>NZ_KB891987.1:0-1124061 GCF_000373625.1 Streptomyces sp. LaPpAH-108
AGCGCCGATGGTACTGCAAGGGGGACCTTGTGGGAGAGTAGGACGCCGCCGAACAAATTTTAGGGAAACCCCCGCACCAGTTGGTGCGGGGGTTTTCTGCGTTCCGGGACCTTTATAGGGTCGGGTATATGCGCTACGACCTCATTCTTTTCGACAACGACGGTGTCCTGGTGGACAGCGAACCCCTCTCCAATCGGCTGCTCGCCGCGTACCTCACCGAGCTGGGGCACCCGACGTCGTACGAAGACTCCATCCGGGACTACATGGGCTCGGCCATGCACCGCATTCACGAGCTGGTCCTGGAGCGGACCGGGCGGCGGCTTCCTGAGGACTTCGACGATGTGTTCCATGCGCGGGTCTTCGCCGCGTTCGAGCGGGAGTTGCGGCCCGTCGCCGGGGCCGACGGTGTGCTGGAGAAGCTGGCCGCGGATCGGGTGCCGTACTGCGTGGCGTCCTCCGGGAGTCATGAGCGGATCCGGGTGGGGCATCGGGCGACCGGCCTGGACCGGTGGTTCGACGAGGGGCGGGTCTTCAGCTCGCAGGACGTGGGGCGGGGCAAGCCGGCGCCCGACCTCTTCCTGTACGCGGCCGAGCGGATGGGGGTCGCTCCCGATCGGTGTCTGGTCGTGGAGGACTCGCCGCTGGGTGTGCAGGCGGCCGTGGCGGCCGGGATGGACGTGTACGGGTTCACCGCGATGACCCCGGCCGAGCGGCTGGCCGGGGCGAATCAACTCTTCTCCACCATGGGTGAGTTGGCCGACCTGCTGGTATGACGGGGGCCATCGCCCGGGGGCTGACAATTGTCATGCGGACCTCCGGACGATCGTTTCTACTGCCGGACCCCCCTCGGCCGCGAAGCTGAGGGCATGACGAAGACGACGGGGAACCAGAGCCGACGGCCGAGCGCGCTGGAGAACTTCAAGCCGCTGCTCGTGGACGTGGCGGTGCCGCTCGGCGCGTACTACGTCCTGAAGGATGCCTTCGGGATGAGCACCTTCGCCGCTCTCGTCTGGAGCAGTGTGGTGCCCGCCGCGCGGACCGTGTGGAGCTTGGTGCGGGAGCGCACCGCCAACGCGCTCGCGCTGCTCATCCTCACCGTGAACGTGGTCGGCCTGGCGCTCAGCTTCGTCTCCGGCGACCCGCGGCTGATGCTCGCCAAGGACGGCGCGGTCAGCAGCACGGTCGCCGTCGGCATCCTGGTGTCCGTGGCGCTCGGGCGGCCGATGATGACCGCGGGCATGAAGCCCTTCCTGGTGAAGGGGGACGCGGCCAAGGAGGCCGCCTGGGAGCGGCTGATGTCGGGTGCGGCGGCCGGGTCGGCGGACTTCCGGCGCAAGGAGCGGGCCTTCTCCGTGGTGTGGGGTGTGGCGCTGCTGGCCGAGTGCGGGGCGCGGGTGGTGGGGGCGTACACCGTGCCCGTCGACACCATGGTGTGGCTGGGCGGGGTGCTGATGGCCGTGGTGATGGCCCTGGCGTTCGTGGTCAGCGGGGCCGTCGCCGCCGGGCCGATGGAGCGCATCCTCGCCGACGAGGTGAAGAGGAGCGGTGGCCCCGTGGCCCCGAAGTGCCTCGCCGCTGCCTGACCCGGCGTCCGGCCGACTGCCGGTCACCAGCCCTGCGTCCGGCTGAAGATGAACAGAACTCATCTTTGGCCGGATCTACCCATGCGCACCCCGGGGCCCTACGCTCGCCGCCATGACGGATGTGCTGCGGCGCGGCAGGGCCTCGCTGGCGTTCGGCTTCTTCACCCAGGGCGTCGCCTTCGCCCTGCTCGTGACGCGCATCCCGGCCGTCCAGGAGCGGTACGGGGTCTCCGACGCGCTGCTGCCCGTCTTCCTCGCCGCGGTGCCGATCCTCGCCGGGTGCGGGAGTGTCGCCACCGAGCGCCTGGTGCGGCGGATACGGCCCAGCCGGTTGCTGCGCTGGTCCCAGCCGGTGGTGCTGCTGGCGCTGCTCGGGGTCGGGGCCGGGGATCAAGTCGCGGAGCTGGCTGTCGCGTTGGGGGTGTTCGGGCTGTCGGTGGGGGCGCTGGACGCCTCCATGAACATGCTCGGGGTGAGCCTCCAGCAGGCGTACGGGCGCAGCATCATGCTGAGCTTCCACGCGGCCTACAGCCTCGGTGGCATCCTCGGGGCCTCGCTCGCCTGGGTGGGCGCGCACGGGGAGTTGGCGCTGTGGGTGTCGTATCTGCCCGTGGTCCTGGTGCTGTTGCCCGCGACGCTGGTGGGGAGCCGGTGGTACGTCGACGGGGAGAGCACATCGGCGGGGGAGCAGGCCGGTGCGGGGGGCGGGGTCGCGTTCCGGGTGCTGCTGCCGTTGTGTCTGGTGATGACGTTCGCGTACATCGGGGACTCGACGGTCTCCAACTGGAGCGCGAAGTACGTCAAGGACGTGCTCGGCGGCTCGGAGCAGCTGGCGACCGTGCCGTACAACGTGTACATGGTGACCACGCTGGTGGGGCGCGCCCTTGGGGATCTCGGGGTGCGGCGGCTCGGGGCGGTCGCGGTGGTGCGGCTGGGGGCGCTGGTGGCGGCGGGCGGGTTCGTCGTGGTCGCGGTGGCGCCGGGGGCGTGGCCCGGGATGCTCGGGTTCACGCTGGTGGGGCTCGGGCTGTGTGTGCTGGTGCCGCAGACCTTCGCCGCCGCCGGGCGCCTCTTCCCCGGGGGGTCGGACGCGGCGATCGCGCGGCTCAACATCTTCAACTACGTCGGGTTCCTGGTCGGCTCGCCCTTGGTGGGGGCGCTCGGGGACGCCTGGAGCTATCGCGGGGCGATGCTCGTGCCGATGGCTCTGGTGCTGGTCACCACGGTGTACGCCCGGTCGTTCGGGTCCGGAGGCGACCGATACGGTGGCGGGCATGAGCGGCCGCGCACAGCTGATGTGGGACGAGGCAGTAACGGGCTATGACTTCGGCCCGGACCACCCGATGGCTCCGGTGCGCCTGGAGCTGACCCGGAAGCTGGTGTCGGCGCTCGGGCTCGACAAGGAGCTGGAGATCGTGGCCGCGCGGCCCGCCGGGGAGTCCACGCTGCGCCTGGTGCACCGCGAGGACTACATCGACGCGGTGAAGGCGGCCTCGGCCGATCCGGGCGCGGCGGACGGAGCGTACGGGATCGGGACGGTCGACGATCCGGCGTTCGCCGGGATGCACGAGGTGTCGGCGCTGATCGCGGGGCAGTCGGTGGCGGCGGCGGAGGCGGTGTGGCGGGGGGACGCCGAGCACGCGGTGAACTTCGCGGGCGGGCTGCACCACGCGATGCCGGGCGGCGCGGCCGGTTTCTGTGTGTACAACGACGCGGCGCTCGCGGTGGCCCGGCTCCTGGAGCTGGGCGTCGAGCGGGTCGCGTACGTGGACGTGGACGTGCATCACGGGGACGGGGTGCAGGCGGCCTTCTGGGAGGACCCGAGGGTGCTGACGATCTCGCTGCACGAGCATCCGCGCACCCTGTTCCCGGCGACGGGCTGGCCGCAGGAGACCGGGGCCGGTGCGGGTGAGGGCGCGGCGGTGAACGTGGCGTTGCCCGCCGGGACCGGGGACGCCGGGTGGCTGCGGGCGTTCCACGCGGTGGTGCCCGAGCTGCTGGCGGACTTCCGGCCGCAGGTGCTGGTCTCGCAGCACGGCGCCGACACGCACTTCGAGGACCCGCTGGCGCATCTCGCGGTGTCGCTGGACGCGCAGCGGGCGGTGCAGCTGGCCTGTCACGAGCTGGCGCACGCGTACGCGGACGGGAAGTGGCTCGCGCTGGGCGGCGGCGGTTACGCGGTGGTGGACGTCGTCCCCCGGTCCTGGACGCATCTGGTGGGGATCGCGGCGGGCCGGGAGATCGCTCCCGAGACGGTGATCCCGGAGGGCTGGCGGCAGGAAGTGTACGCGCGGACACGGCAGTTGGGGCCGCAGCGGATGACGGACGGGCGCTGGCCGGTGGGTTACAGGGACTGGTCCGCGGGGTACGACCCGGCCGACCGTCTCGACCAGGCGGTGCTGGCGACGCGGCGGTCCGCGTTCCCGCTGCGGGGCCTGCTGCCGTGACCGGTGGGCGGCGTGCGGGCTCGCCGGCCGTGTCCGGTGGGGGCGCTCGGCGTTAGGCCGACCGTGCGGTCTTTGGCCGTTCCGGTCGCCGGGGCCGCGTTCGTGGGCCACTATCGCTGCCGTGTCGGAAACCGGTGCCCTGCGGGCGCACCTGCTGGCCGCCCGGCTCGCCGGTGAGGTGGCCACCGCGCGCGAGGACAGTCTGCGCCGCTACCGGCTGTTCGCCGCGTGCGACCCGCGGGTGCTGATCGGGATCGATCCCGTGCGGTCCTGGGGGCCGGGCGAGGTGCTGGCGCTGATGGCGGAGCGGTGCGGGGTGTCGGCCGACCCGGGGTGTGTCTCGGGCCCGGACGTGATCGACCCGGAGCGGACGCTGGCCGCGCTGGACGCCTTCGCGGGGCGGCTGCGGGCGGCGGCGGAACGGGGTGTGCCGGTGCTGTTCGGCACCGGGCATCCGGGCGCGCTGCTCGGTTTCTACGCCGGGTTGGCGGCGGCGATGTCGGCGGTGGGATGTGTTGTGCTCACCCCGGCGCAGGGTCGCTGTGTCGACATATTGACCCGGTTCGGTCTACGCACGCACCGCCTCGACTACGTACGAGGTGTTGCGTTGGTGCGGGAAGCGGGCGCCGGGCGCCCGGGGCGTGAGCCGGGGGCGCACAGCCATTCCCCGCTGCCGGTTCGGCTCGCGCTGGCCGCTCTGGCGGAGGCCGGAGAGCCGCTGCCCGGACTGGTCGTCGGGGACCACGGATGGGTCTGCGGCGCAGGTCAGCTGGGGTTCGAGGCGATCGGTCTGGCCGACTCCGACGATCCCGCGCCGTTCGTCGGCGAGGCGGAGGGGACGGTGTCCGCCGTCGTTCCGCTTGACGACGCCGTGCGGTCTAGTCACTACCGCCCGCTCACCCGCTACGTACTCAAACGGGCCTGTCTGTCACAGTAGGCCGCCGATGCGTCCACCTCTTCCCCACTCGCATCACCCGCCCCTACATTGGGGAGTGAGCACGCAACGACGAAGAGTCACCGGAAGGGGAAGCCGGTGGCCGTCGAGTGCGGAAGGTTCAGGTGTGTCATGGCAGCTGGTGAGAGGCCTCTGAACGAGGTTCAGTTCCTTACCGTGGCGGAAGTCGCCTCGGTCATGCGAGTCTCGAAGATGACCGTGTACCGGCTGGTGCACAGCGGTCATCTGCCCGCGATCCGGGTGGGGCGGTCCTTCCGCGTCCCCGAGCAGGCGGTCCACGAGTATCTGCGCGAGAGCTATGTGGGGGTGGAAACGGCCTGACGGCGCCCTCGCGATCTTCCCGGAAGACCTCGATTACGACCCTGGCGTCCGGGCGGGTAGGCTGTCCCCTCGTAGGTCGTATGGGCCCATGGCGCCCAACAACCGAGTCATGAGAAGTGAGCGAGGGTAGTCGTGGGCTCTGTTATCAAGAAGCGGCGCAAGCGGATGGCGAAGAAGAAGCACCGCAAGCTGCTCAAGCGCACGCGCGTTCAGCGTCGCAACAAGAAGTAGGCGACGCGCCGCGAAAGCGCGGTCGGTGGCCCTTCGTCCCTCTGGGGGCGGAGGGCCACCGGCATGTCCGGAGCCGTTCGGCATGTCCGGGCCCGTGTGGTCATCGTGGCGCAACACCGACCCGATAGGTTGGCCGCACACGGGGAACGCGGGCGGAGAGCCGGGTTTCGCGCGAGGTCGGGAAGGAAGGCGCTGGTCTTGGGGAAGATCGTGCTCGTCACCGGAGTGGCCCGGCAGCTGGGCGGCCGGTTCGTGCGCCGTATCCAGCGGGACGCCGACGTGGACCGGGTGATCGCGGTGGACGCGGTGCCGCCCGCGCACCATCTCGGCGGCGCCGAGTTCATCCAGGCCGACATCCGGCAGCCGACGATCGCCCGGGTGCTCGCGGAGACCGGCGCGGACACGGTCGTCCACATGGATGTGACCGGCACCGCGCTCGGCGGCGGCAGCCGGGCCACGGTCAAGGAGACCAACGTCATCGGCACCATGCAGCTGCTCGGTGCCTGCCAGAAGTCGCCCACCGTCAAACGGCTCGTGGTGAAGTCCAGCACCAACGTCTACGGCTCCGCCCCGCGCGACCCGGCCGTCTTCACCGAGACCACCCCGGCCAAGTCGCTGCCGAGCGGCGGTTTCGCCAAGGACGCCGTCGAGGTCGAGGGGTATGTGCGCGGGTTCGCCCGGCGCCGCCCGGACGTCGCGGTGTGCGTGCTGCGGTTCGCCAACATCCTGGGGCCGACGGCGGACACCCCGCTCGCCTCCTACTTCGCGCTGCCCGTCCTGCCGACCGTGTTCGGCTACGACCCGCGGCTGCAGTTCGTGCACGAGGACGACGTGATCGAGGTGCTGCGGATCGCCTCCCACGAGCCGCGCCGGGGCACCCTCAACAGCGGCACCTTCAACATCGCCGGGGACGGCGTGCTGCTGCTCTCCCAGTGCTCGCGCAGGCTCGGGCGGCCCACCGTGCCGCTGCTGCTGCCCGCGGTCACCTGGGCGGGCTCCCTGGTGCGTACGCTCGGTATGACGGACTTCTCGCCGGAGCAGATCCGGCTGCTGACCCACGGCCGGGTGGTGGACACCGGGCAGATGCGCGAGACGCTCGGCTTCGCACCGAGGTTCACGACCGCGGAGACCTTCGCGGACTTCACGCGCGGCCAGGGCCCCGGCCTGCTGCCGCCCGAGGCGCTGGCGGGAGCCGTCGACCGGATCGCCGCGCTGACCGCGAGAAGCGGTGGCCCCTTCCCGCAGCCCGGCGCCAACTGAGGAGCGCAGCAACAATGGCGGACGCCAAGGTCATTCCGTTCGACGACGACCGGTCCCGGGGAAGCTCCACAGGCCGCCCGCAGCGGCGCCGGAGCACGGGCGGCCGGCCTGCCGGGGCCGGTGAGAGCGCGCCGGTCCAGCCGCTGCCGACGCGGACCGTGCCCGAGGAGCACCCCGGGGAGCCGCCCGCGGGCGGCCCGCACGAGGACGACGGCGGGCTCGACCGCCGCATCGCGCGCGGCCTTTCCTTCCTGCGCCGCAGGCTCACCGGGGACTACGAGGTCGACGACTTCGGCTACGACGAGGAGCTGACCGACCAGGTCCTGATGTCCCTGCTGCGGCCGGTGTACGACAACTACTTCCGGGTCGAGGTCAAGGGCATCGAGAACATCCCGGCCGAGGGCGGCGCGCTGATCGTCGCCAACCACTCCGGGACGCTGCCGCTGGACGGCCTGATGATGCAGGTCGCCGTGCACGACCACCATCCGGCCGGGCGCCATCTGCGGCTGCTCGCGGCCGACCTGGTCTTCGTGCTGCCGGTGGTCAACGAGCTGGCCCGCAAGCTCGGGCACACCCTCGCCTGCACCGAGGACGCCGAACGGCTGCTCGGCCAGGGCGAGCTGGTCGGGGTGATGCCGGAGGGCTTCAAGGGCATCGGCAAGCCCTTCGGGGAGCGGTACAAGCTCCAGCGGTTCGGGCGGGGCGGGTTCGTCTCCACCGCGCTGCGGCAGGGGGCGCCGATCATCCCCTGCTCGGTCGTCGGGGCCGAGGAGATCTACCCGATGATCGGCAACGCCAAGACGCTGGCACGGCTGCTCGGCTTCCCGTACTTCCCGCTCACACCGACCTTCCCCTGGCTCGGCCCGCTCGGCGCGATCCCGCTGCCGACCAAGTGGACCATCCAGTTCGGCGAGCCGATCCCCACGGACGGCTATCCGCCGGAGGCGGCCGAGGACCCGATGCTGATGTTCAACCTCACCGACCAGGTCCGCGAACAGATCCAGCACACGCTGTACAAACTGCTGGTACAGCGGCGGTCGGTGTTCTTCTGAGGTCGCGCATACGACGACGGGGCGCCCCCGCTCGGAAAGGGGCGCCCCGTCGTCGTACCGTGCGCGGCTAGTTGGAGTCCTGGCTGTCGATGCCCAGGCCGGGCAGGAGGCCCGGCAGAAGCGGGGGCAGCGTGACGTCCGGCTTGGCCGACGGGGACTTCTCGGCGGACGGGGAACCGCCTTGCTCGGAGCCCGTCTTGGGCGGGTCGAGCAGTCCGCCGGTGCTGCCGCCGAGCAGGCCCTCGTCGCGGGCGCCCGCGGAGCCGCTGGGGCTGCTGCCGGGGCTCGCGTGCTTGCCGCCCGCGCTGGGCGTGCTGCCGGGCTTGCTGGGCGTGGCCGGGCTGTGGGTGCCGGAGGAGCTGGACGGGGTGGCGGAGCCCCGCTCGCCGTCCTTCTCACCGGTGGCGGGCGGCTGCGGGAGCAGGGACTCCAGCGGGGCCACCTCTTGGTCTATGGCGTCGAAGACGGAGGAGACCTGGTCCTTGACGTCCCCCAGCTGGACGGGCAGCCGGTCGCTCAGGGTCGTCCAGGTGCCGCGATGGGAGCGGGAGAAGGACGAGAGGGCCTGGATGGGGCCGAGGGACTGCGGGTCCGCCTCGTAGGCCGCGTGCAGCAGGCGGTGGCCCTCGGTGACGTCCTGGCGCATCCCGGACAGGGTGCGGCGGATCTCACCGATGGACTCGTGGTCGAGCTGGCCGCCCCGGCCGCGCTCCATCAGCCTGCGGGCCTCGTTGAGTCGGGTGGACGCCTGGTCGAGGTAGTTCTGGCCGCGTTCGCCGTCGCCCTCGCTCAGGTAGTTCAGCCGGAAGTCCTCGATGCCGCGTTTGAGGCCGTAGAGATGGTCGCCGGGCAGGGCGTCGGAGCTGGCGGCGGCCACTCCGCCGAAGGCGCCCGCGGTGACACCGAGGCCGAGTCCGCCCGCCGTGAGCCCCTTGGCCAGCCGCGAACGGGGCCGCAGTCTGCTCAGCGGGCTCGCCCGGTGGGCGCCCCGGCCGGGGGAGCGCTGCCCGGGCACCGACGCGTCCGCGGCTCCGCCCAGGGTGCCCTCCTGGAGCATGGCCTCCATCGCGGCCACCAGCTGGGCGCGCTGGACGACCTTGACCTCCGGGTCGAGCTGCGGCTTGGGCAGCGCGCCGAGGTCTCTGGTCAGGGACAGCAGCGCTCCCTGCTCGGAGGGGTCCTCGGTCGGCGGTGATCCCGCCCGTGCTGCGGACTGCTCGGCCGCCGTGTCCCGGTCGGACTGCTCCTCCAGGGCCTGGGCGAAGGCGTTCGCCCGCCGGTGCGCCGATACGTTCGCGATCACTGGCGGCACCTCCTCTCGTCATGACGGTCGACTCCTGTATCCCGCACAACGAGCGGCTCGGCACTTCGGTTACGGACGGCGGATGACCGGATCGGAAAGACAACTGGCGCTTACGGAACGTGAGTTGATCGGTGTTCGTGGTCGCGCAGCGTCAGCGGGCGTCGTCCGGGAGGAGCCGGGCGAGGGTGCGGACGGCGCGGTACTGGAGGGTCTTGATGGCGCCCTCGTTCTTTCCCATCACCCGGGCGGTCTCGGCGACCGAGAGGCCCTGGAGGAAGCGGAGCGTGACGCACTCCTGCTGCTGGGGGTTGAGCCGTCGTACGGCGTCGAGGAGGGCGGCGTTGGAGAGGGACTCCAGGACCGAGTCCTCCGGGGAGCGCTCGACCTCGTTGGCGTCGAGCATCTCGCCGGTGGTGACCTCCAGGCGGAAGCGGCTGGACTTGAAGTGGTCGGCGACCAGGTTGCGGGCGATCGTCACCAGCCAGGCGCCGAAGTCGCGGCCCTGCCAGGTGAAGGTGCCGATCCGGCGCAGGGCGCGCAGGAAGGTCTCACTGGTGAGGTCCTCGGCGGTGGCCTTGCCGCCCACGCGGTAGTAGATGAACCGGTAGACGGTGTCGCTGTACTGGTCGTACAGCCGGCCGAACGCTTCCGCCTCTCCGGCCTGGGCGCGTTCGACCAGGTCCATCATGCGGGCGCTGTCGCTGTCCGCCGCGGGGCGGCGGGCGGCGGGCGCGCCGGACGACGCGGTACGGCCGCGTCTGCCGACGGCGGCGCTGCCCTCGGCCAGTGCGTAGCACGGGCCCAGGGGTGCGCCGGTGGCGAGGGCGGGGACGGTGTGCGCGGTGGGGACGAGGCCGCGCAGCGTCTCTTTGACCGTTGCGACAGTTGCGCGCAGCGTAGCCAGGCCCGAGGCGTCAACCCCGACGTGTGGGTACACGGGACTCCCAGAGGCAGAGCTTCCATCACGTGCAGTACGGGACCGTTCACCCGTCGTAGCGACGGAGGGGTACCGGTTTGCGTCTGAGGAGAATAACGCTTCGTGTAGACCCTGCTACACCCAGTTGCTCAAATCGTCGATTACGTTGCTTCTGTTACCACTTGACGGCCTGCCAGCTTCCGGTTTCTGATCGTTTCTCGACCGAAAACCGGCCGATTCCTGTGAACCTGAGGCGTTTCCGGGTCGGGCGCACATAATCGGCCGACTTGAGAAACGATTCAGCGGAAAAGCCCGGTCCTGAAGTGGTCAGGACCGGGCTCGGGGTTCGTTCGACGGGGTCTGCGGCGGCGTCAGCGCCTGCGCCGGGTCAGGGCGATGGCCGCGGCCGTGCCGCCCGCCACCGCGCCCACGCCCGCCGCGGCCGGGATGCCGACCTTGGCGGCCTTGCGGCCGGTGCGGTAGTCGCGCAGCCGCCAGTCCTTGTCGCGGGCGTGCTTGCGCAGCTTGGCGTCGGGGTTGATGGCGTAGGGGTGGCCGACGAGCGAGAGCATCGGGATGTCGTTGTGACTGTCGCTGTAGGCGGCGCAGCGCGAGAGGTCCAGGTCCTCGGCGACGGCCAGCGCGCGCACCGCCTCCGCCTTCGCCGGGCCGTGCAGGGGCTCGCCCACCAGGCGCCCGGTGTAGACGCCGTCGACCGACTCCGCGACCGTGCCGAGCGCGCCGGTCAGGCCGAGGCGACGGGCGATGACCTGGGCGATCTCCACCGGGGCCGCCGTCACCAGCCAGACCTTCTGGCCCGCGTCCAGGTGGGCCTGGGCAAGCGCGCGGGTGCCGGGCCAGATGCGGTCGGCCATGTACTCGTCGTAGATCTCCTCGCCGATCGTCTCCAGCTCGGCCACCCGGTGGCCCTTGACGATGGAGAGCGCCGAGTCGCGCGCGTCCTGCATGTGCTCGGGGTCCTCGACCCCGGCGAGCCGGAACCACGCCTGCTGCCAGGCGAACTTGACGAGGTCGCGGGTCTCGAAGAACTTCCGCTTGTACAGCCCGCGCCCGAAGTGGAACAGCGCGGCGCCCTGCATCACGGTGTTGTCGAGGTCGAAGAACGCAGCCGCGCGGTCGTCGCCGAGCACCGGGAACTCCGGCTCGGCGGCCTCCGGTTCCGGTGTGTTCCGCGCCGATTTGCGGGCGGCCTCGGCCGAAGCCTCGCCTGCCAACACGCTCCGCGCCGTGGCGGAGCGCCTACGGGGGGTGAGCCATCCTAGAGCGGCCATGGCGTGAGCATAGCCAGTCCGTGACGCCGCTTCGGAGCCGAGAGGTTCGAAGGGCGTGAACTCTGCACGACCGCGTTGTTAAGGAGCGCGCGTGAGCGGAGTGAGAATGGGCGGCATGAGTCCCCTCTTCCGGCGCCCGCCCGCGCCCCAGGAGCGCCTGGTCACCCTGATCCGCAAGCCCGGCTGCCACCTCTGCGAGGACGCCCAGGCCGTGATCGAAAAGGTCTGCGCCGACCTCGGCGTGCCGTGGGAGAGCCGGGACATCACCGAGGACCGTGAGCTGTACGACACGTACTGGGAGCAGATCCCGGTCGTCCTCGTCGACGGCGAGCAGCACACCTTCTGGCGGGTGGACGAGGACCGCCTTCGTAAGGCTCTGACCAAGTAGTCCACAGGCGTCCCGGAACACCCGGAACGTCGCTTAGGATCGGACGCCTGTTTGGTCTCGGGGGCGGGATTCGCGAGGAGTGTGTAGCTTTGCCCCCAGGTACAGCCCCGGGAAGAGGGCGCGTGACCCCGGTCACGTTCGCCGGGCAAATCGGACACCATCTTTGTGCACACGTTCACAAAGACATAGCCTGCATTCGACGGGGCGGTCCGGGGACGCATGACCGCCAGCCCCGCTCTACCCGCAGGAGCACCGTGGCAACTGGCCGAACTCACCGACCGGCGACCCGCAGCCGAGGGATTCCCGAGGCCACTGTCGCCCGGCTTCCGCTGTACCTCCGAGCCCTGACCGCGCTGTCCGAGCGTTCGGTGCCCACGGTCTCCTCCGAGGAACTGGCCGCCGCCGCCGGAGTCAACTCCGCCAAGCTGCGCAAGGACTTCTCCTACCTCGGTTCGTACGGCACCCGGGGCGTCGGCTACGACGTCGAATACCTCGTCTACCAGATCTCCCGCGAGCTGGGCCTCACCCAGGACTGGCCGGTCGTCATCGTCGGCATCGGCAACCTCGGCGCGGCCCTCGCCAACTACGGCGGCTTCGCCTCGCGCGGCTTCCGGGTCGCGGCGCTGATAGACGCCGACCCCGCGATGGCCGGCAAGCCGGTCGCGGGCATCCCGGTCCAGCACACCGACAGCCTCGAGCAGATCATCGAGGACAACGGTGTCTCCATCGGCGTGATCGCCACCCCGGCCGGCGCCGCCCAGCAGGTCTGCGACCGGCTCGTGGCCGCCGGGGTCACCTCCATCCTGAACTTCGCGCCGACCGTGCTGACCGTCCCGGACGGCGTCGACGTGCGCAAGGTCGACCTCTCCATCGAGCTGCAGATCCTCGCCTTCCACGAGCAGCGCAAGGCGGGCGAGGAGATCGCCGCGAACGACGGCGCGCTGCCCGCGACCGCCCCGCGCGCCGCCGCCGGGCACTCGACCGAGCAGGGACCGGACGGGGACGTACCCGCCGTGATGCCCGCATGAGCCTCCTCGTCGTCGGACTGAGCCACCGCAGCGCGCCCGTGAGCGTGCTGGAGCGGGCCGCGCTGAGCACGGACGCCCAGATCAAGCTGGCCCAGGACACGGTCGCCGCCGAACCGGCCACCGAGGCCGCCGTGCTCGGCACCTGCAACCGCATCGAGCTGTACGCCGACGTCGACAAGTTCCACGCCGGTGTCGCCGAGCTGTCCACGCTGCTCGCCCAGCACTGCGGGGTCGGCCTCGAGGAACTGACGCCGTACCTCTATGTGCACTACGAGGACCGGGCCGTCCACCACCTCTTCTCGGTGGCCTGCGGCCTGGACTCCATGGTCGTCGGCGAGGGCCAGATCCTCGGCCAGATCAAGGACTCCCTCGCCCGCGCCCAGGAGCTGCACACCGCCGGGCGCCTGCTCAACGACCTCTTCCAGCAGGCCCTCAGGGTCGGCAAGCGCGCCCACTCCGAGACCGGCATCGACCGCGCCGGGCAGTCCCTGGTCACCTTCGGCCTGGAGCAGCTGTCCGCGGGCGAGGACGTCGAGGCGTGGGCCGAGGGCCGCCGGGCGCTGGTGATCGGCGCCGGTTCGATGTCCTCGCTGGCCGCCGCGACGCTCGCGCGCGCCGGGGTCGCCGAGATCGTCGTCGCCAACCGGACCTTCGAGCGCGCCGAACGGCTCGCCCAGATCCTCGCGGACGCCGAGGGCGCCCTCGCGCGCGCCGTGCGGATGGACGCCGTCTCCGCCGAACTGACACGTGCCGACGTCGTCGTCTCCTGCACCGGCGCCACCGGTCTGGTGCTCACCGCCGACGCCGTCGCCGAGGCACTTCAGGACCGCACCGGCGCGCCCGCCACCGAGGTCGCGGACAGCGGCCGTACGCCCGCCGCCGAGGTCCCGCTGCCGCCGACCACCGTCGGCACCGAGGAGAACTGCCCGCTGGACCTCGCCGCCGTGCAGGGCGCGAGCGGCTTCTCCGTGCACGGCGAGGCCGCCGTGGCCGGGCTCGACGCCGCCGCCCTGGAGCAGCACGCCGCCTGGGTCGCGGGCGGCACCGTGGACCGCCGCGAGCAGGGCACCGGCCGGGCGCTCAAGGCCGTCGAGGACACCCGCGCCGAGGCCGGGCTCATCGACGCGCTCGCCCAGACCGCCGCCACCGTCGGCCGCGTCCCCGAGCACCGCAGGCCCGAGCCCGTCGCGGAGATCCCGCGCCCGGCGCCCGCCGTCTTCCTGCTCGACCTCGCCATGCCCCGTGACATCGACGCCGCCGCGCACCGCCTGGCCGGGGTGCGCCTGGTGGACATCGAGTCGCTGGCCGAAGCCTCCGCCGACGCGCCGATGGCGGCCGACGTGGACCAGGTCAGGCGTATCGTCTCCGACGAGGTCGCCGCCTTCGGCGCGGCCCAGCGGGCCCAGCACATCACGCCGACCGTGGTCGCCCTGCGCACCATGGCCGCCGATGTCGTCGCCGCCGAGATCGCGCGGCTCGACGGCAGGCTGCCCGGCCTCGACGCGCGCCAGCGCGGCGAGATCCGCCAGGCCGTGCACCGGGTCGTGGACAAGCTGCTGCACGCGCCGACCGTACGGGTCAAGCAGCTCGCGGCCGAGCCCGGCGGCGCCGGGTACGCGGACGCGCTGCGCACCCTGTTCGACCTCGACCCCGAGACGGTCGCCGCCGTCTCCCGGGCCGTGGACAACACAGACGAGAAGGACCGACCGGCATGACTGACAACGCACTGAGGCTGGGGACGCGGCGCAGCAAGCTCGCCATGGCCCAGTCCGGGCTGGTGGCCGAGGCCGTGAGCCGGGTGACCGGCCGGCCCGTCGAGCTGGTCGAGATCACCACGTACGGCGACGTCTCCCGCGAGGCGCTGGCGCAGATCGGCGGCACCGGTGTGTTCGTCACCGCGCTGCGCGACGCGCTGGCCCGCGGCGAGGTGGACTTCGCCGTGCACTCGCTCAAGGACCTGCCCACCTCCCAGCCCGAGGAGCTGGCCCTGGCGGCCGTCCCGGAGCGCGAGGACCCGCGCGACGTGATCGTGGCGCGCGACGCGCTGAAGTTCACCGACCTGCCGCGCGGCGCCCGCATCGGCACCGGTTCGCCGCGCCGCATGGCGCAGCTGAACGCGTACGCCCGCGCCCACGGCCTGGACATCGAGACCGTCCCGATCCGGGGCAACATCGACACCCGCGTCGGATACGTGCGCGAGGGGCGGCTCGACGCCGTCGTCCTCGCCGCCGCCGGACTCCACCGGATCGGCCGCATCGACGAGGTGACCGACTTCCTGTCGGTCGACACGGTTCTGCCCGCCCCCGGCCAGGGGGCCCTGGCGATCGAGTGCGCCGCGGACAACGCTGCCCTCGTCGCGGCACTCGGCGAACTCGACGACCCGTCCACGCGGGCCGCCGTCACCGCCGAACGGTCATTGCTCGCCGCCCTGGAGGCCGGCTGCAGCGCCCCTGTGGGCGCGCTGGCCGACCTCCTGGCCGGCGGGTCAACTGTCAAGGAAATGCGCCTGCGCGGCGTCGTCGGCACCACCGACGGCTCGCGGATGGTGCAGCTGTCCACCACCGGTCCCGTGCCCCAGACGCACGAGCAGGCGACGGCGCTCGGTCGTGAGCTCGCCGCCGAGATGCTCGCCCAGGGCGCGGCCGGTCTGATGGGGGAGCGAGCACTTTGAGCCCCACCACCCTTCCCGCCGCCCGTCCGGAACACGGTCACGTCACCTTCCTGGGTGCCGGACCCGGAGATCCGGGACTGCTGACTCTGCGCGCCGTGGAGGCGCTGGGGAACGCGGACGTCCTGGTCGCCGAGCCCGATGTGCTCGACGTGATCCGGACGCACGCCCGCCCGGGCGTCTCCGTCGTGCCGACGGAGGTCTCCGCCGCAGACGCGTCCACAGGTGCGGGCGCACCCCAGCTCACGGTGGTTGACGGCACGTCAACAACCGTAGGGGCCCCGGCCGCTGCCCGGGATGCCGCTCATCTTGTCATGGAGGCCGCGCGCGGCGGCAGGCGGGTCGTGCGTGCGGTTTCCGGTGATCCGGGCCTGGACACGGACGCCGCCGAGGAGATGCTGGCCTGCGCCGCCGCCGGGGTGCCCTTCGAGGTCGTCCCCGGTGTCGCGGCGGCCACCGGTGTGCCCGCGTACGCCGGTGTGCCGCTCAGGGACGCGCAGGGCGCGGACGTGCGTTTCGTGGACGCGCGGACCGCCTCCGCCCGCTGCTGGACCGAGGTCGGCGCCTCCGACGGCACGGTGGTCGTCTCCACCGCGCTGGACTCCGTCGCCGCCGCGGCGGCCGAGCTGGTCTCGGCGGGCCGCAAGCCCGACACCCCGATGACGGTCACCGTCGCCGGTACGACCACCCGCCAGCGGACCTGGTCGGCCACGCTCGGCACGATCGCGCAGACGCTGAAGCAGGCGAAGGTGCTGCCGTCCCCGGACGGCGGGCGCCCGGTCATAGCCGTGGTCGGTGAGCGTTCGGCCGCCGCCCGCCGTGACCAGCTCTCCTGGTTCGAGTCCAAGCCGCTGTTCGGCTGGAAGGTGCTCGTGCCGCGCACGAAGGAGCAGGCGGCGTCGCTCTCCGACCAGCTGCGCTCCTACGGCGCGGTGCCGCACGAGGTCCCGACCATCGCCGTCGAGCCGCCGCGCACCCCGCAGCAGATGGAGCGCGCGGTCAAGGGCCTGGTCACCGGGCGCTACGAGTGGATCGCGTTCACCTCGGTCAACGCGGTCAAGGCGGTGCGCGAGAAGTTCGAGGAGTACGGGCTCGACGCGCGGGCCTTCGCGGGCATCAAGGTGGCCGCGGTGGGCGAGCAGACCGCCGCCGCGCTGATCGACTTCGGGGTGAAGCCGGACCTGGTGCCGAGCGGTGAGCAGTCGGCGGCGGGGCTCTTGGAGGACTGGCCGCCGTACGACCCGGTCTTCGACCCGATCGACCGGGTCTTCCTGCCGCGCGCCGACATCGCCACCGAGACGCTGGTGGCGGGTCTGATCGAGCTGGGCTGGGAGGTCGACGACGTCACGGCGTACCGCACCGTGCGCGCCTCGCCGCCTCCGGCGGAGACCCGCGAGGCGATCAAGGGCGGCGGCTTCGACGCGGTCCTGTTCACCTCGTCCTCGACCGTCCGCAACCTGGTCGGCATCGCGGGCAAGCCGCACAACGTCACGATCATCGCCTGCATCGGCCCGGCGACGGCCAAGACGGCCGAGGAACACGGGCTCCGGGTGGACGTGATGGCCCCCGAGCCGTCCGTCCACAAGCTGGCCGAGGCGCTGGCCGCCTTCGGCACCAAGCGGCGCACGGCCGCGCTTGAGGCGGGCGACCCGGTGACCCGGCCGAGCGAGCGGCGGCCGGGGGCGCGGAGGCGTCGTACGACGACGTGAGGCTGTGCTGAACCGAGCGTGGCGGGGTGTTCCCTTCGGGGGGCACCCCGCTCGCTTGTGCGGACGCCGGAGCCGGTCGGCTACCAGATCCCGTCGACCACTTCTTCGAGGGCCACGCTCCACTGGGACTCGTCGTCCTCGAACGGCAGCGAGTCGAACTCCGTGATGCGGGCGCGCAGGCGCTCGGCGCGGCGTGCCACCGCGTCCTCGTCCTCAGGCCTGTCCCGCAGGAAGCGCTGGAAGAGGCAGAGGGAGTGGACCAGCGACTCGACATCCCGGTGGAGCGGGATGTACGCGTCCAGCGGGTCGCTCTCCGGGAACGCGTACACCCGGCCGGTCGCGGGGTCCAGCGCGAGCAGCGAGTACGCGAAGCAGGCGAGCACCAGCCAGTCGCGGCACTCCCCGGGCACCTCCTCGTCCCGGTCGAGCCACTCGGACAGCACGATCGGACCGTGGTGATCCAGGTCCGCCCGCGACATGAACCACTCCGTGTCCGGCAGCCCCACCCGGCTCAGGAACTCCCCGGTCCGCCCGTCGAACCGGCATCCCGCCGTGTCCTGGCGTGCGTAGCGGACCACGTGGCCGAGGCCGAAGGCTTCGACCAGGTCGCGTGGGGAGACGGCGAAATCGGGCGGGGTCATGGGGTGCCTCACGCTCGGCCGGGCCGGCAGGCGGACAGGGCTTCCGGGAGCGTCGTGATGCCCTCGTCCGCCATGAAGTGGCCCGCGCCGGGGATCACCTGGGCGGTGGTGCCGAGGAGGGTGGCGAGGTGGTCGGTGTGGGAGGTGGGGACCAGGGGGTCGGCGTCCGAGCGGAGGATCGTGAGGTGGTCGATGCGGGCGGCGAGGGGGGTGGGGTCGCAGCCGTCGGCGATGTACGCGTCCAGTTCGGGTATCGCGGGCAGCGGATCCACGAAGCCGGAGACGAGGACCAGGGTGCCCAGGCGCCAGTCGCCGCGCAGGGTGCTCAGGTGGCGCAGGACGGTGAGGCAGCCGAGGCTGTGGGCGACGACCGTGGTGTCGGCGTCGGGGGTGCCGATCGCGGCGCCCGCGGCGGTCGTCCAGCGGTCGGGGTCGGGGTGGTCCGTGTCCGGGAGGGCGGGGATCGCCGTGGGGACGCCGTGCTCGTCCAGGCGCGCGGCGAGCCAGGGGAACCAGTGGTCCTCCGGAGTCGCGCAATAGCCGTGGATGATCGTGGCGCGGGGGCGCGTTGGTGTCCTCATGGTGGAGGACGGTACGGGTTCACGCCGGTGTGAAGGTCAAGGTGAGGGGCGCGGTGTGCTGATCGGGGAGCTGGCGGCGCGGACCGGGGTGAGCGCGCGCTCGCTGCGGCACTACGAGGAGCGGGGGCTGCTGGCGCCGGGCCGCGACAGCGGGGGGTATCGGCGCTACGCCGAGTCCGATGTCGTACGGGTGCTGCGGGTCCGGGCGATGGTCCGGGCGGGGGTGGGGACGGCGACCGTACGGCGGTATCTCGACTGTGTGCGGGAGGGTGCGGACGGCGTGGACGGCGTGGACGGCGTGGACGGGGTGCGGCTGGAGATGTGCCCGGGGCTGCGGGCGGAGCTGGACGCGCTGGTGGGGCGGCTGGATGCGCGGGAGGCGGAGGTACGGGAGACGCGGGGGAGGCTGGAGAGGTTGGTGGGGGGTGGGTGAGGCGGGGCGTGCGTCCCCGTTCGGCCGGTGCGCGGAGCGGCCCCGCGTCCGACAGTGCGTCGGCAAAGGCGCGGGTCGGGCGGGCGTAGCGTAGGGGATATGTCGAAGTACGGTTCCTTTCCTGGTACGCGTCCGCGGCGCCTGCGGACCTCGCCCGTCATGCGGCGGATGGTCGCGGAGACGCGGCTGAACCCGGCCGACTTCATCCTCCCGGCGTTCATCCGCGAGGGCGTGAGCGAGCCGGTGGCGATCGAGGCGATGCCCGGGGTCGTGCAGCACACGCGGGACAGCCTGAAGAAGGCCGCGCTGGAGGCCGTCGAGGCGGGGGTCTCCGGGATCATGCTGTTCGGCGTGCCGGAGGAGTCGAAGAAGGACGCGCTCGGTACGACCGGTACCGACCCGGACGGCATCCTCCAGGTCGCCCTGCGCGACGTGCGCGCCGAGGTCGGCGACGACCTGCTGGTGATGGCCGACCTGTGCCTGGACGAGTTCACCGACCATGGCCACTGCGGGGTGCTGGACGCCGAGGGCCGCGTCGACAACGACGCCACCCTGGAGCGGTACGCCGAGATGGCCCAGGTCCAGGCCGACGCGGGCGCCCATGTGGTGGGCCCCAGCGGCATGATGGACGGCCAGATCGGCGTCATCCGCGACGCGCTGGACCAGATCGGCCGCGAGGACGTGGCGATCCTCGCGTACACCGCGAAGTATTCCTCCGCGTTCTACGGCCCCTTCCGCGAGGCCGTCGCCTCCTCGCTCCAGGGCGACCGCAAGACGTACCAGCAGGACCCGGGCAACCTCCGCGAGTCCCTGCGCGAGCTGGAGCTGGACCTCGCCGAGGGCGCGGACATGGTCATGGTCAAGCCGGCCGGACCGTACCTGGACGTCCTCGCGAAGGTCGCCGACGCGGTGGACGTGCCGGTCGCCGCGTACCAGATCTCCGGCGAGTACTCGATGATCGAGGCCGCCGCGGAGAGGGGCTGGATCGACCGCGACCGCGCCATCTTCGAGACCCTGACGGGGATCAAGCGGGCAGGGGCGCGGAACATTCTGACGTACTGGGCCACCGAAGTGGCGCGCAAGCTGCGCTGATCCCTCCGGGGGTCAGGCCGTCGGTCGGTACGGCCAGAGCGTGTCGCAGGAATCCCAGGTGCTGCCGCTTTTGCACCGCAGTTCCCCGTCCTTGTCGAAGACGGCGGTGGGGGAGAACTTGAGACCTCCGATGTTCAGCGAGGCATCGGGGTCGGAGGTCTCCAGCGCGTAGGCGGCGGCCTGGAAGTTCGTCTGACGCTTCAGGTCCGGCACGGAGCACGAGCCGAGGTTGCTGTACCAGGTCTTCCCGGGATCGATTCTGATGCCGTGCGTCGTGTATCCGCCGGGGCAGTCCAGGGTCGTGCCGTACTGGTACTTCATCGTCATGTCGACCGTGATCTGGCCCTTGCCGACGTTCTTCAGCCTGACGCCGAACGCCGCGTCGGAGCCGGTGACTTGGGTGCAGGCGCTCACCTCCAGGTTCGATCCCGGCGGTGAGCTTCTCCAGTCGCTGCAGTAGATGTGCTGCCCCGAGTAAGGGACGCTGGGCGTCATGCGCTGCGGGGCGGGCTCCGGCTTCGCCTTCTCCGGCGCGGCGGCGTCCTCGGCTTTCGGCGTACCGGTGGTCTCCTTGGCCTTGGCCGACCGCGAGGGCGACGGGCTCGGGGGCGCGCTCGTGGCGGTGGGGCTCTGCGCGGCGGCGGCCGTCGCTTCCGGCTTCGTGCCCACTCCGCCGTTCACGGCGACGTAGGTCAGCGCTCCGACGGCGGCGAGACCCACGACCGTGAGGCCGATCGAGCGGCCGCCGAAGTGCATGTGCTTGGCCTGGTAGGCGTTGCCGCCTATCTGGGCGCCACCGGAGATCTCGTTGCTGGTGCGGTCGGAGGAGGAGGGTGCGGGCACGGTCAGCGGTCCCTGCCCAGGAGCGAGCGCAGCGAGAAGCCGCCGCCCTTGAGGTTGACGTTCTGCCCCTGGATGACGGCGCCCTGGACGGTGCTGCCGGACACCTGGTTGCTGTGCACGAGCTGGGTCACCTGCCCCGAACCCTGGTGCGTGGCCGACTCCTTCAGCCAGTCCCGCAGGTCCTCGGCGAAGGCGGAGTCGCTCTGGATGTACCGGTCCAGGGCGGCGGTCAGCGGGGCGGGGTCCGTCGCCGCGTCGTCGAGGGCCGACAGCGCGGTCTCGTCCCGGCGGAACCGGTGCCGGATCATGCCGAGCAGCGACTCCAGCGCCCTTGCTCCCACGGCGTCCAGTGCGCCCTGTCCTACGGCCGCGGCCACCGACTGTGCGAGCGCCCCGTCCATGCTCCCCCTCCAACTGCACTGCGGCACACGTGACTCGGCGTGCGCGTCGCTGCGTGAGAACGCGTCCTTCTGTCAGACGCGAAGTCAGATAATGGCAGACGCCGGGGACTTCCTGCGAGCGGCTTCGAAGCGTGTTGATTCTTCGGCTGGTTGACCCGTGCCGTACCGGTTCGGTCACGGCTTTCCGTGGTGGCTGGGTGGGGGTTGTGAACTGGGTTCACATCGTCTAGTCAGGGATCTTGGTATTTCCTTGAACCCGATGAGAGTGAGCCTGTGTCCACCGCTCCGCCTCCTGAACGGCCCGATGATTCCGGCGAGTCCGCGGCCATATCCGACGAGCAGTGGGACACGTTCCTGCGGGAGACGGTCGAGGGGGGTGGGCCGCCTGCGCCGAAGGAGCCGTCGGCTCGGGCGCGGGTGGTGGCGCGGCGGTTGCGGGAGGAGGGGGAGCGGGAGGCTGCCGCCGGTGGGCGGTTCGGGCGTCGTCGTAAGGCCGCGCAGGCGCCCGGCTGGCGTACCGGGACCGCGGTGCGGGAGAAGCGGCGCGGGCCGCTCTGGGCGGTGCTGGGGGTGCTGCTGGCCGTGGCGGTCTGTCTGGTCGCCGTACGGCCGTCCCTGTTGCTGGATCGGATACCCGGGGGCGGGCCTGTCTCCGGGGCGTCGCCGCTGCCCGCCGAGACGGCGCTGCCCAGTGGGGCGCCGGGTGCCGCGTCCGGGACCGCGACGCTCGACCATCCCTTCCGGGGGTCGCCCGCGCTGATCTGGGACGAGGGTGCGGACGCGATCGAGCTGCCGCCCGTGAAGGCGGTCGGGGGGTTCAGCGAGGCCGAGGTGGCGCTCGCGCTGCGGCTCACCAAGGACTACCTCGTCGACACCAACCTCGACCCGAAGGTCCTGCGCGGCGGACGGCCCGACAAGGCGCTGGCGCTGCTCGACCCGAAGCAGCCCAAGACGCTCTCGGAGCTGAAGCGCGCGCTGCGCGATCCGGATGCCGAGCACGATCCCCTTCCCTACGTCAGCCGTTTCGACCCCGCGCGGGTGCGGCCTGCCGGGGACGTGGTCAAGGTGCGGGGGCATCTGTCCTTCGCGGCGGGGCGGCCCGGTGAGATGAAGGTCCACGCGGATTACACCTTCGTCTACCCGCTCGTCCGGCGCGGCTCTGGCGACGACCGGCCGGCGGACGACCGCGTGGCCCGCTCGATCGTCCGCCGCGACGTGACGATGGAACTGCACGACCCGGCCACGTGGGACACCGTGAAGGGCAAGCTGGCGGTCGACTCGGTCTCGGTCAGCACCTACAACAACGAGTGCGGCGTCTCCGACGGCTACCTCCACCCCCTCTTCCCCGGCGCCGCCCCCACCGGCGCCCCGGCCCACGGCGACGCCAAGGACCCCTACGACCGCCGCGAGCCCCTGGACATCCGGCGCGACGGGGACTGCGGGCGGATCACGCGGTCCTGATCCATGCGCCGGGCGGCCATCTCCCTGGGGGCAGCGGGCGTTTCATGCGGGCGTTCTCACGTGTACACGCCACCCGCGAGGTTGTCGAAGAGCTCGACCCACTCGCTGTTCGGGTCGGCGAAGGGCAGCGGGTCGACGCGGGTGATGGTCTCCATCAGATCCCGTACTTCCGCCGCGCGGCGGGTGTCCTCGGCTTCGGGGTCCTCGGCGGGGGCGGATGCGTAGGACTCGATGTATCCCACGAACGAGACCAGGGTCTGCGCGAAGGACGAGAGGTCCTGATGGATCGGGATCGCCGTCTGGAAGGCGTCCGTGTACTGGAGGACCACGCCGCTGTCCGGATCGACGACCACCGCGTTGATCGGGAAGTCACCGAGGGGGACGATCCTGGTGACGCCCTCCGGGAACGTCCAGCCGCGTTCCCGGCGCGAGGCGCAGTCCCACACCAGATCGGGGTCGAAGTCCTCGGGGATACCGAAGGGAAGCTCCCACTCCTCGGACGAGGGGATGCCCACTTCGGTGAGGAATCTCAGGGTGTCTCCGCCGAAGCCGTACTGCAGGGCGGTGTGCCGGGGGAGTACGTGGACGTTGTCCTCGCCGACCGCCGTGGCCAGGTCATCCCTGTTCAGGCCGGAGCGCATCCGTCACCACATGCCCTCCAGCACCTCGTCGAGAAGGCGGTTCCACTCGGTGTCCTCGTCGGCGAGAGGCGTGGGGTCGATGCCGGTCACGCTCTGGCGGAACTCGTAGGCGTACGACTCCACTTCGTCTTCGTCCTCGGTGTAGGCGTCGACCAGTCTCCGGAAGGCGCACAGTGTGAAGACGAACGATTCGACGTCCCGGTGGAGCAGTTGGCTCGTGTCCTCGCCTTCGGGGTACGCGTGAACCGTTCCGGTCTCGGGGTCCAGGGCGATCACCGCCGTGACGAGAGAGCCGAGCACGGCCCAACGGCGTTGCTCCGGAGGGCAGATGCGGCTCTGGCGGTCGAAGAGGAGACCGAGTTCCCTCGGGGTGGGGAAGCCGTTCTCGGGCTCGGAGCGTGAGACGAAGGTCTGGTCGGTGGGCAGACCGACGCTCGCGAGGAAATCGGCGGTGGGCGCGTGGAGTTGGGTGCCGGAGTCCTGGGCGTAGTAATTGACGCCGTCCAGGCCGAACAGACGGATGACTTCTTCGCTGCTCACCGCGTGCTTCATGGGGGCCACAGTAACGTGCTTCACTTCTTGCCGTGGAGCCGTTCCAGGCCCTCGCGATACGCCTTGTGCTCCTTTCCCTGGGTCGACGGATCACTCTGGTCGTAGTCCGCCGCGTGGGTGACATTCGTGTGCGAGAAGAACGCACTGAGCCATCGTTCGCATCGGGGACTTTTCTGGCAGGGCGCTCTTTCGGTGAAAAGATCCTTGAGCCCGCTCGCATTTCCTGTCTGAAGAAGGGGATGGCCCATGGAGCGCTCGGAATGGAACCCGCCGCCGCTTTGTGCGACGAGGATCATTTCCCGGCCGCTTTGCGGATCTATGTACCGGCCGGCCGCGTAATTCTTGCCCTTGTAGTAGTCGTGTGCCTTGCGCGCCAGTTGGGTCGCCTGTGCCAGGTCACTCGTGGCGGCGTCGACCTTTCGCGACGTCACCTTGCCCTCGTGGCCCGAGGGGGTCTGCCATCGCTGCCGCTCGGACTCCGTTTTGGGCCGCCAGGCCGTGCCGCCCGGGGCGATGTTCGCGAGGTTGAGCCGGTCCTCGGCGTCGTGCCCGTGGGATCCCTTCGCCGGTATGGTGCCGTCCGGCATCAACCGGTCCACCGAACCGTCCGCGTTCAGGATGTACATCCGGACGTTGCCGTGCTCGTCGCGGCCCTTGTGGGATTCGACCCCCCTCACCCGGTCCTCGACATCCAGGTCCGTCCCCTTGTGCAGGCGGGATGTCGCCTTGACGCGGTCCGGGATGGTGTCTCGGAGGTGTTTGCCGACCTTGACCATGGCTTTTTCGCAGCCGGTCAGGGCGCCGTGGAGCATGGCGTCGAAGGGCTGGGTGAAGGCGTCGCGGCCTTTGGTGCGGCCGAAGGCGCCCTTGGCGCGGCCCAGGGGGGAGATGCCGGCCAGGCGGAGTTCGCTGCCGTGGGTGGAGAGCCGGCCGGCGCCGTGCTCGAACTCCTCGTGGTCGATGAAGAGGTCGGCGGCGGAAAGGCCCCCGCCGCCTGCCGAGGCGAGCTTCATGCCGTGGTGGCCGTGGGCGCCGTCGCCGTCCGGTACCGGGGGGAGGGAGAAGGCGTCGTCGACCATGTTCAGGACGGCGTCCTCGATCATCGCCTCCAGCTTGGCGTTGACCGGTTCGGTGACGCGGGCGATCAGTTCGTCGACGATCCGGTCGACGGCCTCGTCGATGAGGCGTTTGATCAGCTGCCGCATCGCCGTGACCTCGGCGGCGCCGATGAGGGCGGACAGGCCGCCCGTGACGACCGCGAGACCGGCCGTGACGCCCACCGAGGCCGCCATGACGGCGAGTTCGGCCTCGGCCTTGGTCTTCATCCCGAAGATGATGTCCGCGACGACGTCGCAGGCGTCGGCGAACAGCCGGGCCAGCTCAGGGATCTTGTCGAGGTGACCGGCCTTGACCTGGTTCCAGTGTTTCTCCATCGAGTCGACGGCCCAGCCGTGCGACGAGGCCAGGATGCGCTCCACCGACTTGTGCGCGTCCGCGCCGTGCCCCTCGAACTTGTCGGCGAAGTCCCGCATGGCATCGGCCATTTCGCGGTAGTCGTCCTCGTCGACGTTCGGGAAGTTGATGCCGATGAAGTCCAGTACGTCGTCCAGCCAGCCAGGCAGCGTATAGCCCATCCCCCGACGCCCCCTCATCCCCGTGATGCACCCTGCGGATACGAAAACCCTAGCGAATGACGGCAGTTGGGTCGCAAGGGTGTACGGGGTGTTCATGGCGGGGCTGTGACAACCCGCACGGTTCGATCACCGTGCGCGCACAGGGAGTTCAGCGGCGACGCGGGAAGGTCAGCGGGGGCTCAGCGCGATCAGGGACTCGTCCGTGCCGATCACGAGCAGACCCGACGCGGTCACCGCCAACGCCCGTACCGCCAGGCCCGGATGGAACGTGCGGGGCGGGGCGTCCGAGTCCGGCATGTGGTGTTCGACCTGGCCGTCGGCCCAGGCGACGGCCAGGACCGGGCCGTCCGGTGTCACTGCGGCGGCCAGTGCCGTCACCGGACAGGGGCGGGAGGCCAGAGGAGTGCCGAGCGGATCCGCCTGCGGACCCCAGGCCCGTACCCGGCCGTCCAGGCCGCCGCTGTAGAGGAGGGGGACCGCCGCACCACCGGCCTCCGGCGGGACCGGCGGGACCGGCAGGTCCAGCGCCGCCAGCGCGGTCACCGGCCCCTCGTGCAGGACGGCAGCGCGTTCGGCGTCGCCCGCCAGGAAACAGGCGTGCACCTGCCCGGTCGCGTCCCCCGTCGCCAGTACCGTCCCGGAAGCCGCCAGTGCCGTACCCGGGGACTCCTCGAGCCGGGCGTTCACCCGCTCCAGCGGCCCTTCCAGCGGCGCCGGGCCGTCGTCCAACAGCGCCTCCAGGCCCGTACGTTCGCGGACCGCGCCCGCGCGCAGGCGCAGGGTGCCCTCGGCGTCCAGGGCAAGGACCTCGCCCTCGGGGCCGACGGCGAGCGCCCGGGGCTGGCCGGAGGACTGCGGCAGGCGGCCGACCGGGGCCGCGTCCGTCGCGTCGAGCAGGCGGACGGTGCCCTGGTGGTCGGCCACCAGGAGCCGCCCGTCCCGTACGGCCAGCGCGCGCGCCGGACCCGGCCACGGCGGGCGCACGTCGTCGCGCACCCGGTGCCAGACCACCCGCCACGCGGCACCGCTCGCCAGGGCCGCGAGGCTCTCCGGGTGGCGCGGGTCGGCCCCGTCGCCCAGGGCGGAGAGCAGGGTCAGGGCCCGCACGGAAGGATCGCGCGTGTCCGTCAGGGACAGGCCCGCGCGCAGCCATGCCTCCCGCAGGCCCCCGTGCGCCCCGCCGGAGAGTTCGAAGAGCCGCGTCACGTGCCACGGGTCGGCCGCGCAGATCGCCGCCGGGTCGGCCAAGTCGACTGCAGGCGGCGGGACTTCGGCTTCGGCGGCCGACCGCTCCGGCGCCTGCCGTGCCGCCCACTCGGCGTACCGCCGTGGGTCCGTCCACTGGTCCTCGTCCAGACGCATCACCGCCGCGCCGGTGGTCCCGAGGCGCGCACCGGCTGCCGGGCGGGTTTCCACCACCAGGCGTATGTGGTCCAAGTCAAGGAGGGCCAGGGCGAGTTCGCTCATCGCCTCCGGGTCCTCCGCCGCGTGCAGATCCGGCAGGACCAGTACCGTACGCCGCCCGTCGGCGGCCAGCGTGGCCACCAGCTCGCCCGGCGTGCGGGCCGCCACCGACAGTTGCCGGGCCAGTGTCCAGGCCGCCGTCAGCGGGGACTGCCCGGCCAGCGGCGCGAAACCGTGCACGCGCCGTTCCGCCCGGGTGTCCGGGTGCGTCCCGTGGCCCACCAGCCAGGCCAGCAACGTCGATTTGCCGCACTGCGGACTGCCGGTGACCAGGCAGAGGCGAGGGGCGTCCGGGTCGGCCAGCCAGGACAGGAGGGCGGCGGCGGCCGGTTCGCGCCCTGCCTCGGGGCGGCTCCAGCGGGTCATCGTCCGGTTCTCCTCCGCTGCGCCGGTCAGCCGCGTCCCGCCTGTTCCGCCGCGTACGTGATCAGTTCCTTGAGGCCGTCCTCGCGGGACTCCGCCGTGTCGCCGTAGTCGAAGCTGTGCGTGAACTCGGCCTGGGGGAAGGTCGCCTGGAGCCAGACGGCACAGTAGTGGCCCGGCATCATGCAGGGTGCCAACTCGCAGTAGACGCGCCGGACCCGCTCCGGGGCGACGCCCTGGGCGTGCAGCTGGCGCCAGACCAGTTCCTCGGGGTGGGGCAGCCCCGGGCCGGTCGAGTCGGTGGCGATCTGCCGGGCGCCCGACGCGTCGACGTACTCGAAGGCGGCGGAGAAGGGGAAGTTGAGGGTGTGGCGCACGTCGTCCAGGACCTTCGGCCACCAGCTCTCGCGCTCCGCGAAGGCGTCGGGGTCGATCTGCCGCAGCTCGGCGTTGAGTTCGCGGAACGCGGCGGCGGCCACGGGAAGACTGGCCGAGGCGGCGATCACCGGGAGCCTGCGGTCCAGCGCGGCGAGAGAGGCGTCGAACTCCGGGATGCCGGAGCTGACGAACATGTCGTCCTCACCGAGTCCGAGGAACACCGCCTGCACCGCGCCGTCCGGCCGTACGCACAGATGCGCCAGCGGGTCCGTGCCGATCCGCAGCCAGTCCTCCTGCCCCGCGGGCGCGCGCAGCCCCTGGTGCCCGGCGAACATCCCCAGGGTCAGCCCGTCGGTGTCGCCCGCCGCCGTGAAGTACGGCGTCACGTGCAGCGGAACACCGGTGTCCGTCAGCGCCCGGCGGGCCGCCTCCGGCAGCCGTATGCCGTACGAACCGGGAATCTGGAACCGGCGCATCCCGTCCGGGCCGAAGTGGTCCGTGGACGGGTCGGGCACGCGCTCGGGCATCGGGCACCTCTCGGTCGGTGGGGAGCGTCGACTCCCCACCGACCTTAAGGGGTCGGGCGTCAGAGCTTCTCGGGCGTCCGGATGCCGAGGAGGGCCATGCCCTGGTGGAGGGTGCGGGCCGTCACGTCGCACAGGAAGAGGCGGTTCTCCACCTGGGCGGGCGTCTCGGCCTTCAGGACCGGGCACTTGTCGTAGAAGGAGGTGTACAGCGAGGCCAGCTGGTACAGGTACGCGGCCAGCTTGTGCGGGGAGTACTCCGCGGCAGCCTCCGCGACGACCTCGCCGAAGGAGTCCGCGTGCAGGCCCAACGCCCGCTCCGCCGCAGTCAGTTCCAGCTCGGGGTGGGCCACGGGGCGCACCCCGCCCGCCTTGCGCAGGATGGACTGGATACGGGCGTACGCGTACTGGAGGTAGACGGAGGTGTCGCCGTTGAGCGAGACCATCTGGTCCAGGTCGAACTTGTAGTCCCGGTTGGCCGAGGTCGACAGGTCGGCGTACTTCACCGCGCCGATGCCCACCTGGGCACCGCGCTCGGCGATCTCCTCCTCGGAGAGGTCCTGCGCCTTCTCGCGCACGACCGCCGACGCCCGGTCCACCGCCTCGTCCAGCAGATCCACCAGCCGCACCGTCTCGCCCTCACGCGTCTTGAACGGCTTGCCGTCCTTGCCGAGGACCGTGCCGAAGGCGAGCTGGACGGCGTGGACGTCGTCGTCGAGCCAGCCGATGCGGCGGGCGGTCTCGAAGACCATCTTGAAGTGCAGGGCCTGGCGGGCGTCCACCACGTAGAGGAGGGTGTTCGCCTTCAGGTGGAAGACACGGTCGCGGATCGCGGAGAGGTCGGTGGCCGCGTAGCCGTAGCCGCCGTCGGACTTCTGGACGATCAGCGGGACCGGCTGGCCGTCGGGGCCCTTGACGTCGTCGAAGAAGACGCAGAGCGCGCCCTCGGAGCGGACCGCGACACCGGACTCCTCCAGGAGGCGGCAGGTCTCGGCCAGCATGTCGTTGTAGCCGGACTCGCCGACCACGTCCTCGTCGCGGATCTCCATGTCCAGCTTGTCGAAGACGGAGTAGAAGTAGATCTTCGACTCGTCGACGAACCGCTGCCACATGGCCAGCGTCGCGGGGTCGCCCGCCTGGAGGTCGACCACCCGGCGGCGGGCCCGCGTCTTGAACTCCTCGTCGGAGTCGAAGAGCACCCGGGCCGCCTTGTAGAGGCGGTTCAGGTTGGACATGGCCTCCTCGCCGGACGCCTCGGTGACCTCGGAGTCCGCGGACTCCTTGTGGTCCAGCTCGTGCGGGTGCTCCTCCAGGTACTGGATGAGCATGCCGAACTGGGTGCCCCAGTCGCCGATGTGGTGGCGGCGGACCACCTTCTCGCCGGTGAACTCCAGGAGCCGTACGGCCGCGTCGCCGATGACCGCCGAGCGCAGATGGCCGACGTGCATCTCCTTGGCCACGTTCGGCTGGGCGTAGTCGACCACCGTGGTGCCCGGGTGCGCGGCGAGCGGGACGCCGAGGCGGCCCGTGTCGTCCGCGTACCGCGCGGCCAGGTTCTTCGTGATCGCGCCGTCCGCCACGGTGATGTTGAGGAAGCCGGGGCCCGAGACCTCGACGTCCGCGATCACGTCACCCGTGGCGACCCGGGAGACGACCTCGGTCGCCAGCTCGCGCGGGTTCGCCTTGGCCTTCTTGGCGAGCGCCAGGATCCCGTTGGCCTGGTAGTCGGCCCGGTCGCTTCGTCGCAGCAGCGGGTCGACGCCGTCGGCCTCCGGGAGGGAGGAAGCGAGGGCGTTCGCGAGGCGCTGGTTGACGAGATCGGTGAGCGACGTGACCGAGGCCATAAGGGTGGGTGCCGTTCTCCTCGTGGATGACTGGATGCGGCCAGTATCCCATGGGGGGTAAAGCGGTTTTTGCGGAGCGCTCGGGGCGCGCGGTGGCCGGGCGAGGCGCGGGTCGTGGGTGGCTGGTCGCGCGGTTCCCCGCGCCCCTGAACAGGCGGCTGCGCCGCCTGTGGGGCACAGAAGGGGGAAAGGGGTTTCCGTGGTTGCCACCGGAGCTGGGAGAATGGAGCGGTCACTCACAGAACTCAGAAAAAGAGGACGTGCCGATCGTGGCTCAGAGCAGCGAGACCACCGACTGGGTCTCCCGTTTCGCGGATGACGTCATCGAGGAGTCGGAGCGTCGGGCTCCCGGCAAACCGGTCGTCGTCGCCTCCGGGCTCTCCCCGTCCGGCCCGATCCACCTGGGCAACCTGCGCGAGGTCATGACCCCGCACCTGGTCGCGGACGAGATCCGGCGCCGCGGGTACCAGGTCCGCCATCTGATCTCCTGGGACGACTACGACCGCTACCGCAAGGTCCCGGCCGGGATCGCGGGCGTCGACGAGACCTGGGCCGAGCACATCGGCAAGCCGCTGACCTCGGTCCCGGCGCCCAAGGGCTCCGCGTTCCCGAACTGGGCCGAGCACTTCAAGGCCGCCATGACCGACGCGCTCGCCGAGCTGGGCGTGGAGTTCGACGGGATCAGCCAGACCGCGCAGTACACCTCGGGCGTCTACCGCGAGCAGATCCTGCACGCGATGAGGCACCGCGGCGACATCGACGCGATCCTCGCGCAGTACCGCACCAAGAAGGCCCCGGGCAAGAAGCCGCAGCAGAAGGCGGTCGACGAGGCCGAGCTGGAGGCCGAGGAGGGTTCCGGCGCCGCCGCCGAGGACGACGGCAGCTCCGGCTCCGCCGGGTACTTCCCGTACAAGCCGTACTGCGGCGAGTGCGGCAAGGACCTCACCACCGTCACCTCCTACGACGACGACACCACCGAGCTGTCGTACACCTGCACCGCGTGCGGCTTCGGCGAGACGGTCCGGCTCAGCGAGTTCAACCGGGGCAAGCTGGTCTGGAAGGTCGACTGGCCGATGCGCTGGGCCTACGAGGGCGTGATCTTCGAGCCCTCCGGTGTCGACCACTCCTCGCCGGGCTCCTCCTTCCAGGTCGGCGGCCAGATCGTCGGCATCTTCGACGGCAAGCAGCCCATCGGCCCGATGTACGCGTTCGTCGGCATCTCCGGCATGGCCAAGATGTCGTCCTCGCGCGGTGGCGTGCCCACCCCGGGCGACGCGCTGAAGATCATGGAGCCGCAGCTGCTGCGCTGGCTGTACGCCCGCCGCCGCCCCAACCAGTCCTTCAAGATCGCCTTCGACCAGGAGATCCAGCGGCTCTACGACGAGTGGGACAAGCTGGCGGGCAAGGTCGCCGACGGCTCCGCGCTCCCCGGTGACGTCGCCGCCTACACCCGCGCCGTCGGCACCGCCGCCGGTGAGCTGCCGAGGACCCCGCGCCCGCTGCCGTACCGCACGCTGGCCTCGGTCGCGGACATCACCGCGGGCCATCAGGACCAGGCGCTGCGCATCCTGTCCGACCTGGACCCGGCGAACCCGATCACGGACCTCGCCGACGCCCGCCCCCGGTACGACAAGGCGGAGGCGTGGATCAACACCTACGTCCCCGCCGACCAGCGCACCATCGTCCGCGAGGAGCCGGACGCCGAGCTGCTGAAGTCGCTGGACGAGGAGGGGCGTGAATCGCTGCGCCTCCTTGCCGACGGCCTCGCGGACAACTGGTCCCTGGACGGCCTGACCCACCTGGTCTACGGCGTCCCGAAGGTGCGCGCGGGCTTCTCCGCCGACGCCACCGCCAAGGAGCTGCCGCCGGAGATCAAGACGGCCCAGCGGACCTTCTTCGCCCTGCTGTACCACCTGCTGGTCGGCCGCGACACCGGCCCGCGTCTGCCCACCCTGCTGCTGGCGGTGGGGCAGGAGCGGGTACGGGCCCTGCTCGGGGAGTAGGCCGCACGGTGACGTGAGAGGGGGCGCCCGGTGTGACACCGGGCGCCCCCTCTCACGTACACGGATCGCGTGTCAGGCGATGTGGTCCTCTTCCATCTGCTTCAAGTGACGCTGCTGGAAGCGCTCGGCCAGCACCTTCGCGTCATTGGGGTCGATGGTCAGACCGAACGTGGCCTGTATGTCGTCGGCCAGCATCGGGCCCGTCGGGTAACTGCCGTCTATCGACTGCCGGAAGACCTGGTACAGGTCCTCCTCGTCCGGCTCCGGGAGGCCGCCGCCCTCGCCCAGCTCACGGGTGCGGTTCGGGCCGACCGGGATCGGGAAGCTGCCCGTCTCCTCCGGGGAGGGCTGCTGGAACTGCTCGGGCGGCTGCTCCTCGTACCAGTCCTCGTACTGCTCGTCGGGCACGTACTGCGGGTCCGGGACCGGCTCGAAGGACGGGTCGTAGCCGCCCTGGTACTCGATGTCGGCCGGTGCCTTCCCCTGGAACCAGGGGCTCTGCTCGTCGCCCTCGGGGCCCATGGGGGCGCCCTGCTGCGGGAACTGGCCGGCGGACGGCTGCTGCGGGAGCGGCGGCTGCTCGGGTACCGGTGCCGCCTGGAGTTCGACGCGCTGGGGCAGTACCGGAACCGGCGGAGCCACCACCGCCTCGATGCCCGCCGCCGCCAGGCCCGCCGGGGCGGTCTCCGCGAGCGGGACGCCGTAGCGCGCCAGGCGCAGCGGCATCAGGGACTCCACGGGTGCCTTGCGGCGCCAGGCGCGGCCGAAGCGGGAGCGCAGCCGGGCCTGGTAGACGAGACGTTCCTGCTCCAGCTTGATGACCTGCTCGTAGGAGCGCAGCTCCCACAGCTTCATCCGCCGCCACAGCAGGAAGGTCGGCACCGGGGAGAGCAGCCAGCGCGTGATGCGCACGCCCTCCATGTGCTTGTCCGCCGTGATGTCCGCGATCCGGCCGACCGCGTGCCGGGCCGCCTCCACGGAGACCACGAACAGGATCGGGATGACCGCGTGCATCCCGACGCCCAGCGGGTCCGGCCACGCCGCCGCGCCGTTGAAGGCGATGGTGGCCGCCGTGAGCAGCCAGGCCGTCTGGCGCAGCATCGGGAAGGGGATGCGCATCCAGGTCAGCAGCAGGTCGAGCGCGAGCAGCACACAGATGCCCGCGTCGATGCCGACCGGGAACACATAGGAGAAGTTCCCGAAGCCCTTCTTGAGGGCCAGTGCGCGGACGGCCGCGTACGAACCGGCGAAGCCGATACCGGCGATGATCAAGGCGCCGGCCACGACCACGCCGATGAGTACGCGGTGCATCCGAGTCAGCTGAAGTGGCGCGGCCACTCGTACTCCCCTCCCGTTACGTGTTGTTGCGCGCAACAGGGTGGCACACGTGTACGCCGAACGTGGTGCCGGTCAGTCCTTCTTGTCGTCCTTCGCGGACGCGGAGGCGCTGGGGGAGGCGGACTTGGAAGCCTTGCCGGAGGCCGGTTCGGACGCCTTCCCGGACGGCTTCCGCGACGGGGCGGCCGAGCCGCCCTCGCCCGAACCCGCCGTCTGACCACGGCCGTTGGCGGCCGAGACGGAGGCGATGACCTCCTTGACGGCCTTCTCGGCGTCCTTCGTCAGGTCGTCGGCGTCCGGGGTCTTCTCGCCCGCGAGACCCGCGCCGTTGTAGTCGAGCGTGACGACCACATTCTGGACCCGGGCGACCACCGTCTGCTGCTTGAAGGCGCCTTCCTTCTTCTTGAGGTCGTAGCGCACCGCCGTCGCCTCGTCGCCCGTGCCGGTCAGCGGCTGCGACTTGGTGCTCTTCGCGCCCGAGACGTGCTCGGCGTCGGTGAGCTGGCGGGTGTAGTACGAGTGGGCCTGGTCGTTGCCGCTGCCGCGCGCCCCGTCGGAGTCGAAGCGCAGCAGGGAGACGCTCAGCCAGCGGAACTGCGAGCCCTTGACGCCGTTGTCGTCCAGGCTGGTCCACGAGCAGGAGGAGCGGGCGGTGGTGTCGTCGCTCTTGCCCTTCTTGCCCGACTTGGTCTTCGGCACCAGGTCGTCCAGCGTCTTCTTGCCCAGCGCGTCGCAGGGGTCGGGAAGCTTCTGGTACGCGGCCGGGGCGACCGTCGGGGTGGTGTCGGGCGAGGACGTGCCCGCCGTGCCGCTGCCCGCGCTCTGCCGGGCGGCCGGGGTGTCCTTGTTCGCGGAGTCGCCGGAGTCCGACGAGCAGCCCGCGGTGATGAGCACCGCGGGCACCGCTGCCGCGCACACCAGAGCGCGGCTCAGGCGCCCGGCTCGGGGGTGGGCACGGTCGTCTCGCTGTACGGCTCGCTGCATGGTTCCTTCACTCATGACGCTCGGTGGTCGTGCGGGTTCCTGCGACGTCACGGTACGCGGTGAAGGTGGCGTGTGTTTCCGGTTCGCGCGGTGCGCGAAGTGACGTGAGGGGCGGGCGAGGGGGCGTCAGCCGTTGAGCTTGTCGGCCAGTTGAGAGGCCAGATCCCGGGCCCTGTCCTGCATTTCCTTGCTGTCCGGGACGGCGCCGACGACCATCGGCTGCTCCTCGTACTCGAGGGTGACGACGACGTTGGACGTGCGGAACACCACAGTCACGGTGCGCGGTTCGGACGTCGAGCCGGAGGTGGAGAGCTGGTCGTCGAGGTACGCCTCGTCGCCGAGGTCGGGCAGTGCGCGGGGGCGCAGATCGGCGGCGTCGGCGGCGGTCTCCGAGGGGTCGGGGCTCGCGCTCGCGTCCGGGCTCGCCGTGGCGCTCGGGTCGGCGGAGGGGGAGGCGGGTTCGCCGCCCGGGGCGCCGGGGACGGGCAGATGGGCGGCCTTCTCCATGCCCTGGAACAGCTTGCGGGCCTCGCTGTCGTCGCTGACCGCGTTGTCGAAGGACACCACGCGCTCGAAGTCCACCGAGAGGCGGTCGGTCGCGGTGGTGGACTCCACCTTCCAGTGGCAGCCCACCTTGCGGTCGGTGTCGTAGGTCAGCTCGGGCACGCCCCGGTACGCCTTGTCGCGCTGGTCGGGGTCGGTGATCTGGCGGATGCCGGGCAGCAGCGAGCCGAGGGTGTCGTGGCCGACGGCGCCGCAGGGCTCGGGCAGGGTGCGGTACTTGCCGGGCTGGGCGGCGACGGTGGCGGTGCCCGCGTCGCCCGGGTTGGCGTCGTCGGTCGAACTCGCTCCGTCCGAGCCGCTCGTGCAGCCTGTCAGCAGCGCCGCGAAGAGGGCGGCGGTACCGATGACGTGGGCCTTCCGCTGCACGGTCGGGCTCCTCTCGACGGGGTTGCGGGCCGGCGGTGTGTGCGCCGGTGCTCCAGTGTCCCCGCTGGTTATTCGCTTGCCGCGGCGGGGCGCCTGCTGGACACAATGTGTATCGCACGCACCACCGCGGACGCCGGTCCCTTGTCCCTTATCGCAGACCATGGCGCCGCTTTTGCGTTCTGCGCCTTTTCAGGCTTTTTCTGTCACCGGGGGATCGAGGAAGAGATGTCGTACGTAGAGATACCGGGCGCCCGGGTGCCCGTCCGCATGTGGGCCGACCCCGCCACCGTCGAGGACGGCGCGCTGCGCCAGCTCCAGAACGTGGCGACGCTCCCCTGGGTGCGCGGCCTCGCCGTCATGCCGGACGTCCACTACGGCAAGGGCGCGACGGTCGGCTCGGTCATCGCGATGCGGGGCGCGGTGTGTCCCGCGGCGGTGGGGGTGGACATCGGGTGCGGGATGTCGGCGGTGAAGACGTCACTGACGGCGAACGACCTGCCGGGGGATCTGACGCGGCTGCGGTCGGGGATCGAGCGGGTGATTCCGGTGGGGCGGGGGATGCACGACGACCCTGTCGAGCCCGGGCAGTTCCACGGTCTGGCCACGGCCGGCTGGGAGGAGTTCTGGGGCCGCTTCGACGGGGTCGCCGGGGCCGTGAAGTTCCGTGAGGAGCGCGCCCACAAGCAGCTGGGAACGCTCGGCAGCGGAAACCACATGATCGAAGTCTGTCTCGACCAGTCGGACTCGGTCTGGCTCATGCTCCACTCCGGCTCCCGCAACATCGGCAAGGAGCTGGCCGAACACCACATCGGCGTCGCGCAGAAGCTCCCGCACAACCAGGGCCTGGTGGACCGCGACCTCGCGGTGTTCGTCTCCGACACCCCGCAGATGGCGGCCTACCGCAACGACCTCTTCTGGGCGCAGGAGTACGCCAAGTACAACCGCACACTGATGATGGCCCTCCTCAAGGACGTCATCCGCAAGGAGTTCAAGAAGGCGAAGCCCGTCTTCGAGCCGGAGATCTCCTGCCACCACAACTACGTGGCGGAGGAGCGGTACGACGGCATGGACCTGCTGGTGACCCGCAAGGGCGCGATCCGGGCCGGTTCCGGCGAGTACGGCATCATCCCCGGCTCCATGGGGACGAGTTCGTACATCGTGAAGGGCCTCGGCAACACCGCCGCCTTCAACTCCGCCTCGCACGGCGCCGGTCGGCGCATGAGCCGCAGCGCCGCCAAGCGCCGCTTCACCACCCGGGACCTGGAGGAGCAGACCCGGGGCGTGGAGTGCCGCAAGGACTCCGGCGTGGTCGACGAGATCCCCGGCGCCTACAAGAACATCGACCAGGTGATGGAGCAGCAGCGCGACCTGGTCGAGGTGGTGGCGAAGCTCAAGCAGTTCGTCTGCGTGAAGGGCTGAACTCCGCGCTGCTGCGGCCTACTTGGCGTGGCGGACCGCGTAGATCATGACGAAGGCGATTACGTGGATGCCGAAGAGGAAGTACGCCAGGAAGTACCAGACCTGGCGTTCGTCCTTGGTCTCCTGGGCGAGGCGGCGTTTTTCGGGGGTGTTCTCTTCGGTCGGCATCACAGTTCCCGGTGGACCTTGGTGTTGGAGGCCTGGGCGCGGGGGCGCAGGACCAGGAGGTCGACGTTGACGTGGCTGGGGCGGGTGACCGCCCAGGTGATCGTCTCGGCCACGTCGTCGGCGGTGAGGGGGGCGGCGACGCCCTCGTAGACCTTGGCGGCCCTGGCCGTGTCGCCGTTGAAGCGGGTCAGGGCGAACTCGTCGGTCTTGACCATGCCGGGGGCGATCTCCACGACGCGGACCGGTTTGCCGACGATCTCCAGGCGCAGGGTCTCGGCGAGGACGTGCTCGCCGTGCTTGGCGGCGACGTAACCCGCGCCGCCCTCGTACGTGCCGAGCCCTGCGGTGGAGGAGACGACGACCACCACGCCGTCGCCGCTCGCCTCCAGCTTGGGGAGCAGGGCCTGGGTGATGTTGAGGGTGCCGATGACGTTCGTCTCGTACATCGTGCGCCAGTCGGCCGGGTCGCCCGTCGCCACCGGGTCCGCGCCGAGCGCGCCGCCCGCGTTGTTGACCAGCACACCGACCGTGCGGAACGCCGTCGCGAACTCGTCCACCGCCACGCGGTCCGTCACGTCCAGCGGGTACGCCGTCGCCGCGTGGCCCGCCGCGTTGATCTCCTCCGCCAGCGCCTCGATCCGGTCCTTGCGGCGCGCGGTGAGGACGACCCGGTACCCCGCCTCGGCCAGGCTGCGGGCGGTGGCCGCGCCGATCCCGCTGCTCGCGCCCGTGACGACGGCGATACGGGCGGCGGCGGACGGGGCTGCGGGGGCCATGGGCTGCTCCTGTGCGGTCAAGAAACGGGGCGCTGCCCGTCCAGCGTAGGCGAGCGCCCATCGCCCGGTTCGCGGCGGGCGCGTCTCAGCCGCCGTTCCTCGGCGCCCACATGATCAGCGCCATTCCCGCCAGGCACACCAGTGCCCCCGCGATGTCCCACCGGTCGGGGCGGTAGCCGTCCGCGACCACGCCCCACAGGATCGAGCCCGCCACGAAGATCCCGCCGTACGCGGCCAGGATGCGGCCGAAGTGGGCGTCCGGCTGGAAGGTGGCGACGAAGCCGTACGCGCCGAGGGCCAGCACCCCGCCCGCCATCCACAGCCAGCCCCGGTGCTCGCGCACGCCCTGCCAGACCAGCCACGCGCCGCCGATCTCGAAGAGCGCGGCGACGACGAAGAGGGCGGCGGAGCGGAGGATCAGCATGGGGGAAGGGTGTCATGTCCCGTCCGGGCGCCCCCGGCGTGCGTCCGTTCACCTGATGGACGGCGCCTGGCCTCCGGCCCACGTGGCATACATCCCCTGGGCCCCGCGCGACCGCGCGCCACGGCCTCTCGGTACGGCAGCGGTACGGCAGCGGGCTGGAAGTGGTGAGCGGCATGGGCGTGCGGGCGAGGACGTGGGTGCTGCTGGCGGTGTGCGGGGGCGCTGCGCTGGGCTTCGGGGGGACGGCGGGCGCGACCGGGGCGGCGGCGGCCGGTTCCTCGTCGGTGAAGGTGTCCGGGACCGTTCCGCTCCCGGCGCGGGCGGCGCGGTCCGGCCCCGCACCGGCCACGGCACCCCGGCCCGCCACACCGCCCCACGCCGACCTCTCCTTCCACGGGCACGCCGTGCTCACCGGTGACCGGGTCGAGGTCCGGCTCACGCCGCGTGACGCGGGCCCCTCCGCCGTCGCGGACGCGAGCGTGCGGCTGCGGTGGTCGGTGGCGCTGGCCGAGCGGCAGGAGCTGCCGTCGGCGTGTGCGCGGACCGGGGAGCGGACCCTCGTCTGCGGGACCGGCGCACTGGCCGTCGGGCGGGCCGGACGCACCCTCGCGCTGACCGTCGCCCTGCGGCAGGCGGCCTCGGAGGTCACCCTGGAGGTGGAGCCCGCCTGGAACGGCGGCGTGAGCGACCCGGACCGTTCGAACGACCGCCTGAAGGTGCTGGTCCTGGACACGGGCGACGCGTACGCGTTCTGAGCGGACGCGCTCCGCCGGGCCCCGCGAGGGCAGCCGCAGCCGACGTACGGGAGGTCCACATGGCCGGGAACCACACCGCCCGCGCCGGGCTGCTGGCGGAGCTGGACGCGGTGTCCCGGCGGTACATCGCCTCGTACGCCCTGTTCAGCCAGGCCGTCGCCGACCGCATCGGGCTGCACCCCACCGATCTGCAGTGCCTGAACCTGCTCACCCTGGAGCCGGAGCCGGTCACCACCGGCCGGGTCGCGGAGCTGACCGGGCTCACCACCGGCTCGGCCACCCGCCTGGTGGACCGCCTGGAGCGGGCCGGATACGTGGTCCGGGGCCGGGACGAGGCCGACCGGCGCCGGGTGCTCGTGGTGCCCGTACCGGAGCGGATCGGGCAGTTCCGGCGCGTGTGGGAGGCGCTGTCCGGCGACTGGTACCGGATCTTCGACGAGCTGGACGACGCCGAACTGGCCGTGATCGTGCGGCACATGGAACGCACGGTGGAGTTCTCCGAGAAGCAGGCGGCCCGGCTGCGCGAGGACCGTCCGCCGGAGGACCGCAAGCCCCCGACGGAGCCCGGCGGCGGACGTCAGCCCGACGTCAGCGGGGCGTCAGCGAAACGTGGGTCCGGGGGCGGAGAGTAATCGATGTCAGCAGGTCGGGGCGGGTTTCACCCGCTTCCCGGTCACTCTTCGCACGACCTCACGGGGGACTTCCCATGCGTACGCTCCACCGCTCCACCACGCTCGCCGCCGCCGGTACCGCCGTCCTCGCCCTCGCCCTGACCGCCTGCGGCGGCTCGGGCTCCGGCTCCGGCGCGAAGGACGAGGGCGCCGCGAAGCCCGCGGCCACGGTGGCGGCCAAGCCCTCGAAGGACGCCTCCGCCCCGGCCGGGTCGGGCACCGCGACCTCGGTGACGCCCGGCGGCACGTCGAAGGGCGCCGGTACCGGTGGCGCCACGGCCGTCACGCAGAGCGCCGCCGCCCAGCAGGCCGCCACCAAGTCCGGCGCCAAGGACACCGACAGCTACGCCTACTCCCACCCCTGCGCGGGCGGCCAGATCACCGTGCGGGTGACCAAGCGCGCCGCCACCCAGCGGGTGATCGAGGTCCGCAACACCGGCGCGACCGCCTGCGGCCTGAGCTACTACCCCGCCGTCGACCTCGGCTCCTCCCAGTCGGCCGACCAGAGCCGCAATGTCAAGCCGCTGGTCCCCGGCGGCCTCGGCGGCCCGCCCGCGTACGTGCTCCACGCGGGCCGCACCGCCTACGCCGTGATCGACCTCGACCCGAGCGGCGCCACCACCGGCACCGCGCCCGGCATCGACGAGATGAACGTGCTGGCCGACGGCGACCACATGCCCGCCGCCGAGACCAAGAACTTCCCGCTCGGCTCCGGCGCGAAGGTCCTCGAGCCCAAGCTGGGCCTGTACCGCGCGACGGTCGCGGACGCGGTCGCCTCGATGAAGCAGGCGGACACGCAGTCCTGAGCCACCGCGCCCCGAGCCTTCGGCCGGGCCGGTGACGGTGAGATCCCGGTAAAAAGGACCACCGTGGATCACCGGTCCCGGCCGAACGCCCGCGCGCCTTGGCAGACTGGTCGGGTGCCCCAGACTGTGCTCCTCGCCGAAGACGACCGCGCCATCCGCCACGCCCTGGAGCGTGCCCTCACCCTGGAGGGCTACGCGGTGACGGCGGTCGCCGACGGTGTCGAGGCGCTGGCGCAGGCCCACCGCACCCCGCCGGACGTGCTGCTGCTCGACGTGATGATGCCCGGCATCGACGGCCTCCAGGTCTGCCGGGTACTGCGCGCCGAGGGCGACCGCACCCCGATCCTGATGCTCACCGCGCTGGTGGAGACCGCCGACCGCATCGCGGGCCTGGACGCGGGCGCCGACGACTACGTGGTCAAGCCCTTCGACGTGGAGGAGGTCTTCGCCCGGCTGCGCGCCCTGCTGCGCCGTACGACCCCCGCCGCCGCGATCCCGGCCCCGGCCGTGAGCCCGGAGGACCGTCCGGTGGTCTCCGAGCGCCACCAGGTGGGCGCCGCCGGGCTGCGCATGGACCTCCAGGCCCGCCGCTGCTGGCGCGGGGTGCGCGAGCTGGAGCTGACCCGCACCGAGTTCGAGCTGCTGGAACTGCTGGTGCGCAACGCGGGCATCGTGCTCGACCACTCCACGATCTACGACCGCATCTGGGGCTACGACTTCGGCCCCGGCTCCAAGAACCTCGCCGTCTACGTCGGCTATCTGCGCCGCAAGCTGGACGAGCCGGGCGCCCCGCAGCTGATCCACACCGTGCGCGGTGTGGGGTACGTGCTGCGGGAGGAGTAGTGGGCCGTCCCTGGCGGGCGCCGGGCCGCTCCCGGACCGGCCGGACCAAGCTGGTCTCGCTGCGCACCACCTTCGCGGTGTCCTTCGCCGCCGTCACCGCCGCCGTCACGATCCTGGTCGGCATCCTGTCGTACGGCTCGGCCGCCCGGCTCGTGCGGGTGGACCAGCAGTCGGTGTTCACGCAGGTCGTGCAGGACGTACGGGACGAGGTCCGGCAGCACGACATGACCCCGGACGACTTCTCCTCCTCCCGCCCCGGGCACGATCTCGTGCGGCCCGCGCGGACCGACGTGCAGGTGCTGGGGGCGCGCGGCGACATCGTCGACCACGGCAGCCCGGTGCTGCCGGTGACCGCCGCCGACCGGGCCGCCGCCGGGGCGCGGGCGGCCGGGAAGCTGGCCGAGCACAAGGACGTACGGGTCGGCGAGGACCTGTTCCGGGTCGCCACCGTCTCGCTGGGCGACGGCAAGGGCGCGGTGCAGGTGGCGCAGGAGTTCAGCGACACCGAGGACCTGCTGCGCACGCTCCAGCAGCGGACGCTGATCCTGATGGCGGCGGTCGTGGTGGGCGCGGGGCTGTTCGGCTGGTGGCTGGCCCGCCGGATCACCCGGCGCCTGGTCGTGCTCACGGCCGCCGCGGAGGACGTGGCCCGCACCCGGCGGCTCGGCATCGAGGTGCCCGTCGCCGGGCTCGACGAGGTGGGACGGCTCGGCCGCGCCTTCGACCGGATGCTCGGGCGCCTCGCCCAGTCCGAGGAGGACCAGCGGCGCCTGGTCCAGGACGCGGGGCACGAGCTGCGCACGCCGCTGACCTCGCTGCGGACGAACATCTCGCTGCTGCGGCGCCTGGACGAGCTGCCGCCCGCCACCCGTGAGGAGCTGGTCGCGGACCTCGGCCTGGAGGCCCGCGAGCTGACCGACCTGGTCAACGAGCTGGTCGACCTCGCCGCCGGGCAGTCCGACTCCGAGCCGCCGCAGCGGGTGGACCTGGCCGACCTCGCGGAGGACGTGGTGGGGCTCGCGGGGCGCCGTACCGGCCGGGAGATCGTGCTGCGGGTCAGCGGCGACACCGGGACCGAGGGGCGGCCGGGGATGCTCCAGCGGGCCATCTCGAACCTGGTCGAGAACGCGGCCAAGTTCGACCGGGACGGCACCGCGCCGATCGAGGTCCGCGTCACGGGGCCCGTCCGCGCGGGCACGGTCCGGGTGGAGGTCCTGGACCGGGGCCCCGGTATCGCCGAGAGCGACCTCATCCGCGTCTTCGACCGCTTCTACCGCGCCGCCGACGCCCGCTCCCTGCCGGGCTCCGGCCTCGGCCTCTCCATCGTCCGAGAGGTGGCGACGGCGCACGGGGGAGCACCGTTCGCCTACCGGCGCGAGGGCGGCGGGGCGGTCATCGGGTTCACGGTGGGGGGCGGGGCGGCGGTGCCGGGCGATTCCGGGGGTGCGGCCGGGGGCGGATGACCGGGGGCGGGGGCGGTCGGCGTTCCCGCCGGGGAGTCCTGCGGGGCGTGGCCGGTCTCCGCCGGGGGTGTTTCGTGGGGCCTGGCTGGTCTCCGCCGGGGAGTCCTGCGGGGCGTGGCCGGTTCCCGCCGGGGGTGCCCCCGTGGGGCCTGGCTGGTCTCCGCCGGGGAGTCCTGCGGGGCCTGGTCGGTTCCCGCTAGGGGTGCCCCGTGAGGCCCGGCCGGTCTCCGCCGGGGGTGCCCCGTGAGGCCCGGCCGGTCCCCGCCGAGGGTGTCCCGTGGGGCTTCGTCAGCCTTCGTCGGGGCCGTCCCGGCGGGACGTGGCGAGGGTCCAGGCCAGGTTGCCCGCCGCCGCTCCGGCCGCGACCGCCGCGACGATCACGCCGCCGGTCGCCAGGCCGTCGCTGAAGAGGTGGGGGCGCCGGTCGAGGCTGTGCAAGCCGAAGCCGCACAGCTCGTACACCCCGACGGCGGCGACGACGAGGCTGATGATCAGCAGGGTCAGCGTGGGGGTGAGGTCGCGCAGGTCGATGCCCGCCGCCGTACCCGGCACCGCCGGTCCCGTGTCCGGTCGCGTCTCCTGCATGTCTCCCCTGGTGGACTGGATGGACTCCGGTGCCGCGCACACCGGCCGAGGTGCGTCACGGGTCGGGGTGACGCCCGCGGCACCCGGCCGGAGCCGGTAGCGCGGCCTTTCCATGATGACCGAGATCGCGGACACCTTCGTACGGGGCGCGCGGGGCGCCCCGTACGGAGCGCCCCGCCTTACGCCCCCCCGGGCGCCCTTGACCCTGCCCCCGGGGGCAGGGTTTAGCGTGCCGTGACATGAGCGGTGCGGGGGACGAGAACGAGGTGGACGGGATGCGGATCGGGGAGCTGGCCCGGCGCGCCGGGACCACGGTCAAGGCGGTCCGCTACTACGAGTCCCTCGGGCTGGTCACCCCGTCCCGCCGCCCGAACGGCTACCGCAGCTACGACGCGGTCGACCTGCGCCTGGTCCAGGAGATCCGGGCGCTGAAACGCCTCGGCATCCCCGCCGAGCGCACCCGCCCCTTCCTCGACTGCCTGACGGCGGGCCGTACCCACGCCGACTGCCCGGCGTCACTGGCGGGCTACCGCGACGCGGCAGACGAACTGGCTGTGCGGATCGAGGAGTTGACGGCGAGGAGGGCGGTGCTGCTGGCACGCCTCGAAGCGGCGGCGCGCCCCCTGCCGACGGACGCACACCCCCCGCCGAAGGAGACCCAGGCGATGCACGACGACCACCTCACCCTGCCCGCCGGTCTGCCCGTCCCCCCGGACGACGGCGCCGCCGATCACCTCCCCGGCACCCGGATGCCGTCGCTCACCCTGGCGGACACGGCGGGCGGCACGGTCCGGCTCGACGGTCTCGGACCCGGCCGTGCGGTGATCTACGTCTACCCCCTCACCGGCCGTCCCGGCACGGATCTCCCCGAGGGCTGGAACGCCATCCCCGGCGCCCGGGGCTGCACGGTGGAGTCGTGCGGCTTCCGCGACCACTTCGAGGACCTGCGGGCGGCGGGCGCGGCGCGGGTGTACGGGCTGTCCAGCCAGGACACCGGCTATCAGCGCGAGGTCGTGGACCGGCTCCGGCTGCCGTTCCCGATGCTCTCCGACCCCGGGTTCGCTCTCGCCGGGGCGCTGGACCTGCCGACCTTCGAGGCGTCGGGGGCGCGGCTGTACAAGCGGCTCACGCTGATCGTCCGCGCCGGGGTGGTCGAGCACGTCTTCTATCCGGTCTTCCCGCCCGGTGAGCACGCGGAGCGGGTGCTGGAGTGGCTGCGCGAGCGCGGGGCGGAGGGCGCGGGCGGCTGAGCCGCGGGCGCTCTGTCGTGCCCGGGCTCAGTGGCGTAGTGCCGTCGCCACCGTCGCGTGGACGTCGCCGGTCAGTTTGCGGTGGCTGCGGGCGGTGGCCTGGCGGTGGGAGCCCGCGCTGACGTTGTCGATGGTCACGACGACGGTGTCCAGCAGATTGCCGTTCTTGTCGTCGAAGTTGACCTGCGCCACGAAGGACTTGCGGGAGTCGGTGGTGTTGTTCGCGGTCACCGCGACGTTGGCCCGGCCGTCGGAGTCGGTGGTGATCCCGCCCAGCGTCACGTCGCTCTTGGCGTTCACCCCGCCCTTGACCTGGTCCAGCTTCCGCTTGGCCTCCGCCGTGGCCGAGGCCAGCGAGTCGGAGGCGCGGGAGGCGAGGGAGGAGGCCGCCGAGGCCGCCCTGCTCGCGCTGTCGGACGGGCTGCTCGACCCGTCCGAGCACCCGGCGGACGCCAGCCCGAGCGCCACGGCCAGCACGGCCCCGGCCGTGCCTCTTATCCAGTACCCCGCCATGTCCCGCCTCCGTACCTCGCCGAAGATCACCGCTCCCAGTCAAGGGGCGCGCGCCCCGCCCCGCACGCCGTGTGGGACACCCGTGCGACCGGTCCACCCGAACGGGTCACCGTCGCTGGCACGCGCCCCCCGCCCGGGATCTGCTGCTCACAAGTGCCCGTCCGGCCGGGCCGCGGCGGACTCGGAGCTGAGGAGTGCGGGCATGGCGCAGGAGCAGCCGTCGGGGCGGGACCGGGAGGACTGGGACGAGTTGCGGGCCCGGGTGGCCGCGCTGGAGGGACGGCGGCCCCGGCGGCACCCCGGGCGGGCCGTCGTCGCCTTCGTGCTCGTCGTGCTCGGCTGTCTGCTCGCCCCGCTCGGGGTCGTCGCCGCCTGGACCGCCGATCTCGTGGACGACACCGACCGCTACGTCGCCACCGTCGCCCCGCTGGCCCGCGACCCCGCCGTGCAGGACGCCGTGGCGAACCGGGTCACCGACGCGCTGATGGGCCGCCTCGACATCCCCGGGCTGCTGGAGAAGGTGGCGCCCAAGGACCGGCCGCTTGTCGAGAAGGCGCTCGGCGGCATCGGCGGCTCGCTCCAGGGGGCGGTGCGCAGCTTCGTCAACGACAAGACGCGGGAGGTCGTCGCGTCCGACGCGTTCGCCACCTTCTGGACGGGCGCCAACCGGCAGATCCACACCAGCGTGGACAAGGCGCTCACCGGCAGCGGGGGCGGCGCGGTCACCCTCCGGGGCGACAAGGTGGAGATCGATCTCGCGCCCGTCATCGAGCAGGTCAAGGACCGGCTGGTCGACTCGGGGCTCGGCCTCGCGGGCAAGATCCCCGTCGTGCACACCAGCTTCACCGTGCTCCAGGCGGAGGAGGTGGGCAGGCTCAAGACGTACTTCCGGCTGCTCGACCTGGCCGGGCTGTGGGTGCCCGTCCTCGCCGCCGTCCTGCTGATCGCCGGGGTGCTGACCGCCGTACGGCGCCGCCGGGCGCTCGTCGCCGCCGCGCTCGGCTTCGCCTTCACCGCCCTGCTGCTCGGCCTCGGCCTGACCGTCTTCCGGGTGATCTACCTGGACGCCCTGCCCGCCGACGTGTCCCAGCCCGCCGCCGAGGCCGTCTACGACACCCTCACCCGGTTCCTGCGCACCGCCGTACGGGCCGTGATCGCGCTCGGCGTGGTCGTCGCCCTCGCGGCGTGGCTCTCCGGACCCGGCCGGTACGCGCGCGGCGCACGGCAGTTGTGGCACGCGGGCATCCTCGCCGTACGCGGCCAGGCCGACCGGTTCGGGATGCGCACCGGGCCGGTCGGGCCCTTCGTGCACCGGCACCGGGTCTGGATCGAGTGGCTGCTGGTGGCGGGGGCGGTCGTCGCGTACGTCCTCTGGACCCACCCCACGGTGTGGGTGGTGGTCGGGCTGGCGCTGGCGCTGCTGTTCGCGCTGGCGGTGGTGGACTTTCTGGCGGAGGACGCGGGGGAGCGGGAGGGTGTGGGGGACCGGGCAGCCGGGGGCGCGGGGGCCGGGGTCAGCGGTCCGCCGGGCCGTCCTTGAGCTGTCTGTCCTCGCTCCCCTTGAGCGCGGCCTCGTCCCCCTTGATCCGCCCCGCCCCCAGCCACCGCCTCAGCGGCGGCTCCTGCGCCAGCACCGCGCCGATCGTCACCGCGAAGGTGATCGCCGCGCTGAGCACGATCAGCCAGGACAGCAGGGCCAGCACCAGGCCGAGGGAGCCGTACTCGCGCAGGGAGCGGTTGAGGGCCTGCGGCATGTAGATCCGCGCGGTCAGGCTGAGCGCCGTCGACGCCGCCGAGGCCAGCAGCGCGCCCGGCAGCAGCGCGAGCCACGGCACCCGCGCCGCGAGCAGCAGCCGCTGGGTCCACAGCCACACGAAGGTGCCGACCAGGAAGAGCAGCGGGGTGCCGAGCCACAGCCCGGCGCCGAAGCCGTCACGCACCGGCGCCTGGAAGAGGATCACCAGCACCAGCACGAGCAGCCACACCACCCACCGCCACGCCGCGATCCGCGTACCGGCTTTCGGCAGCCGCCACGCCCGCTCGCACACCCGCGCCATCGCCCGGCTGAAACTGGTCGCCGAGAGCAGCGCCACCACCAGGCCGATGATCCCGCTGGTCTCCCGCAGCTCGGGATCGGTGGACTCGTCGAGCACCTGGTCCAGCTGCCGACTGGCGCCGCCGGTCAGCCCGAACACCGCCCGCAGCGAGTCACGCAGCTGCTCGCGCACACTCTCCGGCGCGAACGCGGCGAACGCGAACAGCAGCGGTACGGCCGCGAGGAACGCCTGCGCGGCCAGCCGGGTGGCCGCGTCCAGCAGATTGGCGGAGAGCAGCCGCCCGGTCAGCGCGGTGATGACGGGGAAGCGCCGTTCCGCCTCCGCGCGCAGCCGCGCGAGCCGCGCCTTCCACGCCATACCGCCTCCCGACCCGCACGGCTCCCGGACCCCCAGTCAACGGCGCGGTCGGCGCGGGCGGCGAGCGGTACGCGTCCGATCGGGCGCGCACGCGCCGGGCGAGAGCGGCAGTGCCGTGTCCGCGCGCGTGCCGTGTCCGCGCGCGGTCCGCAGCCCGAGGGAGCACGAGATGGCGCTCAGCAGCGACGGCGGCGGACCCCTGAGCGGAGCGGGCGCACGCACCCTTGTCCGTGAGTCGTACTGCGCCTAATGTCAAGATCGTTTAGGTCAACGACTCACCAAGACAAGGGAATCATGCGAAGACTGTGTCTTCTTCTGGCGACCGTGCTGGCCGCCCTCACCGGCGTGGTGGCGCTGCCCGCCACGTCCGCGCTCGCCGCCTCGGCGCCGCCGTCGTCCACCGGTCAGCGCTGGGCGCTGAAGGTCAACGGGGTGTACGTCTCCGCCGAGGTCAACGACTCCGGCGACCAGAACGGCAAGCTGCGGGCCCGCTCGGCGTCCGTGGGCTCCTGGGAGACCTTCAGCCTGCACACCGACAACGTCGCGGGCGTCGGCTACGGCACGACCGTCTCGCTCCGCAACGAGGAGAACGGTCTCTACGTCACCTCGGAGGTCGACACCAGCGGCGCCCAGAGCGGGATGCTGCGTGCCCGGGGCACCAACAGCGGTTCCTGGGAGCGCTTTTACGTCGTCCCGCAGGGCGGCGACCAGTTCGCGCTGAAGTCCGCCGCCAACGGGCTCTATGTCACCGCCGAGTTCAACTACACCGGCGGCGACCAGGGTCTGCTGCGCGCCCGTTCCTCCTCTGTGGGCAGTTGGGAGCGCTTCACCTTCGTGCCGGTCGCCGGTGCCGGTGACACGGAGGCGCCCCCGCAGTCGACCGTGACCGCCTCCGGGCGGCACGACATCGCCTCGTGGAACGTGTGCGCGAACAACAACCCGAGCGCGGCGTGCAAGCTGCAGTACGCCGACGGCGACACGGTCGGCGCCAACGTCGCCCCCGCCGTGGACGGTTACCTGAACCACCGCCCCGAGGCGATCTTCTTCCAGGAGATCTGCGAGAAGGCGGTCAAGCCGCTGGAACTCGAGTTGGAGACCCGGCTCGGCGGCGGCTGGGACGTACGGTTCGCGCCCACGTACTACAAGGTCGTCGCCACCGACGGCACCAGTGACACCGGTCTCCTGGCCCAGAAGACCTGCGCCGACAGCACCAGCCACAAGGACCGGGGCTCCTTCGGCATCGCGCTCGCGGTCAAGGACACCAACACCTGGTACCGCGGCTACACCCTGCCCTCGCCCGACAAGAAGGAACAGCGCCCCGCCCTGTGCGCCACCGTCCCCGAGACCGGGACCGTCTACTGCAACGCGCACTTCAGCAGCGGCTCGTACTTCGTCGACGGCAAGCAGGCAGGTGACGACCCCAACGGCACATCCCGCCGCGAGCAGTCCGACGCCCTCAAGGGCATCGTCGACAAGCTCCAGGAGCACGGCTACACCCCCTTCCTCGGCGGCGACCTCAACACCACCCACGCCTCCGTCGACTTGCTGTCGAGCCTGTACGCCTCCCACCAGGAGTGCGGTCAGCCCACCCCCGGCTCGCCCCACGACGGTGCCCCCACCGACGGCGACAACAAGATCGACTACCTCTTCGGACCCACCGGCGCCACCTACGCCTGCGAGGTCGTCGACCCGTCCGTCTCGGACCACCGCATGATCCACGCGACGGTCACGCTCTGACGGAGTGCCGGGACACCCCGGTCGGCGGACGCCGCGCTCACTCCGCCGCAGTCTCCGCCGACCCGTCCCGCCGCCACGTCATCGTCACCTTGAGCTGCGCCTCGCCCTCCGACTTGGCGATGACGGCGCCGAATTCGGCGTTGAACCGTATGCCGAACTCCAGTCCCACCTCGTCCGGACGGCTCGGCATGTCGCGCAGCCGCCGCAGGGCGGAGACGGCCGCGTTCCGGATGCGGTCCATGCCGTCCTCGAAGGAGGCGGTGGCGTCGGCCACGGCGTTTCCCAGACGGGAGACCTCCACGACGGCGGGGTCGTCGTCGGCCACCTCGACGATGAGGTGGCCGTCGCCGTCGGGCGCCGGAAAGCGCAGTAGGTGTGTCATGCGATCCCCCTCACGTGGCCGACCAGGCAAGCCTGTCGACCCCACGCTGTATGACCTGCGGCCGTCTTCCACTGGCGAGGCATTGCGGCCACCATGGAAGCGCATCCGGAGCCGCCGAACCACCATGTCAGGGGGAACCACGGTATGGCAGACCCTGCGAAGGACTTCTGTTCCGACCTTCTCGATCTGTCGGGGATCTCTTTGGCGGAGCTGCACTCCAGTGACGATCCCGCGTTGCGACGCGCGTTGAGCCAGGTGAGTGCCAAGGCGACCTTGGCTTTCGGGACGCTGGCCGGTGACAGCCAGAGCGAGGAGATGAGGTACGTCCGCAGGCGGCATCCGGACGAGTGCGGCCGGTGACCCCTCGGCCCCTGGACGTCCACCGGGTGTCCCTCGACTCGCTGCGCGCCATGGCGGCAGGCGACGCGAGCGAGACGGATCTCGCACTGCTGTGTTCCGCGCAGCGCAGCCAGCTCCTGCTGATCCTGCGCGCCCTCCTGGACCGCGGCGACGAGGCGGCCCGCCGCACCCGGCACCGCGGCGGCGTCCCCTCGGGCCGTACGGCCTGGCGGCTGCTGTGCGCCGCCGAGGAACAGGCCCCCGAGGCGGTGGAGGCCGTCCTGGCCGACCCCACCGTCATGGCGTGGGCCCTGCGCCTGCTCCGGCGCCTGAACGGAGCGGTCACCGGTGCGCCGTCCGCCGCCCCGCTGTGGGCCGACCTCGGCCAGTTCCACGCGCTGGCGGCGACGGCGGCCCTGCGCGCCGGGGTGCCCTGCGTCCTGCGCGTGCCCGCCCACCGCGGCCTGGTGTGGCTGCCGGGAGCCGGGATGGCGGGCCCGGTCGCCCGGCGCCGCTGGAGCGAGGCGGAGATCCGGGTGAGCGAGGAGGGAGCCGTCGTCCAGGGGGAGGACGGCCGGATCGTGCTGGATCGCCGCCTTCCCGACCCGGCGCCGCACTGGCGGCCCCTGCGGACCGTGCACGGTCTCGCGCCCGGCGGGCGGCCGGGGGAGCGACCGGCCGGGCCCTGGCTGGACACGGTCAGCCCCTACCGGGACTTCACGCGGTACCCCAGATCTCCCGCCCGCTCCGGCGACCGCCGATTACCCGCCTGGGAGGCCCGTCTCGCCGGTGCGTACGCCCTGCTGGGCCGTGAGTCCCCGGCGGACGCCGCCGCGCTGGGAGCGCTGGTACGGACGCTCGTGCCGGGCTCGCTCCGCAGGGCCGAGGGAGGCATGGTGGCCAGCGCCTCCTCCCTGGACGCCTTCGGCGCGGTCATGCTCTCCCTGCCCCACGACGTGACACAGGCCGCCTCGGTCCTCGTCCACGAAGCGCGCCACCAGCAGCTCAACGCCCTGCTCAGCATGGTGCACCTGGTCCGCGTCCCCGAGGACGGGGCCGAGGGGGCAGGCGAGGAGCGGCGCTACTACGCGCCCTGGCGCAGTGACCCCCGACCGGTCAAGGGACTGCTCCACGGAGTGTTCGCCTTCGCGGGGGTCGGCCGGTTCTGGCGGACCCACCGGAGCCACGCGACCGGGCCGGAGGCCGAGCGGGCGGACTTCGAATTCGCCGTGCTCCGGGAGCAGCTGGCGGAGGCGGTGGCCGCCCTGCTGACCGACGACAACCTCACCGAGGCGGGCCGCCTGTTCACCGAGGAGATCGCGGCCCAGGTCTCGGCCTGGCAGGACGACGAGGTCGCGGCCGTCCCCGCCGCGCTGGCCCGGCACTACTGCGCGCTGCGGCGCGCGGTGTGGCGCGCCCGGCACCTGGAGATTCCCGCCGCCGAGGCCGACCGGCTGGCCAAGGCGTGGACGGCCGGAGCCGCCGCTCCCGCCCTGCCGCCGTCCGCGCTCCACGCGCGGCCCGGTCTGATCCGCCCCGACACGTTCGGACCACTGGCCCGGATCCGCCTGTCCGCACCCGCCGACTTCGTCAGCCGACGCGCGCTGGCCGACGACAGCGGGGAGCCGCCGCTGCGCGCCGAGTGCGCCGCTGTCGCGGGGGACACGGAACAGGCCGCGCACTGGTTCGCGGAGTGGACCGCGCGCGACCCGGAGGACTTCGAGGCATGGATCGGCGCCGCGCTGGCGGCTCCGGCACCCGCCCGGGAACGGGGACCGGGCGACGCCCTGCTGCTGGGCCGCCCGGAGGCGGTGACCGGTCTCCGCCGGGCCCTCCGGGCGGCCGGAGGCCCGCTCCCCGCCCCTGCCGACCTCGCCGCATGGCTGGCAGGAGCGGGCACCGGAGACTAGAGCGAGAGCAGGTCGATGTCGCCGTTGGCCCGCAGTCCCCGCTCGGCGTCGAGGGTCGCGGGGTGGGAGGGGCCCAGCACCAGCCGGTACCGGTCCAGGGCCCGGTCGTACAGCTCGTCGCTCTCCGCTGTCCTGCGCAGTGCCTTGAGGTCGTGGCTCAGGTTGAGTTCGACGGCGAGGTTCGCCGGGTGGTCGACCCGCAGCCGTGCCGACTCCTCCTTCAGCGCCTCGTCGATGGCATGGGCCTCGTCGATGCGGCCGAGGGCGAAGTGGTCGCTGGCCAGATTCATACGGGCCAGCAGAGTGCGGGGGTGATCCGCACCGAGCACCCGGGTCAGGCCGTCGTCCGACTCCTGGTCGAGTTCCAGCGCGGCCTCGGTCTGCCCCAGCAGTCGCAAGGTCACCGCCAGGTTCATGGCGATGGCATAGCTGTGGGGATGGTCCTGGCCGTACCGCTCGCGGTGTTTCTCCAGCACTTGTTCGCTCAGGGCACGGGACTCCTGAAGCTTGCCGATCTGGCGCAGGTCGTTGGCATGGCTGGCCGCGATCAGCAGATAGTGACGGCTGTCGGTGCCCAGGAGGACGGCGATCAGCTCCAGATACTTGCTCGACAACGCGTACGCGCTCTCGTGGTCGCCCATCTTGCGCAGCGTCACACACCGGTTGCGGTTCACCAGCGCGACGAACGGGTGCTGTTCCCCGAACCTGCTGGTGACCTCGTTGGCCAGCTCCGCGTAGCCGTCATTGGCTTCCTCGTAACGGCCGACCTCCTGGAGGTCGAGCAGATAGGCCTCGCGTGTGCCCAGGGTCTGGATGTGGTCCTCGCCCAGGACCTCGATCCTGCGCTCCCAGGTGTCGTTGTCCAGCGCGAGGGCCTGTTCCGATTTACCGGCCAGGCGCAGGCTCACCGCGTAGTTGTGCGCGGCGAGCAGGGTCGCCGGGTCGTCCCTGCCGAACTCCCGTGTGCTGGCCTCGAAGACCTGCTGGTCCATCTCCCGGGCCTCGTCGAAATGCCCTCGGTTGCGGTGATGGATGGCCAGATAGCTCTGCGCCCGCAGCGTGTCCTCGTGTCCCTCGCCCAGGACCTGGCGGTAGCGGTCCACCAGCCCGGCCTGCATCTCGTAGGCCTGCTGGAGGTCGTCCCGCGTCCCCCGCTCGCGCAGGGCCTCCGCGACCTGCTGGTCGACGGCCAGGACCTCCTCGTGATCCTCGCCCAGGTCCGTGCGCCAGATCGCCGCGGCTTCCTCACCCAGACCCAGAGCCGTGGCGTGGTCGCCCCGCGCCCGCAGGAACCGCACCTCGTTCAGCACGAGCCGCCGGGTCCAGCCGTCCTTGCATTTCACGGCGTCGGACGCCCGCAGATGACTGAGCAGGGACGAATACCGGGGCCAGAAGACGGAGCGCTGTGGATTGCGCGGGTCCGCGTGCGCCAGCAACTGGTGTGCGGCGTGCCGCATCTGTTCCTGTTCCTGGGTGTTCATCTGCTCGATCAGCACGCGCTGGACCAGCCGGTGCATCAGCACCGTGTTCTGCCGATGGTCGATACGGGCCAGGGCATAGCGCCCGATCTCCCGGACCGCCCGGCCCAGTTTGACCGGGTCGTCCAGCGCGGACTGGAGTTCCGGCGGCACGGAAATACCCCGTACGGCGGAGAAGAGGTCCCATTCGATGGGTTCGGGAGCGAAGAAAGCGCAGACCTGGAGAAGCTGCAGCGCGTCCGGACGTGTCTCGCGCAATCGGCCCAGCGACACGTTCCAGGCGGCAGCGACCGACCGGTTGTAGTCATGGGGCGGATCGGACTGCATCAGCTCCGTGAAGTTGCGCTCGTACACCTCCAGATACTGCTGCACCGGCATCCCCGTCTCGGCCAGCCAGACCGCCGCCTGTTCGACCGCGAGCGGGAGGTCGCCGAGTGCCGAGGCGAGGTGGTCCACGGCTTCGTCCGGGAGGTTCTGACTGCGGCGCCGCAGCAGGGCCACGCTCTCCTCACGGGTGAAGACGTCCACTTCCAGGGAGCTGACGCTGGTGGACCAATGGGAGTTGCGAGATGTCACGATGATGCTGCCCGATCCGGCACTGGGGAAGTAATTGCGTACAGTCCTCGGATCTTCGGCGTTGTCGAACACCAGCAGCCAGTCGCCGTACGGTTCATTGCGGCGGAGGGCGTCCAGTACCGCGGGCACAGCGCTCATTTCGGAACCCACCTGCAGGCCGATCCGCTCGCCCAGTTCGATCAGCGACTGGACGATCTGACTTTCCTGCTCGGACGGGATCCACCAGATGAGCCGGTAATCGCGGCTGTGCCGGTAGACGTACTCGATGGCGATCTGGGATTTGCCCACGCCGCCCATGCCGTGCAGCGCTTCGGGCAGGACTGCCGCGACACCGCCGCGCAGCCGCTCGCGCAGCCTTTCCAGCAGGGTTTCCCGCCCCGTGAAATTCCGGTTCCGCTGGGGCACGTTCCCCCAGATGCGGGGGGAATCGGACGGCTTCGGCGGGCTGGGGGCGACAGGGGAACCGGCGGACACGGTGTGGCCTCCTTGTCGCGGCGGGGAAGGAGCGGGGGAAGCGGTGGCGGATGGCGGCCGCGCTGCCGGTGAATTCCCCGTGGGCGGTGGGGCGTTCGGTATGTCGGAGATCTGAGGTGATGCGGATTCGTAATGTAACGTGTCTTTAGGTGTGATGTCCAAATTTGACCGCATTTCCTGGGGTGATGAGTACCCCATTGGGTGTACATCTATCTGTTTGGTTGCGCCGTCGGTGGCGGCAGTGAGTTGATGGACCGGCCTGGGGCCGGTGCGTTGCAGCAGTCGTCCGAGGCTGTTCGCGCGCGCCAGAAAAGGGCCCGACACCGAGCACAGCGCCGTGTACAGATGCGCGACAAAGGGACGCGTCTGCTCGGTCATCGGCGGATCCGCGAGATCGCCCTCCGGTGCCACGAGCGCGCCCGCGCCCTCACCCCACAGCGCCTCCAGGCGGGGACCGAGATGACGCTCGATCTCGCGCAACGCCCGTACGGTCTCCGTCCGGGAGCCGAGCGCCAGCAGTTCCTCCCGCACGCCCCCCTCGAAATCGAAGGACACGTGGTGGACGTTCTCGGCATCCGCTGTACCGCCGGTGGGCCCCACCAGGCCCAGCAGCAGGATCTCGGAGAGGTTCCAGGGGCGCGCCCGGGGCAGTGACTGCTGGAGCAGCCGCATGACGGGAAGGTTGAGCGGAGCCGCCGCGAGCCGCTGGGCGAGGGCATAGGCGGCGGGCGAGGCCGTGGCACGGAAGCGCCGCACCACGGCGGCGGCCCGTTTGGCCCGCAGCTCGGCGGACGACGACCCCGGGGCACGGTCGTCGTCCGGCGTACCGCTTCGGGGCGCGGCCACGAGGTCGGCCAGCTCCGTCGTCACGGGTCCGACCGCGGCGGACCGCAGATCCCCGTCAGGGCCTGTCCACAAGGTCGCCAGTTCATGCCCCTCGCCCGCGCCCGCTCCGGCCACCAGACGCGCCCAGCGGCCCAGCGCCACGGGCCGCAGCTCGACGACCGGCACCGGGACAGCCGTCTCCCGGCCGCTGCCGCGACCGGGGTGCGGCCACGGGTCCAGGGGGTCCGGGCCGCCATGCTTCACATCGGTCTCGTACGCCAGGTTGGGGGCGGTGGCAGCGGGGGCCCGCAACTGGGCGGCGGTGACCGTGGGCAGGGTCAGGTCCCACAACTGCTGCGGGAGCAGGCTCAGTACGGCGACGGGGGAGGACCGGCCCAGCCGGTGCAGGACCGAGGCGGCGCGGCCGGTGCGCCAGGCGCTGTGACCGCCGTCGGTGACGGCCAGCAGGAGCTGCCTGCTGTCCGGCCGCACCCCGGCCGCCGTACCCGCGCCGACGTCCCAGCGCACCAGCCGTACCGTGCGGAACGCGGCCGTGCGCTCCATCAGTTCGGCGATCTGCCGTGCCGTGTGCGACCACAGGACCATGGAGGGACTGGAGTCCAGCAGCAGCACGAGATCCAGCCTGCGTTCCCGCACCGGCCGGCACACCGGTGTCCACACCCCGGTGGCCGCCACCCGTTCGGCGGTCGCCTCCTCGTCCAGCTCCTCGTCGTACGGCGAGCTGTACGTCAGCCGCAGCGGACGCAGTGACCTGCCGAGCGCGAGGGTGTCGGCCAGCTGAGGCGAGGCGGGCCATTCGGCGTGCCCCGCCCCGGTCCCCGTGTCCGCGGGGACGTCAGGGACATCGGGGAGGGTCAGCGGGCGTAACGGAGGACGCTCCGCCGCCGGGAGCGCGTCGAGCACAGGACCGGGGCCGACCGGCTGCTCCTCCTCCTGGGACACGAGCGGGGGGCGGCTGTCCTGGTCCTGGGGTGGGCCGGGGTCCGCTTCGCTCGGTGAGGCCCGGTCGGCGGCCCGGGGCCCCGCCTGCCGGGGACGCTCGCGGGGCCGCTCGCCGCGTTCCAGGGCGGCCCGCCCCGGAACGTCGAACAGCGGTACGGAGCTGTCCCGGTAGGCCGCCAGATAGAGCGCGTCCGCCAGATCGGTCCAGGCGGGCAGGGCCGGGTTCCGGTCATGCCCGGACTCCCCCTCCGGCGGTACGGACGGGGGCAGGGGCTCGGGGGATGCGGCGGTCATCCGGCCCTCGATTCCGCCCCCGCTCCGTCGAGCCGGTGCCACAACGCGTCCACGAGTTCCTCCAGCGACTCCTCGTCACCGGAGAAACGCCCTGAAGTCGCCAGGAACACAGCGTTGAGCAGCTGATCCATCGCGAGGCCGCCCCGCTCCCTGCTGTGGTGCAGGAACTGGTCGATCAGGCCCTGCGCGCGTGCGGAGCCCGAGGAACCGGAGGCGGCCTGGCGCAGATGGGCCATGACCATGTTGACGAGCTGCGGGCGGTCCGGGTCGGGCATCCGCAGGCGCAGACAGCGGCGCAGGAAGGCGGGCGGGAACTCCCGTTCACCGTTGGAGGTGATCACCACGACGGGGAACGCCCGGCACGTGACGACGCCGTCGACGATGTCGGCGCTGCGGCCCGGATCGTCGGTCATGACGGTCACCCGGGGGTGCAGCCGACGGGCCCGTACCAGCTCGGCGACCGGGAACTGGCCTTCCTCGAACACGCTCAGCAGGTCGTTGGCCAGGTCCTGGTCGCTCTTGTCCAGCTCGTCGACGAGCAGCACACGGGGGAGGTCGTACGGCAGCAACGCCGTGCCCAGCGGGCCCAGTTGGAGGTAGTCGCCGATCCCGGGCAGGCGCTCGTCGTCCGCCGTGCCCGCTGTGTCCGCCGTGTTCGCCTCGCCGGTGAGGGGGTGCCGCGTACCGCGCAGGGCCGCCGCGTCCTGGACCCGGCCGATCGCGTCGTACTCGTACAGCCCGTTGCGCAGGGTGGTGCGGCTGGTGATGTGCCAGCGCAGGACGCGGCCCAGCCGTAACTCCCGGCTGATGCGGTACGCGAGCGACGATTTGCCGGTGCCGGGACGTCCGGTGACCAGCAGGGGGCGGCGCAGGAGCAGGGCCGCGTTCACCATGTCGGCCTCGCGCCTGAGCTGGTCGGAGCCGTGGGACGACGTACCGACCCGGCCCAGCCTGCGCTCGATCTCCTCGTCGTCCGGCGGCGGTGGCGGGACGACGGGACCGCCGGTGAAACGGCGCCAGGGCGGCGGGGGCGGCAACAGCGTTCCGAGATCGGTGTCGTAAAGAGGCTTTCCCGTGCCGCGGTAGATCCACCACCGGCTGTCCGGACCGTGCTGCCCCGGCACCGCCGGGCTCATCGTGTCCTGGGGCGCGGTGCCGCTCGACCCGTTCGCCTCCCCGGCCGGACGCGTCCTTTCCGCCTCACCGTCTCCTGGAACCATGTCGCCCTACCCTCCCCCCTGCGCGGAAGACTCCGCCGCTTCTCCCGGTCCGCCCGGCAGGCGGTACGGGTCGTCCCAGAGCAATGCTGCGTGGTGACCGAGCGCAGAGGAGCCACCCTCAGCAGGATCCCCGTCTCCGGCCCCAATACGCAACGCCCTGACCGCTTCAGGTAACCGGTGAACGCCCGTGCGGGCGGCAATTTCCAGCAATTCATGCCGGAAGGCGGGGTCGATTCCGCCACGGCGGTCCCAGATGACTATGGGCACTCCCGCCCGGAGGGAGGCGTCCAGCTCGTCGGTTCCGGAGTTCATGGTTCCCCGGCTGCCCGGCGGTCCGCTCAGGACGACCATCACCGGGTGCGGATCCGCGAGCAGCCGGTCGGGGTGCTCGCCGGGAAACCAGTGGACCGGGCCCCGGCAGCCGGGCTTCAGCGTGTCCCAGCGCTTGGCCCACCGGCCGTGGGTGGCCCGGCTCTCCACCCGCTCCAGGCTGCGCAGCACGACGGGATGATCCTTGCCCAGGGTGGCCTCCGCACCGCCGAATCCCTCTTTCGCCCAGGTCTCGACCGGCAGATGCAGCAGGCTTCTGGGCAGCACGAACTCCAGGGCGAGGTCGTCCCGGCACAGATAGGCCCACCCGGTCTCGGCCTCCTGCACCAGCCACTTCACGCGTTCGGGGAGATCCGCCACGTCGATCTCCAGATCGCCGCCCTTGACGGGATACGGAGCCGGACTGCTGCCGTTGCGGTACCAGTAGGTGAGCTGCTGCATGTGCGCGCGGTCGGAATAGAACAGAGGACGGAGTCTGATCATCAGCCATGTGGCGGGGGCCCAGACGGCCTCCTTGTCGACCCCGGGTAACGACATGGGCGGTACGGCACTCACCGGGGGAGCCGATTCCCCGGTGGACCGGTCGGCCGGACGACCGCTCTCGCCTCCGGCGGCGGTGGGCAGGCGCGCGGCGCTGCCGTGGTCGAGCACCGTGCCGCCGGGATACGCCTCCGGCAGCTGCCGGTGCTCCGCCGCCCAGTCCAGCAGCTCCTGCCGCTGACGTCCCTCGGCATACCGCGCCAGCCGCTCCACCAGCACCACACAAGGCAACGCCCGCCCCGGCCGGGCGTTCAGCGTCGCCGCGTGCAGCACCGCGGACCACGGTTCCGCGCAATGGGCCGGGAGGGGGTCGGGGCGGTCGCCGAGGGCTTCGTGGAAGACGCCCGCGATGTCGAGGACTTCGAGGCCGCCGAGGAGGGTCATCAGGCGTTCCCAGGTGGGGGCCGGGAAGAGGGGGACCTCGGCGAGGGCGATGGCCGTGCGCAGGCGGGCCATGTCGCGGGTCTCGCCCTCCAGCATCGAGACCACACCGCCCAGCACCCGCAGCCCGTCCGGGTGGGCCATCACCTCGCGGAGCAGGAACATCAGGGCGATACGGCGGCGGCTGGTGTCGGGCAGCACGATCCTGATCCGCAGCGCCCGCCCCACCTGACGCGCGCACTCGTGCAGCAGCACCGGTTCCTCGAAGCACGGGACGGCGTCCAGCGCGTCGAGCAGCACCTTGGGCGGACCCCAGGACTCCGGAGCGAGCGTCACGAGGATGCGCCTCCCGGGAGCGCCGGCCACAGCCTCTCCAGAAGGTCCAGCGCGGCCCGCCCGGCCCGGGACTCACCGTCGAGCAGCCGTACGGCGTCGACCAGGGCGCGCCGCCCGTCCGGATGCTCGGCGCACGCCTGGACGAGGAAGAACACCTGAAGCCGGGGGCGCGGGTGCGTCCGTACGGCACGACGGATACGGGGCGGCAACAGCCCCCGCAACGCGGCACCACCGTCGTCCTCGACCGGGGGGACGTTCAGGAGAGCGTCGGCGAGGGCGAACTGGTCGCGGTCGGAGGGGGGTGGCGGGGGCGCGGGGGGTGATTCCGGCCTTGGCCGTGACACCGCTTCCGTGAACGCTTCCGTCCCGCCCAGTTCCGGCCACTCCCGTGCCGCCGCCTCCAGGGGAAGCATCCATGCCGCCCGGGCCTGTTGATCGGTGTACGCGGCGGTGACCATTCCCACGATCCGGTCGGTGGCCGTGTCCCACACCCCCGCGCCGCTGAACCCGGGGCCGACGCGGGGGCCGCCGATGCCGATGCCCTCCAGCTGGACCCAGTCGCGGTGCGGGCCGCCCCGGCCGACCAGCCGGGCCCGGGCCCACAGTCCGTCGGGCGCGCCCGTGGGATGGCCGTACAACCGGACCTCGCGCCGGTCCGGTTCGCCGCAGGGTCCGATCCGCGCCACCGCCGTATCGCCGGGCGGCGCCCCGGATAGGCGCAGGACGGCGAGGTCGCCGCCGGATCCCCCGGCCAGCGGGCCGGGGAACCAGGCGTCCGGTACGACGGTGGCCTCGACGGGCGTGCCCCCTGGCAGCCCCGGCACGTCGATCAGGACGACCCCCTCGGGTGCGATCCCGGCTCCGACTCTGGCCCCGACTCCGACTCCAGCCCCGGCCTCGGCCCTGGGCCCCTCACCTCCGGGCCTCCGACCCCCGGGCCCCTCACCTCCGGGCCTCCGACCCCCGGGCCCCTCGCTTCCGGGTTCCCGACCTCCGAGCTCCCCACCCTCGGGCCCCCGACCCCCAGGCCCCCGATCTCCGGGCTCGCGACTCCCGGGCCCCTGACTCCCAGGCCCTCGATCTCCGGGCTCGCGCCCCGCAGGCCCCCGACCCCCGGGCCCCCAGCCTCCGGCCCCCCGCCCGAGCGCCGAGGTCACCACATGCGCGCAGGTCAGCACCACATCCGGTCGTATCAGAATGCCCGCGCCCCGTACGGCCCCGTGCGGCGACAGGACGCGCACTCTGCCTAAGGCCACCGCCCCCGCGGCATCCCCCTTCGCCACTGACCTGCCCCTTCCCCCGCATGGCACCGCCGATGGACGGCCCCACGAATGAACCAGCGTACGAAGCGCACGCGCTCCGCACACGGGCTGTGCGTATCCCGGAGCTTTACCGGATGCGGCACCGGCGAATCATCGGTACACGCAGACGGCGTGCCGGGGGCGCACGCGCCGCGTCGCGGCCGGATCACTCGCCCCGCCCCTGGTCCCACCGGAACCGCCGTACCGCCACCCCCGCCCCCGCGATCCCCCACAGCGCCAGCACCCCGAGGTCGCCCCAGGGGAAGCTCGCGGAGCCGGAGGCGAAGGCGTGCAGGAGGGCGTCGTTGAAGGGTTTCACCGGGAGGGCGGCGGCGAGGGAGTTCAGCGCGGAGGAGTGGATGGGCATGTAGGTGCCGGAGATGAACACCAGGGGGAACAGGACGAGTTGGACCACCGCGGGGGCCGCTTCCGCGTTGCGGATCAGGGCGGCGACCGCGACGCCGAGGGCGCAGAAGGCGGCGGCGCCGAGAAGGAGGGCGGCGACGAGGGCGGGCCAGTGGGAGAGGGCGGGGAGCGGGACGCCGTACAGGGTGCCGACGGCCGTGATGAGCAGGACGTCGACCAGGCTCACCAGGACGCAGTGGGCCAGCAGTCCGACGAAGTACACCGACGCGGGCAGGGGAGTGGCGCGGACCCGCTTCAGTACTCCGCTCTGGCGGCGGGTGGCGAGGACGATCGCCAACTGGCTGTAGCAGGAGCTGAGTACGGACAGTGCGGCGATGGTGGCGACGTAGTACTGGAGCGCGGAGCGGCCGTAGTAGAAGTCGGTCGCGCCGATGCCGCCGAACAGGCCGCCGAAGACCGCCATCACCACGACCGGGAAGACGAACGTGAAGAACGCGCTCTGCGGATTGCGCCAGAACGACAGCTGCTCGTAAAGGATTTGATGCCGGAGGAGCCGAAGGCCGCGTCCGGTGGGCACGCTCATCGGGTGCTCTCTTCCGGGGTGACCTCGTGGGGTGCCGTGAGGCGCAGATAGACCTCTTCCAGGGTGGGCCGGTCCACCGTCAGGCCGTTGAGGACGGTGTCGCGGCGCAGGGCCCAGCCGGTCAGGAGGTGCAGCGTCGCGGTCGGCTCGGTGGACTCGACGGTGAGCAGGCCGTCTTCACCGATCACGGCGTCAACGGGCAGGTCTGCTACGGCGGTTCCGGCGGGCGGCGCGAAACGGATGCGGGTCGTCGCGGTGTCACGGCCGCCGAGGGTCGCGGGCGTGCCCTCGGCCACGATGCGGCCGTCCGCGATCACCGCCACCCGGTCGGCCAACTGCTGTGCCTCTTCCATGTAATGGGTGGTGAGGAGGATGGTGGTGCCCGTCGCGCGCAGCTCCCGGATCAACTGCCAGGCGTTGCGGCGGGCGTTGGGATCGAACCCGGTGGTCGGCTCGTCCAGGAAGAGCAGCGCGGGGTCGCCGATCACGCCCAACGCGAGGTCCAGGCGCCGCCGTTGACCGCCGGACAGCGCCCGTACCTTCTGCTTCTCCAGACCGCCGAGGCCGACCAGGCCGATCACCTCGTCGGTGTCGCGCGGCGCGGGGTAGTAGCCCGCGTTGCGGGCGACGGTCTCGCGGACGGTGAGATACGGCTCGACCGCCACGTCCTGCAACACCAGCCCGATCCGCTCCCGCAGCGCCCGCCCGGTCGCCCTCTCCCCCGGATCGAGCCCGAGCACTTCGGCCCGCCCCGCGTCCCGGTCCCGGAAGCCCTCCAGGATCTCCATGGTGGTCGTCTTGCCCGCCCCGTTCCGTCCGAGCAGCGCGAAGATCTCCCCATGCGCCACGCGGAAGTCCACCCCGCGCACGGCGTGGACGTCCCCGTACCGCTTGTGCAGCCCCGCCACCACGACCGCCTCGCTCATCCCCGCACACACCGCACCTCCAGCGTCAGGCCGAGCCGCCGCCCGGCCATCCCCGGCGAGGCGGTCACCCCGAACTCGGTGCGGTCGACCTGGAGGGTGGCCCGCACGGTGAAGGCGTCCGCGAGCACGTCGAGCCGTACGACCGACAGCCGCACCGGCCGGGAGACCCCGTGCGCGGTCAGCGTGCCGGAGACCGAGTCCGCCGCCACCTCCTCGGAGACGAACGTGATCAGCGGGTACGTGCCGGTGTCCAGGAACCTCGCCGACCGTACGGCGGTGTCCCGCTGCGCGTTGCCGGTGCGGAAGCTCGCCGCGTCGGCCTCCGCGCGGATCCGCGAGCCGGAGAGCGGGTCCGCCACGTCGACGGTGCCGCCGCGCAGCGCGAACGTGCCGCGCACCGGCAGCAGTCCGAAGACGTGCGTGGTCCTGAAGGAGAGCGTCGAGCCGTCCGGGTCGATCGTGTAGCGGCCCGGGTGGGGCGTCTGGAGGGTCGTCGGAGTGGTGCCGCCTGTCGCGTCCATGCCCCCATTGCACGACGCGGGCGGGCGGTGCGGAAGGGCGAACGGTCCTATGGGAGACCTGCGTTGGAGTTCACGGCACCCGACTTTCGTAGGGTCCGCGACCGCCGGAAGTCCCCGATCCCGCCGACCGGGACCACCCCGCGCCCCCGGTGTCCTACGGTGGCCCGCATGACCGAGGGACCATGGCACTGCCGGCACCGGCTCGCCGTGGACGTGGCGATCGCGGCCGTCTTCGTCCTGCTCGACACCGGCCTCACCCTGGCCGGGGCCACCTGGTGGCCCGACCGTCCGGGCCCGCTCGCCTGGACCCTGCTCGGCGCCCAGGCCCTCGCGTGCGCCTCGCTCGCCGTGCGCCGTACCGTCCCGCTGACCGTCGTCGCCGTACTCGGCGCGTTCACGCTCGCCGTGTCGCTGCTGGTCTTCCCTGCCGGACTGCTGACGCCCCGTCATCCCGGCGGCATCTGGGCGCCCTTCGCCACGCTCCCGGCGGCGTACGGCCCGCTGTTCTACCGGCGCGAGCAGTGCGGCAGCCGCAACCGCCGTACCGCGTACGCCGTGCTCGCCGCCCTCACCCTCGTCGTCATGCGGCCCTGGGAGCCGTCCCTGACCACCCTGACGATCGGGCTGCTGCGCACGGCGGTCGGACCGCTCCTCGCGCTGTACTTCGACGCCCGCCGCCGCCTGCTGCGCGCCCTCGTGGAGCGGGCCGAACGCGCCGAGCGGGAAAGGCACTTGCTCGCCGAGCGGGCCCGCGCCGCCGAACGCGCCCGGCTCGCCGGGGAGATGCACGACGTGGTCACCCACCGGGTCAGCCTGATGGTGCTCCAGGCGGGTGCCCTGAAGGTGACGGCACCGGACGAGGAGACCCGGCGGGCGGCGGAGGAGCTGCGCGCCGCGGGCTGCCAGGCGCTGGAGGAACTGCGCGACCTGGTCGGCATTCTGCGCGCCGCGCCGGAGGGCGACCGGACCCCGTCGGTGGCGGGCTTCGCCGCGCTGGTGGCCGAGTCCGTGGCGGTCGGCATACCGACCGAGCTGATCGAGGAGGGCGACCCGGCGCTGGCCTCCCCGGTGGTCGGACGCACCGCCTACCGGGTGCTGCGCGAGGCCCTGACCAACGTACGCAAGCACGCGCCCGGGGCCAGGGTGCGGGTGAGCGTGGCGTACGACAGCGCGCGGGTACGGCTCACCGTCCACAACACCGCGCCCACCGGCGCCCCGGCCGCGGCCCTCGCCGGTACCGGCTCCGGCCTCGGGATCGCGCGCCTGCGGCAGCGCATCGAGCTGGTGCGGGGCACCCTGCGTGCCGGACCCTGTTCCGACGGAGGGTTTTGTGTCGAGGCGACGCTGCCCGCGTTCGTCCCGACCGCCGAAGTGGAGGCATGAGCATGATCCGGGTCGTGGTGGTGGACGACGAGCCCATGGTCTGCGGATTCCTGCGGACCATCCTCGGCTCGGCCCCGGACATCGAGGTCGTCGACGAGGCCCACGACGGCGCGGCGGGCCTCGACGCGGTCCGGCGCGGGCGCCCGGACGTCGTCCTCATGGACCTGCGGATGCCCGGCATGGACGGCCTGACCGCGATCGAACACCTCGGCCGGCTGCCCGACCCGCCGCACACCCTGGTCCTGACCACCTTCGACGCCGACCAGTACGTCCTGCGCGCGCTGCGCGCCGGAGCGACCGGCTTCCTGGTGAAGTCCACCCCGCCCGAGGAGCTGATCGGCCTCGTACGGACCGCCGCCCAGGGCCACACCGTCCTGTCCCCCTCGGCCGCCCGCCGCCTGGTGGCCGCCTCCACCGACCGCCTCTCCGCCCACGACCGCGCCCGCGACCTGGTCGCCACCCTGACCGAACGCGAACTCCAGGTCCTCACCGGCCTCGGCGAGGGCCTCTCCAACGCCCACATCGCCACCCGGCTCCACCTCTCCGAAGCCACGATCAAGGGCTACGTCTCCCGCACCCTGGAAAAACTGGACTGCACGAACCGGACCCAGGCGGGGTTGCTGGCGCATGACGCGGGCCTGACGGACTGACCTACCGACCGACCGTCAGGGCCAGACCAGGCAGTAGGGCTGATGCCCGGCTTCGTGGATGCAGTGGGAGGAGCGTCGCCCTTCGTGCAGCGATTGAGGGCGGCAGGTTGACCTGGTGTTTCTTGGCGAATGGGCGTGGAGCTGGGGAAACTTGTCTCTGTAGTTCTTACCGGCCCTGATGATCGCTGGTCTCGTGACCTGTGCTGCTGCCCCACTAGCTCCCGCTGCGTGCCGACGATCTGCGCGCTCCCGGAACCTGGAACGGCCCAGCCCTCTTCCCGGGCGTGAAGCAACCTCAGCGATCGCCCCTGGCTTAGGGCTTGTATTGGTACTAGCCTTGCTTCTCATCAACCCGGCCTAACTTCAGGAGCGATCGATCGAATGCGCGTGCTGTACGGCCGGGAAAAGCCTATCCGAACGCTAATCGACCCCAGCATCCCAGTGGTCGTGGTCACCGGAGACAGTGGTGTCGGGAAGAGTACCGTCCTTTCAGCCTGCCGAGACTCGGTACAAGAGAGCCATCTTGCGTCTGTAAATATCACTCGATTGCCCCACCGGACCGGCGGCCTGCAAGTGTCGATCTTCAATCAGTTGATGCTTATTGCTACTCAATTGATCCGCGAGCAGAAGTCCGCAACCCAGTTCGCTCAAAAGGTCGCGAATCGAGCCCGCGCCGTCATCGGACCTCGACGGAAAGACTTTGCACTAGCTGTAGCTAAAGAGCTTCTCAATGTCGTCAAGGAGCGAGTAGGTAGCGATACAGGGCAAGCAATGGGTGAGTTCTTTGCCGACATCTCGGCAGACAATAGCGAGTCGATGCTCGAAAGGTTGCATACTCAGGTTGACGCTGACGCCCTGCAAGCCCTAGTCGATATCGCCGACGAGGTCGCTTCGGCGAGCGAGGCATCACCTCTGTACCTTTTCTTCGAGAATGCTCAAAACCTCTCAGACGAGGATTTGCGGCAGCTGGCAGACCTCCCGTCTATGTTGCCTGAAAGGGTAGTCCTGCGTCTGGAGCACATGGACTCTAAAGATGATCACCGACGCAGGATTCGGCTGATGGTTTCTGCAGGCATCGTTGAGGCTCCTTTGCGTGGACTCGGCGAGGAAGTAGTGCAATTTTGGTGCCAAACGCAGAATATCCCTGAAGCACTTCACAAGCGTATCCATCGTTCCACTAACGGCTACCCTCTATTTGTGGATGATGCAATCAGTCAGGTTAAGGCAAATCGTAGGCTCGGCAACATCTCGCCCAATGAAAACTTCCGCGCGAGCACAATCGACGGTCTGAACGATCTAGATCCTGAGGCTGCGTCTGCAGCGCGTCGATTGTCGGCTTTCATTGATCCGCCGCAACGAGAGCATATTACGGATATTCTGGGTGAGGGGATGACCCTAGCTCGATGGGAAGGCGTGGAAGCCCGACTTGAGCGCGCTAGGATTTTCACAACGAGCGCCGACGGTATCCCCTGGTTTCACGAACTACGCCGACGTTGTATCTGGGAGAGCCTTTCTTCAGCGTTTCGGAGGGAAGTAGCAGATCGAGCGGTCTCCTTTATTGCGGATTCTTTCGAGGAAACACGCAACCCCGAGTTGCTCATCAATCTTGCGCTCGTGGCCTCTGATAGTAGCGAGGTGAGAAATGATCCGCGAGCCCGGCATATCGTAGACGCAACGCTTGACGAGGTGGCGCTACTTAGCGCTCTTCTAGAAATCGCCGAAGTTGATAATCGGAGCCCTAACCCGGAAATACCGACAGCACTTGGTGACTCGGTATTTGACTACTGCCGACTTGTATTCATGGCTGAGGTTGACGCTCTCAGCGCGCTAGAGAACCTTAATTCGGCAGAAATCGTCTTTGTTTCCGCAGATGATAATGCATCTGTCTTGATTCCTCGTCTTAGCAGGCTCGCATTCATACTAGCTCTTGGCAGGGCGGGGGTAGAACTCCCCCGTTTCCCAATTCCTGCGATCGCTTCGACAATTTTCGGAACCGCCTTCTCCCCGCGCCTGCTCGACTTCGTGACGTGCTCTTACGGGATCGGATATCCGCGATTGAGGAAAGTCGTTGAGGATGGGGTCAAGGCTCATAAGATTCAAGCACAGCAACAGTCCTCTGGCCGTAGCGTGCATTCCGTTTTCCTGCGAGGTTCGATCGAACAGCAACCGTTCTATGCTTATTCGACTTTCTCTGATGCCGAGACAGCCGCGCGTAGTTTCGCAGATCTCCGGGGTGCAGCTGGTCGGCATTGGGGCGTAAGTGTCGATATTGATCAACTATTTCAGTTGCCGACGGTAAGGATCCGAGACAGGCGTTTCACGAACGCCCTTGAAAGAATCAAGTTCACGCCTCATCCCGAATCTTCTTTCATGAAGGAGGTGAGTAAGAAAGCCGCCCTTTTGCGGTATGTGCGCGCTAGCTGTAGCGGCATCGAAAGGGCGGTACTAGACCTTGAAGAAACGACTAGCTATTTCGTTTTGGAAAAAGGGCGAGACGCCGTGGTCGTTGAAGTTACCGGTGGTGGCGACGGTGTTAAGAAGCTAGATGGATTGGTTCCAGATGATTACAGATTTGCGGGGCCGTACAGATGGGCTGATCTGAGGAAGATGCTCAATCTTGGAATTGGGGAGAAGGTAGGAAGAATAACGTTCAGTACGGCAGGCGCAACTCGTTATGAACCAAAAAATATCCTTGATGCACTGTCAAGTAAAGCACGCCAGTTCAATAAGAGTCAGCCATTCCTTAATGTCAGTACGTCGAGCTCTGCGCTTCAAGCTGCCTTGAGTGCCTCGCTGCGGGATACGTACCATGATGCTCAAGCGCTATGTGCTGTCTTGAGTCAGTATGGTGACGTGAGCCTAATGCCCAGAAAAACCCTTCTGGTGATCTACATTCACGGCGAGGAAGGAAAATATTTCAGTTGGGGGAATTCAAGGGCTGTCTATCTTAGGTTTCCAACCCCCGGCGCGGCTCATGACACTATCAAAGTGAAAGTAATCGAATGCGAAAGCATCGATTCTCGTGCAGAAGATTTTAATTCACATTTCGCTGAAGATCTCAGAGAAGCCCCTCATTCGCTCGATGTGGACAGAATTACAGGCTCGGCGGTTACTAGCTTCTGGCTTCGTCGAGAACTCGGTTACGAGGATTCTGTAACATTTCTTCCCTTGGAGGGAGTCTCTGAGGAGTAACTGCGTAGCGCTGGTATCGGGCATGCAGCAACTTGTGCATCGCGCTTGCGCTTGATGCATTATATTCTTCGACCCACCCCCATGCTTATTGTCTAAGTCAAAGAAAATAGGGGCGGTCTGCTACTCGAGGCGAATCGTGCGATCATCGAGGCCGCAGCCTATACTGCACGCCTGTGCTACCACGTACTCGACTCCCGCCATTACCCATCCCAACTCAGTGCTGACCTCACAGCAGGCAGCATCGGGCACCGTAGTCCGGGCCGTTGATCCTCCGGATTCCTAGGACGCGTGCAAACGAGTTGCTGCGTGATTTCAGCCGACCCGGAGGCGAGTCGGCGTTGGACCGCCTACTGGTTGCGACGGGGGAGAGAGGTTGTGAGGGCACCGGCAGTTCGTCGACTCACTAGCATCCGCTCGCGTTTGGTTTGCAGAGCCTTGAGACGCGAGTCCCGGCGCACTGGGCTGCTGGGAGGCACTTCGACTGTTCGTCGGGCTGGTCAGTGGCTCGCGCGGATCATGACTGTGAGCACTGGTGAGGCCGGTGACGGCTGGCTCTGGCCGATGTCCTCGTACCCCCACGACTCGTAGAGCGCGTGGACCTTCCCGTCCCCAGAGGCCGGGTTGACCATGAGCGTCACGTACGGTTCGTCGCGGATGGCGAGCAGGGCGTCATGGATGCGGCGGGCCGTGCCAGTCTTCCGCCAGCTCGGCCGGACCCCGATCTCCTTCAGGGCCACCGCCGGGCGCTCGGTGTACTTCCCCGGCGGCGTCGGGCTCGTGCGCTGCCAGTAGCGGTCGCCGTGCTCGATGGTGTTGCCGTAGGCGTAACCGACCGGGTGGCCGTCCGCGTACGCGAGGACGGCTGTGAATCCCGGCTCGGTGCTGTGTCGGTCCAGGCGTTCGCCGAAGGCGGTGACCGCGTAGTTGGGCAGGTGGAGGAGCGGGGCGCGCACGTCGGCGTACACGTCGAGGAGATCGCCGCGGACGGGGTCGAGGGTCGTGAAGGTGCGCAGTTCGATGGCGGGCGCCGTGGTCATGCGGCCATCCTCCAGGCGGCGGTGTGCTCGGTCCAGGTTCGCGCGGTGGAGCTGCCTGGCGCGACGGCGCGCAGCGCGGCCCCGAACTCCTGCAGCATGCGTGTGACCCGGGCGTGCTGGGTGGCGGCTTCGGTGGGGACCTTCATCGCGGTGGCCGTGGCGGCGTCGGGGGCGCCCTGCGCGAGCTGGGCGTGTGCGAGCCGGGTGGTGGTGATGGCGCGGGAGCGGATCATGTAGGGCCGCAGGGCGGACAGGCAACGGTGGGCGTGGTACTCCGCCGTGGCGTAGTCGCCGAGGGCCAAGTGAGCGGAAAGGGCCAGGGAGTCCAGTTCGGCTTGGTCGTAGAAGGCGAGCATCCAGACCGGCCGGTAGTCGGCGGGGTCGGCACGCAGCATGGCGTCCTGGGCCTGTTCGAAGGCCCGGCGGGTGCCGGTGCGGTCCTGCGCCGCGCCGTGGATGGCGCCCTGACGGGCCAGGCCGAGGGACGCGAACAGCGGGTCTCGGCGGGTGAGGTGCAGGTTGCGGGCGACGTCGTTGGCGGCGAAGGCATCCGCCGGTCGGCCCATGTGGCGGTACATGGTGCCCGCGTGGCTCCAGATGCGGAACTTGATCGCCTGGTCGCCGGACATCTCGGCGAGTGCCTGGGCTTCACGCATGTGCGCCTTGGCGACGTCGTAGCGCCTGCCGTCGATGGCGGCCCACATCGCGGAGGAGCGGAAAGCCGCTGCGGAGGCGTAGAGGTTGCTGCGCACCCGTTGGGTGGCGCTTCCGGCGTTCTGGAGGTTGAGCGCCTCGTCGGCGAGGGCGGCGGCCCGCTGCTCGATGCCGAGTTGGCCGCCATGGCGGTGGTCGCTGGCGATGATCTCGGCGAAGCGCTTGTTCAGGCGGTTGACATCGCTCATGCCGATGCGGCGCGGGGATGCGGGGCCGGGAGCAGCGGCTGCCGCAGCAGCAGCGGCCGCGATGCCACCGACGAGAGTACGGCGCTTCATGTCGGGGTCCTCCTGCTGCGGTGGGGCCGGGGTGGACGAAGGACCGCCCCGTGGCACGAACCCCAGAGCGACGGCGGGTAGCCCGGTGACGTCCTCAAGCGCCTTTCGGGCAGCCGACTTCGGCCACGTGACCCGGCCCGCTTTCCACGCCCGGACCGATGAGCCGTCGAGCCCTCCAATGCGCCCGGTCAACCGTTCAATGGTCCTGTTCACAGCCTCGGCGAGGCTGTTGGAGCTGTAGCCGTGTTCGGTCATCCACGCCTCAAGAACGGTGTTGCGGGTGGTGTCCACGCGGGCACGCTAGTCCGCGCGATCCTCACCCGCCAGGTAAAGGCGAGGCCAAAACGCCCTAGGCGGGTCTGTCGGCTGAGTGCTTGAACGCCCTAACCAAGCTGTTGGAAAAGGGAGTTGTCTGGGTGCTGGTCACTCGTCGCGCCTCACCGCGCGGGCGGCTGTTGACGGCTCGGGCCGCCCCTGAGGTTTTTCTGCAGGAGTGGGCCGGGCGCCGAGACGACACGAAGGCTCCACCTCAATGACGAGTCTGAGAACCCACTTGAGGCACTCCCCGTCGGCCCCCCGACGTACAGCCAGACTTTCCCCTGTGAGCCGTCCACAGCCGAGCTTTGCCGCGTACTCGGGCGGCAAGTGAGCATCCCCGCATGCCTCGGCCGCCTCAAGACCCAGGCGCCCGGCCCCTTCAAGGAGCGGCGATCGATGTCCGCTTGATCGGACTGCCGGCACACGACTTCCCGGCCTGAGGCAGGCACCCGCGAGGACTTCCTGCGCGGAGCACGCCTCCTTGCGCCGGGCGGCCAGGAACCGCTCGGGGAGCAGCCGTCCGGCAACGCTCCTGTGACAGCGCACCTGGTGGGCGCTCCAGCCCAGTAAACCCACAGCGATTACAAGGAGTTGAAGTATGACGCGCAGCACCGTGGTTTCCAGCCGCACCGAAGTGCGCCCGCAGTCCCCGGGAGCGTCGGACGGCTTCGACCTGGACATCTCCCTCGTCGAGATCGCCGACCCCGCGGGCCTGGTCAACCTGACCGACGACAACTGCGGGTCCACCTGCGGCGCCTGCACCACCAACGTCGCCTGACGGACTCCAAGTCACCCCGGTCTGGTGCCGCCGCGTCTCCGCGTGGCGGCACCAGCCGCCCGGCCCCGTCACCTACGGAGGTACTCGGTGATTGCTCCGCCCGCAGCGTTCCGTGCCGGTTCCACCGCTCTCGTGCGCGCCACCGCCCGGCCCTCGCTGCCGTTTCCTCCATGCCCTGACCTCGATGACTGCTCGCCCAGTGGTTCGTCTGCCCGTGTGGCGTGGCTACGCGCGGTCTGGGCGGACAAGGACGTCGCTGAGGCACTCCAGCACTCCAGCCCGGCTCTGGCCACGCAGGTACGGGCCATGTGTACGGACGAGCATCCCGCCTACCGGGATGTGCAGCGCGCGACGCTGTCCGTCGCTCGCTACCTGCTGCGGGCCCAGCACCGGGCGACACCCTTCGGCCTGTTCGCCGGCGTGGCCACCGCGAAGTTCGCCTCCCAGGCACGGGCCGACTGGGGCGAGGAGCACGTGGCCGTCGGCCGCGCGGGAGCAGAGTGGCTGGCGGCCCTGGTCGCACGGTTGGAGTCGTACCCGGACCTCCTCGAACGGCTGCCCGTAGTCGTCAACAACACTGTGACGTACCGAGGCGACCAGCTCGTCGTGCCGTTCCAGCCCGACGTCCAGGACGACCGGACTCGCGCGGTCGAGGCGGCTGTGACCTTGACCGGACCGGTGCGCGCGGTCGTTGCCGCGACCCGACTGCCCATCGGGTTCGGCACCCTCGTGGACAAGCTCCAGGCGGAGTTTCCCGAAGCCGGTCCCGAGAGAGCTCGTCACCTGCTGGCGGAGTTGATCCGGCGGCGGGTACTGATCACGAGCTTGCATGCTCCAAGCACCGAGACCGACGCCCTCGGGTATCTGGTGGGTCAGCTCGACGCGATCGACGCTGGAAGCCTCTCCCCGGTCGCGGAGGCCGTACGCGAACTCCACGCGGTCCGGGCGGGCCTGAAGAAGTGCGCCACGCACGGCGGCCGGGACAGTGTCGCGGCGCGGATGCGAGACGTCCTCCCCGGCCTGCGTCGCCACCCCGTCGCGCTCGACCTCCGTCTGGACGCACAGATCGTTCTCCCGGAAGCGGTCGCCCAAGAGATCGAGCGCGCCGCTCTCGTCCTGACCCGCTTGAGCGTCCGCCCGTACGGGACCGCCGCCTGGAACGAGTACCACCAGCGGTTCTACGAGAGGTACGGCATCGGCACGATGGTGCCGCTCATGGAGGCCGTGGCGGACAGCGGTATCGGCTGTCCCGACGGCTACCCGGGCGCTCCGGCCGGTGCAAGCAGACCCCGCGTTTCCGCTCGGGATGACGCCCTCGTACGGCTGGCTCAGGCCGCCGCGCTCGACAGCCGTGACGAAGTGATCCTCACGGACGAACAGATCGACGTCCTGGACATGGGTTTTGACGAGCCTCGGCTGCCACCGCACCTGGAGATCGGGGTGCGAGTGCACGCGGCCGACCTGGAGGAGCTGCAGCGCGGGCGGTTCCGGCTGGAGCTCGTGAGCGTGTCCCGTGGCGTCGGCGTCTCCACGGGCCGATTCCTCGGCGTGCTGGCCCCGGCCGACAGGAAGGCTCTGGCCACAGAGCTTGCCGATCTCCCGGCCGCGGACGGCGACACCAGGCCCGCGCAGCTCTCTTTCCCGCCCCTGCTCCCCGAGAGTGCCCACGTCACCCGCTCCCCGCAGGTTCTCCCCACCGTGATCAGCCTTCAGGAACACCGCGCCCCACGGGACGCCGTCCTCACACCGGCGGACTTGGCTGTGGGGTGCGACGGCCGCCGCATGTACCTCGCTGTCCCCGAGCGAGGTCATCGCGTCGAGGCGATCGGTATGCACGCGCTGAACCTGCGCACGCACACCCCGCCACTGGTGCGGTTCCTCACCGAACTGTCCCGGGCCCAGTGCGCGCAGGTCACCGTCTTCGACTGGGGCGCCGCAACGGCGATGCCGTTCCTTCCACGGCTGCGGTACGGCCGGACCGTGCTGGCCGCGGCGCGCTGGCGGCTGGAAGCGGCCGAACTGCCCGGCCAGGCGCGCCCCCGGGCCGAGTGGGACGCCGCGCTCGGCGACTGGCGTGCCCGGCGGAGGCTGCCGCGCCGCGTCCACCTCGTAGAGGACGACCGGCGCCTCTTCCTCGACCTCGACGAGGCCGGCCACCGTGCGCTCCTGCGCAGACACCTCGACAATTCGCGCCTGGCTCTGCTGGCCGAGGCCCCGGAACCGGAAGCGTACGGCTGGTGCGGCGGGCGAGCCCACGAGATCGTGGTGCCCCTCAAAGCAGCCAGGCCGTCGGCATGGCCGCCGCTGCCCGCCCCCAGCCGGGCCCGTGCCCTGTCTGCGGCCCAGATGCAGACGCCTGCGTCTTCCTCGGTTCTTCTGTCCGCCCTTTACGGTGATCCCCGCCGCCAAGACATTTTGCTCTCCCGGCACTTGCCCGATCTCCTCAAACAACTCGGCCACCCGCCCTGGTGGTTCATCCGCTTCCGTGACCCGGGCCAACACCTCCGCGTACGCATCGCTCTGCCCGACCCGGAAGCCTTCGCCGACACGGCCCGAACGGTGAGCGCGTGGGCCGACGAGCTACGAAGCATCGGTCTGCTGGCCGACCTGCGCTATCCCACCTCCTACCGCGAGACGGGCCGCTGGGGCTCGGGCAGGGCGTGGGAGGCGGCCGAGGAGGTCTTCCGGGCGGACTCGCGCGCCGTCCTGGCCCAGCTCGCGCAGCCGCAGCGCCCCGGACCGCGCACGCTGGCGGCGGCCCACACCGTTGCCATCGCGTCCGCGTTCCTTGGCAGCACCGAGGCCGGGATGCGGTGGCTGATCGACCACATCCCGAAGACAGCCCCCAGACCCGTTCCGCGCCCGCAGTTCACCGACGCCGTACGGCTCGCCGACCCGTCCGACGACTGGGCAGGGCTGCGCCGTGTTCCGGGCGGGGACGCCATCGTGTCGGGATGGTCGGACCGGGATACGGCGCTCGTCGACTACAGGCCGCACCTGCCAGGCCCGGACACCGAGGGCATCGCCGTCGACGACGTCCTGACCTCCCTGCTGCACGTCCACTTCGTGCGTCACGTCGCTGTGAACTTCCCGGAGGAAGAGGCGTGCCTCTACCTCGCGCGTGCCGCCGCCCTGGCCTGGACCGCCCGTACCAAGGGAAGAGCGTCGTGACCGCCCACCTCGCGCTCGGCCTGGCCGACGCCGTCGCCGCCCGGCTCGCCGACCCCGACACCGTGCCCCTCGGCACCAGGACGCTCTCCTCGGACCGGCAGCACCTTGCCTACGGCCCGCCCGGAATCGCGCTCCTGCACATCGAGCTGGCCGCGAGCGGCCTCGGCCCGTGGCAGCGCGCCCACGACTGGCTTGCCGCAGCCTCCCGGCAGCCGCTCACCAGCGGCCCGAACAGCCACCCGTTCTACGGAATGCCCGCCTTCGCCCATGCCCTGAGCCGCACCGCCGACCACCTTCCCGGCTCCTACCAGCGTGCCCTCGAAACGATGGACAGACAGATTGCCGTCGATGTGAGACACCGCCTCGACACCGCACACCGCCGCATCAACGCTGGACGCCTGCCGCAGCTCGCCGAGTTCGACGCCATCCGGGGCCTCACCGGATACGGCGCCTACTTACTGCGCCGCGATCCCGGCAGCTCCACACTGCGCGCCGTTCTCGACTACTGCGTACGCCTCACCGAACCGATCACCCACCGCGGCGAGACGCTGCCGGGCTGGTGGGCGGAGACCGGGCCCTCGGGCAGCCCGGACGACCGATTCCTCGAAGGACACGCCAACACCGGTGTGGCGCACGGCATCGGCGGCGTGCTCGCGCTCTTGGCCCTTGCTGCTCGGAAAGGCTCGGCCACCGATGGGCACCACGCGGCGCTGCACACCATCCTGGCCTGGCTGGACCGCTGGGCGGAGAAGACCAGCGGTGGATCGGTCTGGCCGTACTGGGTCACGCGGGGTGAGCTGCGCAGGGGGCGTCTCGTCCCGTCAGCCTCCGGTCGGCCCTCCTGGTGCTACGGCACCGCCGGCCTCGCCCGGGCCCAGCAACTCGCCGCACTGGCCCTCGGCGACGTCAGCCGTCAGATCGACGCGGAGAACGCGCTCGTGGCCGCCCTCACCGATCCCGAGCAGTTGAAGGCCACGACGGACAACGGCCTCTGCCACGGGTTCGCCGGTCTCGCCCACGTTGCCGTGCGGATGGCCGACGACGCCCACCCGTCAACCGTGCGTCGACTCCGTGCCGTGATCCCGGCCCTCCTGGCTGCGGTCATCCCTCCGGGCACCGACCCGGAACTCATGGCCACCGCGCTCATCCAGGACGAGAAGGGCGGCCCCGGCCTGCTCGACGGTGCGGCCGGAACAGCCCTGGCCCTCCTCGCGCCCAGCACAGCCGTACCTCCCCGGTCCGCCTGGGACGCATGCCTCCTCATCGCTTGATCCACCGACCCAAGGACCTCTATGCCTCCCGACCGTTGGCAACAGCACAACATCACTTTCTTCGACCGCGAGATCGCCCGGCGCACCATCGTCGAATGCCTCGGCCCCGCCCTGATCGCGGCAGAGGCCGACGGGCAGCTCACCGGCTGGTGGTTCATGAACAAGCAGCCCTGGCCGTTGCGTTACCTCGCCGACAAGCCCTCACCAGCGATCGAGTCGCTCCTGAGCGATCTCATCGGCGACGGGGCGGTCGTGTCCTGCCTGCCCTGCGTCTACGAGCCCGAGACCGACACGTTCGGCGGACCCGAGGCCATGGAGGCAGCCCACGGACTGTTCCACAGCGACTCCCGCCACCTGGTCACGTATCAGCCGGGCCCGAAGCACTTGGGACGCCGGGAGACCGCTGTCCTGCTGGCGAGCGTCATGATGCGCGGTGCTGGACTCGACTGGTTCGAACAGGGCGACGTATGGGCGAAAGTCGCGGCCCTTCGACCGACCGCCAATCCACCAACGCCCGAACGAGCCCCCGAGCTGGCTCCGGCCATGCGAAAGCTCATGGCCGTCGACGCCCATAGTCTCTGCCGCCCAGGTGGCCCACTCCACACTCACGAGGAATGGGTGACCGCCTTCGACCGGGTAGGCGCCACGCTCGCCAACCTCGCAGCCCGCGGCGCCCTCACCCGCGGCCTGCGAGCCGTCATCGCCCACCACGTGATCTTCCACGCCAACCGCGCCGGTCTCCTCCGGGAGGACCAGAGCGCCCTCTACGACATCGCACGAGAGGCAGTCATGGGAACGAGTGACCACACCGCGTCGCCCACCGGTGCAACGGCCGCCGTCGATAGCGTCAGCGCGGTGAACACCGACACGACCACCACCCCCGCAGCGGCCGCCGAGCGCCTCCGCAACGCCCTGGTCGATCAGCTCCGTGCGGACGGACACGCTCGCACGCCCGCCGTCGAGACCGCGCTGCGGACCGTGCCCCGCCACGTGTTCGTGCCCGACGCATCACTCGAAGACGCCTATGCCAACGCGCCCGTGCACATCAAGTACGACACCGACCGCACGTCCATCTCCTGCGCCTCCCAGCCGGGTGTCGTCGCCCTCATGCTGGACCAGCTCGGTGCCCAGCCCGGCGAGCGCGTCCTCGAACTCGGCGCCGGAACCGGCTACAACGCCGGTCTGCTCGCCCACCTCGTCGGCGAGAGCGGTCATGTGACCACCCTCGACGTCGACGACGACCTCGTGGAGGGTGCTCGCGCGCACCTCTCCGCCGCCGGGATCACCAACGTGGAGGCTGTGACCCGCGACGGGGCCCTCGGCTACGCGGAAGCAGCGCCGTACGACCGGATCATCGCCACCGTCGGCGCGCACGGCGTACCGCACGCCTGGCTGCAGCAGCTCGCACCCGGCGGCCGACTCCTCGTTCCCCAGCGCCTCAAGGGCACGGTGTCCCGCTCCATCGCCTATGAGCAGCGTGACGGCCGGTGGGTTTCCCTCGGCAGTGAGATGAACACCTTCATGCCGCTTCGGCGGGGCATCACCGACGACGACCGCCGAGTGATCCCGCTCAGTACGGACGGCACGGTCCGCCTTCAGGCGCCCGCCGGGCAGCCGATCGACACCGACGCCCTCGCCGGTGTCCTGGACCAGCCCCGCACCGAGGAATGGACCGGCATGACGGTCCAGGCCATGGAATCGCCGGAGTGGATGGAACTGTTCGTCGCCTGTTCGCTTCCCTCGGGCCTGATTCGGATGCTGTTCCCCCGGAGCGCCAAGGGAACTCTGCTCACCGAGGACCCCTACCCCTCGTCGACCGCCGTCGTCGACAAGGGTGCCGTCATCTACCTGGCGCGGCGGTTGTCGGAGAGGCGGACCCCCGAGGGCGGCAAGCTCTGGGAGTTCGGCGTCATCGGCCACGGCCCCGGCAGCGAGGAGTTGGCCGCGAAGGTCGCCGACGCCATCCGTACCTGGGACCGCGAATACCGCGGGCGCGAGGCCACGTTCGAGATCCAGCCCCTCGACGCCCCTGAGATCGAGCAGCGCCCTGGCCTCTTCGCTCTCGACACCGCGCTGAACCGCATCGTCGTCGACTGGCAGTGACGCCTCAGGCGTGGCGGACGGGGCCGCCGACGTACGGCCGGCGGCACCGTCGCCTCACCGCTTCTCACTCATGCCCGGGGGACTCATGGACCCACACGGACCCACGGCCCAACGCTTCCCACTCGTTGCCCGATTCCGGCCCGCTTGCCTACCGCTGCCCGAGCGCGTGCGCGCTCTCGTCGACCTGGCCGACACTGCGGTGAACAAGACCGACCAGGGGCTCGCGTCAGCCGTCTACAACCAGGCCGCGCTCATCGCCTCCGATCTCGACCTTCCCATCCTCGCCCGCGAGATGTGCCACCAGCACGCCGCCGCCTACCTCCACGCCTGCCCTCTGCCCGGCATGAGCGCGATCCGGGGGCTGGAGCCCGTCGTCAACCTCGCCCGCCTCCAGATCCGCGCGGGCCACGCTGATGAAGGCCGCCGACGACTGCTCGACCTGTACGGGGCCGTCGAGGCGGGCGTAGCCGCTCGGTTCGAGGGCATCGCGGTACCGGCGGCCCTCACCGCGACCGACGAGGACCGCCACGAGGTCCGTGCGTGGCTCTGGCGCGTGCTTCTCGCCGATGGCACGCGCACGCTGACGATCGAGGGACGCTGGGCCGAGGCACTGACGTACATCGAAGCTCACCGAGGTGTGGGCAAGCGGATGCTCGACGGGCGCCAGGTCGCCGTACTTGCGGCTCTCGTTGAGGGTGACACGGCACGGGCCACGGTTCTCCTCGCCGACACGGCTCTCGGCGACCCCTGGGAGCAAGCCGTTACGACATGCCTGACCGTCGTGTGCCGCCGCGACGCCGGACAGACGGTCGACGACCACCTGGCGGACCTGACGGTCACCTACCTCGAGCACCCGTCTGAACCTGGGATGACCGTCTTCGATTCCCGGCTCGGTCTTACCGTCCTCGACGCGATCGGTTCCGCCGATTCGCCCGCCGCACACCGCGTCGTCGAGGACCTCTACCGCAGGACGATGGACGCCGGGGACGGCTACGCGGCCCGCGAGAACCTGGCGCACCCTCTGTTCACCGAGATCGCCACGGACCGGCAGGTGCAGGACTGTCGCTCACTGGTGCGTTCCTGCGCCCTCGCAGCCGGAACCATCCCGGATGAGCAGCGCGGAGAGCTGACGGCTGCTCTGCGTGCCGGCGACGGTGTGATCCGGGAAAGCCTCGCAAGCTCCTGAGCTGTTGAAGCCGGAAGTCCCGCCCAACCCCCTAAGAAACGGAACCCCGGCTCACGGCCACACCAAGCAATACGGCTGATGCCCCGCCTCGTGCAACCGATGGCTGAAGTCCTGCCATTCGTGGAGGAGTTGGTACACATTGAACGCGTCCCGGGGCCCGCCCCGGTCCGGGACCGTCGACCAGATGAAGGCCGCCGCGCCCACCGCTTCCTCGCCTATGTCGCGCAGGGGGTCCACCACGGTCATGGGGAGCTTGACCACCGCGTAGTCCGGGTGCAGGACGACGAGTTCGAGGGGCGGCACCTTGTGCAGGGGGACGCCCTCGATGCCCGTCAGGACCATCGCCGCCATCGTCTCCGGCTTGATCTTGGTGAACATGCCGTTCATGCCCAGCTCGTCGCCGCCGAGTTCCTCGGGACGCATCGAGATGGGGACGCGGGCCGCGGTCGCACCGTCCGGCGCGCCGAAGTACTTGTACGTCACCCCCACCCGACCACCATTCCTGCTCCCCAACCGGAGGCTCTCGGCCCGGTCGTCGGGCCGGCGGTCGCTCTGCCGGTCGTGCCGCTCGGGCTCACTCGGTACACCCTGTGTCTGACGTGCGTCAGCCTGACGTGCTTCGGTCGCTTCCTCCGCTTCGCGCCGGTGCCTTCCCCGCCGGGCTCGCCGAGGACCCAGGTCATCAGTCCCCTCGCCCAGTCCGCCACCGCGATGCATATCTCCACCCGAGTGCTTTTCTAGGACGCGTGGCCCCCGCCGCGCAACCCGATCATCGTGTCAGTGACCTCCCCCACGGCCGCCCGCCGAAACGTGCGGTGAATCTTCAGTCCGCAGGAAAAACCCCGGTCCCCGATCACTACGTGCCGCATGAGGTGTGTGTATCAGGTGTCAGTCTCGCAGATCGTGAAAGATCGGCCAGGGGTTCCGGAAGGAAGGTCCGGCGGACCCCGATCGAAAGATTCGAAAGATTCGAGACCCACGCCCACACCCACGCCCGTAGTCCACACCCACGGCCGTAGTCCGCGCCGACGCCCGCAGTCCCGGCCCACCCCCGCCGCCCACGCCCACCCCGCTCCCCGGCTCCCTCCCGCCCCACCGCCTACCCTGAGGGAGTCACCCCGCCACCGGAGTCCGAGAAGCCGGAGTAGTCGCACGCCATGAGTGCCCAGAGCGAAACGCCCTATCCCTACGACGCGCCCGCATCCCAGGCGCTCTTCGACCGCGCCTCCGCCGTCACCCCGGGCGGGGTGAACTCCCCGGTGCGCGCCTTCCGTGCCGTCGGGGGCACGCCCCGGTTCATGGTCTCCGGCAGCGGGCCGTATCTGACGGACGCCGACGGGCGCGAGTACGTGGACCTGGTGTGCTCCTGGGGTCCGATGATCCTCGGGCACTCGCACCCCGAGGTCATCGCGGCCGTGCAGGAGGCGGTCGCGCGCGGCACGTCCTTCGGTACGCCCGGCGAGGGCGAGGTCGCGCTCGCCGAGGAGATCGTGGCCCGGGTCGCGCCCGTCGAGCAGGTCCGCCTGGTCAGCAGCGGCACCGAGGCGACCATGAGCGCGATCCGGCTGGCCCGCGGGTTCACCGGCCGGTCCAAGGTGATCAAGTTCGCCGGGTGCTACCACGGCCACGTCGACGCCCTGCTCGCCGCCGCCGGTTCCGGTGTCGCCACCTTCGCGCTGCCCGACACCCCGGGTGTCACCGGCGCCCAGGCCGGGGACACGATCGTGCTGCCGTACAACGACCTGGAGGCCGTACAGGAGGCCTTCCACCGGCACCCGGGCGAGATCGCCTGTGTGATCACCGAGGCGTCGCCGGGCAACATGGGCGTCGTCCCGCCGGACCCCGGTTTCAACCAGGGCCTCAAGGACGCCTGCGCCAAGAACGGCGCGCTGTTCATCTCCGACGAGGTGATGACCGGCTTCCGCACCTCCCGCGCGGGCTGGTTCGGCGTCGACGGCGTCGTCCCCGACCTGATGACCTTCGGCAAGGTGATGGGCGGCGGCTTCCCCGCCGCCGCGTTCGGCGGCCGTGCCGACGTGATGGCCCACCTCGCCCCGGCGGGCCCGGTCTACCAGGCGGGCACCCTCTCCGGAAACCCGGTCGCCACCGCCGCGGGGCTCGCCCAGCTCCGGCTGCTCGACGACGCGGCGTACGACACGGTCGACGCGGTCTCCGCGCAGATCCAGGCCCTGGTCACCGAGGCGCTGAGCAAGGAGGGCGTGGCCCACCGGCTGCAGAACGCCTCCAACATGTTCTCGGTGTTCTTCACCGACCGGCAGGTGCGCACCTACGAGGACGCCCGGCGGCAGGAGTCCTTCCGCTTCAACGCGTTCTTCCACTCGCTGCTGGCGAACGGCGTGTACCTCCCGCCGTCGTCCTTCGAGTCCTGGTTCGTGTCCACGGCCCACGACGAGCGGGCCCTCCAGAAGATCGCCGACGCCCTTCCGGCGGCGGCCCGAGCCGCCGCGGAGGCGACCGCGTGAGCACCCACACCGGTGACAACGGGACGAACGAGCAGGACATCACGGTCGTCCACGTCATGCGGCACGGCGAGGTCGACAACCCCGCCGGTGTCCTCTACGGCCGCCTGCCCGACTACCACCTCTCCGAGCTGGGCCGCCGCATGGCCGACCGGGTCGCCGAGCACCTGGCCCCGCGCGACATCACCTACGTCGTCGCCTCCCCGCTGGAGCGCGCGCAGGAGACCGCCACCCCGATCGCCAAGGCGCACGGGCTCGACCTCGCCACCGACGAGCGGCTGATCGAGGCCGAGAACGTCTTCCAGGGCAAGACCTTCGGGGTCGGCGACGGCGCGCTGCGCAACCCGGAGAACTGGAAGCACCTGGTCAACCCGTTCAAGCCGTCCTGGGGCGAGCCGTACGTCGACCAGGTCGTGCGCATGATGGGCGCGCTCAGCGCGGCCAAGGACCGGGCCCGGGGCCACGAGGCGGTGCTGGTCAGCCATCAGCTGCCGATCTGGATCGTGCGCTCCTACGTCGAGCGGCGCCGCCTGTGGCACGACCCGCGCAAGCGGCAGTGCACCCTCGCCTCGCTGACGAGCTTCACCTTCCGGGGCGACAAGATCGTCTCCGTCGGCTACAGCGAGCCCGCCCTCGACCTGGTCCCGGCCCACCTCCACGCGGGCGCCAAGCCCGCCAAGGGCGCCGGACAGGGCAAGGCGTTCGGCGCCTGAGGCGGGCATGAATCCGCCCATAAGGAATGGTTCGTACGGCGTTGTCGTGTCCGCTGCGAAATAGGCGGCGGATCGCGCAACCTCCCCGTTCGTCACGCCCTCTGACCCAGTGACACCAGCGGGCGTGACGGATCGGGGAACCCATGCACACCATCTCCCGGAGGGGAATACTCGGGCTCGGCGCGGGCGCGGCGGCGGCCGGGCTCGCGGGCTGCGGGACCGTGAAGTCCGCCCACTCCCCGGACGCCGGCGGCCACGGTGCCGGTTCCGGCAAGCACGCGGGCGACGGCAAGAACCATCCCGCGCGCCCCAAGGCGCGTCCCATCGGCGACGGCTCCACCTCCTTCACCGGCGCGCAGCCCCACCAGCCCGCCCGCCCCGAGCCGCTGGAGCCGGGCCAGACCCCGCCCCAGTTCGTGGTCTTCTCCTGGGACGGCGCCGGAGAGGTCGGCAACGGCCTCTTCCCGCGCTTCCTGGACCTGGCCAAGGAGCACGGCGCGAGCATGACCTTCTTCCTCTCGGGGCTCTATCTGCTCCCCGAGTCGAAGAAGCGGCTCTACAACCCGCCGAACAACCCGCGCGGCGCCTCCGACATCGGCTACCTCACCGACGCGCACGTCAAGGCCACGCTCGCCAATGTCCGCCGGGCCTGGCTGGAGGGCCACGAGATCGGCACCCACTTCAACGGGCACTTCTGCGGCGGCTACGGCACGGTCGCCCACTGGACGCCCCGCCAGTGGAAGAGCGAGATCGAGCAGGCCAAGTCCTTCGTCAAGGAGTGGCGCACCCACACCGGCTGGACCGACCTGCCCTCGCTCCCCTTCGACTACGACAAGGAGCTGACCGGCGGCCGTACGCCCTGTCTGCTCGGCCAGGACAACCTGCTGCCCACCGCCCGCGAACTGGGCTGGCGCTACGACGCCTCCTCGCCCGGCGGCCGTCAGGTCTGGCCCTCCAAGCGGCTGGGCGTCTGGGACCTGCCCCTTCAGCAGATACCTTTCCCCGGACACTCTTTCGAGGTCCTGTCCATGGACTACAACATGCTCGCCAACCAGTCCGTGAACTCCACCAACGCCCCCGCCCACAACTACCCGGGCTGGCGCAAGCAGGCCGCCCAGGCGTACATATCCGGCTTCCGGCGGGCCTACGAGACGAACCGCGCGCCCTTCTTCATCGGCAACCACTTCGAGCAGTGGAACGGCGGCCTCTACATGGACGCCGTCGAGGAGGCGTTCCAGCACATCGCGCGCGAGAAGGAGAAGGGCGCCGATGTGCGCCTCGTCTCCTTCCGGCAGTTCGCGGACTGGCTGGACGTGCAGAAGCCCGAGGTCCTCGCCGGGCTGCGCACGCTCGACGTGGGGCAGAAGCCCGCCGGGGGCTGGAAGGGATTCCTCGCTAAGGGCGGCAGCGGCAAGGGCGCCGCGTGACGGTCGGCAAGGCGACCGGGCATGACGGCCTGTCCGTTATGCCCGGTGTAAATACCGGCTGAAATGGGGTTTTCCGTCAGCAGGGGGGCGCGCGAAGGCCCCGGAACAGCCATGCGAAACTTTTCACATGAGTACCCGTAGCCGCGCCGCTCTGCTCGGTGCCGTGACCGCCCTCGCGGCCCTGGTCCTGTCCGCGTGCGGCAGCGGCGGCATCTCCGGCGGGGGCGGCGACACCAACTTCGTCACCGGTGACAACGGCGTCGACACCGTCGCCCCGGACCAGCGCGTCCAGGCACCCGACCTGTCCGGGAAGACCATCGACGGCAAGCACCTCGATGTCGCCGACTACCGGGGCAAGGTCGTCGTCATCAACGTCTGGGGCTCCTGGTGCGGCCCCTGCCGCGCGGAGGCCAAGTACTTCTCCAAGGTCTCCAAGGAGTACGCGGACAAGGGCGTGCAGTTCGTCGGGATCAACACCCGCGACTCCAACACCACCCAGCCCCGCAACTTCGAGAAGGCCAACGGGATCACGTACCCCAGCCTGTACGACCCCACGGGCAAGCTCATGCTCCGCTTCGAGAAGGGCACCCTCAACCCGCAGCTGATCCCCTCCACGCTGATCATCGACCGGCACGGGAAGGTCGCCGCGCGCGCCCTGGAGCAGCTGGACGACCTCGCGCTGCGGGAGATGCTCAAGCCGGTCGCGGCGGAGAAGTGACGTGAGCCCGCTCCTCACGCTCGCCGCAGGCGGGCAGAACCAGACCGTGCTCAACGGCGCCCTGCTGCTCGCCCTGCCCGTCGCGGTGCTCGGCGGGCTCGTCTCCTTCTTCTCGCCCTGCGTCCTGCCGCTGGTGCCGGGCTACCTCTCCTACGTGACCGGCGTCACCGGCACCGACCTGGCCGACGCCCGGCGCGGCCGGATGGCGACCGGCGCCGCCCTGTTCGTGCTCGGCTTCACCGTCGTGTTCGTCTCCGGCGGCGCCCTGTTCGGGTTCTTCGGCCAGACCCTCCAGAGCTACAAGGACATCCTGACCCGGGTGCTCGGCGTGCTCATGATCGCGCTCGGCGTCTTCTTCATGGGCCTGATGCCCTGGCTGACCCAGCGTGAGTTCCGCTTCCACCGGCGCCCGGCCACCGGACTCGTCGGCGCCCCCCTGCTCGGCGCCCTCTTCGGGATCGGCTGGACGCCCTGCATCGGCCCGACCCTCGCCTCCGTCGTCGCCCTCTCCTCCCAGCAGGCGAGCGCGGGCCGGGGCGCCATACTCACCGTCGCGTACTGCCTGGGGCTCGGCGTGCCCTTCGTGCTCACCGCCGTCGCCTTCCGCAAGGCGCTCGGCGCGTTCGGCTGGGTCAAACGCCACTATGTCTGGGTGATGCGCATCGGCGGCACGATGATGATCGTGACCGGTGTGCTGCTGCTGACCGGGGCCTGGGACCACCTGGTGCAGGGGATGCAGACCTGGTCCGACGGCTTCTCTGTGGGGATCTGATGAGCAAGACCACTACCGACACCTCCCCGGAGGGCCTGGGCGCGGCCGGCTCCCAGCTGTCCACCGCGCCCCAGGAGGACACGTCGACCCCGCCCTCGCTGGGCGTCATCGGCTGGGCCCGCTGGTTCTGGCGGCAGCTGACCTCCATGCGGGTCGCGCTGCTGCTGCTCCTGCTGCTCTCGCTCGGCGCGATCCCCGGCTCGCTGATCCCGCAGACCGGCGCCGACGCGAGCAAGGTCGACGACTTCCGCAAGGCGCACTCCACGCTCGCGCCCGTCTACGACCAGCTCGGGCTCTTCCACGTCTACAGCTCGGTGTGGTTCTCCGCGATCTACATCCTGCTGTTCGTCTCCCTCATCGGCTGCATCGTCCCGCGCACCGGGCAGTTCGTCGGCCAGCTCCGCAGCCGTCCGCCGGGCGCCCCGAAGCGCCTTGACCGGCTCCCGGCGTACACCACCTGGCGCACCACCGCCGACCCCGAGCAGGTCCGTGAGCAGGCGCTCGCACTGCTCAAGAAGCGCCGCTTCCGCGCCCACCGGGTCGGCGACGCGGTCGCCGCCGAGAAGGGGTACGTGCGCGAGCTGGGCAACCTGGCCTTCCACATCGCCCTCATCGTGCTGCTCGTCGCCTTCGCCTCGGGCCAGATGTTCAAGTCCGACGGCACCAAGCTGATGGTCGAGGGCGACGGCTTCTCCAACGCGCTGCCGATGTACGACGACTTCAAGTCCGGCAGCATGTTCCAGGCCGACGACCTGGTGCCGTTCAGCTTCGACCTGAAGGACTTCACCGGCACCTACGAGATGTCCGGCCCCAACCGGGGCACCCCGCGCACCTTCCAGGCGAAGATCGCCTACAGCGAGGGCGCGTACGGCAAGCAGCGCACCACCACCGTCAAGGTCAACGAGCCGCTGAGGATCGGCGACTCCAAGGTCTACCTCGTCAGCCACGGCTACGCCCCCGTGATCACCGTCCGCGACGGCAAGGGCAAGGTCGTCTACCACGACGCGGTCCCCCTGCTCCCGCTCGACGGCAACGTCACCTCGCAGGGCGTCGTCAAGGTCATGGACGGCTACCGCGACGCCCAGGGCACCAAGGAACAGCTCGGCATCCGGGCCTTCTTCCTGCCGACCTACGGCGGCGGCACCAACGTCCTCTCCCAGTTCCCGGCGCTGCTCAACCCGGTGCTCAACCTGGAGCCGTACCACGGCGACCTCGGCGTGGACGCGGGCCTGTCGCAGAGCGTCTACCAGCTCGACCAGCGGCACCTGAAGGGCTACAAGGACGCCAAGGGCGCCCAGCTGCGGGACAACCTCAAGCCCGGCCAGACCATGAAGCTGCCGAACGGCGCCGGAACGGTGACCTTCGAGAAGGACATCAAGGAGTGGGCGGGCTTCGAGATCGTCCAGGAGCCCGGCGGCGGCTGGGCCCTCGGCGGCGCGCTCGCCGCGATCTTCGGCCTCGCCGCGTCCCTCTTCATCCAGCGCCGCCGCGTCTGGGTCCGCGCGGCCACGGGCCCCGACGGCGTGACCGTCGTGGAGATGGCGGGCCTCGGCCGCAGCGAGTCCGCGAAGGTCCCCGAGGAACTGTCCGACCTCGCCGGAACCCTGTACGACCGCGCGCCGGGCGCCCCCGAAAGCGCCGCCCCCGCCGACGACGACACCAACGACGACACCGACGCATCCCACGTCGTACCTGCCGAAGGGGCTGAGCAGTGATCCTCGCCGCCGCCACCAACGAACACCTCGCGAGTGTCAGCAACACGCTGATCTACTCGTCGATGGCCGTCTACACCCTGGCCTTCTTCGCGTACATCGCCGAATGGCTCTTCGGCAGCCGCAGCAAGGTCGGCCGTACCGCCGCCGCGCTCACGGCCGGAGGCAAGGCGGCGAAGACCGAGGGCCCCGCCGTCACCGTCAAGCAGGCGGGCGGCACCGCCGTCCTGGAGCGGCCCCAGGTCGTCGTCCGCCAGGCGGCCGGTGCCCGGGACGTGCCGGACGGCCCCGGCGCCCACGGCGGCGACGTCCAGGGCGACATGTACGGCCGGATCGCCATCTCCCTGACCGTCCTGGCGTTCCTCGTGGAGCTGGCCGGTGTGGTCGCCCGCGCGGCCTCCGTGCAGCGTGCCCCCTGGGGCAACATGTACGAGTTCAACATCACCTTCTCCACCGTCGCCGTCGGCGTCTACCTCGGGCTGCTCGCGCTGAAGAAGAACGTGCGCTGGCTCGGCCTGTTCCTGATCACCACGGTCCTGCTCGACCTCGGCCTCGCCGTCACCGTGCTCTACACGGCCAGCGACCAGCTGGTCCCGGCCCTGCACTCGTACTGGCTGTACATCCACGTCTCCACCGCGATCTTCTGCGGCGCGGTGTTCTACGTGGGCGCGGTCACCACGATCCTGTACCTCTTCAAGGACTCCTACGAGAACAAGCTGGAGAACGGCGGCACGCCGGGCACCTTCGCCCGTTCGGTGCTGGAGCGGCTGCCCGCCTCGGCCTCGCTGGACAAGTTCGCCTACCGGGTCAACGCGGCCGTCTTCCCGCTGTGGACGTTCACGATCATCGCGGGCGCGATCTGGGCGGGCGACGCCTGGGGCCGCTACTGGAACTGGGATCCCAAGGAGACCTGGTCCTTCATCACCTGGATCGGCTACGCCTGCTACCTGCACGCCCGCGCCACCGCCGGATGGAAGGGCCGCAAGGCCGCCTACCTGGCGATGCTCGCCTTCGCCTGCTGGCTGTTCAACTACTACGGCGTCAACATCTTCGTGACCGGCAAGCACTCCTACGCGGGCGTGTGACCGGCCGGTACGGGACACTGGTGCCATGAGCGGTTCCATCGAACAGGGCACCAGTCAGACCCACGGGAACACGCACATACTCCATCTGCTGGTGCGTGTCCCGAGGCCCATGGAGGACATCTGGCCCGCGCTGGCCACCGCCGAGGGCCTGACCGGCTGGTGCGTCCGGGTGGACGTCCTCGAACCCCGCCTGGACGGCACCGTCGCGCTGCGCGGGCTCGGGGCGGGCCGCATCACCGCCTGGGACGTGGACCGCGTCGCCGAGTACACCGTCGAGGGCGGCGGCCGGATCCGCTTCCACCTGGAGCGCGACGGCGAGATGGGCAGCGCGCTGCGCTTCACCCACGAGTTCCAGGGCGAGGGCGCCACGGAGGCGGACTGGCGCGCACGCTTCGAGCGCCTGCTCGGCTCACTGAGCTGAGCAGGCCGCCGGACCCTCCTCGCCCAGCCCCGCCCGCAGCGCGTCCCTCAGCCGGGTCAGCCGGGTGATCTCCGCGTCGAGCGCGGCGATGCGCCGTTCCACGACCGCCGCCCCGACCGCGCCCTGCCGTGCCGTACCGGCCCGCGCCGTCCCGGCCGTCGTCGTCCCGCACGGGCGGGGGTCCGCCGCCAGGAGGGGCAGACGGTCGGCGACGGCCGTCAGGTCCGAGACGGTGAGACCGAGGGCGAGCAGCCGCCGGATCACCTGGAGCAGGGCCAACTCGTCCGGGCCGTAGTCCCGCTGCCCCGAGCCCGTACGGCGCGGCGGCGGGAGCAGCCCGCGCTGCTCGTAGAAGCGCAGCGCCCGGGGTGTCGTCCCCACAGCCGCCGCCGCGTCCCCGATCCTCATGCCCGGCCCGCCCCTCGGCTCTACGGCAGCTCCACCACGACCGTGCCGGAATACTGCCCGGCGACCAGTGCGGACAACGCCTCCGGGGCCCGGTCGAGTCCCGGGATCCGGGTGACCGGGAAGCGGATCTCCCCGGCGCGCAGCCAGCGCCCGAACCGGCCGGTCCACTCCTCCTCCACGCCCGGGTGCTCCGAACCCCGGTAGCCCCCGAGGGTGACTCCGCGCACGACGAGCCGGAAGGAGTCCAGCTCCACCGGCGCCGTCGCGCCCGCGCCCCCGGCCGCCAGCTGGCCGTCCAGCGCGCCGACCAGAGAGAACCGCGCCCCGGTCCGGGCCGCGTCCACCGCCGCGGCGAGCTGGTGCCCGCCCACGGTGTCCAGCAGCACGTCGATGCCGTCGGGGGCCGCCCCGGCGAGCCGGTCGGCGAAGTCGCCGGGGTCCGTCCCGGCGGTGACCACCGCGTCGTAGCCCAGCTCGGAGACCAGCCGTTCCGCCTTCGCCGGGGAGCGGGTCGTGCCGATCACCCGGGCCGCGCCCAGCAGCCGGGCGGTCTGCCCGGCCAGCGAGCCCACCCCGCCCGCCGCACCGGTGACCAGCACGACGTCGCCCGCGCGCACCCGGGCCACCCGGGTGAGCGCGCCGTAGGCGGCCGAGCCGGAGGAGAGGGCGGCGACCGGATCGGGCAGCGCGGGATCGACCGGGGCGCACAGGGCCACCGGGACCAGGGCGTACGTGCGCCAGCCGAGCGGGTGCGTCACCAGGTCGCCGGGGCGGAACGGACCCGCCTCCGGGGCGGCGACCACCTCGCCCACGGCCGGGCCGAACAGCGTGTCCCCGGGCCGCAGCCCGGGCACCGGGGTGTCTCGCGCGGCCCCGCCGATCAGGGTGCGCAGACCGGCGAAGACCTGGAAGGCCCGGTTGCGCACGAGCACATGACCGGGCCTGGGTACGGGCGGCGGCACCTCGGCGACGGTGAGGTCGCCGGGCACGGGCAGCCCCTCGGGCACGGCGGCGAGCCGCACCTCACGGACGGTGGCGGGCGGGGCGGAGGTCATGGGCGTCTCCCGGGACGGCGGGCGGCAAGGGCCCGGGGACGCTAATCCCTGCCCCGCACGTCAGGGGCAAGCCCGGACGCTCACCCCGGGAGTGCCGACATCAGATCGCGCAGCCGCTCCGTGTACAGGCGCATGTTCTTCGTCGCCACGTCCGTGTCCGGATGGCGGCTCGCCAGCCAGAGCCCGTCGTGCAGACGGCTGACCCAGACGCAGACCTGGTCGCCGTAGGACACGCGGAGCAGCGCGTGCGCCTTCTGGCCGGTCCAGCGGTCGGCGCCCGCGATGCCCCGGGTGTCGACGTACGACACGATCGAGTACAGGTCGGGCGAGGTGGGCCGGAAGTCGGCGCCGAGCAGGCGCAGCACCCGGGCCAGCGGCATCCGGGACAGGGCGCGGTTGGACTGCAGCTCGGCGCGGACCGTGCGCAGGGTGGCCGTCAGATCGGGGGTGTGGGACACCGGGACCTCGATGGGGGCACCGCCCACGTACCAGCCGACCGAGTCGGTCCAGCGGGACTTCACCCGGGTGTGGAAGGGCACGACCGTGCGGTACACCGGCTGCTCGCCCAGCTCGTGCACGATCAGCGCGGTGGCCGCGAGCAGCCCGACCAGGCTCCCGCCGTACGGGCGGCAGTACGCCTCGAACGCCGCTGCCGCCTCCGCGTCCACCAGCGGCTCGCAGATCATCTTCTGCCGGGGCAGCGGGCCGCCCGGCTCGACCCCGAGGTCCACCGGGAACGAGGGCAGCGTGCCGTCGCAGCGCTGGATGAACTCCCGCCAGCGGGAGACGATCGCGTGATCGCCGTCGAGCCGGTCCGCGTCCGCGCGCTCGATCTCGCAGAAGTCCACGTAGCTCGCCGCCGGGGTGCGCACCACCGGGCCGCGCCCCTGGAGCCCGGCCGTGTACAGCTCCTCGATCTCGGCCGGGATGCCGTGCAGCGAGTAGGCGTCCACGTTGCTGTGGTCGAAGGCGAGGAAGACGGTGGCCGAGTCCTCGCGCACGACCGCCGCGTAGATCAGGTTCGGCCAGCGCAGCGCGTCCGCCACCGTGTCGAAACGGTCCTGGAGATGCCCGGCCAGCTCCTCGGCGTCCGGGAAGTCGCCGACCGTCTCCCGGTGCAGGGTCACGTCGTCCGCGTCCAGCGTGAAGCGGCGCAGTTCGTCGCCCTTCCCGCCCGCCCAGCGGAAGCCGCTGCGCAGCGTCTCGTGCCGTACGGTCCAGGCGCGCAGCGCCTCCTGGAGGACGTCGAGATCGACCGGGCCCGGCAGGTCGAAGGCGGCCCCCAGCCAGGTCGGCACGAACAGGCCGTCCTCGCGGACGGACCTCGCGGTCCTGATGTGCGACTCCTGGATGTAGGCCGGGGGCCGGGAGTCCTCCGGCAGGCTCGCCGCCGTCGCGACGGTCGCCGGACTCAGCGTCCACTCGACGAGCCGTCCCGGCCGGACCTCGCAGCGCTGGATGTCAGTGATTCGCACGCGTCTCCGATCGCAGAGGGGGCCCACTGGACGGGCCCCCGCTCAAGGGAATGCCGTCCCGAGCGGTGGAGACATGCCCGCGCCGGTCATTTCAGCGGAACGGATGGCCAGCCGAACGCGGAAGTGATTAACCGACCGTGACGGGTGCGCCCTCAGACCCCGATGTCCTCGCCCCACAGCTCCGGCCGCTCCGCGACGAACCCCCGCATCAGCGCGACACACTCCGGATCGTCAAGGAGCACGATCTCCACCCCGTGCGCGGCCAGCCACTCGTGCCCGCCGGAGAACGTCTCCGCCTCCCCGATCACCACCCGCGAGATCCCGAACTGCCGCACCAGACCCGAGCAGTACCAGCACGGCGAGAGCGTGGTCACCATCGTCGTCCCCCGGTACGACCGCTGCCGCCCCGCCGCCCGGAACGCGGCCGTCTCCCCGTGCACCGAGGGGTCGTCGTCCTGCACCCGCCGGTTCCGCCCCCGCCCGAGCAGTTCCCCGCCGGGGCCGTACAGCGCGGCCCCGACCGGCACCCCGCCCTCCGCCCGCCCGGTACGGGCCTCCTCCAGGGCGGTGGCGAGCCACGCCCGCGCCAGCTCCGTGTCCATGCGGGCACTGTGCCCGGCCGGGGGCGAGCGGGAAACGTACGGTCAGCGCGGCCGGTACGCGGTGGCCAGCACGGACACGGTGATCCGGCGGGGGAGGACCGGCTCCGCCGGGCCGAGGTGACGGGCGGTCGGGGTCATGCCCAGCAGGTCGCGGGCGTCGGCCGGGGGTACGGACAGGACGTACTCCACCCGCTCGGTGACCGCCGCCGTGAAGTACGGCTCCATCGCCCGGCGCAGCCGCTCCTCCTTGGCCGGGTCGACCGCCACCGGCGCGCGCAGCTCGGCCAGATGACCCCCGGTCGGACGCACCACGACCAGCCGCCCGCCCGGGCGCAGCACCCGGTGGAACTCGGCCGGATTGCGCGGCGCGAACACGTCGAGGACCACATCGGCCACCCGGTCGGCCAGCGGAAAGGGACGGAACACGTCCCACGCGGCAGCGGCGGCCCGCTCGTGCGCCCGGGCCGCCGTCCGCAGCGCCCGCACCGAGCTGTCCAGGCCGAGGCCACGCGCCCCGGGCAGCCGGTCGAGCGCACCGGCGAGGTAGTAGCCCGTACCGCAGCCGACATCCAGCACCAGGCCACTCCCCGTGCAGCCCTCCGCCGCCAGTTCCGCCACCGCGTCCCGCACGGGCCCGTACCGCCCGCCGGACAGGAAGCGCTCCCGCGCCCGCACCATCGCCGGGTCGTCCCCGCTGGTGGCCCGGGCACCGGTGAGCAGCCCGGCGTAGCCGTGCCGGGCGATGTCGAAGGCGTGCCCCGCCGGACAGCGCAGCACGCTCCGCTCGCGGCGCAGCGACGGCGCCCGGCACACCGGGCAGCGCAGCAGGCCGAGGACGGCATCGAGGGCGGGGAAGGGGGATGCGGGCAGGGGTGATGCGGACATGGCGGTGCTCCTGGCATGGCGTCGGGAAGGGACCGCGCCCGCGAGTGCGCCGTAGAACCGGGAAAAGGGCGTACCGGCCCGGAGAAGGGCGACGCCAAGAAACGGGGGGCACACCGCGGGCACGCCGAGGAGGGCGATGCCGTCCGGCGTCGCCCTCAGTGCCGTCCGGTCACAGGAAGCAGCGGTGCGGGGTGCTCAGGAATGCCACACCGGGATTCTACGAGCCCGCTCAGTCCCGTCAGTCCCGGTCGGGGTCGTCCTTCTCCAGGGACTTCAGGAACTCCGGGTTGTCGTCCGGGGCGATCCAGGGGGTCGCGGGGGCGGGGCGCTGCCGCACCTTGCCGACGAGCAGCCAGGCGACCGGGCCGACCAGGATCTCGCCGAACAGGAGGATGACGACCACCCAGGCGAGCTTGGGAAGGTGGCGGACCTCGTCCTCGGGGGTGTTCAGACAGTCCACGAAGGCATAGATCCACAGGGCCAGGACCAGCAGGAACGGCAGATACCTCAGCATGGGCGCGCGTTCTCCCGACGGTGTGTACGGCCCCGGTGACCGAGCCAGCGTATCCGGTGGCCGATACTGGGACACATGGCTTATGACGATCTTCGCTCCCTGCTGCGGGCGCTGGAGCGCGAGGGTGACCTCAAGCGCATCAAGGCCGAGGTCGACCCGTACCTGGAGGTCGGTGAGATCGTCGACCGGGTGCAGAAGGCCGGCGGACCGGCACTGCTCTTCGAGAACGTCAAGGGCTCCGCGATGCCCCTGGCGATGAACGTCTTCGGCACCGACCGCCGCCTCCTCAAGGCGCTCGGCCTGAAGTCGTACGCCGAGATCTCCGACAAGATCGGCGGACTGCTGCGGCCCGAGCTGCCGCACGGCTTCGTCGGCGTCCGCGAGGCGTTCGGCAAGCTCGGCGCGATGGCGCACGTCCCGCCGAAGAAGGTCAAGGGCGACCACGCGCCCGTCCAGGAGGTCGTCCTCACCGGCGACGACGTGGACCTCGACGCGCTGCCCGCCCTCTTCACCTGGCCCAAGGACGGCGGCTCCTTCTTCAACCTCGGCCTCACCCACACCAAGGACCCCGAGTCCGGCGTCCGCAACCTCGGTCTGTACCGGCTCCAGCGGCACGACAAGCGCACCATCGGCATGCACTGGCAGATCCACAAGGACAGCCGGAACCACTACCAGGTCGCCGCGCGCCGGGGTGAGCGGCTGCCGGTCGCCATCGCCTTCGGCTGCCCGCCCGCCGTCACCTACGCCTCCACCGCGCCGCTGCCCGGCGACATCGACGAGTACCTGTTCGCCGGGTTCATCGCGGGCAAGCGGATCGAGATGGTCGACTGCAAGACCGTCCCGCTCCAGGTCCCGGCCAACGCCGAGGTCGTGCTGGAAGGCTGGCTGGAGCCGGGCGAGATGCTGCCCGAGGGGCCCTTCGGCGACCACACCGGGTTCTACACCCCGCAGGAGCCGTTCCCCGCGCTGACGATCGACTGCGTGACGATGCGGAAGCGGCCGTTGCTCCAGTCCATCGTGGTGGGGCGTCCGCCGACCGAGGACGGGCCGCTCGGCCGCGCCACCGAGCGCTTCTTCCTGCCGCTGCTGAAGATCATCGTCCCGGACATCGTGGACTACCACCTCCCCGAGGCGGGCGGCTTCCACAACTGCGCGATCGTCTCGATCGACAAGAAGTACCCGAAGCACGCGCAGAAGGTGATGTCCGCGATCTGGGGGGCGCACATGATGTCCCTGACCAAGCTGATCGTGGTCGTCGACTCCGACTGCGACGTGCACGATCTGCACGAGGTCGCCTGGCGGGCGCTCGGCAACACCGACTACGCCCGTGACCTGGTGGTCGCCGAGGGCCCCGTCGACCATCTCGACCACGCCTCCTACCAGCAGTTCTGGGGCGGCAAGGCGGGCATCGACGCCACGAAGAAACTGCCCGAGGAGGGCTACACGAGGGACGGGGGCTGGCCGGACATGGTCCTGTCGGACCCGGATACGGCCGAACGGGTGACCCGGCGGTGGAAGGAGTACGGACTGTGAAAGACATCGGAATGATGGCGTCGAGCAGCGCGAAGACGGGGTTTCCCCGCCGACGCGGGGATGATCCGGAGTACGGACTGTGAGCACCTCGTCCGCCGCCGCGATCCCGCAGCCGGGCCGCACCAAAGCCTTCCTGCGCCTGGTGATGATCGAGCACTCGGTCTTCGCGCTGCCCTTCGCCTACATCGCCTCGCTCACCGCGATGTACCAGTGGGACAAGAACGTCCACTGGGCCCGGCTGCTGCTCGTCACCATCTGCATGGTCGGCCTGCGCACCTTCGCGATGGCCGTGAACCGGATCATCGACCGCGAGATCGACGCCCGTAACCCGCGCACCGCCCACCGCGAGCTGGTCACCGGCGCGATGTCGGTACGGCACGCGTGGACCGGCGCGCTGATCGCGCTGATCGTCTTCCTCGGCTCGGCCGCCCTGCTGAACCCGCTGTGCCTGGCGCTCGCGCCGGTCGCGGTGATCCCGATGGTGGTCTATCCGTACGGCAAGCGGTTCACCAACTTCCCGCAGGCGATCCTCGGTATCGCCCAGGCGATGGGCCCGGTCGGCGGCTGGCTCGCCATCTCCGGCACCTGGTCCTGGGACGCGGTGATCCTCGGCCTCGCGGTCGGCATCTGGATCGGCGGCTTCGACCTGATCTACGCCTGCCAGGACGTCGAGACCGACCGCGAGATCGGCGTGAAGTCGGTCCCGGCCCGCTTCGGCATCCCGGCGGCGATCTGGGGCGCGCGGGTGTGCCACGCGGCCACGATGGCCCTCTTCGTCTGGTACGCCCTCGCCACCCACGCGGGCGCGTTCTTCTGGCTGGGCCTGGTGATCGTGGGCTCGGCGTTCGTGTACGAACACCGGATCGTGCGACCGCACGACTTGTCGCGCCTCGACCGGGCGTTTTTCTCGACGAACGGGTTCATCGGCATCAGCCTGTTCGTCTGCGCGCTGATCGACCTGCTGGTGCGGGGCTTGACCTTCTGACACGTTCGGGTGGCGCCCGGCCACGAGCCTGGCCGGGCGCCCACGCGACGGCCATGCTGGTCAGGCGTCGGCCGGTGCGCTCTCCCCGCGGAGCGGGGGTGGTCCCAGCGCGATGCCGATGAATCCGTTCACGCTCATGTCGTCCCCGCGCCTGCGGGGCTTTCGCGGACCGCCCGGCCGACGCCCGTACCGGCCCTGTCGTGCGGCGGTCCGGCGTACCACCCCACCCGGCCTGAGCACAGCCCGTCACGCCGGTACTCTCAAGGTGTGAACGCAGGAGAATCGCAGCGCGTGCCTTGGATCGTGGGGGTTTCCGGAGCTTCCGGGACGCCGTACGCGGCTGCCGTGCTGCGGGCGCTGCTGGACGCCGGTGAGGCGGTGGACCTGGTGGTCAGCCGGGCCTCGCGGCTGACGCTGCTGGACGAGACGGGCATCTCCTTCCGCGACGCGCACTGGCAGGAGGACCTGCGGGAGTGGCTGGGGCGCGGCGCGGACGGCAAGCCCGGCACCTTCGAGGCGGACGTGCGCGGCGTGCGGTACTGGAACGCGGGGGACCTGGCCGCGGGGCCGTCCTCGGGGTCGTACCCCGTCAAGGGGATGCTGATCGTCCCCGCCTCCACCGCCTGCGTCGCCGGAGTCGCCCTCGGCCTGTCCAAGGACCTGCTGCAGCGCGCGGCGAGCGTCACGCTCAAGGAGCGCCGCCCGCTGGTCGTGGCCGTACGGGAGACCCCGCTGAACGGTCAGACCCTGCGCCATCTCGTCGCCCTGGACGACGCGGGCGCGAGCGTGGTCCCCGCCTCGCCCGCCTTCTACGCGGGCGCCACCCACATCCAGGACCTGGTGGACTTCGTGGCCGGGCGGGTGCTGGACGCGGCGGGTGTGGGGCACGGGCTCTACCGGCGCTGGAAGGGCGAACTGGGCGGCGGGGCGCGGAACACGTAGCAGAGCAGGCAGCGGTACTTCTCCATCAGCGGTACTTCTCACTCCACTTGGCAATTTCACACCGGAAGGCTTCGATCGCATGGACGCGGTGGACAGGCAGCTCATCCAGGCCCTGAGGGAGAACGGCCGGGCCTCGTACGCGGAGCTGGGCCGCCTGGTCGGTCTGTCGGGGCCGAGCGTCACGGACCGGATCAACCGGCTGGAGGCGGCCGGGGTCATCACCGGCTACCGCGCGACCGTGGACGCGGCCTCCCTCGGCCTCGGCGTGACCGCGCTGATCGGCATCTCGCTGTCGGACGCGGCCGACCACGAGGACGTGGCGCGCAGGCTCAAGGACCTCACCGAGATCGAGGACTGCTGGTTCATCGCCGGTGACGACTCCTTCATGCTGAAGGTCCGCTCCTCCGACGTGGACGGCCTGGAGAAGACGATCCGCAGGCTCAGCGGCACCAAGGGCGTCTCCCGCACCCGCACCACGATCGTGCTCTCCACCAAGTGGGAGAACCGGGTCGGCGAGCTGCCCGAAGAGGTGTAGTCACCAGGGGCAGGTGTTCCGGGGGGAGTACGGTTGGTCAGGTTGTCGGCGAAAGGTGTTGGTATGGACGTCGGGCTCAAGCGCGAGCTGGAGGAGAAGGTCCGCTCCGGTGAGCGGCTGACCCGTGAGGACGGCATCGCACTCTACGCGTCGGACGACCTGGCCTGGCTCGGCGGCCTCGCGCACGAGGTGCGGACGCGCAAGAACGGCGACGTCGTGCACTTCAACGTCAACCGGCACCTCAACATGACCAACGTGTGCACGGCGTCCTGCGCCTACTGCTCGTTCCAGCGCAAGCCGGGCGAGAAGGACGCGTACACGATGCGCATCGAGGAGGCCGTGAAGCTGGCCAAGGCGATGGAGTCGGAGAACCTGACGGAGCTGCACATCGTCAACGGCCTCCACCCGAACCTGCCCTGGCGCTACTACCCGCGGTCCCTGCGGGAGCTGAAGGCCGCGCTGCCGCAGGTCTCGCTGAAGGCGTTCACGGCGACGGAGATCCACCACTTCGAGACCATCTCGGGTCTGTCGGCCTCCGAGATCCTGGACGAACTCATCGACGCGGGCCTGGAGTCGCTGACCGGCGGCGGCGCCGAGATCTTCGACTGGGAGGTCCGCCAGCACATCGTGGACCACCGCACGCACTGGGAAGACTGGTCGCGCATCCACCGCCTGGCGCACGAGAAGGGTCTGAAGACCCCGGCCACGATGCTGTACGGCCACATCGAGGAGCCGCGCCACCGCGTGGACCACGTGCTGCGGCTGCGGGAACTGCAGGACGAGACCGGCGGCTTCCAGGTCTTCATCCCGCTGCGCTACCAGCACGACTTCGTGGACATGAAGGACGGCAAGGTCCGCAACAAGCTCCAGGCGCGCACCCAGATGGCGACCGGTGCCGAGGCGCTGAAGACGTTCGCGGTCTCCCGGCTGCTGTTCGACAATGTGCCGCATGTGAAGGTGTTCTGGGTGATGCACGGCGTGCAGACCGCCCAGCTCGCCCTCCAGCACGGCGCGGACGACATGGACGGCTCGGTCGTCGAGTACAAGATCACGCACGACGCGGACAACTACGGCACGCCGAACAAGCTGACCCGTGACGATCTGCTCGACCTGATCCGTGACGCGGGCTTCCGCCCGGTCGAGCGCAACACGCGCTACGAGATCATCCGCGAGTACGAGGGCCCGGACCCGCTGCGCCGGGAGACGCCGCAGGCGATGCGCGTCTGAGGCGGGGGCGGTCGCTCGTACCGCCGGTCGGAATTCTGTGGCCACGGGGCCGAGGTAAGGACTACCTTGGCCCCGTGGCTCTTACTTTCACCCTGGACCCCGCCGTCACCCCCGATCTGCGCGACGGCCTCCTCGACCTGTGGACGGAGGTCACCAACGCGGGCGGCGCCGTCGGCTTCGTACCGCCCGTGACCCGCGAGGAGATACGCCCGGAGCTGGTCCGCACCCTGATGCGGCTGTCCGAGGGGCACAGCAGGCTGCTGGTCGGGCACGACGAGGACGGCCGGGTCGCGGCGACCGCGTTCCTCACCTTCAACACCCACCGCCTGATGACCCACTGGCTGTGGCTGTACACGGTCATGGTCCACCCCAAGCACCAGGGCCGGGGCTACGGCCGCGACCTGCTCACGGCCGCCGCCGACGCGGCTCGCGGCTTCGACGGGATAGAGGCGATCCGGCTCGGCTGCCGGGGCGGCCACGGTCTGGAGCGCTTCTACGCCTCCTGCGGCTACCAGGAGGTCGGCCGGGTGCCCGGCGCCATCCGCGTCGCCCCCGGTGACCACCGCGACGACATCACCATGCTGCTGCCGCTGCGCTGAGACCCGCCGCCAAGATCGACCGCTCGGCGTGCTTCACTGGGCGATGCCCCTTGGGGGGCTTCGAACCCGTACGAACGGAAGTGGATGGACATGCTCCGCTACACGCTGATGCGTCTCGGCGTCTTCGCCGGCTGCCTCGTGGTCGCCTGGGGAGCCGTCTACTCGGGCCTCTTCCCGCGCGGCTTCGGTGACTCCAACTTCTTCTGGGTCGTCCTCCTCGCACTGGTCCTGTCCGCCCCGATCAGCTGGATCGTGCTGCGCAAGGAACGCGAGCGGGCCTCCGTCCAGATCGTCGGCCGCGTCGACCGGATGAAGGCCAACCTGGACGCCAACCGCAACCAGGAGGACGGGGCGGACGACAGCGTGCGCACCCAGTCCCAGCCGGGCTGACCGAGCCTTTTCCGCCGCCTTCCCGCCCCGGTCCCAGAAGCGGCCGGCGGCGCATCGTCCCACGTCAGGCCCCGATACCCTGATACGCGATCCGCGCCCCCGTCCCGGGCGCGCCCCGCTGCGAAGGGAAGTCGCCCGTGGAGTTCCGGCTGCTCGGCACGGTCTCCGTCGACACCTTCACCGGGCCCCTGCCGCTCGGCCCCGCCAAGCGCCGCAGCCTGCTGGCCGCGCTGCTGCTGTCGGCCAACACCCCCGTCTCGGTGGCCCGGTTGACGGAGTCGCTGTGGGACGAGACGCCCCCCTCGCAGGCCCGCAGCGTCATCCAGGGGCATGTCTCCCGGCTGCGCGCGCTGCTCACCGGCGCGGACGCGGCGGCGTACGGGGTCGAGCTGGTCACGCTCACCGACGCCTACCTCCTGCGGGTGCCCGAGTCCCTGCTGGACGCGCAGCGGTTCGAGGAGCTGCTGATGATGGCCCGGCAGCAGCGCGAACCCGCCGACGCGGCCATGATGCTCACCGAGGCCCTGTCGCTGTGGCAGGGCCCCGCGCTCGGCGGCGCCTTCACCGGGGCACCGCTCCAGGCCGCCGCGCACACCCTGGAGGAGTCGCGGCTCGCCACCGTCGAGGAACTGGCCCGCACCTACACCGCGCTCGGTGAGCACCACCGGGCGGCCACCGTGCTGCGCCCGGAGGCGGTCGCGCATCCGATGCGGGAATCGCTGGCCGCCGCCCTGATCAAGGCGCTGTACGGCGCGGGGCGCCAGGCGGAGGCGCTGGACTGGTTCCACCGCACCCGGCGGCTGCTCGCCGACGAACTGGGCATCGACCCCGGGCGGGAGCTGGCCGACGCGTACGCGCTGGTCCTGCGGGGCGGGGAGGTCGCGGACGCACCGGTCGTGGCCGCGTCCGTACCCGTGGCCGTCCCCGAGTCTCCGGCGGCTCCGATCCCGGCCCCGGCCCCGGCCCCGGCCCCGGTCGCCGTCGATCCGCTGGTCCGGCTGCCCTCGCCCGCCGCCCCGGTCGTCCCGCCCGCCGAGCTGCTGCCCCGGGCGCCCCGGGGTTTCCAGGGCCGTACGGAGGAGCTGGCCGCGCTCAGCCGGGCGGCGGCGGGCGAGGCGCCCGTGTGCCTGATCACCGGTCCCGCCGGGGTGGGCAAGACGGCGCTGGCCCTCCAGTGGGCGCACCACAAGGCGGCCGTCTTCCCGGACGGGCGGCTCTACGCGGATCTGCGCGGCTTCAGCGAGACCGGCGAGCCCACGCTCACCGACGTCCTGCGGGAGTTCCTGCCCGCGCTCGGGGTGCCGCCGCGCCGGGTGCCCGAGTCCGCGTCGGCCGCCGCCGCGCTGTTCCGCACCCTGACCGAGCGGCGCAGGCTGCTGGTCGTCCTGGACAACGCCCGTGACTCCGCGACCGTACGGGCCCTGCTGCCCGGCGGACCCGACTGCGTCACGCTCGTCACCAGCCGCCACCGGCTCGAAGGGCTCATCGCGTCCGACGCGGCCCGGCCCGTGCCGCTGGACGTGCTCGAACCGCAGGACGGCATGGCGCTGCTCGCCGGAGTGCTCGGCGAGGAACGCGTGCTCGCGGAACCGGTGGCGGCCCAGCGGCTCGCGGAACTCTGCGGCGGCCTCCCGCTGGCCCTGCGCGTGGTCGCCGCACGCCTGGCCGGACGCCCCGGCAGGCCGCTGGCCGCGCTGGCGGCGGAGCTGGCCGACGAACGGGGGCGGCTGGCCCGCCTCGCCGTGGACGACACCGGGGTCGCGGCGGCTCTGCGCCTGACCGTCCAGCAACTCCCGCCGGACGCCGCAGAGTTGCTGGCCCGGCTCGGGCATCACCCTGGCAGCCATGTCGACGCGTACGCGTGCGGGGCGCTCCTGGAGACAGGACCCGCCGACGCGCAGGCCACGCTGGAGCGGCTGGGCGCGGCCCACCTCGTCACGGAGACGGCGCCGGGCCGCTGGACGCTGCACGACCTGGTCCGGCTGTACGCCCGGGACATGGAACCGGAGGCCGGACCCGCGGCCCTGGTCCGGGCCCTGGACCACCTGACCGCGACCGCGCTCGCCGCGACCGACACCGCCGAACCCGGCGGCGGCGCCTGCTTCGGGCTGCCGGACGACTTCCACCACCCGTGCGCGGTACGGGAGTTCACCGACCGGGCCGAGGCGCTTGCCTGGTTCGCCGCCGAACGCGACGACCTGGCCCGCGCGGTGGCCGCCGCCCGCTCCGCCGGGTTCCACGACCGCGCCTGGCGGCTCGTCCTGCTCCACTGGCCGCAGGTGGTGCTGCGGGTGCGCGACGGCTGGGTGCCGCTGCTGGAGTCCGCCCTGGACTCGGCGCGGATACGGCAGGACGCGTACGCCGAGGCACGGGTGCTCAGTCTCCTCGGCTGGGTGCTCACGGAGGAGGGCCGCACCGCCGAGGCCGTCGCCCTGCTGGAGACCGCGCCCGCGCTGGCGCGCAAGGCGGGCGACGGCCCGGGCGAGGTGACCGCCACGATCAACCTCGCCGTGGCCCGCGCCGAACACGGCGACCTGGACACCGCGTTGGAGGACTGCGAGCGGGCCGCCGGACTGGCCCGCGCCGCATCCGACTGGCACACGGAGATGCTCGCCCTCCAGCACCTCGCCCGCACCCTCCTGACGGCGGGTCACCCGGACCGCTCCCTGGACACCGTCCGCACCGCCCTCACCCTCGGCCCCGAACACGAGGAACCCGCCCGCCGCGCCCTCCTCCTCACCACGGCAGGCGAGGCCCACCTCTCCCTCGGCGCCCACGAAGAAGCCGTCCACCTCCTGGAACGCGCCGCGGACGAGGCCGAACGCGAGGGCTACGACGAGGGCGCGGCCCGCGCCCTGGAGTGCCTGCTGCGGGTGGCGGAGAAACCGGAGTACCGCACCCGGCACGAGCGCGCGGTGCGGCGGCTTGCGCGGGAGGCGTGAGCCGGGCCGGGACCGTAGGGGCGGCACCCGCTCCGTGATCTTGCGGTTACCGCGAGGTTATGGATTCGACGCCTCAATTCGTACAACCATTGACCGTTGTGCTCAAAGTCACCACCTTTGCGGAATCTTGGGTTCCGTATGCCCGATTCTTGGGGTTGCCTCGTTGTTGATCAGTGCCGTTCTTTAGATGAAGGAACTGTGAGCACGATGTGGGTGGGATATGGCGGGGTTGTGGTACCGGTCGCGGGGGACAAGTGGGGCGGTCGGGGCGCTGCTCGGCATCACGCTGACGACGGGACTGGTCGTCCCGGTCGCTGATGCCGCAGCCGCTGTACGGACGGCCGCGGCATCGTCGAGCGCGGCCGACGCGACGACGATCCACTCGGAGTCGGAAGCCCTGGCGAAGGCCGAGAAGTCCGGCGAGCCGGTGGAGGTCACGTCCCTGCGGGGCGAGAGCAGCGAGGTGTTCGCGACGCCGGAGGGAGACCTGGAGGCTCGCGAGTACCTGCGCCCGGTGTGGGCGCGGGACAACGGCAGGTGGAAGCGCGTCGACACGGAGCTGGCGGCGACCGGGGAGGGGATGGTCGCCCCGAAGTCCACGACGGTGGGAGTGCAGTTCTCGGGCGGCGGCGACAAGGCGCCGCTCGTGCGCCTGGAGCGCGCGGGGCGGAAGCTGAGCCTGTCGTGGCCGACCGCGCTGCCGAAGCCCGAGTTGTCGGGAGCCGTGGCGACGTATCCCTCGGTGATGCCGGACGTCGACTTGCGGATGACGGCCCAGGAAGACGGCTTCACCCAGCTGCTGGTGGTGAAGTCGGCCGAGGCGGCGGCCAGTTCGGAGCTGGCCCAGCTCCGGCTGAAGCTCGCGGCCGACGGCATGGACGTCAAGGAGACCGGCGCGGGCGGTCTCCAGGCGCTGGACCAGGGTTCGAAGGGAACCGTGTTCGAGGCGCCGAAGCCGATGATGTGGGACTCCAGCCCCGGCGACGCTCCGGCGCCCCGGTCGGCGAAGTCCGCGGCCACTACGGCCACCGCGACCACGGACGACGAGACCGGGGAGCCCGGCGCGGGTGAGTCGGGCAAGCTGGCACCCGTGGGCGTGACGGTACCGGCCGCTCAGGACGAGTTGGTGCTGACCCCGGACCAGGACGTGCTGACGGGCGAGGACACCCACTACCCGGTGTTCATCGATCCGCAGTGGTACTCGCCGCGTGCGTCGGCGTGGACGATGGCGTCGAAGTACTGGGCGTCGTCGCCGCAGTGGAAGTTCAACGGCGATCCGGACGCCGGCATGGGCTACTGCAACTGGACGTACTGCCAGCCCAGCGACACCAAGCGGCTCTTCTACCGCATACCGGTCTCGAAATTCGCGGGCAAGTCGATCCTCTCGGCGGAGTTCGTGGTCCACAACACATGGTCGGCGTCCTGCTCCAGCCGCGCTGTCGAGCTGTGGGAGACCAAGGACATCTCGTCGTCGACGACATGGAACTCGCAGAACGCGTCGGGCTTCTGGGCCAAGCGGCTGGCGTCGGAGTCGTTCGCGTACGGCTACTCGGGCTGCTCCGCCAAGGACGCCGAGTTCGACGTGAAGTCCGCGGTGCAGTCGGCCGCGAACGCCAAGGACTCCACGATGACGTTCGGGCTGCGCGCCGCCAGCGAGTCGGACGCGTACGGGTGGAAGCGGTTCTCCGACAAGGCGCATCTGCGGGTGAAGTACAACCGTCCGCCCGCGCAGATCAGGATGTCGCAGCTGACCATGGAGTACGGCGGCACCTGCAAGAAGCCCTCCGGCGCCGCGCGCGTGCGCACCCTGGGCAAGATCTACGCGAACAGCGTGACCGATCCGGACGGTGACACCGTCTCGGTGCAGTTCCAGGCGAAGTGGGACGGCGGGTCATGGAGCCCGGCGAAGACGTCGGCGAAGAAGTCGGGATCCTCGTTCTCGATCAGTCTGCCGTCGTCGATTCCCACCGACAAGACCGTCAACTGGTACGCCCGCTCCTATGACGGGGCGCAGTACTCGCCGTGGTCGTACGCGGGTGATCCGACCGCCTGCTACTTCGTCTACGACACGTCGGTGCCCAAGGCCCCCACGGTCGGCTCCGGCGAGTACCCGGCCTCCGACCCGGACGATCCGGACGACCCCTGGTACGACGGAGTGGGCCGGTACGGCTCGTTCGAGGTCAAGGGCTCCGGCAGTGACGTGACGAAGTACTGGTACGGCGTCAACGGCGACCCGTCCTCGAAGAACGAGATCACCACGTCCGGGGGCGCGGCGCGGATCGCGAAGGTGCTTCCCGCCGCGCCCGGCGTGAACTTCTTCACCGCGCGGGCCTTCGACGCCGCCGGGAACGCCAGCGAGATCCGCACCTACCAGTACCGGGTGAAGGCAGGCCAGCCCGAACGGGCGACCTGGCAGCTGGACGAGGCCGAAGGCGCGGACGAGGCCAAGGGCTCGACACCGGCGCGCAAGCTGGCTCTGCACGGTGGCGCCACACCCGGCGCGGCCGGTGTGCAGGGGAGCGCGGTGCACTTCAACGGCACCGACGGCTACGCCTCCACCGACCTGCCCGCGGTGGACACCAGCGGCGGGTTCGCCGTCTCCGCCTGGGCGAAGCTCGACAAGATCCCGACCGCGACGGCCGACGTGGTCGTGGCCCCCGGCAACAACGCGCCGGGTCTCGAGCTGTATTACTCGACGACCTACGGCTGGTCCTTCACCCAGTACAAGTCCGACGACACCTCCGCCGGGCTCGTACGCGCCGGGCAGGGCGACACCAGCAAGGTGAAGGCGGACACCTGGACGCACCTCGTCGGGTCCTACGACTCGGCCAGAGACGTGCTCGAGCTGTACGTCGACGGTGTGCTGGCCGCCTCGACGCCGTACAGCACACCGTGGGAAGCCAGGCGCGGTCTGCAGCTGGGCGCCAAGAAGTTCACCGGCACGCCGGGCGCGCTCTTCCCGGGCGCCATCGACCAGCTGCAGCTCTTCGACAAGCCGCTGACGCAGAGCGAGGTCGACAAGCTGCACGGCAAGCAGTCCGTCGGTGACCCGGGCCGGCCCGCCATCGCCGTTTTCGACCTGGACGAGGAGAGCGGTGCCACCGAGATCACCGGGCACGGCGGAGTTCTGCCCGCCCGGTACAACGGCACGGTGACCACGGGGGTGGAGGGCATCGCCGGGAAGGCCACGAAGTTCGACGGCTCCAGCGGGTACGCGAAGATCGGGCAGGCCAGCGGTGCGCACGTGAACACCTCGCGCGCCTTCACCGTCTCCGCGTGGGCGAAGCTGGACAGGAAGCCGACAACCGCCGCGGTGATCGCCGCACAGGCCGGCAAGGACCGGCCAGGTTTCGAGCTGTACTACTCGGCGGCGTACGACCGCTGGGCGGTCAACCAGTACTCGTCGGACGCCCCCACCGCGACGCCGGTACGTGCGATGCAGGCCGACGGCGTGACGGCCCGGGCGGGCGAGTGGACGCAGCTGGTGGGGGTTCACGACCCGGTGGCCGACACCCTCACCCTGTACGTCAACGGCGTCAAGGCGGGCTCGACCAAGCTGGCCGGTGCCTTCTACGCGGACCGGTCGATGTACATCGGGGCGGGCAACTACAGCGGGGACATGGCGAGTTACTTCCCCGGAGTCATCGACGACGTGCGCCTGCTCGACCGGCCGGTCTCGGCCGAGGAGGCCCAGCAGATGTTCCGGCAGCGCCCGCTGGTCAAGGCCCGCTGGATGTTCGAGGAAACCTCCGGCACCACACCCGCGACGGTCGCGGACGCCGCGGGCACCGGCAACAAGCTGACCCTCAACGGCGGCGCCGCCCAGTCGGACCAGAGCTACATGGACCTCGGCGCGATGGAGCTCGACGGTTCCACCGCGTACGCGAGCGCCGACACGGTACCGGTCGACACCTCGGGCAGCTTCACGCTGACCGCGTGGGCGCAGGCCGCGGCGATGCCTGCCGGACCGGTCGCGCTGACCAGCGCGGAGGGCAGCAGCCGGAGCGCGTTCACGGTGCGCTTCGTGCCCGATGCCGTCGACCCCGAGAACCGCCCGGGGAGCTGGCAGCTGTCTGTCGCGGACAGCAACAGCCCGAGTGCCACCGTCGTCGAGGTGGCCAACGGCGAGTTCTACGACGCCCGGGCCTGGAACCACCTGGCGCTGGTCTACGACGGCTTCGCCAAGGAGGCCCGTCTGTACGTCAACGGCGGCCTGGCCGAGGTCGCCTGCGAGGACGCCGACGGCGACGGCACCGAGGACAGTCCCACCTGCGCCGACCTGGTGCCCTGGTCGGAGAACACCCTCGCGTTCAAGGCGACGTCGCTGCAGATCGGCCGGGAGGGCACCGGCAGCGGCGCCGGGCACTACTTCCCCGGTCTCGTCGACGACGTGTGGGCCTTCCAGGGCGCGCTGAGCGACGCCCAGGTCGAAAAGCTCGCGGTCAGCTGGTTCGACGTACCCACCCAGGTACCCGGCGACTGACCATCCCCGCGGGGAAGGGCGCCGGGTCGCACCCGGCGCCCTTCCCGTGTCCCCGAAACCGCGCGCGCCCCGGAGCTGTGGCCGCGCACACCCTTCCAGCGAGAAATTGATCCAGAAATGTACCGAATAAGACGGCCACGCCGCACGGTCGGGCAGCTACGGCGCAAGATCGCGCTGGGCGCTTCGGCGGTCATGGTGGCCACACTGGTCCAAGCGGTCGCCTTCGCCCCGTCCGCCGCCGCCGGTACGGGCCGCCCGGGGGCCACCGACCCCGACAAGCCCGTCGCCGGAAAGTCCCTCACCAAGACCGAGCCGCGCAGACTCCAAAAGGGTGCGCGCACGCCGCGGAAGGCACCGAGGGCGAAGTGGCCCGCAGCCGATGACGCCGTGGTCACGCTCGCCGAGCCGGCCTCGAAGGCGAGCAGCCCGGTCAAGGCCGCGGGCCTGCCCCTCAAGCTGAACACGCCGTCGGCCAAGCAGGCCAGGAAGCCGCTCGACGGCAAGGTCACCACCCGTGTCCTGTCGCAGCGGGCCGCGAAGAAGGCAGGCGTCGACGGCCTGCTGTTCACCCTCCAGCCCGCGTCCGCGAAGGACTCGGGCAGTGTCGGCGCGAGCGTGGACTACGCGGACTTCGCCGAGGCGTACGGCGGCGGCTACGGCTCCCGCCTGACCCTGGTCGAACTGCCCGCCTGCGCGCTCACCACGCCGGACAAGGCCACGTGCCGTACCACCGCACCGGTCGCGACGGACAACGACACCGAGCGGCAGACCCTGACCGCGCGCACGGTCTCGCTGAGCGCGGGTGCGCCCACCGTTCTGGCCGCCGTCGCGGGCGACTCGGCGAAGACCGGCGATTACAAGGCGACCCCGCTGTCCCCGTCGGCCACCTGGACCACGGATCTCAACACCGGCGACTTCGGCTGGTCGTACGACATCCCGGTCCCGGAGGTGCCGGGTGAGCTGGCTCCCAAGCTGGGCCTGTCGTACTCGTCCGGCATGATCGACGGCCGGACCGGCAACACCAACAACCAGTCCTCCTGGGTCGGCGACGGCTTCGACCTCGAACCCGGTTCGATCGAGCGCCGCTACAAGCCGTGTGCGGACGACGGGCAGAAGGCCGACGACGGCGTCAACAAGCCCGGCGACCTGTGCTGGGGCTACGACAACGTCTACATCACCTTCAACGGCAAGGGCGGCGAACTCGTCCCCACCGGCAAGGACGACGAGTTCCGGTTCCAGCAGGACGACGGCTCCCGCATCGCCCGCCTGAAGTCCACCGCCCGCGGCAACGGCGACAACGACGGCGAGTACTGGCGGGTCACCGACCCCCAGGGCAACCGCTACTACTTCGGCTACAACCGACTGCCCGGCTGGGCCGACGGCAAGGAGACCACCGACTCCACCTGGACCGTGCCGGTCTACGGCGACGACTCCGGTGAGCCCTGCCACGCCGCCACGTTCGCCGGCTCCTGGTGCCAGCAGGCCTGGCGATGGAACCTCGACTACGCCGTCGACACCCACGGCAACGCCATCGCCTATTACTACGACAAGGAAGAGAACTCCTACGGCCGCAACCTCAAGGCCGCGGACGACACCCGCTACACCCGTGGCGGCTACCTCGACCGCGTCGAGTACGGCCTGAAGTCGTCTTCCCTGTACGGCACCCAGGCGCTGGCCAAGGTGGACTTCACCAGCTCCGAGCGGTGCATCCCCGACAGCCACACCGACTGCTCGTCGATCTCCAAGGACTCCTTCTACTGGTACGACACGCCGTGGGACATGAACTGCGACGAGGCCACGGAGTGCGACAACGGCCGTGTGGCGCCGACGTTCTGGACCCGCAAGCGGCTGACCGGCATCACCACCGAGGTCCTCGGGGGCAGCGGCTACAACAAGGTCGACTCCTGGGCGCTGACGCACCGCTGGGGCACCGCGGACATCGACTACCAGCTGCTGCTGGACTCCATCCAGCACACCGGCCACACCGCGACCCCCGCGATCACCCTGCCGAAGACCACCTTCGCCTACACCCAGTTGGAGAACCGGCTCGACCGGACCGGCGACGGCTACGCCCCGTTCGTCAAGGCCCGGCTGTCCACGGTCGCGGACGAGTACGGCGGCCAGATCGACGTCGACTACTCGGCACCCGCGTGCCAGGCCTCCGCCCTGCCCACCCCCGAGTCGAACACCACCCGCTGCTTCCCGCAGATGCTCGGCGGCTCGGACGAGGAAGACCCCGAACAACACTGGTTCAACAAGTACGTCGTCACCTCGGTGACCGCCACCGACCGTACCGGCGGCGCACCCGACGCGGTCACCTCCTACGAGTACCTGGGCGACGCCGCCTGGCACTACGACGATGACGACGGCCTGACCAAGGAGCAGAACAAGACCTGGTCCCAGTGGCGCGGCTACGGCCACGTCCGTGTGCGCACCGGCGGCCAGGGCGGCGCCGACGCCATGAAGACGCAGCAGGACTCCTTCTTCCTGCGCGGCATGGACGGCGACCGCAAGAACGCCTCCGGCGGCACCAAGTCCGTCTCCGTCACCCTCGGCGAGGGCGAGGGCGACCCGATCACCGACCACGAGTCGGCGGCCGGGTTCCTCTACAAGACCGCCAAGTACTCCGGCCCCGGCGGCAAGGTCCTGGAGAAGACCGTCGAGCGGCCCTGGCACCACCAGACCGCCGAGCGCGAGCGCTCGTGGGGCACGATCACCGCCAACCTGACCGGCACCGCCAACTCCAAGACGTACACCTCGCTCGACGACGGCGCGGGCGTCAAGTGGCGCACCACCGCGGTGAGCACCACCTTCGACACCGTCGCCGGGCGCGTCACCGAGACCAACGACCAGGGCGACACGTCCACCACCACGGACGACCGGTGCACCCGCACCACCTACGCCACCAACACCGACAGCAACATCCTCACGCTTCCCTCGCGCGAGGAGACCGTCGCGGTGGCCTGCGGCGCCACCCCGAACCGCGCCAAGGACGTCATCTCCGACGTGCGCACCGCCTATGACGGCGGCGCCTACAGCGCCGCACCGACCAAGGGCGACGAGACGGCGACGGCCACGCTGAACAAGCACGACGGCACCACCGCCCGCTACCTGGAGGCCGGTACCACCTACGACTCCTACGGCCGGACGCTGACGGCCACCGACCTCACCGCGGACGTCACCGCGACCGAGGGGACGGCCCCCGTCCGCACGGCGCGCCAGGACGGCCTGACCAACACCACCGCCTACACCCCGGCCACCGGCTTCGCGGCCACGGTCACCACGACCACTCCGCCGGCCAAGGCCCAGGACGCCACGTCCGCACAGACCAGCACCACCACACTCGACCCGCTGCGCGGCCAGCCGCTCACCCAGAAGGACACCAACGGCAAGGTCAAGACCTTCACGTACGACGCCCTCGGCCGGGCCGAGAAGGTATGGCTCGCCGACCGCAAGACGAACCAGACCCCGTCGTACGCCTTCGGCTACTTCATCGAGGACGGCAAGCCGGCCGCGATCCGCACCCAGACCCTGGACAACGGGGGCGCCCAGATCGCCTCGTACACCCTGTACGACGGCCTGCTGAGGGAGCGCCAGACCCAGGACGTCGGACCCGACGGCGGACGCCTGATCTCCGACACCTTCTACGACGAACGCGGCCTGACCGCCAAGACGTTCGCGAGCTACTACACCACCGGAAACCCCGGCCGCGACCTGTTCAAGCCGGTCGACGCGCTGAGCGTCGAGACCCAGGTCCGGCACACCTACGACGGACTGGGCCGCGAGACCGAGTCGAAGCAGCTCGCCGGAAACGGTGACGGCGGTGCCGTCCTGGGCACCACCCGGATCAGCTACGGCGGCGACCGCACCACGGTCGTCCCGCCCGAAGGCGGCACCGCCACCACCACCCTGACCGACGCCCGGGGCAACACCACCGAGCTGCGCCAGCACCACAGCCGCAGCGAGAGCGCCGACTACGACACCACCACCTACACGCCCACCCCCTCCGGCTCCCTGGCCAAGGTCACCGACCCGGCCGGCAACGAGTGGCGCTACGAGTACGACCTGCTGGGGCAGCAGACCAAGGCCGTCGACCCCGACAAGGGAACGACCCTCAGCCACTACAACGACCGAGGCGAACTCGTCACCACCGAGGACGCCGAGGGCAACGTCCTCTACCGCGTCTACGACCAGCTCGGCCGCCAGACCGAACTGCGCGACAAGGACGCCACCGGCGCCCGGCGCGCGTCCTGGACGTACGACACGGTCAGCGGGGCCAAGGGCCAACTGGCTTCTTCCACCCGCTACGTGGGCAGCAGCGAATACACGACCAAGGTCACGCAGTACGACCAGCAGTACCGGGCGCTGCGCACGTCGGTGACCATCCCCGTCTCCGAAGGCGCGCTGGCCGGTACCTATCAGACCGGCACCAGCTACAAGCCCTCCGGCCTGATCGCGGGCGTGTCCTACTCGGCTGCGGGTTCGCTGCCCGGCGGCTCCTACGCGTACACCTACGACGAGGCCCTGCGCCCGGTGTCGATCCTCGGTGACGGCTTCCGGTCCGACACCACGTACTCCCACACCGGCAAGCCGCTGCAGTACGCCTACGCGTCGACGGCAGGCGGGGCGAAGAAGACGTGGGTGACCAACACCTACGAGTGGGGCACCCAGCGCCTGGCCACCTCGCGCGTCGACCGCCAGGACATCGCCGGAGTCGACCGGCTCAACACCTACCGGTACGACCAGGCGGGCAACGTCCTGTCCGTCGCCGACCAGTCGCGTGCGGGCACCGACAACCAGTGCTTCACCTACGACTATCTGCGTCGGCTCACCGCAGCGTGGGCCGAGGGCGACACCACGTGCTCCAGCACCCCCTCGGCAGGCGTCACCGGCGGGGTGGCCGCGTACTGGCACTCCTACACCTACGACAAGGTCGGCAACCGCAAGACCGAGACCCTGCACGATCTCACCGGGGAGACCGCCAAGGACGTCAAGCGCGCCTACGCCTATCCCGCGGCCGGAACCAGCCAGCCGCACACCCTCACCGAGGTGACCCAGACGGGGCCGGGCGGCACCGCGAAGACCAGCTACACCTACGACGCGACCGGCAACACCGAGAACCGTGTGGTCGGTGGCGACACCCAGAAGCTGAGCTGGGACGCCGAGGGCCGTCTCGCCAAGGTCACCCAGCCCGTCGCGGGCAAGGCCGACGAGGTCACCGAGTACGTCTACGACACCGACGGAAACCGTCTCATCGAGCGCGGCCCGAACGAGACGACGCTCTCCCTGGGAGGCACCGAGCTCGTTCTGGCCAAGGGCGCCAGCAAGCCCAAGGCCACCCGCTACATCGACCTCGGCAGCGGCAGCCAGGCCGTCCAGTCCGACGACGGCGGCATCACCGTCACCGTCGCCGACCATCTGGGCACCGGTCAACTCGCCGTGAAGGTCAGCGATCTGGGGCTCTCACAGCGTCGTACGCTGCCCTTCGGCGGCGCCCGTGGTGACATCACCGGCACCTGGACCGGCTCCAAGGGCTTCGTCGGCGGCACCGACGACACCGACGACACCGGCCTGACCCACCTCGGCGCCCGCGAGTACGACCCCGCCATCGGCCGGTTCCTCTCCGTGGACCCGGTCATGGACCTGGCCGACCCGCAGCAGATCAACGGGTACGCCTACGGCAACAACAGCCCTGTCACCAACGCCGACCCGGACGGGCTCAAGTACTACCCCGTCTCCGGACCGTGCGTGCCCGTCCCCACCCCTGGCTGCAAGTGGCAGGACGACGGCGACGGCATCGCCACCAGCGGCAAGGGCTACAAGGGCGGCAGCAGGAACGGCAACGGCGGCAGCGCCGGCACGCCGAAGATCGTCGTCACCGTCACCGCCCAGGCTCCGACCTGCGGCACCGGGCGGGACAACATCATCAGCACCCTCAACTGCACGATACCCACGGTCCCCAAGGGCATGGGCGAGCAGATGAGCTTCCTTGATGCCAACAAGATGTTCATCAAGGAAATCGTCCTGCCCGACACCGAGGCGTGGCGCAAGTGCCTCACCGAGGGCGACGCCAAGAGCTGTGCCTGGGCATCGACCGACCTGCCCTGGCTCAAGGCCGCGAAGTTCCTCAAGATCAGCAAGCTCAAGAAGCTCAAGCGGATCAAGAAGATCGGCTGCAAGTGCTTCCTGGCCGGTACCGGCGTCCTCATGGCCGACGGAAGCACCAAGAACATCGAGGACATCGAACTCGGTGACACGGTCCTTGCCACCGACCCGGAAACCGGCAAGTCCGAGCAACGCGAAGTCACCGCGACGATCGTCACCGACAGTGACAAACGCTTCACCGAGCTGACCCTCGACACCCCGGAGGGCTCCGAACAGCTCACCGCCACCTACGAGCACCCGTTCTGGTCCGTCTCCGCACACCGGTGGATCGAGGCAGGCGACCTCGAACCCGGCATGACCCTGCGGACGGACGACGGCCGCCAGCTCAAGATCACCGCAACCCACCAGTACACGGATCACGCCCGCACGTACAACCTCACCATCGCGGGGCTGCATACGTACTATGTGCTGGCGGGCGAGACTCCGGTGCTCGTTCACAATTCTGGCGGCTGCAGCGTTGCGGATGGTCCCCGACTTCGGGCGAAGCTCGCAGCGGAAGAGCTTGCTGGAGCAGATGGGCACGCCTTCCAGAAGCATGTCGTGGAGCAGGGTGAGTTCCCTGGAATTCGGACCCGTGCGCAATTCGCCGACATGATTGAAGATGTAATCCTCAACGGGAAGCGTCGCGTGCGATCCGATGGTACATCTGCCTATTGGCGGAACGGGGTAATTGTGATCCGCAACCCCGGATCCAGGGACGGTGGCACTGTCTTCGCACCTAAAGAGGGCTATAGCTACTTCACCAGGAACTTCAAGTTGCAGTGAGAAGAGGATTCTGATGCATGTAGAGGATCACGGGGATCAGATCGTGATCACGGCGTCCAGGAAGGAATTCTTTCTGGTCGAAGCGCTCATGATGGAAGCGCTGGAGACTGGGGATGACCGGGACTTTCAGACGCGCGTAGGGGCAACCAAGGATCAGGTGAGGGATCTCCTCGACGGCCTGCCGGATTTGCCGCTCGGCGGTGGGAGTCAAATGTCGTGATGTGATCGCCCACGCAAAACTGAAGCCCCGTCAGGCATGTCCTGGCGGGGCTTTTGCGCGGCGTGTCCAGCTCCACCAGCGCCCTGCGCGCGCTCAAGCAGGAAGGGCTCGTCTACCCCCAGCTCGGCCGAGGCGGCTACGTTGACGCTTCCGTCGACCAGAACGCCGCCCCGGTGTTGATACGCCAATCACTACGTTAATTTCACCCGGCTTCGATGAGGTCGGTCGGCGCGTAGCGGGTCAGGGATTCGAGGTTCGATGCCTCACGCTTCCAATCGGAGCGTGACGCGTCTCTAGCAGTCGGGCGGGAGCTTGACTTCCCGAGCCGCTTTCGTGGCAGCTGGGATGGATTCTTCGACCTGCTGTCTGCCGAGTTTCAGGAGACGCCGCGCCGATTGATCGTGGAGCTGCTGAACATCGATCGGGGCATCCAGGACTCGGCTCAGTACGAACGCACCGAAGTGCCGGGGGAGGCCACGGCGTGCGGGACGCGGATCGTCGTCCTGGTGAGCGGGTTCAGGCCGTTGACGATGGTGGCGGCCGACAATCCTGCGTTTCCATGGCTCCGGGGAGCCCAGTTTTTTTTGGGGGGCGTTCTTCTTCACTAGGGGATGCTTCATATGCGTACCTACCGCAGCCGTCTTGCCGTTTTCTCCGCCGTGACCACCGCCGCGCTCGCTCTCACGCTCACCGCGTGCGGGGGTGACGACACCGGCGCCGGGGCCGGGGCCAAGGAGTCCGGGGTGGCGGGGGCGTCCTCGCCCTCCGCTTCCGCTTCCGTCTCCGCCTCCCCGTCCGCCGTCGAGCAGAGTGGGGACAAGGAGCAGGGGAAGCAGGTCGTGGGCGGCACCGGCTCGGCCACCGCGCCCGCCTGCACCGCCAAGGGGCTGGGGATCAGTGCGGAGACGCAGGACGGGTCGCCGTACACCCACCTGGTGCTCACGGCGAAGAACACCTCGGGCCGTACCTGCCGTATGACCGGCTTTCCGGAGATCCGTTTTCTGGACAACGCCCGGGGCACGGTCCCGTCCGTGGCCAAGAGCAAGCCGGTCACGGCGGTCGTCCTGGAGCCCGGGGTCGCCGCCTACGCGGCCGTGCGTATCTCCGACGGCGGGCGCAAGGAGAGCACCGAGGCGGTGAAGGACTTCTCCGTGACGCTGCCCGGCGGTGCCGGTATGGCGATCGTGCGGGCCCCCGGTGCCGAGGGCATCGCCGTCGACCCGGCGCGGTGGGCCACCGGCTACTGGACGCGGGAACTGCGCAACGGCGCCGACGAGTTCTGATCCACCGGGGTCTCTCCGGCGCGGAAGCAGAACATCCCTCACGAAATCCCCGAGGCTGCACAGCCCCGGCTCCGGAACACCGCGCGATCCGCACAGCGCCGCCACAGCGGCCTCGTACGATCGCCAGCCGGACCGGTGGTGACGACAGGCCCCAGGACCGGCCGCCGGTGAACGCCTCGGTGTGCGAGGCGCGTATCTCATGCAGCAAGCAGTTCCCGCTGCACGCCCGAGGAGCCGCCCGTGACCGCCCCGTACCCGCACGCCCCCGTCGTCTCCGGACCTCCGGTCTCGGCCCTGGACTACGACGGCCGTCCCGTCCTGGTGGAACCCGAGATCCGGCGGCTGGACGGAGCGGTACGGGAGGTCGCCGTACCGCCGTTCGCGCCGTCGGTGACCCACGGCTCGCTCGCGGACCTGCCGTTCGAGAACGCCGAGGCGGACCCCGGCGCGATCGTCATCAGCCGCCGGGGCGCGGACGGCGAGTGGGAGGACGTGACGGCCGCGCGGTTCGCCGCCGAGGTCCTCGCGGTGGCCAAGGGGCTGATCTCCGAGGGCCTGATGCCGGGCGACCGGATCGCGGTGATGGCCCGCACCCGCTACGAGTGGACGCTGCTGGACTTCGCGGCCTGGGCCGCGGGCCTGGTCACCGTGCCCGTCTACCCCACCTCCTCGGTCTACCAGACCAGTTGGATGCTCGGGGACTGCGGCGCCGTCGCCCTGATCACCGAGACCCGCGAGCAGGCCGCCGCGATGGCCCCCGAGCTGGACCGGCTGCCCGGGCTGCGGCACGTGTGGGTGATCGACGACGGGCACGTGGAGCTGCTGGCCGAGGTCGGCGACCGTACGGCGGACGGCGAAGTCGCCGTACGACGCGGCATGCTGGGCCCCGACACCCTCGCCACCCTGATCTACACCTCCGGCACCACCGGACGCCCCAAGGGCTGCGCCCTCTCGCACGGCAACTTCTTCGCCGAGGTCGACAACGCCATCGAACTCCTCCACCCGGTCTTCAAGGCGACGACCGGCGAGGAGGCGTCGGTGCTGCTGTTCCTGCCGATGTCCCACGTCTTCGGCCGCATGGTCGCCATCGCCTGCGTCCGCGCCCGGGTCCGCCTCGGCCACGCGCCCAGCCTCAAGCCCGAGCATCTGCTCCCGGACCTGGCCGCGTTCCGCCCGACCTGCCTGTTGACCATCCCGTACATGCTGGAGAAGGTCTACAACACCGCCCGCGCCAAGGCCGAGTCGGCCGGAAAGGCCGCCGCCTTCGACCGCGCCGCCGCCACCGCCGTCCGCTACGGCGAGGCCCTGGAGGCCCGCCGCAGCGGCACCGGAAGCGGCCCGGGCGCCTCTCTGAAGGCGAGCCGTTCCTTCTACGACCCGCTCGCCTACCGCAAGCTGCGCGCCGCCATGGGTGGCAAGGTCCGCTACGCCATCTGCGGCGGCTCCCCGCTCGGCCGCCGCCTGGCCGCGTTCTACGCCGGGGCCGGGATCGAGATCTTCGAGGGGTACGGCCTCACCGAGACCACCGGCGCCACCACGGTCACCCCGCCGCTCAAGCCCCGTATCGGCACGGTCGGCTGGCCGCTGCCCGGCACCCGGATCAGGATCGCGGCCGACGGCGAGATCCTGATCGCCGGGGACCATGTGCTGCGCGGCTACTGGGACATGAACGCGGGCGGCGTCGTCCCCGCCACCCGCGACGGCTGGCTGCCGACCGGCGATCTGGGCGAGCTGGACGACGACGGCTACCTCACCATCACCGGGCGCAAGAAGGAGCTGCTGATCACGGCGGGCGGCAAGTCGGTCGCCCCGGCCCCGCTGGAGAACTGGCTGCGCCAGCACCCGCTGATCTCCCACTGCCTCCTCGTCGGCGACGGCCGCCCCTACATCGGCGCCCTGCTCACCCTGGACCCCGACGGCCTGGACCACTGGCGCCAGATGAACGGCAAACACCCCGTCCCCGCCGAACTCCTCCTGAACGACCCCCAGTTGGCAGCGGTCCTCCAGGACGCCGTCGACCAGGCCAACCAGCTCGTCTCCCGCCCCGAGTCCATCCGCCGCTTCACCGTCCTCCCCACCGACTTCACCGAACGCGCGGGCCACCTCACCCCCTCGATGAAACTCCGCCGCGCCCGCATCCTGCGCGACTTCGCGGACGAGGTGGAGGGGCTGTACGCGGGGGCGGGGCGGGTCACGGGGCCGTAAGAGGGGTCAGCCCGGGCCGTGGACCACGGCACCGGGCCGCAGCCCCGCAGCCCCGCCCCGCTCACCGCCCCGGTCACCGCGCCCTGGCGAACAGGAACGCCTGGGCCACCGCCTCCCCCAGGCTCTCGTCGGGTTCACGGACCGTGCGGGAGACGAGGGCGAATCCGGCGTCGCCGAGCAGCGCCGCCATGTGCGCGGGGTCGCGGCGCAGGAAGTCGAGGGTGACGGGGTGGCCCCAGGGCTGCTCGTGGCGGCGCGGGCGGTCACCGGCCTGGAAGGCGAGCAGGAGGTGGCCGCCCGGGGCCAGGACCCGGCGGTACTCGCGAAGCAGCTCGGGGAGCCGGTCCGCCGGGGTGTGGATGCTGGAGTACCAGGAGACGACCCCCGCCAGCGCGCCGTCCGGGAGGGGAAGCTCCAGCATGGAGCCCTGTTCGAAGCGCAGCCCCGGGTGCTCGCGGCGGGCGATCTCCACCATGGCGGGGGAGAGGTCGAGCCCGTACACGTCGAGCCCGAGGGCGGCGAGGAGGGCGGTCACCTCTCCGGGGCCGCAGCCGAGGTCGGCCACCGGCCGCCCGGGCCCCACCAGCTCGGCGTACGCGCGCAGCAGCGCCCGGTCGAGCGGCCGGCCGGCGTAGGAGTCCCGGAACGTCGCGGCGTAGTCCTCGGCGATCGCGTCGTAGAACGTGCGGGTGGCGGTGAGGAAGCCGGGGGCGCCGGGGGAGTCGGTCATGCGGACGGACCCTACGGGGTGAACGCGGCGCGCCGAGGGGGCGGCGGAGGGGATTCGGCCACGGACGCGGCACGCCCGGAATCCCGGCCGATTCCCCCGGCTGCACGCGTCCGAAGGAGTGAGGGGCGCTCCAGGGAGGGCGGGGCGGAATCCGCGCGCGCAATCCGTGCGCCGGGCGCGCCCGGCGAATGCGGCGGGCCGGAATTCACCGGGAATTCATGCGGGCGCCCCCGGGAAAGGCAGGAGCCCCGTTGCCGGAAGGCACGGGGCTCCTTGGGTACTGCACTCAGGTTCTGCGATCAGGCAGTGATCAGACGGGGGAGACGTTCTCCGCCTGCGGGCCCTTCGGGCCCTGCGTCACGTCGAAGGTCACCTGCTGGTTCTCCTCGAGCGAACGGAAACCGTTGGCGTTGATCGCGGAGTAGTGAACGAAGACGTCGGGGCCGCCGCCCTCCTGGGCGATGAAGCCAAAGCCCTTTTCGGCGTTGAACCACTTCACGGTTCCGGTAGCCATAAGCCCTCCTTGGGCTCAAAAGGGTTGCCCTGCTCCAGAACCTGCAAGTGCGAAACGATGCTGCACGACTGCATTCGTCTGAAAACGACGAGAGCCCGCGGTCACATGCTCCGCAGGCTCTGTACTGCAAGGGAAACCAAACTGCAACTTGCGGCGAGCCTAGCACGCAGGCCGCCGAATGCAATAGAGGTCAAGATCACGTCACCCGAATGTTTGAACCCTCGGACGGACGCGCTGACGCCGGGCCGGTCCAGGACCACCGCCGGACGGGGTCTAGTCTCGCGATGTGGACAATTCTCGCACCCGGCCGCGCGTCGGCCACATCCAGTTCCTGAACTGCCTGCCCCTGTACTGGGGGCTCGCGAGAACCGGCACGCTCCTTGACTTCGAGCTGACCAAGGACACCCCGGAGAAGCTCAGCGAGCAGCTGGTACGCGGCGATCTCGACATCGGTCCGATCACCCTCGTCGAGTTCCTGCGCAACGCGGGCGACCTGGTCGCCTTCCCGGACATCGCGGTGGGCTGCGACGGCCCCGTGATGTCCTGCGTGATCGTCTCGCAGGTCCCCCTCGACCGGCTGGACGGCGCCCGTGTCGCCCTCGGTTCGACCTCGCGCACCTCGGTCCGCCTGGCCCAGCTGCTGCTGGCCGAGCGGTACGGCGTGACCCCGGACTACTACACGTGCCCGCCCGACCTGAGCCTGATGATGCAGGAGGCGGACGCCGCCGTCCTCATCGGCGACGCGGCCCTGCGCGCCAACCTGCTCGACGGCCCCCGCTACGGCCTTCAGGTGCACGACCTGGGCGCGCTGTGGAAGGAGTGGACCGGGCTGCCGTTCGTCTTCGCGGTGTGGGCGGCCCGGCGCGACTACCTGGAGCGCGAGCCGGAGATCACCCGCAAGGTGCACGAGGCGTTCCTCGCCTCCCGCAACCTCTCCCTGGAGGAGGTCGGCAAGGTGGCCGAGCAGGCCGCCCGCTGGGAGGCGTTCGACGAGGCGACCCTGGAGCAGTACTTCACCACGCTCGACTTCAGCTTCGGCGCCCCGCAGCTCGCGGCGGTCACGGAGTTCGCGAGCCGCGTCGGTCCCACGACCGGGTTCGCGGCCGACGTGAAGGTGGATCTCCTGAGGCCGTAATCACTACGCTGCGGGCGGTAGGCGTACCGGACCCACGGGGGGCCAGGGGGCGCCTGCGGGGGAGGGGTGGACGCCATGCAGCCGCTCGAAGCGGACGAACCGGCCGCCGTCGGGCCCTACCGGCTGCTCGGCCGGCTCGGCTCCGGCGGCATGGGCCGGGTCTACCTCGGCCGCAGCGCGGGCGGCCGTACGGTCGCCGTCAAGATCGTCCACCCGCACTTCGCGCTGGACGAGGAGTTCCGCGCCCGATTCCGCCGCGAGGTCGCCGCCGCGCGCCGGGTCGGCGGCGCCTGGACGGCCCCGGTCCTGGACGCCGACCCCGACGCGCCGGTGCCCTGGGTGGCGACGGCCTACGCGGCGGGCCCGTCGCTGGCCGCCGCTGTCACCGAGCGCGGCCCGCTGCCGGAGCCGACGGTACGGGCGCTGGGGGCGGGCCTCGCGGAGGCGCTGGCCGCCGTCCACGCCCTCGACCTGGTCCACCGTGACGTCAAGCCGTCCAACATCCTCCTGACGATCGACGGCCCCCTCCTCATCGACTTCGGCATCGCCCGCGCCACCGACGGCACCGCCTCCCTCACCTCCACCGGCGTCTCCATCGGCTCGCCCGGCTACATGGCCCCCGAGCAGATCCTCGGCACCCCGGTCACCGGAGCGGCCGACGTCTTCTCCCTCGGCGCGGTCCTCGCCTACGCGGCGACCGGCACGGCCCCTTTCGCCAGCGACTCCGCGGCGGCGCTGCTGTACAAGGTCGTCCACGAGGAGCCCGAACTCGACGGCCTGAGCGGCGACTTGCGGGAGCTGGTGGCCGCCTGCCTGGCCAAGGACCCGGCGTCCCGCCCCACCCCCGCCGAGCTGTCCCGCCGTCTGGCCCCCGAGGGCGCGGCCCCGCTGATGGCCTCCGGCTGGCTCCCGGCCCCCCTGCTGGAACAGGTGAGCCGCAGCGCGGTCGGCCTGCTGAACCTGGAGGGGACGCCCGAACGGCCGTCGGGACCGGTGCCGTTCACGAACCCGGCCGTGGAGCCCGCCGAACAGACCGTCGGAGCGGGGGAGTTCGGCCCGGCACCGGTGATGCGCGCGCCCGGCGCGGAGCAGGCCCCGGCCGACACTCCGCCCCCACCCAGTGCGCCCCCGGACCCGCCCGGACGGCTCACCCTCAGTGTCGCCGCCGCCTCCACGCCAGGGGAGTCCGGCCGGGGGCGCCGGGTGAGCTGCACGGTCGCGGTGGCCGTCGCCGCCGCGCTGGTCGGTGTCACGGTGGGTCTGGGGTGGCTGCTGGGCCCCTGGGGCGGTGACGGCGGCCACGACACGGCGGGCGGGAAACCAACCTCTTCCGACGGCAGCGCGGCCGAACCCTCGAAGTCCCCGTCCCCCGGTCCGACCGGAAGCGGGGCCGTACCGGACCGCTACCTCGGCACCTGGGAGGGCGAGGCCACCGGTCTGGGCGGGACGCTTCCCATGGGAACCTTCCGGCTCACCGTCCATCAGGCGGCCGTGGGAAAGGAGTTGGGGCGGATGCGGCAGACGGACCAGCTGGGCGCGGTCTGCGTGGACGTGCTCACGCTGAAGCAGGTGACGAAGAGCAAGCTCGTGCTCACGTCGACCGGCGCCGACGACAACCACGCGGGCTGCAACCCCGCCCCGCACCCGGTGGAGTTGACCCCGACCGGCGACAAACTGACGTACACGTCGGACAGTTCGGCGGAGGGCAACCCCGTGGCCCGGCTGTCGAGGGCGGACTGATGACGGACGACCTGCTCCCGGTGGCCGTGGCCGCCCTCTGGGGTGCGGGCGCGGGCGCGCTCCTGCCCCGGGCCGCCTACCGCTTCACCGTCCCCGAGGGCGAACCCTGGCGCTCCCGCTGCCCCGACGGCCACGCGCTCCGGGGCTGGCTGGGCCCGCGCCCCTGCGCGCGCTGCACGACGGCCGTGCCCGCGCGGCTCTCCCTGCTCACGGCGGCGGTCTGCGCGCTCCTGGCCCTGGCCACCGGCGCCCGCCCCGAAGTGGCCGTCTGGCTCCTGCTTGCCCCCGCGGCCGTGCTCCTCGCGGCGGTGGACCTCCGGGTGCGCCGCCTCCCCGACCCGCTGACCCTCCCCCTGGCGGCGGTCACCCTCACCCTCCTGGCCCTGGCCGCGCTGGTCCCGGAACACGCGGGCCACTGGCTCACCGCCCTCTACGGCGCCTTGGCCCTCGGCACCGGCTACCTCCTGCTGCACCTCCTCAACCCCTCCGGCATGGGCTTCGGCGACGTCAAGCTGGCCCCGGCCCTCGGCGCCGCCCTCGGCTGGTACGGCTGGCCCACCCTGATGCTCGGCACCCTCGCCGCCTTCGCCTCCGGCGCCCTCTACGGCCTCACCCTGGTCGTTCTGCGCCGAGCCGACCGCAAGTCCACGATCCCCTTCGGCCCCTTCCTCCTGACCGGCACGTTCCTGGGCCTGCTGGCGGGGGCGTACAGCGCCTGAAGTCGGTCAAGACCCACAGCTGGCGTAGGCTGGCGTGGTCTGTCCACAACCCTTGACGAAAGGGACGCCCGGTGACCGAGAAGGCCGAACTCGCTTCTTTGGATGTCGCAGCCGTGCTGGACCGAGCGGCAGCGGGCGGACGCATCACGCCCGAGGAAGCGCTCGTCCTGTACCGCGACGCCCCCCTGCACGCGCTGGGCGCCGCCGCCGACGCCGTACGCCGCCGCAAGTACGCGGGCATCGAGCACATCGCGACGTACATCATCGAGCGGAACATCAACTACACGAACGTGTGCGTCACGGCGTGCAAGTTCTGCGCGTTCTACGCGGCCCCGAAGGACACCAAGAAGGGCTGGACGCGCGACCTCGACGACATCCTGCGCCGCTGCGCGGAGACGGTCGAGCTGGGCGGCACCCAGATCATGTTCCAGGGCGGCCACCACCCGGACTACGGCGTCGAGTACTACGAGTCGCACTTCAAGGCCATCAAGGACGCGTTCCCGCAGCTGGTCATCCACTCCCTCGGCGCGTCCGAGGTCGAGCACATGGCCCGTATCTCCAAGGTGTCGGTCGAGGAGGCCATCACCCGTATCCACGAGGCGGGTCTCGACTCCTTCGCGGGCGCCGGTGCCGAACTCCTCCCCGCCCGCCCCCGCAAGGCCATCGCCCCGCTCAAGGAGAGCGGCGAGCGCTGGCTGGAGATCATGGAGACCGCCCACAAGCTGGGTGTGGAGTCCACCTCCACCATGCTGATGGGCACCGGCGAGACCAACGCCGAGCGCATCGAGCACCTGCGCATGATCCGGGACGTGCAGGACCGTACGGGCGGCTTCCGCGCCTTCATCCCGTACACCTACCAGCCGGAGAACAACCACCTGAAGGGCCGCACCCAGGCGACGCTCTTCGAGTACCTGCGGATGATCGCCATCGCCCGCCTCTTCCTGGACAACGTCCAGCACATCCAGGGCTCGTGGCTGACCACCGGCAAGGAGGTCGGCCAGCTGTCCCTGCACTACGGCGCGGACGACCTCGGCTCGATCATGCTGGAGGAGAACGTGGTCTCCTCGGCCGGTGCCAAGCACCGCTCCAACCGCCTGGAGATCATCGACCTGATCCGCAAGGCGGGCCGCACCCCCGCGCAGCGCGCCACTACGTACGAGCACCTGGTCGTCCACGACGACCCGGCGAACGACCCGGTGGACGACCGCGTGGTCTCGCACATCTCGTCGACGGCGATCGAGGGCGGCACCGCCCACCCGGAACTGAAGCTGATCGCCTCCAACTAGGGTCTTTCGGTTGGATCAGGCTGGATCAGGCACCAGACCCCGCGAGCCCGGCCTGATCCAACCGAGAGGCCCTAGGCGCACGATGCTGACACTTCACGTCGCTGAGCACACCCCCGAGGCGGCGATCCTCATCGACGGCCCGACCGTCGTGGCCGTGGCCCCGTACGAGCGGCTGGCCGCCGCCGCACCCCAGGCCCGGGTGCGGCGCTGGCCCGGCATCCTGACCCCGGGCCTGCTGAATCCGTACGCCCCGGAACTCCTGGAGTCCACCTACCATCCGGACCCCCGCGAGGCGGCCGAGCTGGGCACCGAGCCCATCACCGGAGAACGCGCCCGGCAGCTCTTCCGCACCGACCCCGCCCGCCTCGGCGCCAGCGCCCGCCGAGGCGTCCAACGCCTGCTGGCCCACGGCACGGTGGCGGTGGCCGGGGAACTCCGCTCCCGGGCCGCGACCGACGCGGTGCGCCGGGCCGGGCTCGCGGTGGGCAGGCGGCCGGACCGGCTGCCGGGTCCTGCGGCGCTGTCCCCGACCCCGCTGATCCTGCTGCCCGCGCCCGCGCCGGGCGGACCCGCCCGGTTCGCGGTGTTCGACGTCGCGGACCGTGCCGACCTGGTCCGGCGCGGCGCGGGGACCTGCGTGGCGACCGTGATCGGCGGCCGTCTGGTGTACCGGGCCCGCTGACCGGGCCCGCTGACCGGGCGCGCTGGCCGGGGCGGCGACCACGGCGGCCCCTTTCGGGGGCCGGATCAGCCCGCCAGCGCCTTCCCGAACGCCCCCGCGCTCTGCCGTACGCCGCTGCAGTCCGTGGCCGCGTCGTCCGAGGCGGAATCGCCGTCCGCGCACGGCTGGTCGCGGAAGGACGACCACATCGACACCCAGCCGATCCCCTTCCGTTCGGCGAACCTCCGCACCTGCGCGGCGTCGGACAGGGTGAACGTCTCGCCCTGGACGTCGTTGACCCCGATCATCGAGGTGAGCGCCATGCCCTTCCAGGCGTCCGCGTCCGAGGTGCCGAAGATCTTCCGCAGCTGGGCGTGGGCGGCCGTCGCCGAGGTGACGGCGTAGTCGCCCATGTCGCCGGTGTACGACTCGCCGTAGTTCATGGTCATCAGGTTGACCGTGGAGACCTGGACGTCGTACGTGTTCGCCGACCTCAGCAGCGCCAGGCTGTCCGCGTCGAGCCCCGAGGGCATGACGGGAAGCGTGAACGACACCTTCAGGTCCGGGCGTTCCTTCTGGAGGGCGGCGATCGCCCGGGAACGCAGCGCGACCGACGCGGAGTCGGTGAGTTCCGTGCCCTCGATGTCGAAGTCGGCCTGAGTCGCGCCCGCCGCGTCCAGCGCCTTCCCGTACGCCGTCGCGAGCTGCGCGGCGCTGGTGCAGGCCGAGGCCAACTCCGTGCCGGAGGCGCCCCCGAAGGACACCCGCACGGTCGCGCCGTCCGCCGTCAGCGCGTCGATCCGGGACTTCACGGCCGCGTCGCCGAGGGCGTACTCGCCGTTCCACCCGGGCGTGCACCCGCTGCCGTCGGAGATCACGAACGCCAGGTTGTACGTCGTCGGGGAGCCCGCCGCGTCGTTGGCGGACGGTGTCGTGGCGCTGACGTACGGCGCGAAGGAGGTGGCCGCCGCGGCCGACGTGGCGGCGGAAGGGGCGGGGGCGGACGGCGCGGCGGTGGAGCCCGAGGAGCACCCCGCGACCGCCAGAGTCAGCAGACAGGTGAGGCCCGCCGCGGCTCTCAGGACATTCCTCATCGCACACGCACCCGCTCTCGTGATTCACGTCGCGGCATCGGAACGCACTCCGCGCCGCCTCGAAAACCTCTCATGCGCGCCCGGCCGTCGAGAGGACCGGGAATTCACAGCGAACTCTGCGGTAGAGGGGGACCAACCGGGCAAACAGGACGACCATTCCGGGCAATCAACCCGTTTCCCCTTCTCCTGGGCCGTGCGGGCACCCCCTGTATCTCACAGGAAGGTGACAGACCGGGCCGTTCCTCATGGGTAGCTCACAAGAACACAGATGGTGGCCATATAAAGCCTCTCTACCGTCCGGGGAATGCATTCCGAGACCGTCATCGAAAGCCGCGCCGCCGGGAGTGGTCGCCGTCGCAAACGCGGCAACGGGACCTCCCCCGACGCGGGCCCCGTGTTCGTCGACACCTCCGGACGCCGGTCCAAGGTGCTGCGCCGCATCGGCCTGCTCGTCGGCACCGTCTGCCTCGGCTACACGGCGATCCTGGTCATGGCCTTCATGGGCTGGGGCACCTCGCTCACCCCGTCCTCGCTGCTGCCCTTCGACGGCGGGCAGAGCGCCCGGCGCCCCGGCTTCGAGCAGCCGGACGAGGCCCACCGGCCCACCGGCGTGCCGTCGCCCCCGGCCACCACCGGGCCGTCCGCCACGGGCCGGTCCGCCACCGCCCCGGCCGCCCCGGCGACCGCCGGCTGAACGGGACGCGACCGCACATGAGCACTTCGACGCCCGCGCGGGGCCGCCGCCGCGCCCCCACCCGTATCGAGCGCGCGGCGGGCAGGGCCGCCGCGCTCCAGCGGCCCCGTGTCGTCCTCGCCCTGCTGCTCCTGCTCGCGCTCACCTGCGTGATGCTGCTCGACGGCTATCTGCGGGCCGAGGTCGGCGGCGACGAGCGGGTGCGCAGCGGGGCCTCCTCCAGCGAGGTCCCCGACAAGGTCCTGAACGGCGGCCCGATCCTGACCTTCCAGGGCGGGCGGGCCGCCACCGTCTCCGTCCCGGACAAGACCATCGCGCTCACCTTCGACGACGGCCCCAACCCCACCTGGACCCCACAAGTCCTGAAGATTCTTGAGGAGAACGACGTCCCGGGCACGTTCTTCCTGGTCGGCTCGATGATCTCGCGCTACCCCGGCATCGTGAAGACGATGGTCGAGGACGGCAACGAGGTCGGTGTCCACACCTTCACCCACGTCGACCTCTCCTACCAGAGCGGGGCCCGCGTCGAGCGCGAGATGCGGCAGACCCAGCTGGCGCTCGCGGGCGCGGCCGGGATCACGACCACGCTCTTCAGGGCGCCGTACTCCTCGGAGACGGACGCGATCGACAACTACAGCTGGCCCGTCTACAAGAAGCTCGGCGCGGAGGGGTACACCAGCGTCTTCGTCGACACCGACAGCGACGACTGGAAGCGGCCGGGCGTCTCCGACATCGTCAAGTGGGCCACACCCAAGGGCACGAAGGGCGCCTCGGTGCTCTTCCACGACGCGGGCGGCGAGCGCTCGCAGACCATCAAGGCGCTGCCCGCGTACATCAAGAAGATGAAGGCGAAGGGCTACACCTTCACCACCATCAGCGGCGTACTGGAGAAGCAGCGCGCGGCGAAGGCGGCCGGGCAGCGTGCGGCGGACGCGGGCGGGCAGGGCGGCGCGCCCGGTGCGGCCCGTGGCCCCGCCGGGTCCGGTGCCTCGGTCCTCCAGGCCGCCCACCACCGGGCCACCGGCGCCACCCTCTACGAGGGCAAGGCGCTCCTCGCGGCCGTGGCGGTCGCCGAGTGGACCGTGCCCGCGCTGTCCGTCGGGCTGATGATCGTCGGCGTGGCGGTGATGGGCCGCTTCGGCATGATGCTGATCCTCGCCCGCCGTCACCACCGGCAGCGCAACCGGCGCCGGTTCACCTGGGGACCGCCGGTCACCGAGCCGGTGACCGTGATCGTCCCGGCGTACAACGAGAAGGAGTGCATCGCCAACACCCTCGCGTCGCTGGCGCGGAGCACCCATCCGATCGAGATCGTCGTCGTGGACGACGGCTCGACCGACGGCACCGCGGAGATCGCCGAGTCCCTCGGCCTCCCCAACGTCCGTGTCGTCCGGCAGGACAACGCGGGCAAGCCCGCCGCGCTCAACAACGGGGTCCGCAACGCCCGTCACCCCATCGTCGTGATGATGGACGGCGACACCGTCTTCGAACCGGACACCGTGCACCGGCTGGTGCAGCCCTTCGCCGACCCCGAGATCGGCGCGGTCGCGGGCAACGCCAAGGTCGGCAACCGCGGCACGGTCATCGGCGCCTGGCAGCACATCGAGTACGTCATGGGCTTCAACCTCGACCGGCGCATGTACGACCTGCTGCGCTGCATGCCCACCATCCCCGGTGCCATCGGCGCGTTCCGCCGGGACGCGGTCCTGGGGGTCGGCGGGATGAGCGACGACACGCTCGCCGAGGACACCGACATCACCATCGCCCTGCACCGCGCGGGCTGGCGGGTCGTCTACGAGGAGCACGCCCGGGCGTGGACCGAGGCCCCGGGCTCGCTCAAGCAACTGTGGTCGCAGCGCTACCGCTGGTCCTACGGCACCATGCAGGCGCTGTGGAAGCATCGCAAGTCCCTGACGGACAGGGGTCCTTCGGGGCGCTTCGGCCGGGTCGGGATGCCGCTCGTGGTGATCTTCCAGGTGATCACGCCGGTCTTCGCCCCGCTCATCGACGTGTTCACCGTCTACTCCATGATCTTCGTCGACTTCCGGGCGGCCCTGCTGGCCTGGCTCGCCGTCCTGGCGCTGCAACTGGTCTGCGCCGCCTACGCGTTCCGCCTCGACCGGGAGAAGTACCGCTATCTGCTGATGATGCCGCTCCAGCAGCTGGCCTACCGCCAGATGATGTACCTCGTCCTGATCCACTCCTGCGTCACCGCGCTCACCGGTGGCCGTCTGCGCTGGCAGAAGCTCAAGCGCACGGGCGAGGTCGGCACTCCGGCGGGGGTGGGGCGATGAGCTGGGAGCAGCCGTACGGGTATCCGGTGGCCCAGGCGGCTCCTGAACCGGAGCCGACCCCCGCACCGGAGCCGACCGCGCCGGAGCCGACCCCCGCACCGGAGCCGACCGCGCCGGAGCCGACCCCCGCGCCCGCTCCGCCCGCGGGCCGGGACCGCTACTTCGACGCCCTCCGCGCGGTCGCCCTGATCCGTGTCGTCGCGTATCACACCTTCGGGTGGGCCTGGGCGGGGATGGTCTTCCCCTCCATGGGGATCATGTTCGGGCTGGCCGGTTCCCTCATGGCCAAGTCGCTGGAGCGCCCCGCCCTGACGGTGATCCGCGGTCGGCTGCGGCGGCTGCTGCCCCCGTTCTGGTTCTGGGGTCTCTTCGTCGTGCTCGCGATGCTGCTCCACGGCTGGATGCCGGGGCGGCAGATCGTCTACTGGGTCGTGCCGCTGGGCGACCCGCCCGGCAGCGCCTGGGGCGAACAGGCGTGGGAGATCGTCTGGTACCTGCGCACCTACCTCTGGTTCGTACTGCTCTCCCCGCTGCTGCTGAGGCTCTTCCGGCGGGCGCCCGTCCCGGTCCTGCTGCTCTCCCTCGCCCCGGTCCTGGTGCTGAACTTCCTCTGGGCGGGCCCGGACAACCGCTTCGGCAGCGCCCTGTGGGACCTGGCGACGTACCTCTTCTGCTGGCTGGCCGGGTTCGCGCACCGCGACGGCGTGCTCCAGCGGCTGCGGCCCCCGGCCGTCGTCGTGCTCTCCCTGGCCGCGATCGGCTACGGCGGCTGGTACGCCTTCGCCCACCAGGCCGACTTCGGCACCTACGACCTGGACGAGAACCCCCTGGCCCAGGCGTTCTGGTCGGCCGGGGCCGTGCTCCTGCTGTTCTGGGCCAAGGCGCGCTACCGGGTCGACTTCGCGTGGCTGAGCCGCTTCCGGCGCACCGACCGGATGGTGACCGTCTTCAACGCCCGCGCCGTGACGATCTACCTCTGGCACGAGATCGCGCTGGTGCTCGCCGTCCCGCTGATCGACCGGTTCTGGGACGTGCCCGCGTTCGAGAGGTATCTGCCGCTCGGCAGCCAGTGGTTCCTGTTCGGCGTCGGCTGGGTCCTGATCGCGGTGTTCGTCCTGGCCTGCGGGTGGGTGGAGGACGTGGCCGCGCGGAAGAGGCCGAGGCTGCTTCCGTGACGCCGTACCCCCTCCTGACGCGTACGCCCCGCCCTCTGCTGCCACAATGGACCGGTGACCCGCGCTTCCCTGAACAAGCAGCCGCACGAAGTCGCCTCGATGTTCGACGACGTGGCGGAACGGTACGACCTGACGAACGACGTGCTGTCGCTCGGCCAGGACCGGCGCTGGCGCAAGGAGGTGGCGAGAGCGGTGGACGCGCGCCCCGCGCAGAAGGTCCTCGACCTCGCGGCGGGCACGGCGACCTCCTCGCTCCCCTTCGCGCGGACGGGCGCCTATGTCGTCCCGTGCGACTTCTCCCTCGGCATGCTCCAGGTCGGCAAGAAGAAGAACCCCTGGCTCCCGTTCACGGCGGGCGACGCCACGAGGCTGCCGTTCAAGGACGACACCTTCGACGCCGTCACGATCTCCTTCGGGCTGCGCAACGTGCAGGACACGGACGCCGCGCTGCGCGAGATGTACCGCGTGACCAAGCCCGGGGGCCGCGTGGTGATCTGCGAGTTCTCGCACCCGACGTGGACGCCGTTCCGCACGGTGTACACGGAGTACCTGATGCGCGCGCTGCCCCCGGTGGCCCGCTCGGTGTCCTCGAACCCGGACGCGTACGTGTACCTGGCCGAGTCGATCCGGGCCTGGCCCGACCAGCCCCGGCTCGCGGAGAAGCTGCGCAAGGCGGGCTGGTCGCGCGTGGCGTGGCGGAACCTGACGGGCGGCGTGGTGGCGCTGCACCGGGGCTTCAAGGAGAGCTGACCTCGAACGCGTCCCCGGGTTCCCGCAGTTCGCGCTGCATCCCCCCGGACGGCGGCTGTGGCAGCCGGGGCTCCCGGACGCCCCCGCCGCCCTCGCCCTCCCCGAAGTCGAACCACACGTACACCATCGAGTCCGGCGGCACCTCGGCCCCGGGCGGCGGGTACTGGCGTACGACGTAGTCGACGACGGTGCGGGCGAAGTCGGGCCGGTCGGGGGCGTTGAGGAACAGCCCCCGTGCTCTGGCCGTCTCCCGCGCGTCCACGGCCATCAGCCCGACCAGACGAGGGACACGCACCTCGGATGTTTTGGGTGGTATGTGCACAGATGTCACCCCCAGCGGTACTGGAAGGGTAACTCCGCGCGCGGGCGCCCGGAAGCGAGAAGTGTCTTTCTGTGACAGTTGGTTACTCTCTGTCACGGATCTCGGTCACGGCTCCAGCCGGTAGGTCACAGCTCCAGCCGGTAGCAGTGCCCCTGCCGCTCCGAGGCCGGGGTCGTGAACGTCTCCACGAGCCGCATCCCCAGCCGCTCCGTCACCGCGATGGACCGCGCGTTCTGCGCGTCGACCATCGCGACCACCCGCGCCACACCGGCCGCGCGCAACCGCTCCAGCGTCGCCTCGGCGGCGGCCGTCGCGTACCCGCGCCCCCAGTGGGCGCGCCCGAGCCGCCAGCCGATCTCGATCTCACCGGCCGGTCCCCAGGCGTGCGGCCAGGGCTGCGCCCCGGTGAACCCCACCACGTCCCCGGCGGAGTCCAGCACGGACCACAGACAGAACCCCAGCTCCGCGTCGTGCCGCCGCTGCCGCGCGGTCAGTTCCTCGTACACCGACAGCTCGGCGGCGCGGCCCCCGTGGAACTCCATGACATCGGGATCGTCGAACACCCGGTGCCAGACGAAGGCGTCCTCGTCGGTGGGCACACGCAGCCGTACCACGGGGTGAGTTCGGTTCACGGATCAGCCCTTCAGCCGGTTGATCAATTCTGCTGAATAGACTGCCCATGTCCAGTGCCGGTCGGCACGAAGATTCCGAACCTTGGGGAGATCCCGCCGTGACCGAGCCCCTCTCCGACCACTCCGCCGATGTGATCGTCGTGGGCGCGGGCCCAGCCGGCGCCTCCACCGCGTACCACCTCGCCCGGGCCGGACTCGACGTACTCCTGCTGGAGAAGACCGAGTTCCCGCGCGAGAAGGTGTGCGGCGACGGCCTCACCCCGCGCGCGGTGAAGCAGCTCGTGGCCATGGGCATCGACATCTCCGAGGAGGCCGGCTGGCTGCGCAACAAGGGTCTGCGCATCATCGGCGGCGGCTCCCGGCTGCAGCTCGACTGGCCGGATCTCGCGTCGTTCCCGAACTACGGCCTGGTCCGCAAGCGCGACGACTTCGACGAGCAGCTGGCGCGCAACGCGCAGAAGGCGGGCGCGCGGCTGTACGAGCGCTGCAACGTCACCGGCCCAGTCCTGGACGACCGTACGGGCCGGATCACGGGCGTGACGGCCAAGCTCGGCGAGGAGAAACGCGAGGTCACCTTCCACGCGCCGCTCGTCGTGGCCGCCGACGGCAACTCCACGCGCCTGTCGGTCTCGATGGGGCTGCACCGCCGCGAGGACCGTCCGATGGGCGTGGCGGTGCGGACGTACTTCACCTCGCCGCGCCACGAGGACGACTACCTGGAGTCCTGGCTGGAGCTGTGGGACCGCCGGGGCGCGCAGGACCGGCTGCTGCCGGGCTACGGCTGGATCTTCGGCATGGGCGACGGCACGTCCAACGTGGGCCTCGGCGTGCTGAACACCTCGGACTCCTTCAAGGAGCTGGACTGGCGCGAGGTGCTGAAGGCGTGGTGCGCCTCCATGCCGGAGGACTGGGGCTACACCCCGGAGAACATGACAGGCCCGATCCGCGGCGCGGCCCTGCCCATGGCCTTCAACCGCAAGCCGCACTACACGCGCGGCCTGCTGCTCGTCGGCGACGCCGGCGGCCTGGTGAACCCCTTCAACGGCGAGGGCATCGCCTACGCCATGGAGTCCGCCCAGCTCGCCGCCGACGTCATCGTCCAGGCCCACGCCCGCGCGACCCCGGCCCAGCGCGAGATCGCCCTCCAGCGCTACCCCCAGGTCCTCAAGGACACCTACGGCGGCTACTACACCCTCGGCCGCGCCTTCGTGAAGCTCATCGGCAACCCCAAGATCATGCAGATCGGCGCCCAGCGCGGCCTGACCCACCCCCTGCTGATGAAGTTCGTCCTGAAGCTCCTGGCGAACCTCACCGACCCCACGGGCGGCGACGCGATGGACCGCGTGATCAACGGCCTGACGAAGGTGGCCCCGAAGGCCTGACCCGTCAAAAATCCGTACGGCTACGGCGCCTGGGTACGCGTACTCAGGCGCCGTAGCCGTGTAAGGGTGCAGCCGCTGCTGTCGGCGGGGCGGGGGCGTGCCCGCCACCCCGTCCGTCTATGCGGAACCGCGTACGGCGGTTACCCGGCTCCTGACCCGAGCATCCCTCGTCACGTGGCAGCGGGTTCTGAAGCCGACCGGTGGGCCCGGCGGGCCAGTACGGCGTCCCGGTGGGTCGTCATCTGGCGCAGTGCCTCTTTCCGGTCGCGCTTGGAGAGGCGGTCCAGGTAGACGAATCCCCGGGTGTGGTCGGTCTCGTGGTGGAGGCAGCGGGCGAAGTAGCCGGTGCCCTCGATGCGGAGGGGGTTGCCGTCGCGGTCCTGGCCGTGGACGACGGCGTGTTCGGGGCGGGGGACGGACATCGTGGCGCCGGGTACCGAGAGGCAGCCCTCGGTGTCCTCGACGAGGGGGCGGCCGGGCGGGGAGGTCTCCAGCACCGGGTTGACGATGTGGCCGACATGGCGGACACCGTCGTCGTCGGGGCAGTCGTAGACGAACAGGCGCAGGTCGACGCCGACTTGGCTGGCGGCCAGGCCCGCGCCCTCGGCGACGTACATCGTGCGGAACATGTCGTCGATCAGGGCGGCGAGGTCGGGGCCGAACTCCGTGACGTCGCGGCACGGCTTGTGCAGGACTTCCTCGCCGGTCTCGGTGACCCGGCGTACCGTGCCGCGCGCGGCCTCGGGGGCATGACGGGGGAAGTAGGCGGCGGGGGCACCCTGGACGAACACGCGGGGCATGGCGGCTCCTTGGCTCGGTGGACGGCCGCCGTCCGGCGGCCGTCCACCGAGCATGCCAGGAGACGCACGAGGGCCGCTGCCCCCCGCGCGGCAGCGGCCCTTCGTACGGATCGGGTACCGGTGGGTCAGAGGACCCGGACGGCGCCGGTGGGCGGGTCGTAGGAGAGCGGCTTCTCCGCCACGCCCGAGGAGGGGTTCTGGGCGCCGACGAACATGCCGTCGCCGACGTAGACCGCCACGTGGTACGCGCTGCCCGCGCTGCCCCAGTAGAGGATGTCGCCGGGCTGGAGGTTGCTCAGGGAGACCTGGGTGCCCGCGGTGGACTGGTCCTGGGAGACGCGCGGCAGGCTCACGCCGACCTGCTTGAAGGCGGTCTGCACGAGGCCCGAGCAGTCGTAGGCCGAGGGACCGGTGGCGCCGGAGACGTACGCCTTGCCGACCTGCGACTTGACGAAGCTGACGATCGCGGCGGCCGAACCCGTCGCCGAGGACGAGCCCGTGATGGTGCTCGCGTCGGCGCTGCTGCCGGAGGCGGACGCGGTGAGCACCGTGCGCTCGGCGTTGCGCGTGGCGCGGGCGGCGGCCTCCTTGCGGGCCTCCTCCTGCGCCTTCTTCTTCGCCTCGGCCTTCTGCTTGGCGTCGGCGAGGTCCGCCTTGGCCTGCTTGGCGGCGTTGGCCGCGGCGGCGTCGCGCTCGGCCTGCAGCTCGTAGTTGGCGGCCGCCTGCTGGGTGGCGTCGGCGGACTGGGCGACCTGGGAGGCCACGTCGGCCGTCAGGGTGGGGAGTTCGAGCGTCTGTGTCGCGGGCGCGGCGTCGGCCGCGTTCGCGTAACCGGCCGCTCCTGCGACCGCCAGGGTGCTGAGGACGCCGACGGCGGCACCGGAGCGCACGGCGATCGACGACGCGCTGCGGCGGGGCTTCCGGTGGCTGCGTATGTGAGCGGTGTGGGACATGGGAACAACCGGTACCAGGGGCTCCTTCATATCTTCAAGAAACGTGTGCTGCGCCACAATTGTTCAACGGCGGCCCCGAAAACCTTTCGCGCCACCCTTTATTGACGCCGTAACGGACATAGCGGGCGCCTGTCATAGGCCCGTTGATCACGGTCTTTGATCATTACGCCCGAATTGCCCCCGGCCTACCATCGGTTGGGGTAGTTGGCCAAGCCCGGTTACGGAATGATCACTACCGGCGTGACGGAGGTCACGAAACCGGCTCGTGAACGCGCGCACGTGCGACATCGCGTCCACTTCGCACCTCCCGCTTCCCCCTGACGCGTGAACGCGCAGCCCTAGCACCCCGCCTCGTCCAGCACCAATTTGCATGTACGGGAACTCTCTTGATATGGAGACGCCCTCTCGGACCTGCGGTAACAGGCGAGATTCTCACTTCTGGTGATCAACTGAACGCTTCGCGTGCGAAGATCACCCATCATCCGACTTCATGATCCTTCGTCAGGTGGTGGAGATCACAAAGCTCGTGCAATACCCCGTGTCGCAGATCACAGAGCGGCGGGCATAAGATGCGGAGCAGTTGGGCTTGTGACCTGCTTCACATGTTCTCGATCTTCGCCGGGACAGGTGGGGTTCATGGGACGCGTGCGGCGGAAGTGAGCCCCCGAACCATCGAACCGCCACCAGTCAATGCCGACTGAGAGGAGCGAGGAGCGGTGAACGCGTATGCGCCCATCCTCGTACTGGGAGCCCTCGGGGCAGGCTTTGCGATCTTTTCCGTGATCATGGCCGCGCTGATCGGCCCGAAGCGCTACAACCGCGCGAAGCTGGAAGCCTACGAGTGCGGCATCGAGCCGACCCCCACGCCGGCCGGCGGCGGGCGCTTCCCCATCAAGTACTACCTGACGGCGATGCTCTTCATCGTCTTCGACATCGAGATCGTCTTCCTCTACCCCTGGGCCGTCACCTTCGACGCGCTCGGGGTCTTCGGGCTCGTGGAGATGCTGCTCTTCGTGCTCACCGTCTTCGTCGCGTACGCGTACGTATGGCGGCGCGGCGGCCTGGAATGGGACTGAGGGGCCATACGACATGGGACTCGAAGAAAAGCTGCCGAGCGGCTTCCTGCTGACCACCGTCGAACAGGCCGCGGGGTGGGTGCGCAAGGCGTCCGTCTTCCCGGCCACCTTCGGACTGGCCTGCTGCGCCATCGAGATGATGACCACGGGAGCCGGACGCTACGACCTCGCCCGCTTCGGCATGGAGGTCTTCCGCGGCTCACCGCGCCAGGCCGACCTGATGATCGTCGCGGGCCGGGTCAGCCAGAAGATGGCGCCGGTGCTGCGCCAGGTCTACGACCAGATGCCCAACCCCAAGTGGGTGATCTCCATGGGCGTCTGCGCCTCCTCGGGCGGCATGTTCAACAACTACGCGATCGTCCAGGGCGTCGACCACATCGTCCCGGTCGACATCTATCTGCCCGGCTGCCCGCCCCGCCCGGAGATGCTGATCGACGCGATCCTCAAGCTCCACAAGAAGATCCAGGGCGGAAAGCTCGGCGTCAACGCCGAGGAAGCCGCCCGCGAGGCGGAGGAAGCCGCGCTCCAGGCCCTGCCCACGATCGAGATGAAGGGGCTGCTGCGGTGAGCGACGCAGAGGGCACCAACCCCGAGAAGGACCTCTCGGCCTCCAACCTCCCCGGCCAGCGCGGCCAGGGCGGCGAGGAGATCCGCGTCCAGCGCGGCATGTTCGGCGCGAACAACGGCGGCGACACCTCCGGTTACGGCGGTCTCGTCCGCTCGGTGCGCCTCCCGGGACCGGCGACCCGGCCCTACGGCGGCTGGTTCGACGAGGTCGCCGACGAGCTGGAGGGCGCCCTGGAGGAACAGGGACTCCTCCCGGACAACGCCATCGAGAAGACGGTCGTCGACCGCGACGAGATCACCTTCCACGTCGAGCGCGAGCACCTGGTCCGCGTCGCCCGCACCCTGCGCGACGACCCGGCGCTCCGCTTCGAGCTGTGCACCGGCGTCAGCGGCGTCCACTACCCGCACGACAAGGGCCGCGAGCTGCACGCCGTCTACCACCTGCGCTCGATCACCCACAACCGGCTGATCCGGCTCGAGGTCTCCGTCCCCGACGCCGACCGGCACATTCCGACCCTGGTCCCCGTCTACCCGACCAACGACTGGCACGAGCGCGAGACCTGGGACTTCTTCGGGATCGTCTTCGACGGACACCCGGCCCTGACCCGGATCATGATGCCGGACGACTGGCAGGGCCACCCGCAGCGCAAGGACTACCCCCTCGGCGGCATCGCCGTCGAGTACAAGGGCGCCCAGATCCCGGCTCCGGACCAGCGGAGGTCGTACTCGTGAGCACTCCCCCCGTAAGCGGCCGCGAGACCACCGAGGGAACCGTCTACACGGTCACCGGTGGCGACTGGGACGAGGTCGTCCAGTCCGCGGCCAAGGCCGACGACGAACGCATCGTCGTCAACATGGGTCCGCAGCACCCGTCCACCCATGGAGTGCTCCGTCTCATCCTGGAGATCGAGGGCGAGACGGTCACCGAGGCCCGCTGCGGCATCGGCTATCTGCACACCGGCATCGAGAAGAACCTCGAGTTCCGCACGTGGACGCAGGGCACCACCTTCGTCACGCGCATGGACTATCTGACGTCCTTCTTCAACGAGACCGCCTACTGCCTCGCCGTCGAGAAGCTGCTCGGCATCGAGGACCAGATCAGCGAGCGGGCCAGCATCATCCGGGTGCTCCTCATGGAGCTGAACCGGCTCTCCTCGCACCTGGTGTGCATCGCCACCGGCGGCATGGAGCTGGGCTCCACCACCATCATGATCTACGGCTTCCGCGACCGGGAGATGATCCTCGACCTCTACGAGCTGATCACCGGCCTGCGGATGAACCACGCCTACATCCGCCCCGGCGGACTCGCCCAGGACCTGCCCCCCGGCGCGGTCGACCGCATCCGCGAGTTCATCAAGACCATGCGGAAGAACCTCCCGGAGTACGACAAGCTCGCCACCGGGAACCCCATCTTCAAGGCCCGCATGCAGGACGTCGGCTATCTCGACCTGGCCGGCTGCATGGCGCTCGGCGCCACCGGCCCGATCCTGCGCTCCACCGGCCTCCCGCACGACCTGCGCAAGGCGCAGCCCTACTGCGGCTACGAGACGTACGACTTCGAGGTGCCGACCGCCGACACCTGCGACTCCTACGGCCGCTTCCTCATCCGGCTGGAGGAGATGCGCCAGTCGCTCTCGATCGTCGAGCAGTGCCTGGACCGGCTGCAGCCCGGGCCCGTCATGGTCGCCGACAAGAAGATCGCCTGGCCCGCGCAGCTCGCGCTCGGCCCGGACGGACTCGGCAACTCCCTCGACCACATCAAGAAGATCATGGGCACCTCCATGGAGGCCCTGATCCACCACTTCAAGCTGGTCACCGAGGGCTTCCGCGTCCCGCCCGGCCAGGTCTACGCGGCCGTCGAGTCCCCCAAGGGCGAACTCGGCGTGCACGCCGTCTCCGACGGCGGCACCCGCCCCTACCGGGTCCACTTCCGCGACCCGTCCTTCACCAACCTTCAGGCCATGGCGGCGATGTGCGAGGGCGGCCAGGTCGCCGACGTGATCGTCGCCGTGGCCTCCATCGACCCCGTGATGGGAGGCGTCGACCGGTGACCACCTCTTCCTCCGAGCGGGGCGTCGGCCTCGGGATGCCCGAGCTGCCCCCGCCCGCCTACCCGGACGACGTCCGGGCCCGGCTCGAGCGGGACGCGCGCGAGGTGATCGCGCGCTATCCGGACTCCCGCTCCGCCCTGCTGCCCCTGCTTCACCTCGTGCAGTCCGAGGAGGGCTACGTCACGCGCACCGGGATGCGGTTCTGCGCGGACATGCTGGACCTGACCACGGCCGAGGTCACCGCCGTGGCGACCTTCTACACGATGTACCGGCGCCGCCCCTCCGGCGACTACCAGGTGGGCGTCTGCACCAACACCCTGTGCGCGGTCATGGGCGGCGACGCCATCTTCGAGACCCTTCAGGAGCACCTGGGCGTCGGCAACGGCGAGACCACAGGGGACGGCAAGGTCACCCTGGAGCACATCGAGTGCAACGCGGCCTGCGACTACGCGCCCGTCGTGATGGTCAACTGGGAGTTCTTCGACAACCAGACCCCGGCCAGCGCGACCCGTCTCGTCGACGACCTGCGCGCCGGAGAGCCCGTCGAGCCCACGCGCGGGGCCCGGCTGTGCACCTTCAAGGAGACCGCCCGCATCCTGGCGGGCTTCCCGGACGAGCGCCCCGGCGCCGTCGCCGAGGGCGGCAGCGCGGGCCCCGCCTCCCTGGTGGGGCTCCGGCTCGCCAAGGGCGAGGCGCACCCCGCGCGCGTGGTCCACCCGCGCGACGGCGGCCCGCACGAGGAGGAGCCGGTCCACGACCCGTCGCCCACCGAGCACCTCAGCTCCCACGACGCGCCGCAGGACACCTCGGCCTCCGACCCGGCGCATCCGGCGGGTCCGACCGCAGAGGAGGGGGAGTGATGACGTTGGCACCCGACCTCAAGGACACCAGCCCCGAGAAGCTGCTGGCACCCGTGCTGTCGGCCTTCTGGGACGAGGACCGCTCCTGGACGCTGGACGTCTACCGGCGCCACGAGGGCTACGAGGGCCTGCGCAAGGCGCTCGCGATGTCCCCGGACGACCTGATCGCCTACGTCAAGGAGTCCGGGCTGCGCGGCCGTGGCGGCGCCGGATTCCCGACCGGCATGAAGTGGCAGTTCATCCCGCAGGGCGACGGCAAGCCGCACTACCTCGTCGTCAACGCCGACGAGTCCGAGCCCGGCACCTGCAAGGACATCCCCCTTCTCTACGCCAACCCGCACAGCCTCATCGAGGGCATCGTGATCGCCTGCTACGCGATCCGCTCCTCGCACGCCTTCATCTATCTGCGCGGCGAGGTCGTCCCCGTCCTGCGCAGGCTGCACGAGGCCGTGCGCGAGGCGTACGCGGCCGGGTTCCTCGGCGAGGACATCCTCGGCACCGGGCTCGACCTCGAACTCACCGTGCACGCGGGCGCGGGCGCCTACATCTGCGGCGAGGAGACCGCGCTGCTCGACTCCCTCGAAGGGCGCCGCGGCCAGCCCCGGCTGCGCCCGCCCTTCCCGGCCGTCGAGGGTCTGTACGCCTGCCCCACCGTCGTGAACAACGTGGAGTCCATCGCCTCGGTTCCCGCGATCCTCCAGCACGGCAAGGACTGGTTCCGCTCCATGGGCAGCGAGAAGTCCCCCGGCTTCACGCTCTACTCGCTCAGCGGCCATGTCGCCAGCCCCGGCCAGTACGAGGCCCCGCTCGGCATCACCCTGCGCCAGCTGCTCGACATGAGCGGCGGGATGCGCCCGGGCCACCGGCTGAAGTTCTGGACCCCGGGCGGCTCCTCCACCCCGATGTTCACCGCCGAGCACCTGGACGTGCCGCTCGACTACGAGGGTGTCGGCGCCGCCGGTTCCATGCTCGGCACCAAGGCGCTCCAGTGCTTCGACGAGACCACCTGCGTGGTCCGCGCGGTCACCCGCTGGACCGAGTTCTACGCCCACGAGTCCTGCGGCAAGTGCACCCCCTGCCGCGAAGGGACGTACTGGCTCGTGCAGTTGCTGCGTGACATCGAGGCGGGCAAGGGCGTGATGTCCGACCTCGACAAGCTGAACGACATCGCCGACAACATCAACGGCAAGTCCTTCTGCGCCCTCGGCGACGGCGCGGCATCCCCGATCTTCTCCTCGCTGAAGTACTTCCGCGAGGAGTACGAGCAGCACATCACGGGCCGGGGCTGCCCCTTCGACCCGGCCAAGTCGACGGCCTGGGCGGACCGCCCGGAGGTGAACGCATGACCGTACAGCAGGCTGCTAGCGGCTCCGCCGCGGGCCAACGCCCCTCAGGCGGGGGGCAGGCGGCGGTCCCGCCGGAGGACCTCGTCACGCTGACGATCGACGGCATCGAGATCAGCGTGCCCAAGGGCACCCTGGTCATCCGGGCCGCCGAACAGCTCGGCATCGAGATCCCGCGCTTCTGCGACCACCCGCTGCTCGCCCCGGCCGGTGCCTGCCGCCAGTGCATCGTGGAGGTGGAGGGCCAGCGCAAGCCGATGGCCTCCTGCACCATCACCTGCACCGACGGCATGGTGGTGCGCACCCAGCTCACCTCGCCGGTCGCGGAGAAGGCCCAGAAGGGTGTGATGGAGCTGCTGCTCATCAACCACCCGCTGGACTGCCCGGTCTGCGACAAGGGCGGCGAGTGCCCGCTGCAGAACCAGGCGATGTCGCACGGCAACGCCGACTCCCGCTTCGAGGGCCGCAAGCGCACCTACCCCAAGCCGCTCGCCATCTCCAGCCAGGTCCTGCTCGACCGCGAGCGGTGCGTGCTGTGCGCCCGCTGCACCCGCTTCTCCAACCAGGTCGCGGGCGACCCGATGATCGAGCTGATCGAGCGCGGCGCGCTCCAGCAGGTCGGCACCGGCGAGGGCGACCCCTTCGAGTCGTACTTCTCCGGCAACACCATCCAGATCTGCCCGGTCGGCGCGCTCACCTCCGCGGCGTACCGGTTCCGCTCCCGCCCCTTCGACCTCATCTCCTCGCCGTCGGTGTGCGAGCACTGTTCCGGCGGCTGCGCCACCCGCACCGACCACCGGCGCGGCAAGGTCATGCGGCGCCTGGCGGCCGACGACCCCGAGGTCAACGAGGAGTGGATCTGCGACAAGGGGCGCTTCGCGTTCCGGTACGCGCAGCTGCGGGACCGGCTCGACACGCCGCTGGTCCGCAACGCCGACGGCGTCCTGGAGCCCGCCTCCTGGCCCGAGGCGCTGGACACGGCGGCGCGCGGACTCGGCGGCGCCCGCTCCCGCGCCGGTGTCCTGACCGGCGGACGGCTCACCGTCGAGGACGCCTACGCGTACAGCAAGTTCGCGCGCGTGGCGCTCGACACCAACGACATCGACTTCCGCGCGCGCGTGCACAGCGGTGAGGAGGCCGACTTCCTGGCCGCCCGGGTGGCGGGCCGGGGCCGCGATCTCGACGGTACGGGCGTCACGTACACCGCCCTGGAGCAGGCGCCCGCCGTGCTGCTCGTCGGCTTCGAGGCCGAGGAGGAGGCGCCCGGCGTCTTCCTGCGGCTGCGCAAGGCCTGGCGCAAGCACGGCCAGAAGGTCTACGCGCTGGCCACCCACACCACCCGGGGCCTGGAGAAGGCGGGCGGCACCCTGCTCCCCGCCGCCCCCGGCACCGAGCCCGAGTGGCTGGACGCGCTCGCGAGCGACTCCGGCCTGGAGGCGCCCGGCACCGAGGCCGCCGGGGCGCTGCGCGCCGACGGCGCGGTGATCGTCGTGGGGGAGCGGCTCGCGGGCGTGGAGGGCGGTCTGACCGCCGCCGTGCGCGCGGCCACCGCGACCGGCGCCGAGCTGGTGTGGATCCCGCGCCGGGCGGGTGAGCGCGGCGCGGTCGAGGCGGGCGCGCTGCCCTCGCTGCTGCCGGGCGGGCGCCCGGCCACCGACCCGCGCGCGCGGGAGGAGGTCGCCGCCGCCTGGGGCCTGGCCGAACTGCCGGGCCGCTACGGCCGCGACACCCAGCAGATCGTGGAGGCCGCCGCGACCGGCGAGCTGTCCGCGCTCCTGGTGGCCGGGGTGGAGGTCGACGACCTGCCCGACCCGGCCCGCGCGCGGGACGCGCTCGACGCGGTCGGCTTCCTGGTCTCGCTCGAACTGCGGCCCAGCGAGGTCACCGAGCGCGCCGACGTGGTCCTGCCGGTCGCCGCGGTGGCCGAGAAGGGCGGCACCTTCCTCAACTGGGAGGGCAGGGTGCGCTTCTTCGAGGCCGCGCTCAAGCCCGACCAGATGACCCGCCGTCTCGCCCCGACCGACGGCCGGGTGCTCCAGATGCTGGCCGACGCCATGGACGTCCACCTCGGACTGCCGGACCTGGCCACCACGCGCGCGGAGATCGACCGGCTCGGCGCCTGGAACGGCGCCCCGGCCGCCGACCCGACGGCCACCGCCGGGGTGCTGCCCCGCCCGGCCGCCGGAGAGGCCGTGCTCGCCGGACACCGGCTCCTGCTCGACCTCGGCGTCCTCCAGCAGGGCGACGACGCGCTCGCCGGAACCCGGCACGCCGCCCGCGCGCGCGTGTCGGCCGCGACGGCCGCCGAGGCGGGCGTCGAGGACGGCGCCCCGCTCGCCGTGACCGGCCCGGCCGGAACCACAGAACTCCCGCTCCTGATCACGGAGATGCCCGACCGGGTGGTCTGGCTCCCGCTGGACTCCACCGGCGCGGGCGTCGCCTCCGACACCGGGGCGCGGCCCGGCTCCCTCGTCCGTATCGGCCCGGCGGTGTCCGACGGCCAGGCCCCGAAGGAGGACCGAGGATGAGCCCGTTCCTCGCCGCTGAAGACCTCTCGCTGTTCGGCAGCGACCCGTGGTGGCTGGTCGTCGTCAAGGCCGTCTTCTGCTTCGCGTTCCTCATGGTGACCGTGCTGCTCTCCATCGTCTGGGAGCGCAAGGTCGTCGCCTGGATGCAGCGGCGCATCGGCCCCAACCGGCACGGCCCCTGGGGCATGCTCCAGTCGCTCGCCGACGGCGTGAAGCTCATGCTCAAGGAGGACGTGGTCGTCAAACGCGCGGACAAGCTGATCTATGTCCTCGCACCGATCGTCGCGACCGTCCCGGCCTGCATGGCGATCGCGGTGATCCCGTTCGGCCCCGCAGGCAACGAGATCTCGATCTTCGGCCACCGCACCACCATGCAGCTCACCGACCTGCCGATCGCGATGCTCTACATCCTCGCGGTCGCCTCCGTCGGCATCTACGGCATCGTGCTCGCGGGCTGGAGTTCCGGCTCGACCTATCCGCTGCTCGGCGGTCTGCGCAGCTGCGCGCAGATGATCTCGTACGAGATCGCCATGGGCGCCGCGTTCGCCTCGGTGTTCCTCTACTCGGGCTCCATGTCGACCTCGACGATCGTGGAACAGCAGCAGGACCGCTGGTACATCGTGCTGCTGCCGATCTCCTTCCTCCTCTACATCGTCACCATGGTGGGCGAGACCAACCGCGCCCCCTTCGACATGCCGGAGTCCGAGGGCGATCTGGTCGGCGGGTTCAACACCGAGTACTCGTCCATCAAGTTCGCGCTGTTCATGCTCGCCGAGTACATGAACATGGTGACGGTCTCGGCCGTCTCGGCCACCCTCTTCCTCGGCGGCTGGCGGGCCCCCTGGCCCATCAGCACCTTCTGGGAGGGCGCCAACCACGGCTGGTGGCCGATGCTCTGGTTCGTCATCAAGGTCCAGCTGCTGCTGTTCTTCTTCATCTGGCTGCGCGGCACACTGCCCCGCGTCCGCTACGACCAGCTGATGAAGCTCGGCTGGAAGGTCCTGATCCCGGTCTCGGTGGTCTGGCTGATGCTCGTCGCGACCGTCCGGGTCCTGCGCAACGAGAACTACGGCTTCGCCGACATCGCCCTCTACGTCGGCGGCGGGGTCCTGACCCTGCTGCTGCTCTCCTTCGTCGCCGACATGTTCCGCGAGAAGGCGAGGGCCGCCGAAGTCCCGGTCGAGCAGCCCGCGTTCGACCCCCTGGCGGGCGGCTTCCCCGTCCCGCCGCTGCCCGGCCAGGAGCTGCCCCCGGTGCCCCGGCGCCGCCCGCGTCGCACCGAGCGGGAACTGATTGTCAGTGGTGGGCCGGACACTGTCAGTGACGGAACCACGGATGGAAAGGAGGCGTCCGATGGCTGAGGAGCCGAAGGAGACCGCACCTGGTTTCCAGAACCCCGTGGCCGGCTTCGCCGTGACCTTCAAGGCCATGTTCAAGAAGCGGCTCACCGAGCAGTACCCGGAGCAGAAGAAGACCACGGCTCCCCGCTTCCACGGACGGCACCAGCTCAACCGCCATCCGGACGGCCTGGAGAAGTGCGTCGGCTGCGAACTGTGCGCCTGGGCCTGCCCGGCGGACGCCATCTACGTGGAGGGCGCCGACAACACCGACGAGGAGCGCTACTCCCCGGGCGAGCGGTACGGCCGCGTCTACCAGATCAACTACGCCCGCTGCATCCTGTGCGGGCTGTGCATCGAGGCGTGCCCCACGCGCGCGCTGACGATGACCAACGAGTTCGAGCTGGCCGACTCCAGCCGCGCCAACCTCATCTACACCAAGGAGCAGTTGCTCGCCGGTCTGGAGGAGGGGATGGTCGACAGCCCGCACGCGATCTTCCCGGGCACCGACGAACAGGACTACTACCGGGGCCTGGTGACCGAGGCCGCCCCCGGCACGGTCCGCCAGGTGGCCACGTCGAAGGGTGAGAAGCCCGAGGACGAGGAGGTGGAGGCATGAACGCCTACACCACCTCCACCGGCGAGGCCGTCCAGTTCTGGATCCTCGGCACCGTCGCGGTGATCGGCGCCCTGTGCACCGTCCTGATGAAGCGGGCCGTGCACAGCGCGCTCTCGCTCGCCGGGACCATGATCGTCCTGGCGGTGTTCTACCTCGCCAACGGCGCCTACTTCCTGGGCGTCGTGCAGATCATCGTCTACACCGGCGCCATCATGATGCTGTTCCTCTTCGTGGTGATGCTCGTCGGCGTGACGGCCGCGGACTCGCTCAAGGAGACCATCAAGGGCCAGCGCTGGCTGGCCCTGCTGTGCGGGCTCGGCTTCGGTGTCCTGCTCGTCGGCGGCATCGCCAACGCCTCCCTGAAGCAGTTCGAGGGCACCGGCCAGGCGAACGCGAACGGCAATGTGCAGGGCCTGGCGGCCCTCATCTTCACCAAGTACGTCTTCGCCTTCGAGATCACCGGCGCCCTGCTGATCACGGCCGCCGTCGGCGCCATGGTCCTCACCCACCGCGAGCGCACCGAACGCGCCAAGACCCAGCGCGAGCTGGCCGAGCAGCGCGTCCGCGAAGGCAAGCACCTGCCCCCGCTGCCCGCCCCCGGTGTCTACGCCCGGCACAACGCCGTCGACATCGCGGGCCTGCTGCCCGACGGCACCCCCTCCGAGCTGACCGTCAGCGCGACCCTGCGCGAGCGCGGCCAGATCCGGGACGTGTCCGCGCGGGCGCTCGGTGACCTCAAGGCACTGGAACAGCGCGCCCAGGAACGCCTGGAGCGCACGGAGAGCGAACCGGTGAACCTCAAGCGGACGGAGGACGCGTCGCAGTGAACCCCGTCAACTACCTCTATCTCGCGGCCCTGTTGTTCACCATCGGCGCGACCGGCGTGCTCATCAGGCGCAACGCGATCATCTTGTTCATGTGCATCGAGCTGATGCTCAACGCGTGCAACCTCGCGTTCGTCGTCTTCTCCCGGATGCACGGCAACCTCGACGGCCAGATCATCGCCTTCTTCACGATGGTGGTCGCCGCGGCGGAGGTCGTGGTCGGCCTCGCGATCATCGTGTCGCTGTTCCGCGCCCGCCACTCGGCCTCGGTCGACGACGCCGGCCTGATGAAGCTGTAAGGGGTCGGAAGAAACGTGGAGAACCTGATCGCGCCGCTCATCGCGGCGCCCCTGCTCGGAGCCGCCGTGCTCCTGCTCGGCGGCCGGCGCCTGGACCGCGTCGGCCACTGGATCGGCACCCTGCTGTCCACCGCCTCCTTCGTCATCGGACTGGTCCTGTTCGCCGGGCTGCTCGGCAAGGACGCCGAACACCGCACGCTGATCCAGCACCTGTGGACCTGGATCTCGGTCGGCGACTTCCAGGCGGACGTCACCTTCCGGCTCGACCAGCTGTCGATGACGTTCGTCCTGCTGATCACCGGCGTCGGCTCGCTGATCCACCTCTACTCCATCGGGTACATGGAGCACGACGAGCGGCGCCGCCGCTTCTTCGGCTACCTCAACCTGTTCCTCGCGGCGATGCTCCTGCTGGTCCTCGCCGACAACTACCTGCTGCTGTACGTCGGCTGGGAGGGCGTCGGTCTCGCCTCGTACCTGCTGATCGGCTTCTGGCAGCACAAGCCCAGCGCCGCGACGGCCGCGAAGAAGGCGTTCCTGGTCAACCGCGTCGGCGACATGGGCCTGTCCATCGCGATCATGCTGATGTTCACCACCTTCGGCACCTTCGCCTTCGGACCGGTCTTCGAGCGCGCCGGGGACGCCTCCGAGGGCAGGCTCACCGCCATCGCGCTGATGCTGCTGCTCGCCGCGTGCGGCAAGTCGGCCCAGGTGCCGCTCCAGTCCTGGCTCGGGGACGCCATGGAGGGCCCGACCCCGGTCTCGGCCCTGATCCACGCGGCCACCATGGTGACCGCGGGCGTCTACCTCATCGTCCGCTCCGCCGCGATCTTCAACGGCGCCCCGGACGCACAGCTCGTCGTCACCGTGGCCGGCGCGGTCACGCTGCTCTTCGGTGCGATCGTCGGTTGCGCCAAGGACGACATCAAGAAGGCGCTGGCCGGTTCGACCATGTCGCAGATCGGCTACATGGTCCTCGCGGCGGGCCTCGGCCCCATCGGCTACGTCTTCGCGATCATGCACCTGGTCACGCACGGCTTCTTCAAGGCCGGGCTGTTCCTGGGCGCCGGTTCGGTCATGCACGGCATGAACGACGAGGTCGACATGCGCAAGTACGGCGGCCTGCGGAAGTACATGCCGATCACCTTCGTCACCTTCGGCCTCGGCTACCTAGCGATCATCGGCTTCCCCGGCTTGTCCGGCTTCTTCTCCAAGGACAAGATCATCGAGGCCGCCTTCGCCAAGGGCGGCACCGAGGGCTGGATCCTCGGCGGCGCGGCCCTGCTCGGCGCGGCCGTCACCGCGTTCTACATGACGCGCGTGATGCTGATGACGTTCTTCGGCGAGAAGCGCTGGCAACCGGATGCGGAAGGACATGAGCCCCACCCGCACGAGTCCCCGCGCACCATGACGATCCCGATGATCGTGCTCGCGGTCGGCTCGGTCGCGGGCGGTGCCTTCTTCGACGTGGGCGAGCGCTTCCTGCACTGGCTGGAGCCGGTCACCGGGCACGCCGAGGGCCACTCCCCGCTGAGCGCGCTCACCGTCACCGGCGCCACCATGGTCTGCCTGGTGATCGGCGTGGGCCTGGCCTGGGCGCAGTACGGCCGCAAGCCGGTCCCGGCGCTCGCCCCGCGCGGCTCGCTGCTCACCCGGGCGGCCCGCCGCGACCTGTACCAGGACGACTTCAACCACGTCGTCCTCGTACGCGGCGGCGAGCACCTGACGCGCTCCCTGGTCTATGTCGACCACACCCTGGTGGACGGCGTGGTCAACGGCACGGCGGCCGGGTTCGGCGGTCTGTCCGGGCGGCTGCGCCGGGTCCAGAACGGCTTCGCCCGCTCCTACGCGGTCTCGATGTTCGGCGGCGCGGCCCTGCTGGTCGCCGCGACCCTGCTGATGAGGGCGGTCTGATACCCATGTCGTTTCCCCTGCTGACAGCGACGGCGGTGCTCCCGGCCCTCGGGGCCGTCGCCACCGCGGCCGTACCGGCCCGGCAACGCACCGCCGCCAAGTGGCTGGCGCTGCTCGTCTCGCTGGCCACGCTCGCCCTGGCGATCGTCGTCCTGGTCCGCTTCGACCCGGGCGGCGCGCGCTACCAGCTCACCGAGTCCCACGCCTGGATCAAGGACTTCGGGGTCCGCTACGACCTGGGCGTGGACGGCATCGCGGTGGCGCTGATCGCACTGACCGCGCTGCTGATCCCGTTCATCGTGCTCGCGGGCTGGCACGACGCCGACCCGCTGGAGACCGGCAGCACGCGGTGGCGCCCCACCCAGGGCTTCTTCGCGCTGATCCTGGCGGTCGAGGCGATGGTGATCATCTCCTTCGAGGCCACCGACGTCTTCGTCTTCTACATCTTCTTCGAAGCCATGCTCATCCCGATGTACTTCCTCATCGGCGGCTTCGGGGACCGTGCGCACGAGCACGGGGAAGTGGCGGCGTCCACGCAACGGTCGTACGCGGCCGTGAAGTTCCTGCTCTACAACCTCGCCGGCGGTCTGATCATGCTGGCCGCGGTCATCGGGCTCTACGTGGTCGCCGGGAGCTTCAGCCTCCAGGAGATCGTGCAGGCCCGCGCGAACGGCTCGCTGCACATGGCGACCAGCACCGAGCGCTGGCTGTTCCTCGGCTTCTTCTTCGCCTTCGCGGTGAAGGCGCCGCTGTGGCCGCTGCACACCTGGCTGCCCAACGCCATGCAGGAGTCCACCGCCCCGGTCGCCGTCCTCATCACGGCGGTCGTCGACAAGGTGGGCACCTTCGCGATGCTCCGCTTCTGCCTCCAGCTCTTCCCGGAGGCGTCGAAGTGGGCGACGCCGGTCATCCTCGTCCTGGCCCTGATCAGCATCGTCTACGGCGCGCTGCTCGCGGTCGGGCAGCGGGACATCAAGCGCCTGGTGGCGTACGCGTCGATCTCGCACTTCGGCTTCATCGTGCTCGGGATCTTCGCGATGACCAGCCAGGGCCAGTCCGGCGCGACGCTCTACATGGTCAACCACGGCATCTCGACGGCCGCGCTGATGCTGGTCGCCGGGTTCCTGATCTCCCGGCGCGGCTCGCGGCTCATCGCGGACTACGGCGGCGTGCAGAAGGTCGCCCCGGTGCTCGCGGGCACCTTCCTGGTCGGCGGCCTCGCGACCCTGTCGCTGCCCGGACTCGCGCCGTTCGTCAGCGAGTTCCTGGTCCTGGTCGGCACGTTCGCGCGCTACCCGGTGATCGGGATCATCGCCACCTTCGGCATCGTCCTGGCCGCGCTGTACACGCTGGTGCTCTACCAGCGGACGATGACGGGGCCGGTGAAGCCCGAGGTCTCCGCGATGCCCGACCTGCGGGTGCGCGAGGTGCTGGTCGTCGCCCCGCTGATCGTGCTGCTGGTCTTCCTGGGCGTCTATCCGAAGCCCGTGACCGACATCGTCAACCCGGCGGTCAAGCAGACCCTGTCCGACGTACACGAGAAGGACCCCAAGCCCGCGGTGGAGGCGGCCAAGTGAGTGCGACAGCCGTCCACAGCCTGTGGACAATGGCGGCGGACCCGATCCCGAAGATCGAGGCGCCGAAGATCGAATACGGACAATTGTCGCCGACGCTCATCGTGTTCGGCGCCGCCCTGATCGGCGTGCTGATCGAGGCGTTCGTCCCGCGCCGCTCGCGCTACTACGCCCAGGTGTTCGTCTCGGCCGTCGCGCTGTGCGCCGCCTTCGCGGCGGTCGTCGCGCTCGCGGCCGGGGGGTACGGCACCACGAAGGCGCACGTCGCGGCCATGGGCGCGATCGCGGTCGACGGACCGGCCCTCTTCCTGGAGGGCACGATCCTGCTGGCCGGGCTGGTCGGCCTGTTCACCTTCGCGGAACGGCGGCTCGACCCGGCGGCGCACGGCAACCGGGTCGACTCCTTCGCGGCCCAGGCGGCGGCCGTGCCGGGCGGCGAGGGCGAGAAGGCGGCCGTGAAGGCCGGGTTCACCACCACCGAGGTGTTCCCGCTGCTGCTCTTCGCGATCGCCGGGATGCTGGTCTTCCCCGCGGCCAACGACCTGCTGACGCTGTTCGTGGCCCTGGAGGTCCTCTCCCTCCCGCTCTACCTGATGTGCGCGCTGGCCCGCCGCAAGCGGCTGCTGTCGCAGGAGGCCGCGGTCAAGTACTTCCTGCTCGGCGCGTTCGCCTCCGCGTTCACGCTGTTCGGCATCGCCCTGCTCTACGGCTACGCGGGCTCGGTGTCCTACACCCGCATCGCGCAGGTCGTGGACGGCACGGTCAGCGGGGTCGACCCGGCGCTCGCGGACACGATGGGCAACGACGCGCTGCTCCTGATCGGCATGGCGCTCCTGGTGATGGGCCTGCTGTTCAAGGTGGGCGCGGTGCCGTTCCACATGTGGACGCCCGACGTGTACCAGGGCGCCCCGACGCCGGTCACCGGCTTCATGGCCGCCGCGACCAAGGTCGCCGCGTTCGGCGCGCTGCTGCGGCTGCTCTACGTGGTCCTGCCGGGGCTGCGCTGGGACTGGCGGCCGGTGATGTGGGGCGTGGCCATCATCACCATGCTGGGCGGCGCGATCATCGCCATCACCCAGACCGACATCAAGCGCCTGCTCGCGTACTCGTCCATCGCGCACGCGGGCTTCATCCTCGCGGGTGTGATCGCCACGTCGCAGAACGGCGTGTCGTCGGTGCTGTTCTATCTGGCCGGGTACTCCTTCGTGACGATCGGCGCCTTCGCCGTGGTCACCCTGGTCCGCGACGCGGGCGGCGAGGCCACCCACCTCTCCCAGTGGGCGGGGCTCGGGCGCCGTTCCCCGCTGGTGGCGGCGGTCTTCGCGGTCTTCCTGCTCGCCTTCGCGGGCATCCCGCTGACCAGCGGCTTCGCCGGAAAGTTCGCGGTCTTCCGGGCGGCGGCGGAGGGCGGCGCGGCCCCGCTGGTGGTCATCGGTGTCCTCTCCTCCGCCATCGCGGCCTTCTTCTACATCCGGGTGATCGTCCTGATGTTCTTCAGCGCCCCGAAGCCGGACGGCCCCACGGTCGCCGTCCCCTCCCCGCTGACGACGACGGCGATCGCGATCGGTGTCGCGGTGACGGTGGTGCTGGGCGTGGCCCCGCAGTACTTCCTGACCCTGGCGAACCAGGCGAGCGTGTTCGTCCGCTGACGCGACCCGCTTCGCACGACTGCCCGGTACCCGTTCGCGGGTGCCGGGCCGTGGTGTGTGAGCGGGGGAAGCCGGGGTGTGAGCGGGGGAACCTGTGGATAACTTCCGGGGCTGTCGGCGCGGGCGCCTATGGTGGATGCGGTGGTCGGGACGCGGCGCACGGGGGACAGGCGATGAGTGGGACAGGCGGGATCGGTGGGATGGCAGTGGTGACGGAGGAGGCCGGGGCGGCCAGGAGCGAGGCGCTGTCCGCGCTGCACCGGGTCTTCGGGTACGAGGCGTTCCGGGGCGAGCAGGAAGCGATCATCGAGCATGTGGTGGCGGGCGGTGACGCCCTGGTCCTCATGCCGACCGGCGGCGGCAAGTCGCTGTGCTACCAGATCCCGGCCCTGGTCAGGCCGGGCACCGGCGTCGTGGTCTCGCCGCTGATCGCGCTCATGCAGGACCAGGTGGACGCGCTGCGGGCGCTCGGTGTGCGGGCCGGGTTCATCAACTCCACGCAGGGCTTCGACGAGCGCCGCACGGTCGAGGCCGAATTCCTCGCCGGCGAGCTGGACCTGCTCTACCTCGCCCCCGAGCGGCTGCGCGTGGACGCCACGCTCGACCTGCTCTCCCGGGGCAGGATCTCCGTGTTCGCCATCGACGAGGCGCACTGTGTCTCCCAGTGGGGCCACGACTTCCGCCCGGACTATCTGAACCTCTCGCTGCTGGGCGAGCGCTGGCCGGACGTGCCCCGGATCGCCCTGACCGCCACGGCCACCCGGGCCACCCACCAGGAGATCACCCAGCGGCTGAACCTCCCCGAGGCCCGCCACTTCGTCGCCAGCTTCGACCGGCCCAACATCCAGTACCGGATCGTCCCCAAGGCCGACCCCAAGAAGCAGCTGCTCGCCTTCCTGCGCGAGGAACACGCCGGGGACGCGGGCATCGTCTACTGCCTCTCGCGCAACTCCGTCGAGCGCACCGCCGAGTTCCTGACCGCCAACGGCATCGCCGCGGTGCCGTACCACGCGGGTCTGGACGCGGCCACGCGCGCCGAGCACCAGTCCCGCTTCCTGCGCGAGGACGGCCTGATCGTCGTCGCCACCATCGCCTTCGGCATGGGCATCGACAAGCCGGACGTCCGCTTCGTCGCCCACCTCGACCTGCCCAAGTCCATCGAGGGCTACTACCAGGAGACCGGCCGCGCGGGCCGTGACGGACTGCCCTCCACCGCCTGGATGGCGTACGGCCTCAACGACGTGGTGCAGCAGCGCAAGCTGATCCAGTCCGGCGAGGGCGACGAGAACTTCCGCCGCCGCGCCGCCGCCCACCTGGACGCGATGCTCGCCCTGTGCGAGACCGCCCGGTGCAGGCGCGGCCAGCTGCTCGCCTACTTCGGCCAGGAGCCCGGCGCGGAGGCGTGCGGCAACTGCGACACCTGTCTGACCCCGCCGGAGACCTGGGACGGCACGGTCGCCGCGCAGAAGGTCCTCTCCACGGTGGTGCGGCTCCAGCGCGAGCGCGGCCAGAAGTTCGGCACCGTGCAGATCGTGGACATCCTGCTCGGCAAGCGCAGCGCCAAGGTGATCCAGTTCGACCACGACCAGCTCTCCGTCTTCGGTATCGGCGAGGACCTGAGCGAGGGCGAATGGCGGGGCGTCGTACGGCAGTTGCTCGCCCAGGGGCTGCTCGCGGTCGAGGGTGAGTACGGCACGCTGGTGCTCACCGAGGAGAGCGGCGCGGTGCTGCGGCGCGAGCGGGAGGTGCCGCTGCGCAAGGAGCCGAAGCGGCCCACCACGGCCCGTTCCTCCGGCGGCCGGGGCGAGCGCAAGGCCAAGTCCGCGGCGGCCGAGCTGCCCGCCGGACTGGTCCCCGTCTTCGAGGCCCTGCGCGCCTGGCGTGCCGAGCAGGCGAAGGAGCAGGGCGTCCCGGCGTACGTCATCTTCCACGACGCCACCCTCCGCGAGATCGCCACGGCCCGCCCGGCCTCGGTGCGCGAACTCGGCACGATCAGCGGGGTGGGCGAGAAGAAGCTCGCGACGTACGGCGAGGGGGTGCTGGCGGTGCTCAACGGGCAGCCGGGGACGGAGAGTTCGGTCGACGCGGCGCCCGCTGCCGCCCCCGAGCCCGCCGCGCCCGCTCGGTCCGCCGGGGGTGCCGCGCCCGCTGCGGCCACTGCGGCCACCGGCCACGACGACCTCTGGCCCGGCGACGACGAAGAGCCCTACTGGGACTAGCCGTCGGCGCTCACGCCAGAGCCGTCAGCCCCGGCGCGAAGGTGATCAGGAGGGGCAGCAGCGGGACCAGCGCGGCCACCGCCGTGGTCAGCGCCCGCTGCCTGCGCAGCAGCCGGGGCGGGGGCTCGAGGAGGCGGTCCACGCGCTCGCCGAGCAACCGGCGGCTGGAGGCGCAGGACAGCACGCCCCGGTGCTGGTTCAGCTCGATCAGGGCCAGCGCGGTGGTGAGGTGGCCGCAGCGCCGGGAGGCGGTGTCGTCGGCGGCGAGTTCGACCAGCCGGTGCGTCTGGTCGCGGAAGTGTGCGAAGAGCGGGATGCGCGGGAAGCCCGTCGCCAGCGCGCTCGACAGATGCAGCAGCCAGTCGTGGTGGGCGCGGGCGTGACCGCGCTCATGGGTGAGCACCGCGTCCAGCTGGTGGTCGGTCAGCCGGTGCAGCGCCCCGGTGGTCACGACCAGGCGGGGCGGATGCCCGGGCAGCCACCAGGCGTCCGGGTACTCGTCCTCCAGGACCAGCAGCGGACCGCGCCCCGAGGGCAGCCCGGCGGGCAGCTCCGGGGCTCGCTCGTCCAGGTGCGCCCGGGTCACCCCGCGCCGCCGCCGCACCTCGGTCAGCTCGCGGGCCAGCATGGCGGTGGTCCAGGCGGCCCCGGAGGCCAGCAGCACCGTGAGCACGGCGGCCCACGGCGGCGCGGCCGAGAGGTCGTACGCGGCGGTGACGGCGGGCGGGGCGGGCGCGAACACATGGTCGCGGACGGTGTGGAAGACGGCCGCCGCGCCCAGCACCAGCGCGGTCAGACAGCACAGCAGCACGGTGGCGACCAGGCACTGCCACACCCACAGCGCCACCACCGGCTCCCGGTCGGGCCAGGCGGCCCGGGTGAGCGCGCGGGGCGCGGGCAGCGCGGCCGTCAGCGCGACGGTGCTCAGCAGGAGCAGGCAGACGGTCATGCCGGGGCTCCGGTTCCTGGTGGCCAAGGGTGCGGGGCGGTGGTGCGTGTTACGCCAGTATGACGCGGGGAGGGCCGTCCGTCAGTCGTCCTGCGGGCCGAAGGGGGAAGCGACCCGGCCCGGTGGGGACTTGCGCGTCGGCGGCCCGGCCTCACCACCCGTGGCCACCGCCACCCGTGCTCAACTCCCCACGACCCGCCCGCTCACCTCGCCCAGGCCGATCCGCGTCCCGTCCGCCCCCGGCGCCCACGCCGACAGCGTCACCACGTCGCCGTCCTCCAGGAACGCCCGCTTCCCGTCCGGGAGTTCCAGCGGATCGCGGCCGTTCCAGGTCAGCTCCAGCAGGGAGCCGCGCTGGTTCTCGGCGGGCCCGCTCACCGTGCCGGAGGCGTAGAGGTCGCCGGTGCGCAGGGAGGCGCCGTTGACCGTGAGGTGGGCGAGCTGCTGGGCGGCGGTCCAGTACATGGTGGAGAAGGGCGGCTCGGAGACGACCTGGCCGTTGACGGCGACCGAGATGCGCAGGTCGTAGCCGCCGGGCTCGGTGCCGGAGTCGTCCAGGTAGGGGAGCAGGGGGTGCGTGCGCTCGGGAGGTGCCACGCGCGCGTGCTCCAGCGCGGCCAGCGGGGTGATCCACGCCGACACCGAGGTCGCGAAGGACTTGCCGAGGAAGGGGCCGAGGGGGACGTACTCCCAGGCCTGGATGTCGCGCGCGGACCAGTCGTTGAGGAGGCACAGCCCGAAAACGTGCTCGCGGAAGGCGGTCAGCGGCACCGGGACGCCCTGCGCGGACGGCGTGCCGACCACGAAGCCGACCTCCGCCTCGATGTCCAGCCGGACGGAGGGACCGAAGACGGGCTCCGGGTCGCCGGGGCCCTTGCGCTGCCCGGAGGGCCGTACGACATCGGTGCCGGAGACGACGACCGTGCCCGCGCGGCCGTGGTAACCGATGGGCAGATGCTTCCAGTTGGGGGTGAGCGAGTCCGCGGCGTCGGGGCGGAAGATGCGGCCGACGTTACGGGCGTGGTTCTCCGAGGCGTAGAAGTCGACGTAATCGGCCACCTCGAAGGGGAGATGGAGCCGGACCTCCGCGAGCGGGTGGAGGTGGGCCGCCACGACGGTGCCGTGGGCGGGGTCGGTGACCCAGGTGGTCAGCGCGGTGCGCACCCGCGACCACGCCTCGGGTCCGGCGGCGAGCAGTGTGTTCAGCGTGGGCCGCGCCAGCAGGTCCGCGTCCGGGGAGCCGAGCGCCGTGGCGACCGCGCCCGCGTCGAGCACCCGGTCGCCGAGCCGGACCCCGACCCTCCGTTCGGCGCCGTCGGAGGGCGAGAACACGCCATAGGGAAGGTTGTGCGGGCCGAAGGGGTCGCCCTCGGGGACGTCGAAGGGGGGCATGAGTGCCGCCTCACTCTCATCCGGACCGTGCCTGGTGTGGCCATCCATGTGGTCGGCCCACACGTTACGGCCGGGACAGCTGGATTGGCAGCACCCTCAACCGCGTTGACGAGCGGTTCCGTGGCCGTTTCGGACGGCCGCCACACAGTTGTCCGCCCCATGGCTAAAGAGTTCGCAATGTCCGAATAGCTCTTGTCGGAGGGAAGTGTTCCGGCTTAGCGTCCTTGGGGGACACGGGCGGGGTGGGTCCGGTCCAAAGGGGGGACACGTGGGGGGACGACCCGTGGCCGGAAGCCGCACGCCGGTCCAGGCGGACCGTGAAGTGCCCGGTCTCATAGTCAAGTTCGGCGGCTATCCGCTGCACCACGGCGGAGTCGGCGCGATCCGCAGCCTCGGCAGGCTCGGCGTGCCGATGTACGCGATCACCGAGGACGCCTACACCCCGGCCGCCGCCTCCCGCTATCTGAAGCGGGCCTTCGTCTGGCCGACCACCGGGGCCGAGGAACCGGAGCACCTGGTCGAGGGGCTGCTGCGGATCGGCCGCCGCATCGGGCGCCCCACGGTCCTGATCCCGACCGACGAAGAGGCCGCCGTCCTCATCGCGGAGCACCAGGACGCGCTGGCCGGACCCTTCCTCTTCCCGCGCGTGGAGGCCGCGCTGCCCCGCCGCCTCGCCAGCAAGCAGGGGCTGCACGAGCTGTGCCAGGAGCACGGGATCGCGACCCCGGTGACGGTGTTCCCGCGCTCGTACGCCGAGATAGCCGAGTTCGCGGAGCGGGCCCGCTTCCCGGTGGTGGCCAAGAACCGCGAGGCGTTCGTCCGGCGCAGCCGGCCCGCCGTGGGCGGCACCACCCGGATCGCCACCCGCGCGGGACTGCTCGACCTCGCCCGCGACTGGGGCGAGGACCCCGGCGTCATCCTCCAGGAGTATCTGCCGAGGGAGTCCGCCGAGGACTGGATCGTGCACGGCTGCTTCGACGCCGACGCGGGTCCGCTCGCGCTCTTCACCGGGGTCAAGGTGCGCTCCTGGCCGCCGCACGCGGGGATGACGGCGCACGCGTACGTCGTGGACAACCCCGAACTCGCGGACCTGGCCGCCCGGTTCATCAAGGAGATCGGCTTCAGCGGGGTCATCGACCTGGACCTGCGCTTCGACCGGCGCGACGGGCGGTACAAACTCCTGGACTTCAACCCCCGGATGGGCGCCCAGTTCCGGCTCTTCGAGAGCGAGTCCGGGATCGACGTCGTACGCGCCCTGCATCTGAATCTCACCGGGCGGCCCGTCCCCGAGGGCGCGCAGCGCTCCGGGAACCGGTATGTGGTGGAGAACATCGACCTGCCCGCGCTCCTGGCCTACCGCCGCAGCGGCTACACCACGCCGCACGCCCCGGCGCGGGCGAGCGGCACGGAACTAGCGTGGCTCGCGGCGGACGACCCGATGCCGTTCGTCACCATGCTGGCCCGCTTCGTACGGCCGGGCGCGAAGCATCTCTACGGGCTGTGGCGGACCAACCGGCGCGGTGGCGGCGGCACTTGATCCAGGCGGCGGCGACGCGAGCCGGTCCATGCGGCGGCGCTGATCCGCCGCGAGGCGACACGAGGGCAAGGTGCGGGCAAGGTGCGGGCAAGGCGCAGGTGACGCGCGAGGACAACGCGCGGGCAAGACGAAGCGGCAAGGCCACGAGGGTGGCGCGAACGCGTCCTGGGAGGGACTTCGTGATGCGACCGGTAGCAGTCGTCGGGGCGGGGCCGTACGGCCTGTCCACCGCGGCCCATCTGCGGGCGCGGGGGCTGCCCGTCCGTGTCTTCGGCGACCCCATGGTCAGCTGGCGCGACCACATGCCCGAGGGGATGCTGCTGAAGTCGACGCCCGCCGCCTCCAGTCTGGACTGCCCGCAGCCGGGGCACACCCTCGCGGACTACTGCGACGCGGCGGGGATCAGGCGGCTGGTCACCGACGAGGACATCATCCCGGTGGAGACCTTCATCGCCTACGGGCAGTGGTTCCAGCGCAAGCTGGTGCCCGGCCTGGAGCGGGTGCGGGTGGTCTCCGTGGAGCGGGCGCGGGGGAGCGGGGGCTTCGAGCTGAAGCTGGACTCGGGGGAGGCGTTCGAGGCGCGCGCGGTGGTGGTGGCGACGGGGCTTTCCGGGCTCGCCCATCTGCCCCCCGAGCTGGCGGGCCCGGCCTCTGGCGCCCTCGGCCCCGCCGCCCCCGTCTCGCATGTCTACGAGCACCATGACCTCGGCCGCTTCTCGGGCAAGGAGCTGATCGTCGTCGGCGCGGGGCAGTCCGCGCTGGAGACGGCCGCGCTGGCCGCCGAGGCGGGCGCCCAGGTGCGGGTGGTCTCGCGCGGCCGGGGCCGGGTGGCCTTCGGCGCCCCGCCCTGGGAGCAGCCCCGCCTGCGCCCCGAGTCGCCGTTCGGCCGCGCCTGGTCCCTGTGGGCGCTCAGCTACCACGCCGACCCCTACCGCTTCCTGCCCGACCCCGTCCGCCACCACCTCGTCCGCCGGGTCCTCGGCCCGCTCGGCGCGTGGTGGCTGCGCGACCGCTTCGAGGGAAAGGTCCAGGTCAAGGAGGTCCAACGGGTCGTCTCCACGGACGTCTCGGACGGCGCCCCGGTCCTCAAGGTCCTCACCCACGGCGGTCGCACCGAACACCTCACCGCCGACCACGTCATCGCCGCCACCGGCTACCGCGTCGACATCTCCGCGATGGACTTCCTGAGCCCCACCCTCCACACCCACCTCACCACCACCCGAGGCACCCCCTGCCTCGGCCCCGGCTACGTCTCCTCCCTCCCCGGCCTCTACTTCACCGGCCTCCCCGCAGCCTCCTCCTACGGCCCGGTGATGCGCTTCGTCTGCGGCACGCAATTCGCCTCCCCACGCCTGGCGAAGCACCTGGCTGCGGCACACGGCTGAGGGCCGCGGGGCCCCGGGCTCCGACGCGCCGGTCCGCCCCCGGGCAGCCACCGACCCCAAAGGCCCGCGTCACCGATAGCCACCGCCTGCGCCTTGGCAGCACCCCGGGTCGCGTCCGGTCACCTCGGTTCCGACCGCGCTGCGGCTGGCTGCTCCCGGGCCGCGCGGTCGTACCGGTTTCTCGCTCGCGTTTCGGTGGCAGGCTGCGGCGTCTCCCGGTCGCGCCCCGGCCGCGCGTCCCGGGTAGTCACCGGCTGCACCTCGGGTATGTCCGGGCATCCGCACCCGACCTTGCCGCGGCTGCGCTCGGGCACATACCGGCAGCGCCCTGGCCATACCTGGGGGAGCCCATGGGACTGCGCCTCGGTCGTGTTCCGGTGCCAGCCCGAGACCGTCACGGGTAGCCGCCGACTGCGCCCCGGCCGCGACTCGGCAGCTCCCGGGGCGCGTCCGGTCACCCGACCGGGCCGCCCCGAGGGCACCTTGGCCGCCCGAACCGCGTCCCGATAGCCGCTCGGTGGCGCCCGGTCAGGCCGCCCTCGACCGCGCTGCGGCAGGCTCCCGGCCGCACCGGGCTGCGTCCCGGGCAGCCGCTTGGCCGCACCTCGGACACGCGCCGGTAGCTCCTCCGGTCGTTTCCGGGTGGCCCCCGCCGGACCGTGTTGCGGCTACCTCCAGGTCACGTCCGGCTGCGTTTTGGCCGCATCGGGCAGCCGTCGGGCCGTTCTCGCTTGTGTTTCGGCGCCCGGCCGGGTCGTCTCCCGGTAGCGCGTCGGCCGCCCCGGTTGCGCCTGGCGGCCCGCACTTGACCGCGTTGAGACAGTCCCCGGCTGTGCTGGACAGCACCCCGGGGCCGACGCGAGCCGACCGGGTGCGGTCATGGCGTTGCCGCCAGGCGATCGGGCCGCGTCCGGAACCCGGTCGAGGTGCAGCCGTCATGGCGGCCTGGGGTGTCCCGGCCCCCGGGCGACCCGCGCCGTCACCCGACGACCGCGTGCAACTCCCGTACCCCGCCCATGAGTCGGAGACCCCCCGCGTCCGTATTCTCTGATCATGGCCGCACCTCCCCTTCCCGCACTCATCGCCACCGACCTGGACGGGACGCTGTTGCGTGGTGATGACACCGTTTCGGGGCGGTCGCGGGCCGCTCTGGCAGGGGCCGTGAGGGCAGGGGCGCGGCATCTGGTGGTGACCGGGCGGCCGGTGCCGCGGGTGCGGGGGTTGCTGGAGTCGCTGGGGGCGGGCGGGCTCGCGGTGTGCGGGCAGGGGGCGCAGGTGTACGACGCGGGGGCCGGGCGGATGCTGTGGTCCGTGCGGCTGGACCGGGAGCTGGCCGAGACCGCGCTCGGCAAGATCGAGGCGGAGGTCGGCCAGGTGTACGCCGCCGTCGACCAGGACGGGGTGGACGGGCTGACCCTGATCGAGCCGGGCTATCTGATGCCCCACCCGACGCTGCCCGCCGTACGGGTGGACCGGCGCGACGACCTCTGGCGCGCGCCCGTCAGCAAGGTGCTGCTGCGTCACCCCGGACTGTCCGACGACGAGCTGACCGAGGCCGCCCGCTCGGTCGTGGGCTCGCTGGCCACGGTCACCATGTCCGGGCCCGGCACCGTCGAACTCCAGCCCTGCGGCATCACCAAGGCCACCGGACTCGCCCTGGCCGCCGAACACCTGGGCCTCGGCCGCGCGGACACCATCGCCTTCGGCGACATGCCGAACGACATCCCCATGTTCCAGTGGGCCGCTCACGGCGTCGCCATGGCCAACGCCCACCGTGAACTGCGCGCGGTCGCGGACGAGATCACCCTCTCCCACGAGGACGACGGCGTCGCGGTCGTCCTGGAGCGGGTGTACGGGCTTCGGCCCCAGGGTCAGGAGAATCAGGAGAAGAAGGGGCGGGGCGCCCATAGGTGACCTCACCTACGGGCGCCCCGCCCCGGGAAACGTCCCCTACGGCCTAGTACGGGCCGTTGACGTTGTCGATCGAGCCGTACCGGTGCCAGGCGTAGTTGCACGCGGCCGTGATGTTCGCGACCGGGTCGTACGGGTCGAAGGAGGTGCCCGCCACGTGGTACGCGGTGAAGGTCGGGTCGATGACCTGGAGCAGGCCCTTGGACGGGGTGCCGTTGATGGCGTTGATGTCCCAGTTGTTGATGGCGAGCGGGTTGCCCGAGGACTCGCGCATCACGTTGCGGTGGATGCCGTTGTAGGTGCCCGGGATGCCCTTCTGGGCCATGATCGCGAGGGACTCGCGGATCCAGCCGTCGAGGTTGTTCGCGTACCCGGCCGGGGTGGTCGCGGCAGCCGGAGCGGCGGCGGGCGCGGCGGCCGGGGCGGCGGAGGCGCTGGTGGCACCGATGAACGGCAGCGCGAGCACGGCGGCACCGGTACCGGTGACGGCGAGCGTACGGACGATGCGCTGGGCGCGGGCACGGCGCGGCTGAGCGGCAGCAGTCATGACACGTTCCTCTCCGGCGCCTGCGAGGTGAGCTGTCGGGTTCGGGCGGGGAGGTGCCCGGCCGCTCACATCCGTGTCCGTCGGACACGAACGCTCCGTGCCCGATGGACACGAAGTCGCGGCTTCACCCCGAGCCGTTGCGGGGTCGACGCGCGTCGACCCATCCCGGCGGCCTACCTGGTTCCCCCGCTCCTGCCGTACGAAATGAGTTCGTCGAGTGGGTGTGTCGGGCCCGGCAGGATTCGGCGTCGCCCGACGGGCCGGAACGTATGCGAGAGCACATGTCCGGAACAAGTGCCGGATTCACATAAAGCCATGGTTGATCTTGACTTGCCCCAATTGGGGTACTTGATCCTTTGCGCTCGCGCACGCTCAACTGCCCCATGAAGCAAGGCGAGCGGGGTACTTGGGACCTGTCGGCCGCCCCGGTGTGTCTGGTGACCCAACTCACGAAACCGCAAAATACGCAAAGTCAGACATGGGCGATTAGGTGGATTTGATCCGTCTGTGGGTATTAGGGAGTGTCGGTCCGGTCGGGTGCGGAACCTCTGGGGTGGTCCCGTTCGTTGGAGAAGAGACCCCCCTCCGCATGGGGGTCGGCCGGACACCCGCCCGGCGCGCCGTCCGCCGACAGCAGGCACATCGTCCTGTTAAGTCGATGAATGTCCGTCCATGTCCGCAATAGAAGAAGACAACCGCTGTGACCCGATACCACCCGTGGTGGACCGGTGGGTGAGAGCGGTGATGCAAACGCGACCGGATACGCTGAGCCGAGTGATGGCAGCGACCTATCGACAAACCGTGTAGTCGCCAGCAGACACCAGCAGACAGGAGACCCCTCGTGACCGTCGGCGAGCCGTTCGGGCTGAGCGTGCGGGACCAGGCACTGGAAGCCGATGTCCAGGCCGGATTGACGGCTGTCGAGGAGGGCCTGCTAGAGGCCACCAAGAGCGAGGTCCCCTTCATCACCGGAGCCGCGCAGCACCTCGTGCGGGCCGGCGGCAAGCGGTTCCGTCCCCTGCTCGTGCTCCTCGCCGCCCAGTTCGGCGACAAGTACGCCCCGGGCATCGTGCCCTCCGCCGTCGTCGTGGAGCTGACCCACCTGGCCACGCTCTACCACGACGACGTGATGGACGAGGCCGCCGTGCGCCGCGGTGTGGACAGCGCCAACACCCGCTGGGGCAACTCGGTGGCGGTCCTCACCGGAGACTTCCTCTTCGCCCGCGCGACGCAGATACTGGCCGACCTCGGCCCGGAGGCCGTCCGCGTCCAGGCCCTCGCCTTCGAGCGGCTGGTCACCGGTCAGATAATGGAGACCGCGGGTCCGATGGACGGCCGCGACCCGGTCGAGCACTATCTGGACGTGCTCTCCGGCAAGACGGGCTCCCTGGTCGCCGTCTCGTGCCGGTTCGGCGCGATGATGTCCGGCGCCGACGAGACCGTGGTGGACGTGCTCACCCAGTACGGCGAGCGCCTCGGCGTCGCCTTCCAGCTGTGCGACGACGTCCTCGACATCGCCTCCGACACCCGGGAGTCCGGCAAGACCCCGGGCACCGACCTGCGCGAGGGCATCCCCACGATGCCGGTGCTCCGGCTGCGCGAGCGCGCCGCCCGGCTCGGCGACGCGGAGGACGTCGCGCTGTGCGAGCTGCTCGACTCCGACCTCACCGACGACACCCGGCACGCCGAGGCGCTGGCCGCGCTCCGGTCGCACCCGGCCCTGGAGCAGGCCCGCCGCGACGCCGTGCGGTACGCGGAGGAGGCCCGCGCCGCGCTGGCCCCCCTCAAGGACTGCACGGCCAAGGCGGCCCTGCTGGAACTGTGCGACGCGGTGGTGCACCGCACCGGCTGACCGGGCAGACGTACGACAGGGGGCGGTGCCGCCCGTACGACCCCTACGGGTCGGGCGGGCAGGACCGCCCCCTGCGTCATACCGCAGGTGTACGCCGAGTTGGCTCCGTGGACTGACGTGTTCACGCGGCCGATTTGGTCTGATGGTGACCACGGAAACCACCACTGCTCACCGATTCGGGTGAGAATGGCGGCTGGGTGGATTATCGCGAGGGGCAGCCGCCGCCGACCACGGAGGTAAGGCACACATGGCACCGTACGCATCCGACGACACCAGGGGCACCGCACCGGACGAGAACCCGCGCGCCCGCCGTCGCAAGGCCGTCCGGTACGTCGTTCCGGTCGCGGTGACGGGGGTGGCCGCGGCCACGATCGGCCTGGTCCCGGCACTCGCCGACACCGGTGACCCCGATCTGCCGAAGATCAGCGCACAGCAGCTCGTGGAGAAGATCGCCCGCTCGGACGTCCAGCGGCTGTCCGGCACGGTGAAGATCAGCACCGACCTCGGTCTGCCGGACCTCGGCGGTCTGGAGAACGGCCTGGGCTCCGGCTCCGGCGGTCACGACGGCTCCTCCGCCGACCCGAGCAGCAAGCTCACCGAGCTGGCCTCCGGCACCCACACCCTGCGCGTGGCCGCCGACGGCCCGGACAAGCAGAAGCTCTCGCTGCGCGAGCGCGGCGCGGAGTACAGCCTCATCCACAACGGCAAGGACGTCTGGGGCTACGACAGCGGCAGCAACGAGGTCTTCCACGGCACCGCCGAGCAGCACGGCAAGGAGCGCGAGGACGACCGCCACGGCACGCCCCAGGACTTCGCCGAGAACGCCCTGAAGGCGGTGGACGACACCACGTCCGTCACCGTGGGCGGCACCGAGCGGGTCGCCGGGCGCGACGCCTACAAGCTGCTGATCAAGCCCAAGCAGCAGGGCAGCACCGTCGGCGCGGTCACCATCGCGGTGGACGCGAAGACGGGGACGCCGCTGAAGTTCACGCTCACCGCGAAGAGCGGCGGCAAGCCCGTCGTCGACACCGGCTTCACCCAGGTCTCCTTCGCCAAGCCCGCCGCCTCCACCTTCGACTTCACCCCGCCCAAGGGCGCGAAGGTCACCGAGGAGAAGGACTCCGGCAAGCGGGAGCACGCCGGGGGTCCGGGCGCGCTGTTCGGCGGCGCGGCCGAGGGCGGCAAGGTCATCGGCAAGGGCTGGACCAGCGTCGCCACCTTCGACACCGGCGCCAAGGGCGGGATGCCCTCCGGCTCGGCGGGCGGCTTCCTCGGCTCGCTCGGCGACCAGGTCACCGGCGACTTCGGCAAGGGCACGGTCTTCTCCACCCGCCTGGTCAACGCCCTGATCACCGACGACGGCAAGGTCTACGCGGGCGCGGTCACCAAGCAGACCCTCCTGAAGACGGCCGACGCCGAGAACTGACGGGTCCGCTTCCGCGGAGGACGAGCATGACTGGGGAGCCGATGAACGAGCCGTCCTCCGCGGAAGCGCCCGGGAGATCCGAGGCCGGTTCTTCGGCCTGGTCCGGCGCCGGTCCGGTGATCGCCACCCAGGGCCTCACCAAGCGCTACGGCGGTCAGCTCGCCGTGGACGGACTCGATCTGACCGTCCCGGCGGGCAGCGTCTTCGGCTTCCTCGGGCCCAATGGCTCGGGCAAGACCACGACCATCCGGATGCTGATGGGGCTGATCGAGCCGACCTCCGGTACCGCCCAGGTGCTCGGCCGCCCGATGCCCCGCGCCGGCCGGGCCGTCCTGCCGCAGGTCGGCGCGCTCATCGAGGGCCCGGCTCTCTACGGCTTCCTCTCCGGCCGCGACAACCTCCTGCGCTACGACGCGGCCGACCCCACCGCCGACCCCCGCACCCGGCGCGCCCGCGTGGCCGCCGCCCTCGACCGGGTCGGTCTCGCCGCCGCCTCCGGGAAGAAGGCGAGGGCGTACTCGCTCGGGATGAAGCAGCGCCTCGGTCTCGCCGCCGCCCTGCTCCAGCCGCGCCGTCTGCTGGTCCTGGACGAGCCGACCAACGGCCTCGATCCCCAGGGCATGCGGGAGATCCGTACCCTCGTGCGCGAGCTGGCCTCCGACGGCACCACCGTCTTCCTCTCCTCCCACCTCCTGGACGAGATCGAGCAGGTCTGCACCCACGCGGCCGTGATGAACCGGGGCCGTCTGGTCGTCCAGGGCGCGGTGGCCGAGCTGGCCGCCGGGGCGCACGGACGGCTCGTGGTGAGCACCCCGGACCCGGCGGACGCCGCCCGGGTGCTCAAGGAACAGGGCGTCGCGGACGTGGCCGTCGAGGGCGAGCGGGTGACCGGCGCACCGCCCGCGCGGGACCTCGCCGAGATCAACGCGGCCCTGGTGACGGCGGGCGTCCGGGTCCGCGGCTTCACACTCGAACGCGCCTCGCTGGAGGACGCGTTCGTGGCACTGACCGGAGAGGGCTTCGATGTCGCGGGCTGAGCCGACGTACCCCGTCCCCCGGGCCCCGCGCCCGCTGTGGACGCTCGGGCTGCTGCGCAGCGAGCTGGTGATCACGGTGCGCCGCTGGCGTACCCTCGTGCTGCTCGCCGTACTGGCGGCCGTACCCGTACTGATCGGGATCGCGGTGAAGGCCGAGACCAGCGACGGCGGCTCGGCCGGGGGAGGCGGCGGCGGACCGGCCTTCCTGTCGCAGATCACCAACAACGGCCTGTTCCTGGTGTTCACGGCGCTGGCCGCGACCCTGCCGTTCTTCCTGCCGATGGCCGTCGGGGTCGTCGCCGGGGACGCGATCGCGGGCGAGGCGAGCGCGGGCACCCTGCGCTATCTGCTGGTCGCCCCGGCGGGCCGCACCCGGCTGCTGCTGACCAAGTACGCGACCGTCGTGGCCTTCTGTCTGCTCGCCACGCTCGTCGTCGCCGTCACCGCGCTGATCGTCGGGGCGCTGCTCTTCCCGCTGGGCGACGTCACCACCATCTCCGGCACCCGGATCTCCTTCGCCGACGGCATCGGCCGCGCCCTGCTGATCGCGCTGGTCGTGGCCGCCTCCCTGACCGGCGTGGCCGCGCTCGGCCTGTTCGTGTCGACGCTGACCAACAGCGGGATCGCGGCGATGGCGACCACGGTCGGCCTGCTCATCACCGTCCAGATCCTCGACCAGCTGCCCCAGCTGCACGCCCTCCAGCCGTACTTCTTCTCCCACTACTGGCTGTCCTTCGCCGACCTGCTGCGCGACCCGGTCCCCTGGGAGGACGTGGGGCGCAACCTCGGCCTCCAGGGGCTGTACGTCGCGGTGTTCGGCGCGGCGGCGTGGGCGCGGTTCACCTCGCGGGACATCGAGGCGTAGGACTTACGGCGCGCGGGCCTCGGGCGTACGGGCTCAGGCGTACGGGTTCAGGCGTCCTGGTGCGGGAAGCGCGCGAGGGGCGCCTCGCCCGCGAAGAAGGTCTTGGCGCGGGCCAGCGCGTCGGTGTCCTTGCGTACGTCGCCGGGCGCGCTGCCGTTGCCGAGCAGGACGCCGCCGAACCTCATGCCCATGTACGCGGCCGAGTTGTTGAGCGTGCCCACCAGCGGGTCGGCGACCGAGGGGTTCGCGCCCGCGAGCGCGGTGACGCCCCACAGGGTGCGCCCGGCCATGTGCTCCTTGAAGCCGAGCCCGGGGATGCGCAGCCAGCCCGACCAGTGGTCCAGGTAGTGCTTGGTGAGGTACGAGACCGAGTACCAGTACAGCGGCGAGGCGATCACCACATCCGTGGCCGCGAGGGTGGCGTCCAGCAGCCGTCCGGCCGGGGTGTCCGAGGCGGGCCGTACGTGATCGCTGTCGTGCCGCAGATCGGTGAACTCCGGCAGCGTCAGCTCGGACAGCCGCAGCCACTCCCGCTCCGTGTCGGAGGGGAGCTGCTCGGCGGCGGCGCGGGCCAGGAACTCGGTGTTGCCCTCGGTGCGGGCACTGCCCAGAACGAAGACGAAGCGGCGGTTCATGGTTCTCCCGGGGTGGTGGCGGGCGGCTTCCTCGATACAGTCGCCAGCATTTTATGCACACACACTTATTCCCGGGGCGGCCTTTCCGCGCGGCTGATGCGAGGCTGTGACGCGCTGGTGACGGCCCGGCCGAGGAGGGCCCGGCACACTGGCAGACAGGAGGCGTACGGCCGGACGGCGGCGCCGGGGGAGTGAGGGAACGATGTCCGGACTGAGTCTGGAGAAGAAGCGCACGGTCTCGATCCCGGCGGCGCGGAAGGCACCTGCCGAACCGATTCAGCAGACCGAACCGGTCCCGGCCGCCAGCCGCTTCGACACCCTGGCCGAGGAAATCCTCTCCGACTCCCTCACCGGCCCCCTGGCCCCGATCGCCGAGGCGATCCGCGACGGCCGCACCACCCAGGCGGCGTCCCTGGCGTCCCGGACGATCGCCCACGCGGCCCGAGTCCTGGGCCCCCGCCACCCCGAGGTCCTGACCCTGGGTGAACTCACGGCCTACATCGCCTACTTGACCGGCGACGTCCGCCACGCCTGCGAACTCTCCCTCAACCTCGCCTACCGCCACCGCGAATCCACCGACCCCACCGCGGCCTACGCCAACGTCCTCAGCGCGTCCACCGCCTGGCGAGCGATCCCGGACCCGTCTGTGGCCCTCCCCCTGGGCCACACCCTGACCACCCTCTGGACCCTCCTGACCACAGAACCGGGCCCGGCGTCGACGGACGACCCACATCTGCTGGAGTCGGCCCGGGGGCGTCTGCCGCGCCTGGCGGCGCGAGCGCGATCCGCCGGGGGCCCGGCCTAGCCCCTCGGCCGGCCGGTGCCGCCAGGAGCGAGCGGATGGGCGGCATGCCGGTTCCCATGGGGCCAGTTGCCAGGGCCTTGAGGACACTCGGAAGTCGGCAGCAGGTTCATGCGGAACAGATCCGCGCGCCTAGCTCACGCAGAACTCGTTGCCCTCCGGGTCCGCCAGGACCACCCACTCGCCCGCCGGTTCGGAGACCTCGCGCAGGACGCGGGCGCCGAGGGTTTTCAGGCGGGTGATCTCCTCGGCGCGGTGGTCGGGGCCGGGGTGGAGGTCGAGGTGGAGGCGGTTCTTCCCCGTCTTCGGTTCGGGGACGCGCTGGAAGAGGAGGCGGCGGCCGAGGCCGGTGCCCGTGGCGGGGTCGTACGGGTCGTCGGGGTGGCGGACGCCCACGAGGTCACGGAAGGCGGGACGACCGTGGTACTCCACGGTGGCCTCGCCGTCGAGCGCCCCGAAGGACAGCAGCCGTTCGATCAGCGCGCTGTTGTCCTCGGGCTCGTACCGCAGGGCGGCGGCCCAGAAGTCGGCCTGCGCATGCGGGTCGGCCGCGTCGATGACGAGCTTCCAGTGCAGCGGGGCGGGGGAGGGGTTCGTCATCCCTCACTTATAACCGCAGGGGCGGCCGGGCGCCGGGTGATCGACGGAACGGTGCGTCGCGGCGCCCCTCGGGGAAGGTCGGGCTCTCCCCGGAATCCCGGTGGCTCAGGGCTCCGCCGTGGCCGCCTCGGCCGGAGTCGTGGCCGCCGTCGGCACGGCCGCGGCCGACCGGGCCACCACCCGGGCTCGCCGTGCGGAGCGCATCGCGTTCCAGGTCAGGAGGATCAGGGCGAGCCAGACCAGGGCGAAGCCTGCCCAGCGCTCGGGGGGCATTTCCTCGTGGAAGTAGAGGATGCCGAGGATGAACTGGAAGACGGGGGCCAGGTACTGGAGGAGGCCGAGGGTGGAGAGGGGGACGCGGATCGCCGCCGCGCCGAAGCAGACCAGGGGGAGGGCGGTGACGATGCCGGTCGAGGCGAGGAGCGCGGCGTGGCCGGGGCCCTCCGTGGTGAAGGTCGCGCCGCCGTGGACGGAGAGCCAGATCAGGTAGGCCAGCGCGGGCAGGAACTGGATCGCGGTCTCGGCCGCCAGCGACTCGACACCGCCGAGGTTGACCTTCTTCTTCACCAGCCCGTAGGTGGCGAAGCTGAAGGCGAGACAGAGTGAGATCCACGGCGGGTGGCCGTAGCCGACGGTCAGCACCACCACCGCGGCGAAGCCCACCCCGACCGCCGCCCACTGCACCGGCCGCAGCCGTTCCTTGAGCAGCAGCACGCCCATCGCGATGGTCACCAGCGGGTTGATGAAGTACCCGAGGGACGCCTCCACCACGTGCCCCGCGTTCACCGCCCAGATGTAGACACCCCAGTTCACGGTGATGACGGCGGCGGCCAGCGTGATCAGCGCGAGGCGGCGCGGCTGCCGCAGCAGCTCACCGGCCCACGCCCAGCGCCGTACGAAGACCAGCGCGACCGCGACGAAGACGAGGGACCACACCATCCGGTGGGCCAGGATCTCCATCGCCCCGGCGGGCTTCATCAGGGGCCAGAACAGGGGGACCAGGCCCCACATGCCATAGGCCGCGAAGCCGTTCAGCAGACCTATTCGGTGCTCACCCTTGGACGTCCCGGCCACGGGCCCCTCCTTCTCGCATTCCAGCCACGCGAGAAAGAAGGTAGCGCCGCCCCGGGCCGCGTGTCATGTCCGTATCGCCATACGGTCATGACACACGGCCGGGAAGAACCTTCACCCCTTCAGCGCCGCCTCGATCGCCACCGCCAGCGGCGTCGTCGGGCGCCCGATCAGGCGCGACAGCTCCCCGCCGGAGACCACCAGATCGCCCCGCTCGATCGCCTGGTCCACCTCGGTGAACACCGCCACCAGCGGCTCCGGCAGCCCCGCGCCGGTCAGGATCGTCTCCAGCTCCGGCACGGAGACCGACCGGTAGACGATCTCCCGCCCGGTCGCCCGGCTCAGCTCCGCCGCGTACTCGGCGAAGCTCCACGCCGTGTCGCCGCCCAGCTCGTACGTCGAGTTCTCATGGCCCTCGCCGGTCAGCACCGCGACCGCCGCGGCGGCGTAGTCGGCGCGCGCGGCCGAGGAGACGCGGCCGTCGCCCGCCGCCGCGACCACCGCGTCATGCGCGAGGACCGGCGCCAGGTTCTCGGTGTAGTTCTCGTGGTACCAGCCGTTGCGCAGCAGCGAGTACGGCAGCCCGGAGGCGAGCAGCGCCTTCTCGGTGGCCCGGTGCGGGGCGGTGAGCCGTACGTTCAGCGTGCCCGGCGCGCTGGTGTACGCGAGCAGCGCCACCCCCGCCGCCCTGGCCGCGTCGATGACGACCTGGTGCTGGACCGCGCGGTCCTTGGTGATCTCGTTGCCCGAGATCAGCAGCACCTTGTCGCCCTCGGTGAAGAGACCGTCGAAGGTCTCGGGGGTGTTGTAGTCCGCGACGGCGATCCGCACCCCGCGCGCGGCGAAGTCGGCGCCCTTCGCCTCGTCCCGCACGACGGCGGTGAGCTCCCCGGCGGGGACCTTCTCCAGCAACTGCTCCACGACCAGGCGGCCGAGGTGTCCGGTGGCTCCGGTGACGACGATGCTCATGGGATGCGCTCTCCTTGGGGCTGGCAAGCAGCGGTCGGTATGACACTCACCCTAGGAGCGGCACTAACCAAGTGAAAGTACCCACTTTGAAGTAAGGTACTGGCATGGCAGTAAGTGACATGGCGGAGGCCGAGGCCCTGTGCCCGTACCGGCTGGTCCTGGAGCACGTCACCAGCCGCTGGGGCGTCCTCGTCCTGATCGAGCTGCTGGACCGCTCCTACCGTTTCGGCGAGCTGCGCCGCGCCATCGACCGGTGGAACGGCCGGGGCGTCAGCGAGAAGATGCTCACCCAGACCCTCCAGACCCTGGAGCGCGACGGCCTGGTCCACCGCGACGCCCGGCCCGTCATCCCGCCCCGCGTCGACTACTCCCTCACCCCGCTCGGCCGCGAGGCCGCCGAACAGGTCAGGTCGCTGGCCCAGTGGACCCACGACCGCATGGAGCGGGTGGACGAGGCGCGCCGGACGTATGACGAGGCCCGGGCCACGTCCGCCGCCCGGGCCTCGTAGCACCGGTGACCCTCAGCCGATGACCGTCCAGCTGTCCCCGCCCGCGAGCAGCGCGGCCAGGTCGCCCTTGCCCCGCTGTTCGATCGCGGTGTCGAGCTGGTCGGCCATGAGCGTGTCGTAGACCGGCCGCTCCACCGAGCGGAACACCCCGATCGGGGTGTGGTGCAGGGTGTCCGGGTCGGCCAGGCGCGAGAGGGCGAAGGCCGTGGTGGGGGAGTCGGTGTGGGCGTCGTGGACGAGCAGGTCCGCCTCGTTCTCCGGGGTGACGTCGACGACCTTCAGGTCACCGGTCGCCCGGTCGCGCACGACGCCGCGCTCACCGTCCGCGCCGCCGAAGCGCACCGGCTGCCCGTGCTCCAGGCGGATCAGGGCCTCCTCGGCGCGCTGCTTGTCCTTGAGGGCGTCGAAGGCGCCGTCGTTGAAGATGTTGCAGTTCTGGTAGATCTCGATCAGCGCGGTGCCGGGGTGGTCGGCGGCCTGGCGCAGGACCTCGGTGAGGTGCTTGCGGTCGGAGTCGATCGTGCGGGCCACGAAGGACGCCTCCGCGCCGAGCGCGAGGGAGATGGGGTTGAAGGGCGCGTCCAGGGAGCCCATCGGCGTCGACTTGGTGATCTTGCCCAGCTCGGAGGTCGGGCTGTACTGGCCCTTGGTCAGGCCGTAGATCCGGTTGTTGAACAGCAGGATCTTCAGATTGACGTTGCGGCGCAGCGCGTGGATCAGATGGTTGCCGCCGATGGAGAGGGCGTCCCCGTCGCCCGTGACCACCCACACGCTCAGATCCCGCCGGGAGGCGGCGAGTCCGGTCGCGATGGCCGGGGCGCGGCCGTGGATGGAGTGCATCCCGTAGGTGTTCATGTAGTAGGGGAAGCGGGAGGAACAGCCGATCCCCGAGACGAAGACGATGTTCTCCTTCGCCAGGCCCAGCTCCGGCATGAAGCCCTGGACGGCGGCGAGGATCGCGTAGTCACCGCAGCCCGGGCACCAGCGCACCTCCTGGTCGGACTTGAAGTCCTTCATGGACTGCTTGGCCTGCGCCTTGGGGACCAGCTGGAGCAGCCCGTTGCCCGGGTCAGTCATCGATGGCCTCCTTCAGCGCGGTGGCAAGCTGTTCCGCCTTGAACGGCATCCCGTTGACCTGGTTGTAGGAGCGGGCGTCCACCAGGTACTTCGCCCGGATCAGGGTGGCGAGCTGGCCGAGGTTCATCTCGGGGATCACCACCTTGTCGTAGCGCGCCAGGACCTCGCCCAGGTTGGCCGGGAAGGGGTTGAGGTGACGCAGATGGGCCTGGGCGATCGGCACACCGGCCGTGCGCAGCCGCCGTACCGCCGCCGTGATCGGGCCGTACGTCGAGCCCCAGCCCAGCACCAGCGTGCGGGCGCCGTCCTGCTCGTCCACCCGGAGGTCGGGGACCTCGATGCCGTCGATCTTGGCCTGGCGGGTGCGGACCATCAGGTCGTGGTTGGCCGGGTCGTAGGAGATGTTGCCCGTGCCGTCCTGCTTCTCGATGCCGCCGATGCGGTGCTCGAGACCGGGCGTGCCCGGGATCGCCCAGGGGCGGGCCAGAGTCAGCGGGTCGCGTGCGTACGGCCAGAAGACCTCGGTGCCGTCCTCCAGGGTGTGGTTCGGGCCCTGGGCGAACTGCACGGTCAGGTCCGGGAGTTCGTCCGGCTCCGGGATGCGCCAGGGCTCCGAGCCGTTGGCCAGGTAGCCGTCGGAGAGCAGGAACACCGGGGTGCGGTAGGCCAGCGCGATCCGGGCCGCCTCCAGCGCGGCGTCGAAGCAGTCGGCCGGGGTTCTCGGCGCGACCACCGGGACCGGGGCCTCGCCGTTGCGGCCGTACATCGCCTGGAGCAGGTCGGCCTGCTCGGTCTTGGTCGGCAGACCGGTGGAGGGGCCGCCGCGCTGGATGTCGACGATCAGCAGCGGGAGTTCGAGCGAGACCGCGAGTCCGATCGTCTCGCTCTTGAGCGCCACACCAGGGCCGGAAGTGGTGGTCACGGCGAGGCTGCCGCCGAACGCCGCGCCCAGCGCCGCGCCGATCCCCGCGATCTCGTCCTCCGCCTGGAAGGTCCGCACACCGAAGTTCTTGTGCTTGGACAGCTCGTGCAGGATGTCGGAGGCCGGGGTGATCGGGTACGAGCCGAGGAACAGCGGCAGTTCGGCCTGCCGGGAGGCGGCGATCAGGCCGTAGGCCAGGGCGAGGTTGCCCGAGATGTTGCGGTACAGACCCGGCGGGAAGGCGCGGGCGGCCGGGGCCACCTCGTAGGAGACGGCGAAGTCCTCGGTCGTCTCGCCGAAGTTCCAGCCCGCGCGGTACGCGGCGATGTTGGCCGCCGCGATGTCCGGCTTCTTGGCGAACTTGGTCCGCAGGAACTTCTCGGTGCCCTCGGTGGGCCGGTGGTACATCCAGCTCAGCAGCCCAAGCGCGAACATGTTCTTGCTGCGCTCGGCCTCCTTGCGGGAGAGGTCGAACTCCTTCAGGGCCTCCACCGTGAGCGTGGTGAGCGGCACCGGGTGCAGCTGGTAGCCGTCCAGCGAGCCATCCTCCAGCGGGTCGCCCGCGTAGCCGACCTTCTGGAGGGCGCGCTTGGTGAATTCGTCGGTGTTGACGATGATCTCGGCGCCGCGCGGCAGATCGCCGATGTTGGCCTTCAGGGCGGCCGGGTTCATCGCGACCAGGACGTTCGGCGCGTCGCCCGGGGTGAGGATGTCGTGATCGGCGAAGTGGAGCTGGAACGAGGAGACACCCGGCAGGGTGCCCGCGGGGGCACGGATCTCGGCGGGGAAGTTGGGGAGGGTGGAGAGGTCGTTGCCGAAGGACGCGGTCTCGGAGGTGAAGCGGTCGCCGGTGAGCTGCATTCCGTCACCCGAGTCCCCCGCGAACCGGATGATCACCCGGTTCAGGCGCCGCACGTCCTTCGCGCCGCCCGGTGTGTGCTGCTCTCCCACGACCGTGTCGTCGGCCGGTTCCGCTGGGCTGCTGACCTGGCTGGTCACTGAACTGGACCTCCTTCGAGGCGGCTGTTCATGGGCGGCCGTCCCACCGGCCGTCCAGGATCAACCCTACGTCGGTTAGGGTCGCCTTCCGAGGCCATCCACATGGTGGACGGCTCCCCGGGACGGCCTCGGCGGGCTGACAGTCCATGATTTCCCGTCCCGGCCGGGGACCACTCGAAAGACACTCCCCAGGTGGCCCCTGGTTTCTGTTCGCCGCTACTTCTGTTCGCCGCTACGAGTTCAGGTACGTCAGCACCGCCAGCACCCGGCGGTGGTCCCCGTCGCTCGGGGTCAGGCCCAGCTTCATGAAGATGTTGCTGACGTGCTTCTCCACCGCGCCGTCGCTCACCACCAGCTGCTTGGCCACGGCCGAGTTCGTCCGGCCCTCCGCCATCAGCCCCAGCACCTCGCGCTCGCGCGGGGTGAGCCCGGACAGCACGTCCTGCTTGCGGCTGCGGCCGAGCAGCTGGGCGACGACCTCGGGGTCGAGAGCCGTACCGCCCTGCGCGACCCGCACCACCGCGTCCACGAACTCGCGCACGTCGGCGACCCGGTCCTTGAGCAGATAGCCCACGCCCCGGCTGGACGCGGCCAGCAGCTCGGTGGCGTACCGCTCCTCCACGTACTGCGAAAGGACCAGCACCCCGAGCCCCGGGTGCGCCTTGCGCAGCTCTACGGCGGCCCGTACGCCTTCGTCGGTGTGGGTCGGGGGCATCCGTACGTCCGCCACCACCACGTCCGGCAGCTCGTCCGCCGCGTTCAGCTCGGTGATGGTCTTGACCAGCGCCTTCGCGTCCCCGACCCCGGCGACCACCGCGTGACCCCGGTCGGTCAGCAGCCGGGTCAGCCCCTCCCTGAGCAGCACCGAGTCCTCGGCGATGACCACACGCACCCTGTTCTCCACGCTCTCCCGGCCCCCTGCTGCCCGCTGCGACACCTTCTCCGCCATGCGGACCAGCATCCCGCAATTGCGGGGGCGCGGGGGCTTCTCCGTTGTGCTTCGGCTGTGCTTCGGCCCGGGCGGGGCCGCGTTTGTGTTTCGGCCCGGGCGGCGCCGCGTTGTGCTTCGGTTCGGGCGGGGTCGCGGGACCGAGTCCCCGCGAGGCCGCCCGGCTCGGTCTGGCTGCGGCCGTCGGCTGTGCCTTGCTGACGCGCGTCCGGCTCGACTCCGCTGCGGCCTCCGGCCAGGTCCCGCGAGGCTGCTCGACTTCGTCCGGGCGGCCTGTCGGCTGTGCCTCGCCGATGTGTCCGGTTCGACCCTGCTGCGGCCTCCGGCCAGGTCCCGTGAGGGCGCTCGACTTCGTCCGGCCGGGCCGTCGGCTGTGCCTTGCTGACGCGTCCGGTTCGACCTCGCTGTGACCTCCGGCCAGGTCTCGCAGGGGCGCCCGGTTTCGTCCGGGTGGGCCGCCTGCTCGGCCTGGTGCGTGTGCGCGGCTCGATCCTGTGAGGGCGCCCGGCTTCGTCCGGCCGGGCTGCCCGGGGTCAGCCTGGCATGTGTGTCCGGCACGGTCCTGTGAGGCTGCCCGGTTTTGCCCGGCTGGGGCTGTCGGCTCGGCCCGGCGCGTGCGCCTGGCCTGGTTCCGCGAGTGCGCCCGGTTCGTCCGGCTGGGGTCGTCGGCTCGGCCTGGCGCGTGTGTCCGGCTCGACCCCGCTGCGGCCTCCGGGCAGGTCTCGCGAGGCTGCCTGGTTTCGTCCGGGTGGGCCGCCTGCTCAGCCTGGCGCGTGTGCACGGCTCGGTCCCGCCAGGGCGCCTGGCTTTGTCCGGCCGGGGCCGTTGGCTCGGCGAGGCCGTCCGGCTCGGTCCCGGGAGTGCGCTCAGCCTTGTCCCGCTGGGGTCGTCGGCTCGGCCTGGTGCGTGTGCTCGGCTCGGTCCCGCCAGGGCATCGTCAGGGCGTCGGGTCAGGCCCGCCAAGGCAGTTCCGCTGTGATGCGGGTCGGGCCGCCGGGTGGGGAGTCGACCACCAGGAGGCCGTCCACGGCGCCCAGCCGTGCCGACAGGCCCGCGAGTCCGGACCCCTTGGCGGGGTCGGCGCCGCCCACGCCGTCGTCCGTGACCAGCAGCATCAGGCGGTCGTCGGTGCGCCAGAGGTCGACGGTGGCGTGGTGGGCCCGGCTGTGTTTGCTGATGTTCTGGAGGAGTTCGGAGGCCGTGTAGTACGCGATGCCCTCGATGGCGGCGGCGGGGCGGCCCGGCAGGTCGGTGGTGACCGTCACCGGGACCGTGCAGCGCGCGGCGACGGAGGAGAGGGCGGGGTCGAGCCCCCGGTCCGTCAGGACGGCGGGGTGGATGCCCCGGGCCAGGTCGCGCAGCTCGCGCAGGGCGGTCTTCACCTCGCCGTGCGCCTCGTCGACCATGCGGGCGGCGGCCTCCGGGTCCTCGCGCAGCTTCTCCTTGGCGAGCCCGAGGTCCATGGCCAGGCTGACCAGCCGCGCCTGGGCCCCGTCGTGCAGATCCCGCTCGATGCGCCGCAGGTCCGCCGCCGCCGTGTCCACCACCGCCCCGCGCCCCGACTCCAGCCGCTCCACGCGCTGCGAGAGCCGCGACGGACCGAGCAGCCCGCGCACCAGCAGCCCGTCCACCGTGGTCAGGCCGCGCAGGATCCACGGCGTGACCAGCGTGAACACCAGGCCGATCAGCGAGGTCACGGTGATCTCGAACGGGTTGTCCAGATACACGCTGTGGTGCTCGTCGCCGTAGAGCTGGATGCCGCCCTGCCCGGCGTACATCGGGAACACCCAGAACCACAGCGGATACGTCAGCAGCGCCCAGCCGTACGTCCAGAAGCTCACCCCGACGGCGAACGAGAACACCGCCCAGGGGAAGCGGAGCAGCGCGAAGAGGAGGTTGCGCCAGGAGCTGCCGCTCTTCAGCACGGCGCCGATCCAGGCGAGGGCGCCGGGGCCGCGCACGGTCAGCGGCTCGGGCTCGGCCACGTCGACCCGGAGCAGCCCGCGCGCCCGCGCCCGCTCCAGCGCCCCGAACCCCCGGCACCCGGCCAGCCCCAGCGCCAGCACCGGAATCCCGACGAACGTCACCAGCAGCCCCGCCCCGAGCGACACCGCCGTCACCGCCCACACGAACATCACGATCGCGATCGGCAGGCTCAGCAGCACATACCCGAACTCCCGCCACGTCCGCCCCTCGAACGGCGCCCGCAGCCCAGCGGGCACACGATGCCCCCGCCCCCCACCGGATGCCCTGGGAACCCGGTACCCCTGTCCGTCGTACTCGGTGGCCATCGCCGTGGTCCGCCTCTCGTCACGTGGGTGTCCGAACCGTGCCTTCAGGTTTCCGTGCGGGGTGGGTGCGGGGCCATGACGTGGGCTGGTGTCGGGGGCGGGGGTTTTCCCTACCGGCGGGGGCGGGGCGGGGCACGGCGGTCAGTCCCGGGCGTCGTAGTCGGCCCGTGCCTCCCGCACCTCGGCCATGTGGTCCTCCGCCCAGCCCTTGATCGCGCGCATGACGGGCAGCAGGGAACGGCCGAGCGGGGTGAGCGCGTAGTCGACACGGACCGGGACGGCGGGGGTCACGGTCCGGGTGACCAGGCCGTCGCGCTCCAGGTGCCGGAGCGTCTGGGTGAGCATCTTCTGGCTCACCCCGGCCAGCCTGCGGTGCAGGTCGCTGTACCGCTTCGGGCCGTCGGCGAGCGCCGTGACCGTGAGGCTGACCCACTTGTCGGCGATGCGGTCCAGGAGCTGACGGGCCGGGCATTCGGCGAGATAGGCGTCGTACTCGCGCTTCGCCTCGACCCTGCGCTCCGCGGCGGTGCGGGTGGGCATGGCTCTCCTTCCGGTGCCGAGGGCACCTCGAAGTGTGTACTTCCCGCTGGAGAGTAGCCCTCTCTACGGTGAGCGGCATGAGCACTGGACACGCGGGCGGGACGATGCGGGCGGTGGTGGCCCGGGGGTACGGCGGGACCGAGGTCCTGGAGACGGTGACGGTTCCGCTGCCGGAACCAGGCCCCGGACAGGTACGGATCCGGGTCGAGGCGGCGACGGTCAACCCCGTTGACCTAGCCACTCGTTCGGGCGCGCTGGCCGACGGCGGGCTGATGGCGGCGCGGTCGTGCACGGGCCTCGGCTGGGACGTGGCGGGCGTGGCCGACCGGCTCGGGGCCGGGGTGACGGCGTTCGCGCCGGGGGAGCAGGTGATCGGGCTGCGCGATCTGCTGGACGTGTCGCTGGGGACGTACGCGGAGTACGTGGTGCTGGACGTGACGGCGGTGGCACCGGCGCCACGCGGTGTGTCTCCGGCGGCCGCCGCGACCCTGCCGCTGAACGGCCTTACTGCGGCGCAGTCCCTGGACCTGCTGGCCCCGGCCCCGGGGAACACCTTGCTGGTGACGGGGGCGGCCGGAGCGGTGGGCGGCTTCGCCGTGGAACTGGCGGTACGGCGTGGGGTGCGGGTGATGGCCCACGTGGGCTCAGCGGACCGGGAGTTCGCGTACGGCCTCGGTGCGGAGTGGACCGTGGGCCGGGACGCCGGGGCCCTCGCGGCCGAGGTCCGTCGGCTGGTCCCGGGCGGCGTCGACGGGGTCCTCGACACGGCCGGTCTCGGCATCCAGGCCCTCGCCGCCGTCCGGACGAGGGGCGCCTACGTCACGGCGGCGGTGGGCTCGGCACCGCCACCGCTGCGCGGCATCCGTGTCCACGAGCAGTGGATCAGCGCGGACGGGGCGGCGTTGGCCGGCCTCGCCGCGCTGGATCTGACCCTGCGCGTGGCGGACGTGCTCCCGCTGGAGGGGGCGGCGCGGGCGCACGAGCACTTGGCGAAGGGCGGCCTTCGGGGGCGGCTGGTGTTGGCGCCCTCGGCGCGTTAGGCGGGCATCGGCTCCTACGCCGTCCGGTCCCGCCAGGGCAGCTCCGCCGTGATCGCCGTCGGGCCGCCGGGCGGGGAGTCGATCAGGAGGAGGCCGTCCACCGCGCCGAGGCGTTCCGTCAGGCCGTGGAGGCCGCCGCCGGGGGTCGCGGTGGCGCCGCCCGTGCCGTCGTCGCGGATCTGGAGCATCAGGCGGTCGTCGGTGCGCCAGAGGTCGATGGTGGCGTGGTGGGCGTGGCTGTGTTTGCTGATGTTCTGGAGGAGTTCGGAGGCGGTGTAGTAGGCGATGCCCTCGATGGCGGGGGCGGGGCGGACGGGGAGGTCGGTGGTGACGGTCACCGGGACCGTGCAGCGGGTGGCGATGGAGGAGAGGGCCGCGTCGAGTCCCCGGTCGGTGAGGACGGCGGGGTGGATGCCCCGGGCGAGGTCGCGCAGCTCGCGCAGGGCGGTCTTCACCTCGCCGTGCGCCTCGTCGACCATGCGGGCGGCGCCCTCCGGGTCCTCGAGCAGCTTCTCCTTCGCCAGGCCCAGCTCCATGGCGAGGTTGACCAGGCGGGCCTGGGCCCCGTCGTGCAGGTCGCGCTCGATGCGCCGCAGGTCCGCCGCCGCCGTGTCCACGACCACGCCCCGGTCCGACTCCAGCTCGGCTATCCGGCGTTCCAGCTCGTCGGAGGGCGCCAGCAGCCCCCGGGCCAGCGCCCGGTCCACGGCCGCCAGCCCCCGCGCGATGAACGACAGCACGGGCCAGAGCACGAACAGCGAGGTCAGGATCGTGCAGAAGGTGAAGATGCCCCAGGGCAGCCGGATGAAGAAGTAGAGCAGCGTCCGCCAGCCCACCGGATCGCGCAGCACGAGCCACAGCCGCCGCGACAGCTTCCGGTCCCGCGCGCCCAGCAGCGACAGCGGCGACGGCTCGGGCACCCGCACCCCGAGCAGGCCGCGCACCCGCGCCCGCTCCAGCCGACCCAGCAGCCGCGCCCCCAGCAGACACCCCGCGAGCAGCGGCAGCCCCAGGACCGTCACGGTCAGCCCCGCGCTGACGGACACCGAGGTGACGACATAGACGAAGCCGAACACCGCCACCGGCAGGTTCAGCAGCAGATGCGCGATCTCCTTCCAGGTGGGGGCGCCGAAGGGGAGACGGGCGGGGGGCAGGGGGTCGGCGTCGGAGCGGGAGGTGGGGGTGGTTCGGCGGGGGGTGGTTTGGGGGACGTGGCTGGTCGGGGTGGCGTTGGGCATGTCGGCTCGGGGGAGGGGGCGGCTGGTGGGGTCGGCGCCGGCTCGGTAGGCGAGGCTGGTCCCGTCGGCGGCGGGCAGGTCGGCGGCGGCAGCCCGGAAGGTGTCGGCGGCCGGGGGCGCGTCGGCAGACCCGGGAGAGGCAGCGCCCCGGAGGGGGTCACCGGCCCGGAGCGGTCCGGCGCCCTGGTCGAGGTCGGCGGCCTGGAGGGAGTCGGCACCCTGGTCGACGTCAGCACCCCGGAGGGCACTCGCACCCCGGACGGGCGCGGCATGGTGATCAACGTCGGCGACCCGGAGGGCATCGTCCCCGTCCCGGCCCGCGGCGGAGGCGGCAGCGGTCATGGCGCTCAGCCTGCCGTGCCCGACACCCCCCGCGCCATGCGGCAGTCCGCCTTCCGCCCCCGGGGGAAAACCCCACCCCGCGCCCCTCCCGGCCCCTCTCAGCGCGTGACGACCTGCTTACCGCTCCTGTGCCAGGGCCTAGACTCCCGTGCATACAGACCCTCGGATCGCGTCACGTCACGCGGTTCACCGGGGTCACCCAGGGCACGCGGAACACACAGGTCAGGGAGCGAGGAGAAGGACGGTGCGGGAGACGTTGGGGGACTCGACGGTCGCCGCGGCCAGCCTCGCGGCGGACCAGCCCGGGTCGTACTTCGGGTCGTACTCGGTCGTGGGGCTGCTCGCCGTCGTCGGCGTGCTCTTCGTCGCGGTCGCCTTCGGCGCGGGACGGCTGCTGCGGCCCGTCGTCCCCACCCCCGAGAAGCTGATGACGTACGAGTGCGGCGTCGACCCGGTCGGCGAGGGCTGGGCCCACACCCAGGTCCGCTACTACGTGTACGCGTTCCTCTACGTGATCTTCGCCGTCGACTCGATCTTCCTGTTCCCCTGGGCGACGGTCTTCGCCGCCCCCGGCTACGGCGCGACGACCCTCGTGGAGATGTTCATCTTCCTGGGCTTCCTCGCCGTCGGCCTGCTGTACGCATACAAGAAGGGCGTCCTGACATGGACGTGAACCCGGCCGCCGCCTCTGCGCCGGTGTCGCTCCCCGACCCGGTGCCGCTGCCCGAGCCGAAGAGGCTCGGCGCGCTCGCCCGGCTCGCCCCCGAGCCGATGAAGGTCGTCCTCAACTGGGGCCGCCGCTACTCCCTCTGGGTCTTCAACTTCGGCCTCGCCTGCTGCGCGATCGAGTTCATCGCCGCGTCGATGGCCCGGCACGACTTCATCCGGCTCGGCGTCATCCCCTTCGCGCCGGGCCCCCGCCAGGCCGACCTGATGGTCGTCTCCGGCACGGTCACCGACAAGATGGCGCCCGCCGTGAAGCGGCTGTACGAGCAGATGCCCGAGCCGAAGTACGTCATCTCCTTCGGCGCCTGCTCCAACTGCGGCGGGCCGTACTGGGACTCGTACTCCGTCACCAAGGGCGTGGACCAGATCATCCCGGTCGATGTCTACGTCCCCGGCTGCCCGCCGCGCCCCGAGGCGCTGCTCCAGGGCATCCTCAAGCTCCAGGAGAAGATCGCCCGCGAGTCGCTGGGCGAGCGGTACGGCTCCGCCCGGCCTTCCCCCGCCGCCCTCCAGAGCGGCCTGGTCAAGCCGCCGGCCACCCCCTCCCCGGGAGACGCGCGATGACGACGACCGGCTGGCTGCCCGCCGACACCGAGGAACTGTTCGGACCGGGGGCCACGGCGGAGGAGTCGTACGACGTCCTCACGGTGGACGTGGCCCCGGAGGCCTGGCTCGACGCCCTGGAGACGGCCCGTACGACCCTGACCTGCACCTACTTCGACTGGCTGAGCGCGGTCGACGAGCCGGGCACGGGTTTCCGCGTCTCCGCGCACGTGGTGGCCCTGCATCCGGTACGGCGCCTCCTCGTCCGTACGACCGTGCCGCACGCGGCGCCGGTCCTGCCGTCCGCCGTCGGCGTCTACGCGGGCGCCGCCTGGCACGAGCGCGAGACCCACGAGATGTTCGGCGTCGACTTCACGGGCCACCCCGGCCTGGAACACCTCCTCCTCCCCGAGAACTTCGAAGGCCACCCCCTCCGCAAGGACTTCGTCCTCGCCGCCCGCGTCGCCAAGTCCTGGCCCGGCGCCAAGGAACCCGGCGAGTCGGAACACGGCACCCCGAAACGCCGCCAGATGCTCCCCCCGGGCGTCCCCGACCCGAACGAATGGGGCCCCCTGAAGGGCCAGCTCCCGCCTGCCCCGACGCGTGAGCGCCCTGCGCGAGCGGGGGATCGTCCGGTGCGTCGTGCGCGGTCGGTGTCGGAGGGGTCGGCCAGCCAGGAGGCGGCTGCGGACCGTCCGGTGCGCCGCTCCCGCTCGGCATCGGAGGGTTCGGCCAGCCAGACGCCTCCGGCGCCGGAGGGTTCGGCGAGTCAGGAGGCCGCTGCTGCGGAGCGCCCGGCACGTCGCACGCGCTCCGCGTCGGATGGCTCCGCCAGCCAGGACACTGCTGCGGCGACGGAGGGCCGGGTGCGTCGTGCGCGGTCGGCGTCGGAGGGCTCGGCCAGTCAGGACGCTTCCGCGGTGCGGCGTACGCGCTCGGCATCGGACGGCTCGGCGAGCCAGGACGCTTCCGCAGCGGCGGAGGGCCCGGTGCGTCGTTCCCGTTCGGCGGCGGACGGTTCCGTGAGCCAGGCGGCTCCTGCGGGTGAGGGGCGGCCGGTGCGTCGTTCCCGCTCGGCTTCGGAGGGTTCGGCCAGTCAGATCGCGGGTGCGGCGCAGGCCGCTGAGCCGACGTCGGCCGAGGACACCGGGGCTGGGACGGCTGGCGGCGGCGACAGCTCTGCCGGTTCTTCCGGGGGTGAGGCGATTGGCGAAGCCGCTGGTTCTCCCAGTGTGGCGGGGCCCGGGTCGGCCGACGGCCCTGCCGATGCCGACCATGTTGGATCGGCGGGCGAAACGACAGGCGCCGCCAACCCCGCTGATGCCCCGTCGGCAGCCGAGGCCGCCGGTGCCGCTGGCCCTGCGCGTGACGCCTCGGCCGCCTCCCGGCCCCGCCGCACGCGGAGCGCGAGCGACGGCTCGGTGAGCCAGACGTCCGGTACGGACCGCCAGGACACGGAGTCCACACCGGAGGACGCGGAGCCCGCGCCGGAGGCGCCGACGACGCCCGGGACACCGGAGCCGGGCGAGCCCCGTACCCCGGGCCGCCCGCGCCGGATGCGTAGCGCCTCCCAGGGCTCCGCGTCCCAGCAGAGCCCGGCCACCCCCGAACCCCCGACCCGCCGCAGCACGGCCCCCCGCAGCGCGGACGCCCCCTGGCACCACGCCCGCCCGGCCTTCGACGAACCGACCCCGCAGCCCAGCCGGGCCGAGCCACAGGCCCCGCCCGCCAACCAGCCCCCCGAGCCGGAGGCCCCACCGGCCCCCGAGCCCACCCCTGCCCCGGACACCGCCCCGGAGCCCGACGCGACCCCGTCCCAGGCGCCAGAGCGGCCAGCCGATTCGTCCCCGACCCCCAACCGGACCCCCGGGCCGGAGGCCCCACCGACCCCCGCGCCCAGCCCTGCCCCGGAGAACGCCCCGGAGCCCGACGCGACTCCGCCCCCTTTCCTGGCACCGGAGCAGACAGCCGGTTCGTCCTCGGCCCCCGAGCCGGACCACGCGCCCGAGCCCGGCCCTGCCCCGGACGCCGCGCCGGAGGCCAGCGCACCTGTGTCGTCTCGGGTGCCGGAGCCGACCCACGACTCAGCCTCGGCCTCTGAGCAGGCGCCCGAGGCTCCTGAGTCCGGCTCTGCCTCGGGCAACGCGTCGGAGGCCAGCGCTCCTGCTTCGTCCAGGGCGTCGGAGCGGACAGGCGATTCGGCTCCGGCCCCCGACCGGGCTTCCGAACTGGACCAGGCCCCCCAGCCCGGGCAGGCCCCTGGGCCCGGCCCTGGCCCGGACACCGCGCCGGAGACCGGTGCGACTCCTGCCCCGTCCGGGGTGTCGGAGCCGACCCGCGACTCAGCCTCGGCCCCCGACCGGGCCCCCCAGCCCGGGCAGGTCCCTGAGCCCGGTCCCGGTCCGGACTCTGCGCCAAAAACCGGTGCGATTCCTGCCCTGTCCGGGGCGTCGGAGCCGACCCGCGACTCGGCTCCGGGCTCCGATCGGACCTCTGAGCCGGACCCCACCCCCGAGCCGGGCCAAGCGCCCGAGCCCGAGCAGAGCCCTGAGCCCAACCGGGCACCGGACAGCGGGCGTGAGTCCGGCGCGGCTCCCGCCTCGGAATCCGCCCCGGACCCGGCGCAAGACCGGACCGCAAGCCCGGCGCCCAGGTCTGACCACGCCTCAGGCTCCGACCGAGCCCCCAGGCTCGGCCAGGCTCCGGACAACGCGGAGCGGCGCAGTCAGACCCCGACCCCGTACCCGGCCCCGAGCTCGGACCACGTCCCGGACCCCCACTCGGACCCGGACCCCGCCCCTGAGCCCGGCCACGACCCGGACCCCGAGCCCGGCCACGACCCGGACCCGGACCCCACCCAAACCCCGGACCGCCCCCCGCGCTCCGACCACCCCACCCCCGAGAACCCCACAGGAGGCCCGCAGTGAACGACGTATGGTCCGTCGCTCTGCGGCTTCTGGTCGTGTTCGTCGTGTTTCTCACCTTTCCGCTGATCGTGGGTCAGACGGAGCACAAGGTGATGGCGCACATGCAGGGCAGGCTGGGGCCGATGTACGCGGGTGGGTTCCACGGGTGGGCGCAGCTGGTCGCGGACGGGGTGAAGTTCGCGCAGAAGGAGGACGTCGTACCGGCGGGAGCCGACCGGCGGATCTTCCAGCTGGCACCGGCGGTGGCGCTGCTGCCGTATCTGCTCGTGCTGCTGGCGATCCCGATCGGACCGGGCAGCGGCGCGGTCGGACAGGTGGTCGACGCGGGGATCTTCTTCGTGCTCGCGGTGATGGGCGTCGGCGTGCTCGGCTCGCTGATGGCCGGATGGGCGAGCGCGAACAAGTTCTCGCTGCTCGGCGGCCTGCGGACCGCGGCCCAGCTGCTGGCGTACGAGCTGCCGATGCTGCTCGCCGCCGCGTCGGTGGCGATGGCGGCGGGGACGGTGTCCCTGCCCGGGATCGTCGGCGCGTTCCACTGGTGGTGGGTGCCCTGGCAGATCACCGGCGGGATCGTCTTCTTCGTCGCCGGACTCGCCGAGCTGCAACGCCCGCCGTTCGACATGCCCGTGGCGGACTCGGAGATCATCTTCGGCGCGTACACGGAGTACACCGGCCTGAGGTTCGCCCTGTTCCTGCTCGCGGAGTACGCCGGGATCGTCGTGCTGTGCGGCCTGACCACCGTCCTGTTCCTGGGCGGCTGGCACGGCCCCTGGGGCGCCGACGGACTCGGCTGGGTGTGGACCCTGCTGAAGACCGCGGTGCTCGCGTTCCTCGTGATCTGGCTCCGCGTCACCTACCCCCGGCTGCGCGAGGACCAGCTCCAGAAGCTCTCCTGGACCCTCCTCGTCCCCCTCGCCCTCGCCCAGATCGCCCTCACCGGCGTCGTCAAGGTGGTGATCTCCTGATGCCCCGTATCCCCGGCTCCGGCCTGGCCAAGGGCCTGGCCGTCACCCTGCGCACGATGACGAAGAAGACCGTCACCGAGCGGTACCCCGACGTGGAGCCCGAACTGCCGCCCCGCACCCGCGGAGTCATCGGCCTGTTCGAGGAGAACTGCACGGTCTGCATGCTGTGCGCCCGCGAGTGCCCCGACTGGTGCATCTACATCGACTCCCACAAGGAGACGGTCCCCGCCGCCACCCCCGGCGGCCGAGAGCGCAGCCGCAACGTCCTGGACCGCTTCGCCATCGACTTCTCGCTGTGCATGTACTGCGGCATCTGCATCGAGGTCTGCCCCTTCGACGCGCTGTTCTGGTCACCGGAGTTCGAGTACGCCGAGACCGACATCCACGAACTCACCCACGAGCGCGACAAGCTCCGCGAGTGGATGTGGACCGTCCCGGCGCCGCCCGCCCTGGACCCGCACGCCGAGGAGCCCAAGGAGATCGCCGCCGCCCGCAAGACCGCCGACAAACTGGCCGCCGCACAAGCGGCCGAAGCGGCCGAGGCCGCCGAGGCGGCAGCACCGAAGCCCGAGGAACCCGAGGAAAAGGAGGGAGAGTCGTGAGCCCCACCGCGGCCACCCTGGCCGCCGCCCCCCACGGCTTCCTGTCCCCGACCGGCGTCGAGATCGCCTTCCTGCTCGTCGGCCTCGCCACCCTCGGCGCCGCGCTCATCACCGTCACCACCCGGCAGCTCGTGCACGCCGCCCTGTGGCTGGTGGTCGCGCTCGGCGGCCTCGCCGTCGAATACCTCCTGCTGACCGCCGAGTTCATCGCCTGGGTGCAGGTCCTCATCTACGTCGGTTCCGTCGTCGTCCTCCTCCTGTTCGGACTGATGCTCACGCGGGCCCCCATCGGCCGCTCCCCGGACGCCGACTCCGGCAACCGCTGGGCCGCGCTCGCCGTCGCGGTGGGCGCCGCCGGGGCACTGGTCTGGGTGGTCGTGGACGCCTTCCGCGCCACCTGGATCGACCTGGAAGGACCGGCCGCCGGGACCACCCGCGTCACCGGCGAGAGCATCTTCCGTAGCTGGGTCCTGCCCTTCGAGGCCCTGTCCGTGCTCCTCCTCGCCGCCCTGGTCGGCGCGATCGTCCTGTCCCGCAAGGCCAAGGCCGAGGCCGGTCAGGACCAGGCACCCGGCGCCCCCGGGCGCACGAAGGCCCCCGGCGTCCCGAGCCCCACGCGGCCCCCCGCCGAGCCCACGCAGCCCCCCGGCGAGAAGGAAGGCGCCCGCTGATGCACCTCGCCTACCCCGCCGTCCTCTCCGCCCTCCTCTTCTGCACCGGCCTCTACGGCGTCCTCGCGCGCCGCAACGCGATCCTGGTCCTCATGTCGGTCGAGCTGATGCTCAACGCCGTCAACCTCAACCTCGTCGCCTTCGACGTCTGGCTGAGCCGCGCCGCCCGCGACACCCTGCACTCCGGCCAGGCGCTGACCCTGTTCACCATCGCCATCGCCGCCGCCGAGATCGGCATCGGCCTGGCGATCGTGCTCGCCGTGTACCGCAACCGGGGCACCTCCGACATCGACCGACTCCGCGACACCGCCGAAGGCCCCGACACCGCCGAGGGCCCCGACGCCCCCGGGGCCGAGAAGGCTGAGGCCACCGCGTGACCACGACCACCCTCGCCGCCCTCGTCCCCGTCCTCCCCTTCCTCGCCGCCGCCGGACTCCTGCTCGGCCGCACCGCGCCCGGCTTCGTCCGGCCGCTGGCCGTCCTGCCCGTCCTCGCCTCCCTCGTGCTGGCCGCGCTCGTCGCGGCCCGCCAGGGCGGCGGCCGGGCGATCGACGCGGCCACCCTGCTGACGCCCACCGGCTCCGTCCCGGTCGACCTCGCCCTGCACATCGACGGCTTCGCCGCCCTCGTCGCCGTCCTGGTGGCCTTCGTCGCGAGCTGTGTGCAGATCTACTCGACCGGCTATCTGCGCGAGGACCCCCGCTACCCCTCGTACGCGGCCCTCGTCTCCCTCTTCACCTCCGCCATGCTCCTGGTCGTCTACTCCGGCGATCTGATCGTGCTGCTGGTCGGCTGGGAGGTCATGGGCATCTGCTCCTACTTCCTCGTCGGCCACTACTGGGAGACCCCCGAGGCCCGCGCCGCCTCCCTCAAGGCGTTCCTCGTCACCAAGCTCGGCGACGTGCCGTTCCTGATCGGCCTGTTCGCGCTCGGCACCGACGCCGGGTCCTTCCGCATCACCCGCGTCCTCGCCACGGTCGCGAACGGCGGACTCGACCACCCGACCCTGATCGCCCTGCTGCTCCTCGCGGGCGTAGCGGGCAAGTCGGCGCAGTTCCCGCTGCACACCTGGCTCCCGGACGCGATGGCGGGCCCGACCCCCGTCTCCGCGCTGATCCACGCCGCGACCATGGTCGCCGCCGGTGTCTACTTCATCGCCCGTCTCCTGCCCGTCTTCGAGGCGTCCGCCGCCGCGATGGTGGTCCTCGCCGCGATGGCCGCCGTCACCATGGTGGGCTCCGGCCTCTGCGCCCTCGCCCAGGACGACATCAAGCGCGTCCTCGCCTACTCGACCATCGGCCAGCTCGGCTACATGACCGGCGCCCTCGCCGTCGGCGACCGGGGTGCCGCCGTCTTCCACCTCCTGTCCCACGGCGCCTTCAAGGCGCTGCTGTTCCTCGCCGCCGGTGTGGTCATCCACGCCGCGGGCACCAACTCGCTGGCCGCCATGTCCCGCATGAGCCACCTGCGCGACCGCGTCCCGGACGCCTTCTGGACGATGACCGTGGCGCTGCTCGCCCTCGCCGCGATCCCGCCGTTCAGCGGCTTCTTCTCCAAGGAGTCCGTCCTCGGCGCCGCCGAACACACCGCCACCGGGCACGACGGCCCGGTCCCCGGCGCGGCGGGCTGGATCGTCCTCGTCGCCGGTCTCGCGACCGCCGTCCTCACCGCCGCCTACGCCACCCGCCTGTGGCTGCTCGCCTTCCGGGGCCGGGGCGCCGAGGCCCCCGCCCCCGTCCGCGAACCCCTCAGCATGACCGTCGTGCTCTGGGTGCTCGCCGTGCCCTCGCTGGCCTTCGGCGGCCTCGCCTACCGCACGCTGCCCGGCTGGTTCGACGGCCGCAGCCTCGCGCCCACCCTGCTCACCTCCGTCCTCGGCACCGGCCTCGCCGTCGTCGGCGGACTGCTCACCTACGGCGTCTGGCAGCGCACCTCCGCCCGCGCCGCCCGCGTCCCGCTGGGCGCCGTCGCCGCGCACCCGGAGGGCGACGCGGGCCACGTGGAGGCCGAGGCCATCGCCGCGCACGAGGCGGCCTACGGCGACATCGCCCGTGCCCCCGACCCGGCCGACCCCGCGCGCGTGCTGCTCGGCCCGCTGTTCCGGCCCGCCGCGACCGGCTTCCACCTGGACGCCGTGTACTCCGCGCTGTTCGTCCGCCCGGTCCTCGCCGGAGCGAGCCTCGTCCGCTTCCTCGACCGCGAGGTCGTCGACACCTACGTGCGCGGCGCCGCCGCGCTGCCCCGGCTGCTCGGGGCCGCCGTACGCCGGGCACAGACCGGCAACGTCCAGACCTATGTGAGCGCGCTGCTCGCCGGCACCGCCGTCCTGACGGTCGCCGTCCTCCTCGTCGCCTCGGGAGCGTGAGCGGGCGTGATCGGTATCAACGAGTCAGTGATGCAGTTTCTTCTGGCGTTCATCGTCGCCGTCCCGCTCCTCGGAGCCGTCGCCGCTCTCCTGCCGGCACCGCCCGGGCTGAAGGGCAAGTCCCCCGACCAGGCCGTGCTCCGCCACGGCGTGACCGTGACCGGCGTGGTCCTCATCGCCGCGATCGTCCTCGCGCTCGGCTTCGACCACGACCACCCGTCGAGGATGCAGGCCCAGACCGACATCAGCTGGATCCCCGCACTCCATGTGCGCATCCACCTCGGCATCGACGGCATCTCGCTCCCCCTCGTCGTCCTGACCGCGCTGCTGACCTTCCTCTGCGCGCTCTACACCTACTTCAAGCCGCCCACGGGCCCGTCCCCGAAGGCGTTCACCGCCCTGGTCCTGCTGCTCGAAGGCGGCACCCTCGCCTCCTTCGCCGTACTCGACCTCGTCCTCTTCTTCCTCGCGTTCGAGACCGTGCTCGTCCCCATGTACTTCCTCATCGCTCGCTGGGGCGGCGAGGGCCGGAGCAGGGCCGCGTGGAAATTCATCCTGTACACGCTGCTCGGCTCCGTGATCATGCTGCTCGGCCTGCTCCTGATCGGGATCAAGGCGGGCACTTTCGACATGGTGGCACTCGCCACTGACAACGGCCGGTCCCTGAGCACATCCGTGCAGGTCATCGCCGTTCTGGCGATCGGCGTCGGGCTCGCCGTGAAGACCCCGATGTGGCCCCTGCACAGCTGGCTCCCGGACGCCCACACCTCGGCCCCGACCGTCGGCTCGGTCCTCCTCGCCGGCGTCCTGCTGAAGATGGGCACCTACGGGTTCGTCCGCATCCTGCTCCCCGAGGCACCGCAGGGCTTCCACGTCTTCGCGCCCTACCTCGCCGCCTTCGCCGTGGTCGGGATCATCTACGGCTCCCTGGCCTGCCTCAACCTCGCCAAGCCGGGAGCCAAGGGCGACCTCAAGCGGCTCATCGCCTACTCCTCCGTCGGCCACATGGGCTTCGTCCTGCTCGGCATCGCCACGATGACCCCGACCGGCGTGAACGGCGCCCTGTTCGCCAACATCGCCCACGGCCTCATCACCGGCCTGCTGTTCTTCCTGGTCGGCGCCCTCAAGGACCGCACCGGCAGCACCGACCTCGACACCCTTGCCGAGCACACGGGCGCCGCCCTCTACGGCAGGGCCCCGCGCCTCGGCGGACTGCTCGCCTTCGCCGCCGTCGCCTCGCTCGGGCTGCCCGGGCTCGCCGGGTTCTGGGGCGAGATGCTGTCCCTGTTCGGCGCGTTCCGGCCCGCCGCAGACCTCAACCGCACCGCCTACCTCGTCTTCATGGCGATCGGCGCCTTCGGCACCCTGCTCACCGCCGCCTACCTGCTGGTCGTGGTCCGCCGGGTCTGCATGGGCGACATGAAGCGCGACCTGCCCGAACTCACCGACGTACGTGGCTACGAGCTGGCGGCCTGGACCCCGCTCGTCGTCCTCACCCTCGTCGCCGGACTCTGGCCGAGGTCCCTGCTCGGCCTCACCGACCCGGCCGTGCAGCAGCTCCTTGCGGGAGGCACCCGATGACCGCCCTGGCCCAGCCGCTCGCCCAGTCGGCGGTCCAGTCCGTCGACTGGCTCGCGATCGCGCCGCCCGTCATCGCCGCCGTCACCGCCCTCGTGGTGCTCGTCGCCGACCTTTTCCTGCCAGCGACCCGTAAACCCCTCCTCGGGTGGGTTTCCGTCACGGGTCTGGCCGCCGCCGGGCTCATGCTGCTGCCTCTCCTGGACGGCCACCGGGCCACCTTCTGCGCGGGAAGCGGCACCACGCGCGCGTGCAGCTACGCCGCCGACCACTTCACCCTCGCCATCCAGCTCCTCGTCCTCGGCGGCGCCCTCCTCGCGGCCCTGCTGTCGATGACCGGCCTCAAGGACGAGCACCGGCGCGTCCCGGCCGGGGAGTTCTGGTTCCTGCTGCTGTCCTCGGCGGCCGGGGCCGCCCTGCTGCCCGCCTCCCGCGACCTCGCCACCCTGGTCGTCGCCCTGGAGGTCGCCTCGCTGCCCGCCTTCGCCCTCGTCGGCATCCGGCACGGCGATGGGCGCTCCGCCGAGGCGGCCCTGAAGTTCTTCCTCTCCTCGGTCACCGCCACCGCCGTCAGCCTCATGGGCGTCAGCTTCGTCTACGCCTCCACCGGCAGCCTCTACCTCACCCAGATCGCCCAGCGCCTGCCGCACGTCGACGGACAGTTCCACGTCCTCGCCCAGACCGGCGTCGTCCTCACCCTGATCGGCTTCGCCTTCAAGACGGCCGCCGTCCCCTTCCACTTCTGGGTGCCCGAGACCTACGTCGGCGCGCCGCTGCCCGTCGCCGCCTACCTCTCGGTCGTCGGCAAGGCCGTCGGCTTCTCCGGGCTGATCCTCGTCACCGTGATCGGCTTCCCGTCGTACGCCGACGTCTGGGGCCCCGCCCTCGCGATCCTCGCCGCGCTCACCATGACCGCCGGAAACGTCGGCGCCCTGCGCCAGAGCGGCACGCGCGCGTACAGCGCGGTACGGCTGCTCGCCTGGTCCTCCGTCGGCCAGGCGGGCTACCTCCTCGTACCGATCGCCGCCGCTGGATACACCCGCGACGCCCGCCAGGCCATCGGCTCCACCGTGGCGTACGCGCTCATGTACGGCGCGGTCAACCTCGGTGCCTTCGCCGTGGCCGCCCTGGTGGGCCGTACGCGCCCCGCCCACCGCATCGCCGACTACCGGGGCCTGTACGCCACCCACCCCGTCACCGCGCTGCTCCTGGCCTTCTTCCTGCTGTGCCTCGCGGGCCTGCCGCCCGGCGTCATCGGCCTCTTCGCCAAGGTCACCGTGTTCTCCACCGCCGTGCACGCGGGCCTCGGCTGGCTCGCCGTCCTCATGGCCGTCAACGTGGTGATCGCGCTGTACTACTACCTCAGGTGGACGGCCCTGCTGTTCCGCGCCCCCGAGGGCGAACCGGCCCGCCACCCCGTCCCGGCCCCCCTCACGCTCGCCCTCGCCCTCACCGGCGTCGTCGGCGTCGCCCTGTCCGGCGCACCGGAACTGGTCCTGCGCTTCGCCGCCACGAACCTGTTCTGAGCGCCCCGCCCACCCGTACGGACGTACGGCACCCCCGCCCGCACCTGGGAACTCGCGGCCGTCGCCTGGCGTTGACCAGTGCGGGAGGGTCCACTGGACCGAAGGGTTCGCTGCACGACTTGGAGGGCGCACCGTGCACCGCCGGCACAACGGGCTCAGGACCGCAGTACTCCTCGGGGGGCTGTCGGCGCTCATCATCGTCATCGGCAGCCTCTTCGGGCGTACGGGCCTGATCGTCGCCGTCCTGGTGGCACTGGCCACCAACGCGTACGCGTACTGGAACAGCGACAAGCTGGCCCTGCGCGCGATGCGGGCCCGCCCGGTCAGCGAGTTCGAGGCGCCGGAGCTGTACCGGATGGTGCGCGAGCTGTCCACGCAGGCCCGCCAGCCCATGCCGCGCCTGTACATCTCGCCCACCGAGGCCCCCAACGCCTTCGCCACCGGCCGCAACCCGCGCAACGCGGCCGTGTGCTGCACCGAGGGCATCCTGCGCCTGCTCGACGAGCGCGAACTGCGCGGCGTCATCGGCCATGAGCTGAGCCATGTCTACAACCGCGACATCCTCATCTCGTCCGTGGCAGGCGCCCTCGCCTCGGTGATCATGTTCCTGGTGAACTTCGCCTGGCTGATCCCGATCGGCCGCTCGGACGACGACGACGGCCCCGGCCTGTTCGGCATGCTGCTGATCATGATCCTCGGCCCGCTCGCCGCCACCCTCATCCAGCTGGCCATCAGCCGCTCCCGGGAGTACGAGGCCGACGCCTCGGGCGCCCAGCTCACCGGCGACCCGCTCGCCCTCGCGGGGGCGCTGCGCAAGCTGGAGACCGGCACCCAGCAGCTGCCGCTGCCTCCGGAACCGCGCATCGAGACCGCGAGCCACATGATGATCGCGAACCCGTTCCGTCCCGGCCAGGGGCTGTCGCGGATGTTCTCCACGCACCCGCCGATGGCGGAGCGCATCGCCCGACTGGAACAGATGGCAGGTCGAAACCGGTGAAGACACTCCTCAACATCATCTGGCTGGTCCTGAGCGGCTTCTGGCTCTTCCTGGGCTACCTGCTCGCGGGCCTGCTGCTCTGCATCACCATCATCGGCATCCCCTTCGGGATAGCCGCCTTCCGCATCGGCATCTACGCCCTGTGGCCCTTCGGGTACACCACGGTCGAGCGCCGCGACGCGGGCGCGCCGTCCTGCGTCGGCAACGTCCTCTGGCTCGTCCTCGCGGGCTGGTGGCTGGCGCTCGCCCACATCACCACCGGTGTGGCGCTGTGCCTGACGATCATCGGCATCCCGTTCGGCATCGCCAACTTCAAGATGATCCCGGTCTCGCTGCTGCCCCTGGGCCGCGAGATCGTCCGCACGGACGAGCCCTTCGGCGTGCGCTGACGCAACCGTCACCTGCCCGGACGGCGTCTTCCCGGACGGAACGGAAGACGACCCCTGCTCTCCTCACACATGGTCCTCACCGAATTCTCAGCGGTCGGACAGTGAGGAGACAGCGCGGAAGGGCAGGTAACTCGGCATGAGCATCATCGGTTGGATCATCCTGGGCCTGCTGGCCGGCGCCATCGCCAAACTCCTGCTCCCGGGCCGCGACCCGGGCGGCTTCATCGGCACGACCCTGATCGGCGTCGCGGGCGCCTTCATCGGCGGCTGGATCTCGTCCCGCTGGCTCGACCACCCGATCAGCAAGCACTTCTACGACGGGGCGACCTGGGCGGCGGCGATCGGCGGCTCGCTGGTGCTGCTGATCCTGTACCGGGTGCTGTTCGGCAACTCGCGGGACTGACGCGGCCCGGTGGAGTGCGCCGGACCCGCCGGACCGGGTCAGTCACCGGAGCGCTGCTCGCGGCGGTGGGTGCCGCGGGCCAGCTCCTGCAGGATCTCGTGCTCGGACCGCCGGGTCGTACGGGCCAGCGTCTGCAGCAGCGCGGCGCACAGGGCGGCCGTGCCGTCCAGCAGTGTCTCCGTGGCGGCGGTGTCCTCACGTCGCCGCTCGCCCAGATACTCCGTCAGAAGCTCGTCCCCGGAGACGTAGGCAGTCATGAACTCGATCCCGGTCCGGATCCGGTCGTAGTCGCTGCTCATGCGGGAACGATCGCACAGGGCGGGGCGGGTTGCGAACGGTCGGCCGGCGAGGAAGCCCTCGCCGGCCGCTCAGCTCACCGATAGTTCACGAACTGGAGGGCGAAGTCGAAGTCCTTGCCCTTCAGGAGAGCGATGATGGCCTGGAGGTCGTCACGGCTCTTGGAGCTGACGCGCAGTTCCTCGCCCTGGACCTGGGCCTTGACGCCCTTGGGGCCCTCATCGCGGATGATCTTCGCCACCTTCTTGGCGTTCTCCTGGGAGATGCCCTCCTCGATGGAGGCGAAGATCTTGTACTCCTTGCCGGACAGCTGGGGCTCACCCGCGTCCAGCGCCTTCAGCGAGATGCCACGCTTGATCAGCTTGGACTCGAAGACGTCGAGAACGGCCTTCACGCGCTCCTCGGAGTTCGCCTCCATGAGGATCTTCTCGCCGGACCAGGAGATCGAGGCACCCACGCCCTTGAAGTCGTAGCGCTGCGAGATCTCCTTGGCGGCCTGGTTGAGGGCGTTGTCGACCTCCTGCCGCTCGACCTTCGAGACGATGTCGAAACTGGAGTCGGCCATGTCCTGTGGCTCCTTGCATCGGGGTGCGGATCGAGTGCGGCCCGGCCTTGAGAGGCGACGGCCGCCGCGCCCGGCATCCTGCCGGGCCGCATCCGCACCAGCCTAGCCACCCCACCCGCCTCGGGGCGGAGATCAACCGGGTGGCGAAGCACCCCTCCGCATCGGGTATTGTTTACGTCGTTGCCACGGAGCACCGCGAACAGCGGCCCTCCCGAACCAACACCCCCCGGCGGTGTGCCCGAGCGGCCAAAGGGAGCAGACTGTAAATCTGCCGGCTCAGCCTTCCCAGGTTCGAATCCTGGCGCCGCCACACGGGAACGAAGGGCCCGTGACCTGCTGTCTCAGCAGGTCACGGGCCCTTCGTCGTACCTCCGGACAATGGGCGACATTCCGGCGATTCACGCCTGGCTGCTGCGGCACACCTTCCGGGCTTTCCGCCGCGCTGGGCTCCCGTCGAGGATCGCGCTGAAGCCCCCGGCCAGGGAAACGTCAAGCGGCGCGGCAGCCCTCCGAGGGCTGCCGCGCCACCCGGGGTGGAGCAGAGGGAACGGTCAGGGACGGTCAGCGGCGGTGGTCGCGGCCGTGACCGCGGTCGTCGCCGCGGCCGCCGCGGCCACCCCACGAGGCGTCGTCGACGACACGGCGGCGGTCGTCGCGCAGCGTCGCGGTGTCGCGGTTGTTGTCCCAGACGTAGTTGCGGCGGTCCAGGTAGACGTCACGCGAGGTGTCACGGCCGACACCCGAGTGGACGCGGACGGTCGCGTGGCCACCGAGGCTGAAGTGGCGGAAGGTGTAGGTGATGCCGCGACGGCTCTCCGACAGCGTCCACCCGCTGAGGTTCACGCGGTTGCGGGAGTTGTTGGTCAGCTCCACCCACTCGTTGTTCAGCGAGCGGTTGGAGCGGTTGTCGAAGCCGGGGGAGTCGTACTGCACACGGCTGATCTGCACGTCCGCCCGGTGCGGGCGGGCGTCCGCGGCGGAGGCCGGCAGGGCCACCGAACCGACCAGAGCACCGGCCGCGATGGCGACGGCGGCCAGGCGGCGAGCGGTCACGGAAGCTGAAGCAGTCACAGGTTCTCCTGCATGGTGCGGGCACATCCGCATACGGAGGCCGTACGCGGAGTCGTGCGGTGTGCGGATGGCGACCAACTGGCCGCGCATCCACACCTTGTCCGGGATGCGGACGTGATGTGGGGAAAACGTGAACCGTGTTACTGATCGAGCATGTATCTGTGACTCTTACCTGTAACGTCCATTCATAGGAAAAATGCACCGAGTTGACCGCTTTGCGGGCCCAGAATCCTTGTGATCACTGGGGACCGGGCATTTTCCGCCATACCGCGCCACCCCGGCCGCCCGGCCGCCGTCACCCGAAAGTGAGTAACAGAAGTGCGTGACAGAACGGCGCTCACCGGCCGTCACATGCGCCCCTGACCGGTGCGCCCGCCCCCGCCCGGGGCAGACTGACGGCATGTCCTCCCGTCGCAGAACCTGTCCCGTGTGCCGCCGCGAGATCGCCGTCGTCGCGGGCCGCTTCGCCCGCCACGACCCGCCCGGCGCGCGCGAACACGGCGAACTCGTCTCCTGCTCCGGCTCCCGCAGCCACGCCCAACTCGGCACCGTACAGCCCGCGTTGGACGGCTACATCGTGCCCGAGTTCCCCGGGCAGCTGCCGCTCTTCTGAACCCCGGAGCCCGGCCTCTCAGCCCCGCGCCACCGGCCTAGCCGCCCGCCACCGCCTTCACCGCCACCGCGACCGGCGTCGACCCCGCGATCAGCTCCAGCGTCAGCCCCGCCGTCGCCGAGGACTCCACCAGATCCGCCAGCACGGCCGCCACGTCGTCCCGTGACACCGGCCCGCGCCCGGTGTGCGCCGCCAGCGTCACCAGCCCGGTGCCGGGCTCGTCGGTCAGCGAACCGGGGCGCAGGACCGTCCAGTCCAGCGCCTCCTGCCGGGTGACGTACGCGTCCGCCTCGCCCTTGGCCCGCAGATACACGTCGAACACCCCGTCACCGGAGTGAGCCGGGTCCGCGCCCATGGAAGAGACCACCAGGAACCGCCGTACGCCCGCCCGCACCGCCGCCCGCGCGAACAGCACCGCCGCGCCCTTGTCCACCGTCTCCTTGCGGGCCGTCCCGCTGCCCGGCCCCGCACCGGCCGCGAACACCGCCGCGTCCGCGCCGCGCAGACACGCCTCGACCTCCTCGGGGGACGCCGACTCCAGGTCGAGCACGACCGGTTCGGCACCGGCCGCCCGCAGGTCCCCGGCCTGCCCCGGGTCGCGGATGATCCCCGCCACCTCGTCCCCGCGCGCGGCGAGCAGACGCTCCAGCCGCAACGCGATCTGTCCATGCCCTCCGGCGATGACGATGCGCATGTCTTCGACCGTACGCCCGGCCTCCGCCCTCCGCCGAACGGGTGGGCGCCCGCCCGCCGGAGCACTCCCGCGACCGTCCCTCACGACAGCTTCCCCCGCCCCTGCCTCGGCAGCCCCAACTCCTCCGCCGCCGCGGAGTTGCAGTACTCCCGCACCGCGCTCGTACGGGCCACCACGCGCCCCCGGTGCACCACGATCCGGCTGTAGGCGAGGGACAGCGCGCCCGGCAGCCGGTCGCCGCGCACCGCGAGGAGTTCGGCCGGGAAGCCCGCCTCCACGCGCACCTCGGGCAGCCCCAGCGCGGCGCGCGCCGAGGCGCTGACCGTGTCGTAGGCGTCCTCGGGGCTCAGACCGTGTACCGAGGAGAGGAGATAGGCCGCCTCCAGCGGGTCGCCCCGGCCCACCGGATTGGCCACGTCCCGCATCGCGCCGCTGCCCGCCGCCACCCGCACCCCGGCCGCGCGCAGCAGCCGTACCGGAGCGGCGCCCCGGATGTCCGCGGCGCCGCAGACGCCCTGGGGCAGGCACATCACCGTCACTCCGGCCGCCGCGAGCTGGTCCACCGCGCGGCGCGCGACGTCGAGGGGGAGCCGGGCGAGCCCCGCGCACGGGCCGATCGTCACACCGGCGCGCAGCCCGCCCGCCATGGCCGCGAGCCGGGCGAGCCGGGCCGGGTCGGCGGCGTCCGTGTGCAGGTCCACCGGGGCGCCGTGCTCGGCGGCCAGCTCCAGGACCGTCGCCGCGTACCCCGTGGGGTCCGGGTCCACGTCCGGGCAGCCGCCCACCACCGAGGCGCCCATCTTCACCGCGTCCCGCAGCAGCGCGAGCCCGTCCGCCCCGGCCGTCCCGGTCAGCAGCCGGGGCATCGCCACCGCCGTCAGCTCCGCGAGCCCGTGCAGCGAGCGCCGGGCCTGCAGGACCGCCTCCAGCGCGCCGAGCCCGCGTTCCTCGCCGACCCGGACGTGCGCGCGGGACGCCGTCGCCCCGTGCCCCAGCTGGAGCAGCGCCGCCTCGGTGGCCCGGCGCTGGACGTCCTCGGGGGCGTACGACACCGGGCCCGGCTGCTCGGCGCTCAGCGCGGTGTCGCCGTGGGCGTGCGGTTCGGCGGGGGCGGGCAGCAGCAGATAGCCGCCGAGGTCCACGCGGGAGACGGTGCCGGGCGGTCCCGGGGCCAGGCTGCCGGCCGTGCCGACCGCCTCGATGTGTCCGCCCGACACCCGTACGTCCACGGTCCGGCCGTCGGTCAGCCGGGCCCCGCACAGCAGGAGCGTGGCCGGGTCGGGGCGGCCCGGGGGCCCCGGCGGATTCGGCGGCTGCGGATGACTGTCGGGCATCGGACTCCAGGGGCCGGGTCGGAAGGGCGGAACGGCACGAGGGGACGGAACGACGGACGGGACGGCGGAATGGGACAGAAGCCGCAGGGGCCGCGGCTCAAGATCACGCTGAGTAGTCCCGAGCCTAGGGTCGGCATCCGCGCGGGCCGTGGAGGCCGCATTAGTCGTACCGGCCGTGGTCACCCCAGGTCAGCCGCCTGCCGGGGGCCGGTGTGGGCGGGGTGCCGAGGCGGCGCGAGGGGCGGGAGAGGTGCCCGGGACGGGCGGCCGGATACGGATTTGGGCGAACGGCGGCGGACCGTGTAATGTCTTCCTCGCTCGCCCCAATAGCTCAGTCGGCAGAGCGTCTCCATGGTAAGGAGAAGGTCAACGGTTCGATTCCGTTTTGGGGCTCTGGTGTGAGAAGTTCCCGTCGCGAGGCGGGAACGGATCTCATCAAAGCGGTGTAGCTCAGTCGGTAGAGCAAGCGGCTCATAATCGCTGTGTCACCGGTTCAAGTCCGGTCACCGCTACTGACAGTAGCCGATTGTGGGGTCGGTCCTTCAATCGGCTACTCTTTCCTGCGTTACTAGCCCATCCGTTCGTCCTAGGAGCACTCACGTGGCTGCCACCGACGTCCGCCCGAAGATCACGCTGGCCTGCGTGGAGTGCAAGGAGCGGAACTACATCACCAAGAAGAACCGGCGTAACAACCCGGACCGTCTTGAGATGAAGAAGCACTGCCCGCGTTGCAATGCGCACACCGCGCACCGCGAGACGCGATAAATCAGGCTCGTACATGAGGCCGCCCCCAGACACACGGGGGGCGGCCTCATGTCGTTTTATCTCACGTGTCGCACCAGGGCACGCGAGTCGATGCCGCAGCTAGACCAGGAGGTTCCGGGCCATGGCGCTCGACCAGTCCTTCGTGGGGTGTACGTACCCGCCCACCGCGCCCTACGAGGTGGGCCGCGAGAAGATCCGTGAGTTCGCCGAGGCCGTCGGTGAGGCCAACCCGGCGTACACCGACCCGGAAGCCGCGCGCGCTTTCGGTCACCCCGATGTGATCGCCCCGCCGACCTTCGTGTTCTCCATCACCTTCCGCGCCGCCGGACAGGTCGTCCAGGACCCCCAGCTCGGTCTCGACTACAGCCGCGTCGTGCACGGCGACCAGAAGTTCGCCTACCGCCGCCCGGTGCGCGCCGGTGACCGGCTCACCGTCACCTCCACCATCGAGGGCATCAAGTCCCTCGCGGGCAACGACATCCTCGACATCCGGGGCGAGGTGCACGACGAGGCCGGAGAGCACGTCGTGACCGCCTGGACCAAGCTGGTGGCCCGCGCGGCCGAGGAGGGCTGAGCACCGATGACGGCGAAGATCGCCTACGACGACGTCGAGGTCGGCACCGAGCTGCCCGCCCAGACCTTCCCCGTGGACCGCGCCGCCCTCGTGCGCTACGCGGGCGCCTCCGGGGACTTCAACCCCATCCACTGGAACGAGCGCTTCGCCAAGGAGGTGGGCCTGCCGGACGTCATCGCGCACGGCATGTTCACCATGGCCGAGGCGATCCGTGTGGTCACCGACTGGACCGGCGACCCGGGCGCGGTCGTGGAGTACGGCGTCCGCTTCACCAAGCCGGTCGTCGTGCCCGACGACGACAAGGGCGCGGAGATCCACGTCTCCGCCAAGGTCGCGGCCAAGCTCGACGACCACACGGTCCGCGTGGACCTCGTCGCCACCAGCGGCGGCCAGAAGGTCCTGGGCATGTCCCGGGCGGTCGTACGGCTGGCCTGACGGCCGCCACGGTCCGCACGAGCACGGCCCGCGTGAGCGGTGAGTAAGGGGCGTTCGCCATGGCGGGCGCCCCTTACCGCTGACCCGGTCTCGTAGTCTGTGCCCGTGCACGTACTCCACGACGCCCCCCTCGCCCCGCTGACCACCTTCCGACTGGGCGGCCCCGCCACCCGGCTGGTCACCGCCGTCACCGACGCCGAGGTGATCGACGCCGTCCGGGAGGCCGACGACACCGGCACCCCGCTGCTCGTCATCGGCGGCGGCTCCAACCTGGTCATCGGCGACAAGGGCTTCGACGGCACCGCCCTGCGCATCGCCACGCGCGGCCTGGAGCTGCGCGGCACCACCCTGGAGCTGGCCGCGGGCGAGGTCTGGAGCGACGCCGTCGCCCGCACCGTGGAGGCCCGACTCGCCGGGATCGAGTGCCTGGCCGGTATCCCCGGCTCGGCGGGCGCCACCCCGATCCAGAACGTGGGCGCCTACGGCCAGGAGGTCTCCGCCACGATCACCGAGGTCGTCGCCTACGACCGCCGGGCGGGGGAGACGGTCGTGCTGAGCGGCGAGGAGTGCGGCTTCTCCTACCGCCACAGCCGCTTCAAGGCCGACCCCGAGCGCTACGTCGTCCTGCGCGTCCGCTTCGGCCTGGAGGACGCGGGCGGGCTCTCCGCGCCGGTCAAGTACGCCGAGACGGCCCGCGCGCTCGGTGTCGAGGTCGGCGACCGGGTGCCGCTGGCCGAGGCCCGTGCCACCGTGCTGAGGCTGCGTGCCGGGAAGGGCATGGTGCTCGACCCCGAGGACCACGACACCTGGTCCGCCGGGTCCTTCTTCACCAACCCGATCCTCACCGAGGAGGAGTTCGCCGCGTTCCACGCGCGGGTGCGCGCGCGCCTCGGTGACGGCGTCGAGCCGCCCGCCTACCCGGCGGGGGAGGGGCACCGCAAGACCTCGGCCGCCTGGCTGATCGACAAGGCGGGCTTCACCAAGGGTTACGGCACCGGCCCCGCCCGCATCTCCACCAAGCACACCCTCGCCCTCACCAACCGCGGCGAGGCCACCACCGAGGACCTGCTGGCCCTGGCCCGCGAGGTCGTCGCCGGGGTCCGCGAGGCCTTCGGCGTCACGCTGGTCAACGAGCCGGTGACGGTGGGCGTCAGCCTCTGACCGCCGGGGTCAGTACGCGACCCCGACGCCCTGCTTCACCGTCACCGGGTCGTCGATCATGGTCAGCATCGCGTGCGCCACGTCCGCGCGCCCGATGAAGCGCCCGCCGTGCGGGAAACCGTCGATCACCATGCGGTAGCGGCCCGTGAGCGGCTTGTTCAGCAGCTTCGGGGGCCGTACGGCCGTCCAGTCGGTGCCGCTCGCCGCCAGCTCGGCCTCCGTCTCGCGCAGGTCGGCGTAGATGTCCTTGAAGACCGCCGACACCACGCGCCGCATCCCCCGGTCCAGGGCGCTCTCCCGCTCCGGGGCGGGGCCGATCGGCGCGGCGGTCACCACGAGCAGGCGGCGTACCTCCTCCGCCTCCATGGCGCCCAGGACCGTACGGGTCAGCGGGGCGGCCACCCCGGCGTCCTTGCGCGTCCGCGCGCCGAGCCCCGACAGCACCGCGTCCCGGCCCGCGACCGCGGACCGCAGCGCCTCGGGGTCGGACAGACCGGCCCGGACCACGCCGAGCCGTTCGCCGGTCACGGTCAGCCGCGCCGGATCCCGGACCACCGCCGTCACCTCGTGCCCGGCCTCCAGCGCCTGCTTGACGATCTCCCCACCGATACCCCCGGTGGCACCGAAAACGGTGAGCTTCATGGCGACTTCCCTTCCTCTTCCCCTCCTCGGACACACCTCGGCGCCCACACTCCGCACCGAGGTGGGTGAGCATTCACTCACCCCTGTCCCTTCTAGAGTGGGTAAACACTCACCTGTTCGTCAAGGACGATTGGACGACCCATGCAGACGAAGCCGGCCCGCGTCCGCATCCTCGACGCCGCCCACGAGCTGATGCTCACCGTCGGCCTTGCCCGCGCCACCACCAAGGAGATCGCCAAGGCGGCCGGTTGCTCCGAGGCGGCCCTCTACAAGTACTTCGACAGCAAGGAGGACCTGTTCGTCCAGGTCCTCCACGAGCGGCTGCCCGGCCTCACCCCGCTCCTTTCCGGCCTCACGGCCGCGCCCGGGCAGGGCACCTTGGAGCAGAACCTCACCGGCATCGCCCGCGAAGCCGCCCTCTTCTACGAGCAGAGCTTCCCGATCGCCGCGTCCCTCTATGCCGAGCAGCAGCTCAAACGCCGCCACGACGACGCGCTGCGCACCCTCGGCTCAGGACCCCACGTCCCCATCGAGGGCCTGGACGCCTATCTGCGGGCCGAACAGGAACTCGGCCGCGTCCGCCCCGACGCCGACACCTACGCCGCCGCCCTGCTCCTGCTCGGCTCCTGCGTCCAGCGCGCCTTCGCCTACGACGCGAGCCCCGACGGCACCCGGCCCCCCGTGGACGACTTCGCCGCCCGCATGGTCCGCACCGTCCTGAGCGGCATCGCCGCCTGAGCCCCGTACGACGGCCGCTCAGACCGCCGGGCGGGTCAGCCAGTCGTCGACGCCCGCGAGCAGCTGTTCCTTCTTCGCCTCCGGGGCCGCCGAGCCGCGCACCGACTGGCGGGCCAGTTCGGCCAGTTCGGCGTCCGTGAAGGCGTGGTGGCGGCGCGCGATCTCGTACTGCGCGGCCAGGCGCGAGCCGAACAGGAGCGGGTCGTCGGCGCCGAGCGCGAGCGGGACGCCCGCCTCGAAGAGGGTGCGCAGCGGGACGTCCTCCGGCTTCTCGTAGACCCCGAGCGCCACGTTCGAGGCCGGGCAGACCTCGCAGGTGATCCCCCGGTCCGCCAGCCGCTTCAGCAGCCGCGGGTCCTCCGCCGCGCGCACGCCGTGCCCGATCCGGGAGGCGTCCAGGTCGTCCAGGCAGTCCCGCACCGAGGCCGGACCGGTCAGCTCGCCGCCGTGCGGCGCCGCGAGCAGGCCGCCCTCGCGGGCGATGTGGAAGGCCCGGTCGAAGTCGCGGGCCATGCCCCGCCGCTCGTCGTTGGAGAGCCCGAAGCCCACCACGCCCCGGTCCGCGTACCGCACCGCCAGGCGGGCCAGCGTGCGCGCGTCCAGCGGGTGCTTCATCCGGTTCGCGGCCACCAGCACCCGCATCCCCAGCCCGGTGTCGCGGGAGGTGGTCTCCACCGCGTCCAGGATGACCTCGAGGGCCGGGATCAGACCGCCGAGCCGGGGTGCGTACGAGGTCGGGTCGACCTGGATCTCCAGCCAGCCCGAGCCGTCCTTCAGATCCTCCTCGGCGGCCTCCCGGACCAGCCGCTGGATGTCCTCCGGCTCGCGCAGGCACGAGCGGGCCGCGTCGTACAGCCGCTGGAAGCGGAACCAGCCGCGCTCGTCCGTGGCCCGCAGTCTCGGCGGCTCCCCGCTGGTCAGCGCCTCCGTCAGCGCGTCGGGCAGGCGGACACCGTACTTGTCGGCCAGTTCGAGGACGGTTCCCGGCCGCATCGACCCGGTGAAGTGCAGATGAAGATGGGCCTTCGGCAGCTCAGAGACATCACGTACACGCTCCATCCCCAGATCCTGCCGCACCCGTGCGTCACATCGGTAGCGGGTTCCCCTTTAGTGGGCTTGCTCGCACACAGAAGCGGGCGCGACCTCTCGTCACAAGAGAGCGCGCCCGCTGCCGAAGAGAAGAGAGGAACCTCAGTCCCGCGCCTCCGCCAGCAGCTTCTGCAGCCGGCTCACACCCTCGACCAGGTCCTCGTCGCCGAGCGCGTACGACAGCCGCAGATAGCCCGGCGTGCCGAACGCCTCACCCGGCACCACCGCGACCTCGGCCTCGTCCAGGATCAGCGCGGCCAGCTCGACCGAGTCCTTGGGGCGCCGGCCCCGGATCTCCTTGCCGAGCAGCGCCTTGACCGACGGGTAGACGTAGAAGGCGCCCTCGGGCTCCGGGCAGACCACGCCGTCGATCTCGTTGAGCATCCGCACGATCGTCTTGCGGCGCCGGTCGAACGCCTCGCGCATCGCCGCCACGGCGTCCAGGTCGCCGGAGACCGCGGCGAGGGCGGCGGCCTGGGCCACGTTGGAGACGTTGGACGTGGCGTGCGACTGGAGGTTCGTCGCGGCCTTGATCACGTCCTTCGGGCCGATCACCCAGCCCACCCGCCAGCCGGTCATGGCGTACGTCTTGGCGACGCCGTTGACCACGACGCACTTGTCGCGCAGCTCGGGCAGGATCGCGGGCAGCGAGGTGAAGCTCGCGTCGCCGTAGACCAGGTGCTCGTAGATCTCGTCGGTCAGCACCCACAGGCCGTGCTCGACGGCCCAGCGGCCGATCGCCTCGGCCTCGGACTCGGAGTACACCGCGCCGGTCGGGTTGGAGGGGGAGACGAAGAGGACGACCTTCGTCTTCTCCGTGCGCGCGGCTTCCAGCTGCTCGACGGTGACGCGGTAGCCCGTCGTCTCGTCGGCCACGACCTCCACCGGGACACCGCCCGCCAGGCGGATCGACTCCGGGTACGTCGTCCAGTACGGCGCCGGGACGATGACCTCGTCGCCCGGGTCGAGGATCGCGGCGAACGCCTCGTAGATGGCCTGCTTGCCGCCGTTGGTCACGAGGATCTGGGACGCGTCGACCTCGTAGCCGGAGTCGCGCAGCGTCTTCGCGGCGATCGCGGTCTTCAGCTCGGGCAGGCCGCCCGCCGGGGTGTAGCGGTGGAACCGGGGATTCCGGCATGCTTCGACGGCCGCGTCGACGATGTAGTCCGGAGTCGGGAAGTCGGGCTCACCGGCGCCGAAGCCGATCACCGGACGTCCGGCGGCCTTGAGGGCCTTGGCCTTGGCGTCCACGGCGAGGGTGGCGGACTCGGAGATCGCGCCGACTCGGGCGGAGACCCGGCGCTCGGTGGGAGGGTTTGCAGCGCTCATGGGGCCCATCGTTCCAGACCGGAAACGCCCCGGGTACACGGGTTTCACAGACTGAACGGCGACGGACCGCGGACAGAACCGGTGTCCGAATCCGGGCCCCGGCCAGGACGATCACCGCTGCGGTGTACCCGGGCAGGCACTTTCTGTTCGACGCCGGGCCCCGGACCACGTACACTCACACCTCGTTGGTCTCCAGCGGTCCCGCACAGCCGGTGCACACCGGGCACTCGGTCGGATGCGGTACGTTGGGGAGCACACAAAGGGTCGTAGCTCAATTGGTAGAGCACCGGTCTCCAAAACCGGCGGTTGGGGGTTCAAGTCCCTCCGGCCCTGCTACACACACCGCCAGGATGTGTGCGCATGTACGTACTGCAATGCACCGCCGTGCGGCTCAGGAACCGGGCGCGGCACGGCCACGACCCGGGATCAGGTGAGGACGCATGACGGACGCCGTGGGCTCCATCGATACGCCTGATGCTCAGGACGAGCTGCAGAAGAAGCCCCGCAAGGGCGGCAAGCGCGCCAAGAAGGGCCCGCTGAAGCGCCTCGCGATCTTCTACCGCCAGATCATCGCGGAACTCCGCAAGGTCGTCTGGCCCACGCGCAACCAGCTGACGTCGTACACCACTGTGGTGATCGTCTTCGTTGCCGTCATGATCGCCCTGGTGACCGTGATTGACTATGGGCTCAACCACGCGGCCAAGTACGTTTTCGGCTGAGCCAAAAGCGAAGGGCGCCGTGGTACCGGCGCCCGTTTTCGCATGTTCCACCCCTATGTATCCAGGAAGAAGCAGCCATCGTGTCTGACCCGAACCTGAACGACGCCACCGAGCCGGACGAGACGGTCGACGACGAGCTCGACATCGTCGAGGGCGCGGACGAGCGCGACGAGTTCGAGGCTGCCGAGGAAGAGGCGGGCGAGCCGGCCGAGGAGGCCGCCGTGCACGTCGAGGGCGACGCCGAGGCGGTCGTCGAGGTCGCCGAGGACGTTGTCGAGGTCGAGGAAGAGACCGAGCCCGTCGACCCGGTTGTCGCACTCCGCGAGGAACTGCGCACGCTCCCGGGCGAGTGGTACGTCATCCACACCTACGCCGGTTACGAGAACCGCGTGAAGACCAACCTGGAGCAGCGCGCCGTCTCGCTGAACGTCGAGGACTACATCTTCCAGGCCGAGGTGCCGCAGGAAGAGGTCGTCCAGATCAAGAACGGCGACCGCAAGACGATCAAGCAGAACAAGCTGCCGGGTTACGTCCTGGTCCGCATGGACCTGACGAACGAGTCCTGGGGCGTCGTCCGCAACACCCCCGGCGTCACCGGCTTCGTCGGCAACGCCTACGACCCCTACCCGCTGACCCTGGACGAGATCGTCAAGATGCTCGCCCCGGAGGCCGAGGAGAAGGCCGCCCGCGAGGCCGCCGAGGCCGAGGGCAAGCCCGCCCCGCAGCGCAAGGTCGAGGTCCAGGTGCTGGACTTCGAGGTCGGCGACTCGGTCACCGTCACCGACGGCCCCTTCGCCACCCTCCAGGCCACGATCAACGAGATCAACGCCGACTCGAAGAAGGTCAAGGGCCTCGTCGAGATCTTCGGCCGCGAGACCCCGGTCGAGCTGAGCTTCGACCAGATCCAGAAGAACTAGCACCCGCCGGTTCCCCCTGGGCACACGCTTCCGGGCAGGTCGGACGAGCTCTCGCAGCGCGTCTGACCTGCCCGGTTTTTAGCCGCGCATCTATACCCGTTATCGTTGTGCGGTATGCCTGCATCCGGGTGGTTCCCCGGGCGCGGGCAGGACCCGAATCGAAAGGACCCGGAGAGCTATGCCTCCCAAGAAGAAGAAGGTCACGGGGCTTATCAAGCTCCAGATCAACGCCGGTGCGGCGAACCCGGCTCCGCCGGTCGGCCCCGCGCTCGGTCAGCACGGCGTCAACATCATGGAGTTCTGCAAGGCCTACAACGCCGCGACCGAGTCGCAGCGTGGCTGGGTCATCCCGGTGGAGATCACGGTCTACGAGGACCGTTCCTTCACCTTCGTGACCAAGACTCCGCCGGCCGCCAAGATGATCCTCAAGGCCGCGGGTGTCGAGAAGGGCTCCGGCGAGCCGCACAAGACCAAGGTCGCCAAGATCACCGAGGCGCAGGTCCGCGAGATCGCCACGACCAAGATGCCCGACCTCAACGCCAACGACCTGGACGCCGCGTCGAAGATCATCGCCGGCACCGCCCGTTCCATGGGCATCACGGTCGAGGGCTGATCACCCCCTTGTAGTCATGCGGCCCGACCGGCCGCACGTGGCAGGGCCTGCTCGGCCCGTACCACGACTCCTTTCCCAGAACACACAGGAGCAGTTGTGAGCAAGCGCAGCAAGGCTCTCCGCGCTGCGGACGCCAAGGTCGACCGGGAGAAGCTGTACGCCCCGCTCGAGGCCGTCCGTCTCGCCAAGGAGACCTCCACGACCAAGTTCGACGGCACCGTCGAGATCGCCTTCCGCCTGGGTGTCGACCCGCGCAAGGCCGACCAGATGGTCCGTGGCACCGTGAACCTTCCGCACGGCACCGGTAAGACCGCCCGGGTCCTGGTCTTCGCGACCGGCGACCGTGCCGAGGCCGCGCGTGCCGCGGGCGCCGACATCGTCGGCTCCGACGAGCTGATCGACGAGATCTCCAAGGGCAACCGCCTGAACGAGTTCGACGCCGTCGTCGCCACCCCGGACCTCATGGGCAAGGTCGGCCGCCTCGGCCGCGTCCTCGGCCCGCGTGGTCTGATGCCGAACCCGAAGACCGGCACCGTGACCCCGGACGTGGCCAAGGCCGTGTCCGAGATCAAGGGCGGCAAGATCGAGTTCCGCGTCGACAAGCACTCGAACCTGCACTTCATCATCGGCAAGACGTCGTTCGACGACACCAAGCTGGTGGAGAACTACGGCGCGGCCCTGGAGGAGATCCTCCGTCTGAAGCCGTCCGCCGCCAAGGGTCGCTACATCAAGAAGGCCGCCGTCAGCACCACGATGGGCCCCGGCATCCAGATCGACCCGAACCGCACCCGTAACCTCCTCGTCGAGGAGGACCCGGCCGCCGTCTGAGCCCCTGGCTCGTGAGGCAGCCGCGTCGGTGACGCGTCAGCAGGGCGGACCCCGCAACCGTGAGGTGGCGGGGTCCGTCCTTTTCTGTGCGCGCTTTTTCTGTGCGCGCGCTGTCAGTGCTCCGCGCTACGGTGCGCACACGACAACACACCAAGGGGTGGGGAAACACATGCAGAGCACGACCGTCCGCCGTACGGCCCTCGCGGTCGCCGTCGCCGCCGCGCTGTCCGGGGTGGCCGCCTGCGGCGCCCAGGACGACGGGAAGGGCGGCAGCAAGGCCCACGACGCGGTCTCGCTGAGCCCCATCGCCGCGCTGCGCGCCGCCAACAAGTCGACCGACCAGGCGGAGTCCGCGAAGGTGCGCTCCACCATGAGCCTCGGCAAGCTCATGGAGACCTCGGCCGACGGCGCCCTCGCCTGGGGTGATGGCCTGCGCGGTGAGATGACCATCACCTACACCGGCGGCGACATGGCCGAGCTGATGCGCAAGGCCGGTTCCGCCTCCTCCGAGGCCCGCTATCTGCCGGATGCCTTCTACTCGAGGATGAGCGGCACCTTCGCCAAGCAGTACGGCGGCAAGCACTGGGTCAAGTACGGCTACGCCGACCTGGCCAAGCTGGGCGGCCGGGGCGCGACCGCGTACCTCCAGGACCAGGTCCGCCACAGCTCCCCGAACCAGTCGGTGAAGCTGCTGCTCGCCTCCGGCGACGTGAAGAAGGTCGGCGCGGAGAAGGTGGACGGCACCTCCGCCACGCACTACTCGGGCACCGTGGACATCGCCGCGCTCGCCCGCAAGAACAGCGGTCTGACGACCGGGCAGCTGTCCGACCTCAAGAGCGAGCTGACCCAGGCCGGTATCACCACCGAGACCATCGACATCTGGCTGGACGGCAAGAACCTGCTGGTCAAGAAGGTCGAGCGGGCCAAGACGGCGAACGGCACGATGGTCAGCACCGCCCACTACAGCGACTACGGCGTCAAGGTCACGGCCGAGGCGCCCGCGGCGAGCGACACCAAGGACTTCAAGGACCTGATGAAGTCCACGACGGCGGGCAGCGGCGTCACGTCCTGACCGCCATGTCCTGAGACGCGGAGGCCACCGGGGTCCGGAGGGCACCGATTTGCTCGACGGTGCCCCGGTCCCGTACTCTCTCGGAGAAGCCAAAGACCGCTGGTCGTTGCCGTGCGCTGTAATGAGCGCCCGGTGGCCGAAGGACCTACTGAAAAGTGGGCGACCCGCGCAGGTGACTGAGGAAGAACTCCCGGAGCAGACGCGCTCACGCGTGTGCGGCCGGTCGAGTCCGCCCCGAGCGCCTGCGCCGGGGCGTTTCGTTTTACAAGTCCTCCTTCGGGTCCGCGCGGTCAGAATCACCCGGAAGGAGGCCGAGGCTCTATGGCGAGGCCCGACAAGGCTGCCGCGGTTGCCGAGCTGACGGACAAGTTCCGCAGCTCCAACGCCGCCGTGCTGACCGAGTACCGCGGTCTCACCGTGGCGCAGCTCAAGACGCTGCGCCGGTCGCTCGGTGAGAACGCCCAGTACGCCGTGGTGAAGAACACGCTGACCAAGATTGCGGCCAACGAGGCCGGGATCACGCTGGACGACCAGCTCTTCGCTGGTCCGACGGCTGTCGCCTTCGTCACCGGTGACCCGGTGGAGTCGGCGAAGGGTCTCCGTGACTTCGCCAAGGACAACCCGAATCTCGTCATCAAGGGCGGTGTCCTTGATGGCAAGGCGATGTCCGCCGACGAGATCAAGAAGCTTGCGGACCTCGAGTCCCGCGAGGTTCTGCTCAGCAAGCTGGCCGGTGCCTTCAAGGGCAAGCAGTCTCAGGCTGCTCAGCTCTTCCAGGCGCTGCCGTCGAAGCTCGTCCGCACCGTGGACGCTCTTCGCGCCAAGCAGGCCGAGCAGGGCGGTGCCGAGTAATTCGGCTCGCTTTCTGATCCTGGCCGCCTGACGCGGCGAGGGTCGCAGCGGGCCCTAAGTACGCCCGCCTCACCCAGTACATCCGGCACCTGCCGAATTAGTGGAAGGACCGCCATCATGGCGAAGCTCACCCAGGACGAGCTGCTGGCCCAGTTCGAGGAGATGACCCTCATCGAGCTCTCCGAGTTCGTGAAGGCCTTCGAGGACAAGTTCGACGTCACCGCCGCCGCTGCCGTCGCCGTCGCCGGCCCGGCCGCCGCCGGTGCCCCGGCCGAGGCCGCCGAGGAGCAGGACGAGTTCGACGTCGTCCTCACCGGCGCCGGCGAGAAGAAGATCCAGGTCATCAAGGTCGTGCGCGAGCTGACCTCCCTGGGTCTGAAGGAGGCCAAGGACCTCGTCGACGGCACCCCGAAGCCGGTCCTCGAGAAGGTCAACAAGGAGGCCGCTGAGAAGGCCGCCGAGGCCCTCAAGGGCGCCGGTGCCTCCGTCGAGGTCAAGTAAGACCTCACGGGGTTCAGCGAACCTCATAGCGCGCTGATTGCGGCCCGAGAGGGTCTGTAACGCGAACGCACCGAAGAGCGATCATCCATCCGGGTGGTCGCTCTTCGGCGTGTTGGGAGGGGGACCACGGTTGCCTTGCACTCGTGGTGGCGAGGGGTATGGTGATCATCGTCGTGTCTCCGGACGGCCCCGTTCCGGCTGGGGGGCCTTGACGAACCGCACGCAGCGCGCAATTCTCAGGACGCGTCGTCACAACGATCCGAATCCGAGGCATGGATCGACGGCGAAGAGGGCAGTATCAACGTGCGTTGAGGGCAGCATGCCGAGGGCGTCGAAGACGAGGGCGTTGAGAAAGACGAAGGGTCTGCGAAACCCGGACTGGACATCAGTGTGCCAAGTGGCTACACTGACCCTTTGCGCTGCCTGTTAGCTGTCCCCTGCCCGTCACCAGGGGTCTGCCCTCACCCGAGCACTGACGGCCGAACTTCCCTGACCTGGGGTTTTCCGTCCTTCGCGCTGGGAGAGGGGCCGGTACGCGCGTAGTGAGTCCGAGCCCTCGGAAGGACCCCCTCTTGGCCGCCTCGCGCACTGCCTCGACCGCGAATACGAACAACGGCGCCAGCACCGCCCCGCTGCGCATCTCCTTTGCAAAGATCAAGGAGCCCCTCGAGGTTCCGAACCTTCTCGCGCTCCAGACCGAGAGCTTCGACTGGCTGCTCGGCAACGACGCCTGGAAGGCTCGCGTCGAGAAGGCTCTCGAGAACGGTCAGGACGTCCCCACCAAGTCCGGTCTGGAGGAGATCTTCGAGGAGATCTCCCCGATCGAGGACTTCTCCGGGTCGATGTCGCTGACCTTCCGCGACCACCGCTTCGAGCCGCCGAAGAACTCCATCGACGAGTGCAAGGACCGCGACTTCACGTACGCCGCTCCGCTCTTCGTCACCGCCGAGTTCACCAACAACGAGACCGGCGAGATCAAGTCCCAGACCGTCTTCATGGGCGACTTCCCGCTCATGACGAACAAGGGCACCTTCGTCATCAACGGCACCGAGCGTGTCGTGGTGTCCCAGCTGGTCCGTTCCCCCGGTGTCTACTTCGACTCCTCCATCGACAAGACGTCCGACAAGGACATCTACTCGGCCAAGATCATCCCGTCCCGGGGTGCCTGGCTGGAGATGGAGATCGACAAGCGCGACATGGTCGGTGTCCGCATCGACCGCAAGCGCAAGCAGTCGGTCACCGTCCTGCTCAAGGCGCTCGGCTGGACCACCGAGCAGATCCTCGAGGAGTTCGGCGAGTACGAGTCGATGCGCGCCACCCTGGAGAAGGACCACACCCAGGGCCAGGACGACGCGCTGCTCGACATCTACCGCAAGCTGCGTCCGGGCGAGCCGCCCACGCGCGAGGCCGCGCAGACGCTGCTGGAGAACCTGTACTTCAACCCGAAGCGCTACGACCTGGCCAAGGTCGGCCGCTACAAGGTCAACAAGAAGCTGGGTGCGGACGCTCCGCTGGACGCGGGTGTCCTGACCGTCGAGGACGTCATCTCGACGATCAAGTACCTGGTGAAGCTGCACGCCGGTGAGACCGAGACCACGGGTGACAACGGCCAGACGGTCGTCGTCGAGACCGATGACATCGACCACTTCGGCAACCGTCGTCTGCGCAGCGTCGGCGAGCTGATCCAGAACCAGGTCCGTACGGGTCTCGCCCGTATGGAGCGTGTCGTGCGCGAGCGCATGACCACCCAGGACGTCGAGGCGATCACGCCGCAGACCCTGATCAACATCCGGCCGGTCGTCGCCTCCATCAAGGAGTTCTTCGGCACCAGCCAGCTGTCGCAGTTCATGGACCAGAACAACCCGCTGTCGGGTCTCACCCACAAGCGCCGTCTGTCGGCTCTTGGTCCGGGTGGTCTCTCCCGTGAGCGGGCCGGCTTCGAGGTCCGTGACGTGCACCCCTCGCACTACGGCCGCATGTGCCCGATCGAGACGCCCGAAGGCCCGAACATCGGTCTGATCGGCTCGCTCGCCTCCTACGGCCGGGTCAACGCGTTCGGTTTCGTCGAGACTCCGTACCGCAAGGTCGTCGACGGCCAGGTCACCGACGAGGTGGACTACCTGACCGCGGACGAGGAGGACCGCTTCGTCATCGCGCAGGCCAACGCCACGCTCAACGACGACATGCGCTTCGAAGAGGCCCGCGTCCTGGTCCGCCGTCGTGGCGGCGAGGTCGACTACGTCCCCGGTGACGAGGTCGACTACATGGACGTCTCGCCGCGCCAGATGGTGTCGGTCGCGACCGCCATGATCCCGTTCCTCGAGCACGACGACGCCAACCGTGCCCTCATGGGCGCGAACATGATGCGTCAGGCCGTGCCGCTCATCAAGAGCGAGGCCCCGCTCGTCGGCACCGGCATGGAGTACCGCTCCGCCGTCGACGCCGGTGACGTGGTCAAGGCCGAGAAGGCGGGTGTGGTCCAGGAGGTCTCCGCGGACTACGTCACGACCGCCAACGACGACGGCACGTACATCACGTACCGCCTGCACAAGTTCTCGCGCTCCAACCAGGGCACCTCGGTCAACCAGAAGGTCATCGTCAACGAGGGCGACCGGGTCATCGAGGGCCAGGTCCTGGCCGACGGTCCGGCCACCGAGAACGGCGAGATGGCGCTGGGCAAGAACCTGCTCGTGGCGTTCATGCCGTGGGAGGGTCACAACTACGAGGACGCGATCATCCTGTCGCAGCGCCTCGTGCAGGACGACGTCCTCTCCTCGATCCACATCGAGGAGCACGAGGTCGACGCCCGTGACACCAAGCTCGGCCCCGAGGAGATCACCCGGGACATCCCGAACGTCTCCGAGGAGGTCCTGGCGGACCTCGACGAGCGCGGCATCATCCGCATCGGCGCCGAGGTCACCGCGGGCGACATCCTCGTCGGCAAGGTCACGCCCAAGGGTGAGACCGAGCTGACCCCCGAGGAGCGTCTGCTCCGCGCGATCTTCGGTGAGAAGGCCCGCGAGGTCCGCGACACCTCCCTGAAGGTGCCGCACGGCGAGACCGGCAAGATCATCGGTGTCCGCGTCTTCGACCGCGAAGAGGGCGACGAGCTGCCGCCGGGCGTGAACCAGCTGGTCCGCGTCTACGTCGCGCAGAAGCGCAAGATCACCGACGGTGACAAGCTCGCCGGCCGTCACGGCAACAAGGGTGTCATCTCCAAGATCAACCCGATCGAGGACATGCCGTTCCTGGAGGACGGCACCCCGGTCGACATCATCCTCAACCCGCTGGGTGTCCCGTCCCGAATGAACCCGGGTCAGGTCCTGGAGATCCACCTCGGCTGGCTCGCCAGCCGCGGCTGGGACGTCTCCGGCCTCGCGGAGGAGTGGGCCCAGCGTCTGCAGGCCATCGGCGCCGACCAGGTCGACCCCGGCACCAACGTCGCCACCCCGGTCTTCGACGGTGCCCGCGAGGACGAGCTGGCGGGTCTGCTGCAGCACACCATCCCGAACCGCGACGGCGAGCGCATGGTGCTCCCGACCGGCAAGGCGCGGCTGTTCGACGGCCGCAGCGGTGAGCCGTTCCCGGACCCGATCTCGGTCGGCTACATGTACATCCTCAAGCTGCACCACCTGGTCGACGACAAGCTGCACGCGCGCTCGACCGGTCCGTACTCGATGATCACCCAGCAGCCGCTGGGTGGTAAGGCTCAGTTCGGTGGTCAGCGCTTCGGTGAGATGGAGGTGTGGGCCCTCGAGGCCTACGGCGCCGCGTACGCCCTCCAGGAGCTGCTGACCATCAAGTCCGACGACGTCACCGGCCGCGTGAAGGTCTACGAGGCCATCGTCAAGGGCGAGAACATCCCCGAGCCCGGCATCCCCGAGTCCTTCAAGGTGCTCATCAAGGAGATGCAGTCCCTGTGCCTCAACGTGGAGGTGCTGTCCTCGGACGGCATGTCCATCGAGATGCGCGACACCGACGAGGACGTCTTCCGCGCTGCGGAGGAGCTCGGTATCGACCTGTCCCGGCGCGAGCCGAGCAGCGTCGAAGAGGTCTGACGGGAGTCCGGTACGGGGGCTCGGTCCCGCAAGGAACCAAGCCCCCGTCCGGCCCCAGGACCCCCGTTTCAGACCCCATGACTCACAACCCTGAGAGGGATTGACGCATAGTGCTCGACGTCAACTTCTTCGACGAGCTCCGGATCGGTCTGGCCACCGCTGACGACATCCGTCAGTGGAGCCACGGCGAGGTCAAGAAGCCGGAGACCATCAACTACCGCACGCTCAAGCCCGAAAAGGACGGACTCTTCTGCGAGAAGATCTTCGGTCCGACCCGGGACTGGGAGTGCTACTGCGGCAAGTACAAGCGTGTCCGCTTCAAGGGCATCATCTGTGAGCGCTGTGGCGTCGAGGTCACGCGCGCCAAGGTGCGCCGCGAGCGGATGGGCCACATCGAGCTCGCCGCTCCCGTCACCCACATCTGGTACTTCAAGGGCGTTCCGTCGCGCCTGGGCTACCTGCTCGACCTCGCTCCGAAGGACCTCGAGAAGGTCATCTACTTCGCGGCGTACATGATCACGTACGTCGACGAGGAGCGCCGTCAGCGCGACCTGCCCTCGCTGGAGGCCCATGTCTCCGTCGAGCGTCAGCAGATCGAGAACCGCCGCGACTCCGACCTGGAGGCCCGCGCCAAGAAGCTCGAGACCGACCTGGCCGAGCTGGAGGCCGAGGGCGCCAAGGCGGACGTGCGCCGCAAGGTGCGCGAGGGTGCCGAGCGCGAGATGAAGCAGCTGCGCGACCGCGCGCAGCGCGAGATCGACCGTCTCGACGAGGTGTGGAACCGCTTCAAGAACCTCAAGGTCCAGGACCTGGAGGGCGACGAGCTGCTCTACCGCGAGCTGCGTGACCGCTTCGGCACGTACTTCGACGGCTCGATGGGTGCCGCGGCGCTGCAGAAGCGCCTGGAGTCCTTCGACCTGGAGGAGGAGGCCGAGCGCCTCCGCGAGATCATCCGCACCGGCAAGGGCCAGAAGAAGACCCGTGCGCTCAAGCGCCTCAAGGTCGTCTCCGCGTTCCTGCAGACCAGCAACAGCCCCAAGGGCATGGTGCTCGACTGCGTGCCGGTCATCCCGCCGGACCTGCGTCCGATGGTGCAGCTGGACGGTGGCCGCTTCGCGACCTCCGACCTGAACGACCTGTACCGCCGGGTGATCAACCGCAACAACCGTCTGAAGCGCCTGCTCGACCTGGGCGCTCCGGAGATCATCGTCAACAACGAGAAGCGCATGCTTCAGGAGGCTGTTGACGCCCTCTTCGACAACGGTCGTCGTGGTCGCCCGGTCACCGGTCCCGGTAACCGCCCGCTGAAGTCCCTGAGCGACATGCTGAAGGGCAAGCAGGGTCGTTTCCGGCAGAACCTGCTCGGCAAGCGAGTCGACTACTCGGCGCGTTCCGTCATCGTCGTCGGCCCGCAGCTGAAGCTGCACCAGTGCGGTCTGCCCAAGGCCATGGCGCTGGAGCTGTTCAAGCCGTTCGTGATGAAGCGTCTGGTCGACCTGAACCACGCGCAGAACATCAAGAGCGCCAAGCGCATGGTGGAGCGCGGTCGCACCGTCGTGTACGACGTCCTCGAAGAGGTCATCGCCGAGCACCCGGTGCTGCTGAACCGTGCTCCCACCCTGCACCGCCTCGGCATCCAGGCCTTCGAGCCGCAGCTGGTCGAGGGCAAGGCCATCCAGATCCACCCGCTCGTCTGCACCGCGTTCAACGCGGACTTCGACGGTGACCAGATGGCCGTGCACCTGCCGCTGTCCGCGGAGGCGCAGGCCGAGGCCCGCATCCTGATGCTGTCCTCGAACAACATCCTCAAGCCCGCCGACGGCCGTCCGGTGACGATGCCGACCCAGGACATGGTCCTCGGTCTGTTCTTCCTCACCACCGACGGAGAACTGCGTGACACCAAGGGCGAGGGCCGCGCGTTCGGCTCCACGGCCGAGGCGATCATGGCGTTCGACGCCGGTGAGCTGGCCCTGCAGTCGCCGATCGACATCCGCTTCCCGGTGGGCACCATCCCGCCGCGTGGCTGGACGCCGTCGGCGCGCGAGGAGGGCGAGCCCGAGTGGCAGCAGGGGGACTCGTTCCGCCTGCGCACCACCCTGGGCCGCGCGCTCTTCAACGAGCTGCTGCCCGAGGACTACCCGTTCGTCGACTACTCGGTGGGCAAGAAGCAGCTCTCCGAGATCGTCAACGACCTGGCCGAGCGCTACCCCAAGGTCATCGTGGCGGCGACGCTCGACAACCTGAAGGCGGCGGGCTTCTTCTGGGCGACCCGTTCCGGTGTCACCGTGGCCATCTCCGACGTCGTCGTTCCCGAGGCGAAGAAGGAGATCGTCAAGGGCTACGAGGCGCAGGACGAGAAGGTCCAGAAGCAGTACGAGCGCGGTCTGATCACCAAGGAAGAGCGCACTCAGGAGCTCATCAACATCTGGACCAAGGCGACCAACGAGGTCGCCGAGGCGATGAACGAGAACTTCCCCAAGACGAACCCCATCTTCATGATGGTTGACTCGGGTGCCCGAGGAAACATGATGCAGATGCGGCAGATCGCCGGTATGCGTGGTCTGGTGTCGAACGCCAAGAACGAGACGATCCCGCGTCCGATCAAGGCGTCCTTCCGTGAGGGCCTGTCCGTGCTGGAGTACTTCATCTCCACGCACGGTGCCCGTAAGGGTCTGGCCGACACCGCCCTGCGTACCGCCGACTCGGGTTACCTGACCCGTCGTCTGGTGGACGTCTCGCAGGACGTCATCATCCGCGAGGAGGACTGCGGCACCGAGCGTGGTCTCAAGCTCCGTATCGCGGACCGCGGCGCGGACGGTGTGCTGCGCAAGGCCGACAACGTCGAGACCAGCGTGTACGCCCGTGCGCTGGCCGAGGACATCGTCGTCGACGGTGTGGTGCTGGCCCCGGCCAACACCGACCTGGGCGACGTCCTCATCGACGAGCTGGTCAAGCACGGTGTCGAGGAGGTCAAGACCCGCTCGGTCCTGACCTGCGAGTCCGCCGTCGGCACCTGCGCGATGTGCTACGGCCGTTCGCTCGCCACCGGCAAGCTGGTCGACATCGGTGAGGCGGTCGGCATCATCGCCGCCCAGTCCATCGGTGAGCCCGGTACCCAGCTGACGATGCGTACCTTCCACACCGGTGGTGTGGCCGGTGACGACATCACCCAGGGTCTGCCCCGTGTCGTCGAGCTCTTCGAGGCCCGTACCCCGAAGGGTGTCGCCCCGATCTCCGAGGCCTCCGGCCGCGTGCGGATCGAGGAGACCGAGAAGACCAAGAAGATCGTCGTCACCCCGGACGACGGCAGCGACGAGACGGCGTTCCCGATCTCGAAGCGCGCCAAGGTCCTGGTCCGCGACGGCGAGCACGTCGAGGTGGGCCAGCAGCTCACCGTGGGTGCCACCAACCCGCACGACGTGCTGCGCATCCTGGGTCAGCGTGCCGTCCAGGTCCACCTGGTCGGCGAGGTCCAGAAGGTCTACAACTCGCAGGGCGTGTCGATCCACGACAAGCACATCGAGATCATCATCCGGCAGATGCTCCGCCGTGTGACGATCATCGAGTCCGGCGACGCCGAGCTGCTGCCCGGCGAGCTGGTCGAGCGGTCGAAGTTCGAGACCGAGAACCGTCGTGTGGTCCAGGAGGGCGGTCACCCGGCCTCCGGTCGTCCGCAGCTCATGGGTATCACCAAGGCCTCGCTGGCCACGGAGTCCTGGCTGTCGGCGGCGTCCTTCCAGGAGACGACGAGGGTCCTGACGGACGCGGCGATCAACGCCAAGTCCGACAGCCTCATCGGCCTCAAGGAGAACGTCATCATCGGTAAGCTCATCCCGGCCGGTACGGGTCTGTCCCGCTACCGCAACATCCGGGTCGAGCCGACCGAGGAGGCCAAGGCCGCGATGTACTCGGCCGTCGGCTACGACGACATCGACTACTCGCCGTTCGGCGCCGGCTCCGGCCAGGCCGTGCCGCTGGAGGACTACGACTACGGTCCGTACAACCAGTAAGCGAGCAGTCCGAAGGGCGGCATCCTCTGCGGGGGGTGCCGCCCTTCGGCGTTGCCGTCCGGGCATTTCCGTCCGGGCATTTCCGCCCGGGAAGGGGCGATCGGGCGCATCATGGAGAGACTCCGGCCGGGGGTTTCGGGAGGTGTTCCGTGTCGTATCCACCGTGGTGGCAGGGGAACGGCCGTGTGCCGGGACCGGTCCCGGGCAGTGGTCCCTCGTTCCTGCTGGCCTCGCACGCCGACCGGGAGCGCACCGTGGACGTGCTGCGCGCCGGGTACGGCGAGGGGCGCCTGGACAAGGGGGAGTTCGACCGGCGGGTGGAGCGGGCCTACGCGGCCCGTACGGTGGGCGAACTGGCGCTGGTGGTGGCCGACCTGCCGCACGGCCCCGCAGCGCAGCAGACGGCCTTCGGGGCCGTCCCGCCGGCCTTTCTGCCGCCCCCGCGACCGCGGACCAACAGCAAGGCGATCGGGGCCGCCGTCTGCGGGCTGCTGTGCCTGCTGACCGCCGGGCTCACCGGCATCCCGGCGATCGTGCTTGGGCACACCGCGCGCGGCGAGATCCGGCGCACCGGTGAGGACGGCGACGGACTCGCGCTGATCGGGCTCGTGACGGGCTGGCTGTCGGCGGCCGGCTGGGCCGTGTTCTGGCTGCTGCTGATCGTGGCCGCCGCCTCCGGCTCCTGACCTGTGCGGGCGTCCACGCGTGTCCGGCATGTGAAATCCGCGCCCTTCGGCGGCCCGGGGTCTTGACATGCTCCGTCCGTCGCGTGCGGGTGCCCCGCATTTGTTTTGACCGAAGTCCATGCGGTAGGTACGCTCATACCTTGTGCCTGGGGTGTGCCCTGGCTCCCGTGCGTGCCTTCGACCGCGCGGCGAGCCGTCACCGGCCATCGCAATCCGCGCTCTTCCCCTTCGTGGTGGGAGACGGCCGGATTCGACACACCCGACCGCGTGGGTCGGCGAAGTTCCAGGTTAGCTTCACCATTCGGCACACAGAAACCGGAGAAGTAGTGCCTACGATCCAGCAGCTGGTCCGTAAGGGCCGGCAGGACAAGGTCGAGAAGAACAAGACGCCCGCACTCGAGGGTTCGCCCCAGCGTCGCGGCGTCTGCACGCGTGTGTTCACGACCACCCCGAAGAAGCCGAACTCGGCCCTGCGTAAGGTCGCGCGTGTGCGTCTGACCAGCGGCATCGAGGTCACGGCCTACATTCCGGGTGAGGGACACAACCTGCAGGAGCACTCCATCGTGCTCGTGCGCGGCGGCCGTGTGAAGGACCTGCCGGGTGTTCGCTACAAGATCATCCGCGGCTCGCTCGACACCCAGGGTGTCAAGAACCGCAAGCAGGCCCGCAGCCGCTACGGCGCCAAGAAGGAGAAGTAAGAATGCCTCGTAAGGGCCCCGCCCCGAAGCGCCCGGTCATCATCGACCCGGTCTACGGTTCTCCTCTGGTGACCTCCCTCATCAACAAGGTGCTGCTGAACGGCAAGCGCTCCACCGCCGAGCGCATCGTCTACGGCGCCATGGAGGGTCTGCGTGAGAAGACGGGCAACGACCCGATCATCACGCTGAAGCGCGCGCTGGAGAACATCAAGCCGACCCTCGAGGTCAAGTCCCGCCGCGTCGGCGGTGCGACGTACCAGGTGCCGATCGAGGTCAAGCCCGGTCGCGCCAACACGCTCGCGCTGCGCTGGCTCGTCGGTTACTCGCGCGCCCGTCGCGAGAAGACGATGACCGAGCGTCTGCTCAACGAGCTTCTCGACGCTTCGAACGGCCTCGGTGCGGCCGTCAAGAAGCGCGAGGACACGCACAAGATGGCCGAGTCCAACAAGGCCTTCGCGCACTACCGCTGGTAGTCGCTACCCACATCGAGACCGAGAGAAGACTGAAGCCTTATGGCTACCACTTCACTTGACCTGGCCAAGGTCCGCAACATCGGGATCATGGCCCACATCGACGCGGGCAAGACGACCACCACCGAGCGGATCCTGTTCTACACCGGTGTGTCGTACAAGATCGGTGAGGTCCACGACGGCGCCGCCACGATGGACTGGATGGAGCAGGAGCAGGAGCGTGGCATCACGATCACGTCTGCTGCCACCACCTGCCACTGGCCCCTCGAGGGCAGTGACTACACCATCAACATCATCGACACCCCGGGTCACGTCGACTTCACCGTCGAGGTGGAGCGTTCGCTCCGCGTGCTCGACGGCGCCGTGACGGTGTTCGACGGTGTCGCCGGTGTGGAGCCGCAGTCCGAGACGGTGTGGCGTCAGGCCGACCGTTACGGCGTGCCGCGCATCTGCTTCGTCAACAAGCTGGACCGTACCGGCGCCGAGTTCCACCGCTGCGTGGACATGATCTCGGACCGCCTGGGCGCCCAGCCGCTCGTCATGCAGCTCCCGATCGGTGCCGAGGCCGACTTCAAGGGCGTCGTGGACCTGGTCCGCATGAAGGCGCTCGTGTGGTCCGCCGAGGCGGCCAAGGGCGAGATGTACGACGTCGTCGACATCCCGGACACCCACACCGAGGCTGCCGAGGAGTGGCGCGGCAAGCTCGTCGAGGCCGTCGCGGAGAACGACGAAGAGATCATGGAGCTGTACCTGGAGGGCCAGGAGCCCACCGAGGAGCAGCTGTACGCCGCGATCCGTCGTATCACCATCGCGTCCGGCAAGTCCGACGGCACCACCGTCACCCCGGTGTTCTGCGGTACCGCGTTCAAGAACAAGGGCGTCCAGCCCCTGCTCGACGCGGTCGTGCGCTACCTGCCGACCCCGCTCGACGTCGAGGCCATCGAGGGCCACGACGTCAAGGACCCCGAGGTCGTCGTCAAGCGCAAGCCGTCCGAGGACGAGCCGCTGTCCGCGCTCGCGTTCAAGATCATGAGCGACCCGCACCTGGGCAAGCTCACCTTCGTCCGGGTCTACTCGGGCCGCCTGGAGTCCGGCACCTCGGTGCTGAACTCCGTCAAGGGCAAGAAGGAGCGCATCGGCAAGATCTACCGCATGCACGCGAACAAGCGTGAGGAGATCGACTCGGTGGGCGCCGGTGACATCGTCGCCGTCATGGGCCTGAAGCAGACCACCACCGGTGAGACGCTGTCCGACGACAAGAACCCGGTCATCCTGGAGTCCATGGACTTCCCGGCGCCGGTGATCCAGGTCGCCATCGAGCCCAAGTCCAAGGGTGACCAGGAGAAGCTGGGTGTCGCCATCCAGCGTCTCGCGGAGGAGGACCCCTCCTTCCAGGTTCACTCGGACGAGGAGACCGGCCAGACCATCATCGGTGGTATGGGCGAGCTGCACCTCGAGGTGCTGGTCGACCGTATGCGCCGTGAGTTCAAGGTCGAGGCCAACGTCGGCAAGCCGCAGGTCGCGTACCGCGAGACGATCCGCAAGGCCGTCGAGCGTCACGACTACACCCACAAGAAGCAGACCGGTGGTACCGGTCAGTTCGCGAAGGTGCAGATCGCGATCGAGCCCATCGAGGGCGGCGACGCGTCGTACGAGTTCGTGAACAAGGTCACCGGTGGCCGTATCCCGAAGGAGTACATCCCTTCGGTGGACGCCGGTGCGCAGGAGGCCATGCAGTTCGGCATCCTGGCCGGTTACGAGATGACGGGCGTCCGCGTCATTCTTCTCGACGGTGGCTACCACGAGGTCGACTCCTCCGAGCTCGCCTTCAAGATCGCCGGTTCGCAGGCCTTCAAGGAGGCCGCGCGCAAGGCTTCCCCCGTGCTCCTCGAGCCGATGATGGCCGTCGAGGTCACCACGCCCGAGGACTACATGGGCGAGGTCATCGGCGACATCAACTCCCGCCGTGGCCAGATCCAGGCCATGGAGGAGCGGGCCGGTGCCCGCGTCGTGAAGGGCCTCGTGCCCCTCTCGGAGATGTTCGGCTACGTCGGAGACCTCCGCAGCAAGACCTCGGGTCGCGCAAGCTACTCGATGCAGTTCGACTCCTACGCCGAGGTTCCGCGGAACGTCGCCGAGGAGATCATCGCGAAGGCCAAGGGCGAGTAACGCACCCCGTTTACACGCTTTAGGCTTGACACCGACCGCCGGGGTCGGACCACTCGGAAACACCCCGGCGGGCGGCATCCCAGCAAAGATCACCTGGCGCCGATGAGTAAGGCGTACCAGAACCACTCCACAGGAGGACCCAGTGGCGAAGGCGAAGTTCGAGCGGACTAAGCCGCACGTCAACATCGGCACCATCGGTCACATCGACCACGGTAAGACGACCCTCACGGCCGCCATTACCAAGGTGCTGCACGACGCGTACCCGGACCTCAACGAGGCCACCGCGTTCGACAACATCGACAAGGCGCCCGAAGAGCGTCAGCGCGGTATCACCATCTCCATCGCGCACGTCGAGTACCAGACCGATGCGCGTCACTACGCCCACGTCGACTGCCCGGGTCACGCGGACTACATCAAGAACATGATCACCGGTGCCGCGCAGATGGACGGCGCGATCCTCGTGGTCGCCGCCACCGACGGCCCGATGCCGCAGACCAAGGAGCACGTGCTCCTGGCCCGCCAGGTCGGCGTTCCGTACATCGTCGTCGCCCTGAACAAGGCCGACATGGTGGACGACGAGGAGATCCTGGAGCTCGTCGAGCTCGAGGTCCGTGAGCTCCTCTCCGAGTACGAGTTCCCGGGCGACGACGTTCCGGTCGTCAAGGTCTCCGCGCTCAAGGCCCTCGAGGGTGACCCCGAGTGGACCCAGTCGGTTCTCGAGCTGATGAAGGCCGTCGACGAGGCCATCCCGCAGCCCGAGCGTGACGTCGACAAGCCGTTCCTGATGCCGATCGAGGACGTCTTCACGATCACCGGTCGTGGCACCGTCGTCACCGGTCGTATCGAGCGTGGTGTCCTCAAGGTCAACGAGACCGTCGACATCATCGGCATCAAGCCGGAGAAGACCACCACCACGGTCACCGGCATCGAGATGTTCCGCAAGCTGCTCGACGAGGGCCAGGCCGGTGAGAACGTCGGTCTGCTGCTCCGCGGCATCAAGCGCGAGGACGTCGAGCGCGGCCAGGTCATCATCAAGCCCGGTTCGGTCACCCCGCACACCGAGTTCGAGGCCCAGGCCTACATCCTGTCCAAGGACGAGGGTGGCCGCCACACGCCGTTCTTCAACAACTACCGTCCGCAGTTCTACTTCCGTACGACGGACGTGACCGGCGTGGTGACCCTCCCCGAGGGCACCGAGATGGTCATGCCGGGTGACAACACCGAGATGAAGGTGGAGCTCATCCAGCCCGTCGCCATGGAAGAGGGCCTGAAGTTCGCCATCCGTGAGGGTGGCCGCACGGTGGGCGCCGGCCAGGTCACCAAGATCACGAAGTAAGTTCCCTTGCTTCGAGGTCACTGACTGACCTTCGAGAGGCCCGTACGACTCCGGTCGTACGGGCCTCTTCGCGTTGTCCGGGGTTTTGGGCGGCGCGGGCGGTACTGGTGTCGGCGGAGGCGGGCTGCCGGCCTCCTCGCCCGCTCAGCAGCGTTCGGTGGCGCGGGCGTTGCAGGACGCTCTGGAGCCGGACACCCGGGCGGCCGGGGCGTACGCGGGCGACGAGACCTCCGCCGCCGTGAAGGCGTTCGGCGCCCGGGACGGCGACGGCTGGCTGACCTCGGCGGCCCTGCGCAGGGCGCACACCGCCTGGGGCGGGCAGATGCGGAACCTGCTGGACCGGCTGGGCGCGGAGGCGGCGGCGATCGCCTCCCTGCTGCGGGATGCGCACGCGCAGTTCACGGAGTTGCGGGGGCGGTTGGGCGCTGTGCGTCGGGAGGCGCTGGCGGCGGGGCTGCGGGTCTCCGAGCGTGGGGTGTCGGCGGACGGTGCCGACGACTCGGCCGTACGGTCCTGGCAGGAGCGCATCGACCATGCCGTACGGGCGGTGTCGGATGCGGACGAGGGGGTGCGGCTCGGGCTGACCTCGGCGGTGGACGGTGGCGGTGCGGGCCGGGGCTTCAACGGGTCCGCTCTGGGAGACGTCGAGCGGTACGAGGCGCTGGCGGCGGAGAGGCCGCTGGAGCGGCTGAGCCGGGGCGGACGGCGAACTCGCCGAACTGCGGCGGGCGTTGCGCGACAACAAGGGGGAGTACGCGGGCGCCCGCTCCGGCTGGTTCGCGATCGACCCCGTGGACGGCGCGCTGCCCCTGATGAGCCGCGACCCCTCCGCTACCTGGTGAAAGAACGGGACGGGTCGGTCACCCTCCGGGATGTGGAACCCCAGTTGATGCAGCTCGGCGGAGTTCATTCGGTAGCCGGGTGTGAGGGAGAGTTCGTGCCGGTCGTCCGTTCAGCGCGTCCTCCCCGCGTGCTGGTGTTTGACCTGTGTCACTCTCGGGGTAATCTCTTCCGCTCGATTGGCCAGCGGCAGGGACCGTGTGGCAAACTGTCCTAGTTGCTCGGTCGAGTGTTGATGCTGCGCGCCTCCCGCCGGGAGGACCGGAAGCGAGTCCCACAGTACTCGTCAACCCCTCGTGGGTTGGACGTACGGGAATCTTCCGGGAAGCGTGGGTGCGGCACCGGCCAGGCACTCGGTGGGCCTTCCGCCCCCGGTCTGCGGTTCCGGACGGGCCGTGTGCATTCCCCCGATGGGATGTTCCGTATAGGGATATTTCTGTCAGCGGGAGCGCGACACGCCCGACCGCGTGGGTCGGAGAGAAGGCAATCGGAAACCACCGGGTTCCAGAGCGTTGAGAGACAGGACTACTGAGTAGCCATGGCGGGACAGAAGATCCGCATCCGGCTCAAGGCCTACGACCACGAGGTCATCGACTCTTCGGCGAAGAAGATCGTCGAGACGGTGACCCGCACTGGTGCGTCGGTCGCGGGCCCGGTGCCGCTGCCCACTGAGAAGAACGTGTACTGCGTCATCAAGTCGCCGCACAAGTACAAGGACTCGCGCGAGCACTTCGAGATGCGCACGCACAAGCGCCTGATCGACATCCTCGACCCGACGCCCAAGACCGTTGACTCCCTGATGCGACTCGACCTCCCGGCCGGTGTCGACATCGAGATCAAGCTCTGAGGGTCGGTGATCTGAGAATGGCTAAGCAGATCAAGGGCATCCTGGGCGAGAAGCTCGGCATGACGCAGGTGTGGGACGAGAACAACCGTGTTGTTCCGGTCACCGTCGTCAAGGCCGGTCCGAACGTCGTGACCCAGGTCCGCACCAACGACGTCGACGGCTACGAGTCGGTCCAGATCGCCTTCGGCGAGATCGACCCGCGCAAGGTGAACAAGCCCCTCAAGGGCCACTTCGCCAAGGCCGACGTAACTCCGCGCCGCCACCTGGTGGAGCTCCGTACCTCCGACGCCAGCGAGTACACGCTGGGTCAGGAGATCACTGCCGAGGTTTTCGAGTCGGGCGTCAAGGTCGACGTCACCGCGAAGAGCAAGGGCAAGGGCTTCGCCGGTGTCATGAAGCGCCACAACTTCAAGGGTGGCAAGGCGTCCCACGGTGCCCACCGTGTGCACCGCATGCCCGGTTCCATCGGTGGCTGTGCCACCCCCGGCCGTGTCTTCAAGGGCATGCGCATGGCGGGTCGCATGGGCAACGAGCGGGTCACCACCCAGAACCTGACCGTTCACGCCGTTGACGCGGAGAAGGGCCTGCTCCTCATCAAGGGCGCGGTTCCTGGTCCGAACGGCGGCCTCGTCCTGGTCCGCACCGCGGCCAAGGGGGCCTGAGGACTATGAGCACCATTGACATCCTGTCGCCCTCCGGCGACAACGCCGGGACCGTCGAGCTCCCGGCCGAGATCTTCGACGTCGAGAAGATCAGCATCCCGCTGCTTCACCAGGTCGTCGTCGCGCAGCTGGCCGCGGCCCGTCAGGGCACGCACAAGGTCAAGAGCCGTGGCGAGGTCCGTGGTGGCGGTAGGAAGCCTTACCGTCAGAAGGGCACCGGCCGCGCGCGCCAGGGTTCGACCCGTGCGCCGCAGTTCGCCGGCGGTGGCGTCGTCCACGGCCCCACGCCGCGTGACTACTCGCAGCGGACCCCGAAGAAGATGAAGGCCGCGGCCCTGCGCCACGCCCTCACCGACCGGGCCCGCAACGCTCGCATCCACGTCGTCACCGGCGTGGTCGAGGGTGCGACTCCCTCCACCAAGGCCGCGAAGAGCTTCCTCGGCAAGATCAGCGAGCGCAAGAACGTGCTCCTGGTCATCGAGCGCTCCGACGAGGCCGCGCTGCTTTCCGCGCGCAACCTGCCCCAGGTCCACATCCTGGAGCCGGGCCAGCTGAACACGTACGACGTTCTCGTCTCGGACGACGTGGTCTTCACCCAGGCCGCGTTCGAGTCCTTCGTGTCTGGCCCCAAGGCCGCTGACACCGAAGGGAGCGAAGCCTGATGGCTACGCGTCACCCGAGCATCGCCTCGAAGGCCGCCAAGGCCGCCAAGGCCGCGCGCGTCGCCAAGGCGAAGCGCCACGCCACCGAGGGCAAGAACACCGTCGAGACCCCGCTGAGCAAGTCGTACACGGACCCCCGTGACGTCCTGCTGAAGCCGGTCGTCTCGGAGAAGAGCTACTCGCTCATCGACGAGAACAAGTACACGTTCATCGTCGACCCGAACGCCAACAAGACCCAGATCAAGCAGGCCGTCCAGGCGGTCTTCGACGTCCAGGTCACCGGGGTCAACACGATCAACCGCCAGGGCAAGCGCAAGCGCACGAAGACCGGCTTCGGTCAGCGTGCCGCCACCAAGCGCGCGATCGTGACCCTCGCCGAGGGCGACCGTATCGACATCTTCGGCGGTCCGACCGCCTAAGGGCGGTCCGGATCGTCCGATATCGGACGAGGACTGAGAAATGGGAATCCGCAAGTACAAGCCGACTACGCCGGGCCGTCGTGGTGCCAGCGTCGCCGACTTCGTCGAGGTCACGCGGTCCACGCCGGAGAAGTCGCTGGTCCGCCCGCTGCACAGCAAGGGCGGCCGTAACAACGCCGGTCGTGTGACCGTTCGCCACCAGGGTGGCGGACACAAGCGCGCCTACCGAGTGATCGACTTCCGTCGTCACGACAAGGACGGCGTGCCGGCGAAGGTCGCGCACATCGAGTACGACCCCAACCGCACCGCGCGCATCGCGCTGCTGCACTACGCCGACGGCGAGAAGCGCTACATCCTCGCCCCGCGCAACCTGCAGCAGGGTGACCGCGTCGAGAACGGTCCCGGGGCCGACATCAAGCCGGGCAACAACCTGGCCCTCCGCAACATCCCGGTCGGTACCACGATCCACGCGATCGAGCTCCGTCCCGGTGGCGGTGCCAAGTTCGCCCGTTCCGCCGGTGCCTCCGTGCAGCTGCTCGCCAAGGAGGGCGCCTACGCCCACCTGCGTATGCCGTCCGGTGAGATCCGCCTGGTCGACGTGCGCTGCCGCGCCACCGTCGGCGAGGTCGGCAACGCCGAGCAGAGCAACATCAACTGGGGTAAGGCCGGCCGTAAGCGGTGGCTGGGCGTTCGCCCGACCGTCCGTGGTGTGGTCATGAACCCGGTTGACCACCCGCACGGTGGTGGTGAGGGCCGGACCTCCGGTGGTCGCCACCCTGTGTCCCCGTGGGGCAAGAAGGAAGGCCGTACTCGTTCGCCCAAGAAGGCGTCGAACAAGTACATCGTCCGCCGCCGCAAGACGAACAAGAAGCGCTAAGGACGGGTTGAGATGCCTCGTAGCCTGAAGAAGGGGCCCTTCGTCGACGACCACCTGATCAAGAAGGTGGACGCCCAGAACGAAGCCGGCACCAAGAACGTCATCAAGACCTGGTCCCGCCGCTCGATGATCATCCCGGCGATGCTCGGACACACCCTCGCGGTGCACAACGGCAAGACCCACATCCCGGTGTTCGTCACCGAGTCGATGGTCGGCCACAAGCTCGGCGAGTTCTCGCCGACCCGCACCTTCCGGGGCCACGTCAAGGACGACCGGAAGTCGAAGCGCCGCTAGTAGCGGATCGCATTCAGACACGTAAGTAACTGAGAGGGACAACCATGGAAGCCAGGGCCCAGGCGCGGTACATCCGCGTTACGCCCATGAAGGCCCGCCGCGTGGTGGACCTTATCCGTGGCATGGATGCCACGGAGGCTCAGGCTGTTCTGCGATTCGCTCCGCAGGCAGCCTCCGTGCCGGTCGGCAAGGTGCTCGACAGCGCCATCGCCAACGCCGCGCACAACTACGACCACACCGACGCCGACAGCCTCTACATCTCCGAGGCGTACGTCGACGAGGGCCCGACCCTGAAGCGGTTCCGGCCGCGTGCCCAGGGCCGTGCCTACCGGATCCGCAAGCGGACCAGCCACATCACCGTGGTCGTCAGCAGCAAGGAAGGAACCCGGTAATGGGCCAGAAGGTTAACCCGCATGGGTTCCGGCTCGGTGTCACGACCGACTTCAAGTCGCGTTGGTACGCCGACAAGCTGTACAAGGACTACGTCAAGGAAGACGTCGCCATCCGTCGGATGATGACGTCCGGCATGGAGCGCGCCGGCATCTCGAAGGTCGAGATCGAGCGCACCCGTGACCGCGTGCGGGTGGACATCCACACCGCTCGTCCGGGCATCGTCATCGGCCGCCGTGGCGCCGAGGCCGACCGCATCCGCGGTGACCTCGAGAAGCTCACGGGCAAGCAGGTCCAGCTGAACATCCTCGAGGTCAAGAACCCCGAGACCGACGCTCAGCTGGTTGCCCAGGCCGTCGCCGAGCAGCTCTCCTCCCGCGTCTCCTTCCGTCGGGCCATGCGTAAGAGCATGCAGTCCGCCATGAAGGCCGGCGCCAAGGGCATCAAGATCCAGTGCGGTGGCCGCCTCGGTGGCGCCGAGATGTCCCGCTCGGAGTTCTACCGCGAGGGCCGCGTGCCCCTGCACACGCTCCGCGCGAACGTGGACTACGGCTTCTTCGAGGCCAAGACGACCTTCGGCCGCATCGGCGTGAAGGTCTGGATCTACAAGGGCGACGTCAAGAACATCGCCGAGGTCCGCGCCGAGAACGCTGCGGCCCGTGCGGGTAACCGCCCGGCCCGTGGTGGTGCCGACCGCCCGGCCCGTGGTGGCCGCGGTGGCGAGCGGCGCGGTCGTAAGCCGCAGCAGGCTGCCGGTGCCGAGGCCCCCAAGGCCGAGGCTCCCGCCGCCGCCGCTCCGGCTGAGAGCACCGGAACGGAGGCCTGACCGACATGCTGATCCCCCGTAGGGTCAAGCACCGCAAGCAGCACCACCCGAAGCGCCGTGGTCAGGCCAAGGGCGGTACGACGGTCGCGTTCGGCGAGTACGGCATTCAGGCCCTCACGCCGGCGTACGTGACCAACCGCCAGATCGAGGCGGCCCGTATCGCGATGACCCGCCACATCAAGCGTGGCGGCAAGGTCTGGATCAACATCTACCCGGACCGTCCGCTGACGAAGAAGCCTGCCGAGACCCGCATGGGTTCCGGTAAGGGTTCTCCGGAGTGGTGGATCGCGAACGTGCACCCGGGCCGGGTCATGTTCGAGCTGTCCTACCCCAACGAGAAGATTGCGCGTGAGGCCCTCACTCGTGCGGCTCACAAGCTGCCGATGAAGTGCCGGATCGTCAAGCGCGAGGCAGGTGAAGCGTGATGTCGGCCGGTACCAAGGCGTCCGAGCTGCGCGAGCTGGGCAACGAGGAGCTTCTTGCGAAGCTCCGCGAGGCCAAGGAAGAGCTGTTCAACCTCCGTTTCCAGGCGGCGACTGGTCAGCTCGAGAACCACGGCCGTCTGAAGGCGGTCCGCAAGGACATCGCGCGGATCTACACCCTGATGCGCGAGCGTGAGCTGGGCATCGAAACGGTGGAGAACGCCTGATGAGCGAGAAGAACGTGACTGAGAACGCAGAGGCCCGCGGCTTCCGCAAGACCCGCGAGGGTCTCGTCGTCAGCGACAAGATGGACAAGACCGTCGTCGTCGCCGTCGAGGACCGCGTGAAGCACGCGCTGTACGGCAAGGTCATCCGCCGTACGAACAAGCTCAAGGCGCACGACGAGCAGAACGCCGCGGGTGTCGGCGACCGTGTCCTCCTCATGGAGACCCGGCCGCTGTCCGCGACGAAGCGCTGGCGCGTCGTCGAGATCCTCGAGAAGGCCAAGTAATTCCCGCAAGGGAGTTGCTGAAGCAAGGTATTCCTGCGGGGTAAATCCGCAGGTCGTTCCGCCAGGCTCGGCCGGGGTCCGTCACCGGACCCCGGCCGGGAACCGGCAGACAAACAGGAGATAGACGTGATCCAGCAGGAGTCGCGACTGCGTGTCGCCGACAACACTGGTGCGAAGGAAATCCTTTGCATCCGTGTGCTCGGTGGCTCCGGTCGCCGCTACGCGGGCATCGGTGACGTCATCGTCGCCACCGTCAAGGACGCGATCCCCGGCGGCAACGTGAAGAAGGGTGACGTCGTCAAGGCGGTCATCGTTCGCACCGTCAAGGAGCGCCGCCGTCCGGACGGCTCGTACATCCGCTTCGACGAGAACGCCGCCGTCATTCTGAAGAACGACGGCGACCCTCGCGGCACCCGTATCTTCGGCCCCGTCGGCCGTGAGCTGCGCGAGAAGAAGTTCATGAAGATCATCTCGCTCGCGCCGGAGGTGCTGTAAGCATGAAGATCAAGAAGGGCGACCTGGTCCAGGTCATCACCGGTAAGGACAAGGGCAAGCAGGGCAAGGTCATTGCCGCTTACCCGCGCGACGAGCGTGTCCTGGTCGAGGGTGTCAACCGGGTCAAGAAGCACACCAAGGCCGGCCCGACCGCCAGCGGTTCCCAGGCCGGCGGCATCGTGACCACCGAGGCCCCCATCCACGTGTCCAACGTTCAGCTGGTCGTGGAGAAGGACGGCAACAAGGTCGTCACGCGCGTCGGTTACCGCTTCGACGACGAGGGCAACAAGATCCGCGTTGCCAAGCGGACGGGTGAGGACATCTGATGACTACCACCACTCCGCGTCTGAAGCAGAAGTACCGCGAGGAGATCGCGGGCAAGCTGCGTGACGAGTTCAAGTACGAGAACGTCATGCAGATCCCCGGCCTCGTCAAGATCGTGGTCAACATGGGTGTCGGCGACGCCGCCCGTGACTCGAAGCTCATGGACGGTGCCGTCCGTGACCTGACCACCATCACCGGTCAGAAGCCGGCCATCACCAAGGCCCGCAAGTCCATCGCGCAGTTCAAGCTGCGCGAGGGTCAGCCGATCGGTGCCCACGTCACGCTCCGTGGCGACCGCATGTGGGAGTTCCTGGACCGCACCCTGTCGCTCGCGCTCCCGCGCATCCGCGACTTCCGTGGTCTGTCCCCCAAGCAGTTCGACGGCCGTGGCAACTACACCTTCGGTCTCACGGAGCAGGTCATGTTCCACGAGATCGACCAGGACAAGATCGACCGCGTCCGGGGTATGGACATCACCGTGGTCACCACGGCGACCAACGACGCTGAGGGCCGCGCGCTCCTTCGTCACCTCGGCTTCCCGTTCAAGGAGGCGTGAGCGAGATGGCGAAGAAGGCTCTTATCGCTAAGGCTGCTCGCAAGCCCAAGTTCGGGGTGCGTGGCTACACGCGCTGCCAGCGCTGCGGCCGTCCGCACTCCGTGTACCGCAAGTTCGGCCTGTGCCGCGTGTGCCTTCGTGAGATGGCTCACCGTGGCGAGCTGCCGGGCGTGACCAAGAGCTCCTGGTAATCCCCTTAAACAGGGATTCCTGAAGCTCTCGGTAAGCAACTGGGTCGACAGAGGCCCTTCCCCACATGCCGTAGGCTTGCGGGGTTGGGCGTCTGTCGCGCCCGTACGACTTACTACGCCGTAGGTCCACCGCACCGCACCCGCCTCGTCTCGGATCGAGGAGAGGGATGGCGCACCAGGAAACCCCGGCGAGAGAGGCCGAAGGCCAATTCATGACCATGACTGATCCGATCGCAGACATGCTTACGCGTCTGCGTAACGCGAACTCGGCATACCACGACTCCGTGACGATGCCGGCGTCGAAGATCAAGTCTCACATCGCGGAGATCCTCCAGCAGGAGGGCTTCATCACGGGCTGGAAGACCGAGGACGCCGAGGTCGGCAAGAACCTCGTCCTTGAGCTGAAGTTCGGCCCGAACCGTGAGCGCTCCATCGCGGGCATCAAGCGGATCTCGAAGCCCGGTCTCCGGGTCTACGCGAAGTCCACCAACCTGCCCAAGGTGCTGGGTGGCCTCGGCGTGGCGATCATCTCCACGTCCCACGGGCTCCTCACCGACAAGCAGGCCGGCAAGAAGGGCGTAGGCGGAGAAGTTCTCGCCTACGTCTGGTAACGGAAGGGAACGGAGGAAACAGCTATGTCGCGTATTGGCAAGCTCCCCATCACGGTTCCCGCCGGCGTGGACGTCACCATCGACGGCCGTACGGTCAAGGTCAAGGGCCCCAAGGGCGAACTGACCCACACCGTCGTGGCGCCGATCGACATCGCCAAGGGCGAGGACGGCGTTCTCAACGTCACCCGCCCCAACGACGAGCGTCAGAACAAGGCCCTGCACGGCCTGTCCCGCACGCTGGTGGCGAACATGATCACCGGCGTGACCCAGGGTTACGTGAAGAAGCTCGAGATCAGCGGTGTCGGTTACCGAGTGACCGCCAAGGGTTCGAACCTCGAGTTCGCGCTCGGCTACAGCCACCCGATCGTCGTCGAGGCCCCCGAGGGCATCACCTTCAAGGTCGAGGCCCCCACCCGGTTCTCGGTCGAGGGCATCGACAAGCAGAAGGTCGGCGAGGTTGCGGCCAACATCCGCAAGCTGCGCAAGCCCGACCCGTACAAGGCCAAGGGCGTCAAGTACGAGGGCGAAGTCATCCGCCGCAAGGTCGGAAAGGCGGGTAAGTAAGCCATGGCATACGGACAGAAGATCCTCAAGGGCGACGCCTACAAGCGCGCCGCGATCAAGCGCCGCCACATCCGGATCCGTAAGCACATCTCGGGTACGGCTGAGCGTCCGCGTCTCGTCGTGACGCGCTCGAACCGCCACATCGTGGCCCAGGTCATCGACGACATCAAGGGTCACACCCTGGCGTCGGCGTCGACCCTGGACGCTTCGATCCGCGGCGGCGAGAGCGACAAGTCGGCGCAGGCCAAGTCCGTCGGCGCCCTGGTCGCCGAGCGCGCCAAGGCCGCCGGTGTCGAGGCTGTCGTATTCGACCGTGGTGGCAACCAGTACGCCGGGCGCATCGCCGCCCTGGCGGACGCCGCCCGCGAAGCCGGACTCAAGTTCTGAGTCTCCCGTCGCGCAGCGACTTTCAGACGCTGCGTAGCTAGCGGATAAAGAGAGAGGTAATTCCAATGGCTGGACCCCAGCGCCGCGGTGGCGGTGCCGGTGGCGGCGAGCGGCGGGACCGGAAGGGCCGTGACGGCGGCGCAGCTGCCGCCGAGAAGACCGCGTACGTTGAGCGCGTTGTCGCGATCAACCGCGTCGCCAAGGTTGTGAAGGGTGGTCGTCGCTTCAGCTTCACCGCGCTGGTCGTGGTGGGCGACGGTGACGGCACCGTGGGTGTCGGTTACGGCAAGGCCAAGGAGGTGCCGGCCGCCATCGCCAAGGGTGTTGAGGAGGCCAAGAAGCACTTCTTCAAGGTCCCCCGTATCCAGGGCACCATCCCGCACCCCATCCAGGGTGAGAAGGCTGCCGGCGTCGTCCTGCTCAAGCCCGCGTCCCCCGGTACCGGTGTTATCGCCGGTGGCCCGGTGCGTGCCGTGCTCGAGTGCGCCGGTATCCACGACATCCTGTCGAAGTCCCTGGGCTCCGACAACGCGATCAACATCGTGCACGCCACCGTGGCGGCCCTCAAGGGCCTGCAGCGTCCCGAGGAGGTCGCGGCCCGCCGCGGTCTGCCGCTCGAGGACGTCGCCCCCGCGGCTCTGCTGCGTGCGCGTGCCGGGGCTGGTGCGTAATGGCACAGCTCAAGATCACGCAGGTCAAGTCCTACATCGGCAGCAAGCAGAACCACCGTGACACGCTGCGTTCCCTTGGTCTCAAGGGGATCAACACGCAGGTCGTCAAGGAGGACCGCCCCGAGTTCCGCGGCATGGTGCACACCGTCCGCCACCTCGTGACGGTCGAGGAGGTCGACTGATCATGGCGGAGCAGAACCCGCTCAAGATCCACAACCTCCGTCCCGCCCCGGGCGCCAAGACCGCCAAGACCCGTGTGGGTCGTGGTGAGGCGTCGAAGGGTAAGACGGCCGGTCGTGGTACCAAGGGCACGAAGGCCCGTTACCAGGTTCCGGAGCGCTTCGAGGGTGGCCAGATGCCCCTCCACATGCGTCTCCCGAAGCTGAAGGGCTTCAAGAACCCGTTCAAGACCGAGTACCAGGTCGTGAACCTGGACAAGCTGGCCTCCCTCTACCCGCAGGGTGGAGAGGTCACCGTCCAGGACCTCGTGGCCAAGGGTGCCGTTCGCAAGAACAGCCTCGTCAAGGTCCTCGGCCAGGGCGAGATCTCCGTGGCGCTGCAGGTGACGGTGGACGCCGTCTCCGACTCCGCCAAGGAGAAGATCACCGCCGCCGGCGGTACGGTCACCGAGCTGGTCTGAGTCCCTCGGGCCTCTCGATGACATAGACGATCCCGACCGGGGATACCTCACAATGAGGTATCCCCGGTTGGTCGTTCCTAGGGGGGCAGTGTCGCCGGTAAGGTGGCCTGCACTGTTCTTTTTCGTATTCGTCGAACCTCTAGACCGTCACCCTTGACGCAGTTGCGCGGGGGTCGCAGGAGGCACCGTGCTCACCGCGTTCGCCCGGGCGTTCAAGACGCCCGACCTGCGCAAGAAGCTGCTCTTCACGCTGGGCATCATCGTGGTCTACCGGGTCGGTACCCACATCCCGATCCCCGGCGTCAATTACAAGGCCGTTCAGACCTGTGTGACCGAGGCGTCCGGCAATCAGGGCCTCTTCGGACTGGTCAACATGTTCAGCGGTGGCGCGCTGCTGCAGATCACGATCTTCGCGCTCGGCATCATGCCGTACATCACGGCCAGCATCATTCTCCAGCTGCTGACCGTGGTGATCCCGCGTCTGGAAGCCCTCAAGAAGGAGGGCCAGTCCGGTACGGCGAAGATCACCCAGTACACGCGGTATCTGACCGTGGCCCTCGCCATCCTCCAGGGCACCGGCCTGGTCGCCACCGCCCGCACCGGCGCGCTGTTCAGCGGCTGCACCGCCGCCCCCAGCATCGTCCCGGACCAGTCGATCTTCATCACGATCACCATGGTGATCTGCATGACCGCCGGTACCTGCGTCGTCATGTGGCTCGGTGAGCTGATCACCGACCGCGGCATCGGCAACGGCATGTCGATCCTGATGTTCATCTCGATCGCCGCGACCTTCCCGTCCGCGCTGTGGGCCATCAAGAAGCAGGGCACCCTGGCCGACGGCTGGATCGAGTTCGGCACCGTCATCCTGGTCGGCCTGGTCATGGTCGGGCTCGTTGTCTTCGTGGAGCAGGCCCAGCGCCGTATCCCGGTGCAGTACGCGAAGCGCATGATCGGCCGCCGGTCCTACGGCGGCACCTCGACCTACATCCCGCTCAAGGTGAACCAGGCCGGTGTCATCCCGGTCATCTTCGCCTCGTCGCTGCTCTACATCCCGGCTCTGGTCGCGCAGTTCGCGGGCGGGGACTCGGGCTGGAAGCGCTGGGTGACGGCGAACCTGACCAAGGGCGACCACCCGGTCTACATCACGCTGTACTTCCTGCTGATCGTGTTCTTCGCGTTCTTCTACGTGGCGATCTCGTTCAACCCCGAGGAAGTCGCGGACAACATGAAGAAGTATGGTGGCTTCATCCCGGGCATCCGGGCTGGCCGACCGACCGCTGAGTACCTGAGTTACGTGCTCAACCGGATCACCTGGCCGGGTTCGCTGTATCTGGGTCTGATCGCTCTTGTGCCGACGATGGCGTTGGCGGGCTTCGGGGCAAGCCAGAACTTCCCGTTCGGCGGGACCAGCATCCTCATCATCGTGGGTGTCGGCCTGGAGACCGTGAAGCAGATCGAGAGCCAGCTCCAGCAGCGCAATTACGAAGGGTTCCTCCGCTGATGCGTATCGTCCTCGTCGGGCCGCCTGGTGCCGGTAAGGGAACGCAAGCCGTCCGCCTCGCCGAGACTCTGTCCGTCCCGCACATCTCCACGGGCGACCTGTTCCGGGCCAACATCAGCCGGCAGACGGAGCTGGGCAAACTCGCGAAGTCCTTCATGGACGCCGGGAACCTCGTACCCGACGAGGTCACCATCGCGATGGCCAAGGACCGCATGGAGCAGCCGGACGCCGAGGGCGGTTTCCTGCTCGACGGCTTCCCGCGCAACGTCTCGCAGGCCGAGGCGCTGGACGAGCTGCTGCGCGGCGAGGGCATCAAGCTGGACGCGGTGCTGGACCTGGAGGTCCCGGAGGACGAGGTCGTCAAGCGGATCGCCGGCCGGCGCATCTGCCGCAACGACTCCTCGCACGTCTTCCACGTGACCTACAGCAAGCCGAAGCAGGAGGGCGTCTGCGACGTCTGCGGCGGCGAGCTGTACCAGCGGGACGACGACTCCGAGGACACGGTCCGCAAGCGCCTGGAGGTCTACCACACGCAGACCGAGCCGATCATCGACTACTACCGGTCCCAGGGCCTCGTGGTGACGATCTCCTCGCTCGGTCCGGTGGACGAGATCACCCAGCGGGCGCTGACCGCACTCAAGAGCGAGCAGAACGAGACCGAGTAACGAGCGCTCCCTCCGGCCGCGGTGTCCCTCAGGGGCGCCGCGGCCGTAGTGTTGTGTCCCTAACCCCAGTCGATGAGTGACGGAGAGCGCAGGCCCTCATGGTGCAGATCAAGACCCCCGAGCAGATCGCCAAGATGCGTGCGGCGGGGCTGGTCGTCGCCGCGATCCACGCGGCCACCCGTGAGGCGGCGGTGCCGGGTGCGACCACCCGCGACCTGGACCAGGTCGCCCGCAAGGTGCTCGACGAGCACGGCGCCAAGTCCAACTTCCTCGGCTACGGCGGCTTCCCCGCGACGATCTGCACCTCGGCCAACGAGGTCGTCGTCCACGGCATCCCCTCCGACGACGTCGTCCTCAAGGACGGCGACATCATCTCCATCGACTGCGGCGCGATCGTCGACGGCTGGCACGGGGACGCGGCGTACACGGCCTTCGTCGGCTCCGGGCACGCGCCCGAGCTGATCGAGCTGTCCCGGGTCACCGAGGAGTCGATGTGGGCGGGCATCGCGGCGATGAAGCAGGGGAACCGGCTGGTGGACATCTCGCGTGCCATCGAGACGTACATCCGTCGGCAGCCGAAGCCGGGGGGTGGGCGGTACGGGATCATCGAGGACTACGGCGGGCATGGCATCGGGACCGAGATGCACATGGATCCGCATCTGCTGAACTATGTCGAGCGGCGGCGGGGGAAGGGGCCGAAGCTGGTGCCGGGGTTCTGCCTCGCCATCGAGCCGATGGTTTCTCTTGGTACGCCTCGTACCGAGGTGCTGTCCGATGACTGGACTGTCATCACCACGGATGGGACCTGGTCTTCGCACTGGGAGCACTCGGTGGCGCTCACGGATCAGGGGCCGCTGGTGCTCACCGCGCCTGACGGGGGTAAGGCGAAGCTGGCGGAGTACGGCATCACCGCTGCGCCGGATCCGCTCGCGTAGGGGCCGGGCGCCGTTGCCGGCTGCGGGGGTCATCGCTGTGCCCACCCGTTCCGCCCCAGCGGAACGACTGCCCACAGCGATGGCGGCGGTAGCTCTGGCCCCGCAGGCGTAGCGATGAGTTGTGCCCCGGGTGCATGATGATCTGTTGGGCAGGGCAGACTTTTGCGATTCGTGTTTTTCGGGTGCGCTGACGTAGACTGACTCGTCGGCTCTCGTGCACCCGCATGTCTTCATGCGCTCGCAGCCCGCCTCTCGGGGTGAGTGAGAGAGTCGATCAAGGTAGTCGATTCGAAGGGCGAAGCGTGGCCAAGAAGCAAGGTGCCATCGAGATCGAGGGCACTGTCGTCGAGTCTCTGCCGAACGCCATGTTCAAGGTCGAGCTCCAGAACGGCCACCAGGTCCTGGCACACATCAGCGGCAAGATGCGTATGCACTACATCCGCATCCTCCCTGACGACCGGGTCGTGGTGGAGCTGTCTCCGTACGACCTGACGCGTGGCCGGATCGTCTACCGGTACAAGTAGATCTTGCCCGCATCCCGGCAGTCGCCGGGGTGATGGCACTGACCCGGAGAACCTCACCCATGAAGGTCAAGCCGAGCGTCAAGAAGATCTGCGACAAGTGCAGGGTGATCCGCCGTCACGGCCGGGTCATGGTCATCTGCGAGAACCCGCGCCACAAGCAGCGCCAGGGCTGACGCACGACCGCACCCTCTGCACCCGCAGAGATTCGCGCGACGCAAGCTGAATTTGTTCATACGCAGAGCCCGAGCCATCCAGCTCGACACCCTCGGTTCGGAGGCCGAGGACCCGGTTCGTACCTAGTACGGCGGCCGGGAGCCGGTTCTGCGGAAGACCTCCGAAGATTCACCAGGAGCCATTGAATGGCACGCGTTTCCGGTGTTGACATCCCGCGCGAAAAGCGCGTGGAGGTCGCCCTCACCTACGTGTTCGGCATTGGCCGGACCCTGTCCCAGGAGACGCTGGCTGCGACCGGCGTCGACCCCAACACCCGCGTCCGCGACCTGAGCGAAGAGCAGCTCGTCGCGATCCGCGAGTACGTCGACAGCAACATCAAGACCGAGGGTGACCTCCGTCGCGAGATCCAGGCCGACATCCGCCGCAAGGTCGAGATCGGTTGCTACCAGGGTCTCCGTCACCGTCGCGGTCTGCCCGTCCGCGGTCAGCGCACCAGCACCAACGCTCGTACCCGCAAGGGCCCGCGTCGCGCCATCGCCGGCAAGAAGAAGCCGGGCAAGAAGTAGTCCGAAGCGGACGACTGTCCACGGTCTTCGCTGAAGGACCGACCACCTCCCGTAGGAGTAATAGATGCCCCCCAAGGGTCGTCAGGGCGCTGCCAAGAAGGTGCGCCGCAAGGAAAAGAAGAACGTCGCTCACGGCCACGCGCACATCAAGAGCACGTTCAACAACACGATCGTCTCCATCACGGACCCGTCGGGCAACGTGATCTCCTGGGCCTCCGCCGGCCACGTCGGCTTCAAGGGCTCCCGGAAGTCCACGCCGTTCGCCGCGCAGATGGCCGCCGAGTCGGCTGCCCGCCGCGCTCAGGAGCACGGCATGCGCAAGGTCGACGTGTTCGTGAAGGGCCCGGGTTCCGGTCGTGAGACCGCGATCCGCTCCCTGCAGGCCACGGGCCTCGAGGTCGGCTCCATCCAGGACGTCACCCCGACCCCGCACAACGGCTGCCGCCCGCCGAAGCGCCGCCGCGTCTGACGCACAGCGCTCCGCTGCTGGTCTAGCGGTTCCGGGCGGTACGACTCCTCACGGGGCCGTGCCGCCCGTACCCTTGCAGTACAAGTCGGGCGTCAAATAGCGGGCGCCCCTGACTGAAGGATCACACCATGCTGATCGCTCAGCGTCCCTCGCTGACCGAAGAGGTTGTCGACGAGTTCCGTTCCCGGTTCGTCATCGAGCCGCTGGAGCCGGGCTTCGGTTACACCCTCGGCAACTCCCTCCGCCGTACCCTCCTGTCGTCGATCCCCGGTGCCGCTGTCACCAGCATCCGCATCGACGGTGTCCTGCACGAGTTCACCACCGTGCCGGGCGTCAAGGAGGACGTCACCGACCTCATCCTCAACATCAAGCAGCTGGTCGTCTCCTCGGAGCACGACGAGCCGGTCGTGATGTACCTGCGCAAGCAGGGCCCGGGTCTGGTCACCGCCGCCGACATCGCGCCCCCGGCCGGTGTCGAGGTGCACAACCCCGACCTCGTCCTCGCCACGCTCAACGGCAAGGGCAAGCTGGAGATGGAGCTGACCGTCGAGCGCGGTCGCGGCTACGTCTCCGCCGTGCAGAACAAGCAGGTGGGCCAGGAGATCGGCCGTATCCCGGTCGACTCCATCTACTCGCCGGTTCTCAAGGTCACGTACAAGGTCGAGGCCACGCGTGTCGAGCAGCGCACCGACTTCGACAAGCTGATCGTCGACGTCGAGACCAAGCAGGCGATGCGTCCGCGTGACGCCATGGCCTCCGCCGGTAAGACGCTGGTCGAGCTGTTCGGTCTCGCCCGCGAGCTGAACATCGACGCCGAGGGCATCGACATGGGTCCGTCTCCGACGGACGCCGCCCTGGCCGCGGATCTGGCTCTTCCCATCGAGGAGCTTGAGCTGACGGTTCGGTCGTACAACTGCCTCAAGCGTGAGGGCATCCACTCCGTGGGTGAGCTTGTCGCTCGCTCCGAGGCGGACCTCCTGGACATCCGTAACTTCGGTGCGAAGTCCATTGACGAGGTCAAGGCGAAGCTGGCGGGTATGGGCCTCGCGCTCAAGGACTCGCCTCCCGGGTTCGACCCGACCGCTGCGGCTGACGCCTTCGGCGCGGACGACGACGCGGACGCGGGTTTCGTGGAGACCGAGCAGTACTAAGAGCTCGGACCTTCCGGTCCGTACTCGGGTGCGGGAGCGCTGTGCTTGATCGCGCAGTTCCCCGCGCCCCTTTCCGAGCAGGCCCCCTTCGGGGCCCGCTCGGATCTCTGACAGACAACCGTCTGCTCAGATACTGACTCCGGTACCTGACACGGCCGGGGCAGACACCTAGGAGAAACACCATGCCGAAGCCTGCCAAGGGCGCCCGTCTGGGCGGCAGTGCCGCGCACGAGAAGCTGCTGCTCGCGAACCTCGCGAAGAGCCTCTTCGAGCACGGCCGTATCACCACCACCGAGGCGAAGGCCCGCCGCCTGCGCCCGTACGCCGAGCGTCTGGTCACCAAGGCGAAGAAGGGTGACCTTCACAACCGCCGCCAGGTGCTCCAGGTCATCACGGACAAGGGCGTCGTCCACACGCTCTTCACCGAGATCGCCCCGCGCTACGAGAACCGCCCCGGTGGTTACACCCGCATCACCAAGATCGGTAACCGCCGTGGCGACAACGCGCCCATGGCCGTCATCGAGCTGGTCGAGGCCCTGACCGTCGCCCAGCAGGCGACCGGTGAGGCCGAGGCCGCCACCAAGCGTGCGGTCAAGGAGGCCGAGGAGGCCAAGGTCGAGCAGACCGAGGCCGTCGAGGCCCCCGCCGAGGAGTCGAAGGACGCCTGAGGCACTGCCTGACGCCTGAGAGCGGGTCCGCCCTTACGGGGGCGGGCCCGTTTTCTTGTTTTTCCGTGGGCGGCGCCCTGAGAGGATTTCCCCGTGAGTGACGAAGCACAGCCCGGCCATGTCCGTATCCGCCTCGACCTGTCGTACGACGGCACCGACTTCCACGGCTGGGCCAAGCAGGCCGGCGGGCGGCGGACCGTGCAGGGGGAGATCGAGGACGCCCTCAGGACGGTCACGCGGTCGAAGGAGACGTACGAGCTGACCGTGGCCGGGCGTACGGACGCCGGGGTGCACGCGCGCGGCCAGGTCGCGCACGTCGACCTGCCCGAGGACGTGTGGGCCGAGCACCGGGAGAAGCTGCTGAAGCGGCTCGCCGGGCGGCTGCCCAAGGACGTACGGGTGTGGAGCCTGACCGAGGCGCCCCCCGGCTTCAACGCGCGCTTCTCGGCGATCTGGCGGCGCTACGCCTACCGCGTCACCGACAACCCGGGCGGGGTCGACCCGCTGCTGCGGGGCCATGTGCTCTGGCACGACTGGCCGCTGGACGTGGCCGCCATGAACGAGGCGGCGCGCGCCCTCCTCGGCGAGCACGACTTCGCCGCGTACTGCAAGCGGCGCGAGGGCGCGACGACCATCCGGACGCTCCAGGAGCTGAGCCTGGAGCGCGGTGCGGACGGTGTCGTCACGGCGACGGTCCGCGCGGACGCGTTCTGCCACAACATGGTCCGCTCGCTGATCGGCGCGCTGCTGTTCGTCGGCGACGGACACCGGGGCCCTGAGTGGCCGGGCAAGGTGCTGGCCGCCGGGGTGCGGGACTCGGCCGTGCATGTCGTACGGCCGCACGGGCTGACCCTGGAGGAGGTCGGCTACCCGGCCGACGAGCTGCTGGCCGCCCGGAACAAGGAGGCCCGGAACCGGCGCTCGCTGCCGTCGGCGGGCTGCTGCTGAGCTGCGGGAGGCGGGGCGGGGCTGGACGGTTCGACGAGGCTCGATGGGGGCTCGGGAGAGCCCCCTCGCGGCTACTTGGCGGCGGCCGATGCCTGGGCCTCGCCCCGGCGCAGGAGCTGGCGGAAGGTGAACTGCGCGAGGTCGTTGCCCGCCGAGAACACCTTGTTGTCCTTGAGAGTGACGTCCTTGCCGTTGGTGAAGCCCGCGGTGGTGAAGTAGGCGTACCGGCCGAGGGTGTTGGTGGTGGTGCGGCAGATCGCCGCGTCGCAGAAGCCCTTGACGCCCTTGCCGGGCAGCGAGGAGATGATGCTCTTCGTGTCCGTCTGGCCCTTGAACTTGGTGGCCTCGGCCGCGGTGTCGAAGACGGCCACGCCCGCGGTGACGGCGACGCCGTCCTTGACGTAGCTGACCCGCATCAGCCGGGTGCACTTGTTCGCGGTGAGGAGCTTCGGGAGGGTGCCGCGCGCGCCGGAGGCGCAGTTCTTGGTGTCGGCGGTGGCGCCCTTCTTGTACACCGTGTCGCCCATGGTCAGCTGGGTGCCCGGGAACAGGGTCTCGGGGCTGAGCGGGGCGGTGTCCTTCTTGGCGCTGGAGATGAAGTCCTTCGGGTCCAGCGGGGGCGGCGCGCTGGTCGGCTCGAAGGACGGCGCCGTGGCGGTGCCGCCGGGCAGCGAGGCGCTCGGGGGCAGGGCGGAGGGGCCGCCGGCGGTGTCGTCGTCGCCACCCGCGTTGACGACGGCCATCGCGACGGCCGTGCCTATCGCGGCCGTGGCCAGGGCGCCGCCGACGATGAACAGCACCTTGCGGCGCTTGCTCCGGTTCTCGGACTGGTCCGCGAGCGCGGCCCAGTCGGGAGTGCCGTCACCGCCGCCCTTGCCGCTCCATGGCTGTTCGGATTGAGGTGTCCAGGGATCCCACTGGTTCTGGGAGCCCCCCTGCCCGTAACTCATGGGGCGCATCTTAGAGGGGCCCCGGGAGTGCCGGTGCGCCCGAGGGCACGGGCCCGGGAGACGATAGGGGGACCTTCCGCACAGGGGGGAACATCTCGGCGCGCCGGGTTTCGGATCCGACGCGTTTTGACCCGTCCGGGGGTGCCCCGGTAACCTGGCTCCTCGTTGTGTATTGGCTTGCTCATTCTCACGGGACGGGCCCTTACACCGGTCCACCGGGCCGATGACCAGCGATCTGCACGCGGTTGCGTCACCGCAGTGCGATCGAGGCTGTCGTGATCGTTTCGGTGACCTGTTCAGGACCATTCACTCGAAGCGAAGGCTACGAACCGTGCGTACGTACAGCCCCAAGCCCGGCGATGTGACGCGCCAGTGGCACGTCATCGACGCTCAGGACATCGTCCTGGGCCGCCTGGCCACCACCGCCGCCTCCCTGCTGCGCGGCAAGCACAAGCCGATCTACGCGCCGCACGTCGACACCGGTGACTTCGTCGTCATCATCAACGCCGACAAGGTGCACCTGTCCGGCAACAAGCGGACCCAGAAGATGGCGTACCGCCACTCCGGTTACCCGGGTGGTCTGCGCTCCGTCCGTTACGACGAGCTGCTCGACAAGAACCCCGAGAAGGCCATCGAGAAGGCCGTCAAGGGCATGCTCCCCAAGAACACTCTGGGCCGTCAGATGCTCTCGAAGCTGAAGGTCTACAAGGGTGACCAGCACCCGCACGGCGCCCAGCAGCCGGTGCCGTTCGAGATCACCCAGGTCGCGCAGTAATTCCGGCCACCCTTTAACTGACAGAGAATCTGAGGAGAATCGTGGCCGAGACCACTGCCGAGCAGCCGCTCGAAGAGACCGAGCTCGTCGACATCGAGAGCTACACCACCGAGAGCGAGCTCCCCGTCGAGGGTGAGTACACCTCGGAGTCCGTGGCGTCCCGCTTCGGCGAGCCCCAGCCGGCCGCCGGCCTGGGCCGTCGCAAGAACGCCATCGCCCGTGTCCGGATCGTTCCGGGCACCGGCAAGTGGAAGATCAACGGTCGCACCCTCGAGGACTACTTCCCGAACAAGGTGCACCAGCAGGAAGTCAACGAGCCCTTCAAGGTGCTCGAGCTCGAGGGCCGCTACGACGTCATCGCCCGTATCTCGGGTGGCGGTGTCTCCGGTCAGGCCGGTGCGCTCCGTCTCGGTGTCGCCCGTGCGCTGAACGAGGCCGACGTGGACAACAACCGCGGCGCCCTCAAGAAGGCCGGCTTCCTCAAGCGCGACGACCGTGCGGTCGAGCGCAAGAAGGCCGGTCTGAAGAAGGCCCGTAAGGCCCCGCAGTACAGCAAGCGCTAAACAGCGGCGCTTCGCGCGTACTCCGAACGCCCCGACGGCACGCCTGTGTGCCGCCGGGGCGTTCGTTTATCTCCGTCAAGGGCGTATAACGACACAAGACGCTCAAAGGCTTGTGCGATTGGATGCTCTGGCACATGCCATGATTCCTCGCAGCAGTTGCGCTTCTTCAGGAGGACAAGTGGGACGACTCTTCGGCACCGACGGCGTGCGTGGCGTCGCCAACGCGGACCTGACGGCCGAGATGGCGCTCGGCCTGTCCGTCGCGGCGGCGCATGTGCTGGCCGAGGCGGGTACTTTCGCGGGTCACCGGCCCAAGGCGGTGGTCGGTCGCGACCCGCGGGCGTCCGGGGAGTTCCTGGAGGCGGCCGTGGTGGCCGGGCTGGCCAGCGCGGGCGTGGACGTGCTCCGCGTGGGCGTGCTGCCGACGCCCGCCGTGGCGCATCTGACCGGCGCGCTCGGCGCGGACCTCGGTGTGATGCTCTCCGCGAGCCACAACGCCATGCCGGACAACGGCGTCAAGTTCTTCGCGCGCGGTGGTCACAAGCTCGCCGACGAGCTGGAGGACCGGATCGAGGCGGTCTACGAGTCCCACCGCCACGGCGAGCCCTGGGAGCGCCCCACCGGCGCCGGGGTCGGCCGGGTGCGGTCGTACGACGAGGGCTTCGAGACCTACGTCGCGCATCTGCTCGCGGTGCTGCCGAACCGTCTCGACGGGCTGAAGATCGTCCTGGACGAGGCGCACGGTGCCGCCGCCGGGGTCTCCCCGGCCGCGTTCACGCGCGCCGGTGCGACGGTCGTCACGATCGGCGCCGAGCCGGACGGCCTGAACATCAACGACGGCTGCGGCTCGACCCACCTCGGACCGCTCAAGGCCGCCGTCATCGAGCACGGCGCCGACTTCGGCATCGCGCACGACGGGGACGCCGACCGCTGCCTGGCCGTGGACCACACCGGCGAGGAGGTGGACGGCGACCAGATCCTGTCCGTGCTCGCGCTGGCGATGCGTGAGCGCGCGGAGCTGCGCTCGGACACCGTGGTCGCGACCGTGATGTCCAACCTGGGCTTCAAGCTGGCCATGGAGCGGGCGGGCATCCGCCTGGTGCAGACGGCGGTCGGGGACCGCTATGTGCTGGAGGAGATGAAGCAGCACGGCTACGCCCTCGGCGGCGAGCAGTCCGGGCACGTCATCGTCCTGGACCACGCGACCACCGGCGACGGCACGCTGACCGGTCTGCTGCTTGCCGCGCGGGTCGCCGAGACCGGCCGCGCGCTGCGGGAGCTGGCCTCCGTCATGGAGCGGCTGCCGCAGATCCTGATCAACGTCCCGGACGTCGACAAGTCCCGGGTCCGGACCTCGGCCGACCTCGCGGCGGCCGTCGGCGAGGCGGAGCGCGAGCTGGGCCAGACCGGCCGCGTCCTGCTGCGCCCCTCGGGCACCGAGCCGCTGGTCCGCGTGATGGTCGAGGCCGCCGACATCGACCAGGCCCGGTCGGTGGCGGGGCGGCTGGCCGATGCGGTGAAGTCGGCGCTGGGCTAACCGGGCAGGCCCTTCCTGGCCCAATACCACTTCTGGGCCAGGAGGGTCAGGACGCCCGCGAGCACGATGCCGAGCAGGTTCAGCAGCAGCTGTTCGCTGGAGCCGACGGTCTGCTTCGTGTCGCCGTAGGCCAGAGCGACGGCGGCGTTGGCGGCGGCCGGGACCGTCGTCACGGAGATGGCGACGCCGACCAGGGCACCCGACTTGGCCGAGGTCAGCGAGAGGGTGCCGGCGGCGCCCGCGAGCAGCGCGACCACGAACGAGAACGCGTCCGGCGCGTAGACGAACGCGGTGTTCGGGCGGTCGCCCTCCAGCTGCCCCTCGCTGAACAACCCGGCCGCGTCCATGAGCACGGTGAAACCGGCCGTCAGCGCCATCGCGGCGGCGAAGCCGACCAGCAGGGCGAGGAGCGAGCGGGCCGCGAGCCGGGGCCTGCGCCGGACCATGGCGGTGCTGATGCCCGCCAGCGGCCCGAACTCCGGCCCCACCGCCATCGCCCCCACGATCAGCACCGCGTTGTCCAGGACGACGCCGCAGGCCGCGATCATCGTGGCGATGGCGAGGAACGCGACGTAGGTCGCCGAGAGGGTGGACTCCTCGTGGGTCTCCTCGACCAGGTGCTCCCACAGCACGGCGTCCGCCGCCTCGCCGGGCGCCTCCTCCTCGGCCCGGTCGGCCCGCCGGGACAGCGACAGGTCGATGTCCTCCACGGCGATGGAGCCGTCGCGGTCGATGCCGAGCCGCTGGAGACCGGTGAGCAGGGCGTCGCCCGCCTCCCGTGCGACGTCGCACATCACCACGTCCCCGGCCGGGTTCCTGGCGGCACCCGGCAGCACCACCAGATGGGTGGTGCCGACGGTGTCCTCGATCAGACGCACGGCGTCGTCCGTGCGGCCGGGCGGGGTGATCAGGCGCAGATGCAGCATGGCGCCCATCCAACCGGAGGCGCTACAGCTTGCGCAGGCGCAGGCGTTGGACCGTGTGGTCGGGGCCCTTGCGCAGGACGAGGCCGGCGCGGCCTCGGGTGGGGGCGATGTTCTCGACCAGGTTGGGCTTGTTGATCGTGCGCCACAGGCCGCGTGCGTAGTCCAGGGCCTCCTCCTCGGAGACCTGGGTGTACTTGCGGAAGTACGAGTCCGGGTCCTGGAAGGCGGTCTGGCGCAGTTTCTTGAAGCGGTCGAGGTACCAGCGCTCGATGTCCTCGGCGCTCGCGTCGACGTACACGCTGAAGTCGAAGTAGTCAGCGAGGCCGACGCGGGTGCGGCCGTCCTTGCCGGGCAGGGCGGGCTGGAGGACGTTCAGGCCCTCCACGATCAGGATGTCCGGGCGGCGGACGGTGAGCTTCTCGCCGGGGACGATGTCGTAGATCAGGTGGGAGTAGACGGGGGCGGTGACCTCGTCCTTGCCCGCCTTGATGTCGGCGACGAAGCGGGTGAGGGCGCGGCGGTCGTACGACTCCGGGAAGCCCTTCCTGGACATCAGGCCGCGCGCCTGGAGCTCCTTGGTCGGCAGCAGGAAGCCGTCCGTCGTGACCAGCTCGACGCGGGGGTGCTCGGGCCAGCGGGACAGCAGGGCCTGGAGGAGACGGGCCACGGTGGACTTGCCGACCGCGACGGAGCCCGCGACGCCTATCACGAAGGGCGTGCCCGACTGGGAGCCCTTCTCGCCGAGGAAGGTGTTCAGCGCGCTTCTGAGGCCGTCGGTGGCGCCGACGTAGAGATTCAGCAGGCGCGAGAGCGGCAGATAGATGTCCCGCACCTCGTCGAGATCGATCACATCGCCCAGCCCCCGCAGCTTCTCCACCTCCTCGGCGGTGAGCGGCAACGGCGTCTTGTGACGCAGCGCGCTCCATTCGGCACGGGTGAGATCGACATAGGGAGTCGCCTCCGGCCGGTGCCGGTGGGCGCTCCTCGGGAACTCGGAGACCGGTGAGATCACATTCCATTGTTAACGGAGTTTGAACGGGCGCGTGAGGTGGGGTACGTCACGCCGGGCGCCGGGCCTCGGCGTGCTTCGGCGCGGGCGGCGGCCCGATCAGGGCCGCCGCCAGGGCTTCTCCTGTCAGCTCGACCACCACGGCGTCGTTCCGCACGGTCGCGGGCAGCCGGGCGTACGTCCCCCCGTCGCACAGGAACGCCCCGCTGCGCGGCACCGAGCGGACGGTGTCCAGGTCCAGGGGGACGGGCGTGTCACGCGGCGGGGGCGGGGTGATTCTGGGGGGTTTCTGAGCTGGGCTCAAGTGTGTCCGGTTTGGGGGAACTTGGGTGGGGGGTGGTCGGTCAAGTGCCCCGCACAGGGGTGCGTACCGCCGTGGGAATTTCCGAAATCGGGCACGCGGCGGCTCTTTTGGGGGCGGGAATGATCGTAGGCTGCCGCGCATGTGCGGAATCGTGGGATACGTGGGAGCGCGGTCGGCGCTCGAAGTCGTGATGGCGGGGCTGAAGCGGCTGGAGTACCGGGGGTACGACTCCGCCGGGGTCGCGGTGCTCGCGGACGGGGGGCTGGCGTCGGCCAAGCGGGCCGGGAAGCTGGTCAACCTGGAGAAGGAGCTGGCCGAGCGGCCGTTGCCCGCCGGGACGACCGGGATCGGGCACACCCGGTGGGCCACGCACGGCGGCCCGACGGACGCCAACGCCCACCCGCACCTGGACAACGCGGGCCGGGTCGCCGTCGTGCACAACGGCATCATCGAGAACTTCGCGGTGCTGCGCGCCGAACTCGCCGAGCGCGGGCACGCCCTGGCCTCCGAGACCGACACCGAGGTCGTCGCGCACCTGCTGGCCGAGGAGTACTCCGCGACGGCCGACCTCGCGGAGGCGATGCGGCTGGTGTGCCGCCGTCTGGAGGGCGCCTTCACCCTGGTCGCCGTGCACGCGGACGCCCCGGACGTGGTCGTCGGCGCCCGCCGCAACTCCCCGCTGGTGGTGGGCGTGGGCGAGGGCGAGTCGTTCCTCGCCTCCGACGTCGCCGCCTTCATCGCGCACACCCGCGACGCGCTCGAACTGGGCCAGGACCAGGTCGTCGAGCTGCGCCGCGAGGGCGTGACCGTGACGGACTTCGACGGCTCCCCGGCCGAGGTCCGCGCCTTCCACGTCGACTGGGACGTCTCGGCCGCCGAGAAGGGCGGCTACGACTACTTCATGCTCAAGGAGATCGCCGAGCAGCCCAAGGCCGTCGCCGACACCCTGCTGGGCCGCGTCGACCCCTCCGGCTCGCTCACCCTGGACGAGGTGCGCATCGGCGCGGCCGAGCTGCGCGAGGTGGACAAGGTCGTCATCGTCGCCTGCGGTACGGCCTTCCACGCGGGCCTGATCGCCAAGTACGCCATCGAGCACTGGACCCGCATCCCCTGCGAGGTCGAGCTGGCGAGCGAGTTCCGCTACCGCGACCCGATCCTGGACGGCCGCTCCCTGGTCATCGCGATCTCCCAGTCCGGCGAGACCATGGACACGCTGATGGCGCTCCGGCACGCCCGCGAGCAGGGCTCCAAGGTGCTGGCCATCTGCAACACCAACGGCTCCACCATCCCGCGCGAGTCGGACGCGGTGCTCTACACGCACGCAGGACCCGAGGTCGCCGTCGCCTCCACCAAGGCGTTCCTGACCCAGCTGGTCGCCTGCTACCTCGTCGCCCTCTATCTGGGCCAGGTGCGCGGCACCCAGTGGGGCGACGAGATCCGCGCCGTCGTGCGCGACCTGTCCCGGATCTCCGGCGAGGTCGAACGCGTCCTGGAGACCATGGAGCCGGTGCGCGAGCTGGCCCGCTCCCTGGCCGGGCACGACACCGTGCTCTTCCTCGGCCGCCACGTGGGCTACCCGGTCGCCCTCGAAGGCGCCCTCAAGCTCAAGGAACTCGCCTACATGCACGCCGAGGGCTTCGCGGCGGGCGAGCTGAAGCACGGCCCGATCGCGCTGATCGAGAAGGACCTCCCGGTCGTCGTGGTCGTGCCCTCGCCGCGCGGCCGGTCCGTCCTGCACGACAAGATCGTCTCCAACATCCAGGAGATCCGCGCCCGGGGCGCCCGCACGATCGTCATCGCCGACGAGGACGACGACGCGGTGATCCCGTACGCCGACCACCTGATCCGCGTCCCGGCCACGCCCACCCTGCTCCAGCCCCTGGTCGCCACGGTCCCGCTCCAGGTCTTCGCCTGCGAACTGGCCGCCGCCCGCGGCAACGAGGTCGACCAGCCGCGCAACCTCGCCAAGTCGGTGACGGTGGAATAGCCCGGCGCCGACGCCCCTTAGGCTCCTCGCATGGGCATTGTCGGGGTCGGGATCGATGTGGCGGAGATCGAGCGGTTCCGGGCGGCTCTGGAGCGCACGCCCGGACTTGCCGACCGGCTGTTCGTGGCGGGGGAACTGCTGCTGCCGGGCGGTGAGCGGCGCGGGATCGCCTCGCTGGCGGCGCGGTTCGCGGCCAAGGAGGCGCTGGCCAAGGCGCTCGGGGCGCCGTCCGGACTGCTCTGGGTGGACGCCGAGGTGTACGTCGAGGACAGCGGGCAGCCCCGGCTGCGGGTCAAGGGCACGGTGGCCGCCCGCGCGGCCGAGCTGGGCGTGCGGTCCTGGCACGTCTCCCTCAGCCATGACGCGGGCGTCGCCTCGGCCGTGGTGATCGCCGAGAACTGATCCACCCGGGTGCGCGAGTCCGCGCTCGCGGGGCAGACTCGAAGACATGCGTACGGCGTACAGCGTGGAGACGGTACGGGCGGCCGAGCGGGCCCTGATGGCACGGCTGCCGGAGGGCACGCTCATGCAGCGGGCGGCGGCCGGGCTCGCCGCGGCCTCGGCGGAGTTCCTGGGACGGCTGCACGGCAGCCGCGTGGTGCTGCTCGTCGGCAGCGGCGACAACGGCGGCGACGCGCTGTACGCCGGGGCCCGGCTGGCCCGGCGCGGCGCGGGCGTCACCGCCGTGCTCCTCTCACCCGACCGGGCGCACGCGGGCGGACTCCGGGCGCTGCGTCACGCGGGCGGCCGGGTCGTCACGGACCCCGAGGACGCGCTCAGGGCCGTCGGGCGGGCCGCGCTCGTCCTGGACGGCATCGTCGGCATCGGCGGCAAGGGCGGGCTTCGCCCAGGCGCCCAGCGGCTGGTGGAGGCCGCCGAGCGGGCACGGGCCGGGATCGTCGCCGTCGACCTGCCCAGCGGGGTGGACGCGGACACCGGCGAGGTGCGCGGCGCGGCCGTACGCGCGGATCTGACGGTCACCTTCGGGGCGTACAAGCCGGGCCTGCTGATCGATCCCGGGCACGAGTACGCCGGGGCGGTCCGCCTCGTCGAGATCGGGCTCGAACTGCCGCCGGACCCCGCCGTGGAGGCGCTGCAGCACGCGGATGTGGCCCGGCTGCTGCCGGTGCCCTCGGCGGAGAGCGACAAGTACCGGCGCGGGGTGCTCGGCGTCGCCGCCGGGTCCGCGCGCTACCCCGGCGCGGCGGTGCTGGCCGTCTCGGGCGCGCTGCGCGGGGGCGCGGGCGCGGTGCGGTACGTCGGTCCTGCCGGGGACGCGGTGATCGCCCGGTTCCCGGAGACGCTGGTCTCCGACCAGGGCCCCGACCACGCGGGCCGCGTCCAGGCGTGGGTGGTCGGACCCGGCGCCGGGGACGACGCCGCCACCGTCGCCAAGGTCCTCGGCGCGGACGTACCGGTCCTGCTCGACGCCGACGGGCTCCGGCTCGCGGACCGGGACACCGTACGCGGGCGCACGGCACCGACCCTGATGACCCCTCACGCGGGCGAGGCCGCCGCGCTGCTGGGCGTGCGCCGCGAGGAGGTGGAGGCGACCCGGCTCGCCTCGGTGCGCGAGCTGGCGGCCGTCTACCGGGCGACGGTCCTGCTCAAGGGCTCCACCACGCTGATCGCCGCCCCCGACGGCGGCCCGGTCCGGGTCAACCCCACCGGCACCGCCTGGCTCGCCACCGCGGGCAGCGGCGACGTGCTCTCCGGACTCACCGGCTCGCTGCTCGCCTCCGGGCTCTCCCCGCTGGACGCGGGCAGCGTGGGCGCCTATCTGCACGGCCTGGCCGGGCGGTTCGCCTCCCGGGGCGCCCCGATCGTGGCGATGGACATCTCCGAACGGCTGCCGGACGCGTGGCGGGACGTACGGCGGGAGCTGGACTGGGACTGAGGCCGGACTGAGCCCGCCCGGCGGGTCGTACGGACACCCGGCGGACCGGGTACCCGGTACGGGGCCGCCGCGGAGTGCTTCCGGGGGCCGGGCGGGGCCTCTGAGAGACTGGGGGCGCCATGAACGAGACAGCAGCTGTGCCGACGGCGCCCCTGCGCGCCCGCGCCGAGATCGATCTGGGTGCCCTGCGCGCCAACGTACGGGCGTTGCGCGCCCGGTTGAAGGGCGCGGCCCTGATGGCCGTCGTCAAGTCGGACGCCTACGGCCACGGCGCGTTGCCCTGCGCCCGCGCGGCCCGCGCGGCCGGGGCGACCTGGCTGGGCACCGCCACGCCCGAGGAGGCCCTGGCGCTGCGCGCGGCCGGGCTGCCGGGCCGGATCATGTGCTGGCTCTGGGTGCCCGGCGGCCCCTGGCGCCAGGCGATCGAGGCCGACCTCGACGTGTCGGTCAGCGGGATGTGGGCGCTGCGCGAGGTCACCGAGGCCGCCCGCGCGGCGGGCCGCACGGCCCGTGTGCAGCTCAAGGCCGACACCGGCCTGGGCCGCAACGGCTGCCAGCCCGGCGACTGGCCCGAGCTGGTCGCCGAGGCGCTGAAGGCCGAGTCGGAGGGGCTGATCCGGGTCACCGGACTGTGGTCCCACTTCGCCTGCGCCGACGAGCCGGGCCACCCCTCCATCACCGCCCAGCTCGACCGCTTCCGCGAGATGACCGCGTACGCCGAGGAGCAGGGCGTGCGCCCGGAGGTGCGGCACATCGCCAACTCCCCGGCCACGCTGACCCTTCCGGAGACCCACTTCGACCTGGTGCGCACCGGCATCGCGATGTACGGCGTCTCGCCGAGCCCGGAGATCGGCACCCCGGCCGACTTCGGACTGCGCCCGGTGATGACGCTGCGCGCCTCGCTCGCCCTGGTCAAGCGGGTGCCCGGCGGCCACGGCATCAGCTACGGCCACCACTACCTCACCCCCGGCGAGACCACCCTCGGTCTCGTCCCGGTCGGCTACGCGGACGGCATCCCCCGGCACGCCTCGGGCACCGGACCCGTGCTGGTGGACGGCAAGTGGCGCACCGTCGCGGGGCGGGTCGCGATGGACCAGTTCGTGGTCGACCTCGGCGGCGACGAGCCCGAGGCGGGCACGGACGCGGTGCTGTTCGGCCCCGGCGACGCGGGCGAGCCCACCGCCGAGGACTGGGCACAGGCGTGCGGCACGATCGCGTACGAGATCGTCACCCGCATCGGCACCCGGGTGCCCCGCGTGCACCTGAACGGGGAAGAAGAGGGGTAACCGCCCTGCCGGGCCCGGCAGTTGAGCCCCGGAGCCCCCTGGGTGAGTCATGTCCCCCCTTTTTTTTGCGTTTTTACGAACATGAGTACGGCGAAGATCTGAGCACGGCGGTACGGCGAGGAGGAGCGGTACGTGAGCGAGAGCAGTGCGGAGGGCGTGGCCGAGGCCGTCGCCGCGGTCGCCGCCGCCGGGGAGGCGGCGGGGAGCTGGCGCCGGGCGACCGGCCTCGCCGGGGCCGCGATAGGCGTCCTCGCCGCGGGCGCCGCCGCCGGGGTGGCCATCGAGCGCATGACGGTCGGGCGCGGAATACGCCGCAAGGCCCAGCTCGCCCTGGACTCGGCCGGCCCCTACGGCACCCTGCGCGGCACCCCCGGCAAGGCCGTCGCGGACGACGGCACCGAGCTGTACTACGAGGTCGACGACATCGAGCCCGACCCCGGCCCGAACGTCTCCCCGCGCCGCCGCAGGCTCTTCGGCCGCAAGGCGCCCGCCCCCGTGACCGTCGTCTTCTGCCACGGCTACTGCCTCGGCCAGGACTCCTGGCACTTCCAGCGGGCCGCCCTGCGCGGGGTCGTGCGCACCGTGCACTGGGACCAGCGCAGCCACGGCCGCTCCGGGCGCGGGGTGGCCCAGACCCGCGACGGGGTGCCGGTCACCATCGACCAGCTCGGCCGCGATCTGAAGGCGGTGCTCGACGCGGCCGTGCCGGAGGGCCCGATCGTGCTGGTCGGCCACTCCATGGGCGGCATGACGGTGATGGCACTGGCCGCCCAGTTCCCCGAGCTGATCCGGGACCGCGTCGTCGCCACCGCGTTCGTCGGCACCTCCTCCGGGCGGCTCGGCGAGGTCAACTTCGGCCTCCCGCTGGCCGGGGTCAACGCCGTGCGCCGCATCCTGCCGGGCGTGCTGAAGGCGCTCGGGCAGCAGGCGGAGCTGGTGGAGAAGGGGCGCCGGGCCACCGCCGAGCTGTTCGCCGGGGTGATCAAGCGGTACTCGTTCGCGGGACGGGACATCGACCCGGCGGTCGCGCGGTTCGCGGAGCGGATGATCGAGTCCACCCCGATCGACGTGGTCGCGGAGTTCTACCCGGCCTTCACCGACCACGACAAGACCGAGGCGCTGGCCGCCTTCCGTGACATGCCGGTGCTCGTGCTCGCCGGGGTACGGGACCTGGTGACGCCGAGCGAGCACAGCGAGGCGATAGCGGACCTGCTGCCCGACGGCGAACTGGTGCTCGTACCGGAGGCGGGACACCTCGTCATGCTGGAGCATCCGGAGGTCGTCACCGACCGGCTCGCGGACCTGCTCACCCGCGCGGGAGCGGTCCCCGCAGGGGCTACCGTAAGCGGTTATGGAAGAGGCAGCAGCACCGCACAGCCCGGCTGAGATCCGGCTCACCGTCACCTCCCCCGAGCAGATGCGCCGGCTCGGCCTCCGCCTGGCCGGGCTGCTGCGCGCGGGCGACCTCGTGATGCTCAGCGGGGAGCTGGGCGCGGGCAAGACGACGCTGACCCGGGGGCTCGGTGAAGGACTCGGGGTGCGCGGCGCGGTCACCTCGCCGACCTTCGTCATCGCACGGGTCCACCCCTCGCTGGTGGACGGCCCGCCGCTGGTCCATGTCGACGCCTACCGGCTCTCCGGCGGTCTCGACGAGATGGAAGACCTGGACCTCGACGTGTCGCTGCCCGAGTCGGTGATCGTCGTGGAGTGGGGCGAGGGCAAGGTCGAGGAGCTGACCGACGACCGCCTGGAGGTCCTGATCGACCGCGCGACCGGGGACACCACCGACGAGGTACGGCACGTGACGGTGCGCGGGCTCGGCAAGCGGTGGGCGGAGACGGACCTGGAGGCGCTGGAGGCGCTGGAGGGCTGAGGTGCCGGGGGTGCGGAAGCGACAGGCCCGCGCCCCGATATCCCGACATGCTGTCGGGATCGTATTGCGCGGGACGTACCGGGCGTGGTCACATGGTATCCAGCCCGTGGTTAGGCATACCTAACCACACCCGCCCCCGCAGCTCAGGAGGCGCCATGTCCGCTCCACGTCCCACGCCCACGGCCCGGCCCGAGCGGGCCGGACGCGTCCCGGTGACCCCGCAGGTGTCGATGCGCGACCTGCTGGCCTCGTGCGCGGCGGCGAAAGCGGTCTCCACCCCGCCTCCCGCCCCGGACCCGGCCGAACACACCCCGGACCACCGCGAGGCGGCGTAACCGCCCCACCGCTCCAGGATCAGCAGGGTCAGCGGATCACCATCACCGGGACGCCGATCGTGGCGAACTGCCACATGGCGTTTCCGTCCGCCCGGGTCTCGCGGATGCCGCCGGTCTTCACCGAGCCGGAGCCGGTGTCCCCGGGTTCGTCCTCGGTCGCGGCGCTGAAGCCGATCGTCACGCCGTTGCGGGTGGCGAAGCGGACCACGTGCTCGACGAGTACCCCGTCGGTGCCGGTGACCTGCTTGGAGCGCGAGGTCACCCAGTAGGCGCCGAGACGCGGGTCGACCTGTCCGGGGCGCACCTTGAAGGTGCGCCGTACCTGGCCCCGGTCGTCCACCAGCCAGACCCGGTCGTCGTCCACCGAGTACACGACCCGCTCGCCCTTGCCCGAGTTCCGGGGCAGCGCGGTCGGGTGGCGGCTGTCGCGCGGGGCCTTGGCGGCGGGGGAGGGGGAAGCGCTCGCCTTGGCGCGGCCCATGCCCGGCGGCACGGTGGCCTGCGCCTGCCAGGCGAGGAGGGCGACGGTGCCGAGGACGGTCGCGGTGAGACCGGCCACGATTCCCGAGCTGGTGCCTGCCACGTGGGACCGCCTTCGCCTCGTGCCCATATGTCGTACTTCGTACAGACCGTAGCAGCCGGTGACCGTCCGTCCCGGGCGGGCGTGCGCGAGCCGCGGGCGCCGTAGGCTGTTCGCGTGCTCTTGCTCGCTCTGGATACCGCCACCCCCGCCGTCACCGTCGCGCTGCACGACGGCACGGACGTCGTCGCCTCGTCCGGCCAGGTGGACGCGCGCCGCCACGGGGAGCTGCTGCTGCCCGCCGTCGACCGTGTGCTCGCCGCCGCCGGGGTCAAGCTCGACGCCGTCACCGGCATCGTCGTCGGCACCGGGCCCGGCCCCTACACGGGCCTGCGCGTCGGTCTGATGACCGCCGACACCTTCGGCCTCGCGCTCGGCGTCCCGGTGCACGGCGTGTGCACCCTGGACGGCCTCGCCTACGCCGCCGACATCGAGAAGGGCCCCTTCGTGGTGGCCACCGACGCCCGGCGCAAGGAGGTCTACTGGGCGACGTACGCCGACTCGCGCACCCGGCTCACCGGGCCCGCCGTGGACCGCCCGGCCGACATCGCCGAGCGGGTCGCGGGGCTGCCCGCCGTCGGTGCGGGCGCGCTGCTCTACCCGGACACCTTCCCGCAGGCCCACGAGCCGGAGCACGTCTCCGCCGCCGCGCTGGCCTCCCTGGCCGCCGAGAAGCTGGCCAAGGGTGAGGAGCTGGCGGAGCCCCGGCCGCTGTATCTGCGCCGCCCCGACGCGCAGGTGCCGAAGAACTACAAGGTGGTCACGCCGAAGTGACCGCTGAGCTGCGCGAGATGCGCTGGTGGGACATCGACCGGGTCCTGGAGCTTGAGAAGGACCTGTTCCCCGAGGACGCCTGGTCGCGGGGCATGTTCTGGTCCGAGCTGGCCCACTCCCGGGGTCCGGAGGCGACCCGGCGCTATCTGGTCGCCGCCGCGCCGGACGGCCGGATCGTCGGGTACGCGGGCCTCGCCGCCTCCGGTGACCTCGGCGACGTGCAGACCATCGCCGTCGCCCGCGACCAGCAGGGCACCGGCCTCGGCGCCCGGCTGCTGACCGAGCTGCTGCGGGCCGCGACCACCTTCGAGTGCGCCGAGGTGATGCTGGAGTGCCGGGTGGACAACACCCGCGCCCAGAAGCTCTACGAGCGCTTCGGCTTCGCCCCGATCGGCTTCCGGCGCGGCTACTACCAGCCGGGCAACGTGGACGCCCTGGTGATGCGCCTGACCGACCCCTCTTCCTCCCTGGAAGACGTACAAGGAACCGAGATCAATGGCTGACTCACGCGACGAGCCTCTCGTACTAGGCATCGAGACCTCCTGCGACGAGACCGGCGTCGGCATCGTCCGTGGCACGACCCTGCTGGCGGACGCCGTCGCCTCCAGCGTCGACGAGCACGCCCGCTTCGGCGGGGTCGTCCCCGAGGTCGCCTCCCGCGCCCATCTGGAGGCGATGGTCCCTACCATCGACCGCGCCCTGAAGGAGGCGGGCATCACCGCCCGCGACCTCGACGGCATCGCGGTGACCGCGGGCCCCGGCCTCGCGGGCGCCCTCCTGGTCGGCGTCTCGGCCGCCAAGGCGTACGCCTACGCCCTCGGCAAGCCCCTCTACGGCGTCAATCACCTCGCCTCGCACATCTGCGTGGACCAGCTGGAGCACGGCCCGCTGCCCGAGCCGACCATGGCCCTGCTGGTCTCCGGCGGCCACTCCTCGCTGCTGCTGTCCTCGGACATCACCTCCGACGTCCGCCCGATGGGCGCGACCATCGACGACGCGGCGGGCGAGGCGTTCGACAAGATCGCCCGCGTGCTCAACCTGGGCTTCCCCGGCGGCCCGGTCATCGACCGCTACGCCCGCGAGGGCGACCCCACCGCCATCGCCTTCCCGCGCGGCCTGACCGGTCCCCGCGACCCCGCCTACGACTTCTCCTTCTCCGGCCTGAAGACCGCCGTGGCCCGCTGGATCGAGGCCAAGCGCGCGGCGGGCGAGGAGGTGCCGGTGCGTGACGTGGCCGCCTCCTTCCAGGAGGCCGTGGTGGACGTGCTCACCCGCAAGGCCGTGCGCGCCTGCAAGGACGAGGGCGTCGACCACCTCATGATCGGCGGCGGCGTCGCGGCCAACTCCCGGCTGCGGGCGCTCGCCCAGGAACGCTGCGAGGCGGCCGGCATCCGGCTGCGCGTGCCGCGCCCCAAGCTGTGCACGGACAACGGCGCGATGGTCGCCGCGCTCGGCGCCGAGATGGTCGCCCGCAACCGGGCCGCCTCCGACTGGGACCTGTCCGCCGACTCCTCCCTGCCGGTGACCGACCCGCACGTGCCGGGCAACGGACACAGCCACGATCACGACCACGTCCACGAGGTCAGCAAGGAGAACCTGTACTCGTGAGCGTCACCCTGATGTGGGAGGCGCGGGCCGCCGAGGGCCGGGGCGCCGACCTGCTCGCCTGGGCCCGCGCCCAGGAGCTGTCCGCCGCCCCGCTGCGCCGGGAGACCTTCCGGGCACCGGGGGAGCGGGTGCTGGTCCTGACCTGGTGGGACGCGGCGTACGACGCGGACGTGCCGGAACTTCCCGATCCGGAGCCGGGGTTGGTGTCACGGCCGGTGCACCGGTGGCGGTTCGAGCCGGTGGAGAACTGATCTCGCCCGCTGTGCGATCAGGGCTGGCGCTTCGCGGCGATCTTTGGCTATGATCATCACAGAGCGAACGGGCCGGAACAACTCCGGTCAGAACGCCAGGCGTTGGTGGTCCAAGGAAAGACGCCCCGCTTCCTGCGGGGAAATGCAGGTGCAAGGCCTGCCCGGCGCTCAGATCAGAAGGCGCCCCGGTTTCGACCGGGGCGCCTTCGCCGTTCCCGGCTCACTCGGGCGGCGCCACCCGCGTCGCCGCCGACTCGCAGCGCAGCACCCGGTCGGTGCCCACCGTCCGCACCGGCCCGGTCAGCGTCACCTGGGCGGTGTGCCGCACCTCGGCGCTCGACGGGCCCAACCGCAGCTCCAGTGCCCCCGGTTCGACGATCCTGGTGCCCGAACGCCCGGTGAAGGACGCCAGGTCGGCGTGGAACCGGAAGCTCACCCGGGCCGCCTCGCCCGGCGCCAACTCCAGCCGCTGGTAACCGATCAGCCGCACCTCGGGGCGTGTCACCGAGGCCACCGGGTCGTGCAGATAGAGCTGCACCACCTCCGCGCCCGCCCGCTCCCCGGTGTTGCGCACGGTCAGCGCGAGGTCGTACACCCCGTCCGTGCCGATCTCGACGGGTTCCGCGCCGCTGAACTCCCCCCAGGCGAACGAGGTGTACGACAGTCCGTGCCCGAACGGGAAGAGGGGTGTCGGGTCCAGGGCGCTGACCTCGCTGGGGAGGCCCAGCGGTGGCTGGAGGTAGGTCCAGGGCTGGCCGCCGGGGTCGCGGGGCACGCTCAGCGGGAGGTGTCCGGAGGGGTTGACCCGGCCCGAGAGCACTCCGGCCACCGCCGGGCCGCCCTCCTCGCCGGGGAAGAACGCCTGGACGACCGCGCCGAGTCGGCCGTCCCAGCGGCCCAGGGCGTAGGGGCGGCCGGTGAGCAGGACCAGGACGACCGGGGTGCCGGTGGCCACCAGTGCGTCCAGCAACCCGGCCTGGACGCCCGGGAGTTCCAGGTCCGCCACATCGCAGCCCTCGCCGGAGGTGCCCCGCCCGAACAGGCCCGCCCGGTCGCCGAGCACCGCCACGCACACGTCGGCGTCCGCGGCCAGGGCCACCGCTTCCGCGAAGCCGGAGGTGTCCGGGTCCGCGACACCGCAGCCTTCGGCGAACTTGACCTCCGCGTCCGGGAGTTCGGTGCGCAGGGACTCCAGGACCGTCGGGATCTCGATGCCCGGCGGCACGTCCGGGTGGTGGGGGAGGACGTGGGAGGGGAAGGAGTAGCAGCCGAGCATCGCGAGCGGGTCGGCGGCGCGCGGGCCCACCACCGCGATGCGGGCGGCGGGGGAGAGGGGCAGCAGTCCGGCCGGGTTGGCGAGCAGGATCACCGACTCCTCCGCCAGACGGCGGGCCAGGGCACGGTTCCCCGGTGGGTCCAGGTCGGCCGGGCTCTCGGTCTCGGGGGTGAAGTCCTCGTCCAGCAGGCCCAGTTCGCACTTCTGGAGCAGGACGCGGCGGGCCGCGCGGTCCACCAGGGACTCGGGCACGTCCCCGGCCCGTACCGCCGCGACCAGGTCCGTGCCGTAGCAGTCCACGGTGGGCAGCTCGACGTCGATCCCGGCGGCCAGGGCCAGTTGGGCGGCCTCGGTCTTCGTGGCGGCCACCTTGTGCAGGGTGCGCAGGAAGCCGACGGCGAAGTAGTCCGCGACCACCGTGCCGGTGAAGCCCCACTCCTCGCGCAGCAGGCCGGTCAGCAGCTCCGGGTCGGCCGAGGCCGGGACGCCGTCCGTCTCGGTGTAGGCGGCCATCACCGACCGTGCGCCGCCCTCGCGCAGCGCCAGCTCGAAGGGCGGCAGCACGACGTCCGCCAGCTCACGGACGCCCGCCCGCACCGGCGCCAGATTGCGGGCGCCCGCCGAGCCCGCGTACCCGGCGAAGTGCTTCAGGGTGGCGACCACCCCGGCCGACTCCAGGCCCCGTACATAGGCGGCGCCGACCGTGCCGACCAGGTACGGGTCCTCCCCGATGGTCTCCTCCACCCGGCCCCAGCGCAGATCGCGCGCCACGTCCAGGACCGGGGCGAGGCCCTGGTGGACGCCGGCCGCGCGCAGGTCGGCGCCGATCCTGCGGCCCATCTCCGCCACCAGCTCCGGGTCGAAGGAGGCACCCCAGGCGGGCGGGACCGGATAGGCGGTCGCACCCCAGGCGGTGAAACCGGCCAGGCACTCCTCGTGGGCGAGCGCGGGGATGCCGAAGCGGCCCGCGGCGGTGATACGGCGCTGGGCGGCGGCGAGCGCACGGGCACCCGCCGCCGCGTCCACGGGGGTGGTGCCGAAGGAGCGGGTCAGCTGGCCCAGGCCGTGCGCGATCAGCCCGTCCCAGTCCGGCACCTCGCTCATCTCGCCCTGCAGCGGCGCGACTTCGCCGCCTTCCGCGCCCACCCACACGCCGTACAGCTGGGCCGTCTTCTCCTCCAGGGTCATCCGGGCCAGCAGGTCGGCGACGCGGTCGGCGGCGGGCAGGGCGGGGTCGCGCCAGGGGGCGGTGGTCATGGAACTCCTGTCGGGGGTGGCGTACGAGAGCGGACGCGGGACGCGCGAGACGGGCGGGATCACTTGCCGCCCACGCCCATCAGGCCGCCGACCAGGGCCCGCCGGGCCACCAGGTAGACGGCGAACACCGGGATGCCGGAGAGGACGACCGAGGCGAGCAGGGCGGGGATGTCCACGCCGAACTGGCTGACGTAGGTGAACAGGCCCAGGGTGAGGACGCGGGGCCCGTCGGACTGGGTGAAGATCAGAGGGAAGAGGAAGCCGTTCCACGCCTGGAGCGCGGCGTAGACGACGACGGTGCCGATGCCGCCCTTGGCCAGCGGGATCACCAGCTGGAAGAGCATCCGCGCCGGGGAGGCGCCGTCCAGGGCCATCGCCTCGTACAGCTCCTCGGAGATGTCCCGCAGGGTGCCGGTGAGGACCAGGACCGACACCGGCATCGCGAAGGCGGCGGTGGGCAGGATCACCGCGAGCAGGCTGTCGTACAGGTTCAGCTTGGCGATCATCAGATAGAGCGGGACCACCACGGCCTGCGCGGGGATGGCCACGCCGAGCAGGAACAGCCGGAAGGCCGCGCCCGACCAGAAGCCCCGGGTGCGGACGGCGACGTACGCCAGCGGCACGCACAGGACCAGGACGAGGGCCATGACGGCCGCCGCGACCAGCACGGTGTTGGCGAGGAAGTGGCCGAAGCCGCTGTGCAGGACGGTGTCGTAGTTGGCCAGGGTGGGGTGGCGCGGCGGGCGCAGGGCGTTGTGGCCCAGGGCCTCGTCCTGGCCGGTCAGCGACAGCGAGATCATCGCGTAGACCGGGACGATGACGACGGCCAGCCAGATCACCGAGCCAAGTCCGGCGAGCGGGTCGGCGCGCCGGGTCCAGAGGCGGCGCGGCGGCCGATCCGGGTTTGGGAGCGCGGGGGACTTGACCGGCTGAGTGAGGGTGTCGGGGGCCACGGCGTCACATTCCTTCGCGGGTACTGCGCATGGCGCCGAAGCCGGACAGCCGGATCAGCAGCAGGGACAGCGCGGTGGCGGCCACGACCAGGAAGGTCGCGACGGCGCTGGCGTAGCCGAAGTCGTAGCTCTTGAAGCCCGCTTCGTACATCAGGTACGGCAGGATCGCGGTGTCCGTGCCGGGGCCGCCCTGGGTGAGGATCAGGACGGTCTCGAAGTAGGTCAGCGAGCCGACGATCATCAGCACGCCCGATGTCGTCGCCGTGTTGCGCAGCTGGGGCAGCGTGATGGAGACGAACCGGCGCAGACGGCCCGCGCCGTCGATCGCGGCGGCCTGGTAGAGCACGTCGGGGATCTGCCGTGCCCCGCCCTGGTAGATCATCGTGTGGAAGGGGATGAACTGCCAGCCGCCGACGAAGACCAGCGCGAGGAACGCGCCCGAGGTGGAGCCGAGCGTGTCGCCGCGCACGATGCCGAAGTTGGGGTCGAGCAGCGCGTAGAAGAGCAGCGAGATCGCCGTCGAGGACAGCAGGAACGGCACGAAGAAGACCGCCGACAGGATCGCCCGGTTGCGCTGCCGTCCCGCCGCCCACACCCCGAGCAGCAGGGAGGCGACCGTCTGGAAGGCCCAACTGGCCACCGTCAGCAGGGCGGTGGCGGTCAGGGACTGGGTCAGCCGGTCGTCCTCGATCAGCTTGTGCCAGTTGGTCAGCCCGGCCGGGCGGGGGTCGCCCAGGCCGTTCCAGGTGGTGAAGGACAGGCAGAACGCGAGGACCATGGGGAGGAGGGCGAAGAAGCCGAAGAAGAGCACGGCGGGCAGCGCCCAGGAGGGGTGGGGGCGCCCGGCTCGCGCGGCCAACCCGCTGGTCCCACCGCTCACTTCAGCTCCTTGACCGCCGACACGAACCGCTCCGGCGAGGACTTGCCGACGAACAGTTTGTTGACCTCGGTGAGCATCGGGGTGGCCGCGTTCGGGTCGACCGCCTGGTCCCAACTCAGGGTGAAGGCGGGGGCGTTCTGGACCATGCGGTACTGGAAGCGGGCGAACTCCGGGTTGGGGGAGGCGTCCAGGAGGTCGGCCGCGTTGGAGGTGGCCGGGATGTCGCCGTTGGCGATCAGGGCCTTGGCGTAGCGCTCGGAGGCGCAGTCGCGCAGGAAGGCGAGGGCGGCGTCCTTGTTGCTCGTCCGGGCGTTCACCGACCAGTAGTTGGTGGGGTTGCCGACCACGTTGCGGATGTCGCCCGCGCCGCCCTCGAACTCCGGGAAGGGACACCAGCCCAGGTCCTTCTTGGCGAAGTCCGGGAACTTGCCGAGCTGGGTGGAGTACTCCCACGAGCCCATCAGATGCATCGCCGCCTTGCCCTTGGCGAAGGCCGCGGGCGCACCGCCGTTGGTGTAGGCGACCGAGCTGAAGCCCTTGCCGAAGGCGCCGTCGTCGATGAGTTCGCGCACGGTCCGGGCGGCCTTGAGGACGGCCGGGTCGCCCCAGGCGGCCGAGTCGCCGTTCTTGATCCGGTCGAAGACCTCGGGGCCGCCGATGCGGTCCACCAGATACTCCAGCCACATGAGTTCGGGCCAGATGTCCGCGCCGCCGAGGGCGAAGGGGGTGATCCCGGCCTTCTTCAACTTGGCGTTGTTGTCCAGGAGTTGGTCCCAGGTGGTGGGCGGCTTCAGCTTGTGCTCGGTGAACAGGCGCTTGTTGTAGAAGAGGATCACCGGCTGCATGCCGCGCATCGGGATGCCGTACTCGCGCCCGCCGAGCGCGCCCGCGGCGAGGACGGAGGGCAGGAAGCCGTTCTTGAGCACCGGGTCGGAGGCGATGGTGCCGGTGAGGTCGAGGAGCTGGTGGGCCTCCTCGTACGCCTTGATGGAGCCGCCGCCCCAGTTGAAGAACACGTCGGGGGCGTTCGGCGAGCCCATCGCGGTGCGCAGCTTGGCGGGGTACTCCGCGCCGGGCACCTTCTCCAGGCGCACCCGGCCCTTGGTCGTGCGGGCCGCGGCCGAGGAGTTGAACCGCGCGACCGCCGCGGCCTGCACCTTGGCCGCGTCGTCGCCGTACACGAACGCCGTGAGCGTGCCGTCCGCGCCGGAGCCGCCGCCGGAACCGCAGGCGGTGAGCCCGGCGGCCAGGGTAGTGGCGCCGGCACCGAGCAACCAGCGTCTGCTGTAGGTCTCCATGAACGGGCACCCCTCACGGATCGTTCGCGGATGACTCCGCGCATCTCTTCGAATGTTTCGAAAGACAACTCGAATGTTCCGGGAACGTAAGACGCCCGAGGAAGCCCGTCAAGAGGTCGCGCAGAGATACGATCGCGGCCATGAAGCCGACGAAGAACGGAACGGCGCAGAGCGCCACGCTCGCCGAGATCGCCCGGGAGGCCGGGGTGTCGGCTCCGACTGTTTCGAAGGTGCTCAACGGGCGCGCCGACGTCGCCGCGGCCACCCGGGCCCGGGTCGAGGAGCTGCTGCGCGCCCACGGCTACCGCCGCAGACGGGCCGAGGCGACGCGCTCGCCGCTGATCGACCTGGTCTTCCACGAGCTGGAGAGCGCCTGGGCGATGGAGGTCATCCGGGGCGTGGAGAACGTGGCCCGGGAGGCGGGCCTGAGCGTGGTGCTCTCCGAGAGCGCCGGGCGGCTCACCCCCGGCCGCACCTGGGCCGACCAGGTCGCGGGCCGCCGCCCGCACGGCGTGATCCTCGTCCTGTCGGACCTGGACGACGCCCAGCGCGCCCTGCTGACCAGCCGCTGCATCCCCTTCGTGGTCCTCGATCCGGCGGGCGACCCGGGGGCCGACGTGCCCTCCATCGGCGCCACCAACTGGCAGGGCGGCCTCGCCGCGACCCGGCACCTCATCGACCTCGGCCACACCCGGATCGGCGCGATCAGCGGGCCCTCCCGCATGATGTGCAGCCGCGCCCGCCTCGACGGCTACCGGGCCGCGCTGGAGACGGCAGGTCTGCCCGTCGACCCGGCCCTGATCAAGGCGGGCGACTTCCACCACGACTCCGGCCGCCGCCTCGGCCTGGACCTCCTGCGCGCCCCCGACCGCCCCACCGCCGTCTTCGCGGGCAACGACCTCCAGGCCCTCGGCCTCTACGAAGCCGCCCGCGAACTCGGCCTCCGCGTCCCCGACGACCTCAGCGTCGTCGGCTTCGACGACCTCCCCGTCGCCCGCTGGGTCGGCCCCCCACTGACCACCGTCCGCCAGCCCCTGACCGAAATGGCCGAAGCCGCCGCCCGCCTGGTCCTCGACCTCGGCCGCGCCGAGCCCACCTCCACCCGCGTGGAACTGGCGACGAGCCTGGTGGTGCGGTCGAGCACGGGGGCGCCGCCTGCGTGATCACCCGTTTGGATGATCGGCAGAGGTTACGGAGCGTCAGGTGCAGGGGCTTCCCTAGCGTTTCCTTGTCGCTTGTGCCGCAGCGGCGCACATGCCCACACTTGAAGGAGGAGGTGCTTCACGATGACCGCTCTCGCAGAAGAGGTGGTGGCCCCGGTGGTGACGGATCAGCCGGTTCCCGAGCCGGTTTCCGATCTGGACGAGGTCCTGTGGCAGGCGTGGAAGGCCATGGATCTCCCCGAGGGCTACCGCGCCGAGATCATCGAGGGGGCCATCGAGGTGTCGCCTACCGGTCGCCGTCGTCACGGCGTGCTGTGCAACCGGCTTCGCCGGGCGCTGGACACGCACTTGGCGCGCGGTGGTTACGCGCCCTATCAAGACATCAACGTCATTCACCGCCAGAAGGTCTGGGTGCCCGGCCTTTTCGTCGCGCCCGTCGACCTCGACGAGATCCCCGATGAAGAGGGCCTCGGCGTCGACGCCGCCGGAGTCAAGATGGTCATCGAAGTGACCTCCCCCGGCCACCGCAACCTCCAGCGCGACCGCGCCCGCAAGCGCCGCGAGTACGCCCGGGCAGGCATTCCGGTCTACGTGATCGTCGACGACTACGACGACGAGGGAGCCGTGCTGGTGCTGACGTCCCCCGATGCGAAGAAGGGCAAGTACGCCGACGAGCACCGGGTTCCGTACGGGACGGACGCGGTGATCCCGGAGGGCCCGGCGAAGGGTTTCGCGGTGGGCAAGTCGATCGTTACGGCCTGAGCCGGGCGCCCTACGTTGCCGGATGTCCGATCAGCATCGTCGGGGCGCCTGCCACCCGGGTCAGGAACACCGTCGCGGAGTTCGGGCCCTGGGGCTTCACCTTGCGGCGGAGTTCTTCCGGTTCGACCGCTGAGCCGCGCTTTTTGACGGTGAGGGTGCCGACCTGGCGTTCGCGGAGGAGGGACTTCAACTTCTTGAGGTTGAAGGGGAGTTGGTCGGTGATCTCGTAGGCGGTGGCGTAGGGGGTGGGGCGCAGGGTGTCGGCGGTGATGTAGGCGATGGTCTCGTCCAGGAGGCCGCCGTCCAGGTCCTCGGCGACCTCGGCGACCAGATGGGCGCGGATGACGGCGCCGTCGGGCTCGTAGAGGTAGCGGCCGACCGGGCGGACCGCCGGGTCGGGCAGGCCGCGGCCCAGCAGGGTGCGGGGGCCCGGGAGCAGGGTGGCGCGGACGCCGCCCGGGGCGCCGGTGCCGAACCACAGCACCGCCTCCTTCACGTCCCCGCCGTCCGAGATCCACTCGGCCTCGGCCTCGGCGGGCACCGCCTCGTGCGGGACGCCGGGGGCGATCTTCAGCGCGGCGCGCGGGGCCGTACGGGCCGCCGCGACCGCCCAGGACAGCGGCGGTGAGTACGCCTCCGGGTCGAAGATCCGGCCCCGGCCGCCGCGTCGCGCCGGGTCCACGAACACCGCGTCGTACCCGGCCGTGTCCACCTCGGTGACGTCCGCCTCGCGCACCTCGATCAGACCGTCCAGGCCCAGCGCCTCCGCGTTCGCCCGCGCCACCGCCGCCGTCAGCGGGTCGCGGTCCACGGCGAGCACCCGGATGCCCGCGCGGGCCAGCGCGATCGCGTCGCCGCCGATCCCGCAGCACAGATCAGCCACCGAGGTCACCCCGAGCGCCCGCATCCGCTCCGCGCGGTACGCCGCCACGCTGGTCCGGGTCGACTGCTCGACCCCGTTCGGCGTGAAGAACATCCGCTCCGCGTCCTCGGTCCCGAACTTGGCCGCCGCCCGCTGCCGCAGCCGGGCCTGCCCCAGCGCGGCCGACACCAGGCCGACCGGGTGGGTGCGGCGCAGCCGGGTGGCGACGGCGAGTTCGTCGGCCGGGGCGGTGCCGCGCACCTCGTCGAGCAGGGCCCGGCCCTCGTCGGTGCGCAGGGCGTGGAACGCGGGGAGGGGAGAGAGCTGGTCGTTCACCGGCTCATTGTGGGCCAGTCGGTGGACCGTACGCCTCCGGCGGCGGTGTCGGGCCGGTCACGGGGCTCCGGCCTGCCAAGATCCGGCACCATGCGAGCCGTCGTACAAAACGATAAAATTCGGGCGCGTTGGCGCTCGACCGCCCTGCGGTGCGGCGCCGCCGCACTGACCACCGCCGCCGTCCTCACCGGCTGCGCGGGCCCCGGCGACAGCGCCGCCCCGCACAAGGCCCCCGCCGGACAGGGCGGCCCCGCCAAGCCCCAGGACGCTGCCGCCGCCCGCGCCGCCGAACAGCAGCGCATGGCCGCCGCCGCCCGCAAGTGGGGGCTCACCCAGGTCCCGCTCACCCCGCCCGCGCCGCCCACCACCAAGCCGAAGATCACCGCCCGCGCCGGTTTCGAGGTCGACCACCAGGACGACTGGGACCTCCCCCCGGTCTTCACCACCGTCCCCACCCGGCAGAAGGTCGTCTTCCTCACCATCGACGACGGCGCCGAGAAGGACCCCCGGTTCCTGGAGATGATGCGGGAGCTGAAGATCCCGTACACCGCCTTCCTCAGCAACTACCTCGTCAAGGACGACTACGGCTACTTCCGCACGATGCAGTCGTACGGCAACACCCTGAACAACCACACCCTCACTCACCCCTATCTCCCCGGCCTCTCCTACGAGGAGCAGCGCCGCGAGATCTGCGGGATGCAGGACATCATGGAGAAGCAGTTCGGCAAGCGCCCCACCGTCCTGCGCCCGCCCTACGGCGACTACAACCAGGACACCCTGCGCGCCGCCAAGTCCTGCGGCATCAAGTACGCCCCGATCTGGAACGAAGAGGTCTTCGTCGACCACTGGGAGTTCCGCGAGGACGACCAGCAACTGCGCCGTGGCGACATCGTCCTCACCCACTTCCGGGGCCCCGACGAGTGGAACGGCACCATGGTCGACGACATGCGCCGCTTCCTGAACAAGGTCACAGCCGAGGGCTACGCGGTGGCCCGCCTGGAGGACTACCTGTGAGGGGTGGGGGGCGGAGGCCGATTCGGCTGGGACGGGTTCGGCGGGAGCCGGGGCGTTCGGTGAGGGGTGGAGGCGCGGGCGGGACCGGGGGTGGGGCTGAGGCCGGGACCGGTCCTGGAAGAGGGGCCGGGATCGGAGTCGGGATCGGGACTGGTGCTGGGGCCGAGGTCGGGATCAGGACTCAGGCTGAGGCCGGGACCGGTACTGGAGCCGGGATCGGGATCGGAGTCGAGGCCGCCGCAATCGAGGCTGGGGCTGGGATCGGTACTGGAGCTGGGATCGGGACTGAGGTCGGGGTCCGGACCAGGGCTGGGGTCGGGGCCGGGGCCGAGATCGGAGGCGAGCCTGGGACCGGAGTTGGGATCGGGATTGAGGCTGAAGCCGGGACCGGGACTGGGGCTGGCATCGGGACTGGAGTCGGGATCGGAGGCGGGGCGGGGGCTGGGGCTGAGGTCGGGATCGGGGCTCAGGCTGAGGCCGGGACCGGTCCTGGAGCTGGTATCGGAGTCGGGGCCGCAGTCGGGGTCGGGACTGGGGCTGGCATCGGGACTGGAGTCGGATTCGGGGCCGGGATCGAGGCTGGGACTGGGACCGTGGCTGGGGCCGGAGTCGTGACTGGGGTCGAGGTCGGGACTGCGTCCGGGACCAGAGCTAGGGCTGGTGTCGGGACCGGTGCTGGAGCCGGGACCGGGGTCGGGGCCAGAGCTGGGATCGGAACTGGGACTGGTGCCGGGATCGGAGGCGGGGCCGCGATCGGGGCTGGGGCTGGGATCGGGACTGAGGTCGGGGCCCGGACCAGGGCTGGGGTCGGAGGCACGCGGGCCGCGCTGTGTGCCGTGCTCGCCACCGTCACCCTCCTGACCGGCTGCGCCCAGTCCGTCGACCCCATCGAACGCCTCGGCAAGAAGGCCGCCGAGGGAGTGCACCGCCCCGTCGTACGTGCCGACCGCGCCTACCGCCACTGGGGCCTGCCCGCCCCCCTCGCCACCGCCCCCCACCACGCGGCGACCACCCGCACGACCCCCCTCCCGCCGGTCGTGGACCGCGTCCCCACCACCGACAAGGTCGTCTTCCTGACCTACGACGACGGCGCGGGCCAGGACCCCCGCCTGGCCACCCTGATCCGCGAACTCCGCCTGCCGGTAACCGTCTTCGCCACCGCCCCCCAACCCGCCCTGCACAAGGCGGGCGCGACGGTCGAACGCCGGGCCCCCCGCCACGGCACCCTCCCCGGCCTCCCCTACCCCCGCCAGCACACCGCCCTCTGCACCCACCCCACCCCCCACCTCCTCCGCCCCCGCCAACGCGCCTACGACCACACCACCCTCCGCGCCGCCGCCCACTGCGGCATCACCGCGCTGGTCCTCTGGCGCGCGACCGTCACCTCAACAGGCGTGGCCTACACCAGAGGCACCCACACACTCCTCCCCGGCGACATCGTCCGAGTGGGCCCGGCCCGAGGCTCGGCGACAGCACTGGGCGAGCGAACGGCCCGCCTGCTGCGACGGGTCCAGGAACGGGGCCTGACGGTGGGCCACCTGGAGGACTACCTGTAGACGACCCGGCCCAGGCGACCGACGAACCCCGAGGCTCGTAGCGCGGCCACTCTCAGCCGCCCGGCGGATGCCAAGGCCCTTAAAGACGGCCACTCCCAGCCGGTCCGGCGAACGCCAAGGCCACAACGGCCGCAACTCTCAGCCGGTCCGGCGGATACGAAGGCCCGTAGCGCCGACCACCGCCAGCCTCCCCGACACAGACCAAGACCCGTAACCCCGGCCACCACCAGCCCGCCCGGAGCAGGCTAAGGCCCCGTAACAGCAGCCACTATCGGCCGGTCCGGCGGATGTTAAAGCCCCATAACCGCAGCCACCATCAGCCCGCCCGGAGCAGACGAAGACCCCATAGCAGCAGCCACCACCAGTCCGCCCGAAGCAGGCCAAGGCCCGTAACGGCAGCCACCATCAGCCCGCACCCAGCAGACCAAGACCCCGTAGCAGCAGCCACCACCAGCCCGTCCGGCGCAGACCAAGGCCCCATAACAGCGGCCACCATCAGCCCGTCCGGCGTTTGAGGACGAGGCCCCTTGAGGGCCGAAAGCGGGGGCGTGGGGGTGCAACCCCCACACAGGCCGAGCCACCTCCCCGCACCCCCGATCGCCGACGCGCCGCACGGCAATTGGCACTCCGCTTGACCGAGTGCTAACCCCAGTCATAGTCTCGGCTCTGGCACTCGGCAGCAGAGAGTGCCAACAAAGCGACGGGCAGGTCCGGCACCCGCGACGACGGATCCACCTGGTCGCCACCTCAGACAGTCAACCCCGTGTGATCTCAGAAGGGGGAGGTCGGATCGTGACGACCGCCAGCTCCAAGGTTGCCATCAAGCCGCTCGAGGACCGCATCGTGGTCCAGCCGCTGGACGCCGAGCAGACCACGGCCTCTGGCCTGGTCATCCCGGACACCGCGAAGGAGAAGCCCCAGGAGGGCGCCGTCCTCGCCGTGGGCCCGGGCCGCTTCGAGAACGGCGAGCGCCTGCCGCTCGACGTCAAGGTCGGCGACATCGTGCTGTACAGCAAGTACGGCGGCACCGAGGTGAAGTACAACGGCGACGAGTACCTCGTCCTCTCGGCGCGCGACGTGCTCGCGATCATCGAGAAGTAGTTCACCCGAAGCAGTCTCTGCTTCACCACTGCGCCCCTGGCCCCCCGCGACCGAGAGGAAGCCGGGCGGCCGGGGGCGCGGTCACATCCACCCAGATTTTCGAGAGGGCTACCGCTGTCATGGCGAAGACTCTGAAGTTCGACGAGGACGCCCGTCGCGCCCTTGAGCGCGGCGTCAACAAGCTGGCCGACACGGTGAAGGTGACGATCGGCCCCCGGGGTCGCAACGTCGTCATCGACAAGAAGTTCGGCGCGCCCACCATCACCAACGACGGTGTCACGATCGCCCGTGAGGTCGAGATCGAGGACCCGTTCGAGAACCTTGGCGCCCAGCTGGTGAAGGAGGTGGCGACCAAGACCAACGACATCGCGGGTGACGGCACCACCACCGCCACCGTGCTCGCCCAGGCGCTGGTGCGCGAGGGCCTGAAGAACGTCGCCGCGGGTGCCTCCCCGGCCGCCCTGAAGAAGGGCATCGACGCCGCCGTCAAGGCCGTCTCCGAGGACCTGCACGCCGCGGCCCGCCCGATCGACGAGAAGTCCGACATCGCCGCCGTCGCCGCGCTGTCCGCGCAGGACGACCAGGTCGGCGAGCTGATCGCCGAGGCCATGGACAAGGTCGGCAAGGACGGTGTCATCACCGTCGAGGAGTCCAACACCTTCGGTCTGGAGCTGGACTTCACCGAGGGCATGGCCTTCGACAAGGGCTACCTGTCCCCGTACTTCGTCACCGACCAGGAGCGTATGGAGGCCGTCCTCGACGACCCGTACATCCTGATCAACCAGGGCAAGATCTCCTCGATCACCGAGCTGCTCCCGCTGCTCGAGAAGATCATCCAGACCAACGCCTCGAAGCCGCTGCTGATCATCGCCGAGGACGTCGAGGGCGAGGCCCTCTCCACCCTGGTGGTCAACAAGATCCGCGGCACCTTCAACGCCGTCGCGGTGAAGGCCCCCGGCTTCGGCGACCGCCGCAAGGCGATGCTGCAGGACATGGCCGTCCTCACCGGCGCCACCGTCATCTCCGAGGAGGTCGGCCTCAAGCTCGACCAGGCCGGTCTTGACGTGCTCGGTACCGCCCGCCGCGTGACCGTCACCAAGGACGACACCACGATCGTCGAGGGCGGCGGCAACGCGGCCGACCTGACGGGCCGCGTCAACCAGATCAAGGCCGAGATCGAGAACACGGACTCCGACTGGGACCGCGAGAAGCTCCAGGAGCGCCTCGCGAAGCTGGCCGGCGGCGTGTGCGTGATCAAGGTCGGCGCCGCCACCGAGGTGGAGCTGAAGGAGAAGAAGCACCGTCTGGAGGACGCCATCTCCGCGACCCGCGCCGCGGTCGAGGAGGGCATCGTCTCCGGTGGTGGCTCCGCTCTGGTCCACTCCTCCAAGGTCCTGGACGACAACCTCGGCAAGACCGGCGACGAGGCCACCGGTGTCTCGGTCGTCCGCAACGCCGTGGTCGAGCCCCTGCGCTGGATCGGCGAGAACGCCGGCCAGGAGGGCTACGTCATCGTCTCCAAGGTCAAGGACATGGAGAAGGGCCAGGGCTACAACGCCGCCACCGGCGAGTACGGCGACCTCATCAAGGCCGGCGTCATCGACCCGGTCAAGGTCACCCGCTCCGCCCTGGAGAACGCGGCCTCCATCGCCGCCCTCCTCCTGACGACCGAGACCCTGGTCGTCGAGAAGAAGGAAGAGGAAGAGACCCCGGCCGGCCACAGCCACGGCCACGGTCACTCCCACTGACCTGAACCGGTAGCACCGGACCCGTCACCTCGCCCCGCCGCGCCCTGCGGCGGGGCGACGTGCTGTTCCCCGGAGACCGGCCCCCGTCCCCACCGGCCGTCAGCGGGTTCACTGCGGCCCGTACTTCCGCCCCGTCCGTGCGCTGAGCGTCCCCAGCAGCCCCCGCGGGGCGACCTTCGCCAGGCCCATCAGGGTCTTGTAGCGAGGGTCGGGGATGGAGAGGGTCTTGCCGCGGGAGAGGTCTTCGAGGGCTTCGGCGACGACCTTGTCGGCGTCGAGCCACATCCAGCCGGGGATGTTGTCGGTGCCCATCCCGGCGCGCTGATGGAACTCGGTGCGGACGAAGCCGGGGCACAGGGCCATGAGGCGGACGCCGGTGCCCGCGAGGTCCTTCGCCGCGCCCTGGGTGAACTGCACGACCCACGCCTTCGAGGCGCCGTACGTGCCACGCGGGACGAAGGCCGCCACCGAGGCGACGTTCACCACGCCACCGCGCCCCCGCTCGCGCATCGCCTCCGTCGCGGCCGAGGTCAGCCGCAGCACCGCCTCGCAGTGCACCTTGAGCATCCGCAGCTCGTCGGCCATGGAGACGTCGAGATAGCGGCCCTTGTTGCCGAAACCGGCGTTGTTGACCAGCAGGTCGACGGGGTTGCGGCGGTCACCGAGGCGCTCGGCGACGGTCTCGATGCCCTTGTCGTCCGCCAGGTCGGCGGTGAGCACCTCCGCCTCGATGCCGTGCCGGTCGTGCAACTCGGTCGCCTGTTCCCGCAGCCGCCCGGTGTCGCGCGCGACCAGGACGAGGTCATGCCCGTCAGCCGCCAGCCGCCGCGCGAACGCGGCGCCGATCCCCGCGGTCGATCCCGTAATCAGAGCCGTTGTCATGGCCCAAGGGTAGTGACCCCGGGCAGGGTCGTACGTCCTCGGTGACGCGCCCTCAGCCCGCCTGTTCCGCCACGTACTTGCGCACCTTCGCCCGCATCTCGGAATGCAGCGCGTCGATCGCCGGAAGCAGCAGCGGCAGCAGCTCCCGCTCCGTGGTGGCCGCGCGGAACTGCATCGCCGCCGTCACCCCGTGCTCCGGTCGGTGCACGATCTCCACCGCGTCGCCCGCCCGGATCTCGCCCGGCTCGATCACCCGGAGGTAGGCACCCGTGACGGCCTTCCGGGTGAACCTCTTCACCCAGCCCCGTTCGTCCAGATGGCCCTGGAACGTACGGCACGGGATCCGCCCCGAGGTGACCTCCAGAACCAGCTCCGGACCGATCCGCCACCGCTCCCCGATGAGGGCCCCGGACACCTCGACGCCGTCCATGGTCAAGTTTTCCCCGAAGCAGCCATTGGCCAAAGGTCGGCCCAGCTCTCGCTCCCACTCGTCCAGGTCCTCGCGCGCGAAGGCGTACACCGCCTGATCGTCCCCGCCGTGATGGCGCAGGTCGCACACCGTGTCCCCGGCGAGGCCGCTCCCGCCGACCCCCTTCGGCCCCGGGGCCGACACCCGCACCGGCCCGTCGACGGGCCGCTTGTCGATGCCCGTCAGGCCCTGCGCCTGATCCGTGTACGGCACCGCCTTGGGGTGCCCGAGATTGACGGAAAGAAGCTTCATGAGCGCACGGTACGTGACCGTCTCCCAAAGCGTCGACGCGATATTGGGCACCTCTCCCAAGCGCGGCTTATGCTCGAAGGGTGATCGAGGCCCGTCATCTCCGCGTCCTGCGCGCCGTCGCCACGACCGGCTCCTTCTCGGCCGCCGGCCGCGAACTGGGCTGCACCCAGCCCGCCGTGAGCCAGCAGATGAAGGCGCTCGAAGCCTCGGTCGGCACCCCGCTGCTGGTGCGCGGAGGCCGCGAAATGCGACTGACCCAGGCCGGAGAAGCCCTGGTCAGGCATGCTTCCGGCATCCTCGCCGGGCTCACCGCCGCCGAGGAGGAGGTCGCCGCCATCGCGGGCCTGAGGGCAGGCCGGGTCCGGCTCGTCTCCTTCCCGAGCGGCAGCTCCGCCCTGGTCCCGACCGCCCTGGCCGCCCTGCGCGCCGCCCACCCCGGCACCCGCGTCTCCCTGGAGGAGGCCGAGCCGCCGAAGTCCGTCGAGCTGCTGCGCGAGGGCGACTGCGACCTGGCCCTCGCCTTCCGCTACGCGGGCGCCGCCGCCGAGGAGTGGGACGACCTGGTCGTACGGCGGCTGCTGACGGACCGTCTGGTCGCCCTCGTCCCCGAGCGCCACCGGCTCGCCCGCGCCGACTCCGTCGCCATCGGGGAACTGGCCGACGAGCCCTGGATCGCGGGCTGCCCCCGCTGCCGGGGCCAGCTGGTGCAGGTCTGCGAGGGCGCGGGCTTCACCCCGCGCATCGACTTCGCCACCGACGACTACCCCGCGGTGATCGGCCTGGTCGGCGCCGGTCTCGGGGTCGCGGTGCTGCCACAGCTCGCGGTGGACTCGGTACGGCCCCGGGGCGTGCGCGTGGTCCGCCTCGAACCGGCGGTACGACGCGAGATCGTCGCCCTCACCCTCCCCGACCTGGCCCAGGTCCCGGCGGTGGCGGCGACACTGGAGCAACTGGCGAGGGCGGCCGAGGGGCTGGGGCGGCGGTAGACGCGCGGGGGCGCGCAGAGGGCACAGAGGGCTACGAGGAAGCGCGCGGGGCCGCTGGTCATGGGTGGTCCCACGGCTGGTCCACGGCACCAAGAGTCCGGGGCACGTCTGCTCGTGCCCCTCGGGAAGCGTATGGAGAAACGTTCCTTCATGTATGGGGGGTGGCGCTCCCACCGGTGGTCGTCGCCGACACCAGACGGTTGCGCGCCCGTCCCATCAGCTCCTCGCGCTCGTCCTCGGTGAGGCCGCCCCACACGCCGTACGGCTCCCGTACCGCCAGGGCGTGTGCCGCACATTCGGCCCGGACCGGGCACCTCATGCAGACCTCCTTGGCCGAGTTCTCACGAGCGCTCCGAGCCGCCCCGCGCTCGCCCTCCGGGTGGAAGAAGAGCGAGCTGTCCACCCCGCGGCAGGCTGCCAGCAGCTGCCAGTCCCACAGGTCCGCGTTCGGTCCGGGAAGGCGGGAGAAATCTGCCATTACGTGACCCCTTGTAGCCGTTCTGGGCGGATACGGTGCCTTCGACCGTACATCTCCGGTCTAAGGAGATGAAAATATGACTCATTGCGAATCTAGCTCTAGACACCGTGAAATGGGAGCAAAAAGGTCTAAATGGGGCATGGGTTGTGATGAAACGGCGAGAGTCCGTCGGCCATGTCTCCACCGTGTCGGCCCCCTCACGTAGAGTGCCGAAGACAGCGTGTGGCCCCGTAACTCTTTCGAGTGACCGTCGTTGAGAGTGCGGAGGCGGTTGAAAACACAAGTGCTCGGGCAGGCGTCCGAGACGGTCGACCGCACAGGTGACGATTCCGTACCAGCCTGGAGGCTCAAGGTGACGCGCATCAGCTGCGGAGGGCGGTCATGACATCCGTCCTCGTCTGCGACGACTCCCCGCTTGCCCGAGAGGCGCTCCGCCGCGCGGTCGCGACCGTGCCCGGCGTCGAGCGCGTGACGACGGCTGCCAACGGCGAGGAAGTCCTCCGCCGCTGGGGTGCCGACCGCTCCGACCTCATTCTCATGGATGTCCGCATGCCCGGCCTGGGCGGTGTCGAGACCGTGCGTCGGCTGCTGTCCGCCGACCCGGGCGCGCGGATCATCATGCTCACCGTCGCCGAGGACCTGGACGGCGTGGCGCTCGCCGTCGCCGCCGGGGCGCGGGGCTATCTGCACAAGGACGCCTCGCGCGCCGAACTGCGGGCCACCGTGACGCAGGCCCTCGCCGACCCGACCTGGCGGCTGGCCCCGCGCCGGCTGCGCTCGGCCGAGATGGGGGCCGCCCCCACGCTCACCGCGCGGGAGATCCAGGTCCTCGAGGGCATGAGTCACGGCCGCTCCAACGCCGAGATCGGCCGCGAGCTGTTCCTCTCCGAGGACACCGTCAAGACCCACGCCCGGCGCCTGTTCAAGAAGCTCGGCGCCTCCGACCGCGCCCACGCGGTGGCGCTCGGCTTCCGCTGGGGTCTGGTCCGCTAGGACATGCGCGGCGGCGGTGCCCCGGGCCGCCACCCGTCGCTCCCCGCCTGCCGGTCGGCGGGCGGGGCGGAGCGGGTGGACGGGGGCTCGCGCCCCCAGCTGTCTTCGCGTTCTTCCCGCCTTCCCCTGCGGCGCGGTGCTGTCGGCCGCGTGACGGTGGTGGCGTACGGGGGCTGTCCGAGGGGCTTTCGCTGTGGGCTCGGTCCTGCGATCGGCGTCCGGAGGTGGGCTGTGATGCGGTCACCTGGCGGTGGGCTGGGGCGGTTGGCTGCCGGTGCCGGTGTCGTGGGGTGGGGGCGGTCACGTGACGGTGAGCGTTCGTGCCGGGGGGCGGCGGTGCGGGGGTCGGCGGTGCCGGGTGGGGCGGGGCGACGTGGTGGGTCGGCACGTGGTGCGTCGATACATGGCGGGTCGTCACGTGGTGGGTTGCCACAGGGTGTGAGGCCACGTGGTGGGGTGGCACATGGTGGGTCCGCACATGGGGCGAGGTCATGTGGTGTGGTGCCGCGGAGTGGGTCGGCACCTGGGACGACGCTATGTGTTGGGGCGCCACAGGGTAGGCAGCCACAGGGCGCGGCGCCACGTAGTGGGGCGGCACACGGTGGACCCGCGCATGGGGCTAGGTCATGTGGTGGGGTGCCACGGGGTGGGCAGCCACAGGGCGCGGCGCCACGTAGTGGGGCGGCACACGGTGGACCCGCGCATGGGGCTAGGTCATGTGGTGGGGTGCCACGGGGTGGGCAGCCACAGGGCGCGACGCCACGTAGTGGGGTGGCACATGGTGCGACGACACATGGCGGGTCGGCCCGCGGCACGTCGGCACATGGGGCGTTGCTACATGGACATGGGGCGTTGCTACATGGCGCGTCCGCACATGGAGGTCGGCTCCACGGCGGGTCTGGTGCGTCGGCACATGAGGGTCGGCTCCATGGTGCTTGGCCACGCGGGGTCGGCGGTGCTTGGCCACGCGGGGTTGATACGCCGGGCGTGTGCCCCCGGGCTCGGGCGCAGGGTGTCCGGTGGCGCTGTGTGTGGCTGGACGGTGCTTCGTCGCAGAGGGTGCGAGGTGTTTCGCCGCGAGCCGGTCGGTCGGGTGGTCGCCGGGCAGCGGGCGGGAGGCCCGTGCGGGTTCGGCCGTATGACGTCCCGCCGCACAGCGGTGCGCCGCAGAATGTGCGGCCACATGGTGCGTACCCCCACGGCGATGGCCACGGCCACAGCCTCGGGGCACACGCCGCCCGAGCACACAGCTCGTACCCCCACGGTGAAGGCCACTGCCACAGCCTCGGATCACACCTAGCTCGAACACACAGGCCGTACCCCCACACCCCCCAGCCGTGCTGTATTCCGCCACCACATACCTGCCGCCCCCGCCCCACTCCGTCCACCCCGGAGGGTGCCCGCTCCGTGTTTTCCTGGGGATGCCGCATCCTTGAGGTGTGGAGTCTCTCGGGGAGTCGGTCAAGCGGAAGGGGAGGGTGCGGCGGATGACTGCTGCGGGCGCACCTGCTCATAACGCTTCGGTGCACAACCACGAACGCGATGCGACGGACCGGACGGCCGCAAGGCACCATGGACCGATGCGCGACGAGGAGGCGAGCACGGCTCACGGGGCGATCGGCGCCCTGGTGCACCGTGCCGTCGACGGGGACGAGCAGGCCACGCACGATCTGCTCGCGCACGTCCACCCCCTCGCCCTGCGCTATTGCCGTACGCGCCTGTCCCGGCTGCCCGGCGACGCGCGCCACTTCGTCGAGGACCTCGCGCAAGAGGTCTGCGTCGCGGTGCTGCTCGCCCTGCCGCGCTACCGCGACACCGGCCGCCCCTTCGAGGCGTTCGTCTTCGCCATCGCCTCGCACAAGGTCGCCGACCTCCAGCGCGCCGCGATGCGGCACCCGGGGTCCACGGCCGTCCCCTCGGACGAGATGCCCGAGCGCCCCGACGACTCCCTCGGCCCCGAGGAGCGCGCCCTGCTCAGCAGCGACGCGGCCTGGGCCAAGAAGCTGCTGGCCAACCTGCCCGAGAACCAGCGCGAACTGTTGCTGCTGCGTATCGCCGTCGGCTTGACCGCGGAGGAGACGGGGCAGATGTTGGGAATGTCACCAGGAGCGGTACGGGTGGCGCAGCACCGCGCGCTGAGCAGGCTGCGCGCGCTGGCCGAGCAGTAGCCCGTACACCGCCCCGGGACGGTCCGCCGGTGCCGGGGCACGACCGGCCGGTGCGGAGCGAAAAGCGGTGGTGGGGCGGCCGGAGAGGCCGCCCGAGCAGACCGGGTGCGAGCCCGTGCGTGAACGCCCGCGCCACCGTTTCCGTACGAAAATACGAAGCCCGCGGTGCCCCCGTAGCGTGGAATTTGCTGGCGACACTTCCCGTTAGCATGGACATCCGCACCGATCAAGGCCATTTGGGGAAGGTGTCATGACTGCCAACGTCGACGGAGTGCCCGGTAAATTCGCGACACTCGGGCTGACCTACGACGACGTGCTGCTGCTCCCGGGCGCGTCGGACATGGCGCCCGAGGACATCGACACCGCCTCGTACGTCTCCCGCAATGTGCGTGTCAACATCCCGCTGCTGTCCGCCGCCATGGACAAGGTGACCGAATCCCGCATGGCGATCGCGATGGCCCGCCAGGGCGGCGTCGGCGTGCTGCACCGCAACCTGTCGATCGAGGACCAGGCTAACCAGGTCGACCTGGTGAAGCGGTCCGAGTCCGGCATGGTCACCGACCCGATCACCATCCACCCGGAGGCCACGCTCGCCGAGGCCGACGCGCTGTGCGCCAAGTTCCGCATCAGCGGCGTCCCGGTGACCGATCCGGAGAAGAAGCTCCTCGGCATCGTCACCAACCGCGACATGGCCTTCGAGACCGACCGCAGCCGCCGGGTGCACGAGGTCATGACGCCCATGCCGCTGGTCACGGCCAAGGTCGGCATCTCCCGCCCCGAGGCGATGGAGCTGCTGCGCAAGCACAAGATCGAGAAGCTGCCGCTGGTCGACGACCGCGGTGTGCTCAAGGGTCTGATCACGGTCAAGGACTTCGTCAAGGCCGAGCAGTACCCGAACGCGGCCAAGGACGGCGAGGGCCGGCTGCTGGTCGGCGCGGCCGTCGGCGTGGCCGGTGACTCCTTCGAGCGCGCCCAGGCGCTGATCGAGGCCGGTGCCGACTTCATCGTCGTGGACACCGCGCACGGTCACTCCCGCCTGGTCGGCGACATGATCGCCAAGATCAAGTCGAACTCCTCCGGCGTGGACGTCATCGGCGGCAACATCGCCACCCGCGACGGCGCCAAGGCGCTGGTCGACGCGGGCGCCGACGGCGTCAAGGTCGGTGTCGGACCGGGTTCGATCTGCACCACCCGCGTGGTCGCCGGTGTCGGCGTCCCGCAGGTCACCGCGATCTACGAGGCCGCGCTGGCCGCCAAGGAGGCCGGTGTCCCGGTCATCGGCGACGGTGGCCTGCAGTACTCCGGCGACATCGCCAAGGCCCTGGTCGCGGGCGCCGACACCGTGATGCTCGGCTCGCTGCTCGCGGGCTGCGCGGAGTCCCCGGGCGAGCTGCTGTTCATCAACGGCAAGCAGTTCAAGTCGTACCGGGGCATGGGCTCGCTCGGCGCGATGCAGACGCGCGGTGAGCGCAAGTCCTTCTCCAAGGACCGCTACTTCCAGGAGGGCGTCGCCTCCGACGAGCAGCTGATCCCCGAGGGCATCGAGGGCCAGGTGCCCTACCGCGGCCCGCTGTCCTCCGTGGTCCACCAGCTGGTCGGCGGTCTGCGCCAGTCGATGTTCTACGTCGGTGGCAGCACGGTGCCCGAGCTGCAGGAGCGCGGCCGGTTCGTCCGGATCACCTCCGCGGGCCTCAAGGAGAGCCACCCGCACGACATCCAGATGACGGTCGAGGCGCCGAACTACAGCAGCCGCGCCTGACCCGCACCCACGCGGAGCACCTGACGAGGGCGGTCCCGGTTCCACCGGGGCCGCCCTCGTCATGGGTGTCGGGGATACTGGAAGAGCCGAAACGCAAGAGGAAAGGCATGACGTGACTGAGATCGAGATCGGGCGCGGCAAGCGCGGCCGCCGGGCGTACGCCTTCGACGACATCGCCGTCGTCCCCAGCCGCCGCACGCGAGACCCGAAGGAGGTCTCGATCGCCTGGCAGATCGACGCCTACCGTTTCGAGCTGCCGTTCCTGGCCGCTCCCATGGACTCGGTGGTCTCCCCGGCCACCGCGATCCGCATCGGTGAGCTGGGCGGGCTCGGCGTCCTCAATCTGGAGGGTCTGTGGACCCGCCACGAGGACCCGCAGGCGCTGCTCGACGAGATCACCGAGCTGCCGGACGAGCTGGCCACCCGCCGCCTCCAGGAGATCTACGCGGCTCCCATCAAGGAGGAGCTGATCGGCCAGCGCATCAAGGAGGTGCGCGACTCCGGCGTGGTCACGGCGGCGGCGCTCTCCCCGCAGCGCACGGCGCAGTTCTCCAAGGCGGTCGTCGACGCGGGTGTGGACATCTTCGTCATCCGGGGTACGACCGTCTCCGCGGAGCACGTGTCGTCCTCGCACGAGCCGCTGAACCTGAAGCAGTTCATCTACGAGCTGGACGTCCCGGTGATCGTGGGCGGCTGCGCCACGTACACCGCCGCGCTGCACCTGATGCGCACCGGTGCGGCCGGTGTGCTGGTGGGCTTCGGCGGCGGCGCCGCGCACACCACGCGCAACGTGCTCGGCATCCAGGTGCCGATGGCGACGGCGGTCGCCGACGTGGCGGCGGCCCGCCGTGACTACATGGACGAGTCCGGCGGCCGGTACGTGCACGTGATCGCGGACGGCGGTGTCGGCTGGTCCGGCGACCTGCCGAAGGCGATCGCCTGCGGTGCCGACGCGGTCATGATGGGCTCCCCGCTGGCCCGCGCCACCGACGCGCCCGGCCGTGGTCACCACTGGGGCATGGAGGCGGTGAACGAGGAACTGCCGCGCGGCAAGAAGGTCGACCTCGGCACCGTCGGCACCCTGGAGGAAGTCCTCACCGGCCCCTCCCACACCCCCGACGGCTCGATGAACTTCTTCGGCGCCCTGCGCCGCGCCATGGCCACCACCGGCTACAGCGAACTGAAGGAGTTCCAGCGCGTCGAGGTCACGGTGGCGGACAGCCAGCACCGCCGCTGACACGCTCCCTGACCTGCGAAAAGGGCCCGGCCTGCGAAGGCCGGGCCCTTTTGCGTACCCAGTGGTCGGTACGTCACCGCAAGCCCACTCGCTGGGAACGGACCCGTCTGTGGATGGTGAACCTCCGCTCCCGCGCGCCCCCCTTCACAACCGGTGCGCCGCCCCCGTCGGAGTGACGCCCCTCGTGTCCAGCAGGAGCTGGGCCTTCACCGAGAGGCCCTGGAGGTCGTAGGTGCGGTGGGGCTGGAGGAGGATCGTGAGGTCGGCGTCGGCCGCCGCTTCGTAGAGGGAGTCGGCGCGGGGGACCGGGTGGTTCAGGACGCTCCAGGAGGGGACCAGCGGGTCGTGGTAGCTGACGGAGGCGCCCAGTTCCATCAGGTGGAGGGCGATCTCGCGCGCGGGGGAGCCCTGCTGGTCGGCGAGGTCGGCCTTGTAGGTGACGCCGAGCAGGAGCACGCGCGCGCCCCGGGCGGACTTGCCGTGCTCGTTGAGGAGGGCGGCGGCGCGCTGGACGACGTAGCCGGGCATCCGGCTGTTGACCTGCTGGGCCAGCTCCACCATGCGCAGACCCCGGCTCGTGTGGCCGGTGAGGTCCTGCGGGACGGAGTGGCCGCCGACACCGGGGCCCGGCCGGAACGCCTGGAAGCCGAACGGCTTGGTCTCCGCGCAGCGCACGACGTCCCACAGGTCGATGCCCAGCTCGTGGCAGAGGACGGCCATCTCGTTGACGAGCGCGATGTTGACGTGCCGGAAGTTGGTCTCCAGGAGCTGGACGGTCTCGGCCTCGCGCAGCCCGCGCGCGCGGACGACCTTGTCGGTGAGCCGTCCGTAGAAGGCGGCGGCCGATTCGGTGCAGGCGGGGGTGAGGCCGCCGATGACCCGGGGGGTGCCCGCGGGGGTGCGGTCGCGGTTGCCCGGGTCCACCCGGCTGGGTGAATAGGCGAGGTGGAAGTCGCGTCCGGCGCGCAGCCCGGAGCCGCGTTCCAGCAGGGGGCGCAGGAAGTCCTCGGTGGTCCCGGGCAGGACGGGCGACTCCAGGACGACCGTGGTGTGCGGGCGCAGCTGTCCGGCCAGGGCGCGGGCGGCGGCCTCGACCTGGCTGAGGTCGGGGGAGCCGTCGGCGCCGCGCGGGGTCGGCGCGCAGATGACGGCGGTGCGGACGCGGCAGAGCTGGGCGGGGTCGGTGCCGGGACGGAAGCCCGTGGAGCGCATCCGGCGCAGCTCGGCGGGGCTGAGCGAGCCCGCCTCGGGTCCGGTGGAGTAGCCGATGGTCGGGATGCCTGCGGCGACGGCGGCCTGGGCCAGCGGCAGGCCGTAGGGACCGAGTCCGATGACGGCGAGGTCTGCGGGCATGGCGTGGGCCGTCCTTCCCGTTAGCCGAAGTGGGACAGGTGCGCAAGCGGTGTGGACCGGCTGAGCGAGCGCACTGTCAGACTAGGTACAAATATGACCGTTATGTGTGATTGTGTTCGTGTGTCTTCCGTGTCATGCGTGTCATGCGAGGGATACGGGGGAGTTGTCCACAGGGCGAAAGTCCGTGGTGGCTGAAGCCGCGCGGGGCGGTCAGAATTTGGGCATGAGGAGGGGGTGAACCGGGCTTCGCCCACCGGGTGCGGCCGACGCGAGCGGGTTCTGCGAGGAGCGGGAGGCAGCGGTGAGGACAGCGAGTCTTGATCCGGCGCAGCGCGCCGAGGCACTGGCGGAGATGGCGGAGCGCGAGCTGGACGTGCTGGTCGTCGGCGGCGGCATCGTGGGTGCCGGAACCGCACTGGACGCGGCCACACGCGGGCTGTCCACGGGCATAGTCGAGGCCCGGGACTGGGCCTCCGGCACCTCCAGCCGCTCCAGCAAGCTGATACACGGCGGACTGCGCTATCTGGAGATGCTCGACTTCCCCCTCGTCCGCGAGGCCCTGAAGGAACGCGGCCTGCTGCTGGAACGGCTCGCCCCGCACCTGGTCAAGCCGGTGCCGTTCCTCTACCCGCTCCAGCACCGGGGCTGGGAGCGGCTGTACGCGGGCACGGGCGTCGCGCTCTACGACGTGATGTCGATGGCCCGAGGACACGGCCGGGGCCTGCCCCTGCACCGCCACCTCAGCCGCAGCCACGCCCTGCGCGTCGCCCCCTGTCTGCGCAAGGACGCCCTGGTGGGCGCGCTCCAGTACTACGACGCCGAGGTGGACGACGCCCGCTTCGTGGCCACCCTGGTGCGCACGGCGGTGTCCTACGGCGCGAAGGCGGCCAACCGTGCGCGGGTGACCGGGTTCCTGCGCGAGGGCGAGCGGGTCGTCGGCGTCACGGTGGAGGACGTGGAGGGCGGCGGGGAGTACGAGATCCGCGCCCGCCAGGTCGTCAACGCCACCGGGGTGTGGACCGACGACACCCAGGCGCTGGTGGGGGAGCGCGGCCAGTTCCACGTCAAGGCGTCCAAGGGCATCCACCTGGTCGTGCCCCGCGACCGCATCCACTCCAGCACCGGGCTGATCCTGCGCACCGAGAAGTCCGTCCTGTTCGTCATCCCCTGGGGCAGGCACTGGATCGTCGGCACCACCGACACCGCGTGGGACCTAGACAAGGCGCACCCGGCCGCCTCCAGCGCCGACATCGACTACGTCCTGGAGCACGTCAACTCGGTGCTCGCGGTGCCGCTCACCCGGGACGACGTCGAGGGTGTCTACGCCGGGCTCAGGCCGCTGCTGGCCGGCGAGTCCGAGGCCACCAGCAAGCTGTCGCGCGAGCACACCGTGGCGCATCCGGTGCCGGGGCTCGTGGTCGTCGCGGGCGGCAAGTACACGACGTACCGGGTGATGGCCGAGGACGCCGTCGACGCCGCCGTGCACGGGCTGGACCGGCGGGTGGCCGAGTCGGTGACCGAGGAGATCCCGCTGCTCGGCGCCGAGGGCTACCCGGCGATGTGGAACGCCCGCGAACGCATAGCCGCCCGCTCCGGACTGCACGTGGCCCGCGTCGAGCACCTGCTCAACCGGTACGGCTCCCTGACCGACCAGCTGCTCGACCTCATCGCCGCCGACCCGAGCCTCGGCGAGCCGCTGCGGCACGCGGACGACTATCTGCGCGCCGAGATCGTCTACGCCGCCTCGCACGAGGGGGCCCGGCACCTGGACGACGTGCTCACCCGCCGCACCCGCATCTCCATCGAGACCTTCGACCGGGGCACCCGCAGTGCCCGCGAGGCCGCCGAGCTGATGGCGCCGGTGCTCGGCTGGGACCAGGACCAGATCGACCGCGAGGTCGAGCACTACGAGAAGCGGGTCGAGGCCGAGCGCGAGTCCCAGCGCCAGCCGGACGACCTGACGGCGGACGCGGCGCGGCTGGGGGCGCCTGACATCGTGCCGCTGTAGGAGCGTGCCGTGGGGGCCCGGCGCCGGAGCCGGGTTCCCACGCCGGGTTCCGGGTTCACTCGAACGAGTGGCCGAATTCGGGATCTCGGGCCGGAACTCGCGCGTTCTACCAGGTGCGGGGGCAGAACTCGGCGGCGAGCAAGGCCGGTTCGAGCCGGGTGTCTGTCATCGCGTCCGTGTTCACGCGGAAGGTGAGCACATGGCCGCCGTCGGCCGTGGCGGCCGTGCGCACATAGCTTCCGCTGATCCGGCCGTTGTGTCCCCAGACGACGACCCCGCACGGAAGCCGGAACGGATACAGCCCCATGCCGTACTCCCCACGTGCGGCACGGGTGTCCTTCATCTCGCGCAGCCAGTGCGGGGTGAGCAGTTCGCCGCCCAGCAGGGCCGCGTAGAAGCGGTCCAGGTCGTCGAGCGTGGTCACCAGCTCGCCCGCCGCACCGGCCACGCGCGGGTCCAGCGCGGTGACGTCGGTGCCGTCGGCCGCGAAGGCGTGGCCGTGCGGCGCAGGGAGCGAGCGGCGCGAGCCGGGGAAGGAGGTGCCCACGAGACCCAGTGGGGCGATGATCCTGCGCTGTGCCTCGGCGGCGTAGGAGTGGCCGGTGACCTGACGGATCACCATGCCGAGCAGGACGTAGTTGGTGCTGGAGTAGGCGTAGTGGCCCCGGCGGGCCGGAGGGAGGGTGAGCGCGAGGCCGACGGCCTGAGAAGGCGTCAAAGGCACGGTGCCAGCGGTGGCCTGGGTGAAATCGGGCAGTCCGCTGGTGTGGGTGAGCAGCTGACGCAGGGTGATGCGGCGGCCGTCCGGAAGGGAGCCGGAGTGGGGCCCGGAAGCCCGGGTCGGCCGCAGCAGGCCCGGCAGATGCCGGTCCACCGTGTCGGACAGCGACAGCCGGTGCTCGGCGGCCAGTTGCAGCACGACCACCGCGACGAACGTCTTGGTGATGCTTCCGGCCCGGAAGTGGTCGGTGCGGGCGATGCCCCGTCCGGCCTCGGCGTAGCGGGAGACACGCCCGGGCCCGGTGCGGATCTGGTTCAGCAGCGCGGCGGCCGGGGCCCCGCCCTCGGTGACCAGGCGGGGCAGCGCCGCGTCGGTGGACCCGGCTGTGGGCGCGGTGCCGGAGGTGTCGGGTGACAAGGTGGGAGAAAGGAGCAGTGCCGCCACGAGAACCGGTATGGACAGGACTGTCCGAAGCGTCGGCATGTGCGTCTCCTCCCTCGCCGGGGACATCATCCCGGCAACTGGAACATCTGGTTCAGGCGGCCTCCGGATACGGGGGACCGGGGGTGAGAACAGGGGCCCCCAGGGCGACGGCCACTTGTCGGGTGAGGGACAATGGAGGCTCTGTCAGGGCGGGTTGCATGAGGGGACGCATGTCGGAGGCGGAGCGGGCGGGGTCATCCCGTCAGGAGACTCGTCAGGGCAAGAACGAGCGTCGTCTTCTCGCCGGGCGGTACCGGCTGGGGGACGTGCTCGGCCGGGGCGGCATGGGCACGGTGTGGCGTGCCGAGGACGAGACCCTGGGCAGGACGGTCGCCGTCAAGGAGCTGCGGTTCCCGTCGAACATCGACGAGGACGAGAAGCGGCGTCTGATCACGCGGACCCTGCGCGAGGCCAAGGCGATCGCCCGGATCCGCAACAACAGCGCGGTGACGGTCTTCGACGTGGTCGACGAGGACGACCGGCCGTGGATCGTCATGGAGCTGGTCGAGGGCAAGTCCCTGGCCGAGGTCATCCGCGAGGACGGACTGCTGGAGCCCCGGCGGGCCGCCGAGGTCGGCCTCGCCGTCCTGGACGTGCTGCGCTCGGCGCACCGCGAGGGCATCCTGCACCGTGACGTGAAGCCGTCCAACGTGCTGATCGCCGACGACGGCCGGGTGGTGCTCACCGACTTCGGCATCGCGCAGGTCGAGGGCGACCCGTCCATCACCTCCACCGGCATGCTCGTCGGCGCCCCCTCCTACATCTCGCCCGAGCGCGCCCGGGGTCACAAGCCCGGCCCGGCGGCGGACCTCTGGTCGCTGGGCGGCCTGCTGTACGCGGCGGTCGAGGGCACCCCGCCGTACGACAAGGGTTCGGCCATCGCCACCCTCACCGCCGTGATGACCGAGCCCCTGGACGAGCCCAAGAACGCGGGCCCGCTCAGGGACGTCATCTACGGCCTGCTCACCAAGGACCCGGCGCAGCGGCTCGACGACGCCGGTGCCCGCGCGCTGCTCAACGACGTGATCCGCGCGCCGGAGCCGCAGGTCCTGGAGCCCACGCGGGTCGTACCGCTCCCGGTGCAGCCCGGACCGGAGAGCAAGCGGGGCGAGGAGGCGGCGGAGAAGCTGCGCGGGGCGCTGCGGTCGGTCCGCAAGGCGGGCGGCGCGGGCGCGGCCGGTGCTTCGGGTGCCAAGGCCGCTGGTCCGGGCGGTGCGTCCGGTGCGGGTGCGCCGAAGACCACGACGGCCTCCGGACCGGCGTCCCCGGGCGCGTCCCAGGGGCCCGACTCCGTCGGCAACAAGCCAAGTTCGGGCTGGCCGGTCATGCCGCCGCCGGACCTCGACCTGCCGCCGCGCCCGGTGCCGAAGGCGTCGTTGACCGACGTGGTGCCCCGGCGCACGCTGGTGATCATCGCGGTGGTGGTGGCCCTCGCGGTGATCGGGGTCGTCGTCGCCGTCGCCCTCAGCGGTGACGACGGGGGAGACGACGGCGGTGGCTCCAAGGCGGCCCCCTCGTCGTCCGCCTCCGTCAAGTCGGACGACCGCGACGGCAAGGGCAAGGGCGGCGGCGCTGCGCCCGACGGCGGTTCCTCGGAGAGCGCGAACGGCTCTTCGGCGAGCGCGGAGACGGCCTCGTCGGACTCCGGGTCCGGCTCGGACGACTCCTCGGGTTCCGGGAAGGGCGGCGCCGCGCCGGTCGTCTCGACCCACAAGGCCGCCCAGGGCTACTCCATCGGCCTGCCCAAGGGCTGGTCGTACGAGTCGTCCTCCGCCGCGGGCGACCGCTACACCGGCCCGGACGGCCAGAAGCTGCTCGTCGGCTGGACCAGCACGCCCAAGGACGACCCGGTGGCGGACTGGCAGAGCCAGGAGCGGTACATGGTCCGCTCCCAGTACAAGCGCATCGGCATAGACAAGGTGCGCTACCGGGGCTGGAACACGGCCGACTGGGAGTTCACCTACGTCGACGGCGGCACCAAGTACCGTTCGATCGACCGGGGTTTCGTGGTCAACGACCACCTCGGGCAGGCGCTGATGTACACCGCGAAGGCCGACCACTGGGACAGCGCGCTGCGCAAGGACACCTGGAAGACCCTCACGGAGTCCTTCGAGCCCAACTCGTGACCTGAACGAGCCCGGTTCGGGAGCGCGAGAATCCGTCATCCCCTCAATGCGGCTTGCCTCCGGCACGTATCGTGAGGGGTCGCGGACCGTACGCAGCGGGGTGTACGCGCGGAACGGACCGTCAGGGGAACGAGCCTGGGCGACCGTACGGCAGGGGGTGGCGACGTGGACGAATACGCGGGCCGAGTGCTCGCCGACCGCTACCGTCTGCCGCTGCCGCCCTCCGACGCGTACGAACTGACGGAGACGCGGGCCTTCGACACCTACAGTGGCCAGGAGGTGATGGTCCGCCAGGTGCCGTTGCCCGAGGTCGTCGAGGCCGAGGTGCTGGACGCGGAGGGGCTGCCCGACGGGTTCACCGCGCGGGAGCGCGGGCGGCGTCCCTCGGCGGCCCGGGGTGCCACCCGCAGGCCCGCCGACCCCGCCGTGCGCCGCGCCCTCGAAGCCGCGCAGGCCGCTGCCCGGATACCCGACCACCCCCGCCTTGACCAGGTCTTCGACGTGTTCGCGGAGGGCGGTTCGCTCTGGATCGTCAGCGAACTGGTGTCCGCACAGCCCCTGTCGGCCCTCCTCGCCGAGCAGCCGCTCAACCCGTACCGCGCGGCCGAGGTCGCCTCCGACGTGCTGATGGCGCTGCGCGTCCTGCACGCCCACGGCTGGACCCACCGCAACATCACCGCCCGCACGGTCCTCGTCTGCGACGACGGCCGGGTCCTGCTGACCGGGCTCGCGTCCGGGGCGGCGGAGGAGGCGCTGTGCGGGTACGACCCGGTGCCGGTGGAGCCCGGGGAGACTTCGCCGGGGCAGCCGCGTCAGGTCGGCGCGCCGCCCGGTCCGAGTGGGCCGGGGAAGCCCGGTGGCGGTGGCGCGGGTGTGCCGCTCGGTGCCGGTGCGGCCGACGCGGGCGCGTTGCCCGTCCGCCCAGGACCAGGCCCGGCCCCCGGCCCCGGCTCCGGCCCCGGCCCAGGTCCCAGCCCCGACGCCGCTGCCGACACCGACCCCGAGGCCGCACGCCGCGCCGCGATCCAGGCGCGGGCCGCCGCGGCGGGCAAGGAGCCCGGGGCGTCCGGGGCATCCGGTGCGTCCGGACAGCGGGCGCTGGAGAGCGGCGAGGACATCCGCGCGGCCCGCGCCGGTGCCATCGCCGCCTACCGCGCCGGAGCGCGTGCCGCCGCCCGGGTGCAGGAGTCCCAGGAGGGTCACCGCGCCGCCCTGCCCGGTGCCCGTACGCCCGAGCCGGGCGAGACGGACGCCACCGCCGAGGGCGGGGCCCGGTCCCCGTACCCCGAACCACGCCCCGCCGAGCCGTACCCGGCGGAGCCACGCCGTACCGAGCTGCCCGCCGCCGGAGCCCACGCCGAGCGGTCGTACGCCAACGGGCGGGAGACCGGCTCGCCCGGCACCATCGCCGACCCCTACGGGGTGGCGGGCAGGCCCTGGCACGGAGCGGCGCCCCGGACCGGTGCCGTACCGGCGCCGTCCGCCGCGCCGAGGGCGCTCGGCGGGGACACCCGTAACGGGGCGTCCGCGCACGGCGGCGAGCACGTCCACCCCGAGCACGTCCACCCCCAGCCCGCCGTCCCCGCGCAGACCGGCGGAGTCTCCCGCTGGGACGAGACCGTCCCGGTCGGAACGCTCTCGCGCGGACCCGGCAACGCCATCGCCGCCGAGCGGTCCCGGCAGATGCGGATGAGCGTCGTCGGAGCCGTCACCGAGCGGTGGGCGCCGGAGCAGGCCGGGCCGGTGCACGAGAACTGGCAGCTGGCCGCGCCGATCGGGCCCGCCACCGATCTGTGGGCGCTCGGGGCGCTGCTGTTCCGGGCCGTGCAGGGGCACGCGCCGTACCCCGAGGAGGCCACGGCCGAGCTGGTGCAGCTGGTGTGCGCCGAGCCGCCCGCCTTCGCGGAGGAGTGCGGGGCGCTGCGCCCGGTCGTGGAGTCGCTGCTGCGGCAGGACCCCACCGAGCGGCCGGACGTGGAGGAACTCGCCGGGTGGCTGCGCTCGTTGGTGCGCTCCGCGCCCGAGCCGGACGCCGGGGCGCATGTGGTGCCCGTGCCGCCCGCCGACCCGCGCAGGCTGCCGATCGTGCGGCGGCGCGGCGAGCTGGTGCGACGGCGCCGCAACCGAGCGCCCGCCCGGAACCCGCACGGCAAGCACAAGCGGGACCGGTCCGGGCCGCAGCGTTCACCGCGCAGCCTCGGCCGCCTCCTGGTACTCCTCGTGCTGCTCCTGCTGGCCGGGGCGATCGCCTACGCGATGCTGTTCCTGCCCAAGCGCGGCGAGGACGGCGCGGCGGGCCGCGACCACGCCGGTACGGCCGGACAGGCGAGCCCCGCACCCTCCCACGAGCAGCGCCCAAGTCCCGCTGACAGCAAGGGAGATGACAAGGCAGGCGGCAAGCCGAGCGCGTCCGCGCCCGCCGCCGAGACCCAGACCGGCGGCACCTCGGTGGCCGACGGCTTCACCCTGCGCACCGACCCGGACGGTTTCCGGGTCGCCGTCGCCAAGGGCTGGGACCGCACCCCGCGCAACAACAGCGGTCAAGTCGTCTACGGCCACGGCGACTTCGAGCTGATCGTGGTGCCAGGCCGGGACGGTACGGGCTCGTACGGCACCGACCCGATGGCGTACCAGCGGGACAAGGAACGCGAACTCCAGCCGTACCGCTCCTCCAGCTGGGCCACCGCGACCGGCCTCAGGACCATCGAGGTGGGCGGACGCACCATGGCCGAGGGGCAGTTCACCTGGACCGATGCCAGCGGACGCGACCTGTACGTGCGCAACATGGCGATGCTGCTGAACGGCCGCTACCACGTCGTCCAGGTCCGGGGCCCGGAGGCGGAGCGGGACGAGGTGACACGGCTGTACGACCAGGCCACGTCGACGTACCGCTACACCGGCTGAGAGGCGTACCGACCCGGCAGTCCGCCGGGTCATCGTCACGAGTCGCACAAAGCGCGTAAACACCATGGGGGAGCCGGACTTCGGTTCCCCGTGCGGCGGGGAAGCGACAACCGTCACAGTGGTGTCTCCGTAGGACCCCGCCGGTTCCCTGCGGGGCGGCCGGTCCTTAGTCTGACCCTGTCAAGAGCATTGCGGGGCAACGTGAATCAGATGCAGGGTCTGCTCATAGCGGGCCGCTACCGGCTGGCCGATTCCATCGGCAGCGGCGGCATGGGCCGGGTGTGGCGCGCCCACGATGAGGTGCTGCACCGGAAGGTCGCCATCAAGGAGCTGACCGCCGCGCTCTACGTCTCCGACAGCGAGCAGAGCGTCCTGCTGGCCCGTACCCGGGCCGAGGCCCGTGCCGCCGCGCGCATCAACCACTCCGCCGTCGTCACCGTGCACGACGTGCTCGAACACGACGGCCGCCCCTGGATCGTGATGGAGCTGGTCGAGGGCGAGTCGCTGGCCGACGCGGTCAAGGAGCGCGGTCGCATCGAGCCGCGCGAGGCCGCGCGCATCGGCCTGTGGGTGCTGCGGGCGCTGCGCGCCGCGCACGCGGCGGGGGTGCTGCACCGCGACATCAAGCCCGGCAACGTCCTGCTCGGCCGCGACCGCCGGGTGCTGCTCACCGACTTCGGCATCGCCCAGATCGAGGGCGACGCCACCATCACCCGCACCGGAGAGGTCGTCGGCTCGGTCGACTACCTCGCCCCCGAGCGGGTGCGCGGCCACGACCCGGGCCCGGCGTCCGACCTGTGGGCGCTCGGCGCCACGCTGTACACGGCGGTCGAGGGCCGTTCGCCCTTCCGCCGCACCTCGCCGCTCACCACCATGCAGGCGGTCGTCGAGGAGCGCGAGGCGCCCCCGGAGCACGCGGGCCCGCTCGGCCCCGTCATCTCCGCCCTGCTCCAGAAGGAACCGGCACTGCGCCCGAGCGCCGAGGACACGGAGCGGATGCTCGCCGAGGTCGCCGAGGGCCGCGCGCCCCGCCCCGCCTGGGTACCGGCCCAGCAGGGCGGCTCGCCCACCGTGCCCACCGGCCTCCCCGGGGTTCCGGCGGCGTCGAGCACGACGACGGCGGCGGTGGCCGCCCCGGCCCGCACGGGCCTGGTGCGGCGCAGACACCGCAACCGCACGGTCGCGCTCGTCGTCGTCCTCGCGGTCGTGCTCGGCGCGGGCGCGGCCGTCGGCTACCAGAAGTGGGGCGCGTCGAGGCACGAGGCGAGCACGGGGGGCGCCCCTCACGCGCCGGAGCCGACCGGCACGGCCACGCAGGGCACCAAGGGAACCGGGGGCATCCCGGCGGGCTGGGAGCGCTACGACGACCCGCTGGGCTTCAGCCTCTCGCTGCCCAAGGGCTGGAAGCGCAGAGGGGAGGACGTCCAGGGCGACCTCAAGCAGGTCGACTACAGCCCCGACGACGGCGTCCACTTCGTCCGCATCGGCATCGACAGCTCCCCGGACTTCCCCGACGCGTACAGCCACCAGGTGCATCTGGAAGGGAAGTTGCAGGGGCTGGTCGACTACCGGCAGGTGCGGATGGACCGGAACACCTACCGCGACCACCAGGGCTCGGTGTGGGAGTACACCTGGAACGCCCTGGCGAAGGACCCGCCCTATGTCGCGGGCCCGCGGCACGCCATCGAGGAGACGTACATCTCGAGCGGGGACGTGGAATACGCCATCTACCTCTCGACGCCCGAGGCGGACTGGCCGGAGACGAACCGGCGGTTCAAGTGGGTGCTCCAGAGCTGGCAGCCGCACGAGGGCTGATGCCGTAGGGCCTTCCGTCTTGGCCGGTCACCGTCACGGAGGGTGTGCGTCCGGTACGGCATGATGGGGTTCATGGGGACCGAGGGGCACGACTTCCGTGTGGTCGCGGGCCGTTACCGCCTCCGGGCGCGCATCGGACGCGGTGGGATGGGCGTCGTCTGGCGGGCCGAGGACGAGGTGCTGGGCCGGCTGGTGGCGGTCAAGGAGATCGTCCAGGACGACTCCGCGCCGGACGGCGACGACGCCCGGCTGCGGCGCGAGCGGACCTTCCGCGAGGCGCGGGCGGTGGCGCAGCTGCACCATCCGCACATCATCGTCGTGCACGACGTGGTCGAGCAGGACGAACGCCCGTACATCGTCATGGAGTTGATCGACGGCGGCTCGCTCGCCGACCGGATCGCCGCGTCCGGGCCGCTCAGCCCGGAGGAGGCCGCGCGGATCGGCGCCGATCTGCTGAGCGCGCTCAGCACCGCGCACGACGCGGGGGTGCTGCACCGGGACATCAAGCCCGCCAACGTCCTCGTCGAGTCCGGCACCGACCGTGCCGTGCTCACCGACTTCGGCATCGCCCGGGTCGCGGGCGCCACCACGCTCACCGAGACCGGCGCCTTCGTCGGCTCGCCCGAATACACCGCGCCCGAGCGGATGTCGGGGCTGCGCAGCGGCCCGGCGGCCGACCTGTGGTCACTGGGCGCGCTGCTGTGCACGGCGCTCAGCGGCGAGTCGCCGTTCCGCCGGGACTCGCTCGGCGGCATCCTGCACGCCGTCGTCAGCGACGAGATCCGGCCGCCCGCCGAGGCCGAGCCCCTGCTGCCGGTCATCCGGGGCCTCCTTGAGCGCGACCCCGAGCGGCGGCTCGGCGCGGCGGACGCCGAACGCATGCTGCGCGCCTATCTGGAGACGGGCCGCACCCCCGCCCCGCCCGGCACCCCGGCCCGTAGTCCCCGGCTGCTGAACGCGGCCCGCGCCGTCAGATCCGCCGCCCACCCGGACCGCACCGCCGACACCCCGCACCCGCCGACCGAGCACGCCGCGCCCCCGGCCGCCGCTCCCGCCCCCGCCGAGGCCGCACCGGCCTCCCGGTGGCCGAGCCGGGGCGCCCTGGTGGCCGCGCTGCTGGTGGCGGCGGTGGCCGGAGCGGCGGCGTCGGCGGCGGTCCTGCTGGCGCACCAGAGCGGCGGCGAACGCGGCGGTACCCCCGGCACCACAGTGACCCGCCCGCCGACCGGCAGCCCCAGCCCCACGGCCACCCCGAGCACCCCCGTGACACCCACCACCCCGGCCCGTCCCGTCGCGCCCTCCGGCTACCGCACCGCCCGCGACCCGGCCGGGTTCTCCCTCGCCGTGCCCCTGGCCTTCACCCGCGAACGGCAGGGCGAGCGGGTCTTCTACTTCTCCACCGGGGACACCTTCCGGCTCGGTGTGAAGGTCGCCCGGCCCGAGACCGGCGGCCCCGCGGCCGTGCTCGACCGGGCCGCCGCGGACGGCGCCGACACCAACCCCGGCTACCGGGACGGCCGCGTCACCGAGACCACCCGCGCCGGACACCCCGCCGCGCTCTGGGAGTTCACCTGGAACGGCTTCAGCGCCGCCGAGGGCGCCCGGCACACCTACGACCTGTGCTGGGAGGAGGACGGCCGGATGTACGACGTGTGGGTGTCGGCGCCGGTCGGCAAGGTGCGCGAGGCGCGGGAGTACTTCGACGTGGCGGTCGGCACGTTCACGGTGACGGCGCGCTGAGTCCGGGGCTCCGCGGGCTCACGCCGCCCGCGCCGCGTCCCGGTACTTCCCCGGCGTCACCCCGAACTCCCGGCTGAACGCGTGCGAGAGGGCGTACGGGCTGCCGTACCCCGTCGCGCGGGCCACCGTCGCCAGGGGTGCGTCCGAGGCGCGCAGGGCGGTGGCGGCCAGGGTCAGCCGCCACCAGGTGAGGTACGCCATCGGCGGCCTGCCGACCAGCGCGGTGAAGCGGCGGGCCAGGGTCGCGCGGGAGACGCCCGCCTCGGCGGCCAGCCGCTCCATGGTCCAGGGCGCGGCGGGGTCGGAGTGCAGGGCCCGCAGCGCGGCCGTCGTCACCGGGTCGTCCAGCACCGCAGGCCACAGCCCAGGCCCAGCGCCGTCCAGGCAGGCGCGGACCATGTAGACGAGGAGCAGGTCGAGCAGGCTCGGCAGGGCGAGGCCGGAACCGGGACGGCTCGCGTCCAGCTCCCGGGCCAACAGGTCCACGGCGGACCGCAGTTCGGGATGCGCGCCGACCCGGTGGGGGAGGTGCACCACCTGGGGCAGCTCGGCCAGCAGCGGATGCGTACGGCTGCGGTCGAGCCGGTACTTGCCGCACAGCAGCTCCACCTCGGGCCCCGGCCCACCGGTGTCCCGCGCCTCCGCCAGCGGCACCGCGCGCCGCGCCGCGTCCGGCCCCGCCGTACGGTCCGCGAGCACATGCCCCGCGCCGTGCGGGAGCAGCACCACGTCCCCGGTGCCCAGCGTGACGGGCTCGCCGTCGTCCGGCAGCAGACGGCAGCTGCCGCTCAGTACGACATGGAAGCCCGCGCCCTCGTACGACGGCAGCCGCACGCTCCAGCTGCCGCCGACCCGGAGCCGGTTCGACGAGGGGCGGCCCACCCGCACCGCCGCGATCGCGTCACTCACCACGTCCATGGGGGCGAGTCTAGCGAGACAGTCGCTCAGGTGAGACGTTCGCGCATCGAATCGAGTCTTTCGAGCATGGGGAGGATCATTCGTGCTCCCTATCGTGGGAGACATGGCTGATGACATGGCTGAAGAGAGCGCTGAGGGCCGCGTGCCGGGATTCGTGATCGGGGACATCGAGGTGTTCCCTGTCGTCGAGTGGGCGGGCCCGTACGTGCCCCTCGACACCCTCGTGCCGGACCTGCCCCCGCAGGCGTGGCGTCAGGACGAGGACCAGCTCGTCCCGGACCACCTTCAGGGCGGCCGGGCCGTGGTGGCGCTCCAGACCTGGGTGCTGCGCGGCGGCGGCCGTACGGTCCTGGTGGACACCGGCGTCGGCAACGGGCGCGAGCGGCCCGGCAACCAGCTCTTCCACCAGCGCCAGGGTGACTTCCTGGAGCGGCTGGAGCGGGCCGGGGTGCGTCCCGAGGACGTGGACCTCGTCGTCAACACCCACATCCACGGCGACCACGTCGGCTGGAACACCCATGAGGTGGGCGGCGGTTGGGTGCCGACCTTTCCCGACGCCCGCTATCTGATCCCCGGCGCCGACGACCGTCACTTCGGCCCCGAGGGCGGTTACGCGGGCGGGGCGCGCCCCGACGACCGGCTGATGTACGAGGACAGCATCGCGCCCGTGCACCGGTCCGGGCAGGCCGTGTTGTGGGACGGCACCCACCGCATCGACGACCACCTCCTCCTGGAGGCCGCACCCGGCCACACCCCCGGCTCCTCCGTCCTGCGCCTCCGATCCCGGGGCGAGCGCGCGGTGTTCGTCGGCGACCTGCTGCACAGCCCGGTCCAGATCCCGCACCCCGAGTGCGGCAGCCGCTTCTGCCTGGACCCCCGGCAGGCGGAGCTGAGCCGCGAGCGGGTGCTCGAACGAGCCGCCGACGAACGGGAGTTGGTGATTCCGGCGCACTTCGGGGGAAGTGGCGCGGTGCGGGTCGCCAAGAAGGACGGCGCGTTCGTCTTCCGGAACGCCTGACCCTTCGACAAGGGCGGGGTGCGCACGGTACTCATGGGGCATGAGTGGAGACGGTGAACTCGCCCCCGACGGAGGGCTGATCGGCGGGCGGCTGATCGGCGGACGCTACCGGCTCGTCGCCCGTATCGGCTCCGGTCCGACCGGCACCGTCTGGCGCGCGCGGGACGAGCGGGACGGCGGCGAGGTCGCCGTCAAGGAGCCCTCGCTGCCCGGGAGTCCGTCCGACGACGAGGAGAGCGCCCGGATCGCGCACCGGCTCCACCGCGAGGCGCGCGCCGCCGCCCGGGTGCGGCACCCCGGCGCGCTGACGCCCCGCGAGGTGGTCACCGAGGACGGACTGCCCTGGATCGTCATGGAGTTGGTCCGGGGCGAGTCGCTGAGCGAGGTCGTACGGCGCGGTCCGCTGCCGCCCGCCGAGGCCGCCCGGGTCGGGCTCGCCGTGCTCGCCGCGCTGCGGGCCGCGCACGCGGTCGGCATCGTGCACCGGGACATCAAGCCCGCCAACGTGCTCGTCGAGTCCGGCACCGGACGCGTCCTCGTCACCGACTTCGGCATCGGGGACAGGCACGCCGAGGCGGCCCCGGCCGGTTTCGTCGCCCCGGAACACGCCTCGGGGCCCGGCGCGGGCCCCGCCTCCGACCTGTGGTCCCTCGGCGCCCTGCTCGCCCTCGCGGTCGAGGGCGGCGGCCCGGGGCCGCTCGGCCCGCTCCTGGACCGCCTGCGCGCCGCGTCTCCGGCGGCGCGTCCGACGCCGGACGAGGTGGCGGCGGCGCTGGAGGCGTGCCGGGGCGCCGGAGCCGACGGGGCTCCCGGGGCCGCCGGGGCCGCCGGGGCCGCCGGGGCCGCCGGGGCCGCCGGGGCCGTGGTGCCGGAGCAGGCCGCCGGTGCCGTGGTGCAGGACCGTGCCCCCGCCCCCGCCCCGACCGAATCCGCCCCCGCTCTCGTTTCCGACGCGGCCCGCTGATCGGGCCGACAACGCCCTGATCAGCGCGTTTGTCGCCAGTGATCACTGGCGCGATGTGTGCGGCTGGTGAAAGGGCATTACCGACGGGTACACAAAGCGTCCGGCCCGGCATACCCTGCCGCTCATGACGGACTCGCAGGCCCCGGAAACCACCGGTACCAACCCGCTCGCCCCGGCCCCCGAAGGCGTCCGCACCGCCGCCGACGTGGTCACCCCGGAGCTGGTGGCCCAGCTGACCAAGGGCGTGACCGGCTCGGGCCGTACCGCCAACCACACCCCCTTCACCGGCGAGAAGCTGGCCGACCTGCCCGAGTCCACGCCCGAGGACGTGCTCAAGGCGTTCCAGGCGGCCCGCGCGGCCCAGGCCGTCTGGGAGCGGACCCCGGTGCGCGAGCGCGCGGCCGTCCTGCTCCGCTTCCACGATCTGCTCCTGGAGCGCCAGTCGGAAGTGCTCGACCTCGTCCAGCTGGAGACCGGCAAGGCCCGGCTGCACGCGCACGAGGAGGTGCAGGCCGTCGCCGTCGCGGCCCGCCACTACGGCCGCAGGGCACCCGCGTACCTGCGCCCCAAGCGGCACACCGGTGCCGTCCCCGTGCTGACCAAGGTCACCGAACTCCGCCAGCCGCGCGGGGTGGTGGGGCAGATCGCGCCCTGGAACTACCCCCTGGAGCTGTCGGTCGGCGACGCGCTGCCCGCCTTCGTCGCGGGCAACGCGGTCGTGATGAAGCCGGACACCGAGACCTGTCTGACCGCCCTGTGGGCCCGGGACCTGCTCATCGAGGCCGGGCTGCCCGCCGAGGTCTTCCAGGTCGTGCTGGGTGAAGGCCCGGTCGTGGGGCCCGAGTTGGTCAAGCACGCCGACTACGTCTCCTTCACCGGCTCCACCCGCACCGGCCGCGAGGTCGCCCAGGGCGCCGCCGCCCGCCTGGTCGGTGTCTCCCTCGAACTCGGCGGCAAGAACGCCATGTTGGTCCTGGAGGACGCCGACATCGAGAAGGCCGCCGCCGGAGCGGTCCGCGCCTGCTTCTCCTCCGCGGGCCAACTCTGCATCTCCATCGAGCGGTTGTACGTCCACGAGGCCGTCGCCGACGCCTTCCTGGACCGCTTCGCCGCCCGCACCCGCGCCCTGCGCCTCGGCAACTCCCTCGCCTACGGCGCCGACATGGGCTCGCTCGCCGGGGAACGCCAGCTCAAGGCCGTCGAACGCCATGTCCAGGACGCCGTCGCCAAGGGCGCGAAGGTGCTCGCGGGCGGGGTCGCGCGCCCCGACGCCGGGCCGTACTTCTTCGAGCCCACCGTGCTCGACGGGGTCGAGGACACCATGGCCGTCTGCGAGGAGGAGACCTTCGGTCCGGTCGTCTCCGTCTACCGCTTCCGCACCGACGACGAGGCGGTCGAGCGTGCCAACGCCACGCCGTACGGCCTCAACGCCTCGGTGTGGACCGAGAGTGCCCGCCGGGGCCGCGACGTCGCCGCCCGGCTGCGCACCGGCACCGTCAACGTCAACGAGGGGTACGCCCCCGCCTACGGCAGCGCCCAGTCCCCGATGGGCGGCATGAAGGACTCCGGGCTCGGCCGCCGCCACGGCTCCGAGGGCATCCTCAAGTACACCGAGGCCCAGACGGTCGCCCAGCAGCGCCTGCTCCCCATGGCCCCCTCCCTCGGCATGGACGACGCCGCCTACGCCGCCTTCATGAGCCGCAGCCTCAAGCTGATGAAGGCGTTCCGCTTCCGCTGACCCCACCCGCCCCGCCGTACCACCACCGTTCTCGACGAGGAGAGCACGTGTCGCAGGAGAAGACTGTCCAGACCCGGAACGAGGAAGGGCACGACGACGGGGAGGGGCGCGACGACGGTTACGACTACGACGTGCTCGTGGTCGGCTCCGGCTTCGGCGGTTCGGTGACCGCCCTGCGCCTGACCGAGAAGGGCTACCGCGTCGGCGTCCTCGAAGCGGGCCGCCGCTTCACCCGCGACACCCTCCCGAAGAACTCCTGGGACCTGCGCAACTACCTCTGGGCCCCGAGGCTCGGCCTCTACGGCATCCAGCGCATCCATCTGCTCGGCAACGTCATGGTCCTGGCCGGCGCGGGCGTCGGCGGCGGCTCGCTGAACTACGCCAACACCCTCTACGTGCCGCCGAAGGCGTTCTTCGACGACCCCCAGTGGCGCGGCATCACCGACTGGCAGGCGGAGTTGAAGCCGTACTACGACCAGGCGAAACGCATGCTCGGCGTCCGGCTGAACCCGACCGTGACCCCCTCCGACACGCATCTGCGGGCCGCCGCCGCGCGGATGGGCGTGGACGACACCTTCCACATGGCACCGGTCGGCGTGTTCTTCGGCGACGGCGAGGACGCCGACGGCAGCGCGAAGGCACGGCCGGGGGAGAAGGCCGCCGACCCGTACTTCGGCGGCGCGGGCCCCGAGCGGCGGGCCTGTACCGAGTGCGGCGAGTGCATGACCGGCTGCCGTCACGGCGCCAAGAACACCCTCAACGAGAACTATCTGTACCTCGCCGAGAAGGCGGGCGCGGTCGTCCACCCGCTCACCACCGTCGTCTCCGTCACGGACGACTCGCGCGGCGGCTACGCCGTCGCCACCCTGCCCACCGACCGCAAACGCACCGGCGAGGGGCGCCTGTTCACCGCCCGCCGCGTCGTCCTCGCGGCCGGGACCTACGGCACCCAGACCCTGCTGCACCGCATGAAAGCCGGGCGCCAACTGCCGTACCTCTCCCAGCGGTTGGGCGACCTCACCCGCACCAACTCCGAGGCGCTGGTCGGCGCCCAGACCGACGACCGCCGCTACCGCAAGGCGCACGGCGCGGACAAGGTCGACTTCACGCGCGGGGTGGCCATCACGTCCTCCGTCCACCCGGACGACAACACCCACATCGAGCCGGTCCGCTACGGCAAGGGCTCCAACTCGATGGGCGGCCTCACCATCCTCCAGGTGCCCTACGCCGAGGGCTCCTCACGCGTCCTCGGCTGGCTCGCGCACGCGGTCCGGCACCCGGTGCAGCTGGCCCGCTCGGTCTCCAACCGGCGCTGGTCGGAGCGGACCATCATCGGCCTGGTCATGCAGTCCCTGGACAACTCGCTCACCACCTATCTGAAACCCGGCGGCGTCGGCAAGGGCCTGCTCACCGCCCGGCAGGGCCACGGCGCCCCGAACCCGACCCAGATCAAGGCCGCCACCGAGGCCGCCTCCGCGCTCGCCGCCGAGATCAACGGCTTCCCCGGCAGCAACGTGGGCGAGCTGATGGGCACCCCGCTCACCGCGCACTTCCTCGGCGGCTGCCCCATCGGGGACTCCCCGCAGACCGGCGTGATCGACCCGTACCACCGGCTCTACGGCCACCCCGGCATCTCGGTGGTCGACGGCGCCGCCGTCTCCGCGAACCTGGGCGTCAACCCGTCGCTGACGATCACCGCGCAGGCCGAGCGGGCCATGGCGTACTGGCCGAACAAGGGGGAGGCGGACCCGCGCCCGGCGCAGGGGGCGGTCTACGAGCGGCTGGAGCCGGTGGCGCCGCGCAGTCCGGCGGTCCCGGCGGAGGCGTTCGGGGCGCTGAGGCTGCCGCTGCTGAAGGTGCCGACGGTGCCGAAGCGGGACTGAGGCTTTTCTGGAGCGGGACACCAGGGCCGGGTCCGGACATGCCACGAGGGACCTGTGTCCCCCTCCGAACGCAGGTCCCTCGACGCTTACCGTTTTCTTGATCCGGCAGCTGGTTCGATCGGTGAGGGCCCGGAAGGGTTGCGCCGCCGCACGGGTATTTCCCGTGTGGCGTCGGTCACAGCGTGAGAGCGCAGTGCTGTATGTACGGTTTTCCGCCGGACGGCCCCGGGCGTCCCCGGAGCCGACCGTTCTCTTGGGTGACCGGGCTGCTGTCCCCTGCCGTCCGATCACTTTCCTGGAGCGAGGTCCCACGGCGCACGGCACGACCCGTACGCCTCATCGCTCCAGCGAGCCACGCGTGGTTCTGTCGGGCCCGCCCCTGGCTGGCACGGACACCGGGAACAACGAAGCGGCGCGCGCGGCGGTCACGCGCCGTACGGGTGAGAGCGGCACCGAACTCAGATACGGCCCTTGACCCGCGCGGCGCGGGGGCTCGGACGCGGCCCTCGACCCGCGCGGCGCCCGCGCTCAGACGCGGCCCCGGCACAGCTCGAGCAGGGTCATCGCGAGCGCGGTGCCGGGCTTGCCGAGGGCGTCGCGGTAGCGGCCCAGGATCTCCATCTCGCGCGACAGGCTCACCCGGCGCCCGCCGGAGGCGATGCGCGCCTCCTGGATGACGGCGGAGACGGCCATGCGCTCCTGGACGAGGCCGAGGATGCGGTCGTCCAGCGCGTCGATGCACTCACGGGCGTCGGCGATGGTCTCCTCCGCGGTGACGGTGGTCTCTTCGGTGGTGACGGTGGTCATGTTCGGGGCTCCTCCGAGAAGGGGTGCGGCCCGGCGGTGACAGAACCCGGAAAACGACAGGCGCCCCGGGCCTTGTCGGCCCGGGGCGCCTGGTAAGTGCTTGGCGTTGGCTCAAGCAGCACGACCATGGCGACCGGCGGGCCGGTTGCCATAGGTAAAGAAGAAGGTCGTCTGCGTGAACATGCGGTCAGTATGCCACGGCCGCTCCGGGCCCGGTCCCGGTTTCGCCCGGGCCGCCCGGCGCACGGGGAGGGTGCCCCGGCCCGCCCCGTTAGAATCGGTCATACAGACCCCCGCCCCACCGCCGGAAGGCACCCCGTGTCATCAGCGACCCAGTCTGCCGCCGCCCCCGACACCGTCCTGGTCGTCGACTTCGGCGCGCAGTACGCCCAGCTCATCGCCCGTCGCGTCCGCGAGGCGCGGGTCTACAGCGAGATCGTGCCCAGCACCATGCCGGTCGCCGAGATGCTCGCCAAGAACCCCGCGGCGATCATCCTCTCCGGAGGCCCCTCCTCGGTCTACGAGGAGAACGCCCCGCAGCTCGACCGCGCCCTGTTCGAGGCCGGTGTCCCGGTCTTCGGCATGTGCTACGGCTTCCAGCTGATGGCGCAGACCCTCGGCGGCACCGTCGACAACACCGGCGCCCGCGAGTACGGCCGTACCGACCTGCACGTCTCCAAGTCCGGCTCCACCCTCTTCGAGGGCACCCCGGACGAGCAGCACGTGTGGATGTCGCACGGCGACGCCTGCTCCGCCGCCCCGGAGGGCTTCTCCGTCACCGCCTCCACCGACGTGGTCCCGGTCGCCGCCTTCGAGAACGACGAGAAGCGGCTCTACGGCGTCCAGTACCACCCCGAGGTCATGCACTCCACGCACGGCCAGCAGGTCCTGGAGCACTTCCTGTACCGGGGCGCGGGCCTGACCCCGTCCTGGACCACGGGCAACGTGATCGAGGAGCAGGTCGCCGCGATCCGCGAGCAGGTCGGCGACAAGCGCGCCATCTGCGGTCTGTCCGGCGGCGTGGACTCCGCCGTCGCCGCCGCCCTCGTCCAGAAGGCCATCGGCTCCCAGCTGACCTGCGTCTACGTCGACCACGGCCTGATGCGCAAGGGCGAGACCGAGCAGGTCGAGAAGGACTTCGTCGCGGCCACCGGCGTCCAGCTGAAGGTCGTCGACGCCGAGGAGCGCTTCCTGAAGGCGCTGGCCGGGGTCTCCGACCCCGAGGAGAAGCGGAAGATCATCGGGCGCGAGTTCATCCGCGTCTTCGAGCAGGCCCAGGCCGAGATCATCGCCGACGCGGGCCCGGCCGTGGAGTTCCTGGTCCAGGGCACCCTCTACCCGGACGTGGTCGAGTCCGGCGGCGGCACCGGCACCGCCAACATCAAGTCGCACCACAACGTCGGCGGCCTCCCCGAGGACCTCGAGTTCCAGCTCATCGAGCCGCTGCGCAAGCTGTTCAAGGACGAGGTCCGCATGGTCGGCCAGGAGCTGGGCCTGCCGGAGGAGATCGTCCAGCGCCAGCCCTTCCCCGGCCCCGGCCTCGGCATCCGCATCGTCGGCGAGGTCACCAAGGAGCGCCTGGACCTGCTGCGCGAGGCCGACGCCATCGCCCGCGAGGAGCTGACCGCGGCCGGTCTGGACCGCGAGATCTGGCAGTGCCCGGTCGTGCTGCTCGCGGACGTCCGCTCGGTCGGCGTCCAGGGCGACGGCCGCACCTACGGCCACCCGATCGTGCTGCGCCCGGTCTCCTCCGAGGACGCCATGACCGCCGACTGGTCGCGGCTGCCGTACGACGTGCTGGCGAAGATCTCCACCCGGATCACCAACGAGGTCCGCGACGTCAACCGTGTCGTCGTCGACGTGACCTCCAAGCCGCCGGGCACCATCGAGTGGGAGTGACCCCGGCGCGGGTCCTCTGACCAGCTCCACCGGAGGTGGAACGGCTCCGGCCGTTCCACCTCTTTTGGTACGCGCCGCACGACGGTACGTTCCGGTCCGTAAAGCACCCCAGCGCTGGAGGACCCATGCAGCGGCCCACCCCTCCCTCGCCCATGCCCACCGACCGGCTGCGGTTCGCGATGCCGCCCATGCACGAGTCGGTCGAGGACGAACGCCGCCACCGCAAGGAACGGCTCGCGGGCGCCCTGCGGCTCTTCGGGCGGGCGGGCTTCGAGGACGGGGTGTCCGGGCACATCACCGCGCGCGATCCCGAATACAGCGACTGCTTCTGGGTCAACCCGTTCGGGATGCCCTTCAAGCACGTCACGGTGAGCGACCTCGTCCTGGCGAACCAGGACGGCCAGGTCGTCGAGGGCCGCTACCACGTGAACCAGGCCGCCTTCACCGTCCACGCCCAGGTGCACGCCGCCCGGCCCGACGTGGTCGCCGTCGCCCACTGCCACTCCGTGCACGGCCGCGCCCTCGCCGCCCTCGGCGACGTCCTCGACCCCCTCACCCAGGAGAGCTGCGCCTTCTACGAGGACATCGCGCTCTACGACGCCTACACCGGTGTCACCGTCGACGCCGAGGAGGGCCGCCGGATAGCGACCGCGCTCGGCTCCCGCAAGGCGCTGGTCCTGCGCAACCACGGGCTGCTCACCGTCGGGGACTCCGTCGACGCCGCCGCCTGGTGGTTCATGTCCCTGGAGCGCTCCTGCCAGGTCCAGCTCACCGCCCGCGCGGCCGGACGCCCCGTCCTCATCGACCACCGGCAGGCCGTCGCCACCCGGGAACAGCTCGGCGGCGACCTGGTGGCCTGGATCAACTACCAGCCGCTGTGGCAGGACATCAGCCGGAGCGAGCCGGATCTGCTGAGCTGAGGGGGGTCGTGCGGCGGCGTGCGGGGGCGTGCGGGGGCGTGCGACGTCAACACGGCGACACGCGCTTCACCCGCCACGACCCGGACCGGCTGCGACCGGTGGCCCGAGGTAGGGCACAATTCGCTTTGATCACAGGGGAGTTGTGTTGGGGCCGAAGTGCGCGCTGTGGGCGACTTCGGCCGGGTCCAGACGCGCGGGGAAGGCGGTCGGGGGTTGTGGCGGTACAGGAGGCGAGACGGGGCGCGTCGGTGGACGCCGACGGCGCCCACACGGGCGGCTGCACGTGCGGCGACTGCCCGCATGGCGCGCGCGAGGGACACCGGCGCGCGGTCGCCGCGTTCCTGCGCCGCCGTGACGAGTTCGCGGCCGGTCACGGCCTGCCCCAGGCGGTGGCCCACTCGGCCTCGGCGTCCCGGCAGTGGGTGTCCGCCGAGCTGACCCAGCGCGCGGAGACCATCGCCGAGCGCGGCCGGGCGGAGGGCGAGGCATGGCTGGCCGGGCTGTGGACGCGGACCGTGTGCGTGGCGTGGAGCGCGGTCGTCGCCCTGCTCCTCGCACAGGCGCTCACCGCGGTGGGCGCGGGCTGGAGCGACGCCCGCACCGCGGGTCTGCTCGCCGCCGTGGTCGTCGCGGGCGCGCTGACCACCGCCTCCTGGTTCCACCGGAGGCGCGGTGGGGTGCTCGCCCCGGTGATCGGCGAGGACAACCGCATGTCCACCTCCCGTACCGTCGCCGCCTCCTGGGTGCTCTTCGTCGCCTACGCCGTCCTGCTGCTTGCCGGGCGGCTGGCCGCTGCCTCCGACCCCGCCGAGCGCGACGCCCTGATCGACGGCCTCGACCTCGCGCGCGGCGCGGGGGTGGTGACGGTGCTCGCCGTGGTCTGCGCCATCGCCGTCCTGGTCCGCCGGGTCGTCGGACTGCGCGTCCTCGGCCAGCGGCTCCAGAAGGTCTCCGCGCACCGGCCGCGCGCCGCCGACCTGCTGACCGACGACGCGGGACGGGGTGCCTTCGCCGACATCCAGTACGTCGTCATCAGCGCCGTCGCCCTCCTCTTCGCCGCCGTCCGCCTTGGCCGCCGTCCCGACCAGCTGCCCGATCTGCCCTGGGGCCTCGCGGTCGTGGTGCTGATCTCCGCCGCCACCTACCTCGCGGGCAAGTACGCCGAGGGCGGGCGCCCCGTCGTCCTCTCCGTCGTCCGTGCCCGTGAGCCCGGTGACCTGGACGGCCCGATCCGCACCGGGGACGACATCGAGATCCGCGGCAGCGGCTTCGTCCCGCCCGGCGCCCAGGGCGCCGACCGGCTCGCCCGTCTGGTCGTGCGCATCGGTGTGGTCGATGTCCACGTCCCGCTGATCCCGGTCCCCGGTGGTTTCCGCAACCCGACGGACAGCGTCCTCACCGTCCCCGTACCGGCCGAGGTGGAGCCCGGCCCGGTGGAGGTGCAGGTGGTGACGGCGGCTGGGGTGGGGACGAACCGGTACCTGGTCGAGATCGCCGACTGAGCGGGCCTCCGCCGCCCGCCGGTCTTTGGGTCGCCCGTGCGGTGTGCCGGTGCCCCCGAAAACCGGAAAAACCGCCGGGGGAGGATTGAACCGGCCCCGTTCGTCATACGTATCGTCCTGTTGAGGGGTCCGGCACGGCGAGCGAGAGGCGGCTGGCAGTGATGACTCACGGTATGCGTATGGAAACGCACACCTCCCGACTGGACGGCGGCCACACCTGGCGGGAGACCGCCGTCCGCTACTCACTCCTCCCGCTCCGGGTCTTCCTCGGCGTCACCTTTCTCTACGCCGGGCTGGACAAGCTCACCGACAGCGCCTTCCTGAAGTCCGGCGGCGCGGGCTCCATCGGGGACACGATGCGCTCGGCCCGCGACTCCGCCGCCGTCCCCGCCCTCATCGACCTGGCCCTGCACAACCCCGTCGGCTTCGGCTACGCCATCGCCTTCGGTGAACTGGCCGTCGGCATCGGCATCCTCCTCGGCCTTTTCGGCCGCCTGGCCGCCCTCGGCGGCGCCCTCATCTCCCTCAGCCTCTGGCTCACCGTCAGCTGGGCCTCCACCCCGTACTACTACGGCAACGACCTCCCCTACCTGATGGCCTGGCTGCCCCTGATCCTGGCGGGGACGCCGTATCTGTCCCTGGACGCGGTGTGGCACGGGCGGCGGCGCCGGGGGATGGGCGGGTACCGGTAGGGGAGGAAGCGGCACCCCTGCGATCTCGCAGACTTCGCCGAGGCTGAGCGCCCTGGCGGAGTCCGGGGGGCTGACGACCGTCCGACGCCTCAGGGGCCTCGCAGGACCTTCCGCATCTCCGCGATCAACGCTGCCCGAGTCTGGCGGGTGGTTCGCCAGGCAGCGACGTACTCGGGGGAGTCCGACGCGTGGCCGGCGACCACCGCGTCATGAAGGTCGAGCACGGCGAGCGTGGCGCGACCGGCCTTGTCGACGAGCGGCCGTTGCGCCACCAGCTCCAGTTGATGCTGCGCCGCGTAGACCCCGTGTTCGCTGATCGCGACATGCCCTTCACCGACGGCTTCCGGGGAAGGCCCGGCCCGGGCGAACGCGTCCCTCGCCGCCGAAAGGGCCGTGAGGTATGCGGCGAAGGCGGCGCGCAGCGTGTCACGATCCCGCTCCGAGCGGTCTCGCCGCCAGCGGACATGATCGGCGACGAGCGTGGCGAGTACACCGAGCACCGCGCCCACGACTGCCGCCACGAGTGTCGACCACGGCATGCGCCCCCCTGGAGTTCCTGCGCGACGGGTTCTTCTTCCTGGCCGCCGGGTCGTCGGTGGTCGCGGCCTCAGCCGTCTTCCGGCACCCTGCGTCGGCCGCGTATCGCTCGGGTGGCCGCTCCCGTCACGCCCGCCAGGAACAGGGCGCCCGCGGTGATCGGGAGGGCGGTGAACCAGGGGATGTGCCAGAGGTGCTGGGCGTTGCCCAGGTAGAGGGCGGCCGTGGCGGCAAAAGCGAGGCCCGTGATGAGGCGGCCGGGTTGGAACTCACGGTGCGGCATGGATGACCACCACCTGTCCTACGCCTACTTGGAGGCCGATCGTCAGCGTTCCGGTGTTCTTCGCGTTCGTGGTCGGGGCCAACGTCAGCTCCTTGTGCCTGCTCGGCTCCACGTCGATGTCCTTTCCGTTGTCGTAGGGCAACCGGATGTCGCCGACGCCGAGGTCGATCTTGATGGCGGCGGCCGTGTCCGCCGGGACGATCACTCTGAGCCTGCCCGCGCCGACCTGGGCGTGGGTGGTCACCGTATGGCCCTTGGCCGGATGGACGCGGCTCAGGTCGAGGGTGGCGGCGCCGGTGCCGAGGTCGTAGGCGGGGCGGACGTCCGCCACGGTGGCCGGTTGCCAGGTGGTCTGGGTCCACCGGGACGTGATGTCCCGGGGGAGGGCGGCGGCCCCGGCGAGCAGGGCCGCCGTGAGGATGGCCAGGAAGGTCGTGCCCGCTCCGGTGCGCCCGAGGAACGAGCTGAGGGCGATGCCCAGGCCGAACACCGCGAGCGCGCAGGCCAGACCGAGCTGGAGGCTCGTGCCCGGTGTCCGGGTGTGCCAGGTCAGGCCGGTGGCGAGACCGCCCGTCAGCAGGGCCAGGAGGAACACCCAGCCACCGATCCGGCGCGGGCCGCGCGGTCTCGGGGGACGCGGACCGGTGCCGGTGGGGGCGCCCGGGCCGGGGTCCGGCGGGCGCGTGGCGGTGCCGTGCGGCCAGGGGTCGGCCATTCGCACGTCCAGGACCGAGGTCACGTCCCGCTGCCGGGCGTCGCCGGGCCCCCACAGATAGCCGGTGCCGCCGACATGGGTGCCGTCCTTGACGATCGGGTCGCGCCACCAGGAGGGGTAGTACGTCGAGATCGGCGGTGCCTGTGCCTCCGGCGGCGCGTCGGCGGCGGCCTGCGCGGCTATGGGGCTGGAGCGCGGGCGCGCACTCGGGGAGCTGGGGGAGGGGTCGGGGGCCGGGGTGCCCCGGTGCCGGGACCAGTACCCGGCACCGGCGAGCAGCAGGGAGAGGACCACCGCGAAGGTCAGCGCCCCCGCGTTCCGCAGCGTGGTCAGCACCACCCCGCAGCCGACCAGGGCGAACAGCACGGCGGCCAGCGCCTGGCCTTCGACCCGGCCGGTGAGCAGCTTGCGGACCTCGTTCTCCTCCTCGTCGTCCTGCGGGACGAGGAGCCAGGCGAAGCCGTAGAAGATCAGGCCGATGCCGCCGGTCGCGGCCAGCACGGCGAGGGTGATGCGGTAGATCACCGGGTCCATGTCCGTCCGCCGGCCCAGCCCCGCGCACACGCCCGCGATCATCTTGTGTCTGCGGTCGCGCCGGAGGGGGCGGGAGTCCGGGGAGGCGGCAGGCGTCCCGTCCGTACCGGGAGCGCCAGGGCCACTCGGAGTGCCAGGGGTACCGGGGGTGCCGGGACCACCCGACGCGTCGGATGCCCCGGCCGTGCCCGTGGCCCCGGGAGTCCCCGCACCGCCGGTCCCGCCGCCCCCGCCGACTCCGCTCGTCCCGCCGACTCCTCCGCCCGTGTCCGTCGTACCGGTGCCCGAGCCCGGGCGCGGGCCGGAGCCAGGTCCCGGACCCGTCGCTGCGTGCTCGTGATCCGTCATGCGTCCATCGTGACGGTTCGGCCGCCCGACCGGCAGTCGGATCAACCCTGGCCGAACCCTGAAATCGGCCCTGAGACGAAATCGGGGGTATGTTCGAATCGCGGGTTCCGCCGCCGCTCGGGGCGGCCGGACCCGGGTCGGGGGTACCCCGGGCGAAGATCAGGGGAGTCTCGGGGGCCGACCCTGATGACCCGCTGCCACCGCCGTGTGACCATCGATGTCATGCCGGAAGCCGCAGCACTGCCCCTCGACGACCCGCGGCCGCCGCGCAAGCTCTACCGCAGCGGCGACGGCCGCTGGCTCGGCGGAGTGGCGCGGGGCCTCGCCGGGCACCTCGGGCTGCCCGTGGTGTGGGTGCGGCTCGCCTTCGTCGGCCTGTTCATGGCCAACGGTCTGGGCGCGCTGCTGTACGCCGCGTTCTGGTTCTTCGTGCCGCTCGGCGTCGGCGGCGTGGGCGACCACAAGCCGCACTCGCTCGTCGGCACCGAGACCTCGCCGGACGGCCGCCGCAGACTCGTGGCCCGCAAGCCGGACAAGGGCCAGATGGTCGCCCTGCTGCTCATGGTCATCGTGTCGATGGTCTTCGTGGGCAGCGTCAACGTGACCAACACGGCGAAGGCGTACCTCCTGCCGACCGTCCTGGTCGCCGCCGGTGTCGCCCTGGTCTGGCGGCAGGCGGACAACGCCCGCCGGGCCCGCTGGGTCGAGGTCGGCAGCAGGCGCCGCCCCCTCACCCTGCTCCGCGCGGGCGTGGGCGTGCTGCTGGTCACGGCCGGAGTGTCCGCCATCTTCGTCATGCAGGGCTCGGCGGCCCACCTCGGCGCGGTGCTCCAGGCGGCGCTCGCCGTCCTCGTCGGCATCACGCTGCTGGCCGGTCCCTATCTCGTCCGCGTGACCCAGGACCTCTCCGAGGAGCGCCTGATGCGCATCAGGGCCCAGGAGCGCGCCGAGGTCGCCGCCCATGTCCACGACTCCGTGCTGCACACCCTGACCCTGATCCAGCGCAACGCCGACAACGCGAGCGAGGTGCGCCGCCTGGCCCGCGCCCAGGAGCGCGACCTGCGCACCTGGCTGTACAAACCCGAGGGCACCGGCCAGGACGAGGCCGACGAGCCGGACACGGTCGCGGAGGCGGTCCGGCGCAGCGCGGCCGAGGTGGAGGACAAGCACGGCGTGCCCATAGAGGTGGTCGTGGTGGGCGACTGCCCGCTGGACGAGAGGACGGCCGCGCAGATGCAGGCCGCGCGCGAGGCGATGGTGAACGCCGCCAAGTACGGTGGCGACGGCGGTCCCGTGCAGGTGTACGCGGAGGTTGAGGGGAGCACGGTGTTCGTGTCCGTCCGCGACCGCGGGCCCGGGTTCGACCTCGACGCGATACCCGCCGACCGCATGGGCGTCAGAGAATCGATCATCGGCCGTATGGAGCGCAACGGCGGCACGGCCCGGCTGCGGTCGGTGCCGGGCGGCGGCACGGAGGTCGAGCTGGAAATGGAGAGGGCGGAGAAGACGGCATGAGCGACGCGACCGAGGCGAACGGCACGACGGGGGCGGCGGAGGTGGCCGGTCCCGGACGCGACGCCGGGGGCGGGGCGGCCGGCCGCCAGGTGCGGGTGGTGCTCGTGGACGACCACCGCATGTTCCGTACGGGGGTCCAGGCGGAGATCGGGCAGACCGAGCGGACCGGGGTCGAGGTGGTCGGCGAGGCCGCGGACGTCGACCAGGCGGTCACGGTGATCACCGCGACGCGGCCCGAGGTGGTCCTGCTCGACGTCCATCTGCCCGGCGGCGGCGGGGTGGAGGTGCTGCGCCGCAGCGCCTCCCTGATGGCGGACCCCGAGCGGCCGGTGCGGTTCCTCGCGCTGTCCGTGTCGGACGCGGCGGAGGACGTGATCGGGGTGATCCGGGGCGGCGCCCGGGGCTATGTCACCAAGACCATCACCGGCAGCGACCTCATCGACTCGATCTTCCGGGTCCAGGAGGGCGACGCGGTCTTCTCCCCGCGCCTGGCCGGATTCGTCCTGGACGCCTTCGCCTCCACCGACGCCCCGCCGGTCGACGAGGACCTGGACCGCCTCACCCAGCGGGAACGGGAGGTGCTGCGCCTGATCGCCCGGGGCTACGCTTACAAGGAGATCGCCAAGCAGCTGTACATCTCGGTGAAGACGGTCGAGTCCCATGTCTCGGCGGTGCTGCGCAAGCTCCAGCTGTCCAACCGCCACGAGCTGACCCGCTGGGCGACGGCGCGCCGACTGGTCTGACCGGGGCCGTCGCGTCGGGACCGTCGCACCGGACGCGTCAGACCGGGTCCGCCACTCCGGATTCGTCGGGCCCGGTCCGGGCCTCGTGGAGCCGCAGCAGCGCGCGGGCGGCGTCGGCCACCGCGTTCCGCAGCTCCGGGGGTTCGAGGACCTCGATGCCCGGCCCGAGCCGCAGCACCTCACCGGTGGCGTGCTCGACCGACTCGATCGGGATGACCGTACGGACGCGGCCCTGCGCATCCGGCTGCTCCGCGTGGGTCTCGGCGGCGTCCAGGACCACGGTGTCCACCTGTTCCGGGAACCGCCGCCAGGCCTGCCCGGAGAGCCGGAGCACCGCCCGGCCCCGGAAGCGGTGCTCGTCGAACCCGGCGACCCAGCCGCGCCAGTACGCGGCCAGGTCGAAGCCGGTGGGCCGCTCGAAAGGTGCGCCGCCCGTGTCCGTGAGCCGCAGGATCTGCGAGACCCGGTAGGTCCGGACGGCGGCGCCCCTGACCTCGCTCCCCGTCCGCCCCGGGGACTGCGCCACCACGTACCAGACACCGGCCTTCAGCACGACGCCGAGCGGGCACAGCTCGCGCTCCACCTCCTGCGGCTCGGCCCAGCGGCGGTAGAGCACCCGCAGCGTCCGCCGGTTCCACACCGCCTCGGCGACGGCGGCGAGCCGGGGCACCTGTTCGGCCTCGCGGTACCAGCGCGAGGTGTCCAGGTGGAAGCGCTCGCGCACCCGTGCCGCCCGCTCGCGCAGCGCCGGTGGCAGAGCCGCGTCGAGCTTCAGCTGGGCCGCCGCGAGATCGGCGCCGAGGCCCAGTTCGGAGGCGGGGCCGGGAAGACCGGCCAGGGCGAGGGCGTCCGCCTCGGCTTCGTGCAGTCCGGTCAGCCGGGTGCGATAGCCCTCGACCAGCGAGAAACCGCCCGCGTGGCCCGGCTCGCCGTAGACCGGGACGCCCGCGGCGGACAGCGCGTCCACGTCCCGGTAGACCGTGCGGACCGAGACCTCCAGCTCGGTGGCGAGCTGGCGGGCCGTCATCCGGCCACGGTTCTGCAGAAGCAGGACGAGGGAGAGCAGACGGCTCGCGGTCATGGCCACGCGCGCCATCTTCGCCCACTCCACTGACAGAAGGTGGCAGTGAAGCCCCCTTCAATGGGCGCATGATCACGGAAAGTCATGCGCGGCACACGGGACGTCTCCTGGTGACAGCCGCCTTCGTCACCTCGCTGGGGAACAACGTCCAGCTGATCTCCGGCGCGCTGCTGGTCATCAGGGCCGAACACACGATGATGTCGGTGGGGTGGCTGTACATCGCCGTCGCGATCCCCCAGGCAGTGCTCTCGCCGTTCTTCGGGCGGCTGGCCGACCGGGTCGACCGGCGGGCGCTGTGGATCCTCAGTGACGTGGCGAGCACGGTCGTCGCGCTGGCGCTCCCCCTGTGGCTGTGGCTCGGCCATGGCGGCGACGCCGGGGCGCCGGTCTATCTGGCGAACCTGGCCCTGGCCGTCCTGGCCGCGCTGTTCTTCCCGGTCAGCAGCGCGCTGATCAAGGAGCGCATCCCCCCGGCGCGGCTGCGCCACTTCAACGCCCACTACGAGATGGCGACGCAGGCCGGGATGCTGCTCTCCGCGACGGTCGGCGGCCTCGCCGTCCAGGCGGTCGGAGCGGTCCCGTTGCTGCTGGTCAACGCCGGGACGTTCGTCGTGTCGGCGGTGTGCGTGGCCGCGATCGGGCGCCGGGGGCAGGAAGCGAGGCCGCAGGAAGCCTTCCCGGTCGTCGGCAAGGCCGACGCGAACGGCAACGCCAACCCTGACACCAATGGCGTCCGCACGCAGAGCGGCGACACCCCGGACACCCTCCTCGCGCCCCCGCGCGCCGCCCCGCTCCCCATGGGCCGCCTCATCGTGCTGTTCGCCCAGGGAAGCGTCGTCGTCACGGTGTTCAACGCCCTGCTGCCCAAGTTCGTCCTGGGCGATCTGCACCAGGGCGCGGGCACGTTCGGGGCCGTCGACGCGCTCGGCAGCCTCGGGTTCCTGCTGGCCACGGCCGCGTACAAGGTCTCGGGGCGCCGGTTCGGCGACCTGGGGACGGCGGTGGCCGGATTCCTGCTGTGCGCGGTGCTGTTCGTGTTCCAGCCCCTCTTCGGCCTGGCGGGGGTGCTGCTCCTGGTGCCGGTCGGCGCGTTCGTCTTCGGCCAGGCGCGGATCGCCTCGCGCAATCTGCTGATGACGGAGGTGGGACCGGACCGCGCGGGCCGGGCGTTCGGCGTGGCCAACGGCGGGGGACTGGCCGCCACGATCGTCGTGATGCTGCTGGCCGCGCAGGTCACCGACCGGCTGGGCATCGCGTACGGCTTCGCCGTGACCGCCGTACTGAGCGCGGTCACGACGGCCGCGGCGGCCCTCGGACTGTTCCGGGCGCGCGGCGGTGCCTCACACGACCCGGGTCGCCCCCGCGAACGGCATCTGGCTGATCGGGGCGATGCGGACCGGAGCCGAGGGGTTCGGGGCGTGGATCATCCGGCCGTTGCCGATGTAGAGGCCGACGTGGCTGACGCCTGAGTAGAAGAACACCAGGTCACCGGGGCGGAGCTGGGAGCGCGAGACGCGCCGTCCGGCGTTGATCTGGGCGTAGGTGGTGCGCGGGAGGGAGATGCCGGCGGAGCGGTAGGCGGCCTGGATCAGGCCCGAGCAGTCGAAGGCGTTGGGGCCGGTGGCGCCCCAGACGTAGGGGCTGCCGAGCTTGCGGTAGGCGTAGGCGACGGCCGCCGCGGCGCGGGAGTTGGCGGCGGCCGGGGCGGCCGTCGCCTTCGGCGCCCGGGTCTTCGCCGTGGAACCGGCGGGCGTGTGCGCGCGGACCGGCCGGGCGGCCGTGACGGCGTGGCCGGGGCGGGCCGGTGCGGTGCCGGTGGCCTTCTCCCGCTCCCGGGGGGTGAGCCGGTCCAGGAGCCGCCGGGCCTCGGTCAGCTTCGTGGCGACGGTCTTCTTCTGCCGCTTCAGCTCCGCCTGGCGGGCGCGCAGCGACTTCACCTCGACGCGGGCGGCGCCGCGCAGCTGCTCGATCTCGCGCAGCTGGGCGCGCACCCGGCTGACGGCACCGGCCTGCTGGTCGCCGACGCGCTCGGCGAGGGAGGCACCGTCCAGATACCGGTCGGGGTCGCTGGAGAGGGCGAGCTGCCAGGTCGGGGCGATGGTGCCGTCGCGGTACTGCGCGGCGGCGTAGGTGCCGAGGGCGTCGCGGGCGGTGTTCAGCCGCTGCTGCTTGCGGGCGGTCTCGTCGTGCAGCGCGTTCAGCCGCCGCTGCGCCGCGTCCGCCTTCTCCTTGGCGCCGTTGTACTTCTCGGTGGCGTTCTCCGCCTCCCGGTACAGCGCGTCCACTCTGGTCCTGACCTGCGCCGGGGTGAGCTGGGGCTCGGCGTGGCCGACTCCCTCGAAGGCTGTCGCGGTCGCCGCCCCCGCGAGGGCGAGGGTCGCGGCCGTGCGGGCGGTGTTGCCGCCCAGCGAGCGATGTCGGGGCCTCCGGTGCGTTGCCACCTGGACCGTCACGTCCTTCCCTGGACTCGTACGGCCGAGGACCCGTACGACTCGTGCGGCCGGTGTCCGGCTGCCGCCCGCACAGGGGAGACGGGCAGCCGCCGGACGTTCCTCGGCGGTGGTGTCCGGCTGCCGCCCCTGGTCCGGGCGGCGTGGGGAGCCGGTCACCTGGGGGAGGACGCTAGGCGGGTGTGTGACAGGTTGGTAACGGGTGTGCGGAATTGTCCGTGACGGGCCGGGTCGGGACCGTTTCCGACCGGGCCGCCGAAGCGGAAGCGTCGCCTTCGCGCAGCCCGGTGACCGATGGGGGTATTCCGGACACGTGGGGCGGGAGAGGTGGTACGGCGCACCCCCGCTAGGCTCCGGAGCATGGACGTACTCATCCATCTCTTCGTCGGCCTGCACATCATCGGCATCGCCGCGCTGCTCGGCGGTTTCCTCACCCAGATGAAGGCGATGGGCCGGGGCACCGCCCGCTTCGTCCCCGGCATGCTGCACGGCGCGTTCACCATGCTGGTCACCGGCGTGGTCCTGGTCGGCCTCAACGAGGCACAGGGCCACCACGTCAACTCCATCAAGATCGGCATCAAGCTGGCCCTGCTGATCGTGATCCTCGGCCTGGTCTACGTGAAGCGCGACGAGGAGAAGGCCGACAAGGGCTCCTTCGCGCTGGTCGGCGCGCTGACCACGGCGAACATCTTCATCGCCGTGCTGTGGACGTGACCCCGGACGCCTCGGGACCGCCGCCCCGGCCCCGGGCTCCGGACCGCGCCGCGCGCACCGCGCCCGCGGCGGCCCCGAGCCACACCGCGAACGACACCCACACCAGCACCTGCCCCGGCACCCGCAGCCAGCCGATGCCCACGGCAGCCGCGACCGCCAGCGTCGTCGCCCCCGACATCCCCATCGAGAAGACCGTCGCCCAGCGTCCGAGGCCGTAGCGCGGACGCGGGCGCGTCAGCTCCGCCACCAGCAGGACGGCGTACCAGGCCAGGTCGAGCACGAGCAGGGCGACCGTCACATCGCGCAGGACGCCGCTGTCGTCCTCGTTCCACAGGTACAGCCGCGGGCCGTCGGCGGCGAGCAGCCGGGCCCCGGCCAGCGCCGAGATGGACAGCGCGCCGCCCGCGATCCAGTGGTCGCCGGAGCCCCGTGTCAGCTCGCCCGGATCGAAGCGCGGCAGGGCGAGGCCGTAGAGCAGCAGGCCCCCACCGAACAGCACCAGCGCGGTGTGGGCGAGCCATGCCACCGCCTCGGTTCCGGCGAGCGTGGCCGCCAGTACCGCGAGCGCCTGTGTGGCCACACAACACAGGAACACCGCTCCGGGCATGCGATGCCCCCAGTGCCGTGTGACGACGTAGAGCAGCACCGGCCAGCACAGCGCGGCCAGGGCCAGCAGGGCCTCGGCCAGGACGGCCCAGCCGAGGAGAGCGAAGCGGGTGCCGAGCACGGCCGTCGCCGCCACGGCGGTCAGCGCGCCCGGGGTGCGGGCCTCGGTCAGCCACCGCTCCCGCTGCCGGGCCAGCCGCAGGGCGAAGTCGGCGGCCAGCGCGAGCCAGCCGGTGCAGGCCAGGGCCAGGAAGATCAGCGACACCGTCCCGGCTCCGGCCAGGTGCAGGCCGATCGAGACGACGGCGGTCGCCATCACGGCGGTACCCGCCGCCGGAGGACGTTCCCACCACCACGCGCGCAGACCTGAGATGCCGGACATGTGCCGATGCTAGGGAGCCGCGCCGCCCCGGACCGCGGGGCACGCGCACGGGGGGCTCGAAAGGACGCGCGCACCCCGCCCGGCCCTCCGGGTGCGCCCGCCGACGACGTGGGCCGCGTCACCCCCGGCCGCCCTCACCAGGCCATACGCCGCTCCACCGAGATCAACTCCCCGGAATTCCGAACGGGTTCCCCGGGTGGCGACCGGTTGTCGGTGGGGCGCCCTAGACTCGTAGAGCGATGAGCAGCCTCTTTGACGACAGCTTCCTGGCGGACCTCCAGGCCCCGCACGGCCACGAGGAACAGCCCCCACCGCCCGAGGACGAGCACGCTCCGGAGCCGATTCCGGACGATCTGTTCGGCGGGAAGTTCGACCTGCCGCCGGACCGTGACGCGCACTACCGCGACGGCGCCCCGCGCCCCGCGATCGACGCGGCGGCCCTCCTGGACGGGCTGAACGAGAACCAGCGTGCCGCGGTCGTGCACGCGGGCTCCCCGCTGCTCATCGTCGCGGGCGCCGGGTCCGGCAAGACGCGCGTGCTCACCCACCGCATCGCCCATCTCCTGGCCGAGCGTCATGTGCACCCGGGCCAGATCCTCGCGATCACCTTCACCAACAAGGCCGCGGGCGAGATGAAGGAGCGCGTCGAGCAGCTCGTCGGCCCGCGTGCGAACGCGATGTGGGTCATGACCTTCCACAGCGCCTGCGTCCGCATCCTGCGCCGCGAGTCGAAGAAGCTCGGCTTCACCTCGTCGTTCTCGATCTACGACGCGGCCGACAGCAAGCGGCTGATGGCCCTGGTCTGCCGCGACCTGGACCTCGACCCCAAGCGCTACCCGCCCAAGTCCTTCAGCGCCAAGATCAGCAACCTCAAGAACGAGCTGATCGACGAGGAGGACTTCGCCGCCCAGGCGACCGACGGTTTCGAGAAGACCCTCGCCCAGGCGTACGCGCTCTACCAGTCGCGGCTGCGCGAGGCCAACGCGCTCGACTTCGACGACCTGATCATGACCACGGTCAACCTGCTGCGCGCCTTCCCGGACGTGGCCGAGCACTACCGCCGCCGCTTCCGGCACGTCATGGTCGACGAGTACCAGGACACCAACCACGCGCAGTACGCGCTGGTGCGCGAGCTGGTCGGCACCGGCGACCATGATGAGGACGTACCGCCGAGCGAGGCCGACCTGCCGCCCGCAGAGCTGTGCGTCGTCGGTGACGCGGACCAGTCGATCTACGCCTTCCGGGGCGCGACGATCCGCAACATCCTCCAGTTCGAGGAGGACTACCCGAACGCGACGACGATCCTGCTGGAGCAGAACTACCGCTCCACGCAGACCATCCTCTCCGCCGCCAACGCGGTCATCGAGCGCAACGAGTCCCGCCGCCCCAAGAACCTGTGGACCAACGCGGGCCAGGGCGCGGGCATCGTCGGCTATGTCGCGGACACCGAGCACGACGAGGCCCAGTTCGTCGCCGAGGAGATAGACCGTCTCACCGACGCGGGTGACGCCAAGGCCGGGGACGTGGCGGTGTTCTACCGCACCAACGCCCAGTCCCGCGTTTTCGAAGAGATTTTCATCCGCGTCGGCCTGCCCTACAAGGTCGTCGGCGGTGTCCGCTTCTACGAGCGCAAGGAGGTCCGGGACGTCCTGGCCTACCTGCGAGTCCTCGCCAACCCCGAGGACTCGGTGCCGATGCGCCGCATCCTCAACGTGCCCAAGCGCGGCATCGGCGAGCGTGCCGAGGCGATGATCGACGCCCTCTCCCAGCGCGAGAAGATCAGCTTCCCGCAGGCGCTGAAGCGCGTGGACGAGGCGTACGGCATGGCCGCGCGCTCCACCAACGCGGTCAAGCGGTTCAACGCGCTGATGGAGGACCTGCACACGATCGTCGAGTCCGGCGCCGGACCGGCCACCGTCCTGGAGGCCGTCCTCGAACGCACCGGGTATCTGGCCGAGTTGCAGGCGTCCACCGACCCGCAGGACGAGACCCGCATCGAGAACCTTCAGGAACTCGCCGCCGTGGCCCTGGAGTTCGAGCAGGAGCGCGAGGACAGCGAGGACCAGGGCACCCTGGCCGACTTCCTGGAGAAGGTCGCCCTCGTCGCGGACTCCGACCAGATCCCCGACGAGGAGGACGGCGACGGCGTCATCACGCTGATGACCCTGCACACCGCCAAGGGCCTGGAGTTCCCGGTCGTCTTCCTCACCGGCATGGAGGACGGCGTGTTCCCGCACATGCGTGCCCTCAACCAGACCAAGGAGCTGGAGGAGGAGCGGCGCCTGGCGTACGTCGGCATCACGCGCGCCCGCGAGCGGCTGTACCTCACGCGCGCGTCGATGCGCAGCGCCTGGGGCCAGCCCTCGTACAACCCGCCCTCCCGCTTCCTGGACGAGATCCCGGCCACCCATGTGGAGTGGAAGCGCACGGGTGCGGTGGCCGCGCCGCCGTCCTCCCGGGCGGGCTCGATCGCGTCCTCGCTCTCCTCCAGCCGCTCGCGTTCGTCGGCGGCGGGCGCGTCCGGGTTCGCCACGCGGCGGGCCTCGGAGAAGCCGGTGGTGGCGCTCGCGGTCGGGGACCGGGTCACGCACGACCAGTTCGGGCTCGGCACGGTCGTCGCGGTGGCCGGTGCGGGCGACAAGGCGCAGGCCACGATCGACTTCGGCGGCGGCAACGCCAAGCGGCTGCTGCTGCGGTACGCACCGGTCGAGAAGCTGTAGCCGAGCGGGAGGCCGCGGACGAGGCCGCCGGACGAGTGAGCCCCCGCCTTCGAGGCGGGGGCTCGTTCTGTGAGTTCGGGGCGATCAGGTCGGGTCGAGCCCGTGGCTGCGCAGCCACGGCAGCGGGTCGATCGCCGCGCCGCCGCCCGGGCGCACCTCGAAGTGCAGGTGCGGGCCGGTGGAGTTGCCCGAGTTGCCGGAGAAGGCGACCGGCTGCCCGGCCTTGACGACCGTACCGCTGGCGACGCGGTAGCTGGACAGATGGCAGTACCAGGTCTCGGTGCCGTCCTTGGCCGTGATGATCATCATGTTGCCGTAGGCGCTGTTCCACTTCGTGGAGACGACACCGTCGGTGGCCGCCATCACGGTGGTGCCGTAGGAGACGGGGAAGTCGATGCCGGTGTGGACGGACATCCAGTTCACGCCCGCCTGGCCGAAGTAGGCGCTGAGGCCCTTCTGGGCCACCGGGAGCATGAACTTGGGGCGCAGCCGCTCCTTGCGCGCGGCCTCGGCGGCGGCCTCTTTCTTCTCCTGCGCCTGCTGCGCCTTGAGGTCGATGCGCTCCTGGGTGCGGCTCGCCCGGTCGGTGAAGTCGTCGACCCCGGCGGAGAGCGTCTTGAGCTGGCTGTCCAGCTTGCTGTTGGCGACGGACGGCTCCACCGTGTGCGCGTCCGAGGCCGAGGCGGCCGTCTCGTGGCTGTCCTCGGTGAGGTTGCCGACCGAGGCGGCGGCGATCCCGGCCACGCCCATCACACAGACCGAGGGCACGGCGACCGTCAGCAGGGCCGAGCGCTTGGCGGGTGTACGGCGCCGGGAGCGGTTCGCCGCGCGACCGCCCGCGCGGGGCGCCGGCACGGTCTCCTCCTGGTCCTCCAGGAGGGCGGAGGCGACGGGGATCTCGCCGGTCGAGTCCAACTCCTCGTCCGGCAGGGCCGTTTCGCCGAACTCCTCGATCGTGGCGGCGTCGCCGTAGGGGGAGTGCGGGTCGTCCAGGTGCTCGAACGTGGCCGTCTGGTCGTACGGCGTGTGGTCCTGCGCGTGGTCCTGTGCCTCGAACGCCACCGCGTCCTGCGCGTCGTACGCCGTGTGGTGCTCCTGGTGGCCTACTGCCGCGCCGCCGTCGGAGTTCCACTGGGTGGCGTCGTAGGCACCGGTGTCGTAGGTCTGCGCGTTCCAGTCCCACTGCTGGGTCTGGTCGTGGCCCGCCGCGCCGTCGGTCTGGAGCCACGCGCTCGCGTCCCACTGGCCGCTGACGTCATGGCCGGTGGCCTGCGCGGGGACCTGCCAGGCGGTGGTGTCGTAGGCGCCCGTGTCGGCGACGGGGTGGTGCTGGGTGGCGTACGGGTCGTGGGCGTAACCGGTCTGCCAGGCGGTGGTGTCGTACCCGCCGGTCTGGGCGCCGCCCGTCTGCACGCCGTAGTACGCGTCGAAGGCTCCGGTCTGGCCCGTGCCCACCGCGAAACCAGTGGCGTCGTAGCCGCTGTAGGTGGTGAGGTCGTCGTACGGGACTTCCGGTGCTCCGTACGGCGCGTAGTGCGCGGTGGAGGCGTCGGAAGCCGGGGCCGGGGAGGTCATGGTCCCCGACGGGTGACGGTCGTTCACCAACTTCTCTTTCGCCTCGACAACAGGGGCTGCCAGAGCAGTGCGGCGACTGTACCCGGCGGTCCACGGGCGCCACAATCTTCCGCCGGTTTCGCGGCGGCGGGAAACGGGCATTCGGCCGTGTTTCGGGGGTCACGGACGCGAGTTTGGCCTTGTGTTCGAAGAGTGTTCGATGGTGAGTGACGTTGTGTCACCTGTGCGCGGGCTGTGTCACGGCTGTTTCGGGCGCCGGTCTCGAAGGAACGGATTCCCGGGCCGGGGAGCGGGGACGCGGTTCGTGACGGTGCGTGTTCGCCCCGAAGTGTTCCGTCGGCCGGGCTGCCCACCGCTGAGGCGTCTCTCGGGCCACCGTCAGGCCACGGTGAGGCCGCCCGTCTGGCGCTTCGTCGCGGACTCGGCGTCCAGGGCGTCCCGTATTCCGGCGGCCACGGCGGGGTGGACGGGGAGGGCCAGGTGGCCGATGCCGGTGACGCGGATGTTGAGGGCGTCCAGGTCGGGGTGCTCGACGCAGGCCGCCTCCAGCGGGTCCATCACGGAGTCCAGGTCGCTCCAGAAGCTCACGAACCGCGTGCGGCAGCCGGGTGCCGGGCGGGACAGCTCCTCGATGACCGCGGAGTCCGGGCGCATCTGCCGGACGATGGGGTGGGCGTTGGCCAGCGGTATCGCGCGGGTGCCCGCGTGCGGCGTGCCGAGCGTGACCAGGGTGCGAACCCGCAGGTCACCGCCGAGGCACTGCACGTAGTAGCGCGCGATCAGGCCGCCCAGGCTGTGGCCCACGATGTCGATCTGACGGCTGCCGGTGCGCTCGCAGATCTCCTCCACATGGCGGGCGAGCAGCTCGGCGGCCGTGCGGATGTCGCAGGTCAGCGGCGAGTAATTGAGCGATTCCACGCGCTGGCGGCCGTTCTGCGCGAGGCTGCGGCGCAGCAGCACGAACACCGAGCGGTTGTCGATGAAGCCGTGCAGCAGGATCACCGGCGGGCCCGCCGGGACGGGCAGCCGGGCGGCGCCGTCCGGTGGCGGCAGGGCCGCCTGACGCCGCTCCTGGGTGAGCCCGGTCGGGTACAGCAGCACGTGTCCCGCCAGGATCGCGGCCTCCAGCGCGGTGGCCTTGAGCAGCGTCATGGACAGAGAGGCCAGTCTGCCGGGCCAGAAACGGCGGCAGATCGGGAGGAAGAGCGGAATTACTCCGGTGACCTTCATTGGCCGACCTCCTGTCGGCGCGCGGGAGGTGTCTCTGTCCCCCGCGCGCCCTCATGTCCCACCATGTGATTTCCCCCTCCCCGCCGGTCGTAAAACTGCCGGTTGCGGGATCCTGGCGATAACGTTCGTTCACTTCGCGACGGTGGCGGAACGTGCCAGAGATGCGGTACTTGTCGGTATGACGGAAGCGGCCGCTTCCGGTGGCTCGATGGAGGCAGTGATGGGTGTGGCAGCCGGTCCGATCCGCGTGGTGGTGGCCAAGCCGGGGCTCGACGGCCACGATCGCGGGGCCAAGGTCATCGCGCGCGCACTGCGCGACGCCGGTATGGAGGTCATCTACACCGGTCTCCATCAGACGCCGGAGCAGATCGTCACCACCGCGATCCAGGAGGACGCCGACGCCATCGGGCTGTCCATCCTCTCGGGCGCCCACAACACGCTCTTCGCCGCCGTCATCGACCTCCTCAAGGAGCGCGACGCCGAGGACATCCTCGTCTTCGGCGGCGGCATCATCCCGGAGGAGGACATCCCCCCGCTGCGCGAGAAGGGGGTCGCGGCGATCTTCACCCCGGGCGCGACGACCGGCGCCATCGTGGACTGGGTGCGGGAGAACGCGCGGCAGCCGGCGGCATCGGGTGGCTGACCAGCGCTTTCACGCTCCTTCGGGTATCAGCTCCTCCGCCATCGCCGTGCGCAGCCGCAGGGTGGTGGCGAGCCGCTGGAACGCCTCCGCCCAGTAGCCCCCGGCGCCCGGGCGGCCGTCCTCGCGTTCCTCGGGGCGGGCCAGCAGGGCGTCCAGACGGGTGGTCTCCGCCGGGTCGAGACAGCGTTCGGCCAGGCCCATCACCCCGCTGAAGCTCCACGGATAGCTGCCCGCCTCCCGGGCGATGTCGAGCGCGTCCACCACCGCCCGGCCGAGCGACGGCGCCCACGGCACCGCACACGCGCCGAGCAGCTGGAACGCCTCCGACAGGCCGTGCCGGGCGATGAACCCGGCCGCCCACTCCGCGCGCTCGGCCGCCGCCAGCGTGGTCAGCAGTCTCGTCCGGTCCGCGAGGGACACGGCACCGGGACCACCGGCCTCCGGTGCGGCGGGCGGCCCGAGCAGCGCTCTCGCCCACTCCGCGTCCCGCTGCCGCACAGCCGCCCGGCACCAGGCCGCGTGCAACTCCTCCTGCCAGCCGTCGGCCACGGGCAGCGCCACGATCTCCTCCGGCGTACGGCCACCGAGCCGCGCGGACCACACCCCGAGCGGGGCAGCCTCCACCAACTGGCCCAGCCACCAGGACCGTTCACCCCTGCCCTTGGGCGGCCGGGCCGCGACACCGTCCCGCTCCATGCCCGCGTCGCAGACGTGTGGCGCCTCCACGACGACGGTCGGCTCCGCGCCCGTGTGATCGAGGGCCACGCAGGTCAGGGCGCGCTCCGCCATCCGCGCGGCGAGTGCCGAGCCGGGCAGCGCGGACAGCAACTCGGCCGCCGTGGCACGCACGTTGCGGCTGCGGTCGGCCAACGCCCGCTCCAGGAAGGGTTCGTCGGCCCCCGACAGGTTCGCGCGCAGCGAGTCGAGAAACATCAGGCGGTCCTCGGCGCGCTCCGTGGGCCAGGTGGATTCCAGCAACTCCCTTGCCTTGGCCGGTGCGTGCGACCTCACGGCCGTCAGTACGGCGACCCGCTCGGCGAACAGGCCCTCCTGCCAGAGCTGTCGTACGGCCTCGCCGTCCTCGGGGTCGGGCAGCGCCGAGCCTCCGGGGGCCGTGCGGCGGGCGAACCGCCAGTCCGGGTTCAGACGGGACAGCCACAGGGCTCTCGGGCCCGCGAACTCCAGCGCCGCCGGGCGCAGATCGGTCCTGCCCCGGGCCGCGTCGAGCAGGGCGGGCAGAAGGTGCGGGGGCGGTGCGTAGCCGTACGCGTTGGCCGCCGCGAGCCACTGGGGGAGGAGTTCGGTGAGGTCGGGGGTACTGCCGCGGCGGGTGCCCGCGGCGGAGCGGTCGGTGAGGAGGGCGGTGAGTCTGCGGGCGGCGCGGGCCGGGAGCGGGGGGCGTGGGTCCTCGGGGGCGGGCTCGGGGCGGGGTGCGGCGGGTCCGGCACGCAGACCGGCTCGGCGTCGGACGGTCGCCACGGCGGCGGCGTCGAGCAGGGCCAGGGGTGCGGCGCGCCCGTCGTGGGGTGCGGGCGGTGCGGGCAGGGGGCGGCGGTCGGTGCCGAGCAGGGCGGTGGTGAGTAGATCGTCCCAGGAAGGTGTGGTGATGGCCGTCGTCTCGTGCATGAGGGTTCCCTTCCGTGCGGGCCGGGTCAGTGCAGCGGCACCGGGGTGCCGGGGTGTGCGGGCCAGGCGGTGAGCGGGGTGAAGCCCCGGTGGCCCAGCTCGCCGAAGACGGTGAGGGGGATGCCGCCGGAGAGGGCGATCAGGCGCCAGAGGGCGGGGCGGGTGAGGAATGTCGGGGTCAGGGGGAGGGCCGAGGTGGCTTCGGGGGCGTCGGTTCCTGGGCCGACTCCTGGTGGTCCGGCTCCGGGGTCGACTGGAGCGGGCCTCGATTCCGCTTCCGCCGATTTCGTTTCCGCGTCGGCCAGTTGCCAGGCGCCCGGCCGCTCGTCCGGGACCGGTACGACCGCCTCCAGGGTGACCGGGACCGTGTCGAGCCAGGGGTCCTCGCGCAGCGCGTCGCCGTAGCGGGCCGCCGCCTGTGCGGTGGTCAGGCCCTCGGGGCGGGTGGTGGCCGGGGCGGGCGGTGTGTACCGCTCGCCCAGCGCGGCGCGGAGCTGTCCCGCGCCCGGGAAGACGGTCAGGTCCGCCTCCAGGGTGTGGCCGACCGGGAGGGACAGCTCGGGGGCGCGTCCGGCGGCGCCGTAGGAGAGGAGCAGCCGGGTGCGGCCGGAGCCGGTGCCGTGCAGCCAGATGCGGCGGACCGTCAGCTTCGGGTCGGCCGTGTCGTACTGGGCGAGGACCAGCCAGTGGTCGCGCAGCGGTGGGCCCTCGGCGGAGGCGGGCAGGCCGAGCCGGGAGCGGACCGTGGCCGCGAGGGCGTCCGGCAGCCGGTCGCGGTGCAGCCAGCCCTGGCCGAGGAGGTGCAGCAGCGCGCACTCCTCCAGCAGCCTGGCAGGCCAGCCCGGTCCGGAGGCGGGTATCGCACCCAACTCCCTTACTTTCGTGGCGAGTCCGGGTGCCTGTGCGTCGACCATGCGGGCGGCCGTCTCGTCCCACAGCGCGTACCCCGCCTGCTCGGCCGAGGCCAGGCCGCCGCGCAGCAGGTCCGCGAGGCGCTGCTCCAGCTCGGTGACGCCGGTCGTCACCCGTCGCTCACGGCGCTCGGCCCGGCGCCGGGCCGCTTCGGGGTCGGCCGGGCCGCCGGACGTCTGCTTCTCCACCCCCTGCTGAGTCATGTGAACGACGGTAGGTCCCGCCACTGACAATCGGCCTGCGGTCGAGTTATCCACAGGCCGAAGCGGATGTCAGTGGCGTGCTGCATGGTGGATCCAGCTCGCCGAACGGCCGGGCTGAAGGGGGCCTCAGCCATGTCTGTGTCCACGGGGACGACTGCCGAACCGACTGCCGAGACGACTGCCGTAACGACCGCTGAAGCGACGCCGGACCAGGTGCTGCGACCGCACGCGGAGCACGCCTTCGCGGGTGAACTCGCCGCGCTGGCCGCCCATGACGACCGGCCGCGTCCGGCCCGCTGGAAGCTGTCGCCCTGGGCCGTCGCCACCTATCTGCTCGGCGGCACGCTGCCCGACGGCACGGTGATAACCCCCAAGTACGTAGGCCCGCGCCGCCTCGTCGAGGTCGCCGTCACCACGCTCGCCACCGATCGTGCCCTGCTGCTGCTCGGCGTGCCCGGCACGGCCAAGACCTGGGTGTCGGAGCACCTGGCCGCCGCCGTCAGCGGTGACTCGACCCTGCTGGTGCAGGGCACCGCGGGCACCCCGGAGGAGGCGATCCGCTACGGCTGGAACTACGCCCGGCTGCTCGCCCACGGCCCCAGCCGCGCGGCGCTGGTGCCGAGCCCGGTCATGCGCGCCATGTCCGAGGGCGGGACGGCGCGCGTGGAGGAGCTGACCCGTATCCCGGCCGATGTGCAGGACAGTCTGATCACGATCCTCTCCGAGAAGACGCTGCCCGTCCCGGAGTTGGGAGAGGAGGTCCAGGCGGTCCGGGGGTTCAACCTCATCGCCACCGCGAACGACCGCGACCGGGGTGTGAACGACCTCTCCAGCGCGCTGCGCCGCCGTTTCAACACGGTGGTGTTGCCGCTGCCGGAGACCGCCGAGGCCGAGGTGGACATCGTCACGCGCCGGGTCGAGCAGATCGGCCGCGCCCTGGACCTGCCGACCGCGTCCGACGGCCTGGACGAGATCCGCCGCGTCGTCACCGTCTTCCGCGAGCTGCGCGCGGGCGTCACCGACGACGGCCGGACCAGGGTCAAGTCGCCGAGCGGCACCCTGTCCACGGCCGAGGCGATCTCCGTCGTCACCGGCGGGCTCGCCCTGTCGGCCCACTTCGGCGACGGCGTGCTGCGCGCCGGGGACGTGGCCGCGGGCATCCTGGGCGTCGTCGTCCGCGACCCGGCTGCCGACCGGGTCGTCTGGCAGGAGTACCTGGAGACGGTCGTGCGCGAGCGCGAAGGGTGGACCGACTTCTACCGGGCCTGCCGCGAGGTGGGCGTATGAACGCGGTGCGCGGCGGGGCGTTCGCGTCCGGGCCGCTGCTCCTGGGGGTACGGCATCACGGGCCCGGTTCCGCACGTGCCGTCCGCGCGGCGCTGGACGCGGGCCGGCCCGCCGTCGTCCTGATCGAGGGTCCGCCCGAGGCCGATCCGCTGATCCCGCTCGCGGCCGACCCCGGCCTGCGACCGCCGGTCGCGCTGCTCGCCCACGCCGTGGACGAGCCCGGCCGCTCGGCGTTCTGGCCGCTGGCCGAGTTCAGCCCGGAGTGGGTGGCGATCCGGTGGGCCGTGGAGCGGGGTGTGCCGGCCCGGTTCATCGACTTGCCGGCGGCGCACATGCTGGCGGGTGCGGGGGAGGAGGCGGAGGTGGGCGCGGGGCCCGATGCCGGGCCCGGTCCTGAGTCCGGCCCTGAGCCCGACGTTGTCCCTGGCACCGATCCCGGGTCCTCCGAGGGTGCACGTCCCGACCCGCTCGCCGCGCTCGCGGAGGCGGGTGGGTACGACGATCCCGAGCGCTGGTGGGAGGACGTGGTCGAGCACCGGGGCGGGGGAGAGAGCGATCCCTTCGCGCCGTTCGCCGCGCTGGAGGAGGCGATGGGGGCGCTGCGGGAGCGGTACGGGGACGGGGGCCGCGCCCGTGACCAGGTGCGGGAGGCGTATATGCGGCTCCGACTGCGGCCGGCACGGCGTGAGTTCGGGGACGCGGTGGCCGTGGTGTGCGGGGCGTGGCACGTGCCCGCGCTGCGGGCCGGGGTCACCGTCGGCGCCGACCGGGCCCTGCTGAAGGGGCTGCCCAAGGTCAAGGCCGAGCTGACGTGGGTGCCGTGGACGCACCGCCGTCTGTCCCGGTTCAGCGGCTACGGGGCGGGGATCGACTCGCCGGGCTGGTACGCCCATCTGTTCCGGGCGCCGGACCGGCCGGTCGAGCGGTGGCTGACGAAAGTGGCGGGGCTGCTGCGGGAGGAGGACCGGATGGTGTCCTCCGCGCACGTCATCGAGGCGGTCCGGCTGGCCGACACCCTCGCCGTGCTGCGCGGCCGTCCGCTGCCCGGCCTGGGCGAGACCATGGACGCCGTGCGCGCGGTGATGTGCGACGGCTCGGACGTGCCGCTGGCCCTGGTCCACGACCGGCTGGTGGTCGGGGACGTGCTCGGGGAGGTACCGGAGTCGGCGCCCGCCGTGCCCGTGCAGCGGGACCTCGCCCGGGAGCAGCGCCGGTTGCGGCTCAAGCCGGAGGCGGCGGAGCGGGAGCTGGAACTCGATCTGCGCAAGGACACCGACGCCGCGCGCGGGCGGCTGCTGCACCGGCTGCGGCTGCTCGGGGTCGGCTGGGGCGAACCCACCACGTCCCGGGGGAGCACGGGCACCTTCCGGGAGACCTGGCGGCTGTGCTGGGAGCCGGAGTTGTCGGTGAAGGTGGCCGAGGCGGGTGTGTGGGGCACGACCGTGCTCGGCGCCGCGACGGCCAAGGCGGAGGCCGACGCGATCGCCGCCCGCTCCCTCGCCGATGTCACCGCGCTGGCCGAACAGTGCCTGCTCGCCGGGCTCCCGGACGCCCTCCCCGTGGTCATGCGCGTACTGACCGACCGCGCCGCCCTCGACTCCGACGTGAGCCACCTCGCCCAGGCCCTTCCCGCCCTGGTCCGGTCCCTGCGGTACGGCGATGTGCGCGGCACCCCCACCGGTGCGCTCGCCGAGGTGGCGGGGGGCCTGGCCGACCGGATCTTCGTCGGACTGCCCGTTGCCTGCACGGGGTTGGACGCGGACGCGGCGCACGAGATGCGGGGGCAGGTGGAGGGGGTGCAGGGGGCGGTGGCCTTGCTGTCCGAGGTGCGGGGCGGCCTCCGCGACCGCTGGCGGGCCGTCCTCCGGACCCTCGCGCTGCGCGACGCCGTCCCCGGGGAGATCCGGGGCCGGGCCGTCCGGCTGCTGCTCGACGACGGGGCGCTGGCCGACGGGGAGGCGGCGCGGCTCATGGGGCTGGCGTTGTCGCCGGGGACGGTGCCCGCGGATGCGACCGCGTGGATCGAGGGGTTTGTCGGGGGAGGCGGGGGCGGGCTGTTGCTGGTGCATGACGAGCGGCTGCTCGGGCTGGTCGACGGGTGGTTGACCTCGGTGTCGGACGACGCGTTCACGGATGTGCTGCCGTTGCTGCGGCGCACCTTCTCCGCGTACGAACCCGGGGTGCGCCGGACCCTCGGTGAGCTGGTCCGGCGGGGGCCGGAGAGAGCCGCCGGTCCCGTGACCGGCGCGGTGGCACCGCACGGTTTCGCGGCCGAACCCGACCGGGAGCGGGCGGACGCCGTGGTGCCGGTGCTGCGGTTGCTGCTCGGCCTGGAGGACGAACGGACCGCATCGAGGGACGACACCACACTGACGGGGGTGGGCACATGACCAGAGAGGCGACCGGCGCGGCACAGCGCGACGCCGACGCCAACGCCGCTGACGCTGCCGCTGAGCGGTTGCGCCGCTGGCGCCTGGTGCTCGGCGGGGAGCAGGCCGACGGCACCGGGCACGCGCTCGCGGGGCGGGACGCGGCGATGGACACGGCGCTGACCGCGCTGTACGGCAAGCAGGACCGGGGCGGCAAGGGCAGCGCGGGCGGTGGCCGGGAGCGGGCGGCGGGGCTCGGGGGTTCCGTGCCGTCGGTGGCCCGCTGGCTGGGGGACATCCGCACGTACTTCCCCTCTTCCGTCGTCCAGGTCATGCAGCGCGACGCGATCGACCGGCTCGGGCTCGCCGCGCTGCTGCTGGAGCCGGAGATGCTGGAGGCGGTGGAGCCGGACGTGCACCTGGTCGGCACGCTCCTGTCGCTGCATCAGGCCATGCCGGAGACGACGCGGCAAACGGCGCGGGCGGTCGTACGGAAGGTGACCGAGGACCTGGAGCAGCGGCTGGCGTCCCGGACGCGGGCGACGCTCACCGGCGCGCTCGACCGCAGCGCGCGCACCGGCAGACCGCGCCACCGGGACATCGACTGGAACCGCACGATCGTGGCCAACCTCAAGCACTACCTGCCCGAGCACCGCACGGTGGTGCCGGAACGGCTCGTCGGATACGGGCGGGCGGCGCGGTCGGTGCGGAAGGAGGTCGTGCTCTGTGTCGACCAGTCCGGGTCGATGGCCGCCTCGGTCGTGTACGCCTCGGTGTTCGGCGCCGTGCTCGCCTCCATGCGGTCGCTCAGCACGCGCCTGGTCGTCTTCGACACCTCGGTCGTGGACCTCACCGACCAGCTGGACGACCCGGTGGACGTGGTCTTCGGCACCCGGCTCGGGGGCGGCACCGACATCAACCGGGCGCTGGCGTACTGCCAGTCGCGGATCACCCGGGCCGCCGAGACGGTCGTGGTGCTGATCAGCGATCTGTACGAGGGCGGCATACGCGAGGAGATGCTGAAGCGGGTCGCCGCGATGAAGGCGTCCGGTGTCCAGTTCGTGACCCTGCTCGCCCTCTCGGACGAGGGCACCCCCGCCTACGACCACGAGCACGCGGCAGCCCTGGCCGCCCTGGGCGTCCCCGCCTTCGCCTGCACCCCAGACCGGTTCCCGGAGGTGATGGCAGCCGCCCTGGAGAAGCGCCCCGTCCCGCTGCCTCACCCGTCCTGACCTGCGACGAGCCCTCACCCCCGGCAAGCACCCGGCCAGGGCCCCGGCACCGCGTGTCACCTCGCCCGGCATCATGTGACAGGTATCACCGCTCGGGTGTGACCCGCGATTTAGAGGGCCCCGGCAAGCAGCGATAACCTGCGAGGCGGACATGCCGCGCGCTCGGACACCGTGTGCGCCCCCCTAGTGACAAGCGGACGTCACGTTGCCCTTCGCGGCACGCCCACGCATCCAACGAACCGCGAGATCACTGATAGGGACGGAAGCGCGTGGACCTGTTCGAGTACCAGGCGAGGGACCTCTTCGCCAAGCACGATGTACCGGTGCTGGCCGGTGAAGTCATCGACACGCCTGAGGCGGCGCGCGAGATCACGGAGCGTCTGGGCGGCAAGTCCGTCGTCAAGGCGCAGGTGAAGGTCGGTGGTCGTGGCAAGGCCGGTGGCGTCAAGCTCGCCGCCACCCCGGACGAGGCCGTCGCCCGCGCGACGGACATCCTCGGCATGGACATCAAGGGCCACACGGTCCACAAGGTGATGATCGCCGAGACCGCTCCGGAGATCGTCGAGGAGTACTACGTCTCCTTCCTCCTCGACCGTGCGAACCGCACCTTCCTCTCCATCGCCTCCGTCGAGGGCGGCATGGAGATCGAGGAGGTGGCGGCCACCCGCCCCGAGGCCGTCGCCAAGACGCCGATCGACGCCATCGACGGCGTGGACGAGGCCAAGGCCCGCGAGATCGTCGAGGCCGCCAAGTTCCCGGCCGAGGTCGCGGACAAGGTCGTCAACGTCCTGATCAAGCTGTGGGACACCTTCGTCAAGTCGGACGCCCTCCTGGTCGAGGTCAACCCGCTGGCCAAGGTCGCCTCCGGCGAGGTCATCGCCCTCGACGGCAAGGTGTCGCTCGACGAGAACGCCGAGTTCCGTCACCCCGAGTACGAAGAGCTGCACGACAAGGACGCGGCCAACCCGCTGGAGGCCGCCGCCAAGGCCAAGGGCCTCAACTACGTCAAGCTCGACGGCGAGGTCGGCATCATCGGCAACGGCGCGGGTCTCGTCATGAGCACCCTGGACGTCGTCGCGTACGCCGGTGAGCAGCACGGCGACGTGAAGCCCGCCAACTTCCTGGACATCGGTGGCGGCGCCTCCGCCCAGGTCATGGCGAACGGCCTGGAGATCATCCTGGGCGACCCGGACGTCAAGTCCGTGTTCGTCAACGTCTTCGGCGGCATCACCGCCTGCGACGAGGTCGCCAACGGCATCGTCCAGGCGCTGAAGCTCCTGGAGGACCGCGGCGAGAAGGTCGAGAAGCCGCTCGTCGTCCGCCTCGACGGCAACAACGCCGAGCTGGGCCGCAAGATCCTCACCGACGCCAACCACCCGCTGGTGCAGCGCGTCGACACCATGGACGGCGCGGCCGACAAGGCCGCCGAGCTGGCCCACGCCGCCAAGTAAGCACTCAGGACGAGGACACAACACACCATGGCTATCTGGCTCAACAAGGACAGCAAGGTCATCGTCCAGGGCATGACCGGTGCCACCGGCATGAAGCACACCAAGCTCATGCTCGGCGACGGCACCGAGGTCGTGGGCGGCGTGAACCCGCGCAAGGCGGGTCAGACCGTGGACTTCGAAGGCACCGAGGTACCCGTCTTCGGGACCGTCAAGGAGGCCATCGAGAAGACCGGCGCGAACGTGTCGGTCATCTTCGTGCCGGAGAAGTTCACCAAGGACGCGGTCGTCGAGGCCATCGACGCCGAGATCCCGCTGGCCGTCGTGATCACCGAGGGCATCGCCGTGCACGACACGGCGTCGTTCTGGGCGTACGCCGGCAAGAAGGGCAACAAGACCCGCATCATCGGCCCGAACTGCCCCGGCATCATCACGCCGGGCCAGTCGAACGTCGGCATCATCCCGGGCGACATCACGAAGCCGGGCCGTATCGGCCTGGTCTCGAAGTCCGGCACGCTGACGTACCAGATGATGTACGAGCTGCGGGACATCGGCTTCTCGACCGCCGTCGGTATCGGTGGCGACCCGATCATCGGCACCACGCACATCGACGCCCTGGCCACGTTCCAGGACGACCCCGACACCGACCTGATCGTGATGATCGGTGAGATCGGTGGCGACGCCGAGGAGCGCGCGGCGGCGTTCATCAAGGAGAACGTGACCAAGCCGGTCGTCGGCTACGTCGCGGGCTTCACCGCGCCCGAGGGCAAGACCATGGGCCACGCCGGTGCCATCGTCTCCGGTTCGTCCGGCACCGCCCAGGCGAAGAAGGAGGCCCTGGAGGCCGCGGGCGTCAAGGTCGGCAAGACCCCGACCGAGACCGCCAAGCTGGCGCGGGAGATCCTCTCCGCCTGACCGGCCGATCACCCGATCGCCCGTTCATCGGCACACCGGTGGGCCCGGTCCCCTTTCGTGGGGGGACCGGGCCCACCGGCGTTCCCGCACGCCCATCGAGGCGAGCGCGGACGTCACCCGGCCGGGTCAGCCGGGGTCGGGCGCCAGCCGGTCCGGCCCGTTGGCCTGCTCCCGGCGCAGCTTGGCGCGCAGGTCCTGCTCCGCCTTCGACAGCGGGCCCATCGCCGGGGCCACGGGCACGCCGCGTACCGCCTGGGCGGGGGCGATGGGTGCCTCGTAGTGCGTCGGGGCCGAGCGCAGGGTCAGCCCCGTCGCGCCGATGATGGCGACGGTGAAGGCGATGGCGGCGCGCGTCCAGAAGACGTTGCGGCGCTCGCCGACCGTGCGCACCGTGGTGGGGGCGTTCGCGCGCAGCCGTTCCGTGGAGGCCAGTTCGGTCAGCCGCCGGTGCAGCGCGGCGGGGTCGGCCAGCTCCGGGACGCAGGCGGCGACGGCCTCGCGGGCGCGGGTCACGCGTCCGGCGGCGGCCGGGGTGCTGGCCTCCGTCTCGGCGGCCAGCTCGGGCAGGTCCAGGCCGACGCCGTCGTAGAGCACGAGGGTGCGGCGGTACGACGGCGGCAGGCTCAGCAGCGCGTCCAGCAGGGCGCGGTCGGCCGGGTCGCCGGGCGGGGGCTCGGGGTTGCGGTAGCGGGGGCGGAAGCGGTGCCAGGGGGAGAGGGCGTACTCGTACGCGGTCGCCCGCACCCAGCCGCCCGGGTCGCGGTCCCGGGCCACCTCCGGCCAGCGCTGCCAGGCGAGCTGGAAGGCGCGCTCGACGGCCTCGCGGGCCAGTTCGCGGCGGCCGGTGAGGAGGTAGGTCTGGCGGACGAGGGCGGGGGCGCAGAACGCGTACAGCGCGTCGAACGCCTGATCGGGCGTCAGGGGTGGCGGCTCGGGACTGCGCGGTGCGGGAGGCCCCGCCGGGGACGCCTGACCGGCCGTCGGCTCGGTCAGCTCGGCGAGCAGGCGGGCGTACGCCTCGTGGCGCGGGCCGCCCGGAGTGCTCCGGCCGCGTTCCCAGGCGCGTAGGGTCTTGCGGCTGACGCCGAGTCGCTCGGCGACCTGAGCCTGCGTCAATGCGTGGCGTTCGCGCAGGCGTCGGCGTTCGTCCGGTGGTGGCAGCGGACCGGCGTAAGTCTGCGTCACGGCTCACCCCTCTGCGTGAAAAAGCACATAAACACATATTGGGCGACACTTCGGTGGTTCGCCTGTTACGCCGGGAAAGCGCGTGTCGTTGGGAGCATGGCGGCGTGCTCCTGCCGACCGATCGCTCCTCGTCGTCGTCCCTGTCGTCGTCCCTGCGGACCCGGTTGCGCGACCGTTCACCCGGCCTGGGCGCGAGCCTGGCGGGCGGCGCGCTCGCCGCCGCGCTCGGACTCGCCGCGTGCGCCGCCCTGGTGATGGTGCTGTGGGTCAGCTCGCCGTACCCCGACAGCGGTCCGGGCAGCGCGCTGCACGTCGCCGCCGCGCTCTGGCTGCTGGCCCACGGCGCCGAACTCCTGCGCGCCGACACGCTCTCCGGCGTCCCGCAGCCGGTGGGCCTCACCCCGCTGCTGCTGCTCGCCCTGCCGGTGTGGCTGCTGCACCGGGCCGCCCGGGACGCGGTCGACGCCCCCGAGACCCCGGGCGCCGACGACGGCCCCGGCGCCTCCGACGCCCCGCCCGCCGTCCCCGCCCGCACCGCCTGGACCGGCGTCGTCCTCGGCTACCTCGGCGTCGCCACGGCCGTCGCCCTCTACGGCTCCGGCGGCGAACTCGCCCCCTCCTGGCCCTGGATGACGGTCTGTCTCCCGCTGATCACCGCTGCCGCCGCCGCGTCCGGGGTCTGGTCGGCGTACGGCAGACCGCTCGGCCCGCTGCCGGGGCCCGTGCGGGGCCTGTGCGCGGGGGTCCAGGGGCGGGCCCGGCTGCGGACGGCCCTGCGCGCGGCCGTGGCCGGTACGGCCGTGCTGACCGGCGGCGGGGCGCTGCTGCTCGGGGTCTCGCTGGTGGGGCACGGCGACGCGGCGCGGCTGGCTTTCACGCAGCTCACGGAGGGCTGGACCGGCCGGGCCACCGTTCTGCTGCTCGCCGTCTCCCTGATCCCCAACGCGGCCGTGTGGGCGGCCTCCTACGCCCTCGGCCCCGGCTTCACCCTGGGCTCCGGCCATCTGGTGCATCCACTGCTCTCCGACCCGGCCCCGCTGCTGCCCCCGTTCCCGCTCCTGGCCGCCGTGCCCGACCCGGGCGCGGGCACCCCGCTGAACTGGGCCGGGGCGGCGGTGCCCGTCGCCGCCGGGATGACCACCGGCTGGTTCGTGGCACGCGGGGCCGCACGGCGCGGAGAGGCGGCAGTGCCCTGGTCGGCCCTGCGCACCACCGGGGTGCTCGCCCTCGCCGCCCTGCTGTGCGCGGCCTCGCTGGCGCTGCTCGCCGCGCTGTCGGGCGGCCCGCTGGGCGTCGCCGCGCTGGCCGACTTCGGCCCGGTGTGGTGGCTGACCGGTCCGGCGGCGGGCGCGTGGGTGCTGGTGACGGGGCTGCCGGTGGCGTGGACGGTACGGGCCTGGCGGCTGCGCGGCACCCGGAAGCGGGGCGCGGTCCCCGCCCAGGCCGCGGAGCCGAAGGGAACGGTCACCGGGCCGCGGAAAACCAGGGCACGCACCGCACCGGCCCCCACCCCCGAGCAGCAGAGGTCCGAGACCCCCGCCGAGGAGCTGTACGACTTCCTCGAAGCGGACGCCCCCTTCGCCTCGGACTGGCCCGACGCCACCGCCCGCACCGGAGCGACCCCGACGCCCGAGGCCCCGCCCCGCTCAGCCCACGCCGAGCCCCGTTCAGCCCCCGTCGACCCCCGCGACGACTAGCCCCGCTCGGCCCCCGACGAGCCCAGGACCCCGCGCAGCTCCTTCGGCAGCAGCGTGTCGCAGGACTGCTTGGCCTTGCTCGTCAGGGCGTCGTCCACGCACGTGTAGTAGTCGCGGTAGACCAGCTGGACGGCGAAGACCGAGGCGGTCAGGCACAGGGCCAGGGCGGCGGCGATCATGCCGCCGATCGCGGCCGTGGCCTGCGGACGGCCGCCGCCCTGGGGCGCCTGCGCGGCGGCCGGGGCGTCCGGGTCCGGGGTGCGGGGCTTGGCGCGCAGGGAGCTGCCGCCCCAGTACAGCGAGAGGGCGCCGAGGAGCAGCGAGACGTACGGCCAGCCCAGGAGCACGAAGAAGATCGCCCACATACCGGCCAGGAGTGCGTAGCGCGCGCGGCGCTGCGCCGGGTCGGTCAGGTCCCAGCGCTTCTTGTCCGGGCCGCCGCCGGGCCGCTCGGGACCGCCGCCGGGCCGCTCGCCGAAGCCGCCGGGGGCGCGGCCGGGCTGCCGGTCGCTCCACTGGCTGCCCCAGGGCGCGGGGCCGCCCCCCTGGCCCGGGCCCTCGGGACGGCCGCCCCACGGCGAGCCCTGTCCCTCGCCGGAATCCGAACCCTCCGGGTGCCTCGGGCGCCACGGCTGGTCCGGGCTGCCCTCGGGCGGGGGCGCGAACGGGTTGTCGTCCTGCTGGTCGCCGCCCCGGCCGCCCCGGTCCTCGCCGTCGCCGCCGGCGGGGGTCCGGGGCGGCGTGGAGGGCCGCTCCCGCAGCAGGATGAAGCCGCGCTCGGGCAGCACGGAGCCGCGCTCGCCTCCCAGGTCCGGACGCGGCGGGAACGTGAGGAGTCGCGGGCTGCGATCGGGCATCAAAGGAGCGTCTTCCCCTAGGTCATGACGTGCCACGGCTGAGGGCTGTGACGGCTGTCCGGCATGAGCTTCCGTCCCGTGAACGCACCGCGCCACCACGGCGTTCCCGAGCCGGTTCCGTGCGAACGCTACCTTCCGGCCACGCCCCCGTCCCGTGGGGGCCGTCCGGAGTGCCGGTATCGTTGCTGGCGGCCGGCCGCTTCGTAGACTTCCCCGTATCCGGGGGCGCGAAGCATTCGTACGACCGTACAAACGCGACCGTACAAACGCGACCGTACGACCGGCCGGACACCTCGCCGTCCCGAGAAAGGGCCCCATCGTGGCCGCCACCCCCGCCCGTCCAGCGGTCAAGCGTCTGGTCGTGCTGGTCTCCGGCTCCGGAACCAACCTCCAGGCCCTGCTCGACGAGATCGAGCGCGTCGGAGCGGAGGCGTACGGCGCCCGGATCGTCGCCGTCGGGGCCGACCGCGACGGGATCGAGGGGCTGGCCCGCGCCGAGCGGGCCGGGCTGCCGACGTTCGTGTGCCGGGTGAAGGACCACGCCAGCCGCGAGGAGTGGGACGCGGCGCTCGCCGAGGCGGTCGCCGCCCACGAGCCCGACCTCGTGATCTCCGCCGGGTTCATGAAGATCGTCGGCAAGGAGTTCCTGGCCCGGTTCGGCGGGCGGTTCGTCAACACCCACCCGGCGCTGCTGCCGAGCTTCCCCGGGGCCCACGGTGTGCGGGACGCGCTCGCGTACGGCGCCAAGGTCACCGGCTGCACCGTCCACTTCGTCGACGACGGCGTCGACACCGGGCCGATCATCGCGCAGGGCGTGGTCGAGGTCCGGGACGAGGACGACGAGAGCGCGCTGCACGAGCGCATCAAGGACGTCGAGCGAAGGCTGCTCGTCGAGGTCGTGGGACGGCTCGCCCGCCACGGCCATCGCATTGAGGGACGAAAGGTAGTTATCCAGTGACCGCCACCGCCGAGAGCACCAAGCGGCCCCTTCGCCGGGCGCTCGTCAGCGTCTACGACAAGACCGGCCTCGAAGACCTCGCGCGCGGGCTGCACGAGGCCGGTGTGGAGCTGGTCTCCACCGGTTCCACGGCGGCCCGCATCGCCGCCGCGGGCGTCCCCGTCACCAAGGTCGAGGAGCTGACCGGCTTCCCCGAGTGCCTGGACGGCCGGGTCAAGACCCTGCACCCCAAGGTGCACGCGGGCATCCTCGCCGACCTGCGTCTGGACTCCCACCGCGCGCAGCTGGACGAGCTGGGCGTCGCGCCCTTCGACCTCGTCGTCGTCAACCTCTACCCGTTCCGCGAGACGGTCGCCTCCGGTGCCTCGCCCGACGAGTGCGTGGAGCAGATCGACATCGGTGGCCCCTCGATGGTCCGCGCCGCCGCCAAGAACCACCCGTCCGTGGCCGTGGTCACCAGCCCCGAGCGGTACGCCGACGTGCTCGCCGCCGCACAGGAGGGCGGCTTCGACCTCGCCGCCCGCAAGCGCCTGGCCGCCGAGGCGTTCCGGCACACCGCCGCCTACGACGTGGCCGTGGCCGACTGGTTCGCCACCGAGTACGCCCCCGTCGACGACTCCCCGTTCCCCGACTTCCTCGGCGCCACCTGGGACCGCGCGCACACCCTGCGCTACGGCGAGAACCCGCACCAGCCCGCCGCGCTGTACGTCGAGCAGGGCGCCGAGGGCCTTGCCCAGGCCGAGCAGCTGCACGGCAAGGAGATGTCGTACAACAACTACACGGACACGGACGCCGCGCGCCGTGCCGCCTACGACCACGACGAGCCCTGTGTCGCGATCATCAAGCACGCCAACCCCTGCGGCATCGCGGTGGGCGCGGACGTGGCCGAGGCGCACCGCAAGGCGCACGCCTGTGACCCGCTGTCCGCGTTCGGCGGGGTCATCGCGGTGAACCGGCCGGTCAGCAAGGAGCTGGCCGAGCAGGTCGCGGAGATCTTCACCGAGGTCATCGTGGCGCCGGACTACGAGGAGGGCGCGCTGGAGGCCCTGACGCGGAAGAAGAACATCCGCGTCCTGAAGGCGCCGCACGCGCCCGCCTCCCGGATCGAGGTCAAGCCGATCGACGGCGGTGTCCTCGTCCAGGAGACCGACCGGCTCCAGGCCGACGGCGACGACCCGGCCCACTGGACCCTGGCCAGCGGTGCGGCGCTGTCCGCCGAGGAGCTGGCCGAGCTGGCCTTCGCCTGGCGGGCCTGCCGCGCGGTGAAGTCCAACGCGATCCTGCTCGCCAAGGACGGCGCCTCGGTCGGTGTCGGCATGGGCCAGGTCAACCGCGTCGACTCCTGCAAGCTGGCGGTCGAGCGGGCGGGCGAGGAGCGGGCGCGGGGTGCCTTCGCGGCCTCCGACGCGTTCTTCCCCTTCCCCGACGGGCCCGAGATCCTGATCGGCGCCGGGGTCCGCGCGATCGTGCAGCCCGGCGGCTCGATCCGCGACGAGCAGGTCGTGGAGGCGGCGCAGAAGGCGGGCGTGACGATGTACTTCACGGGGACGCGCCACTTCTTCCACTGAGCGCCGAGCGCCGAGCGCCGAGCGCAGACACGACGAGGGCCGTGCCGCACCCGACCCGGGTGGGACACGGCCCTCGGCCGTACGGCGCGCGCTACGGCGCGGTCAGTCCTTGTGCACGACCACGGTGCCCGCGACCTTGTCGTGCCAGCCCTGCTGGCGGCCCGAGTTGTCCCAGAAGGGGGACAGGTAGACGAGGAGCTGGCCGATGCCGCAGCTGACGTAGCCCGCGGCGGTGGGGATGATCCAGCGGAGGAAGGACTTGAGCAGACCGGGCTTCTGGCCGGTGTCGGCGCGCAGCACGCGGATGCCGACGGCCAGCTTGCCCAGGGTCGCGCCGACCAGGCCGACCATCAGCCACTCGTAGAGCAGGGTCGCTATGCCGAACAGCAGCGCGATGGGGAGGATCTTGCTCACGAGGCCCGCGCTGGCGTCGTTCACACAGGTCTCGTACGCGACCGAGCCCGGGTCGCAGTCCTTGGCGGAGCTCACGGCGCCCGCGATGCCGATGGACGCCAGGATGATGTAGAGGACCGTGATGATCACGACGTCGATCGCGCGGGCGCCGAAGCGGCGGCCCATCGAGGCCAGACGGGGGCCGGGGGCGCCCGGGTGGCCGAAGCCGGGCTGCTGCGGGTAGCCGTAGCCCTGGGGCGGGACGCCGCCGCCCTGCGGGTAGCCGTACTGCGGCGGGACGCCCTGCGGGGCCTGGGGGTAGCCGGGCTGCTGCGGCTGGCCGTAGCCCTGCTGGGGGTCCTGGGGCTGACCGTACGGGTTGTTGGGCGAGCCGAAACTCATGGCTGGATTTCCTCCGTTGACCTTGCGGGGACGACGCGGAAGGCGCGGAGGTATGACACGTTATGAGCGGTTAGTCCCCCCACCGGACCGCGGCTTGTGTGCCATTCATGGTTGTGGAGGTATTAGATCTTGTCCACCCGCATGCGCGAGGTGTTGTGCAAGTGCAACATCAACGATCATCACTGATCATCGGGGGACATCCCGGGATCTGCGGGACGTGCGGGACGCCACTGTGCGAGAGGCCACCCGGATTGGAACCGGGGGCCCGTCATCCGCGAGGATGGGGGTATGACCGCCCAGATTCTCGATGGCAAGGCCACCGCAGCCGCGATCAAGTCCGATCTGACCGCCCGCGTGGCGGCGCTGAAGGAGAAGGGAATCACGCCCGGCCTCGGCACCGTCCTGGTCGGGGAGGACCCCGGCAGCCAGAAGTACGTCGCGGGCAAGCACCGTGACTGCGCCCAGGTCGGCATCGCCTCCATCCAGCGCGAACTGCCCGCCACCGCCACCCAGGAGGAGATCGAGGCGGTCGTCCGCGAGCTGAACGAGGACCCGGCCTGCACCGGTTACATCGTCCAGCTCCCGCTGCCCAAGGGCATCGACGAGAACCGCATCCTGGAGCTGATGGACCCGGAGAAGGACGCCGACGGCCTCCACCCGACCAACCTCGGCCGCCTCGTCCTCAACGAGCCCGCGCCGCTGCCCTGCACCCCCAACGGCGTCCTCACCCTGCTGCGCCGCTACGGCGTCGAGACCAAGGGTGCCGAGGTCGTGGTCGTCGGCCGCGGTGTCACCATCGGGCGCTCCATGCCGCTGCTGCTCACCCGGCGCAGCGAGAACGCCACGGTGACCCAGTGCCACACCGGCACCCGTGACCTGGCCGCCCACCTCAAGCGGGCCGACATCGTCATCGCCGCGGCGGGCTCCCCGCACCTGATCCGCGCCGAGGACATCAAGCCCGGCGCGGCCGTGCTCGACGTGGGCGTCTCCCGCAACGCCGAGGGCAAGATCGTCGGCGACGTCCACCCGGACGTGGCCGAGGTGGCCGCGTGGATCTCCCCCAACCCTGGTGGCGTGGGCCCGATGACCCGTGCCCAGCTGCTGGTCAACGTGGTCGAGGCGGCGGAGCGCAGTGCCGGCTGACGACGTGCGCGAGGGCCACGAGGACCACGAGGACACGGCGACCCGCGAGGAGGCCGGGACGGTGCGGACGCGGAACGCTCCCGCGGGCGAGGCGCGCAAACGCCGCTTCCCGCTGTTCACCAAGGACACCGCGCGCCCCGAGGGCGGTGGCAGGGCCGCCCCCGGTGACGCCCCGGCGCCCGCCCGGCAGTGGCCCATGCTCGTCGTGCTGTCCGTGGTCGGGCTCGGTCTGCTGCTGACCGCGTTCGACCTGGTCCGCGCGGGCACCCTGCTGATCGGTGTCGGGCTGCTGGCCGGTGCGGTGCTGCGCTGGCTGCTGCCCTCCGTCGGCATGCTGGCGGTCCGCTCGCGGTTCACGGACATCGTCACCTACGGCATCCTCGGCCTGGCGATCACCCTGCTGGCCCTGATGGTCCAGCCGAAGCCGCTGCTGGTGATCCCGTTCCTCAAGGACCTGCTGCACTTCACGGTGAGCAAGTAGCGCCGCTGGTACGGCGGTTAGGGCACGTGTCGCCACTCTGACCGCCCTGGCTGCTTAGGCCGCTGTGGCTGAGGGGCTCGCCCCCTCCCCCGACCGGGGGCGAGCCGCCGGGGTTCAGCGTGGCCCGGCCCGGCGCGGCTCTTCAACGCCTGTCCGTCGGCTGTGGCACGGAGGTGACGGTTCCGCTACGGGCCCGCGCCCTGGGCTCCGCCGGTTCCGGGGCAGTTCGGGGGTAACGCCGCGAACACCCCGTAGCGGCCGTGGAACCGGGCTACCGTGGTGAGGGTGCGTGAAGGCGCCCATCGGGGCTGCTTCGTGGGCGGAGGGCCGGGCGCGCGACGGAGCGTGGCCTATGGGCGGATGCTTCCGTGCGCCCCCGGAAGGGGAACTGGGGTCCTCCGGCGACGCATCCCTGTGGATGAACGGGTGACCGGACGCACCGGGCGGATCCACGGGGACCGTCCGGCTTTCGGGCGCGGCCGTGGGGAGACGGTCCGCGCCGGGGGACGAGTGTGGGGGGAAGTGCGATGCCTCGTTGGAAACCTCTGCCGGACGATCTCGATCCGCAGATACGGGAGTTCACCGGTCAGTTACGGCGGATCGTCGACCAGGGCGGCCTCGGCGTCGCGGCCCTCGCCGACCGCACCGGCTACAGCAAGACCTCCTGGGAGCGCTACCTCGGCGGACGCCTCCTCGCTCCCCTCGGCGCGGTCATCGCCCTCGCCGAGGCCACCGACACCAGCCCCGTCCACCTCACCACGATGTGGGAACTGGCCGAACGCGCCTGGAGCCGCGCGGAGTCCCGCCAGGACCGCACGATGGAACAGATCCGGATCACGCAGGCGCGGGCGGCGCTGGGGGACGCGGGGGTGGCGGGGACCGGAGGACCGGGCGCGGCTCCGGCGCCCGGCGGCGGCGACGGGGCGGGCGTCGCGGGTGCGGCTTCCGGTGCCGGTTCGGGTGCCGGCACTGCGGGCACGGGCGTGGTGCCGGTCGGTGGCCACGCCGCAGCACCGGACCAGGTCCCGGGGCCGGGTGACACGGTCGCCGACGCCGTTCAGGCACCGAGCGGCGCGAGTGGCGCGGGATTCGGAGCCGCGCTCGCAGCGGGTGGCGCGGGCTCGGGCGGTTCTCCGGCGGCAGGTGGCTTCGGCCCGGCCCCCGAGCCGGGTCGTACCGGTGGCGGCAACGGCAGGGCACCGCGGACGCCGGACGGTACCGGCGGCGCGGCGGCGGGGATCGCCGGACCGGCGGGCGTCGTGCCGTCGATCCCCGTGCAGCCGACCGCGGCCGACGTGGACCGCGCCGCCCCGCCCGCCGGGGACACCGGCCGCGCACGCCGTACGACGCTCTTCGCGGCCGGGGCCGCCGTCGTCTGTGTCGCCATCGGGGCGGTCTTCCTGTTCACCGGGCGGGACAGCGGGGGTGACGAGCCCACAGCCGCCCCCAACTCGCCCTCGGCGGCGGCCAGTACACCGCAGGCACTGCCGTCGGGCGTCAAGTGCGCCGGGGCTTCCTGCGCCGGGAAGGACGCCGAGGCCATGGGGTGCAGCGGGGGCCGGGTGGCGACGGTGAGCAGCGCGGTCGTCGGGGCGGTCACCCTGGAGGTGCGCTACAGCCGGATCTGCGGTGCGGCGTGGGGGCGTATCACCGGGGCGGCACCGGGCGACCGGGTGCGTGTTCTCGTGGGCGACGAACGGCCGGACGCGGTCACCAAGGCCGGGGACACCATCGCGTACACCCCGATGGTGGCCGTGGAGCAGGCGTCCGGCGTCCGGGCCTGCGCGACGCTGGCGGCCGGGAGGACGGCGTGCACGAAACCGGCGAAGTGACCGCGCGCCCGCGACGCGTGGCCGCGGGCCCGCAAGGAATTCCGGTGCGCCCGGCATGGCTCGGTCGAACCCGGGCACTCGCACTATTACCCCCCACGGGAGACCGGTGACGGCCGGTACCCCCGCCGGCGGCCGCCTTCGTCTCCCTCTCCCGGACGGGCGGCCGCCTCAAACGTCTTCGGGGCGCCCCGGGGCGCCCGGCCCGGCTCCGGGCCAACTCGGGGCCGGGGAAACCGCCCTGTGGGGTGAGCCACAGGGCCCCGGCCGTCCGGGATGCCGGATGCGCGATAGCCTGACCGCTGGATCTCTCTTGACGCCAAGAGATCGATCATCCACCCGGGGCAGGGACGCCCCACCGCCAGCTGTCATACGGAGAACGCCATGACCCGCACTCCCGTGAACGTCACCGTCACCGGCGCGGCCGGCCAGATCGGTTACGCCCTGCTCTTCCGCATCGCCTCCGGCCAGCTGCTCGGCGCGGACGTGCCGGTCAACCTGCGCCTGCTGGAGATCACCCCGGCGCTGAAGGCGGCCGAGGGCACGGCCATGGAGCTGGACGACTGCGCGTTCCCGCTGCTGAGCGGCATCGAGATCACCGACGACCCGAACGTGGCCTTCGACGGCGCCAACGTCGCCCTCCTCGTCGGCGCCCGCCCCCGCACCAAGGGCATGGAGCGCGGCGACCTCCTGGAGGCCAACGGCGGCATCTTCAAGCCGCAGGGCAAGGCCATCAACGACCACGCCGCGGACGACATCAAGGTCCTCGTCGTCGGCAACCCGGCCAACACCAACGCCCTGATCGCCCAGGCCGCCGCCCCGGACGTACCGGCCGAGCGCTTCACCGCGATGACCCGCCTCGACCACAACCGCGCGCTGACCCAGCTCGCGAAGAAGACGGGCGTGCCGGTCTCCGAGATCAAGCGCCTGACGATCTGGGGCAACCACTCCGCCACCCAGTACCCGGACATCTTCCACGCCACGGTCGCGGGCAAGAACGCCGCCGAGGTCGTGAACGACGAGCAGTGGCTGGCCGACGACTTCATCCCGACCGTCGCCAAGCGCGGTGCCGCGATCATCGAGGCCCGTGGCGCCTCCTCGGCCGCCTCCGCCGCCAACGCCGCCATCGACCACGTGTACACCTGGGTCAACGGCACCGCCGAGGGCGACTGGACCTCCATGGGCATCCCGTCGGACGGCTCCTACGGCGTCCCGGAGGGCCTGATCTCGTCCTTCCCGGTCACCACCAAGGACGGGCAGTACGAGATCGTCCAGGGCCTGGACATCAACGAGTTCTCCCGCGCCCGCATCGACGCCTCGGTGCAGGAGCTGGCGGAGGAGCGCGACGCGGTCCGCGGTCTCGGCCTCATCTGAGCCACGCGCACGGGTGACGGGCCCCCACCGGTCGTACCGGCGGGGGCCCGTTCCGTGTTTCTACGCCTACTCCATGCCCCGCTTGCCCGGCGTCCAGAACGGCTTCGTCAGCACCGAGCGCCGGTCCCAGCCCGCGTCCCGCAGCACATGCCGTACCGCCTGCACGGTGCGCGCCTCACCGGCGACGTACGCCACTCCGCCGGGCGCGGGCGAGAGGCGGCCCACCGCCTCGGGCAGCGGGATCTCGCCGCGCAGCACCCAGTCGATGCGGCCCGCGTGGGCCAGCGGCAGCCGGTCGCCGACCGTGTCCGTCTCCACGCAGCCCGAGACCCGCGCGCCGGGCGGGAGCGCGGCGAGCATCGCGCCGAAGGCGACGGACGCGGTCTCGTCGCCGACGAAGACATGGTGTGCGGCGTCCGGGCGCAGCGTGAAGGAACCTTCCGGCTTGCCGAAACGCACCTCGTCGCCGACGGCCGCCTCGCGGCCCCAGCGCGCGCCCGGACCGTCCCCGGGGTGGTCCAGGACGCACAACTCCAGGGCGCCGGTGGGCTCGTAGCGCCAGATCGAGTACGTACGGCGGGTCACCGCGGTGCCGACCAGGACCCGTATCTGCTGGCCCGGCAGCACGTTCAGACCGGCCAGCGCCGCGCTCTCGATGCGCAGGCGCCGCATCCGGGCGGTGAACCGTTCCACGGCGGTGACGGTGCCCCTGAGCATCAGCAGATCGAGGACGGGATTCAGCAGCGCGGGCATGCACGGCTCCTTGAAGTGCGACAACTCGGTTGAAAGGAACCCGAGTTGATCATCGGTGGGGGGTGGTGGGCGATGCTACGCGCTCGCTTTCCGGCGCCGTCGCCGGGAGGGGTCGTTCCCGGCCGCCGTAGCCCGCGACCACCAGCGCCGTCGCCGCCAGCACGACCAGTGCGACCGTGCGCAGCGCCGGGCCCATGCCCTGGGCGAGGCCGGTGTGGGCGGCGAGCACGGTGCCGGTGACCGCGACGCCGAGCGCGGCCCCGGTCTCGCGGGCGGTGGTGCCGAGCCCGGAGCCGAGGCCCGCCTGGTGGGCGGGGAGCGAGGTGACGACGCCGAGGGTCAGCGCGGGCATGGAGAGCCCGGTGCCCGCCGAGGTGACCAGGAGCCAGCAGGCGTAGAGCCCGTACGGGGTGCCCGCACCGGCGGTGGACGCGCCGAGCAGCCCGGCGCCGATCAGGGCGAGCCCGGTGCCGACGACCGTACGGGGCGGAACCCGCCACCGCGTGGCCAGCTTCTGCGACAGGGCCATGCCGACCGGCAGCGGCATGATCGCCAGGCCGGTGAGGGCGGCGCCGTAGCCCTTGACGTCCTGGAGGTACTGGGAGTTGACGAAGAAGAGGGCGAACAGGCCGAAGAATCCGGTGGCCGTGCCGAGGGAAGCGGCGCGCAGCCGGGGCGACGCGAAGACCCGGGGGTCGAACAGCGGCGCCGGGGAGCGCAGGGCGTGCCGGGTGAACCCGCCGATCAGGGCGGCACCGGCGAGGAAGGCACCGAGGATGCGGGCGGAGGTCCAGCCGTAGGTCGGCCCCTCGATGATGCCGAACAGGACCGCGACCAGACCCGCCGTCAGCAGCACGGTGCCGAGCGGGTCGGGGCGGGCGCCCGGGGAGCGCTCGGTGCGCGGGGTGGTGCGGGCGACGGCCGCGGCGAGCAGGGCGGCGAGCGGGACCATCACCGCGAACAGCGCGCGCCAGGACAGGAATTGCCCGGCGAGTCCGCCGCCCAGGTTGCCCACCGCGCCACCGAGGCCCAGCGAGAGGGTCCACGCGCCCATCGCCGCTGCCCGGGTCTCGGGCGTGGACAGCCGCATCAGGATCGAGAGGGTGGCCGGGGTGATCAGGGCGGCTCCGGCGCCGGACAGGCCGCGGCCCGCGATCAGCACGGCCGGGTCCGTCGCGAGCGCGCTGGTCGCGGCCCCGGCGGCGAACAGGCCGAGCCCGGCGAGCAGGGCGCCCTTGCGGCCGTAGCGGTCGCCGGTCGCCCCGGCCGGGATGAGGAGGGCGGCGAAGGCGATGACATAGGCGTCCACCATCCACAGCAGCTCGCTGTGCGAGGGGTGCAGGGAGGACGCGATCAGCTGCGGGATCAGGAGGTTGATGGCCGCGACCATGCTCTGGGCGACCAGGACGCAGGCGCACAGCGTGAGCAGGACGGGGCGTTTCAGGGCAGGCGGGGGCACGGCTCCTCCAGGAGCGGGTGGTGGGGAAGGTCCTCTCACCGTAGGGTCGGCCCTGACCTGCTTTCCAGTGCAACTTTCGCAAGGGATGATTGCGTATGACGCAATCCGGGGCGGCCGAGCCGTCGACGGCCGCCGGAGTGGACCTCAACCTGCTGCTCGCGCTCGACGTGCTCCTGGAGGAACAGAGCGTCCAGGGTGCCGCCCGCCGACTGCATCTGTCGGAGCCCGCGATGAGCCGCACCCTCGGGCGCATCCGCAAGGCGCTCGGCGACCCGGTGCTGGTGCGCGCCGGGCGGCGCATGGTGCCGACCCCGCACGCGCTGGCGGTACGGGCCGAGGTGAGCGCGGTGGTGGAGCGTGCCCGCGCGCTGTTCGCGCCCGGGCGGGACACCGACCTGCGCACGGTGACCCGTACCTTCACGATCCTCGGCCACGACATGTCCGCCGCCACCCTCGGCCCCGCCCTGCTCGCCCGGGCGGCGCGCGAGGCGCCCGGCATCCGGCTGCGGTTCCTGTCCGAGAGCCACGTCGACGCCCCCTTCCTGCGCCAGGGCACCGCCGATCTGGAGGTCGGCGTGGTGGACACGACCGCGCCCGAGGTGCATGTAGAGACGGTCCACGAGGACCGCATGCTCGGGGTCGTACGGGCCGGACATCCGCTTCTGGAAGGGGAGTTGACCCCGGAGCGGTTCGCTCGTGAGGCCGGGCACCTCGGCGTGTCCCGGCGGGGCAGGCTGCACGGCCCGATCGACGACGAGCTGGCCGCGCTCGGCCTGGAGCGGCACGTGGTCGGCAGTGTCGGGACCTATCCCGCCTCGCTGTTCGTGCTCCGTGACACCGACCTGATCGGGATCGTGAGCGAAGGGGGCCGCACCCTGGCCGAGGCTCTGGGGCTGGTCACCTTCCCGGTGCCGCTTCCCCTTCCGCCGCTGCGCGTGGGCATCGCATGGCATCCCCGGCACGACGCGGACCCGGCGCACGCGTGGCTGCGGGACGGGGTACGGGGGCTGCTGCGGGGGGCCGGGACCGCGAGCTGACCCCGTGTGTCGGACCCGTTTCACAGGGCTCACACAGTGCTCGGCTGCAAAACGGGTGCCGTCGCCCCCGCCTCGCCTCTATCCTCGGGGTCCGTCCGTCGGCCCGCTGACACGGGCCGCGCGTCACCACTTTTCGGGGGAGTGGCATGAGCGCCGCACAGGTGCCGGAGCAGAGCCGGACCACGTCCGCCGGGGCGCCGCCCGCCCTTCCGGGCACACCACCGCACGCCAGCGAGGCGACCCGGCTGCTGTGCGCGGGGACGTATCTCGACTCCGGCTACCGCGACCAGGTCATCGAGGAGCTGCACCTCAACGAACAGCGCATCGTGGCACCGTCGTCGGGCTTCGACGCGGCGCGGGTCCTCGCGCACGCGCTGCGGGCGCGGCGCCTCGAGCTGCTGTGGTCCGGGGCGGTGCTCGGGCTGTGGGTGCTGGGCGTGGTGCTCGGGGGCCCGGTGCTCCTCCTCGCCCTGTGGCCCAGCGTCCTGCTCGCCCTCGCGCCGCTGATCCGGGGACGGGCCGAACAGCCGCCGTTCTACCGGGTGTTCCTCGCCTTCCTCGTGCGCTGGGGAAGCCGGTGGACCCTCGTGGTGCTGCTGGTCCTCGTCCTGGCCGCCGCGTTCGGCTCGGGGCCGGACGACGCGCCCTCCGACAGGTACGGCTCTTCCTCTTCCTCTTCTTCCTCCTCCTCGGACGGTCTGCTCGACTTCGCGACCGGGATGGAGCCCTGGCAGGGCTGGGCCTGTCTCGTCGCGCTGGCCCTCGTCTGGCTGTGCGTGTACGGGCGCCTCGACCAGGTCAACCGGGCGCTCGGGGCCGAACTCTCCCCGCAGCGCTTCCCGGACGCCGTCGCCGACCCCGCCGAACGGGCCGAGGGAGCCCGCTTCCAGCGGCTCAAGCGGCGCATCCGGCTGGAGCAGCACGCGCCGCTGGTCATGTACCACGAGAGCCGCCCCTTCTGCGGCGCCGGATCGCCCTACGACACCTGGGTGCTCGCGGTCGAACTGAAGCCGGACGAGCTGGCGAAGCGGCAGCAGCCGCTCGCCAACCGGCTGATCCTGGAGAAGATCCGCCGCCAGCTCGAACAGCTGCGGATCTCCGCCGAGCACGCGGGCCCCGGGGTACGGGACCGGCTGCGCGGGCTGGCCATCGACGAGTGCGTGTTCCTGCCCGTCGAGGGGCTGCTCCGGCGCGACCAGGCGCCGTACTCCGCCGAGGCGTTCGCCGAGCACCGGGCGCGCGCGGTGGAGGAGGGGGCGGAGAAGCGGCGGCACTTCCTGCGCGTGCGCGTCGACGGCTGGGAGGAGGAGCTGGTCGTCACGGTCTTCGTGCGGGTGCACACCCAGGGGCGGATGCTCGTCCTGGAGATCGCCCCGCATGTCCTGCGGCCGGTGCGCGAGGACTTCAAGGAGGCCGACCGCGTCGCCCACCGCTTCCGGCACAACAACCTGGTCGGCCGGGCCGCCACCGCGCTCGCCCTGGTGCCGGGTTCGGCGGGGGCCGCGCTGCTCCAGCTCGGCCGGGGGCTGGTGTCCGTGTGGCGGGCCGTCACCGGCGGGTACGCGGGCGCGCTGCCGGAGGGCCCCGCCCTCTCCGTGCGCGAACTCGGCTCGCGGCCCGACGGCTCGCTCTTCCAGGAGATGGACGTGGCCCGCTACCTCAAGAGCGTGCAGGACCGCGTCGCCCACGGGGTGCGCTCCGCGCTCGCCGAATCCGGGTACGAGACCGGCGAGTTCGTCCAGAAGGTCGTCAACATCAGCAACGGCGACGTCAACATCGGCCGCGTGGAGGGCAGCACGTTCGCCGTCGGCAGCCACGCGTCGGCCTCCGGCGGTTTCGCGGGTGGCCCGGTGTCGCAGAAGGGAACCGATTAGCCATGTCCGGTGACGAGTGCCACGTGAGTTTCGGGGGCGTGTCGCACAGCACGTTCGCGGTGGGCAGCCATGCGGGTGCCTGCGGCGCGATCGCGGGTGGCCCGGTGTCGCAGAAGGGAACCGATTAGCCATGTCCGGTGACGAGCCCCATGTGAGCTTCGGGGACGTGTCGCACAGTACGTTCGCCGTCGGCAGCCATGCCCACGCCGAGAGTCATCATCACGGCGGGGGTGTCTCGGCCGACCCCGCTGCCGAGGAACTGCTCGCTGCCGTACGGGAGTTGCGGGCCGACCTCGCCCGGGTCCGCGCCGACGACCGCACCGCCGCGCTGGACACCGCGCTCGCCGACACCGAGGCCGAGATCACCCGGACCGGCCAGGCCGCCCCGACCCGCCGCGAGCGCCTTCGGGAACTCCTCGCCGACTCCCAGGCCCTCATGAGCGTGCTCGCCTCGGCGGGCGCCCTCGCGGGCCTCCTGGGAATCTGACCGCACAAGGGGAGGGGGGCCGCGATGAGCGGGGGACCGCGGTACTGGAACGAGGACGCCCAGCGGTGGGAGGACGGCACGACGGAGTCCCCGTCGACGCCCACACCCCCGCCACCACCACGCCCGGACCGGGCCCCGGAAGCACCGGGCGCCGATCCGGCACCCGGCGCCCCACCACCGGCGTGGCCTCCGGCAGCGGGCCAGGGGGAGTGGCCCCCGGCAGCCGGCCAGCCCGCGTGGCCTCCGGCGGCGTCCGACCCGGAGTCCCCGACGGAGGTGTCGTCCGGCGGTGTCGGCGGGGCGGCGCGCGCGGGATCGGCGGACGGCGGGCAGGACGGGCCAGCCCCGACGGAGGTGTCGCCCGGCGGGCGTGGGTCGGGGCTGCCGGAGGGGTTCGCTTCGAGGGGTGCCGGTGAGGGGTCCTCGCTGCGTGATGCCGACGCGTCTCCGGCCGAGGTGTCGCCCGGTGGGCGCGGACGGGGGTTGCCGGAGAGGTCCGCTTCGAGGGGTGCCGGTGAGGGGGCCTCGGTCCGTGACTCCGACGCGTCTCCGACGGAGGTGTCGCCCGGTGGGCATGGGCCGGGGCTGCCGGAGGGGTTCGCGCCCAGGGGCGCTGGTGACGGGCCTTCGGCGCGTGATGCCGACGCGGGGTCTCCGGCCGAGCCGTCGTCCGGGGGGCGTGGCGCCGGGTTCCCGGCGGGAGCTGCGTCGGGGGGTGTCGGCTCAGGGTTCTCGGCCGGTTCGCCGGTGCGTGACTCCGACGCGTCTCCGGCCGAGGTGTCGCCCGGTGGGCGTGGGCCGGGGCTGCCGGACGGGTTCGCGCCGAAGGGTTCCGGTGGCGGGGCCTCGGTGGGGCGTCCCGGCGCGGGGTCTCCGGCCGACTCGTTGCCCAGGGGGAGCGGCTCGGGGTTCCCGGTGCGTGATGCCGACGCGTCTCCGGCCGAGCCTTCGCCCGGTGGGCGTGGGGCCGGTCTTCCCGGTGGGTTCGAGGCCGAGGGAGTCGGTGACGGGGGCTCGGCGGGGGCGTTTCCCGGTGGGTCGGGGTGGGCTCCTGCCGGAGGCGTAACCCCCGTGCATGATCCCGACGCCGGGTTCCCCACCGCGACCTCCGTGGGTGAGGCCGAGGCGTACCCGGGTGGGTGGCCTGCCGATGGTGGGTGGCCGCCGCCCGAAGGGGACGACGAGCCGCAACCGGGCCGCGCCCGGCGGCTGTGGCCCGTGCTCGCCGCTGCCGCTGTCGTGGGGGTCGCCGTCGGGTTCGCGTTGGTCTTCGTGCTCGGGGGAGGTTCCGACGGGAGTCGGCCGTCGGCACAGGGCAGCTCCACCTCCGCCCCGGCGCCGACCGGGAGCACCGAGTCGGCCGCCCCCAGCCCGTCGCCCTCGCACCCCCCGGAGGGGTACGGGCTGCGCGACGACGACGAGGGCTTCCGGATCGCCGTGCCCGAGGGGTGGACGCGCAGCACCGCCCCCTCGTCGTACGGGTTCCGTGTGGTGAGCTACCGCAGCGCGGACCGCAGTCAGCGCGTACAGGTCTACGAGGTCGCGGAGCAGTCCCCGGACGCCTCCTTCGAGCTGTTCCTGTCGGCGGACACCCACAAGCCGCGCGGCTTCGAGAAGGTGGCGCTGCGGAACCTGGACGACGGAGAGTTCACCGGCTCACGCCTGGAGTACCGCGCCGACGCCCTCCAGGGCGAGCCCGACGTGGGGCCCTGGCGGGTGCTGGACGAGCGGTTCGTCGGGGCCGACGGCCGGATCTACGCGATAGCGGTCTACGGCCCCGAAGCGGACGACCGCGACGACCAGCTGAAGCTGCTCACCACCGCGCTGAGCTGGTTCTGTCCGCCCGGCAGGGACTGTGACACGGCGGCGCCGGTGGACTGACCCCGCCATCGGACGCGCCCTTTGTCCGCATTTCCTCCGTGATTTCAGTGACCCGGCCCACTTTCACCCCCCGAACGCGCATGTGCCTCGGAGGCCGAGGGAATGCGGTCCCGGTCCTTGGAGGTGACACCTCTGTCACACAGGGGCGCTGAACAGGAACGGAAGGCAATACCGATCATGGCGGACAGAACGGAACGACCGGCCGAGGCGACCATCCGCGCCGGAGGCGAGTGGCTCGACGCGGCCTCCGGCGCGACACGCGAGATCCTGGACCCCGCGGACGCCCTGCCCTTCGCCGTGGTCGCGGAGGGTGACGAGAAGGACGCGGACCGGGCGATCGCCGCCGCCCGGCAGGCGTTCGACCAGGGCCCCTGGCCCCACACCCCCGTCGCCGAGCGCGCCGCCCTGCTGCGCCGCGTGGCGGACCTCCTCGTACGCGACCGCGAACCGCTCGGCCTGCTGGAGAGCCGGGACGCGGGCAAGACCGTGGAGGAGGGCCGCGTCGACATCGACTGCGTCGCCGACGCCTTCCGCTACTTCGCGGACCTGGTCGCCGCCGAGGCCCCCGGCCGCGTGGTCGACGCGGGCTCGCCCGGCATCCACAGCGTGGTCGTGCACGAGCCGGTCGGCGTCTGCTCGCTGATCACCCCCTGGAACTACCCCCTGCTCCAGGCGAGTTGGAAGATCGCCCCCGCGCTCGCGGCGGGCAACACCTTCGTGATCAAGCCGAGCGAGATCACCCCGCTGACCACCGTCAAGCTGATCGAACTGCTCACCGAGGCCGGACTCCCCGACGGCGTCGCGAACCTCGTCACCGGCCCCGGCCACACGGTCGGCGCCCGCCTGGCCGAGCACCCCGACGTCGACCTGGTCTCCTTCACCGGCGGCCTGGTCAGCGGCGTCAAGGTCGCCCAGGCCGCGGCCCCCACCGTGAAGAAGGTCGCCCTCGAACTCGGCGGCAAGAACCCCAACGTGGTATTCGCCGACGCCTGCGCCACCGAGGAGGGCTTCGACACCGCCGTCGACCAGGCCCTCAACGCCGCCTTCATCCACAGTGGCCAGGTCTGCTCGGCGGGCGGACGCCTCATCGTCGAGGAGGCGGTCCGCGACCGCTTCGTCGCCGAACTCGCGCGCCGCGCCCAGCAGATCAGGCTCGGCCGGGGCACCGCACCCGGCGTCGAGTGCGGCCCCCTCGTCTCCGAGCAGCAGCGCGCCAGGACCGAGGCGTACGTCGCCTCCGCGCTGGAAGAGGGCGCGGTGCTGCGCTGCGGCGGCAAGCGCCCCGAGCCGAGCGAGGACCGCCCCGAGTCCGGCTACTTCTACGAGCCCACCGTCCTCGACCACTGCCACCGCGAGATGCGCGTCGTACGGGAAGAGGTCTTCGGACCCGTCCTCACCGTCGAGACCTTCCGCACCGAGGACGAGGCGATCACCCTCGCCAACGACACCGAGTACGGCCTCGCGGGCGCCGTCTGGACCGCCGACCCCGGCCGCGCCCGGCGCGTCGCCGCCCGGCTGCGGCACGGCACCGTGTGGATCAACGACTTCCACCCCTACCTGCCCCAGGCGGAGTGGGGCGGCTTCGGCAAGAGCGGCACCGGCCGCGAGCTGGGCCCCGCCGGACTCGCCGAGTACCGCGAGACCAAGCACGTCTACCAGAACCTCGCCCCCCGCCCGGTGCGCTGGTTCGCGGGCTGACCCCCGGCCCCCGCACGACCACCTCGTACGACCTCCCCGCCCCCAGGAGTCAGACACCCCATGCCCGAACACACCCACGCATACGACTACGTCGTCATCGGCGGCGGCACCGCGGGCTCCGTCATCGCCTCCCGCCTCACCGAGAACCCCGATGTCACCGTCGCCGTCATCGAGGGCGGCCCGAGCGACGTCGACCGCGACGACGTACTGACCCTGCGCCGCTGGATGGGCCTGCTCGGCGGCGACCTCGACTACGACTACCCGACCACCGAGCAGCCGCGCGGCAACTCCCACATCCGGCACAGCCGCGCCCGCGTCCTCGGCGGCTGCTCCTCGCACAACACCCTGATCTCCTTCAAGCCGCTCCCGTCCGACTGGGACGAGTGGGAGCGGGCCGGGGCCACGGGCTGGGGGGCCGTCCCGATGGAGGCGTACTTCGCCCGGCTGAAGAACAACATCGTCCCGGTGGACGAGAAGGACCGCAACGCCATCGCCCGCGACTTCGTGGACGCCGCGCAGGCCGCGCTGGACGTGCCGCGCGTCGAGGGCTTCAACAAGAAGCCGTTCACCGAGGGCGTCGGCTTCTTCGACCTCGCCTACCACCCGGAGAACAACAAGCGCTCCTCCGCCTCCGTGGCGTACCTCCACCCGGTGATGGACGAGCGCCCCAACCTCCATCTCTTCCTGGAGACTTGGGCGTACAAGCTGGAGCTGGACGGCACCCGCGCCGAGGGCGTCCATGTGCGCACCAAGGACGGCCAGGAACTGCTGATCGAGGCGCGCCGCGAGGTGATCCTCAGCGCGGGCGCCGTCGACACCCCGCGCCTGCTGCTGCACTCCGGCATCGGTCCCAAGGCGCAGCTCGAAGCGCTCGGCATCCCGGTCGTCCACGACCTGCCCGGCGTCGGCGAGAACCTGCTCGACCACCCCGAGTCGGTGATCGTCTGGGAGACCGACGGGCCGATCCCGGAGAACTCGGCGATGGACTCCGACGCGGGTCTGTTCGTCCGCCGTGACCCCCAACACGCGGGCCCTGACCTGATGTTCCACTTCTACCAGATCCCGTTCACGGACAACCCGGAGCGACTGGGCTACGAGCGGCCGGAGTTCGGTGTCTCGATGACCCCGAACATCCCCAAGCCCAAGAGCCGCGGCCGTCTTTACCTGACCAGCGCCGACCCGGCCGTGAAGCCCGCGCTCGACTTCCGCTACTTCACCGACGAGGACGACTACGACGCCCGGACCCTGGTCGACGGCATCCGCATCGCCCGCGAGATAGCGAAGACCGAGCCGCTGGCCCACTGGCTCAAGCGCGAGGTCTGCCCCGGTCCGGAGGTCCAGGACGACGAGGCGCTGAGCGAGTACGCCCGCAAGGTCGCGCACACCGTCTACCACCCGGCGGGCACCTGCAGGATGGGCGCCCCCGACGACGAACTGGCCGTCGTGGACCCTGAGTTGCGCATCCGTGGCCTGGACGGCGTCCGTATCGCCGACGCCTCGGTCTTCCCGACGATGACGGCGGTGAACCCGATGATCGGAGTACTCATGGTCGGTGAGAAGGCCGTCGATCTGATCGGTGGTGAGGCGCGATGACGCTCACCGTGCCGACCCGCAAGCCGCCCACCTCCGCCACCTCCACCACCGAGCCCGGCGCGCCCGTCTTCTCCGTGGACGGCCTGTGGAAGGTGTTCGGACCCAAGCCCGAACGCGTCCCCGCCGACCAGGAGTTGGCCGCGCTGTCCCCGGCCGAGCTGCGCGCCCGTACCGGCTGCACCGCCGCCGTCCGCGACGTCTCCTTCGACGTGCGCAAGGGCGAGGTCTTCGTCGTCATGGGCCTGTCCGGCTCCGGCAAGTCCACCCTGGTGCGCTGTCTGACCCGGCTCATCGAGCCCACCGCGGGCACCATCGCCATCGACGGCGAGGACGTGCGCGCCATGGACCGCACCCGGCTGCGCGAACTGCGCCGCCACCGTGCCGCGATGGTCTTCCAGCACTTCGGCCTCCTGCCGCACCGCACCGTCCTCGACAACGTCGCCTACGGCCTGGAGATCCAGGGCATGGGCAAGTCCGAACGCCGGGAGAGAGCCGCCGAGTTCGTCGCCAAGGTCGGCCTCGCGGGCATGGAGAAGCGCCGCCCCGGCCAGCTCTCCGGCGGTCAGCGCCAGCGCGTCGGCCTCGCCCGCGCGCTCGCCGTCGACCCCGAAGTCCTGCTCTTCGACGAGCCGTTCAGCGCGCTCGACCCGCTGATCCGGCGCGACATGCAGGACGAGGTGGTCCGCCTGCACGAGGAGGAGGGCCGCACGATGGTGTTCATCACCCACGACCTCTCCGAGGCCCTCAAGCTCGGCGACCGCATCGCCCTGATGCGCGACGGCCGCGTCGTCCAGCTCGGCACCCCCGAGGAGATCGTCAACTCCCCGGCCGACGACTACGTCCGCGAGTTCGTCCGCGACGTACCGCGCGAGCAGGTCGTCACCTGCCGCACCGCCATGCGGCCCGCCTCCGCCGACGAGGCGGGCAGCGGCCCCGCCGTACGCCCGGAGGCGCCGGTCGCGGAGGCCATCGAGGCCGTCGCCCGCGCGGGCGCCCCGGCCCGGGTGATGGACGCCGGGCGGTGCATGGGCGTGGTCGACTCCGAGGCGCTGCTGAGCGTGGTGGCGGGGACGAACGGGACGGACGCCGGATCCGACGAGGCCGCGCCGGAGACCCGGTCCGACCGGAAGGCCGCGACCGGCCCCACGTCATCACCCCGGCCCGCCCCCGACCCCGAGCGTGAGCCGGAGGCCGCCTGATGGCCACCCTCACCGTCCCGGCCGCCGCCCGGCGCGCCCTCCCCGGTGCCCTGAGATCGCGCCCCGCCGCCAAGCTCGCCGTGCTCGCCGTCGCCGCCGCGGTCCTCGTCCCGCTGCTCAGCGCCCGCTGGGGCAGCGGCAGTTGGCCGCACGCGCTGACCGTGAGCCTGGTGAAGCCGCTCGGCGCCGCCAGCGACTGGGTCATCGACAACCGGGACAGCCACCCGCTGTTCCTCTACTTCTTCGGCCACATCAGCAACGCGGTCGTCCTCGCCGTACGCGGCGTCTACCTCACCCTGCTCGCCGCCGGGTGGCCCGGAGTCACCGTGCTCGGCGCGCTGGTCGCCTGGCGGGTGGCCGGGGTCAGGCTCGCGGTCGGCACGGCCCTCGCGTTCCTCGCCTGCGGGGTGCTCGGCATGTGGGTGGCGACCATGCAGACGCTCGCGCTGATGGTGGTCGCGGTGCTCGCCTCCGTCGCCGTCGGCGCGCTGCTCGGCCTCGGCGCCGGGCTCTCCGACCGGCTCGACCGCGCCCTGCGCCCGGTCCTGGACACCATGCAGGTGCTCCCGGCCTTCGCCTACCTCCTGCCCGTGGTGCTGGTCTTCGGCATCGGCGTGCCCGCCGCCGTCCTCGCCACCGTCGTCTACGCCGCCCCGCCCATGGCCCGCCTCACCGCGCTCGGCCTGCGCGGCGCCGACCCCGAGGTGCTGGAGGCGGTGCGCTCGCTGGGCGCCACCTCGCGGCAGCGGCTGCTGACCGCGCGCCTCCCGCTGGCCCGCAAGGAACTCCTGCTCGGCCTCAACCAGACGATCATGATGGCGCTCTCCATGGCCGTCATCTCCTCCGTCATCGGCGCGGGCGGCCTCGGCGACCGCGTCTACCAGGCGCTCGCCTCGGTCGACGTGGGCGCGGCCCTCGCCGCCGGCATCCCGATCGTGCTGCTCGCCGTCGTCCTGGACCGCGTGACCGCCGCCGCGGGCCGCGCCGCCGAGGGCGCGGAACGGCCCCGTGGCCAGTGGCTGTACGCCCTCGGCGGCGCCGTCGCCGTCGCGGTCCTCGCGCGGCTGCTCGGCCGCGCCGACTGGCCCGGCGGGCTGACCCTCGACATCGCCGCGCCCGTCAACGACGCCGTCGACTGGATGACCGCGCACCTCTACTCCGGCGTCCCCGTCGTCGGCGGCACCGCCGACTGGGCGGGCCACTTCACCACCTGGATGCTGGACCCGCTGCGCGACGGCCTGCGCGCGCTGCCCTGGTGGGCGGTGCTGCTCGTGGTGGCCGCGCTCGCCTGGCTGATCGGCACCTGGCGCACCGCGCTGACCGCCGTCCTCGCCATGGCCGCGATCGGTGTGCTCGGCGTGTGGGACTCCTCGCTCGACACGCTCTCCCAGGTGCTGGCCGCCGTCGCCGTCACCCTGGTCCTCGGCATCGCCACCGGCATCGCGGCGGCGCGCAGCGAGCGGGTGGAGCGGGTGCTGCGCCCGGTCCTGGACGTGTTCCAGACCATGCCGCAGTTCGTCTACCTGATCCCGGTCGTCGCCCTGTTCGGCGTCGGCCGCGCGCCCGCCGTCGTCGCGGCCGTGGTCTACGCGCTCCCGGCCGTCGTCCGCATCACCGCGCAGGGCCTGCGCCAGGTCGACCCGGCCGCGCTGGAATCGGCCCGCTCCCTCGGCGCGACCGGCCGCCAGCAGCTCTGGCAGGTCCAGCTCCCGCTCGCCCGGCGCTCGCTGCTGCTCGCCGTCAACCAGGGCGTGGTCCTCGTCCTCGCCGTCGTCATCATCGGCGGTCTGGTCGGCGCGGGCGCGCTCGGCTACGACGTCGCCTTCGGCCTCGCACAGGGTGACCTCGCGACGGGTCTGGTCGCCGGTGCCGCCATCGTCTGCCTCGGCCTGATGCTCGACCGGGTGACCCAGCCGACGGGGCGCGACGCGAAGAAGGGAGCGTGAGATGCGTATCCGTACGACCCTGGGTGTGACCCTCGCCGGAGCCTCGGCGCTCGCCCTGCTCACCGGCTGCGGCGCGGCCGACATGACCAAGCAGGCGAGCCCCTTCGCCAACGCGGGCGGCACGAAGAGCGTCACCCTCTCCGTGCAGTCCTGGGTGGGCGCGCAGTCCAACGTGGCCGTCGCGCAGTACATCCTCCAGCACAAGCTGGGCTACCACGTCGACACCGTCCAGGTGGACGAGATCCCCGCCTGGGACGCCCTCAGCCAGGGCCGCGTCGACGCCCTCCTGGAGGACTGGGGCCACCCCGACCAGGAGAAGCGGTACGTCGACGACAAGAAGACGGTGACGCCCGCCGGGGGGCTCGGGGTGACCGGGCACATCGGCTGGTACGTCCCGACGTACTTCGCCAAGCGGCACCCGGACGTCACCGACTGGAAGAACCTCAACAAGTACGCGTCCCTCTTCCGCACCCCCGAGAGCGGCGGCAAGGGCCAGCTCATGGACGGCTCCCCGGCCTACGTCACCCACGACAAGGCCCTCGTGAAGAACCTGAAGCTCAACTACCAGGTCGTCTTCGCCGGTTCGGAAGCCGCCCAGATCACCCAGATGAAACAGTTCGCCAAGGAGAAGAAGCCCTTCCTGACCTACTGGTACACCCCCCAGTGGCTCTTCGAGAAGGTCCCCATGACCGAGGTGAAGCTCCCTCCCTACAAGGAAGGCTGCGACACCGACACCGCGAAGATCACCTGCGCCTACCCCCACACACCCCTCCGCAAATTCCTCAACACGGACTTCGCGAGGTCCGGCGGCAAGGCGGCCACCTTCCTGAAGAAGTTCAAGTGGACCACCGAGGACCAGAACGAGGTCTCCCTCCTGATCGCCGACCAGAAACTGAGCCCGGAGGAAGCGGCGAAGAAGTGGGTGGACACCCACCCGACGGTATGGAAGCGCTGGCTCTCGTAACCAACAGACCGCCGGGCGACGGAGAGTGGGCCGCCGCCCGGCAGCAGGTCCTCACCGGACGTCGGTGAGTTTGGCCAGGAAGTCGGCGTTGGCCTGGACATCGTGGCCGAGGACGACTTGATGCTGTGGGAGTTGGGCGAGTTGGTCGGCGACAGCGGCACGGGCCGCGTCGCCGCCTCCGCCGTTGATGCCCTGAGCGAGGCCGAAGTGGTCCGGGTAGCGGTCCTCTGTTACGCCGCTCATGAAGTCGGCCTCGCCCAGGGGTCGGGCACCGTTGACCACGGCAGGGGTGGCTGAGGGGTCGATCCAGGGGAAGAGCAGCATCGCCGCGTTCCCGCCGGTCGCCAGCTCCATGCCGAACCAGGTGGCGAACTGGTCGGGGAACACCTGCACCTTCCTCTCCCGCTTGCCGCCCGGCTCCCAGAGCGGCTCGCGCCGGTCGGCCAGCAGCGCGTCGGTGACCTCCTGGTGCTGCGTGGGGTGCAGCCGCTCGCCCGCCTGGAGCCGCCTGCGTACGACGCCGTACAGGCCGAGGGCATCGAGCAGACCCAGGCCGACGGCCGCCGCCGAAGGCCATGGCAGCAACCGGAGTTCACCCCCCACCGGCTTGACGAACACCCGGTCGTTGGCGAGCAGACGGGCGCCGCGACGAGCCAGCAGCAGCGCCGTGGTGGTCTTGCCCGAGCCCTTGGACCCGAAGGCGAGCAGGGCCTGGTCGTCATGGACGACGGCTGAGGCGTGCAGGAGTGTCCACCCATTGCGCAGCAAGGCCGCCCGGATCATCTCCCGTGCGATCCGTGCCGAGGCCAGTGCCAGCGCTTCGGACGTACGACCGGCGATGGCGACATGGTTACCGAGCTGATCGGAGCGGTAAGCGAGCCCCTCTTCGGGCGAGACGCCCGTGACGGCACCAGTACTGTCCCGAACGAGCAGCAACCGGGCCTTGGCGTAGGCGACTTCGTCGTGCGGGCCGCTGGTGACCTCGGAGAGCACCTCGGCGTACACCTTGTCGTCGAGGTCGGCCGTGACGAGCGGACCCTCGCAGACGCTTTCGGCGGGGACCTCGAACGCGTTCCACCAGGGACCGAAGTAGCGGCGGGACCAGTCCGTGACGAACGGGGTGTTGCTCAGGACGGTCACGCTGGCGTTCGCGGCGTGCAGTCGGGTTGCGGTGGGCATGTTCACGTTGGTCGTCTCCAGTCGGGTCAGAACGGCCGTAACGCTTCATATGCGGTACGGAGTTTGGTTGCTGCCGCGGACAGTTGGCGTTGTTCGCCCACATCGAGGGCGGGCAGGCGCGCTACGGCGTGACCCGCAGTGAAGTGCAGGGGAATTCCGAGCCAGTCGTCACCATGACGGGCGCTCAGTTCCTCGGTGCCGTCGGCCAGGGCAAGAACCTTCTGCAGAGCTGACAGCACCGCTCCAGCGGGTCCGGACCGGGTACGCCCCACGCCGTGGCCGATCCGTCCGGGGCGGGACCGCAGTTCGGTGCGTACGTCGGCAAGGGGGATGAGTGCGGGACGGCCGTTGACGGTGGTCGACGAGGCGCACACCACAGCGTGGTCACCGTGCTCGCCGATCACATGGCCGTGCACGGCGTTCGTCGGCACTCTCAGCAGGCGGGCGACGGTGAGCCGGTAGCGGGCCGAGTCGAGGTTCGAGCCGATGCCGTACACACGCGTGCAGCCGGAGATCTCGGCGAACAGCCTGCTCATCAGGTCGACCGGGTTGGTGACCACAAGCACGGTCCCCGCGTAGCCACGCAGGGTGGTGGCGAGAGCCTGGACGACGAGGCCGTTGGCCGCGGCACCGCCCATCCGCACATCGGTCGTGTGCGTGTTGGTGAAAGAGGACCGCGCGGCAACGACGATGGCTGCGCAGTCGGCCAGGCCCGCCACGGAACAGGCTTCTGGGCGTACGGGCGACGCCGTGGCCTGTCGCATGTCTTCGAGGTCGGCGGCGAGCGCGGCTGCCTGGTGGAGGAAGCGGGAGGCGACGAGCAGACGTCCGGGAAGGTGCGAGGCCACCAGCGTGGCGGCCACGGTCTGTCCGACGGCCCCCGCACCGATCACGCCGATCGTGTCCACGGCTGCCGACGTCACGCGGCGACCTCCTGAACGTGGCCGAGAGCACCGTCCCACACGGTTCCGGTGTCGCCTTTCGAGGCCAGGTCGGTGCTGATCCGGTCGACCATCAGGCACAGATCGGCCGCCCGGTCCACCAGAGCCTCGCCCAGGGTCGGCAGAGGAAGTTCGGCGGGCGCCGACAGATAGGTGGTGAGGATGTTGACCGTGTCCATCAGCCACAACCCCAGTACTTCCCGGAGCCAAACGTGGCGTTCCTCGGCCGACAGGCCATCCATCCGCGTCACGGAGAAGACGCCGATGCCGTGCAGCAAGTGCCTGACCGTCCATGGTCCGGGGCGGGCTGCCGTCAGCGTCAGCACCGTACGGCTGATCAGTTTCGCCACGTCGACGGCTGTACCGGCCGGCAGTAGGCCGGGGTCGATGAACACCGGCGGCTGGTCGATCCCGTCGGGGTAGAGCACGTGTTCGGGTTTGAGATCGCCGTAGGCCAGTATCCGTCGCGTGACTGCGGCAGCACCCGGGCCCGCAGTTGCTGAAGGCGGACGACCACCTGGCGCAGCCCGGCGACGACCTTCTCCCGGTCGCCGACCGGGCATCGGTCTGCCCCGAGCCGCTGCACGTAGACGGGCCCGGAGAGCCCGTTGAACTTCCGCTGGAAGGTGCCCGCGATGCTGCGCTCACCGCTGATCCTCGCGGAGCCGAGCCATTGCGCGGCGGGCCGATGGTGAAGGCCGTGCAACCGATCGAAAGTTCCGACCAGCAATTCGGTGCTCTGCTCGGGCCGTTGTAACAGGAGCTGGGCCAGGCTTGGTCCTGCGACGGCTTCGGTGAACAGCACACCCTGGCCCACGCCGACCACGGGGCAGACCCGAGGGCGCCCGGCGTCCAGCAGGAGTCGCAGTTGCGCGGCCTCCCTCTCGACCAGATTGTCCGGGCGTAACACGTACTGTTGCTGAGCCGCCTGGACCTGGGGCCAGGGGCCGCAGGTGCCACGCAGCAACGACACCAGAGACACCCCGAGCAACGAATACTTCGCATACAGCGGACGGCCGTCCACGACGATGCGGCGCACGTATCCGGTGACCCCTGGCACGTGGGCGCCGAGGTCGAGGTGGGCATGTGGCCAGTGCTCGGCGGCAGCCGCACCGATCTCCAAGTCCGCGAAGGCGAACACCTCCTCGGCGGTGGGAGCCGGACTGCCGGGCCAGGTACGCACAGAGGTGGTGCTCACGTACGCCTCCAACGGGGGGGGTGTTGTAGTACGAGGGCGGCGAGAACCCGACGTTCACCGGTCCTCCCAGGTGCCTCGGCGGGCCACCAGCTCGACCGTCGCCCACGTGGCGGGCCATGGCTCGACAAGCCCTCCGCCGTAACGGGGACGCAGATGAGGGATGTCGGCCCGTACATCCGTCAGAACTGCTTCACAGCCTCGGACCGTGTCGCGGACAAGGTCGCCCACGCTTGTTGTGCGCGAGACCGCCCCGCCGGTCACTGGCCTGTCTCCACCGCCGGGACGCCGTACATACCGGCGCAGCACTCGCAGGCACGCAGGGTGCCCACGGGGTACCAGGGTGAGGCCGTCCCCGCGCACCAAGCGCACGACGTACCCGCGCGCTGCCGGTCAGTGAGGGCATCCAGGTTGATCGTCGGGGCGTCAACCAGTCTCAGGGAACGGAGAGTTCTGTTGTGCAGCGTCATGATCGGTCGCCTCGCGCCAGTGGCCGATGGGTCGTGGTCGTCCCCGACAGGGTGCGGGGACGGCCACGGGTCCGTAACGCACCCTGTGCGGGGCGATCGGACTCGCAACCAGCCAACGATCACTGTGCGCTATGACACCATCACTCATGCGACATGTGCATACGGGTATGCGCCCAGCGGGTATGAACAAGCGCCCGGTGCCGCAGGGACTCGTAGCGTGGGGGCGTCGTGGACTTCCAGACAGGCCCGGTCCGGGACGCCTCCCGGACCGGGGACTATGGGCGTGTCATCGAACTGGCCCGCAGGGCACGGAAGATGACGCAGACGGCACTGGGGCAAGCTCTCGGCCTGTCCCAGTCGGCCATCTCCCGCCTGGAGAAGCGCGGCTCAGCCTCTTACAACACCGACGTCCTGAGCGCGGCGGCCGCACACCTCCAGATCCCCCCAGTTCTCGTGGGTCTGGCCAGCGGGCGCACAGCGCAGGTTCAGGCGGAAGACGACGATTCCATGTACCGACGCACCGTCCTCGGCGGCGCGGTCGCCGCGATGGCAGCCCCCATCCTGGCCGCCTCGCCGGACACACCCGACTCGACCGGCGGCCAAGCCGCGGCCCTGCGGCTGACCACGAGCGCCTACCGCAGACTCGACGCCACCACTCCCTCCCGAGATCTCGCCGACGCGGTGGATGGCCATATCCGCCTCATCCAGACCATCACCCGCACCGCGACGGGTGACACGGACCGGGCACGGCTGGCTGCCGTGGGCAGCGAGGCCGCATCCTTCGCGGGCTGGCTTGCGTGGGACAGGGGTGACCACGGATCGGCGCGCTCCTGGTACGGCGGGGCGATCAAGGCCGCGCGAACGGCGGGAAACGCACTCCTGACCGCATACCAGGCCGGAACGCTCGCTCAGTTCGAGGCACACGCGGGGAACGGTATCGAGGCTCTGAATCTCGCTCACCGCGCCCGGCGAGTGCTCGGCGACCAGCGCCCCGCCGTTGCCGACGCCTGGTTGTCGAGCGTCGAAGCCCTCGGGCATGCCGCAGTCGGCGACCGACGCGGAGTCGACCGGGCTCTGACGGCATCCCGCATCTTGGCGGAGGCGCTGATGGGCGAGCAGGAGCCGCCTCCGTGGCCGTGGGTCTTCTCCTTCACCCCGGACAAGGTGGCCGCCTGCCGCGTGGCCTGTGGCGCACGTCTCCACTTGCCCGAGTGGGTGCTTGACGAGGACGTGGAGGCCCTGAGCACCGGCCATGCGAAGCAACGTGCCCTGCTGGTACTCGACATCGCTGCCGGGCACCTCGCCGGCGGACGGGTGGAGGCCGCGTTCGCCCTGGCCTCCCGCGCGCTCGAGGCCGGTATTCGGTACCGGTCCGGCCGGATCGTGGAACGCGCCCGCGCCGTACGCCGTAGCCTCACCAGCAACTCACCGCCCAAGGCGGTACGTGACTTCGACGAGCGCCTGCACAACGTCTACCTGTAGGAGAGTGAGACGCATGAAGGTCGGGATCACCGGGCACCGCGGACTCAGCACGGACGTCGAGGCACAGGTGCGGGCTCTCCTGGCCGCCCGTGTCGAGGGCTACGACCCGGCCGAACTGGTCGCCGTCTCGTGCATCGCCGACGGCCCCGACGCCTGGTTCGCCGAAGCCGTACTGGCGCGCGGCGGCCGACTCGAGGTGGTCGTTCCGGCTGCCGAGTACCGCGCGGGCCTCCCCGGCTGGCACCACCCGGTCTACGACCGTCTCCTCGCCCACGCGGCCGAGGTGCACCACACCGGCCTGACCGAGTCGACCTCCGAGGCCCACCAGGCCGGGTCCGAGATCCTGGTCGGCCTGGTGGACGAGCTGATCGCCGTGTGGGACGGGAAACCGGCGCGGGGCTACGGAGGCACCGCGGACGTGGTGGCGTACGCCGAGCGGACCGGCGTCCCGGTCCGGGTGCTGTGGCCGGAGGGTGCCGCCCGGTGACGGGAGCGGAGGCCGGCCGCCCCCTTACGCGGGATCCACAGGGCCGCGCTTGTCCTCCACGTGGACCACGTGCAGTTCGGTGCCGTCCCGGTCGCGCTGGGCGCGGCCGCAGAGGCCGACGGAGAGGTGGTCCTGGCCGCCGGGTTCGTCGGGGGCGACGTAGGTGAGGACGTCCGGGTGGTGGCTGGTGACCACCCAGCCCTCCACGTTCTCGACCTCGACCACCCGGAAGTCTCCGGCGGGACCACCCGCGTGGACGGGGCCGAACTCCCCGAGGACCGCGGTGGCCTGCGCGGCCAGGTCCTCCTCGGGGGCGGGCAGCACCACGCAGGTGCCGTGCTCGAACAGCACCCACGACGTGCGGGGGTCGCTGAGAAGGCGCTTCCAGGCGTCGATGAGTATGTCGCTCTCCACGGCGATCATCATGCCGTAGAGAGCCCCGCACGCAGTGACGATTTACTTGTGCTGGCCCGGTGTGTAGTGCCCCGGCACCATCCGGGTCGTCACCGCGAAGCGGTTCCAGGCGTTGATCACCGTGATCGCGGCGATCAACTGCGCCAGCTCCGCCTCCTCGAAGTGCTTGGCGGCCCGCTCGTAGACCTCGTCCGGGACGTAGCCGTCGGTCAACACCGTGACGGCCTCGGTCAGTTCGAGGGCGGCGAGTTCCTGCTCCGTGTAGAAGTGGCGCGACTCGTCCCACGCGCTGAGCTGGACGATGCGTTCCACCGTCTCGCCCGCCGCGAGCGCGTCCTTGGTGTGCATGTCGAGACAGAACGCGCAGTGGTTGAGCTGCGAGGCGCGGATCTTGACCAGTTCGAGGAGGCGGGGGTCGAGGCCGTGGCGGGCGGCGATGTCGAGGCGGACCATCGCCTTGTAGACCTCGGGCGCGTGCTCGGTCCAGGCCAGCCGGGCGGGGTGCTCGGGGGCGTACTCGGTGGGGTTCATGCTTCGAGCCTAGGAAAGGAGCGGCCCAGGGGTATGGTCCATTCCCATGGCGGAATCGTGGGCCAATCTCGGCATCGACCTCCACCTGGAACCGGCCGGAAGCACCGGTCTGCGCCAGGGGCTGACCGACGCGCTGCGCGACGCGGTACGCGGCGGACGGCTCGCCCCCGGCACCCGGCTGCCCTCCTCCCGCGCGCTCGCCGCCGACCTCGGGATCGCCCGCAACACCGTCGCCGAGGCGTACGCGGGCCTGGTCGCCGAGGGCTGGCTCACCGCCCGCCAGGGCTCCGGCACCCGCGTCGCCGAGCGCGCCACGCCCCCGGCCACGGCACCGGTCACCCCCGCCCGGTACCGCCCGCCCGGCCGCCCCGCCCTCAGCCTCGTCCCCGGCACCCCCGACCTCGCCGCCTTCCCGCGCACCGCCTGGCTCCAGGCCGCCCGCCGCGCCCTGGCCACCGCCCCCTTCGACGCCCTCGGCTACGGCGACCCGCACGGCCGCCCCGAACTGCGCACCGCCGTCGCCGGATACCTCGCCCGCGTCCGGGGCGTCCGCGCCGACCCCGACCGCGTACTGATCACCGCCGGTTTCTCCCACGCCCTGCGCCTCCTGGGCACCGTGCTGCGCGCCCGAGGCGCCCGCACGGTCGCCGTCGAGTCGTACGGCCTCGACGTCTACGCCGCCCTGCTGCACGAGGCGGGCCTCGCCACGACCCCGCTGCCGTACGACGAACTCGGCACGGACACACGTCCGTTGGGTGTGGAAGATGCCGTACTCCTCACCCCCGCCCACCAGTTCCCCATGGGCACCGCACTGCACCCCGACCGCCGCGCGGCCGTCGTCGACTGGGCCCGGCGCACCGGCGGACTCGTCCTGGAGGACGACTACGACGGCGAGTTCCGCTACGACCGCCGCCCCGTCGGCGCCCTCCAGGACCTCGCCCCCGACCAGGTGATCTACCTCGGCACCGCCAGCAAGTCCCTCGCCCCCGGACTGCGCCTGGGCTGGATGGTGCTGCCCCCGGCCCTGCACGCGGAGACGGTCGCGGCCAAGGGCCGCATCGACACCTGCGGCGTCCTGGACCAGCTCACGCTCGCCGAATTCCTCACCTCCGGCGCCTACGACCGCCACGTCCGCGCCGCCCGCCTGCGCTACCGGCGCCGCCGCGACGCGCTCGCCGCCGCCGTCACCGAGCGCGCCCCCGGCGTCCACGTCACCGGCATCGCCGCCGGTCTGCACGCCGTGCTGCGGCTGCCGCCCGGCACCGAGCGCTCGGTCGTCCAGGCCGCGGGCTGGCAGGGCCTCGCCCTGCACGGCCTCTCCTTCTACCGCCACCCCGACGCCGCCACCGAGCCGCTGGACGCGCTGGTGGTGGGGTACGGGACGCCCCCGGAAAGCGCGTGGAAGGAGGCGCTGGAGGCGTTGTGCCGGGCACTGCCGTGATCCTCGCGGGTGCGGGTGCGGGTGCGGGTGCGGGTGCGGGTGCGGGTGCGGGTGCGGGTGCGGGTGCGGGTGCGGGGCGGCGAACGGCGGGTCGAGCGCGCCCTCGGGTGTGGCGGTGGGGGAGGTCTGTGGCGGGTGACCGGCGGGTCGCGTGTTCTCTCGGGTGCGGTGGTGCGGGGGCCGTGCGGCGAGTGGACCGCGTGCCGCGTGCATCAGCCCACCGACTCGGCGACCGCCCCTGCGGGTGCGGCGGTGGGGGAGGCCCGCAGTGGGCGGACGGCGGGCCGCGCCCTCTCGGTGCGGCGGCGCGGGAGGTGTCTGGCGGGTCGACTGCGTGCCGTGCGTCAGCCCACTGGCTCGGCGCCCGCCCTCGCGTCTTCCCAAGCAGCGGCCGAGCCGTCACCAGCAGGCTCCGCCCCCGTCGCCCCCGGCGCTTCCCCAGGCGGCGCCCGCCTCTCAACCCACCGTTTCCGCCTCCGGCCGCGGCTCGGCCCCCGTTTCCACCGCCCCCAGCCCCTCCGCCCCCGGCGCCTCCCCGAACCGCGCCAACGCCAGCGCCCCCGCCACCGCCACGACGAACCCCAGCACCGCGAGCGGACCGAGCCCCGCCCGCGTGCGGTCGCCCAGCCAGACCACGCCCACCGCCGCCGGGCCCAGGGTCTCGCCGAGCACCATCCCGGCCGTCGCCGTGGTGACCGAACCGCGTTGCAGCGCCGAGGTCAGCAGCAGGAAGGCGGCGCCCCCGCCGAGGAGGAGGGCGTAGAGGGCCGGGTCGGTCAACAGGGCGTACGGAGCAAGGGAGTTCACCAGACGGACCGCCACCTCCACCACCCCGAAGCCGCACCCCGCGCCGAGCCCGAGCAACAGCGCGCGCGGCCGTCCCGAGAGCCGCCCCCCGACCGCGCCGAGCAGCAGCACCCCCGCCGCCGTACCGAGCAGCGCGTACCGCAGCCACGCCGGACCGCCGAGGTCGCCCTCCGCACCCGAGGCCAGGCCGAGCAGCGCGAGCCCCGCGCACACCACGCCGACCGCCGTCCACTCCGCCCCGCTCAGCCGCACCCGCAGCAGCCGCGCCGCGACCACCGCCGTCACCGCGAGACTCGCCGCCAGCGCGGCACCCACCGCGTAGATCGGCACCGAGCGCAGCGCGAGGATCTGGAGCACGAAGCCCAGCCCGTCCAGCGCGAGCCCCGCCGCGTACCGCCACTGCCGCACCGCCCGCAGCAGCAGCGCCGCCTCCCCGCCGCCCCGGCCCCCGGCCGCCCGCGCGGCCACCGCCTGCAACACCGTGGCCGTACCGAAGCAGACCGCCGCGCCGAGCGCGCACACCATTCCAAAAAGCACAAAGCGACTGTAGGACAGCGGACAGGCCCGGGGCCGCCCTGCCGGAAACTCACACCGATCTCTAGGCTGACCGTCGAACGCGCCATCGACGGGGGAGAACAGAACATGGCGAACACCCGGGCTCAACTCCGCTCCACCACGGTCGTCCTCGGCGGCATGGGCCTCTTGGCCGCCGCCCTGGCCGCCTGCTCGTCCGAGCCGGACAAGCGCTGCGTCGACCACGGCAGCTACCAGCTCGCCAAGGGCTACAAGGTCGTCGCGGACCAGAACTGCACGACCGCCACCAAGGTCAACGGCTCCTGGTACTACGGCGGCAAGAAGAAGGGCTCCTGGGTCAAGGGCGGCTCCTTCACCGCACCCCGCAACGGCTCCGGCGGCAGCGGCACCACCCACACCTCCCGCAACCGGTACGGCGGCGGCTCGTCGTACGACGACGGCGACAGCGGCGTCCACCGGGGCGGCTTCGGCGGCGGCCACGGCAGCTCCGGCGGCTGACCGGACCGGAACCGACCCCCATGGAACGCCACACCCTCACCCCCCGCCCCGACTGGCAGCGCACCGTCGAAGCGCAGGGCGTGATCTACCCGCTCACCCGCCACCCCGACGGCACCCTGCGCCCCTACTGGGACGAGAGCGCCTACTACGCCTTCTCCCTGCCCGAGATCGAGGCACTGGAGGAGACCGTCGCCGAGCTGCACGCCATGTGCCTCGCCGCCGCCGGACACCTCGTCGAGCACGACCGCTTCGCCGACCTCGGCATCACCGACCCGCGCGTGATCCGCGCGGTCACCGAGGCATGGCACCGCCGCGCCGAACTCCCCTCCGTCTACGGCCGGTTCGACCTCCGCTACGACGGCACCGGCCCGGCCAAGCTGCTGGAGTACAACGCGGACACCCCGACCTCGCTGGTCGAGGCCGCCTCCGCGCAGTGGTTCTGGATGGAGGACCGCTTCCCCGGCGCCGACCAGTGGAACTCCCTGCACGAGCGCCTGGTCGACGCCTGGCGCACCCAGGCCAAGCTGCTCCCGCCCGGCGCCCCGCTGCACTTCGCGCACTCCTCGGCCGACGAACTCGGCGAGGACCTGATGACCGTCGCCTACCTCAAGGAGACCGCCGAACAGGCCGGGCTCGACACCGACTGGCTCACCATGGAGGAGATCGGCTGGGACACCCTCTCCGGCCGCTTCGTGGACAACCGGCTGAGGTTCATCCGCGCGATCTTCAAGCTGTATCCCTGGGAATGGCTCACCACCGACGCCTTCGGCGGCCACGTCCTCGACACCCTCGACAACGGCGGCGGCACCGGCAGCACCCTGTGGATCGAACCCGCCTGGAAGATGCTGCTCAGCAACAAGGCGCTGCTCGCGATCCTCTGGGAGCTGTACCCCGGCCATCCCCACCTCCTCCCCGCCCACCTGGACGGCCCCCACGACCTGGCCGACACCACCGGCTACGTCACCAAGCCCCTGCTCGGCCGCGAGGGCGAGGGCGTCACCGTCCACCCACCGGGCACCCCGGCCCCGCCGAGCGGCGAAGCCCGCTGCTACCAGGCCCTCGCTCCCCTCCCCGCCTTCGACGGCAACCACGTCGTCCTCGGCGCCTGGACCGTCGACGGCGAACCGGCCGGGCTCGGCATCCGCGAGTCCAGCGGCCTGATCACCGACTCCTACGCCCGCTTCGTCCCGCACGTGATCCGCTAGCCACGCGCCGCTCAGGAGGCGGCCGGGCGCGGGCCCGCGCCCGGCGGGCCGCCCGGCGCGGCCTTCCCGGCGGCACGGCACGGTGCGTCCTCCTGCCGTCCCCCTGCCGGACCGGCGCACCCGCGTGGGGCGGGGGCGGCTGGGGTGGCAGCCGAGGCTGCCCCATGGGTGCGGCTCACCTGCGGCGGTTCCGCACCTCGCCCTCGGACAGGCCGTCCAGGGCCGTCGCGTGGGTCGCCGAGCCGTCCTTCTCCGCCGCCGTGCGGCGGAGCTGCGCCGCCGGGGTGCCCGGCGCGGTACCGGCCAGGAGCGGGAGCAGGGGCCCGTCCGCCCAGGCCCCGCCTTCGCCGTCCCTGGGCCTTCGGCGGTCCCGTGCGGCCTTCCCCGGCGGGTGGCGCGTCCTCTTGCCGAACCGGTCCGGCGTTCCCGGCGAACCCGCGCGGGCGAGGTCCGCTGGGGCGGCGACCGGGGCCCCTCCACCAGTCCGGACCGCCTGCGCGCGGGCCCCGTACCGCCATGGGCCGGTCCCGACACCCCTGGCCCTCGGCAACCGCCCGCCCTTCCGCCCCCCCCGTACCCCGCACCCCTACTCCGGCCGGCCCGTGCGGCACGTGATCGTCAGGACCCGCGCCCCCTTCCGCCCCGGCACCCCGACCCCTTCCGCCCCTCGGCACCCCGACCCCGCCCGACCCGCGCCCCCGCTCGCCGCAGGCCGGTATGGTGGCTGTGGGCCGTGACTGGCGCGCTGGGATGGGACGGACCATCGGGGAGCGGCCCGCGAACAGCGAGTGCCGTGCGCCTGGGCCGAACCGAACACGCCGATACGCAGACGCGCCCTGTCCGGAGGTCCCCATGCCCCAGAACGCCACCCCGTCCGGCTCCACCGAGTCCACCGCCTTCCGCGCCGCGCTCGACGTCATCCGCGCCGTGGAGCCCCGTGTCGCCGACGCCATCGGCCAGGAGGTCCACGACCAGCGCGACATGCTCAAGCTGATCGCCTCCGAGAACTACGCCTCCCCGGCCACCCTCCTCGCGATGGGCAACTGGTTCAGCGACAAGTACGCCGAGGGCACCGTCGGCCGCCGCTTCTACGCGGGCTGCCGCAACGTCGACACCGTCGAGTCCCTCGCCGCCGAGCACGCCCGCGAACTCTTCGGCGCCCGGCACGCCTACGTCCAGCCGCACTCCGGCATCGACGCCAACCTCGTCGCCTTCTGGGCCGTCCTCGCCGACCGCGTCGAGGTCCCCTTCCTGGAGAAGGCGGGCGTCCGCCAGATCAACGACCTCACCGAGGCCGACTGGGCCGAGCTGCGCCAGGCCTTCGGCAACCAGCGGATGCTCGGCATGTCCCTGGACGCGGGCGGCCACCTCACCCACGGCTTCCGCCCGAACATCTCCGGCAAGATGTTCGACCAGCGCTCCTACGGCACCGACCCGGCTACCGGCCTCATCGACTACGAGGCCCTGCGCGCCCAGGCCCGCGAGTTCCGCCCGCTGATCCTCGTCGCGGGCTACTCCGCCTACCCCCGCCTGGTGAACTTCCGGATCATGCGCGAGATCGCGGACGAGGTCGGCGCCACCCTCATGGTCGACATGGCCCACTTCGCCGGACTGGTCGCGGGCAAGGTCCTCACCGGCGACTTCGACCCGGTCCCGCACGCCCAGATCGTCACGACCACCACCCACAAGTCCCTGCGCGGCCCGCGCGGCGGCATGGTCCTGTGCGACGACTCCCTCAAGGACCAGGTCGACCGGGGCTGCCCGATGGTCCTCGGCGGCCCGCTCCCGCACGTGATGGCCGCCAAGGCCGTCGCCCTGGCGGAGGCGCGTCAGCCCGCCTTCCAGGACTACGCCCAGCGGATCGTGGACAACTCCCGCGCGCTCGCCGAGGGCCTGATGCGGCGCGGCGCCACCCTGGTCACCGGCGGCACCGACAACCACCTCAACCTGATCGACGTCGCCGGTTCCTACGGCCTCACCGGCCGCCAGGCCGAGGCCGCCCTGCTGGAGTCCGGCATCGTCACCAACCGCAACGCCATCCCCGCCGACCCCAACGGCGCCTGGTACACCTCCGGCATCCGCATCGGCACCCCCGCCCTCACCACCCGTGGTCTCGGCACGGCGGAGATGGACGAGGTGGCCGCCCTGATCGACCGCGTCCTCACGACGACGAAGCCCGGCACGACGAAGTCCGGCGCCCCCTCCAAGGCCCAGCACCTCCTGGACCCGAAGCTGGCGGACGAGATCTCCAAGCGAGCGACGGACCTGGTGGCGGAGTTCCCCCTGTACCCGGAGATCGACCTCGGCTGACCCCTTCCGGGCGGAGCACGCCGCTCAGAGACCGACCGGCTCATCCCGTGGCGGCCTGGCACCCTGCCGGGCCGCCACGCGGCGTATCAGCAGGCCACCGGCACCGCCCAGGACCAGGCCCGGTGCGGCCCACCACATCCCGTCCGTCAGCCGGTCGGGCGCGGACGCCTTCGGCGCGTGGGCGACGGCCGGGCTGGGAGCGGCCGACTCCGACTGCCAGGGCGCCGGGAAGACCCCCGCGTACCCGTCACTGGTGCGCGCGCCCATCACGCCCAGCTTCTTGAGCAGCGCGCGCAACTCGACGCCCTGCTCCGCGCGATGCCAGTAGCCGTTGGTCGAGTCGGGCAGGTCTGTCGCCGTGTGTATCCAGACGGTGCCCGGCTCGGTGTCGACGGGGAAGACCCGGTCTATCCGCCAGGGCGCCATGTCGTGCACCATCCAGCTCACATTGATCTGCCGGGCGTGCGTCATGTCCAGACCCGCCTGGGGAGGCAGCTTGCGCGCGCCCTGGTTTTCCGGGCCGAGCAGCCGCAGCAAGGTCTCGTATTCCTTGTCCGAGTTGTACAGCGACGTGGTCTGCCGGCTCTCCGGGGAGGCCACCAGCACACTGGTGGGCCCACCGGCGGCCGCAGGGGACGCGGCCCACAGCACCAGACCTACCGCTGCCGCCAACAACCCGCCCAGAGCCCTCAGTTCACGAACCGTGCCCTTCCGCATTCCGTCCCCCAAGCCGTGTCCCGTGCGGCCCGTCCATGAGCCGCGTGTCACTTCTGGTACACCGCCCGACACGGTCGGGTTCCCACCCGGCCCGGAACATTTCGACGGCTTCGAGAAGGCCCGCTGAACCCCGCGAACCCCGCGAGCCCACGAACCCTGAGTCCCCCCGAGACCTACCGCGCCCCCTCCTCCAGCGACCGCGCGATCTCCACGGCCCGCGACTTCGCCGGTACCCCTTCCAGCCGGAGCGTGACCTCCCCGCCGCTCGACCCCTGGGTCCACAGCAGCGTCGGTCCGGCCGTGCGTACCTCATGGCGGTACCGCTCGCCGTGGTCGCCGAGCAGCCAGAAGCTCAGTTGATGCGGCCGGGGGAACCACAGCGCCGGGTCGGGCACACCACCGGCCCCGTCCGCCACGCTCCCGTTCGACTTCAACGGCACCCACTCCGGCGGCTCCCGCACGGTCTTGGCGAAGCCGATGTCCAGCCAGGCCGGGAACTCGTCGAGGCGGACGGTCCGGCCCCGCTCGCGCCAGCACAGGGTCACCAGGAAACGGCCGTGCGCCTCACCGCTCACCGTCACCGCGTCCGGCGCCCCCAGCGCGTCCGGCACCAGCGGCGCGAACCCCGCCTGACGCGCCGCCTGCGCCAGCGTGACCGAGGACCGGCCGCAGCCGGGGACCTCGGCACCGGGCGAGGGCACCGCCGACGGGTCGTACCGCACCTCGACGCCGCCGAAGCCGAACCAGTCGAGCAGCGCCGCCCGCGCCGGGGGTGTGGCCACGGCCACCGTCAGCAGACCGCACAGCGTCGCGGCCAGCGAGCGCCGACGCAGCCGGATCCAGCGCCGGACCGCGCGCAGCCGCTCCCGGGCGCTCGGCGGCTCGGCCACCGGGACCGGCAACCGCTCGGCCAGTATCCGCTCCAGCACCCGCTCGGCCATCGACTCGGCACCGGAGTCCGCGCCCGCCCCCCGCAGGCCCTCCGTCCCGGCGGACCCGGACTCCTCCGCACCTCCGGGCGCACCCGGGTCCAGGGACCGCCCCAGCTTCCGCAGCTCCTCCGGCAGCCCGGACTCCCGCTCACGGCCATGCCGCCCCCAGGGCCACCGGCCGCCCTTGCCCTCGCACGCACCCGGAGACGGGTCCGCCTCACCCTCACGCACCCTCGTCACCTCCTTCCCCGGGCTGAAGATCCGGCAGCAGGCGCCCCAGCTTCCGCAGGGCGCGGGCCAGGCGGGACTTGACCGTGCCCCGGGGCCAGCCCAGGGCCTCGGCGGTCTCGGACTCGTTCATCTCCAGCAGATAGCGGTAGGTGACGACCAGGCGATGCTCCTCGCTCAGCTGTTCAAGGGCGGAGAGGAGTGCCGTGCGGCGCTCGGTCTCCAGGGTCGCGACGGCGGGGTCCGCCGACTCGGGTATCAGCGGCTCCGCCTCCGCGAACGCGGCCTCCCGGCCCGCGAGCGTGCGCTGCCGCGCCGTCGTCCGCACCGTGTTCCGCGCCTCATTGGCGACGATGGCGAGCAGCCATGGCTTGAAGGCCGCACCCTCCCGGAAGCGGCCCAGGGTGCAGTACGCCTTGACGAAGGCCTGCTGCACCACGTCCTCCGCGTCCGCACCCGCGCCGAGTGCTCTGGCCGCCCGCAGCGCGATGCCCGTATGGGCCCGCACCAGCTCCGCGTACGCCTCCGGCTCTCCGGCGCGTACGCGTGCGATCACCGCGGCCTCATCGGCGATGCGGCCCCCCTCCCGCGTTCTCACGTTCTTGTTACACCGCGAGAGCCGGATCGGTTCCCATCCGGTTCGGGCCGGTTCCGGACCGGCTCCCCGGGCCCCGGGGAGACGCCCTCCCGGCCCCCGGAGACACCGCCCCCACCCACGGGAGACCTCGCCGCCCGACACCACCCACACCGCTCCCCGGCACCTGGCGGAGACCGGTCCCCCGCACCTGAGAGAATGGGGGGCATGGCGACTGACCGACCCCGCGTGCTCTCCGGTATCCAGCCCACCGCCGGCTCGTTCCACCTCGGCAACTACCTCGGTGCCGTGCGCCAGTGGGTGGCCCTCCAGGAGACGCACGACGCCTTCTACATGGTCGTCGACCTGCACGCGATCACGGTCCCGCAGGATCCGAAGGAGCTGCGGGACAACACCCGCCTGGCCGCCGCCCAGCTGCTCGCGGCCGGTCTTGACCCCGACCGCTGCACCCTGTTCGTGCAGAGCCACGTGCCCGAGCACGCCCAGCTCGCCTGGGTCATGAACTGCCTCACCGGCTTCGGCGAGGCCTCCCGCATGACCCAGTTCAAGGACAAGGCCGCCAAGCAGGGCGCCGACCGCGCGAGCGTGGGCCTGTTCACGTACCCGATCCTCCAGGTCGCGGACATCCTGCTCTACCAGGCCAACGAGGTCCCGGTCGGCGAGGACCAGCGCCAGCACATCGAGCTGACCCGCGACCTCGCCGAGCGCTTCAACACCCGCTTCGGCCAGACCTTCGAGATCCCGAAGCCGTACATCCTCAAGGAGACGGCGAAGATCTACGACCTCCAGGACCCGGCCGTCAAGATGAGCAAGTCGGCGTCCACCCCGAAGGGTCTCGTCAACCTGCTCGACGAGCCGAAGGCGACGGCCAAGAAGGTCAAGAGCGCGGTCACCGACACCGACACGGTGATCCGCTTCGACCCGGAGAACAAGCCCGGCGTGTCGAACCTGCTCACCATCCACTCCACCCTCACCGGCACCTCCATCGCCGACCTGGAGAAGGCGTACGAGGGCAAGATGTACGGCGCCCTCAAGACCGACCTCGCCGAGATCATGGTCGAGTTCGTGACGCCGTTCCGCGAGCGCACCCAGCAGTACCTGGACGACACCGAGACGCTGGACGCGGTCCTCGCCAAGGGCGCGGAGAAGGCGCGCGCCATCGCCGCCGAGACGCTGGCACAGGCGTACGACCGGGTGGGCTTCCTGCCCGCCAAGCACTGAGCGCGCGCGGCACAGACGCGCACTGAGCGGGGCCCCGGACGCCCGAGTCGCCCGGGGCGTACGACCGCACGCGTGTCCCAGGGGGAGAAGCGCCGTACATCACGTCCGTTGCGCCTGCCCGGAGGACAGCCGTGGCCGTACAGTCGATAGCCGGTGGCCGGGGCACAGGTGGCCGGCCGGACAACACGTGACGACGGGAGACGACGTGGGGACCGTAACGATCGGCGTGTCGATCGCGGTCCCGGAGCCTCACGGCAGCCTGCTCCAGGAGCGGCGCGCGGGCTTCGGTGACCGCGCAGCCCATGGCATCCCCACCCATGTCACCCTGCTGCCGCCGACCGAGGTCGACGCGGCGGACCTGACGGCCGTGGACGCCCATCTCGCCGCCGTGGCCGCCGCCGGACGCCCGTTCCCGATGCGCCTGTCCGGCACCGGCACCTTCCGGCCGCTGTCGCCCGTCGTCTACGTGCGCGTGGCGCGCGGCGCCGAGGAGTGCGCGGACCTCCAGCAGCGGGTCCGTGACGCCTCCGGACCGGTCCCGCGCGAGCTGCAGTTCCCGTACCACCCGCACGTCACCGTGGCGCACGGCATCGACGAGGCCGCCATGGACCGCGCGTTCGAGGAACTGGCCGGGTTCGAGGCCGAGTGGTCCTGCGCCGGGTTCGCGCTCTACGAGCAGGGCCCCGACGGCGTGTGGGGCAGGCTGCGCGACTACCAGTTCGGCGCCCCGGTCGTCCCCCCGCAGGCGGGCCACCCGGCCGAGCGCGGCACGATCGCGAGCCGATAGCTCCAGCGGCTCCGGCAGCTCCCGCGCCTACAGCGGCAGTCGGCGGAACAGCGCCCGTGGCGTGTGCCGCAGCGCCGCCATCACCGGTCGCAGCGTCCCCGGCACCCACACCGTCTCCGAGCCCCGGCGCAGCCCGAGTTCGACGGCCGCCGCGACCGCCTCGGGGGTGGTGGAGAACGGCACGGGACCGAGCCCGGCCGTCTTCGCGGTGCGTACGAACCCGGGCCGTACGACCATCACCTGGACGCCCGTGCCGTACAGCGCGTCGCCCAGGCCCTGCGCGAAGGTGTCCAGACCGGCCTTGCTGGAGCCGTAGATGAAGTCGGTGCGGCGGGCGCGTTCCCCGGCCGTGGCGGAGAGGACCACCAGCGCGCCGTGGCCCTGGTCCTGGAGCGCACGGGCGGCGACCAGGCCTGAGGAGACGGCGCCGGTGTAGTTGGTCTGGGCGAGGCGGACCGCGCGCATCGGGTCGCACTCGTCGCGCGCCTGGTCGCCGGGCAGCCCGAAGGCCAGCAGGACGAGATCGACGTCGCCCTCCGCGAACACCTTGCCGAGCACCGTCTCGTGGGACTCGGGGTCCAGGGCGTCGAAGGCGACCGTGCGCACGTCGGCGCCGTGGCCGCGCAGGTTCGCTGCCGCGCGGTCGAGCGCGGCGGAGGGGCGTCCGGCCAGCCAGACGGTGCGGGTGCGGCGGGCGACCAGGCGGCGCGCGGTCGCCAGCGCGATCTCCGAGGTGCCGCCGAGGACGAGCAGGGACCGGGGAGGTCCGGAGACAGCAGACATGCCCGTGACCGTATCGCCCGCATATGGGTGATTCACCGCAAGGCGTCGCCGGGCTCCCCGCAATGGGTGATTAATGAGACGCGGTACAAGTGCGGTGCCGCACCCGTGGTTCGGGGTAACGGCACATGGAGTTCCCGCGACGAGGGCAGAGACGGATCATGGACTGGCTGAAAAAGCTCCCCGGCATCGGGCCGGTCGTCACCTGGCTGATGACCACGCACGCCTGGCGGTCGTACGCGCGCCTGGACCGGGTCAACTGGACCTGGCTGGCCGCCGCGATGACGTTCGTCAGCTTCGTCGCGCTGTTCCCGCTGCTGACCGTGGCCGCCGCGATCACCGCCGCGACGCTCAGTCCGTCCCGGCAGAAGACGGTCGAGCGGCAGATCGCGGCCCAGTTCCCGGGCCTGGCCGACAAGCTGGACCTCGGCGGCCTGGTGCACAACGCCGGGACGGTCGGCGTCATCGCCGGTGCCGCGCTGCTGTTCACCGGCATCGGCTGGGTCGGCCAGATCCGGGACTGTCTGCGCGCGGTCTGGGAGCTGCCCGACCGGGGGATCAACCCGATCGTCGCCAAGCTCAAGGACGCCGGGATCCTGATCGGGCTCGGCGGCGCCCTGCTGGTCACCCTCGCCGCCTCCACGCTGGCCTCGGCCGCCATCGGCCGGGTCGCCCACGAGATCGGCCTGGACGAGCACGGCTGGGGCACCGCGCTGCTGCGGGCCGCCGCCTTCGCCGTCGCCGTGCTCGCCGACTTCCTGATCCTGCTCTACGCCCTCACCCTGCTGCCCGGCGTCGAACCGCCGCGCCGCCGTCTGATCGTCGCGGCCCTGCTCGGCGCGGTCGGCTTCGAACTGCTGAAGCTGCTGCTCAGCGGCTACATCCAGGGCGTCGCCGCGAAGAGCGTCTACGGCGCCTTCGGTGTCCCCGTCGCCCTGCTGCTGTGGATCAACTTCACCTGCAAGCTGCTGCTCTACAGCGCCGCCTGGACGGCGACGACCAGCGAGGAGGGCAAGGAGGAGCCCTCCGGCGAGGTCACGGACGGCTCCGGCGGCGCAGCAGGTCGGGCAGCGGCCAGCGGCGGTTGACCAGGAAGACCGCGCCCACGAGCAGCACGAGCAGCCCGCCCGCGACGGCCAGCGCGGTCCCGGCGCCCCGGTGGCCGCCCTCGACGGCGGCACCGACGGGTACGGCTCCTGCGGTTCCGGCAGTGCCGGGGGTGTCGCTCGGGGCGGCGCTCGGCGCGGCCGACGCGGACGCCGACGCGTCGGGGGAGGCGGTCACCGCGTTCTTCGGCGGGACCAGCGTCCCCACCGGCCGCACCTTCCCGGCCGCCTGGAACCCCCAGTCGAACAGCTTGGCCGTCTCCTTGTAGACCTCGTTGTGCTCGGGCTTCGCCGGGTTCATCACGGTGACCAGCAGCACCTTGCCGCCGCGCTCGGCAACGCCGGTGAAGGTGGCGCCCGCGTGGGTGGTGTTGCCGTTCTTCACCCCGGCGATGCCCTGGTAGACGGGCACGTCGGTGTCGCCGCTGAGCAGCCGGTTGGTGTTCTGGATCTCGTCGTACTCGGTGACCGCCTTGCCGCTGCCCTTGCCCTTGCCCGGCTGGGTGCTGCCGGTCGGGAACTTGGCCCGCACGGTCGAGCAGTACTCCCGGAAGTCCTTCTTCTGCAGCCCGGAGCGGGCGAACAGCGAGAGGTCGTACGCCGAGGAGACCTGGCCGTCGGCGTCGTAGCCGTCGGGGCTGACCACGTGGGTGTCCAGGGCCTGGAGCTGGTCGGCGTGCGCCTGCATGTCCTTGACGGTCGCGGCGACGCCGCCGTTCATGGCGGACAGCACGTGGACGGCGTCGTTGCCGGAGCGCAGGAAGACACCGAGCCAGAGGTCGTGCACGGAGTAGGTCCGGTTCGCCTTTATCCCGACCACGCTGGAGCCCGCGCCGATCCCGGCCAGGTCGGCGGGGGCCACCTTGTACGTCTCCGACCTGGGGAAACGGGGCAGCACCGTGTCCGCGAACAGCATCTTCAGGGTGCTCGCCGGGGGCAGCCGCCAGTGCGCGTTGTGCGCGGCCAGCACCTCGCCCGACTCGGCGTCGCTGACGATCCAGGAGCGGGCGGTGAGGTCCTTGGGCAGCACGGGGACGCCGCTCGCGAGGTCGACCTGGGTGCCGGGCTGTCCGAGCCGTTCGCCGCCGAGCGTCGACATGCGGGCGGGGGGAGTGGCGGTGGGCTTGGTGGCGGGCCCGGTGGTGGCCGTCGGGCTCCCGGAGGGCTTGGGAGCGGCGAAGGCGGCCGGTGCCGTGAGCGTCGTCACGGAAACGGCCAGCAAAGTGGCGGAAGCGATCAACAAGGGTCGCTTGCCGATCTTCTGAGGTGCGGACACGGTCGAGAACGTACCTGCTGCGCGGTGTGAAGTCCGCCTCCCCACCCCACCCCGGGCCAGGAACCGGCCAGCCGGCGGCGATACTGGAGGCATGAAGCTCAGCCGCCCGGTGTCCTGGTTCCTGCTCGCGTTCGGGGTGTGGAGCTGGTTCATCTGGATCACTTTCGTCAAGAACCTGGTCAAGGACGGGAGCGGTCTCGCCTTCGACAACGGCCACCCCACCGCCTACTTCTGGGTGCACCTGCTGCTGGCGATCGCGTCCTTCGTCCTTGGGACCGTCATCGGAGTGATCGGGTTGCGCGGACTGCGCGCACTGCGGCGGACGTCATAGCGGACGTCCGAGGGACGGCGCCCGCGGGCGCCGTACGGACCGCCGCTCTCCCGGTGTCCCGGTGGATCTGACCGACTGGTAGAACAGCCACAAGTCAAGGACGGGAGCGGTCGCGGTGGTCATCGTCTTCGTACTGGTCGCCCTGGCCGTGCTGGCCGCCGTGGTGGCCCTGCACCACTACGTCTGGCGCCGCCTGGTCCGCGACACGACCCGCGCCCCGGGTCCGGCCCGCCGCGCGGGTACGGCCCTCTTCGTGGCGGGCCCGCTGCTGATGGTCGCCGCGCTGGTGGCGGAACGCTCGGGGGCGCCCTTCTGGCTCCAGCAAACGCTGGCGTGGCCCGGGTTCCTGTGGATGGCGCTGGCGCTGTATCTGCTGCTGACGACGGTGGCGACGGAGCCGGTGCGGTGGTGGGCGAACCGGCGGCGGCGCGGCCCGGTCGCGAGCGCGGCGGTGGTGCCGGTGCCGGAGCAGACGGTGGCGACCGTGCCGTCCTCGGGGACGGACACCGTGGTGACCGCGCCGGTGGTGACCCCCGAACCCCAGGACTTCTCCCGCCGCCTCTTCGTCTCCCGGGTGGCCGGGGGCGTCGTCGCCGGGGTGGCCGTGGGGACGGTCGGCTGGGGGACGTACGGCGTGCTGCGCGGCCCGCGCGTGAAGCGGGTCACCGTGCCGCTGGCGAAGCTGCCGAGGGCGGCGCACGGTTACCGCATCGCGGTCGTCAGCGACATCCACCTGGGCCCGGTCCTGGGCCGCGACTTCGCCCAGCGGGTCGTGGACACGGTCAACTCGACCCAGCCGGACCTGATCGCGGTGGTGGGCGACCTGGTGGACGGCAGCGTGAAGAACCTGGGCCCGGCCGCGGCGCCCCTGGCCGGTCTGAAGGCCCGTCACGGCGTCTTCTTCGTCACGGGAAATCATGAGTATTTCTCCGGCGCCGCCCAGTGGGTCGAGGAGGTCCGTACCCTCGGCCTGCGTCCGCTGGAGAACGCCCGTACCGAGATGCCGTACTTCGACCTCGCGGGTGTCAACGACGTCCAGGGCGCGAGCGAGGGCCAGGGCCCGGACTTCGCCAAGGCCCTCGACGGCCGCGACCCCGCCCGCGCCTGCGTCCTCCTCGCCCACCAGCCCGTCCAGATCCACGAGGCCGTCCGCCACGCCGTCGACCTCCAGCTCTCCGGCCACACCCACGGCGGCCAGCTCTGGCCCGGCAACCTGATCGCACAGGCCGCCAACCCCACCGTCGCGGGCCTGGAACGCTACGGCGACACCCAGCTCTACGTCAGCCGAGGCGCGGGCGCCTGGGGCCCGCCGACCCGCGTGGACGCGCCGTCGGACGTGACGGTGATCGAACTGGCGGCGATGAACGCGTAGTCGGCGGCCTGTACCTTGGCGCCGTGGACTACCTCGTGGAACTTCGGCGTGAACTGGACGCGTTCGGCGCGGCGTTGGACGGCGACCTGTCGGCTCCGGTCGAGCACTGCGGCGACTGGACGCTGGCGGATCTGGCCGCCCACATGGGCGCGGGGAACCTGTGGGTCGTCACGGCCGTGCGGGAGAGGCACGGCCGCGGCTACGACGAGAGCGCCGCGCCCCGCGACCGGGCGGGCCTCACGGCCTGGTACGCCGAGTCGGCGGACGCGCTCGTCCAGGCCCTCTCGGTCGATCCCGGCACCGAGGCGTGGACCTTCGCCCTGCCCCGCACGGTCGGCTTCTGGCTCCGGCGCCGCACCCAGGAAACGCTGATGCACCGCTGGGACGCCGAGCACGCCCTTGGCTTTGCCAAGCCGATGGACCCGGCCCTCGCCGCCGACGGCGTCGCGGAGGTCTTCGACACGATGGCACTCCGCATGATCTCCAAGGGGACCGCGACTGCTCCCACCCGGGCGGTACGACTCACCGCCACCGACTCCGGCGCCTCCTGGACCTACGGCCCCGGCGAGCGCCTGGCGGAAGTCTCCGGCACGGCCGAGGACCTGCTGCTGATGCTGTGGGGCCGCCGGCCCCGGGACACGGAATCGCTGAGCTGGACAGGGGACCGCGAGGCGGGGCTGAGGGCGCTGGCGGGACCGCTGGTGCCCTGACCGGAGCCCTCCCCGGTGCCGGATCAGGTCAGATTCCGCTGTGCCCAGTCGGAGACCCCGGCCAGCCGCGCGGCTGCCCTGGCGGGGTCGCCGGTCCGGGTGGGCTGATCCACCTCGAAGTCATGGCCGGTCAGGCCGGTTTCCTCCTCGGTGATGCGGGCGATGCGGTAGGCCACCTCCATCACCGCCGACGCCGTCTGTCCCGAGTGGCGGTAGGTGACCTCGACGGTGGCCGAGTCCCCGTCGTAGATGAGCTGCACGGGTCCGGGCGGGCCGACCGTCCACAGCTCCAGGCGGTGGAGGTACTCCTCCGGCTCGACGGGCCGGATCTCCCGCTCGACTCGCTTCAGGACGCGCTGCCAGGCGGACCGCTGCGCGTCGGTGAGCCGAAGCGGCGGCAGCTCGGCGTCGGGGTCGTACCCGGCGCTGAGGCGGTCGAGGGTCTCTTCGACGCTCAACCCGTGTTGCGTACGGACGAGTTCGATGGTGTAGGGCATGGCGGGAATCTACGAGGTCTCCGGCCCGACGGCGACGGCATTGACCGGCCGGGTGGCGGTGCCCCCGAGGGACGGGGCGCCGCCACTGCTCAGCCTCAGACCGCTGAGGTCACCCTCCGCCCCAGGTGCCGGGCGAGGAAGCGGGCCGCGCTGGCGGACTCGACCCTCGGGAAGTCGAAGTCGTCGCCCGCGTTGGCGTGCAGGGACTTCTCCGGCGAGGCGAAGGTGTCGAACAGGGCGAGGCTCGCGGCACGGGGGATGCGGTCGTCGTCCCACTGCATGTCGAACTCGACCGGGACGGTGATCCGCTTCGCCGACTCGAACAGGGCGTCGGGCCACGCCATGCCGAAGACGGCGGCCGTGATCCGGGGCTCGGCCGCCACCAGCGGTACCCCGATCGCCATGCCCAGGCCGATGCCGACGTACCCGACCGGGCCCTCGGTGCCGATCCCCGGGAGTTCCTGAAGGGCGTCCAGGAGCGCCCGGTACTCGGGCACGGCGGCTTCGGCCAGCCGGGCGTTGTACGGCACGACGACCGGCGCCTCCGGTTCGCCCGCCGCCTGCGCCCGGCGCAGCTCGGCGATGTCCCGCTCGTCCCGCTCGTCGCGCGGCCGGTCGCCGTGACCGGGGGCGTCGATGACGGCGACGTGGAAGCCGCAGGCGCGTACGAGGAGGTGGGCCCGGCCGAGCATCGCCCGGTGCTTCTTGTGGGCGCCGCCGCCGTGGCCCATCAGGACCAGGGGTGCGCGATCGGCGCCGGAGGCCGGCGACCAGAGAACGCCGGGGATCTCACCCAGGGTGAAGTCGCGCTCGGCGATGCCGTCCGAGAACGACTCGGCGGTGAAGTGCGGAGAATGCATGAGGTGGTGCCTTTCGGGAGTGCCCTTGTTGTCCAGGCGCTCCCGGCGACACCTATATCGATCGCCGGCCGTGACGAGAAAGGGGGAGCACCCACATCGCTACAGCGTTCATGGGACTCACCTCCTCGGACAGCGTCACGGACACCAGCAAGCTACAAGCCCGCCCGTCACCCCGTCCAACCCTTTTCGGCCCCGGCACGGCTGCGATCATGAGGGACGATGTCGGCGCGCGGAGCGAAAGGGCTTGGCCATGAAGCGAGTTGTCGCCCGGCTGTGGCGGAGTGTCCGAGGTTCGCTCCAATGGCGGATCCTGTGGTTCGTGAACGCCAAGTTCATGGTGGGCGTCACCGGGGTCGTACGGGACGACGCGGGGCGCGTGCTGCTGCTCAGGCACCGCATGTGGCCCCCGGACCGGGCCTGGGGACTGCCCACGGGATTCGCCGTCAAGGGCGAGGAGTTCGCGCACACCGTCGTACGGGAGGTCAAGGAGGAGACCGGCCTCGACGTCGAGCCCGGCCGACTGGTGCGGCTCCTCAGCGGCTACCGGCTCCGGGCGGAGGTCGCGTACGAGGCGCGGTATGTCGGCGGCACTCTGAAGATCGACGAGTTCGAGATCCTGGAGGCGCGGTGGTGCGACCCGGACGCGCTGCCGGAAGGACTTCAGGAGTCCCACCGGCAGCTCATCGCGGGGGACGCGTCCGTCTGAACTGCCTTTCTGCCTACCGCCGTTGCCCCAGCAGCCGCCCTGCTCCCGCTTCAGTTCCGCGAACCCCTGACGCGCATAGACCGCAAGCTCCTCGCTCGGGAACGGCACCACCGAGAGGTGCTGCTCGTGGTCTCCCTGGGCCCACCGGGCGGCGGTGATCTCGTAGCCCGAGACGTGGGCGCACAGGTGGAGGAGGAGGGGCGGCATGTCCGGCTCGCTCAGGAGGTCCGCGTGGCGGATGACCAGGTCGCGCATGGCCTGGATGTGGGGGAGGAACACGGTCGTCACCCACAGGCGCCACTCGGTGAGTTCGTCCGGGGTGGGCGGGATCTCGTGGGCGAAGGGGGAGACCCCGCCGGGGCGGGCGTGGTGTGCCGCGAAGGCGTCGAAGGTGCGGATGTTGGTCTCGGTGAGGGCGAACAGGGGGCCGTAGAAGTCGCTGAGCTGGCGGTTCACCCGGGTGAGGCGTTCTTGGCGCTGGGTCAGGCGCAGGCCGTTGAGGTAGGTGGCGGCGTAGCCGAAGAAGGCCAGGGCGATGGTGACGGCCAGTGTGATCACGAGGGGACCTGCCCCGGACGCCCCGAGTCGATGCCGGGTGGACCGTAGCCTGTTGCGGTGCTGAGCTATGACGAACTGAGCGCTACGGAACGGGAGTTGTGGGGACGCCTTTCCCGAGGGGCGGTGGGTGGATCTGCGGACCGGGACAGCGGAGTGCGACGATCCCGCCGGGGAGCGGAGTGGGGGCCGGGGCGGACGGTCCGCGCCGAGGTCGTGTCCGCCCTGCTGCTGGGCGTCAACCCGGCGGGCGCCGGAAGCGTGGCCTCGCTCCGGCTCGCCGGTGCGCGGATCACGGGCCGGATCGATCTGGCCGGGGCGGAGATCGCGCATGTGCTCTGGCTGAAGGAATGCCTGCTGGAGCACCCGGTCAGCTTCTACGGGGCCTCGACGCGGACGATCCGGATCACGGACAGCCGGGTTCCCGGGGTTGACGCCGGGCTGGCCCGTATCGAGGGGCACCTCGAACTGGGCGGGACAGTGATGGACACGGGCCGCCTCTCCCTCCTGAACGCCCACGTGGCAGGGGAGTTGGGACTGAACCGGGTGCGGATCACCGCCCCCGGGAAGTGGGCGCTGTTCGCGGGCGGTCTCGTCATGGGCGGCGGCGTCTTCGGTAAGGGCCTCACCGCGTACGGCGGGCTGCGGCTGCCCGGCGCACAGCTGCCCGGTGGTCTGCACCTGGCCGGTGCGCGCCTGGAGGCCCCGGGCGGCGTGGCACTGAACGCGGACGGCATGACGGCCGCGGTGGTCGACCTGTCCGAGGGGTTCGGCGCGACGGGAACCCTTCGGCTGGAGGGCGCCCAGATAGCGAACCGGCTCACCCTGGACGGCGCCACCCTCGGCGGCGGTGGCACGGTGCTGCTCGGCGCGGGGATGCGCACGGGAGCCCTGTACCTCACCCTCGCCGCGCCCGCGCAGGGCACCGTGGACCTCCGGGGCGCCACGGTCACCACGCTGCACGACCGCGAGCACGCCTGGCCCCGGGAGGTGCGGATGGACGGCTTCGGCTACGGCGCCCTCCGCTCCGACAAGCCATCTCTGAAGGAGGACATCGCCTACCGCCTGGCGTGGGTCCGCCGGAACCCCGGCTACGCCCCGCAGCCGTACGAGCAGCTTGCCGCCAGTTACCGGCAGGCGGGTCACGACGACGCCGCCCGCCGGGTGCTGCTGGAGAAGCAGCGCCGTCGCCGCCGTACCGTGCACCTGGCGGGGCGCGTGTGGGGGCATCTGCTCGATGTCACGGTCGGGTACGGCTACCGCCCCTGGCCGGCCGGGGTGTGGCTGGCCGCGCTCTCGCTGCTCGGCACGCTGGCGTTCAGCCTCTGCTCGCCCGTGCGCACGAAGCCGGGAGAGGGCGACCCGTTCAACGCCTTCGTCTACACCGTCGACCTGCTCTTCCCCATCGGCGACTTCGGCCAGCGCGGCGCGTGGCACTGGACAGGGGCCGCGCAATGGCTGTCGTACCTCCTGATCGCCCTCGGCTGGCTCCTCACGACGGCCGTCGTCGCCGGGGTGTCCCGCATGCTGAACCGGAACTGACGGGCTAGCCGCGCGGCCTCGGCTTGATCAGGGCGAACGGGGCGCCCTGGGGGTCGGCGACGACTGTCATGCGGCCGGCGACCATGTCGAAGGGCGGGGCGAGGACCGTGCCGCCGCGCTTGACGAGGGCGTCCACCGTGGAGTCGACGTCGTCGACGGCGAAGTAGGTGAGCCAGTGGGGCGGGGTGTTCGGCGGGTCGTTGGCGAGGAGGGTGGCGCCGCCGACGGTGCGGTCGCCGACGTGGAGTTCCCCGTACGAGTCGACGCCGTCGGCCGGGACGATGTCGATGCCGAACGCGTCGCCGTAGAAGGCGGCGGCGGCCTCCACGTCGGTCGTGTGCAGCTCGTTCCAGATCAGGGCGCCGGGCTCGTTGACCACACCCGCGCCGAAGAAGTCGCCCGGCTGCCAGACGCCGAACACCGCGCCCTGCGGGTCGGCGGCGACCAGCATCCGGCCCAGCGTGCCGATGTCCATCACGGGGACGAGCAGGGTGCCGCCCGCCGCGACGATCTGGTCCTGGGTGGCCTGCGCGTCGGTGGTGGCGAGGTAGCTGGTCCAGACGGTGGGCGGCTCCGGCATCCCCTCGGGGGCCATCGCCGGGCCGATGCCCGCCACGGGCTTGCCCAGCAGCTCGCAGACCGCGTAGCCGCCGAACTCGGCCGGTCCCACCGTGCCCTGCCAGCCGAGCAGGTCGCGGTAGAAGTCCAGCGCGGCCTGCTGGTCCTGCGCCATCAGATCGACCCAGCAGGGGGTGCCGGTCGCGTACGGGGTGGTGACGTCCGCCATCGCTCGCTCGCTCTCTGGTGAGGGTTCCCGCCAGCCACCCTGACGCGCCCCCTCCGGGAACCGGCCCCCGACACGCCGTCGTGTCCCGCGAGGTGCCGGTGACGTACGTGGTGCCCGACGTGGCGGTGCCGTTCGCGGCGATGCCCATGGAGTCGGTGTTGAAGCCGGACGTCTGCGCGCAGGCCGCGCACGATCGCGGGGGAGTCGGTGCAGGAGTAGGCGTTGGTGGTGTCGGTGTGGTGGACGAAGGCCACCTTCACCTTGGTCCCGTAGTCGGGGTAACCGGTGTCCCGGGCGCACTCGTCGGCACCCCAGCCCGCGCGGCTGACCACCGGAGGGGCGGCAGCCGTGGAGGCGCTGGGCGCGGCCGGCATCGGGCTCGGCACCGACCGCGGTACCCGGGCGCCCGGTTCATCACGCGATGGGACTGCGGTGGTCAGCGCGGGGACGCGGGGAGCATGGCCTTCGCCCGGTCGTACAGGTCTCGCGCGTGAGCGTTCTTGGTGTGCGGCTTGATCAGCCTCAGCATGACGCGCATACGGTCGTCGGCCCGGCCGGACTGCACCATGGGCCATTCGTCCAGCGCGGTCTTCCACGTCTCGCACGCCGCTTCGAGATGCCCCAGCCGCAGCTGCCGTTCCGCGAGGAGGGCGCGGTGACGTACGCGGGCCCGTCGGTAGACCCCGACGCGCAGCTGGTCCGACTGCTCCATCGCCTCGACCGACCCGGCCACGTCGCCCAGCTCGTAACGCACTTGCGCGAGGTGGTAGTTCAGCGACGACGGGTCGTACGAACCGAACGGTTTGCCCCTGCTTTCCGCGCGGTCCATGGCCGCCTCCGCTTCGCGGATGTGCCGAAGGGCGCGGGGCCGGTCGCCGAGAAGTGCCGCCGAGTGTGCCTGCTGCCCGGCGAGGAACGCGCGCATCCGGGGACCGGCGGCGGGGGACGCGGCAGCGGCGGCGTCCGCGAGGTCCATGGCTTTCGCGCCATGACCGAGGTCGACGGCCTGAACGCTCATACCGCGGAGCGTGGTGCAGTACGTCAGGTGATCGTCCGCCGCTCCCGCCAGTTCGAGGGCCTTGACGTAGTAGCGCTGCGCGAGACCGTGCAGGCCCTCGTCGACGGCCATGTAGCCCGTGAGATAACTGAGGTCGGACGCCGCGGCCATCATGGCTTTGCGTACGTCCTCGGGGCCGTCCGCGTGCAGATAGCCGGTGACGGTGTTCACCAGGAACGCGGCGGCCATGGGGCGTGCGTGGCGGCCACCGAACTGGTCGTCCAGCTCGGAGACCTTGGCCGTCATGTCGATGACCATCCGGACTTCCGGCATCCCTATACGGTTCGCCCGCCCGGCCTTGAACGCCTCCAGCCGCCCGAGCACGTCCTGCCAGCCGGGGATGGTGAGCGCGACGGAGAAAAGCCCGGCTCCCAGGACGCCACGCCGGGAGGGGTCCATGTCCTGCTTGCCCAGTTCGACCAACCCTTCCACCGTGTCACCCGCGTCAGCCGGTCGATCGTGCTTGGGCGGCGGGAAACCCGCTTCCGCGTAGGTGACGTGTCGGTTCAGCTGACGGCCGACTCGTCATAGCGGAACGGTGTACCGGTCTCCGTGCCGACGGCATTCGCCTGACACGCCAACTGGGCGTGCTTCCCACCGGTTTCGTCCAGCAGCCGCGCCAGCCCGGCATTCGGTTCTTTGTCGCCCATCGCCTGACTCCCGCCCACGAACTTTCAAGGCGTTCAAGTCCCGCTCCGGTGACCAAGCTACCGCGCAGCGTGTGCGTGCGGTTGCTTAGAGGTGAAAGGTTCCGCCCCCTGCCACAGCGACTCGCTCTGCGGCAGGGGGGGCAATACCTGGTTCGTCCCACACGGTGCGTGACGAACCGGGCCAACCCTGAGGTACACGAAGGAGTGCAGCAATGACAGTTGAGCGTTCTGCCGCCGAGCGGGTGGCTGAGCGTGCACGACAGATCCTGGCGGCCATCGGGGCCGACTCGGAATTCGCCGCGTTCAAGGCGGCCAGCCTCAAGTACGACAGCGACTGGCAGTGCTTCACCGGCTCGGTCGTCGTCGCCGAGTACGACCAGGAGAAGGACAAGCATGCCCTCTTCGCGGAGGGGCTCAAGGCGGCCGTGTACGAGATGACCGGCGACGAGCACGTGGCGGAGATCCCGATCGCCGTTCCCGTGGATGAGATGGCGTACGCGATGATCGCGCAGCCGCAGTTGCTCGCCCACCTCGCGGCCAGGGCCGGTGTGGCGATCATCCATCAGACCGATCAGGAGCACACGGACTGGCGTCCGGGCGATTACACGGACCAGGTCTATCGCGCCGCGTGGGGCGAGCCGGACAGTCGCCTGCGGCTCGGCGCGGGGGAGGTCGCGCGGCGGCTCGACTGGCTGGACCGGAGGTACATCGCCAGGGGCTTCCGCAAGCAGGGGCGGGCGCACAGCTTCACCTTCTCGGCGGTGGAACTCGCCGCCACCGCCGTATAGCGGCTATTCGAGCGCCCGGCGCAGAGCGGTGAGCGGATCGAGTTCCGTGAACCGCGCCCGGAGTTGGGCCGTCGCCTTCTCAACCAGCTCGTCGAGCAGCACGGGCGCGGCGCCGTACTGCACGTCGTGGAGGTACGGCACCACCTCGGAGGGGCCGGTCGGCAAGTCCAGATCGGTGGTGAGCGGTACGCCCGCGCTTTTGTAGCGGCCCGCGGGCAGGCCGATCTTTTCGAGGTGGACACAGACGGGTGTCCCGTCGCTCAGGTAGCGGGACGACCATGTATCACTGCAATGCCTCCGGCCGTTTGCCCTGGAAAGACCCGCACGACCCGGTTGTATGCGAGCTCGGCCGTGGGTACGACGGCGAATGCGCCGATCATCTGGTGGAGATGGAACCCGACACGCACCTGTGGGCGCTGTGGGAGAACGACCGCTTCACCTACGCCGTCCTCCGGCCGTGCTGCATGAGCGATCCCACGGTCGACCCGGTGAAACGGGAACCGTGCACCTTGTTCGTCGAACACCCGCCAGGCCATTCCTGGGAGTTCAGGGACATGCTGCACGGCTAGGCGACGTTCAGCGACCGATGCCGTCGGCGGCGAGAACGAGTTCTGAGCAGAATGGGGTGAACGTCGGAGGGCGAAGCCTCGCCCTCGCCCCCTCCCGCGACCCGCACGCCGACCCACCCCGCAACCGCGCGCAGCCTAGGGCGCCGCCCCCGGTCCCGTCTTGCCCGTGAACGGGAAGAGCGGGTAGCCCTCCAGGCAGTCGCCCCCGGGCGGGTGGTGCGGCCAGTCCATGCCGAGGCGGTAGAGCAGGGTCAGTGCGAGGGCGCCCGTGAGCAGCGCGAGCCAGGTTGCCGCGCTGCCTCCAGGAAGCGGCAGGTGTCGCAGGGCGAGTTGGAGCAGGAGCAGCAGTGGTGTCAGGCAGAGCCATACGGCTGCCGTCGTCATCCACAGCCCGACATTGTTGCTCGCGTCGTTTCCGAGCGGGCAGCTCGCCCAAGAGCGCGCGGTCCACACGGTGCCCCCGTAGGCGCCGAGGGCGGCGAGTACGGGGGCGAGGGAGTAGCCGCCGCCGTCGTGGCGCGTGCCCCGCTCCCGCGTCACCGGGCTCCCGCCGACCGGCGCCCCAGTACCGGTTCCGTCATGAGCCGTGCCGTCCAGCACAGGGTCTGACCGTGGCGGGCGAACAGCTCGTCGCGGGAGTCGAAGTGGCCGAGGTCGGTGAGGACGTGGGCCGAGAGGTCGCAGGAGGCGGAGTCCGCCGCGCAGGCTGTCGTGCCGTCCCAGTCGATCGCCGTGCGGGAGAGCGCGTCGAAGAGGGTTTCCGGGCCGGAGTTGGTGAAGCCGCCGCCGGGGCGGGCACTCAACTCGCCCAGGTCGCCGAAGAGTTCCGATACCGTCAGCCAGGAGGAGGGTCCTTCGAGGCGGAACTCGGGCCAGGCGAGCACGACCTGGTCCGGGACGAGGCGACGTGCATGGGGAAAGCGCGGGTACCAGTACCGCCCGTCCACCACCAGCCCCCGCACCCGCGTGGCCGTCCCCGACGCCCGCGCGAAGGACTCCAGGACCGCGAGCCGCTGACTGCACGAGCCCCGGCGGCGGCGCAGCACCTCGGACACGGGCCGTTCGTCCCGCACCGAGTACACCGGGCGGACGGATGCGGCGATCCAGCGGTGTGCCCGGCGGAGGGCCGTCAGGGGGTCGTCGGCGGGGGCCGGGGAGATCTCCCGCAGCAGCGCGGACACCGAAGGGTGCCGCCAGTCCAGGATCGGGGTGGGGTCCGTGCTCCCCGCCGCCGTTCCCCCGGCCGCCGAGCGGACGCGCCCGCGCGGTGTGAGCAGCGAACTCGTCACGGGCGCTTCCCCGGCTCCGGGCGCTTCCCCTGCTCCGGGCGTTTCCCCGGATCCGGCATCGCCTTCGTCATCCCCGGCAGGAAGTCGGTGAACAATTCGTGTACCTCCAGGACGAGCGGGCGCAGCACGCGGAAGCGGGCCAGGGCCACACCGCGGGCGGTGAGCCGGGCGCCGCGACGGGCGAGGCGGTAGCTGCGTTCGCGGTTCTCGGTGCGGTCGAAGACCCAGTAGAGGACGAGGCCCATCTGGGAGAGCCACATCAACTCGGGCAGTACTTCGCGGAGTTCGGGCGCGACCTTGGCCTTGGAGCCCGCCAGGACCTCGCGGTGGACCCGCATCGCCTCCTCCCGGGCGTGGCTGCTCTCGGGGGAGAAGGGGCTGAGCGGGCTGTCCGGGTCGGCGGCGTTCTTGAAGAACTGGACCGCGAACTCGTGGTACGGCCGGGCGACGTCCAGCCACGCGGTGAGCACGCCCGCGAGCCGCGCCTCCAGGTCGGTCTCCCGGTCGAGGACTTCCCGGACCGCCACCTGGTGTTCAGCGGCGATCCGGTCGTAGAAGCCCTGGATCAGGTGTTCCTTGCCCGCGAAGTAGTAGTAGGCGTTGCCCACGGAGACCCCGGCCTCCGTGGCGATGGCCCGCATCGTCGTCTTGTCGTAGCCGCGCTCCTGGAACAGCCGCATGGCGGTCTCCAGGATGAGCGCGCGGGTCTGCTCGGACTTGGTCTGGGGTCCGGCCGCGTCGGGGCCGTCGTTCTTCGCGGGCACGGTAGAAGAGCCTAACCAGTGGGGCAGGAGCCGTCGGAACAGGACGTCGGGCTGTGCACCCAGCCCGCCGCCGGGTCGTACCACCAGCCGTCCGCGCGGCGGTACGTCCCTTTCCCGCCCCACTGCCTGCCCCGGTACCCGGCGGCGGCCAGCACCGCGCCGCGCGCCAGGCGCATCCCGGTCGGGGTGCTCAGCCGGTGCGCCAGCGGGCGGTGCGCGCGCAGGGCCCACAGGACGACGATCCAGGCGCGGGCGCCCCGGTAGACCTGCCCGGCGTCGCCGACCACGGTCACCTCGTCCAGGGTGCGGGACGCGTCGAGCCCGGGGAACCGCTCGCACGCCTCGGCGGACGCGGCGGCGACCAGCCGCACCGGCACCAGCTTGGGCTGCCTGGCCAGCCAGTCCCGCACGTGCCGGCACAGCGCGCACTCGGCGTCGTAGAGGACGGTGAGCCCGTGGGCCGGGGCGACGGACGCGCCCCGGCCCTGAGCGGCGCTCACGCCCCGGCCGCCGGAGGCGCCATCGGCGGCACCCAGGTCTGCGGGTGCACCGGCGGGTGGGTCTCCCGCTCCATCAGGCCGCGCCGACGGATCTTGTTGAGCACGTACACATTGCCCAGGTGCATCACGCCGAGGACGAGCAGCACCACGCCCAGCTTGGTGGACAGGGCCTCGAAGATCCCCCGCGTGTCCTCGATCTCCCCGCTCTTGCTCAGATAGAGCGCCACGAACCCGAGGTTGACGAGGTAGAAGCCGACGACCAGCAGATGGTTCACGGCGTCGGCCAGCTTCTCGTCGCCGCGCAGCACGTCGGCCAGGAAGATCCGGCCGTTGCGGCTGAGCGTACGGGCCACCCAGACGGTCAGTCCGATGCTGACGGTCAGGTAGATGACGTAGGCGATGACGGTGCGGTCCATGCCCCACCCCTTCTTGAACGCGTTCAAAACGCTGACAGGGCATGACTGTAGACCTGTTTTTGAACGTGTTCAACCGCCTGGCGGAGTCGCCTGGCATGATGATCCGAAATACTCGTCTTGTCGTAACGATCCCCAGGAGCAGTCGCCTTGAGCGAGCAGCCGCAGCAGCCGGGCCCCGAGCGGCCCGACCTCCAGAAGTCCGGCCCCGGACCGGGCCCCGGCCCCGCCCCCGGATACGGCTACCCCAACCAGCCCCCGCCCTTCCCGCCGCCCGGCTATCAGCAGCAGGGCGGCTACCAGCAGGGCTACCCGCCGCCGCCCGGCTACCAGCAGGGCTACTACCCACCCCCCGGCGCCGTCCCGCCCGGCACGTACACCGGCGACCCCAACGCCCCCTACGGCTACGACCCCTACGGGCGCCCGTACTCCGACAAGTCCAAGGTCATCGCGGGCGTGCTCCAGCTCCTCGTGGGCAGCCTCGGCGTCGGCCGCTTCTACCTCGGCAACGTCGGCATGGGCCTGGCCCAGCTCTTCACCTGCGGCGGCTTCGGCATCTGGGCGCTGATCGACGGCATCATCCTGCTGGTCAGCGACAACCAGACCGACGCTCAGGGCCGTCCCCTGCGTGGCTGAGCCCGTGCCCCGCACCGGCCCGGCGTTCCGCCACCCGCGCCACCCGCGTCACCCGCGCCACCCGCGTCACCCGGCGGCGGCGCCCCTGGCGGTGCTCGTCGCCGGTGGGGCCGGTGCCGCGTACCTCTACGGCACCGATCCGCACCAGAGCGGCCACCTCCTGCCCGGCTGCCCGTTCCGGATGGTCACAGGGCTGCTCTGCCCCGCCTGCGGCGGCACCCGCATGGTCTACGACCTGATGCACGGGCACTTCGCCCAGGCATGGCTGGACAACCGCGCCCTGCTGCTGGCCGCGCCGTTCGCGCTGGCCCTGCTGGGGCGCTGGATGCTGGAGGGGCTGCGGGGGCGCCGCTGGCGGCCCCGGCTGAGCCCGCGCGCGCAAGCGGCGATCCTGGGGCTCGCGGTGACGTGGTGCGTGGTCCGCAACGTTCACCATTGATCACGGTAAGAGAACGGTAAGGGAACGATCGTTCGATCTTCCTCCTGGATCTTCACCCCGTCTCCTTAGGATCACCACTCACAGGGGGGACGACGAGGCACGCACTTCGCCGTGGGATCTCTCCTGCCCGCGTCCCTACGGCACTGCCAGGAGCATCCGCCATGAGCGTCCCCACCCCTGAGGCCCCCTACGGTTTCGACCCGCAGGGTCGTCCCTACTCCGACAAGTCCAAGATCGTCGCGGGCATCCTGCAGATCTTCCTGGGCGGCCTCGGTATCGGCCGCTTCTACGTCGGCAACGTCGGCGTCGGGATCGCCCAGCTCCTCACCTGCGGCGGCCTCGGCTTCTGGGCGCTGATCGACGGCATCATCTTCCTCGTGAGCAACGACCGCACGGACAGCAAGGGCCGTGTCCTGCGCGGCTGAACACCCGCACGCGACAACGCCCGAGGGCCCCGTTTCCGGTACCGGAAACGGGGCCCTCGGGCGTGCTGCGGAAGGATCAGAAGCGGCGCGTGATCAGGGCGCGCTTGACTTCCTGGATCGCCTTGGTGACCTCGATGCCACGCGGGCAGGCGTCCGTGCAGTTGAAGGTCGTGCGGCAACGCCACACGCCGTCACGGTCGTTGAGGATCTCCAGGCGCTGCTCGCCCGCGTCGTCACGGCTGTCGAAGATGAAGCGGTGCGCGTTGACGATGGCGGCCGGGCCGAAGTACTGGCCGTCGTTCCAGAACACCGGGCACGACGAGGTGCACGCGGCGCACAGGATGCACTTCGTGGTGTCGTCGAAGCGCTCGCGGTCCTCGGCGGACTGCAGGCGCTCACGCGTCGGCTCGTTGGTGTCGTTGGTGACCAGGAACGGCATGACGTCCCGGTACGCCTGGAAGAACGGCTCCATGTCGACCACGAGGTCCTTGAGCGCGGTCAGGCCCTTGATGGGCTCGACCGTGATCGGCTTCTCGGGGTTGACGTCCTTGATGAGCGTCTTGCAGGCCAGCCGGTTCTTGCCGTTGATCCGCATGGCGTCGGACCCGCAGATGCCGTGGGCGCAGGAACGCCGGAAGGTCAGCGTGCCGTCCTGGTCCCACTTGATCTTGTTGAGCCCGTCGAGGACGCGCTCCTTGGGGTCCATCTCCAGCTGGAAGTCCTGCCAGTGGACGTCCGGCGAGACCTCCGGGTTGAACCGGCGGATGCGCAGGGTGACCGTGATGTAGGGGGACGCGGCGGCGTCGGCCTCCACCTTGTCCAGAACAGGGGTAGCCATCAGTACTTACGCTCCATCGGCTGGTAGCGGGTCTGGACGACCGGCTTGTAGTCGAGACGGATGGTCTCCGAGCCGTCGTCGCCCTTCTCGCGGTACGCCATCGTGTGGCGCATGAAGTTGACGTCGTCGCGGTTCGGGTAGTCCTCGCGGTAGTGACCGCCGCGGGACTCCTTGCGGGCCAGCGCGGAGACCGCCATGACCTCGGCCAGCTCCAGCAGGTTGCCCAGCTCGATGGCCTCGAGCAGGTCGGTGTTGAACCGCTTGCCCTTGTCCTGGATCGCCACGTTCTCGTACCGCTCGCGCAGCTCGGCGATCTTCTCGACCGCCGTCTTGATCGTCTGCTCGGTGCGGAACACCATGACGTTGGCGTCCATGGTCTCCTGCAGCTCCCGGCGGATGTCGGCCACCCGCTCGGTGCCGGTGGAGTTCCGCAGCCGCTCGATCTGCTCGACGACCATGCTCTCCGGGTTCTCCGGCATCTCCACGAAGTCGACCGTGTGGGCGTAGTCGGCGGCGGCGATGCCCGCGCGACGGCCGAACACGTTGATGTCGAGCAGGGAGTTGGTGCCCAGGCGGTTGGCGCCGTGCACGGAGACACAGGCGACCTCGCCGGCCGCGTACAGACCCGGGATGACGGTGGTGTTGTCCGACAGGACCTCACCCTCGACGTTGGTCGGGATGCCGCCCATGGCGTAGTGCGCGGTGGGCTGGATCGGGATCGGGTCCGTGTACGGCTCGATGCCGAGGTAGGTGCGCGCGAACTCCGTGATGTCCGGGAGCTTCGCGTCCAGCTGCTCCGGCGGCAGGTGGGTGAGGTCGAGGTAGACGTGGTCACCCTCGGGACCGCAGCCCCGGCCCTCGCGGATCTCGGTGTAGATCGAGCGCGAGACGACGTCGCGGGAGGCGAGGTCCTTCATGACGGGCGCGTACTTCTCCATGAAGCGCTCGCCGTCCTTGTTGCGCAGGATGCCGCCCTCACCGCGGGCACCCTCGGTGAGCAGGATGCCCATGCGCCAGATGCCGGTCGGGTGGAACTGGAAGAACTCCATGTCCTCCAGCGGGATGCCCCGGCGGAAGCAGGCGGCCTGGCCGTCACCGGTCAGGGTGTGCGCGTTGGAGGTCACCTTGAAGAACTTGCCGGTGCCGCCGGACGCGTAGATCACGGACTTCGCCTGGAAGACGTGGATCTCGCCGGTGGCCAGCTCGTAGGCCACCACGCCGGAGGACGTCTTGACGCCGTCGACCTCGGTGATCAGCTGGTCCAGGACGTAGAACTCGTTGAAGAACTCCACGCCCTCCTTGACGCAGTTCTGGTACAGCGTCTGGAGGATCATGTGGCCGGTGCGGTCGGCCGCGTAGCAGGAGCGGCGGACCGGGGCCTCGCCGTGGTTGCGGGAGTGACCGCCGAAGCGGCGCTGGTCGATCGTCCCGCCCGGCGTCCGGTTGAACGGCAGGCCCATCTTCTCCAGGTCGAGGACCGCGTCGATGGCCTCCTTCGCCAGGATCTCCGCGGCGTCCTGGTCGACCAGGTAGTCACCGCCCTTGACCGTGTCGAAGGTGTGCCACTCCCAGTTGTCCTCCTCCACGTTGGCGAGCGCGGCGGCCATGCCGCCCTGCGCGGCGCCCGTGTGGGAGCGGGTGGGGTAGAGCTTGGTCAGCACGGCGGTGCGGCTGCGCTTGGTGGACTCGATGGCCGCGCGCATGCCCGCGCCACCGGCGCCGACGATGACGGTGTCGTACTTGTGGATCTTCATGATTCTCGCAGCCCCGTGCCTAGCGGATGTTCGGGTCGAAGGTGAAGATCACCAGCGTGCCCAGCAGGATGGTGAACACCGTGGCGGTGTAGAGCAGCGCCTTCAGCCACAGGCGGGTGTTCGCGCGCTCCGCGTAGTCGTTGATGACCGTGCGCAGGCCGTTGGCGCCGTGCAGCATCGCCAGCCACAGCATCGCCAGGTCCCAGACCTGCCAGAACGGGGACGCCCAGCGGCCCGCCACGAAGGCGAAGCCGATCTTGGAGACGCCGCCGTCGAGCACCAGCTGGATCAGCAGGTGGCCGATGACGAGGACGACCAGCACGATGCCGGACAGGCGCATGAAGAGCCAGGCCGCCATCTCGAAGTTGCCCCGCGTGGACTTCGGGGTCTTCTTGGTGCGCGTGCGCGAGCGCGGCGCGTCGAGGTTCAGCGCGTAGGCGTCTTCGAAGCCTTCCGCGGAGGAGCCCGTCAGATTGATCTCAGAGGTGGACATCGGCGTCAGCTCCCGAACAGGACACGAGCGGCGTGGCCGAGGACGGGGTAGAGCGCGCCCACCATCAGGACGAGCCAGACACCGACGACGGTCCACAGCATCTGCTTCTGGTAGCGCGGCCCCTTCGACCAGAAGTCGACGGCGATGACGCGCAGACCGTTGAGCGCGTGGAAGAGGATGGCGGCCACGAGGCCGTACTCCAGCAGCGCGACGATCGGGGTCTTGTACGTGGCTACGACCTTGTCGTAGTCCTCGGGGGAGACACGCACGAGAGCGGTGTCCAGCACGTGAACGAACAGGAAGAAGAAGATGAGGACGCCGGTGACTCGATGAGCCACCCAGGACCACATACCTTCCCGGCCGCGGTACAGCGTTCCAGCCGGCACGGAAGAACCCTCCGGGTGCGGGGACTAGGGCCGCGCCGGCTTCACTGTCGGTCGGGCCCGGCCGGGTACGGTCCACCGGCCCTCAGCATCGTATCCATGACGTGCGCCAGGGCCGACGGGGGGCCGGTCTGTGTGATCCACCCCGCACGGCGCGGGTGACCGGCGCCACGACGGAACCGGCCCGGCGCCGGGCCGGTCGGACGGATCGCGGCGCGGGCCCGCCCGCCTGCGGCGGCGCCGTCGACGGACGGGGCGCGCCGCTCGACTTCACTCGCGCGGACGGTGTCCCCGGCGCACGCGCCGATGCCCTGCTCCGCCGGGCATCCGGGCGCTTCCGGCCCCGCTCACCTGGGGGGAGAGGCGGCATCGGCGCTTGCCCGCGCCTCGATCCGCCGGACGGGGCTAGGCGCGGGGGCGGGGTGCGTAACCGCTGGTGGTGCGGGAGCCCGTGGTGCCGAGGTGGGCGGCGAGGCGGTGGCGGGCCAGGCCGCGCAGTTCCTCGGCCACGACCACCCGTTCGTCGTCCGGATCGTTCGTCAATCGTGACCGGATGCCTTCGAGGACGCGGTCCGGCAGCTCCTCCGGCGGGGTGTCGCCCGGGCTGATGACGAAAACATGGCCGAATCGCGCCTCGTAGGCGGCGTGCGCGGCGTCGAGCGCGGTGTGGGCGGCGGAGTACGTCCCCTCGGGGAGCCGGGGCAGGGACTCCCCGGCCAGCGCCTCGGCGAGGTCGCTCTGGCCCAGGTCGTACGCCGCCTCGTCGGCCGCCGCGAGCAGGGCGGCCAGGTCCGGGTAGGGGCGGTGCTCGGCGAGCCGGTGCGCCCAGCGCGCGCTGCGCAGACAGCGCTCCAGCAGGGCACGGGCCTCGTCGGCGGGGGCCAGGTTGAAGGCGTCGAGCGGCGTGGGGAGATACGGCGAACGGTGCGCAGGCAGCGTGGGTCCTCGCGTCACAGGTGATGTGGGGCAGGGGGACGGCAGGGGATGCGGAAGATACGGCAGGGGAACGTGTGAAAGGTGTGCCGACACGTTATCGAGAGTGGTCACTGTGTGTCCGACGGATGCCCGATTTTCACTCGGACGGGAGAGTTTCGGAAACTCTCGATGACGAGTCCCCGCCGGATCGGTCGTAGGTTGGGAAGGTGAGCCAGCACAGGCGCCGTACGGCGGCGCGGCAGGTGAAGCGGAAACGGGCGATCGTCGTCGCGGCGGTCGCCGGGACGGTCGTGGCCGGCGTGGGTGTCGGCGTCTGGGCCTCCTCGGGCGGCGGCTCGCCCGGCGGCTCGGACGTGGCGAGCGTGGGCGACAGCCCGAGCCCGTCGCCCACGCGGGACTATCCGCTGTCGAAGGCGCCGCAGACCATACCGGCGGTCCGGTCCCACACCCCGGCGCACGGCCCCGGGTGGCGTCCGGCGAGCGGCGACCGGGTGGTGATCACCGATCCGGGGCTGGCCGACGAGGGCAAGCTCATAGCCGGCGAGCTCGGGCTGACATACGCCGGGCAGAAGAAGGACGTGCGCGCCGGTGACGTACGGCTCGCGCTCGGCGGCAAGGGCGGCAACCCGGAGTCGTACACCATGACCGTGCGCGACGGCCGGGTGGACATCAGCGGCCCCGCCGACGCGGGGGTCTTCTACGGCACCCGGACCCTCAAACAGGAGGTGCACGGCGGCGGCACCGCGCCCGAGGGTGTCGTCAAGGACGAGCCCGCCAAGCCGGTGCGCGGCTTCATGCTCGACATCGCGCGCAAACCGTTCTCCGAGACCTGGATCGAGGACCGGGTACGGGAACTGGGCGATCTGAAGTTCAACGAGCTGGGACTGCACTTCTCCGACGACCAGGCGTTCCGGATCCAGTCCACCACCCACCCCGAGATCGTCTCCAAGGACCATCTCACCAAGGCGCAGGTCAAGAAGATCATCGACCTCGCCGCCGCCCGGCACATCACGGTCGTCCCCGAGATCGACTCGCCCGGCCACCTCGGCGCCGTCATCGCCGCCCACCCCGATCTCCAGCTGCGCAACGCGAGCGGCACCCCGACGCGCGGCGCGATCGACATCTCCAACCCCGCCTCCGCCAAGATCGTCGACGATCTGCTGAACGAATACTCCGGCCTGTTCACGCAGAAGCAGTGGCACCTGGGCGGTGACGAGTACCAGGCGCTGACCGTCTCCGACCCCGAGTCCTCCTATCCGCAGCTGGCCTCCGCCGCCCGCAAGGCGTACGGCCCGGACGGCTCCGTCGCCGACCTGGCCACCGGCTGGCTCAACGACCGCGCCGCCACCGTCCGCGCTCACGACCGCACCATGCGGGCCTGGAACGACGGCTTCCTGCGCGGCACCTCGATCCAGCCCGCCAAGGATCTCCAGGTCGCCTACTGGACCGGCAAGGAGATAGGGGCCCGGCCCCCGGCGGAGTATCTGAGCGCGGGCCGCAAGGTGCTCAACTACAACGACGAGTACCTGTACTACGTCCTCGGCGAGCCCCAGACCTTCGTCTACCCGACCGGGCAGCGGATCTACGAGCAGTGGACCCCGCGCGTGATCCGGGGCACCGATCCCGTCCCGGCGCGGTACGACGACCAGATCCTCGGCGGCTCGTTCGCGGTGTGGTGCGACTTCCCCAACGCGCAGACCGAGGCGCAGGTCGCCTCCGGCATCCGGATGCCGCTGCGGGCGACGGTGCAGAAGCTCTGGTATCCGGGCCAACCCCCGTTGTCCTGGGACCAGTTCCGGCAGCTGGCGAATCGGCTGGACTGACACCCGGGCAGAACGTATGTTCCAGGTAAAGCCGTCGGCGGGTGTGCTCGTCGGCGGCTTCCTGGTGCGCGCCGGCCTGGGGAGGGCCGTGTCGCGCCGTCGGCACCGTATCGGGGGGTAATCCTTCATGACCTGCACGCATTGCGGCCGTCAGCCCGCGTCCGCCGGGAACACGCTGTGCCCGGAGTGCCTTGCGGCGGGGGCGCATCCGCCGTTCGCGCCCGCGGGGCCGCCGATGGCGCCGCTGTCCGGGGCGCCGGTCGGGCCGCAGCCCGGGCCACTGTCGGGGCCGCCGGTCGGGCCGCCCGTCGGGGCCGGGGGGCCTTACGACGCGCCCTTCGCCGCGCCGTTCCCGCCGCCGCCCGGTCTCGCGCTGCGTTCGCCGGTCGGGCTCGGGCGGGCCACCGTCACGCTGCTGGCGCTCGTCGCCGTGGCCGACCTGTTCGCCATCTGGGCCGACGCGCTCCAGCTGGACAGCGCGGGCCAGGGCCGCACCTCCGATCTGGCCGACCTCGCCACCGGACTCACCGCGGGCGCCCAGGTGCTCACCCTGATCGCGGCGATGGTCGTCTACCTGTGCTGGCTGTACCGGGTACGGGTCAACGCCGAGGTGTTCGACCAGTCCGGGCACAGCCTGAAGCGAGGGTGGGCGATCGGCGCGTGGTTCTGCCCGATCGTCAACCTGTGGTTCCCGCGCCGGATCGTGCTCGACATCTGGAACACGAGCGCGCCCCAGGGCCGCCCGGCCGGGCACCGGCTCATCGACCTCTGGTGGGCGCTGTGGCTCGTCTCGCTGTTCGCGGACCAGGCGACGACCCGGTTCGACGGCGGTACGGACGCCGTGTGGGAGGCGCGCGTCATGCTCTTCGCCGACCTCACCGACCTCGTCGCCGCCGTGCTCGCCGCGCTGGTCGTGCTCCGGCTGACCCGGATGCAGGACCAGAAGGCGACGGGTGTTCCGTTCACCCCCGTTCTTGGCTGAAAACCGGCGACTGTGACACTCCGGGGCCGTCGCACGCAGTAAGGGGAAATGCGGGCTCCGTACAGACGGTGCCCAGGCGAGGGGAGATTCCATGAGCCTGGTGGAACTGATCGCACAGGCCGACGCGCGCGGGCTGGCCGCCAGTGGGCTGGCTTGTTCGGATCGGTGCGTCCCCCTGGTGTACGAGGACGACGAACTGCTGCGCCCGCTCTGGGCGCACCTCGCCGACGGCTCCGACTGGTCCGAGAGCCTGGAGAAGGCGCGGGCCGCGCTCGGCGGGACGGACCCCGGCGAGGACGAGGCGGCCCTGCTGGTGCGGCGGATGCTGGAGACGGCACCGGCCGAGCGGTCCGGGGCGGCGCTGCGGGAGTGGGCCGACGCCTGCTCCCTCGCCGCCCTCCAGGTCCACCGGCTGCTCGACCCCGCCACCGAGGACACCGCCCCGGCCGCCGACGCGGCCGAGGACCGGGACGGCGGTACGGACGAGACGTCCTCCCCGCTGGTCGCCGCCGAACTCCGCCGCCAGACCGTCGTCCTGGAACTCCTCGCCGAGCACGGTGTGGGCGGGCTGCGCCGCGCCCTGGACGTGTCGATCGAGGGCCGCCGCATCCTCCAGGCGGTGGTCTCGCGCCGGGCGCGCAGCCAGGGCTGAACGGACCGGGCGTATCGGTTCTTCAGGGCGCTCCGCTGGTCAAACCCCGCCGTGTGGGCGGGGTTTGTGAGCGTCCCGGGGTGGCGGTGGGGCGGTCCTGCGCCGGTTCCCGCAACGGCCCGGAATCCTGTTACGGCCGGGCCTCCGGGACCGCTGTCCCCTGTGTGACAGCCTCGTACCTCACCCCCGCGTACCCGCCCGCCCCCGTGGACGGCCGTCCCGCCCGCTGGGCCGCCGACACCGTCGCCGCGCTCCGCGAGGGCGCCCGGCTCCGGCTCGACTACACCGCGCGCAGCCTGTGGCGCGTCGACCGCGTCATCGACGAGATACGCCGCGACGGCCCGCCGTACGAGGCCGTGTGCCGCGTCCTGCGCGGCTTCGGCGCCTACGCCGGAGAGGTCATCGCCCGCCAGACCGGCGCCGAATGGTGGGCCACCGACGGCGACCCCTGCCTGCGCACCCCCGACGGCCGCCTGTGGACCCCGATGGACGAGGCGCGCCGGGCCTACGAGGGGGACGGGTCGCTGGGGGCGCTGTGCCGGGAGGCGACGGCGGGGCGGCTGCGGTAGCGAACGGCCGCTCAGTCGCGGGGGCCGACCGGCCGGAGGTGGCTCTCGGCGAGGTCGCGCAGCTCGTCGCGGGTGCGGGCGGGGTCGGCTGCGGCTTCGGTGGCCCGGCGGCTGGGGAGGTAGCGGACGCCGTCTATCTCGCAGATCAGCGCTCCCGTACCGGTGTCGCGCACCAGGGCCTCGCCGACGGGAGGGGGCCCGCCGACGGTACGGCGCCCGGTGCCCCGGGAGCGGGAGAGCGGCTGGAGGTATTGGGGCGCCGTCACGTCCCCGCCCTCCGGCCGGAACAGGACCAGCACCATCTCGCCGGGCTCCGGGCACAGCCGGACGTACCGCATGGGCCGCCACGCGTCCTTCCCGGCATCCGTGCGCGCGGCCCGCAGCACCGGACCGCACAGCGGGGAGCGGTCGGTCACGACCCAGCCGATCCGGGCGAGGGCCACGATGCCGGTCGTGCCGAGCAGGAGCAGGCGCCAGCGCCCCGGGTGGGAAGGGTCGTTCAGGACGGTGCCGCAGGAGAACAGCAGGAGGCACCATGCCTTGGTGCCGAGGACGGTGCCGAGGACCCAGCCCCACGGCGACACGGACGTACGCCCCGGGCCACGGCGTGGCGGGGTCACCCGGGGCCCTGGCCGGTGCCGATCGGCGTGCCGGGCCGCGGCGGCGAGGCTCGCGTAGCGCAGGTCGTCACCGAGGGCGGGCCACTCCTCCTCGTCCGCCTCGCCCTCCACGACTGCCTGCGGAAGGGCCACCGGCCCGGCCCGCCGCACCAGCCGGACGCGCCGGGCGCAGAGCAGCGGGTTGAGCACCAACGCCCCGCCCAGACCGAGCAGTCCGGGCACACCTCCGAGGACGGCGACGATCCGCGGGGTGATCCACGTGTCCACGGCGTCGCCCAGGAAGGGCCAGGGAAGCGCGACGACCGGTAGGCGATCACCGGCGCGGACGGCCTCCGCGTCACAGTCCACGCCCGCCCGCTCCACCCCGCCGTCCCAGGCGACGGTGCAGTACTCGTCGTCCCGGTCCACCCGCACCACCTCGGCGGCCGTGTGCTCCCCGAACACCGCGACATCCGCGGCGGCCAGCCCCACGAACAGGGCCGCCGCGAGGGCGAACACGGCCCACGAGGGCGCGGTCGGCAGCAGTGGCCGCCGTCGGCCGGTCACCGGACCCGGCCGGGGCTCCTCCCCGAGCCACACACCCAGGGTCCGCGCGTCATGCGTGGCCAACCGCAGCCGCACGACCCGCCCTTGAGGCGTCCGGTACCGCAGACTGACCTTCTCGGCAGTGGGCCTGTCGACAGTGGCGACCGTCGCCCCCAGAGTCGTACCCCCACGCGGCAGCGCGACCGCGCCCCCGGCCCGCCCGAGAAAAACGGGACCGTCGAGCCGCGGATCGACCAACAACCGCCCCCTGCGCCCATCGAGCCGACACCGAAAATGCACAGCCCGCCCCATTGCCAGCGCCCGCCGCCGCCTCGCCGCCCCCCACCGAGCCAGCCCGGCGACGACCAAGGGCACCACCACGAGCCCCACAAAGGTGCCCATCATCGATTCCGCCGTCTCCGTTGTTGTGTGGTGAACATGTGAACGGAGAAGCGTACGGGGCTGGTGGGGAGGGCGTCGCGACGGGCCGCAGGCGTGAACACGGCGGCCGGAGAGGGGAGATCGAAGCGACGGCCGAGGCCGCCACCCCCCACAGGAGAGGCCCCGGCCGTCGCGTGTGGCGGGTCTGGGTGCGGCCCGCATCTCGTACAGCGCCGGGAGTGCGGCTTGTGTCACACCGCAATGGATCACGAGTCAGTTGCATCTTCTACAGACATGGACGGGGCACTGTTTCAGGCCGTAACGTGCCTTTCGCGCCGACCACCAGACAGGCGTAAGGGAGTGCGGTGCAGGGGGACGACGCGGAGCTGACCGCCGCGGTGCGCGCGGCCCAGGGCGGTGACGAGGAAGCCTTCCGCACGGTGTACCGCGCGGTGCATCCACGGCTGCTCGGCTATGTGCGCACGCTGGTGGGGGAGCCGGACGCGGAGGACGTCACGTCCGAGGCATGGCTCCAGATCGCCCGCGACCTCGACCGGTTCAGCGGGGACGCGGACCGGTTCCGGGGGTGGGCCGCGCGGATAGCCCGCAACCGCGCCCTGGACCACATACGGATGCGCGGACGCCGCCCGCTGATAGGCGGCGACGAGACCGAACTGACCGGCCGTGCCGCCGAGTCGGACACCGCCGGTGAGGCGATGGAGGCACTGGCCACCGACGGCACCCTCTCGCTCATCGCGCGCCTTCCGCAGGACCAGGCCGAGGCGGTGGTGCTGCGCGTGGTGGTCGGCCTGGACGCCAAGTCCGCCGCCGAGACGCTCGGCAAGCGCGCGGGAGCGGTCCGCACCGCCGCGCACCGGGGCCTGAAGCGACTCGCCGAACTCCTCGGCCCCGACCAGGAGTCGGCCGGTGGACTCGACGCGCTCCCGCCCCAGCGTGGACCTCGCGGCCGTGCGGTCAGGCCCGCGAGTGTGACGCCTGCGCGTGCGCGGACGCAGAGGGACATGTGATGGCCGACGAGCACGACGAGTGGCTGGACCTCGAGACGTCGGAACGTCTGCTGAACGGCGAGCCGCCGCGATCTTCCGCCGCCCAGGTCCCCGACGAGGTGACCCGGGTGGCGTCCCTCCTGGCGGACCTCGCCGCCTCCGCAGCTCCGGCGAAGGACGAACTCCCCGGTGAGGACGTGGTGTTGGCCGCGTTCCGGGCGGCGAGGGCGGGGCGGGCGAGCGCGGTGCGCGACGCGGACGTTCCCGGTGACGGCGTGGCCGCCACGGGCGCCATGCATGATGCCGCCCCGCCTCAACACGCCTCCGCAGCAAGTGAGTTCCACGGACACGACGCGGGCGTCGTCCGCATCGGCGCCCAGCCGCGCTGCCCCGTGCGTGAGCGGCGCCCGCGGTGGAGGCGCCCCGTACGGATGGCGCTGGCCGCCGCCGTGGCCGTCGGGACGCTCGGCGGGGTCGCCGTGGCGGCCGGGAGCGGGGTGCTGCCCGGACCGTTCCGGCAGGGGCGGCCCGACCCCGGCGCGTCCGTGTCCGCCGCCGCGACGCCGGGCCGCTCGCGGCTGCCGTCGTCCCCGGGCCCGTCCGGGACCGCCGGACCCACCGCCGGTACGACCGGGTCCGCCGACCCCGGCGACGCCCCGCCCGAGGCGGCGGGCGGTGCCGGTCAGGACACCGGCAAGAGGACCGGCTCCGGCGCCGAGTCCCGTAAGCCCGGCGCCCGTTGGCGGGCAGCCGTGGCGGCCTGCCGTGAGCTGCGCGCCGGACGGGAGCCCGAGGCGGGGCACCGCCGTGCGCTGGAGGGCGTCGCGGGCGGCTCGGACCGGGTGAAGACGTACTGCGCGGCCGTGCTGTCGCCCCGCCGGGGCGGCGGCCTGCCGACCCTGCCCGGGTCCGGCGGCCTGGCGACCGAGGGCCCCCTCGGCCACTTCGGCGACGGCCGCGGGTCCGACGGCAAGGGCGGCTTCGGCGACGACGACGGCAAGGGCGACGGCGACGGCGACGGCACATCCGGTTCCGGTTCGGACTCCGGCTCCGGCGACAGCCGCCCCCGCAAGGACCGCGACCGCCCCGTCCGCCACCTCCGCAACGGCCTCGCCTCCCCCGTCCCCTCCACCTACGTCCTGCCCGTCGTCCCCACCGCCACGGACCTCCCCACCGCCACCCCCAGCCCCACCTTCAGCACCCTCTGACCTGCGGTTTCGCCGGGCAGGGAAATTTCTTCGCGCCAGGTGTGACGTTTCTGGAGCCGGTGACGCAGTACAGGGTGAGCCGACTGGTCATCGGCCGTCGCACTGAGCCGGGGTTCCCCCCGTACCCACGGCTCGTGCACCCGGCGCGGGCGGGACACGTTCCCCCGGTCCCGCCCGCGCCCCGCTTCCTCCGCCTCACCAGGAGACGACCACCTTGTCGCCCACCCTCACCTGCGCGAACAGCGAGGCGATCGCCTGCTCGTCCCGCACGTTGACACAGCCGTGCGAGCCGCCCGCGTAACCGCGCGCCGCGAAGTCGTACGAGTAGTGCACGGCCTGTCCGCCGCTGAAGAACAGGGCGTACGGCATCGGGGAGTCATAGAGCGTCGACACATGGTGCCGGGACTTCCAGTAGACGTGGAACACACCCTCGCGCGTGGGGGAGTACTGCGAGCCGAAGCGCACGGACATCGTGGACAGGGTCCGCCCGTCGGTCATCCAGCGCAGGGTGCGGCTGGTCTTGTCGATGCACAGCACGCGGCCGGTCAGACAACGCGGGTCGGGCGCGGCGGCGGGCTGACCACCCATCAGGTACAGCTCCCACGTGCCCGGCCGGTGCGTCATCGCCATCAGCCGCTGCCAGGTGACCGTGTCCGTACGGCCCGTCCTCGGCAGCCCGCGCTTGCCCTGGAAACCGCTGACGGCCTTCTCGGTCAGATCGTCGTAGCTGCCGGTCGGCCCGTCGAAGAGCCAGTCGAGCTGCCGCAGCCGCGCCTGCAGCTCGCGCACCCCGGAGCCGCTGTCGCCGCGCGACCACAGCACGCGGGCGGGCGCGGAGGACGTGCCCGTACGCGGCGGGGTCGTACGCGGTGTGGCCGCCGGGGTGCCCGACGGCAGCTCGATGTGCAGCGGCGAGCGGTGCTTGCCGTCGGCGCCGTCCGGAGGGGTCACCGTGCAGCCGCAGAGCGCGGCGAGAGCGGCGGCCGAGGCGAGTACGACGGCGGTTCTCCCCGGATTCCTCATGCCCGGGATGCTTCCCCGCGCGCCCCGCGTTGAACTACACGGCAGGGTGGTACGGAGGGCGACAGACACCACGGGGGACGACGGACACCTCCCGGAGGCGGCCATGACACGGCACACGGAGTCGGGGCGGCCCATCGAGCCGGTCTACGGCCCCGGCGACCTGGCGGACTGGAACCCGGCCGAGCGGCTGGGCGAGTCCGGCGCGTACCCGTACACCCGGGGCGTCTATCCGACCATGTACACCGGCCGCCCCTGGACGATGCGCCAGTACGCCGGTTTCGGCACCGCAGCCGAGTCCAACGCCCGCTACCGCGAGCTGATCGCCCACGGCACCACCGGCCTGTCCGTCGCCTTCGACCTGCCCACCCAGATGGGCTACGACTCCGACGCGCCCCTCGCGCACGGCGAGGTCGGCCGGGTCGGCGTGGCCGTCGACTCCATCGAGGACATGCGGGAGCTGTTCGACGGCATCCCGCTGGACCGCGTCTCCACCTCCATGACGATCAACGCCCCGGCCGCCGCGCTGCTCCTCCTCTACCAGCTGGTGGCCGAGGAACGGGGCGTATCCGGCGACCGGCTGACCGGCACCGTCCAGAACGACGTGCTGAAGGAGTACATCGCGCGCGGCACCTACATCTTCCCGCCCCGCCCCTCCCTCCGGCTGACCGCCGACCTCTTCGCGTACTGCGCGGCCGAACTCCCGCGCTGGAACACCATCTCCATCTCCGGCTACCACATGGCGGAGGCGGGTGCCTCGCCCGCGCAGGAGGTCGCGTTCACGCTCGCGGACGGCATCGCGTACGTCCGCACCGCGCTCGCGGCGGGCATGGACGTGGACGCGTTCGCGCCCCGCCTCTCCTTCTTCTTCGTGGCGCGCTCGACGCTTCTGGAGGAGGTCGCCAAGTTCCGTGCGGCGCGCCGCATTTGGGCGCGGGTGATGCGGGAGGAGTTCGGCGCGCGCGATCCCAGGTCCTGGATGCTGCGCTTCCACACCCAGACCGCCGGGGTCCAACTCACCGCGCAGCAGCCCGAGGTGAACCTCGTCCGGGTCGCCGTGCAGGCGCTCGCGGCGGTGCTCGGCGGCACCCAGTCGCTGCACACCAACGCCTTCGACGAGGCCATCGCCCTGCCCACGGAGAAGAGCGCCCGCCTCGCCCTGCGCACCCAGCAGGTCCTGGCGTACGAGACGGACGTCCCCGCCACGGTCGACCCCTTCGCCGGGTCCTACGCCGTCGAGTCGCTGACCGACGACCTGGAGACGGCCGCGCTGCAACTGATGGACCGTGTAGCCGAGTTGGGCGGCGCGGTCGCCGCCGTCGAACAGGGCTTCCAGAAAGGGGAGATCGAGCGCAACGCGTACCGGATCGCCCGCGAGACGGAGGAGGGGGAGCGGGTGGTCGTCGGCGTCAACCGCTTCCGGCTGGACGAGGAGGAGCCGTACGTCCCCGCGCGCTCCGACCCCGGGGTGGAGACCCGCCAGCGCGAGCGGCTGGCCCGGCTGCGGGCGGGGCGGGACACGGCCGCGGCGGAGTCGGCGCTGGCCGCGCTGCGGGAGGCGGCGGGGGGCACGGACAACGTGCTGCCACCGATGAAGCGGGCGCTGCGGGAGCGGGCGACGGTGGGGGAGGTGTGCGAGGTGCTGCGGGGGGTGTGGGGGTCGTACGTTCCGGCGGACGGGTTCTGAGCGCCGGGCCGGGCGGGCCGGGGCGAGCGGGCCGGGGCGGGAGCTGGACGCCGGGCCCGCGTGCCGTCCTGGCCTGCTGAGACCCGCGCCATAGGCACTGTCAGTGCCTCGTGCGAGACTCCCCGCATGTTCGGCGTCATCGATCTCCCCACCTATCTGGCAGGGCTCGTCCTGATCGTGCTGCTGCCCGGCCCCAACTCGCTCTACGTGCTGTCCGTGGCCGCCCGTAAGGGTGTGCGCGCGGGCTATACGGCCGCCGCCGGTGTGTGGTGCGGCGACACCGTGCTGATGACGCTGTCGGCGGCCGGTGTGGCCTCGCTGCTCCAGGCGAACGCGGTGCTGTTCGCGATCGTCAAGTACGCCGGTGCCGGGTATCTGACCTGGCTCGCGATCGGGATGATGCGGGCCGCGTGGCAGCTGTGGCGGACCCGGCGCGAGGCGGCGCTGAGGGAGGCGGGCGAGGACGGCGCGGCGGACGAACGGCCGTTCCGGCGCGCGCTGGTGGTCAGCCTGTTCAACCCGAAGGCGATCCTGTTCTTCGTCGCCTTCTTCGTCCAGTTCGTGGACCCGGGTTATGCCTACCCGGCCCTGTCCTTCGTCGTCCTCGGCGCCTTCGCCCAGGCGTTCAGCTTCCTCTACCTCACCGCGCTGATATTCGGCGGCACGCGTCTGGCCGCCGCCTTCCGCCGCCGTAAGCGGCTGTCGGCGACGGCCACTTCGGCGGCGGGGGTGCTGTTCCTCGGCTTCGCGGTGAAGCTGTCGCTGGCGTCCGTCGTCTAGGACGCGGGCCGGGCGACGCGGGCCAGTACGGGGTCAGGACGCGGGCCGGGCGACGCGGGCCAGGACGGGGTCAGGACGCGGGCCGGGCGACGCGGGTGAGGTAGTCCTCGACGCCCTCGGCCGAGTCGCCCGCCCAGCCCACGTACCCGTCGGGCCGGACGAGGAAGACGCCGGGGCCGTAGGACGCGGGGGCCGCCGGGAGCGCGCGGATGCCGTCGTGCGGGGCGGGGGCGCCGAGCAGGGTCCAGTGCGGGCCCCGGAAGGCGTCGAAGAGGCGTACGCCGTCCACCCGGCCGTCCGGCGCGCGATCGCCCGCCCGTATGCCGGAGGGGGCCCGGCGGGTGTCCTCGCTCAGGGCCGAGTCCGGGTAGCCGAGGCCGAGTTGCACCGTGGCCTTCCCGCGCCGCACCTCGCCCCGATGGACGCCGGTGGAGAGGTCGAGCATGGCGGCGGCATTGGCGCGGCGCTCGGTCTCGTAGGTGTCGAGCAGCGCCTCGGGGGCGCCGTCGCGCAGCACCGCGCCCAGCTTCCAGCCGAGGTTGTAGGCGTCCTGGACGCTGGTGTTCAGGCCCTGTCCGCCCGCCGGTGAGTGCACATGGGCGGCGTCCCCGGCGAGGAAGACCCGGCCCGCGCGGAAGCGGTCCGCGAGCGCGGCCCTCGGCCGGAACTCGGAGGCCCAGCGCAGCTCGGTGACGTCCTCGGGGTCGAGGTGGGTGAAGGCGCCGACCAGCTTGCGGACGCCGTCCAGGGTCAGGTCGGGCGCGGTGCCCTCGGGGAGCCGCGCCGCCAGCTGGAAGTCGTCCGTCCCGGCGAGCGGGCAGAGCATCAGACCGGTGCCGTCCGCGCCGGGGAAGGTGTGCCAGTGCTCCCGGCCGAGCCCGCGCACCCGCACGTCCGCCACCAGGAACGGGCTCGGGTCCACGCTCTCGCCGGTCATCTTGATGCCGACCGCGCGCCGTACCGCCGAGCGTCCGCCGTCGGCCGCGACCAGATAGCGCGCGCGGATCTCCGTACCGTCCGCGAAGTACGCCGTGACGCCCTCCGCGTCCTGCGCGAGATCCGTCAGCTCGCGCCCGAAGGCGACCGTGCCGCCCAGCTCGGCCAGGCGCGCGGCGAGGATCTCCTGCGTGCGCCACTGGGCCACCATCCAGGGCTCGGTGTACGGCGCGCCCTCGTCCGGCTCCACGGGATCGAACATGGGCGCCGTGCCGACCTGTTCGCCGTCCCTCCAGATCACCCGCGCCGGGTACGGGCCGCCGCCCGCGCGGATCGCGTCCAGTACGCCGAGGTCGTCGAAGACCTCCATGGTGCGCGGCTGGAGCCCCTTGCCGCGCGAGCCGGGGAAGAGGGTGTCCGCCCGCTCCACGACCAGCGCGGCCACGCCGCGCCGGGCCAGGTCGACCCCGAGGGTGAGCCCGGTCGGCCCGGCCCCCACGATCAGCACATCCACCAGGGCATTCATGGCATCTCTCCTTAACGCCGTTAAGTGCCGCCACTCACGAGGATGCCCTTAACGTTGTTAAGGTGTCAAGCTGTTCCCCGTGAGTACGGAACGACGCGCCCCCCTCGACCGCCGACGGGTCGCGGACACGGCACTCAGGCTGCTGAACGAGACCGGCCTGGACGGTCTGACCCTGCGCGCCATCGCCCGCGAACTGGACGTGAAGGCCCCCGCGCTCTACTGGCACTTCAAGGACAAGCAGGCCCTGCTGGACGAGATGGCGACGGAGATGTACCGCCGCATGACGGCCGGCGTCGTCCTGGATCCCGCCGACACCTGGCAGGAACGCCTCCTGCGCGCCAACCGCGGCCTGCGCACCGCCCTCCTCGCCTACCGCGACGGCGCCAAGGTCTTCAGCGGCTCCCGCTTCACCGGCACCGAACACGCCCCCGCGATGGAGTCCCACCTCCAGGTCTTCACCGCCGCGGGCTTCACCCTCCCCCAGGCGGTCGACGCCGCCCGCACCGCCAACATGTACACGATCGGCTTCGTCACCGAGGAACAGGGCGTCCGCCCCCTCCCCGGCGAACTCCGCGAGGGCTACGACCTCGCCGAACGCACCCGCCGCCTGGCCGACTTCCCCCTCGCGGCCGAAGCGGGCCGCTTCCTCTTCGACCACTACGACGAACAGTTCGAGGAGGGACTGGCGGTGATCGTGGCGGGGATCGGGGCGCGGTACGGGATCGGCTGAGGTCAGCCCTTGAGAGCCCGGCGCAGCCGGGGGCCGAAGGGTTTTTCCACGAAGCGGTGCAGGAGCCAGGCCAGGGCCAGCATGGCCGTCACCGTCAGGCCCAGCGTCGGCCAGGGGGCGAGGCCGAGGCCGCGGTGGAGGACGCGTACGGCGAACCAGCCCAGGTGTTCGTGGACCAGGTAGAAGGGGTAGGTCAGGGCGCCCGCCGTGACCAGCCAGGGCCAGGACGCCCAGCGGGTCCAGCCGAGGGCGACGGCCGCCACCGAGGCGAAGGCCAGGGTGACGACCAGGACGATCACCACGGGGTGCCGGGTGAAGTCGCCGTGGGCACCGGGATGCCACAGACCGCGTACCGCCGCGCTCTGGCCGAGCAGCCAGGACATGACGACGATGCCCCAGGGCAGCGGGCTGCTTCCGAAGCGGTGGATCAGGTAGAGCGCGAGACCGCCGATGAAGAACGGGGCGTACTCCGGCATGACCACCGCGTCGGTGAGGGCGTTGCCGGAGGTGGTGGAGATCGCGGCGGCCAGGGTCCAGACGCAGGCGAACAGGACCACGCGCCGGTAGGTCGCCCCGCGCACGACCACGAACAGGGCGAACAGCACGTAGAAGCGGACCTCCGCCCACAGCGTCCAGCACACCCCGAGGATCCGGGAGGCGCCCATCGGCTGCTGGAGCATCGTCAGGTTCACCAGGAACTCGTCGGCCCGTACGGGCCTCACCACGACCGGCAGCACGAAGGCCGCCGCGGTGACCAGCACCAGCGCCACCCAGTACGCCGGGTAGAGCCGGGCCACCCGCGAGCGGAAGAAGTCACCGAGGCTCCGGCCCCAGCCGCTCATGCAGATCACGAAGCCGCTGATCACGAAGAAGAACTGCACGCCCAGGCAGCCGTAGGGGGCCACCTGGGAGAGCCGGGGGAAGACCTCGGACGGGCTCTGGTGCCAGGACTCGGAGATCGTGCCGCCGCGTCCGGTGTAGTGATACAGACACACCATCAGTGCGGCCACCAGCCGGAGCCCGTCCAGGGCGAGCAGGCGTGCCTGCGGCCGGGCGGCGGCGGGCTCCGGCGGACTGGCGAGCGGGGCCATGTCGAGCTGCGGTGTGGCGGTCATGGGCCGGGTCCTGGGGGTCGAGTGGATCGTCGAAGGGCTGCGGGCCGGGGCAGGGCCGGTGTCAGCGGCGGACCGCCCGGCGCAGCACCCGCGCCCGGCGCGCCACCCGGCGGACGGTCGCGTTGCGCGGGATGAACGCCAGCTGGGCGGGGATCCCACCGGGCAGCGCGAGCGTGGCCAGCCGCCTGCGCTTGAAGTAGCGCAGCGTGCCGGCGTCCTGGTGGGCGCCGAGGAAGCGCTCGGCGTGCGGGCGCAGCTGCGGCAGGATCTTCGGCTGCATGGCGAAGGCCACCGCGCGCACCAGATCGTTCAGTTCCGCGACCTCGGTGCCCCGCCGTCCCTCGGTGACGGCCGCCCGGTCGGCGAGGTCCGGCAGCAGCGCGTCGACCACGGTGACCGGCACCCGGTTGCTGTTCTCGTACGGGACCAGCCGTTCCAGCAGGGTGCCGGTGCCGGTCCGCGCCACCGGCAGCTGGTAGAGGGTGGCGGCGGTCAGCAGGGCGGTGGAGAAGCAGCCGACGACCAGCGCGGGCCGCATGCGCTGGTAGAGCACCTCCGCGAGCACCGGCGTGTCCAGCACCGTGAGATCCGCGCCCAGCCGCTCCGCCTCCTGCTCCAGCGTGCGGGCGTAGCGGGCCGGTGCGGTGGGGTGCGGCTTGAACACCACGCGGGTGTGGCCGAGTTCGAGGGCGCCGCGCAGCATGCGGACGTGCAGCTCCTCCTCCTCGTCCGGCGTGAGGATGTCCAGCGCGGACAGATACTGGCCGAGCAGCAGCGCGGGCTCGTCGAGCGCGGGCAGGTCGTCCTCGGCGGCGGCGAGTTCGGCCAGCACCTTGGTGAAGGCGGCCGAGGGCACCAGCTCGGCGGGGACGCCGAACTCGGTGAGCAGCAGCGGCTTCAGCCCCGGCACCAGGTCGAGATGGAGCAGCCGGTCCACCCGGGTGCCGACCAGCGGGTCGATCTTGTTGCGGGTCGGGCCGTAGCTCATCAGGCCGTCCGCGTACACCGTGACCGGGGCGCCGGTGAAGATCTGGGCGAGCGCGAGCGACGGGTTGACCTGGATCGACTCGACCGCCAGCTCCACCTGCTCGTCGCCGAGCCGCCACTCGTGGCGCAAGTACCGCTCCCACAAGGGCATGTCGTCCACACGGGGCGCCCAGCCGCCGGGGTGGAAGGGGGCGATCGTCTCGTTGTACGACAGCACGTCGTCGAAGCGGTCGCGCAGCCGCTCGAAGCCCGGCATCCGGTTCAGGGCGGGCGTGGTCTCCGGGGTGGCCGCGTTGTTGCAGACGAGCAGGATGCGCCGGTCGGCCGGGGCGAAACAGCCGGAGTCCAGCGCGGCGGCCAGCGTGGCCACGCCGTACAGCGTGGACGCCTGGAAGATCTGAGTGGTCATGCGGCGGTCCCTGCGGGGGCGGGGCGACGGCGCAGCCGACGCAGCTTGGTGGCTCGTTCCAGATCCATCGAATCCAGCGCCTCGGTCAACACGTCCTGCGGCATCCGCCGAAGGGCGGTCGCGCTCAGGGATTTCAGTTTCCTCGCCACCGAGGGTTCGAACCTTTCGATGCTTCCCAGATGGTGGGAAATGATCGCGCAATAGGTGCGCACGGCCTTGGGCAGCAGTTCTCCGGCATCCCGGTCGGCGGCCGTCTCCGCTATGACCTGGTCGAATGCGCGCAGGAAATCGAGCTGCCGCACATCGCCGATCTGCGTGAGCGAGGAGGCGACCCCGCGCCGGTAGAAGACGCCGAGCAGCCCGGTCACGGCGAACGACTCCGCCTCCCGGTGCAGCCGCCAGATCCACGGCCGGTCCTCCGCCGTGCGCAGCCCGTCCGTGAAGTGCAGCAGGCCCCGGTCGGCCAGTCGGCGGTGGTAGATGCCCGCCCAGGCGTACGGGTAGTCCACCGACGTCGACCGGTCCGCGGGCAGGATCGCCGCCCGCGGGTCCAGGACCACGTTCCGCCGCCCGTGCGGCACCCGGTGCACGGCCCGCGCCCGCCCGGTGCACTGCACATGGTCGGTGCGCACGAAGTCGCACCCCAGCTCCTCGATGGCGGCCACCAGCCGCTCGTAGTAGCCGGGGGCGAGCCAGTCGTCGCCGTCCAGGAACGTCAGATACTCGCCCCGCGCCCGGTCGATGCCGGTGTTGCGGGCCGTCGCCAGACCGCCGTTCGTCTCGTGCCGGACCACGACCGCGCCGGGCAACTCGCGTTCGGCACGCCGGAGAATGTCCGGTGTCCCGTCGCGGGAACAGTCGTCCACGAGAACGAACTCGAAATCGTCACGCGCGTTCGCACCGAGGCTCCTCAGGGTGTCCGGCGCGTATTGCTGCACGTTGTAGAACGGCACGATGACCGAGAGCTTGACCACGCCGAGGACATTAGGGCGGGGCCCGGCATTCGTTCTGACGCTCGCCTTGATGCGGGGTGAACGACGCGTGGCGAAGCCGTGAACCAGGTTTTCCCGGACCCCGAAACGGGGCCGGATCCCCATTCGTCGATGTGCTGTTAACCCTTTGTTGCGTTCAGGTTGGGCGGAACCTCCGAATGCCTTCCTAACGTCTCCGGCGTGCCAGCAACCACCGAACCCCTGAGGATCGCCGTCCTCGCGGATTCCGACACCCGATGGAAATGGGGCGCGCTCACCGCGCGACGCCTCGCCCCCACCGGCGCGGAGATCCGGCTCGACGGATTCCTGTTGCGCGGGCGGGCCACGCCGACCGCTCGTCAGCTGCGTGAGACCGGTGCCCGTGCGGACAGTCTGCGCGAGGTGACGGCCGTGGAGTTCGTGCGGGCGATGGGCGAGGAGCGCTGCGACGTGCTCGTGCTCGCGCTGGTCGGCGGTGGAGTGCAGGCCATGCTGCACGGGCTGCGGCAGGTGTGGGGGAGCGGGCCGCGTCCCGTGGTCGTCACCGGGTACGTCGGGGTCGTCTACGAGAAGCTCGCCGACGGACTGCTGCTGCGGCACGGCGCCGATCTGGTGCTCGCCAACTCGGCGCACGACGCGGAGCGGTTCCGGGACGTGTACGAAGGGGTCGGCGCGGACGCCTCCGCGGTGACCGAGGTCGCGCTGCCCTTCCTCGACGGGGCGCCCTACACGGGCCCGCACGAGCCGTTCACCGTGGTGTTCGCCGCTCAGCCGTCGGTGCCCGACAGCCGCAAGGACCGCGCCTATCTGCTGGACAGGCTGATCGGGCACGCCCGCCGCCACCCCGGGCGCGAGGTGCTGCTCAAGCTGCGCTCCAAGCCCGGCGAGCACACCACGCACATCGAGGAACTGCCGTACCAGAAGCTGGTGCGGGGGAGGGACGCACCCGCCAACTTCCGTCTGGTGTACGGGCACATGGGCGAGGTGCTGGACCGTACCGACCTGCTGGTCACGGTCAGCTCCACCGCCGCCCTGGAGGCCCTGCACCGCCGCATCCCGACGGCCGTCCTGACCGACCTCGGGGTCCGCGAAGCGCTCGGCAACCACCACTTCATCGGGTCCGGGTGCCTGACCTCCTGGGACCGGATCGACGCGGGGGAGCTGCCGGAGGCCGACCCGGCCTGGGTCGCCCGGCAGGGAGTCGCGTCCGAAGACTCGTACGACGCCGCCCGCGAGCGCATCGCCGCCCTGCTGGACCGGCCCGGCGGGCTGCCGCCGCTCGACCCGTACTACACGGCCGAGACCGCCCCCGGCTATCTGCCCGGCATCCTCGCCCGCCACCACCTCGGCCCCGACGGCGTCCCGCTGCCCGGCGCCCCCGCCGCCGACCAGGCGCCCGGACCGGTGCGCCAGATCGTCCGCCGTGCGGCGCGCGGCGCGTACCGGCACGGCGTCCAGCGGGTCGCCCCGGTGATCCGCCGGATGGGGGAGCTGTGACGGACCCGGCCCCCACGACCGCCTCTCAAGGAGATTCCATGTCCGACCCCGAAACCCAGGACGGTACGTCGCCGCGCCGGGTGCTCGCGGTGATCCCCGCGCGCGGCGGCTCCAAGGGGGTGCCCGCGAAGAACCTCGCGCCCGTCGGCGGGGTGCCGCTGGTGGCCCGCGCGGTCCGGGAATGCCTCGCGGCGGCGCAGGTGACCGACGTGGTCGTCTCCACCGACGACCCGGCCATCGCCGCCGCGGCCCGCGCCGCCGGTGCCGACGTGGTGCTGCGCCCGGCCGCCATCGCCGGGGACACGGCCACCTCCGAGGCCGCCGTACTGCACGCCCTGGACGCGCACGAGGAACGGCACGGCGCGCCCGTGGACGTGGTGCTGCTCGTGCAGTGCACCAGCCCGTTCGTCGCCCGCGAGGACGTCGACCGGGTGGCCGCGGCCGTCGCGTCCGGCGCCGCCGACACGGCCGTCACGGTCGCCGACTTCCACGGGTTCATCTGGCGCGACGGCGACGGCGACGGTGGCGACGGCACCAACGAGGCTGCGGGCGACGGCGGTTACGGCGTCAACCACGACAAGTCCGTACGCCCCCGCCGCCAGGACCGCCCCCAGGACCTCCTGGAGACCGGCGCCGCCTACGCCATGGACGCGGCGGGCTTCCGCACCCACCGCCACCGCTTCTTCGGCCGCACCGAACTCGTCCGCACCGACCCGGCCCGCGTCCTGGAGATCGACGACCCGCACGATCTCGCCCGGGCCCGCGCCCTCGCGCCCCTCTTCGACGCCGAGCGGCCCGGCGCCCTCCCCACCCACCACGACATCGACGCCGTGGTCCTCGACTTCGACGGCACCCAGACCGACGACCGGGTGCTGATCGACTCCGACGGACGGGAGTTCGTCTCCGTGCACCGCGGGGACGGACTCGGCATCGCGGCCCTGCGCGACAGCGGCCTGAAGATGCTGATCCTGTCCACGGAACGCAACCCGGTGGTCGCCGCCCGCGCCCGCAAGCTCCGGCTTCCCGTGCTGCACGGCATCGACCGCAAGGACCTCGCCCTCAAGCAGTGGTGCGAGGAACAGGGCATCGCGCCCGAGCGCGTGCTCTACGTCGGCAACGACGTCAACGACCTCCCGTGCTTCGCCCTCGTCGGCTGGCCCGTGGCGGTCGCGGGCGCCCATGACGCCGTACGCGGCGCCGCGCGCGCCGTCACCACCGTGCGTGGTGGCGACGGCGCGATCCGGGAGGTCGCCGGCTGGCTTCTCGGACCCTCGCTCGAATCCCTCCCCAGGTAAGGAAACACCCTCACATGAGCATCAACTCCCGTATCCGCACGCTCGGTTCGCGCGAGGCCGGTCCCGGCCGCCCGGTCTACGTCACCGGTGAGATCGGCATCAACCACAACGGCGACCTGGAGAACGCGTTCAAGCTCATCGACGCCGCCGCCGAAGCGGGCTGCGACGCCGTCAAGTTCCAGAAGCGCACGCCGGAGATCTGCACCCCGCGCGACCAGTGGGACATCGAGCGCGACACGCCCTGGGGGCGGATGACCTACATCGACTACCGCCACCGCGTGGAGTTCGGCGAGGACGAGTACCGCCAGATCGACGAATACTGCAAGGAGAAGGGGATCGATTGGTTCGCCTCCCCGTGGGACACCGAGGCCGTCGCCTTCCTGGAGAAGTTCGACGTGCCCGCCCACAAGGTGGCCTCCGCCTCCCTCACCGACGACGAGCTGCTGCGCGCCCTGCGTGCCACCGGCCGTACGGTCATCCTCTCCACCGGCATGTCCACCCCGAAGCAGATCCGCCACGCGGTCGAGGTGCTGGGCTCGGAGAACATCCTGCTCTGCCACGCCACCTCCACCTACCCGGCCAAGGCCGAGGAGCTGAACCTCCGTGTGATCAACACGCTGGAGAAGGAGTTCCCGAACGTCCCGATCGGCTACTCCGGCCACGAGACGGGCCTGCAGACCACGCTGGCCGCCGTCGCCCTCGGCGCCGTCTTCGTCGAGCGCCACATCACCCTCGACCGCGCCATGTGGGGCTCCGACCAGGCCGCCTCCGTCGAGCCGCAGGGCCTGCAGCGCCTGGTCCGCGACATCCGCGCCGTCGAGGCGTCCCTCGGCGACGGCGTCAAGAAGGTCTACGACTCCGAGCTGGGCCCCATGAAGAAGCTGCGCCGCGTCACCGGCGTCGTCGCCGAGGCGGACATCGCCGCGGCGGCGGGCGAGCCGGTCACGGTCTGATCCCTCAGCCCGACACCCCTCCCGGGACGGTCCTCCACCGATGAGCCCCCAACACGCCCACACCCTCGCGTTCGTCGAGAGCCCCGTACAACTGCTGAACGTACTGGAGTGGGCCCACACCCAGGGCCTGCAACCGTCTCCGGGCCCCACCCCGGGCTCACGCCTCGCCTCGGACCCGGGTCTGCCGCCGGACCCTGCCTCGTCCCCGAGCCCGGCGCCCGGCCCGACCCCGGGAACGACTCCGCCCGGGGACTCCGAGCCGGGGCTGCTCTCGGGCCCGGCTTCGGCCGGGGGTTCCGGGGCGGGTCTGCCTTCTGGACCGCCTCCGGGTCAGGTCTCCGGCCAGGGTTCGCGCTCCGAGCGTGCCGACCTTCGACCGGCGGAGGACCGTGCCCCGGGCTTGCGCCCGGCTACCGGCCCGACTCCGGGGGCGACTGGGCCCGGGGACTCCGAGTCGGGGTCGTCCTCCGGGCCGACCGTGTCCCGCGTGCCCGAGCCGGGGCTGTTCTCCGGTCCGGCTTCGGCCGGGGGTTCCGGGGCGGGTCTGCCTTCCGGGCCGCCTCCGGGGCAGGTCTCCGGCCAGGGTTCGCGCTCCGAGCGTGCCGACCTTCGACCGGCGGAGGACCGTGCCCCGGGCTTGCGCCCGGCTACCGGCCCGACTCCGGGGGCGACTGGGCCCCGCACTTCCGAGCCGGAGCTGTCCTCCGGTCCGGTTCCGGGCGGGGACTCCGGGGCGACTGTGCCTCGGAGTTCCGAGCCCGGGCCGCCTCCGGGTCAAGCCCCCGGCCAGGCGTCGCTCTCCGAGCGTGCCCCCAGCCCGGGGCACGGGCCGGAGGCGTCCGCTACCCCCGAAACCGGCCGTCCGCCTCTGTCCATGCCGTTCCAGCCGTCCCCGGCCGGGCGGAGGCGGCGGTCTTCGGGGGGTGGGGGAGAGGGCGTGCCCGGGCTGACCCTCGTCGTGCTCGCGCCCACCGACCCCATGACCCGGGGCCAGCTGCGCCGGATGGCGGATCTGGCGCGGGACGAGGGATACCAGGTGCGCTGGGAGGAGGCGCGGGGCGGGGCGAGCGCGCCGTTGCAGACGGTCGGGGCGCTGGCGGGGCCGCTGAGACGGGCGGAGCGGATCGTCATGGGCGACCCGTTCTCCCGGTACGTGCAGCTGCTGCTGACCATCACCCGCGCCCGCGACCTGGTCGTGGTGGACGACGGGACCGCGACGATGGAGTTCGTCGCCCAACTGGCCCGGGGCGAACGGCTGGTGCGCTGGCACCGTAAGGGTGGCCGTCCCGGGCCGCGCGATCTGCTCTTCGCGCCCGTGTCCGCCACCGCCCGCCGTAGGCTCACCCCGCGACCGGGCCGCCGTGTCGAGGTCTTCTCGGCCATGCCGGTGACGGAGACCCCCGAGGGGGTGACGGTCACCGCGAACGACTTCGCCTGGACCCGCGCCCGCTTCGGCCCGCCCCGCATCACCAAGGGCGCCGACCTGGTGGGCACCTCCCTGGTGGAGACCGGGGTGGTGGACGCCGACCGCTATGTGGAGGCCGTATACACCCTGGCCAAGACGCATGGAGCCACCCGCTACTTCGCCCACCGCCGCGAAAGCACCGCCAAGCTGCACCGGCTGGCCGGTGAGACCGGTCTGGAGATCGTCCGCCCCGACCTCCCCCTGGAGCTGATCGCCCGCCGGGGCCCCATCGGCCGGACGATCCTCAGCTTCCCCTCCACCGTCGTCCACACCCTCCCCCTGGCCCTGAAGGGCACCGGCGTCCGCGTGGCCGTCTGCGACGTGGACCCCGACTGGCTCACGGAGAACGCCTCACCCCGCGCCCAGGGCTTCCTGTCCGGCGTGACGGGAACGGCCCGCGACGTGCACCGGCTGGCGTCGGTGGCGTCGGTGGCGTCGGTACGGATGGCGTAGGGCAACCGGGCCACGGGTGCCGTAGGGAGACCGGCCCACGGACGGCGTAGCGAAACCGCCCCGCCGAAACCGCCCCGCCGAAACCACCCAGCCGAAGCCCCGCCCCACTGTCGGCGCCCCCTGCCATGCTGCCCCGATGACCCCCTGGAACCTCCTCGACCTCGACCGCGCCCTGCGCGCGAGCTGGGCCGCCGACACCTGCTCGCCCGACGACCTGCCCGACTGGCACCCAGGCAACCCCGCCTGGGGACACTGCGACATCACCGCGCTGCTCGTCCACGACCTCTTCGGCGGCGACCTCGTGGTCGGCGAGGTGCACCTGGACGGGGTCCAGCGCGGCCACCACTGGTGGAACCGGCTGGCCAACGGCGTCGAACTCGACCTGACGCGCGAGCAGTTCCGGCGCGGGCAGACCATCACCACGCTCCGTGTCGTCGAGCGCCCGCCGGGCCCGGTGCTGCGCCGAGGGGCCGAGTACCTGCTGCTGCGCGAGCGGGTCGGTGCACGGCTCGGCCCGCTGCCGGAGCCGAGCCGCTGAAGCCGGAAGGCAGAACGCCAGAGGTCAGAACTCAGGCCCCACCCGAGCGCGCTACTTCCGCTTCCGCGCCAGCACGAACCCCCGCGCCCGCCTCTCGTCCTCCTGCGGCTCCCGCAGGACCGTCGCCACCGGGGTGAGCCCCGCCTCGGACAGCAGGCCCGCCATCTGCTCCGGGGTGCGCCAGTAGTAGTCGAGGTCGATGTCGTGGCCGAAGCGTTCGGCCAGATGGAGGTGGCCGGTGTCCGTGCGGGCCTGGAAGGCCAGCAGGACATGGCCGCCGGGCACCAGCGTGCGGCGGAACCCGGCGAAGACGGCGGGCAGATGCGCGTCGGGGACGTGGATCGTGGAGTAGAGGGCGAGGATGCCGCCCAGCGTGGCGTCCGGCAGGTCCAGCGCGGTCATCGAGCCGACGTGGAAACGGAGTTGAGGGTGCGCCGTGCGGGCGAGCGCCACCATCGCGGGGGAGACGTCCACCCCGAAGACCGGTACGCCCAGCTCGTGCAGATGGGCCGTGACATACCCGGGCCCGCTGCCCAGGTCGGCCACCGGCTCGGGCCCGTTCGCCACCACCAGCCGGGCGAAGGACGCCACCAGCGCCTGGTCCAGGGGGTAGGTCAGCGAGGACGGGTACTCGGACGCGTAGTCCTTGGCGATCGCGTCGTAGGAGGAGCGGGTGGCGTGCAGGAAGTCCGTGTCGGTCACGCCGCCGCACCCTACTCCGACGCCGCCCGCGCGCCGCCCCGTCACCGCGCCGCGCGGGTCCGGTCCGTGGACAAAGCGAGCGGGGGCGCGTCAGGCGTGGTATCCGTGGAAGGAGAAAGAAAGGTTTTACCCACCCAAGCCCACCGCCATGCGTCCGCCGGTCGGATTTTCTTCCCTCTTACGGGCTGAACTTTTGTTGATCGAGGGTCAGTTGACCGGCCGGGCGTCCTACCCTTCAGAGGGTGAACCGATTGATGCTCCGAGAGACCGAGGCCGACCTGCCCGGGGATGTGCTCCCCGGCGCGCTCAGCGCGTCCCTGCACGCGGAACTCGTCGAGTTCCGCCGCGACTTGCACATGCACCCCGAACTGGGCAACCAGGAGTTCCGTACGACCGCCGCGATCAAGGAGCGGCTGGAGCGGGCCGGGCTCACCCCCCGCGTCCTGTCCACCGGAACGGGTCTCCTCTGCGACATCGGGCTCACCGAGGGCCACGGCAGCCGCATCGCCGACGACGGCCGCCCCGCCGCACCCCTGCTGGCCCTGCGGGCCGACATCGACGCGCTGCCCATCCCGGACACCAAGACCGACTGCGGCTACCGGTCCACGGTTCCCGGCCGTGCCCACGCCTGCGGTCACGACGTGCACACCACCGTCGTCCTCGGCACCGGCCTGGTCCTGGCCGACCTGCACGCCAAGGGCCTGCTGTCCCGCCCGGTGCGGCTGATCTTCCAGCCCGCGGAGGAGCAGCTGCCCGGCGGCGCGCTCACCGCCATCGCGGACGGCGCGCTCGAAGGGGTCGGCCGCATCCTCGCGCTGCACTGCGACCCCAAGGTCGAGACCGGCCGGATCGGTCTGCGGCACGGGCCCATCACCAGCGCCTGCGACAAGCTGGACGTCACCCTGGACGGTCCCGGCGGCCACACCGCCCGCCCCCACCTGACCACCGACCTGGTCACGGCCGCCGCCCGCGTCGTCACCGACGTGCCCGCGGTGATCAGCCGCCGCGTCGACACCCGCAGCGGCCTCGCCCTGACCTGGGGCCGCATCGAGTCGGGCCACGCGCCGAACGTCATCCCGCAGCACGCCGAACTCTCCGGCACCGTCCGCTGCCTGGACCTCGACGCCTGGCGGGACGCGCCCGACATCGTGCACGCGGCCATCGACGAGGTCGCCACCCTGCACGGCGCCAAGTCCGAGATCACCTATGTGCGCGGGGTGCCCCCGGTCGTCAACGACCAGGAGTCCGCCGAGCTGCTGCGCCGCGCGATGGTCGCCCGCCGGGGCCTGGACTCCGTGGAGACCACCGAGCAGAGCCTGGGCGGCGAGGACTTCTCCTGGTACCTGGAGCACGTCCCCGGCGCCATGGCCCGCCTCGGCGTCCGCCGCCCGGGCGAACGCACCGTACGCGACCTCCACCAGGGCGACTTCGACGCCGACGAACACGCGATCACGGTCGGGGTGGAACTGTTCACGGCCGCCGCCCTCATGGGGACACCGGAACTCTGACGCAGCGGGCGGGCGCCTCGTCGCACGAGCGGCGGCGCGGCCGGTCGCGCGGGCCGGTTGCGCGGACTGTCGTGCGAGTCGCCGCACGGGGCGTCACGCCGACCGTCGTGGGAGCTGCCCGGCGGCCTGTCACGCGAGCCCGCCCGGCGGGCCGGTCGCGTGGGCTGTCGTGCCAGCCGCCCGCGGGCCCGTCGCGCGGGCTGTCGTGGGAGCCGTCCGGCAAGCTGGTCGTGCGGGCTCACGCGAACCGTCGTGGGAGGCTGCCGCGCTGGCCGCCGTGCGGGTCGTCGCGCCGACTGTCGTGCGAGCTGTCCGGCGGGTCGCCACGCCGACCGCCGTGGGAGTCGCCCGGCGGGCTGTCGTGCAGGCTGTCATACGAGCCGCCCGGCGGGCCGTGGCGCGAGCCGTCGTGCCAAGCGCCCCGCAAGCCGGTCGTGCGGGCTCACGCGAGCCGTCGTGGGAGGCTGCCGCGCTGGCCGCCGTGCGGGTCGTCACGCCGACCGTCGTGCGAGCCGCCGGGATGGCCGTCGCGCCGACCGTCGTGGGAGCCGCCGCACGGCTGCCGCACCCGCCGTCGACCCCCTCCGCCACCCGTGTCACGGCACACCCCGTCCCCCCGCGCAACACACCCGCAAGCCATTTGTTCCGCCCCGGAAACAAAGGCATGACACACCTGCCAAGCCGAGTTCAGACCCCGTTTGCCTCGGTTCGATAACGGCTGCCCGAGAGGTGTTTTTCTGACATCTACGCGCGTTACGATGCCGCGAGCCGACGCCGCCGGGGCGCTCGGCCGGAGCACCGCTCCCAGGTGCTCACATCAAGCGCCGTCGTGGCGCTCAGGTCAGGTGAAGGAGCCTTCCCGTGCGCCGGGTAGCCAAGCTTTCCGCTGCGTGTATAGCGACCGCAGCCCTCGCCCTCTCTGCCACCGCCTGTGGCAGCACCTCCTCCGAGAACGACAAGGCCGCCGGCTCGTCGGGCGACGGCAAGGGTGTCAAGATCGGTCTCGCCTTCGACGTCGGCGGCCGTGGTGACCACTCCTTCAACGACTCCGCCGCGCGCGGCACCGACAAGGCGGCGAAGGAGTTCGACGGCTCGGTCAAGGAGCTGACCGCCAAGTCCAGCGACACCGAGGCCGACCGCGAGCAGCGCCTGTCCGACCTGGCCGACGCGGGCTACAACCCGATCGTCGCCGTCGGTTACGCCTACGCCACCTCCGTGGACAAGGTCGCCGCGAAGTACCCGAAGACCAGCTTCGGCATCGTCGACTCGGTCGTGAAGGCCAAGAACGCCGACAGCATCACCTTCACCGAGGAGCAGGGCTCGTACCTGGCCGGTGTCGCCGCGGCGCTCAAGACCAAGACCAAGCACGTCGGCTTCATCGGCGGCGTCGACGTCCCGCTGATCAAGAAGTTCCAGGCGGGCTACGTCCAGGGTGTCAAGGACACCAACCCGAAGGTCAAGGTCGACGTCCAGTACCTGAGCCACGGCTCGGACACCTCCGGCTTCGCCAGCCCCGACAAGGGCAAGGAAGCCGCCCAGGGCATGCTGGACAACGGCGCCGACATCGTCTACTCGGCGGCCGGTTCCTCCGGCAACGGCGCCATCGAGGCCGTCAACGGCAAGAAGGGCGCCTGGGCGATCGGCGTCGACTCGGACCAGTACAACATCCCGGGTCTGGCCAAGTACAAGAGCTCGATCCTGACCTCGGTCGTCAAGAACGTCGACGTCGGCGTCTACGACTTCATCAAGTCCGTCCACGACGGCAAGCCGCTGACCGGCAACAACATCTACTCGCTGGCCAAGAACGGCGTTTCGCTGGCCACCAGCGGCGGCTTCATCGACGACATCCAGCCCAAGCTGGACGCCGCCAAGAAGAAGATCGTCGACGGCTCCGTCAAGGTCAAGACCACTCCGTGATCTGACCGGTCCACCCGGACCATGGCTCGGCGTGGGGGCGCCTTGAAGGTGCTCCCCGCCGGGCCATAACAATGTGTCAACTCTACGCGTGTAGTACCGAGTTGCCGCGCTAGCGTCGCCGACGCCTGCCCTCCCTCCCCCAACGCAGCCCCTTTCCCCGAGGAGAGTGCGCCATCAACGCGTCCAGCCCTCCCGCTGCCGTCGAACTGCGCGGCATCACCAAGCGTTTCCCCGGCGTCGTCGCCAACCGCGACATCGACATCACGGTCCGCACCGGCACGGTTCATGCCCTGTGCGGCGAGAACGGCGCCGGCAAGTCCACCCTGATGAAGATCCTCTACGGCATGCAGCAGCCGGACGAGGGCACCATCACCGTGGCCGGTGAACAGGTCGTCCTGCACAACCCCGGTGACGCCATCGCGCGCGGCATCGGCATGGTGCACCAGCACTTCATGCTCGCCGACAACCTCACCGTCCTGGAGAACGTCGTCCTCGGCGCCGAGAAGCTGTACGGCATCGCGGGCAAGGCGCGCGCCAAGATCAAGGAGATCTCCGACGCCTACGGCCTGAACGTCCGCCCCGACGTCCTCGTCGAGCAGCTGGGCGTCGCCGACCGCCAGCGCGTGGAGATCCTCAAGGTCCTCTACCGGGGCGCCAGGACCCTGATCCTGGACGAGCCCACCGCCGTCCTCGTGCCCCAGGAGGTCGACGCCCTCTTCGACAACCTGCGCGAGCTGAAGGCCGAGGGCCTGACCGTCATCTTCATCTCCCACAAGCTGGGCGAGGTGCTGTCGGTCGCCGACGAGATCACCGTCATCCGGCGCGGCACCACCGTCGGCACCGCCGAGCCGAGCACCACCACGCCCAAGCAGCTGGCCGAGCTGATGGTCGGCAGCGAACTGCCCACGCCCGAGACCGAGGAGTCCACGGTCACGGACGTGCCCATGCTGGAGGTCTCCGGGCTGCACCTGGTCCAGAAGGACCTGGACGGCGTGGAGCGGATCATCCTCGGCGAGGTGTCCCTCACCATCCACAAGGGTGAAGTCCTCGGCATCGCGGGCGTGGAGGGCAACGGCCAGTCCGAACTGGTCGAGGCGATCATGGGCATGCGCACCCCGGACGCGGGCGTCGTCGTGCTCGACGGCGAGGACATCTCCGCCGTACCGACCCGCCGCCGCCGCGAGGCCGGCATCGGCTACGTCCCCGAGGACCGCCACCGCCACGGCCTGCTCCTGGAAGCGCCGCTGTGGGAGAACCGCATCCTCGGTCATGTCACCGAGCGCCCCAACTCCCGCCGCGGCCTGCTCGACCTGAAGGCCGCCCGCGCGGACACCGAGCGGATCGTCGCCGACTACGACGTGCGCACGCCCGGCATCGACGTGACCGCGGCCTCGCTGTCCGGCGGCAACCAGCAGAAGCTGATCGTCGGCCGCGAGATGAGCCACGACCCCAAGCTGCTCATCGCCGCCCACCCCACCCGCGGTGTGGACGTCGGCGCGCAGGCGGCCATCTGGGACTACATCCGCGAGGCCCGCCGCGCAGGGCTCGCCGTGCTGCTGATCTCCGCCGACCTGGACGAGCTGATCGGCCTCTCCGACACCCTGCGCGTGATGTTCCGCGGCCGTCTGGTCGCCGACGCCGACCCCGCCACGATCACCCCCGAGGAGCTGGGCTCCGCCATGACCGGTGCCGCCTCCGGCCACCTGGAGCACACAGAGGACGCCGACCGATGAACAAGCTGACCTCACGGATCGACAAGGAGCGGCTGTTCCTCGGCATAGCCGCGCCGCTGCTCGCCGTCGTCGCCGCGCTGGTGGTCACCGCCCTGGTGATCCTCGCGACCGGCAAGAACCCGGGCGCCGCGTTCAGCGACATGGTGACCTACGGCTTCGCCAGCGACAGCCAGGTCTACATCCTGAACAAGGCGACGACGTACTACCTCGCGGGTGTCGCGGTGGCCATCGGCTTCCGCATGAACCTGTTCAACATCGGTGTCGACGGCCAGTACCGGCTCGCCGCGTTCGTGGCCGCCGCCGTCGGCGGCGCGCTCACCGTGCCGGGCTGGCTCGCCGTCCCGCTGATCCTCCTGTGCGCCATGGGAACCGGCGCCCTGTGGGCGGCCATCGCGGGCGTCCTCAAGGTGACCCGGGGTGTCAGCGAGGTCATCGCGACGATCATGCTGAACTCGATCGCGACCGCGATCATCGGCTACCTCCTCCAGCCGGGCAAGCTCGGCCAGCTCGACGACGGCGGCACCCTGGTCTCCACCAAGCCGCTGCCCTCCTCGTCCTTCCTGCCGAACATCGACACGGGCCCGGCGGGCGTGCTCGACAGCTTCATCGTGCTCGCCGTGGTCGTCGGTGTGGCGTACTGGTTCATCCTGGGCCGCACCCGCTTCGGCTATGACCTGCGCACGGTGGGCCAGTCCGAGTCGGCCGCCGCCGCGAGCGGTGTCAGCGTCAAGAAGATGATCGCCACCAGCATGATCATCTCCGGTGCGGTGGCCGGTCTCATCGGCATGCCGACACTGCTGAACGAGGGCCACCAGTACGACAACAGCTTCCCGGCGGGCATCGGCTTCACCGGCATCGCCATCGCGCTGCTCGGCCGTAACCACCCGATCGGCATCGCGCTCGGCGCCCTCCTGTGGGGCTTCCTGGAGCGCACCACCAACCACCTGGAGTTCCAGGGCTACGACAAGGAGATCCTCGGCGTGATCCAGGGCGTCATCGTCCTGTGCGTCGTGATCGCCTACGAGGTCGTCCGCCGCTACGGCCTCAAGCGCCAGCAGCAGCGGGTCGGCGCCGAACTCGCCGCCCAGGCCGCCAAGCCGACCGAGATGCAGGAGGTGGCGTGATGACCGCCACGATGACGGACGCGCCGCCGCCCGCGGCGCCCAAGGCCCCGGGCGGCGCGGACAAGCGCCCGGGCCGCTCCACCGGCAAGCTCTTCTTGATCATCGCCGGTGCCCTGCTGCTCGTCGCCGTGGTGCGCCTGATCACCGGGGCCAACCAGCTCACCTCCGAGGGCCAGGTCAACGCCGCGCTCGGGCTCGCCGTGCCGATCGGCCTGGCCGGTCTCGCGGGCCTGTGGTCCGAGCGGGCCGGTGTGGTCAACATCGGCCTCGAAGGCATGATGATCCTCGGCACCTTCGGCGCGGGCTGGATCGGCTGGCAGACCAGCCCCTGGCTCGGCCTGCTGTGCGGCATCGGCTTCGGTGTCCTCGGCGGCCTCGTGCACGCGGTCGCCACGATCACCTTCGGCGTCGACCACATCGTCTCCGGTGTCGCGGTCAACCTGCTCGCGCTCGGTGCCACGCAGTACCTCGCCAAGCTCTTCTTCGCCGGTGGCAAGGCCGCCGAGGCGGGCGGCAACCCCAAGCAGTCCCCGCCGGTCGACTCGCTCACCGACATCACCGTGCCCGGCCTGTCCGGCGCGCTGCACTCGGTCGAGCAACACCACTGGTTCCTCATCTCCGACATCGCGGGCATTCTCGGCGGTATCGTCACCGACGTGTCCGTGGTGACGATCCTGGCCGCGCTGCTGTTCGCCGGTAGCTGGTGGGTGCTGTGGCGTACCGCCTTCGGCCTGCGGCTGCGCTCCTGCGGCGAGAACCCGGTCGCGGCCGAGTCCCTCGGCGTCAACGTCTACCGGTACAAGTACGCCGCCGTCGCCATCTCCGGCGGTCTCGCGGGACTCGGCGGCGCCTTCCTCGCGCTGGTCACCTCGCACACCTACCTGGAGGGCCAGACCGGTGGCCGCGGCTACATCGGCCTCGCGGCGATGATCTTCGGCAACTGGCGGCCCGGCGGTCTGGCCATGGGCGCGGCCCTGTTCGGCTACTCCGACGCGCTCCAGCTGCGCAACGGCGGTGTCACCGTGCACGCGCTGCTGCTCCTGCTGGTCGTGCTGCTGGCCGCCCTCGCGGGCTGGAAGCTGTACCGCAAGGCGCTGTGGCAGGGCGTGATCAGCGCGGTCATGGCCGTCCTGGTCCTGGCCTGGTACCTGTTCACCGACGAGGTCCCGAGCGACTTCGTGGGCGCCACGCCGTACGTCGTCACGCTGCTCGTGCTCTCGCTGTCCGCCCAGCGGCTGCGGATGCCGAAGGCGGACGGCATGCGGTACCGGAAGGGACAGGGCAAGTGACGGAGGTGGCCGCCGGGTCGGACTCGTTCGACTGGGAGAAGCTGCGCGCCGAGGCCCGCGAGGCCATGGCCCACGCGTACGCCCCCTACTCCGGCTACCCGGTCGGGGTGGCGGCCCAGGTCGACGACGGCCGCACGGTCACCGGCTGCAACGTGGAGAACGCCTCCTACGGGCTCGGCCTGTGCGCCGAGTGCGGGCTCGTCTCCCAGCTCCAGCGCACCGGCGGCGGGCGTTTGACACACTTCACCTGTGTGGACGGCACCGGCGCCCTCCTCGTGCCGTGCGGTCGCTGTCGTCAGCTGCTGTACGAGTTCGGCGGCCCCGGACTGCTCCTGGACACCCCCGAGGGCGTCCTCCCGCTCTCCGAGATGCTGCCCCAGGCCTTCGGCCCGGACCATCTCACCAAGTAAGTCCGTGCGGCCCCTCTGCCCGCCTTTCGCGAGCAGGGGGGCCGTACACCTGCACCTCCCGGAAGGAACACCCTGGCCATGGACGCCATCTCCGTCATCCGCACCAAGCGGGACCGCGCCGAGCTGACCGACGAGCAGATCGACTGGGTCATCGACGCGTACACCCGCGGCGAGGTCGCCGATTACCAGATGGCCGCCCTCAACATGGCCATCCTGCTCAACGGCATGGACCGCCGGGAGATCGCCCGCTGGACCGCCGCGATGATCGCCTCCGGCGAGCGCATGGACTTCTCCTCGCTGTCCCGCCCGACCGCCGACAAGCACTCCACGGGCGGCGTAGGCGACAAGATCACCCTCCCGCTGGCGCCCCTCGTGGCGGCCTGCGGCGCGGCCGTCCCCCAGCTCTCCGGACGCGGCCTCGGCCACACCGGCGGCACCCTGGACAAGCTGGAGTCCATCCCCGGCTGGCGCGCGCTGCTCTCCAACGAGGAGATGCTGTCGGTGCTGGACGGCGTCGGCGCGGTGATCTGCGCGGCGGGCGACGGTCTGGCCCCCGCCGACAAGAAGCTGTACGCCCTGCGCGACGTCACCGCCACGGTGGAGGCGATCCCGCTGATCGCCTCGTCCATCATGTCGAAGAAGATCGCCGAGGGCACGGGTTCCCTGGTCCTGGACGTGAAGGTCGGCTCCGGCGCCTTCATGAAGACCCTGGACGACGCCCGCGAGCTGGCCTCCACCATGGTCGGCCTCGGCACCGACCACGGCGTGAAGACGGTCGCCCTGCTGACCGACATGTCCACCCCGCTCGGCCTCACCGCGGGCAACGCCCTGGAGGTCCGCGAGTCCGTGGAGGTCCTGGCGGGCGGCGGCCCCGCGGACGTCGTCGAACTGACCCTCGCCCTGGCCCGCGAGATGCTGGACGCGGCGGGCCTGAAGGACGCCGACCCGGCCAAGGCCCTGGCCGACGGCTCCGCGATGGACGTCTGGCGCCGCATGATCGCCGCCCAGGGCGGCGACCCGGACGCGACCCTGCCCGTCGCCCGCGAACAGCACGTAGTGGTCGCCCCCACCTCCGGCATCCTCACCCGCCTCGACGCCTACGACATCGGCCTCGCCGCCTGGCGCCTCGGCGCGGGCCGCGCCCGCAAGGAAGACCCGGTCCAGGCGGGCGCGGGCGTGGAACTCCACGCCAAGCCCGGCGACCCGGTCGTCGCGGGCCAGCCCCTCCTCACCCTCCACACAGACACCCCGGACCGGTTCGCGTACGCCCTGGAAGCGACGGAGGGCTCGTTCGACATCGCGCCTGCGGGGACGGAGTTTGCTGCTTCGCCGGTGGTGTTGGGGCGGATCGCCTGATCGACTGCTTTTTCGGTCGAGAGGGAGGATTTGGATTCAGTTCCGCCGCTCCGACGCTGTAGTGCCAGGCCAGGGGTCTGATCCGCTTCGCGGGTCGGGCCCCTGAGTGCTTTCCGGGGTGCTCCGTGGAGGCCGCTTCGGATGGTCGCCATCCTGACGTGGCAGAGGTGGGGTGGCGCAGACTTAATCCCCTTCACAACTCCCTTATTAACTCAGTAAGCTACCGAGTTATGGACTTCACGATTATCAAGCATGCGGTCGAGGTCGACCACGGCATCAAGCGCTTGTCCATGCACTTCATCAAGAAGCATGCTGCGCCCGAACGAGCTCGCCTCAGCTCGGAGCTGTGCACGCAGATCAGTGAGGAGTTCGAAAGGATCGGGCTCACCACCTTGCCGCGAGCGTTGCCGACATCTGAAAGCGCGTTCGTCTGGGTTATCCAGCGCGACAGCGTCCTAGGTGAGGTCGCCGCTGTCGCCGCCGTCCTAGCGCATCTGGACAAGATGGGCATGAGCCCTCTCCCTCAAGTGTTCGACAACTACCCGCGAGCTAAGGTCAACTTGAGCTGAAATGGCATGGAAGCAGCTCATCTCTCCCTTGCGCGCCGCGTACGCCAATAGGCGTATCTGCTGTGCGTCGGGCGATATAACGGCTAAAAGTACCTGCGCGAGACGTGACTCGTCCGTACGGTTGGTGTCAACAGGTGCCACCAGTAACGCTGATGACGCCCCGCCACCTGTGCATTTCCGGTACCGGCATTGTCAGGAGTTACGGATGAGCGACGCTGAAGAGATACCCGTCCCTCGCGAGGAACCCATTTTCATCGTCGGCTCCTCAGGGCGGCAGCCAGTTCCGGCCATATGTGTGCTTGAGATGACAGGTGCGGAGGTCTCGGGGTACTGGCACAAGTGGAACGCTCTTCTTGCCGACTTTTTGCGCACCTCCCCATCAAGACCTTTACCGCATCCAAGCAGGCTCGTCAAGGGGGAGTACGGTGGTCGCTTACGGGCCGCTAACCCCAAGGCTGCGCGGGCGCTGGGTCAGATGTATGCCAGACAACTCACCAAAGCGTTAGGTGAGTTCCCCAAGCTGCTAGTCGCTCACATGCCCAAGCGGCGTGCGCGGCAAGAAGAGCGTGCCGTCCTCGACTGGTTGTGTACTCGGCTCGCGGGACGGCCCTCGGGGCTTGCCCTCATCCACACCAGCCGTGGGATTGCGTGGTACCGCCTCACGGCGAATGGTCCGGATCTCGAACCCCTACCTCCGGACTCAGAGGCCTTGAAGGCTCTTCCGCGTAGTGCGGCCGAGATCGAGTTGCTCCTGACGCCCGCAAAACTCGGTTCGTACGCGGCTTACCAAGACCGGTGTTACCCGCACATGAACTGCAGGCCGACCTGGCTCCCGTCAGATTTGCCTTGGGCCTCCGAGAGGATCTCGGGAGAAAGCTTTACATAGCGACCGGGCGGCGGTCCTTGGGACTCGCCGCCCTTCGTTATGCCCGCCGCAGAACGCTTCGAACCGCATTGGAGATCTGTGCCCGTGACCGCGAACAAAGCCGCCGCCCATGCGATCGACGTCTCCTGGGGGCCAGACACGATCCGAGTAACCAACATCCCGCCCCACCTACCTGCCGACTCGACGGACAGCCACGTTGCAGAGGTGACCGTGGCGGGTCAGGCCAATCCAAGCACCTGGCTCTCGGACGCCGCGTGGGACGCCATAGCGCGTGCAACAACTCGCCCCGATGCGCTGGCAGCTCAGCTTCGTGCGACGCCGGATGAGTCTTCTGACCTCCTGATGGTCGAAAATGTCGAGGGGGCAACGCTGTGGTCAGCCGTCACCCGTGTCCTGCTGAGTGAGCTCTTCCCCGGCCCTCAGCCTCGTACTGGCATGGAGGTCTCAGAGGTAGCTGATCCGCAAGCGCACGGGGTCACTCGGGATGGTCGTCCTAGTGCGATCGTGCAATACCGCTACGAAAACCTCGGTCACCTGCGGGACCACGTATGGCAGACCATCTACGCGACGCTGTCGATCAACAGCTACGCGACCTCCATCCTCACGCGCTCCGTCACCCGCAACCTGATCACCCACCCCGTCGAGATCGCCTTCGAAGACGGTACGGAATCGATCCACGTTCTCGTCGTTCGTGATGGGATCACCCGGATCGCCAGCGCTTGGGCGGTACTGGCCGGGCACGGTGCCGACGCCGCCGAGGTGTCCACCCTGGCTACTGACGCACTGCTCGGGAGGACTTCCGGGGCGGGGGTGGCCACAGGTCCTGGACTCGGGCAGCGGCTGGCCGCCAGCCGGGCGCGGTGGCGCCAGGCACAGCGGCAGGAGTTCGACGGAGAGATGAAGGGGGCCATGCCTGGGCTCCGGGCAGCTCAGATCGCGCAGACCTACGTCGTTCCGGCGCAGATCGCTGTCGGAGTCGAGGGCCACGAGGGCCGGGTGTTGTCGCCCGAGGATGTCTTCGACGACGCCATCCGCTCCGTACTAGCTTCGGTGCACGTCGAGTTCAAAGAGTGGGACGCGGCGGCCCAGAACGTTGAGGTCATTACCCGGGCCCTGAAGCGGATCATTCAGCAGGAAGACCCGCGCTGGGACACAGCCGACCTCCAGGCGGTGTATGGCCTTGCCGTCGGCCGCATCCCTGTGACCGAACTTCCGCAGGTTTTCGGGGGCGAAGCGGTCCCTCCGGGGACCGCTCTGTGGCGTGCCGTCTACCTGGTCCGCGCCCTGAGCCAGCCGGACCTTCTCGAATTGCTCAAGGACCAGGCCAAGGCCATCAAGGGCGGCAAGCGTATGAGCATGAAGGGGTTCGGCGGGCTGCTTGGACCGATCATCGACCTGCCCTGGCGCGCCAAGAAGAAGCTGGTTACCAGGCAGGCGCGCAATGCGTGGAACAACGGTGGTGTGCTGTCGGCCGACGTCACCCAGGACTGGGTTCCGGTTCCCACCGAGGACTTCACCACGCTGATCGCACCGGCGATGAACGGCGACGATGACGCCCGCCGCACCCTCGCGGTGGCCGGCGGCGTCGCGCTGATCGCAGACAAGCTCCTGACCAGGAGCGTTGGGTCATCGCTGGAGGCCAGGAAGGAGAAGGGCGGAGTCCCCTTCCGCTCGGACGTACACAAAGTCATCGAGGGGCTCTCCAAGCCGACGAACGAACTTGGCCTGTGGACCCTCGCGCTGGCCGCCAACACCTTCCGCAGCGATGATCTGCCGCAGAACTCCGTGCCCAGGCAGAGCCTCACGGGCAGGGAGTCGGCCGAATCCGACGATCCGCCGTACATCTACTTCAAAGCCGACCTCGACGCGGAGGACCATATCGCCGTCGACGCCGACGGCGTGCCGGTGCCGCTGTACGAGTGGGACGTCGTCGCCGCCTCAGACCCGGATCGTGCGGCGAAGGCTGTGGCGGCGACGGTCGTCATGCCGCTTCCGGTTCCCTCCGCGCCGAACGAGGGGATCGAGTCGAGGGACAGGGCGCAGTCGGCGCAGAATGAGCCCCTCGCTGACGAATCCGACGGGGCGCCTGACGCGGCGGACTCCGAGCCGCCACTGTTTCGGTACGGGACCGTCGACGCAGGAGCCGGGACCGTGGGCGGAGCGTCCTTCCCCGGGCCCCGAGACGAGGACGCTCCAGTTCCCCCGAGCCAGCGCGCCGCCGCCCACCGCAAGGCCCTTCGCCTCGGTGTACAGGGAGCCCGAGACGCCCTCGACCATCTGCACGCACTGGAGCCGGAAGTTGGGGACCACACTCCGATCGTCCCGGTGGACCAACTGGACGAGCTGCACAACCTATTGGTTGGCATCTTGACTGACGTGGAGAACCTGCGGCGCAGCATCGTGGAGAACCATGCGCCGGAGGAGGACAATCCGGAATCCGAAGAGTTCCCGGAGACGCTCCTTGACTGATCAGCAGGAGAGTTGAGAGCGCGCATCTCGATGCCTCAACAGTGAAGCAACAGGGAGGACTAGTGCTGAGAGATCAGAACTGGACCTCCCTGCGGCACCTACAGCACCTCGCCTGCGGTGCCAGTTCCCGCCTGATGCGGGCGCTCCCCCTGTCAGGTCGACCGTTATCTCGGATGGCTCCGCCGCTCACAGATGTGTAGGGCGTTCACCGAGCACGACGTACTGGTCATACCGGCAACCACTCTGGAGGCAGTGGGTCTGGTCGCGCTGGCGGCTGAGGCATGCGGGCTACCCGTCCTGTACCAACTCGTTCCCGGGACTCAGCGAAGCCCTCGGGGCCTCCGGCGTTGCCACCGACTTCGCCCACGCTGCCGCCCTGGCCCGTGACCTCGACCTGCTGCGTACCTCCTCCGGACTGTTGCCCGCCCTGCGGCAGGCGGGTCACGCGAACTCCGCGCGTTATCCGCTCTAGGCGACTGCACGCTCCCTAACCGAACTCGGCAGCCGACTCGGCTGATTCCGCTTCCGAGTGATCTGTCCCGGCGCGGCCCGTGCCGCTCCATGAACGTCATTACACGGACCGACGGGATGGCCCGGCGAAGAGAGACCATGACGTACGACATCGACTGCGTCGAAGCCCTGCTTGATGAGGGCGTCCGCGACAAGGCGTATCCCGGGGCCGTGTGAGCCGTCGGTGACACCACTGGTGTCCGTGGGCAAGGGGCTGCGGGAGTCCTCGACCCGGACGAGCCGGACCTGTGGACGCGCGCCGACACTGTCTTCCACGCGGCCAGTCTCACGAAGATCCTCGCTGTTTGGTCGTGCATCGGCGCCCTGCGGGAAGACGGGCCGCCCTCGTCCTCGGCTACCTTGCCGAGTACCTCTCCGGCAACCCTGGACCAGGGGTCCACCGCCCGTGTCTGGCAACCACTCGGCATGGCCACCATCCGCTTCCCGGCCCCTTGCCGGACGAGATCGCCGCCCGCTGCGCCCCGATCGAACTTGATCAGGAGACCGACACCCGCCTCAAAGGGGTCGCACACGACTTCTCCACCCGGCTCCTGGGCGGAGTGTGTGGCATCGCCGGCTCCTTCACCGTCGTGGACGACCTGGCAGTGTTCCTGCGCCATCTGCAGGACAACCCCAAACCCCACCGCCTGGACCAACACGTCACTCACCGTCCAGCCAGGCACACTGCAGCCCGCACGAGGTTTGTTCTGGCACCCCGCACCGGACACCGCCTCCACCGAAGGCATCTGGGTTCACTAAGGCTTTACGGGAACTGGAATGTGGATCTCGCCGCAGCAGTGGCGGTGGGCCGTAACTGCTGACCAACGAGCTCTACTACACCCGGGATCGTCAGCCCTTGGCCGAAGTCCGTCATGCTTTTCGCAGCCTGGCTTTCCCTGATCCCAGTGGAGATCGGTAGCCCGCTCCGTGCCTGCCTCGCCGGGGCCTGCACCTAGCCCCCTTTCTGGCCGAGTACGTGAAAAAACTTCGCCGCCGAGCCACGCAAGGTGCCTAGACGCACTGAAACCGGGACGGCCCGTCACCCCAACACCGCCGCCACCCCCACCAGTACCGGCACGGACACCACCGTCGACAGCAGGATCGACTCGCGGGCGAGGGACTCGGCGGTGCGGTACGTGCTCGCGTACGTGAAGAGGTTCTGGGCGGCGGGGAGGGCGGAGGTGACGACCACGTCGAGGAGGGCGGCGTGGGGGAGGGAGAGGACGTAGTGGGCCAGGGTCCAGGCGATCAGGGGTTGGAGCAGGGACTTCAGGGTTACCGAGAGGAGGACTGGGCGGCGGTCGGGGCCGCGGGCGGGGAGGGTGCTGTGGGGGAGTGACATGCCGAAGGCGAGGAGGGCTGCCGGGACGGACATCGCGCCGATGAGGGTGAGGGGGTTCAGCAGGGGGCCGGGGACGGACACGCCCGTTGCCGAGACCGCGACGCCGGAGAGGGAGCCGAGCGCGATCGGGTTGCGCAGTGGGGTCAGCAGGCGTCGCCACACCGGGCCCTTGTCGCCCGCGCCGGACAGGTCCAGGACGGTCAGGGCGAGCGGGGTCACCAGGACGACCTGGAAGAGCAGGACTGGCGCCACCAGGGACGCGTCGCCGAGGACGTACGCGGCGATCGGGATGCCGAGGTTGCCCGAGTTGACGTAGCCCGAGCACAGCGCGCCGATGGTCGTACGGCCCACACCCCAGTGCCGTAGCACCCCCACCGCGACGAAGATCCCCGAGACCGCCGCCGTGCTCAGCGCGGTCACCAGCAGGCGGGCGGAGAAGAGGACCGACAGGTCGGCCGTCGCCAGGGTGGTGAAGAGGAGCGCCGGGCCCGCTACCGAGAAGGCCAGCCGGGTCAGCACCTCGCCGCCCCGCTCCCCGAGCGAGCCGCGCCGCCCGAGCACGTACCCCACCCCGATCACGACCGCGATCACCGCGAACCCGCTCAGCACCCCCCGCACGGACCTCAGCCTCCGGGGCGGCCGGGTGAGCGGTCAATGCGGCTGCCGCGATCTCCACGATCTCCGCAACCCCCCGCCGGGCTGCCGAATCACCGAGCCCCCGAGCCCTCGAATCACCGAGTCCCCGAGTTCCCGAATCACCGAGCCCCCGCGTCTCCGCTCCCCCCGATGATTTCCGCGCCTCCCGCCGGTCCACCGCACGTGGACGCCGACACCCCCGCCGACCTCGCCGCCGTGCCCATACCGCCCGGCCCCGCCGACCCCCACGCGGTGGCCCGGCTGGAAGCCCACGTGCGGGCGCTGCTGGCGGACGGCCGGGTGGGGGCCGTCGTCTGTGACGTGGGGCGGATCGGCGAGCCCGGTCTGTGGCACGTCGAGCTGCTGGCCCGGCTCGAACTCGCCGCCCGTCGCGGCGGAGGGCGGATACGGCTGCGCGACCCCGCGCCCGCCCTAGCCGCGCTCCTCGCTCTCGTCGGCCTCCGCCTCCAGGTGGAGGGGCAGGTCGAAGAGGGGGAACCAGCGGGCGGTGTCCAGGAAGCAGTGGAAACCGGTGATCCGGCCGGCTGAGATCTCCAGCGCCTGGACCGCCCAGGGACTGAAGCCGCCCTTCTCCGGGTCCGGCTTGTAGTGCGCGAACCCCGGAAGGCCGTTGACCTGCACGGGCACCAGGCGCGACCCCGCGCACGAGGCGCCGATGGTCGACATGAAGCCCGTGATGTCCGCCGGACCGCGCAGCCAGAGGTCGAACGGCGGCATCGTCATCACCGCGTCCTCGTGGAGCAGCGCCGTCAGCGCCGTCATGTCGTACCCCTCGAACGCCTTCACGTAGCGCTCCAGGAGCCGCTGCTGCTCCTCGTCCAGCGGGTCGGAGACCGCCGCGTCGTCCCCCGCGTCCGCCCGCTCGGCGAGGGTGGCGCGGGCCCGCTGGAGCGCGCTGTTCACCGAGGCGACCGTCGTGTCCAGGAGTTCCGCGACCTCGCTCGCCCGCCAGGCCAGCACCTCGCGCAGGATCAGCACCGCCCGCTGCTTGGGCGGCAGCTGCTGGAGCGCGGCCATGAACGCCAGCCGGATCGACTCCCGCGCGACCGCCGCCTCCGCCGGGTCCTGCACCGTCGGCAGCACCCGCGCGTCCGGCACCGGCTCCAGCCAGGTGTGGTCCGGGCGCGGCGACAGCGCCGCCCGCGCGAGCGGCGTCGCCTCCGTCAGGTCCATCGGCCGGGCCCGCTTGCCGCTCGCCGTCAGCATGTCCAGGCACACGTTCGTCGCGATCCGGTACAGCCACGACCGCAGACTGGAGCGGCCCTCGAACTTGTCGTACGCCCGCCAGGCGCGCACCAGGGTGTCCTGGACCGCGTCCTCGGCCTCGAAGGACGAGCCCAGCATCCGGTAGCAGTACCCGGTCAGCTCGGTCCTGTGCTTCTCCAGCGCGGTGTCCAGATCCGCCGTCGCCGTACCCTCGCCCATGGTCCACCCACCCCGTGGCCGTCCTGATCGCGCCTCGTCGCGCCCCAGCACTCCGGAAGTTACCGCAGCCCACTGACAACGGCCCCCGGAGTACGAAAATGCCCGGTCCGGGGCCGCTGGATCGCGGGCCAGAACCGGGCAGGGACCGGTATGCCTCCGGCTAGGCGAGAACCGCCTCCCGCCGCGCCGCCCGCGTGCCCAGCAGCGTGATCGTGACGACGCCCAGCACCGCGAGGAGCCCCACGCCGACCGTGCCCGCCCAGCCGTCCGAGTGGAACGCCAGCGCGCCGACCGTGCTGCCCACGCTCGAGCCGATGTAGTACGCCGACTGGTACAGCGCCGACGCCTGCGCCCGCCCGTGCGTCGCCGTACGCCCGACGGCGGAGGACGCCACCGCGTGGCCCGCGAAGAACCCGGCCGTGATCAGCACCAGGCCGAGCAGCACCAGCGGCACGGCGGGGGCTAGGGAGAGCAGCAGGCCCGCCGCCGTGGTCCCGGCCGCCGCGTACAGCGCGCCCCGGCGGCCGAGGCGGCCCACCAGACGGCCCGAGGTGGACGCGGAGACCGTGCCGACCAGGTACACCAGGAAGATCGAGCCGATGATGCCCTGCGGCAGCGAGAACGGCGCCTCCGTCAGGCGGTAGCCGATCACCGTGTACACCCCGCCGAAGACCGTCATGAACAGCGCGCCGATCGCGTACAGACGGCGCAGCAGCGGGTTCGAGAGGTGGTCGCGGACCGTACCGGCCAGCACGCGCGGGCGCAGCGAGCCCGCCCGGAAGTGGCGCGGCGCGGGCAGCAGCAGCCGGAACGCCACCGCGCACCCGACCGCCACCACGCCGATCACGCCGACGGCCGTCCGCCAGCCCCACTCCTGCGCGACCCAGCCGGTGATCACCCGGCCGCTCATGCCGCCCACGCTGTTGCCCGCCACGAACAGACCGATCGCCGTGACCAGTGCCTTCGGGCGGACCTCCTCGGCCAGATATGCCGTCGCGGAGGCGGGCAGCCCGGCCAGCGCCGCGCCCTGCACCGCGCGCAGCGCGACCAGCGCGCCGATCGACGGCGCGAACGGCACCAGCATGCCGACGCTCACCGCGACCGCCAGCGAGGCCGTCATGACCGTACGGCGCCCGAAGCGCTCGGACAGCGCGCTCATCGGCAGCACGAACAGCGCGAGCCCGCCGGTCGCGGCGGCCACGGTCCAGCTGGCCTCGCCCGCCGCGACCCCGAGGTCGTCGGAGATCAGCGGCAGCAGGGCCTGGGTGGAGTAGAGCAGCGCGAAGGTCGCGACCCCGGCGAGGAAGAGGGCGAGGCTCATCCGGCGGTAACCGGGACCGCCGGGCGTCATGCGCGCGTCGGCGGCCTCCACGGCTTCGGGAGCCGGGGCGGTCGCTACCGCTTCGGAGACTTCAGCGGCTTCGGAAGAGGGGACGGGCAGGCCGGCGTCCACGCGGATGGACGCCCCGGTACTGGCGGGAGACATGCTTCGACGCTACGGACGCTCCCGCTCATCCGTCCAATGCATGGAATCGCCATAATCGTTCCCATGGAGCATCAGCACAGGTCACAGCCGCGCCTGTCACCGTCCGGTGACACAGAAGACATGGCGATGCTGCTTGCGCCCCGCCTCGCCTACTTCGCCGGGGTGGCCCGCACCGAGCACGTCACCCGGGCCGCGCGGGAGATGAACGTCCCCCAGTCCACCCTGTCCCGCGCGATGGTCCGCCTGGAGCAGGACCTCGGGGTCGGCCTGTTCGCCCGGCACGGCCGCACCGTCTCCCTCACCCCCGCGGGCCACACCTTCCTCGCCTCCGTCGAGCGCGCCCTCGCGGAGGTCGAACGCGCCGCGGAGGAGGTCCGCGCCGACGCCGACCCGGCCACCGGCAAGGTCGCCTTCGGCTTCCTGCACACCATGGGCCCCGAGACCGTGCCCGGACTGCTCCAGGCGTTCCGCGCCGACCACCCCCGCATCCGCTTCAGCCTGGTGCAGAACTACGGCGAGGCCATGCTGGAGCGGCTGCGCGCGGGCGAGCTGGACCTGTGTCTGACCTCGCCGGTGCCGGACGCCCCTGACCTGGTGGCCCGGCGGCTGGACGAGCAGAAGCTGCGGCTGGTCGTACCGGCCGACCACCACCTCGCGGGGCGCCGCCGCATCCGGCTCGCGGAGGCCGCCGAGGAGACCTTCGTGACCCTGGAGCCCGGCTACGGACTGCGCCGCATCACCGACGACCTGTGCCGCGAGGCCGGGTTCCGGCCGAGGGTCGCCTTCGAGGGCGAGGAGACCGAGACGCTGCGCGGCCTGGTCGCGGCCGGACTCGGCGTCGCCCTGCTGCCCCCGCCCACGGTGCCGCGCCCGGGCGTGGTCGAGCTGACCGTGACCGCCCCGCGCGCGGTCCGCGAGATCGGCGTCGCCTGGCTGGCTGACCGCCCGGACACCCCACCGGTGGCCGCCTTCAAGAAGTTCCTGCTCTCCCGGCGCGGCAGCCTGCTGCCCAACTGACCGCCCGACGGCCCTACTTGCGCAGCGAGCGGCCGAAGCCGGACGCCAGCGGCATCCGCAGCCCTATCGGCGGCGGCGCCGCGAGGGCGTCCTCCACCGGGCGGGACACCGCGTGCCCGAAGAGCGCGCCCCGGACGAAGTCCTCGGCGAGGGCGACCACTTCGTCCCGGTACTGGTGCAGCCCGTGCCCGTCCGCGTGCACCTCGAACCGGCACACGTCCCGGTTCACCTTCTTCGCCCGGGCCGCGAGACGGAAGGACAGCTCCGGGTCCGAGCGCTCGTCGTTGGTGCCGTGTGCGATCAGCACCCGTCGTCCCACCAGCTGCTTCACCGGCTCGGGCGGCACCGCCACGTCCTCCTCGGGCAGCCAGGGCGCCAGCGCCACCACGGAGTTGACCGCCTCATGGCCCCCGGCGCGCAGCGCGGCCCGCCCGCCCATGTGCAGCCCGACCAGGCACACCGGCACATCGCCGTACCGCCGTACCACCTCGTCCGCCGCCCAGGACGCGTCCGCCGCGAGGTGGGCCTCCGTGCCGTTCCACCCCCGGTACCGGTAGTGCACCGGGTGGACGGCGAGCCCGTCCGCCCGCCCCGTACGCGCGAGTCGACGCCCGAGCGCCCGAACCAGCCCCGCGGGAAGGGGGAACGGCCGTCGCTCGGACACCTCCGCGCCCCCGTCGAGCAGCAGCACCGCCCCGCTCACCGCGCCCGGCCGAGAGCCGACCGCCTTTCCCAGCCTCGCCGTTCGGACCGGCGCCGCTTGCTGTCCCATGGCAGAACAGTGTCAGAAGCGGCAGTGAACCAAACCCTTCACGGCGGTCACCATTGGGTATCGACCGAACGTGTGCCCGACGTCGATGGGGGAGGGGTCGATGGGCCCGGGCGGGGTGTTCGGGCAGGCGCGCGATGTACGGGAATCGCTTCTCCGTCAATGCGATGAAAACAGGGTTCATTCCTTTCGATGAACGAGTCGTGCCGTGGAATGACGCCCTCGAATGCGGATGCGAGGGAGTGCGGGGCGAATGCCTGTTCCTGGGCGGGGCGCCCATCAGGGGTTATCTCTCGAACGGGCGGACGGGGCAGGGGGTGTTGAGGGCTGGAATACGGACGCGCATTCACAGGTCGTCCGCATTTCGGTGTTTGCGGGGGACGGTTCGGCGCGTTTACGGTCGGGGACCGCTCATCGAATGAGATCCCCGTTTCTCGCATTCAAGGACGCCATTCACCATGAAGCAGTCTGCCGTCAAGACCCTCGGTGTCGCCGCGCTCGGTGCCGCTTTCGCCGCCGTCGGTGCGGGCGCCGCCCACGCGGCCCCGGCCGCTCCGCAGGGCCTGGACTCCGTCACCAAGACGCTCCCGGGCGCCACCGGGGCCCTCACCCAGGGCCAGAGTGCCGTCGGCAGTGGGCTCACCGCCGCGCAGCCGGCCGTACAGAAGGTTCTCGCCAAGGGTCCGGCCGCGCCGGTCGCCGGGCTGCTCGGCGGGCTGCCGCTCAAGGGCCTGCCCACCCACGGTCTGCCGGTCAACGGCATTCCGCTCGGCTGAGCCACCGCTGACCCACCGCTGATCCATCGCGGCACCAGCGAGCCGTCGTCGCGCCCGGAGCGGTCCGGGACGCGTCGGCGGCTCGCGTGTGTCACCACGCGGCCGGACGCGCCTTGTTCTCGGACGGCAGCAGGATCCACAGGGCTATGTAGAGCAGGAACTGCGGGCCGGGCAGCAGACAGGACAGCAGGAAGATCACCCGCATCGTCGTCGCCGAGGTGCCGAAGCGGCGCGCCAGCGCTGCGCACACTCCGCCGATCACGCGGCCGTCGGTGGGGCGGGCAAGGGCGGTCATGGCTGTTCCTCCGTCGTCATCGTCGGCCCGCGCACGGGCCGGTGGCCGGTCGGCGGCCGATGTGCCGCCCCCGTTCTGTGATTCCACGGTACGGAGGCAAAGCGGGCGAAACCATCGCTCCAACGAGCGACACCGACCCTGGAATTCATCGGGGTTCGCCCCCTAGGCAGCCGCTCACCGGCACGCGCGCAGGCGCACTCACAGACAGACGACGACCAGCGCGATGTCGTCGCTCGTGCCCTCGGCGGGAAGCAGATCCCGCAGCACGGCGTCGGCCAGTGCCCCGGGGTCGGCGCGGTGCCGGTTGCCGTCCAGGGAGCGGACGAGCTGGTCCAGCCCGGTGTCGATGTCCTGGTGGCGCCGTTCGATGAGGCCGTCGGTGTACAGCAGGAGCATGTCGCCCTCGGCGAAGGCGACGGTGGCCTCCGGGCGGGGACACGGTTCGGGCGCGGCGTCCAGGGGCGGGTCGGTCGCCTGGTCGAGCAGATCGGCGCCACCGGTGCCGCGCAGCAGGACGGGCGGTGGGTGCCCGGCGCTGGAGTAGGTGACGGTGTGGCGGTCCCAGTCGATGAAGGCGGTCACCACGGTGGTGGACTGGGCGCCGTCCAGGGAGCGGGCGTAGAGCCCGAGGACTTCCAGGGCCTGGCCGGGCCCCCGGGCGACCCGCGACGTGGCGGACAGGGCGCTGCGGAGCTGGCCCATGACACCCGCCGCCTCGAGACCGTGGCCGACGACGTCCCCGACCGCGACGGCGATCCGGTCCCCGTCCTCCAGCTTGACCAGGTCGTACCAGTCCCCGCAGACGTTGAGCGAGCCGACAGCGGGGCGGTAGCGCACGGCGACGCGGTGGCGGTCGACCGGAACCGGGGCGGTGAGCATCGCGCGCTGGAGGGTGAGCGCGACCTCGCGCTCGCGGGCGTGCGCCTCGCGGAGCCGTTCGTTGACCTGGTGCAGCTCCCGCATCCGGCCGTACAGCTCGGCCTCCAGATTGCGCTCGGCGTCCGGGCGGCCGGTGACGCGCAGGAGTTCGGTGACCTCCTCCACCCGGTGGATCAGTACGGCGATGTGCCCGTCCGGTGCGAAGACCGGCGCGTTGACGGGGCTCCAGTACCGCTCCACCCACCGACCGCCCTGCTCGGTGGACTCGACGTCGTAGCGCTGCAACGCCATGGTGTCGATCTCGCGGGTGCGTACGACGCGGCGCAGGGACGCCTCCAGGTTCCGCGCGCCGGAGGCACCGGGGTTTCCCGGGTTGTCGGGGAAGGCGTCGAAGAGATACCGCCCGACCACCTGTTCGCGGTCGCGGCCCGCCTGCCGCAGGAACGCGAGGTTGGCATCGACGAACACCAGATCGGGACTGAGCAGCGCGACCGCGCCCGGCAGGGCCTGGAACACGGCCGCGTAGTCGATGGCCATCGCACCAGAATAGTCGGGAAAGACCCTTATTGGATCATTCGTCCGCTCACCCCGCCGCCACCGAGTACGCCACCTCCCGGTGCGCCTCGTGCTCGGCGAGCCGGTCCGCGAGCGCCGCGTGCACGTCGTCGTACGTGTCCGGACCGAGCGGCAGCCGCAGCGGCGTCGCGCCGGAGTCCACGAGGTCGATCATCGCGTCCGCGATCTTCTCGGCACTGTTGGGCAGCGGGAAGCGCCCCTCGGCGACCGCCTGCCGGGTCGCGCCCGCCGGGGTGTCCGCGTAGGCGTCCAGCGGTGGCGCGGTGTCGATCGAGGTGGCGAAGTTGGTCGGGGTCGCGCCCGGCTCGACGATGGTCAGGGCGATACCGAACGGCGCGATCTCCCGCGCGGCGGTCTCGCAGAACCCCTCGATGCCCCACTTGGACGCGTGGTAGTAGCTGAGCCCCGGATACGTCGTCTGCCCGCCCGCGGTCGACACCTGGAGGACGCGCCCCCCGCCCTGGGCGCGCAGGTGGGGAAGCGCGGCGCGAACGACCTGGATCGAGCCGATCAGATTGGTGTTGACCACGCGGCGGATCTGCTCGTCGGACGCCTCCTCGACGGACGCGAGCACGCCGTACCCCGCGTTGTTGACGACCACGTCGATCGTGCCGAGGGCCCGGAACGCCTCCTCCACGACCCGGCGCACTTCGTCGGTGTCGGTGACGTCGAGCCGGGCGGTCCAGAGCCGGTGGCCGTACTTCGCGCGCAGGTCGTCCAGGGCCCCAGGCCTGCGCAGCGTTGCCGCGACCCGGTCGCCCCGCGCCAGGAGACGTTCGGTGAGCAGCCGGCCGAAGCCCGAGGAGGTGCCGGTGATGAACCAGGTGGTGGTCATGGTGCTTCCCTCGCCGTCTCGTGGGGTGTGTGCCGTACGTACGAGCCTGTCGCCGTCAGCGGGTTCCCGCCTCCGTGCGCGCGTAGAACGCGGCCAGCCGACCGGGGTCCTTGAGGTAGACGTCGATCGCGCGCACCGTGCCGTCCTCGACCCGGTGGACCTCGGTCATGGTCAGCGGGAACTCCTCGCCGGTGCTGTGGGCGGTGAGCGTTCCGGTGAGCCTGCCGACGACGCCGGAGGGGCCCTCGAAGACCTCGGCGCCGGTGAGGGCGACGGCGGCGTGGCCCGTCATGACGGCCAGGACCGAGCCCACGAACGCCTCGCGGCCCCGGTGGACGCCCCCGTAGGGGAGCTGCTCCGGCTCGTCCACGGTCACCTCGGGGTGGAGCGCGGCCAGGACGCCCGGCACGTCGCCCCGGCCCAGCGCGTCGTACAGCCGCCGTACGACGTCCGCGGGGGTCTCCGTCACTGCCTCGGTCCGGTCGTTCATCTCGGGTGTCCTTTCGGTCGGTCGGGGGAAGCGGTCACCTCCATGCAACGGGAGCCCGGCGCCCCGGGGGAGTCCTTGCCGTGAGGGGTAACGGCAGGAACCCCCATGGCCGACGCGCGCCGCCTACGCTGCCCCCATGGACAATCGGGACGCCGTCAGCGCCTTCCTGCGATCCAGGCGCGACAGGATCACCCCCGGCAAGGCGGGGCTGCCGGTGTACGGACAGCGCCGGGTGCCCGGACTGCGCCGGGGCGAGGTCGCGACGCTCGCCGGGGTGAGCGTCGAGTACTACACGCGCCTGGAGCGCGGGAACCTCCAGGGCGTCTCCGACAGCGTGCTGGACGCCCTCGCGCGGGCGCTGCGGCTCGACGCGACCGAGCGGATGTACCTGTACGACCTCGCCCGCGCCGCCGGACCGGCGCCCGCCGCGCGGACCCGGCAGCGGGGGGACCGCCCGGCCGTGCGGCCGAGCGTGGCGCGGATCGTCGCGGGGATGCCGGGGCTGCCCGCGTTCGTGATGAACAACCGTCTCGACGCGCTGGTCGCCAACCCCCTGGGCCGGGCGCTGTACGCGGAGCTGTACGCCGACGCGGCCACCGGCGGGAACGTCGCCCGCTTCGCGTTCCTCACCCCCGCCGCCCGGCGGTTCTACACCGACTGGGAACCCATGGCCCGCTTCGCCGTGGGCGCGCTGCGCGTGGAGGCGGGGCGCAACCCCCACGACCCGGAGCTGACCCGGCTGATCGGCGAACTGTCCACGCGCAGCGACGAGTTCCGCGTGATGTGGGGCTCCCAGGACGTGCATGTCTTCCGCGACAGCACGAAGCGCTTCCACCATCCGGTCGTCGGCGACCTGGAGCTCGACCAGGAGACCATGAACCTGCCCGACGACAGCGGACTGAGCGTGCTCGTCTACAGCGCGGCAGCGGGAACGCCCGCCGAGGACGCCCTGACGCTGCTGGCCAATTGGTCCGCGACGACGGGAGAGACGGCGCGCGGACAGAACGCGGAGCGGGACGAACCCCGGCACCCCTGAGAGGGGCGCCCCCTACGGCACGATCCCGACCCGGGGAATCGTCGGCGTACGACCCTGCGACGCCTCACCCGGAACCGCGACCGTCCCCCGCTCCCCGACCCGGGTCCGCCGCCGCAGCCATGCCCGTCCCGCCGGGACGCACGCCAGGTGGGCGAGGACCACCCCGGCGGTGTTCAGGAGCAGCGCGTCCACGTCCGCGACCCGCCCCGGCACGCCGGTCTGCGCCAGCACGATGCCCAGCGAGATCAGGGCGCCCGCGGCGGCCGTACGGAACAGGGAGCCGAGCAGGGAGACGGTGAGCCTGCCGTCGGCCATCGGCAGCAGGACGCCCAGCGGGGCCAGCAGGGCGAGCCCGGCGCCGAGCCGGGTGGCCGCGTCGGGCCAGCCCAGCGCCAGATCGGCGCGGACCCCGGCGAGCGGGCGCAGGTTGGCGGGCCGTACCCAGGGCACGTCCAGCGGACGCAGCGTCAGCCAGGTGACGAGGGCGAGGTGCGCGACGAGGAGGACGCCCCCTGTCACACGGATGCGGATCACGGCATTGCCGCCGATGGAGCCTTGACGCTGCACGTCCCCCAAGACGCGCCACCCCGCACGATCGGTTCCGCACGCACCACCCGCGCCCCCGTGAGGCATACGCCACACCGCCGTACGCCCGCCGTCGTACTCCGCGCACCGGGTGCCGAACCGCCGTACGCCACCCCCCCTCGGCGGCCAGTGGCCCCCCGCTCAGCCCTGGTCCACCGCGCTGGACGGCGGTGCCGTACTGCCCGGCCGGTCGCGTACGTCGTCGGTGCACTCGTAGCGGCGCAGGCCGCCGGTGCCGGGGCCGCCGAGGACCACCGCGCCGTCCTCCTCGGTCGCCGTCGAGTCGGAGAGGGTGCACACGACCTGGGCGAGGGCGTAGGAGGAGAGCCGGGAGGGGGCGGTGCTCAGCCGGAGCGCGTCCTCGGGGTCGTCGTGGGCAGGGCCGGACACGCCGAGCCCGCCCGGCACCCGGGTCGCGTACCCCGCCGCGCGCTCCCCGGTGGAGGGGGCGGCGGCGAGCTGGTCGAGCAGGCCCTCGGCGACGATGATCCGGCGCCGCGCGTCCGGGGTGCCCTCCGGCACCCGCACCGTACGGTCCACCGCGACCAGCGACGACTCGCACAGCAGGAAGACCTGGACGGGCACGCCGTGCGCGGACTCGTCGGGCAGCCCGGAGCCGGAGAGCGAGCAGGGCACCCGCGAGGGCGCCCGCCCGAAGTCGGTCGGCACCTCGGTGGGCCGGATGCCGCACCCGGCGAGCAGCGCGCCGAGCAGGGGGAGCGCCAGGAGCGGTCGCAGCGTACGCGCCCTCATCCGCGCCCCTCCCCGCCGGGCGTACCGGACGTGCCGGACCCGCCGCCCGAGGAGCCGTTCCCGACGGCGTCGTCGCCCTTGTCGTCCGCGTCCGTGCCCGCATCCACGTCCACGTCCGCGTCCGCCGATCCGCCCTCCTCCTCCGTCAGCCGCGAGGCGTCCCGGGGCAGCCGCAGCGTGAACACCGCACCCCCCTCGGGGGAGTTGGCGGCCGTGATCTCGCCGCCGTGGATGTGGGCGTTCTCCAGCGCGATGGAGAGGCCGAGGCCGCTGCCCTCGGAGCGGGGGCGGGAGGCGCTGGCCTTGTAGAAGCGGTCGAAGACGTGCGGGAGGACGTCCTCGGGGATGCCGGGGCCGTGGTCGCGCACCGCGATGACCAGGTCGTCCCCGTCGATGCGCACCGAGACCCGTACCGGGGAGCCGCCGTGCTTGAGGGCGTTGCCGATGAGGTTGGCGAGGATGACGTCGAGGCGGCGCGGGTCGAGCCGGCAGTGGACGCCGCGCTCGGCGTCCAGGTCGACCGCGTCGAGCCAGGCGCGGGCGTCGATGCAGGCGGTGATCTGGTCGGCGATGTCGACGTCGTCCAGCACGAGACGGGCGGTGCCCGCGTCGAAGCGGGTGACCTCCATCAGGTTCTCCACCAGGTCGTTGAGCCGCCGGGTCTCGCTGACCACGAGCCGTACGGCGGGCTCGATCATCGGGTCTATGCCCCCGCCCTCGAACTCCAGCTCCTCTTCGAGGACTTCGGTGACGGCGGTGATCGCGGTCAGCGGGGTGCGCAGCTCGTGCGACATGTCGGCCACGAAGCGCCGGGACGCCTCGTCGCGCGCGGCCATGTCCGCGACCCGCTTCTCCAGCGCGGCGGCGGCGTTGTTGAACGTCCGCGACAGATCGGCGAGTTCGTCGGTGCCGGAGACCCGCAGCCGGGTGTCCAGGCGCCCCTCGCCGAGCCTCCGCGCGGCCACCCCGAGCCGGTGCACCGGCTTGAGGACGGTCGTGGCGGCGGCCTGCGCGAGCAGCGCCGAGCCGATCAGCGCGAGCCCGGTGGCGATACCCAGCGACCAGGCAAGGGAGTTGAGGTCCTTGGCCTCCGGCTCGAGCGACTTGGCCATATAGCCGGTCGCGCCGCCACCGATCACCTTCGTGCCCGCCACGAGATACGGCGTGCCGTGATCGGTGACCCGCTGCCAGTACAGGTGGTACGGCGCCTCGTCCGAACCATTCGTCTTCTGCCGCTTGTTGACGGCGGCCGACAGTGAAGCGGGCACGTCCTTCAGCGAGAAGCCGTTCAGCCCCTCCGAACTGCCGTACACCGTGCGGCGGTCGGCGTCCTGGGCGACCAGGAGGACGCTGAAGCGCTGGCTGCTGCCCGCCATCTGCCCGGCGGCGATCTGGAGTTCGTCCTGCGTGGGATGCGTGGGCAGCGCGCCCGCGCGGTTCTGCATCTCCAGGCGGAAGTCGCGCAGCACCGCGTCCTGGGCGCGGGTGAGCACCGCCTCGCGGTTGAGCCAGTAGGCGATGCCCGACGCGGACACCGCCGCGGTCAGCGCGACAAGCCCGAAGACCAGCACAAGGCGCAGCCTGAGGCTCGTGAACCGCAGCCCGGCCGGCTTTCTCCCCCGCTCGGCCAGCCAGCGGCCGAGTCCCCCTCGTTCGTTCACTGAGGCGCGTCCAGGCGGTAGCCGACCCCACGGACCGTACGGATCAGGGTCGGGGAGGACGGCACGTCCTCCACCTTGGCCCGCAGCCGCTGCACACACGCGTCCACCAGGCGCGAGTCGCCCAGGTAGTCGTGCTCCCACACCAGACGCAGCAACTGCTGCCGGGACAGCGCCTGTCCGGGCCTGCGGCTCAGTTCGAGCAGCAGCCGCAGCTCGGTCGGGGTGAGCTGAAGGTCCTCGCCGTTCTTCGTCACGGTCATCGCCGAGCGGTCGATGACCACGTTGCCGAAGGTCGCGGAATCGCTGGACTCGCGTTCCCCGCGCCGCAGCACGGCGCGGATCCGGGCGTCCAGGACGCGGCCCTGCACCGGTTTCACCACGTAGTCGTCGGCGCCGGACTCCAGGCCGACCACCACGTCGATGTCGTCGCTGCGCGCGGTCAGCAAGATGATCGGCAACTGGTCGGTGCGGCGGATGCGCCGGCACACCTCGAACCCGTCGATGCCGGGCAGCATCACGTCCAGCACGATCAGGTCCGGCCGCTGTTCTCGCAGCAGCTTCAGACCGTCCTCGCCGCTGGCGGCGGTGGCGACCCGGTGCCCCTGGCGCGTCAGGGAGAGCTCCAGGGCCGTACGGATGGCGTCGTCGTCCTCGATCAGCAACAGGGAAGGCACGCGCTCATTCTGGCCCATGCACCGGCTTCCGTACGACCCGTGCCGCACCCCGCGCTACGGCAGGAAGCGGGTCCGGCGAGGTCAGAGGGCATATGGCCCTGCCATCCGGGATGCCGGACAGCCGGGAACGACCCGCCGGGCGGGGCCCCTGTGACAGGTCTGTGACAGTCGGCGGACACGGCCATGAAGGTCGTTCGGCAAGCTTTTCGGCACGGGGGAAACAGCACCGAACAGCCCGAACACCGGACAGTCCACGACGGGGAGCGCGAGATGAACACGCCGCACGGCATGAGCACCAGCGCAGTGGTCACACGTCTGCACGACGTGCACCGGGGGATCGAGAAGTCCGGTGCCGGCCCGGGCACCGCGCTGCTGGAACGCGGCCGGGAGCCCGGGAGCGTACGGGGGTGCGCGCGCGGCACCGGGCGTCAGCACACCGGGTACATGACGGTGGTCGACGCACGCCAGGGGGAGGCGTACGGGGCGGTCGCGGCCAGGGAGGAACAGGGGGAGCGACGCTCCCTGACGGAGGCGGAGTTCACCGCCTACGTCCAGGAGCGCCGCGCCTCCCTGTACGCGACCGCCTATCACCTCACCGGTGACCGGTTCGAGGCCGAGGACCTGCTGCAGAGCGCGCTGTTCTCGACCTACCGGGCCTGGGACCGCATCAGCGACAAGGCCGCGGTCGGCGGTTATCTGCGCCGCACCATGACCAACCTGCACATCAGCGCGTGGCGCCGCCGCAAGCTGAACGAGTACCCGACCGAGGAACTGCCGGAGACGCCCGCCGGTACGGACGCGATGCGCGGCACCGAACTGCGCGCGGTCCTGTGGCAGGCGCTGGCCCGGCTGCCCGAACTCCAGCGCACGATGCTGGTCCTGCGCTACTACGAGGGCCGTACCGACCCGGAGATCGCCGACATACTCGGCATCAGCGTCGGCACGGTGAAGTCCAGCATCTGGCGCTCGCTGCGCCGGCTGCGCGACGACGAGGTGCTGAGCCTCGGCCGCGACGAGGAGAGCGCCTTCGGCGCCCTGGTCGCCTGAGAGTTTCCGTAGGGCCGCCGGAGCATCGGCGGGCCGACGGGGAAAGCCCCGGGGCGATGGGGGAGAAGCCCTGGGGCGCGGCCCGAGGGGGGCCAACGGGGGAACGGGGGAGGAACCGTGGGACCGCTGGGGGGCGGTCCCACGGGAAACACCAGGGGGAAAACGGGGGAGCACGGAACGAAGGGGCGGGACTGGAGGGCCGGGGGGCCGTCAGTCCCGCCCCTTCGCCATGTCCGTCGTGCGTCACGCGTCGTGCTTCATGCGGGCGAGGGCGCTGCGTGCCGTGCGGTTACGCCGCCGCCTCCTGGGCCGTCTCACGCCCCGCCCCGGCCGCCGCCAGACGGCTCAGGGCCTCGTCCCGGCCGCAGGGGTGGGCGCCCAGGGAGACCTGGCGGTTGACGATCACGCGCTCCGTGCGCATCAGGCGCCAGCCGCGCCGCAGCAGGAACGGCACCGACTTGCGCCCCTCCTTCAGATCGCGCAGGAAACGGCGCCGGAAGGTGGTGAGCGGACCCCGGGTCAGACACAGCGCGTCCGCCAGCAGGCCCAGTTCACGGCAGCGCTCCACGATCTCCGCCGCGAAGATGCCCTCGGCGACGAACAGCGGGGTACGGCCGATGTCGAGGGTGTCCTCGCCGGTACGGGCGCTGCGCGCGATGTCGTACACCGGCACCGGCGTCGAACCCGTCGCGCACAGGCGGGTGATGGCCGCGACCGCCACGTCCGCGTCCCAGGACAGCGGGTGGTCCCAGTCGATGTCCGAACTCCCGTCCACCAGCGGCAGCGTCGGGTCGTCGCCCTCCTTGTAGAAGTCGTCGAGGCGCAGGACGGGCAGCCCGCAGAGGGCGGCGACGAGTGACTTTCCCGATCCCGAGGGGCCGCACAGCAGCACCACACGGGCGGGGGACGGGGGATGGATGCTCACGGAACACCAGTTTGACGCATGGTGGCGCCGTTGCCGACCACGCGGGTCGGCTTTGGAACGTGCGTCACACCTCAACTACCCTACGTGTCGACCGCATTACCCCGCGCACCCGAAGGTGGCACCAGCGATGGCCCGACACTCCGCACCCCGGTCCCCCCGGCACCCGGCCCGGCGCGCCCTGATCGCCCTCGCGACGGCCGGAGCGGCCCTCGGCGCGGGCGCGGCGACGGCCCACGCCGACGCGTCCGCCCCGCTCGTGGACCTGCCGTCGCGGCCCACGTCGCTGGGCAAGGTGGACCCGCAGGCCGGGCTCTCCGCGCTCACCACCACCCTCGGCTACGCCACGGGCCCGATCGCGGGCCTCAAGCCCAACCCGCTCGCGGGCACCGGCGTCGACCCGCTGAACAACGGGGTGGGCACCCAGCTCGCCGACTTCAAGCCGCTCACCTCCCAGGCCCTGACCGCGCCCATCGCGGAGGCGCGGTCCTTCGGGCACATCCCCGTCGTCGGCCAGGTGCTCGGTGTCCTCGGCGCGGGCACCCCGCAGAGCTGACCGGACCCCGGCACGCGGCGAGCCGCGCCGCTCCCGCCTCGTGGAGGGGAGCGACGCGGCTCGTGCGCGTACGGGACGTACGGAGACCTGGCGGGGTCAGTAGGAGGAACCCGCCGCGCCCAGCGCGCCCGTGGGGTGCCAGACCGTCTTCGTCTCCAGGAACGCCGTCATCCGGTCGATGCCCGGGGTCGCGGTGTGGTCCACAGGCTGTGGACGCAGGACGCGCTTGAGGTTGTCCGCCGCCGCGATCTCCAGGTCCTTCGCCAGCTCGGCGTCGGCGCCCGCGAGGTCGATCGCGTTGACGTCCTGGTGCGCGGCGAGCGGCGCGGCGATCTCCGCCGTCCGGCCGGACAGGATGTTGACGACACCGCCGGGCACGTCGGAGGTGGCCAGCACCTCGCCGAGCGACAGGGCGGGCAGCGGGGCCTTCTCGGAGGCGATGACGACCGCCGTGTTGCCGGTGGCGATCACCGGGGCGAGCACCGAGACCAGGCCGAGGAACGAGGAGTCCTGCGGGGCCAGTAGGGCGACGACGCCGGTCGGCTCCGGGGAGGACAGGTTGAAGTACGGGCCCGCGACCGGGTTGGCGCCGCCGACCACCTGGGCGATCTTGTCGGTCCAGCCCGCGTACCAGACCCAGCGGTCGATGGCCGCGTCCACGACCGCCGCCGCCTTCGCCTTCGACAGGCCCTCGGCCTCGGCGACCTCGCGGACGAACTGGTCCTTGCGGCCCTCCAGCATCTCCGCGACCCGGTAGAGGACCTGGCCGCGGTTGTACGCGGTCGCGCCGGACCAGCCGCCGAACGCCTTGCGCGCGGCGACGACCGCGTCACGGGCGTCCTTACGGCTCGACTGCGGCGCGTTCGCGAGCCAGTTGCCCTTCGTGTCGGTCACCTCGTACACCCGGCCGCTCTCGGAACGCGGGAACTTCCCGCCGACGTACAGCTTGTAGGTCTTGAAGACCGACAGCCGCGGCTCGGTCTTTTCCGTCTTATCGGACATCGAGGTACGCCTCCAGGCCGTGGCGACCGCCCTCGCGGCCGAAGCCCGACTCCTTGTACCCGCCGAACGGCGAGGTCGGGTCGAACTTGTTGAACGTGTTGGACCAGATCACGCCCGCGCGCAGCTTGTTGGCGACGGCGAGGATCCGCGAGCCCTTCTCGGTCCAGATGCCCGCCGAGAGGCCGTACTGCGTGTTGTTGGCCTTGGCGACGGCCTCGTCCGGCGTGCGGAAGGTGAGCACCGAGAGGACCGGGCCGAAGATCTCGTCGCGGGCGATGGTGTGCGCCTGGGTGACGTTCGTGAAGAGCGTCGGGGCGAACCAGTAGCCCGAGGAGGGGAGTTCGCAGGCCGGGGACCAGCGCTCGGCGCCCTCCGCCTCGCCCTGCTCGGCCAGCGCGGTGATACGGGCCAGCTGCTCGGCGGAGTTGATCGCGCCGATGTCGGTGTTCTTGTCCAGCGGGTCGCCCAGACGCAGCGTGGACAGACGGCGCTTGAGGGCGTCGAGCAGTTCGTCCTGGATCGACTCCTGGACCAGCAGCCGCGAGCCCGCGCAGCAGACTTGGCCCTGGTTGAAGAAGATGCCGGTGACGATGCCCTCGACGGCCTGGTCGATGGGGGCGTCGTCGAAGACGATGTTGGCGCCCTTGCCGCCCAGTTCCAGCGTGAGCTTCTTGTCCGTGCCCGCGACCGTGCGCGCGATCTCCTTGCCGACGGCCGTGGAGCCGGTGAAGGCGACCTTGTTGACGTCGGGGTGTGCGACCAGCGCGGCGCCCGCGTCGCCGTACCCGGGAAGGATGTTGACGACACCCTTGGGCAGGCCCGCCTGGCGGCAGATGTCCGCGAAGAACAGGGCGGACAGCGGGGTGGTCTCGGCGGGCTTGAGGACGACCGTGTTACCGGCCGCGAGCGCCGGGGCGATCTTCCATGCCAGCATCAGCAGCGGGAAGTTCCAGGGGATGACCTGGCCCGCGACGCCCAGCGGACGGGGGTTCGCGCCGAAGCCCGCGTGCTCCAGCTTGTCGGCCCAGCCCGCGTAGTAGAAGAAGTGCGCGGCGACCAGGGGGAGGTCCGCGTCGCGGGTCTCCTTGATCGGCTTGCCGTTGTCCAGCGTCTCCAGGACGGCCAGCTCGCGGCTGCGCTCCTGGATGATCCGGGCGATGCGGAACAGGTACTTGGCGCGCTCGGAGCTGGGCAGCGCCGACCACTTCGCGAACGCCTTGCGGGCGGCCCTGACCGCGCGGTCCACGTCGGCCTCACCGGCCTGCGCGACCTCGGAGAGGACTTCCTCGGTGGAGGGGGAGACGGTCTTGAAGACCTTGCCGTCGGCCGCCTCGGTGAACTCGCCGTCGATGAACAGGCCGTAGGAGGGGGCGATGTCGACGACGGAGCGGGACTCGGGCGCCGGTGCGTACTCGAATGCGGATGCCATGGTGATCAGTCCACCGTCACGTAGTCGGGGCCGGAGTAGCGGCCGGTGGCCAGCTTCTGACGCTGCATCAGCAGATCGTTCAGGAGCGAGGAGGCGCCGAAGCGGAACCAGTGGTTGTCCAGCCAGTCCTCGCCCGCGGTCTCGTTGACCAGGACCAGGAACTTGATGGCGTCCTTGGTGGTGCGGATGCCGCCCGCGGGCTTCACGCCGACCTGCGTGCCGGTCTGGGCGCGGAAGTCGCGCACCGCCTCCAGCATGAGCAGGGTGTTGGCGGGGGTGGCGTTGACGGCCACCTTGCCGGTGGAGGTCTTGATGAAGTCCGCGCCCGCCATCATGCCGAGCCAGCTGGCGCGGCGGATGTTGTCGTACGTGGACAGCTCGCCGGTCTCGAAGATGACCTTCAGCCGGGCGCTGGTCCCGCAGGCCTCCTTCACGGCGGTGATCTCGTCGTACACCTTGAGATAGTCGCCCGCGAGGAACGCGCCCCGGTCGATGACCATGTCGATCTCGTCGGCGCCCGCGGCGACGGCGTCGCGCACGTCGGCCAGCTTCACGGCGAGCGCGGCGCGGCCGGCCGGGAAGGCGGTGGCGACCGAGGCGACCTTGACACCGGAACCGGCGACGGCCTCCTTGGCGACGGCCACCATGTCGGGATAGACGCAGACGGCGGCGGTCGTCGGGGTCGTCCGGTCCGTCGGGTCCGGGTGGACCGCCTTGGCGCCGAGCGCCCGGACCTTGCCGGGGGTGTCCGCGCCTTCCAGCGTCGTCAGGTCGACCATCGAGATGGCGAGGTCGATGGCGTACGCCTTCGCGGTGGTCTTGATGGATCGGGTACCGAGGGCGGCGGCGCGCGCCTCCAGGCCGACCGCGTCGACGCCGGGCAGCCCGTGGAGGAAGCGGCGCAGCGTGCTGTCGGACGCGGTGACGTCGGCGAAAGCTGTCGCAGGGGAAGATGTGGTGGGCATGGTCACCAGACGAGCATATCTACGCGCGTAGCGGCTGTATACCCCCGGAGCGGGACGTAAAGGGGCCGGTGCAGATCACGGTTGGGCGCCGGTTTCGGCAGCGGTCTCGGGCGTGGGGGACATCTCGTGCACAATCGGGGCCATGACGAGCCCGCAGCAGCAGTCGACGATGCCCGCGACGGAGGAGTCCGCCGCGAAGGACCGGATCTACCGGTCGCCCCTGGGGATGGTGGGCGGACTGCTGTTGTGCCTGGTCATCTGCTGGCTGGGCGGCGACGCGCTGTTCCAGGGGCACGGGCGCACCCCGTGGCTCGGGCTCGCCGGGATGGTCCTCCTCCTGCCGCTGGTGATCGCCTTCACCCTGCGCCCCGCCGTCTTCGCGAACGAGGACCGGCTGCGCGTGCGCAACCCGTTCCGCGTGATCACCCTGCCGTGGGGTCAGGTGGCGGCGCTGCGCTCCCGCTTCTCCAACGAGGTCGTCGCCGACTCCGGCACCACCTACCAGCTGTGGGCCGTCCCGGTCTCGCTGCGCGCCCGCAAGCGTGCGGCCCGGAAGCAGGCGCGGATGGAAACGGACGCGGCCAGGGGGCGCACCGGGCGGTCCGGGGGCCTGGGCGCCTTCGGCGGCTTCAGCGGTCTCGGCGGAGCGGGCCTCGGGGCCGTCGCCCCGGACCTCAGCGGCCCTGCCCGCGCCGAGACCGACAAGGTCATGGACGACCTCCGCGACCTCCACGACGGCCACTCCGGCACCGCCGAGGGAGAGATCACGATCCGCTGGGCCTACGAGATCCTGGCCCCGGCCCTGGTGGGCGCGATCACCCTGGCGATCCTGCTGGCGACGGGCTGAGCCGGTGCCGGGTTCGGCCTACTCGTTGCCGAGTATGCGCAGGCCATGGTGGAGGCGGAAGTCCTCGTAGTCCTTGACGTTGAGGGTGGCCAGCGGCAGGTCGTACGTGAGCGCGGTGGCGGCGATCCACATGTCGTTGGTGGGGCGAGGCCGACCCCGCTGTATCCCGGCCGCTGAGAGCTGTCCCCAGGTGGCCGCGACGGATTCGTCGCCGGGCAGAACGGGGAGGCCGGCAAGCCAGTCGGCGAGTTCCTGGCGGTTGTGGGCGCCCCAGCGGCGGATCTCCATCCACTTCGTGAGCTCGCCGTAGGTGACGAAGGTGATCAGGGGCTTGCGGCCGATGAGCCGGGTCGCGAGCGGGCCGGTCAGCTTGCGTTTGTGCAACAAGGACGCGACGTCGGTGTCCAGAATGACGGGTTGCATACGGGATGGCCTCAGGCCGCATCGCGGTGACGCTCGGCGTACGTGAAGGCGAGGAACTCCGCCAGTTCCTCGTCCGACTCGAACGTGTCGGCGGCGAGGTCGTCCAGGGAACGGATCGGCTGGGTGCCCTTCGCCGCCAGAAGCTCCTCGACCGACAGGCGCGGTCGGGGCCGCGGGTGGCTGAAGTCTTCGAGGGGCGTGCTCATCGGGACCTCCAGCAGGGTCGGACCGGCTTCATGGCCAGCATACGGTCGCTCTCAGCTGCTGACATCAGGGTTCGCTGCCAGGGGTGAGTCCTCGAACGTGCGTGTCATGCGGCCTTTCGATCGGGGTCACCACATGCCTTGAGGGTGCCCCCGGGCTCAAGTCCGGGGGCACCCTCAAGGGAGGTCAGGTGACGGCACTGACGCTCGGCGTCAGATCCCCGCCGCCTTCGACAGGTCATGCTTGAGCGCGGACAGTAGCTGCGTCGCCTGGGCTCGGGCCGACGGGAGGGCGGTGTGGGTGGGGACCGGGAGGACGACCTCCAGGTAGCACTTGAGCTTGGGTTCGGTGCCGCTGGGGCGGACGATGACGCGGGCGCCGTCCAGGGTGTAGCGCAGGCCGTCCGTGGGCGGGAGGGTGGCCGTGCCCCGGGTCAGGTCCTCCGCCGAGGTGACCGGGAGGCCGGCGAGCCGCGTCGGGGGGTGCTCGCGCAGGCGGCGCATCGCGGACGCGATGACCGACAGGTCCTCCACGCGGACCGAGAGCTGGTCGGTGGCGTGCAGGCCGTACGTCACCGCGATGTCGTCCAGGAGGTCGGTCAGGGTCCGCCCCTGTTCCTTCAGCTCCGACGCCAGCTCGGTGATCAGCAGCGCGGCTGTGATGCCGTCCTTGTCGCGCACGCCCTCGGGGTCGACGCAGTAGCCCAGCGCCTCCTCGTACCCGAAGCGCAACCCCTCCACGCGGGCGATCCACTTGAAGCCCGTCAGGGTCTCCTCGTAGGGGAGGCCCGCCCGCTCCGCGATCCGGCCGAGCAGCGAGGACGAGACGATGGACTCCGCGAACACGCCCCGCGCACCCCGGCGCACCAGGTGCTCGGCGAGCAGCGCGCCCACCTCGTCGCCGCGCAGCATCCGCCAGTCGGCGCCGTCGCGCACGGCCACCGCGCACCGGTCGGCATCGGGGTCGTTGGCGATCACGAGGTCCGGCGAGGACGCGCGGGCCGCCGCGAAGGCGAGGTCCATCGCGCCGGGCTCCTCCGGGTTGGGGAAGGCCACGGTCGGGAAGTCCGGGTCGGGCTCGGCCTGTTCGGCCACCAGCACCGGCTCGGGGAAGCCCGCCCGCGCGAACGCCGCGAGCAGCACGTCCTTGCCGACGCCGTGCATCGCCGTGTAGACGGTACGGGCCGTACGCGCCGAGTCCTTCGCGAGCACCGCGTCCGTACGGGCCAGATACGCGTCCAGGACCTCCTCGCCCAGGATCTCCCAGCCGGACTCCGGGCGCGGTACGTCGGCGAGCGCCACGACCGCGTCGATCTCGGCCGCGATCTCCGCGTCGGCGGGCGGGACGATCTGGGAGCCGTCGCCGAGGTACACCTTGTAGCCGTTGTCCCGGGGCGGGTTGTGGCTCGCGGTGACCTCCACGCCCGCGACCGCGCCGAGGTGCCGTATGGCGTAGGCGAGGACGGGCGTGGGCAGCGGACGGGGCAGTACGGCCGCGCGCAGCCCGGCGCCGGTGATCACCGCGGCGGTGTCCCGCGCGAAGTCGGCCGACTTGTGCCGGGCGTCGTAGCCGATGACGACCAGGCCGCCGGTCTGCCCCTTGGCCTTGAGATACGCGGCGAGACCGGCGGCGGCGCGGATCACGACCGCGCGGTTCATCCGCATCGGGCCCGCGCCCAGCTCGCCGCGCAGCCCGGCCGTACCGAACTGGAGCGTGCCGCTGAAGCGCGCGGCCAGCTCGTCGGTGTCCCCGGCGTCGAGCAGCGCGCTCAGCTCCGCACGGGTCTCGGGGTCGGGGTCCTCGGCCAGCCACGCCCGGGCTCGCGCGATGAGTTCGTCCTGCACGTCCTGCACCTCGGGTGAACCTCTCTCTCGATCTGTCCGCTGCCGCCCGGCGCTACAGCCGGTTCAGCACCTGTCCCAGCAGCTCGCCCATGTGCGCCGCCGAGTCGCGGCCCGCCTGGAGGACCTCCTCGTGGTTCAGGGGCTCGCCGGTCATGCCCGCGGCGAGGTTGGTGACCAGGGAGATGCCGAGGACCTCGGCGCCCGCCTCGCGCGCGGCGATGGCTTCGAGCACCGTGGACATGCCGACCAGGTCGGCGCCGATGGTACGAGCCATGCGGATCTCGGCCGGGGTCTCGTAGTGCGGGCCGGGGAACTGCGCGTAGACGCCCTCCTCCAGGGAGGGGTCGATCTCCTTGCACAGGGCGCGCAGACGCGGCGAGTACAGGTCGGTGAGGTCGACGAAGTTGGCGCCGACGATCGGGGAGGTGGCCGTCAGGTTCAGGTGGTCGCTGATCAGCACCGGCTGCCCGGGGCGCATGCCCTCGCGCAGGCCGCCGCAGCCGTTGGTCAGCACGATGGTCTTGCAGCCCGCGGCGACGGCGGTGCGTACGCCGTGCGCGACGGCGGCCACGCCACGGCCCTCGTAGTAGTGCGTGCGGCCCAGGAACACCAGGGCGCGCTTGGCCCCGAAGGTGTACGAGCGGATCTTGCCGCCGTGGCCCTGGACGGCGGGCGGCGGGAAGCCGGGCAGCTCGGTCACCGGGAATTCGGCGTCGGGCGCGCCCAGGGCGTCCACGGCCGGGGCCCAGCCGGAGCCCATCACGAGGGCGACGTCGTGGGTCTCGGCGCCCGTGAGTTCGCGCAGGCGCGCGGCGGCGGCGTCGGCGGCGGCGTGGGGGTCGTCCGGAAGGAGAGATGCGTTCACGGCACGAGGGTAGCCGGTCTTCGCCTACGCGCGTAGATGACGGAGCCCACGGGAATGCGATCGTTGTCAGGAAGATTTCGGCGAACAGTGGGCAAACCGTTGACGAAGGGGCGCAGGGCCCTTTGTGCGGCGGCTGGGAAACGGTTCGGTGGCGGGCCCGGGACCGGCTCAGCAGGGCCGCTTGCGCAGCTCCATCACATAGTCGTGCGGGGCGCCCGCGGACTCGGCCGCGTCCGCGATCTCGCCGAGGTAGCGGGCCGAGGGCAGGCCGCCCTCGTATCCGTTGAGGACGTACACCCAGGCGGGCTCCTCGCCGTCCAGGGTGTGCACGCGCACCTTCAGGCGCCGGTAGACGCCGAGGCCGACGCCCTCCCAGCGGTCCAGCGAGTCCTCGTCCATCGGCGCGAGGTCGTACAGCCCGACGAAGACCTGCGCCCCGGGCTCCTCCACCAGCGTCGCGAGCGCCCCCTCCCAGCCCAGCTGCTCACCCCCGAAGGTCAGCCGCCAGCCGTTCAGCCAGCCGGTCGCGCGCAGCGGGGAATGCGGGGCGCGGCGCGACATCAGCCGCGCGTCGAGGTTGCCGGCGTAGGCGGCGTAGAGCGACATGGACCGAGGGTACGGCAGGGGGAGCGGGGGCTTCTGATGTCGGTGGGGTGCCTTGGTGAGCGCCGGGCCTTGGTTGCTGGGGGGCCTGGGGTGTGCGGTTCTGGGCGGCTGGGACGGCTGGGGGCGCGTTCCTTTCGGGCTGCCGGGGATCGGCCCCGGGAGTCCCCCCGTCGGGCTGCCAGGGGTCGGTCCGAGGTGTGGCCGCCTGCCGAGCTTGGGGACGCCGGTGTCTCTTCCCGCCGGGCCTCGGCAGGCGGGGTGGCCGCCTGTGCGGAATCGCCGGGGAAACCGGCCCGACGTGCGGTGTGTGGCCCTGTGGGCTGGTCGGAACGCCGGGTGCGCGCTGCTGCGGGTCCGCCGGAGGCCGGGTGGGGTGGCCGCCTGCGCTGGAATGTCGGGGACGCCGCCCGTGCCCCTGTCGAACTACCGGCGGCGCGGTGTGCGGCCCTGCGGGCTGCACGGAACGCGCGGTGTGTGCCGCTGTGGGGTCTGTCGGGAGGCGGGGTGGCCTGTCGGGCCTCGGGCAGCCGGGTGACCGCCTGTGCGGAGTCGTCGGGGAAAGCCGTCCGTACCCTGCCGAGTTGTCGGAGACGTGGCGTGCGGCCCTGTGGGCTGCCCGGAACGCGTGGTGTGCGCCGCTGCGGGTCTGCCGGGAGGCCGGGTGGCCGCCTGTGTCGGATCGTCGGGGGAACGGCCCGTGCCCCTGCTGGACCGTCGGAGGCGCGGCGTGCGTCGCCGCAGACTGCGGGGAGGCCGTCTCCCCGGAATAGTCGGGGAAGTCGGCCCGTACCCCCGGCGGAACCATCGGAGACGTGACGTGCGGCTTTTCGCGCTGCTCGGAACATCCGGGTGCGCGTCCTCCCGGATGCGCGGGGGAAGCCGAGGGGTCGTCGTCGCCGAACCGTCGGAGACCACCCGCCCCCGCCGAACCGTCGGAGACCCGCGTGCGGGACAATGGGGTACGTGACTCGGATCGTGATCATCGGTGGTGGACCCGGCGGGTACGAGGCGGCGCTGACGGCGGCGCAGCTCGGCGCGGAGGTGACCGTCGTCGACTGCGACGGTCTGGGCGGGGCGTCGGTGCTGACCGACTGCGTCCCGTCGAAGACGCTCATCGCCACGGCGGAGGTGATGACCACGTTCGACTCCTCGTACGAGGAGCTGGGCATCATCGTCGCCGACGACACCCCGCACATCGAGCAGGCGGCCCGCGTGGTCGGCGTGGACCTCGGCAAGGTCAACCGCCGGGTGAAGCGGCTCGCGCTCGCGCAGTCGCACGACATCACCGCCTCCGTCACCCGCGCCGGGGCCCGGGTCATGCGCGGCCGGGGACGCCTGGAGGGCATGCAGGCGCTCGACGGCTCCCGCAAGGTCGTCGTCACCGCCGCCGACGGCTCCGAGGAGACCCTGACCGCCGACGCCGTCCTCATCGCGACCGGCGGCCACCCGCGCGAGGTCCCCGACGCGCAGCCCGACGGCGAGCGCATCCTGAACTGGACCCAGGTCTACGACCTCGACGAGCTGCCCGAAGAGCTGATCGTGGTCGGCTCCGGCGTCACCGGCGCCGAGTTCGCCGGTGCCTACCAGGCCCTCGGCTCCAAGGTCACCCTCGTCTCCTCCCGCGACCGCGTGCTGCCGGGCGAGGACCCGGACGCCGCCGCCGTCCTGGAGGACGTCTTCCGCCGCCGGGGCATGAACGTCATGGCCCGCTCCCGCGCCCAGTCCGCCAAGCGGGTCGGCGACCGGGTCGAGGTCACGCTCGCGGACGGCCGCGTGATCACCGGTACGCACTGTCTGATGGCGGTCGGCGCGATCCCGAACAGCGCCGGGCTCGGCCTGGAGGAGGCCGGGGTCAAGCTGCGCGAGTCCGGCCACATCTGGACCGACCGGGTCTCCCGTACGACCGCCCCGGGTGTGTATGCCGCCGGTGACGTCACCGGTGTCTTCGCGCTCGCCTCGGTGGCCGCGATGCAGGGCCGTATCGCGATGTACCACTTCCTGGGCGACTCGGTGGCCCCGCTGAACCTCAAGACGGTCTCCTCGAACGTCTTCACCGACCCCGAGATCGCCACCGTCGGCTACAGCCAGGCCGACGTGGACGCGGGCAAGATCGACGCGCGCGTGGTCAAGCTGCCGCTGCTGCGCAACCCGCGCGCCAAGATGCAGGGCATCCGGGACGGCTTCGTCAAGATCTTCTGCCGTCCGGGCACGGGGATCGTGGTCGGCGGTGTGGTCGTCGCGCCGCGCGCCTCGGAGCTGATCCACCCCATCTCGATCGCCGTGGACAACAATCTGACGGTCGAACAGATCGCGAAGGCGTTCACGGTCTACCCGTCCCTGTCGGGCTCGATCGCGGAGGTCGCGCGGCAGTTGCACACGCGGAAGGCGGGCGCGGAGGGCTGAGAAGGCTCCTCCGCGTCTTCCGCTGGACACGGACTCCCCGCCGGGCGCGGGGAGTTCTCGTGTTTCCGGGGGCTTCCGGCGGCACGGCGGTGTACGGCGGTTCCTATACCACCTCGGGCCCCACGGTGCGAACAACTTCTGCTATTCGGCGCAAACTGCTGAAAGCAGACGGTCGTTGGGGTTACTGTCAGTTTCGTGTTCGCTGCAGAACGTCGTCAATTGATCCTCGAAATGGTGCGAGCGAACGGGGCCGTGTCGCTCCGTGAACTCGCCCGTGTCGTCCAGACCTCCGAAGTGACCGTACGGCGGGACGTGCGCGCGCTGGAGGCAGAAGGACTCCTCGACCGCCGGCACGGCGGTGCGGTGTTGCCGGGCGGGTTCACGCGAGAGTCCGGCTTCCCGCAGAAGTCCCATCTCGCGACCGCCGAGAAGACGGCCATCGCCGATCTCGCGGCGGGGCTCGTCGAAGAGGGCGAGGCCATCGTGGTCGGCGCCGGTACGACCACGCAGGAGCTGGCCCGCAGACTGGCCCGGGTGCCCGGGCTGACCGTGGTCACCAACTCCCTGCTGGTGGCCCAGGCGTTGGCCCATGCCAACCGGGTGGAGGTCGTCATGACCGGCGGCACGCTGCGAGGGTCCAACTACGCCCTCGTCGGCTCCGGTGCCGAGCAGTCGCTCCAGGGGCTGCGGGTCTCCAAGGCGTTCCTCTCCGGGAGCGGTCTGACCGCCGAGCGCGGGCTGTCCACGTCCAACATGCTGTCGTCGTCCGTGGACCGGGCGCTGGTCCAGGCCGCTGCCGAGGTGGTGGTCCTCGCGGACCACACCAAGCTCGGCACCGACACCATGTTCCAGACCGTCCCGACCGAGCTGATCACCCGCCTGGTCACCGACGACCCGCCGCCGCACGACGACCGCGCCGCCACGGAGTTGCAGGCTCTCGCCGATCAGGGGGTGCAGATCGTCGTGGCGGGGGCGAACGGGGCGGCGGGGGGTGAGCCGGGGCCTGCGGCGGCACCCCGCCAGCGGGGCCTTCCCGGGCCGCGGCGGGGGCATCCTCCGGCGACGCTGCGGCCTGCGGCCGGGCATGGCGAGGGGCGGGTTGCCGATCTTCGGCGGCGGTAGGTTGTCGGCGGGGGGTGCGGTGCGGGGGGTTGCGGTGCGGGGGTGAGTGCGGGCGCGTGGTGGCTTGTCGCGCAGTTCCCCGCGCCCCTTGGGGGTGGTTTGCGTTCAGTTTCGTGCGCGGGTCCGGTTTGGGTTCTCGCGCAGTTCCCCGCGCCCCTTAGGGGTGGCTTGGTGGGGGGAACGGGGGACGCCCGGCCGGGGCCGGGCGTCCTTGGTGGGGCTGGGGAGTGGTTTCCGCGTGCTCAGTCCTTGATCTCGCAGATCGGGGCGCCTGAGGTGATCGAGGCGCCGACTTCTGCGGTGAGGCCCTTGATGGTGCCGGAGCGGTGGGCGTTGAGGGGCTGTTCCATCTTCATGGCCTCCAGGACGACGACGAGGTCGCCTTCCTTTACCTCCTGGCCTTCCTCGACGGCGATCTTGACGATCGTGCCCTGCATGGGGGAGGCGAGGGTGTCGCCGGAGGCGACGGGGCCGGACTTCTTGGCGGCGCGGCGCTTGGGCTTGGCGCCGGCGGCGAGGCCGGTGCGGGCCAGGGACATGCCGAGCGAGGTGGGGAGGGAGACCTCCAGGCGCTTGCCGCCGACCTCGACGACGACCGTCTCGCGGCCCAGCTCTTCTTCGGCCTCCGTGTCGGCGGCGGCGGTGAAGGGCTTGATGTCGTTGACGAACTCGGTCTCGATCCAGCGGGTGTGGACCTGGAAGGGGTCCGAGGAGCCCGTCAGCTCGGGGGCGAAGGCCGGGTCGCGGACGACCACGCGGTGGAACGGGATGGCCGTGGCCATGCCCTCGACCTGGAACTCGTCCAGCGCGCGGGCGGCCCGCTGCAGGGCCTCCTTGCGGGTGCGGCCGGTGACGATCAGCTTGGCCAGCAGGGAGTCCCAGGCCGGGCCGATCACGCTGCCGGACTCCACGCCCGCGTCCAGGCGGACACCGGGACCGGAGGGCGCGTCGAAGCGGGTGACCGTACCGGGGGCGGGGAGGAAGCCGCGGCCCGGGTCCTCGCCGTTGATGCGGAACTCGAAGGAATGGCCGCGCAGCTTCGGGTCGTCGTAGCCCAGCTCCTCGCCGTCGGCGATGCGGAACATCTCGCGCACCAGGTCGATGCCCGCGACCTCCTCGGTCACCGGGTGCTCGACCTGCAGGCGGGTGTTGACCTCCAGGAAGGAGATCGTGCCGTCCTGGCCGACCAGGAACTCACAGGTGCCCGCGCCCTCGTACCCGGCCTCCTTCAGGATGGCCTTGGAGGCGCGGTACAGCTCCGCGGTCTGCTTCTTGGACAGGAACGGCGCCGGGGCCTCCTCCACCAGCTTCTGGTGGCGGCGCTGGAGCGAGCAGTCACGGGTGGAGACGACGACCACGTTGCCGTGCTTGTCGGCCAGGCACTGGGTCTCCACGTGCCGCGGACGGTCCAGGTAGCGCTCGACGAAGCACTCGCCCCGGCCGAAGGCGGCAACCGCCTCACGGACCGCCGAGTCGTACAGCTCGGGGACCTCTTCGAGGGTGCGGGCGACCTTCAGACCACGGCCGCCACCGCCGAAGGCGGCCTTGATCGCGATCGGCAGCCCGTGCTCCTTGGCGAAGGCCACGACCTCGTCGGCCCCGGAGACCGGGTCCGGCGTACCGGCGACCAGCGGGGCACCGGCGCGCTGCGCGATGTGGCGGGCGGCGACCTTGTCACCCAGGTCCCGGATCGCCTGCGGCGGCGGGCCGATCCAGGTCAGGCCCGCGTCCAGCACGGCCTGCGCGAACTCGGCGTTCTCCGAGAGGAAGCCGTAGCCGGGGTGGATGGCGTCCGCGCCGGACTCCCGGGCGGCGTTCAGGACCTTCTCGATGTCCAGGTAACTGGTGGCCGGAGTGTCACCGCCCAGGGCGAACGCCTCATCCGCGGCCCGGACGTGCAGAGCGTCCCGGTCCGGGTCGGCGTATACGGCCACGCTCGCGATCCCGGCGTCCCGGCAGGCCCGGGCTACGCGGACAGCGATTTCGCCACGGTTGGCGATGAGCACCTTGCGCACGATTGAGGCTCCCTCCTTGAAACAAGCCGAGTTTAGGGACTGCCGACACGGCACTTCGACCCGTCCCCAATGGTGAGCTTGCCCACACGGAGCGTGATGCGAGGCCCACTCGTTCCACGAAAGCCCATGTCGCACCTCGGTACGCAGGACTCCACCGGAAAACCCTAGCCCTGCCATGTGGCCAAGGTCTCTGTGAAAGCGTGCTGCGGGCCACGCGGTTTCTTTGTCGAGTCCCTACGAATGGCCCAATGATTCTTTGCGGCCGCCCCGCCCCTTGTCCTCCGCTTTACCCTCCGCCGACCCCTCCCGGTCGGCCGGGACCGGCGGTAGCGTTCGCGGTTGACACGAACGTACTTCGGGTAACAGCAGAACTGTTCGGACTTGGGTCGAGAGTGGGTGGGGGCCGGTGGTGCGCAGACCGGTGGCATGGATCGTGGCGGTCGTCCTGCTGGCCGAGGGCTGCGTGATCGCGGCGTTCAACTGGTTCCTCGGCATGGTCGCCGACCGCCAGCACATGTCGCTCGCCGGAATCGACCCCGACCTGATGTCGGTGTCCTCGAAGATCGGCGGCGTGGTCTTCGGGCTCTACTTCGCGCTCTGCGCGCTCGTCGCCCTGCTCGTCGCGGTGCGCGACCGCGCCCCTGCCGGGTTCGGCCGCATCCTGCTGATCAGCGCCGCCGTGGTGCACGCCCTGCTGGGCGCCGCCGCCCTGGCCCTCACGGACCCCGCGGTCTTCGTGACGCTGATGGTGACCTTCGCCCTGCTCCTGCTGCTCCTGATGACCTACGACGCGGAGCCGGCGCCCGCCGCGCGCGCCACGGACGGCGGCGACAGCGGCAAGGGCGACGGTACGGCGACCGCCGAGGCCGCTCCGCAGACCCCGGCGCCCGTCATCCCGGCCCCCCGCACCGAGGACCGGCCGGGCCGCGCCCCCTTCACCCGGCCGGCGCCCACAACTCCGTGATGCCGACGCCCAGTTCGGCCAGCAGCTTGCGGACCAGGGGCAGGCTGATGCCGATCACGTTGCCGTGGTCGCCGTCGATGCCCTCGATGAACGGCGCCGAACGGCCGTCCAGCGTGAACGCCCCGGCCACGTGCAGCGGCTCGCCCGAGGCGACGTAGGCGGCGATCTCCGCGTCCGAGGGCTCACCGAAGCGGACCACCGTGGAGGCCGTCGCGGACACGTACCGCTTCGCCGTCGTGTCCCACACACAGTGCCCGGTCTGGAGCACCCCGGCCCGCCCGCGCATCGCCTTCCAGCGGGCGGTGGCCTCCTCGGCGTCGGCGGGCTTGCCCAGCGCCTGCCCGTCCAGCTCCAGGACCGAGTCGCAGCCGATCACCAGCGCCCCCTGCACCTCCGGCTTCGCCGCGACCACGGACGCCTTCGCCTCGGCCAGCGCGAGCGCCAGCTCGGCCGGGGTCGGCGCGGTGACGGCGTCCTCGTCGACCCCGCTGACGATCACCTCGGGGGCGAGCCCCGCCTGCCGCAGCAGGCCGAGCCGGGCGGGGGACTGGGAGGCGAGAATGAGACGGCGCTGCTGGTCGGTCATGCCGTCAGCGTAGCGCCGCCGCGCGGCTCACCTCAGGCCGATCACGATCATCGTCAGCACCATGGCCAGGGCCACGAACAGACCGAGCCGCCTGAGCTTCGCCTCCATCCGGCGAAGATCCTCGGGCGGCTCGTTCTCGGGGTCTGACCACAGCATGCTGTCCAGCGTGCGGCGGCGGCCGGGTCCGGCGCCTGAGTACGCGTACTCACCTGAGGCGGCTCTTCCGGATCCGGCCGGAACCGGTCGGTCCTGCGGCTCAGGACGGCCAGTAGGTACGGCTCCAGGACACCGGCCCCGGCTGCGGCAGCCGCCGCCCCGCGATCCGGGCCGGATCGGACCACGCGTCCCGCGCTCCCGCCGCGCCGGACGGCGTCTCGGCCACCGCCACGGCGCGGGCCCGGACCACCGCCAGTGCGGCGGCCAGCTCCTCCGGGGTCGGATTGCCTCGTACGACCTTGATGTTCATGACGGCTCCCGGTCTACGGCTGCGTGGTCCTCGGTCCTACAGGGGGATGTTGCCGTGCTTCTTCGGAGGCAGGGATTCCCGCTTCGTGCGCAGTTGACGCAGGCCCCGCACGATGTGCGAGCGGGTGTCGGACGGCATGATCACCGCGTCGACATAGCCGCGCTCGGCCGCGACGTACGGGTTGAGCAGCGTGTCCTCGTACTCCTGGATCAGCCGCGCCCGCGTGGCGTCGCCCTCTCCGGCCGCCTCCGCCTCCGCGATGGTGCGGCGGTGCAGGATGTTGACGGCGCCCTGCGCGCCCATGACCGCGATCTGCGCGGTGGGCCACGCCAGGTTGAGGTCCGCGCCCAGGTGCTTGGAGCCCATCACGTCGTACGCGCCGCCGAACGCCTTGCGGGTGATCACGGTGATCAGCGGGACGGTGGCCTCGGCGTAGGCGTAGATCAGCTTCGCGCCCCGGCGGATGATGCCGTCGTGCTCCTGGCCGACGCCGGGCAGGAAGCCGGGGACGTCCACGAAGGTGAGCACCGGGATGTTGAAGGCGTCGCAGGTGCGCACGAAGCGGGCGGCCTTCTCGCTCGCCTTGATGTCCAGGCACCCCGCGAACTGCATCGGCTGGTTGGCGACGAGCCCCACCGGGTGCCCCTCGACCCGCCCGAACCCGGTGACGATGTTCGGTGCGAACAGCGCCTGCGTCTCGAAGAACTCCCCGTCGTCCAGGACGTGTTCGAGCACGGTGTGCATGTCGTACGGCTGGTTCGCGCTGTCCGGCACCAGGGTGTCCAGCTCGCGGTCCTCGTCCGTGACGGCGAGGTCGGCCTCCTCGGCGAAGACCGGGGCCTCGCTGAGGTTGTTGGACGGCAGGTACGACAGCAGCTGCTTGATGTACTCGATCGCGTCCTTCTCGTCGCCCGCCATGTGGTGGGCCACGCCGGAGGCGGTGTTGTGCGTGCGGGCGCCGCCCAGCTCCTCGAAGCCGACGTCCTCACCGGTGACGGTCTTGATCACGTCAGGACCGGTGATGAACATGTGGCTGGTCTGGTCGACCATGACCGTGAAGTCGGTGATCGCGGGCGAGTAGACGGCGCCACCGGCACAGGGCCCGACGACCAGGCTGATCTGCGGGATCACGCCCGACGCGTGCGTGTTGCGCCGGAAGATCTCGCCGTACGCCCCCAGCGACGCGACCCCCTCCTGGATGCGCGCGCCACCGGAGTCGTTGATCCCGATGACCGGACAACCCGTCTTCAGCGCGAAGTCCATCACCTTGACGATCTTCTGCCCGTACACCTCGCCGAGCGCCCCGCCGAACACGGTGAAGTCCTGCGAGAACACGGCCACCGGACGCCCGTCCACCGTGCCGTACCCGGTCACGACCCCGTCGCCGTACGGCCGGTTCGCCTCCAGGCCGAAGTTGGTCGACCGGTGCCGGGCGAACTCGTCCAGCTCCACGAACGACCCCTCGTCCAGCAGGAGTTCCACCCGCTCACGAGCCGTCAGCTTTCCCTTGGCATGCTGCTTCTCGACGGCCCGCGCCGACCCGGCGTGCGTCGCCTCATCGATCCGCCGCGTGAGATCCGCGAGCTTCCCCGCGGTCGTGTGAATGTCGATCTCGTGACGCTCTTCCGGCTCGGACATCGGGATGCGGCTCCCTGCCTGCTCAAAAGGGGGGACGGTAAGTCATCCGTAGCGTAGTGGCGCACCTGCCGGTCGGCAGTGCGGTGTTTCCCACACCTAGGGTTACTTGCTTGGCCTCTTCCCCCGCTTTAAGGGCGGGAGTCCGGCGGTCGCCCGCCGGGTTTCCTGCTTCACCGGCGACCGCCCCGTCGGGGAGGACTCCCGTCGAGGTCTTACACCGCCTCCACAGGCAGTGGCCGCCGACCCGGCGGTCAGGATGTTGTGTGCCGCGTTCATGTCGCGGTCATGCACGGCGCCGCAGTGGTCGCACGTCCATTCGCGGGCGTTCAGCGGCAGCGTGTCGCGGACCGTGCCGCACTTTCCGCACAGCCTTGAGCTGGGGAAGAAGCGGTCGATCACGACGAGATCGCGCCCGTACCAGGCGCACTTGTACGCCAGCATCGACCGGAGTTCCGTCCAGGCCGCGTCCGAGATGGCGCGCGCCAGGGTGTGGTTCCTCAGCAGGCTGCGGACGGTGAGGTCCTCGATCACGACCGTTTGGTTCTCACGGACGAGCCGAGTGGTGAGCTTGTGCAGGAAGTCCCTGCGGCGGTCGGCGATCCGGGCATGTGCACGCGCGACCTTCCTGCGGGCACCAGAGAGGTGATCCCGGCGTCGATCCCGACCGCCGCTGTCGTGGCAGGGGCCGGGGCGATGGTGTCCTCGCAGAGCAGGGAAACGAACCAGCGTCCCGCGCTGTCGCGGGACACCGTCACCGTGGACGGTTCCGCTCCCTGCGGTAGGGGCCGGGACCAGCGGATGCCCAGTGGCTCGGCCATCTTCGCCAGCGTCAACAGACCGTCACGCCACTTGAACCCTGAGCGGGTGTACTCCGCCGATGCGCGGGACTTCTTCCGCGACTTGAACCGTGGGTACTTGGCACGCTTGGCGAAGAAGTTCCCGAACGCCGTCTGAAGATGCCGTAGCGCCTGCTGAAGCGGCACCGAGGAGACCTCGGCCAGGAAGGCGAGTTCCTCGGTCTTCTTCCACCGGGTCAGCGCGGCCGACGACTGCACGTACGAGATGCGCTGCTGTCCGCCGCGCCAGGCTCGGGTGCGTTCCTCCAGCGCCCGGTTGTAGACGAGGCGAACGCAGCCGAACGTGCGGGACAGCTCCGCCGCCTGCTCGTCCGTGGGGTAGAAACGGTATGTGAACGCCCGCTTCACCTGCCGCGCCATGCCTCGGATCCTAGTGACTCCTGAGTGCCTCACGGGAACGGTTGGTAGTGGCCGCACTCCGATTTCTCCCACCCCGAAGGCCGGGGTGTCTGCAAAGGAACCTTGATGACGCCCCGCGATGCAGCAGAGAACAGCCGTTGGTCCGATCTGGAACGGCCGCCCCTGAGTTCTGTCGGACTGCGGCGGGCGCTGGTGCGGGAGGGCGGGTTGTGGTCGCGGGTCGACGTGGTGCCGAGCACCGGGTCGACCAACTCCGATCTCGTCGCGCGGGCGAACGCGGGGGAGGCGGAGGAGGGGACGGTGCTGGTCGCCGAGGCGCAGACGGCGGCGCGGGGGCGGCTCGACCGGCGGTGGACGGCTCCGCCGCGCTCGGGGCTGTTCTTCTCCGTCCTGCTGCGGCCCGCCGAGGTCCCCATGGAGCGCTGGGGCTGGCTGCCGCTGCTGACCGGCGTGGCGGTGGCGACCGCGCTGTCCCGCACGGCGGGCGTCGACACGGCCCTGAAATGGCCCAACGATCTCCTGGTCACCGTCGACGGCGAGGAGCGCAAGGCCGGGGGCATCCTCGCCGAGCGGGCCGGTGCGGACGGCGTGGTCATCGGCGTCGGCCTCAACATCACCCTGCGCGCCGACGAACTCCCCGTCCCCCAGGCGGGCTCCCTCCTCCTCGCCGGTGCCGTGAACACCGACCGCGACCCCCTGCTCCGCGCGGTCCTCCGCTCCCTGGAGGACTGGTACGACCGCTGGCGCACGGCCTCCGGCGACCCCGCCACGAGCGGCCTCCAGGCGACCTACGTGGCAGGCTGCGCCACCCTCGGCCGCCAGGTCCGCGCGGAACTCCCCGGCGACCGGGTCCTACGGGGCGAGGCGACGGCCATCGACGGCGACGGACGCCTGGTCATCACGACGGTGGGCGGCGAGCGGGAGGCCGTGGGGGCGGGGGACGTCGTGCATCTGCGGCCGGAGTAGGTGCGGGCGGGGAGGGGCGGCTGTGGAGTGGTGCGTGGGGCTGTCCTAGCGGGGGCTCGGGCACGGTCTCGTCGGCAGGGGCGGGGTGGCTCGGCCGGTCCGCGGTGGAAGAGCCGGTGCCGTGGCCGCGCCCCGCTGCCGTACCCCCGCCCGTCCGGGCAGCTCGCGGGGCCGTCCTGAGTGGCCGATGCGGATGGGGGCGCCCCGGCGAAGGCGCGGTGGCTCGGAGGGCCCCCGGCAGAGGAGTCGGTTCGACTCGGGTGGACCCCGGCGAGGGGTCGGGCTGGGCCGGGTGGACCCGGGTCGGGGCGTCGGACCGGCTCGGAAGGTGCCCCGCAGCAGAAGAGTCGGGCCTGGTGGCTGTAACCCCGCTGCCGTACACCCGGCGCGCCCGTCCTGAGGGTCTTGGGGGGGCGCCTCGGGCGGGGGTGGCTCGGGGTGCCCTCGGCAAGGGGGTCGGTTCGACTCGGGCGGACCCCGGGCGAGGGGCCGGGCTGGAACGGGCGGACCGCGGCCGGGGCGTCGGACCGGCTCGGAGGGTGCCCTCAGTAGAAGAAGCCCGGACCTGGTGTGCCCCGCTGCCGTACCCCCGGGCGCCCCTCCTGAGAGGCCGAGGTGTCTCAGTACGCCCCAGCGAGGGCACGGTGGCTCGAAGCACTCGTCGGGGGTGGTCGGGCCGTCACAGGGGGGCGCGTGTCCCCGGGGAAGCGCCGGGCTGTGTACGACGGCTGCACCGCCGGAGGCAGCCCGCGCCCCCGTGCGACCCGGGTGCTCCGTCAGCGGGGGAGCGTTCGTCCGGTCGGACGGTCCCAGCGGAGTGAGCTGGCGCACACCTGCCGTAGAGTTGAGGCCGGTCGGACCTGACCGCGGCAGATCGGAAGGGCAGCAGGCGTGAGCGTCGACGACACGGGCTCCGGCGCGGGCGCGGAGGGCCGGGTGGACCCCGATGCCCCCGACCCCGGCGACGACCCGCTCGCCCTCCGCCTCGAACAGCTGATCCTCGGCGCCGAGCGCCGTTACACCCCCTTCCAGGCTGCCCGCAGCGCCGGTGTCTCCATGGAGCTGGCGTCCCGTTTCTGGCGGGCGATGGGCTTCGCGGACATAGGCCAGGCCAAGGCGTTGACCGAGGCCGACGTACTCGCCCTGCGGCGGCTCGCCGGTCTGGTGGAGGCGGGCCTGCTCAGCGAGGCGATGGCCGTACAGGTCGCCCGGTCCACCGGACAGACCACCGCCCGGCTGGCCGAGTGGCAGATCGACTCCTTCCTGGAGGGCCTGACCGAGCCCCCCGAGCCGGGCATGACCCGTACCGAGGTGACGTACCCGATCATCGAGCTGCTCCTGCCCGAGCTGGAGGAGTTCCTGGTCTACGTGTGGCGGCGCCAGCTCGCCGCGTCGGCCGGGCGCGTCATGCAGACCGTGGACGACGCGGAGATGGTCGACCGCCGCCTCGCCGTCGCCTTCGCGGACCTCGTCGGCTTCACCCGCCTGACCCGGCGGATGGAGGAGGAGGAGCTGGGCGAGCTGGTCGAGGCGTTCGAGACGACCGCCGCCGACCTGGTGGCCGCGCGCGGCGGACGGCTCATCAAGACCCTGGGCGACGAGGTGCTGTACGTCGCGGACGACGCCGCCCTCGCTGCCGACATCGCGCTGCGCCTGGTGGAGACGCTGGCCAACGACGAGACGATGCCCGAGCTGCGCGTCGGCATGGCGTTCGGCACGGTGACCACCCGGATGGGCGACGTGTTCGGTACGACCGTGAACCTCGCCTCCCGGCTGACCTCGATAGCCCCGCGCGACGCCGTACTGGTGGACAGCGCCTTCGCCGAGGAACTGATCCGGACCGGTGTCGCACCCGCCTCGGAGGCGGAGGCCGCGGAAGCAGTGGCCACCGCCGAGAAGGAGGGCGAGGAGCCGCCCGCCTACCGCTTCGCGCTCCAGCCGATGTGGCAGCGCCCGGTGCGTGGCCTCGGCGTCGTCGAGCCCTGGCTTCTCGCGCGCCGCCCTTCCTGACCGACGGCGCGGACGGTACGGACCGTACGGCCTCTCACGAGCCGCCCAGCCGCAGGCACAGCCCGAGCAGGCACACCCCGCTCTGCTGCGGCGGGGCCGCGCTGTGGGTCGGCTCCGGGGCGGGGGCCGCGGTGTGGGACGGCGCGGGGGCGGGGGCGGTCTTGGCAGGTTCGGGCTCGGACGCGGTCGCGGGGCCGGGGTCGGTGGTGTGCGGGGCGTCGTGCGACTGGCTGCCGGTGCCCGTATCCGGGTCGGGGTCCGCGTGCGGCGGTGTGTCCGCCGTGGTGGTGCCCTGGCCGACCGTTTCTGCAGTGTCCTTCCGCGCGGACGGCTTCTTGTCCTCGGCGGCGTCCGTACCGGTCGGCGCGGGGCGCGTACCGCCCAGGGCCGTGGCGGCCGACGGCAGTGCCGTGGGCGCGGCGGCGAGCGACGCGGACGCGTCGGGCGAGTCGCCGGTGCGCTCGGCTCCCCAGCCGTGCTGCGGCTCGGCCTCGGCGGTGGCGGGCCCGGCGAGGCCGGACTCCGGGGCGACGCGCACGAGGCTGAGGACCCCGGCGGCGAGCGCGAGCCCACCGGCGGCGAGGAGCACCTTGCGGGGGCGGGGACGACGGTGGCGGCCCCGGCGCGGCGGGGGTACGGCGGCGTCCTTCGCGGACTGCGGCAGAGCGGCCGTCGACTCGGGCAGGTCGGCCAGGGTGATCGCGATCGGCTTGGTGGGGGCGGGGGCGTTCGACGGTGTGCTGGACCGGCCGTCCCGCGCTGTCCCCGGGGGCTTCGGGCCCGGTGTCTTCGCATTGCTCGGCGTCATGTCATCCCTCCCCGCCGCGCACGCTATGCGTTGCTGTGGGCGGTGTGGGAGGAGTCGAACGGGATGTCACTCGAACGGGTGTAGGGCGGTCTCAGGGTCGAGTCAGGGCGGCGTCAGGGTCGGTCGGCCTTCCCCTGGGCCCGGCGGGGCTGCGATGATCGAGGCGGATTCAGTTAACCCGCGTTAACCGGAGGGTGTCATGAGCGAGGAGCGGTTCGGGGAGTTCGTGCTGGTGCGGCGGCACGGGCACGTGGCGGAGCTGGTGCTGGACCGGCCCAAGGCCATGAACGCGGTCTCCACGGAGATGGCCCGCTCGCTCACGGCGGCGTGCGCGGCGCTGGCCGCCGACCGGGAGGCGCGCGTGGTCGTCCTGACCTCCTCGCACGAACGGGCGTTCTGTGTCGGGGCGGACCTCAAGGAGCGGAACTCCTTCACCGACGCGGACCTGATGCGTCAGCGGCCGGTGGCGCGGGCGGCCTACATCGGGGTCCTTGAGCTGCCCATGCCGACCATCGCGGCGGTGCACGGCTTCGCCCTCGGCGGCGGCTTCGAGCTGGCGCTCGCCTGCGACCTGATCGTCGCGGACGGTACGGCGGTGGTGGGGCTGCCGGAGGTGTCGGTGGGCGTGATCCCGGGCGGCGGTGGTACGCAGCTGCTGCCCAGACGGGTCGGGGCGGCGCGCGCGGCCGAGCTGATCTTCACGGCGCGGCGCGTGGAGGCGGACGAGGCGGGGCGGCTGGGTCTGGTGGACCAGGTGGTGGCGGCGGGGCGGGACCGCGACGAGGCGTTGGCGCTGGCCGCGCGGATCGCTGGGAACTCGCCGGTGGGGCTGCGGGCGGCCAAGCGGGCGTTGCGGTTGGGGGTGGGGCTGGAGCTTCGGGCGGGGCTGGAGGTGGAGGACGCGGCGTGGCGGGCCACGGCGTTCTCGGGGGATCGGGCGGAGGGGGTGGCGGCGTTCAACGAGAAGCGGGTGCCTGCGTGGCCTGGCGAGTAGTTCGGGTGCGGGTTCGTTGTGGCTGGTCGCGCAGTTCCCCGCGCCCCTGGATCGGCTGAGGTGAGTGGTTCGGGTGCGGGTTCGTTGTGGCTTGTCGCGCAGTTCCCCGCGCCCCTGGGTGGGCTGGGCTGGGTGGTTCGGCTTTCGTGCCGTCGTGGCTTGGCGCGCAGTTCCCCGCGCCCCTTGGGGTGGTTGCGGTGTCGTGTCGGCTTTCGCGTCGTCGTGGCCTCTCGCGCAGTTCCCCGCGCCCCCAAAAGAAACTCACCGCGCTTTACAGGTCAGCCCACTCCGCACAGTCCACCTGAGTGCCCTGCCTGCGATACCGGCGGAGCAATTGGTGCCTAACCTGGAGTAATGGGTGAGGACAAGCGGCTTGCCGCTGTGGTGGCGCTGGCTCAGGGGATGGCGGCGGCGCGTACCGGGACGGAGTCGTGGCGGGCGGCGGCGGCCGGGGCGTGCCGGGCGCTGGACGGGAGTTTCGCCGCGCTGTCGGTGTGGGAGCGGGAGCTGGGGCGGCTGCGGGTGCTGGTGAACGTGGGGGAGCGGGCCGAGGGCGAGGAGGAGTTTCCGGAGGCGGAGGCGTATCCGGTGCATCAGTTCCCGGAGATCACCGAGTTCCTGCACGAGCGGTGGGCCGGGGGCGGGGAGCCGAACGCGTGGGTGGAGACCGCGTGGGGGCCCGCCGCGGGCACCCCGGGCTACTTCCATCAGCGGGTCGCCGCGCTGCGCCGCCGGGGCCGGGGCTGCTGTGTCGTGGCGCCGGTCGTGCTGCACGGCAGGGCGTGGGGCGAGCTGTATGTGGCGCGGGCGGACGGTGCGCCGGTGTTCGACCGGGGTGACGCCGACTTCGCCACCGTGCTCGCGGCGGTCGTGGCGGCGGGCATCGCGCAGACCGAGCGCCTGGAGGAGGCGAACCGGCTGGCGTTCACCGACGCGCTGACGGGGCTCGCCAACCGGCGCGCCGTGGACGTACGCCTTGAGGAGGCCATCGAGCGGCACCGCGCGGAGGGGGTGCCGGTCAGCCTCGTCGTCTGTGATCTGAACGGGCTCAAGCGGGTCAACGACACGCACGGGCACGCCGTCGGGGACCGGCTGCTGGAGCGGTTCGGGTCGGTGCTGTCGTTGTGCGGGGCGATGGTGCCGGGCGCGCTCGCGGCGCGGCTCGGTGGGGACGAGTTCTGTCTGCTCGCGGTGGGGCCGCCCGCCGACGACGTGGTGAAGGCGGCCGACGAGCTGTGCCGCAGGGCCGGGGAGCTGGAGCTGGGCGAGGGGGTGGCGTGCGGGGTGGCCTCGACGGAGGACCCGATCGGGCCGGTGCGGGACGCGCGGCGGCTGTTCCGGCTGGCCGACGCGGCGCAGTACCGGGCCAAGGCCGAGCGGGCCGACCGGCCGGTGGTGGCGGGGCGGGAGGGTCCTGACGACCCGGTGGTCCGGCTGGCCGACGAGGCGTCGCCCGCCCGGCCCGAGCGCCGTCGCTTCCGGGGGCGGCTGCCGTGAGGGCGGAGCCCGGTGCCGTGAGCGGGAGCACAGCAGAAGTAAGGGGTGAGACCGCAATCCACTGGTGACAGCGCGGAATTCAGTGCGTACGCTCCTGAATATGGATATGCACACTGTGGTGGTGGGGACCTCCGGCGTGACCGCGTCCGACGTGATTGCCGTGGCGCGCGGCGGCGCCCGCGTCGAGCTGTCGGCCGAGGCGGTGGCGGCCCTCGCGGCTGCCCGCGAGATCGTCGAGGCGCTGGCCGCGAAGCCCGACCCGGTCTACGGCGTCTCCACCGGCTTCGGCGCCCTGGCGACCCGGCACATCAGCCCGGAGCTGCGCGCCCAGCTCCAGCGCAACATCGTCCGCTCGCACGCCGCCGGTATGGGCCCGAGGGTCGAGCGGGAGGTCGTGCGGGCGCTGATGTTCCTGCGGCTGAAGACCGTCTGCTCCGGGCACACCGGCGTCCGCCCCGAGGTCGCGCAGACCATGGCCGACGTGCTGAACGCCGGGATCACGCCGGTCGTGCACGAGTACGGCTCGCTCGGCTGCTCCGGCGACCTCGCCCCGCTGTCCCACTGTGCGCTGACCCTCATGGGCGAGGGAGAGGCCGAGGGCCCCGACGGCACCGTGCGCCCGGCCGGTGAGCTGCTGCGCGAGCACGGCATCCAGCCCGTCGAGCTGCGCGAGAAGGAGGGGCTCGCCCTCCTCAACGGCACCGACGGCATGCTCGGCATGCTGATCATGGCGCTCGCGGACCTCGACACGCTCTACAAGTCCGCCGACGTCACCGCCGCCCTCAGCCTGGAGGCGCTGCTCGGCACGGACAAGGTGCTCGCCCCCGAGCTGCACGCCATCCGCCCGCATCCGGGCCAGGCCGACTCCGCCGCCAACATGCTCGCCGTCCTCAAGGGCTCCCAGCTCACCGGGCACCACCAGGACGACGCGCCCCGCGTCCAGGACGCCTACTCGGTGCGCTGCGCACCGCAGGTCGCCGGTGCCGGACGCGACACCATGGCGCACGCCCGCCTGGTGGCCGAGCGCGAGCTGGCCGCCGCCGTCGACAACCCCGTCGTCCTCCCCGACGGACGCGTGGAGTCCAACGGCAACTTCCACGGCGCCCCGGTCGCCTACGTCCTCGACTTCCTCGCCATCGCCGCCGCCGACCTCGGCTCCATCGCCGAGCGCCGTACCGACCGGCTGCTGGACAAGAACCGCAGCCATGGGCTTCCGCCCTTCCTCGCGGACGACGCGGGGGTGGACTCCGGGCTGATGATCGCCCAGTACACGCAGGCCGCGCTGGTCAGCGAGATGAAGCGGCTGGCCGTACCCGCCTCGGCCGACTCCATCCCGTCCTCCGCGATGCAGGAGGACCACGTCTCCATGGGCTGGTCGGCCGCGCGCAAGCTGCGGACCGCCGTGGACAACCTGACGCGGATCGTCGCCGTCGAGCTGTACGCCGCCACGCGCGCCGTCGAGCTGCGCGAGGGTCTGGAGGCGGCGCCCGCCTCGCGGGCCGTCATCGACGCCGCGCGTGCCGCCGGGGTCCAGGGTCCGGGTCCGGACCGCTTCCTCGCGCCCGACCTGGCCGCCGCCGAGGAGTTCGTCCGCACGGGCGGGGTCGTCGCCGCCGCCGAGACGGTCACCGGGCCGCTGCGGTAAGGCAGTCGGGAGACAGGGGCTCCGTCCGGACGGGCGGGGCCCTGTCCGTCAGCGCAGCTTGGCCGACTGTGCGCTGATCACCCGGGGCGGGACCGCGTACGCCCGACGCGCCATCATCGCGCCGACGTTCATCGTCATGTACGTCGCGAGGGTGCTGCCGTGGCGGACCACCTGGAAGTGGACCGAGCCGCCGCTCGCCGCACCGTCCCCCGCTCCGTCACCGCCCGCCGCGGCGAACGCCACCGACTCCTCGCCCGCGCCCGACGCGTGCTCCGGCGTGAACGCGGTGAACGTTCGCGCGCCGGGCCCGGTGCCGCCGAAGCCGTCCGCGCAGGCCCGTACCGCGCCGGAGACCGAGCGCAGCGCGCGATGGGCGCCGTTCCCAGCGTAGGAGGCGAGGGTGATCACGGTGACGTCCCGGTCCATGCTTTGGCGCACGGCGTTCTGCACCTCGCCCTCGGACAGGCCGTCCAGGGCCGTCGCGTGGGTCTCCGGGCCGTCCTTCTCCGCCGCCGTGCGGCTGACCTGGGCCGCCGGGGTGCCGGGTGCGGTACCGGCCAGGAGCGGGAGCAGGGGGCGGCACGCGGCCCCGGCGGAGGGCGGCGGGTCACCGGCGGTGGTGCCGGGGTCGGTGGGCCGTATCTCGTAGCCGGGCAGTTCGCCCTCGGCTATGACCAGCCGGTCCAGCGCGGCGGCGTTCAGTGCCCGGCCGCGCGGGCCGGAGCCGGAGGCCGATCCGGAGCCCGAGCCGGAGCAGCCCGTGACGAGGGCGACGGACAGGGTGCTCACGGCGGCGGTGGCGCACAGGCGCACGCCCGGTGATCTCCTCATGGGGCGGACTATGCGCGCTCGGTCAAAGGATCGTCAAACGGACGTCATGTCATATTCAGCGGTCCGCGGCCCCCAGTCCGTCGATCATCAGGCCGATGGTGAAGTCGAAGCGGTCGTGGACGGTTCCGGCGGTCAACTCGGTGGCGTAGCGCTTGGTCTGGGGGAAGGTGTCGGGCAACGCGGCGAAGCGGCGCAGCAGTTCGTCGCGGCCGACCACCCAGCCGTCCTCATCCGGCTCCGCACCCGGTTCCGCGTCGCGGCCGAGTCGGCTGTTCGCCAGGGAGACTTCGAGGCTGTAGGCGCTGACGTAGAGCATCAGGGAGTCGATGGCCCACGCGGCGGCCTGCGGTGCGATGCCCCCGGCGAGCAGGATGGCGAGCATGCCCTCGCCGACGCGCAGGGTGTCCAGGTGGGACGGGGCGGCGGCGAAGGCGGCCTGGGAGATGCCCGGGTAGCGCAGGTACTGGTCGCGCAGCCGGGTGCAGACGTCGGTGATCTGCCGCCGCCAGTGGGCCGGGTCCGGTTCGGGCAGCTCGATCTCGGCGCACAGGCGGCCGATCAGCAGCTCGTCCAGGTCCTCCTTGTTGACCACGTGGGCGTAGAGCGAGGACGGTCCCGTCTCCAGCGCGGTGGCCACGCGCCGCATCGTCAGGGCCGCGTAGCCCTCCCGCTCCACGATGCCGAATGCGGTGTCGATGATCGCGTCGACCGTGATCGGCTTCTTGCGCCCGCCGGACGGTCCGCGCCGCGTCGTGGAGGTGCCCGGGGCGGCGCCGTGCCGTGCTGCGCGCCGTTGCTGCGGAGTCGGTGACATGGGGGGAGTCTAACGAAGGGACGAACAGTGTTCTGTGTCACTCTGAACGGCGTTCGTTTTACTACGAACGCTGTTCCAGCGTAGAACAGCGTTCGTGTCCATCAATCAGCGCGCCTCCGAAGCGCCTCCCACCCCCACGCTGCCCCTGCGCACCGCGTGGCTCGTTCTCGTCGTCGTGGTCCTGGCCGATGTCATGGATCTGATCGACTCCAGCGTCGCCAACCTCGCCGGACCCGCCATCCGCGCCGACCTCGGCGCCGGTCAGGTCACCGTCCAATGGGTGCTGAGCGCCTATACCGCCGCCTTCGCGCTCGGCCTCGTCACCTCGGGGCGGCTCGGGGACCTGCTCGGCAGGCGGCGGCTGTTCCTGCTCGGCATGACCGGCTTCACGCTGGCCTCGCTGGCCTGCGGTCTCGCGCCGGACGCGGTCTTCCTGATCGTCGCCCGCACGCTCCAGGGCCTGTTCGGATCGGTGATGATCCCGCAGGGCCTCGCCCTGGTGAAGGTGGTCTTCCCGCCCCAGCAGCTGCGCCGGGCGCTCGCCCCGGTCGGCCCGCTGATGGGGCTGACCATGGTGGGCGGGCCCATCCTGGCGGGCTGGCTGCTGCACCTGGACCTGTTCGGCAGCCAGTGGCGCTCGATCTTCCTGATCAACGTGCCGTTCGGCCTCGCCGCCCTCGCCCTCGGCCACCGCGTGCTGCCCCGCCACGGCGGCGAGGACCGCACCGCCCGGCTCGACCTCACCGGCGTCGGCCTGCTCACCGCCGCCTCCGCCCTGCTGATCGTCCCGCTCATCCAGGGCCGCGACCTCGGCTGGCCCGCCTGGACCTACGGCATGCTCGCGGGCTCGGTCGTCCTGCTCGCCCTGTTCGTCGTCTCCCAGCGGCGCACCGGCCACCCGGTCATCACGCCGTCCCTGTTCCGCAAGCGCGGCTTCGTCGTCGGGCTCGCGGTCGTGGCCGGGTTCTACGCCTCGCTCAGCGCGTTCGTCCTCGTCGTCAACCTGCTGCTCCAGCAGGGCCTGGGCTGGAGTCCGCTGCGCACCGGGCTCACGCTGATCCCCTGGGCGCTCGGCACCGCCGTCGCCGTGCTGCTCGCGGGCGCCGTGCTGGCCGAGAAGCTGGGCCGTGCGAGCCTGCGTCTCGGGCTGTCGATCGCGGTGGTGGGCCTGCTGTCCCTGTGGTGGACCGTCGCCCGTCAAGGTGCGGACGTCACGGTCTGGACGCTGGCGCCCGCGCTGCTGGTCACGGGCTTCGGCTCGGGGCTGGTGTTCGTCCCGCTGGTCGACTTCATCATCGGCGACGCCACCCCCGAGGAGGTCGGCACCGGCGCGGGCCTGCTCAACGCCGTCCAGCAGTTCGCGGGCGCGCTCGGTGTCGCCGCCCTCGGTACGGTGTTCTTCGCCCGGGTCGGCAGCGGGTCGGTGTCGTCCTACCTGGGCGCGGCCGAGCTGGTCTTCGGCATCGCCGCCGCGCTGAACGTCGTCACCCTGCTGCTGGTGGGGCTGCTGCCCCGGCACGCGCAGCGGGCGCACGGCTGAGGGCGCGGGTATTTCCGCGCCGCGGAAAACGCGGGGCGCCTGAAATCACGCCCCGGAAAAAGGGGCCACGAAAGCCCCGGAAACCTCGCAAACCACGTAGGCCCCGGAAACCCCAACAAACCCCACACGCCCCGGAAAGCCCGGAAGCTCCGGAAACCCCCCGAGCCCCGGAACCCCGGAAACCTCAGAAACCCAGCCGTTCCCGGCGTACCGAATACACCACGAATCCGGCGCCCACGGCGAGCAGCAGCGTGCCGGTGACGACGTACGGCGTGGTGTCGAAGCTTCCGGTGTCGGCGAGTTCGGTCTCCTCCGTCACCTCCCGCCCGGTGTCACCGGACACCGTGGCGGTCTGCTGGGTGATCCGCGTCGAGGAGTCGGCCACGGCCGACTGCTCCACCACGTCTCTCGGGAGGCCGTCCTGGGACGCGTTCGCGGACGGGACGAACCACAGAGCGCACAGCAGCGTGCCCGCGGCGGTGGCGGTCAGCAGCGGACGGCGAGCGGATGACACGGAATATCGATCCCCCTTGTGGCACTGGCGAATTGGCCGTGTGGAGCGATGTTAGTGAAAATCGCGGGTCACAGGAAAGTCACGACAGGTTTCGGCTCTAGGCTCACGGCATGGACGCTGAAAAGACATCACGTTTTGTACGGCTTCAGGTGGAGCTGATCCTGGAGGTGACCGACGAGGACGAACTGACGCAGGCCGCGGTGAACCGGCTGGCCGGCGACCCGGAGGTCACGGAGGCCGAGCGGGCGCACGCCGAGTCCGCTGTGACGGAAGACACCGAAGAGGCGCTGGCGTCGCTCGTCGATCCGTTCAGCCTGGTCAGCGGGGTACCCGGAGTGGAGCTCCAGCAGGCTTCCTGGTCGAGCGAGCAGATCGACTACGACCCGGATTCGCCGGAGTGGGACCTGGGCGAGGATGATAGGTCGGACGACGACGAGGAAGACGGCATCGGCTGAGCGTCCTGGGGCATCCGTGAACCCGGACGGCAACCACCGTCCGGGTTCTCTCGTCTGTACAGGAGAGCACGGCCGATCCCGCCCCCTTCGCAGGGGCGTGGCGTGTCCCACACCTCCCCGGAACGGGGAACGGGACGGCGTGGCCGTGACGTTGAAACCTTCCAGCGGGGACTCTCGGGGTTTTCGGATTCGGCAACGATGGAGAAGCGTGTGATGACGGACAGTAAGCGGCGCAAGGGCCTCACGGTCGCGTCCGCACTGCTCGGCGGTGTGCTCGTACTGACGGGCTGTTCCGGTGGCGGTGACGCCAGCGCGGCGGACGGCGGCGACAACTCGGCGGCCAAGGCCGACGAGGCCGCGGCGGCGAAGTCGTCCGAGGCGCAGATCACGATCACGCCGAAGGACGGCTCGAACAACGCCTCCATCAACAACTCGGCGGCTGTCAAGGTCGCCAAGGGCAAGCTCACCGATGTGCGCATGACCACGTCGGACGGTCACGACGTCGCGGGTGCCCTCTCCGCCGACAAGCTGAGCTGGAAGCCGAGCGCCCAGCTCGAGCGCTCGACCACCTACAAGGTCTCGGCCGAGGCGAAGGACTCCAAGGGCCGTGTCGCCCACGAGAACGCGTCCTTCACCACGGTCGCCCCGGCGAACAGCTTCATAGGCAACTTCACCCCGGACAACGGCAGCACCGTCGGGGTCGGCATGCCCGTGTCGATCAACTTCGACAAGGCGATCACCAACAAGTCCGCCGTGCAGAAGGGGATCACGGTCACCTCCAGCAGCGGTCAGGAGGTCGTCGGCCACTGGTTCAACGCCAACCGCATCGACTTCCGTCCGGAGACGTACTGGAAGGAGAACTCCACCGTCACGCTGAAGCTGGCGCTCGACGGTGTCGAGGGCGCCAACGGCGTCTACGGCGTCCAGCAGAAGACGGTCACCTTCCACATCGGCCGCAACCAGGTCTCCTACATCGACGCGGCGACCAAGCAGATGAAGGTCACGCACGACGGCAAGGTGATCAAGCAGATCCCGATCTCCGCCGGTTCGCCCGAGAACAAGACCTACGCCGGCATCATGGTCATGTCCGAGAAGTTCCAGCAGACCCGCATGAACGGCGCGACGGTCGGCTTCACGGACGACGACGGCAAGGGCGAGTACGACATCAAGGACGTGCCGCACGCCATCCGTCTCACCAGCTCCGGCACCTTCCTGCACGGCAACTACTGGGGCGCGAAGTCCATCTTCGGCAGCGTGAACACCAGCCACGGCTGCGTCGGCCTGTCCGACACCAAGGGCGCGGGCGACCCGAACACCCCGGCCGCCTGGATGTTCGACCACTCCCTCGTCGGTGACGTCGTGGTCCTGAAGAACACCGGCGACAAGACGGTGGCCCCGGACAACGGCCTCAACGGCTGGAACATGGACTGGGCCCAGTGGAAGGCCGGTTCGGCGGTCTGACCCCACCGCCACCCGGCCCCCCCGAGCGCACCGGTGCCGCCCTCCACGAGGGCGGCACCGGCGTTTCCCGGCGCTTCTCATCCCGCTCTTATGACGGCCTCAGCAAGCCATCAGGCAACCTTCCTACCGTGCCGCCATGTTCTTCACCTACCTGAGGCGCGAACTGCGCCGCCGTAGAAAGGCGGCCCTCGTCGTCGCCTCCGGTCTCGCCCTGGGCATAGCCCTGGTCATCGTGGTCAACTCCGTCTCCAGCGGCATGAGCAGCGCCCAGGACAAGGTGCTCCAGTCGCTCTACGGCCTGGGCACGGACATGACCGTCACCAAGGCGACGACGCCGGACTCCAGCGGCTCGGGGCGCCCCCGCTTCAAGTTCGACGCGCGCGGCAGCGACGACTCCAAGCAGAGCAGCGACCGCGTCATGGTCCAGGGCTTCACCACCCTCTCCTCCTCGACCGTCTCCAAGGTCGCGGCGCAGCAGGGGGTTTCGGCGGCCACCGGCGGCCTCAGCCTCACCGTGTTCAAGGTGAACGGGCAGTTCACCCGGGGCCAGTTCCAGCAGGACGGCGGCTCCGGCGGCGGCCGTTCGCGCGGCTACGGCCAGCCGCAGGGCGAAGTCCGGGGCGGCGGCGCCGACTTCGACATCAACCAGTACACCGTCTTCGGCACCGACGTCACCCGCACCGCGCTCGGCCCGCTGTCCTCCTCCAAGCTGACCAGCGGCCGTACGTTCAAGGCGTCCGAGACCGACGCCAAGGTGGCCGTCGTCGACTCCGCCTACGCCAAGCAGAAGAAGTACAAGACCGGTTCGACCGTCACGGTCAAGGGCACCAAGTTCACGGTGATCGGCATCGCCACCGCCGACAGCGGCGACGCGGCGGCCAACCTCTACATCCCGCTCAAGCGCGCCCAGACCCTCGCGGACGAGAAGAACAAGGTCACCACGGTCTACGTCCGGGCGACCGACTCCCAGCAGATCTCCGCCGTCAAGAGCGCCATCCAGAAGAACGTCTCCGGTACGACGGTCACCACCTCCGCCGACCTCGCCAAGACGGTCTCCGGCTCGCTGTCCACCGCGTCCTCGCTCGCGACCAAGGTGGGCCGCTGGCTCTCCATCGCCGTGCTGATCGCCGCGTTCCTGGTCGCCGGGCTGCTCACCTCGGCCGCCGTCTCCCGCCGGGTGCGCGAGTTCGGCACGCTGAAGGCGCTCGGCTGGAAGTCGGGCCGGGTGGTGCGCCAGGTGGCCGGTGAGGCCATGGTCAACGGCCTGGTCGGCGGCGCCCTCGGCATCGCGCTCGGCCTGGCCGGTGCCTACGCGGTCACCGCGATCAGCCCCACCCTCCAGGCGCAGCTCGGCAGCACGGGCGGCTTCGGTGGCGGTGGCGGCGGCGGGTTCGGCGGCGGCGGTGGCTTCGGGGACCGCGGCCGGCAGGCGGCGAAGACCCTGGAGGTCGCCCTCACCGCCCCGGTCAGCGTCACCACGATCGCGCTCGCGGTGGGCCTCGCGGTGGCCGGCGGTCTGGTCGCCGGTGCCTTCGGCGGCTGGCGCGCCTCGCGGCTGCGCCCGGCGGACGCCCTGCGGCGCGTGGAGTAGCCGCCGCGTGCCCCGGCCCACCCCGAACCCCTCCCAGGAGCCCCCATGTACGAACTGAGAAACGTCACCAAGCGCTACACCCGCGGCAAGGACACCGTCCTGGCCCTCGACGGCGTCGACCTCACCATCGGCGCCGGTGACCGGCTGGTCATCCAGGGCCCGACCGGCGGCGGCAAGTCCACGCTGCTCCAGATGCTGGGCGCGCTCGACCGTCCCACCTCCGGCGAGGTCGTGCTCGACGGCACCGACCTGGCCAAGCTGTCGGAGGCCCGGCTGACGAAGGTGCGCAGCGAGAGCATCGGCTTCGTCTTCCAGTCCTTCAACCTCATCCCGACGCTCACCGCCCAGGAGAACGTCGAGACCGCCCTCGTCCCCCTCGGCATCAAGGCGAAGCAGCGGCGCGAACTGGCCGCCGAGGCACTGGAGTCGGTCGGTCTCGGAGAACGCCTCGGGCACCTCCCCTCGGAGATGTCCGGCGGCCAGCAGCAGCGCGTCGCCATCGCCCGCGCGCTGGTCAAGAAGCCCAAGGTGCTGCTCGCCGACGAGCCGACCGGCAACCTCGACGAGGGCATGCGCGACGAGATCATGGACGTGCTCGAACGGCTGTGGAAGGAACAGGGGCTGACCTTCGTCATGGTCACCCACGACTCCGCGATCGCCCGCAAGGCCCCGCGCCTGGCGACGATCCGCAAGGGAAAGATCACGGTGCGGGAGAACGCGGACGCCTGAGCGGCGGTGTCGCGGAGCTTCTGATTCCCTGTCACACGCGTGTCACAGAGGGCCGCTCGGCCCCCTGAGCCCTCTTGAGCCCCCTGACCACCCCCGGCATACTCCATGATCCGGGGGTGGTGGAGCATACGTGCGAACAATCCCCCGGGCGGATGAATCACAGATGCGTCCGTCACTTCATCTCCAGGGGGAGAGTCTTGCGCAGACAAGTGAAGAACGCGGCGGCGGCCACGGTGGCCACCGCCGCGGCCGTCGCCCTCGCAGCGGGAATGACCAGCCCCGCGTCGGCGAACCCCGTGCGGCCCGCGTCGTCGGCCGCACAGAACACGCCCGGCACCGCATCCGGCACCGGGCGCCACCACGTCACCCTGATCACCGGCGACCGCGTCGTCCTCGACGCCAAGGGCCGCGTCGTCGGGCTCGACCGGGCCAAGGGCCGCGCGCACATACCCGTCCAGGTCCGCAGGTCCGGCACGCACACGCTGGTCGTCCCGGCCGACGCGGCCCGGCTGCTGGCCTCCGGCACGCTCGACCAGCGGCTGTTCGACGTCACCGAGCTGAACAAGCCCGCCACCCGCGCGGCCCAGCGCGACGGCCTCAAGGTCATCGTCGGCTACCGGGGCGCCGCGGGCACCGCGCGCGGCGACGTCCGTGACGCGGGCACCCTGCGCCGCAGCCTCGGCGCCCTCGACGCCGACGCCGTACGCACCCCGGCGGGGGACACCGCCGCCCTGTGGCACGCGGTCACCGACGGGGACCGGGCCGCCTCCGGCATCGCCCACGTCTGGCTGGACGGCGTCCGCAAGGCCGCCCTCGACAAGTCCGTGCCGCAGATCGGCGCCCCCACCGCGTGGGCCGCCGGATACACCGGCAAGGGCGTCAAGGTCGCCGTGCTCGACACCGGCGTGGACGCGAGCCACCCGGACCTGAAGAACCAGGTGATCGCGGCCAAGAACTTCTCCGACGCCGCCACCGCCACCGACCACTTCGGCCACGGCACCCACGTCGCCTCCATCGTCGCGGGCACCGGCGCCAAGTCGGGCGGCACGTACAAGGGCGTCGCGCCCGACGCCCGGCTCCTGAACGGCAAGGTGCTCGACGACGACGGCTTCGGCGACGACTCCGGCATCCTCGCGGGCATGGAGTGGGCCGCCAAGCAGGGCGCCGACGTCGTCAACCTGAGCCTCGGCGGCGAGGACAGCCCCGGCATCGACCCGCTCGAGGCCGAGGTGAACAAGCTCTCCAAGGAGAAGGGCATCCTGTTCGCCATCGCGGCGGGCAACGAGGGCCCCCACTCCGTCGGTTCGCCCGGCAGCGCGGACGCCGCGCTCACCGTCGGCGCCGTGGACGGCAAGGACAAGCTGGCGGACTTCTCCTCCACCGGCCCCCGCAACGGCGACGGCGCCATCAAGCCCGACCTCACCGCGCCGGGCGTCGACATCACCGCCGCCGCAGCCAAGGGCAGCGTCATCGACGACGAGGTCGGCGAGAACCCGCCGGGCTACCTGACCATCTCCGGCACCTCCATGGCCACCCCGCACGTCGCGGGCGCCGCCGCGATCCTCAAGCAGGAGCACCCCGACTGGGGCTACACCGAGCTGAAGGGCGCGCTCACCGGCTCCACCAAGGGCGGCGACTACACGCCGTTCGAGCAGGGTTCGGGCCGCGTCCAGGTCGACAAGGCCATCGGGCAGTCCGTCATCGCCGACCCGGTCTCGGTCAGCTTCCCCGAGCAGCAGTGGCCGCACACCGACGACAAGCCGGTGACCCGGGAGCTGACCTACCGCAACCTCGGCGACCAGGACATCACGCTCGATCTCGCCACCACCGCCACCGGTCCCACCGGCAAGGCGGCCCCGGCCGGGTTCTTCACGCTCGCCGCCGACCACGTCACCGTCCCCGCGCACGGCAAGGCCGCCGTCGGCCTCACCGTCGACACCCGCCTCGGCGGCACCGCCGACGGCGCCTACTCCGCGTACGTCACGGCGACGGGCGGCGGCCAGAGCGTCCGCACCGCCGCCGCCGTCCAGCGCGAGGTCGAGTCGTACGACGTGACGCTGAAGTTCCTCGGCCGCGACGGCAAGGCGACGCCGGACTACGACGTGTCCCTCAACGCCCTCTCCGGGGCGGCCCAGGGCAGCATGATGATGCCGTACGACGCCTCCGGCACCACGAAGGTGCGGCTGCCCAAGGGCGCGTACGTGCTGGACAGTTCGATCGGCGCCGCCAAGGGCATGGACTGGATCGCCCAGCCGGACCTGACCGTCACCAAGAACACGACGATCACCGTCGACGCGCGCACCGCCCGGCCGGTGGACATCACCGTGCCCGCCAAGGGCGCCAAGGAGGCGGGCGGCTACAGCGAGTACGACATGTCGCTCGGTGAGTACGGCTTCGGCGCCGGCTGGTTCGTCGACAGCTTCAAGGGCCTGCGCGTCGCCCACCTCGGCCCGAAGGCCCCGGCCGGCACGCTGACCCAGCAGTGGAGCGGCAGCTGGACCAAGGGCAAGACGGAGGAGTACGACACCACCACCGGCGGGCCCGTCTCCCGCCTCGCCACCGGCTACACCAAGCACTACAAGGCGAGCGAACTGACCACCGTCAAGGCCGGGCTGGGCGCGAGCGCCGCGCACAAGACCGGCGCCGTGAGCGCGGTGGGCTGGCTGCCGGACGTCTCCGGCGCCTCCTCCATCGCCGTCACGCAGAAGCTGCCCGGCACCCGCACCCTGCACCTGTCCGCCACCGGCGGGGTGAAGTGGGAGCTGGACTTCGAGCAGTACGGCGGCAAGGACGAGGACGGCTTCCCGGTCACCGAGGCGGGCTACGTCAACGACCCGCGCGGCTACAAGGCGGGCAAGACCTACAACGTGAAGCTCAACACCGCCGTCTTCGCCCCGCGCGTCACCGACGTCTCCGGCGTCTTCCGCGAGGGCAACACCCTCTACGGCCGTCTCGCCCTCTTCGCGGACGGCGCGGGCGACCTCGGCGGCTCGGCGATCAGCGGGGCGCGGACGACCCTGTACCGCAACGGCAGCAAGGTCGGCTCCAACGACGACCCGCTCTACGGCGACGGGCTCTTCACGGTCCCCTCCGGCGACGCCGCCTACCTGCTGACCACCTCGGTCAAGCGCTCGGCCAAGGTCGCGGGGGCCACCTCGCGGGTCGACGCGTCCTGGACCTTCCGCTCGAAGAAGAAGTCCGCCGACCTCACCGTCCTGCCCGTCTCCACGATCCGCTTCGGCGCCTCGGTGGGCCTGGACGGCCGGGTCGCGGCGGGCAAGAAGGTCACCTTCCCGGTCACCGTGGAGGGCGCGGCGGCGGGCCGCAACCTCAAGTCCCTCACGGTGTACGTCTCCTACGACGGCACGACCTTCACGAAGGTCGCCGTGCACCAGGGGCGGATCACCGTGAAGAACCCGGCGAAGAACAAGACCGTCTCGTTCCGCGCCAAGATCAGTGACAAGAAGGGGAACACCGCGCGGATCACGGTGCACGATGCCTATCGGGGCAAGTGACCTGAGGATTTCGCGGGTTTGAGGAGCACCCGGGGCTGCGGCTCCGGGTGCTTTTCGCGTGTCCTACAGCGTGGCGCGCGCCGCGTCCGTGCCCCAACTCGACAGCAGGCGCAGGGACTCGGCCGAGGGGGAGCCCGGTTCGGCGTGGTAGGTGACCAGGGAGAGGTCCGGGTCACCGGCGGCGCGGAAGCTCTCGAAGCTGAGGGCGAGCGCGCCGACCAGCGGGTGGTGCAGCTGCTTGAGGCCGTGGCACTGTTCCTTGACGTCGTGGGTGGCCCAGAGCCTGCGGAACTCCTCGCTCTTCACCGACAGTTCGCCCACCAGCGCCGACAGCCGGGGATCGTCGGGGAAGCGGCCCGCGTCCATGCGCAGCGTGGACACGACGTCGATCGCCTTCTGCTCCCAGTTCACGAACAGCTCGCGGTAGGGCGGGTGCAGGAACACCAGGCGGGCCCAGGTGCGGTCCGCGGGGGACAGCCGGGACCAGTCGCCGAAGAGGGCCGCCGCCATCCGGTTCCAGGCAAGGATCTCCGAGCGGCGCCCCACGATGTACGCGGGCACCGAGTCCATCGTGTCAAGGAGCTCGCGCAGCGCGGGCCGTACCTGCGGCTGCCGGGCCGCCGGGCGCTTCTTGTGCGCCTTCGGCCGGGCCAGGTGGATCAGATGGGCGTGCTCGGCGTCGGTCAGCCGCAGCGCGCGGGCGATGGAGTCCAGCACCTCCGCCGAGACGTTGCGTCCGTTGCCCTGTTCCAGGCGGGTGTAGTACGCCACCGAGACCCCGGCCAGCTGGGCCAGCTCCTCGCGGCGCAGTCCCGGCACCCGGCGCTGCCTGCCGAAGCCGGACAGGCCCACGTCGTCCGGCTTCAGCCGGGCCCGCCTGCTGCGCAGGAACTCGCTCAGCTCGGCCCGCCGGTCCAGGGCCCGGCCGCCGCCCGCCTCCGGCTGTTCGTCCATGGAGCCAGTATCGGTGTTCGCGTCTGTGCGGGGGACCAGGAGCCTGACCTTGCCGGTGGTAGGCACGGCGGTCGTACGCAAAGGGGAGGACTGGGCGGGTGCGGGCGGACGGAGGCAGGCTGGAAGAGTGCCCGGACCGGACCCCGGCCGGGCCGGTACGACCACCCCCACCAGGAGAGTCCCGGCATGACCACTGTTGCCGCGTACGCCGCACCCGCCGCCAAGGCCCCGCTGGAGCGGACCACCATCGAGCGACGGCCGGTCGGCGATCACGACGTACTGATCGACATCCAGTTCACCGGCATCTGCCACTCCGACATCCACCAGGCCCGTGACGGCTGGCGCGAGGGCATCTTCCCGATGGTCCCCGGCCACGAGATCGCGGGCGTGGTCAGGGAGGTCGGCCCGGAGGTGACGACATTCGCGGTCGGCGACCGGGTCGGGGTCGGCTGCATGGTCGACTCCTGCCGCGTGTGCGAGAACTGCGTGGCGGGCCTTGAGCAGTACTGCACCGGCGGCGGGCCCGTCTGGACGTACAACGCCGTCGACAAGGACGGCGAGCCCACCTACGGCGGTTACTCCCAGAACATCGTCGTGAACGAGGACTTCGTGGTCCGCGTCCCCGACGGGCTGTCGCTCGACGTGGCCGCGCCGCTGCTGTGCGCGGGCATCACCACGTACTCGCCGCTGCGGCACTGGGGCGCGGGACCGGGCAAGAAGGTCGCGATCGTGGGCCTGGGCGGGCTCGGCCATGTCGCCGTCAAGATCGCCCACGCGCTGGGCGCCGAGGTCACCGTCCTCTCGCAGTCCCTGCGCAAACAGGACGACGGCCTTCGCCTCGGCGCCGACCACTACTACGCCACCGGTGACCCCAAGACCTTCGAGGAACTGGCCGGCACCTTCGACCTGATCCTCAACACGGTCTCCGCGCCGCTGGACTTCGCCGCCTACGCCTCCCTGCTGCGCACCGACGGCACCCTCGTCAACGTCGGCCTCCCCGAGGAGCCCGTCCAGATCACCCTCCAGTCCCTCTTCGGCCACCGCCGCAGCCTCTCCAGCTCCGGCATCGGCGGCATCGCCGAAACCCAGGAAATGCTCGACTTCTGCGCCGCGCACGGCATCGGCGCGGAGATCGAACTCATCGCCGCGGAGGAGATCAACGACGCCTACGAACGCGTCCTCGCCAGCGACGTCCGCTACCGCTTCGTGATCGACACGGCGACGATCTGACGGGCCCGGCCCCGGCCCGCCCTCACCCGAGAGGCACCAGGCCGGGGCCGACCCCCATCGCGGCGATGTCCTCCCGCACCCCGTCCACGAACCCCCGCACCGCTCTCACCAGCACGTCCCACTCCACCGGCGCGCTCCACACCCCCGGGTCGTACACACCCCCGACCCGCCACCCGTCGTCCCCGTGCACGATCCGCACCGCCCCGACCTCGTCGTACGACATCGAGTCGAACGCGAAGTCCCCGCACGCTTCCTCACCCGCCCGCAGCCAGAACACCAGCTCCCGAGCCAGCTCGGCCACCGGAAACAGCCCCTCCTCCATCACGACCCGCTCCCCGTCCAGCACGACGAAGTCGGCCTCCAGATCGACCAGCAGGACGTACGCGGGCGCGGTCCGGAGGGTGAGCCCCCGCCGGGGCAGATCCCGCGCCCCCAGGCCCCGGTAGGCGAACCCGACGGTCATACCCCTCCCCACCCCACTCCTGCCGACGGTCGGCAACGAACCGCAGAGCGTAGCAGCGGGGGCAGGGTCGGCCCGGCGCGGAACGTACGCACCTGACGAGCCTGTACCGCGCCCTCATCATTTCCAGCCGCTGAGAGCACGCTCCGCGTTGTCGACCAACTCCTTGTAAGTCATCACGTCAACACGGTTGATGTGAGTGTTGAGGGTGCGCAAGACGTCGTTGATGTCCTCTTCGGCCACGTCCGGCTGCAGAGACGGATGTCCGATCAGAACGAGAGCGCTTGCCCGCCGGGTCTCGATGCCCAGGTCCTTCTTGATCCGGATCCGGTGTTCGTCCAGGCCCACCAGGTAGTTCACCGCTTGGTTCACCGCATCGTGCACTTCGGCCGTCGGCACCCAGCGTCCTCGGTGCCTCTTGACGAGGGAGCCGTGCAGACTCATGGAGCGTTTCAACTCGACGACGTGAAGCGCGCCGTCTCCACGTATGAGGGGGATGTCGACCTCGTCGCCCGGAACGAGCCTGCGTTGCAGCGCCTGACTCGCGAACTGTCCGCCGAAGATCCAGTGCTGTCCGTCCAGCGCCCGTTGCAGGTCGTGTTCGCTCGCCCCCGGATCCTGCACCACTTTGCGCAGCGCCTTGAGATCTTGTCGGCGCCGGTGGACCTCTGCCGCTCGAAACAGCAGCTGTCCGTCCTGGTCCGTTGCCAGAACCGCCAGGGAGTCGGGAGACATCACAATTCGGCGGGCTGCTTGCTCCGGGTCCTCGATGTCGATCCGCTCACGGAAGACCTGCTCAAGCCACGCGGCCATCTCGGCAGTCCCGCGAAGGATCCGGTACCGGCCCGTGCGCTCGTGCGGCTGTTGCATGTACCGCGCGTCTCGGCCCAGCGCTTCGACATATGCCAGCACCTCGTCGACTTGAGCCTCAGGACGCTGATCAAGGTAGTCGGTACAGATCTGCACGAAGGATTGCAGAATCGTGGAAAACATCCGTGCCAGATGGTCCTGATGCAGGCTCGGCGGCTCACTCAAGCGCCGAAATCGCCGGTACCGCTCCTCGAAGTCAGGTCGAAGAATGCGTCCTTCGGCGTAGTCCAGAGAGTCTTGTACCAGCCGCACGACCTCCCACTCGTCCGCCGCTGCCGCTGCCGAGCGCAGTTTCGCGAGCAACGTGATGAGTGTTTTGCCCCCAAGGCGGTTGCGGCCTCGGCCGCCCTTCATGTGCGCGAAGACTGCTCCAAGTGCTTCTTTCACACACAGATCTTGGGCCCGTTCGCCGACGTGCCCCAGCTGTAGTTCCAGCGCAAAGTCAGACCTGACATCCACAGGGCTGATTGTGATGCCAGGCACTGACAACGGGCGGAGCTTGCTCCGTCAGCCCTCTGCCGGGGCTACGCCGATCGGGCAGGAGACGCCTGTGCCGCCGATGCCGCAGTAGCCTGCCGGGTTCTTGTCGAGGTACTGCTGGTGGTAGGGCTCGGCGGGGTAGAAGGGGCGGCCTTCGGCGGGGAGGATTTCTGTGGTGATCGTGCCGAGGCCGGAGGCGGTGAGGACCTTCTGGTAGGCCTCGCGGGACGCCTCGGCGGCGGCTGCCTGGGCGGGGGAGTGGGTGTAGATGGCGGAGCGGTACTGGGTGCCGACGTCGTTGCCCTGGCGGAAGCCCTGGGTGGGGTCGTGGGACTCCCAGAAGGTCTTCAGGAGGCGGTCGTAGGAGATCACCGCGGGGTCGTAGACCACGCGGACGGCCTCCGTGTGGCCGGTCAGGCCCGAGCAGACCTCTTCGTAGGTCGGGTTGTCGGTGTAGCCGCCCTCGTAGCCCACCAGCGTGGTGTAGACACCCGCCGGGAGCTGCCAGAACTTGCGCTCCGCGCCCCAGAAGCAGCCGAGGCCGAAGTCCGCGACCTCCAGGCCCTCGGGGTAGGGGCCGAGCAGCGGGGTGCCCAGGACGGTGTGGCGGTCGGGGACCTCGAAGGCGGGCGCGGTGCGGCCAGCCAGCGCCTGCTCAGGGGTGGGCAGCTGTGGTGTGCGGCCGAAGAGCATGGGGTCTCGTCTCCCTGTGGGTGGTTCGGGGGTGGCATAGGGGCCACCGGTTAGTGCAACGGCCCTGGACTCCCGCACATTCCGGCCACGGAACCGCCGAGCCCGCAGCCCCAGAACCGTTGAGCCTTCGGCCCTGGCCCGTCGAGCCTTCGGCCCTGGGGCCCGTCCCGCCTCCTGCTCCGGACCCGTCATGCCCCGGACCCCTCACGCCTCCGCCCCCACCCCCTCCGCCGCCCTCGCCGTCGCGTTCCGGAAGGCGCAGTACTCCGCCGCCGGGTTCACCCGGTAGCGCCACGGCAGGGCCTCCACGTACCCGTCCACCAGGCGGAACTGTTCCAGCGCCTCCTGGTCGCGGCCCTGGAGGCGGAGGAAGTAGGCGAGGAGGTGGCGGACCTCGGGCAGGCGGGGGTGGGACGGGTCGGCGGCGGCGACGTCCGCGAGGACCGCGTCCACGCGGGCGAACATCTCCGGGGTGTTCTCGGCCGCCGTGTCGTCCGACTCGTCGTGTTCCAGGTGCGCGATCAGCGGCAGGACCGACAGCAGGCTGCCCGCCGGGGCCGAGGCCGCCGCCCGCTCGGCGAAGCCCGCCGCCAGGCGCTCGGAGCCGCGCCACTTCGCGCACCAGTACTGGAGCGCCGAGAAGTGCGCCTCGTAGTGGTGCGGCGCGCGCTCGGTGAGCCGGGCCCACAGGGCATCCATCTCGGCGTTCGGACGGCCGAGGCCGAGCGCGATCCAGATCTCCTTGACGTACGGCGTCGGGTCGTCCGGGTTCAGCGCGGACGCGCGCGCCACGTCCTTGGTGGCGCCCTTCAGCGTCCGGTGGAAGCCCTCGAACTGCTCCCGCGTGGTGGACCCGGCCCGCTTCGCACCCCGCAGCTTCCAGGCCAGCGTCACCGTGGAACTCGCCCGGACCACCGCCGCGTCCGGGTCGTCGGGACGCGCGTCCTCCCAGCTCAGCAGCCACTCGTCGGCCTCGGCCGCCTTGTCCCCGAGCAGCGCCGTGAACGCCGAGCGCCGCTCCCAGTCCCGGCCGATGCCGCGCAGCACCTGCGCGGCGGGCTGCCACTCGCCCCGGCCGACCGAGGCGAGCGCGGCGGTCCACTCGGCGGGCAGCGGGGCGGCGAGTGCGGTGTTCTGCCGCTCGACGGGCAGCAGCCCCAGCCGCTCGGCCACCGCCGCCGCCTCGGCGGCCTCGTCGTCGGCAAGTGCGGCATCGGTGTCCGTGGAGAAGAACTCCTTCAGGAACACCCAGGCCAGCCACCCCCCGAGCAGCACGAGGGGGGTGGCCAGGACGGCCAGGATCCAGAGCAGGACGGTCATCGGGAGATGGGTTCCGTTCACGTGGGAAGAGTCGAAGGAGGGAGCGGTGCCGCGAAGCGCCCCGGGCTCACACCGGCTGCGTCGCCGCCCGCTCCAGCAGCGCCCGCAGCGGCGCCGTGTCCGGGCGGTCCGCGACCGCGGCCGACAGCGCCGCGTCCAGCACGGCCTCCGGGTCCGCGTCCGCGTCCGCCGTCAGCGCGGGCAGCCGTGCCTCCGCCGGGCGCGACCAGGAGAACTCCCACCGCAGCAGCGACCGCGCGCTCAGCTCGGCCAGCACCATCGTCCGCAGCGACTGGGTCAGCTGGGGACGGACGAACGCGTGGAACGCCCGCCCCGTCGCCGCCGACGCCTGCTCGGACAGTGGCAGCCGCTCGGCCACCTGCCACAGCCGCCCGTCGTCGACGGCCCCGAGCAGCGCCTCCAGCGTCGGCGGCTGCCCGGTGTACTCACCGAGCGCCCGCTCCAGCGGCGTCCACCCCGACGACAGCACCTGGGCCATCGCCACGTCCAGCAGCGCGGGCCAGTCCGCAGCGCGCGGCAGCGCCAGCGCCGACTCCGCCAGGGACGCGTCCTCCAGCAGGGTCAGCGTGCGCGCCGGGTCGGTCAGCAGGTCCAGCGCCGGACCGCCCGCCCCGGCCGCACGCCCGTCGGCGGGCAGCTCCTCGATGCGGCGCACGCGCTCGGCCATGGGCGGATGGGAGTCGTACGGCGACACCTCCCGCGACGGCAACTCGGCGCGCATGGCGGCCAGTTGCTCCTCGCGCGCGGCGAGCAGCCGCCCGAAGCCGCCGTAGAACTCGCCGCGCGGCGGCAGCGAACCGGCCGACAGACCGAGGGTGGCGTACGCCTCCAGATAGAACGCGTGACGGTCGGCGAGGACCGCCACCTCGCGCAGCGCCGAGGCGGTCGCGTCCCGCCCGGCGAGGCGCACGGCCGTACGGTCCGCCGCATACTCCTGCGCACGGGCCGTCGACAGTGAGGCGCGCAGATAGAGCTTGCCGTACTGCGTGTAGAGCCAGGCCATCGCGCGGTACGTCGCCCCGGCGCGCCCGGTGTCGATCTCGTGGGGCTGCTTGCCCTTGGCGATCCGCTTGGCCGCGGCCTTCTCCTGGCGGGCGTGTTCCTCCGCCGCCTTCTTGCGCGCGCCCGCGTGGAACCGTCCGATGACCCGGCCGATCTGCACCCGGCCACGCACCACGAGCACCGCCAGCCGGGTGTCGCCGCCGGTGAAGTGGCCGTACTCGTGGCCGAGCACCGCCCGCAGCTGTGCCGCGCTCAGCCCGGTCAGCAGCGGGACACCGAGGGTGAGCCGACGCGGTCCCGGGAGCAGGCCGAGCAGGCGCGGCTCCTCGCGCACCGAGGCGTTCACATCCGGGGTGAGCAGGACGCGGTCGGGGGCGCGGGTGCCCGCCTCGGCGGCCAGTTCACGCACCAGCGCCCACAGCCGGGGCTCGTCGGCCTCGGTCACCTCGAGGCCGGGCGGGTCCTCGCCCTTGGGAACGCGCAGCATGAACAGGCCGCGCACGACGGGAACGGCGAGCACCACCGAGAGGCCGACCAGCTTGAACGCGGCATAGCCGTGGACGTACTCCAGCAGGGAGATGTCGAGGCCGGCCAGCGCCGCCAGCACGAGAAGGCTCAGCAGATAGAAGCCGAGGAGCAGGACAAGGGCACGCAGTGCGCGCAGGGTTGCGAACATCGGGCAGAGATCCCCCCACAGGACCCGGAGAAGCCGGACACCAAGAGAACGCGGACAGGGCGGTGCCGGGTGAACAGCGCCGCCGGTGAGTGTGGGGGGACTCGGAGCGGCCCACGGCAAAGCGGGAGCAAAGGCCGGGGCAAGCGGAGTATGCCTTATCGCAGGTCAGCGCGGCAATCCTGATTCCGGGTCAGATCGACCCGGGCTGACCTGAGACGAGGTCAGCCCGGCAGGCTCGCCGGGCTCCCACCGTTGGCCTCGTACCCCGCGACCGCCACCGCGCGGTACAGCGCGAACTCCGCCGCCGGGTCGGCCGACAGGGTCCAGGGCAGCGCTCCGACATGGCCGTCCACGTGCACCAGCTGGTCCATGGCCTCCGCCCAGCGCTCGGCGCGCACCAGGAAGAACGCCAGCAGATGCCGGACGTGCGCCTGCACGGGGTCGTCCGCGCGGGCCCCGGCCACCGCGTGCAGCGCGCCGTGCATCGCCTTGGTGACGACCTCGCTCTGGTAGAAACCCGCGACCAGGTTCACCTCGGGCAGATGCTCGAAGACCGCGAAGAGCGGCAGCGCGGACAGCAGCGAACCCTGGGGCGCGCGGGCCGCCGCGGCCTCCGCGAACTCGTACGCCTCCTCGCGCGAGCCGTGCCACTTCTCGCACCAGTGGTGCAGCGCGGCCAGATGCGCGCCCATGTGATGCGGGGCGCGGTCCAGGATCTTCAGCCAGAGCTGGTCGAACTCCGCGCGCGGGTAGCCGAGGCCGCGCGCGACGGACAGCTCGACGATGTACGGCACCGGGTCGCCGGGGGCCAGCAGCGCCGCCTGCGCGCACGCGTCCCGGGCCTCCTCCATGATGATCCGGAAGTCGTCCGTGCCCGGCACCGACGTACGCCACGCCTGCTGCACCAGGAACTCCGCGTGCACCGCGGCGCCGCCCGCGTCCTTCGGCTGCTCGGTCCGCCAGACCCTGAGCCACTGGCCGCCCGGCGTCTCGTGTATCCCGCCAGGGCGCTGCCGCAGCTCCAGTGCCGCCGCGCCCGCGAACGCCTGCACCCGCTGCCAGCGCGTCTCGCTCTCCGCCTCGGTGCCCGCGAGGAGCTGGGCCGCCGCGCGGTAGTCACCCGTGCGCTGCACCAGGTCGAGCACTTCCAGCAGGTCCTCGTCCGGGCCCGGCAGCCGCACGTCCAGCTCCTCCTGGCGCACGAAGCCGTACCGCGCCGGGTCCGCGGCGTCCGGGTGCCCGGGGTGCACCTGCTCCAGGCCGCGCCTGCGCCGCCGGAAGGGGAGCAGCACGAAGCACAGCATGAGCAGCGCCATCAGCAGCCAGAGAATCGCCATGCCACAAGCGAACCAGACGAGCCCGACACTTGGCCAACCCCCCTCGGGCAGCCTGTGGAAAACCTCCCGCGCCAGCCTGTCGAAAGGTTCCCGTAACAGGGCACGGACGCTCGCGTCCGGCATCACCCCCGCGAGCGCATTACGCTCGGTGCACATGAGCGACAGGCACATCAGCGAGCACTTCGAGACTCTGGCGATCCACGCGGGCAACACCGCCGATCCCCTCACCGGCGCGGTCGTCCCGCCCATCTACCAGGTCTCGACCTACAAGCAGGACGGCGTCGGCGGGCTGCGCGGCGGCTACGAGTACAGCCGCAGCGCCAACCCGACCAGGACGGCACTGGAGGAGAACCTGGCCGCGCTGGAGGGCGGCCGGCGCGCCTTCGCGTTCGCCTCCGGCCTCGCGGCCGAGGACACCCTGCTGCGCACGCTGCTCACCCCCGGCGACCACGTGGTCATCCCGAACGACGCCTACGGCGGCACCTTCCGGCTGTTCGCCAAGGTCGCCGCCCGCTGGGGCGTGGAGTGGTCCGTCGCCGACACCAGCGACCCGGCCGCCGTGCGCGCCGCGATCACCCCGAAGACCAAGGCCGTCTGGGTGGAGACCCCCTCCAACCCGCTGCTCGGCATCACCGACATCGCCGCCGTCGCGCAGGTCGCGCACGCCGCCGGGGCCAAGCTGGTCGTCGACAACACCTTCGCCACGCCCTACCTCCAGCAGCCGCTGTCGCTGGGCGCGGACGTCGTCGTGCACTCCCTGACCAAGTACATGGGCGGTCACTCGGACGTGGTCGGCGGTGCGCTGATCGTCGCCGACGAGGGCCTGGGCGAGGAGATCGGCTTCCACCAGAACTCGATGGGCGCCGTCGCCGGTCCCTTCGACTCCTGGCTGGTGCTGCGCGGCACCAAGACCCTCGCCGTGCGCATGGACCGGCACAGCGAGAACGCCACGAAGATCGCCGACATGCTCTCCCGGCACCCGCGCGTGACCAGCGTGCTCTACCCGGGCCTGCCCGAGCACCCCGGCCACGAGGTCGCCGCCAAGCAGATGCGGGCGTTCGGCGGCATGATCTCCTTCCGCGTCGCGGGCGGCGAGGAGGCGGCGGTCGAGGTCTGCGACCGCACCAAGGTGTTCACCCTCGGCGAGTCCCTCGGCGGCGTCGAGTCCCTGATCGAGCACCCGGGCCGCATGACCCACGCCTCGGTGTCGGGCTCCGCCCTGGAGGTCCCCGCCGACCTGGTGCGCCTCTCCGTCGGCATCGAGAACGCCGACGACCTGCTGGAGGACCTGAAGCAGGCCCTCGGCAAGTAGGCGGGGCCGCCCGACCAGGGCACCCCGGCTCACCAGCCGTTCACGGGTGGAGTCGTCGACGGCGGCTCCACCCACGGCTGTGTCCGCGCCGCCCACACCACGAACGCCACCACCGCCGCGCACAGCAGCAGCCCCAGCACCCTGCGCGCCCGCCGCCCCCACCGCAGCGCCCGTCCCCCGCGCCGCATCGCCTCGGCGTACAGCCCCGGCGGCACGACGACCGGTGTGTGCTCCATGAGCCGTCGTACGGCGGCGGCCCGCTCGGCCCGGTTCACGAGGGCCGCCCGACGCCCCGCGCCCACGACGGCGCCCGGCGCACCACCGCGCGCCCCGGGGCCGGAGGCGGCGGACGCAGCACACGGACCACCGCGCGCTCGCAGATCAGGTGCACCCGCTCGGTCGGCAGCCCGAGCAGCGCCGCCGTCTGCTCCTCGCCGACCCCCTCGTACACCCGCAGCACCAGCACCGCCCGCTCCCGCGCGGTGAGCACGGCCAGCGGGCCCTGCGCGGGGACGGGGAACAGTCGGCGGTACCAGTTCCCGCGCGCGAAGCGCACCGCGAGATGCGCGCGGGTCCGCTCGTACGGGTCCTCACCGGGCGGCCGGTCCCAGTGGGCGTAGGTGTGGGCGAGGGCCAGCGTCAGCAGGCGCCGCGCCCGGGGGCCGGCGTCCGGCGGCTCGGCGGTGAGCAGGGTCGCCACGCGCAGCAGCCGTGTCCCCGTGCCCCGGGCGAACGCGGTGAACTCCGCGTCCCGGCGGGCGTCCCGCACCGGCTGCCGCTCGCGCACCGCGCCTCCCCCCCCCCGGCCGGTCCGGTACGGGGCCCGGTCCGGCCCGCCGTCATGGGCCCGTTCTCATCCGATGCCCGGGACGGCCCGGGGTCAAGAGCCCCGACAGCTCGAAGCCCGCGCGCTCAGGAGACGGCGGGCGGCTGCGCCGGAGGCGTCATCCGGGCGGACAGCGCGGTGTTGAAGCGCGTGAGCAGCGCGCAGAACTCCTCGCGCTCCCCGGCCGTCCAGTCCTGGGTCAGCTCGGCCATCAGCTGCCTGCGCGAGGTGCGGACCTCGGCGAGCCGGTGGGTGCCGCGCGGAGACAGCTGGAGCACCACCGCGCGCCCGTCCTCGGGGTGCGAGGTGCGCTTGACGAGCCCCGCCTCCACCAGCGGCGCCACCTGCCGGGTCACCGTCGAGGAGTCGATGCCCATGCTCGCGGCGAGCGCCTTGACCCCCATCGGGCCCTCGTTGTCGAGCCGGTTGAGCAGCAGATACGCGGCGCGGTCCATGGAGTTGCGGACCTGGCCGACCCCACCGAGCCGGGTCTGTTCGGCGCGCCGGGCGAAGACCGCCACCTCGTGCTGGAGCGTGTCGAGAAGGCCGGTGTCACCGACGGTCGTCATGTCCATCGACATATCAGGTGTTGTGGGCATGGCCGGAGGCTCGCTTCATGAAGGGCTGGCTGGGTTGGGGGACAGGGTACGCGGCCCGGCCCCGGCCCGTACGGGCCCTGGGGAAACCGGTTTTCGAGCCGGGCGGTGCCCTCGTGTGCGGACGTGAACTGCGAGACTGGAGTCATGAGCTACGGCACGGCCGGCTCCTTGCGCTCCGTCACCCTCGACGACGTGCGCGGAGCCCAGAAAATGCTCTCGGGCGTGGCCCGCGTGACCGCCATGGAGGGCAGCCGACATCTGTCCCGCCAGGTCGGCGCCCCGGTCCACCTCAAGTGCGAGAACCTTCAGCGCACCGGCTCGTTCAAGCTGCGCGGCGCCTACGTCCGGATCGCGGGCCTGCTCCCCGAGGAACGCGCCGCCGGAGTGGTGGCCGCGAGCGCGGGCAACCACGCCCAGGGCGTCGCGCTCGCCTCCTCGCTGCTCGGTGTGCACTCCACGGTCTTCATGCCGAAGGGCGCCCCGCTGCCCAAGATCAGCGCCACCCGGGAGTACGGCGCGGAGGTGCGGCTGCACGGCCAGGTCGTGGACGAGACGCTGGCCGCCGCGCAGGAGTACGCGGCCGAGACCGGCGCGGTGTTCATCCACCCCTTCGACCACCCGGACATCATCGCCGGGCAGGGCACGGTCGGCCTGGAGATCCTGGAGCAGTGCCCCGAGGTCGGCACCATCGTCGTCGGCATGGGCGGCGGCGGACTCGCGGCCGGGATCGCGGTCGCGGTGAAGTCGCTGCGGCCCGACGTCAGGATCATCGGCGTGCAGGCGGAGGGCGCGGCGGCCTATCCGCCCTCCCTGAGGGCCGGGCGCCCGGTGACCGTGCCGCACCCGGCCACCATGGCCGACGGCATCAAGGTGGGCACGCCGGGCGAGGTGCCGTTCGACATCGTCCGCGAGCTGGTCGACGAGGTGCGCACGGTCGGCGAGGACCAGCTCTCCGCCGCGCTGCTGCTGTGTCTGGAGCGCGCCAAGCTGGTCGTGGAACCGGCGGGCGCCAGCCCGGTCGCCGCGCTGCTCGGTGCGCCCGGCGGCTTCTCCGGGCCGGTCGTCGCGGTGCTCTCCGGCGGCAACGTGGACCCGGTGCTGATGCAGCGGGTGCTGCGGCACGGCATGGCCGCACAGGGCCGCTATCTCGCGGTCCGGCTGCGCCTCACCGACCGCCCCGGCGCCCTCGCCACCCTGCTCGCCGTCCTGTCCGAGGCCGACGCCAACGTGCTCGACGTGAGCCACATCCGCACCGACCCCCGGCTCGGCCTGACCGAGGCCGAGGTGGAACTCCACCTGGAGACGAAGGGCCCCGAGCACTGCGGGGAGGTCGTACGGGCGCTGGGGGCGGCGGGCCACCAGGTGGTGGAGCGGATGCCGGACGGGTTCGTGTGAGCGGCATACGACCCGCGCGTACGACCCGCGCGTACGGCCTGTCGGCGCCGGGCCGGGCATGACGGAGCCCCCGGCGTCCCAAGGGGCGGCGGGGGCTCGGTCTGGTCCTGGGGCGGTGGTCAGCCCGAGTACGGCTCGGCCTTGAGGATCTTCACCATGGCCTTCTTGCCGTTCGGCAGCTCGTACTCGGCGTTCTCGCCGACCTTGTGGCCGGTCACGGCGGAGCCCAGCGGGGACTGAGGGGAGTAGGTCTCGATCTCCGAGCTGGCGTACTCGCGGGAGGCGAGCAGGAACTCCAGCGTGTCGTCCTCGTCGCCGTCGAAGGCGATCGTGACGACCATGCCCGGCGCGACGGTACCGTCGGCGGAGGCGGGGGCCTCGCCCACCTGGGCGTTCTCCAGAAGCTGGGTCAGCTGGCGCACGCGCAGCTCCTGCTTGCCCTGTTCCTCCTTGGCCGCGTGGTACCCGCCGTTCTCGCGCAGGTCGCCCTCCTCGCGCGCGGCCGCGATCTTGGCCGCGATCTCCGTGCGCGCAGGACCAGTAAGGTACTCAAGCTCGTCCTTGAGCTTGTTGTACGCCTCCTGGGTCAGCCAGGTGACGTTCTCGCTGGTCTGGGTCACAGGGTGCTCCTCGTCGGTACTGGGAATACAAAGCATCGCCCTACCCAGAAGAATGTTCCCTCTTGGATGGGCGAAACCACGAGCCTAACAATTCAGGGGCGAAAGGGGGAGGACATAAGCCATCAGAATCGCGTCGTCCCAGCTCAGCCCGTACTCATTCCGGGTGAAGGCGGGGACGGGGGAACGGAAGGGACGGCAGGGGCCCGATCAGCGGGCGTGACAGCCCAGCAGCTCGGCCGTCGTGCCCTTCGCCGTCGTGCGCAGCGTGACGACCTTGTCCACGCGCGTGGCCGGACCCGTGAAGGGGAAGTCCGCCCGGCCCACCTCGGCGCCGTCCGCGGCCTGGGAGCGCAGGGTGCAGTAGCCGTCGACCCCGGAGTCCTTGCGGACCTCCAGATGCACCTTGACCGCGTCGCCCTCGGTCTCGAAGGTGATCACCTGGGCGCTGATCTCGTTCTGAGCGACGTAGTGGTAGGCGAAATAGCCCACCAGCGCGAGCACCAGTGCGCCGAGCACGGCGCCGACGACCTTGAGCGTGCGGTCGGTGCGCTCGTCCGAGGAGCGGCCGTAGCGGCCCTGGGGGAGCCCCGCGCTCGCCGTACCCATGATCGTCCTCTCCGCGGAATTATTCGTCCCCCGATTCGGTCACTATAGAAGCCGCCCGCACGCCGACCGACCGCCGCCCCCGGGCGTCGTCCCCCGGGACGGCACCTGTTGACAGCCCCCATGACGCGGGGCGCCGACTTAACAAGGAACGAGTCTTGACTGACCAGCTGCGACTGATGGCCGTTCACGCGCACCCCGACGACGAGTCGAGCAAGGGCGCGGCCACCATGGCGAAGTACGTGTCCGAGGGGGTGGACGTGCTGGTGGTGACCTGCACCGGTGGAGAGCGCGGCTCCATCCTCAACCCCAAGCTCCAGGGTGACGCGTACATCGAGGAGCACATCCACGAGGTCCGCAAGAAGGAGATGGACGAGGCCCGCGAGATCCTCGGCGTCGGCCAGGAATGGCTCGGCTTCGTCGACTCCGGCCTGCCCGAGGGCGACCCGCTGCCCCCGCTGCCGGAGGGCTGCTTCGCCCTGGAGGACGTCGACAAGGCGGCCGGCGAGCTGGTGCGCAAGATCCGCGCCTTCCGTCCGCAGGTGATCACCACCTACGACGAGAACGGCGGCTACCCGCACCCCGACCACATCATGACCCACAAGATCACCATGGTGGCGTTCGAGGGCGCGGCGGACACCGAGAAGTACCCCGAGGCCGAGTTCGGCCCGGCCTGGCAGCCGTTGAAGCTCTACTACAACCAGGGCTTCAACCGCCCCCGCACCGAGGCCCTGCACCAGGCCATGCTGGACCGCGGCCTGGAGTCGCCGTACGAGGACTGGCTCAAGCGCTGGAAGGAGTTCGAGCGGGTCGAGCGCACCCTGACCACGCATGTTCCGTGCGCGGACTTCTTCGAGACGCGCGACAAGGCGCTGATCGCCCACGCCACGCAGATCGACCCCGACGGCGGCTGGTTCAAGGTCCCGATGGAGCTCCAGAAGGAGGTCTGGCCGACGGAGGAGTACGAGCTGGCGAAGTCGCTCGTGGACACCTCCCTCCCCGAGGACGACCTCTTCGCGGGCATCCGCGACAATGCCTGACATGAGTGCAAGCGTGAGCCTGGCAGTGACGCATCTCGTCCCCCTCGCCAAGGAGGTCGACGAGAACAAGGTCACCCCCGGTGTCCTCGGCTTCATCGTGTTCGCGGTGATGGCCCTGGCCGTCTGGGGCCTGATGAAGTCGATGAGCAAGCACATGGGCAGGGTCGACTTCAAGGAGGCCCCCGCGCCGGAGGAATCCGGCGACGGCGGCGTCAAGGGCGGCACCGCCGCCCGGACCGAGCCGCAGCAGGGCTAGCTCTTCGTCGGCACCGCCACCCCCATCACCTCCCGGGCGTGGCGGTCCGGCGTCATGCGCAGCGGCCACGCCTGCCAGCCCGACTCCAGGGTGACCCCGCGCTCCAGCAGCAGGGCGTAGGCCGGGGCGCACTCGGCCAGCTTCCGGTCGCGCAGCGGATGCGCGGCACCGATCAGGCGGGCCAGCTCCTCCTGCGCCACCGCCGTACCCACCTCCACACCGCCCGGCGCCGCGTACGGCAGCAGGGTGCAGCGCAGGAAGCGCGCCCAGTCCTCGCCGCGCCGGTCGCCGTACGACGTGAACAGGGTCAGCGCCTCGTCGCACAGCGTCAGCGCCTGCTGGGTACGGCCGTTGCCCGCGTCCACCACCGCCAGCTCCAGGCACGTCCACGCCTCGCCGTGGGCGACCCCGATGCGCTGGAAGTCGGCGCGGGCGTCCATCAGCAGCTGACGGGCGAAACCGGAGTTGCGCAGCGAGCCGGTCTGCGCGGCGCGCTGGTCCCGGGTGACCCGGGCCGAGTGGTGCCGGGCGCAGGCCAGGCCGTACACGTCCCGCATCCGGGAGAACATCGTGCGCGAGCGCTCCAGCTCCCGCACCGCCCGGTCCAGGTCGCCGGTCTCCTCCAGGGCCTGGCCGAGGTGGAAGAGGGTCCACGCCTCGCCGCGCGCGTCCTCGTTCTCCACGTGCCGGGCGGCGGCCTGGCGCAGCGCCTCCACGGCGGCCGAGGCGTCGCCGTCGAACAGCCGGACCCGGCCCAGCTGGGTCAGCGCCCACGCCTCGCCGCGCGCGTCACGGGTGCGGCCGTAGCGCTCCAGGGCGGCCCGCAGCTCCCGCTCCGCGCGCGGTACGTCGCCGAGGCGCAGGGCGAGCTGGCCGAGCTGGTAGTGCGCCCATGCCTCGCCGTGCAGGGAGCCGCCCGCGCGGTGCAGCACCAGGGAGCGCTCCAGCAGGTCCAGGGCCTCCGGCAGCCGGGCGCGGTCGCGCTGGACGGCGCCGAGCGCGTGCATCGTCCAGGCGCGGTCCGTCGCCAGCTGCGGGGCCGCCTGGAGATCCAGGGCCTCCTGCAGCCGGGCCGCCGCCTCGGTGAGGTTGCCCTGGTGGTGCAGGGTGATGCCGAGCGAGCACAGGGCACGCGCGGCGCCCGCGTCGTGGTGGGCCTCCCGGTACAGGTCCACGACCGAGGCCAGCGTGGTGCGGGCCTTGTCCAGCTCGCCGAGCTGGCGGGCCGCGATACCGGTGCGCCACTGCACCGAGCGCACCAGCAGGCCCTCGTCGACGGCCTGCGCGAGGTCGTTGATCTCGCCCAGGCGGTAGAGGTCGCCGCGCAGCAGGCAGTAGTCGCACAGCGCGCCGAGCAGGTTCAGCACGGCGCCCTGGTCGACGCCCTCCGCACGGCGCAGCGTGGCCGTGATGAAGCTGGTCTCGTCGTCCAGCCAGCGCAGCGCCTCCTCCAGCGAGGTGAAGCCGTGCGAGCCGAAGCGGTCCGAGCGGGTCGACATGTTGCCGTCGACCAGACGCAGCACCGAGTCGGCCAGCTCCGCGTAGTTCACGATCAGCCGCTCCTGGGCCGCCGTACGCTCCGCCGGGTCCTCTTCGTCGAGCAGCCGGGCCTGGGCGAAGGCGCGCACCAGGTCGTGCAGCCGGTAGCGGCTGCCGCGCACATGGTCGATCAGGCCCGCGCGGGTGAGCGCCGAAAGCTGGCGTCCGGCCTCCTCCTCGTCGGTGGCGAGCAGCGCCGCCGCTGCCGCCGCGCCGAGCGAGGCCCGCCCGGCCAGCGCGAGACGGCGCAGCAGCTTGCGGGCGTCCTCGGACTGGTCGGCGTAGCGCAGCCACAGCGCCCGCTCCACCGGCTCGACCGGGCCGTACGCCCCCAGATCCGCGGCCAGTTGGTGCGGGGTGCGGGGGCCGAGGGCGGAGCCCGCGCAGCGCAGGGCCAGGGGGAGGCCGCCGCACAACTCCCCGATTTTTTCGATGGATTCGGCGTCGTAGGGCTGTGTGCTGTCCTGTGCGGCGGCGTTCAGCAGCTCTTCGGAGGCGGCTGTGTCCAGTGCCTGCACCGGCAACTGGTGGACCCAGGCGGGGAGTTCGTCCGGCAGTGCGAGCGGGGTGCGGGAGGTGACCAGGACCAGGCTGTCGGAGCGCTCCGGTAGCAGCGCGGCCACCTGCTCCGGGTCCGAGGCGTCGTCCAGGACGATCGTCACCGGCAGGCCGGTCAGATGCCGGTGGTACAACTCGGCCAGTCGTCTGACCTGTTGCTCCGTGGAGGCGTGCTCGCGGAACAGCAACTGCTCGCGGGGGGCGCCGAGTCGGTTGAGCAGATGCAGCAGCGCGTCCCGGGTGGACAGCGGGGGTGTCTCGCGGCCGTCGCCGCGCAGGTCCACCACGACCGCGCCCCGGAAGTGGTCGCGCAACTCGTGCGCCGCGCGCACCGCGAGCGCGCTGCGGCCCGAACCGGGCTCGCCGTGCAGCACGACCACCGTCGGGCGGGTCTCGGTGGCCGCGCGGGCCGCCTGCGCCCACTGCGCGATCCGCGCCAGCTCCTGCCGACGCCCCGCGAACACGCCTTCTTTCTCCGGGAGTTGCCCGAAGGACTGCTCAAGGACCGTACGCCGCCTGGCCGCCGCGCTCTTGTCCGCGCCGCGCAGTGAGGGGGCGCCCTTCTTCTGCTTCTGCGCGCCCTGGGCCGCGCTGAGCATCCGCTGCTGGTCCAGGAAGGGGCGGATGCCGCGCACCTCCAGCGCCGTCAGCCACTGCAACCGCAACTGCTCGGGACCGCCCGGCTGTCCGGCCGCGCCCTTGCGGTGATGCGCGGCGGGCAGATGCGCCCCGGCCACCTTCACGACGGTCGTGGCGGCCCCGGCCACCCCTACGACGACGCCCGCGCCGAGGGCCGTACCTGCGCCGGTGCCGAGGGACAGATCGGCGACGGCTGCCGCGACGGCGGCAACAGACGCCACGATCAAGGGAGTTCCGGCGCCCTCCTTCGCGTACCGCTCCCCGAAACTGAGCCCGGCCTTCGACGCGTCCAGCGCCCGCGTGTACGCCTGGTACTCCTCCGCCGCCGCGAGCGCCATCCCGTCCAGCCCGTCCCGCGCCCGCGCCAACAGCGCCTGCCCGTCGGCCCGTCCGCCCGACCGCCGCACCTCCTCCTCCACGGCCCGCACCACCAGCCGCTCGGCCTCCACCCGATGCCCGTCCCGCACGTCCCGTCCCCCTCCGGCGACAACTCCGTCGCGTACGAGTGTCCTTCTACGGGGGCGTCGGCGCGAGGGGGCGGGGCGGTTCGGCGCGAGAGAGGAGGCCGCACGGGCGCGCGCGGCGAGCGAACCCCGGGCGACGTTCAGCGCGCGCGGCGTCCACCTCTGCCCCGGTGGTGGGCGGTGCCCGACGTCAGCTGGTGGGAGACCGCGTACACGACGGCCTGGTCGCGGTCGCGCGGGCCGAGTTGGGCCAGGATGCGGGAGGCGCCGCCGCGAATCGGCCTCCCGCTGCGCGACGACCTTGCCGACAGCACGCCCGAACCACCCTTCGACATACCGCTGTTCGCGATCCTCGGCGTCGCCTCCCGCACCGTGTCGATGCCGGTCCAGGAGACCCTGCTCGGCGACCACCACCCCGTACGCCCGCTTCCCGCCCCGGCGACGCCACATACATCGGCTCCCGCCGGGCTCGTGGGCCAATTAAGTCAGTCGGTTGATTTAATTCTGGTGATCGGGTTCACTGGAGCACACGCGCCGCGAAAGAGCGGTGTGGTGTGAAGGGAGGCGGTGGGATGGAGGCCGGGGTTGATCAGGGCCGGGCGCGGAAGGGGGGCCGGGGGGCCGGGACGCGTGAGGTGATCATGGGGGCTGCCGAGCGGCTGTACGCGGAGCACGGGCTGTCCTCCGTGTCCAACCGGCAGATCGGGGAGGCGGCCGGGCAGGGCAATACGACGGCGGTCAGCTATCACTTCGGAAGCAAGACGGCCCTCGTGCAGGCGATCATGTCGCGGCACGGGGAGGCGGTCGAGGCGATCCGCCGGACGTATGTGGCCGAGGCCGAGGGCAGCGAGGACGTCAGGGACTGGGTCCGGTGTCTGGTCCGGCCGATCACCGATCATCTCGCGTCCCTGGGTGTCCCGTCCTGGCAGGCGCGGTTCGCGGGCCAGGTGCTCGCCGATCCGCAGATGCGGGAGCTGGTCGTCAAGGACGCGCTGACCCGCGACAGCCTGCAGCGGACGCTCGGCAGTCTGGGCCGGTGCCTGGAGCCGACGGTCTCCGCCGAGATACGGCGCGCACGCGGCGACATGACGCGGCAGCTGCTCATCCACACCTGCGCCGACCACGAGCGCGCGATCGCCGACGGCACGTCCCGTCCCGACGCCTCGTGGCAGCGCACGGCGACCGACCTCGAAGACGCGCTCGTCGGCCTGCTCGCCGCCCCCGCCACCCGCCAGGGCGAGGCGTGAACCCGCCCACCACCTAGGCCACCGAGCCCGCACGCGTCATGAACCTCTCCCCACCCCCACGGAATCCGAGGAACCTGATGAAGATCGCTGTCGAGGAAGACAAATGCTGCGGTGCCGGTCAGTGCGTGGTGCTCGCACCGGAGGTCTTCGACCAGCGCGACGACGACGGGATCGTGGTGCTGCTCGACGAGACGCCGCCCCAGGAGCTGCACGAGCAGGTGCGTGAAGCCGCGGGTGTGTGCCCGGGCGCGTGCATCCACCTGGACGAGACCGCGTGAGCCAGGTACGGAGCGTGCTCGTCGTCGGGGCCTCGGCCTCGGGGCTGGCGACGGCCGAGGCGCTGCGGCGCAAGGGCTTCGGCGGAACCCTCACGCTGGTGGGCGCCGAGGCCGAAACGCCGTACGACAGACCGCCGTTGTCGAAGCAGGTGCTCAGCGGCGCGTGGGAACCGCAGCGCGCTCAGCTGCGCTCCGCGGAGGCGCTGGCGCGGCTCGACGCCGAGTTCGTCCTCGGAGAACAGGCCGTCGCGCTCGACGCGGACCGTCTCCGGGTGACCACCGAGGCGGGCAGGACCCTCGCGGCCGACGCCGTCGTCATCGCCACCGGTGTCGGCGCACGGCTGCTGCCGGGTCAGCGCGGGGTGCGCGGCGTACACGCCATACGGACCCTCGCGGACTCCGTGGCCCTGCGCGCCGAACTCGTCGCGGCCCGGCGGGTCGTCGTCCTCGGCGACGGAGTGCTCGGAGCCGAGGCAGCCGCCACCGCCCGGCAGGGCGGAGCCGAGGTCACCCTGGCGGGCCCGCAGCCCGCGCCCCTGACCCGGCAGCTCGGCCATACGACCGCCCAGCACCTCGCCGCCCTGCACCGGGACCACGGGGTGAAGCTGCACGGCGGCGTCCTCCCCGAGGACCTGCACACACGGGACGGGCGCGTCACCGGAGTGCGGCTCAGCGACGGCACGGAGCTGGAGGCCGACGTCGTCATCACCGCGATCGGCAGCCTCCCGGCCACCGGCTGGCTGGACGGAAGCGGCCTCACCGTGGACGACGGTGTCGTCTGCGACGCCCACTGCCGCGCGGCTCCCGGCGTCTGGGCCGTGGGAGACGTGGCCCGCTGGCACCACCGGGGACTGGGACGGCCGCTGCGCCTGGAGAACCGGACGAACGCCTCCGAGCAGGCCCTCGCCGTCGCCGCCGACATCCTCGGCCAGGGCAGGCCGTACACCCCCGTGCCGTACTTCTGGACCGACCAGTTCGACACGAAGATCCAGGTCCACGGCCTCGTCCCACCCGAAGCCGAGGCCACGGTGGTGGACGGTGACGCGGGGACCGGGCGGTTCGTCGTACGGCTGGACGGCCCGGCGGGGCCCGAGTGCGTCCTCGGCTGGAACATGCCCAAGCAGGCGCGGCTCCGGCGCACGTCGCTGCTCGACCGCTACACGCACCAGCCGTCCACCGCGACCGCCCTCGGTACCGCCACCGCCACCGCCACCGCCTGACCCTCGCCCGCAGGCCCCTCCAGCCCCCGCCCCTGCAGCGGGCACCCACCCCCACCGCCCGTCCACGACCCCGCGGCCCCCACCCCGACGAGGAGACCCCGCCCCGTGAACGCCATGAGCGCATCGAAGGACACCCTCCCCGACTTCCCCCCGCCCCGCTCCGCCGCGTGTCCCTTCGCCCCTTCGCCCGAGATGCAGGCGCTGGCCGCGTACGGCCCCGTCAGCCAGGTGCGTTCGTGGGGCGGTTCGACGCCCTGGGTCGTCACCGGCCACGCCGAGCAGCGGCAGCTCCTGGGCGACCCCAGGCTGAGCGTCGACTTCGCCGCCCCCAACTTCCCGAGCCCCATCGACCCCCGGCACGGCCACGGAGCGGCCACCGACCTCAGCTTCGTCGGCATGGACGACCCCGAGCACCTGCGGCTGCGCCGCATGATCAGCGGCACGTTCACGATCAAACGGGTCGAAGCCATGCGCCCGGCCGTGCAGCGCATCACGGACGACTTCATCGACCGCATGCTGGCCGGTCTCAAACCGGTCGACCTCGTACAGGCGCTCGCGCTGCCGCTGCCCTCCCTGGTGATCTCCGACATGCTCGGAGTCCCCTACGAGGACCATGAGTTCTTCCAGGCCAACAGCAAGGTCATCGTGTCCGCCACGGCCGACCGGGACGACCGGACCGCGGCACACCGGGCGCTCGCCGACTACCTGGACGACCTGGTGGCCCGCAAGATCGCCGCCCCCGGGCCCGACCTGATCTCGAAGCTCGGCAGCCACGTCCAGGCGGGCGAACTCACCGCCCGCGAAGCGGCCACCATGGGCGTCCTCCTCCTGCTCGGCGGGCACGAGACCACCGCCAACATGATCAGCCTGGGCACCCTCGCGCTGCTCCAGCACCCCGAGCAGCTGAAGACGATCCGCGACACCGACGACCCCCAGGTCGTCGTCGACGCGGTCGAAGAACTCCTGAGGTTCCTCTCCATCGTGCACCTGGGACGACGGCGCACCGCACTGGAGGACATCAGCATCGCGGGCCGCACCATCCCCGCCGGGGACGGCGTCATCCTCCTCGGGGAGCTGGCCAACCGCGACCCCCTGGTCTTCGACGACCCGCACACCCTCGACATCACCCGCAACGCCCGCCAGCACCAGGCGTTCGGCGGCGGCACCCACCACTGCGTGGGCCAGCCGCTGGCCCGCCTGGAACTCCAGGTCCTCTACCCGACCCTGCTGCGCCGCATCCCCACCCTCCGCGCGGCCGTCCCCCTCGAAGACGTCAAGTTCAAGTACGACGCGGTGATCTACGGCCTGCACGAGCTGCCGGTCACCTGGTGACCCGCGCCGTCCGCTGGTGACCCGCGCCGTCCACGAAAACCCCGCCCCTGTCAGCCGGACGAGGGCTCGCCATGGCCGGCGAGCCCTCCACCTCCAGGAGAAGTGATGCGACAGCAGGAAGTGACGCCACGACAGGCGGAACCCGCCTCGGGCGCGACAGCGGTGATCGCCGTCCTCGCCCTCGCGGGAACCACCGCGGCGATCATGCAGACCCTGGTCACCCCGCTCCTGCCGCGCCTGCCGGACCTGCTGTCCACCACCCCGTCGAACGCCACCTGGGTCGTCACCGCCACCCTGCTGGTCTCCGCCGTCTGCGTACCGGTGACCGGACGGCTCGGCGACATGCTCGGCAAGCAGCGCATGCTCCTCGTCTGCTCCGTCCCCCTGATCGCCGGGTCGGTGCTGTGCGCGCTGTCCTCCTCCCTCGTGCCGATGGTCATCGGCAGAGGGCTCCAGGGCATGGGGATGGGCATGGTGCCGCTCGGCATCGCCCTCCTGCGTGACGTCGTCCCGGTGGAACGGCTCAGCTCCTCCATCGCCCTCGTCAGCGCCTCCATGGGCATCGGCGGCGCCCTCGGCCTGCCCCTGGCGGCGGCGGTCGCCCAGTACGCGAGCTGGCGGGCCCTCTTCTGGGGCTCGGCCGTCCTCGCCACCGTGATCGCCCTGCTCGTCCACTTCCTGATCCCCCAGGTGCCGCCCACCGCACGGAGGCAGCGCTTCGACCTGCCCGGTGCCCTCGGGCTCGGCGCCGGTCTGGTCTGCCTCCTGCTCGCCGTGTCCAAGGGGGCCGACTGGGGCTGGGGCTCCACCGAGACCATCGGCCTCTTCGCCGCCGCGGCCGTCCTCCTCACCGCCTGGGGCGCCTGGGAACTGCGGACCGAGGACCCCCTGGTCGACCTCCGCTCCACCGCCAGGCGACCGGTGCTCATCACCAACACCGCGTCGGTGTTCGCCAGCTTCGCGATGTACGCCAGCATGCTGGTCCTCCCGCAGCTCCTCCAGTTCCCCGCCGCCACCGGCTACGGACTCGGACAGTCGATGCTCGCCGCGGGCCTCTGGATGGCCCCGGGCGGCATCGTGATGATGCTCATCTCGCCCTACGGCGGAAAGCTCAGCGACGCCCGGGGCCCCAAGACCACGCTGATCTGCGGGGCGTTGGTCATCGCGCTCGGCTACGCCGCCTCCCTGGCCCTGATGGGCTCGACCTGGGGCATCATGATCGCCGTACTCGTCATCAACGGCGGCGTGGGCCTCGTCTACGGCGCCGTCCCCGCCCTGATCATGGGCGCCGTCCCCCTCTCGGAGACGGCCGCCGCCAACGGGTTCAACGCCCTCATGCGGTCCCTCGGCACCTCCGTGGGCGCGGCCGTCATCGGCGTCGTCCTCGCGCACATGACCACGACGAGCCAGGGCGCCGCGCTGACGTCCGAAAGCGGATTCCGCACCGCCCTGATCATCGGCCTGGCCGTGGCGGCCGTCGCCGCAGCGGTCGCCACCGCGATCCCCACGGCGCGCCCCGGCGAACCCGCCCCGGCCGACCGGAAGCCGGACGGCGAACGGCAGCCCGTCAGCCGCTGACCGGCCAGCTCCCCGCCCACCAGCCGTCCCGGCGTCCCCGGCCCCGGCCCACCGGCCACCCCCGGACGCCGGAACCGGGCGAGACAGGGCCTGTGCGGTCCCACCGGTGGCAGCGGCCCTTGTGAGAGGCTGGATCGCATGAACCGGCTGGCTGGTGTGACCTCGCCTTATCTGCTGCAGCACGCTGACAACCCGGTCGACTGGTGGCCGTGGACGCCGGAGGCGTTCGAGGAGGCGCGGCGGCGGGACGTGCCCGTGCTGCTGTCGGTCGGGTATTCCGCGTGCCACTGGTGTCATGTCATGGCGCACGAGTCCTTCGAGGACCAGGACACCGCCGACTTCCTCAACGAGAACTTCGTGAGTGTGAAGGTCGACCGCGAGGAGCGGCCCGACATCGACGCCGTCTACATGGAGGCGGTGCAGGCGGCGACCGGGCAGGGCGGGTGGCCGATGACCGTGTTCCTGACGCCGGACGCCGAGCCGTTCTACTTCGGTACGTACTTCCCGCCCCGGCCCCGCAGCGGGATGCCGTCGTTCCGGCAGGTGCTGGAAGGGGTGCGGCTCGCGTGGGAGGACCGGCGCGACGAGGTCGGCGAGGTCGCCGGGAAGATCGTGCGGGATCTCGCGCAGCGGGAGATCGCCCAGCAGGGCACCGAGCCGCCCGGGGACGCCGAGCAGGCGCAGGCGCTGCTCGGGCTCACCCGGGAGTACGACCCGCAGCGCGGCGGATTCGGCGGGGCGCCCAAGTTCCCGCCGTCCATGGTGCTGGAGTTCCTGCTGCGCCACCACGCCCGCACCGGCGCCGAGGGCGCCCTGCAGATGGCCCAGGACACCAGCGAGCGCATGGCACGCGGCGGCATCTACGACCAGCTCGGCGGCGGCTTCGCCCGCTACTCCGTCGACCGCGACTGGGTGGTGCCGCACTTCGAGAAGATGCTCTACGACAACGCGCTGCTCTGCCGGGTCTACGCCCATCTGTGGCGCACCACCGGCTCCTCCCTCGCCCGTCGTGTCGCGCTGGAGACCGCCGACTTCCTCGTCCGTGAACTGCGCACCGAGCAGGGCGGGTTCGCCTCCGCGCTGGACGCCGACAGCGACGACGGCACCGGCCGCTCCGTCGAGGGGGCGTACTACGTCTGGACCCCCGAGCAGCTGCGCGCGGTCCTCGGTGACAAGGACGGTGAACTCGCCGCCCGCTACTACGGCGTGACCGAGGAGGGCACCTTCGAGCACGGCCGGTCCGTCCTCCAACTCCCGCAGACGGAGGGCGTGTTCGACGCCGACCAGGTCGCCTCCGTCCGCGAACGGCTGCTCGCCGAGCGCGCGCTGCGTCCCGCTCCCGGCCGGGACGACAAGGTCGTCGCCGCCTGGAACGGCCTCGCCATCGCCGCGCTCGCCGAGACCGGCGCCTACTTCCGCCGCCCCGACCTGATCGAGGCCGCCGTGGCAGCCGCCGACCTGCTGGTCCGGGTGCACCTCGACGAGCACGGCCGCCTCGCCCGCACCAGCCGGGACGGCCGGGTCGGCACCAACGCCGGGGTCCTGGAGGACTACGCCGACGTGGCCGAGGGCTTCCTCGCGCTGGCCTCCGTCACCGGCGAGGGCGTCTGGCTGGACTTCGCCGGGCTGCTCCTCGACCAGGTGCTCGCCCGCTTCACCGACCCGGAGACCGGCGCGCTCTACGACACCGCCTCCGACGCCGAGCAGCTGATCCGCCGCCCGCAGGACCCCACCGACAACGCCACCCCCTCCGGCTGGACCGCCGCGGCCTCGGCCCTGCTGAGCTACGCCGCCCACACCGGCTCCGAGGTCCACCGCACCGCCGCCGAACGGGCGCTGGGCATCGTCGCGACCCTCGGCCCCCGCGTGCCGAGGTTCATCGGCTGGGGCCTGGCCGCCGCCGAGGCCCTCCTCGACGGCCCCCGCGAGATCGCCGTCGTCGGCCCCTCCCTCACCGACGCGAAAACGGCCGCCCTCCACCGCGCCGCCCTCCTGGGCACCGCCCCCGGCGCGGTGGTCGCGGCAGGCGACACGGACACGGAAGGCTTCCCCCTCCTCGCCGACCGCCCCTTGGTCTCCGGCGCCCCCGCCGCCTACGTCTGCCGCCACTTCACCTGCGACACCCCCACCACAGACCCGGAAACCCTGAGAACAACCCTGAACACCAACTGACAGCCCCAGATCTCACCGGGAAGGCGAGTCACCCGAAGGGGCGCGGGGAACTGCGCGACAAGCCACGACGAACCGGTACCCGCCAACGCTCCCCGCCCCCTCCCCAGTAGGCGCCCTCAAGACCGCCGGAAACTCACCGCCTGGGCCACGATCGCCTCCAACTGCGCATGATGCGCCCCCTTCCAATACGCCCGCCCACACTCCCCGCACACTGCGAAAACGTCGTACGACCTCCGCGTACCGTCCTCAAGACGATCCGCCACCTCCTCCGCCGAAGCCGAGCGCAGCGAACCACCGCAGGCGGTGCACCGCGTCCACGGCCGCAGCTCGGGCCCGAAGCGCTCCAGGACCTCCCGCAGCTGCTCCTCGGGCCGGGTGCTGTAGACGTACGCCCCCGCCCACAGCTCACGGCGCCGCAGCAGCCCCCGGTCGCGGCTGAGCAGGACCCGCCGCTCGGCCGCGGAGCGCGCCGCGAGGGCGGGGTCGCCGATGTCGAGCGATTCGTACGCCGTGTCCACCCCGAGCAGGCGCAGCCGACGCGCGAGGGTGCCGAGGTGGACGTCGAGCAGGAAGCGGAGCGGGGCGCCGGGGACGCGCTGGGGGCGGGCGACCGGGGAGACGGTCACCAACTCGCCCGGGGCGGGGAGGTGGGAGGGCGGTACCTCGCGGCCGTCGGCGGTCAGGGTGCCGATCTCGGTCAGCGGGATGCCGAGGGATTCGACGAGGTGGCCGAGGGTCGAGACGCCGTCGACGGCGACCTCGCACGCCCCCGCGCCGCGCCGTGCCGACGGGAGGAACAGGCGCAGGCCGGGGGCGACTTCGACGTGGATCGCGGGTGTGCTCACCCCGCCAGCATGGCACGGCACCGCGCGCCGTACGCAGCGGATTTCGCGGGGCTGGGGCTTGCCCGGCGGATCATGGCGCGGACGCGGGACGGCGTTGATCCGGCACCGCTACCCACCCGCGCCGTGATCCGCCGGACAGGCGCTACGCGTGCTGGTAGGCGACCAGCGAGATGCAGACGTAGTGGACGATGAACGCGGCCAGGGTGAAGGAGTGGAAGACCTCGTGGAAGCCGAACCAGCGCGGTGAGGGGTTCGGCCGCTTGATGCCGTAGATGACGCCCCCGGCGCTGTAGAGGACGCCGCCGGTGATCACCAGGATCAGGACGGCGATGCCGCCGGTGCGCAGGAAGTCGGGCAGGAAGAAGACGGCGGCCCAGCCCATGGCGATGTAGCACGGGGTGTAGAGCCAGCGCGGGGCGCCGACCCAGAAGACGCGGAAGATTATCCCGGCCGCCGCGGCCCCCCAGATTCCCCACAGCAGCCACTGGCCCTTGGCGCCGGGCAGCAGGAGCAGGGTGAGCGGGGTGTAGGTGCCCGCGATGATCAGGAAGATGTTGGCGTGGTCGAGGCGGCGCAGGATGCCGTCCATCCGGGGGCTCCAGTTGCCCCGGTGGTACAGCGCGCTGACCCCGAAGAGCAGGCATGCCGTCAGGACGTAGATGCCACAGGCGATCCGTCCTCGGGTGGAGTCGGCGAGGGCGGTGAGCACCAGGCCCGCGATGAGCACGGCCGGGAACATCCCGAGGTGCAGCCAGCCACGGAGCCGGGGCTTGACGGACTCTGGCAGCGAGAGCGCGGCGGGAGCGGACGCAGTCATGAGCCGCATCGTACCTACGGCACCGTAAGTTACGGATCAGACCCCCACGGTGCGCGCTGAAGGTCATCTTCTCACGCCGGGCGGCGCCCTTGTGTGTAAAGAATGCACCAGCAAAGTGTCATGCAAAAGCAAAGCGCATCCGGGCTGTCCAGCGGGAACACGGACGGCACGGCCGCGCTCACTCCGCTCACCTGTGATGCCCTATGGACAGATGGGCGGTCCCGTCGGATGATCAAATGAGTGCGATCGGCACCGGATGAGCGGCCACCCCACCGGGATGTCGCCGTGCGGCATCCGGGCCGCAGCCCCCGGGAGCGTGCGACGCCACCCTTGCGGGGCCGACGGAAGAAGACCCCCACCGGGGTCACGGACACCCTCACCTAGGAGCGATCGTGGCGCGCGACAACGCGGCTCCCACCGTCATCCCCACCACCCATCAGGAACTGATCTCGTGGGTCAACGAGATCGCCGAACTGACGCAGCCGGACAACGTGGTCTGGTGTGACGGCTCCGAGGCCGAGTACGAGCGCCTGTGTCGTGAGCTGGTCGACAAGGGCACCTTCACCGAGCTGGACCCCGTGAAGCGCCCGCACTCCTACCACGCCGCCTCCGACCCGACCGATGTCGCCCGGGTCGAGGACCGGACCTTCATCTGCTCCGAGAAGGAGGAGGACGCCGGTCCCACCAACCACTGGAAGTCCCCGGACGAGATGCGGGAGATCTTCCAGGGGAGCGGGGGAGAGGGCGGCCTGTTCCGCGGCTCGATGCGTGGTCGCACGATGTACGTCGTCCCCTTCTGCATGGGACCGCTCGGCTCCCCGCTCTCCGCGCTCGGCGTGGAGATCACCGACTCGCCGTACGTCGTCGTCTCGATGCGCACGATGACCCGCATGGGCAGCGCCGTGCTCGACGAGCTGGGCGAGGACGGCGACTTCGTGAAGGCCGTCCACTCGCTCGGCGCCCCGCTGGCGGAGGGGCAGGAGGACGTGCCCTGGCCGTGCAACCGGACCAAGTACATCTCGCACTTCCCCGAGGCCCGCGAGATCTGGTCCTACGGCTCCGGCTACGGCGGCAACGCCCTGCTCGGCAAGAAGTGCTACGCCCTGCGCATCGCCTCCGTCATGGCCCGCGACGAGGGCTGGCTGGCCGAGCACATGCTGATCCTCAAGCTCACGCCCCCGCACGGGGAGCCGAAGTACGTCGCCGCCGCCTTCCCCTCCGCCTGCGGCAAGACCAACCTCGCCATGCTGGAGCCCACCGTCTCCGGCTGGAGCGTGGAGACCATCGGCGACGACATCGCCTGGATGCGCTTCGGCGAGGACGGCCGGCTCTACGCGATCAACCCCGAGGCCGGTTTCTTCGGCGTCGCGCCCGGCACCGGCGAGCACACCAACGCCAACGCCATGAAGACCCTGTGGGGCAACGCGGTCTTCACCAACGTCGCCCTCACCGACGACGGCGACGTGTGGTGGGAGGGTATGACCGAGGAGCCGCCCGCGCACCTGACCGACTGGAAGGGCAACGACTGGACGCCCGGGTCCGAGACCCCCGCCGCCCATCCCAACGCCCGCTTCACGGTCCCCGCCGACCAGTGCCCGATCATCGCGCCCGAGTGGGAGGACCCGCGCGGTGTGCCGATCTCCGCGATCCTCTTCGGCGGGCGCCGCGCCACCGCCGTACCGCTGGTGACCGAGTCCTTCGACTGGGACCACGGTGTCTTCCTCGGCGCCAACGTGGCCAGCGAGAAGACCGCCGCGGCCGAGGGCAAGGTGGGCGAGCTGCGCCGCGACCCCTTCGCCATGCTGCCGTTCTGCGGCTACCACATGGGCGACTACATGGCCCACTGGATCGACGTGGCCAAGGACAAGGACCCGGCGAAGCTGCCGAGGATCTACTACGTCAACTGGTTCCGCAAGGACGGCGAGGGCCGGTTCGTGTGGCCCGGCTTCGGGGAGAACAGCCGCGTCCTGAAGTGGATCGTGGACCGGCTCGACGGGCGCGCCGAGGGCGTCGAGACCCCGATCGGCGTGCTGCCGACCCGGGAGTCCCTGGACACCGACGGACTCGCGCTGTCCGACGCCGAACTGGATCTGCTGCTCACGGTGGACCGGGACATCTGGCGCGAAGAGGCCGCACTCGTCCCCGACCATCTGAACACCTTCGGGGACCACACCCCGAGGGAGCTGTGGGACCAGTACCGCGCGCTGGTGCGGCGCCTGGGCTGAGCGGGGTCAGCGGGCCGCGCTGAGCTGCCTCGGCGCGGTCGGCGCCCCCGCGTGCGCGTCCATCCGCTCGGCGGCCAGGATCGCCGCGGCCGTGTCCGCACGGGAGGCGGCGACTACCAGGGCGCGCCCGGCGAGCGTGTGCGCCTGGCGGTGCAGCCGCGCGGGGTCGCCGGGCGCCGCCGGAACCGCCCGCATCGGGGGCCTGCCGTCGCGCAGCCGGGCCACCTGCTCGGCAAGCCGCTCGGCGGCGGTGTCCAGCTCGGGGTCCGGGACCGTCCCGCGCAGCTCGTCCGTGACGGCGAGCAGTGCGGCGAGGTGTCCGGCCAGCTGGATGTCCAGCTCCTCCTCGCGCGAGCGGTGCGGGAAGTCCGAGGCCGCCGGGGTGCTGTGGACCGACTTCGTGCGGATCGCTTCGTACATGGGACGGCCTCCTCTGCGCTGACAGGAAACCATCCTAGCTTGGATTCAGTCTAAAGTTGAGTCGAGTCACGGACGGCGGCCCGGCTGTCACGGCCGGTACCGCTTCCCGCGCGGCTACGGCTGTCCGTAGCCGTCCAGGAAGGTCCCGATCCGGGTCACCGCGTCCGTCAGGTCCGCCACGTTCGGCAGCGTCACGACCCGGAAGTGGTCCGGCTCGGGCCAGTTGAAGCCGGTGCCCTGGACGACCATGATCTTCTCCTCGCGCAGCAGGTCCAGGACCATCTGCCGGTCGTCCCTGATCTTGAAGACCTTGGGGTCCAGGCGCGGGAAGAGATAGAGGGCGCCCTTCGGCCGGACACAGCTCACGCCCGGGATCTGCGTCAGCAGCTCGTACGCCGTGTCCAGCTGCTCCTTCAGGCGCCCGCCCGGCAGCACCAGGTCGTTGATCGACTGGCGGCCACTGAGCGCGGCGGCGACCCCGTGCTGGCCCGGCATGTTGGCGCACAGCCGCATGTTGGCCAGGATCGTCAGGCCCTCGATGTAGGAGTCGGCGTGCGCGCGCGGTCCTGACAGGGACATCCAGCCGACCCGGTACCCGGCGACCCGGTACGCCTTCGACATGCCGTTGAAGGTGAGGGTGAGCAGATCGGGGGCGACCTTGGCGGTGGGGGTGTGGACGGCGTCGTCGTAGAGGATCTTGTCGTAGATCTCGTCGGAGCAGACCAGCAGGTTGTGCCGCCGGGCGAGGTCGGTGAGGCTCTTGAGCGTCGCCGGGTCGTAGACCGCGCCCGTGGGGTTGTTCGGGTTGATGATCACCAGGGCCTTGGTGCGGTCGGTGATCTTGCGCTCGATGTCGGCGAGGTCGGGCATCCAGTCGGACTGCTCGTCGCAGCGGTAGTGCACGGCGGTGCCGCCGGACAGGGAGACGGCCGCCGTCCACAGCGGGTAGTCCGGGGCGGGGACCAGGACCTCGTCGCCGTCGTCGAGCAGGGCCTGCATGGCCATCACGATCAGCTCGGAGACGCCGTTGCCGATGAAGACGTGCTCCACGTCGGTCTCGATGCCGAGGGTCTGGTTGTGCATCACCACCGCGCGGCGGGCGGCGAGCAGCCCCTTGGCGTCGCCGTACCCGTGGGCCGTGGAGACGTTGCGGAGGACGTCCTCCAGGATCTCCGGGGGGCACTCGAAGCCGAAGGCGGCCGGGTTGCCGGTGTTGAGCTTCAGGATGCGGTGACCGGCCGCCTCCAGACGCATCGCCTCTTCGAGCACCGGGCCCCGGATCTCGTAACAGACGTTGGCGAGCTTGGTCGACTGGATCACCTGCATGACGCGAGCTTACGGCCCCCCGGCGGGCGCCGCGTGGTGTTTTGCACCACGTGGGGTGCGCCGGTTTTGCGGCGGTATCGCCGAGGCCCGTCCCGGGGGTGTGCCGGAGACCGTCCACGTCTCTAGAATTCGCGATCATGTCTAGCGAACGCGAGTACGAGGCGGGGGCGTACGGCGCGCACGGGGCGGACGGAGCGGCCCCGGTCCCGCCCACCGTGTACCAGCCGCAGCCCGCCGCGGCCCCCTCGTACGACGAGTACGCCGACCCGGCCCTCGCCCACGGCTGGCAGAAGGCCTACGACGCGACCCGTGAACTCCCGGTCATCGCACCCCTGATGGAGCCGCCGCCCGCCCCGGCCGCCGCGGAGGGCGCCCGTGCGGCGGCGCGGCGACGGCGCAGCGGCGGGCGCCGCCGGGTGGCGGTGGCCGGTGCCGTGGTCGGCACGGTCGGGGCCGCCGCGGCGATCGCGGGCCTGGTCGCGTCCTCCTCCGGGGGCGACCGTCCGGCGACCTCCGACCGGGTCACCCCCGGCGTGTCCGAGGCGTCGGCCAAGGCGCCGGAGGCGGCCGAACCACAGACCTCGGCGTCCGCCGGTACTCCCGCCGCCGCCCCGTCCTCGGCCGCCCCGCTGCGGGCCACCACACCGGTGGCCGCGCCCTCGTCCGCCGCCCCGAGCGCCCCCGCGAGCACCGCCCCCGCCGAGAAGGCCCCGCCGACGGAGGTGCCCTCCGCGACGGTCACCTTCCCGACGGCCCTGCCGACCCCCGTCATGACCGGCGGCCGGCCCCCGTACGGTGGCGGCGGCGGAGGGCGGCACCGGCATCACTGGTGACGGGCGCTCCGGCCGGGCGGCTCTCCTCAGAACTCCTCGTGGGTCTCCGGGTCGCCCCCGGTGCGGCCCCGCTCCAGGGCGGAGAGCGCCGCGATCTCCTCCTCGGTCAGCGCGAAGCCGAAGAGGTCGAGATTGGCCCGACGGCGCTGTGCGGACCCGGACTTGGGGATCGGCAGGGCGCCGAGCTGCAGGTGCCAGCGCAGGACCACCTGGGCCGGGGTCACCCCGTGCCGGTCGGCCGCCGCCACGACGGCCGGTTCGGCGAGGAGTTCACTGCCCCGGCCCAGCGGGCTCCAGCTCTGGGTGGCGATGCCCCGGGCCGCATGGGCGGCGCGCAGCCGCGCCTGGGGGAAGCGGGGGTGCAGCTCGATCTGGTTGACCGAGGGCAGCACACCGGTCTCCTCGTGCAGCCGGTCGAGGTGCCGCTCGGTGAAATTGCTGACCCCGATGGAGCGCACCAGCCCCTCCGCACGGAGGTCGATCAGCGCGCGCCAGGAGTCGACGTACTTGTCCAGGCGGGGCAGCGGCCAGTGGATGAGATAGAGGTCGACGTGGTCCACGCCGAGGCGCCCGGCGGACTCGGTGAACGCCCGGCGCGTCTCGTCGTAACCATGGGCGCTCCCGCGCACCTTGGTGGTGAGGAACACCTCCTCGCGGGGCAGCCCGCCGGTGGCGATCGCCCGGCCCACGGCGGCCTCGTTGCCGTAGCTGGCGGCGGTGTCGAGCAGGCGGTAGCCCGCCGCGAAGGCGTCGCGTACGGCCTCTTCCGCCTCGGCTCCCTGCAGCGGATAGGTGCCGAATCCGACGACAGGGAGGGACACGCCGTCGTTGAGGACGTGGGTGGGGGCTGTGGTCATGGGGATCCTCGGTCTCACGGGGCGGGTGACGCGTCTGCCCGCCGCCGTGAGGACGGACGCCGGGCAGAAACGACGGGGAGTCAGGCGGCAGGCGCGGTCTCCGGAGTTTCCCGTACTGGTTCGTCCGTAGGCTCGCGCAGGGGCCGCAGCAGCGTCCACGCGGTGAGGAGGCCGCGAAGGCGAGCATCGCGCGGCCGCACCAGAGGTTGACCTGGTCTCCTTCGAGATGCCCCATCCTTCAGACCGGGGCGCCTCCCGCTTGCGGGAAGACCCCAAGCTCCGGCGTAGCGGCGCATGGAATAGGCCAATCGCTGTCAGGGCGATTGGTCGTCTCCACCCGCCGGGCCGAGGGCGGTCTCAAGCAGGTGGACGATCTCGGAGTTGAGGGACCGCCGGTCGGTACGGGCCGCTTCAACGAGGAGCGCGTGCAGGTTTGTTGGCAGGCGGAGAGAGATCCGCTTCTCGTCTTCCCCGCTAAAATCATGCCATGACGGCACCACGAAAGCGGTCGGGGGGCACCGGGCATGCTCGGTACACCTACCGCCTACGCGTGTCGTCGACCGCCCGCACCGGCCTTGAGGCCGAATGGGCACGCTGCCGGTGGGTCTGGAACGAATGCGTGGCCATGTCCCGCAAAGTCCACGCCCTGAACCGGGATGCCGCCGAGAAGACGACATGCGGCCCGGCGCAGCTCGACAAGATGCTGACCAAGGCCCGCACGGCCATGGGATGGCTGCGTGAGGGCTCGTCCGTGCCGCAGCAGCAGGCCATCCGTGACTTCAGCAGGTCCCGCGCCAAGGCGCTCAAGGACATCAAGGCGAACCTGCCGATGCGGTAGCGCGCCGGGATGCCCCGCATCAAGCGCAAGCGCGCGGCGCTCCCCACGCTGAACTACACACGGCGCGGTTTCCGTCTGAAGGACGGCCGCCTTCACCTGGCGGGCGGGATCGTACTGACGGTGGTGTGGTCCCGTGAACTGCCTTCCGATCCCACGTCGGTACGCGTGTACCGCGACAGCCTCGGACACTGGTACGCCTCGTTCGTCGTCGCCGGCGAGACCCAGCCGCTCCGCGCGACAGACGCCGTCCTCGGCGTGGACTGGGGCGTGCGGGAGACCGCCACCACCACGTCCGATGCCCATGACCTTCCCCACGCCCAGCACGGAAAGACCGCAGCGCAGAAGCTGGCCCGTTATCAGCGGATGATGGCCCGACGGAAGCCCGCCAAGGGGCAGCCTGCCTCGCGCGGCTACCGGCAGGCGCGGGCGCAGGCGGCGAAGGTGTACAAGAAGGTGGCGCGGCAGCGGCAGGACACCGCCCGTAAATGGGCCAAGCGCGTCGTCCGCGACCACGACGCGATTGCCGTCGAGGACTTCCGCCCGAGGTTCCTCTCGAAGACCACCATGATCCGCAAGGCCGCCGACGCGGCGATCGGCGCCACCAAGCGGGCCCTGATCGAGATGGGCCGCAAACACGGACGGGACATCCGCCTCGTCCACCCCGCGCACACCACCATGGACTGCGCAACGTGCGGAGCGAGAACCAAGCACGCACTCCCTCTCGCGGAACGTACCTACACCTGCACCGCGTGCGGAGCCATATCCCCCAGGGACAAGAACTCCGCCCGCGTGATGCTCGTCCGGGCTGGTCTCGACCCGGCTGGTGCCGAGGGCGTAGGACCTGCCGGACCGCTGGTCCGGGAGGCAGCCTGAGCCAGGAATCCCCTCCTCCGGGAGGGGGAGGAGTCAACAGAAGGCGATGTTCAGGGCGGTGGCGACGGCGAGCACCCCGAGAAAGCCGGCGCCCCGCCTTGAGGCGTGCAACACGCCGGTGAGGCTGAGCGGGTCGATGGTGACCGCTGAGGCGGTGCCCACGATAAGTCGGATGCTGTCGGCCGCCGGGCATGCGCGCTTCCAGAACATGCCCAGGGTGAACGTTGTGAACAGCGGCGCGATGAAGAACCCGAAGAGCGTCTGGAGGTAGCCCACGTCGGACGCGACCTTCCGGCGGGCGAGGACGCCGATGCCCAGCACGAAGGTGAAGTACACCGCGATCAGTGCGTAGTCGACGGGCTGCGCGTTCAGCCGGAGATCGGCCTCAGCGAATGCGTACACCGTTGCCGGGTCCGGCACGGCTTCGATCATGTTGGTAGTCCCTGCTGTCCGGGGCGCGGGTGGGCCGGGAGGTCTGTCGACCTGCCTTCCGACCTGGCGTTTTGTTGGTTGGGAAAGAGTCCTCACCAAATCCCTGGGGGTCCGTGCCGGGGCGGCTGTGAATGGACGCCTTCTTGTTCTCTGCTGTCCACCTCATGACAATGCGCATGACAAGACGGACGGCCGGAAGATCTCCGGCCGTCTGCTCCGCAGAGAGGACCCCCACATGAACAAGCCTCTCCTGGCCGCGCTGTCCGCCCTGGCACTCGCCGGGGTCGGCGCGGCTCCGGCGGCTGCCGCCCAGGCCGCGCCCCAAGCCAAGGCGGTCACCGTCGACTTCGCCGGGACGGTCTCGCTCAGCAACTGCTCCGGCTCCGTCGTCCGCCTCCCGAACTCCGCCGACTCCGACCCCGCGCTCGTGCTCACCAACGGGCACTGCCTGGAGACCGGCTTCCCCGAGCCCGGCGAGGTCGTCACAGGCCAGTCCTCCAGCCGCACCTTCGGCCTGCTCAACTCCGCCGGGACCAAGGTCGCCACGCTCCGCGCCAACCAGGTCGTCTACTCGACCATGACGGACACCGACGTCACCCTCTACCGGCTGACCACCACCTACGCGGCCATCAAGAGTGCGTACGGCATCAACGCGCTCACCCTGAACGACAGCCATCCGGTGGCCGGCAGCGCCATCAAGGTCGTCTCCGGGTACTGGAAGCGGATCTACAGCTGCAACGCCGACGGGTTCGTCTACCGGCTCAAGGAGGGCGACTGGACCTGGAAGGACTCGCTGCGCTACACCGCCGCCTGCGACACCATCGGCGGCACCTCCGGCTCGCCCGTGATCGACACCGCCACCGGCAAGGTCGTCGCGGTGAACAACACCGGCAACGAGGACGGCGGGCGCTGCACGGTCAACAACCCCTGTGAGGTGGACGAGAACGGCACGGTGACCGTCCGCAAGGGCATCAACTACGCCGAGGAGACCTACCAGATACCGGCCTGCTTCACGACGGGCAACAGGCTGGACCTGGGCGCGGCCGGGTGCGTGCTGCCCAAGCCGTAGGTTTCCCTGGGGTGTTGAGGCCGGGTGGTCACAGCGGAGTGCGCCGTACCGACCGGCCCGCCAGGACGTCCGTGCGCCTGCCGTCCTCGATGACGAAGCGGCCGTCGACCAGGACGTACGGAATCCCGGTCGGCAGTGTGCGCGGCGCGGCGAACGTGGAGCCCGCGCCGACCGTCTCCGGGTCGAAGAGCACCAGGTCGGCGCGGTAGCCCTCGCGCACCAGGCCCCGGTCCGGCAGCCGCAGCCGGGCCGCGGGCCGCGCGGTGAGACGGGCGACGCACTCCTCCAGGCTCAGCACGCCCAACTCCCTTACATAGTGGCCGAGATAGCGCGGGAAGGTGCCGTACGCGCGCGGGTGGGGCTTGGTGCCCTGGAGGATGCCGTCCGAGCCGCCGGTGTGGGCGCGGTGCCGCATGATCGCGCGGACGTTCTCCTCGTGGCCGACGTGCTGGAGGATCGTGGTGCCGAGCCGGTCCTCGACCAGCAGCCGGTGCGCGACGGTCCAGGGTTCCTCGCCGCGCTCGTCCGCCAACTCCCGTACGGTGTGGCCGACATGATGGGTGAGGGCCGGGTCGCTCACGCCCGAGATCTCGATCGTCTCCCACTCCACCGGCACCCCGTGGCAGCCGTCGGCGCCGGTGACCTCCAGGTCGTGCCGGACGCGTGCGGCCGTCGCCGGGTCGGTGAGGCGGGCGAGGATCGATGCCGGGCCGCCTTCGCTCGCCCAACTGGGCAGCAGGGCCGCGAGGGTGGTGGAGCCGGGGGTGTACGGATAGGTGTCCAGGGTGATGTCGGCGCCCGCGTCGAGCGCGTCGTCCAGCAGGGTCAGCAGCTCGGGCGCGCGGCCCTTGTTCACGCCGAAGTTCATCGTGGCGTGGGCGAGATGGAGCGGGCAGCCCGCTTCCCGGGTGAGGGCCACCATCTCGGCGTACGCCTCCAGGGCGCCCGCGCCGTAGGAGCGGTGGTGCGGGCAGTAGTAGCCGCCGTAGGAGGCCACCACCCGGCAGAGTTCGGTGAGTTCGGCGTTCTCGGCGTACATGCCGGGGGTGTAGGTGAGGCCCGAGGAGAGGCCGACGGCGCCCTGCTCCAGGCCCTTTGCGACCAGTCGACGCATCCGGTCCAGCTCGGCCGGGGTCGCCGGGCGGTCCTCCCAGCCGACGACCAGGGCGCGGACGGTGCCCTGCGGGATCAGATAGGCCGCGTTGACCGCGATGCCCCCGTCCAGCCGGTCCAGATACTCGCCGACCGAGCGCCAGTCGAAGTCGATGTCGTCGCCGTACCCGTTCCACCCGGTGATGGCCCGGCGCACCTCCTCAAGGGTGCGGTCGTCCACCGGGGCGTACGACAGGCCGTCCTGGCCCAGGACTTCGAGGGTGACGCCCTGCGCGGCCTTGGCGCTGTGGTCGGGGTCGCGCAGCAGGGCCAGGTCGGAGTGGGCGTGCATGTCGATGAAGCCGGGGGAGAGGACCAGCCCCTCGGCGTCCAGCTCGCGCATCGCGCGCGGGCGCTGGCAGCCCGAGGCCGCGGCCTCCTTGACGATCTGGACGATCCGGCCCTGATGGATCACCACATCGGCGCGGTAGGAGGGCGCACCGCTGCCGTCCACCACGTCGGCGTCCCGGATGACGAGCTGGTCCACGGCCCCGGCCTCCTAGAAGAACGTGCGGATGTATTCCACGACCGTGCCGTCCGCCTCCGCCACGGGGATCAGCGGCCACTTGTCGAAGGACGTACAGGGGTGGGACAGACCGAAGCCGATCCAGTCGCCCACCATGACATCGGCCTCAGCTGTGGTGCGCAGCCACATGTGCTGGTCCGACAGGGCGCTCACCTCGACCCCGGTGGCGGGTCGCTCCGCCCCGTCCCGGCGCACCACCTGGGCCTCGGGCAGATCGAGGTCGTACGCCGCGTCCCGCTTGCCCGCGTTGGCGAACGCCTGGCCGGGCTCGGGGCGGGAGACCACCTGGGCCCACAGCTGGAAGGCGGGCTCCAGGGCGCCCTCCTCGGGCACCCGGTTGAAGGGGGTGATCCTGCGGTAGTGCCCGTCGTCGTGCGAGAGGTACGCGCCCGAGCGCAGCAACTTCAGTACGGGGAGGGACAGTTCGGGGATCTCCGCGAACACCTCGGCCACCGCGTCGAACCAGGCGCTGCCGCCCGCGCTCACCACGATCTCGTCCGCCCCGGCGAAGCGGCCCTCCGCGTCCAGGGCGGTGGCGAGTGCGGTGAGCCGCTTCAGATAGGCGGCCACACGCTCCGGGTCGGCCTTCGGCACCTCGCCCTCGTAGCCCGCGACACCGACCAGGCGCAGGGTGTCCGTGGCCGACACCGCGGCGGCGACGGCCAGGCAGTCCGCCTCCGTCCGGGCGCCGGTCCGGGCGCCCTCGCCCGCGGCCAGCTCCACCACCACGTCCACCGGCCGGGCGGTGCCCGTGAGTGCCGCGTCCATCAGCTCGACCCCGCGCACGGAGTCGACGTAACAGACGAAGCGGAAGCCGGGGTCGGCGCTCAGCTCGGCGGCGATGCGGCGCAGCGCGGCCGGGTCCACCAGCTCGTTGGCCAGGAAGATCCGCTCGATCCCGAACTCCCGTGCCACCCACACCTGGTGGGGTACCGCGACCGTGATCCCCCAGGCGCCGCGCGCCACCTGGCGCGCGAAGAGCTGCGGGGCCATCGAGGTCTTCCCGTGCGGGGCGAAGGCGAGCCCGTGCCGCTCGGTGTACGCCTCCATCAGCGCGAGGTTGTGCTCCAGGCGCTCGGCGGACAGGGCGAGCAGGGGGGTGGAGAAGTCACCGGAGAAGAGGTTGCGCCGCTGCGCGGTCAGCTCGCCGACGGTCAGTCCGGCGGCGTCCGGCGGGAGGCCCTTGAAGCGGTGGTCGACCCGTTCCCCGGCGAGCCGGGACAGCGGGTCGGTGCCGGTCTCACGGGCCATGAAAGCCTCCTGATCTGCGGCGTTGCGATCTGTGCAACGTCCATTGCGTATGTCGCTGACTGCTGTCTAACATCTCGGCCAACACGGGGTCAACGAAGTCGTCACCCCGGGCCCACGGACAGGAGCCAGGACCATCGTGACCGCCGACGGACAGCCGAGCGCCGACCACGGCGCCGTGGATGTCGTCGCCCTCGGCGAGTCCATGGTCACCTTCCTGCCCACCCGTCCGGGGCGCCTCGCCGATGTGCCCGCCTTCGCACGCGGCATCGGCGGCGCCGAGTCCAACGTCGTCTGCGCCCTCGCCGCCGCCGGGCACTCCACCCGCTGGGTCGGCCGCGTCGGCGCCGACGGCTTCGGACGGCACCTGGTGGAGCGGATCGCCTCCCACGGCGTCGACACGAGCGCCGTACGCGTGGACCCCGACCGGCCCACCGGCATCTACTTCCGCACCGCCGCCGACCGCGCCACCGACGCCCACGAAGTCGCCTACTACCGGGCCGGATCGGCCGCCTCCGCGATGTCCGTCGACACCGTGGACCTCGCGGCGGTGGACGCGGGACGCGTGCTGCACCTGTCCGGGATCACGGCCGCGCTGTCGGACGGGTGCCTGGAGCTGATGCGCGCGCTCACCTCGCCCCGGTCCGGGCGCCCGGTGGTCTCCTTCGACGTGAACTTCCGGCCCGCGCTGTGGCGGGACGCCTCCGACGCCTCGGTGCTGCTGGAGCTGGCCCGGGGAGCCGACCTCGTCTTCGTCGGCGTGGACGAGGCGGAGGACGCCTGGGGTGTGCGGGGCGGGGCCGACGCCGTACGACGCCTGCTGCCCGAACCCCGGGTGCTGGTCGTCAAGGAGGGTTCGAGCGGGGCCACGGTGTACGAGCGCACGGAGGCCGGAGGGCGCACGGGTGCCGGTGCCGGTGAGCGTACGCATGCCGGTGAGCGCACCGCGCACGTCCCCGCCCTCGCCGTCGACGTGGTCGCCACCGTCGGCGCGGGCGACGCCTTCGCCGCCGGGTTCCTCTCCGCCACCCTGCGTGGCCTGCCCGCACGTGACCGGCTGCGCCACGGCCACCTCATGGCCGCCGCCGCCCTCACCGCCCCCGGCGACCTCGCCGCACCGCCCGCCCGCGACCACGCCGACCGGCTGGCCGCCCTCGACGACCACGCATGGGAGAGACTGCGACTCGGCCCCGGCTGGACCGGAACCGGCCAGGTCACCGAGGAGACGAGCACCCCATGAGCCAGACCGTGGACCGCGCCCTGAGCATCCTTCCGCTGCTCGCGGAGGGCCCCGCCGACCTCGGTCAGGTCGCGGGCCGGCTCGGCGTCCACAAGTCCACCGCGCTGCGCCTGCTGCGCACCCTGCACGAACACGGCCTGGTCTACCGCCAGTCCGACCAGCGCTACCGGCTCGGCGCCCGCCTCTTCGCCCTCGCCCAGGAGGCGATGGAGAGCCTGGACGTCCGCGAGATCGCCCACCCCCACCTCGTCCGCCTCAACGAGGCCGTCGGCCACACCGTGCACCTCGCCGTCCACGAGGAGAACGAGGTGCTGTACATCGACAAGGTCGACAGCCGCTACCCGGTGCGGATGTACTCCCGCGTCGGCAAGCCCGTCGCGATCACCGTCGCGGCCGTCGCCAAGCTGCTCCTGGCCGACCTGCCCGAACCCGAGCGCCGCGCCCTCGCGGAACGGCTCGACTACCCCCTCTACACGGCCCGTTCCACCCCCAACTCAGCCGCTTTCCTGCGCGAGTTGGAGAAGGTGCGCGAACAGGGCTGGGCCACCGACCTCGGCGGCCACGAGGAGTCCATCAACTGCGTCGCGGCTCCGATCCGCGGCGCCGACGGGCGTGTGGTCGCCGCGATGTCGGTCTCCGCGCCGAACGTCGTCGTCACCGCCGACGAACTCCTCGCCCTGCTCCCGCAGGTGCGCCGTACCGCGGACGCGATCAGCGGCGAGTACTCCGGACGAACCCCAGTGAAGGACCCCACCCCATGACCGACAAGATCGCGCTCACCCCGAAGACCCACACGACCCCGCCCGCGAAGTTCTCCCACGGGGTGAAGAAGGGCAACATTCTCCAGGTCGCGGGCCAGGTCGGCTTCCTGCCCGCCGAGGAGGGCAAGGCCCCCACCCCCGCCGGACCCACCCTGCGCGAGCAGACCCTCCAGACCCTCGCCAACGTCAAGGCGATCCTCGAGGAGGGCGGCGCGAGCTGGGACGACGTGATGATGATCCGCGTCTACCTCACCGACGTGGACCACTTCGCCGAGATGAACGCCCTCTACAACACCTACTTCGAGGAGCAGGGGCTCACCCAGCCGCCCGCCGCCCGTACGACGGTCTACGTCGGCCTTCCGGCGGGGCTCCTCATCGAGATCGACGCGCTGGCCGTACTCGGCTGAGGTCGCTCTCGTGACGTCCCGCCCCTAGACGGGCGTACGTCTCTCTCGCACCACCCGCACCAGGTACACGGCACGGCATCCCCCTCGGGGTGCCGTGCCGCGCCCCACCCTGCCCGAAAGCCCGATGCACGTACGGTACTCACGCAGAGGACCCCCTCCCATGTCCTTCTCCCTCGCCGCACCCGCCCCCGCGGCGCCACCCCACACCGGCGGACTGCTCCTGCTCCTCGACGGCACCCCCGGCCTGCTGACCGTCGCCGGAATCGGCATCGCCCTGCTGCTCTTCCTCATCATCAAGGTGCGACTGCAGCCGTTCGTCGCCCTGCTCGCGGTCTCCATAACCGTCGGCCTGCTGTCCGGCCTCTCGGTCACCGAACTCTTCGGCACCGTCCAGCGCTCCGACGCCGTCTCCACGCTGGAGTCCGGCATGGGCGGCATCCTCGGCCACGTCGCGATCATCATCGGCCTGGGCACCATGCTCGGCGCGATCCTGGAGGTCAGCGGGGGCGCGGAGGTGCTGGCGGCGCGGCTGCTGCGGCTGTTCGGCGAACGCCGGGCGCCGCTCGCCATGGGCCTGACCGGCCTGATCTTCGGCATCCCGGTCTTCTTCGACGTCGGCATCTTCGTACTTGCCCCGCTCGTCTACGCCGCCGCCAAGCGCGGCGGCAAGTCGATCCTGCTCTACTGCCTCCCCCTGCTCGCGGGCCTCTCCATGACCCACGCCTTCCTGCCCCCGCACCCCGGCCCGGTGGCCGCGGCGGGGCTGCTGCATGTGCAGCTCGGCTGGGTGGTGCTGATGGGCATCGTGTGCGGCATCCCCGCGGTGCTTGCCGCGTGGGCGTACTCCGCGTGGATCGGGCGGCGGATCTTCGTGCCCGTGCCGCAGGACATGGTGGAAGCGGCGGAGGAGGCGCGGCGGACGGTCGCGGCGGAGCGGGTGGCGGTGGCGCGGCCGGTGGCGGTGGGGGGTACGTCGGGCAGCGACGTACCGGCCCCCGACCGCGACGTACCGGTCTCCGCTGCCGAACCGCAGGAGAAGCCCGTCCCGTTGGGCGTGGTGCTCGGCATCATCGGCACCCCGCTGGTGCTGATCCTCGCCGCGACGTTCTCCTCGGTCGCGCTGGACCCGTCCACCGGGCGCTCGGTGATCGAGTTCTTCGGCCACCCCTTCGTGGCCCTCACGATCGCGCTGCTGCTCGCGTACTACCTGCTCGGCATCCGGCGCGGCTGGTCCCGCAAGTCCCTGGAGAACGTCTCCACCGCCTCCCTCAAGCCGGTCGGCAACATCCTGCTGGTGGTCGGCGCGGGCGGGATCTTCGGCGCGGTGCTGAAGGCGAGCGGGGTCGCGCAGGCGCTGTCGGACACGTTCCACGGCGTGGGGCTTCCGGTGATCGTCCTGGCGTATCTGATCTCGCTGGTGCTGCGGGTCGCGCAGGGCTCGGCGACGGTGGCGATCGTGACGACGGCGGGCATCGTGGCCCCGCTGCTCTCCGAGGGGCACCACTCGGCGGCGTTCGCGGCCCTGGTCATCATGTCCATCTCCGCGGGCTCGATCTTCGCCTCGCACGTCAACGACGGCGGCTTCTGGATGGTGGCCAAGTACTTCGGCATCAGCGAGCGGGACACCCTGAAGACGTGGACGGTCCTCGAATCGGTGCTGTCCGTCGCGGGGTTCGCGGTGGCGGCGGTGGTGAGTGTGTTCGTCTGAGGGTGCGTTGGGGACTTACCGGTGGGAAAGGAGCGTCGGGTGGTTCCGGCACAGGTAAGTCGTCCATACTGCCGCCGTGGACCAGCGCATAGGATCGAGCAGCAAGCCCGTGAAGGGCGAGCCCCTCACGGGCGCCGGATTCGACCCGGCCTTCATCCCCGGCCTCATGCCTCCGGCGAAGCCGGCGGCGGAGGCGGGTGGCCCGGAGCCGGAGGAAGAACCGAAGCCGAAGGCGGAGCGCGCGCCCGAGGCGGAGGCTGACACCGAGGCCGTGGCGGAGGCGGAGCCCGAGAGCGAGGCCGAAGCGGAACCGGAGGCCGAGGCGGCGGCGGGGGACGTCGACGACGATTCCCCGGAGCCCGCCGAGGGTCCGGTCTTCGAGGCGGCCGACCGGCGCGCCCGCATACTGGCGGACCGCACCGGCGTCCATCTCTCCCTGGACGAGGAGAACTGCGAGTTCTCCTGGCCCGAGATCGCCGCCGTCGAAACCGAGTCCCCCCGCTTCGGCAAACGCTTCACCATCACCGTCCACACCCCCGACCACCGCTGGTACCCCATCGAAATCGAAGCGAAGTCCCGCTCCGACTTCGCCCAGTGGGAATCGGAACTGGACGCGGTACTGGACGCGTACTTCGAGGAAGCCTGAGCGCTCAGCGCGCTCTATGAGCTCTGTGCGTGAAGGCCCCAGCCGGGGCCTTCACGGCAGCCCGGGGACCAGGGCCAGCCATTCCGACAGCTCCCGGTGGACCGTGTCGTCCACCGGGAGTACGTCATGCATCGGCCAGCAGCCGCAGCGCATCGCCGCCGTCCTTTGGTCGTCGTAGTACGCCGTCACGCTGACCTCCCGTCGACTCGCTCGTTGAGCAGGTCGTACGGAAAGGAGAGCTGATGGTCGGCTCGTCGCACGAGGCGCTGCACCGCATTTTCCAGAAGGACCCCGCACTGCTGACCCGCGCGTTGCAGCGTGTGCTGCACGTGCCGTTCCCCGAACCCCATGAGATCGCCGCGCTGAACGTGGATCTCACCGAGATCGAGCCGGTCGAGCGGCGTGTGGACACGCTGCTGCGGGCCGAGACGGACGACGGCACGTATCTGCTCGTGGTCGAGTCCCAGGGCAAGGTGGACGACCGCAAGCGGGGCAGCTGGCCGTACTACCTGTCCTACCTGTACGAGAAATACCGCTGCGAACCGGTCCTCATCGTCATCACTCAGAACAGCGCGACGGCCCAGTGGGCCTCGCGCCCCATCCGGCTCGGTTTCCCCGGCTGGCACTCGCTGACCGTACGGCCCCTCGTCCTGGGCCCGGACAACGTCCCGGTGATCACCGACGAGCGTGAGGCCGAACGCGACGTCCCCCTTGCGGTGCTTTCCGCGATGACACATGGGCGTGGACCGAAAGCCGCGCCCATACTGGAATCACTCGCCACCGCCCTGAAGACCATCGACGCCGACAGCGCCGCGGTCTTCGTCCAGTTCGTCGACTCCTGCCTGACCGACCCCCAGGCGAAACAGATGTGGAGGGACCTGATGACAGCCATCCAGTACTTCTGGCGCCATCCGCTGGCGGAACAGGTGCGCGAGGAGGGCCGGGTTCAGGCCAAGGCCGAGGTGGTGCTCCAGATTCTCGAATGGCGTGGAATCCCGGTCCCCGACGGCGTCCGTGAGCGCGTACTCGCGTGCACCGATCGGGGCCAGGTCGAGGTCTGGGCCGAGCGCGCCGTCCACGCGACCGACGCGGACGAGCTGTTCGCCCCTTCGGCCGAGTAGCCCGCGACCATATGACGGTGCCCCGGGCCGGTGTCGGTCCGGGGGCACCCTCGTGTGCGGGAGCGGTCAGGGTGTTACGGCAGGGCGTGGACGTGTGCCCCCACCGCACCCGACCACGCGTTGCCCGCCGTCGCGTCCCAGTTCGTGGACCAGGTCATCGCGCCGCGGAGGGCGGGGTAGGTGCGGGAGGGCTTGAAGGTGCCGCAGGACGTGGCCTGGGTGAGGCAGTCGAGGGCGTTGTTGACGATCGTGGGGGAGACGTAGCCGCTGCCGGCCGCGCGGGTAGAGGCGGGGAGGCCGAGGCCGACCTGGGAGGGGGCGAGGCCGCCTTCGAGCTGGATGCAGGCGAGGGCGGTGAGGAAGTCGACCGAGCCCTGGCTGTAGACCTTGCCGTCGCAGCCGAGCATGGAACCGCTGTTGTAGTACTGCATGTTGACGACCGTGAGGATGTCCTTGATGTTCAGGGCCGTCTGGAAGTAGGAGCCGGAGGTCGACTGCATGTCGATCGTCTGCGGGGCCATCGTGATGATCAGCGAGGAGCCCGCCTTCGACGACAGGGAGCGCAGCGCCTGCGTCATGTACGTCGGGTTGAGGCCGTTCTCCAGGTCGATGTCGACGCCGTCGAACCCGTAGGTCTGCATCAGGGAGTAGACCGAGTTGGCGAAGTTCGCCGCGGAGTTCGCGTCGTTGACGGACACCGTGCCCGTCTCGCCGCCGACCGAGATGATCACCTTCTTGCCCGCCGCCTGCTTGGCCCTGATGTCGGCCTTGAACTGGTCGACCGTGTAGCCGTTCAGGCCCGCCGAGTCCAGGTTGAAGGTGACCGCGCCCGGCGTGGAGGTGGCGTCCGCGAAGGCGACCGCGATGATGTCGTACGCGGACGGCACGTCGGACAGCTTCTGGACCTGCGCACCGTTGTTGAAGTTCTGCCAGTAGCCGGTCACGGCGTGCTTGGGCAGCGCGCCGCCCCCACCGCCCCCGCCGCCGGAGGCCGCCGTGGTCGCGGTCACCGTCTGCGACTTCACCGACTCACCGGCCGAGTTCACCGCCGTGACCTGGAAGGAGTACGAGGTGGAGGCGGACAGCCCGGACACCGTGGCCGACGTCCCGCTCGCCGACGCCACCTTCGCGCCGTCGCGGTAGACGTTGTAACTACTCGCCCCGGACACCGTGTTCCAGGACAGCGAGATGGAGGAGGAGGTCGTACCGGAGACGGCGAGGCCGCCCGGGGCCGCCGGGACCGTCGGGTTGTCGCCGCCGCCACCCCCGCCGTCGGGGCCGTAGACCTGGATGTCGTCGGCGTAGTAGGCGGCCTGGCCGTACCAGCCGTGGGTGTACACCGTGACGGACGTGGTGGCGGAGCCCGTGGTGAAGGTGGTCGTCAGCTGCTTCCAGGACGGGGAGTCCGGGGTCCAGGTCGACACGTCGGTGGTGCCGGTGCCGGTGACGCCGAGGTAGGCGTAGCCGCCCTGCACCCAACCGCTCAGCGTGTACGTCGAGTTGGGCTTCACCGCGACCGACTGCGTGCACTGGGCGTTGTCCTGCCCGGCCGGGGTCGCCTTGAGCGCGGCGGAGCCGCCGTGCACCGGGGACGAGACGGTCGTGCCGCTGCCCGCCGAGCAGGTCCAGCCGCTCAGACCGGATTCGAACCCGGCGTTCTTCGCGTTGTTGACGTCAGCCGCACTGGCCGGAGCCGCGGCGAGACCCGCGACCGCGAGCGCCAGCGCGGCAGCGGCCGACCAGGTACGGGCACGGACGCGTCCGCCGCGTCCGGGCATGACGGATACGAGGTCCAACTGGAGCCTCCAGTGGGGGAGTTCGCGGGGGAGAACGGAGTGGGAAAGAACCTCCACCCCATGAGTACAAGTTGGTCCAGACCAATCCACCTGTCAAGTCGTGGCGCGGGCAGGGAACTTCACCCACCTGATCAACCCGTCCCGGTTTGGCCCGGCTTGCGCCTGGCAAGTTCCCCACGAGCTACACAAACGCTGTTCTCCCGTGATCGAGCCGTGGATACAGTGCTCAGGTAGTCACGCAATGAAGTCGTCCCGCCCCGCAGGAGTGACGCCCGTGGGTCGGGTGATGTGAAGAGCGGGGAGCTGCGTGTGCCAACTGCCATTGCCGTGACCAGTGTCGACCTGGCGCTGCCGGCGCAGGACGAACGGACCATGCCCGCCGTGGTGCTGCGTGATCTGGACCGGCGTCCGCTGGAGCAGACGCTGCTGGAGGTCCAGGCGCTCGTCGAGCAGTTCGGGCACCTGGTCGTCGTCTGCTCGCAGGCCACCCCGCAGCCGGTGCTGCGCCGTCTGTACACCCTGCGCGCGCTGCTGGAGAGCGACCGGATCGCGCTGTTCGTGCCCGAGCTGCCGCCGCTCGGAGTCGCCGTGCTGGCGCGGCAGTTACGGCAGCTCGCCTCCTGCGACCTGAGCCCCGGGGTGCTCGCCTCGGCGGGGCGGCTGCTCACCCACTACCTCCACGCCGGAGCCGTCCTCGGCTCGGTCGCCCGGCTGGACCGCGTGCCGGTGGGGCTCAAGGCGCACGCCAAGTCCTGGGTGCCCGGCACCCAGTTCGCCGTCGTCGCCCACCCCGAGCCGCAGCTCGTCAAGGCCGTGCCCGGAGCCGCCCTCAAGGGACCGGAGTTCGGCACCTGGCTGCTGCTCGCCAAGGGGCAGCTCCAGTCCGACTGGACCGCCTCGCTCGTCAACTCCTGGGGCGCGCACGGGATGCGTGAGGCCCCGCTGCCCGCCGAGTCCGCCGCCTGGTGGGGCACCGGGCGGCTGGTCGAGTTCTGCGCCCATCTGGCCGACCTCTCCGTGCTGTACCAACTCGTCACCTCCGTACGGCAGTCCGTCTGTCACTGGTGCGGCGTCGACGTCATCGGCGACCGCTGCGTCTTCTGCTCCGCCACCCCGCCCACCCATCACCCGCCCGCACCCCGCGCCGCCCTGGAACGACGCGCCCCCGCCTGACCGGCCGCCCGGCCCCCGCGCTCATATCCCGCACGACCGATTCCCCCAATGAGGTTGCACGGTTCATGAACTCCCGTCAGCGCCGCGGCGTGATACTCCTGATCCTGTCGGTCCTGTGCGCGCTCGGCGCGTTCGCCGGCGTGCTCTCCGTCGTCCACGACGTGCAGTCCAAGGTCGGCCCCGAGGTGACCGCCTACCGGGTGCGGTCGGCGGTGAAGCCGTACACCGCCCTGAACGCCGGGCAGTTCGAGAAGATCCGGATGCCGAAGCGGTGGCTGTCCCAGAACGCGGTGACCGATCTCGCCCAGGTGCGCGGCAAGATCGCGGTGACCACGCTGCGCCCCGGCTCGCTGCTCCAGAGCGACATGATCGTGGCCCGGCCCGCGCTCCGCCCGGGGCAGCAGGAGGTCGCCATCATGATCGACGCGGCGACCGGTGTCGCGGGCAAGATCACGACCGGGGCCCGCGTCAACGTCTACGCCACCTTCGAGGGCCAGAAGGAAGGCGATCCCGACCAGTCGAAGATCATCGTGACGGACGCGCGCGTCATCGACGTCGGCCGGATCAAGGCCCTCGACCCGGACCAGGACAAGAACCAGCCGACCGACGCCGTCCCGATCACCTTCGCGCTCTCCACCCTGGACGCCCAGCGCGTCACCTACGCCGAGTCCTTCGCCAAGCGGGTCCGGCTCGCCCTGGTGGCCCCCGGCGGCGACCCCGCCGTACCCGACCGGGACCGCACCTACGAACTCGCGACGGACAAGTGAGAGGCCGCCCGGATGCCCACCAGGATTCTCCCGGCCGGCGCCGACCCGGACGCCGTCCGCACGCTCACCACCCTGCTCAGCCAGCTCCCCGACGCCGAACCCGTCCCGCCCGTCGGTGACTCGACCCAGCTGGTCGACACCCTCGCCCGGCTCGCCGCCGAGTCGGTGGACGAACTGCCCGAGGTCGTCGTCGTCCATGAACGCATCGGCCCCGTACCGGCGTTGGAGCTGATCCGGGAGATCGCCCTGCGCTTCCCGGCCGTCGGCGTCATCCTCGTCACCACCGACGCCGGACCCGCGCTGTTCGCCGCCGCGATGGACTCCGGCGCCCGGGGCCTGGTCGCGCTGCCGCTGTCGTACGAGGAACTGGCCCACCGCGTCCAGGCGGTGGCCCAGTGGTCCACCGGGGTACGGCGCCATCTCGGACACGGCGCCGTCGAGGGGCCCGGCGGCACCGTCGTCACCGTCAGCGGGGCCAAGGGCGGGGTCGGCGCGAGCCTGGTCGCCATCCAACTCGCCCTGGCCGCCCAGGCGTCGGGCCGCGGCACCGCGCTCGTGGACCTCGATCTCCAGACCGGCGACATCGCCTCGTACCTCGATGTGCAGTTCCGCCGCTCGGTGGTCGACCTCGCCGCGATCAGCGACATCTCGCCGCGCGTGCTCGCGGACGCCGTCTTCCGCCACGACTCCGGGCTCGCCCTGCTGCTCGCCCCCGGCGAGGGCGAGCGCGGCGAGGAGGTCACCGACCGCGCCGTACGGCACACCGTCGCCGCGCTGCGCTCGCGCTACGAGGTCGTCGTCCTGGACTGCGGCGCCCAGCTGACCGGCGCGACCGCCGCCGCCGTGGAGGGCGCCGACACCGCGCTCCTGGTCGCCACCCCGGACGTGATCGCCGTACGCGCCGCCAAACGGACCGTGCGGATGTGGGACCGGCTCCAGATCCGCAAGGCCGAGGAGACGACCGTCGTGCTCAACCGGTTCAGCCGGGCCACCGAGATCCAGCCCGCGCTCGTCCAGCGCATCACCGGTACCGCCCTGGCCCGTACGACCGTGCCCGCCGCCTTCAAGGAACTCCAGGGCGTCGTGGACTCCGGGCGGCTGCACGAACTCGACCACCGCAGCACCGTCAAGCAGGCCCTGTGGAGCCTCGCCGGTGAACTCGGCCTCGCCAAGCCCCCGGAGGGCCCCGCGCACCGGGGCGGACGGCAACGCGGCGACCGGGGCGCGGTCGGCTTCCGGCGGCGGAAGGAGTGAGGCGCGATGAGGACTGCGGCCGGGGACGCGAGGAGGGGCGCGGCCGGGGGCGCGACGCGCAGGGCGGCCGGGGACCGGGGACAGGTCGCCGTCGAACTCCTCGGGATGACCCCGCTGATCGTGCTGACCCTGGTGCTCATGTGGCAGTGCGTGCTCACGGGGTACGCCTTCACGCTCGCGGGGAATGCTGCGGACGAGGGCGTACGGGCGGGTACGGCGGCGGCGCCCGGCGGCGCGCGCGAGGCCGCCTGCCGTACGGCGGCCCTCGAGCACCTGTCGGGGGACTGGAGAGGGGGCGCGACGGTGGCGTGCGGCGGCTCCGGGTTCGTCACGGCCGACGTGTCCCTCAAGGTTCCCGTGCTCTTCCCCGGCTCGATCGACTTCCCGGTCACGGTGCACGGCCACGCCGGTGCCGTGGAGGAGGTGAAGCACTGAGATGCGGTACGGACGGGAGCGGAGACGTGATCGCGGCCAAGTGGCCATCGAGTACCTGGGGTTCATCCCCGTGCTGCTGATCGTCGGGCTCGCCGGGCTCCAGATCGGCGCCGTCGCCTACGCCGCGGAGCAGGCCAGTACGGCGGCCCGCGCCGGGGCCCGCGCGGCCTCCCTGGGGCAGGGCGCGCAGGCGGCGTGCGCGGGGGCGGTCAGCGGGGGCCTGAAGGTGAGCTGCACGGGCGGGGGCGGCGGCGGGGACTCGGTCACCGTCACGGCCTCCGTGGACATACCGCGGCTCGTGCCCGGGTGGAGCTTCGGCGCCGCCCACAAGACGGCGACGATGCCGCTCGACCACTGACCGCGCCAATCCGGCGCCCGCGCACGGGCGTTGGCGAGTTGTCGACCAGGACCGCTGACCGGTACCACCGACCAGGACCGAGGAGCAGCCGACCCATGAGTCTGCGGGCACGCATCAACTCCCCCGAGGAGCAGGGCAGCCGGGGCGAGGACGGCCATCTCGTCGCCTCCTACCGCGCCAAACTCCTGGAGGAGATCGACCTCGCGGAGATGAGCGCGCTCGCGCCCGCCGAGCGCCGGGCCCGCCTGGAGCGGGTGCTCGGGCACATCATCAGCCGTGAGGGGCCGGTCCTTTCCACGGTCGAGCGTGCCCAGCTGATCCGCCGGGTGGTGGACGAGGCCCTGGGCCTCGGCATCCTCGAACCCCTCCTGGAGGACGCCTCGGTCACCGAGATCATGGTCAACGGCCCCGACGCGGTCTTCGTGGAACGCGGCGGCCGGGTCGAACGCCTCCCGCTGCGCTTCGCCTCCGCCGACCAGCTGATGCAGACCATCGAGCGGATCGTCTCCACCGTCAACCGCCGTGTGGACGAGTCGAATCCGATGGTCGACGCGCGGCTGCCGTCCGGTGAGCGGGTGAACGTCATCATCCCGCCGCTGTCGCTGACCGGGCCCGTGCTCACCATCCGCCGCTTCCCGCGGTCCTTCACGCTCCAGGAGCTGATCGGCTTCGGCTCGCTGGACGAGCAGATGGTGTATCTCCTGGCGGGGCTCGTGCAGGCCAAGTTCAACATCATCGTCTCGGGCGCCACCGGCACCGGCAAGACCACCCTGCTCAACGCCCTGTCCGGGATGATCCCGGCGCACGAGCGGATCATCACCATCGAGGACTCCGCCGAACTCCAGCTCCAGCAGACCCATGTGGTCCGTCTGGAGTCCCGGCCGCCCAACGTCGAGGGCAGCGGGCAGATCACCATCCGCGACCTGGTGCGCAACTCGCTGCGGATGCGGCCCGACCGGATCGTGGTCGGCGAGGTGCGCGGGGGCGAGTCCCTGGACATGCTCCAGGCCATGTCCACCGGCCACGACGGCTCGCTGGCCACCGTGCACGCCAACAGCGCCGAGGACGCGCTGACCCGGCTGCAGACCCTCGCCTCCATGTCGGACGTGGAGGTGCCCTTCGCCGCGCTGCACGACCAGATCAACAGCGCGGTGGACGTCCTGGTCCAGCTCACCCGGTTCGCGGACGGCGCCCGGCGCATCACCGAGATCGCCCTCCTGGACAGCCACGGCGGCGAGCCGTACCGCCTGGCCACCGTCGCCCGCTTCGACGCCCGTCCGATGACCGCCGACGGCCGGGTGCCCGGCGCCTTCCAGTACTTCCCGCTGCCCCGCCGCACCGCCGACCGCCTCCACATGGCGAGCCAGCCCGTCCCGCAGGCGTTCGGCGTCGCCCACTCCGACGCCCAGCTCGCCACCCGAGAAGCCAGGTAGGCCACCCATGGATCTCTCCACGCTCGTCCGGTTCACCACCGGCATCACCCTGCTGACCTGCGTCCTGGCCGTGCTCGGCGTGCAGAGCTACGCGGCGGGGCGGGCCCGGCGCGCGGCCCTGGTCGACCGCCTCTCGCACACCGGCCGGCTTTCCTCCGGCGGGCGCAGGCGGCACTTCCGCGGCCTGGACCGCCGACTGCGCCGTACCGGGCTCGGCCGCAGACTCGAACTACGGCTCGCCGCCACCGGGTTGGACGTCAGCCCGGGCGAGTTCTTCGTCTACATGCTCGTGGTGGTCGCCGGGCTGTGGATCGTCGGGGAGGCCACCCTCGCGCCCTTCTTCGGGCCCATCGCCGGGCTCCTCGGCATCTGGGCGGCGGTCCAGTTCCTCAACTGGCAGCGGCAGAAACGCATCGAGCGGTTCATCGGCCAACTCCCGGAACTGGCCCGCATCCTGGCCAACGCCACCCAGGCGGGACTGGCCCTGCGCACCGCCATCGGCATGGCGGCCGAAGAGCTGGAAGCCCCGGCGGGCGAAGAACTCGCGCGCGTCTCCGACCAGTTGGCGATCGGCCAGTCCATGGACGACGCGCTCGGCGAACTCGCCGACCGGCTGCCCTCCCGTGAACTCGTCGTCCTCGTCACCACGTTGGTCCTCGCCAACCGCGCGGGCGGCCAGGTGGTGTCGGCGCTGCGCAACCTCACCGAGACCCTGGAGGAACGCAAGGAGACCCGGCGCGAGATCCGTACCCAGCTCTCCCAGGTGACCATGACCTCGTACGCCGTCCCCGTCCTCGGCATCGGCGCGCTCTTCCTGATGAACGGGGTCAAGGACGGCGCCCTGGAGCGCATGACCGGCTCACCGGTCGGCCAGGCGTGCGTGATCATCGCCTTCGCCCTGTACGCCCTCGGCTTCCTCCTCATCCGCCGGATGAGCCGGATCGACGTGTGAGGGGGTGACGGACCGCATGGCACTCCTTCTCGCACTCGTCGCCGCCCTCGGTGTCTGGGGCGCCTTCACCGGCCTGCGCCTGTACCGCGCCGACGCCAAGCTCCCCGGCGACCTCGCCGTCGCCCTGGAGATCGGCGCCACCCGCACCGGCGCGGTGGGCTCCGTGATCGACCGCATGGGCATGCGGTACGCCCCCTTCGTGCTGCGCCTGATGGGCCCCCGCCTGGTCGCCCGCTACCGGCGCCGCATCGACCTCGCGGGCAACCCCGGCGGCCTCACCATCGACCGCTACGCCGCCCGCCGCGCGGTCTACGGCGCGCTCGGCATCACCGGCTTCCTGGTCTTCCTGCTGCGCGGACAGTGGTTCGTCGCCCTGCTGCTGCTCGCCTTCGGCGCGCTGTGGACCGAGGTCGGGCTCTGGTCCGCCATGCGGGTCCGCAAGGACGTCATCGAACGCACCCTGCCCGACTTCCTCGACGTCCTCGCCGTCGTCGTCAGCGCGGGCCTCGGCTTCCGCCAGGCCCTCGACCGCGTCTCCACCCGCTACGAGGGCCCCTGGGCCGACGAACTCCGCATCACGCTCCGCCAGATGGACCTCGGCATGACCCGCCGCCAGGCCTTCGCGGAACTGCGCCGCCGCAACGACTCCGAACAGGTCGCCATGTTCGTCACCGCCCTCCAGCAGGGCGAGGAACTGGGCGCCCCCATCGTCGACACCCTGGTCTCCCTGGCCAAGGACATGCGCCGCACCGACGCCCAGAACGCCCGCCGCAAAGCCGCCCGCGCGGTCCCCAAGGCCACCCTCATGATCACCACCTTCATGGTCCCGGCCACGATGCTCCTCCTCGGCGCGGGCCTGATCCTGGGCTCGGGCGTGGACTTCGGATCACTGGCGGGGAAGTGAGGGGGTGATGAGCGGTCGGTTCGACGAGGGGGTGAGTGCGGGGGCGGCTGCGCGTGCGGTGAGCGGGGGCCGCGAGTCGGCGGTCGCGGGCGGGGGCGCTGAAGCGGTGGACACGAGCACGGCGGGTGACCCTGCTGAGCCCGCCGACCTGGGCCCACTGAGCCACGACCGTGAGGCGACGACCGCGGGCGGGGACTCCCTGCCGCCGGGCGACCGTCCGGGACGGCGCGAGTGCGCGGTACAGGCCGACGACGCCGCCCTGGCCGGGGGCGCGGCATCGGGCAAGTGCACGGTGCAGGGCGTGGCTTCGGCACCGTGTGAGGGCGTGGCTCTGGGCGGCGATACGGCGCCGAGCGGGGACACGGTCCCGGGTGACGGTGCGGCGCTGGGCAAGCATGCGACTCCGGGTGTGGGTTCTGCACGGGGGGAGGAGGTGGCCCCGGGCAGGATCGTGGCCCGCGACGACGCGGCTCCGGGCGACGACCCGGCCCCGGGCGACGACCCGGCGTCGGGCAAGCGCGCAGCCCTGGAGGGGGATTCGCCGCAGGGTGCGGGTATGGCACCGGGCGAGAGGACAGCTCCGGGCGTGGGGCCGGTGCCGGACGACAGCACGCCCTTGGGCCGGGGCACAGCGCCGAGCGGCCACGCGGTCCTGGACGAAGGCCCGGCCCACGGCGAGGGCACGGCGTCAGACGGGGGCGCTGCTACGGGCGGGGATGTGGACCCGGGCGAGCACACGGCACAGGCTGACGACACGGGGCCGGACGGGAATGCGGCACAGGCCGACGGCAAGGCGCCCGGCGCCTACCAAGCCGACGGCACAGCGCACGTGTCTCTCCCGGCCGCCGACCCCTCGGACGGTCCCCTCCTCGAACCCGAACCCCCCGAGCGTCTTCAAGTCCGGGCGCTCCAGGCCCTCTGTCGGCAGGTGTTCGGGTTTCGGCTGGCCATGATCGTGCTGGCCGCGCCGGCCGCGTTGCTCAATGCCGCTCCCGGGCTGGGGGCGCGGTTGGTGGGGGCGGCGGTGGTCGTCACGTTCATGGGGTCGTACGTGCTGTTCCGGGACTGGGAGCGGTTCGGGCCGCTGTTGCTGCGGCATCCCGCGCTGCTCGCCGCCGACACGCTCTTCGGGTCGCTGCTGCTCGTTTCGGCGGGTCCGGACACGACCCTCGCCTATGTCAGTGTCTGTACGCCGCTGCTGGCCGGGCTGGTCTACGGCTGGCGGGGGGCCGCGTGTTTCGCGTCGCTGCAGTCGCTGATCCTGCTGCTGGTGCACGCCACGCTGGAGGCAGGGCGGCACACCGGGCCCGCCGAGTCGCTGCTGCTGCCCGGGCTGTGTGTCGTCACCGGGGCGATGGGCTCCACCCTGCGCAACCTGATGCTCCGCTACGGCACCGCCACCCAGGCCCTGACCGCCGTACGCGCCCGTCTCGCGGCCACCGAGGCCGTCCACGCCGAACGCGCCCGTCTCGCCCGCGAGATGCACGACTCCCTGACCAAGACCCTCCACGGAGTGGCCCTCGCCGCCGACGCCCTCGCGGCCACCGCCGCCGCACCGGACCCCGACCCGGCCCTCCTGCGCGAGCAGGCGTCCCTGGTGTCCCGCTCGGCCCGCAGGGCGGCGGCGGAGTCGCGGGAGCTGCTGACGGACCTGCGGGAGGAGACGGTGCCGTCGCCGGATCTGGCGGCGGAACTCGGCCAACTGACAACGGAGTTCACGACCCGTACCGCGCTGCCCGCCACCTGCCGTACCCCCGCCCCCCTCCCACCGCTGCCCCCGCCCCTCACCCGCACTCTCCTCGCCATCACCACCGAGGCCCTGGACAACGCCCACCGCCACGCCCGTGCGACCCGTGTCGAGGTGACGGCCGCCGTCCACGGCGACCGGCTCCGGCTGACCGTCCGCGACGACGGCCGGGGCCTGCCCCCCGACACCACCCTCGAACGGCTGCGCGGCACCGGCCACTTCGGGCTCCTCGGCATGACCGAGCGGGCGGAGTCGGCGGGGGGCCGGGTCGTGGTGGGTCGGAGCGGGGGAGCCGGTGGCACGGAGGTGCGGGTGGACGTACCCCTGCCGCCGACGACGGAGAGGACCGGCTGATGCGCCCACGCACACCGTCGTACGAGAACTTCCCGTCCCCCGCCCCGCCGCCCTGTCTGCGGCTGCTGATCGCCGACGACAACCCCGTGATCCGCGCGGGACTCGCCGCGCTGCTCTCCGGGCGCCCCGACACCACGGTCGTCGCGGAGGCGGCGGACGGGCGCGAGGCGTACGAGGCGGCGCTGCGGCACCGGCCCGACGTGATCCTCCTCGACGTCCGCATGCCCGGCGTCGGCGGAATCCCGGCATTACCGCACCTGGTCCGGCTCGCCCCCGTCATGATGCTGACCTACAGCCACGAGACGGATACCGTGCGGGAGGCGATGCGGCTGGGGGCGGGGGGTTATCTGGTGCACGGGGAGTTCACGGCGGAGCAGTTGGTACGGGCCGTGCGGGATGTCAGTGAGGGACGGCCTCATGTGACGCCGGGAGCGGCGCGGGCGTTGCTGCCTTCCCCTTCGGTCGATGCAAATGCACACGCCGCTGACGAAAATCCTTCTGCTGCCGCTGACTTGTCTTCCAAAAGCCTTTCGCGACTGCAATCCCCTGTGGGACAGTCTTATCGGTCGCGCTTTCAACTGAGCACCCGAGAGGCGGAGATCATGGACCTCGTCGCGTCCGGCCTGACGAATCGGCAGATCGCCGCCGCGTGCTTCATCACCGAGAAGACGGTCAAGAACCACATCAACCACATCTTCGCCAAACTCCACGCCACCAGCCGGGGACAGGCCGTGGCGGTATGGCTGGGGGTGAACTGAAATGCCCCCCCACCCCCCGAACTGGGCCCACAAGTGGGCCCCCGGGCCCTCGGCCTCCCCCTCCCTCCCGCCCTACGGTGACCGGATCGGAGGCCGACCCGGAGGGAACCATCATGAGCGACCCGATCCTGAAGCTGCTGACCGCGATGCAGCGCCGCGTGGACGACAAGGGCCAGACCGCGGTGGAGTATCTGGGGATCATCGCGGTGGTGGTGGCGATCGTGCTGGCGGTGACGGGTACCAGCATCGGGTCCGCGATCCTCGACAAGATCATGGCGCAGATCAACAAGATCGTGTGAGGTTTCCTCTCCGACACGGCGACACCGGGCAGGCCTTTCCCATCTACATCACGGTGGTGGCGGGCCTGCTCTTTCTTGCGCTGGCGTACCTCGCCGTCGGCCAGGCCGCGGTGAACCGGTCCGGCGCCCAGACGGCCGCAGACGCCGCGGCCTTGGCCGCCGCACAGGACGTACGTGACCAGCTGGCGGGTGCGTGGGCGGACGACCTGCTCGACCCTACCCAGTGGTCGGAGATCTTCTCCGGCGGTGTGGACGTCGATGATCCGTGCGGGCGCGCGGCCGATCTCGCCGCTCAGAACGACGCACGTGTCGACAGCTGCGACTGGCCGCCCCTGCGCTACACGGTCGAGGTCACGACCAACAAGACGGTCGGCGACTCCATCGTGCCCGGAACGGAAGACCTCAAGGCGACAGCTTCCGCCACCGCTGTGATCGATTCTCGGTGCACTTTCCGACTTCCCGGCGATGGCGATGCCCTGCCACGCCTCACATGTGACGGGAAGGACTGGGACCTGAATCCGGACGACGAGGGAAGCCTTCCCCAGCCCGAAGACCTCTTCGACGTCCATTTGGCCGACTGACGGACCAGACGACTAGGAACGAAGGAAGCGGTGCGATGAACGGTGGGTTCACTGCCAGGGCGGGGAGGGGGATCGCCGCGTTGGCCGTTGCGACCGGTCTGGTCCTCGGCGCGGCTTCCTGCGGGGACGGCGGAGGTGAGAAGAAACCGGACTCCCGGGCTTCGGCTTCCCGGAGCGGGGCATCACGGCCCAGCCCCCAGGAAGGCGCGTCGCAGGAGCCGCTGGCCGAACTCAAGGGACAGGACGGCCTGCTTCTTCAGATCACGTCCGCCCAGCGGGATTCGGGTGGCTTCGTCACCGTGAACGGGAACTTCAAGAACGACGGAAGCCGGTCGATCGTGATCCCCTCCGCGCTGCGCGGCGACGAGACCGAGATCGTGCAGCACGGCACCTCGCTCGGCGGCGCCACTCTCGTGGATGCGAAGGGCAAGAAGCGCTACTACGTGCTGCGCGACACGGAGGGGCGCCCCCTGACGACCACCGGCCTGACGACGATCCAGTCGGGGCAGACCATCCCCGTCTTCATGCAGTTCCCGTCGCCGCCCTCCGGCACGGGGGAGCTGACCCTCCAACTGCCCACGTTCTCCAGCGCCCCCATCAAAATCTCCTGATGAGGCCCCCCGTGACCCCCATCCCCCGCCTCGCGCCCCCCCTCGCCCTCCTCACCACCCTCCTCCTCACCACCTCCACCCCCGCCCACGCCGACGACACCACCCCCAGCGACCCCCCAGGAACGGAACCCACCGCCACCGCCCCCGTGAAAGTCGACCCCACCGATCCGGATCTGAAGTTGCCGGAAGGGGGGACGTTGGCGGAGCCGAAGGTGTTGGACATCAAGTCGGTGGTGGAGGATCAGAGCGGGGACGAGCGGCGGGAGGACACGAACGCGGATGTGACGTTCGCGCTGCAGGCGGAGGTGCTGTTCGGGAAGGACAGCGCCAAGCTCGGGTCGGACGCGCGGGCGCGTATCGCGACCATCGCCGAGGAGATCAAGAAGCAGAACGCCACCCGGATCAGGGTGTTCGGGTTCACCGACGACCTCGGCTCGTCCGCCCACGGCGACGTCCTGTCCAAGCGCCGCGCCAACGCCGTACAGGCCGTGCTCGACCAGGACCTCAACGACCCGGACGTGACGTTCGAGGTACGCGGTTACGGCGAGCAGTACCCCATCGCCGACAACTCCACGGAGGCCGGACGGAAGAAGAACCGCCGGGTCGAGGTCAGCTTCCCCCGCACCGGGGAGAACGGCCAGTAGAGGCCGCCGCCACCGACACCCGTACGCCCACCCCCNCCCCCCACCCCGCCATCACCCCGGCCCCCGCCTCCAGCACATGCCGGGAGCGCGGCCGGGGCAGCCCCAGGCGCCCCGGCACCATCGTGCGGACCGCGATCACCGTGAGGTGCCGGTCGAGGTACGCCACGTCGATCGGGAACCGCATCCGGAAGGTGTGCACACTCCCGGCCGGAGTCAGCAGCAGCGCGCCGTCCACCGCGTCGCGCCCGAGCAGCCCCCGGGTCCGCGCCCGGTACGATGCCGCGACCTCCAGCGGGACCTCCACCGCACCCCCCGCCCCGTGCACGGCCAGCGTCCCCGGCCCGTCGTGCCACCGCCGCCCCATCCCCGCACCACCTCCGCCGCGACCGTACCCACCCGAGCGGCACCGAAAAAGCGGCACCGAAAAAGGGGACGGCCGCACCGGCGCCCCCCTGCCAGCATGGCCCCATGACCGCCGCCCACACCCCCTCCTACGACACCCTCGTCGCCGAAGCCGCCGCCGTCCCCACCGACGGCTGGGACTTCTCCTGGTTCGAGGGCCGCGCCAGCGAAGCCCGCCCCTCCTGGGGCTACGCCCGCTCCGCCGGAGAGCGCCTCGCCCGGGCCGGGGCCGCGCTGGACATCCAGACCGGCGGCGGCGAGGTGCTGGACGTCGCGCTGGGCGCGGCCGAGCCGGACCGCCCCGCGCTGACCGCCGCCACCGAGAGCTGGCGGCCGAACGCGGCGAAGGCCACCGCCCTGCTGCGCCCGCGCGGGGTCGTCGTGGTGGAGGTGCCGGACGGCGCCCCGCTGCCGTTCGCCGACGCCGCCTTCGACCTGGTCCTCAGCCGCCACCCGGTCTCCCCGGACTGGGCGGAGATCGCGCGGGTGCTGCGCCCGGGCGGCACGTACTTCGCCCAGCACGTCGGACCGGCCAGCGCCTTCGAGCTGGTCGAGCACTTCCTCGGCCCCCAGCCGGAGGAGACCCGCACCGGCCGCGACCCCGGCAGGGAGCGCGCCGGGGCAGAGGCGGCCGGGCTGGAAGTCGTCGAGCTGCGGGCCGAGCGGCTGCGGATGGAGTTCCACGACATCGGCGCCGTCGTGCACTTCCTGCGCAAGGTCGTCTGGATGGTCCCGGGGTTCACCGTCGAGCGGTACGAGCCGAGGCTGCGCGCGCTGCACGAGCGGATCACCGCGAAGGGGCCGTTCGTCGCCCACAGCACCCGGCACCTCTTCGACGCCCGTAAACCGACGCCCGTAAACCGGCCCGACCCGGACCGCGCTGACCGCACGGCCCCCTCGGCGGCGCCCCGGTGACCACATCGTTATCCACACCGCAGGCCCCCCGCCCCACCGCCCGCCGCTCCCCGTTCGCGGCAGCAAAAACAGCACTCCCCGCAGCACCCGCCACCCCGCCCCCGCACCCCCCTGAAGTCCGCCTGTGCCGGAGCGGAATCGTCAAGTCCGCCGTTCGCTGACGGGGTCGCTCGCAGGAGGGACCTCGGACAACTCGCCACGCGGTCACCGAGACGGCTCAAACCCTGGTGTTCGTTGCCTATCCGGCCGTTCCTCCTGTGATTCCGTCGCGAATCGGCCAGTCGATGCCCCTGAATCAAGCATTCCGCGCCCACCAGGGCGCTATCGGGTGACTCCGCAGAGTAGTTGTGGCGCGCTGATGCACGCACCATCCCTTACGAAGGGTTATGGTGGAACCCCCCCCCTCGGGCCGGTCCGTCTCCCCCCCACGGACCGGCCCGTTTTTCTTGGGGGACGGCTCCGGCACCGAAACCCCGGGCCACCGGCGCACCTTGGGCGGGGGTAGGCTCGGCCTCCGCGGGGACCGCAACCGCGGCCGTTTTGGAGGGGCTCACACGTGAACCTGCGCGACAAGCTGCGCGGCCTGCTCGTCAGGCTCTACGCGCGCCGGGTGGAAGGTCACCTGGACCACGCTCAGGTGCCCAAGCACATCGGCGTCATCATGGACGGCAACCGCCGCTGGGCGAAGGCCGCGGGCTCCAGCACCGTCCACGGGCACCGGGCCGGGGCGGAGAAGATCGAGGAATTCCTCGGCTGGTGCTCCGAGACCGATGTCGGGGTCGTCACCCTGTGGCTGCTGTCCACGGACAACTTCGACCGTCCGCAGGACGAGCTGGGCCCGCTGCTCGGCATCATCGAGGACGTCGTGCGCACCCTCGCCTCCGACGGCCGCTGGCGCGTGCACCACGTCGGCACCCTCGACCTGCTGCCCGCCGGGATGCAGCGCACCCTGAAGGAGGCCGAGGAGGCCACCCGCCAGGTCGACGGCATAGTGGTCAACGTCGCCATCGGCTACGGAGGCCGCCAGGAGATCGCCGACGCGGTGCGCTCCATGCTGCTCGACGCCCAGGACAAGGGCGTCACCATGGAGGAGCTGGCCGAGTCGGTCGACATCGACATGATCGGCCGCCACCTCTACACCGGCGCCCAGCCCGACCCCGACCTGGTCATCCGCACCAGCGGCGAGCAGCGTCTGTCCGGCTTCATGCTGTGGCAGACCGCCCACTCCGAGTACTACTTCTGCGACGTCTTCTGGCCGGCCTTCCGCAAGGTCGACTTCCTGCGGGCCCTGCGCGACTACGCCGCCCGCCACCGCCGCTTCGGCGGCTGACGGACCCCACCCGCCCGCAGGGCGAACGGCAGGACCGCGAGGACCGAGCGCCACGTATACCCCCCTCCACCCGGATGTAACAACGAGTTCACCGGCGTGCCAGAGGGGGGTTCGGCATGGTGGCGGGGGTTGCCGGGCATAACGAAGGCAGGTCGACGCCCGAACCACGGGTGTCGTATCTCAGCGGGCGGCTCGGGGCCGTCCGCCCGGGAGGCCCTTTGCACCAGCCCGACCGTGCGGTCCTCGCGCGGAAGCAGCCGCGGAGGGCCGGTGTCCGGCCCGCCGCACGCGGGGGCCAGAAACCGGCCCAGTTCCTTTTCGTCGCTCCCCGACCTCATCCGAGGGGGTACGTCCTTCCGTGGTGACCAGCACAAAGCGCCGCAAGCCCGACCGGCGCACCTATGTTCTCGACACCAGCGTCCTGCTGGCCGATCCCAATGCCCTGACCCGCTTCGAGGAACACGAGGTCGTGCTCCCGATCGTGGTGGTCACGGAACTGGAGGCCAAGCGGCACCATCCCGAACTGGGGTACTTCGCCCGCCAGGCCCTGCGCCTGCTGGACGACTACCGGGTCCGGCACGGCCGCCTCGACGCCCCGATCCCGATCGGCGACCTGGGCGGGACCGTTCGTGTCGAGCTCAACCACTCGGACCCCAGCGTGCTGCCCACCGGCTACCGCCTGGGGGACAACGACTCCCGGATCCTCGCGGTGGCCCGGAATCTGCAGGCCGAGGGATTCGACGTCACCGTGGTGTCGAAGGACCTGCCGCTGCGCATCAAGGCGTCCTCCGTCGGCCTGGAGGCCGAGGAGTACCGCGCGGAGCTGGCGATCACGGACGCCTCCGGCTGGACCGGCATGTCCGAGCTGACCCTGCCGGGCGACCAGGTCGACGTCCTCTTCGAGGAGGGCCATGTGTACGTCCCGGAGGCAGCCGACCTCCCCGTGCACACCGGTCTGACCATCCAGTCCGAGCGTGGCAAGGCGCTCGGCCGCGTCACCCCGGAGGGCAACGTCCGGCTGGTGCGCGGCGACCGTGAGGCGTTCGGCATCAAGGGCCGCAGCGCCGAGCAGCGCATCGCGCTCGACCTGCTGCTCGATCCGGACGTCGGCATCCTCTCCATGGGCGGGCGCGCGGGCACCGGCAAGTCGGCACTGGCGCTGTGCGCGGGCCTGGAAGCGGTCCTGGAGCGCCGTCAGCACCAGAAGGTGATGGTCTTCCGGCCGCTGTACGCGGTCGGCGGGCAGGAGCTGGGCTATCTGCCGGGCAGCGAGGCGGAGAAGATGGGCCCCTGGGCCCAGGCCGTCTTCGACACGCTCTCGGCGGTCACCAGCCGCGAGGTCATCGAGGAGATCACGGCGCGCGGGATGCTGGAGGTCCTTCCGCTCACCCACATCCGCGGGCGGTCCCTGCACGACGCCTTCGTGATCGTGGACGAGGCCCAGTCCCTGGAGCGGAACGTCCTGCTGACCGTGCTGTCCCGCATCGGCGCCAACTCGCGGGTGGTCCTCACCCATGACGTGGCCCAGCGCGACAACCTGCGTGTCGGGCGGTACGACGGTGTGGTGGCCGTGGTGGAGAAGCTGAAGGGACATCCGCTGTTCGCGCATGTCACCCTGAACCGTTCGGAAAGGTCCCAGATCGCGGCGCTTGTGACCGAAATGCTGGAGGACGGCCACATCTGACGCCCTCTCGAAACCCCCAGGTGCCGCCCGGAGAAGCTGAAGAGCTTAGCCGGGCGGCGTCTTCATGCGCGGGCGTTTCCTGAAATCCCCTGGGCCAAACGAGGTGTGAGCTTTCACACGCAACTCGGAATTGCCACCCGGCGTCCGGTTACGGCAGAGTCTCATTCCTGTCAGGCCCCGCATACGACACACCTGTACCCCCGGGTACCGCCCTCGCCCCTGGCAGGGAGGGTGCGGCACCACCGGGAGCACGATCCCAACTCCATACTTCCGTCGTATGCCGCCCGAGCACCACGCGGCGCTCCCGGAAAGGGAGTTGCCCACCGGGCCCGCGTCTCCCGTGACCCTCAGTTGGGAGGCCAGCGCCAGGGGCACGATTGCGTCCGCCAGGGTCACCGAAGCGGGCGATGCTGGAAGGAAACCGTGTGAGCCGGATTTCGGTCCGGGGGTTCGCAGTGGCCTCCGCCACCGCGGTCACCGCCGTAGGTAGCGTCGTCGGAGTTGCCTCGGGCAGCGTCGCGCAGCCCAACGACCCCGAGGCGACGGCAGCGGACGCCACGCTCCTCGCGGACATCCCCGCGGGTCAGCAGGCGCAGGTGCAGACCGCGTCCCTGACGCAGCAGGCTGACGCCCAGGCCATCGCGGCGGACGCGACCGCCAAGAAGGACGCCGAGGCCGCGGCCCGCAAGGCGGCTGCCGAGACGGCGATCGCGAAGAAGGAGGCCGCCGAGAAGGCGGCCAAGCTGGCCAAGGAGCGCGCCGAGACCAAGGCCGCCGCCGAGACCAGCCGCGACGACGTCCGCGACGCCTCCAGCTTCGCCCCGCAGAGCAACTACTCCGTGGCGCAGATCCAGGCGATGGCCCGTCAGATGGTCGCGGCCGACCAGTTCCAGTGCTTCAGCAACATCGTGGACCACGAGTCCAGCTGGAACTACCGCGCCGTCAACGCCTCCTCCGGCGCCTACGGCCTCTTCCAGGCGCTGCCCGGCACCAAGATGGCCTCGGCCGGTGCCGACTGGCAGACCAACCCGGCCACCCAGATCAAGTGGGGCCTCAGCTACATGAACGGCCGCTACCACAGCCCCTGTGAGGCGTGGTCGTTCTGGCAGGCCAACCACTGGTACTAGGCCGCCACCCGGCTCAACCCCGCACAGCCCCTCCCCGTCCTAGGGGGAGGGGCTGTCGCGTTGTACGGTCGTACCCGGACGGCTCGCAGTGCCCCGGGACGCGGGGAAGAGGGACGGATGATGTCGCGAATGCCAGGGTGGCTCGGCCGGCTCGGGGCCGGTCTGACCGAGATGAGCGAGCGTCTTGACGAGCTTCGCGCCGAGGTGGAGAAGGAACACGCCCCGCCGGCCGACCCGGTCCCCGAACCCGTGGACACCGTCAAGGCCGTGGTGCCCCATCAGGGGGGCGCCGACCGTCGCCCCGACCCCGCGCAGGCCGTGCCCTGGGGCGTACGGGTGGCCGCCGAGGCGGGCTGGCGGCTGCTGGTCCTCGCGGGCACCGTCTGGGTGCTCATGCGGGTCATCAGCGCGGTCCAGCTGGTGGTGTTCGCCTTCGTCATAGCGCTGCTCGTCACCGCGCTGCTCCAGCCGACGGTCGCCCGCCTGATGCGCTACGGCCTGCCCCGCGGCCCGGCCACCGCGCTCAGCGCCATATCGGGGTTCGTCATCATCGGCCTGATGGGCTGGTTCGTGACCTGGCAGGTCATGGAGAACATCGACACGCTCTCCGACCAGATCCAGAACGGCATCGACGACCTGCGCAACTGGCTGCTGAAGAGCCCGTTCCATGTGACGGACAAACAGATCAACCAGATCGCCAAGAGCCTGCGCGAGGCCATCGGGGCCAACACCGACCAGATCACGTCCGCCGGACTCGAAGGGGTCCAGGTCGTGGTCGAGGCCCTGACCGGCATCCTGCTGGTCTTCTTCTCGACCCTGTTCCTGCTCTACGACGGTCAGCGCATCTGGCAGTGGTTCCTGAAGCTGGTCCCCGCCGCCGCCCGTCCCGGTGTCGCCGGTGCCGGTCCGCGCGCCTGGCGCACCCTGACCGCCTACGTGCGGGGCACCGTCCTGGTCGCCCTGATCGACGCCATCTTCATCGGCCTCGGCATCTACTTCCTCAATGTGCCGATGGCCGTGCCGCTGGCCGTCTTCATCTTCCTGTTCTCCTTCATCCCCCTGGTCGGCGCGGTGGCCTCCGGCGCGCTCGCGATCGTCGTCGCGCTGGTGACCCAGGGCGTCTTCACGGCCGTCATGACCCTCGTGGTCGTCCTCGCCGTCCAGCAGATCGAGGGCCACGTCCTCCAGCCGTTCATCCTCGGCCGCGCGGTCCGCGTCCACCCGCTCGCGGTGGTGCTCACGGTCGCGGCGGGCGGCATGGTGGCGGGCATCGGCGGCGCGGTGGTGGCCGTACCGCTGGTGGCGGTGACGAACACGGTGGTGGGGTACTTGAGGCAGTACTCGATGGGGCAGGCGATGGCGGACGGGGTGGCGCTCGGTGCCGCCCGGCAGCAGCCCGCCCCTCCGTCGGCCGACGAGGCCGTGCCGGTCGGCGGGGCGCCGGAAGGCGAAGCCCCTGCGGACGCCACCCGGGAAAACACCGAGGGCCTCGCCCACAAGGAGTGAGCGAGGCCCCGGGGCCGTCAGGAGCCGATCACTCGGCCAGAACGGCTTCCGCCTCCAGCGTGACGCCGACCGCCTGGATCACGGAGGCGATCTTGAACGCCTCCTGGATCACGTCGCGCTCGACACCGGCCTTGCGCAGCACCTGCTCGTGCGAGTCCAGGCACAGGCCGCAGCCGTTGATCGCGGACACCGCGAAGGACCACAGCTCGAAGTCGACCTTGTCGACGCCGGGGTTGCCGATGACGTTCATCCGCAGACCGGCGCGCAGGGTGCCGTACTCGTGGTCCGACAGCAGGTGCCGGGTGCGGTAGAAGACGTTGTTCATCGCCATGATGGCGGCGGCGGCCTTGGCCGCGTCGTACGCCTCAGGGGTGAGGTTCGCCTTCGCCTCCGGCTCCAGCTCGCGCAGGACGATGGGGGAGCGCGAGGCGATGGCGGTCGCCAGCACGGTGCCCCACAGCTGCTGCGCGGGAAGGTCGGAGTTGCCGATGACCGAGCCCAGGTTGAGCTTCAGGTCCTTGGCGTAGTCCGGGACACGGGACTTCAGCGAGTCGAGCGACATGGGTCACTCACCGGCCAGCAGGGCGACCGGGTCCAGGGTGTTCTCGCCCTTGGTCCAGTTGCACGGGCACAGCTCGTCCGTCTGGAGGGCGTCGAGGACCCGCAGGACCTCCTTGGGGTTACGGCCGACGGAACCGGCGGTCACCATGGTGAACTGGATCTCGCGGTTGGGGTCCACGATGAAGACGGCGCGCTGCGCGAAGCCGTCCTCGCCCTCGATGCCCAGGTCGCGCATCAGCTCGTGCTTGGAGTCCGCCATCATCGGGAACGGCAGGTCGGTCAGGTCCGGGTGGTCCTTGCGCCAGGCGTGGTGCACGAACTCCGAGTCACCGGAGAAGCCGAGGATCTGCGCGTCACGGTCGGCGAACTCGTCGTTCAGCTTGCCGAACGCGGCGATCTCGGTCGGGCAGACGAAGGTGAAGTCCTTCGGCCACGCGAACACGACGAGCCACTTGCCCTCGTAGGACTTGTGGTGGATCTCCTCGAACTCCTTGCCCTTCTCCAGCGAGACGCAGGCGGTCAGTTCGAACTCGGGGAACTTGTCACCGACAGTGAGCACTTGCTCTCCTTGCAGCGAGGAAGCACCCCTGGTCGGGAGGCACTTTCCATGGGTTGGACTGGCCTGATGGTGGCACAGGGTGCATTGATTAGGGAAATAGCTACACTCGGTGTCATTGATCGGAGGAGGTTATCGGTGACCAGTGGTAGCGGCACCCGGAAGCAGCCGAGTCTGGCGCAGCTGCGGGCCTTCGCGGCGGTGGCGGAGCATCTGCACTTCCGGGACGCGGCGGCGGCCATCGGGATGAGCCAGCCCGCGCTGTCCGGCGCGGTCTCGGCCCTGGAGGACGCGCTCGGTGTGACCCTCGTCGAGCGTACGACCCGCAAGGTGCTGCTCTCGCCCGCCGGGGAACGGCTCGCGGTGCGGGCCAAGGCGGTGCTCGCGGAGGTCGGGGCGTTCCTGGAGGAGGCCGAGGCGGTGCGCGCGCCGTTCACCGGGATGCTGCGGCTCGGGGTCATCCCCACCGTCGCGCCGTATCTGCTGCCCACCGTGCTGCGGCTGGTGCACGAGCGCTATCCGCAGCTCGACCTACAGGTGCACGAGGAGCAGACCGCGAACCTGGTGGAGGGACTGCACTCCGGGCGCCTTGACCTGCTGCTGCTCGCGGTGCCGCTCGCCGTGCCCGGGGTGGTCGAACTCCCTTTGTTCGACGAGGACTTCGTGCTGGTCACCCCGCTGGACCATCCGCTGGGCGGCGGCGACGGCATCCCGCGCGAGGCGCTGAAGGAGCTGAACCTGCTGCTCCTTGACGAGGGGCACTGTCTGCGCGACCAGGCGCTGGAGATCTGCCGCGAGGCCGGGCGCGAGTTCCGGGGCGCGGGACGCGGCGGGCGTCCGGCGACCGCACCGGTCACCACCACGGCCGCCGGGCTGTCCACCCTCGTCCAGCTCGTCGCGGGCGGCCTCGGCTGCACCCTGCTGCCGCGTACCGCGATGGACCTGGAGACGGCCCGGGGTGACCGGCTGCGCACCGCGCGCTTCGCCGACCCGGCCCCCAGCCGCCGCGTCGGTCTCGCGATGCGCGCGGGCGCGGCCCGGGGCAGCGAGTACCAGCAACTGGCCGCCGCCCTGCGGGAGTCCCTGCGCCCGCTGCCGGTGCGGGTGCTGGACGCGGAGGCGTGAGAGGGCGGGGCTCCGTGAAGCACCGAGGAGCCCCGCCCGTCCCGTCCCTGAGGGATGCTCAGCCCCCGAGGGGCTACTCCGCGCGCAGCCCCTCGGGCCGCGTCAGCCGCAGCAGCGGCGGCAGGCTGAGCAGGGTCACCGCCGCGACCATCGCCGCGCCCACCCCCGTCAGGGACAGCACGCTCGGCCAGTCCACCCGTACCGGCGTCGCCGTCATGCGCAGCAGTACGGCGCCCAGGGCGAGGCCCACCACCGAGGCCAGCGCGACGCCCAGTGCGATCGGTACGGCCGCCTGCCACAGCACCGACAGGCCCAGGGTCCGGCGCCGGGTGCCGAAGGCGACCAGGACCGACAGCAGCCTGCGCCGCTCGCGCAACTGCTCCAGCTGGGCGACCAGCAGGCTCGCCCCGATCAGCGCCAGCACACAGGTCGCGCCGATGAACAGGCCGGTGCGCAGGGAGGCGAACCCGCCGTCGGTCGTGGTCGGCGCCCAGGCGAGGACGTCCGAGACCGGGTCCACCCGCGCGGCGGTGTTGCGCACGTACTCCCGTGCGTCCGGCACCGATGAATCCAGGCGCAGGAAGACCCGGCTGGACAGCGCCGGTCCGGCCGCGGCGGGCAGCGCGGACGGGGTGATCAGCAGGCCGTTGACGCTGTGCATCAGGGAGTCCGCGCGGAAGGCCGCGTGCGGCAGCGCGGCCGGGAGCCGCAGCGGGACCGCGAGACCGGGGCCGCCCACGAAGCGCGGGTCGATCCAGGCGGGTCGGCCGGGCCGCAGCAGGCTCTCGCGCATCCGCCGGTCGAACGCGCCGGAGTCGCCGGGGCTGTTCACGGTGAACATGTCGCCGTCGTGGCAGGACGGCAGCCGGGCCAGCTCCCGCAGGGCGGCGCAGTCGCCGACGACCAGGTCGAGATAGGAGGCCGGCTCCAGCGCCTTGTCACCGAGGTGCGTGGTGGCCAGCCCCACCGACGCCCGCACGCCCTCGGTCCGGGCGAACGCCTCGGTGGCCGAGGTGAGATCGGTGCGGTCGGTGAGGTCGACCTCGATCTGCGCACGGGTGGGATCGTGGCCGGTGTCCTTCACGTACTGGTCCTGCACGCCCGCGAACAGCATCTGGAGCGCGATCGCCCCGGCCACCGCCACCGCGATGCCGTTGACCGTGCGGGCCGCCATGTCGCCGCTCAACTGGAGCCTTCGCACGGCCAGTTGCCAGGAGAGCGGGCCGCTGCCGAGCCGGAGGACACCCCACTCCACGAGCCAGGGCAGCAGCGCGGTCACCCCGACGAGCAGCAGCAGGACGCCGCCGATGACGAGGAACTGGTTGAAGTCGCCGTGGACACGGCCTTGGTCCAGCATCGGCCAGAGCATCGCCAGCCCGGACAGCGGCAGGAGCAGCCGCCACCACAGCCGCCGTCTGCCGGTGGAGGCCGCGCGCACCACGCCGAGCGGTTCGACCACCACGGTGCGCATCGCGAACAGGGTGACCAGCACCGCGCACACCGGGACCGCCACCACGACCAGCGCGACGAGCACGGGGGAGGGCGTGACATAGCTCGGGAAGAAGCTCTCGCCCCGGATCTCCACCAGGGGCGCCAGGTGGCGTCCGGCCAGGAAGAGGACCGCGCCGACGAGGAGGCCGAGCACCGCACCGGCCAGCGCCTCGCCCGCCGCGATCCGCCGGGTCGTGCGGCCGTCGGCGCCCACCAGCCGCAGCGCGGCCAGCCTGCGGTCGCGCCGTTCGCCGCCGAACCGTACGGCCGCCGCGACGAACACGGCCACCGGCAGCAGCAGGGTCACGAAGACGACCGTCGTCAGCAGGAGCAGCACCGGGTCGTCCTTGCCCTGCCAGGGCTGGGTCTGCCCGAAGTGGGTCAGCCGGTTCGTGCGGGCGCCGCCCGCCCGGGGCTTCAGATCCTCGGCACCCGCGTAGTAGGAGAGTTCGCGCGGACCGACCAGACCGCTCTCGCCGATGGTCCCGGTGATCTTGTACGGCAGCCGCTCGCGCAGCAGCCGGGCGCCCGGGGAGGCGAGCAGGTCCCGCAGCGCGGGGGAGACCAGCATCTCGCCCTCGGCCGGGAAGCGGTTCAGCCCCGGCGGCAGCGGCGCCTTCGGGCCCTCCGGATCGAGGAGGCGGCCCCGGATGTTCTTGTCGTGCCACCAGGTGTCGGTGGCCGCGACGACCACCGTGTCGTCGGCCTTCGGCCGGTCCGTCGCGCTGAACGAGAAGTCCTGGCGGGCCAGTTCGCGGTCGCTGCGCGCGTCCAGCATGCGGGGTATCGCGGTCGTCAGCAGCAGCAACGCCACTCCGATACCGACACCGACCGCCGTCAGTGCCGTACGGACCCACCCCTCGCGCCCTCCGGTCATGGCGAACCGGACCCCCATCCCCAGGTCGCGGGCGTACTGCCGCAGGCTCATCCGGCCCGCTCCATGTCCCGGGTGCGGCCGTCGCGTACGACGATCTCGCGGTCCGACCAGGCGGCGACCCGGGCCTCGTGCGTGACGAGGACGACGGCCGCGTTCGTGGAGCGGGCGGCGTCGGTCAGCAGCTCCATCACGCGCTCGCCGTTGAGCGAGTCCAGCGCGCCGGTCGGCTCGTCCGCGAACAGCACCCGGGGCCCGGTGACCAGCGCCCGCGCCACCGCGACCCGCTGTCCCTGGCCGCCGGAGACCTCGCCGGGCCGTTTGCGCCTGAGGTCGTCCACCTCCAGGCGCTCCATCCACTCCAGCGCGGCCTTCTCGGCCTCCTTGCGCCCGGTGCCGTTCAGCCGCAGCGGCAGCGCCACGTTCTCCACGCAGGTCAGCTCCGGCACGAGCTGCCCGAACTGGAAGACGAACCCGAACTCGCCGCGCCGCAGGGCGCTGCGCCCGGCGTCGCTCAGCGCGGTCAGCTCGCGGCCGGAGTAGGTGATCGTGCCCGCGTCGGGCAGCACGATCCCGGCGAGACAGTGCAGCAGGGTCGACTTGCCGGAGCCGGAGGGGCCCATCACGGCGACGACCTCGCCGGGATGGATGGAGAAGTCGGCGCCGTCGAGTGCGGTGGTGGGGCCGTAGGTCTTGCGCAGGTCCCGGGCGTGGAGCAGGGAGCCTTCGGGGGGTATCACGAGGTCACCTCCGTGCGGAGCCGGTCCAGGCGCGCGGCGGTCAGCTCCAGCCAGCGCAGATCGGCCTCAAGATGGAACAGGGCGTGGTCACAGATCAGCTGGTCGGCGAGGTCGCCGCCGCGCTTGCGCTCGGTCAGCGCGCGCATGGCGCGCAGATGCTCGGAGCGCTGGCTGTCGAGCAGTCCGGCCGCGTCGCGCCGGGTCAGCAGCGCGAGGACGACCTTGGTGTAGAGGGTCGACTGGAGGTATTCGGCGGGCTTCTCGGGGGTGGCGAGCCAGCGTTCGACGTCGGTTATCCCGGCATCGGTGATGGCGTACCGTTTTCGTTCGGGTCCGCCGCCGGACTCGACGCCGTCGAGCTCCACCATCCCGTGCTTCAGCAGCCGGGACATGGTCGAGTAGACCTGGCCGTAGTGCAGGGGCCGGTCGTGGCCGAACTTCTCGTCGAAGGCCCGCTTCAGGTCGTAACCGTGCCGGGGGCCGGACTCCAGGAGTCCCAGGAGTGAGTGACCGATGGACATGGCGAGCACTCTACACACGGTGTATACGCCGGGTTCATAGTGGGTCCGGAATCGAATACGTGCTGCCGATCGCACCCCATGAGGCAACCTTCGGCCTCTTGATTCCGTCGGTTCCGATAGGGCGGGGTGCTCATTCTCACGTCCCCGAAGGAGCGGATCAGGCGCTCTTTGTCACATAGAGGGGTGTTAGCTTTCGGAGCTGACCCCGAGACGGAAGCGGAGCGAAGGGACCTATGGGACGAGCGGAAGAGAGACGAGCGCGTCAGCGCGGCGGTCGCCGCGCGGCACCCGGAGGCCGCTCGCCGTCCCCGGCGCCCGGTGGCGGCAAGCCCGCCAAGAGCTGGATACGCAGGCTCTTCACCTGGAAGAAGATCCTCGGGACATTCCTCGGCGCCTGTCTGCTGGGTATCGGCGCCTTTGTCGCGTTCTATTTGTCGGTGGACATCCCGGCGGGCAATGTGGCCGCCCAGCAGCAGAGCAACATCTACAAGTACAGCGACGGCAAGGTCATCGCCCGCTCCGGCAAGGTCAACCGCGAGATCGTCGACCTGTCGAAGGTGCCGCGGAAGGTCCAGCTCGACTTCGTCGCCGCCGAGAACAAGTCCTTCTACACGGACCCCGGCGTCGACCTGAAGGGCACCGCGCGCGGCATCCTCAACACGCTCGCGGGGCGCGGCAAGCAGGGTGGTTCGACCATCACCCAGCAGTACGTCAAGAACTACTACCTGAACCAGGACCAGACGGTCACCCGCAAGCTCAACGAGCTGGTCATCTCCCTCAAGGTGGAGCGCGAGAAGTCCAAGGACGAGATCCTCGCGGGCTACATCAACACCAGCTACTACGGACGCAACGCGTACGGCATCCAGGCCGCCGCCCAGGCGTACTACCACAAGGACGCCCAGAAGCTCTCGCCTGAGGAGGGCGCCTATCTGGCCGCTCTGCTCCAGGCGCCCAGCCAGTACGACTGGCAGGCCGCCACGCCCACCGGGCGGACGCTGGTGAAGCAGCGCTGGAACTACGTCCTGAACAACATGGTCAAGCAGGGCTGGCTGTCCAAGGCCGAGCGCGCCGGGATGACGTTCCCGACGCCCAAGGAGCCCAAGGCCGCCCCCGGTCTCGACGGGCAGACGGGCTATCTGGTCGACCTCGCCAACAAGCAGCTCGAGCAGCAGCTCATGAAGCAGCAGGGCCTGACCGCCTCACAGGCGGAGAACGCGGTCATCGGCAAGGGCTGGACCATCACCCTCAACGTCGACCGCAAGAAGCAGGCCGCGCTGGAGAAGGCCGTCAAGAGCCAGCTCACCTCCAAGCTCGACCCGAAGAAGCGCAAGGTCGACGGCGACATCCAGGCCGGTGCCGTCTCGGTCGACCCCAAGACGGGCCATGTCGTCGCCCTCTACGGCGGCCAGGACATCTTCAAGCACTGGACCAACAACGCCACCCGGCCCGACTACCAGCCCGCCTCCACCTTCAAGCCGGTCATCCTCGCCGCCGCGCTGGAACAGGGCGCCACCACGCAGGACGGCCGCCCCATCAACGCGAACACCGTCTACGACGGCACCAGCCGTCACCCGGTGACCGACCACGGCACCGAGGTCGGCTTCGCCCCGCCGAACGAGGACAACGCCAGCTACGGCAAGATCACCGTCCAGCAGGCCATGAACAAGTCCGTGAACTCCGTCTTCGCACAGATGGGCGTGGACGTCGGGATGCAGAAGGTCATGGACACGGCCAAGCAGCTCGGCATGGACACCAAGGGCATGCAGGCCGTCCCCGCGCAGACGCTCGGCTCCATGGGCGCCAGCCCGCTGGACATGGCCGGCATCTACGCCACCTTCGACAACCACGGCCGGAAGGTCACCCCGACCCTCATCAAGTCCGCGGAGAGCAAGGGCCGTTCGGTGCGGATGCCGGACCCGATCGGCCGTCAGGTGATCAGCCGCACCGCCGCCGACACTGTGACCTCCGTGCTCACCGGCGTGGTCGACGACGGCACCGCGCGGCAGTCGGTGGCGGCCAACCCGCTGCGCAACGGCCAGCAGGTGGCGGGCAAGACCGGTACCTCGGACGAGAACAAGTCCGCCTGGTTCACCGGCTACACGCCCGACCTGGTCACCTCGGTCGGCCTGTTCGGCGAACGGGGCAACGCGCACGTGTCGATGACGGGTGCGACCGGTCTCCTCCCGGCGCCCGGCCGTATCAACGGCGGTGGCTACCCGGCGCAGATCTGGGCCGCGTACACCTTCGGCGTGACCGACAAGGTCCCCTTCGACCTCGACACCACGCAGGGTGCCGCCGTCGCCCCGACGGACACCCCGACCGTCAGCGACAGCCCGTCCGAGTCCGCCTCGCAGTCGCCCTCCAGCTCGCCGACCGAGTCGGAGACGCCGTCCCAGCCGCCGACCACCGAGCCGCCCACGGAGAGCGAGACGCCGCCGACGGACCAGCCGACGACCCAGCCGCCGACCTCGGGACCGCCCACGGGGCAGTCCACCCCGCAGAACCCGTTCGACTTCCAGAACGGCAGGGACGACGGCTGAGGCCACAGGCCCTCGGCAGCGCGCAGGGCGCCCGGCGATTCGCCGGGCGCCCTGCGTCGTACCGCGAGCCGAGCGGGCTCAGCTTCCGCTCAGCTCGAACCACACCACCTTGCCCGCGCTCAGCCGGGTCGCGCCCCAGCGCCGGGCCAGCTTGTTGACCAGGTACAGCCCGCGCCCGCCCTCGTCCGTGGCGCGGGCCTGGCAGAGCCGGGGCAGCCGCGGGATGTCGTCGGACACCTCGCAGCGCAGCACGTCCGTGCGCAGCAGCCGCACGGACACCGGACGCGTGGTGTAGCGCACCGCGTTGGTGACGACCTCGCTGACCAGCAGCTCCAGCGAGTCCGTCAGGTCCTCCAGGCCCCACTCGGCCAGCGCGGCGCGGGCCAGCCTGCGGGCCTTGCCCGGGGTGGCGTCGTGCGCGTCCAGCGTCCAGTGCTTCACGTCGCTGGAGGTGATCCCGTCGAACCGGGCGGCGAGCAGCGCGATGTCGTCGTCCCGGTCGCCCGGGCCGAGCATGTCGAGCACCTCGTCGCACAGGGCCTCCAGCGGCGGCGGATGACCGGGACCGGTCAGCCGCGCGGTCGCTGTCAGCTTCTCGCGCAGCTGCTCTATGCCCGTCGCCACGTCCCGCAGCCGGGACTCCACCAGACCGTCGGTGTACAGCAGCAGCGTGGCCCCGGCGGGCGCCTCCAGCTCGACCGCCTCGAAGTCCACCCCGCCGACTCCGATGGGCGCGTTCGGCGGCACGCGCAGCACCTCGGCGTCGCCGCCCAGGTGCAGCAGCACCGGCGGCGGATGACCGGCGTTGGCGATGGTGATGCGCTGCGCTATCGGGTCGTAGACCGCGTACAGACACGTCGCCATGCGGTCGGTGCCCAGGCGCTGGGCCTGCTCGTCCAGATGGTGCAGCACCTCCTGCGGGGGCAGGTCGAGTCCGGCCAGGGTCTGCGCGGTCGTGCGCAGCTGGCCCATGATCGCCGCCGAGGTCATGGAGTGGCCCATGACGTCACCGACCACCAGCGCCACCCGGCTGCCCGGCAGCGGGATCGCGTCGTACCAGTCGCCGCCCACCCGCGCCGTCTCCGCCGCGGGCAGATAGCGCGAGGCCAGCCGCACACCGGTGGGGCGCGGCAGGGTCTCGGGCAGCATGGTGCGCTGGAGTTCGTCGGCGATGTACGCCTCGCGGCCGTACAGCACCGCCTTGTCGATGCCGAGCGCGCTGTGCGTGGCCAGTTGCGCCGCGACCAGCAGGTCCTCCGCCTCGAACGCCAGGCGCTCGGGGCGGCGCAGGAACAGCGCGGCGCCGATCACCCGGCGCCGTCCGCGCAGCGGCGCGAGGATCGCGTGCTGCCCGTCGGGGACCAGCGCCTCGCCCTCCTCGCCGAGCAGTTCGGGCAGCGCGGCGCGGGCGGCGGGCGAGTCCGCGAACACCGGACGCACCCCGCGCAGCACCTCGTTCAGCGCGCCGCCCGGGCGCACCTCGCACAGCTCGGCGGTCAGCGCGGAGGGCCCGGAGAACGCGGCGAGCCCCGGGGACTCCCCGTCCGGCTCCGGGTACGGCGCGGGCAGCAGCGCCTCGGTGTCCCGCTCGTCCGGGACACGGTCGCTGCGCCGCAGCCGCAGCACCACAGGACCGGTGGGCCGCTCGTCGCCGACGGGCAGCGGGTCGCGCAGATAGACCAGGATCGCGTCCGAGAACGTCGGCACCGTGGCCCGGCACAGCCCCATCACGATCTCGTCGAGATCGAGGCCGCGCGCGATCCGCCGGGTCGCCGCGCCCACGAACCGGAGCCGGTCCCCGTCGCGCCGCATGGGCATCGGCCGCCCCGGCGGCAGCCCGCGTCCGGTACGGCGCTCACGGGCGCCCGGTGTCCGGTCCTGCTCGGCGCCCGGCTGGGCCGGAATGCCCTCAGGGGCGGGCCGGGGGCGGTGGGTGCTGCCCTGCTCGGCGGCGGTGGCCGGCTGGGAGTGCTCGGGGCCGTTGACTGGGGGCTCCTTCCCCTTGTTCCCCTTGCCGCCGCCGCGCTTTCCGCGCGGCGGCGTGCCCGGGGAGGACGACGGGCCGTCCGCCCGGGACTGGGCCGGCAGCCCCGGCCCGCCGAGCGGCGCCGGGGTACGCAGACGCGCCCCGCGGGAGTCCGCGGGGTCCACGCCCGGCTGGGGGCGTTCGTAGGAGGAAGTGGGCTGCTCCGTCACGCGTGTCGAATCCGTCCGTCCGGGGCCGCGCGCCAGGCGCGCGTGTGGTGCCGCCGACATGCCGATACCCGCAATACGTGCCCCGGGAACGGATTTCCCGCGTGGTCAGGGGTCGTTCCGCCGCCCCGGGCGCTGTCCGCCCGGCCGGTGCCGCCGTTCCCGTACCCCTCGCTCACGTCCTGCCGCCCCTCGGTGACATATGGTCAAGCCCGGCGTGTGTTCCGGTAGTTGCAACTCGATGCCCTTGCGGAGGACGATCCTACGTTTGTGGTCCGGGGGCGCATCAAGGGTCTCATGAGGACACGTGCGCGGGCGTACGGTCCCAGTCCTCCGGCAGCGACGGTACCGCCCAGGCGGGGTCGGGCCGCCAGTGCTGCCAGCCGTCCGCGTACGGCGCTCCCCAGGACCGGATTCCCTCGACCGCCCGCCGGGACGCCTCCCGCACCCGCTCGGCCGTCTCGGCGTCCATCAGGCCGTCGCGCTGCGCCTGCGCGAACTCGTCCTCGTCGCGCCAGTGCCAACTGCGGTCCGGGTTCACGGAGATGTCCAGGAAGTGGTCCTCGGAGTCGACGCCGCCGCTCCAGCGGGCCAGCGGCTCCTCCAGGTTGACGTACCAGTTCTTGAACCGCCAGCCCGGCTCCCAGAACAGCCACACCGACCAGGGCTCGCCGGGCCGCGCCAGCTTCAGCACCCCGGTGCCGAACCAGCGGTCCCGGCGCACCCCGCGCGGCTTGGTGTAGCGGGACTCCAGCGGCTCCAGATGGACCGGGGTGCCGTCGGCCAGCACGGGTTTGACGCACTCGGTGCCGGGCGCCAGCCACACCGCGAGCAGGTCGGCGTCGTCCCGGACGACCGTGACGGGCCGGGCGATGTGGAAACCGGCACCGGCGTTCTCCCGGTACCGCCACAGGATCGGGGTGCCCGCGGCCCAGTACGTCGTCGTGTCCGTTTCCGCTCGTCTCACCGCTTCGTCGTCCGCCATGGACAGATATTAGGTGCCATGGGCACCCGATGCCGTGGCGTCGGCCACGACCGGGTGCCGGTGGCGGAAATCGGCGGACGCCCGTTACGGATGTGTCATCCGCAGGACATCCAGCGCCTCGTCGAGCTGGTCCCGCGTCAGCTCCCCGCGCTCCACGTAGCCGCCCTCCAGGACGACCTCCCGGATCGTCTTGCGCTCCGCCAGCGAGCGCTTGGCGATCCGCGCGGCCTCCTCGTACCCCAGGTACTTGTTCAGCGGGGTGACGACCGAGGGCGACGACTCGGCGTACTCGCGGGCGCGTTCGCGGTCGGCGGTGATGCCGTCGATCGTGCGGTCGGCGAGCAGCCGGGAGACGTTGGCGAGCAGCCGCACCGACTCCAGTACGTTCTTGGCCAGCACCGGGAGCATCACATTCAGCTCGAAGTTCCCGGCCGAGCCTGCCGTGGCGATGGTCGCGTCGTTGCCGATCACCTGGGCCGCGACCATCAGGACGGCCTCCGGGACGACCGGGTTGACCTTGCCCGGCATGATCGAGGAACCGGGCTGGAGATCGGGCAGCCGGATCTCGGCGAGGCCGGTGCGCGGGCCCGACGCCATCCAGCGCAGATCGTTGGCGATCTTCGTCAGTCCGACCGCGATGGTCCGCAACTGGCCGCTGGTCTCCACGATCCCGTCGCGCGCCCCCTGTGCCTCGAAGTGGTCGCGTGCCTCGGTGAGCGGCAGCCCGGTGGCCCGCGCGACCTCCTCGATCACGGCGGCGGAGAACCCGGGAGGCGTGTTGATCCCGGTCCCTACGGCCGTCCCGCCCAGCGGCAGCTCCGCGAGGCGGGGCAGGGAGGCACGCAGGCGCTCGACGCCGTAGCGCACCTGGGCCGCGTATCCGCCGAACTCCTGACCCAGGGTCACGGGGGTCGCGTCCATCAGGTGGGTGCGCCCCGACTTCACCACGTCGGCGAACTCCTCCGCCTTGCGGGTGAGGGCGTCGGCCAGGTGTTCCAGCGCGGGGATCAGATCGCGGGTGACGGCGGCGGTGGCGGCGATGTGGATCGAGGACGGGAAGACGTCGTTGGACGACTGCGAGGCGTTGACGTGGTCGTTCGGGTGCACGTCCCGGCCCAGGCGCTCGCTCGCCAGCGTCGCGATCACCTCGTTGGCGTTCATGTTGGACGAGGTGCCGGACCCGGTCTGGAACACGTCCACGGGGAACTGCTCGTCCCACTTTCCCTCGGCCACCTCCCCGGCGGCCTCCTCGATCGCCTCCGCGACCTCGGGCTCCAGCACCCCGAGCCCGGCGTTCACCTTCGCCGCCGCCCCCTTGATCCTGCCCAGCGCCTCGATGTGCGCCCGCTCCAGCCGCTGCCCGGACACCGGAAAATTCTCCACGGCCCGCTGCGTCTGCGCCCGCCACTTGGCGTCCGCCGGGACGCGGACCTCACCCATGGAGTCGTGCTCGATGCGGTAGTCGTCACTCATGCCTGGTACAGCGAACGGGGGGTGCGGGATGTTCCTCGCGGGGCGCTGCCGCGCGGGCGGGGCCGGGGGTGTCGTCGGCGGGGGTCGGCTGTGCCTGGTCCGCCTCGGCTTCGCCTTCGGCGGCGGTCTGTTTCCCACCCGCACCACCCGTGCGGCTTTCGTCGCCGGGTGCGGGTGGCCCCTGCGAGGCGTCCTCGCCGTCGGCGGCCTCGGGTTCGGCAGTGGCCTTGGCCTTGGCCTGCGGCGCTTCGGCGGGCTCGGGCTGTGGCTGCGAGGGCTCGGGTCTGTGGGCGGGGTGCAGCTGTGGTGGGGGCTTTCCCGGTGGGTCCGGCGGTGGGACTCGGCTCTGCGGCAGGGGTGCAGCGGTGCTGACGCTGGGCAGCGGGTGGGCTGGACGGTGGGGCCACGACCAGTGGGCGGGCTCATGGGCAGGAGTGGCCCGGCTCAACGGGTGGGGGCTCGGTGGTGGGAGTGGGGTCCGGGCGGTGGGGGCTTGGCTCGGTGGGCGGGGTCGGGGCGGCGGTGCCCGGCTCGGCTCGGGTGGGGGATTTGCCGATGAGGGCCGGCGGTGGGGGCTCGGGTCTGTGGGCGAGGTGCAGCTGCTGGCGCTGGGCAGGGGGTGAACTGGGCTTAGGGACAAGGGCAGTAGGCGGTTCAGGGGCTGGGGTGCCTGGTTCGATGGGGGGAGATCTGGTGGCGGGGTCCGGCGCCCATCACGCCAGGCGCGCTGCCCCGACTCTGCCCACCGGGCGTGACCCCAGCCCCCGGTTCTCCGCTGCCCCGCTCACGGAGCCGAGCCCTCAGCGGGGTGGGAGTGGGGGGCGGTGGGTGGTCAGTGGGAGGAGAAGCCGCCGTCTATGAAGAGGGACTGGCCGGTGATGTAGGCGGAGGAGCGGCTTGCGAGGAAGACGGCGGCGCCTGCGAAGTCCTCGGGCAGGCCGTTGCGGCCGATGAAGGTGCGGGCGGCCAGGGCTCGTACCGTGTCCGGGTCGGACGACAGGCGGGCGTTGAGCGGGGTCAGTACGAAGCCCGGGACCAGGGTGTTGCAGGTGACGCCGTACGGCGACCACTCCTCGGCCTGGGAGCGCGCGAGGGATTCCAGCGCGCCCTTGGAGACGCCGTACGCCCCGGAGTGGGCGAAGGCGCGGTGTGCCTGCTGGGAGCTGACGTGGATGATCCGTCCGAAGCCCCGCTCGGCCATGCCGGGTGCGAAGCGCTGGCTCAGCAGGTGGGGTGCCTGGAGATTCACGGCCAGGGTGAGGTCCCAGTCGTGCTCGGTCAGCTCGCTCATCGGGGGACGGAGGTTGATCCCGGCGCAGTTGACGAGGATGTCCGGCTCCCCGAACTCCTTCACGATCTCGTCGGCCGCCGCCCGTACTCCCGCACGGCTGCCGAGGTCGGCGCTCACCCAGGCCGCCCGGCAGCCGAGCGAGGTGAGCTGCGCGGTCGTCGCCTCCAGCGCCTCCTTGCCCCGCGCGACGACCACCACCGAGGCCCCGGCCCGCGCCAGCGCCTCGGCGATGCCCCGCCCGATCCCGGAACTCCCTCCGGTCACGACGGCGACGCGGTCGTCGAGGGAGAAGAGCCCGGAGAGGTACGCGGGGGAAGTCATGCCCCGCACCCTAGGGGCTGGTCCCAACTGCCGCCGCTTCGGGGGGCGTCAGCCGACACTCCTCCGGCCTCCGGCCGACGCTCCTCCGGTCGTCAGCCTCCGGCCGTCAGCCGCCACCCGCAGCCCGTCAGCCTCCAGCCTCCGGCCGTCAGCCGCCACACCCCCAGCTGTCAGCCGACCCCCCGCCCGTCCGGCGACACTCCCCAGCCCCTCTGCTGGGGGGCATCAGCCGCCCCCCTCCAGCCCGTCCGGCGTTTGAGGACGAGGCCGTTCAGGCCGAAGCGGGGTCTGGGGCGCGGCCCCAGCGGGGTCGAAGGGGCGGAGCCCCTGGGGACGGGACGGGTAGGGGCGGCGGGGGCGAGATCCACACCCCGCCGCCCCCGAGGCACTACGCCAGCCCAGGCCCCCGCACCGGAATGCTCGTGAACGTCGGCGCAGGCGCCGGGTCCTGGAAGAAGTCGTTCCCCTTGTCGTCCACGACGATGAACGCCGGGAAGTCCTCGACCTCGATCTTCCAGACCGCCTCCATGCCCAGCTCCTCGTACTCCAGGACCTCGACCTTCTTGATGCAGTCCTGCGCGAGCCGGGCGGCCGGACCGCCGATGGACCCGAGGTAGAAACCACCGTGCGCGTCACACGCGTCGGTGACCTGCTTGCTGCGATTCCCCTTCGCCAGCATCACCTTGGAGCCGCCCGCCGCCTGGAACTGCTCCACGTAGGAGTCCATGCGCCCGGCCGTGGTCGGACCGAAGGACCCGGACGCGTACCCCTCGGGCGTCTTCGCCGGACCCGCGTAGTACACCGAGTGGTCCTTCAGGTATTGCGGCATCTCCTCACCCGCGTCAAGGCGCTCCTTGATCTTGGCGTGCGCGATGTCACGGGCCACGACCAGCGGACCGGTGAGCGAGAGCCGGGTCTTGACCGGGTACTTGGTCAGCTCGGCGAGGATCGTGTCCATCGGCTGGTTGAGGTCGATCTTGACGACGTCACCCTCCGACTCCAGGTGCGCGTCCGTCGTCTCCGGCAGGAACCGCGCCGGGTCCGTCTCCAGCTGCTCCAGGAACACGCCCTCGGCGGTGATCTTGGCGACGGCCTGCCGGTCCGCCGAGCAGGAGACCGCGATGGCGACCGGGCAGGACGCGCCGTGCCGGGGCAGCCGCACCACGCGCACGTCGTGGCAGAAGTACTTGCCGCCGAACTGCGCGCCGATCCCGATCTTCTGCGTCAGCTCGAAGACCTTCTCCTCCAGCTCCTTGTCCCGGAAGCCGTGGCCCAGCTCCGAGCCCTCGGCCGGGATCTCGTCCAGGTAGTGCGCGGAGGCGTACTTCGCGGTCTTCAGCGCGAACTCGGCCGACGTACCGCCGACGACGATCGCCAGGTGGTACGGCGGGCAGGCGGCCGTACCCAGCGAACGGATCTTCTCCTCCAGGAACTTCATCATGGAGGACTCGTTGAGGACGGCCTTCGTCTCCTGGTACAGGAACGACTTGTTGGCCGAGCCGCCGCCCTTCGCCATGAAGAGGAACTTGTAGGCGCCGCCGTCGGTCGCGTACAGCTCGATCTGCGCGGGGAGGTTGGAGCCGGTGTTCTTCTCCTCCCACATGGTGAGCGGAGCCATCTGCGAGTAGCGCAGGTTGAGCTTGGTGTACGCGTCGTAGATGCCGTGCGAGAGGTGTTTCTCGTCCGTGCCCTCGGTGAGCACGTTCTGCCCGCGCTTGCCCATGACGATCGCGGTGCCGGTGTCCTGGCACATGGGCAGCACGCCCGCGGCGGCGATGTTCGCGTTCTTCAGCAGGTCGAGCGCGACGAACTTGTCGTTGCCGGAGGCTTCCGGGTCGTCGATGATCCGGCGGAGCTGGGCGAGGTGGGCCGGGCGCAGATAGTGCTGGATGTCGTGGATCGCCTCTTCGGCCAGCTTGCGCAGCGCCTCCGGCTCCACCTTGAGGAACGTCCGCCCGTCCGGCCCCTCGACGGTGGACACGCCCTCGGAGGTCACCAGCCGGTACGGGGTGGTGTCCTCTCCCTGGGGGAGCAGATCGGTGTACGCGAACTCAGGCATCTCAGCCCATTCCTCACTCGACGGACGGGGCCCGCCGACGCTGGCGAGCCTGTCCAGCGTAGAACCCCCGTCGAAGGGGGCTCTTGTGAGGTAAGGCTCACTTGCGACACGCCGGGAGCGCGCGGCGGGTGGGCGACTTATCCACACCCCCTAGTCGCGATCTATCGCGTTTGGGTACGCTGCCGTCGTGGACCTTCACAAGCACGCCCAGACCCCAGGCCCGGAGGCGCGCGTGTCCGAGCTGCGCGCCTCCGACGCCGACCGCGACCGCGTCACCGACATCCTCCGCGAGGCCCTGGCCGAGGGCCGGCTGACCGCCGAGGAGCACGCCGAGCGCGTCGAGGGGGTGCTGCACACCAAGACGGTCGGCGAGCTGGATGCCTACATACAGGACCTCCCGGCCGGTCACGAGCGGCGCGGGCCCGTCACCGCCCCGCCGCGCCCGATGCCGGGCGCGGTCCCGGCCGACGCCGACGCCAGCGTGGTCGCCGTCTTCAGCAGCGCCGTACGCCGGGGCCGCTGGCGCGCGGGGCGCCGGCTGCACGCGTTCGCGGTCTTCGGCAGCGTCGAGATCGACCTCAGCGAGGCCGTCTTCGAGTACCAGCAGGTGGTGATCAAGGCGATATCGGTCTTCGGGGACGTCCAGATCCGCGTCCCGGAGAACGTGTCGCTGCGCGGCACCGGCGGCGGTGTCATGGGCAACTTCGAGGTCAGCACCCGCGACTCGACCGACTCCCAGGCCCCCGTGATCTACGTGGACGGCTGGGCCGTCATGGGCAATGTCGAGGCCCGGCCCAAGCGTGGCCGCTTCGTGGCGGACATCCTCGACCGGGTCCAGGACAAGGTCGACCACAAGCTGCGCAAACACCTGGACCGTTGACGGTCGCGAATTCCGGCACGGTCCACGGAGTCGTCGTCCACCGGCGCCCGGGCGCGAGGGGGTGTGAACAAGCCGCCGTGCGCCCGGGGTTGGGGACGCAGTGCATAGGCGCGCGCACAGCGGGTAGGGCTTGCTGCATCGTCTCTCGCTCGCGAAGCCGTCGTCAGGAGTAGACCGTGCTGCAACCGCCGCGTTCGTCCCTGCAGGTCGCCGCCGTCCCGGCCCAGCGGTCACCGAAGCGGGACAGGGACCAGGACGCGCCCTGGCACACCGAGGCGGTGTGCCGGCGTGACGAGGCCACTCTGTTCTTCGCCCCGTCGAAGGAACCCACCGCCGCCCGGCTCTCCCGCGAGGAAGCGGCCAAGCGCGTCTGTGCCCGCTGCCCGGTCATGGTCGAATGCCGCGAACACGCCCTCCTCCAGCCCGAGCCCTACGGCGTCTGGGGCGGCCTGACAGCAGCCGAACGCCGAGTGGTCCTGGCCCGCCGCAGGCGCCGCGAGGTGGAACTGAAGAAGACCCCGGCACCGAGGATGGCGGGCTGAGCCGCAGGAGCTTTTCGCTTTTAGGGGCCTCAGCTGCAGGTCTTTTAGGGGCGCGGGGAACTGCGCGACCAGCCACCCGGGACCGGCACCCGCAAACGCTCCCCGCCCCCCACCTCAGTAGGCGCTACTTGGCCCGATCGAAGTCGATCGCGCTGTACGCCCGAAGCTTGCGCAGCCGATGCTCGGAGTCGATCCTCCGCACCGTCCCCGACTTGGACCGCATCACGATGGAATCGGTGGTCGCCGTCTCCGACCGATACCGCACCCCCCGCAGCAACTCCCCGTCCGTGATCCCGGTCGCCACGAAGAACACGTTCTCCCCGTTGACCAGATCCTCGGTCGTGAGCACCCGATCCAGATCGTGCCCCGCCGCGATCGCCCGCTCCCGCTCCGCCTCGTCCTTGGGCCACAGCTTGCCCTGGATGGTGCCGCCGAGACACTTGACCGCGCAGGCCGAGATGATGCCCTCGGGCGTCCCCCCGATGCCGAGCAGCAGATCGATGCCCGTGCCCTCGCGCAGCGCCAGGATCGAGCCCGCGACATCGCCGTCGGTGATCAGCTTGATGCGCGCCCCGGTCTCCCGGATCTCCTTGACCAGCTCCTCGTGCCGGGGCCGGTCGAGCACGACGACGGTGACGTCCTCGGGCGCGCACCCCTTGGCCTTGGCGACCCGGCGGATGTTGACCGCCACGGGCGCGTTGATGTCCACGAAGTCGGCGGCCTCGGGGCCGGTGACCAGCTTGTCCATGTAGAAGACGGCGGACGGGTCGAACATGGCGCCGCGCTCGGCGGCGGCCAGCACCGCGATCGCGTTCGGCATGCCCTTGGCGGTCAGCCGGGTGCCGTCGATCGGGTCGACGGCGATGTCGACCTCGGGCCCGGTGCCGTCACCCACCCGCTCCCCGTTGAACAGCATGGGCGCCTCGTCCTTCTCGCCCTCGCCGATGACGACGACGCCGTTCATCGACACGGTGGAGACGAGGGTCCGCATGGCACGTACCGCGGCACCGTCGGCGCCGTTCTTGTCGTCGCGCCCGACCCAGCGGCCCGCGGCCATCGCGGCGGCCTCGGTCACGCGGACCAGTTCCAGGGCGAGGTTGCGGTCGGGGGCCTCGGAGGGGACATCGAGTTCGGACGGCAGATGATGCTCGGTCATCGGAGCGCACCTTTCTGATACGACGACGGCCGGATGAGGGTTCGATTCCTGACTCTAGCGTCGCACCGACAAAATGAGCAGGGGGCCCCACGGATGAGCGCTCGGGGCACCTGCGACCATAGGGGACGTGGCAGGTACGAACGGCAAGCAGAAGACGGTCCGGGACATGATCCTTTCCCTGGCCCTCATCGGTATCGCGGCGGCGGTCATCTATGTCTTCGTCCCGCACGACGATCACGCCCCCGATCTCAAACGGGTCGACTACACGGTGGAGACGGCCGGTGCCCGCCGTGCGGCGAGCTACCCGGTGGCCGCCCCCGAGGGACTGCCGAGTACCTGGAAAGCGACCTCCGTACGCTTCCAGGGCGAGGATTCCGACCGCTGGCACCTCGGCTTCCAGGCCCCGGGCGGCCAGTACGTGCAGGTCGAGCAGTCCACGGGCAAGCGCGCCGACGTCATCGACGAGGCGACCCAGGGCGCCAAGGCGACCAAGCGCACCGAGGAGATCGACGGCCGCACCTGGACCCGGTACACCGGTGGCCGCTACGACGGGCTGGTCCTGGAGGACACCCCCGGCTCCACGACCGTGGTCGCGGGCACCGCGTCCTTCGACCGGCTGACCGCGATGGCGGCGGCGCTGAAGATGAAGAACGAGAAGTAACCGCACGCGAAAGGGGCCCCGGACGGCATCCGGGGCCCCTTCGCTGTGCGCCGTACGGCCGCTCAGACGGTCGTGACGACCTCGTCGTACGCCAGGCGCGGCGAGCGCGGGTACCAGGCGTCCGGGCCCGGGTGGCCGATGTTCACGACCATCAGCGGGGTGTGGTCGTCGTCCAGGAACTCCTTGCGGACCCCCTCGGAGTCGAAGCCGGTCATCGGGCCCGCTGCCAGGCCGGCCGCGCGGACGCCGACGAGGAAGTAGGCGGCCTGGAGCGCGGCGTTCATCGCGGCGGAGCGCTCACGGACCGGGCGCTCGGCGAAGAACAGGTCCTTGGCCTGCGGGAACGCCGGGAACAGGGTCGGCAGCTCCTCGTGGAACTCGTTGTCCGCCGACAGGATCGCGACCAGCGGCGCGGTGGCCGTCTTGGGCTTGTTGCCGTCGGCCATCAGGGCCACCAGGCGCTCGCGGGCCTCGGGGGAGCGGACCAGCGTGATGCGCAGCGGGGTCTGGTTGAAGGCGGTCGGGCCGAACTTGACCAGGTCGTAGATCGCCCGGACCTGCTCGTCGGTCACCGGCTCGTCGGTGAAGGTGTTCGCGGTGCGGGCCTCGCGGAACAGCAGGTCCTGGGCGGCCGGGTCGAGAACGAGAGACATGCGTGACTTCCTCGGATACGCGTCCGGCCCGAGGTGCCGGGCCGACTGAACGGGACGACCCTACGCGAGAGAAGTTAAAGCTTGAACGAAGGGTGCGCGCGCCTGCGAGACGAAGGGCGCGCGCCCGAGAGAGGGTGCGCCCCCGCTACTCGTCCCCCTCGGCCTCCGCCTCCTCCGCCAGCGCCGCGTCCAGCCGCGCCCGCGCCCCCTCCAGCCAGCGGCGGCACACCTTGGCCAGCTCCTCGCCGCGCTCCCACAGCGCCAGCGACTCCTCCAGCGTCGTACCACCCGCCTCCAGGCGCCGTACGACCTCGATCAACTCGTCCCGCGCCTGCTCGTACGACAGCGCCTCGTCCACCTTGCTGGTCATCCGCCCACCCTAAGCATCGCCACCGACATCCCCACCGCCATGGGTATCCACCCGCACCGCGAACTCGCCCGCCGAGACCCGGGCCCGCAGCGTCTCGCCGTCCGTCACCTCGTCCGGCGCGCGGACCACGTGGCCGTCGGCCCGCTGGAGCACCGCGTACCCCCGGCGGAGCGTCGCGGCGGGGGAGAGGGCCACCACGCGCGCGTGCGTGTGGGTCAGCTCGGAGTCGGCGCGGTCCAGGAGATGGCCGAGCGTGCGCCTGCCGCGCTCAAGGAGGGCGTCCACCTGCGCCGACCGCTCGTCCAGCATCCGGTGCGGCTGCTCCATCGAGGGCCGGGCCAGCGCATGCGCGAGCCCCCGCTCCTCGCGCTCCAGGACCGCGCGCACACAGCGCCGCCCCCGGTCGCGCAGCATCCGCACCCGCTCGGACTCCTCACCCACGTCCGGGACGACCTTCTTGGCCGCGTCCGTCGGCGTGGACGCCCGTAGATCGGCCACCAGGTCGAGCAGCGGGCTGTCCGGCTCGTGCCCGATGGCCGAGACGACCGGCGTACGGCACGCGGACACCGCCCGCACCAGCTCCTCGTCGGAGAACGGCAGCAGATCCTCCACGCTGCCGCCGCCCCGGGCCACCACGATGACGTCCACCTCGTCCATCGCGTCCAGCTCCTTGACCGCCTGGACGACCTGCGGCACCGCGTGCACCCCCTGCACCGGCACATTGCGCACCTCGAAGCGGACCGCGGGCCAGCGGTGCCGGGCGTTCTCCAGCACGTCCCGCTCCGCCGCCGAGGCCCGCCCGCACACCAGGCCGATCAGCTGGGGCAGGAACGGCAGCGGCTTCTTGCGGTCGGCCGCGAACAGCCCCTCGGCCGCCAGCGACTTCTTCAGCCGCTCAAGCCGGGCCAGCAGCTCCCCCACGCCCACGGGCCGTATCTCGGCGGCGCGCAGCGAGAGCTGCCCGCGCGGGGCGTACCACTCCGGCTTGGCCAGGACCACGACCCGCGCGCCCTCGCCGACCACGTCCGCGACCGCGTCGAACACCTGGCGGTAGCACGTCACGCTCACCGAGATGTCGTGCGAGGGGTCGCGCAGGGTCAGGAAGACCACCCCGGCCCCCGGACGCCGCGACAACTGCGTGATCTGCCCCTCGACCCACACCGCGCCGAGCCGGTCGATCCAGCCGCCGATCAGCCGGGAGACGTCACCGACGGGCAGCGGGGCTTCGGGGGACGTGTTCACAGCCATGCCGCGAGACTAACGGCCGCCACCGACAAAGGAGCTGTCCGCCGAACACCTCCCCCGGGGGGATCTACGGGGTGCCGTACCCGGCCTTACGATGGGACGCATGACCGCTTCGCCTGGCCGCCGTGTCCTGCTCGCCGCCCCCCGGGGCTACTGCGCCGGTGTGGACCGCGCCGTGATCGCCGTCGAGAAGGCCCTCGAACAGTACGGGGCCCCGATCTACGTCCGCCACGAGATCGTCCACAATAAGTACGTCGTCCAGACCCTGGAGAAGAAGGGCGCGATCTTCGTCGAGCGGACGGAGGAGGTGCCCCCGGGCAACATCGTGATGTTCTCCGCCCACGGCGTCGCCCCCACCGTGCACGAGGAGGCCCAGCGCGGACGCCTGGCCACCATCGACGCCACCTGCCCCCTGGTCACCAAGGTCCACAAGGAAGCCGTCCGCTACGCCAAGGACGACTACGACATCCTCCTGATCGGCCACGAGGGCCACGAGGAGGTCATCGGCACCTCCGGCGAGGCCCCCGAGCACATCCAGCTCGTCGACGGCCCCGAGGACGTCGCCAAGGTCGAGATCCGCGACCCGTCCAAGGTCGTCTGGCTCTCCCAGACCACGCTCTCCGTGGACGAGACCATGGAGACCGTCGACGCCCTGAAGGCCAAGTTCCCTGGCCTGGTCTCCCCGCCCAGCGACGACATCTGCTACGCCACGCAGAACCGTCAGCTCGCCGTGAAGCAGATGGGCGCCGAGGCCGAGCTGGTCATCGTGGTCGGCTCGCGCAACTCCTCCAACTCCGTGCGGCTCGTGGAGGTCGCCAAGCTCGCCGGTGCCCGCGCGGCGTACCTGGTGGACTTCGCCGCCGAGATCGACGAGGCGTGGCTGGAGGGCGTCACCACGGTCGGCGTCACCTCCGGCGCCTCCGTCCCCGAGGTCCTGGTCGAAGAGGTCCTGGAGTGGCTGTCCGAGCGCGGCTACGGCGACGTGGAGCTGGTCAAGGCCGCCGAGGAGTCCATCACCTTCTCGCTCCCCAAGGAGCTGCGCCGCGACCTGCGCGACGAGGCGGCGGCGCTGATGGCGGAGCGCGGGGGCAGCGGTACGCCGGAGGCGTGAGGGCGTGATGCCATCGGTGTACGGGGCGGCGCGTACCGGCTCGTACACCGATCGGGATGCCCGGGGCGTGACCGTCAGTCGTACGTCGTAACGTGTTGCCATGCAGATCTTCGGCGTGGACATCGGCGGTTCCGGGATCAAGGGTGCCCCGGTGGACCTGGACAAGGGCGATCTCGCCCAGGAGCGCTGCAAGGTGCTCACCCCGCACCCGGCGACCCCTGAGGGCGTGGCCGACGGCGTGAAGCAGGTGATCGACCACTTCGGGTGGACCGGCCCGGTCGGGCTGACCTTCCCCGGCGTGATCGCGGACGGCGCGACGGTCCTGACGGCGGCCAACGTCGACAAGAGCTGGATCGACACCGACGCCCGCGCCCTGTTCAGCGAGCGGCTGGGCGGCCTCCCGGTGACCCTGGTCAACGACGCGGACGCGGCGGGCCTCGCGGAGATGCAGTTCGGCGCCGGGCGCGGTCGCAAGGGCACGGTCATCGTCCTCACCTTCGGCACCGGCATCGGCAGCGCGGTCTTCACCGACGGCGTGCTGGTCGCCAACACCGAGCTGGGCCACCTGGAGCTGAACGGCCACGACGCCGAGAAGAGGGCGTCCAGCAAGGCCAAGGAGGACGGCGAGCTGAGCTGGGAGCACTGGGCGCGGCGGGTGCAGAAGTACCTGGCCCACCTGGAGATGCTGTTCTCGCCCGACCTGTTCATCATCGGCGGCGGCGTCAGCCGCAAGGCCGAGAAGTTCCTCCCGCACATCAAGGGCATCAAGGCCGAGATCGTCCCGGCCCAGCTGCAGAACAACGCGGGGATCGTGGGCGCGGCGATGCGGGCGGCGCAGTCGGAGCGGTAGCCGTACGGGCTGTACGGCTCGGGGTGCCGGGTCAGCGCGGCGGCTGGCCCGGTGCCGCCCCGGCGGCCCGGCGCCGCCGCTCCCGTACCCACCTCACCCGTCGTACGAGCACGATCACCCCGGCGATCAGCGTGCCGCCGTAGAGCCAGGCCGCCTGGGTGGCGAGGCCGGTGAACAGCCCCATCAGCCGGGCGAGCAGGCCCGCGCCGCCGTCGGTGAGCGGGACGAGCCCCACGCCGAAGGCGATCGGCACGACCACGGGGGCGGTCAGCAGATCGTTGTCGCGCACCCACAGCGCCGTCAGCGCGCACACCGGCAGGAACAGCAGGCCGTACCCGGTCAGGGACGCGTCGAACAGCAGCAGGTCCAGCCAGCCGAGCAGATACATCGCCAGCGCGCAGAAGAGGCCGCCGCCGAGCCCGGTGAGCCGGGGGCCCGGGAACCCGCGGCGGGCCGGGGCGGTCGGCTGGGGCGGCCGTACGCGGGGGGCGCGGGGTGCGGCGGACGGGCGCGGGCCCCGCTCGGCCCCGGCCGGAGGGCGCCGTGCCTGCGGCGGCAGCTGCGCGGGCGGCGGGGTGCCGCGTCGCGGTCCGTCCTGCGGGGATCGCGTTCTGTGTTGCTCCACTGGACCAACTTAGGTCTGTTTATGTGCCGAATCGCCCCTGGGACACGCCGAAGACGCCCGAGCGGGGTCGCTGGGGCGGGGGCGGAGGGGGGGGGTTGGACGGGGTGGACGGCGGGTCGGGCCGGACGGGGGTGAACGGGATCTGTGGCCGGGCGGGAGGGCGGTGAGCGGCGCGCTCCGCGGCCGGGCGGAGGGGTACCGCGCGGTACCGCGCCCGCGGGACAGGCACCTTCGTCGGGCACGCGGGCTCACGCGAGACGGCTGTCCCGGACGCCGTAGACTGGTGGATCGGCCGGTGTCACCTGGCCCCTGGCAGCCCCTGGCCCACTCATCAACGGGAAGTCGCAACGTGTCGCTCACGATCGGAATCGTCGGCCTGCCCAATGTCGGCAAGTCGACCCTTTTCAACGCCCTGACCAAGAACGACGTGCTGGCGGCCAACTACCCGTTCGCCACGATCGAGCCGAACGTCGGCGTGGTCGGCGTCCCCGACGGCCGTCTGGCGCAGCTCGCGTCGATCTTCGGCTCGGAGCGCATCCTCCCGGCGACGGTGGACTTCGTCGACATCGCGGGCATCGTGCGCGGCGCCTCCGAGGGCGAGGGCCTGGGCAACAAGTTCCTCGCGAACATCCGTGAGTCCGACGCGATCTGCCAGGTCATCCGGGCCTTCAAGGACGAGAACGTCGTCCACGTCGACGGCAAGGTCTCGCCGAAGGACGACATCGAGACGATCAACACCGAGCTGATCCTCGCCGACCTCCAGACCATCGAGAAGGTCCTGCCGCGTCTCCAGAAGGAGTCCCGGATCAAGAAGGACGTCGCGCCGAAGGTGAAGGCGGTCGAGGAGGCGAAGGAGATCCTGGAGAAGGGCGACACCCTCTTCTCCCAGGGCATCGTCCAGGGCAGCGAGCGCGCCGAGCTGCTGCACGACCTGCACCTCCTGACGGCCAAGCCGTTCCTCTACGTCTTCAACGTGGACGAGGACGAGCTGACGGACGAGGACTTCAAGAACGAGCAGCGCGCGCTGGTCGCCCCGGCCGAGGCGATCTTCCTCAACGCCAAGCTGGAGGCCGACCTCGCCGAGCTGGACGAGGAGGACGCCATCGAACTCCTGGAGTCCGTCGGCGCCGAGGAGCCCGGCCTCGCCACCCTGGCCCGCGTCGGCTTCAACACCCTCGGCCTCCAGACCTACCTCACCGCCGGCCCCAAGGAATCCCGCGCCTGGACCATCAAGAAGGGCGCCACCGCCCCCGAGGCCGCCGGAGTCATCCACACCGACTTCCAGAAGGGCTTCATCAAGGCGGAGGTCATCTCCTTCGAGGACCTGCTGGAAACGGGGTCGGTGGCCGAGGCCCGCGCGAAGGGGAAGGCGCGGATGGAGGGCAAGGAGTATGTGATGCGGGACGGGGATGTGGTGGAGTTCCGCTTCAATGTGTGACGGGTGACATAACGCCACGTCGCTGATCTGGCAAACGTGCAGGTCAGATGGGGTTCGACTCTTCGGAGTCGGGCCCTTTGTTTTTCCCGTGCTGGGATGGTGCTGGGGTAGCTGATCCCTCGTCACCTGTCGTCATCCCTGGTCATCCGTACCGTGCTGGGATCGTGTTGGGAAGGGATGGGGGTGCCCGTGCTGGGATTTGTGTGAGCGGGGCGCTGACCGAGCTGTGAAGGTAGTGCGACGTGGCGCTTTTCCTACTCGTTTGACACAATCGGGGTATGGCCGAGAAGACCTACAGCATTGGGGAAGGGCCGGCGACGCGGGTGAGCCTGTCGTTGCCGGAGGGGACCGCGGAGGCGATCCGGGCTCGGGTGGGTAAGCGGGAGTTCTCCGCGTTCATCGCCGAGGCGGTCGAGCGTGAGCTGCGCGGGCAGGTTCTGGACGAGTACCTGGCGGACTACGAGAGCCGCAAGGGGCCGGTTTCCGGGCAGGCTCGTCAGCGGGCGCGGCAGGTCTTCGACGAGGTGTTCGCCGAGGAGGGCGAGTGGCCCGCCGCAGGTTGAGTCACGAGGGGACACTGGTCCTGGACAGCGAAGGGCTCTCGAAGCTGCTCGCCGACGAAGAACAGGTGGTGGCTCTGATCGCTGAGGCGCGCTCGCGCGGCATGGAGGTCGTGATCAGTGCGCTCACCATCATCGAAGCCGTCCACGCCCGTACGAACAAGTCACGCCTGGACTGGGTGCTTTCCGGGCTGCGGGTCGTCCCGGTCGGTGACGAGGAGTCGAGGGCTGCTTCGAAGTTGCTGATGAATGCCGGGTTGCACGGACACAAGTACGCGATCGATGCGGCCGTCGCCGAGGCCGCGCTGCGACAGCACCGCCCCGTGGTCATGCTGACTTCCGATATTGACGACATGGCCAAGCTGTGCGGCGAGCGGGTCCGGCTCGTGGCGGTGTGATTTCCCTTGGTCCGGCTCAGTAGGAGCGGGGTCCGTAGGGGCTCCAGTGACCGAGGAAGGGCTTGAGGTCGTAGCCGCTGGGTTTCGGCGGCGTGGGCAGTTTCGGCGCTGAGGCCGATTCGGTGAGGTTTTGGAGGTGCGCGTCCGCGAACGCGAGCCACGCCTCGACCTCGGTCCGCTCCTGCCCGGGCGGAAGTGATGTGGCATGGACGCCTACTGCTGCGACGTATTCAGTCAGGCGCCTGGCCTGGTACCAGGTGTCTGCCTGTTCTCCGAACTGTTTGACGCGGTAGGCGTGGGCGTAGGCGGCGTGGGCTTCCTGCATGGCGGCTTCCCAGCGCTTTTGCTGTAGCTCTCTGGCCTGCTGGTCTGCAAGGCGTTTGCGTTCCGCGGCTTCACCGCGGAGGCCGACCTCTTGCGCGATCTCGGCGAGTTGGTCTTCCAGAGGCCGGTCGGGGAGGTCGGTCCATTCGCTGGCGCGGTGCGGGCTGCCGCCGCTGAGTAGGAAACGCAGGTGGTTGGAGGGGGTGTAGTCGAAGCGGGGGATGCGCATCCATGAGTGCTTCTTGGCGTCGGCGAGTTCTTTGTCGGTGGGGATGTGTTCGCTGCGGTCCTGTTCTTGAAGGACGAGGAATCCGATGCTTTCGCCTTGGGCGGTGATGGTGAAGTGCGGTGGTGCCTTGCGGCGTCGATGGGGCGGGGGTGCGCCTTTTGTGGTTCCGAGTGCTGCCTTGTGGCCTTGTGCTTCGGTGGCGGTGATGAGGGTGTGGATGATGCGCAGGGCTCGGCCCTGGAGGGGTTTGGTCAATCCCATGGGCTGCGGCTGCTTTTGGAGGGCGGCCACGACGGCGTGGGGTTTGGTGAGTCTGGCCGGCACGGGGAGTGGGGTGAGTTCGGCGAGGCGCCAGGCAGGGATGTCGACCAGCTTGATTTCGTAGCCGCGGTGGGTGCGGTAGGCGTGGAGTTCCTGCGTGTGGGGGATCTTGCCGGACTTGCGGGCGGCGTTGACCCGTGGCGCCCAATTCACCGCGTGCGGGCCGGATCCGATGGGCTTGATGAGACGGCCGTCGTTCGCAACGGCCAGTTCATCGAGAAGCTGGTCCGCGTAGTTCGCAAGGGCCTTCGGCACGGCTCGGGGGCGCGGCGGTGCCGATTTTCGGGCGGGGCGTTCCGGCGGTCGGGTGCTCTGCTCCACGGGGCGGATGCCGCGGTCGATGAGATGCTGCCGCCCCTTTTCGGTGAGGTGGGCGCTCCAGTGTCCACGGCGTTTGGTGATTCTGATGAACCCTCGGTTCTGCAGGGCCTGTCCGCTGGTCTTGTACGTGCTGTCCGGCCAGGCTCCTTCGGGACACCCCTGGCCCGCCCAGTCGAGCACGGCCTGCTGCCGCTCGTTGAGGGCCTGGTCCATGTAGCCTCCCGCCGTTCCTTGGGTGCGCTGACCCCGGAGACAATGCCCGTTGCCCCTGCGGGAAGTCGGGGCTGCCCAGAGGACCCCCCGTTCGGATGAGAGGTACCGGAGGGTGCGTTTGCGCCGAGAACAGTTCTTCCTGGTGTTGATGCGTAACGGCTTGGGTTCTGAGCCGTTGATGGGATCCTGAGTGAACTGGCTTGGGGGACGGGGTGCACAGCGCATTTCGTTGTCGGCGCAGGAGACTTTGCGAATTCGGGCGGCGCAGTGAGGGCTGCGGTGTCCGGCGGCTCTCCTGGTCGAAGAGGGGAAGACGTTTGGGCTGACGCTGTTCCGATGACGCATCATGTGGAGTGTGTCGCGATCCTTGAACCGGTCGCAAAGGGATCCTGACCTGCGGTTTTGTGTGTGCGCATTATGTGCGGTGTGGGCGTTACGGGCGATATCTTGACGCTGAAATGACGCTCGTTCTGATGGGGTCAGGCTGCCTGCCGGGCAGGTTAGGCGCTGCGAGTCGGCGGGACATCAAGCCAGGCAACTGGCAGCTTCAGCCGGCGCTGCGGGTGGCGGACTGCGGGTTCAGCAACGGGCCGCGGCGAGCAGGCCGCTTCGTAGGTACTTCGGCCGCCCAGCCCGCTTTGCTCCGGGCCCGCCGATAGGGTGGGCGGCCTGGGAGCGAGGAGGAAGACGATGGCGCTGACCACGTCGCTGGCCGGTCGGGTCCGGAACACGAGTCTGCCGAAAAGCCATGCCCTTCTGCCGCTCTTGGAGGCCGTGGTCAACGGCATCCAGGCGATCGACGCCCGGTTCGGCGACGACATGGAGCCCGGTCGTTTGAGCATCAGGATCCGGCGTAGTCAGCAGGAAGCATTCGACTTCAGCCATGTCGGCCCAGGGCGCGCGGCGTTGAAGCCCATCGTCGGCTTCAGCGTCGAGGACAACGGAGTGGGCTTCACTCCGGAGAACATGACATCGTTCGAGACGCTGGACAGCGACCACAAGGCCGATATGGGCTGCCGCGGTGTGGGGCGCCTGCTCTGGCTTAAGGCGTTCGACAGGGTTTCGGTCCGCAGCGCCTACGAGGACAAAGCCGGATGCCTTAACGGGCGGCAGTTCCGCTTCTCCGTCCAGGGAGAGGTCGAGCCGGACGGGCAAGCGGAGGCTCCAGCTGAGGTCGGCACGACCGTGAGCCTCGACGGGTTTAAAAGGCCCTTTCAGCAGAGCGCGCTGAAGAGCGTCGAGGCCATTGCCCGTGAGGTCTTCGAGCACTGCATCTGGTACTTCCTGCGCCCCGGCGGTGCGCCCGACATCACGGTGGCCGACGATGACGGGGCGGTCTCGCTCAATAGCCTGATGCATGACTTTGTGTACTCCGACATGCAAAGGACATCGATCGAGGTCAAGGAGGAGAGGTTTGAGATGGTGAGCCTCCGCCTGAAGTCCTCGCCGAGGAATCTCGCGCCGCGGTTGTACTGGTGCGCTGCGAACCGTGTGGTGGTGGAGGAAAACCTCACCAGCAAGGTGCCAGGGCTCTACGGAAGGCTCAAAGACGCGGAGTCCTCCCCGTTTACGTACGTCTGTTACCTGTCCTCCGACTTCCTGGACAGCCACGTCCGCGCCGACCGTACGGCCTTCGACATCAGCGAACGTGTGCCGGGCACCCCACTGATCGAAGACGTGTCGATGGACGACATCCGGGAGAGCGTGCTCAAGGAAGTCGAAAGCATCCTTGCCGGACCGCTCAGCGCAGCACGCGAGGAGGGCAAGGCCCGGGTCCACGAGTTCGTCAGCAACCGCGCTCCGAGGTACCGGCCCGTCCTGTCGCGACTCGAGCAGCTCGGCGTATCCGTGGATCCGTCCATGAAGGAGCAAGATCTCGAACTACTGCTGCACAGCAACCTCCAGAAGCTCGAAGCGTCCGCGCTCGCCGAGGGCCACGCCGTCCTGGGCGAAGCAGGCTCCGCCCAGCCGGAGGGCTACGACGAACGGCTCGCCCGGTACCTGAACACAGTGACCGACATCAACCAGTCCGACCTGGCCGCCTACGTGGCGCGCCGAAGAACGATCCTTGACGTACTCGCCAGGCAGATCAGGTCCGACGACCAGGGTAGGTACAGCAAGGAAGACGCGATCCACTCCCTGCTCATGCCGATGCGGACCGACTCGAACGAGATTGGCACCGATGCCTCCAACCTCTGGATCATCGACGAGCGGCTCGCATTCCACGACTACCTCGCCTCTGACAAGACGCTCAAGAGCATGCCGATCACGGGTTCCGATTCGACGCGGGAGCCCGACTTGCTCGCGACTCGGCTCGTCGGCTCGCCGGTGCTGGCGGCGGAAGGGGCAACGCTCCCGCTGCCGTCCATCGTCGTGATCGAGGTCAAACGGCCGATGCGCAATGACGCTTCGGAAGACAAGGACCCGATCCAGCAGTGCCTGGAGTACGTGAAGCGTGTACGCGCCGGCGGAGTGAAGACGGCGCTGGGGCGGCCGATCCCCCCGACGCGTGAGGCGCCTGCCTTCTGCTACGTCCTCGCGGACCTCACGAAGACTATGGTGGACAGATGCGAATACGCGGGCCTGCGGCCCACCCATGACGGCATGGGTTATTTCGGTTTCAACGAGCCGTGCAAGGCATACATCGAAGTGGTGAGCTTCGACCGTCTCGTCAACGCCGCCACCGAACGCAACCGGGCGTTCTTCGACAAACTCGGACTCCCCTCCAGCTGGCAATGAGTGGAGCTACTCCGTCCGGCCCCCGGAGGATCAGTAGGCGTCGATGCTCCGGCTGGCCCCAGAGAGCTCGGAAGGGGCCGCTCGTGCAGAGTCGAGGCCCGGTGCCCATCTGTCGGCTCAGGACTACTGTGCTGCCTCGCGTAGATGTCTGGCCAGCGTGGTCACCGCGATCAGGGGGGCGTGGTGGACAGGATGCAGGTGGACAGGTGGCGCATGAGGCGCTTGCAGGGTCCTTCGCTCATTCCCGACGTCTGCTGTCCCGGAGGTGGGGCAGCCCTTCGCCGGTACTCTTCCCGGAGAATCCGGCACCTGACGTAGGGGGAGGGCGATGAGGGTGAAAGACGACAAGGCGTACGGGGTTCGCTGGTGACCGGTACCGGGCCGCAACCGGCAGACCTCCACTTCCCTGCTCTGGTCAACGGCCTCGACTTCCTGGTGAGTGCGGTCGGCTCACTGTCTGGTGACGACGGGCAGCCGGGACCGCGCGACATGAAGTACGCGGTCCTGCACCTCCAGGCTGCGGCTGAGACGCTGCTGAAGGCCCGGCTGGAGATGCACGATCCGGCGCTGGTGTGGACAAAGGTGGAGCTGTTCGACCAGCGCAAGCACGAGGCCGGTGACTTCAAAAGCTGCGGCGTCAAAACAGCGATCGAACGTCTGCGTGACACTGTGCGGATCGAGAGCACGATCGATCCGGAGGACGCTGGCCTCAGGGCCCTGGGCAGCCTCCGCAACCGGATCATGCACTTCGGGTTGAAGGACACGGTCCTCGCCGTGCAGGCGCGCACCGTTCCCGTACTCGATTTGCTGGTCGGCTTCATCAACACCGACATCCTGCCCCAGGTCCACGAGACCGATGAGGCATGGTCGGTTGAGCAGCACATGGAGCAGGTACGCGACGGTTTCAAGCACCTCACGGACTTCCTCGCCCTGCGCATGGAGACCCTGCGCAGTCGGTTGGACGGCTATGAGAGCTCGACGGCCTCGTGCCGCTCCTGCGGTCAGTTCACCGTCGTACTCGACGCAGGAGCCCAGGATCTCGCCTGCCTCCTGTGCGCGAGGCAGTACGGCACCGGCGAGGACGCCTCGTGGGAGTTCGTCGGCTCCAGCAAGCACGTCAGCATCACCGACGGAGGCGGCGACCTCAACGGCTGTAGCAGCTGCGGCGCCTACTCCGTGATCAGCACTCCGTTGGCCAGCTCGCCCGAAGAGGACTCCTGGATTTGCTTCGACTGCGGATCCACATATGAAGGCGTCTGCACCTTCTGTGACCAGGCCGCCGAACTCGTCCCCGACATGGACATGTGTGGCGACTGCTACGAGATCCGCCTGGCCAACTTCTGAGGGTGAGTCGGAGGTCAGGGTACGGCGTATCTGTAAGGATGAGGTTCGGGCGCTCTGCCGACCGCCTCGACGCATGGGGGAGCGGCGGCCGTCTTTGTGTTGTTCGCCGCCCTGGTCCACCTGCTGACCTGCGCCCACGGCCATCTTCTGGCCGGCGGGCAACACTGACAGCATCGCATTGGCTGCCTGCCCTTCTTCTCAGCCGCCGGCGCGGCCCGGGAGGCATGCCGCAGGTCGGCGGGGAAGAGGTGCGGGATGCCTGGTGTAGCAGGTGCTTAGAAGACGCCTGCTCCATCCACTGGGGCTGTACAGGCTGAACTGCGAAGACGAAGGAGCTCATGGCTGTGTCCCGGCAGGCCGGGGGACGTATGTGGGATCCGTGGACACCCGCGCGGGCCCCGAGGTCCAGACGTAGATTCTGGGCTGTGGCCGGGCGTTGGGGCTGGCCGCCGGTGTCCCAGGAGACATTTAGCGAGCGTGGTGCTGTGCTGCCCGGCGGGGATTAGAGAGGCGGCACCGGTCTGATGTGGCGTGTGGGAGGTTCCGCAGACTTCGGAAACTGTGGGTCATGCCGGGTAGCGTTGGCGCTCCTGGGGCCTTCTTGTACTTTGTCGCGGGTTCCGGTGCTGGGATGGTGCTGGGATGCCCGTATTTCCGCAGGTCAGGTCCCTGTGGGGTAGTTCCGCTTCAACGTGTAGCGGCTGACGCATCACCACGTCGCTGATCTGGCGAACATGCAGGTCAGAGAGGGTCCGGCTCTTCGGGGTCGGGCCCTTGGTCTTTCCCGTGCCGGAGACGGCGTACGGCATCGGGGAAGGGTCGGCGAGGCGGTCGGGCGCGAGCTGTGCGGGCGGGTCCTGGACGAGTTCCTGCGGCTCCGAACGCCTGGGTGTAGCGGGCGCGGACGTCCTCTCAGCGGATGTCGGCCACCTCGCGTTCCTGGTATTCGCGTGGGGAGAGCCCGTGGAAGCGGGAGAAGGCGGCGCTGAACGTGGGGAGGTGGGCGTACCCGATCCGGCGCGCGACGGCACTGGGCGGGGCGCCCCCGGCGAGAAGGTCGCGGGCGATGCGCATGCGGGCGGCGTAACGCCAGCGGCCGAGTGTCATACCCGTCTCGTCGCGGAAGGCGCGGTGGATCTCGGCACGGACATCGGCATCATGCGTCCCGCCAGGCTCGCCGATACGACGCAGCCACTCCATCGCGACAGCACGCGCGCGCGGATCGGTGGGCATCGGCACCGACAGCGCTCGCTGCACGGCGACCTGTTCCGCGAACAGGCCGAGGATGTGGCGGGGATCGTGGTCGTCGGGACGCAGTCCGGACCGGGCGCTGATCGAGCAGAACATCAAGTAGTCGTCCCACGCGGGCGAGAACCGCACCTGCAGCGGCGCGGTCAGGTGGAGGTCGGCGGTACTCGCGTTGCCCAGCGGCAGGGAGACGGAGTTCTCGCGGAGGCCGGTGACGTGCTCCATGTCCGCCGGTATCCAGGTCGCCACGCCTCGCTCCCGCTCGTAGCGCCGGTCGGCGATGTCCAGGTACCCGCTGCCTCGGTACATCCAGCTGAGGACGTGGATGTCGTTGGTGTGTGACGGCGTGCTGGCCGCGGGCAAGGTCTCGGGCGCGGCGGGAGTGCCGGTCTCGCGCACCATCCGGATCAGGTCGTCGGTCTGCCGTGCCGCCGCCGCCCGTTGTGTCAGTCCACCGGCGCCGGGCCGGGCGAACAGTCCCCGGCCGAACTCGTGGGGGGTCAGTCCGAACTGTCCCTTGAAGGCCCGCGTGAGGCCGTTGCGGCTGGCGAAGCCCACCAGAGCGGCCACCTGGTCCACGTCGTAACCGGCGGCGAGGAACTCCACGGCGGCGCCCAGTCGGCAGAGCAGCCGCCACCGCTCGAACGTGAGTCCGGTGTCGGCGAGGAAGTCGCGGCGGAGGGTGCGCGCGCTGCAGAGCACCCGCGATGCCCACCTCTCGACCGTGAGGTCGAGCCCCGGGTCGCGCATCAGTTCCTCGGCGACCGCTCTGGCGCCGCGAGCTCGCGGCATCGCCGGCGGGACGAACCCCTCCGGGCTTGCCTCCCGCCCGGCCACGGCGGGCGCCGGCGGGTGCGAGCCGGGACGACGAAGAAGCTCCTCGATCGCCTCGGGGGAGTACCCGCGGTCGCTGAACGGAGTGACCTGGAGGTTGAAGAGCTGGATCAACCAGTCCTGCCAGCCGCTGGGAACCTCGAACCGCGTCAGTTCCGACCACCCCCGAGCGCCGACGCCTGCGTGGGGACACAGCGGGAAGGCGACCGTGCCCGGCTCGGTGGTGATCGCCCGCGTCGCGCGGCCGTCCGCGGGAATCCAGGCGCCTTCGCCGGTCCTGAGGCGGAGCTCCGGTCCGTCGTCGAGGCGCACGTGTGCCGTGCCGGTGCGCACCCACAGCAGCAGCGGTCGAACGGGCGTGTCCGCCGCGCTCCACTGCGCACCCGGAATCGGCGGAGGGCAGCCGGAACCCGCGGCGAACGATGAGGCCATGGCCATGTCCTAACCGTACGGCAGTCTGCGCACGCTATCTGAAGTAAGGTTCCCCTAACCTTACCTGTGCGCGCCCTCCTGGTTCCGGCGCGCGGCTCCTTCCCCCGAAGCCATGAGGAAGTCCGGTTTCCCGCATGCCCAAGACCTCGCGCCCGATCACCGTGCACCCGCCGACACTGCGTGAGGTCGAGGTGGTCCGGACCGTCGACATCACCCCGGGGATGCGGCGGGTCACACTGAGCGGCGAACAGCTGCGCGCCTTCACCACCGCGGCCGGCTTCGCGCGGCCGGCCTTCGAGTCCCAGGGCTTCGACGACGACCTCGGTCTCTACTTCCCGTACCCCGGCCATCGCGATCCGGTACTCCCGGTCCAGGGCGAGGCCAAGCTGACCGTGCCCAAGGATCCTCGACCGCTGTCGCGGGCCTACACGGTCCGCCGGTGGGACCTCGAGGCGGGCGAGCTGGACGTGGACTTCGTCCAGCACGGGGTGGGCGTGGGAACGACATGGGCCTACCGCACCCGGCCGGGGGAGCGGATCCACCTCAGCGGCCCGCGCATGTCGAAGGCGTTCCCGGTCGGCGCGGACTGGTGGCTCGTGGCGGGCGACGACACCGCGCTCCCCGCGATCGGCCGCCTGCTCGACGAGCTCCCCTCCGACGCCCGGGCGCAGGTGTTCATCGAGATCGCCGAGGAAGCCCACCGCCAGGAGCTGCGTGAGCTGCCAGGGGTGGACGTGACGTGGCTGGTCCGCTCCGGAGCGACCGCCGGGACCGCCTCGCCGCTCACCGAGGCCGTCCGCGGTACGCAGTGGTGGCCGGGCCAGGCGTTCGTGTGGCTGGCCGGCGAGCACACGGCCGTCCGGGACATCCGTCGGCACCTGGTCGAGGACCGGGGTGTGCCCAAGGAGGACATCGACTTCGCCGGGTACTGGCGTCGCTCCCCGGTCGTCGCCCTGGAGACCGACGGGGCGATACCCGACCCGGAGAGGACCGTCACCCCGTTCCAGAAGCTCCACGACCTGACCGAACTCGTCGCGCCGATCGCGATCCGCACCGCCGTCGAACTGGGCGTTCCCGAGCTGATCTCCCGCGGCGTGACCAGCGTGACCGAGCTGGCCGCCAAGACCGGCGCCGACGAGCGCGCTCTGGGCAAGCTGCTGCGCTACCTGCACACCCTGGACGTGCTGACAGCGACGGAACCGTGTCACTACGCCCTTACGCCGGTCGGCGATGTCCTCACCCTCGAGTTCATCGCCGACGGGCTCCACTCCACCGGGGTGGTCGGTCGCGAGATGCTCGGCATCCACGGACTCACGGAGTCGGTCCGCACCGGCCGGTCCTCCTACGCCTCGGTCACCGGCCAGACCTTCGCCGACGTACGGGCCGAGCAGGACTACGAGGACCGTCACCTGGAGCGCCTGGCGAAGTTCCAGCCCGCACTGGCCGGACCGATCGCCACGTCCGGCCTGCTCGCCGGAGTCCGGCACCTGGTGATCCACTCCGGTGGTGCCGGTGCTCACGCCCGCGAGTACGTCGCGGCCCACGAGACCCTGCGCGTGACGATCTGCGCCCTGCCCGCCCAGGCCGACTGGCTGCGCCGCGACCTGCCCGCCACGATTCCCGACGCGTCGCAGCGCACGCGGGTCGGCGTGCTGGAGCAGTCCGTCTTCGAGCCCGGCCCGGCAGCCGACGCCGTGCTCATCAGCCGCGCCTTCAAGACCTTGCCCGACGCCGACGCCGCTCACGCACTGCGCCGGGCGGCGGAGAACCTCACCCCCGGCGGACGCGTGCTGCTGATCGAGGAGGTCTTCGACACCGACGACCTCGACGAGCACGACGGCGAGGCAGACCTGATCGGCCTGGTCTGCCACGGCTCCGGCCTGCGCACCGCGGCGGAGCTGGACGCCGTCATCGCCCGGGCCGGTCTCACGCGCAGGTCGGCGCGCACCGTCGGTCTGGGCACCACCGTCCACGAACTCGTCCGCGCCACCGCTGACTGATCCCCTCCACCCGGGCACACCCCTCCACCCGGGCAAGAAGAGAAAGAAAAACCACCATGAGCAGCACGCCTGTGACGAGGCGCGGCACGGTCCTCGCCGCCGCCCTGTTGAGCACGTCGCTCGTCCTCACCGCCTGCGGCGGTGACGGCGACGACAAGGCCGCCGCTGAGACCCGCAGCGTCAAGGCCGAGAACGGCACCGTCAAGATTCCCGCCGACCCCCGGCGGATCGTCACGATCGGCAACACGAACCTCCCCTTCATCGATCTGGGTGGCAAGCCGGTGGGCGTCACCGAGGCGTCCGAGTCCGAACTCGATGTGCTCCCGAAGGAACAGAAGAACGCGTACGAGGCAGCCGAGGTCATCGGCACCAGCGGTGGTGAGGTGGACCTCGAGAAGCTCGCCGGCCTCAAGCCGGACCTCATCCTGGTCCAGTTCTCATCGAATGACTGGAAAAAGGTCGGCAAGCGGCTCGAGTCGATCGCCCCGACCGTGCTCTGGGGGCTCGACACCGAGTGGAAGACCTTCGCCGGCGAGATCGCGGAGGCCGGCAACGTCACGGACACGCTCAGCCGGCAGACGGCGGAGTTCAAGAAGAAGGTCGCCAAGATCCAGGAGACCTACCGCAAGACCATCGACGACACCTCGTTCGTCGACATCTCCCGCGGAGACTGGAGCGATCCCGGAACGTTCTACATCGCGGACATCGGCTGCTCCGAGATCGCCCGGGACGACATCGGCCTCGACCTGCCCGAGGCGGCCGAGGGCAAGGACCCCCTGGCCTACGCATCCCTGCCGTTCGAGCAGATCAGCGAGCTGTCCAAGTACGACGTGATCACCTACCCCGTCGACGCCGACGGCCGGCCGACAGCGCCCTTCAAGCCGGTGGTCGAGACCAACACCTGGAAGGCGCTGCCCGCCGTGAACTCCGGTCGAGCGCTGGGGGTCTTCTGCCCCGGCAACAACTCCTACGGGCCCGTCCTGCGGTACCTGGACTCGCTGGACCATGCTCTGGCGACGCTCTCCACGAAGTAAAAGCAGCAGCAAGTGACACAGCGGCCCACGCCGCGCCGAGCGTCCGTCGCACACCAACCGACCCTCACCCGCAACGACGAAGGAAAAGAAGAGCACGGCGATGACCTTGACACCCCTGAGACGGCGCGGCACGTATGAGAAGGTCCCGACGCTCAAGTCGCTCAAGGAGGCGCTCGCAGCGCTGCCCGAGGCCGGATGACGCTCGTGGACGCAATGGAAGCGGCGATCCTCACAGAAGGCCCGCCACCCGCGGTTTCGTATCGACGCCGCCGTGCCATCGGGCTGGTCGCAGCCCTCGCCGTGCTGATCGTGCTGATGGCGCTCAGCGTGATGGTCGGCTCCAAGGCCATCCCGGTCGCGGTGATCTGGGACGCACTGTTCCACCCGTCTGCCAGCCCTGACCAGTTCGCGATCCGCGACTTCCGGCTGCCGCGCACGATCGTGGGTCTGGTCGTCGGCGTCGCACTCGGTCTGTCGGGCGCGCTGATCCAGGCGCTCACCCGCAACCCGCTGGCCGATCCGGGTGTCCTCGGCGTCCACGCCGGTGCGTCCTTCGCGGTGACGGTCGCCGTGGGTCTGCTCGGCGTCCGCGAAGCGCGGGGCTACATGTGGTTCGCGTTCGTGGGGGCGCTGATCGTCACGCTCCTGGTGCTCGCCCTCGGGTCGACACGGAAGGCCTCCTCGCCGGTGGTCATGGTGCTCGCCGGGGTCTGCGTCGGCGCCGTGCTCGGCGGCGCCAGGGAAGCTCTCCAGCTGGCCGACCCGGACGCCTTCGACGCGATGCGGTACTGGAACGCCGGGTCGGTCGCGGGTCGCCCGCTCGAGGTCGTATGGCCGGTCCTGCCGTTCTTCGCGGTGGCGCTCGTCCTGGCCTTCGCGGTGTCGGGCCCGCTCAACGCTCTGGCTCTGGGTGACGAGCTGGCGGTCGCCCAAGGGGTCCGGTTGGCACGCACCCGTGTGCTCGCGGTGATCGCACTCACCCTCCTTGCCGGTGGCGCCACCGCGATCGCCGGACCCATCGGATTCGTCGGACTCATGGTGCCGCACGTGGCCCGCTGGACCGTCGGCCCGGACCAACGCTGGATCTTCGCCTACAGCATCCTCCTCGCCCCGAGCCTGCTGCTGATCTCCGACATCCTCGGCCGCGTCGTGATGAGGCCCGGTGAGATCCCCGTGGGCATCGTCACCGCCTTCGTGGGCGCTCCCGTCCTCGTCGCGCTGGTGCGGCGGAAGAAGGCGAGCGGACTGTGAACACACACCTTCCGCGGGTGGACTTCGGGCGTCGGGTGCTGGTGCTGCGGCACCGGCGGATCGCGGTCCGGCTCCAGTGGCGCTCGGTCGTCGTCTGCACGGTGCTCGCGGTCGCGGTCGCCGGTACGGCGGTGCTCGCGCTGATGACCGGCTCGTACGCGCTGAGTCCCGGGCAGGTGCTCTCCGCACTGACCGGCCGGGAATCCGGCTTCGTCCAGGAGATCGTGGTCGAATGGCGGCTGCCCCGGGTGGTCGCGGCGCTGGTGTTCGGCGCGGCTCTGGGCGTGAGCGGGGCGGTTTTCCAGTCACTGTTGCGCAACCCTCTCGCCGACCCCGGCATCATCGGGTTCTCCCAGGGCTCCTACACCGGCGCGCTGGTCGTGATCCTGGTCGTCAATGGCACCTACGCGCAGCTGGTCGGCGGGGCGTTGCTGGGCGGGATGGCCACCGCCCTGGCCGTGTACGTGCTCGCCTACCGGCGAGGGGTGCAGGGGTTCCGGCTGATCGTCGTCGGCATCGGCGTCTCGGCGATGCTCGGGTCGCTCAACACCTGGCTGATCCTCAAGGCCGACCTCGACCAGGCGATGTCCGCGGCTGCGTGGGGTGCCGGGTCGCTCAACGGCGTGGCCTGGAACCAGGTCGTCATCGGCGGCGCCTGCATCGCCGTACTCCTGCTGCCGGCCGGGATGCTGAGCCGGCCGATGCGGCAGATGCAGCTGGGGGACGACGTGGCCGCCTCGCAAGGGGTACGGGTCTCGCCCGCACGCCTCGGCCTGATCCTGGTGGGAGTGGCGCTGACGGCGACGGTCACGGCCGCGTCGGGGCCGATCGCGTTCATCTCCCTGGTCGCCCCCCAGATCGCACGCCGACTCGCCCGCACCGCCGGGATCACCCTCGTCCCCGCCGCCTTCGTCGGGGCGCTGCTGTGCCTGGCGTCGGACTACCTCGCCCAGCACATCGCCCCCACCCCACTGCCGGTCGGCATCGTCACCGTCGTGCTCGGCGGCGGATACCTCGGATTCCTGCTGTTCACCGAAGCAAGGAGACGCCTGTGAGCGCAGTCTCGACCGACACCGCGCGCCTGAGCGTGCGGTCGGCGACGGTCGGCTACGACAAGCGGATCATCTCCGACCACCTCTCGGTGGCGATCCCCGACGAGTCGTTCACGGTCATCGTCGGCCCGAACGCGTGCGGCAAGTCCACCCTGCTGCGCGGCCTGTCCCGGCTGCTGAAGCCGTCGGCCGGGCAGATCGTCCTCGACGGCGCCGACATCAACTCGTACAGGACCAAAGAGGTGGCGCGGCGGGTCGGACTGCTGCCGCAGACCTCGATCGCCCCGGACGGGATCACCGTCGTCACGGCCGAGCTGGTCGAGGAGGTGTTCGGTCTGCGCTGCCTGGTGCTGTCCGATCCGGTGACCGGCAGCCCCCAGGTGGTGCCGCTCGGCCGCGAACGAACCCGGCACAGGTCCGCCGACCCCACTGATGCGGAGAGCGCGATACATGTCTGATCCGTCTGTCGAGAAGCTGTCGACCGGTGAGTGGAGCACGGAGAGGTTCAGACGACATCTCCGGGAGACAGGGACACCGCTTGTCGAGCGGGTCTCCGCGGACGAGGTGGAGGTGACCTTCGTCGACGAGCCCGGAGACGACACGACGGTCACCCTCTCGGTGGTGATCGGCCCCAGAATCGGCTTCAACCCGGTCGGCACGGAGTTCGCCCCGGTCGCGGGGACGCCTTTCCGTGTTCTGACCCTGCGGACGCGCTCCGACCTGCGCTTCTCGTACGTGTTCGTACGACGTGGGCCGACGGGTGAGGGGGAACAGGTTCCGGACCCGTTCAACCCGCCGCCGAGGTTCTCGGAGTGCTCGGTGGAGCGGTTCTCCGGGGCTTCGGTGGCAGTGCTGCCCGACGCGGTGCCGTTGCCCTGGCTCGACCGGGCCGAAGCGCGTCCGGCCCCGGCCATGGATTCCGCCGTGCTGGCGAGTGAGTTCCTGGGAAACGAACGACGCGTCTGGGTCTCGATGCCCCCAGGCGAGTTCGCGGACGAGAGCGCACTGCCCTTCGTGATCCAGTTGGACGGGACACCGGATCACAGCGCGCCGAGCGTTCGTGATGCCCTCGTCGAGGCGGGACTGATCCGGCCCTGTGCGGTGGTCCTCGTCGATCAGCTCGGACCGCGGCGCTACGAAGAGCTGCTCTGCGACCCGGCGTTCTCCCGGATGCTGGTCGAAGAACTGCTGCCGTGGCTCCACCACCGGTATCCGCTCGCGCGCGACCCCGCCGACGTCGCGCTGGCCGGCGAGAGCTTCGGCGGTCTGTGCGCCGGGTGGACAGCGCTCCACCACCCGACGACGTTCGGCAACGCCATCCTCCAGTCCCCGTCGTGCGGGTACCACCCCGGCCTCACGTGGGGCACCGGGGCAGGCGAGCTGCTGCACCGCACCCCCGTACCGACACTGATCGCCGACTTCCTGGCCGCGGAGACGGCACCGATCCGCGTCTTCCACGACGTCGGTGAGCTGGAGAGGTCGCTCACGCACAGCCGCTGGCTCGACCACGTGCTCACCGGCAAGGGCTACGACACCCGCTACCGGGAGTTCGCCGGCGGACACGACTACGCATGGTGGCGAGGACTCTTCGCCGACGCCCTGCTCTGGTGCTTCCCGCTCAGGAGCGGGGACGGGAGCCGGGCGTGAGCGGCTCTTCGCGTTTCCCGGGCGCCGACACCGCAGGACTGGGGCGAGGACCTCTGACCCGTCGGCTGCCGGTGCTGCTGCAGGCGCCTCCCGAACCGACCGAGGCTCCCCCGTTCGAGGCCGGGGCGGGGGTCACGCCGGGGCGGTTCCTGCTGCGGGTGATCTTCTCGGTGAAGCGGGTCACTGTTCCCGGGATGCTGCTGGCGGTCGTGTGGCAGGTCGGCGAGTCGGCGGTCCCCGTGGTGATGGGGGTGGCCATCGACCGGGCGCTGGCGACCGGGAACACGGGGCAGCTGGTGCTGTGGCTCGGCGTGCTGGTGGCCCTGTACGCCGTATTGACGGTGGCGGCGAAGATGGCGAACCGGCTGACCTCGTATGCGGTGCAGCTGCTGCAGCACCGGCTCCGGAGCACCCTCTCGACCGCCGTGCTGCATCCGGTCGGCGGTGCGGACCGGGCGCCGGACGGGGGCGTCGTCTCGGTGATGACCAGCGACGTCGCCCGCTTGGCCAACGCGGTGATCCTGGTGATCCTGCCGGTCTCCAGGATCGCGGCCATCGGGTTCATCGCCGTATCGCTGCTGGCGACGCACTGGCTGCTCGGGCTTGTGGTGCTGCTGGGCGCACCTGCCGCGGTGTGGCTGATGGGCGTGCTCAGCGAGCGGCTCTCCCAGGACACCCGCGCGTACCAGGAGCTCCTGGCCTCCACCGTCGGGCGGGCCACCGATCTGGTCGCCGGTTACCGGGTGGTCAAGGGCATACGCGCCGAGGCCGAGGCGACCAGGAGGTACCGGCAGGCGAGCCAGGAGACCCTTGTCGGGGCCCAGCGCAATGCGGGGCTCCTTGGGAGGTTCCTCGCGGGCTCGGGTGCGGTCAGCGGCACGTTCGTCGCCGCGGTGATGGGGCTTGCGGGCTGGTTCGCCGTGGACGGGCGGCTGAGCATCGGCGAGCTGATCGCTGCCGTCGGCCTCACGCAGGCGCTGCTGCCGCAGATCCAGTCGATCGCGAGCGCCTCCATCCCCAACCTCGCCGGAGCCCGCGCCGCGTCCGCGCGCGTCATCGACGTGCTGCGCGGCAACGGCGGCGGGAGCCCCGGGCAGGACGACACGACGGGGGCCGAGGTCGCGCCGCTGCCGGTGCTGGAGGTGTCCGCGCCGACTGCGACGATCCGCGTGGACCCCGGAGAGCTCGTGGGCGTGCGCGCCGACGACCGGACCGCCGCCCGCATCGCCCGGGCGCTCCTCGACCCGCGCGCCGGGGGCGAGGTGGAGGCGCGGCTCGACGGGATCGCGGCGCGGGAGCTGACCGCCGAGGAGTACCGCTCCCGGGTCACGGTCGCGCCGCACCGGACCACACTGTTCAGCGGAACGATCCGCGACAACCTCACCGTCGGCGCCGGTGCGCCCGAGCTGATCGATGCCGCGGTGCGAGCCGCGGCGTGCGACGACTTCGCCGCCGAACTCGACCTCCCGGTCGGCGAGGACGGCAACCGCCTCTCCGGCGGCCAGCGCCAGCGGATCGCGCTCGCCCGAGCACTGGCGAGCGATGCGCCGGTACTCGTGCTGCACGACCCGACCACGGCGGTGGACCCGGTCACCGAGCACGCGATCGCGGTGCGTCTGCGCGGCGCCCGTGCGGGCCGGTCGACGCTGCTGATCGCCTCGTCCCCGGTGCTGCTCGGACGCTGCGACCGCGTTGTCGACCTGTCCGTCGTGGACCTGTCCGAGGACGCACCCCTGCACGGAAGGACGGTGGGATGAGCGTGGCATCCGCTACGACCGGGCACGCGCTGCCCGTCGCGGGCGGCCGGGCGACGGCCAGGGAGGTCCGGCGGCTCAGCCGGGGACACCGGCTCCGGCTCGCCGCCGTCGGCGTGGCCGGGATCGTCAGCACCGCCGTCGACCTGATCCCGCCGGTGGCGATCGGATACCTCGTCGACCGGGTGCAGACGGGCACCGCGGATCTCGGCACCGTCCTGACGGTCACGGTCGTCATGGCGCTCTCGGGCGCCCTCGGCGCCGCGGGCACCGCGGTGGCGATCGTGCTCGCCACCCGCATCTACCACACCGTCCTCGCCGCGCTGCGCGAGCGGCTGGTGAGCCGCGCCATGACGCTCCCGCAGCACCTCGTCGAGCGCGCCGGTACCGGGGACCTGATATCCCGGACCAGCGACGACGTCACCGCCGTCGCCGATGCCGCCCCCGCGGTGATCCCCGCGCTCACCGTCACCGCGTTCACCATCGTGGTGTCGCTGGGCGGGCTCGCGGCGCTGGAATGGCCCTATGCGGTCGCGTTCGCCGTCGTACTGCCCGTCTACGCGCTCGCCATGCGGTGGTACCTGCGCACCGGGCCCCGGGTGTACCGGGCCGAGCGCGCGGCGATGAGCGGGCGTGCCCAGCAGATCCTCGAGTCCCAGCGCGGGTACGCCACCGTGCTCGGCTTCGGGCTCGCCGAGCGACGCCATCGCGCCGTGATGTCGGACTCCTGGGGCGTCGCGGTGCGGTCGCTGCGGGCACGCACCGTGCAGAGCATGCTCAACGCCCGGCTCAACCTCGGCGAATGCCTGAGCCTGGCCGCCGTGCTCGTCGTCGGATTCGTCCTCGTCGACCGCGGAGCCTCAACCGTCGGCGGCGCCACCACCGCCATGCTGCTCGTGCTGCGCCTGCTGGGGCCGGTCAACCAACTGCTGTTCGTCATCGACACCCTCCAGTCGGCCCTCGCATCGCTGAGCCGCATGATCGGAGTCGTCACGATGCCGACCGTGGACGCGGCCGACGCGTCGACGAGGTCGGCGGACCCGGCGGACCCGGCGAAGACAGCCACCGCCGTCCGGCTCCGCGAGGTCGCGTTCCGCTACGCCGACGGTCCCCTCGTGCTCGACGGCATCGGCCTCGACATCCCGGCCGGTCAGCACCTCGCGATCGTCGGCCCGTCCGGGGCGGGGAAGACCACGCTCGCCGCCGTGATCGCGGGCGTTCACCGACCTGACGCAGGGACAGTGATCCGTCCCTCCGGCACTGCGGTGATCACCCAGGAAGTACATGTGTTCGCCGGGACACTGCGAGAGAACCTCACGCTCGCCGCCCCCGACGCCACCGACCCCGAGATCCGTGCCGCGCTCGAAACCACCGGCGCAGGCGGTCTCCTTGACCTGTCGGCGGATGCCCTCGACACGGTGGTCGGCATCGGCGGACACCCGCTCACCGAGGCGCAGGCGCAACAGCTCGCCCTCGCCCGGCTGCTCCTCGCCGACCCGGAACTGGCGATCCTCGACGAAGCCACCGCCGAGGCCGGTTCCGCCCACGCCGAGCGGCTCGACCGCGCTTCGGAGGCGGTCCTTGCCGGCCGGACCGGCATCGTGATCGCTCACCGGCTCTCCCAAGCCGCCACGTGCGACCGGATCGTGGTCATGGACGCCGGTCGCGTCACCGAGACCGGCACCCACGACGAACTCCTCGCCGCCGGCGGCACCTACGAACGGCTGTGGACGGTGTGGCAAGCCGGGCAGCACATCAGCGCGAACAGGTGAGGGTGGTGCCGGACCGCCTTCGGGCATGGGTGCGCAGCACCCCTGCCGCAGGTCAGAGCCTTGTGGTTGGTCGAGTCAGATGGGGTCCGGCTCTTCGGGGGCGGGCCCCTGTGCGTCCCAGGGGGACGGTGGGGGCATGTCGTCCGGAGGCTCATCCTCCGGGTTCTGTGGCCGCTCGGCCTCTGGATCGTCGCCGTCGTCCGCCGTCGGCGTCAGTAGGGTCCGCCTGATCTCCTCGGCCGCCTCCACGAGCCCTTCTGCTTCCAGGCTCCGTACCAAACGGTGCACGAACACCGTGTACGAGTCCATGTCCGGCTTCAGACCCAGTGCCGCGAGCAGTACGAGCAGCCGGTCCGTGACCCCCACTTCTTTCTCGCGGTCGAATGTCTCCCCTGTCCCGCCCCACAGCGGATCCCCGACGGTCGCCTCGCTCCGCGCGCCCATGGGAGGGACGAGCAGGTGGTGGAAGAGTTCGGGTACCTCCTCGTCGTTGGCCGCCGCCGAGATCTGGGCGAGCGGGCCGATCATGCCGACCGCCTTCTCGATCTCGTCCTCGTGGCGGGCGAGCCACCACACCACCGCGCTGCCCGCGCTCTTGAGCACGTCGTCACCGAGGTAGCGGCGCTTGTTGCGCTCGTGCTCACGCTCGTACTCCCAGATCTCCTCGTCCTTGCGGAGGTCGTTCAGCTTCCGCAGGCGCTCGCGGTCGGCGTGGGCGAGGGTCAGCGTGACGTCGGACGCGAGGGCTTCCACCCGTCCGCTCCGGTCCGGGAGCGAGACGGCCAGCTCGCCCTCCAGGAGGTACCGGGCGAAGCTCGCCCGGCCGGGTTCCTCGCCGTGGACGACCTTCAGGGCCCGGCTGACGATCGAGGACACGGAGAGGGCCTGGTAAGCGCCGTCGGACCGGTCGGGGTGGCCGGGAACCGGCCGCCACCACACGGTGGCGGAGAAGAGGAAGTCGTAGCCGTCCACGGCGCTCGGCAGGGCCGCTTCGACGACCCGCGTCTCCTGGTACGGCGGCTCCACCGGCGCGGCGGGCGTCTCGGAGTCCTCCGGCTCGTGCGGACGGGCCGATGCGCGGCCACCGCTGAGCACCGTCATCACGAGCAGCAGGGAACCCGACACCGTGACCATGGACAGGAAGCCCCACAGCCACGCCGACCAGTGCATGAAGTGCCCGAGCACTGCCGGTGCGAAGCCGCAGAGCGCGACGAACAGCAGGCTGGGGAAGCGGTGTCTCATCGTGCCTCTTCCGTGGTCCGTGGTCCGGCGCCCGCATGCTCCGTACCCTCGGCACGGGCGTACTGCGCGTGGTCGATGTGCTCCCAGAAGCGGGCGGCGACGGCTGCCCGGGACGGCTGGCGCCCGGGCCCCGACCAGTCGCAGGCGATGGCGTAGAGACGGTGGAGAGCGGCCGTGCGGCCGTGCGTCGCCGCGACCATCCCGCCCAGCGCCGCCTCCCGGGAAGGGTCGTTTGCCGCGGCGTCGAGCCAGCTCCGCACCAACGGGTTCCAGAGGGGTGTCGGCGGCTGGGAGAAAACCGTCTCCCAGCCCCGGAACAGGACCGGCCACGGGGGCGGGTCCGGTGCCCGGTCGCTCCTCGACACCTCGGTCAGCAGCCGGAGCTGGGGCTCCGACCGGTGCGGCTCCCGGCGCGCACGGTTCCGCAGGCTCTCCACCAGCAGCCGGTAGCGCCGATGGTCACGGCCGACGAGGCCGAGCAGTGCCTTCCGGGCCTCACGCGCCGCCTCCCCTTCCCGTACGGCGAGGTGACGGAGCCGCACCATCGCCTGATCCGGGTGTGTCGCGGCGAGACTCTGGAGGCATGCGGCGGTCAGGACGCGGATCAGGCTGTCCGGCAAGGTCCTGGAGGTCACGCAGTGGTACATCCAGCTGCGGAACCGCCCGCCGAACCCCTCGTGACCGAGGCCGAGTTCGAGGGCCGCCACGGCGCGGGGGTCACGGGGCGCCCCGGTCGCGCCGTCCGTCCAGCGGACCACCAGGTCGATCAGGTGGTCGGGCCGTCCGACGGCCAGGGAGTGCTCACCGAAGCGGACGACCACCTTCACCCGGTCGTCGGTGGTCAGACCGCGCAGTCCGGCGGCATGGCCGATCCAGTTCCTGAGGTCGTCGCGTATCCCGGGAAAGTTCGCCCAGAAGTACGTCCGCATCGCGTCGGCGTAGGCCAGCCGCGCGAAGCGGAGACGGCCGTCCGGGCCGCGCTCGATCCCGAGTTCCGCCAGCCGCGCCCCGAAATCCGTCCGCGCCAGCTCGGTCGTCGTCTCTTCCTCGTGCCGCACCGTCCTCATCAGGCCGTTCCATGCCGCGTAGACGGTGTCGGCGGGCATCTCCTCGAACACCGCCGTCGTGAGCAGCAGGGCCCGCTCGGGCGCGGTGAGGACCGTTCTCACCTGTTGGCTCACCTCACCGGCCCGGTCGGTCACCGCGTGTATGGCCTGGTCGAGCCAGCCCGCGAAGTCGGTGCCGAACCGGCCGCTGTCCCGAGCGGCCCTCACCAGCCCCGCGAGCCGCGCCAGTTCCCGCAGGGGGGAGCGGTCGCACAGACGCCGGAGGCCGTCGCCGCCCAGGTCCGCGGAGCGGAAGGCCAGCCCGTTCATGCGGAGGTGCCGGGTGACGACGGCGACGCCCCGGGGGCGCCCCAGCTTCACCGTGTGCGGTTCGAGGTCCGGCGCGTGGGCGTGCGCCAGGTCCCAGGGCAGGACGACGACCATGTGGGCCCCCGCCTCCTGGACCTGCGACCGGTGCACGGCCAGGCGGCGCTGGGCCTCCCCGTACTCCTCCGCGTCGGTGATCCGGGAGAGGTCGAGGAGGAAGCGGTCCCCCTCGGCGGGGGCGAGCGGGCTCTCCTCCTTCTCCGTGCCGGGAAGCTCGTCGAACCGGTCCCCCACCCCGTCGGCGCCCTCGTCCTCGCCGAGTTCGTGCAGCAGCATGATCGCCGCGGCACGGCGCCCGCTGCCGGGCGGAGCCTCCAGCAGCACCACCGATCCCGGCTTCTCCAGACGGTCGGCGGCGGCGCGGTAGCCCACCGGGGGAGCGAACCGGTCGGCCAGACGTACACGGTCCTGCATGCCGATCCGCAGGGACTCGACTCCCTTGCGGATCATCCAGTCCGCGCCGTAATAGACGTACTGGTGACCCTCGCCGCTGTTCACCGGGCCACGCGGATCGTTGACGGTGACGTGGTCCCGCTCGGTCATCGTTCGTCGTCCGAGCGTCGGCGCTCGCGCTCGAAGCGCTGGTGGACCGTGCCGCTGTTGTCCCCCGCCGTGTACTGGACCCCCGTGTTGTCGCCCTCGAAGTGGGGGGCGTTGTACTGGTGGCCGCGGCCGGTGTTCACGGGCCCCTGCGGCTTGTTGAGGAAGGTGCCGGACAGGTCTCCGTTGAGGTTTCCGATGCCCCCGCGCACCTTGCCCGTCCGCATCCTGGTCTGCCCGGCGTCGTCGCCCGACCGCTTCTTCTTGCGGGACTTCGCCTCCGCGCGCTCCCGTGCGGCACGCTCGTCGCGGTCCACCGCACCCAGCTCGGGCAGCTGCCGGGCGAGGGCGTCGCCGATCGCCGTCAGGTCCGCCTGGTCGTTGCGGTGGTCGAACCGCTTGTACTGGCAGTCCGCCAGCTCCCGCAGATCCTCGGGCAGGACGGCGGGGTCGATCCGCGTGGCCCGTCCGACGAGCACGGGGATCACCAGGACCCCGCGGTCGAGCGCGGTGCGGATCTCACGACGGGGCCAGTCCTGCTCGGACTGGAGAGCGGGGCGGTCGTCGGCCCCGCGCACCTCCGCCCAGCGCGGGCCGATGACGGCGACGAGCGCCGCGCACTCGTCCAGCGCCCTGACCAGTTCCCCCGGGAAGCGGTGTCCCGCCTCGATCGACTTGCTGGCGAAGAAGATCCGCTCTTGACCGAACCGCCGGACGAGTTCGCGGGCGATCATGGTTGCTGCGGATTCCTCGTCGCCCGTGCGGTAGTTGACGAAGACGTCGGTCATGGGGTTTCCCTTCGTGAGAGGAAGACGACGGAGGCCGAGGGGTACGGACCCGCAGCCTTTGCGCCCGGACACATGAGGTCCCGGCCGTGTGACGGCATGACGCGTCCACGGGAGGGCGTACGGCGGTTCGGGCGGCGCGCGGTGGTGTCGGTCGTGGGCTTCGGGTCAGCCGTGCGCGGGGGCGAGCACCCGGGCCAGCGTCGGCTGGAGATCGCGTACGGCCTTGCTGCTCCGGAACCTGGAGAGTTCGCGCGCCAGCCGCCGGATGTCGCTGTTCACCGTCGCCGAGGGGACGGCCGGCATCACCCCCAGGAGCTTCCCGGCGATCGCGCACGCGTGCTCGACCTCGCCGGAGGCGGCGTGGGCCAGGGACCTGCGAAAGCCGTAGCGGGTACGGGCGCGCAGCGCGTACGGCGACAGGCGGCGGTATTCCCGGTCGAGGACTTCGGCGGCGGCCTTGGGGTGACCGAGGTCGTACAGGCACCAGCCGGTCGTCATCGCCGCGGGATCGTTCACGTGGGTGGTGCCGATCACGGGCTCGGCGCCGCTGCGGGCGTCGTCGCTGTCCAGCAGCTCCCGTGCCTTGTCGAGACTGCGGAGGCAGGCGCGTTCGTCGCCGACCAGGGCGTGCCCCTGCGCCTCCCGCTGGGCCGCGAGTCCTCTGATGCGCGGCGGGAGTTCATCGCTCTGGGCGCTGCGGGCCAGGCCGATGGTGGCCGCGGCGTCCCCGTCGTAGAGGGTGACCAGGGCGCGTCTTACGAGCGCGTAGGAACCGAGGTGCGGATCACCACCGGCGCGCGCCAGTTCGGCGGCCTCGGCGGTCCAGTCGAGCGCCGCGCCGCTGTCCCCTGCCTCTTGGGCCATCCAGCCGGTGAACTCCGCGAACCGTGACGCGAGGACGAGTACGCGGGCCCGAGCGGCGGACGGGGCGTCGGCGGCCAGCTCGACGACCGTGCGCGTCTGTATCTCCAGCAGGGGAAGCAGGACCTTCGGCGCGGTGGACTGCCCGAGCTTCCGTAACTGGTCGAACTGGGCGCGGAAGGAGGGGAGGAGGGAGCCTGTGGCGGCGGAGGCCCGACCGCCGCCCTGGAGGTCGACGAGTGCCCCCGTTCCCGCTGCGAGGACCACCCGGCGTCTGACGGTCCCGGGGCCGGGGGAGCCGGAGGTCTCGGCGGCGTCCGAGCCGGTCCCGGGGGCGTCGACCAGGCGCCGCAGCTCGCCGTTCGCACCGAGGAAGGCGTCGCACCGGCGGGCCAGTTCGGGCGAGGCGGAACGTTTCCCGCGCTCGACCTTGCTGAGATGCCCCTTGTCGTAATTGAGCGCCACGGAGAACTGGGTCAGAGTCAGCCCCGCCACCTGCCGCAATCGGCGAAGTTCCGGGCCGAAACGTGAAGCCGTGCTCAATGCTGCCCTCCCCCTCGAACAGCGACCGCGAGAGCCGTGCACCCTCGCGGGGAACCTCCGCTCGACGTTCACCGACCGACGGGAAGCCCGACGGCAGGCACCCATCGTGACGGACCTGTCTCGCTTCGCATCCGAGAGCGAGTTTGACACGAGGCACACGTCGAGGATCGGGGTTCGCCCGTGTTGCCCGTTGCCTCTTCGCTCCCCGGCGCTCTCGACGACCGGACCGGCCGCCCTCCGGCCACGCCCTCGTCACCGGTCCGACGCTTTTCAGGGGCGTCAGTTCCCAGGTTTCTGCGGGGCGGTGGCTCATCCGGGCAGTCTCGTCGCCCCGGGGCACGTGGTTCTAGGGCAGGGGGGTGTGCGTCAAGCGGGTTGCCGCCGTCGCCTCCGTGAGGCGCTTCTCGCAGGTGGGGTGGTCCGGGGCCGTGCAGATGACGTAGGCGTAGCGGCTCAGGTAGCCGCTGGGGGGCAGGCGGAGTTCGGTGCCCTCCGGAGCGATCGGTTCGGCTTGGAGGAGGCCGGGGAGGGTGGTGGGGGAGGGGACCGACACCGACTGGACGCGGCAGTCGTGGGGCGGGTAGGCGAAGCGGATGCCCGCGGTGCGGTGTTCGGTGGGGGTGAGGTCGGGGTGGTGGCCGAGGGCGAGGTCCGCGGCGACGCGGCCGGGGCTGATGCCGGTGGCCAGTTCGCCGAGCCAGGGGATGAGGTCGCCGCCGAGACGGGCGTTGACCTCGACCACGACGGGGCCGCGCGCGGTGAACAGCACCTCGGTGTGGGTGATGCCGGTGGAGACGTGCAGTGCCTCGTGGGCCGACCTGAGGACGCGCAGCAGCTCCGGGTCGGTCAGCAACGGGTCGGCGGCGTCGACGACATGGCCGGTCTCCTCGAAGTACGGCGCGAAGCCGGTCTGCTTGTGGGCGAGGAACACCGGCTCGTACACCCCCTCCACGCTGACCCCGTCGACGCTGATCTCCGGGCCGGTCATGAACTCCTCCAGCAGGACACCGCCCTCGTAGTCCGGTGAACCGCCGTGCCCGGCCCGCTCGGCCATGGTGAAGGCGTCGTCGAACGCGGCCGGGTCGTCGACGCGTACGACGCCGATGCTGGCGCCCATCCCGCGCGGCTTGAGCACCATGGGGAAGCCGACCGAAGCCGCCGCCTCGCGCGCCTCGGCCAGGGTGTACGCGAGGGCGAAGCGGGGCTGCGGCAGCCCGGCCTGGGTGAGGGCGGCGCGCGTGCGGTGCTTGTTGCGGCAGCGGTCGGCGCCGTCCGCGGTGAGCCCCGGCAGGCCCAGCTTCTCGGCGATCAGCGCGGCGGTCGTCACCAGCGTCTCGTCGTAGGTGAAGACGCCCGCGATCCGGTGCGCGGCGGCGATCTCCTGGACCGTGGCGAGGATGCGCTCGCGGTCCGGGACGAGCCGGTCCCGGTCGAGCAGGGGCACCACGTTCCAGCCCGTCACATGGGGGCGCTGCCAGGTCGGCTCGGCCGCGTCGATCAGCCACACCGGGTGCCGTTCGGCGGCCGAGGCGAGCAGATATTCGCGGTAGCGCTGCTGGCCGCTGCCGATCACCAGCAGGACGTCGGTCTGTGCGGTCATGGGGCCGGCTCCTCAGCGTCGACGTGATCGGGGACCGCGGACCGGTCCCGTTCTCCACCATCGCCGTCCGCCCCCGGGCCGGTGGGGTGTGCGGGGGGCCGGAAATCCGCCAGGCGGGAACCTGCGGGCCGCGTGAATCAGATGAACAGCCGCAAAATACCAAGAAGATGATCAAAAGTGGATGAAGATCCACCCGCACTGTGCCGATTGCCGGACTTCGGGTGGTCGCTCACCGCCTCCGGAACGGTGCGTTCATCGCCTTTTGCCGGTGTATGGGCGGTATATCCATGTGTCGTATTCCTGCCAGGCGGTTTGACGGTCGGGAGGGAATCCCGCACTCCGCCCGACGGGCTGTCAGTGTGGCCGAGGCATCCCGGCGAGACCGCCGGTTGAGGCCCAGAGCCCCTTGAAACCAACGATCCGAGGAGCACCTATGTCCCGCGCCCGTGCAGCCGTGGTCGCCGCCGCGCTGTCGTTCACCGCCCTGGCGGCCCTGACCGGCGTCGTCCACGGGACCGACGACTCCGGCTGGGGTTCGGTCCGGGCGGCCGACTCCGGTACGAGCCACTCGTTCCCGCGGGCCGAGGGCGCGGCGGGCGAGCCGCGCGTCTGAGGCCGTTCCGCCGCTTTGGCCCACCGCAAGGAGTAACGCCACCGCACCGAGGGGAAGTTCATGTCCAACCACGACGTCGAAGTCCTGGCCATCGGAGCCGGTCCGGCCAACCTGGCCCTGGCCGTGGCGCTCGAGGAGCTGGCGCCCGCGAGCCTGGCGGACCGCACCCTCCTGCTCGAACAGGGTGACCAGGTCGCCTGGCAGCGCGGCATGCTGCTCCCCTGGTCGCAGAGCCAGGTCTCCTTCCTCAAGGACCTCGTGACCCTGCGCAACCCGAGGAGCAAGTTCTCCTTCGTCAACTACCTGCACGAGACGGGGCGGTTGGAGGACTTCATCAACCTCGGGACCTTCACCCCGTACCGCAGCGAGATATCCGACTACCAGCGCTGGGTGGCCGAGTCCCTGGACCACGTCAAGGTGCGCTACGGCTCCCGCGTCACCTCGCTTCACCCGCGCCGGGACGGAGGAGGCGCGGTGGACGGCTGGGTGGCGCACCTGGCGGACGGCACCACGGTCACGGGCCGTCAGCTGGTGGTGGGCGCCGGACGCGACGCCAACATCCCGGCGGTCTTCCAGGGCATCGGCGCGGACCGGGTCATCCACAGCACCGAGTACATGGACCGGATCGCCGCGCGACCACGCACCCCGGGACAGCGGGTCGTGGTGATCGGCGGGGCGCAGAGCGCGGCCGAGATGTACCACTCGGTGCAGCAGGACCTGCCCGGCTGCGAGCCGACGCTGGTCATGCGCTCGATCGGCTTCAACCACTACGAGACCAGCAAGTTCACCAACGAGCTGTTCTACTCGGGCTTCGTCGACGAGTTCTTCCAGGCCGAGCCGGAGGCGCGCGCCCGCATCCTCCAGGAGATGCACCGCACCAACTACGCCGGTCTCACCCCGCCCATGCTGGAGCAGCTGTACCGGCAGGTCTACCTGGACCGGATGCGCGGCCGGGACCGGCAGTCGATCCGGGTCATGACGCAGGTCACCGCGGCCCGGGACACCGGCGAGGAGCTGGTCCTGACCCTCGCCAACCAGCTGACCGGCGCCGAGGAGGAGATCTCCTGCGACGTCGTCCTGCTGGGCACCGGCTTCCGCTCCGAGCAGCCGGCCGTCATCCAGGGTCTGGCCGACGCGCTGGGGCTCAAGAGCGTCGAGGTCGGCCGGGACTACCGGCTGGACATCGGCGAGCAGCCCACCGCCACCGTCCATCTCCAGGGCGTCAACGAGGCCACGCACGGCATCGCCGACTCGCTGCTGAGCATCCTCGCCCGGCGCAGCGAGGAGATCGCCCGGAGCCTGATCCGCCATGCGGCACCGGGTACCGACGCGGACGCCGACGCCGACCCGGCCGAGCCCGCCGCCCCCGGCCGGAACCGCGAGCCGGTCGTGGCGGGCCGCCACTGACCCGTCTCCCGCCGTCGAGCGGCTCCGCCTCGCTCCACCGCCCCGCCGGACGGACGGCACCACGGTCCGTCTCGCGTCACCGGACGGGACGGCACCACGGTTCGTTTCGCCCCGCCGGACGGGACGGCGCCTCGATCCGCCCGCTCTCGCCGGACGGGCCGCGACTCCGGTCCGTCTCCCGCCGCCGGGGGACGGCATCGCGACCCACGGCCCCCGCCGGAGGGACGGCACCTCGATCCACCGCCCCCGCCGGACGGCCCCCGCCCCCTGTCCCGCTCACCCCCCCCGCCCCATCGGCCGAAGGAACTCCCTTGGACATCCGTCATTTCGACCGTGCCGCGCTGAGCACGGAGAACAGCTGGTCGCAGCGGCTGCTGCCGTGGCCCACGCTCAACGCGCCCTTCGAAGGGGCCCAGAGCGTCATCCGGGCCGGGTCCGCCTCCCCCCGGCACGCCCACCACGAGTACGAGATCTTCATCGCGGTCAAGGGCGAGGCGTGGATCGAGTCGCACGGCGAGCGGCTGCCGTTCGTCGCGGGCGACATCGTGCACTTCCCGCCGGGCAAGGAGCACCAGGTCATCAACGAGACCGACACCGACTTCGAGATGTTCAGCATCTGGTGGGACACCGACATGTCCCGGGTCTTCAGCGCCCGGCACGAGAGCGAGGCCTGACCATGGCCTCCTCCGACGAGCTGGGCGACCGCCGCGTCATCGTCATCGACACCCCGCCCACCCCCAACGGCAGCCTGCACATCGGCCACCTCGCGGGCCCGTTCATCGGCGCGGACGTCCACGCGCGCTATCTGCGGGCCACCGGCCGCAGCGTCCTGTACTCCTCGGGCACCGACGAGAGCCAGACGTACGTACTGGCCAGCGCCCGCAAGCTGGGCGTCGCCCCCGAGGAACTGGCCGGCCGCTCCTGGCAGGGCATCCGCGACACCCTGGCCACGATGGGCATGTCCGTCGACGGCTTCGCACCGTACGACGACGGCTACCGGGCCACGGTGCTGCGGTTCGTGCGGGAGCTGTACGACGCCGGGAAGTTCCGCACGCGTACGGTGCGGCTGCCGTACTCGGAGAAGTCCGGTGAGTTCCTGGTCGAGGGGCTGGTCTGCGGCGACTGTCCCGTCTGTCTCTCGGAGAGCCGGGGCGGCCTGTGCGAGACCTGCGGGCACCCCAACAACTTCGACGAGCTGATCGGCGCCCGCTCCACCGTCGACCCCACCGACGTGCTGACCACCCGTGAGGCCACGATCCTCGTCCTGCCCATGGAGGAGTACCGGGACCGGCTCACCACCTACTACGCCGAGAAGCTGCCCTACCTCCGGCCGCACATGGCCCAGCTCATCCGCGAGCTGCTGGACCGCCCGCTGCCCGACTTCGCGATCACGTACCCCATCGGCTGGGGCATCCCGGCGCCGTTCCCCGAGACGCCGGGGCAGGTGATCAACGCCTGGGTCGAAGGCATCCCGGCCGTCATGTACACCACCGACTACGCGGCCCGGCAGCTCGGCGAGGAGACCGAGTCCTCCGACGAGCTGTGGCGGACCCGGCGCGACCACGAGCTGGTCTACTTCATCGGCTTCGACAACATCTGGTTCTGGGGCCTGACCCATCTGGCGCTGATCATGGCGCACGAGGGCCGGTACATCGTGCCGGACGCCATGGTGGTCAACGAGTTCTACGAGCTGGAGAACGAGAAGTTCTCCACCAGCCGAGGCCACGTCCTGTACGCCGAGGAACTGCTCAAGGAGGTCCCCCGGGACCTCGTGCGCTTCTACCTCGCGCTGGCGAACCCGGAGAACCAGCGCACCAACTTCAGCCGGGCCGCCCTCGACAAGGTGACCGACGAGCGCCTGGTCGGGCCCTGGGAGCGGCTGCGCGCCCGGCTCGCCGAGGCGACCGAGCGGGCCGGGGACGGCGCGCTGCCCGTCTCCGACCGGGCCCGCAAGCACGCGGCGATCATGCTGGACCGCTTCGCCGGCTGCTACGAGCTGGAGAGCTACAGCCTCACCCGCGCCGCCGACCTGATCTGCGCCCAGCTGGAACGGCTGGACCGCTGGGCCGAACAACTCGACCTGACGGCAGGCGAGTTGGACCGTACGGCGCTGGGTGATCTGTTCGTCGAGGTCCGGGCGCTCATCGCCTGTGCCGCGCCGATCCTGATCGACCTGGCCGAGGCGGCGACGCTCACCGGCGGGTTCGACGGCTCCATCGGCTTCGAGGGCTTCGCGGTCTCCGAGGTCAAGCCGTTCGCGCTGCCCTCGTTCGCGCCGCCCTCGTCCGACACGCCCCCGGAAGAGGTCGGCTGACATCGTGCGGATCATCGTCGTGGGCGGCGGGGTCATCGGCCTCCTCACCGCGCTGGAGTGCTCCCTGGCCGGTGCCGAGGTCGACGTCGTGGAGCGGGGCACGATCCCCAACCCCGAGGCCACCTCCTACGACCGGCACCGGGTGCTGCGCGCCCTGCACCCGGGTCCGGCGGAGGCCGCCGCCGCCGTCGAGGCCCACCACCGGTGGGCCGAGGTGGAGTCCCGGCTGCGTACGGTCGTCTACCACCGGGTGGGCGCGCTCACCGTACGGGGGCCGGGCGAACCCGAGGCGTCGCAGGCCGCGTTCGCCGAACTGCCGGGCGCGCTCCGGCTGGACGAGGACGAGATCACCGCGCGGTACCCCCAGCTGCGGCTGCCGCGCGGCAGCCGGGCCGTCCTCGAACGCGACGGCGGCGTCCTGCTCGCCGACCGCATCCTGGCCGGTGCCGCCGAGGTACTGGCCGCCCGGCCGGGGGTGCGGCTGCTGCCGGGGCATCAAGTGACCGGCGTCGAGGCGCCGTTCGGCCTGGTGCGCCTCGCGGACGGCACCGTGCTGCGTGGCGACGCCGTGGTGGTGGCCGCCGGACCGTGGTCGCGCGAGCTGCTGGCCCCGGAGTTCTCCGGCGGTCTGACGCTGTACCGGCAGACCCAGCTGATGTGCGCGGTGCCGCCGTCCCTGCGCGGACTGTGGGAGCGGACCCCGGCCATCCCCTCGCTCGGCACGGCGGAGGGCGCCTGGCTGGTGCCGCCGGTGGGCGGTGCCCCGCTGAAGCTGAGCGCGGCGGTCGCCTGCCGTCCGGCCGAGCGCACCGGCGACCGCACCGCGCCCCGCGAGGTGCGCGCCCGTCTCGTACGGCACTTCGCCTCGCTGCTCAGCGGCTTCCGGGCCGAGTGGATCGAACGGGCCGAGGACAGCTACTACCTCGCCGACCGGGAGACCCACGGCCCGGTCCTCGGACAGCTGGGCGACGCCAACGCGTGGATCTACGCCGCCTGCGGCGGGTCCTCGTTCAAGTTCGCGCCGCTGATCGCCCGTTCCCTGGCCGGACGGGCCCTGGGCACGGGACCGCGCGTGCCCACCGGTCTGACCGCCGTCGACCATCCCGTCCGCATGCCCGGCGAACTCTCCCTCGCCGCTTCCCTCCACCACTCGACCACAGGAGTCGCACCATGACCGCCGCACTGCTCGCCGGGCCCGATCAGGCGGGAGGGCCGCCCAAGGCCGACCGTGCCGAGTGGCTGATCCTCCCGGCGAACTTCGTCACCTTCCTGGGCAACGGCATCCAGCTGCTCGGTGCCTCCCTGCTGGTGCTGGAGAAGCAGCAGACCACGCTGTCGGTGGGCTGGCTGTTCATCGTGCTGGCCATTCCCCAGGTACTGCTCTCGGTGCCCTTCGGGCGGCTCGTCGACCGGTTCGACCGGCGGGTGATGTGCCTGGTGTGCGACGTGGCGAGCGCGGTGGTCGCGCTGGCGCTGCCCCTCGCCATCGCGCTGGGGGCGTCGACGCAGTACACGGCCTACGCGGTCACCTTCGCCCTCTCGGTGATCGCGGCGGCGTTCAACCCCGCGAGCAACGCGCTGGTGCGCGAGCGGGTGCGCTACGAACGGCTCGGGCCGTTCAACGCCAACTTCTCGATGTCCACGCAGGCCGGTTCGCTGCTGTCGGCGGCGGCGGGCGGCTTCCTGATCCAGATCTTCGGCCTGATGCCGGTGTTCTATTTCAACGCCGTCACCTTCGCGTTCTCCGCGCTCTGCTGGATGCTGCTCGGCAACAAACCCGCGGTGAACGCCGCCGAGGCCACCGAGGAGGGGGCCGAGGCACCGGCGACCGGGGGACCGGTCAAGCGCCTGGGGCTGCTCCTGACGGTCGGCAGCGTCAACATCACGGTCAGCAATGTGCTGCTCGTCGTCCTCGTCATCCAGGTGTTCAAGGAGCGGGCGGGCGTCTTCGGCCTGGTCGACGCGCTGGCCGGAGCGGGGATGCTGGTCGGCGCGGCGGTCTACAAACGGGTCTCGCACCGGTTCTCCAACCTCACGCTGGCCGCCTTCGGCTTCTTCGGCAACGCGGCGCTGATCGCCGTGGAGCCGTTCCACATCGCCGGTCTGATGGCGGCGATCCCGTTCGCCGCGTTCTCCTTCGGCTTCGCGGCGATCTCCTCGCGGACCCTGCTGATGCGCGCCATCGAGGACAGCCGCTCGGGCCGGGTGTTCGGCACCGTCAACGCGGTGAGCCTGGCCAGCGGCCTCGTCGCCACGATCGCGCTGTCCTACCTCGCCGACCACCACTCGGTGGCCTCCGCCTTCTGGGCCCTGTCCGTGCTGATCGGTGTGGTCCCGCTGGTCACGATCGCCACCCTGCGGGGCTTCTACGCACAGCAGGCGCGGGAGCAGGAGCAGACGGCCCGGGCGAAGACCGCCGAGCCCGCCGCCACCCCTGCCCCCACCGCCGAGCCCGCCGCGTCCACCGCCCCCGACCTGCCCGGCGCGCCGGACGCGACCGAGGCCGCCGTGGCCCCGCCGCCCGCCCACTGACCGAAGGAGCACGAGCCATGAAGCTGCTCGCCGTCGAGGCTCTGCAGAACGCGCACTACTACCTGTCGCGGTACGGCCAGGTGGAGGAGTTCGGGGCTGACCTGTACGTATTGAACGGTGTGGGCGAGGAGGACTACTGGCCCGCCGACCGCTACCGCGTCGTCGGCTCCCAGCACATCGACGACATCGTCGCCGCCGCCCGCGCCTGGCACGAGGAGGAGGACTTCGAGGGCGTGCTGACGTTCTCGGAGGCCGGGGTCGTGGCCGTGGCCGCGGTCGCCGAGGCGCTGGGCCTGCCCGGCGTCGGCGTGGAGGCCGCCCGCACCAGCCGCAACAAGTACCTGATGCGCCAGGCCCACGAGAAGGGCGGCGCCCCCGTCCCGGGCTTCCGCCTCGTGCCCGAACTGGCCGACGCGCTCGCCGCGGCCGAGGAGTTCGGCTACCCGGTGATCCTCAAGCCGACCCTCGGCGCGGCCAGCAACTTCGTCTTCCGGATCGAGAACGCGGACGACATGGCCGAGCGCTTCCCGCAGGCGCTCGCGGGCATCGACGACATGTCCTGGTACCGGATGGAGGCCCAGGGCATCGACCTCGGCCCGCAGGGTCTGCTGGTGGAGTCCTTCCTGGACGGCCGGGAGTTCCTGTGCGAGGCGGTCGCCTGGGACGGCGAGGTGTACCTCGGCTCGATCGTGGACCGGGTCACCGTCGAGGGCGACACCTTCGACGACGACGTGCACGCCGCGCCGACCTCGCTCGCCCCCGACCAGATCGAGGCCCTGCACCAAGCGGTCCGCGCCGGGGTCCGCGCCCAGGGCGTCACCCACGGCACGCTGCACGCCGAGGTCCGCTACCACCAGGGCGTGCCGCACATCCTGGAGATCGCGATCCGGCCCGGCGGCGGCGGGCTCGACCACATCGCCCGGCTGACCGCGGACCACTGCCCGATCCGCACCCTCATGGACACCGCCCGCGGGGTCCACCCGAAGACCGGTCCGTACACCCCGACCGGTGTGCACATCGCCGGCATGGCGCTGCTGTGCGACTCGGGGCGGATCGCGGAGGTCGTCGTCCCGGACGAGGTCACCGGCTCCGACAAGGTGTTCTTCTTCAAGATCACGGCCCGGCCCGGGGACGTCATCCGCCGCCCCCCGGAGGGCAATTCCATCCTCGGCTTCCTCGGTGTCACCGGCACCTCGTTCGAGGACGCGATGAGCACGGCGACGGACCTCGCCCGCGCCATCGACGTACGGCTCACCCGCTGACCACCGTCACCCGGCCCGACTCCGTTCCCACCACCCCAGGGAGAGACATGCCGTACACCGAACCGATCCTGCCGCAGCACAGCGCCGAGGGGACCGGTGCCCGCACCGTGACCCCGCGCAGACTGCTGATGTGCCGTCCCAGCCACTTCGACGTGCACTACTCGATCAACCCGTGGATGCACCCGGAGAAGCCCGTCGACACCGAGCTGGCGCTCGCCCAGTGGAACACCCTGCGGGCGCTGTACGAGGAGCTGGGGCACACCGTCGAGGTGATCGAGCCGGTGGCCGGGCTGCCCGACATGGTGTTCGCCGCCAACGGCGCCACCGTCGTCGACGGCAAGGTGTTCGGCGCGCGTTTCCGGCACGCCGAGCGCACCGCCGAGGGGCCCGCCTATCTCGACTGGTTCCGCGCCCAGGGCTACACGGAGCTGCGGTGGCCGGAGTACATCAACGAGGGCGAGGGCGACTATCTGCTGGCCGGGCGCAGGCTGCTGGCCGGTACGGGCTTTCGCACCGACCCCCGCTCGCACGCCGAGGCGCAGGAGTTCTTCGGGGTGCCCGTCACCGGACTGACCCTGGTCGACCCGGAGTTCTACCACCTGGACACCGCGCTCGCGGTGCTGTCCGACACCGAGGTCATGTACTACCCGGCGGCGTTCACGCCGGGCAGCCGGGCCGTGCTGCGCGAGCTGTACCCGGACGCGATCCTCGCGACCGACGCGGACGCCGCGGTCTTCGGCCTCAACGCCTTCAGCGACGGCCGCAACGTCCTGCTGCCGCAGGCGGCGACCCACCTCATCGACGCACTGCGCGCCCGGGGCTTCGCGCCGCGCGGCGTGGACCTGTCCGAGCTGCTCAAGGCGGGCGGCAGCGTCAAGTGCTGCACGCTGGAGCTGCGCGACGCCGCCTGAGCCATCCCACCAGCCACGGAGCGCAAAGTGATCAACTACGACGGCAAGCGGTTCAGGAAGGTGACGGCAGGCCCCGAGGCCCCCGTCGCGCACTACCGCCAGGACGGCGACCTGGTCTGGGGCTCCTCCGCGGGCGCGGACGTGCGCCGCGGCTCCCTGACGGGTCTGGCCGCCCCCGACGGCACGCTCACCTTCGCCTACACGATGGTGCTCGCCAACGGCCGGACCGTCTCCGGCCGTTGCGAGAGCGTCCCCGAGGTCCTGCCCGACGGCCGGATCCGGCTGCACGAGACCTGGGAGCGGTACGGCCCCGACGCGGACAGCGGCACCTCCTGCATCGAAGAGCTTCCCCGTGACGTCACTTCCCCCGAGCGAGGACAGTCATGACCCGGACTCCGCGCAAGGGCGGCACCATCAGCTGGGCCTGCACCCCCGGCTTCCCGCCCGCCTGCATCTTCCCGCTGCTGCCCCCGGGCCGGTTCGGCGCCCGCAGCCTCTACGAGTTCCAGATGCTGATGTACCGGCCGCTGTACTGGTACGGCACCCAGGGCGACGCCCGCGTCGACCACGAGCTGAGCATGGCCGAGCCGCCCGAGTGGAGCGCGGACGGCCGCACCGCGACCCTCACCGTCAAGCCGTACCGGTGGTCGAACGGCGAGACGGTGAACGCGGACGGCGTCATGCTCTGGATGCATCTGCTGGAGGCGAAGAAGGAGGAGTACGGCGGCTATGTGCCGGGCTTCTTCCCGGACAACCTGACCTCCTACGAGAAGGTCGCCGAGGACAAGGTCCGCTTCACCTTCGACAGGGCGTACGCGCACAACTGGGTCCTGATGAACCAGTTCAGCCTGATCACGCCGCTGCCGAAAGCCTGGGACCGTACCGCCGAGGGCCCGGCCGACGCCACGCACCACAAGGAGCAGGCGTACGCCGTCTACGACTACCTGATGGCGCAGAACGGCGACGTGTACGCGGAGGACAACAGCGCCCGCACCCGCTGGCCGGACAGCCCCGTCTGGTCGGTCGTCAACGGCCCCTGGAAGCTGGCCGAGTACACGAGGGACGGCCTGGTCCGGATGGTGCCCAACCCGTCCTACTCCGGCCCGAACAAGCCGTACGCCGACGAGTTCCGCCTGGTGCCCACCGACACCGACGAGCAGCAGTACGGGTGGCTGGAGGAGGGCCCGCACGGTCCTGACGCCATCCACATGGGCTTCCTGCCCTTCGACCGGATCACCGAGCCCACCACCGACCCGACGACCGGCGGCCCCAACCCGCTGGCCGAGCACTACCGGATCGTCCCGCAGATCCTGTACTCCATCCACTACTTCCCGTTCAACTTCTCCAACCCGACGATCGCCGGGAAGATCTTCCGCCAGCTGTACTTCCGGCAGGCCCTGCAGACCTGTCTCGACCAGGACGGCTCCTTCCGGGAGATCTACCAGGGCTACGGCTATCCGACCTACGGCCCGGTCCCGGCCCTGCCGGTCACCGAACTGCTCTCCCCGGCCCAGAAGTCCAACCCGTTCCCCTTCGACGTGGACAAGGCCCGGCGGCTGCTCGCCGACAACGGCTGGGACACCTCGGTCACCCCGGCCATCTGCGTCAACGCCGGTACCGGCGCGGGCCAGGCGGGCGAGGGCATCCCCGAGGGCACCCGGCTGACCGTCACCCTGCGGTACGCCTCCGGGCACGAGAAGACCCTGGCCCGGCTCCTGCGCACATTCCGCGACGACGCCGCCCGGGCCGGCATCGAGCTGGTCCTCGAAGAGGTGCACCCCTCCGTCCTGGTCGGCCAGGACACCACCGGCACCACCACCTGGGAGCTGTCCTGCTGGAACGGCGGCTGGGTGTACGGGCCGAACTTCCACCCCACGGGCGAACTGCTCTACCGCACCGGCGCGGGCTGCAACTTCGGCAGCTACTCGGACCCGGTCGCCGACGAGCTGATCGAGAAGACGGTCACCAGCGACGACCTCGCCGACATGTACGCCTACCAGGACTACGTGGCCGAGCAGGTCCCGGTGATCTGGATGCCCAACTTCCCGCTGCGCGTCTTCGAGGTCGCGCACGGCCTCCAGGGCGTCGAACCGGTCAACCCGCTCGGCTTCATCAACCCCGAGAACTGGTACTTCACCGAGGATCCGGACAGCTCCGATGGGCACTGAGCTTGCCGTCGGGCTCCCGACGCTGGAGCCGACGGGGCATCTGCTGCTCGCCCTGCCGGTCATGATGATCTGCTGTCTGCTGGCGGGCCGCGTCTCCGTCCGGCTGGGCCAGCCCCCGGTCATCGGCGAGATCCTCACCGGCATCGCGCTGGGCCCCTCGCTGCTGGGCGCCGTGTGGCCCGAGGGCCAGCACTGGCTGCTCCCCGCGGACATGCTCCCGGTGATCAACGCGCTCGCCCAGCTCGGCCTGGTCATGTTCATGTTCCTGGTCGGCTACGAGCTCCACCTCGGCCATGTCCGCGACCGGGGGCGCACCGCGATCCTCGTCAGCAACGTCAGCATCGCCGTACCGCTGCTCGGCGGGGTGGCGCTCGCCTTCGCCATGTACCACCGCTTCGCCGCCAAGGACGTCGGCTTCCCGGCGTTCGCCCTGTTCATCGCGGTGTCCGTGAGCATCACCGCGTTCCCGGTGCTCGCCCGCATCCTCACCGACCGGGGGATCGACCGCACCCCGGTCGGGGCGCTCGCGCTGACCTGCGCGGCCGTCGACGACATCACGGCCTGGTGTCTGCTGGCCCTGGTGACCGCGCTGGCCAAGGGCGGCTCACCGCTGTCGGTCCTGCTCACCGCCGCGCTGACCCTGGCGTTCATCTGCGCCGTGTGGTTCGGGCTGCGACCGCTGCTGGCCCGCGCCGTCCACCGGCTGCCGAGCAGCCGGGGCACCCTGCCGCTGCTGCTTTCCGGGCTGCTGCTGGCCGCGTTCACGACCGACTGGATCGGCATCCACCCGATCTTCGGCGCCTTCCTGTTCGGGTCCGTGCTGCCCCGCGACAGCGCCGTCGTGGCGGGGGCCGTGGACAAGATGCGCTCGCTGACCCTGGTCATGCTGCTCCCGCTGTTCTTCGTCCAGTCCGGCCTGAACACCGAGTTCCGGCTGATCGGCGCCGACCCCGTGCTGTGGGGCTGGTGCGCGCTGATCACCGCCGTCGCCGTCCTCACCAAGTGGGCCGGCAGCGCGGGAGCCGCCAAGCTCACCGGGTTCGGCTGGCAGGACTCCGTCTCCCTCGGCGCCCTCATGAACTGCCGTGGCCTCACCGAGCTGGTGGTGCTCGGTGTCGGTCTCCAGCTCGGCGTCATCACCCCCACCGTCTTCACCATGCTCGTGGTGATGACGCTCGTCACCACCATGCTCACCGCTCCCGCCCTGACCCTGATCGACCGTGTGTCGGCACGCCGGACGCACGCCGCTCCACGTACGGAAATGGTGATGAAGTGACCGTGACAGCAGGCATCCCGACCGGGTCCGGCCCGGCGGAATTCGCCCTGACCCCCGACGACTCGGCCCGCATCGAGGCGGCGGCCCGCGACCTGTGCGGCACGCTGCTGGACGTGGACGACCCGCGCTGGGTGGCCGCCGCCCGCTCCGCGTGGGAGGAACTGCCCCCCGCGCTGCGCCGCGCGGCCCGCGCGTACCGCCGCGACTCCGGTCCCACCGGCGCGCTCCTGATCCGCGGGCTGCCGGTGGACGCCACCGCCCTGCCGCCCACCCCGACCGTGAAGGGGTCGGTCCAGCGCGAGGCCAGCGTGTCCGCCGCGGTGCTGCTGATGATGGCCTGCGGCCTGGGCGACCCGGCCGCGTTCCGCGCCGAGAAGTCCGGCGCCCTCGTCCAGGACGTCGTACCGGTGCCCGGCCAGGAGAGCTTCCAGGGCAACGCCGGTTCGGTGGCGCTGATGATGCACAACGAGAACGCCTTCCACGGGCACCGCCCCGACCATGTGATGCTGCTGTGCCTGCGCGCCGACCCCGAGAGCGAGGCGGGGCTGCGCACCGCGGGCATCCGCGAGGCGCTGCCGCTGCTGCCGCCGCCCGTCGTCGAGGCGCTGTCCAGGCCGGAGTTCTCCACCCAGCCGCCGCCCTCCTTCGGCGCGCGGAGCGAGGCCACCCCGCACCACCCGGCCCTGTTCGGCGACCCCCACGACCCGGACGTCCGCGTCGACTTCGCCGCCACCTCCGGGGTGACCCCGCGCGCCGAGGAGGCGCTGCACGCCCTGGAGAAGGCGCTCGACGACGTGTCGTACACCATCCCGCTGGCCGCCGGTGATCTGGCGATCGTCGACAACCGGGTGACGCTGCACGGCCGTACGGCGTTCTCCCCTCGCTACGACGGCAACGACCGCTGGCTGCAGCGCACCTTCGTGCTCACCGACCTGCGCCGCTCGCGCGGCTACCGGCCGCAGGACGGCTACATACTGTCCCGGTGATCACGCCCCCCTTCCCCTCCCAGGAGTAGTCGTGCCCCAACTCCCCATGAACCAGGACTTGTTGATCACCGCAGTGCGGCGGTTCGCCCAGTACAAGCGGGTCGACGAGATCTGGCACGACTACGTCTTCGCCACCGCAGGGCGGCCCGATCTCGCCGAGCCCGCGCACCGCAAGGCGCTGCTGCGCTGGCTCAACGCGGCGGGCTGCCGCATCCGGTATCCCAAGCCGGGCGAGCCGGACCCCTTCGACGAGGGTCTGGCCGCCTGGTGGCGGAGCCGGGGAGCGGACCTCCCGCACCGCGCGCTGGCCGAACTCACCGACGCCGACACCGACGCGCTCGGCGACTGCTTCACCGAACTCGCCGGGACGCCCGCCGCGCTGTCCCCGGCCACCGGCCGCGTCCGCGCGCTCGGTCCGACGGCCGCCGCGAAGGCCCTGCACGCCCTGCGCCCGCACACGCTGATGCCGTGGGACGAGGCGATCGCCGCCCATCTGCACGGCGCCCGCGACGGAGCGGCGTACGCGGCGCACCAGCGGCTCGGCCGCGACTGGGCGGCCCGGCTGCTGTCCGAGGCGCGCCTGGGCCCGCGGATCGAGGACGCGCTCGCCTTCGCCGAGGTGGTGGGCCGCCCCGCCCGCCCGCTGCCCAAGATGCTCGACGACTACTGCTACCTGGCCATCACCGCGGGCGCCGGGCCGACGCCGACGTAGGACGGCCGCCCGGCCCCCTCCCCGAGAGGTATTCACGTGACTCGCAACGCCCTCACCGCGCGGTTCCTGGCGGCCGTGCCCACCGCGGTCCCGGTGGAACCGCGGTCGGAGCTGGTGCGGACCTTCTACCAGGACGCGCTGCTGACCCGCCCGCTCTTCATCGAGGCGGACGAACGGCGGCAGCTGCTCGCCGACCTGGAGGTGCTGCGCGGCGCCCTGCTCAGCCTGCCCGACCGGCTCTTCGGCGGCGACCTGGAGGCGTTCGCCCGCGCGCTCGGCATGAACGACGACCAGATCCGCTGCGTACTGCGCGGGCGGGGGAGCGGGGTGACCCGGTTCAGCCGCTCCGACCTGTACGCGGACGCGGGCGGGTTCCGGCTGCTCGAGTACAACATGGGCAGCGCCCTGGCCGGTTCGGACATGGTCCACATCAGCCGCGCCCTCCTCAACGACGCGCGGATGAAGGCGTTCGTGGAGGAGAACGACCTGGATCACGTCGACACCACCCGCACGCACCTCGACACGATCCGCCTGGAGTGCGGGATCGAGCCCGGCGCCCGCCCGGTCGTCGCCATCACCGACTGGCCGGAGAGCTACCCGTCGCTCGCGCCGTACATGCGGGTGGTCGCCGCGCACTGGAGCACGCTCGGCGTGGAGGCGTACGCCTGCCACATCGGCGAGCTGACGGCCCGCGACGGCGGTCTCTGGCTCGGCGAGCACCGGGTGGACGTCGTCAACCGGCTGTTCATGCTGGAGGACGTCGCCTCCACGCCCGGCGCCGTGGCGCTGATGGACCCGGTCCTGGACGCGGCCGAGCGCGGCGAGGTGCGGATCTTCACGCCGATGGACGCCGAACTGTTCGGCTGCAAGGCGGCGTTGGCGATGCTCTCCGACGAGGCCAACCGCCCGCTGTTCGAGGAGGCCGAGCTGGCCGCCCTGGACCGCGTCCTGCCCTGGACCCGGATGGTGCGCGAGGGCGAGGTCACGCTGGAGGACGGCAGCCGCGCCGACCTTCTCGCCCACGCGGTCGGGCACCAGGAGGAGCTGGTGCTGAAGGCCACCCTGGCGCACGGGGGCCAGGCGGTGCTGCCCGGCTGGCAGGAGGGGCTGACGTCCGAGGAGTGGGCCGCGCGGGTGCGGGACGCCGTCGGCGGTCCGTACGTCCTGCAGCGGCGCATCCGCCCCGTCCCGGAGTACTTCGCCGACGAGGACGGCACCCTCGCGCCCTGGACGCCGGTGTGGGGGGTGTTCACCACCGCGACCGAAAGCGGCGGTGTCTTCGTCCGGGCGACCCGCACGGACTCCCGTGTGGACGTCGTCAACCTCGGTACCGGGGCCTCGGTCGGCGCCGTCTTCCACGAGCGCACGCCGGACGCCTGACGGCGGGACCTCGCGATACCAGCGGAGCCTCCGGGATACCAGCGGAACTTCCGGAACGTCGCGGCGCAAGGGGCCCGTTCATGACGCCGCGGGCCCCCTCCGCGCGGCCGTCCCTCACCTCTCGGAGAGCCCTTCGGCGTCGAACACCGAGGGCGGGACGCCCGCGGGCGCCGGTTCGCCCCCCTCCGTGTCCGCGTCGTCGAGAAGGTTGGCCCGGCCGATCAGATACCCGGCGTGCAGACGGCTGCGGGCGCCCAGCTGCTCCATGATCTCGGCGATGTGGCGCTGACAGCTGCGCAGGCCCATGCCCAGCCGGCGGGCGATGGCACGGTCGTCGAGGCCGGACACCAGCAGCCGGGCGATGTCCTGCTTCACCTCGGTCGACAGGGCGTGCACCTGCTCCTTCTGGTACCCGGCGGTGAAGGGGGCGGCGCTCGGCCAGGCCCGCTCGAAGGAGGCGACCGCGAAGTCCACGATGCTCCGGTCGTGCACCAGGACCCCGCCCTGCGGGCACCCGTGCAGCGTGATCACGGCGGCCTGCCGGTCGAAGACGATCAGACGCGGGAACCCGTCGCTGAGGGTGCGCACCTCGGCCCCGAGCCGGGCGACCCGTTCGACATAGGCGACGGTCGGCTGGTTGTAGCGCGCCGTGTGCTGGTAGAGCGTGCGCACCTTGATGCCCCGGCGCAGCATCGCCTCGTCCCGGCCGATCGCCTCTTCGAGCACGGGGGTGGGACGGCCGCCGCCGGGCTGCGAGGTCAGCATCTCGCTGGTGCAGGCCGCGCCGAGTTCACCGAGCACGCCCCGTACGGCGCGCAGGTTCGGCAGGATCTCGATCGCGTTGTTCTGGAGCCACTTGGCGCGCGCGGCGGCGTACAGCGGTCGCAGCCGCTCCATCTCGGCGCGGGCCTCGGCTATCTCGATCAGCTGCTCGCTCACCGCCTGCTCTCTCGGGAACAGGGTCTGCGCGGCGGCGCTGTCGGGGCTGACGGCCGTGAGCATCCCGGTCTCGTCATCGGTCGGGCATAACAGGCCCAGCGCCTGGAGGTCGGCGAGAGCCCTCTCGATCACGGCGGGCTCGCGGTCCAGCTGCCCGGGCAACGCGGAGGGCAGCAGACCGGTACCGGTCAGGGCCAACTCGTAGATCGCCCTGCCATCCGTGTCGAGCCGCGGCAGGTCTGACGCTCCCAATGTGATCGACATCCTTTCGGTTGATACGGAGAACCGACGGAGCGTCCCTTTTTCTACGTGGCTCATCGGCCACACACAAGGCGGTTTGAGTGTTGTTCATACGGCGTGTCGGCATCGGTCCCGGCCAACTGCGGCGCGGCGCTCCCCGAGAGCGTCCCTCGCGCACAGGGGTCACTCTTCCGGGGGCTGGGACGGCAGAATCACGCCGCCTGCAAATGGAGTAAATCTGTAGTGGCGACAGTAGACATGGGCGCGGACGAGGGCTAGCGTCGTACCCGTACCCCAGAAGTCGCACGACGAGAAAAGGAGCGGAACGCCATCAGGATCGCCCGGGCGGCAGCGCCCGGGTACCGCAGGCCCCGATTGGAAGGTGGTCCCCGGTCACGCATCCGCGATCCCCGCAGCCCCGCCCCATACGGCGGAACCTGCGGACACAGAAGATCGGCGAAATCAGCCGGTAGATGGTGTGATAGCTCGGGGCCCGGGCGCCACATGGCGCTCGGGCCCCCCGACGCGTCCCCGGAAGAAGAGGTCTATGCCCCCTCGCAGTACCCGTCCCCTCGTCCCCCTCGATGACGACGACTACCCCGCCTACACGATGGGCCGGGCCGCCGAGATGCTGGGCGCCACCCCGGCCTTCCTGCGCGCCCTGGGCGAGCACCGGCTGATCACCCCGCTGCGCTCCGAGGGCGGCCACCGCCGTTACTCGCGCTATCAGCTGCGCATCGCCGCCCGCGCGCGCGAACTCGTCGACCAGGGCACGCCCATAGAGGCCGCCTGCCGCATCATCATCCTGGAGGACCAGCTGGAGGAGGCGCAGCGCATCAACGAGGAACTGCGCGCCCGGCACACGAGCGGCCCGGCCCCGTCGGTCTGAGACCGCGGCCCGCGGCTACTCCGACCACTGAGGGGTGCCGAGCGCGGCGGAAGCCTGCTGGTACGGGTCGGCCGTCGGCGCGGGCGCGGGTACGGCATCGGCCTCGGCGCGGGTGCCGCAGGTGAAGCCGAGCTGGGTCATGGCCTTCAGGACCTCACCGGCGCTGAAGTCGCGGCGGTCCTGACGGGTGACGACCTGGCCGACCTGCTTGGCGGGGTAGTGGCGCCGTCCGACGATCACGAACTCGGCGGTGATCTCCTCGGGCTTGACGCCCTTCATGGATTCCAGCACCCCGTTCTTGGTCAGGTCGAACGGGAAACGGGCGATGACACAGCGCATGATGCCTCACAGAGAGAGGAGAGGACGGATCCTCGTGGGGTGGATGCGGTTCGGCGGGGCCGGGTTCAGCGGGAGTGCGGTTCGGCAGGAGTGACGAGGACGCCCGGAGCGGTGCCGTGTTCCCCGGTGATGTCGCGCAGGCGGACGCGGTCCGTGTAGCCGGAGCTGTCGCGGACGGTGGTGAGCAGGGCCAGGGTGACCAGGCCGGTGCGTCGGCCGTCCTCGTCGCAGACGACCAGACGCCCCGTACGGGCGGCGGCCATGACGGACAGCGCCACCTCCACGGTCATCGCGCCCCAGACCTGCGGCCCGGCCGCGTCCGAGGCGGCGATCGCCGTCCGGTGCGGGTGGCTCGTGTCCGTCGGCCCGGGATGTGTCTGGATCAGCGTCAAGAGATGCCTCCTGCAGTGATGGGTCAGTTTCCTGAGCACGGAACCCCTAGGCCGCCGCGTCGGTGACGGGCGGCCGGGCGGCCGGGCGCCGGCTCGCCGAAGGGGCGCGGCGCCGGCCGCGGACGGGGGCGCCGCGCCGCTTGGGGCGTTCGGTGACGGGCGCGGTGATCACGACCGGGATGCCCGACGGGGCCTGGGCGCCGGTGATGCGGTGCAGGGCCTCCTCACCGGAGCGGACCTGGGTGGTCTGCGGCACGATCCCGGCCGCTGCCATGAGGCGGGACATACCGCGCCGCTGGCTCGGGGTGACCAGGGTGACGACCCTGCCGGACCGCCCGGCACGGGCCGTACGGCCGCCGCGGTGGAGGTAGTCCTTGTGGTCGGTCGGCGGGTCGACGTTGACGACGAGGTCGAGGTCGTCGACGTGGATGCCGCGCGCCGCGACGTTCGTCGCCACCAGCACGCCGACATGCCCGGACTTGAACTGCGCCAGCGTGCGGGTGCGCTGGGGCTGCGACTTCCCGCCGTGCAGGGCGGCGGCCCGTACCCCGCTGCTCAGGAGGTGTTCGGTGAGACGGTCGACGGCGTGCTTGGTGTCGAGGAACATGATCAGGCGGCCCTCACGCGCGGCGATCTCGGTGGTGGCCGCGTGCTTGTCGGCGCCGTGGACGTGGAGCACATGGTGCTCCATCGTCGTGACCGCACCGGCCGACGGGTCGACGGAGTGCACGACGGGATCGTCGAGATAGCGGCGCACGAGCAGGTCGACGTTGCGGTCGAGGGTGGCGGAGAACAGCATCCGCTGACCTCCGGGGCGCACCAGGTCGAGCAGCGCGGTGACCTGGGGCATGAAGCCCATGTCGGCCATCTGGTCGGCCTCGTCGAGGACGGTGACGGCGACCTGGTCCAGGCGGCAGTCGCCTCGGTCGATGAGGTCCTTGAGCCGACCGGGGGTGGCGACGACGATCTCCGTGCCGCCACGCAGCGCGGCGGCCTGCCTGCCGATCGGCATCCCGCCCACGACCGTGGCCAGCCGCAGCCGCACGGAGCGCGCGTAGGGGGTGAGCGCATCGGTGACCTGCTGCGCCAGCTCACGCGTCGGTACGAGGATCAGCCCCAGCGGCTGCCCGGGCTCGGCACGCCGCCCGGCGGTGCGGGCCAGCAGCGCGAGGCCGAAAGCGAGGGTCTTGCCGGAGCCGGTACGCCCGCGGCCCAGTACGTCACGGCCCGCCAGGGAGTTCGGCAGGGTCGCGGCCTGGATCGGGAACGGCACGGTCACGCCCTGCGAGCCGAGCGCGGACAGCAGCTCCCTCGGCATGTCGAGATCGGCGAAGTTCTCCACGGCCGGAAGCGCGGGAGTGATGCTCCGGGGAAGCGCGAACTCGCCCTGCGGGGCGGGGCGACGGCTGCGACCACCGGAAGCTCCGCCACGGGGACGGGGGACGCGGTTGCTCATTCGTGTGCGGTTCATGCGGAACCTTCCTCGATGCGGCGCATATCAAGGAATTCCCGCAGCGATGAGCAGTGCCGAGAATTGCAAGAAACGGCCGAATGGAACGCGAGAGATGAAAGCTGCCGTGCGATGTATACGGCTGGGGTATGCAGCTGGGGCCCGCACCCCGAAGGATGCGGGCCCCAGCTGCACGTGCGTCAGCCGCGTCAGGCGGGAACGATGTTCTCGGCCGTCGGGCCCTTCTGGCCCTGCGCGATGTCGAAGGTCACCTTCTGGCCCTCGAGCAGCTCGCGGAAGCCCTGGGTGGCGATGTTCGAGTAGTGCGCGAACACATCGGCGCCGCCGCCGTCCTGCGCGATGAAGCCGAAGCCCTTTTCCGAGTTGAACCACTTCACAGTGCCAGAAGCCATGTCATTCTCCTTCGGGGCATTACGCCGCTGTCCACACCTTGCGGACAGGATGTCGCCGCGATGATTACCCCGCCCGGAAAAGACCGAATCGCTTTTGGGAACCACAACTGCAACCGAGATCGACAGTAGCACGTCGTAGCGGACCGTGTGCGGTGGATAATTGCGCTCGATTCGCGAGGGTAATAAATCTGCGGGCGGCCCTGATCGAAGCCTCATTCCGCGAACGCAGATATGGGTGGTGATCCGGTGGGTATGCGCATCAGGGTGGGTATCCGTATCAGGGGGTACTCGGGTCGCGCCGGAACCATGGACGTCGAGTCCTGACGCAGGAGGCGCGATCATGACGGAACGAATGCACACCACGATGGAGTCGCACCCGGACATCCTGGCGATGCGGGAGCGCTTCGTGCTGGCGGAGCGGGCGACCGCGACGCGACAGGGGCAGGCGGTCGAGGCGCTGGCGCTCGTCACGGGGCTGTACATGGCGGCGTCCCCGTGGATCGCCGGGTTCAACGGCTTCAGCACCCTCGCGGTGAACAACCTGATCGCGGGTATCGCCTACGCCCTGCTGATGAGCGGCTTCGGCCACGCCTACGAGCGCACCCACGCCCGGGCCTGGGGCGCCGCCCTGATCGGCGTCTGGATGATCATCTCGCCGTGGGTGGTCGCCGGGAACGTGGCCACCACGCGCACGATCGTCAGCAACGTCGTCGTCGGCGCCGTCGGACTGCTGCTCGCCCTCGCGGCCGGTGCCGCGGCCGAGCGGACCGGCGGCCGTAACCGCGCGGCCGGGATGATCGGCCGGTAAGGCCGCACGGCGGGCACGGCCGACCCTCGAGCGCAGACCCTCGGTCACCGGCCCCCGTCCGCCGGGCACCACCCCGCCCCCGTCCTGTCGGTCCCCCCTGCCACACTGTGCGGGCGACTTCACCGGGACGGGGGCGGATCCGTGAGCGACGGTCGGACCGGATACAGCCGGGTCGGCAGATACGGCAGCGTGGCGGTGGCCGTCATCACGCTGCTGTGCGCCGTCGTGGGGCTCGTCCTGCTCACGCTCGTCAGTCTCGAACTGCCCCGGGCCGTCGAGCGCGACCGGGCGCTCAAGGAGGCGGTGGCCTGCCGGTCGGTGCCGAGGGTGCCCGCGGACTGCCTGTGGCGTGCGCCGTTCACCGTCTCCGGCATCCACCTGTGGTCCGGCAGACGCGGCGACGGCATCCATGCCACGCTCACCTCGAAGGGCGGCACCGCGTGGCACACGGAGTTCCGTGACGACGGGCCGGTGCTGTCCGGGCTGCGCGACGGCGACCGGGTCACCGGCACGATCTGGCGCGGGCGACTGGTGCGGATATCCGCCGGTGGCGCCACCCAGGTCACCGAGGCGAGCCCGGACACGCTGCCCGAGAGCCATATCGCCATGATCCTGGTCTGCGGGCCGTCCTGTCTGCTGCTCGCGGTGGCCTGCGCCGCGCGGCTGCGGCGGCCGACGGAGCACAGATGGCGGCGCGGACCGAAGCTGACGGCCGCCCTGGCCGCCGGTCTCACCGTGGCCGGGGTGATCGCGGCTGTCGTCGCCATCGAGCTGGACCTGCCGCTGTGGGCGATGCCCGCGATCTGGTCGGCACCGGCGGCACTCGCCATCGCCCTGACGATCGCCATCTGGCGTCAGGAACCCGAGGGGGAGCAGCGGGCCGAACCGCTCGTCTTCTGACAAAAAACCTGACGGGTAAGGGAGTTCGGGAACCTCACAGCCCCGTCGGACCGCCGCCCAGCCCCATCGCCGGGTACGGCACCGGCTCCGTGACCCAGCCCGCCGTCAGGATCAGCCGGCTCTCGCGGTGGACGGCGAGGAAGGCGAAGGGGCGGTCGAAGACCGCGCGGACCACCGTCGTCTCGTAGCGGTACTCGGGTATCCCGCCCGGCCTCGCCAGCACCGCCGTCACCGCGCCCGCGCGGAAGCCGAGCGCGCCGAACTGGGCCACGGCCGACTGGCGGGCCGCGCCGATGGCGAGCGGGGCGGCGCTGATCCCGGGGAAGTGCGACCCCGGCACCGTCGTGGCCGAGGTGAGCCCGAACAGGCCGGGCTGGTCGAGGAGGTTGTGGTCGGTCCGCACCTCGTACGCCACCGTCCGCACGTCCAGCGCGATCGGCTCGGGCTCGCTCGCGGGCTGCGACTCCACGTGCAGCCCCGGACCCACGTGCCCGAACGGCAGCGCGCCCCCGGCCGTCACCGCGACCGTACGCTCCACCACGCCGACGCCCGCCGAGAGGACCTGGCCCGGCGTCATCCGCTCCTCGCCGAGCACCAGCTGGACGTCGATGCCGTTGTCGCCAGGCACCGTCAGCGTGGTGACGAAGCCCTCCGGGGCGCCCGCGACACCCACCCGGTCCGGGCGGACGCTCCTGCGGTGCAGCCCGCGCAGCCTGCGGCCCTGCCAGGGGCCGGACTCCGGGGCCAGCAGGGTGTCGGTGAACGGCTGCCGCCAGGTCGTCCGCAGCGCGAGCGCGCTCGCCAGGACCATCCGCGCGTCACGCGTCAGCGTCACCGGCATCCGCTCGACCAGACCGCCGGTCCGCTCGACCGCCCACGCGTCCAGCCGCTCCTGAGCCGTGATCAGGTCGTCCCCGAACACCCCGTGGCTGCCCACCGGCAGACCCCCGCGCCACTCCTCGCGGAAGCGCAGGCTCTGGTGCGCCCACAGGCCGAGGGCCGCGTCCAGTCCCGAGACCGAGTCCAGCGCCGCCAGCAGCCCGCGCGCGGCAGCCGCCGCGTGCTCGGCGGGCACCCCGAGGGCCTGGGCCAGTTCGGCCCGCGCCGGGCCGCCCGCGCCGTCCGCGAGGAAGGCCAGCAGGGGCCACGCCCCGGCCGCCGAGAACACCGTGCCGTCGGCCGGGGCCTCCCGCGCCCACCGCGCCGTCAGCCCGTTCACCGCGCGCACCGTGTCGTGCCCGGTCCAGGAGCCCACGCCGGTGCCCCCCACTGCCGCTCCGCCCACTGCCGTGCCCCCACTCCGCCCCTGCCGGTCAGGGTCCTCGCGCCGCGTTCCGGGGCGGTCCGCCCCAGGAGCACCGTACCTGTCCGGTCTGTGCACCGGACCGGAGTCCGGTACGTCCGCTTGCGCCCTCCCGGACACCCGCCGTGCACACCCCGACGCGCCCGGCACGCCGGTCCGGGTACGGCCCCGGAGGTGTGATCGCCGCCGGAGCGGGGAGTCATAGCGGGGGCCCTGGCGGGAAAGCCCCTGGGTGTGGCTCTCCCCGACGCCATGTCATCACTTCGAGTGATTCTCTGGCCTTTGCTTGCACGGCACAACCCAGGGTTGCCAGGCTGTTGCTGTCTGTACAACCTGATGGGAGCGGCCAGTGACTTTCGGTGAGCAGCCGGCGTATCTGCGCGTCGCGGGAGATCTCCGCAAGAAGATCGTCGACGGTTCACTGCCGCCCCACACCCGCCTCCCGTCCCAGGCCCGCATCCGCGAGGAGTACGGCGTCTCGGACACCGTCGCGCTCGAGGCCCGCAAGGTGCTCATGGCCGAGGGTCTGGTCGAGGGCCGCTCCGGGTCGGGCACCTATGTGCGCGAGCGCCCGGTGCCCCGGCGCGTGTCCCGCTCCGGGTACCGCCCGGCGGGCGGGGCCACGCCCTTCCGGCAGGAGCAGGCCGACGCGGCGGCGCGCGGCACCTGGGAGTCGAGCAGCGAGCAGTCCGAGGCCGACGCCGTCGTCGCCGAGCGGCTGGGCATCCCGTGCGGCGAGCGGGTCATGCGCACCAAGTACCTGTTCCGGGAGGCGGGGGAGGCGATGATGCTCTCCACCTCCTGGGAACCGCTCGCCCTCACCGGCCGCACCCCGGTGATGCTCCCCGAGGAGGGCCCGCTCGGCGGGATGGGCGTGGTCGAGCGGATGCGCGCCATCGACGTCATCGTGGACAACGTCACCGAGGAGGTCGGCGCCCGCCCCGGCCTCGCCGAGGAGCTGCAGCTGCTGGGCGGGGTGCCCGGCCATGTGGTCCTCGTCGTGCAGCGGACGTACTACGCCTCGGGCCGCCCGGTGGAGACGGCCGACGTGGTGATTCCGGCCGATCGGTACCAGGTCGCGTACCACCTCCCCGTGAGGTAGCGCACACTCCATGCGCCCCCCAGGGGCCGGCCCCCGTCGGCCGGCCCTTCGTCAGGTGTCCGCGTGCGCACCGCGATCCGGCCGTTTTCCCAGGTGATCGAAGGTCTGTTCGCCTGCCCCGCGTGCTGCGGCACTTCCGCGCCGACCGGGCGCGTTCGCTCGTGTGCGCCCCCCTGTGTTCTGGCCGGTTGCGTACCTCTTCGTGAAAAGCCGTATTCGCAGGGTGAAGGTTGGGCGTACGCTCGGGCATATGCGTATTGCGGTTTCCTTAGGCGGGGTGCGTCGGGAGCCCGGGACCGGAAGCGGGTGGGGCGGTGCGAAGGGGAGCGGTGGGGGCGATGAGTGAGGGTGCGATCGTCCTGCCCTGGATCGTGATACGGCAGGACGACAACGGCAACACCTACCGGGTCGGCCGGTACGCCACCCGGGCCGAGGCCGAGCGGATCGCCGACAGCCTCGACGGGGACGGCCGCAAACGGCTCTACTGGGTCGAGCACATCGGGCGCAGCGGGGAGACCACCCGCACCTGAGCCCGTAGGCTCCCCTTCATGAACGCACGGATCGTGGTGGGTGCCGCCCTGCTCGACGAGGGACGGCTGCTCGCCGCGCGCCGTAGCGCGCCCCCCGAACTGGCCGGGCGCTGGGAGCTGCCCGGCGGCAAGGTCGAGCCCGGCGAGCGGCCCGACGAGGCCCTGGTGCGCGAACTGCGCGAGGAGCTGGGCGTCGACGCCGACGCGGTCGAACGCGTCCCGGGGGACTGGCCCCTGAAACCCCCTTATGTCCTGCACGTGTGGACGGCGCGGCTGCGCCCCGGCTCGGCACGGCCGCGCCCGCTCCAGGACCACGACGAACTGCGCTGGCTCACCCCCGACCGGCTGTGGGAGGTGCCCTGGCTGGATCAGGACGTCCCGGCGGTCCGTGAGGTCGCCGCTCGGCTCGGCGCCCCGACCGCGCACGGAAGCACGGCGTCCACCGAGGGCTGAGGCGGAGCGGGGCTCCGGCGTGCGCCCCGCTCCGGATACGCCGTTCGTGCCACAGTGCGCCCGCTCCTGCGGTACCACCCCTCGAAATGCGGGTATATCGCCCTTGACCCCATGAAAACGGGCATGGGTGGGCTCGCCGGCCTGGGAAGTGATCCGTGAACGACACCGGAGCCGACCGCGCCGAGTGGACGTTCGCCGCGGAGCCGGGCGCGGTGCGCGCCGCCCGCGCCGCCGTCCGCGGCCAGTTGCGCCACTGGGACCTGGACTCTCTCGCCGAGCTGACGGCCCTGCTGGTCAGCGAGCTGGTGACCAACTCCCTGCGGCACGCCACCGGACCCATCGGTGTCCGCCTGGTGCGCCCGTCCGGACTCGACGGCTCCCTCCTGGTCGAGGTCTCCGACCCGCTGCCCGACCCGCCGCGCGAGCGGATCGCCCGCCCCGAGGACGAGAGCGGTCGCGGGCTGCAACTGGTCGCGGGCGCCTCGCACCGCTGGGGCACTCGTCCCGGTGAGACCGGAAAGACCGTGTGGTTCGAACTCGTGGTGCCGGGGTGAACCGGGGGCGCGTCGCACCGTGCGCCGGTGGCGCCGGACACCCCGCGGACGATGCTTGCCCGTGTGGGTGATTCGAGGACGTGTTCCCTGGTTAGAAGAGTGGAAGTGTTGTCGCGGCCCGGTCCGGAACTCACCCGCACCGAGCTGTGATCGTGAACACCGTGTCCTACGGCGCCGTAGTGCTGGATACTGCGGGCAGCCGCCCCCGGTGACCGGTGCCGGACGCGGTGAGCTGGAGGGGACGGTTCGCGTGAGCGAGATACCAGCGAAGGCCACGGAGTCCGAGGACCCGTCGGACGGCGCGAGGAGCGAGGTCGCGGCTGCCGCCACGCGCGGTGAGACACCGTCCGCCGACCTGTGGCAGAGCAGCCCGCCCGGCTCCATCTACGAGTACATCAAGGTGGCCTCCTTCTCCATCGGCCCCGGCGGACTGGTGGAGCAGTGGAGTCTGCGCGCCGAGCAGCTGCTCGGCGTCCCGGCCGGACGGGCCGTCGGCATGGACCCCATCGAGGCGTTCGTCGACCCCGACCTGCACGCCCGCGGCCACCGCAAGATGGCCGAGATCCTGGACGGCCGCGAGTGGACCGGTGTGGTCCCCTTCCGCATGCCGGACCGGGACGACGGCACGCGCGGCGAGGAGGGGCTTGCCGAGGTCTACGTCATGCCCACGAAGACCGCCGACGGGGAGAACGCCGCCGTCTGCATCGTCGTGGACATCCGCACCTTGCGCAGCATCGAGACCGATCTGGCCGCCTCGCAGGCGATTTTCGGTCAATCTCCCTTCGGCTTCCTGCTGATCGACGACGATCTGACGGTCCGCCGGGCCAACCAGCGGTTCGCGTCCATCTTCGGCGGGACACCGGACGACCACCGGGGCAAGGGGGTGCACGACTACCTCCCGCGCGCCGAGGCCGACCGGGTCGCCGCCACCCTGCGCCGGGTGATGGAGACCGGCGAGTCCATCACCGACATGCACGTCACCGGCTTCGTGCCCGGCTCCGACGAGCGGCGGCACTGGTCGATCAACCTCTACCGCGTCTACAGCGGCAGCGGACGCCCCATCGGCATCGCCTGGCTCGGCACCGACATCACCGCCCGCCGCGCCGCCGCCCGCGAGGCCGCCGCTGCCCGGCGCAACCTCGCCCTGCTCAACGAGGCCGGTGCCCGCATCGGCAACAGCCTCGACCTGGAGACCACCGCGCGCGAACTGCTCGACGTGGTCGTCCCCGGCTTCTGCGACCTGGCCACCGTCGACCTCTGCCAGGGCCTGCTCACCGGCGACGAGACCCCGCCGGGCCTCGCGGACGGCAGCGCCGAACTGCGCCGGGTCGCCTTTGCCAGCGCCGTCTCCGACGTGCCCTTCGGCGGCTCGGGCGAACCGGTCGAGGTCGGCGCGGTCCACCGCTTCCCCTTCAACTCGCCCTGCGCGGACGCCCTGCGCACCGCGCGCCCGCAGCGCGTGCCCGCCGAGGAGGGCGGGCTCGTGCAGTCCACGCTGGCCGTGCCGATGGTCGCGCACGACACCGTGGTCGGGATCGTGCAGTTCGCCCGCACCAAGGGCAGCGAGCCCTTCGGCGACCGCGACCGGGACCTCGCCGTCGAACTCGCCGCCCGCGCCGCCGTCTGCATGGACAACGCGCGCCTGTACCGCCGCGAGCACGAACGCGCCCTGATACTCCAGCGGTCCCTGCTCCCGCCCGACGACCCCGAGGCGTCAGGCCTGGACATCGCCTGCCGGTATCTGCCCGGCAACGCGGCCACCGAGGTCGGCGGCGACTGGTTCGACGTCATCGAACTGCCAGGACACCGCACCGCGTTGGTGGTCGGCGACGTGATGGGACGCGGTCTGCGCGCGGCCGTCGCGATGGGCGAACTGCGCACCGCGGTGCGCACCCTGGCCCTGCTCGACCTCGAACCGGCCGAAGTCCTCTCGGCGTTGGACGAGATCGCCCGCGGCCTCGGCACCTCGGGCAACGTCCAGCAGGCCACCCGCGCCGCCCGCCAGCCGCGCGACGCCGACCTGTGCGAGGTCTACCTCGCCACCTGTATCTACGCGGTCTACGACTCCGTCACCCGGCGCTGCACCTTCGCCAACGCGGGCCATCTGCCCCCGGTCCTGGTGGAGCCCGGCGAGAGCGCGCTGATGCTCGACGTGCCGCCCGGGATGCCGCTGGGCGTGGGCGGCGAGCCCTTCGAGGAGGTCGAGGTCGAACTCCCCGAGGGCGCCCTGCTCGCCCTCTACACCGACGGCCTGGTCGAGTCCCGAGACCACCCGCTGGACGAGGGGCTGCAGGCGTTCGTGGGCGCGCTCACCGACCCGGCACGTCCCCTGGAGGACGTGTGCGACCACGTCCTGAACAGCCTGGACACCCGGCACGGCGAGGACGACATCGCCCTCCTCCTGGCCCGCGTCCAGGGCCTGCCCGCCGAGTCCGTCGGCGACTGGACCCTGCCGCGCGAGCCGCGCAGCGTGGGCCGCGCCCGCGAGTACGCCCGCGCCCAGCTGCTCGCCTGGGACCTTGAGCCCCTGGTCGACACCACGGAACTCCTGGTCAGCGAGCTGGTCACCAACGCCCTGCGGTACGGCGAGGGCGAGATCAGACTCCGGCTGCTGCTCGACCGCACCCTGGTCTGCGAGGTGTGGGACGCGGGCCTCGTCCAGCCCCGCCGCAGGCGCGCCCGCGACACCGACGAGGGCGGCCGGGGGCTCCAGCTGGTCGGGCTGCTCAGCGCGGCCTGGGGCTCGCGCCGTACCCCGCGCGGCAAGACGGTGTGGTTCGAACTCCCGCTGCCGGGCGCCGAGAGCACGCTGACGGACCCGGCGGAGGCGCTGCTGAGCCTGTTCTGACCGGGCTCAGGGAAGTCCGCGGCGGTCCCGGGTCGCCGGGCCGCCGTAGCTCACCGGCGGCCCGCCGTCCGGCTCCGCGCCGAGCAGCACCCCGCCGAGCACGGCACCGGCGAGCCCTGCGGGATGCCCGGGTTCCTCGGCGTACGGGGCCGGATACGCCCCCACGTCCGCCTCCGCCGACTCCAGCGCGCGCCGGGCCAGGACGTCCGCCTCGGCGTCGTGCTCGCCCTCCCGGTCGCGCGCCGCGAGCGCCTGCCGGGCCGCCGCGAGCAGGGTGCGGGCGTCGACGCCGACCGCGCCCCTCCGTACGGCGATGTAGTCCGCCGCCTCGTCGACGGCGGACTCGGCCACCAGACGCGCGGCCTCGTGCAGCACCTCCGCGCGCGCCTGCCCCGGCCGCCGCACGGCCCCCGTGATCCGGCGCAGCGCCTCCAGCGGGTCGTACGGCCCCGGGACCTCGCGTACGGCGGCCAGCACCTCCTCGGCCCGGGCGGGGGCCGCCGGATCCTGTTCGGCGGCGGCGAGCGCGGCCGGGACCAGCCCGGCCGCCTCGGCCAGCCGGGCCGCGAGCCGTTCCACGCCGTCGACCTGGACGCCCGCCTGGGCTATCGCGCCCTCGGCGGCGCGGAGTTGACGGGCCGCCGCCCGCCCGTCGCCCGCATCGACCGCACGACGCGCCTCGTTGAGCCGGGCGGTCGCGAACACCAGCCGGTCCAAGGCCACTTCGGTACAGCGGTCGGCCCGCACGCCGTACCGCTCCCGCAGCGCCGCCACCGTGCCCTGTGCCGCCGCCGCCCGTGCCGTCAGCTCACGGAAGCGCCGCTCCGCGACCGCGAGGGGCGCGCCCGGCTCCAGCCCCCGCAGCCGGTCCAGCGCGGGCGCCTGCGCGTCCAGGCGCCGCCCGGCCTCCTCGCACCGGCCGATCACCCCGGCCAGGGCCTGGCGCCGGGCGTGCGCGTCCTCGGGGACGCCCTCCGCGCACCGGTGGAAGAGGGCGAACGCCGCCGCCAGCTCCGTCTCGGCGGCGCGCAGCGCCTCGCGCGCCGCCCCGCCCTCCGCCTCCGGGACGTACGACAGCTCCTCCGCCGAGGCCCGTACCCAGTCGTCGGCGTCCACCAGGGCCGCCCGCGCCCGCCGCTCCAGCTCCCCGGTGCCCGGCTCGGGCGGGGCCGAGGGCGGCACCGCCGGGGTCGTACGGGTCCGCAGCCGCCGGGTGCGCCGTACATAGCCGTACCCGGCGCCCAGCACGGCGGCGACGGCCACGACGAGCGGCAGGGCGAGGTCGACGGCCGCACCGTCCCGCTCCGCCGCGCCGAAGCCCACGGCCGTCCGGGTGGTCCCGGCGGGGGAGGTGTCCGCACGCGCCGGGACGGTCGCCGAGACCGTCGGCGGGGCAGCGACGGGATGCCCGGGGGCGTGCGCCGTCGCCGGGAGCAGGAGCCAGACCGCCGCAGCCGCCCCGCCCGTCAGGGCGTGCGCCACCCGCACGCGTCTGTGTGCCGTGGCGTGCCGGGGGCGCCCCAGGGTGCTGGTCACCTTTCGGAGCGTATGGGCGGCCGGGCGGCGCCGCGAGTGGGCGGGGAGCGGTGAATGCGGCGCGGTGCGCACGGGCGCCGGGGCCGGTTGCGCCGCACGGGTGGGCTTGTCGTACGCCCCCGCCGTGTCGCCCGCGATCAAACGACAAAGTCGTTTTCAGTGGATCCAAAGATCTGATCAGCTCCATATACCGCCACAAGTGATCTCCACGTCCGCGGCTTCCCGGAGGTAGCACAGATGTCCCACGACGGCGTCGGCCTGCGCGCGGTCATGCGCGCGGTCGCCTTCCTCACCGCGGGCGCCCTCGCGGTCCCCCTCCTGTCGGGATGCGGCTCCGACGACAAGGCCGACCGTCCCCTGGCCCCGCAGGACATCGCCCTCGCCGCCCGCACCCAGGTCGCCGAGGGCGGCACCCTGAAGTGGGCCGTGGACGCGGTGCCGGAGACCCTGAACGCCTACCAGGCCGACGCCGACGCGGGCACCACCCGCGTCGCCCAGGCCGTCCTGCCCTCGATGTTCCGCCTGGACGCCAACGGCGCCCCCGAGGCCAACCCGGCCTATCTGGAGTCGGCCAAGGTCATCGAGACCGAGCCCCGCCAGGTCGTGCTGTACAAGCTGAACCAGCAGGCGGTCTGGAGCGACGGCCGGGAGATCGGCGCCGCGGACTTCGTCGCCCAGTGGCGCGCCCTGTCCGGCAAGAACACCGCCTTCTGGACCGCCCGCAACGCCGGGTACGACCGCATCGAGAAGATCGAGCGCGGCGCCAGCGACCTCCAGGTCCGGGTCACCTTCTCCCGCCCCTACGCGGACTGGAAGTCGCTGTTCTCCCCGCTGTACCCGAAGGACGTCATGGGCACCCCGGACGCCTTCAACGACGGCGCGCGCCGCCAGCTCAAGACCACCGCGGGCCCCTTCAAGGTCGGCAAGGTCGACACCGCCGCCAAGGACGTGGTCCTCACCCGCAACCCGCGCTGGTGGGGCGAGCCCGCCAAGCTCGACCAGATCGTGCTGCACGCGGTGCCCCGCACCGACCGCACCACCGCGCTGGCCGACGGCACCGTCGACGTCGCGGACATCGACGCCTCCGACGCCCAGCGCATCGGCTCCGCCAGCGGCGGCAACGGCGCGGGCAGCCCGCTCCAGGGCGGCGGCAAGACCTCGGCGAAGAAGCTCCGCTCCTGGGCGCTCGCCCACGGCCTGGAGTCCGAGAAGGTCCACGCGGGCCAGAAGACGCTGCGCAAGGCGATCACCCGGTACCTGGACGAGCAGGAGGCGCTGCGCTCCTACGACGTCCGCAAGTCGCTGGAGCCCGCCTATACCCAGCTCGCCATGAACGGCGCGAGCGGCCTCCTCTCCGACGAGCGGGTCCGCCGGGCCGTGGCCCGCGCCCTGGACCGCACGGAGCTGGCCAAGCTCGTCCTCACCCCGCTCGGACTGCCCGCCGTACCGGTCGGCAGCCACCTCGCGCTCGCCGGACAGCCCGACTACGCCGACGGCAGCGACGCCCTCGGCGGCCAGGACACCAAGGAGGCCGAGGCGCTGCTCTCCGAGGCGGGCTGGGTGCCGGGCGGCCCGGTCAAGGAGAAGAAGCCGGACAAGGCGGCGGGCGCCGAGGCCACCAAGGCGGGCGAGGACGAGTCCGAGGGCGGCAAGGACGGCGAGTACGTCGTCGGCGAGGACAACAAGCACCCCGGGAAGTCCGACGGCAAGGGCGCCGACGACAAGTCCGACGGCAAGGGCTCCGACGGCAAGAACGGTCACGAGGACGGCGGCCGGGACCTCGCCCAGGACGGCAAGCAGTACTCAGGGCAGGGCGGCGCCCCGGGTGCCTACGCCCCGAAGGGCACCGCGGCCCCGGCCGGCGCCGTCACCGGACCGCTCGCCAAGGACGGCCAGGCGCTCAACCTGCGCTTCGTGCTCCCCTCGGGCGCGGGCTCGCAGACCCTGGACACCGTCGCCCGGAAGATCACCGCGATGCTGGAGAAGGTCGGCATCCGCACGACGATCACCAAGGTCCCGGACGAGAGCTACTTCAAGGACCACATCGCGGCCGGTGACTTCGACCTCGCCCTGTACTCCTGGCCCGGCACCGCCTTCCCGGCCACCGACGCCCGCCCGATCTACGCCAAGCCCGCCCCGGCCGCCGACGGCTCGGTGAACATCGAGCAGAACTACACCCGCATCGGCACCGACCAGGTCGACCAGCTCTTCGACCAGGCCGCCGCCACGCTCGACGCCGACCAGGCGCGCGACCTGCTCCGCAAGGCCGACTCCCGCATCTGGGCGACCGCCTCCTCCATCCCCCTCTACCAGCGCCCCCAGCTCGTCGGCGCGCGCAAGAACCTGGTCAACGCGGGCGCCTTCGGCTTCCGCACCCCGGTCTACGAGGACATGGGCTTCCTGAAGAAGGGCGCGGCGGTCTCCCCCAGCCCGACCAAGAGCTGAACCCCCTCCCACCTGCTGTTTGGCCCTGCGGAGGCCGTCCCCCGCAGGGCCACGTACCATGGGGTGAGGCCGTGGCGTGTCCAGCCCGGCAGGGCCCGCGCAACACAGACGTCCGCGCAGGGCATTCCTCAACTCCGGGAGTACGCCGCAATATGGCCACGCGCCACGACATCCGTAACGTCGCCATCGTCGCCCACGTCGACCACGGCAAGACCACCATCGTCGACGGCATGCTGAAGCAGGCCGGCGCGTTCGCCGCTCACCAGCTCGACTCCGTCGACGACCGGGTCATGGACTCGAACGACCTGGAGCGTGAAAAGGGCATCACGATCCTCGCCAAGAACACGGCGGTGAAGTACCACCCCAAGGACGGCGGCGAGCCGATCACCATCAACATCATCGACACCCCCGGCCACGCCGACTTCGGTGGCGAGGTCGAGCGCGGTCTGTCGATGGTCGACGGCGTCGTGCTGCTCGTCGACGCCTCCGAGGGCCCGCTGCCGCAGACCCGCTTCGTGCTGCGCAAGGCGCTCCAGCAGCGGCTGCCCGTCATCCTGTGCATCAACAAGACGGACCGCCCGGACTCCCGGATCGACGAGGTCGTCAACGAGACGTACGACCTGTTCCTGGACCTGGACGCGGACGAGGAGCAGATCGAGTTCCCGATCGTCTACGCCTGCGGCCGTGACGGCATCGCCTCGCTGACCAAGCCCGAGGACGGCACGGTCCCCGCGGACTCCACCAGCCTGGAGCCGTTCTTCTCCACGATCCTGGAGCACATCCCGGCCCCCACGTTCGAGGAGGACGCGCCGCTCCAGGCTCACGTCACCAACCTCGACGCGGACAACTTCCTCGGCCGTATCGCGCTGCTCCGCGTCGAGCAGGGCGAGCTGCGCAAGGGCCAGACCGTGGCGTGGATCAAGCGCGACGGCTCGATCCAGAACGTGCGCATCACCGAGCTGATGATGACCGAGGCGCTCACCCGCAAGCCCGCCGAGGTCGCGGGCCCCGGTGACATCTGCGCCGTCGCCGGTATCCCCGACATCATGATCGGCGAGACGCTGGCCGACCCGGAGAACCCGGTCGCGCTGCCGCTGATCACGGTCGACGAGCCCGCGATCTCCATGACCATCGGCACCAACACCTCGCCGCTGGTCGGCCGCGGCGGCACCGGCAAGGGCGCGGACGCCAAGTCCGCGGTCAAGGACCGCAAGGTCACCGCCCGCCAGGTCAAGGACCGCCTCGACCGCGAGCTGATCGGTAACGTCTCGTTGCGCGTCCTGGAGACCGAGCGTCCCGACGCCTGGGAGGTCCAGGGCCGTGGTGAGCTGGCGCTCGCCATCCTGGTCGAGCAGATGCGCCGCGAGGGCTACGAGCTGACCGTCGGCAAGCCGCAGGTCGTCACCCAGATGATCGACGGCAAGGTCCACGAGCCGGTCGAGCGCATGACGATCGACGTCCCCGAGGAGCACATGGGCGCCGTCACGCAGCTCATGGGCGTCCGCAAGGGCCGCATGGACAACATGTCGAACCACGGCTCCGGCTGGGTCCGCCTGGAGTTCGTCGTCCCGTCCCGCGGCCTCATCGGCTTCCGCACGGAGTTCCTGACCCAGACCCGCGGCACGGGCATCGCCCACTCCATCCACGAGGGCCACGAGCCGTGGTTCGGCAACCTGCAGACCCGTAACAACGGCTCGCTCGTCGCCGACCGCTCCGGCGCCGTCACCGCGTTCGCGATGACGAACCTCCAGGAGCGCGGTGTGCTGTTCACCGAGCCCGGCACCGAGGTGTACGAGGGCATGATCGTCGGCGAGAACTCGCGCTCCGACGACATGGACGTCAACATCACCAAGGAGAAGAAGCTCACGAACATGCGGTCCTCGTCGGCCGACTCGTTCGAGGCGATCGTCCCGCCGCGCAAGCTCTCCCTGGAGCAGTCCCTGGAGTTCTGCCGCGACGACGAGTGCGTCGAGGTGACCCCGGAGGCCGTGCGCATCCGCAAGGTCGTCCTGGACCAGAAGGAGCGCGGTCGCACCGCGAGCCGCGCCAAGCACGGCTGATCACCGCACAGACGCCCCTGAGGGGGCGAGGACCGGGCCCGGCTTCTCCCGTGAGGGAGGGGCCGGGCTTCGTCGTGCCCGCGCGCCGTGAGGGGGCGCTGTGAACGGCGGATGGACGTGCTGTGCCCGTTCAGGCCGCGTTCGAAAATCGGTGACTTGGTGATCAAGTTTCGGACATGTAAACAAAATTAAGGCCGCGCATATCCGGAATGACGGATTACCAAACTCGTTGTCAAGCGCGCCCAGGTGTCAATCCCTGCAATTTTTGCTCAAAATGTTGGAGTTAGGGATATCCCTATGTCTTCCTCCCTTGACGCGCGTTGAACGCGTTGGCGAAAGTTCCCTCAAACCGCAGAACCTGCCGGTATCAGCGCCACGCTCAACTCTCCATCCCCCGGGGGAAGACACACATGACCAGTCCAGTCAAGGCCGAGGGCTCCGGCTCGTCGGTCGCCTTGGACCCCGAGCCGGCTTCGGCCGTCGAGGCCGACGGGCCGAAGAAGCTTGAGGGCCGCTCCCCCGGCCAGCTGATGTGGCGCCGCTTCAAGCGGGACAAGACGGGCGTCGTGTCCGCCTGCGTCGTGATCTTCTTCTTCGTGATCGCGGCCCTCGCTCCGGTCCTCACCAAGCTGTACGGCAAGGACCCGTACACCTTCTACGGTCAGGACGACCCCACACTGCTCAACGAGTTCAACCTCCCGGCGGGCCCCAACGGCGGCATGTCGCCCGAGCACTGGTTCGGCATCGACCCGAACTACGGGCGGGACGTCCTCGCCTACCTGCTCTACGGCATGCGTACGTCGCTGTACACCGCCTTGCTCGCCTCGCTCGGCATGGTGCTCATCGGTGTCGTCGTCGGCCTGACGGCCGGCTACTTCGGCGGCAAGATCGACTACTGGCTGGGCCGGGTCATCGACTTCATGCTCGCCCTGCCCAGCCAGCTGTTCATGGTGGCGGTGATGCCCGTGGTCGTCACGGTGTTCGTCGCTCCCGACGAGGAGACGCCGACGTACGTCCGCTTCCTCGCCATCACCGGCGTGCTGTGGCTGCTGACCTGGATGACCCTGGCGCGACTGATCCGAGCCGTCACGCTCTCCCTGCGCGAGCGGGAGTTCGTGGAGGCGGCGAAGGTCGCGGGCGCCTCGCCCTGGCGGATCATCCGCAAGGAGCTGCTGCCCAACCTGGTCACGCCGATCATCGTGCAGGGCACGTATCTGCTCCCCAGCACCATCCTCTCGGTCGCCTTCCTCTCGTTCGTCGGTGTGGGGTACCAAGACCCCACGCCGGACTGGGGGCTGATGTTCGCCACGGCGGCGGGCATCTACGAGCAGGACCCGACCTACATGTTCTTCCCGGGTGTCGCCATGGTCGTCTTCGTCGTGGCGTTCAACCTCCTCGGTGACTCGGTACGGGACGCCTTCGATCCCAAGACCGGACGCTGACGCACCCGTCACCGCGGAGGCCGCTGCCACCCGGGCGCCGGACGACCGACCGGATGGGCCAGGCAGCACCAAAGGATCACTACTCACAGGCAGGTGGACTTCAACACCATGAGCATCCTTCGATCCCGCACGGCGCAGACGACGGTTGCCGCCGTGGCCGTCGGCGCTCTCGCGCTGACCGGTTGCAGCAGCGGCAGCGGCAGCAAGAGCGGCAGCAAGGGCAAGAGCCAGGCGGACGCCGCCGCGCAGTCCAAGCCGGTGGCCATGGGCACCGCGCAGGACTCCGTCGGCCCCGCCAAGGAGGTCCCGGGCGCTCGTCAGGGCGGCACCATCCAGGTCTACCAGGAGAGCGACTTCTCGCACCTGGACCCGGGTCAGATCTACGTCTCCGACGCCGGTCTGCTCTCCAAGCTCCTCTACCGCGGCCTGACCACGTACGTCGAGGACGACAAGGGCGACCAGACGGTCGTGGGCGACCTCGCCACCGACCCGGGCAAGTCCTCGGACGGCGGCAAGACCTGGACCTTCAAGCTGAAGGACGGGATCAAGGACCAGAACGGCCACGTCATCACCTCGGCCGACATCCGCCACTCCATCGAGCGGCTCTACGACCCGTTCCTGACGGACGGCCCGACGTACATCCAGCAGTGGCTGTCCGGCGCGGGCACCAAGTACCGCAAGGCGTACGCCGGTCCCTACAAGGGCAAGCACCTGCCCGCCTCGGTCCTGGACACGCCGGACGACAAGACGGTCATCTTCCACTTCCTGGAGCCGCACACCGACGCTCCGCAGGCGCTCGCCATGGCCGCCTACTCGGTCGTGCCGGAGAAGACCGACACCAAGCAGAAGTACGACCAGGCCCCGGTCGCCACCGGTCCGTACAAGGTCGCCTCCTACAAGTCGGGCAAGGACCTCGAGCTGGTGCGCAACCCCAGCTGGGACGCCAAGACCGACCCGCTGCGCCACCAGTACGTGGACGGCTTCAACATCGAGTTCAACCACGCCAAGGACGACCAGACCAAGACGATCCTGGCCGACCGCGGTGACGCCAAGAACGCGATCATGTTCACCGGTCAGATCGACGCCACGCAGCTGCAGAAGATCACGACCAACAAGTCGGTCATGAAGCGCACGGTCCAGGGCTACGCCCCGTACGTGTGGCAGCTGAACTTCAACATGGACCGCATCAAGGACAAGCGCATCCGTGACGCCATCGCCCTGGCGATCCCGGCCACCGCAGCCGCGCGCGCGGACGGCGGTATCTACGGCGGTGACCCCGCCACCTCCCTGATGTCGCCCACCACGCCGGGCTTCGACAAGAGCTTCGACCCGTTCAACCGGGTCAAGAAGCCCAACGGTGACATCGAGGCCGCGAAGAAGCTGATCAAGGAGGCGGGCGCCGAGAACAAGAAGCTCGTCTACGCCTACGCCAACACCCCGGTCCGTACCACCCAGGCCAACCTGATCATCAACAACCTGAAGAAGATCGGGCTCGACATCCAGAAGAAGGAAGTCGACAGCGCCACCTGGTACGAGCAGATGGGCAAGGTCAAGAACGGCTTCGACCTCTACATGACCGGCTGGGGCCAGGACTGGGCGGACGGCAACACCGTCTTCCCGCCGTCGTTCGACGGTGCGCAGATCCAGGACGGCGCGTCCAACTACTCGCACACCAACGACAAGCACGTGAACGAGGAGCTGGCCCGCATCCAGAAGATCGCGGACGCCAACACCCGCGCCAAGGAGTACGCGAAGCTCTCGGAGTACATCTCGGAGAAGATCAACCCGGCGGCGCCGATCTACTACACCAAGGTGTTCCAGATCGCCGGCTCCAACGTCGGCGGCCTGCGCTACTCGACGGTGACGAGCTACACCGACCCGACGGCGGTCTACCTCAAGAAGTAAGCAGTACGCAGTAATTTCCGGGGGCGCGGGCGCGGCGGCGCCCTCGCCCCCGGACCCCTCGTGGCCCCTCCCATCGCCGCCGTCCTGAGAGCAGCTTCCCGCCATGCTTCGATTTCTCCTACGCCGAACGTCCGGCGCAGTACTCATCCTCCTGCTGATCAGCGTCTTCACGTACTTCATGTACTTCGCCATCCCACAGGACCCGGCGACACTCGCGTGTGGCAAGAACTGCACCCCGGACGCGCTGGCGATCATCCACAAGAACCTCGGGCTCGACCAGCCGGTGACCGTCCAGTACTGGCACTATCTGGTCGGCATCTTCGCCGGACGCGACTTCGCGGTGGGCCACTGCGCGGCACCCTGCTTCGGCGTCTCGTTCCGCAACAACCAGATGGTGTGGGACACCATGATGGACCGGCTGCCGCTGACGCTCTCGCTGACCTTCGGCGGTCTCGTCGTCTTCCTGATCCTCGGCCTCGGCGCGGGCCTCATGGCCGCCCGTTTCCGCGGCACCTGGCTCGACAAGCTCTTCAGCGGCGGCTCGCTGGTCCTCAGCTCGTTCCAGATCTACTTCCTCGGCCCGATCATGCTGGGCCTCTTCGTCTACAGCACCGGCTGGCTGGACAAGCCCGAGTACGTGCCGATCTCCGAGAACCCGGCAGGCTGGTTCATGGGCCTGCTGATCCCGTGGGTCGTCATGGCGACGATCTTCACGGCCAACTACACCCGTATGTCCCGCTCCTCGATGATCGAGCAGCTCCAGGAAGAGCACGTACGCGCCGCCAAGGCCAAGGGCATGAGCAGCCGCTACGTCTTCTACCGCTACGCGTGGCGCGGCTCGATGATCCCGATCGTCACCATCCTCGGCATGGACATCGGCGGTCTGCTCAGCGGTGGCATGGTCACCGAACTCACCTTCAGCCTGGCCGGTATGGGCCGTCTCGCCCGTGACTCGGTCGTCGGCAAGGACCTGCCGGTCCTCATGGGCGTCATGATCCTGAGTGCCGCCTTCATCATCATCTGCAACATCGTCGTGGACGCCCTGTACGCCGTGATCGACCCGCGCGTGCGCCTGTCCTAGGAGAACCCCCGTGACCACACTCACCAAGACCGAGGACGCCCCGGTTCCGACCGGCTCCGAGGCGTTCTTGTCGGTACGCGACCTACGGGTGCAGTTCTCCACCGAGGACGGCGCCGTCAAGGCGGTGGACGGCCTCTCCTTCGACCTGGAGCGCGGCAAGACGCTCGGCATCGTCGGCGAGTCGGGTTCCGGCAAGTCGGTCACCAACCTGTCCGTGCTCGGCCTGCACAACCCGAAGACCACCACCATCGACGGCGAGATCGTCCTGGACGGCCAGGAACTGCTCACCGCCACCGAGTCCGAGCTGGAGAAGCTGCGCGGCAACAAGATGGCGATGATCTTCCAGGACTCGCTCACCGCGCTCTCGCCGTACTACACGGTGGGACGGCAGATCGCCGAACCCTTCCGCAAGCACACCGGTGCCAGCAAGAAGGAGGCCCGCGACCGGGCCGTCGAGATGCTGGAGAAGGTCGGCATCCCGCACCCCAAGCAGCGGGTCGACGACTACCCGCACCAGTTCTCGGGCGGTATGCGCCAGCGCGCCATGATCGCCATGTCGCTGGTCTGCAACCCCGATCTGCTGATCGCCGACGAGCCCACCACGGCGCTCGACGTGACGGTGCAGGCACAGATCCTCGACCTCCTGAAGGACCTGCAGCAGGAGTTCGGCTCCGCGATCATCATGATCACCCACGACCTGGGCGTCGTCGCCAACATGGCCGACGACCTGCTCGTGATGTACGCGGGACGCGCGGTGGAGCGCGGCTCCGTGCGCGAGGTCCTGAAGGCTCCCGAGCACCCCTACACCTGGGGGCTGCTCAGCTCGATGCCGCGCCTGTCGTCGGACGTCGACGAGCCGCTGGTGCCGATCCCGGGATCGCCGCCCTCGCTGCTCAACCCGCCCTCCGGCTGCCCCTTCCACCCCCGGTGCGCCTACACCGAGCTGGTGGACGGCGACCGCTGTGCGACGGAGCGGCCCGTACTGCCCGGGGGCAGGGGAGCCGCCTGCCATCTGGCGGCAGAGCGCAAGCAGCAGGTGTTCATCGAGACGATTCAGCCCCGGCTGGGCTGACCTACCCGGCAACGAGCGGCAACTGGGGCCATGACCATGAGCGACAACAACACCACCACGACGGCGACAGCGGTCGCCGACGCCACCCCGGAGCAGAGGGAGGCGGCTTCCGCGCCGCTGCTCCAGGTACGGGACCTCAAGAAACACTTCCCCATCAAGGGCGGCTTCCCGATCAAACGGACGGTCGGCGCGGTCAAGGCCGTCGACGGCGTCTCCTTCGACGTCTTCCCCGGCGAGAGCCTCGGCCTCGTCGGCGAGTCGGGCTGCGGCAAGTCCACCACCGGACGCATGCTCACCCGGCTGTACGAGCCCACGGACGGCACCATCACGTACCGGGGCAAGGACATCAGCCGGGCCAGCCGCAAGCAGCTGGCGCCGATCAGGTCCGAGATCCAGATGATCTTCCAGGACCCGTACGCCTCCCTGAACCCGCGGCAGACGGTCGGTTCGATCATCTCCGGCCCGATGGAGATCAACGGCATCAACCCGCCCGGCGGCCGTGAGGCCCGGGTGCGGGAGCTGCTGGAGATCGTCGGCCTCAACCCCGAGCACTACAACCGCTTCCCGCACGAGTTCTCCGGCGGTCAGCGCCAGCGCATCGGGGTGGCCCGGGCCGTGGCGCTGGAGCCGAAGCTGATCGTCGCGGACGAGCCGGTCTCGGCGCTTGACGTGTCGATCCAGGCCCAGGTGGTGAACCTCCTGCAGGAGGTGCAGCGGGAGATGGGCATCGCGTTCGTCTTCATCGCCCACGACCTGGCCGTCGTGCGCCACTTCTCGCAGCGCGTCGCCGTGATGTACCTCGGCAAGATCGTGGAGATCGCGGACCGCGACTCGCTCTACCTGCGACCGCGGCATCCGTACACCCACGCCCTGATGTCCGCGGTGCCCGACGCCGACATCGACGCGCCGAAGAAGGAGCGCATCCGGCTCGAAGGCGACGTGCCCTCGCCGATCGCCCCGCCGTCCGGCTGCCGGTTCCGCACCCGCTGCTGGAAGGCCGAGAGCAAGTGCGCCACGGAGGAGCCCCCGCTCGTCCAGCTCTCCGGCAACGGCCCGGGCCACCTGACGGCGTGCCACTTCCCGGAGGAGCCGACCACCGAGCGCGACCTGGAGATCGTCCTGGACCCGGCCCTGGAGGCCCTGGAAGAGAACTGATTCCCGCGCGCCCGCCCGGCGTGAGACGACGGCCCGCAGCCGGAAGCCCCGGCTGCGGGCCGTCGGCGTACCGTCAGCCGTGCGGACCGGCGCCCCTCGTCCGGGCGGCCTCCCCGAAGGACGTGGACCGCCTACGCCGTCACCTGTGCGTGCACCCAGTGACAGGCCGCCTGCGCGGTCGGGCCCGCGTCGAGCACCGCCGGGTCCTTGGTGCGGCAGGCGTCCGCCACGCCCGCGCGTTCCGCCTCGCCGCTCGCGAGGACCGGGCAGCGGGCGCGGAAGCGGCAGCCGGTGGGGATGCGGGAGGGGTCCGGGGGCTCGCCGGTGAGGATCACGGGGTCGCCGGGGGCGTCCGGGAGGACGGACAGCAGGGCGCGGGTGTACGGGTGCCGGGGCGCGGTGAGGACCTGTTCGACCCGGCCCGTCTCCACGATCCGGCCGAGGTACATCACCGCCACCCGGTCCGCGATGTTCCAGGCGAGGCCCAGGTCGTGGGTCACCACCAGGGCGGCCAGGCCCAGGTCGGTGCGCAGGCGCAGCAGCAGGTCCAGGATCTCGCCGCGCACCGAGGCGTCCAGGGAGGCCACCGGTTCGTCGGCGACGAGGAGTTCGGGCTCCAGGACCAGCGCGCCCGCGATGACCACGCGCTGGCGCTGGCCGCCGGACAGCTCGTGCGGGTAGCGCAGGAAGAACCGCTCCGGGGGCCGCAGCCCGGCCCGGGAGAGCGCGTCGGCCACCGCGGCCCGCTCGTCGCCCGCGTGCCCGTGGATGCGCAGCCCCTCGGCCACCGCGTCGTACACCGTGTGCCGGGGGTTGAGCGAGCCGATGGGGTCCTGGAGGACCAGCTGGGCGCGGCGGCGGTAGGCGCGCAGGGCGCGGGTGGAGTACGCCAGCGGGCGGCCGGCGAACGACACCTCTCCCGCCGTCGGCTTCACGAGGCCGAGCAGGGCGCGGGCCAGCGTGGACTTGCCGCAGCCGGACTCGCCGACCAGCGCGACGATCTCGCCCGGGCGGATCTCCAGCTCGACCTGGTCGACGGCGCGCGCGGGCGCGGCCCCGGACCGGCCGGGGAAGACCACCCGCAGATCGCGCGCGCTGAGCAGGGCGGGCTGTTCCGTTGTCGTCATGGGGCTCCCGGTCGTCGTCATGGGGTGCTCCCGGTGTTCTCCGGCTCCGTCGCGTCGTCCCGTGCCGCAGTGGCACCCCCGTCCGGCGCCCCCACGTGGACGCACGCCGCCACCCGGCCGGGCTCGGCCGCCCGCAGCGGCTGGTCCTCCGTCGCGCACTCGGGCAGCGACACCGGGCAGCGCGGATGGAAGGCGCACCCGGCGGGCAGCGCGAACGGGTCGGGCGGGTCGCCGGGCAGCCCGCGCGGGGCGAACCGGGAGGCCGGGTCGCCGATGCGCGGGAAGGCCCCCGACAGTGCCTGGGCGTAGGGGTGGCGGGCGTTCTCGTGGACGGCGCGGGCGGGGCCCTCCTCCACGACCCGGCCCGCGTACATCACCGCGAGCCGGTCGCAGGTGTCCGCGAGGACCGCGAGATCGTGGCTGATCATGACGAGGGCCACGTCCTGCTCGCTGACCAGCCGTTCGATCAGCCGCAGGATCTGGGCCTGGATCATCACGTCCAGGGCGGTGGTCGGCTCGTCCGCGACGACCAGTTGAGGGTCGCAGGCGAGCGCCATGGCGATCATGACGCGCTGGCGCTGGCCGCCGGAGAGTTCGTGCGGGTAGGCCGTCGCGCGGGCGGCGGGCAGGCCGACCTGTTCCAGGAGTTCACCGGTCCGCTTCCTCGCGGCTCCCGCCGTCGCCCGGCCGTGCAGCAGGATCGGCTCCGCGATCTGCTCGCCCACCCGGTGCACGGGGTTGAGGGAGTGCATGGCGCCCTGGAAGACGATGGACGCGCCCGCCCAGCGCACCGCGCGCACCCGGCCCCAGCGCATCGCCAGGATGTCCTCGCCGTCCAGCAGGATCTGCCCGCCCACCTTGGTGCCGACCGGCAGCAGCCGCAGCGCGGCGAGCGCCAGCGTGGACTTGCCGCAGCCGGACTCCCCGGCGATCCCGAGCTTCTCGCCCGCCGCCACCGACAGGTCCACCCCCCGGACGGCGGCGGCACCGCCCGGGTACGTCACGGTCAGGTTCCGTAGTTCGAGCAGGCTCAACGGGCCACCCCCAGCCGGGGATTGAGGACGGACTCCACGGCGCGCCCGCACAGCGTGAAGGCCAGCGCGACCAGGGCGATCGCGATGCCGGGCGGCACCAGGTACCACCAGTCGCCCGCGCTGACCGCGCCCGCCTCGCGCGCGTCCTGGAGCAGCCCGCCCCAGGAGACGACGGACGGGTCGCCGAGCCCGAGGAAGGCGAGCGTGGCCTCGGCGAGGATGGAGGAGGACACCATCAGCGTGGTCTGCGCGAGCACGAGCGGCATGACGTTGGGCAGCACGTGCCGGGTCATGACGTGCCAGTGGCCGCCGCCGAGCGCCCGGGCCCGCTCGATGTACGGGCGGGACTCCACGGCCAGCGTCTGCGCGCGCACCAGGCGGGCGGTGGTCGGCCAGGTGGTGACGCCGATGGCGAGGATCACCGTGCCGAGCGAGCGGGACATGACGGTGGCCAGCGCGATGGCGAGCACCAGCGTGGGCATCACCAGGAACCAGTCGGTGATCCGCATCAGCACGGTCGCCCACGCGCCCCGGAAGTGCCCGGCGACGATCCCGACGACCGCGCCGATCGCCACCGACAGCACGGCCGCGAGCAGCCCGACCAGGAGCGAGACCCGCGCGCCCCAGATCACCAGGCCCAGCAGGTTCCGCCCGAACCGGTCGGTGCCGAGCGGGAAGTGGCCGCTCGGCGCCTCCAGCGGGTTGCCGGGCGCGTCGGTCACCCGGGCCACGTCGGAGCCGACGGTCAGCGGCGCGGTGAGGGCGATCAGCGCGAACAGCACGAGGGCGGCGAGCCCGGCCAGCCCGGCGCGGTGGGTGCGGTACTGCTGCCAGAACCGCAGGGCCGAGCGGCGGCGGCGCTGCCAGGCGAGGGTGCGGGGGCCGGGTCCGGAGCCGGGGCCCGGTCCGGGTTCGGGGCCGGGTCCGGCTCCCGGCTCGGCGACGGTGGAGGTCATCGGCCCACCCGGGGGTCGAACAGCGGGTAGACCAGATCGGCCAGGGTGTTCATGACGATCACCGCCGAGGCGAAGAGGAGGAACAGCCCCTGCACCAGGGGCAGATCGGGCACGCTGAGGGCCTGGTAGAAGAGGCTGCCGAGGCCCGGCCAGGAGAAGACGGTCTCGACCAGGATCACGCCCGCGACGGTCCGGCCGAGGTTGACGAAGACCAGGGTGACGGTGGGCAGCAGGGCGTTGGGCACCGCGTGTCGACGGCGCACCAGGTCGTCCCGCAGCCCCTTGGCGCGGGCCGTCGTCAGATAGTCGCTGCCCATCTCGTCCAGCAGGGCCGAGCGGGTGACCAGCAGCGTCTGGCCGTACTCGACCGCGATCAGGGTGAGCACCGGCAGGACCATGTGGTGGGCGACGTCGAGGACGTACGCGAAGCCGCTCGTGTCGCCCGACTCCATGCCGCCCGTCGGGAACAGCCCCGGGATCGGGCCCATGCCCACCGAGAGCACGATGGTGAGCAGCAGGCCCAGCCAGAAGGACGGCAGCGAGTAGAGGGTCAGCGCCAGACCGGTGTTGAGCCGGTCGCCGAGGCCGCCGTGCCGCCAGGCGGAGCGGGTGCCCAGGTACATGCCGAGCGCGGTGTAGAGCACGAACGCCGTGCCCGTGAGCAGCAGGGTGTTCGGCAGGGCCTCGCCGATCTTGTCGGTGACCGGGGTGTGGAACTGGTACGACGTGCCCAGATCGCCGGTGAGCGCCTTGCCGCAGTACTGCGTGAACTGCTGCCACATCGGCAGGTCCAGCCCGAACTCCCGCCGATAGGCGGCGAGTTGTTCCGTCGAGACCCGGCGTCCTCCGGTCATGGCCTTGACCGGGTCGCCGGGGATCAGCCGGAACAGGAAGAAGCCGGTGACCAGGACGGCGAACAGGGAGACGACGGCGCCGCCGAGCTTGGCCGCGACGTAGCGCGCGTAGCCGGGCCAGGTGCGGGCCCGGGGGCCGCCGATGTCGGGGGCGACGGCGGCGGTCCCCGGGACACCGGCCTCGGCGGGGGTGAGGTCAGCGGCCATCGCGCACCGCCCGCCGCCGGGCCGGGTGGTTCATCGGTTCCATGGGCTACTCGCGGTCGTCGGCGGAGGAGCGGCGCCGCCGGGTGAACAGGAACGCGGCACCGGCGAGGACCACCACGCCGACGACGATCCCGACCACGACACCGGTCGAGCCGGAGTCATCGGACTTCTGCGAGTCGGCCGGGACCGCCGACCACCAGCTCCAGTAGCCGTCCTGGCCGTAGATGTTGCCCGCCGCCTTGGGCATGGTCTCGATCGACTTGATCTGGTCGGTGCGGTAGGCCTCCACCGCGTTCGGGTACGCCATGACGTTCATGTACCCCGTGTCGTACAGCCGCGACTCCGCCTGCTTGACGAGTTCAGCCCGCTGGGCGGGGTCGTACTCCGCCAGCTGCTTCGCGTACAGCTCGTCGAACTTCTTGTCGCAGATGAAGTTGTCGGTGAGCCCGGTGTCTTTCGGGGTGGCGGGCAGGGCCGCGCAGGTGTGGATGGCGAGGACGTAGTCCGGGTCGGGGTTGACGGACCAGCCGTCGAAGGCGAGGTCGTACTTCCCGGCGAGCCAGGGGTCGGTGACGTTGTCGAGGCAGTCGAGCGACATGCCGACGCCGAGCTTGCCCCACCACTCCTTGAGGTACTGGCCGACCGCCTTGTCGTTCGGGTCGGTGGCGTGGCACAGGACGCGGTAGTCCAGCGGCTTGCCGTCCTTGCCGGTGCGCTTGCCGTCGGCGTTCTTCTTGTACCCGGCCTGGTCGAGCAGGCGGCCCGCCTCGGCGGGGTCGTAGCCCCGCCCCTGGTCGGCCGAGGGCTTCCAGAAGTACGAGGAGAAGCGGGGCGGGATGTAGCCCTGGCCCTGGACGGCGTTGCCCTGGAAGACCTTGTCGACGAGGGTCTTGCGGTCGACCGCCATGAAGAGGGCTTGGCGCACCCGGGGGTCGAGCAGCGAGGGGTCGCCGTCGCCGAACTTCTCGCCGTTCTTGGCGCGGGCGCCGGGGTTGACGGCGAGGGCGTAGAAGCGGCGCCCCGGCGCCTCGTTCAGGTGAATGTTCGGCTGGCCCTTGAGGGAGGCGGCCTGCGCGGGGGTCAGGGAGGGCGACCCGGCGACGAAGGAGACCTCGCCCTTGCGGAGGGCGGCGACGGCGGCGTCCTGGTCCTTGTAGTACTTGAAGACCAGGTTGTCGAACTTGGGGGCGCCGCGCCAGAAGCTCTTGTTGGCCTTCAGCCGGACGTAGCTGTCGGGCCGGTAGGAGGTGAGGGTGAAGGGGCCGTCACCGACGATGGGGAACTTCTTGTCGTTGTTGAACTTGGCGATGTCGGTGACGTTCTTCCAGACGTGCTCGGGCACGATCGGGACGTCCAGGGCCGTCATCGTGGCCTGCGGCTTCTTCAGCTCGACGACCAGCTTGTCGGGGCTGGGTGCCGACACCTTGCGGAAGTTGGTGACGAAGCCGCCGTTGGCGGTCGCAGCCGCCTCGTCGGTCATCATCTTGTTGAAGGTCCAGGCCGCGTCCTGGGCCGTCACCTTCTGGCCATCCGTCCACTTCGCGTCGGAGCGGATCGTGTAGGTCCAGGTGAGCTTGTCGGCCGACGGCGCCCACTTGGTGGCGAGGCCGGGGATCGGGTGGCCGTCGCCCGGGTCGTAGTCGGTCAGGTACTCGTACGTCAGCCGCAGGATGCTCGTGCTGACCAGGCGCACCGCCAGGAAGGGGCTGAGCGAGTCGACGCTCTGCGCGACCGCCACCGTGAGCGTCCTGCCCTCCGGGGCGGCCTCGGCGCGCTGGGGTGCCGGGGCGAGCGGGGTGACGAGTGCGGCGGTGACGGCCAGCGCGGCCGTCCCGGCGGCGGTCAGCCGGCGCACCGGGGACCACGGGCGTCTTGGCGTCAACTCTCGTCCTCCGTACTGGCCGTGTGTGCTCATAGGTCGTGACCTCGCGTCATCGCTCGCACGGAAACCGCTTGTTGGACTGCCCGGTCACGGCCGGCGGTATGCCGTCGGCCGAAAGTGATGAGCTTGTCTATCAGGGTGATCTGCACGCGTCAACGGTCCCGAGAACCCCTGTGGCCTGCACAAAAGCCCAGGTGAGCGGGGGTCTCGCGGACATTGGTCCAGTCCGGTGAAGACCCGCTGGTGAGGGGCTGACGGCACATGCGTACGACGCGGTTCGCCCGGTCGGAGCCGGTGTGCCACGGGTCGGAGCAACCACGCAACCCGAACGAGCTAAGCGGCACCCGCAGACGGGCGCCTGCGCGTGCGGCAGTCGCGGTACGCGCCGATATTTGACACCGAGCAGCAAGATCACCGAGATGGCGTGACCGAGGAAGACGGCACCCCTCAGGAGGAGGCACCCATGCGCCCATCCGCGCGCCCCCGGCTGGCCGCAGGTGTTCTCGCGCTGGCGTTCGTCGCCACCGGCTGCGCGGGCGGGAGCGGGGCCGGGGGCGGCGGGGTGCTCAGTTCCTCCTGGGGCGATCCGCAGAACCCGCTGGAGCCCGCCAACACCAACGAGGTGCAGGGCGGCAAGGTGCTCGACATGATCTTCCGGGGGCTGAAGAGGTACGACCCGAAGACCGGCGCGGCCACCGACCTGCTCGCGCGGAGCATCGAGACCAGCGACTCGCAGCACTTCACCATCAAGATCAAGGACGGCTGGACCTTCTCCAACGGCGAGAAGGTGACCGCCCGCTCCTTCGTGGACGCCTGGAACTACGGCGCGAGCCTGAAGAACAACCAGAAGAACGCGTACTTCTTCGGCTACATCGAGGGCTACGACCAGGTCCACCCCGAGAGCGGCGAGCAGAGCGCCGACACCCTCTCCGGGCTGAAGGTGGTGGACGACCACACCTTCACCGTCGCCCTCGGCCAGAAGTTCTCCGGCTTCCCCGACACCCTCGGCTACGCCGCCTTCGCCCCGCTGCCCCGCGCCTTCTTCACCGACCACGCGGCCTGGGTGAAGCGACCGGTCGGCAACGGCCCGTACACCGTCGAGGCGTACACCAAGGGCTCCCAGATGAACCTGAAGAAGTGGGACGCCTACCCGGGGCCCGACAAGGCGCGGAACGACGGTGTGGACCTCAAGGTCTACACCGACAACAACACCGCCTACACCGACCTGATGGCCGGGAACCTCGACCTGGTCGACGACATCCCCGCCGCCCAGCTCAGGAACGTGAAGACCGACCTCGGGGACCGGTACATCAACACCCCCGCGGGGATCATCCAGACGCTCGCCTTCCCGTTCTACGACGCCCGCTGGAACACCCCCGGCGCCGAGAAGGTCCGCACCGGGCTCTCCATGGCGATCAACCGGAAGCAGATCACCGACACGATCTTCCAGCAGACCCGCACCCCCGCCACCGACTGGACCTCCCCGGTCCTCGGCAAGGAGGGCGGCTTCAAGGAAGGGCTGTGCGGGCACGCCTGCGAGTACGACCCGGCCGAGGCGAAGCGGCTGGTCAAGGAGGGCGGCGGCATCCCCGGCGGCCAGGTGAGGATCACGTACAACGCCGACACCGGCTCCCACAAGGAGTGGATCGACGCCGTCTGCAACTCCGTCAACAAGGCGCTCGGCGACGACGACGCCTGCGTCGGCAACCCGGTCGGCACCTTCGCCGACTTCCGCAACCAGCTCGGGCAGCACAAGATGACCGGCCCTTTCCGCGCGGGCTGGCAGATGGACTACCCGCTCATCCAGAACTTCCTCCAGCCGCTCTACTACACCGACGCCTCCTCCAACGACGGCAAGTGGGACAACGCCGAGTTCGACCGGCTCGTGGACCGGGCCAACGCCGAGACGGACACCGCCACGTCGGTCGCCACCTTCCAGCAGGCCGAAGAGGTGGTGCGGGACCACATGGCCGCCATTCCGCTCTGGTACCAGAACGGCAGCGCGGGCTACTCCGGGCGGCTCTCCGGTGTGGAACTCAACCCGTTCAGCGTCCCCGTCTACAACGAGATCAAGGTCGGCTGAGCCGCCATGGGGCGCTATGTCGTCCGGCGACTGCTCCAGATGATCCCGGTGTTCTTCGGGGCCACCCTGCTGATCTTCCTCATGGTCAACGTGATGGGCGACCCCATCGCCGGACTGTGCGGGGAGCGGTCCTGCGACCCGGCCACCGCCGCCCAGCTCAAAGCGGAGTTCGGGCTCGACCGGCCGCTGTGGCAGCAGTACGCGACCTACATGGGCAACGTCTTCACCGGCGACTTCGGCACCGCCTTCAACGGACAGCCCGTCACCGAGCTGATGGCGACCGCGTTCCCGGTGACGATCCGGCTCACCCTCGTGGCGATCGTCTTCGAGATCGTCGTCGGCGTCACCCTCGGCGTCCTCACCGGGATGCGGCGCGGGCGGCCCGTGGACACCGCCGTGCTGCTGCTCACCCTGGTCGTCATCGCGGTGCCGACCTTCGTCACCGGCCTGGTGCTCCAGCTGCTGCTCGGCGTCGAATGGGGCTGGATCAGGCCCTCCGTCGCACCGGAGGCGCCCTTCTCCCAGCTCATCGTGCCCGGCCTGGTCCTCGCCTCCGTCTCGCTCGCCTACGTCACCCGGCTCACCCGCACCTCACTCGCCGAGAACCGCCGCGCCGACTACATCCGCACGGCCGTCGCCAAGGGGCTGCCCCGGCGCCGGATCATCACCCGGCATCTGCTGCGCACCTCGCTGATCCCGGTGATCACCTTCATCGGCACCGACATCGGCGCACTCATGGGCGGCGCCATCGTCACCGAGCGGATCTTCAACATCCACGGCGTCGGCTTCCAGCTCTACCAGGGCATCCTGCGCCAGAACACCCAGACGGTCGTCGGCTTCGTCACCGTGCTCGTGCTGGTCTTCCTCGCCGCCAACCTGCTGGTCGACCTGCTCTACGCCGTACTCGACCCGAGGATCCGCTATGCCTGAGCGGGGATACGACAACGGCGGCGCCATCGCCGGGACCGGCATGGGCGGCGCGATGGACCTCGCGACCGGCGAGGCGAGCACCCTGGAGCGCGCCCCCGGCGGCGGACCCGGCGGCACGGGCCCGCGCGGGAAACCCCGCTCGCTGTGGTCCGACGCCTGGCGCGACCTCAGGCGCAACCCGGTGTTCGTCGTCTCCGCGCTCGTCATCCTCTTCCTGGTCCTCATCTCGGTCTGGCCCTCGTCCATCGCGTCGGGCAACCCGCTCGACTGCGACCTCGCCGACGCCCAGCGGGGCTCCGCCCCCGGCCACCCCTTCGGCTTCGACGGGCAGGGCTGCGACGTGTACACGCGGACCGTGTACGGCGCCCGTACGTCCGTCACGGTCGGCGTCTGTGCCACGCTCGGGGTCGCCCTGCTCGGGTCGGTGCTCGGCGGGCTCGCCGGGTACTTCGGCGGGGCGGGGGACGCGGTGCTCTCCCGGATCACCGACATCTTCTTCGCGATCCCGGTCGTGCTCGGCGGGCTCGTGCTGCTCTCGGTGGTCACCAGCAACTCGGTCTGGCCGGTGGTCGGCTTCATGGTGCTGCTCGGCTGGCCGCAGATCTCCCGCATCGCGCGCGGCTCGGTCATCACCGCCAAACAGCACGACTACGTCCAGGCCGCCCGCGCGCTCGGCGCCTCCGACACCCGCATCCTGCTGCGGCACATCGCGCCCAACGCCGTCGCGCCCGTGATCGTCGTCGCCACCATCGCGCTCGGCACCTACATCTCCCTGGAGGCCACGCTGTCCTACCTCGGCGTCGGTCTGAAGCCGCCCAGCGTCTCCTGGGGCATCGACATCTCCGCCGCCTCGCCCTACATCCGCAACGCCCCGCACGCCCTGCTCTGGCCCTCCGGGGCGCTCGCGCTCACCGTGCTGGCCTTCATCATGCTCGGCGACGCGGTGCGCGACGCCCTCGACCCGAAGCTGAGGTGACGGCGCGATGCTGCTCGACGTCCGCGATCTGCACGTGGAGTTCCGCACCCGGGACGGGGTGGCGCGCGCGGTGGACGGGGTGTCGTACATCGTGGACGCAGGGGAGACCCTGGCGGTGCTCGGGGAGTCGGGCTCCGGCAAGTCGGTGACCGCCCAGGCGGTGATGGGCATCCTCGACACCCCGCCCGCGCGGATCACCGGCGGGCAGATCCTCTTCCAGGGCCGCGATCTGCTCACCCTCAAGGAGGACGAGCGGCGCCGGATCAGGGGCGCCCGGATGGCGATGATCTTCCAGGACGCGCTGTCCGCCCTCAACCCCGTGCTCACCGTGGGCGACCAGCTCGGGGAGATGTTCGTCGTCCACCGGGGCATGTCGAAGCGGGACGCGCGCGCCCGCGCCGTCGAGCTGATGGACCAGGTGCGCATCCCGGGCGCCGCCCAGCGGGTGCGCGACTACCCGCACCAGTTCTCCGGCGGGATGCGCCAGCGCATCATGATCGCGATGGCGATCGCGCTGGAACCCGCGCTCGTCATCGCCGACGAGCCCACCACCGCGCTCGACGTCACCGTGCAGGCCCAAGTCATGGACCTGCTGGCCGAGTTGCAGCACGAGTACCGCATGGGGCTCGTCCTCATCACCCACGACCTCGGCGTGGTCGCGGACGTGGCGGACCGGATCGCGGTGATGTACGCGGGCCGGATCGTGGAGACCGCGCCCGTCCACGACCTCTACAAGGCCCCGGCCCACCCCTACACCCGGGGCCTGCTCGACTCCATCCCGCGCCTGGACCACAAGGGCCGCGAGCTGTACGCCATCAAGGGCCTGCCGCCGAACCTCGCGCACGTCCCGCCCGGCTGCGCCTTCCACCCGCGCTGCCCGATGGTGCGCGACGTCTGCCGCACCGACCCGCCCCCGCTGTACGAGGCGGGCGAACGGCGGCGCAGCGCCTGCCACTTCTGGAGGGAGTGCCTGAATGGCTGAGCCGATCCTGGAGGTCAGCGGCCTCGTCAAGCACTACCCGCTCACCCGGGGCATCTTGTTCAAGAAGCAGATCGGCGCGGTCAAGGCGGTCGACGGCGTCGACTTCACCCTCGCCAAGGGCGAGACGCTCGGCATCGTGGGCGAGTCGGGATGCGGCAAGTCCACGGTGGCGAAGCTGCTGTGCAACCTGGAACGGCCGACGGCCGGCGCCATCAGGTTCAAGGGCGAGGACATCACCCGGCTGTCCGGGCGCGCCCTGAAGGCCGTGCGCCGCTCGGTGCAGATGGTGTTCCAGGACCCGTACACCTCGCTCAACCCCCGCATGACCGTCGGCGACATCATCGGGGAGCCGTACGACATCCACCCCGAGGTGGCCCCGAAGGGCGACCGGCGTCGCAGGGTCCAGGAACTGCTGGACGTGGTCGGCCTCAACCCGGAGTACATCAACCGCTACCCCCACCAGTTCTCCGGCGGCCAGCGCCAACGCATCGGCATCGCACGGGGGTTGGCGCTTCGTCCCGAGATCATCGTCGCCGACGAACCGGTCTCGGCGCTGGACGTCTCGGTCCAGGCGCAGGTGATCAACCTGCTCGACCGGCTCCAGGCGGAGTTCGACCTCTCCTACGTCTTCATCGCACACGACCTGTCGGTCGTCCGGCACATCTCGGACCGCGTGGCGGTCATGTACCTCGGCCGGATCGTGGAGACCGGCACGGACAAGGAGATCTACGAGCACGCCACGCACCCCTACACACAGGCGCTGTTGTCGGCGGTACCGGTGCCCGACCCGGAGGCGCGCGAACACCGCGGCCGGATCATCCTGACCGGGGACGTCCCCTCACCGGCCGACATCCCCTCCGGCTGCCGCTTCCGCACCCGCTGCTGGAAGGCTCAGGCGCGCTGCGCCCTGGAGGTCCCGGCGCTGGCCGTGCCCGAGGAGTTCCGCTCCACCGCCGGACCCGTGGCCCACGACTCGGCATGCCTGTTCGCGGCGCCGCTGCCGGTCACCCTGGAGAAGAACGGCAACGGGCCGGGGTGACATGGCCACCCCGGCCCGTACACGGCACCCGCACGGCCGTACGTTCTTCAGTCTGGCGCGTTCGTATATCGGTGCCACTTCCGTGGAGTTGCTGGAGTGTTAAACCCCGTTCACCCGGACTGAGCGGGCGTCAGGGACCGCTTGAGGAAGTCGACCTGGAGCAGCAGCAGGTTCTCCGCGACCTGTTCCTGCGGGGTCATGTGGGTGACGCCGGACAGCGGCAGCACCTCGTGCGGGCGGCCCGCGGCCAGCAGGGCCGAGGACAGCCGCAGGGTGTGTGCGGCCACCACATTGTCGTCGGCCAGACCATGGATGATCATCAGCGGCCGGTGCGGCTCGGCGGGCTCGGAGAGGCCGTCGTCGGTGACGAGGGAGCTGCGGGCGTAGACCTCCGGGTCCTCGGCGGGGTCGCCGAGATACCGCTCGGTGTAGTGGGTGTCGTACAGCCGCCAGTCGGTGACCGGGGCGCCCGCGATGCCCGCGTGGAACACGTCCGGGCGGCGCAGCACGGCGAGCGCGGAGAGGTAACCGCCGTAGGACCAGCCCCGGATGGCGACCCGGTCCAGGTCCAGCGGGTAGCGCTTGGCGAGGTCGTGCAGGGCCTCGATCTGGTCGTCGAGGGTGAGCGTGAAGTCGTGGTGGATCGCCTTCTCCCACGCGGGGGAGCGGCCCGGGGTGCCCCGGCCGTCCGCGACGATCACCGCGAAGCCCTGGTCGGCGAACCACTGCGAGGTCAGATGGGCGTTGTGGGCGGCCGTCACCCGCTGGCCGTGCGGGCCGCCGTAGGGGTCGAGGAGGACGGGGAGCGGTGCGTCACCGGGGTAGTCCGTAGGCATAAGCACGGCGCACGGAATTCGCTGTGCGCCCCCCTCGGTGAGGGTCACGCGGGGGGACATACCGGGATCTTCGGCGTACGAGGTGACAGCGGTCGCCGCTTTTCCGTCACGCAGCACCTGGACACGGGCACCGGGGCTGTCGAGCGTCGCGGAGATCAGCACGGTCGTGTCGCCGCCGCGCGTCGCGGTGTGCACGCCGGGGACCTGGGACACACGCTCCACGCCCAGTTCGTTCACCCGGTACACATGGATCTCGCCGATTTCCGGGTCCTCGGCCGCCTCGCCCGCGGAGGCCGAGACCAGCACCTCGCCGTCCGTCACGTCGAGGACCGAACGGATGTGCAACTGTGGCCCGGTCAGGGGACGTTCGCCCACGACCAGGACCCGCGCGCCGCCCTCGTCCGCGATCCGGACCAGCTGGCCCGAGGGGGTCCAGCAGGGCACGGAAGGGAAAAGATCAAGCCAAGTTGGATCATCGTCGGCGTGCACGGTGCGGGTGGTGCCGGTGTCCGGGTCCACCGCCAGGACCACCTGGCCGCGCTGGTCCCGCGACTGCGCCAGAAGGAGAGGCGCACCCGCCGCTGACCAGTGCACTCGCGCCAGATAGGGGTAGCGCTCGCGGTCCCAGGTGACCTCCGTGCGCTCGCCGCCGAGCCCGATCACGAACAGCCGTACGTCCGCGTTCGCCGTGCCCGCCGCCGGGTAGCCGACGTGGTGTGGCTCACGCTCCGGGTGGGCCGGGTCCGCGATCCACCAGCGCCGTACCGGCGTGTCGTCCACGCGCGCCACCAGCAGCCGGTCGGACTCCGGGGACCACCAGAAGCCGCGCGAACGGTCCATCTCCTCGGCCGCGATGAACTCCGCGAGACCGTAGGCGACATGGCCGGACTCGGGGGTGGCGAGGGCGCGGTCCGTGCCGTTCTCGGCGCCGACCACACGGAGCTGACCTCCCGCGACGTACGCGATATGGCGGCCGTCGGGGGAGGGGCGGGGGTCGATCACCGGCCCCGGGACGGGGAGTTCACGTGCCGTACCGGCCCGCAGCTCGGCCGCGAAAAGCCGCCCCGACAAGGCGAAAGACGCCAACTCCACGGCCGCGTCGGTGGCGTAGCCGACGATGCCCGCGCCGCCCTCACGGCTGCGCTCGCGCCGGGCCCGCTCCTCGGGCGACAACTCCTCGCCCCCGCCCGCGAGCAGCGCGCGCGGGTCGGCGGCCAGGCGCTCCGTGCCGTCCGAAGTGTCCAGCACCCAGAGGGAATTGGTCCGGTCGGTGCCGGACTCCGACCGCAGGAACACGACACGCGAACCGTCCGGCGCCACGGTGAACGCGCGCGGCGCGCCGAGCGTGAACCGCTGGGTACGGGCGTGCCGTCGGGGGAAGGACTCAGCCTCGGTTGTCATACCTCGACCATATTGGCCATGCGCCCCCTTGTGCGGCCGTGCGCCGAGCGATGCGCGAGCACGGATAGTTATGATCACTGTCGCAGCGTGGGTATGAACCAGGCGGCGTCCGCGTGGACTTGCTCCACCGGTGCAGAACCCGAACGACAACCCCCATAGTCCGAACCCCCCGCGTCCCCGGGATTCTTTGGAGGTGAGCCGCCGTGGCACTCTCGATTTCGGCGGTGGTGCTGCTGGCGATCATCGTCTTCCTCCTGATCAAAAAGTCAGGTCTGAAGGGCGGCCACGCGGCGATCTGTATGCTCCTCGGCTTCTACCTCGCCTCCTCGACGATCGCCCCGACGATCAGCGAGCTGACGACGAACGTGGCGAGCATGATCGGGAGCATCAAGTTCTGACGGGGCCCTGCGGGGCGTCGAGCGGGCGTCCGACGAGGGTGTCGAGGGTGTCGCGTGTGGCGATCAGTTCGGCGATCGCCGCGTCGATCCGGCGGCGTTCCCGCGCCAGGCCGTCGACCAGTTCCGGGCACTTCCCCACCAGGACGACCGTGTCGTCGACGGTGCCGGGAAGGATCTCCGCGACGACCGAGGTGCCGAGCCCTGCGGAGAGCAGGATCTGGATGCGCCGCACGGTGGCGACGGCGCGTTCGTCGTAGTCGCGGTAGCCGTTCGGCAGGCGGGTGGGAGTGAGCAGCCCCTGTTCCTCGTAGTAGCGGAGAGAACGCTGACTCACGCCGGTACGCCGTGACAGCTCACCGATCCTCATGGGGCAGTAGTGCAGCAGCACTTGACCTTCACGTCAATGTGAAGGTCTAGCGTCGGGACATGACCTCGATTGCCAATGGGAACACCCGGATCACGCCCGTGACCGTCCTCGGTCTAGGCCCCATGGGCCGCGCTCTGGCCTCCGCCTTCCTCACGGCCCGCCACCCGGTGACCGTGTGGAACCGCACCCCCGGAAAGACCGGAGACCTTCTCGACCGGGGTGCGGTGGCTGCCTGTTCGGTCCAGGAGGCGGTGGAGGCGGGGCACGTGATCGTCACCTGCCTGATCGACTACGACGCGGTGCGGGCCACGCTCGCACAGGCACCGGGCGGCTGGGAGAACCGGCGGCTGGTCAACCTCACCAGTGGGGAACCGGCTCAGGCCCGTGAGATGGCGCGCTGGGCCGCTTCCCACGGGATCGACTACCTGGACGGTGCCGTCCTGACGCCGACCCCCGCGATCGGCACCTCGTCCGCCGCCGTCCTCTTCAGCGGCGCCCACGCTGTCCACGAGGCCGTCCGGGAGACGATGACCGCCGTCGGCGGCACCGGGGTGTACCTCGGTGCCGACCCCGGCCGGGCGTCCGCCTACGAGGTCGCGCTCCTGGACCTCTTCGCCACCTCGGTGAACGGCATCGTGCACGCCTTCGCCCTCGCCTCGGCCGAGGGCATCGAGCCGGAGGGGTTCGCCGCCTTCGCCACCGGCATCGGCGGCCTCCTGCCCGAGATGATCATCCGCTTCGCCGAGCAGCTCCGGACCGGCGACCACCCCGGAGACCGCTCCACGATCGCCTCCGCTGCCTCCGGCATCACCCACGTCATCAACACGGCCACCAGCCACGGAATCGACGTGAGCGTGCTCAGCGCGGCGAAGAAGATCATCGACCGCGCGGTGGCGGACGGCCATGGGGCCGAGGGGCTGGCGCGTCTGACCTCGGTCCTGCGCGAGGGTGGTGTCAGTCGCGTACGTCGGTGAGGAAGGCCGTCCAGGTTTCCCGGGTGAGGGTGAGTCGGGGGCCGGTGGTGTGCTTCGAGTCGCGGACGTGGATCGTGCCGGGGGTGACGGCGATCTCCACGCAGGAGTTGCCGTCGGTGCCGCTGCTGTAGCTGCTCTTGAACCACTTCAGGTCCGTGGCGTCGTCAGTCATGAGGCTCCCTGTCCGGCGTTCAGTTGCGCACGGCGGAGACGAAGGCCGTCCACGTGTCCTGGGTGAGGGCGAGCTGGGGGCCGACCTGGTGCTTGGAGTCGCGGACGTGGATCGTGCCGGGGGTGACGGCGATCTCCACGCAGGAGTTGCCGTCGTTGCCGCTGCTGTAGCTGCTCTTGAACCACGTCAGGTCCGTGGCGTCGTCAGTCATGAGGCTCCCTGTCCGGCGTTCAGTTGCGCACGGCGGAGACGAAGGCCGTCCACGTGTCCTGGGTGAGGGCGAGCTGGGGGCCGACCTGGTGCTTGGAGTCGCGGACGTGGATCGTGCCGGGGGTGACGGCGATCTCCACGCAGGAGTTGCCGTCGTTGCCGCTGCTGTAGCTGCTCTTGAACCACGTCAGCTCGGAGGCGCCGCCGTCAGCGGTCTTGCGGATCATTTCTCTCCTAGCAGTTGCTCGATGAAGGCCAGCGACTCCCCTGGTGAGAGTGCCTGAGCCCGGATCGTGCCATACCGCAGCTCAAGGATGCGCAGGTGTTTGGGATCAGAGGTCGGCCTGCCGTTGAAGGCGCCGTCGGAGCGGCCCACCGCTGAACCGTCCGCGAACTTCAGCAGTTNGATCCGGCCGTCCAGACCCGAGTGGGTGGTGCAGCTGTTCGGCATCACCTGGAGGACGACGTTGTGCAAATTCCCCACCTCCAGCACGCGTTCGAGCTGTCGGCGCCACACCATTGTGCCTCCGATGGGCCGCTTCAGAGCCGCCTCTTCGAGGACGAAGCTAAGTGCCGGTGCGGGCGAACGCTCGAAGACCGCTTGCCGGGCCACGCGGGCGGCCACCATGCGCTCCACGTCGTCCGGTGAATACGGGGGCTGGGCCGCCTGGAACAGTGATCGTGCGTGATCCTCCGTCTGCAACAGCCCGTTGATGCTGTTGCACTCGTAGACCGCGATCTCCACCGCCTGCGACTCCAGCTTCCCCAGCTCCCGCACCTTCCTGGGGTACCGGACCTTCTTCACGTCCTCCCAGGCCGCCGAGATCAGCCCGTTCGCCTTCAGGACCTCGTCCGCCTTGTCCAGATACTCCCGGCGGGGAATCCGTTTGCCGCTCTCGATCTTGTAGACCAGGTCCTCGCCGTACCCGATCGCCGCCCCGAACTCGGCCGCCCGCATCCCCGCGGCCTCTCGTCGCAGCTTCAACTGCCGTCCCACCGCGGTGATGACGGCCGCGCCCCACTCGTCGTCGGGCTCGACCTCCCAGCCGGACTCGTCGTCCTCCGCCGCGTTCCGTACCGCCTCGCCGTCCACCGACATGCGCAACTCCTCCGGTGCGTCGTACCGCCCCCGCACCGGCTGCCGACAGGCTGGACACCCTCGGACGAAGTGCCGACAGTGACCGTACGCGACGGTGCGTTCACTCTTCACGGTAGGGCGATGCGGCAACCCTGGGTGATGTGAATGAGGAAAACACCGGGGCCACGGCCCAACTAGCCCACCTTGCGGGTGACTTCAGCCTGCTGTTCTCGTCCACGCCGAGAGGCGCCCGGCTCGCCCGGCTGCTCGCCGCCGATCAGCTGCGGAGCTGGGGGGTGCCGACCAGGGTGGCGAGCCAGATCGTGGCGGAGCTGGCGACCAACGCCGCCACCCACGGCCGGCTCCCCGGCCGCAGCTTCCGGCTGACGCTGATCGTCTCCGGCGGCACGCTCCGTATCGAGGCCGTCGACACGCGCGGTGACCGCCTTCCGGAGTGCCGCGAGCCGGACCCCCTCGCCGAGTCGGGGCGCGGCCTGCTCCTCGTCGCCGCCCTGGCCGACCGCTGGGGCGTGGCCGAGGACCACTTCCCGCGCAAGATCGTGTGGGCCGAGCTGGATCTCGGGGCACCGGACCCCGACCCCGAGGACGACGGGAGCGATCGCCAGGACCCGCGCCCCCGGTGAGGACACCGCGAGCCCTCCTCCCGCCCCCACCCGCCCCTCCTCGTACGCTGGTCCCATGACGGATCTCCCCGCCCGGCGGCTGCTCCTGGTGCACGCGCACCCGGACGACGAGTCGATCAACAATGGCGCGACCATGGCGAAGTACGTGGCCGAGGGTGCGGCCGTGACGCTGGTCACCTGCACGCTCGGGGAGCGGGGGGAGGTCATTCCGCCGGAGCTGGCACATCTGAGCGGGACCGCGCTGGGGGAGTACCGGCGCGGTGAGCTGGCGGCGGCCATGCGGGAGCTGGGGGTCACCGATGTGCGGGTGCTCGGGTACGGGGACTCCGGGATGATGGGGCTGCCGGACAACGACGAGCCGGGGGTGTTCTGGCAGGCCGATGTCGACGAGGCGGCCGGGGCGCTGGCGGACGTCATCGTGGAGACGCGGCCCCAGGTCGTCGTCACCTACGACGACAACGGCGGATACGGGCACCCGGATCACATCCAGGCCCACCGCGTCGCCATGCGCGGCGTGGAGCTGGCCGCCGGGCGCGGGCACGAGGTCGCCAAGGTGTACTGGAACCGCATCCCGCGCTCCGTCGCCGAGGAGGGCTTCGCCCGGCTCGCCGAGGAGCTGCCGGACCTGCCCTTCCCGAAGAGCGCCGCCATTGAGGACCTGCCCGGTGTCGTGGACGACGCGCGGATCACGACCGCCGTCGACGGCAGCGCGCACGCCGCCGCCAAGGCCGCCGCCATGCGCGCCCACGCCACCCAGATCACCGTGGCCGGGCCGTACTTCGCGCTCTCCAACGACCTGGCGCAGCCGCTGTTCACCACCGAGTACTACGAGTTGGTGCGCGGCGCGGGCGAGCCCGGGGAGTGCGACCTGTTCGCCGGGATCGAGGAGGCGTCGTGAGCGGGGACGGACGCGGGTCGATGCTCGCGCAGCCGCTGCGACCGCCGTCCGTGGGGCGCGCCTTCGGGCTGTTCGGGCTGTTCGTGCTCGGCGCGGTCGTCGGGCTCGCCGGATCGCTGATCCAGGACGCCTGGTTCCCGGGCGGCCTGCTGCTCGCCCTCGCGGGCGCGGCCGGGGCGTTCCTCGGCGGGGCGTACGCGATCGGCGCCCGCTCCGGCGCGGTCGCGCCGGTCATCGGCTGGGTCGTCGCCGTCGTCCTGCTCACCGCCAGCCGCCCCGAGGGCGACTTCCTCTTCGGCGCGGGCGGCGGCTCCTACTTCTTCCTGCTCGGCGGCATGGCCATCGCTGTGATCTGCGCCACCCTCGCTCCGGGGCGGCAACCCCCCGCCCGCTCCGGTCGACTTGGCAACTGACGTACCACTTCGTGCGACAACCGTGCGGGTCCGGTGCGCATTTCCCCGACGGTCGTGGGATACGCGCCAGAAGTGGCCAGTATGGTGGTGCGCGCCGCCGAGAAGCCCGCTGAGGTCATGACGGGCGGCGGAGCCAACCGGGAGAACCTGCCTTGAGTCGTGAAACTGACACTCCGTCCTCCGGGAGCAACGGGCGCGGCGGAGCCGCATATCCCTCCGGGACACCGCCGTACGGGACCTCCACCGCTTCCGACGGCGGTCCGGACGCGGACCGTCCGGGCGCGCGGCCCGAGGAGCGCAAGACGGAGACCACGCTGACCACCCGCATCCGGATCAACATCCCCGGATCGCGGCCCATCCCGCCGGTCGTCGTGCGCAAGACCGTCGGGGACGGCGAGGGCGCCGGGGACGAACCGGCCGCCGAGGCACGGCCCGAGGCCGCCGCCGCGCCGGACACCAGCGCCCCCGAACCCGCTCCCGAGCCCGCCGCCCCGCAGGCCGAGGAGAAGACCAGCGACTGGTTCGCCCCGCGCAAGTCCGGCCCCAAGAGCGGTGGTCCGGGCGGCGGCGGTACGAACGGCGCGGGGATGCCCGGCGGAGCAGCCGCCGGTGGCGCCCCCGCCTCCGCGCCCGCGCTTCCCTCCGGCGGACAGGCCGCGCTGCCGACCCGTCCGTCCGGCGGTGCCGCCGGTACGCCCCCGCTGCCGACCCGTCAGGGCGGTGCCACGCCTCCGCTGCCGACCCGGCCGGGCGCCGGTGGCGGTGCGGGTGGCGGTGCGGGTGCCGGTGCCGGTCGTCCCGGCGGTACGAACGGTGCCGGGCTGCCCGGTGCCACCGGCGGTCCGGTCGCGCCCGGGCACGGCGGCGGCACGGGTTCCTTCGACGTGACCGAGGCGCTGTCCTCCGGCCCGCTCGGCGGCGGCTCGCGCCCCGGCGGTCCCGGCGGCCCGGGTGGTCCCGGCGCCGGTGGCCCTGGCGCCTCCGGTGGTCCCGGCACGCCCGCCGGTCCCGGTGTCCCCGGCGGCGAGCCCACCCGTGACGACCTCCCGTACTTCTCCGACGGTCCCGCCCGAGGCGGCGCCACCGGCGGGGCGAGCGGCCGTGGTCCCGGCGGCACCGGCGGCTTCAACGGCCCCGGCGGCCAGGGCGCCCCCGGCCCCAAGGGCCCCGCGGGCCCGACCGGCGGCCCGGTCACCGGTGACGCGCCGCTCGGCCGCCCCGGCCGTCCCGGCGCCCCCGGCAGCCGTGGCCTGGAGGCAGGCGAGCCCTTCGACGGACCGCCCGCCTTCCGCGCCCCCGGCGCCTCCGGCGGCACCCCGTTCGCGCCCGCCGGTGCCCTCGGCGAGGACACCGCGGTCCTGACCCCGCAGCCCCAGGCGGCCCTCGGCCACCGCCCGCCCGGTGTCTCCGGACCCACCGTCAGCAGCGGTGCCCCGGCCACCGTGGGCACCCCGTTCGCGCCCGGCGCCCGGCCCGACGGCCCGGCCACGCCCAAGGCGGCCACCCCGGCGCCCTCGCAGTCCAAGGGCAAGCCGAAGAAGAAGGGCCGCAGCAAGCTCGTCCTGCTCGTCGCCGCCGTGGTCGTCGTCGCGGGCGGTGCCTACGGCGCCGGTCTGCTGATGAACCGCAGCGACGTGCCCAGCGGCACCACCGTGCTCGGCGTCGACATCGGCGGCGGCACCCGCGACGACGCGGTCAAGAAGCTGGACGACGCCTTCGGCAGCCGTGTCGCCAAGCCGCTGCGCCTGGAGGTGGGCGGCAAGACCGTCACCCTCACCCCGGACAAGGCCGGGCTCCAGTTCGACTACCAGGCGACCGTGAGCGACGCCGCGAAGAGCGACTACAACCCGGTCTCCGTGATCGGCTCGCTCTTCGGCCAGAAGCGCGTCGTCCCGCCGGTCATGCCGGTGGACGAGGAGAAGCTCCAGGCCGCGCTGGAGAACACCGGCGGCGGCTCGGGATCGGTCGTCGAGGGCGGCATCAAGTTCGAGGCGGGCAAGGCCGTGCCGGTGTACGGCAAGGCGGGCCGGGCCATCGACGCGGCCCGCTCCACCGACGCCGTCCGGCAGGCGTACCGCACGCTGGTCGAGACCGGCGAGGCGATCCCGGTGACCGTGCCGACCACCGAGAAGCAGCCGACGGTCTCCAACGCCGAGGTCGACCGCGAGATGAAGGAGTTCGCCAAGCCCGCGATGTCGGGCCTCGCGACCGTCCGCACCGACGCCGCCCACCAGGTCACCTTCAGCCCGCAGAACTCCCTCTGGAAGTTCCTCCAGGTCAAGGCGGTCTCCGGCGGCAAGCTGGTCGACGCCCCCGACCAGGCCGCGCTGAAGGAGCTGTACGGCAAGACCTTCGACGGCGTCCTGATCACCCGGGCCACCGGCCAGAAGACGCCCGTCACGGTCCAGGACGTCTACGGCGCCCTGCGCCAGGCCCTGACCAGCACCTCCAACCGGACCGCGGTCATCGAGACCAACCCCAACTAGCGGTCACCGCTTGCGGAAGGGGCCGCCCGGCACAGCGCCGGGCGGCCCCTTCGCCGTAGCCACATGTGCGGCTCCCCCATGTGGCTGTCCCACATGTGCGGCTCCCCCATGTGCCGGTCCCACACGTGGAGCCCCCACACGTGCCGGTCCCACGCCCGCCGTCACGGCATCCGCATGACAGATGTCATCCCGCACCATGGACCCCCGACACTGCCCCGCCCCCACCCCCTCCCGCCACCATGGTCGGTATGACGACGACAGCGGCACCCCCGGCCACCGTACCTGCGGCGGTGGCCGGGTTCGACCAGGTGACCAAGACCTACGGCAGCGTCCGGGCCGTCGACGGCCTCTCGCTCACGCTGCACCCCGGCGAGACCGTCGCCCTGCTCGGCCCCAACGGCGCGGGCAAGTCCACCACGCTCGATCTGCTCCTCGGCCTCAAGCACCCCGACAGCGGCACGGTCCGGCTGTTCGGCACCACCCCGCGCGAGGCGATCACGACCGGGCGGGTCGGCGCCATGCTGCAGAGCGGCGGCCTGATGGAGGACGTGACGGTCGCCGAACTGGTCCGCCTGGCCTGCTCGCTGCACCCCAAGCCGCACAAGCCCGCCGACGTGCTCGCCCGCGCGGGCATCACCCAGATCGCCGACCGCAAGGTCAACAAGCTCTCCGGCGGCCAGGTCCAGCGCGTCCGCTTCGCCCTGGCCACCGCCGGGGACAGCGACCTGATCGTCCTGGACGAGCCCACCACCGGCATGGACGTCTCCGCCCGCCAGGCTTTCTGGGCCACCATGCGCGAACAGGCCGACCAGGGCCGTACCGTCCTGTTCGCCACCCACTACCTCGAAGAGGCCGACGCCATCGCCGACCGGGTGCTCGTGCTGCACCGGGGCCGCCTGCTCGCCGACGGCACCGCCGCCGAGATCAAGGCCCGCGCGGGCGCCCGCCGGATCGCCTTCGACCTGGAGGGCGCGATCGACGAGACCGCGCTCGCCGGACTGCCGTGCATGACCTCGTTCGACGTGTCCGGGCCGACCGTGCGCATCCAGTCCACCGACGCCGACGCCACCGTGCACGCCCTGTACGGCCTCGGTGTCTACCCCCGCAATCTCGAAGTGGCCGGACTCGGCCTGGAGCAGGCGTTCGTCGCCCTCACCGCGGCCGAGGAGGCCAAGCAGGCATGAAGCCGCTGATCACACTCGAACTCACCCGCGCCCTGCGCAACCGCAAGTTCCTGTTCTTCTCCGTGCTCTACCCCTCGGTCATCTTCCTGATCTTCTCCAGCAGCGGCGGCCCGAACGCGAAGGTCGACGGCAGCGGCGGCCTGACCGTGGCCACCTATCTGATGGTCTCCATGGCCTCCTTCGGCGCCCTGACCGCCGTCCTCATGGGCAACAGCGAGCGCATCGCCAAGGAACGGGAGAGCGGCTGGGTACGCCAGCTGCGGCTCACCTCGCTGCCCGGCCACGGCTACGTCCTCGCCAAGACCGCCAGCGCGGCCGTGGTGAGCCTGCCCTCCATCGTCATGGTGTTCGTGGTCGCCGCCGCCGTGAAGGACGTACGCCTCGACGCCTGGCAGTGGCTCGCCCTGACCGGGGTCATCTGGGCGGGCAGCCTGGTCTTCGCCGCGCTCGGCGTCGCCATCGGCTACCTCGCCTCCGGGGACGCGGTACGCCCCATCACGATGATCGTGTACTTCGCGCTGTCGCTGCTCGGCGGCCTGTGGATGCCCTCCACCGGGTTCCCGAGGGTCCTCCAGGACATCGCGGACTGGCTGCCCACGCACGCGTACGCTGCCCTGGGACGCGCGATCGAACAGAGCCAGGCCCCGCACGCGCGGGACGTCGCCGTCCTCGCCGTCTACTTCCTGCTCTTCGCGGGCGGGGCGGCCTGGCTGTACCGGAAGGACACGCTGAAGGCGTGAGCGTCATGACGGAAGACCGGCGGACAACCGACGCGCTGGACACCTCCATGGGCCGTCCGCCGCGCACCCGGCGCGAGCTGTGGGTGAAGCTGCTGTGGGTCGGCGTCTGGCTGGTCTTCCTCAGCTCGCCCGTGCAGGACCTGGCCGACGGCCACCACGGTACCGGCGCCACCTGGGGCGGTGCGCTCGGTCTGACCGCCTTCGTCGGGGTCTATCTGAGCCTGGTCTTCCGCAATATGGGCAGGCCGTACTCCGGGCCCGTCGTCATCGTGCTGCTCCTGGTCCTCGGCGTCCTCGCCCCGCTGCTCGCCTACACCCTCGGCGCCTCCTGGCTCGGCCTGTTCGTCTACCTGTCGGTGGCCTGCGGCGCGACCCTGCCGCCCCGGGCCACCTACTGGGCGATCCCGGCGTCGGCGGCCCTGATGTACCTGGTCGGACTGCACACCGACGAGGCCGAGGCCCGCGATCTGCTGCTCCTGGTGGTGCTCATCGGCTTCGCGATGGTCGGCGTCGGACAGCTCGTGCGCACCACCATCGAGCTGCGCAAGGCACGGGCCACCGTCGCCCAGCTCGCCGCCAACGAGGAACGCCTGCGCCTCGCCCGCGATCTGCACGACCTGCTCGGCCACTCCCTCTCGCTGATCACCCTGAAGAGCGAGCTGGCCGGGCGGATGCTGCCCGGCCAGCCGGAGAAGGCCGCGCAGCAGGTCGCCGACATCGAGCGGGTCAGCCGCCAGGCCCTGGTGGACGTGCGCGAGGCCGTCACCGGCTACCGGCGCCCCCGGCTGGCCGCCGAACTCGCGGGCACCCAGGTCGCCCTGACCGCCGCCGGAGTGGTCTGCGAGGTGCCCGCCGAACCCGACCTCACCGGCGTCCCCGAGGAGGCCGAGGCCGCGCTCGCCTGGACGCTGCGCGAGGCCGTCACCAACGTGGTCCGGCACAGCGGCGCCGACCGGTGCGCCGTCGAGCTGCTGCGCCGCCAGACCCTGGACGGCCCGGTCCTCGAACTCACCGTCCAGGACAACGGCTCGGGCGGCTCCGGCACGCTTCCCGGCAACGGGCTCACGGGGCTCACCGAGCGCCTGGAGAAGGCGGGCGGGAGTCTGGAGGCGGGGCGGGCCGGGCGCGGTTTCCGGCTGGTCGCCCGCGTCCCCGTGGCCGCCGGGGCGGACGTAGGATCCGGGGCATGACGCGCACGATCAAGGTCCTGCTGGCCGAGGACCAGTCGATGGTCCGCGAGGCACTGGCCGCCCTGCTCGGCCTGGAGGACGACATCGAGGTCGTGGCCCAGGTGGCACGCGGTGACCAGGTGCTGGCGGCCGTCGCCGAGCACGGCGTGGACGTGGCCCTGCTCGACATCGAGATGCCCGGCTGCACCGGCATCGAGGCGGCGGCCCAGGTGCACCGCGCGCACCCCGGAGTGAAACTCGTCGTCCTCACCACCTTCGGACGCCCCGGCTATCTGCGCAGCGCCATGGAGGCGGGCGCCGACGCCTTCCTCGTCAAGGACGCCCCCGCCGCCCAACTCGCCGCCGCCGTACGGCGCGTGCTCGACGGGGAGCGGGTCATCGACCCCACGCTCGCCGCCGCCGCGCTGGCCGAGGGCGCCAACCCGCTCACCGACCGCGAACGCGAGGTGCTGCGCGCCGCCGCCGACGGCTCCACCAACGCCGAGCTGGCCCAGGCCCTCCACCTCTCCCAGGGCACCGTGCGCAACTACCTGTCCACCGCGATCCAGAAGCTGGCGGTACGCAACCGGGCGGAGGCGGTACGGATCGCGCGGGAGAAGGGGTGGCTGTGAGCGGGCCGCGCGGCGGTGAGCGGCTGTACCGGTGGTGCACGCCCTTGTGGCTGTGAACGGTGCTTTCAGCACTCCTGGCTGTGAAGCGCGCACCCCGCCCCGGCCCGGCCCCCAGCCCCCAACCCTCAGTTCAGCAGCGCCCGCGCCGCCCGCGCCTGCGCCCGCGCCCGTTCCTCCGCCACCGGGTCGACCACCGCGACCAGCTCCGCGTACGCCTCCAGCTCCGCCGCGCCCTCCGTGAACGCCCCCCGCTGCACCAGCAGCCGCGCCCGGTCGTAACGCAGCCGCGCCGGATGCGCGGGCAGCAGCAGCCCCAACTCCACGGCCAGCAGGGCGATGTCGGAGCGCTCGGGGCGGGCGGCGGCCCACGCCCGCACGTTGTTCAGAATCCGCTGGACCACCTCGACCGGCGTCGCGGGCACCAGCGCCGCCGGGTCCAGCGGCGCCCCCGTCGCCCCCACCACCAGCAGCTCGGCATCCGCCCGGGTCAGCAGCCGGCCCCCGTCGAACGGGTCCGCGAGGACCATCTCCTCGCCCGAGGGCCCGAACCCCACCACGAAGTGCCCCGGCAGCGACACGCCGTACACCGGCGCACCCGCCCGCCGGGCCACCTCCAGCCACACCACCGACAGCAGGATCGGCAGCCCGCGCCGCCGCCGCAGCACTGCGTGCAGCAGCGAGGACTCCAGCCGCTCGTAGTCCCCGGCCGAGCCCCGGAACCCGCACTCCTCGCCGAGCAGCCGGGCCAGCGCCCGAGCCCACGCCCGCGGCCCGCCAGGCCGGTACGGCACCCGCCCCGCCAGCTCGTCCAGCGCCAGCTGCGCCGCGTCCAGCCCGGCCTCGTCAAGGGAGCCGTCCGCCTCCGCGCCGATCAGCAGGCACAGCGCGGACAGGTCGGGGCGGGACGAACGGGCCTCCTCCGCGAACCTGCGCCGCAGCTCCGCCGAGCGCTCGGCGGGCGGCGGGTACGGCGGCGGGATATAGGGCGGGCGCTTCGCCGGTTCCTGGCCGTCCACGGCGCCTCCTACGGCCGCCCGGCGCCGGAGCCGTCCGGTGCCCGGTAGTGGTGGTAGGTGTGGTGCGGCGCGAAGCCCAGGCGCTCGTACAGCGTCCGCGCGCCCGTGTTGGACTCCTCCACCTGGAGCCACGCCGCCGAGGCGCCCTCGTCCAGGGCGCGCCGGGCCAGCGCGGCCATCACCTCGGAGGCCAGCCCCTGCCGCCGCCGCGCGGGATCGACCTCGACGGCCGCGAACCCGGCCCAGCGGCCGTCCACGACACACCGCCCGATCGCCGCGGGCGCCTCACCCGCCGCGCCGGGCACCGTCGCGAACCACACCGACGCTCCTCGGTCGAGCACCCGCAGGGCCACGTCGCTCACTCCCTTGCGCTGGTACCGCGCGAGCCACGCCTCGTCCGCCTCGCGGGAGAGGACCACACCGGCGCCCTCCGCCCGGTCCGCGACCGGTGCCAGACCCCCGGTCCACAGCTGGGCCGTGACCTCCCGGGTCCAGCCGCGCCGCTCCAGCTCCGCGCACAGCGGCTCCGGCACACCGTCGGGGCCGCTCGCGGTCTGGACATAGGCGGGCAGGCCGCGCTCGTCGTACCAGCGTCTTACGGCGAGCAGGGCCGCGTCGAGCGGAAGGCCCGGATCACCCAGGGGGAGCACACTGTTCGCCCGCCGGGTGAAGCCCCCGGCCGCCCGCAGCTCCCACCCCCCGAGCCACTCGCTCTCCACCGGCCGCCACGCCCGCGCGGCCACCTCGGCCAGCTCCGCGTACCCGGCCGCCGGACCGCGCCGACGTGCGGGAACGGCCGGAACGACCTTGCCCGCGACGAGCACGGACTCCTCGATCCGCACCGTTCGGCCGTCCCGCTGTGTGATCATGAGCACGCCGTTGTCCCATGATGTGAGAACACCGACCGTGTCGGTGAACTTCTCACCCGGCCGACCGGTCTGCGTCAACCGTCGTACCGAGACCCGTTTGCCCACGTCAGCAGGGGCAATTCGGACCTCGAGGCGTCCTGGCGCCGATATTTCCACTGGTCGGTCCACCCCTCCTGTTCGGATCACGTCCCAGAACGGAGATACTAGGGGCGGGCATCGACGACGCCGCGCTCCCGCGCGCCAGGCGGCGGAGCCTGAGGAGGCCCGCCAGCGCCCTATCGAGGAGGAACGACAGCGTGACCTACGTCATCGCGCAGCCTTGTGTCGACGTCAAGGACAAGGCGTGCATCGAGGAGTGCCCGGTCGACTGCATCTACGAGGGCCAGCGGTCCTTGTACATCCACCCGGACGAATGCGTCGACTGTGGTGCCTGTGAGCCGGTCTGCCCGGTCGAGGCGATCTTCTACGAGGACGACGTCCCGGACGAGTGGAAGGACTACTACAAGGCGAACGTCGAGTTCTTCGACGAGCTGGGCTCGCCCGGCGGCGCCAGCAAGCTGGGCCTGATCGAGCGCGACCACCCCTTCGTCGCCGCGCTGCCGCCGCAGGGCGAGTGACGCCGGGGCCGCTCCCGCGCGGCCCGCACGACGACAGCACCGCCTCGGTCCCGTACGGCCAGTTCGCCGCCGTACGGGGCCGAGGCGTTCGCCGTTACCCACGAAAGCGAGCAAGTCCCGTGTCCGCAGTCTCCGACCGGCTCCCCACCTTCCCCTGGGACAAGCTGGAGCCGTACAAGAAGACCGCCGCCGCGCACCCCGGCGGCATCGTCGACCTCTCGGTCGGCACCCCGGTCGACCCGGTCCCCGAGCAGGTCCAGAAGGCCCTGATCGACGCGGCCGACTCGCCCGGCTACCCGACGGTGTGGGGCACGCCCGCGCTGCGCGACGCGATCACCGGCTGGCTGGAGCGCCGCCTCGGCGCCCGCGAGGTCACCCACCGCCATGTGCTGCCGGTGGTCGGCTCCAAGGAACTCGTCGCCTGGCTCCCCACCCAGCTCGGCCTCGGCCCCGGCGACCGCGTGGCCTACCCGCGCCTGGCCTACCCCACCTACGAGGTGGGTGCCCGCCTCGCCCGCGCCGAGTACGAGGTCTACGACGACCCGCGCGACCTGGACCCGGAGGGCCTGAAGCTCCTCTGGCTGAACTCGCCGTCCAACCCGACCGGTGCGGTCCTCTCCCAGGAGGACCTGGCGGGGATCGTCGCCTGGGCCCGCGAACACGGCGTCCTGCTCGTCTCCGACGAGTGCTACCTGGAGCTGGGCTGGGAGGCCGACCCCGTCTCGGTCCTGCACCCGGACGTCAACGGCGGCTCCTACGACGGCATCGTGGCCGTCCACTCCCTCTCCAAGCGGTCCAACCTCGCCGGTTACCGCGCGGCCTTCCTCGCGGGCGACCCGGCCGTCCTCATGCCGCTCCTGGAGATCCGCAAGCACGGCGGCATGATGATCCCGGCCCCCACCCAGGCGGCGATGGCGGCGGCGCTGGCGGACGACGAACACGTCCGCGTCCAGCACGCCCGCTACGAGTCCCGCCGCACCCGGCTCCGCGAGGCCCTGCTGGCCCACGGCTTCCGCATCGACCACAGCGAGGCCAGCCTCTACCTGTGGTCCACCCGGGGCGAGTCCTGCTGGGACACGGTGGCGCACCTGGCCGACCTCGGCATCCTGGTCGCGCCGGGCGACTTCTACGGCGAGGCGGGCGCGCAGCACGTGCGGGTGGCTCTGACGGCCACGGACGAGCGCATCGACGAAGCGATCACCCGCCTGAAGGCGTAACCAGCCGGAAGCCGGCTGCTGCTACCGCTGTGCCCACCCGTTCCGCCTTGCGGAACGACTGCCCACAGCGGTAGCGGTACCGGCCTCAGCCGAGCGGCAGCCCGCTCTTGGACAAGTTGCCCAGCACACCCCCGGCCGTCCCCGTGGCCTTGCTGGCCGCAGGCGCCGCGTTCTTCAGCGCCCCCGCCGCCGGAACCGCCTGCTGCACCACCTTGTTGCCCGCGAGCCCGCTCACGCCGTCCAGCGCGCTGAGCCCGCCCAGCCCGGGCGCCGCGGACGGGTGCTGAGCCGCCGCCCCGGCCGTCCCGGCGACCCCCACCCCCGCCACCACTCCAGCGGCGGTGAGCAGCGCGGCACGAGCGATCCGGCGGGTCATGGGAAGAGACATCACGGCTCCAATCGACGGAAGAACACTGCCGTGACTACCGCGCGAACCCCCCGAAGGTTGCGGACCCCCGAGGTAAAAAGACAATAACTACGGCCCGGTGACGATCCGTACGCTCGCCGGAGAGGCCTCGGCGCCCGCCGTCCCGCCGCCCGGCGCCGGATGCCAGTCGCCCCCGCCGTTGGACGCGGTCCACTCCCGTCCCGCGTACGTCACCCGGGAGATCCGCAGCGCGGAGGAGTTGGCCACCGCCCACTGCGCGAGCTGCCACCCCCGCTCCCGCTCGTCGCGCCCGCTGGCGTCGGTCCTGTCGCCCTGCGGCACCGGAACCGTCACCGTCCGCCCGTGCGCGGTCGCGGTCACGCTCGGGGACGGCGAGGGCGAGGGGACGGACGTACCGCCCACCTCCGCGCCCGTCTCCTGGAGCGCGTCGCGCCCGAAGTCCCGTACCAGCGCGGTCCGTACGGCGTCAGGACCCACCGTGCCGGTCGCCCGCATGGAGCGGCCGTCGCAGGTCAGGGTCGCCGCGGAGTAGCCGGTGAGCGCGGTGGCGAGCAGCGCGGCGTCCGACTCGTGCTTGGCGTACGCCTCCGGGAAACCGCTGCGCTGCACCTTCTGCGCCGCGACGGTGAGCGGGAGTTCGGTGTAGTCCGGCACGCGCGCGAGATGGGCGTAGAAGATGCCCGCCGCGTACGCCGGGTCCATGATCTGCTGCTCGGAACCCCAGCCCTGCGAGGGCCGCTGCTGGAAGAGGCCGAGCGAATCCCGGTCGCCGTGCTCGATGTTGCGCAGCCCGGACTCCTGGAGCGCGGTGGCCAGCGCGATCGTCACCGCGCGCAGCGGCATCCCGCGCCCGGTGCCGACGGCGGCGATGGTGGCCGCGTTGCCCGCCTGCTCGGGGGTGAACTCGTACGACACGCGCGCGTCCGACGCGGAGACCACCTTGCAGCCTCGTGCGATCCCGCCTCCGGTGACGTACTGCACCACGAGGTAGGCGGTGACGGCGGACAGGACGAGCAGTGCCGCGCAGATGCGCAGGACACGGCCGCGGCGTCGGGGTCGGGAGGGGGACGGCTCTGACACGCGTACAAGGTACTGGAGTGCGCAACCCCGTTCGCACCGGGACGGGGGCGGGGCCCGCGTTAGGGTCGGGAGCATGGCCGAAACCTCGCTTGACCTCACGCTGGACGCCGCCGAGCTGACCGCACGGCTCGTGGACATCCCCTCCGAGAGCGGCACCGAGAAGCCGCTCGCCGACGCGATCGAGGCAGCACTGCGCGCGCTGCCGCATCTGACGGTGGAGCGGTACGGCGACAACGTGGTCGCCCGGACCGCGCTCGGCCGCGCGCAGCGGGTGATCCTCGCCGGGCACATCGACACCGTGCCGATCGCGGACAACGTGCCCTCCCGGCTCGACGAGGACGGCGTGCTGTGGGGCTGCGGCACCTGCGACATGAAGGCCGGTGTCGCGGTCCAGCTGCGCATCGCGGCCACCGTGCCCGAGCCCAACCGCGATCTGACCTTCGTGTTCTACGACAACGAGGAGGTCGCCGCCGAGCTGAACGGGCTCAGGAAGCTGGCGGAGGCTCACCCGGAGTGGCTGGCAGGGGACTTCGCGGTCCTGCTCGAACCCTCCGACGGCCAGGTCGAGGGCGGCTGCCAGGGCACGCTGCGGGTCCTGCTGAAGACCAAGGGCGAGCGGGCGCACTCCGCGCGCGGCTGGATGGGCTCCAACGCCATCCACGCCGCCGCCCCGATCCTGGCCCGCCTCGCCTCGTACGAGCCCCGGTGGCCGGTGATCGACGGCCTGGAGTACCGCGAGGGCCTGAACGCGGTGCGCATCGGCGGGGGAGTGGCGGGCAACGTCATCCCCGACGAGTGCGTGGTCACGGTCAACTTCCGCTACGCGCCCGACCGTTCGGAGGAGGAGGCGATCGCGCACGTCCGTGAGGTGTTCGCGGACTGCGGCGTGGAGGAGTTCGTGATCGACGACCACAGCGGTGCCGCGCTGCCCGGCCTCTCCCACCCGGCCGCCGCCGCGTTCATCGAGGCGGTGGGCGGTGTCCCGATGCCCAAGTACGGCTGGACGGACGTCTCCCGCTTCGCCTCGCTCGGCATCCCGGCCGTCAACTACGGCCCCGGCAACCCCCACTTGGCGCACAAGCGGGACGAGCGGGTGGAGACGGCGAAGATCCTCGCGGGCGAGGAGCGGCTGCGCGGCTGGCTGACCGCCTAGCACCCACCGGCCCACGCGGCGGCACCCGCACCACACGGCGCCGTGTTCCGGACATGCTCACGTCCCCCCGCCGTAACGGATGCGGATCTAGGCTGAGGACGAAATACCGGCAAGTGGAGGGAGCGCACATGGCCACGGGAAACCCCGAGGGGAAGAAGCGCCCGCCGGACGAGCAGCGGCTCGGTCCGGTCCTCAGGCGGCGCGGCCAGGTGCAGGCCAGCACCACCGACCAGCGGCTCCTGGACGAGCGCGCCCCCACCGACTGGGTGCACACCGACCCCTGGCGGGTGCTGCGCATCCAGTCGGAGTTCATCGAGGGCTTCGGCACGCTCGCCGAGCTGCCGCCCGCGATCAGTGTGTTCGGCTCGGCGCGCACCCCGGTGGACTCACCGGAGTACGACGCCGGTGTACGGCTCGGACGCGGCCTGGTGGAGGCCGGCTGGGCCGTGATCACCGGAGGCGGCCCCGGCGCCATGGAGGCGGCCAACAAGGGCGCCCTGGAGGCGGGCGGCCTCTCCGTCGGCCTCGGCATCGAGCTGCCCTTCGAGCAGGGGCTGAACCCGTACGTCGACATCGGCCTGAACTTCCGGTACTTCTTCGTCCGCAAGATGATGTTCGTGAAGTACGCGCAGGGCTTCGTCGTCCTGCCCGGCGGGCTCGGCACCCTGGACGAGCTGTTCGAGGCGCTCACCCTGGTGCAGACCCAGAAGGTGACCCGGTTCCCGATCGTCCTGTTCGGCAGCGCGTACTGGGGCGGCCTGGTCGACTGGCTGCGCGGCACCCTGGTCGACCAGGGCAAGGCGTCGGAGAAGGACCTGATGCTCTTCCACGTCACGGACGACGTGGACGAGGCGGTCGCGCTGGTCTCCAAGGAGGCGGCCCGCTGAACCCCTCCCAGGGACGGCCCCGCGCCGTCCCTGGGGCACGCTCCTCAGGCCAGGCCCCGCCGCGCGGTCGCGGGCGGCCGGTGCCCGGCGATCGACGCCACCATGTCGAGCACCTGCCGGGTCTCCGCGACCTCGTGCACCCGGTACACCTGCGCGCCCAGCCACGCCGAGACCGCCGTGGTCGCGAGCGTCCCGATCAGCCGTTCCTTGACCGGGCGGTCCAGGGTCTCGCCGACGAAGTCCTTGTTGGACAGCGACACCAGCACCGGCCAGCCCGTCGCCGTCATCTCGCCCAGGCGGCGCGTGGCCTCCAGGCTGTGCCGGGTGTTCTTGCCGAAGTCGTGCCCCGGGTCGATCAGCACCGACTCGCGCGGCACACCGAGCGCCACCGCCCGCTCGGCCAGGCCCAGGGTGACCTCCAGGATGTCGGCCATGACGTCGTCGTACACCACCCGGTGCGGACGCGTGCGCGGCTCGGCGCGCCCCGCGTGCGTGCACACCAGGCCCACGCCGTACCGCGCGGCGACCTCCGCGAGGCCGGGGTCGGCGCCGCCCCACGCGTCGTTCAGCAGATCGGCGCCCGCCTCGCACACCGCCTCGCCGACCTCGGCACGCCAGGTGTCCACGCTGATCACCACGTCCGGGAACCGGCGCCGCACCTCGGCCACGAAGCCGACCGTGCGCCGCGCCTCCTCCTGCGCGGTGACCTCCTCGCCGGGGCCCGCCTTCACCCCGCCGATGTCGATGATCGCGGCCCCCTCGGCCACCGCCTGTTCCACGCGCGTCAGCGCGGCCTCGTCGGTGAACGTGGCGCCCCGGTCGTAGAAGGAGTCCGGGGTCCGGTTGACGATCGCCATCACCACCGGCTCGTGCGGCCCGAATTCCCGCGTGCCCAGCCTGAGCATCCCCTGTGACCTCTCCTCACCCGCCCACGGCGATCCCGTCCGTGGGCCCTGACTGTCAGCGTCGCATGGCACGATCGGACCCAGACACATTGGGCCACCGGCACCGCGCCGGGCACATCGAGCTTGGGGAACCCTGGCGATGCTGATGTTCTTGTTCCTGGTCGTCGCGCTGGCCGTCGTGGTGGCCGCGGTGACGCTCGCCGTGGTGGGCGGCGGGGAGAGCGCCCCGCTCCCGGAGGCCGCCCCCGAGCGGCTGACGGACCCGCTGCCCGCGGACCGCCCGGTCGGCGGCGCCGACGTGGAGAGCCTGCGCTTCCCGCTGGCCCCGCGCGGCTACCGCATGGCCGACGTGGACGACGCGCTCGGCCGGATCGCCGCCGAACTCGCCGAGCGCGACGCCCGGATCGCCGACCTGGAGTCCGCACTCGCCGGTGCCCGCGGCACCGGCCCCACCCGCCTGGACAAGCCGGGCACCGAGGAGGCGTGATGAGCGACGGCACCGCGGTGGCCGGGTCCGACGGCAGGCTCCGCTGCCCCTGGGCCCTGTCCGCCGAGGACTACGTGTCCTACCACGACGAGGAGTGGGGCCGCCCGGTCCACGGCGACGACGCCCTCTTCGAACGGCTCAGCCTGGAAGCCTTCCAGTCCGGCCTGTCCTGGATCACCATCCTGCGCCGCAGGCCCGGCTTCCGCGCCGCGTTCGCGGACTTCCGCATCGAGAAGGTCGCCGCCTTCACCGACGAGGACCGCGAACGCCTGCTGGCCGACACCGGGATCATCCGCAACCGCGCCAAGATCGACGCCACGATCGCCAACGCGCGCGTGCTCGCCGACTGGTCCGAGGGCGACCTGGACGAGCTGATCTGGTCCCACGCCCCGGACCCGGCCGGACGCCCGGTGCCCAAGGTCCTCGGGGACGTGGCCGCCGTGACCCCCGAGTCCACCGCGCTGTCCAAGGCGCTCAAGAAGCGGGGGCTGCGCTTCGTCGGCCCCACGACGGCGTACGCGCTGATGCAGGCCTGCGGGCTGGTCGACGACCACCTGGAGACCTGCGTCGGCAGAGGGATCGCCCAGGGCGCCTGAGCGGGCGCGGGTTCTTCCGGGGCGGTGCCGGTCAGCGGCCCAGGTACGTCGGCTTCCGCTTCTCCACGAACGCCTGGACCGCGATCGCGTGGTCCTCGGAGGAGCCCGCGCGGCTCTGGAGTTCGTCCTCCTTCTCCAGGGTCTCGGCCAGGGAGTGGGTCAGACCGTAGGCCACCGACTCCTTGAGTGCCGCGTACGCCACCGTCGGTCCCTCGGCCAGCGTGCGCGCCACCCGTTCGGCCTCGGCGCGCAGCTCGGCCGCGGGCACCAGACGGCTCGCGATGCCCAGCTCCAGCGCCTCCTGGGCGGTCAGGGAGCGCGGGAAGAGCAGCAGATCGGTGGCGCGGCCGGGGCCCACCACGCGGGGCAGCGTCCAGGAGATCCCCGAGTCGGCGGTCAGCGCGACCCCGGCGAACGAGGTGTTGAAGGACGCCGTGTCGGCCACGAGGCGGTAGTCCGCCGCGAGCGCGAAGCCGAAGCCCGCCCCGGCCGCGACCCCGTTGACCGCCGCGACCACCGGCTTCGGTGCGTCCACCAGGGCCCGCACGATCGGGTTGTAGTGCTCCCTGACCGTGCTCATCGTCTGTCCCGAGCCGGACGCGCGGTCGGCGGCCAGCAGCCCGATGTGCTCCTTGAGGTCCTGGCCCACGCAGAAGGCCCGCTCACCCGCCGCCGTCAGCAGGACCGCCCGCACCGCCGGATCGGCCCCGGCGGCCTCCGCAGCCTCCCGCAGCGCGTTCTTGGTCGCGATGTCCAGGGCGTTCATCGCCTCGGGACGGTTCAGCTCGATCGTCGCGAGCCCGTCGTTCACCTCGTAGAGCACGGTGTCGGCCATGGCGCGTCCCCTCCGGTGTCGCGGCTGTGACGTACCGACCGGTACGCCTTTGTCCGAGGACAGCATGGCGGAGATCACGGCCCGTGGGCCGCGGTGTCCGTGTGACCTGCGTCAAAGAAAACGCCCGCGGACGCGCCCGGGTTCCGTGCGCGGGGCGGCGAAGTATCGCAGGCACATCCCCGAATTGAGTGGTTTTGCTCGCGCGCGTTGCCCAAGCGATGCCGACCGATGTTGGTCATCGGGTCCTGCGATGCGGGATAATGGCTGGGAAGCAATGTGTTCGATGCCGGTGTCGTGTGTCCCCTCAGTGGACCGCGGGTGCCCTCCGTGGGGTCGTCGGCAGACGATGAGCCTGGTTTCAGGAAGGGGTACGAGCATGGCGGCCATGAAGCCGCGGACGGGTGATGGCCCGCTCGAGGTGACCAAGGAGGGGCGGGGCATCGTCATGCGCGTTCCGCTCGAAGGCGGCGGTCGACTCGTCGTCGAGCTGACCCCTGACGAGGCCGAGGCGCTCGGCGACGCCCTCAAGAAGGTCGTCGTCTGACGCGCTCCCGATCTCCAGAGGGCCCCGGTACCGCTCGCGGTACCGGGGCCCTCTCGTTCTTCGCGCTGTTCTCGCCGCTCCGGCGTGTGTGACGGGTACGGCTCAGCGCTTGACGGCGCAGAGCAGCCCGTCGCCCACGGGCAGCAGCGAGATCACCAGTTCCTCGCTCTCGCGCACCGTGCGCAGCAGCTCCCGCAGGCGCAGCACCTCGGTCGGCTGCGGACCCGAGTCGACCGTACGGCCGCCCGCGAAGACGCCCTCGAAGACCACCAGGCCGCCGGAGCGCAGCAGCCGCAACGATTCAGCGAGGTAGCTGGAGTACTCCAGGCGGTCGCCGTCGCAGAAGACGAGGTCGTAGCCCGCGTCCGCGAGGCGGGGCAGGACGTCCAGGGCGGGGCCCGGGATGAAGCGGGCCCGGTTGCTGGCGAAGCCGCTGGCGCGGAAGGCCTGCCGGGCGAACTGCTGGTGCTCCGGCTCCGGGTCGACGGTGGTCAGCACCCCGTCCGGGCGCATCCCGTGCAGCAGGTGGATCCCGGACACCCCGCAGCCCGTGCCGATCTCGGCGACCGCCTTGGCGTCCACCGAGGCGGCGAGCAGCCGCAGCGCGGCACCCGTGCTGGGCGTCACCGAGCGCAGCCCCGCGTCCCTGGCCCGGTCGCGGGCCCAGAGCAGCGGTTCGTCCTCGGCGACAAAGGCGTCGGCGAACGCCCAGCTCGTCTGCCGGTTGCCGGTAATGGCCCTCTCCTGTCCCCGTAATTGCCTCGGCGTGACTGTATCCGTTGGGGGCGGGAACCCGCAGATGGGACCGAGCGTTCAACAGGATGAGCCGGCGATCCGCCGGACCGGCGGAACGCGACGGGGGCGAAGGGTGACGCAGGGTGCGGAACACAAGCGCACGCAGCCGGATGACCCGGGGCGCCGCGCGTCAAATTCTCGTAAAACCGCTTATCCGGAGCTAACGGGCGAGGTGGCTATGGTAGGGGCTCCACTGGACACCACCAGAGCCGACAGGGGAGGTGCGGCCGCGCCCGGGGACCGGGGAGGAGTGCTACGGCGCTTTCTCGGGTCGGGCAGGCCGAAATCCGTGACCGACACCGCTGCTGACCGTCCCGCCGGAATCGCCGCGGGCGACTCCCAGACCGCGACCTTCACCACCGACGCGGACGCTCAGGCGTGGACTCCGCCCAGCTGGGAGGAGATCGTCAGCACGCACAGCGGCCGGGTCTACCGCCTCGCCTACCGCCTCACGGGCAATCAGCACGACGCGGAGGACCTCACCCAGGAGGTCTTCGTCCGGGTCTTCCGCTCGCTGTCGACGTACTCGCCGGGCACCTTCGAGGGCTGGCTGCACCGCATCACCACCAACCTGTTCCTGGACATGGTCCGGCGCAAGCAGCGCATCCGCTTCGACGCCCTCGGCGAGGACGCGGCCGAGCGCCTGCCCAGCCGCGAGCCCAGCCCCCAGCAGGTCTTCAACGACGCGCACTTCGACGCGGACGTGCAGCAGGCCCTGGACACCCTCGCGCCCGAGTTCCGCGCCGCCGTCGTGCTGTGCGACATCGAGGGGCTGTCGTACGAGGAGATCGCCGCGACCCTGGGCGTCAAGCTCGGCACCGTGCGCTCCCGTATCCACCGCGGCCGTTCCCAGCTCCGCAAGGCGCTCGCCCACCGCTCGCCCGAGGCGCGCCGGGCCGAGCGCCGCTCCTTCATGGCCCCGGTGCCCGCACTGGGGGGAGGGGGCACGCCCGCGTGAGCGCATCCCGGCCCGAACCCGCGACGGCACACCTCGCGGAACAGCACCTGGGAGACCGGCTCTCCGCCCTGGTCGACGGAGAACTCGGTCATGAGACGCGCGAGCGCGTCCTCGCGCACCTGGCCACCTGCGGCCGGTGCAAGGCGGAGGCGGACGCGCAGCGACGCCTGAAGAACGTGTTCGCGCAGGCGGCCCCGCCGCCGCCCTCCGAGAGCTTCCTCGCCCGCCTCCAGGGCCTGCCCGGCGGCGACCCGGAGGACGGGGACCGGCTGCCCGGCGGCCCCTTCGGACCCGGCCCCGACGCCGGGGTCTTCGGCGTGGGCAACCCCGAGCGCTTCGCCTTCGGCTACGTCCCGGCGGTACCGGCCCACGCGGCCGTCCCCGACGAGCAGGGCTTCCGCATCCACCCCGTGGGGGAACGGTCCGCCTCGCGCGGGCTGCGGTTCGCGGTCGCCGCCGCCGGTGCGGTCTCCCTCGCGGCCGTCGCCCTCGGCGGGGTGGGGGGCACCCTCCCCGGCGACCTCACGGCGGACGCCCGCGGCGGCTCCGGCGCGGGCAGCAACGTGGCCCCGGCCCGCTCGGCGGGCACCGGCACCGGCACCCCGGGCACGGCTGCCACGCCCGAGACCCAGCGCCGCCGCGCCACGGCCCCGCTGCTCGCCCAGGGCGCCGGACAGCTCGGCCAGGTCCCCGCGGTACCCACCTCCGTCTCCGCGCCCCTGCTGCCCGGCGTGCCCTCCCCGGCCGACGGGCGGCCCCAGGACACCGCGCGCGAACTCGCCCTGCCCCAGGCGCCCTCGGGGCCCGCCTCCCCGCTGATACGCCCGCTGGACGAGATCACCCCGTTCTCCGTCAGCTCCGCCGCACCCACGGCCACCTGGGCCGCCGTCCCCGGCCCCTCCGCCGCCCCCGCCCCCGTCACATCTCCGGCCAGCCAGGCACCCTGACCACCGCCTGCGCACCCTGTGGCGAACCTGGTTGAATCCTGTAAAGCCGTGCCCGGACCGCTGGACCCCGGGCACCGCCAGGGGATCGAGTCACGCGGCCACCGGGGAGAGCATGAACGAGGGCAACCCGCTGTACGTCCCGGAGGACGAGCGGGAGAAACGGCCGGGGCGCCTGCGGCTCGGCTCGGCGGGGTGGAACCCGGGGGTTCTCCCGATGCCGGGCCGGGTGCCGGTGGCGTGGTGGGGGATGCGGAACAGCGGGGGGACTTTCCGGTGACGTCGGAGCGGGAACCGGTGGACGGGCTGGTCGTGCCGGGGCGTGAGCGGGAGCCGGTGGATGTGCCGGTCGTACCGGGGCGTGAGCCGGAGCTGGTGGACGGGCTGGTTGTGCCGGTGGGCGAGCCGGAGGCGGTGGGCGGCTCGGTCGGGTTCGCGCGTGAGCCGGAGGCGGTGGGTTTCTCGGGCGCGTCCGTGCCTGAGGCGGTGGGCTTCTCGGGCGGGTTCGTGTCGGAGTCGGTGGACAGTCGCGCGCAGGTGTCGGCCCACGTCGTCCCCGACCGGCCCGCCCCGCTGCACGAGTCCGACCCCTACGGCACCCCGCCCTACGGTGAGCCCGGTCCCTGGGCGCCCGCTCCGCCCTTCCAGGGCCCCGGGGTGACGCCCGCCCACGGGACGCCTCTCGTGCCCCCGCAGGCGCCGTATCCTCCCGCCGACGCCCTCCCGGACCCGGCGGGCCCCACGCACGCCCAGCCCCAGGCGTCCCAGCCCGGCCTCACGCATGCCGAGCCCGATGCCCACGCCCAGCCCCAGGCGCCCCAGACCGGCCCCTGGAGCCGCTACGACCCCTGGGCCGTGCCCCACGCGCCCCTTCAGCAGACCGGCGCCGCCGTGCCCGGGGAGCGGCGTGTGAAGCGGAAGGTGCTGCTCGCGTGGGGGCTTGCCGTCGCGCTCGTCGCCGGAGGCATCGGCGGCTTCGCCGGGGCGTGGCTGGAGCGGGCCGGGATCGGGGACGTCCATCTGCCCAAGGCGGCCGAGGTGCCCGCGGGCCGGGCGCCGGACAGCGTGGCCGGGATAGCCGCGCGGGCCCTGCCCAGCGTCGTCACCCTGCATGTGAGCGGCGACGACGAGGCCGGGACCGGCACCGGATTCGTGCTCGACACGCGCGGCCACATCCTCACCAACAACCATGTCGTCGCGCCCGCCTCCTCAGGCGGCGAGATCACCGTGACGTTCAGCGGCGGCGACACCGCCAGGGCCCGGGTCGTCGGCCGGGACAGCGGGTACGACCTCGCCGTCGTCCAGGTCAGCGGGGTCCGCGGGCTGACCCCGCTGCCGCTCGGCGACTCCGACGACGTGCGCGTGGGCGATCCGGTCGTCGCCATCGGCGCCCCCTTCGACCTGGCCAACACCGTCACCTCCGGCATCATCAGCGCCAAGGAACGTCCCATCACGGCGGGCGGCGAGAAGGGCGACGGCAGCGACATCTCCTACGTCGACGCGCTCCAGACCGACGCCCCGATCAACCCCGGCAACTCCGGCGGCCCCCTCCTCGACGCGCACGCCCAGGTCATCGGCATCAACTCCGCCATCCGCTCCGCCGACAGCGGCGCGGACTCCGGCGAGAGCCGGGCCGGTTCCATCGGCCTCGGCTTCGCCATCCCGGCCAACCAGGCCCGGCGGGTCGCCGAGGAGCTGATCAACGAGGGGCACGCCACCCACCCCGTCATCGGCGTCACCCTCGACATGGGCTACACCGGCGACGCCGCCCGCGTCTCCGCCAAGGGCGGCACCGGCGGCCCCGCCGTGCAGCCGGGCGGCCCCGGCGACCGGGCCGGGCTGAAGGCGGGCGACCTCGTCACCGAGGTCGACGGCCACCGCGTCCACTCGGGCGAGGAGCTGATCGTCAGGATCCGCGCCCACCGCCCCGGCGACCGGCTCCGCCTCACCGTCGAACGCGCCGGGACCGAGCACACCGTCTCCCTGGTCCTGGGGGCCTCGGAGCGGAACTGACGGAAGTCTCACCCGGGCGCGGTACCGGACCGCGGACCGCGCCGGGTACGGTTGAGCGACCGAGGACATCCCAAGGAGCTTCAGGTGTTCAATGACATAGGGCCGCTTGAGCTGGTCACGCTCATCGTCCTCGCCGTGCTCGTCTTCGGTCCGGACAAGCTCCCCAAGTTCATCCAGGACGTCACGCGGACGATCCGCAAGATCCGCGAGTTCTCGGACAGCGCCAAGCAGGACATCCGCAGCGAGCTGGGCCCGGAGTTCAAGGACTTCGAGTTCGAGGACCTGAACCCCAAGACGTTCCTGCGCAAGCAGCTGGAGAACGACGACCTGGGGCTCCAGGAGATCCGCAGCGGCTTCGACCTCAAGCGCGAGATGACCGACCTCACGGACTCGGTCAACGGCCACGGCGCGGCCGTACCCGCCGCCCCCGCCTCGCAGTCCCCGGCGGGCGGCCGGATCGACATGACCAAGCGTCCGGACCTGACCAAGCGTCCCGACCCGCTGGGCCCGGACGAGCGCCCGCCCTTCGACGCCGACGCCACCTGAGCCCGTCTCACCCGTACGGCCCACCGCGCGACACGCGGCCGTATCCGTCCCGCACGACGCCCTGAACGGCGCGTACCTGCCGCACATCGCGTCGGCCCGCTTCCCGCACGACCCACGAGCAGGGCGGTTTCCCAGCGGCCCTCACCGGTGTGGATATGCTGCCGAGTTGTTGTGCGGACCGGGCGCGTACGCCCGAAGGGGGGCGGGCAGCCCCGGTCCGACGAGAGCGAGGAGGCGTCCGGGCATGGAGACGACGAGTCGGGTGGGCGCGAAGACGCCGGCCGCGGCGGGCGGACAGCGGGGCCCGTCCGGCCACCGATCGGTCGACGGCTATCTGCGGGCGCCCTTCCCGTGGTACGGCCTGGACGAGGCGTTCACGGGCGCCCGCTGGCTGATGCAGGTCGGCACGGCGGCCGACGGGGCCGTGGAACACGGTTCGATCGGCCACGGCGACGAGCCCTCGGTGCTGGGCGAGCACACCGGTTCGTCCGCCGACGAGACCAGGGAGAAGTTCGCGGTCGTGGTGACCGTCCCCGTGAACCCCTCCCGGCGCAGCGCGGACGGCACCGGGCTCCTGGAGGCCACCTCGGTCTCCTCGGCGGCCTGGCTGGCCGGTGTGGGGCTCCTGTCGGTCACCTGGCCCGGCCAGATGGACCACACCCTGCGCGACGACTGGCTGGACCAGCAGACCGAGACCGCCTGGGCGCTCGCCGACGACCTCCAGGGCGCGGAGTGGTCCACCCTCTCCCTGCCCGTGGACGGCGTGGCCACGCCCTTCCACTACCGGGAATCCGAGTTCGGCTGGGTGCTGGCCGGGTCCACCGAGGCGGGCGTCCACCTCGGCGCGTACGGCCGGGGCATGAGCGCCTACGGGCTCGGCTTCGCCCTCGTCAAGGACATCGGCGCGTACGCCTGACGCACGAAGGGAGGGGGCACCGGCGGAATCCGCCGGTGCCCCCTCCCGCGTCGTGTCTCAGAACTTGTTGCGCGGCGTGATCCCCAGCGAAAGACCCGACAGGCCCCGCTGACGGCCGCCCAGCTTGCCCGCGATGGAGCGCAGCGCCGCGCCCGCCGGGGACTCGGGGTCGGTCAGGACGACCGGCTTGCCGTCGTCGCCGCCCTCGCGCAGGCGGACGTCGATCGGGATGCTGCCGAGGACCGGGACCGTCGCGCCCGTGGTGCGGGTCAGGCCCTCGGCGACCGCCTGGCCGCCGCCGGTGCCGAACACGTCGACCATCTCGCCGCAGTGCGGGCACGGCAGGCCCGACATGTTCTCGACCACACCGACGATCTTCTGGTGCGTCTGCACCGCGATGGAGCCCGCCCGCTCGGCCACCTCGGCCGCCGCCTGCTGCGGGGTCGTCACGACCAGGATCTCCGCGTTCGGGATCAGCTGGGCCACCGAGATCGCGATGTCACCGGTGCCCGGCGGCAGGTCGAGCAGCAGCACGTCCAGGTCGCCCCAGTACACGTCCGAGAGGAACTGCTGGAGCGCGCGGTGCAGCATCGGGCCGCGCCAGACGACCGGCGCGTTGCCCGGGGTGAACATGCCGATGGAGATGACCTTCACGCCGTTCGCCGACGGCGGCATGATCATGTTCTCGACCTGGGTGGGACGGCCGTCCGCGCCCAGCATGCGCGGCACGCTGTGGCCGTAGATGTCGGCGTCCACGACACCGACCTTCAGCCCGTCGGCGGCCATCGCCGCCGCCAGGTTCACCGTCACGGAGGACTTGCCGACGCCGCCCTTGCCGGAGGCGACCGCGTACACCCGGGTGAGGCTGCCCGGCTTGGCGAAGGGGATCTCGCGCTCGGCCTGGCCGCCGCGCAGCGCGTTGGCCAGCTCCCGGCGCTGCTCGTCGCTCATCACGTCCAGCGCGACATCGACCCGGGTGACCCCCGCGACGCGGGAGACCGCCGTGGTCACGCGCTCGGTGATGGTCTCGCGCATCGGGCAGCCGGAGACGGTCAGGTAGACCGTGACCGCGACCGCGCCGTCCGCGCCGATCTCCACCGATTTGACCATGCCGAGTTCGGTGATCGGTCGGTTGATCTCGGGGTCGTTCACCGTCGCCAGTGCCTCGCGCACCGCGTCTTCCATAGCCATAAGGTCGATGGTACGGCGCTGGGTGCCGCCGCCGTGTAGCGCCTCAGCGGTCGTCTGTGTCACGCCCGGACGGCCGTTCTGCCCGTTCCGCCGGGAATGCGATGCGGGAGGGGTGGCCGTCGCGCCGCCGATCCTCCTCCAGGTCCCGGATCAGGTCCTGCAGCTCGGAGCGGATCCAGTCCCGGGTGGCGACCTCACCGAGGCCCATGCGCAGCGCGGCGATCTCCCGGGTCAGATACTCGGTGTCCGCGATCGACCGCTCGTTCTGCTTGCGGTCCTGCTCCAGATTGACCCGGTCGCGGTCGTCCTGCCGGTTCTGCGCGAGCAGGATCAGCGGGGCCGCGTAGGACGCCTGGAGCGAGAGCATCAGGGTCAGGAAGATGAACGGGTACGGGTCGAAGCGCACCACCGCCGGGGCCGCGATGTTCCACAGCACCCAGACGATGATGACGACCGTCATCCAGACCAGGAAGCGGCCCGTGCCGAGGAACCGCGCGATCCGCTCCGAAAGGCGCCCGAACGCCTCCGCGTCCCACTCCGGCAGCAGCCGTCTGCGCGGCGGGCGCGGCTGGTCCAGACGTGGCCCCCGGGGACGGGCGGTGGCCGTGGCGCCCGCCGGGGAGCGCTCGCGACCGCCGTCCCGGCTCCCCTCGCGCTCAGCCCCCATGGCTCGCGGCTCCCTGCTCCATCGCGCCGTCCAGATGGAACTCGGTCTCGCGCCAGTCGTCGGGCAGCATGTGGTCGAGCACGTCGTCCACGGTGACCGCGCCGAGCAGCGAGCCCGACTCGTCCACCACGGGCGCGGCGACCATGTCGTACGTGGCGAAGAACCCGGCGATGACCGGCAGCGTGGCGTCCGGGTCCAGGGACTGGAGGTCGTCGTCGATGAGCGAACTGACCAGGGTGTACGGCGGGTCGCGCAGCAGCCGCTGGAAGTGCACCGTGCCCAGGTACTTGCCGGTCGGCGTCTCGTCGGGCGGACGGCAGACGTAGACCTGTGCGGCGAGCGCGGGGGAGAGGTCGGGGTTGCGGACCCGGGCGAGGGCGTCCGCGACGGTGGCGTCCGGGCGCAGCACGATCGGCTCGGTCGTCATCAGGCCGCCCGCCGTGTGCTCCTCGTACGACATCAGGCGCCGCATGTCGGCCGCGTCGTCGGGCTGCATCAGGCTCAGCAGCCGCTCCTTGTCCTCCTCGGGCAGCTCGCCGAGCAGGTCGGCCGCGTCGTCGGGGTCCATGGCCTCCAGGACGTCGGCGGCGCGCTCCTCCTTGAGCTTGCCGAGGATCTCGATCTGGTCGTCCTCGGGCAGCTCCTCCAGGACGTCCGCGAGCCGGTCGTCGTCCAGGGCGGCGGCGACCTCGGCACGCCGCTTGGGGGAGAGGTGGTGCAGCACGTTGGCGAGGTCCGCCGGGCGCAGCTGCTCGAAGGTGGCGAGCAGGCTCTCCGCGCCCTGCCCGTGCTCCTCCAGGGAGAACCCGGTGACGTCCGACCAGGGCACGGTCAGCGACTCCCCCTTGGCCCGCCGGAAGGCGCCGCCCTTCTTGCCCTTGCGCACGAAGACGCGGTCGACCTCCCAGTCCCGGCGCGCCGGGAGCTGCTGCACGGACAGGTCGAGGACGGTGACCTCCTCGCCGGTCTCCACCAGTTGCACGCGCCGGTCCAGGAGTTCCCCGAACACCAGCCGCTCGGTGGGCCGTTGCTCGAAGCGGCGCACGTTGACCACCCCGGTGGAGATGACCTGGCCGGAGTCGAGCCCGGTCACCCGGGTCATCGGCAGGAAGATCCGGCGCCGGTTGGACAGCTCGACGACCAGACCGAGGACGCGCGGAGGGCGCCGTCCGACGCGCAGCATGACGACGATGTCGCGCACGCGGCCCACCTGGTCGCCGGTCGGGTCGAACACGGGAGCCCCGGCCAGGTGCGAGACGAAGATCCGGGGAGCACCGGCTGCCATGGCTTCGCTTCCTTTGTCTCGATCGCTCGGGATGGTCCCGATCGCTCGGGATCGCTCGGTTTTGCCGACTCGCGTGCGCTTCAGGCTAGCCCGTACCGATCGGGCACGCCCTGGTGGACGGTCCGGACGGACTCGCTCCGTCGCCGCCCGGAGCCACCGGTACGCTGCCGTACGCCGTTCGGAACGTCAGAGAGGCAGCCCCACCTGTGACTGCGATTGCCCGGACCCCCGCCCACTGCCGCACCGCGCTCAGAGCGTGCGGTCTGGCCCTCGCGGCCACGGTGCTGGCGGGCTGCGGCGGCGAGGACCCGGACGCGGGCACGAACGGCGTCGGCAAGCTGCCCCCGGAGAAGATCCAGTCGCGCACCCGCTCGGCGGCGGACGCGGCCAAGGACGTCCACCTGGCCGGAACCGTGGTCACCGGCAAGGACACCTACCGGCTGGACATGCGGCTCAAGGCGGGCGGCGCCAGCGGCTCGGTCACCGCCAAGGGGTCGGCGTTCCGGCTGCTGCGCGTCGGCGAGAAGCTGTATCTGAAGGCCGACGCCGACTTCTGGAAGCGGGCCGGGGACACCTCGGCCGCATCCAAGCTCCAGGGCAAGTACGTGAAGGTCCCGCAGGCGGACGCGGCGTACAAGAAGTTCATCGGCTTCACCGAGAAGGACGTGCTGATGTCGGGGCTGCTGACCCTGCACGGCAAGCTGGCCACGGCCGGGCATCACGAGCAGGGCGGCGTCCGGACGATCCGGGTCACCGGCGACGGCGGCCTCGGCGGCACGCTCGACGTCTCCCTGGAGGGCACGCCCTATCCGCTGCGCCTGGTGCGCGCCGGCCACGCGGGCACCCTCACGTTCTCCGACTGGGGCAAGGACTTCCCGCTCGCCGAGCCCGACGGTTCGCAGACCGTGGACTACGGCAGCAGCCTGCCCACGTCCTGAGCCGCGGCCCTTCCCGCGCCGTCCCTAGGGGGTGTCGTTTGGATCAGCTCGACGACGCGGGGTCTGGCACGCACATCTGCCGCGTTGTCGTCGGTCGCCGACTCCCCCACGCTCGGCTTCGCTCGCGCGGGGGCACCCCCATCGCGTCGACTCCCTCCTCCGCCTTGCAGCTGCACGCACCAGACCCCGCTCGGGTCGGCACAAGCGCACCGGAATCACCCGCGCCGACCTGATCCAAACGACACCCCCTAGCCCTTCTTGCGACGCCGCGTCAGCAGCCTCGGCAGCGCGGCCGGGATCGGCTGCCGGGTCGTCGCCGGGCTGGGCAGCGGCGGGGCGGCCAGGCTGCCGGTGGGCGGCGGCTCCACCGCGCCGGTCGGCACCAGGCGCACCACACGGCACTCGCGGGCCCAGCGCTCCGTCATCGCCTCGCTGTCGGGGGCGTTGAGCCGCTTGCCCTTCAGCTCGGCCACCGTCTCCGTCCACTCCGGCGAGCCCGGGCCGAGCGCGTGCACCGTGGCGGGCCAGCTCACCAGCCGTCCGCCCTTGTCCTTGCTGCGCACCGTCACCTCGGCCCGGCCGCCGTCGGTCAGGCCGGGCAGCGGCTGCTCACCAGGGCCGTCGCCGATCAGGCACACGGCACCCTCGTGCCACACATGCCACAGCGGACGCGCGGCGGACACCTCCGCGCCCCGGACCCAGATCAGACCGGACTTCTTGGTGGCCTCCTCGATGAGGGCCTGGTCGAAGAGGTCCTGGCCGGGCAGCTCGCTAGTCATGCGCCCAGATTAACCAGGTGTGCTCACAGCCAGCCGTTGCGCTTCAGCGTGCGGTGGATGCCGAGGCAGAGGACGCCCGTGATGGCCATGACGACCGGATAGCCGTACTTCCAGTCCAGCTCGGGCATGTGCTTGAAGTTCATGCCGTAGACCCCGCACACCATGGTGGGCACGGCGATGATCGCGGCCCAGGCGGTGATCTTGCGCATGTCCTCGTTCTGCGCGACGGACGCCTGCGCCAGGTTGGCCTGGAGGATGGAGTTGAGCAGTTCGTCGAAGCCGACCACCTGCTCGTGCACCCGGGCCACATGGTCGGCGACGTCACGGAAGTACTTCTGGATGTCCGGGTCGATCAGCCGCATCGGCCGCTCGCTCAGCAGCTGCATCGGGCGCAGCAGCGGGGTGACCGCGCGCTTGAACTCCAGCACCTCGCGCTTGAGCTGGTAGATGCGCGCCGAGTCCACACCGCGCGAGACACCGCCGCCCCGGCCGGGCGAGAAGACCTCGGTCTCCACCTCGTCGATGTCGTCCTGCACGGCGTCCGCGACCGCGAGGTAGCCGTCCACCACATGGTCGGCGATGGCGTGCAGCACGGCCGAGGGGCCCTTGGCCAGCAGCTCCGGGTCGTCCTGGAGGCGGTGGCGCAGCGCCCGCAGCGAGCCCTGGCCGCCGTGCCGGACGGTGATGAAGAAGTCCCGGCCGGTGAAGCACATGACCTCACCCGTCTCGACGACCTCGCTGTTGGCGGTGAGCCGGTCGTGCTCGACGTAGTGGATGGTCTTGAACACGGTGAACAGGGAGTCGTCGTAGCGCTCCAGCTTCGGGCGCTGGTGCGCCTGCACCGCGTCCTCCACGGCCAGCGGGTGGAGTCCGAAGACGTTCGCGATCCCGGCGAACTCGGCCTCGGTCGGCTCGTGCAGACCGATCCACACGAACCCGCCGTCGCGCCGCACCTGACGCATCGCCTCCTGCGGGCCGAGCGGCTTGTCGCTCTCGATACGGCTTCCGTCGCGGTAGACCGCGCAGTCGACGATGGCCGACGGGGTGGCCGGGTCACGCGTGGTGTCGTACGCGGGCGTCGTCTCGCGCGGGGTCGGGCGGGAGGACGGTCGGACCACGGCTCGCAGGTCGCGGATCATCGACATGGGCAGGCTCCTTCGCGGGCAGGCAGCAAGGGCGCGGCCCGCGACGGCTGGAACTACCCGGAATGGGGACGTCCTGACTCCGTAGGTTTGGCACGTCCACAAAGCGGGGAGCACCGCACCGTCGCGGTGGCGACTTCGCTACTGATGCAGAACTGATGGAGATCAGGCAGATCAGGCAAAGCGAAACGAAGTGCTCTTCCGAACGGCGACGCGAACGTGAAGGTGGCAGCCGGCCAGGAACGACATCAACGGCGGGAAGAGCGAGTGGTACTGCACGGTCGACTTCGATCCATGACAGCCCCACCTCCTCCGGCCGGTCCCTCGTAAGGGAGTCTCATCGGCGTCGGGACTCGACAGCGTGCTTCTGCACGCGGCCCCGAACCACCGGCTCAGCGTAGCAGCCGCCCGTGGTGTCAAGGCGCAGCTTTGCCTGCCACTGACGAGTTCTATGCTCACCGCATGGTTGATGTTCTTCCTCTGGTCGAGGCCCGGTTGACCACCGCCCTGGGCGAACCGGACGCGCGCGCCTCGGTCACCTTCCTCGGCGCCGACCGTGTCGAGGTGCTGCGCTTCCTGGAGGGAGACCTCGTCCGCTACGCCAGCCTCGGTATGTCCGCGCACCCCATGACCGACCCCACGGCGATGGTGGCCGACCCCGTCAAGGGGCCGCGCGCGGAGCTGGTCCTCACCGTCCGCACGGGCCGCGCCGGTACCGATCAGGTGCTCAGGCCGCTCGCCGTGCTCGCCGCGTCCCCGCAGGTCGAGGGCGTGGTCATCGCCCCCGGCGCCTCCCTGGACGTCGGCGAGCCGCTGTGGCCCGGCGCTCCCTTCACCTCGGTCCTGGTCGGCGAGCCGGGCGGTCTGGTGGAGGACCTGGACCTGGACGACCCGCTGGACCCCGTGCGGTTCCTGCCGCTGCTCCCGATGACCCCGAACGAGGCGGCCTGGAAGCGGGTGCACGGCGCCCAGGCGCTCCAGGAGCGGTGGCTGGCCCACGGCACCGATCTGCGCGACCCGCTGCGCGCGGGCGTACCGCTGGACTGAGCGGCCGGGTGAGCAAGCTCACCAAAGTGCGCGCGGGGCAGCGGAGTTGACTCCCGTCGGGGTCGCGGGTGCCCGGGACGCCGCGGGTGGGGGCCCCGGCCGCCGGACGGGTGATCGTCCTTGACGTGGGGCGGTGCGGGTAGGACCGTGGGGCTCTATGAGGGGCGAACCCAGTTGCCCGAGGTGTGGTGGCCGGGTCCGGGCTCCCGGTCTCTTCGCCGACTCGTGGCAGTGTGCCGCGCACGGGTCGGTGCAGCCGCTCCAGCCCGTGATCCCGCCCAGTGTCGAGGCGCTCACCGCCGTCGTCCAGCGCACGCACGTCCCGGTGTGGATGCCGTGGCCGCTGCCGGTCGGCTGGCTGTTCACCGGCATCGCCCACGCCGGTGACGACCGCAGCGGGGGCCGCGCCAGCGCCGTCGCCTGTTCCGGCCCCGGCCCGCTCGGCGGCCCCGGCGAGCTGATCCTCGTCGCGGAGGAACCGGGCGTCGGACTCGGCTCGCGGTACGCGGGCCTGGAGGGCCCCGACCCCGGCTCGTACCTGAACGTGGAGAAGCCGCCGCAGGCCAAGGTCCTCGCGGCAGGGCGCCCGACCCCGCTCTGGCACGTCTCCGGCACCCCCACCGACCGCGCGGTCTTCGCGGGCGAGGCGCTGGGCATGTGGCTGTGGGCGGTGATGTGGCCCGAGCAGTCGAGCCTGCTGATGTACGACGAGCTGGTGCTGACCGATCTGAGAGACGCGGGCGCCGAGATCGACCTGGTGCCGTGCGGGGCGCTGTCGCCCCGGCTGATGCGGCCCTGAAGGACCGCGCAAGGATCCGTACGCGCGTGGCCATATGGGGTGGCGCCCCATGTGCCGCAGGCCCATGTGGTCCCCGCACACTGTAGGGGGCGTCCGCCATGTGCGGGTGTGACAGGGCATCGGGTGCGCGCGGCTATCCTTAGGTGTTCCCTCCGCCCCTGTCCTCGTCTGGAGTCGCCGTGCGTATCGATCTGCACTGCCACTCCACGGCCTCGGACGGTACGGACACCCCGGCCGAGCTGGTCCGCAACGCGGCCCGTGCCGGGCTCGACGTGGTCGCGCTGACCGACCACGACACCACGCGCGGTCACGCCGAGGCGATCGCCGCGCTGCCCGAGGGGCTCACCCTCGTCCCCGGCGCCGAGCTGTCCTGCCGGACCGACGGCGTCTCGATGCATCTGCTGGCGTATCTCTTCGACCCCGAGGAGCCCGCCCTGCTCGCCGAACGCGAGCTGGTCCGCGACGACCGGGTGCCCCGGGCTCAGGCCATGGTCGCCCAGCTGAACGAGCTGGGTGTGCCGGTCTCCTGGGAGCAGGTCGAGCGGATCGCGGCCGGAGGCTCGGTGGGCCGCCCGCACATCGCTTCCGCGCTGGTCGAGCTGGGTGTCGTCCCCACGGTGAGCGACGCGTTCACCCCCGAGTGGCTGGCCGACGGCGGCCGGGCCTACGTCCCCAAGCACGAGACGGACCCCTTCGAGGCGATCCGGCTGGTCAAGAACGCGGGCGGGGTCACCGTCTTCGCGCACCCGGCCGCCGTCAAGCGCGGCCGTACGGTCCCGGAGAGCACGATCGCGAAGCTGGCCGAGGCCGGTCTCGACGGCATCGAGGTCGACCACATGGACCACGACCCGGCGACCCGGACCCGGCTGCGGGAGTTCGCGGCGGAGCTGGGCCTGCTGGCCACGGGCTCCTCGGACTACCACGGCAGCCGCAAGACCGTCGCGCTCGGCGCGCACACCACGGACCCCGAGGTCTACGGGGAGATCATCCGCCGTGCCACCGGCGCGTTCCCCGTCCCGGGGACCGGCGGGAGCTGACCGCCCGGGCCGTCCCGCCCTTCCCCCGCCTTTCTTCTCTCCCTCCAGTAACCCCGCACGTCCGCCGCGCGTGTCGCCGGGGCCAGGTCCTTCATGACCGGGTCACGGGCGTCCGCGCGCGGTGGTGGCTCGTCATGCAAGGCACACCATGTTCGACCTCGCCGTCTTCGGCTCCCTGTTCCTGACCCTCTTCGTGATCATGGACCCCCCGGGGATCACCCCGGTCTTCCTCGCCCTGACCGCCGGACGCCCGGCCAAGGTGCAGAAGCGGATGGCCTTCCAGGCCGTGTGCGTGGCGGGCGGGGTCATCGCGGTCTTCGGCCTGCTCGGCCATCAGATCCTCGACTATCTGCATGTCTCGGTCCCGGCCCTGATGATCGCGGGCGGTCTGCTGCTCCTGCTGATCGCGCTCGACCTGCTCACCGGCAAGACCGACGAACCCCAGCAGACCAAGGACGTCAACGTCGCCCTGGTGCCCCTCGGGATGCCGCTGCTGGCCGGGCCCGGCGCCATCGTGTCCGTGATCCTGGCCGTGCAGAAGGCCGGCAGTGTCGCCACGCAGGTCTCGGTGTGGTCGGCGATCCTCGCCATCCACGTCGTGCTGTGGCTGGTGATGCGTTATTCGCTGCTCATCATCCGGGTCATCAAGGACGGGGGCGTGGTCCTCGTGACGCGGCTCGCGGGCATGATGCTCGCCGCGATCGCCGTGCAGCAGATCATCAACGGTGTCACTCAGGTGATCCGGGGGAGCTGAGACGGAGCCTCGGCTCCCCCGGAAGGCTTGAGTGTCGTGCGTACGCCCTACGAGGCCGTGGTGTCGGCCGGGCGGATCCACAGACGCTGCCCGATGGCGGCGGCCTGCTGCACGATCCGATTGACGGAGGCGGCGTCCACGACGGTGGTGTCCACGGTCGTGCCGTCCACCTCGTCGAGTCGCATGATCTCGAAGCGCATGGCTTCTCCCTTCGTCTGGTCATCCTCCTGCGGAGAACTACTGGGTGCGACAGGTGGTGTCGCGGTGTTGCATACCTAGACAACGGACTGCGTGTTACAAACATTCCCTACGCTAAAGAAATTTTTCGAACGACTAACTACCCGGCGGTAGGGAAGCGCCCGGCGCAGCACTTTGGTGGACTGACCGGGACCGGTTGTGTTCGCAGCGTGACGGCCGGGACAATGGACGTGATGAACGACGACCTGGCGGACCTGGGCGCCCGCATCGACCACACCAACGAGCTGCTGCAGCGGATGCTCGCCGAGGTGGCGAAGACCCCCTCCACGCACGCGATCTTCGTGGACGCGGGCTACCTCTACGCCGCCGCGGGCCGGCTCGTGGCCGGTACGGAGGACCGGCGCGCCTTCGACCTCGACGCCGAGGGCCTGATCGACGCGCTCATCGACAAGGCCCGCTCGATCTTCGCCGACAGCCGTCTGCTGCGCGTCTACTGGTACGACGGCGCCCGCCGCCGCATCCACACCGCCGAGCAGCAGACCATCGCCGAGCTGCCGGACGTCAAGGTCCGCCTCGGCAACCTCAACGCGCACAACCAGCAGAAGGGCGTCGACTCCCTCATCCGCACCGACCTGGAGTCCCTGGCCCGGCACCGCGCCATCAGCGACGCGGCGCTCCTCGGCGGCGACGAGGACCTGGTCTCGGCGGTCGAGGCCGCACAGGGCTACGGCGCCCGCGTCCATCTGTGGGGCATCGAGGCACCCGAGGGCCGCAACCAGGCCGAGCCGCTGCTGTGGGAGGTGGACAGCCAGCGCACCTTCGACCTGGAGTTCTGCAAGCCGTACGTCTCCCGCCGTACCTCCGCCGCGTACGAGGCGACCGGGAACCGGCCCACCCGGGAGGACGTGCGCTTCGTCGGCGCCCAGATCGCGGCCAAGTGGCTGGCCTCGCGGGGGCGCGACACTCTCGGCGAACTGCTCCCGGGCCACCCCTATCTGCCCGGCTCCGTCGACCAGGACCTGCTGGTCGAGGCCGAGAACCTGCTCCAGTACTCCCTGCGCGGCCAGGCCGATCTGCGCCGGGCGCTGCGGGACGGCTTCTGGGAGCACCTGCAGACGCAGTACTGACCCGCGTACGCCGACGGCCCGGCCCCCGTGAAGGGGACCGGGCCGTCGTGTACCTCGGGGTGGATCAGACCTCGGTGGCCGCCGTCGACTTGCGGGTGCGGCGGCGCGGCTTGGCCTCCGGCTCCTCGGTCGCCTGCGCCGGGATCTCCGCGGCCTCGGCCACGGCCTTCCGGGTGCGGCGCGCCTTGGGCGCGGCGGGGGCCTCGTCCCCGTCGACCGCCGTGGCGGTCGCCTTACGGGTACGACGCGGCTTGACCTCGGCGGCGTCACCGGCCTCGGGGGCGGTGGCGGCGGCCTTGCGCGTGCGACGCGGCTTGGCCTCCGCGACCACCTCGGCGGCCTCGGCGGGAGCCGTGGCGGCGGCCTTGCGGGTCCGGCGCTTGGGGGCCTCGGCCTCGGGAGCGTCGGTGGTCTCCACCGCAGCGGCCGTCTTGCGCGTACGGCGCTTCGGGGCCTCGGCGACCGGCGCCTCGACCGTGTCGACGACGGCCTCGGCGGCCTTACGGGTCCGGCGGCGCGGCTTGGCCTCGGCCTCGGCGCCCTCGACGGTGTCGACGACGGCCTCGGCGGCCTTGCGCGTACGGCGCTTGGGCGCCTCGGCCACGGGGGCCTCGGCGGCCTCCGTGGCGACGGCGGCCTTGCGGGTGCGGCGCTTGGGGGCCTCGGCCACCGGCTCCGCGACCGGCGCCTCCACCGTGTCCACGACGGCCTCGGCGGCCTTGCGGGTGCGGCGGCGCGGCGTGGTCTCCGCGACCGGCTCGGCCACGGGGGCCTCGACGGCGGGAGCCTCGGTCACCGCGACCGGCGCCACCGTCTCCACGACGGCCGGACCCTCCGCCGTGTCCACGGCGGTCTCGACGGCCGTCACCGGCTGCTCGGCCCCGCCCGACGCGCCGTTGCGCGTGCGGCGACGGCGGCGCGGCGTACGGGTCGCCGTCGCCTCCTCGGTGGCGGCGGTCTCGACGGCCGGAGCGGCGACGCCGGACTCCAGCGGAGCACCGTTGCGCGTACGACGGCGGCGGCGCGGGGTGCGCGCCGGACGCTCCTGCTCGGCGGCGGGGGCCTCACCGCGGCCACCGCGCTCGTCACGGCCACGGCCACCACGACCACCTCGGTCGTCGCGACCACCCCGGCCGCGCGGCGCGCGGCCACCGGGCTCGCCCAGGTCCTCCAGGACCTCCGCGTCGAGCCCGGCGCGGGTGCGCTCCGAGCGCGGCAGCGTGCCCTTGGTGCCCTCGGGGATGCCGAGGTCGGAGAACAGGTGCGGGGACGTCGAGTACGTCTCCACCGGGTCGTTGAAGTCGAGCTGCAGCGCCTTGTTGATGAGCTGCCAGCGCGGGATGTCGTCCCAGTCGACGAACGTGATCGCCGTACCCTTGGCGCCCGCGCGGCCGGTGCGGCCGACCCGGTGCAGGTACGTCTTCTCGTCCTCGGGGGACTGGTAGTTGATGACGTGCGTGACGCCCTCGACGTCGATGCCGCGCGCGGCCACGTCGGTGCAGACCAGCACGTCCACCTTGCCGTTGCGGAAGGCGCGCAGCGCCTGCTCGCGGGCGCCCTGGCCGAGGTCGCCGTGGACCGCGCCCGAGGCGAAGCCCCGGCGCTGCAGCTGCTCGGCGATGTCGGCGGCGGTGCGCTTGGTGCGGCAGAAGATCATCGCCAGACCGCGGCCGTCGGCCTGCAGTATGCGCGCGATCATCTCCGGCTTGTCCATGGAGTGACCGCGGTAGACGAACTGCTTGATGTTCGCGACCGTGACGCCCTCGTCGTCCGGCGCGGTGGCGCGGATGTGCGTGGGGCGGGACATGTAACGGCGGGCGAGACCGATGACCGCGCCCGGCATGGTGGCCGAGAACAGCATGGTCTGGCGCTTGGCCGGGAGCATGTTGATGATCTTCTCGACGTCGGGCAGGAAGCCCAGGTCGAGCATTTCGTCGGCCTCGTCGAGGACCAGGCACTTCACGTGCGAGAGGTCGAGCTTCTTCTGGCCCGCGAGGTCCAGCAGTCGGCCGGGGGTGCCGACGACCACGTCGACGCCCTTGTTCAGGGCCTCGACCTGCGGTTCGTAGGCACGGCCGCCGTAGATGGCGAGGACGCGCACGTTGCGCACCTTGCCCGCCGTCAGCAGGTCGTTGGTGACCTGGGTGCACAGCTCGCGGGTGGGCACGACGACGAGCGCCTGCGGCGCGCTGGTCAGTGCCTCGGGGGCGGCGCGTCCGGCCTCGACGTCGGCGGGGACGATGACGCGCTCGAGGATGGGGAGACCGAAGCCGAGGGTCTTGCCCGTACCGGTCTTGGCCTGGCCGATGACGTCCGTGCCCGTGAGGGCGACGGGGAGGGTCATCTCCTGGATGGGAAAGGGGTTGATGATGCCGACGGCCTCGAGGGCTTCGGCGGTCTCGGGAAGAATTCCGAGATCTCGGAACGTCGTAGTCAGGGTCATGCCTCTTCTGTGTGCGCGGCGCGAGGCGAGCGCGGGGGTCGAGTCCGACCGTCCCGGGGACGTCGGCCGTCGTACGGTCCTGCCGCTCGGGCGAACCGTGGACAGGGGACCTTTGCCGACGCTCTAGCGCTCGTACCGCTGAGGGTTCCCTCCGGTCGTCGTACGTACACGGTCGTACGGCCACGGAGGGCTGTCAGGTCGGAGCCGATCGGGCCACCGACCGGGCATCCTCATGCGTGCGGCCTGGCAGGACACGCCGAACACGTCGACGCGCTCCAGCAGGCGCATTACCACCATACCCCGGATTGACGCACTCGCGATGGCCGATTTGGTCACGTAGTCGTCGTCACACCGCTCGGCCGGGGGGTGGAGAGGCAGGACAAGCGGGCTATTGTGCGCCTCATGACTAGCTCTGACAAGCCTGAGAACGCCGCCTCGGCCCCCGTCGAACCCACCGAGACCGCCGGTCCCACCGGTGTCGCGGCCAAGGACTGGGCGTCGGCCGCGGCGGACCCGCAGTACCGCGCGGCGGTCGTGGACCTGCTCGGCGCGCTGGCCTACGGCGAGCTGGCGGCGTTCGAGCGCCTCGCGGAGGACGCCAAGCTGGCGCCGACCCTCGCGGACAAGGCGGAGCTGGCGAAGATGGCCTCGGCCGAGTTCCACCACTTCGAGCGGCTGCGGAACCGGCTGACCGAGATCGGCCAGGAGCCGACCGCCGCGATGGAGCCCTTCGTCGCCGCCCTGGACGGCTTCCACCGGCAGACCGCGCCCTCGGACTGGCTGGAGGGCCTGGTCAAGGCGTACGTCGGCGACTCGATCGCGAGCGACTTCTACCGCGAGGTCGCGGCCCGGCTCGACTCCGACACCCGCGAGCTGGTCCTCGCCGTCCTGGACGACACCGGGCACGCGGGCTTCGCCGTGGAGAAGGTGCGCGCCGCGATCGACGCCGACCCGCGCGTGGGCGGACGGCTCGCGCTGTGGGCGCGGCGGCTGATGGGCGAGGCGCTGTCCCAGTCGCAGCGGGTGGTCGCGGACCGCGACGCGCTCTCCACCATGCTGGTCGGCGGCGTGGCCGACGGCTTCGACCTCGCGGAGGTCGGCCGCATGTTCACCCGGATCACCGAGGCGCACACCAAGCGGATGGCCGCGCTCGGCCTCGCCGCCTGACGTTCTTCCCCTGAAGGAAAGCCCTCAGGGCTTCCCTCACGGGCTTTCCCTACGGGCGGCTACGCCGGTGCCGAGTGCCGTCGCAGCCGCCCGGCCGGGCGCAACAGCAACGACAGCGAGGCGGCCGAGACGACCGCCGCGCCGAGCAGACTCACCAGGACCGGGGCCGCGCCGAGCGCGCTGTGCGTGACGAAGTCGCCGAAGAGGGCTCCCGCGAGACCCGTCGCGAGGACCAGCGCGCGGGAGGGCAGGCGGTGCGGCAGACGGCGCGTCGCCGTCCAGGCCAGCGCCGAACCGAGCACGGCCGATGCGAGCACTTCCAGGATCATCGCGAGGTACCTCCACGGTTCGGGCGGTGCTCTTGAGGTCGTAGCCCGTCTTACCCGTGACCTGCGCGTTCCAATCACTCTCGGAGCAGCTTGTGTCACTCTCGGGTGAGCGTGCGCACGGCGGTCCGTACGACGCCTGTACGACACTCGTACGACGTCTGTACGGCATGTACGACGAAGGGCCCGGTGGCGGTGTGCCACCGGGCCCTTCGTCGTCGATCGCGTCCTACAGCGTGCCGAAGCCCACCTTGCGGACGGTCGGCTCGCCGATCTCCACGTACGCGAGGCGGTCCGCCGGGACCAGGACCTTGCGGCCGCGCTCGTCCACGAGGCTCAGCAGCGGCGACTTGCCGGCCAGCGCCTCGGCCACCAGGCGCTCGACCTCGTCGACGCTCTGACCGCTCTCCAGAACGATCTCGCGGGGCGCGTGCTGCACGCCGATCTTGACCTCCACGGCTATGTCCCTCCGACGGTCAGTGATGTGCGCGATCTACCGCGCCGTACGCTGCACACATTAGCCCGGTGAGGGGACGAGTACGCCGCGCGCCCGCACGCCGTCAGCGAACAGGGCGCGTCGGCGGCGCCTCAGTGGTGGTCGGTGCCGTGCAGCGGGAAGCCCGCGATGCCCCGCCACGCCAGCGACGCCAGCAGCTGCACAGCCTGGTCGCGCGGCACGCTGCGGTCGCTGTGCAGCCAGGAGCGCGCGACGACCTGGGCGAGTCCGCCGAGACCGGAGGCGAGCAGCATGGACTCAGCGCGCGAGAGGCCGGTGTCCTCGGCGATGACCTCGCAGATCGCCTCGGCGCACTCGGTGGTCACCTTGTCGACGCGCTCGCGCACGGCGGGCTCGTTCGTCAGGTCCGACTCGAAGACCAGGCGGAAGGCGCCGCCGTCGTCCTCGATGTAGGCGAAGTAGGCGTCCATGGTCGCCCGGACGCGCTGCTTGTTGTCCGTGGTCGACGCCAGCGCGGTGCGCACGGCGTGGATCAGGGACTCGCAGTGCTGATCGAGCAGTGCCAGATACAGGTCGAGCTTGCCGGGGAAGTGCTGGTAGAGCACCGGCTTGCTGACTCCGGCGCGCTCGGCGATGTCGTCCATCGCCGCCGCGTGATAGCCCTGCGCGACGAACACCTCCTGGGCGGCGCCCAGGAGCTGGTTCCGCCGGGCGCGGCGCGGCAGACGGGTGCCGCGCGGGCGTGCCGCCTCTGTTTGCTCGATGGCTGTCACGCCGCCTCCCAAGGTCGTCCTCATGCGGTACGGGCCGCGCGGCCATCGTACTTTTCGGTAATCGTGGTGTGCGCGGTGCGAGCGCAGAATTTCACGTACCGGACGGCGGGCGGAAGGCGCGGAGCACGGCGCCGTGCGCCGGTCGCGGCGCGGAAGGGGGCCCGGCGGGGCTCCGACGGGCTGGGCCGGGCTGGGCCGGGCCGTCCTCGGCCGGGGTCCGGTGAGGATCCGGTGAGGTCAGCGGTAGTCGTCCTCGTCGAGGGTGACCACGCGCGCCTGTTCGATCAGATCGGCCTCGTTGCCCTTGGCCGGGTCCACGTCGGTCAGGGGCTCGTCCCGGTCCTCCGCGAGGTCGGTCTGCTGTTCGGCGGCGTCGTTCTCGGGCTCCTCGACACCGATCTCCTCGACCGTGCCGCCCGCGGCCTCCAGCTCCTCGATCGCGTCCGGCTCGGTGGGGTCGTAGGCCATGGCGGGCTCCCTTCCTGAGGACGTCGGCTTCCTGAAGCGTCGGTCGAAGCGGCACCGGGGCTGTGGGGGGCCGCGTGCGGCTTCCCGCTGTACGAGCCTAGGAGACACCTCGACGGGACGCCATGCCATCTGCCCGCCGCACGGCGGACCTCACCTGTGAACGGCGGGACGGACGCTGTGACGGCGAACACATGAAGCGTGGTGTGATCGTCTCGTAACATTGCCGCATGTCTTCGACCGAGTCGCCGTCGCTCCCGGCCGCCAGCGTCCTGCCGAGGGTCGCGCCCGTACGGGTCGGCGAGGGCGAGCGGATGCGGTCGGTGGGGCTGCCGGGCGTCACGCTCTCGGTCCGCTCCCGGCCCGCCGCCCGCGAGGGGCTGGCGCCCGCGCTGTACGTCCACGGGCTCGGCGGGTCCTCGCAGAACTGGTCGCAGCTCATGGCCGAGTTGGACGGTCTCGTGGACAGCGAGGCGGTCGACCTGCCCGGCTTCGGCGACTCCCCGCCGCCCGACGACGGCGACTACTCCGTCACCGGGCACGCGCGCGCCGTCATCCGCTATCTGGACGCCGCCGGACGCGGTCCGGTCCACCTCTTCGGCAACTCCCTGGGCGGCGCGGTCTCCACGCGCGTGGCCGCCGTACGCCCCGACCTGGTGCGCACGCTCACCCTGGTCTCCCCGGCCCTGCCCGAACTGCGCATCCAGCGCAGCGCCGCGCCCACCGGGCTGCTCGGCGTGCCGGGCGTGGCCACGCTCTTCAACCGGCTCACCCGCGAGTGGACGGCCGAGCAGCGGGTGCGCGGTGTCATGGCGCTCTGCTACGGCGATCCCGCGCGCGTGTCGCCCGAGGCGTTCCAGTACGCGGTGGAGGAACTGGAGCGGCGGCTGCGGCTGCCGTACTTCTGGGACGCGATGGCCCGCTCCGCGCGCGGCATCGTCAACGCGTACACGCTCGGCGGCCAGCAGGGGCTGTGGCGCCAGGCCGAACGCGTCCTCGCGCCCACGCTGCTGGTCTACGGCGGGCGTGATCAGCTCGTAGGCTTCCGTATGGCCGCCAAGGCCGCCCGCGCCTTCCGTGACTCCCGTTTGCTGTCCCTGCCGGACGCCGGGCACGTGGCGATGATGGAATACCCGGAGGTCGTCGCGACCGCTTTCCGTGAACTCCTCGACGAGCGAGGCGGATTGGCTGCGAACGACGTGAACTCCGGCGCGCACGAAGCCGGTTCGGATACAGAGAGCTGAGGTCAGGGGTGGGACGTCACAGCCGCCGGGGCCCGACCCCGAAGGACACGACCGCCCCTGCGCAGACGCAGCGGGCCGAGGACGCGGCGGCCGGGCCCGGTGGCCGGATTCCGGGCGCGCGCAACGGGTGGGGGGACTTCGCGGGACCGCAGGCGCCGGGTGCTCCGGCCGCGGGGGACATGGGTGCGGGCCACATGAGTGGCGCTGATCACCCTGGCGGGTCGCCCATGGGCGGGCCCCACATGGGCGGCCCTCACACGTCTGCGCCCCACACGTCTGCGCCCCACATGGGCGCGGCGCACACAGGTGTCGGCCCCACCCCGGACGCCGCGCCGTCCTACGGCACCGGGCCCCTGCCCGGGGCCGGGGCGCAGCGGGGCGCCGGGCGCGGGCCCGGTGGTCCGGCTGCGCAGGGCGGGCCGCCGTTCGGGGACGCGCAGGCCCGGGGCGGTCATCCCGAGGTGCGGGAAGAGGGCGGCGGCTGGGGCGTGTTCGCGCCGCCCGGGCGTGACGGGGCCGGTGCGGTTCCGGGCGGGCGGCGGCCGTTCCCCCGGCAGCGGCGGGCCGAGTCCGTGCCGGACGCGGCGCCCGCCACAGGGTCTGGGCGCGGCCCCCGGCAGGACTATCTGGACGCCTTCGAGGCGGAGGCCGCGACGGCCGCACCGCGCGTCACCGCACCCGTCGAGCCGGTCGCGCCCGCCGGTACGGACACCGACCCGTTCGAGCTGCCCGCGCAGCGGCGCGGCACCAAGGGGCGTACGTTCACCGGGGTCGCGGCTGCCGCCGTGACCACCGTGCTCGCGGTCGTCGTCGCCGGGCAGGTGGCCGACGGCCGGGCGGACGGGCAGTCGCGGACCACCGCCGAGGGCACCGGCGAGGCCAGGACGGCGGCGCAGGCGGCCCCGTCGGCCGCGCCGAGCGCCGTCCCGCTGACGTACGAGCAGAAGATGAGCCGCCTCTATCCGCTGGGCGCGAAGCTCAAGGGCTCGGGGAAGTTCGACGCCGTGCCCGGCTTCGCCAAGGCCCCCGGCACCGGGCAGAAGCTGACCTACCGCGTCGACGTGGAACAGGGGCTCGGTCTCGACGGCGCCCTCTTCGCCGACGCCGTGCAGAAGACGCTCAACGACGACCGCAGCTGGTCCCACGACGGCGCCCGCACCTTCGAGCGCGTCTCGACGGGCAAACCGGACTTCGTGATCACGCTCGCCAGCCCCGGCACCACCGCCTTCTGGTGCGCCAAGTCGGGCCTGGACACCACGGAGGACAACGTCTCCTGCGACTCGGCGGCCACCGAGCGCGTGATGATCAACGCGTACCGCTGGGCACAGGGCAGCGTGACCTACGGCGACGCGAAGATCCACGCCTACCGGCAGATGCTGATCAACCACGAGGTCGGCCACCGGCTCGGCCACGGCCATGTCACCTGCCAGAAGGACGGCCAACTCGCGCCGGTCATGCAGCAGCAGACCAAGTTCCTCGATCACGATGGAATCCACTGCCTCCCCAACCCCTGGCCCTACCCGGGGAGTTGACCCACGCCGCTTATGTCACATTGACATGAGTCGCAAGTTCGTTCATATTTCTGCGCATGTGGTCCCGTCCCGCCGTCTGCCGTAGCGCCGCCATCGAGCTGGCGCTCATCGGCGTGACCGCGCTCTGCGTGGCCGACATTCACTGTCGCTGACGCCGCCGCTTCGGCGTTCGCGTCGGGATCTCCCTTTTCCTCCCTGTTTGCGGCCTCTTCGGGTCGCACGCCTCTCGACGACTGACGCCGGGGCCGACATCTGTCCGCAGCTGTCTCACTCCTCGTCCACATGTCTCACCCCTCGGGAAATCCCGCGGGGCTCCCCGAGAGGTCGTCTATTCCGATGCGTCAACCGTCCCTCATAGCGCGCCGCGTGGCAGCGGCATCCGTCGGCCTGGTCGTGGCAGCGGGCGCCGCCGCCTGCGGTCCGGAGGACAACGATGCCAAGGGCGCCGGCGGCGACTCCACGCCCCACAAGGGCGGCACCCTCACCGTGCTGAACTCCCAGCCCCAGTCGGACTTCGACCCGGCCCGCCTCTACACCTCCGGCGGCGGCAACGTCCCCTCGCTGGTCTTCCGCACCCTGACCACGCGCAACCGCGAGAACGGCGCCGCGGGCGCCAAGGTGGTCCCCGACCTCGCCACCGACACCGGGCGTCCCAACAAGGACGCGACCGTGTGGACGTACACCCTGAAGAAGGGGCTGAAGTACGAGGACGGCACGCCGATCACCTCGGCGGACATCAAGTACGGCATCGAGCGCTCCTTCGCCCCCGAACTCTCGGGCGGCGCCCCCTACTTGCGCGACTGGCTGACCGGTGCCGCCAAGTACCAGGGGCCGTACAAGGACAAGAAGGGCCTGGCCGCGATCGAGACGCCCGACGCGCGGACCATCGTCTTCCATCTCAACAAGCCCGAGGGCGAGTTCCCCTACCTGGCCACCCAGACGCAGTTCGCGCCGGTGCCCCAGGCCAAGGACAAGGGCACCAAGTACGAGGAGCACCCGGTCTCCTCGGGTCCGTACCGCGTCGTGCGCAATGACAACGACGGCGAGCACGTCCTGCTCGAGCGCAACCCGCACTGGAGCGGCGACGACGAGCGCAAGGCGTACCCGGACACCATCGACGTGCGCTCCGGGCTCGACTCCTCCGTGATCAACCAGCGGCTCTCCTCCTCGCAGGGCGCGGACGCCGCCGCCGTCACCACCGACACCAACCTCGGTCCGGCCGAACTCGCCCGTGTCAGCGGCGACAAGAAGCTCGCCGACCGCGTCGGCACCGGCCACTTCGGCTACACGAACTACATCGCCTTCAACCCGAAGGTGAAGCCGTTCGACAACCCCAAGGTGCGCCAGGCCATCGCGTACGCCGTGGACCGCTCCTCGGTGATCAACGCGGCCGGTGGCTCCGCGCTCGCCGAGCCCGCGACCACCTTCCTGCCGGACCAGAAGTCCTTCGGCTACACGCCGTACGACCCGTTCCCGGCCGGTAAGTCCGGCAACCCGGCCAAGGCCAAGGAGCTGCTGAAGGAGGCGGGGTACAAGAAGGGTCTCACCGTGACCCTGACCCACTCCAACAGCAAGGACTTCGAGACCAGCCCGGAGATCGCCACCGCCCTCCAGGACGCGCTGAAGAAGGCGGGCATCACCGTCAAGCTCCAGGGCCTGGAGGACAACGACTACCGGGACAAGATCCACAGCGTGAAGACCGAGCCCGGCTTCTTCCTCGCGCACTGGGGTGCCGACTGGCCCTCCGGCGGTCCCTTCCTCGCCCCGATCTTCGACGGCCGCCAGATCGTCAAGGACGGCGCCAACTTCAACACCGGTCTGCTGAACGACACCTCGGTCAACGACGAGATCGACGCCATCAACAAGCTGACCGACCTGAACGCCGCCGCCACCCGCTGGGGCGCGCTCGACAAGAAGATCGGCGAGCAGGCCCTGACCGTCCCGCTGTTCCACCCCGTCTACAAGCGCCTGTACGGCTCGGACGTCAAGAACATCGTGATCAGCGACTGGACCGGCGTGCTCGACATCTCCCAGGTCGCGGTGAAGTGACCCCGTGAGTGACGCTCTCGTCGCCGTCGAGGCCGCAGGGACGGACCCTTCCGTCCCGGCGGCCTCGGGGGCCCGTCTGTTCTGGCGGCGGCTGCGCACCCGGCGGGCCGCCCTGGCCGCCGCGGCCGTCGTCGCCCTGCTCGTCCTGATCGCGCTCGCCGCGCCGCTGCTCACCGCCCTCGAGGGCCAGGACCCGACCACCTACCACCCCTCGCTGGTCGACTCCGCGCGCGGCGGCGTGCCCGTCGGACCGCTCGGCGGGATCAGCGCCGAGCACTGGTTCGGCGTCGAACCGCAGACCGGCCGCGACCTGTTCGCGCGCATGGTCTACGGCGCCCGCGTCTCGCTCGGCGTCGCCCTCGCGGCCACCGTCGTCCAGGTCACCATCGGCGTCACCATCGGTGTCACCGCCGCCCTGGGCAACCGCTGGGTGGATCAACTCCTCAGCCGCGTCACGGACATCATCGTCTCCCTGCCGCTGATGATCATGGCGCTCGCGCTGCTGGCCATCGTGCCCACGAGCTTCCCGCGCCCGGTCCTGGTCGCCTTCGTGATCGGTCTGATCGCGTGGGGCAACCTCGCCAAGATCGTGCGCGCGCAGACCCTCACGCTCAAGGGGCTCGACCATGTCGCCGCCGCCCGGCTCAGCGGCTGGGGCGCCGTCAGCGTCGCCCGCCGCGAGCTGCTGCCCGGCCTCGCCGCGCCCGTCATCACCTACGCCGCGCTGCTCGTGCCCACCAACATCTCCATCGAGGCCGCCCTGTCCTTCCTCGGCGTCGGCGTGAAGCCGCCCACGCCCTCCTGGGGACAGATGATCACCTCGGCCGACATCTGGTACCAGTCCGCGCCGCAGTACCTGCTCTTCCCGGCCGGTGCCCTCTTCGTCACCGTGCTCGCCCTCACCGTCTTCGGCGACGGCGCGCGCACGGCCCTGGACCCGCGGGCCGCCTCCCGGCTGCGGATCGGCACGGGGCGCAGGAGCGCGAAGAAGGCTTCTGCGAAGCGGGTTTCCGCGACGCAGGCTTCCGCGAAGCAGGCGGACACGACGAAGGAGGCCGGCCGGTGAACGGCTTCGGCGGATTCCTGCTGCGCCGCGCGGTGGGCATGGCCATCACCCTGCTCGCCGTCTCGGTCCTCGTCTACGTGGTCTTCTACGCCACCCCCGGCAACGTCGCCCAGATCACCTGCGGCCCGCGCTGCTCCCCGGAACAGGTGCGCCAGGTCGCCGACCAGCTCCACCTCGGCGACCCGCTCTCTCTGCGCTACTGGCACTTCCTGGAAGGCATCCTCGTCGGCCAGGACTACTCCACCGGCACCTCGGTCGAGCACTGCTCCGCGCCCTGCCTCGGCCTGTCGTACCAGACCGACCAGCAGGTCCTCGACATCATCCTGACCCGCCTTCCGGTCAGCCTCTCGCTGGTCGCCGGGGCCATGGTGCTGTGGCTGCTCATCGGTGTCGGCACCGGTGTGCTCTCCGCCTGGCGGCGCGGCCGGCTCTCCGAGCGGGTGCTGACCGCGCTCACCCTCGCGGGCTGGGCCACCCCGGTCTTCGTGCTCGGCCTGGTCCTGGTGATCGTCGTCTGCGGCGAACTCCAGCTGCTGCCCTTCCCGCAGTACGTGAAGCTCACCGACGACCCCGAGCAGTGGGCGTGGAACCTGCTGCTGCCCTGGCTGTCGCTCGCCCTGATCGAGTCGGCCGCCTTCGCCCGGCTCACCCGTACCGCGATGCTGGAGACCCTCGCCGAGGACCACATCCGCACCTTCCGCGCCTACGGCGTCAGCGAGCGGGCCATCGTCGGACGGCACGCCCTGCGCGGCGCGCTGGCCCCGGTCATCGCGCTCAACGCCAACAACGTCGGCTCGGCCGTCGGCGGCGCGGTCCTCACCGAGACACTGTTCGGCCTGCCCGGCATCGGCCAGGAACTGGTGCGGGCGGTCAAGGTGGTGGACCTGCCGGTGGTCGTGGGCATGGTCCTGGTCGTCGCCTTCTTCGTGATCGTCGCCAATGCCGTCGCGGACGTCCTGTACGCCGTGGCCGACCGACGGGTGGTCCTCGCATGAGTGGTCAGCGCACGAGCCTGGTCGAAGTGACCGGTCTCGCGGTCGACTTCGGCGGTCTGAAGGCCGTGGACGGACTCTCCTTCAGCCTGGAACCCGGGGCCGCGCTGGCCCTCGTCGGCGAGTCCGGCTCCGGCAAGTCCACTGTCGCGGGCGCCCTGTTGGGGCTGCACCGGGGGACCGGGGCCGAGGTCACCGGCGCCGTCCGGGTCGCCGGAACCGACGTGGAGGCCGCCACGGACGAGGAGTTGCGGCGGCTGCGCGGGGCGAAGGCCGCCATGGTCTTCCAGGACCCGCTGTCCTCGCTCGACCCGTACTACGCGGTCGGGGACCAGATCGCGGAGGTCTACCGGGTGCACACCCGCGCCTCCCGGCGGGCCGCCCGCGCGCGGGCCGTCGAGGTCCTCGACCGGGTCGGCATCCCGGACGCGCCGCGGCGTTCCCGCTCGCGCCCGCACGAGTTCAGCGGCGGTATGCGCCAGCGCGCCCTGATCGCCATGGCGCTCGCCTGCGAGCCCGAGCTGCTGATCGCGGACGAGCCGACCACCGCGCTCGACGTCACCGTGCAGGCCCAGATCCTGGACCTGCTGCACACCCTGCGCGAGGAGACCGGCATGGGCCTGCTCCTCGTCACGCACGACGTGGGCGTGGCCGCCGAGAGCGTGGACGACGTGCTGGTGATGCGGCACGGCCGGGCGGTCGAACGCGGCCCCGTCGCCGAGGTGTTGCGCGCCCCGGCCGAGCCGTACACCCGGGAACTCCTGGCCGCCGTACCGAGGTTGGAGGTGCGCCGGGAGGCGCCCGCCGAGCAGCCCGGGGACGTCGTCCTGGAGGCGAGCGGGCTCGGGCGCCGATTCGGGCGCGGGAAGCGGGCGTTCACGGCCGTGGACGACGTGTCGCTGACCCTGCGCCGGGGCGAGACCCTGGGCATCGTGGGCGAGAGCGGCAGCGGCAAGACCACGCTCGGCCGGATGCTGGTCGGACTCCTGGAGCCGAACGCCGGGACCATCACCTACCAGGGGCGTCCGCACACCGGGGTCGACCCCTCCGTGCAGATGGTCTTCCAGGACCCGGCCTCCTCCCTCAACCCCCGCCGCACGGTGGGCGATTCGATCGCCGACCCGCTGCGCGCGAAGGGGGAGCGGAACGAGACGCGCATCCGCGAACGCGTGGCCGGACTCCTTGAACGGGTCGGTCTGGACGCGGCCCAATGCGACCGCTATCCGCACGAGTTCAGCGGCGGCCAGCGCCAGCGCGTCGGCATCGCACGGGCCCTCGCGGCCGACCCGCGCGTCCTCGTCTGCGACGAGCCGGTCTCCGCGCTGGATGTGACCACCCAGGCCCAAGTCGTCGCCCTGCTCGACGAGTTGCGCCGCGAACTCGGCCTCGCGCTGGTGTTCATCGCGCACGACCTCGCCGTGGTCCGCCAGGTCAGCGACCAGGTCGCGGTCATGCGCCGGGGCCGGATCGTGGAGGCGGGCCCGGCCGACGAGGTCTACGACAGCCCGAGCGACCCGTACACCCGCGAACTCCTCGCCGCCGTACCGGCCCTGGACCCGGAGGTGGCCGCCGAGCGGCGCGCGGCCCGGCGGGAGCCCGCGGCTGCCTGACGCGGAGGTGCGGCGGTACACCGGGGCTTCGCAGCTGTCTTAGCGCTTCGGAACGCGCCCCGCACGCGAAAGTTACGACCGTTCACCCCTTTTGGTGGCGCGATGGACAACCGTCCGTCGCGCCACCGCCTTGTCCGCATACGTTCGTCCCGCTGCGAGCCGCCGGGAGGACGGCGGCTCCCACACACGGGAGATCGGGGGTGCACGCGTGCGCATCGGACTGCTTACGGAGGGTGGCTATCCGTATGTGAGCGGTGACGCCGGGATCTGGTGCGACCGGCTCGTGCGCGGGCTCGGGCAGCACGAGTTCGACGTCTACGCGCTCAGCCGGGACCACGACCAGGAGCGGGCGGGCTGGGTCACGCTCCCCCCGCAGGTCCACCGGGTCCGCACCGCCCCCCTGTGGACCACCGAGGACGAAGGACCCGCCCTCGGCCGCCGCGCCCGCAAACGCCTGGCCGAGTCCTACGGCGAACTCCTCGCGGCGATCTGGGCCGAGCCCGGTGCCGGTCAGGCGCCCGCCGCCGAAGAGCTGGCGGACCGTTTCGGCAACGCGCTGTACCGCCTGGCCGAACTCGCCCGCGAGGAAGGCCCGCTGACCGGCGCGCTCCGCTCCGAGACCGCCGTACGCGCCCTGGAACGTGCCTGTCGCGCACCCGGCGCACCGCGCACCGCCCGCGCGGCCCGCGTGCCCGACCTGCTCACGGTCACCGACCACCTGGAGCGCGCCCTGCGCCCGCTCTCCCTCGGCTGGTACGGCGACGACGCCCTGGCCGCCGCCGACCTCTGCCACGCCACCTCCGGCGGCACCGCGGCCCTGCCCGGACTGCTCGCCCGGCACTTCTCCGGCGTGCCCCTGCTCGTCACCGAGTACGGCGTCCAGCTGCGCTCGCGCTACCTCGCCCTCGGGCCCGACGCCGCCGCCCCCGCCGTCCGCGCGCTGCTCGCCGCCTTCCACGGCAGGCTGGCCGCCGAGGTCTACCGCCGGGCCGAGATCCTGACCCCGGGCAACGCACACGCCCGCCGCTGGCAGGAGCGGTGCGGCGCCGACCGGGCCCGGATCAGGACCGTCCACCCGGGCATGGACGCCGCCCGCTTCACCGAGGTCGGGGAGGGGCCCGACCGCTCCGACCCCGGCACGCTGGTGTGGGTCGGGCGGATCGAACCCGCCAAGGACCTCATCTCGCTGCTGCACGCCTTCGCCGAGATCCGCCGCGAGGAGCCCGCCGCGCGGCTGCGCATCGTGGGCGTGCCGGTGGACGCCGAGGGCGAGGCGTACCTCGGCCACTGCCGGGCGCTCGCGGCCCAGCTCTTCCCCGACGAGGCGGAGGGCGTGCACGAGGTCGGGGACAACCCCGTCTCCTTCGAGGAGATCGGCGGCCCCGAGGTGCCGAGCCTCGCGGAGGCGTACGCCTCGGGCGCCGTCGTGGTCCTGTCCAGCGTGGTCGAGGGCTTCCCGGTCAGCCTGGCCGAGGCCATGTTCTGCGGCCGGGCCACCGTCTCCACCGACGTGGGCGCGGTGGTGGAGGTCATCGGCGGCACCGGGCTCGTCGTACCGCCGCGCAACCCCCGCGCCCTCGCCGAGGCATGCGTGACGCTGCTGCGCGACCCCGAGCGGCGGGCACGGCTCGGAGCCGCCGCCCGGGCCCGCGCGGTCGAACTGCTCGGCGTCGAACAGAACATCACGGCATTTCACGGCATTTACCTGGAGATCGTCTCGCACTGTCCGGTCCGCCGGGACGACGCCGGTGAGCCCCTGCCCTTCGCCACCCCGGCCGAGATCCACGCCCCCGGCCGTCTGAGCGCCCCCACGGCCCGACCGGCCCCGGGCTGGGCGGACCCCGACCCGTCCCGCCCCGTGGCGGCGACGGCAGGGAAGGGGACGCGATGAGCGGCGGCGCGGGCAGAACGGCGGGGGAGCGGGGCGGTACGACGATGAGCGCGCGCGTGGACGGGGACGCTCCGGCCGGGGGCGACGGCACGGGAGAGGCCGAGACGGTCGCCCCCGAGGCACCCCAGGTGTCGGCGCGCCCCGCGAAGGCCACCCCCCGGCGCGGCACCGCCGACCCCGTGAAGTCCCTGCTGCACCAGCACCGGGACCTGTGCGAGCGGGCCGTCGACGCACTGGAGATCGCGGCCGGTCTTGAGGCGCACGGCGTCACCGACCGCACCGCCGCCCGCTTCCGGCACCGGGACGTCTTCTCGCTCGCCGAGGAGCTGTACGCCCGCGTCCCCCGCGAGGACGAACCGCGGCCCCCGGCGGATCCCGGCCCCGGCCCCCGGATCCGTACCGACTGGGTCCTGCTCACCCTGCTGCCCGGCGCGCTCGCCGCCCCGGCCGCCGCCGGACTGCTCCTCGCCCACGGCCAGGCCCGGCTCCTGATCGGACTCGGCGCCCTGCTCCTCGTCGGCGGTGCCGTCGCCGCGGCCCTGCGCCGGGGCCCGCTCGCCACCCGGCCCGGCACGGCCGTACGGCAGCCCTCGCTCGGCACCCGCGCGGCGGTCCTGTGCCTCCTCGCCCACGCCCTCCTCGGCGACGGCTTCCTGGGCGCCGTGATCAGCGGCGGCCCCGACGACGCGCCGACCCTCGCGCCGGACGGCGCCTGGCCGGTGGCCCTCGCGCCCGTGCTGGCCCTGCTGCTGTCCTGCGCCCCGGCCGCCTGGTGCGCCCACCTCCTCGCCGCCACCGCCCACCGCAGGCTCGCGGGCAGCCGGGGCCTGGAGGACTTCACCGCAGCCGCCCGGCCCCTGCTCCTCGGCGCCCTCGCGCTGTACCTGGCCGCGCTCGCCGCGCTGCTGGCCGTCTGCGCCGCCGTACTGCGCGAACCCTCGGCCGCTCCGCAGGCCCTCACCCTCGGCGCGCTGCTGCTGCTCGCCCGGCTGCTCACCGCGTACCACCACCGGCACGCCCCGGCCGTGGTGCTCGGCGCCGCCGCGATCGCCGAACTGGCCGCTCCGGCCCTGGTGCTGACGGGGCGGCTGCCGGGGTGCGGTTTCGTCGCCGTACCCGTCCAGCGGCTCACGGACGCCTGGGGACCGGCCGCCGTACCCGTCCTCGTCTGCGGCGCCGCCGCCGTGGCCCTGCTGGTCCACGCGCTGCGCACCCTCACCCGCGCCTCGGCCCACGCCCCCACCGGAGCGGCCGAGTGATCCCCCCACCGCCGTCCCCGACCGGCCCCGCCGCAGCCCGAACGCGGCGCGGCGGCATCCGGCGGGCGGTGACCGGCCCCGCGCCGGGGCCAATCCCGCCCCTCAGACCCCGCGAAGGAGAACACCTGATGACCACCTCCCGACACGGAACGCCCGGAGCGTCCGGGTCCTTGGGAGCTGCCACACCGCGCACCCCGGGAGCCGCCCGATGAGGGTCCTGCTGATCGGAGCCAACGGATACATCGGCCGCTTCGTCGCCGACCGGCTGCTCGCCGACCCGGCCGTCCAGCTCACCGCGCTGGGCCGGGGTGACGACGCCGACGTGCGCTTCGACCTCGCCACCGGCAGCCCCGGGGCACTCACCCGGTTCCTGGACGCGGTCCACCCCGGAGTCGTCGTCAACTGCGCCGGTGCCACCAGGGGCGGCGCCCGCGAGCTGACCCGGCACAACACGGTCGCCGTGGCCACCGTGTGCGAGGCGCTGCGGCGCAGCGGCTGCGGGGCCCGGCTGGTGCAGATCGGCTGCGGCTCCGAGTACGGTCCCAGCCAGCCCGGCTCCTCCACGGCCGAGGACGCCGTACCCCGCCCCGGCGGGCCGTACGGCGTCAGCAAGCTCGCCGCGACCGAACTGGTCCTCGGCTCGGGGCTCGACGCCGTCGTCCTGCGGGTGTTCTCGCCCGCCGGACCCGGCACCCCGGCGGGCTCCCCGCTGGGCCGGCTCGCCGAGGCCATGCGCCGCGCCATGCAGTCCGGCGACGGCGAGCTGAAGCTCGGCGGCCTGGGCGTCCAGCGCGACTTCGTGGACGTCCGCGACGTCGCGCGCGCCGTGCACGCCGCCTCGCTCTCCGCCGCGCAGGGTGTCATCAACATCGGCTCGGGCCGCGCGGTCCGGCTGCGCGACGCCGCCGCCGTCCTCGCCCGGGTCGCCGGATACGGCGGCTCCCTGCACGAACTCGACGCCCCGCCAGGGCCGTTGCGCGGTCCCCTCGGGCATCCGCGCGGCGACGTCGACCACGCGGCGCCGGTCGCCTTCCCCTACCCGGACGGCTGCGGCAGCTGGCAGCAGGCGGACGTGCGGACGGCGCGCGACCGGCTCGGGTGGCGGCCCCGGATCAACCTGGAGGAGTCGCTGGCCGACATCTGGATGGAGGCGGCGTGCCGGATCTGAGGGGTGGCGGCGGGCCGTATCTGGCGGGTGGCGGCCCTGACCTGGCGGGCGGTGGTGGGCCGGACCTGAGGAAGGCCGCGGGCACCGAGGTGCGCACGGGCCTCGGGATCTACGACTTCGCCCACCCCCTGGTCGCCCCGTCCCAATGGGCGGAACTCACCCGCCCGGGCACACCTCTGGACTGGGTCGTGCTCAACGTGGCGGCGGGGCCGGGGGTCCGCCCCGACTCGCAGTGCCTGGAGGCGTCGGGGCGGCTGCGCAACGGCGGGGTCCGCGTCCTCGGCCATCTCGACCTGGCCCACGGGACGCGCTCCCGCGCCGACCTGCTCGGCGACGCCCGGCGCCACCTGGACTGGTACCAGGTGGACGGCTTCCTCCTGGAGCGCTGCCCGGCCGACCGTGCCGCGCTCCCGGAGGTCCGCCGCCTGGTCACCACCCTTCGGGCGCTGCGCGAGGGCGCCCACCTCGTGCTCGGCCACGGCTGCCATCCGCACCCGGGGTACGCGGAGAACGCCGACCAGCTGCTGACGTTCCGGGGGTCCTGGGCCGAGTACCGCTGGTCACAGGTCGCGGAGTGGACGGCCGACTACCCGGCCGACCGCTTCTGTCATGTCGTCCACGGGGTGCCGCGCGGCCATCTGGAGGAGGCGCTGCGCATCGCCCGCTGGCAGGGCGCGGGCACGGTCTACCTCACCGACCGCACCGACCGGGGCGGCCAGGAGAACCCCTGGGAGACCATGCCCGGCTACTGGGACGACATCGTCTCGCAGGTCGGAACGGGTGTCTCGGAATGAAGAAGCGCGTGGCAGTGTTACGGGAAGAACAACCGTAGTGAACGACCGACCAACGGAGTCCCCGTGTCGCTGCCACCCCTGGTCGAGCCCGCCGCAGAGCTCACCGTAGACGAGGTCCGCCGGTACTCCCGCCACCTGATCATCCCGGACGTCGGGATGGACGGGCAGAAGCGGCTGAAGAACGCCAAGGTGCTCTGCGTGGGTGCCGGCGGCCTGGGCTCGCCCGCGCTGATGTACCTGGCGGCGGCGGGTGTCGGCACGCTCGGCATCGTGGAGTTCGACGAGGTCGACGAGTCGAACCTCCAGCGCCAGATCATCCACAGCCAGTCCGACATCGGCCGCTCCAAGGCCGAGTCGGCGCGGGACACGGTCAAGGGCATCAACCCGTATGTGAACGTGGTCCTGCACGAGGAGCGGCTCGAAGCCGAGAACGTGCTGGAGATCTTCGGCCAGTACGACCTGATCGTCGACGGCACGGACAACTTCGCCACGCGCTATCTGGTCAACGACGCGTGCGTGCTGCTGAACAAGCCGTATGTGTGGGGCTCGATCTACCGCTTCGACGGCCAGGCGTCCGTCTTCTGGTCCGAGTACGGCCCCTGCTACCGCTGCCTCTACCCGGAGCCCCCGCCGCCCGGCATGGTCCCCTCCTGCGCCGAGGGCGGCGTGCTCGGCGTGCTGTGCGCGTCGATCGGCTCGATCCAGGTCAACGAGGCGATCAAGCTCCTCGCGGGCATCGGCGACCCGCTGGTCGGCCGCCTCATGATCTACGACGCCCTGGAGATGCAGTACCGCCAGGTCAAGGTCCGCAAGGATCCCAACTGTGCGGTGTGCGGCGAGAATCCGACCGTCACGGAGCTCATCGACTACGAGGCGTTCTGCGGCGTCGTCTCCGAGGAGGCCCAGGAGGCCGCCACCGGCTCCACGATCACTCCCAAGCAGCTCAAGGAGTGGATCGACGACGGCGAGAACATCGAGATCATCGACGTCCGCGAGCCCAACGAGTACGAGATCGTCTCCATCCCCGGCGCCAAGCTCATCCCCAAGAACGAGTTCCTCATGGGCTCCGCCCTCGAATCCCTCCCGCACGACAAGCGCATCGTCCTCCACTGCAAGACGGGCGTCCGCAGCGCGGAGGTCCTGGCGGTCCTGAAGTCGGCGGGCTTCGCCGACGCGGTCCACGTGGGCGGCGGCGTGATCGGCTGGGTGAACCAGATCGAGCCGGAGAAGCCGGTGTACTGAGTCCTCACGCTCGGGGGGAGGCCCACGGCGCCACCGCATCGTGCGGGCGCGGTGGGCCTCTTCGTCGTCCCCGCGGTGCGGCCGGATGCGGCTTCGAGGGGCGGGACGGTGAGAGAGGCGCCCCTCCGAGTTGTTTCCTGCAGCCGCTTACCCGCACGGCGCCCTGGGCAGCATGGGGGCAGTCGGGGGAGAGGGGCGAGGGTGGGGGAGCAGGTGACGTCGGTCGCGCTCTCGGCTGCTGCACGAGTCCTTGATCAGTTCGGATCTCCAGAGCGGCAGACGCGTGCTGTTCGAGCTCTACGGGCGGGCAGGACGCGTGGAGGACCTGAGCGAGGAGGAGTACGCGAGTGCCAACCGGGCGCTCTCGTCCTTCGACGTCGCGGGGCTTTACTGCCACAAGAGGTACGTGCGGGAGAAGGACGTCCTCGAACTCTGGGCGCCCTCGCTGGTCAAGATGAAGTACGCCGGGGCGCTGTTCCTCCAGCACCGGGACTCGCTCTGGCGGGGCATCCCCACCTGGCCGCACTACCGGCGCCTGGCCGACCACGCGGAGGCGTATCTCCGTTCGCGCGGGGTGGACATCGACCGGTTCGCCGCTCCCTCGGCCGGGCTTCCGCAGAGCCGTACGAGGTCGTCGTGAGGCGACGGACTTACGAGCAGACCGTGTTCGCCTTCGGGACCTTGCCGTTCAGCAGGTAGCTGTTCACCGCGCTCTGGACGCAGCGGTTCTTGCTGTCGTACGCGCCATGTCCCTGGCCTTTGTAGGTGAGTTCGACGCCGACTCCCTCGCCGAGGGCGTCGGTCATCGCTCGGGCGCCCTCGTAGGGGGTGGCGGGGTCGCCGGTGTTGCCGATGACCAGGATGGGGGCGGAGCCGGGGGCGTGGACGTCGGGGTGGTCGGCGGCGCCGGGGACGGGCCAGTCGGTGCAGCCGACCATGCCCCAGGCAAGGTAGTCGCCGAAGACGGGGGAGGCGGCGCGGAAGTCGGAGAGCTTGGAGCGGACGTAGGCGGCGTCGTAACGGGGCTTCTCGTCCGCGCAGTTGATGGCGATGTTGGCGGCGGTGATGTTGCTGTACTCGCCGTTCTCGCCGCGGCCGTTCATGGAGTCGGACAGCAGCATCAGGATTCTGCCGTCGCCCTCGTACGCCTGCTCCAGGCCCTCGGTGAGGTATTCCCAGAAGTCCTTGGAGTACAGGGACTGGGCGATGCCGTTGGTCGCGGCGGTCTGGGTCAGCTTGCGCGTGCCGAGGCCCGGAATGGGCTTCTTCTCAAGGGACTTGAGGAGAGCGGCGATGCGGTTCTTCACATCCTGGGCGGTGTCGCCGACGGGACAGTCCTCGATCTGCGACGTGCAGTCCTCCGCGAAGTTGTCCAGGGCCAGTTGGAAGCCGCGGGCCTGGCCGAGCGCGCCCTCCTCCGGTGTCTGTGTCGGGTCCACGACCGCGTCGAAGACGGCCCGGCCGACCCGCTTCGGGAACAAGTGGGCGTACACACCGCCGAGTTCGGTGCCGTAGGAGATGCCGAAGTAGTGCAGCTTGTCGTCCCCGAGGACCTGGCGCATCAGGTCCATGTCGCGGGCCGCGTCGGTGGTGCGTACGTGCGGCAGGATCTTCTTCGAGTTCCGCTCGCAGGCGTCGTTGAACTTCTGCGTGCGGGAGAGCAGTTGCTTCTGCTCGGTCGTCGAGTCCGGCGTCGCGTCCTGCTGGAAGTACGCGTCGAGCTGCGCGTTGCTCTCGCACGTCACCGGGTCGCTGCGGCCGACCCCGCGCGGGTCGAAGCTCACCAGGTCGTAGCGGGTGCGCAGGGCCGCGTAGTCCTCCCCGAACGCGGGCAGCGTGGTGACGCCGCTGCCGCCGGGGCCACCGAAGTTGAACACCAGGGAGCCGATGCGCTCGCTCGCGGGCCCACTGGCCTTCGCGCGGATCAGGGCGATGCCGATCGTGTCGCCCTTGGGCTTGCCCCAGTCCAGCGGCGCGCGCATGGTCGCGCACTGCCACTCGGCGCCGCCGGGCAGCGGGGAGGGCGCCGGGCCGCCGCCCTCGGCCTCGGACGGCGCCGGGCAGTCCTTCCAGGCCAGCTTCTGCGCCGTCAGATCCCCGGTCGTCCGCGCACCGCCGCCGCACCCGGCCAGCAGGGCGCCCACGAGCACGACGCCGGTGGTCAGAGCAGCGGCGCGCGGCCGGGAGGGGATCGCCATGTCCCCATCCTCACGGCGCGCACGCCACCGCGCGCGGGGCACGGGCCGTACGAGGTACGCCCCAGCACCGGGCGCGTGCCGAACCTTGCGTCGGGCTCGCGTCGAACCCGCGCTGAACTCACGCCGGGCTCGTGCCGAACCTCGCGCCTGGCCCGCACCGAACCCACGCCGGACGCGCGTCGAACCTCGCGCCGGGCTCGTGCCGAACCTCTTGCCGCGCCCACGTCGGGCGCCCGCCGGACCTCGTGCCGAATCCACGCTGGGGCCTGGACCGAACCCACGCCGAGGCCCGCACCGAACCTCGGGCCGAACCCGCGCCGGGGCCGCACCGAACCCACGTCGGGCGCGCGCCGGACCTCGGGTCGAGTCCACGCCGAAGCCCGCACCGAACCGCAGGCCGCCCCCGGCCCCAGCCCGCTACGCGCCCCCGCGCCGCCCCCCCTACAGCGCCCCCTTGCGCGTCAGCTGGTTGAACGACAGCCACCCCGGCAGCACCGGCAGCCACAGTGTCAGCAGGCGGAACAGCAGTACCGCCGGAGCCGCGACCTCCTTCGGCAGACCCACCGCGATCAGACCCACGGTCAGCGTCGCCTCGACCGCGCCCACGCCACCCGGCGTCGGCGCGGCGGAGCCCAGCGCGTTGCCCGCGAGGAAGACGACCGCGACGCTGGCGATGCTGATGTGCGCCGACTCGTCGCCGAACGCGCGGATCGAGGCGTCCAGGCACATCACGAAGCAGCCGGTCAGCAGCAGCATGCCGCCGATGCCGGTGACGAGCTTCTGCGGTCGCTGGAGCACGTCCAGCATGCGCGGCACGACCCCCGCGAACAGCGACCGCACCCGCGTGACCACGAACTTCCGCAGCAGCGGCACCGAGGTCACCACCAGCACCAGGACCGCCACCGTCAGCAGCCCCGCGATGACCGTGCGGGACGGCGACAGCGAGGGCGTCTTCTCGGTGCCGGTCAGATAGCCGAAGGACAGCAGCATCAGGATGTGACAGCCGAGCCCGAACAGCTGCGAGGCACCGACGCTCGCCACCGCGAGCCCGGGCCGTACGCCCTGCCGCTGGAGGAACCGCGTGTTCAGCGCGACACCGCCGACCGCCGCCGGGGCGACGATCTTCACGAAGGACCCGGCGACCTGCGCCGCCACCGTCCGCAGGAACGGCACCCGCTCCGGCACGAACCCGAGCAGCGCCATCGCGGCGGCCACATAGCTGAGCGCGGAGAAGCCCACCGCCGCCGCCACCCAGCCCCACTGGGCCTGCGCGAACAGCGTGCCGAACTCGATGTGGGTGAGCTGCGTCAGCAGGAAGTACCCGCCGATCGCGCCCGCGATGAAGCTGATCAGGGTGCGCGGCCGGACCCGCTCCAGACGGGCGGGCTCCACCGGGGCCTGCGGCCTGATCCGCAGCACCTGATGGCGGATCTGGGTGAGCAGGTCCTCCTCGCGGGCCTCGTCGATCGCCTCGTCGATGGCCCGCTTCTCGGCCCGCTGCTCGGCGCGCACCGTCTTCTTGTCGGGCTTCTCGGGAAGGGCCGTACCCTCCTTCGAGGCCGCATCGAGCCGGGCCTGCTTGGCGAGCCGGGAGGACTCCAGGACCGCCTCGCGCTCGCGCTCGGCCCGCTCACGGGCCAGCTTGCGCAGGGTGGAGCGGGTGGAGCGGGTGAGCGCGATGGGCTGGAGCATCGGCAGACAGCCGGCCACCGCGTCCGGGCCGAGCACCTTGACCGCCGAGGCGACGGCCCGCTCGGCGCCGACCCTGAGGCCGAGCGTGGTGAGCATCTGGGCCACGTCCATGCGCAGCAGCAGATCGCCCGCCGCGATCTCACCGCCGCGCAGCTCGGTGAGGATCACCTTGCCGGAACGATCCACCAGTACGGCGTCGCCCGCGAGCCTGCGGTGCGCGATGCGCCGGGACTGCAGCGCCCGCACCTGGTGCCAGACCTTGTGGAGCAGATCGTCGGTGATCTCGTCGTCGGGCAGGGAGTCCAGGGTGCGGCCACCGGTGTGCTCGTAGACCAGCATCACGGCGTCGGGGCCCAGCTCGGAGGTGGCGATCAGCTGGGGCACATGGGCCCCGGCGGCGGCCGTCGCGTAGGCGAGCAGCGCCTCCTGCTCCAGGGCCTGGCGCAGCGACTGGAGGCTGGAGCGGGTGGCGAAGCCGCGCAGAGTGAGATTGCGCCAGGCGCGGTAGAAGAAGCCCTGGGCCTGCTGCTCGCGGTCGACGACCGTGACGTCCAGCGGGGGGCCGTCCTCCAGGGTGACGAAGTAGCGCCGCCCCCGGTCGCCGTTCTCCGACTCCGGGACCTCCTCGCGGACCGCGCTGACCGGGTGGAAGCCGACGGTGCGCAGGCCCGCCATCAGGGTCCGGCCGGTGGGCCGTACGTTGGGCGAGCCGACCGCGTAGAGGGTGCCGTAGGCGATGGTCCAGCCGATCAGCACCGTCAGGATGATCGCGAACGGTGTGGTGTAGCCGGTGACCAGCATCGAGAACGCGTCGAGCAGCAGCACGATCCACAGCACGGCCCGCCAGCGGGGTCTGCGGGACATGCCGACGGCGGTCATGTACGCGATGACCGGGGCCAGATAGCCGTGCACCGGGTCGGTCAGCGCGTGGATGTCGCCCGGCGCGGGCTGGGTCAGCGCCTCCTGGATGGAGGCCGGGGCGGCCCGCGCGACCCACAGGTCGGTCGCGAGCGTCACCCCGTGCGCGAGGACGGCCGCGAGCACGCCGTCGGCGATGCGCAGGCCGTCGCGTTTGATCAGCCGCTCGATGGCGAAGGCGACCGGGACGAGCAGGATCGCGATGCTGGACGCCAGCCCCGCGATCTTGATCAGCAGGTCGGGCGCCTGGCCCGTGCCCTTGTGGATGTCCTGTTCGAGGCCCGAGGTGGTGCCGTGCGCGAACGCGGCGAGCGCGAGGAGCAGCGCGATGGCCAGCAGGCCGATGCCGAGCCGCATGAGGTCGGAGGGGCGGTGCACGCGCGCGGGGAGCAGCGGTTCGTCGCCCTCCACCTCGCCGTGGTGCGCGTCGTCGGCGCCACCGGAGTGGCGCTGGCGGGCGGGGATCTGCGGGGGCCAGAAGCGGCGGCCCTCCGGCTCGCGGCCCTCCGGCTCGCCCCGGTCGCGTCCCCGGGTTCCGTCGTCGTCCGAGCCCTTACGGGAGTCGGCCGCACCCTTGCGGGAGGTGTCTGGACGCGTGGCCGCGCCAGGGGTGCCCTCCGCGTCCTCGGGGTGCACACCCTGCTGCTTCATGGTCTCTTCTTGGTCTCGTATCACCGGTCACCGCCCGGACGATGGTGGCACGTCCGATCGGCACAAGGGGGCATCAGGGTGCGAATCAGGGGGTTGGCGGTCTTCCGCACCCGTTGTCGGTGCCGTGCGGCAGGATGGGGCGGATGAGCGAGCAGAGCCCCGCCGGTGACGCCCCCGAAGGGTCCGACGGCGCCCAGGACGGCCCCGGTGACGCGCTTCCCGAGTACGCCGAGCGCGTCCTGGAGGTGGCCGAGCTGATCCCGCCCGGCCGGGTCATGACCTACGGCGACGTCGCCGAGTGGCTGGAGGACGAGCGCCGCGAGCGCACGGCGGGCGCCGGACGCCCCGAGGGCGGGCCGCGCCAGGTGGGCCGGGTGATGGCCCTCTACGGCGGCGCGGTGCCCTGGTGGCGCGTGGTGCGGGCGGACGGCGCGCTGCTGCCGGGCCACGAGCGACGCGCTCTCGACCACTACCGGGCCGAGGGCACCCCGCTGAGGGAGCCGGGCGGCAGCGGGCGCGGCCGGATGCCCCGGCTCGACATGCGGCGGGCGCGGTGGGACGGCGAAGCGGGCACGGAAAGTCACACCTGACAGCTTCCGGCATCGGGTGCCGCCGAGGGGAACGCGCGGCCCGCAGGGGACACACGAACGGCGCACCGGAGACCGGGGGCGGACCCTGACCGGACGTACGCGGTCCCCTGCGGGACGCGCCGGAACCCGTACGGGACGCAGCGCACCCCCTACGGGACGCACCCGGTCCCTTACGGGACGTACCCGGCGAGTCCGTGCGACACCGGGCACGTCCGAGCGATGGCGTACGTTCGTGGGGCGGGGGATGCGCGCGCCGCGCGTGCCGCGTGCCTCCGCCCACCCGTACCACCACCAGGACCACCAGGACCGGCGAACCACTTGAGCTCCTCTTCCTCCACCGGGCGCCTGCCGCACCCCCAGGGGCGGCAGGCTCTTCGTGGCGCCTACCGACTGGTGCGTACCCCTCCGGCGCGGTTCGACCCCCCTCGCCTGGACGCCGGACAGCGCGCCGTGGTTGAGCACGGGGCGGGACCGCTGCTCGTGCTCGCCGGTCCCGGCACCGGCAAGACCACCACCCTGGTCGAGTCCGTCGCCGCGCGCGTGGCCCGGGGCGGCGACCCCGACCGCGTCCTGGTGCTGACCTTCAGCCGCAAGGCCGCCGTCGAACTGCGCGACCGGATGGCCCGGCGCATGGGCGCCGCCCGCGCGCCCCGCGCCACCACCTTCCACTCGTACTGCTACGCCCTCGTCCGCGCCCACCAGGACGCCGACCGTTTCGCCCAGCCGCTGCGGCTGCTCTCCGGGCCCGAGCAGGACGTCACCGTGCGCGGCCTGCTCGCCGGGCAGCCCGAGCTGGAACGGCTCGGTCTCGCCCACGTGCGCTGGCCCGACGACCTGCGCGCCTGCCTGACCACGCGCGGCTTCGCCGACGAGGTGCGCGCCGTCCTCGCGCGCACCCGCGAGCTGGGCCTCGGCCCCGAGGCGCTGGACGCCTTCGCGCGCGGCATCGGCCGCCCCGACTGGCGCGCGGCTGCCGCCTTCCTCGCCGAGTACCTGGACGTCATCGACCTCCAGGGCGTCATCGACTACGCGGAACTCGTCCACCGCGCGGTGCTCCTCGCCGACCGCCCCGAGTACGCGACCGACCTGGCCGCGCGCTACGACGCGGTGTACGTCGACGAGTACCAGGACACCGACCCCGCGCAGGTACGGCTGCTGCGCGCGCTGGCCGGAGGCGGGCGCACGCTGGTCGCCTTCGGTGACCCGGACCAGTCGATCTACACCTTCCGGGGCGCCGACGTGAACGGCATCCTCGACTTCCCCGAGGTCTTCCCGCGCGCGGACGGCGGCCCGGCCCCCGTCCAGGTGCTCGGCACCTCCCGCCGCAGCGGCGCGGACCTGCTCGCCGCGACCCGGCGCATCACCCAGCGGATGCCGCTGCGCCGCCTGCCCGCCGACAAGGTGCGCGCGCACCGCGAGCCGACGGCGGTGCGCGAGAGCGGGCGCGTCGAGGCGTACACCTACCCGACGCCCGGCACCGAGCTGGACAACATCGCCGACATCCTGCGCCGCGCCCACCTGGAGGACGGCGTCGCCTGGAGCGACATGGCCGTCCTGGTCCGCGCGGGCGCCAGCATCCCGGTCCTGCGCCGCACCCTCACGGCCGCGGGCGTCCCCCTGGACACGGACGGGGACGACGTACCGCTGCGCCATGAACCCTCGGTCGCCCCGCTGCTGACGACACTGAAGGTGGTGGCGACGGCGGAGGCGGCGGCGTCGCCGGTCGGCGGGGGAGCGGGCGTGGTCGGAGCCATGGCGGCCGTCGTCGACGGGGATCCGCTTCCGGCCGCGACCGAGTGGCCCGTGCCCGACGCGGCTGATCCGGCTCACGCGGCTGATCCGGCTCACGCGGCTGATCCGGCTCACGCGGCCGACCCGGCTCACGCGGCCGATCCGGCGGAGTCGGCCGACCCGGCCTCGCCGGCCGCCGCCTCCCGCCCGGAGCCCGACGCGTCGGCGCGCACGGACGCCGGGGAACAGGCCGACACGGGCGCGGGGGGACTGGCGCGTACGGACGCCGGAGGACCGGCCGACACGGACACCGGGGAACCGGCCGACACGGATACCGGAGAACCGGCCGGTACGGCGTCCGGCGCCGGGGCCGACAGGGTCGGGAACCACCCCGCCCCCGCCCCCGCCGACCAGACCCCGCGAACCCCCGGCGGGACCTGGCTCGACGCCGAGACCGCTCTCACCCTCCTCACCTCCCCCCTCGCCGGGATGGACGCCGCCGATCTGCGGCGGCTCGGGCGGGCGCTGCGCGAGGAGGAGCGGGCCGGGGGCAACCCGGTGCCGCCGCCCTCCGACGAACTGCTCGCCCGCGCGCTCGCGGAGCCGGAGCGACTGGCCGTGCACGACCCCGCGTACGCGCGCGGGGCGCAGCGGCTGGGCGCGCTGCTGCGCAAGGCGCGCACGCGGCTCGCCGAGGGCGGTACGGCCGAGGAGGCGCTGTGGGACCTGTGGAACGGCACACCCTGGCCCAGCCGTCTGGAGCGCGCCGCCCGGCGCGGCGGCGCGGCGGGCCGTAACGCCGACCGCGACCTGGACGCCGTGTGCGCGCTGTTCGCCACCGCCGCGCGCGCGGAGGAGCGCGTCGGCGGGCGCGGCGCCCTCAACCTCCTGGAGGAGCTGGCGGCCGAGGACATCGCCGCCGACACGCTCACCCGCCGCGCGGTACGCCCCGAGGCCGTGCGCCTGATGACCGCGCACCGCTCCAAGGGCCTGGAGTGGCGCCTGGTCGTCGTCGCCGGGCTCCAGGAGGGCGTGTGGCCCGACCTGCGCCGCCGCGGCTCCCTCCTGGAGGCCGACCGCATCGGCCGCGACGGACTCGCCGAGCCGCTGACCCCGGGCGCGCTGCTCGCGGAGGAGCGCAGGCTGTTCTACGTCGCCGCCACGCGCGCGCGTGACCGGCTCGTCGTCACCGCCGTGAAGGGCGCGTCCGACGACGGCGACCAGCCCTCCCGCTTCCTGACCGAGCTGGGCGTCGAACCCCGCGACGTCACCGGGCGCCCGCGCCGCCCGCTGTCCGTGTCCGCGCTGGTGGCCGAGTTGCGCGCCACCACCGTCGACCCGGCGGCCTCGCCCGCCCTCAGGGAGGCCGCCGCGCGCCGCCTGGCCCGCCTGGCGGCGCTCAGCGACGACGAGGGCCGCCCCCTGGTGCCCGCCGCGCACCCCGACCGCTGGTGGGGCATGTACGAGCCGACCGAGAGCAAGGTGCCGCTGCGCGACCGCGACCAGCCCGTCGTGCTCTCCGGCAGCGCCCTGGACCAGCTCGCCAACACCTGCGCGCTCCAGTGGTTCCTGGGCCGCGAGGTGAAGGCCGCCGCCCCCGCGACCGTCGCCCAGGGCTTCGGCAACGTCGTGCACGTCCTGGCCGACGAGGTCGCCTCGGGCCGTACGCCCGCCGATCTCGACGTCCTCATGGAGCGCCTGGACTCGGTGTGGAACGCGCTCGCCTTCGACGCACCATGGAAGTCCGCCCAGGAGAAGGACAACGCGCGCGCGGCCCTCGAACGCTTCCTGAACTGGCACGTCCTGGACCGCGCCACGCGCACCCCGGTCGCCAGCGAGCAGGACTTCGACGTCACCCTGGAGGCGGGCGCGTACAAGGTCCGCATCCGGGGCCAGATGGACCGCGTGGAGGCGGACGGCGCGGGCCGCGCCTATGTCGTCGACTTCAAGACCGGCAAGAACGCCCCCACCTCCGCCGAGGTCGCCCGCCACCCCCAGCTCGCCGTCTACCAGCTCGCCGTGGCCGAGGGCGCCGTGGACGACGCCTTCGGCGGCACCCGTCCCGAGCCCGGCGGCGCCGAACTCGTCCAGCTCCGCCAGGGCGCGGCCAAGAAGGACGGCGGCGAGACACAGCCCAAGGTGCAGACCCAGGAACCGCTGTCGGGGGAGTGGGTCGGGGACCTGCTGGCCACCGCCGCCGGAAAGGTCCTGGACGAACGGTTCACCCCCGCCACCGGCCGCCAGTGCACCCACTGCGACTTCCGCGCCTCGTGCAGCGCCCGGCCCGAGGGACGGCACGTGATCGAGTGAGGGCACGCCGGATGACGGCGCGTGAAGTGACGTACGGCACTCCACGCACCCCCTGACCTGCGCAGACGCCGTCCCGCGCCCCCGGCTGTCGGTGCCCGCCGCTAGCCTCTGACGAATGTCCGCGCGCATCACCGACCCCGACCAGCTCAAAGAGCTGCTCGGCATCCCGTTCACCCCGGAGCAGCTGGCCTGCGTCATCGCGCCGCCCGCCCCGCAGGTGATCGTGGCCGGGGCCGGTTCGGGCAAGACCACGGTGATGGCCGCGCGCGTGGTCTGGCTGGTCGGCACCGGACAGGTCGCCCCCGAGCAGGTGCTCGGTCTGACCTTCACCAACAAGGCGGCGGGCGAACTCGCGGAGCGCGTCCGCAAGGCGCTCGTCAAGGCCGGGATCACCGACCCCGACGCCATCGACCCGGACCACCCGCCCGGCGAGCCGGTCATCTCGACCTACCACGCCTTCGCCGGGCGGCTGCTCACCGACCATGGTCTGCGGCTCGGCCTGGAGCCCAGCTCCCGGCTGCTCGCGGACGCCACCCGCTACCAGCTCGCCGCGCGCGTGCTGCGCGAGGCCCCGGGCCCCTACCCCGCCCTCACCCGCTCCTTCGCGGACCTGGTCAGCGACCTGCTCGCGCTCGACTCCGAGCTGTCCGAACACCTCGTGGACCCCGAGGACCTGCGCGCCTGGGACGCCGGTCTCCTCGACACGCTCCAGGGCGTCAAGCTCAGCAACGCCGACCTGCGCAAGGTCCCCGAGACCCTGGCCGCCCGCCACGAACTGGCCGGACTCGTCGAGCGCTACCGGGCCGCCAAACGCGACCGCGACCTGCTCGACTTCGGCGACCAGATCGCCCTGTCGGCCCGCCTCGCCGCAATCCCCGAGGTGGGCCGCGTGCTGCGCGAGGAGTTCCGGGTCGTCCTCCTGGACGAGTACCAGGACACCTCCGTCGCCCAGCGCGTGCTGCTCTCCGGGCTCTTCGGCGCGGGCACAGGCCATCCCGTCACCGCCGTCGGCGACCCCTGCCAGGCCATCTACGGCTGGCGCGGCGCCTCCGTCGCCAACCTGGACGACTTCCCCGAGCACTTCGCGCACGCCGACGGCACCCCCGCCGGACGCCGGGCGCTCAGCGAGAACCGCCGCAGCGGCGGCCGGCTGCTCGACCTCGCCAACGGCCTCGCCGAGCCCCTGCGCGCCCTGCACGAGGGCGTGGAGGCCCTGCGCCCGGCCCCGGGCGCCGAACGCGACGGCATGGTCCGCTGCGCCCTGCTGCCCACCCACGCCGAGGAGATCGCCTGGCTCGCGGACTCCCTCGCCCATCTGGTGCGCACCGGCACCCCGCCCGGCGAGATCGCCGTCCTGTGCCGTACGGCGGGCGACTTCGCGGAGATCCAGGGCGCGCTGGTCGCCCGGGACGTGCCGGTCGAGGTCGTCGGCCTGTCCGGGCTGCTGCACCTGCCCGAGATCGCGGACCTGGTCGCCGTCTGCGAGGTCCTTCAGGACCCCGGCGCCAACGCCGCCCTGGTCCGTCTGCTGACCGGCCCGCGCTGGCGCATCGGCCCCCGCGACCTCGCCCTCCTCGGCCGCCGTGCCCGGCTGCTCGTCGCCCACACGGACGCGGGCGGCGACGACCCCGACCGCAGGCTCGCCCAGGCCGTGGAGGGCGTGGACCCCGCCGAGGTCACCTCGCTCGCGGACGCGCTGGACACCTTCCTGGACGCGGGGGCCGAGGACGACGACGGGCTGCCGTTCTCCCCGGACGCGCGCGTGCGCTTCGCCCGGCTCGCCGCCGAACTGCGCGATCTGCGCCGCTCCCTGTCCGACCCGCTCATGGACGTCCTGCACCGGGTCCTCGCCGTCACCGGCCTCGAGGTGGAGCTGTCGGCCTCCCCGCACGCGCTCGCCGCCCGCCGCCGCGAGACCCTGGCCAACTTCCTCGACGTGGCCGCCTCCTTCGCCGCCGGTGACGGCGAGGCCACCCTGCTCGCCTTCCTCGGCTTCCTGCGCACCGCCGCGCAGTACGAGAAGGGGCTCGACAACGCGCTGCCCGGCGGCGAGAACACCGTCAAGGTGCTCACCGCGCACAAGTCCAAGGGCCTGGAGTGGGACGTGGTCGCCGTCCCCGGCCTGGTCACCGGCACCTTCCCCAGCGCCCAGGGCCGCGACAAGTGGACCGCGCAGGCCAAGGTGCTCCCGCACGCCCTGCGCGGCGACACCGACACGCTGCCCGACGTGGACTCCTGGGACGCCAAGGGCATCAAGGGTTTCCACGCGTCCATGAAGGCGCACCAGCACACCGAGGAGCTGCGCCTGGGCTACGTCACCTTCACCCGCCCCCGCTCCCTGCTGCTCGGCTCCGGCCACTGGTGGGGCCCCAGCCAGCAGAAGCCGCGCGGCCCCTCCGACTTCCTCCAGGCGCTGCACGACCACTGCGCCGCCGGGTACGGCGAGATCGAGGCGTGGGCGGCGGAGCCCGCCGAGGGCGAGGAGAACCCCGCCCTGCACACGGCCGACGACGACCTGGTCTGGCCGCTCCCGCTGGACCGCGCCGCCTTCGAACGCCGCCAGGAGGCCGCCCGCGTCGTCCGCGCCCACCTGAACGCGCCGGACGGCCCGCCGGTGGCGTACGAGGACCCCGAGTGGCCGACGGCGCCGGAGGACGAGGAGCCGTACGACGAGCCGCCGTACGAGCCCGCGTACGACGAGCCTCCGTACGAGGACGACCCCTACGGGCCGGGCCCCGAGGATCCCGAGGACCCCGAGGACTGGGAGCGGCTGAGCACCGAGCGCCCCCTGATCCCGCACCAGGCCCCCGCCCCCGAGGACCCCGGGCCCCTGGGGGAGATCCCCGAGGACCCCCTGACCCCCGAGGAGGCCCGCACCCTCGCCTCCTGGGACCGCGACCTGGACGCGCTCGCCGCAGAACTGCTGCGCGGCAGGCGTGCCGTCACCGACGTACCCCTGCCTGCCACGCTCACCGCCACCCAGGTGCTCCAGCTCGCGGAGGACCCGGACGGGCTCGCGCAGGAACTCGCGCGCCCCATGCCGCGCCCCCCGCGCCCGGCCGCACGCCGGGGCACCCGGTTCCACGCCTGGGTGGAGGCCCGCTTCGAGGAGCTGACGCTGCCCCTGCTGGAGCCGGACGAGCTGCCCGGCGCCGACGCCGAGATCGCGGACGAGGCGGACCTGGAGGAGCTGAAGGCGGCCTTCGAACGCACCGAGTACGCCTACCGCACCCCCTACCGCGCCGAGGTGCCCGTACAGCTCTCGCTCGCGGGCCGGGTCGTGCGCGGGCGGATCGACGCCGTCTACAAGGACGGCGAGGGCGACGGCGCGACCTACGAGATCCTCGACTGGAAGACCGGCCGCACCCAGAGCGCCGACCCGCTCCAGCTCGCCGTCTACCGGCTCGCCTGGGCCGAGCAGCAGGGCGTGCCGCCCGAGTCGGTCACGGCCGCGTTCCTGTACGTGCGCACCGGAGACGTCGTCCGTCCGGCGCGGCTGCCCGGCCGCGCGGAGCTGGAGCGGCTGCTCGGCGGGGCCGCGCGCACGCCTGACGCCGGGGAGAGCGGCGGGGCCGCGCGAAGGCCCGGCAGCGGGGAGAAGGGGCCGGTCGGGGAAGCCGGGTGTGACGAACCGCCCGGAGAGGATGTCCGCGCGGGCCGATAGGCTCGTGCGTATGAGCCAGCCCCCGGACAGCGCCGTCCACGCGTACATCGAGCGGCACCGCGCCGCCTTTCTCGACGACCTCGCCGCGTGGCTGCGCATCCCCTCGGTGTCGGCCCAGCCCGAGCGCGCCGAGGACGTGCGCCGCAGCGCCGACTGGCTCGCCGCCGCGCTGAAGGAGACCGGCTTCCCGGTCGCCGAGGTCTGGCCCACCCCCGGCGCCCCGGCGGTGTACGCCGAGTGGCCCTCGGACGACCCCGACGCCCCGACCGTCCTGGTCTACGGCCACCACGACGTGCAGCCCGCCGCCCGCGAGGACGGCTGGGACAGCGACCCCTTCGAGCCCGTCGTCCGCGACGGCAAGCTGTACGCGCGCGGTGCCGCCGACGACAAGGGCCAGGTGTTCTTCCACACACTCGGCGTCCGCGCCCACCTCGCCGCGACCGGCCGCACCGCCCCCGCCGTCCACCTGAAGCTCATCGTGGAGGGCGAGGAGGAGTCCGGCTCACCGCACTTCCGCGCCCTGGTCGAGGAGCACGCCGACCGGCTCGCCGCCGACGCCGTGATCGTCTCCGACACCGGCATGTGGTCCGCGGACACCCCGACCGTCTGCACCGGGATGCGCGGCCTCGCGGAGTGCGAGATCCGCCTGGAGGGGCCGTACCAGGACATCCACTCCGGCTCCTTCGGCGGCGCCGTGCCCAACCCGGCCACCGCCGTCGCCCGCCTGGTCGCCGCCCTCCACGACGACGAGGGCCGCGTGGCGATCCCCGGCTTCTACGACGGCGTGGTGGAGCTGACCGACCGCGAGCGCGCGCTGTTCGCGGAGCTGCCCTTCGACGAGGAGCGCTGGCTGCGCACCGCCAAGTCGCACGCCACCCACGGCGAGGCCGGTTACAGCACCCTGGAGCGGATCTGGGCCCGCCCGACCGCCGAGGTCAACGGCATCGGCGGCGGCTACCAGGGCGCGGGCAGCAAGACGATCATCCCCTCCTCGGCGCTGGTGAAGCTCTCCTTCCGCCTGGTCGCCGGGCAGGACCTCGGCCAGGTCGAGAAGGCCGTCCGCGCCTGGGCCGCCCACCAGGTGCCCGCCGGGATCCAGCTCGACATCAGCTTCAGCCCCGGCACGCGCCCGTGTCTGACCCCGCTGGACCACCCCGCGCTGCGCTCCGTCGTACGCGCCATGGAGCGCGCCTTCCAGGGCCCGGTCCGCTTCACCCGTGAGGGCGGTTCCGGGCCCGCCGCCGACCTCCAGGAAGTTCTGGGCGCCCCGGTGCTCTTCCTCGGCATCTCGATCCCGTCCGACGGCTGGCACGCCCCGAACGAGAAGGTCGAGCTGGACCTCCTCCTCAAGGGCGTCGAGACCACCGCCTACCTGTGGAGCGACCTCGCCGAGAACGCCGAGAACGGAGACGCCCCCTGACCGGCGGCCACGGCACCGGGCGTCCGCCCGCGCCGGGCACACTGGAAGGAACGCCCCGACCGCCCCACCGCACCCCAGCCGGTGCCCTCCGCCCCATGTCCCGCCGAACCGCCCGCCGAACCGAACCGTTCCCTTGGGGGAGTTGGAAGCACCCGTGACCACCTGGACCGACCACACCGCCGACCGACCCATCTCGCTGACCGCCCCGAGCGGCATCGACCGCGCCGCCCACCACCGGCTCGACGAGGCCTGGCTCGCGGCGGCCTGGAGCCACCCCTCCACCCGCTGCTTCGTGGTCTCCGGCGGCCAGGTCCTCATCGACGAGACGCCCGACGGGCGCACCGAACTCGTCATGACGCCCTCCTTCGAGGCGCCGCTCACCGAGGCCCACCGCTACTTCCTCGGCGAGGACGAGGACGGCGTCAGCTACTTCGCCCTCCAGAAGGACTCCCTGCCCGGCCGTATCGACCAGTCCGCCCGCCCCGCCGGGCTGCGCGAGGCGGGCCTGCTGCTCTCCCCGCGCGACGCCGGGCTCATGGTGCACGCGGTCGGCCTGGAGAACTGGCAGCGCACCCACCGCTTCTGCTCCCGCTGCGGCGAGCGCACCGTCATCGCCGCCGCCGGGCACATCCGCCGCTGCCCGGCCTGCGGCGCCGAGCACTACCCGCGCACCGACCCGGCCGTGATCATGGCCGTCACCGACGAGCAGGACCGCATCCTGCTCGGCCGCCAGGTGCACTGGCCCGAGGGCCGCTTCTCCACGCTCGCCGGGTTCGTGGAGCCCGGCGAGTCCATCGAGCAGTCGGTGCGCCGCGAGGTCTTCGAGGAGGCGGGCATCACCGTCGGCCGCGTCGAGTACGTCGCCAGCCAGCCCTGGCCGTTTCCGTCCAGCCTGATGCTCGGCTTCTTCGCCCACGCCACCTCCACCGAGATCGACGCCGACGGCGAGGAGATCGAGGAGGCCCGCTGGTTCTCCCGCGAGGAACTGGGCGAGGCATTCGAGTCCGGCGAGGTCCTGCCGCCCTACGGCATCTCCATCGCCGCCCGCCTGATCGAGATGTGGTACGGCAAGCCGCTGCCGACACGGAGCGCGTTCTAGGGGCGTACGGACAGACGAGAACCCCGGTGGCCCGCTTCAGGGGCTGCCGGGGTTCTCGTACGTCTTACGACGCGCTTTTCGCGACTCGCTCTCGCGGTGCGGGTCAGGCGCCGAGCGCCTGCTTCACCTGGGCGAGGCTCGGGTTGGTCATCACGACCTCCTCGCCACCGGCGGCCGGGACGACGCGCACGGTCGGCACCGTCTGGTTGCCCCCGTTGGCCTTCTCCACGAACGCGGCGGACTCCGGGTCCTGCTCGATGTTGATCTCGGTGTAACCGATGCCCTCGCGGTCCAGCTGGCTCTTCAGCCGACGGCAGTAGCCGCACCACGTCGTGCTGTACATCGTCACAGTGCCCTGCATGGTCTCTCGCGCTCCTCAGGCAGCTCGGGAAGGGGTCGTGCAGTGGGGCAACGCGGGAGAGCGGAGCGTAATTCCCGGCACCCCCACGGCCCCTGTGACACCCGCCGCATTCATACGACCGCAGGGCCCCGCCTGTGGACAACGGGCGCGGTCGTCCCGGGCGACCTGGCAGCATGGCCATGTGACAGCAGCAACGCACTCCCCCCTCTTCCCGCGGACACCGGACTCGGCCGACGCGGTGCTGGAAGGGCTCGACCCCGAGCAGCGCGAGGTCGCCACCGCACTGCACGGGCCGGTGTGCGTCCTGGCCGGAGCGGGCACCGGCAAGACCCGCGCCATCACCCACCGCATCGCCTACGGCGTGCGCGCGGGCATCCTCCAGCCCTCCAGCGTGCTCGCGGTCACCTTCACCAACCGTGCCGCGGGCGAGATGCGCGGGCGGCTGCGCCAGCTCGGCGCCCAGGGCGTGCAGGCGCGCACCTTCCACTCCGCCGCCCTGCGCCAGCTCCAGTACTTCTGGCCGAAGGCGGTCGGCGGCTCCCTGCCCCGGCTCGTCGAGCGCAAGATCCAGCTCGTCGCCGACGCGGCCACCGCCTGCGGGCTCCGCCTGGACCGCAGCGAGCTGCGGGACGCCACCGCCGAGATCGAGTGGTGCAAGGTCACCCAGACCGTCCCCGCCGACTACGCGTACGCGGCCGCGAAGTCCGGCCGTGACACCCCCCGCGACCCGGCCGAGATCGCCCATCTCTACGCGGCCTACGAGAACCTGAAGAGCGCCCGCTCCGTCATCGACTTCGAGGACGTGCTGCTGCTCACCGTCGCCGTGCTCCAGGACCGGCAGGACATCGCCGACCAGGTGCGCTCCCAGTACCAGCACTTCGTGGTGGACGAGTACCAGGACGTCAGCCCCCTCCAGCAGCGCCTGCTCGAACTGTGGCTCGGCGACCGCGACGACCTGTGCGTCGTCGGGGACGCCAGCCAGACGATCTACTCGTTCACGGGAGCAACGCCCGACCACCTCCTCGACTTCCGGCACCGCCACCCCGGCGCGACGGTCGTCAAGCTGGCCCGGGACTACCGCTCCACCCCCCAGGTGGTCCGCCTGGCCAACGGCCTGCTCGCCCAGGCCCACGGCCGCGCCGCCGACCACCGCCTGGAACTGATCTCGCAGCGCGGAGCCGGACCCGAGCCCGTCCACGTCGAGTACACCGACGAGCCCGCCGAGGCCGAGGGCGCCGCCCGCCGCATCCGCGAGCTGATCGACGCGGGCGTCCCGGCCGCCGAGATCGCCATCCTGTTCCGCACCAACTCCCAGTCCGAGACCTACGAGCAGGCCCTCGCGGACGCCGGAGTCCCTTATCAGCTGCGCGGCGCCGAGCGCTTCTTCGACCGGCCCGAGGTGCGCCGGGCCGGGGTCGCCCTGCGCGCCGCCGCCCGCTTCGGCGGCAACGACTCCCTGCTCGACGAGGCCGTCGACCTGCCCTCCCAGGTGCGCGCCGTGCTCTCCGGCGAGGGCTGGAGCGCCCAGCCCCCGGCCGGCTCCGGTGCCACCCGTGAGCGCTGGGAGTCGCTGGCCGCCCTCGCCCATCTCGCCCAGGACTTCGCCGCCGCCCACCCCGGCGCCACCCTGGCCGACTTCGTCGCGGAGCTGGACGAGCGGGCCGGTGCCCAGCACGCCCCCACCGTCCAGGGCGTCACCCTCGCCTCCCTGCACGCGGCCAAGGGCCTGGAGTGGGACGCCGTCTTCCTGGTCGGCGTCGCCGAGGGCATGATGCCGATCACCTACGCGAAGACGGACGAGCAGATCGAGGAGGAGCGCCGCCTCCTCTATGTCGGCGTCACCCGCGCGCGGGAACGGCTCCACCTCTCCTGGTCGCTGTCCCGCGCCCCCGGTGGCCGCCCCAACCGCAGGCCCAGCCGCTTCCTCGACGGACTGCGCCCCGGCACCACCCCGACCGTCGGCCGCACGGGGAGCGGCGCCCTCGGCGGCATCGAGCGCGGCACCGGCGGCAGCCTGGCAGGCGCGAGCGGCAGCGGGGTCATGGCCGTCCCCCGCCGGGCCCAGCGCACCCCGGCCCGCTGCCGGGTCTGCGGTCGCACGCTCACCGACGCGGGCGAGATGAAGCTGATGCGCTGTGAGGACTGCCCCTCCGACATGGACGAGGGCCTGTACGCACGGCTCAGGGAATGGCGCTCCGTCGAGGCCGGGCTCAGCGGCCAGCCGGACTTCTGCGTCTTCACCGACCGTACCCTGATGGCCATCGCCGAGACCTGCCCGGACACCCCGGCCGAACTGTCCCGCATCCCCGGCGTCCTCGACCGCAAACTCCGCCGCTACGGCGCCGACGTCCTGGCCATCTGCGCGGGCGCCGACCCCGCGGCGGACCCGGCGAACGAGGCGCGGAACGACCCCCGCGACGACCCCGAGAACACGGCGGACGACGCGCGTTGACGACTGATACGAACTCGTCGAAAAAATAGTTTGCGCACGCCCCGCGAATCCCCATAGGTTCTAGACACGGAAACGGCGGCCTTCTCGGAGGCTGTGATTCCGTGCTGTACTTACATATCCGACGGACCGGTTCACCGGTCCCCCAAGGCGCCGAAAGGAGGCGAGTCTCGTGATCAGCATCAACACCAGCATCAGCAGCAGCTCGGCCAAAATGACCGATCGCTCGACCGTCTCCCTGTGCATGTTCGGCGCCTTCACCCAGGGCACCGGTGTGTCCGGCATTTCCGCCGTCCGCCCCGCCTCCGCCCTGTCCCTCGCGGATCTCCCTGTCCGCGAGCGGAATGAGCGACCGACCAAGGCACTGGAAGCGGTAGAGGCACAGGCACACGCCTATGCCTTCGCGGCCGGTGCCGGATTCCAGCAGCAGACGACGCAGCACCACCTGATGTGGGCCTTCCGTGGGCCAGAACCCTGGAGTGATCCAGCCTGACAGTCGATCAGGCCGGCGCCTTCAGGGCCGCGGAACCCCACCCGGGAACCGCGGCCCTTCTGTTTTCCCCGAACGGGGTCGACGGAGCGAAGGGGCCTCGGGACAAGGAACGACCCGGTACCCAGCCGACACCCGGTCAACCGGCCGGAACGAAAAGACGAGGAAAACACCCCGTGCAACTCGAAGCGCACGCCCCGTCCGTACCGCCCTCACGAACGCTCCCCCCGCCCGGCCCCACGGAGGACCCCGCCTTGTTCCCCCTCACCGCGCTCACCGCGCTCGACGACGCCATCGAGAGCCTCGGCACCCCCGTCCCCTGCCGGTCCTACGACCCGGAGGTCTTCTTCGCCGAGTCCCCGGCGGACGTGGAGTACGCCAAGTCCCTCTGCCGCACCTGCCCGCTGGTCGAGGCCTGCCTCGCCGGGGCCAAGGAGCGGCGCGAGCCCTGGGGTGTCTGGGGCGGGGAGCTGTTCGTCCAGGGAGTCGTCGTGGCCCGCAAGCGGCCCCGTGGCCGCCCGCGCAAGAACCCGGTCACGGCATGAACACCCCAGGAACGATCGACCGCCCCCTCACGCACGACCCCATGAAGCAGGCCCCGATGAAGCCGTCCACCAGCGAGCCCACGCGCTCCGCGATCTCAGACCTCAGCACCCACGGCGTGACCGGTTCGCGCCAGAAGAACAGGACCCGCGAGATGCAACTCATCCCAGAAGCCCTGGCCCGTGCGCATATGCACGAGCGCCTGCAGGACGCCGAGCGGGAGCGCCGGGCCATGCGCCTGGCCACCGCCCGGCGGATGCAGCGCCGGGCGGAGCGCGCCTCGCTGCGCGCCCGTCGGGCGCTCGCCATGGCCGTCATGCAGTAGGCGCGCACACCTGAAGCAGCACACCGGAAGCGGTGGCCTCCCCTCCCGGGGAGGCGAGACCTTCTGCCCGCGGGGGCCGGTCCGTCCGACGGACCGGCCCCCGCGGCGCGTCCGTCACGCCTCGGCCGCGGGCGCCTCCGACGCGTCCTCCTCGGCCAGCTCCTCCTCGAAGCCCTCTTCGGGGGATTCCTCCGCCACGAACCCGGGCAGCCAGTCCTCCAGCTCCTGCCGCAGCCGCACGGTCGCGCCCAGCTGGCAGAGCACGCCGATGGTGCTGAGGGTCACGCGGTGTATCAGGAGATAGGCGGGCGGCAGATTGAGCCGCTTGCCCAGCTGGTAGGCGGGGGAGCGGGGGTCGGCGACCCGGCCGGCCTGGCCGCGCATCCACGAGCGGGTGAAGGTGAAGGCATCCACCCGGGCCGGTTCGATGATCGGCAGCAGATAGTCGAGCACCGCGCCGGGGTCCAGCTCGATGGACTCCTTGATGAACCCCTCGCCGCACAGCAGCCGGTAGACACGGTCGGCGTCGCCGTCGAGCGTCAGCCGCAGCGAGATGCCGATCGGCAGGGGCAGCCCGCCGGAGAGCCGGTCGACCGTGCCGAAGTCCAGCACGCCCAGACGCCAGTCGTCCTCGCCCTCGGGGCCGCCCGGCAGCAGCCGGAAGTTGCCCGGATGGGGGTCGGCGTGCAGCAGACCGGTGCGCGCCGGGCCGGAGAAGAGAAAACGGGCCAGCAGCTGCCCGGCGCGGTCACGCTGCTCCGGGGTGCCGTCCGAGATGACCTCCGAGAGCGGGATGCCGTCGATCCACTCGGTCACCAGGACCTGCTCGCACTGGTGCACCACCGCCGGGACCAGCACATCCGGATCGTCCGCGAACTCCTCCGCGTGCGCGGACTGCGCCTGGGCCTCCAGCGCGTAGTCCAGCTCCTCGGAGACGCGGTCCCGCAACTCCGTGATCAGCGGCTTGATGTCCATCCCGGGGATCAGCGGACCCAGCAGCCGGGCGAAACGGCTCAGTTGACTCAGGTCGGAGAGCAGCGCCTCGCCCGCGCCCGGGTACTGCACCTTGACCGCCACCTCGCGGCCGTCGTGCCACACCGCCCGGTGCACCTGCCCGATGGAGGCCGCGGCGGCCGGTTTGTCCTCGAACTCGAGGAACAGCTCCCGCCACTCCGTTCCGAGGCGCTCCTCCAGCACGGCGTGCACCGTGCGGGTCGGCATCGGCGGGGCGGCCTCCTGGAGCTTGGTCAGCGCGGCGCGGTAGGGACCGGCGACCTCCTCGGGCAGCGCGGACTCGAAGACGGACAGGGCCTGCCCGAACTTCATCGCGCCGCCCTTCAGCTCGCCGAGCACCTTGAAGAGCTGTTCGGCCGTGCGCTGCTGGAGCTCCCGGCCGACGATCTCCGCCGACTCGCCCACGATCCGCTTGCCCAGCCCCCACGTGGCCCGGCCGGCGAAGCCGAGCGGGAGCGCGGCGAGCTTGGCGGTCCGGGTGACCGCCTTCCGGGGAAGATCAGACATGCGCCCTCCAAGTCCCTGTCGGCCCCGCCGCGCCCGACTCGCGTCGTCGCCCGGCCGACGGCCGTTGCACCGCCATTGTCGCGCGCGGCACCCCGCTGGTTGAGGAGTGCTCCCCCTTTGCGGCTCCCTTTCCCTTCCCTTTTCCTTTCACCCCTGCGCCGCACCCACATGCCGGGTGCGGGGCGATCGGCCGAGAGTGCCAGGTCAGGGCGGGCAGAGACGTCTCCCAGCGGGCCCCGGCGCTGGACGGGGGACCGCCGTCGAGGAAGGTGAGGGCGTGCGCGGCGGCGAGTCCGGCCACCGCGACGGCCAGCGTGAGATCACAGGCGCCCACCCGGCGTGCCGTACCGCACCGCCACTGGGTGACCAGGCGCGGCCACGCGGGGTCACCGTCCGTGCGGTCCTCGTGCAGACAGCCCGCGCAGCTCGTCTCCCCGGGCAGGACCAGTGGCCCGACCACACCGGTGCCCTCCACCACCCCGGCGTAGAGATGCGGTGTCCCGGAGGCCGTCAGCCGCTCGGTGACGAACGGGTCGGGGGCGTGCACGGCCACCTCGTCGCGCGGCGCGACGATCACCAGGGACAGGCCCGTCTCTGCCCGCGATGCCTCCGCCTCCGCCGTGCCGGTCCCGCTCGGCGGGGAGGCGCGGGCCCGGCGCACCGGGCGGTCCGGGGCCGCGCGGCGCACGGCCGCCCGTGCCGCCTCGTCCCGCCGCTCGCCCACCGACTCGGCGGGCAGTCCGCCCGGCGCCACGTCCCACGGCTCCACGCGGCCCACGTCCCGCACATCGACCTCGCCCACCCCGGCGCCGGACAGCAGCGAGGCCAGCACCACCCCGACCCGTCCCGCGCCGTGCACCCGCACCCTGAGCGAACGGCGGGCGGCGAGCTGCCCGAGGGCGGCGCCCGGCTCGGACGTGGACAGCGACAGCGAGGCGAGGTCGGGCCGCAGCCGGTCCAGCGTGTCCCCTCTCTTGCGCAGCGCCTCCGCCGCGGGCGAGCCGCCCCGCAGGTCGTCGAGCAGTCCCGCCCGGCCGAGGCGCCCCAGCAGGGTGTCCACATGACCGTCGGGCAGGCCCATTCGGCGCCCCTCCTCGCGCAGCAGCGGCAGGCCCCGGGCGCCGTTGAGCAGGCGCAGGAAGCTGCCCGTGGCCGGATCGACCGGGCCGAGGGTGATCGCGTGCGCCGGGGTCATGCCGAACTGCACGGTGTCGAGATCGCGCCAGCCCTGCCGCAGTGCGGGCTTCACCATCGGATGCATCACAGAACCCCCGTCACTCTTCGTGTCGTACCTGGCTGTTCCGGCGGACTGGTCGGGCTCCGCCTTCGAACGCCAGCATGGCCGGATTCCCGGAAGCGTGACGGGAGTTGTCCACAGGCACGGGGTGATGGTCGTACAAGCATTCCGCAGGCGGGCGGCTCGTGACCCTCAACGGACAAAACACGCATAAGGGGTGCCGGGTCGACCGGGGAGCGGTATCCGGCCGCCGGGAGGGGGACTTCGGCGGGGCCCAGCGGGTAACGTCGAGGCGTGCCCGCCGAACCGTCCCCCCGCGCCGGACAGCCGTCGCGCGGCGCGCCGGAGCAGTCGCCGGACGGCACGGCGGCGCGTGCGATCGAGGTCCGCCGCAGCGCCCGGCGCCGCCGCACGGTCTCCGCGTACCGCGAGGGCGACCGTACCGTCATCCTCATCCCCGCCCGGATGTCCGAGGCGGAGGAGCGGCGCTGGGTGACCGTCATGCTCGACAAGCTCGCCGCCCAGGAGAACAAGCGGGTGCCGGGCGACGCCGAACTGACCGCGCGCGCCGAGCGGCTGTCGGCGCAGTACTTCGACGGCCGGGCCCGCCCCGCCACCGTGCGCTGGGTCACCAACCAGAACACCCGCTGGGGTTCGTGCACCCCGGCCGAGGGCAGCATCCGGCTCTCGCACCGGCTGAAGGGAATGCCGGAGTACGTCATCGACTACGTGCTCTGCCACGAGCTGGCCCATCTGCTGGTGCCCGGTCACGGCCCCGACTTCTGGCGGCTGCTGGAGTCCTATCCGCGCACCGAGCGCGCCCGCGGCTATCTCGAAGGAGTCGTCGCGGCATCCCGCCTGCCGCACGTCCCCGGCGCGCGCGGTGAGTGAGGCGCGCGGATGAGAACCCGGACGCGGCTGTGTACCGGTTCCGTACCGGCTACGCCCATTGTCGGTATGTGACGTTAGCCTGGCGCGACGCACTCGCATTCCGGATGGGGGACGGTCGTTACGCATGACCAGGGAATTCCAACGCGGCCACAAGGCCAGGATCAGTGACCTGACGGCGGGCACGGATCTGTACGTGGGTGTGCAGATCTCCGCTCCCGGACTGACCTTCGACATCAGCTGCTTCGGACTGGACGCGGACGAGCGCCTTTCCGACGACCGGTACTTCGTCTTCTTCAACCAGCCGAAGTCGCCGGAGGAGTCCATCCAGCTCCTCGGCGCCCAGGCGGGCGACACCGAGTCCTTCCGGGTCACGCTCGACCGGATCCCGCCGACCGTCCACAAGCTGTCCTTCACGGCGACCATCGACGGCGACGGCCAGATGTCCCAGGTGGCCCCCGGCTATCTGCGCATCGTGGCGGGCGGCGAGGAGGTCGCGCGGTACGCCTTCACCGGCGCCGAGTTCTCCACCGAACGCGCCGTGATGCTCGGGGACATCTACCTCAAGGACGTCTGGCGGTTCGCCGCGGTCGGCCAGGGCTTCGACGGCGGCCTGGAGGCGCTGCTGAAGAACTTCGGCGGCGAGGTGCTGGAGGAGGAGACCCCGGCCGCGCCCGCGCAGTCGGCCGCCGCCCCCGGCTTCGCCCCGCCCGCCTTCGCCGTCCCGTCGTCCCCGGCACCCGCCGCGACCCCGGCACCGGCTCCGGCGCCCGCTCCCGCCCCGGCCCCGGTGGCCCCCGCGCCCCAGGGCTTCACCCCGCCCCCGGCGCCCGAGCCGAACGTGCACGGTGCCCCGACGGTCATCGCCCCCCTGACCACCCCGCCCGGCGGCACGGTCCCGCCGCCCGCCCCGGCCCCCGCGCCGTACGGCGCGCCGCCAGGGCCGCCCACCGCGCCGCCGCCTCCCGGCTACGGCACCCAGGGCGCCCCGGGCATCCCGAGCGCCCCGCTGCCCCCGGGCTACGGCACCCCGCCCGGCGCCCCGCAGCCGCCCGGCCACGCGCAGGTCCCCGGTCAGCAGACCGCCCCGTACGGCGTGCCGCAGGGCGCCCCGCAGGGCGGCGCCGGAGTCGGCGCGGCGCTCCAGATGTACAAGGAGGTGCCCACCGGGCAGCGCTGGACGCAGCAGAACAAGAAGCTGGTCCGCGTGGACCTGGGCGTCGCCGGTCAGCCGGTGCTGGCCCGCCAGGGCAGCATGGTGCTCTACCAGGGCAAGGTCGACTTCGCCTACAAGGGCGCCGGATTCGCCGGACGCATCGTCGGCAACGCCACCGGGCAGGAGATGCAGCTGATGCGCTGCACCGGCCAGGGCCAGGTCTTCCTCGCCGACGACTCCACCTATCTGCACCCCATCGAGCTGCAGGGCGACGCGATCTGCGTCTCCGCGGAGAACGTCCTCGCCTTCGACGAGAGCCTGCAGTACGAGGTCCGCCGGATCGAGGGCCACGGCATCCCCGGCGGCGCGCTGTTCACCATGCAGTTCCAGGGCACCGGCACGATCGTCGTCAAGACGCACGGCGTCCCGGTCGTGCTCCCGGTGACGCCCACGACCTTCGCCGACTGCCACGCGGTGGTCGCCTGGTCGGCGGGCGCGCAGGTGATCGTCTCCAGCCAGGTCCGGATGCGCCGCAACGCGTACGCGGGCGACACCGGGGAGAGCGTCAACCTCCAGTTCCGGGGCGCCCCCGGCAACTTCATCGTCGTCCAGCCGTACGAGGTCTGAGGGAGCCCGACATGTACCAGCCGCTCGCGGGCCACGCCCCCGCACCCGTCACCGCCCGCATGGAGAACCACGGCGGCCAGATGCTGAAGGTCGCCATGCAGACCGGCAACGACCTCTTCGCGCGCGCGGGTTCGATGATCTCCTACGAGGGGTTCATCCAGTACGAGCCCAACCCGTCCGCCGTCCGCCAGGTCGCCCGCGACTGGATGACCGGCGAGGGCGCCCAGTTGATGAAGTGCTCCGGCGACGGACTGCTCTACCTCGCGGACTACGGCGCCGACGTGGTCGTCGTCCACCTCGACGGCGACGGCATCTCCGTCAACGCCACCAATCTGCTCGCCTTCGACGCGCATCTGACGTGGAGCGTCGAACGGGTCAAGGGCATGGCCAAGTTCGCCGGGCAGGGCCTGTGGAACACCCGGATCTCCGGGCAGGGCTGGGTCGCGCTGACCTCGCGCGGCACGCCGATCGTCGTCGACTGCGGCGGCGGCGAGGACGAGACCTTCGTCGACCCGGACGCGCTCGTGGCCTGGTCCCCGAACCTCAAGGTGAAGGGCAAGCGCAGCTTCAAGGCCCAGTCGCTGATCGGCCGGGGCAGCGGCGAGGCGTACCAACTGGCCTTCTCCGGCCAGGGCATCGTCGTCGTCCAGCCCAGCGAGGACAGCACCGACCGCCTCCGGATCCGGGGCTGAGGGGGAGCAGACACCATGCAGAGCCCGCTTTTCGCGTACAACGACGTCCAGACCCAGGAGCGCTGGAGCCTGCAGAACCCGCAGCTGCTCCGCGTCACCCTGGAGGGCCACGACGACCTGCTCGCCCGCAAGGGCTCCATGGTCGCCTACCAGGGTCTGGTCGAGTTCGACGCCGAGTACCGCACCCACGGCCAGCGCCGCGCGCGTGCCCACACCGGCGAGGGCCTGGACCTGATGCGCTGTCACGGCCAGGGCACCGTCTACCTCGCCAACCTCGCCCAGCACGTGCACGTCCTGGACGTCGAGCAGGAGGGCCTGACGGTCGACAGCGCCTACGTCCTCGCCATGGACTCCACGCTGCACCACGAGATCATCGCCGTGGACAGCCTCTACGGCATCTCCGGGTCGGGGAAGTACCAGCTCAACATCACCGGTCACGGCAAGGTCGCCCTGATGACCTCCGGCGCCCCGCTGCTGATGCAGGTGACGCCCGACAAGTACGTCAACTGCGACGCGGACGCCATCGTCGCCTGGTCCACCTCGCTGCGGGTGCAGATGCAGGCCCAGACGCACTCCTCCGGGGTGTGGCGGCGGCGGGCGAGCACCGGTGAGGGCTGGGAGCTGAGCTTCATGGGCTCCGGGTTCGCCCTCGTGCAGCCCAGCGAGCTGATGCCGCCGCAGCACGCGCGGATCGGCGGCGGGGTCGCCGCCCAGTTCGGCATGGGCCAGCAGGGCGCGCGCGGACAGAACCAGGGCAACGTCTGGAGCTGACCGCACCCGCAACGAACGTAAGGGGCTCCCGCCATTGCGGGCGCCCCTTACACGTTCACCGCCGTTCAGAGCCTGGCGCGGCTCGCCTCCAGCAGCCGGACCACCGACTCGTCCGCCACGGACGCGACCTCGTCGTACCCGAACCAGCGCAGGTCCAGCGACTCGTCGCTGATCGCGTGCTCGGCGCCGCGCGGGGCGAGGACCGCGTACTGCACGTCGTAGTGCCAGTGGCAGGGCGCCGGGATCGGATGCCGGTCCAGGCGGACCGGGCCGCCGGGCAGCAGGGTCAGACCCGTGATCCCGGACTCCTCGGCGGCCTCGCGCAGCGCCGCCTTTGCCAGGGTCGTGTCCTCGGGCTCGCAGTGGCCGCCCATCTGGAGCCACATGCGCAGCTTCTTGTGCAGGGTCAGCAGCACCCGGTCGTGCTCGGGGTCGATCACCAGCGCGCTGGCCGTGAGATGACCGGCGTGGCAGGACTTCCACATGCCGTCCGGGTGGGCGGCCAGATGCTCCAGGTAGGCGTCGCGCAGCTCGCCCTGGTCCGCGTACTCCTTGAGGACGTGGACCGCGTCGTCGTACAAGCTCACTCGCTCTTGTCGCCCTTGCTCTCGCCGCTCTCGCCCTCGTCCTTCTTGAGGTCGGGCTTCTCCGCGCCCCCGCCCGCCGCCTCGCCGAGCATCTTGTCCAGCTCGGAGAAGTCCAGCTGCTCGCGGTGGACGAAGCCGTCCGGGTCGTCCAGGTCGGTGGCCGTCGGCAGCATGTCCGGGTGGTGCCACAGCGCGTCCCGGCCGTCCACCCCGCGCGCGTCCGTGAGCGAGGCCCACAGGCGGGAGGCATCGCGCAGCCGACGAGGCCGCAGCTCCAGGCCGATCAGCGTGGCGAAGGTCTGCTCGGCCGGACCACCGCTCGCGCGGCGGCGGCGCAGCGTCTCGCGCAGCGCGTCGGCGGAGGACAGCCGCGGCTTGGCAGCCGCGTGCACCACCGCGTCCACCCAGCCCTCGACCAGAGCGAGCGCGGTCTCCAGACGGGCCAGGGCGGCCTTCTGCGCGGGCGTGTCCTCGGGCTGGAACATGCCCTGCTGCAGCGCGTCCTGCAGCTGCTCGGGGTTCTGCGGGTCGAACTGGCCGACCACGTCCTCCAGCTTGGCGGTGTCGACCTTGATCCCGCGCGCGTACCCGTCGACCGCGCCGAACAGGTGCGAGCGCAGCCACGGCACGTGCGCGAACAGGCGCTGGTGGGCCGCCTCGCGCAGGGCCAGGTACAGCCGCACCTCGTCCTTGGCGACACCGAGGTCCTTGCCGAACGTCTCCATGTTCACCGGCAGCAGCGCGGCCTGGCCCACCGGGCCGAGCGGCAGACCGATGTCGGTCGAGCCGACGACCTCGCCCGCGAGCACGCCGACGGCCTGGCCGATCTGGGTGCCGAACATGGCGCCGCCCATGGAGCGCATCATGCCGATCAGCGGGCCCGCCATGGCCTGCATCTCCTCCGGCAGGACGTCGCCCATGGCCGCGCCGACACGCTCGGCGACCGGGTCGACCAGCTCCTTCCAGGCCGGGAGGGTGGCCTCGACCCACTCCGCGCGTGACCAGGCCACGGCCGTGTTCGCACCGGAGGGCAGCGAGGTCGCGTCGTCCAGCCACAGGTCGGCCAGGCGCACAGCCTCCTGCACGGCGGAACGCTCCGAGGGGCCGACGCTCGCGTCCTTGACGCCGTCGGGAGTGCCCTGGGCGACCGTCTGGCGGGCGATCTGCTTGGCCATGTCCCAGTTCACCGGGCCGCCCTCGTACGAGAGCATCTGGCCCAGCTGCTGGAAGGCCGCGCCCAGGTCGGTGGGGTTCAGGGAACCGAACATCGCGGCGAGCGGGTTGTCGGCGCCGGGGCCGCCAAAGCCACCGGCTCCCGGCAGGCCGCCGAAACCGAAGGGGTTGGCCGGTCCCTGCCCACCACCGCTCTGCTGGTCCTTCTTCTTGCCCTCGTCGCCGTCTTCCGGCTCCTCCGGCGGAAGGCCGAATCCGAATGGGGTGTCACTCACGGGGTTCCTCGGCTGGTAAGGCCACCGGTTTCCTCCGGCGGCGCGGCTGCCCGACTTCACCACCCAGCGTAGACACCCGGACCGGATTGGGCCTCGGTGCTTCGCCCACGCAAGGGCTGCGGCAGGATGGATGCACCTGGTACGCGCGCGTCGTCCGCGCCCGTACTGAAGACAACCGCTGGAGACGCCCGGTGAGTTCCCCAGATCCGCAGGTTCGCGCAGCGCGAAACCCGTCCGCCCCGTCCCCCGTGCGCGGCCCCGTCGTCGCGGTCACCGGTGCGGCCGGCGGGGTCGGCGCGCTGCTCACGGAGCGGCTCGCCGCCGACGAGGCGGTCCGCCAGGTCGTCGCCATCGACGAGCGGCGCGGGGAGTGCGCGGACGCGGTGTGGCACATCCTCGACGTGCGCGACCCGGCCATCGCGGACAAGCTGCGCGGCGTCGACGTGGTCGTCCACCTCGCGCTCGACCTGGACCTCGGCAGCGATCCGGCCGCCCGCACCGCCTACAACGTCCGGGGGACGCAGACCGTGCTGACGGCCGCCGCCGCGGCCGGGGTCCGCCGGGTGGTGCTGTGCACGTCGGCCATGGTCTACGGCGCGCTCCCGGACAACGAGCTGCCGCTGTCGGAGGACGCCGAGCTGCGCGCGACGGCCGAGGCCACCGGGGTCGCGGACCTGCTGGAGATCGAGCGCCTGGCCCGGCGCGCGCCCCGGGCGCACCCCGGCCTCAACGTCACCGTGGTCCGCCCCGCCGTCCTGGTCGGCGGCACCGACACCGCGCTCACCCGCTACTTCGAGTCGCCCCGGCTGCTGGTCGTGGCCGGATCGCGGCCCGCGTGGCAGTTCTGCCACGTCGAGGACCTGTGCACGGCCCTGGAGTACGCCGTCCTGGAGAAGGTGGACGGGGAACTCGCCGTCGGCTGCGACGGCTGGCTGGAGCAGGAGGAGGTCGAGGAGCTGAGCGGCATCCGGCGCATGGAGCTGCCCTCGGCCGTCGCGCTTGGTGCCGCCGCCCGGCTCCATCGGATCGGCCTCACCCCGTCCCCGGCGGGCGACCTGGCGTACACGATGTACCCCTGGGTGGTCAGCGGCAGCAGGCTGCACGCCGCCGGGTGGCGCCCGCGCTGGACCAACGAGGAGGTCCTGGCGGAGCTGCTCGAGGAGGTCGCCGGGCGGCACACGGTCGCCGGACGGCGCCTGGGCCGCAAGGACGCGACGGCGGCGGGCGCCGCGGGTGCGACGGTCGCCCTGCTGGGCGCGGCGGCGGTGGTCCGCCGGGCGCGCAAGGCACGCCGCCGCATCTGAGGACGGCACCCGCGCAAACCTCCCGGCGAAGACCTCTCCGGGCGCACCTTGTCCCGGCACACCTCTCCTGGCCTATCCCTCCCCGGCCACGCCTGCTCCCCTCGGCCGAGCTTCGCGTTCCCGCATGTCCGGGGCGTGCGGCACCATGGAGACATGGCACCCACGAACGATCACCCCGGCGAGCAGGCCGCTGAGAACCCCGTCAAGCTGATCGGCATCCGGGACACCCCGCTCTCGGTCGACGAGGTGTACGCGGCGGTGGGCGACCCGGCCGCCGGTGGCATCTCGCTGTTCGTGGGCACGGTGCGCAATCACGACCAGGGTGCCGACGTGGACGCGCTCGGCTACTCGTGTCACCCGAGCGCCGAGGACGAGATGCGGCGCATCGCCGAGAAGGTCGCCGCCGAGTACCCGGTACGGGCGCTCGCCGTCGTCCACCGGGTGGGGGACCTGGGCGTCGGGGACCTCGCCATCGTCGCCGCCGTGTCCTGCCCGCACCGCGCCGAGGCGTTCGAGGCGTGCCGCAGGCTCGTCGACGACGTCAAGCACCAGGTGCCCATCTGGAAGCATCAGCGGTTCTCCGACGGCACCGAGGAATGGGTCGGCGCCTGCTGAGCACAGGCAGGTGCCTGCTGATCATCGTCACATTGGGCCGATCGGGGCTTCCGCTTGCGTAACCGGTGCCCTCGCGTGAGCGTTATGAGTGCGAACGGTTAATCTGCTGATCATTCGGTTCGCGGACACTCATGGGGTTGGGAGGTCGGCATGGCGGCGCTCGCCTGGTTGCTGATTCCGGTTGTCGCTGCTGTCGTGGCGAGCCTGTGGGGAAGCTGGGCCAACCGGACCCGCAGGGCCCGCAGCGACGGGCCCGAGCTGGACGGATACGCCCGCTTCCGCGAGGCGATGGAGAAGTCCCGTACGGGTGCCCGCGGCGCGTGACAAGGGTGCCCTGACGGTGTGCTGACAGGCCCGTCCCGTACTGTCGTGCCATGCCACGCCGCACCGCGACGATGCTCGCCTCCACCCTGATGCTGATCGCGCTTCTGTGCGCGGGGGTGCTCATCCCCGTGCCGTACGCGGAGATGTCGCCGGGGCCGACCGTGAACACGCTCGGGGAGCACGACGGCGAGCCGGTTCTGCAGATCTCGGGGCACAAGACCTATCCGGCGGACGGCCATCTGAACATGACCACCGTCCGGGTCACCAGCGCCGACTTCCGTATGAACCTGGTGCAGGCGGTCTACGGCTGGCTGGCGCACGACAGCAAGATCGTGCCGCACGACACGCTCTACCCGGACGGCAAGACCGAGGAGCAGTCCACCCAGGAGAACGCCGAGGAGTTCAGCCAGTCCCAGGAGAGCGCCAAGGTCGCCGCCCTGAAGGAGCTGAACGTCCCGGTGAAGTCCTGGGTGATCGTCTCCACCGTGATCAAGGACTCCCCGGCCGAGGGCAGGCTGCACGCGGGTGACGTGATCAAGGCCGTGGACGGCACCGAGGTCAAGCAGCCCTCCGACGTGGCCAAGCTGGTGACCCGGCACAAGCCCGGCCAGAAGGTCGTCTTCACCGTCGTCCCGGCCAAGGAGCAGGCCGCCGCCGAGAAGGCGCACAAGGACGCGACGAAGACGCAGGACGTCACGATCACGACGACCAGCTCCGAGGACACCGGCGCCAAGCGGGCCATCGTCGGCATCTCCGCCGGGACCGACCACACCTTCCCGTTCGGCATCGACATCAAGCTCGCGGACGTCGGCGGGCCGAGCGCCGGTCTGATGTTCGCGCTCGGCATCTACGACAAGCTGACCCCGGGCGACCTCACCGGCGGCAAGTTCGTCGCGGGCACCGGCACCATCGACGACTCCGGCACGGTCGGGCCCATCGGCGGCATCGAGATGAAGACGGTCGGCGCGCGCGACAAGGGCGCCCAGTACTTCCTGACGCCCGCCGACAACTGCGCGGCTGCCGCCCAGGACACCCCGAGCGGCCTCACCCTCGTCAAGGTCAGGACCATCCACGACGCCCTCGGCGCCCTGAAGGACATCCGCACCGGGAACACGGCCGCGCTGCCGAAGTGCACGACGAAGGGCTGACCAGGCGCTGACCGGGGGCAGACCGGCGTCGACCGGGGGCAGACGCGCCGGGGGCGCCCGCTCGGCAGGCGCCCCGGAGACGGGTCAGTCCTCGAACGTCGCCTTCAGCGCCTCCGCCAGGCCCGGGACCAGGTCGGGGCCGGTCAGGACCTCGGTCGGGGAGTCCTTCTCGCGCAGCCGGATCGCGGAGTCGCGGGCGCCGTCGCGCAGGACCGCGACCGTCATACGGACCTCCTGGCGCTCGGGGTGGGAGGCCACCCACTGGGCCAGCTTGGCGCCGCTCAGGCCCTGCGGGACCTGGTTCTCGGCGGACGGCGGCAGCATCTGGCGCTCGACGGTGAGCGCGCAGCCGGTGACCGCGTCGGGCCAGGCGATGGTGGCGAGGAACTCGTCGAGCGGCCGGTCGGCGGGCACCTCTTCCTGTTCGATGGGGGTGAGCCCCGTCTCGCCGGTGTCCTCGGCCAGGCCGAGCTGGGCCGCGAGCGCGGGTTCCGAGGTCCGCAAGCGTGCGGTGTCGACGAGGGCGAAGAGGCGGGCGGGCTGGTCCCAGCCGAGGCCGGAGGCGTACTCGTCGATCTCGAGCACGGCCCGGGTGAGCGGGTTCGCCGCCATGGGAGTGTTGGACATGGTCACAATCCTGCCTCGTTCCCGGCCGGAATCGGGAACCGAGCAAACCGTGAGTAAGTTGCATAGGTGGGGGCCCGCGATCACGGGGGGCCGCCAAGGGCCCGCGAACACGAGGGTCTGACGGATCGACAGCGACTTCGAGGTGCGCACCTTGGCTTTCCAGATGCCGGACCGCGGCGGAGGCCCGACGGGACCGCGGACGAGAGCGGACCGACCGTCCCGGCGGGTGAGGACCCTGCTCGTGACGCTGGGCGTCCTGGCGGCTCTCGGCATGGCCTTCACCATGTTCGCGGGTTTCTGGACGGACTGGCAGTGGTACCGCTCGGTGCACTACTCGTCGGTCTTCACCACCACCCTGTGGACCAAGATCGGGCTCTTCTTCGTCTTCGGCCTGCTGATGGCCCTGGCCGTGGGCTTCAACATCTGGCTCGCGCACCGGCTCCGTCCCCCGCTCAGCGCCATGTCCATGGAGCAGCAGAGCCTGGACCGGTACCGGATGGGCATCGCGCCGTACAAGACCTGGCTGCTGCTCGCCGTCACCGCGCTGGTCGGCCTGATCGCCGGTGCCTCGGCGGCCGGCCAGTGGCGGACCTGGCTGATGTGGGTCAACGGCGTGCCGTTCCACGAGAGCGACCCGCAGTTCCATCTCGACGTCTCGTTCTACGCCTTCGACCTGCCGTGGTACCGCTTCCTGCTGGCCTTCGGCTTCGCCGCGACGGTCCTGTCCCTGATCGCCGCCGCGCTCACCCACTACCTGTACGGCGGACTGCGCGTCACGAGCCCCGGCGCCCGCGCCTCGGCCGCCGCGACCGGCCATCTGTCGGTGCTGCTCGGCGTGTTCGTGACCCTGAAGGCGGTCGCCTACTGGCTCGACCGGTACGGCCTCGCGGTGAAGTCCAGCGGCTTCAAGGCGACGGACAACTGGACCGGTCTGCGCTACGTGGACGCCAACGCCTATCTCCCGGCCAAGACGATCCTGTTCTGCATCGCCGTCATCTGCGCGCTGCTGTTCTTCGCCACCCTGTGGCGGCGCACCTGGCAGCTGCCCGTCATCGGCTTCGGCCTCATGGTGCTCTCCGCCATCCTGATCGGCGGTCTGTACCCGGCCATCGTGCAGAAGTTCCAGGTCCAGCCCAACGAGCAGGCCAAGGAAGCGCCGTACGTCCAGAAGAACCTCACGGCGACCCGCAAGGCGTACGGCATCGACCACACCCAGGTCACCGGGTACCCGGGCAAGGCCGCGACCTCCGACAAGACCACGCTGCGCGACCAGGTCGGTGACACGGCCAGCATCCGCATCATGGACCCGAACGTGGTCTCGCCCACCTTCCAGCAGCTCCAGCAGATCTGGAACTACTACGGTTTCCCGAAGAACCTGGACGTCGACCGGTACCCCACCAAGGACGGCAAGGACCAGGACACCGTCATCGGACTGCGCGAGCTGGACCTGACGGGCATCCCGAAGCACAACTGGATCAACGACCACTTCCGCTACACCCACGGCTACGGCGTGGTCGCCGCCAAGGGCACCGAGGCCGACGACAAGGGCCGCCCGGTCTTCACCGAGAAGAACCTGCCCTCCACGGGCGACCTCGGCGACTACCAGCAGGAGATCTACTACGGCGAGAAGACCACCACGTACTCCATCGTGGGCGGTCCGCAGAAGGAGATCGACTACTCCGACGCCAAGGGCGACAAGGACACCAGCTACCAGGGCAAGAGCGGTGTCTCCCTCGGCAACCCGCTCAACCGGGCGGCGTACGCGGTGGCGTTCAACGAGCCGCAGATCCTGTACTCCGGTGCGATCGGCGACGGCTCGCGCATCCTGTACAACCGCACGCCCAAGGACCGCGTCGAGGCCGTCGCCCCCTGGCTGACCATCGACGGCGACGCCTACCCGGCCGTGGTCGACGGACGCATCCAGTGGATCGTGGACGCCTACACGACCTCCAACGGCTTCCCCTACGCCTCGCGCACCACGCTCGGGGACACCACGGCCGACTCGCTGACCGCCACCAACAACTCCCGCGCGGTGGTGGCCCAGCAGAACCAGGTCAACTACATCCGCAACTCGGTCAAGGCGACCGTCGACGCCTACACCGGCGACGTCAAGCTGTACCAGTGGGACGCCAAGGACCCGGTGCTCAAGACCTGGATGAAGGCGTTCCCGGACACGGTCGAGCCCCGCGCGGACATCCCGGCCGCGCTGATGGCCCATCTGCGGTACCCGCAGGACCTGTTCAAGGTCCAGCGCGAGCTGCTGAGCCGCTATCACGTGACGGACGCGAAGACCTTCCTCAGCGGCAACGAGGTGTGGCAGGTCCCGGACGACCCGACCAACGACTCCCGCAGCGCGGTCCCGCCGTACTACCTGAGCATGAAGATGCCCGACCAGAAGGACCAGGCCTTCTCGCTCACGACCACCTTCACGCCCAACGGCCGGGACAACCTGAGCGCGTTCATGGCGGTGGACTCCGATCCGCGCTCCAGTGACTACGGCCGGATCAGAATCCTGAAGCTGCCCACGAGCACCACGGTGGACGGCCCCAAACAGGTGCAGAGCCAGTTCAACTCGGAGCCGAGCATCGCCGAGACGATCGCCCTGCTCAGCAGAGGCCACTCCCAGGTCGAGTACGGCAACCTGCTCACCGTCCCGCTCGACGGCGGCCTGCTCTACGCGGAGCCGGTCTATGTGCGCGGCGGCGAGCTGAAGTACCCGCTGCTGCGCAAGGTGCTCGTCACCTACGAGGGCAGGACCGCCTTCGAGGACACCCTGGACCAGGCGCTGGACAAGGTGTTCGGGGTCAAGGGGAGCACCGAGCCGCCCAAGAGCGACACGACCGAGCCCCCGAAGTCGGAGAACCCCACGGTCCGCCAAGCCCTCGACGACGCCCAGAAGGCGTTCGACGCCGGGCAGAAGGCGCTCAAGGAAGGCCCCGACTGGGACGCGTACGCCAAGGCCCAGAAGGATCTCCAGGAGGCGCTGCGCAAGGCCGAGGAGGCCCAGTCCAAGCCCGCCGAGCCCGCCAAGCCGGCGAGCTGACCGGCCCCGCCCCGCGTCGTGGTACGGTTGCAACACAACGACGCGGGGTGGAGCAGCTCGGTAGCTCGCTGGGCTCATAACCCAGAGGTCGCAGGTTCAAATCCTGTCCCCGCTACTGAAGACGAAGGCCCGGATCTCACACGAGATCCGGGCCTTCGTGGTGTGCGAACCCATGTACGGGGGGCCGAACCGGCCCTGTCGCCATGGGGAGTTGATGGATCTGTGTTTGACTTGTCTCTCTGTGGGCATGTCGACAAAACGCTGAAGTGACCTCACGGACTGCGGTACACCGGGTGTACCCAGGTTGCAGGTGGTGCGACGATGGACGTTATGGGGGACAAGGCAACTCTGTTCGGAACGGGGCGATTTGCACAGCCTTCGGGCGAGGAGCCGTCCATCGACGAGACGGGGGAAGCCGCCGAGGAGGTGCGCCTGCGCATGGCGGCGCGCACCGGTGACGCCGAGGCGGCCAGCCTCCTCGGGGCCATCCTGCTGCGCCGGGGCGATCTGGACGGCGCCGAGCCGCAGTTGAGAGCCGCGAGCGCGGCCGGTGACCGGGCCGCCGCCAACAACCTCGGCGTCCTGCTGCACCAGCGCGGCTACCCCGACGAGGCCGCCGACTGGTGGCGGATCGCCGCCGTGGCCGGATCGGCCGCCGCCGCGCACGCCCTCGGCCGCCACCACCGTGAGCGCGGCGACGAACCCGCCGCCGAGTACTGGCTGCGCCAGTCCGCCGAACAGGGCCATGTGCTCGGCGCCTACGCGCTCGCCGATCTGCTGGACCACCGCGGCGACGCCGACGCCCGGCGCTGGCTGCGGGCCGCCGCCGAGCGCGGCCACCGGGAGGCCGCCTACCGTCTCGCGCGCGCCCTGGACCTCAAGGCCGAACTGGGCGTGGGGCGCGGCAGCGCGGACCGGGACGCCCTCGCGGAGGCCGAGCAGTGGTACCGGCAGGCCGCCGCGCGCGGCCACGGCCTCGCCGCGCTGTACCTCGGCGGCATCCTGGAGCGGCGCGGCGAGCTGAAGGAGGCCGGCCGCTGGTATCTGACCGCCGCCAAGGAGGGCGAGGCCCGCGCCGCCTGTGCGCTCGCCTTCCTGCTGCGCGACGCGGGCGACACCGAGGGCGCCGCCACCTGGTGGCTGCGCGCGGCCCAGGGCGGCGACGGCAACGCGGCCAACGCGCTCGGCGCGCTGCACGCCGAGCGCGGCGAGACCCAGACCGCCGAGCGCTGGTACCGGGCGGCCCTGGATGCCGGGGACGACAACGGCGCCTACAACCTCGGCCTGCTCTGCGCCGAGCAGGGCCGCACCGCCCAGGCCGAGCAGTGGTACCGGCGGGCCGCTTACGCCGGGCACCGGGAGGCCGCCAACGCGCTGGCCATCCTGCTGCTCCAGGTCGGCGACACGCGGGGCGCCGAGCCCTGGTTCTCCAAGGCGGCCGAGGCCGGGAGCGTGGACGCCGCCTTCAACCTCGGCATCCTGCACTCCGGACGCAGCACCGAGGAGGACGCCGCGAGCGCCCTGCGCTGGTACGAGCGCGCGGCGGCGGCCGGGCACCACGAGGCCGCGCTCCAGGTCGGCATCGCCCGGCTGCGCGAGGGCGACGAACAGGCCGCAGAACGGTATCTGCGCTGCGCCGCGGGGGGCGGCAGCGCCGAGGCCGCCTACCGGCTGGCCGCCGTGCTCGACGCGCGGCGCCCGCCGGAGCCCGCGCACGAGCTGGGCGAGAGCACGCACGACAAGAGCGAGTGCGAGGAGTGGTACGAGCGGGCGGCCTGTCTGGGGCACCGGCGCGCGCAGGTGCGGGTCGGCATGCTGGCGGCGGCCCGGGGCGACGTGGTCGAGGCCGCGCGCTGGTACCGGGAGGCGGCCGAGGCGGGCTCGCGCAACGGCGCCTTCAACCTCGGGCTGCTGCTGGCCCGCGAGGGCAGCGAGCCGGAGGCGGCGGTGTGGTGGGAGCGCGCCGCCGACGCGGGCCACGGCCGGGCGGCGCTGCGCCTCGCGCTCGTCTGCGCCCGGCGCGGCGAGCTGGCCGAGGGACAGCGCTGGGCCGACCGGGCCGTGGAGCTGGGCCCGGAGGAGGTGGCCCGGCGGGCGGCCCGGCTGCGGGACGCGCTGCGCGAGGAGCTGTCGGCGTGACCTGCCGTCGGCGTGACCTGGCCGAACGGGCAGCGCCGAATGGATTTGCCTCGCCGGGCAGGTCTCGCGTAGTGTCATATTCACCGACGCGGGGTGGAGCAGCTCGGTAGCTCGCTGGGCTCATAACCCAGAGGTCGCAGGTTCAAATCCTGTCCCCGCTACTGAAGCCCGAGGGCCGGAATCCAGAGATGGATTCCGGCCCTCGGTCGTTGTGTGTGCTTGCCTGCGGACAAGGGTGCGGACATGGGTGCGCCGCCCCCCGGAGGAGGAGCGGCGGAGAAACGGTCAGGCGCCCGCGCAGTCCGGGCACAGCCCCCGGTACGTCACCTCGACGTCCGAGACCGCGAAGCCGAAGCGTTCGGTGGCGGGGAGGTCGGCCAGCGGGTCGCCGGTCGGGTGCACGTCCCGGATCGCGCCGCAGCGGGCGCAGACCAGGTGGTGGTGCGGGCGGTGCGCGTTGGGGTCGTAGCGCTTGGCGCGGCGGTCCGTGGAGACCTCCAGGACCTCGCCGAGGGAGACCAGCTCGCCCAGCGTGTTGTAGACGGTCGCGCGGGAGATCTCCGGCAGCTTGACCACCGCGCGCGCGTGGACCTCGTCGGCGGTCAGATGGACGTGCTCTCCGTCGAGAACCTCGGCGACGACGCGGCGCTGCGCGGTCATACGCCAGCCGCGTCCACGCAGCCGTTCCAGAAGGTCACTCATGGCAGCCAGCGTAACAGCCACCAGCTCAGATCCCGAACATGTGTGATTTTGGAACGCGAATCGTCTTGGACGCGATCCAATGTGGACGCGGGTGTGCGCGGCCGGGTCTCGGGCCGGGCGGAGGGGCAGGTCAGAGGGCCGGTTCCGGCTCCCGTGCGGATGCCCAGCAGCGGATGATGTCGCGGACCGAGACGATGCCGACGGGTTCGCCGCCGTCCAGGACGACCAGGTGCCGGAAGCCGCCGTGCGTCATGGCGCGGGCCGCCTCCCGCAGCGTCCAGGTCGGGGCGGCGAAGACGACGGCGGTGGTGGTGGTGGCGTGCGTGTGAACGGTCTCCGTGTCGGGGTTCTGGCCGAGGCCGACGGAGTTCAGGACGTCGCGCTCGGTGAGGATGCCCGTGCCGCCCGCGGCGTCGGGGTCCAGGACCACGGCGGCGCCGACATGGCGCGCGGACATCAGGGCGGCTGCCTGGCGGAGGGTGTGGGTGGGGCCGACGGTGAGGACCACCGTGCTCATGGCGTCACGGACGAGCATGGGATGGAGCCACCTCCTCGGAACCCGGGCGCGAGCGCGGATTCACGAATTCACAAGTGGGGTCGCTTCCCAGACTGCCAGGTAAAGAGGTGGTCAACAAGGGGGCGCGTGCGGCCCGCTGCGGGCGTACGGGGCACGCCGGGGGCCGGGTCGCGCCGACCGCGCCGGTGCCGGGCCGGTGAGGTCAGCTCGCGCGGGCGACGGGTCAGTCGCGCTGGTTGAGATACCCCAGCAGCTCCTCGTGCAGCGGGCCGTTGGAGGCCGCCGCGTTGCCGCTGTGCGGTCCGTGCCTGCCGTCCAGGCCGGTGAAGGTGCCGCCCGCCTCGGTGACGATGATCGCGTTGGCGGCCATGTCCCACAGGGACAGCTCCGGCTCCGCGCAGATGTCCACGGCGCCCTCGGCCACCATCATGTAGGGCCAGAAGTCGCCGTACGCGCGCGTGCGCCACACCGCGCGGGTCAGGTCCAGGAAGCCGTTCAGGCGACCCTGGTCCTCCCAGCCGGTCAGCGAGGAGTAGGCGAAGGAGGCGTCCGCGAGCCGTTCCACGCCGGAGACATGGATGCGGGAGGCGGAGGTCAGGCTGCGCCCGGTGAAGGCGCCGTGGCCCTCGGCGGCCCACCAGCGGCGCCCGAGCGCGGGGGCGGAGACCAGGCCCACGACCGGCCGGAAGCCGCCCTCGCCCGCCTCCATCAGCGAGATGAGCGTCGCCCACACCGGGACGCCGCGTACATAGTTCTTGGTGCCGTCGATCGGGTCGATCACCCAGCGGCGCGGACCGGTGCCCTCGACGCCGTACTCCTCGCCGAGGACCGCGTCGCGCGGGCGGGCCCGCTGGAGCTGGCCGCGCACGACCTCCTCCGCCGCCTTGTCGGCCTCGCTCACCGGCGTCATGTCCGGCTTCGTCTCCACCTTCAGGTCGAGCGCCTTGAAGCGGGCCATGGTCGCGGCGTCGGCCGCGTCCGCGAGAACGTGGGCGAGGCGCAGGTCGTCGAGATAGTCCGGCATGTGACGAACGGTATCGGCCAGGACCGCGACCGGGCCACACGGGGGTGCGCGAGGATGTGCGGACGGCACGGGGCGCGCGAAGGGGCGTGCTGTCCGAAGCGCGCCCCCTGGGGCCTCCCGGCCCCTTGACAGTGCCCCGGCGCGCGTCAAACCTGGGCGCAGAGTCGCTCGCCCCCAGGGAGACGATGATGCCCGCAGCCCGGGAATCGCTGCTGGACGCCGCGTTCACCGCACTCACTCGCAGGCCGTGGTCCGCGGTGCGCATGGTCGACGTGGCCGCGTCCGCCGGGGTGTCCCGGCAGACCCTGTACAACGAGTTCGGCAGCAAGGACGGCCTGGCCAGGGCGCTGGTGCGGCGCGAGGCCGACGGCTATCTCGCCGGGGTGGAGCGCGCGCTCGCCACACACGCCGACCCGCACGAGCGGCTGACCGCCACCGCCGAGTGGACGGCGTCCGCGGCCCGGGAGAACGCGCTGGTGCGGGCCATGCTCACCGGGTGCTGGAGCGAGCGGCTGCCCGCGCCGGTCCTGTCCGGGGTGCCGTCCACCTCCGCCGTCCCGGCGCAGCGCCGCGCGGACGGACCGCTGCCCTCGCCCGGCGATCTGCTGCGGATCGTGCGGGACCGGGCGGTCACCGCGCTGTCCGCGCCCGGCGCCGCCCCCGCCGAGGTGGCCGAACTCGCCTTCTCCTGCGAGCTGGCGGCCCGTATCGCGCTGTCCTGCGTGGCGGTGCCGCCGGGCGCGGGCGGCATGGCGGGCCTGATCGGCGGTGCCCTGCGCGGGCGGCAGCCGTGAGCTACTTCGCGGCCTTCTTCAGCCAGCCGACCTTCGTGTAGTCGACGTCCGCGAGGCCGGTCGAGCCGTAGTTGGCCAGGTCGCTGCGGACCGCGTTGATCTCGGGCCGCTGGTACAGCTCGATGGAGTGGCCCAGCCGCCAGATCTCGGTGTCGGCCTCGTTGTAGAGCCTGATCGCCTCGGCGCGGTCGGTGCTCTGACCCGCCTTCTTCAGCAGGGCGTCGATCTTCGGGGAGCCGACCGAGCCGAAGTTCTGGAAGAGGTTGCGGCCGTGCGGCTGCTGGAAGACCGGGGTGAGCGTGGTGAGGAAGACGGCGTCGACGTTGCGGAAGCTGGTCAGGTCGAAGTCGCCCCGGTTCACGAACTGGTTGAAGTAGTCGTTGGCCGGGACCTTCTTCAGGTTCACCTTGATCCCGGCCTGGGCCAGCTGCTGCTGGACCAGCTCGGCCTGGTCGAACTGGGCGGAGGTGCTGCCGGAGCTGAGCACGTAGTCCAGGGTGAGCCGCTTGCCGCCCTTGGTGCGCGGCCTGCCCTCGCCGTCGGCCTTCCAGCCCGCCGCGTCCAGCAGCTCGGCCGCCGCCTTCGGGTCGTACGTCGCGTGGCCGCCCGAGGTGTCGTGGTAGCCCTGCTGGTTGGGCATGAAGAAGTGGTTGTCGAGCGGGGCGAGCCGGAAGGAGAGGTCCTTCGAGAACGCCTCGTTGATGCCCTTGCGGTCGACGGCGTGCTGGACCGCCTGACGCACCCGCAGGTCCTTCAGCGGCCCGCGCCCGCCATTGAGCGTGATGTGCACCTCGTCCCAGCGCGCACCCCGCCGGATGTCCGTGCCCGGCGCCTTCACCAGCCGCTGGTAGTCCTCGGGCAGCAGCGCGGTCGCGCTGTCCAGCTCCTTGTTGAGGTACGCCTCGGCGCGCGCGCTGAAGTCCAGGACGCGGAAGACGATCGCGTCCAGCTTCGGCTTGTTCCCCCACCACTTCGCGTCGGGCACCAGGGTGATGGTCTGCGCGGTCTTGTCGTACGACCCGATCCGGAAGGCGTTGCCGGTGACCGGGGCCTTCTCCGCCCAGCCCGTGTTGAACTTCTTCGGGCTGTCGGTGTACTGCGCCGGGTAGAGCGGGTCGAACAGCCGCTGCCAGTCGGCGTACGGCGAGGAGAAGGTGACCTCGACGGTGTGCGCGTCCTTGCCCCGCGCCACCTCGGAGATCTGGTCGTAGCCGGAGATGTCGGCGGCCTCGTACGCCTTGTCGCGGCCGCTGAGGGCCTGCCACTGGGCGTGGAAGTCGCGCCAGCCGAGCGGGGTGCCGTCGGACCACTTCGCCTCGGGGTTCAGCCGGTACTCGACCGTCTGCGGTGAGGTGGAGGTGACCTTCGCCGAGAGGAGGAAGTCGGGGTTGGCGTGGATCGCGCCCTTGGCGTCGGAGTCGAAGAGGTCGGGCAGGACCGTGCGCGCCAGCTCCTGGGCGTCGCCCTGGGAGCCGTCGACGGTGTTGATGTTGTACTGGGTGATCCACTGCGTGATCCCCAGGTTCAGGCGTCCGCCCTGCTTGAGGTCGGAGAGCGGATGGGCGTTGACGTCCTGGCCGTCGGCCTTGGGCGCCGCCTGCTTGTGCGGGGCGGAGTGGTCCGGGGAGCCGCAGCCGGTCACCAGCGACGCGACGGCCGCCGTGGCGGCGATCCAGGCTGCGGCGGAGGCGTGACGCATGGCGGTGTCCTTTGCGGGGTCGGCGGAATCTCCCGGACCGGGCGGCGGAGCCCGGCCGTGCCGGGCCGGACCCGACGGGCAGAACGTAGAACGGCGCACGACCACCGGGGGAGGGCCCCGGGATTACTGACATGTTCTCTTCATGTTGCCGCAACAAGAGGACTGGACCATTTCTGACGTGCCCTCCTACCTGGCCAAACGCCTCGGCTATCACGCCGTGCTGCTCCTGGCCGCCGTCTGCCTGTCCTACTTCCTGGCCTCCCTGGCGCTCGATCCGCGCGCCGCCTACGAGGGCCGGCAGCCGCCGCTGTCCGCGAGCGCCGTGGACCACCACCTCACCGAGCTGGGCGTCAACGACCACGAGCCGCTGCGCGACCGCTTCCTGCACTGGGGCGGGCGCGCCCTGCACGGCGACCTGGGACAGACCATCGACGGCACCTCCGTGAACGCCGAGTTCGGCCGCCGCCTCGGGGTCAGCCTGCGGCTGCTGCTCGCGGGCACCGTCCTCGGCACGGCCGCCGGAGTCCTCGCCGGGGCCTGGACGGCCGCCCGCCAGTACCGGCTCAGCGACCGCGCGCTCACCGTCGTCTCCTTCGCGCTGCTTTCGACCCCCGTCTTCCTGCTGGCGATCCTGCTGAAGACCGGCGCGATCTGGGTCAACCAGACCACCGGCACCGATCTCCGGTTCACCGGCGAGAAGACCCCGGGCCTGACCGGCGGCTTCTGGGCCGTCCTCGGCGACCGCGCCGGGCATCTGCTGCTGCCCACCCTCTCCGTCGCCCTGTTCGCCGCCGCGAGCTACAGCCGCTACCAGCGCAGCGCCATGCTCGACGTGCTCGGCTCCGACTTCCTGCGCACCGCGCGCGCCAAGGGGCTCAGCCGCAGGACAGCCCTGCTCCGGCACGGGCTGCGCACCGCCCTCGTGCCCATGTCGACGTACTTCTCCTACGGCTTCCTCGCCCTGTTCACCGGCGCCACCTTCACCGAGACGATCTTCGGCTGGCACGGCATGGGCGAGTGGTTCGTGGCGTCCATCGGCAAGAACGACGTCAACTCCGTCGTCGCCGTCAATGTGTTCGCCGCCGTCACCGTGCTCCTGTCCGGCTTCCTCGCCGACCTGCTGCACGCCGCCCTCGATCCCCGCGTCCGGCAGGCCCGATGACCCCCACCCCGCCCCCCGTCCCCGCCCCTGCCCCTGCCGCGAAGGTCCCGGCAGGCCGCGCCGCCCTCGTGCTGCGCCGCTTCGTACGGCACCGGGCAGCCCTCGCCGGAGCGATCGTGCTCGCGCTGCTGTTCCTGCTCGCCTTCGCCGGGCCGTACCTCACCCCGTGGTCCTACAGCCACGTCGACTACACCGCGCTGCGCGCCGCCCCCGACGCCGACCACTGGTGGGGCACCAACCGGATCGGACAGGACGTGTTCGCGCAGACCGTGCGCGGACTGCAGAAGTCCCTGGTCATCGGGCTGCTGGTGGCCGTCCTGTCCACCGGGCTCGCCTCGCTGGTCGGCGCCTGCGCGGGCTACTTCGGCGGCTGGGCCGACCGGCTGCTGACCTTCGCCGTCGATCTGCTGCTCGTCTTCCCGTCCTTCCTGATCATCGCGATCGTCTCGCCCCGGCTGCGCTCCAGCGGCTGGTTCGCCCTCGTGGGGCTCCTCGCCGTCTTCGGCTGGATGATCACCGCACGGGTCGTACGGTCCATGACCCTGAGCCTGAAGGAGCGCGAATTCGTGCGCGCCGCGCGGTACATGGGCGTCGGGCCCTTCCGGATCATCTGGCGGCACGTGCTGCCCAACGTCGCCTCCTTCCTGATCATCGACGCCACCATCCAGGTCGGCGGCGCCGTGATGAGCGAGACCGCGCTGTCCTTCTTCGGCTTCGGCGTCCAGCCGCCCGACGTGTCCCTCGGCACCCTGATCGCCTCCGGCACGGGCGCGGCCGTGACCTACCCGTGGATGTTCTTCTTCGCCGCCGGACTGCTCGTCGTGCTCGTCCTCGCCGTCAACCTCGTCGGCGACGGACTGCGCGATGCCCTGGACCCCACCGCCGGGGCGGTGACCCGGTGACCGTGCCCCCACTGCTCCAAGTCACCGGCCTGGACGTCGACTTCGACGGCAGACCCGCCGTACGCGACGTACACCTCACCCTCGGCCGAGGCGAAGTCCTCGGCCTGGTCGGGGAGTCCGGCTCCGGCAAGTCCGCCACCGCCCTCGCGATCCTCGGCCTGCTCCCCGGCAACGCCACCGCACGCGGCTCCGTACGCCTCGACGGCACCGAACTCCTCGGAGCGCCCGAACGCGCACTCGACGACATCCGGGGGCGCCGGATCGCGATGGTCTTCCAGGACCCGCTGTCCGCCTTCACCCCCGTCCACCGCATCGGGGACCAGATCGCGGAGGCCGTCCGCGCCCACCACGACGTCTCCCGCACCCAGGCGGCCGCCCGCGCCGTCGAACTGCTCGACCTCGTCGGCATCCCCGAACCCGCCCTGCGTGCACGGGCGTTCCCGCACGAGTTCTCCGGCGGCATGCGCCAGCGCGCCATGATCGCCATGGCGATCGCCAACGAACCCGACGTCCTCCTCGCCGACGAACCCACCACCGCCCTCGACGTCACCATCCAGGCGCAGATCCTCGATGTCCTGCGCACCGCCCAACGCACCACCGGCGCCGCCGTGTTGCTCGTCAGCCACGACCTCGGCGTCATCGCGGGCACGGCCGACCGGGTCGCCGTCATGCGCGAGGGCCGCGTGGTCGAACAGGGCACCGCCGAGCAGGTCTACGGCACACCGAAGGAGCCGTACACCCGCGAACTGCTCGCCGCCGTCCCCAGGTTGGACACCTCGCGCGTCCCCACGCCCGCCACCGGCGAACCGGTGCTCACAGTGCGCGGGCTCACCCGCACCTTCCCCGTGCGCACCGGCGGAGTCCTGCGCCGCCGGACCGGCACCGTCCACGCCGTCGACGGGATCGACCTCGATCTGCGGCGCGGCCAGACGCTGGCCCTCGTGGGGGAGTCGGGCTCCGGCAAGTCGACCACCCTCTTCGAACTCCTCGAACTCGCCGCACCCGAGGGCGGCACCGTCGAGCTGTTCGGACGGCGGTACGGCACCCTCGGCCGCACCGAGCGGCGGGAGCTGCGACGGCGCGTCCAGGTCGTCTTCCAGGACCCGATGGCCTCGCTCGACCCCCGGATGCCGGTCGGCGACATCGTCGCCGAGCCGCTGCGCGCCCAGGGCGCCGACCGGGCGAGCGCCGCCCGCGCGGTGCCGGGGCTGCTCGCCCGGGTCGGCCTGAACCCCGACCACGCCGACCGCTACCCGCACGAGTTCTCCGGCGGCCAGCGCCAGCGCATCGGCATCGCCCGCGCCCTGTCCGTCGAACCCGAACTCCTGCTCCTGGACGAACCCGTCTCCGCGCTCGACGTGTCCGTCCAGGCCGAAGTGCTCGACCTGCTCCAGCGGCTGAAGGAGGAGCTGGGGCTCGCCTATCTGCTCGTCTCCCACGATCTGTCGGTCGTGCGGAACATCGCGGACCGGGTGAGCGTCGTCTACCTCGGCCGCACGGTGGAGGCCGGGCCCGTCGACGAGGTCTTCGCCCGGCCCCGGCACCCCTACACCCAGGCCCTGCTGTCCGCCGTACCGCTGCCCGACCCGGTGCGCGAGCGGGCCCGGCGGCGCATCCTGCTCGCCGGAGACCCGCCGAGCCCCACCCGCCGCCACGACGGCTGCCCCTTCCGGGCCCGCTGCCCGCTCCAGGCCGCACTGGGCGCGGACGAACGCGAGCGGTGCGCGCACGAGGTGCCGCGGTTCGAGGGCGACGGGGCCGCCTGCCACTTCCCGCGGGTGCGCGAGGTGCTGCCGACGTGAGACGGAACCGGCGGCTCCGGCGGAATCATTGGACCCGGTGGCCCTAGTGCGCCGAGCCCGAGAGCTGGAGGCCGATCACCCCGGCGATGACCAGGCAGATCGAGACGATCTTCAGGGCGGACACCAGGTCGCCCAGGAAGACCATGCCGTAGATCGCGGTGCCCGCCGCGCCGATGCCCGTCCACACGGCGTAGGCCGGGCCCACGTCCAGCTTCTTCAGGGCGAGGGTCAGCAGTCCGAAGCTGCCCAGCGCGAACGCGGCGAAGGCGATCGTCGGCCACAGCCGGGTGAAGCCGTGCGAGAGCTTCAGACACACGGCGAAGCCGGTCTCCAGAAGCCCGGCGACGATGACCAGCAGCCACGCCATGTGCTGTCCTCCCGTAGGTCCGGATCTCCGGCTCGGTGCGATTATGCACTTACCGGCCCCGGACCCCGGCAAACCACACGAGGCTCAGTCGCCTTCCCTGCGCTCCCGCGTCGACAGCAGCCTGCGCAGCGAGTACAGCCGCGCCGGGTCCGCGTGACCCTCGGCCACCCACGCGTCCAGCGCGCAGTCGGGCTCGTCGTGGCCGCACGCGCGCGGACAGCCCTCCGTGCCCGGCTCCAGGTCCGGGAAGGCGTGGATCACGCGCGAGGGGTCGATGTGCGCCAGCCCGAAGGACCGTACGCCCGGGGTGTCCACGACCCAGCCCCGGCCGTCCTCGAGCGGCAGCGCGAGCGCGGAGGTCGTGGTGTGCCGCCCGCGCCCGGTCACCGCGTTGACATGACCCGTCGTACGCTGCCGGTCCTCCGGGACCAGCGCGTTGACCAGGGTCGTCTTGCCGACGCCGGAGTGGCCGACGAACGCCGTGATCCGGCCGTCCAGATGCTCGCGCACCAGCTCCGCCGCGGCCCCGCTCGCCAGCTCCTCGCGGCTGGTGACCACGTAGGGGATGTCCAGATCGCCGTACAGCTCGAGGAACTTGTCCGGCGAGGCCAGGTCCGACTTGGTCATCACAAGGAGCGGCTCCAGGCCGCCGTCGAACGCCGCGACCAGACAGCGGTCGATCAGCCGGGGACGGGGCTCGGGGTCCGCGAGAGCGGTGACGATGGCGAGCTGGTCGGCGTTGGCCACCACCACGCGCTCATAGGGATCGTCGTCGTCGGCGGTGCGGCGCAGCACCGAACCGCGCTCCTCGATGCGGACGATCCGCGCGAGGGTGTCCTTCGTGCCGGACAGATCACCGACGAGCGCCACCCGGTCGCCCACCACTGCCGCCTTGCGGCCCAGTTCGCGGGCCTTCATCGCGGTCACCGTGCGGCCGTCGACCAGACAGGTCAGCCGTCCCCGGTCCACGGTGAGGACCATGCCCTCGGCCGCGTCCTCGTGCTTGGGGCGGATATGAGTCCGCGGGCGGTTGCCCTTGCGGTTGGGACGGGTCCGGATGTCGTCCTCGTCGGTGTGCTTGCCGTAGCGGCGCATGGCTTCAGTCCGCCCGTCAGTTCCCGAGCATCCCGGCCCACAGCTCGGGGAAGTCGGGCAGGGTCTTCGCGGTCGTCGCCACGTTCTCGATCGTCACGTCCTTCACCGCCAGACCGATGACCGCGCCGGCCGTGGCCATGCGGTGGTCCTCGTAGGTGTGGAAGACGCCGCCGTGCAACGGGCGGGGGCGGATGTGCAGACCGTCCGCCGTCTCCGTGACATCGCCGCCCAGCTCGTTGATCTCCTTGGTGAGCGCGGCCAGCCGGTCCGTCTCGTGCAGCCGCAGATGGGCCACGCCCCGCAGGGTCGAGGGAGAGTCGGCCAGCGCGGCGACCGCGGCGATGCCCGGGGTCAGCTCACCGACGTCACCGAGGTCCACGTCGATGCCGTGGATCGCGCCGGAACCGGTGAACACCAGCCCGTACTCGGTGAGTTCGCAGGAACCACCCATCTCGGTGAAGATCTCCCGCAGCCGGTCACCCGGCTGGGTGGTGCGCTCGGGCCAGTCCGGGATCAGCACCTTGCCGCCGGTGACCAGGGCCGCCGCCAGGAACGGCTGGGCGTTGGACAGGTCCGGCTCGATCGTCAGGTCCCGGCCGAGCAGGGCGCCCGGGGTCACCCGCCACACGTTCGGCTCGCCGCCCGACTCCGGGGTGTCCACCTGGGCGCCGACCGCGCGCAGCATGTCCACGGTCATCCGGATGTGCGGCATCGAGGGCAGCGTCGCGCCGGTGTGGCGGACCTCCACGCCCTGGTTGAAGCGCGGGGCGGACAGCAGCAGCGCGGAGACGAACTGCGAGGACGAGGACGCGTCGACCGACACCGGGCCGCCGTCCAGCGCCCCGACACCGTGCACGGTCAGTGGGAGCGCGCCCCGGCCGTCGTCGTCGATCCGGGCGCCGAGCGCGCGCAGCGCGTCGATCACGCCGTGCAGCGGACGCTCGTAGGAGCGCGGGTCGCCGTCGAAGCGGACCGGGCCGTCGGCCAGCGCGGCCACGGGCGGCAGGAAGCGCATCACGGTGCCCGCGTTGCCCACGTCCACCGTCGCCCCGCCGCGCAGCCCCGTGGGCAGCACCCGCCAGGCCTCCCCGGAACCGTCCGGGCCGACCCCCTCCTCGATCTCCACACCCATCGCCCGCAGCGCCCCGGCCATCAGCAGCGTGTCGCGCGACCGCAGCGGCCTGCGCAGCCACCCCGGCTCCGAGGCGAGAGCGGCGAGCACGAGAGCACGGTTGGTGACCGACTTGGACCCGGGCACATGAACCGTCGCGTCGACGGGTCCGGTCGCGTGCGGGGCGGGCCAGAGGGCGGGGATTTCGGGCATGGGCCCACTCTATAAGGCGCCCCCTGCCCGAGCGCCCGCCGTACGGGCCGCGTCCACGGGGGCGTCCACGGGGTGGACGGGGTACGGCGGGCGCTCGGGGCCGGGGCCGCTCTCACCGCTGCCCCAGCAGCCACCCTCCGCCCCCGATGAGCGAGCACACCGACACCGCGTGGAAGAGGAACAGCCACAGGGCCGGCGGGACGTGGGTGAGACGGGCGAGCTGGTCGGCGTCGGAGTCCCCGGCCTCGCCGTGGCGGCGCTTAGACTGCAGCTCGAACGGGGGGCGGACGCCGCCGAGGAGGAGGAACCAGACCACCGCGTACGCGAAGGCCGCCTGGACCTGGGAGTCCGCGAGCCAGGAGATCAGCAGGAAGGTGCCGCCGGTCAGCACCACGGTGAGGACGCCGTAGGCGTTGCGGATCATCACCAGCATCGCCAGCAGGAGCGCCGTCGCCACCCACAGGAGCAGGGTGATGCGGCCGTCCGCGAGCAGGGCAGCGCCGCCGAGGCCCAGCAGGGACGGGGCGGTGTAACCGGCGGCGGCCGTCAGGATCATGCCGAGGCCGTACGGCTTGCCCCGGCTGAGGGTGAGGCCGCTGGTGTCGGAGTGCAGACGTATCCCCGTCAGCCGGCGCCCGGTGACCAGCGCGGTCAGCCCGTGACCGCCCTCGTGCGCGATCGTGATCGCGTTGCGGGAGACGCGCCACAGCCGGTGCGGCACCACCGCGACGAGCGCGGCGGCCAGCGTGGCCACGACCACCCAGAAGTTCGGTCCCGGCTGGGTGCCGATGAGCCGGTCCCAGAGACCGGCGGCGGTACTGCTGTCCATGGCTGCGGGTGGCTCCCTGTCGTCGTAAGGGTCGTCGGTCGTCGTAAGGCGTGATCGCCTGGGCTGGATCTGGCACTGTGGCACGTATGTGCGGACGGTATGCGTCGAGTCGTAGGCCCGAGGATCTCGCGGAAATCTTTGAGATCCAGAAGTGGGACGCCGAGGAAACCCTCGAACCGGACTACAACGTGGCCCCGACCAAGGAGGTCTACGCCGTCCTGGACCGTCCTCTCAAAGACGCGGACGACCGCCGTCCGGTTCGCCAGCTGCGCAGACTCAAGTGGGGACTGGTGCCGTCCTGGGCCAAGACCCCGGAGGGCGCCGCCCGGATGATCAACGCCCGCGCCGAGACCGTGCACGAGAAGCCCGCCTTCCGCCGCGCCTTCGCCGCCCGCCGCTGCATCCTGCCCGCCGACGGCTACTTCGAGTGGGTCACCGGCGAGAAAGAACGCGAGCTGGAGGTCGAGGGCAGGAAGAAGCGGCCCCGCAAGCAGCCGTACTTCGTGCTGCCCGCCGACGGCTCGGTGTTCGCCATGGCCGGGCTCTACGAGTTCTGGCGCGACGGCACCCTGCCCCCCGACGACCCCCGCGCCTGGTGGGCGACCTGCTCGGTGATCACTACCGAGGCCGAGCGGGCCCCGCTCGCCGTCGCCCCCGCCGAGGGCCCGCACGCACTCGCCGACATCCACCCCCGGATGCCCCTGATGCTCACCCCGGACCGCTGGGACACCTGGCTCGACCCCACCCGCACCGACCCCGACGCCCTGCGCCCCCTCCTCACCCCGCCCCCCGAGGGCCTGATGCGCGCCTACCCGGTCCCCACCGCCGTCAGCAACGTCCGCAACAACGGCCCAGAACTGCTGAAGGAACTGGAGGGACCGGAGGAGGGCACACTCTTCTGATTTGACGTCCTCTCCGCCTGAAGTGCGGAGATTCCTGGCTCAGGCTGCCTCCCGGACCAGCGGCCCGGGAGGTCTTACGCCCTCAGCGCCAGCCGGGTCGAGACCAGCCCGGACGAGCATCACGCGGGCGGAGTTCTTGTCCCTGGGGGACGAGGCTCCGCACGCGGTGCAGGTGTAGGTACGTTCCGCGAGAGGGAGTGCGTGCTTGGTTCTCGCTCCGCACGTTGCGCAGTCCATGGTGGTGTGCGCGGGGTGGACGAGGCGGATGTCCCGTCCGTGTTTGCGGGCCATCTCGATCAGGGCCCGCTTGGTGGCGCCGATCGCCGCGTCGGCGGCCTTGCGGGCCATGGTGGTCTTCGCGAGGAACCTCGGGCGGAAGTCCTCGACGGCGATCGCGTCGTGGTCGCGGACGACGCGCTTGGCCCATTTACGGGCGGTGTCCTGCCGCTGCCGCGCCACCTTCTTGTGCAGCTTCGCCGTCTGCTTCCGCGCCTGCCGGTAGCCGCGCGAGGCCGCCTGTCCCTTGGCGGGCTTCCGCCGGGCCGTCATGCGCTGGTAGCAGGCGAGGCGCTGGGCGGTGTTCCTGCCGTGCTGCGGATGAGGAAGGTTGTGGGCGTCGGACGTGGTGGTGGCTGTCTCCTTCACGCCCCAGTCCACGCCGAGGACGGCCCCCGTTTCCGGGAGTGGTTGTGCCGGGGCGGCGACGACGAACGACCCGTACCAGTGTCCGACCGCGTCCTGGTACACGCGCACCGAGGAAAGGGCGGTCGAGAGTTCGCGGGACCACACCACCGTTACGTCCTTGAGCGCCTTGGCGCGGGACTTGCCGAAGTCACGGATGGCCTGCTGCTGCGGCACGGATGAGCCCTCACGCAGCCATCCCATGGCCGTGCGGGCCTCGGTCAGCATCTTGTCGAGCTGCGCCGGGCCGCATGTCGTCTTCTCGGCGGCGTCCCGGTTCAGGGCGTGGACTTTGCGGGACATGGCCACGCATTCGTTCCAGACCCACCGGCAGCGTGCCCATTCGGCCTCAAGGCCGGTGCGGGCGGTCGACGACACGCGTAGGCGGTAGGTATACCGGGCGTGCCCGATGTCCGGCGAGCCCTGGTCCGGTGTCGTCATGGTGTCATTTTGACACTCTTCAAGAGGTGGAAATCCACTACTTTGGAGTCATGGTTGAAGAGAAGCGCATCACCCTCCGCCTGCCCGCCGACCTGCACGAGTGGCTGGTCGCTCAGGCCAAGCTCGCCCGCAGGTCCCTCAACTCCGAGATCGTTTACCGCCTGGAGGCCGGGTTCGGCGGCGCCTCGGCGGACGACCACTCGTCCTGACGGCGGAGGAACCCCGTGATCGAGATCGTCGAGACCGACATCGGGACCGCCCGCCTCACCTGGCACCGGGCGAAGGACGCGCGGTTTGTGCTGGCTGTGAGTCATGGGGCGGGCGGGGGTGTCGAGGCGCGGGATCTGCGGGCGCTCGCGAGGGTGCTGCCGGAGCACGGGGTGACTGTGGCGCTGGTCGAGCAGCCGTGGCGGGTCGCGGGGAAGAAGGTCGCCCCGGCGCCCAAGACCCTGGACGCGGGCTGGCGCGGTGTCTGGCCCGCGGTCGCCGGGATGGGGCTGCCGGTGATCGCCGGTGGGCGCAGCGCGGGGGCCCGGGTCGCCTGCCGTACCGCGACCGAGCTGGGCGCCCGGGCCGTGCTCGCGCTGAGCTTCCCGCTGCATCCGCCGGGCAAGCCTGAGAAGTCCCGTGCGGACGAGCTGCTCGGGGCCGGGGTGCCCACCCTGGTCGTGCAGGGCGGCAATGATCCCTTCGGGCGGCCCGGGGAGTTCCCCGAGGGGGGATTCGAGCTGGTGGAGGTGCCTGGCGCCGATCACGGGCTCGCCGTGCCCAAGCGCTCCCCGCTCACCCAGGAGGAGGCACTGAAGGTCGTCACCGACGGTGTCGTGCGGTGGGCCGTGTCACTCGGGTGACGCCCGGGAATGCCCGGCGGCACACCGCTGTTGTGGCGGACAGAAGCGCTGGAGCGCCGGGACCGTCGCAGGAGAGGAAACCGCATGGGTTCGACCGCATGTCCCAGCCGTAGCAGCAGCCGTGCTGACCTGGACTGGACGGTGCTGCACGCGGCCAAGGCCGCTCCCGTTCGAGCGGCGGCGGGCACGGGTCGTGTTCTATCCTCCGAATCGAGTGGGACCGGCTTCGGTCCTGCCCGGGAACTTGAGGAGGTGGGTCCGGTCACTGGGACCGACGCGGGTGCCGACAACGGCCAGGCGGAGCTGCCCGAGGGCCAGGGCGTGAGCGCGGGAGCGGGCGAGACGCGCTCCGAGACCGGCGCGGAGCGCAGCGCGCGCTTCGAGCGGGACGCGCTCGAATACCTCGACCAGATGTATTCGGCCGCACTGCGCATGACGCGCAACCCGGCCGACGCCGAGGACCTGGTGCAGGAGACGTACGCCAAGGCGTACGCGTCCTTCCACCAGTTCCGCGAGGGCACGAACCTCAAGGCGTGGCTCTACCGGATTCTCACCAACACCTTCATCAACTCGTACCGCAAGAAGCAGCGCGAACCCCAGCGCAGCGCGGCCGAGGAGATCGAGGACTGGCAGCTCGCGCGCGCCGAGTCGCACATGTCGACGGGCCTGCGCTCGGCCGAGTCGCAGGCGCTCGACCATCTGCCGGACTCGGACGTGAAGGCAGCGCTTCAGGCGATCCCCGAGGAGTTCCGCATCGCCGTCTATCTCGCGGACGTAGAGGGCTTTGCGTACAAGGAGATCGCGGACATCATGGGGACACCCATCGGTACGGTGATGTCCCGGCTGCACCGGGGCCGCCGTCAACTGCGCGGCATGCTGGAGGACTACGCCCGTGACCGCGGGCTGGTCCCGGCCGGTGCCGGAGAGTCGAACGAAGCGAAAGGCTCGGGCTCATGAGCTGCGGAGAGCCGCACGAGACGGACTGCGGCGAGGTCCTCGACCATCTGTACGAGTTCCTCGACAGCGAGATGCCGGACGTCGACCGTGACAAGTTCCGGCACCACTTCGAGGAATGCTCGCCCTGCCTGGAGAAGTACGGTCTGGAGCAGGCCGTGAAGAAGCTCGTCAAGCGGTGCTGCGGGCACGACGACGTCCCGGCCGACCTGCGTGCCAAGGTCATGGGGCGGATCGAGCTGATCCGCTCCGGCCAGGCCGTCCCCGAGCACGACGTGACCGCGGTGGTCCGCGAGAGCTGAGACTCGCCGGATTTCACCCCGCTTTCACCCGAACGTGCTAACCCTCGGCTCGTAAGCCCCAGGCCCCCGGCCACCGTCCTAGGCTCCCCAGCCAGGACAGGCATGGTCGGGGAGGGCGCATGGAGGCGGTTCCGGCGAGAGCGCGGGCGTGCGTGGTCTGCGCCGCCCTGCTCGCCCTGCTCTGCGTCCTGCCGCTGACCGAGGGCCCGCTCACCGGCGGCTCGTACACCGGCACCTCCCTCATGGGGGCCTTCGCGTCCTGGCGGGCGCCTCTCCTGCTCGCCGCCCTGTACGCGCTCTGCGACCAGATCGTGCGCCGCCGCTTCGGCGGCACCTTCTACCCCGTGCTGCTCGCCGCGGCCTTCCTGCTCACCCCGGCCGCCGCCGCGCTGGTCCCGCTGCCCGCCGCCCTGCTCTCCCCGGTCGAGCACCCGCCCGCCCCCGCGCGCCGCCTCTGGCGGGCCGCGCGCTCCTCGCTCGCCGTCTGGGCCGCCGCGACGACCCACCGCGCGCTCGGCGGTGCCGACGCCGTCACCCACCCCGCCTTCCCGCAGGTGCTGCTGCCCGCCGGGGCCGCCGTCCTCGCCTTCTGCCTGGTGCTCACCGTCCTGGACGGCGCGATGCTCGCGGCGGTCACGGCCGCACCCGCCTGGGGCCGGGGCGCCCTGCGCCGCACCTGGCGCGGCCCGTTCACCCACTCCCTCGCCCCGGTCGCCGTGCACGGCCTGGCCGGACTGATGACGGCCGTCCTCTGGAAGAGCCCCTACGGCCCGGTCGCCGCCCTCCTCGTCCTGCTCCCGATGGGCGTCTCCTGCTGGGTGTTCGCCCAGTACCACCGCGAGCGCACCGCCCACCAGGCCACCATCCGCGCCCTCGTGCAGGCCGTCGACATCAAGGACGGCTACACCCGAGGCCACAGCGAGCGCGTCGGCCAGGCGTCCGTGATGATCGCCCGCGAACTCGGCATGGACGACGACCGCGTGGAGGTCCTGCGCTTCGCCGGCATCCTGCACGACGTCGGCAAGCTCGGCGTCCCCACCCGGCTGCTGCGCAAGGACGGCCCGCTCACCCCCGAGGAACGCCGGATCATCGAGCTGCACCCCGAGTACGGCCACGAGATGGTGCGCGGCATCTCCTTCCTCGGCGAGGCCCGCGCCGCGATCCTGCACCACCACGAACGCCTCGACGGCACCGGCTACCCCTACGGCCTCGCGGGCGGCCAGATCCCCGAGTGCGCCCGGGTCGTCGCCGTCGCCGACGCCTTCGACGCGATGACCTCCACCCGTTCCTACCGCCGGGCCCGCCCCGTCGACGTCGCCGTCGCGGAACTGGAGCGGTGTGCCGGGGCCCAGTTCGACCCCCGCATGGTGACCGCGCTCGCCGCCGCCCTCAGCCGCCACGGCTGGAGCCCCGCCGTCACCTCCGACGAACCCGCCCGCCCGCAGCCGCCGAGGCAGCGCACGCACTACCGCACGGGGGCGCACCGATGACGGCGGACGCCACGACGACGTCCCGCGCGGGCCGGGGCCGCCGATGACCGCCCTGCGGCTCATCCACGGCGCCGCCGCGCTCACCGTCGTTGCCGCGCTCGCCACCACCCTGTGGACCGGCGTCGAAGGGCGGGGCACCGCGCTCGCCTTCGGCATGCTCATAGCCGTCGGCGAACTGACCCGCTGGAGCGGCCCCGAGGCCCGGCAGACCGCGCCGCTGGGCACCGCCGGATCGCTGGCCTACGCCCTCCTCGGCGCCGACGCCGGACACCCCGCGCGGCACGGCGCCGCCCAGATCGTCACCGTCGTCCTCGCCGCCTCGCTGCTCGGCGGCGTCCCGCACATCTGGCGCGGCCGTACCCCCACGCTCGACCATCTCGCCCGCCGGGTGCTGACCGTCGGCTTCGCCGCCGTCTGCTTCCAGCCGCTCTACGCCCGGGGCACGTTCGCCCACTGGGACGGCCCCGCCTACGCCCTGCTGCTCGTCGCCCTCATCGCGCTGACCGCGCTGTGCGACACCGTGCTGGCCGCCGCCCTCGCCCACTCCCGGGCCCGCTGGCCCTTCGGCCCGCTGCTGCGCGAGGAGTTGCGCGGACTGCTCGGCATCGGCTCGGCCGTGTGCGCCACCGGCGCGGTGATGGCGCTCGCCGTGGCCGTGGTCGGACTGTGGGCGCTCCCGGTGTTCTGTCTGCCGCTGCTGCTGACCCAGCTCTCCGTGCGCCGGTACGCGGCCGTGCGCGCCACCTACCGGCAGACCATCGCCTCCCTCGCCCGCGCCACCGAGATCGCCGGGTACACCCCCGCCGGGCACGCCCGCCGCGTCGCCACCCTCAGCCTCGCCGTCGGCCGCGACCTGGGGCTGACCGGACCCGAGCTGACCGTCCTGGAGTACGCGGCGCTGATGCACGACATCGGCCAGCTCAGCCTGGTCGACCCGGTGCGGGCCGGGGCCACGGCGGTGCTGCCGCGCCGGGAGCAGCGGCGCATCGCCCTGCTCGGCGGCGCGGTCGTCCGGCAGACCGGGGTGGCCCCGGCGGTCGCGGTGGTGGTCGAGCGGCAGGCCGACCCGTACCGGGAGCAGCCGCTGGCCGCCCGGATCGTGCGGGCCGTGAACGCGTACGAGGAGAAGGCGCGCGACGCCGGACCGGAGGGGCCGCTGCGCGCGCTGGAGGAGCTTCGCCTCGCCACCGGCGGGGACTACGCTCCGGAGGTGGTGGAGGCGCTTGCGCGCGTCCTGTCCCGTGACTGTCTGCTTCTGCCGGTCGCCGGGTAACCGATGGGTAATGAGCGGCCGTCCCTTCGCACGTGGTTGGATGCGAGGGAGAGGGTGTCCGGGGGCACAAGCCAGCCCACTGTGCGGAACTGGAACTGGCAGGCGGGAATCGTGAGGATCTTCGGCAAGGGACGGAACCGGCCCTCCGCCTCCTGGCGGCAGGCCACCGACCGGGCGTTCACCCTGATCGGTGACGGGCGGTACGAGGACGCGGGCGAACTGCTGACCCGCGCCGCCGATCTCGAACCCTGGCTGGCCGAGTCCTGGTTCAACCTCGCCCTGCTGCACAAGTTCCGGCACGACTGGGAGCAGGCCCGCGCCGCAGGACTGCGCGCCGTGGCCCTCCTCGACCGCGAGACCGGCGCCCCCGACTGGTGGAACGTCGGCATCGCCGCCACCGCCCTCCAGGACTGGCCGCTGGCCCGCCGCGCCTGGCAGGCCTACGGCCTCAAGGTCCCCGGCGGCTCCGCCGTGCCCGGCGAACCGCTCGGCATGGAGCTGGGCAGCGCGGCCGTACGGCTCTCTCCCGAGGGCGAGGCCGAGGTGGTCTGGGGCCGCAGGCTGGACCCCGCGCGCATCGAGGTGCTGTCCATCCCGCTGCCCTCCTCGGGGCGCCGCTGGGGCGAGGTCGTCCTGCACGACGGCGTTCCGCACGGTGAGCGCACCACGTCCGCCGGGCACTCCTACCCGGTCTTCGACGAGATCGAGCTGTGGGCGCCCTCGCCCGTGCCGACCTGGGTGGTCCTCCTGGAGGCGGCGACGGAGGCGGACCGGGACGCGCTGGAGCAGCTGGCCGCGGACGCGGGGTTCGCGGCGGAGGACTGGTCGTCCTCGGTGCGGCTGCTGTGCCGGATGTGCTCGGAGTCGCGCATGCCGTCGGACGAGGGCGAGGGGATACATCTCGATCCGCACGATCACAGTGAGCCGGGGCATCCGGGGCCGTTGGGGCATCGGACGGACGGGCGGCTGTGGGTGCCGGAGAGGGAGTGCGGGGTGGCTGCGCCTGCCTCGCTCGTGCGGGGGTTGTTGGACGGGTGGGTTGCGGACAGTCCGGATTCGCGGGACTGGCGGGATCTCGAAGAGGTGTGCTGAGCGCCGGGGCCGGGTGCGGGTTCGTTGTGGTTGATCGCGCAGTTCCCCGCGCCCCTGGGGAGTGCGATCCACGTAGGCTGTATCAGCAATCTCTCTCGTGGTTTTTAAGGAAGGCGTACGTCGGTCATGGCTCAGCAGGACACCGATCAGCAGCACGCGGGCGTGCTTCCCGTCGACGACGAGGGTTATGTCGTCGACACGGAGGACTGCGAGGAGCGTGAGCTGGCCTGGCGCGAGCGCGGGACCTCGCGGCCGATCACGGTCGTCGGCAACCCGGTGCTGCACAAGGAGTGCGCCGACGTCACCGAGTTCGGCCCCGAGCTGGAGCAGCTGGTCGCGGACATGTTCGCCAGCCAGCACACCGCCGAGGGCGTGGGCCTGGCCGCCAACCAGATCGGCGTGGACCTGAAGGTCTTCGTCTACGACTGCCCGGACGACGAGGGCGTGCGCCACACCGGCGTGGTCTGCAACCCCAAGCTCGTAGAGCTGCCCGCCACCGCGCGCCGTCTGGACGACAGCAACGAGGGCTGCCTCTCCGTGCCGACGGCGTACGCCCCGCTCGCGCGCCCGGACTACGCCGAGGTGACCGGCCAGGACGAGAAGGGCAACCCGGTCAAGGTGCGCGGCACCGGGTACTTCGCCCGCTGCCTCCAGCACGAGACGGACCACCTGTACGGCTATCTGTACATCGACCGGCTGTCCAAGCGTGACCGCAAGGACGCGCTGCGGCAGATGGCCGAGAACGAGCCACGCTACCCCGTGGTCGCCAACGACTGATCAGGCCGCCGGAGCACCCGGCGACCGTACGAGACCAGCCACGACGCCCGGTCGGGAGTGATCCCGGCCGGGCGTCGTTCATTTGTTCGCCGTAAGAATCCCGGCGACTTGGGGTGGTGAAAGAAGCAAATCCGTTCCCCAGACGGTCAGTTGTGGTGCTGAATGGGGAGTGTGGGGATACGCGACGGCGCACACCCGGCACAGCAGGGAGGGGTATGCGCCCTGGCGGCTGAGAGGGGACTGTTCGTGCACACTTTCTCACGCGACACCACGACACCGACCACGATCGCCGTACCACCGTCTCTCGCCCTTCCGTTGGTCGAGGACGCCTTTCCCCGGCAGCTCCATCCGTATTGGCCAAAGCTTCAGGAGAACACCCGGCGCTGGCTCCTGGAAAAACGGCTCATGCCCGCCGACAAGGTGCGCGAGTACGCCGACGGCCTGTGCTACACGGACCTCATGGCGGGGTACTACCTCGGCGCCCCCGACGAGGTGCTTCAGGCGATCGCGGACTACAGCGCCTGGTTCTTCGTCTGGGACGACCGGCACGACCGCGACATCGTCCACGGCCGCCCCGGCGACTGGCGGCGGCTGCGCCACCGGCTGCACACCGCGCTCGACGCCCCGGCGTCCCATCTGCACCACGAGGACGCACTGGTCGCCGGGTTCGCGGACAGTGTGCTGCGGCTCTACTCGTTCCTGCCGTCCACCTGGAACCAGCGGTTCGCCCGGCACTTCCACGAGGTGATCGAGGCGTACGACCGCGAGTTCCGCAACCGGACCGAGGGCCGGGTGCCGGGCGTCGAGGAATATCTCGCGCTGCGGCGGCTCACCTTCGCCCACTGGATATGGACGGATCTGCTGGAGCCGAGCGCGGGATGCGAACTCCCGGATTCCGTACGGAAGAACCCGGATTACCGCCGGGCGGCGCTGCTCAGCCAGGAATTCGCCGCCTGGTACAACGACCTCTGCTCACTGCCGAAGGAAATAGCGGGGGACGAGGTCCACAATCTCGGCATCAGTCTCGTCACGCATGAGGGACTGAAACTCGAAGAGGCCGTCGACGAACTCCGGCGGCGCGTCGAGGAATGCGTCCGGGAATTCATCGAAGCGGAGCGCGCCGCCCTGCGGTTCGCCGACACGCTCGACGACGGAACCGTACGCGGCAAGGAATTGAGCGACGCCGTGCGCATGTGCGTCGGCAATATGCGCAACTGGTTCAGCACCGTCTACTGGTTCCACCACGAGTCCGGCCGCTACATGGTCGACAGCTGGGACGACCGGTCCACGCCCCCTTACGTCAACAACGAAGCGGCAGGTGAGAAATGACCGTCGAGTCCGTCAACCCCGAGACGCGAGAGGCCGCGGAACTCCGTGAGCCACCCTTCGCCGGAGGTGCCGTCCCGGTGCTCGGGCACGGCCTGAAACTGGCCCGTGACCCGCTCGCGTTCATGGCGCAACTGCGCGACCACGGCGAGGTCGTGCGCCTCAAACTCGGCCCCAAGACGGTGTACGCCGTCACCGCTCCGGCGCTCACCGGCGCACTCGCGCTCAGCCCCGACTACAAGATCGACGGACCGGTCTGGGAGTCCCTGGAGGGCCTGCTCGGCAAACAGGGCGTGGCCACCGCCAACGGCCCCGTGCACCGCCGCCAGCGGCGCACCATCCAGCCCGCGTTCCGCATGGCCGCGATACCCGCCTACGGCCCGATCATGGAGGAGGAGGCGCACGCGCTGACCGAGCGCTGGCGCCCCGGCGAGCCCGTCGACGCCACCTCCGAGTCCTTCCGGGTCGCGGTGCGCATCGCGGCCCGCTGCCTGCTGCGCGGGCAGTACATGGACGAGCGCGCGGAACGGCTCAGCACCGACCTCGCCACCGTCTTCCGGGGCATGTACCGCCGTATGGTGCTGCCGCTCGGGCCGCTCTACCGGCTGCCGTTCCCGGCCAACCGGGAATTCAACCGGGCCCTGGCCGATCTGCATCTCCTGGTGGACGAGATCGTCACGGAGCGGCGCGCCTCCGGTCAAAAGCCGGACGATTTGCTGACGGCTTTGCTGGACGCCAAGGACGACAATGGCGATCCCATCAGCGAGCAGGAGATCCACGACCAGGTCGTCGCGATACTGACACCCGGAAGCGAAACCGTGGCTTCCACGATCATGTGGCTGCTCCAGATCCTCGCGGACCATCCGGAACACGCCGAGAAGGTGCGTGCGGAAGTTGAATCCGTAACCGGAGGCGCGCCGGTCGGATTCGAGCACGTGCGCCGGCTCACGCACACCAACAATGTCGTCGTCGAGGCGCTCCGACTGCGCCCCGCCGTATGGATATTGACGCGGCGTGCGCTGACCGACACCACGCTCGGGGACTATCGCATTCCGGAGGGGGCGGACATCATCTACAGCCCCTACGCCATTCAGCGCGATCACCGCTCCTACGCCCGCCACCTCGACTTCGATCCCGACCGGTGGCTGCCGGAGCGGGCCGCCGAGGTGCCGAAGTACGCGATGAGCCCGTTCAGCGTCGGCAACCGCAAGTGCCCGAGCGACCACTTCTCCATGGCGCAGCTGAGCCTGATCGTGGCGGCGATCTCGGCGAAGTACCGGTTCCGTCAGGTCGAGGACTCGGACGCCACCACCCGGGTGGGCATCACCCTGCGTCCGCACCGGCTGCTGGTCGAGCCCGTGGAGTGGTGAGGAGCGACGCGTCAGGACCGGCGTGCGGTCAGGCGGCCTCGGGGCCCCGGAACGCACGCCGGTAGGCGTTCGGGGTGGTGCCGAGCGCCCGGACGAACTGGTGGCGCAGCGCGGCGGCGGTGCCGAACCCGGCCCGCCAGGCGATCGAGTCCACCGTCTCGTCCGTCCCCTCCAGCAACCGCTGGGCCAGCAGCACCCGTTGGCGCAGGATCCAGCGGTACGGGGTGGTGCCGGTCTCCTGCTGGAAGCGGCGGGCGAAGGTGCGCGGGGACATGTGGGCGCGGGCGGCGAGCTGCTCGACGGTGACCTCCTCGTCCAGGTGGGCCTCCATCCACACCAGGACCTCGCCCACGGTGTCGCAGGGGCCCTTGGGCAGCGGGCGCTCGATGTACTGGGCCTGGCCGCCGTCCCGGTGCGGGGGCACCACCATCCGCCGGGCGATCTTGTTGGCGACCTCGGGGCCCTGTTCCTTGCGGACGATGTGGAGGCAGGCGTCGATCCCCGCGGCCGTGCCCGCTGAGGTGATCAGCGGGTCCTCGTCCACGTAGAGCACATCGGGCTCGACGGTGACCCGGGGGTGGCGCCGGGTGAGCTGGTCGGCGTGGCGCCAGTGCACCGCGCAGCGGCGGCCGTCGAGGAGTCCGGCCGCGGCCAGCACGAAGACGCCCGAGCAGACGCTGAGCACCCGGGTACCGCGCGCGACGGCGCGGCACAGGGCGTCGAGCAGCTCGGGCGGGTAGTCGCGCTCCGCGTAGGTCTCGCCGGCCGGGACGGCGATCAGGTCGGCCTCCTCCAGCCGCTCCAGACCGAGCGGGGTGGAGACGGTGAAGCCGCAGTGGGTGGAGAGGGTCGGGCCCTCCGCCGAGACCACGGCGAAGTCGTAGACCGGCAGACCCTCCTCGCTGCGGTCGACGCCGAACACCTCGCACACCACGCCCAGCTCGAAGGGGTGGACCCCGTCGAGCAGTACGGCCGCCACGTTCTTCAGCATGCTGCCAGTGTGCCTCGCGGCTGGCAGTAAATCGAGGGTGCGCGGCAGTCCTGCCAGTGCCCGTCAGGAGTGAACCGCAGGACAGTGGTGTCCATGAACGGAAACCAGATCGAAGGTCTCATCGGAATGGCCGCCACTCTCGGCATCCTGGTCCTCCTGGTCCTGCCCTCGGTGATCGGCATCGTGCGCGACCGGCGCGTCGACCGACAGCTCGGGCAGGCCCAGGAGGACCGGGAACGCCTGGCGGCGCCCGGGAGAAGGGAGACTCAGAAGTCCTCGTCCAGGTCCACGGTGCCCTCCACCGCGACCTGGTACGCCGACGGGCGGCGCTCGAAGAAGTTCGTCAGCTCCTGAACACCCTGCAGCTCCATGAAGGAGAAGGGGTTCTCCGAGCCGTACACCGGGGCGAAGCCGAGGCGCACCAGACGCTGGTCGGCGACGCACTCCAGGTACTGCCGCATCGACTCGGTGTTCATGCCGGGCAGGCCCTCACCGCACAGGTCGCGGCCGAACTGCAGCTCGGCCGCGACGGCCTCCCGGATCATGTCCGTGACCTGCTGCTCCAGCTGGTCGTCGAACAGGTCCGGCTCCTCCTTGCGGACGGTGTCGACCACGTCGAAGGCGAAGGACATGTGCATCGTCTCGTCGCGGAACACCCAGTTGGTGCCGGTCGCGAGGCCGTGCAGCAGACCCCGGCTGCGGAACCAGTAGACGTAGGCGAAGGCGCCGTAGAAGAACAGGCCCTCGATGCACGCCGCGAAGCAGATCAGGTTCAGCAGGAACTTGCGGCGGTCGGCCTTGGACTCCAGGCGGTCCAGCTTGTCGACCGAGTCGATCCACTTGAAGCAGAACTCGGCCTTCTCGCGGATGGAGGGGATGTTCTCCACCGCCGCGAACGCCGCCGCGCGGTCCTCCGGGTCGGGCAGGTAGGTGTCGAGCAGCGTCAGATAGAACTGGACGTGCACGGCCTCCTCGAAGAGCTGACGGCTCAGGTAGAGCCGCGCCTCGGGGGAGTTGATGTGCTTGTACAGCGTCAGCACCAGGTTGTTCGCCACGATCGAGTCACCCGTGGCGAAGAACGCCACCAGGCGGCCGATCAGGTGCTGCTCCTCGGGGGAGAGCTTCGCGAGGTCGGCGACGTCCGAGTGGAGGTCGACCTCCTCGACGGTCCAGGTGTTCTTGATCGCGTCCCGGTAGCGCTCGTAGAAGTCGGGGTAGCGCATCGGGCGGAGAGTCAGCTCGAAGCCGGGGTCGAGCAGGTTCTTCGTTTCGTCGGACATTACTGGCAGGCCTCGCAGGACTCGGGGTTCTCAAGGGAGCAGGCGACGGCGTCGGGGTCGGCCGCCTGCTGGACGGGGATGGTCTTGGCCGCCGGGGCCTGGCCCTGGGCGGCACGGGCGATACGGGTCGCCGGACGCGAACGCAGGTAGTACGTGGTCTTCAGACCCGACTTCCACGCGTAGGAGTACATCGAGGAGAGCTTGCCGATGGTCGGCGTCTCCAGGAACAGGTTCAGCGACTGCGCCTGGTCGAGGAACGGGGTCCGCGCGGCGGCCATGTCGATCAGACCGCGCTGCGGGATCTCCCACGCCGTGCGGTACAGCGCCCGCACGTCCTCGGGGATCCAGACGAAGTCCTGCACCGAGCCGTTGGCCTCGCGCAGCGCCTCACGGGTGCGGGCGTCCCACACGCCGAGGTCCTTCAGCTCCTGCACCAGGTAGGAGTTGACCTGAAGGAACTCGCCCGAGAGCGTCTCGCGCTTGAACAGGTTGGACACCTGCGGCTCGATGCACTCGTAGACGCCCGCGATGGAGGCGATGGTGGCCGTCGGCGCGATGGCCAGCAGCAGCGAGTTGCGCATGCCGGTGACGGCGATCCGCTCGCGCAGCGCGGCCCAGCGCTCCGGCCAGGTCAGCTCGACGCCGTAGTGGTCGGGGTGCAGCACGCCCTGCGCGGTGCGGGTCTGCTCCCAGGCCGGGAGCGGGCCGTTGCGCTCGGCGAGGTCGGCGGACGCCTCGTAGGAGGCCAGCATGATCCGCTCGGCGATCCGGGTGGACAGCGCCTTCGCCTCGGGGGAGTCGAACGGGATGCGCAGCTTGAAGAAGACGTCCTGGAGGCCCATGGCGCCCAGGCCCACCGGACGCCACTTGGCGTTGGAGCGGCCCGCCTGCTCGGTCGGGTAGAAGTTGATGTCCACGACCCGGTCGAGGAAGGTCACGGCGGTGCGGACGGTCTCGTCCAGGCGGGCCCAGTCGATGTCGCCGTCCCGCACGAAGGCGCCCAGGTTCACCGAACCGAGGTTGCAGACCGCGGTCTCGCCGTCGTCGGTGACCTCCAGGATCTCCGTGCAGAGGTTGGAGGAGTGGACCACGTTGCCCGGCAGCGCCGTCTGGTTGGCGGTGCGGTTGGCGGCGTCCTTGAAGGTCATCCAGCCGTTGCCGGTCTGCGCGAGGGTGCGCATCATGCGGCCGTACAGCTCGCGGGCGGGCATGGTCTTCTTCGCCAGGCCCGACGCCTCGGCCTTGCGGTAGGCGGCGTCGAACTCCTCGCCCCACAGGTCGACCAGCTCGGGCACGTCCGCCGGGGAGAACAGCGACCACTGCTCGTCGGCGTTGACCCGGCGCATGAACTCGTCCGGGATCCAGTGCGCGAGGTTCAGATTGTGCGTACGGCGCGCGTCCTCACCGGTGTTGTCGCGCAGCTCCAGGAACTCCTCGATGTCGGAGTGCCAGGTCTCCAGGTACACCGCCGCCGCGCCCTTGCGCCGCCCGCCCTGGTTCACCGCGGCCACCGAGGCGTCCAGCGTCTTCAGGAACGGCACGATGCCGTTGGAGTGCCCGTTGGTGCCCCGGATCAGCGAACCCCGGCTGCGGATGCGGGAGTAGGACAGACCGATGCCACCGGCGTGCTTCGAGAGGCGGGCCACCTGGTGGTAACGGTCGTAGATCGAGTCCAGCTCGTCCAGCGGGGAGTCCAGCAGGTAGCAGGACGACATCTGGGGGTGCCGGGTACCGGAGTTGAACAGCGTGGGGGAGGACGGCAGGTAGTCCAGGCGGCTCATCAGGCCGTAGAGCGCGGCCACTTCGTCCACCGCGGGGGCGCTGTCGTTCTCGGCCAGACCGCTCGCCACGCGCAGCATGAAGTGCTGCGGGGTCTCGATCACCTTGCGGGTGATGGGGTGGCGCAGCAGATAGCGGCTGTGCAGGGTGCGCAGGCCGAAGTAGCCGAACCGGTCGTCGGCGCCGGTGTCGATCAGGGCGTCGAGGCGGGCGGCGTGCAGCGCGACGAAGTCGGCGGTGCGGTCGGCGACCAGGCCCTCGCGGTGGCCCACGGTCACCGACTCGGTGAAGCTCGTCACGCCCTGCGAGGCGGCCTCGGCGCGGATGGAGAGCGTGAGCAGCCGGGCGGCCAGCCGCGAGTAGGCGGGGTCCTCGGAGATCAGACCGGCGGCGGCCTCGGTCGCCAGCTCGCGCAGCTCGGCCTCGTCGGCCTTGGCCGAACGGCCACGCAGCGCGGCGGCGGCGACCCGTCCGGGGTCGGCGTCGGGGAGGTCGGCGGTCAGCTCGGTCAGGGTCCGCAGCAGCGCGGCTCCGGGACCGTCGTTCTCCACCCGGGTCGCCGGGGTGGCTGAAGCCGGGTCGGACGGCGCGATGGTCACGTGGGGCTCTCCCTCGCTGGGCACGGGGGCCTGGCGGAGGGCAGGGGAGGGCACGAGCGCGCACGCGTCGCGTCCACCAGCCCACTCCGCGAGGCCCGGACGTCTTCAGGGCACCCGGACCGGACGGCCGGGCGCGCTGTCGGCAGGTCCTCGGACTGAAGCGGGCGTGCGCAAAGCACGCGAGTACACCGTTGCGGGACAGTTCCGGATTCGCACCGGATTCCCCTGCGACGACAGCGAGCATGAGCATACATCTAGTGCCGCGCTGTCGTCGCAGGCCCAGATGTTGTGTCTGTCGTGTGTCGCGGTGATCTCAGAGCGTGAACGCGTAGGTGAGCAGGGCGATCTCCAGCAGGCCGGGCAAGGGGTTCCAGTCCCGCTCGGGTGTGCGAACAAAGCCGAGACGCGCGTAGATGCGATGGGCGGTGCGCATCGTCGGCTGGGTGGACAGCACGACGCGTACACAGCCCTCCACGGCCCGCGCGCGCTCCACACAGGCCCGTACGAGCGCTTCCCCGGCTCCCTGCCCCCGGCCCGCGTGCGCGACCGCCAGCATCCGGATCTCGGCCTCGCCCGGAGCGGCGATGTCGCTCAGCGGACCGCCGGACGGGACGAACGTCACACCGCCCAGCAGCACCCCGTCCCGCACGGCCACCAGCACCTCGGCGGCTGCCGCCCGTTTCGCCACGTTCCGCAGCTCCGCCAGATACGCGTCGCCCTCCCCGAAATCGAGGAGTCCGTCCTGGAGATAGGCCTGTGCGGTGATCTCGCCCAGCTCCGCGTACTCGTCGGGGCGGGCCGGCCGGATGAGGAAGTCCATACCGTGAGTCTGGACGACAGCGGGCCACCGGCGCTCTCGCTTTCCGGCGGCCCGCAAGGGAGTTGATCAGTGAAGGGACTAGTGCGCGCTCCCCGCCGTCGCGGGCGGCAGCTCCACCTCGACGCCCGCGTCGCCCGCGTCCGCCGTGTAGTCGCCGGGCGCGGTCTCGTCCACGCCCTCGGGGGCCTTCACGGCCTTCAGGACGACCGTGCCGACCACGGTGACCAGGACGTTCAGCACGAAGGCCGTCAGGCCGATGTAGCCGATCTCACCGATGCCCGGGATCTCCTTGGCCGAGCCGCCGAAGTGCGCCTGCGTCGGCGAGGCGACCCCGTAGGCGGCCAGCGTGCCGTAGACCATGCCGACCGCCCAGCCCGCGAGCAGCGCCCAGCGGTGGAACCAGCGGGTGAACAGACCGCCCACCAGCGCCGGGAAGGTCTGGAGGATCCAGATGCCGCCCAGGAGCTGGAAGTTGATCGCCACCGTCTTGTCCATGGTGAGGACGAACGCCAGCGCGCCCACCTTCACCAGGAGCGACACCAGCTTGGAGACCTGCGCCTCCTGCTTGGGTGTCGCGTCCGGCTTGATGAAGTCCTTGTAGATGTTCCGGGTGAACAGATTCGCGGCCGCGATCGACATGATCGCCGCCGGGACCAGCGCGCCGATGCCGATCGCCGCGAAGGCCACGCCCGCGAACCAGCTCGGGAACATGTCCTCGAACAGCTGCGGGATCGCCAGCTGCCCGTTGGTGACCTTCACCCCGGCCGCGATCGCCATGAAGCCGAGCAGCGCGAGCAGGCCCAGCATCAGGGAGTACAGCGGCAGGATCGTGGTGTTGCGCCGGATCACCTCACGGCTCTTGGACGACAGGGTCGCGGTGATCGAGTGCGGGTACATGAACAGCGCGAGCGCCGAACCGAGCGCCAGTGTGGCGTACGTCCACTGGCCCGCCGGGGCCGGGACCAGACCGCCCGCGCCCGCCGTGGTGAACTTCTTGTCCGCGGCGGCGAAGATGTGGTCGAAGCCGCCCAGCTTGATCGGGATGTAGATGATCGCCACCGCGATGACGATGTAGATCAGCGTGTCCTTCACGAACGCGATCAGCGCCGGGGCGCGCAGGCCCGAGGAGTAGGTGTAGGCCGCGAGCACACCGAAGGCGATCAGCAGCGGCAGGTCCTTCACGAACCAGTTGGTGTTCTCACCGCCGCCCACGCCCATCACGTCCAGGACGGCCTGGATGCCGACCAGCTGGAGCGCGATGTACGGCATGGTCGCCAGGATGCCGGTGACCGCCACCGCCAGCGACAGGCCCTTCGAGCCGAACCGGCCGCGCACGAAGTCCGAGGTGGTGACGTACCCGTGGCGGTGCGAGACCGACCACAGCCGGGGCAGGAAGGTGAAGATCAGCGGGTACACCAGGATCGTGTACGGCACCGCGAAGAACCCGGCCGCACCGGCCGCGTAGATCGCGGCGGGCACGGCGACGAAGGTGTACGCCGTGTAGAGGTCGCCGCCCAGCAGGAACCAGGTGACCCAGGTGCCGAACGACCGGCCGCCCAGGCCCCATTCGTCCAGCGAGTGCTCGTTCTCGGCCTTGCGCCAGCGCGCGGCCATGAAGCCCACGACCGTGACGGCCAGGAAGAAGAAGACGAAGACGCCGAGCGCCACGCCGTTGACGCCGTCCTTCACTTGGACGCACCCCCGCTCTGTGCCTTGCGGGCGCGCTGGTCACGCTGCCACAGCTGGTACGCCAGCATGGTGAGCGAGGTCGAGACCAGCACCCACAGCATCTGGTACCAGTAGAAGAACGGGATGCCGATGAACGTCGGGTCCGTCTTCGAGAACGAGCCGACCCAGAGCATCGCGACGAACGGCGCGAGAAGACACAGGCCGATGACGACACGGACCGGTGTCACCACCGGGTGCCTCACTTCGGGTGATTCGGACATGCCACCGCTCCGTCCCCTCGTTGATCAGCGTTGATCACTGCGTAATGCGCTGGCAATTTAGGTGACGGCAGGCGGGAGCGGAACCCCTCGTCCGTGTATTGATATGCCGCTGTGAGGTGCGGGGATGGGTGAGAGCGCCGCAGGTCAGTCCACGGGCCGCTTGAGACGCGCCACGAACTTGTAGCGGTCGCCCCGGTACACCGAGCGCACCCACTCCACCGGGTTGCCCTCGCGGTCCAGGGAGTGGCGGGAGAGCATCAGCATGGGCAGACCCACGTCGGTGCCGAGCAGACCGGCTTCGCGCGGGGTGGCCAGGGAGGTCTCGATGGTCTCCTCGGCCTCGGCGAGATGGACGTCGTAGACCTCGGCGAGCGCGGTGTAGAGCGAGGTGTACTTCACCAGCGAACGGCGCAGCGCGGGAAAGCGCTTGGCGGACAGATGGGTGGTCTCTATGGCCATCGGCTCCGCGTTCGCCATGCGCAGCCGCTCGATGCGCAGCACGCGTCCGCCCGCGGTGATGTCCAGCAGCCCGGCGAGCCGGTCGTCGGCCGTGACGTACCCGATGTCGAGGAGCTGGGAGGTCGGCTCCAGGCCCTGGGCGCGCATGTCCTCGGTGTACGAGGTCAGTTGGAGCGCCTGGGAGACCTTGGGCTTGGCGACGAAGGTGCCCTTGCCCTGGATGCGCTCAAGGCGTCCCTCGACGACCAGTTCCTGGAGGGCCTGGCGGACGGTGGTGCGGGAGGTGTCGAACTCGGCGGCCAGCGTGCGCTCGGGCGGGACGGGCGTGCCGGGGGGAAGCGTCTCCGTCATGTCCAGCAGATGCTTCTTCAGGCGGTAGTACTTGGGCACGCGCGCGGTACGGACGGTCGCGCCGGCCTCGTTCTCCGCCCTGCTGACATCGGTGCTCATGCTCTGCCTTCCCGGCTCCGGACGCCGAAAGCGACCGACGTCCATCGGCCACGGCCCACATCGTGGCACGGCCGCACGCGACCGGTACCGGCCCGCACGCTCCGTGACCTCCCTGTATACCGCCGCTACTTCTGCTGGTCTAGTCCACACCGCATTTCCTGCCAGTGGTCCACCGGAACTGGTCCGTCCGATCTGTCGCTTGAGCAATGAAAGGTCCCTGCATATCTCGGTCGCATCACGGACGCCCGTGGCCCGCAGGAACACCCTTGACATGCTCATTGACGTGGGTCAGGCTCCCGGTGCTGGTCTACACCATTGGTCCAGTTCCCGGTCCCACGGGTGGTTCGGCGCGCAGTCGTGCATCGCAGGGGTGGCAGGGGGGTGGGTGGCGTCCCTTGAGGAGGGTGGCGTGAAGCGCAGACTGACAGCCGCGATCGGCATCGCGGGCATGATCGTCTCGGTCGCGGCGTGCGGGAGCGACAGCGGCAACGACGGCAAGGGGGCGGCGGACGCCAAGGAGCTGACCGTCTGGCTCACCGTCGACGCGCAGAACAACTGGCCCGAGCTGGTCAAGGCGGCCGACGCGGCCGTCGTCAAGAAGCACCCCGGCCTGAAGATCAAGCACGAGTACTACGGCTGGCCGGACAAGAACACCAAGCTCGACGCCGTCCTCGCCACCGACAAGGCCCCCGACGTGGTCGAGATGGGCAACACCGAGATGCTCGGCTACATGGTCAAGGGCGCCTTCGCCCCGCTGGACGCCACCGGGTTCGCCAAGTCCGCCGACTGGCTCGACGGCCTCAAGGCCTCGGTGACGTACGAGGGCAAGACCTACGGCGTGCCGTACTACGCGGGCGGCCGGGTCGCCACCTGGCGCAAGGACGTGGCCGCCGCGGCCGGGGTCAAGGCGGTGCCGACGACCTACGACGAGCTGACCGCCGACCTGAACAAGATCCAGAAGAAGAAGGGTGACAAGTTCAGCGCCTGGTACCAGCCCTCCCGCGACTGGTACGCCGCGATGTCCTTCGTCTACGACGCGGGCGGCGCCATCGCCAAGGAGAGCGGCGGCCAGTGGAAGGCGAGCCTGTCCTCGCCCGAGTCGCTCAAGGGCCTGACCGAGTACAAGACCGTGCTCGACACGTACATGCACGGCGACAAGACCAAGGACGAGTCCGACCGTCCCATCGTCTTCGGCCAGGGCAAGTCCGCCATGATCTTCGGCGCGGCCTGGGAGGGCGCGACCTCCGCCGACCCGAAGAACGACAAGGTCGGGGGGCTCAAGGACAAGCTCGAGAACTTCGTGATGCCCGGCCCCTCCGGCAAGAACATGCCGGTCTTCCTCGGCGGCTCCGACCTCGCCGTCCCGGTGAAGTCCAAGGCGCAGGGGCTCGCCGCCGAGTGGATCAACGCCTTCACCGGACCCTCCGGGCAGAAGGGTCTGATGAGCAAGGGCAACCTGCCCAACAACAAGTCCGACCTCGCCACCCTGAAGAGCGACCCGGCGACCGCCGTCCCGGCCACCGCGGCCGAGTCCAGCTGGTTCGTGCCGATGGCGCCCGGCTGGGGCCAGGTCGAGAAGGCGCAGATCCTGCAGACCATGCTGCAGAACATCGGCACCGGCAAGCAGACGCCCGCCGCTGCGGCCCAGCAGGCCGACGCCGCGATCGACAAGGTCATCAACAACAAGTGACCCGAGCGGTCATCGACAACACGTGACCCGAGCGCGGAGCACACCGGCCCCGGACCGCACCGGGGCCGGTGCCCGCGCACTTATCACCGCGCGGCCGTCGCCCGCGTACGACCAGAGGGACCGCTGAGGAGCGCGCGATGAGTGCCGCAGACACGACCACCCCGGCCAAGGTGCCGCCACCGCGCCAGGCACCGCCCCCCGCGACGGCGGACGGAACGCGCCGGTCCGGCGCGAAGGGCGACTCGGCCACGCCCTGGCTGCTGCTCGCGCCCTGTCTGCTGATCCTCGCCCTCGTCATGGGCTACCCGCTGGTCCGTCTGGTCACCCTGTCCTTCCAGAAGTTCGGGCAGTCCCAGCTGTGGGGCTTCCAGCCCGCCGAGTCGGTGGGCTTCGACAACTTCTCGTCGGTGCTCGGGGACGGCGAGTTCTGGCAGGTCGTGCTGCGCACCCTGATCTTCGCGGGCGGCTCGGTGATCCTCACCATGGTGCTCGGGATGCTGATCGCCCTGCTGCTCCAGCGGGTCTCCGGCTGGGTGCGCACCCTGGTCAACATCGCCCTGGTGGCCAGCTGGGGCATGCCCGTCATCGTCGCCACCACCGTCTTCAAGTGGCTCTTCGACTCCGACTACGGCATCCTCAACGCCCTGCTCAGCAAGCTGCCCGGCGTCGAGATGGTGGGCCACAACTGGTTCGCGAGCGGCCCGCAGGGGCTCGCGGTCATCATGCTCCTGGTGGTCTGGGGCGCGGTGCCCTTCGTGACCATCACGCTCAGCGCCGGACTCACCCAGGTCCCCAAGGAGCTGGAGGAGGCGGCCCGGCTCGACGGCGCGGGCGCCTGGGGCGTCTTCCGCCATGTCACCCTGCCGATCCTCAAGCCGGTCCTGGTGATGCTCACGACCCTGTCGGTCATCTGGGACATGGGCGTCTTCCCGCAGGTCTTCGTGATGCGCGGCGGCCACCCCGAACCCGAGTTCCAGCTGCTGACCACCTACTCCTTCGACCGCGCCTTCGTGGTCAACGACTACGCGCAGGGCTCGGCCATCGCCGTCGTCACCATCCTGCTGATGCTCGCCGTGGTCGCCGTCTACATGCGCCAGATGCTGAAGATCGGAGAGGTCGAATGAGCACCACGGCTTCCGACGCCCCCCGCCGCCGCACGGCCCGGCTCGGCTGGAACGCCCTCGGCCTGTTCGTCTTCGCGTCCCTCGGCTTCCCCGTCTACTGGATGGTGGACACGGCGATCAAGCCGGCCAAGGACGCCATCGACCCCGACCCCAGCCTGCTGCCCACGGGGTTCACCCTCGCCAACTTCCGCCGCGCGCTGGCCATCGCGGACTTCTGGGGCCCGGTCGGGCGCAGCCTCGTGGTGTCCGTCTCCGTCGTGCTGATCGGCCTCGTCGTCGGCACGCTCGCCGCGCTCGCCATCTCCCGCTTCGCCTTCCGCGGCCGCAAGGTCGTCATCGTCGGCATCCTCGCGGTGCAGATGGTCCCGCTGGTCGCCATGATCATCCCGGTCTTCCTGCTGCTCAACGACCTGGGCCAGTACGACAAGCTCCCCGGCCTGATCATCACGTACCTGACCTTCATCCTCCCGTTCACGGTGTGGACCCTGCGCGGCTTCATCGTCAACATCCCGCGCGAACTGGAGGAGGCCGCCATGGTGGACGGCTGCTCGCGCACCGGCGCCTTCCTGCGCGTCGTCTTCCCGCTGCTGGCCCCCGGCATGGTCGCCACCTCGGTCTACGGCTTCATCCAGGCGTGGAACGAATACCTCTACGCCCTGATGCTGCTCAGCCAGGAGCATCAGACGGCCACCGTGTGGCTCGGCAACTTCACCACCAAGAACGGCACCGAATACGCCCCGATGATGGCCGGCGCCACCATGATGGCCGTGCCGATCGTCGTCCTGTTCCTCATCATCCAGCGCAAGATGGCCGCGGGCCTGACCGCGGGCGCCGTGAAGGGATAACGCCACCGATGACGACACTCGCCCGCGGCAGCGACACCCTCACCCGGGACGCGCTGGCCGTCCTCCAGCCCGGCTTCACCGGCACCACCGCCCCCGACTGGTTGCTGCGCCGCCTCGGCGAGGGCCTGGCCTCGGTCGGCCTGTTCGGCCGCAACATCGTCTCGCCCGAGCAACTGGCCGCGCTCACCGCGCAGTTGCGCACCGAACGCCCCGATGTCCTGGTCGCCATCGACGAGGAGGGCGGCGACGTCACCCGCCTGGAAGCCCGCAGCGGCTCGTCCTTCCCGGGTAACCACGCCCTCGGCGCGGTGGACGACACGGAACTGACCCGCGCGGTCGCCCGCGAGCTGGGCCGCCGCCTGGCCGCGTGCGGGGTCCACCTCAACTGGGCGCCCTCCGCCGACGTCAACTCCAACCCCGCCAACCCGGTCATCGGTGTCCGCTCCTTCGGCGCCGACACCGACCTGGTCGCCCGGCACACCGCCGCCTATGTGACCGGCCTCCAGTCGGCCGGGGTCGCCGCCTGCACCAAGCACTTCCCCGGGCACGGCGACACCGCCGTCGACTCCCACCACGCGCTGCCCCGCATCGACGTGGACGCGGACACCCTGGACCGCCGCGACCTCGCCCCCTTCCGGGCGGCCATCGAGGCGGGCACGCGCGCGGTGATGAGCGCCCACATCCTCGTCCCCGCCCTGGACCCGGACCGCCCGGCGACCCTCTCCCGGCCGATCCTCACCGGCCTGCTGCGTGACGGACTCGGCTACCAGGGCCTGATCGTCACCGACGGCATGGAGATGCGCGCCATCTCCGCCACCTACGGCATCGAGCGCGGCAGCGTCCTCGCCATCGCCGCCGGTGCCGACGCGATCTGCGTGGGCGGCGGCCTCGCGGACGACGAGACGGTACGACGGCTGCGGGACGCGCTCGTCACGGCGGTGCGCTCCGGCGAGCTGGCCGAGGAACGGCTCGCGGACGCCGCCCGCCGGGTGCGCGAACTGGCCGCCTGGGCCGCCGCGCCGACCGGTACCGCCACCGCGCCCGACACCGAGGCGGGGCTGCGCGCGGCCCGCCGGGCCCTCAGGGTGACCGGCGGCGAGGGCTTCACCCCGCTCACCGGGGCGCCGTACGTGGCCGCGTTCACGCCGGTCGCCAACATCGCGGTCGGCGACGAGACGCCCTGGGGCGTGGCCGCCGATCTGGCCCGGCTGCTGCCGGGCACCCGCACCGGCGGCTTCGCCGGGGAGAAGGCGGGCGAGGAGGCGCTGGCGGAGGCGGGGGAGAGCCGGATCGTCGCCGTGGTCCGCGACGAGCACCGTCACCCCTGGATGTCGGCCGCCCTGGACACCCTGCTGGTTGCCCGTCCCGACACGGTGGTGGTGGAGATGGGCGTGCCCCAGGCCCCCGCCCGGGGCGCCCTGCACCTCGCGACCCACGGCGCGGCCCGGGTCTGCGGGCAGGCGGCGGCGGAGGTCATCGCCGGGGCGGTATGAGCCGGAGCCGGTGCTTGTGCCCGTGCTGGTGCTGGTGCTGGTGCCGGGGGCCGCTCGGCCCCCGGCGGGTCAGGTCAGATGCCCTGCCAGGCGGGTTTGTGCGCGTAGGTGTGCCGGAAGTAGTCGGCCAGCTTGAGCTTGGAGGCAGCGGCCTCGTCCGCGACCACCGTGGCGTGCGGGTGCAGCTGGAGCGCGGAGGCCGGGCACACCGCCGCCACCGGGCCCTCGACGGTCGCGGCCACCGCGTCCGCCTTGCCCTCGCCGGTCGCGAGGAGCACCAGGTGCCGGGCCTCCAGGATGGTGCCGATGCCCTGGGTGATGACGTGGTGCGGGACCTGCTCGATGTCGCCGTCGAAGAAGCGCGCGTTGTCGACGCGGGTCTGCTCGGTCAGCGTCTTGATCCGGGTGCGCGAGGCGAGCGAGGAGCACGGCTCGTTGAACCCGATGTGCCCGTCCGTGCCGATCCCGAGCAGCTGGAGGTCCACGCCCCCGGCCTCGGCGAGCGAGCGGTCGTACGCCGCGCAGGCCGCCCGGAGGTCATCGGCCGTGCCGTCGGGGCCCATGAACGCGTCCATCGGGATGCCGAGCGGTTCCAGGACCTCGCGGCGCAGCACCGAGCGGTAGGACTCGGGGTGGTCGGCGGGCAGCCCCACGTACTCGTCGAGCTGGGCGATCCGGGCGCGCGTGGTGTCGACGGCGCCGGAGCGCACCTTGGCGGTCAGCGCCTGGTAGACGGGCAGCGGGGTGGATCCTGTGGCCACGCCGAGCAGGGCGTCGGGCTTGCGCCGCAGCAGCTGGGCCATGGCCTCGGCTATCAGCTCGCCACCCGCCGCGGCGTCCGGAACGATGACAACTTCCACGCTGGGCCTGCCGTTCTGAAGAGGGCTGGAGATGGGGGAGCGCGCGCCGCGCGTCGCCATGTGGTTTAGACCAATCTAGCAGAGCGGCCCCCTCCCGGACCGGCTCCGCGCGGGAGGCGTGACGGCACTGAGTGCCCTCTTCGTGCGCCCCCATGCACCCGCGTGGCGTAAATCGCCCCGGCTGACCGCTCCCCTGGACGGCGGTGCCGGGCTAGGCTGCGTGGCATCGGGTGCCACCTGGCCCCGCCGTCCGTCGTCCATGCCGTCAGCCAGGCTTTATGGCGCGATCCGCGCTGTTCCATGCATGGACATGCCAGCGTGGTCTAGTCCACAATGCAGGCAACGAACACCGCAGGGCGAACAGCTGAAAAAGCCTCCGTCTTCCCCGCACAGGAAGGCGGATTCGAGGAACCGGTGCTCTCTGCCCTGACTGCCCCGGCTCCTCGGCCTTCGGCCGACCGGGACCGCACACCCCACGGCCGATGATGCTCCGGGCTGCGGTGCCGGGAGGGTTGAGGGTCCTTCCCAGGCGCCGCGGCCCGCGGGTGTTCCCGACGGGTGTTCCCCGACCGGTCCGACAGGTGTTCCCCACCCGGTCCGACGGGTGTTTTCCGGCCGGTCCGAGCGCCCCGGTACGCTCGCACTCGTGCCCTCCATGAACGAACTGGTCCGCCAGCACACCGCCCTCGGCGACTCCGACCTCGAGTGGCTTCACCTGCTGGTATCGGAGTGGCAGCTGCTCTCCGACCTCTCCTTCGCCGACCTGGTCCTGTGGGTGCCCACCGAGGACGGCACCCGGTACGTCTCGGTGGCGCAAATGCGCCCCAACACCGGCCCCACCTCCTACCAGGACGACATGGTCGGGCACCTCGTGCCGCGCGGCCGGCGCCCCCTGCTGGACGCGGCCCTCGACGAGGGCCGCATCGTGCGCGAGGGCGACCCGGAGTGGCGCGAGGAGGTCCCCGTCCGGGTCGAGTCCATCCCGGTGCGCCGCAACGGCCGCGTCCTCGGCGTGATCGCCCGCAACACCAACCTGCTGACCGTGCGCACCCCGAGCCGTCTGGAGCTGACCTACCTCCAGAGCGCCTCCGACCTCGCTCAGATGATCGCGGCCGGCACCTTCCCCTTCCCCGACCAGCACGTCGACATGGACGCCTCGCCGCGCGCCGGTGACGGTCTGATCCGGGTGGACGCGGACGGCATCGTCCAGTACGCCTCCCCGAACGCGCTCTCCGCCTACCACCGCCTCGGCCTCGCCGCCGACCTGGTCGGCCACCACCTCGGCACCACCACCGCCGAACTCGCCCCCACCCGGGGGCCGGTGGACGAGGCGCTGGCCAAGGTGGCCAGTGGCTGGGCGCCCCGCGAGTTCGAGATCGAGGCCAACGACGGGGTCATCCAGTTCCGGACGATCCCGCTCAAGCCCAAGGGCACCCGCATCGGTTCCCTGGTGCTCTGCCGTGACGTGACCGAACTCCGGCGCCGCGAACGGGAATTGATCACCAAGGACGCGACCATCCGGGAGATCCACCACCGGGTGAAGAACAACCTCCAGACCGTCGCCGCCCTTTTGCGGCTCCAGGCCCGCCGTATCGATTCCGAGCGCGGCCGGGAGGCGCTGGAGGAGGCGGTGCGCCGGGTCGGCTCGATCGCCATCGTGCACGAGACGCTGTCCCAGAACCTGGACGAGCGCGTGGAGTTCGACGACATCGCCGACCGGGTGCTCGCCATGGTCGCGGAGATCTCGCCGGGCAAGGTGACCGGCCGCCGCAGCGGACGCTTCGGTGTGCTCGACGCCGAGGTGGCCACCCCGCTGTCCATGGTCCTCACCGAAGTCCTGCAGAACGCCCTGGAACACGGCTTCCGCGAGGGCGACACCGGAACCGTCGAGGTGTCGGCGGTCCGGGGCGGCACCACCAAGGAGGGGCGCCTGCTTGTCACCGTCCAGGACGACGGCGTGGGCCTGCCCGAGGGCTTCGACCCGCACACCGCGGGCAACCTCGGCCTCCAGATCGTACGGACGCTGGTGGAGGGCGAGTTGAGCGGCACCTTCGACATGGTGCCGGGTCTTGAGCGCGGGACACGGGTGATCCTGGACATCCCGGTACGGCCGCAGCGGTAGGGGAGTTGGGCGAGGGAGCGGGATGAGAGCGCCGCAACTCGGCGCGTCCCGCCCCGTTCTGCTCGCCCCGGCCCGGCGCGGGCAAGCGAAAAGCCTCGGACCACTGGTGGTCCGAGGCTCGTGCTCGTTGCTGCTGCCCCTCGGTGGGGGCACCCCCCGCCCGGCCGGAGCCGGGACCTGGAGGAGCATCGGGGAACTGCGCGCTGCGGCTCGGGGGCGGGAGAAGCGCACGTGGTGTGCGCGCCGCCAAGCTCAGGCTGTCAGCAGGGGTGGGAGTGTCAGGCGGAGGCCTGACGAGCCCGGTTGCGGGCGGCGCGGCGCTTCATGGCGCGGCGCTCGTCCTCGCTGAGACCACCCCAGACGCCGGAGTCCTGGCCGGACTCGAGCGCCCACTGCAGACACTGCTCCATGACGGGGCAGCGACGGCAGACGGCCTTGGCTTCCTCGATCTGCAGCAGCGCAGGACCGGTGTTGCCGATGGGGAAGAAGAGCTCGGGGTCTTCCTCGCGGCAAACGGCGTTGTGACGCCAGTCCATGGCTGCTACCTCTCCTTGGTACGTGCAGGTATTACGTACAAGTTGCTTGTGAATGTGAACGCTTTCACGAGTCCCCCAACAAGTGAAGGGCCGACTGCCGAGATGTCCCGGTGTGGTCCTGTGGATTGAAGGGAGATCGGTGATCAGTGGACGCCGATGTCGCGGGCTGTCCCGACCGCCACGTAGAGACTCGCAAACCTCGGCGGCGGATACAACCCCTTCCGGAAGATTTTTTTTGATTCCTCGGTGTCGACTAGGTCACAGCCGTACTTCCATGGGGTGGACCCTGGCCTAAACGTTCGAGTGAAAGGACTTTTGCCTGTTCCGCTCACACAATCACACGCAGTGCATGGCGAACGCCTGTGAACGTCACGCTCGTCCGCAGCCCTAGGTGGTCGCCGTCCATCTGGAGGGGCAGAGGGACCTTCGAATGCAAGGTGAAGCGGTCCAGATCGTGCAGGGAGAAAGCATGTCTCCCCTGGGGTCCACGCTCGGGGGACGAAGTGAGCAACTGGGTCGCATACCGGGCAACGGCGGCCGTGGACAGGCGACTTAGACCGAGTACGTCGAGCCCTTTATCGAACGACGCCTTAGGCGACGTGTACATCGGGCGATTGCCGAGATAGGTCCACGGGGACGTGTTCGAGACTATGGCGACAACCAGGTCCGTCACCGGGTCCGCGCCCGGCCGCTCCAGCTCGATCGTGCCGTGCCTGCGATTGGGCTCACCGAGGAACTGCCGTACCACCTGGCGCACATAAAGAGCGTGCGTCGACTTGCGGCCGCGCTCGCGCTCCCGCTCGACCCGGCCGACCACGCCCGCGTCGAAGCCGAGACCGGCGTTGAAGGTGAACCAGCGGTCCGGCACCGCCTCGTCCGCCGTGCCCGGCGTCCCCGAGGTCAGGCCCAGCCCGACCACCCGCTCCCGGCGCTCGCGCAGCGCGTCGAGCAGGGCACCGGTCGCCTCGACCGGATCGTTGGGCAGCCCGAGCGCGCGGGCGAAGACATTGGTGGAACCGCCGGGCACCACGGCGAGGCCGGGCAGCCGCTCCAGGTCGGGGCCCGCGTGCAGCAGGCCGTTGACCACCTCGTTCACCGTGCCGTCGCCGCCGAGGGCCACGACCATGTCGACGTCGTCACTCTCCGCAGCCGACCGGGCCAGATCGCGCGCGTGGCCGCGGTACTCGGTGGTGACGGCTTCCAGCTTCATCTCGCTCGCCAGCGCGTGGATCAGCACATCGCGTCTGCGTGCGCTGGTGGTGGTTGCCGCCGGATTGACCACGAGAAGTGCACGCATGACTGGCAGCGTACCTACTGGGGGGTATCGGGCCCAGAGCGAGTTGAGGATCGGGTAAGAGAAGACGGCGTGAGCCTCGCCACGCACCGCCCGGCGCCCCTCGGGCACAGGGCTACCCTTCTCGGGTGAGCAGTGAGCAGACTTCCGCCCCGGACCCCGCCGAGGCCGCAGCGGCCCCCGGGCCCCGCCCGCGCCGGCTGACCTGGGCGGCCGCGCTGGCCGCCGTGGAGGGCGCCGCCCTGGTGATCGCGGCCGTCTCGATCCTCGTGCTCGGCCTCACCGGCTCCCCGGACGACCGTCAGCAGGCCGTCACGGGCGGGATCACACTGGCGGTGCTCGCACTGCTGCCGCTGCTGGCCGCGCGGGGGCTGTTCCTCCTGCGCCGCTGGAGCCGGGGCCCCGCCGTCATCACCCAGATCCTGGCCCTGCCGGTCGCCTACAACCTGCTCAAGGCCGACAGCGTGGCCATCCCGGCCGGTATCGCCCTCGCGGCGGTGGCCGTGGCCTCCCTGGTCCTGCTGGTCAACCCGGCCACGGCCCAGGCCCTCGGCATCAAGGGGCCGGGCCGGGCGGGCTAGAGCCGCCGGGCCGGGGCCCGTAGGAAAAAGCCCCGGGCCGCGCCTCCTTCGCGCCTACTCCTCCACCAGCAGCTTCTCCCGCAGCTGCGCCAGCGTGCGGGCCAGCAGCCGGGAGACGTGCATCTGCGAGATGCCGACCTCCTGCGCGATCTGCGACTGGGTCATGTTCCCGAAGAAGCGGAGCAGCAGGATGCGCTTCTCCCGGGGCGGCAGGTCCTCCAGGAGCGGCTTGAGCGATTCCCGGTACTCCACGCCCTCCAGCGCCTCGTCCTCGGCACCGAGGGTGTCGGCGACCGCAGGGGACTCGTCGTCGGTGTCGGGGACGTCCAGGGACAGCGTGGAGTAGGCGTTGGCCGACTCCAGGCCCTCCAGGACCTCCTCCTCGGAGATGGCCAGCTTCTCGGCCAGCTCGTGCACCGTGGGGGAGCGGCCGTGCTGCTGGGACAGCTCCGCCGTCGCGGTGGTCAGCGCGAGCCGCAGTTCCTGGAGGCGGCGCGGCACCCGGACCGCCCAGCCCTTGTCCCGGAAGTGCCGCTTGATCTCGCCGACGACCGTCGGGGTGGCGTACGTGGAGAACTCGACGCCGCGCTCCGGGTCGAACCGGTCCACGGACTTGATCAGACCGATGGTGGCGACCTGGGTGAGGTCGTCCAGCGGCTCGCCGCGGTTGCGGAAGCGGCGTGCCAGGTGCTCGACGAGCGGCAGATGCATCCGGACCAGCCGGTTGCGCAGCTCCGCGTACTCCGGGGTGCCGTCCGCGAGGCCGCGCAGCTCGATGAAGAGCGCACGGGCGCCGCTGCGGTCGTGCGGGTCGTGCGGGGCCGCGCGCACGGCTTCCGTCGTGCCGCCCGGCGCCGCGTCCTCGGCGTGTCGCTCGTGCTCGCTCATCGTCCCGCCCGTCGCCCTTCCCCGAGCCCTCGCCCCGGCGCGGGCGGCGGTGTCGCCGCTGCCGCGCTGCCCCAGGGGCGTGCTCCGCACGGTCCCCTCGCCGCCGACCCGCGCGGAGTCGTCCTCCGGGTGGGGCCTGGCCTGCTCGGGAATGCCGTCGATGCCGTCGGCCATGTGCCGGGGTACGTCCGCCGGGCTCTGCCTCGGGTTCCCGGCCTCGCCCGAGCGGGGAGCACCCGTCTCCCCGGTCGGCAGCCGCCTTGTGCCGCGCTCTTCGTCCCGCACCGGACCGTCCCCGTTCCTCACGCCGGGCCGGGGCCCGCGCCGCGTTGTTTGTACAGGCTGATCGACACGGTCCGGTCCTCGTCCACGGCGGACGAGACCTTGCCCGCGAGGGCCGACAGGACGGTCCAGGCGAACGTGTCCCGCGACGGGGCGTGGCCGTCGGTCGTCGGCGCCGAGACCGTGACCTCCAGCGAGTCGTCGACGAGCCGGAAGACACAGCTCAGCACGGACCCCGGCACGGCCTGCTGGAGGAGGATCGCGCAGGCCTCGTCGACCGCGATGCGCAGGTCCTCGATCTCGTCCAGGGTGAAGTCCAAACGGGCCGCGAGACCGGCCGTGGCCGTCCGCAGCACCGACAGGTAGGCACCCGCGGCCGGCAGACGGACTTCCACGAAGTCCTGGTTCGCCGTGGGCTCGCCTGCGATCTGGGACACCCTCACCTCCATGGTGGTACAAGCTTTACGGGGCCGAGGGTCGCCCCCCGGCGTAACGCGTTGGTGGTTCCGCGGTGACGCTATCGCGCCCGGAACGTTCCTGTCCCCATGACCCCGACCCCCTGGCGTCACTCACAGTAAAACTCTGAATACGCTCCGTGTCTAGGGGGTGTGCGGGCCCAAATGGGAAGAGCGCGCGCCGGGTTGACGTACCCAGGCGTCAGGCGGTCGAACCGTCCCAGGTCGGAGTGCCTGTCGCAGCCGCGTTCATGGTCACGTTCGTGGTCATACGAGTACATGGTCGACGAAGCACCACCGCCAGTCCTCGCCCGGTTCGTAGGTCCGCATCACGGGGTGACCCGAGTCCGCGTGGTGCTTGGTCGCGTGCCGGTTCGGCGAGGAGTCGCAGCAGCCGATGTGGCCACAGGTCAGGCAGATCCGCAGCTGCACCGGGTCCGTCCCGTCCGCCAGGCACTCCAGGCACGTCTCGCTGAGCGGTCCGGGTTCCGGGAGCGGCAGCGCGTCGACGTGCGTGCACTGTTTCATGATTGCCAGATTACGTCGGGTGCGCGGGTGGCCGCGCGGAAAAGCGAGGGCGGGCGAGGACCATGGACGTGCTGCCGCTGCTGTTGCTGGTGGCGGGGAGCGCCGCCGTCGCCGGCGCGGCCCGGCGCACTCCCGTACCGGCTCCGCTGCTGCTGGTCGCCGTCGGCCTGGCCGCCTCGTACATCCCCGGGGTGCCGGACTACACCCTGGAACCCGACGTCGTCCTGCCGCTGCTGCTGCCCCCGCTGCTGTACACCTCCGCGACCGACAGCTCGTATCTCGACCTGCGCGCCCAGGTGCGCCCGGTGGCCCTGCTCTCGGTCGGCTATGTGCTCTTCGCGACCGTGGCCGTCGGATGGGCCGCGCATCTGCTGGTGCCCGGGCTGCCGCTGACCGCCGCCCTGGTCCTCGGCGCGGTCGTGGCACCGCCCGACGCCGTCGCGGCCACCGCCGTCGCGCGCCGGGTCGGGCTGCCGTCCCGGATCACGACGATCCTCCAGGGCGAGTCCCTGCTGAACGACGCCACCGCCATCACCGCCTACAAGGTCGCCCTCGCCGCCGCCATCGGGGAGGGCGCCACCTGGTCCGGCGGAGTGGAGGAGTTCCTGCTGGCCGCCGTCGGCGGGGTCGGCGTCGGTCTCGTCCTCATGGCCCCGCTGCACTGGCTGCGCACCCATCTGAAGGAACCCCTCCTCCAGAACACCCTCTCGCTGCTCATCCCCTTCGTCGCCTACGGCGTCGCCGAGCAGCTGCACGCCTCCGGGGTGCTCGCGGTCGTGGTCGTCGCGCTCTATCTCGGCCACCGTGCGTGGGAGGTCGACTTCGCCACCCGCCTCCAGGAGGAGGCCGTGTGGAAGATGGTCGCCTTCATCCTGGAGTCCGCCGTCTTCGCCCTCATCGGACTCCAGCTGCACGGCGTCCTCAAGGGACTCGGCGCGTACGAGGCGGCGTCCGCGACCTGGTACGCCGTCGCCCTCTTCGCGGTCGTCGTCCTGACCCGGTTCGTCTGGGTCTACCCGGCGGCCTTCGTGCCCCGCATCCTCTCGGAGCGCGTACGGACCCGCGAGGAGAACCCCACCTGGCGGGGCGCCCTCGTCACCGGCTGGGCCGGGATGCGCGGCGTGGTCTCGCTCGCCATCGCCTTCTCCATCCCGGTCACCGTGCACGGCGGCGAGCCCTTCCCGCAGCGCAACCTGATCCTCTTCCTCACCTTCACGACCGTCATCGGCACCCTTGTCATCCAGGGGCTGTCGCTGCCCCCGCTGATCCGCTTCCTGAAGTTCCCCGGGCGCGACCAGCAGGCCGAGACCCTGGCCGAGGCCAACGCCCAGGCGCAGGCGTCGCTGGCCGCCGAGTCCCGGCTGGACGCCCTCCTGTCCGACGAGCGCAACACGCTGCCCGCCCCGCTCGCCGACCGGCTGCGCGCCGTCCTGGAGCGCCGCCGCAACGCCGTCTGGGAACGGCTCGGCCAGGTCAACCCGGTCACCGGCGAATCCGTCGACGACACCTACCGCAGGCTGTCGCGCGAGATGATCAGCGCCGAACGCGAGGTCTTCGTCCGCCTGCGCGACCACCGCTACATCGACGACGAGATGCTGCGGGCGCTGCTGCGCAGGCTGGACCTGGAGGAGGCGGCGGCCTATCGGGAGGCGGGGTAGGTCACTGGTTTTCCAGGGGGCGCCCGGTGATCACCGCCGCGACCCTCGTCCCGCGGGGGAAAGCGCCCTCCTGGGCGAGCGTGACGAGGGCGAGCAGCAACTTGGCGACATACAGCCGCTCCACGGGCAGTCCGTGGCGCTTCTCGAACTCCTCGGCGAACGCCTCCAGCTCCGGCGTCGTCCGCGCGTAGCCGCCGCAGTGGAAGCGGTCGTCCAGCGACCAGGAACCCGTACGGCCGCCGAACGCGCGCTCCTGGAGAGCGCGTATCCCGTCCTCCAGGAAGCCGCCTTTGAGCACGGGGACACCGAGCGCGTGCTGACCGGGCGCGAGCCCCGCCGCGAGACCGGCCAGCGTGCCGCCCGTACCGCAGGCCACCGCGACCACGTCGGCCCGGCCGCGCAGCTCCGCGCCGAGCGCCACACAGCCGCGCACCGCCTCGGCGTTGCTGCCGCCCTCCGGGACGACGTACGCCCCCTCGGCGCCCGCCGCGCGCAGGATCGCCGCCAGGGTCTCCGGCTCGTCCTTGCGGCGATACGTCGACCTGTCGACGAAGTGCAGCCGCATCCCGTCGGCCGCGCAGCGCGCCAGCGAGGGGTTGAGCGGGCGCTCCGCCAGCTCCTGGCCACGCACCACCCCGGTCGTGGCGAAACCCAGCAGCCGGCCCGCCGCCGCGGTGGCCCGCAGATGGTTGGAGTAGGCCCCGCCGAAGGTGACCAGCTCCCGGCCGCCCGCCGCCTCGACGTTCGGCATCAGCTTGCGCCACTTGTTGCCGATCAGCTCCGGGTGGATCAGGTCGTCCCGCTTGAGCAGGAGGCGTACGCCGTGCCGGGAGAAACGGTTGTCCTGGATCTCTGTGAGGGGGGAGGGGAGGGTGGGGCGGAGGGGCATGCGGTCATTGTCGCGCGGGGTGGGCGGTGTGGCCGCCGGGCCTGTCAGCCCTTCAGCTGTTCCTTGATCCGTGCCCGCAGCCACTTCATCGTGAAGCCGCGCGGGTCCACCTTGCCCGGCTGCCACTCCAGGTGGCCGATGACCGACCGTTCCGTCCAGCCGTGGTGGCGGCAGACGGCCGCGGCGGCCCGCACGATCGCGTCCAGCTGCTCCTCGGGCCAGGGGTCCTTGCCGTCGCCCAGGTTCTCGCACTCGAAGCCGTAGAAGTACCGGTTGCCGTCGGTGTTCGCCTCGTTGTCCGGCGGCAGCCCCTTCTCCGCGATCACCGCGCGCAGGACGTCGTCGTCACCCAGACCGGCGTGGTTGGCGCGGCCGTAGCCGACCAGGTGGACCGTGCCGTCCTTGGTGATCACGCCGTGGCAGAGCGGTCCGGGCAGGTCGTCGCGGCCGGTGCGGCACAGTTCCACGGTGCGCTCGCTGCCGCTGGTCGCCGTGTGGTGGATCACCACGCCGTGGACCGGGCCCCACGGCCCCTTGTGGTTGCGGTTGTGGCGCCGCCAGCCGTCGACGCCGACGACCGTGAGCCCCTCCCGCTCGAGGGCGTCCAGAAACGCGCTCGCGGACATGGGTGAGGACATGACCGCCTCCTTACGTGCCGTGCGGGGGCCGCCGGAAACGGCCCGTTCCTATCGCCGCTTGTACCGATGTCAGGGGGTCGGGATCACATCGTTCGCACGGTGTGCGAGCCGATTCGGACAAGTTGCGGCGGGGGCGGGGCCGGGAGGAGGGGCGGCCGGTGCGGTTCGGCCGCCGTCCGCCCGCGAGCTGGACAAAGTCGCGCCATTTGCCCAGGAGTCGGATGATCCATTCCCCTCCTTTCGGGTAATGGTGCGGGCACACTCCGTGATGGAAAGCTCGGTCGTGGGACCGGTGCCCCGCGAGATCGGGCACCGGGCATACATGGGAGGGCATTTCCTTATGTCGGTAGGCGAAGAGGTCCGCACCGAGCAGGCCAAGCCGCAGCAGTCACTCGGCACGGCGGCGGCGCGGAACCTGGCCACCACCACCAAGTCCGCACCGCAGATGCAGGAGATCAGCTCCCGCTGGCTGCTGCGCAGTCTGCCCTGGGTCGACGTGAAGGGCGGCGCGTACCGGGTCAACCGGCGGCTGACCTACACCGTCGGGGACGGCCGTGTCACCTTCGTGAAGACGGGCGACCAGGTCGAGGTCATCCCGGCCGAGCTGGGTGAGCTGCCCGCCCTGCGCGACTACGAGGACGAGGAGGTGCTGACCGAGCTGGCCCGCCGCTGCCGCCAGCGCGACTTCGCGCCCGGCGAGGTGATCGCCTCCTTCGGCAGCCAGTCCGACGAGGTGTACCTCCTGGCCCACGGCAGGGTCGAGAAGATCGGCACGGGCCCGTACGGCGACGACGCGGTGCTCGGCGTCCTCGCCGACGGCGCCTACTTCGGCGAGCAGTCCCTGCTCGACCCGGACGCCATCTGGGAGTACACCGCCCGCGCGGACACCGCCTGCACGGTGCTGATCCTCGCCCGCCAGGACTTCGAGCAGGTGGCCGAGCGCGCCGACTCGCTGCGCGGCCACCTCCAGCAGCTGCGCTCGATCCCGGACCAGCGCACCAACAAGTACGGCGAGAAGGAGGTCGAGCTGGCGGCCGGCCACTCCGGCGAGCCCGACATCCCGCACACCTTCGTGGACTACGAGGCCCGCCCGCGCGAGTACGAACTGAGCATCGCCCAGACCGTGCTGCGCATCCACACCCGCGTCGCCGACCTCTACAACCAGCCGATGAACCAGACCGAGCAGCAGCTGCGGCTCACGGTCGAGGCGCTGAAGGAGCGCCAGGAGCACGAGCTGATCAACAACCGGCAGTTCGGCCTCCTGCACGCCTGCGAGTACGACCAGCGCATCCAGCCGCACGACGGCGTCCCCGGCCCGGACGACCTGGACGAGCTGCTCAGCCGCCGCCGGGGCACCAAGTTCCTCCTCGCCCACCCGCGCGCCATCGCCGCGATCGGGCGCGAGCTGAACAAGCGCGGACTGGTCCCGGAGACCATCGACGTCGGCGGCAACCGCATCCCCACCTGGCGGGGCGTGCCGATCTACCCGTGCAACAAGATCCCGGTCACCGAGGCCCGTACGACCTCGATCCTCGCCCTGCGTACCGGCGAGGCCGACCAGGGCGTCATCGGCCTCAGGCAGTCCGGCATCCCGGACGAGATCGAGCCGAGCCTGTCCGTCCGCTTCATGGGCATCAACGAGCAGGCCGTCATCAACTACCTGGTCACCGCCTACTACTCGGCGGCCGTCCTGGTGCCGGACGCGCTCGGCGTGCTGGAGAACGTCGAGATCGGCCGGTGGCGGTGACCTCGCGCCACCGCGCACCCGGGTTCCCGTCCCTCGGGGCGGGAACCCCTTCGGGGGGAGGGCCCGCCCGGCACCGTGCCGGACGGGACCACGCGCTCGCACGTCGGGAGGGGGAGCCATGACCGAGTTCATGACACAGGCCGAACAGCGCCCGTCGGGCCCGGGGAAGACGGGCACGGGAAGGCCGGGGACGGGGAGCGCGGTCACGCCGCCGCGCCCGCCCGGGCAACGGGAGCCGGTGGAGGACACCGGGGGGCTCGACGGACGGAGACCGGCGGGAGACGCCGGGATGCTCGACGGGCGGGGACCGGCGGGGGACGCCGGGTCGTTCGACGGGCGACGGACGGCGGATGACGCCAGGCCGCCCGCTGGAGGGGAGACGGCGGACAACGCGACGCAGCTCGACGAGGCGACCGAGGACGGTGGCGCGCTCGACGGGCAGGAGGCGACGGTTCTGCTGGAGCGGACCCGGGAGCTGGTGGACCCGGAGCTGCGCGCCGCGATCGAGTCGCTGCCCGGACCCCTGCGCCGTATCGCGCTCTACCACTTCGGCTGGCAGCACGCCGACGGCACCCCGGCGGCGGGCAACGCGGGCAAGGCGATCCGGCCCGCCCTCGTGCTCGCGGCGGCGTCCGCGCTGGGCGGACCGTCCGCCCGGGCGGCGGCGGTGCGGGCAGCGGCGGCGGTCGAACTGGTCCACAACTTCACGCTGTTGCACGACGACGTGATGGACCGCGACACCACGCGTCGCCACCGCGCCACCGCCTGGACCGTCTTCGGCGACGCCGACGCGATCCTCGCCGGTGACGCCCTCCAGGCCCTCGCGCTGCGGCTGCTCGCCGACGACCCGCACCCGGCGGCCGGACCGGCGTCGGCCCGACTCGCGGAGTGCGTCATCGAACTGTGCGCGGGCCAGCACACCGACACGGCCCTGGAGCAACGCGCCCCCACCGAGGTCGGGTTGGCCGAGGTGCTCACCATGGCCGAGGCCAAGACCGGCGCCCTCCTCGGCTGCGCCTGCGCCCTGGGCGCGCTGTACGCGGGCGCGGACGACGCGGAGGTGGCGGCACTGGACGGCTTCGGCCGACAGGCGGGCCTCGCCTTCCAGTTGATCGACGACGTGATCGGCATATGGGGCGACCCACGGCGCACCGGCAAGCCGGTCGGCGCGGATCTGGTCGTCCGCAAGAAGTCCCTGCCGGTCGTCGCCGCGCTCACCTCCGGCACCCCGGCGTCCGCCGAACTCGCCGCGCTGTACGCCCGCCCGTACGCGGACGGGGACGGCGAGATCGCCCGCACCGCCCTGGCCGTGGAACAGGCGGGCGGCCGGGACTGGGCCCAGGCCGAGGCCGCCGACCGCATGGCCCGCGCCGTACAGGAACTCTCCCGCGCGGTTCCCGCCCCCGAGGCGGCGGGCGGCCTGCTGGCCCTGGCGGAATTCGTCACCCGCCGGACCAACTGACGTACCCGCCACCCCGATACCCCGGAGCCCCCGAGCCCGCGCGGCCCCTGACCCCGCACGGTCGTCGGGGGCTCCGGTGCCTATCCGTGGACAGTTCAGGTGCCGTACCGGTGCCGTACCTACGGGCAGGTGACGACCTGTCCGACCCAGGACAGGCCGCCGCCGAACGCGAGCAGCAGCACCGGGCCGCCGCTCGGGAGTTCACCGCGCTCGGTGAGCTTGGACAGGGCGAGCGGCACGGAGGCGGCGGAGGTGTTGCCGGACTCCACGACGTCCTGTGCGATCACCACGCTCTCGGGCAGGTCGAGTTGGCGCAGGACGGCGTCGATGATCCGCAGGTTCGCCTGGTGGGTGACCACACCGGCCAGGTCGGACAGGGCGAGCCCGGCCCGCGCGCAGGCATCCCGGGCGATGGCGGGGAGTTCGGTCGTGGCCCAGCGGAAGACGGTCTGGCCGTCCTGGGCGAAGCGCGGGTGCCAGTCGCCGACCAGTCGGACGGCGTCGCCCCGGCCGGGGTCCGAGCCCCAGGTGACGGGCCTGATCTCGGCGGCATCGGCGGTACTGAGCACGGCGGCGCCCGCGCCGTCGCCGAGCAGGACGCAGGTGCGGCGGTCGGTCCAGTCGGCGACGTCGGACATCTTCTCGACGCCGATGACCAGCGCGTTCCTGGCGGCCCCCGCGCGCAGGGAGTGGTCGGCGCAGGCGAGCGCGGTGCAGAACCCGGCGCAGCCGTTGTTGAGATCGAAGGCGACCGGGGAGGGCAGCCCGAGCCGCCCGGCGACCTGGGCGGCGATGGAGGGGCACCGGTCGACGGCACTGCACGTCGCCACGGTGATCATGCCGATGTCGGCGGGTTCGAGACCGGACGCGGCCAGCGCCTTGCTCGCGGCGGCCGTCGCCATGTCGGTCACCGACTCGTCCTCGGCGGCGATGCGGCGGGTGGCGATACCGGTACGGCGCCGGATCCACTCGTCGTCGGTGTCGACCATGGCGGCCAGGTCGTCGTTGGTCAGGACGCGTGCGGGCTGGTAGTGACCCAGCGCGGTGATACGGCTTCCCGGCGCGGCGGTGACGGGCACAGGTGATCTCCTCGGCTCGGCGTCGATGCCGCCGGAATATAGCAACCGACCGATCGGAAGTTAAAGGAGGGCGGCTCGCTACGATGGCTGCCATGAGCCCTCGCAAGTCCGCCGCCGAAGCCCGCCGAACCCGGCAGCGCATCGTCCAGCGCGGCATCGCCCTCGCCTCGGTCGACGGTCTCGAAGGACTCACCATCGGCCGCCTCGCCGCCGACCTGTCGATGAGTAAGGCGGGCGTACTCGGCCACTTCGGCACGAAGGAGGCTCTCCAGCTGGCAACCCTGGAGGGCGCGGCAGCGGAGTTCTCCCGCCTGGTCTGGGAGCCCGCCGCCGCCGAACCCCCGGGCCTGCCCCGCCTCCGCGCGATCTGCGATGCCTGGGTCACCTACCTCGAAACCGCCCGCGACATCTTCCCCGGCGGCTGCTTCTTCACCACGGCCTCCATCGAGTACGACGCCCGGACCGGCCCCGTCCGCGACACGGTCATCCGCCTCTCCCTCCTCTGGCGCCGCCGTCTCACCACCGAGATCCGCACAGCACTGACCTCCGGCGACCTCCCCCCGGACACGGACCCCGACCAGCTCGTCTTCGAACTGATGGGCCTTTACCTGGCCCTGAACCAGGAGATACAGCTCTTCGCGAACGCGGCAGCAGGCAGCCGGGCCCGGATCGCTTTGGATCGCCTGCTGGGCCCTCGCGCCTTGGAGGACACTCCGGGTTAGTGGGACGTGACCGGGAGACGGACGCTCATGCCCTGTCAGGAAGTGGTCGACCGCGGCGCTTGGTCATGGCTTTGGGGTGTGGGAGTGAGTGGACGTGGAACATTGCCCGAAGCGCCGGCTTCGAGTGGGCTGGGTTCGCCCTCTGGACTGGGTGTCGGCACAGTTGACCCGAGGCGTGGGAGATGCCGTAGGGCGTTTGGGACCTTGCCGGTCGACAGGTAGGGAATCTGGATCACCAGATAGATCAGCGGAGTGAGAAGGAGTAGGTGCTCGGCACTGAACCCGAGGACTTTGAACCCCTCGATCAGTGCGGCTCCGATGAGAAGAGCCAGGAGGTGAGCGATGACCATGCGCCACGGAATCGGTGGTTCTGTCGGCATGGACTCCCCAGACGTGGGCTCTGGTGACGGAGCCAGACTCAAGGGTTCTTGACGCACAAGGATGTCGATCGAGTGCACGATGCGCTCGGCGAGCACTTTTACTTGCGAATGATCACGAAGGCTCGCCTCGAATGCGTCGTCCAGTTGCTGGGACATCCTGACGCAGTGCGGCAACAAGGCGGCGCGCAGCTCTGATCTGCGGGAGATACCGAACAGAGCGTACGTGACGAGGGCAACCCCGAGTCTTTCCACCTGTTTGCTGAGCTCTGATGTCGCCATGGACGCCGCGTGGTCATCGTCAGGTCGGGGTCGGCAGGCGAGGATGGCCTGCAGGGCGGCCCATTGCACATATGCGGTTGGCCACCCTCGCTGCGTCGCCACTCGGTCGAGCTGGGCGAAACCGGCTGTGAGCACGAAGAGCGCGTACGAAGGCAGCCACATCTGACTTGCCATTTCCCACTGGTGCTTTACGAGCGCGGTGATCAGCGCACCGGTGCAGATGGTGATCGCGCACAGGAGCAAGAGCGTGGCAGAGACCGCGAAACGGCCTCGCTTGGCGAGATGCCAGGTAAGCAACTCGCTCTTGCTCCACTTCTCGGGGTGCTGGACGCCCAGAGCGGTCAGCGCGTTTTGGGCATTGTAGATCAGCGACTCCACTCGGATGTCCGAGCGCCCGGGGAAAACCGCTTGATCACTCGGCCTGGCCTCCTGGCGCGTCTGCCCAGCAGCGCTAGGGTCACGAGGATGGCCACACAGACCGCAACAACAGTCACTGCTGACGTGATCGAATAAAAATATTTAAGAAGATCCAATAGTGGCTCCTTTCAGCCGTGGCAGATAGTTTCGACGTTCTACCGCCAGCCGTCGAGGGAGAGGGCTGGGCCACCATCGAGATAACGATGCAGGGCGCTTGAAGTGGTGTCCACGAAGTCCCGGGGGATCGCATCGGCATCCACCCAGCAGACCTGGGCGTGCTTGTGAGGTTCGCGGTTCTTGGGCTCGCCGTTCCACTCGGTGGTGGCGAAGACGACCGTGAGGAAGCCGTTCGACGCCATGGGCGCCGTGGATGACGTGAGCGACTTTCAAGGCCCCCCGGCTTCACGGTCAGGCGCGTCTCCTCGTACAGCTCGCGAACGGCCGTTTCCGTGATCGGCTCGCCGGGTTCGTTCTTGCCGACGGGAAGGTCCCACATGCCCTGGGCGAACTTGGCGTTCTTGCCGCGCTGGAGGAGGACTACGCGGTTGGGCCTTGTCGTGGACGATGACGGCGGCGACTAGCAGGGTCATGGACACCTGGCCGTCGGTCTTTGATCGAGCCACGGGCTTGGTGCCTTCCCTCTCGGACGCCGATACTCCGGATCTCGATGGCGAGGGCGCCCAGAGCCTCGAAGTCGGCGTATTCGGTGACCCGTTGGACCTCCACCTCGCAGGTCTCGTCCGTTCCCTTGATCCGGAAGCGGATGGTGTCGCCGACGGCGAGGTGCGGGTACTTGACCCGCACCTCGATGGTCTTGGTACCCGCTGCTACGAGCTCGAAGTATGGGCGGTACAGATGGAGTTCGCGGACGCGGGCCCGTGCTGTCGGTCATGGGGCTGGAACGCGCCTGGAAGGCGGGGCCGTCATCGGACGGCCGATCTCGGCGGCCGAGTACGAGCGGAAGAAATGGCGAGGGTCGGAGAGCAACGCCTCGGCCACCGCGAGCAGATGGTCGGCGTACTCGGTGACGGTGCCGGGCCACTGCCGGGTGTCGAGCATCAGGGAGCGGCGCCTTTGGGCAAGGGGGCACGGCCTTCTCATATGAGGGATTTCGACAGCTTGGCGCCGGTGTCCGTCACGATCTGAGGGCAGAACAGCCGGACTGGGAGCTGGGCGCGGACAAGCCTTACGGTCTGGAGAGCCTCGTCGACGAGGTGTGATCCGAAGACCCAGTCGCCGCTGAGGCTCGGGCAGGAGACGTGGAGATGCAGGGTGGCCGTGGAGGGGGGGGCGAGCCGCCAGTGGGCGGCGTCCAAGCGCGTGAGGAGCCGGAGCCCGGTGCGCCGATCACATCGGCCGCCACGGAGCCTTCCGGGTCACCTGCTGGTGGCATCCTCGTCTGCCGTCGCTGAGGGCGTACGGAAAAACGACCGCACCCGGACCGTCATGGGCGCCGTGTTCGGCGGTCTGCGGGCCGGGTGCGGGCAAGAGACGCTGCAACCTGATAAATCGCAGGTCAGGCGGCACGACCCGAGGTCACGCCTTCTTGGTCTCCCAGAAGATCTTGGCGACCTGGTCGATGTAGTCCAGCGCCTTCTGGCCCGTCGCCGGGTCGGTGGAGGCCTTGGCGGCGGACAGGGACTTCACGGCCTCGTTGAGGAGGTTCTGCAGCTCGGGGTAGCTGTCGAAGTGCGGCGGCTTGAAGTAGTCGCTCCACAGCACGTCAAGGTGGTGCTTCGCCAGCTCGGCGCGCTGCTCCTTGATCACCGTCGCGCGGATCTGGAAGTGGGGGTCGTCGTTGGCGGCCATCTTGTCCTGGATGGCCTTCACCGACTCCGCCTCGATGCGGGCCTGAGCCGGGTCGTACACGCCGCAGGGCAGGTCGCAGTGAGCGCTCACCGTGACCGTGGGGGCAAACAGGCGGGAAAGCATGGAGCGTTCCTTCCTCGTGATCGTCTTCTCAGGTGGGACATTACTCCCTGAGGGACTGGTTTTCCCGAGTGCCCCCCAGGGCTTAGGACAAAAGTCCGGGGTGCCGGCTGCTTGTTGTGCAACAAGGTGCAGTGCGGTCTGGCGGGGGTGGACGGCCGGGGCCTGCCGGGTGACTGTGCGGGGAACAGGAGTTCGCGTGCCGAATGAGTGACCTTTTCGGGGAGCGGGTCGTTGGACGCATTGATGGTGGCCGGAGGGAGGGGTGGGGTGGGTGGTCTGCGGGAGATCTCGGCGCCATTCGTGGTGCCCGGCCCCTCAGGTGTCGCGGTCCGGGACCGGCTCAAGCGTCTGAGCGTGGTGGACGAGAGGGCGCTGCGGCTGGTCGGTGATCATCTCGGCAGCCTTGCCGCGCGTGATCTGAAGGCGCGTTGCGAGGCTGGGCTGGAGCACGACAGTGACCAGTGGGCGGAGCGCAAGCGTCTGCTTACGGCGGAGTCGTCCTCGCGGTGGGCGGGTTCACTCACGAAAGCCACGCACGATCAGTGGGGTCTGGCCCGGCGTGCACAGCTCGCGCATGTGCGGGGTTTGGAGGCGGGGGTGCGTTCGATTGCGCATCGGTTGTCTCTGCCGGTCGGGGCGAAAGGCAGCAAGCGGGCGCCCGGGGGCTACCGCTCGCGGCAGGAGTGGTTTGCCAAGTCTCGTCGTCTGAGGGTGCTGGAGTACCGGCTGCGGTCGGCACGGGGGGACTGGCGAGCGGGTGTGGTGCGGGGCGGGAAGCGGCTGCTGAACTCCCGCCACCATCTCGACGCGGCCGGTCTCACTGAAGAACAGTGGCGGGAACGGTGGCGGGCCGCACGCCGGTTCCTCTCCGCCGACGGGGAGTCGGGCAAGCGGTTCGGCAACGAGACGATCAGGGTCGCTCCGGACGGCGAGGTCAGCATCAAGCTCCCCGTGCCGCTCGCGTATCTGGCGAACGCCTCGCACGGTCGGTACGTCCTGACGGCGCGGGTGGCGTTCGCGCACCGGGATGAGCAGTGGCGTGACCATGTGACGGCGAACCGGGCGGTCGCCTACCGCATTCATGAGGACACCGCGCGAGGGCGCTGGTACCTCACCGCCTCCTGGACGCGGTCCGTCGCGACCGTGCTGCCGTTGACCGCCGCCCGTTCATACGGGCTGATCGGCGTCGACATGAACGCCGACCATCTCGCCGCCTGGCGTCTGGACGCCCACGGCAACCCGGTGGGGGCGCCGAGGACGTTTGCTTACGACCTGTCCGGCACCGCCTTCCATCGCGACGCCCAGGTCCGTCACGCTCTGATCCGGCTGGTGCATTGGGCCGAACGCCACGGTCTGGCGATCGCGGTCGAGGACCTGGACTTCAGTGCTGAGCCCACTCGCGAGAAGCATGGCCGCCAGAAGCGGTTCCGTCGGCTGATCTCCGGCATGCCCACCTCCAGACTGCGGGCCCGGCTCGTCGGCATGGCGGCCGATCACGGCATTCCCCTGATCGCCGTCGACCCGGCCTACACCTCCCGGTGGGGCGCCCAGCACTGGCAGAAACCCCTCACCAGCACCCATCGCACACCCACTCGCCACCACGCGGCATCGGTGGCGATCGGACGACGCGCCCTCGGGCACCCGATCCGGCGGCGGACGGCACCGCCCCGCCATCACCAGAGCGATGATGGCGGGCATCGGACCGTCCAGGCCGGGCCAGGCACCCCGGGGCGTGCGGAACCCCGCCCCCGTGTTCCCGGACCACGGATACGATCCGTGCGCGCCGGGCGCGGAGCGAAAGCGGGCGACCAGCGTGCCCAACACCGTTCGGGGCACACGGCTGAGCATGAGACCTGGCAACAGGACTTCCTCCCACTCAGCCTCCAGGAACGGTCAGACTGAGACTGTGGAGGAACGGACCGGGGAGGTGCCGGGGATGCCGGAGTTGTCGCAGGAGACCGAGCGGGGCAGGGCGCTGCCGCCCTTCGGGCTGGCCGAGGTCACGGGGCCGTCCATGGTGCCCACGCTGCACCACGGGGACCGGCTGCTGCTGCGGTACGGCGCCCAGGTCAGGCCCGGTGACGTGGTCGTCCTGCGCCATCCCTTCCAGCAGGACCTGCTGGTCGTCAAGCGGGCCGCCGAGCGGCGCGAGGGCGGCTGGTGGGTGCTCGGCGACAACCCGTACGCGGGCGGGGACAGCACCGACTACGGCGTCGTACCCGAGGAACTGATCCTGGGCCGGGCCTGGCTGCGCTATCGCCCGCTCGGTGCTCAGCGCTCGCCGCTCGCGCTGGCCCGCTGGCTGTTCTCGGCCGCCAGGCCGCTGCTGTCGGACCGGTCGGCCGCCAGGCGCTTGCGGGCGCGGTAGGCGGCGACGTTGGCGCGGGTCGCGCAGCGGTCGGAGCAGTAGCGCCGGGAGCGGTTGGTGGAGGTGTCCAGGTAGGCGTTGCGGCAGGGCGCGGCCTGACACAGGCCCAGGCGGTCCACGCCGTACTCGGTGAGGTGGAAGGCGAGGCCCATCGCGGCGATGGCGGCGTAGCCCGCGGTCGCGTTGGAGGGGTGGTCGGCCAGGTGCATGTGCCACAGCGGGCGGCCGTCCTCGTCGCGGTGGTCGTGGCCGGAGATCTGCGGGCTGACCGGGAATTCGAGCAGCAGTGAGTTGAGCAGGTCGACGGCGAGGGTCTCGTCGTCCTGGTCGGCCGCCTCGAAGACCCCGCGCAGCCGGGCCCGGACCGAGCGGAAGCGGGTCACGTCGGCGTCGGTGGCGCGCCGGGCCGCCTGGGCGTTGGCGCCGAAGAGGTCGCGGACGGCCTCGACGGAGGTCAGGGAGTCCTTGCCCCGCGCCGGTTCCTCGCTGTTGACGAGGCGTACGGCGTAGTCCGAGTAATAGGCCAGTTCCACTAGTAATCCTTACGCGAGCGCTCTATGGTCGTGTCGGCGGGCGGGTAACAGACGTTCGCCCATCCAGGGTATTACGTCTGCGGTGAGAGGGACGGGTAATCATGACCAGCAGCATCGGTACGGACTGGGCCGCGTGGCAGGAGAGCTGGGACCGGCAGCAGGAGTGGTATCTGCCGGACCGTGAGGAACGGTTCCGGATCATGCTCGACATGGTCGAGGCGTTCGCCGGACCGGCCCCGCGCGTGCTGGACCTCGCGTGCGGCACGGGCACCATCACCGCCCGGCTGCTCGACCGCTTCCCGGACGCCGTCAGCACGGGCGTCGACCTCGACCCGGCCCTGCTCGCCATCGCCCGCGGCACCTTCGAGGGCGACGACCGGGTCACGCTGGTGGAGGCCGACCTCAAGGACCCGGCGTGGACGGCCGAGTTGCCGTACGACGCGTACGACGCCGTGCTCACCGCCACCGCCCTGCACTGGCTGTACCTCGACGACCTCACCGATCTCTACGGCCGGCTCGCCAAGCTGACCCGCGACGGCGGTGTCTTCCTGAACGCCGACCACATGCCGGACGAGGCCACGCCCCGGATCAACGAGGCCGAGCGCATCCTGCGGCACGCCCGCATGGAGGAGGCCAAGCGGGCGGGCGTCCTGGACTGGGCCGACTGGTGGCGGCTCGCCGCCGCGGACCCGGTGCTCGCCGAGCCGACCGCCCGCCGCTTCGAGATCTACGGCGAGCACGCCGACGGCGAGACCCCGTCCGCGGCCTGGCACGCGGCGGCGCTGCGCGAGAAGGGGTTCGCGGAGGCCCGGCCGGTGTGGTGCTCGCCGTCGGACACGCTGCTCCTTGCACTGAAATAGTCAGACTTAATTGCCGGGCGAATTCCCGGCGCCGCCGGAAACAGCGGACGGTGCCCCCTTTTCCCGCGCATCGCGCGCAATTCGGGGACACCGTCCGCTGTCCGTCGTTTTTCAGGGAATCTCGTCAGAGAACCTTCGAAAGGAACGACTTCGTCCGGTCGTGCTGCGGATTCGTCAGCACCTCGCGCGGATGACCCGCCTCGACCACCACGCCGTCGTCCATGAAGACCAGCGAATCGCCGACCTCACGGGCGAAGCCCATCTCATGGGTGACGACGATCATCGTCATGCCGTCCTCCGCGAGGTCGCGCATCACGTCGAGGACCTCACCGACCAGCTCCGGGTCGAGCGCCGAGGTCGGCTCGTCGAAGAGCATCAGCTTGGGCTGCATGGCCAGCGCGCGGGCGATGGCGACGCGCTGCTGCTGACCGCCGGAGAGCTGGGCCGGGTAGTGGCCCTTGCGGCTGCCCAGGCCCACGCGGTCCAGCAACTGCTCGGCCCGCTCCCGGGCCGCGGCCTTGCCCTCGCGCTTGACCTGGAGCGGCGCCTCCATGACGTTCTCCAGCGCCGTCATGTGCGGGAAGAGGTTGAAGCGCTGGAAGACCATGCCGATCTCCCGTCGCTGCGCCGCGACCTCCTTCTCCTTCAGCTCGTAGAGCTTGTCGCCCTTCTGGCGGTAGCCGACCAGCTGGCCGTCGACGTACAGCTGTCCGGCGCTGATCTTCTCCAGGTGGTTGATGCACCGCAGGAAGGTGGACTTGCCGGAGCCGGACGGGCCGATCAGGCAGAACACCTCGCGCGGGTTCACCTCCAGGTCGATGCCCTTGAGGATGTGCGCGGGCCCGAAGGACTTGTGCACGCCCTCGGCCCGGACCATCGGGGCGCCGCTCGTGCTGGGCACGACGTCCTTGGTGAGCTTGCTCATCGGGCCACCTCCGGGCGGCGGAAGGAGACGAACAGGCGGAGGTTCTTCCGCAGCCGCTCCAGCGGCGTCGGCGGCAGGTTCCGCGTCGAGCCCCGGGCGAAGCGCCGTTCGACGTAGTACTGCACGATGCTGAAGATCGTGGTCAGGAACAGGTACCAGACGCAGGCGACGAAGTACATCTCGACGACCGCCAGCGAGGTGCTGGAGATGTCCTGGGCGTTCTTGATCAGCTCGGGCAGCTGTACCGCGTAGGCCAGCGACGAGGTCTTCAGCATGTTGATGAACTCGTTGCCGGTCGGCGGGACGATGACCCGCATCGCCTGCGGCAGGATCACCCGGCGCAGCGTCTTGCCCTGGGTCATGCCCAGCGCGTGCGACGCCTCGGTCTGGCCCTCGTCGACGGACTGGATACCGGCGCGGACGATCTCCGACATGTACGCGGCCTCGTTCAGACCGAGACCCAGCAGGGCGGTCAGGACCGGCGTCATGACGTCGTTCATCTCGTTCTTGTAGAACCCCAGGTTGAGGACCGGGAAGACGAGCGAGATGTTGTACCAGAGCAGCAGCTGGACCAGGACCGGCGTGCCCCGGAAGAGCCAGATGTAGAACCAGGACACCGTGCTGGTGACCGGGTTCGACGACAGCCGCATGACGGCGAGCACCACGCCGAGGGCGACGCCGAGCACCATGGCCAGCACGGATATGTACAGCGTCGTCCAGGCGCCGGAGATGATGTCCGGGTCGAACAGGTAGTCCGGGATGACGCTGTAGTTGATCTTCGCGTTGGAGAAGGCGATCCCGATCATCGCCAGGACGGCGAGGACCAGGACGCCGGAGACCCAGCGTCCCCAGTGACGTACCGGGATGGCCTTGATCTGCTCCGGCGGCACCGAGGGCGCCGGAACCTTGTCGACCGTGTCAGTCACAGCGACTGCCTTTCGTGATGCGCGAGGTTCAGGAGCCGCCGTTGATCTTCGCCTCGGTCACCGCACCGTCTGTGACGTTCCACTTCTGCAGGATCTTCGTGTACTCGCCGTTCTTGATGATGGCGTCGAGCGCGGCCTGCAGGGCGTCGCGCAGCTGGGTGTTCTCCTTCGTCACGGCGATGCCGTACGGACCGGCCTCGATCTGGTCGCCGACGACCTCGAAGTCGTTGCCGCCGCCGGAGGTCTTCGCGTTGTACGCGGCCACCGGGAAGTCGTTGAGGTCGGCGGCGGACGCGCCCTGCTTCAGGCGCAGCAGGGCCTCGGGGTCGGTGTCGTAGGTCTGCAGGGTGATCGGCTTCTTGCCGTCCGTCTTACACTTCTTGATCTGCTCGCGGGCGATGCCCTCGGAGGTGGTGCCCTTCTGCAGGGCCACGACCTTGCCGCACAGGTCGTCCAGCGACTTGATGCCCTTCGGGTTGCCCTTCTGGACCAGGATCGAGGTACCGGCGGTGAAGTAGTCGACGAAGTCGACGCCCTTGCCGACCTTCTTGCCGTTGCTGGAGTCGACACCGTTCTGGCGGTCCTTGGTGTCGTTCATCGCCGACATGACCACCTGGAAGCGCTTGGCCTGCTGGCCCACGATCAGGTTGTCGAACTTGTTGTTCTGGAACTCGAAGGTGACCCCGAGCTGCTTGCCGAGGGCGGCGGCGATGTCCGGGTCGATGCCGGTCGCCTTGCCGTCCTTCATGAACTCGACCGGCGGGTACGCGATGTCCGAGCCGACCTTGATGACACCCGCCTTGCGGATGTCGGCGGGGAGCTTGTCGGCGAGCGGGGCGGACGCGGTCGACGTGTCGGAGCCGCCGGACTTGTCCGTGTGATCACCGCAGCCGGTGAGCAGCAGGGTGCCGGCGACCGCGATCGCACCGCCCGCGGCGATCCGGGTGCGCGTGGTCGTGCGACGGGTGGAGCTTGCGGTCATCGTGGGTTCCTCCGGCGGATGGGAAGAGGTCCGATGGGACGACGACAACACACACCTTCGTGTGTCGCGACCTCATGGGTTTACGGCATCCTGCCATTCGGACTAGGCCATTCAGGGTCGTCACAATGTCAAAATCGGATAACGGGTGATCCCGAACCGCATCAGGTCGGTACAACCCCGCTGTAGCCCTGCCGGAGAATCTTCGGAAATTCGCCGCCCAGGCCGGAAAATCGTCGACATGTCTCACGAACCGGATGGCCGGACCGCGTGCATTCGGGGCATTCGCGCATGCGGCGAACGGGGGGTGTGACGTGTGTCGCGGCCCGTGTCGGAGCGGGCCGTCGGCGGGTCGTCGCCGGGCGGGCGGCGGCCGATCGGCGGGTCGTCGGTGGCTGGTGGGGGCTGGTGGGTGACTGGTTGGCGCGGCCACGTCATGTGACCTTGCGCCCAATGGACTCGTGGTCCGCCCGTCCGTCCGGTAAGAAGGTTCTTTACACCCCTCATCCGGGGCTCAGGGCGCGTGTGCGGCGCGCCCGTCGCGTATGTGCTCCCGCTTCACCGTTTCGACGAGCCGTACGCGGTGCCCGCCCGCTCCTCACCCGGAGCGGCCGACCCTCAACCATGCATACCTAAGGGGTAAGACAAAGTGGCAGCGGAGATCGTCAATCCTCGCAGCGACAGCGGTACCGGACCGGAGGGCGGGGCCGAGCCCCTGGACTCCTTCGATCCGGCGTTCGCGCTGCATCGTGGCGGCAAGATGGCCGTGCGGGCCACCGTGCCGATCCGCGACAAGGACGACCTTTCCCTCGCGTACACGCCCGGTGTGGCGCGCGTGTGCACCGCGATCGCTCAACAGCCCGATCTCGTCAACGACTACACCTGGAAGTCCTCGGTCGTCGCCGTCGTCACCGACGGCACCGCCGTGCTCGGCCTCGGGGACATCGGTCCCGAGGCGTCCCTGCCCGTGATGGAGGGCAAGGCGATCCTGTTCAAGCAGTTCGGCGGAGTCGACGCGGTGCCGATCGCGCTCGCCTGCACCGACGTGGACGAGATCGTCGAGACCGTCGTCCGGCTCGCCCCCTCCTTCGGCGGGGTGAACCTGGAGGACATCTCGGCCCCCCGGTGCTTCGAGATCGAACGGCGCCTGCAGGAACGGCTGGACATCCCGGTCTTCCACGACGACCAGCACGGCACGGCCGTCGTGACCCTCGCCGCGCTGCGGAACGCGGCCCGGCTCAGCGGCCGGGAGATCGGGCAGCTGCGCGCCGTCATCTCCGGCGCCGGAGCGGCCGGGATCGCCATCGCCCGGATGCTGGTCGAGGCCGGCATCGGGGACGTGGCGGTCGCCGACCGCAAGGGCGTCGTCTCGGCGGAGCGCACCGATCTGACCGACGTCAAGCGGGAGGTGGCCGCCTTCACCAACAAGGCGGGCATCAACGGCTCGCTGGAGGACGCGCTCGTGGGCGCGGACGTCTTCATCGGCGTCTCCGGCGGTACGGTCCCCGAGGAGGCCGTCGCGTCCATGGCCGAGGGCGCCTTCGTGTTCGCGATGGCCAACCCGAACCCGGAGGTCCACCCGGAGGTGGCGCACAAGTACGCGGCGGTCGTCGCGACCGGGCGCTCCGACTTCCCGAACCAGATCAACAACGTGCTCGCCTTCCCCGGCATCTTCGCCGGGGCGCTCCAGGTGCGGGCGAGCCGGATCACCGAGGGCATGAAGATCGCCGCAGCGGAGGCGCTGGCCGCCGTCGTCGGCGACGACCTCGCCCCCGACTACGTGATCCCCTCGCCCTTCGACGAGCGGGTCGCCCCCGCCGTGACGGCCGCCGTCGCGGCGGCGGCCCGCGCGGAGGGCGTGGCCCGGCGCTGACGCCCGCGGGCGCGGATGCTGTGGGCGGGGTGCGGATGCCTGTGGGCGGCGTGCCGTTGCCTGCGGGTTCGGCGCCGATGCCTGGGGGCCTGGTGCCGAGCGGCCCTGTGCCGTAGCGACCGTGTGCCGTGCTGAACGGCCTCACCCTTTCCCGGTGGGGCCGTTCGGTCGTTCTGCCGCCGTGCGGCGCGCAGCGCGTTGCGCCGCACGGGTGCCGGAGGCAAGAGGGTGTGTGTCACACCGTCCGCCGGTTCCGTCCGGGGCCGGGCGGAACCTATCGTCGGGCCCATGTTCGCTGTCTACGCCGCCCGGATCGACCGTGACCAGCCGCTGTCCGGCCTCGAGTTGGGGGAGCGCCCGGCTCCCGAGGCCCGGCCCGGCTGGAGCACCGTCGACGTCCGCGCCGCCTCCCTCAACCACCACGACCTCTGGTCCCTGCGGGGTGTCGGACTCCCCGAGGACCGGCTGCCGATGATCCTCGGCTGCGACGCCGCCGGGGTCGACGCGGACGGCAACGAGGTCGTCCTGCACTCCGTCATCGGGCAGACCGGCCACGGAGTCGGCCCCCGCGAACCCCGCTCGATCCTCACCGAGCGCTACCCGGGCACCTTCGCCGAGCAGGTCGCCGTGCCCACCTGGAACCTGCTGCCCAAGCCGGAGGGCATGTCCTTCGCCGAGGCCGCCTGTCTGCCGACGGCGTGGCTGACCGCGTACCGGATGCTGTTCACCAACGCCGGGGTGCGGCCCGGCGACTCGGTCCTCGTGCAGGGCGCGGGCGGCGGTGTCGCCACCGCCGCGATCATGCTCGGCAAGGCGGCCGGGTTGCGGGTCTTCGCCACGAGCCGGGACGAGGCGAAGCGCAAGCGGGCCCTGGAGCTGGGTGCCGTCGAGGCGGTGGAGCCGGGGGCGCGGCTGCCGCAGCGGGTGGACGCCGTGATCGAGACCGTCGGCGCGGCCACCTGGTCACACTCGGTGAAGTCGCTGCGGCCCGGCGGCACGCTGGTCATCTCCGGCGCGACCAGCGGTGACCGGCCCTCGCACGCCGAACTGACCCGCATCTTCTTCCTGGAGCTGAAGGTCGTCGGCTCCACCATGGGCACCAAGGACGAGCTGGAGGACCTGCTCTCCTTCTGCGCCGTCACCGGGCTGCGGCCCGTCATCGACGAGGTGCTGCCGCTGGACCGCGCCCGCGAGGGCTTCGAACGGCTGGAGTCCGGCGAGCAGTTCGGGAAGATCGTGCTGACTACGTCCTGAACTCCCTTCAGCAGCACCCCTTTTCCGGGCCGTTTGTCAATCTGGGTTGACAGAATATCGACGTCAACCTAGGTTGACATCATGACGGATGCAACGGATCTCGCCCAGCGGGCCGGCGACCGCGATCCGCGGGTCGGGCTGCGGGCAGTGGCCGCGCTCCGCAGGCTGCTGGAGCAGCTGGAGGCGGTGCAGGTGCGCGCTGCGCGCAATCAGGGCTGGTCGTGGCAGGAGATCGCCGCCGAACTGGGTGTCAGCAGGCAGGCCGTGCACAAGAAATACGGGAGGCAGTGATGTTCGAACGCTTCACCAGGAACGCCCGCGAAGTCGTCACCGGCGCGGTCGGGTACGGGGAGCGGGCGGGCGCGCCGTCCGTCGGTGCCGCGCATCTGCTGCTCGCCCTCCTCGACCGTGAGGGAACCCGGGCGTCCTTCGCGCTGGCCGCGCTCGGCCTGGGCGAACGGAAGGCGTCACTGCGCGAGGCCCTCGAACAGGCGCGGCGGCGGGCGGGTCTGACCCGCGCCGAGACTGACGCGCTCGCCGGACTCGGGATCGACGTCACGGAGATCGTCTCCCGTGTCGAGGAGGCGCACGGCACCGGGGCGCTGACCGGCGACCACCGGAAACCGGGCGGCTGGTCCGGCCGCCGGCCCTTCGACCGGGACGCCAAGGGCGTTCTGGAGGGGGCCCTGCGTGCCGCCGTCGCCCGCCGCGACCGGCACATCGGTGACGAGCACCTTCTGCTGGCCCTGACCATGCGTCCCGGAGTTCCGGCCGAGGTGCTCGCCGACCACGGGGTCACCCACGCGTCGCTGCTGCGGGTCCTGTACGGCGAAGGCACCGCCCAGGCGGGCTGAACCGGCCCGCCCCGCACCAGGCCCGGGCTGCCCACCGCAACGCCTGTGATCCCGGCCGACGCCCCGCCGGGGCCCGCCGGGATCACGGGCGACTCAGCCTTTCGGCGCGTGCAGTGTCGCGCCGACATGCGCCGCAGCCGTGGAGAGGCGGCGGCGGACCTCACGGAGCTGATCCTCGGTGATGCCGTGGTCGCGGGCCGCGTCGCGGATGTCGTCGCGGAAGCGGTCCAGGAGGCGGTCCAGGTCGCGGGCCGGGTCGCCGGAGGGGGTCTCGTGGGCCCAGGACGGCTCGTACGCAGCGGGGAAGTCCTCCGGGACGGTGGAGAACTCCGGCTCCATGGCGGGGCCGCTCGCGCGGGCCGAACTCCGGCCGGGGCCGGCGCTCTTGCCGTACTCCTTGCCGAACTCTCCGAACTCCCGGGCCAGGTCGGACAGGCCCTCGCGGACGCCGGTCGGCCAGTCGCCCCGGCCGAAGGCGTCCTGCACGCGCTCCTGGACCCGGCGGGCGACGCGCTGCATCTCCTCCTGCGCCTGGGCCCGTGCCCGCGACTGCGCCTCCTGGGCCTGGCGGCGGGCCCGCTGGGCCTCCTCGCGGGCCCGGCGGCTCTCGTCCTTGGCCCGGCGGGCCTGCTCCTTCCACTCCTGCTTGGCCCGGCGCAGCTCCTCCTTGGCAGCCCGCCACGACTCGGGGTCGCCGCTCTGGTCGCCGTAGGCGTGGGACTGGGCGGCGCCGGTCCGGGCACCCTGACGGGCCTCGGTCGCCGCCGCGCGCATCTCGCGGCGCAGGTCGCCCGCCGCGCCGCGCACATCGGCCTTGATCTCGGCGGCCAGTTCGGCGACCGAGTCGCGGATCTCCAGCTCCAGGTCGGCCAGTTCGCCGCTGCGGTCGGCCAGTTCGGCGCGGCCCGCGTCGGTGATCGCGTACACCTTGCGACCGCCCTCGGTGGTGTGGGTGACCAGGCCCTCCGCCTCCAGCTTGGCCAGGCGCGGGTAGACCGTGCCCGCCGAGGGGGCGTACAGGCCCTGGAAGCGCTCTTCGAGGAGACGGATCACCTCGTAGCCATGGCGGGGCGCCTCGTCGAGCAGCTTCAGCAGATACAGGCGCAGGCGGCCGTGGGCGAAGACGGGAGGCATGTCAGAGCACCTTCTTGTCGGTCGTGAAGGAATTGTCTCCCGGAGCGGCCCCGGGGCCCGCCGACGGGCCGTCCGCGTCCTGGTCCGCCGGGCGGCGCAGCAGGGCGATGGAGCCGGAGACCGTGGTGGCCCGCAGCCTGCCCTTGCCGCTGCCCAGGCGACCGGCGATCTTGTGGGCGCCCCACTGGCCGTACACCCGCAGGCCGTCGAAGGCGTTGGAGATCTGGCCGCTCGCGGTGTTCGCCTCCACCTCCGTGTCCGCCGGGTGCGGCAGGCGGATGGCGATCTCGCCGGAGACGCTGGTCAGCCGCACGTCGGTGGGGCCCGCCGGGTCCAGGTCGACGATCATCGAGCCGCTGACGGAGTCGGCGCGGACGGCGGGGCCGGAGCCGTCCAGCACGGTCAGGTCGCCCGAGACGGAGTTGAAGCGCAGATCGCCGGTGACCGTCTGGGCCTCCAGATTGCCGGAGACGGTGTCCGCGCGGACCGGCCCGGACAGACCGACCAGCGTGGCGTCTCCGGTGACCCCCTTGACCACCGCCGGGCCGCGCAGCCCCGAGACGACCGCCCCCGCTCCCACCACCCCCACCTCCACACGGGTGTCCGCGGGCACGGCGAGGGAGACCACCGCGCTGCGCCGCCAGCCCTTGCGGTCCAGCCACTTCAGGAAGCCCTTCCAGGGCAGGTCCTCGTACGCCACCGTGAGCGTGCCGCCCTCCTGGGTGACGATCAGGGGTGGCCCCTCGATCTCGGAGACCTCGAGGCGGGCGGAACTCTCCTCGGTGCCCACCACGTTCACCAGACCATTGACGATGCGCACGTGCAGTTCGCTCACGGGAGCGTCGAAGGCGAGCTTCTGGGGCTCGGCGACGGACCACTCGGACATGGGGCCTCCTCGGCAAGGACACACGACACGACACGCCATATCGCGTCTACGGGAAACACGATATATCGTGGCTGCCGGAAGTCAAGACACTCTTTCGTGAGCGCTCGGGCGGCGGTGGGGCGCACCGGGAAGCGGAGGGGCGGGGCGCACGGAAGCGCGTACGACGACAGGCCCGCGACCGGAGGCCGAAGCCGTCCGGTCGCGGGCCTGCTGAAAGAGCCGCGGTCTCCCCGAGGGATTCCTACTCGTCGTCCTCGTCGTCCAGCCGCGCGAGCCACGTCGCCAGCCGCTCCACCGGCACCTCGAAGTCCGGGTTCAGATCGACGAACGTCCGCAGCTGCTCGGCGAGCCACTCGAAGGAGACCTCCTCCTCGCCGCGCCGCTTCTCCAGTTCCTCGATGCCTCGGTCGGTGAAGTACATGGCTGGAGCTCCGTCGGTGGGTGTGCGAAAGGACATGAAAATGATAGGCAGCCGCCGCACCGAACGAGAAAGGGCCCGACCCCCGGACGAATCCGGAAGCCGGGCCCCGCTCGGCCTCTCAACGCGGCCCGCGCAGGGTTACGCCTCGAACACCTCGCGCACCAGCTGCTCCTGCTCCGCCTGGTGGCGCTTGGCGGAGCCGACGGCCGGGGACGAGCCGTGGGGGCGGGAGATGCGGCGCAGGCGCTCGCCCGCCGGGACGTCGGCGCCGACGGCCAGGTCCAGGTGGTCGATCAGGTTGAGGGCGATGAAGGGCCACGCGCCCTGGTTCGCCGGCTCCTCCTGGGCCCAGATGTACTTCTCGGCGTTCGGGTACTTGTTGACCTCCGCCTGGACCTCCGCACCCGGCAGCGGGTACAGCCGCTCGAGGCGGATGATCGCCGTGTCCGTGACGCCGCGCTTGTTTCGCTCGGCCTCCAGGTCGTAGTAGACCTTGCCCGCGCAGAAGACGACCTTGCGGACGGCGGCCGGGTCGACCGTGCTGTCGCCGATGACCGGGCGGAACTCGCCCGAGGTGAACTCGTCCGCCTTCGAGGCCGCCGCCTTCAGGCGCAGCATCGACTTCGGGGTGAAGACGACCAGCGGCTTGTGGTCCGGGTTGTGGACCTGCCACCGCAGGAGGTGGAAGTAGTTCGACGGGAGCGTGGGCATCGCGACCGTCATGTTGTTCTGCGCGCACAGCTGCAGGAACCGCTCCGGGCGGGCCGAGGAGTGGTCCGGGCCCTGGCCCTCGTAGCCGTGCGGGAGGAGCAGGACCACACCGGAGGTCTGGTTCCACTTCTGCTCGGCCGAGGAGATGAACTCGTCCACGACGGTCTGCGCGCCGTTGACGAAGTCACCGAACTGGGCCTCCCACATCACGAGCGCGTCCGGGCGGGCCAGCGAGTAGCCGTACTCGAAGCCCATGGCCGCGTACTCGGAGAGCAGGGAGTTGTAGACGTTCAGCCGCGCCTGGTCCTCGGAGAGGTACTGGAGCGGGGTGTACTCCTCGCCGGTCTCCCGGTCGATGAGCACCGCGTGGCGCTGGCCGAAGGTGCCGCGCTGGGAGTCCTGGCCCGCGAGGCGGACCGGGGTGCCCTCCAGGAGCAGCGAGCCGATGGCCAGGGTCTCGCCCATGCCCCAGTCGATCGTGCCGTCCTCGACCATGGACGCCCGGCGCTGCAGCTGCGGCAGCAGACGCGGGTGGGCGGTGATGTGGTCGGGGATGTCGATCTGGGACTCGACGATCCGCTTCACGGTCTCCGCGGAGATCGCGGTCGGCACCGCCACCGGGAAGCTGTCGCTCGGCGCCTGGGACTCGCCCTGGACCGGCTGCGCGGTGGCCTCGCGGACCTCCGTGAAGACCTTCTCCAGCTGGCCCTGGTAGTCCTGGAGCGCCTGCTCGGCCTCTTCCAGGGTGATGTCGCCCCGGCCGATCAGGGACTCGGTGTAGAGCTTGCGCACCGAGCGCTTCTTGTCGATCAGGTCGTACATCAGCGGCTGGGTGAAGGCCGGGTTGTCCGACTCGTTGTGCCCGCGGCGGCGGTAGCAGATGAGGTCGATCACCACGTCCTTGTTGAACGCCTGGCGGAACTCGAAGGCGAGCCGCGCGACGCGGACCACGGCCTCCGGGTCGTCGCCGTTCACGTGGAAGATCGGGGCCTCGATCATGCGGGCCACGTCGGTGGCGTACATGGACGAGCGCGAGGACTCCGGGGCGGCGGTGAAGCCGACCTGGTTGTTGATGACGATGTGGACCGTGCCGCCGGTGCGGTAGCCGCGCAGCTGCGACATGTTCAGGGTCTCGGCCACCACGCCCTGGCCCGCGAAGGCCGCGTCGCCGTGGATCGCCACCGGCAGGACGGTGAAGTCCGTGCCGCCCTTGTTGATGATGTCCTGCTTGGCGCGGGCGACGCCCTCCAGGACCGGGTCGACCGCCTCCAGGTGCGAGGGGTTGGCGACCAGGGAGACCGCGATCTGCTCGCCGTCCAGGCCGGTGAAGGTGCCCTTGGCGCCCAGGTGGTACTTCACGTCGCCGGAGCCGTGCATCGACTTCGGGTCGAGGTTGCCCTCGAACTCGCGGAAGATCTGCGCGTACGACTTGCCGACGATGTTGGCGAGGATGTTCAGGCGGCCACGGTGGGCCATGCCGATGACGACCTCGTCCAGGCGCGACTCGGCGGCGGAGTCGATCACCGCGTCGAGCAGCGGGATGACGGACTCGCCGCCCTCCAGGGAGAAGCGCTTCTGGCCGACGTACTTCGTCTGCAGGAAGGTCTCGAAGGCTTCCGCCGCGTTCAGACGGCGCAGGATGCGCAGCTGCTCCTCGCGCTCCGGCTTGGAGTGCGGGCGCTCGACGCGGTCCTGGATCCACTTGCGCTGCTTGGGGTCCTGGATGTGCATGAACTCGATGCCGATGGTGCGGCAGTACGAGTCGCGCAGCACGCCGAGGATGTCGCGCAGCTTCATCAGGGACTTGCCGGCGAAGCCGCCGACGGCGAACTCGCGCTCCAGGTCCCACAGGGTGAGCCCGTGCTCGGTGATGTCCAGGTCGGGGTGCTTGCGCTGCTGGTACTCCAGCGGGTCGGTGTCGGCCATGACGTGGCCGCGGACCCGGTAGGAGTGGATCAGCTCGAAGACGCGGGCGGCCTTGGTGACGTCGTCGTCGTGGCTGGCGTCGATGTCCTTGAGCCAGCGGACCGGCTCGTAGGGGATGCGCAGCGCCTCGAAGATGTCGTCGTAGAAGCCGTTCTCGCCGAGGAGAAGGTTCGCGACCTGGCGCAGGAACTCGCCGGAGGCGGCGCCCTGGATCGTCCGGTGGTCGTAGGTCGACGTGAGCGTCATGACCTTCGAGATGCCGAGCTTGTTCAGGGTGTCCTGGCTGGTGCCCTGGAACTCCGCCGGGTAGTCCATGGAGCCGACGCCCATGATGACCGACTGGCCGGGCATCAGGCGCGGGACCGAGTGGACGGTGCCGAGGCCGCCGGGGTTGGTCAGGGAGACCGTGACACCGGTGAAGTCGTCCATGGTCAGCTTGCCCTCGCGGGCGCGGCGGACGATGTCCTCGTAGGCCTGCCAGAACTCGAAGAAGTTCAGCGTCTCGGCCTTCTTGATCGCCGCGACGACCAGCTGGCGGTCGCCGTTGGGCTTGACCAGGTCGATGGCGAGACCGAGGTTGACGTGCGGCGGCTTGACGAGGGTGGGCTTCCCGTCCTTCTCGCCGAACGACCAGTTCATGGACGGCATGGCCTTGATGGCCTGCACCATGGCGAAGCCGATCAGGTGCGTGAAGGAGATCTTCCCGCCCCGGGCGCGCTTCAGGTGGTTGTTGATGACGATGCGGTTGTCGAACAGCAGCTTCACCGGGACCGCGCGGACCGAGGTGGCGGTCGGCAGCTCCAGCGAGGCGTTCATGTTCTTGACCACGGCGGCGGCCGGGCCGCGCAGGGTGATCAGCTCGGGGCCCTCGGCGGCCGGAGCGACCGCCTTCGGCTGCGCGGCGGCCGGGGCCTGCGCGGGCCTGGCGGGGGCCGGGGCGGCCTTCGCCGCCGGGGCCGGAGCCGGGGCCTGGGCGGGAGCGGCGGCGGGCTTCACGGCGGCCGGGGGCTGCGCGGCGGGCGCGGCCTGGGCCGGGGCGGCCGAGGTGGTCCCCGCGGCCCCCGCGGCCGTGGCGCTCACCGGAGCCGAGGCGGCAGGAGCCCCCGGCTTGTAGTCGGCGAAGAAGTCCCACCAGGCGCGATCAACCGAATTCGGGTCCTGGAGGTACTGCTGATAGATCTCGTCGACGAGCCACTCGTTCGGGCCGAACGCCGCAGCGGGGTTCTTCCCGGCTTGGTCGTCGGTCGAAAGGTTCGAGTTACTGGGGGACTGTGGCGACACGGCGGCAACCGCCCTCTTCCGCTTCACAAGGTGATGGACAGCGGGAATAAAGGCTACGCCTCCCGGAGCGGGAAGGTCAGGTCGGGCCCGTTCATCGTCGTGTAAGTCACACCGGGAACGGCGTTTCGGAGCCGGAAATGGCGGGAAACAAGCGTGGTTCCGCACGTCAGAGCGAGGGTGAGGGTGCGAGGAACCAGGCCCCTGGACGCCGTCGTTCGTCGACCGGCGTGGGCCCGGACCTGATCACACGGGTCCGGCGGAGCGGATCATCGGTGATCTTGGTCTTCCGGAGTGAACTCTACGTCAACTCGGCTACGAGGAAAGCCCCGGAAGAGTGACGATGATCCGGCAGCCGCGCTCGGATTCGGCCACGCCGATCCGTCCGCCGTGCAGATCCACCGCCCAGCGGGCGATCGCGAGGCCGAGCCCCGTGCCGCCGTCGCTGCCCGGACCGTGCGGACGCGTCACCGCGCCCCGGTTGAACCGCTCGAACACCCGGTGCCACTCCGACCTGGGGATGCCCGGACCCTCGTCCTGGACCTCCAGCTCCAGCGACTCCGGCTGCGCCCCGCGCCGCGCCTTCACGGTCACCCGGCCGTAGGCGGGGCTGTGCTTGACGGCGTTGTCGATCAGGTTGGCGACGACCTGGTGGATGCGCTCGGGGTCCGCGTGCGCGGTCAGCTCCGGCGGGGAGACGTCCAGGTGCAGATGCACATCGGTGCGGGTGTGGGTGCCCGAGCCCGAGGCGATGCCCGCGCGCGCGGAGGCGACCATGTTGGCCTCCTTCAGCACCCCGGACAGATAGGGCCACACCTCGAAGCGGCGCAGCTTCAGCGGGACGACGCCGTTGTCGAGCCGGGAGAGGTCCAGCAGGGTCTCCACCAGGCGGCCCAGGCGCTCGGTCTGCTGGAGGGCGGTGCGCATGGTCTCGGGGTCGGCCTCGGTGACGCCGTCGACGATGTTCTCCAGCACCGCGCGCAGGCCCGCGATCGGGGTGCGCAGCTCGTGCGAGACGTTCGCCACCAGCTCCTTGCGCTGGCGGTCCTGTGCCTCCAGCTCGTCGGCCATGACGTTGATCGTCACGGCCAGGTCGCCCAGTTCGTCGCGGCGGCCCTCGCTCACCCGGCGGGTGTAGTCGCCGTGCGAGATGGAGCGGGCCACCGCGTTCATCTCGTCCAGCGGGGCGGTGAGCGAGTGCGCCACGAACTGGGTGATCAGCAGGGTGGCGATCATCGAGAAGACCGTGATGAAGCGCAGTTCGGTCTTGGTGTGCACCGCGATCATCGACAGACCGGTGGTGATCAGCACCGAGATGACGACCAGCGCGCCCAGCTTGGTCTTGATCGAGAACGGGCGTACGCCGCCCCAGGGTTGATCCCCGGAGCCCTTCCGTGCGGCCTCCCGTCCCGTGCTCACGACGTCGGCGTCTCCAGCGCGTACCCGACGCCGTGCACCGTGCGGATGCGTTCGGCGCCGATCTTCCGGCGCAGGGCCTTGATGTGGCTGTCCACGGTCCGGGTGCCGGAGGCGTCCGCCCAGTCCCACACCTCGGCGAGCAGCTGCTCACGGGAGAGCACCGCGCGCGGGGTGTTGGCCAGGCACACCAGCAGGTCGAACTCGGTGGGCGTCAGATGCACGTCCTCGGCCTTGACCCGCACCCGGCGCTGAGCGTGGTCGATCTCCAGCTCGCCGAGGCGCAGTATCCCGGAGCGGGGCGTGGTGGCCGCGATGGCGGCGCGCTCCATGCGGCGCAGCAGGACGTGCACCCGGGCCGCCAGCTCCCGCATGGAGAACGGCTTGGTCATGTAGTCGTCGGCGCCGACGCCCAGGCCGACCAGCATGTCGGTCTCGTCGTCGCGCGCGGTGAGCATCAGCACCGGCACCGGGCGGGCGGCCTGCACCCGGCGGCAGACCTCCAGGCCGTCGAAGCCGGGCAGCATGATGTCGAGGATCAGCAGGTCGGGCTGCCATGCCTCGGCGGTGTCGACGGCGGCCGGACCGTCGCCCGCGGTCTGCACGAGGAAACCCTCCGCACGCAGCCGGGCCGCGATGGCGTCGACGATCGTGGGGTCGTCCTCGACGACCAGCACCCGGCGCTGGGCGCCCTGGGTCGTGGTCGCCGCACCGGTCTGGGAGGTCTGTGTCTGCTCCATCGCCCGCCCCTGCTGCTTTCCGGAATCCGTGGGGTGATCCCATGACTGCGATCGACGCCTGATGATCGGCGTCAGGGCAGCACATTACGGGGACACGCCCGGCCGTCGCTATCCAGGGCGGACGGCGAGATGCACCACGTCGGGAACGCCACGGGCAACGGGCACCTCTTCGGTACGCACCTGCCGGAACCCGGCATTCCGCAAGGTTCCTTCAAATTCCGGAGAGGGCTGGGCCGACCACACCGCCAGCACCCCGCCGGGCCTCAACACCCTTGCGCAGGCGGCGAGTCCGGGCTTCGTGTACAGACCGTCGTTGTCCTCGGTGACGGTCCATCCGGGGCCGTTGTCGATGTCGAGACACAGCGCGTCGAACGTGTCCGATGTCTCATTGACGTAAGCGACGAGATCGGCCTCGACCACGGCCGTGCGCGGGTCCGCGAGCGCGTCCGCCGACAGCTCCCCGAGCGGTCCGGTCCGGTGCCAGTCGATCACGGCGGGCTCGCGCTCCACCACGACGATCCGGCCCCAGGACGGATCGGCCGCCGCGTGGGCGAGCGAGAAGCCGACCCCCAGGCCGCCGATCAGCACGTCCGGCGCCGGGCGGCCGTCGAGCGCGGTCCGCGCGGCGTCCACGAGCAGCCGCTCCGAGCGCCCGTCCGAGGTGTCCATCAGGAAGCACCCGTTGGCGATGATCTGGAGCAGGCCGCCGTGCCGGCGCAGGACCACCTCGCCGTACGGCCCGTCGCGCCGGTCCAGGACAACGGGGCTGTCGTGCGTCGTGGTCATGGGGGTCATCCTGCTGGACCCGGCGGAACCGGGCCACGCGTTTTACGGAACCCGCCCCGACCGCCCCCAGCTGCGGCGACGCATCCGCCCTCTCCTGTTCGCTCAGAGTGAACAAGGGGTGGGGAACATTCAGGGGCTCACGAGCATTGAGTCAGTGTTGCTCAAGTTGACTGTCAAAGGGGAGATCATGGCTGATGAGTCCACGGCGTTCACGCTCGTCCTGCCCGTGCTGCCGCTCGACGGTGAAGTCGTGCTGCCCGGCATGGTCGTACCGCTGGACCTGAGTGACGCCGAGGTGCGGGCGGCCGTTGAAGCCGCGCAGGCCGCGCAGGCCGCCGCCCGCTCGGAGTCCGGCAAGCCCAAGGTGCTGCTGGTGCCGCGCATCGACGGCACGTACGCCAAGACCGGCGTCCTCGGCACCGTCGAACAGGTCGGCCGCCTGGCCGACGGCGACCCCGGTGCGCTGATCCGGGGCCGCGACCGCGTGCGCATCGGCGCCGGTACGACCGGACCCGGGGCCGCGCTGTGGGTCGAGGGTGTCCGGGTGGAGGAGACCCTTCCCGACCCGCTGCCCGGTCAGGTGACCGAGCTGGTGAAGGAGTACAAGGCGCTGGCCAGCACCTGGCTGAAGAAGCGCGGCGCCTGGCAGGTCGTGGACCGGGTCCAGGCCATCGACGGCGTCTCCGCGCTCGCCGACAACTCCGGTTACTCGCCCTTCCTCACCACCGACCAGAAGATCCAGCTCCTGGAGACCACCGACCCGGTGGCCCGGCTGAAGCTCGCCACCCAGCAGCTCCGCGACCACCTCGCCGAGCAGGACGTGGCCGAGACCATCGCCAAGGACGTCCAGGAGGGCGTCGACAAGCAGCAGCGCGAGTTCCTGCTGCGGCGCCAGCTGGAGGCGGTCCGCAAGGAACTGCGCCAGCTGAACGGCGACGGCGACGACTCCGCCGAGGAGTCCGACGACTACCGCGCCCGCGTCGAGTCCGCCGATCTGCCGGAGAAGGTCCGCGAGGCCGCCCTCAAGGAGGTCGACAAGCTGGAGCGCGCCTCCGACCAGTCGCCCGAGGGCTCCTGGATCCGCACCTGGCTGGACACGGTCCTGGAGATGCCGTGGAACGAGCGGACCGAGGACGCGTACGACATCCAGGGCGCCAAGGAGATCCTGGACGCCGAGCACGCCGGTCTGGACGATGTGAAGGAGCGCATCACCGAGTACCTGGCGGTGCGCAAGCGGCGCGGTGAGCGCGGCCTCGGTGTGATCGGCGGGCGGCGCGGCGGTGCCGTGCTCGCGCTGGTCGGACCTCCTGGCGTCGGAAAAACCAGCCTCGGTGAATCGGTGGCCCACGCGATGGGCCGCAAGTTCGTCCGCGTCGCGCTCGGCGGCGTGCGGGACGAGGCGGAGATCCGGGGCCACCGGCGTACGTACGTCGGCGCGCTGCCCGGCCGTGTCGTCCGCGCGATCAAGGAGGCCGGGTCGATGAACCCGGTCGTGCTCCTGGACGAGATCGACAAGGTGGGCTCGGACTTCCGGGGCGACCCGGCCGCCGCCCTCCTCGAAGTGCTCGACCCGGCGCAGAACCACACCTTCCGGGACCACTACCTGGAGGTCGAACTCGACCTGTCCGACGTGGTGTTCCTCGCCACCGCCAACGTCCTGGAGGCGATCCCGGAGGCGCTGGCCGACCGGATGGAGATCGTCCGCCTGGACGGCTACACCGAGGACGAGAAGGTCGTCATCGCCCGCGATCATCTGCTCCCGCGCCAGCTGGAGCGCGCCGGTCTGACCGGCGAGGAGGTCGTGCTCGACGAGGGCGCGCTGCGCAAGCTCGCCGGTGAGTACACCCGCGAGGCGGGCGTGCGCACCCTGGAGCGGACGATCGCGCGGCTGCTGCGCAAGGTCGCGGCCCAGCACGAACTGGGCGAGCGGGAGCTGCCGTTCACCGTCCGCGAGGAGGACCTGCGCGGACTGGTCGGGCGTCCGCACCACGTGCCCGAGTCCGCCCAGGACCCGGCCGAGCGCCGTACCGCCGTACCCGGTGTGGCGACCGGGCTCGCGGTCACCGGGGCGGGTGGCGACGTGCTGTTCGTCGAGGCGTCCCTCGCGGACCCCGAGACGGGCGGGGCGGGGCTCACCCTGACCGGTCAGCTTGGTGACGTGATGAAGGAGTCGGCGCAGATCGCGCTGAGCTTCCTGCGCGGTCACGGCGCGGAGCTGGAGCTGCCGGTGGCCGACCTGAAGGACCGGGGCGTGCACATCCACTTCCCGGCGGGCGCGGTCCCCAAGGACGGGCCGAGCGCGGGCATCACCATGACGACCGCTCTCGCCTCCCTGCTCTCGGGGCGGCTGGTCCGCACGGACGTGGCGATGACCGGTGAGGTCTCGCTGACCGGGCGGGTCCTGCCGATCGGCGGGGTGAAGCAGAAGCTGCTCGCCGCGCACCGCGCCGGGGTGACCACCGTGATCATCCCCAAGCGCAACGAGGCCGACCTGGACGACGTCCCGGCCGAGGTGCTGGACAAGCTCGACGTGCACGCCGTGACCGACGTGCGCCAGGTGCTCGAGCTGGCGCTGGCCCCGGCGGGGGCGGTGGCGCCCGAGGTGCCCGTGGCCGCGTGACGGCCGGGCGCCGACCGGCGTACGCACCGGCACGCGCGAAGCGGCGTACGAAGGCCCGGACTCCCCAGCGGGGTCCGGGCCTTCGGGCTGTCCGGAAGCGGAAGCGGGTCAGCCGTTGGCCAGCGCCACCACCCGGTCCAGGGCGCCGTTGAACTTGTCGTGGTCGCCGACGGTCGGTCCTGAGGAGGTGTACTGCCACATCGTCTGGTAGCCCCAGCCCGCCGGGAGGGTGCCCGGGGCGGCGGCGTAGCGGGCGATCCAGAGCGGGTTGTTCGCCGCGAACCCGGCGTAGTTGCCGGTGCACTGGGTCCACCAGCTGGTGGCCGTGTAGATCACGGCGTCCCGGCCGGTGCGGGCCTTGTAGGTGTTCAGGAAGTCCGCGATCCAGGACACCATCGAGGCCGCGGTCTTGCCGTAGCAGGCGTCGCCGTACGGGTTCCACTCGATGTCGAGCGTGCCGGGCAGCGTCTTGCCGTCGCGCGACCAGCCGCCGCCGTGGTCCACGAAGTAGTTGGCCTGGGCGGCGCCGGTCGTGGTGTCCGGGGTGGCGAAGTGGTACGCGCCGCGGATCATCCCGACGTTGTACGAGCCGTTGTACTGCTGCGCGAAGGACGGGTTGGTGTAGTAGGTGCCCTCGGTGGCCTTCGTGTAGGCCCAGCGGACCCCGCTGTTCCAGAGGGTGGCCCAGTCGACGCTGCCCTGGTGGCCGGAGACGTCGACGCCCTCGGTCTGGACGGCGGCGGCGACGGTGGGGGGAGTGCCGGAGCGGCCGTCGTGGGCGGCGACGCCGATGCCGAGGTAGGCGGAGCCCCGCGCGGGGGCGGCGGCGGTGCGGGCGGCGGCGGGTACGGCGGACAGGGCGGCGAGCGCGAGCGCCGTCAGCAGGGCCAGGGCGAGCCCCGCGAGGGAACCGGGGGAGCGGCGGCGGGAGCCGGGTCTGTGCACGGGCATGACGTACCTCCTGGGCGATCCGAGGAGAAGTGGGGGGATCATGGTCATGTCACAGGAACTGTCGGGCCTGTCTGTCATGTCGGGCCCGACAATTGAAAGCTACGCACGTAGATGAGCGCGTGGAAGAGGGCTTCGATGCCGCCGTTGGTCTACGCCTGCGAAATACTGGCGGAGCTGCGGTGATGACGGGGTTCGGCAGAAAATTTCAGGACGCGAAACCGATTCAGGGGTGCTGACGTGCACGAGGACGCGAAGGGCGGCGCGCACGGCGCCGGCGGCCAGGAGGTGCCGCGCTGTGCGGACCAGGAGTTCCTGGCGCTGGAACGCGAGCTGACCGTGCTGCTGCGGCGTGCCCGCGCCAATCAGGGGGAGATGGCCCGCGAGGTCCACCCCGACCTGGAGTCCTCCGCGTACGGCCTGCTCATCCGGCTCGACGAGTGCGGCGGCCAGCGGGCCACCGAACTGGCCGCGTACATCGGTGTCGGCAAGGCCACCATGTCCCGTCAGCTGCGGGCGCTGGAGGAGCTGGGGCTGGTCGCCCGCGAGCCCGATCCGGCCGACGGCCGCGCCTGGCTCGTCACCCTCACCGAGGAGGGGCGCCACCGGGTGGGCACGGTCCGCGAGGCCCGCCGCGCCCGCTACGTCAGCCAGCTCGCCCACTGGGACCGCCGCGAGGTCGCCGAACTGGCGCGGCTGCTGCACCAGTTGAACGGTCTCGCGGAGAAGTAGCCCTTGGTGGAGGGCGGTTCAGAACACGACGTGGATCACCGACGCGTCGTCGTGGGTCTTGCTGCGGCGCAGGAAGGTCCGTTCCTCGCGGTCCTTCTCCTCCAGTTCGCGCACCCGGGCCACCAGCGCGTCGGCGCCCTGTTCGGCGATCAGGTCGAACAGGGCGGTCCAGTCGCCCTCGTGGAACTTCTCCGTCCAGCGGGTCGCGCCGTCCGTCAGCGCGGCCAGGGCGCGGACCCGCTCGCGCGGGACGCTGCCGGTGACCGCGCGGGCGGCGACCGAGGGATCGGCTGCGGCCGTGAAGAAGCCGCCCTCCTTGTTGCGCAGGTGCGTGTCGATCAGCGCGTCGGTGGCGAGCGCCGCGCGCGGGAGCCGGGCCAGGCGGTCGTCCAGGACCGGGGTGACCGTCCCGTCCGGGGCGCGCAGCAGCAGCGCCGAGTCGGACAGGACCAGGTACTCCAGCAGGTCGGCCGACCAGCGGGCCAGAATCACTGTGGCCTGCGGCGTTCGCGGGTGAGAAAGGTCACAGGTTTGAGAGTGCGCGGAACGGGTTCGGTCGATCGCGCGCGCAAGAATCTCCGGCAGCGTCAGATGTCGGTCGGAAACGGTCAGTTCGGTCAGCGCACCGCCGAGTCGCGCGGTGAACCAGGGCACCGAGTGCGTGCATCCGGTCGCCTCGCGGGGCGGTGTCACCCCGTCGAGCAAGATCACGCAACCGCCCTGACCGCAGGCGGGTAGTCCGACCCCGGCGAAGTCCTCGTTGGGGCGGTCCGGGTCACCGGGTTCCGAGACGAGTTCAGTGCGCACCGGCCCAGTCTGCACGAACCCTCCACAGAAATCGCCAAACCTCGTCGACCATGGCGCAATTGAGCCGCCCGTGCCGTTCGCGAGCGTCTTTTGGGGGAAATTGACACGGTCCGGGAAGACGTGGCGGCGAATACTGCCAAAGGCTGCCCCGCGCGTCCAACCGGCCCGCCGCACAGGGGTGTCGGGCGGCCCGGCGGAACTTGCCCGCCAACTCCCCTCCGATGTTCACTCCTTCGGGTGGCGGGTCAGGTGATGCGCGGCCACTGCCCACCGGCGCTGGGAGGGTCGGGAACCGTACGAACCGGGTGTACGCACCACTTGGCACCGAGACGACGGGGCGCCACCCGGGCCCTTCGGTAGACGAGTTCAGGATTGCGAGCACCGGTGCAGAAGAAGCGGCCTCGGCGCACAGGCAGGCAGACGGCCCCCGAGGGGGCTGCCGAGCAGACCCCCGTGGGCGCCGGACGCCCCACTCATGTGCGCACCCGGCTGATCGTCGCCGTGGCGGTGGTGGCCGCGGCCATCGCCGGAGCAGGCGCGCCCGCGCTGCTCAGCGCGTCGCGGGACCTCAGCGAGTCCCAGGAGCTGGCGACACTGTCCGCCCGCACCCAGGACGCCCTCGCGCTGGCGCACTCCCTGGCCGACGAGCGCGACGAGGTCACCGCCTACGTGGCGGCGGGACGCCCCAAGTCCAAGGCGCCCTCCGAGGAGCGCGGCGCCCGGGTGGACCGCCAGGTCGAGGACCTGCGCGCGGACACCGGCATCCCGTCCCGGCTGCGGGCCGACCTCGACGGAATAGCGGCCGTGCGCCGCACCGCGCTCACGGGGAAGACGGACGCGCTCCAGACCCATCAGGCGTACTCCGCCACCATCGCGGACCTGCACCGGCTCGCCATGGAACTGGCTGAGAAGATGCCCCCGCGCGCCGGTACCGGCAGCTACGCGCTCGCCGAACTGGACACCGCCGTCCAGCAGTCCGCCGCCGCGCGCGGTCTGCTGCTGGCCGCGCTCAGCGTGCCCTCCACCCCGCGCACGGTGATCAGCCCGGTCACCGGTCTGCCCGTCACCACGCGGACCACCAGTGACGCGGACCGCAAGCAGCGCGACGCGCTCACCGCCGCCGCCCAGCAGGCCCGGCTGCGCGCCGACGCGACCCTCGCGGACTTCCGGGCCACCGGCACCAAGGAGGCCGTCACCTCCTTCGACTCCACGGTCACCGGCACCGAGGTCAACTCCGCGGACAAGTACCTCGCGGCCCTCACCGACCAGCCGACCCTCGGCGACAGCGAGCTGAACACCAGCCCCAAGAAGCTGGACGCCACGCTCTCCGCCCGCGTCGACCTGATGCGCGGCGCCGAGCAGGCCCTCTACGACCGGCGCACCAAGGACCTCGCCCAGTTGCGGGACGACGACGTCACCGCGCTGGAGATCCGTGTCGCCGCGCTCGGCGTGCTCCTGCTGGTCGCCGTCGGCATCGCCACCGGCATGGCCCGCACGCTGACCCGCCCGCTGTCGGTGCTGCGCCGGGGCTCGGCCCGGCTGGCCGGTGCCGAGGACCCGACGACCGAGCAGCCGATCGCCTTCACCGGGCGCAACGACGAGTTCGCCCAGGTCGTCCGCTCCGTCAACGCCCTGCACGCGCACGCCGTCGCGCTGCACGAGCGGGTCGGCACGCTGGAGACCGACCGCAAGCACCTGGTCGGCCAGCGGCAGAAGATGGCCGACGCGCGCGAGCAGCTGCGCACCGAACTGTCGGAGTCCTCCGCCCAGTTGGAGCGGCTGCGGACCAGCATCGGGGGCACCTTCGTCAACCTCGCGCTGCGCACCCTCGGCCTCGTCGAGCGTCAGCTCTCCGTCATCGAGGGCCTGGAGGAGCGCGAGCAGGACCCGGAGCGGCTGGCCACGCTGTTCAAGCTGGACCACTTCGCCACGGTCATGCGCCGCCACAGCGAGAACCTGCTCGTCCTCTCCGGCACCGAGCACGTCCTGCCGCACCCGGGCCCGGTCCCGCTGGTCGACGTGGTCCGCGCGGCCGTCAGCGAGATCGAGCGCTACGAGCGCGTCCGCATCGCCGCGCTGCCCCCGCACGCCCATGTGGCCGGGTTCGCCGCCGACGACCTCTCGCATCTGCTCGCCGAACTCATGGAGAACGCCAGCTCGTTCTCCCCGCCGGATCTGCCCGTCGAGGTCTCCGGCTGGATGCTGGAGTCCGGCGAGGTCATGCTCTCCGTCCAGGACGAGGGCATCGGCATGACCACCGAGCGCATGGACCGGCTCAACTCCCGCCTGGCGGAGTTCGATCCGGAGTCGCCGTACGAGCAGGAGGGCGCCGAGGGTCTTGGGCTCGGCCTGTACGTGGTGGCCCGGCTCGCTCACCGGCACGGCATCCGCGTGAAGCTGCGCGAGCAGAAGCAGGGGGGTGTGGCGGCGGTCGTCGTCCTGCCCGAGGCGCTGCTCGCGGAGACCCCGGTCGCCGCGATCCCGCACCCGGCCACCCGCCGGGACACCACCCAGTCCTTCTCGCTGCCCGGCGCCGACGCGGAGGCCAACTCCAACGTCCTGCGCGGCCGGGACAAGGGCACCGACCCGCTGGTCGCCCTCGCGGAGAAGGCGGTACGGGAGAACGAGGCGCGGGACGGCTCCGCCGGTCGCGTACCGCCGCTGGTCACCGAGACCACGATGGAGCTGCTGCTCCCGGAGCCGGACACCGAGGACGACGCCCCGGACGCCGGTGCCGGTGCCGAGTCCGCCGGTGCCGCGTCCGCCGACGCCGGACAGCCGGTCGAGGAGGCGAAGCCCGCCGCCGAGGGGACCGGCCGCATCGCCCGCGCCCAGCGCCTCGCCGCCCGGGCCGCCCGCGCCGACGACTGGCCCGGCGAAGCCGCCGCCGCGCCCTCCGGTGAGGGCGACGACTGGCCCGGCGCGGATGTCGACCGGTCCGATGCTGCCGTGCCCTCCGGTGCGCGCGTTTCGCGGTCCGGTGAGGGCGATGACTGGCCCGGTGCGTCGGACGAGCGGTCGGATACCGCTGCCGCGCCTTCCGTGCCGCGCCCGGCCCGGTCCGTTCCGGACGACGACTGGCCCGGCGCGGATGCCGACCGGTCCGACGCTGCCGTGCCCTCCGGCGCGCGGGCCTCGCGGTCCGGTGAGGGCGATGACTGGCCCGGCGCGTCGGACGAGTCGTCCGACACCGCTGCCGCGTCCTCCACAGTCCGGCGTGCGCAGGGTGACGACTGGACCGGTGAGGGCGCCGACCGCGTCGACACCGCCGTCACGCCATCCGCCGCGAACGCCGCGCAGGGCGACGACTGGCCGGGGGCCACGGACGACCGGTCCGACGCCGCCGCGTCCTCCACCGCCCGCGCCGCCCGGCGTGCGCAGGGTGACGACTGGCCCGCCGACCGCGTCGACACCGCCGACACGCCGTCCGCCGCGAACGCCGCTCAGGGCGACGATTGGCCGGGGACCACGGACGACCGGTCCGACGCCGCCGTGTCGTCCTCCGGCCGTGCCGCTCGCCGTGCGCAGGGCGACGACTGGCCCGGTGAAGGCGCCGAGTCGTTCGATGCCGAGCACGAGCGGAGTGGCGTACGCGAGGAGGGGGCCGCTCAGGCGCGTATCCCCGCGCCGAGGTCCGGTGAGGCCCCTGGGGAGGGGACCGTTCACGGTCGCGCGGCGGACGAGACGGAGACGGAGGACCGGCTCACCGCCAAGGGCCTCCCCAAGCGCACACCCAAGATCACCGCACCCGAGGCGCCGGTGGCCCCGCGCGGCGGAAGCGTCGACGCCGAGGCCCTGCGCCGCAGGCTCGGCGGATTCCGTCGCGGAGCCCAGGCCGGTTACCGGGATGTGGAAGCGGAGATCGCCGACAGGACGGGCCACGACGAGCGGCCCGCCACCGGCGAACACGTCGAAGAAGCCACGGGGGGCCCAGCCGAGGAGGCAAGCAGTTGACCACGCCCAGTACCTACGGACTGAGCAGTGAAGCCCGCAACCTGCACTGGCTGCTGACCAACCTGGTCGAGGAAGTACCCGGCATCCAGTCCGTGGCGGTCGTCTCCTCCGACGGCCTGCTGCTCCTGTCCTCCGACCCCGAGCGGGCGGAGGAGTCCCGGCAGGCGCGCCCTGCCAAGGGTCCGCGCGGCAGCGCCGCCGACCTCGCCACCATCGTCTCCGGCATCGGCAGCCTCACCGTCGGCGCCGCCAAGCTGATGGAGTCCGGCGGGGTCAAGCACACGATGGTCGCGATGGACGAGGGAAGCCTGTTCGTCATGTCGATCAGCGACGGTTCGCTGCTCGGCGTGCACGGCTCCGCCGAGTGCGACATGAGCGTCGTGGCGTACCACATGGCCCTGTTCGTCGGCCGTGCCGGACACGTGCTCACGCCCGAACTCCGCAGCGAGCTGAGGAAATCGCTGGAGTCCGAGACGACGGGGAGCGGCCGATGAGCAGGACGGAGACGAGGAACAAGTCCAAGAAGGGGCAGCTTCCCGTGCGCGGCGGCGACCGCAAGGCCGCGCGCGTACGCCCCTACTCGCTCACCGGCGGGCGCACCCGCTTCGGCCACGTCCTCCTGGTGGAGACGTTCGTGGCGACCACGGCGGCCATCGACGCCCCCGAGGAGCGCAAGGAACTGACGAACGGCGGTTCCGGCGCCCGGGTCATGCCCGAGATGCTGGCCATCGTCGAACTGTGCCGCCGTATGCGCACGGTGGCCGAGATCGCCGCGCTGCTGAGCATGCCGCTCGGCGTGGTCCGGGTTCTCCTGAGCGACCTCGCGGACCAGGGAAAGATCCGTGTGTACGGCACCGGAACCGGTCACGGCACCGGCCGTCCGGACCGCGCTCTGCTGGAAAGGGTGCTGAGTGGACTCCGTCGTCTCTGACGCCACCGCCTCCGTCGGGAACGTCTCCACCGTCTCCGCCCTCGCCGGGACCGCCGATCCCGACGAGAACCTGAAGTCCTGGCAGCAGGACCGCAGTCGCGCCCCCGTCGCCACCAAGATCGTGGTGGCGGGCGGCTTCGGCGTGGGCAAGACCACCCTGGTCACGGCGGTCTCGGAGATCACCCCGCTGCAGACCGAGGCCCTGATGACCCAGGCGAGCGAGGACACCGACGACCTCACCGCCACCCCGGGCAAGACGTCCACCACCGTGGCGATGGACTTCGGCCGCATCACGCTCGACGACGATCTGGTGCTCTACCTGTTCGGCACGCCGGGCCAGCAGCGGTTCTGGTTCATGTGGGACGACCTGGTGCGCGGCGCGATAGGCGCCGTGGTCCTGGCCGACACCCGGCGGCTCAAGGACTGCTTCCCGGCGCTGGACTACTTCGAGAGCTGCGGCCTGCCCTACGTGGTCGCGGTCAACCACTTCGACGGCACGGAGAGCTTCGAGCCGGAGGACGTGCGGGAGGCGCTGACCATCCCGGCGCACATCCCTGTCATGATCATGGACGCCCGGCGCCGGATCTCGGCCATCGAGACCCTTCTGGCCCTGGTGGGCCACGCGCTGGACGTCACCCCCGAGTAGTCCCAGCCCCCGTAGGAGACACCCCCGTATGCGCAAGATACTCGTCGTCGGGGCCGGTCAATCCGGCCTCCAGCTCGCCCTCGGCCTCCAGTCGCACGGCTACGAGGTCACGCTCATGTCGAACCGGACCGCGGACGAGATCCGCTCCGGCCGGGTCATGTCGACGCAGTGCATGTTCGACACGGCGCTGGGGCACGAGCGGGAGCTGAAGCTCAACTTCTGGGAGTCCCAGGCCCCGAAGATCGAGGGCCTGGGCGTCTCCGTCGCGGCCCCCGGCTCCTTCGACCCGGGCCCCTCCCAGCGGGCCATCGACTGGGTCGGCAAGCTGGACGGCTACGCGCAGTCGGTGGACCAGCGGGTGAAGATGGCCGGCTGGATGGAGACCTTCGCCCAGCGCGGCGGCCAGCTGGTCATCCACGGCGCGGCCGTCGGCGACCTGGACTACTTCTCCCGCACCTACGACCTCGTGCTGGTCTCGGCGGGCAAGGGCGAGCTGGTCTCGATGTTCGCCCGCGACCCGGAGCGCTCCCCGTACACCGAGCCGCAGCGCGCGCTCGCGGTGGCGTACGTGCACGGGCTCGGCCCGCGCCCCGAGCACCCGGACTTCGAGGCCGTGCGCTGCAACCTGGTGCCGGGCGTCGGCGAGATGTTCGTGATGCCGACGCTGACCACCTCGGGCCGCGCGGACATCCTGTTCTGGGAGGGCATACCCGGCGGTCCGCTCGACGTGTTCAACGGCGTCAAGGACCCCACGGAACACCTCTCCCTGACGCTGGAGCTGATGGAGAAGTTCCTGCCCTGGGAGTACGCGCGCGCCACCAAGGTCGAGCTGACCGACGCGGGCGGCACCCTCGCGGGCCGGTACGCGCCGACCGTGCGCAACCCCGTCGGCCACCTCCCCGGCGGCGGTCTGGTGCTCGGCGTGGCCGACGTGGTCGTCGCCAACGACCCGATCACCGGCCAGGGTTCGAACTCCGCGTCCAAGTGCGCCGCCGCCTACCTCGCCGCCATCCTGGAGCGCGGTGACGAGCCCTTCGACGAGGAGTGGATGCGGGCCACCTTCGACCGCTACTGGAACACCGCCCAGCACGTCACCAAGTGGACCAACGCGATGCTCGCCCCGCCGCCGGAGCACATCCTCAACCTCATCGGCGCCGCGGGCCAGCTCCAGCCGATCGCCGACCGCTTCGCCAACGGCTTCGACGACCCGTCCGACTTCGAGAACTTCTTCTACGACCCGGAGAAGACCGGCGCGTACCTGGCGTCCGTCACGGGCGCCTGAGACTCCTCGTCCCGCAGAGGCCGCCGTGACCCCGTGTCGCGGCGGCCTTCCGGGTGTTCAGAGGCGGCGCGGGGGAGCGTCCGGGCGGACGGCGCCCAGGATGGGGTTGGCGGCGATGGGGGAGATCTTGACGTGGTCGCCGGGGCGGGGGGCCTGGACGACCTTTCCGTCGCCGATGTACAGGGCGACGTGGGTGGCCTCGGGGAAGTAGATCACCAGGTCGCCGGGGCGCAGATCGGTCAGGGGGATGCGGCGCAGGGAGGCCCACTGTTCCTGGCTGGTACGGGGGATGGGGGTGCCCGCGCGGGCCCAGGCGCGGGAGGTGAGCCCCGAGCAGTCGTAGGAGGAGGGGCCGACCGCGCCCCACTGGTACGGCTTGCCGATCTGGTCCATCGCGAAGCTGAGCGCACGGGTGCCGGCGGGGGACGCGGGCCGGTTCGGGCCCAGGGCGCCGGAGGAGGCGAGACGATTCTGCGCCGCGGTCACCCCGTCCTGCTCCAGCTGGTTCACCTCGGTCAGCTGCGCCGGGGTGAGCGCCGCGAGCGTCCGTTCCACGTCCCGCAGCCGGGCCGTCACGCCGTCGCGGTCCCGTTTCTGTTTGTCCGCCAGGGTCTCCTGGGTGTCCAGCGCCTTGCGCGCGGCCCGCGCCACCGTGTCCGCCCGCTGCTCGGCGCCGGTCAGCCGGTCCAGCGTCCGGGCGCGCTCGCTCGCCAGCCGTCCGATGACATGCCCCTCGTCCAGGGCCTGCTGCGGATCGCGGGCCAGGAGCAGCCGGACGTAGGGGGAGAAGGCCGAGCTGTTCTGGTACTGCTGGCGGGCCAGCCGTCCGGCGTCGCCCCGGCTGTCGTTCAACGCCAGCCGGGCATGGGCCAGTTCGTCGTCCAGGCGGCGCACCTCGGCGCGCTGCCGGGTCAGCTTCTCCGAGGTGCCGTTGTAGGTCTCGGTGGCCTTTTCCGTCTCCCGGTACAGCCGCTGAAGATCCGTCAGCAGCTGGGCCGCCGAGCGCGCGGGTGCCGGTTCGGCCGCCGCGGGTACGGGTGCGAGGGCGGCCTGGGCGGCCACCGCGGCCGTACAGGCCAGACGCAGAAGCATTCCTGACACGCCATCACCTCCGGTGCGGAGTTGCGGACCTCCCGCCTCCTCCGTACCGCGAGCATCGGGTGCCTGTCGCGGGACGCGCGCGCCGAGCGTGCGCGGTCCGGCGCAACCTTGTCACCCGGTCGGGTCGTCCGGCTTGCCGTCCGGCGTGTTGCCCGGCGCCGTGTCGTCGGTGCGCCGCGCGGGCGGCTTGGACCACGGCCACCGCAGCCGGTCCCCGCTCCGCTCGCCCTCGGGGTCGTACACGTACTTCCAGCCCCGCACCAGGCCCAGCCTCTTGGTGTGCCCGCGCGGCTCGCGGCGGTAGTACAGCACCGTGGGCGGGCCGCCTGCCGCGTCGGGGACGGGGATGCGGTACGTCTTCGGGGGGTGCCCGGTGGGGCCGAGCAGCACGGGCAGCACCCGGCCGTCCATGGGGCCGCCCTCGAAGGGGGTGTCCTGACTCTTCACGCGCCCAAGTCTCGGTCATCGCCGCCGAGGTCACCGAGGACCGCCGCGGTCTGCGGGTCGCGGGCGGCGGTCACCGCGAGGACGGCGGTGAACTGTTCCACCAGCCAGTCGCGCAGCTCGTCGGCCGGGGGCCGCTTGCCGTCGTCCAGCCACATCAGGGAGGACGCCTCGACCGCCGCGATCCACATCCGCACGGTCATCCGCAGCCGGGGGCCGGGCTCGGCCACGCCGAGGTGGCGGAACAGGTGCTCGGCGGCGGCCCGGCGCACCCCGTCCACGATGGCGGTCGTCCGGGAGGTCTCCACCACGCTGCCGCCCTGGAGCAGCGCGCTGAACCCGGTGTCGTGCTGGTCGACGAAGGCGAGATACCGGTCGAGCGCCCGGGTCAGCCGGGGCACCAGCGCTCCCTCGCGCGGCTCGTCGAAGCACTGGCGCAGCGCGTCCGCCGCCGAGGTGAGCGCGGCCTCGTACAGCTGCTGCTTGCCGCCGGGGAAGTAGCGGTACACCAGCGGCCGCGACACCCCGGCCGCCTCCGCCACGTCGTCCAGCGAGACGTCCTCCGGCGCCCGGTGCGCGAAGAGGGACAGCGCCGCGTCGAGCAGCTGACTGCGACGCTGCTCCACGCTCAGGCGTCGATAGGCGGGAGAGGCGGCCTGCGGGGTCATGCCCGGCAGCGTAATCGCTACGCGCTGGGCGTCTCGCCGGACCGGGGGGTTCCGGTGCCCGGCAGCGCCGACGATCCCGTGCGCCCGCCGCCGACGCCCCCGGCGCGCCCACGACGGCGGCCTCGGCCCGACCGGTCACGGCCGCTCCGGCGCCACCCGGCCAGGGGGCCCCTGGGTTCCCGCTCGTGCGGCTTCGGCGCGCCCGCTCACGGCGGTTCCCGTGGGCCCGGTCGGCGACTTTGGCCTGCCGGTGTCGGCGGCTCCGGTCCGGCCGCTCGCGGCGGTCCCGGCCTGCCCGGGGGAGCCGGGCACTGCGGTCCGTCCGGTGGCGGCGGCGCCGGGCCGACCGGTGACGGCGGCCTCGGCCCACTCCGTCACCGCGCCCCCGCCCCCCTACGCCAGCAGTCCCGACGACTTCCACAGGCGCCGTCCGGCTCCGCGCAGGACGCCGATCTCGTCCAGGAAGTCGGTCAGGCGCTTCGCGCCGGTCTGCATGATCTCGCGGCGGTGGGCGCTGGCCTTGACCTGGGCCATCGCCTCGCGCTTGTCGAGGCCGACGTTGGTGTAGACCTCGGGGTTGACGAAAGCGACGGAGAAGACGCGGGCGAACTCGCCGGAGGTGACCCGGGTGAACTCCTGGGACCACTTGGGCGCGGTCACCATCTGGCGCCGCAGCTCCTCGCGGGCGTACCGCACATGCCGGGCCTCCTCCACGACATGGATGCGCGTGACGCCCCGGACCAGCGGCTGGACCCGCTCGTCCGGGAAGGTCAGCCGCTGCATCCAGTCCAGGACCTCCTCGCCGAGCAGGGTCGCCGTGAAGGAACCCGGGGTGGTGGAGATGGTCTTGAAGAGCCGGCCGAGGTTCTGGTGGGCCCGGCTGACGGGGTACCAGGGGGTCTCCCCGCGCGAGATCAGCCGCGCGAACATCTTCGAGTGACGGCACTCGTCCTCGATCTCGGTGAGCGCGTACCGCACATGCGCGCTCGTCGCCGCCTTGTCGTAGACGTGCCGCACCAGCAGCTGCATGAGGATCAGCTCGAACCAGATGCCCAGCGAGGCGAGCGCGGCGGCCTCGTGCCGGGAGAGGTCGATGCGCTGCTCCTCGCTCATCTTCTCCCACAGCGGCGTGCCGTAGAGCGAGACCAGCTCCGGCGGCCAGAACCACTTGCCCTCCTCGAAGGGCGCCTCCCAGTCCAGCTCCTTGTCCGGGTCGAAGGAGTGCTTGGCGGAGGAGACGAGCAGCCGCTCGGCCACCTCCTCGCGGTCCTTGAGCAGGCCCAGCGCGTCGCGCAGCCCTTCGAGCGCGTCCGCTTCGGTCACGGTCGTCATGGCTCACTCACCTCGTCACCCGGGGGTACGTCGTCGTCCGCCTCTTATGAGACTGCGTGTCAGCAAGGGCGTCAATCCCTCGTGCGGGACTTGTTGACGGTGCGTCGGCCACCTTGGCGGCATCTCTGGCCGTACGGGCCGGGATGTCCGAATGGAGTACGGTGCTGGCGTGTCCATGCCTCCGCAGCCCCCGTCCCAGCCGCCGACCCCGCCCCCGTACGGCGCCCCGGGCCCCCAGAACGCCCCCGGCCCGTACGGCGCCCCCGGCCCCCAGGGCGCTCCCGGCCCTTACCCCAACCCCGGCCAGTACGGCGCCCCTTACGGCCAGCAGCCGCCCCCCGGAGCCCCGCAGCCGTACCCCGCCTGGGGGCAGCCGCTCATACCCCCGCCCCCCAAGCGCCGGACCGGTCTGATCCTCGGCATCGTCGGCGGTGTCCTCGCGCTCGGCATCCTCGCGGTCGTCGGCCTCGTCCTGGTCGGCAAGGCCGCCGTCGACAGCGGACTCCCGCAGGCCCGGCACAAGCTGGCGCTGCCGCAGAAGCTGCTGGACGGCACGTACGAGCTGTCCCAGGACCTCTCCCGCACCGAGGGCAAGAAGATCGAGGACGAGGCCGACGGCGCCTGGGACGTGAAGGACATCCACGCGGTCGTCGGCCAGTACGACCAGGGCGGCGACGAGACCAAGGGCGTGCTGGTGGTGTCCGGCATGTACGGCCGCTTCGTCCACCAGGCCGAGGTCCGGCGCGGCATGCTCCACGGGGCGGGCGACACCCCGGGCGCCTCGGTGGCCCAGCCCGCCAAGGACGTCACCCCGCCCGGCGCGGACACCACTGTCAGCTGCGAGGTGCTCCGGCAGAAGGAGTCCGGGGTCGAGCTGGTCTACCCCGTCTGCGCCTGGGCGGACGGCAACACGGGCGCCGTCGTCGTCACGGTGGACCTGGCCGCGAAGGACGCCACCGACGTGGACCTCGACGCCGCCGCCCGCGACACCCTGAAGGTCCGCTCCGAGATGATGCGGCCGGTGGGCTGAGCCCCGTCACCGTGCCAGCACCGCCCGCATCACCTCGCGGGCGATCGGCGCCGCGTCGCCGCCGCCGCTGACCTCGCCCCGGTCGGCCGCCGCGTCCTCCACCACCACCGCCACCGCGACCTCGGGCTGCGGAGCGTGGTCGCCCTGCGCCCAGGAGACGAACCAGGCGTAGGGCACCCCGGAGTTGTCCACGCCGTGCTGCGCGGTGCCGGTCTTGCCGCCGACCGTGGCGCCCGGGATCGCGCCGTTGCCGCCGGTGCCCCGCTCCACCGCGTCCCGCATCAGCTCCCGCAGCAGGACTGCGGTGGAGGGGCGCATCACCTGGATCAGCGGATGCGTGTCCGCGCCCCGGACCGTCTCGCCGCCAGGGCGGGTGGTGCGCTCCACCAGATACGGCGCCCGCGTCTGCCCGCCGTTGGCCACGGCCGCCGCGACCATCGCCATCTGGAGCGGGGTGGCCCGCGTGTTGTACTGCCCGATCGAGGACAGCGCGAGCTGCGCCCGGTCCACCACCGTGTCGAAGGTCGACTCCGCCACCGCGAACGGGACGCGCAGCCCGGTGTCGTTGAAGCCGAACGCCCGCGCCGTCGCCGCCATGTCCTTCAGGCCCACGTCCACGCCCAGCTTGGCGAAGACCGTGTTGCAGGACCACGCGAACGCCTGCCGCAGCGAGGCGTCCCGGCAGCCGTCGATCTCGTTGGTCAGCCGGGTCGTGGTGCCCGGCAGCCGGTACGGATCGGGGGAGTCCGTCGGCTGGTCCACGTCCGTGATCACCCCGGCGTCCAGCGCCGCCGCGGCCGTGACCACCTTGAAGGTCGAGCCCGGCGGATAGGTCTGCCGCACCGCCCGGTTGAGCATCGGCTTGTCCGGATCGCCGTTCAGCCGCGCCCAGGCCGCCGACGCCGCCTTCCCGTTGCCCGACAGCTCCGCCGGGTCGTACGACGGGGTCGACACCAGCGCCAGCACCCGCCCCGTCGCCGGATCGATCGCGGCCACCGCGCCCTTGCGCCCGGCGAGCCCCCGGTACGCCGCCTGCTGCGCCCGCTCGTCCAGCGTGGTCACGACGTTCCCGCCGGGCGCGGGCTCGCGGGCCACGTCCCGCCACAGCGTGAACGACGACAGCGCCGGGTCGGTGCCCGAGAGCAGCGCGTCCTCGGCGTGCTCCAGGAAGGTGCTGCCGTACAGCTGCGAGGCGAAGCCGGTCACCGGGGCGTACAACGGGCCGTCCCGGTAGGTGCGTTCGTAGCGCAGCTGCTCCCCGGTGTCCGCCGAGCCGGTCACCGGCGCACCGCCCACCAGGATGTCGCCGCGCGGCTGCTGGTAACGGGCGATGGCGGCACGCCGGTTGGCCGGGTTGTCGTTGTACGACCCGGCCTGGACGACCTGCACCCGGGCCGCGTTGGCCAGCAGCGCCGCGAGCAGCAGACCGCACAGCGCCGAGGCGCGCCGGATGTACTTGGCCATCGGCAGCCCGCCGCCGTACTCCCGGCCGTCCTGGCTCACGGCGCCTCCTTGCCGTCGTACTGGCTGCGGGCGGAGTCGCTGACCCGGATCAGCAGCGCCACGATGGCCCAGTTGGTGACCACCGACGAACCGCCCTGGGCCAGGAACGGCATCGCCATGCCGGTCAGCGGGATCAGCCCGGTCACCCCGCCCGCGATCACGAACACCTGGAGCGCCACGATCGAGGCGAGCCCCACCGCGAGCAGCCGCCCGAACGGCTCGCGCAGCGCCCGGCCCGCCCGGTAGCCGCGCTCCACCAGCAGCGCGTACAGCAGGAAGATCGCGGCGAGTCCGGCCAGGCCCAGCTCCTCCCCGGCCGTGGCCAGGATGAAGTCCGACTTGGTGGCGAACCCGATCAGCGTGGAGTGGCCGAGCCCGAGCCCGGTGCCGAGCAGCCCGCCCGCCGCGAAGGCGAACAGCGACTGGGCGAGCTGATTGGGGCCCTGACCGGCCTCGATGGTGGCGAACGGATGCAGCCAGTCCTCGATCCGGCCGCCCACGTGCGGCTCAAGACGGCCCACCGCCATCGCGCCGAGCACCGCGAGCAGCAGCCCGACCGCGATCCAGCCGGTGCGCCCGGTGGCGACGTACAGCAGCACCACGAAGAGCCCGAAGAACAGCAGCGAGGTGCCCAGGTCCCGCTCCAGGACCAGCACTCCGACGCTCAGCAGCCAGATCGTCACGATCGGCCCGAGCACCCGCCCGGTCGGCAGCTGGATCCGCCACAGCCGCCGCCCGGTGTACGCCAGCGCGTTGCGGTTGGCGGCCAGATAGGCGGCGAAGAACACCGCGAGCAGCACCTTGGCGAACTCGCCCGGCTGGATGGAGAACCCCGCGAACCTGATCCAGATCCGGGCACCGTTGACCGCCGGGAACAGGATCGGGGCGAGCAGCAGCACCAGGGCGGCGGCGACGCACACATAGGAGTAGCGCTGCAGCACCCGGTGGTCGCGCAGCAGCAGGACCACCCCGATGAACAGCGCGACCCCGAGCGTGGACCACACCAACTGCGCCGGTGCCGCCCGGTCGCCCGGCGTCTGGAGGTCGAGCCGGTAGATCAGCACCAGACCGAGCCCGTTCAGCAGCACCGCGATGGGCAGCGGCAGCGGATCGGCGTACGGCGCCCGCAGCCGCACCGCCAGATGGGCGGCCAGGGCGAGCCCGCCGAGCCCGGCGCCGTAGCCGAGGACGCCGGGCGGTACGGCGCCGGTGCGCGCCAGACCCACCGCGCAGTAGCCGTACACGCACAGCGGCACGGCCAGCACCAGCAGGGCGAGTTCGACGCCGCGCCGCCGGGCGAGCGGCACGGCGGAAGCCGGTGTCCGTGAGGCGGACACCGCGATTCCGGCCTTGGTCATGTCCGGAACCTACACATAAGTGAGGTTATACGCCGTCTCTGTCGGGAGGTCAGCACCAGCGTGGCGCGGCTCCGACGTTGGCGATGTACCGCGCGGAGCCCCACGCCCAGGTGCCGTCCGTGAGCAGGTACCACAGCGGGTTGCCGCCCACCGCGGAGCCCTTGACCTTGCAGTAGATGGAGACCTTCGCGCCGTGCTCCGCGAAGCGGACCTTGCGGGTGCTCCGGTCCGGGCGGTCGCGCAGCCACAGGCCGTCCTGCGCGGTGACGACGCCCTGGTAGCGGCGCGGGTCGCGGTCGCCCCGGCCGGTGCCCGGACCGTTGGGCCCGCCGTTCGGCGCGGCGACGGACGTGCCGTTGCCCTTGCCGTCGTCGGCACCGGCCGGGACGGCCGCGGCACCGGCCAGCAGGGCGCCCGTCACGGCCGCCAGGGCGACACCGCGGGTGAGGGCGGAACGCAGGGACATGGAACACCTCCGGAGACGGGCGGAACTGACTAATCGCCACATTAGGAGCGGGCCTGGACGGCTGCCCGCCGCAGTGGGCCATCGGGGAGGGGGCCTTTCGGGGGTGCCGGGCGCGGGGCGGGAGTGCGCTCGGCCGTACGTGTCTCGCGTGTTTTCGCGCGCCCTGCGTGGACCGCCCGGCTATGCGCCGTCCGCCGCCAGCCGCAGCGTCGCCACCGCGCCCCCGTCCGCCGCGTTCGTGAACGCCAGCCGCGCGCCCAGCACCTCGGCCTGCCCTCGCGCGATGGTCAGCCCCAGGCCGTGCCCCTTCGACCCGCCCTCGGTGCGGAAACGCTGCGGGCCGTGCTCCACCAGGTACGCCGGATAGCCGTCCCCGTGGTCCCGGACCGTCACCACCGGACCGTCCACCGTCAGCCGCACCGGCGCCCGCCCGTGCCGGTGCGCGTTGGCCACCAGATTGCCGAGCACCCGCTCCAGGCGCCGCCGGTCGGTCTCCACCCGCGCGTCCCGGACGACCACCACCTCGGTGTCCGTCCCCGACGCCCGCACCACCCGCCGTACCAGCGCGCCCAGTTCCTCGGTGTCCGCCTCAAGGCGCTCGCGTCCGCTGTCCAGCCGGGAGATCTCCAGCAGGTCCTCGGTCAGCGTGCGCAGCGCGGCCACCCGGTCCCGGACCAGCTCGGTCGGCCGTCCAGGGGGCAGCAGCTCGGCCGCCGCGTGCAGCCCGGTCAGCGGGGTGCGCAGCTCGTGCGCCACGTCCGCGGTGAACCGCTGCTCGCTCAGCAGCTTGCCCTGCAGGCTCGCCGCCATCGAGTCCAGCGCCGCCGCCACCGCCGCGACCTCGTCCCGCTGCCGCGCCGGGCCGTGCGTACGGGGATCGTCCACCCGCGCGTCCAGGTCGCCCGCGCTGATCCGCCGGGCCACCCGCGCGGTCGTGTGCAGCCGCCGGGTCACCCGGGTCACCGCGAACGCCCCGACCAGCGCCGTCGCGCCGATGGCCAGCACCGAGGACCACAGGATCGACCGGTCGAGCCCGGCGATCGTCCGCGCCTGCTGCGAGTGGTCCACCTCCACCGCGATCGCCCGGCCGCCGTCGGCCGGTGCCGCCGCCCACATCGTGGGCCGCCCCTGGTACGCCGCCACCATCGTGCCCCGCTCCCCGGACACCGCCAGCTCCCGCAGCGGCGCGGGCAGCCCGGCCGGGTCGAGCCCGGCGCCGGGCGGCAGCGCGTCCCCGGCCCGGTAGGCGCGCACCGCGTCGTCCAGGCGGTCCAGCGCCTGACCGCGCGCCTGCCCGACCGTCTGGTCCGTCACCGAGACGTGCACCAGGACACCGAGCAGCGCGGCCAGCGCGCAGCACATCACCGTGATGAACGCGGTGGCCTTCGCGGCGAGCGTCCCGGCCCAGTGGGGGAGCGGGCGCCTCACGGGGCACCCGGGGGCGTGTTCGGGTTCGGGCCCGGCGGAGGCGAGGCGGACGGCCCCGGAGCCGCCGTACCGCCGCCCGTGCGCAGGAACTCGTCCCGCGTGAACACCATCGCCCGCTGCTCCGCGTCCCACGCCCAGGTGGTCCGGTACTCGTACCCCGAGATCTCCGCCGGGGAGCGCACGATCACCGAGCGCCCGGCCAGCTCCACCCCGGTGATCGCGTCGTTGTCGGACAGCACCCGCACCAGGGTGTGCCCCTCGGCGGTGTACACCCGTACCGCCGTCTGATTGGTGGGCCTGAGGCGGAAGCCGAGAGTGAGATCGTCCCGGCCGTCCCCGGTCAGATCCCGGTAATAGGCTTTCAGCAAGGGGCACTTGGGGTTCCGCGTGCTCTCCGCGCAGTCCTTCATGCGGTCCACCGTCGCGTGGTACGCCCCCTTCGAGCCGTAGTCGTCGGGGTGCGCGGCCATCTCGGCCGTCACGACCGCGACCGGGTCGACCGCGCGTATGCCGCCCCCCGGCACCCGTATCCCCTCGACCGTCTCCCGGCTGGCCACGTCGTACGGATACGCCGGGCTCGACGCGGGCCGCAGATCCGGCCACAGCGTCGCCGGGCCGACCGCCACGGGTGCGCGCCCGTGCGCGAGGAGGCCCCCGGAATCCCCGCATCCGGTGAGCCCCGCCGCCAGCACCGCGACGAGTCCTGCGACGCGGACACCCCGCGCGGACCTGCGACGACGGTCGGACACGGCGCTCCTGTGCTTCCGGGTGAACGGGGCCCGTACACCTTACGCGGGACGGCTGTGCGGCTTGCGGGGGATGGCCGTACGGCTTGCGCGGGATGGCCGTGCGGCTCATGTGTGACGGCCGTGCGTCCGGCGGGCCCGTTCCCGGGGGCGGGACTCCTTGCACGGGGTGCCCCCGCCTGGTCCCATGGTCGAGGGGTGATGGCGCATGAGCGGACTGCGCGTGGTGCCGACCCGGCTCCACGGCCGTGAACGGCTCTACGTCTGCGGCAGGGACGGGAAGAACGTCGCCTGGTACGACCGCGAGACGGCCCGGGTCAGCCTCCTCGCCGAGGACGCCCGGCAGGCCGTGCTCGCCGCCCTGCACCCCTTCCTCACCGGGCCCGTGACCGTGGGCCCGCCCCCGGCCCCCAGTCCCGCCGAACTCGCCCGCCTCACCCTCCACCCGGACGACGACCTCGCCCCCAACCGCCCCGGCGAGGCCCTGCTCGTCGCCCTCGACCGCAAGCCCGGCCCGGCCCACCGGCTCCGCCCCGACCCGCGCCGGAACGCCCTGGCCGCCGAGGAGACGGTGGGCGCCGCCCTGGACCGGCTCGACGGCGCGGGCTGGCACACCCTGCACTCGATCCCGCTGCCCGGCGGCGACCGCATCCACCATCTGGTCATCGGCCCCGCGGGCCTCTTCGCCGTCCGCGCGCTGTACGCCCGCAGACAGCGGGTCCTGGTCGCCGACCCGATGGTCGCGGTGGGCCGCCGCGCCCCCGAGCCGCTGCTGCGGCGGCTGCGCGCGGACGCCGACCGGGCCGCGTACGCCCTGACGGCGGAGGTACGGCCCGTGCTCGCGGTCGCGGGGCAGGCCGAGGTGCTGATCACGGCCGCGCCCCGGACCGTACGGATTCTGCGGGAGGGGGAGCTGGCGGGGCTTGCGCGGCTGGGCGGGGTGCTGAAGCCGGGGGAGGTGGAGGCGTTGCACGCGAGGGCGCGGGACCGGAGGACGTGGCTGGCGCTGTAGATGCCGTGCTTCTACGGCAGTTCCGTGGCCCGTTCCGGGTCCAGCAGCCCTGCCATCAGGTCGCCGTGCTCCGCCACCCGGGGTGCGATGTCACCGGCCAGGAACTCCAGGTCCGCCGGGGCGCGGCACGCCGCCACCTCGTCCCAGGTGACCGGCGCGGAGACGAGCGGGGCGTGGCGGGCGCGCAGGGTGTACGGGGTGGCGGTGGTCTTGCGGGCGGCGTTCTGGCTCCAGTCCACGAAGATCTTGCCGGGCCTGAGGTTCTTGGTCATGCGGTGGGTGACCAGACCCGGCAGCGCCTCCTCCGCCTCCACCGCGAGCGCCTTCGCGTACTCGCTCGTGGCGTCGGGCGAGGCCCCGCGTACGGCCGCCAGCAGATGGAGCCCCTTCGACCCGGCGGTCTTGGCGTACGCCTCGATGCCGTCGGCGGCGAGCCGGTCGCGCAGCCACAGGGCCACCTCGCAGCAGTGGACGACCGTCGCGGGTGCCCCGGGATCGAGGTCGAACACGAGCCGGTCGGCCTCGTCGGGGGTCTGGACGCGCCACTGGTGGGTGTGGAACTCGGTGACCAGGTTCGCCGCCCAGACCAGCGAGGGGAGGTCCTGCACGACCACCATCCGGGCGGGGCCCTCCGTGCGGGGGACCTCGGCGGTCGTGACCCAGTCGGGCGTACCCGGTGGCACGTTCTTGGTGAAGAAGACCTGGCCGCCGGGGCCGTCGGGGTAGCGCAGGAAGGAGACCGCGCGGTCGCGCAGATGCGGGAGCAGGACGTCCGCGGTGGTGGCGTAGTAGTGCAGCAGCTCACCCTTGGTGAAGCCGCTCTCCGGGTACAGCACCTTGTCCAGGTTGCTGAGCGTGACCCGCCGCCCCGCCACCTCCGTCACCGGCGTCATAGGATGACAATCCCAGAAACGGGGCGAAAGGGATAAATCGACACCATGCGGAAGGGGCACGGCACGTGCGATCCATATGGAACGGCGCCATCTCGTTCGGCCTGGTCAGCATCCCGATCAAGCTGGTGAACGCCACCGAGAGCCACGCGGTCTCCTTCCGCCAGGTCCACACCGAGGACAACGGCCGCATCCGCTACCGCAAGGTGTGCGAGCTGGAGGACCGCGAGGTGAGCCAGGGGGAGATCGGCAAGGCGTACGAGGCGCCGGACGGCGAGATGATCCCGATCACCGAGGACGACCTCTCCCATCTGCCGCTGCCCACCGCCCGCACCATCGACATCGTCGCCTTCGTGCCCGCCGACCGCATCGACCCGCTCCAGATGGACGCGGCGTACTACCTCGCCGCCGCCGGAGCCGCCGCCGCCAAGCCGTACACCCTGCTGCGCGAGGCCCTCAAGCGCAGCAACAAGGTCGCCGTCGCCAAGTTCGCCCTGCGCGGGCGCGAACGGCTCGGGATGCTGCGCGTGGTGGGCGACGTCATCGTCATGCACGGGCTGCTGTGGCCGGACGAGGTGCGCGTGCCCGAGGGCGTGGCCCCCGACGTGGACGTCACCGTCCGCGACAAGGAACTCGACCTCGCCGACGCCCTGATGGACACCCTCGGCGAGGTCGACCTGGACGACCTGCACGACGAGTACCGCGAGGCCCTTGAGGAGGTCATCGCGGCCAAGGCGGCGGGCGAGGCCCCGCCCGAGGCCCCCGCCCCGGCCACCGGCGGCAAGGTGCTCGACCTGATGGCGGCGCTGGAGAAGAGCGTGCGGGAGGCGCGGGAGTCGCGGGGCGCGGAGGGGGAGGAGGCGGAGGACGCGGAGGACGCGGAGGTTCGTACGCTGCCGCGTGGGCGGAGCACCCCGAAGGAGACGGGCGGCAAGAAGTCGACGGCTGCCGCCAAGAAGGCCCCGGCGAAGAAGACGGCCTCGGCGCGCAAGTCCACGTCCAAGTCGGCGGAGCCGTCGGGGAAGCGGGGGGCGACGAAGAGTACGGCGAAGAAGGCGCCGGGGAAGAAGGCCGCGGCGAAGAAGACGGCGTCGCGGAAGCGGTCGGCGTGAGGGGGGCGGTGATGGCGTGGCCGGTGATGAGGCTGACGCCGCCGGTACGGCCGGTGATCACGAACACCCCCTCCAGCGGGACTGCCCCCGATTCCCACCCCCTCCCCGCCTCCCCTCATGCACGATGAACGTGTGACATACGTGGTGACCGTGACCATGACGCCGCCCGAGGGCACGTCGGACCTGGACGCGCTGCAGCGGGAGGGCGTCCTCTTCCTGCTGCGCAAGGGCTTCGACTCCCTGGAGGCCATCGAGGGGCCGGACGGCATGGAGGTCGACCTGATGGACGACCTCATCGCCGTCCACCCCGGCGGCGCCCTGCTGAAACTCTTCGTGGACGCGCCCGCGCTGGAGTTCGCCGAGGAGGCGGCCCGCGAGGTGGTGACCGAACTCCTGGACACCTCCGAACCCCTCGCCGACTGGCTGATAACCCGCTGCGCGGTCGAGCTGAACTCCGAACTCCTCCAGGAAAGCCTGGACGCCGCCGACGGCCCCGACGCCCCACCCGCCGACCCCGCCGAACGAGCCCGCCGCCACGCGGCAGGCGACCTCCCCCACGCCGCACCCGGCACCCCGGCCCCCTCAGAAACCGAAGCGATGCGCACCCGCCTGCGCGAACTGGCCCCGGTCCTGACGTCGTTCCCCCTGACGGCCTTCGGCTACGCGGGGGAGGAGACGGGGCGAACGGGAAGCGGCGAGGGGGCGGCCGGGACGGCGAGCGCCGAGGCGACCGGGGCCGTGAGCGGAGAGGCCGTCGCTGGGACGGCGGGCGGTGAAGCGGCAGCAGGAACGGTGCGTGGCGACGCGCCTGGAACGGCGAGCACCGAGGCGGCTGGGACAGCGGGCGACGAGACCGCTGCGACGGGGGGCAGTGGGGTGGCGCCGGGGACGGTGAACGGCCGGGCGACTGCCGGGACGGCGAGCTGTGAGGCGCCCGGGGCGCTGGGCGACGAGGCATTCGGGACGCTGGGCGGCAAGGCGGCCGGGACCGTGAGTGGCGAGACCGCTGGGACCGCGAGCGGTGAGACCGTCGCGGAGGTGGGCACCGAGGCCGCCAGGGCGACCGGTGGTGAGCCGATAGGGACGGTGAGGCCCGAGGCGAGCCGGGTCGTGGGCAAGGAGGCGGCGGAGATCGCCGCAGGTGCCCTGATCTACGCGATCGACCTGCTGGTGGACGAACTCTTCACCGACCTCGCCGCCCTGGAGGAGGACGGCCCCACGGTCGCCCGCAGCAACGCGACCTTCATGATCCTCGACGACCTCCCCCCACACCTGGCCGACGAGTACACGGTCCTGTTCACCCGCCGCCTCACCGTCACCGCCATCACGCTGACCTCCCGCCTCACCCGACCCCCCTTCGGCCCCCCGACCTGCGTGGCCGAAAAACTCCTCCTGGGCTCCCTCCTCACCCAGGCCGAGGTCACCGCCGACCTCTACGGTCTCCTGACGGACGAAGTGGCCAGAGCCCTGGAGAACTTCGCGTCCGCCCTGAACACCCCGGCCCCCTACCCCGCCCCCGATTCCCCGGAATCCTGGTTCACCCCGTACACGGAGGACTGCCGAGTACACCCGTACGCGGCGAACGAGGAACCGGAGGAGACCCTGCACGAGCTGCCGGACTGACCGACCCGGACTGCCCGAACAGGATCGGCGGAACCACCTCATCCGGTCGATACCCGCTGTTACTGTCCGCCCGTGGGTACGCAGCTGCACATCCAAGTCCCCGAAGACCTCTGGCAGTTACTCGACGCCGCCGACTTCGACTCGCTGGACTCCTTCCGGGGAGCCGACCAATGGGCCGATGTCGCGCACGCCGTCGTCGCCACGGCCGAGCAGGGGCTCGGCATGGGAGCCAATCTCGTCACCGTGCTCCTCGCCCGGGACGCCATCGCCTCCTTCGTCGAGCAGGTGAGGCGCTGGACGGACAGGCGCGGAGCGGAGACGCGGCGTACCGGCGAAGCGGTGGTGAACCTGACGGTCCGTACCGCCGACGACACGACCACCATCTCGATCACCCGCAAGGGAACGGCCGACGTGGACGTCGAGTTGCTGACCCGGCTGCTGGCCTCCGCGATGAACTCCCGTCAGGGACAGGACGGATGAAGCTCTTCGGCCGCTCGCCCGCCGACCGGCACCGGGTGGCCGCGCAGACGTACAAGAGCATCCAGGACCGCTACAACGCCGCGATGCGGGCCCGGCAGAGCCTGGAAGGCGTCCGCGACGACGTCTGGGACCTCCAACTGACGCTGTTCGACGACGTGGTGAAGGGCCACACCGCGGTCGCAGGGCCGCTCTTCTCGGCCGCCCGCCTGTCGTTCTTCATCGAGTTCGGCACCGGCGTGGACTGGACCCGCGCGACGATGTCCGCCCTCGCCTTCTCCACCGCCTGCTGCGTCCTGGACACCGTGAGCAGCGGACGCGACGAACCCCTGCCCGCACCCCTGTTGCGCGAGATGCGCGGCATGGCCCTCGGCTCCGCGTACGTCGCCCACCGCTGCGGCGTCCCCCTCGCCGGGGTCATGACCGCGGAGGCCATCACCTCCCTGGCCCTCGGCGACCGCATGATCACCCGCGAGACGACGGCCACCCTCACCACCGACGACGGCATGTCCACTCTGCGACGCCAGTTGGCGGAGATGCGCCGAACAGCCGCCGACGAACTGCGCGCGGCCCGCACCACGACAAGACACCCGTCACAAGGCGCGCTCCCCCTCCAGGAAGCCATGAAGCAGCGCTTCCTGACCGATCTCGCCACGTACGAGACGACGGACGGCGCCACCAGACTGGCCACGTCCCCCAACGCGGTCGCCTCCGCCCGCGCGGCCCTCGCCAGTGGCCGCACCTTGATCTACATCGCCCCCGCACCCCGCAGCGCCACGGCCTTACGCCTCAACTACCCGCCGGGCGACCGGGAGATATGCGAGAGCATCGAACTCCCCGCCCTGGACCTCACCACCGTGCGCACCCTGGTCGACCGCGTACGAACCGCCTACGCCGCGGCCCAGCGCGGCGAACTCGGCCGCAAGGCCCTCTCCCGCCTGATCCGCTCCACGCTCGACGAAGTGACGGCCGCCTTCTGGACCCCGCTCCTGACCGCATGGCCCGAACTCCGCAGCACCCCCCTGGCGTTGATCCCCCTGGGCGAAGCAGCCCTGCTCCCCTTCTACACCGCCCTCGTGGACGACACCCCCGCCTGCGCCACCCTCAACCTGACCCTCGCCCCCTCCGCCCGCGCCCTCCTCCTTTCCTCCGGCTGGCAACCACCACCGAACGGCAAGACCCTGGTGGCCGCAGACCCCTGGTACGACGGCGACGGCTTCCAGCCGATCCCCCGAACGATCCCGGAGGCACAGGCGATCGCAGCGCTCCACGGGGTGGAACCGAAGCTGTTCCGAGTCGATGAAGCAACCAACGACGTTGGGGGAAACGGAAGTTCACCGGAATACCCGGACCCACTCCGCACGACCGACGGAAGCCCGCTCACCACCCCACCCACGACTCTCACGGAACTCCCGGACCTCACAGCCCACTTCACCGAAGCCACCCTGCTCCACCTCGCCTGCCACGGCGAACTCCGTTCCGACGCCCCGCTCTCCTCGTCCCTGCTCCTAGGCGGAAGACTCCCCCTCACCACCCTCCTCCAGGGCAACCTCACCCCCGGCGCCACCATCGTCCTGTCCGCCTGCGAACTGGGCAGCATCACGGGAGACCTCCCCGACGAACAACTGGGCTTCCCCGCCGCCCTCCTGGCCATAGGTGCCCGCACAGTCATCGGCGCCCTCTGGCCGGTCCCCGACACCCCGGCAACGGTCACCCTGATGACAGACCTCCACCGCACACTGCCCCATTCCCCACCGACGACGGCCCTGGGCCAGGCGATCGGAAAAGCCCACGCGGACGGCGTCCCGCCTTCGGTGTGGGGTTCTTTCACGTGTTTCGGAGCGTGACGCGGACCGGGCGAGGCGAGTGCCTCGTCACGGATGCGGGCCAGCCGGGCAACGTGGCTGGCAGCCGAGCCCTACGAGCCTGTCCAGCCTCCCGAAGGCCGCGACGGCGGAAGCCAACGGGCCAGGCACTCACCTCCGCCCACTTCACAGGCGAGTACGACACCGCGTGCGGCGCGCTACCGTCCGCATACCGCCCGCCCCTCTCCCCGTCAGCCCACCACGTCCTCCGCGAGCAACTGCTCAGACATCACCGCGTCCAGCTCGTCCACCAGGCTCTGGTCGAATCTCATGGTGACCCCCTCACCTCATCGGGTGTGACACTCGTCGTGGCTCGACGGGGAGGAGATGCCCCACTTGCTCAACACGGAAGACGGAGACGTTGATCACCACCCGAACCAAGACTGCCGTCCCCCTGGGGGCGGCGCTCGTCCTGCTCGCCGTCGCCGGAGCCGCGTACGCCCTCGGCCTGCCCCCCTTCGGGCAGAAGGCCACCATCAAGGCATCCGCCGTGTGCGGCACCCTGGGCGCTCCGGACTCCACCGCCGCCACCCTGAACCGCCTCCTCCCTGCCGAGTCGTCGTACTCCTTCGACGACGCCATGACGGATCTGCGTACCGACGCCTCGGATGACACCTACGAGACCTCATGTTTCGTGAACGGCGGTGGCAGGCAACTGCTCTCGGTGACGGCCGAGATGGCCGAATACGAGACCCCCGACAGCTGGATCGAGGAAGCGGTGGCCCAACTGGTCTCGCGCCGCGACCTCGTCCCCTTCGCCGCCGGTGACAAGGCGGTCGCCGCGGGCTCGGTCGCGGCGATCTACGTCCCTTGCTCCTCGCAGGGACCTGACCGGCACCTGAGCGTCGTGGTGGACCTCAATGACCGCGGTGGTGCGACGGGGGAGCAGCGGCGACGAGATCTGATCACCTTGGCGCGGAACACCGCGGTGTTCGCCCATGAGAAGGCCAAGTGCGAAGCGCCTTCCAAGGTTTCGGCTGACTGAGGCGTCCGGCGTCTCGGGGACCATGGGAGGAATCCCATGGCAGGAATCAACTAGTGTCATATCTTCCTATTAATCTCCTCCGTGTGGGACTTGGAGATGTGACGCGTTCGGGGGCCCTGGCCGCTGTCGACGAGTGTCAGCGCCTGGGACGTGAAGCCTTCTGCGGCCGGTACGGCTTCGGCCGGACCGCGACGTACGACCTGGTGCTGGACGGGGGCCGCTATGACGTGGAGGTCATCGCGGCTGTAGCGCACTTGTACGCGGCCGGCACCCTGCTGTCGGCCGAGGATTTCAGCGGCGGCGCGGACGCGGTGGCTCATCAGATGCGCGCGCTCGGCTTCACGGTGGAAGACGCGATCGATGTCGCGGACGGCGAGGACCAGGAGTCGGCACCGCAGTTGGTTCTCCAGCCTCGCGGGGCCCGGGACCGCGGCCCGCAGCACTTCGTCAGGTCCGTACGGCAGGGCATCCCGCTCGCGGACATCAAGGACGCGCTCGGCAGTCAGGCCGATGTGCTGGCCGCCTTGTATCCGGACGGAATCGCCCGGCTGTGGGGTTCCACTCCCACCACGCAGGTCAACAACGAGAAGGCGAAAGCCCTGCGAGGCCGACGCGTTGGCGACGATGTGCTCTTCTACGCGGAGAACCACTTCATCGCCCGCGCCCGCATCCTCCACCTGTTCGACAGCTTTCCCGTGGCGCGGGCGGTGTGGGGGACCGACGAGGGTGACGCCAGTTGGGAACACATCATTGTTCTGGGGGACGTCGAAGAGTTCCCGACCCGCATCCCGGCAGCTCCGGTACTGCGGAGGCTGAACGTTTCCGCGCCATTGCGGAGCCTCACCCTGCGGTCCGCCGACGACTACCGCCGTGTCGCCCGGTTTCTCCCGGAATGCCGTCAACCGGCTGCTGTGCCGCTCCGGAGAGCACTTCCTGCCGCGTCCTCACCGCTCACCTCCAGGGACTTGCTGGAGCGGGTCGGCTCCCTCAACACGCATCGTCACCCGGAGAACAACGCTCCCAGCCGTCACCAGCCACTGGCTCTGCTCTGGGCGATCTCCCGGATCGCGGCGGGCAAGCCGCGCCTTGCACCGTGGTCCAGCTTCCGTGCGGAGGTCGGTCCGCTCATGGCCGCATTCGGGCTGCCCGGTTCCAAGGTCACTCCCGAATACCCCTTCTGGCATCTGCGAGGCAGCGGCCTGTGGGAGGTGCACGGAGTACGTCCCGATGCCGGCCCCATGCCGCAAGTGGGCCTCTTCAACAGGGTCCAACCCGTCGCGGGCCTCACTCACGCAGCCGCCGAACTGCTGCGGAACCCTCTGGCCCGTCTCGAAGCCGTGGTCAAGCTGTGCGGCACGTATCTGGACGGCGTCGATCAGCGCGAGCTGCTCAGCCGGGTGGGCCTCGCCGGGTACGCGACTGCCGACGGCCTGCTCGACGACGGCGAGGACGATTCCGCCCAGGAGGCTGCCGACGCGAAGCGTGCGACCGGCCCGACCGAGCGGCGGGAGTCCACCTCCTCCCGGCTGGTCCGCGATCCAGCCATCGCATCCCGGGTCAAGAAGCTGCACGGTCACGCCTGCCAGGTGTGCGGAGAAAAGCTCTACTACAAGCGCAAGCCCTACAACCAGGCTGCCCACATCCGTGGCCTCGGATCCCCGCACCACGGCCCCGACGAGCTGCAGAACCTGCTCTGCCTGTGCCCCAACCACCACCTTCTCTTCGACGGCCTGGAGATCTACGTCGACATCGACGACACGGTGAGGCGCACCCACGGGGGCGAGCCCGTCGGACACCTGCACCGAGACGCCCGCCATCACATCGACGAGGCATATCTCCAGTACCACCGGACGCTGTGCGATCTCAGCAGACTGACGGGGAAGTAGCGGCACACGAACGCCCTCCGCCACCGTCCCGGTCACCCCACACCGCGGAGCACGCCCAAGACCCCTGGTCCCCGGCCCAGGGGCAAGCCCTCACTCAAGTTCCGCGCACGGGCGGACATACGCGAAGACCCCGTCCTCAGCGTTCGTGCTGATGGCGGGGTCTTTGGGCACCTACTGCAAGGTGCCCCCGGCAGGATTCGAACCTGCGCACACGGCTCCGGAGGCCGTTGCTCTATCCCCTGAGCTACGGGGGCGTGTCGGGCGTTGCGCTGGGCGCTTGCGGCGACGGGTAGAACCCTAGCAGGTCTTTCGGGGTGATCAGGAACGGGTTTGGGGGCGGTGTCCCCCGGGAGGCTGGAAGTGGGGAAAAGCCGGACGCGGTGGCCCGGGCCGACCTACTCTCGAGTGGTGTCAGGCGCCACTGGCCGGGTGCTCGTCGTGGACGACAGCAACGTCATCCGGCAGCTGATCAGGGTCAACCTCGAGCTGGAAGGGCTGGAGGTCGTGACCGCGGTCGACGGTGCCGAGTGTCTGGACGTGGTGCACCAGGTGCGCCCCGACGTGGTGACACTCGACGTCGTCATGCCCCGGCTCGACGGGCTCAGTACCGCCGCCCGCCTCCGGGCCGACCCCCGTACGCGTCATCTCCCGCTCGCCATCATCAGCGCGTGCACCCAGTACGAGGTCGAGAGCGGTCTCGGGGCCGGCGTCGACGCCTTCCTCCCCAAGCCCTTCGAGCCCGACGAACTCGTCCGGCTCGTCAAGGGGCTCATGGAGCGGGGGGAGCGGAGAGAGGGGAGTGGGCGGTTCGGGGGTGGCGATGACGATGTCAATGGTGGGGTCGCGGGTGGGTGCGGGTCGGTGATCAGTTAATCCCGCCCGGTTCGTCGGATGTTCGTAGCTACCTCCACGCCCTCACGTGCTCCCGCCCTCACCCCTCCATGCCTCCCTCCCCCTCCCACACCCCCCACCCGCCTCCCCTACGCTTGTCCCGTGACCCCCCTCGACCTCTCCCGGACCGTCCTGGACGCCGTGCGGTGTGCCGTGGACGCGGGGGAGCTGAGCGTGGAGCTTCCCGAGCGGGTCGTCGTGGACCGGCCGGGGCCCGGGGGGTGCGGGGACTTCGCCACCAACGTCGCCCTGCGGCTCGCCCGGCCCGCCGGACAGACCCCGCTCCGCGTCGCCGAGATACTGCGGCCCCGCCTCGCCGCGGCCGAGGGCATCGAGGACGTCGTCGTCACCGGCCCCGGCTTCCTCAACATCAGCCTAGCCGCCCGCGACGACCTCACCGCGGGGATCGTCGGCGACATCCTCACGCGCGGCACCGCCTACGGTCACAGCCGCGCCCTCGACGGGCAGGTCGTCGTGCTGAGGGTGCCGTACGAGGTGCGGGCCGAGGTCGTCGCCGACGCCGTGGCCAGGATCGTCGCCACCCAGGGCGGTCGCGCCGAGATCGCGCACCTCAAGCCCGGCGACGACCACGGCACCGGCGAAAGCACCGGCGACCTCCTCCGCCCCCTCCCCGCCCCCGAGGACCCCGCCCCCCTCGGCCCCGACGCCGCGCAGTGGGCCCTGCTGCACCCGGCCGCGCACGACCGCCCCCGGATCAGCGCCGACCACCTCGTGCAGCGCGAGAGCAACCCCCTCTTCCGGGTGCGCTACGCCCACGCCCGCGTCCGCTCCCTCTCCCGCGCCGCCCACCTCCTCGGCTTCACCGCCGAACCCGGAGACACCGAGGCGGCCGAGCGGACCACGCAGACCGTACAGACCGCGCAGAACACCCTCCTCACCCCCCTCACCGCCCACCCCCGCATCCTCACCGCCGCCGCCACCCACCACGCCCCCGACCGCGTCGCCCGGCACCTCGTGACCGTCGCCGACGCGCTCTTCCCCCTCCTCCCCGGCGTCCTCCCGCTCGGCGAGGAGAAACCCGAGGCCGCCCACCGTGCCCGGCTCGCGCTCGCCGAAGCGGCCGGGACGGTGCTGGCCGGTGGCCTGTCCCTGCTCGGCATCGACGCACCCGAACACCTCTGAGGGCGCCGCAGAGCGCCCCAGCGCGACACAGAGAGCCAAGGTCATGAGCCGTTCCGCCCACCCCGCCGGGCCCCGCCACGCCGACGTCCTGCCCGAGGGGCACTACTCCGCCCCGCCCGCCGACCTCAACGCACTGGACCCCAAGGTGTGGGCCCGTACCGTGCGCCGGGACGAGGACGGCGTGGTCACCGTCGGCGGCATCCCCGCCACCCGGCTCGCGGAGGAGTACGGCACCCCCGCCTACATCCTCGACGAGGACGACTTCCGGGCCCGGGCGCGCGCCTGGCGCACCGCGTTCGGCGAGGGCGCCGACGTGTTCTACGCGGGCAAGGCGTTCCTCTCCCGCGCCGTCGTGCGCTGGCTGGACGAGGAGGGGCTCAACCTGGACGTCTGCTCCGGCGGCGAGCTGGCCACCGCGCTGTCCGCCGGGATGGACCCCGCGCGCATCGCGTTCCACGGCAACAACAAGTCGGTCGAGGAGATCACCCGCGCCGTCGAGGCGGGCGTCGGACGGATCGTGCTCGACTCCTTCCAGGAGATCGTCCGCGTCGCGCACATCGCGCAGTCCCTCGGCAAGCGGCAGCGCGTGCAGATCCGGATCACCGTCGGCGTGGAGGCGCACACCCACGAGTTCATCGCGACCGCGCACGAGGACCAGAAGTTCGGCATCCCGCTGGCGGGCGGTCATGCCGCCGAGGCCGTACGGCGCGCGCTCACCCTCGACGGGCTCGAACTCATCGGCATCCACAGCCACATCGGCTCGCAGATCTTCGACATGTCCGGCTTCGAGGTCGCCGCGCACCGCGTCGTCGGACTGCTCAAGGACGTCCGCGACGAGCACGGCGTCGAGCTGCCCGAGATCGACCTCGGCGGCGGCCTCGGCATCGCCTACACCAGCGACGACGACCCGCGCGAGCCGCACGAGATCGCCAAGGCGCTCACCGAGATCGTCACCCGCGAGTGCGAGTCCGCCCGGCTGAGCGTGCCGCGCATCTCCGTCGAGCCGGGCCGCGCGATCGTCGGACCCACCGCGTTCACGCTGTACGAGGTCGGCACCGTCAAGCCGCTCGCGGGCCTGCGTACCTACGTCTCCGTCGACGGCGGCATGTCGGACAACATCCGTACGGCGCTGTACGACGCCGAGTACAGCGTCGCCCTCGTCTCGCGCACCAGCGACGCCGAGCCCATGCTCGCCCGCGTCGTCGGCAAGCACTGCGAGAGCGGGGACATCGTGGTCAAGGACGCGTTCCTGCCCGCCGACCTGGCACCGGGCGACCTCATCGCCGTACCCGCCACCGGCGCGTACTGCCGCTCCATGGCGAGCAACTACAACCATGTGCTCCGCCCGCCGGTCGTCGCCGTCCGCGACGGGGAGGCCCGCGTGATCGTCCGGCGCGAGACCGAGGAGGACCTGCTGCGTCTCGACGTCGGCTGAGCCGGGAGAAAGACCTGTCGGCCGGGGCCGCCCGGAAAACCTCCTGCGGCCCCGCCCGGTGAAATGAAATACATGTCTCAGGATCCGGACCAAGGGTAGAAACCGCCGTCCGGTGAGTGAGACTGGTCCCACCGCACACGGTATGAGGGAAACGAGGTCGGATGATGCGTACGCGTCCGCTGAAGGTGGCGCTGCTGGGCTGTGGAGTGGTCGGCTCCGAGGTGGCGCGCATCATGACGACGCACGCCGACGACCTCGCCGCCCGCATCGGCGCCCCGGTGGAGCTGGCCGGTGTCGCGGTGCGCCGCCCCGCCAAGGTGCGCGCGGGCATCGACCCCGCGCTGGTCACCACGGACGCGACCGCGCTGGTCAAGCGCGGTGACATCGACGTGGTGGTGGAGGTCATCGGCGGCATCGAGCCCGCCCGCACCCTCATCACCACCGCCCTCGAACACGGCGCCTCCGTCGTCTCCGCGAACAAGGCCCTGCTCGCCCAGGACGGCGCCGCGCTGCACGCCGCCGCCGAGGAGCACGGCAAGGACCTCTACTACGAGGCCGCCGTCGCCGGTGCCATCCCGCTGATCCGCCCGCTGCGCGAGTCGCTGGCGGGCGACAAGGTCAACCGCGTGCTCGGCATCGTCAACGGCACCACCAACTTCATCCTCGACAAGATGGACTCCACCGGCGCGGGCTACCAGGAGGCCCTGGACGAGGCCACCGCCCTCGGGTACGCCGAGGCCGACCCCACCGCCGACGTCGAGGGCTTCGACGCCGCCGCCAAGGCCGCCATCCTCGCCGGGATCGCCTTCCACACCCGGGTCCGCCTCGACGACGTGCACCGCGAGGGCATGACCGAGGTCACCGCGGCCGACTTCCGCTCGGCCAAGCGCATGGGCTGCACCATCAAACTGCTCGCCATCTGCGAGCGCGCCGAGGACGGCGCCTCCGTCACCGCGCGCGTGCACCCCGCGATGATCCCGCTCGGCCACCCGCTCGCCTCGGTGCGCGGCGCCTACAACGCCGTCTTCGTGGAGTCCGACGCGGCCGGACAGCTGATGTTCTACGGCCCCGGCGCGGGCGGCGCGCCCACCGCCTCCGCGGTCCTCGGCGACCTCGTCGCGGTCTGCCGCAACCTGCTCAGCGGTACGACGGGGCCGGGCGAGTCGGCGTACGCGGCGCTGCCCGTCTCCCCCATGGGGGACGTCGTCACGCGCTACCACATCAGCCTCGACGTCGCGGACAAACCGGGTGTCCTCGCCCAGGTCGCCACGGTGTTCGCCGAGCACGGGGTGTCCATCGATACGGTCAGGCAGCAGGGCAAGGACGGCGAGGCATCGCTTGTCGTCGTGACCCACCGGGCCTTTGACGCCTCCCTGTCCGGGACCGTCGAGGCGCTGCGCAAGCTCGACACCGTGCGGGGTGTCGCCAGCATCATGCGGGTTGAAGGGGAGTAAGCGGCAATGACCCACCAGTGGCGCGGAATCATCGAGGAGTACCGGGACAGGCTGCCGGTCTCCGCCAGCACGCCCGTCGTGACGCTCCGCGAGGGCGGCACGCCTCTCGTGCCCGCGCAGGTGCTCTCCGAGCGCACCGGCTGCGAGGTCCACCTCAAGGTGGAGGGGGCCAACCCCACCGGCTCGTTCAAGGACCGGGGCATGACCATGGCCATCACGCGGGCCAAGGAGGAAGGCGCCCAGGCGGTCATCTGCGCCTCCACCGGCAACACCTCCGCCTCCGCCGCCGCCTACGCGGTGCGCGCGGGCATGGTCTCGGCGGTGCTCGTCCCGCAGGGCAAGATCGCGCTCGGCAAGATGGCCCAGGCCCTCGTGCACGGCGCGACCATCCTCCAGGTCGACGGAAACTTCGACGACTGTCTCGACCTCGCGCGCGCCCTGAGCGACAACTACCCGGTGGCGCTGGTCAATTCGGTCAACCCCGTGCGCATCGAGGGCCAGAAGACGGCCGCCTTCGAGATCGTCGACGCGCTCGGCGACGCCCCCGACATCCACGTCCTGCCGGTGGGCAACGCGGGCAACATCACGGCCTACTGGAAGGGCTACACGGAGTACAAGGCCGACGGCCCGGCCGGCCGCACCCCGCGCATGTGGGGCTATCAGGCGGCGGGCAGCGCGCCCATCGTGCGCGGCGAGGTCGTCAAGGACCCGAAGACCCTCGCCACCGCCATCCGCATCGGCAACCCGGCCTCCTGGCAGTACGCCCTCGCCGCGCGCGACGAATCCGGCGGTGCCATCGACGAGGTGACGGACCGTGAGATCCTGCGCGCCTACCGGCTGCTGGCCGCGCAGGAGGGCGTCTTCGTGGAGCCCGCCTCCGCCGCCTCGGTCGCCGGTCTGCTCAAGGCGGCCGAGCAGGGCAAGGTCGACCCGGGCCAGACCATCGTCTGTACGGTCACCGGCAACGGTCTCAAGGACCCGGGCCTGGCCACCGAGGGCGCCCCGCTGCCGGTCGTCGTCCCGGTCGACGCGGCCGTCGCGGCCCGGCGCCTCGGCCTGGTCTGACGCCCGCCGCGACCTGCGAAACCCCGAGAACGGGCCGCGGCGCCCGGAACGGATGCACAGGGGGCTTACGACACGCATCGTGCGCCTCCTGTGCGCCCTATGTCGCCACTGAACCTTCCTTCGATAGGCTGGGAGCAACCCGCCCACCGCACATGCCCACGCGTGTGGCACGGCGCCGCGTCGTCTGCGCGGCCCGACGGGTCTTCGTACGTCATCGAATGTCCACACCGAATGTCCGCCGCGCGGCACATTCGGGCAGTCCCGCAGCTCAAGGAGAGTCACGAGCGATGGCCGGTCCCGCGTTCCGCGCCGCCGCCGTCCGGGTGCGCGTCCCCGCCACCAGCGCCAACCTCGGTCCGGGCTTCGACGCCCTGGGCCTCGCGCTGGGGCTCTACGACGACGTGGTCGTCCGGGTGGCCGACGCCGGGCTGCACATCGACATCGCGGGCGAGGGCGGCGGGAGTCTGCCGAGGGACGAGCGCCATCTGCTGGTCCGCGCCCTGCGCACCGCCTTCGACGTGCTCGGTGGCCAGCCGCGCGGGCTGGAGATCGTGTGCGCCAACCGCATCCCGCACGGCCGCGGCCTCGGCTCCTCCTCCGCCGCCATCTGCGCCGGAATCGTCGCCGCGCGCGCCGTGACCATAGGCGGCGAGGCCCGTCTCGACGACGCGGCCCTCCTGGAGCTGGCCACCGAGATCGAGGGCCACCCCGACAACGTCGCCGCCTGTCTGCTCGGCGGATTCACCCTGTCCTGGATGGAGCGCGGCGCCGCCCGCGCCATCAGGATGGAGCCCGACGATTCCATCGTTCCGGTGGTTTTCGTGCCCGGGAAGCCGGTGCTCACCGAGACCGCGCGCGGACTGCTCCCGCGCACCGTGCCGCACGTCGACGCCGCCGCCAACGCGGGCCGCGCCGCCCTGCTCGTCGAGGCGCTGACCAGGCGTCCCGAGCTGCTGCTGCCCGCCACCGAGGACCGCCTCCACCAGGAGTACCGGGCCCCGGCCATGCCCGACAGCGCCGCGCTCGTGGAGCGGCTGCGCGCCGACGGCGTACCGGCCGTCATCTCGGGCGCCGGACCCACCGTCATGGCCCTGGCCGACGCGGGCACCGCCGACAAGGTGGAGGCGCTGGCCGGGTCCGACTGGGCCGCCAACCGCCTTGACCTCGATCTGCAGGGAGCGAGCGTGCTGCCGCTTGCGCCCTGACACCCGGTTGCCGGATTTGGAGAGGGGGAATGTTTGTTGCATCCGGTAGTGTTAATCTCAAGTCTGCACCCGACCCCACCATGGCGAGGTGCTTCGTGTCCCCGTCCGGGACAGACATTCTTCCGGGAGCCTCCCAAGCCACTCCGTGTTCCGTGCGCCGTACCTGGGCAGTACGACGTATGGGGGCACTGAGCGAGGCACAGGACCCGCTCCGGAATCGGCGCCGCCGCGCCCTGTGACACCGAGTGTCACGACTCGCGGGGAGCGTCATCACCAGAAATTCCTCTTCCGCCGCTTCCAGGCGGACCACCGCCCCGGCTCGGTACTCACCGACAGAACCGATGCCGGACAGCACAACCGGTCGCCGAGCCAGACAGGCCGACGTCCGCTCCAGGGAAGGACCCTTCGTGAGCGACACCACCGATCTGATGGGCGCACGTGTCGAGGAGACCGCTGCCGCGCCCGCCACGGACTCCGCGCCTGCCACCGGTGCCGGCTCCCGGCGGCGCCGAGGCACCGGCCTCGAGGGCATGGTGCTGGCCGAGCTGCAGCAGGTCGCCTCCGGCCTCGGTATCAAGGGCACCGCGCGGATGCGCAAGAGCCAGCTGATCGAGGTCATCAAGGAGGCCCAGGCCGGGGGCGGAGCCCCCAAGGCCGAGGCCGCAGCCGAGACCAAGCCCAAGCGCCGCGCCACCTCCAAGACCCGTACGGGTGAGGAGGCCGCCGAGGCGAAGGCGGAGAAGTCCGCCGACAAGGCCGCCGCCCAGATCGAGATTCCGGGCCAGCCCTCCCCGAAGGGCCAGCCCGAGCAGCAGGCCGCCGCCGAGGACACCACCTCCGGTGAGCGCCGTCGCCGCCGCGCGACCGCCGAGGCGGGCAGCCCGGCCGAGACCGCCGCCGAGGCGCCGAAGAGCGAGCCGAAGTCCGAGACGCAGCAGCAGAACGACGCCAAGGGCGACACCGGCGACGCCGAGGGCCGTGGCCGCCGCGACCGCCGGGACCGCGACCGTGACCGCGGGGGCCGGGAGCGCGACCGCGACCGCCGTGGCGGCAAGGGCGACGACCAGCAGGGCGGCCAGCGTCAGCAGGGCCAGCAGCAGGGCGGCGGCCGTCAGCAGAGCCAGCAGCAGGACGACGACGACTTCGAGGGCGGCCGTCGTGGCCGTCGTGGCCGCTACCGCGACCGCCGTGGCCGTCGTGGCCGCGACGAGGTCGCCGAGCCGCAGGTCAACGAGGACGACGTCCTGATCCCCGTCGCGGGCATCCTGGACATCCTCGACAACTACGCCTTCATCCGGACCTCCGGCTACCTGCCCGGTCCGAACGACGTGTACGTCTCCCTCGCCCAGGTCCGCAAGAACGGCCTGCGCAAGGGCGACCACCTCACCGGCGCGGTCCGCCAGCCGAAGGAGGGGGAGCGCCGCGAGAAGTTCAACGCGCTCGTCCGGCTCGACTCCGTCAACGGCATGGCGCCCGAACACGGCCGCGGGCGGCCGGAGTTCAACAAGCTGACGCCGCTGTACCCGCAGGACCGGCTGCGCCTGGAGTCCGAGGCCGGCATCCTGACGACCCGCATCATCGACCTCGTCTCGCCGATCGGCAAGGGCCAGCGCGGTCTGATCGTGGCCCCGCCGAAGACCGGCAAGACCATGATCATGCAGGCGATCGCCAACGCGATCACGCACAACAACCCCGAGTGCCACCTGATGGTCGTCCTGGTCGACGAGCGTCCGGAAGAGGTCACCGACATGCAGCGGTCGGTCAAGGGCGAGGTCATCTCCTCGACCTTCGACCGCCCGGCCGAGGACCACACCACGGTCGCCGAGCTGGCCATCGAGCGCGCCAAGCGCCTGGTGGAGCTGGGTCACGACGTGGTCGTGCTGCTCGACTCGATCACGCGTCTGGGCCGTGCGTACAACCTCGCCGCCCCGGCGTCGGGCCGCATCCTCTCCGGTGGTGTCGACTCGACCGCCCTGTACCCGCCGAAGCGCTTCTTCGGTGCCGCGCGCAACATCGAGGACGGCGGCTCGCTGACCATCCTCGCCACCGCGCTCGTCGACACCGGCTCCCGCATGGACGAGGTGATCTTCGAGGAGTTCAAGGGCACCGGCAACATGGAGCTCAAGCTCGACCGGAAGCTCGCCGACAAGCGCATCTTCCCCGCGGTGGACGTCGACGCGTCCGGTACCCGTAAGGAAGAGATCCTGCTCGGCAGCGAGGAGCTGGCCATCACCTGGAAGCTGCGTCGCGTGCTGCACGCGCTCGACCAGCAGCAGGCGATCGAGCTGCTGCTCGACAAGATGAAGCAGACGAAGTCGAACATCGAGTTCCTGACGCAGATTCAGAAGAACACGCCCGCCCCGGGCAACGGCGACTGAGTCACGTCCAACTCCCCCCGCCCGTAAGGGCGTCGAGGCCGCCCCCGTCGGATCTTCCGCCGGGGGCGGCCTCGTTGTGTGCGCCCCGCTGTCCGCATCCGCGCGGTACGACGCCGTACGGGGACGTACGAGGCTGTACGAGACCTTTCCCACACATGTCCCTTCCGCGCCGCCCCCGCACCCCGCCGCGTGCCCCGTCGAAACCCCAGGTGAGCGCGGGATCACCCCCTTGCTCCGGTCACGTTCCGTGATGTCGGTCGCACACGGTGGGCCGGTCCGGCTGTGCGAGCCTGTCCCGAGTTTCCCTGTATGACCAGGTGGAGCGACGATGGTGCGTGACGACTGCACCCGACCCTGAACGCAGGGGGTAATCAACCGGACGAGATCTAGGAGTGACGTGTCCGCCGAGAGCACCCCGGAGCCCGGCCGTCGCGGCAAGGGCCGCCGCCGCAAGCCCCGCAGCACGCGCCGCAAGGCGCTGCTCGCCACCGCCTGGGCCGCGGCGGGTGTCGTCGTCCTGGGCGGTGCCGGAGCCGGATACGTCTACTTCAAGCTCAACGGCAACCTCACGAGCATCGACATCAACCAGATCCTCGGTGCCCACCGGCCCGCCAAGGGCGCGACCGGCTCCGAGAACATCCTGGTCCTCGGCTCGGACAGCCGCGCGGGCGCCAACCGCAGACTCGGCGGCGGGGCCGCCGACAGCGGGGCCCGCGCCGACACCGCGATGATCGTGCACGTCTACCGGGGCCACAAGAAGGCCACCGTGGTCTCGATCCCCCGCGACACCCTCATCGACCGCCCCGCCTGCGCCGACACCAAGGGCCACGACTACCCGGCCGCGCAGGGCGTGATGTTCAACTCCGCGTACGCCACCGGGGGCGCCCCCTGCGCCGTCAAGACGGTCGAAGCGCTCACCGGACTGCGCATGGACCACTACCTGGAGGTCGACTTCGCGGGCTTCCAGCGGCTGATCGACGACCTCGGCGGCGTACCGGTGACCACCACCCAGGCCATCCACGACCCGCAGAGCCATCTGAACCTCCCGGCCGGCACCCACACCCTCGACGGCACCCAGGCGCTCGGCCTGGTCCGCACCCGGCACGGTGTCGGCGACGGCTCCGACCTCGGCCGCATCCAGCTCCAGCAGGCGTTCGTCAAGGCGCTGATGGACCGCGTCAAGCACATCGGCGTCCTCAGCAACCCCAAGCGGCTCTACGACCTCGCCGACACCGCCACCAAGTCCGTCACCACCGACTCCGACCTCGGCTCGGTCAACTCCCTCGCGGACTTCGCCAGCGGCCTCAAGGGCATCAAGTCCTCCCACGTCCAGATGGTGACGATGCCGGTCCGCTACGACCCCGCCGACCCCAACCGCGTCCTCCTGGAACCCGGAAAGGCCGCCCAGGTCTGGAAAGCCCTGAAGAAGGACCACAAGGTCCCCGCCACGGCGACGACGGACGCGGCGACGGGCAACGCGGGCAAGGTGATCGGCACCCCGCAGGGGTAGCCGGACAGGGGCGCGGGGAACTGCGCGACCGGCCGAAGACGGCCCGCACCCGCCCACGAAGCGCCCCCGGCACCGCAAAAGGCGCCACACACCCCCAGGGAATAGAAAAGGGACGCCCCCGGTTTTGGGGGATGGCGCCAGTCCTGGCAGACTGGTACGTCGGCCCCGGTTCACGCCCCGCAAGCCCGCGGCAGCGACCCGGCGCCCTCCCGGAACCTAGGAGACACCTTGAAGCGCGAGATCCACCCCGAGTACGTCGAGACCCAGGTCAGCTGCACCTGTGGCGCGTCGTTCACCACCCGCAGCACCATCCAGTCCGGCGCCATCCGCGCCGAGGTCTGCTCCGAGTGCCACCCGTTCTACACGGGCAAGCAGAAGATCCTCGACACCGGTGGCCGCGTGGCCCGCTTCGAGGCCCGCTTCGGCAAGGCTGCCGCCGGCTCGAAGAAGTAGCGAGCGCGAAACCGCCGGTCCACGGCCACGCCCCGCCCGGGGTGTGCCCGGGACCGGCGTTTTTGGTCGCCCGCCAGCCCTTCACCCGCAGTACAGGAGCCGAAAGATGTTCGAGGCCGTCGAGGAACTCGTCGCCGAGCACGCCGATCTGGAGCAGAAGCTCGCCGACCCCTCGGTCCACGCCGACCAGGCGAACGCGCGCAAGCTGAACAAGCGCTACGCCGAGCTGACCCCGATCGTCGCCACGTACCGCTCCTGGAAGCAGACCGGCGACGACATCGAGACCGCGCGCGAGTTCGCGGCCGACGACCCCGACTTCGCCGCCGAGGTCAAGGTGCTGGACAAGCAGCGCGAGGAGCTGACCGAGAAGCTGCGCCTCCTGCTCGTCCCGCGCGACCCGAGCGACGACAAGGACGTCATCCTGGAGATCAAGGCGGGCGCGGGCGGCGACGAGTCCGCCCTGTTCGCCGGTGACCTCCTGCGCATGTATCTGCGGTACGCCGAGCGCGTGGGCTGGAAGACCGAGATCATCGACGCCACCGAGTCCGAGCTGGGCGGCTACAAGGATGTCCAGGTCGCGGTGAAGACCAAGGGCGGCCAGGGCGCCACCGAGCCCGGCCAGGGCGTGTGGGCCCGGCTGAAGTACGAGGGCGGTGTGCACCGCGTGCAGCGCGTGCCCTCCACCGAGTCGCAGGGCCGTATCCACACCTCCGCCGCCGGTGTGCTCGTCACGCCCGAGGCCGAGGAGGTCGACGTCGAGATCCACGCCAACGACCTGCGCATCGACGTGTACCGCTCGTCCGGCCCCGGCGGCCAGTCCGTGAACACCACCGACTCCGCCGTGCGCATCACCCACCTGCCCACGGGTGTCGTCGCCTCCTGCCAGAACGAGAAGAGCCAGCTCCAGAACAAGGAGCAGGCGATGCGTATCCTGCGCTCCAGGCTGCTCGCCGCGGCCCAGGAGAAGGCCGAGGCCGAGGCCGCGGACGCCCGCCGCAGCCAGGTCCGCACCGTGGACCGCTCCGAGAAGATCCGTACGTACAACTTCCCGGAGAACCGCATCTCCGACCACCGCGTCGGCTTCAAGGCGTACAACCTGGACCAGGTCCTGGACGGCGACCTCGACGCGGTCATCCAGGCCTGCGTCGACGCCGACTCGGCGGCGAAGCTCGCCGCCGCGTAAGCACCACCGCACGACAGCACCCACCGCACGACGAAGCACGAGACCGGAGGAGAAGCGTGCAGCAAGACTTCGGGGGGCGACCCCCGAGCCCCCGCAGCGTGCTGCTCGCGGAGGTGGCCCAGGCCACCCAGCGGCTGGCCGACGCCGGTGTGCCCTCGCCGCGCAACGACGCCGAGGAACTCGCGGCGTTCGTGCACGGCGTCAAGCGCGGCCAGCTCCACTCCGTGAAGGACGCCGACTTCGACGCCCGCTACTGGGAGGTCGTCGCCCGCCGCGAGCAGCGCGAACCGCTCCAGCACATCACCGGGCGCGCCTACTTCCGCTATCTGGAGCTCCAGGTCGGCCCCGGCGTCTTCGTGCCCCGCCCCGAGACCGAGTCGGTCGTCGGCTGGGCCATAGACGCGGTGCGCGCCATGGACGTCGTCGAGCCCTGCATCGTCGACCTGTGCACCGGCTCCGGCGCCATCGCGCTGGCCCTCGCCCAGGAGGTGCCGCGCTCGCGGGTGCACGCCGTGGAGCTGTCCGAGGACGCCCTGCAGTGGACCCGCAAGAACATGCAGGGCTCCAGGGTCGACCTGCGTCAGGGCGACGCCCTGACCGCCTTCCCTGACCTGGACGGCCAGGTCGACCTGGTCATCTCCAACCCGCCGTACATCCCGCTCACCGAGTGGGAGTACGTGGCCCCGGAGGCCCGCGACTACGACCCCGACCTCGCCCTCTTCTCCGGCGAGGACGGCCTCGAACTCATCCGCGGCCTGGAGCGCACCGCGCACCGGCTGCTGCGCCCCGGCGGAGTCGTCGTCGTCGAGCACGCCGACACCCAGGGCGGCCAGGTGCCGTGGATCTTCACCGAGGAGCGGGGCTGGGCCGACGCGGCCGACCACCCCGACCTCAACAACCGCCCCCGCTTCGCGACCGCCCGCAAGGCGACGCCGTGAGCACCCAGACTTCATCCCCGCAGTACCCGTACGAGGAGGCCCGCTAGATGGCACGGCGATACGACACCAACGACGCGACCGACCGCGTGACGGGTCTGCGCGAGGCCGCGTCCGCCGTCCGCCGAGGCGAACTGGTGGTCCTGCCGACCGACACGGTCTACGGCATCGGCGCCGACGCGTTCTCCTCCGAGGCCGTCGCCGATCTGCTCGCCGCCAAGGGCCGGGGCCGCAACATGCCCACCCCTGTGCTCATCGGCTCCCCGAACACCCTGCACGGCCTTGTCACGGACTTCTCCGAGAAGGCCTGGGACCTGGTCGACGCCTTCTGGCCCGGCGCGCTCACCCTGGTCGCCCGGCACCAGCCGTCCCTCCAGTGGGACCTCGGCGACACCCGGGGCACCGTCGCCGTCCGGATGCCGCTGCACCCGGTCGCCATCGAACTGCTCACCGAGTTCGGCCCCATGGCCGTCTCCTCCGCCAACCTCACCGGCCACCCCGCCCCGGAGACCTGCGACGCCGCCCAGCAGATGCTCGGCGACTCCGTCTCCGTCTACCTCGACGGCGGCCCCACCCCGGGCAACGTGCCCTCCTCCATCGTGGACGTCTCCCGTGACGTCCCGGTGCTGCTGCGCGCGGGCGCGATCTCCCCGGAGGAGCTGCGCAAGGTCGTACCCGACCTTGAGGTGGCGAATTGACGGCCCCCGAGCCCCCCGTCCTCCCCGTCCCGCCCGAGCAGGGGGTCACCCCATGCGCGGCATAGGCGGCGGGGAGAGCGCGGCGGAGCAGACCACCACCTTCGGGTTTCCGCGCGACACCTTCCGCATCCTCCACGTCAGCACCGGCAACGTCTGCCGCTCGCCCATCACCGAGCGGCTGACCCGGCACCTCGTGGCGGAGCGGCTCGGCGTGCTCGGCGGCGGTCTGATCGTGGAGAGCGCCGGTACCTGGGGGCACGAGGGCGCCCCCATGGAGGAGAACGCGGAGACCGTGCTGGCCGAGTTCGGCGCGGACGCGGCCGGGTTCACCGGACGCGAGCTGCTGGACGAGCACGTCATCATGGCCGACCTCGTCCTGACCGCCACCCGCGACCACCGCGCCCAGGTCATCTCCATGGGCCACTCCGCGGGCCTGCGCACCTTCACGCTGAAGGAGTTCACCCGCCTGGTGCGGGCGATAGATCCGGCCACTCTGCCGCCCCTGGAGGACGGCGTCGTGCTGCGCGCCCGCGCCCTGGTCCGGGCCGCCGCCGCCCTGCGCGGCTGGCTGCTCGCCCCGACCGCCGAGGCGGACGAGGTGTACGACCCCTACGGCGCCCCGCTGCCCTTCTTCCGCTCCATCGGGGACGAGATACGAGACGCCCTTGACCCGGTCGTCACCGCGCTGACCGGCGTCCCCGCGCACATGTGACCGTGCCCCGGCACGGAACCGGAACCGGGGCGGAGCGGCCGAGCGCCCCTTCCGCCCCGGGCCTACATTGGACGTACGTCCCTTTCCGACCGCCGGAGCCCTTCATGCCGGTCACCCCCGCCCTGGACCCGGACGTCCTGCGCCGGCAGGACCCGGAGCTGGCCGACATCCTGCGGGGTGAGCGGGACCGGCAGACGACCACGCTCCAGCTGAGCGCCGCCGAGAACTTCGCCTCCCCGGCCGTGCTCGCCGCGCTCGGCTCCCCGATGGCCAACAAGTACGCCGAGGGCTACCCGGGCGCCCGCTACCACGGCGGCTGCGCCTTCGCCGACGCCGCCGAGCACCTGGCCGTCGAACGGGCCAGGGAGCTGTTCGGCGCCGAGCACGCCAACGTCCAGCCGCACTCCGGCACCGCGGCCGTGCTCGCCGCCTACGCCGCCCTGCTGCGCCCCGGCGACACCGTCCTCGCCCTCGGGCTGCCCCACGGCGGCCATCTCAGCCACGGCTCGCCCGCGAACCTCTCCGGCCGCTGGTTCGACTTCGTCGCCTACGGACTCGATCCCGCCACCGGCCTCGTCGACCACGACCAGGTGCGCCGCCTGGCCCGGGAACACCGGCCCAAGGCCCTCGTGTGCGGCTCGATCGCCTACCCCCGCCACCTCGATCACGCCTTCTTCCGCGAGGTCGCCGACGAGGTGGGTGCCTCTTTGATCGTGGACGCGGCGCATCCCATCGGCCTGGTCGCCGGGGGAGCGGCGCCGAACCCGGTGCCGTACGCCGACATCGTGTGCGCGACGACGCACAAGGTGCTGCGCGGACCGCGCGGCGGCATGATCCTGTGCGGCGGGGCGCTGGCCGGGCGGGTGGACCGGGCCGTGTTCCCCTTCACCCAGGGCGGCGCCCAGATGAACGTCGTCGCCGCGAAGGCCGTCGCGTTCGGGGAGGCGGCGACGCCCGCCTTCGGCGTCTACGCCCATCAGGTCGTCGCCAACGCCCGGGTCCTCGCGGACGCGCTGGCCGCCGAGGGGTTCACCGTCACCACCGAGGGCACCGACACCCACCTGATCACCGTCAACCCGGCCCCGCTCGGTGTCGACGGCCGCGCCGCGCGCGCTCTGCTCGCCGCCGCCGGTCTCGTCCTCGACTGCTGCCCGCTGCCGCACACCGAGGACCGGGGACTGCGCCTGGGCACGGCCGCGGTGACGACGCAGGGGATGGGGGAGCGGGAGATGGAGCGGGTCGCCGTGCTGCTGGCGGGCGTGGTGCGGGGTGACATCGCTCCCGGTGCGGCACGCGCCGAGGTGCGCGAGCTGACTGGCGCGTTTTCGCCCTACCCCGCCTGAGCAGGGGTAGACGGTAGGCCGTACGGTCCGGTGAGCGGGTGGTGCGCGGGGGCCGGTGCAACCATCGTCACTACCCGGAAGTCCTCAACCGTATGCCCCGCTCGCTAGGGTGTGGGGCTGTGATGGCCAGCGAGATCTGTGGGGAAGCCCGTGCGTGAATACCTGCTGACGCTCTGTGTCACGGCCGCGGTGACGTACCTCCTGACAGGACCGGTACGGAAGTTCGCGATCGTGGCGGGAGCGATGCCGGAGATCCGGGCACGTGACGTGCACCGCGAACCCACTCCGCGCCTCGGCGGGATCGCGATGTTCTTCGGACTGTGCGCGGGCCTGCTGGTCGCGGACCACCTCGGCAGCCTGAACGAGGTCTTCGTCCGCTCCAACGAGCCGCGCGCCCTGCTCTCCGGGGCCGCCCTGATCTGGCTGATCGGCGTCCTGGACGACAAGTTCGAGATCGACGCCCTGATCAAGCTCGGCGGCCAGATGATCGCCGCGGGCGTGATGGTCATGCAGGGTCTGACGATCCTGTGGCTCCCGGTGCCGGGCATCGGCACGGTCGCGGTGACCCAGTGGCAGGGCACCCTGCTGACGGTGGCACTGGTCGTCGTCACCATCAACGCGGTCAACTTCGTGGACGGTCTCGACGGTCTCGCGGCGGGCATGGTGTGCATCGCGGCGGCGGCGTTCTTCATGTACGCGTACCGGATCTGGTACTCGTACGGCATCGAGGCGGCTGCCCCGGCCACGCTGTTCGCCGCCATCCTCATGGGCATGTGCCTGGGCTTCCTGCCGCACAACATGCATCCCGCGCGGATCTTCATGGGCGACTCCGGCTCCATGCTCATCGGCCTGGTCCTCGCGGCCGGTGCCATCTCGGTGACCGGCCAGATCGACCCCGACAACATGGAGCTGTTCGCGGGCGGTTCCGAGCGCAGCGCGGTGCACCAGATGGTGCCGGTCTACATCCCGCTGCTGATGCCGCTGACCATCATCGCGATCCCCGCCGCCGACCTGGTCCTCGCCATCGTGCGCCGTACCTGGCGCGGTCAGTCGCCGTTCGCCGCCGACCGAGGGCATCTGCACCACCGTCTGCTGGAGGTCGGCCACTCGCACAGCCGGGCCGTGCTGATCATGTACTTCTGGTCGGCGCTCATCGGCTTCGGCGCGCTCGCCTACTCGGTCAACTCGGCGTCCATGTGGATCGTGCTGAGCGTGGTGTTCCTGAGCGCCATCGGGCTCGTCCTGCTGCTGTTGCCGCGCTTCACGCCGCGCGCCCCGCGCTGGGCGGAGGGCTTCGTGCCGCCGCGCTACCGCAGCCGCCGCAGCGCCGTCGACGCCCCTGACAACGCCGGTCAGGAGCCGTCGGAGCAGGAGTGCCCGGAGGACGGGCCGACCCCGGTCGCAGCCGCCGTGGCGGGCGTCAACGGGGCCACCGCACTGGGCGCCCGTTCCCGCTCCGGTAAGGGCCGCAAGGTAAGAATCTGACGAGAGCATTGCCAACTCGTGGGGGAGCAAAGACCCCCAATACCAGACAAGTAGGCGCGGTTTCCGCCCAGACGCGCAGCATCACCCTCATGTGTGACTCCGGGCACACCAGGTGGGTAAAGACCTCATCAAATAGTTTGTGATACGGTTCACGAGAACCCCGGAGACAACCGAAGGACCGTGATGCGACGGTCCATTGGTGCGAGTAATCGATCACTCGGCCCGGGACTACGCTCGTCCATGACGACACCTGCCCCCTGTGAAAGCGGAGTTGCCGCCATGCCGTCCAATGACGTCCGGATTCTGGCCCAGGCCGCCGTGCCCACGGCTGTCGTCGGTGCGATCGCCACCGTCGTCAGCGGCGTGGTCGCGGGGGGCAAGGGGGCCATCGGGGCGGTCATCGCGACAGCGGTCGTGCTCCTCTTCATGGGGCTCGGTCTCTTCGTGCTGCAACGCACCGCCAAGTCTTTCCCGCAGCTGTTCCAGATGATGGGCCTGATGCTCTACGCGGCCCAACTCCTGCTGCTGGTCATCTTCATCGCCGTGTTCAAGGACACGACGCTGTTCAACCCCCGCGCCTTCGCCATCGTGCTCGTGGTCTCCACCCTGACGTGGATCTCCGCCCAGGCACGTGCCCACATGAAGGCAAAGGTCCTCTACGTCGATCCTGATGCTCCGTCGAAGGGCGACAAGCCCGAGAAGACGGGGCGCTCGTCGTGAGAGGTAGGGCCGGGATAAAGGCACACGCGAGATCCTGCTATCGTCCGGTGCCAACTGCGGCATCGCGGGCGCGGGCATCCCAGCTGACGCCTGTTCCATCGCGAGGCGAGATGCCCCCCTGCCGCCCCCACATCCGAACCACCAGTCCCGTGCCGAACCGCGGCCCTGTGCCGCGCCGACACAACGAGGTTGCCGTACCTATGCGCCACGATGAAGGAGCCCGCGGTGAGTGCTGATCCGACGCAGACGCTCGCTTTCGACACGAGCTGCCACCTGTTCACCGGGTGCGGCTTCCCGGCTCCGGGCCTGCACTCGTTCCTGTTCAAGCCGCTCTGGGGCGACGCGGACAGCAACCTGTACTTCAACAAGACGATGCTGCTGGCGCTGCTCGGTTCCATCGTCGTCGTGGGCTTCTTCTGGGCCGCTTTCGCCCGGCCGAAGGTTGTCCCGGGCAAGCTCCAGATGATCGCCGAGTCCGGCTACGACTTCATCCGGCGCGGCGTCGTCTACGAGACGATCGGAAAGAAGGAAGGCGAGAAGTACGTACCTCTCGTCGTCTCGCTCTTCTTCTTCGTCTGGATGATGAACCTCTGGTCGATCATCCCGGTCGCCCAGTTCCCGGTCACCGCGATCATCTCGTACCCCGCGATCCTGGCCCTCATCGTCTACGTCCTGTGGGTCTCGCTGACCTTCAAGCGACAGGGCTTCGTCGGCGCCTTCAAGAACTTCACCGGCTACGACAAGTCGCTCGGCGCGGTGCTCCCGCTGTCGATGACGATCGAGCTGTTCTCGAACCTGCTCGTGCGGCCCTTCACGCACGCCGTGCGACTGTTCGCCAACATGTTCGCCGGTCACACGCTGCTGCTGCTCTTCACGATCGCCAGCTGGTACATGCTGAACGGCATCGGCATCGCCTACTCCGCCGTCTCGTTCGTGATGGTCATCGTGATGACGGCCTTCGAGCTCTTCATCCAGGCTGTCCAGGCGTACGTCTTCGTGCTCCTGACGTGCAGCTTCATCCAGGGCGCGCTCGCCGAGCACCACTGAGCCAGCCCGCTCCGCCACACCCCATCCAGACATCCGGTGGCCATCCCCCACCGGTCATTGAAAGAGAAGGAAGAACCGGCATGTCCGCTCTCGAAACCCTTGCCGCCGGCGTCCAGATCAAGGGCAACCTCGGCTCCATCGGTTACGGTCTCGCCGCCATCGGTCCGGGCGTCGGCGTCGGCATCATCTTCGGTAACGGCACGCAGGCCCTCGCCCGCCAGCCCGAGGCGGCCGGCCTGATCCGCGCCAACCAGATCCTCGGCTTCGCCTTCTGTGAGGCGCTCGCCCTGATCGGTCTGGTCATGCCGTTCGTCTACCCGGCCTCCTGACCCGACCGCCGCGTTACCCATAGACGAAAGGCACTGATATGAGCCCCCTGGTTCAGCTGGCGGCTGAGGAGGCCGAGAACCCCCTCATCCCGCCGATCCCAGAGCTCGTCATCGGCCTGATCGCCTTCGTCATCGTCTTCGGCTTCCTCGCCTGGAAGCTGCTCCCGAACATCAACAAGGTTCTGGAGCAGCGCCGCGAGGCCATCGAAGGCGGTATCGAGAAGGCCGAGGCCGCGCAGACCGAGGCCCAGAGCGTCCTTGAGCAGTACAAGGCCCAGCTGGCCGAGGCTCGGCACGAGGCCGCGCGGCTGCGCCAGGAGGCTCAGGAGCAGGGCGCCGAGCTCATCGCCGAGATGCGGGCCGAGGGCCAGCGTCAGCGCGAGGAGATCATCGCCGCCGGTCACGCCCAGATCGAGGCCGACCGCAAGGCCGCTTCCGCCTCGCTCCGCCAGGACGTCGGCACCCTCGCCACGGAACTGGCCGGCAAGCTCGTCGGCGAGTCCCTCGAGGACCACGCCCGGCAGAGCCGCGTGATCGACCGCTTCCTCGACGAGCTCGACGAGAAGGCCGAGGCCACGCGATGAACGGAGCGAGCCGCGAGGCACTGGCTGCCGCCCGTGAGCGTCTCGACGCGCTGACGGACTCCACGTCCGTGGACGCCGCGCAGCTCGCCGACGAGCTGGCGGCCGTCACCGCGCTGCTCGACCGCGAGGCCGGCCTGCGCCGGGTCCTCACCGACCCGGCGCAGCCCGCTGAGGCCAAGGCCGAGCTGGTACAGCGCCTGATCGGCGGCCAGGTGAGCGGCGCCACCGCCGACCTGGTGGCCGGGCTGGCCCGTTCCCGCTGGTCGCAGCCCCGCGACCTGGTCGACGCGATCGAGGAGCTGGCGAACATCGCCGACCTCACCGCGGCGGAGAAGAACGGCACGCTCGACGAGGTCGAGGACGAGCTGTTCCGGTTCGGCCGGATCGTCGCCTCCGACACCGCGCTGCGCGCCGCGCTGACCGACCGGGCCGCGAGCCCCTCGGCCAAGACCGAGCTGCTGCACCGGCTGCTCGACGGACGGGCCAAGCCCGTCACCGAGCGTCTGGTCACCCGACTCGTCACCGCGCCGCGTGGACGTAGCCTGGAAGCGGGACTCGAGTCCCTGTCCAAGCTGGCCGCGGAGCGCCGGGACCGGCTGGTCGCCACCGTCACCTCCGCGGTGCCGCTGAGCGACGCGCAGAAGCGACGCCTGGGTGACGCCCTGGCGAAGCTCTACGGCCGCCGGATGCACCTCAACCTGGACGTGGACCCCGACGTCGTCGGCGGACTGCGCGTGCAGGTCGGTGACGAGGTCATCAACGGCGCCATCGCGGACCGGCTGGAAGACGCCGGCCGCCGCATGGCGAGCTAGAACTCAACACGCAAGACGTACCTACGGCCCTGGTTGGGCCGTGCAGAGGATTCACCTCGTTCAGGGGGGAGTCCCCATCCCCCCAAGTGAAACTTCGGGCCCAACAAGGAGAGCAGGGAACCCAGATGGCGGAGCTCACGATCCGGCCGGAGGAGATCCGGGACGCGCTGGAGAACTTTGTCCAGTCGTACAAGCCGGACGCGGCCTCGCGCGAGGAGGTCGGTACGGTCACCCTTGCCGGCGACGGCATCGCGAAGGTCGAGGGCCTGCCCTCGGCCATGGCCAACGAACTGCTGAAGTTCGAGGACGGCACCCTCGGCCTCGCCCTCAACCTCGAGGAGCGCGAGATCGGTGCCATCGTCCTCGGTGAGTTCAGCGGCATCGAGGAGGGCCAGCCGGTGCACCGCACCGGTGAGGTGCTCTCCGTGCCGGTCGGCGACGGCTACCTCGGCCGTGTCGTCGACCCGCTCGGCAAGCCGATCGACGGCCTCGGCGAGGTCGAGACCGACGGCCGCCGCGCCCTCGAGCTGCAGGCCCCCACGGTCATGGAGCGTCAGTCGGTGCACGAGCCGATGGAGACGGGCTACATGGCCGTCGACGCGATGACCCCGGTCGGCCGCGGTCAGCGTCAGCTGATCATCGGTGACCGCCAGACCGGCAAGACCGCCCTGGCCGTCGACACGATCATCAACCAGCGCGACAACTGGCGCTCGGGCGACCCGAAGAAGCAGGTCCGCTGCATCTACGTCGCCGTCGGTCAGAAGGGCTCCACCATCGCCGGTGTGCGCCGCGCGCTGGAGGAGAACGGCGCGCTGGAGTACACGACCATCGTCGCCGCCCCGGCGTCCGACCCGGCCGGCTTCAAGTACCTGGCGCCGTACACCGGTTCGGCCATCGGCCAGCACTGGATGTACCAGGGCAAGCACGTCCTGATCGTCTTCGACGACCTGTCGAAGCAGGCCGACGCCTACCGCGCCGTCTCCCTGCTGCTGCGCCGCCCGCCGGGCCGTGAGGCCTACCCGGGTGACGTCTTCTACCTGCACTCCCGCCTGCTGGAGCGCTGCGCCAAGCTCTCCGACGACATGGGTGCCGGTTCGATGACCGGTCTGCCGATCGTCGAGACCAAGGCCAACGACGTCTCGGCGTTCATCCCGACCAACGTCATCTCCATCACCGACGGCCAGTGCTTCCTGGAGTCGGACCTGTTCAACGCCGGTCAGCGCCCCGCGCTGAACGTCGGTATCTCCGTCTCCCGAGTCGGTGGTTCCGCGCAGCACAAGGCGATGAAGCAGGTCTCCGGCCGACTGCGCGTGGACCTCGCCCAGTACCGCGAGCTGGAGGCGTTCGCCGCCTTCGGTTCCGACCTGGACCAGGCCTCGAAGAACCAGCTCGAGCGCGGTACCCGCATGACCGAGCTGCTCAAGCAGAACCAGTACCAGCCGATGTCCACCGAGGACCAGGTCGTCTCGATCTGGGCCGGTGGTACGGGCCGCATGGACGACGTCCCGGTCGACGACGTCCGCCGCTTCGACAAGGAGCTCCTGGAGTTCCTGCACCGCAAGCACCAGGGCCTGATGACCTCCATCCGGGAGGGCGGCAAGATGTCGGACGACACCCTGCAGGCCATCGGCGACGCGATCGCGGAGTTCAAGAAGCAGTTCGAGACCTCCGAGGGCAAGCTGCTCGGCGAGGACACCCCCGCCACTGCCGCCAAGTGACGTAAGGAAGGGACCTGACTCATGGGAGCCCAGCTCCGGGTCTACAAGCGTCGCATCCGATCCGTCACCGCGACCAAGAAGATCACCAAGGCGATGGAGATGATCGCCGCCTCGCGCGTCGTCAAGGCGCAGCGCAAGGTGGCGGCCTCCAAGCCGTACGCGGACGAGCTCACGCGCGCCGTCACGGCGGTGGCCACCGGGTCGAACACCAAGCACCCGCTGACCACGGAGGCGGAGAACCCGACCCGTGCCGCGGTCCTGCTCCTCACGAGCGACCGCGGTCTGGCCGGCGCCTTCAACTCCAACGCGATCAAGGCGTCCGAGCAGCTGACCGAGCGCCTTGAGCGCGAGGGCAAGCAGGTCGAGACGTTCATCGTCGGACGGCGCGGTATCGCCCACTACAACTTCCGCGAGCGCAAGGTCGCGGAGTCGTGGACGGGCTTCACCGACGAGCCGACGTACGCGGACGCCAAGAAGGTCGCGGAGCCGCTGATCCAGGCCATCGAGACCCCCGACTCGGAAGGCGGCGTGGACGAGCTGTACATCGTCTACACCGAGTTCGTGTCGATGATGACGCAGACGGCGGTCGCCCAGCGGCTGCTTCCGCTGCGTCTCGACGAGGTCGCCAAGGAGGCCGCCCCCACGGGGGAGATCCTCCCGCTGTACGACTTCGAGCCCTCGGCGGAGGACGTCCTCGACGCCCTGCTGCCGCGGTATGTGGAGAGCCGCATCTACAACGCGATGCTCCAGTCGGCCGCTTCGAAGCACGCCGCCACGCGGCGCGCGATGAAGTCGGCCACCGACAACGCGGGCGAGCTGATCAACACGCTCTCCCGTCTTGCCAACGCGGCCCGCCAGGCCGAAATCACCCAGGAAATCAGCGAGATCGTCGGTGGCGCCAGTGCCCTGGCCGACGCGAGCTCGGGGAGTGACCGATAAATGACCACCACTGTTGAGACCGCGACGGCTACGGGCCGCGTCGCCCGGGTCATCGGCCCGGTCGTCGACGTGGAGTTCCCCGTCGACGCGATGCCGGACATCTACAACGCTCTGACCGTCGAGGTCGCCGACCCGGCGCGCCACGGCGAGAAGAAGACGCTGACCCTGGAGGTCGCCCAGCACCTGGGTGACGGCCTGGTCCGCACCATCTCCATGCAGCCCACCGACGGTCTGGTCCGCCAGTCCGCGGTGACCGACACGGGCGACGGCATCACCGTTCCGGTCGGCGACTTCACCAAGGGCAAGGTGTTCAACACCCTCGGTGAGGTGCTGAACTCCGAGGAGAAGCACGAGGGCGAGCGCTGGTCCATCCACCGCAAGGCCCCGAACTTCGACGAGCTCGAGTCGAAGACCGAGATGTTCGAGACCGGCGTCAAGGTCATCGACCTGCTGACCCCGTACGTCAAGGGCGGCAAGATCGGTCTGTTCGGCGGTGCCGGTGTCGGCAAGACGGTGCTCATCCAGGAGATGATCTACCGCGTCGCCAACAACCACGACGGTGTCTCCGTGTTCGCCGGTGTCGGTGAGCGCACCCGTGAGGGCAACGACCTCATCGAGGAGATGACCGACTCGGGCGTCATCGACAAGACCGCTCTGGTCTTCGGTCAGATGGACGAGCCCCCGGGCACCCGTCTGCGCGTCGCGCTGGCCGGCCTCACCATGGCCGAGTACTTCCGTGACGTCCAGAAGCAGGACGTGCTGTTCTTCATCGACAACATCTTCCGCTTCACGCAGGCCGGTTCCGAGGTCTCCACGCTGCTCGGCCGTATGCCGTCCGCCGTGGGTTACCAGCCGAACCTGGCCGACGAGATGGGTCTCCTCCAGGAGCGCATCACGTCGACCCGCGGTCACTCGATCACCTCGATGCAGGCGATCTACGTCCCCGCGGACGACCTGACCGACCCGGCCCCGGCCACCACGTTCGCCCACCTCGACGCGACGACGGTGCTCTCCCGTCCGATCTCGGAGAAGGGCATCTACCCGGCCGTGGACCCGCTGGACTCCACGTCCCGGATCCTGGACCCGCGCTACATCGCGCAGGACCACTACGACTGTGCGATGCGCGTCAAGAACATCCTGCAGAAGTACAAGGACCTCCAGGACATCATCGCGATCCTCGGTATCGACGAGCTGGGCGAGGAGGACAAGCTCGTCGTCCACCGTGCCCGTCGTGTGGAGCGCTTCCTGTCCCAGAACACCCACGTCGCCAAGCAGTTCACCGGCGTGGACGGTTCGGACGTTCCGGTGGAGGAGACGATCCGCGCGTTCAACATGATCTGCGACGGTGAGTTCGACCACTTCCCGGAGCAGGCCTTCTTCATGTGCGGCGGTATCGAGGACCTGAAGAAGAACGCCAAGGAGCTGGGCGTCTCCTGAGTCCCGCGCTCTTGAGCCTGTGCTCTTGAGCTCGTGCTCTTAGAGAAGGGGGCGGGGTCCGTCCCGCCCCCTTCTCCACGCCCACTAGAATTGACCCAACACCCGGCACTACCGCCGGGTGGTGACCCGAGGAGCCACCCTTGGCTGCTGAGCTGCACGTCGAGCTGGTCGCCGCCGACCGCCAGGTCTGGTCCGGCGAGGCCACCCTGGTCGTCGCGCGCACCACGTCCGGCGACATCGGCGTCATGCCCGGTCACCAGCCGCTGCTCGGTGTGCTGGAGTCGGGCCCGGTGACCATCCGCACGAGCGACGGCGGGACCGTCGTCGCCGCGGTGCACGGCGGTTTCATCTCGTTCGCGGACGACAAGCTGTCGCTGCTGGCCGAGGTCGCCGAGCTGGCGGAGGAGATCGACGTCCAGCGCGTCGAGCGGGAGCTGGAGCGCGCGAAGGCGGAAGAGGACGCGGACGCGGAGCGTCGCGCCGATGTCCGTCTGCGGACGGCGACCGCGGCGCGCTGACCCACCGCGCCGTGTGACCATGTCATTCAGCCGCGGCCGGCCCGGAACATTCCGGTGCCGGTCGCGGCTGTGGCGAATACGGGTGTTTTTCCGGTTCCATTACCTGGCACTGCGGTTTCATTACCTGGTGTCGTCCGCAGTTCCCCTTCCAGGAAGACGAGGAGGTCGGTGTCGATGGTCCTCGCTCTGACTGTGTGCGGAGCCGTGGTGGCGCTCGTGGTGGTGGGGCTGTTCCTGTTCGGCCTGCGCCGCAGGCTGATCCAGCGCTCCGGCGGCACCTTCGACTGTTCGCTGCGCTGGGACGTGTCCACGGACCCGGACACCAGCGGCAAGGGCTGGAGCTACGGCGTCGCCCGCTACAACGGCGACCGCATCGAGTGGTACCGCGTCTTCTCCTACGCGCTCCGCCCGCGCCGCGTCCTGGAGCGCTCCCGCATCGAGGTGGCCGGACGGCGGCTGCCCGAGGGCGAGGAGGAGCTGGCCCTGCTGTCCGACGCGGTGATCCTCGCCTGCGTCCACCAGGGCACCCGGCTGGAACTCGCGATGAGCGAAGACGCGCTGACCGGGTTTCTCGCGTGGCTTGAGGCAGCCCCACCCGGACAGCGCGTCAACGTCGCTTAGGGTCTCGCGACCCTTCGTACTCTCTTACGACAGGCCGCTGTTCACGGCCGTCACGAGTTCACCGTTGCTGGTGTCCCCGCTGAAGTCCCAGAAGAACGCGCCGCCCAGGCCCTGGTTCTTGGCCCAGCTCATCTTTCCGGCGATGGTCGACGGGGTGTCGTAGGACCACCAGTTGCTGCCGCAGTGCGCGTAGGCCGTGCCCGCGATCGTGCCGGTGACCGGGCAGGAGCCCTTGAGCACCTTGTAGTCCTCGATACCGGCCTCGTAGGTGCCCGGGGCCGCGCCGGTGGCTGTGCCGCCCGGGGCGTCCTGGGTGACGCCGGTCCAGCCGCGGCCGTAGAAGCCGATGCCGATGAGGAGCTTGCTCGCGGGGACGCCCGCCGCCTTGTACTTGGCCATCGCGTCGGCGGTGGTGAAACCGGCCTTCGGGATGCCGCTGTACGAGGTGAGCGGGGAGTGCGGGGCGGTCGGGCCCTGGGCGTCGAAGGCGCCGAAGAAGTCGTACGTCATCACGTTGTACCAGTTGACGTACTGGGAAGCGCCCGCGTAGTCCGCGGCCTCGATCTTGCCGCCGCTGGAGCCGTCCGCGGTGACCGCGGCGGTGACCAGGGCGCTGGAGCCGAACTTGGAGCGCAGCGCCGAGACGACGTTCTTGAAGGCCGCCGCGCCGCTGGTGTCACAGGACAGACCGCAGGCGTTGGGGTACTCCCAGTCGATGTCGATGCCGTCGAAGACGTCGGCCCAGCGCGGGTCCTTGACCAGGTCGTAGCAGGACTGGGCGAACGCGGCCGGGTTCTTGGCCGCCTCGCCGAAGCCGCCGGACCAGGTCCAGCCGCCGAAGGACCACAGCACCTTGATGTTCGGGTACTTGGCCTTCAGCTGGCGCAGCTGGTTGAAGTTGCCGCGCAGCGGCTGGTCCCAGGTGTCGGCCTGGCCGCTGACCGACTGGTCGGCGGTGAACGCCTTGTCGTAGTCGGCGTAGGAGTCGCCGATCGCGCACTTGCCGCCGGTCACGTTGCCGAAGGCGTAGTTGATGTGCGTGATCTTGGAGGCGGAGCCGGACGTCACGATGTTCTTGACGTTGTAGTTGCGGCCGTAGATGCCCCACTCGGTGAAGTAGCCGAGCTTGACCTTGTCGCCGGTGGCGGGCGGCGGGTTGGTGCCGCCGCCGGTGGTGCGCACCGCGACGGAGCCGCTGACCGGGCCGGTCTGGTCGGCGGTGTCCCGGGCCTGCACGGTGTACGAGTAGTCGGTGCCCGCGCTCAGACCGGTGTCGGTGTACGAGGTCGTGGTGACGGTGGCGACCTTGCTGCCGTCGCGCAGGACGTCGTAGTTCTTGACGCCCTTGTCGTCGGTGGCGGCCGACCAGGACAGCTTGACCGAGGTGTCCTTGACCTCGGAGGCGGTCGGGGTGCCGGGGGCGGAGGGCGCCGCGTCACCGGGGACCGTGGTGCCGTCGCAACTGTCGCCGTTGAGCTTGCAGTTGGACGGGGAGCCGGAGCCCGCGCCGTTGAACGAGAACGAGATCGAGGCGCCGGGGGCGACCGAGCCGTTGTAGGACTTGTTCTTGGCGGTCCAGTGGGTACCGGAGGAGGTGACGTCCGCGTCCCAGGCTGAGGAGACGGACGTGCCCGAGGGGAAGTCCCACTCGATCTTCCAGGAGTCGATCGCGGTGGAACCCGTGTTCTTGACGGTCCACTTGCCCTCGAAGCCGGTGCCCCAGTCCTGGGTCTTGGCGTAGGTGGCCGTCACATTCGTCGCGGCCTGGGCGGGAGTGGCGATGCCGACCAGGCCGGCCAGGGGGAGCACCAGGGACGCGGCTGCTGCCGCGGCTCTGAGTCTGAAGCGCATACTGCGCCTCCCTCGTATTGGGGGGTGTCAGGAGGCATGGGGGGCATGACTGAGCCTTCACGCCCATGCTGCCGCGAGAATAGAAAGGTCTGGACCACCGGTCAATAGGTCTGGACCATATGGGCGGGAAGTCGGGGAAATTCTCAACTCGCTTGTCCCGTACGTTGATTGGATGAGGAGAGTGCATGGGTGACACACCACGTTCCGGGACGGTCCTGGTGGTCGACGACGACGCGGCGATCCGCCGCTCCCTGGAACGCGGGCTCCGGCTGAACGGGTTCGCGGTGCGCACCGCCCCCGACGGCGCCCGTGCGCTGGCCGCCGTCACCGAGGAACCGCCCGACGTGCTGGTGCTCGACGTGTCGATGCCCGGCCTCAGCGGCATCCAGGTGTGCTCCCGGCTGCGCGCCGAGGGCCGCGAACTGCCCGTGCTGATGCTCTCCGCGCTGGACGAGACCGCCGACCGCATCGCCGGGCTCCAGGCGGGCGGTGACGACTACCTCGTCAAGCCCTTCGCCCTCCAGGAGCTGGTGCTCCGGCTGCGTGCCCTGCTGCGCCGCAGCCCGCCCGCCGACCGCGCCCTGCTGCGCGCGGCCGGACTCGTGATCGACCCCGCCGCCCGCACCGCCGTCCGCGACGGCCGCCAACTGGAGCTGACCCGGCGCGAGTTCGGCCTCCTGGAGGTGCTGGCCCGCAACGCCGGTCTCGTCCTCACCCGCGACCAGCTCCTGGAGCGCGTCTGGGGCTACGACTTCGAGGTGCGCACCGACGCCGTGGACACCTTCGTCAGCTATCTGCGGCGCAAACTGGAGGCGGGCGGCGCGTCCCGGCTGATCCACACCGTGCGCGGGGTCGGCTTCGTCCTCAGGGAGACGCCGTGAAGCTCTCCACCCGGGTCGGCCTCGCCGTCGGCTGCACCGTCCCGCTGCTCGTCCTCGCCTCCGGCTGGCTGCTGCTGCACCTGGTCGCCCACGACCTGCGGAGCGCGGGCGCCGAGCATCTGCGGCAGCGGGCCACCGCCCTCGCCCCGGACGCCCGCGCCCTGCTGCGCGCCTCCGCGGGCGGTCGCCCCCGGGTGGCCGACGTCCGCGAGCGGCACCTGTTCAGCGCGGCCCTCGACGTGGGCGTACGCGTCGAGGGCGCGGGCACCTCCTTCAGCGGGGGTCCGCAGCCCGGCGGCTCGGCCCGGCTGCCCCGGCCCGGCGCCGGACCGGTGACCGTCCGGGACGGCGCCCGCACCTGGCAGGTCCTGGCCCGGCAGGTCCGCGCCGGGAGCGCACGCGGCACGCTCTGGGTGTTCGCGCCCGACACCGCGAGCCGCGCCCAGGTCCGGCTCGTACGGCGCCGGGTCGTGCTGACCGCGCTGCTCGCCGCGCCGCTGTCCGGACTGCTCGCCTGGGGCGTCGCGAGCGGCGTGAGCGCCCCGCTGCGGCGTCTGACGCGCCGTACGGCCGGGCTCGACCCGCGCACCAGCGGGGACCGGCTCGGCCCGGAGCGCACCGGGGTCACCGAGGTGGACGAGCTGGCCGCCACCCTGCGCACCGTCCTCGCCCGCTACGACGAGCAGGCCGCGCGCACCGCCGAGGCGCTGGACACCGCCCGTTCCTTCTCCTCCGCCGCCGCGCACGAGCTGCGCACCCCGCTGATGAGCATGGGCACCAATCTCGACATCCTCGGCTTCCCCGGCCTGCCCGACGGCGACCGGGACGAGGTGCTGGCCGACCTCCGGCTCGAACACGCCCGCCTCCTCGGTCTGTTGGTGATGCTGCGGGAGCTGGGGCGGGGCGACCTGGTGGAGGCGGAGACCTTCGCGCCCGTGGACCTCGGGGACGTCGCCGACGCGGCCGTGGCCGAGGCCCGCCGCCGGGACCGGGACGCCGGGATCACCCTGGACGCGGAACCCGGTCTTTCGGTGCACGGCTGGGAACCGGGGCTGCGGCTGCTGCTCGACAACCTGCTCGGCAACGCGCTGGCCCACGGCCGCGACGCGACGGGCGCCGCCCGGATACGGGTGAGCGTCCACCGCGCCGGGCACGACGCCGTCCTCGCCGTGACCGACCAGGGCCCCGGCATACCGCGCGAGGCCCGCCCACGGGTCTTCGAGCGGTTCCGGCGCGGCCCGGACAGCACGGGCTCCGGCCTCGGCCTCACCCTCGTCGCCCAGCAGACCGCGCTGCACCGGGGGAGCGTGGTCGTCGCCGACGGCCCGGACGGGGCGGGGGCGCGCTTCGAGGTACGGCTGCCGCTCGGCGGTCCGGCACGGCCCGGCCGCCGGGACTGGCTCATCGGCACCGCGGCGCACGGCGGCACAGCGGGGACGAACCGGTCACAGAGTTTCCCCAAAGAAGCCTCCTAGCTTCGTCCGCGACGGACGGCCGAGGCGGCCGTCCCGGAAGCGAAGGAGAGGCACATGCCCACACGACCGCAGGCCCGCACCCTCCTGGCCGCACTCGCGACCGCGGCACTCCTGGCGGGCTCGGCGGGAGTCGCCTCGGCCGCCGACGCCACGCCCATCCCGAAGGCCGCCGGGCCCACCGGGGACGGCGCCCAGGTGCTGTGCAAGCGGGTGCCCAAGATCGACCGGCGGCTGCACCGCGCCCTGAAGCGGCTGGACGCGGGCACGGCCCGGCGCGGCTCGGTGGCCCGGCTCCAGCAGCGCGTGGACAACGCCAGGAAGGCCGACCACTCCGAGGTCGCCGGCTTCCTCCAGGACCGGCTGGACTTCCGCACGTCGCTGCGGACCAATCTGGAGCAGCGCCAGAAGGACCTGAACTCGGTCAAGGACTGGTGCGCGAAGAACGACGACGGCAAGGCGGGCAGCTGATGCGCACGGCCCGGCGGACAGCGGCGGCCGTCCTGCTGACGGCGCTCGCGGCCCTCGCCACGGGCTGCGGCCATGACGACGCCGCGACGCCCCCGGGCGCCGGAAGCCCGTCGGCGACCGCCATCTCCACCGCCACGTCCACCTCCGCCCCGTCCGGCTACGCGGACATGAAGAAGAAGGTCGACGCGGCCGAGTCGGCGGCGGCCGAGGCCGACCGCGACGCGACGAGCGACGCCGACAAGTAGCGGGGGAGCGGGCCGGGACACGTCAGAGGTCCCGGCCCCTCGGGCCTCCGGCTCAGCGCTCCCCGCCCGGCACCCACAGCACGTCCCCGGTCTCCTTGTTCGCCGTGCGGGCCAGGATGAACAGGAGGTCGGAGAGGCGGTTGAGGTAGGTCGCGGTGAGGGGGTTCATGGTGTCGCCATGCGTCTCCAGGGCGGCCCAGGTGGACCGCTCGGCGCGCCGTACGACCGTGCACGCCTGGTGCAGCAGGGCCGCGCCCGGGGTGCCGCCGGGCAGGATGAAGGACCGCAGCTTCTCCAGTTGCTCGTTGAACCGGTCGCAGTCCGCCTCCAGCCGGTCCACGTAGAACTGCTCGACCCGAAGCGGCGGGAACGCGGGGTTCTCCACCACCGGCGTCGACAGGTCCGCCCCCACGTCGAACAGATCGTTCTGCACGCGGGTGAGGACCGTGACGATCTCCTCCTCCAGGCCGCCCAGTGCGATGGCGGTGCCGATCACCGCGTTCGCCTCGTTGGCGTCGGCGTAGGCCGAGATCCGCAGATCCGTCTTGGCGGTCCGGCTCATGTCGCCGAGGGCGGTGGTGCCCTGGTCGCCGGTCCTCGTGTAGATACGCGTCAGATTGACCATGCGGCCAGCGTAGTTACGCCCCGGCCGTCCGGAACACCCGTGTGCCCACCGCCACGGCCAGCACGGCGAACCCCACGCCCACGAGCGAGCCGTAGAGCATGTGCGCGCTCGCGTACCGGCCCACATAGGCGTCGCGCACCGCGTCCACCAGATAGCGGAACGGGACGAGGTGCGAGAGCACGTCCAGCCAGCGCGGCGCCAGCGTCATCGGCAGCATCAGCCCGGACAGCAGCATCGACGGCATCGACACGGCGTTGACCAGCGGGCCGAACTCCTGCGGGGTGCGCGCCTTCAGCGCGATCGCGTACGACAGCGAGGCCAGCGACACCGTCAGCAGGGCCACGAAGGCGAAGCCCACCAGGATGCCGGGCAGCGGTGCGCGCAGCCCCATCGCCAGCGCGGCCAGCACCAGCAGCACCGCCTGGAGGACGAGCACCGTGGCATCGCGCAGCACCCGCCCGAGCAGCAGCGCGAGACGGCTGACCGGGGTCACCCGCAGCCGCTCCAGCACGCCCTGCTGGTTCTCCATGATGATGCCGAAGCCCGCGAACAGGGCGCCGAACAGCGCTAGTTGGAGCAGCAGTCCGGGGACGAGCACCTGCCAGGAGCTGCCCTGTCCGCTCAGCGGCAGCCGGGTCAGCAGGGGCCCGAAGAAGACCAGATAGAGCAGCGGTGCCAGCAGGCCGAAGAGCAGGCCGAGCCGGGAGCGCAGGGACTGGCGCAGAGAGCGGCCGTAGACGAGGGCCGTGTCGTGCAGAAGCATGGGAGGTCCTGGGTGTCCTAGACGGCGACGGGGGCGGAGTCGGCGGGGGCGGGGCCCCGGCCGGTGACGGCGAGGAAGGTGTCCTGGAGCGTGGCGTCGAGCGAGCCGCCGTACTCCAGCTTGAGCGCGGCCGGGGTGCCCTCGGCCGCGACCACGCCCTTGTCGACGATCACGAGCCGGTCGGCCAGGGCGTCGGCCTCGTCCAGGTAGTGGGTGGTCAGGAAGACGGTCGTGCCGTGCTCGTCGCGCAGGCGGCGGATCAGCTCCCACAGGTCGGCGCGGCTGCCGGGGTCGAGACCGGTCGTCGGCTCGTCCAGGAACAGCACCTTGGGCCGGTGGGTGAGGGCCATCGCGATGTCCAGGCGGCGGCGCTGGCCGCCGGAGAGCGCCCCCGCCTTGCGGTCGAGCAGGCCGGTGAGGTCCAGCTCGCGGGCCAGTTCCCCGGCGCGGGCGATCGCCTCGGCCCGGGACAGCCGGTACAGCCGCCCCTGGGCGACCAGCTCCTCGCGCACCCCGATCTGCGGGTCGACGCCGCCCGCCTGGGCGACGTAGCCGCACACCCGGCGCACTCCGGCCGGGTCGGTCACGAGGTCGTGCCCGGCGACGGCCGCCGTGCCGCCGGTGGGCCGCAACAGGGTGGTGAGCATGCGCAGGGTGGTGGTCTTGCCCGCGCCGTTGGGCCCGAGGAAGCCGAGGATCTCGCCCTCGCGCACGGTGAGGTCGACGCACCGTACGGCCTCCACGGGGCCTGTCTTCGTCCGGAAGGTGCGGGCCAGTCCGGCCGCGCTGATGACTGCTGCCATGCCCACAGAAAAACAGAGAGACCCTAAAATTGCAACGACTCCAAAATTTCAGAGACTCCACCCAGAGAGGGGCCGATCTACGATGACGGCATGGCAGAGGGGCTCAGGGAGCGCAAGAAGCGCGAGACCAGGCAGCGGATCTCGGACATCGCCACCGGACTGTTCCTGGAGCGCGGCTTCATGACGGTGACGATGACGGACGTGGCCGAGGCGGCCGACGTCTCCGTGAACACGGTCTACAACTACTTCCCCGCCAAGGAAGACCTCTTCTTCGACCGCGCCGACTCCCTGGTCGACCGGCTCACGCGCTGGGTGCGCGGCCGGGACGCCGGGGAGTCCGCCGCGCGCGCCGTCCTGCGCGAGCTGCGCGGCGAGGTCGAGGCCGTCTCGCCCCGTCTCGGCCTGGTGCGGGGGTACGACCGCTTCATGCGCGTCATCCACGAGGCGCCGCCCCTGCGGTCACGGCTGTGGACCCTCCAGCAGGAGATCCAGGACCATCTGGCGGCCTCGCTGCGCGAGGAGACCGGCGCCGCCGCCGACGATCCCCGGCCCGCCCTGATGGCCGGACAGATCTGCTGGGCCGACCAGACGGTCTTCGCCGCCATCGGCCGCGCCATGCTCGCCGGACGCGAACCGGCCGAGGTCTCGCGCGAAGTGCTCGTCCTCCTGGACGACATCGAGGAGCTGCTGAGCGAGAAGGTCCTCAACTACGCGATCCGCGAACCCCGCTGACCGCACCGCCCGCCAAAGGGTGCGAAAGCGTACGGATTTGACGCCCCGGGACCGCCCCGCAGCCGCCTCGGCACGACCGGACCGGAACGTGACGGGTGTCTCACGCCCTGAGACCGTGACACGCGTTACTTACGGTCCTCACGGCCGCGCCCGAGCGCTAATGTCCGCCGAGAGGAACCATAAACAGCGCGTAAGGGGTGTGGGAGTGGCTGGGAAGCTCGCCGTCATCGGAGCCGGGCTCATGGGGTCCGGGATCGCCCAGGTCGCCGCTCAGGCAGGCTGGGACGTCGTCCTGCGCGACGTCACCGACGAGGCGCTGAAGCGCGGGACCGACGGCATCCGGGCCTCGTACGACAAGTTCGTGGCCAAGGGCAAGCTGGACGCGGCCGACGCCGAGGCCGCCCTCGCCCGGATCACCCCCACCACCGACCTGGACGCGGCGGCGGACGCGGACATCGTGATCGAGGCCGTCTTCGAGAAGCTGGAGATCAAGCACGAGATCTTCCGCGCGCTCGACAAGATCGTGCGCCCGGACACCGTGCTCGCCTCCAACACCTCCGCCATCCCGATCACCAAGATCGCGGCCGTCACCGAGCACCCCGAGCGCGTCGTCGGCGTGCACTTCTTCTCGCCGGTGCCGATGATGCAGCTCGTCGAGCTGGTCCGGGGCTACAAGACCAGCGACGAAACCCTCGCCACCGCGCGGGAGTTCGCCGAATCGGTCGGCAAGACCTGCATCGTCGTCAACCGCGACGTCGCCGGGTTCGTCACCACCCGCCTGATCTCCGCCCTCGTGGTCGAAGCCACCAAGCTCTACGAGTCCGGCGTCGCCACGGCCGAGGACATCGACCTCGCCTGCAAGCTCGGCTTCGGACACGCCATGGGCCCGCTGGCCACCGCCGACCTCACCGGCGTGGACATCCTGCTGCACGCCACCGGCAACATCTACACCGAGAGCCAGGACGAGAAGTTCGCCCCGCCGGAGCTGATGCGCCGGATGGTGGACGCCGGTGACATCGGCCGCAAGAGCGGGCAGGGCTTCTACACGTACTGATCCGTACACATCCGGACACACACCCCCGGAGTATCACTCTCGGGGGTGAATTCGGTATCGGTTCGCTTACAAAGAGCAACCGCTCTGCCACTGACACAGTCAGACGGTGCACAGCACCGACACGGAGTACGCCACTCGCACGCAACGGGGAGCGCATATGTACATCAGGGGCGACCACGCCGAGCTGGTCGTCGGGGGCCGCCTCGACGTCCGCAGCGCGGCGGACGCCCGTACGGTCCTGCACGCGGCCGTCGACCACGGGATCGGCGATCTCGTGCTCGATCTGTCGGAACTGGACTCCTGGGACGCCACCGGGCTCGGGGTGATCATGGGCGCCCACCGGCGGGCCGGCCGCTGCGGGCGCCGTCTGGTGCTGCGCGACGTGCCCGCGCAGATGCAGCGCCTGCTGGTCGCCACCCGGCTGCACCGCATCCTCGCCATCGAGGGCGGCATCGGCGTCGAGTCGCTGCCCCGGGTGTGACCGGCGGGCAGTAACGGTCCTTCCTGTGCGCGCGGTTCGCCGCGGGAAGCCGCAAGGCCGGACACGGACGCCCAACCGCACGTCGGGGGCATTCCTCACCGGACCGTGATCTCTCGGACCCCCCGGCACCCCGCTCTGTCGCGGACACCGTCCGAAGGTTTAAGGTTCGGTCGCCCGCTGCCTCGCATCCCTTCGAGCGGGCCCGGACCAGAAGCGACAGCGCGATGTGCGGCAGGCCGGTGGGGGCCGAGACAGGGCACACGACGCTTTTGGGGAGAACCCATGGACCCGATCACTCCGGGAGCCGAGGAGCACGACCGGGCGCCGAGCCGCCGGCCGCCCCGCGACTCCCTCACCGCCCACCTCGTCCAGAGCGCCCCGGCCCTCGTGCGGACGACCCGGATCGTCTCCGGCGACTTCCTGCTGACCGTCAACCCCGTCGACGGCAGCGAGATCGCACCCGTCCCGCCCGGCACCCCGGGCACCGGCACGCCCCGCAAGCGCAGCGCCGAGGAGCGCGCCGAGGCCGAGTACGCCGCCCTGCCGCCCGGCGCCGAGGACTTCGAGGTCGAGCTGCTGGCCCGTCAGGAGCTGCGCGAGAGCCTGGTGCGGCTGCTCACCCGGGGCCGCTCCGTGCGCCTGACCGGCGCGCCCGGCGCCGGTCGCACCGCGCTGCTCGACCTGGTCGCCGAGGACTGCACCGACGTCGCCCCCGACGGCGTGGTCCGGCTCACCGGCGCCCACCGCACCGCCGACGACCTGCTGCGCGACCTCTTCCACACCGTCTACGACGCCCCGCACCAGCGCCCCGAGCCGGACGAACTGCGCGCCCTGGTCAAGGAGATCGGCGCCGTCGTCGTCGTGGACGACCTCGAGTTCGGCGGCGCCTCCCTCGCCGACCTCCTCGACTCCGCCCCCGAGTGCGCCTTCCTGCTCGGCGCCACCCCCGACATCCCCGCCCCCGCCGCCGACCTGGAGGTCGAGGAGGTCGAACTCCCCGGCCTGGACCGCAAGGCGAGCGTGGAGATCCTGGAGCGCACGCTCGGCCGCGCCCTCACCGAGGAGGAGTCCAACTGGGCGGGCGACCTGTGGTTCGAGTCCGAGGGCCTGCCCCTCCGGTTCGTCCAGGCGGGCGCCCTGCTCCGGCAGCGCGAGCAACTGCGCGCGGGCGCCGGGGTCGTGGACGAGTACGGCGTCTTCCAGGACGTACGGCCCGCCGTCGAGGCGGTGTTCGGCAGGCCCGTCGAGGAGGACGAGGCCGAGGAGGTCCCGCTGCCCTCCCTCGGCGAGGCCGCCGCCCCCGCCCCGCTGCTCGCCTCCCGGCTCAGCGCCTCGGCCCGCGCCACACTCCGCTTCGCCGTCGCGCTGGAGGGCGAGGTGCCCCACCAGGCCCATCTGCCCGCGCTGGTGGGGGACACCCACGCGGACGCCGCGCTCGCCGAGCTGTCGGCCTGCGGCCTGGTCTCCCGCGCCGGTGCCCGCTACCGGCTCGCGACCAGCGTGCGCACCCAGCTGGAGGCCGCCGGATACGGCGACGACGCCGCCGGGCACGCCCTCACCGCCGCCCGGCACTACGCCTGGTGGGCCGGTCACCCCTCGGTCGCCCCCGAGCGCGTGTGCGCCGAGGCCGACGCCGTGCTCGCCGCCCTCGCCCTGCTCGCCCCCGCCGTACGGCCGCGGCCCGAGGGCGACGGCGAGGCGAACGCGGAGGACGCCGAGGAGAACTGCGCGGTACGGCTCGCCCACGCGGCCTGCGCCGCCTTCGCCGCCGGACTGCACTGGAACGCCTGGCAGCGCACCCTGCGGGTCGGCGCCGAGGCCGCGAGGCTCGCCGGTGACACGGCCGAACAGGCTTACTTCCACCACGAGTTGGGCGTACTCGCGCTGTGCGAGGGCCAGTTGGACCGGGCCCGTACCGAACTGGAGACCTCCCAGCAGCTGCGGACCGCGCTCGCGGACAAGCGGGGCACCGTCGCGGGCCGCCGCGCCCTCGCGCTGGTCGCCGACCGCGCGGGCGATCTGCCCGCCCTGGCCGCGCTGACGGCCGCCGAGGCGTCCGAGACCCGCTCCGACCCGACCGTCCCGGTGCCCGTCGCGCTGTACGGCTCCTCCGGCGCGGGCACGGTCACGATGAGCCCGGCCGCCGAGGACGGCCGCCCCGGGTTCCGCAGCGTGGCCCGGCGCAATCTGGTGGCCGCCGGGTCCGGCGCGCTCCTCGTCGCCGTGCTCGGCACGGTCGTCACGCTCGGCATGACCTCGCAGCAGAACGCCGACCGCGATCCGGCGGGCAGCGTGGAGATCGACCCGTCCGCGACCCAGGGTCTGGACGACGGCAACCTGGGCGCGGTGCCGAAGAAGGACGACGCCAAGGCCCGCCACACGTCCGCCCCGAGCGCCCGCTCCACCGACCCGGGCCCCGACGGCACCCTCGGCACCGCCGACGACCCGACCCCGTCCGCACCGGCCACCACGGCCGCCGCCGACCCGGGGGAGACGAAGGGCACGGGCGGCGGGAAGCACTCCGAGAAGCCGGAGCCGAAGCCGAGCCGGAGCACCAGCAAGCCGCCCACGAAGCCGACGTCGAAGCCCAGCGGGTCGCCGAAGCCGACCAGGACCCCCACGACCCCGCCCCCGACGGAGACGGCGGACCCGACCCCGACGGAGACCGATTCCGACCCGGAGACCTCCACCTCCGCCAGCGGGCCCGCCTCCGCGAGCGCGTCACCCGTGGAGCGGGGCTCCGCCGATCCGTCGAGCAGCGGCCCCGGCGAGGTCATCTGACCCGGGCGGCCGGGGCGGCCACCGCAGCGCTACGGGATCAGAACAGCCGCAGCTTGTCGTCCTCGATGCCGCGCATCGCGTCGTAGTCGAGGATCTGGCAGTTGATGCCCCGGTCCGTGGCGAGCACGCGGGCCTGGGGCTTGATCTCCTGGGCGGCGAAGACACCGCGCACCGGGGCGAGGTGCGGGTCACGGTTGAGCAGTTCGAGATAGCGGGTGAGCTGCTCCACGCCGTCGATCTCACCGCGCCGCTTGATCTCGACCGCGACCGTGCCGCCGTCGGCGTCCCGGCACAGGATGTCGACCGGGCCGATGGCGGTCATGTACTCGCGGCGGATGAGCGTGTAGCCCTCGCCGAGCGTCTCGATGCGGTCGGCGAGCAGCTCCTGGAGGTGCGCTTCCACGCCGTCCTTGATCAGACCGGGGTCCACCCCGAGTTCGTGGGAGGAGTCGTGCAGGATCTCCTCCATCGTGATGATCAGTTTTTCGCCCGCCTTGTTGATGACGGTCCAGACCCCGCTGTCGTCCCCCGTGCCCTCCTTCAGGGTGCAGGGCGGCGACATCCAGTTGAGGGGCTTGTAGGCCCGGTCGTCCGCGTGGATGGAGACGCTGCCGTCCGCCTTGACCAGGATCAGGCGGGGAGCCGAGGGCAGGTGGGCGGTGAGCCGGCCGGCGTAGTCGACCGAGCACCGGGCAATGACGAGACGCATGGTCGGCAACGCTACTCGACGCGCCCCCGTGCACGCGATTCGCCCGGAGTCCGTTCCGCACCGCCCGCCCCGATCGCCCAGTGGGCCACCCTATTTGTCCCTGGAAACTCTTGTTCATCCCTGGCCGATTGTGACCGCAGAGCGACCGTTCCATATACGCATTCTGCTGGTGTGGTCACCGACGGTTGCCTACCGTAGGAATCGGGGGGCGCGGTAGGTGTACCGATCGTCCGGATGTCGCGTACTCCCACATCTGTCCGGCAACCCCTGCCCGTCGGGGGTGCGAGAGGAGAACCCATGTCGCTCGACGTCTCACCGGCCCTACTCGAAAAGGCCGAGCGAGGCGAGGTCGACGACGCAGAATTCGTCGACTGCGTCCGGACCTCCCTGCCTTTTGCGTGGGAGATGATCAGCGCCCTGGTGGCCCGGCTGAAGGTGGACGGCGGACCCTTCGCCGACAACCAGACGCCCCCGCCGGACGAGCACGCGCGCGGTGAGCTGCTGCGCGTGCTCGCGAGCGACGCCATGCGCGGCGCCCTGCAGCGGCACTTCGGAGTGCGGCTCGCCTTCCAGAACTGCCACCGGGTGGCGGTGTTCCCGCTCGACCCCTCGGCCGACGAGACGCTGGCCCGATTCACCTCGGTGCGCAGCCAGTTGCTCAACCAGTCGCCGGAACTCCGGGACTGCTGACGGCCCGGCCGGTCTGCCGCTCCGCCCCGCGCAGCCCGCGCGGCGCCGGAGCGGCGGGCACCCCGGCGGCCCGCGCCGGACGGCCGCTCAGCGCAGCTGGGGCAGCACCTCGGCACCCAGGCGCCGCAGGTTCTCCTCGGTCGCGTCCAGATCGCCCGACCCCTCGGTCAGCAGGGCGAACCGGGAGATACCGGTGCGCTCGGCCGTCGCCGCGAGCCGGTCGGCGGCGAGCCGGGGAGTGCCCACCGGGTGCAGCCCGCAGAGCAGTTCGGTGTAGGCGAACGGGTCGCGCATCACGCGGGCCCTGCCGTCCACCGTCATATGCGCGTCGAGACCCTGTTTCAGCCAGCCCGGCATCGCCTTCAGCAGCGTCTCCACCGCGTCCGTGCGCCGGTCCGCGAGCTGGCAGACCCCGGCCGAGACGTGCGCGGCCCCGGAGATCTCCTCCCCGGAACGGCCCGCCGCCCGCGCCTGCCGCCGCCACAGCCCGACCATCTCCGCCTTCTCCTCGTCCCCGATGTGCATCCCGAGCAGCATCGGCAGCCCGCGCTCGGCGGCCAGCCGCACACTCGCGGGCGAGGTGCACGCGACGACCACCTCGGGCCCCGGCGTCTCGGTCAGCGACTCCGAGGGGCGCGGTACGACGGGCACCTCGCGGAACCGGTACCGCTCGCCCGAGGCCCCCACCGACGGCTCCCGCAGCCAGCGCAGCAGCAGGTCAAGCGACTCCGGGAAGCCGCGCTCGTACGCCCCGAGGCCGGTGCCGAACACCTCCAGGTCGACCCAGGGGCCGCCGCGTCCCACCCCGAGGGTGAAACGGCCGCCGCTGGTCAGATGCAGCAGCGCCGCCTGTTCGCCGACGGCGACCGGGTGGGCGGTGGGCAGGACGGTGACCGCCGTGCCGACCCGGATCCGGCGGGTGCGGCCGAGCAGCAGGGCGGCCAGGGTGATCGCCGACGGGCAGGTCCCGTACGGCACGAAGTGGTGCTCGGCCAGCCATACGGCGTCCAGTCCGGCCTCGTCGGCCACCTCCGCCGAGCGGACCGCCCGGTGCAGGGCCTCCCCGGGCCCCTGGCCCGGGAACTGGGCCGCCAGGACAAAACTTCCTACACGCATCGCACTTCCCGCTTTCTCGGCTCCGACCGGAGCTCCCCCGCTCTCGGCATAACCACATGACACGTGCCCAGGACACGGCTCGGCAGGGGGATTTGCGGATTGTCTGCAGAATGGTCGGTTCTCTGCTGGAATGGATCGCCCCTGAAGGGGACTTGTGCGGGTTGGTTCTTTACGCCTGCCCGCCGGGGCGCCGCGTAGGCTGGACGCGGACCGTACTTCCTGTATAGCCCCGAGAGGTGTCCCGTGTCCCCGCGTCGCAACCGACCGAAGGCAGCCGGAGCGTCCGGCCGCAGCGCCGAGGACGACGGAGCCGGCCGGTACGGCGGCTGGCAGGCCAGCGAGAGCTGGCGGGGCGAGGACTGGAGCGTGCGCCATGTCGCGGGGGCGAGCGCCGAGGGCAAGACCTACCGCTGCCCCGGCTGCGACCAGCTGATCCCCTCCGGCGTCCCGCACGTGGTGGCCTGGCCCGAGCACGCGGGCGTCGACGACCGCAGGCACTGGCACAAGGCCTGCTGGAACGCGAAGGACCGCCGCACCACGAGGGTGCGACGGCCCGGTGGCGCGCCGAGGTTCTGACCCGGCGCGGACTCCCGTCCGCAGGGCGTCCGGAGGTATCCGCGGGGCGTGGGCTACACGTCCCGGGTCCGCAGCAGCGCGTACGCCGCCGCGTAGGCCGCCCCCGTCACGCCCAGCATGATCCACAGCGGCTCCCAGCCCGAGGGCCCGGAGTGGCTGAGGGTGTTGTCGTAGAAGACGCCCATCTGGCTCGGGATCGAGTACTCCAGCAGCAGCTCCTGGACCCGCTCCAGCGAGGACGTGTTCATGAACAGGGCGATCACCAGCGGGGCGAGCACCGCGCCGATCATGAGGGTGATGGCGCCCGCCGAGTGCCGGATCATCGAGCCGACCAGCAGCGAGATCAGCCCGATCAGCGCGATGAAGAGGCTGATGCCGACCGTGGCCTTCAGCCAGTCCTGGGTGGTCGGCGACTGCACGCCCTGACCCTCCAGGAGGGAGGTCTGCACCAGGGCCGTCACGGTCACGGTCACCAGCGTCACCACGAACGCGAGGGCGAAGAACACGATCGACTTCGCGGCGAGCACCCGGCCCCGGGTCGGGCACGCCGTCATCGTCGTACGGATCATGCCCGTGCCGTACTCCGAGGCCGTCGTCAGCACGCCCAGCGTGATCACGCAGACCATGCCGAGCAGCAGCCCGAAGAAGCCCATGGCGAGCGCGGTCGAGCCGGACAGCTCGGCGTTGGTGCCGTTCAGGGCGAGCGCGACCAGCAGACCGATGCCGAAGACGAGCAGGACGAACACGCCGAGCGTCCAGATCGTCGAACGCACCGACTTGATCTTCGTCCACTCCGAGGCCAGCGCGTGCCCGAGGTGGGTGCGCACGATCGGGATGGGCGAGCTGTAGCCGGGGTACGGACCGCCGCTCACGGCGGCCGAGGGTGCCTGGGGCAGCGAGGTCTTGTGCGTGCTCATCGGGCGTCCTCGGGCTGGGTCGGTTCGGCGGATGCGGCGGCCTTGTCACCGGCCCCGCCCGGCTGCGCGGGCTCGGCGGCCGGGGCCGGCTGCGGGGCCGGGGGAGCGGCGGCGGGCGCGGGCTGCGGCTGAGGGGCCTGTGCGGGCGCCGCGTACGGGTTCGGGGCCCCGGCACCCACCGGCCCGTACCCGCCGCCGTACGGCCCGGGGGCCGGGCTCTGCGGGGCGTACGGGGTGCCCGGCTGGGGCGGCGGCGGGGCGTACCAGCCCGGCTGGCCCTGGCCCGGCACCGGCATCGGGGGCTGGATGCCCGGCGGCAGCGGCTGCTGGAGGCCCGAGCGCTGGTCGGTGGTCGAGCGGTAGTCGACCACACCCTGGGTCATCCGCATGTACGCCTCCTCCAGCGACGCCTGGTGCGGGGACAGCTCCCACAGCCGGACGTCCGCGCTGTGCGCGAGGTCGCTGATGCGGGGCAGTGCGAGGCCGGTCACCCGCAGCGCGCCGTCCGGCTCCGGCAGCACATGGCCGCCCGCCTCGGTGAGCGCGGCCGTCAGCTTCTCGCGCTGCTGCGGCTCGCTCTCGGGGGTGCGCACCCGCGCGAAGTCCGCGGAGTTGGCGGAGATGAACTCCGTCACGCTCATGTCGGCCATCAGCTGGCCGCGCCCGATCACGATCAGATGGTCGGCGGTCAGCGCCATCTCGCTCATCAGATGCGAGGAGACGAAGACCGTACGGCCCTCGGCGGCGAGCGCCTTCATCAGATTGCGCACCCAGAGGATGCCCTCGGGGTCGAGGCCGTTGACCGGCTCGTCGAAGAGCAGCACCTGCGGGTCGCCGAGGAGGGCCGCCGCGATGCCGAGCCGCTGGCCCATGCCGAGCGAGAAGCCCTTGGAGCGCCGCTTCGCCACCTCCTGGAGGCCGACGACCCCCAGCACCTCGTCCACCCGGCGGGCCGGGATGCCGGACAGCTGGGCCAGGCTCAGCAGGTGCTGGCGGGCCGAGCGGCCCCCGTGCACCGCCTTGGCGTCGAGCAGCGCGCCGACCTGGCGGGGGGCGTTGGGCAGCTTGGCGTAGGGATGGCCGCCGATCGTCACCGTCCCGGCGGTGGGGTTGTCCAGCCCGAGGATCATCCGCATGGTCGTGGACTTGCCCGAGCCGTTGGGCCCGAGGAAGCCGGTCACCGCGCCCGGACGCACCTGGAAGGAGAGGTTGTGCACCGCGGTCTTGTCACCGTAGCGCTTGGTCAGGCCTGCCGCCTCGATCATGCTCCGCACCCATCGGAAGGTTCAGGACAGCGGGGCGCACGCCCCCGTAAGGGTTAGGAGGATAACCGGGCGCTGACGGTTCCGCCCAAGAGAAAGTAAAGCCAGAGCTTCACCCGGCGTGTCCGAAAGTGTCCGGAAGGGCCGGCCGGACACCGTGACGATCATGCCAGGACCGGGCGAAGCCCCCTGCCGACTGCAACGGAAGGGGGCTCCGCCAGGTCCTGGCGACCGTCCTGGCGACCGTACGAGACAGCTGTCGCGCGGGTCCTAGCGCGTCTGCTGCGCCGGGACGCCGCGCGAGACCGGCTCGTCCTCGACCGGCGTACCGGCGGCGGCCACCGCGGCACCGGTCAGCGTGGCCAGCATCTCGCGGACGTTGGTCAGCTGGGCGTTGATGCTGTCGCGGCGGTTGGTCAGGGCGGCCAGCTCGCGCTCGGACTCCGAACGGATGCGGTCGGCCTTGGCGTTGGCGTCCGCCACGATGTCCTCGGCCTGACGCTGCGCCGTCTCCACCGTCTGACGGGCCCGGCGGTCGGCGTCGGTGCGCAGCTTCTCCGCCTCCAGGCGCAGCTGCTCGGCCCGGTGCTCGATCTCGGCCAGCCGCTTCTCCGCCTTCTGCTGACGCGAGGCCAGATCGCGCTCGGACTGCTCGCGGCGCTTGGCGAGGTTCGTCTCGAAGTCCGCGGCGGCCTGCGCGGCCTTGGCGCGGGTCTCCTCGAAGAGGGCGTCCGCCTCCTCGCGCTTGGACTGCGCGTCCTTCTGCGCGTCCGAACGCAGCTGGGCCGCCTCGCCCTTCGCCTTCTCGACGATCCGGACGCCGTCGTCCTCGGCCTTCGCCTTGCGCTCGGCGGCGAAGGACTCGGCGTCGTTACGGACCTGCTGGGCGGCCGACTCGGCCAGCTCGCGGTGCTGTTCGGCCGCGTGCCTGGCCTCCTCGCGCAGGTCCTTCGCCTCTTCCTCGGCGAGCCGAAGGATCTTCTCGACCCGCGCGCCGAGACCCGCGTACGACGGCTCGGCGTCGGTGACCTGGGCCTGGGCGTTCTGCGTCTCGAGGTGAAGCTCCTCGATGCGCTTCTCCAGAGCGGTGATCCGGGAGAGCGCGCTGTCACGGTCGGAGACGAGCTTGGAGATGCGTTCGTCCACCTGAGCGCGGTCGTATCCACGCCGCACAAGCTCGAAGCCGTAGGGGGAAGTGTCGCTCATGGGGTTCCTGTCGAATGAGACCGGTGAGGTGATAGGTGGAATCCTAGGCGCCGAAGCGGTGTGTCATCGAGCGGATACGTGTTTGATCAATAGAATGACACCTCTTTCGGGTGGCCGGGCCCCTGACAACTTGCCAAAGACCCGTCCGAACCCCCTGCCCCACGCGGCGCACCGCTCCGGCCGCTAGTTCTCCTGGGGCTTGCCACCCGATCGGGGTGCCCCCACCGTGGCGCCGGCCTTGACCCCGCCGTCCTTGCCGCCCGGACCCTCGAAGGACTCCAGCGCCTCAAGGACGTCCTGGACCCGCGAGATCTCCGTGTTGATGTCCTCGCGGCGGCGCACCAGCAACTCCAGCTCGCGCTTGCCCTCTTCGACCGTCTGCCGGGCCTCGCGGATCGCCTCGGCCTTCAGCTCCTCGGCCTCCTTGACCAGCTTGGCCTTCTTCTGCTCGGCCTCCTTGAGCAGCCCCTCCGCCTTCTTGACAGCGGCGATGCGCACCTTGCTCGCCTCGGAACTGGCCTCGGACACCAGCTCCTTGGCCTTCGTCTGCGCCTTGGCCAGCTGCTCCTCGGCCTGCTTGATGAGGTGGTCGCAGCGGTCGCCGGTCGACTTCATCGTCTCGGCCGCCTCACGGCGGGCCCGCTCGTGCAGCTCCTCGATCTCCGAGGTGACCCGGTCGCGCAGCTCCTCGGCACGCTCCCGGATCGCGGTCGCGTCCCGGCGCGCGCCGACCAGCAGCTCGTCGGCGTCCGTACGGGACTTCTCCACCCGGGAGTTTCCCTCCACCGTCGCGTCGCCGACGATCCGCTCCGCCTCGGTGCGGGCCGCGCCCACCATCGAGTCGGCCTGCGCCTCCGCGTCCGCGGTGGTCTGCTGCGCCTGCTGGTGGGCCTCGGCGAGCAGCTTGTCCGCCTCGGCCGCCGTCTCCGTGATGAGCGTGTCGACCTGCTCGGCCGCCTCCGAACGCCGCTTGTTGGCCTCCTGACGGGCCTCGTCCAGCGTCCGCTCGGCCTCCTCGCGCGCCGAACCGACCAGCCGCTCGGCCTCCGACTCCGCCTCGGTGCGCACCCGTTCGGCCTCCGCGCGCATCCGCTCCGCGTGCCGCTGGGCCGTACCCACCGTCTCGGCGGCCTCGGCGCGCAGCCGCTCCGCGTCGTCCGTCGCGTCCGCGATCAGCCGCTCCGCGTTCGCGACCGCCTCCGCGCGCACCCGCTCGGCCTCGGCGGCCGTCTCCGTCTGGAGCCGTTCCGCCTCCGACGCCGCCTCGGTGATGAGGGTGTCCGCCTGCGTCGCCGCGTCCGAACGGATGCGGTTGGCGTCCTCCCGGGCGTCGGCCCGGGTGCGGGAGGCCGCCTGGTCCGCCTCGGCCAGCGCGTCGGACGCCTCGGTCCGCACCCGCTGTGCGTACTCCGTCGTCTCCGCGCGCAGCCGGTCGGACTCGGTGATCGCCTCGGCGACCGTGCGCTCCGCGAGCGCCTTGGCCTCCTCGGCCTCCTCGTTCGCCTCCCGGCGCAGCCGTGCCGCGTCCTCGCCCGCGCGCTCCCGCTCCGCGTAGGCGTCGGTACGGACGCGGTCCGCCTCCTCCTCCGCCTCCCGGCGCGTACGCTCCGCCGCGTGCTCGGCGGCCGAGCGCAGCCCGGTGATCTCCTCCTGCGCCTGCTCGTGCAGCCCGGAGACCGACTCGCGCACCTGCTGGGCGTGCTGCTCGGCGGCGGACACCATCTCGGTGGCACGCCGGTCGGCCTCCTCGACCAGGCGGGTCGCCTCGGTCTGGGCCTCCTCCACGCGCTTGCGCGCCGAGGCCAGCAGCTCCTCGCTCTGCTCGCGGGCCCGCTCGCGCTCCTGGTCCGCCTCCTCGCGGGCCGAACCGAGCAGTTCCTCCGCCTCCCGGCGGCGGCGCACGGCCTCCTCCTGGGCGGCGGCCAGCGTCTCGGACGCCTCGGTGGCCAGCCGCTCGGCGGCGGCCTGCGCCTCCGCGCGCACCCGGTCCGCGGTGTCCTGCGCCTCCACCTTGAGCCGCTCGGCCTCCGCCGCGGCCTCGGACCGCAGTCGTACGGCCACGGCCTCGCCCTCGGCGCGCGAGGCGGACGCGTCGGCCGCGGCCTCGTCGCGCAGCCGCTCGGCCTCGGCCTCGGCCTGCTGCTGGAGCGTACGGATGCGCTCGGCGGCCTCCGACCGCAGCCGCTCGGCCTCCTCGCCCGCCTCCCGGCGGATACGGGACGCCTCCTCGCGGGCCTCGGTGAGCGCCTGCTCCGCCGACTCCAGGCGGTCCTGCGCCTCCGTCTGGAGCCGCGTCAGCTCGGCGGCGGCCTCCTCGCGACGGGCCTCGGCGGCCCGCTCGGCCTCCTCGCGCAGCTCGCGCGCGGCCCGCTCGGCGTCCTCCTTGACCGACTCGGCCCGCTCCTCGGCCTCGGCCTTGAGCCGCTCGGCCTCCTTGCGGGTGCGCTCCAGGGTCTCCTCGGCCTGACGGCGCAGCGTGGTGGCGCGCTCGATGGCCTCGGTGCGGACCTTCTCGCTGTCCGTGGTGGCCGTCTTGCGCAGCTCGTCGGCGTCCGCCTTGGCCTTGGAGAGCAGTTCCTCGGCGGACTTGGCCGCCTCCTCGATCTGCGCCACCGCCTCGCGGCGGGCCTCGGCGCGGATGGACTCGCCCTCTTCGACCGCGTCGGCGCGCAGCTGCTCGGCCTCGCCGCGCAGCCGCCGGGCCTCCTCCTGGAGCTCGACCGTCTTGGCCCGGTACTCCTTGGTGTCGTCCTTGGCCGTGCCCTTGAGCTGCTCGGCCAGGTCGTGCGCCTCGGCGCGCAGCCGGTCCGCCTCGGCCTCGGCCTCCGAGCGGATGCGCTCGGCCTCCTCGGTGGCGGCCTTCGTGGTCCGACGGGCGTCCTCCGACGCCTTGTTGAGCACGTCCTCGGCGGTGCGGGCGGCCTTGGAGAGCTGACTGGCCGTCTCCTCGGCGGTCGCGTTGCGGGCCTTCTCCCCGGCCTCGGCGAGGATCTTCTCCGCCTCGGCGCGGGCGTCGGCGACCAGCTGCTCGGCGTCCGCCTTGGTGGTCTCCGCCTCCTTGGTGGCCTCACCGACCAGCCGGGCGACCTGCTCCTTGGCGGTACGCGTCCGCGTCTCGTTGGCCGCCTCGGCGCTGGAGATCGCCTTCGCGGCGCGCTCCTCGGCCTCCGCGACCAGCTTGTCGGCCTCCGAACGCGCGCTGCGCAGCGCCCGCTCGGCCTCCGCCATGCGCTCCTCGGCCGTCCGGCTCAGCTCGGCGGCCTGGCGGCGCGTGGCGTCCGACTCGCTGACCGTGGAGGTGCGTACCTGCTCGGCGTGGTCGGTGGCCTCCTGGGCCTGCGCGGAGGCGGCGTTCAGCAGCCGCTCGGCGTCCGTGCGGGCGCGGCGCAGGATCTGCTCGGCCTCCGAACGGGCCGCCTCGGCGTCGGTGCGCAGCCGGTCGCGGGCCTCGCGGGTCAGCCGCTCGGCCTCCGCGCGGGCGGCGGCCATCGCCTGCTCGGCCTCGGCGCGCGACTCGTCGAGCAGCCGTCGGGCCTGCTGCTCGGTACGGGCGCGCAGCTGCTCGGCCCACGCCACGTTCTCGTTGACGTGCGACTCGACGGTCTGCCGACGCTCCGCCAGCTCCTGGTCCAGCTGCTGGCGACGGGTGACCGCCTCCTGGTGCAGCTCCGCCTGGAGCCGGGCCGCCTGCTCGGCGTGCTCCTGCAGGATGCGCTGGGTCTGCGCGCGGGCCTGACTCAGCTCCCGCTCCGCGTCCTGGCGCAACTGCTCGGCCTGCACCTGGGCATTACGCAGCAACTGCTCGGCCTGATAGCCGATGTCGCCGCCCTCGTAGGCGGGCCTGGTCATCAGAGTGCGGCGCGCCTCGTGCAGCTTGGCGCGCAGCACCTCGACCTGGTAGCCGAGGTCCTCGGCGTGCTGGATCGCCTTTTCCCGCTCGGTCTTCAGCCGCTTCATCTCGGCCTCGAACCGAGAGAGGTGGTCGACGTCAGCCGCCGGCTCTCGCTCCTGGCTCTCGTAGCCCCGCACTGCGCGGTCCCATCCGTCCCCTGGTCAGCTTCTCCAACGAGCTCCGTCCGTCCGCCGAACGGGGCCCCCGGGGAATGGTGTCAGATCAACGGCGGAGCACGGGCTGCTGCCCCGACGCTCGTCCCCCAACCCGGACCCCGGCATCGGTCGTCCCCCGTGTTCGGAGACGACCGCCCCCAACCCTACCGGCCCTTATGTACGAAGGTCAGTGGTCAGGTGACTCAACCGAGGCCGAAGTGACCAGTTCTGTCAGGACTCCGTGGCAATCCTTCGGGTGCAGGAAGGTGATCCTCGACCCCATGGACCCCCGTCGGGGCTCGTCGTACAGAACGCGTACGCCCTTGCCGCGGATCTCCTCGGAGTCCGCGTCCACATCCGCCGTACCGAAGGCGATGTGGTGGACGCCCTCCCCGTTCTTGGCGAGCCATTTACCGACCGCGGAGTCCTCCCGGGTCGGCTCCAGGAGCTGGAGGTAGGAGGCGCCGCCGTCCGACGTCTCGTTGATCTTGAGCATGGCCTCGCGCACGCCCTGCTCTTCGTTCACCTCGGTGTGGAACACCTCGAAGCCGTAGGTGGTCCGGTAGAACTCGACGGTGGCGTCGAGGTCGTGGCAGGCGATCCCGATGTGGTCGATTCGCGTCAGCATGTTTTCAGTGCAGCGCGTGCGAGGTGGTTACGCAACGTGCGCGCGATCACACCGTACGCCGGGTGACGGGTTCCGGTACCGGTCAGTACATTCGAAGTAAACCCTCGTTCACTCCTCGGCTGTGCAGGCCGGTAAGGGGATCGCAGCTCATGTCTTCTGGAACGACCACCTCTGTGATCGTCGCGGGCGCTCGGACGCCCATGGGACGGTTGCTCGGTTCGCTGAAGTCCTTCTCGGGTGCCGACCTGGGCGGCTTCGCCATCAAGGCCGCCCTCGACCGCGCCGGTATCGGCGGCGACCAGGTGCAGTACGTGATCATGGGCCAGGTGCTCCAGGCCGGTGCGGGCCAGATCCCGGCCCGCCAGGCGGCCGTCAAGGCGGGCATCCCGATGAGCGTCCCGGCGCTCACCGTCAACAAGGTGTGCCTCTCCGGGCTCGACGCGATCGCGCTCGCGGACCAGCTCATCCGCGCGGGTGAGTTCGACATCGTGGTCGCGGGCGGCCAGGAGTCCATGACCAACGCCCCGCACCTGCTGCCCAAGTCCCGTGAGGGCTTCAAGTACGGCGCGATCGAGATGCTCGACTCCATGGCCCACGACGGGCTGACCGACTCCTTCGAGGGCATCGCCATGGGCGAGTCCACCGAGAAGCACAACACCCGGCTCGGCATCGGCCGCCCCGAGCAGGACGAGATCGCCGCGCTGTCCCACCAGCGGGCCGCCGCCGCGCAGAAGAACGGCCTGTTCGAGGCCGAGATCACTCCGGTGGAGATCCCGCAGCGCAAGGGCGAGCCGGTGCTCTTCAGCAAGGACGAGGGCATCCGGGGCGACACCACCGCCGAGTCGCTGGGCAAGTTGCGCCCCGCCTTCGCCAAGGACGGCACCATCACCGCCGGGTCCGCCTCGCAGATCTCGGACGGCGCCGCCGCCGTGGTCGTGATGAGCAAGGCCAAGGCCGAGGAGCTGGGCCTTCAGTGGCTCGCGGAGATCGGCGCGCACGGCAACGTGGCCGGGCCGGACAACTCGCTCCAGTCGCAGCCGTCCAACGCGATCAACCACGCGCTGAAGAAGGAGGGCCTGGCGGTCTCGGACCTCGACCTCATCGAGATCAACGAGGCGTTCGCGGCGGTCGCCGTGCAGTCAATGAAGGACCTCGGCGTGTCCACGGAAAAGGTGAACGTCAACGGCGGCGCCATCGCCCTCGGCCACCCGATCGGCATGTCCGGCGCCCGGCTCGTCCTCCACCTGGCGCTGGAGCTGAAGCGCCGGGGCGGCGGGGTCGGCGCGGCTGCGCTGTGCGGTGGCGGCGGGCAGGGTGACGCGCTGATCGTGCGGGTACCGAAGGGCTGAGGAATCCTTTTCCGGCGGTGGTGAGCGACCGGCGGGGCGAGTGACCGGCGGCGCGGACGACCGGCGGTACGAGTGACCGGTGGCGCGGACGACCGGCGGTGCTGGTGGCCGGTGGCGCGAGTGACCGGTGGTGCGAGTGAACGGAGCTGTGTTGATGCGGGACGTCTCCTCTCTGGTGGCCGAGGCGCGAGAAGGGCGGCCCCGGGCCGTCGCCCGGCTGATCTCCCTGGTGGAGGGGGCGTCCCCGCAGCTCAGGGAGGTCATGGCGGCGCTGGCCCCGCTGACCGGCAACGCCTACGTCGTCGGTCTGACCGGCTCGCCGGGGGTCGGCAAGTCGACCACCACCTCCGCGCTCGTCACCGCCTACCGCAAGCAGGGCAAGCGGGTCGGCGTCCTCGCCGTCGACCCGTCGTCCCCGTTCTCCGGAGGCGCCCTGCTCGGGGACCGGGTGCGCATGTCCGACCACGCCTCCGACCCCGGCGTCTACATCCGCTCCATGGCCACGCGCGGCCACCTCGGCGGCCTCGCCTGGGCCGCCCCGCAGGCGATCCGGGTGCTGGACGCGGCGGGCTGCGACGTGATCCTCGTGGAGACCGTCGGCGTGGGCCAGTCCGAGGTCGAGATCGCCTCCCAGGCGGACACCTCCGTCGTCCTGCTCGCCCCCGGCATGGGCGACGGCATCCAGGCGGCCAAGGCCGGAATCCTGGAGATCGGGGACGTGTACGTCGTCAACAAGGCCGACCGGGACGGCGCGGACGCCACCGCCCGCGAGCTGAACCACATGCTCGGTCTCGGCGAGGCCCGCGGCCCCGGCGACTGGCGCCCGCCCATCGTCAAGACGGTCGCCGCCCGCGCCGAGGGCGTCGACGAGGTCGTGGAGGCCCTGGAGAAGCACCGGGCCTGGATGGAGGAGCGCGGCGTCCTCACCGAGCGCCGCCGCGCCCGCGCCGCCCGCGAGGTCGAGACGATCGCGGTCACGGCCCTGCGCGAGCGCATCGGCGACCTCCACGGCGCCCACGACCTCCCCAGCCTCGCGGCCCGCGTCACCACGGGCGCACTGGACCCGTACGCGGCGGCGGACCAACTGCTCGCCGGTCTGACCCGGGAGCCGGGGGACGCCTGACGCGGGAGCCGGGGGAGAGCCGGGAGCCGGGGGAGCGCTGGCGGGGGCACGGACTGCGACCGGGGTCCGGGGCCGCTTCCGGACGACGGGGTTCGGGGCCGCGCCCGGACGGCCGGGGTACGGAACCGCTTCCGGATGACCGGGGTCCGGGACCGCTCCCAGACGACGGGGCCACGGGACTGCTTTCGGATGACCGGGGCACGAGGCTGCGCCCGGATGACAGGGCCCGAGACCGCGCCCGGATGACTGGGGCACGAGACTGCTTCGGGCGGATGACTGGGGCATGGGGCCGCGCCCGGATGACCGGGGCCCGGGGCCGCTTCCGGACGACCGGGGCACGGGGCCGCTCCCGGACGACCGGGGCGCGGGACCTTGCCCGGAAATCCGGTATCGCCCCGCGACCCCCGCTGTTAGCTTGCTCCACGTGTTCCTCCTCTTGGCGTAGCGCGCGCCCACGCCCGCGCGGGTGCCCGGCACACGACCGGCCCCTCGCGCGGAGCGCCGTCGCGCCCTCGTCCCGCCTTCCGTGAGGAACCCCGCGCATGTCCGCGCCCGCTCCCGCGCGCCCCGCCGCGCCCTCGTACGCCGCCGTCCTCCGCGTCCCGCACGCCCGCCGCACCTTCGCCGCCGCGCTGACCGGCCGTTTCTCCAACGGCGTCATCCCCCTCGCCGTCCTGCTCTCCGTCAACCGCGCCACCGGGTCCTACGCCGTCTCCGGCGCCGTGATGTCCCTGTTCGGCGGCGTGGCGGTCCTCCTGATGCCGGTGCGGGCCTCGCTGGTCGACCGGTACGGCGCGCGCCGGGCCCTGCCGCCCATGGCCGCGCTGTACGCCGTCCTGCTCTGCGTCCTCGCCGTGCTCGTCTGGCGCCCGGGTGTCCCGGCGCCGCTCATCGGCACGGCCGCCGCGCTCGCGGGTGCCTGTGTGCCGCCGCTGGGACCGGTCATGCGGGCGGTGTGGTCCGCACTCGTCGCCGACCGGCAGCTGCAACGCCGCGCCTACAGCCTCGACGGGGTCGCCGAGGAGCTGCTGTTCGTCTCCGGGCCGGTTCTGGTGGGCGCGCTGATCACCTGGGCGCCCCCGGCTTCCGGCATCCTGCTGGGCGCGCTGCTGGTGGTCGGCGGGACGGCCGCGTTCGTCACGTCTCCGGCGATGGCGGGGCCGCGTACGGGCTCCCGCCCGGGGCCGCGCGCCACGGCCCGCCGGAGCCGGTCGGGCGGTGTTCCGGGACTGCTGGTCCCGGTCGCCGTGGCAGCGGGGGCCGGGCTCGCGCTCAGCGGGGTGGAACTGCTGGTGACCGCCTACGCCGAGCGGGGTTCCTACGACGCCGCGCTCGTCCCCTGGGTACTGGGTGCCCTCTCGGCGGGCAGCGCGCTGGGCGGTCTCGTGAACGGTGCGATCGACTGGCGGTTGTCCGCGCGGGCACGTCTGGCCGGGTTCACGGCGGCGCTCGGTCTGGTGATCACGGTGGCGGGCCTCGCGCCCGGCCTGTGGACGCTCACCGCGGCCATGGTCTGCACGGGCGTCTTCATCGCCCCGACCCTGACGACGGCCTACCTGCTGGCAGACGAGACGGCCCCCGAAGACGCCCGCACCCGCGCCGGAGCCTGGGTCAACATGGCGGTGAACGCAGGCAGTTCGAGCGGTTCGCTCCTGACCGGCGCCCTGATCGGCCGGTTCCCCCTACCCCTGTGCTTCGCACTACCCGGCACGGCCTCACTGGCCGCAGCGGCCATCACCCTCATGGCGCGGCGGGGCGGGGCGTCCGTGGCCGGGGCGTCGGGAGGACCTGCTGCCGGGGCCGGGGTCGGAGCGTCGGGAGCGCCCGTCACCGGGACCGAGGGGTCAGGGGTGGCCGCCGACGAGGTCGGAGCGTCAGGGGCGCCCGCCGCCGGGACCGGGACGGCAGAGGTGCCCGCCGACAGAGCTGGGACGGCAGACGCGTCCGCCGTGCGCCAGGCGGGTGTCGGTCGTTGAGGTTGGCCGGGGTGGAGGCGCGGTCCGGGGGGTGGTCTGGATGCCGCGCCTCGCCCTGGTCGCTCTGGTGGGTGTCAGAGGCGGCCACGTTGGGTGCGCAGGTGTTCCGCGACGGGCTTGAGGGCCTTGTTCAGGTCCTGGAGGGCGTCGGGGGAGAGCAGGTCGATGAAGTGGCGGCGCACCGAGGACACATGGTGGGGCGCGACCTTCTTCATCGTCTCCAGGCCGTGATCGGTCAGCACGGCGTAGAGGCCGCGCCGGTCCGACTCACAGTTCTCCCGGCGCACCAGGTCCGCGTTCTCCATGCGGGTGATCTGGTGCGAGAGCCGGCTCTTGGACTGGAGGGTGGCAGTGGCGAGATCGCTCATCCGCATCCGCATGTCCTCGGACTCGGACAGATTGACGAGGATCTCGTAATCGTTCATCGTCAGTCCGAACGGTTGCAGATCCTTTTCGAGCTGGTACGTCAACAGCCTGTTGACCTCCAGGTGGGTGCGCCAGGCGCACTGCTCCGCATCGGTCAGCCAGTGCGTGGCCGTCTCGGTCTCCATGAATGAAGTCTACCTAAGATGTTGAATGGCGAACTACTCTGGGTGATGTGACTGTGCGCACGCGTTCGACGTCACACTCCGCAGACTACCGCTCACAGCCCGAAGCGACGCTGGAGGTCCCCCAGCTGTCCGGGAAGACGCGGTGCCCCTGAGGCTCCGGTGGCGGGCCCGCCGGACGCTCCCGCACCCCCTCCGGGTACCCCCGGTTCGGACGGAACCGCCCCCGTCTCCCGGTCCGCCATCAGCGCCTCGGTCGACTGCAGCAGCACCGTCCCGGCACCGACGAACTCGAACTGGTGCTCCTCTCCGGAGGCGCCGCCCAGCCCCGTCATCGCACGTAGACCGCCCAGCACACCGGTCATATAACCGTGGTCGTAGTGATGGCAGGGGGAGGGGCAGTCGGCCCAGCCGACCAGCGCCTGGGGGTCCACCCGGATCGGGGGTTCCATGAACACCACCGGGCCGTTGGAGGCGGCCACGAATTTCCCGGTGCCGATCAGTGTGAGAAAGCCGGGCACGATCGACTGTTTGAGTGCCAAGCTTGGCTGGAAAGCGATCAAGTTGCCTGCGCGAACGGTCAGATTGCCCTCGTCCAAGTCGTACGAGTTCACGTCGAACGCCCGGTCCGCGAGCAGCATCTTGCCCGAGCCCTCCGCCACCACCCAGTCGCTCGCGTGCAATGGCGAATGGAACGAGGAACGCACCAGCCGGTCCAGCCGCCCGTGCCCGATGCCGTTGAACTCGATCGCCCCGTAATAGGCGATCATCTTCCCCTTCTGCAGGAACCACTGACCGCCCTTGAGCTCCACGCAGAACGTGTACGGGTTCACGTTGTCGTCGACCGGCAGGGTCACGGGGTCGAACACCACCGGCCCGCCCGCACCCGCGTCCGCGCTCACAGCTTCTCCTCCGATGCCTGGACATAGACCGTGCCGCTGCCGCTCAGCTCCAGCTGGAACGCCTCACCGGAGCCCCGGCCCACCATGTCGCGCCAGCCGAGCGCGCTGGAGAGCCGGTTGCGGACCTCGCCGTGGTGGGCGACGTACGCCTGGGGGTCCACATGGACCGGGCGCTGCGGGGTGATCGGTATCCCGAAGACGCCGCCGTGCGCCATCACGGCCACCGCGCCGTGACCCTGGAGCGTGGTGGTGAACAGCCCCTGCCCGGTGGCCTGGCCCCGGACGATGCCCATGACACCGCCCTGCGCGCCCATGAACATCGTGCCCTGCCGCAGCGAGCCCTCGAAGGCCAGCAGCCGGTCCGCCTCCACATAGAGCGTGTCACCGGTCAGGTCGATCACCTGCACATGGTGGCCGCCGTGCCCGAAGAACACCGTGCCGCTGCCCTCGACCGACATCAGCGGGGCCGCCTCGCCCGCCACCCGGCGCCCGAGCATCGACATGATGCCGCCCTGCCCGCTCTGGACGCTGGGCGTGAACGACACATCCCCCCGGTAGGCGAGCATCGCCCCGCGCTGGCTGAACAGCCGCACACCCGGCGCGACCGTCGCCTCGATCATCTTGGAATTGATCTCCCGGAAGCCCATGTCACAGATCCCCCGCGATCGTGTTCCGCTCGCTCGGCTGGACGTACACCAGCCCGTCGCCCTCGAAACGGATCTGGAACGCCTCCCCGCCGCCCTCCCCGAGGAGCGTGCGGAACGTCCCGCCCGACTGGAAGGACTGCCGGACGTCCCCCTGGTGGGCGATGTACGCGCCCGGGTCGACCGTCAGCGGGTACTGCCGGGAGACCCGGAGCACCACCGCCGGGCCGTCCGACAGCACCGCCGCCTGGCCGTGGCCCTCGACGGTCGTGGTGAACAGGCCGTTGCCCTGCGAGGCGCCGCGCAGGCCCGTGAACGCCGTGCCCGTACGCAGCCCGGCGTCCGTCGCCAGCAGATTGCTCGACTCCACCCAGAGCTTGTCGCCCCGGAGCGTCACGAGATTGATCTCCGACGCCCGGTCCGCGAACCAGCACGTCCCCCGCCCCTTCACCTCCATCACCGTCATCTGCTCGCCGGTCAGCCGCCGGGTCACCATGCCGCGCAGACCCTCACCGCCGCCGCTCAGCTTCTTGAAGGCCATCTGCCCGTCGTACGCGACCATCGAGCCGTTCTTCGCCTTCACGGCATCCCCGGTCATGTCGACGGCGAGCACCTTGCTGCCCTGTAGTCGGAACGTCGCCACACCGCGAAAGTAACCCCCGGCCGGGTGGAGAGGACAGGGCCCACGGGTGGAGAACGACCCTGAGCGCACCCCTAGGGGCACTGTTTGCCACAATGTGGCGACGCTTGTGCTTCCGTTCACAAAGGATCATGAGCCGCTCACCGGGCGACCGCGCCCGCGCCCCAGCGACCTCCCCACCGAAGGTGACCCGTGGACCTCAAGACAGCATCCGCCATCCGCCGCCTGCGACTGGTCTCGGCGCCCGAGGCCGTGTCCTTCCTGATCCTGCTCCTGTGCTCGGTGCTGAAGCGGACCACGGACTTCAACGCGGTCCCCGTGATGGGCGCGGTCCACGGCGTGCTGTTCATCCTCTACGTGCTCTTCTGGCTCGACGCCTGGAACCGCGCCAAGTGGAGCTTCGGCACCGCCGCCCTCTACTTCGTCCTCTCCGTCCTGCCCACCGGCGGCTTCTTCGCCGAGCGCAAGCTGCGCCGCGAGTCCGAGGCCGCCGTCATCGCCGCCCGCGCCCGCCGCGAGGGAGTCGTAAACGCATGATCGTCGCCTTCTCCGTGACGCCCCTCGGGGTCGGCGAGGACGTGGGGGAGTACGTCGCCGACGCCGTCCGCGTGGTCCGCGAGTCGGCCCTGCCGAACCGCACCGACGCCATGTTCACCTCCATCGAGGGCGAGTGGGACGAGGTCATGGACGTCGTCCGGCGTGCCGTCGCCGCCGTCGAGGCCCGCGCGCCGCGCGTCTCCCTCGTCCTCAAGGCCGACATCCGCCCCGGTGTCACCGACGGCCTCACCTCGAAGGTCGAGACCGTGGAGCGGCACCTGGCCGGGTGACATCCCGCGACGCATCCCGGCGGAACCCCGGCCTCCGCGGCCGGGGTTCCGCCGTCCCCCCACCCCCCGGCCTGGCCGCCACGATGGCCGGGACACCAGGATCCGCCGGGTAGTTTGAGCGTGAAACACCGCTCCGACGTGGGGGAACACCACATGGGTCTCTACATAGAGACGCACATCCGCACCGATCTGGACGACCTCTGGACCCGCACCCAGGACCCCGCCCACCGCCGGCGCTGGGACCTCAGGATCGACGAGATCGAGTACCTCCCCCACCCTGTTCCCCACCCCGCCCCGCAGCCCGCACCGCGCCCCTTCCGCTACCGCGCCCGGCTGCTGCCGTTCCTCACCGTCCACGGCACCGGACTCGCCGCCGACGAGCGCGAACGCCCCGACGGCACCCGCACCTCCGCCCTGCGCTTCACCTCCCCGCACCCCCTCTCCCCGCTCACCGAGGGCAGCGGCTACTGGCGCTACGTCCCCGACGGCCACGGCGTCCGCTTCCTCACCGGCTACGACTACCGCCCGCGCGGGGGCACGCCCGGCGCCCTCGCCGACCGGCTGCTGCTGCGCCCGCTCACCGTCTGGGCCACCGCCTGGTCCTTCGACCGGCTGCGCCTGTGGCTGGAGCGGGGCATCACCCCCGAACGCGCCCTCGCCAACTGGCTGGCCGAACTCGCCGTACGCGCCCTCGTCCTGACCGTCTGCGTGGCCGGGCTCGGCCTGGAGCCCATGCTCCCGCTGCTCGGCCCGCTCGCCCCCGTGCTCGCCTTCCTGTGCCCGCTGCTGCTGGTGCTGGTCATCTCCGCCGCGCTGTTCACGCCGCCGCTCCCCGGCACCCCGGCCGCCCGCCGCTGTCTGCGCTCGCCCGTCACCCACCCCCGCACCCCGGGCGTGCTGCGCACCCTGGAGAAGCGGGGGAGCTGACTCAGACCGCCCCGGCCGCCAGCGCCGTCCCCAGCGGGGTGCGGGCGTACAGCACCTGATGGCCGTGCCGGGTCGCGGTGAGCAGGCCCGCCGCCCGCAGGACCGTCAGATGGTCCGAGACCGAGGAGGGCGCGAGGCCGAGCCGGTGGGCCAGGGCCGTGGTCGTCGCGGGTTCGCCCAGCGCGGTCAGGACGGCCGCGCGATTGCGTCCCAGGAGCCGTACCAGCGCCTGCGGGGTCCGTGCGGCGGGCTCGGCCCACAGGCCGCCGATACCCCGCGCCGGATACACCAGCATCGGCTGCCACGGCGCCTCGAAACCGGTGACCACGTCCGGCCAGCAGAACACGCTCGGCATCAGCAGCAGGCCCCGGCCGCCGAGATCGCGCGCGTACCGCCCCTGCGGCAGTGTCAGCGTCCGCCCGTCCCAGGACAGCCGTGCGTCCAGCTCCGGCAGCAGCGCGCCCAGGCCCGCCTCGGCCAGCCTGCGCGAATGGAAGGCCACATCCGCCTCCAGGAGCGCCCGCAGCCGGGGCCACTCCGGCGCCACCAGCACCCGCCAGGCCGCCTCCAGGAGATCCGCCAGCTCCCGCACCATCCGCGCGGGATCGGCCAGCCACGCCCGCCCGCGCGCCGACTCCAGCGCGCCCGGCGTACAGGCCAGCGACCGTGCCGTCTCCGCCCGCGCCGCCTCCGGATCGGCCGCCCGCACGGCCGCGATCTCGTCCTCGAAGGCCGTCAGCGGACCGAGCGGCGGGGGACTGAGCCAGTCCGGCGAGCTGCCCCGGCGCGGCATCAGCAGCCACAGCGGCGCCAGATCGAGCCCGGCCGCCGCCGCGCGCACCCGCCGCAGCCAGGGCCCGTGATAGCCGTGCCGGTCCGGCCGCCGCAGCGTGCGCACCGCGTCCTGCGTCTCCCACAGCGGCGAGATCGCGAACCGGCAGCGCAGGAAGTCCTCCTCGCCGAAGCGCAACCGCGAGGCCACGGCACCTCCGTCCCTGTGGAGCACGCGTGTTCATGGCGCGCGACGCGGCCGGACAGCCGTCCGGATTCGGCTGGAGCCGAAACTCTACGGTCCGTCGCCCCCGCCCCGGCACCCTGCCCGTCATGTCCGCATCACCCCAGAACACGACGCCTCAAGCCGCCTCCGCCGGATACCGCGGCGTCCTCGCCGTCCCCGAGTTCCGCGCGGTCTTCGCCGCCCACGTCCTGTCCCTGCTCGGCGTGATCGTCAGCGAGATCGCCCTCTCCGTCCTCGTCTACGACCTCACCGGCTCCCCGCTGATGAGCGCCCTCGTCTTCGCGCTCGGCTTCCTGCCCTACGCCGTCGGCGGCGCCCTCCTCGCCCCGGTCGCCGACCGCTTCCCGGCCCGGCGCGTCCTGGTGACCTGCGACCTGGTGTGCGCCGCGTGCGTGGCCGCCATGGTCGCGCCGGGCGCGGGCGTCGGCGCCCTGCTCGTGCTGCGCTGCTGCCTCGCCGTCGTCGCGCCCGTCTTCAGCGGCACCCGGATGGCGACCCTCGCGGACGTGCTCGGCGACGGCGAACCGTTCGTGCTCGGCCGCTCCCTGCTGCGGATCGTCTCCCAGAGCGCGCTCCTGGTCGGCTACGGCCTCGGTGGCCTCCTGCTGACCGTGACCGCCCCGCGCCACGCCCTGCTCGTCACGGTGACCACGTTCCTCGCCTCCGCCCTGCTGCTGCGCCTGGGCACCCGCCACCGCCCGGCCCGGGCCCGCGACCGGGAGAAGGGCACCGAAGGAGGACTCCGCGCCCTCTTCGCGCACCCGCGCGTGCGCGTGCTGCTCCTCGTCTTCTGGGTGCCCGCGCTGTTCTGCGTCGTCCCCGAGGCCCTGGCCGCGCCCTACGCCCACGACCTCGGCGCGGGCTCCCCGGGCCTCGGCCTGCTGATGTGCGCGCTGCCGGTGGGCACCGTCGCCGGTGAGCTGTTCGCCGGGGCCCGGCTCGGCGCGGCCACCCGCGAGCGGATCGTGCTGCCGCTGCTCTGTCTGACCCTGCTGCCCTACCTCGGCTACGCCTTGCGCCCCGGCCTGTGGCTCTCGCTGCTGCTCCTGGTGGTCGCGGGCGCGGGCTCGGCGTACACCCTCGGGCTCGACCAGTGGTTCGTCCGCGCGGTGCCCGAGGAACTGCGCGGCCGGGCCATGACCGTGCTCAGCGCCGGGCTGATGACCGTCCAGGGCACCGGGATGGCGCTCGCGGGCGCAGCCGCCGAGGTCACGGGCGTGCGGACGGCCGTCGCGGGGGCCGGGGTGCTCGGCGCGCTGTGCTGCGCGGGACTCGCGGTGGCCTGCCGGGCGACCGAAGGGCGAGACGGGGCCTGACCGGCATATGACCGGCCGGTAGGGTCTGATGCCGTGCCCAAGCCTCTCGGACTCCCCTTCGACCCCATCGCCCGCGCCGACGAACTCTGGAAGCAGCGCTGGGGAAGCGTGCCCTCCATGGCCGCGATCACCTCGATCATGCGGGCCCAGCAGATCCTGCTCGGCGAGGTCGACGCGGTGGTCAAGCCGTACGGACTGACCTTCGCGCGGTACGAAGCGCTGGTGCTGCTCACCTTCTCCAAAGCGGGCGAGCTGCCGATGTCCAAGATCGGCGAGCGTCTGATGGTGCACCCCACGTCCGTGACGAACACGGTGGACCGGCTGGTCAGGTCGGGTCTGGTGGCCAAGCGCCCCAACCCCAACGACGGCCGCGGCACCCTCGCCGTCATCACCGACAAGGGCCGCGAGGTGGTCGACGCGGCCACCCGCGACCTGATGGCGATGGACTTCGGGCTCGGCGCGTACGACGCGGAGGAGTGCGGCGAGATCTTCGCGCTGCTGCGGCCCCTCAGGGTCTCCGCGCACGACTTCGAAGAGGACTGACCGGCCAGGACGGGCAGTGACCTGGGCCGATACGGCAGGACGGACCCGGGGCAAGATCTCCCGGAACGGGTGGTTACGCTCGACGGCATGAAAAAGAGCGTGCTGACCCGCTACCGAGCCCTCGCCTACCTCACCGGCGTGCTCCTCGTGCTCCTGTGCCTGGGCATGATCGCGAAGTACGCGTTCCACCTGGACGGCGCCCAGGACTTCACCCGTGTCGTCGCCATCGCGCACGGCTGGCTGTACGTCGTCTACCTGGTCTTCGCCTTCGACCTGGGCTCCAAGGCGAAGTGGCCGGTCGGCAAGCAGCTGTGGGTGCTGCTCGCGGGCACCATCCCGACCGCCGCGTTCTTCGTCGAGCGGAAGATCAGCCGCGAGCTGGAGGCCAAGGTCCAGACCACCGCTCCCGCCCCGGTCAAGGTCTGATTCGTACCGCCGTACGAGTGTCGTACGGCGGTCCCCCATCGACATTTACTAGGACGTCCAAGTAAATTCGAGGGTATGGACGCTCACGCGATCGACGAAGGCCGCCGCCGCTGGCAGGCCCGGTACGACGCCGCGCGCAAGCGCGACGCAGACTTCAGCACGCTCTCGGGAGACCCGGTCGAGCCCGTGTACGGCCCCCGCCCCGGGGATGTGTACGAGGGCTTCGAGCGGATCGGCTGGCCCGGCGAGTACCCCTTCACGCGCGGGCTCCATCCGACCGGCTACCGGGGCCGCACCTGGACGATCCGCCAGTTCGCCGGCTTCGGCAACGCGGAGCAGACCAATGAGCGGTACAAGATGATCCTGGCCGCGGGCGGCGGCGGCCTCTCCGTCGCCTTCGACATGCCGACGCTGATGGGCCGCGACTCCGACGACCCCCGCTCGCTCGGCGAGGTCGGCCACTGCGGCGTGGCCATCGACTCGGCCGCCGACATGGAGATCCTGTTCAAGGACATCCCGCTCGGTGACGTCACCACCTCGATGACGATCAGCGGCCCCGCCGTGCCCGTCTTCTGCATGTACCTGGTCGCCGCCGAGCGGCAGGGCGTGGACCCCGCGATCCTCAACGGCACGCTCCAGACCGACATATTCAAGGAGTACATCGCGCAGAAGGAGTGGCTGTTCCAGCCCGAGCCCCATCTGCGCCTGATCGGCGACCTGATGGAGCACTGCGCGGCGGGCATCCCCGCATACAAGCCGCTGTCGGTCTCCGGCTACCACATCCGCGAGGCCGGGGCGACGGCCGCGCAGGAGCTGGCGTACACCCTCGCGGACGGCTTCGGCTATGTGGAGCTGGGCCTCTCGCGCGGGCTCGACGTGGACGTGTTCGCGCCAGGGCTCAGCTTCTTCTTCGACGCGCACCTGGACTTCTTCGAGGAGATCGCCAAGTTCCGCGCCGCGCGCCGCATCTGGGCCCGCTGGATGCGGGACGTGTACGGCGCGCGGACCGACAAGGCGCAGTGGCTGCGCTTCCACACCCAGACCGCCGGGGTCTCGCTGACCGCGCAGCAGCCGTACAACAACGTGGTGCGCACCGCGGTGGAGGCGCTGGCGGCGGTGCTCGGCGGGACCAACTCGCTGCACACCAACGCCCTGGACGAGACCCTGGCGCTGCCGAGCGAGCAGGCCGCGGAGATCGCGCTGCGCACCCAGCAGGTGCTGATGGAGGAGACCGGCGTCGCCAACGTGGCCGACCCGCTGGGCGGTTCGTGGTTCATCGAGCAGCTGACCGACCGGATCGAGGCGGACGCGGAGAAGATCTTCGAGCAGATCAAGGAGCGGGGCCTGAGGGCCCACCCCGACGGGCAGCACCCCATCGGTCCGATCACCTCGGGCATCCTGCGCGGGATCGAGGACGGCTGGTTCACCGGTGAGATAGCGGAGTCCGCCTTCCGCTACCAGCAGGCGCTGGAGAAGGGGGAGAAGCGGGTCGTCGGCGTCAATGCCCACACCGGTTCGGTCACCGGGGACCTGGAGATCCTGCGGGTCAGCCACGAGGTGGAGCGCGAGCAGGTCAGGGTGCTGGCCGAGCGGAAGTCCGCGCGCGACGAGGCCCGGGTGAAGACCTCCCTGGACGCCATGCTGGCCGCCGCGCGCGACGGCTCCAACATGATCGCGCCGATGCTGGACGCGGTCCGCGCGGAGGCGACCCTGGGTGAGATCTGCGGGGTGCTGCGCGACGAGTGGGGCGTCTACACGGAGCCCGCCGGGTTCTGAGCGCTCCGGGCACACGGCTCTCGGCACACGGGCGGGGCCGGTCGGGACGGACAGCCGTCCCGACCGGCCCCGCCGCGTCCCGCCTCAGAACTCCTGCACGAAGTACGGCTCGACGGTCATCCAGCCATTGCCCCGGGCGCCGTAATAGGTGCCGTTGTCGCTCTGCGCCAGGGTGTACCAGGAGTCGACGTAGTCGGGGTCGTCGGTCCACCAGGAGGTGGGGATGGCGTTGAGGATCGCGTCCACCAGCGGGATGTAGGCGCCCTGGTCGGTGATGGTGAGCAGGGCACCGGCGATGGCGACCGCGAGGTCGTGGTAGTTGGTGTCGCCGTCGTCCTCCATCATCACGGCGTCGGCGAGGTCGTACTTGTAGTTCGACCAGTTCACCAGGATCTGGTTGGGCCGGTAGACCGTGCCGTCGTAGTCCAGGTAGGGCATGTCGACCGGGTCGACGCGGACCTTGCCGTCCTGGCCGAAGCCGGAGACCAGGGTGTAGATCTCGGCGGCGCCCTTGATCCAGGGCTCCTCGTCGTCGGACAGCTCGACCGCGTCGATCTTCGTGGTCCAGAAGCCGCCTGCCGCCGCCGCGGACCGCTGCGGGGCCGCCGCGGTGTTCACCTCGGCGGGCGCGGCGGAGCGCACCCCGCTCTTCGCCAGCTCGTCACGGAGCACGTCGAGCCCGGCCGCGAGCGCCTTGGTGCCGTCGATGTCGACGACGTACACCGGGTGGTCGGGGGCCTTGCGGGCGTCCAGGGTGTGGGCGTCGCCCCGGCTGTCGTAGGCGGTGACCGTGGTGGCGTCGTCGTCGGATGCTGCGGCGGCGACCCAGGGGGTGGTGCCGTCGGCGAGCGCGGCGCGCATGGAGTCCGCGCCGAGCCGGAGCTGGAGCAGCGAGCCGACCTTGCCGGTCAGGCCCTTGGCGTCCGCGATGGCGTGGTCGGCGGCGGCGAGGTCGGACGTCAGGGCGGGGTCGGCCTTGGCGGCGAGCGGGGTGACGGCCACGTCCGAGGAGGTGAGGACGGCCGCGCGCAGGCGGGTGCGCCAGCTCTGGTCGCCGAGCGAGCGGGCGATGGCCCGGGCGGCACGGTCCTGGGCACCGGTCACCTGCTGCGCGGTGGCGGAGTGGGCGCGGACGGGGGCGGCGGGCGCGGCGGTGGCCGAGGGGGCGGTGAGGAGGGCCTGGGCGGCGGCGAGGGCGAGCAGGGTGGCCGCGGTGACGGTCTGGGCGGCGCGGCGACGGGACTGACGGGGTCTCACGGGGATGGATCCCTCCGGATGCGAGTGGCCAGGTGGGGGAGTGACGCACTGTCAGGGGGGTGGTGCCGGGACGACTGCCGGACAAAAGTCCGGGGCGAGGGTTCTATGCGAGTAGACCTCGCAGCACCCATGGTGACCTGAACATGTCACGTCTGCAAGACCTTCACACCCTCAACGCCCCGCTTCCACAGGGGAGTTCAGTCGGAGTTCAGCCCTCGGCCGCCGTGATCCCCGCGAGCAGCACCGCGATGAAACGCCGTACCCACTCGGTGTCCGCGGGTTCCGCGCTCACCAGCATCCGGTGCACGACCGTGCCCGCCACGATGTCGTAGATGAGGTCGATCGCGCGGCACGCCGCCTCCGGGTCGGACTCCGGCGGTATCTCGCCGCGTGCCTGCGCCCGCTCGCGCCCCGTCACGACCAGATGCTTCTGGCGCTCGACGATCGAGTGGCGGATGCGCTCGCGCAGCGCGTCGTCCCCGCCGGCCTCCGCGACCACCGCGATCAGACCGTTCCTGGCCTCCGGGCGGCCCAGGATGGCCGCGAACTGGAGCACCACGCCCTCGATGTCGGCGGCGAGGCTGCCCCGGTCGGGCACCTCCAGCTCGTTGAACAGCTCGGCGATCGCGTCGACCACCAGCTCGCTCTTGCCGGACCAGCGGCGGTACAGCGTCGTCTTCGCCACCCCGGCCCGCGTCGCCACGTCTCCCAGGGTGAGCCGGGACCAGCCCAGCTCCACCAGGGCCTGCCGGGTGGCGGCCAGGATCGCGGCGTCCGCGGCGGCGCTGCGCGGTCGGCCCGTACGGGCTGCTGGGGTGCGGCTCTGCATGTCCCCGACCATAACCGGCCACCTCCGGGCGGTCGTGAGGGAGATCACCGGAAAGGGGTGTCGCCGCAGCCCCTTCTGCCATTACGCTACGAGCCGTAGCGAAAGCTCGCGATGGACGTACGCGGGCGACGGCCACCGGCCCGGGGTGGGGACCTCGGCGCCGGCCGACATCGCTTTTTTCCTTCATGCGCGGGAACGGGGGAGGATAGACCCATGCAGCCACGGAACATGTCCATGAGCGGCGTCGTCGACCTCGCCGCGGTGAAGGCGGCCCAGGAGGCCAAGGCCAAGGCGGAGCAGGCGCGCGCCGAGTCCGCCCGGCGCGGCGGCGCGGGGGCGATCTCCCCGGCCGATCTCGTCGTCGACGTCAACGAGGCGGACTTCGAGACCGAAGTCCTCCAGCGCTCCGCCGAAGTCCCGGTCGTCATCGACTTCTGGGCCGAGTGGTGTCAGCCCTGCAAGCAGCTGAGCCCGGTCCTGGAGCGGCTGGCCGTCGAGTACGACGGCCGCTTCCTGCTGGCCAAGATCGACGTGGACGCCAACCAGATGCTGATGCAGCAGTTCGGCGTCCAGGGGATTCCGGCGGTCTTCGCCGTCGTGGCGGGCCAGGCGCTGCCCCTCTTCCAGGGCGCGGCCGACGAGCGGCAGATCCGCGAGACGCTGGACCAGTTGATCCAGGTCGCCGAGCAGCGCTTCGGGCTGACCGGTCTGACCGTGGACCCGGACGCGCAGCCGGGCGTTGCCCCGGCCGAGGAGCCCGAGGGCCCGCACGACGCGCTTCTGGAGGCGGCCGTGCGCGCGCTGGACGAGGGCGATCTCGCCGGTGCCGTCCAGGCGTACAAGAACGTACTCGCCGACGACCCGGCGAACACAGAGGCGAAACTGGGCCTGGGTCAGGCCGAGTTGCTTCAGCGTGTGCAGGGTATGGATCCGCTCAAGGTGCGCAAGGACGCCGCCGAGAAGCCGGGTGACGTCGACGCGCAGATCGCCGCCGCCGACCTGGATCTGGTGGGTGGTCATGTCGAGGACGCCCTCGGGCGGCTCATCGAGACGGTCGCCCGCACCGCCGGTGACGACCGGGACGCGGTCCGGCGCCGGTTGCTGGAGCTGTTCGAGGTCGTGGGCGGGGAGGACCCGAGAGTGGTGGCGGCCCGCCGGGCGCTTGCACGGGCGCTGTTCTGACGGGTCGTCGGCGTGTGGCGTGGCGGTGAAGGAATGGCCGATGTGGCGTGGGAGCCGCCGCGCTTTACCAAATCTTGGTAATCGCCTCAGCTGTTACTCCGAGTAAATCAAGGTCGTTGGTCTGTCCGGCTTCGCCCGGGGATCAGCGACTTTGTTCTGCCCAGTGTTGGCACCGTGCGTCGCCCTTTGAGACCACTGAGTCGTCTTTCGGTTATCCCGCCGTTACTAGGCAGTAACGAAGCCCCTTGTGCGGGCGGCGAGAATGCACCACGATCGGCCACGCTCGGTCCATTTCCGTACCCCGGCACCCGGCCGGGTCACGGCGAATGTGTCCCCACCGAGCAGAGCCGGCGGCAGTGGCGCCGGCTCTGGGGCAGGGGGGTCTTCGCCACTGCGGCGAAGCCTGTCCAGAAGGTTGTGCGTGATGTGTGTCAGGCGCGACCAGTGGTTGTCGCTCGGGGGTGAACGCCGGTTGTTCGGGCGCGGGTCGCGCCGTCGGGCGCGGGCGCTCTCCTTCCCGAGGACGTAGCACTTCTCCCATCCCTGTCCGGTCGCAACCCCCCTGGGGCGGTCCGGGCCAGGAGATGTACGTCCGAGAAGGAGGAAATATGGAGTCCCAGGTGCGTGGCGGGACCAGATGGAAGCGGTTCGCTGTGGTCATGGTGCCCAGCGTCGCCGCTACGGCAGCGATAGGTGTCGCCCTCGCGCAGGGCGCTCTGGCCGCTTCGTTCAGCGTGTCGGGGCAGTCGTTCAAGGTGAGCGCCGACCGGCTCGAGGGCAAGGGCTTCGCGCAGTACGGTGCGATCGACGACGGCTACACGCTGGACGGCAAGAAGACCGCCCACCCGGTGGCGGTCTCGGCGTTCAACCACGCCGACATCACCAACCTGTGCCAGTCGGTCGTCACCCCGGTCCCGGGTCTCGGCAAGATCAGCCTGATCCTGCGGGCCGGTGGCGGCAAGAAGCCGGTCTCGGCCGACCGGATCTACATCGATGTCGCCGATCTGGGCGCCGACGCGACCTTCCGCAACATCGACATCGGTGTCGCCGCGAAGGACGCCTCGAAGGGTCCGGGCATGAAGGGGGGCGGCGAGCAGGCCAACCCCTACGGCTTCGCCCAGCAGGCCGACTCGGCCACACTGCTCAACGTGCGTCAGACGGCGTGGGCGACCACCGCCGGCACGTTCGAGCTGAGCGGGCTGAAGATGTCGCTGTCCACGGACGGCGAGGAGTGCTACTAAGCACTCGCTGACGGGCGGGGGAGCCGATGGCGCCCCCGCCCGTCCCCTCTCCGGCCGCCGTTCACACGCGGCCCACATCACCACCACAGCAACGCCGCACCAGGGAGCTGTTTTCCATGAGCGCCGAGACCCCTGCCGCCGATTCCGGCCAGTTCACCCGCCGGAGGCAGCAGTTCCGCGCCTGGCGAGGCGACCGCCCCTTCTGGGCCGGTCTTTACGTGCTGCTCAGCGGCTTTCCGATCATCTACTTCCCGTACTACCACCTGCAGCTGGGCCATCTGACGCTGGCCATGGCGACCACGGCGGGGTCGGGGTCCTTGATCATCGGCGTGCTCCTCATCGTCCTCGGCATCAGCCTCTGGTTCCAGAAGCACGTGCGCACCTTCGCGGGTGTGGCGGCGATCCTGCTGGCGCTGGTGTCCCTGCCCGTCTCCAACTTCGGCGGCTTCATCATCGGCTTCCTGCTCGCCCTCGTCGGCGGCGCGATGGCCGTCTCGTGGGCGCCCGCCCCCGCGGCCAAGCAGACGCCGGGCGTACCGGCCCAGGCGCCGGTGGCCATGGCCGGGGCCGCACCGGGCGCGAGCCTGCCGGGTGAGGGCGCCGCCGGAGCCGTACCGCCGCCCCGGGCCGCGGACGGGGAGACCGAGCCGAACGACCTGTCAGGAACGAGCCCGGCCAACGAGGCGAACGGGAGGCACAGTGCCGGCTGACGAGGCCCGCGGGACCGGTGTGGGGGAGTCCCGGGCGAGAACCGGACCCCGCCACGCGGCCCCCAAGAAGCCGCTCTTCACCAGGTTCCACATGCCGGCCGGCAAGGCGATAGCCTCCGTGGCGATGCCCACGGCCGTCATCATGGGCATGGGCTTCACGTCCACGCTCGCCATCGCCGACAGCACCGGCAGCAGCCCCGCGTCCAACAGCCAGAAGGCGGCGGACTACAAGGACTGCGTCGACGCGCTGGAGGGTGCCGAGGACTCCGCGTCCCCGAGCGCCACGCCCTCCACGAGCGCGCCGTCCGCCACCACCACGCCGTCCCCCTCGGCCTCCTCCGGGGCGCAGGACGGACCGGGCAAGACCTCTTCGCCGGATTCAGGTTCCGACGAGGGCAAGGCCGGGTCCGGCACGAGCGGGTCCGCGGACAAGCCGGGCTCCTCCGGGGCGGGTTCGGGCACATCGGGTGCCGCGTCCGGCTCCGGTACGTCGGGTGCCGCATCGGGCTCGGGTGCGTCCGGCTCGGGTACGGCGGCCACCGCCCCGGCCCCGTCCAAGAGCGCGGACGGCGGGCTGCTCGGCTCCCTCGGGGACGCGATCGGTGACGTCCTGACCGGCGGCAAGAAGTCCGACGAGGCGACGACCCCGGCGCCCGCCGCGTCGTCCGCCACGCCCGCTCCCGCGGCCACGTCGTCCGCTCCGGCGACCGGGACCGACAAGAGCGACGCGGACAAGGGTGACGCGGACAAGAGCGGTGGTACCAGCGGGGGCACCGCGACCACCAAGAAGGCCCCGCGCGGGACGGTCCAGGACACCCTGGAGAAGGCCGCCGGTGCCTCGGACACCCCGTCCGCCACGTCGAGCCCGTCCGCCGGCCCCTCCACGAGCGCGTCGGCCACGCCGGACGACTGTCCGACGGCCACCGACGACAAGGGCGGCGTGGACAACAACGTGCCGGTGGCCGACGACCCCTGGTACCTGAACGCCAGCTCCCTGCTGCTCAAGGGCGCCGACTACAAGGGCGTCGTCGAGGTGCGCACGGCCGACGGCACCACCAAGAAGGTGCTGAAGTACGTCATCTCCGGCGGCACCGACATCGGGGACCTGCACCAGACGGTCAAGGACAAGCAGGCGGGCAAGACCTACCACGTCCAGGCCGCCAAGGGTTCGACGTCCACCATCCGCGACGGCGACACCGTGATGTACACCGAGAGCATCTCCGGCAACCTCTTCGGCCTGATCCCGGTGACCTTCAGCCCCGACAGCCCGCCCCCGCTGAACATCCCCCTGATCTACTTCACCGACGCCAAGGTGACCCAGGCGGGCCAGTTCGGCGGCAGCCTGCACGTTCCCGGCATGCACGTCTACACGACGGACTGACACCCCCGAGCCCTTCCGGGAGCCGCACGGCAGTGGCCCGGTCCCCCACACCGCGTGGGGAACCGGGCCACTGCCAATTGCCGTGAGAGACGCCTCAGTTGGCGTCCGAGCCGCCCACGTGGTGGACCCGGACCATGTTGGTGGTGCCGGGGACGCCGGGGGGCGAGCCCGCGGTGATGATGACCGTGTCGCCCGCGCTGAAGCGGTTGAGACCGGCCAGCTCCTGGTCGACCATGTCGACCATCTCGTCCGTGGTGTTCACGAACGGCACCACGTGCGACTCCACGCCCCAGCTGAGGGTCAGCTGGTTGCGGGTGCCCTCGTCGGTGGTGAAGGCGAGGATCGGCTGGGCCGCGCGGTAGCGGGACAGCCGGCGGGCGGTGTCACCGGACTTGGTGAAGGCGATCAGGCCCTTGGCGCCGAGGAAGTCGGCGATCTCGCAGGCCGCGCGGGCGACCGAACCGCCCTGCGTGCGCGGCTTCTTGCCCGGCACCAGCGGCTGGAGACCCTTGGACAGCAGTTCCTCCTCGGCCGCGCGGACGATCTTCGACATCGTCTTCACGGTCTCGACCGGGTACGCGCCCACGCTCGACTCGGCGGACAGCATGACCGCGTCGGCGCCGTCCAGGATCGCGTTGGCCACGTCGGACGCCTCGGCGCGGGTCGGCCGCGAGTTGGTGATCATCGACTCCATCATCTGGGTCGCGACGATCACCGGCTTGGCGTTGCGGCGGCACAGCTCGATCAGCCGCTTCTGCACCATCGGGACCTTCTCGAGCGGGTACTCGACGGCGAGGTCACCACGGGCGACCATCACACCGTCGAACGCCATCACGACGTCCTCCATGTTCTCGACCGCCTGCGGCTTCTCCACCTTGGCGATCACCGGAACACGGCGGCCCTCCTCGTCCATCACCTTGTGGACGTCCGCGACGTCCTTGGCGTCCCGCACGAAGGACAGCGCGACCATGTCGCAGCCCATGCGGAGCGCGAAGCGCAGGTCCTCGACGTCCTTCTCGGACAGCGCGGGCACGTTCACGGCCGCGCCGGGCAGGTTGATGCCCTTGTGGTCGGAGACCACACCGCCCTCGATGACGATCGTCCGCACCCGCGGGCCCTCGACGTCGATGACCTTCAGCTCGACGTTGCCGTCGTTGATGAGGATCTGGTCGCCGCGCGAGACGTCACCCGGCAGGCCCTTGTACGTCGTACCGCAGATGTGCTTGTCGCCCGGCACGTCCTCGGTCGTGATGACGAACTCGTCACCGCGCTCCAGCTCCACCGGACCCTCGGCGAAGGTCTCCAGGCGGATCTTCGGGCCCTGGAGGTCGGCCAGCACACCGATGGGGCGGCCGGTCTCCTTGGAGGCGGCACGGACGCGGTCGTACCGCGCCTGGTGCTCGGCGTGGCTGCCGTGGCTGAAGTTGAAGCGGGCCACGTTCATACCCGCCTCGATCATGGCGACGAGCATCTCGTGGGAGTCGACCGCGGGGCCGAGAGTACAGACGATTTTCGAACGGCGCATGAGGCGATCCTATCGGTTTGTTTCACTGCGGAATATTCCGCCCTGCGGAAGATACAAATGGGCGGACATGCGCTCAGGCGTGTTACTGCGGTGTAATGCTCAGCTGTTCTTTCCGACCAGCGCATAGGTCTGCGTCGCGATCTCCAGTTCCTCGTCGGTCGGCACCACGGCGACGGCCACCCGCGCGGACGCGGGCGAGATCAGCCGGGCCCCGTCGGACCGTACGGCGTTCAGCTCCTCGTCCACCGCCAGGCCAAGGCCCTCAAGGCCCGCGACCGCCGCGGAGCGCACGGCCGCCGCGTTCTCCCCGACCCCGGCGGTGAACGCCACCGCGTCCACCTGCCCGAGTACGGCGTAATAGGCGCCGATGTACTTCTTGATGCGGTGAATGTAAATGTCGAAGGCGAGGGACGCCTCTTCGTCGCCCTCCTCGATGCGGCGGCGGATCTCCCGCATGTCATTGTCCCCGCACAGTCCGAACAGGCCGCTCCTCTTGTTCAGAAGAGTGTCGATCTCGTCCATGGACATTCCGCCGACACGGGCCAAATGGAAGATGACGGCCGGGTCCAGATCACCCGAGCGCGTGCCCATGACCAGACCCTCCAGCGGCGTCAGCCCCATCGAGGTCTCCACGCACCGCCCGTGCTCCACCGCCGAGGCCGAGGCGCCGTTGCCCAGGTGCAGCACGATCACGTTGACCTCGTCGGGCTCCTTGCCGAGCAGACGCGCGGTCTCGCGGGAGACGTAGGCGTGCGAGGTGCCGTGGAAGCCGTAGCGGCGGATGCGGTGCCGGTCGGCGATCTTCGGGTCGATGGCGTAGCGCGCCGCCGACTCCGGCATCGTCGTGTGGAAGGCGGTGTCGAACACGGCGACCTGGGGCAGGTCCGGGCGCAGTGCCTGGGCGGTGCGGATGCCGGTGAGGTTGGCCGGGTTGTGCAGCGGCGCGACCGGGATCAGCCGCTCGATCTCGGTGAGCACCGAGTCGTCGATGACGGTCGGCTCGGTGAAGAACATGCCGCCGTGCACCACCCGGTGCCCGATCGCGGCCAGTTCGGGCGAGTCGAGGCCGAGCCCGTCGCGGGCCAGCTCCTCGGCGACCGACTTCAGCGCGGTCTCGTGGTCGGCGATCGGGCCGTTCTGCTCACGGGTCTCGCCGGTGGCGACCAGGGTGTGGCGCAGCCGCGAGGTCTGCTCGCCGATCCGCTCGACCAGGCCCACCGCGAGCCTGCTGCTGTCCCGCATGTCCAGGAGCTGGTACTTCAGCGAGGACGAGCCGGAGTTGAGGACGAGGACACGGGTGGGGGTCACTGCTCGGGGGACCTTTCGGAGGCGGTCGGCTGCTGTGCCTGGATCGCCGTGATGGCGACGGTGTTGACGATGTCCTGCACGAGCGCGCCCCGCGACAGGTCGTTGACCGGCTTGCGCAGGCCCTGCAGGACCGGGCCGACCGCGATGGCGTTCGCGGAGCGCTGTACGGCCTTGTAGGTGTTGTTGCCGGTGTTCAGGTCGGGGAAGATCAGCACGCTGGCCTGGCCCGCGACCTCGGAGCCGGGCAGCTTGGTCGCGGCCACGGAGGCGTCCACGGCCGCGTCGTACTGGATCGGGCCCTCGATCTTCAGGTCGGGGCGGCGCGAGCGCGCCAGCTCGGTCGCCGTGCGCACCTTCTCCACGTCGGCGCCCGAACCGGAGGTCCCCGTGGAGTACGACAGCATCGCGATCCTCGGCTCCACGCCGAACTGCGCCGCCGTCGCCGCGGACTGCACGGCGATGTCCGCCAGTTGCTCGGCGTCGGGGTCGGGGTTGACCGCGCAGTCGCCGTAGACCAGCACCTTGTCGGCCAGGCACATGAAGAAGACGGACGAGACGATCGAGGTGTCCGGCTTGGTCTTGATGATCTCGAAGGCCGGGCGGATCGTCGCCGCCGTGGAGTGCACCGAGCCGGAGACCATGCCGTCGGCCAGGCCCTCCTGGACCATCAGGGTGCCGAAGTAGTTCACGTCGGTGACCACGTCGTACGCCAGCTCCACGGTGACGCCCTTGTGGGCGCGCAGGGCGGCGTACTTCTCCGCGAAGGAGTCGCGCAGCTCGGAGGTGGCCGGGTCGATCAGCTGGCTCTCGCCCAGGTCGATGCCGAGGTCGGCGGCCTTCTTGCGGATCTGGTCCTCGGGGCCGAGCAGGGTGAGGTCGCACACGTCCCGGCGCAGCAGCACCTCGGCCGCGTGCAGCACCCGCTCCTCGGTGCCCTCGGGGAGCACGACCCGGCGCTTGTCGGCGCGGGCCCGCTCCAGGAGCTTGTGCTCGAACATCATCGGGGTGACGCGGTCGCCGCTCGGCGCCGAGACCCGGCTCGCCAGGCCCGCGGTGTCGGCGTACCGCTCGAACAGGCCGAGCGCGGTCTCCGCCTTGCGCGGGGTGGCGGCCGTCATGCGGCCCTCCAGGGAGAACAGCTGCTCGGCGGTGGGGAAGCTGGTCCCGGGCACCGAGAGCACCGGGGTGCCGGGGGCGAGGCGGGCGGCGAGGGTCAGGATCTCCTCGCTCGGCACCTCGTTGATGGTGAGCAGCACACCGGCGATCGGCGGGGTGCCCGCGCTGTGCGCGGCGAGCGAGCCGACGACCAGGTCGGCGCGGTCGCCCGGGGTCACGACCAGGCAGCCGGGGGTCAGGGCGGCGAGGAAGTTGGGCAGCATGGCGCCGCCGAAGACGAAGTCGAGCGCGTCGCGGGACATCCCGGCGTCGTCCCCGAGCAGCACCTTGGCGCCCAGGGCGTGCGCGATCTGGGAGACGGTCGGCGCGGACAGGGCGGGCTCGTCGGGGAGCACGTAGCAGGGGACGGGCAGGCGGTCGGCCAGGCGCTCGGCGATCTCGTCGCGGTCCTTACGGTCGACCCGGTTGGCGACCATGGCGAGCACGTCGCAGCCCAGGCCCGCGTAGGCGCGGAAGGCGTTGCGGGTCTCGGCGAGCACGGAGGCGGCGGTCTGCTTGCGGCCGCCGACGACCGGGATCACGGAGGCGCCGAACTCGTTCGCGAGGCGGGCGTTGAGCGCCAGCTCGTCGGGGAGCTGGGTGGCGGCGAAGTCGGTGCCGAGGACGAGGACGACGTCGTAGTCGCGGGCCACCCGGTGGAAGCGGTCGACCAGGACGGAGACCAGCTCGTCGGTGCCGCGCTCGGCCTGGAGGCTGGACGCCTCCTCGTAGTCCATGCCGTAGACCGTCGCCGGGTCCTGGGTGAGGCGGTAGCGCGAGCGCAGCAGCTCGAACATCCGGTCCGGCCCGTCGTGCACCAGGGGGCGGAACACCCCGACCCGGTCGACCTGCCGGGTCAGCAGTTCCATCACTCCCAGTTCGACGACCTGACGGCCGTCGCTCCGGTCGATCCCGGTCACGTACACGCTGCGCGTCACGCGTGCTCTCCGATCCTTGCTCGTACGGGCCGCCACCTGGGGGATCGCCGTACGCCGGCACAAAAATCGCCCACCGAGGTGAGCACAACCCTCTTGACAATACTCTGGGCCGTCGATAAGGCGCGTGTCAGCCCGGGGGGTCACGGAGGGTGCGCATCGCCTGCGGCGGCGGTGCCCGGAAAGGGGCGGCGGGGGCGGTCGGGAGGGTGGTGGTCGTCGGCTCTTCGGCGGCCGTGAAAGAATCGAAGCGGCTCACCGGTACCCACAGCGAGCAGGAGACACAGCACGATGCGCATCGGAGTTCTCACCGCAGGCGGCGACTGCCCGGGCCTGAACGCCGTGATCCGGTCGGTCGTGCACCGCGCGGTGGCGCACTACGGCGACGAGGTCATCGGCTTCGAGGACGGCTACCGCGGTCTGCTCGACGGCCACTACCGCACCCTCGACCTGGACGACGTCAGCGGCATCCTCGCCCTCGGCGGCACCATCCTCGGCTCCTCCCGCCTGGAGCGGGACCGGCTGCGCGAGGCGTGCGAGCGGGCGACCGACATGGCCGAGGAGTTCGGCATCGACGCGCTGATCCCGATCGGCGGCGAGGGCACGCTCACGGCGGCCCGGATGCTGTCGGACGCGGGTCTGCCGGTCGTCGGCGTGCCGAAGACCATCGACAACGACATCTCCGGCACCGACCGCACCTTCGGCTTCGACACCGCCGTCGGCGTGGCCACCGAGGCGATGGACCGCCTGAAGACCACGGCCGAGTCCCACCAGCGCGTGATGGTCGTCGAGGTCATGGGCCGCCACGCGGGCTGGATCGCCCTGGAGTCCGGCATGGCCGCCGGCGCCCACGCGATCTGCCTGCCCGAGCGCCCCTTCGACCCGGCCGACCTGATGAAGATGGTCGAGGAGCGGTTCGCGCGCGGCAAGAAGTTCGCCGTGATCTGCGTCGCCGAGGGCGCCCACCCGCTCGACGGCACGATGGACTACGGCAAGGGCGAGATCGACCAGTTCGGCCACGAGCGCTTCCAGGGCATCGGCACCGCCCTCGCCTACGAACTGGAGCGCCGCCTCGGCAAGGAGGCCCGCCCGGTCATCCTCGGCCACATCCAGCGCGGCGGCACCCCCACCGCCTACGACCGCGTCCTCGCCACCCGCTTCGGCTGGCACGCCGTGGAAGCCGCCCACCGAGGCGACTTCGGCGGCATGACCGCCCTGCGCGGCACGGACATCGCCCTGGTCCCGCTGGCAGAGGCGGTCACCGAACTGAAGACGGTGCCGGTGTCCCGGATGGACGAGGCGGAGTCGGTTTTCTAGCCGACCTGTCTTTCAGCTCTTCAGCCGGTCTGCCCGGAGGGGGCGTCAGCGCCCCCTTCCCTCCGGCAGCCAGTGGTACATCAGCTCCGGGCGGCCCACCTGGCCGTACTGCGGCCGTCTGACGGCCCGGGCCGACTCCACCAGGTACTCCAGATAACGCCGTGCCGTGATGCGTGAGATGCCCACCTCCTCGGCGGCCCCGGCTGCCGTCAGGCCGTCCGGGCTGTCTCGTAGTACGGCTGTGACTCGTTCCAGGGTCGGTGCGCTCAGTCCCTTGGGGAGGGCTGAGGGGGTGGGGGCGCGTAGGGCGGCGAGGGCTCTGTCGACGTCTTCCTGGCCCGTGGCCTCGCCTGCTGAGGCGTGGTAGTCGGCGTAGCGGAGGAGGCGGTCGCGGAGGGTGGCGAAGGTGAAGGGTTTCAGGACGTACTGGACGACGCCCAGGGAGACGCCTTCGCGGACCACCGCCAGGTCGCGGGCCGAGGTGACCGCTATGACGTCGGTCTGGTGGCCCGCCGCGCGCAGGGAGCGGGCCAGTTGGAGGCCGTGGACGTCGGGGAGGTGGAGGTCCAGGAGGAGCAGGTCGACCGGGGTGCGGTCCAGGAGGCGGAGGGCCTGGGCGCCGGTGGGGGCGCTGCCGACCGCCGTGAAGCCGGGGACGCGGTTGACGTAGAGGACGTGGGCGTCGGCGGCGACCGGGTCGTCCTCCACGACCAGGACCCGGATCGGAGCTTCAGGGGCCGTCATGCTTCGCCTCCCGCCGGGACCACCGTGTGCAGCGGCAGGCGGGCCTCGAAGACCGCGCCGCCCTCCGCCGCCTCCGTCACCGTCAGGGTGCCGCCGAGCCGGGTCACCGCCTGGCGGACCAGGGCCAGGCCGAGGCCGCGCCCGCGTCCGCCGGGGGCGGCCGGTTTGGTGGACCAGCCGCGCTGGAACACCAGCCCCGCATGGGCCGGGTCGACGCCCGGGCCGGTGTCCGAGACCCGCAGGACCAGACAGCCGGCGTCGGCGGACGCGTACGCCGTCACCGTGACCCGCGCGCCCGCCCCGCCCTGGGCCGCGTCCACCGCGTTGTCGATGAGGTTGCCGAGGACGGTCACCAGGTCCCGGGCGGTCAGTCCGGGCGGCAGGACCCCGTCGTCCAGGCGGCTGTCGGGGGAGACGACCAGCTCCACGCCCCGCTCGTTCGCCTGCGCGGTCTTGCCGAGCAGGAGGGCCGCGAGGACCGGTTCGCCCACCGCCGCGACGACCCGGTCGGTCAGCGCCTGGGCCAGCTCCAGTTCGGCCGTGGCGAACTCCACCGCCTCCCCGGCCCGGTCCAGTTCGATCAGGGAGACCACGGTGTGCAGCCGGTTCGCCGCCTCGTGCGCCTGCGCGCGCAGCGCCTGACTGAAACCCCGCTCCGAGTCCAACTCGCCCATCAGTGACTGGAGTTCGGTCACATCCCGGAGCGTGGCCACCGTGCCCCGGCGCTCCCCGCCCGACACCGGCGAGGTGTTGAGCACGAGGACGCGGGACGCGGTCAGATGCACCTCGTCCGTGCGGGACTCCCGGGACAGCAGCGCCCCGGTCAGCGGCCCCGGCAGACCCAGCTCCGCCACCGACCGGCCCACCGCGTCCTCACCCAGGCCCAGCAGCTCGCGCCCGCCGTCGTTCGCCAGCGCCACCCGCCCCTGCCCGTCCAGCATCAGCAGACCCTCGCGCACCGCGTGCAGCGCGGCCTGGTGGTAGTCGTGCATCCGGCTCAGCTCGGCCGCGTTCATGCCGTGGGTGTGGCGGCGCAGCCGGGCGTTGACGATGTACGTGCCCACCGCGCCGAGCAGCAGCGCCGCGCCCGCCACCGCGAGCAGCGCCGTCACCTGGTCCTGGACCCGCGCGCTGATCGCCTCCACCTTGATGCCCGCGCTGACCAGGCCCACGATCCGGCCGCCGTCCCGCACCGGGGTCACCGCGCGCACCGAAGGGCCGAGCGTGCCGGTGTACGTCTCGGTGAAGGTCCGCCCCTGCCGCGCGGGTTCGATCCGGCCCAGGAACCGCTTGCCGATCTCCCCGGTGTGCGGGTGGGTCCAGCGGATGCCGTCCGGGTCCATGATCGTGACGAAGTCGACGTCGGCGTCCCGGGTGACCTGGAGGGCGTACGGCTCCAGCTCGGCCGTGGGGTCCGGGGTGCGGATCGCCGCGCGCACCGAGGGCGCGTCCGCGATGGTCCGCGCCACCGCCCGCACCTGCCGTACGGCCGCGTCCTCGGCCTGCCGCCGGTCGCTGACGTAGGTGAACAGCGCGTACCCCGCCACCACGACCGCTATCAGCACGGCCTGCATGGCGAACAGCTGGCCCGCGAGGCTGCGGGGCAGAGGAAGGGCGGGCGGACGCATCCCAGCAGTGTGCCTGTCCCTCCCGGCGTGAACTAAATGAACGTAAGGGTGACCGCCGTCACATGGCGGGAGATAGTACGGCGATCCCCCGCACCGCACGGACGTGAGCCGCACGCCGGAAGGTGCCGACGAAGACGTCAAGGAGGGCAGCCGTGGCCGCCAGCACCCCCGATACGGCACCTGCCGCACCCGCCGTGAAGCGGGACCGCACCCACTATCTCTACATCGCCGTCATCGTGGCGGTCGCACTCGGCATCGCCGTGGGCCTCATCTGGCCCGACGCCGGGGTCGAGCTGAAGCCGCTGGGCACCGGCTTCGTGAACCTGATCAAGATGATGATCTCGCCCATCATCTTCTGCACGATCGTGCTCGGCATCGGCTCCGTACGCAAAGCCGCCAAGGTCGGCGCGGTCGGCGGCATCGCGCTCGGCTACTTCACCGTGATGTCGCTGGTGGCGCTCGCCATCGGCCTCGTCGTCGGCAACGTGCTGCACCCCGGTGAGGGCCTGCACCTGACCGAAGCCCTCCGCCAGACCGGGCACGCGCAGGTCGCCGACGACGCGCTGCCCCCGGTGGACTTCGTGCTGTCGATCATCCCGGTCACCTTCGTGTCCGCCTTCACCGAGGGCCAGGTCCTCCAGACCCTGCTGATCGCGCTACTCGCCGGGTTCGCGCTCCAGGCGATGGGCTCGGCCGGACAGCCGGTGCTGCGCGGCATCGAGCACATCCAGCGGCTGGTCTTCCGCATCCTCGCGATGGTCATGTGGGCCGCGCCCGTCGGCGCGTTCGGCGCCATCGCGGCCGTCGTCGGCTCCGCCGGACTCGACGCGCTCAAGAGCCTCGCCGTGCTGATGCTCGGCTTCTACGTCACCTGTGTGCTGTTCGTCTTCGTGGTGCTCGGCGCGCTGCTGCGGATCGTCTCCGGGCTGAACATCTTCCTGCTGCTGAAGTACCTCGCCCGCGAGTTCCTGCTGATCCTGTCGACCTCGTCCTCGGAGTCCGCGCTGCCCCGGCTCATCGCCAAGCTGGAGCACCTGGGCGTCAGCAAGGCGGTCGTCGGCATCACCGTGCCGACCGGGTACTCCTTCAACCTCGACGGCACCATGATCTACATGACCATGGCGTCCCTGTACATCGCGGACGCGCTGGGCACCCCGATGTCGATCGGCGAGCAGATCCCGCTGCTGCTCTTCCTGCTGCTCGCCTCCAAGGGCGCGGCGGGTGTCAGTGGCGCCGGACTCGCCACGCTGGCCGGTGGGCTCCAGTCCCACAAGCCCGCGCTGGTGGACGGCATCGGTCTGGTCGTCGGCATCGACCGCTTCATGAGCGAGGCGCGGGCGCTGACCAACTTCGCGGGCAACTCGGTCGCCACGGTACTCATCGGCACCTGGACGAAGGAGATCGACGGGGAGCGGGTCAAGAAGGTGCTCTCCGGTGAACTGCCCTTCGACGAGACGACGTTGCTGGACGACGGTGATGGCGCTTCGCGGGAGCCGCAGGAACATGAGGGCGGAGAGAAGGAGTTGGCCACGGCGTAAAGCCGGTTCGCCAACTCCAGGAGCGGACCATCTCGTTGACCAAGTCCACGACCTGGCCCGCCCGTTCGTGAACTCCGGACGCCCGGCCCCGCCTGAACCGGGGCCGGGCGTCCGGCCGTTGCCGCGCCGGGGCGCCGGGGCTACACCTCGCCCCGCGCCCGCGCCACCAGCTCCACCGCCCGCTCCGACGGCACCCCCGCCGCAGTCAGCATCGTCACCGCCGCCGCGCTCCCCGCCTCCTCGGCCGGGAGCGCGCCCTCGTTCACGGCCTCCATCACCGCGAACAGCATCTGCTCGTGGACGAGCGAGAGCGCCGCGGGCGGCAGCGGGGAGACGAACGTGCCGTCCTCCAGGCCGCGTCGGAGCAGTCGGGCCTTCTCCGCGCGCAGCGGGGCGAGCCGGTCGCGGATGCCCTGCACGGTGACCGTGCGCTGGGCGAGGGCCACCAGCAGCCGGTAGCGGTCGGCGATCTCCCAGACCGTGAGCACCGAACGGGCCACCGCCTCCGCCGGGTCCGTCACGTCGGTGCGGGCGCACGCGTCGGTCTCCGTCAGCACCTGCACCGCCTCGTCCACGAGCGTGCCGATCAGCGCCTCCCGGCTCGGGAAATGCCCGTACACCGTGCGCCGTACGACACCCGCCGCGCGCGCGATCTGGTCCATCGATGCCTCGGGGTCGCGCAGCAGTTCGGCGAGCGCGACGTCGAGGATGCGGCGCCGGTTGGTGTCGGCGCGGCTGGGGTTACCCGTGGTCATGCCAGTCATTGTGCACACCCTCTCGACTTGCACAGCATTGTGCAACGACGTACATTGCACATGGTTGTGCAATTGCACGCCTCTGTGCAAGTCCATCCTGCGCGGGTTGTCCCGTCGCGCACGTTGTCGAGGAAGGCCATCCCTGTCATGCGACTCGTCATGAACGAACCGGTCGAGAGGACGGGGCGTCCGTACCCCCGGCGCTGGTGGGCACTGCTCGTGCTGTGCCTCAGCCTGCTGATCATCGTGATGGCGAACACCGCCCTCACGGTCGCCGCCCCCGACATGACCCGTGACCTGGGCCTTTCCAGCGCCGACCTGCAGTGGGTCATCGACGGCTACACCGTGCCGTACGCCGCGCTGATGCTGCTGCTCGGTGCGATCGGCGACAAGTACAGCCGTCGCGGGGCGCTGATCCTCGGGCTCACCGTGTTCGGCGGGGGAGCGGTCTTCGGGTACTTCGCCGACAGCTCCGCCACCGTCATCGCGGCGCGTGCCGTGATGGGCTTCGGGGCCGCGCTGATCATGCCGGCCACCCTGTCGCTGCTCGCGGCGACCTTCCCGCGCGCCGAGCGGTCCAAGGCCATCACCCTGTGGACCGCGACGGCGGGCCTCGCCATCGCCGCCGGACCGGTCGTCGCGGGGGCGCTGCTGCGCGACCACGGCTGGTCCTCGACCTTCCTGATCAACGTGCCGATCGCGGCCGTCGCGATCGTGGCCGCCCTGGTCCTCGTACCGCCGTCCAAGGCGGGCCACCGCGAGCGCATCGACTACGTCGGCGGTCTGCTGTCCGTGCTCTGGGTCGGCGCGCTCGTCTACATGATCATCGAGGGGCCGCACTTCGGCTGGGGCGCCAAGGCCGTCACCGCCGCGGTCGTCGCCGGGCTCGGTCTGATCGCCTTCGTCGGCTGGGAGCTGCGGCACCCGCGCCCGGTCCTTGACGTACGCCGCTTCGCCGACCGCCGCTTCGCGGGCTCCAACCTCGCCGTCGCCCTGTTCTTCCTGTCCGTCTTCGGCGCCTTCTACTACCTGACCCAGCACCTCCAGTTCGTGCTCGGCTACGACGCCCTGGAGACCGGCGTCCGCATGCTGCCGCTGGCCGGTGCGGTCTTCGTCGGCTCGGCGCTCACCGGCTGGCTCACCCCGCGCGTCGGGATGCGCTGGACGGTCGGCGCGGGCATGGTCGGCGGCACGGTGGCGCTCGCGCTGCTGACCCGGGTGGACGCGGGCTGGACGTACGGCGACTTCGTGGCGCCCCTCGTCGTCCTGGGCCTCGCCATCGGCCTCGCGCTCTCGCCGTGCACCGACGCGATCATGGGCTCCTTCCCGGAGTCCGAGCTGGGCGTGGGCGGCGCGGTCAACGACACCTCGCTCGAACTGGGCGGCTCGCTCGGCATCGCGATCCTCGGCTCGCTCCTGGCCACCTCCTACGGCGACCACCTCACCTCCGCGACGAAGGGCGGCGGGCTCCCGGCGAGCGCGCTGGACACCGCGCGGGACTCGGTCGGCGCGGGCTACGCGGTCGCCCAGGGCATCGGCGACAAGGCACACGCCCTCGCCGCGAAGGCCGCCGCCGCGACCGACCCCCAGCAGGCGGCCCAGCTCAAGCAGCAGGCGACCCAACTGGCCTCCGGTGCGCACCGGATGGCCGAGGCGGTCGGCGCGTCGTTCTCCGACGCGGTGGCGCACACGAGCCTGATCGGGGCGGTGATCCTGGCGGTGGGCACGGTGGTGGTGACGGTGCTGCTGCCGGGGCGGGAGAGGGCGGAGGCGGCTGGGGTCGCCGGGTCCGGTGGGGTCACTGAGGCTGCCGAGGCTGTGGACGGCGCGCAGGAGGCCGTAGCGGCGGAGCCGAAGCCGAAGCCGAAGCCGTCGCCGGAACCGGCGGCCGGACCGGCACCGGAATCCGCACCGGAACCCGACGCGGAACCGGTCGAAACCGCGGCCAAGTGACCGCCCCCACCGACTGACGCACCACGATCCACTAACGTGCCGTGCCGGAACCGCGCATCCGCGGGACCGGCACGGCACGGCACGTTTACGGAGGCACGGGGGATGAAGATCGACTGGAACCGGCGTACCTGCGCCCGCAAGGGCCATGTGACCTACGCGCCGGACGACCCCAGACTCCGTATACGCCTGCACGCCCGCACGGAACTGGGCGACATCTGGCGCTGTCTGCGCTGCGGCGACTTCACCCCGGGCGAACCGCACGGCTCGGGCCCGGCGTCCGAGGCTCCGCTGGTCCCGCGCGGCAAGGTGCTGCGCGACCTGTTCGTCCTGCGCTTCCTCGCCGTGGAACGGGCGCTGCGCGGGGTGTTCATCGTGCTCGTGGCCGTCGCGGTCTGGAAGTTCAGCAACAGCCAGGACGCGGTGCGCCGCCTCTTCGACGAGTACCTGGACGTCTTCCGCCCGGTCTTCCGCCACTTCCATCACGACCTGGACCACTCCCCGGTCGTCGGCTCCATCCAGAAGGCGTTCGGCTACCGCCACTCCACGCTCCTGGTGGTCGCGGGCGTCCTCCTCGCCTACGCCCTGATCGAACTGATCGAGGCGGTCGGCCTCTGGTACGCCAAGCGCTGGGCGGAATACCTCACCGTCGTCGCCACGGCGGCCTTCCTCCCCCTGGAGATCTACGAACTCACCGAACACATCAGCTGGGTCAAGATCGCCACCCTCACCCTCAACATCCTCGCCGTCCTCTACATCCTCCTGACCAAACGCCTCTTCGGCCTCCGGGGCGGCCGGAGGAAGTTCGACGAGGAACGCCGCAGCGCGTCGTTGCTGGAGGTCGAGGAGTCGGCCGGGGTGGGACACCAGGCGTAACCTCCGGGCAGTCCCGGACTACGGCTGATCGTGCGCGCGCCGGTACTCGTCCAGGCGCTCCTGGGACAACAACGTCCATGGATGGGACGCGCCCAGCACACAGGCCCGGGCCTCCGCCACCGCCTCCACCTGTTCGATCGCCTCGGCATACCGGCCGAGTTCCGCCAGGACGGCGCTCAGCAGCGACCTGGCGGCCAAGGTGATCGGGAACTCGGGCCCGTAGCGCTGTTCGTGTGCCGCAAGGGCTCTGCGGGCACAGGGAAGCGCCTCGGTGGTTCGCCCCGCGCGACGGAGGAGATCCGCCTGGTTGAGTTCGGCGATCAACGTGATCGGATGCTGCTCGCCGACTGTTTGGTGGCAATCCGCGACGAGGGCGTGCCCCGAGGCGACTTCTTCGTCCAGCTCTGGTCCTGGGGCTACTTCCAGGGTCGACGCTCGCGCGATGAGTGTTGACGGGTGGACGAAGCCCAGAATCTCGGTCCTGCCCGCGATGGCCCGCCGTGTGAGCTGCATCGCCTCTGGTACGCGCCCGAGTTGCCACAGTGGCCGCGACAGGTTCAGGCAGCTCTCCAGGGTGTTCAAGTCCGCGGGACCGAAGGCACGTTCGCACGCTTCAAGTACGTGCCGGTGCAGGACCTCGGCCTCCTCGAATCGACCGAGCCGGTACACAGCCCGACCGGCGCGTTGGCGCAGCCTGATGACCAGGGGGTGGTCCTCGGACAGACGCCGCTCGGCGAGTCCGGCAGCCCTGTCGGCGAGGGCCAGCGCCGAGGAGTAGTCGCCGTCACGGTGAAGCGCGACCACGAGCCGCACCGAGCACTCGGTGGCTTCCTCCACGACCGATCGGTCGACCGGCCAGTCCACGACCCTGCGCAGCAGCGCCAGGACATGAGGGGCGAGCATGTTCCTGAGCGGGTCGTGCGTCGCGCGTTCCGGGTTCTCCGGCAGTACGGCCTTGAGCTGTCGGGCGGCCGTTGCGGCGAGCTGTTCGTACTGGTCGGAGGGGGTGGTCCGGGCCACGCTGTCGAGCAGTACACCGTGGGTACGCAGACAGCGCACCCGATCTGGCACCAGCTCGGTGAGGGACTGGTCGAGCAGTCCGCGAAGAGCCGACTCGACACGGAACGCCGGGAGGGCCGAGCCGACTGTGGCGCCGGAGAGCAGCGAGAGGGGCAGTGGGTCGCCCGCCCAGCAGGTGAGCAGTCGCAGCAGGCTCCCGGCTTCGGGCAGGTTCTGGGCGGCAAGGGCGTCGAGGGAGAGCTGCCAGGTGCGGCTGAGCAGGTGGCGGGAGTCGCTGCCGCCCAGGGCGCCTTGGTCGATCAGCTCGATGGGGTCGAGGCCGTCCCCGCCGTCGAGCCGTCGGCCGTAGTCGGCCATGGTCCAGGGGTCGATCACCTGGTGGGCCAGGAAACCGCCGGCGAGCGTGAGGGCGAGCGGCAGCCGGCCGAGACGGTCGGCGATCTCCGCCGCGTCCTCGACCGTTCCGGCGTCCGGTGCGAGATCGCGCAGCACCAGGGCGGCCTCGTCCCGGGGGAGTACGCCGAACTGGAGGAGTTCGGCACGGGGCCACCAGTGGGCCGCCGCTTGCCTGCTGGTGACGATGACGATCCCGGCCGGGCTGGTGCGCAGCCAGCCGCCGTCACGGAGGATCGCCGGGTCGTCGGCGTTGTCGAGGACGAGCAGCCAGGGCTGATCGGAATGGTCGAGGCGCTGCCAGACGAGGTCGGCGGCGGGACGTAATCCGCTGCGCGCGCCCATCAGTTCGCCGTCGGTGGCGCCCCGGTCGGCGGCGACCGCGAGCATCCCGGCGCGCAGGGAGGCGGGGTCGGAGGCGTTGACCCACAGGCCGATCCGGCCGGTGTGGTGGGTGGCATGCTCGAAGAGCGTGTAGGCGACGGCGGTCTTCCCGCAGCCGCCGAGGCCGTGCAGGACGTAGACACGGTTGCCGATGCCGGGTTCGACGGCCGCGCGCAGGCGGTCCATCTCCGCGGCTCGGTCACGGAGCACCACCGGGGCACGGCCGACCGCCGGGCGGCGAACCGAGTCCGGGCCGCTCCAGTCGGGCCCGTGGTGGTGGTGTTCGATGATGTGCTGGTCACCGGACGCCTGGTAGACGCGGCCCCGGCCGTCGGCCCGGGCGTCGTTGTGGCCGGTCACCGCTCGTCGATGTGCTGGTCTCGGCCCGCCTGGTAGACCCGGGCGTGCCCGGAGGCGGTGACGTGCTGCGTCACCGACGGGGCCGCGGGTGCCGACGGGGCGAGTTCCGCGAGGAGGGTCCGCAGCTCGTCGGCTGCCTCGGGATGTGCCACGAGCAGCCGTCGGATACGGCCCTGCCACTCCGTGCCCAGCTCGGCCCGCGTGCCCGCGTCGCCGTCGGCCCGCGCGGCGATCAGGTCGTCGCGGGTCACGTCGAGTTCCGTGGTGACGGCATCGGCCCGATCGGGTTGGCTGCGCCGCCACCATGAGGCGATACCGTCCCTGGCGCGCTGCCACCCCTCGGTCGTCAAAGAGGACACCAGCGTCGTTCCTGCGGTCGCCGCCAGCGCGGCCAGCTCCGGATCCATGAATCCGCCCCCCTCGTAACGGCCTCGACGTGCGTGGTCAGACTATCCAGTCGGCTCGGAAAGGCACCCCGGTTCGTCGTCATCCCGGCGCCCGGCCCCGCGTCACGTTCCGTCCCGGTGACACCGGCCGGTTGCCTTGCCCCCCACGTCACCCCCTACCGTCCCTGACATGCGAATCGGCGAGCTGGCCGCGCGGGCCGGGACGACGGCACGGGCTCTGCGGTATTACGAGGCGCGGGGGTTGTTGCCCGCGCGGCGGGATGCGCGGGGGTGCCGGGTGTACGACGAGGGGGATCTGCGGGTGTTGCGGCAGATCCGGACGCTCAGGGACTTCGGGTTCGAGCTGGAGGAGACGCGGCCGTTCGTGGAGTGTCTGCGGGCGGGGCATCCGGAGGGTGACGCGTGTCCGGCCTCGCTCGTGGTCTACCGGCGCAAGCTGGGCGAGCTGGACGAGTTGATCGGGCAGCTCGCGGCGGTGCGGGAGTCGGTCGCGGGGCAGTTGCGGCGGGCCGAGGAGGCGCGCGCGGAGCTGGCCGCCGAGTCGCTGGTTCCGGGGGGTCCGGAGCCTTCGTGCGAACTGGGAGGGCCGCGATGAGCGTGGCGAGCGGACTGGCAGAGGTGACGGACGCGGATTTCGCGGCGGAGGTGATCGGCTCCGAGCTGCCGGTCCTGGTGGAGTTCACGGCGGACTGGTGCGGGCCGTGCCGTCAGCTGGCGCCGGTGCTGAAGGACATCGCCTTCAGCGAGGGTGACCGGCTCAAGGTCGTCCAGGTGGACGTGGACCGCAATCCGGCGACGGCCCTCGCGCACGGCGTGCTCTCCGCGCCGACGCTGGTCGTCTACCGCGCCGGGGTGCCGGTGAAGTCGATGGTGGGAGCACGTTCCAGGCGGCGGCTGCTGGAGGAGCTGGCCGACGTGCTGTGAGACAGCCCGAGGCCCCCGCAGCGGCCTCGCCGACATAAGGAAATCCCCCGAGCAATTGCGCTCGGGGGATTTCCTTATGTATATTCGTTGATTCGCGACTTCCGAAAAGGTGATCGCGGAGAAGTTCAGTGAGCACAGTATATGCGGGCGGGAGTGGAATTGTCAAACACGGAATTTCCGGACGATGAATTGCGCCACGAGCAGGAATTCATCGACGGACTGTACGAGCGCGTGGACGTGCTGCGCGGCGAGGCCGAGACCTCGGTCGAGGACGCCCTCGCCCAGGGCGACAAGCCCCAGCAGGCGCGGCTGGAGCGGGACATCCTGGTGGCCGAGCGCTCCGGGCTGCTCGCCGCGCTGAACGCCGTCGACGGCTCCCTCTGCTTCGGCCGGATCGACCTGTCCGACGGCACCACCCACCACATCGGCCGCATCGGACTGCGCGAGGAGAACACCGAGCGCACCCCGATCCTCATCGACTGGCGCGCGGATGTCGCCCGCCCCTTCTATCTCGCCACCGGGCACACCCCGATGGGCCTGCGCCGCCGACGGCACATCACCACCGAGGGCCGCGCGGTCACCTCCCTGCACGACGAGATCCTCGACCTCGGGGACCGGGAACGCACCGGCCACGAGGACCCCACCGGCGACGCCGTGCTGCTGGCCGCGCTGAACTCGGCGCGCACCGGACGCATGGGCGACATCGTGCGCACCATCCAGGCCGAGCAGGACGAGATCATCCGGGCCCCGCACCGGGGCGTCCTCGTGGTCGAGGGCGGCCCCGGCACCGGCAAGACCGCGGTGGCTCTGCACCGCGCCGCCTACCTCCTCTACGAGCACCGCGAACTGCTGGCCCGCCGCGCCGTGCTCATCGTCGGCCCCAACCCGGCCTTCCTCGGCTACATCGGCGAGGTGCTGCCCTCGCTCGGCGAGACCGGCGTGCTCCTCGCCACCGTCGGCGAGCTGTTCCCCGGGGTGAAGGCCACCGCCGCTGACACCCCCGAGGCCGCCGCCGTGAAGGGCCGCGCCGAGATGGCCGACGTGATCGCCGCCGTCGTACGCGACCGGCAGGCGCTGCCCGACCCGGTGATCGCCATCGAGCACGACCGCGAGATCCTGATGCTCGACCAGGGCCTCGTAAGCGTCGCCCGCGAGCGCACCCGCGCGACCGGGCTGCCGCACAACGTGGCCCGCGAGCACTTCGAGGGGCACATCCTCAACGCGCTCACCGAGCTGTACGCCGAGCGCGTGGGCACCGACCCCTACGACGGCACCAGCCTGCTCGACCCCTCCGACATCACCCAGATCCGCGACGAACTCGCGGAGAACCCCGAAGTCTGGGCGGCCATCGACCAGTTGTGGCCCCGGGTCACCCCGCGCCGGCTGATCGCGGACTTCCTCGCGGAGCCCGACGACCACCTGTCGGCGGCGGACGCCGACGCGATCCGCCGCCCGCAGACGCGCGAATGGACCGTCGGGGACGTGCCGCTGCTGGACGAGGCCGCCGAACTCCTCGGCGAGGACGACCGGATGGCCCGTGCCCGCGCGGAACGCGAGCGCGCGACCCAGATCGCCTTCGCGCAGGGCGTCCTCGACGTGTCGTACGCCTCGCGCACCTACGAGTTCGACGACAAGGAGGAGGTGGACGCCGACGCGTCCGAGGTGCTGTCCGCGCACGACATCATCGACGCCGAGCGCTTCGCGGAGCGCCACGAGGAGGCCGATCACCGCAGCGCCGCCGAGCGCGCCGCCGCCGACCGCACCTGGGCGTTCGGGCACATCATCGTGGACGAGGCGCAGGAACTCTCCCCGATGGCCTGGCGGTTGCTGATGCGGCGCAGCCCGACCCGCTCCATGACCCTGGTCGGCGACCCCGCCCAGACCGCCGAGGCGGCGGGCGTCGGCTCCTGGTCGGACATCCTCGCGCCCTACGTGGAGGACCGCTGGGAACACACCCGCCTCGGGGTCAACTACCGCACCCCGTCCGAGATCATGGACCTCGCCGCGGGCGTGGTCCGCGCCACCGACCCGGACTTCGAGCCGCCCGCCTCCGTCCGCTCGACGGGCGTACGGCCCTGGGTGCGGGACGCGGGCGACGACCTCCCCGGTGCGGTCGCGTCGGCTGTCACCGAACTCACCCCGGACGAGGGCAGGTTGGCCGTCATCGCCCCCCGCGCCCTCCACCAGGCCCTCGCCGCCCGCCTCGACGGCGTCACCGCCGGAGCCGACCCCGACCTGACCCGGCGCGTCGTCCTCCTGGACCCCCGCCAGGCCAAGGGCCTCGAATTCGACTCGGTCCTGGTGGTGGAACCCGGCGCCTACGGCACGAGCGACCTGTACGTCGCCCTGACCCGCGCGACCCAGCACCTGGGCGTCCTGCACAGCGAGAAGCTGCCCGCGGGGCTGGCTCCGGCCGCCGTGTGACGGCACCGGTCCGGGAGCGCTCGGCTCCCGGACCGGCCACAGGCCGGGCCCGCGCAGGTCACGCCGGACGCAGCCACACCGTCGCCAGCGGGGGCAGTGTCAGTCGTACGCTCGCCGGGTAGCCGTGCCACGGCTGGGGTTCCGGTTTGATCACGTCCGGGTGGGTGACGTCACTGCCGCCGTAACGGGCGCTGTCGGTGTTCAGGGTCTCGTGCCAGGCGGGGACGTCGTCGGGGACGCCGAGGCGGTAGTCGTGGCGGACCACCGGGGCGAGGTGGGAGACGGCGAGCAGGGGGGTGCCGTCGGCGTCGCGGCGCAGGAAGGCGAGGACGTTGTCGTCGGCCGCGTCGCCCATGACCCAGGCGAAGCCCGAGGGGTCGGTGTCCCGCTGCCACAGGGCCGGGGTGGCACGGTACTGGGTGTTGAGGTCGCGCACCAGGTCCCGTACGCCCCGGTGATCGGCGGCGGCGCCGTACGACGGGTCGAGCAGCCACCAGTCCGGGCCGTGCGCCTCGGACCACTCCGCGCCCTGGGCGAACTCCTGGCCCATGAAGAGGAGTTGCTTGCCCGGGTGGGCCCACATGAAGGCCAGGTAGGCACGCAGACCGGCCCGCTGCTGCCACCAGTCGCCCGGCATCTTCGAGACCAACGACCGCTTGCCGTGGACCACTTCGTCGTGGGAGATCGGCAGGACGTAGTTCTCGCTGTACGCGTACACCATCGAGAACGTCATCTCGTGGTGGTGGTACTTGCGGTGCACGGGGTCGTGGCTCATGTACTCAAGCGAGTCGTGCATCCAGCCCATGTTCCACTTCAGCCCGAAGCCCAGGCCGCCGAAGCCGCTCGGGCCCCGGTGATCGGTGGGCCGGGTCACGCCGTCCCAGGCGGTGGACTCCTCGGCGATGGTCACCACGCCTGGACACCGGCGGTACACCGTGGCGTTCATCTCCTGGAGGAAGGCCACCGCGTCCAGATTCTCCCGGCCGCCCCGCTCGTTGGGCGTCCACTGGCCGGGCTCGCGCGAGTAGTCCAGGTAGAGCATCGAGGCGACCGCGTCCACGCGCAGCCCGTCGATGTGGAACTCCTCGCACCAGTACACGGCGTTCGCCACAAGGAAGTTGCGCACCTCGCGGCGCCCGAAGTCGAACTCGAGGGTGCCCCAGTCGGGATGGGCCGCCCGCAGCGGATCGTGGTGCTCGTACAGCGGGCGCCCGTCGAACTCCGCCAGCGCCCACGCGTCGCGCGGGAAGTGCGCGGGCACCCAGTCCATCAGCACCCCGATGCCCGCCTGATGCAGCCGGTCCACCAGGTACTTGAAGTCGTCCGGGGTGCCGAGCCGCGCCGTCGGGGCGTAGAAGCCGGTGACCTGATAGCCCCAGGAACCGCCGAAGGGATGCTCCGCGACCGGCATCAACTCCACGTGGGTGAAGCCGAGATCCTGCACGTACGCGGTGAGCTGGTCGGCCAGTTGCCGATAGGTCAACCCCGGCCGCCAGGACGGCAGATGGACCTCGTACACCGAGAACGGCGCCTCGTGCACCGCCTGTTCACCCCGACGCGCCATCCACTCCGCGTCGCCCCACTCGTGGTGCGAGACCTCCACCACCGAGGAGGTCGCGGGCGGGACCTCGGTGCGCCGGGCCATCGGATCGGCGCGCAGAGTGTGCGAACCGTCCGGGCGGGTGATCTCGAACTTGTACAGCTCGCCCTCTCCGACCCCGGGCACGAACAGCTCCCACACCCCGCTGGAGCCCAGCGAGCGCATCGGATACCCGGTCGCGTCCCAGTAGTCGAAGCCGCCCGCGACCCGCACGCCCCGCGCGTTCGGCGCCCACACCGAGAAACGGGTGCCGGTCACGCCCTGGTGGGTCATGACCCGCGCCCCGAGCGCCTTCCACAGCTCCTCGTGGCGGCCCTCCCCGATCAGATGCAGGTCCAGGTCACCGAGGGTGGGCCAGAAGCGGTAGGGGTCCTCGGTCTCGTGCACGGTGCCGTCGTAGGTGACCAGCAGCCGGTAGACCGGCACATCGGTCAGCGGCAGCAGACCGGAGAAGAAGCCGTCGCCGTCGTCGTGCAGCGCGGCCCGCACCTCGCCGATGACCACGGTGACCGCCTGCGCGTACGGCCGGAAGACACGGAAGGCGACCCCGCCGGGCACGGCGTGCGCGCCGAGGACCGCGTGCGGATCGTGATGGGTGCCGAGCAGCAGCCGCGCGCGGTCGTCCGCGCCGAGGGCGGCCGAGACAGCGGGCGGGAGAGGCGGGAGAGGCGGGGGAGCGGGTTCGGCGCGCGGGGCGGGCACCCGCGCGGTGTCCTGCGGCGCGCGGGCCTGGGGGATCGCCGGACCCTGGGCGGCCTCCGTGACCTCCGGGGTCTCCGGGCCTTGAACGGCCTCCGTGGTCTCCGGGGTCTTCAGAGCCTTCGGCTTCGCGGACTTGGCCGGCTTGGCGGTCTTCGCCGCCCCGCCGGTCCGGTTCTTGGCGGACTTGTTCTTCGACGTGGCTCGCTTCTTGGGCGTCACGGACGGTTCTCCCGGGCGGGTCGGGTGAGGGGGAGGTCGGTCGGGGTCAAGCCAGGTCCGGTGCGGCCAGGCGGCGGACGGCCGAGAGCGGGACCGGCAGCCACTCGGGGCGGTGCCGGGCCTCGTAGACGACCTCGTAGACCGCCTTGTCGGTCTCGTAGGCGCGCAGCAGTACCGGATCGGTGCGCGGGTCGCGGCCCGCGATCTCGGCGTAGCCGGAGCAGTAGGCGGACCGGCAGGTGTGCGCCCAGTCGGGCGCGGGCGGACGGGCCGAGTGGGCGGCGTAGTCGAAGGAGCGCAGCATCCCGGCGACATCGCGCACCACGGGCTGCGGCAGCCGCCGTTCGGCCAGCGGCCGGGACGGCTCGCCCTCGAAGTCGATCAGCGACCACGCCCCGGACGGCGAGCGCAGGCACTGGCCCAGATGCAGATCGCCGTGCACCCGCTGCGCGGTCCAGGTACGGCCCTCGGCGGCCAGCTCGGCCAGCGCCGCGTACGCCGAGCGCAGCCCCGGCTCGTACGGCCGCAGCGCGGGCACCGCCCGTACGGCCGCCGTCAGCCGCTCGGCCATGCCGTCCACCAGCTGCCGCAGCTGGGCCTGGCCGAGCGTGACCGTGGGCAACGCGCGCGCGAGCGCGGTGTGCACCTCGGCGGTGGCCCGGCCCAGCGCCCGTGCCTCGGCGGCGAAGTCCTCGCCCTTGGCCAGCTCGCGCAGGGCCAGCTCCCAGCCGTCGGCCGCACCGCTGACGTAGGGCTGGAGGACGGCGAGGACGTACGGCTCGGTGTCCAGTTCGGTGTGCAGCCAGGCCACGGGCGCGGGCACCCGGGCGCAGCCCTCGCGGGCCAGGGCGAGGGGTAATTCCAGGTCGGGGTTGACCCCGGGGGTGACCCGGCGCAGCAGCTTCAGGATGAACGTATCGCCGTACACCACCGAGGAGTTGGACTGCTCGGAGGTCAGCAGCCGGGCGACCAGGCCGTCCCGGATCTCCTGCCCCTCCGCCCGCTCGAAGGCGAGGGCGCCGACGCGGGCCCGGGTGCGCAGGGCCTCCAGGAGCACTTCGGCGGGCCGGGGGTCGTGCAGCGCCTCGTACACCGTGCGTCCGGCGAGCGGGCCCGCGTCCACATGGCCGATCAGCGCGGGCGCCAGCCGGGGCGGCAGCGCCTCGCGCACGCCTATCAGGACCTGATAGCAGTCCTCGGGCTGCGGCGGGGCGCCGGGCGGGGCGGACTGATGGACGCGCAGCAGCAGGTGGTAAAGGCCCAACCGGCCCTCGGGGGGCAGCAGTTCGGTCGCGGCGACGAGCGTGAACCCGGTGACCGGGCGCCCCTTCCCGGCGAACCAGCGCTGCCTCGGCAGCCATTCGCGCAGCAGGGGGTCGAGCGAGGCGAGGAGCGGAGCGGTGGTGCCGGTGGGGGTGGTGGTGCCGGACGGGGTGGTGCCGGAGGGGGTGACCGTTTCCGCCATGGGCGTCACGTCCTTTCCCCGGATCGTCGGGGTGTTACTCAACCGTGCCCCGGGTGGGGCGACGGAAACCGCCCGCCGCCCCACTCCGGCCGGGCTACGCGGCGTCCTCGCGCAGCCGGAACCAGTAGAAGCCGTGACCCGCCAGCGTGAGCAGATACGGCAGTTCGCCCACGGCCGGGAAGCGCACCCCGCCGAACAGCTCGACGGGATGCCGCCCGATGAACCGGCGCAGATCCAGCTCCGTGGGCTGCGCGAACCGCGAGAAGTTGTGCACGCAGACCACGATGTCGTCCTCGTACTCCCGCAGGAACGCGAGCACCGCCGGGTTGGAGGACGGCAGTTCGGTGTAGGTGCCGAGTCCGAACGCCGGGTTCTGCTTGCGGATCTCGATCATCCGGCGGGTCCAGTGCAGCAGGCTCGACGGCGAGGACATGGACGCCTCGACGTTGGCGACCTGGTAGCCGTACACCGGGTCCATGATCGTGGGCAGATAGAGCCGGCCCGGATCGCAGGAGGAGAAGCCCGCGTTGCGGTCCGGGGTCCACTGCATCGGCGTGCGCACCGCGTCGCGGTCGCCGAGCCAGATGTTGTCGCCCATGCCGATCTCGTCGCCGTAGTAGAGGATCGGCGAGCCGGGCAGGGACAGCAACAGGGCGGTGAACAACTCGATTTGATTCCGGTCGTTGTCGAGGAGGGGCGCCAGCCGCCTGCGAATACCGATGTTGGCGCGCATACGCGGGTCCTTCGCGTATTCGGCCCACATGTAGTCGCGTTCCTCGTCGGTGACCATCTCCAGGGTCAGCTCGTCGTGGTTGCGCAGGAAGATGCCCCACTGGCAACTCGACGGGATCGAGGGCGTCTTGGCAAGGATCTCCGAGACCGGATAGCGGGACTCACGTCGCACCGCCATGAAGATGCGCGGCATGACCGGGAAGTGGAACGCCATGTGGCACTCGTCGCCGCCGACTTGATAGTCGCCGAAGTAGTCGACCACGTCCTCGGGCCACTGATTGGCCTCCGCCAGCAGGACCTTGTCGGGGTACTGGGCGTCGATCTCCTTGCGCACGCGCTTCAGGAAGTCGTGCGTGGCGGGCAGGTTCTCGCAGTTGGTGCCCTCCTGCTGGTACAGATACGGCACCGCGTCAAGCCGGAACCCGTCGATGCCGAGGTCCAGCCAGAACTTCAGGGCGGAGATCATCTCCTCCTGGACGGCCGGGTTCTCGTAGTTGAGGTCCGGCTGGTGCGAGAAGAAGCGGTGCCAGTAGTACTGCTTGCGTACCGGGTCGTACGTCCAGTTCGACGCCTCGGTGTCGACGAAGATGATCCGCGCGTCCTGGTACTGCTTGTCGTCGTCCGCCCAGACGTAGTAGTCGCCGTAGGGGCCTTCGGGGTTCTTGCGGGACTCCTGGAACCACGGGTGCTGCTCACTGGTGTGGTTCATGACGAAGTCGATGATGACGCGCATGCCCCGCTGGTGGGCGGCGTCCACGAAGTCCACGAAGTCCGCGAGGTCGCCGAACTCGGGGAGTACGGCGGTGTAGTCCGAGACGTCGTAACCGCCGTCACGCAGCGGGGACTTGAAGAACGGCGGCAGCCACAGGCAGTCGACGCCCAGCCATTGCAGGTAGTCGAGCTTGGCGGTGAGACCCTTGAGGTCCCCGATGCCGTCGCCGTTGCTGTCCTGGAAGGAACGGACCAGGACCTCGTAGAAGACGGCGCGCTTGAACCACTCCGGGTCGCGGTCCCGGGCGGGAGTGTCCTCGAACGTGTCCGGGACGGGCTCGTTGACGATCATATGGTGGGTGACCCTCCGATCTGCGGGTTGGACGGTCGCAGAACCGAGAACACATGCGCGGGTCGACGACCCGGTTCGAGTCGCACATAGTTGGCCCTGCCCCAGTGATAGGACTCGCCGGTGAGCAGGTCGCGCACCGGCACCGACTCGTGCCAGTCCAGGCCGAGTTGCGGCATGTCCAACGAGACCGTGGCCTCCTGGGTGTGGTGCGGGTCGAGGTTGGCGACCACCAGAACCGTGTTCGAACCGCTGCGTTTCGAATAGGCGATCACCGATTCCTTGTCCGTCTCGTGGAAGTGGAGGCCGCGCAACCGGTGCAGTGCCGGGTTCTGCCTGCGGATCTCGTTGAGGCGGGTGACGAGGGGGGCGATGGTCCGTCCCTCCAGGGCGGCGGCCTCCCAGTCACGGGGCTTGAGCTGGTACTTCTCCGAGTCGAGATATTCCTCGCCGCCCTCCCGCAGCGGGGTGTTCTCGCAGAGTTCGTAGCCGCTGTAGATGCCCCAGGAGGGGGAGAGGGTGGCGGCGAGGACGGCGCGGACCTCGAACGCCGGGCGCCCGCCGTGCTGGAGGTAGGCGTGCAGGATGTCCGGGGTGTTGGGGAAGAAGTTGGGCCGCATGTACGCGGCTGCCTCCCCCGAGAGTTCGGTCAGGTACTCCGTCAACTCCCGTTTGTCGTTCCGCCAGGTGAAGTAGGTGTACGACTGCTGGAAGCCGATCTGCGCGAGGGTGCGCATCATCGCGGGGCGGGTGAACGCCTCGGCCAGGAACAGGACGTCGGGGTCGGCGCGGTTGATCTCGCCGATGACGCGCTCCCAGAAGACGACCGGCTTGGTGTGCGGGTTGTCCACGCGGAAGATGCGTACGCCGTGGTCCATCCAGTGCCGCAGGACGCGGACGGTCTCGGTGACCAGGCCGTCCATGTCGGCGTCGAAGGCGATGGGGTAGATGTCCTGGTACTTCTTCGGGGGGTTCTCGGCGTAGGCGATGGTGCCGTCGGGGCGGTGGTGGAACCACTGGGGGTGCTTCTCGACCCACGGGTGGTCGGGGGAGCACTGGAGGGCGAAGTCGAGCGCGATTTCCAGGCCCAACTCGCGTGCCCGGCCTACAAAGTGGTCGAAGTCCTCGATCGTCCCCAGCCGGGGGTGGATGCTGTCGTGGCCGCCCTCGGGGGATCCGATGGCCCAGGGGACGCCCACGTCATCGGGGGTCGCGGTGAGGGTGTTGTTGCGGCCCTTGCGGTGGGTGGTGCCGATGGGGTGGATCGGGGGGAGGTAGACCACGTCGAAGCCCATCTCGGCGATGGCTTCCAGTCGGTGTTCGGCGGTGCGGAAGGTGCCGTGGGGTTGCTCTTCCGTGCCCTCCGAGCGGGGGAAGAACTCGTACCAGGAGCCGTACAGGGCGCGTTCGCGCTCCACCAGCAGCGGCATCGGATCGGACGCGGTCACCAACTCCCGTAGCGGGTACCGCTCCAGGACCTCTACGACCTCCGGCGCCAGTGCCGCCGCCAGCCGCCACGACGCGGGCCGGTCCTCGGCGCGCAGCGCGGACGCCGCCTCCAGCACGGGCTTCCGGCTCTCCTCCGGCACCCCGGCCGCGGCCCGCTCGTACAGCCGGGCCCCTTCGTCCAGCACGAGACCGGTGTCGATCCCGGCCGGAATCTTGATCCCGGCCGTGTGCCGCCACGTGGCGAGCGGGTCCGACCACGCCTCCACGGTGTACGTCCACTGCCCGACCGCATCCGCGCTGACGTCGGCGCCCCAGCGGTCGGTACCGGGGGCGAGCTCCCGCATCGGCGCCCAGTTGCCCCTGCGACCGTCCGGCCCGCGCAGCACGACATTGGCGTTCACCGCGTCATGCCCCTCCCGGAACACGGTCGCACTGACCTGAAACACCTCCCCGACCACAGCCTTGGCGGCCCTACGCCCGTACTGGACGACGGGGCGCACGTCCAGGACGGGGATGCGGCCGACGGCGGTGGGGGGTGCGGTGGTCCGGGGTGCGGCGGGTGAGGCGATGGCTTCGGCGTGCGGGGAGGGGGCTTGGGCGGTCCGGGTCGGGGTCTGTGCTGATGCGGCTTCGGGACGCGGTGACGAAGGCTGCGCCGCGACCGCTTCGGCGGGCGGGGCCGAGAGGCGCGCGGCGACGGGTTCGGCGTGTGGTGCCGGAGGCCGGGCGTCCGCCGTCCCGGCAGGTGGGGACGAGGACGGCGCGGCGACAGCCTCGGCGGGCGAGGGCGACGGCCGTGCGGCGACGGAATCGGCAGGCGGGGACGAGGGGCGCGCATGCACGGAGGCGTCGGCGCGTGTCGCCCCCACCGGTCCGCACTGCGCCCGTGTGGCCTCAGCGTGAGCGGTCTCCGGCCCCGGCCGCCCGGGTTCGCTCCGCGTCGTCTCCGGCTGTCCGGGCTTGGCTTGCGTCGCGTTGGCCGGTGTGGCTTCCGTCGTCGGCCGCTCGGGCAGCGCGGGTGGCGTCGTTCCTGTCTGTGCGGCTTCCGGCCTCAGCTGTTCGGGCTCGGTTCGCGTTGTGTCCGTCCGCGCGGGCTGTCCAGGCTTGGCTTGCGTCGTCGGCCGCTCGGGCAGCGTGCGTGGTGTCCTCGCCGTCTGTGTGGCCTCCGGCTCCAGCTGTCCGGGCTTGGCTCGCGTTGCCTCCGCCTGCGCAGGCCGGGCGCGTGACGTCCCCGCTGGGGCGGCTTCCCTCTCCGGCCGTCCGGTATCGGCTCGCTCCGCCCCCGGGCGTCCGGTTCGGGTCCGCTCCACCCCTGGCCCTCCTGCTTCGGCCTGCTCTGGTCCCGGTCGTCCGGCCTCAACTTGCTCTGATCCCGGCCGTCCGGGCTTGACGCGCTCTGACCCTGGCCGTCCGGCTCCGGCCCGCTCCGGTCCCGGCCCTCCGGCTTCAACTCGCTCCGGTCCTGGCCGTCCGGGCTTGGTGCGCTCCGACCTCGGCCCTCCGGCTTCGGCCTGCTCCGGTCCGGGGCGTCCGGCCTCAACTTGCTTGGACCCAGGCCGTCCGGGCTTGACGCGCTCCGGCCCTGGCCGTCCGGCTCCGGCCCGCTCCGGTCCCGGCCCTCCGGCATCAGCTCGCTCTGGCCCTAGCCGTCCTGCTTCGGCCTGCTCCGGTCCCGGTCGTCCGGCTTCAACTCGCTTCGACCCCAGCCCTCCGGACTCAGCTTGCTTCGACCCCGGCCCTCCGGACTCAGATCGCTCCGGCCCCGGCCCTCCGGGCTTGGCTCGCTTCTGGCCCGGGTGGTCGGTCTCGCCTCGTTCGGGCTCCGTGTGCTTCGGCTTCGGGTGGGCCTGGTCGGGGGGGCTCGGGTGGTTTCTGGCTGGGGGGTTGGGCGTCGGCGTGTGGTGCTTGGCGGGCATGACCGCTCCTGTCCGCGTCAATGTGGCTATGGGCGGATGGACATGGGGAGGTGGGTCCTGCGGTGGTGCTGTGGTGCGCCTGTGGGGTCGTACCGGAGGAGCCTTCCCACCCGGTTCGGGTGGGCAATCCGGCACTTTGTTAACTACTCGCGCGTATGTCTACGTACAAGACCGGCCCCTTTCCCCCATTCCCGCCGGGCGTGCCTTGACTCCCCAAGAGCTGGTCATCAACTGGCCCTGGCCGTAACAGGGTTGACTCCTGCCCGAGGCGCACCGGGAGACACGGCCACCGGACGGCGCCGCCCGCGCATTCGGCCGGAAGACGCCGGTGCCCCCGGGTAAAGGCAGGTCCCCGTTTGCGCCACGTTCCGACCGCTTCACCCGGATGCGTCCCCACCGACCCCCGGGTAACCACTACCGTCGAGAATGACGACGGGACGCACAGCGCTGTGCGTCCCTCCTAGCGACGCGTCCGAGGTGGAAAGTGAAGGCCATCCGTCGGTTCACCGTCCGTCCCGTACTCCCCGAACCCCTGCGCCCGCTGAGCGATCTCGCGCGGAATCTGCGCTGGTCCTGGCATGTGGAAACGCGCGATCTGTTCCAGGCGGTCGACCCCGAGCACTGGGCGGCGGCCGGAGGCGACCCGGTGCGGCTGCTGGGGCGGGTGAGCCCCGTGCGGCTCGCCGAGCTGGCCGAGGACCGGCGGTTCCTGCGCCGTCTCGCGGCGGTGGCCGGGGACCTCGGGGACTATGTGAGCGGCGACCGCTGGTATCAGCATCAGGGCGACGGGCTGCCCGCCGCCGTCGCGTACTTCTCGCCCGAGTTCGGCATCACCGCCGCGCTGCCCCAGTACTCCGGCGGCCTCGGCATCCTCGCCGGTGACCACCTCAAGGCGGCCAGCGACCTCGGCGTCCCGCTGATCGGGGTCGGGCTGCTCTACCGGCACGGCTACTTCCGCCAGACCCTCTCCCGCGACGGCTGGCAGCAGGAGCACTACCCGGTGCTCGACCCCAACGAACTGCCCGTCACCCTGCTCAAGGAGGCCGACGGCACCCCCGCGGGCGTCCGGCTCGCGCTGCCCGGCGGACGCGCCCTGCACGCCCGGATCTGGGTGGCCCAGGTCGGCAGGGTGCCACTGCTGATGCTCGACTCCGACGTGGAGGAGAACGACCTCGGCGAACGCGGCGTCACCGACCGGCTCTACGGCGGCGGCAGCGAACACCGGCTGCTCCAGGAGATGCTGCTCGGCATAGGGGGTGTGCGGGCGGTGCGGACGTACTGCCGGCTGACCGGCCACCCCGGCCCCGAGGTGTTCCACACCAACGAGGGCCACGCCGGATTCCTCGGCCTGGAGCGGATCGCGGAGCTGTGCGAGCGCGGGCTCGACTTCGACGCGGCGCTGGAGACCGTGCGCTCCGGCACCGTGTTCACCACGCACACCCCCGTCCCGGCCGGGATCGACCGCTTCACCCAGGAGCTGGTCGCGCGGTTCTTCGGGGCGGACGGCGAGCTGCCCGGTCTCGACGTACGGCGGATTCTCGCGCTCGGCACCGAGACGTACCCCGGCGGCGAGCCGAACCTGTTCAACATGGCCGTGATGGGGCTGCGCCTGGCCCAGCGCGCCAACGGGGTCTCCCTGCTGCACGGTCAGGTCAGCCGGGAGATGTTCGCCGGGCTGTGGCCCGGGTTCGACACCGAGGAGGTGCCGATCACCTCGGTCACCAACGGCGTGCACGGGCCGACCTGGGTGGCCCCCGAGGTGCTGCGGCTCGGCGTACGCCAGCTCGGCGCGCAGCGGGCCGAGGACGCGCTGGCCACCGGCGGCTCCGAGCGCTGGGACGCGGTCGCCGACATCTCCGCGCAGGAGATCTGGGACCTGCGCCGCACCCTGCGCGAACAGCTCGTCTTCGAGGTGCGCGACCGGCTGCGCGCCTCCTGGCGGCAGCGCGGCGCGGCCGGGGCCGAACTGGGCTGGATCGACGGGGTGCTCGACCCCGACGTGCTCACCATCGGCTTCGCCCGGCGCGTGCCGTCGTACAAACGGCTCACCCTGATGCTGCGGGACAAGGCGCGGCTGACCGAGCTGCTGCTGCACCCGGAGCGGCCGGTCCAGATCGTCGTCGCGGGCAAGGCGCATCCGGCGGACGACGGCGGCAAGCGGCTGGTGCAGGAGCTGGTGCGGTTCGCGGACGATCCTCGGGTACGGCACCGGATCGTGTTCCTGCCGGACTACGGCATGGGGATGGCGCAGAAGCTCTACCCGGGCTGCGACGTCTGGCTGAACAACCCGCTGCGCCCGCTGGAGGCGTGCGGCACCTCCGGGATGAAGGCCGCGCTCAACGGCTGTCTCAACCTCTCGGTGCTGGACGGCTGGTGGGACGAGTGGTTCCAGCCCGACTTCGGCTGGGCCATCCCGACGGCGGACGGCGCGGCCACCGACCCCGACCGGCGCGACGACATCGAGGCGGCGGCCCTCTACGAGCTGCTGGAGCAGCGGGTCACCCCGCGCTTCTACGAGCAGGGCCGGGGCGGGCTGCCCGACCGCTGGATCGAGATGGTCCGCCAGACCCTCACCCTGCTCGGCCCGAAGGTGCTGGCCGGGCGCATGGTCCGGGAGTACGTGGAACGGCTCTACGCCCCCGCCGCCCAGGCCCACCGCGCCCTGGACCCGGACACCGCGCGGGACCTGGCCGCCTGGAAGGCCCGGGTGCGCGCCGCCTGGCCCGGGGTCAGCGTGGACCACGTGGAGACGACCGCCCCGGCGGCCACCGCCGAACTGGGCACGAGCGTCGGACTGCGGGTCCGGGTCGGCCTCGGCGATCTCACCCCGGACGACGTGGAGGTGCAGGCGGTCTCCGGGCGGGTGGACTCCGGTGACCGCATCACGGACGCGAGCGCGGTCCCGCTGAAGCCGGTGGGCAACCCCGACCTGGAGGGCCGCTGGCTCTACGAGGGCCCGCTCTTCCTCGACCGCACCGGCCCCTTCGGCTACACGGTCCGTATCCTCCCGGCCCACCGCCTTCTCGCCTCGGCGGCGGAGACGGGGCTGGTGACGGTTCCTCCGGAGGACGTGGTGGAGACGACGGGAGTGGTGCTGCGGTAACGAGGTGGGCAGGGAGGGCAGCCGCCGCTAGAGTGTAAAGAACACGTCAAGCAGGCGGCTGCCGTGCGCTGTTCGACCGGCGGCCCCGGGGGAGGGCGAGCGACCCATGGCTGGCGGCCAAGCCGCTGGGGATCTCCCTCCCCCTCCGTGAGGTTCTGTTGCCCGCGCTGCTGGTCACCGTGGGCGCGGAACTCGGTGGGCGGCGCCGGGAACGCAGGGCCGCCCGCGAGAGCCGTGCCGCCCGCCTTTCCCCCGACCCCACCACACCCACCTCGGAGCCGCGCACCCCATGACCTGGCAGTGGATCTTCCTCGTCGCGTTCTCGCTCACCGCGCTGCCCCTGGGGCTCGCCCTGGTCGCCGTCGTCGGCTGGCGCACCCGAGGGGTGAGCGCGTGAACCGGGGCGTGCGGCTCGTGCTGTCCGTGGTCGTCTGGTGGTCGGCGGCCGGGGTGGCGCTGTGGCTGGTGGGGCTGGCGCTCGGGTGGCCCGTGTCCTTGGCCGGGTGTGTGCTCTCCGGGCTGTTCCTCGGGGCGATCGGGGAAGCCGGGGACCGGCTGCGCCGGGTGTGGAAGAGCCGTCGGAGGGCCGCGCGGATGTAGCCCTTACGCCTCGTCCTCGTCGGCGCACAGCCGCTTGAGGGTCTTGCCGCAGCGGCGGGCGTAGGCGTGCTGGAAGGCGCGGGCGGCGGGGCCCGCGGCGTGGGCGTACCACTTGGCGGGGCGGCTGTAGGCGGCGACGGTGAGCCAGACCGTGCCGTCGCCGGTGCGGGAGACGACGAATGCCTCCTCGCCGCATTCGGGGTGGCCGGGGAGGGTGCCGTAGGCCCAGCCCGCGCGGCGGGGTTCGTCGGTCGTCCAGACGACCTGGCAGGGGGCCTTGATCAGGCCCGCGAGGCCGACCGTGACGTCCACGCCGGGGGCCGCGCGGTCGGCGGTGGTGTCCATGGCGATGCCCATCTCGCGGTGCAGCTCCCAGGTGAACAGTGCCTGGGTGGCCCGGTGGAAGAGCCGTGTGCCCTCGCCGATACGGGTGCGGACGTAGAGGTGGTGGTAACCGGGCGGGCAGACGGTGAGGTCGTCGCGCGTCGCGCCGACCGGTTCGTACGTGAAGGGCGCCGAGGACATGGGTCACAAGAGTAGGGCGCCCACCGGAAGAGCTGCTTCCCGGGGGCGCCCTGACTCAAGTGGCCTTGTACTAGCTGACGTTGACCGCCGACCAGGCCGCCGCCACCGCGTTGTACTCGGCGCTGCCGGAGCCGTAGAGGGCCGTTGCCGCGTTCAGCGTGCCGGTGCGGGCCGCCTTGTAGTTGGTCGTCGACGTGAAGTACGTCGTGAGCGCCTTGTACCAGATCTGCAGCGCCTTGGCGCGGCCGATGCCGGTGACCGTGGAGCCGTTGGAGGTCGGGGAGTTGTAGGACACCCCGTTGATCGTCTTCGCGCCGCTGCCCTCGGACAGCAGGTAGAAGAAGTGGTTGGCGACACCGGACGAGTAGTGCACGTCCTTGTTGCCGACCGTGGAGGACCAGTAGTCGGCGGAGCCGCCGTCCTTGCTGGGCTTGTCCATGTAGCGCAGCGGGGTGCCGTCGCCGTTGATGTTGATCTTCTCGCCGATGAGGTAGTCACCGGGGTCCGAGGCGTTGGCCGCGTAGAACTCCACGCCGGTGCCGAAGATGTCGGAGGTGGCCTCGTTCAGGCCGCCGGACTCACCGCTGTAGTTGAGGCCCGCGGTCGCGGCGGTGACGCCGTGGCTCATCTCGTGGCCCGCGACGTCCAGCGAGGTCAGCGGGTGGGTGTTGCCCGAGCCGTCGCCGTAGGTCATGCAGAAGCAGCTGTCGTCCCAGAACGCGTTGACGTACGAGTTGCCGTAGTGGACGCGGGAGTAGGCGCCGACGCCGTTGTTCTTGATGCCGCTGCGGCCGAACGTGTTCTGGTAGAAGTCCCAGGTCTCCTGCGCGCCGTAGGCCGCGTCGGCGGCGGCCGTCTCGTCGGTGGTGGAGCTGGAGGCCGTGCCGGTACCCCATGTGTTGGTGGTGTTGGTGAACAGGGTGCCGGTGCCGGAGCTGGTGGTGTGCTTCAGGTTGTACGTCTTGTGGTTGCCCCGGGAGGCGTCGGTCAGCGAGTACGTCGAGCCCGACAGCGAGGTGGTGAGGCTGACGGTGCCGGAGTAGAGGGTCTTGCCGGTGCCGGTCGCGTTCTCGATGCCCTGGTACTCGAAGAGCTTCTTGCCGGTGGCCGCGTCCGTGATGACGTGCAGCTGGTTGGGGGTGCCGTCGTCCTGGAGACCGCCCACGACCGTCTCGTAGGCGAGCACGGGCTTGCCGGAGCCCGCCCAGATCACCTTGCGGGCGCCGTCGGCCGCGGACTGGGCGGAGCCGAGCGTCTTGGCGGCGCCGACGGCCTGCTTCTCCGCCTTGGCGGCGGTGATCTGCGGCTTGAGCGAGGCCACCTTGATGGTGCTCTTGGTCGCCCGGGTGACGCCCTCGGCCTTGCCGGACCCCGCGGTGTGGACGACGAGGTCGCCGCCGAGCACGGGCAGCCCCGCGTAGGTGCGCTCGTAGCGGGTGTGGACGGTGCCGTCCGTGTCCTTCACGACGTCTCTGACGACCAGCTTCTCCTTGGCGCCGAGACCTATCCGCTGCGCGGTCTCGGGGGCGTCGGTCTGCGCCTGCTGGATGAGGCTCGTGCGGGCCGAGGCCGACAGGAGGGTGGGGGCGCCGGCCAGGGGCTTGGCGGCGGCGGCCGAGGTGGGCTCGGCGCTGGCGCTGGTGGCCAGTCCGGTGGAGATGAGGGCACCGGCGGCGACGGCCGTGGCGATGGCGAGGGTGGTGCGCTTGTGACGCGCGTAGAGGGGGCTCACAGTAGCTCCTTCGCGTGGGGGAGTCCGGGCGGCGTGGGGTCACCGTCCGGGGTGGGGCTGAAGTTGCTGTGCTGCTGCGGCGGGTGGGGGAAGCGTGGCACCACGGACGCGTACATGTCATGACCCCGAGGTGATGTTGGCCGAAAACAGGCGTCCGATAGTTGTTGCGGCCGTGTGAACAGGGGCCGTCCGGGGCGTGGAAACCCCGGACGGCACCGGGTTCACCGGGCCGTCGGCCACGGCCCGGCCGCTGTTTACGGGAAGGTCACCTTCCAGCCGTTGATCCGGCCGGTGTCCTGGGACGCCTTGTCCTGGACCTTCAACGTCCAGGTCCCGTCGGCCGGTTCGGCCGAGGCGTCCACCACATAGGTGTCGTCCACGTCGTCCGCCGAGTCGGAGGGGCTGGTGTCCTTCAGGCGGTACGAGGTGCCCGACGGGCCGACCAGGTCGATCACCAGGTCACCGCGCCAGGTGTGGGTGATGTCCACCGTGACCCGGAGGTTGCCCGGCGCGTTCCCGCCCCGCCCGGCGACCGTGATGGCCGAGGTGACGGCGGGCCCGTTGTCCGGGATCGGCACCTGCGTGGTGCTCTCGTAGGACGTGCCGGTCTCGCCGCCGGGCCGGGTGCCGACCCCGACGCCCGCCCACGCGTCCTGCACCGCCGTGTACTCCGCGCTGTCCGTGCCGTACAGCTCCCCGGCGGCGGCCAGGGTGCCGGTGCGGGCGGCCTTGTAGTTGGTGGTGGAGGTCCACTTGGTGGTCAGCGCCCGGTACCAGATCTGGAGCGCCTTGTCCCGGCCGATGCCGGTGACCGGGAGGCCGTCGGCGGTGGGGGAGTCGTAGCTCACGCCGTCGATCACCTTGGCGCCGCTGCCCTCGCTCAGCAGATAGAAGAAGTGGTTCGCCGGACCCGACGAGTAGTGCACGTCGATCCCGCCGAGACCGGAGTACCAACTGTCCTTCGACGCACCGTCCTTGCTCGGCTTGTCCAGGTAACGCAGCGGGGTGCCGTCGCCGTTGATGTCGATCTTCTCGCCGATGAGGTAGTCACCGGGGTCCGAGGCGTTGGCCGCGTAGAACTCCACGCCCGTGCCGAAGATGTCGGAGGTCGCCTCGTTCAACCCGCCCGACTCACCGCTGTAGTTGAGCCCCGCGGTGTTCGAGGTGACGCCGTGGCTCATCTCGTGACCGGCCACGTCCAGGGCGGTCAGCGGGTCGGCGTTGTTCGCGCCGTCGCCGTAGGTCATGCAGAAGCAGGAATCGCTCCAGAAGGCGTTGATGTACGAGTTCCCGTAGTGCACACGGGAATAGGCGCCCACGCCGTCGTTCTTGATGCCGCTGCGGCCGAACGTGTTCTTGTAGAAGTCCCAGGTGACCGCCGCCCCGTAGTGCGCGTCCGCGCCCGCCGTCGCCGCGTCGGAGATCGTGCCGTTGCCCCAGGTGTCGGAGGACTGGGAGAACAGGGTGCCGGTGCCGGAGGAACCCCGGTTGAGGTTGTACGTCTTGTGGCCGCCGCGCTCCCCGTCGGTGAGCGTGAACGCCGAGCCCGACTGCGTGGTGGTGAGCGGCACCTGGCCGCTGTACTGGGTGTTGCCGACGCCGGTCTCGATGCCCTGGTACTCGTAGAGCTTCTTGCCGGTGGCCGCGTCGGTGATGACGTGCAGCTCGTTGGGCGTGCCGTCGTCCTGGAGGCCGCCGACGACCGTCTCGTAGGCGAGCACCGGCTTGCCGGAGGCGGCCCAGATCACCTTGCGCACGCTGTCCGCGGCGGACTTGGTGCCGCCGAGGGTCCTGGCGCGGCCCACGGCCTGCTTCTCGGCGGCGGCCTTCGTGACGGCCGGGGTGAGCCCGGCGACCTTCAGGTCGGCGCCGGTGGCCCGGATGACGCGCCGCGTGGCGCCGGACTTCGCGGTGTCCACGATCAAGTCGCCGCCGAGCACCGGGAGTCCGGCGTAGGTGCGCTCGTAGCGGGTGTGCACGGTGCCGTCGCCGTCCTTGACGACGTCGCGGACGACCAGCTTCTCCTGGGCGCCGAGCCCGAGGGAACGGGCCGTGGCGGCCGTGCCGGTGTCGGCGTGCCGGATCAGCGCGGTGCGCTGGGCGGGGGTGAGCCGTACGGCCGTGTGCGCGGGGTCGGCCTTGGCGGGGTGCGGGGCGGCCGGGGCCGCGCTCGCGACACCCGACTGGACGGCGGCGGCCAGCAGGGCGGCGACCCCGGCCAGGGCGACGACGGCGGTGCGACGGGGGGAGGGGGCGGTACGTCTGCGGGAGGAACTGCTGCTCAACACTGACTCCTTCTGCGTGGCCGCCGGTCGTGCGGCCAGGGGAGACCGGACGTTGGTCGAGCGCCCGGGCAGAACAGGGCTGTGCGCGGAACCTGTACGCGTGCGGGAACCGGCCCACACGGTGCGCCGTGCGAGCTGTGGGGCTGCTGTGAGCCGGTGCGACAAGGTTGTCAGGCGAGCGGGACGGCTGTCATGACCGCATCGAGAACTTGGCCGGAATGGGTTTCGCGGCGGGGGTGGCGCTGAGCTGTGGGCGCGGCCCGACCGGCCGCGCCCGTCGGTGGGCGCCGTGTCCTCAGCTCAGCGCCGTGCCTGCCGGTCGGTGCCGCGCCCCCCGGTCGTCGCCGCGCCCGCGGCTCAGCGCTGTGCCAGGCTCTCCCGCCAGGCCCGGTGCAGGTCCGCGAAGCGGCCGGTGCCCTCGATCAGGGCCTTCGGCTCGCCGTCCTCGACGATCCGGCCGTGCTCCATCACCAGGACCCGGTCCGCGATCTCGACCGTGGAGAGGCGGTGGGCGATGACCACCGCGGTGCGGCCCTCGAGGACCGTCGCCATCGCCCGCTGCACCGCGCGCTCGCCGGGGATGTCCAGCGAGCTGGTCGCCTCGTCCAGGATCAGGACCGCCGGATCGGCCAGCAACGCCCGCGCGAAGGAGACCAGTTGGCGCTGCCCGGCCGAAATGCGCCCTCCGCGCTTGCGGACGTCGGTGTCGTAGCCCTCGGGGAGACGGCTGATGAACTCGTGGGCGCCGATGGCCTTCGCCGCGCGCTCGATGTCGGCGCGGTCGGCACCGGGGCGGCCGATGGCGATGTTGTCCGCGATCGTGCCGGAGAACAGGAAGGACTCCTGGGTCACCATCACGACCGCGCCCCGCAGTTCGAGCGCGGCCAGCTCGCGCAGGTCCACCCCGTCGAGCGACACCCGCCCGCCGGAGGGGTCGTAGAAGCGGGCGACCAGCTTGGCCAGGGTGGACTTGCCCGCGCCTGTCGAGCCCACCACGGCCACCGTCTGCCCGGCCGGGATCGTCAGGTCGAAGCGGGGCAGCACCTCGCCCCCGGTGCGGTAGGCGAAGCCGACCCCCGCGAAGACGACCTCACGACCGGTGAACCCGTCCCGCACCGGCGGGAGTTCACGCGGCGACTCCGGCTCCGGTACCGAGGGCGTCTGGGCCAGCAGCCCGGCGATCTTCTCCAGGGAGGCAGCCGCCGCCTGATAGGAGTTGAGGAACATGCCGAGCCGGTCGATGGGGTCGTACAGCCGCCGCAGATACAGCACCGCCGCCGCGAGCACACCGAGCGCGAGTGAGCCGGTCGCCACCCGGTAGGCGCCCCACAACACGATGGCCGCGACCGTGGTGTTGGCGACCAGGCGGGAGCCGATCACGTAACGGGCCATCTCCAGCAGGGTGTCGCCGTTGCGCCGCTCGTAACTCCGGTTCAGCACACCGAAGTCGGCGTCGTTCGCGGCCTCCCGGCGGAAGGCGCGCACCGGGCGGATGCCGTTCATCGTCTCCACGAACTTGACGATCACCGCGGCCATCGCCGTCGAGCGCGCCCGGTACGCCCGCCCCGCGCGCCGCTGATAGATCCGCACCAGCACGTACAGCGGTCCGAACGAGGCCACCGCGACCGCGCCGAGGCCGAGATCCAGCCACAGCAGCAGGGCCGCGATGTACACGAACGACAGCACCACGCTCACGAGTTCCTGAAGGCCCTCGCCGAGGAGTTCGCGCAGCGCCTCCACGTCCGCCGTGGCGCGGGAGATCAGCCGTCCCGAGGTGTACCGCTCGTGGAAGTCGACGCTCAGCGCCTGCGCGTGCCGGAAGATACGGCCGCGCAGATCCAGCAGCCCGTCCTGGTTGACCCGCGCCGACGCCTCCACGAACGCGAACTGGAAACCCCCGGAGCCCAGCGCGCACAGCGCGTACCCCACCGCGACGGCGAGCAGCGGCCCGTGGTCGTGCCGCCCGAGCGCGGGTACGGCGGTGTCGATGGCGTACGCCACCAGCAGCGGCCCGGTCTGCGCGGCGGCCTGCTGGAGCAGCAGCAGTAGCACCGCGAGGACGACGCGGCCCTTCATCGGGGCGAGGAGCGAGCGCAGCAGGGCGCCGGTGGCGCCGTCCGGGGCGGGCAGCACGTCACGGTCGAAGGGGTCGCCGTCCGGGGTGTGCGCGGGCGGGGCGGACTCGGGTTCCGGCAGGTCGCCGCCCGTGTCGGGCGCGGCGGACGTGGTCGTCGTCATCGGCGGTCCTCCGGGGCGTGGGGGATGGGCTCGTGGGGAGTGGGCTCGTGAGGGGTGGGCTCGCCCGCCATCAGCCGGGCGTACTCGGCGTTCGTGCGCAGCAGTTCGCGGTGCGTGCCGACGGCGGTGATCCGGCCGCCGGAGAGCAGCGCGACCCGGTCCGCGAGCAGCACGGTGGAGGGGCGGTGGGCCACGATCAGCGCGGTGGTGTCCGCGAGGACCTCCCGCAGCGCCGCCTCGACGGCCGCCTCCGTGTGCACGTCCAGCGCCGACAGCGGGTCGTCCAGCACCAGGAACTCCGGGCGCCCGACGACCGCGCGGGCCAGCGCGAGCCGCTGCCGCTGGCCGCCGGAGAGGCTGAGCCCCTGCTCGCCGACCCGGGTGTCGGGGCCCTCGGGCAGCTCGTGCGCGAAGTCGGCGCGGGCCACCGCGAGCGCCCGGTCCAGATCGGTACGGTCCGCGTCCTTCCCCGCGCCCATCAGCACGTTCTCGGCGACGCTCGCGGAGAACAGGGTCGGCTCCTCGAAGGCGACGGCGACCCGGGCGCGCAGCTCCGCGCGGGACATCGCGGTGATGTCGACGCCGTCCAGGGTGATCCGGCCGCGCGTCACCTCGTACAGCCTCGGGACGAGCGCGGTGAGCGTCGTCTTGCCGCTGCCGATGGCCCCGACCAGCGCCATCGACTCACCGCGCCGGACGTGCAGATCGACGCCCGCCAGCAGGGGAGGGGAGCCGGGCGGCACGTCGGGGTGGCGGAAGGCGACGCCCTCGAACCGCAGGCCGCCCGGCTCCTCGTCCTCGCGCGGGGGGAGCGGACCAGCCGCGTCCCCCGCGTCCTCCGGCGCCTCGTCCATCACCTCGAAGTACCGCTCCGTCGCGGTTGCCGCCTCCTGGGTCATCGCCAGCAGGAAGCCGATGGACTCCACCGGCCAGCGCAGCGCCAGCGCCGTGCTGAGGAACGCGACCAGCGTGCCCGCCGACAGGTCGCCGTCCGCCACCCGCAGCACGCCCAGGACCAGTGCCGCGCCGATCGCCAGCTCGGGCAGCGTCATGATGACCGCCCAGATCGCCGCGAGCAGCCGCGCCTTGTGCAGCTCGGTGCCGCGCAGCCGGACCGCCAGCTCCCGGAACGCGCGCGCCTGGCTGTGATGGCGCCCGAAGCCCTTGACCACCCGGATGCCGAGCACGTTCTCCTCGACCAGCGTCGTCAGATCGCCCACCTGGTCCTGGGCCCGCCGCGAGGCCAGCGCGTACCGCCGCTCCACGACCGCGCAGCTGACCAGCACCGGCACGGCGGGCCCGAGGACGACCAGGCCCAGCGTCCAGTCCTGCACCAGCATGATCACCACACCGGCGAGGATCGTCACCGAGTTGACCACCAGGAACGTCAGCGGGAAGGCGAGGAACATCCGCAGCAGCATCAGGTCGGCGGTGCCCCGGGAGAGCAGCTGGCCCGAGGGCCAGCGGTCGTGGAAGGACACCGGCAGCCGCTGCAGGCGCCGGTAGAGCGCGCCCCGCAGGTCCGCCTCCACCCGGGACAGCGGCCGGGCCACCAGCCACCTGCGCAGCCCGAACAGCAGCGCCTCGGCGATCCCGAGCAGCAGCAGCCACAGCACGCCGAGCCACACCCCCGCCGGGTCACGGCGGGCGACCGGGCCGTCCACCATCCACTTCAGCACGAGCGGGATCACCAGACCGGTGCACGAGGCGACGACGGCCACGACGACGGCGCCGCCCAGCCGGGCCCGCACGGGCCGGACGAACGGCCACAGCCGGAGCAGGGTGCGCACGGTGGAGCGCCGGACCTCGGGGTGCGTGTGTGGAGTGGCCATCCTCGCGAGCGTACGGACGCCCGCCGCCCTCGCCCACCGAGTTTTGGCCGGACCCGCCTCCGTCTCCGGTCCTACGACCAGCGGTTTCGCCCGACAGCGCGCGGAGGTCGTAGCCCAGGATCAACCGATCGGATGATGCCGCTTCGAGCGGGACGGCCGATGCGGCAGGCACCCTCCGCCCGCGAACCTCGGAGCATGCCATCCGTCATCGAAGTCACCGACCTGCGCAAGTCCTACGGCGGCCGTGCCGTCGTGGACGGCATCTCCTTCACCGTCGAGGAGGGCGAGATCTTCGGCGTCCTCGGCCCCAACGGCGCGGGCAAGACCACCACCGTCGAGTGCGTGGAGGGGCTGCGCGTCCCCGACGCGGGCCGCGTCCGCGTCACCGGCCTCGACCCCGTCGCCGACCACGCCGAGGTCGCCCGGGTCCTCGGCGCCCAGCTCCAGCAGAGCGAACTGCAGCCCAAACTCACCGTGCGCGAGGCCCTGGAGCTGTACGCCTCCTTCTACCCGGCCCCGGCCGACTGGCGGACGCTGGCCGAACGCCTGGGCCTGACCGACCGGTTGAACACCCGCTTCGCCAAGCTCTCCGGCGGGCAGCAGCAGCGGCTGTTCATCGCGCTCGCGCTGATCGGCAGCCCGCGCGTCGTCGTCCTGGACGAGCTGACCACCGGGCTCGATCCGCGCGCCCGCCGGGACACCTGGCAGCTCATCGAGGAGGTCCGGGCGAGCGGGGTCACCGTGCTGCTCGTCACCCACTTCATGGAGGAGGCCCAGCGCCTGTGCGACCGCATCGCGGTGATCGACCAGGGCCGGGTGGCCGCGCTCGACACCCCGGCCGGCCTGATCCGCCGCTCGGCGGGCGCGACCGTCATCAGCTTCACCCCGTCCGCCCCGCTGGACGACACCGACCTCGCGGGCCTGCCCGCCCTCGCCTCCGTCGCGCACAAGGACGGCCGGATCACGCTCTCCGGCACCGACGAGACGGTCGACGCCGTCCTCACCCTGCTCGCCCGCCACCGCGTCACCGCCCACCAGCTGCGCGTGGTCGACGCCACCCTCGACGACGCGTTCCTGGACCTCACCAAGGAGACAGCCGTATGAACACCGCCCTCCTCAATACAGCGGTGCTGCGCACCGAGTTCCGCCTCTTCCGCCGCGAACCCGGCGCCGTCTTCTGGATCCTGCTGTTCCCCACCCTGCTGCTGGTGATCCTCGGCTCCATCCCCGCCTTCCGCGAGAGCGACGACGGACTCGGCGGCCAGCGGCTGATCGATGTCTACGTACCCGTCGCCGTCCTCATCTCCCTCATCATGGCCGGAGTCCAGGCGATGCCACAGGCCCTCACCGGCTACCGCGAGCGCGGCATCCTGCGCCGCATGTCCGCCACCCCCGTCCGCCCCGCCGCGCTGCTGACCGCCCAGATGACCGTGCAGGGCGCCGCCGCCGTGTGCTCGGCGCTGCTCGCGCTCGCCGTCGGCCGGATCGCCTTCGGCGTACGACTGCCCGAGCAGCCCCTCGGCTATCTGCTCGCCCTCGCGCTCGCGGCCCTGGCCGCCCTCGCCCTCGGCTCGGTCGTCGCCGCGCTGTCCGGCACCACGAAGATCGCCGGGGCGATCAGCACCATGGTGTTCTTCCCGATGATGTTCTGCGCCGGGCTCTGGCTGCCGGTGCAGGCCATGCCGCACCTCCTCGCGCGCATCGTCGGGCTCACCCCCTTCGGCGCCGCCGCCCGCGCCCTGGGCGAGGCCGCCACCGGCCACTGGCCCGGCTGGGACCACCTCGGCGTGCTCGCGATCTGGACCGTCCTGCTCACCGCGGCGGCGGCCCGCTGGTTCCGCTGGGAGTGAGCCCGTGCCCGGCACCGACACGGCCGTGGCCGACACTGAGGGGATGACGCACACGGCGGGCCGCGAACGACGGGCCTTCTTCGACAGCTGGGGCCCCTACGCGCTGCTCGCCGCCGGGGCGCTGACGGCGGCCGGATCGGCCCGGCTCGTCGGCATGGACCGGGGCGAGCTGTACGTCTCCGCCGTACTGGTGGTGTTCGCCGTGGCCCTGCAGCTGGCCTGGGGCCGCGTGGTCCGCGACCGGCCGGGGCCGAGCCCGGCCGGGGCGGCCTTCTACTTCGTGCGCTGGGCCAACGGGTTCGTCCTGACCTGGCTCAACCCGTTCTTCGCCTTCTACGCCGTCACCGGCTACTACAACGGCGCCCGCCAGCTGCCGCGCCGGCTGATGATGCCCGGCCTGTGCCTGACCGCCGTCACCATGGCGGGCAGCGAGATCGGCGGGATGCCGCCCCGAGGGCCCGTGCTCTGGCTGGGCTTCGTGGTGGTGTTCGGGGTCAACATCGGCATGGTCGCCCTCTTCACCCGGTTCAACGAGCAGGAGGAGGCCCGCGCCCGCGAACAGGCCGGGACCATCGCCGAACTGGAGCGCACCAACACCGCGTTGCAGCAGGCGCTCGACGAGAACGCGGCCCTTCACGCCCAGCTCCTCGTCCAAGCCCGGGAAGCGGGGGTCGCGGACGAGCGGCGCAGGCTTGCCGCGGAGATCCACGACACCATCGCGCAGGGCCTGACCGGCATCATCGCCCAGCTCCAGGTCGTCGCCAACGCCACCGACCTGGCCACCGCCCGCACCCATCTGGAGCGCGCCTCCGCACTCGCCCGGCACAGCCTCGGCGAGGCCCGCCGCTCGGTGCACAACCTCGCCCCCGTCGCCCTCGCCGCCGACGGGCTCCCCGAGGCGCTGAAGAAGACGGTCACCGAGTGGGGCGAGCGCACCGGGGTCCGCGCCGAGTTCACCGTCACCGGCACCGCCGAACAGCTCCACGAGGAGGTCGCGGCCACCCTGCTGCGCATCGCCCAGGAGGCCCTGTCCAACGCGGCCCGGCACGCCCGTGCCCACCGCCTGGGCGCCACCCTCTCCTTCATGGGCGACGAGGTCGTCCTCGACATCCGCGACGACGGCACCGGCTTCGACCCGGCCGCCGCCGCGCCCCGCACCCGCGCCGGAGGCTTCGGCCTGGACGGGATGCGGGCCCGCGCCGAGCGCATCGCGGGCACCCTCACCGTCGAGTCCGAACCGGGCCACGGCACGGCCGTCTCGGCTCGCGTACCGTTGGTGCGCGATGACCGCTGACACCCCGATCACCCTGCTCGTCGTGGACGACCACCCCGTCGTACGCGACGGCCTGAGCGCCATGTTCGCCTCCGCCCCCGGCTTCACCGTCCTCGGCGAGGCGGCCGACGGCGTCGAGGCGGTCGAGCGGGTCGCCGCCCTGGACCCGGACGTGGTGCTGATGGACCTGCGCATGCCCGGCGGCTCGGGCGTCGACGCCATCCGCGAGCTGACCCGGCGCGGCGCCCGCGCCAAGGTGCTCGTCCTCACCACCTACGACACCGACTCCGACACCCTCCCGGCCATCGAGGCGGGCGCCACCGGCTACCTCCTCAAGGACGCCCCGCGCGACGAGCTGTTCACCGGCGTCCGCGCCGCCGCCGAGGGCCGCACCGTGCTCTCCCCGGCCGTCGCCTCCCGCCTCGTCTCGGCCGTTCGCGCGCCCGCCGCCCCCGGCAAGGAACCGCTGTCCGCACGCGAGCGCGAAGTCCTCGCCCTGGTCGCCCGGGGCACCTCCAACCGGGAGATCGCCCGCGAGCTGTTCATCAGCGAGGCGACCGTGAAGACCCACCTCACCCACCTGTACACCAAGCTGGGCGTCAAGGACCGCGCGGCGGCGGTGGCGACGGCGTACGAGCGGGGCATTCTCGGCCGCCCGACCGCCCAATAAGCCTGAGAAACAGCCGGGTTCAGCTCACCACCCGCAGCAGCAGCACCGACCGCGCCGCAAGCGTGATCTCCGTCCCCGCCGGATGCACCGCCCCCGGCTCACCGGTCTGCTCCTCCAGCGAGGTGTCGACCACCACCTCGTACGACCGCGCCCACGGCGCCCCCGGCAGGGCGAAGCCCACCGGTTCCCCGCCCGCGTGCAGCACGGCGAGGAAGCTGTCGTCCACGACCGGGGCGCCCCGCTCGTCGCGCCCCGGGATGTCCCGGCCGGACAGATACATGCCGAGCGTGGCCGCCGGGGCGTACCAGTCGCCCTCCGTCATCTCCCGGCCCCGCGCGGTGAACCAGGCCAGATCCCGCAGCCCGTCCGCCGAGTGCGCGCGCCCGGAGAAGAAGGCGCTGCGGCGCAGCACCGGGTGCCGGTGGCGCAGGGCGATCAGCCGCGCGGTGAGGTCGGACAGCGGGCGCCACTCCGGGTCCTCCAGCAGCGACCAGTCCACCCAACTGGTCGCGTTGTCCTGGCAGTAGGCGTTGTTGTTGCCGCCCTGCGTGCGCCCGAACTCGTCCCCGGCGACCAGCATCGGCACCCCCGTGGACAGCAGCAGCGTGGTCAGCAGATTCCGCAACTGCCGCCTGCGCAGGGCCCGTACGCCCTCGTCCGCCGTCTCACCCTCGGCCCCGCAGTTCCAGGAGCGGTTGTCATGGGTGCCGTCGCGGTTGTCCTCGCCGTTGGCCTCGTTGTGCTTGTGCTCGTACGACACCAGGTCGCGCAGGGTGAACCCGTCGTGCGCGGTGATGAAGTCGACCGAGGCGTACGGGCGGCGCCCGCCCCAGGCGTAGAGATCGCTGGAGCCGGAGAGCCGGTAGCCCATCTCCCGTACGTCCGGCAGCGCGTGGCGCCAGAAGTCGCGCACGGTGTCGCGGTAGCGGTCGTTCCACTCGGTCCACAGCGGCGGAAAGGCGCCCACCTGGTAGCCGCCCGAGCCGATGTCCCACGGCTCCGCGATCAGCTTGACCCGGCGCAGCACCGGGTCCTGCGCGATGACCGCGAGGAACGGCGAGAGCATGTCCACGTCGTGCATGGAGCGGGCCAGGGCCGCGGCGAGGTCGAAGCGGAAGCCGTCCACGCCCATCTCGGTGACCCAGTAGCGCAGCGAGTCCGTGATCAGCCGCAGCACCTGGGGACGGACCACATGCAGGGTGTTGCCGCAGCCGGTGTAGTCCGCGTACCGGCGCGCGTCCTGCTGGAGGCGGTAGTAGCCCCGGTTGTCGATGCCCTTCAGGGACAGCGTGGGGCCCAACTCGCCTGCTTCGGCCGTGTGGTTGTAGACCACGTCGAGGATCACCTCGATCCCGGCCGCGTGCAGCGCGCGCACCATGCGCTTGAACTCGCCGACCTGCTGTCCGGCCGTACCGGAGGCGGAGTAGGCGGCGTGCGGGGCGAAGTAGCCGATCGAGTTGTAGCCCCAGTAGTTGGTCAGGTCCCGGCGCAGCAGATGGTCCTCGTGCGCGAACTGGTGGACCGGCAGCAACTCCACTGCTGTGACGCCCAGTTTGGTCAGGTGCTCGATCGCGGCGGGGTGCGCGAGCCCGGCGTAGGTGCCGCGCAGCTCCTCGGGGACGCCCGGGTGCAGTTTGGTGAAGCCCTTGACGTGCAGCTCGTAGATGACCGAGTCCGCCCACGGGGTCTTCGGGCGGCGGTCGTCGGACCAGTCGTCGTCATCGTGGACCACCACGCCCTTGGGCACGAAGGGCGCCGAGTCCCGCTCGTCGCGCACGGTGTCCGCGACCCGCTGGTCCGGCCAGTCCCGGACATGGCCGTACACCTCCGGCGGCAGGGTGAACTCCCCGTCCACCGCGCGGGCGTACGGGTCGAGCAGCAGCTTCGCCGGGTTCCAGCGGGCGCCGGTCCAGGCGTCCCAGCGGCCCTCCACCCGGTAGCCGTAGCGGGTGCCCTGCAGCACGCCCGGCACGAAGCCGTGCCAGATCTCGTGCGTCAGCTCGGTCAGCCGCACCTGTGTCTCGCGGCCCCGCTCGTCGAACAGACACAGCCGGACCGCCTCCGCCCCGCCCGCCCACAGCGCGAAGTTGGTGCCCGCCATCCCGTCGGGGCCGGTGCGGAACCGGGCCCCCAGCGGGGTCGACGACCCCGGCCACACGGGCGGGCCCGGTACCGCCGCGCGATGGCCCTCGCGGACCACGGCGGTCACCGGGACGCCCTGTGCGGGCGGCTGTCCGGCCCGCGCCCGCCGCTCGGCTGCGCTCGTCACCAGTCGGCCCCTCTTTCACGGCTCGGTCCCGGGGCGCGCACGGCCGTACCGGGCGGCCCGCCGCATCCCGGGGCGTCCGACCCCGGGGCGCGGCAGGACCGCCCGGTGCGACTGCGCCCGACGGCTCCACAGCGGGCTGCGGGTGCCCCGCCGGGGCCGGTCGCACCGGCCCCGGCGGGGCACCCTTCCTGTCGTCCTCCCCACTGTTCTGCCCAGCCCTGGCGTCGCACTCACGTGCCCCCGGGACGGGCTTGGTCGTTATGTCCGGTGTGAGGCATCTACAAGGACGCGCGCGGCGCGCGCTGGCCGCACTGGCCACTGCACTGACCTGGGCGGGACTGGTGGCCGGGGCCGCCGGCTGCACCGCCGACGGCTCCGGCCCGCTGGGCATCGGCGGGCCCCCGGGCAGATCCCCGGCCCCCGAGGACGTCATCCGTGTCACCCCGCGCGACGGCGGCACGGGCGTGCGCCCGGCCGAGCGGCTGCGCGTGCGGGTGCCCGACGGGAAGCTGGAGAAGGTCACCGCCACTCGTTCGCAGGACGCCCGGGACACCCCGGTCACCGGGAAGATCAGCGCGGACGGCCGCACCTGGGAGCCCGACGAGAAACAGCTCGCGCTCGCCGCCCGCTACACCCTGGACGTGGTGGCGGTCGACGGCGAGGGCCGCCGCTCGGCCCGGCACACCACCTTCACCACCTACGTCCCCGACGAGCGCTTCATCGCCTACGTCACCCCCGAGAACCGCTCCACCGTCGGCACCGGCATGATCGTCTCCCTCTCCTTCAGCCGGGAGATCGCCGACCGCGCCGCCGTCGAACGCGCGGTGCGCGTCACCGCCGAGCCCGCCGTCGAGATCCGTCCGCACTGGTTCGGCAAGAACCGCCTGGACTTCCGCCCCGAGAAGTACTGGAAGCCGGGCACCGAGGTCACCGTCGGCATCGACCTGCGCGACGTCCAGGGCGCCCCCGGCGTCTACGGCCTCCAGCACAAGACCGTCACCTTCACCGTCGGCCGCAGCCAGGTCTCCACGGTGGACGCCGCCGCGCACACCATGCAGGTCCGCCGCGACGGCGCCCTCCTCGCCACCGTGCCCATCACCGCGGGCGCCCCGAAGACGCCCACCTACAACGGCAAGATGGTCGTGATGGACATGCTGGAGGTGACCCGCATGAACGGCGGCACCGTCGGCTTCGGCGGCGAGTACGACATCCCCGACGTGCCGCACGCCATGAAGCTCACCGACTCCGGCACCTTCCTGCACGGCAACTACTGGTCGCCCGACGCCCCCGGCGAGACCAACGTCAGCCACGGCTGTGTGGGCCTCAGGGACGTCAAGGGCGGCGGCGCGGACACCCCGGCGGGCTGGTTCTTCGACCGCAGCCTCGTCGGCGACGTCATCGAGATCGTCCACAGCAAGGACAAAACCGTCGCCCCGGACAACGGGCTCGGAGGGTGGAACATGGCATGGAACCAGTGGAAGGCGGGCAGCGTGCTCAAGTGACCGTGTGAGCTGCGGGGTTCCGGTGCGGGGGCACTGGTTGAAGTTGCGACGGAACGGTGACATGGGGCGGGCGTCCAGGCCGGAACCCGGCGGCTAACATCCCTGGTGTGCGCGGGACGCGCCGGGGTGTGCGGGCCTGTTCGAGCCAGGCCACGGAGGGGAGACCGACTTGAACGTGCGGCCGATATCGGGGGCTTCGGCGGGGAGCCGGCGCAAAGGTCGTAGCGGACTCGCGCTCATGGCGGGGGCGCTGGTGCTGTCGCTCGCCGCGTGCGGCGGGGGAGGCGACGCCGGGAGCGGGTCCAAGGACGGAAAGGGCGGCGCTTCGGCCGCTCAGCAGGAGAAGCAGTCGGCCGCGGCCGTCAGCATTTCGCCCAGGTCCGGGGCGAAGAGCGTGAACACCAGCGGGGCCCTGAAGGTCGAGGTCGCCAAGGGGCGGCTGACCAAGGTCGTCGTCAAGGACGCCAAGGGCACCGAGGTCGACGGCAAGCTGTCCGACGGGGGAGCCACCTGGACCCCGTCGGCCCATCTGGCCGCGAGCACCAAGTACACGGTGCACGCGGTCGCCGAGGACTCCCGGGGCCGCGAGGCCGCCGAGGACTCCTCCTTCACCACGCTGACGCCGAAGAACACCTTCGTCGGCTACTTCACTCCCGAGGACGGCTCCACGGTCGGCGTCGGGATGCCGTTCTCGGTCCGCTTCACCCGGGGCATCACCGACCCGGCGGCCGTCGAGAAGGCCATACGGATCAAGACCGAACCGGCCGTCGACGTCGAGGGCCACTGGTTCGGCAACGACCGCATCGACTTCCGCCCCAAGCAGTACTGGAAGTCCGGCACCAAGGTCACCGTCGACCTCGATCTGGACGGCGTCGAGGGCCGCGACGGGGTCTACGGCAAGCAGCACAAGACGGTGAAGTTCACGATAGGCCGCAACCAGGTCTCGTACGTGGACGCGAGCAAGCACACCATGAAGGTCACGCAGGACGGCAAGACCATACGGACCATCCCGGTCACCACCGGCAAGCCCGGGTACGACACCTGGAACGGCCAGATGGTCATGACCGAGAAGCTCAGCGTGACCCGCATGAACGGCGAGACCGTGGGCTACGGCGGCGAGTACGACATCAAGGACGTGCCGCACGCCATCCGCCTCACCGACTCGGGCACCTTCATCCACGGCAACTACTGGGGCGGCGGCGCCTTCGGCAACTACAACGCCAGCCACGGCTGCGTGGGTCTGCGCGACGTCAAGGGCGGCTATGACAAGGGCGTCCCGGCGGCCTGGTTCTTCAACCACTCCATGGTCGGTGACGTGGTCGTCGTCAAGCACTCCCACGACCGCACGGTCGCCCCGGACAACGGCCTCAACGGCTGGAACATGAGCTGGGCGGACTGGAAGAAGTAGAACCTCGCGACGAGGGGCCCGGTGCTGTGAGAAACGGCACCGGGCCCCTCGTCGTTAGCGGGCGTTAACCTGCTGCGCATGACCGTGAATCTCGAAGTCTCCGAGGGCGTCGGCACGCTGCGCCTCGACCGGCCGCCGATGAACGCGCTGGACATCGCCACCCAGGACCGGCTGAAGGAACTCGCCGAGGAGGCCGCGCGCCGCGACGACGTGCGCGCCGTGGTCCTCTACGGCGGGGAGCGGGTGTTCGCCGCCGGTGCGGACATCAAGGAGATGCAGGCCATGGACCATCTGGGCATGGTCCGCCGGGCCCGCGCCCTCCAGGACGCCTTCACCGCCGTCGCCCGCATCCCCAAGCCCGTCGTCGCCGCCGTCACCGGGTACGCGCTCGGCGGCGGCTGCGAGCTGGCCCTGTGCGCCGACTACCGCATCGCCGCCGCCGACGCCAAGCTCGGCCAGCCCGAGATCCTGCTCGGCCTCATCCCGGGCGCGGGCGGCACCCAGCGGCTGCCCCGGCTGATCGGGCCGTCCAAGGCGAAGGACCTCATCTTCACCGGCCGCATGGTGAAGGCGGACGAGGCGCTTTCCCTCGGCCTGGTGGACCGGGTCGTCCCGGCCGCCGAGGTGTACGAGCAGGCCCGTGCCTGGGCCGCCAGGCTCGCCCAGGGCCCGGCCGTCGCGCTGCGCGCGGCCAAGGAGTCGATCGACACCGGTCTGGAGACCGATCTCGACAGCGGGCTCGCGATGGAACGGAACTGGTTCGCCGGGCTGTTCGCCACCGAGGACCGCGAGCGGGGGATGCGCAGCTTCGTGGAGGAGGGGCCGGGCAAGGCCAAGTTCCTCTGAGCCGTGGGCCAAGCGTTCGGCAGGGCCGGATTTCCTGGTCAAGTACCCGGTAGGCCCTTGCAATTGACGCGTCGTCTGATTCGGCCCCCTCGGCGGACCGGTTTATGGGAGCCTTAACTCCACCTTAAGCCTGCCTCGTCGAGGGGAGCTGTTCGCTTGCCCGGAACCGAGCCGTCTCCGCAGGCCGGAGGGGCCTCCGCCGAGCCTGTCGTGCCATTGGCATATGCCGAGCGCATGGAGCGCGACAGGGGCGTACAGGGGGCGTATTCCACCGGAACGCCCCCGGAGGCGCTCGATGACGGCCATCATGGGGGCATGGCGGGGCTGGAGGGCATCGAACAGCCACGGGGACACAGTCGTGCTGCCGCGGCGCGCTGGTCGCCCGCGGTCGAGGACGAACGGGCGCTCAAGGCGCTGGAACTGTTCGGCAATCCGGTCGAGGCGGAGGTCAGGCTGCCGTCCCGCCCCGAGTCCGCCGCCACCGCGCGCCGGCTCGTCCAGGTCGTCGTGCTGCGGCAGTGGGGGCTGAGCCCCAAGATGACCGAGGACACGGTCTTACTCGTCTCCGAACTCGTGGGCAACGCCGTACGTCACACCGGCGCCCGCGTCTTCGGACTCCGGATGCGCCGCCGCCGCGGCTCGATCCGCATCGAGGTCCGCGACCCCTCCCGCGGCCTCCCCTGTCTCCTCCCGGTCCGCGAGATGGACACCAGCGGGCGCGGCCTCTTCCTGGTCGACAAACTCTCCGACCGCTGGGGCGTGGACCTCCTCCCGCGCGGCAAGACGACCTGGTTCGAAATGCGCCTGGCAGACCGCTGAACCGTTCCTCGCCGCTCAGGGGAAGGAAGGCTCTCCGCCGACCACGGCCAGCGGCAGCCTGCCGTTCTCCAGCGGATCGCGCGGCAACGACATCCCGAAACGCCTCTCGATCACGCCCAGCGACAGGGCGATCCGCAGGCCGTGCCGCGCACCGCTCACCGTGAGGCAATCGCCCGTCGGAAGAATGATGCCCGCCGCTTCCAGCTCCGCCAGGAGAAGATCGGGCCGGGAGCCCCAGCGCCTTTGTTCCTCGCCGAGGCCGAACGAGCACAGCAACTCGCCGTCGGCGGCGTACGAGAAGACGGGAGGCGGGTGGAACGGCTGGGGGTCGAGATTCACCGCCTCGACACCGCCGCGCGAAACCCTTCTGAGGACGTCGTGCCTGGTCCCGGCGGCTTCCCCGTACTCGGCGGCGAAGGCCCACCCCTGGGCCTCACCTGTCCGTACGACACCGACGTCCGCGTCGGTGAGGAGCCCGGCGGCTTCCCGGGCCGTCGCGAGCGGTTTCGTGCCGTCCGGTGGGGCGCCGAGCCGGACGGACAGTTCGTTCGGTGTGATCCCGCGGGCGAAGGTGACGCTGTACTGCCACTCGGACTCCATCAGCCAGCGCAGACCGCGATTCGTCATGTCCGCATCCTGCCGCACGGCTCCGGGCTTGAGTCTCCAGCCGCTGGAGGTCTCAGACTCGGTTCCGTGAACGACGATGGCGCAGGCTTTCTCACCATCGGCGATCTGGCTCGGGCCACGGGTCTGACCGTCCGCACCATCCGGTACTGGTCCGACGAGGGCGCGCTTCCGCCGGTGGGCCGTTCCGCGGGTGGCTACCGGCTCTACGACGCCGCCTCGGTGGCCCGGCTGGAGCTGATCCGTACCCTGCGCGAACTGGGGCTCGGGCTCGCGGACGTGCGGCAGGTGCTGGCCGGGGAGCGGACGGTGGCCGAGGTCGCCGCCGCCCATGTGGTGGCGCTGGACGCCCAGATCAGGTCGCTGAAGGTGACCCGTGCGGTGCTGTCGTCCGTGGCGAGACGTGGTTCGAGCGCGGAGGAGACGACCCTGATGAACAGACTGGCCCGGCTGTCGGCGGCCGAACGGCGGCGGATCATGGAGGAGTTCGTGGAGGAGATGTTCCACGGCCTCGATGCGGCGGACCCGGAGATCCGCACCCGGATGCGGGACAGCGCGATGAGTCTGCCGGACGATCCCACCCCCGAACAGGTGGACGCCTGGGTGGAGTTGGCGGAGCTGGTGCAGGACCCGGAGTTCCGGGCACAGATGCGGCGGGCGGCGGAGTTCAACGCGGCCGACCGGGGGCAGGGCGCGCCGCCAGGGGCCGCCATGTGGTTCGCCCGTCGACTGGTCCAACTCGCGGGCGGGGCACGGGAGAAGGGCATCGACCCGGCGTCCCCCGAGGCGGAACGGGTGCTTCGGGAACTCCTGGGCGACACCGACCGGGACACCGTGCTGGAGCGGATGCTCGCCACCCACAATCCCCGGCTCGCGCGCTACCGAAGGCTCCTCGGCGTCCTCAAGGGAACGCCCGTCTTCGACCACGAGGAGGACTTCGGGTGGGTGGTCGCCGCACTGCGGGCGCGTACGGACGGTTAATCTGACCAGCGTCAGTATGCCGGTACGGCAACGCACACACGAGATAAAAAGGGGCGGATCGGTGGCCGACATCGAGGAAGCACGCAAGCAGTTCCAGCGGATCGACGCGGACGGTGACGGGTTCATCACCGCGTCGGAGTTCAAGAGCGCTCTCGCCCAGGAGGGCGACTGGAACGTGACCGAGACGGTGGCGGCGGCCATCATCAGGACCCGCGACCTCAACGGCGACAAGGTCCTGTCGTTCGACGAGTTCTGGGCCTACCTGGCCAAGTGACGCGTGTGCGGGGAGGGGGCGTCCTGCGGGGCGCCCCCCTTCTTTTCCCGGAGCGCATCCTCCGGCGTCGTTCTTTCGGAGCAGCGCCGGAATAGCCCGTACCGCCCCACGGTTGTCGCCCACGGCAGAAGAATGCACATGCATGAACCCTGAGAGGTTTTCATGAAGATCGGCATCATCGGCGCGGGCAACATCGGCGGCAACCTCACCCGGCGGCTCACCGCCCTCGGCCACGACGTGTCCGTGGCCAACTCGCGCGGCCCCGAGACGCTCAAGGCGCTGGCCGAGGAGACCGGCGCGACGCCCGTACGGGCCGAGGAGGCGGCGAACGGCGCGGAGGTCGTCGTGGTCACCGTCCCGCTGAAGGCGGTCCCGGACCTGCCCGCGGGGCTGCTCGACGGCGCCGCCGAGGGGGCCGCCGTGATCGACACCAACAACTACTACCCGCGTGAGCGCGACGGCCGGATCGCGGGCATCGAGGACGAGGGCATCACCGAGAGCCGCTGGACCGAGCGCCATCTCGGGCACCCGGTCGTCAAGGCGTTCAACGGCACCTACGCCCAGGACATCCTGGACCGGCCCCGCCCCGCGGGCGACCCGGACCGCCTGGCCCTGCCGGTCGCGGGCGACGACGAGGCCGCCAAGGCGAAGGTCCGCGCGCTCATCGACGAACTCGGCTTCGACACGGTCGACGCGGGCGGCATCGACGACTCCTGGCGCCAGCAGCCCGCGACCCCGGTCTACGGCCTGCGCGAGGGCGTCGAGGCGGTCCGCGCGGCCCTGGCGGCGGCCTCCCCGGACCGCCCGGCGGAGTTCAAGGGCTGAGCCCCGCCGGAATCCGGAAGGGCCGCCCGGTGCCTCCCGCTCACTTGCCGAGGTGCGCCCAGGCCACCAGGGCGGCCTTGCTGGAGAAGTCGGCCACGTCCTTGTCGAGCGGTTCGCTGGTGTACTGGTGGAACCGCCACTTCGCCTTGATGCGCGGCTTGCCCGCGCTCACATAGTCGGCGATCCACAGGCCGTCACCGGCGTACGAGGTCGTGTCCACGTTCAGCCAGTAGTTCCGGTTGGTGTACAGCACCACCCGGTTCTTCGGGCGCAGTTGCTTCACCTTGCGGATGAACGCGTCCTTCTCCGCGTTGCTGGCGTGGGTGCCGTCGCCGGTGGTCTCCCAGTCGACGGCCAGGATGTCCCCGGGCTTGTCCGGCGCCTTCGCCACGAAGTACTCCGCCTGCGCGGTGAGATTGCCGGGCCACAGGAAGTGATAGAAGCCCACGACCAGACCGGCGTCCCGCGCGGTCTTCGTCTGGGCCGCGAGTCTGGAGTTGACGTACGACCGGCCCTCCGTCGCCTTGATGAAGACGAAGGAGAGCCCGTCGGTGTCGTACGACGAGGACTGGTAGGCGCTGACATCGATCCCATGGAGCATGCAGGGGTTGTGCCCCCGAGAGGGCCACTCGGAACATACGACTCCGCGCTCAAACCCGGGAACGCCCGAGCGAAACGTGTGATCACCCCGGTGGAGCTGCGTGCGCACATCATCAGCACACCTTAGGAACCAGTGAAGGAATTATCGATGGCCGAGCTAAACCTGGCCGAGGTGTGACTGCCGAATCACCAACTCGGCGTCGGAAGCAGCAAAACGAGTGCCACCTTCAGCGCGGAACTCATGGCACCCGCCGTCAGAGGATAGCGATTCACCATTGGTGGTGAACCTGGGGCCGGATAAGTTCGTCGTAGATGTCCCTCACGGCCCGATGCGTGTCTGGGGCCAGCGGGGCTAGGGCGGCGGCGGAGGCGTTCGCGCGCGCCTGCTCGGCGTTGCGTGCGCCCGGGATGACGACACTCACTGCTTCCTGGTCGATGACCCAGCGCAGCGCGAACTGGGCCAGCGTCACGCCCTCGGGTACGAGTGGGCGCAGTCGCTCCACAGCTTCGAGCCCGGTTGCGTAGTCCACGCCCGAGAAGGTCTCACCGACGTCGAAGGACTCACCGCGCCGGTTGTAGGTGCGGTGGTCGTCCGCGCCGAAGACGGTCTTGGCCGTGTACCGCCCAGACAGCAGACCGCTGGCCAGCGGCACGCGCGCGATGACGCCGACTCCCGCCTTTGCAGCAGCCGGCAGTACCTGCTCCAGCGGCTTGAGACGGAAAGCATTCAGCACTATCTGGATTGTGGCCAGGTGCGGACGACGGATCGCGGTCAGTGCCTGCTCGCAGGTTCGGACGCTGACGCCGTATGCCGCGACGGTCCCATCCTCGACCAGAGCGTCGAGCGCGTCAAACACCTCGTCGCTGGCATACACCGGATCCGGCGGGCAATGCAACTGCACCAGATCGAGCCGCTCTACCCCCAGATTGCGACGCGAACGGTCGGTCCATGCACGGAAGTTGGCGGCGTTGTAATTCTCCGGTATCTGAGCTGCCCGCCGACCCATCTTTGTCCCCACGGTCAACTCCCCCGTGTGGCCCGTCTGCCCGTGCGATCGCAGGAGTGCGCCGATGATCCGTTCGCTTCGTCCATCCCCGTACTCGTCGGCGGTGTCAATGAAATTCACGCCCGACTCAAGCGCCGTACTCAGCGTATTGAGGGCGTCCCGCTCGTCCACCTGACCCCAGTCCCCGCCGAGTTGCCAGGCCCCAAGCCCGATCACTCCGACCTTCCTACCGGTACGTCCCAGCATTCTGTTCTCCATGATTTTGACTCTAGGGGAGAGGCAGTTTCGTGTGCCGAGGCCGGGGCGCGGTCACTTTCGCCGTCCAATCGGCCACCACGTCGTCCAACACGGCCATCGGCAGGGCTCCGCCGCCCAGTACCAGGTCGTGGAAGGCTCGCACATCGAAGGCCGCGCCCAGTTTCTTCTCGGCCCGGGTCCGCAGTCGTTGGATCTCCAAGCGTCCGACCATGTACGACAGTGCCTGGCCTGGCATCTCGATGTAGCGGTCGGTCTCGGACTGGATCTCCACCTCCGACATCACTGTATTGCTCCGCAGATAGTCCACCACGCGCTGACGACTCCAACCGAAGGCGTGCAGCCCGGTGTCCACGACCAGTCGAGCCGCCCGGGTCGAGTCCATCGCTAGCATCCCGAGCCGCGCGATGTCGTCGGAATACAAACCCATCTCGTCGGCCAGCCTCTCGGCATACAGCCCCCAGCCTTCGCTGTACGAGTTGATCAATACCAAGCGGCGAAGCTGCGGCAGTTTGGCCAACTCCTGGGCGACTGTGACCTGTAGATGGTGACCGGGCACCGCCTCGTGGAATGTCAGCGCCTCCGCCACGGACCGGTCCCGTTCGGTTGCCCGGTGAGTGTTGACGAGGTAGGTACCGGGACGCGAGCCGTCCAGCGTCGGCGGGCTGTACCAGGCGGCAGCGGCGTTCGGCGCGTCCGCCTCCGGGGTGGGCTCCAGGACACATCCATGCGAGGGAAGCTGTCCGAACCAATCCGGAGCCGCACCCTCCGCGCGATCGATCGAAGCCTGAGCGGATGCCATCAACTCCGCCGCACTGCCCCAACGCAACGCCGGATCCGTACGCAACCTGTGATGTACCTCGGCGACAGTGCGTACCCCGAAAACGCTGGAGCCGATCGCTACGTATTCCTCCGCCAGTTGCTCGATCAGTTCGAGACCGGTCCGGTGCAGTTGCTCGGGCGTGCGGTCGGTTGTCGTGTGGACGCGCGTGAGGGCGGCGTACGCTGCCTCCCCGTCCGGCAGCCAGCACAGGCCCACTTGTTCGGGAGAACGGCCGTGTGGCGCGATGTCTGTCTCCAACACGTCACGGTAGGCGGCGAATGCCGGCCGTACCGCGTCCTCGAGCAGACGATCCCGCTCGGCTGCCCGTGAGCCGGTCAGGACCGCCCCGCGGAATGGATCGTGAGCTGTGTCGGAAAGGTAACTGTCCAGGCGGGATATCGCGTAGCGTGCCCGTTCCGCGATCGGGAGTCGGCCAGTAGCCATCCCGCTGCGATGACGAGCCGAAACTTTTGCGAGATAGTCGGGAATCGTGGCTAGCCGCCTGAGATAGCCGCGTTCTTGTTCCACGCCGATTGGTCGGGCGAGAGGCACCATGGTGAGTAGTCGAGCGATCGGCGATACCAGGTAGTCGGCCATGGTGTGTTCGACCAACCGGGCGTCGATCCGATCCGCCACCGCGTTGGCCTGCTGCTTCACCACTGCTTGCGTAACCCAGTCCGGCTCTGATGGGCCAAGCTCACCCGCAGCGGTGGCGATCCTCAGCGCGCGAGCCCGCAACCGGTCCTCTGCCGCCTCATCATGGTCGCTCAGCAGATGGTCATACCCCGACAGGCCCTGAATGAACTCGTTGAGGGGGTCCTCCTGGGCAATAACATCAAGTAGTTCGTCGGCAATCTTAGCCAGAGCGCTCATGCAATCATTCTTTCTGTTCCAGTGCCGTAAGGGTCGGGGTGAGACTGGAGGGCTGCTTCAAGCAGCCTTGGCGAATACCTGAAGACCTGCTGTCATATTTTGACGGCAGGCTTCAGGTCGAGTCAGAATTAGTGGAAGCGGTCGTGGTTTATGTTCAGTCAGCAAAACGTGCCGCGGTCGCCGCCATGTGTCGGCATCGAACATATGGCTGTGGTTTAGGCTGGGTTACAAAGCGGCATCATAATGACGCGGCTCTACTTCGGCGATTCTGCCTGAGTGCAGGTCAGGCTCGTGCCGATCCGGCGAAAACATCCATGATGATCAGGAGGTCTGGCGGCCCAAGTATCCGCTGACAGACTTGACAGTTGCGCTGCCGAATCCTTCTGTGCTAGCAAACGTTTGAGTGATCATTCGGTAGGCAGTATCTCTATGATGTGCATCGAGATGCTGGTGACCGTTGCTTTTCGGAACAGAAGGTCCATCGGGACCGTTATGCCGATCTTGCTTTGGATATCGCGCTGAACCTTGGTCATACTCAGTGAGTTTCCGCCGAGGCTAAAGAAATTGTCACTGTCGGAAAATTCTTCGAGATTGAGTGCTGTTGCCCAGATGGCACGGATCTTCGAAGCGATCATTGTAGGTTCACTCCTCATGGGTGAAATATGCTGGCGCTCGGGCGATCAGGCCGTGGTCATGGCGGCCAGTGCCCGGCGGTCGGTCTTCCCGTTCGGGTTGAGCGGGAAAGACTCAAGGACGAAAAACCGCTGCGGGATCATGTTGTGAGGCAACACGCGCGTCAAGTCCGCGTACAGGCTCCGAGTGTCGAGAGAACTTGCCGCTGGCAGCACATAGGCGACCAGACGCAACTCTCCGGACTGGTCGGGCAGGCCCAGCACCACCACGTCCTCCACGAGTTCGTGGCTGCGCACGCCGTGTTCTACGTCTCCCAGGTCCATGCGCATGCCGCGGATCTTCACCTGATCGTCCACCCGGCCGACGACCACCAGTTCCCCGTCTGCGGTGACATAGCCACGGTCACCGGTCCGGTAGATACGCGTCGGACCGTCTTCGCTGGGCAACTCGGTGAAGCGCCGGATATCTGTCGGTGATGCGTTGAGGTAACCCGCACTGACGCTCAGGCCCGAGATGCAGATCTCCCCAGGAACACCGTCCGGTACTTCTGACAGGCAATCGTCAAGAATGCGTATATCGGTGTTGTATACGGGGGGCCCCGCAGGCGTTGCCACCCCCTGATATCGGGAATAGTCATTCAACGAGTGGGAGCTGGCCACATCCGTGCATTCGGCCACCCCGTACTGGTGCAACAGGGCGCAGGTGTTGTTCTCCTGTGTAGCCCATTCCTCGACCCGAGACACGGACAGCGGCTCACCACCGATGAAAACGTGACCCACCCGGGTCAGGGCGCTGCCGCCGACCGCCAGCTCGTGCTCGATCAGCACGTAGAGGGTGCTGGGCGCGCAGTGGAGCTGCCTCACTCTCCTCTTCTCGATGATTTGATAGGCCATCGCCGGATCGAACATTCGGCTGGGCAGCAAGTGGATGGCAGCTCCGCAGAACAGCGGTGCCATCAAGCCACGCTGACTTATGTCGAATCCAAAAGAGCTGACAGTCAGACCGCTGGCAGCATCGTCGAGTTGGTACTCCAGACGCAGCCACTGCAGCAGGTTGTACCAGCCCTCATGGCGAATGGCTGTCGCTTTCGGGGTTCCGGTCGAGCCGGAGGTGAACACCACATAGCACAAGTCTTTATTGCCGACATCGACCTTGGGGTTCGATGTGGGCTCGGCTACGAGAGCGTCGGCCAACTCCTCAATGAGGATCAGTTCGCCAGTTGTCTCCTCGAGCAGGTCGTAGGTGTCCGCCGAGGCGATATTCAGCTTGTTTTGAGGGAGCTGGGAGGTCATCAGACGCAACCGCTCCGCGGGGTAGGTCGGATCCAGCGGCACGTATGCCGCACCCGCCTTCATAATTCCGAGAATGCTGACGACGAGCTCCGGTATGCGGTCCAGGCATACGCCGATAACTGATCCGCGACCCACGCCACGTGATATCAGATGGTGAGCAAAGCGATTCGCTCGGTCATTGAGTTCGGCGTAGGTTAGCTCTGATCCGCTACAAGTGAGAGCGATCCGGTCGGGTGCCAGCCGCACATGGGACTCGAACGCTCGGTGAACGACCAGGTCTTCAGGAAGCAAGACATGCCGACCTTTGAGAACCATGCGAAGGGTTCCTCTCGAGATAGGGGCTAGAAGCGGTTCAGGGCGCCAGAGCTCGACAGACAGCGGAAGTGACGGCGTTCAGGCAGGCACCGTCCCGGTCAGCGGCCAGCCCGGTGCCGTACCACGACGCCCCGTTCATGTTGATCAGCGCGTAGCCCACGAAGCCGCTGCCGAGGGCCTCTCCGACAGTGTGTTCTGTCAGCTCCACTAGCTCACATGTCAAACCGGCATCCAGAAGGGCATCCACATAGGCGTCGGCGGCGTCGGCGCCAGTTCCGCTCAGTCGCGCCTCTGTCTCGCTGCCCCACGCGATGAGGGCGTCCACGCTGGTAGTGGACTCCGCGCGTGTTGCGCGAAATTCCTTGACCAGAAGTGCCGGCTGCGCGACATCGAGGTATTCCTCGGTGAAGAGCGCGAAGAGGTCGCGGGACGTCAACTCTCTATCACCGTCGTCGGCTGCACGCTGGACGTGCTTCGCGAACTCCACTCGAAGCCCGCGCGGCAGGTCCAGCCCGTAGGAACTCATCAGCAGGTGAGCTACGCCGCCCTTACCGGACTGGCTGTTGACCCTGACGACCGACTCGTACGTACGTCCCACGTCCTTGGGATCGATGGGCAGGTAGGGAACGTCCCAGGGCACCTCTCCCCACGTAATCCCGGCTTCGGCTGCTTGGCGTTCGATGGCAGCCAGCCCCTTGGCGATGGCGTCCTGGTGTGTTCCCGAGAATGCGGTGTACACGAGGTCGCCGACATAAGGATGACGGGAGGAGACGGGGAGCCGGTTGGCGAGTTCGACCGTACGGCGGATCTCGTCCATGTTCGAGAAGTCCAGCTGAGGGTCGATGCCCTGGCTGAAGAGGTTCAGTGCCAGCGTCGCCAGACATACGTTGCCAGTACGCTCGCCGTTGCCGAAAAGAGTGCCTTCGATCCGGTCCGCCCCGGCGAGCACTGCCAGCTCGGCAGAGGCCACAGCCGTGCCACGGTCATTGTGCGGATGGACAGAGAGGATGATGCCGTCCCGGCCATCGAGATTTCGGTGCATCCATTCGATCTGGTCCGCGTAGACGTTGGGGGAGTCGGTTTCCACAGTGCTCGGGAGGTTGAGCGTGACCGGGTGGTCCGGGCTCGCGTCCCAGAGCGCCGTGACGGTGTTCGCCACTTGGAGAGCGAAATCGAGTTCTGTCACGTTGAATGTTTCCAGCGAATACTCGAACCGCAGGTCCGTGCCCTTGGCCGCACTCGCCTTTCGGGCGATGTGCTCGGCCGATCGGACGGCCATCGCCTGCACCTCGTCAGCGCTCATGTCGAACACGACGTCCCGCCACAGGCAGGCCGTCGCATTGCACAGATGCACCATCGCCCGGTCCGCGCCCTTGATGGCCTGGAACGTCCGGTCTATCAGGTCCAGCCGAGCTGGGGTGAAGACAGAGATGATGACATCGTCCGGGATCTCATCGCGCTCGATGAGCCTACGTACGAAGGAGAAGTCGGCCTCGCTCGCCGAGGGGTACCCGACCTCGATCTCCTTGAATCCCATGCGCACGAGCAAGTCGAACATGAGTTGTTTGCGCTCGACATCCATCGGGCTGCTCAGTGATTGGTTCCCATCCCGAAGGTCGACCGAGGCCCACAGCGGGGCCTTGACCAGCGTATTGGCCGGCCAGCCGCGGTCGGTTACTTCGTGCGGAATCGGAGGCGCGGGTCGTTCGTAGCGTTGGAAGGGCATGGAGGATCCGCGCTGAAGGTTCCACCACGGCTGATGCGGACCGCGAGGTCCGGCAGGTGGCCGGATTCCGGGCATTGTCATCGCTCTCTCCGATATTGGGGTCATGCTGTCTCTCCCGAGTCGTAAGGAATGCTCAGATCGCGTGTGGTGGCGGCAGGGGCGCTGGATCTGTCGGTTTTATGCCGCTCTGTGGGGCCGAGTGTTCCTCGTGCGGACCGTAGGAGCGGTATCAGAACCAGCGCGACCACGACGGCGAGGGCGGCGTTCGTGGCTATCCCCGCCGAAGCAGAGGTGGCCTCGGCTACCGCGCCCGCAAAGGCGGCGCCAAGTCCTTGCATGGTGCGCATGCCGGATGTGTACAGCCCCAGCGCCTGTCCACTCAGTTCTTGGGGAGTCAGCGACAACAGGCGTTCCTGAAATACCCAGTTGGCCGAGTAGCCTACGGTGGCGAGCGTGACGGCAACCAAGGCCAGGGGCAGCGGTGGGCGGAATACGAAGATCAGGTATGGAGTGGCGAGCAGCAGCAACAGTGGTACCCCTAGGCGCTCCCTATGCCGCCGGGAAAGGAGCCGACCTGTGAGGATGTCGCCGACCAGCATGCCGAACGCGCCGAAGGCGAAGAGGAAGCCTGCGCCCTGGGGTGAGTAGGCCACGTATAGAGACTCGCAGCCGACGACCAACCCGCACGGCAGCCAGAAGGCAAGGTAGACGTAGCGGCGTGGCCTGGAGGACCACAGGTTTACGTTGACCCGCCAGGTTTCGGCCGCCGATGTCTGCCCAGAGGCGCGCGGTGACCGCTGGCTGAGGCCGACCCGGGCGGCAAGCGACGCGACGGCATAGAGGCCGGCGCCGATGAGCAGGGCGTCACGCGGTGACAATGCCGTAGTGAGCACACCGCCGACCGCATATCCGCAGATCTGCATGATCCCGGCAGACATGCTGAGTACCGAACTGCCCAGCACGTATCCCTCGCTTGGCAAGATCTCGTTGAGTAGTCCGTAGCACACCCCCGCGCCGAGTGCGGCGCTGACTCCCTGGCTCAGGAGGATGGTGAAGATAATCCACAAGGGCAGACCGGGGATGGCCTGTGCGGCCGTACTCAGAGCGAAGATCAGACTCATGCCGGTCAGCACGGCTCGGGGCGGCAGCCGATCGGCTCCCGACAGGAGCGTTGTCGCACCGACCACCTGCGCCAGGGACGGCCCGAACATGGCGAGTGTGGACAGCAACGGTGAGCCGGTCGCTGTGTAGATCAGTGTGCTGAGAGCTAGCCCGCTGACCGTTTGGGCAGCTATCTGCCCGGAGTACGCAAGGAAGAGAGATGTGAACTCCGGTGTCCGGAACAGTTCGCGATAAGTGCGCATCGCCGCCATCTCACTGACCGTGCCGCGGTGCGTCAGAGCGAACTCGAAGGCCGGGGTGAAGGGATCGGCCGGGTGTAGCGGGGCATACCGAAGCATCCCCACTCCGTCCGGGCCAGGATCCTTGCTCCACCCCCCAGCTCACCCCGGATACGACTGGACTGACCGAGATCATCTAGAAGGGTTCCTCTCGAGAGGGCTCGTACGCGAGGCCGTCTGGCCGGCGGAGGCCCGACGGCATCAGTACATGAAGAGGATTAGTGACATCCGCTTGCCGGACTCCACCACGCTCACGGCGTGCTGAAGTTCCGGCTTGGCCACGAGGATGTCGCCGCGGTTCACCCGGAAGCGGCGCTCGTCAGCGGAGTCGATATGAGCGATGAAGTCACCACCGGTGTAGTCATCGGAGAGCCCCATCACGACGCTGATTCGGTATGCCGGGTTGGACTCGTGGTCGTTATGGGAGCCGACTTCGTCGCCCGGATAGAGGAAGTTTGTCTGCGCTCGGCGTACTGCCACCTCGTTCAGGCTGAAACAGTCGGCCCAGAACGCCAGCGCCTGAGGTGAGGCCACGATGTCCAGGATTTGCTGGGCGATCTCAGGTGCCTCGACCTTGGCGGACTCGTAACCCCTTGCTTCCCTGGCGACGTCCACCGGGTCGACGAGGATGCGTCCGACGCCGAGCCGGTTCTCCTCCCCGATCCCGTCCGGGTGCGGCAGCTTCAAGCAGAGAGCGATCAGCTCGTCGATCTCATGTGCCGAGTAGGGATGCTCCCCCACTCCGAGCAGTGCGACGCCGTCGTTGTGCAGCGCCTCTTTGACTGAATTCATAGCGTGTTCCCCTCTGTTTTTGAGTAGTTGTCAAGTAGGGCACGCGTGGCGACCGCACGCACCTGCTTGGCGAGTTCGTGGATGACGGCAGGGTGCAGCACCCCGAAGTGGTCGGCCGCCACCTCGCTGATCTGGAGTTGCGGAATGATGTCGGCCCAGCCGCGGCAGTCGTCGTAACCGCTGTCGGCCATTCCGGGGTAGCCGTGACCTGCGCGGATCAGATGGACTGGGAAGCTTGCTCTCCCACTGGGCTGGTAGGTCCTGAACGCCTCGGTCGTCGCGGTGACCATGGCGGCCAGCGCGTGGATGTCCGCTGCGCCGAGGCCATCGGGGATAAGGCCGTGCTCGCGCAGGGTGGCGATCCCGTCCGTGTCGTCCTCTGCTGGTTCACTACTCGGCGTAGGAACCCAACTGTCGAACATGACCACGGCCGCCGGTTCCACGCCGTGCATGCTCAAGGCCATGCCCAGCTCGTAAGCGAGGACTCCACCGAAGGACCAGCCGGCGAGGACAACTGGCCCCTCTGCTGCCGCCTGCTCCACGGCGGGCAACAACTTTGCAACGAAGTCCGGAACTGTCTGTGGGGGTATTCCACCGAACCCGGGAGCGTTGAAACCCAGGACGGAGAACGTGGGTGCGAGCTCCTGGCTCAGCGGGACGTAAGGCAGTGCCGAACCGGATGCGGGAGGCAGCAGGATCAGCTTTGGCGCGTTTGGCACACCCGCCAGGGGGATGAGCGGATCGCTCGGTGCCATGCGTGAGCGCAGGAGATCGGCCAGCAGTGCCACGGTAGGAAAGCGAGTCAGATCCGCGATACCGGGTCGGAAGCCTGTGCGCCCTTCCATGACAACGGCCAGCCGCAACAACAGCATTGAGTTGCCGCCCAGTTCAAAGAAGGTGGCTTCCCGATCGGAAACGTCGTGTCCCAGTACTTCCTCGAAAGCGGCATGGACCTCCCGTTCCACGGCGTCGCTTCCAGTGCCGACGGTGCCGTTGCGCCGCTCTGCATGGTGCGCCTGCCATACCTCTGTCAGCGCTTTGGTGTCCGTTTTGCCATTGATGTTCAGCGGCAGCTGCGGCAGCTCGAGCAACGTTCGCGGAACGAACTGCCGTTGCAGACGTGTTACGGCCCAGCTGCGCAGCTTGTTGGGGTCGACCGTAGTGCCCTGACACGGTGTACAGAAGGCGACCAGTTCCGTTGCGCTGCCCTCACCAAGCACGAGCACTCTGGCCGAAGCGACCGACGGATGCGCAGTGAGTGCCGCCTCGATCTCGGCTGGCTCAATGCGCACGCCATGCAGCTTCACCTGGCGGTCTAGCCGACCCAGGTACTCGAACCCGCCGTCGGGCAGCTGACGCGCACCGTCACCGGTGCGGTAAAGGCGACGCCCTGGCTCGGCGCTGAACGGATCCGGTACGAATCGCTCTGCCGTGAGCACGGGCTGTCCCCAGTAGCCGATCGCGGTGCCCAGCTCTCCGCCGATGTAAAGCTCGCCGGGCAGACCCACCGGAACCGGGCGCAGTTCCGCATCCAGGACGTGAAGCCGGGTGTGCGGCAGAGCCATGCCGATGGGCACGGGCCCGCCGCCATCGTGAGGAGCGCAGGTGTATGCCGTCACTGCGTTGGTCTCGGTCGGGCCGTAGAGGTTGACCAAGGTGGCCGAGAGTCGACGATGTACCTGGTCCCGCAGGGCGTTGGTGAGTTGCTCTCCGGCCGACAACAGGTAGCGCAGGCTAGTGCAATGTGCTGCCGCGGGCTCGTCGAGAAAATGTTCGAGGATGGATGGCACGAAGTTGGCCACCGTTACACGCTGCCGTCGGATCAGCTCGGCTAGGTGAGCCGGGTCGGAGTGCGCGCTAGGCCTTGCCACGACCAGTGCGGCCCCGTGCTGGAGCGGCCAAAAGAGTTCCCACAGCGATACGTCGAAGCCGTATGGGGTCTTCAGAAGCACCCGGTCGTCGGCACTGAGCGGCATGCTGCTCTGCAGCCAGTCCAGGAAGGCCTGTTGGGCGTCGGCCGGAAACGCGACTAGTTTCGGGGTGCCAGTCGACCCGGAGGTGTACAGCAGATGTGAGTAGCCGCCCGGCGCGACGGGCGAGGTCCGTCGGTCGGCAAGGGCGAGCGTGTCGTCGGCCGCATCCAGCACATGCCACGGGCCATTAGGCAGCAGGGCCCGCGTGGCCTCGTGAACCACAATGGCTTGTACTCCGGCCGAGGTCAAAAGCTCGGCCACCCGGGCTGAGGGAGCCGTCGTGTCTATCGGTACGTAGCCGCAGCCGACTGCGGTGACGGCGTGCACGGCGACGACCAAATCGGTGGATCGCTCCAGGAGCAGGGCCACCCGGTCGCCGGGCCGCAGGCCCACCTGACGCAGTCGTTCCGCCGCCCGGGCCACTCGGTCAGCGAGGGAAGCATAGTTCTCAGTGCCTCCGTACTCGTCGATTAGGGCTATGGCCTGCGGGGTTCGGTTGGCCTGACGGAATAGGCCGTCAGCGAGGTTGATACAGCCCGTGGCCGTGTGCCCCGAATGTTCCGGTAGTGGGGGCTCTGACAGTGGAATCTCGCCGACCCGGGCCTCCGGCTGCCGGACGACCATCCGAAGGGTCGCCAGGAACGCGTCCAGCGCGCCCTTCGCCGCTATCTCGTCCGCCCCACGCTCCGCCCACTCCACAGCCCCCGAGATACTCGTCGCGTGCTCATTGAGGGCGATGGTCAGGTCGAACTTGGCGGTACCGGTGTCGAGATCCTTCACAGCGTGTAGTCGGCCGTTCCACTCGGGCTCCTCGCCGGTGACGCCCAGGTAGGCGAGCATGGTGCGGAACAGCGGGTGGGTGGACTCTCCGCCGCTCGCTCCCGTCAACGCCACCAGTTCGTCGAACGGCATCGGCTGGTGGTCCAGGGCCTCGGTGACTGTCTGCTGCACACGCCGCGCCACGTCAGCGAAGTTGTCGTCGAGCGCAATGTCGGTGCGCAGAGCGAGCGTCCGTACGAAGAAGCCGACGACGCGGTCGAGTGCCGGATCCTCCCGGCCGGCGGCTGGGGAACCAACCACTACCTCCGGGGAGTTTGCGAACCTGCGGAGTACCACCTTGAAGGCGGCAAGGCATACGGCGTAGAGGGTCACGCCGAGTTCGCGGGCAAGCAAGCGCAGCGCACCGGTCAAATCCGCGTCGATGCTGAAGGGAATGAGTCCCCCGCGCAGATGAGGGTCGTTGCTTCCCTCGCGCACGGCGAGCGTGACCGGGACAGGGGCGTCCGCGAGCCGTTCCTTCCAGTAGTCGCTCACCCAGTCCGGGGTTGCCTTGTCGTTGTCGCGTGCCACCCAGTCGACAAAGGTCGTGGCCGGCTGCTCGATCTCTTTCCCAGAGAGAAGCTGGGCTAGGTCCTCATACAGCACGCCGACGGACCAGCCGTCGGTGATGAGATGGTGGAAGACCAGGACCAGTTGCCAGTTCCCGTTCGGCAGGAGCACCGCCGTAGCTCGGTACAACGGAGGTCGGCCCAAGTCGAGAGGGCGATGGGCCGCGCTTATCGTCAACTGCTCGGCGCGGGCCTGGGCCGTAGCCGACGCTAGGCCGGACAGGTCGTGCCACTCCAGGGGGACCTTGCAGGATGCGGTTACTTCCTGCATCGGGGAGGCCAGTGAGCCGGACACCCTCAGCCGAAGCGCCTGATGAACCTCCTGAAGCCGGGCCAATGCCCTTTCCAGTTCCGCCCGTTCGGGAGCATCACTCAAGTCGAGGCGGACCGCGATGTTGTTCTGTGCGGTGCCGGGATACTGCTGTTCAAGGAACCACAGCCGCTGCTGGTCCCGGCTGAGCCGAGCCCGCGCCGCGAACTGCGCGACCGTCCTCTGCCGCGAGTCACGACCACGCAGGAGCAGGTCGATGAGTTCCTGCCGTCGTACGGGCTTTTCAGTCATGGGCGCGCAACGCCTCCAGCATGTTGAGCGCTTCCTCCTCGGAGAGGTCACCGACCAACTGCTCTATGCCCTCATGCACCGCCTCCGCCAGCGCAGCGATGGTGGGACGACTGATGAACCGGCCCATGCGCAGGGTGATCCCGTAGCGCTTTGAGACCGCCCCGAGGACCCGCACTAGACTGAGAGAGGTTCCGCCGACGGTGAAGAAGTCGTCATGTCGCCCGAGGCCCTGGATGTTGAGCACACGTGCCCACTCAGCCGCGATTTCTGCCTCTACCGGGCCGACTGGCCCTTCTGGTCCGGCCTTCGTCGCGAAGGCATGCCGGTCCGGTGCGGGGAGGCTGTCTCTCGCGACTTTCCCGCTCGTCGTGCGAGGAAAGTCAGGCAGTAGAACAAAGGCTCCTGGGACCATGTACCAAGGAAGACGGTGCCGGACGAAGTCGGCTAGGTCGCCCGGGGACGGCTCGTCGTCACCAGCGACGATGTAGGCGGCGAGCTGCACGTTCCCATTGGTGGACCTGCGGGCCACAACCACGCAGCCTGTAACAGCTGGATGCGCGCAGAGCACGTTCTCTATCTCGCCGGGCTCGACGCGGCACCCCTGGATCTTGATCTGCTGGTCCTGCCTGCCCAGGAACTCGTAGAGGCCCGAGCCGAGCTTGCGGACCACGTCTCCCGACCGGTACAAGCGTCCGTCTGGGCAGCCCGGATGGGGCACGAACCGTTCAGCTGTGATCACCGGCCGGTTCTGGTATCCCCAGGCCACACCACCGAGGCCGCTGACACACAGCTCGCCGGGCACATCCGTGGGCACTGGCTGGAGCGCGCGGTCGACGACACGCATCGAGTAGACGCCGATCTCTCGGCCCAGTAGCGTCGATGCCGACGGCACATCGTCGTCGGTGCCGTCCCAGACTGTTACCTCGGCCGTCTCGGTCTGCCCGTACTGGATGTGCACCTCGGCACCGAAGTGGTTGTGAGCACGCCGCAGCAGACTCGTTGGCACCGCTTCACCGCTCGCGATCACCCAGCGCAGCGCCGGGTAGTTACCGGCTTCGACTGCACTCAGGTAGGTCTCCAGTGCGACGGGCACGAAGTGGACCAGCACGACAGGCTCTGTGCGCAGCACCTGACGCAGGTAGTCGGGATCGGCCTCCCGGTTCGGCTCAGCGATCAGCACCTCCGCGCCCGTGAGGAGCGGTAGGAAGATCTCCCAGAGGGATATGTCGAACACCAGTGGTGTCTTGGCCAGTACCGCGTCGCCCGGTCCCGTCGGGTAGGCGTCCCGGAACCAGGCGAGGCGCTGGCTCGCGTCCCGGTGGTCGATGACGACGCCCTTTGGGGTGCCCGTGGACCCGGAGGTGTAATAGATGTACGCGAGATCGTTCGGGCCCACCTGCACTTCGGTGGTCATCTCGGTGGCGTCGTCGTCCGGAACCAGAACCGGGGCGATGTCGGCCAGCTCCGCCACCTCGGACGCCTCGGCCACAATGGCGGATACGGCGGCATCCTCACAGATCGTCCGGACACGTGCCATCGGAAACTTCGGATCGAGCGGTACGAAGGCTGCTCCGGCCTTGAGTATCCCGAGCAGCGCGCAGATCAGGTGCGGTCCTCGGTCGAGTCGGACGCCGATCCGGCTACCGGTCGCGATGCCCGATCTCATGATGCGCGCTGCGAACGCGTTTGCCCTACGGTTAAGTTGACGATATGTCAATTCACCATCGGTCCAGCGGACGGCCACCGCTTCGGGTGTTCGGCGTGCCTGGGCCTCTATGTCGACGTGTGCAGGGTTCTCATCTAGATAGTCCCCGCGGTGGGGGCGTTCGGCGAAGGCTGCCGCCATCTGCTCCGCCGTGAGCAGCGGCAGCTCGGCCACTGGAGTGTCCGGAGCCTGCGCGGCGGACATCAGCAGCTGGACGTAGGCGACAGAGAAACGTTCCGCCCACGAGTGGTCGAACAGGGCAGTGTCGTACTCGAACTCAAACTCGAATTTGTCGGCCCTTTGTTCGACGAGTAGCGTCAGTTCATTCTTCGCGGTCCCGTTGTGCACGTTGATCCGGGTCAGTGAGTGGCCGCCGATCGTGTGCGACGTCTCAACCGGTGTGTTCTGCGGGCCGAACATTGCCTCGTACAGCGGCACGGCTCCTTCCTGACGCTTTCCGGAGAGGCGTACCAGTTCCTGGAACGGCAGCCTTCCGTGTTCGATGCCGTCCGCCACATGCTGGAAGGCCGACGCCACCGCGTCCCGGAAGGTGGTGTCCTCGGCGTAATCCTCCAAGGCCACAACGGTGTTACTCAGATAGCCGAAGGTGTGCTCGGCGTCGGCTGTGAGGCGCCCGGCCAGCGGGAGGCCGATGCTGATCCGCTCGTTGAGCGAGTAGCGGTGAAGAAGCACTCCGAACGCGGCCAGCATGATCGAGAACGGGGACGCGGCAGTCAGTTCCACCAGCTGGCTCACCGTCGGAGCCGGCACTGCGAAGCGATGCACCGCCCCATTCCGCGACGGCTGCCGGTCGTAGCGGCCCAGCCGTAGGGGAGCCGCACCGTCCTGGAGGCGGTCACCCCAGTAGGCACGCTCCCGCTCCGCCTCGGCGGACTCCAGCCATGCATGTTCTTCCAGGGACCACGCCGCGTGTTCCCCGGGGGTGGTGTCAGGGGTGTCACCATCGAGAATCCGCGTCAGGTCTTGCAGAAAGAGCTCCATGGACCAGGAGTCGCAGATGGAATGGTGGAAGACGAAACCGAACGCAGTCTCGTCCGGCGCGACTCGGGCGTGAAGCATGCGGACCAATGGCGGTCGGGATAGGTCGAACGGTTCCGCCGCCACCACGCGCAGTGCCTCGGTGAACTCCTCTGTGCTGGTGCAGAGGATCTCCCGCACCTCGGGGCGCACGGTCGCATGCACCTGTTGGGCCAACCCCTCACCCGTCCAGTGCAGGCCGGTGCGCAACGCATCGTGACGCATGATCAGAACTGCCATGGCGGCTTCGAGCTGGGCGGCGGTCAGCCGCGTGGAGATGTGGTAGCCGAATGGGGCCGCGTAGGGAACGGTGGTCCCATCGGCCTCGGCGGTGAGCCACAGTCTTTCCTGTCCGCTGGAAGCGGGAAGGGTACGGATCTCCGCGTGTGCCACGCTCGGTGTGGGATGTTGGATCTCTGTGTTCATGCTCGTCTCTCGCCCGAAGGTGTGGTCAATGCCGCTGGAGGCGGTCAGCGGGAACTGACAGGTCGGATGTCGGTCCACGTCCGGCCGATGTACTCCAGACAGTCCTCCTTGGTGTGGGCCCGATGGACGGGCGCCCAGCCCGCCGGGACGGGCATGTGGTTTTGCCAAACCGAGTACTGGCCTTCCGCGTTGCGGACGGCGTACCAGTCATGACGCTCCTCCATGCCAAGCTCCTTTCTGGGTCGCGGACAACAGCTCCGGCGTTCCGGTGGCGTGTTCGGGCTGGCCAGGCCGGCATTTGGAAACGCGTCAGACGTCCGGATGCCGGCCATTGCGGGTTCACAACCGGACTGGAGGCGATGACCCGGGGTCAAGTGTCAGCCTGCGGATTTTTCGGCGAACAGCTCTCCGGCATCCATCAAGCTCTCGTAGGCATTCAAATGATTCCAGCATTGCCTTCAAGTCGGCAATGGAGTACCTGCATGGCGCCGCTCAACCTAGCTTGGGGCTCAAGATTATGTCAATCAATGCTTCCGTCACCTCGGAATGGCTGGTGGTATCCCTAATCAGGTACCCCAAAGGGAGATCCTTGACAGGAAAGTGCGGTGCCCGGCAACCTAAGTACGCAAGGGTATTGATGTGCCCGAGAGTGGGCGCATCACATGTGACGGCGACACAAAGGATCGTATCTCGTGCGTGACTTCAGCCAGGTAGCGAAAGAATATTCCGAGCAAGGCTTCGCCATTATCAGGGACGCCATCCCGCTGGACCTCATCGAAGAGGCGCGTTCGCACATCGCGTGGCTCATGGAGAAGTATCCAGATGTGCGGCCTGAGCACCTCCACCACCCCCTGATCCGCAACGACGCATTCTGGGTACGACTCATCACGGACCCGCGTCTGACCGACATCGCCGAGTACTTCCTTGGCCCGGATATTGCGTGCTTCACGGCGCACTACATCTGCAAGCCGCCCTTCGACGGCCAGCCGGTGCTGTGGCACCAGGACGGCGCCTACTGGAAGCTCGAGCCGATGCAGGCGCTCACCGTCTGGCTGGCCGTGGACAGTAGCTCAACCGAGAACGGCTGTCTGCGGATGATTCCCAAGAGCCACCAGTTGCCGCTGCACGCCCCCTCGCTCCGCACCGACACGGAGAACATGCTGTATTCGTCGTCGGACGAAAAGATCGTGAATGAATGGGCAGAAAAGCACGGTATCGTCGACATCGAACTAAATCCTGGCGACGTCTCGATCCATCACCCTCATCTGCTGCATTATTCCGAAGCCAACACTTCTCCCATGCGTCGTTGTGGGCTCGACATCGGCTACATCTCGACGTCGACACGAATAAGCAGCGACGGTCTTTACCTCGACCCCGTTCTCGTACGCGGTAAGCAGGTCGATGGAATCAACACCTATCGTCCGCTTCCCCGGTACACGCCTGGAGAGACCATTCCCTTCAAGGGGCATGAGGAATGGAACGAGCGGATCGAAGCGCTCGGTGACAGTTCTTCGGGTGCTGCTCCCGTCGAATCCGCGTCGCCGATCGAAGTTACTCAGCGTATGATCACTCGCTTGCGTGAGGGGTCGGTAGCACGATGACCCGATGCGGGTCCGCCGGATTTTCCGGTGGGCCCGCATCAGTCATTGATGAACAGAATAGCTGTTGTTCAGTTGCTGCAGGAGTGCGTCTTCAGCTCACTTGTCGCAGGTGAGCTGACCGGCCTTTCCCCAGCTGTCTGCGGGAACTTCGTGGATCCAGACCTGTACCGACTCGGGCGGCAGTCCGTAAGCCTCGACCATTGCCTCGGTGATGCGTTGTACGAGTTCACGCTTGCGCTCGACGGGCTGTGGACCCTGCTGGATCGTGATGATGGGCATCGAATACCTCTTTCCTGAAGAACAGGCGTGTCGGTGGTAGGAGAAAGAAATGGTGACGGTCTGGGGGAGAGAGCCGCAGGGACGCGGCGGCATCGCTAGGAAATGCGATGCTTTTCAGAACCGCTTCGGCGATCGGCCTAAGCGCCATTCGGTCGCTGGAGTGCTGACCATTGCCAGGAAATGTTGCAGTCGAATAGATTTTCACGGTGATGAGGCCCTTCTCTGATGTTCCACACTCGGCGCTGCGCCTCAGATGTTTCGCTCAGCGGGCAAGACGTTGCGTACGCACTGCTCGTACAGGCCGTCCCGTACGGCCAGCGTGGCGACCGCGGTGCGGTTCGGGCAGTCGAGCTTGGCGAGGATGTTGCCGACCAGGCGCTTGGCGCCGTGGTCTGAGATACCGAGACGCCGTCCGATCTGCTTGTTGCTCAGTCCGTCGACTAGGAGGACGAGGGTTTGCTGCTCCCGTCGGGTCAGTCGGGGGGACGGTCGGCCCTCCGGCGCCGCCCGCCACGCGGCGAGCAGGTCATGTACCAGCCAGGTAGGGACGGGCGGTTCACCTGCAGCCATCCGGGAGAGGGCCTCGCGCACTCCGTCTGAGGTCAGTTCGTCGGGGCCCAGATAGCCGATTCCCGGCAGCTCCGGGAATTGTCGCAGAGAAGCGACATCGTCCTTGGTGACGAGTATCAGCGCGTCGAGCCGCCTTAGTGCTGTGAGTTCCTGCGGGAAGGACGGTGATCCGACCAGGTCGGCGAGTGCGACGAGGGCGATGCGGCCGGGGGCTGACGCAGCCTCGGCTACCGCTATCACGGGATCGTCGGACACCTGGATGTTGCCAACAGGGCCGCTCTGCTCCAAGTTCTGTAGGATCGTAAGGATTTCAATCCGTTTTCGTTCGCTCTTTATCGAGAGAGATATGTCAACCGAACGATCAACCGAATGCTGAATGTAAACCGTATCTACGCGACTGGGCACAGAATTTCCCTTTCGGCTAGTTCAGCTGGCGCTAAAACTAGCCGCACAATTGGTTCCGGCCGCGCTTTCTGCCACCGAAGTGGTAGCGCCTTGAACCTCAGTAGTCTGGGGTCAATAGCCGGGCCAAGCGGTCCGGAGCCTCAAGACTGATCAGGTGCCGTACACCGGGGATCACCACGAAGTCGGCGCCGGGGATGGCGCGGGCGATGTCCTGCATCATCGCGGGAGGCGTCGATGGATCGTCCCCACCCGCGATCACCCGGGTGGGCACACCGAGTCTGGACAGCGCGAGCCTGGTATCAAGACGAGCGAGTGCCCGCCAACTTGCGCACCAGTCGGCGAGATTGGCTCGATGCACTGACGCCCGTGCGTAGCGCACGGGCGCGAACTCCGCAGCCAGGAAGGCCGGGCTGAACCAGCGATCGAGGGTGGTCGGTAGCTGGGCGCCGACGCCGTATTCCTCGGCTTCGGCTGCGCGCTGGAGATAGGCGGTCTGAGGGGTCGCGGCGGTGGCTACTAGGTACAGGTCCGTGAGGCGGTCGGGATGGTCGACAGCAAAGGTCTGGGCAATGGCACCGCCCATGGACAAGCCTGCCAATCCGATCCGCTCGATGCCGAGTTCGTCGAGAAGCTGTGCCAGATCGTCGGCGAGGGCGTGCAAGTCTGGCGCGGGGGGAGCACCTGCCGCCCGGCCGTGGCCGCGTACGTCGTAAGCGATGATCCGGCGGTCTGCGGGCAACCGACCAATGACGGGTGCCCACATGAGGCGATCCAGACCCAGCGCGTGGACCAGGACAAGCGGGGTGCTGCCCGACGGGTGTTCGGCGGGACGGTCAAGAAGATAGGTGAGGTGATCTCCGAGGCGCACTTGGCGATGGGGGAGGCTGCCAGTGGCTGGTTCGGGGTGCGGGACAGCATCGGATGCATGGTTCAACGGGCCACCTGGAAAAGGAGTTCAGCTGCCGCGGGGCGTGGCGGTAGGTCGCCGCGCCCCGCGACCGGGCGTGGAGCGGCCCGGGCGCGCCGGGCTGATGGGCGTCAGCGCAGCGCGTCGACGAGGGCTTGGGTGTCCTCGTAGATGTCGTAGTTGGTAACCAGGCCGCCCTTGACCGTCAGGCGCAAGGCGTAGGGCGACGCAAAGACCTTGCCGGTGGCGCGGCACCGGTGTTCGAAGTACCCCGTAACGACCGTGTGTGGCCCTTCGGAGATGACCTGCTCCACCTTGTTCACCTCGGGCTTCATGGTTCCCCCCAGCATTTCGAGGAACTGCCGGATCTCCTGCTTGCTGGTCCGCCGACCAGCCCATGGCACAAGTTCGGGGTTGCCAGGGACGAACCAGTCCAGTGTGTCCGGAAGCATGGCCAGCACACCCTCACGATCGCCGCTCTGCAGCTTGGCCCAGAACTCCTCAGCGACGGTGCCGGCATTCTGCTGGGACATTTCCATCCCTCACTTCCCATGAGAAAGATTCTTCACGAGTGGGTACGTCAAGACACTAGGTTCGGTGCCATCGGACGGTCAACGCTGCTTTCAGCGTGGCCGAACTGGTATACCTCACCGGAATATCGGTCTGAGTACGCCCTAACCGCACTGCCGGACCATGCTTCGCGAGTCGCCTCTACCACCTTGGTTGCATTTCCTCGCAAGCTGACCGTGTCGGCCATTAACGTCGAGCGGGTCCGGTCACTTCCCGAAGGGACGACATCCCGTCATGCGTACCCTCCCGCGAGCTGCCTTCTTCGACGTCGATGAGACGCTCATCGGAGTCAAGAGCATGTTCGACTTCCTGCGGTTCTGGCTCCTTCGAAACGGCGGCGACGAGAGCGACTACGAGCGTGCGATGGCCGCGTTTCGGGGCATGTGGTCTGAGGGCGTCCCACGGCCGGAGGTCAACCGTGCGTACTACCGCCGGTTCGCAGGGACTTCGTGGACGGACCTGTTGTCCGCCGGCCAGGACTGGTACGACAACTACCGGCACCGCCCTGACGCGTTCGTGCTGGCAAGCGTGGACGCTCTGCGGCGGCATGCCGGTGCGGGTGACACGACGGTGCTGGTCTCCGGCTCGTTCCTCGGGTGCCTTGACCCACTGGCCCGGGAACTGCGCGCGGACATTGTGCTGTGTTCCGAACCGCTCTTGGATGCGGAGGGGCGAGTGACCGGCGAGGTGCGACGTCCGATGATCGGCGATGCCAAGGCCGACGCAGTGCTCGAGACTCTGGCCCGGCTGGGCGTCGACGGCGCCGACTGCGCTGGCTACGGTGACCACTCCAGTGATCTCGGAATGCTCCGCTTGCTCGGCCGTCCGCACGTGATCGGGGGGCACGACGCGGTGTTGGCCGACCACGCGGCACGGCTGGGCTGGCCCGTGCTCCCCGCGGAGACGGGCTCCTTCGCCCAAGTGGCTGTCCTGGGCTGACTCACCGTCTCGCGATCTGGAGAACGCCGTGAACAAAAAGATCATCTACCTCATGCTGACCCTGTCGGCGCTGTTCTGGGGTGCCACCTTCAATCTAGTCAACTACTCGGTGCGCTATCTCTCACCTCCGGCTGGAGGCGCGCTGAGGTACTCGATCGCGTCCGTCCTGGTGATCGGCGTGCTGGCGATCAAGCGGCATACCGTGCTGCGGGCGATGCGTACCAGCTGGCGTCCCCTCCTGGGCATGGCGCTTATCGGTGTCGTGGTCTTCAACGTCCTGTTCTTCTTCGGAATGAAGTACACCTCGCCCACCAACGGCGCGCTCATCCAGGCCACCAACCCCTTGGTGACCGCTCTGATCGCGGGCGTCTGCTACGGCGAACGCATCAGCCGGGGACATAAGATCGGCACCCTGGTGAGTTTCGCTGGTGTCGCCGTCTTGATTCTGAGCAGCTCGGTGCAGCGGCTGGAGCCGCCGAACATCGGTGACCTGCTGTGTGTGGGTGCGACCACCTGTCTTGCGCTGTATTCCATCCTGGGCGGCAGGTACGTCAAGAACAGCACCCCTGTCGTGACCACCGCTCTCACCACGATCATGGGCTGCGCTGGACTCTGGGTAGCCGCGCTACTGGTCAGTCCGCGGCCTACCCCGCACGTCCTCGCCCACCTTCCGGCTGGTGTGTATGCGGCCCTGGCTTTCGTTGGAGTGCTCGCGACCGTCCTCGCATACGTCTTCTGGAACTACGGTGTAAGTCACATCGGCGTGGCCGACACCGCGGTTTTCTTTCATCTGGTACCGGTCTTCACCGTGCTCGCTTCGTTCGTCTTGGGCCAGTCGGTGACCCTGCTCCAGATCGGCGCCGGCATCCTGGTCACCCTGGGTGTCTTTGTGTCGTCCCGCGACGTACACGCACCGCGGACCGTGGCGATGCCACCACCCTCGGCCGCCGTCGAGACACTGGATACCGACGAGCAGCCGGCCACCTGATACCCGACGGGTATTCACCCGGTCCGAGATCCTTCCGAGCTGTTCCTTCGCGCCAATGGAGGAACAGCTTTTTTCTTGTTTCTCTCGATAGTTGGGGTACCCAAGAGCGCATAGACATTTCGGCGCTCTAAAAGAGGCGTTGTCCTAGCGATTCCACGACCCTAGATTTATCTCCAGAAGCCAAGGGTCGGAGGAAATCCGTGGAAATCTCCCCGCTGATCGAACTGGAGAAATTCGGCAACGCCGACGCCATAGTTTTCAACGGTGCAACCGTCAGTTATGCGCAGCTTATCGACCTGGTGGTCGACTGGCGGGCCTTCCTGGATGGTCACCAGGTGCAGGCCGGCGACGTGGTGACGCTGGAGGGCCCGTATTCGCCCGCTTCCTGTGCTGGGCTGCTCGCGCTGATCGAGCGGGGGGCCGTCATCGTGCCGCTCGCCGTCCTGCCCGATGCCAAGCGCGACGAGTTCCTGGACGTGGCCGAGGTCGAGACCACGATCGTGCTGGGCCCGGAGGGGCAGCGCAGCCTCCTGCGGACCGGCCGCCGCGCCAACCACGATCTCTACGCACATCTGCGTACGGCCGGGCGCCCCGGTCTGGTGCTCTTCAGTTCCGGCACCACCGGGCGTAGTAAGGCATCAGTGCTGGACTTCGTAAAGGTTCTCGGTCGCTACCGGGCAGGCGGCACTCCCCGCCGCATCCTGTCCTTCCTCAGTCTGGACCACATCGGCGGAATCAACACCTTGCTGCACACTCTGTGCCAGGGCGGCACCGTGGTCACGGTTCCCGAGCGCACACCGGACACCGTCTTCGCGGCCATCCGCAACCATCGGGTTGAGGTGCTGCCAACCACGCCGACATTTCTCAACATGGTGCTGCTCGCCGGGGCTGTCGAGCGGTTCGCGACTGACTCCCTGCAACTGATCACTTACGGCACGGAGCCGATGCCGCTGCGCACACTTCAGCGACTGAAGGAGCAGCTCCCGCACGTGCGCTTCAAGCAGACGTACGGCCTGTCCGAGCTTGGCATCCTGCCAACCAAATCCCGCAGCGACGACACTCTTTGGGTCAAGCTGGGTAATTCCGGCTTCGATCACAAGATCATCGACGGAGTGCTGTGGATTCGCTCCGAGATGGCGATGCTCGGCTACCTCAACGCCCCCGTGCCGTTCGATGCCGAGGGGTACTTCAACACCCAGGACATGGTGGAGACGGATGGCGACTGGATACGCATCTTGGGGCGCCGGTCCGAGATCATCAACGTGGGCGGGGAGAAGGTGTATCCCAGTGAAGTCGAAAGCGTGATCCTCGATGTCGACAACGTCGCCGAGGTCACCGTGAGCGGTTTTCCCAGCCATGTCACCGGCATGGTGGTCAAGGCGACCGTGCTGCTCGCCGAGGCGGAGGACAGTCGGTCGGTGACCCGTCGGATCCGCAGCCACTGCGCGGCGAAACTGGAGCCATTCAAAATACCTGCTGTCGTCGAAGTGTCCACCCGGGCCCAACACTCCGATCGTTTTAAGAAGATCAGGAGCGCGGCATGACGGACGATGCTGGCGGGCGTCCTCCGGGCCGACGGGTGGCGGTGGTCAGTGGGGGCAGCCGCGGGCTCGGGGCCCTGCTCGTGGAGCGGCTGCTGACCGACGGCTGGACCGTGGCGACCTTCAGTCGTTCCCCCAGCGAGTTCGTGGAGAAGACTGCCGCGACCGCACCGGAACATTTCCTGTGGGACCAGGCCGATCTCACTGACTTCAAGGCGCTGCGGCAGTTCGTCAGGGATGTCACCCGCAGGTTCGGCCGGATCGACCTGCTGATCAACAACGCGGCGGTACTGGACGGTCAGCAGCTCTTTCTCACGGAGCGTCCCGAGCGCATTGCCGCTGGCATCACTGCCAACCTGACAGGTCCTATCGTCCTCACTCAGGCATGCGCCCGGGTGATGAGCCTCGGGGGCCAGGGTCAGATCGTCAATGTCTCCTCAATCAATGCGATCCGTGGTTATCGCGGCGTCGCGGTGTACGCCGCAGCGAAAGCTGGCCTGAATGGTATGACCCGAGCGCTTGCCCGTGAACTGGGGCCCATGAACATCCGCGTGAACTCGGTCGTACCGGGTTTCTTTGAGAGCGATCTGACCACCAACGTCACCGACACCAACCGCGAACGCATCCAACGACGCACCCCCCTCGGTCGGATCGCTTCGATCGACGAGATTGCCGACGCCGTCTCGTTCGTCGTCTCACCACATGCGTCGTTCATCACCGGACAGTCCATCGTCATCGACGGAGGAATTACATGCTGAGCCACGACACCACCCGGTCCATCGTCCTCGAGGCCGTTACGGAGCTACTTGAAGAGGCTGGGATTGAACACGCAGACATCCCCGGTGACCGCTCGCTGACCGATCTTGGCCTGAGTTCCCTACTGATCGCTCGACTGATCATCCAGTTGGAGATGGAGATCGGCGTGGACCCGTTTGCCGAGGACCTGCTGATATCCGACGTCCGTACCTTCGATGATTTCATCGACGCATACCACTCCGCCCTGTCCCGGTCCATAGCCGTCTGACGGTCCACGGGCACCGATTCACCAAGGAGAGACAGAAATGCGGCAGAACTCCAGTGTCCGCGCAGTAGTGGGCGATCGGTTCAAGGAGTTCCTCGGGAACGCGGGAACTGTGCCTGTCACCGACCTGCTCGATGCACTGCGTTCCGGAGACCTTACGGCAGGGCAATCGATTGTCGTCGGTCAGGGTCTCAGCGCTGACCAGCTGCGCGAGCTACGAGAGCGTACTGGAGCGGATGTTCCGTTGCCCGTGGAGCGCGGACTGACCCACAAGCACGAGGCCAAGAACGTCCTTATCGGGCCCGTACAGCCGACCGGACCGGGCCTCTATACGGCGCCCCTGCTGCTAGACCAGCGGGTGGAAGTGCTGGAAGATCACCTGACAGGCCAACATATTCCCGCGGTGACCCTGCTCGAGGCCGCGCGGCAGACCTGGACAGTCGTCGTTGAGCAGTTTCTGCTGACGAGTCAGGGGCCGACCCGGTTCGTCATCGGCTCTATCCGCTCAGCGTTTCATAGCTTCGTCTTCCCACTGCCCGCGACGATCGAGTTCCGGCTAGCGCACCAGGGCGACGCTTCGCCGATCGGCTCGTCGGTCGACTGTGTTCTGATTATCCGTCAAGATAACAGGATAGCTGCCGAGTTCGAGACCGTCATCCGGGTCATCCCGGAGGCTGTGGCGGTCAAACAGGAGTCGATGGCAGCCCGGCAGGCAGTGCGTGCGGCCCTGTCCGAGGCCGCTGTGACTGCATCGGCCGTCGCACGATGACCGCATCACTCTGGGTTGTCCACTGCGTGGATGCCCCGGGAGCGGCGGCACGGCGCCAGGAGTTGAGACCGCACCACTCGCGTCGGCTGCGCGAGGGCGGCCCCGTGAGGCCGCTCCTCTACGGTCCGTTGACCGTGGACGGCACCGGCGAGGCGGTCGGCAGTGTCTTCGTCGTAGAGGCACCTGCCCGCGAGGCCGTAGAGCGGTACTTCGCCACCGACCCGTTTCGCATGGGCGGGGTGTGGGAGCGGGTCCGTGTCGACTGCTTCAGCCCGTCGGAACGTTCGCCGCTTGGGTCGGCCGTGACCGCGCTGCAGAACAGTTGAGCGGCCCTGGTGGCCGCAGTCCCCTTGCGGACAGTGCGGCACTCCTGCTTTCCCCGCTCTCCCTTCCTCTTCCCATCCTTCCTACTTGAGGAGTGAGTGTCACCATGCCCACACGTCTGCTGCTTGTCACCGAAGTCGCGGTGCAGGAAACCGAGTCGGACAGTGCTGTCAAGAGTTGGCTGGAGCTGCATTCTCGGTGCGAGGACGGGCGCGCGCTCTACCGTTCGCTGGAGGACAGTACGCTGCTGGAACTGCGGCCACTGTCTGGCGACGAAGACCTCGGCCGACTTCGGCGGGATGCGCGGGAGCAGTGGGAGGCTGTCGCACCGTTCGCGGTGGGCGACTTCCGTCGACATGTCCACGAGTTCGTGGAGGCGCCCAAGGATTGCTCGACTGCGCTTCCCGACACCACGTACGTCCAGCTTCGCCGGGTAGAGGTGAAGCCGCCGGTCCTGGAAGAGTACCGGGAATGGCGGGATCGCACGATCTTCGAGACCGTGCGGAGCGCCGAAGAATCCGAGGTGTTCCTCGCCTACCACTCGTTGCTGAGCACTGAGCCCGGCGTGTTGTTCGTGGCCGGGTTCTCGGTAGACCCGTCCCAGCACAACGGCGTCTTCAAGACGCCGGCGTACGAAGCGATCCTCACCGAGGTGCGCGAGAAGTACATCATCCCTCAGGGCGGCGAGGGCGGTCTGTACACGAAGACGTACGCCCGGATCGAGGCCTGAGACGATGACTGCGAAGACGTACCAGCTCAGCCTAACCACACAGGGGCCAACCTATCCGCCCAGCGAGGTCATGAACGCGGACGGCGACTTCGTCGTCATCGGCAGGGTCAACCGGCCCGGTCCCGACGACTCGGTCTGCTCCGAGTGGGGGTCAGCGATCGTCTCTCCCGCGAGCCTACTTCCGCAGCATGGCCAGAATGTTCCGTACCAGGTCGTGCGGGAGTTGCCGACCGAACTTTCTCCGGCAGACAGGGACATGGTCCTGTACACGCTGCCTCTGCCGCTGCCCTGCAACAACTACCCGATGTTGTTCGCTCCTGACCAGTGCCCGCAGGCCCACTCGGTGCAACGACCCAGCTATCCCTTCCACGAAGTGCCGATTCCCGACCTGCGTCCTGAGGACGGTCGCCGGGTCACGGAGCCCGTCACACTGGGGCAGTGGGTGCAGGCGCAGGGATGGCTCGAGGTCGCCACGGTGAACGGCGGACACGATGTGGAGTTCTGCTTCGAGTTCTCCGGTCTCATCCCCAACAGTATGTACACCGTGATGTCCCTGCGGGAGCACGACCTGGCCCCAGTTCCTGCCGGCCCCTTCAGGCCGGGACCGCTCGGCATCCCTAACGTGTTCATGGCCGACTCGGCTGGTAAGGGGAGCTACCAGGCGGTCCTGCCGAACCCGTTCCCGGCTCCTGGCGCTCCAGGCCCGCGACGAATCGTGAATATTGTTCTGCTCTGGATGAGTTATCAGCAGAACTACGGCGGGGCCATCGGATTCTTTGGCCTTGGCGGCGACATCCATGCGCAGCTCAAGCTTCAGAACGCAAGCTTTCAGGAGTTTGTCACCACCGCGCGCTAATCCGTCGCGCACAGGGGTGCCCTGGATCACCGTACCCCCAAAGAACCTAGCACCCACCAGGAAGGACAAGTTGCTTCATGGCATCTGAAACGACCAGCGCGGGGCGACTCATCGGCCCGGGCCGCAGGCTCGGAGCCGATGGTCCGGTCGTCGGGCTGATGGGGCTCGGCTGCATGGGAATGAGCGGCGATTTCTACGGTCCTGCCGACGATGCGCAGTCGGTGCGAGTGATCCACGCGGCGCTCGACGCTGGGGTCACCCTCCTCGATACCGCGGACATGTACGGCAGCGGTCGCAATGAGGAGTTGGTCGGCCGAGCCTTGCGCGGCCGTCGTAATGACGCCTTTATCGCCACCAAGTTCGGCATCCGGCGGGCGGACGGCCGCCGCTGGAACGACAGCAGCCCGGTCTATGCCCGCGCAGCCTGCGAGGCGTCCCTGCGGCGCCTCGGAGTGGAGACGATCGACCTTTACTACGTGCACCGCCTCGACGCGGTGACCCCGGTCGAGGAGACTGTCGGCGAGCTGGCCCAGCTCGTACGGGAGGGGAAGGTGCGCCACATCGGGCTTAGCGAGGTCAGCGCGCAGCAACTGCGTCGCGCCCAGGCCGTCCACCCGATCGCCGCCGTTCAAAGCGAATTCTCGCTGTGGACCCGTAACGTCGTCGACGACGGGGTGCTCGCCGCCTGTCGGGCGTTGGGTATCGCACTCGTTGCTTACTCACCACTTGGTCGTGGATTTCTCACCGGTACGGTCCGCAGCACTGCCACTTTGGACGAGGGCGACTTCCGGCTTGCCAATCCGCGCTTCGCCAAGGGCGAACTGGAGGCTAATCTCACGTTGCTGCCCGTGCTGGAGGAAGTGGCCGACGATCACGGCGTCTCAGCGGCCCAGGTTGCTCTGGCGTGGGTACTTGCCCAGGGAGACGACATCGTACCGATTCCCGGCACCCGTCGGCCGACGTACCTGGAGCAGAACCTTGCGGCCGCACGCGTCGAACTTACGGCGGACGATCTGGCGGCCCTCGACCAGGCTTTCACCCCGGACGCCGTGTCGGGTGAGCGCTACCCCGCGTCGATCATGCCGGTCACCCGGTGACGCAGCGTGGCGGAGAAAAATCTCAAGTACAGGATAGAGGAAGAAGATGATCACGCCCGTCGGCTGTCAGGAGGTGCTGTCCGGCGCCAGCACCGACTTGCCGTGTATCAGCGATCGTGAGCAGCACGGTGCTGAAGTCATGCGATCCCTGGGGATCGATCCCGAAACCGTTGTCCAGAGTGTCGCCTCGCTCGACGAGCGGTTTGGCCACACCATCGTGGAGTACGTCTTCGGCGAGATCGTCGGACGCCCGGAACTTGACCTGCGCACACGCCAGTTGGCGACACTCGCAGTGTTGGTCGCGCTTGGTGACTGCGAGCCGCAACTGGAACTGCATCTGCGCGCGACACTGCGGGCCGGTGCCACCCGGACCGAGATCATCGCGCTGCTAACGCACGTCGCAGCCTATGCGGGTGTGCCGCGCGTGATGAACGCGCTGAACATTGCCAAGCGTGTGCTGCCGTAAGCCGCTGCTGAGGTGGTCGGCGGCAGCACACGCTGACGGTTACTTCAACGGCACATCATGTCGGGGCCGGATTCGGCCCCGACATGATGCTGTGTAGCGCGGGAAACCGACTGGCCGGACTGCGTGAGTCCCCCGTAGAGCCGCTGCACCGCCTCCAGGCGTGACCGAGCATTGAGCTTCTTGAATGCGTTGTGCAGGTGCCGCTTCACGGTGTCCTCGGCGATCGCGAGCTTCCGGCTGATTTGGCGATTGCTGAGGGCTTGGGCGACGAACCCCATGATCTCGGCCTCGCGGGGGGTGAGACCCGCGAGCGGTACCGCTACGCTCGCGCGTTCCTGCGCTTCCCCCCGCAGGGCGCTGATCAGAACGCTGTACGTGGTTTCCTTTGACAGGCACCGGTATACGCCCGCGCGGGCGAGTGCCCTCAGGAACGAAAGTTCCACGCAGCGAGTCATGGCGATGATGCGGGTGCTCGGACTCGAGTCCCGCATCCTCATCACCAGCCGCACCGTCTCGGTTCCGGGTCGCTCCACGTCCAACAGCACCACATCGGGCCGACGGTGATCGACGAGTTCCACGGCGGCTTCTCCGTCCGGCACCTGGCCGATAGCCACCAGGTCTTCCTCATGGGCCAGCAGGGTGCACAGTGCACCCCGCAGCAGCGCGTGCCCGCCCACGGCGATGAATCTGATCTTTGTGTTCGCCCCGGAATCCATACGGTCATCCCCCCTGGCCACGCCCTCTCAGAGCCTAAACTCTGACTCATATGTGGATTGCGGTTCAAGAATAATCACGAGTGCATGTTGGCCCACAAGGCGGCATGGGAGCCGTGCAGTCGCCCCGAGAAGCCCTGCTTGATCCCGACTTATCCGGTGGTCTTGATCGCGGCATGGGGCATCCATTGCCAACACTTAGTCAAAATCTGATACACGCTTGATCATTTTGGACTGCACGCTAAGCGTGACTGGGAGCACAAAACTGATCCCAGATTCATTTTTGAACTCCATCTGGATCAGGGGGAAGCTGGGATGAACGGTTCGGTCTGCGTACAGGACACCGCAGTGGCGGTGGTGGGCATGGGATGCCGGTTCGCCGGTGTGGCGGGCGTCGAGGAGTTTTGGGCCTCGCTCACGAGCGGGACCGATGCGGTCACTGAGATTCCCGCGGACCGGTTCGACATCACGCCGTACTACGCTCCTGAGCCGGGCGTCCCTGGTCGAACGGTTTCCCGGCATGGTGGCTTTCTTGACGATGTGTTCCGGTTTGATGCGGCCTTCTTTGGGATCGCGCCTGTTGAGGCGCGAGGAATGGATCCGCAGCAGCGGGTCCTGCTGGAGATCGTGTGGGAGGCGCTCGAGGCGGCGCATATCCTGCCGTCCGGTCTGGCGGGCAGCCGGACCGGTGTCTTCATTGGCCAGGCGACCGCAGAGTATGGGGAGAACGGGCCGTCGGCTCTTGAGCGCGACGTCCGCTCAGTGGCCGGCAGTCGGCTGCGCGCGGTGACGGCGGGGCGGGTGTCATACGCGCTCGACCTGCGTGGCCCCAGCGTTGTCCTTGACACCGCCTGCTCTTCGTCGCTGGTCGCCGTACACGCCGCACGGCAGAGCCTGCTGTGTGGGGAAAGCGACCTCGCCATCGCGGGCGGCGTGAACGTCATCCTCTCCCCCTACGACGCCATCGCCTACTCGCAGGGTGCGATGCTCTCTCCCAGCGGACGGTGCCGCTTCGGTTCTGCGGACGCCGACGGCTTCGTACGTAGCGAGGGCGTCGGCGTCGTAGTCCTGCAGCGGTTGTCCGACGCACTGCGTCAGGGCAACCCTGTGCTCGCCCTGCTGGCGGGTAGCGCGGTCACCAATGATGGTCGGGGTAGTGGTCTGCTCCTGAAGCCCTCGGTGGACGGACAGGTTCAGATGCTCCGAGAGGCATGCCGCAGTGCGCACATCACCCCTGGCCGACTCGACTATGTGGAGGCGCACGGCACGGGAACGCCTGTTGGAGACGGTGTCGAGCTGAAGGCATTGGCTGCCGCCGTCGCTCAGGAGCGGAGCCCGGACCGGCCCCTGCTTATCGGGTCAGTCAAGACCAACATCGGTCACGCGGAGGCTGCTGCTGGCATTGCAGGCTTGATCAAGTCGGTTCTCATTGTCCGCCACGGAGTGGTCCCCGCCTCCCTTCACCAGAGCGAGCCTCACCCGTTGCTTAGGAACGGGGCGCTGCCCCTGGAGTTGGTGCGGGAGAATCGTCTTTTGCCGCGAAGCGGTGACCGAGCATTCGTGGGCGTGAGCTGCTTCGGGTTGTCCGGGACCAATGCGCACGTCGTAGTGGCCGAGTATGTTCCCGAAGAGGCCCGGATCGCTGATGGCAGCCCGCCGGACCGGGGCAACGGCAGCCACATTGCCGTCCTGAAGACCGCCACCGCGCAGACCAGTGCAGCGCTGCCCTCCAACGACCCGACCGATGGACCTCATCTGCTGATAATCAGCGCAAAGTCTCGTGCAGCTCTGCTCCGGCTCGCTGGCGCCTATGCCGAGTACCTCTCTCCGGGCGGCGCGGGCCGCGACAGCGGTTTGCGAGATCTGTGCGCCACCATGGCGTTGCGCCGTGAGGCGCACCCGTACCGGCTATGGGTCGTGGGTGACGACCACGACGACCTGGCCGACAAGTTGCGGGCGTTGACGGAGGGGCGCCCTGTCGCTCAGGGTGGCATTGGAGAGGCTTGTTTCGGGGCACCGCGTCGGGCGGTCTTTGTCTTTCCTGGGCAGGGTTCGCAGTGGGTAGGCATGGGGCGTGGACTCTATGAGCGCTCCACGGCGTTCCGTGCCGCACTGGACGCATGCGACGGTGCATTGAGGGCCGAACTCGGTTGGTCTGTTGTGGAGTTCCTGCACACCGTGGAAACAGAGTTCCCCTCCGATGTGGAGCGCGTGCAGCCCGCCCTGTGGGCCGTGCAGGTGGCCCTGGCTGCAGCCTGGCGCGAGCGCGGGATCGATCCCGACGTCTGTATGGGGCACAGTATGGGCGAGGTGGCAGCAGCCCACGTGGCGGGAGCTCTCTCGCTCGCGGATGCTGCGGCGGTGATCACTCGCCGAAGCAGGCTGATGCTGCGCACTGCGGGCCGGGGTGCCATGCTGGCTACCGAGCTCTCCGGAGATGACGCTAGACGCCTCGTTGCGCAGTATGGCGATGCTGTCTGCGTAGCGGCGGAGAACGCCCCGACCTCGACGGTCCTTGCGGGTACCTCGACCGTCCTGGCCTGCATCGCCCAGGAACTCCGTGAGCGTGCCGTTCTGTGCCGCCCGGTAAAGGTCAACGTCGCCTCACACTCGCCGTTCATGGACGAGTTGCGCGACGATCTGCTTGCCCAGCTCGCTGGCCTCTCTCCAAGAGCCGTCACCATCCCGCTGATCTCCACAGTGAAGGGCGCCGCAGTGTCGGGCCCGGAACTCGACGCGCCCTACTGGGCGGACAATCTGCGCCAACCGGTGCTGTTCACCGGCACGGTCGACGCCCTTGCCCGGGAACAAGGCAGCGTGTTTGTCGAGGTCAGTCCACATCCGGTGCTCGTGACGGGTATCGAGGAGACGCTGACTGCGGTGGACGGTAGCGCTGCAGTCTCCTCACTGCGCCGGCACTGGCCGGAGGAGGAGGAACTAGCTTGTGCGGTGGGGCGGTTCTTCGCGGCAGGCGGCGTCGTGCATTGGGACCGTTGGTACCGTGGCGAGCACCGGCTTGTACCTCTGCCCACTTACCCCTGGGACGGCACCGACTTCCGCCACGTTCCTGCGCGGCTGACTCCAGCACTCCGTGCCCCGGGCCGGGTCAGCGAGGTCCCGTTCTCTGAACTAGGTATATCCGACTGGGGTGGAGGAGTGCGTCTGGGGGGCATGACTCCGGTTCCGCCGGTCGTGTACGCAGCCATGCTGCTCCGCTTCGCTGAAGAGGCCGCACCAGGACAAATGTTCGCCCTGAGTGACGTCTTGTTCGGTGATCGGGTGGTCGATCTCGCTGACGCCGACGACCTAATGCTGCGTATGACGGCGTTCAACACCGACGCGGATGGCACACAGGCTGTGACTATGACCGCCTACAACAACCGTACCGAGGAAGAGATACGGTGCCTGACCGCGCGGCTGGAGCAGGTCGACAGCGGCTGTGCGCTCATGGCTCCTCTCGCTGTGGACCGCGCGCTCGCACGCTGCCGACAGTACGTCTCGAAGGCGGCATTCCGTGCGGGTGCCATCCGGCTGGGCGTCGAGATCAGCCAAGCGTTCGAGGCGGTGGAGCAGCTCTGGCGATGCGACGGTGAGGCGGTAGCCCGGATGCAAGCTCCCAAGGTGTCACTGACCGCCGCGTGGGAGAGCGCGCTGCAGCCACTGCTGGCGGCCAGGCCCGTAGGCCGGGGGTTGCCAAGCGGCGACATCTATGTGCCCCTGGGCTTTGGGCGCGTGGAGTTGTACGCCGACCTGCCCGATGAGTTCTGGACGGTATGCTCACTCGCCCCTATTCCCGGCACGGATCAGGCGCGGGGCGAGGCCACTGTGCTTTCCCGGGATGGGGCCGTGCTGGCCCGGTTCTCGGGTATCCGCCTCAGACGGTACTTTCCGCACCTGGTCGACGCTGCCATCACGAGTCCTGCAGTGATGCCCGTTCGCTCATGGTTGGGCCATGCCGTGCAGGGCGTCAAACGCATCGCGCGACCGGGGAGGTTGACGGCACAGCCGAATCTGCCGTCTGTGACCGGCCCGCAGGCGGCAGCCGCGGTCCGAAGGTTGTCAGCTGCAGAGGGCGTTTCGCCGCAACGCGGCCGTAAAAGCGTGGACACACGGAACGAACAGGCGGGAGGGGTCGGGCACGGCGCGCTGTGCACACGAGCGGCGGCGCTGCTCGGAATGGAGGCCACCCAACTCGACGGAAGGCGGACTTTGCGTGACTGGGGGCTTGACTCCTTGATGGCAGTGCGGTTGTCACAGCAGCTGCGCCGCGAATGCGGCATCGAGATCTCCGCGGGACGGCTGCTCGGGAACGACACACTCGACGCGTTGGAGGCAAGCCTGGCGCTCAACGCCCTGTAGACCGGCAGTCCAGTCGCCCCATTTTAGACGGCAGGATATACATGTACTCTAGTTTCCCCTTCCTGAGGCGAGCACCCGGAGATCCCCATGCCGACGCATCAGCCAGAGACAGCGACGTCACTGAGCCGCCGCGAACGGAACAAGCGGAGAATCGAGGAACGTCTCTACTCCAGTGCCCTGGCGCTGTTCGCCAAGCAGGGCTACGACAAGACCACGATCGACGAGATCGCCGAGCACGCCGACGTAGCGCGCGGCACGTTCTTCAACTACTTTCAGCGCAAGGAAGACCTGATCAGTGCCTGGGGTGAACGTCGGCGCCACATGCTTGAAGAGGCCATGAGCGGGAGCGAACCTGTCGAGGGCATGGATGCGGTGAGTCGACTCAGGCGCTGCATGGCTATCCTGGCCGACATGAACGTGGACGAGCGGCACGTGGCCGTACCCATGCTCAACGCCTGGGTTAAGGCTGGGCGCCCGCTGTCGGAGACGCCCTATGTCGCACAGATCTTCACCGACATCATCGCGGCCGGGCAAGAAGAGGGAAGCATGTCCAAGGGCGTGTCTGCCCTCCATGCTGGATACATCTTGCGAGACGTCTACTTCGGTGCTCTGTATCGCTGGGGCGGTGATGCGGGTGCTGAAGGATCGCCATCGCTCGGCAAGGAACTCCAGTCTGCGCTCACCCTGCTCTTCGAGGGCCTCTCGACGGGAGGGCGGAGCGCAGCGGCTACATCACCCTGACTGAGGTTCATGGCGCTGGCGGCTGAAGACCCGATCGGTCCTAGGCCCCGCTTGTTCTCCGGTCTTGCTGACTCCCCAGCGGCTCAAGTGTGCCCCGCAGGGCGCTTGGCTTGATTGGCGTCGGCGCTCTCTCGGCTTGCCTGAAGTCTGATGAATGCGCTCCCCTCCCCACTCGCGGGAGCCGAGTTGTACCAGGTCGGTTCCAAAGCCCAGACGTCAATCTGATTTAACATCAGATCCTGGACGCCTTTCAGTGCAGCGGAGGCGGGCAACGGTGGGGGAGCGGGCCGATCGAAGTGTCTGTGGTGAGGTATGCTCCGGGACTTTCGTCGTGTAGGCAGGTAAGCCCGTGATAGCGCGAAATGTGCTGTTCACTGCCTCTTCCTTCAGCACTCGATGATGTTCACCGCCAGCCCGCCCCGCGCCGTCTCCTTGTACTTCACGCTCATGTCCGCCCCCGTCTCCTTCATCGTCTTGATGACCTTGTCGAGGGAGACCATGTGGGCGCCGTCGCCGCGCATGGCCATCTTGGCGGCGGTGACGGCCTTCACGGCGGCCATGCCGTTGCGTTCGATGCAGGGGATCTGGACGAGGCCGCCGACGGGGTCGCAGGTGAGGCCGAGGTTGTGTTCCATGCCGATCTCGGCGGCGTTCTCGACCTGCTCGGGGGAGCCGCCCAGGACTTCGGCGAGGGCGCCCGCGGCCATCGAGCAGGCGGAGCCGACCTCGCCCTGGCAGCCGACCTCGGCGCCGGAGATGGAGGCGTTCTCCTTGAAGAGCATGCCGATGGCGCCCGCCGCCAGCAGGAAGCGCACCACGCCCTCCTCGTCGGCGCCGGGGACGAAGTTGATGTAGTAGTGCAGGACCGCCGGGATGATGCCGGCCGCGCCGTTGGTGGGGGCGGTGACGACGCGACCGCCCGCCGCGTTCTCCTCGTTGACCGCCATCGCGTAGAGGGTGATCCACTCCATGGCGTGCGCCAGCGGGTTGCCCTCGGCGCGCAACTGGCGGGCGGAGACGGCGGCGCGGCGGCGGACGCGCAGACCGCCGGGGAGGATGCCCTCGCGGGACATGCCCCGCTGGACGCACGCCCGCATGACCTGCCAGATCTCCAGCAGACCCTCGCGGATCTCCTCCTCCGTGCGCCAGGCGCGCTCGTTCTCCAGCATCAGGGAGGAGATCGACAGACCCGTCTCCTTGGTCAGGCGCAGCAGCTCGTCGCCCGTGCGGAAGGGGTATTTCAGCACCGTGTCGTCCAGCACGATGCGGTCCGCGCCCACCGCCTCCTCGTCCACGACGAAGCCGCCGCCGACCGAGTAGTAGGTCTTGGTGAGCAGCTCGGCGCCCGAGGCGTCGTACGCCCACAGGGTCATGCCGTTGGCGTGGTACGGCAGCGCCTTGCGGCGGTGCAGGACCAGGTCGTCGTCGAAGGAGAACGGGATCTCGTGCTCGCCGAGCAGACGGAGACGGCCCGCCGCCTTGATCTGCTCCACCCGGTCGTCCGCGCCCTCCACGTCCACCGTGCGCGGGGAGGCGCCCTCCAGACCGAGCAGCACCGCCTTCGGGGTGCCGTGACCGTGGCCGGTCGCGCCGAGCGAGCCGTACAGCTCGCAGCGCACGGCGGCGACGGAGTCCAGCAGACCCTCGTTGCGCAGACGGCGGGCGAACATGCGCGCCGCGCGCATCGGACCCACGGTGTGGGAGCTGGACGGGCCGATGCCGATCGAGAACAGGTCGAAGACCGAGACGGCCACGGTGACTCCTCAATGACGAACAAGTACAAAAGTGATGCCGGCAGAGCACGGGTGCCCCGCCCACGGGACGGTGGGCGGGGCACCCGGGTGAACTTCGGGGTACTACGCGCCCAGCGTGGGGTACAGCGGGTGCTTGTCGGCCAGCGCCCGCACGCGGGCGGCCAGCGCCTCCGCGTCGTACGACGGCTTCAGCGTCTCCGCGATCACGTCCGCGACCTCGGCGAAGTCCTCGGCCGTGAAGCCGCGGGTCGCCAGCGCGGGCGTGCCGATCCGCAGACCCGAGGTGACCATCGGGGGCCGCGGGTCGTTCGGGACCGCGTTGCGGTTGACCGTGATGCCCACCTCGTGGAGGCGGTCCTCGGCCTGCTGCCCGTCCAGCTCCGACTCCCGCAGATCCACCAGGATCAGATGCACGTCCGTGCCGCCGGAGAGCACGTTCACCCCGGCCGCGCGGGCGTCCGGCGCGGTCAGCCGCTCGGCGAGGATACGGGCACCCTCCACCGTACGCCGCTGGCGCTCTTTGAAGTCCTCCGAGGCCGCGACCTTGAAGGAGACCGCCTTGGCCGCGATCACGTGCTCCAGCGGGCCGCCCTGGAAGCCGGGGAAGACCGAGGAGTTCAGCTTCTTCGCGAAGTCCTTCTTGGCGAGGATGATGCCGCCGCGCGGGCCGCCGAGCGTCTTGTGCGTGGTGGAGGTCACCACGTCCGCGTGCTCGACCGGGTTCGGGTGCAGCCCCGCCGCGACCAGACCGGCGAAGTGCGCCATGTCGACCCACAGGTACGCCCCGGCCTCGTCCGCGATCCGGCGGAACTCCGCGAAGTCCAGCTGACGCGGGTACGCCGACCAGCCCGCGATGATCACCTTGGGGCGGTGCTCCTTGGCCAGGCGCTCGACCTCGGCCATGTCGACCAGGCCGGTCTCCTCGTCCACGTGGTAGGCGACCACGTTGAACTGCTTGCCGGAGAAGTTCAGCCGCATCCCGTGGGTGAGGTGGCCGCCGTGCGCGAGGTCCAGACCCAGGATGGTGTCCCCGGGCTGGGCCAGCGCGAACAGCGCCGCCTGGTTCGCGGAGGCGCCCGAGTGCGGCTGGACGTTGGCGTACTCGGCGCCGAACAGCTCCTTCACCCGGTCGATGGCGATCTGCTCGGCCACATCCACGTGCTCGCAGCCGCCGTAGTAGCGGCGGCCCGGGTAGCCCTCGGCGTACTTGTTGGTCAGGACGGAGCCCTGCGCCTCCATCACCGCGAGCGGCGCGAAGTTCTCGGAGGCGATCATCTCCAGGGTGGACTGCTGGCGGCGCAGCTCGGCGTCGACCGCGGCAGCGACCTCGGGGTCCAGCTCGTGCAGGGGCGTGTTCAGGACGTCAGTCATACGGCTCCGGCTCCTCAGCCTGCGGTGTAGGCGGTGTACTCGTCGGCGGAGAGCAGCTCCTCGGGCTTCTCCGCGGCGCGCACCTTGAACAGCCAGCCGCCCTCGAAGGGCGCGGAGTTCACCAGCGCGGGGTCGTCGACGACGTCCTGGTTGATCTCCGTGATCTCACCGGTGACCGGCGAGTACAGCTCCGAGACCGACTTGGTGGACTCCAGCTCGCCACAGGACTCGCCCGCGGTCACCGTGTCGCCGACCTCGGGGAGCTGGACGAAGACCACGTCGCCGAGCGCGTTGGCCGCGTGCTCGGTGATGCCGACCGTCGAGACGCCGTCCTCGGCGTCCGACAGCCACTCGTGCTCCTTGGTGTAGCTCAGCTGCTGCGGGTTGCTCATGACCTGAATTCTCCTGTACGCGAGGGCGTGCTGGACGGACGAAGGGGACGTAAACCGCTGATGAGCGGGGAAAATGTGCGCAGGGTCACGCCGACGTGGCAGCGAGGGCGTGCGGCGCTGTGCGGCTACTTCTGGCGCTTGTAGAACGGCAGCGCCACGACCCGGTACGGCTCGTGGCTGCCCCGGATGTCCACGCCGACACCCTCGGTGCCCGGCGCCGCGTGCGCCGCGTCCACGTAGGCGATGGCGATCGGGCTGCCCAGGGTGGGGGAGGGGGCGCCGGAGGTGACCTCGCCGATCACCTCGCCGCCCGCGACGACGGCGTACCCGGCGCGCGGCACCCGGCGGCCCTCGGCGATCAGGCCGACCAGGACGCGCGGCGGGTTCTGCTCGGCGCGCTCGACGGCCTCCGTCAGCGCGGCGCGGCCCACGAAGTCGCCCTCCTTGCCGAACTTCACGACCCGGCCGAGACCGGCGTCGAACGGGGTCAGCTCCCGGGTCAGCTCATGGCCGTACAGCGGCATGCCCGCCTCAAGACGCAGGGTGTCGCGGCAGGACAGACCGCACGCGACCAGGCCGGACGCCTCGCCCGCCTTGGTCAGCGCCTGCCACAGCTCCACCGCGTGCTCCGGCTTCACGAACAGTTCGAAGCCGTCCTCGCCGGTGTAGCCGGTGCGGGCGATCAGCGCGGGGACGCCCGCGACGGTGCCGGGGAGCCCGGCGTAGTACTTCAGGTTGTCCAGGTCGGCGTCGGTGAGCGACTTGAGGATCGCCGGGGACTCCGGGCCCTGGACGGCGAGCAGCGCGTAGGCGTCGCGGTCGTCACGGACCTCGGCGTCGAAGCCCGCCGCGCGCTCGGTCAGCGCGTCGAGGACGACCTGGGCGTTGGAGGCGTTGGCGACGACCAGGTATTCGGGAGAAGCGGCTTCGGTTTCGCCGAGCCGGTAGACGATCAGGTCGTCCAGGATGCCGCCGTCGGCCTGGCAGATCATGGTGTAGCGGGCGCGGCCGGGACCGACCGAGGCGATGTCGCCGACGAGGGCGTAGTTCAGCAGCGCGGCGGCGTCGGGGCCGGTCACCGTGATCTCGCCCATGTGCGAGAGGTCGAAGAGACCGGCGCGGGTGCGCACCGCCAGGTGCTCGTCGCGCTCGGAGCCGTAGCGCAGGGGCATGTCCCAGCCGGCGAAGTCGGTCATGGTGGCGCCGAGCGCGCGGTGCACGGCGTCGAGCGCGGTGTGACGGAGTTCGGTGCTGCTCATCGGTCGGTCGTCTCCCAGGGCAACGGGGGATGGGGCGAGGAACGTTCCTCCCCATCTGTCATCGGAACCTGAGAGGTTCGCCATGACCCGCACGGTCACGGTTTGCACCTTGGGTGGAGCCACTGACGGCAGCGGCCCGCTTTTCAGATGTGCCTCGCCCGCGCGGTAACGGGGCCTGAGAGATTCAAGGGAGGGACTTGCTCCTTCGGCGCCCCGGCAGACGTACTGCCAGGGACTCTCCCGCGCGGATTCAAGCGGCCGGTATGCAGTTGGCGGCCACATCATCGCACGGCAGGCGCCACCGCTGAAGGGGCAGCCGCCTGTGACCGGACCGTGGCAGTACGGACACGGAACCACCGCGTTGCCGCATTACCTTCTCTTTACATTCGATGGGCAAGGGATGACCGAACCCAAGGGGAGGACGATCACGGTGAACAGGACTCCGGCGTACGCCACCACCGGCCTGGCGGTGCCGCGCCAGCCCGCAGCCCCGACGCGGGAACGCCCGGTCACCGCCCACCCCGCCCCCCTCGTGCGCGACCTGCGCGGACGCCCCGGCGGCGGACCCCGCACACTCCGCTTCGGCCCCCGGGACCTGGTGGTCGTCACCGGCCTGCCCGGCAGCGGCAAGTCCACCCTGATGCACCGCGCCGTCCCCGGCCGCCGCATCGACTCCCAGGACACCCGCGACCGCTGGCAGACCCGCCTGTCCGGTCTGCCGTACGCCCTCTACCGCCCCCTGGTCCGCCTCGCCCACTACGCCGGACTGCGCCGCGCGCTGGCCACCGGCGAGGGCGTCGTCGTCCACGACTGCGGCACCCAGCCCTGGGTGCGCGCCTGGCTCGCCCGCGAGGCCCGCCGCAGGGGCGCCGCCCTCCATCTGGTCCTGCTCGACGTCGGCGCCGAGGCCGCCCGCCAGGGCCAGCGCGAGCGCGGCCGGGGCGTCTCCCGGTACGCCTTCGGACGGCACCGGCACGCCACCGGACGGCTGCTGCGCGCGATCGAACGCGGCGAACTGCCCCCGGGCTGCGCCTCGGCCGTCCTCCTGGACCGCGCCTCGGCGGACGGGCTGCGCCGGATCGACTTCGCGGCGTGAGGTCCGCCGCCCGCACCGGATAGCCTTCTGCACCACAGCATGGTTTTCCCGGCAGGCGGTAGGAACATGGACTTCCCGGCGGACTTTCCCGCGGACTTCCCGGCACAGACGCACCCCCACCCGCACGGCGGTTGGCCCGGCAACGAGTTGGAGGAGGTGCTCTCGGCCTCCCTCGGCGTGCCCTCGGCGGGCGCCCGGATCGTCGAGGTCCTCTCCCGCGGCTTCCTGTGGATCCCGCTGCCCAACGGCGGCGGACCGCAGAGCGGTTCGCTCGACCTGCCCACCGTGGAGATCGAGGGCCAGGCGTATGTCCCGGTGTTCAGCTCCGAGGAACAGTTCCGCCAGTCGCCGGGCGCCCACCTCTCCTTCACCGTCGCCCCCGCCGTGGAGTTCGCGCGCGGACTGCCGCCGCAGGTGGGCCTCGTGCTCAACCCCGGTGGCGTGGTGGGCCTGCCGCTGCCGCCCCAGGCGGTGGCCGAGCTGTGCCGCGCCGACCGCACGGCCCTGGACGGCCCCGCGAGCGGCGCCCGCGTCCGGCTCTTCGAGCCCGACTGGCAGGAGGACCCGGTGGACTTCCTCACCGCCGCCTCCGCCGAGTTCGCGGCCACGGGCGTCGTCGTCACGGCCCGCCGCTGCCTCGCCGCCATCGAGACGGCCGACCCGGTCCTCTTCATCGGCGTCGAACTCTCCCAGTGGGAAGGCGACTTGCGCGCCCGCCCGCTGGCGGCCCTGGAGCGCGCCCTCACCCAGTCCCCGCCCCCCTGGCCGGTCAACCTCGTCCTCCTGGACGTGACCGAGGACCCGGTGGCCGAGTGGCTGAAGACGAACGTGCGGCCCTTCCACCAGTCCGGCAACTAGTCCTCCATGGGGATCACGGCGATCGCCGCTTAAGCTGTCCTCCACACTGGGGCAAGAATCGAAGGGGCGGTAAGACAGGTGAGCGCGAGCCCGAGCGCCGGCGTCGAACACACACTCCGCCAGGTCACCCCCGGACGCTACGACGCGTACGAGGCACTGCTGCGCGCCCTCGCCACCCCCTCGACCGGCCAGATCTGGATGCTGCTCTGGCACGGCCAGGCCGGCTCCCCGGACGCGCAGTACGGGACCATGGAGGTCGACGGCTTCGGCTACGCCCCCTGTGTGACCTCCGCGCAGGAGCTGTCGGCCAGCGGCTGGAGCCGGTCGTACGAGGTGGCCGAGGGCCTGGACGTGGCCCGCACCCTCTACCCCGACCACTACGGCCTCTGGCTCAACCCGCACGCCCCCGGCGGCGGCGTCGGCATCCCCTGGCTGGACCTGCGCCGCATCGCCACGGGCCTGGACCGCCAGCCCGCGGGGCCCCTCAGCATGTCCGAACCCGCCATCGAGGTACCGGCGTTCTACGCCCTGCTCGCGCAGAACGCCCACCGCACCCCCGCCCTGCGCTCGCTGCGCCGCGCCTGGGTGCAGCCCGCGCTCGGCGCCCCCTACCTCGCCATCGGCCTGGACGTGTACGAGACGACCCCGGCGGCGGTCGACTCGGTGCGGGCGATGATGCAGCAGTCCATCGGCGCGGTCCCCGACGGGCTGCCCGTCTCGACCGTCGCGATGACCGACGACTACGACCCGGTCGTGATGTGGATGCGCGCCAACGCGCGCCCGTTCTACGACCGGGAGGCCCACGCGGTCGCCGCTCAGCCCCAACTCCCGCCGTCCGTACGGCCCCAGGCGCCCGCCGCCGGGTACGGCTATCCACCGGTGCGCGGCAGCTACTGAGCAACAGGCCCTCCCCGGAGGGCCTTTGGTTTTCCCCGGGCAAAATTAACGTCCCGGAAACACAAGGACGCATGCGCGCGTGTGCGGTTCCCACCCAACCGCGTGGAATTGCCAGTGTGTCCCAACTGGCCACCATTCGAAGATGGTTACCCGTGGATCGGGTAACGGAAACCCCCTTCGGTGGATCACGGTTGCGCATCCATTCCCCGTCAGGGCTGGCGGGTGATCGCGACGACGCTGAAGACTCCCGAATAGAACACGAGGTGGAGACCTTGTGTTCGAGTGCAAGTCGACATAGCCGCAATCCGCGGCAGGCACAGGCCGGTCACCACCGGCGAGAGGGGTCGGGTCACTGTGACCGCACCGATCGAGACCACCGGGGCGGCAGCCGAAGTACAGCCGGAAGCTGTGCTCGACGGCGCCGGCAAGGGGAAGATCGAGGGTCGTTCTCTCGGACAGATCGCCTGGACGCGGTTCAAGAAGGACAAGGCCGCCGTGGCGGGGGCCGTCATCGTCATCCTGCTGGTCGTGCTGGCGGTGCTCGCGCGTCCGATCCAGGCCGCCTTCGGCCTCGATCCCAACAACTTTCACCAGGACCTGATCGACCCCAACACCTCCCTCCCCAAGGGAAGCTGGGGCGGCATGAGCCTGGAGCACCCGCTGGGTGTGGACCCCAAGTTCGGCCGTGACATCGCGACCCGCATCCTCGAGGGCTCCTGGGTCTCGCTGGTGGTCGCCTTCGGCGCGACGGTCCTCTCCAACGTGATCGGCGCCATCCTCGGTGTCGTCGCCGGGTTCTACGGCGGCCGGGTGGACTCGATCATCAGCCGCCTGATGGACACCTTCCTGGCCTTCCCGCTGCTGCTCTTCGCCATCGCGATCTCGGCCACCCTCCAGGGCGGCGCCTTCGGCCTCACCGGCCTGCCGCTGCACCTGAGCGTGCTGATCTTCGTCATCGGCTTCTTCAACTGGCCCTACCTCGGCCGCATCGTGCGCGGCCAGACCCTCGCCCTGCGCGAGCGCGAGTTCGTCGACGCCTCGCGCGGCATGGGCGCCAAGGGCCCGTACATTCTCTTCCGCGAGCTGATGCCGAACCTGGTCGGCCCGATCATCGTCTACTCGACGCTGCTCATCCCGACCAACATCCTGTTCGAGGCTTCTCTGAGCTTCCTCGGCGTCGGCATCCAGCCCCCGCAGGCGTCCTGGGGCGGCATGCTCCGTGACGCGGTGAGCTTCTACGAGGTCGATCCGCAGTACATGATCGTCCCCGGTCTCGCCATCTTCGTGACTGTCCTGGCGTTCAACCTGCTCGGTGACGGTCTCCGCGACGCTCTCGACCCGCGCAGCCGCTGACGTCTGCCGCGGAGAGCCCAATCAAGTTTCCGATTCTGAAGGGGAAAGCGCCCATTATGCGAAGGTCAGCGCTGGCCGCTATCGCGGTCCTCGGGTCCGCGAGCCTGCTCGTCACAGGCTGCAGCAAGGCAGATTCCAACAAGAACGACGCCAAGTCGGCCCCGGCCAACGCCGCGACCAAGGGTGTCGTCAACGCCTCGGACAAGAAGGGCGGGACGGTCACCTACGAACTGGGCGACGTCCCGGACTCGTTCGACCCCGGCAACACGTACTACGCGTACATGTACAACCTCAGCCGTCTGTGGGCCCGCCCGCTGATGACCTTCCAGCCCGCCGCGGGCGAGAAGGGCAACACCCTGGTCCCCGACCTCGCGGCCAGCAAGGGCGTCCCGAGCGACGGCGGCAAGACCTGGACGTACAAGCTGCGTTCGGGCCTGAAGTACCAGGACGGCACGGCGATCACGTCGAAGGACGTCAAGTACGCCGTCGAGCGCTCCAACTTCGCGCGTGACGTGCTCTCCCTCGGCCCGAACTACTTCCAGATCTTCCTGGCCGACAGCGGCAAGTACAAGGGCCCCTACAAGGACAAGAGCGACAAGGGCCTGTCCTCCATCGAGACGCCGGACGACACCACGATCGTCTTCCACCTGAAGCAGGCCTTCCAGGAGTTCGACTACCTGGTCGCCGCGCCGCAGACCGCGCCGGTGCCGAAGGCCAAGGACAACGGCGTCGACTACGTCAAGAACATCGTCTCCTCCGGCTCCTACCAGTTCCAGAGCTACGACGACGGCAAGCAGGCCGTCCTCGTCCGCAACAAGAACTGGGACGCCAAGACCGACCCGCTGCGCAAGCAGCTGCCGGACAAGATCGTCGTCAAGCTGAAGGTCAACCAGGACACGATCGACAAGGACGTCCTCGCGGGCAAGGCGATCGACCTCGCCGGTACCGGTGTCCAGTCCTCGACCCAGGCCCAGATCCTGTCCGACCAGGACAAGAAGGCCAACAGCGACAACACCTACGGTGGCCGCCTCGTCTACATGGCGATCAACACCAAGGTGAAGCCGTTCGACAAGCCCGAGTGCCGCAAGGCCGTCCAGTACGCGATCGACAAGGCGTCGGTGCAGACCGCGCTCGGTGGTCCGATCCGCGGTGACATCGCCACCACCGTCCTGCCTCCGGACATCACCGGCTACGAGAAGGCCGACGCCTACGCGACGGCGGGCAACAAGGGTGACGCGGCCAAGGCCAAGGAGCAGCTGAAGGCCTGCGGCAAGACGAAGATCAGCACCAACATCTCGGCGCGCACCGACCGTCAGCCGGAGGTCGACGCCGCCACGGCGATCATCGCCTCGCTGAAGAAGGTCGGCATCGACGCCACCCTCAAGACGTACCCGTCGGGCAAGTACTTCACCGACTACGCGGGCGTGCCGAAGTTCACCGAGAAGCAGAACATCGGCCTGGAGATGATGCAGTGGGGTGCCGACTGGCCCTCCGGCTACGGCTTCCTGCAGCAGATCCTGAACGGCTCGGCGATCGGCGCCTCGGGTAACACCAACCTGTCGCAGTACGACAACAAGGACGTCAACAAGCTGCTCGGCAAGTCGATCGCGACGCCGGACGAAGCCGCGCGCAACGGCCTCTACGCCGAGATCGACAAGAAGGCCATGGACGACGCGGTCATCGTCCCGCTGACCTACTTCAAGGTCCTGCTGGCCCGCCCGTACAACAACACCAACCTGGTCTCCACTGCTGCCTTCAGCGGTCAGTACGACTACCTCAACATCGGCTCCAACCAGAAGTAGCAGCCCCGGAAGGCAGGTGAAGGCATTGGTGCCCGCGGGTCTACAGCCCGCGGGCACCAGCGCCGGTCCCCGTGATCTCGTACATCCTCCGCCGGACGTTCGCGGCAGTGATCCTGCTGCTGGTCGTCTCCGCGGTCACCTTCGCCATCTTCTTCTTGCTGCCACGGCTCGCCGGCCAGACAGCGGATCAGCTGGCGCAGCAGTACATCGGCAAGAGCCCGTCGAAGGCGGACATCGCCGCGGTCAAGCACAACCTCGGTCTGGATCAGCCTGTCTACATCCAGTACTGGCACTTCATCAAGGGGATCGTGGCCGGCGCGACCTACGACCTCGGCCCCACCACGGTGCACTGTTCGGCACCGTGCTTCGGCTACTCCTTCAAGACTCACCAGGCGGTCTGGCCGGAGCTCACCTCGCGCCTTCCGATCACCCTCTCGCTGGCCATCGGCGCTGCCGTGCTGTGGCTGGTCTCGGGTGTGGTGGCCGGTGTCATCTCGGCGCTGCGCCCGCGCTCGTTCCTCGACCGCACCTTCATGGGCGTGGCCCTGGCGGGCGTCTCGCTCCCCATGTTCTTCACCGGCAACCTGGCGATCCTGCTCTTCCGTTACAAGCTGCCGATCTTCGGTGAGGACTACGTCCCCTTCACCACCAACCCCAGCCAGTGGGCCAACACCCTCTTCCCGGCGTGGTGTTCGCTGGCCCTGCTGTACTCGGCCATCTATGCGCGCCTGACGCGTTCGGGCATGCTGGAGACGATGAACGAGGACTTCATCCGCACGGCCCGCGCCAAGGGTCTGCGGGAGAAGCGGGTCGTGTTCCGGCACGGACTGCGGGCCGCCCTGACCCCGATCATCACGGTCTTCGGCATGGACATCGGTCTGCTGCTCGGTGGTGCCGTGATCACGGAGTCGGTGTTCTCGCTGCCCGGCATCGGCCAGTACGCGGTGCAGGGCATCACCGACAACGACCTGCCCAAGATCCTCGGCGTCACCATGCTCGCCGCCTTCTTCGTCGTGATCGCAAATCTCCTGGTGGACGTGGTGTACGCGGCCGCCGACCCGCGCGTGAGGCTCTCGTGACCGAACTTTCCAAGACCGGCGCCGCCGTGGAGGAGCCCTCGGCCTCCTCCGGCAAGGCCTCCGAGGCGTTCCTGGAGGTCCGCGACCTCAAGGTGCACTTCCCGACCGACGACGGCATCGTCAAGTCCGTCGACGGGCTCACCTTCTCGCTGGAGAAGGGCAAGACCCTCGCCGTCGTGGGTGAGTCCGGCTCCGGCAAGTCGGTGACCTCGCTGGCGATCATGGGCCTGCACCGGCTCGGCGCGCGCGGCAAGAACGTCCAGATGTCCGGCGAGATCCGTCTGGCCGGCAAGGAACTGGTCTCCGCCGCCCCGGACGAGGTGCGCAAGCTCCGTGGCCGCGAGATGGCGATGATCTTCCAGGACCCGCTGTCCGCGATGCACCCGTACTACACGATCGGCAACCAGATCGTGGAGGCGTACCGGGTCCACCACAAGGTCAGCAAGAAGGTGGCCCGCACCCGCGCCATCGAGATGCTGGACCGCGTGGGCATCCCCGAGCCCGGCAAGCGCGTCGACAGCTACCCGCACGAGTTCTCCGGCGGTATGCGCCAGCGTGCCATGATCGCCATGGCCCTGGTCAACAACCCCGAGCTGCTCATCGCGGACGAGCCGACCACCGCGCTCGACGTGACCGTGCAGGCGCAGATCCTGGACCTGATCCGGGACCTGCAGAAGGAGTTCGGCTCCGCGGTCATGATGATTACCCACGACCTCGGTGTCGTCGCCGAGATCGCGGACGACGTGCTGGTGATGTACGGCGGCCGGTGCGTGGAGCGCGGCCCAGTCGACGAGATCTTCGAGAAGCCGCAGCACCCCTACACCTGGGGCCTGCTCGGCTCGATGCCGCGCATCGACCGGGTGACCGAGGAACGGCTCATCCCCGTCAAGGGCCAGCCGCCGAGCCTCATCAACATCCCCTCGGGCTGCGCCTTCAACCCGCGCTGCCCGTACGCGGACATCCCCAAGGGGAACGTCACCCGCACCGTGCGCCCCGAGCTGGAGCTGGTGGACGCCGGGCGGCACTGGACCGCCTGCCACCTCTCGGCCGAGGACCGTGAGCGGATCTGGACCGAAGAGATTGCGCCGAAGCTGTGACTGAGACCAAGAAAATCGGCGGGGCCGCGATCCCGCGTCCGGCGGCCTCCGAGGCCGGGGCGGCCGACAGCGACGTGCTGCTCCGGGTCGAGGGCCTGACCAAGCACTTCCCGATCAAGAAGGGCATTCTCCAGCGCCAGGTCGGCGCGGTGAAGGCCGTCGACGGGATCGACTTCGAGGTGCGCAAGGGCGAGACCCTGGGCGTGGTCGGCGAGTCGGGCTGCGGCAAGTCGACCATGGGCCGGGTCATCACCCGGCTCCAGGACCCGACCGGCGGAAAGATCACCTTCGAGGGCCAGGACATCACCCGGCTCAGCACGGGACGGATGCGGCCGCTGCGGCGCGACATCCAGATGATCTTCCAGGACCCGTACGGCTCCCTGAACCCCCGTCACACCATCGGCTCGATCGTCTCGGCGCCCTTCCGGCTGCAGAACGTCACGCCCGAGGGCGGGGTGAAGAAGGAGGTCCAGCGCCTCCTGGAGCTGGTCGGTCTGAGCCCCGAGCACTACAACCGCTACCCGCACGAGTTCTCCGGCGGCCAGCGCCAGCGCATCGGCATCGCCCGCGCGCTCGCGCTCAAGCCGAAGCTGGTCGTGGCCGACGAGCCGGTCTCCGCGCTGGACGTGTCGATCCAGGCCCAGGTCGTCAACCTCATGGACGACCTCCAGGACGAGCTGGGCCTGACGTACGTGATCATCGCGCACGACCTCTCGGTCGTCCGGCACGTCTCGGACCGGATCGCGGTGATGTACCTCGGCAAGATGGTCGAGCTGGCGGACCGCAACTCGCTGTACGAGTCGCCGATGCACCCGTACACCAAGGCGCTGATGTCGGCGGTGCCGGTCCCCGACCCCAAGCGTCAGGGCGCCAAGAGCGAGCGCATCCTGCTGCGCGGCGACGTGCCCTCGCCCATCGCGCCGCCGTCGGGCTGCCGGTTCCACACCCGGTGCTGGAAGGCCACGCAGATCTGCAAGACGACCGAGCCGCTGCTCAAGGAGCTGCGTCCCGGCCAGCGGGTCGCCTGCCACCACCCGGAGAACTTCGCCGACCAGGCCCCGCAGGACGTGGTCCTGCTGACCGCGGCGAAGGCGGCCTCGGAGCTGGTCCCGGAGACGGTCCTGGAGGAGTCGGCGGAGACGTCGGCGGCGGTGGCGGCGGAGGTCGCGGCCGAGGCCACCACGGACGCCGAGACGACCTCGGACGCCGAGGTCTCCGAGGCGAAGTCCGAGCCCGAGAGCCCCGAGCAGACCGGGAAGTGACCCCGGACCGCACCGGAACGTGACACCGAACGGCCGCCGCACGCGCGGCGGCCGTTCGCGTTCCCGGCCCGGGCCTGGCTTTGCAAGGCGCGCGCCCCTCGCCAGGTGAGAATGGCAGGGTGCAGATCCAGCAACTCTTCAGTCCCTCCGTTCAGCACACGCTGGATGTCATCGGCATCTTCGTGTTCGCGATCTCCGGCGCGCTGCTGGCCGTCCGGAAGAACTTCGACATCTTCGGCATCGCCGTGCTGGCCGAGGTGACCGCGCTGGGCGGGGGGCTGTTCCGTGATCTGATGATCGGGGCCGTGCCGCCCGCGGCCTTCACGGACCTCGGCTACTTCGTGACCCCGCTGCTCACCGCCGTGGTGGTCTTCTTCCTGCATCCGCACGTCGAGCGCATCCAGTCGGCGGTGCTCGTCTTCGACGCGGCCGGTCTCGGCCTCTTCTGCGTCACCGGCACGACCAAGGCGTACAGCTACGGCCTCGGTCTCACCGCCTCCGCGACCCTCGGCCTCGCCACCGCCGTCGGCGGCGGTGTGCTGCGTGACGTGCTCGCCAACGAGGTGCCCTCGCTGCTGCGCTGGGACCGCGACCTGTACGCCGTCCCGGCGATCGTCGGCGCCACCATGGTGGTGCTCTGCATCCGCTACGACGCCCTCACCCCCGTCACCAGCGGGGTCGCCGCCGTCACCGCCTTCGTGCTGCGGCTGCTGGCGATGAAGTACCACTGGCGGGCGCCGCGCGCCTGGAACCGCCGCTCGACGGTCATGGAGGAGTAGCCGGACCGGGGGCGCAAAGATCTTGTCATCTGGCCGCAACATCCAAAGCTACTGCTTAGTAATGTGTTGTTGTACGGTTCACCCATGCCAGAAGCAGCTTCCGTACCCGCCGCAGCGGCCCTCATCGGCGACAGCGAGTTCGACCGTGACACCGCGGTCGTCCGCCGCGAGCCCGGCGTCTACGACATCGACCTCTCGGCCGGCTGGACCATCATCAACGCCGTCAACGGCGGCTATCTGCTGGCCGTCCTCGGCCGGGCCCTCGCGGACACCCTGCCGCACCCCGACCCGTTCTCGATCTCCGCGCACTATCTGACGGCCTCCCAGCCGGGGCCCGCCGTGGTACGCACCGAGACCGTCCGCACCGGCCGCACGCTCTCCACCGGCCAGGCGTCGCTGTTCCAGTACGACGCCGACGGCAACGAGGTGGAGCGCATCCGCGTCCTCGCCTCCTACGGCGACCTCGGTGCCCTCCCCGACGACGTGCGCACCACCGCCGTCCCGCCCGTGATCCCGCCGCTGGAGCGGTGCCTCGGGCCCGAGGACGGTCCGGCGCCGGTCGAGGGCAGCTCGGCCATCACCGACCGGCTCATGCTCAAGCTGGACCCCTCGACCCTCGGCTGGGCGCTCGGCGCGCCCTCCGGCAAGGGCGAGATGCGGGCCTGGTTCGGGCTGGCCGACGGCCGCGACGCCGACCCGCTCTCGCTGCTGCTCACGGTGGACGCGCTGCCGCCGACCGCGTTCGAGATCGGGCTGACCGGCTGGGTGCCCACCGTCGAGCTGACCGTCCACGTCCGCAGGCGCCCGGCCCCCGGCCCGCTGCGGGTGTCGATCACCACGCGCAACCTGGCCGGAGGCTTCCTGGAGGAGGACGCCGAGGTCTGGGACAGCGAGGACCGGCTCGTCGCCCAGTCCCGCCAGCTCGCCCGCGTCAGGCTCGGCTGACCGGCCTGCGGCCCAGCCACGCAGCCAGGCGCCCGTAGGCGTCGGCGCCCTCGGGGGCCGGGCGGCGCTCCCCGAACGGCAGCACCGCGCGCGGACGCGAGTCCGGGAGCTGCCGTTCGGCCACCGCGAGCGCGAACGCGCCCACCTCCGGGTCGAGCGCGATGGGGTGGCCGAGCGCGTCGGACAGGTCCCAGGTGTGGGCCGCGATCTCCATCACATAGCCCGCGAGGGCCGCGTGGCCGGGGACCTCGCCCCACGGCACCCGGACCGCCCGCGTCATGAGGTCGTCGTCGTCCCACGCCTTGAGCATCAGGGTGCGCACCTCGTCGTAGGCGGCGCCCCAGCCGTCGTCGGCGACCTCTCCTGCGGACCGGCCGCCCGGGGCGGGTGCCGCGCCGCCGGGGATCGCGGCGATGCCCCGGGTGCCGTCGACGACGTGCTCCAGCAGCGCGCGCACGTCGAACTCGGTACACGCCGTGGGCAGGGCGAGCTGATCGGGCCGTACCGCCGAGATCAGGCGGGCCGCCTGCTCGCTGGCGCGGTCGTAGACGGGGCGCGGGTCGGTGAAAGCGGTGGTGGTCATGGTGTGCCTCTCGCTGAGTGGATGGAGCGAGCATCGGCGGAAAACCTGACAGATTCCGTCAACATTTGTGCGCGTCCCCCGGTCGGCGCAATCCTGAGCCCGTGAAGTCCGACCGGCTGCTGTCGATCTTGCTGCTGCTCCAGACCCGGGGCCGGGTGCCCGCGCGGGAACTCGCCGCCCGGCTGGAGGTGTCGGTGCGCACGGTGTACCGGGACGTGGAGGCGCTGTCCGCCGCCGGAGTCCCGGTGTACGCCGAGCGCGGGCGGCACGGCGGGATCGAACTCCTCGCGGGCTTCCGTACGGACGTCACCGGGCTCACCGCCGACGAGTCCCGCGCGCTGTTCATCCTGGCCGCCGAGGGCGCGCACGCCGCGCTCGGTCTGGACGCCGCCCTCGGCTCGGCCCTGCGCAAGGTGATGGCCGCGCTGCCCGAACCGCACCGGCCCGCCGCCGAACTCGCCAGCCGCCGCGTCCTGGTGGACGCCACGCGCTGGCGCGGCGGACCGCAGGCGGCCGTCGATCTGGAGGTGCTGCGCGAGGCGGTGTTCCGCGACCGGCGGTTGCGGCTGCGCTACCGGCACAGCGGGCAACGGGAGCCGCGCACCTACACGGTGGACCCCTACGGCCTGGTCGCCAAGGCCGGGGTCTGGTACCTGGTCGCGGACCGGCGGGCCAGGCCGCGGCTCTTCCGGGCCGACCGGGTCGGCGCGGCCCGGCTGCTCGACGATCCGGTGCGGCGCCGCTCGGGCGTCGAACTGGCCGATGTCTGGGAGGTGTTGCGCCGCCAGGTGGAGGACCGCCCTGAGGGCGCGATCGACGTCACGGTGCGGGTGCGCCGCGAACGCCTGGACCTCTTCCGGCGCATCGCGGGCCCCCAGCTGGCCGAACTCCCGCTGGACGCGGGGGAGGAGGAGTGGGTCACCGCCCGCTTGACCTACCCCGTGCTGCGCGCGGTGCGTCAACTCCTGGGCTTCTCCGACCAGGTGGAGATCCTGGACCCGCCCGAGGCCCGCGCCGAACTCCTGCGGGGAGCGCGCTCGGTGCTGGAGCTGTACGGCGAACAGGCGTGATCCCGAAGGAAGTCGGGCCTCAGTCCAGCCAGTGCCTGCTGCCCCGCGAGATCAGCCGCAGCTGCTGGGTCGCGAGCCGGGTCACCCGTTCCCGCTCGCCCGGGGGGCCGTCCTGGGACTCCAGGAACAGCGAGGCGGTGATGAGCATCTGGTCCACGTAGAGGTGGGCGAGCATCAGCACATCGGCCTCGGCCCAGCCCTCGGTCTGCGGGTCCGAGGCCAGTTCGGAGCCCACCTCCTCGGCGAACCGGGCCAGTTCGGCCTGGATCGCCTCGCGCACCGCCTTCACCCCGCCGTGCCGCTCGCGCGCGATGAAGCGGACGTGCGCGGGATAGGTGTCCACATGGTGGGCGATCAACTCGACGGCGCGGCGGATGCGTTCCTCGCTGTCGTCCCCGGCGGCGACCGTCGGGCGCACCATCGGGTGCAGACTTCCCAGCGCCTCGCCGACCAGCGCGACACCGAGATCGGCGGTGGAGCGGAAGTGCCGGTAGAAGGCGGTCGGGGCCACGCCGACGGCCCGGGTCACCTCGCGCAGCCCCAGACTGCTCAGGCTCTGCTCCTCCAGCAGGGTGAGCGCCGCGTCCATGAACGCCTGACGGGTCCTCTGTTTCTGGGCCTGCCGGGCGCCGAGGGTGTGACTCATGTCATCCAGTTAACAACTGTTCTCTCTATTTGGAAAGTCGTGCGGCGCGCTAAACTCGGTGTCAGTGAACAACTGTTACTACAACTGTTCACCCAGACTCGGAGGGGGGATCTGATCCCATGCTGTTCCTCGTCGCCGCGCTGATGCTGCTCGGTGTCGTCCTGGGCACCGTCGCCCACGCGCCGCTGCCCGTCTCCGCGGCCGTCGCCGTCCTCATCGCCGCCTGGCTCGGCATCTTCGCGCTCCGCGAGTACCACGGCCGCAGGCGCCACCACTCCACCGACTGACCGCCCGTCACGATCCGTAGGAGCTGAGCACCATGCGACTCACCGCACCGGCCGTCCGACCCGCCGAGGCCGCCCCGCGCACCCGGGACGCCGACGGCATGGCGGTGGCCTCCTTCGTCCTCGGCCTCCTCGGCCTGCTCGCCCTCAATCTCGTCCTCGGCCCGGTCTCCGTCGTCCTGGCCGCCGTCGCCCTGTGGCGCGGCACCTCCCGCCCCGGCCGGGCCTGGCTCGGCATGGCCCTGGGCGTGGCCGACCTGGTGGTCCTGGCCGTCGCCATGCAGCTGTCCCACACGGTGTCCTGGAACCTGTGACACGGGCGCTCCGGGAGCCCGCAGCACCAGGGCTCCGCAGCCTGTGACACCGGCGTACCAAGGCGGCGGCGACCCCGGCCGGGGTGTCCGTACGCCCAGCCGCCCCCGCCGCTCGGAGAGCGGGCCCCGGTCCGCCGTAGAATCGGCGTCACCATGGCTTACCTCGACCACGCCGCCACGACCCCGATGCTCCCCGAGGCCGCGGAGGCGCTGACCGCCCGCCTGGGCGTCACCGGCAACGCGTCCTCGCTGCACGCCTCCGGCCGCCGGGCCCGCCGCACGGTCGAGGAGTCCCGCGAAACCCTCGCCGAGGCGCTGGGCGCCCGGCCGAGCGAGATCGTCTTCACCTCCGGCGGCACCGAGGCCGACAACCTCGCGGTCAAGGGGCTGTACTGGTCCCGCCGCGCCGCGGACCCCGCCCGCGTCCGCGTCCTGTCCAGCCCCGTCGAACACCACGCCGTCCTCGACGCCGTGCACTGGCTGAGCGAGCACGAGGGCGCCGTCGTCGAGTACCTGCCCGTCGACCGCCACGGCCGGGTGAGCCCCGAGGTGCTGCGCGAGGCCATCGCCCGCAACCCCGGTGACGTCGCCCTGGCCACCGTGATGTGGGCCAACAACGAGATCGGCACGATCATGCCGGTCCGTGAACTGGCCGACGTGGCCGCCGAGTTCGGCGTACCGCTGCACGCCGACGCGGTCCAGGCGTTCGGGCAGGTACCGGTGGACTTCGCCGCGTCCGGGCTGGCCGCGATGACCGTCTCCGGGCACAAGATCGGCGGCCCCTACGGCATCGGCGCCCTCGTCCTCGGCCGCGAGCACAGCCCCGTCCCCGTGCTGCACGGCGGCGGACAGGAGCGCCATGTCCGCTCCGGCACGCTCGACGTGCCCGCCGTCGCCTCCTTCGCGGTGGCCGGACGCGTGGCCGCCGAGCAGCAGGAGCGGTTCGCCCGCGAGATCGGCGCCCTGCGCGACCGGCTGGTGGACGCCGTGCTCACGGCCGTCCCCGACGCGATCCTCGGCGGCGACCCGGCACCCGGCGGCCGGCTGCCCGCCAACGCCCACTTCACCTTCCCCGGCTGCGAGGGCGACTCCCTCCTCCTGCTGCTCGACGCGCAGGGCATCGAGTGCTCCACCGGCTCCGCCTGCACGGCGGGCGTCGCCCAGCCCAGCCACGTCCTCCTCGCCACCGGAACCGACCCCGACCTGGCGCGCGGCACCCTGCGCTTCTCGCTGGGCCACACCTCCACCGACGAGGACGTGGAGGCCGTCGCCAAGGCCATCGGCCCCGCGGTGGAACGGGCGCGCGCGGCCGGGCTGACCTAGGGCCTCTCGTTTGGATCAGGCCGGGCTCGCGGGGTCTGGCACCGCGCCTCGCCGCGTTGTCGTCGGTTGCCATGGCTCCGCCATGACGCCCTCCTCCGCCTTGCGATGCACGGCACCAGACCCCGCTCCCTGATCCAGCCTGATCCAAACGAAAGACCCTAGCGGCGAGCCGGACCGTCTAGCCCCGGGCCCGACCGGCCTGGGCGCCCGCCTCGCGCACCAGCTTCATGTACCGGTCCCAGTCCCAGTGCGGCCCCGGATCCGTGTGGTCCGTCCCCGGCACCTCCACATGCCCGATGACATGCTCCCGGTCGGGCTTCATGCCATACCGCGCGCATATCCGGGCCGTCAGCCGGGCCGAGGACGCGTACATCGCGTCCGTGAAGGACGAGGCGTCGTCCACGAAGCCGACGTGCTCGATGCCCACACTGCGCTCGTTGTACGACCGGTTGCCCGCGTGGAAGGCCACGTCCAGCTCGCGGATCAGCTGGGTGATCCGGCCGTCCCCGCGCACGATGTAGTGCGCCGCCGCGCCGTACCCCGCCTGCTGGAAGACCTTCACCGCCGAGGCGTAGCCGCCCTGCGTGACGTGGATGACGACCCGGTCCACCGCGTAGTCGTCGGGGCGGTCCGCGCGGCGGTAGTTCCCCGGCGAGGCCGCCACCCAGCGGGCGCCCTTGAAGTCCACCGCCCCGGCCACCCGGGGCCGCTCCACGCCCGGCAGCCGCCACCACAGATGCGACAGCTCCTCGCGGGCCAGCGCCGCCGTGCCCACGGCCGCCGCCGCGCCGCCGATCAGCAGCGCCCGCCGCCCCAGCCGCCGGTCCCCGTCACCCATGCCGCCCCCGCCTCCCGCCGTCGCGATCCCCCTGTGATCTTCAACGGCCTCCCGGCGTCGGCGGTTCCCGCGCCCCGTACCCTGGAAGGGTTATGACTGAGACCCCGCAGCGCCCCCTCCGCGTCCTCGCCGCCATGTCCGGCGGTGTCGACTCCGCCGTCGCCGCCGCGCGCGCCGCGGAAGCCGGGCACGACGTGACCGGCGTCCACCTCGCGCTCTCCGCGAACCCGCAATCCTTCCGCACCGGAGCGCGGGGCTGCTGCACCATCGAGGACTCCCGCGACGCCCGCCGCGCCGCCGACGTCATCGGCATCCCCTTCTACGTGTGGGACCTCGCCGACCGCTTCCGCGAGGACGTGGTCGAGGACTTCATCGCGGAGTACGAGGCCGGGCGCACCCCCAACCCCTGTCTGCGCTGCAACGAGAAGATCAAGTTCGCCGCGCTGCTCGACAAGGCGCTCGCGCTCGGCTTCGACGCGGTCTGCACCGGTCACTACGCCCAGGTGATCGTCCGCGAGGACGGCACCCGCGAGCTGCACCGCGCCTCCGACATGGCCAAGGACCAGTCGTACGTCCTCGGCGTCCTGGACGACCGCCAGCTCGCCCACGCCCTCTTCCCGCTCGGCGACACCGTCACTACCAAGGACGAGATCCGCGCCGAGGCCGAGCGCCGGGGCCTGGCCGTCGCCAAGAAGCCCGACTCGCACGACATCTGCTTCATCGCCGACGGCGACACCCAGGGCTTCCTCGCCCAGCGGCTCGGCAAGGCCGAGGGCGACATCGTGGACGAGGACGGCAACCGCCTCGGCACCCACGAGGGCGCCTACGGCTACACCATCGGCCAGCGCAAGGGCCTGCGCCTGGGCACCCCGGCCCCCGACGGCAAGCCGCGCTATGTCCTGGACATCTCCCCGGTGACCAACACCGTCACGGTCGGCCCGGCCGCCGCCCTGGACGTCACCGCGCTCACCGCGATCAAGCCCCGCTGGTGCGGCGCCGCCCCCGAGGGCCCCGGCACCTACACCGCCCAGCTGCGCGCCCATGGCGGCGAGACCGAGGTCGACGCCGAGCTGGTGGACGGCGAGCTGCGCGTCACCTTCACCGAGCCGGTGCGGGGCGTCGCCCCCGGCCAGGCGATCGTGCTGTACGACGGCACGCGCGTCGTCGGCTCGGCGACGATCGCGGCCACGACGCGGGCGACGGCAGCGGCGGTCTGACCCTTCACGGAGCGGCCCGCGTCACTCGGTGCCGTGTCTCTCCGCGCCGCGTCACTCCGTGAAGAAGGTCGTCAACACCGGTGCCAGGGCGGCCGGTTCGATCATGTGGGTCTGGCCCGCCAGCTCCAGATACGTGCCGTCCGGCACCGCGTCCGCGACCGCCAGGGCCGCCTCCCGCATCCAGGCCGGGCTCATCCCGCCCGCCACCGACAGCACCGGCACCGGGATCCCGGCCAGCCGCGCGAGCGGGATCAGTCCGTCGCCCAGGACGGCGGCGTCATGGGCGAGGCTCGGCGCGACCGCCTCCATGCCGGGCCACATCGGGGACTGCCGGGCCCGCTGGATCATCTGCTCCGCGAGCCCGGTCAGCCGCAGGAACAGCTCCACCGCGTCGCCCAGGCGCCCCGCCTCCAGCAGGCGCGAGAGGTTCGCCGCGTAGACCGCCTGCTGCTCGGCGCCGCCCGCCAGGAAGTCCGCGAACGGCACCTCGTACACCCCGACCCGGCTCACCGGCAGCCCACTCGCCGCCGCCTCGAGCACCAGCGCGCCGCCCGAGGACACCCCGAACAGGGCCGCCTCGCCGCCCACCGCCGCGAGCAGCGCGGCCAGGTCCGCCACCTCGCGCTCGACCGCGTACGGCGGGGTGTCACCGCTCGCGCCGCGCCCCCGGCGGTCGTAGACGACGGTCCGGCACCGCTCCGCGAGCCGCAGCGCCAGGGGCGCGAGCGTGCCCCCGGTGGACATCGCGCCGCTCACCAGGATCACCGTGGGCCCCTCGCCCGTCACCTGGTAGGCGAGCGAGGTCCCGTCGGCGGAAGTCGTCTTCTTGTCCATGCCCGTGGAGACTGCCGTACCGCGCCGTACTCGTCCGTCACGACACGGCGGCGGCATCCGAGGTCACGACACTTCGGGCGTGTAGAAGCAGTAGTGGTCCAGGATCTCGGCCACCTCCGGCTTCGGGTCGGGGTACGCCCACACCAGGTCGGGCGCGTCCGGCAGCGACCAGTAGGACGCGGTCCCCTTGAAGGGGCAGAAGGTATGGGTCTCCGAGGGCGTCAGCAGGTCCAGGCGGACGTCCTCGGCGGGGAGGTAGTAGCGCGGCGGACAGCCCGTCTCGCGCAGTACCAGAGGTCGGTCGGTCTCGGCGAGCACCTGGCCGTCGTGTACGACGCGCACATGCTGCTCGCCCTTTTCGATCGTGATCGTGTGTCCATCGGCCATACCGGAAAAGCACTGGCGGCGGCGCCGATGTTCCCGCGTACCGTGGGCGGCATGAATATCTGCGTCTTCCTCTCCGCCGCCGACCTCGACGAGCGCTACACGCGCCCCGCGCGGGAGTTCGGGAAACTGATCGGCAAGGGCGGCCACACCCTGGTCTGGGGCGGCTCCGACTCCGGTCTGATGAAGGTGGTCGCGGACGGCGTGCAGGAGGCCGGAGGCAGGCTCGTGGGCGTCTCCGTCGAGTTCCTGTCGGCGGTGGCGCGGCCCGGCGCCGACGAGATGGTGGTCGCTAGCACCCTGGCCGAGCGCAAGAAGCTCCTCCTGGACAAGGCCGACGCCGTGGTCATCATGGTCGGCGGCACCGGCACCCTGGACGAGGCCACCGAGATCCTGGAGCTGAAGAAGCACGGCAAGACCGACAAGCCCGTGGTCCTGCTCAACACGGCGGGCTTCTACGACGGCCTCCAGCAGCAGTTCCGCCGTATGGAGGAGGAGGGCTTCCTGCCGCGCCCGCTCTCCGAGCTGGTCCACTTCGCCGAGGAGCCCGCCACCGCGCTGGCCCACCTGGAGAACTCGCTGCCCGCCCGCTGATGCGAGCATGGCGCACATGGCTACTCATGTGATCACCGGCGCCGGTTCCGGCATCGGCGCCGCCGTCGCCCGCCGTCTGCACGCGCGTGGGGACGAACTCGTCCTGCACGCGCGCGACGCGGGCCGCGCCAAGGAACTCGCCGCCGAGTTCCCCGGCGCCCGCACCCTGGTCGGCGACCTCTCCGACCCGGACAAGCTGTCCTGGGCCTTCTCCCACCAGAGCCTGCCGGAGCGCGTCGACTCGCTGCTGCACATCGCCGGAGTCGTCGACCTCGGTGACGTCGGGGACCTCACCCCCAAGTCCTGGCGCCACCAGCTCAACGTCAACCTGATCGCCCCCGCGGAGCTGACCCGGCACTTCCTGCCCCAGCTCCGCGCCGCCCGAGGCCAGGTCGTCTTCGTCAACTCCGGCGCGGGCCTGAACGCCCACGCGGGCTGGTCGGCGTACGCCGCCTCCAAGCACGGCCTGAAGGCCCTCGCGGACTCGCTGCGCCACGAGGAGCACGGCAACGGCGTACGGGTCAGCTCCGTCTACCCCGGGCGCACCGCGAGCCCCATGCAGGCCAAGGTGCACCAGCAGGAGGGCAAGGAGTACGACCCCGGCAAGTTCATCGACCCCGAGTCGGTCGCCGACACCGTCCTGCTCGCACTCGACCTGCCCAGGGACGCCGAGATCAACGACCTGACGGTCCGCCCCGGCCGCTGACCTGCGACGCCGGTGCCGTACGGCATACCCTGCCGGGGTGAGTGAGAAGAGCGAGTTCACCTTCCCGGCCGCCACCGGCGTCGGTTCGATGCCCGGCGGGGACGCGCGCGAGGCCGCCAAGACGGTCACCGGCAGCCTGGAGGACTTCCCGTACCTGGCCGAGCTGCCCGCGCGCGGCCCCGGCGCCGACATGATCGGCCGCACCGCCGGGATGCTCGTCGAGCTGTACGCGCGCGTGGAGCCCAGCGGCTGGCGCCTGTCCGACCGGCCGGGGCGCGACACCCGGCGCGCGCACGCCTGGCTGCGCGAGGACCTCGACGCCCTGGAGGAGTTCACCCAGGGCTACGAGGGCGACGTCAAGGTCCAGGCGGTCGGCCCCTGGACGCTGGCCGCCGCCCTGGAGCTGCGCAACGGCGAGGCCGTGCTCTCCGACCCCGGCGCCTGCCGCGACCTCACCGCCTCGCTCGCCGAGGGACTGCGGCTCCACCTCGCCGACGTGCGCCGCCGCATCCCCGGCGCCCGCGTCGTCCTCCAGCTCGACGAGCCGTCCCTGACGGCCGTCCTGCGCGGGCAGATCAGGACCGCCAGCGGCTACCGTACCCACCGCGCCGTCGACCGCCAGACCGTGGAGTCCGCCCTGCGCGACGTCCTCGGCGCGAACGGCGAAGGCCCCGCCCTCGTCCACTCCTGCGCCCCCGACGTGCCCTTCGCGCTGCTGCGCCGCGCGGGCGCGGACGCCGTCTCCTTCGACTTCGCGCTTCTCACCGAGCGTGACGACGACGCGATCGGCGAGGCCGTCGAGGCGGGCACCCGGCTCTTCGCGGGTGTCGTCCCCGGCACTGATGCCGCGTTGTCAGACCCTGCCGGTAGCGTCATGGGTGTCAGGACGCTGTGGCGCAGGCTGGGGCTGCGTCCGGGGCTGCTCGCGGAGGCGGTCACGGTCACGCCCACGTGCGGTCTGGCGGGTGCTTCCCCCGCCTACGCCCGTGCGGCGCTCGCCCACTGCGTCCGGGCGGCGAGATCCCTCGCGGACAACCCTGAGTAACGGGAGGACCACACGGTGGCCGGCGACAACCAAGCGGCGACGACAACGGTGCCCGCCGAGGCGCGCGAGCGGCACGGGCGGCTCGCGGAGCAGGTCGAGGAGCACCGCTTCCGGTACTACGTGAAGGACGCTCCCGTCGTCAGCGACGCGGAGTTCGACCGGCTGCTCAAGAGCCTGGAGGCCCTGGAGGAGGAGTACCCGGAGCTGCGCACCCCGGACTCGCCCACCCAGAAGGTCGCCGGGTCCTACGAGACGGAGTTCACCGCGGTCGCCCACCGCGAGCGGATGCTCTCCCTGGACAACGCCTTCGACGACGAGGAGCTGGCCACCTGGGCCGACCGCGTCCAGCGCGAACTGGGCGACCAGGACTACCACTTCCTGTGCGAGCTGAAGGTCGACGGACTCGCCGTCAACCTCACCTACGAGCACGGCCGCCTCACCCGCGCCGCCACCCGGGGCGACGGCCGCACCGGCGAGGACATCACGCCCAACGTCCGCACCATCACCGACATCCCGGACCGCCTGCACGGCGACGAGGTGCCCGACCTCGTGGAGATCCGCGGCGAGGTCTACTTCCCGATGGACAAGTTCCTCGAGCTGAACGAGCGCCTGGTCGCCGCCGGGGACAAGCCCTTCGCCAACCCGCGCAACGCGGCGGCCGGTTCACTGCGCCAGAAGGACCCGCGCGTCACCGCCACCCGCCCGCTGCACATGGTCGTCCACGGCATCGGCGCCCTGGAGGGCTTCAGCGGACTGACCCGCCTGTCCGAGGCGTACGACCTGCTCAAGACCTGGGGCCTGCCCACCTCCGCGCACAACCGCGTGGTCGACGACCTCGACGGCGTACGGGAGTTCATCACGTACTACGGCGAGAACCGCCACTCCGTGGAGCACGAGATCGACGGCGTCGTCGTCAAGCTCGACGAGATCCGCCTCCAGGGCCGCCTCGGCTCCACCGCGCGCGCCCCGCGCTGGGCCATCGCGTACAAGTACGCGCCGGAGGAGGTCAACACCAAGCTAGTCGACATCAAGGTCGGCGTCGGCCGCACCGGCCGCGTCACCCCCTACGCCCAGGTCGAGCCGGTCAAGGTCGCGGGCAGCGAGGTCGAGTTCGCCACCCTGCACAACCAGGAGGTCGTCAAGGCCAAGGGCGTGCTCATCGGCGACACCGTGGTGCTGCGCAAGGCCGGTGACGTCATCCCGGAGATCCTGGGCCCGGTGGTCGACCTGCGCGACGGCAGCGAGCGGGAGTTCGTGATGCCGGCCGACTGCCCCGAGTGCGGCACGCCGCTGCGGGCCATGAAGGAGGGCGACATCGACCTCCGCTGCCCCAACGGGCGGACCTGCCCGGCCCAGTTGAGAGAGCGCGTCGCCTATCTCGCGGGCCGTGAGTGCCTGGACATCGAGCACTTCGGGGGCGTCGCCGCCGCCGCGCTCACCCGGCCCCTCGAACCCGCCGAGCCGCCGCTGGTGGACGAGGGCGACCTGTTCGACCTGACGGTGGAGAAGCTGCTCCCCATCAAGGCGTACGTCCTCGACCCCGACAGCGGGCTGCCCAAGCGCGACCCGAAGACCGGCGAGGAGAAGGTCGTCACCGTCTTCGCCAACCAGAAGGGCGAGCCGAAGAAGAACACGCTCTCCCTCCTCGAGCACATCGAGGCGGCCAAGGGGCGCCCGCTCGCCCGGTTCATCAACGGCCTGTCGATCCGTCACGTCGGACCCGTGGCCGCGCAGGCGCTCGCCCGCGAGTTCCGCTCCATCGACCGCATCGAGGCGGCCACGGAGGAGGAACTGGCCGCCACCGACGGCGTCGGCCCCATCATCGCCGCCGCCCTCAAGGAGTGGTTCGCCGAGGACTGGCACCGCGAGATCGTGCGCAAGTGGAAGGCGGCCGGAGTCCCCCTCGAGGAGGAGGCCACCGGCGAGGACGAGGGACCGCGCCCCCTCGAAGGACTCACCGTCGTCGTCACCGGCACCCTGGAGAACTTCACCCGGGACGGCGCCAAGGAGGCCCTGCAGACCCGGGGCGCGAAGGTGACCGGATCCGTGTCCAAGAAGACCTCTTTCGTGGTCGTCGGTGACAACCCCGGCTCCAAGTACGACAAGGCGATGCAGCTCAAGGTGCCCGTCCTGGACGAGGACGGCTTCACCGTCCTGCTGGAGCGCGGCCCCGACGCGGCGGCCGAAGTCGCCCTGGCGACCGAGGAGTAGCGGTTGAAGGCCACCCGATCGGCGCATATCAGATGCATACGGGTGGCCCGGCCGCATTCGGGCAACCGTCCACGACCGCTGCCCGAGGAAGCCCTTGGCGGCCTACTGTTGAGGTGTGCGCCCGCCGTGCCCAGCCGCGGCCGGGGCATCCCCGTGGCCGCAGGGCGGCCCGGGGGAGGGCTGTACACCGCCGGGCCGCCGATGGCCGACGGCCATCGAGCCGCGTGGCGTGGGCACCGCCGGCTGTGAGAGGGACGGGAATGGAACCGACCGAGAGCGTTGCCCCGGACCCACGGCGGCCACGCCGTCGTCCGGGCGCGTGGCGGGGGAACCGGTGGACCGGACAGAGCGGCGACCGCGCCGGTCCGCGCGCCCCCGCACCCCTTCCCGCCGGTGCGCGAACTCCCGTGCTCCCGCCGCCCCTCGGCGCCCCCGCCGCCTCCCGGCTGCGTCAACTGCGGTCGCTGCCCGCGCTCGTGGCCGTCGCCGCCGGACTGACGCTCGCCGGTGGTCTCGCCGACGCCTTCGTCGAGGGCCACGCCCTCTTCCCGAGCGGTACGGCCGGCTGGGCGCTCGCCCTGCTCACCGGCGTCATCGTCGGACACCTCGTCATGCTCGGCCGGGCCCGCTGGTGGGGCGGCACCGGCTCCGGCGCCGCCCTCACCCTCGCCGTCCTGCTGCTCTACGGCTGGATACCCGCGGCCCTGGTCAGCCTCACCGTCGTCGTCCTGGTCGGCATCGCCCGGCGCCAGCGTCCGCGCCAGGGCCTGCTGCACGGCGCGGTGGACATCCTCGGCATCGGCGCGGGCGCCCTGGTGCTCGGCGCGTTCGGCCGGGTGCCCACCGTCGAACGGCCCTGGGGGATGGGCGGCTGGGGGCTCGGCACCGTCCCCGAGACCGTCCTCGCGGCTGCCGCCTATCTCGTCGTCGGCCGGGGGCTGCTGTGGTACCTGCGCGCCCCGCGCGGGCGCGGGCTGCCGACCATCGCCCGCAGCGCGCTGGTCAGACAGGGGCTTGTCGCGGTGGCGCTGCTCGGCATCGCCCCGCTGGTCTGCGTGGTCGCCGACGCGCAGCCGGTGCTGCTGCCGCTGTTCGCCGTCCCGCTGATCGCGCTCGACTCCGCGCTGTGGATGGCCCGGGCCCGCGCCGAGGAGCAGCTGCGCGACCCGCTGACCGGGCTGCCCAACCGGCAGTGGCTGCTGGAGCGGATCTGGACCGCGCTGGACGACGCCGAACGCATCGGGGCGCGTTCCGCCCTGCTGCTGATCGACCTCGACCGGTTCCGGTCCGTCAACGACACCCTCGGGCATCTCGCCGGGGACCGGTTACTGCTGCAGATCGCGGAACGGTTGCGGCACGCCCTGCCGCGCGGGGCGGAGGCCGCGCGGCTCGGCGGGGACGAGTTCGCGGTCCTGCTGCCCGTGGCCGACTCCACCACCTCGGCCACCCGGATCGCCCGCGGCCTGGTCACCACGCTCGGCTCACCGCTCGACCTGGACGGGCTCACCCTCGTCCTGGAGGCCAGCGCGGGCGTCGCCCTCTTCCCCGACCACGCCCTGGACGCCGAGGGGATGCTGCGCCGCGCCGACGTGGCGATGTACCAGGCCAAGCGGGACCGCTCCGGCGTGGAGGCGTACGAGTCCAAGCGGGACTCCAACACCCCCGACCGGCTCGCCCTCCTGGGCGATCTGCGCCGCGCCCTGGACGCCCACGAGGTGCAGTTGCACTACCAGCCCAAGGTGCGCTTCGACGGGCAGGTCGCCGGTCTGGAGGCCCTGGTGCGCTGGGTGCACCCGGAGCGCGGAAAGGTTCCGCCGGACGAGTTCATCGCGATCGCCGAGACCTCCGGGCTGATGCCGCTGCTCACCGAGTACGTCCTGGAGACCGCGCTCGGCCAGGTCGCCCGCTGGCGCGAACAGGGCCTGCGGGTGCCGGTGGCCGTCAACGTTTCCCCGCGCGACGTGCACTCGCCCGGCTTCGCCGGTTCGGTCGCCGCCCGGCTCGCCCGGCACGGTGTCCCGGCGGGGGCGCTCCAGCTGGAGATCACCGAGCACGTGCTCCTCGAGGACCCGACTCGGGCCGCGGACACACTGGCCGCGCTCACGGGGCACGGGGTGAAGATGTCGCTCGACGACTTCGGTACGGGGTATTCGTCGCTGGTGCATCTGCGGCGGCTGCCCGTCAGCGAGCTGAAGATCGACCGGTCCTTCGTGGCGCGGCTCGCGGTGGACGCCGAGGACGCGGAGATCGTGCGGTGCACGGTGGATCTGGCGCATTCGCTGGGGCTCGTGGTCGTCGCCGAGGGTGTGGAGGACGACGAGACGTGGGAGCGGTTGCGGGATCTGGGGTGTGACGCGGTGCAGGGGTGGCTTGTCGCTGCCGCTATGCCTCCCGAGGAGACCACCGCTTGGCTGCGGGCTCGGGGGTCTCGGGGGTGGCGGTCGCCTGCGGCGCTTCCGGCCGGTGAGTAGGGGTTCTCGCCGTTTGAAGGTGCGGGTGCGTTGTGGTTGATCGCGCAGTTCCCCGCGCCCCTTAGGGAGTTGTCGCGAAGTGGGTGATCAGTAGAGCCAGCCTTGTCTCCTGTGCCTCCTTCGGCAGACGGCCGCTTCGCATCAGTGTGACCAGGCCGTGCAGGGCGGCCCAGTACGTCTCCGTGAGCAGGTCGGGGTTCTCGTTCTCGGCTGCGATCGGCTCCACCGCCTGGAGAATCTCGCCGAATGCCTCCTTCAGTGGGGCCGGGGCTTCCGGGGTGGCGAAGGGCAGGTCCACGTGGTGGGTGAACATCGCGTCGTAGAGGGCGGGTCGGCGGTGGGCGAAGGCGGTGTACGCCTGGCCCACGGCTGCCAGGGCGTCCTTCGGGGTCGTCGCCTTCGTGCGGGCTGTCCGTAGTTCCGCCGCCAGCTCCACGCAGCCCTCGACCGCGACGGCGGCCATGATCGCGTCCTTGCCCTTGAAGTGGCTGTAGAGGACCGGCTGGCTGTACTCGATCTCGGCGGCCAGGCGGCGGGTGGTGACCGCGTCCCAGCCCTCGGTCTCGGCCAGTTCCCGTGCGGCGGTGACGATCAGCCGCTCGCGCTCCGCTCGTTCGCGCTCCCGGCGCTTCTGGATCGACATGGTCGGGATTCTAGCAGCGCTAGCATTTCTGCCCCCGCTCTGTTAGCTTCGCTATTACTGCTAGCGTTGCTAGAAATCAGGGGGAGAAGACATGCTCGTCACCGCGTACACCCTGGCCGTCGTGCTCGATCTGTTCTGTGTGTTCCTCGGCTACCGCTTCCTGTTCCAGCCCGCCTCCGCCGCGACCGGTTACGGCGTTCCCGCCCGGCCCGAGGGCGACGCCGGGGCCTATCTCTCGATCAAGGGGACGAGGGACGGCACCCTCGGTCTCGTCGGTCTCGCGCTGCTCTTCTTCGTGGGCGTGCGGGCCGAGGCGTGGTTCATGCTCTGTGTCGCTCTGATCCCGCTCGGCGACACCCTGATCGTCCTGCGCAACGGGGGTACGCGGGCCGTCGCCTTCGGCATCCACTTCGCCACCGCCGTCGTCGTCCTGATCAGCGCCGCCCTGCTCTTCGCCGTCTGATCCCGGCCGTCTGATCCCAGTCGTCTGATCCCACAGGGGGAAACCCATGTCACTGTTCGTGCCGAAGTTCGACGACACCGTGCTCGTCCGGGACGCGGATGCCGAGGTGATCGGCGGCGACCCCGTGGGGGTGAAGCTGCTGGCCGACAGCAGCGTGAGCGGGGGCGCGCTGTCCACCGTGCGGGTCACCCTCGCGGAAGGGGCCGACGGGGCCCGCCCGCACGTCCACCATCGCTCCGCCGAGATGTTCTATCTGCTCGACGGCGCCGCCGAGGTCCTTTCCGGCGACGACATCGTGACCGCCGAACGCGGCGATCTGATCATCGTCCCGCCCGAGCGCCCGCATGCCTTCGCCGCCGTCCCCGGCTCCCGGGCCGATCTCCTGGTCGTCATCACCCCGGGCGTCGAGCGCTTCGAGTACTTCCGCCACCTCCAGCGCATCCGCCTCGGCGAGCTGACCCCGGAGAGCCTGCTGGACGTGCAGGAGCGGTACGACAACCACTTCCTGCGGAGCGCGGCGTGGGAGGAGCGGCGGAGTTGAGCGGGGCGACCGCCGATCCGCAGGGCGGGCCGGGGAAACCGTTTCACGGGTACCCGGGCCCGCCCCATAGGATTGGGCCAAAGCACACACACTCACCCCAGAGGATCGCTGAATGCCTGGCATCACGCGCGAGGAGGTCGCCCACCTCGCCCGGCTGGCGCGTCTGGAGCTGAAGCCCGAAGAGCTCGACCACTTCGCGGGACAGCTGGACGACATCATCGGCGCGGTCGCCCGCGTCAGTGAGGTCGCCGACCAAGACGTACCGCCGACCTCGCACCCGCTCCCGCTGACGAACGTCATGCGCGCGGACGAGGTCCGTCCCTCGCTCACCCCCGCGCAGGCGCTCTCCGGCGCCCCCGCCCAGGAGCAGCAGCGTTTCAAGGTGCCGCAGATCCTGGGGGAGGACTAACCCGTCATGACCGACATCATCAAGCTCACGGCCGCCGAGATCGCCGGGAAGATCGCCTCCGGCGAGCTGACGGCCGTCGAGGTCACCGAGGCCCACCTCGCCCGCATCGACGCCGTCGACGAGAAGGTGCACGCCTTCCTGCACGTCGACCGCGAGGGCGCGCTCGCCCAGGCCCGCGCCGTGGACGAGAAGCGCGCCCGCGGCGAGAAGCTCGGCCCGCTGGCCGGCGTCCCGCTCGCGCTCAAGGACATCTTCACCACCGAGGGCGTGCCGACCACCGTCGGCTCCAAGATCCTCGAAGGCTGGATCCCGCCGTACGACGCGACGCTCACCAAGCGCCTCAAGGACGCCGACGTCGTCATCCTCGGCAAGACCAACATGGACGAGTTCGCCATGGGGTCCTCCACCGAGAACAGCGCGTACGGCCCGACCGGCAACCCCTGGGACCTCACCAAGATCCCCGGCGGCTCCGGCGGCGGTTCCTCCGCCGCGCTCGCCTCCTTCGAGGCCCCGCTCGCCATCGGCACCGACACCGGCGGCTCCATCCGCCAGCCCGCCGCCGTCACCGGCACGGTCGGCGTCAAGCCGACCTACGGCTCGGTCTCCCGCTACGGCATGGTGGCCTTCTCCTCCTCCCTGGACCAGGGCGGCCCCTGCGCCCGTACGGTCCTGGACGCGGCCCTGCTGCACGAGGTCATCGCCGGGCACGACCCGCTGGACTCCACCTCCATCGACGCCCCGGTCCCGCCGGTCGTCGAGGCGGCCCGCAACGGCTCGGTCGCGGGCATGCGCGTCGGCGTCGTCAAGCAGTTCCGCGGCGAGGGCTACCAGGCCGGTGTCCTCCAGCGCTTCGACGAGTCCGTCGAGCTGCTCAAGGAGCTGGGCGCCGAGATCGTCGAGCTGGACTGCCCGTCCTTCGACCTCGCCCTGTCGGCGTACTACCTGATCGCGCCGTCCGAGTGCTCCTCCAACCTCGCCCGCTTCGACGGCCTGCGCTACGGCCGCCGCACCGGCGACGACGGCACCCACTCGGCCGAGGAGGTCACCTCCCTCACCCGTGAGGCGGGCTTCGGCGACGAGGTCAAGCGCCGCATCATGCTCGGCACGTACGCCCTCTCCAGCGGCTACTACGACGCCTACTACGGCTCCGCGCAGAAGGTCCGCACCCTCATCACGCGGGACTTCGAGAGGGCCTTCGAGCAGGTCGACGTGATCGTCTCCCCGACGACCCCGACCACCGCCTTCGCGATCGGCGAGCGCGCCGACGACCCGATGGCGATGTACCTCGCGGACCTGTGCACCATCCCGACGAACCTCGCGGGCAACGCGGCCATGTCGCTGCCCTGCGGTCTCGCCCCGGAGGACAACCTCCCGGTGGGCCTGCAGATCATCGCCCCGGCGATGCAGGACGACAGGCTGTACAAGGTCGGCGCCGCCGTCGAGGCCGCCTTCGTGGAAAAGTGGGGGCACCCGCTCATCGAGGAGGCACCGTCGCTGTGAGTGCACTGAACAAGGCCAAGGGCTTCAAGAAGTCGAAGTCCGGTACGTACCTGTCCATGGCCGGGACCGCGTTCAGCGCGGTCGGTGTCGCCAAGCAGATCAAGAAGGCCCGCGCCGAGCACGACACGCTGCGCCTGATCGACGCCGCCGCGTCCGCCGTCGCCATCGTCACCGGACTCGCCATCCTCTACCGCGAGCTGAAGCGGCTGGGCGACGACGACGTCCTGCTGGGCTGAGAGGGAAGTTTTCACCGTGACCACCACGACCGACCTGGTGTCGTACGAGGACGCTCTGGCGTCGTACGACCCCGTCATGGGCCTTGAGGTCCATGTCGAACTCGGCACCAACACGAAGATGTTCTGCGGGTGTTCGACCGAGCTGGGGGCCGACCCCAACTCGCAGACCTGCCCCGTGTGCCTCGGCCTGCCCGGCGCGCTCCCGGTCGTCAACGCGACCGGCGTCGAGTCCGCGATCAAGATCGGCCTCGCGCTGAACTGCTCGATCGCCGAGTGGTGCCGCTTCGCCCGGAAGAACTACTTCTATCCGGACATGCCGAAGAACTTCCAGACCTCCCAGTACGACGAGCCGATCGCCTTCGACGGTTATCTCGACGTGCAGCTGGAGGACGGCGAGACCTTCCGCGTGGAGATCGAGCGCGCCCACATGGAGGAGGACACCGGCAAGTCGACGCACGTCGGCGGCGCCACCGGCCGTATCCACGGCGCGTCCCACTCCCTGCTCGACTACAACCGCGCGGGCATCCCGCTCATCGAGATCGTCACCAAGCCCATCGTGGGCGCGGGCGAGCGGGCCCCCGAGGTCGCGCGCGCCTACGTCCGCGAGCTGCGCGAGGTCATCCGCGCCCTCGGTGTGTCCGAGGCGCGGATGGAGATGGGCCAGATGCGCTGCGACGTCAACCTGTCGCTGCGCCCGCACGGCCGCGACAAGTTCGGCACGCGCTCCGAGACGAAGAACGTCAACTCGCTGCGCTCGGTCGAGCGTGCCGCCCGCTTCGAGATCATGCGCCACGCGGCCGTGCTCGACGGCGGCGGCACGATCGTCCAGGAGACCCGCCACTTCCACGAGGACACGGGGTCCACGACCTCGGGCCGCGTGAAGGAGGAGGCCGAGGACTACCGGTACTTCCCGGAGCCCGACCTCGTCCCGGTGGCGCCCTCGCGCGAGTGGGTCGAGAAGATCCGCGCCGCGCTGCCCGAGCTGCCGCTGGCCCGCCGTACCCGCCTCCTCGCGGAGTGGGGCATCTCGGCCACCGACATGCAGTCGATCACCAACGCGGGTGCGCTGGACCTGATCGTCGCCACCATCGACGCCGGTGCCGACGCGGCCTCCGCGCGCAAGTGGTGGATGGGCGAACTGGCCCGCAGCGCCAACGAGTCGGGCACGTCCCTGGACGAGCTGGCGATCACCCCGGAGCAGGTCGCGCGGGTGACCGCGCTGGTCGACTCCGGTGATCTGAACGACAAGCTGGCCCGCCAGGTCATCGAGGGCGTCCTCGCGGGCGAGGGCACCCCGGACGAGGTCGTCGACAAGCGCGGTCTGAAGGTCGTCTCCGACGACTCCGCGCTCGGCACGGCCGTGGACGAGGCCATCGCCGGCAACCCGGGCATCGCGGACAAGATCCGCGGTGGCAAGGTGGCGGCGGCCGGTGCCCTGGTCGGCGCGGTCATGAAGGCCACCCGTGGCCAGGCCGACGCGGCCCGCGTCAAGGAGCTGATCCTGGAGAAGCTGGGCGTGAGCGAGGGCTGAGCCCCGCACACACCGGTCGTGGCCCCGCAGGACTTCGCGTCCTGCGGGGCCACACCCTTGTGCACACGGGCTCACGGGCCTACGCGCGCGTGCCCACGCTCCGCGCGGTCACGAACGAGCAGGGACAGCACTCTTACGGGCAGCCCCGCACCCGGATCGATCCGGGGGAGGCGCTACGCTCGCGCCGCATGAGTGGACGTACCGATTCCGGCACCGCACCCGTCACCGCCGAACGGGACGACCTCGCGGGGAGCACGGGGGACGGCGACGAGGAGACGGCGGGGACCGAGGGCTTCGCGGGGGACGACGCGGCCGGGGCGGCCGAAGGGGACGAGGACGCGGGGGACGCAGAGGACGCGGGGGACGCGGACGCCTCGGACGGCGATCCGGATGACGACGACGATGACGACGATGACGCGTACGACGACGCCCGCCGCGCCCGCTGGGCCTCCGTCCTCACCGGCGCCCTGCTCTGCGCCGCCGGAGCCGGGGCCGCGCTGTTCCGGCTGACCGGGGCCGAACCCGCGCTGGTGCCCGCCGCCTACGGCCTGGGCGCGGCCGTGTGCGCCCTCGCGGGGTTCCTCGGCTCCCGGGGCCGTACCCGCCGCGCGCTGTGGCTCCTGGTGGCCGGGACGATGATCATGGCCCTCGGCGACCAGTTCGACTGATGCGCCGGGTGTGAACGGCGGTGTGAAAAGCTCGCCCCGGAGTGGCCTGCGGCATGCGCGCGTGCCGCTCACAGCGATCGTTAAGAAGACTCTCAGACTCCGTCCGTACGGTGCCGGGCATGGCTACGAAGACAGACGTCACCCAGACCGACGACGAGCGGGCACCGCAGGAGGCACCGGTGGCCGAGGCCCCCGAGAAGGAGGCCCCCGAGAAGGCTCCCGAGGCGGAGGCCGGTACCGGCACCGAGCCGTCGGCCGAGGACCACGAGGACATCCTCGCCGAGGACGCCGACGAGCCCTTCGCCGAGGACGACTCCGCCGCGCCCCGGGAGAAGACCGGGGTCGGTCAGGGTGCCGCCGCCGTGGTCTCCGCCGCGCTCGGCCTGGTCTCGCTCAACGGCGGCTGGATCGGCACGCTGGCCTCGGCCCGCGCGCAGCTCATCGGCCAGCTGAAGACCTCGTCCACCGCGAGCGTCTCCCAGCAGATCAAGGCGGTCTACGGCGACTCCTGGCACGCCACCGCGCTGTGGGCCGGTCTGTTCGCGATCGCCGCGCTGGTCACCGGCGCGGTCGTCCTGATCCGGCCCGCCTTCGGCACCCCCGACCGGCCGCAGGCCCCCTGGATCAAGTCGGTCGCCTGGGCGGGTGTCTCGCTCGGCGTCATCGGTCTGCTGCTCGCAGTGCTGAAGTACTCCGACGCGCTGCTCGGCCTGCCCTCGGCGAGCTGAGTGCCCTCGGCGGGCTGATCCCGGTGCCTCCTCAGGGGGCCTCAGAGAGTTTCCACAGGGCCTCAGGGCCTGTGGGGAGTCCCTGAGGCCCCCTTACGCGTGCCCGGGGCCCGGACGGCGCCGCCGAGATGCGGAAGTCGCCCGATGCGGCGCGGCCCCCTGGGAGCGGAGGGTGGAGTCCTCGCGAGAAGCGAGCAAGCCGAAATCCCAGGAGGACACGCCATGTTCGCGTACGACGACTACCACCGGCTGCGCTCCGCCGAGCTGCGCCGCGAGGCCGAACAGGCCCGGCTGGTCCGCGAGGCGACACGGACGGCCCGTGCAGCACGGCGGACCCGGCGGCGCGGCTCGGGCGCCGGACAGGACGGTGCGGAGGCCGAGTCGCATACCGGCGGTCCTGAGCGGCGCCGGTTCACGCCCGCGGCGTGAGGGCCGGGCCGGTGGGTGCCGACTCGGCGTCAGGGACCGGTGGGGGTACGACGACCGGTGGTGGTACGACGATCGCACCGGCCCTGTGGAAAACTCCCGCCGTCTCCTCCCCGACCCGTGCGATGCTCGGGCACGTGGAAACCAGGTCCGTCAGTCCCGTGTTCGTCGGCCGTGCCGACGAGTTGGACGCCTTGAAAGACGCGCTCGCCCGTGCCGCCGAGGGGGAGCCGCAGGCGCTGCTGCTCGGCGGTGAGGCGGGCGTGGGCAAGACCCGCCTCACCGAGGAGTTCGGCGCCCTCGCGGCGGCCCGGGGCGCGGTCGTCGCGCGGGGCGGCTGCGTGGAGATCGGCGCGGACGGGCTGCCGTTCGCCCCCTTCTCCGGCGCGCTGCGCACCCTGCGCGCGGCCCTGCCCGAGCCGTTCGCCGACGCGGCGAGCGGACAGGACGCGGAGCTGGCGCGGCTGCTGCCCGAGCTGGGCGAGAGCGCGGGCGCGGGCCGACCCGACGAGCAGGGCACGGCCCGGCTGTTCGAGCTGACCGCCCGGCTCCTGGAGCGGGCCTCCGCCGAGCGGACCGTGGTGCTGGTCCTGGAGGACCTGCACTGGGCCGACACCGCCACCCGCCATCTCCTCGCCTACCTCTTCCGCACCCTGCGCACCGGCCGCGTCCTGCTCCTGGCCACCTACCGCTCCGACGACATCCACCGCCGCCACCCGCTGCGCCCCCTGCTGGCCGAGCTGGACCGGCTGCGCACCGTCCGCCGCCTCGAACTCGCCCGCTTCACCCGCGAGGAGGTCGGCCGTCAGATCGCGGGCATCCTCGCCGCCGAACCCGACCCGCGCCAGGTCGACGCCATCTTCGAACGCTCCGACGGCAACGCCTTCTTCGTGGAGGAACTGGCGGTGGCCGGATGCGAGGGCTGCGGCACGGGGCTCACCGGCTCGCTGCGCGATCTGCTGCTCGTCCGCGTCGAGGCGCTGCCCGAGAGCGCGCAGCGGGTCGTCCGGATCGTCGCCGAAGGCGGCTCCACGGTGGAGCACCCGCTCATCGCCGCCGTCGCCCGGCTCGCCGAGGACGACCTCATCGAGGCCCTGCGCGCCGCCGTCGGCGCCCACATCCTCACCCCCGACCCGGACGGCGACGGCTACCGCTTCCGCCACTCCCTGGTCCGCGAGGCCGTCGCCGACGACCTGCTGCCCGGCGAACGCTCCCGGCTCAACCGGCGGTACGCGGAAGCCCTGGAGGCCGACCCCGGGCTCGTCCCGGCCGACGCCCGCGTACTGCGCCTGGCGGGGTACTGGTACCACGCCCACGACCCGGCCAAGGCGCTGCCCGCCGTCCTCGACGCCGCCGTGGTGGCCCGCCGCAGGCACGCCTACACCGAGCAACTGCGCCTCCTGGAGCGGGCGACGGCCCTGTGGGACACCGCGCCGGACGAGACCCGCGCGGCCCTGCGCCCCCTCGACTGCATGGACGTCTACCCGGCCTGCTCGCCCGCGCCCGGGGAGCCGGACCCCACGGCCGCCCCGCTGCGCTATGTCGACCTGCTCGCGGAGGCGGTGGTGGCGGGAAACTTCGGTGGCGAGCGCGAACGCGCGCTGAAGATCTGCAAACGAGCCCTGCGCCTCCTGGAGGACGACCCCGACCCTTCCCCAAGCTCTCAACTGCGTTCGAGCAGGGGAGACCCCTATCGCGCCGCCTGGTTCTGGGTACAGCGCTCCTGTCTGGTCCAGGCGCTGGCCCGGGGCGACGGCCGGAGCGAACTGGCCACCGCCCAGGACCTGGTGCGCGGTCTGCCGCCCTCCGAGGTGCACGCCGAGGTGCTGACCCTCGTCGCGGGCTGGTCCATGCTGCACCGGCCGGGCCCGGACGCCTTCGCCGCCGCCGAGCGGGCCGTGGAGTACGCGCGCATGGTCGGCGCCCGCGAGATCGAGCTGAACGCCCGGCTCACCCTCGGCAGCCTCATGATCGACGCGGGTGGCATCGACGCCGGGCTCGCCGAGCTGCGCCAGGTCAGCGCGGACGCGCTCGCGGAGGGCGTGACCGAGGTGGCCCGCCGCGCCTACATCAACGTGCCCTCCGTGCTGCTGAACCTCGGACGGCAGCGGGAGGCCGAACCCCTGCTGCGCGAAGGACTCGAGTTCGCCCGCCGCTCCGGACCCCGCGACCCCCAGGCGTGGATGTGGGGCAACCTCGCCGAGACGCTGTACGCACTCGGCCGCTGGACCGAGGCCGCCGAGGCCGCCGAGCGGGCCCTGCGCACCGGCACCAGCGCCCGGCCACAGGGCGGCGGCGCCCTGAGCCTCGCCCGGTTCGCGCTGGCCCGGGGCGACGTCGCGGAGGCGTCCCGGCAACTGGCCACCGCCCGGGAGCGCTACGGCACCCAGGACCCGATGCCCCAGCAGTGGCTCCCCCTCGCCCGGGTCGCCCTCGGGGTCGCCGTCGAGGAGGGCCGGTTCGAGGACGCCCGGGCCGAACTGCGTACGGCACTGGAGCGCGGGGTGCCGACCGGCGCCCACCGGGACGCCTGGCCGCTGCTGCGGGCCGCCGCCACCGCCGAGGCCGACCTGCGCACCCTGGCCGCCGCCGAACCCGGCCGCGCCGCGCAGCTCGCCCTGCTCCGCGAGACCGTGCGCACCCTGCCGACCGGTGTCCCGCTCTGGCGGGCGTACGAGGAGTGGACCCGCGCGGAGCTGCTGCGCGCCGAGGACCGGGCGAGCGCCGCCGTCTGGTCGCCGGTGGCCCACGCCTTCGAGTGCCTGGACCGGCCCTACGATCTCGCCCGGGTCCGCCACCGGCTGGCCGGGGCGCTGCTCGCGGAGGGCGGGGAGGACGAGCGGGAGCGGGCGGTGGAACTGCTGCGGCTGAGCGCGGCGGTCGCGGACCATCTGGGCGCCCGCCCGCTGGCCGACGCGGTGGCCCGGCTCGCCCGCCGCGCCCGCCTCACCCTGGCCCGCGCCCCCGAGCAGCCCCTCGCCGCAGCGGACCCGGCCGCCGCCCTCGGTCTCACCGGCCGGGAGCGGGACGTGCTGCGCCTGGTCTCGGCCGGTCGCAGCAACCGGCAGATAGCCGAGGAGCTGTTCATCTCCCCGAAGACGGCGAGCGTGCACGTCTCCAACATCCTGGCGAAGCTGGGGGTGTCGAGCCGGGGCGAGGCGGCGGCGCTGGCCCACCGGCTGGAGCTGTTCCCGCCGGGGGAGGAGCGGCTGGTGGCGGGGTGACGGGCCTTCCGCGAGCGGCCGGACAGACCTCGGCCCCCGGCCCTGCCCCCCACCTCCGCCCCCGTCCCCGCCGTGGTGGCGGCCCGTCAGCTCACCCGCAGCTCAAGGAGCCGGTCGTCGCCCTTCTTCGGGTTCCCGCGTCCGTCGGTGTTGCTGGTGAGCAGCCAGAGGCGGTCGCCGCCCGCCGGGAGCACCGTGCGCAGGCGGCCGTACTCCCCGTCGAGGAACGCCTGGGGCGGTGCCGAGGCGGCGGTGCCGCGCAGCGGGATGCGCCACAGGCGCTCGCCCCTGAGCCCCGCCATCCAGATCACGCCGTCCACGGAGGCGATGCCGCTCGGGGACGCCTCGTCGGTGTGCCACTGGGCCAGCGGACTCGTGAACCGTTTGTCGTCGGACTTGCCCTCGGCGTCGGGCCAGCCGTAATCGCCGCCCGGGGAGATCGCGTTCAGCTCGTCCCAGGTGTCCTGGCCGAACTCCGAGGCGAAGAGCCGCTGCCGGGAGTCCCAGGCCAGGCCCTGCACATTGCGGTGGCCGTAGGAGTACACGGGGGAGCGCGGGAAGGGGTTGCCGGGCGCCGGTTCGCCCTCCGGGGTCAGCCGGAGGATCTTGCCGCCGAGCGAGTCGCGGTCCTGGGCCAGGTCGCCGCTGCCGCTCTCGCCGGTGCCCGCGTAGAGCATCCCGTCGGGGCCGAAGGCGATCCGGCCGCCGTTGTGGATGCGGCCCTTGGGGATGCCCTTGAACACCGTGTCGGGGGCGCCCAGCCGCTCACCGGACGGCTTGTTCTCGTCGTAGCGCACGCGCACGATGCGGTTGTCGGAAGCGGAGGTGAAGTAGGCGTACACCATGTGGTCCGAGGCGAAGTCCGGGGACAGTGCGATGCCCAGCAGACCGCCCTCCCCGGCCGGGGAGACCCCGGAGATCCGGCCCAGCTCGGTCTTCTTCCCGGTCTTCGGGTCGATCCGGGTGAGCGTGGCGTCGTCACGGGAGGAGACCAGCAGATCGCCGCCGGGCAGCGGCGCGAGCCCCCACGGGGTGCGCAGCCCCTCGGCCACCGTCCGCAGCACCTTCACCGAGCCCTTGGCGGCGGGGGCGGCCGGAGAAGCGGTCTCCGTGGCCGTACCACCGGGCGCGGTGCTCCGCCCGCCGTCGGACGCCCCGCCGCTGTCACTGGAGCAGCCCGCCACGAGCAGCGCGGTCGTCACCAGCACCGCCGGCAGGATTCGGCTTCGCACGATCAAGGTCCTCTCGGAGCGACGGCCGTGGAACAGCTACCCCGTCTGACGCGCAAACGTACCGGGCCACCGTTCCCGTTCCCGAAGTCCCACATCCGGAGCCCGGCGTTCCCCCGCACCGCCCCCCCCGATCAGTCCCAGGACCCCCGCACCCCCGGCACCCCCACCGCGCCCGACAGCTCCGCCAGGTCCTCCGGTGTCAGCCGCAACTCCACCGCCCCCGCGTTCTCCTCCGCCCAGTGGGCCTGCTTCGTGCCCGGCAGGGCGATCACATGGCGGCCCCGGGAGAGGACCCAGGCCAGGGCCACCTGGGCCGGAGTGACCGCCGGACCGTGGCGGCGGGCCACCCGGCGCAGGTCGGCCACGATCGGCTGGTGGGCGGCCATCATCTCGGCGGTGAAGCGCGGGTGCCGGGCACGGACGTCGTCCGGCTCGAAGCCCTGGCCCGGGGTCAGCGTGCCGGTCAGGAAGCCGCTGCCCAGCGGCATCGCCGCGAGGAAGGCCACGCCCCGCGCCTCGCACCACGGCAGCAGGGCCCGCAGCGCCTCGGGCGACCACACCGACAGCTCCGCCTGCACCGAGGCCACCGGGAACACCTGCTGCACGCGCCGGAGTTGGTCCAGCGTGACGTCGTACCGCCCGGCCCCGGAGCGGCGCGTGCCGCGCGGGCCCAGCGCGCACAGCCCGAGCGCCCGCACCTTCCCGGCGCGCACCAGCTCGGACATCGCGCCCCAGGTCTCCTCCACGGGGACCTCGGGATCGGCGCGGTGCAGCTGGTAGAGGTCGATCACATCGGTCTGCAGGCGCCGCAGCGAGGCGTCGCAGGCACGTTTCACATAGCCGGGGCGGCCGTTGGCCACGATGTGCCGGTCGCCGCCCACCAGCAGCCCCGCCTTGGTCGCCACGAAGGCGTCCGCGCGCCGCTCCTTGAGCACCCGCCCGAGCAGCAGCTCGTTGGTGAACGGGCCGTACATGTCCGCGGTGTCCAGGAAATCCATGCCCAGGTCCAGCGCCCGGTGCACGGTTCTCAGCGACTCCTCGCCCCGCCGCCGCGACGCGCTGTAGGCCCAGCTCATCGGCATGCACCCGAGCCCCACGGCCCCCGCGGCGAGGATGCCCGCGCCGATCGTCCTGCGCTCCACCTGCCCGCGAACCTCCCTCGCCCTCCGCCCCAACCTAACCTCTGCCACCCGCCCCGCCGGAATCGCCCTCCCGCCCGCGACCACCCGAAACGCCTCCCGGCACGACCGTCCTGAATTAGCCTCCCGCACATGACCGATGACGTCTGGCTGCCCATTCCTCCCGAGAAGATCCGCGGACTGCCGGGCGGGTTCCGGTACCTCTTCTGGGACGGGGGCGAAAGCGGTGAGCAGGAGTTCCCCGGCGACCCGGCCGACTGCGTCGCGTACGTGGTGCCGTACTTGCGCGGCGCGGCGGTCAAGCACCGCCCGCTGAAGGAGATGACCCGGCTGCGGCTGATCCAGACCCTCACCGCGGGGGTGGACGACATGCTTCCGGCGCTCTCGGCGGTGGGCCCCGGCGTTCACCTCTGCAACGCGCGCGGGGTGCACGAGACGAGCACCGCCGAGCTGGCGCTCACCCTGACGCTGTCCGCCCTGCGCGGCGTCCCCGGCTTCGTCCGGGACCAGGACGAGGAGCGCTGGCGGCCGGTGCCGAGGCCATCGCTGGCCGACCGGACCGTGCTCGTCGTCGGCCACGGCGCCATCGGGGAGGCGATCGAGGACCGGCTCGTCCCGTTCGAACCGGCGCGCGTGCTGCGCGTCGCGCGCTCCCGGCGCACCACCGAGCGCGGCCTGGTGCACCCGCTCACCGAGTTGCCCGCGCTGCTCCCCGAGGCCGACGTGGTGATCCTCTCCGTGCCGCTGACCGAGGCGACCCGGCACCTGGCCGACGCCGCCTTCCTGGCCCGGATGAAGGACGGCGCCCTGCTGGTCAACGTCGCGCGCGGACCCGTCGTCGACACCGGCGCGCTGCTCGCCGAGCTGGAGAGCGGACGGCTCATCGCCGCGCTCGACGTGACCGACCCCGAACCGCTGCCGCCGGGGCATCCGTTGTGGCGCGCCCCCGGTGTGCTGATCAGCCCGCACGTGGGCGGACTCAGCTCCGCGTTCCCGCCGCGTGCCGCGCGACTGCTCGTGGACCAATTGAGCCGGTTCGTGAACCATGAGCCGCTGCGCAACGTGATCCTCACCACCGGCCCCGGCACCACCGGCGGTTGACCGCTTCGGGCACCCTCCGCGACCCTCCGGGTGCGGGGTGTGCCCGCATCACCGCTGGTCGTCACGGAGAGTAGAGAAGCTATGTCCCTGAGTGACGATCCTGGTGTATCGTCCCGACAGGGGCAGCGCCGCCGACCGTTAGGCGCCGGGGATGGACACTTCGGAATGGTGAGGGGGGCGACGGGCGATGCACGGCCTATGGACGAACGATCCGACGCGGCGGAGCCGCCGGCGGCGACCCTGGCGCACGACCGCGCGCGGTCGCGGCCATCACACGAGCCATCACAGGCACCACGGCTCGCACCACAGCTCACGGACCGGCCCGCACCACAGGCCGGGCGCCCGCAGGAGGCCCGTCCACCGTCCCCCCGCCGACCGGGGACCGGCACGGACCGGGAGGCCCCGGTGAACGCGCCCCCCTCGCTCACGCCGACCGCGCTCGACGGGGCGCTGCGCGCGCCGCAGCCGCCCCCGGCCCCGAAGCCGGGCCCGCCGCCCGCCGCCGAGGGCTCCCGCCTGGCCCAGCAGCTCGTCCTCGCCCTGATCTGCGGGGCGTACGGCATCGGGGCCGCGCTGGACTGGGGCAGCAAGGAAGTCGCGCTGTTCATGGGCGACTTCGGGCTTGCCGCCGCCGCGGGCACCGCCGCGGTCTCCTGCTTCCTCTACGCCCGCAGCCCCGGGGTGCGCTTCCGCCCCGCCTGGCTGCTCTTCGCGCTCTCCTCCGCGATGGCCGCCCTCGGCAACGCGGTCTGGGGGTGGTACGAGGTCGTCCTCGGCCGTGACGTGCCCAGCCCGAGCTACGCGGACCTGTTCTTCCTCTGCTTCGCGCCGCCCGCCATCGTGGGCCTGCTGGTCCTGGCCAAACGCCCGCTCAACCGGGCGGGCTGGATCTGTCTCACCCTGGACGCCTGGCTCATCGGCGGCTCGCTGCTCACCCTGTCGTGGAGCCTCGCCCTCGCCCAGGCCGCCCGCTTCGACGGCCCGAGCGTCGCGCACACCGCGCTCTCACTGGCGTACCCGCTGCTCGACATCGCCCTGGTCAGCATGGTGCTCGCGCTGCACTTCCGGCGCAGCCCGGGCAACCGCACGGCGGTGAACACCGCGATCGGCGCCCTCGCCCTCACGGTGATGTGCGACGCGCTGTTCACCTCGCCGCTGCTGCACAGCCACTACCGCTCGGGGCAGCTGCTCGACGCGGGCTGGTTCGCCGGTTCCCTGCTGCTCGCGTACGCCCCCTGGGCCGCCCCGAAGCAGCACGCGCACGGCCCCGACGGGCAGCCCCGCGCCGCCCGCGAGCGCGTACCCGGGCCGCGCACCGGGGGCTCCGGGTGCCCGCCCGCACCGGACACTGAACAGGTCAGGTACCCGGCGGGCCGCCCGATCACCGGCTCGCTCGCCGCCCTGACGCCGTACCTCGCCGCCGCCGTGTGCACGCTCGGCATCCTGTACAACGTGCTCAACGGCCGCAGGCCCGACCATGTCGTGCTGATCACGGCCGGGGCGGTGGTCCTCGCGCTGGTCGTCCGCCAGGGCATCATGCTCCTGGACAACATCACCCTCGCCCAGGAACTGGCCCACAAGGAGAACCACTTCCGCTCCCTGGTGCAGGGCTCCAGCGACGTCATCATGATCGCCGCCCCGAGCGGCATCCTGCGGTACGTCTCCCCGGCCGCCGCCGGGGTCTACGGCCGCCCCGCCGAGGAACTGGTCGGCACCGAGCTGGCCAAGCTCATCCACCCCGAGGACCTGGGCTGCGTCCTGCACGAGGTGCGCCGCTTCCTCGCCGCCAGCCCGCCGGACGAACCCACCACCCGCATCGAGTGCCGCTTCCGCTCCGGCGCCGGAGGCTGGCTCAACGTCGAGTCCACCGTCAACCGGCACCACGGCGGCCTGATCTTCAACAGCCGCGACGTGACCGAACGCGTCCGGCTCCAGGCCCAGTTGCAGCACAACGCCGAGCACGACCCGCTCACCGACCTGCCCAACCGGGCCCTGTTCACCAGACGCGTCCAGCAGGCCCTGTCCGGGCGCCGGGCCAGCGACCGGGGTGCCGCCCTGCGCGGCACCGCCGTGCTCTTCATCGACCTGGACGGGTTCAAGGCCGTCAACGACACCATCGGGCACCAGGCCGGGGACCAGCTCCTCGTCCAGGCCGCCCGCAGACTCCATGAGGCGGTACGCCAGTCGGACACCGCCTCCCGGCTCGGCGGCGACGAGTTCGCCGCCCTGATCACCGGCGACGGCACCCGCGACCGCACCGCGCGCGAGCGGAACATCCTGGAGCTGGCCGACCGCCTCAGGGCGACCCTCTCCCAGCCCTACGCCATCGACGGCAACGATGTCCGGGTCAACGCCTCCATCGGCGTCGCCTTCGCCGAGCCCGGACTCGGCGCGGGCGAGCTGCTGCGCAACGCGGACCTGGCGATGTACCGCGCCAAGGCGGCGGGCAAGGGCCGCGTCGAGCTGTACCGGCCGCAGATGCAGCAGGACGTCGTCCGCAAGGCCGAGCTGGCCGGACGGCTGCGGGCCGCGCTGCACGACGGCGAGTTCGCGCTGCTGCACCAGCCCGTGGTCTGTCTGGAGAACGGCCGGATCGCGTCCGTCGCCACCCACGCGCGCTGGCGCTCCTCCCAGGGCGTGCTGTTCACCCCCGCCGAGTTCCTGCGGGTCGCGGACGATGGCGACAAGACGGCCGAGCTGGAGCGCTGGATACTCCGCGAGGCCGTGGAGCAGGCCGCCGAGCGGGCCGCCGGGGGACTGGTCGTCCCGGTCGCGGTCCGGATGAGCGCCCGGCGGCTCCTGGACCGCTCGCTGCCGCTCGGCTCGATCGAGGCGCTGCTGACCCGGCACGGCCTGCCGCCCGGGGCGCTCGTGGTCGAACTCTCCGACACCGACCCGCGGCTCTCCCTGGACGAGCTGGAGCGGCGGCTGACCGCCCTCAGCAGGCTCGGGGTACGGATCGCGCTGGACGGCTTCGGCGGCGGCTGCGCGGCCTTCACCGCGCTGCGCAGGCTCCCGGTGGACATCCTCAAGCTCGACCGCGGCCTGGTCGAGGGGGTCGTGGAGTCCGCGCGGCTGCACAAGATCACCAGTGGGCTGCTGAAGATCGCGGGCGACCTCGGTCTCCAGTCCGTGGCCGAGGGCGTGGACCTGCCCGAACAGGTCGTCGCCCTGCGCGCGATGGGCTGCACCCACGGCCAGGGCATGGCGTTCGCCGGGCCGGTGGACGAGTACCGGCTGCGCCGCGCGCTCGCCGCCGGGCGCTACCCGGTGCCGCACGCCCCGGGCGAGCCCGTCCTCGCGGGCAAGGGCGCGGGGGCGAGTGCGGGCGCCGCCGCAGGTGGGGGCGCCGGGGTGTACTCCGGGGGCATGTCCACGGTGATCGGCGGCACCACCACGCTGCGCTCACATAATGAGACGGCTGTCCCACCCACTTGACAGTAGGTGCGCGCCGGGGGGAGGGTCAGTGCCATGCGCACCCGAATTCTCGTACTTGGACAGCGCGTCGGCTGAGCTGGGACGACCGGAGGACGATCCGGAAACCCCAGCGCCTCTCACCGACGCGCTCCCCTCGCTTGCCCTCCCGGCACGAGGGGTTTTTTGTTGCACGAGCGACCTTCGTGCGGCGCTCCAGCTCCGCTCAAACCTCGCAAAAACCCTCAGCATCGAGAAGAGAATGCCGATGACCGAGCAGGCCACCGGGGCCCACCATCCGCAGCCGCGGCCCCGATCCGGAGGGCAGCACGTCGCCCCTGTCGAGCACGTGACGGGCGCCCAGTCGCTCGTGCGCTCGCTGGAGGAGGTCGGGGTCGACACCGTATTCGGCATTCCCGGGGGCACGATCCTTCCCGCGTACGACCCGCTGATGGACTCCAAGCGGGTGCGCCATGTGCTGGTCCGCCACGAGCAGGGAGCGGGGCACGCGGCCACCGGCTACGCGCAGGCCACCGGCAAGGTCGGCGTCTGCATGGCGACTTCGGGGCCCGGCGCCACCAACCTGGTCACCCCGATCGCGGACGCGAACATGGACTCGGTGCCGCTGGTCGCGATCACCGGCCAGGTCGTCTCCAAGGCGATCGGCACGGACGCCTTCCAGGAGGCGGACATCGTCGGCATCACCATGCCGATCACCAAGCACAGCTTCCTGGTCACCAAGGCCGAGGACATCCCCCGGGTGATCGCGGAGGCGTTCCACATCGCCTCCACCGGCCGCCCCGGCCCGGTCCTGGTCGACATCCCGAAGGACATCCTGCAGACGCGGACGACCTTCTCCTGGCCGCCGGTCACCGACCTGCCCGGCTACCGCCCGGTGACCAAGCCGCACGCCAAGCAGATCCGCGAGGCCGCCAAGCTGATCACCGCCGCCAAGCGGCCCGTCCTCTACGTCGGCGGCGGTGTCCTCAAGGCGCACGCCACCGCCGAGCTGAAGGTCCTCGCCGAACTCACCGGCGCGCCCGTCACCACCACCCTGATGGCGCTCGGCGCGTTCCCCGACAGCCACCCGCTGCACGTGGGGATGCCGGGCATGCACGGTTCGGTCACCGCCGTCACCGCGCTGCAGAAGGCTGACCTGATCGTCGCCCTCGGCGCCCGCTTCGACGACCGCGTCACCGGCAAGCTCGACGGCTTCGCGCCGTACGCCAAGATCGTGCACGCCGACATCGACCCGGCCGAGATCGGCAAGAACCGCGAGGCCGACGTGCCGATCGTGGGCGACGCCCGCGAGGTCCTGGCCGACCTGGTGCAGGCCGTGCAGAAGGAGCACAGCGAGGGCCACCAGGGCGACTACACCGCCTGGTGGCGCGATCTGACCCGCTGGCGCGAGACCTACCCGCTGGGTTACGAGCGCCCCGAGGACGGCTCGCTCTCCCCGCAGGCCGTCATCGAGCGCATCGGACAGCTCGCCCCCGACGACACGATCTTCGCGGCGGGCGTCGGCCAGCACCAGATGTGGGCCGCCCACTTCATCCAGTACGAGCGGCCCGCGACCTGGCTCAACTCCGGCGGCGCCGGAACCATGGGCTACGCGGTCCCGGCCGCCATGGGCGCCAAGGCCGGACAGCCCGGCCACACGGTCTGGGCCATCGACGGCGACGGCTGCTTCCAGATGACCAACCAGGAACTGACCACCTGCGCCCTGAACAACATCCCGATCAAGGTCGCCATCATCAACAACGGCGCCCTCGGCATGGTCCGCCAGTGGCAGACCCTGTTCTACAACCAGCGCTACTCCAACACCGTCCTGCACTCGGGACCGGACGACGTCAACCCCGAGGCCCGGGGCACCCGGGTGCCGGACTTCGTGAAGCTGTCGGAGGCCATGGGCTGCGTGGGCCTGCGCTGCGAGCGCCCCGAGGACCTGGACAAGGTCATCGAGGAGGCCAACGCCATCAACGACCGCCCCGTGGTCGTCGACTTCATCGTCCACGAGGACGCCATGGTGTGGCCGATGGTCGCCGCCGGCACCACCAACGACGAGATCATGGCCGCCCGTGACGTCCGCCCCGACTTCGGCGACGGCGCGGACGACTGAGCGAGAGAGACGTAAAACGACCATGTCCAAGCACACGCTCTCCGTCCTGGTGGAGAACACCCCGGGCATCCTCGCCCGCATCGCCGCCCTCTTCTCCCGCCGCGGCTTCAACATCGACTCGCTCGCGGTGGGCGTCACCGAGCACCCCGACATCTCCCGCATCACCATCGTGGTCGGTGTCGAGGACCTGCCCCTCGAACAGGTCACCAAGCAGCTCAACAAGCTCGTCAACGTGCTCAAGATCGTGGAGCTGGAGCCCGGTCAGGCCGTCCAGCGCGAACTCGTCCTGGTGAAGGTCCGCGCCGACAACGAGACCCGCTCCCAGATCGTCGAGATCGTCCAGCTCTTCCGCGCCAAGACCGTCGACGTCTCCCCGGAGGCCGTCACCATCGAGGCCACCGGCTCGGGCGAGAAGCTGTCCGCCATGCTCAAGATGCTGGAACCCTTCGGCATCAAGGAGCTGGTCCAGTCCGGCACGATCGCCATCGGACGCGGCGCCCGCTCCATCACCGACCGCTCGCTGCGCGCCCTCGACCGCTCGGCGTGACCCCCGGCCCGGTCGCCGCCGAACCGGCGCGGCGACCGGATGCCGAGACCCTCAGACCTTCCGTCACCCCGCCGCAATACGGTGGGACGCACACCGCACATCAAGGAGAGAACCAGTGGCCGAGCTGTTCTACGACGACGACGCAGACCTGTCCATCATCCAGGGCCGCAAGGTCGCGGTCATCGGCTACGGCAGCCAGGGCCACGCCCACGCCCTGTCGCTGCGGGACTCGGGCGTCGACGTCCGCGTCGGCCTGCCCGAGACCTCCAAGTCCCGCGCCAAGGCCGAGGAGCAGGGCCTGCGCGTGGTCACCCCGGCCGAGGCCGCCGAGGAGGCCGACGTCATCATGATCCTGGTCCCGGACCCGATCCAGGCCCAGGTCTACGAGGAGTCCATCGCCCCGCACCTGAAGGACGGCGACGCGCTGTTCTTCGGCCATGGCTTCAACATCCGCTTCGGCTTCATCAAGCCCCCGGCGGGCGTCGACGTCTGCATGGTCGCCCCCAAGGGCCCGGGCCACCTGGTCCGCCGCCAGTACGAGGAGGGGCGCGGCGTGCCCTGCATCGTCGCGGTCGAGCAGGACGCCTCCGGCGAGGGCTTCGCGCTGGCCCTGTCGTACGCCAAGGCCATCGGCGGCACCCGCGCCGGTGTCATCAAGACGACCTTCACCGAGGAGACCGAGACCGACCTCTTCGGCGAGCAGGCCGTGCTGTGCGGCGGCACCGCCGCGCTGGTCAAGGCGGGCTTCGAGACCCTGACCGAGGCGGGCTACCAGCCGGAGATCGCCTACTTCGAGTGCCTGCACGAGCTGAAGCTGATCGTCGACCTCATGTACGAGGGCGGCCTGGAGAAGATGCGCTGGTCCATCTCCGAGACCGCCGAGTGGGGCGACTACGTCACCGGCCCGCGCATCATCACCGACGCCACCAAGGCCGAGATGAAGCAGGTCCTCGCCGAGATCCAGGACGGCACCTTCGCCAAGAACTGGATGGACGAGTACCACGGCGGCCTGAAGAAGTACGACGAGTACAAGAAGCAGGACTCCGAGCACCTGCTGGAGACCACCGGCAAGCAGCTGCGCAAGCTGATGAGCTGGGTCGACGAAGAGGCGTGAGCCCCGTGCCCCGCGGCCGTGCTCTCCGGTGACCGGGGAGCACGGCCGCGCCCGGGCCCGTACAAACCGGCGCTTCCCGTCCGGGTGATCCTTCCGCAGCGGCACAGTCGGGCGGCCGTCGCGCCACTACACTGCAGCACTACATACGCGTCAGGCCCACAGTGTCGTGCGTCTTCCACGCGGCTAGCAACCCTCCGCCAGCGGCCGTCGGGACGGCCGTCCGCATTGGACTTGTGAGGACTCACGTGAGCTCGAAACCCGTCGTACTCATCGCTGAAGAGCTGTCGCCCGCGACCGTCGACGCACTCGGACCGGACTTCGAGATCCGGCACTGCAACGGAGCCGACCGGGCCGAACTGCTCCCCGCCATCGCCGACGTGGACGCGATCCTGATCCGCTCCGCCACGAAGGTCGACGCCGAGGCGATCGCCGCCGCCAAGAAGCTGAAGGTCGTCGCACGAGCCGGCGTCGGCCTGGACAACGTCGACGTCTCCGCCGCCACCAAGGCCGGCGTGATGGTCGTCAACGCCCCCACCTCGAACATCGTCACCGCCGCCGAGCTGGCCTGCGGTCTTCTCCTCGCCAGCGCGCGCAACATCCCGCAGGCGAACACCGCGCTGAAGAACGGCGAGTGGAAGCGCAGCAAGTACACCGGCGTCGAGCTGGCCGAGAAGACCCTCGGCGTCGTCGGCCTCGGCCGCATCGGCGCCCTGGTCGCCCAGCGCATGTCCGCCTTCGGCATGAAGGTCGTCGCCTACGACCCCTATGTGCAGCCCGCGCGGGCCGCGCAGATGGGCGTCAAGGTGCTGTCGCTGGACGAACTCCTCGAGGTCTCCGACTTCATCACCGTCCACCTGCCGAAGACCCCCGAGACCCTGGGCCTCATCGGCGACGAGGCGCTGCGCAAGGTCAAGCCGAGCGTGCGCATCGTCAACGCCGCGCGCGGCGGCATCGTGGACGAGGCCGCGCTGTACGCGGCGCTCAAGGAGGGCCGCGTCGCGGGCGCCGGTCTCGACGTGTACACGAAGGAACCGTGCACCGACTCCCCGCTCTTCGAGCTGGACCAGGTCGTCTGCACCCCGCACCTGGGCGCCTCCACCGACGAGGCCCAGGAGAAGGCGGGCATCGCGGTGGCCCGCTCGGTGCGCCTCGCGCTCGCCGGTGAGCTGGTCCCGGACGCGGTCAACGTCCAGGGCGGTGTCATCGCCGAGGACGTCAAGCCCGGTCTGCCGCTCGCCGAGCGCCTGGGCCGCATCTTCACCGCCCTTGCGGGCGAGGTCGCGGTCCGCCTCGACGTCGAGGTCTACGGCGAGATCACCCAGCATGATGTGAAGGTGCTCGAACTCTCCGCGCTCAAGGGCGTGTTCGAGGACGTGGTGGACGAGACGGTCTCCTACGTCAACGCGCCGCTGTTCGCGCAGGAGCGCGGGGTCGAGGTCCGCCTGACCACCAGCTCCGAGTCCGCCGACCACCGCAACGTGGTCACCGTGCGCGGCACCCTCGCGGGCGGCGAGGAGGTCTCGGTCTCCGGCACGCTGGCCGGTCCCAAGCACGTCCAGAAGATCGTCGCCGTCGGGGAGTACGACGTCGACCTCGCGCTGGCCGAGCACATGGTCGTCCTGCGCTACGAGGACCGTCCCGGTGTCGTCGGCACCGTCGGCCGGGTCCTCGGCGAGGCGGGCGTCAACATCGCCGGTATGCAGGTCGCCCGCGCGGCGGCGGGCGGCGAGGCGCTGGCCGTGCTGACCGTGGACGACACGGTCTCCCCGGCCACGCTGACCGAGCTGGCCGAGGAGATCGGGGCGACGTCCGCCCGGTCGGTGAACCTGGTCTGAGCGAACCCCCTCCGGGCACGCCGTACGGGAGCGCCGGGCGGACCGACAGTCGGTCCGCCCGGCGCTCCGGCGTCTGCCCCTACCGGGGATCGAGCTGCTTGGTGTCGGCCCGCTCCGTGTCGAGCCGATCGCCTTCCGCCCGCTCGGTGTCCGCCCGCTCCGTGTCCAGCCCGCGCAGCGTCAGCGCCGCCCCGAGCGCGGCGAGCCCCAGCACCACCGCCCCGGCGATCGCCGCCGCCTGCATCCCGTTCGTGAACGCCTCGCGCGCCGAGGCCAGCAGCGCCTCGCCGGTACGCCCCGGCAGCCGGGCCGCGGTGGCCAGCGCGCCGCCCAGGGTCTCGCGGGCCGCGTCAGGGGCGTCCGACGGCATCCCGTGCCGGTAGACGGCGGCGCCGACCGAGCCCAGGAACGCCATCCCGAGCGCCCCGCCCAGCTCCGTGGCCGTCTCCAGCAGCGAGGACGCCGTACCCGCCCGCTCCGCCGGGGCGGTGCCCATCGCGAGGTCGGTCAGCTGCGACATCACCATCACCGCGCCCGACGCCAGCACCCCGGCCCCGGCCAGGGCCGGCCACAGCGAGTCGGTGCCGACGAGCGAGAGCAGGACGTATCCGGCGGCGGAGACCGCGAACCCGGCGGCGACCACCCGGCCCCGGTCCGCACCCCGTGCCACGAGCGCTGCGGTCACCGGACCCGCCACCCCGATGAGCACCGAGGGCACGAGGCTCCACAGCGCGGCCGACAGCGGGCTCTTGCCCAGCACCGACTGGATGTACTGCGTGGTGTAGATGGCCGAGCCCAGCATCCCGAAGGCCGACACCAGCGTCAGCACCAGCGCCGGGGTGAAGCCCCGCCGCCGCAGCAGCGTGAGCGGCACCAGCGGCGCGGCGGCGGTGCGCTGGCGGTGGACGAAGAGCGCGGCGAAGAGCAGACCCACCGTCACCGAGACCACGTACAGCGGGTGCCAGCCCTCGGAGGGGATCTCCTTGAGGCCGTAGACCACGGGCAGGACGGCGGCCAGCGACAGCGGCACGCTCGGCCAGTCGAAGCGGCCGGAGACCGTCTTGCGGGACTCGGGGAGCAGGAGCGGGCCGAGCACCAGGAGCAGCAGCATCGCGGGCAGGTTGACCAGGAAGACCGAGCCCCACCAGAAGTGCTCGACCAGGACCCCGCTCATCACCGAGCCCAGCGCGATGCCGCCGGTCATGACGCCGGACCACAGTCCGATCGCCTTCGCCCGCTCGGCGGGGTCGGTGAACATCGTGCGCAGCAGCGCCATGGTCGACGGCATCAGGGTCGCGCCGCCGACCCCCAGCACCGCGCGGGCCGCGATCAGGGTCGCCGCGCTGTCGGCGTAGGCGGCGAGGACGGAGGCGGCGCCGAAGGCGGCGGCCCCCGCGAGCAGCAGCCGACGGCTGCCGAAGCGGTCCCCGAGCGCGCCCATCGTCATCAGCAGCCCGGCCAGGACGAAGCCGTAGATGTCGAAGATCCACAGCTGCTGGGTGCCGCTCGGACGGAGGTCGGCGCTGATCGCGGGGGTCGCGAAGTACAGCACCGAGACGTCCATCGAGACCAGCAGCAGCGGCAGCATCAGCACGCCCAGCGCGGTCCATTCGCGGCGTCCGGCGCGAACGGGCTTGCCGTGGGCGGGAGTCGGGGTGGTGCTCGTCGGATTCACCATGCCGAGGAATGTACGCGCGTCTTAAACGCTTGTCTAGAACGCTTGTGTAAGCCATCCGTCTAGGACGCTTGTATGGCTCCGGGTACGCTGACCGGCATGGGACACCGTGAGGATCTGCTCGAAGGCGCCAAGCGCTGCCTGCTGGCCAAGGGGTTCGCCCGGACCACGGCGCGCGACATCGTGAAGGAGTCCGGCACCAACCTGGCCTCCATCGGCTACCACTACGGCTCGAAGGACGCCCTGCTGGCACGGGCGTACGTGGCGCTGGTGGACGACGCGGGGGACACCTTCGGCGGGGCCGAGCCCGAGGGCGCCCCCGGCTCGCTGGAGCGCTTCCGCTGGGTGTGGTCGAACATCGTCGCCTCGATGCGGGAGCCCGGTTCGGTCTTCCGGCTCGGCATGGAGGTCATGACCGTCGAACTGCCCGAAGTGCGCGAGTACCTGGCCCGCGAGCAGCAGGAGGGCGGTCGCGGTCTGGTCGCCCTCCTCATGGGCGTCCCGGAGGAGGAGGTCGGCGACGAGACCGCCGACACCCTCGGCCGCTTCTATCTGACCCTGATGACCGGCCTCATCGGCCAGTGGGCCTTCGACCCGAAGACCGCCCCGGACGCGGACGTGCTCACCGAGGGGCTGCGCCAGATCATCGAGGCCGCCGCAGAGGGCTGACCTCAGCCCAGCCGCGCCCGCTTCAGCGCCATGTGCAGCAGCAGCCGGTCCTCGCCGTCGTCCAGGTCGAGCCCGGTCAGCCGCTCCACCCGGGACAGCCGGTAGTACAGCGTCTGGCGGTGGATGCCCAGCTCGGCGGCGGCCCGGCCCGCCTGGCCCGCGCAGTCGAGATAGACCTCCGCGGTGCGGGCCAGCTCCAGCTGGGCCGGGGAGAGGAGGGGCAGCGCCACCGGGTCCTGGACCGCGCTCGGCGGCAGCGCGGTCAGCAGCCGGTACGGCCCGATCCCGCGCCACTGCGCGACCGGCCCGAACCTCGGCTCGGCCAGCGCCGCCCGCGCCGCCGCCGACGCCTCCCGCCAGACGGCTCCCAGCTCCGCGATCCCGGTCCGGGGATCGCCCACGCCCACCCCGACCCGGGCGCCGGACGGGCCCCCGCCCGCCGCCTCCTGCACCAGCCGGGCCGCCGCCGTCAGCGCCGGGGCCGTCACATCCGTACTGCGCAGCCGCACCAGCACCGCGAGGCTCTGCCCGGTCGCGCCCCACGGCACCGTGCACAGCGCGGTCGCGTGCGGGACCGTACGCACCGAGGGGGCGTCGTCGGGGTCGGCCGAGGGCCAGGGGGCCACGCAGACCACGGTGTGCGGGCCGTCCGCGCGCGGACCGAGCGCCGTGCGCAGCTCGGTCACCGCCATGTCCCGCTGCCAGCCCTCCTCGGCGGTCAGCACTGCCCGCAGCTCCCGGCCGAGCCCCGCCCCGGCCCGCGCCTCGTCCGCGAGCAGCGCGCCGATCCGGCCGGTCACCTGCATGGCGGCGGCGAGCTGCGCGTCGGTGGGGCCCGGGTCGTAGTCCAGCAGCCAGACATAGCCGAGGACGACACCCCGATGGCGTACCGGAAGACAGATCCTTCCCCGGTACACCCCGGCCTCCGGAGTGGGCGGGATGCGCACGGGGGCCGTCGCGCGGGTGATGCCGAAGCCCTCGAACCACGCCCGCACCGCCGCCGTCGAGCGCCGGGTCAGGATCGAGCGGGCGCGCACCGGGTCCAGGGCCGTGGGATCGAGGTCGCCCTCGCTGTCGTACGCCCCGAAGGCGATCAGCTCGAAGTCCCGGCTCTCCAGGGTCGCCGGGGCGTCCAGCAACTCCGAGATCTCGTCCACCAGCTCCTGGTAGTCGCCTCGGTGAAACGATCCGGTATCCGCCGCCACCCGGGCATTCTGCCGCATATCCGAGAGCCCTTCATACATCTGTCTGAGATCAGGGGAACGGATGCGTGACAGCTGTCGATGGCCGACGATCGGAGAGATCCTTAAGTTTCACGGTGGTTCTCCGCGCCGTAGCCGCATCGTCGGGCGACGGCCGGCTTGGTGCTTGTGCTGCTGGAGGTGCCCCGTGCTGGGTCCTGTGATTCTCGCCGCGTCGCGCAGCGACCGGATGCGCCGTCTCGTCACGGCGGCGCCCGTGACGAAGCAGGTCGTGGACCGCTTCATCCCCGGCGAGAGCGTGGACGACATCGTCCCGATCATCGAGGACCTGACCGGCCGGGGCCTCCAGCTGACGATGGACGTCGTCGGCGAGGACATCACCACCCCCGAGCAGGCCGCCGCCGCCCGCGACGCCTACCTCGCGCTGGTCGACCACCTCAAGGACCTGGAGCTGGGTGAGCGGGTCGAGATGTCGGTCAAGCTCTCCATGTTCGGCCAGGCGCTGGAGGGCGGCCACGAGCTGGCCCTCGCCAACGTGCGCCCGGTCGTCGAGGCCGCCGCCGCCATCGGCACCACGGTCACGCTGGACGCCGAGGACCACACCACCCTCGACTCGATGTTCGCCATCCACGAGGAGCTGCGGAAGGACTTCCCGCAGACCGGCTGCGTCATCCAGGCCTACCTCTTCCGCACCGAGGCCGACGCCCGCCGCCTGGCCGCCGCGGGCAGCCGGGTGCGCCTGGTCAAGGGCGCCTACAAGGAGCCCGCCGAGGTCGCCTACCAGCAGAAGCACGAGATCGACAAGGCGTACGTGCGCGTCCTGCGGACCCTCATGGAGGGCGACGGCTACCCGATGATCGGCTCGCACGACCCGCGCCTCATCGCCATCGCGCAGGAACTGGCCCACCGCGCCGGTCGTAAGCTCGACGAGTACGAGTTCCAGATGCTCTACGGCATCCGGAGCGAGGAGCACCTGCGGCTCGCCGCCGAGGGCCACCGGATGCGTGTCTACACCGCCTACGGCACCGACTGGTACGGCTACTTCATGCGGCGCCTGGCGGAGAAGCCGGCGAACCTGCGCTTCTTCCTGCGAAGCATGGTCAGCACGGGCTGAACCCCCACCACCCCCGCTCGGCCGAGCCCCCCACGACCCGCTCACATCAAGGAGTTACGGATCTCATGGACGCTGTGACCCAGGTCCCCGCCCCCGTCAACGAGCCGGTGCACGGCTACGCCCCCGGCAGCCCCGAGCGCGCCCGCCTCGAGGCCAAGCTCAAGGAGCTGGCCGAGAACCCGGTCGACCTGCCGATGACCATCGGCGGCGAGAAGCGGATGGGCGGCGGCGAGCCGTTCCAGGTCGTCCAGCCGCACCACCACAAGGCCGTCCTCGGCACCCTGCGCAACGCCACCCGCGAGGACGCACAGGACGCCGTCGACGCCGCCCTGGCCGCCGCCCCGGCCTGGCGCGCGATGTCCTTCGACGACCGCGCCGCGATCATCCTGCGCGCCGCCGAGCTGCTGGCGGGCCCCTGGCGCGAGACCATCGCCGCCTCCACCATGCTCGGCCAGTCCAAGACCGCCCAGCAGGCCGAGATCGACAGCCCCTGCGAGCTGGTCGACTTCTGGCGCTTCAACGTGCACTACGCCCGCCAGATCCTGGCCGAGCAGCCCCCGGCCAACTCCCCGGGCGTGTGGAACCGCATGGACCACCGCCCGCTGGAGGGCTTCGTCTACGCGATCACGCCGTTCAACTTCTCGGCCATCGCCGCCAACCTGCCCACCGCGCCCGCCCTCATGGGCAACGTGGTGGTCTGGAAGCCGTCCCCGACCCAGACCCACGCCGCCGTGCTGCTGATGAAGCTCCTCGAGGAGGCCGGGCTGCCCAAGGGCGTCATCAACCTGGTCACCGGCGACGGCATCGCGGTCTCCGAGGTCGTCCTGGCCCACCGCGACCTCGCGGGCATCCACTTCACCGGCTCGACCAAGACCTTCCAGTACCTGTGGAAGACGGTCGGCAACAACATCGAGAAGTACCGCGCCTACCCGCGCCTGGTCGGCGAGACCGGCGGCAAGGACTTCGTGGTCGCGCACCCGAGCGCCGACCGCGCCGTGCTGAAGACCGCCCTGACCCGTGGTGCCTTCGAGTACCAGGGCCAGAAGTGCTCGGCCACCTCCCGCGCCTACATCCCGGCCTCCCTCTGGAACTCCGGCTTCAAGGAGGAGTTCGCGGCCGAGGTCGACGGCCTGACCATGGGCGACGTCACCGACCTGTCGAACTTCATCGGCGCGGTCATCGACGAGCGCTCCTTCGCCAAGAACAAGGCCGCCATCGACCGCGCCGCCGAGGACCCCACCTGCACGATCGTCGCGGGCGGCTCCTACGACGACGCGGTGGGCTACTTCGTCCGCCCGACCGTCATCGAGTGCACCGACCCGGAGAACGAGGTCTTCCGCACCGAGTACTTCGGCCCGATCCTCGGCGTGTACGTCTACGACGACGAGAAGTACGACGAGATGCTGACCCAGATGGAGTCGGTGTCGGACTACGCCCTGACCGGCTCGGTCATCGCCAACGACCGCGCGGCTGCGGCGTACACGATGGAGAAGCTCCGCTACGCGGCGGGCAACTTCTACATCAACGACAAGTCCACCGGTGCCGTCGTCGGCCAGCAGCCCTTCGGCGGCGGCCGTGCCTCCGGCACCGACGACAAGGCGGGCGCCCCGCAGAACCTGATGCGCTGGACGCTGACCCGCGCCATCAAGGAGACGCTGGTCCCGCCGACCGAGTACGGCTACCCGCACATGGGCTGACGCTCCCCGTGAACCGGCCCGGGAGGCCCCGACCACGAGTCGGGACCTCCCGGGCCGTTCCCGTGCCCCGCCCGTGTCCTCCGGCCGCTGCTAGCGTCCGCGCCATGGACCCCTTCTCCCTCTCCTGGACGGCGCTGCGCGAGACGGTGGCCGCCCTCCCGGACCCGGACTTCGCCCGCCCCTCCGGCTGCGCGGGCTGGCTCGTCCGCGACCTGGTCTGCCACCTGGTCATCGACGCCCAGGACGTCCTGATCACCCTGGTGACCCCCGCCGACACGCCCCCGACCCGGGACGCGGCGACCTACTGGACCGTCACCCCCACCCCGCCCACCGGCGACGACCCCCTGGACGCGCTGACCGTCCGGCTGGCGGCGGCGTACGAGGACCCCGCCCTGCTGAGGTTCCACCTGGACGACGTGGGCTCGGCGGCGGGCCGCGCGGCGCGGCTGGCGGACCCCATGACGCGGGTCGCCACCCAGGACCAGGTGCTCACCACCGCCGACTACCTCTCGGCGTACGTCCTGGAGTGGACCCTCCACCATCTGGACCTGATCGCCCACCTCCCGGACGCGCCGCGCCCGCCCGCCGAGACCCTGTCCGTCTCCCGCGCCCTCCTGGAGCGGATCGCGGGAGAGCCGTTCCCCACCGGGATGTCCGACACGGACGCGCTGCTGCTCAGTACGGGGCGCCGCGTCCCGACGGCGGGGGAGCGGGTCCAACTCGGCGCTCTGGCCGAGCGGTTGCCGTTCGTCCTCGGGTGAGCGGACGCGCCTCACCCCTTGCGCACCAGGATCTTCCCCGTGTTGCCCCCGCGCAGCATCAGCAGGAACGCCTCCACGATCCGGTCGAAGCCGTCCACCACCGTCTCGTCCAGGGACAGTTCACCGGCCAGCAGCCGCGGTACGGCGAAGTCGTACAGCTCCTCCTGCGCGTCGCGGTGAGCGCTCACCAGGAAGCCCTCGATGCGCAGGCTCTTCTCCACCACGTCGGCGTGGTCGAAGACGACCGGGGGTGCGGCCGGGGTGTTGTACTGGCTGATCGTGCCGACCCGCACCACGCGCCCCCGCTCGCGCAGCGCGCCGATCGCCGCGCCGAGGTGGTCGCCGCCGACGTTGTCCACGAAGAGGTCGATGCCGTCCGGGGCGGCCTCGGCGAGGAGAGCGGCGACCGGGCCGTCGTGATAGTCGAAGGCGGCGTCGTAACCGACCCGCTCCGTCAGGTACTTGACCTTCTCCGGTGAACCCGCGCTGCCGATCAGGCGGCCCGCGCCGAGGAGTCGGGCGAAGCGGCCGGCCGCCGTGCCGACACCGCCCGCCGCGCCGGAGACGAACACGTCGTCGCCGGGGCGGAGTTGAGCGATCCGGGTGAGGGCCACGTACGCGGTCAGGCCGGTCCCGCCGAGCACGCTCAGATACGCCGACAGCGGCACGCCCGGGTGGTGGGGGAGACGGCGGACCTCGTCGGGGCGGACCACGGCATGGGTGCGCCAGCCGTGCCGGTGGAACACGACCTCCCCCTCGGGGAGTTGGGGATCGCGGGAGGCGACGACCCGGCCGAGGGTACGGCCCTCCAGCGGGGCGTTCAGCGCGAAGTCGCCGTCCATCATCTCGCGGTGGTACGGGTCCACCGACCACCACAGGTTCTCCACCAGGGCCGTACCGGGCGCCGGTTCGGGCACGGGGGACTCCGTGAAGCGGAAGTGGGCGGCGGTCGGGAAGCCGTTCGGGCGGGCGGTCTGCTGCACGGTGAGCGCGGTCTCGGTCATGGCCGGGACCGTAGGCGGGGAATGGCGGAGCCGGGCAGGGGGTTGGGCTCATGCGGACGCGGCGATCCATGAGCCGCGCTCATGACCCCAGGTGGGAGACCCGACGTGACGACAACCGATCTCGCTCCGCAGGAGCTGCGGACCCTGGTCGCCGTGGCCGAGGAGGGCGGGTTCTCCGCCGCCGCCGTCCGGCTCGGCACGACCCAGTCGGCCGTCTCGCACGCCGTGCGCGGCATCGAGGGCAAGCTGGGCGCCGTCCTCTTCGAGCGCGGCCGGTTCGGCGCCCGGCCCACCCCCGCCGGGGAGCGGGCCACCGCCCACGCGCGGCGCGTGCTGCGGATGCTCCAGGCGCTGGCCGCCGACGCCCGGGGCGCGGACACGGGCGAGGCGTCCGGTCCGCTGCGCGTGGCCGCCTTCCGCAGCGCGGCCCTGCATCTGCTGCCGCCCGCCCTGGAACGGCTGGCCGCGCGGCACCCCGGCATCGAGGTGAGCGTGAGCGTCGTACGGGAAGTGGACGCCGGTACCGCGGGCGAGGTCGCCGCCGGGCGGGCCGACCTCGGCATCGCCACCTTCGGCGACGGCGCCCGCCCGCCCGGCACCCTGGTCGGGGACGTGCTGCTGCGCGAGCCGTACTCCCTGGTGCACCCGGCCGGACACCCCGCCCCGCGCACCCTGCCCCTGGTCGACTGGACCGAGAACTGCGGCTCGTACACGCGCGACTGGTGGGCCGCCCAGGACTGGATACCGGCCGCGACCGTCCGCGCCGAGGACGACGGGGCCGTGCTGTCGATGGTGGCGAGCGGGCTCGGCATGGCCGTCATGCCCGCGCTCTCGCTCACCGCCGTGCCCTCCTCCGTGGCGGTCACCGACCTCGGACCCGAGCGCCCGTACCGCGCGGTCGGCTATGTGACGACCCCCGAGCTGGCCGCAACCTCGGCCGTGCGGGCGCTCGTGCGCGAGGTGCGCGCCCTCCGCCCGGGACGGTGAACGCCCAGGTCAGCGCCCGGTGAGCCGACACGCCGTCTCAGATAGTAGGAAGTCCGAGTAATGATGCAGACAGGCGCGGGCCGGTCCCTTAGCTTGGGATGAGCCGAACGACTCGCTTCATCAGCGAATGGCGGTCGTGAGCCGCGCCCTGTGCAGGCAACCCCTGCGGCGCCCGCTCTCCGCCCCTTCCGGCGTCTCACAGCTCATCGCTGCCGTGCCCCAGCTCTGTCGAAGGAGTCGATTTCCCATGGCCGAGACGACCGTCCGCCGCCGAGTCCGCCACACCTCCCGTACGAACGAGACCGACCGCGCCCAGGCCGCCGCAGCCCTCCAGCGCGCCCTCGACCGCCGGGACAACGGCGGCGAGACCGGCCACTGAGCCGTACGACCGCCCGTCCTGTCCGTATCGCGGACAGCTCGTGTCATCACCTGGGACGCCGGAGTAGGGTGCCGACATGTCTCGCAGCATCGATCTCGCAGTGATCCCGGGTGACGGCATCGGCCAGGAGGTCGTGGCCGAAGGTCTCAAGGTCCTCTCCGCCGTCCTCCCGGAGGACGTGAAGCTGGAGACCACGGAGTACGACTTCGGCGCCCGGCGCTACCACGCCACCGGTGAGACCCTCACCGACGCCGACCTCGCCGCCCTCAAGGACCACGACGCCATCCTGCTCGGCGCCATCGGCGACCCGAGCGTCCCGTCCGGCGTCCTGGAGCGCGGCTTCCTGCTCAAGCTCCGCTTCGCCTTCGACCACCACGTGAACCTGCGCCCCTCCAAGCTGCTCCCCGGCGTCGCCACCCCGCTCGCCGGACAGCCGGAGATCGACTTCGTGGTGGTCCGCGAGGGCACCGAGGGCCCCTACACGGGCAACGGCGGCACCATCCGCACCGGCACCCCGCACGAGGTCGCCACCGAGGTCTCCGTGAACACCGCCTACGGCGTCGAGCGCGTCGTCCGCGACGCCTTCGCCCGCGCCCAGGCCCGCCCGCGCAAGAAGCTCACCCTGGTCCACAAGAACAACGTGCTGACCTTCGCCGGACACCTGTGGACCAACATCTTCAACAAGGTGGCCGAGGACTACCCCGAGGTCACCACCGAGTACATCCACGTCGACGCGGCCACCATCTACCTGGTCACCCAGCCCGAGCGCTTCGACGTCATCGTCACCGACAACCTCTTCGGGGACATCATCACCGACCTCGCCGCGGCCGTCTCCGGCGGCATCGGGGTCGCCGCCTCGGGCAACATCAACCCGAGCCGGGAGTTCCCGTCGATGTTCGAGCCCGTCCACGGCTCGGCCCCGGACATCGCCGGACAGGGCAAGGCCGACCCCACCGCCACGGTCCTCTCCGTGGCCCTCCTGCTGCGCCACCTCGGCTACGAGGCCGAGGCCGACCGTGTCGACGCGGCCGTGGCCGCCGACCTCACCGCCCGCGTGGGCGGCCCCGCCCGCTCCACCGCCGAGATCGGCGACGCGCTCGTAGCAGGCGTAACCGGCTGACCCGCCCGGCCCCTGAGGGCCGCCGGGTCGCCTCCAGCGCCCGGCGGCCCTTTGCCATGCGCCGCCGCGGTGCCACCATCAACCCCTGGGTCGCATTCACCCCGATTCCTTCCGGCCCCGGCTCCGCGCGATAATCGAACGCGGAGCCGCGGTATGAGGGAAAGCTCGGACGTCCTCACTCCGGCCCTCCGGCCGGTGCGGGCGGCGTGAGCGCGGCCCGCCACGACCGGTGCTGCGTTTCGCCGGGGGCGACCCCGGTCCGGCCGAAAGACCGGAAGCCGCCCCGACCACGCCAGGAAGAGAAGGATTCCCGCTCATGACGACGCCCACGATCGAGCTCAAGCCCTCCGCCCACCCGCTCGCCGCCGCCGAGCGCGAGGCGATCCTGGCCAACCCCGGTTTCGGCCGCCACTTCACCGACCACATGGTGACCATCCGGTGGACCGAGGGCCGCGGCTGGCACGACGGCCAGCTCGTCCCGTACGCCGCCATCCCGCTCGACCCGGCCACCAACGTCCTGCACTACGCGCAGGAGATCTTCGAGGGCCTGAAGGCCTACCGCCGCCCCGACGGCTCGGTCGCCACCTTCCGTCCCGAGCAGAACGCCCGCCGCTTCCAGCGCTCCGCGCACCGCCTCGGCATGCCCGAGCTGCCCGTCGAGACCTTCGTCGAGGCCTGTGACGCGCTGGTCTCCCAGGACAAGGACTGGGTGCCCGCGCACGGCGGCGAGGAATCCCTCTACCTGCGCCCCTTCATGATCGGCACCGAGGTCGGCCTGGGCGTCAAGCCGTCCAACGAGTACCTGTTCCTCGTCATCGCCTCCCCGGCCGGCGCCTACTTCAAGGGCGGCGTGAAGCCCGTCTCCATCTGGGCCTCCGAGGACCGCGTCCGTGCCGTCCCCGGCGGCATGGGCGACGCCAAGACCGGCGGCAACTACGCCGCCTCCCTGCTCGCCCAGGCCGAGGCCGCCACCAAGGGCTGCGACCAGGTCTGCTACCTCGACGCCGTCGAGCACAAGTGGGTCGAGGAACTGGGCGGCATGAACCTGTTCTTCGTCTACGGAAACAAGATCATCACCCCGACCCTCACCGGCTCCATCCTGGAGGGCGTCACCCGTGACTCCCTGCTGACCGTCGCCCGCGACCTCGGCTACGAGGCTGAGGAGGGCCGCATCTCCGTCGACCAGTGGCAGCGCGACACGGAGAACGGCACCCTCACCGAGGTCTTCGCCTGCGGCACCGCCGCCGTGATCACCCCGGTCGGCACCGTCAAGCGCGCGGGCGCCGAGTGGAAGCAGGGCGACGGGGAGCCCGGCGAGGTCACCCTCCGCCTGCGCGAGGCCCTGCTCGACCTCCAGCGCGGCATCAGCGAGGACAAGCACGGCTGGATGCACGAGCTGGCGCGGTAAGGCACGCCGTAACGGTTCGCCGGACGGCTCCCGGCGAGCGCCGACAGGCGAGCGCCCCGGACCCCTCGCAGGTCCGGGGCGCTTTCGCGTCCGCCGTTCTGGACGGCCCCGCCCGCATACTGAGACAGTCGGTGGGACGGCGGGCGTTCTGTGCCAGACTTCCCCCGTGTTCTCGCTCTCCATGATTATGGGCAGCAGGCGCGCCGGTCCGCAGTGACCACCTCGCACGACCAGGTGCGGGTGGCACCGTCGTCCTCGACCCGCGCGCAGACCTCTCGCACCCGCGAGGGGTTTTTTCGTTTTCGGCCCACCCACGGCCGGTGACGGAGCGCGAGGGAAACTGGGGGGAACGGTGGAGCCGGTCATTCCGGTAAGACCGACATCACAACAGGAGCCTTGAGACCATGACCGCACCCAGCGAGCTCGACGATTCCTTCCACGTCTTCGACACCACGCTGCGCGACGGCGCGCAGCGCGAGGGCATCAACCTCACCGTCGCGGACAAGCTGGCCATCGCACGGCACCTGGACGACTTCGGCGTGGGCTTCATCGAGGGCGGCTGGCCCGGCGCCAACCCGCGCGACACCGAGTTCTTCGCCCGCGCCGCGAAAGAGCTGGACCTGAGGAACGCGGCCCTCGTCGCCTTCGGCGCCACCCGCCGCGCCGGGGCCAAGGCCGCCGACGATCCGCAAGTCAGGGCCCTCCTTGCGTCCGGCGCCCCGGTCATCACCCTGGTCGCCAAGGCGCACGACCGGCACGTCGAACTCGCCCTGCGCACCACGCTCGACGAGAACCTGGAGATGGTCCGCGACACCGTCGCCCACCTGCGCGCCGAGGGCCGCCGCGTCTTCGTCGACTGCGAGCACTTCTTCGACGGCTACCGCGCGAACCCCGAGTACGCCAAGGCCGTCGTACGCACCGCCGCCGAAGCGGGCGCCGACGTGGTCATCCTCTGCGACACCAACGGCGGGATGCTCCCGGCGCAGATCGGCGCCGTCGTCTCCACCGTGCTCGCCGACACCGGCGCCCGGCTCGGCATCCACGCCCAGGACGACACCGGCTGCGCGGTCGCCAACACCCTCGCCGCCGTCGACGCGGGCGCGACCCATGTGCAGTGCACGGCGAACGGCTACGGCGAGCGCGTCGGCAACGCCAACCTCTTCCCGGTCGTCGCCGCCCTCGAGCTGAAGTACGGCAAGAAGGTGCTGCCCGACGGCGCGCTGCGCGAGACGACCCGGATCTCGCACGCCATCGCCGAGGTCGTCAACCTCACTCCCTCCACCCACCAGCCCTACGTCGGCGTCTCCGCCTTCGCCCACAAGGCCGGGCTGCACGCCTCCGCCATCAAGGTCGACCCCGACCTCTACCAGCACATCGACCCCGAGCGGGTCGGCAACACCATGCGGATGCTGGTCTCCGACATGGCGGGCCGCGCCTCCATCGAGCTGAAGGGCCGCGAACTCGGTGTCGATCTCGGCGGCGACCGCGAGCTGGTCGGCCGGGTGGTCGAGCGGGTCAAGGAGCGCGAACTGCGGGGCTACACCTACGAGGCCGCCGACGCCTCCTTCGAGCTGCTGCTGCGCGCCGAGATCCAGGGCGCCCCGCCGCAGTACTTCGACGTGGAGTCCTGGCGGGCGATCGTGGAGGACCGCCCCGACGGCACCCACGCCAACGAGGCGACCGTGAAGCTGTGGGCCAAGGGCGAGCGGATCGTCGCCACCGCCGAGGGCAACGGCCCGGTCAACGCCCTCGACCGGGCGCTGCGCGTGGCCCTGGAGAAGATCTATCCGCAGCTCGCCAAGCTGGAGCTGGTGGACTACAAGGTCCGCATCCTGGAGGGCAAGCACGGCACCTCCTCCACGACCCGCGTCCTGATCTCCACGGGCGACGGCGCGGGGGAGTGGTCCACGGTCGGCGTCGCGGAGAACGTCATCGCCGCCTCCTGGCAGGCGCTGGAGGACGCGTACACCTACGGGCTGCTGCGCGCGGGCGTGGAACCGGCGGAGTAGAGCCGAGGGGCCAGGGCCAGGGCCAGGGGCCGGGCCGGTGGCGGGGCGGTGGCGGTCAGGGAGCGCGCCAGACGTTGTCGAACGCGTCCTCCTCGATCCGCCGCCGCTGCCGTACCGCCTCCAGCTCGGTCAGGGCCTCGCCGACGGTGGCCAGCACGAGCGCGACCCGGTCGTCCTCGGGACCGTCCTCCGCGCTCTTGGCCCCGGGCTCCCCGATGCCCAGCTCCGCCGCGAGCCCGGTCAGCACGGGCTCCCGTACGGCCCACCGCTCCGCCGCCTGCCGCCGCTCGGCCGAGTCGGTGGGCTCGGCCCGCCGGAACAGCTGCCGCAGCCCCGACCCGCCCGGCTCCAGCGCGTCCGTGTACGTCGCGGCGAGCCCGTCCCCCCGCCGCCACAGCCAGTCCGCCACCGACTCGTACGGCTCCTCGCGCACCAGCGCCCCGGCCGCCTCGTCCAGCAGCTGGTCCCCGGTCAGATGCCCCGAGGTCGGCACGATCAGGTCCTCCCGCAGCTCGATCACCCCGGCCCCGAGCAGATCCAGCAGCTCCGCCCCCGCCAGCGCCAGCGAAAGATCGCCCCGCTCCACGGGCCGGTCGGCCCGGACGTCGAGCACGACGAACAGCAGATCCTGCGGTGTGGTCATCTCGGGCTCCCGGTCAGGAGGGGTGATACGGGCCGCGTACCACTCCCGCCCGGCCGGGAAACCCGCCGCGCCGCCGTGCGGACCAGTGGGCGTGCGGACTAGCGCAGCGTCCACTTCTGGTTGGCGGCCCCCGTGCACGTCCAGATCTGGGCCCGTGCGCCGTTCGCCGAGGAGTTGTCCGTCACGTCCAGGCACTTGTCGGCAGCCGTGTTGACGACGTCGCCGGTGGAGGCGTTGTACGACCACTGCTGGGCGCCGGTGCCGTTGCAGTCGTAGAGCTGGACCTTGGCGCCGTTCGCGGTGGACGCGGAGGTGACGTCCAGGCACTTGCCGAGGGCGCGGACCGAGCCGTCGGCGGCGACCGTCCACTGCTGGGCGGTGCTGCCGTTGCAGTCGTAGAGCTGGACCGCGGTGCCGTTGGCGGACGAACCGCCCGCCACGTCAAGGCACTTGCCCGCGAGCCCGGTGAAGGTGCCGGTGCGGGCGCCGTCGCCGGACGGGGTGCCGGACCAGGTGAAGGTGGCGGAGGTGCGGGCGGGCAGAGAGTAAGTGGCGTGCTGGCCACCCCAGTTGATGGTCACGGTGCGCGCCGAGGAGCCGCCGTTGTAGGCGATCAGGGCCTTGCTGCCGTCGGGGTTGCGCCAGGCCACGTTGGGCACGGCGGTGGAGGCCGTCGAGGCGATGCGCTGGGCGCCGGGGCGGACGAACTTGGTGAGGTGGCCCATGTCGTAGTACTCGACGGTGTAGTCCACGCTCCCGCTGCGGCTGTCGCCGTTGTGCACGGTGATCAAGCCCGTGCAGGTGCCGCAACCGCCGTTGTGCGGGCCCATGTTCTGGTCCACCGCGAGGGACCACTTGGTCACCGACTTCGCCCAGTTGCGGGTGTAGTCGATGATGTTCGACATGTCCTCGCGCTGCTGGTCGGCGATCCAGGTGCCGCCGGAGTGCTCGGTGGCGAAGGCGTCCAGCGCCGGGTACTGGTTGTGCACCGAGGTCTGCTTGGTCACGTCACCGCCGTAGCCGTGCCAGGCGATCCCGCCGAAGTTGGGGTGGCTGCGGACCGCCGCGTCGTCCACGGTCTGGGCGGCGTAGGAGTCGTAGACGTCCCAGTTCCAGTCGTGCGCGAGGACCTTGGTGGACAGGCCCGCCTGCTGGAGCTTGGGCAGCAGCTCGCTCTTGGTGAAGTAGGCCAGCCCGCTGGCGTTCCAGCTCATCGAGGGGTAGCCCGAGCAGCAGGTCGGCTCGTTCTGGGCGGTGACGTAGGAGACGTTCACGCCCTGATCGCGGTACGCCTGGAGGTACTTGACGAAGTACGACGCGTAGGCGCCGTAGTCCTCCGCCTTCAGCCAGCCGCCGTTGAGCGAGCCGCTGTCCTTCATCCAGGCCGGGGCCGTCCACGGGGAGGCCATGACGGTGAGGGACGGGTTCAGCTGGAGGGCCTGCCGGGTGAGCGGGGCGACGTCCGCGAGGTCGTGCGCGATCGAGAACTTCGCCAGCGAGGGGTCGCTCTGCCCGGCCGGTACGTCGTCGTAGGTGTAGCCGGAGCGGGCCAGGTCGGAGGCGCCCATCGGGTTGCGCAGGAACGACAGGCCGATGCCGTCCGTGGGGGAGAACAGCTTGCGCAGGGTGGCGTCGCGGGTGGACTGGGACAGCGCGCCGCTGCTGTTCATCAGCCAGGCGGCGGTGTCGGTGAAGGACGCGCCGCCGCCGGTGAACGTCTGGTAGCGGGTGCCCTCGTCGACGGTGATGTTCTCGCCGGAGCCGCCGGTGCCCGAGGAGAAGGCGAACGGCGCCTGTTGCTGGAGCCCGCGGGTGACATGGCGCCCGCCGGAGTCGTCGGTGGTGGTGAGCCAGGCCGTCACCGGCTCGCCCGCCGCGTGCGCGGCGGGGACGGCGAGGGTGCCGAGCCCGGCGGTGGTCAGCAGCGCGGCCAGCAGCAGCCGGACCGGACGCAGGGGTGGTCTCATGGTGCGCCGCCCTTCGAAGAGGTGGGGGGAGATGGGGAACAGCGGCGTGCGAGGCGTGAGTAAATGACGGCCTCCACCGTCCGTCAAGGGGTCGCGCATTCAGAAGGCGAACGCACAACACCTCTGCTCCCCACATGAGTCGGCGGTGTACCACTTCCGGCGTGAAGCCTTGACGCCTGCTGGGGACGCCAGTTGACTCACGCCGTGAGTTAAGTCATGAGTGAACCCGAGCCAGATGAGTGAACCCTGAGCCGAGGGATGGGCCCATGCGAAGAACCGCCCTGCTCGCCGCCGCCGCTCTGCTGACCGCGACTCTCCCCCTGACCGCCGCCGCCACCGCCTCCGGTGCGAGCGACCCGCCCCCTGTGTCCGTCGACCGCTTCGAGGGCGAGGTCCCCTTCGCCGCCCAGCCCGCCGAGGGCATCTTCACCTGGGGCGGCGACAGCGACGACCCGCCCGCCCTGGAACTGGCCGCCCGCGCCGACGCCCCCGAGGGCGCCAAGGTCCTCGCCGGCACCTACGACATCAGCGGCTACGGCGGCTTCACCCACGACTACGCCGCCGCGGGCCCCGCCCACGACTGGTCCGCGCACCGGGGCATCCGCTTCTGGTGGGACGGCCAGGACAACGGCAAGAAGATCGCCTTCGAGATCAAGGACGGCGGCAGCAACGGCGAGGCGTCCGAGCTGTGGACGACCTCCTTCACCGACGACTTCACCGGCTGGAAGCAGGTCGAACTGCCCTTCGGCGCGTTCACCTATCGCACCGACTACCAGCCCGTCGGCGGCATCGACCACGTCCTCGGCCTCACCGAGATGTGGGGCTACGCCGTCACCCTGCCCACCGGCGTCAAGGGCCGCTTCGCCATGGACGGCGTCGAACTCTACGGCGCCGCCGACCCCGCGCTGCACGCCTCCGTCACCACCGACGCGGCCGTCCACCCGGTCCGCGAGGGCGGCACCGCCTCCGTCCGCGTCACCGTCGCCACCACCGGCGAGAAGCCGCTGACCGACCCGGTGACCGTCGGCTACAAGACCTCCGGCGGCACCGCGCGCCCCAGCACCGACTACAAGCCGGTGGACGGCACCCTCACCTTCCCGGCCGGCACCCCCTCGGGCACCTCGCGGACCGTCAAGGTGACCACCCTCAAGGGCCGGGGCGCCGAACCCGCCGAGACGATCCCGCTCAAGCTCACGGTGACCGGCGCCAAGGCCCCCGCCGAGAACCCGCAGATCGTCATCGACGCCCACGGACTGCCGTACCTGGACGCCAAGTTGCCCGTCCGCAAGCGGGTGGCCGACCTCCTCGGGCGGATGTCACTCGCCGAGAAGGTGGGCCAGATGACCCAGGCCGAGCGCGGCGCCGTCAGCGACCAGGGCGACATCGCGGCCTACGACCTCGGCTCACTGCTCTCCGGTGGCGGCTCCACACCCACCCCCAACACCCCTGCGGCGTGGGCGAAGATGATCGACGGCTTCCAACTGCGCGCCCAGGCGACCCGGTTCCAGATCCCGCTGATCTACGGCGTGGACGCGGTGCACGGCCACAACAACCTCGTCGGCGCCACGATCATGCCGCACAACATCGGCATCGGCGCGACGCGTGACCCCCAACTCGCCCAGCAGACGGGCGCGGTGACCGCCGCCGAGGTCCGCGCCACCGGCATCCCCTGGGACTTCGCGCCCTGCCTGTGCGTGACCCGCGACGAACGCTGGGGCCGCTCCTACGAGTCCTTCGGCGAGGATCCGGCGCTGGTCGCGTCCCTGGAGACGGTGATCCAGGGCCTCCAGGGCCGCGCCGACGGCCGCGACCTCGCCCGCCCCGACAAGGTCCTCGCCACCGCCAAGCACTTCGTCGGCGACGGCGGCACCGCCTACGGCTCCTCCACCACCGGCACCTACACGATCGACCAGGGCGTCACCAAGGTCACCCGGCAGCAGCTGGAGGCCGTCCACCTCGCGCCGTACCAGGACGCCGTGGACCGGGGCATCGGCACGGTCATGCCGTCGTACTCCTCGCTGGAGGTCGTCGGCGACGGACGCGGGCCGGTGAAGATGCACGCCCGCGCGGACATGATCAACGGGGTGCTCAAGGGCCGGATGGGCTTCGACGGCTTCGTGATCAGCGACTGGAACGCCATCGACCAGCTCCCCGGCGACTACGCCGCACACGTGCGCTCCTCGGTGAACGCGGGCGTCGACATGATGATGGTCCCCTACACCTACAAGGACTTCACCGCGGCCCTGACCGCCGAGGTGAAGGCCGGACGGGTCACCGAGCGGCGGATCGACGACGCGGTCTCCCGCATCCTCACCCAGAAGTTCCGCCTCGGCCTCTTCGAGCACCCCTACGCGAACACCTCGGGCGCGTCCGCGATCGGCTCCCCGGCCCACCGCGCCGTCGCCCGCCAGGCCGCCGCCGAGTCCCAGGTGCTGCTGAAGAACAGCGGCGGACTGCTGCCGCTGAAGAAGAGCCAGAAGGTGTACGTCGCCGGATCCAACGCCGACGACATCGGCAACCAGACCGGCGGCTGGACCGTCACCTGGCAGGGCTCTTCCGGCGCCGTCGTCCCCGGCACCACCATCCTCCAGGGGATGCGGAAGGCGGGCGGCGACGTCACCTACTCCCGGGACGCCTCCGCACCGGTCAAGGGCTACGACGTGGGCGTGGTCGTCGTCGGGGAGACCCCCTACGCCGAAGGGGTGGGCGACGTGGGCAACGGCCACAGCCTCCAGCTGTCGGCCGCCGACCGGGCCGCCGTGGACAAGGTGTGCGCGGCCATGAAGTGCGCGGTGCTGATCGTCTCCGGGCGCCCGCAGCTCGTCGGGGACCGGCTGGGCGGCATCGACGCCCTGGTCGCCTCCTGGCTGCCCGGCACCGAGGGCGACGGCGTGGCCGACGTGCTCTACGGCAAGCGGGCCTTCACCGGCCAGCTCCCGGTCACCTGGCCGAGGTCCGAGGCGCAGCTGCCGATCAACGTGGGCGACGCGTCGTACGACCCGCAGTATCCCTACGGCTGGGGTCTGACCACCCGTACCACCGTGCCCAAGGGCGGCGCGGCACAGCTGAAGGCGCTCGGCACGGCGGCGGAACGGGCCGGGCGGGCGCACGACGGCACGCTCGGACGGGCGCTGGTCACCAAGGCCCGGCTGATCGTCCAGGACAAGGCCGGACAGCGGATCACGGCGGCGCTGGCGAAACCCTTCGCCGAGGCCGACCACGCGCTGCTGACCGGGGACTACGCACTGGCGCTGCGCAAGCTGGCGCAGGCCTATCGGGCGGCCTGATTCACCCGAACCGGTGATCCGCACACCTGACCGAAAACGGGAGGCTTCGGGTAGCGTCGAAGGATGAAGGCCGTCCTGCCGACCCGAAGCCTCCCCGCGCTGCTGCTCGCCGCGCTGGCGCTGGCTTTCACGACCGTGTTCGCGCCCGCCGCGAGCGCGGACACGAATGTCTCCGCCATCGGCCGGGCCCTGCGCGAGAACCCTGTCTACGTCGACCCGGCCGCCTCCGGGCAGCTCTCCCGCGCGGACGCCGACGCGCTGTCCAAGCGGATCAAGGACGCCGGGAAACCGGTGTTCGTCGTGGTCCTGCCGGAGGGGTACCAGACCAAGGACCTCTTCTCCGACCTGCGCACCGCCACCGGCATCACCGGTCTGTACGGCATACGCCTGGGCGACCGCTTCGACGCCAGGGCCGACTCCGTGGTGCTGTCGGACACGGCCCGCAAGAACCTGGTGGCGAGCGTCCAGGGCGAGGACGCCAAGGCGCAGCTCACCGACTTCACCGACCGCGCCCTCGACAGCGTCCGGGGCCATGCGCCCTCCGGCTGGGACTCCTCCGGCGGGGGAGTGTCCGGCACCGGGCTGATCGTGGCCGCCGGTGTCCTGGTGGCGGCGGGCGCGGGCGCCTACACCCTGGTGCGGCGCAACCGGCGCCGCCGTGACGAGGAGCAGCGCGCCGCACTCGACCGGCTGCGTGTGGTGGTGGACGAGGACATCACCGCCTTCGGCGAGGAGCTGGACCGGCTCGACTTCCGGCCCGGCGAGCCCGGCGCGGACGACGCGATGCGCGCCGACTACGAGCGCGCCCTGAACGCCTACGACCACGCCAAACAGCTCATGGACCGGGCCCGCAGACCCGAGGACGTGCGCGCGGTCACCGAGACCCTGGAGGACGGCCGCTTCTCGCTCGCCGTGCTCGCCGCCCGCCGTGAGGGCCGCCCGCTGCCCGAGCGGCGCGCACCCTGCTTCTTCGACCCCCGCCACGGCCCCTCGGTGACCGACGCCCTGTGGACACCGCCCGGCGGCAGCCCGCGCCAGGTCCCGGTCTGCGCGGCCGACGCCACCCGCCTCGCCGACGGCCACGACCCGGCGGTGCGCGAGGTCGACACCGAGTACGGCCGCCGCCCCTACTGGGACGCGGGCCCGGCCTACGGCCCCTGGGCGGGCGGCTACTTCGGCGGCGGCCTCCTCCCCGGCCTCCTCGTGGGCACGATGCTCGGCGGCATGATGTCCACCCCCGCCTACGCGGCCGACTACGGCGGTGGGTACGGCGACGGCTTCGGTGGCGGTTTCGGCGGCTTCGAGGGCGGCGACGTCTCGGGCAGCAACTTCGACCCCGGCGACTTCGGCGGCTTCGGCGACGGAGGCGGCGGCGACTTCGGTGGTGGTGGCGACTTCGGCGGAGGCGGCGATTTCGGGGGCGGCTTCTGAGCCTGCCGCGCCGCAGCGCGTGTGCACGAGCGCCCCGTTCCCTCCTCGGGAACGGGGCGCTCGTCGCTGCCGCGGCCAAGCCGCCGAAGACTCACGCGTTCTTGATGGCCGACACGTCGAAGCTGAGCTTGATCTTGTCGGAGATCAGCACGCCGCCCGTCTCCAGGGCCGCGTTCCAGGTCAGGCCCCACTCCGAGCGCAGCAGCTCGGACTTGCCCTCGAAGCCCACGCGGTCGTTGCCGAACGGGTCCTTGGCGGAGCCGTTGAACTCCAGGTCGATGGTGATCGGCTTGGTCGTGCCGAGGATGGAGAGGTCACCGGTGATGCGGTAGTCGTCGCCGCCCAGGGACTCCGCTTTGGTGGAGCGGAAGGTCATCGTCGGGAACTCGTCCGTCTTGAAGAAGTCGGCGGACTTCAGATGGGTGTCCCGGTCCGCGTTGCCGGTGTCGATGCTGTCCATCTTCACGTCGAGGCTCGCGGTGGAGTTCGCGGGGTTCTCGCCGTCCAGGTGCAGCGTGCCGGTGAACTCGGTGAAGCTGCCCTTGACGTTGGTGACCATCGCGTGCCGCGCCGTGAAGCCGATCGAGGTGTGCGCGGGGTCGATCGTGTAGTCACCGGTCAGGCCCGCCAGCGCGGCGCCGTCCTGCGCGGGGGTCGTCTCGGGGGTGCTGTCCTTGCGGTTGAAGATGCCCATCGTGTGCTCCTCGAGTTTGTTTAAGGTTCAACGAACCCTGCTGTTACGACCGTAACCTCATTCTGTTTGGTTTTCAACATCATCCGGTGCGTGTTTTCACGCCAACACACAGTCACCACGTACGCCCTCTGGCGGACGCGCGTAGAACTCGGGCACCATCTGCGGTGCACCACCTGCACAGCCGCCCCACAGGAAGCTCGGCCAACCGCAGGAAGGGTTCCCCACGTGAAGATCCGTTCCATCCTGACCGCGCTCGCGCTCGTCGTCGCGCCCGGTGTCGCCGTCGTCGGCACCGCCTCCGACGCCTTCGCCGTCACGAAGATCACTCATGCCACCGCCACCCAGATGTTCCGCGACGTCGGTATCACCTGGTCCTCCTCCGGAGGCTGCTCGAACCGCAACAACTCGACCTGTACCTCCTTCGACCAGCTCAACCTGCCGACCGCCCAGGGTGCCCAGACCCTCAAGCGGGCCACCGGCTGCGCGCTGAACATCACCGGCGGCACCGAGACCGGCCACGCCTCGGGCACCTACTCGCACTGGAACGGCTACAAGCTGGACTACGGCAAGAACACCTGCGTGACCTCGTACATCAAGAACACCTTCACCTACATCGGGCTGCGCGGCGACGGGGCGCCGCAGTACCAGTCCGGCTCCGGCAACATCTACGCCGACGAGGGCAACCACTGGGATGTCCTGTACTACAACTGCGGCGGCTGCTGAGCGGGCCGTGAGGCGGGGGCTGTGCCGGGGGAGAACTCCGGGACGGCCCTCGCCGCCGTTCGGGGTACGGTGGGCGCGGTCGGCCGTCCGGAGGCCCTGTTTCACTCCGTGGTTGGCGTGTCGCGGCGCTGAATCCGCGCCGCGTTCCGGTACCGGCCTTTGTGGCACCCCTACAACTCCGACGCCCTCCGGGCAGTCGGAACAGCTGCATGCCGCCCCAGTTCTGTTCGGTGGTACCAGGAAAACGCTTCGGAGACTGTACGGAGTGGACGGCTCGCTTTCCTTGATGTCCTTCGTAAGGTCGCTACATGACCGTTTTGGAAGAGACGACGGGTGAGCCGACGGACGCGCGTGGTCGGGTCGCCGAGCTGCACGAGATCCGTGCGCGGGCCCTGGCGGGCCCCAGCGAGAAGGCGACCGAGGCGCAGCACGCCAAGGGCAAGCTGACGGCACGGGAGCGGATCGAGCTGCTCCTGGACCCGGGTTCCTTCCAGGAGGTCGAGCAGCTGCGCCGGCACCGCGCGACCGGTTTCGGCCTGGAGGCCAAGAAGCCGTACAGCGACGGTGTCGTCACCGGCTGGGGCACGGTCGAGGGCCGCACGGTCTTCGTCTACGCGCACGACTTCCGGATCTTCGGCGGCGCGCTGGGCGAGGCCCACGCCACCAAGATCCACAAGATCATGGACATGGCCATCGCGGCCGGTGCCCCGCTGGTCTCCCTCAACGACGGCGCGGGCGCCCGTATCCAGGAGGGCGTCTCCGCGCTCGCCGGCTACGGCGGTATCTTCCAGCGCAACACCAAGGCGTCCGGCGTCATCCCGCAGATCTCCGTGATGCTCGGCCCCTGCGCGGGCGGCGCGGCCTACAGCCCCGCCCTGACCGACTTCGTCTTCATGGTCCGCGAGACCTCGCAGATGTTCATCACCGGCCCGGACGTCGTCAAGGCGGTCACCGGCGAGGAGATCTCCCAGAACGGCCTGGGCGGCGCCGACGTGCACGCCGAGACCTCGGGCGTCTGCCACTTCGCGTACGACGACGAGGAGACCTGCATCGCGGAGGTGCGCTACCTCCTGTCGCTGCTCCCGCAGAACAACCGCGAGAACCCGCCCCGCGTGGAGTCCTCCGACCCCGCCGACCGGCGCGGCGACGTCCTCCTCGACCTGGTCCCCGCCGACGGCAACCGGCCCTACGACATGACCAAGGTCATCGAGGAGCTGGTGGACGACGGCGAGTACCTGGAGGTCCACGAGCGCTGGGCGCGGAACATCATCTGCGCGATGGCCCGCCTCGACGGCCAGGTCGTCGGCATCATCGCCAACCAGCCGCAGGTCCTCGCGGGCGTACTGGACATCGAGGCGAGCGAAAAAGCTGCGCGCTTTGTCCAGATGTGTGACGCTTTCAATATCCCGATCATCACGCTCCTCGACGTGCCGGGCTTCCTGCCCGGTGTCGACCAGGAGCACGGCGGAATCATCCGGCACGGCGCGAAGCTGCTCTACGCCTACTGCAACGCGACCGTGCCGCGGATTTCGCTCATCCTGCGCAAGGCGTACGGCGGTGCCTACATCGTCATGGACAGCCAGTCCATCGGTGCGGACCTCACCTACGCGTGGCCCACGAACGAGATCGCCGTGATGGGCGCCGAGGGCGCCGCCAACGTCATCTTCCGCCGTCAGATCGCCGACGCCGAGGACCCCGAGGCGATGCGCCAGAAGATGGTCAAGGAATACAAGGCCGAGCTCATGCACCCGTACTACGCGGCGGAGCGCGGCCTGGTGGACGACGTGATCGACCCCGCCGAGACCCGCGAGGTCCTGGTCAAGTCGCTGGCGATGCTCCAGTCGAAGCACGCCGACCTGCCCTCCCGCAAGCACGGCAACCCGCCGCAGTGATCGAGCCCTCGGAGACCGAAGCCATGAACACTCCCGACATCCGCGTCGAGAAGGGCCACGCCGAGCCCGAGGAAGTCGCCGCCATCACGGCCGTCCTCCTCGCCCGCGCCGCGGCCCGCCACACCACCCGCCCCTCCGCAGGCCGCCCCCGAGCCGCCTGGCGCCGCCTGGAGCGCGAGCCCGGCTTCCGCGCCCCGCACAGCTGGCACTGAGTTTCGCTTCGAAGGGCCCTTTCGTTCTGGAAGGGCCCTTCGGCGTGCCCGTCTTAGTGAATGCTCACCTTGACACCGGGAAAGTCCAGGGCACCTCGATCGTCGGGGAGTAGGCAGTTATGGAGTACCAGTCGCTCCACCTTGGGGGGTTTGAAGTCCGGCGTCTCCAGCCACGCCCGGACGTCAACCCGTTCAAGGTGAAGGAGCGGTACGGCAGGCAGCGCGGTGAGGTTCACCAGCGAGGAGTCGGCGGCCCACAAGTACAGATGCTCCAGGCCGGAGAGCACGGTGTGGCATTGCGCGAGGTCGGTGCCACTGTGGATGTCCCAAAGCGAGAGGTGGCCGGTCTTCTCCGCGAGGCGCAGACTGCTGAGATCGGAGGTGTTCCGGACACACATGGCGAGGTGTCGCAGAGATGCGAAGCGTTCGAGCGCCTCCATATGAATGAACGCCGCGTCGCCGTCCAGAGCCAACGCATCGAGGTCGGGCAGGTGGGGGAGCAGCGACAGGTCTGCTTCGCCAGTCAGCGACCACACGGTCAAGTTATAAAGAGGCGGCAGAATCCGCAGTGCGCCCAGATCGTCCAGCGGGAAACGGATGTCGACATGACTGGGCGCCAGCCGCCTCAAGGCGCGCAACTGGCCCGAATGCTTGACGACGACATTGTGATTCGCGAGCCGAACACCGGACAGCACGGCGTCGGCATAGGTGTCCGGATCGAAGTAGCTCCAGCTCTGGATCAGTTGCCTCACCACGAGGCCACGCTTGTCGCCCACGTAGCTCGACAGCAGTCCGAGTGCCTCGGACCCCCCTATCAGTGCCACGGTCCGAACCGTCTGTACAGCGGCCTTCTCCGTCAGCTCCGTGAGCGACCTCGGCATCTTGCGCAGGAGGCTGGTCCCTACCGCTGCCAGCTGCGCCGGATCGTTCTCGCGGCGCGCCGGCAGCAGTGTCTCTACCGCCGTGTCGACCCGCCCGGCCAGTTCCTCGGACAGCTGTGGCACCGTCTCCTGACACGCCGCCGCCAGCAGGCGCAGCTTGCGGGTCCACCGGGGTTCGGCAACGGCCCGGTCGAGGATGCCGGTCAGTAGCTCTTCCCGCTGAGGCCGATTCGCATGGCCCGCCGCCATGATGATCGTCTCGCGCCACAGATCCAGATGCGCCCGCCCGACCAGGTTGCCGATCCGGTCCTCCTCCGCCGCCTCCTCCGCCGCCAGGTACTCCTGGAAGGTGCGGTGGACGAAGTCCAGGCGGCCGAGGGTGGGGGAGCGGAGGACGCCCGAGCGGTCGCGGAGGCTTTCGAGGACCGTGGTGCCGTCCTGGAGGGAGTCCAGGTGTCGCATACCGGCGAGCTTGCGGCCGACGTGCACGGCAGCCTGCTCAAGGGAGATCTCGCTGCGGTTGTTGTCCGACAGGCGCCACGCGAGGTCCCGTAGCAGGACCACCTTGTCACCCAAGCTCAGCCCGCTGTCCACCGCGCTCGGCACGTTTCGGTCCGCGTCCCGCTCGTGGACCAGCGTGTGGAGGGCGTTGCGGTACAGCTCCATGCGGTCACGCGGGAGCTGACTGCCCCGGTTGAGGTGCATTGCGCAGAGCATGGCCGCCAGCAACGGCGTACCCGCCAGTGACTGCAGATGCGGCCGGTCCTTGAGGCTGTTCAGCAACGACTGCTCGTAGCGCGGAAGTTCCTCCACCGGGCACGGCAGTTCCTCATCCAGCTCGCGCACCGCCTGATGCCACTGCCGGACGAACGCCGCCAGGTCGGGCGGCGTCATCCGGTCCAGGTGCAGCACGGTGAACTTCTCGCGGCGCAGCCAGTCCGCGCCGGCCGCCGCCGGACGAGAGGTCACCACCATCCGCACCTCGGGATACGCGGCCAGCAACTTGCGCAGCCACTCCCGTACGCCCCGCCGCTCGGCGTCCAGCAGCTCGTCCACCCCGTCGATCAGCAGCAGCGCCCGCCCGTCGGCCAACTGGCGCTCCACCCACGCCTTCGGCATCACCCCCGTGATCTGCCCGGCCACCGAGTCGAGCATCGCCTCTGGCGTCGGCAGCGCCCGCCCGCTGTACTCCCGCAGCTTCACGAAGACCGGCGTCAGCCCGTTCCACTCGGCCAGCTCCCCGGTGAACGCGCCCCGCGCCGCCGTGACCGCCAGCCACCGCAGCAGCGTGGTCTTCCCGGACCCGGCCTCACCCCGGAGCAGCACCCGCGTAGGCCCCCCGAGCGCGGCCTCCACCCGCATCCCGGCACCTTCGCCTCCGGTGTTCTCCCAATCACTCATGTCGGGCCGGAGCAGCGGAAGCGCACGCCTCGCTCCTTCGCGTCGCGTCCGTATGTCGTCCCCCGTTGCCCGCAGACTGACGTACGCCACCGAGAGCCGCACCTGCGCCCCCGCCCGGTCCGAGGTGCGCCGGAACAGTTCCACCTCGTCCAGGGTCGTGCTGACCAGCTCCAGATATCGGCGCCGGAACTCGCCGTCCCGGTCCGTCCCCTCGGGGGCGAACAGCGAACGGTCGGGCAGCCGTTGCAGCACCCGCGCGATCTCCGCGCCCAACGACGTCGTACGCGCGAGCAGTTCACTCAGCGCCCGCTCCTCGAAGACGGGCAGCCCCCGCATGATCCGCACGTAGTACTCGACGCACTCCGCGAACAGCACCTCGTACAGCCGGGTCTCCGCCTCGCCGAGGCCGACCGGCGGGCGTGCCGCCCCGGTGAGCCGTCGCACGATCTCCGCAGGCCTCGCGTCCGCCGCCAGGATCGCCTTGTCGGAGAGGTCCGCCGACACGAACGTGTCGCACACCGCGTCGATCACGGCCTGGCGGCTGTTCTCCTCAAGGCCGGGGAACTCCCGCTCCAGGAACGGGGCCAACCGGTCGTAGACCGCGTCGGCCATCTCGTCGAACTGCCGCTCCACACCCCGCTGGAAGCGCAGCCCGGACACGCGCACCCGGATCAGCTCCGCCATGTCCATCCGGCGCTCCTGCTCGCGGCGCTTGCCCCCGAGCCACATCTGGGCGGCCGCCTTCGCCACGGTCGAACCGAGCCGCAGCGCCGCTGCCTCGCCCACCATCGCGTCCCCCTTCATCTGCAGAAGGACCAGTGTGGCAGCGGGGTACGACAAAGGGGCCCCTTCCGGTGTGGAAGGGGCCCCTCGACATGGACCAGTTACCGCAGCCGCGCCATCAGCGCGTGCTCCACCAGGGTGATCAGCGCGCTCTTGGCGTCCGCGCGGTGGCGGGCGTCCGTCGTGATGATCGGGGTGTCGGGGCCGATCTGCAGGGCCTCGCGGACCTCGTCCGGGTTGTAGGGCTGGTTGCCGTCGAAGCCGTTGAGGGCGATGACGAACGGCAGGCCCGAGTTCTCGAAGTAGTCCACGGCCGGGAAGCAGTCGGCCAGGCGGCGGGTGTCGACCAGCACGATGGCGCCGATGGCACCGCGTACGAGGTCGTCCCACATGAACCAGAAGCGGTCCTGACCGGGCGTACCGAAGAGGTACAGGATCAGGTCCTGGTCCAGGGTGATGCGGCCGAAGTCCATGGCCACCGTGGTGGTGGTCTTGTCTCCGGTGTGGGTGAGGTCGTCGATGCCCGCGGACGCGGACGTCATGACGGCCTCGGTACGCAGCGGGTTGATCTCCGAGACGGCACCCACGAACGTGGTCTTGCCCACGCCGAAGCCGCCCGCCACCACGATCTTCGCGGAGGTGGTGGAGCGGGAAGGACCGCCGCTAGAGCTTGCGAAGTCCACTGAGCACCCTTTCGAGCAGTGTCACGTCTGGCTGGCCACCGGCGTTCTCGTCGCCGCCGGGCTGATGGATGGCGACCAGGCCCGCCTCCGCCAAGTCGGCGACGAGAATCCTGGCCACGCCGAGGGGGATCGTCAGGAGAGCCGAGATCTCGGCGACCGACTTGATCTCCCGGCACAGGTTGCAGATCCGCTGATGCTCGGGCAGCTGGCCCTGCATCTGGTGCGGAGCGGCGGTGGTGTGCACCAGTGCCTCGATGGCGAGCTGGTAGCGCGGGCGCGTCCGGCCGCCGGTCATGGCGTACGGACGCACCAGGGGGTTGTTGGCCGCGGCCGGGGCCGCCGCCGGCTCGGGGCGGCGCGGGGCTACCGGCTGGATGCGCGGGGCCTGGGGCTGCTCGTAAGGAGACTGACCGGGGCCCTGCGGTGCGTAGGGCTGCCGGTGGCCGGGGGTGGAGGGAGCGTACGGGTTCGCGGGAGCGCCGTCCTGCCCCTGTGCGGGACCGTACGACCAGCCACCCGTATGCGAACCGCCTGGGGGTGTTGCCACTTTCTCTCCTCCTCCGACTGTGCCGGGCATCCATATGCGTGGAGCCGCGTCCCGAAACCTTACGGCCCCGGGACGCGAACGCGCACCGTCCGCTTGCTAGTTGAGAAGGCTGCCCTGGAGTTCCGCCCGGAGATCCGGGGTCAGGACCGTGCCCGCGCGGTCCACCAGAAGGGCCATCTCGTACCCGATGAGGCCGATGTCCGCTTCCGGGTGGGCCAGCACGGCGAGCGAAGAACCGTCGGATACGGACATGATGAAGAGGAATCCTCGCTCCATCTCCACAACCGTCTGGTTCACGCTGCCTCCCTCGAAGATCCGGGAGGCGCCTGCCGTCAGAGACGTCAGGCCGGAGGCGACGGCCGCGAGCTGGTCGGCGCGGTCGCGCGGGAAGCCTTCGGACATCGCCAGAAGGAGTCCGTCGGCGGAGACCACCACCGTGTGGGACACCCCCGGGGTGTTGTCCACGAAGTTGGTGATCAACCAGTTCAGGTTCTGTGCCGCCTGGCTCATCGGGCTCACACTAACGCTCCTGGTTGTAGGTGCTGTCAGGACCACTGTGCTGATTGTTAGTGGCCTGGCCGTTCGTTTCACTGCCTGCGTTGCGTCCGCGTTGGACGCCTCGACGCAGGTTGCTCAGCCTGCCCCGGACGTCTTCCGGGGCGCGGGAGACCTGTGGGCCCCCCTGAGGGGTGCTCTCGGCGGTGCCCTCGACCAGGTTGGCCTTGGGTACCCGCCGCGGCAGACCGGAAGAGGTGACTCCGCCCGCCTTGGGTTTGCGCAGCTGCGACGCCTGCTGCCAGCGCTCGTCGTTCGCCGAACGCCAGTCGCCGTCGCCGTTGTTCGCGGCGAGCGGGCCCGCCGCGGAGGCCGCCGCCCCCTGCTGTCCGTGGGCCGTGCCGTTCACGCCGTTCGCACCGCTCGTGACGCCACCGCGGCGGGGAAGCCCGGCGTTCGTCATGTCGGGGGCGGCGGGGGAGGCCGGTCCGGGACGCTCGAAGCCTACGCGGTTCCGCTCACTCACGTCACCGGCCTGCGAAGACTCCGTTTCCGCAGCGTACTGGGCCGGATAGTCGTTCTGGAAACCGTTCTGCCCGGACCACTCGTCCTGGCGGCCCACGCCGTCGTACGGACCGAACGCGTCGGGCGCCGAGGCGTGCGCCGGCGCATGGCCGTTCTGGCCCTGCTCCGGGTACGCGTCGGGGTAGCCGCCGTTCTGGCCGAAGCCGTCATTCTGGGCGAAGCCGTCGTTCTGCGGCAGCCCGGCGTCCTGCGCGTAGTACTGCTGCTCCTCGTACGACCCCGACGGCAGCTCCTGGTACGGCTGCTGCGCCTCGGAGGCGGCGGCCTGCGGGTGCTGCTGCACCGGGAAGCCGGAGGTGTCCTCGAAGCCCTGCCGCGGCTGCTCGAAGGCGTCGGGGAACGCGGGCTGCTGCCCGGTCTCCTCCTGCGGCTGGGGGCCGTGCGACTCCAGCGCGGCGCGGCGCTCCTCGCGCATCAGCGAGCGGCCGACCGGGTCCAGACCCCGGATGTCGTCCGGGACCTCGTAGCGGCTGTCGTCGAAGCCGAGTTCGGCGGCGGTGCGCAACGGCTGCTGCTGCGGCTGCTGTTGCTGCTGCTGACCGAAGTTCTCGCCCCGGAACTGCTGCTCCGGGATGATCTGCGAGACCGTGAACTCCTCGCGCTCCAGCGGGACTTCACCGCCACCACCGTGCGTGATCGCGTCCGGGAGCATGACCAGCGAGGTGGTGCCCGCCTGCTCGCCCGAGGGGCGCAGCTGGACGCGGATGCCGTGCCGGTCGGACAGCCGGCCGACCACGAAGAGACCCATGCGCTGGGAGATCGCGGCGTCCACGGTCGGCGGGTTGGCCAGCTTGTGGTTGATGTCCGCGAAGTCCTCGGCCGTCAGACCGATGCCCTTGTCGTGGATCTCGATCATCACGCGGCCGTCGGGCAGCCGGGTCGCGGTGACCTTGACCTTGGTCTGCGGGGAGGAGAACGTCGTCGCGTTCTCCAGCAGCTCGGCCAGCAGGTGGACGAGGTCGGTGACCGCGCGGCCGTGGATCTCGGCGTCCGGGACACCGGACAGCTCGATGCGCTCGTACTGCTCCACCTCGGAGGAGGCGGCGCGCAGCACGTCGACCAGCGGGACCGGCTGGTCCCAGCGGCGGCCGGGCTCCTCGCCCGCGAGGACCAGCAGGTTCTCGCCGTTGCGGCGCATACGGGTCGCGAGGTGGTCCAGCTTGAAGAGGTTCTCCAGCTGGTCCGGGTCGGCCTCGTTGTTCTCCAGGTCGGTGATCAGGGTCAGCTGACCCTCGATGAGCGACTGGTTGCGGCGCGACAGGTTGGTGAAGATCGCGTTGATGTTGCCCCGCAGCAGGGCCTGCTCGGAGGCGAGCCGGACCGCTTCGCGGTGGACCTGGTCGAAGGCGCGGGCGACCTCGCCGATCTCGTCCTTGGTGTGGATCGGGATCGGGGCGACCCGGGTGTCGACCCGGCCGGGGTCGGTGCGGGAGAGCTGGTCGACCAGCATCGGCAGCCGCTGCTCGGCGATGCCGAAGGCCGCGTTGCGCAGCTGGCGCATCGAGCGGCTCATCTGGCGGGCCACGGCACCGGCGAGGAGGAAGGCGAGCAGCAGCGCGAGCACGACGGCCACACCGGTGATGATCGCGGAGGTCTTGGCGTCGTCGGCGATGCCCGACGCCTCGTCCACGGCCTTGTCGGTCAGGTCCGACTCGATGGAGCGGTACGCCTTGAACTTGAGGGTGTTGACCGCCCACCAGTTGGCGGGGGTGATGCCCGCCTGAGCCAGCTGCTGCCGCTCGATCGGGTCGGTGGTCTTCAGGTTGGCGAGCGCCGCGACCATGTTCTGCGGGTCGGCCGGGGGAGCCTTGTACGAGGGGTCCTGGGCCTTGGCCTCGGCCACCATCTTGGCGCCCTGCGTCTGGATGTCCCGCTTCTCCTGGTCGAGGCGGTCCGAGTCCTCCTGGGTACCGCCGCCGAGGTACTCCTCGACCGCGATGCCCTCCAGATAGGCGTAGGAGGAGAGCGCGACGCGCTGGGTGGCCAGGTTGGGGGCGTCCGGGCCCGGCTTCACCAGCATGTGCATACCGATGGAGCGCTCCAGGGAGAGCGCCGCCTTGGTCAGCGAGATGGCGTAGACGGTACGGCCGTAGGACGTGATGTTTCCGGTGCCCAGGCCCAGCTCGTTGGCGAACTCCATGAGCGGGTGGGCGACCTTGATGTAGCCCTCTTCGGTGTCCACGCCGGTGAGCTTGGGCGTGTAGGCGTTCGCGCGCAGGGCCTGCAGTTCGGGCTCGGTCTGGCGGAACAGCTTCAGCCGGCGCTCCAGGCCCGGCTTGCTCGGCATGTTCTGCGCGGCCTGGTCGAAGGCGTCGGCCGCCTTGTCGGTGGACTTGCGCGCCGCCGCGACCGTCGCCTTGTCCTCGGCGGTCTCGGCCTTGCCCTTCAGCAGGGGGGCGGCGCTGATGTCACGCTCGTTGTACAGGGCGTCCGCGTAGGACAGCGACGCCCGCACCAGGATGGCCGTGTTCTCGGCGTCCTGCGCGTCCTGCCAGGTGTCGATCGAGTTCTTCACCTGGAAGCCACCCATGACGAGACCGACCATCACGGGTATGAGCAGGATCGCGTTCAGCCTGGTGGGCACCCGCCAGTTGCGCGGCGAGAACCGGCCCCCGGAAGCCGCGGGCGCCGCGGCCTCGGGCTCCGGTCCCGGTGCTACCGGTGCGGGGGCCGCAGCGCGCGGCGGCGGGGTGAAGTTGCCCCGCGCCGACGGCTCGGGACCGTTCTTGCTTCGCCTCACTCGACCAACAACCTCTCGGCGGTCGGCACCGTCTCGTGCCGCAGTCTCTCAGAGCCCGGTTCGTCTTCGCAGAGCCCGGTTCGTCTTCGACCACTCAGTACGTCTTTGACCCCTGGGCAGTTCAGGCATTCCAGCACGTGGACCAGCGCAGTTCCAAACAGGGTCGGCGCAGTTGTAAGGCCCAGATAAAACGGGTCAATACCGAGCGAGCCCCGGCAAATGGCGGGGGGTTCGTGCGCGCAGCGACACCGGCCGAACGCACCCCGTGGCGATCCCCGGATATTCCTCTGCCGAACTGTTATGAACACCGGAGCCGACCGTGTCCAAGGCCACAGCCGGCTCCGGTCCGTTCAGGGCAACTGCCGTACGGCAGATCCCACTTGAGTACTGCGGCGGGCGTACTACCGGAGGCGTGCCATCAGCGCGTGCTCGACCAGGGTGATCAGCGCGCTCTTGGCGTCCGACCGGTGGCGGGCGTCCGTCGTGATGATCGGGGTGTCGGGGCCGATCTGCAGGGCCTCGCGCACCTCCTCCGGGTTGTACGGCTGCTGTCCGTCGAAGCCGTTGAGCGCGACCACGAACGGCAGACCGGAGTTCTCGAAGTAGTCCACCGCCGGGAAGCAGTCCGCCAGACGCCGCGTGTCCACGAGGACCACGGCGCCGATGGCACCGCGCACCAGGTCGTCCCACATGAACCAGAAGCGGTCCTGACCGGGCGTACCGAAGAGGTACAGGATCAGGTCCTGGTCCAGGGTGAT
>NZ_KB891987.1:1124161-1338440 GCF_000373625.1 Streptomyces sp. LaPpAH-108
GCCTCGGTACGCAGCGGGTTGATCTCCGAGACGGCGCCCACGAACGTGGTCTTGCCCACGCCGAAGCCGCCCGCCACCACGATCTTCGCGGAGGTCGTGGCCCGCCCTCCGTCAGAGCTTGCGAAGTCCACTGAGCACCCTTTCGAGCAGCGTCACATCGGGAGCGCCGCCGTTGTTCTCGTCGCCACCCGGCTGGTGGATGGCGACCAGGCCGGCCTCGGCGAGGTCGGCGACCAGAATCCGGGCCACACCGAGCGGCATGGCCAGGAGCGCGGACACTTCCGCGACCGACTTCACCTCGACGCACAGCTGGCAGATGCGCTGGTGCTCCGGGAGCAGTCCCATGAGCGCTGCCGGGTCGGCCGTCGTGCTGATCAGCGCCTCGATGGCGAGCTGATAGCGCGGCCGAGTCCGGCCGCCGGTCATCGCGTACGGACGTACCAGCGGCTGGTCCCCCTCGTCGCCGTACGACTCCGCGTACGGATCATGAGAGGCGGTGGGCGGGGTCATGAATCCTCCGGGCGGGACAGCAGTTGGTCAGTCGTGCCGTCTGACGGGGCCGGTGGGGGGATTGTGGCGGCCGGACGGTTGTTTTGTGAGGTGGGTGGTGCCGGGGCGGGTCAGTGGAGCAGACTGCCTTGTAGTTCGGCGCGCAGATCCGGGGTGAGTACCGCACCCGCGCGGTCGACGAGCAGCGCCATCTCGTAGCCGACGAGACCGATGTCGCACTCGGGGTGGGCCAGGACTGCCAGGGACGACCCGTCCGAGACGGACATGAGGAAGAGGAAGCCGCGTTCCATCTCGACGACGGTCTGCGACACGCTGCCGCCCTCGAAGATCCGGGACGCCCCGGCCGTGAGAGAGGTCAGCCCGGAGGCGACCGCCGCCAGCTGGTCGGCGCGGTCACGCGGAAAACCTTCGGACATCGCCAGCAGAAGGCCGTCGGCGGAGACCACCACCGTGTGGGACACCCCTGGGGTGTTGTCCACGAAGTTGGTGATCAACCAGTTCAGGTTCTGTGCCGCCTGGCTCATCGGACTCAACTAACGCTCCTGCTGGTGAGTGGGGCTGGGAAAGCTGCCGGTCTGGCCGTTGCCGGCCTGGCGGCCCTGCGCGATGCCCCGGCGGAGATTGGTCAGCCGGCCACGCACGTCGTCGGGGGAGCGCGAAACCTGCGGACCGGTCTGGTTCTGCTGCTGCTGTGCGGTGCCCGGGACGAGGTTCGCCTTGGGCACGCGACGCGGCAGACCGGAGGTGGTGATGCCACCGGCCGCGGGCTGCCGTACGCGCTCGGCCTGCCGGACGATCTCGTCGTTCGGCGAGGTGCGCCAGGAGCCCGTGGTCGACGAAGGAGAAGCGGGAGCCGCGGAACGCTGCGGAGCCGGAGCCTGGGCGGGCGCCTGCTGAGCGGGCGGGGCCGCCGGAGCGGGGGCCTGCTCGGCCTCCTGCTGGCCGCCACCGTGGAACCAGTTGGTCTCCAGCGTGTCGTACAGCGGGGTACGGCCGTCACCGGCGCCGCCACCGGCCGGGGGCAGCGCCGCCCAGCCCTCGTTCGGCGCCTGGCGCTGCGGGGCGCTCCGGTCGGTCTCGGGGGCCGCCTGGCGCTGCGGGAACTGCGGGCGCTGGGCGCCGAAGTCCCCGTGACCGCCCTGCTGCGGACGCTCGAACTGACCGGTGTGCGGGCCGCTCGCGCCGTGGCTGCCGGGCAGCGCGTGCTGACCGGTGCCGCCCGCGTCGTAACCGCCGCCGTCGTACGCCTGCGGCGCCGCGAACTGGCCGGTGCTCTGCGGGTCCTGGCCGTTCGCCTGGCCGCCGAAGCCGCCGTTCTGCGCGTACGGGTCGTGACCGCCCTGCTGGGCGAACCGGTTGCCCTGCTGGGCGCCGGGACGCTGGAACTGCCCGGTGTTCTGCTGCTCGCCCGCGCCGGGGCGCGCGAACTGACCGCTGTGCTGCTGGTCGTTCATGCCGGGCCGCTGGAACTGGCCCGTGTTCTGCTGCTCATTGGCACCGGGCCGGGCGAACTGACCCGTGTGGTGCTGCGGGTTGCCCGCGCCGGGCCGGGCGAACTGGCCGGTGTGGTGGCCGTCGTTGGCGCCGTACAGATCCTGGCGCGGGAACTCGCCGGTGCCGGACGGGTCGTGCGCGTCGATGCGGGGCATCTCGGCGGTCGCGCCCGGGCCCTGGCGGTCGTCCACGCGCGGCATCCGCGCGGTGTGCGGGGCCTGCTCGTCGTGGCCGCGCGGGGCGTCCATCGCCGCACGGTTCTGCGGGGCGTCGCCCCACTCCGGGCCGCGCTGCTGCGGGTTGCCGCCGGGCAGCTCGGCACGCGGGCCGCCACGCGGCGGCAGCTGGGCCTGACGGCCCTGGCCCTGGTCGGCACCGCCACGCGGGGCGGCCGGACCACGGCCGCCGCCGAAGGCGTCCTGCTGCGGACCGCCGGGGTGCGCGGCCTGGAGACCCTGCGGGCCACCGGGCGCCTGACCGTTCTGACCGCCCGGCGCACCGGCACCGGCGGCCTGACGGCCCTGGAACGCGGCACCGGGGCCCTGCGCTCCGCGTCCGCCACCGGGACGGCCGCCCTGACCGGCTCCGGGCAGCGCCGCGCGCGGGCCCTGGCCCGCACCGACCTGACCGCGCGGCGCGGAGCCGCCGAGAAGTCCGCCACCGGCGGGAGCGCCGCCGAGGGCACCGCCCTGGCCGCCACCGCCCTTGTTCCGGCGAGCCGCAGCGGCACCCGCCGCGGCCTGCGCGGCGGCGGGACCGCCACCGGCGCCGGGGCCACCGGCCTTGCCGGGAGCGGGCTTCTTGCCGCCCTGGGCGACGTCGACGGGCAGCATGACCAGCGCGGTCGTACCACCGGAGTCGGACGGACGCAGCTGGATGCGGATGCCGTGTCGCTGGGACAGCCGGCCGACCACGAACAGACCCATGCGGCGGGAGACGGAGACGTCCACCGTGGGCGGCGCCGCGAGGCGCTCGTTGATCGCGGCCAGGTCCTCGGGGGAGAGACCGATACCGGTGTCGTGGATCTCGATCAGCACGCGGCCGTCGGGCAGCGCGTGACCGGTCACCTTGACCTTGGTCTGCGGGGAGGAGAACGAGGTCGCGTTCTCCAGCAGCTCGGCGAGGAGGTGCACGAGGTCGTTGACGACGCGGCCCGCGACCTGGGTGCTCGGCACCGAGGCCAGCTCGATGCGCTCGTACTGCTCCACCTCGGAGGCGGCGGCACGGAGCACGTCGACGAGCGGGACCGGGCGGGTCCAGCGTCGGCCCGGCTCCTCACCGGCGAGGACGAGCAGGTTCTCACCGTTACGGCGCATACGCGTCGCGAGGTGGTCGAGCTTGAAGAGCGAGGAGAGCTGGTCCGGGTCGGCCTCGCGGGACTCCAGTTCGGAGATGAGCGAGAGCTGACGCTGGATCAGACCCTGGGAGCGGCGCGAGAGGTTGGTGAACATCGCGTTGACGTTGCCCCGCAGCAGGGCCTGCTCGGCGNCCAGCCGGACCGCCTCGCGGTGCACGTCGTCGAAGGCCGCGGCCACCTGGCCGATCTCGTCGCTGGAGTGCACGCCGACGGACTCGACGGAGGTGTCGACGTCCTGCGGGTCGGACTCGGAGAGCTGCTTGACCAGCTCGGGCAGGCGGTCCTGGGCGACGCGGGTGGCGGTCTCCTGGAGGCGGCGCAGCGAGCGGATCATGGAGCGGGCCACGACGAAGGCGCCGACCAGCGAGACGCCGAGCACGAGCAGGATCAGCGCACCGGAGAGGATCGCCTCCTGCTCCGAGGTCGACTTCAGCTCACGGGCCTTCTGCTCCATGTCACCGAGCAGCTCGTGCTCGATGTTCTTCATCTGCTGGAGCTTGTTGGTGCTGTCGTCCAGCCAGTCGAGGTAGGAGCGGTTGGGCAGGTTCGCGAAGCCGTTGGGCGCCAGGGCACGCTTGGCGTACTTGTCGGCCGCCTCGATCTGCGGGCTGTCCCCCTCGATCGGTTCGAGAGTGGCCTCCGCGTCGGAGCCGTCGATCTTGCGGAAGATCTTGAGTTCGGACTGCTCGCTGTCGTAGGCCGACTCGCCGTAGAGGCGGTCGTTCGTGGAGAGCTTGCCCTTGCTGCTGGTGTTGGCGGGCAGCGCGGCGGCGATGACGGCCCGCTGCACCGAGGCGTACTCCTTGGCGCTGGAGAACGCGGACAGCGCGCGGGTGCGCTGGATCATCTCCGGGTTGCTGGTCGCCTCGGCCATGTCCTGGGAGAGGTCGATCAGCTGGGTGATCAGCCGGTGGTACGACTCGATGGTCTGGCTGGAGTTGCCCTCGGTGGTGTACGCGTCGCCGCGCACCTTGTTCAGGGTGTCCAGCTGGGCCACCAGGGCGACCACGGTGTCGCGGACACCCTTGAGGTTGCCGTCCTTGCTGGCCGCGTCGATCTGCTCGGCGGTGTCCTCGAAGTTGGTCTTCGCGCGGTCCGACTTGTCGCGGAAGCCCTTGAGGGTGAAGTTCGAGGCCTTGACGCCGTGCGACATCGGACCGGCGGACTGGTCACGTTCGTCCTGGAGCGCCGCGGCCAGCTCGGTGGCGCGCTGGGTCATCTCCGTCAGCAGCTTCATGTTGTCGAGCTGCTTGATGTTGTCCATCGAGTCGCCGATGCGCAGGCCACCGAGCGTGGTGGCCGCCACGACCGGCAGCGCCAGCAGCGACACCAGCCGGGTCGAGATGCGCCAGTTGCGCATCGCCAACCGCGAACCGGGGCCCTCGACGTCCTTGGCGGGCTTCACCGTCGGCGTCGGGGTCACCGAACCAGGCGTCCCCGACAGCGCGGACGCGCCCGGGCCGCCGGCGCGCTCACCGTTCTCGCCGGACGAGGCCGGAGTCGGGTTCTGGGCGTGCTGGGGCGAGGCACCGCGGCCGGTCCCGCCGTGCGGCTCCGGCTCGGCCGAAGCGCTGCCATCCCTCTTGAAACGTCCCTGCACTAGCGTCGCAACCTCTGGACCAGGCGCCCCTCCGCGCGAACGGCGGGACACGGTGTCGGCGTCTCGGAGAGCGCCCTGAATACGCCCCCCGTGTTGGTCTTGAAGTGACCGGCGCTGGATTCCCCCCTTGTTCGCACCGCCGCGCGGCGCAGTGTTCGCGCCCCCCGCGCCGGCTCGATCCTGCGGCGGTCCGTGGCATTCCAGCACAGTGCCGGATCTCCAACAAGGCACGTACCCCGAGCTGTGACCTAGGTGACAGCACGTGGCGGGTGGGACACGAAGCGTGTGAGTCGATCTCCCGCAAAGCGGGCGCATCCCGGCGAACCACCGACGGCCGACGGGTGTCCCAGTCGCCATGATCAGGAGCGGAATGGTGGCTTCAGATCACCAATGTCCGTTTCGGCATGCCGAATTGACGGTCGGGATTGACCGTTTTGTGCATGAGTAAGTGAGCAAACTCACACGTGATTCAGGCGTCGTTCACCTCGGTGGCGGTGAAACGCATGTTTAGCCTGACGCTTTACAGGATGAGCGGCTCTGCCCACCCGACCGCCCCCCACCACCCGAGGCCACAGGAAGACAACGGTGAAGACGACTCAGATGTTCCAGAAGACCGCCAACCCGCGCCGCACCACGCTGGCGCACCTGGAGGACGCCACCGAGCTGTGGGCGCCCGAGCCGCAGGAGCACACCGGCGAGCTGCCCGCGAGCACCGCCAACCCCCGGCGCACCATCCTGATGGAGCTGCCCGCCTCCGCCGCCGTCTGACGAGAGCCGCGGACCGCGCACTGAGCGCGGCCGGGAAGACCACGCACAGCCGTGTTCTTCCCGGCCGCGCTCAGTCATTTCCGGGCCGCCCCGACGCAGCGGACACGGCTCCGAAAACCGCTAATCCCGCACCCGTGGCCGCGCACCGCATTTTCCCCGCCGCCGACCGGAAAAGCCACGGAATTTCCCCGCGCCCCCGACGCGTACCCCGGACCCGCGTCCCGCCCCCGCCGGGTACGGCCCGGACCGGCGCCCCCTGCGGCCGGTGACCGCTCCCGGCCCGCCGAATTCGCAATTCCCCCGGCCCGCTATTCGGCGCCGATAAACTCCACCGCCGCGGGCCACCGGCGAACACCGTGCCGCCGGAGCGGTTAACCTGGGACGACAGTACGCCGGTTCTCAATGAGAGGCGCAGGAATCCCGTGCGCATCGCCAGGTTCTCCATCGACGGGAACGTAGCCTTCGGCGCGGTCGAGGGCGACAAGCAGGACGAGCTGGTCCTCGACATCATCAAGGGCATCCCGTTCGCCGACCACGAGCTGTCCGGGACCAAGGTCCCGGTGAGCAAGGTCAGGCTGCTCCCGCCGGTGCTCCCCAACAAGGTCGTGGCCTTCGGCCGCAACTACGCCGAGCACGCGAAGGAACTGGGCCACGAGGTGCCCGACGTCCCCTTCGCCTTCCTCAAGCCCTCCACCTCGGTGATCGGCCCGGGCGACGACATCCAGTACCCCTCCTTCACCGAGGACCTCCAGTACGAGGCCGAGCTGGCCGTCGTCATCGGCCGCATGTGCCGCGAGGTGCCCCGCGAGCGCGTCAAGGACGTCATCCTCGGCTACACGTGCGCCAACGACCTCACCGCGCGCGACGTGCAGCGCCGCGAGAAGCAGTGGGCCCGCGCCAAGGGCTTCGACACCGCCTGCCCGCTCGGCCCGTGGATCGAGACGGACATCGATCTCGCGCGCGCCAATGACCTCACCGTGCAGCTCACGGTGAACGGCGAACAGCGGCAGCTCGGCCGCACCAGCGAGATGATCCGTCCCATCGAGGACCTGATCGTCAACATCTCCGAGGCGATGACCCTGCTCCCCGGCGACGTCGTCCTCACCGGCACCCCCGCGGGCGTCGGACCCCTGAACGTCGGCGACGAGGTCGCCGTCACCATCGAAGGCATCGGCACTCTCACCAACAAGGTTGTCAAGCGTGGCTAGCGCACCTGCCCCCGTACGCGTCCGTTTCTGTCCCTCGCCCACCGGTAACCCCCACGTGGGCCTGGTGCGCACCGCCCTGTTCAACTGGGCCTTCGCCCGGCACAACGAGGGCACCCTGGTCTTCCGTATCGAGGACACCGACGCGGCCCGCGACTCCGAGGAGTCGTACAACCAGTTGCTCGACGCCATGCGCTGGCTCGGCTTCGACTGGGACGAGGGCCCGGAGGTCGGCGGCCCGCACGCGCCGTACCGCCAGTCGCAGCGGATGGACCTCTACCAGGACGTCGCGAGCAAGCTCCTGGACGGCGGCTACGCCTACCACTGCTACTGCTCCCAGGACGAGCTGGACACCCGCCGCGAGGCCGCCCGCGCCGCGGGCAAGCCCTCGGGCTACGACGGCCACTGCCGCGACCTCACCGCCGAGCAGGTCGAGGAGTACCGGGCGCAGGGCCGCGAGCCGATCGTCCGCTTCCGGATGCCGGACGAGACGATCACCTTCGACGACCTGGTGCGCGGCGAGATCACCTACCTCCCGGAGAACGTCCCGGACTACGGCATCGTGCGCGCCAACGGCGCCCCGCTGTACACCCTGGTGAACCCGGTCGACGACGCGCTGATGGACATCACCCACGTCCTGCGCGGCGAGGACCTGCTCTCCTCCACCCCGCGCCAGATCGCCCTCTACAAGGCGCTGATGGAGCTGGGCATCGCGCAGCGGATCCCGGCCTTCGGCCACCTGCCGTACGTGATGGGCGAGGGCAACAAGAAGCTCTCCAAGCGCGACCCGGAGTCGTCGCTCAACCTCTACCGCGAGCGCGGCTTCCTGCCCGAGGGTCTGCTCAACTACCTTTCCCTGCTGGGCTGGTCGTTCTCGGCGGACCAGGACATCTTCTCGATCGAGGAGATGGTCGCGGCCTTCGAGATCTCGGACGTGAACCCCAACCCGGCGCGCTTCGACCTGAAGAAGTGCGAGGCGATCAACGCCGACCACATCCGGCTGCTCGACGTGAAGGACTTCACCGAGCGCTGCGCGCCGTGGCTGAAGGCCCCGTTCGCGCCCTGGACGCCGGAGGACTTCGACGAGGCCAAGTGGCAGGCGATCGCCCCGCACGCGCAGACCCGTCTGAAAGTGCTCTCCGAGATCACCGACAACGTCGACTTCCTCTTCCTGCCCGAGCCGGTCTTCGACGAGGCGAGCTGGACCAAGGCGATGAAGGAGGGCTCCGACGCTTTGCTGCGCACCGCCCGCGAGAAGCTGGAGTCCGCGGACTGGACCTCGGCGGAGTCGCTGAAGGAGGCCGTCCTGGCCGCCGGTGAGGCCCACGGCCTCAAGCTCGGCAAGGCCCAGGCCCCGGTCCGGGTGGCGGTCACCGGCCGCACGGTCGGCCTGCCGCTGTTCGAGTCCCTGGAGGTCCTGGGCAAGGACACCACGCTGGCCCGGATCGACGCGGCGCTGGCGAGGCTCGCCGCGTAACGCGCGCCACACCCGGCGAGGGGCGGCATCCGGTCACCGGGTGCCGCCCCTCGCTGTCGGTGGCGGGGCCTACGCTGCGGGAGACTGATCCCGTGGAAAGGCGCCCTCATGCCGATGCCCGCTCGTGACTACACCTGGCTGTTCACCCCCGGAAGCGCGTTCGCGTACGAGGACTCCGGGCCGACCGGTGTGATCCACGTCGTGGACGGCGGGGAGCTGTCGCTGCCCACCGGCCGCGTGGTCGCCTGCGACCCGTTCGTTTATCTGGGCTCCGGCGACGTCGAGCCGTTCACGGTCACGGCCGAGCCGGGCCGCTACCGCGTCGAGGCGGCCGTGGCGACCCTCACCGGGCCCGGCGAGGAGCCCTCGGGCACCCCGCACCTGCGGGTGGCCGCCGCCCGCCTGGTCATACGCGACGAACCGGCCGCCACCTGGGAACCCGCCCTGCTCCCCGGCCAGGACCCCGCCGAACTGGGCGACGACGAGTTCTACGGCTACGGCGTCGACGCGGGCACCGGCTGCTTCTACGACGCGTCCGCCGACGGTGCCTTCCCCACGTGCGAGGGCGACGAGGGACCGCTCTGGGACGCCTTCGAGGACAGCGCGTGGGCCCCGGGGCCGCACCGGGTCGCCTCCCCGGACACCGGCCACGACCTGATCGCCTTCTCCTCCGGCTGGGGCGACGGCGCCTACCCGACCTGGATCGGCCGCAACGACCGGGGCGAGATCACCTGCTTCCTCACGGACTTCTTCGTGGTCCCGGACCCGGCGGCGTCCTGAGTCCGTCCTGGTCCGTCCCGAGCCCCGGCGAACTCCCCGCGCTGGTCCGTGGGGATACCCGTTTTGGAGCCCCGTCCACCTTCGGGTAATGTTCTTCCTGCGCCGAGGGGAACAGGCCGAAAGGCCGGGCCCCCAGCGCACAAACTAGAACAAGATCCCCATCCGGGGCTTGCGTTCCAGTGGCCTATGGTGTAATTGGCAGCACGACTGATTCTGGTTCAGTTAGTCTTGGTTCGAGTCCAGGTAGGCCAGCTCGCAGAGCTCATCTGCACCGCGGATCACATCCGCAAGCCCCCGTTGTGTAGCGGCCTAGCACGCTGCCCTCTCAAGGCAGTAGCGCCGGTTCGAATCCGGTCGGGGGTACTGGTTCCGATCACTCGGAATCGCTAGGGCCCCCGTTGTGTAGCGGCCTAGCACGCCGCCCTCTCAAGGCGGTAGCGCCGGTTCGAATCCGGTCGGGGGTACGACTGGTCTAAACCATCATTGGTCTATGGTGTAATTGGCAGCACGACTGATTCTGGTTCAGTTAGTCTTGGTTCGAGTCCAGGTAGACCAGCTCGGACCTGCGGAAACGCAGAGTCCAGGCCCCCGTTGTGTAGCGGCCTAGCACGCCGCCCTCTCAAGGCGGTAGCGCCGGTTCGAATCCGGTCGGGGGTACGCAGTTCGAAGGCCCTCCACTTCGGTGGGGGGCCTTCGGCGTATCCGGAGGCCCTGCGGGGAGGGCCCCGCGAGCGCCGTCACTTCCCCGTGAACCGGCGCCGCGACTCCTCCGCCTCGGCCAGCCGCCTGAGGCTCAGCAGCACCGGCTCGTACAGCACGGTGAGTGCCACCGCCGCCTCCATCTGCTCCTCCGCCGAGCCGCCGTAGCGCTCCACCAGGTCCAGATCGGAGCCGGCGATGTCGCCCATCGCCCGGCCGTACGGCTCCAAGTCCTCGACGGTGCACGGGTATCCGAGCCGGGTGAGTGCCGCGATCGCGCCCACCAGCATCCCGTAGGCGGGCGCCTCGGCGAGGCCTTCGCCATGACCCCAGCCGAGCCGGCGCACCAGTTCGCCGGCGCGCCGCTCCGCCTCGGCTGCCGCCGGGTCGTCCGCGGCGGGTGCGGGGCCGTGGGGGAGCGCCCAGACGGCGGTGCCCAGGCGCTCGTTGTGGTCGAGGCCCTCGTCCTGGAGCGCGGCGAGCACCTCGCGGGCCGAGGCCACCGTGATGCCGCCCACCTGGATGAGCGCCCGCACCAGACGCAGTCGGCGCAGATGCTCCTCGTCGTACTCCGCCCGGGTCGCCGTGACCCGGCGTCCGGCCGGGAGCAGCCCCTCGCGCAGGTAGTACTTGATCGTGGCCGTGGAGACCCCGCTGCGCTCGCTCAGCTCCGCCAGTCGCATATCCGCCTCGCCTTCGCGCTTCCTCTTGCGCCCTCCGTTGGAGAGTGTCACTATCCAAGCATGGATAGTTCAGCTATCCAATGCGTGCACGGCAAGAAGGACAGGCGAAAGACAGGCGAGACACCGACAGGGAGTGGGGACGTCATGAGCGAGCCGGTCGAGGGGCGTGTGACCGCCGCGGCGGAGGACGAGATCGTCGTCTTCCTCATCGGGCTGCGGATCAACAGCTTCACCGCGCTGCGGAGTTGGGTGCCCGCGGCCCGCGCGATGCGGCCGATGATCAAAGAGCTGGAGCGCGAGAAGGAGAACGGACTGCTGGGATACCAGGCCCTGCTGGGTTTTCCGCGGGTGGTGTACGTCGTGCAGTACTGGGAGTCCAAGGAGAAGCTGCTCGCCTACGCGTCGGCGCCGGACAAGGAGCACCGGCCCGCGTGGGGCGAGTTCAACCGGCGGCTGAGGCAGGGCAGGGGCAAGGTCGGCATCTGGCACGAGACGTACGTCGTACCGGCCGGGTCCTACGAGTCCGTGTACGTGAACATGCCCGCCTTCGGCCTTGGCGCGGCCACGGGTGTCGTGCCGGTGGGGCGGCGGGGCGAGCGTGCGGCCGAGCGGCTCGGCCTGAAGCGGGAGCCGTCGGCGCCGTGAGCGGTGTCCGGTGCGGGGAGGGCCTGCCGCGGCGTTGAGGCGGGCCCTCCCCGGCCGGTCCGGTGGAGAAGGCGGAGGGAAACGGTCAGCCCGAGCGGCGCAGCGCCTCGGAGAGACGGGCGGCGGCGTCGATGACCGCCTGCGCGTGCATCCGGCCGGGGTGGCGGGTCAGGCGCTCGATCGGTCCGGAGACCGAGACGGCGGCCACCACGCGGTTGGAAGGCCCCCGCACCGGCGCCGAGACCGAGGCGACGCCCGGCTCGCGCTCGCCGATGGACTGGGCCCAGCCGCGCCGCCGTACGCCCGACAGGGCCGTCGCCGTGAAGCGGGCGCCCTGGAGGCCCCGGTGCAGCCGCTCCGGCTCTTCCCAGGCCATGAGGATCTGCGCCGAGGAACCGGCCTTCATCGTGAGTGTCGAGCCCACCGGCACCGTGTCCCGCAGTCCGGACAGCCGCTCGGCCGCCGCCACACAGATCCGCATGTCGCCCTGGCGCCGGTAGAGCTGCGCGCTCTCGCCCGTCACGTCCCGCAGATGCGTGAGCACCGGGCCCGCCGTCGCCAGGAGACGGTCCTCACCGGCCGCCGCGGCCAGCTCCGAAAGGCGCGGGCCGAGGATGAACCGGCCCTGCATGTCCCGCGCCACCAGCCGGTGATGTTCCAGAGCCACGGCCAGCCGGTGAGCCGTGGGCCGTGCCAGTCCGGTGGCCCCGACCAGACCCGCGAGGGTGGCCGGACCGGACTCCAGAGCGCTCAGGACAAGGGCCGCCTTGTCCAGAACGCCGACGCCGCTACTGTTGTCCATGAAACGATACTCCCGTCTCACTCTGTGAAACGCAAGTTCAATTTTCTCCGGAACGCGCCACCCTTGAAGCACACGGCGGCCCGCGGACGGCGGGCCCGGTGTCGGACGCTCGTCTGCCCTCAAGATCACGGCGCGGGCGTCGCTTCCTCAGGATCTAGATGTGTCGGCGGGACCGTGGCCGGCCGGAGGGAAAGCGATGGGTAGGACACTCGCGGAGAAGGTCTGGGACGACCATGTCGTCCGGCGCGCCGAGGGCGAGCCCGACCTCCTCTACATCGATCTGCACCTGCTGCACGAGGTGACCAGCCCGCAGGCCTTCGACGGACTGCGCAAGGACGGCCGCCGGGTGCGCCGTCTCGACCTCACCATCGCCACCGAGGACCACAACACCCCGACCCTGGACATCGACAAGCCCATCGCCGACCCGGTCTCCCGGGCCCAGCTGGAGACGCTGCGCAAGAACTGCGCGGAGTTCGGCGTCCGGCTGCACCCGCTCGGCGACGTCGAGCAGGGCGTCGTCCACGTGGTGGGACCGCAGCTGGGCCTGACCCAGCCCGGCACCACCGTCGTCTGCGGCGACTCGCACACCTCCACGCACGGCGCCTTCGGCGCGCTCGCGTTCGGCATCGGCACCTCCCAGGTCGAGCACGTCCTGGCCACCCAGACGCTGCCGATGGCCCGCCCGAAGACGATGGCCATCACCGTCGAGGGCGAACTGCCGGACGGCGTCACCGCCAAGGACCTGATCCTCGCGATCATCGCCCGCATCGGCACCGGCGGCGGCCAGGGCTATGTCCTGGAGTACCGGGGCCCGGCCATCGAGAAGCTCTCGATGGAGGCGCGGATGACCATCTGCAACATGTCCATCGAGGCGGGCGCCCGCGCGGGCATGATCGCCCCCGACGAGACCACCTTCGCTTACCTCGAGGGCCGCGCCCACGCCCCCGAGGGCGCCGACTGGGACGCGGCGGTGGAGTACTGGCGGACCCTGCGCACCGACGAGGACGCGGTCTTCGACGCCGAGGTCGTCATCGACGCCTCCGCGCTCTCCCCGTTCGTCACCTGGGGCACCAACCCCGGCCAGGGAGCGCCCCTTTCGGCGCACGTCCCCGACCCGGCTTCGTACGAAGACGCTTCGGAGCGGTACGCCGCCGAAAAGGCCCTGGAATACATGGGGTTGGCGGCCGGGCAGCCGCTGCGCGACATCCGGGTCGACACCGTCTTCGTAGGTTCCTGCACCAACGGCCGCATCGAGGACCTGCGCTCGGCCGCCGAGATCCTGCAGGGCCGCAAAGTCGCCGACGGCGTACGGATGCTGGTCGTCCCCGGCTCCGCGCGGGTCGGTCTCCAGGCCGTCTCCGAGGGCCTGGACGTGGTCTTCAAGGACGCCGGTGCCGAATGGCGGTACGCGGGTTGCTCGATGTGCCTGGGCATGAACCCCGACCAGCTGGCGCCGGGGGAGCGTTCCGCCTCCACCTCCAACCGCAACTTCGAGGGCAGGCAGGGCAAGGGCGGCCGGACGCACCTGGTCTCGCCGCAGGTCGCCGCCGCCACCGCCGTCCTCGGCCATCTGGCCTCGCCCGCCGACCTGTCCGACGCCACCGCGCCCGCCGGTGCCGGAGTCTGAGAACCGGAGCCCGAACACCATGGAAGCCTTCACCACCCACACCGGCCGGGCCGTACCGCTGCGCCGGAGCAACGTCGACACCGACCAGATCATCCCGGCGCACTGGCTCAAGAAGGTCACCCGCGACGGCTTCGAGGACGGCCTCTTCGAGGCGTGGCGCAAGGACCCCTCCTTCGTCCTCAACCGCCCCGAGCGGCAGGGTGCCACGGTCCTGGTCGCCGGTCCCGACTTCGGCACCGGCTCCTCCCGCGAGCACGCGGTCTGGGCGCTGCAGAACTACGGCTTCAAGACCGTGATCTCCGCCCGCTTCGCCGACATCTTCCGGGGCAACTCGCTGAAGAACGGCCTGCTCACGGTGGTGCTCGACCAGAAGGTCGTGGACGCGCTGTGGGAGCTGACCGAGAGCGACCCGACGGCCGAGATCACCGTCGACCTCGAAGCCCGCGAGGTGCGCGCCGAGGGCGTCACCGCCTCCTTCGAACTGGACGAGAACTCCCGCTGGCGGCTGCTGAACGGCCTCGACGACATCTCCCTCACCCTGCGCGACGAGGACGACATCGCGGCCTACGAGGCGGAGCGTCCCGCCTTCAAGCCCCGGACGCTGCGGGGCTGATCCGCGGCCGTCCGGCAAGACAGGTTTCGGCCACCTCAACGTCCCCTCTGTACCCCCGATCACCACGATTGGGGGTACAGCCATGTCCGGGTCCTGACGCTCCCGGGACGACCGGCCGATTTCTCCAACTCCCTTTCATTCGCGCGTAGTTGCAGGTCAGAGAGCCTGCCGAAGGCGGGTCCGCGAAGGGCCCTCGCGCGGCACGCGGAGGCGGCAGTTGCCCCCTGCGCAGGCGACAACTCGCCCCAGATGGCACAATCTGTGCATGGAACGCGACGGCCAACTCGAGCTCTATGCGGTGGTCGCGGACCAGCTCAAGGAAGCGCACACAACCGTGCGCGCACTGCAAGTCCCGGAGGGCGTACGGATGGCGCTGACCCGGAAGCTGCTGGTCATCACGGCCATGGCCAAACACGATCTCGCCGGTGCGGCAAGGCGGCTGGAGCGGTTCACCGAAGACCTCGACGCGGGCCGAGTGCCCGAAGAGGACAACTGAACTCTCCGGAGAAAACGCCGATTCCGTTGCGGCACAAGGGTGAGAAGCCCGTTTCGTGTTTGATTTGCGGTATATATCTGCCTAACGTGCGAAAAAGCTTGAACACTTTCGTTCTGGCGATGTCTCCGAAGGGGAAGACGTGAACAAGGCGCAGCTCGTAGAAGCGATTGCCGACAAGGTGGGGGGCCGCCAGCAGGCCGCCGATGCTGTCGACGCGGTCCTGGACGCCATCGTCCGCGCCGTCGTCGCGGGTGACCGGGTCTCGGTCACCGGCTTCGGGTCCTTCGAGAAGGTGGACCGCCCCGCCCGCTACGCCCGTAACCCGCAGACCGGCGAGCGGGTCCGGGTGAAGAAGACCTCCGTGCCGCGCTTCCGCGCCGGTCAGGGTTTCAAGGACCTGGTGAGCGGTTCGAAGAAGCTGCCGCGCGGTGGCGAGGTCGCCGTGAAGAAGGCGCCCAAGGGCAGCCTCAGCGGCGGCGCTTCCGCGACGGTGAAGAAGGCCGCGGCCAAGAAGACCACCAAGGCCGCCGCCGCGAAGAAGGCCACCGCCAAGAAGGCGGCCCCGGCCAAGACCGCAGCCGCCGCCAAGAAGACCACGGCGAAGAAGGCGCCCGCCAAGAAGAGCGCGGCGACCGCCAAGACCGCCACGGCGAAGAAGACCACCGCCAAGAAGGCCCCGGCGAAGAAGGTCACCGCGAAGAAGGCGCCCGCGAAGAAGTCGACGGCGCGCAAGACCGCCGCCAAGAAGGCCACCGCCCGCTAGGCGTCAGGCCCGCTGGGCCGGCCAGGACGCCCGAGGGCACCACACACGCCGGGCCGGACTCCCACCGGGAGTCCGGCCCGCGGTGTGTCCCCAGGGAAGGGCGTGCCCACCGGGAAGGGTGTGGCCACGGGGAATTCAGAACGTCTGGAGCGTCACCAGCGTGATCCGGCGCCCCTCGGACGCCCCTTCGGCGCCCTGGGCCGTCTCGGTCTCGATCCGCACCCGCTGCCCCGGCCGCAGCAGCCGCAGCCCGCCCGCGTCGAACGCCGCCGCGTCGAAGGGCAGCGGGGTGCCGTCGTCCAGCAGCACCTGTCCGCTGCGGGTTTCGGGGTCGTACGTGTAAGCGGTCGCCTGCATGACGGCAGCCTACTGGCCGGGTGCGGGCACCGCCGAAGGCCGCAGCGCCGCCGCCTCGGCGGTGTAGCGGCCCACCCCGAGCGCGAGTGCCGCCCGCAGATCCGCGCCCGTGTCCACGTCCTGCCGTACCGAGTCCACGTCCGCGAGCAGCAGTTCCGCCGCTCCCGAGGCGCGGTGCCGGTCGCGGGAGGCGCCGCCGAACGCGGGCGCCAGGGTGTGACCGGGCGCCGCCGTGAGCAGCGTGGTGCCGATCCCGGCCGCGTCCGCGAGGAAGGCGCGCGGGAAGGCGGCGGCGGCCTCCAGCACCCGGGCCAGCTCCGCCGGGCGCAGCGCGGGCAGATCGGCGTTGAGCGCGGCGACGGCGGCACCGGGCGCAGCGGCGCGCACCGTGGCCGCACCGTGCGCCAGCGCGGCGTTCAGACCGCCCCCCGGCGCGTCCGGGACGATCCGCGCCCCCAGCGCCGCCAGTTCCCGGGCGGCCACCGCGTCGTCCGTGACGACCGCCACACCCTTCACTCCCGCACACGCCAGCACCGCCGCCACCGTGTCCCGCGCGAACGCCAGGACCAGTCCGGCCCGCACCCCGTCGGGGACGGCCGCCGCGAGCCTGCTCTTGGCCTGCGCCAAGGGTTTCAGGGGGATCACCAAGGTCCACTGCACCGGCGTACCGTCCCTCTCTCGTCGCGATCATTGTCACCCGCGGACCCGGGAGTCTTCCGTCCGGCCGGTTTTGGGGGAATGCTGTGAAGCCCCGTCCGGGGGCGGTGCGTACTGACGTGCGGGCGTACGGTGTTCTCGACAGACCGGCGGCCTCAAGTGAAACTTGTGCGACCACCGGCCGAGATGACGGCCCTCAGAGGCCCTGGAGGAAGGTGTCCGCGTGTCCCGCCGCAGAATCGGCTTCTGGTACCGCTTCGCCGCGGTGATCTGCAAACCGCCGCTGGCGGTTCTGATCAAGCGTGACTGGCGTGGAATGGAGCACATTCCGGCCGAGGGCGGATTTATCACCGCGGTGAACCACAATTCACACGTCGACCCCTTCGCGTACGCGCACTATCAGTACAACACCGGCCGGGTTCCGCGATTCCTCGCGAAGAGCGGCCTTTTCAAGAAGGGATTCGTGGGCGCCGCGATGCGCGGCACCGGACAGATCCCCGTGTACCGCGAGAGCACCGACGCGCTGAGCGCGTTCCGCGCCGCGATCGACGCCGTGGAGCGCGGCGAGTGCGTCGCCTTCTACCCCGAGGGCACCCTCACCCGCGACCCCGACGGCTGGCCCATGACCGCCAAGACCGGTGCCGCCCGCGTCGCCCTGCAGACCAAGTGCCCGGTCGTCCCCGTCGCGCAGTGGGGCTGCAACGAACTCCTGCCGCCCTACGCGAAGAAGCCGAACCTCTTCCCGCGCAAGACCCATCACGTCCTGGCCGGGCCGCCCGTCGACCTCTCCCGCTTCTACGACCGGGAGATGACCGCCGACCTGCTCAAGGAGGCGACCGAGGTCATCATGGCCGCCGTCACCCGCCAGCTGGAGGAGATCCGCGGCGAGAAGGCGCCCGCCACCCCCTACGACCCGCGCCGCGAGCGGATCGAGCAGCGCCGCAGGACCCGCGCCCAGTCCGGCACGGAGACGACGGCCGTCAAGGAGCCCGCTCCCGCCGCCGAGGCCGCGCGTGGTGAAGGGGGGAGCGGCAAGTGAGCACTCCCGTCCGCGCCGCCGTCATGGGCACCGGCTCGTGGGGCACCGCCTTCGCGATGGTGCTCGCCGACGCGGGCTGCGAGGTGACCCTGTGGGCCCGCCGCCCCGAGGTCGCCGAGGTGGTCAACTCCACGCGCACCAACCCCGACTACCTCCCCGGTGTCGAACTCCCGGACACTCTGCGCGCCACCTCGGACGCCGCCGAGGCCCTGCGGGACGCGGACTTCACCGTCCTGACGATCCCCTCCCAGACGCTGCGCGCCAACCTCGCCGAGTGGGCCCCGCTGCTCGCCCCGCACACGGTCGTCGTCTCCCTGATGAAGGGCGTCGAACTCGGCTCCGCCATGCGGATGAGCGAGGTCGTCGAGGACGTCGCGAAGATCCCGGCCGAGCGCGTCGCGGTGGTCACCGGACCCAACCTCGCCCGTGAGGTGGCCGCGCGGATGCCGGCCGCCGCCGTGGTCGCCTGCACCGACGAGGCCGTGGCCCGGCGGCTCCAGGCGGCCTGCCACACGCCGTACTTCCGGCCGTACACCAACACCGACGTGATCGGCTGCGAACTCGGCGGCGCGGTCAAGAACGTGATCGGGCTCGCGGTCGGCATCGCCGACGGCATGGGCCTCGGCGACAACGCCAAGGGCTCGCTCATCACGCGCGGCCTCGCCGAGACCACCCGGCTCGGCATGGCGCTGGGCGCCGACCCGCTCACCTTCTCCGGTCTCGCCGGGCTCGGGGACCTGGTCGCCACCTGCTCCTCGCCGCTCTCGCGCAACCACACCTTCGGCACCAACCTCGGCAAGGGCATGACGCTCCAGGAGACCATCGCGGTCACCAAGCAGACCGCCGAGGGCGTCAAGTCCTGCGAGTCCGTGCTCGATCTGGCCCGCCGCCACGGTGTCGAGATGCCCCTCACCGAGACGGTGGTCGACATCGTGCACGAGGGCAAGCCGCCGGTGGTCGCCCTCAAGGAGCTGATGTCGCGCAGCGCGAAGCCCGAACGGCACTGAGCGACACGGCCCCCGAAGACGCCCCGGTCAGCGCTGTCGCCATGGGGTACTAACGGGTACGCTCATCGCGATATGAGCACCGAGAACCTCCCCCAGAGCCCCGAGCCGCAGCAGCCGCGCAAGCCGCGGGTGGCCGTCGTCTTCGGCGGTCGCAGCTCCGAACACGGGATCTCCACGGTCACCGCCGGCGCCGTCCTCGGTGCCGTCGACCGGACCAAGTACGACGTCCTGCCCATCGGCATCACCCGGGACGGGCGCTGGGTGCTGACGGCCGACGAGCCGGAGCGCATGGCCATCACCGACCGGCGCACCCCCGAGGTCGCGGACGTGGCCGAGTCCGGCGAGGGCGGTGTGGTGCTCCCCGTCGACCCGGCCAACCGCGAGGTCGTCTACGCCGAGCCCGGCGCGGTCCCGAAGGCGCTCGGCGAGGTCGACGTTGTCTTCCCGGTGCTGCACGGCCCCTACGGCGAGGACGGCACCCTCCAGGGTCTGCTCGAGCTGGCCGGTGTGCCGTACGTCGGCTGCGGTGTGCTCGCCTCGGCCGTCGGCCAGGACAAGGAGTACATGAAGCGGGTGTTCGCCTCCTTCGGGCTCAAGGTCGGCCCGTACGTGGTGATCAGGCCCCGCGAGTGGGAGCGGGACGAGTCCGCCGCCCGCAAGAAGATCGTGGACTTTGCGGGGGAGCACGGCTGGCCGCTGTTCGTGAAGCCCGCCCGTGCGGGCTCCTCCATCGGCATCACCAAGGTCGACGGCCTGTCCGGCCTGGACGAGGCGATCGCGGAGGCCCAGCGCCACGACCCGAAGATCATCGTGGAGGCCGCGCTGACCGGCCGCGAGATCGAGTGCGGGGTCCTGGAGTTCGAGGACGGGCCGCGCGCCTCCGTCCCCGCGGAGATCCCGCCGCCGAGCGCGCACGCGTACTACGACTTCGACGCCAAGTACATCGACTCCACGCCCGGTGTCGTCCCGGCGCCGCTCACCGACGAGCAGACCGCGGAGATCCAGCGGCTCGCGGTCGACGCGTTCGAGGCGGTCGGCTGTGAGGGGCTGGTCCGCGCGGACTTCTTCCTCACCGAGGACGGCGAGTTCGTCATCAACGAGATCAACACCCTGCCCGGCTTCACGCCGATCTCGATGTACCCCAAGATGTGGGAAGCCTCCGGCATCTCCTACCCGGAGCTGGTGGACCGCCTGATCCAGGCGGCGCTGCGGCGCTCCACCGGGCTGCGTTAGCCCGACCTCAATGCCGCATGGAGGCGATCCCCTCGGGGATCGCCTTCTTCACGGCCGGGGCCAGGGCGATCAGTGCCGGTGAGGCGTCGTCCGGGCCCGACAGACCGCGCAGGGTCAGCTCCACGTAGGCGCGCCGGTTGGCCGTGGTGAACCGCCAGACGCCGTCGCCCTGTTTCTCCATCAGCCAGTCCACGCCCTCGACCCCGCCCGCGATCGCGTTCGGGTCGTTTCCCTGGGCCACCTCGGGGTCGATCATCTTCGGCGGCCGGACCACCCCGCAGCGCAGTATGATCGCCGAGCCTCCCCAGCCCGCCGTGTACACGGACCGGGGACCGGGGTCGCTGCGGCGCTCGCCGTCCACCTTCCCGGGCAGCACCTCGTGCAGCTTCCGGCACAGGGGGGCGGTCCGCGCGTCGGGGCGGGGAGCCTCGACCGAACCGCCGTCGTGCGCCGGGGAGCAGCCCGCGACCGCGATCAGCAGCGCGGGCGCGAGCAGGCCGAGGGACCGGTGACGGAAGAAGTTCACCGGCCAAGGGTAGACGGGGGCTACAGATGGACGACCGGGCAGGTCAGGGTGCGCGTGATGCCGTCCACTTGCTGGACCTTCGCGACCACCATCCGACCCAGCTCGTCGACGGTGTCGGCCTGCGCGCGCACGATGACGTCGTACGGACCGGTGACGTCCTCGGCCCGGATCACTCCGGGAATCTTGCCGATCGTCTCGGCGACGGCCGACGCCTTGCCGACCTCCGTCTGGATCAGGATGTACGCCTGTACCACGGAACCTCCAGGGTGCGGCCACGAGGATCATGTGGGGGAAAGGAACGCCACGGTATCGCGTCGCCGGTCCTCGCGGGGAGACCTCCGCGACCGGGGCCGCGTGCCGGGGTGCGAGCGGGACGAAAGTTGACGGCCGGAGTCCCCGGGAGGGCCGTCCGGACCGTATCGGGGACACTGAAGACGCGACCGGGCACGGACGGGCAGAGAAGGGGCTTGACGCCATGAAGGGCACAGTGGGTGAGCTGGGTGAGTTCGGGCTCATCCGGGAGCTGACCTCCCGCCTGACCACCACCCCGGCGGTCCGGGTCGGCCCCGGGGACGACGCCGCGGTGGTCGCCGCTCCGGACCGCCGGGTGGTGGCGAGCACCGACATCCTGCTGGAGGGCCGGCACTTCCGCCGCGACTGGTCCACGGCCTACGACGTGGGCCGCAAGGCCGCCGCGCAGAACCTGGCCGACATCGCCGCGATGGGCGCCGTGCCGACCGCGCTGCTGCTCGGCCTGGTCGTCCCGGCCGAGCTGCCGGTCACCTGGCCCAGTGAGCTGATGGACGGCCTGCGCGACGAGTGCCGGGTCGCCGGGGCCTCCGTGGTCGGCGGGGACGTCGTACGCGGGGACACGATCATGGTGTCGATCACCGCGCTCGGCGATCTGCGCAACCAGGAGCCGGTCACCCGCGGGGGCGCGCAGCCCGGCGACCTGGTGGCCGTCACCGGCTGGCTCGGCTGGTCCGCCGCCGGGTTCGCGGTGCTCTCCCGGGGCTTCCGTTCGCCGCGCGCCTTCGTGGAGGCCCACCGCCGCCCCGAGCCGCCGTACCACGCGGGTCCGGCCGCCGCCGCGCTCGGCGCCACCGCGATGTGCGACGTGAGCGACGGGCTGATCGCGGACCTCGGGCACATCGCCGAGGCCAGCAAGGTGCGCATCGACATCCGCTCCGGCGCGATCGACATCCCCACCCAGATGAACGACATCGGGCAGGCCGTGGGCGTGGACCCGCTCCAGTGGGTGCTCACCGGGGGAGAGGACCACGCGATCGTGGCCACCTTCCCGCCGGACGCCAAGCTGCCCGCCCGCTGGAAGATCATCGGCGAGGTCCTCAACCCCTCGGCGCTGCCCCAGGTGACCGTGGACGGGGCGCCCTGGACGAACAAGGGCGGCTGGGACCACTTCGGGGACGTGGAGGCGTGAGCGAGTCCCGGGTGCCGCCGCGTGTCCTGACCGTCGCGGGCTCGGACTCCGGCGGAGGCGCCGGTGTCCAGGCCGACCTCAAGACGATGCTGGCGCTCGGCGTGCACGGCATGAGCGTGATCACCGCCGTGACGGCCCAGAACTCGCTCGGCGTGCAGGGCGCCTGGGAACTGCCGGTGGAGGCGGTGCGGGCGCAGTACCGCAGCGTGGTCGACGACATCGGCGTGCAGGCCGTGAAGACCGGGATGCTGGCCTCGGCGGAACTGGTCGAGGCGGTCGCGGAGTTGATCTCCACCACGGACGCGCCCGCCGTGGTGGACCCGGTGGGCGTCTCCAAGCACGGCGACCCGCTGCTGGCCGCCTCCGCGCTGGACTCCGTGCGCACCCGGTTGCTGCCGGTGGCCACCGTGGCCACCCCGAACCTGGACGAAGTGGCGCAACTCACAGGAATCCGGGCCGAGTCGGAGGGGGATCTGCGCCGCGCGGCCGACGCGATGCTGGAGTTCGGGCCGCGCTGGGTGCTGATCAAGGGCGGTCATCTGGCCGGGGACGCCGTGGACCTGCTCACGGACGGCTCCGCGGAGCACTGGCTGCGTGCCCCGCGCCACGACAACCGGCACACCCACGGCACGGGCTGCACGCTCGCCTCGGCGCTCGCCTCCGGGCTGGCCAAGGGGCTCTCCGTGCCGGAGGCGGCCACGGAGGCCAAGGCGTACGTCACCGGGGCGATCGAGGCCGGGTTCGCGCTGGGCGCGGGGATCGGGCCGGTCGACCACGGGTGGCGCTTCCGGGACTGAGAGCAGCCCGGGGCCGCCGGGCTCCGGGCCTTGAAAGATGTCAAAAGGGCCGTACGGGCAACGCGAAGAGCCGGCCCACCCGAAGGTGGACCGGCTCGACGCAGCAACCGACTATGGCCGCGCGCTTAGCTGTGCGTCAGCGCGAGACCTTGCCGGCCTTGATGCACGAGGTGCAAGCGTTCACGCGCTTCGGCGTCCCGCCGACCACGGTACGGACGCGCTGGATGTTCGGGTTCCAGCGACGAGGCGTACGGCGGTGCGAGTGCGAGATGTTGTTGCCGAAGCCCGGCCCCTTGCCGCAGACGTCGCAGTTGGCAGCCACGGGTCACTCCAAAGACTTCAGATGCACTTACGGTTGATCCCGGCAGGCCGGGATCGAGACCCGGAGGTCCGAGATCTTGAGTGGCGTTGCCAGGGGGAATGGCCCGACCGGGGTCGGGCAACCGAAGCAGCATACAACGGCTGCTTCCGTACAACGAAACTACCACGGTCACGGGGGAGGCCCGCTCCCGGTCCCTGCTCCGGCGGACCCGGCCGCGGGGTCTACGCTGCGACCCACGGCCGGCCAGTCAGGGAGGCGCAGGTGGCGCAGGTGCCGCTGACATTCCTCGATGCTCTCGCGGTGCGCACCTGGTGCGGTGGGGCGCTGCGGGCGCTCGGACGCGCACGCGAGGAGATCGACGCGATCAACGTCTATCCCGTCGCCGACGGGGACACCGGCACCAACCTCTACCTGACCATGGAGTCGGCCGCCGCCGCCGTGGAGGCGGTCTTCGCCGGGTACGAGACCGGCACCGGGCGGCCCTCGCTCGCGGACGCCGTGCGCGCGATGGCCCATGGGGCGCTCATCGGGGCGCGCGGCAACTCCGGGACGATCCTGGCGCAGCTGCTGCGCGGGATGTCCCAGGTGCTCGCGGAGAGTGACGGCGACGGCACGCACGTCGACGGGGCCCGGCTGCGACTGGCGCTGCGGCACGCCGCCGACTCCGCCCGCGCGGCGGTGGCCCACCCGGTCGAGGGCACGGTGCTGACGGTCGCCTCCGCGGCGGCCGACGCCGCCGACGTGGCCGGGACGGCCGACGAGGACTGCGGGGCCGTCGCCCGGGCCGCCCACGAGGGCGCGCGGACCGCGCTGGCCGAGACCCCGCGCCAGCTGGCCGTGCTGGGCCGGGCCGGGGTCGTGGACGCGGGCGGCCGGGGCCTGGTCGCGGTGCTGGGGGCGCTGGTGGAGGCGCTGACCGGCGAGACGGTCGAGGAGGGCGCCTTCGCTCCCGCCGCCGTCGCTCCCGCCGTCCCGGTCGGGCCGTCTCCCGCCGGGCCGTCTTCGGTCGGGGCGTCCCCGGTCGGGGCGTCCCCCGTCGAGACGTGCCCCGAGAGCGCGGAGCCCGGTGGCCCCGCCTACGAGGTCATCTACCTGCTGGAGGCCGGGGACGCGGCCGTGGCCCGGCTGCGTGAGCGCCTGGACGCGCTCGGGGACTCCCTCGTGGTGGTCGGCGGCGACGGGCTGTGGAACGTCCATGTGCACGTCGACGACGCCGGAGCCGCCGTGGAGGCGGGCGTGGAGGCCGGGCGGCCGTACCGGATCCGGATCACGCACTTCGCGGCCGGGGACGTCCACACCGGCGGTGAGCGGCCCGCGCGCGAGCGCGTCCAGCGGGCCGTCGTCGCCGTCGTACCGGGGGAGGGCCTGGCCGGGCTGTACGCCGAGGCCGGGGCCACCACCGTCCTCGCCCGGCCCGGGGAGCCGCCCGCGAGCGGGGAGCTGACCGAGGCGCTGCGGCGCGCGCACGCCCGCGAGGTGGTGCTGCTGCCCAACGACGCCGAGCTGCGCCACACCGCCGCAGCCGCCGCCGAGGAGGCCCGCGCCGAGGGCATCCGGGTGGCCCTCATCCCGACCCGCTCGGCGGTGCAGGGCATCGCCGCGCTCGCCGTGCACGAACCCGGCCGCCGCTTCGACGAGGACGTGGTCCAGATGACCTCGGCGGCGGGCGCCACCCGGCACGCGGAGCTCGTCGTCGCCGAGCGCCAGTCCTGGACCACGGCCGGGATCTGCCAGGCCGGGGACGTCCTCGGCCTGATCGACGGCGACGTGGCGGTGATCGGCCCCGGCCTCACGGCCACCGCCGAGACCGTCCTGGACCGGATGCTCCAGGCGGGCGGCGAGCTGGTCACCCTGGTGGTGGGCGACGAGACCCCCGAGGAGGTCGCCGACCGCCTGGAGTCCCGGGTGCGCGAGTCCTACCTGGCCGTGGACACGGTGGTGTACCGGGGCGGCAGGCAGGGGTCGCTGCTGCTGATCGGGGTCGAGTAGCGCCCTGGCCCCGGCGGGGAGCGGGGCCTCAGGCGTCCGGGGGCGGCTCGGCCAGGTGGTCGAGCAGGTGCGCGGCCTCCGTACGGCGGGCACGGGCCACCTCGTCCGTGTCGTCGGCGTCGGCGTAGAGCGCCAGGACGGTACGGGCGCGGGCCAGTGCGTCCTCCTGGCGGCCGAGGTCGAACTCCAGGCGCCCTGCGGCCAGTTCGGCGCTCGTGCGACTGTGGAGGCCGTCGGTGCCGAGGGCCGCGAAGACCGTCGCCGCCTGTTCCAGCTGCTCCAGCACCCCACCCAACGCGGCCCGGACCGCGCCCTCTTCGGCCGCCTCGGTGGCCAGCCGGAACAGCAGATCGCCGAACTGGCGGTGGGTGTGGCCCAGTTCGGCGGTGAGTTCCGTGTGCTCCACCGGGTCGGCCGCGTTCTCCCGTGCCTCCTCGCAGGCGCGCACCGCCTCCGTCATCAGCCGCCGCGCGTCCTCGGCCCCGCCCTCCTCGCCCGCCGCCAGCCACGCGCGGGCGCGCAGCGAGCGGACGAGGAAGCGGGTGTTGCCCAACTGCCGCCACAGCTCGGCTGCTTGGACATAGGCGCGGTCGGCCTCGACGGTCAGACCGGCGTGGCCCAGGGACTCGCCCGCGAGGTGCGCCAGCGTGGCGTGGTCCTGCTGCTCGGGCCAGTGCCGGGCGATCTCGGCCGCGAGCAGCCGCTGTTCGGCCGCGTCCCGGTGCTCGCCCAGCTCGCTCAGACAGTCCCCGAGCCACCAGCGGGTCTGCACCACCGTGCCGTCCCCGTGCCGCTCCACCGACAGCTCGGCGAGCGCCGACTCCAGCACCTCCGCCGCCTCCGCGCAGCGGCCCTGGCGCAGCAGGGCGCCGCCCAGCAGATGCCGGGCCCAGGCGCCCAGCGTGCCGCTCTCGCCCGCCTCGTCCGCCCAGTGCGCGGCGTCCAGCGCGTGCCCGGCCGCCTCCTCGGCCGCGCCCCGGCCGCCGGTCACCTCGGCCAGCTGGAGGTGCAGCTGCGCCCGCGCGACCGGTTCGAGGTACGGCCCGCCGTGCGCCAGGGCGTCCCGCAGCGCCTCCTCGGTCTCGTCCGTCCGCCCGAGCCGGTGCGCCAGCGCCGCGACCCGTACGTCGTACTCCGGCGTGAACCAGGGCAGCCCGGCGGCCGTGAACTCCTCGGTGGCCTGCCGGAACAGCGTCACCGCCTGCTCCAAGTCGCCGCTGAGCTCGGCCAGTTCGGCCAGCATCGCGTGCGCCTCGGCGGCCCGCGCGGCCATCCGCACATCGTCCCCGGTGTGCCCGTCGACCAGCGCCAGGATCTCCCGCACGAGCCGTACGACGGCCTCCGCCGCCTCCGGATCGGGATCCGCCGCCCGCTCGTCCTCGGGCGCGTCCCCGAGGACGGCCGCGCCGCCGTGCACCGCGCGCATCAGCACCCGGGCCCGGCTCATCAGCACCGAGGCCGTCTGCCGTACCCCGGTGGCGTCCTCGGCGTACAGCGCGAGCGCCCGGTCGTACAGCTCCTCGGTCGCCGCCAGGGCCGCATCGACCTCGCCGGTGAGGGCGCGGATGTAGGCCGCCCGGCCCCGGGCGGCCAGCGCCTCGCCGGGGTCGCCCGCCTCCAGGTACAGCTCCGCGGCCCGCTCGAAGAGCGCGCTGCCCTCCGGGCCCCGGTCCATCGCCTCGTGGTCCGCGATCTCCGCCCGGTCGCGGGCGTCCAGCTCCACACCCTCGGCGGCCCGCGCCACCGCCGCCCACGCCTCGGTCGCGTGCGGGCGCAGCCCGTCCGACAGCCGCCGCGCCTCCGCGAGCAGCGCGGGCAGCCCCGCCGGGTCCGGTACGGCGGGAGCCTCGGGCGGCGCGGCCACCGGCGCCGGAGCGGCCCGTACCGTCCGCACGCCCAGCGGCAGCCGCTCCACCAGCGGCTCCTGCGCCATGCGCGTACGGGCCTGGTCGCCCACGTGCGCGGTGCCGTTGCGGGCGTCGAAGCGCCCGGCCAGCTCCAGCGCCTCGGCCCGCGCCCAGCCTGCCAGCTCCCGCGCGGTCCAGGTCCGCCCGGCGGGCCCCGGCACCTGCCGCTCACCGAGACCCAGCCCGGTCAGCCGGTCCATCAGCAGCGTCACCACCGCCAGGAAGTCCAGACGGCTGCGCGGATGCCCGCTGTCCGTGAAGTACGCGGGCCGCTGCGCGAGCAGCTCCAGACCGCGCGCCTCGTTGCCGGTCAGCGCGCAGAACTCCACATGGTCCGCGTAGGCGTCCCGCATGCTCTCCATCGGCCGCACCAGCCGGAAACCCCGCAGATGATGGGCGCGCGCCTCGTCCAGGCGGCCCAGCCGCACCAGCGGCAGCAGCGAGGACCCCAGCACCTGGTGCGGCTCGTGCGCACAGCTGAACTCACCCTCGAGCACCGGGCGCCACAGCTCCAACGCCTCCGCGTCCCGGCCCAGTTCGGCCTGCCACACCCCCTGCCCATGCAGCTCGCAGGCGTGGCAGTCCGCCATCGAGTCCCGGTCGGCCGCCAGCCACGCCGCGTACGCCCGCTCCGCCCGCGCCCGGTCACCGACATGCGCGGCGATGCTGAACTCCGCGCTGCGCACCGCCCGTTCGGAGTGACCGGCGATCCGGTACCGGTCCTCCATCTCGCCCAGCCACGTCTCCACCGACGCCAGCGGGATGTGCGGCTGGCCCAGCATCCCCGCCGACATCCACTTGAACACCCAGTGCAGCGAGTGCGCCTCGTACGCGTCGAAGTCCTCCGGGCGTTCGTCCCACATCCGCAGCAGCCGCGCGAAGGGCACGAACATGCGGTCCTTCTCGGAGCTGTAGTTGTAGACGTTCAACTGGTGGCCCAGCGCCTCGATCACCGCCAGCGGAATGCCCAACTTCTCGGCCTCCACGAGCAGTTCCTCCGCGCGGGCGTTGCGCGCCGGGCCCTCCGGCCGCTCGGCGTTCTCCGCCATGGCCCGGCGCAGCGCGTCGAAGTCCCCGATCACGTCCGTCACTTGCCGTCCTCCCCGTGCGTCGCCCACTCCAGCAGCCCGATGAACGCCCGGTTCAGCAGCGCCGTGTCGGCGGCCCTGAGCGGGCGCCGCGCCATCAGCAGCGCCTGCCCGTACAGCGACTCCGTCGCCGTGCCGATCAGCTCGGCGTCCTTCAGCGAACCGATGCGCCGGATCAGCGGGTTGAGATGGTTCAGCACCAGCCGGGCCCGCGGCGCGCTGCCGCGCAGCGAGCCCAGGATGCCCGCCCACAGCTCGTCCGCCCGCTCCTCCGCCTCCGCCCGCGCCTGCTCGTGCCGCGCCGCCCGGTCGTCCAGATGCAGCGCGGGCACCGACAGCGGATGGAACGCCCGCAGCACCACGTCACAGCCCAGCGGGTCCAGCTTCGCCCGCGCCGCCGCCAGGAAGGCGGACAGCGCCAGCTCCTCCGCCGGATCCACCGTGTCCAGATGCGCGGTCACCGTGTCCGGGTCCAGCTCCGCGACCACCGTCCCCGGCCGCACCGACGGCAGCGCCTCCACCAGCTCGCTGTCGTAGGTGTAACCGCCGTTGATCACCCCGATCCCCTGCGCGGAGGCGATCGCCGCGACCTGCCGGTACTCCTCCACCGTCCGCGTGAAGTGCACCACCGGGTGCCGCTGCGCGAACTCCTCGAGCGACAGCCGCCCGTCCGTCGTCTCGAACGGCAGCCAGGGCAGCATGATCCGCAGCATCTCGGCGTCGTGCCGCGCCAGCGACTTCACGCCCAGGTGATGCACCGCGAGGAACGCGCTCAGCCGCTCCGGATCGCCCGCCGCGAGCCCCGTCAGCCAGCCCCGGATGCGCTCACCCAGCGCCTCCCGCACCGCCGCAAGCGTCTCGTCCTCGTACAGCGCCTCGCGCGAGGCCGTCGGCCGCAGACTGTCCGTGTCCAGCACACAGCGCACGAAGAACGCCCAGTCGGGCAGCAGCTGTTCGGCCCGCTCGGTCAGCAGCATCCCCTTGAGGTGCACCCGGTGCGTGGCCCGCTGCGCCGGACTCACCGCCGAGGGCAGCACGTACGCCACCCCGCGCACCCCGGCCAGCGGCACGTCCAGCGTGATCGAGTCCAGCGGGGTGAAACCGAACAGCTCGTGGCAGTGCCGGGCAAGGCCCGCCCGCCGCTCGGCCGGGCTCGGCCAGACGCGGTCCCAGGGTGCGGGCAGCTCCGTGACCGGCTCCTCGCCGACCCGCACGTCGTACGGCAGCAGCGCACCGAAGTCCCGGGCCAGCGCCCGCACCCGCTCCGGCGACAGCCACTCGGCCGCGCCCGCCCGCGCCACCAGGTGCACGGTGGTGCCCGGCTCGGTCCGCGCCGAATCGGGCAGCGTGCGCACGGTGTACGAGCCGTCGTCACGCGCCGTCCACTCCACCGGCGGTGCCTGCGGATCGAGGGCGCTGCGGCTGACCACGCGGACCCGCTCGGCCACCACGAAACAGGCCAGCAACCCGATGCCGAACTGCCCGAGGAACCCGGACCGGGCCTCCTGCAGCCCCTCGGCCCGCTTGGAACTGCGCCCGATCGTCGCGAGCAGGCTGTGCACGTCCGGCTCGGTGAGCCCGACGCCGCTGTCCTCGATGCGCAGCCCGCCCTCGCCGTCGGCGTACAGCCTGACGGTCGCCGGGGCGCCGGGGTCCTGCTCCCGGCGGGCGGTGACGGCGTCCACGGCGTTCTGCAGCAGCTCGCGCAGATAGACCCTGGGACTGGAGTAGAGGTGATGGGAGAGCAGGTCCACCAGACCACGCAGGTCGACCTGGAACGTATGGGGCGACTGGGAAGCCTGGGATGACTGTGAGGTCTGGGAGTCCATCGTCACGGCGCCGGTTGGGGGGAACGGAGTCCGGCGCGGGGTCGGGCGGTCCGGGTGGGGCGGTGACCGCGGGGGATGGCTGGGGCGCGCCATCCTAGGCCCGAGCCGATGACCTGACCAGGGGATTCCCCGATGTCCCTGACCAGCGGGCCGACCGCCGTATACGGCCGCGGGCGGCAGGGGACCGTTCGCGCTCCGGTACGGGGGCGGGGCGGCGGGTGGGGCATTGTCGGTGGCGTGGTGTGCAATGGATCGCGTGCCCGCACTGCGAGAACCACTGAAGAAAGTGCTCGGCCCCGCCACCGCGAAGGTGATGGCCGAGCACCTCGGCCTGCACTCCGTCGGCGATCTGCTGCACCACTACCCGCGCAGATACGAGGAGCGCGGCCAGCTCACCCACCTCGCCGACCTCCCCATGGACGAGCACGTCACGGTGGTCGCCCAGGTCGCCGACGCCCGGCTGCACACCTTCGCCTCCGCCCGCGCCCCACGCGGCAAGGGACAGCGCCTGGAGGTCACCATCACGGACGGCATGGGGCGCCTCCAGCTGGTCTTCTTCGGCAACGGCGTGCACAAACCGCACAAGGACCTGCTACCCGGCACCCGCGCGATGTTCTCCGGCAAGGTCTCCGTCTTCAACCGCCGCCTCCAACTCGCCCACCCCGCCTACGAACTCCTGGACAAGGACGACGACAGCGAGGACGCGGCCGAGAACTGGGCCGGCGCCCTGATCCCGCTCTACCCGGCCACCGCCAAACTGGAGTCCTGGAAGATCGGCAAGGCCGTCCAGACGGTCCTGCCCAGCGCGGCCGAAGCCCTGGACCCCCTCCCGCCCGCCCTGCGCGAGGGCCGCGGCCTGGTCACCCTCCCCGAAGCCCTCCTCAAGATCCACCGCCCCCGGACCAAGGCCGACGTGGCCGACGCCCGCGCCCGCCTGAAATGGGACGAGGCATTCGTCCTCCAAGTAGCCCTCGCCCGCCGCCGCCACGCCGACACCCAACTCCCCGCCGTCCCCCGCGAACCCCGGCCCGACGGCCTGCTGACCGCCTTCGACGCCCGCCTCCCCTTCACCCTCACCGAAGGCCAGCAACGCGTCTCCGCCGAAATCTTCACCGACCTGGCAACGGCCCACCCGATGCACCGGCTCCTGCAGGGGGAGGTCGGATCGGGCAAGGCGCAGCCCCTGGACTCGCTGGTGCTTACACCGAGCGGCTTCCGGCGCATGGGCGACATGCGCGTGGGGGACGAGATCGTCGTCCCCTCCGGAGAGATCGCGGTGGTGGACGGCGTCTTCCCGCAGGGCCGGCGTGAGGTGTGGCGCATCGAGCTCTCGGACGGAAGCTCCGTCGAATGCGACGACGAGCATCTGTGGATCGTCGGCACCAGTTGTGGCTGGCACCGGGGACAGTCGCCCAAGGTGCTCACCACGCGGGAGATCCGGGGCGATCTCCACAAGGCCAACGGCTCGTCGAAGTGGTACATCCCGGCCGCGACGCCCGTCGATCTCGGTGGCGACGCAGGGCTGCCACTCGACCCCTACCTGTTCGGGCTGCTGCTGGGGGACGGCTCGTTCCGGCACAATCTGCGGCTGTCCACCATGGACGCCGAGATCCGCGAAGCGGCGGCCCTGGCTGTCGCCCCGGAGTGCCGTCTCGTACCGGTGTCGGGCTCTCGGTGCGACTACACCGTTCAGCTCGCCCAACGCACGGGAGGCAAGCGGAACCCGATCATCCAGACCCTGCGTGACCTGGGCCTCTGGGGTGCCACATCCCACGGGAAGTTCGTCCCCGCCGAGTTCAAGAACACGTCGGTCAAGAACCGTCTGGCGCTGCTCCAGGGGCTCCTGGACACCGACGGGACCGTTCAGCAGGACGGACTGAGCATCTCCCTGTGCTCGGCGTCGTGCAGGCTGGCGGACGACGTGGCGTGGCTCGTCAGGTCGCTCGGCGGCCGAGCCCGGGTGCTGCCGAAGAAGGCATCCTTCAACGTCTCCGTGGCGCTGCCGGACGCGTACGCCCCGTTCCGCCTCACCCGGAAGGCGGAGCGGGTGCGGCCCCGCCCGAAGTACAACACCTTCCGGCGGGGCATCCGAGCGGTCTCCTACGTGGGGCGCAAGGAAGTTCAGTGCATCAGTGTCGCCCACCCCAGCCATGCCTACGTGACCGACAACTTCACTGTCACCCACAACACTATGGTCGCCCTGCGCGCCATGCTCGCCACCGTCGACGCGGGCGGCCAGGCGGCCATGCTCGCGCCCACCGAAGTGCTCGCTCAGCAGCATCACCGGTCGGTCACGGAGATGATGGGGGAGCTGGCCGAGGGCGGGATGCTGGGCGGGGCCGAGCACGCCACCAAGGTGGTGCTGCTGACCGGGTCGATGGGGGCTGCCGCCCGCCGCAAGGCGCTGCTCGACATCGTCACCGGGGAGGCGGGCATCGTCATCGGCACGCACGCGCTGATCGAGGACGTGGTGCAGTTCCACGACCTCGGCCTGGTGGTCGTGGACGAGCAGCACCGGTTCGGCGTCGAACAGCGCGACGCCCTGCGCGGCAAGGGCAAACAGCCCCCGCATCTCCTCGTCATGACGGCCACCCCGATTCCGCGCACCGTCGCGATGACCGTCTTCGGCGACTTGGAGACCTCCGTCCTGGACCAGCTCCCGGCCGGGCGCTCCCCGATCGCCACCCATGTCGTCCCGGCCGCCGACAAGCCCCACTTCCTCGCCCGCGCCTGGGAACGCGTCCGCGAGGAGGTGGCGGGCGGCCATCAGGCGTACGTCGTCTGCCCCCGCATCGGCGACGAACAGGACACCGCCGCCGAGAAGAAGGCCACCGAGGGCGACAAGCGCCCCCCGCTCGCCGTCCTCGACATCGCGGACCAGCTCGCCAAGGGCCCCCTCCAGGGCCTGAGCGTCGAGGTCCTGCACGGCAGGATGCACCCCGACGACAAGGACGCGGTGATGCGCCGCTTCGCGGCAGGGGAGACGGACGTCCTGGTCGCCACCACGGTCATCGAGGTCGGTGTCAACGTCCCCAACGCCACCGCCATGGTCATCATGGACGCCGACCGCTTCGGCGTCTCCCAGCTCCACCAGCTCCGCGGTCGCGTGGGCCGGGGCTCGGCCCCCGGCCTCTGCCTCCTGGTCTCCGAGATGCCCGAGGCCAGCCCCGCCCGCCGCCGCCTCGCCGCCGTCGCCTCCACCCTCGACGGCTTCGAACTCTCCCGCCTCGACCTGGAGGAACGCCGCGAGGGCGACGTCCTCGGCCAGGCCCAGTCCGGCGCCCGAACGAGCCTGAGAGTCCTGGAAGTGATCGAGGACGAGGAGATCATCGCGGAGGCGAGAAAGGAAGCCACGGCAGTGGTCGAGTCCGACCCCGACCTGGAGAACTACCCAGCCCTACGCACAGCCCTGAACGCCCTCCTGGACGAGGAGAGAGAGCAGTACCTGGAAAAGGGCTGAAGTTTATTCACCTGAGGGGCGCGGGGAACTGCGCGAGCAACCACGAAGGACCCGCACTCGCCAACGAAGCACACGCACCCCCCACCACCTGCGAAAATAAAGCGACCCCAAAAAAGAAGGACCGCTCACATGACCCGCGTGATCGCCGGCACCGCAGGCGGACGGCGCCTCTCGGTGCCGCCCGGCACAGGAACCCGCCCCACCTCGGACCGCGCACGCGAAGCCCTCTTCTCCACCTGGCAGTCCCTCCTCACCACCCCCCTGGACGGCACCCGGGTCCTGGACCTCTACGCCGGTTCAGGAGCCGTAGGGCTGGAGGCCCTCTCCCGGGGCGCGAGCCACACCCTCCTGGTCGAAGCAGACGCCCGCGCGGCGAAAACCGTCCGGGAGAACGTCAAGAACATCGGCCTCCCCGGCGCCGAGGTCAGAACGGGCAAAGCGGAGCAAGTCATCCGCACCGCACCCCCCGCCGAACCGTACGACCTGGTCTTCCTCGACCCCCCGTACGCCGTCTCCGACGACGATCTCCGCGAGATCCTCCTCACACTCCGCGCCGGGGGCTGGCTGACCGAGGAAGCCCTGGTCACCGTGGAGCGCAGCACCAGAGGCGGTGAATTCCGGTGGCCGGAGGGCTTCGAGCCGATCCGGTCCCGGCGTTACGGCGAGGGAACGTTTTGGTACGGTCGCGCCGCCTCTACGTGCGAAGACGCACGATGACCGGACCGGAGAGCGAGGGATCTCAAGTGCGCCGCGCCGTCTGTCCCGGGTCGTTCGACCCGATCACCAACGGACACCTGGACATCATCGCCCGGGCCTCCCGCCTCTACGACGAGGTCTACGTCGCGGTGATGGTCAACAAGTCCAAGCAGGGACTGTTCGACATCGACGAGCGGATGGCGCTGATCCGCGAGGTCACCGCCGAATACGCCAACGTACGGGTCGAGGCCCACCACGGCCTCCTCGTCGACTTCTGCAAAGAACGCGACATCCCCGCCATCGTCAAGGGACTTCGCGCCGTCAGCGACTTCGACTACGAACTCCAGATGGCCCAGATGAACAACGGCCTCACCGGCGTCGAAACGCTGTTCGTGCCCACCAACCCCACCTACAGCTTCCTCTCCTCCTCCCTGGTGAAGGAGGTCGCGGCCTGGGGCGGCGACGTCTCCCACCTGGTGCCCCCGGCCGTGCTCAGCGCGCTCCGCGACCGGCTGAAGCGGGACTGACCGCCCCGGCGCGCCCGCGTCCGCGCCCCACCGGCACGCCTCCGCGCCCCCTGGGGAAGGTGACAAGACGTCACCCCGTGTCGGACGGCCGCCCCAGGGCCGTACAGTCGTGCCGTCCGTCTCCAACACAGCTGTAGAGAGTGGCGAGCACAGGTGGACATCCAGAACAAGCTCGACGAGATCGTCTCCACGGTCTCCACCGCCCGGTCCATGCCGATGTCGGCCTCCTGCGTGGTCAACCGCGCCGAGCTGCTCGCGCTGCTCGAAGAGGTCCGCCAGGCGCTGCCCGGCTCCCTCGCGCAGGCGCAGGAGCTGATCGGGGACCGTGAGCAGCTGGTCGAGCAGGCCCGCCTGGAGGCCGACCGGATCATCGAGAGCGCGCACGCCGAGCGCGGTTCGCTGATCGCGGGCACCGAGGTCGCCCGCCAGTCGCAGGCCGAGGCCGACCGCATCCTGCACGAGGCCCGCACCGAGGCCGAGCAGGTCCGCGCGGACGCCGACGACTACGTGGACTCCAAGCTCGCGAACTTCGAGGTCGTCCTCACCAAGACCCTCGGCTCGGTCGGCCGCGGCCGGGAGAAGCTGCTCGGCACCGGACCCGGCCTGGACGAGAACGGCTACGAGGACGAGGACGCCCCCGAGCGCAGCCAGGACCCCGAGACCCTGCGCCACACCGCCGACTCCTACGTCGACGCCAAGCTCGGCGCCTTCGAGGCTGTCCTCGCCAAGACCCTGGACGCCGTCCACCGGGGCCGCCAGAAGCTGCACGGCCGGATCGCCACGGACGACCTCGGCGCCCTCGCGGACGACACCACGACCTTCCAGCACTCCAGCGACGCCGACTACCTCGCCGACCTCGCGGCCCTCGCCGACACCCCCGCCCCCCCGGCCCAGCGCACGCAGACGGCCCCCGTCGCCCAGGAACCGGCGTACGACCCGGCCGCCCAGGAACCGGCGTACGAGCCGCAGGAGGCGTACGGCTACCAGCAGCAGCCCGACGCCTACCCCGGCTACCCGCAGCAGCCCGGCTACGCCCCGCAGGAGGCGTACGGCTACCAGCAGGACCCGTACGCGCCCAACGGCTACGCCCCGCAGACCGACGGCGCCTTCCACGGCTACGACCCGCAGCAGGGGGCGTACGACCCGAACCAGGGGCAGGCCCAGCAGCACCAGCAGGCCCCGCAGCATCAGGGGCAGCCGCAGGACTACGCGCTCGACGAGGCCAGCCTCTTCGACACCAGCATGATCAGCGCGGAGCAGCTGCGGGCGTACGAGCAGGGCCGGGGAATGTAGGAGGCGCCGGGGCCGGGGGACCGGATTGGGCCCTGAGCGAAAGGTCCAGTATCCTGGCTCTTCGGTCGCGTGTATGTCTGCGATCACCGCTGCCCGGAACACCTGCGGGCGGCGTCCCCCGAGCTCGAAGACCGAAAGCGGCCATGGCCTCCAACGCACGCCTCGACCACCGCAACCCCCTCGTGATCGACACGCACGAGCTGGGCCGGCGTCCTGGTGCGATGCAGCGCCTGACCCGTGAGGTCGACGCCCCCCGGGACCTCGGTATCGAGGGTGTCATCGGAGTGCCGGAAGGCGCGCCGATGGAGCTCGACCTCCGCCTGGAGTCGGTCATGGAAGGGGTGCTTGTCACAGGCACCGCCCGTGCATCGGCCAAGGGGGAGTGCGTAAGGTGTCTGGAGCCGGTCGGGCTGGAGCTCGAAGCGGACTTCCAGGAGATGTTCTCGTACCCTGACGCCGACGACCGTGGCCGCGTGATCGCGGAACCGGGCGACGACGCCGAGGACGACGAGGACAGGCTCTACATCGAGGACGGTCTGATCGACCTCGAACCCGTGCTGCGGGACGCGGTGGTGCTCGCACTGCCGATGCAGCCGGTGTGCCAGGACGACTGTGCGGGCCTGTGCTCCGAGTGCGGAGCGCGGCTCACGGACGACCCGGACCACCACCATGACGCCGTCGACATCCGTTGGGCGGCTTTGCAGGGACTCGCCGGTTCACTCGAAGACGGCGAGAAGGACGAGATGAGCGGCGCCGAAGCGGGCGTCGACGAGAAGCAGGAGAAGTAGCCGTGGCTGTTCCGAAGCGGAAGATGTCGCGCAGCAACACGCGCCACCGCCGGTCGCAGTGGAAGGCTGCGGTCCCCACCCTGGTTGCGTGCGAGCGCTGCCACGAGCCCAAGCAGCAGCACATCGCGTGCCCGTCTTGCGGCACCTACAACAAGCGCCAGGTCCTCGAGGTCTGAGCGGCTGGTGAGAGGCACTGTGTCCACTGCCAAGAAGGTGGAAGACGCCGAAGCAGGTACGTCCCGCCGACGCGGGAACGGCTCGGCGGACAACAAGGCCTCGTCCCACACGCTTCTGGAAGGGCGGCTCGGCTACCACGTCGAGTCCGCCCTTCTGGTGCGTGCGCTGACCCACCGCTCCTACGCCTACGAGAACGGCGGTCTGCCGACGAACGAGCGGCTGGAGTTCCTCGGGGACTCCGTGCTCGGCCTCGTCGTCACCGACACGCTGTACCGCATCCACCCCGACCTGCCTGAAGGCCAGCTGGCCAAGCTGCGGGCCGCGGTGGTCAACTCGCGTGCGCTTGCGGAGGTGGGCCGCGGTCTCGACCTGGGCTCCTTCATCCGGCTCGGCCGTGGTGAAGAGGGAACGGGCGGCCGGGACAAGGCATCCATTCTCGCCGACACCCTTGAAGCGGTGATCGGCGCGGTCTATCTCGATCAGGGCCTCGACGCGGCCTCCGAACTGGTGCATCGCCTGTTCGACCCGCTCATCGAGAAGTCCTCGAACCTCGGCGCCGGCCTGGACTGGAAGACCAGCCTCCAGGAGCTGACCGCGACCGAAGGACTCGGCGTGCCCGAGTACCTGGTCACGGAGACCGGCCCCGACCACGAGAAGACCTTCACTGCTGCTGCCCGCGTCGGGGGCGTCTCGTACGGCACCGGCACCGGCCGCAGCAAGAAGGAGGCGGAGCAGCAGGCCGCCGAGTCCGCCTGGCGGGCCATCAAGGCCGCCGCGGACGAACGCGCCAAGGCTGCCGCCGAGGCGAAGGCGGCCCCGGCCGCCGTGGACGGCACCCCGCCGCCCGCCGAGGCGACGGAGGACGACACCGCGTCGTCCGCCACCGCCTGACCGAGCGTTTCCCCGAGCGCCCGCACCCGTACGACGGGGGCGGGCGCTCGGTCCTTCCACCAGGTCACCAGGTTCTTTCCCAGGGGGTTGTCGATGCCCGAGCTGCCCGAGGTCGAGGTCGTCCGGCGGGGTCTTGAGCGGTGGGTGGCCGCGCGGACCGTCGCCGAGGCGGAGGTGCTGCATCCGCGTGCGGTGCGCCGCCATCTCGCGGGGGCCGACGACTTCGCGCACCGGCTCAAGGGGCACACCTTCGGGGTGCCGAGCAGGCGGGGCAAGTATCTGTGGCTGCCGCTCGCGGACACCGGGCAGTCGGTCCTGGCGCACCTCGGCATGAGCGGGCAGCTGCTGGTGCAGCCGCTCACCACGCCGGACGAGAAGCACCTGCGGGTCCGGGTCCGCTTCGCCGACGGGCTCGGCACCGAACTCCGCTTCGTCGACCAGCGCACCTTCGGCGGGCTCTCGCTGCACGACAACACCCCCGACGGGCTGCCGGACGTCATCGGGCACATCGCCCGCGACCCGCTCGACCCGCTCTTCGACGACGAGGCATTCCACCAGGCACTGCGCCGCAAGCGCACCACCATCAAGCGGGCCCTGCTCGACCAGTCCCTGATCAGCGGCGTCGGCAACATCTACGCCGACGAGGCGCTGTGGCGCTCCCGCCTCCACTACGAGCGTCCCACGGCGGGCTTCACCCGCCCGGTGACCACGGAACTCCTGGGTCACGTCCGGGACGTGATGAACGCGGCCCTCGCAGTCGGCGGCACCAGCTTCGACAGCCTCTACGTCAACGTCAACGGCGAGTCCGGCTACTTCGACCGCTCCCTGGACGCCTACGGCCGCGAGGGCCTGCCGTGCCGCCGCTGCGGTACGCCGATGCTGCGCCGCCCCTGGATGAACCGCTCCAGCTACTTCTGCCCGAAGTGTCAGCGGGCGCCGCGCGCCGCGTCGTAACGCTCGCGCGCGGCGAGCACGTCACCCATGGCGCCCTCCACACAGTGGATGAGCGCCAGCAGCCGCTCGGCCACCTGACGGCCGAGCGGGGTGAGCTCGTAGTCGACGCGGGGCGGATTCACCGGCTGCGCCTCTCTGTGCACCAGCCCGTCCCGCTCCAGCGCGTGCAGCGTCTGGGACAGCATCTTCTCGCTCACCCCGTCGACCCGCCGCCGCAACTCGTTGAACCGCAGCGACCCCTCGGCCAACGCCCCGAGCACCAGCGCCCCCCACCGCCCGGTCACATGCTCCAAGGTCCCCCGCGACGGACACGCCTTGGCGAACACATCGAACGCGTCCACCGCCTCCGGCTCCGCCTCCACCGACTCCCGGGTGATCCCACTCATACGCCCAGCGTAGGCGAGCGGAGCACTGACCACCAGGTAGCGCTGTGGGTGGGTTAGTGCCGCCTGTTCCTGGCGAGGAGGTGGGGTCAGAGACCGCGCAGCGCCTCGTACAGACCGGCGTGGGCCGACCAGCAGTCGACGCTGCCGTCCTCGTACAGACTGCCCATGTACCAGTCGTCGTCATCAACGGGCTTCACGAGGCACAGGCCGTGGAACCCGAGAACGATCTCCGGGCGCAGCACCTCCGGCAGCCCGCCCCCGCCCACCCACTTCACCGCCCGGTCCGGACCCAGCGCCAGAGCGCCCCGGTCCCCGGACACGTCACGGATCCGCTGGAGGGTCCATCCGGGCGGTAGCGGTGCGTCGGTCACCCGCCGATGCTCTCACCGCTCTCACCTGCCGGGCGACAGCGGTTCACGGCCCAGCGCGCGCGGGCTCAGTAACCGAAGTCCTGCGTCCACCAAGGGCCGCCCTCGCCGAAGTGGACGCCGACGCCGAGGGTTTTGAAGTCGCAGTTGAGGATGTTGGCGCGGTGGCCGGGGCTGTTCATCCAGGCTTCCATGACGGCGGCGGGGTCGGTCTGGCCGCGGGCTATGTTCTCGCCGCCGAGGCCGGATATGCCCGCCTTGGAGGCGCGGTCCCAGGGAGTGGCGCCGTCCGGGTCGGTGTGGTCGAAGAAGTCGCGGGAGGCCATGTCGCCACTGAATGCCTCGGCGAGCTTGGTGAGGGCGGAGTTCGCCGTCACCGGCGTGCAGCCGACCTTGGCGCGCTCCTCGTTGACGAGCGCGAGCACCTGGGCCTCGGCGTCGGCCTGGGCCGAGACGGACGCGGAGGCGGAGGCCGAGGGGTCCTTCGCCGCGGGCTTCGAGGAACTGTCCGACGGGGCCGAGGGCTTGGGCGCGGCCGGGGCGGGCTTGTCGGCGCTCTGCGACGGCGCCGAGGGCTTCGGCTTGGCCGGGGCGGGCGCCGGGGACGCCTCGGAGTCCGAGTCGGACGGGGTGGGCGCCGGTGCGGCCGGCCGCGTGGACTGGTCGCCCGTGGAGGCACCGCCCCCGGCCTGCGTGTCCGCGCTGCCCGCCGCGCCGCCCTGCTCGCTGGCCGCGTTGCCGGGCAGGTCGGCCGCCTGCACCTGCTCGCCCTCGCTGGCGGTCGTGCCGCCGCCGAGACGGTAGTTCTGGAGTCCGGGCACCACGCCCGCGCCCACCGCGGCGGTGCCGAAGGCGACCGCGGCGGAGACACCGAGCAGACCCGTACGCACCGGCGTCGCGGCCTTCTTGGCCCGGCGGCGCCCGCGCTGGGAGCCCCGGCCGTCCATCGGCTCGTCACCGGTCAGATAGACGGGCCCGCGCGGGCCGACCGAGTACGCCTCGGGGTTCAGATACGGCGCGGTCCCCCTGGGCTCGTGCCCACCCGCAGACGAGTGCGGCGCTTCGCTCCCCGCCCCGGCGCGTCGGTGGCGTCCCATCCCCTGCCCTCTTCCTCGTGCTCGCGGTCGGCCGGGCGCCGGAACGGGCCCGATGCCTCCCCCTGGCCAACCCGGCTCACTCGATCGAGTGAGTTTCATATGAGATTCATTGGGTCGGGACGGTACCGCATGGCGCGGGGGACGGGTGTGCCGCGAGCGACATTGGCGGTTGGGTTGCCCCCATGCGTCCGGTTAGGTTGCACCCATGAGCGAGGATGCGAGGCTGGTCGCCTGGGTACGGGGACACGTCCAAGGTGTGGGTTTCCGCTGGTTCACCCGGGCACGGGCCCTGGAGATCGGCGGACTGAGTGGCTTTGCTCTCAATCTCGCCGACGGCCGGGTCCAAGTGGTCGCCGAGGGCCCCCGTACCGGCTGCGAGGGGCTGCTCGACTGGCTCCAGGGCGATGACACGCCCGGGCGGGTGGACGGAGTCACCGAGATCTGGGACACACCGCGCGGCGGCTACGACGGCTTCGCCATCCGCTGACCGAGCCCCGCGGAACCCCTCCACCGGGGCCGCCGGTACGTGCCAGGGGCACCTGCCCGGGGGGAAACGGCCTGGTGGTTGCCAAGAAGGGCACGTCGTGAAAGGCTCCCGGTGTACAGCTGATCGACACACCTCCAGGGCCCCGCGAAGACGCAGCGCCGCCGGCCACCGGCCGCGCGCCCCGGGTTCGCCCGCCGATACGGGGTGTGATCGTGTTGACCGTCAAACTTTTTGGTGAGACGCTGAAAGCCCCGCGCACCTTAGCTGTTTGGCATGGCGACGCAGAGCAACACTCGAGTGTGCCAAGCACCGCGGGTGCGAATCCCTCACGACCCACACCGCATCGGTCGGTCACTCAGTGTGGAGGACCATCCATCATGGCAAAGGCGCTTCTCGGTTACGTCGGCGGCTCCGACCCTCGACTCCTCGCCGAGATGCGACGGCTTCAGCAGCGCGTCCAGGACCTGGAGTCCGAGCTCGTACGGATCCAGGCGGAGAACGACGCGCTGGCGGCTGCCGCCTCTCAGGACAGGATCATGGAGAGCATCGACGCACACCAGGCGGAGCCTGCGCTCACCTGATCGCTGCATCAGCTCCACGAAAGCACACGCAGCGGTCGGGCCGCCCGTTGACAACCGCTCAGGAAGGTTCGGGCACAGGCCAGGACCCGGCTGTCCGAGCCGCAAGGGACGCTTCGGCGTCCCTTCGTACTTTCCCCCGCATCCTTTCAACCGCTTCACCATCTGGTGTGCCCTTCTCGTTCATGGACGAAACCGTGGGGTTGCGAGTGTCCGTGGAGTGAGATAGCCGCTGCCGGTAAAGTCCGATTGCGTGCATCTCAAGGCATTGACCCTGCGCGGCTTCAAGTCGTTCGCCTCGGCGACCACGCTCCGGTTCGAACCGGGCATCACGTGTGTCGTCGGCCCGAACGGCTCCGGCAAGTCCAACGTCGTGGACGCGCTCAGCTGGGTCATGGGCGAGCAGGGCGCCAAGTCGCTGCGCGGCGGCAAGATGGAGGACGTCATCTTCGCCGGCACCACGGGCCGCCCGCCGCTGGGCCGCGCCGAGGTGTCCCTGACCATCGACAACACCGACGGCGCCCTGCCCATCGAGTACGCCGAGGTCACCCTCACCCGCATCATGTTCCGCAACGGCGGCAGCGAGTACCAGATCAACGGCGAGACCTGCCGCCTGCTCGACTTCCAGGAACTCCTCTCCGACTCCGGCATCGGCCGCGAGATGCACGTCATCGTCGGCCAGGGCCAGCTCGACTCCGTCCTGCACGCCGACCCCATGGGCCGCCGCGCCTTCATCGAGGAGGCCGCCGGAGTCCTCAAGCACCGCAAGCGCAAGGAGAAGGCGCTGCGCAAGCTGGAGTCGATGAAGGCCAACCTCGCCCGCGTGCAGGACCTCACCGACGAACTGCGCCGCCAGCTCAAGCCGCTCGGCCGCCAGGCCGCCGTCGCCCGCCGCGCCGCCGTCATCCAGGCCGACCTGCGCGATGCCCGCCTGCGCCTGCTCGCCGACGACCTCGTGACCCTGCGCGAAGCCCTCAGCGCCGAGATCGCCGACGAGGCCGCCCTCAAGGAACGCAGGGAGAGCGCGGCACGCGAACTGCGCGACGCCCTCCAGCGCGAGGCTCGCCTGGAGGACGAGGTACGCCGCCTCGCCCCGCGCCTGACCCGCGCCCAGCAGACCTGGTACGAACTCTCCCAGCTCGCCGAGCGCGTCCGCGGCACCGTCTCCCTCGCCGAGGCCCGCGTCACCAGCGCCACTTCCGCACCCCCGGAGGAGCGGCGCGGCCGTGACCCCGAGGACCTGGAGCGCGAGGCCGCCCGCGTCCGCGAACAGGAGGCCGAGCTGGAGGCCGCCCTCGACGCCGCCCGGCACGCCCTGGACGACACGGTCGCCCACCGTGCCGAGCTGGAGCGCGCGCTCACCGTCGAGGAACGCCGCCTCAAGGACGTCGCCCGCGCCATCGCCGACCGGCGCGAGGGCCTGGCCCGGCTCTCCGGCCAGGTGAGCGCCGCCCGCTCCCGCGCCGCCTCCGCCCAGGCCGAGATCGACCGCCTGGCCGCCGCCCGCGACGAGGCGGCCGAGCGCGCCGCCCACGCCCAGGAGGAGTACGAGACCCTGAAGGCCGAGGTGGACGGCCTCGACGCGGACGACGCCGACCTGGCCGTACGGCACGAGGAGGCCCGCCAGCGGCTCGCGGCGGCGGAGGACGCGCTGAGCACGGCCCGCGAGGCCGCCGCCGACGCCGAGCGTCGCCGCGCCGCGACCCGCGCCCGCCACGAGACGCTGGCGCTGGGCCTGCGCCGCAAGGACGGCACCGGCGCCCTCCTGTCGGCCCGCGACCGGCTCACCGGCGTCCTCGGCCCGGCCGCCGGACTCCTCACCATCGCCCCCGGCCACGAGACAGCCCTCGCCACCGCCTTCGGCACGGCCGCCGACGCCATCGCCGTGACCGGCCCCACGGCGGCGATCGAGGCGATCGAACTCCTCCGCAAACAGGAGGGCGGTCGCGCGGCACTGCTGCTGGCGGGGGCGCCGGAGGAGGCGCCCGCCATACGCGGCACAGTCGGCGCCGATGCGACGGGAGCGGGCGCCGCACCCGGCGCTCGCGCGAGCGCCACGGAAGCCGGGGCGGGGGAGACGACCGGCGGGCCCGCCATCGGCGGCGGTTCCGCCGCGGACGCCCGCCCGCAGGGCGTCCCCGGCTTCATCGCCGCCCAGCGCAGCGGCCCCCCCTTCGCCGCCGACCTCGTACGCGGCCCCGAGGAGCTGATGCCCGCCGTACGGCGGCTGCTGCGCGGGATCGTCGTCGTCGGGACGCTGGAGGAGGCGGAGAACGTGGTGCGGGCGCGGCCCGCGCTCACCGCTGTCACCGCCGAGGGCGATCTGCTCGGCGCTCACTTCGCGCAGGGCGGTTCGGCCGGGGCGCCCAGCCTGCTGGAAGTCCAGGCGTCCGTGGACGAGGCCGCCGCCGAGCTGGCCGAGCTGGCCGTGCGCTGCGAGGAGCTGGAGCGGGACCGGCAGGTGGCGGCCGAGGAGCGGACCGCCGGTGCCGCGCTCGTGGAGGAGCTGGGGGAGCGGCGCCGGGCCGCCGACCGGGAGAAGTCGGCCGTGGCCCAGCGGCTCGGCCGGCTCGCCGGGCAGGCGCGCGGTGCCGTGGGCGAGGCGGAACGCTCGGCAGCGGCGGCGGCCCGCGCGCAGGAGGCGCTGGAGCGGGCCGTACAGGAGGCGGAGGAACTGGCCGAGCGGCTTGCCGTGGCCGAGGAGATGCCGGTGGAGGAGGAGCCGGACACCTCCGTACGGGACCGGCTCTCGGCGGACGGCGCCAACGCGCGGCAGACCGAGATGGAGGCGCGGCTCCAGGTCCGTACGCACGAGGAGCGGGTCAAGGCGCTCGCCGGGCGGGCCGACTCGCTGGACGGGGCCGCCCGCGCGGAGCGCGAGGCACGCGCGCGGGCCGAGCAGCGCAGGGCCCGGCTGCGGCACGAGGCCGCCGTCGCCGGGGCGGTCGCCTCCGGCGCCCGGCAGCTGCTCGCCCACATCGAGGTCTCCCTCGCCCGCTCCGAGCGCGAGCGCTCCGCCGCCGAGACCGTGAAGGGGCTGCGGGAGCGGGAGTTGGCGGACGCGCGCACGGCGGGACGTGAACTCAAGGCCGAGCTGGACAAGTTGACGGACTCGGTGCACCGGGGCGAGGTGCTGGGGGCCGAGAAGCGGCTGCGCATCGAGCAGTTGGAGGCCAGGGCGCTGGAGGAGCTGGGCGTGGAGCCGGAGGGGCTGGTCGCGGAGTACGGCCCGCACCAGCCGGTGCCCCCGTCGCTCCCGGCCGAGGGGGAGACGCTGCCCGAGGACCCGGAGCACCCCCGCAACCGGCCACGCCCCTTCGACCGCGCCGAGCAGGAGAAGCGGCTGCGGGCCGCCGAGCGCGCCTACCAGCAGCTGGGCAAGGTGAATCCGCTCGCCCTGGAGGAGTTTGCCGCGCTGGAAGAGAGGCACCAGTTCCTCAGTGAGCAGCTGGAGGACCTGAAGAAGACCCGCGCGGACCTCCTGAAGGTGGTGAAGGAGGTGGACGAACGGGTGGAGCAGGTCTTCACGGAGGCGTTCCGGGACACCGCGCGCGAGTTCGAGGGCGTGTTCTCCCGGCTCTTCCCCGGGGGCGAGGGGCGGCTGATCCTGACCGACCCCGACGACATGCTGGCCACCGGTGTGGACGTGGAGGCCCGGCCGCCGGGCAAGAAGGTCAAGCGGCTGAGCCTGCTCTCCGGCGGGGAGCGCTCGCTGACGGCGGTCGCGCTGCTGGTGTCCATCTTCAAGGCCCGCCCGAGCCCCTTCTATGTGATGGACGAGGTGGAGGCGGCGCTCGACGACACCAACCTCCAGCGGCTCATCCGCATCATGCGGGAGCTGCAGGAGTCGTCCCAGCTCATCGTCATCACCCATCAGAAGCGCACGATGGAGATCGCGGACGCGCTCTACGGCGTCTCCATGCAGGGCGACGGTGTGTCCAAGGTCATCTCGCAGCGGCTGCGGTAGCTCCCACTTTCAAGATCAACAAATCTCTCGTTCACTTCTTGAACAACTGAAGGCTCGGCGTATCTCTTACGTCACAGTCATCTGGGTATTGACTTCGAAACTTGAACGCATATTCTCTGCAACGTTGCATTTACCTTCAGGTGTGAGCGGTGCCAAGTTGTGCGCCACTGGAACCTGGAAGGGCTCGCCCCCACCCGGCAGCGTTGCCGTGGCCCGAGGAGTTACACGTGACCAGCACAGCGCAGGCACCCCAGCCAGGAGCCGGGACGGCTCACCCCGAACATCTCGGGCACGTCATCTTCATCGCGGCCGCGGCCGCCATGGGCGGCTTCCTCTTCGGCTACGACAGCTCCGTCATCAACGGCGCCGTCGAGGCCATCCGTGACCGTTACGACGTGGGCTCCGCCGCCCTCGCCCAGGTCATCGCCATCGCGCTCATCGGCTGCGCCATCGGTGCCGCCACCGCCGGCCGGATAGCCGACCGGATCGGCCGTATCCGCTGCATGCAGATCGCCGCCGTCCTCTTCACCGTCAGCGCCGTGGGCTCCGCCCTTCCGTTCGCCCTGTGGGACCTCGCGTTCTGGCGCATCATCGGCGGTTTCGCCATCGGTATGGCCTCGGTCATCGGCCCGGCCTACATCGCCGAGGTCGCCCCGCCCGCCTACCGCGGCCGTCTCGGTTCCTTCCAGCAGGCCGCGATCGTCATCGGCATCGCCGTCTCCCAGCTCGTCAACTGGGGCCTGCTGAACGCCGCCGGCGGCGACCAGCGCGGCAAGCTCATGGGCCTCGAGGTCTGGCAGGTCATGCTGGGCGTCATGGTCATCCCGGCCGTCCTCTACGGTCTGCTCTCCTTCGCGATCCCCGAGTCCCCGCGCTTCCTGCTCTCCGTCGGCAAGCGTGAGCGCGCCCGCGAGATCCTGGCCGAGGTCGAGGGCAAGGACGTCGACCTCGACGCGCGGGTCGACGAGATCGAGCACGCGATGAAGTCCGAGCACAAGTCGTCCTTCAAGGACCTGCTCGGCGGCAGCTTCTTCTTCAAGCCGATCGTCTGGGTCGGTATCGGCCTCTCGGTCTTCCAGCAGTTCGTCGGCATCAACGTCGCGTTCTACTACTCCTCGACGCTGTGGCAGTCGGTCGGCGTCGACCCCTCGGACTCGTTCCTCTACTCCTTCACGACGTCGATCATCAACATCGTCGGCACCGTGATCGCGATGATCTTCGTGGACCGCATCGGCCGCAAGCCGCTCGCCCTCATCGGCTCCGTCGGCATGGCCGCCGGTCTGGCCCTGGAGGCCTGGGCGTTCAGCTACCACCTGGTCGACGGCAAGCTGCCCGCCACCCAGGGCTGGGTCGCGCTGGTCGCCGCCCACCTGTTCGTCCTCTTCTTCGCCCTCTCCTGGGGTGTCGTGGTCTGGGTCTTCCTCGGCGAGATGTTCCCGAACAAGATCCGCGCCGCCGCCCTCGGTGTGGCCGCCTCCGCGCAGTGGATCGCCAACTGGGCCATCACCGCGAGCTTCCCGTCCCTGGCCGACTGGAACCTCTCCGGCACCTACGTGATCTACGCGATCTTCGCCACCCTCTCCATCCCCTTCGTCCTGAAGTTCGTCAAGGAGACGAAGGGCAAGACCCTGGAGGAGATGGGCTAGCCACCCCCTCGACCCGAGGAGAAGGGCCAAGTCCCCGCTGCCCCTCTCCTCGCACCCTCCACCGCCCCCATCCCGGCCACTGCCGGGGGTGGGGGCGGTGGCATTGCATTGGGCTTCGGCGGGGTGGGGCTGGGCTTGTTGCGGACGTGACGAGGGGGCCCTTGTGCGGGTGGCGGTGGGTGCTTGGCGTACGGGGCGTGGTGGGCGTTGGCCGGTCCACCGCCGGGTGGGGCTGGGCTTGCTGCGGATGCTGAGATCGGTTCGGGGTGCCCATTGCGGCCGGTTGGGGCTTGGCGTACGTGGGTGGCCGCCGACTGATTCCCCTCCGGGGCGATGGCATCTGAGGTCTGGCCTGGGGCGACGGGTGCGCTGCCGTGGGCACGGGCTGTTTCGCGTTCGGCGTGTGAGGGCTGTCAGCCGGATCGCGGGCGGGGGCCTGATCGGTCACGGCCAGCAGGGAAGTCGCCCGGGGGTACAGACGTCGGGGCGCCTAGGCCCGCACGGGTCGGGATGACCTTGCACGCCTCGGCTGGAGCTTCGGCCGGGGGAGTGCTCGGTGAGGCGGGGGCGCGGCCAGGGGCCGACGGCTGTATGCCGACACACCTGCCGGGACTGCTCGTGGCTCAGACCGAGTACCGCTGGTGCCCATACCCGTCAAGCGGCCGACGCGACCCGCCCGGAGCGTGCGAGCCCCCTCGGATCGATCGCGGCGAGGGCCATGTGCGCCGGGTGCTGATCTCCGTGCACGACGATCCCCCGGCGGCGAAGCTGCCGTCGGAGGCGTACGCCAAACCCCAGGTCAGTCCCGCTGTCGGCCGGAGACCGATCTCGTACCGCCGGTCGTCCCGGTCGCTCCCCTGGAAGCTCTCTCCCCCCGGCAGCCCCGTCGGAGGTGCCCAGGCCAGGCCAGTTCTGGCATGGGCCGGGGACCGACTCCGTACCGTTGGTGCCGCCGGAGGTGCATACGCCCACACCAAGTCAGCCGGGAACCGATCTCGGACACAGGCCACCCCGCAGGGCGCCCGTGTCAGCCCCGTTTCCAGCGAGGCGCCTCGTCGTCCGGGGTGTCGGGGGAGGCGAAGTGGAAGGGGATGTCGAGGTGGGCGGCCAGGGCGCGGCCGGCCTCGGTGGCGCGGGCGGCGGGGGAGGGGGTGCCCCGGCGGTGGTAGACCGTGGCCAGGCGGGACTCGCCGGGTGGGGTGTCCAGGACGGCCAGGAGGTCGACGAACCAGTCGTGGACCGTGTCGCCGTCCCAGACGGCCTCGATCGCGATCACCCGGCCGGGGAGGGAGGCGGCGCGGGCGGCGAGGGCGGGGGTGTCGAGGGGATCGGGTGGGCGTATGCGAGGGGCGAGGGACACGTAGCGGGTGCGGATCATGGTCTCGGCCTCGTGGAGGCCCAGGCCCGAGGGACGCAGCGCTTCCCACACCGTCTTGACCGCCGTCAGGTAGTGGTCGCGCAGGACGTGGGTGTCCGCTTCCCGCCTTGTTTCCTCGTCCAGGCGGGACCACCAGTCGGGCATCGGCGCGGGGAGTTCCATGCGGGCACCGTAGTGCCGCCGGGGAACTCCCCGTACGACGTCAGACCGTGGCCGGGACGCGCTCCTCGGCCGCCACCGCACCGGGCTCCGCCGAGGCCGACGCCGGGGCCGGGACCGCGGGCTTGGGCAGCAGCAGGTACAGCGCGCCCGAGATCACGATCGCCGCGATCCAGCCGAGGCCGTACTCGCCGATGAGGTTGTTCTTGGCCAGGGGGCCGGTGAACCAGTCCGACGTGGTGAACATCAGGCCGGAGACCAGGCCGATCGCCCAGGAGGCGACGGCGGCGGGGGAGAAGCCCGCCTGGTACCAGTAGGCGCTGGTGCGGCCCGTGTCGGCCAGGGCGCGGGCGTCGTACTCCTTGCGGCGGAACATGTCCGCGCCGAAGACGCCCGTCCACGCGGAGAAGGCGACCGCGAGCATGGAGAGGAAGGCGATGAAGGAGCCCATGAAGCTCGTCGCCACCAGCATCAGCACGCCACCCAGCGCCAGCGAGATCACCGCGTTCACGGAGACCGCCCAGTGGCGCGGGATCTTGAAGCCGAGGGTCTGCGCGGTGAAACCGGCCGAGTACATCGACATCGAGTTGATCAGCAGCATGCCGACCACCGCGATCAGCAGATACGGCACCGTGATCCACAGCGGCAGGATCGTGCCGAGGAAGGAGACCGGGTCGGAGGCCGAGGCCAGGTCGGGCGTGCCGACCGCCATGACCGCGCCCATCAGCACCAGCGGTAGCACGACGATGCCCGCACCGCCGACCGTGTTCCCGACGATCGCCTTGGAGGAGGCCGTACGCGGCAGATAGCGCGTGAAGTCCGGCGCGGACGGGATCCAGCTCACGCCACCCGCCGCGATCATGCCGACGGCGGTGATCAGCGAGGCCGTGGACCCGGCGCCCTGGTGCATCACCTTCGACCAGTGCGTGTGCACCGCGAGATACCCGAGCACCAGCACCGAGAAGACACCGAAGAGATACGTCGCGTACTTGCTGCACTTCTGCACGGCGTTGATGCCGAGCCCCGATATCGCGAAGGTCGCGATCACGAAGAGCAGCAGCGTGACCATGTCCAGCACGCCGTTCGCCTTGATCCCCAGCCCCAGGTCGAGGATGGTGAGCAGCGCGTACGCACCGGTCACCGCGTTGATCGTCTCCCAGCCCCAGCGCGCGACCCAGATCAGCGAACCGGGCAGCAGATTGCCGCGCTGTCCGAAGACCGCCCGCGACAGCGCCATGCCGGGCGCGGCACCCCGCTTGCCCGCGATGCCGAGGAGACCGACCAGGCCGTAGGAGACGACGGGCGCGACGCCCGCGACGACGAGGGCCTGCCAGAAGTTCAGGTGATACGACACCACCAGGCTCGCGCCCATGGTCAGCAGCAGCACGCTGATGTTGGCGCCCACCCAGGTGGGGAAGAGCCCGCGCGTGCGCGCGGTGCGTTCGTGATCGGGGACCGGCTCGATGCCACGGGTTTCCAGCGCGCTCTCGCGCGCGGCCGTCTTGCTCATGAAAAAGGGGTGTCCTTGCGGTGGGGGACGAGGACGACGGGCTCAACGCGCGCGGCGGAGCCAAACGTCATCGTAGTTTAATCCGACTCCGTTGCTCCTGTGGCATTTGTCTCTTGGAGGAAGCGACAAGCGTCCGCAAGCCTCTTCGGCGGATACCCCATGGCCGATACTGGACGCGTTATGGAAACCATCATCCTTGCTGTAGTCATCGCCGTGGTCGTGCTCGGCGCGCTCGGCGGGCTCCTCATCGGCAGCACACTCAAGAAGAAGAAGCAGCTGCCGCCGCCACCGCCCGCCGCGCCCGATCTCACCGCCCCACCGGCCGAGCCACAGGTCGGCGAAGAGGCCGAGACTCCGCGCGACGAACCGCGCCGGACGATCGAGGAGGTGGACCTCCCGGGCGGCGGGACCACCACCGTCGAGGAGCCGCCCGCCGCCGAGAAGGCTCCCGAGATCGAGATCCCGGAGCCCACCGCGGGGCGGCTCATCCGCCTCCGCGCCCGTCTCTCCCGCTCCCAGAACGCCCTCGGCAAGGGCCTGCTCACGCTGCTCTCGCGTGAGCACCTGGACGAGGACACCTGGGAGGAGATCGAGGACACCCTCCTCACCGCCGACGTCGGCGTGCAGCCCACCCAGGAACTGGTCGAGCGGCTGCGCGAGCGCGTCAAGGTGCTCGGCACCCGCACCCCCGAGGAGCTGCGCGGCCTGCTCCGCGAGGAGCTGCTCAAGCTCGTCGGCACCGACATGGACCGCGAGGTCAAGACCGAGCCCGAGGGCCGCAAGCCCGGCATCGTCATGGTCGTCGGCGTCAACGGCACCGGCAAGACCACCACCACCGGCAAGCTCGCCCGGGTCCTGGTCGCCGATGGCCGCACCGTCGTCCTCGGCGCCGCCGACACCTTCCGCGCCGCCGCCGCCGACCAGCTCCAGACCTGGGGCGAGCGCGTCGGCGCCTACACCGTGCGCGGCCCGGAGGCCGGTGACCCCGCCTCCGTCGCCTTCGACGCGGTGAAGGAGGGCAAGGAGATGGACGTCGACGTGGTGCTCATCGACACCGCGGGACGTCTGCACACCAAGACCGGCCTCATGGACGAGCTGGGCAAGGTCAAGCGCGTCGTGGAGAAGCACGCGCCGCTCGACGAGGTGCTGCTCGTCCTCGACGCCACCACAGGGCAGAACGGCCTGGTGCAGGCCCGCGTCTTCTCCGAGGTCGTGGACATCACCGGCATCGTGCTGACCAAGCTCGACGGCACCGCCAAGGGCGGCATCGTCATCGCCGTCCAGAACGAGCTGGGCGTGCCGGTCAAGCTGATCGGCCTGGGCGAGGGCCCCGACGACCTGGCGCCCTTCGACCCGGAGGCGTTCGTGGACGCGCTTCTCGGTGACTGAGGTCCCGGACGCGACCACCCCTCCTGCACGGCGAAGCGCCCGTCCCCACGCAACGGTGGGGGACGGGCGCTTCGCCGTATGCGCTCCGGCTCAGCCGTACGCGATCCGGCTCAGGAGTCTTTCGACGGCTCCTTACGCCCCGGCCCGCGACCGGTGCGCCACATACGCCAGCGTCCCCAGCAGCAGCCGGGCCGCCGGAGGCCGCGTCGCGCTGTCCAGCGCCGGAGGGCGCAGCCACCGCACGGGTCCGAGGCCGCCGCGGTCGGAGGGCGGGGCGGTGATGTACGTACCCGGGCCGAGGCCGCGCAGGTCCAGGGCGGCGGGGTCGTCCCAGCCGAGGCGGTAGAGCAGCCGGGGCAGCTCCGCGGCGGCGCCGGGGGCGACCAGGAAGTGGGCGCGGCCCTCGGGGGTGGCGGCGACCGGTCCGAGGGGCAGGCCCATGCGCTCCAGGCGGACCAGGGCGCGGCGCCCGGCCGGTTCGGCCACCTCGATCACGTCGAACGCGCGGCCCACCGGCAGCATCGCCGAGGCGCCCGGCACCTCGGCCCAGGCCCGGCCCACCTCGTCCAGCGTGGCCCCGGCGGGCACCGGCGCGGCGAACTCCAGCGGATGCGCGCCCGGCGCCGGACACGTGGCGTGACCGCAGGAGCAGGCGCCCCCGGCGGTCCGCGCGCCCGGCACCACGTCCCAGCCCCACAGGCCCGTGAACTCGGCGACGGCCGTGCACTCCGACGAGCGGCCGCGCCGACGCGTGCCGGAGCGGATCTCCCGAATGCCGCCGATCGTGAAGCCCATGCCCCCTCCAACGGGTCCAGCGCTCCGGTGGTTACGAAACGGAGCGAGATGGAAGCGGAACGTGACGCTACGACATCCGCCTTCCCGGGGTGCCCCGGGAGCAAGGCGGCGCGTCGTGGCGCGGCGGGTGGTGCGCGGGGCTTCATGCGCCCCCGAGTGCACCGCTCCGCCCACTTCCGTCCGTCCTATGTCAAGTGAATCGCGTGGGTGCGATCGTGAGTTCATTCGAAGGGGTGGCGAATGGTGGCGTTTCAAGGATCGCCGTGGTTGGAAGGGTGATCGTGGGGTTACTGTGAGTATGCGAGCCCCGAGGGCATTTGCCTTCGTGGGTATGCCGGAGGCAAGTCGTCAGCTCGTTCGAAGGGTGAGAACCGCCGGACGGGAGGCCGTATTTACCGGCATTCTGATAGGGCTTGGCGCACGGCGACAGGGTTTCAGGGATGGGGGCGTTCCAGTGGGCGGCAACGGCGGAGGCGGGACGAACGCTGACAAGCGCCCCAACGAGCTGCTCGGCTCGTGGTTCGTGCGCAGCGGCTGGTCGAAGGGCGAGCTGGCCCGGCAGGTGAACCGCAGGGCCCGCCAGCTCGGCGCCAACCACATCTCGACCGACACCTCGCGCGTGCGCCGCTGGCTCGACGGGGAGAACCCGCGCGAGCCCATCCCGCGCATCCTCTCCGAGCTGTTCTCCGAGCGCTTCGGCTGCGTCGTCTCCACCGACGACCTCGGGCTGCGCGTCGCCCGCCAGTCCCCGTCCGCGACCGGCGTCGACCTGCCCTGGACCGGCCCGCAGACCGTCGCCCTGCTCAGCGAGTTCTCCCGCAGCGACCTGATGCTCGCCCGGCGCGGCTTCCTCGGCACCTCGCTCGGCCTGGCCGCAGGACCCGCCCTCGTCGAACCCATGCAGCGCTGGCTGGTGCCCTCGCCCTCCGCCCCGCTGCCCCCGGGCCCCGACCCGCTGCACGACTCCCGCAGGCCGGGGCGGCTCTCCCGGCCCGAGCTGGAGCTGCTGGAGTCCACCACCCGGATGTTCCGCCAGTGGGACGCCCAGTGCGGCGGCGGACTGCGCCGCAAGGCGGTCGTCGGCCAGCTCCACGAGGTCACCGATCTCCTCCAGGAGCCCCAGCCCGAGGCCACCACCCGCCGCCTCTTCAAGGTCGCCGCCGAACTGGCCGAGCTGGCCGGCTGGATGTCGTACGACGTGGGCCTGCAGCCCACCGCGCAGAAGTACTTCGTCCTTGCCCTGCACGCCGCCAAGGAAGCCGGTGACAAGCCCCTCGGGTCGTACATCCTCTCCAGCATGAGCCGCCAGATGATCCACCTCGGCAGGCCCGACGACGCCCTGGAGCTGATCCACCTCGCGCAGTACGGCAGCCGCGACTGCGCCGGACCCCGCACCCAGTCCATGCTGTATGCGATGGAGGCCCGCGCCTACGCCAACATGGGCCAGCCCGGCAAGTGCAAACGCGCCGTCCGCATGGCCGAGGACACCTTCTCCGAGGCCGACGAGTGGGACGAGCCGGACCCCGACTGGATCCGCTTCTTCTCCGAGGCCGAGCTGTACGGCGAGAACAGCCACTCCTTCCGCGACCTCGCCTACGTGGCGGGCCGCAGCCCCACCTACGCCTCCCTCGCCGAACCCCTCATGGGGCGCGCGGTCGAGCTGTTCGCCAAGGACGACGAGCACCAGCGGTCCTACGCGCTCAACCTCATCGGCATGGCCACCGTGCACCTGCTCCAGCGCGAGCCCGAGCACAGCACCGAGTACGCCAAGCGCGCCATGGACATAGCCCGCAAGGTCCGCTCCGAGCGGGTCAACACCCGCATCCGCAAGACGGTCGACACGGCCGTACGCGATTTCGGGGACCTCGCCGCGGTGGCCGACCTCACCGACCAGCTCGCCAGCGACCTCCCGGAGTCCGCCGAGGCCGTCTGAGCCCGGCACCCCCCATGCCCCGGCCGCGGCCGGTCCTCCCGAACTGCCCGACTCGGCTCCCCCATGCCAGGTCATCGAGAGGCCGGACGCGGCCGGTTCCTCATGTGCGGACGCCCGCGCCCGATGGTTGCGTCACGATAACGATCGCCGCGCCCCGCATCCGGCAATTCATCCACGCGTAACACGCGAGGTGCCTTCGTCACCCGGGTGAAACAGCGAGGGGCGCCCACCGAAACCGCGCTGCGTCAGTCTCGTGGCCCATAACCGCCCCCCTCAACCGACCGGACCGCTCAGGCACCCGCACGGGGCCGTACCCACCGATGAGGAGACGCCGATGGCTCCAGCCATCACGCTTGCGGCGGAGGCACCCAAACTGTCCTCCGCGAACACAGGCTTCATGCTGATCTGTTCCGCCCTGGTGCTGCTCATGACCCCGGGCCTGGCCTTCTTCTACGGAGGCATGGTCAGGGTCAAGAGCACCCTCAACATGCTGATGATGAGCTTCATCAGCATCGGGATCATCACCATCCTCTGGGTGCTCTACGGCTTCTCCCTCGCCTTCGGCTCGGGCTCCCCGTTCATCGGGTGGAACGCCGACTGGATCGGCCTCAGCGACATCGGCCTCACGGAGCTGTGGCCGGGCTACACCATCCCGGTCTTCGTCTTCATGGTCTTCCAGATGATGTTCGCCATCATCACCCCGGCCCTGATCAGCGGCGCCCTCGCCGACCGCGTCAAGTTCACCGCCTGGGCCCTCTTCGTCGCCCTGTGGGGCACGATCGTCTACGTCCCGGTCGCCCACTGGGTCTGGGGCGGCGACGGCTGGGCCTACAAGCTCGGCGTCATCGACTTCGCCGGCGGTACGGCCGTCCACATCAACGCGGGTGCCGCCGCCCTCGGCGTCATCCTCGTCATCGGCAAGCGCGTCGGCTTCAAGAAGGACCCGATGCGCCCGCACAGCCTCCCGCTGGTCATGCTCGGCGCCGGTCTGCTGTGGTTCGGCTGGTTCGGCTTCAACGCGGGCTCCTGGCTCGGCAACGACGACGGCGTCGGCGCGCTGATGTTCGTCAACACCCAGGTCGCCACCGCCGCCGCCATGCTCGCCTGGCTCGCCTACGAGAAGATCAAGCACGGCGCGTTCACCACCCTCGGCGCCGCCTCCGGCGCGGTCGCGGGCCTCGTCGCCATCACCCCGTCCGGCGGAGCCGTCTCCCCGCTCGGCGCGATCGCCGTCGGCGCCATCGCCGGTGTCGCCTGCGCCGCCGCCGTGGGCCTGAAGTTCAAGTTCGGCTACGACGACTCCCTCGACGTCGTCGGCGTCCACATGGTCGGCGGCATCGTCGGCTCCCTGCTCATCGGCTTCTTCGCCACCGGCAAGGGCCAGTCCGACGCCACCGGCGTCTTCTACGGCGACCACAGCTTCGACCAGCTCTGGAAGCAGTGCGCCGGAGTCTTCGCGGTCCTCGCGTACTCTCTCGTCGTCTCCGCGGTCCTCGCCTTCCTCCTCGACAAGACCATCGGGATGCGCGTCCCCGAGGACGTCGAGGTCTCCGGCATCGACCGCGCCGAGCACGCCGAGACCGCATACGACTTCAGCGGAGCGGGCGGCGGAGTCGTCGCCGGAGCCCCCGCCCCGGCCGCTTCGCCCAACAAGAAGGTGGACGCATGAAGCTGATCACCGCGGTCGTCAAACCGCACCGCCTCGACGAGATCAAGGAGGCCCTCCAGGCCTTCGGCGTCCACGGACTCACCGTCACCGAGGCGAGCGGCTACGGCCGACAGCGCGGCCACACCGAGGTCTACCGGGGCGCCGAGTACACCGTCGACCTCGTCCCTAAGATCCGCATCGAGGTGCTGGCCGAGGACGACGACGCCGAACAGCTCATCGACGTCATCGTCAAGGCCGCCCGCACCGGCAAGATCGGCGACGGCAAGGTCTGGTCCGTGCCGGTCGAGACGGCCGTACGGGTCCGCACCGGCGAGCGCGGCCCGGACGCGCTCTGACACGACGACACGAACAGGAGCCGCTGGGTGACGCGCACGGATGACCGGGATGACCGGAAAGAAGCGGACGACTCGGGACGACCCAGCGGCTACGCGGCGGCCCGGCTGCACCTCCTCACCGAGGGGGAGCGGCCCGGGCCGCCGCGCCGTGCCGCCCTCGCCGGACTGACCGACGACTGGCTCGCCGGACTCTTCACCGCCGCCGCCCCCGGCATCAAGGGCGTCTCCCTCGTCGCCGTCGGCGGCTACGGACGCGGCGAACTCTCCCCGCGCAGCGATCTCGACCTCCTGCTGCTGCACGACGGCAGCGACCCCAGCGCCGTCGCCGCCCTCGCCGACCGCCTCTGGTACCCCGTCTGGGACCTCGGCCTCACCCTCGATCACTCCGTGCGCACCCCCGCCGAGGCCCGCAAGACCGCGGGCGACGACCTCAAGGTCCACCTCGGCCTCCTGGACGCCCGCCATCTCGTCGGCGACCTCGGCCTCACCGCCGGACTGCGCACCGCCGTCCTCGCCGACTGGCGCAACCAGGCACCCAAACGCCTGCCCGAACTCCAGGAACTGTGCGCCGAACGCGCCGAACGCCAGGGCGAGTTGCGCTACCTCCTCGAACCCGACCTCAAGGAGGCCCACGGCGGACTGCGCGACGCCACCGCCCTGCGCGCCGTCGCCGCCTCCTGGCTCGCCGACGCCCCCCGCGAGGGACTGGCCGACGCCCGCCGCCGCCTCCTGGACGCCCGCGACGCCCTCCACCTCGTCACAGGGCGCGCCACCGACCGCCTCGCCCTCCAGGAACAGGACCAGGTCGCCGCCGAACTCGGCCTTCTCGACGCCGACACCCTGCTCCGCCAGGTCTACGAGGCCGCCGGGATCATCTCCTACGCGGGCGACGTCACCTGGCGCGAAGTAGGCCGCGTCCTGCGCTCACGCGCCGTACGACCCCGGCTGCGCGCCATGCTGGGCGGCGGCAAACCGTCCGTCGAGCGCTCACCGCTCGCCGAGGGCGTCGTCGAGCAGGACGGCGAGGCCGTGCTCGCCCGCACCGCCCGCCCCGAACGCGACCCCGTCCTCCCGCTGCGCGCCGCAGCAGCCGCCGCCCAGGCCGGACTCCCGCTCTCCCCGCACGCCGTGCGCCGCATGGCCGCCCTCGCCCGCCCGCTGCCCACCCCCTGGCCCGCCGAGGCCCGCGAACAGCTCGTCACCCTGCTCGGCTCCGGGCGCCCGACCGTCGACGTCTGGGAGGCCCTGGAGTCCGAGGGCCTGATCAGCCGCCTGCTCCCCGACTGGGAACGGGTCCGCTGCCGCCCGCAGCGCAACGCCGTCCACGTCTGGACCGTCGACCGGCACCTCATCGAGACCGCCGTGCGCGCCTCCGCGCTCACCCGCCGCGTCAGCCGCCCCGACCTGCTCCTCGTCGCCGCCCTGCTGCACGACATCGGCAAGGGCTGGCCCGGCGACCACTCGGTGGCCGGCGAGATCATCGCCAAGGACGTCGCCGCGCGCATCGGCTTCGACCGCGCCGATGTGAGCGTGCTCTCCACCCTGGTCCGCCACCACCTGCTGCTCGTCGACACCGCCACCCGCCGCGACCTGGACGACCCCGCCACCGTCCGCGCCGTCGCCGAGGCCGTCGGCACCCAGAGCACCCTGGAACTCCTGCACGCCCTCACCGAGGCCGACGCCCTCGCCACTGGGCCCGCCGCCTGGTCCTCCTGGCGCGGCTCCCTCGTCGACGACCTCGTACGCCGCGTCTCCGCCGTCCTCGCCGGGAACACCCCCGACGAACCCGACCCCGGCGCCCCCACCGCCGAACAGGAACGCCTCGCCATCGAGGCCCACCGCACCGGCAGCCCCGTCCTCGCCCTGCGCGCCCAGACCGAGGCCGCCGTCGCCGACGAGCACTCCGGCGAACCCGAACCCCTCGGCGTCGAACTCCTCATCGCCGTACCCGACCAGCCCGGCGTGCTGCCCGCCGTCGCGGGCGTCCTCGCCGTGCACCGCCTCACCGTCCGCACCGCCGAGCTGCGCGCCCTGCGCCTGCCCGACGCCGTCGAGGCCGGTGACGAGGGCTCCGTCCTGCTCCTGGACTGGCGCGTCGCCGCCGAGTACGGCTCACTGCCCCAGGCTGCCCGGCTCCGCGCCGACCTGGTCCGCGCCCTGGACGGCACCCTCGACATCACCGGCCGCCTCGCGGAGCGCGACGCCGCCTACCCCCGCCGCCGGGGCTGGCCCGCCCCGCCCGCCCGCGTCACCGTCGCCCCCGCCGCCTCCCACCACGCCACGGTCATCGAGGTCCGCGCCCAGGACGCCCCCGGCCTGCTGTTCCGCATCGGCACGGCCCTGGAAAAGGCGGGGGTACGGGTACGGAGCATGCATGTGAGCACGCTCGGCGCGAACGCCGTGGACGCCTTCTACGTCACGACGGGGACGGGCGCGCCGCTGCCGGGGGAGGACGCGGGGTCGCTGGCGGGGGTGCTGGAGGAGACGCTGCGCGCCTGAGCGCATACCGGTTGTCTGTGGGCGGGGGTGATTTGCCTGCGCGGCCGGATACCCTGGAGGGCAGCCCAGAACGACTCCGACCCCGAGGACCGACGCCGCCGTGTTCGATACTCTCTCCGACCGCCTGTCAGCGACTTTCAAGTCTCTCCGGGGCAAGGGTCTGCTGACCGAGGCGGACATCGACGCCACGGCCCGCGAGATCCGCATCGCCCTCCTTGAGGCCGACGTCGCGCTCCCTGTCGTCCGCTCGTTCATCAAGAACGTCAAGGAGCGGGCGCTCGGCGCCGAGGTCTCCAAGGCCCTGAACCCGGCGCAGCAGGTTCTCAAGATCGTCAACGATGAACTCGTGACGATCCTCGGCGGGGAAACCCGCCGTCTCCGCTTCGCCAAGCAGCCCCCCACCGTGATCATGCTGGCCGGTCTCCAGGGTGCCGGTAAGACCACGCTCGCGGGCAAGCTCGGCCGCTGGCTCAAGGAGCAGGGCCACTCCCCGCTGCTGGTCGCCTGTGACCTCCAGCGCCCCAACGCCGTCAACCAGCTGAGCGTCGTCGCCGAGCGCGCCGGTGTCGCGGTGTACGCGCCGGAGCCGGGCAACGGCGTCGGCGACCCGGTCAAGGTCGCCAAGGACTCCATCGAGTTCGCCAAGGCCAAGGTCCACGACATCGTGATCGTGGACACCGCGGGCCGTCTGGGCATCGACCAGGAGATGATGCAGCAGGCCGCGGACATCCGCGACGCGGTCCGCCCCGACGAGATCCTGTTCGTCGTCGACGCGATGATCGGTCAGGACGCCGTCAACACCGCCGAGGCGTTCCGCGACGGCGTCGGCTTCGACGGCGTGGTGCTCTCCAAGCTCGACGGCGACGCCCGCGGTGGTGCCGCCCTGTCGATCCGCCAGGTCACCGGCAAGCCGATCATGTTCGCGTCCAACGGCGAGAAGCTGGACGAGTTCGACGCGTTCCACCCGGACCGGATGGCCTCCCGCATCCTTGACATGGGTGACCTGCTCACCCTGATCGAGCAGGCGGAGAAGACGTTCAGCCAGGAAGAGGCCCAGAAGATGGCCTCCAAGCTGGCGTCGAAGAAGGGCCAGGACTTCACCCTGGACGACTTCCTGTCCCAGATGGAACAGGTCAGGAAGATGGGCAGCATCTCCAAGCTGCTCGGCATGCTCCCCGGCATGGGCCAGATCAAGGACCAGATCAACAACATCGACGAGCGCGACGTCGACCGCACGGCCGCGATCATCAAGTCGATGACCCCGGCCGAGCGCCAGGACCCGACGATCATCAACGGCTCCCGCCGCGCCCGTATCGCCAAGGGCTCCGGTGTCGAGGTCAGCGCGGTCAAGGGCCTGGTGGAGCGCTTCTTCGAGGCCCGCAAGATGATGTCCCGCATGGCCCAGGGCGGCGGCATGCCGGGTATGCCGGGGATGCCGGGCATGGGCGGCGGCCCCGGCCGCTCCAAGAAGCAGCCGAAGAAGGCCAAGGGCAAGCAGCGTTCGGGCAACCCGATGAAGCGCAAGCAGCAGGAGCTGGAGGAGGCCCAGCGCCGCGAGGCCGCCGCTCAGGGCGGAGGCGCCTTCGGTGTCCCGCCGCAGCAGGGCGGCCAGGACTTCGAGCTGCCGGACGAGTTCAAGAAGTTCATGGGCTGACCGAGCCCGCCTGCGACGTCCCCGAGGGCGCCCTTCTCCACGAGGGGCGCCCTCGCGCGTCGTCCGCGAGCGCGTCTCAGGGCACGCGGGCTATCAGATACCGGAAGACGTTCGGCATCCACACGATGCCGTCCGCGCGCTGATACGGATGCAGCGCCTCCGCCAGCTCCTTCTCCACCTGCTTGCGGTCGGTCGCCGCGATCGCCGCGTCGAACAGCCCGGTCGACAGCAGCCCGCGTACGGCGCTGTCCGCGTCGGCGTAGCCGAAGGGGCAGGCGACCCGCCCCGAGCCGTCAGGGCGCAGTCCGGCGCGCTGGGCGACCTCCTCCAGGTCGTCGCGGCGGCCCGCGTGTGGCCCGCGTACGCCGTGCAGCGGGTCGGCCAGCTTGGTGGCCACGCCCAGGACGGCGGAGGTGGCGCACCGCTCCGGCGGCCCCCAGGCGGTGAGCACGACGGCCGCGCCCCGTGCCGCGAGGGGGAGGGCGTCGGCCAGCAGGGCGCCGAGGGCGTCGGTGTCGCCGGGGCCGCAGCCGATGGGGTCGAAGACGGTGATCAGGTCGTAGCCGGGCGCGTCCGCCTTCGTGGGCAGGGCGTCCAGCAGCCGGATGCCGGTGGCGGACGCGCCCGTACCCGTCGTACCCGCTGTGCCCGTGCCGTGCTCCGGGTCCGGGGACAGGCGGTCGCGGGCGAGCGCGAGCCGTTCCGGGCAGGAGTCGGCCCCGGTGACGGCGGCTCCCCGGACCGCCGCCAGCAGCAGGGCGAGCCCGGAGCCGCAGCGCAGGCCCAGCAGCCGGGTGGCCGGTCCGACGTCGAGTCGTTCATGGACACTCTCGTAGAGCGGTTCCCACATGCGCTCCTGGATCTCGGCCCAGTCGCGCGCGCGTGCTCGGGGGTCCGCGCCGGGTGGTGCGGAACCCGCGTGGGACAGGTGCTCCCGCACGAGCGTAGGTGTCATAGGTAAGCGCCCCAATCGCCGACAGTTCGCGTACGTGCCCGTGGGCGTGGCCCCCCGTGGTCGTGCGCGCACTCCACGTATGCCAGGTAACTCCGGGCGCGCGGCGGCGTCCAGTGGTTGCGGCGTCCGGCTTGGGGGGGTGTGGGCGTGTGTGGCGAGATTTCACGCCCCCGCAACCTGAGGGGCGGGTGCGGGGCGGTGAGCGGGCACCGGTAACGTCGCGGGGGCCGGGAGCCCTGCTGAGCACCGGCTTGGTACGAGCTGTGCGGCTTCTTCCGCAGATCGCCGTACCCGCCCCGGGTCAGCCGCATCGGCGGCAACTGACGGGTAGGTGCAAATTATTTGAGATGCCCTGGAATAGGAACACGAGGGCACCCACGCTCGTTGTCATTACGTGAGCACGACACAGACAACACCTGTCCTCGCCGCGGAGCTGGCGCAGGCGTGGGCCGACATTCAGCGGTACCACCCCGAGCTGCCTGATCTCGCCGCGCCGGAATCACTGATCGGGGAGTCGTCGTCCGCGTGCGGGCACGAACTCTCCTTCGAGCGACTGCTGCACGAGGCAGTCCACGGCATCGCCGCCGCCCGGGGTGTCCGTGACACCTCCCGCGCCGGCCGCTACCACAACCGCCGCTTCCTGGCCATCGCCGAGGAACTGGGCCTCGACCACCCCGAGGAGCCGCACCCCAGTAGCGGGTTCTCGCTGGTCACGCTCAACCCGGAGGCCAAGCGGCGCTACCGTCCGACCATGGAACGCCTCCAGCGCGCCCTGAAGGCGCACACGGTGGCCACTTCCGCCGACACCGCCAGTTCGTTCCGGGGCCCGGCCGCCCGGCACGGTTCCTCCGGCGGCGGCGTGCGCGTCAAGGCCGTCTGCGACTGTGGCCGCAACGTGCGCGTCGTCCCCTCGGTCCTGGAACAGGCCCCGATCGTGTGCGGCGGCTGCGGCAAGCCGTTCCGCATCCCGGAGCCGGTAGCAGCGGCCAGCTGATGACACGGCTGCTCGTGGCAGCCGCGTCATCGGGGCACCCTCTGCGGGCAGTCGTGCCGCCGAGCGGTGCACCCACCCCCTGCGGGCGGTCGTACCACCGAGCGACATACCCACCCACCCCCTGCGGGCGGTCGTGTCGCCGAGCGGCGTACCCCCTTGCGGGCGGCCGTGTCGCCGAGCGGCATACCCCCTGCGGGCAGTCGTGCCGCAGGGCGGCACGGGTGGGCGCAGGGCCGCAGCGCCGGGCGCCTTGCAAGCATGCCCAAGATCACCACCCGGACCCAAGGGCCCCGCAGGGTATGGCACAATGGCTAGCTGTACTCGACAGTCGCACAGGACCCCTCTCTCCTCCGGCTGACGCGTCCATCGGGCACTCGGGTACCGCAACCCCACGCGGCACCATCCGCCGTGCCCAACACGTCAAAACCAGGAGAACTCACTCCCGTGGCAGTCAAGATCAAGCTGAAGCGTCTGGGCAAGATCCGTTCGCCTCACTACCGCATCGTCGTCGCCGACTCCCGTACCCGCCGTGACGGCCGGGCCATCGAGGAGATCGGCAAGTACCACCCGACGTACAACCCGTCGGTCATGGAGGTGGACGCCGACCGCGTCGCCTACTGGCTGGGTGTCGGCGCGCAGCCGACCGAGCCGGTTCTCGCCATCCTGAAGAAGACCGGCGACTGGCAGAAGTTCAAGGGCGAGCCGGCTCCCGCGCCGCTGCTCGTCGCCGAGCCGAAGCCGGCCCGTCCGTCGTTCGAGGCGCTCGGTGGCGACACCGAGGGCAAGGGTGAGGCCATCACCCAGAAGAAGAAGGCTGAGAAGAAGGACGAGGCCGCTGCCGAGTCCGAGTCGACCGAGGCCTGAGCACCATGCTCGAAGAGGCGCTTGAGCACCTCGTGAAGGGCATCGTCGACAACCCTGACGACGTGCAGGTCGCCTCGCGCGACCTGCGCCGCGGGCGCGTGCTGGAGGTCCGGGTCCACCCCGACGACCTCGGCAAGGTGATCGGCCGCAACGGCCGCACCGCGCGGGCCCTGCGCACCGTCGTGGGCGCCATCGGCGGCCGTGGTGTCCGGGTCGACCTGGTCGACGTGGATCACGTCCGCTGACGCATCACAGCAATCCGGCTCGGGCCGGGGAGGGCCACTGGGCCGTCCCCGGCCCGTAGTCGTATGACAGGAGAATTGGACTCGTGCAGCTGGTAGTCGCACGGATCGGCCGTGCTCATGGCATCAAGGGCGAGGTCACCGTCGAGGTGCGTACCGACGAGCCGGAGCTGCGGCTCGGGCCGGGCGCCGTCCTGACCACCGACCCGGCCTCGGCCGGGCCGCTGACCATCGCCACGGGCCGCGTGCACAGCGGCCGTCTCCTTCTGCGCTTCGAGGGGGTGAACGACCGGACCGGCGCCGAGGCGCTGCGCAACACCCTGCTGATCGCCGACGTGGACCCGGACGAACTCCCCGAGGAGGAGGACGAGTACTACGACCATCAGCTGATCGACCTCGACGTGGTCACCGCGGACGGCACGGAGGTCGGCCGGATCACCGAGATCTCCCATCTGCCCTCGCAGGACCTGTTCATCGTCGAGCGCCCGGACGGCAGCGAGGTGATGATCCCCTTCGTGGAGGAGATCGTCAGCGAGATCGACCTGGCGGAGCAGAAGGCCGTCATCACGCCGCCGCCCGGCCTGATCGACGACCGCGCCGAGATCGCCTCCTCCCGGGACGAGGACGCATGAGGCTCGACGTCGTCACGATCTTCCCGGAGTACCTGGAGCCGCTGAACGTCTCCCTCGTGGGCAAGGCGCGGGCCCGGGGCCAGCTCGGCGTGCACCTGCACGACCTGCGCTCCTGGACGTACGACCGGCACAACACGGTCGACGACACCCCCTACGGCGGCGGCCCCGGCATGGTCATGAAGACCGAGGCGTGGGGCGACGCCCTGGACACCGTCCTGGCCGACGGCTACGAGTCCGGCGCCCAGGCCCCCGCGCTGATCGTCCCCACCCCCAGTGGCCGTCCCTTCACCCAGGAACTGGCCGTCGAGCTGTCGACGCGCCCCTGGCTGATCTTCACCCCGGCCCGGTACGAGGGCATCGACCGGCGTGTGATGGACGAGTACGCGACCCGGATGCCGGTCTACGAGGTCTCCATCGGCGACTACGTGCTCGCGGGCGGCGAGGCGGCCGTCCTGGTCATCACGGAGGCCGTGGCCCGGCTCCTCCCCGGTGTCCTGGGCAACGCCGAGTCCCACCGGGACGACTCCTTCGCGCCCGGCGCGATGGCGAACCTCCTGGAGGGGCCCGTCTACACCAAGCCGCCGGTGTGGCGCGACCGGGAGATCCCCGAGGTGCTGCTCAGCGGCCACCACGGGAAGATCGCCCGCTGGCGCCGCGACGAGGCCCTGCGCCGTACGACCCTCAACCGGCCCGATCTGATCGAGCGCTGCGATCCGAAGGTCTTCGACAAGAAGGACCGGGAGATGCTCTCCATCCTGGGCTGGGCGCCGGATCCGGAGGGGCTGCCGTACGGGCGATTTTGGCGCAGGACCGAGAGCGTGGAAGAATAGTCCGCTGTTGTGCGTCCGTCCGGCGTGCGCCCCTGCCACAGGGGGACACGACGCCCGTTCCGACCCGCACGGCGACCCTGTTGTTCCACCTAACTTCCGTTGATGACCTGTGGCATCAGCGAAGAAAGCAGACGAAATGTCTCACCTGCTCGACACCGTCGACGTCGCGTCGCTGCGCAGCGACATCCCGGCCTTCCGCCCGGGTGACACCGTCAACGTCCACGTGCGCGTCATCGAGGGCAACCGCTCCCGTGTGCAGCAGTTCAAGGGCGTCGTGATCCGCCGCCAGGGCTCCGGTGTCCGCGAGACCTTCACGGTCCGCAAGGTCTCGTTCTCCGTCGGCGTCGAGCGCACCTTCCCGGTGCACACCCCGATCGTCGAGAAGATCGAGCTCGTCACCCGTGGTGACGTGCGCCGCGCCAAGCTGTACTACCTCCGTGAGCTGCGCGGCAAGGCCGCGAAGATCAAGGAGAAGCGCGACAACTGAGTGCCTTCCCGGAGTCCCATCGGGGCCGGATAGCATCTGGCCCCGATGGACACCGAAGCACAGCAGACGGAACGCGACCGCACCTCCCCGCCCGGGACTCCGGGTGAGGAGGCGCGGTCGCGTTTTACGTGGGTGGAGCGGACCGCCGGGTGGCTGCCGGGCGGCCGGATCACCTTGACCGCCCTGGCCTGTCTGGTCTTTCTCCTTCTCCTCAACACGTTCGTGGTGCGCCCCTTCCAGATTCCGAGCGGATCCATGGAGCCGGGATTGAGGATCGGGGACCGCGTGCTCGTAGATAAGTTGGCGTACCGTTTCGGTGCCCAGCCGCACCGCGGCGACGTGGTCGTCTTCGACGGCACCGGGTACTTCGGCGACGCCGACTACATCAAGCGCGTAGTGGGGGTGGGTGGCGACCATGTCGTCTGCTGCGACAAGAAGGGGAGGATCGAGGTGAACGGCCGGGCGGTCGACGAGACGGCGTTCCTCCATCCCGGGAACGCACCGTCCGGTGTGCCCTTCGACGTCGTGGTGCCCGGGGGAAGGCTGTTCCTCCTCGGCGACCACCGCAGCCGCTCCAGCGACTCCCGCGACCATCTCGGTTCGCCGGGCGGCGGCATGATCCCGGTCGGCGCCGTCGTCGGCCGGGCCGACTGGATCGTATGGCCGTACGACCGCTGGACGCGTCTTGAGCGTCCCGCCGCCTACGCGCGCGTGCCGGCCGCGGAGGGCACGCATGGGTAATCGTGGAAGGCCGCGCGGGGTGCCGGGCAGCTCCGCCGAGGAGCTGCTGCCCACCGGGGTGCGGCGGGCGAGCAGGCCGAGTCCCGGCAGATCGCGCGCGGAGCGCCGCAAGCTCCAGCGCAAGGTCAAGCGCAAGCGCAGGCGCTCGGCCGTGCGCGAGATCCCGCTGCTGATCGGTGTCGCCGTCCTGATCGCGCTGGTCCTGAAGACCTTCCTGGTGCAGGCGTTCGTGATCCCGTCGGGCTCCATGGAGCAGACGATCCGGATCGGTGACCGGGTGCTGGTCGACAAGTTCACGCCGTGGTTCGGCTCCCAGCCCAAGCGCGGGGACGTGGTGGTCTTCCACGACCCGGGCGGCTGGCTGAACGACGAGCAGACGCCGAAGAAGAACGACCCCGTCGGCGTCAAGCAGTTCAAGGAAGGGCTCACCTTCATCGGTCTGCTGCCCTCCGACAACGAGAAGGACCTGATCAAGCGGGTCATCGGGGTCGGCGGCGATCACGTCAAGTGCTGCGACGCCGAGGGCAAGGTCACGGTCAACGGCGTCCCCCTGTCCGAGACCGACTACCTCTATCCCGGCAACGCCCCCTCCACGATGCCCTTCGACATCACGGTGCCCAAGGGGCGCCTGTGGGTGATGGGCGACCACCGGGGCAACTCCGCCGACTCCCGCTACCACCAGAACACCTCCTACGGCGGCACGGTCGCCGAGACCTCGGTGGTCGGCCGCGCGATGGTGATCGGCTGGCCGTTCGCCCACTGGACGCGCCTGGAGGAACCTAAAACCTTCGCAAGCGTCACCGACTCCGTGTCGGGAACGGCTGCCGCCCCTCGCCCGTCGCATAGGGTTGCCTCGGACGACCCGAACGGAATGACCCGGCTCCCGACCCCTGCGGAACTCCCGCTCGTTATGGGAGTGGTGGGCCTGCACCGGCTCCGGGGCAGGCGGTGGCAGAGAGTGAGGAGTTGGCGTGGGGGATGTGGCGGTTGGCGCACGGTCCGGGCACGACGGCGAGGAGCACGGCGGCCAGTCCGCGGCGTCCGGAGCCGGGGCCCAGGCCGGCGCGGTGAACTCCGCGAACGGCTCCGCGGCGGACGGTGACGGCACCCCGCCCCAGGGCCGCTCGCACGGCGGGGACGAGGCCGGACGCCGGCCGAGCAAGCCGCGCTCGTTCTGGAAGGAACTGCCGATCCTGGTCGGCATCGCGCTCGTCCTCGCTCTGCTGATCAAGACGTTCCTGGTGCAGGCGTTCTCGATCCCGTCCGACTCGATGCAGAACACCCTCCAGCAGGGTGACCGCGTCCTGGTGGACAAGCTCACGCCGTGGTTCGGCTCCGAGCCCGAGCGCGGCGAGGTCGTGGTCTTCCACGACCCGGACCAGTGGCTGCGCGGCGAGCCGACGCCGGAGCAGAACGTGATCCAGAAGGGCCTCAGCTGGATCGGCCTCATGCCGTCCGCCGAGGAGAAGGACCTCATCAAGCGCGTCATCGGCGTCGGCGGCGACACCGTCGAGTGCAAGAACGACGGACCGCTGACGGTCAACGGCAAGGCGCTGAACGAGCCGTTCGTCTACCCGGGCAACACCCCGTGCAGCGTGGACGACGAGGGCGGCCAGTTCAAGGTCAAGGTCCCCAAGGGCTACATCTGGGTGATGGGCGACCACCGCCAGAACTCGCGCGACTCGCGCTACAACCAGGACGACAAGCACCACGGCATGGTCCCGGTGAAGGACGTCGTCGGGCGGGCGATCGTCAAGGCGTGGCCGATCAACCGCTGGGGTACGCTGCCCATCCCGGACACCTTCGACCAGCCCGGGCTCGGCGACCAGAAGTAGCCGCGACGGCGGCAGGCGGCACCACGGCCGGGACCTCGATCGCAGGTCCCGGCGGCCGAGGGCGGTGCGCCCCGGACACCGGATCTTCACCGGTTCCGGGGCGCACCGCCCTCGCGGTGTCCGGGGCCGGTGTGCTATCCAGGCCGGATCGTGTTCCGCCGGGCAGGCGGCGGGCCAGAGCCGGGAGACGACTCATGGGAAGTGCCGCACGCGGCGGCGAAGGCTCGGGCGGCGGGGTCGGCGGGGTGCTCTCGGGCATCGCGGTGGCCCTCGGCCTCGTGCTCTTTCTGGCCGGGTTCGGCTGGGCGGCGCTGGTGTACCGGCCGTACACCGTGCCGACCAGCTCGATGACCCCGACCATCGACGCGGGCGACCGGGTGCTGGCCCAGAGAGTCGACGGCGCCGACGTCCGGCGCGGTGACGTGGTCGTCTTCCGCGACAAGAACTGGGTGACCAACGCCGACGTGGTCAAGCGGGTGGTCGCGGTGGGCGGCGACAAGGTCGCCTGCTGCACCGACGGCAAGCTCACGGTGAACGGCAAGCCGATCGAGGAGCCGTATCTGCCCAAGGGCACCCAGGCGGAGATCGGTGGCATCCCGACCGTCACCGTGCCCAAGGGCCGCCTCTTCCTCCTGGGCGACGAGCGGCAGGGTTCGCTGGACTCCACCGCCCATCTGACCGACGCGGCCGGTGGCACGGTGGCCCGCTCGGCCGTCTCGGCCCGGGTGGACTCCGTGATCTGGCCGATGAAGGGCATGATCGCGCGGCCCACGGGGTTCGAGACGCTGGGGAAACTGTCGCAGCCGGGGCCGCTGTGCTCCATCGAGCTGATGATCGTCGCCGGTGCGGTGCTGGTGCTGGCGGGCGGCGCGTACGGGCCGATCGCGGCGCGCCTCGGCCGCTCGCGCGCCCGGAGCGGGACGGAGACCGTCGGTGCCGTCTGAGAGCGGCGGGCGGGGCGAGGAGCGGGTTGTGGAGGACGGCTCGGTGGGCGGGCTGCGGCGGGTGGCGCGGGTGGTGCTGCTCGATCCCGAGGACCGCATCCTGCTGCTGCACGGCCACGAGCCGGATGATCCGGCCGACGACTGGTGGTTCACCCCGGGAGGCGGCCTGGAGGGCGCCGAGACGCGTGAGCAGGCCGCGCTGCGGGAACTGGCCGAGGAGACCGGGATCACCGACGTGGAACTCGGGCCGGTGCTGTGGCGGCGCCGCTGCTCCTTCCCGTTCGCGGGGCGCCGCTGGGACCAGGACGAGTGGTACTTCCTGGCGCGTACGGCCACGGCGGCCGAGAGCGTGCCGGGCGGTCTGACGGAGCTGGAGCGGCGCAGTGTCAGCGGAGCGCGCTGGTGGACGTGCGGAGAACTGGCACGGGCCCGTGAGACGGTGTATCCGACCAGACTTGCCGGGCTGCTGCGCACGCTGCTCGACGAAGGTCCCCCGGCCGGACCCGTGACCCTGGACACCGAAATCGTCTGAGGGCCCGCGGGACTGGCGCACAATGGGGGGATCGCACGGCTGAAGGGGATGCCATGAGCGCCGAGGACCTCGAGAAGTACGAGACCGAGATGGAGCTGAAGCTCTACCGGGAGTACCGAGACGTCGTCGGTCTGTTCAAATACGTGATCGAGACGGAACGGCGCTTCTATCTCACCAACGACTACGAGATGCAGGTGCACTCGGTCCAGGGTGAGGTGTTCTTCGAGGTGACCATGGCGGACGCCTGGGTCTGGGACATGTACCGCCCGGCCCGGTTCGTCAAGCAGGTCCGCGTCCTCACCTTCAAGGACGTGAACATCGAGGAGCTGAACAAGAGCGACCTGGAGCTGCCGAGCGGCTGACGGACGGGGGCGTGTCCCCCGCACGGGTGGCGGAGTTTTCCACAGCCGCCGGACGGTCCACCAAGATCCACTTCACTTCGGGATCTGCGTGACGGTGGTCCCCGGAGGTGGTGCCGACATGAGCAAGGCACGCAGTGGACTCGGCAGGTACGGCGAGGATCTGGCCGCGCGGCGGCTGACCGAGGCCGGGATGAGCATCCTGGAGCGCAACTGGCGCTGCGGACGCTCCGGTGAGATCGACATCGTGGCCCGGGACGGGGACACGCTGGTCGTCTGCGAGGTGAAGACCCGCAGGGGCGGCGGCTTCGAGCATCCGATGGCCGCCGTGACCCCGCGCAAGGCGCGACGGCTGCTCGGCCTGGCCGAACGCTGGGTCCACTCGCACGGAGGGGCCCCGCCGGGCGGCGTCCGCGTCGATCTGGTCGGTGTCCTGCTGCCCCGCCGGGGCGCGGCAGCCGTGGAGCACGCGCGGGGGGTGGCCTGAGATGGGTTTCGCCCGTACGTGCTCGGTGGCCCTGGTCGGCGTCGAGGGCGTCGTCGTGGAGGTCCAGGCCGACCTGGAGCCCGGGGTCGCGGCCTTCGCCCTGGTCGGGCTGCCGGACAAAAGCCTCTCGGAGAGCCGGGACCGGGTGCGCGCCGCGGTGGTGAACTCCGGCGGGGAGTGGCCGCAGAAGAAGCTCACCGTCGGCCTCAGCCCCGCCTCGGTGCCCAAGGGCGGCTCCGGCTTCGACGTCGCCGTGGCCTGCGCGATCCTCGGTGCCGCCGAGCGGATCGATCCCCGGGTCCTGGCCGACATCGTGATGATCGGCGAACTCGGTCTGGACGGCCGGGTCCGGCCGGTGCGGGGCATCCTGCCCGCCGTGCTGGCCGCCGCCGAGGCCGGATACCAGCAGGTCGTGGTGCCCGAGTGCGCCGCCGCCGAGGCCGCCCTCGTCCCCGGGGTGTCGGTGCTCGGGGTGCGCACCCTGCGGCAGCTGATCGCGGTCCTGGCCGACGAACCGGTGCCCGACGAGGAACCCGACACCGAGGGCCGTCCCGACCCCCTCCTCGCCGGACTGCGGATGCCCGGCACCGGTGCCTCCGCCGCCATGCACAGCGCCGGGGCCGCCCAGCAGGACCAGGGCCACGACCTGGCCGACGTGGTGGGCCAGACCTCGGCCCGCACCGCCCTGGAGGTGGCCGCCGCCGGAGGGCACCACCTCTTCCTGGAAGGGCCGCCCGGCGCGGGCAAGACCATGCTGGCCGAGCGGCTGCCCGCCGTACTGCCCCGGCTCAGCCGCGAGGCGTCCCTGGAGGTCACCGCCGTGCACTCGGTGGCCGGGCTGCTGCCCCCGGGCAAGCCGCTGGTCGATGTGGCGCCGTACTGCGCCCCGCACCACTCGGCCACGATGCAGTCCCTCGTCGGGGGCGGTCCCGGCATCGCCCGGCCCGGGGCGGTGTCCCTGGCGCACCGAGGCGTGCTTTTCTTGGACGAGGCCCCGGAGTTCCACAGCCAGACCCTGGACGCGCTGAGGCAGCCGCTGGAGTCCGGTCACGTGGTGATCGCGCGCAGCGCCGGGGTGGTCCGGTTCCCGGCCCGGTTCCTGATGGTCCTCGCGGCCAATCCCTGCCCCTGCGGGCGCTTCTCGCAGCGCGACTCGCTGTGCGACTGCCCGCCGTCCGCGATCCGGCGCTACCAGTCCCGGCTGTCCGGCCCGCTCCTGGACCGGGTGGACCTGCGCGTCGAGGTCGACCCGGTCACCCGCGCCCAGCTCACCGGCCCCGGCGCCCGGGGCGAGTCCACCGCGAGCGTGGCCGAGCGGGTGCGGGCGGCCCGGCAGCGCGCGGTGGCCCGGCTCACGGGTACGCCCTGGCAGACCAACAGCGAGGTCCCCGGCCGCGAGCTGCGCACCCGCTTCCACGCGGAGCACGGCGCGATGGACGAGGCCGAGCGCGGCCTGGAGCGCGGTGTCCTCACCGCGCGCGGGATCGACCGGGTGCTCCGGGTGGCCTGGACCATCGCCGATCTGGCGGGCCACGACCGCCCCACGGCGGACGACGTACGCCTCGCCCTCCAGCTGCGCACGGGCGTGCCCCGGGGTGTGCCGATGGCGATCGGGGCGATGGCGTGAGCGGAGGAGAGGACGGTCTTCGGGACGCGGGGGAGGGGGACGACCTCTCGGGTGTGCCACCCGAGGGGGTTCGCGAGGAGGCCGCCGGCGACGACCGCCTCGCGCGGGTCTTCCTCACCCGGGTCGTCGAGCCCGGTGACGAGACGGCCGGGCGCTGGCTGCGGGCGTTCGGGGCGCCGGAGGTGGCCCGGCGGCTGCGGGGCGGCGGCAAGCCGTTGCCCGGGGTCAGCCCGAAGCGCTGGCAGGGGCTGCTCGCCCGCGCCGAGGGGGCCGGGCCCGAGCGGGACCTCGCCGTCGCGGGCGAGGCCGGGGCGCGGTTCGTGTGCCCCGGGGACACCGAGTGGCCCGCCCAGCTGGACGACCTCGGGGACGCGCGACCCGTGGGGCTGTGGGTGCGCGGGCATCCTGGCCTGCGGATATGGGCGCTGAGATCGGTCGCGGTGGTGGGCGCGCGGGCCTGCACCGAGTACGGCGCCCACACGGCCGCCGCCCTCGCCGCCGGGCTGGCCGAGCGCGGCTGGGTGGTGGTCTCCGGCGGCGCCTACGGCATCGACGGCGCCGCCCACCGGGGCGCCCTCGCGGCCGACGGGGCCACCGTCGCCGTCCTGGCCTGCGGCGTGGACCGGCCCTATCCGCGCGGCCACACCGCGCTGCTCGACCGGATCGCGGAACAGGGGCTGCTGGTGGGGGAGTTGCCGCCGGGCGACCATCCGACGCCGAGCCGGTTCATCGTGCGCAACCGGGTGATCGCCGCGCTCACCCGGGGCACCGTGGTCGTGGAGGCCGCCTGCCGCAGCGGTTCGCTGGTCACGGCGCGGGCCGCGCAGCGGCTGGGCAGACCGACGATGGGAGTTCCCGGCCCGGTCACCAGCGCCCTGTCGGCCGGGGTGCACGAGCTGCTGCGCGGCGAGGCGTTCCTGGTCACCGACGCGGCCGAGGTGACCGAACTCGTCGGCGCGATGGGGGAGCTGGCCCCGCCCCGGCGCGGCCCGGTCCTCCCGCGCGACCTGCTGGAGCCGGCCGCCCGCGACGTGCTCGCCGCGCTGCCCGGCGACCGCACGGCGGGAGCCGGGGAGATCGCGCGCGGCGCGCGCACCACACGGGAGGAGGCGGTCGCGAGACTGTACGAACTTCGAGCGCTTGGCTATGTCGAACGACACGACGACGGCTGGAAGTTGACACGCCAGGCGGTGATCGCGGTCCGGGCCGGGCCCGGACCGGGCTGACCGGCGGGTTCGGCCGTCCGGGGGAATGGCCCTACACCCTTGGGTTTTCCCGGAGTTGGCGCCCCGGACGGCGTGCGGCGAGCGGGGCCCGGGTGCGGGGAAGCGGCCGGTGGAGGGGGTTCGCGCACGGGTGGTGCCTCGCTGTTCGCACACCGCGACAGCTCAGTCACGCTACGCTCACGAGGTCTCGGGTGAGGATCGCGCGACCCGGCACCGGTCCGGCATCCCCACCCGGGTGGCCCACGCTCCTGTCCCCGCACACCCCGCACCCCATCCGCACCCCACCCACTCCCGCACACCCCGCACCTCCTTCACCCCGCACGGCACTTCACGGCACTTCACGGCAGAACGGCACTAGGCGACGAATGCCCCAGCACACCTCCGGGTCCGACCGGGCGGCGATCCCCCCAGCCGCCCGCGACGGTGGCAGCGCGAGGCCGCCCGCTCCCTCGACACTCGACGAGCTGTGGCGGTCGTACAAGGCGACGGGGGACGACCGGCTGCGGGAGCAGCTGATCCTGCACTACTCACCGCTGGTCAAGTACGTGGCGGGCCGGGTGAGCGTCGGTCTGCCGCCCAACGTCGAGCAGGCGGACTTCGTCTCCTCCGGGGTGTTCGGGCTCATCGACGCGATCGAGAAGTTCGACATCGACCGCGAGATCAAGTTCGAGACCTACGCGATCACCCGGATCCGGGGCGCGATGATCGACGAACTGCGGGCGCTGGACTGGATCCCCCGCTCGGTCCGGCAGAAGGCGCGCAACGTCGAGCGCGCCTACGCCACCCTGGAGGCGCGGCTGCGGCGGACCCCGAGCGAGGGGGAGGTCGCCGCCGAGCTGGGCGTGGAGGTCGAGGAACTGCACGCCGTCTTCAGCCAGCTCTCCCTGGCCAACGTGGTCGCCCTGGAGGAGCTGCTGCACGTCGGCGGCGAGGGCGGCGACCGGCTCAGCCTCATGGACACCCTGGAGGACACCGCCGCCGACAACCCGGTGGAGGTGGCCGAGGACCGCGAGCTGCGCCGGTTCCTGGCACGGGCGATCAACACGCTGCCCGACCGGGAGAAGACCGTGGTCACGCTGTACTACTACGAGGGCCTGACCCTCGCCGAGATCGGCAATGTCCTCGGGGTCACCGAGAGCCGGGTCAGCCAGATCCACACCAAGTCCGTGCTCCAGCTCAGGGCCAAGCTCGCGAGCTTCGGACGCTGACGATCTCCCCTTGCGGGCGGCGGGTCCGTAAAGTGGTGGGGTGCCAAGGATTCGAGCGGCCTCCGTGGCCGAGCACCGGTCGATGCAGCGAGCCGCCCTGCTGGACGCGGCCCGGACGCTGCTGTCCGAGGGCGGGACGGAGGCGCTGACCTTCCCCGCCCTGGCCGAGCGCACGGGACTCGCGCGCTCGTCGGTGTACGAGTACTTCCGGTCGCGGGCCGCCGTGGTCGAGGAGCTGTGCGAGGTCGACTTCCCCGTCTGGGCGGCCGAGGTCGAGGCCGCGATGGCCGAGGAGCCGTCCGCCGAGGGCAAGGTCGAGGCGTATGTCCGCCGCCAGCTCGCACTGGTCGGGGACCGGCGGCACAGAGCCGTGGTGGCGATCTCCGCGAGCGAACTGGACGCCGGGGCCCGGGAGAAGATCCGCGCCGCGCACGGCGGCCTCGTCGCGATGATCGTCGAAGCGCTCGGAGACCTGGGTCACGCCCAGCCCCGCCTCGCCGCGATGCTGCTCCAGGGCGTCGTGGACGCGGCCGTACGCCGGATCGAACTGGGCGCGGCCGAAGACCCGGGGGCGATCACCGAGGCGGCCGTCGCCATGGCCCTGCGCGGCGTCCGGGGCTGAGGCCGCGCAGCGGTTCGCTCAGCCGGACGGCACCGGAACCCCCAGCACCGGCAGCAGCCGGGACGGACCCCGGGCCAGCAGCCACGGCGGCAGCAGGTCCAGCGGATTCAGATAGGTCTCCCCGTCCAGCAGGCCCCAGTGCACGCATGTCCCGGGGCAGTGCGACCCGGTGTCCTCCACCGTCCCCACCACCTCCCCGGCCCGGACCTCCGCGCCCTGCTCCACCTCCGCGCGCACCGGCTCGTACGTCGTCCGCAGGGACGTGCCCGCCAGCCGTACCGCCAGCACGCCCCGTCCGGCCACCCGCCCCGCGTAGGACACCCGGCCCGCCGCCACCGCCCGCACCGGGGCGCCCGGCGGCGCCGCCAAGTCCACGCCCCGGTGCCCGGCGGCGTACACCGAGGCGGGCGGCTCCCAGCCCCGCAGCACGGCCGGACGCGTCCCCACCGGCCAGGTGCGGGCCAGCGCGGGCACCCGCTCACCGGGCGGTCCCTCCGCGGGAGGCGGGTCGTCCGCCCACGCCAGGGGCGTGAGCAGCGCGAAGGCCAACAGCAGGGGCGGGAGTGCCCAGTTCGTCACGTATCGCACCAGAGATCGCATGCGAGAACCCTGCCGCTCACCGGCCGATCATGGCGCGAACTGTGGACGGCCGCCCGGTTGTGGACAGGGGCGTCACCCGGTGCCCTGCCCGTCCCGTACACTTCTTACGGCGATCCGGGTCACCGGGTCGACTTCGCACGCCCCGGTACGAGGCCGGTCATCCGACTCGTATCAGCGCCCCTCGGTCCTTCGCGGCTGGGCGCACGCGGGCGTCAGGCGCGACCGCCGTCCGGCGGACGCGGCACAACCGAGAAACTCAAGGAGATGGCCATGGCCGTCGTCACGATGCGGGAGCTGCTGGAGAGCGGCGTCCACTTCGGTCACCAGACCCGTCGCTGGAACCCGAAGATGAAGCGCTTCATCTTCACCGAGCGCAACGGCATCTACATCATCGACCTGCTCCAGTCGCTGTCGTACATCGACCGCGCCTACGAGTTCGTAAAGGAGACCGTCGCCCACGGCGGCACGGTCATGTTCGTCGGCACGAAGAAGCAGGCGCAGGAGGCCATCGCCGAGCAGGCCACCCGCGTCGGCATGCCCTACGTCAACCAGCGCTGGCTGGGCGGCATGCTCACCAACTTCTCGACCGTCTACAAGCGTCTGCAGCGCCTCAAGGAGCTTGAGCAGATCGACTTCGAGGACGTCGCCGCCTCCGGTCTGACCAAGAAGGAGCTGCTGGTCCTCTCCCGCGAGAAGGCCAAGCTCGAGAAGACCCTCGGTGGTATCCGCGAGATGTCCAAGGTGCCCAGCGCCGTCTGGATCGTGGACACCAAGAAGGAGCACATCGCGGTCGGCGAGGCCCGGAAGCTCAACATCCCGGTCGTCGCCATCCTCGACACCAACTGCGACCCCGACGAGGTCGACTACAAGATCCCGGGCAACGACGACGCGATCCGCTCCGTCACCCTGCTCACCCGCGTGATCGCCGACGCCGTCGCCGAGGGCCTCATCTCCCGCTCGCGCGTCGCCACCGGTGACAAGGGCGAGAAGGCCGCGGCCGAGCCGCTGGCCGAGTGGGAGCGCGACCTGCTCGAGGGCGAGAAGAAGGACGAGGCCGTCGAGGCCGCCGCCGAGACCCCCGCCCCCGACGCCAAGGTCTCCGAGGCCGTCGAGGAGGCCGCCGCCGAGGTGGCCGAGGGCGAGCAGGCCTGACACCCACGGCGCTGACGGTGGGGGCGGTCTGAACCCCGCCCCCACCGCTCACCCGTAGGACCGACACGACGCCCGCGATCCGGCCACGCCGATCGCGGGCCCGTGCGGATCTCCGATCTTTCAAGACCTCCAGAAAGACTCACAGACTCATGGCGAACTACACCGCCGCCGACGTCAAGAAGCTCCGTGAGCTCACCGGCGCCGGCATGATGGACTGCAAGAAGGCTCTGGACGAGGCCGAGGGCAACGTCGAGAAGGCCGTCGAGGCGCTGCGCATCAAGGGCCAGAAGGGCGTCGCCAAGCGCGAGGGCCGCTCCGCCGAGAACGGCGCCGTGGTCTCCATCATCGCCGACGACAACTCCTCCGGCGTCATCGTCGAGCTGAAGTGCGAGACGGACTTCGTCGCCAAGGGTGACAAGTTCCAGGCCGTGGCCAACACCATCGCCGAGCACATCGCCAAGACGAACCCGGCCGACCTGGAGGCGCTGCTCGCCTCCGAGATCGAGCCCGGCAAGACCGTCCAGGCGTTCGTGGACGAGGCCAACGCCAACCTCGGCGAGAAGATCGTCCTGGACCGCTTCGCGCAGTTCTCCGACGGCTTCGTGACCGCGTACATGCACCGCACGATGCCCGACCTGCCCCCGCAGATCGGTGTCCTCGTCGAGCTGGACAAGCCGAACGCCGACGTCGCCAAGGGCATCGCCCAGCACATCGCCGCGTTCGCGCCGAAGTACCTCTCCAAGGACGACGTCCCGGCCGAGGTCGTCGAGACCGAGCGTCGCGTCGCCGAGGAGACCACCCGCGCCGAGGGCAAGCCCGAGGCCGCGATCTCCAAGATCGTCGAGGGTCGTCTGAACGGCTTCTTCAAGGACGCCACGCTGCTCGGCCAGCCGTACGCCCTGGACAACAAGAAGTCCGTCCAGAAGGTCCTGGACGAGGCCGGTGTCACCCTGAAGCGCTTCTCGCGCATCAAGGTCGGCATCTGAGTCCGTACCGCGCTCGACGCGAGACCCGGATAGGGTCGACAGCAGTCGTCCGCGCACACCGCCAGCCGGGCGTGTGACGGACGGCAGCAGATCTGACGAGGAGGCCATTGCCGCGCAAGGGAGCGAGAAGCGACCCCACCGGCAATGGCCTTCTTCGTATGTGCACCACGTGAAAGACGGGATTCCCCATGACCACCAAGGCCCAGAAGAGCGACGACGGCAAAGTAAGCGGCCGGTTTCTGCTGAAGCTGTCCGGAGAGGCCTTCTCCGGAGGTGGGGGCCTCGGCGTGGACCCGGACGTGGTGCACAAGATCGCCCGTGAGATCGCCTCCGTCGTGCGCGACGGCGCCGAGATCGCGGTCGTCATCGGCGGCGGCAACTTCTTCCGCGGCGCCGAGCTGCAGCAGCGCGGCATGGACCGCGCCCGCTCCGACTACATGGGCATGCTCGGCACCGTCATGAACTGCCTCGCCCTCCAGGACTTCCTGGAGAAGGAGGGCATCGACAGCCGCGTGCAGACCGCCATCACCATGGGCCAGGTCGCCGAGCCGTACATCCCGCTGCGCGCCGTGCGCCACCTGGAGAAGGGCCGCGTGGTCATCTTCGGCGCCGGTATGGGCATGCCGTACTTCTCCACCGACACCACCGCCGCCCAGCGCGCCCTGGAGATCGACGCCGAGGCGCTTCTCATGGGCAAGAACGGCGTGGACGGGGTCTACGACTCCGACCCCAAGACCAACCCGGACGCCGTCAAGTTCGACGCGCTCGGCTACGGCGAGGTCATCACCCGCGACCTCAAGGTCGCCGACGCCACCGCCATCACCCTGTGCCGGGACAACCGCCTTCCCATCCTCGTGTTCGAGCTGCTTGCCGAGGGCAATATCGCGCGGGCCGTCAAGGGTGAGAAGATCGGCACGCTCGTGGGTGACCAGGGCAGCCGGGACTGACCGGCACGCCCCGCCCAGCGGTGCGACTTGTCCGGGTGCCGGACCGGACGCACCCTGGCCGGGGGATGGACAATGTCCTGCCGGTGGGGAACCGTGCAGGAAGCAGACGCGACGCAGCCGGCCGCCGCCCGATCGGGGAACCGCAGCCGGGCCTTACTCAAGACACGCAGGAGCAAGTGGTGATCGAAGAGACCCTCCTCGAAGCCGAGGAGAAGATGGAGAAGGCCGTCGTGGTCGCCAAGGAGGACTTCGCCGCGATCCGCACCGGGCGTGCGCACCCGGCGATGTTCAACAAGATCGTGGCCGACTACTACGGGGCCCCGACGCCGATCAACCAGCTGGCCTCGTTCTCCGTGCCGGAGCCGCGCATGGCCGTCGTGACCCCGTTCGACAAGAGCGCGCTGCGCAACATCGAGCAGGCCATCCGCGACTCGGACCTGGGCGTCAACCCCAGCAACGACGGCAACATCATCCGTGTGGTGTTCCCCGAGCTGACCGAGGAGCGTCGCCGCGACTACATCAAGGTCGCCAAGCACAAGGCCGAGGACGCCAAGGTCTCGATCCGCTCCGTGCGCCGCAAGGCCAAGGACGCCATCGACAAGCTGATCAAGGACGGCGAGGTCGGCGAGGACGAGGGCCGCCGCGCCGAGAAGGAACTCGACGACCTGACCGCGAAGTACGTCGCGCAGGTGGACGAGCTTCTCAAGCACAAGGAAGCGGAGCTGCTCGAAGTCTGATGAGCGACTCTTCCTGGGGGGCGCCGCCGCAGGCGGGGCAGGCCGGCTACTGGGGGCCCACCGACGGTGGGCCCGTCCAGGGGGCTGCCCCGGCGGGTCCGGCGTACGACGGGGCCTTCGCCCCGCAGCACGGCAGCCCGTATCCGAGCCTTTCGCAGAATCCGGAGCCCATGCCCGACTCCCCGCAGCCGGCGCCCGCGCCGCAGAAGAAGAGCGCGGGCCGTGACCTGAGCGCTGCCATAGGGGTCGGCGTCGGGCTCGGCGCGGTGATCATCGCGTCCCTGTTCGTCGTCAAGGCCGTGTTCGTCGGCGTGGTCGCGGTCGCGGTGGTCGTCGGGCTCTGGGAGCTGACCAGCAGGCTGCGGGAGCGCAAGGAGATCAACGCGCCGCTCGTGCCGCTCGCGGTGGGCGGCGCGGCCATGGTGGTCGCCGGGTACGCGCGCGGTGCCGAGGGCGCCTGGGTCGCCATGGCGCTCACCGCGCTCGCGGTCCTGGTCTGGCGCATGACGCAGCCGCCGGAGAACTACCTCAAGGACGTCACGGCCGGTGTCTTCGCCGCGTTCTACGTGCCGTTCCTGGCCACGTTCGTCGCGCTGCTGCTCACCGCGCAGGACGGGGCCTGGCGGGTCCTGACCTTCCTGATCCTGACGGTGGTCAGCGACACCGGCGCCTACGCGGTCGGCTGGCGCTTCGGCAAGAAGAAGCTCGCCCCGCGCATCAGCCCCGGCAAGACCCGCGAGGGCCTGGTCGGCGCGGTGCTGTTCGCCATGGTCGCGGGCGCGCTGTGCATGCAGTTCCTGATCGACGACGGCGCCTGGTGGCAGGGCCTGGTGCTCGGCCTCGCGGTCGCCGTGAGCGCCACGCTGGGCGACCTCGGCGAGTCCATGATCAAGCGGGACCTCGGCATCAAGGACATGGGCACCCTGCTCCCCGGCCACGGGGGCATCATGGACCGCCTGGACTCCCTCCTGCCGACGGCTCCGGTGGTGTGGCTGCTGATGGTGGCGTTCGTGGGGTCTTGAACCCTGACCTACGGTCTTCGGGGCCCGCTCTGCTTTGGCAGGGTGGGCCCCGAGGGCGTTGTAGGGCTGGAGTTCTGTTCGAATCACCGGTAACAGGCACTCCACGGTTGGCGGATGGTTCAGCTCAGGGCCTTACCGACTTCGTCGATCGTGGGCCTGTCCTCGGGTGCGGGGCTGAGCATGGCGTCGATCAGCTCACCCAGTTCGCCACCCACCTTCACAGGCCGCCGCTTGCCGCTTGCCACGGCCCTTCTCTGCTCAGGACGTGGTGCGTCGTCCGGGTATTCGACGGCCCGCCAGCCCGTGGCGGAGATGAGCAGGGAGGCGCCCAGGGCGTAGATGTCGGCTTCCCGGGTGGGCTCGGCCTCTCCGGTGGCGAGCACGCTGCGCGCGATCTCCGGCGCCTCGTAGTGGACGAGGCAGCCGCGGAACGGGAAGTCGTACCCCTCGGGGATGCGTCCGCCGTGCGCGAGGGCCAGGTCGATGAGGTGCGTCCGTTCCGGGCCGATGATGAAGTGCGCGGGCTGGACATCACCGTGGGCCCAGCCCTTGGCGTGCAGTTCGGCTAGCGCTTCCACGCAGCCCAGGGTCACGCTGATGTGCGGCTCGATGCGCGAGTTCGGCGTGCGGCAGGGCTCCCACAACTGGTAAAGATCCGGTCCCTCGTGCCACGGCTGGAAGTTCCACGTGCCGCCCTCCCACTCGCCGTACGCGACGTCATGGAACCCGAGGCGGTACAGCACGGAGCCTTCCCGTGCGGGGGCGAGCGCCGTCCACGGCTGGGAGGGCCAGTCAGCCGTTGCCTCGATGGGGTAGCCGACCTTCACGGCGTAGTGACCGCGACGGCTCCTGACCTCCCAGACCATGGAACCCCGGCGGTTGAGGACCAGGCGCTGAGCGGTGGGCATGAGCGCATCGAGCACGACGATCGGCAGTTCAGGAGGTGTTCCGGGCAAACGTCTGTTCTCCTTCCGGACGGCGTGGCCGACACTGCATCGAGGTAGGCCACGCCGCTGGGCTCTTGTCGCTACGCCTGACCGTACGGACGGCCGCAGTCAGAGTCGCACTGTGCAAGGTTCGTGCCGTCCACCGTCCACAGGTCGTCGAAGACCATGAACCCGGCCGCCTTCATCGCGTGTGCGGAGGCGGCGACCCTCTCCGGGTCACGTTCCCCTCCACCCGGCTTCGGGTTGTGGTGGAGGAAGCGGCCCGCGAACCGCTCGCACAGCTCGGCGTACTCCTTCGTGTGCAGGATGAGCGTGTGCAGGCCGAGGTCCACGTCGTCCGAGGGGGTCATGGGCACGGTGGCGGTCGCTGCGGTGACCACGAAGGCCACCGCCTGGTCCGCGATCCGCTCGGCGCGCTCGTGCGGCTGTCCGTTGTGAGCCACCACGAAGTGGGTGAGGCTGTCGAACAGTTCCTCGCCGACCACCGCGCGGCCGGTCCTCTGGTCGTTGGCCGTTGCCGTCATGCGAATCTCCTTGATTGTCGCTGTGCTCCGGCACTTGCGTCGTACCGGCCGATGGCGCGCGTCACAGGCCGTTCCGGCTGTTGCCGTTCTTGATGGCCAGGCGGGCGCTCAGTTCTTCCCGCGCGGTCGGGGCCACCACGTTGTCCGGCATGGCATCCCACTCGACGCCGCCGCCGAGCGGCCTTATCTGCACCCGAGCGCCGACGTCACCCATGACGACGCCGATACGCCCACGGGCAGTGTCCTTCGCCAGTTCACCGATACCTGGTCCGGTCTGCTGGTTGCTCGCCATGCGGACGAGCATCCTGCCATCCATCAGGACGTCGGAACCTCCGACAAACCCCACTTCGGGACGTCCCGTGTCGGGTAGAACGTCCCTAGTGCCGTCCCCGGGTATTGGGAGAGATTGGGATGTCGAACGAGAGGTTACGTGCCGTCATGGCGGCCGGCGGCTGGACGTACACCGCCCTCGCGGACCGGGTCGAAGTCGATCCCAAGTCCGTCGAGCGATGGGTCAATCTGGGGCGTACGCCGCGCCGTGCCACGGCCATGCTGGCAGCGGAAACGCTAGGAGAAGACGTGCACGCTCTATGGCCAGCGCTCCGACAGGCACGCCCCGCCCGCGCCGTCAGTCCCGAACTTGTGGCTCTCTACGACCAGCGGGCGGACGTCCCCGTGTCCGCCTTGGTGGACATGCTCACCCAGGCCCGCGAGCACATCGACGTGTTGGTGTACGCGGCCGTCTTCCTGCACGAGGCGTACCCACGGCTCAACGATCTGTTGCGAGAGCGAGCTGCCGATGGGTGTGCGGTCCGTATCGCGATCGGCGACCCGGACAGCACGAACGTCCAACAGCGCGGCAGCGAAGAGAGGTTCGGCCATGGGATCGAGTCCCGTTGCCGACTCGCCCTCATGCACTATCGCCCTCTCGCCGCGGTACCTGGCATCGAGGTGCGGACCCATGCCACTACGCTCTACAACTCGATCTACCGTGCGGATGACCAGGCGATGGTCAACGCTCATGTCTGGGGCGTGAACGCCTACGGTGCTCCCGTGTGGCATCTTCGGCGCAGCGGCAGGGGCGGCCTGTTCGACACCTACGCCGACAGCTTCGAAGCGGTGTGGGAGACCGCGACGGCGGTACGAGAAGGGTGACCATGGCACGGACCGAGTACTACGACGACCCGGCGGCTCCGGAGCCGAACAGCTTGGTGGTCGCCGCGTCCGCCGTCGTGACGGACGACGAAGGGCGGGTGCTTCTGCAGCGCCGTCGCGATAACGATCTCTGGGCGCTACCTGGCGGCGGCATGGAGATGACCGACTCGCTCCCGGGCACAGCCGTCCGCGAGGTGAAAGAAGAAACCGGTCTGGACGTAGAGATCACCGGGCTCGTGGGCACATACACCGACCCTCGCCACGTCATCGCCTACTCGGACGGTGAGGTGCGCCGACAGTTCAACGTCTGCTTCACCGCCCACGTGATTGGGGGTCGACTCGCCATCTCTGACGAGTCCACGGAGCTGCGGTTCGTTCCTCCGCAGGAGATCGATCTGCTGCCGATGCACCACACGCAGCGGCTCCGGATCCGTCATTTCCTGGAAGACCGCGAGCGGCCTTACCTCGGCTGATCGAGATCTACGCGAGGTGACCGCAACCGGCCCCATCAGGAGGGGAACGACTCCGATCCGGCCGACCTGAGTTGTTACAACTTTCCCTACTTCATCAAGAGCCCGCGCACAGCGCGGGCGCGCGCCGCCTCTGCGGCGCGGCCTGCCTCCTGTCTGCGCCCCGGCTGGCCGCGCCCGGCGACGCGCTCGCGGCTGCGGGCATGAAGTGGGGGAGACACCCTCTATGGCTGGGGCGGTCGGCTCCGCGGCTTTAGGCAGCCACTTTGGGGCGAGCCTCTAAGATCATGGCCCCAACGTCGTGCTTTACGGGCAGGTCCACTGACTGCCCGACTCGCCATGAGCTTACGGGGCCATGATCACTCGCCCCAAAGCAGCTCCAGCCCAAAGCCGCTCCGCCGACCTCGACCGCCACCCTCGCTCTCAGGTGTGGGAGTCGACTGACACCAAACGCCCGTTCTCCAGCCGCTTGTTATTCGGCCAAACGGGAGGCGTGGCCGAACTAAAGGAAACGTTTTCAAACGAGGCAACTTCCTTAAATTCGGCGTTTGAGAAGTCCGCCTCAGCCTCGAAGGTTACATCATTGAAATGCACTATAGCATGCCGAAAGAAGGCGGAAGTGAAACGCGCTTGATTGCGAAATTTGACGCCATTGAATGTTGTTTGGTCTGAAAATCTAGAATGCCCAAACCAGACTGTGCCATGAAATACCGCTTCATCGAACCACGTGCGCCAGGTGAATTTCGTGACGCCAAATAGCGTAACACCGTAAAACTGGGCGCCGTTGAACAGGGCCTTCTTGAAAACGGCCCGTGAGAATGCTGCGTCTAGGAGGGTGGCACCGCTCAGGTCTACGTCTGCATCCCTCCAACAGTGCGGATGATCCGGACGTAGCCGCTCCTGCAGGATCCTCTGTGCCGTTCGCCTCACGTTTTCCTCAGCGCGATCAACTTGGCTTGACGTTGGATCGTATGGCATCCGCAGGTATGCGCAAATCACGTTCATGCATGTCTCTCGATCCCGCTCGGAATCGTCTGCAATTCGCGCTAGGGCATACATTCCGGCTAGTCTTACAGCCGCCGCATCGTGTCCCAGTTGCTCAGCGGCTTTTGTGAAGCGATCCGTGAAAAGCCTGTCTCGCTCGCGGTCGCTATTCGCCTCATCATTCCGCTGCTTCCTGTAGCTCACATACAGGGCGGCGACGGCTCCGCATCCAGCGACTACCGTTAGTGCCGTCTTGGCGACTTCCAAGCTATCTTTCTTCGCTCCCGGCACCCAGGAGTAAAGTGCCATATAGGCGATATAGGCTCCAGCTGCGCCAACGATGAGCATTGCGATGTAGCTGGCGAAGAATGGCTTGGGTTGATATGGGCGTGACTGCATCTTGCGCCACTTGGCTATGAACCTTCGATTGAGGCTTGCTCTCACAGCTTCAGACCGTATCCGATAAGGCGTGGCCCTTGTGCGATATGGCTGTAAGCGCCGGGCCTGGGCCGTCCCTGGGCCGTCCGAGGTCGACCAACGCTGACAGTCGGCACTCGAGGGTGACCACCCCCACCCCGCTCTGGCCTGGGCCCCTGGAGATGATCTGCCACACTGGACGTGTTATGCCTGCACCCGGAGAACTCACTTTTGTCGCGCCGCGCGGAGCCAAGAAGCCGCCGCGGCATCTTGCCGATCTCACGCCTGCGGAGCGTAAGGACGCTGTCGCGGAGGCCGGGGAGAAGCCGTTTCGCGCCAAGCAGCTGTCGCAGCACTACTTCGCCCGGTTCGCGCACGACCCCGAGGAGTGGACGGACATTCCGGCCGGTTCCCGGGAGAAGCTGCGGGAGGCGCTGTTCCCGGAGCTGATGTCGGTGGTCCGGCATCTGGCCACCGACCAGGGGACCACCCGTAAGACCCTGTGGCGGCTGTTCGACGGCACGCTCGTGGAGTCCGTGCTGATGCGGTACCCGGACCGGGTCACCATGTGCATCAGCTCGCAGGCCGGGTGTGGGATGAACTGCCCGTTCTGTGCCACGGGCCAGGCCGGGCTCGACCGGAACCTGTCCACCGCCGAGATCGTGCACCAGATCGTGGACGGCATGCGGGCGCTCAGGGACGGGGAAGTGCCTGGTGGGCCCGCTCGGCTCTCCAACATCGTCTTCATGGGGATGGGCGAGCCGCTGGCCAACTACAAGCGGGTCGTCCAGGCCATCCGAGCGCTCACCGATCCCGCTCCCGACGGGCTCGGGCTGTCCCAGCGTGGGATCACCGTCTCCACCGTCGGTCTCGTCCCCGCCATCCACCGCTTCGCGGACGAGGGCTTCAAGTGCCGGCTCGCGATCTCCCTGCACGCCCCCGACGACGAGCTGCGCGACACCCTCGTCCCCGTGAACACGCGGTGGAAGGTGCGCGAGGTGCTGGACGCCGGGTTCGAGTACGCGGAGAAGTCGGGCCGACGGCTGTCCATCGAGTACGCGCTGATCCGGGACATCAACGACCAGGCGTGGCGTGGCGACCGGCTCGGCCGCCTGCTCAAGGGCAGGCCCGTGCACGTCAACCTGATCCCGCTGAACCCGACCCCCGGCTCCAAGTGGACCGCCTCCCGCCCCGAGGACGAGAAGGCGTTCGTGGAGGCCATCGCCGCGCACGGCGTGCCGGTGACCGTGCGGGACACCCGGGGCCAGGAGATCGACGGGGCGTGTGGTCAGCTCGCCGCCACCGAGCGGTAACCTGGGCCGGTCGTACAACAGTCGTACAACGCGATACCAGTACAACTTCATACGAGACATACATCTGCATATTCCGACAGGGGAGCGCCACAGCGCTGAGAGTGCGGCACCAAGGCCCGCAGACCCTCTGAACCTCGCCCAGGTCATTCTGGGTAGGAAGTTCGGTCATCACTCAAGCTGTTGCGCCCTGCCCGGGCTCCGTCCGCGGAGACCGGGCAGGGCGCCGCGTCTCTTCCTGGCCAGACCCAGGAGGAACATCCAGTGCACACCAAGACCCTCGTGGCCGCGGCGGTCGGCCTCGGCATGGTCACGCTGTCCGCGTGCGGCTCCGGCGGCTCCGGCGCCGGGCACACCGCCGCCGACACCAAGACCGTCACCCTGGTCAGCCACGACTCGTGGGCCGCGTCCAAGAGCGTCGTCCAGGACTTCGAGAAGCAGTCCGGCTACAAGGTCCGCGTCCTCAAGGACGGCGACGCCGGTCAGGCCGTCAACAAGGCGATCCTCACCAAGGACCACCCCCAGGGCGACGTTCTCTTCGGCGTCGACAACACCCTGCTCTCCCGCGCCCTCGACAACGGCCTCTTCGAGCCGTACACCGCCAAGGGCCTCGACCAGGTCGACGCCGCCTTCCAGCTCGATGGCGCCAAGCACCGCGTCACGCCCGTCGACTACGGCGACATCTGCGTCAACTACGACAAGGCGTACTTCACGAAGCACAAGCTCACGCCCCCGCGGACCTTCGCCGACCTCGCCGACCCGAAGTACAAGAACCTCCTGGTCACCGAGAACGCCGCCACCTCCTCGCCCGGCCTCGGCTTCCTGCTCGGCAGCGCCGCGCAGTACGGCGACAAGGGCTGGACGGGGTACTGGAAGAAGCTCAAGGCCAACGGCGTGAAGGTCGTCGACGGCTGGGAGCAGGCGTACTACCAGGAGTTCTCCGGCTCCTCCGAGGGGAAGAAGGCGGGCGGCGACCGTCCGCTCGTCGTCTCCTACGCCTCCTCGCCGCCCGCCGAGGTCATCTACGCCAAGAAGCGGCCCTCGACCGCCCCGACCGGCGTCGCCGAGGGCACCTGCTTCCGGCAGACCGAGTTCGCCGGACTGCTGAGCCACGCCAAGAACCCCCAGGGCGGCAAGGCGTTCCTCGACTTCCTGCTGACGAAGAAGTTCCAGCAGGACATGCCGCTGAACATGTTCGTGTACCCGGTGGTCAAGGACGCCGAGGTGCCCGCCGAGTTCACCGAGTACGGCCCGGCCGCCAAGGACCCGGAGACCATGGCGCCCGCCCGGATCGCCGCCAACCGCGACCAGTGGGTCAGCTCGTGGACGTCGCTCGTACTCAAGTAGCCGCGCGGCGGGCAGCCAGGCGGCGCGTCCGCGCGAACGCGGCCCGGCTCGGTCTCATGGCCGTGCCGGCCGCGTTCTTCGCGGTGTTCTTCGCCTGGCCCGTCGCCGCGATCGTGCTGCGCGGCCTGAAAGCGGACGGCAGCTGGCACCTCGGGCGCATCGCGGACGTGCTCACCCGCCCCGACATCCGCCATGTCCTGTGGTTCACCACCTGGCAGGCGCTCGCCTCCACCGCGCTCACCCTGCTGCTCGCGCTGCCCGCCGCCTATGTCTTCGCCCGGCTCGACTTCCCCGGCAAACAGGTGCTGCGGGCCGTGATCACCGTGCCGTTCGTGCTGCCGACCGTCGTCGTCGGCACCGCCTTCCTGGCCCTCGTCGGCCACGGCGGGCTCCTGGACGAGCTGTGGGGCGTACGCCTGGACACCACGGTGTGGGCGATCCTGCTCGCGCACGTGTTCTTCAACTACGCGGTCGTCGTGCGCACCGTCGGCGGCCTGTGGGCCCAGCTCGACCCGCGCCAGGAGGAGGCGGCCCGGATGCTCGGCGCCTCTCCGCTGAACGCCTGGCGCCGGGTCACGCTGCCCGCGCTCGCGCCCGCCGTGGCCGCCGCCGCGCTGATGGTCTTCCTGTTCACCTTCACCTCCTTCGGTGTGGTGCAGATCCTCGGCGGACCGACCTTCTCCACCCTGGAGGTGGAGATCTACCGGCAGACCTCCGAGGTCTTCGACCTCAGCACCGCCGCCGTCCTCACCCTGCTCCAGTTCGCGGCGGTCGGTGCGATCCTCGCCGTGCACGCCTGGACCGTACGGCGGCGCGAGAGCACCCTGCGGCTGGTCGACGCCTCGGTCACCGCCCGCCGCCCGCGCGGCGCCGGACAGCGGGCGCTGCTCGCCGGGGTCCTCGCCACCGTCGCCCTGCTCCTGGTCCTGCCGCTCGCCGTGCTCGTCCGCCGCTCCCTGGACGCGCCCGGCTTCGCCTACTACCGGGCGCTGACCGACGCCGACGGCGGTACGTTCCTGACGGCGCCGCTGAACGCGGTGTGGACCTCGCTGGAGTACGCGGTCGCCGCCACCGCCATCGCCCTGGCGATCGGCGGACTCGCCGCCGCCGCGCTGGCCCGCCGGGACGCGGGACGGCTGGTGCGCGGGTTCGACGCGCTGCTGATGCTGCCGCTCGGCGTCTCCGCCGTGACCGTCGGCTTCGGCTTCCTGATCGCCCTGGACCGGCCGCCGCTGGACCTGCGCGAGTCGTGGATCCTGGTCCCGCTCGCGCAGGCCCTGGTCGGCGCCCCCTTCGTCGTACGGACCATGCTGCCCGTGCTGCGCGCGGTGGACCTGCGGCTGCGGGAGGCGGCCTCCGTGCTCGGGGCGTCGCCCTGGCGGGTGTGGCGGGAGGTCGATCTGCCGCTGGTGCGCCGGGCGTTGCTGATCGCGGCCGGGTTCGCGTTCGCCGTCTCCCTGGGCGAGTTCGGGGCGACCGTCTTCATCGCGCGCCCCGACAACCCGACCCTGCCCGTCGCGGTGGCCCGGCTGCTGAGCCGTCCCGGGGAGCTGAACTACGGCCAGGCGATGGCCCTTTCCACGATTCTCATGGTCGTCTGCGCGGCGGCCCTGCTCCTCCTGGAGCGGGCCCGCGTGGACCGGACGGGGGAGTTCTGATGCTGCTGAGCCTTCGGGAGGCGACCGTACGTCTCGGCGGACGGCCGGTGCTGGACGGCGTGGACCTCGATGTGGCCGAGCACGAGGTGGTGTGCGTGCTCGGGCCGAGCGGCAGCGGTAAGTCCACGCTGCTCAGGACGGTCGCCGGACTCCAACCGCTCGACGCTGGGCGGGTGTTGCTCGACGGCCGCGACCAGGCGGGCGTGCCCGCGCACCGGCGGGGCGTGGGGCTGATGTTCCAGGACCACCAGCTCTTCCCGCAGCGGGACGTCGGCGGCAACGTCGCCTTCGGACCCCGGATGCACGGGGTGCCGAGGGCCGAACGGGACGCCGAGGTACGCCAGTTGCTGGAGCTGGTCGGGCTGCCTGGCGCCGAACGGCGGGCGGTGGCCGGGCTGTCCGGCGGCGAGCAGCAACGCGTCGCGCTCGCGCGGGCTCTCGCGCCCCGGCCCCGGCTGCTGATGCTGGACGAGCCGCTGGGCCAGCTCGACCGTTCGCTGCGCGAACGCCTTGTGGTCGAACTCCGTGAACTCTTCGGCCGGTTGGGCACCACCGTGCTCGCCGTCACGCACGACCAGGGCGAGGCGTTCGCCCTGGCCGACCGGGTGGTGGTGATGCGGGAGGGGCGGATCGCCCAGTCCGGTACGCCCCTTGAGGTGTGGAAGCGGCCCGCCGACGCGTTCGTGGCCCGCTTCCTCGGCTTCGACAACGTGGTGGCGGCGACCGTCACCGACGCGGTCGCGGACACCCCGTGGGGCAAGCTGCCGGTGCCGGAGGGCTCGCCCCAGGGCGGGCGCGAACTGCTCGTACGGCCCGCCGGGGTACGGCTGGTGGCCGAGGACGCGGGGCTGGCGTGCACGGTGGTCGCGCGCACCTTCAAGGGCACCCATGTGTCGGTGCGGCTGCGGCCCCGCGACGGCGGGCCCCTGCTGGAGGCGGCCTGCGCGCTGGCCGACGCCCCGGAGACGGGTGCTGGGGCCGGTGTGGTGTTCGACGCGGCGGATGTGGTCGTCCTCGGCTGACCGTGAGAAGGAACGCGGCCGGAAGGGGGACCGGAAACGCGACCGCGGCCCGCCCCCGTGGATTCGGGGACGGGCCGCGGTTGTGCAGCGGTGGTGGGTGAAGCCCGGCGTCAGCTGCCGGTCTTCGCGCCACGGCGGCGCATACCGAAGTACACGGCGCCGCCGCCGACGACCACGAGGGCGCCCGCGACACCGGCGATCAGGCCGGTGTTGGAGTTGGCACCGGTCTCGGCGAGGTTCGAGTCACCGATGGCCGCGGACGGCGCGTTGCTCGGGACGTCGGACGCCGGGGCCGCGGCGCTCTCGGACGCCGAGTCGGACGGGGAGGCGCTCTCCTCGGCCGGCTCGGTCTCCGACGGAGACGGCTTGGCGGACTCGGAGGCGGACGCGCTCGGAGCGGGCGAGTCCTCCTTGCCGCACGCCGTGGCCGGAGCGGTCAGGTTCGGCGTGATGTCCTTGTTGTTGATGAACCGGGGCACGTTGACGCTGACGCGGTAGACGGCGCCGGGCTTCCAGTCCTCGTCGAAGGTGATCTTGGCGCCTTCCCGGGTGCCGGTCACCTCCTGCTCGCCGATCTTCTTCTCGTCGGCGCCGTTGTTCTCCAGGAACACCGTGACGGTGGCCTTCTGGCCGGAGAAGTCCTTGTCGGTGACGACGATGGAGCCCTTGCCACCGGTGCAGACGGCCTCGGCCGAGAACTCGCTGATGTTGCAGGCGAGAGCCTGACCGGAGACGCCCAGGACCAGCGCGGCAGACGCGGAGGCAAGACCCAGGATGCGCACGGAACGGCGTGCGTTGCGGCGGGATATGGACAAGTCCTGTCCTTTGCTGAGTGCAGAACTGCGGGGGGTAGTGGGGGAGTTGGGGCGGGGTGAGGCGGAGCCCCGGCACCCCCACGAGACACACAGGTTTATAAGCGCTCCATAAGGAGTGTCAATGCGTAGGCGCCTGTGAGCCGCTGACTTTACTGTCTTATTAACTGAAGAGACGTTTCAACGCCTCGGGCGCCGACTCTATCCGGTCGCTCATCTGGGCAGGTAACGCCCCCGCAAGCGGGAGAAGGCTGTGGGAGTCGGCCAGTGGGCCACCAACTTCTTGATGTCCTCGGCGCATTGACGCGGACTCGCCTCGTCCGTGTCGCACTCCAGGTCGTAGTCGCCGTGCGCGTGCACCACGTCGTACTGCTGGGCGGCGAGGCCCAGCGGCCGGTCGCCCCGGGCCCGTTCCCGGCGCTCCAGTTCGGCCGGCGGGCAGTGGACGCCGACGAAGAGCACCCGCTCGGCGGGCAGGACCTCCAGACAGTCACGCAGGCGCCAGGGCTCGCTGAGCACATGGTCGACGACGAGATCGTTGCCCGCCGAGGCCATGGCGGCGATCGCTCGGTGGAAACCCGCCCGCGTGCGGCGCAGCACGGCGTCCAGCTGGTCCGGGGGCAACTCCCGCCGGGTGCGCATCGCGTTGAAGTCGTCGACGGCCAGATGGAAGAAGGCGCCGTCGTCCAGGATGTCGAGCAGCGCGCGGGCGATGCTCGACTTCCCCGAACTGGATGTGCCGTTGAGGAAGATGATCCGGCTGCTCGTCATCCGGGCATCTTCACACCGGAGTTCAGCCCTGGATCGCCGCCGGGTCCATCCACACGACCTCCCAGGTGTGCCCGTCCAGGTCGTCGAAGGCGCGGCCGTACATGAAACCCTGGTCCTGCGGCTCGCCGTGCGCCGTGCCGCCCGCCGCGATCGCCTTGTCCACCAGCTCGTCCACCGCCGCCCGGCTCTCGGCGCTCAGACAGAGCAGCACCTCGCTGGAGGTCCGCGCGTCCACGATCTCCTTGTCGGTGAAGCGGGCGTAGTGCTCGCGGGTCATGAGCATCGCCACGATGGTGTCGCTGATGACGACACAGGCGTTCTCGTCGGTGCAGAACTGCGGGTTGATCTCGTAGCCCAGCTCGGTGAAGAACTTCCGCGCGGCCGGGACGTCGGCGGTGACCAGGTTGACGAAGATCATCTGGCGGTACATGAGGCCCTCCGGGGTCCGTGTGCTCGATGGTGTCCGCCAGGTAGACGGCGGAGCGCCCCGGAACTCATCGGTGCGCTCGGCACGCGTCGGTGCCCTCAGCGGCCCGTGGGCAGCGCGGACAGATAGGCGATCAGCAGGGTCAGCGGGACGAACACCGCGAGCAGGGCGCCCGCCCGCAGCGCGGCGGCACTGCGCAGCATCGTCGCCGGGGCGCCCAGGCGCAGCAGCGCGGCGGTGGTGTCGGCGCGGGTCTGGCGGGCTTCCACCGCGGCGGTCAGCAGTGTGGCCAGCGTGCAGCCCGCCACCACGAGCGTGCCGAGCAGCGTCAGCGGGCCGAAGGGCGGGGCGGAGCGGTCGTACAGCACGGTCATCGAGAACGCGGCCGACACCACCGCGCAGAGCACGCCGAGCGGGCGCCCGATCCGGGTCGCCTCGGCCATCAGGACCCGCCCGGCCAGCAGCCTGAGCGCACCGGGCTGCGCGCTCTGCAGCAGGCGTCCGGCCAGATACGTCAGCCCGGGCGCGGCCAGGACGAGACCGAGGGCGGTGAGCATCCAGCCCGCGAGCACCGCCGCGCCCTCGGCGGGCAGCGCGGCGAGCGAGGGCGCGGGCGTGACCCGGCCCGCGTACGCCTGGACCGCGAGACCGCCCGCCAGCGCGGCGACGCCCCAGGGGAATCCGGCCGGTGCCTCGCGCGGGGCGGGCGGCACGGCGACGGTCTCGGGCTCACCGACAGCCGTACCGGCGCCCGTACCGAAGCCCGTATCGGCAGCCGCACCGGCGTTCTTGCCGTCGGCCGGGGGCTCGGGGGCCCCGGCCGGACGGCGTCCGAGCGCCGTGTCGTACCAGCGCGCCCCCGCGCGCCCTTCCCGGGGGCGCAGGGCGAGGGCCACCGTCAGCGAGGCGACGGCCGGGGCGAGGGCGAGCAGGGTCAGCGTGGCCGGTACGGGCAGTGACTCGTCGGCGGCGAGGAGCTTCGCCCCGTCACCGTCGAACGGCATCCCCGTGATGTCGCCGCGCAGATGCAGGAAGAACATCAGCGCCACCAGCGAGCCCAGCACGCAGGACAGCGCCGTGGTGAGCGCCGAGATCGCCATCAGCCTGCCGGGGCCGAGCCCGACCGCGGAGAGCCCCGGGCGCGGCCGGGTGCCGGGGTCGGTGCGGGCCACCGCGAGCGCGAGATACGCGGTGGCGGCCAGCGGCACCACGCACCAGGCCAGGCGCAGCGCGCCCGCGCCCGGGGTCGCGGGGTGGCCGAGCGCGTAGCCGAGGGAGCCGAGCAGCAGGAACCCGGTGCCCGCCGAGGCCGCGGCCACCAGCAGGCGGCGCAGCTGGACGGCGGGCCGGGCCGCACGGGTCAGGCGGAGAGCGAGCACGCGGCCCGGCCCTCCTTCTCCTCCACGTCCGGCAGATGCACGGTCTTGACGCGCCGGCCGTCCAGCAGGGAGACGGTGCGGTCGGCGAGGGCCGCCGTCTCGGGGTCGTGGGTCGCGAGGACCACGGTGATGCCGTGCGAGCGGGCGGCCGTGGTGAGGGTGCGCAGGACGTGGCCCCGGTCGGCGCGGTGCAGCGGGGCGGTCGGCTCGTCGGCGAAGAGGACCGTCGGTCCTGTGGCGAGCGCGCGGGCGATGGCGACGCGCTGGCGTTCGGCGTGCAGCAGCGCGTGCGGGCGCTTGCGGGACTTGTCGCCGATGTCCAGGCGCTCCAGCCACTCCATGGCGGCCACCTTGGCCCGGCGCCGGGTGGTGCCGCGCAGCATCAGGGGGAGCGCGGCGTTCTCCCAGACGTTCAGCTCGGGGACGAGGGCCGGGGCCGGGTCGATCCAGCCGAACCGGTCGCGGCGCAGCCGTTCGCGCGAGAGCGGGCCCATGGTGTGCACCGGGGTGCTGTTGAACCAGACCTCGCCGTCACGCACGCGCACCTGGCCGGACAGACAGCGCAGCAGGGTGGTCTTGCCGCTGCCGCGCGGACCGCCGACGGCAAGGATCTCGCCCTCCCGCACGCCGAGCGAGATCCCGGCGATGCCGGGCGAGCCGTCGGGGTGCCTGAAGGTGAGCGAGCGTGCCCAGAGCACGTCGTTGTCCGGCGGGGCCTCCATGGCGTACACCTCGGTTCTGATCCGTTTTCCCGTGTCCCGTCCCCCGTCCGGGGGAACGAAACGCCGGGCCGATCGGTCACTGGGCACGCTAAGGAGCCGTCGCCCCGAGGCCGGACAGCACACGGCACCGGGCCGCCGTTCTCACTCGAACGGGCGGCGCCGGGGCCGGGGCCGGTCGACCGACCGGAGGCATCCGCGCGGGAGGTCAGAGCTTGGTCCACGCCTCCGTCAGGGTGGCGCGCAGGATCTGCTCGATCTCGTCGAAGGTCTCCTGGTCGGAGATCAGCGGCGGGGCGAGCTGGATCACCGGGTCGCCCCGGTCGTCGGCGCGGCAGTACAGGCCGTTCTCGAACAGCTTCTTGGAGACGAAGCCGTAGAGGATGCGCTCGATCTCGTCGCCGTCGAAGGACTCCTTGGTGTTCTTGTCCTTGACCAGCTCGATGCCGTAGAAGAAGCCGTTGCCGCGCACGTCGCCGACGATCGGCAGGTCGTACAGCTTCTCCAGGGTCGCGCGGAAGGCGCCCTCGTGGTCGAGGACGTGCTGGTTGAGGCCCTCGCGCTCGAACAGGTCGAGGTTGGCGAGGCCGACGGCGGCGGAGACCGGGTGGCCGCCGAAGGTGTAGCCGTGCAGGAAGACGTTGTCGCCCTGGTAGAAGGGCTCGGCGATCCGGTCGGAGACGATCGTCGCGCCGATCGGGGAGTAGCCCGAGGTCATGCCCTTGGCGCAGGTGATGATGTCCGGGACGTAGCCGAACTTGTCGCAGGCGAACATCGTGCCCAGGCGGCCGAAGGCGCAGATGACCTCGTCCGAGACGAGCAGCACGTCGTGCCGGTCGCAGATCTCGCGCACCCGCTGGAAGTAGCCGGGCGGCGGCGGGAAGCAGCCGCCGGCGTTCTGCACCGGCTCCACGAAGACCGCGGCGACCGTGTCCGGGCCCTCGAACAGGATCTGCTGCTCGATCTGGTCGGCGGCCCAGCGGCCGAACGCCTCGGGGTCGTCGCCGAAGAGGGGGGCGCGGTAGATGTTGGTGTTCGCGGCCTTGTGCGCGCCGGGCACCAGCGGCTCGAACGGCGCCTTCAGCGCGGGCAGACCGGTGATGGAGAGGGCGCCCTGCGGGGTGCCGTGGTAGGCCAGCGAGCGGGATATGACCTTGTGCTTGGTGGGCTTGCCGACCAGCTTGAAGTACTGCTTGGCCAGCTTCCAGGCGGTCTCGACGGCCTCGCCGCCGCCGGTGGTGAAGAAGACCTTGTTGAGATCCCCGGGCGCGTACCCGGCCAGGCGCTCGGCCAGCTCGATCGCCTTCGGGTGGGCGTAGGACCACACCGGGAAGAAGGCCAGCTCCTGGGCCTGCTTGAGGGCGGTCTCGGCCAGCTCCGTCCGGCCGTGCCCGGCCTGCACCACGAACAGGCCCGCGAGGCCGTCCAGGTACCGCTTGCCCTGGTCGTCGTAGATGGAGGTGCCCTCGCCCCGGACGATGGTCGGGACGGGGGAGTTCTCGTACGAGGACATGCGGGTGAAGTGCATCCACAGGTGGTCGTACGCGCTGCGGCTGAGGTCCTTCTGGGTCACGGTTATCGGGTTCCCCACATGTAGGTCTGCTTCTTGAGCTTCAGATAGACGAAGCTCTCGGTGGAGCGCACGCCGGGCAGCGCCCGGATGCGCCGGTTGATCACGTCCAGCAGGTGGTCGTCGTCCTCGCAGACGATCTCGGCGAGGAGGTCGAAGGAGCCCGCGGTCATCACCACGTACTCGACGTCCGGCATGGCGGTCAGCGCGTCGGCGACCGTCTCCACGTCGCCCTCGACATGGACGCCGACCATCGCCTGGCGGCGGAAGCCCACGGTGAGCGGGTCCGTCACGGCGACGATCTGCATCACGCCCTGGTCGAGGAGCTTCTGCACGCGCTGGCGCACGGCCGCCTCGGAGAGGCCGACCGCCTTGCCGATCGCGGCGTAGGGCCTGCGGCCGTCCTCCTGGAGCTGCTCGATGATGGCGAGGGAGACGGCGTCCAGCTGGGGGGTGCCGTTCCTGGACTCGCGGGCGGAGTCCCTCTGTTCTGCGCTTCGACTGGCCACGGCTTCACTGTGCACCAGGGATCGACAGTTTCGCAAGGTCGATGCGATGAAATCCGTTGTTTCGATCGCGTGAAGCTGCGGATATCGCACCGATGAGGCGATCGGGGGTGTTGAAAACGTCGCATCTGCGTCTAGGGTGGGTGTCTCAGTGATTGGGACACCCGAACTTGGAGGGCCGGCAGTGAGCACCGAGCTGCGTCGTCTGCGCAACTACATCGACGGTGAGTTCCGGGACGCCGCCGACGGACGGACCACCGAGGTGGTCAACCCCGCAACCGGCGAGGCGTACGCGACCGCGCCGCTGTCCGGGCCGGCGGACGTGGACGCCGCCATGGCGGCTGCCGCCGCGGCCTTCCCGGCCTGGCGCGACACCACCCCCGCCGAGCGGCAGAAGGCCCTGCTGAAGATCGCGGACGCGTTCGAGGAGCGGGCCGAGGAACTGATCGCGGCCGAGGTGGAGAACACGGGTAAGCCGGTCGGGCTGACCCGCACCGAGGAGATCCCGCCGATGGTGGACCAGATCCGCTTCTTCGCGGGCGCGGCCCGGATGCTGGAGGGACGCTCCGCCGGTGAGTACATGGAGGGCCTGACCTCCATCGTCCGCCGCGAGCCGGTCGGCGTCTGCGCGCAGGTCGCGCCGTGGAACTACCCGATGATGATGGCCGTGTGGAAGTTCGCCCCGGCCCTCGCGGCGGGCAACACGGTCGTGCTCAAGCCGTCCGACACCACCCCGGCCTCCACCGTCCTGATCGCGGAGATCCTGGGCTCGATCCTGCCCAAGGGCGTCTTCAACGTCGTCTGCGGCGACCGCGACACCGGCCGTCTCATGATCGAGCACCCCGTCCCGGCGATGGCCTCCATCACCGGCTCGGTGCGTGCGGGCATGTCGGTCGCCGAGTCCGCCGCCAAGGACCTCAAGCGGGTCCACCTGGAGCTGGGCGGCAAGGCGCCGGTCGTCGTCTTCGAGGACACCGACATCCCCAAGGCCGTCGAGGACATCTCGGTCGCGGGCTTCTTCAACGCGGGCCAGGACTGTACGGCCGCCACCCGCGTCCTCGTCCAGGAGTCCATCCACGACGAGTTCGTCGCCGCGCTCGCCAAGGCCGCCCAGGAGACCAAGACCGGGCAGCCGGACGACGAGGACGTGCTCTACGGCCCGCTGAACAACCCCCACCAGCTCCAGCAGGTCTCCGGCTTCATCGAGCGGCTGCCCGCCCACGCCAAGGTCGAGGCGGGCGGCCACCGGGTCGGCGACAAGGGCTACTTCTACGCCCCGACCGTCGTCTCCGGCCTCGACCAGGACGACGAGATCATCCAGAACGAGGTCTTCGGTCCCGTCATCACCGTCCAGTCCTTCACCGACGAGGACCAGGCCGTCGAGTGGGCCAACGGCGTCGACTACGCGCTGGCCTCCTCGGTGTGGACCAAGGACCACGGGCGCGCGATGCGGATGTCCAAGAAGCTGGACTTCGGCTGTGTGTGGATCAACACGCATATTCCGCTGGTCGCGGAGATGCCGCATGGTGGCTTCAAGAAGTCGGGGTACGGCAAGGATCTGTCGGGGTACGGGTTCGAGGACTACACGCGGATCAAGCATGTGATGACTTCGCTGGACAGCTAGTCGCTCTGCTGGGTTCGGCTGGTTTTCCGGCTGCGGGTGCGTGGGGGCTGGTCGCGCTCACGCGGCGGTAGCCGCATATCGACACAGCCCCGCGCCCCTGGGGGGCGGACCTCGGATTGTCTCTTTCGCGGGTCGGGCGGCACACTTTCCGGGTGCTTCACACCTCTGTTCGTGGTTCCGCTCCCTCCCGTCGGACCCTGCTGCGTGCCCTCGGGGGTACCGCCGCGCTCGGCGCTCTGGCCGGGTGCGGGGTGCCCTCGGCGTATGTACGTGCCGGTGAGCGGTCGGCGGTGGATCGTTCGGCGAGTGATCACCGGCTGGTCTGGGCGAACTGGCCGTTGTACATCGACACCGATGACGACGACCCGAACAAGCGGCCCACGCTGGACGCCTTCGAGAAGCGCACCGGGATCTCCGTCGACTATGTCGAGGAGATCAACGACAACGACGAGTTCTTCGGCAAGATCAGCCCGGCGCTGATGAACCACCGGCCGACCGACCGCGATCTGATCGTCATCAGCGACTGGATGTGCGCGCGGTACGTCCGCCTCGGCTGGGTCCAGCGGATGGACCGCGCCCACCAGCCCAACGTCGCGAAGTACCTGGACCCGCTGCTGCGCTCGCCCGCCTTCGACCCGGGCCGTCTCTCCACCGTGCCGTGGCAGTCCGGCATCACCGGCATCGCCTACAACCACCGCAGGCTCGGCCGGGAGATCCGCACCGTGAAGGACCTCTGGGCGAGCGATCTCAAGGGCCGGGTGACGCTGCTCTCCGGTCTGGACGAGGCGTTCGCGCTGCTGATGCAGTCCAACGGCGTCGACATCACCCGGTGGACCGCGCACGACTTCCACACCCTCTGCGACCAGATCGAACACCAGGTGCGCCGGGGCCAGATCCGCCGTTTCACCGGCAACGACTACACCAAGGACCTGGTCAGCGGTGACGTCCTCGCCTGCCAGGCGTACTCCGGCGACGTGATCCAGCTCCAGGCCGACAACCCCGACATCCGCTTCGTCGTTCCCGAAGAGGGCGCCGAGCTGTGGTCCGACTCCCTGATGATCCCCGACCTCGCCGCCCACAAGACCAACGCCGAACGCCTGGTGGACTATTACTACGCCCCCGAGGTCGCGGCGAAGCTCGCCGCCTGGGTCAACTACGTCTGCCCGGTCCCGGCCGCGCAGGACATCCTGGCGTCCTCCCGGGACAAGGACACGGCGGCCCTCGCCGAGAACCCCCTGATCTTCCCCGACTCGACGATGCGGTCCCGGCTCGCGATAGCCCGGGACATCACGTCCACGGAGCGGGTGGAGTTCGCGCGGCGGTGGAACCGGATCGTGGGGCTCTGAGAGCCCTCAGCCCAGCCCCCGCTCCTCCAGTGCCGTCCGCAGTGAGCGCAGGGCGTAGTAGACGCGGGACTTCACGGTGCCCTGGGGGACGCCGAGGTCGGCGGCGGCCTGCTTGGTGGTGCGGTCCTCGAAGAACGTCGCCTCCAGGACGTCCCGGTGTGCGGGGGTCAGTGCCTCCAGGGCGTCGTGGACCACGATGGCCGACAGCATGCGCTCCATCTGGTCGGCCTCGGCGCCCAGTTCGGTCAGCCAGGTCGCGCCGCTGACCTCCGGCGGCCGGGCCCGGCGGGTGCGGTGGGCGTCGATGACGAGGTTGCGCGCGACCCGGAACATCCAGGGGCGCACTTCCATCCCCTCGCGGTCGGTCAGGTTCCGCTTGTTCCAGCAGCGCAGCAGCGTCTCCTGGACGATGTCCTCCGCCCGGTACGTGTCGCCGCTCAGCAGCCGCAGCACGTACGCGTAGAGCGCCGGGCCGTGCTCGACGTAGAGGTCGCCCAGCGCCTGCTCCTCCGGGGTGGTCGCGCTCGCCGAACCGATCACCGTCACGTTCATGGTGTGCTCCCGCTCCTCGTGCTCCTCGCGAGGCAGTCCCGGCCCGGAAACGGCCGGGGCTGCCGGGACTCGGGAGTGTTCCGAGGGCGGTTCCACACTGGATTGACGGACGTTCTACGACGGCGTACATGCGTTCTACGGCGGCGTACACGCGGGTGCGCGGCGCCGGGTCAGGCGTACGCCTCCAGGGACTCGACCTGGCCGCGCACCCGCTCGGCGAGTTCCGCGTGGCCGGGCGGGAGCGGGCCCAGGCTGCCCAGGCGGTCCCACATGTGCAGGAGTTCGCGCCCGTGCACGACGGCCGCCCGCTCGTCGTCGAGCCGCTGCCAGGCCGCCGCCGCCCGCACCACCTCGGCCGGTGCCTGCGCGTCCCCGGCCCCGCAGCGGCTCCGGGCCACGGACAGCGCGAGCACGGTCGCCTCGCGGTGCCGCCCGCTCAGGTGCGCGAGGTACGCCTCCACGGCCCGGGCCTGGAGGGTGTGCGGATGCTCGGGCCCGGCCGAACCGGCCAGGCGCTCGCGCAGTGCGGTCGCCTCGGCGAGCGCTTCGTCCAAGTGCCCTGTCCGCGCGAGGGTGTTGATGCGGGTCACGGGCTCCGCGAGCTGCGGCGGGACGGCCGCGTCGGGGTCCGGGGCGGGTGCGGGGGGCGCCGGGGGAGTGGCGCGGGCGGCGGCGGTCGCGCGGGCTCGGGCGAGTGCGGCGGCGACGGCGGAACGGTCCTGGGTCTGGCCGGGCTCCGGCTCCCTGGGTGCGACCTCGGGCGCCTCGGGCGTGTCCGCCGTCTCCTCGGACGCCTCGGACGGCAGTACGCGGCTGGAGCCGTCCGGGGAGACCTCCAGGACGAAGCGGCCGGTGTCCTCGGCCACGGCCGCCGCCACGGCCGCGCCCCGCCGTTCGGCGTACCGCTGCAACCGGTCGAGGACGGCGTCGTGCACGGAGCCGCCGGGCCCCGCCGTGACGGTCTCCCCGTCGATGACGGCGAACTCCCCGCCGGACACGCGTACTTGGTGACTGATCATGACCATCCTCCTCAGAGGGAACCGTCGGTGGGGGTGGGGGTGACGCCGGGGGTCGCGCCGTCGGGCGGGGCGGCGACGCCCGAGTACTTGGCGAACTGGGCGCGGATCGCGGCGACATAGCCCTGTGCCTCCGCGGTGTTCGGCACGCCCTTCGCCGCGAGGACGGAGTCCATCCCCACGTCGTAGGCGGCCAACGCGAGGTCCAGCACGGTGCCTTGGGCCCGGCCGTCGTCGATCGCCTGCTGGGCCTGGTCGGCCAGGTCGCACAGGTAGCGGCCCTGGGCCATGACGGAGTCCGCCGCGTCCAGTGCGGAGACCTTGTCGTTGTCGTCGTCGTCCTTGCCGTACTTCTCGAAGATGTCGGGCGGGAGCTGGGAGAGGCCCTTCTCGCCGTCCGGGCCCAGCAGCGAGGCGTTGAACGAGGACTCCTTCTCCACCTGCGAGGCGATGACGATCGGGCCGATCGCGTCGCACAGGGCACCGGCCTTCTCGATGGGGTCCACGAGGTCGTCCGGGACGGTGTCCTCGTCGAGTGTGCCCTTGCCGTCGCCGTTGAAGATCTCGACCGCCTGGCTCGCCTGGTCCTCGGGCGAGGAGCCGCCGGAGTCGCTCCCGCCCCCGCCGCCGAACAGCAGGATCAGCGCGATGAGCGGGGCGAGCAGCACACCGAGCCCACCGAAGACGATCACCACCACGATCGTGCCGAGCAGGGCCACGGGCGACAGCAGACAGCCGCAGCCCGCCCCGGCCGCCATGGTGTTCCTGACGGCGTTCGAGGCGCTCTGCTCCCCGCCCTCTCCGTTCTCCGCGCTCATCGCGCCCGCCTTCTTCCCCTCGCCTTGAACCGCTGTGCCCGCACGGCCCGTTGTGCTGTCCGTCGGACTCGGCACACCCAACGGGTCCTGGAGCGAAGAAGTTCAAACCGGTGGAAAACAGATGAGCCAGAGCAGCGGAAGCACGAGCGGAGAGGGAGGCGGGGCACACATGGGCACCGAGTCGGCGACACCGCCGGGTCCACGGGCCTGGGAACGGGGCCCGAAGGCCGCGTCCGGAACCGCGCCAACACCCGTGGCCCCGCAAGGGGTCCGGCCCGCGACCGCGGTCGCGCGCACCACACCCCGCTCGGCGCCCCCCGCGCGCCGTACCGGGGGAGCCCCCTGGGACGAGCCCCGGCGCGCCGTCCCCGCGCGCGCGGAGTCGAAGGACGCCGTCGGCTGGGTCAAGGCGCACGGCGGGGCCGGTGCCACCTCGCTGGCCGACCTGCTCGGCGGGGTGGACGTGGGCGCCCGCTGGCCGGAGCCCGCACGGGGCGAACCGCGCCAGATCGTGCTGGTCGGCCGGACCAGCGCCCACGGGATGCGGTCCGTCTCCCGGGCGCTCGGCGCGCTGCACGAGGGCCGGGCCCCGCACGGGCTCGAACTGCTGGCCGTGGTGCTCGTCGCCGACGCCCCCACCCGGCTGCCGCTCGGCCTGCTGCGCCGCGTCCGGGTCCTGCGCTCGGCCGCCCATGTGCACCGGGTGCCGTGGATACCGGCGTGGCGCGTGGGCGCCGAGCCGAGGTCCGTACCCCGTCAACTGACCACGCTCGCCCGCCTGGTGGGCGCCGACCTGGACTCCGGGGTGAGCGCGTGACGAGCCACCGCCTCCTCGCGGGTCCGCTCCTGGCCGCCTTCGACCCGGGCGGCGACGCCGGAACCCTCATCAACCTGCTCGCCTGGTGCGCCTCGGCCGCCGGGGTCGGCGGGCTCATCATCGTCGGCACCCGGATGGCCCTCCAGCTGCGCCGGGGCGACCCCGGAGAGGGCGGCGAGCACTTCCGCGGCGTCTTCTTCGTCACCCTCGGCTGTCTGCTCGCCACGTGCGCGGGACCGCTCGTCGCGGCCCTCGGCTCGCTGCAACTGCTCGGCCCCTGAGCGCCGTACCCCGTCATCGCACCGCATGTCCCCGCCGCCCGCCGCTCGCGCCGGGCGCCCCGAACTCCCGGAGATCCCCATGTCCTCACTGCTGTTCGAAGCCTCCAGCCTCCTGGCCTCGGGCGTGCCCCAGCCGACCCGGCAGGCGCCCGGCGAACTGACCGCGAAGGTCGACACCGTGCTCGGCATCGCCGCCTGGGCCGGTACGGCCGCCGGAGTCGCCGGGGTGCTGATCACCGGCGCGATGATGGCCATCTCCCTGAAGCGGGGCGAGAGCTCGGAGCACATGAGCCGCCTCGGCATGGTGCTCGGCGGCTGCGTCCTGGTCGCGACGGCCGGACCGCTGGTCGGCTTCGTCTTCAACTGACTTAGCCCAGCGTCGACTTCGACGGAACCGCACACAGGGAGCACTGGTGATGTTCACACGCAGACGGCGCCGGACCGTGCAGGAGGGGCCGTACTGGAAACAGCGCGGCTGGCAGATGTCGGCGGGCTTCCTCGCGGCCGTGGTCGTCCTCGCCGGGATCGTCGCGCTCACCTCGGGGGGCGACGACGGCGCGGGCCACACCGAGGCCGCCGCCTCCGGCGGCCCGCCGACGGGGGGCACCCTCACCTCCGACGGCCGCCCCCCGGGGTGCCACACCGACGAGGCGCCCGGGAACACGGTGCCCGCGACCGCGCCGCACGACGTCAGCTGGCGCGCGATCGGCGTCGTCCGCGTACCGGTGTCGGCGGCGGCCGGGCCCACCGTGACCGACCGGGCGCCGTGGTGGTGCTTCGCGCACACGCCCGTCGGCTCCGTGCTCGCCGCCCAGGTCATCACCTCCCAGATGAGCGAGGCCCACTGGCGGACCGTGGCCGACCGGCAGCTCGTGCCGGGCCGGGGCCGCGACCGGTTCGTCTTCCACCGCTCCACCGTGGGCTCCACCGGCACCGAGCGGCGCCCGGACAGCGCCTCGGTCTCGTCGTACGCCGGGTTCGCCGTGACCCGCTACGACGGCAAGGACTCCACCGTGGACCTGCTCATCAAGAGCAGCCAGGGATACGCCGCGACCAGCATCGACCTGCGCTGGAGCGGCGGCGACTGGAAGGTGGTGCCCTCCGGGGACGGCTCCCTGCACAGCCCGGTGCGCTCGGTGCAGAACGCCAACGGCTACGTCGTGTGGGGAGGGACGCGGGCATGAGCTGCGACGACGGCAATCCGCTGCTGAACGCCCTGGTCGGGTTCTTCAGCTTCCTCGGCGACCCCATCGGCACGATCATGAAGGGGATCGCGGACTTCGTCCTCGCCGCCGCCGTCGAGGTGTTCGGCGACCTGATCACCAGCATCCCGACCCTGCCGAACACGGACACCTCCAAGGACATCAACAACCAGTCCCAGTGGATCGTGGTCTATCTGGCAGTGGGCTCGCTGCTGTTCGCCGCCGCGCGGATGGCCGTCGAGCAGCGCGGGGACGCGGGCAAGACCGCCCTCAAGGGCATCATGCGGGTGATCCTGGTCTCCGGCGCGGCCACCACCATCGTCACGGCGGCGGCCAGCCTGTCGGACCGCTACTCGGACTATTTGTTCCAGCAGGGCGCGCAGAAACAGCTCGACGCGATCGGCCAGTGCTCGGACGGCGGCGGCATCCAGGCGTTCCTGCTGATGGTGCTCGCCTTCCTGCTGCTGCTCGCCGGGATCGTCCAGACCGTCCTGCTCTACATCCGGCTCGGCGTGATGATCCTGCTGCTCGGCACCCTGCCGCTGGCCGCTGCCGCCTCCATGACGGACTGGGGCGCGGGCTGGTGGCGCAAGCACGTCGGCTGGATGATCGCCTGGCTGCTGTACAAACCGGCCGCGGGGCTCGTGATGTACGCGGGCTCGGTGATGACGACGTACAGCTCGGGCGACGGTGACGGCAGCGACGTCAACGTCCGGATCGCGGGCATCGGCGTGATGCTGCTGTCCGCCGTCGCGCTGCCCGCGCTGCTGAAGCTCGTGGTGCCCGCGACCGCCGCGCTCGGCACGAGCGGCGCCCTGTCCGGCACCCTCTCGTCGGTGGGCGGCAGCCTCGCGACCGGCGCCCGTTCGCTCGGCGGCGCGAGCGGGGGCAGCGGCAGCGCCGGATCGGGCGGCCGGGGCGGCCCGGCAGGACCCTCCGGGGCGTCGGGCACCTCCGGCGGAGGCGGCTCGGCCGGGCGGAGCGGCATGTCCGGGGCATCGGGCGATCCCGGGTCGTCCGGGTCGTCCGGGTCGTCCGGCGCGTCGGGTGCCCGGCCGGCGGCGGCCACCGGTGCGGGCGCGGGCGGCGGCGCGGGCGGCGGTTCGGGCGCGGCAGCCGGGGCCGGACGCGCGGCGGCTGCCGCCGGGGGCCCGGTCGGTGCCGCGGTCGTCGTGGCGGCGAGCGCCGCGCAGGCCCTCGGCAGGACCGCGGCCGGTGCCGTGGACGGCGCCGACGGCAACCACGGCCACAACACCTGACCCCCCTTCGAACCACCGTCAACGAAAGGAGACCGGACCCCATGTCCACGGAAGCCGTGACCCATCCGACCTACGGCAACTGGCGTCGGCCGAGGCGGCCGGGGCTCGGACCGCTCGGACTCGTCGGCACCTTCGGTGTCTTCGGCGGGCTCGTCATGACCCTGCTCGCCTCGCTGATCTCGCTGTACGCCGCGCTGGTCGTGCTCGTGCCGACCGTCCTGTTCCTGGTGCCGCTCGCCGTGCGCACCCAGGACGGGCGCAACGTCTACCAGCTGCTCGCCCTGCGCGTCGGCTGGCGCCGCCGCCGGGCCAAGGGCGCGCACCTGTACGTCTCCGGGCCGCTGTCCGCGCGCCCGGGCGGCCGGTTCCGCCCGCCAGGGCTGCTCAACAAGGTGACCGTGTCCGACGGCCGCGACGCCTACGACCGGCCCTTCGGCGTGCTGCACCACCCCGCCCGCAACCTGTACACCATCGTCCTGGGCTGCGACCCCGACGGCGGCTCCCTGGTCGACGCCGACCAGGTCGACGTGTGGGTCGCGCTGTGGGGGGAGTGGCTGGCCCGGCTGGCCCACGAACCCGGGCTGCGCGGGGCGAGCGTCGTCGTGGAGACCGCGCCCGACACCGGCACCCGGCTCGCCCACGAGGTGCTGCCCCGCATCCACCCGGACGCGCCGGACGCCGCCCGCGCCGTGATGGAGGAGGTCGTCGAGCGCTATCCGACCGCCTCCTCCGAGATGCACACCTACGTCACCCTCACCTACGGCGTCTCGCCGGGCCAGCGGCGCAAGAAGGAGGACGTGATCGCCGACCTCGCCGTGCGCGTGCCCGGTCTGCTCAGCGGCCTGGTGGCGGCGGGCGGCGGGGCGGCCTACCCGCTGACGGCCGAGCGGATCGCCGAGGTCGTCCGCGTCGCCTACGACCCCGCCGTCGCCGCCGACGTCCTCAACGCCCGCGCCCAGCACGGCGGTACGGGCCTGGAGTGGGACGACGCCGGACCGGCCGCCGCGGTCGAGACGGTCGGCAGCTACCAGCACGACTCGGGCGTCTCCCGCACCTGGCTGATGACCCTGGCCCCGCGCGGGACCGTACGCTCCTCGGTGCTGCGCGGGATGCTGGAGGCCGCGCCCGGCACCCGGCGCAAGAGGGTCGCGCTCGTCTACCGGCCCATCGACCCGGCGACCTCGGCCCGCATCGTGGAGTCGGACCGGCGCAGCGCCCAGTTCATGGCGACCTCGGGCCGGGGCATGGTGCAGGCCCGCGCGGCCTCCGAGATGCGGGCGGCGGAGCAGACGGCGGCCGAGGAGGCGTCGGGCGCCGGGCTCGTGGAGTTCTCCCTGATGCTGACCGTCACCGTGGACGACGTGGGCCAACTGGCCGACGCCAGTGTGGCGGTGCGCAATCTGACCGCCGCCTCACGGGTGCTGATGCGGCCCGCCGACCGGATGCAGGCGGCGGCGTTCAGCTGCACCCTGCCGGTCGGCGTCCTGCCCTGGGAGCAGACCCTGATCCCGCACGAGCTGCAGGAGGCGCTGTGAGCCGCCGCGCGGAGAAGCGGGCCGAGCGGGAGGACCGCGCGGCCGAGGAGCGGGCCCGCGCGGACCTCCTCGCCGGGGGCTCCGGACAGGACCCGTCCTGGACGGGGAAGCCGGGGATCGAGGGCGCCACGGGTGCCGGTCCCGCCGCCGAGGACCGGGGCGGACGTGATGGTGCGCGCAAGCGGCCGTCCGCCGCCCGGGAGCCGTTCGTGCCGCCGCGCGGCTGGTACGGCGTCGGCGGCGGCCGGGTCGGCTACATGGACCCGCCCACCATGTGGCGGGCCACCACTGTCCAGGCGTGCGGCATGTGGCCGTTCGCCGCGGGCTCGGGTTCGCCCATGACCGGAGTGCCGCTCGGCCAGCACCTGTTCACCGGCGCCACCGTGTGCGGCGACCCGCTGAACTGGTTCACCCGGGCCCGCTTCATCTCCAACCCGTCGCTGTTCATGCTCGGCATGCCGGGCCTCGGCAAGTCCACGCTCGTCAACCGGATGCTGATCGGGCTCGCCGCGACCGGCGTCGTCCCGCTGGTCCTGGGCGACCTCAAGCCCGACTACGCCGACACCGTACGGGCGCTCGGCGGCCAGGTGATCTCCATCGGCCGGGGCCGGGGCGGCATCAACGTCCTCGACCCCGGGGCCATGGGCGCGGCGGCGGCCCGGATCGGCGGCGAGGCGGGGGAGGTGCTGAAGGCCGAGACCCACGGCCGTGTGCTCAACATGGTGGCCGCCCTGGTCACCATCGTGCGCGGGCGCCCCATGGACGACCACGAGCAGTCGGTGCTCTCCGCCGTCCTGCACCATCTGCGCGAGCGCACCGCGCCCGGCCGGGCCCCGCTCCTGCCCGACGTGCTCCGCGTCCTGGCCGAGGGCCCCGACCGGGTGCGGGCCGTCACCCTGGACCGGGGCGACGACGCCCGCTACCGGGACGCCGTCGACCCGCTGCACCGGTCGCTGCTCGGCATCCTGGACGGCCCGCTCGGCGACACCTTCGCCTCGCAGACCTCCACCCGGATCGACCCGGACGCCCCGGCCGTGTGCATCGACATCTCCGGCATCGGGGAGGCCGACACCCAGCTGACGGCCGCCGCGATGCTGGCCGCCTGGTCCGACGGGCTCGGCACGGTCGCCGCCTCGCACGCCCTCGCGGACGCCGGACTCGCGCCCCGGCGCTGGTTCTTCACCGTCCTGGACGAGCTGTGGCGTCCGCTGCGCGCCGCCTCCGGCATCGTCGACCGCATCGACGCCCTCACCCGGCTCAACCGCTCCCTCGGACTCGGCGACGCCAAGATCACCCACACCCTGAAGGACGCCGAGGCCCTGGGCACCGACGCCGACCGGGCCAAGGCGCGCGGGTTCGTGGAGCGCGCCGGGATGGTGGTGTGCGCGGGGCTGCCCAAGGCCGAGATGGAGGACCTGGGCAAGGTGGTCGGGCTGTCGCGGCGCGAGATCGAACTCGTCTCGTCCTGGTCCTCGCCGCCCGGCTGGGGCGTCACCGGCGACCACGAGGAGCCGCCGGGCCGGGGCCGCTTCCTCATCAAGGTCGGCGGCAGGCCCGGCATCCCCATCAAGGTCGCCATCACCGACGCCGAACGGCGGCTGCACAACACCAACACCCGCTGGACGGACGTCGAGGACGCCGTCGAGCAGGCCGTACGCGCCAGTGCCGCGCAGGTCGCCCTGGCGGCGGGCGAGGGGCCCCGCGCCCTGCCCGCCGCCGGGCTGCCCGGGGCGGCCGAGCCGGGGCGGTGGACGGCGTGAGCCGCGCGGGCTCCAGCGGCGGAGCGCACGACCAGGTGCCGTGGGCGCTCGCCGCGCTCGCCGGGAGCGGCCTCGCCCTGTTCACCGTCGCCTGGGCGGGCGGCACACTCGGCGCGGGCCTCGCCGGACACGGCTGGCACACCCCGCCGTTCGCCCTGTCCACCGCCGCCCGGCTGACCGGCGACGGCCCGGGCGCCCTGTGGCCCGGCGCCCCGGCCGGTGCCGTCTACGCCGGGATGCTCGGTCTGCTCGTCCTGCTCACGGCCCCCGTCGTCGTCGCCGTACGCCTGCTCGGCGGGCGGTGGAACCGGCCCAAGGGCCTTGCCGGGCGCCGGGAGCTGGCCGCCATGTGCCCCAAGGGCATCGAGGCGCGCGCCCGCGAACTGCGGCCCTCGCTCAAGGGCCGCGAGCGGCTGCACCCGGACGAGACCGGCAACCTCCTCGGCGACCTCGCCCCCGACGGCCCCGAACTGCGCAGCAGCCACGAGGACGTGGAGCTGGACCTGATGGCGCCGCGCGCGGGCAAGTCCACCGGGATCGCCGTCCCGCGCGTGCTGCGCGCCCAGGGCGCGGTCCTGCTCACCTCCAACAAGTCCGACGTGTACGCCGTCACCCGCGCCCTGCGCGCCGAGGCGGGCACGGTGTGGACCTTCGACCCGCAGGGCATCGCGCACTCCCCGCGCGCCATGTGGTGGAACCTGCTCGGGGAGTGCCACACGATCGAGGGGGCGCGCCGCCTGGCCGGTCACTTCGTCGCGTCCGTCAACGACGACACCGCGAAGAAGGACTTCTGGATCTCGGCCGCCCAGAACACCCTCACCGCGCTCTTCCTCGCCGCCGCGCGCGGCGGCGCCCCGGTCCACGAACTGCTGGGCTGGCTCGCCGACCCGGCCGACCGCACCCCCGTGGACCTGCTGCGGGAGGCCGGGATGACCGCGATGGCCGAGCAGTTGCAGGGCACCGTGCGCGGCGCGGTGGAGACCCGGGACGGCATCTACGAGACGGCCCGGCAGACCGTCTCCTGCCTCCTCGACCCCGAGATCCTCGCCTGGGTCACCCCCGATCCGGCACTGCCCGAGTTCCGGCCCGACCGGCACGTCCTGGGCAGCGACACCCTCTACCTGCTGTCCAAGGACGGCGGCGGCTCGGCCGCGGGCGTCATCGCGGGCCTCGCGGACGCGACGATGCGGGCGGGCGTGGTCGCCGCCGAGCGGATGGGCGGCCGTCTCGACCCGCCGCTGACCGCCGTGCTCGACGAGGCCGCCAACGTCTGCCGCATCTCCGATCTGCCCGACCTGTACTCGCACTTCGGCTCGCGCGGCATCAACGTCGTGACCCTGCTGCAGAGTTACCGGCAGGGCGCCCGGGTGTGGGGCGAGGTCGGGATGGACGCCCTGTGGAGCGCGGCGACCGTCAAGCTGCTCGGCGCGGGCCTGGACGACGCCGACTTCGTGCAGAAGATCTCCACCCTCGTCGGCCAGCACGACGTCCGCACCCCCAGCATCTCCCGCAGCAAGGACGGCACTTCACGGTCCTACTCCTACCGGCAGGAGGCCGTCCTGCCGCCCGACCGCATCCGCGCCCTGCCCAAGGGCACCGCCCTGCTGCTCGCGACCGGCGTCAAGCCCGCGCTGATCCGGCTGCGGCCCTGGTACAAGGAGCCCGGTGCCGGCGCGATCTCGGCGGCGGCCAGGGCGGAGACGGAGGCCATCACCGCACGGGCCGTGAGCCGGCTGGCGCCCGTGACGCTGGAGAAGCCGCCCGCGCCGACGCTGGAGAGGCCGCCCGCGCCGTGGCGGCGGGACGCCGCGCCGAGGTGACCGTACGCAGCAGCCACTCGGCGGGGCCGTACCGGAACCGCCTCACCAGGCGCGTGTTCAGGGCGAGTTGGGTCGAGTACAGCACCGCGCAGCCCAGCAGCAGCGGCGCGGTGCCGACCCGGTCGTACAGACCGAGGCCGTAGCCGGTGAAGACGAGGGCGAGGACCAGGGACTGGGTCAGATAGGTGCTCAGTCCCAGGCGCCCGGTGGCGGCGAGCACGTCCGCCGCCGGGCCCCGCTCGCCGAACAGCAGGAGCAGCCCGCAGGCGTACGACACCGTCAGCGCCGGGCCGGTCAGCACCGCGCACGCCTGCCCGACCAGGAACCACCGGTCGTCCAGCGGCCCCGCGGTGCAGCACGCGGAGACCACCGCCCCGGCAAGACCGAGCGGCAGCCACCGCAGCGCCGTCCGCCGCAGCCAGACCCGGTCCCGGCCGCGCCGCCCGGCCAGCCCGGTGCGCGCCGCCACCAGCCCGGCCAGAAGGGCGGCCAGCATCTGCGGGGCGTACAGCAGATCGGCGCCGAGCGCGGGGCCCAGGTCCCGCAGATGCGCGCCCAGCACGGCCAGCACGCCGCCGCGATGGGCGGCGACCGCGTCCGCGACCCGGGGCGCGTACTCCGCTGCCGTGACCGGCTCGGTCAGGGCGACGGTCAGCAGCCCCTCGGTGAGCAGCAGCGCGAAGAGCCCCACCACCAGCCCGGCCGCCAGCCGCAGCGCCGTCCGCGCGCGCAGCCCCCGCAGGCCGTACAGCACCAGCCCGAGGACGGCGTACGTCATGAGGATGTCGCCGGGGTACAGCAGCACGGCGTGCACGGCGCCGAGCGCGAACAGGCCGATGCAGCGTCGCAGATGACGCGGTGCGAAGGCGTGCCCGGACCGCCGGGCCGAGCGCTCCTGGAGGACGAGGCTGTAGCCGAAGAGGAAGGCGAACAGCGGGTAGAACTTGGCGGTCACCAGCGCGCTCACCAGCCAGGCGGCCACCCGGTCCGCCCCGCTCGCGTCCGGCGCGCCGCCGAAGGCCGTGTAAGGGCCCGCCATCAGCTGGGCGTTGACCAGCAGAATCCCGAACAGGGCGCAGCCGCGCAGGACATCGGGTCCGGCCAGGCGCGCGGAGCCGATGCCGGGCGTCCTCACAGCGCCACCACCACCCCGGCGCCGCACACCAGCGCCGAGGACAGGAACCAGCCGAACGACGGGGCGAGCAGATGCCGCATCGTCCAGAGCCGGGCCACGACCGGCCGCTCCCGCGCGTACACCACGGGCACGCTCCGGCCCACCGGCGGCAGCCCGCACAGCGGCCCGCACCTGCCCGGGTCGAGGAGCAGGTCCCGGCCGAGGTGGTCGCGGAACAGCACCAGGCCGCCGGGGCGCCGGTCGGCCGCCGCGCGGGCCGTCACGATCCCGGTCACCCGCAGCCCCCGCGCCCACAGCCGTACGGCCGTCAGCAGCGCCCGGAGCGCGAGCGCCAGACAGCCCAGGCCGAAGCCCGTGCACAGCGCCAGCACCAGCAACCCCGCGTTCATACCGCCCCTTTCGCCGCCCGCGTGCTCCGCAGGCACAACGGGCGCGGCCCGTACGGCGGTTCACGTCGGGGCTGAACCGCCGTACGGGCCAGTGCCGTTGTACGGGCGCCCGGTCCGCGCAGCCCGCGCGGGCGCCTCACGAAGGGAGCTGTGGCCCGATGAGAGGGACACCCCGGACGAGACGGCCGTCCCGTCACCACGTGACCGCCGCCGTCGCGCTGGCCTGCGCCCTGACGGCGGCCGTCCAGCCGCCCGCGCACGCCGACCCCGAGACGCTGTCCCAGGTGCAGGCCCGGCTCCAGCGCCTCTACCACGACGCCGAGGTCGCCACCGACCAGTACAACGCCGCCGACGAGAAGGTCACCGCACAGACCGCGCGCGTGCGCGCCCTCAAGCGCCGGGTGAGCACCACCGAGACGAAGCTCGCCCGGCTCACCGCGCTGGCCGGGGCGGCGGCCCGCGCCCAGTACCGGGGCGGCGGACTGCCCGCCGAGATGCAGTTCGTGCTCTCCTCCGACCCCGAACGCGCCCTGGACGACGCCTCCGTGGCCCGGCGCGGCCAGCAGGCGACCCAGGACGTGCTGACCGCCCTGACGAGAGCCCGCACGACGCTGCGCACCCGCTCCGCCGACGCCTCCGCCGAACTGCGCCGCCTGGAGGAGAGCCGCCGTACGCGCGCGGCCCGGCGGAGCACCGTACAAGAGAACATCGCGGTCGCACGGCGGCTGGAGTCCCGGTTGGCCGAGAAACAGCGCCGGGAGCTGGCCGCGCTGGAGAAGCGGCAGGCCGAGCGGGCGCAGGCCGCGTGGGAGAAGACCGGCGTCCCCAAGAAGCTGAGCACCAAGGGCGGCACGGCGGGCCGCAAGGCCATCGCCTACGCCACCCGCCAGCTCGGCAAGCCCTACGTCTGGGGCGCCGAGGGCCCCGACTCCTTCGACTGCTCCGGGCTCACCTCCCAGGCATGGCTGCACGCGGGCGTGACGATCCCGCGCACCTCCGAGGAGCAGTGGCGGCAGCTGACCCGTGTCCCGCTCGACCGCATGCGCCCGGGCGACCTGATCATCTACTTCTCCGACGCGAGCCACGTCGCCCTCTACATCGGCGACGGCAAGATCATCCAGGCCCCGCGCCCCGGCCGGTGGGTGTACGTCTCCCCGGCCGCGTCGATGCCGATTCTCGGCGTGGTGCGGCCGGACGCCTGAGCCGTGCCATCGCCCTCGAACTACCTGCCGTACCAATGCCGTTGACTCAGGAGAGTGCCATGACGACCGCGCAGACCGAGAGCCCCGAGGTGGGGGCGAGCGAGTCCACCGGCGGTCAACCGCCCCCCGAGCCACCGAGGTTCATCCTCTATCTGGAGGGGGCCGCGTACGCGGGGGAGCTGCGGGGGCTGACCCTGTGGGTCCACCATGTGCTGCTGCCCGTCTACGGCAGGGAGGTCACCTCCTCCTCCCCCTGGTGCTCCCGCTGGTGGGCACATCCGGAGGCCGTCGCCCAGCTGCACGGACTCTGGCTCGCCTGGGGCGAGTTGACCGGACCCGGCTCCTCGGTGACGGGGCCGGCCGAGTGGCACCGGGACCATCTCCCGTCGGTCATGGACGCCCTGCGCGATCCGCAGGGCCCCTTCGCGGGGTGCAAGCCCGGCATGCACCGCGCGAAGGAGGCGCCTGTCGTGGACGCCGTCGACCCGTTCGCGCCTCCGCCGCCACCCCCGCCCGTCTGACCGCGTGAGGCGGTCGTTGAACCGGCGGACCCGGACGGGCCGTTGTAGTCGCCGAGCGGAGGAGCTGTCCGGCATACCGGGCCGTATCCGGCGACTCCGCACGTCGCGCGGGGCGTCGGACCACGGCTCCGCGGGACGGCGACCACATGGAAGGAAGCGTGAAATGCCAGGATCGGACATCTCCGACGGGAGCGGCCACTCCAACGCCAGCTCCTACACCTCCGTCAGGCTCTCCGACGGCGGAAGGCAGATCGAGGACGGCCGCCGGGCCGTCCCGGAAGACGCGCCCGCGCTGTTCCCGGACGCCGGGCACGGTGTGTACGACGAGCGGCACAACACCTTCTACGCGGTGGACCCCGAGCGGCAGGCCGTCGCGCAGTACGACGCGAACCAGGGCACCTGGAACTGGGCGAGCGCCCGGCAGGCCGCCAGCAGCCTGATCCAGTGGGTGTCGGACAACAGGAGCCGCCTCATGCGGGCGGGCCGCGACCTCGGACCCAGCGCCCTCCAGGGCGTCTCCGCCTTCGTGCCCGGCACCGCCGGCACCGCCCTGAACGTCGGCGGCATGGTCGGCCAGGGCCTCGTGGCGGCCAACGAGTACCGCACCCAGTACAACCAGTACCGGGCGGGCGGCCATGTGGACCCCGTCGACGTGGCCGCCAGCACCGGACGCGTGCTGTCGGCGGCGGCGAACGCGGCCGGTGCGGCCCTCGGCTCGGACTCCACCGTCGGCACCCGGCTCACCGGGGTGGGCACCGCCCTGTCCACGGCGGCCACCACCGCCGACTTCGTCCACCACGCCCACCTGGAGGCGGCCCAGCGCCAGCCGGACCCGGCGAGCCAGATGTTCGGGCTGCGCCAGAACCCGAACCTCGGCACCGACGTGGGGCAGGTGCCCCCGGGATGGAACCCGCCGTCCTCGGCGCCCTCCTCCACGTCCACCACGTCCGTCACCCCGCAGCCCCCCGTCACCGCGCCCGCCGCGGCCCACCTGCCGTCGGGCGGTGAGTCGAGCCGGCACGGGGCGACCTCGGGCGAGGGCTCGTCGCGCCAATCGACGCACCATGAGCGGCACCGCCGGTCGACCCAGGAGAGCAAGAGCAAGACCAAGGGCAAGGAGGTCCGCAGGAAGTAGCGGAAACGGAGGAGCCCCGCCGTGTCCCGGTCGGGGTACGGCGGGGCCGATCGGCGAAGGGGTGCGATGTCAGGCGGGGTGGACGGGCGGTTCGGACGCGGCGGGTGTCTCCTCGGGCGCGGCCAGGCCGTCCAGGCGCTCGCGCATCCGGTCGGCGTCCGGGTGGCCGAAGTCGACGAAGACCGCGAGGGCCCGGGTCCAGCTGTCCCGGGCCGCCTCGGTCTCGCCCGCGTCGAGCCGCACGTCGCCGAGGTGGCCGAGGGTGGTGCCCTCGCCCCAGCGGTTGGCGATGTCCCGGTGGGCCTCCAGCGCCCGCTCGTAGTACGCGACGGCCTCCTCGTGGCGGTGGAGACGGTGGTGGATCGTGCCCAGGATGTCCAGGGCCACCCCCTCGACCCAGCGGTTGCCCGCCTCGCGCACGATGGTCAGGGCCTTCTCCAGACAGGCGGCGGCCTCGTCGTAGCGGCCCTGCCGCTGGTAGGCGTCGCCCAGGTTGCACAGCGCGATGCCCTCGCCCCACGCGGCGCCGATGGCCCGGTCCAGGACAAGGCCGCGACGGGTGTACTCGACGGCCTTGTCGAGCCGCCCCGCCTGGAGATAGGCGTCACCGAGATTGCCCACCGCCATCAACCGGCCCCGCAGATTGCCGAGTTCACGGTGCCTGCGCATCGCCTGGTGCAGATGCTCGATGGTCTCGTCGTACCGCCCCGCCACCCGCAGCGCGGCGGCCGTGTCGGTGAGGGCCTGTGCCTCGCCCGCGCGGTCGTGCGCGGCGCGGGCGGCGGCGAGGCCGGTGCGCGCGGTGTCGAGCCAGTCGTGCGTGTGACTGCGCAGATAGAAGAAGCCCCACAGCACGGCGGGCAGCCGCCAGGCGATGCCGGTCAGCCCGGCCTCGGCCGCCTGGTGCACCGCCGAGACCAGGTTCGCCCGCTCGGTCTCGCACCAGTCCAGGGCCTCGTCGTGCGAGCCGAACGCGGGCGCGGGGCCCGAGGCGGGCAGCTCGCCCAGGGGGACGCGCGGACGGTTCGGGGTGATGTGCGGATAGGCCGCGTCGGCCGCGCGCAGATACCAGGCGAGCAGCCGCTCGACCGCCCGCTCCCGCTCCAGCGGCGTCTCCTCGGCCTGGACGCGCTCGGCGGCGTACACGCGCAGCAGGTCGTGCAGGGTGTAGTGGCCGGGGAAGCGCTCGGTGAGCAGATGGGCGCGGGTCAGCTCGGCCAGCGGAGCGCGCGCGTCGCACGGGGCGAGCCCGGCGAGCCCGGCCGCGGCGGAGGCCGGGATGTGCGGTCCGGAGTGCAGGCCGAGCAGCCGGAAGAGCCGGGCGGCCGGGGCGGACAGCGCCCGGTAGGACCAGGAGAACACCGCGCGCACGTCGGTCGTGAGGTCGTCGCCCCCGGCGAACGCGTCCAGACCCCGTCCCGCGCGCAGCTCCCCGGCGACGGCACGCAGCGGGAAGCCCGGGTGCTCGGCGGCGTGCGCGGCGACGATGGCGAGCGCCAGCGGCAGCCGGGCGCACCGCTCCACGATCTCGTCCACCGCCTCCGGTTCCGCCGCGAGCCGGTCCGCGCCGAGCCTGCGGGCCAGCAGATCGCGCGACTCGGCGGCCGACAGCTGGTCCAGCGTCAGCGGATAGGCGCCCTCGCCCGCCACCAGCCCGGCCAGGCGGCTGCGGCTGGTGACGATCACCAGACAGCCGGAGGAACCGGGCAGCAGCGGACGCACCTGCTCGGTGTCACGGGCGTTGTCGAGCAGCACCAGCATCCGGCGCCGGGCGAGCAGACTGCGGTAGAGCGCCGTCTGCGCGTCGAGCCCGGCGGGAATGCGCAGCGGATGGACGCCGAGCGCGTCCAGGAAGATCCGGACGGCCTCCTCGGGCGGCACCACCTGGCCGACCGGGTCGAAGCCGCGCAGATTGACGTAGAGCTGCCCGTCCGGGAAGCGGTCGGCGGCCTCGTGGGCCCAGTGCACGGCCAGCGTGGTCTTGCCCATGCCCGCCATGCCGCCGATCGCGCTGATCACCACGGCGGGCGGGGCGCCCCCGTCGTCCGGCAACAGGGCCCGCAATCGGTCGAGTTCGGCACTGCGCCCGGCGAACGTCGCGAGCGCGGCGGGCAGTTGTGCGGGCCGGGGCGCCCGTACGGCGCTCTCGTCGGCGGGTTCGGCAGGCACCGTGGGCTCGGCGGACCGGGGCGCGGGCGGCGGGACCGGGTCCGGCAGTAGGGAGGCGTCGGCGGCGAGGATGCGTTCGTGGAGGTCCTGGAGGGCGGCACCGGGTTCGATGCCCAGCTCCTCCACCAGGGCGGTGCGTATCGCGCGGTAGGCGGCCAGCGCCTCCGCCTGCCGCCCGGACCGGTACAGCGCCAGCATCAGCAGCTCGGACAGCCGCTCCCGCAGCGGATGCGCGCTGGTCAGCGCCCGCAGCTCGGCGGTCACCTCGGTGTGCCGCCCGAGCGCGATGTCCAGGTCGAGCCGTGCCTCCAGGGCGTTCAGCCGCTCCTCGGTCAGCCAGGAACGGCGCGCCTCGGCCAGCGGACCCGGTACGCCGGTCAGCGGGGGACCGGACCAGGCCTCCAGCGCGGAGTGCAGCAGCCGGTGCGCGGCGGCGACCTCACCGGCGGCGCGCAACCGCCGCGCCTCCTCCGCCCGCTGCTGGAACACGGCCAGGTCCAGGGCGTCGTCGGCGACACGGGCGAGGTAGCCGTCCCCGACCGAGACGAGGACGCTCGGGGGCCGGGCGGGGGAGCGGTCCGGCTCCAGGGCCTTGCGGAGGCGGGAGACGTAGGTCCGCACCACGGACACGGCGGCCGGGGGCGGCTCGTCCCCCCAGACGGCACTCAACAGCTCGCCGAGCAGGACGGGGCGCCCCCTGCGTAAGAGGAGAGCGGCGAGGACCGCCCGCTGCTGCGGCGAACCGAGGTCCAGTTCGTCGGCACCGCGCCACGCCCGCACCGGCCCCAGCACGGCGAAACGCAGGGCATTCTCAAAGGCGTTCACGGCACGACCTTACTGAGCCGCGCCCGCCCGTCGGCACCCTGGACGGAACATGCGGTTCCGTCCCTATTGCGGCAGGTCACGCCCCTTCGGCCCGGACGATGTGAACCGTTGCGGCACCGCAGCCGTTGTGGTGCGCGGCAGCCGCCACGAGACAGGCACGAGGGAAGGGGCGCGGATGGGTACGAACGGGAGCGAAGCGGCGGACGCACCGGCGGGCGCATCGGTGGACGCACCGGCCGGGGACGGCGGTTCAGGGCCCCGCTTCACGGTGGTGATCTCCGACGACGGCTCCGCCGCGATCGATGGCGAGGCGGTCCTGCCACGGGAGGGCGAGAGCGTCGACGACGCCGTCCTCGACGCCCTGCACCGCCACGCACGCGAGAGCGGTGCCCCGGTGACGGCGGCCGTCCGCGACCCCTCGGCCGGATACGTGGCGCACGTGGAGGTCGCCCCGGACGGCTCCAGCAGGCTGCTGGGGCAGGAGGAGGAGCGGCTGGAGGGGAAGGGCGCCGAGACGCCGACGGGGGAGGGAAGCGCGGACGGCGCCGGACCAATGGAGGCGGGAGACGCCGGTGCCGCCCCGGCCGACAGCGCCGCCCCGCCCGGCACCGCCCCCGGACCCGGGTCCGCGGTCCGCGCCGAGAAACCCGACCCCGCCCCTGCCCCCGTCCCCGACGCCACCCCCGTCCCCCCACGCCCCCGCGCCCGCCAGTCCGACGACGAGTACGAGCCCCCCGGCTTCCTCGGCAGGCCCCTGGTCGTCGGCCCCGTGGCGCTCGGGGTGGCCGCTCTCGTGGTCGTCCCCCTGGTGATCATCGGCAGCGGCGGTTCGGACGACGGCCACCAGCGGGAGACCGCTCGCGCGAGCAACGTGAAGAGCGCGTCCCCGGGAGCCACCGGGGCACCTCCGACCGTCCCGGCCGCGCCCCGTACCGCCTCACCGTCGCCCGCCCCCACCACCTCAGGACCGAAGAAGCACGGGAAGCCGAAGAAGTCGAAGAAGCCGCAGGAGAAGGGCGGCGCCGGAGGCGGCGTCACGGTCACCGTCACCGCGCGCCCGCCACGGGCCACCGCCACCGTCACGGCGAAGCCCCCGGCGGAGACGGCCGGGACCGCCGTGAACCGGCTCGCCGCGAGCGACCCCGGGGGACGGCACATCTGCTACCGCGCGTACGTCGCGGGACAGGGCTGGCAGAAGCCCGTGTGCGACGGCACGATGGCCGGGACGACCGGACGGAACCGCGCCATCAAGGGCCTGGAGATCGCGGTGCGCGGTACGGGCGGCTCGGCCGCCAACGCCTTTGTCCACAAGCCCGGTTCGACCGACGGCAAGGGCGTCTGGCAGCCGAAGTGGACGGCTGTGACCGGCGACGGCAAGAACTTCCGCGTCGGCGGCACCACGCAGGGCGCCCCGGACATGCTGGGCTTCGCCATCAACGTCGGCAGCGGCCGGGTCTGCCAGGCGACCCGCCGCGTCGGCTCCACCGCCTGGAGCGGGACGGGGTGCGCGAACGCCCGCCCCGCCTACGTCTTCGGCGGCGCCCTGGAGAACGACCGCCGCCTCGAGGCGGTCAGGTTCACCGTGTGACCGACCGTTCGACCGCGCGGGCCCGCCCATCCCGCGCCCGTTGTGGCACGCTTTGGGCGTGAGCAGACGACCCCCCGCCCCCGACCTCCGCGACCTCGCCCGGCTGCGCCGCGTGCGGGACCGGATGGACCGGGAGTACGCGCAGCCGCTCGACGTGGAGGCGCTGGCCCGGGGGGTCGGGGTGTCGGCCGGGCATCTCAGCCGGCAGTTCCGGGCGGCGTACGGGGAGTCGCCGTACGCGTATCTCATGACGCGGCGGATCGAGCGGGCGATGGCCTTGCTGCGGCGCGGGGACCTGAGTGTGACCGAGGTGTGTTTCGCGGTGGGGTGTGCGTCGCTGGGGACGTTCAGCACGCGGTTCACGGAGCTGGTGGGGATGCCGCCGAGCGTGTACCGGAGCGAGGCGGCGCGGGCGACCGTGGGGATGCCGTCGTGCGTGGTGAAGCAGGTCACCCGGCCGGTGCGGAGACCGGTGCGGAGGCCGGTGCCGAAGCCGCTGCCGGAACCGGTGCGGAAAGCGGTCAGGAATCGAGAAGCGCCCGGTGCGGGCCGCGGCTAGCGTGACGGCCATGGACCTCAGCATTCACGCCAGCTTTCTGCCCCAGGACGACCCGGAGGCGGCCCTCGCCTTCTACCGGGATCTGCTCGGTTTCGAGCTGCGCAATGACGTCGGCTACAACGGACTGCGCTGGCTCACCGTGGGCCCCGCCGGGCAGCCGGAGACGTCCGTCGTGCTGACCCCGCCCGCCGTCGACCCCGGCATCACCGAGGACGAGCGCCGTACCATCACCGAGATGATGGCCAAGGGCACCTACGCCACCCTGCTCCTGGCCACGCCCGATCTCGACGCCGTCTTCGAGCGGCTGGCGGCGGCCGACGCCGAGATCGTGCAGGAGCCCACCGAGCAGCCGTACGGGGTGCGCGACTGCGCCGTGCGCGACCCCGCGGGCAACCTGCTCCGCATCCAGGAACGCCGCTGAGGACCGCCCGCCGTACCGGGACCGATGGAGAGACGATGACCCAGGCCAACCGGGCCGACCAGCACGCCGCCGACCGTCACGACATGATCCGTGTGCACGGAGCGCGCGTGAACAACCTCAAGGACGTCGACGTCGAGATCCCCAAGCGCCGGCTGACGGTGTTCACGGGGGTCTCCGGCTCCGGCAAGAGTTCGCTGGTGTTCGGCACCATCGCGGCCGAGTCGCAGCGGCTGATCAACGAGACGTACAGCGCGTTCGTGCAGGGCTTCATGCCCACCCTCGCCCGGCCCGAGGTCGACGTGCTCGACGGTCTGACCACCGCGATCACCGTGGACCAGCAGCGGCTCGGCGCCGACCCGCGCTCCACCGTCGGCACCGTCACCGACACCAACGCGATGCTCCGCATCCTCTTCAGCCGCCTCGCCGAGCCCCACATCGGCCCGCCCGGGGCGTACGCCTTCAACGTCGCCTCGGTCGAGGCCAGTGGCGCGATCACGGTGGACCGCGGGGCGCGCAAGGCCGAGAAGGTGACGTTCAGCCGCTCCGGCGGCATGTGCCCGCGCTGCGAGGGCCGGGGCGCGGTCACCGACATCGACCTCACCCAGCTCTACGACGACTCCAAGTCGCTGCGCGAGGGCGCGCTGACCATCCCGGGCTACAGCGTGGACGGCTGGTACGGCCGCATCTACACCGGCTGCGGCTTCTTCGACCCGGACAAGCCGATCGCCAAGTTCACCCAGCGCGAGCTGCACGACCTGCTCCACAAGGCACCCACCAAGATCAAGGTGGAGGGCATCAACCTCACGTACGAGGGCCTGATCCCGAAGATCCAGAAGTCGTTCCTGTCCAAGGACGTGGACGCGCTCCAGCCGCATGTGCGGGCCTTCGTGGAGCGGGCGGTCACCTTCACCGTGTGTCCCGACTGCGCGGGCACCCGGCTCAACGAGGGCGCGCGGTCCTCGAAGATCGAGGGCAAGTCCATCGCGGACGTGTGCGCGATGCAGATCACCGACCTGGCCGTGTGGGTGCGCGGTCTGGCGGACCCCTCCGTCGCGCCGCTGCTCACCGCCCTTGGCCACACCCTGGACTCCTTCGTGGAGATCGGCCTCGGCTATCTCTCCCTGGACCGGCCCTCGGGCACGCTGTCCGGCGGCGAGGCGCAGCGCGTCAAGATGATCCGCCATCTCGGCTCCTCGCTCACCGACGTGACGTACGTCTTCGACGAACCCACCACCGGACTGCACCCGCACGACATCCAGCGGATGAACAACCTGCTGCTGCGCCTGCGGGACAAGGGCAACACCGTGCTGGTCGTGGAGCACAAGCCGGAGACGATCGCCATCGCCGACCATGTGGTGGACCTCGGGCCTGGCGCCGGTTCGGCGGGCGGCGCGGTCTGTTACGAGGGTGATGTCGCGGGGCTGCGGGCCGGGGACACCGTCACCGGCCGCCACTTCGACGACCGGGCCCGGCTGAAGGACGGCGTGCGCTCGCCCTCCGGCGCCCTGGAGATCCGGGGCGCCGACGCCAACAACCTGCACGACGTGGACGTGGACATCCCGCTCGGGGTGCTGACCGTCGTCACCGGGGTGGCCGGTTCCGGCAAGAGTTCGCTGGTGCACGGGTCGATCCCGGCCGGTGAAGGGGTCGTCTCGGTCGACCAGAGCCCGATCCGGGGCTCACGGCGCAGCAACCCGGCCACCTACACAGGGCTGTTGGACCCGATCCGCAAGGCCTTCGCCAAGGCCAACGGGGTCAAGCCCGCGCTGTTCAGCGCCAATTCGGAGGGCGCCTGCCCGACCTGCAACGGCATCGGCGTCGTCTACACCGACCTGGGGATGATGGCCGGGACCGCCACCACCTGCGAGGAGTGCGAGGGCAGGCGCTTCCAGGCGGCGGTGCTCGAACACCGGCTCGGCGGGCGGGACATCAGCGAGGTGCTGGCGATGTCCGTGTCCGAGGCGCTGGAGTTCTTCGCCGACGGCGAGGCCCGCACCCCGGCCGCGCACCGCGTCCTGACCCGGCTGTCCGACGTGGGCCTCGGCTATCTCACCCTCGGCCAGCCGCTCACCACCCTCTCCGGCGGCGAACGCCAGCGGCTGAAGCTCGCCACGCACATGGCGGAGAAGGGCGGGATCTACGTCCTGGACGAGCCGACCGCCGGTCTCCACCTCGCCGATGTCGAGCAACTGCTCGGCCTGCTCGACCGGTTGGTGGACTCCGGCAAGTCGGTCATCGTCGTGGAACACCACCAGGCGGTCATGGCCCACGCCGACTGGATCATCGACCTCGGCCCCGGCGCGGGCCACGACGGCGGCCGTGTCGTCTTCGAGGGCACCCCGGCCGACCTGGTCGCCGACAGGTCGACGCTGACGGGACAGCACCTGGCGCAGTACGTGGGCGCCTGACCGCTCAAGGCCCGGGAGTCCTGCGGCACTTGGCGGGCAGCGGTCACGACAGCGCGCGCATCCGGCTGATCTCGGCCGTCTGCTGCGCGATCACGTCGTCGGCCATCTCCTCGATCCGGACGCTGTGACCCCGGGCCTTCACGTCCGTGGCCATGGTGATCGCCCCCTGGTGGTGGGCGATCATCAGCGTGAGGAAGAGGGCGTCGAACGCCTTGCCCTGCGCGGACTTCAGCTGCTTGAGCTGCGCCTCGGTCGCCATGCCGGGCATCGGCATGTGGGCGTGGTCGTGGGTGCCGCCCTGGTCGTGCTCGCCGCCCTCGCCCGTGCTTTCGCCGTCCGTGCGCAGCCAGTTCTTCATGGCGGCGATCTCGGGCCCCTGGGAGGCGGAGATCCGCTCGGCCATGCGCTTGACCGCCGCCGACCGGGCGCGCTCCGGGGCGAGTCCGGTCATCTCCAGGGCCTGGGCATGGTGCTCGATCATCATCGTGGCGTACGAACGGTCGGCCGCGTTGGGGGAGTTGTCGTCCGCGCGCTGCCCGGCGGCCTCCTGGGCGGACAGGGTGCGGTTCGCCTCGCCCGGTCTGCCCGGCGCGATGACCGAAGGGCCGCTCGCCGCCGCGGACTTGGTGTCCGCACCGGCATCACAGCCCCCGACCGCGAACACGGCCGCCGTGGCCAACGAGGCCGTGGCGAGGGACGCGAGGGACGCACGGCGGAAGAGCACGGTGATCTCCTGTCGCTGGCGGAGCGGTTGACGGGACGGGGCCGACGGGACGGTGTCGACGGTACGGTCGGCGAGGGTGGTCGGCGGTGCGGTCAGCGAGAGCGACCGACGGGGCGCCGGACGCGGCGGAGGGCCGTCCGGCCGAGAATTTTCAGCGGTGTCACATTGCGCACTGTTGACCTGTGCATGACGCAGACGATACTGCGGAGAAGCGTGAACCGCGTCCCCACGACCGGCACCGGAGGCAGCAGTGACCCTGTCGAGAGAATCCCGAACGCGCCACAGACGGCTGGGAGTCGGCGCAGCGGCGGCCGGGCTCCTGGCCGCGCTGCTCACCGTCGCCCCGGCCTCCGCCACCCCGGACCCCGGCGACGGCCCCGCCGCACCACAGCCCGTCTCCAGGAGCGAGGCCGCCGGGACGAGGAGCGCCGTCGCGGCCGGTGAGATACCCGGCCAGGACGAGATCGTCCACTCCCGCACCATCAAGCACCTCGCCAACGTCCCCAAGGACGCGCTGACCGGCTTCAACTCGGACATCGCCTTCCAGGGCAGGTACGCCTACGCCGGGAACTACGACGGCTTCCGCGTCTTCGACATCAGCGACCCGAAGGCGCCGAAGACGGTCGCCCAGGTGCTGTGCCCCGGCTCGCAGAACGACGTCTCCGTCTCCGGGAACCTGCTCTTCCTGTCCACCGACTCCTCGCGCAGCGACGACTCCTGCGCCAGCACCGCGCAGTCCGCGACCGAGAAGTCGTCGTGGGAGGGCATGAAGATCTTCGACATCAGCGACAAGAGGAACCCCCGGTACGTCGCCGCCGTCGAGACCGCCTGCGGCTCCCACACGCACACGCTGGTGCCGCAGCGGAAGAACGTCTACGTCTACGTCTCGTCGTACTCCCCGAGCGCGTCCTTCCCCGACTGCCAGCCGCCGCACGACGGCATCTCGGTCATCAAGGTGCCGCGCAAGGCGCCCGAGAAGGCCGCGGTGGTGGGCTTCCCGGTGCTCTTCCCCGGTGACGGGCCGGACGGCGGCGGCAACCCCGGCGCCCCCACCAACCCGGGCGTCTCCAAGACCACCGGCTGCCACGACCTGACCGTCCTGCCCTCCAAGGACCTCGCGGCGGGCGCCTGCATGGGTGACGGCATCCTGTTCTCCCTCAAGGACCCCGAGCACCCGAAGGTCATCGACCAGGTCCAGGACAACGTCAACTTCGCGTTCTGGCACTCGGCGACCTTCAACCAGAAGGCCGACAAGGTCGTCTTCACCGACGAGCTGGGCGGTGGCGGCGCGGCCACCTGCAACGCGGCGATCGGGCCGAACCGGGGCGCCGACGGCATCTACGACATCGTGGGCCGGGGCGATCACCGCAAGCTGGTCTTCCGCGGCTACTACAAGATCCCCCGCCACCAGGCCGACACCGAGAACTGCGTCGCCCACAACGGCTCGCTGATCCCGGTCAAGGGCAAGGACCTCATGGTCCAGGCGTGGTACCAGGGCGGCGTCTCCGTCTGGGACTTCACCGACTCCACCCGCCCCAAGGAGATCGCCTACTTCGAGCGCGGCCCGCTGTCCACCGACACCCTCCAGCTCGGCGGCTCGTGGTCGGCGTACTACTACAACGGCTACATCTACTCGAACGACATCATCAAGGGCCTCGACGTCCTGAAACTCGACGACCGCCGCACCGACCCGGCCCGCCGAGTCCACCTGCCCGAACTGAACGTCCAGACCCAGCCGGACTACTTCGACTGACGCACCGGCCGCCCACCTGAGGGTGGGCGGCGGGACGTGGCGTGGCACGTGGGGGCCGCACCCCCACGATCCGGTGTTCCTACGCCGTCCTCTTGCGCAGCCCCACCAGCGTCTCGATCCGGTTGGTGGTGATCGAGTCCACGCCCAGGGACAGCAGTTTCCGCATGGAGCGGCCGGTGTCCGGGGTCCACACCGACAGCAGGTAGCCGTCGTGGTGGACCCGGGCCGCCAGGTCGCGGTCGACCAGGGAGAAGCGGTAGTTGAGCCAGCGGGGCCGGATCGCTTCGAGGACGCCGGGGCGGGGGCGGGCCAGGCTGGTCCAGGTCAGGGCGATCTCCGCGGCGGGGTCGGCGGCGCGGAGGGTGAGCATCGACTCGGCGCCCGCGCAGTAGTACACCCGGTCCTTCGCGCCGCAGTCGCCGACGACACCGAGGACCCGCTCCACCGTACGGCGGTGGACCGGTCCGCACAGGTCCACCAGGACCCGGGCGCCCTCCGTCGCCGCCAGCGCCTCGGCCAGCGTCGGCACCTGACCGTCCGTCAGCTCGCGCAGCCGCTCGGCGGTCAGCGCGGACAGCGGGCGCTCGATCTCCCACAGCCGCTTCAGCGTCTCGTCGTGCAGCAGCACGGGGACGCCGTCGCGGGTGAGCCGTACGTCGATCTCGACCGCGTCCGCGCCCTGATCGAGCGCGGAGCGCAGCGAGGCGACGGTGTTCTCGCGGAAGCGGTAGGGGTCGCCCCGGTGGGCGACGGCGGTCCAGGTCTGCATGGCCGCCATTCTGGCAGCCGGGGGACGGGTCGGGGACGAGCCCCGCCTGGCGGCCGACGCGCCGGTCGGCAGGCCGCCGGGCCCTGGCCGCCGACGGCGGGTCAGCGGGTGAACCGGCCTGGCCCGCAGGGCCGGTCAGCGGCCCGACCGGCCCCGCGACCGCCTCAGCGGGTGAGCCAGGCGTTCGTGTACGTGTCGATCTCCGCCGCGATCCGCGCCTTGCCCGCCGGGTCCAGGAAGGACGCCTCCACGGCGTTCTTCGCCAGCTCGGCCACGCCCCGCTCGTCCAGGTCGAGCAGACGCGCGGCGACCTCGTACTCGTTGTTCAGGTCGGTGCCGAACATGGGCGGGTCGTCGGAGTTGACCGTGACCAGCACGCCCGCGTCCACGAAGTGCCTGATCGGGTGCTCCTCCAGCGTGCGCACCGCGCGGGTGGCGATGTTGGAGGTCGGGCAGACCTCCAGCGCGATGCGGTGCTCGGCGAGATGCGCGAGCAGCTTCGGGTCCTGGGCGGAGCTGGTGCCGTGCCCGATGCGCTCGGCGCGCAGCTCGGTCAGCGCGTCCCACACCGTCTGCGGGCCCGTTGTCTCGCCCGAGTGCGGCACCGAGTGCAGACCGGCAGCGATGGCGCGGTCGAAGTACGGCTTGAACTGCGGCCGGGGCACGCCGATCTCGGGGCCGCCCAGCCCGAAGGACACCAGGCCCTCGGGGCGGATGCCGTCCTCGGTGGCCAGGCGGGCCGTCTCCTCGGCGGCGTCCAGACCCGCCTCGCCCGGGATGTCGAAGCACCAGCGCAGCAGGGTGCCGAAGTCCGCCTCGGCCGACTTGCGGGCGTCCTCGATCGCGTCCATGAAGGGCCGCGCCGGTATGCCGCGCCGGGTGGAGGAGAAGGGGGTGATGGTCAGCTCCGCGTACCGCACCTGCTGGCGGGAGAGGTCGCGGGCGATCTCGTAGGTGAGCAGCCGGACGTCCTCCGGGGTGCGGACCAGGTCCACGACCGACAGATACACCTGGATGAAGTGCGCGAAGTCGGTGAACGTGAAGTACTCCGCGAGCGCCTCGGGGTCGGTGGGCACCTTGGAGTCGGGGTGGCGCGCGGCCAGTTCCGAGACGATGCGCGGGGAGGCGGAGCCGACGTGGTGGACGTGCAGTTCGGCCTTGGGCAGCCCGGCGACGAAGGCGGCGCGGTCGTCGCGCGCGGGGGTGCCTACGGGGGCGCCTGCGGTGCTGCTGTCGGTGCTGCGCTCGGTCAAGGGGTCCTCCCCAGGGGGAACGGCGCTCGCGGACGCACGGTGGTGCGCCGGGCGCGGGCGATCGGCTGATCGATGGTGCCCGGACATCCTAGGCCGGGCCACCGACAACGCCCGAAAACGGCCTCGGGGCCGGGGCGTGCGGCTTCGGTTCCGGCCTGTCACAGGTCGGCCACCGGGCACCGGGAAGGTAAAGGCAAGGCTTTACGATGATCCGACGAGCAGACGGAGGGGGAGGGGTCACGTGACCGAACAGCCACAGCCCGGCGCGGGCGAGGGACCGGACTACGACCCGTGGGCGCCGCCCGCGAGTGGACCGTCCCTGGAGAAGGGCGCCCCGGCCCCCGGCTCCGCTCCGGCCTCCGGCGCACAACCCCCCGTCCAGCAGCCGCCCGTGCCCCCGTCCTCGGTGCACGACCAGGCGACCATGACGTCTTTCCCATCGGCCGGATTCGGCCCGCCGCCCGTGACGGGCCCGCCGCTCGCCGGTCCGCCCGTCGCCGGTCCGCCGTTCGGCGCCCCGCCCGTCGGCGGTCCCGTCCCGCCCCCGGCGCAGGGCTGGGGCGATCCCTCCGTACCGCCCCCGCCGTACGCCCCCACCGGCCCGGGCATGGGCGCCCCGCAGCCGCCGGGCGGTTACGGCTACCCCGACTACCCCGGCCCCGCGCAGGGTTACGGCTGGAACGGCGCCCCGGCGCTGCCGCAGAACGGCATGGGCACCTCCGCGATGGTGCTCGGCATCCTGTCCCTCTGTCTGTTCTGCTTCTACGGCATCCCGTCCATCGTGCTCGGCATCATCGCGGTGGTCCTCGGCGTCAAGGGCAAGCAGCGCGCCGACCGGGGCGAGGCCACCAACCGGGGCTCCGCCCAGGGCGGTTTCGTCATGGGCATCATCGGGATCGTGCTCGGCATCCTGGTGGTCGTCTTCTGGGGCGTGCTGTTCGCGAAGATCGTGCACGACTCGGACACCGGCTCCGACGACGACCCGTACGGCTCGTACAACTCCGCGCCCAGCGTGTCCGCACCGCTGCTGCCCCGCGCCTGACACCGGGCACCGGCAGCCGACAGCACGCATTCGGCGCCGCGCTCACCAACTCGCCTGGCCCGCCCCCGTCACGGAGGGCGGGCCGCGCCCGTTCAGCCGTCCCGCAGCCGCGCCCGCGCCGCCATCAGCGCGAACCCCAGCAGGTTCGGCCCCCGCCAGCGCTCGGGGTCACCGGCCCGCTCGTCGTCCGCCGCGAGGCCGATGCCCCACACCCGGTCCACCGGGCTCGCCTCCACCAGCACCCGCTCCCCGGTGCCCAGCAGGAACGCGCGCAGCTCGTCGTGCGCCGCGAACTTGTGCACGCTGCCCTCGACGACGATCCCGGCCCGCTCGCGCGCCCATATCGCCTCGTCGAAGCCCCGGACCAGCCGCCCGGCCTCCTTCGCCTGCGCGGGATGCGCCGAGGCCAGCACCAGCCGCTCCGCCTCCGCGTCCCCGAACAGCCGCGCCTTGGCGGCCATCATCCAGTGCTCGGCCGTCGCGTACTCCACGCCGTCCACCGTGAACGGCGCGGGCCACCACTGGCTGAGACAGCCCGCGCCCGCCGAGCCGTCCGGACGCGGCCGGTGCCCCCAGAAGTGCAGATACTTCACCCGTGCCCCCGCCCGGACCTCGCTGATCAGTGTGTCCAGGCCCTCGATCTTCCCCATGACCGCGAGTGTGTCACCAGCCACTGACACTCCGTACGCCCCGGCTCATGGCGACTCGACACCTGGTCGACAGATTCCGTCGCGTAACCAAAAGGCAACAACGGAATCCCTTGTTGGCGCGATATCACTCTGTCAGGATCGGCACTCAAATCGAGCTGGAGCCACGCCACCCGGCCCCCACGGGGTGTACGGCGGAGGAGAGCGACATGCACATCCCGGGCACCGCCATCCCGGAACGATTCCCCGCACGCGACCGCTTTTCGGACGGCGCGCAGTACCTCGCGGGCCGCCCCGCGCGGGGCACCTCGGGCCGCACCCACACCGTGACCGACCCGGCCACCGGCCAGGAGATCCTGACGTACGAACTCGCGGGCACGGACGACGTGGACGCGGCCGTCGCCGCCGCCCACGCGGCCTTCCCCGGCTGGGCCGCCACCACGCCCGGCGAGCGCTCCGACACCCTGCACCGCCTGGCCGCCCTGATCGCGGAGCGCGCCGAGGAGTTCGCCCGCGCGGAATCGCTCCAGTGCGGCAAGCCGCTCAAGCTCACCCGCGAGTTCGACGTGCCCGGCACGATCGACAACACCGCCTTCTTCGCGGGCGCCGCCCGGCACCTGCAGGGCCAGTCCGCCGGGGAGTACTCCGGCGACCACACCTCGTACGTGCGGCGCGAGCCCCTCGGTGTCGTCGGCTCGATCGCGCCCTGGAACTACCCGCTCCAGATGGCCGCCTGGAAGATCCTCCCGGCCGTCGCGGCGGGCAACACGATCGTCCTCAAGCCTTCCGAGCTGACCCCGCTGACCGCCCTGCTCTTCGCCCGCGCCGCCACCGACGCGGGCGTGCCGGACGGCGTGATCAACATCGTCACCGGGACCGGACCGGAGGCGGGGGAGCGGCTGATCCAGCACCCCCGGGTCGTCATGACCTCCTTCACCGGCTCCACCGCCGTCGGCCGCCGGGTCGCCACGCTCGCCGCGGGCACCGCCAAGCGGCTCCACCTGGAGCTGGGCGGCAAGGCCCCCTTCGTCGTCTTCGACGACGCCGACCTGGAGGCCGCCGCCAACGGCGCGGTCGCGGGCGCGCTCATCAACACCGGGCAGGACTGCACGGCCGCCACGCGCGCGTATGTGCAGCGCCCGCTGTACGAGGCGTTCGTGGAGCGGACCGCCGCCCTGATGGAGACCGTACGGCTCGGCGATCCGTTCGCCCCCGGCACCGATCTCGGGCCGCTCGTCTCGCACGTCCAGCGCGACCGGGTCGCCGCCTTCGTGGACCGGGCCCGCGGGTACGCGCGCGTGGTGACCGGCGGCGAGGCGCCGGAGGGCGCGCTCAAGGACGGCGCCTACTACCGGCCCACCCTGATCGCCGACGCCGCCCAGGACAGCGAGATCGTCCAGGCCGAGATCTTCGGCCCGGTGCTGGTCGTCCTGCCCTTCGACACCGACGACGAGGGCCTGCGGCTGGCCAACGACACGCCGTACGGCCTGGCCGCCTCCGCGTGGACCCGGGACGTGTACCGCGCGAACCGGGCCACCCGCGAGATCGCGGCGGGCTGTGTGTGGATCAACGACCACATCCCGATCATCAGCGAGATGCCGCACGGCGGCTCCAAGGCGTCCGGCTTCGGCAAGGACATGTCGGCGTACTCCTTCGAGGAGTACACGCAGGTCAAGCATGTGATGTTCGACAACACGGCGGTCGCGCGCAAGGACTGGCACCGCACGGTCTTCGGGGACCGCGCGCACCCGGACACCCCCTGACCGGCCCCGCGCCCCCTCTCCTCTCCGACTCTCCGACGGTTCTTCCGAAAGGGCACCACGCGCATGGAGCAGTACGAGCCCGACTGTCCGAGCCCGGCCGTGACGACCGCGATGCGGCGCAGCCTGAACGGCGGCCGGGCGGCGCTCACCCGCCGGTCCCTGCTGCGCGCCGGTGCGGGCGGCGCCTTCGCGGCCGGCGGACTGGCCGCCCTGAGCGCCTGCGGCATCCCCCCGGCGGGCCGGGCACCCGGCGGCACCCCGGCCGACGACCACTCGGCCCAGGAGAAGACGGTGAACTTCTCCAACTGGACCGAGTACATCGACGTCTCCGACGACAACAAGCGCCACCCCACCCTCGACACCTTCCGGCGGCGCACCGGCATCAAGGTCGCCTACACCGAGGACATCAACGACAACAACGAGTTCTTCGGCAAGATCAAGCCGCAGCTCGCCGCGGGCCAGGCCACCGGGCGCGACCTCATCGTGGTCACCGACTGGCTGGCCGCCCGGATGATCCGCCTCGGCTGGGTGCAGAAGCTCGACCCCGCCCACCTCCCGCACGCCTTCGCCAACCTCTCGGCCCAGTTCCGCACCCCCGACTGGGATCCGGGCCGCGCCTACTCCTACCCCTGGCAGGGCATCTCCACGGTCATCGCCTACAACAAGAAGGCGCTCGACGGCATCGAGGTGAGATCCGTCTCGGACCTGCTCGACAACCCGAAGCTCAAGGGCCGGGTCGGCTTCCTCTCCGAGATGCGCGACAGCGTCGGCATGACCCTGCTCGACATGGGCAAGGACCCGGCGCGCTTCACCGACGACGACTACGACGCGGCGATCGCCCGGCTGCAAAAGGCCGTCGACAAGGGCCAGATCCGCCGCTTCACCGGCAACGACTACACCTCGGACCTCACCAAGGGCGACTTCGCGGCCTGTGTCGCCTGGGCCGGGGACGTCGTCCAGCTCAAGGCGGACAGCCCCGACGTCGACTTCGTCATACCCGACAGCGGATACCTGACGTCGACGGACAATATGCTGATCCCCAACAAGGCACGTCACAAGACGAACGCCGAGCGGCTGATCGACTTCTATTACGAACCCGAGCAGGCCGCCGCGCTGGCCGCCTACATCAACTACGTCACTCCGGTCGACGGGGTAAAGCCCTGGCTTGCCAAGATCGACCGGGACGCGGCGGCCAATCCGCTGATCGTCCCCGACAAGGCCATGCAGGCGAAGTCCCACGCCTTCCGCTCCCTGAGCCAGAAGGAAGAGACGGCCTACGAAGAAAAATTCGCGAAGCTCACAGGGGCGTGACGAGGATGAAGACGACGACAGACGGCAGCGGAGACGTCCGCCTCGACGGGATCGGCAAGACGTACGGCGCGTTCACCGCCGTGCATCCGCTGGACCTGATCGTGCCCCAGGGCTCCTTCTTCGCCCTGCTCGGCGCCTCCGGCTGCGGCAAGACCACCACCCTGCGCATGATCGCCGGGCTGGAGGAACCTTCCTGCGGCACGGTGCGCCTCGGCGACCAGGACGTCACCCAGCTGCCGCCGTACAAGCGGCCGGTCAACACGGTCTTCCAGTCCTACGCCCTCTTCCCGCATCTCGACATCTACGAGAACGTCGCCTTCGGCCTGCGCCGGCGCGGGATCAAGAGCGTCAAGAAGCAGGTCGAGGAGATGCTGGACCTGGTCCAGCTCGGCGAGCAGGCGCGCAAGAAGCCGCACCAGCTCTCCGGCGGCCAGCAGCAGCGCGTCGCGGTGGCCCGCGCCCTGATCAACCACCCCAAGGTGCTCCTGCTCGACGAGCCCCTGGGCGCCCTCGACCTCAAGCTGCGCCGCCAGATGCAGCTGGAGCTGAAGCGCATCCAGACCGAGGTCGGCATCACCTTCATCCACGTCACGCACGACCAGGAAGAGGCCATGACCATGGCCGACACGGTCGCCGTGATGAACGCGGGCCGCGTCGAGCAGCAGGGCTCGCCCACCGAGCTGTACGAGAACCCGCGCACCACCTTCGTCGCCAACTTCCTCGGCACCTCCAACCTGATCGAGGCCGAGGTCGACTCCCGCTCCGGCGACGACATCGTGCTGCGCGCGGGCGACGGCAAGCTGCTGCTGCCCGCGGCCCGCTGCTCCGCCCCCGCGGCGACGGGGGAGAAGGTCCTCGCCGGAATCCGCCCCGAGAAGATCGCGCTCACCCACGCCGACGACGCGGGCTCGGTCCCAGGCGGCCGCAACCGCCTCACCGGCACCATCGCGGACGCCGGTTTCATCGGCGTCTCCACCCAGTACGTGATCGACAGCCCGGTCGCGGGCGCGCTCGCGGTGTACGCGCAGAACGTCGAGCGCGACACCCGGCTCGTCCCCGGCGCCGAGGTCGTCCTGCACTGGAACCCGGCCCACACCTTCGCCCTGGACGCGGCCCAGGACATCGACGCGGGCACCGAGGAAGAGGCGGCCGTCTGATGCCGACGCTCACCGAGGCGCCCCCGCCCCTGACCACGGCCGAGCCCGCGCAGGCGCCCCGCAGACGCGGCCGGTTCACCCCGTACTGGCTGCTGCTGCCCGGCATCCTGTGGCTGGTCGTGTTCTTCGCGCTGCCGATGGTCTACCAGGCGTCGACCTCCGTGCAGACCGGCTCGCTGGAGAAGGGCTACCAGGTCACCTGGCACTTCGCCACGTACTGGGACGCGCTCGCCGAGTACTGGCCGCAGTTCCTGCGCTCGGTGCTCTACGCCGCCGCCGCGACCGTGCTGTGTCTGCTGCTCGGGTATCCGCTGGCGTATCTGATCGCGTTCCGCGCGGGCCGCTGGCGCAATCTGATCATGGTGCTGGTGATCGCGCCGTTCTTCACCAGCTTCCTGATCCGCACCCTGGCCTGGAAGACGATCCTCGCGGACAACGGCCCGGTCGTGCACGCCATGAACAGCCTGCACCTGCTCGACCTCACCGACTGGCTCGGCTGGACGGCGGGCGATCGGGTGCTCGCGACCCCGCTCGCGGTGGTGTGCGGACTGACGTACAACTTCCTGCCGTTCATGATCCTGCCGCTGTACACCTCGCTCGAGCGGATCGACGGGCGGCTGCACGAGGCCGCGGGCGATCTGTACGCCCGGCCCTGGACCACCTTCCGCAAGGTCACCTTCCCGCTGTCCCTGCCCGGCGTGGTCTCCGGCACGCTGCTCACCTTCATCCCGGCGGCCGGTGACTACGTCAACGCCGAACTCCTCGGCTCCACCGACACCCGCATGATCGGCAACGTCATCCAGACCCAGTTCCTGCGCGTCCTGGACTATCCGACGGCCGCCGCGCTCTCCTTCATCCTCATGGCCGCGATCCTGGCCATGGTGACCTTCTACATCCGCCGGGCCGGGACGGAGGACCTCGTCTAAATGCCGCTCGTCACCTGGCTCAAGCGCCGTCTCGTGGTCATCGCGGGGCTGCTCACGCTCGCCTATCTGCTGCTGCCGAACATCGTCGTGACGGTGTTCTCCTTCAACAAGCCCAAGGGCCGCTTCAACTACGCGTGGCAGCGGTTCTCCACCGACGCCTGGAAGGACCCGTGCGGGGTCGCCGACCTGTGCGGCTCGCTCTCGCTCAGCCTCCAGATCGCCCTGTGGGCCACGCTCGGCGCCACCGCGCTCGGCACGATGATCGCCTTCGCGCTGGTGCGCTACCGGTTCCGGGCGCGCGGCGCGATCAACTCGCTGATCTTCCTGCCGATGGCGATGCCCGAGGTCGTCATGGCCGCCTCGCTGCTCACCCTGTTCCTCAACATGGGCGCGCAGCTCGGCTTCTGGACGATCCTGATCGCCCACATCATGTTCTGCCTCAGCTTCGTCGTCACCGCGGTCAAGGCGCGCGTGATGTCGATGGACCCGCGTCTGGAGGAGGCCGCCCGCGATCTCTACGCGGGCCCGGTGCAGACCTTCTGCCGGGTCACCCTGCCCATCGCGGCACCCGGGATCGCCGCGGGCGCGCTGCTGTCCTTCGCGCTGTCCTTCGACGATTTCATCATCACCAATTTCAACGCGGGCTCGACCGTCACGTTCCCCATGTTCGTCTGGGGCTCGGCACAGCGCGGTACGCCCGTCCAGATCAATGTCATCGGCACGGCCATGTTCCTGCTCGCCGTGCTGTTCGTGCTGGTCTCGATGCTCGTCACGGGCCGGCGCGGCCGTCAGAAGGCGTGAGCCGTCCAAGGGTGTAGCAGCCCTGTAGGGAGTTGAAATCATGGCCCCGAGCGCCATGAGCCGTGGAAAAGACAACTGGATCTCCTCTCTCTCCGAAGCCCAGCCGGTGCCGTACTGGCTGGAAGACCCCGGCAGGCCGCAGGCCGAGGCCGCCCTCACCACCACCGAGACCTGCGATCTGCTCGTGGTGGGCGGCGGCTACAGCGGACTGTGGAGCGCGCTCAACGCCAAGGAGCGCGACCCCGGCCGTGACGTGGTGCTCCTCGAAGGCCGCGAGGTGGGCTGGGCCGCCTCCGGGCGCAACGGCGGCTTCTGCGCCGCCTCCCTCACCCACGGCCTGCCCAACGGCATGGCCCGCTGGCCGGGGGAGATCCGCACGCTCCAGGACCTCGGGCGGCGCAACCTCGACGAGATCGAGGCCGCCCTCGCCCGCCACGGCATCGACTGCGACTTCGAGCGCACCGGCGAGATCGACGTCGCCACCGAGACCTACCAGGCGTGGGAACTGCGCGACTGGCACCGCGAACTTGAGGACAAGGGCCTCGCCGACGGCATGGAGTTCCTGGACCGCGACGCTCTGCGCGCCGAGGTGAACTCGCCCACCTTCGAGGCCGGGCTGTGGGACCGCCGGGGCGTGGCCATGGTGCACCCGGCCAAGCTCGCCTGGGGCCTCAAGCGCGCCTGCCTCGCCCTCGGGGTGCGGATCTACGAGCACACCCCCGCGCTCACCCTGAAGCCGTACGGCGCGGGCATGGCCGTCACCACGCCCTACGGCGCCGTCCGCGCCCGCAAGGTCGCGCTCGGCACCAACATCTTCCCGAGCCTGCTGCGCCGGGTGCGCGCATACACCGTGCCGGTCTACGACTACGCGCTGATGACCGAGCCGCTGAGCGCCGCGCAACTGGCGTCCCTCGGCTGGAAGAACCGCCAGGGCCTGGGCGACTCGGCCAACCAGTTCCACTACTTCCGGCTCTCCGCCGACAATCGCGTCCTGTGGGGCGGCTACGACGCGATCTATCCGTACGGCGGCCGGGTGCGCGCGGAGTACGACGACCGGCCGGAGACCTACGCCAAGCTGGCCGGGCACTTCTTCACCTGCTTCCCGCAGCTGGAGGGCGCCCGCTTCACCCACGCCTGGGGCGGCGCCATCGACACCTGCTCGCGCTTCTCGGCGTTCTTCGGCACCGCCCACCGGGGCCGGGTCGCGTACGCGGCGGGCTACACCGGGCTCGGGGTCGGCGCGACCCGGTTCGGCGCCGATGTGATGCTGGACCTCCTGGACGGCGCGGACACCGAGCGCACCCGCCTGGAGATGGTCCGCAAGAAGCCGCTCCCCTTTCCGCCGGAGCCCTTCGCCTGGACCGGGATCGCGCTGACCCGCTGGTCACTGGCGCGGGCCGACGCCCAGGCCGGGCGGCGCAATCTGTGGCTGCGGGCGATGGACCGCATCGGGCTGGGCTTCGACAGCTGAGCGGTGTGACCTGGGTCACCCGAAAGAGTGCCGGAAAGCCGCGTAATGCTCCCCGGTCCACCTCCCTCTCCCTCCCGGGCGCGACGGCGTCCAGGTGAGAGAGGGAGGTCTGCTCATGACAGGGGCGAAGACGGCGGTCGAGTGGCTGGCATCCGTCGCACCGGATCCGGACGCATGCCGCTGGGAGTGGGAGCGCAGCGCCCTCGGGGTGGCCCTGCTGCCCGCGGGCAAGGCGTGGGACGTGCTGATCCTGCCCGGTGACCTCGGCTATCCGACGCTCGACGTGCTCACCCGCGTCCTCGATCAACCCGGCCCGGTGCTGGCCGACTTCGGGGACGACCGGGTGGGTTTCTTCGTGCCGCCGGGCACCGCGGCCCGCTGGCTCGGCACCGGTATCCGTACGGCGGGGTCCGGCACGTGGATCGTGGTGCCGTATCCGGGGCGGCCGACGCACGGGGTGCGCTGGCTGGTCACCCCGGACGGCTCCGGCACGCTCACCGACCCGGCGCTGCTGGAGCTGGCGATGCACGAGGCCGCCGCGGGACTGGCGCGGGACGGAGACGGATAACCTCCGGGCGACTTGACAGGAGGATTGGTCTGGACCAGGTTTGGTGCGCCCCCTGACCTCCAACTCCCCCATGCCTGGAGGCATTTGTGGATCGCTCCAGACCTCTGGTCACCCTCCTCGCGGCAGCGGCCCTGGCCGTGTCCGGCATCACCGCGCTCTCGTCGGCCGCCCGTGCGGCCGACGCGGACGCCGTGGTCAACGGCGGTTTCGAGTCCGGCCTCTCCGGCTGGACCTGCACCGCTGGGACCGTCGTCAACTCACCCGTGCACAGCGGGAGTTCCGCCCTCCAGGCGACTCCCGAGGGCAGCGACAACGCCCAGTGCGCGCAGAGCGTGACCGTGCGCCCCAACTCCGCGTACACGCTCTCCGGTTGGGTGCGCGGTTCCTACGTCTACCTCGGTGCGAACGGCACCGGCACCACCGACGTGTCCACCTGGACCCAGTCCGCGCCCGACTGGCAGAAGCTCACCACCACCTTCACCACCGGACCGAACACCACCAAGGTCACGCTCTACACCCACGGTTGGTACGGCACCGGCGCCTACAACGCCGACGACATCTCCCTCGTCGGCCCCGGCGGCGGCTCCACCACCCAGCCGCCCGCCGCCCCGACCGGCCTGACCACCGGCACGGTCACCGCCACCTCGGTCGCCCTGTCCTGGTCGGCGGTCTCCGGCGCCAGCGGTTACGCGGTCTACCGCGACGGCGCCAAGGTCCAGACGGCGAGCGGCACTTCGGCCACCGTGAGCGGTCTTTCGCCCGCCACCGCGTACAGCTTCCAGGTCGCCGCCGTCAACGACGCGGGCGAGTCCGCCAAGTCGGCCGTCGTGACCGCCACCACCAAGGCCAACAGCGGTGGGGGAGGCGGCGGTTCGGCCGACCTGCCCACCCATGCCCTGGTCGGCTATCTGCACGCCAGCTTCGCCAACGGCTCCGGCTACACCCGCATGGCCGACGTGCCCGACAGCTGGGACGTGATCGACCTCGCCTTCGGCGAACCGACCTCCGTCACCTCCGGCGACATCCGCTTCAACCGCTGCCCGGTCTCCGAGTGCCCGAACGTGGAGAGTGACGCCGACTTCAAGGCCGCGATCAAGGCCAAGCAGGCCGCGGGCAAGAAGGTGCTGATCTCCATCGGCGGCCAGAACGGCCAGGTCCAGCTGACCACCACGGCCGCCCGCGACGCCTTCGTCTCCTCCGTCTCGAAGATCATCGACGACTACGGCCTCGACGGCCTCGACATCGACTTCGAGGGCCACTCGCTCTCCCTGAACACCGGCGACACCGACTTCAAGAACCCGACCACCCCGGTGATCGTCAACCTGATCTCCGCCCTGAAGACCCTCAAGGCCAAGTACGGCGCCAAGTTCGTGCTCACCATGGCGCCCGAGACCTTCTTCGTGCAGAACGGCTACCAGTTCTACGGCAGTGGCCAGTGGGGCGGGCAGGACCCGCGCTGCGGCGCCTACCTCCCGGTGATCTACGCCCTGCGCGACGACCTCACCCTGCTGCACGTCCAGGACTACAACTCGGGCCCGATCATGGGCCTGGACAACCAGTACCACTCCATGGGCGGCGCCGACTTCCACATCGCCATGACCGACATGCTGCTCACCGGCTTCCCGGTCGCGGGCAACGCGAACAACGTCTTCCCGCCGCTGCGCCCCGACCAGGTCGCCATAGGCATGCCCGCCTCGGTCAACGCGGGCAACGGCTATGTCGCCCCCGCCGAGGTCACCAAGACCCTGGACTGCCTCACGAAGCGGACGAACTGCGGCTCGTATCCGACCCACGGAACCTGGCCCGCGCTGCGCGGTCTGATGACGTGGTCGGTGAACTGGGACCGCTTCGCGAACTGGGAGTTCCAGCGGACCTTCGACGGCTACTTCGGCTGAGCACCAGCCCGAGCACCGTCAGCAGCACCGTGCCCAGACACCAGGAGGCCAGCACGTCCAGCGGCCAGTGGAAGCCGCGCCGGACCAGGCCGTACGACACCGCCAGCACCAGGGCGGCGCCGACGGCCGGGACGGTGCGGCGGGCGGCGGGCGTGCGGCACCAGGGGAGGAGGAGCAGGACCGCCGAGCCGTAGGCGACGCAGGCCGTCGCCGTGTGGCCGGAGGGGAAGTAGCCGGTGGCCGGGGGCACCACGGGGGTTCCCGGCCGCGCGGTCCACAGCTTCAGCGGGACGATCAGCGCGGGGAGCAGGGCCATCAGTACGGCCGCCGCGAGCGGGGGCAGCCACCAGCGGGGCGTACCGGCCGACCGTCCGCGTAGCGCGGTGTATCCGGCGGCGAGCAGCAGCAGCGGCAGGGCCACCTGGACGTTGCCCAGGTCGGAGAGCAGTTCCGAGAAGCGGTCCGGGTGGACCAGGTCCCGGCTGAGCCGGGCGTCCGGCCGCAGCAGCGGTCCGTGGACGAGCACCTGCCAGGTGAGCAGCGCGAACAGCAGGCTCGGCAGGGTCAGCAGGACGGCGTACGGGGCGCGGCGGGGGAGGCGGGACACGGACCCAGCTTCGCAGGTCCCTGCGCGGGCGGCCGAGGAGTCCGGGGAGTCCGGGGAGGAGGTCGGCCGCCCCGGAACAGGGGGGGTGGTTCCGAGGCGGCCGACCGGACCGGAAACGCCGCACGCCCCGGGGGGTTTGGGGCGGCGGCCGTCCGATCGGTGAGGAGATCCCGGAGCCGTCGGGCCCCGGCTGTGTGCGCGAGGGCACGACCAGGTCGAAGCTGGGGAGGCCCCGGCCTGAACCCGCCCGCAGTCCCCTGGGGGCGAGGTGTATCTCTCTTCTGGACGAGAACCTACGGCAGACCTCGCCGCTTGGGCAGCCGGAATCCGGTCCCGCCATCCACCCCGCACACGTTCTTCACACGGCCTGCGGGTGCGGCACCCGGAGGCGCCGCACCCGGGTGCCGCACATGGGCCTGTCCGGCTCAGATGCGGGTGAAGGCCTGCTCGATGATGTCCAGACCCTCGTTCAGCAGGTCCTCGCCGATGACCAGCGGGGGCAGGAAGCGCAGCACGTTGCCGTAGGTGCCGCAGGTCAGGACCAGCAGGCCCTCCTGGTGGCACGCCTTGGCCAGCGCGGCGGCGGCCTCGGCGTCCGGCTCCTTGGTGGCGCGGTCCTTGACCAGCTCGATGGCGATCATGGCGCCGCGACCGCGGATGTCGCCGATGATGTCGAACTTCTCGGCCATCGCCGCGAGGCGGCCCTTCATGACCTCCTCGATGCGCTTGGCCTTGCCGTTGAGGTCCTGCTCCTTCATCGTCTCGATGGCGCCGAGCGCGGCGGCGCAGGCCACCGGGTTGCCGCCGTAGGTGCCGCCGAGGCCGCCCGCGTGCGCGGCGTCCATGATCTCGGCGCGGCCCGTGACGGCGGCCAGCGGCAGACCGCCCGCGATGCCCTTGGCGGTGGTGATCAGGTCCGGGACGATGCCCTCGTCCTCGCACGCGAACCACTGGCCGGTGCGGCAGAAGCCGGACTGGATCTCGTCGGCGACGAAGACGATGCCGTTGTCGTTGGCGAACTTCACGATCTCCGGCAGGAAGCCCTTGGCCGGCTCGATGAAGCCGCCCTCGCCGAGCACCGGCTCGATGATGATCGCGGCCACGTTGTCCGCGCCGACCTGCTTGGTGATCTGGTCGATGGCCTGCTTGGCGGCCTCGGGGCCCGCGTTCTCCGGGCCGGTCGGCCAGCGGTAGGCGTAGGCGACCGGGACGCGGTAGACCTCGGGCGCGAACGGGCCGAAGCCGTTCTTGTACGGCATGTTCTTCGCCGTCAGCGCCATCGTGAGGTTGGTGCGGCCGTGGTAGCCGTGGTCGAACACGACGACCGCCTGGCGCTTGGTGTACGCGCGGGCGATCTTGACGGCGTTCTCGACGGCCTCAGCGCCGGAGTTGAACAGCGCCGACTTCTTGGCGTGGTCACCCGGGGTGAGCTCGGCCAGCGCCTCGGCGACGGCGACGTAGCCCTCGTACGGGGTGACCATGAAACAGGTGTGGGTGAAGTCGGCGAGCTGGGCGCCCGCGCGGCGTACGACGGCCTCGGCGGAGGCGCCCACCGAGGTCACGGCGATGCCGGAACCGAAGTCGATCAGGCTGTTGCCGTCCACGTCCTCGATGACGCCGCCGCCCGCGCGCGTCACGAAGACGGGCAGCGTGGAGCCCACGCCCTGGGCGACGACCGCGGTGCGGCGGGCCTGAAGCTCCTGCGACTTCGGGCCGGGAATGGCGGTGACGACGCGGCGCTCCTGCGGAAGTGCGGTCATGCGGGGCTCCTGGGGGTGATTACGGACGCTTGTCTTCTTTTCTCGCAGGTTAGGACCGTCGCCGGGGCCCGGTCATGCTCCATGTGGGCGTTGTCCGGCCAGGCGGTTGTCCGTCGTGGACATAGCAGTGGCCATCGGGTGCCCCGGACACCGGCCGCGTAAGCGGTGAACTCCCCTTGCGGGGGCGTTAGATTGACTCGCTGACGGTGGACGGAGCGGCTGCTCAGGGGGCAACGGCGATGGAGAGCGACGGCACGCGGGACGCCCGCGACACAGAGGCGAACCCGGTGCCGCGCCCGGCGGTACCACCCCAGGGCTCTGCCGTGCCGCCCATGCCGTCGATGCCACCCGGCACTCCGCCGAGGCCGGACGGCAACGCCTTCCTCGCCTGGCTGCGCGCCTCCCGCCCCACCGCCCCGCCCGGCGTCTGGCGCCTGGGCCACCGGACCCGGCCCGAGGAGGAGCCCGAGACGATCCCGGGGCGCCAGCTGCTGAGCGGCGCGCTGATCTCGTTCCTCATCGGCTGGCTGGTGTGGTCCCTGCTGTGGAACGGCTACCTCGGCGGCTGGTGGACCCTGCCCCTGGAACTGCTCGCGCCCGACGCGTGGCTGGAGACCGAGAGCCGGGTCGGCACCGCCGTCCTCTGGTACTCGTACTACACGCTCATCGGCGGCGCCCTGCTTCTCGTCGTCTTCCGGCTCGGCCGCTGGGCCGAGATCTGGCGGCGCTACGGACCTCCCGCCTGGCGCCCCACCGCCCCGCCCGAGCAGCCGCCGCCCACTCCGGGAGAGGACCCCGCGAGCTGGCCCGAGCTGCGGGCCGCGGGCGCGCACGAGGCCGCCGACCGGCTCGCCGCTGACGCCCGGGCCGGACACATGCGGGACGTGGACCACGCCCGGATCGGCCGCGCCTGGGACGGCGTGCGCACCGGGCTGCACACCCTGGCCGCCTTCACCGGGGCGGTGGTCAAGGATGGCGCCGCCGCCTGCCCGCACCCCTCCGGCGACCGTGACCTGCCCGCCCGGCAGGCCCGCCACGACCTGCTCACCGGACAGGTCCGGGTCGGCACCACCGCCGACGACCCGCGCAACCCCTACCGTTACCGGGGCGCCGGGCTCGCCTTCAGCCCCGAGCTGCTCGGCACCTCACTGCTCGCGGTCGGCCCGGCCGGCTCGGGCAAGACCGGCAGCCTGATCCGTCCCCTCGCGGAGTCGCTGTGCCTGCACGCGCTGGCCGGACGGGCCGCCGTGGTCGTCGTCGGCGCGGCGGGCGCCGGTCTCGGTCCGGCCGAGGCGTACGACGTGGTGATCCGGGTCGGTCACCCCGACTCCGTCTACGACCTCGACCTCTACGGCGGCACCACCGACCCCGACGAGGCCGCCGCGATACTCGCCGAGGCCCTGGTCGGCGACCTGGCCGACCCGCACCCCGGCAGCGACAGCCGCCGCTCCGCCACCGTCCTCGCCCAGCTCCTCGGTCCCTTCCGCGCGGTCCACGGCCGCTTCCCCTCGGTACCCGAGCTGCGCGGGCTGCTCGACGGCGCCCCTGGCCCGCTCGCCGCGCTCCGCAAGGCGCTCACCGAGACCGGACACGCCTCGCTCCTGCGCGAACTCGACGCAAGAGAAAGGCAGTTGGCACACCCCGGTGATGTGGGCGCCGTGCTCGCCGACCGGATCGCGCTGCTCGACCGGCCCGCCTTCGCCTCCTTCTTCGACACCTCCGGGCAGTCCCGGCCGTTCTCGCTCAAGGCGCTCGACCACCCGGTCCGGGTCCGCGTCGACCTGCCCCAGCGCGGCCACGCCGACGCCTCCCGCATCCTGGCCCGGCTGGTCCTCGCCCAGTTCACGGCGAGCGTGACCGCGCGCGAGGACCGCTCGCTCTTCGCCTGTCTGCTCCTGGACGACGCGGGCGGGGTCGTCACCCCCGAGGCCGTGCGCGGCATCCAGCGGCTGCGCTCCGCCAACGCGGGCGCGGTGCTCACCCTGCGCACCCTGGACGACGCGCCCCGGCCGCTGCGCGGCCCGCTGCTCGGCGCCACCGGCTGCCGGATGGCCCTGTCCGGCCTCACCCCCTGGGACGGGCAGGACTTCGCCGAGGTGTGGGGCAAGGAGTGGATCGAGACCCGCGACGTCACCGACCGCCAGATCATCGCCGAGACCCCGGCGGGCAAGGCCGTGCACATGCTGCGCCGCGTCATCACCGGCAAGGCGCCCACGGCCCGCGCGGTCACCGTCCGCCAGGTCGAGCGTGAGCGCTGGTCCGCGTCCGAGTTGGCGCACGGGGTGCCGCCCGGGCATGCCGTGTTGTCGTTGACGACCGTGCGGGGGGAGCACGCGCCGCCGTTGCTGGTGGATCTGCGGGGGTGAGGTCCGGGATCGTACGGTGAGGCAGAATCGGGGTGGGCCGTTCATACGCGGCGGCCAATTGATCTCCGGTGGCCCAGCGCCGGACCGCTTCGACCTGAAGGCCCCATGCCCCCGACCCTCGCCTCGCTCGTCCAGCACTCCGCGCTCAAGCTCACCGTCCGCGCGGGTGAGGACCGGCTCGACGTGCCGGTGCGCTGGGCGCATGTCAGCGAGCTGGCCGACCCCGTGCCGTACATGGAGGGCGGGGAACTCCTCCTCGTCACCGCGCTGAAGCTGGACGCGGAGGACCCCGAGGCGATGCGCCGGTACGTCAGGCGGCTTGCCGGGGCCGGGGTCGTCGGGATCGGGTTCGCCGTCGGGGTCAACTACGACGAGATCCCCGAGGCGCTGCTCGACGCCGCCCGCGAGGAGGGCCTGCCGCTCCTGGAGGTCCCCCGCCGCACCCCGTTCCTCGCCATCAGCAAGGCCGTCTCCGCCGCCATCGCCGCCGAGCAGTACCGCGCCGTCACCGCAGGCTTCGCCGCCCAGCGCGAGCTGACCCGGCAGGCCCTGGCCACCGGCCCCGAGGGCCTGCTCGGCGCGCTCGCCGCCCAGCTCGACGGCTGGGCCGCGCTGTACGACGCCTCGGGCGCCGTCGTCGCCGCCGCGCCCGAGTGGGCCCACCGCAGGGCCGCCCGGCTCACCGCCGAGGTCGAGCGGCTGCGCGAGCGCCCCGCCCCCGCCTCCTCCGTCGTCGGCGGCCCCGACAACGAGGACCGGGTCGAGCTGCACTCCCTCGGCACAGGGCGCCGCCCCCGCGCCGCCCTCGCCGTCGGTACCGCCGCCGCCCCCGGCACCGCCGAGCGCTACGCCGTGCACTCCGCCATCGCCCTGCTCACCCTCACCACCGAGCGCTCCCGCTCCCTGCACGCCGCCGAACAGCGCGTCGGCGCCGCCGTGCTGCGCATGCTGCTCGCCGGGGAGCCGGACCACGCCCGCGCCGTCGCCGGTGACCTGTACGACGGGCTGCTCGACGCCCCGTTCCGGGTGTTCGTCGCCGAGGCGGACGGCACCGGCGACGGCGATCCCCTCGGCGCCCTCGCGGAGGCTGTGGAGTCGGCCGCCGCCCGCTCCGGCGAGGCCGTCCTCGCCGTGCCCGACGGGGAGCGCCTGGTGGTGCTGGCCGCCGACGGCGGCGCGGCGGTCGCCGCCTGTCTCGCCCACGCGGGCGCGCTGGAGACGGCGCGTACCGCACCGGAGCCGGGCGGCGCCGAGACCGCGCTGGTCGTCGGCCTGTCCGCCCCCGCCGGACCGAGCGCGGCGGCAGCCGCCCACCGCCAGGCCGAGCAGGCCCTTTCGGTCGCCCGGCGCCGGGGCCGGGCGATCGTGGAGCACGAGCATCTGGCGGCGGGCTCGGTGCTGCCGCTGCTCGCCGACGACGCCGTACGGGCCTTCGCCGACGGCCTGTTGCGCGCACTGCGCGAGCACGACGCCACCGGACGCGGCGACCTCGTCGCCTCGCTGCGCGCCTGGCTGTCCCGGCACGGCCAGTGGGACGCCGCCGCCGCCGACCTCGGCGTCCACCGGCACACCCTGCGCTACCGGATGCGCCGCGTCGAGGAGATCCTGGGCCGCTCCCTGGACGACCCGGACGTCCGCATGGAGCTGTGGCTGGCCCTGAAGACGACGGGCACCGAACAGCCGTAGGGCCAGGTGAGGGGTCGCGACCTGCCTCTTCACGCCAAACCGGAGCATCACCGCCCCGCATCCGTACGACTCGGACAAGCGACGCCCACCCACGCCCGCCCTACCGTGGACCACGCACCGAAGAACAACTCCGACAACGCGGAAGGGCCGGGACTCGTCAATGACTTCCACCCACGCCTTCTGGCTCGCCGGCCGCCAGGTCACCGGCGAGGACAGCTTCGACGTCACCAACCCGTGGGACGGGCGCCTGGTCGGCCGGGCCAGTGTGCCGACCGACGCCCAGGTCGAGGAGGCCGTGGCCGCCGCGTACGCCGTCCGCGACGACTTCGCCGCCGTGCCCGCGCACGTGCGCGCCGCCGCCCTGGACCACGTCGCGCAGGGGCTGACCGAGCGCGCCGAGGAGATCGCCCAGCTGATCTCCGGCGAGAACGGCAAGCCGATCAAGTGGGCCCGCGGTGAGGTCGGCCGTGCCGTCTCCGTCTTCCGGCTCGCCGCCGAGGAGGCCCGCCGGTTCAACGGCGGCGAGGCCCAGCGGCTCGACACCGACGCGGGCGGCCAGGGGCGGATGGCGCTGATCCGCCGCTTCCCCAAGGGTGTCGTCCTCGGCATCGCGCCGTTCAACTTCCCGCTCAACCTGTGCGCGCACAAGGTCGCCCCGGCGATCGCCGCCGGTGTCCCGATCATCCTCAAGCCCGCCCCGGCCACCCCGCTGTCCGGCCTGATCATCGGTGAGTTCCTGGCCGAGACGGACCTGCCCGCCGGTTCCTGGAGCATCCTGCCGGTCGCCAACGACAAGATGCCCGCCCTCGTCCAGGACGAGCGCCTGCCGGTGATCTCCTTCACCGGGTCCGAGAAGGTCGGCTACGCGATCATGGACTCGGTGCCGCGCAAGCACTGCACCCTGGAGCTGGGCGGCAACGGCGCGGCCGTCGTCCTCGGCGACTGGGCGAGCGACGCCGACCTGGACTGGGCCGCGAGCCGCATCGCCACCTTCTCCAACTACCAGGGCGGCCAGTCCTGCATCTCGGTGCAGCGCGTGATCGCCGACGCCGCGATCTACGACCGCCTGCTGCCGCGCATCGTCGCCGCCGTCGAGGCCCAGGTCACCGGCGACCCGGCCGACGAGCGCACCGAGGTCGGCCCGCTGGTCAGCGAGGACGCCGCCCAGCGCGTCGAGTCCTGGGTGAACGAGGCCGTCGAGGCGGGCGCCACCCTGCTCGCGGGCGGCAAGCGCGAGGGCGCCACCTACGCCCCGACCGTCCTCACCGACGTCCCGGCCGGGGTCACCCTCGCCACCGAGGAGGTCTTCGGACCGGTCCTCACCGTGCAGAAGGCGGACGGCGAGGCCGAGGCGTTCGCCGCCGTCAACGAGTCCAAGTACGGCCTCCAGGCAGGCGTGTTCACCCACGACATCCAGGCCGCCTTCCGCGCCCACCGCGCCCTCGAGGTCGGCGGCGTGGTCATCGGCGACGTCCCCTCCTACCGCGCCGACCAGATGCCGTACGGCGGCGCCAAGCAGTCCGGCGTCGGCCGCGAGGGCGTCCGCTCCGCGATGGACGACTACACCTACGAGCGCGTCCTGGTCCTCACCGGACTCGCTCTCTGACCCGACACCGACACGTCGGTCACGACGGCCGGAGCCCACACTGTGCGGGGGCTCCGGCCGTTGGCGTTTCCCGGGGGTCAACCGCCTTGAATCAGGGCGGCCTTCATGTCGGATTCCTGCCAGAAGGCGGGCCGCGTACGGTGCTTGACTGCCGTCATGACGCACACGCACGCGGCCGACGCCCGCCTCTTCCGCTCCCTGCACACCCCCGCCGCCCCGCTCGCGCTCGCCAACGCGTGGGACGTGGCGAGCGCCCTCGTCGTGGAGGCGGCGGGCGCCCGCGCGATCGCCACCACCAGCGCCGGGGTCTCCTGGGCGCTCGGTGCGCCCGACGGCGGCGCCCTCACCCGCGAGCGGGCCCTCGAGGTGATCGCCCGCATCGCCGCCGCCGTCACGGTGCCGGTCACCGCCGACATCGAGGACGGGTACGGCGCGGACGCCGCCGCCGTCGCGGAGACGGTCGCCGGGGTGATCGAGGCGGGCGCCGTCGGCGTCAACATCGAGGACGGCACCCGGCCCCCGGCCGAGCTGGCCGCCCGGCTCGGCGCGGCCCGGCGGAGCGCCGAGCGGGCGGGGGCCGACCTGTTCCTCAACGCCCGTGTCGACACCTACCTGCTGGGTCTGGGCGACCCGGAGACCCGCCTGGAGGAGACCCTGACCCGGGCCCGGCTGTACGTGGAGGCGGGCGCCGACGGCGTCTTCGTCCCCGGCGTCACCGACCCGGCCACCCTCAAGGCGCTGGCCGAGGACATTGCCGTACCGCTCAACGTCATGGCGGGCCCCGGAGCGCCGTCCGTCGACGAGCTCGGCACCCTCGGGGTGGCCCGGGTGAGCCTCGGCCCGGGGGTGGCGCTGGCCGCGTACGGCGCCGCCCGGCGTGCCGCGCGGGAGCTGTTCGAGAGCGGCACCGTCACCTCGGCCGCCGACGCGCTGAGCTTCGCGGAGCTGGACGGGCTGCTGGCCGGGCCGGAGCGGCGATGAGTGGGGCGTCAGTGATAGGTGAGACTTATGACGCGATAGATTTGGCCGATTAAGTCAGGATAAGCACTGCCTATCACGTCATTAATTCGACTTTTGACATTTCCAGATCGGCGGGCGCACACTGCTCCACGCGTGAGAGTCGGACAATCCGACCATGAGTGAGCAGCACTGAGAGGGCCACCGTGCCGATACCACTGGAAGAAGCTCTGGACAGCCAGATCGCGGCAGCGCGCGGCAAGGCGAAGCTGCTCCGCTCGCCCGGGCGTTATCTCGTGCTCGCGGCGCTCGCGGGAGCCTTCATCGGTGTGGGCGTCGTCCTGATGGTCATGGTGTCCGGCCCGCTCACCCTCGCGCACTCGCCCTGGGTCAAGCTGATCCAGGGGCTCGTCTTCGGTGTCGCGCTGACCCTGGTGATCTTCGCCGGTGGCGAGCTGGCCACCAGCAACATGATGACGATGGTCCAGGGCGCGGTCCGCCGTACCGTCGCGCCCCTCGCCGCGCTCGCCGTGATCGTCGGCTCCTTCGTCGGCAACCTGGTCGGCTCGGTCGGCTTCGCCTGGCTGGTCCACGCCGCCGGGGTGCTGGGCGTCGTGCCCGCGCCCGGAGCGCCCGCCCCCGGTCTGACCGGTCTGACCGGCATGCTCAACGCCAAGATGGCCGAGAGCGGCGAGGCGATGTTCTTCCGCGGCGTGCTCTGCAACTTCCTGGTCTGTCTGACCGTGTGGATGGGCATGCGCACCCGCTCCGACACGGCGAAGATCATGATGATCTTCGCGGGCATCCTGGCCTTCGTCGCCTCCGGCTTCGAGCACGTCGTCGCCAACATGACGACCTTCTCGCTCGGCCTCTTCGAGCACGTCCCCGGTGTGACGGTGGGCGCCTTCGCCCACAACCTGCTCTTCGTGGGCCTCGGCAACCTGGTCGGCGGCGGACTGCTGGTGGGCGTGGCGTACGCGTACACCGGGCGCCGCGCCAAGCCGACCGCGACCGCCGCCGCTCCCACGGCCGCGGTGCCCGCGCCGCGCGCCGGTGACGAGCCCGCTGGCGCGGTGCCGGTGGCGGAGACCGCCTGAGCCCGCGCGAGCATCCGAGGCTCACCGCCCCCGCCACACTTCACCCGTTCGCCCCGCCGGACGCGTGAGGGGTGGTGGGGGCGGCCCGTTTCCGGTACCAACGATCCAGTAGCACCCCTTTTCGGGTGACCAAGATCAGGCAGCACCGGTCGGTACCGAACGGACCGCAACCGTCCCTCTTCGCGGTGAGGTGAGCCTCATGTCCGCTCCCACCACTCAACGCACCACCGTCTCCGAGCGCGAGGCCCGCCAGGTGGCGGAGGCCGCCCGGGAGCAGGGCTGGCGCAAACCGAGCTTCGCCAAGGAACTCTTCCTCGGGCGCTTCCGGCTCGACCTCATCCACCCCCACCCGCTCCCCGACCCCGAGAGCGTGCGGCGCGGTGAGGCGTTCCTCGCGGAGCTGCGCGCCTTCTGCGAGAGCGAGATCGACGCGGCCCGCATCGAGCGCGAGGCCCGTATCCCCGACGAGGTCGTGGCCGGGCTCAAGCGGCTCGGCGCGCTCGGCATGAAGATCGACCCCAAGTACGGCGGCCTGGGCCTGTCCCAGCTGTACTACAACAAGGCGCTCGCGCTGGCAGGGTCGGTCAGCCCGGCGGTGGGCGCGCTGCTCTCCGCGCACCAGTCGATCGGCGTGCCCCAGCCGCTGAAGATCTTCGGCACCCAGGAGCAGAAGGACGCGTTCCTGCCGCGCTGCGCGAGCACCGACATCTCGGCGTTCCTGCTGACCGAGCCGGACGTGGGCTCGGACCCGGCGCGCCTGGCGACGACGGCCGTGCCGGACGGGGACGACTACATCCTGGACGGCGTCAAGCTGTGGACCACCAACGGCGTGGTCGCGGACCTGCTGGTCGTCATGGCGCGGGTGCCGAAGTCCGAGGGGCACCCCGGCGGCATCACCGCGTTCGTGGTGGAGGGCACGGCCGAGGGCGTCACCGTCGAGCACCGCAACGCGTTCATGGGGCTGCGCGGCATCGAGAACGGCGTGACCCGCCTCCACCGGGTGCGCGTCCCCGCCGCGAACCGCATCGGACCCGAGGGCGCCGGTCTGAAGATCGCGCTGACCACGCTGAACACCGGGCGGCTCTCGCTGCCCGCGATGTGCGCGGGTGCGGGCAAGTGGTGTCTGAAGATCGCCCGGCAGTGGGCGGCCGAGCGCGAGCAGTGGGGCAAGCCGGTCGCGCTGCACGAGGCCGTCGGCTCCAAGATCAGCTTCATCGCGGCGACCACGTTCGCGCTGGAGGCCGTCGTCGACCTCGCCTCCCAGATGGCCGACGAGGACCGCAACGACATCCGCATCGAGGCCGCGCTCGCCAAGCTCTACGGCTCCGAGATGTCCTGGCTGATGGCCGACGAGCTGGTCCAGATCCGCGGCGGCCGGGGCTACGAGACCGCCGAGTCGCTGGCGGCGCGCGGCGAGCGGGGCGTACCGGCCGAGCAGATGCTGCGCGACCTGCGGATCAACCGCATCTTCGAGGGCTCGACCGAGATCATGCACCTGCTGATCGCACGCGAGGCCGTCGACGCCCACCTCTCGGTCGCCGGTGACCTCATCGACCCGGACACCTCCCTCCAGGACAAGGCGAAGGCGGCTGCCGACGCGGGCGTCTTCTACGCCAAGTGGCTCCCGAAGCTGGTCGCGGGCCCGGGCCAACTCCCGTCCTCGTTCGGCGAGTTCAAGCACGGCATCGACCTGTCGGGCCATCTGCGCTTCGTGGAACGGCACGCCCGCAAGCTCGCCCGCGCCACCTTCTACGGCATGTCCCGCTGGCAGGGCCGCATGGAGACCAAGCAGGGCTTCCTCGGCCGCATCGTGGACATCGGCGCCGAACTCTTCGCCATGAGCGCCGCCTGCGTCCGCGCCGAACGCCTGCGCCGCGAGGGCGACCACGGCCGCGAGGCCTACCAGCTCGCCGACGCCTTCTGCCACCAGTCCCGCCTCCGCGTCGACGACCTCTTCACCCGCCTGTGGTCCAACACCGACGACCTGGACCGCAAGGTCGTCAAGAACGTCCTCAACGGCTCCTACGACTGGCTGGAGGACGGCATCCTCGACCCGTCGACGGACGGCCCGTGGATCGCGGACGCGACGCCCGGCCCGAGCAGGGAGCCGAGCGCCCGTCGTCCCTTCGGCGGGTGACTCGCTAGAGAGTGCCGGGTGGCATCAGCCACTGGGTCGGCTGCCCCGTGACCGACGCGATGGTCTCGAAGTCGTTGTCGTAATGGAGCACGGTGAGCCCCTGGAGCTCGGCGGTCGCGGCGACCAGCAGGTCCACCGTGCCCGCCGAGCGGTGCTGTCCCTTGGCGGTGAGTTGCTCCTGCACCGCCCATGCGCGGGTCACGGCGCGGTCGTCGAGTGGCGTCCAGCCGAACAGAGTGTCGAGATCCGCGACTATCTGTTCACGGTCTTCGGCGCTCCTGGCGCTGTAGAGGAGTTCGATCTCGGTGACCGGGCAGCGTGCGATGAGACCCTCCTTCAGGGGGTTCTCCCACCGTGACCGGGCCTTTTCGCCAAGGATGCGGACCAGGGCGCTTGTGTCGACGAGGTAGCGGGCAGTCGTCATCGACGGTAGTTCCTCTTGTCCAGCAAGATGTCGAAGTCGCCCGCGTCGGCGCGAGCGGCCAGTCGCGCCAGCGCCAGCGCCCGCTTCTTGCGCTCGACGCCCTCCTTCAAGGCGGCCGTCACGGTGTCCTTCTTGGTCTTCGTGCCGAACGCTATGGCCGCGTCCGCCAGCAGCTGCTCGTCGATGTCGATCAGGGTCTTGGCCATGACTGCACTCTCCGTATATCCAGAGGACGGACTCGTATATCCATAGTAGCCCGGCGAAGGACATCACCCACCCGGGAACCGGACGCGCTGTCCATCCCGTCCTCGCGGGCGGACACAATAGGTGGATGACCGACAGTCTTGTCAGCCCCGTGCCTCTCGCCGATCCGCATCTGGTGTACGACCCGCTTCCCGGTGGCGGGCCGAAGGATGTGGTGATTCTCGGGTCCACCGGGTCGATCGGCACGCAGGCGATCGACCTCGTGCTGCGTAATCCCGACCGTTTCCGGGTGACCGCGCTGTCCGCCAACGGCGGGCGGGCGGCGCTGCTCGCCGAGCAGGCGTACCGGCTGCGGGTGCGGACCGTGGCGGTGGCGCGCGAGGACGCCGTACCGGAACTGCGCGAGGCGCTGGCCGGGCACTACGGCACCGAGCCGCTGCCGGAGATCCTGGCCGGGCCCGACGCGGCTGCCCAGCTCGCCGCCTCCGACTGCCACACCGTGCTGAACGGCATCACCGGCTCGATCGGTCTCGCGCCGACCCTGGCCGCCCTGGAGGCGGGCCGCACCCTCGCGCTCGCCAACAAGGAGTCGCTGATCGTCGGCGGCCCGCTGGTCAAGGCGCTGGCCAAGCCGGGGCAGATCATCCCGGTGGACTCCGAGCACGCCGCCCTCTTCCAGGCCCTGGCCGCAGGCACCCGCGCCGACGTCCGCAAGCTGGTCGTCACCGCCTCCGGCGGCCCCTTCCGCGGCCGTACGAAGAGCGAGCTGGCGAACGTCACGGTCGCCGACGCCCTCGCCCACCCCACCTGGGCCATGGGCCCGGTCATCACCGTCAACTCCGCGACCCTCGTCAACAAGGGCCTGGAAGTCATCGAGGCGCACCTCCTCTACGACATTTCCTTCGACCACATTGAGGTGGTCGTGCATCCCCAGTCGTATGTCCACTCGATGATCGAGTTCACCGACGGCTCCACGATCGCCCAGGCGACGCCCCCCGACATGGGCGGGCCCATCGCCATCGGCCTGGGCTGGCCCGAGCGCGTCCCCGACGCCGCCCCGGCCTTCGACTGGAGCAAGGCGTCCACCTGGGAATTCTTCCCGCTGGACAACGACGCCTTCCCCTCGGTGAACCTCGCCCGGCACGTGGGACGGCTCGCGGGGACCGCCCCGGCGGTGTTCAATGCCGCCAACGAGGAGTGCGTCGCCGCCTTCCTGAACGGCGCGCTGCCCTTCAACGGGATCATGGAGACCGTCACCCGGGTCGTCGAGGAACACGGCACCCCGGTACCGGGAACCTCGCTCACGGTGTCGGACGTCCTCGAAGCGGAGACCTGGGCCCGCGCCCGGGCCCGCGAACTGACAGCCACGACGGCGACCGCGGAGGCGCGTGCATGACGACCTTGATGTTCATCCTCGGCATAGCGGTCTTCGCGGTCGGCCTGCTCGTCTCGATCGCCTGGCACGAGCTGGGGCACCTCTCCACCGCCAAGCTCTTCGGCATCCGCGTCCCGCAGTACATGGTCGGCTTCGGCCCCACCATCTGGTCGCGGCACAAGGGCGACACCGAGTACGGCATCAAGGCCGTCCCGCTCGGCGGCTACATCCGCATGATCGGCATGTTCCCGCCGGACGACGCGGGCCGGGTCTCCGCCCGCTCCACCTCCCCGTGGCGCGGCATGATCGAGGACGCCCGCTCGGCGGCCTTCGAGGAGCTCCAGCCCGGTGACGAGACGCGCATGTTCTACACGCGCAAGCCGTGGAAACGCGTCATCGTCATGTTCGCCGGCCCCTTCATGAACCTGATCCTCGCGGTCGGCCTGTTCTTCACCGTGCTCATGGGCTTCGGCATCCAGCAGCAGACCAACACGGTCGCCTCGGTCTCGCCCTGTGTCATCGCGCAGAGCCAGCACCGCGACACCTGCAGGAAGTCCGACCCGGCCTCCCCGGCCGAGGCCGCCGGGCTCAAGGCGCACGACAAGATCCTCTCCTTCGACGGCAAGCCGACCAAGGACTGGAACACGCTGTCCGACCTCATCCGTGACAGCGCGGGCAGGAGCGTCCCGATCCTGGTCGAGCGCGACGGCAAGCAGCTCACCCTGCACGCCACCATCGCCACCAACCAGGTCGCCAAGAAGGACGCGAGCGGCACCTACGTCCAGGGGGAGTACGTCAAGGCGGGCTTCCTCGGCTTCAGCGCCGCCACCGGCGTCGTCCAGCTCGGCTTCGGCGACTCGGTGGTCTGGATGGGCGACCAGGTCGGCAACGCGGTGGACTCCCTCGTCGCGCTGCCCGGCAAGATCCCGGCCCTGTGGAACGCCGCCTTCGGCGACGGCCCGCGCGAGCCGGACTCCCCGATGGGCATCGTCGGCGCCGCCCGCGTCACCGGCGAGATCGCCACGCTGGACATCCCGGCCTCCCAGCAGGTCGCGATGTTCGTGTTCGTGCTCGCCGGGTTCAACCTCTCGCTGTTCCTCTTCAACATGCTCCCGCTGCTCCCGCTCGACGGCGGGCACATCGCGGGCGCGCTGTGGGAGTCGCTGCGGCGCAACCTCGCCCGGGTGCTGCGCCGCCCCGACCCGGGCCCCTTCGACGTGGCCAAGCTGATGCCGGTGGCCTACGTCGTGGCGGGCATCTTCGTCTGCTTCACGCTTCTCGTGCTGATCGCGGACGTGGTGAACCCGGTCAAGATCTCCTAGCGGTACGGCACCCCGAAGGCGGCCCGGAGCGTTCAGCTCCGGGCCGTCTTCCATTGAGTGGGTTTGCCGGGTGGGATGTGCTCGCCCGGCGGCCCGTACCGTAATCTCAGAGCCTGGAGCCCGGCGTTTCATGGGGCCGGATCTTCATCCACGACTTGGGGTTGCACAGCAGATGACTGCGATTTCTCTCGGTATGCCGTCCATCCCGACCAAGATCGCCGAGCGTCGCAAGAGCCGGCAGATCCAGGTCGGCACCGTCGCGGTCGGCGGCGACGCCCCCGTCTCGGTGCAGTCCATGACGACGACGCGTACGTCGGACATCGGGTCGACGTTGCAGCAGATCGCGGAGCTGACGGCGTCGGGCTGCCAGATCGTGCGGGTGGCGTGTCCGACGCAGGACGACGCGGACGCGCTGGCGACGATCGCCCGCAAGTCGCAGATCCCGGTGATCGCGGACATCCACTTCCAGCCGAAGTACGTCTTCGCGGCGATCGAGGCGGGGTGTGCGGCGGTCCGGGTGAACCCGGGCAACATCAAGCAGTTCGACGACAAGGTCAAGGAGATCGCGCGGGCGGCGAAGGACCACGGCACCCCGATCCGCATCGGCGTGAACGCGGGCTCGCTGGACCGCCGCCTCCTCCAGAAGTACGGCAAGGCGACCCCCGAGGCGCTGGTGGAGTCGGCGCTGTGGGAGGCGTCCCTTTTCGAGGAGCACGATTTCCGGGACATCAAGATCTCGGTGAAGCACAACGACCCGGTCGTGATGATCGAGGCGTACCGTCAGCTGGCCGCGCAGTGCGACTACCCGCTCCACCTGGGTGTGACGGAGGCGGGTCCGGCGTTCCAGGGCACGATCAAGTCGGCGGTCGCCTTCGGCGCCCTGCTCTCCCAGGGCATCGGTGACACGATCCGCGTCTCCCTGTCGGCCCCGCCCGCCGAGGAGGTCAAGGTGGGCCTCCAGATCCTGGAGTCCCTGAACCTGAAGCAGCGCGGCCTGGAGATCGTCTCCTGCCCGTCCTGCGGCCGTGCCCAGGTGGACGTGTACAAGCTGGCCGAGGAGGTCACCGCGGGCCTGACCGGCATGGAGGTCCCGTTGCGCGTCGCGGTCATGGGCTGCGTCGTGAACGGCCCCGGGCAGGGAGGCGAGGCCCGCGAGGCCGACCTCGGCGTCGCCTCCGGCAACGGCAAGGGCCAGATCTTCGTCAAGGGCGAGGTAATCAAGACCGTCCCGGAGTCGAAGATCGTAGAAACCCTCATCGAAGAAGCCATGAAGCTCGCCGAACAGATGCAGGACGAGGGCGTCGAGTCAGGCGAACCGACGGTAGCGGTAGCAGGCTGAGAAGCTTCGCAAGCCAACGAGGGGGGGTAGGCCGCAGGCTACCCCCCTCAGTGGCACGGGCACCCCGCACCGATTCGACAGGGCTCAGCCACAGAGGGGGCGCGGGGAACGGCGCGACCAGCCACGCAAGCCCCGCAGCCGCGCACGCACCTGCACCCGCAGGCGGGATGGCGCACCCCGGCACACCGCACCGATTCGACAGGCCTCAGCCCCAGAGGGGGCGCGGGGAACTGCGCGATCAACCACGCACGGCCCGCAGCCGCGCACGCACCCGCCCCCGCAGGTGGGATGGCGCGCCCCGGCACACCGCACCGATTCGACAGGCCTCAGCCCCAGAGGGGGCGCGGGGAACTGCGCGATCAACCACGCAAGGCCCGCAGCCGCGCACGCACCCGCCCCCGCAAGCTGGACCGCGCACCCGACACAGCCCCGCCAGGCACCCGCTCCCGAGCTGACCGACGTACACCCAAGCAGCGCAGCGACACCGCAGTTATAGTTCGGGGACCAGCGAACCTCTCAGGATGAGACCCCGTGCTGACCCAGACCACCTCCCGGGTGCTCGACCCCGGCGACCTCGACGCCGCGCTCGCCGTTCTCGACCGCGAGCCGGTCGCGAACGCCTTCGTGACCGCCCGCGTCCAGATCGCCGGTCTCGACCCCTGGCGGCTGGGCGGCGAGATGTGGGGCTGGTACGAGGACGGCATCCTGACCTCGCTGTGCTACGCGGGCGCCAACCTGGTCCCCATCTGCGCCACCCCCCGCGCCGTCCGCGCCTTCGCCGACCGCGCCCGCCGGGCGGGCCGCCGCTGCTCCTCCATCGTCGGCCCCGCCGGAGCCACCGCCGAGCTGTGGCGCCTGCTGGAGCCCCACTGGGGCCCGGCCCGCGAGATCCGCGCCCACCAGCCGCTGATGGTCACCGACCGGATGCCCGCCGACATCGCACCCGACCCGTACGTCCGCCGCATCCGCAAGGACGAGGTGGACACGGTCATGCCGGCCTGCGTGGCGATGTTCACCGAGGAGGTCGGCGTCTCCCCGCTGGCGGGCGACGGCGGCCTCCTTTACCAGGCCCGGGTCGCCGAACTGGTCGGCGCGGGCCGCTCCTTCGCCCGCCTCGACGAGCACGGCAACGTCGTCTTCAAGGCGGAGATCGGCGCGGCGACCCCCCGCGCCTGCCAGATCCAGGGCGTCTGGGTCGCCCCCGAGTACCGGGGCCAGGGCCTGGCCGCCCCCGGCATGGCCGCCGTCCTGCGGTACGCGCTCGCCGACGTGGCCCCGGTCGTCAGCCTCTACGTGAACGACTTCAACACCGCCGCCCGCCGCACCTACCGCCGCGTCGGCTTCCAGGAGGTCGGCGCGTTCATGAGCGTGCTGTTCTGAGCGGACACCCGTGAGCCCGCCACCGTCCCGCCCCCGGGGCTCCGGGCGCAGGCCCCGCTCGCCCCACCCGCCGTACACGCCCCTGTACGCTCCCCGCATGGACCTCGTGATCGGCCCCCTGGACCTCGGCGCCCGTGTCGACGAGGCGCTGGCGGTCCAAGCCGTCGCCTTCGGCCTCGGCCCCGACGAGGTGGCCGTACGCCGCCAGATCGTCCAGCGCCACATGCAGTTCCCCGGCGCCCGCGCCCTCGGCGCCCTCGCGGCCGGACGGCTGGTCGGCTTCGTCTACGGGATGCCCAACTCCCGTACGCACTGGTGGTCCACGGTCGTCGAGCCCTATCTGCGCGCGCAGGGCACCGACTTCTGGCTGGACGACGCCTTCGTCATCACCGAGCTGCACGTCCACCCCGAGCACCAGAACCGGGGCATCGGCCGCCACCTGATCACCGCGATCACCGACAGCGCCGCCGAACCCCGCTCGATCCTCTCCGCGATCGACACCGACAGCCCCGCCCGCGGCCTGTACCACTCCCTCGGCTACACCGACCTCGCCCGCCGCGTCCACTTCCCGAGCGCGCCCCGCCCCTACGCCGTGATGGGCGCCCCGCTGCCCCTGCTGCGCCCATAACCGATTTCCACCGGCACCCGCCGCCCGGCTAACCTCCTGTGCCATCACCTCATTTTTCCGGCAGGAGTACGAGAACCATGGCGAACGCACCGGTCCAGCGCATGTCCCAGTTGTTGGCGAAGACGCTGCGCGACGACCCGGCCGACGCCGAGGTGCTCAGCCACAAGCTCCTCGTCCGCGCGGGATACGTCCGCCGTACCGCCGCGGGCATCTGGTCCTGGCTGCCCCTCGGCAAGAAGGTCCTGGCCAACGTCGAGCGCATCGTCCGCGAGGAGATGGACGCCATCGGCGCCCAGGAGGTCATGCTCCCGGCCCTGCTGCCCCGTGAGCCCTACGAGGCCACCGGCCGCTGGGACGAGTACGGCGCCGAGCTGTTCCGCCTCCAGGACCGCAAGGGCGGCGACTACCTCCTCGGCCCCACCCACGAGGAGATCTTCACCCTGCTGGTGAAGGACCAGGCGTCCTCCTACAAGGACCTGCCGGTCATCCTGTACCAGATCCAGAGCAAGTACCGCGACGAGGCCCGCCCCCGCGCCGGCATCCTGCGCGGCCGCGAGTTCCTGATGAAGGACTCGTACTCCTTCGACACCGAGGACGAGGGCCTGGCCCAGTCGTACGCGCTGCACCGCGACGCCTACCGCCGGATCTTCGAGCGCCTCGGCCTCGACTACCGCATCTGCGCCGCCACCGCGGGCGCCATGGGCGGCTCCAAGTCCGAGGAGTTCCTGGCTCCGGCCGAGGCGGGCGAGGACACCTTCGCCGACTGCCCGAACTGCGACTTCGCCGCCAACACCGAGGCCGTGTACTACACGCTCGCCGAGGTCGACGCCACCGACGTGCCCGCGCTGGAGGAGATCCCCACCCCGGACACCCCGACCATCGAGACCCTGGCCGCCTCCCTCGGCGTGCCCGCCTCCGCCACCCTGAAGAACCTGCTGGTCAAGGTGGACGGCGAGATCGTGGCCGTCGGCGTCCCCGGCGACCGCGAGGTCGACATGGACAAGGTGGAGGCCCACTTCGCCCCGGCCGCCGTCGAGCTGGTCACCGAGGCCGACTTCGCCACCCGCCCCGACCTGGTGCGCGGCTACGTCGGCCCGCAGGGCCTGGGCGAGAAGGTCACCTACATCGCCGACCCGCGCGTGGCCCCCGGCACCTCCTGGATCACCGGCGCCAACAAGGAGCACACGCACGCGAAGAACGTCGTCGCGGGCCGTGACTTCGAGGTCGACGCGTACGTGGACGTGGTCGTGGTGCAGGAGGGCGACCCCTGCCCCAACTGCGGCACCGGCCTGAAGCTGGACCGCGCCATCGAGATCGGCCACATCTTCCAGCTCGGCCGCAAGTACGCCGACGCCCTCAAGCTCGACGTTCTCGGCCAGAACGGCAAGCCCGTCCGCGTCACCATGGGCTCCTACGGCATCGGCGTCTCCCGCGCCGTCGCCGCCCTGGCCGAGCAGACCGCCGACGAGCACGGCCTGGTCTGGCCCAAGGAGGTCGCCCCGGCCGACGTGCACGTCGTCGCCGCGGGCAAGGCCCTGCAGACCGAGGTCGCCCTGGACGTCGCCGCGAAGCTGGGCGCCGCGGGCGTGCGCGTCCTGGTGGACGACCGCGCGGGCGTCTCCCCGGGCGTGAAGTTCACCGACGCCGAGCTGATCGGTGTGCCCCAGATCCTGGTGGCCGGCCGCCGTGCCGGCGAGGGCGTCCTGGAGCTGAAGGACCGCAAGACCGGCGAGCGCGAGGAGCTGACGGTCGAGGAGGCCATCGCCCGCCTCACCGCCTGAGCCCCCGTACACCCGGACCCGGTCGCCCTCGGGGGGCGGCCGGGTCCGGCGTCGTGCTGTCCTCCAGGTGTCCTACAGCCAGGTCGCGAACTCCAGCAGCAGTTCCGCGTCCTGCTCCCGGCCCACCCGGCGGGCCCGTACCCCGGACTCCACCGCGCGGAAGAGCGTCCAGCCGCGCAGCCGCTCCTGGTCCACCTCGAGTGACTCCGCGAGCCGCTGGATCCGGCGCCGGGTGACGGCCGCGCCCGACGGGGTGGCGATCAGGTCCTCCACCCGGTCCCGGACCAGCCGCGCGAGGTCGAAGGCGCAGTCGCCGACCACCGGGTCAGGACCCACCGCCAGCCAGGGCAGCCGGTCCGCGCCGAGCACCTTGCTCTGCCGGAACGTGCCGTGCAGCAGCCGGTCCTCGGGCGGCCCGGCCAGCAGCTCGTCCCGTACCGCGAGCGCCGCGTCCACCAGGGGCGCCGCCGCCGTGTCCATGCGGGCGCTCGCGGCCATCGCCTCCGCCTGCCGTCCGGTGCGCTCGGCCACCGTCTCGAAGCGGTGCGCGCCTTCACCGGTGGGCGGCGGCACCCACAGCCGCCGCAGCGTGCCCGCCGCCTCCAGGAGCGCCTTGGCCTCCGGCAGCGACCGCACCGACATCTCCGGGTGCAGCCGCTCCAGGAGCAGCGCGCCCTCGGCGGTGTCCTCGGGCCCGCTCTCCAGCAGCTGTACGGCACCCAGGCCGCCCCAGTGCGCGAGGGCGGCCCGCTCGCTCTCCGGGCGGGCCCGGGGCGGCGCCAGCTTCAGCACCGCCGGGGTGCCGTCCGCGCGCCGGACCAGCAGCACCAGGCTGCTGCGCCCGCCGGGCACCTGGACCCGCTCCACGGTCAGCCCCCGCCGGGCCACGGCCCGTTCGGCGGCCCGGGGCAGCTCCGCCAGCCAGTCGTCGCCGGGCGGTGCCGTCTCCCCGGTCGCCCGCACCAGGCGCTGCGGCGGTTCGAAAGCCATGCGCGAGTGGTTCCCTTCCTCCTGGGTCTGCTCTGCAGGCGCCGCCGTACGGGCCCGCGCGCGGGTCACGCCGACGGGGACGCCGAGCCCGTCGCAGCCGTGCGGCCGGTCGTACCGGCCCGTCCGGCCGCGTCACCGGCCCGCTCCGCGAGCCCAGGGAAGGCTACGCTCTCCCCGCTCCAGCGCACCGCCCGGACCGCCGCCTCCCGCAGCGCACCGGCCGCCGAGGCACGCCGCTCGCCCGTCGCCGAGCGCACCAGGTCCGAGTAGACCCCGGCGACCCGCTGCTCCAGATCGGCGGCCAGCTTCACCGCCGAGGGAGAGTCGGCCACCGTGAACGGCAGCGCGTACGCGGCGCTCGCGGCCACCGGCTCGCCGCCCAGGTCGCGCACCGAGCGCGCGAGCGCGTCCCGGCGGGCCCGGTGGGCGTCCCAGGCCGCCTTGGCCTCCGCGCGGCGGTCCGCGCCGACCCGGCCGCCGACGACGCCGTAGCCGTACACCGCCGCGTGCTCGGCGGCCAACGCGGCCTGGAGCGCGGTCAGTTCGGCCTTCGTGGTGGTGTTGTCGCTCACTTGTCCCCCTCGGTCAGCACGAACGCGTGGGCCGCACCCGCGGCGGCCACCGACGCCATCAGCCGGGCCAGCTCGCCGGGCACGTCCAGGAGCGCCTTGGTCCGCCGGTCGGCGAGGGTGCGCTCGGCGGTGGCGAGCCAGGCCAGCGCGTCCTTCTCGGTCGTGGGCACCGGGCCGGGGCTCACGCCGGGCCCGGCGGAGGCCGCCTTCTCGCCGTGCTTGGCCTCGCCGTGCTTGGCGTCGTCCGTGCCGTCCGTGTCGCCCGTGGCGGACGGCGAGGTGGACGCGGAGGCGGCGGGGGAGGCGGACGCGCTGGGCGCCGCCTTGCCGCCGAAGGCCGCCACATGCGCGGCCACCGCCGCCCGCAGCGGGGAGATCCGCTCGTCCAGGCCCGGATGCGCGGCCAGTACGGCGTCGTAGCGGGCGAGCAGCGTCCCGCTGTCGGCGGCAGCCCGCTTCCGCGCCCGCGCCGACGGCGACGAGGTGCCACCGTCGGAGCCGGTGCCGGAGGTGCAGCCCGCGAGCAGGACGGCGGCCCCGGCGGCGGAGGCGAGCAGGGTTCTTCTGCGCGGCCCCGAACGGGCGCGCGACGGGGGAGGGTAGGACACGGCAGACGTCCTCGGGGGAGCGGGTACGGGGGGAAGACCACAGGCGGGCGCGACGCCCGTGATCACCGTACCCGCGCACCCCGCGCGCCCCCCTCACCGGCACCGCGCTCGGGCACCGTACGGCCCAGGGGCGGGCCCCGGACGGCCGGGGCTGCCGAGGGTGGACGGCAACACCCGTCGCGACCGGATACCCTTTGACCAGACACGCGACCCATCCCACAACAGCACACGCGGCCGAGGAGTCACCCGGATGAGCACCACCCAGAGCGAGAGGCTGCGCGAGCTCCTCGAACCGCTCGTCACCTCCCAGGGGCTGGATCTCGAAGAGATCGCTGTGGACTCCGTCGGACGCAAGCGGGTGCTGCGCGTGGTCGTCGACTCGGACACCGGTGCCGACCTGGACCAGATCGCCGATGTGAGCCGTGCGCTCTCGGCGAAGCTCGACGAGACCGACGCGATGGGTGACGCGGCCTACGACCTGGAGGTCGGAACCCCCGGCGCCGAGCGCCTCCTCACCGAACGGCGCCACTACGCGCGCGCCGTGGACCGGCTGGTCAGGTTCCAGCTGACCGAGGGCGGCGAGCTGGTCGCGCGCATCCTGGGCGTGGACGACGAGGGTCTGGACCTGGAGGTCCCCGGCGTGAAGGGCCGCAAGGCCACCACCCGCCGGCTCGGCTTCCCGGAGATCGAGAAGGCACGCGTCCAGGTCGAGTTCAACCGCAAGGACAAGAAGGACATGAAGGAAGAGGAGGAGGCGTAGCCGTGGACATCGACATGAGCGCCCTGCGGGGCTTGGTCAGGGAGAAGGAGATCTCCTTCGACCTGCTGGTCGAGGCGATCGAGTCGGCCCTCCTCATCGCGTACCACCGCACCGAGGGCAGCCGCCGCCACGCGCGCGTGGAGCTGAACCGGCAGACCGGTCATGTGACCGTGTGGGCCAAGGAGGACCCGGAGGACCTGGAGGAGGGGCAGGAGCGCCGCGAGTTCGACGACACCCCCTCGGGCTTCGGCCGGATCGCCGCCACCACCGCCAAGCAGGTCATCCTCCAGCGGCTGCGCGACGCCGAGGACGACGCCACGCTCGGCGAGTACGCCGGGCGCGAGGGCGACATCGTCACGGGCGTGGTCCAGCAGGGCCGCGACCCGAAGAACGTGCTCGTGGACATCGGCAAGCTGGAGGCCATCCTGCCCGTGCAGGAGCAGGTCCCCGGCGAGACCTACAACCACGGCATGCGCCTGCGGTCGTACGTCGTCCGGGTGGCCAAGGGTGTGCGCGGTCCCTCCGTGACGCTCTCGCGCACGCACCCCAACCTGGTGAAGAAGCTCTTCGCTCTCGAGGTGCCGGAGATCGCGGACGGCTCGGTGGAGATCGCCGCCATCGCCCGCGAGGCCGGTCACCGCACCAAGATCGCGGTCCGGTCCACCCGTTCGGGCCTGAACGCCAAGGGCGCCTGCATCGGCCCGATGGGCGGCCGGGTGCGCAACGTGATGGGCGAGCTGAACGGCGAGAAGATCGACATCGTCGACTGGTCGGACGACCCAGCCGAGATGGTGGCGAACGCCCTGTCACCCGCCCGGGTGAGCAAGGTCGAGGTCGTCGACCTCGCCTCGCGCTCCGCCCGGGTGACCGTGCCGGACTACCAGCTCTCGCTGGCGATCGGCAAGGAAGGGCAGAACGCCCGGCTCGCGGCCCGGCTCACCGGCTGGCGGATCGACATCCGCCCGGACACCGAGCAGCCCGCCGAGTAGGGCCGACAGCAGATCCGGGCGGAGACTCGCCCGGATCGCTCATTTTCGTGCGCGGAAACTGTTCGATCCTTGCCCCAAAGGGGTGAGGTCGGTACGGGGAGGTAGACTTAATCGTGTCTGGCCGGACGCATGCCCGAGCATGCCCTGAACGCACCTGTGTGGGGTGCCGGGAGCGGGCGGCCAAGAACGATCTACTGCGGATCGTGATGATCGAGGACGCCTGCGTCCCCGATCCTCGCGGTACGCTGCCCGGCCGGGGTGCATATGTACACCCGGCCCTGGTCTGTCTCGACCAGGCGGTACGCCGCCGGGCGTTCACGCGGGCACTGCGCGCCCCGGGACCGCTCGACACAAACGCGTTGCGCCGATACGTCGAGCAGACGACAGTTGCCGAGCAGGCAACACCGTAAGTGTGCCGCGTGGAACCCCGCGCGGACTGGTACCTCGCGAGTCGAAAGCAGGTCGAGATTGCGATGAGCACTCGATGAGTACGCGATGAGTACGCCCATGAACTAGCGACGGTCCGGCTTCACCCGGACCTCAAAGGAGCGAAGTGGCTAAGGTCCGGGTATACGAACTCGCCAAGGAGTTCGGTGTAGAGAGCAAGGTCGTCATGGCCAAGCTCCAAGAACTCGGTGAATTCGTCCGTTCGGCGTCTTCGACGATCGAAGCGCCTGTGGTACGTAAGCTGACCGACGCCTTCCAGGGTGGTGGCAACGGCAAGTCCGCCGGCAAGCCCGCCCCGCGCAAGGCATCCCCCAAGCCCGCCGCGCCCTCTCCGGTGCAGGCGGCGCGTCCGGCTGCTCCGAAGCCGGGCGCCCCCAAGCCGGCCGCGGCCCAGCCCGCCGCACCGGCAGCCCCCTCGGCCCCGGCGGCGTCCGCGCCCGCTCCGGGCCCGCGTCCGGTTCCGGGCCCCAAGCCCGCGCCGCGTCCGGCCCCGGCCGCCCCGGAGTTCACCGCTCCGGCCGCCCAGGCTCCGCAGGCCCCGGCCGCCCAGGCCCCGCAGGCTCCGGCCGAGCGTGGTCCGCGTCCCGGTGGTGCCCGTCCCGGCGCGCCCAAGCCCGGTGGCCGTCCGGCCCCCGGTCAGGGTGGTCAGGGCCAGGCGTCCCGTCCCGGCCAGGGTGCCCCGCGCCCCGGTGGCCAGGCCCCGCGCCCCGGCGCCCGTCCGGCCGGTCCCCGTCCGGGCAACAACCCCTTCACCTCCGGTGGTTCCACCGGCATGGCCCGCCCGCAGGCTCCGCGCCCGCAGGGTGGTCCGCGTCCCGGTGGCGCTCCCGGCGCCGGTCCCCGTCCGCAGGGCCCCGGTGGCCAGGGCGGCGGTCCGCGTCCGCAGGCTCCGGGCGGTTCCCGTCCGTCGCCCGCCGGTATGCCCCGTCCGCAGGGCGGCCCGCGTCCCGGTGGCGCTCCCGGCGCCGGTCCGCGTCCGAACCCCGGCATGATGCCGCAGCGTCCCGCTGCCGGTCCGCGTCCCGGCCCCGGCGGCCGTGGTCCGGCCGGTGCCGGTCGTCCCGGCGGCGGCGGTCGCCCGGGTGGCGGCGGCTTCGCCGGTCGTCCCGGCGGTCCGGGCGGCGGCGGTGCCGGTCGTCCCGGCGGTGGCGGCGGCGGTTTCGCCGGTCGTCCCGGTGGTGGCGGCGGCTTCGGTGGCGGCGGTGGCCGTCCCGGCTTCGGTGGCCGTCCCGGTGGTCCCGGTGGCCGTGGTGGCACGCAGGGCGCCTTCGGCCGTCCCGGTGGTCCCGCGCGTCGTGGCCGCAAGTCGAAGCGGCAGAGGCGCCAGGAGTACGAGGCCATGCAGGCCCCGAGCGTCGGCGGCGTGATGCTGCCGCGCGGCAACGGCCAGGCCATCCGCCTGTCCCGCGGCGCGTCGCTCACCGACTTCGCCGAGAAGATCAACGCCAACCCGGCGTCGCTCGTCGCGGTCATGATGAACCTCGGCGAGATGGTCACGGCCACGCAGTCCGTCTCCGACGAGACGCTGCAGCTCCTCGCCGACGAGATGAACTACACGATTCAGATCGTCAGCCCCGAGGAGGAGGACCGCGAGCTGCTCGAGTCCTTCGACCTGGAGTTCGGCGAGGACGAGGGCACCGAGGAAGACCTGGTCGTCCGTCCGCCGGTCGTGACCGTCATGGGTCACGTCGACCACGGTAAGACCCGCCTGCTCGACGCCATCCGCAAGACGAACGTCATCGCGGGCGAGGCCGGTGGCATCACCCAGCACATCGGTGCCTACCAGGTCGCGACCGAGGTCAACGACGAAGAGCGCAAGATCACCTTCATCGACACCCCGGGTCACGAGGCGTTCACCGCCATGCGTGCCCGTGGTGCGAAGTCGACCGACATCGCGATCCTCGTGGTGGCGGCCAACGACGGTGTCATGCCGCAGACGGTCGAGGCCCTGAACCACGCCAAGGCGGCCGGTGTGCCGATCGTGGTCGCGGTCAACAAGATCGACGTCGAGGGCGCCGACCCGACCAAGGTGCGCGGTCAGCTGACCGAGTACGGCCTGGTGGCCGAGGAGTACGGCGGCGACACCATGTTCGTCGACATCTCCGCCAAGCAGGGTCTGCACATCGACAGCCTGCTGGAAGCGGTCATCCTGACCGCCGACGCCTCGCTCGACCTGCGGGCCAACCCGCACCAGGACGCGCAGGGCATCTCGATCGAGTCCCGTCTCGACCGCGGCCGTGGTGCCGTGGCGACGGTCCTCGTCCAGCGAGGCACGCTGCGGGTCGGCGACACGATGGTCGTGGGCGACGCCTACGGCCGCGTGCGCGCCATGCTCGACGACAACGGCAACAACGTCGCCGAGGCCGGTCCGTCGACGCCGGTCCAGGTCCTGGGCCTGACCAACGTCCCGGGCGCCGGTGACAACTTCATCGTGGTGGACGAGGACCGTACGGCCCGTCAGATCGCGGAGAAGCGTGCCGCCCGTGAGCGCAACGCGGCCTTCGCCAAGCGCACGCGCCGTGTCTCGCTCGAGGACCTGGACAAGGTGCTCAAGGCCGGCGAGGTCCAGCAGCTGAACCTGATCATCAAGGGTGACGCGTCTGGTTCGGTCGAGGCTCTCGAGTCCTCGCTGCTCCAGCTGGACGTCGGCGAAGAGGTCGACATCCGCGTCCTGCACCGCGGTGTCGGTGCGGTCACGGAGTCCGACATCGACCTGGCCATGGGCTCCGACGCCATCGTCATCGGCTTCAACGTCCGCGCGGCCGGCCGCGCGGCGCAGATGGCCGAGCGCGAGGGTGTGGACGTCCGGTACTACTCGGTCATCTACCAGGCGATCGAGGAGATCGAGGCGGCCCTCAAGGGCATGCTCAAGCCGGAGTACGAAGAGGTCGAGCTGGGTACGGCGGAGATCCGCGAGGTCTTCAAGTCGTCCAAGCTGGGCAACATCGCCGGTGTCCTCATCCGCTCGGGCGAGGTCAAGCGCAACACCAAGGCCCGCCTGGTCCGCGACGGCAAGGTCATCGCGGAGAACCTCAACATCGAGGGCCTGCGTCGCTTCAAGGACGACGTCACCGAGATCCGTGAGGGTTACGAGGGTGGTATCAACCTCGGCAACTTCAACGACATCAAGGTGGACGACGTCATCGCGACGTACGAGATGCGCGAGAAGCCGCGGGTGTAATCGCGGTTAGGCTGCCGCTGGCCGACGGGACTTCCGGGTTCCGTCGGCCAGCGCGCCGTTCCTGGGGGCTCCGCCCCCAGACCCCCCTCGCCCACCCAACCCCGCCCGTCTCGGTAGGTGGAAAGGGCACCCTGTCCGACTCGCTCGGCTGAACAGGGTGCGTTCTCATCCAACCGAGACGGGCGGGGTTGGGTGGGCAAACGGGGGTCCGGGGGCGGAGCCCCCGGGACAGGACCGCAGCCCACAGGGCCGTAAACCCTGTCGAGCGACCGGCACGTACGCGGTACGGTTCTTGAAGCCCCCGTCCACACGGACCCGGGCCACCGATCCCGTACCGGCGGGTGAACCGGCTGCACATGTACGTGGGGACTCTGTCCTTCGACCTCCTCCTCGGCGACGTCCACTCGCTGAAGGAGAAGCGCTCCGTCGTCCGCCCGATCGTCGCCGAACTCCAGCGGAAGTACGCCGTGAGCGCGGCCGAGGTGGACCACACGGACCTCCACCGCCGGGCCCTGATCGGCCTCGCGGCGGTGTCCGGCGACGCGGCGCACCTCACCGACGTACTGGACCGGTGCGAGCGCCTGGTCGCCGCCCGCCCCGAAGTGGAGCTGCTGTCCGTACGACGCAAGTTCCACGGCGACGACGACTGACCACAGAACGTTAGAAGAAGAAAGAACGGGAGACGGACCAGTGGCCGACAACGCTCGGGCGAAAAGGCTGGCGGACCTCATCCGCGAGGTGGTGGCCCAGAAGCTGCAGCGCGGGATCAAGGACCCCCGGCTCGGCTCGCACGTCACCATCACGGACACCCGGGTCACGGGTGACCTGCGGGAGGCGACCGTCTTCTACACGGTCTACGGCGACGACGAGGAGCGGGCGGCAGCCGCCGCCGGTCTGGAGAGCGCCAAGGGCGTCCTGCGCTCCGAGGTCGGCCGCGCGGCCGGCATCAAGTTCACGCCGACGCTGACCTTCGTCGCGGACGCCCTGCCGGACACGGCCCGCAACATCGAGGATCTCCTCGACCGGGCCCGGCAGTCCGACGCCCAGGTGCGCGAGGCGTCCGCGGGCGCCGCGTACGCCGGTGGCGCGGACCCGTACCGCAAGCCGGAGTCCGACGACGAGACGGACGACACCGCCGAATGAGCAGCAAGCCCACCCCGCCCGACGGCCTTGTCATCGTGGACAAGCCGTCGGGCTTCACCTCGCACGACGTGGTCGCCAAGATGCGCGGGATCGCCCGGACCCGCCGCGTCGGCCACGCCGGCACCCTCGACCCGATGGCCACCGGTGTCCTCGTCCTCGGTGTGGAGCGCGCGACCAAGCTCCTCGGGCATCTCGCCCTCACCGAGAAGGAGTACCTGGGCACCATCCGCCTGGGCCAGAACACCGTCACCGACGACGCCGAGGGGGAGATCACCTCTTCCGCCGACGCCTCCAAGGTGACCCGGGACGCCATCGACGCGGGCATCGCCAAGCTGACCGGCGAGATCATGCAGGTCCCGTCCAAGGTCAGCGCCATCAAGATCGACGGCGTCCGGTCTTACAAGCGCGCCCGTGAGGGCGAGGAGTTCGAGATCCCGGCTCGCCCGGTGACCGTCTCGTCCTTCGCGGTCTACGACGTGCGCGACGCGGTCGCCGAGGACGGCACCCCGGTGCTCGACCTGGTCGTCTCCGTGGTCTGCTCCTCCGGCACCTACATCCGCGCGCTCGCCCGCGACCTGGGCGCCGACCTGGGCGTCGGCGGCCACCTGACCGCGCTGCGCCGTACGCGCGTCGGGCCGTACAAGATCGACTCCGCTAAGACGCTCGACCAGCTCCAGACCGAGCTGACCGTGATGCCGATCGCCGAGGCCGCCACGGCCGCCTTCCCGCGCTGGAAGGTCGACACCAAGCGCGCCCGGCTGCTGCGCAACGGCGTCCGCCTGGAGATGCCCGACGAGTACGCGGGCGCCGGTCCCGTCGCCGTGTTCGACCCCGAGGGCACCTTCCTCGCCCTGGTCGAGGCGCACAAGGGCAAGGCGAAGAGCCTCGCCGTCTTCGGCTGAGCCGAGGACCGCTCACGGACTCCCGGGTGTGTGCCCGTGGAGCGGCGGCCACGGGGTACGTGCCACACCCGCCGCTCCACGGTCCCCCCTGGGTTCCCCCACCCCTAGGGTCTGTCCAGTCGGACCCGTTCATTCACCCGTCCGGGCAGGCGCTCGGAGTGAATCGGGGGAGCTTTAGGGGGCGCTTTCGTCTCGCGGCCTTCTCCGGTGATCATCACGCCCCTACCGTCTAGGGAAAGGGCGCGGGCACACGGGCGGGAGGTACGGCGATGGACCAGCTCGTCCGGATCGACGACCCCGACGGCCGCCCCCGGGGCGTCGGCTTCCTCGCCGACCACCACGGCACCCTCCTCACCAGTCACGAGGCCGTCGACGGCCTCACCCGGCTCGCCCTGTGCGCCCCCGACGGCCGCACCACCACGGCCGGGCCCGACGCCGTCATCCCGCTGCCCGAGCTGGGCCTCGCCCTCGTCCGCACCGAGGGCCTGGACGTACGGCCGCTGCCGCTGACCGTGCGGGACCGCACCGACGCGGGCACCTATGTCCGGCTCGCCGCGGGCTGCTGGCGCGAGGCCCGGGTGCTCACCACCACCCCGGTCACCTACGCCGCCCGCGACGGCGACCGCCGCCTGGACGCCCTGGAACTGGCGATCGGCACCGCGGGCCGCGACGCCCTGCGCCCCGGCGGCGGCGCGACCGGCGGCCCCGTGCTCGACGCCCGCACCGGCGCGGTCCTCGGCGTCCTCGGCACCACCCTGCGCTCCGAGCGCGCCGAGCGGGGCTTCGCCGTCCCGGTGCGCCCCGCCCCCGCCGACCGCGCCCTCGCCGCCCTCCTCGCCCGCAACGCGGCCACCGTGCCCGCCTACGGCGCCGACCTCAACCCCGCCGCCGTCCTCGAACTCACCGGCACCGTCCTGACCGTCGACGGTCCGCCCCTCGCCGAGGACGTGGAACCGGTGGAACGGGCCGCCGTGGCACGGGAGTTGGCGGACTCCATCGAAGGCCCCCACCCGGTGCTCGCGCTCACCGGGGCGCCCGGCAGCGGCCGTACGACCCAGCTCGCCGCCCTCGCCGTACGCCGCCACCGGGACGCGACCCCCGCGCCCGCCCTCTGGCTGCGCGGCGCCGATCTGCGCGGCGGCGACGACTGCCTGGCCGACGCCGCCCACCGGGCGCTGCGGCGCGTCGGCGTGCCCGTCTGCGGGGGCGAGCCCGGCGATCTCGACCCCGGCCGGGTGGCCCGCATCGCCGCCGGGTCCGGACACCCGCTGCTGCTCCTGCTCGACGACCCCGAGGAGATGCCGCCCGCGCTGGCCCGGCGGCTGCCCGAGTGGACCCGGTCCACGCTGGCCTGGCTGCGCGAGAGCGGGACGCGGCTGGTGATCGGCTGCCGGGAGGAGTTCTGGGAGGAGTACGCGGAGCACTGGGAGCCGGACACCCCGGAGAGCGCCGCGCCGCCGCGCGTACGGCTCGCCGGATTCACCCCCGGGGAGGCCCGCCTCGCCCGCTCCCGGCACGGTGTCCCGGAGGGCGCCCTCGCCGGGCGCGACGCCCGGCACCCGCTCGCCCTGCGCCTGCTCGCCGACGTGCGGGCCGCCCTGCCCGGCGTACAAGGCCACGGACCCGTGGACCGGCACGAGGTGTTCGCCGCCCACCTGGACCTGATGTGCCTGCGCGTCGCCGTCCACCTCACCGCCGGGCAGGGAGTGGGCGGCACGGCCGTACGACGGCTCGCCACCCGGGTGGCCGGGCAGGTGCACGAGGCCGCGCGGCGTGCGCTCGGGAGCGGGACGGGCGCGCTCGACCGGAAGACGTTCGAGGCGCTGTTCCCGCCCGGACCCGCGCCCGCCCGGCTCGGCGGTGGCTCCGGCTGGGCCTCCGCCGTCCTGGTCGAAGGGCTTCTGAAGCCCACCGGCACCGGCTACCGCTTCGCCCGCACCGAGCTGTCCGACTGGCTCCAGGGCAGCCATCTCGACCTGGAGGCGGCCCTGGACGTGCTGGTGCACCGCCCGCGCGGATCCGCCCCCGTCGCCGTACCGCACCACCGCGCGGGCCCCGTGGTCCAGGCGCTGCTGCTGCTCGGCCGCAGGCGCGGGGCCCGGCTGCTCGCCTTCCGGCTGCGGGAGCTGGCCGACACCCTGGACGCGGACCCGACCTCCTGGTGGGCGGCCCGGCTGCTCTCCCGGACCCTGCTCGACGTGCCCGATGCGACGCCGTACCGCGAGGTGCTGCGCCATCTCGCCGGGCGGGTCGTCGCCTGGCGGCACGGGCGGCGCCCGGTGCCCGCCGACCTCGGGCCCGCCTTCTGGGCCGCGCTGCCGCTGCCCCCTGCCGAGCGGTTCGCGCTGCTGCGGGAGCTGGTGCTCGCGGACCGGGACACCGAGGAGGCGGGCCGGGGCGAGCGCTATCTCGACGCGGCGGCCCGGCTGCTGGCCGCCGACCCGGCCGCCGTACAGCCCCAGCTCACCCGCTGGTTCGAGGACGAACGCCCGCTGCCCGCCACCCCGGACGCCACCGTGGCCACCGCCGCGCAGGCCCTGCTGCACACCCACCGCCACGGCGCGCTGGACGCGCTGGCCGAGGCCCTGGCCGACAGCGGCCACCGGCGGGCCGACGAACTCCTCGCCGTCCTCGCCGAGGACGAACCCTCTGCCGCCTGCCGCGCCGCGGACCGCTGGGCGCGCGACGAACGCCCCGCCCGCCGCGCGGCGGCCACCGCCCTAGCCCTGCGTGCCGCCCCGCACGCCCGCACCCCGGACGACCGCGCCCTGCTGCGCCGCACCGCCCGCGCGCTGCTCGCCCGCCCCGCCGACCGGGACCTGCACGGCGGCGCCCTCGCCCTCCTGGTCCGCGACCCGCACACCCGCGAGGAGCAGCTGCCGGAGACGCTGCGCCGCTTCGCCGACGGCGACCTCGGCATTCCCGCCGCCGCCCTGCTGCCCGCCCTGGCCACCCACCCCGATCCGGTCCTCGGCGCCTTCCGCGCCCGGCTGCGCGGCGGCGGCCCGGACACCGCGCGGACGCTGCGCACGCTCGCGGACGTCACCGGTCCCGCGCTGGTCCACCGGGTCGCCGCCCTGGTCCGGGAGACGGTCGCACCGGGCGCGGACAGCGCCGCTTCCATGGCCGCGTACGTCGCCCGCCGTCTCGCCCAGGGCCCGACGGCCCGCCCCGAGCTGCTGCCCCTGGTGGGCGGTCTGCTCGGCACGGGCGCCGAACCGGTCCGTACGGCCCTCGCCACGGTGCTCGCCACGCCGGGCGAGACGGCGGCCGGGCCGCTGCGGCGCGAGCTGCTGGACCTGCTGTTCGCCCACGAACGGGAACCGGCCGTGCTGCTCGCGGCGGCCCGCGCGGCCGTCCGTCACCTGGGAGACGACGACGGCGGCGACGGCGAGGCCGAGGCGCGCGGGCTGCTGCACCGCACCGGCCTGCTGTGCGGCCGTACGCCCGAGGGCGCCGCCCGTTTCGACGACTGCCTGGCGGACCTCGCCGAAGAGGTGCCCGGTCTGGCCGCGCGACTGGCCCGCTGGTTCACCGAGGCCCCCGAGGACTGGGCCGCACTGCCCGGCCCCGGGGCCCGGCGCGCGATCGAGAGCGCGGCCGGGAGGCACGTACCGGCGTGAGCCCGGCCGCGTGCGCGCGTACCTCGGGCGGGGTCTCGTACGTGCGTCCGGTCACAGCGCCCGGCCGATGCGGGGCGCGGGCGGGCGGCATGGCACCCTTAGACCTGCACAAGAGGTCAAGGACGGAGACCGGGATCTGCGCGGCAGGTCCACGGTGGACACGGACACGGGTTCGAGGAGCGGTCACAGTGCAGCGCTGGCGTGGCTTGGAGGACATCCCCCAGGACTGGGGGCGCAGCGTCGTCACCATCGGGTCCTACGACGGAGTCCACCGCGGCCACCAGTTGATCATCGAGCACGCCGTCGACCGCGCCCGGAAGCTGGGCGTCCCGGCCGTCGTGGTCACCTTCGACCCGCACCCCAGCGAGGTCGTGCGCCCGGGCAGCCACCCCCCGCTGCTCGCCCCGCACCACCGCCGGGCCGAACTGATGGCCGAGCTGGGCGTGGACGCGGTCCTGGTGCTGCCCTTCACCACCGAGTTCTCGCAGCTCTCCCCGGCCGACTTCGTGGTCAAGGTGCTGGTGGACAAGCTGCACGCCAAGGCGGTCGTGGAGGGCCCGAACTTCCGCTTCGGGTACCGCGCGGCGGGCACCGTGGACTTCCTCGCCGAGCAGGGCAAGGTCTACGACTACGACGTGGAGGTCGTCGACCTGCACCTCACCGGTGAGGCGGGCGGCGGAGCGCCGTTCTCCTCCACGCTGACCCGGCGCCTGATCGCCGAGGGCGACCTGGCCGGGGCCCGCGAGATCCTGGGCCGTCCGCACCGGGTGGAGGGCGTGGTCGTGCGCGGCGCCCAGCGCGGCCGTGACCTGGGCTTCCCCACCGCCAACGTCGAGACCCTGCCGCACACCGCCATCCCGGCCGACGGCGTCTACGCCGGGTATCTGCACTGCCTGGGCGAGGCGATGCCGGCCGCGATCTCCGTCGGCACCAACCCGCAGTTCGACGGCACCGAGCGCACGGTGGAGGCGTACGCCATCGACCGGGTCGGCCTCGACCTGTACGGGCTGCATGTCGCGGTGGACTTCCTGGCGTATGTGCGCGGGCAGGCCAAGTTCGACTCGCTGGAGGCCCTGCTGGAGCAGATGGGGCGGGACGTGGAGCGGTGCCGGGAGATCGTGGCGGCGGAGGCGTAACGCCGGGGCGCGCGGGAGGCCCGGAAGGCTCGGGCACTCGGGACACTTGGGACATGAAAGGGCGGCCGGTTTCCCGGCCGCCCTTTTCCGTGCCTTCTGCTTTCCGCGCTACTGCTGCGGGGGCTGCTGTCCCGGCTGCTGCGGGTAGCCGTACGGCTGCGCCTGGGGCGGCTGCTGCGGCGGCTGGCCCGGTGCGGCCTGCGGCGGGTACGGCGGCTGTCCCTGCGGCGGGATGTACGGCTGGCCCGGCTGCGGGGGATACGGCTGCTGCGGCGGGTACGGCTGCTGGCCCTGCTGCGGCGGATAGGGCTGGCCCGGGTACGGCTGGCCGGTCGGCTGGCCCGGGATGTGCGGGTACTGGCCGGGCAGCGGCGGGGCGGCCACCGGCGGCGGGTTGCCGTCCCTGGTCCACAGCCCGTGCGCCTGCTGGTGCCGTACGAAGTCCTCGGCGACCATCGCCGCGAGGTTGAAGTACGCCTCCCGCACCTTCGGCCGCATCATGTCCAGGTCCACCTCGGCACCGGCGGCCAGATGCTCGTCGAACGGCACCACGACCACGCCACGGCACCGGGTCTCGAAGTGGGACACGATGTCGTCGACCTTGATCATCTTGCCGGTCTCGCGGACCCCGGAGATCACCGTGATCGACCGGGCGACCAGGTCGGCGTAGCCGTGCGCGGACAGCCAGTCCAGGGTGGTGCTCGCGCTGCTCGCGCCGTCCACGGACGGGGTGGAGATGATGATCAGCTGGTCGGCGAGGTCGAGCACTCCGCGCATCGCGCTGTAGAGCAGGCCGGTGCCCGAGTCGGTGAGGATGACGGGGTACTGCTTGCCGAGCACGTCTATCGCGCGGCGGTAGTCCTCGTCGTTGAACGTGGTCGACACGGCCGGGTCCACGTCGTTGGCGATGATCTCCAGACCTGAGGACGCCTGGGAGGTGAACCGCCGGATGTCCATGTACGAGCTGAGGTGCGGGATCGCCTGCACCAGGTCGCGGATGGTCGCCCCGGTCTCACGGCGCACCCGGCGGCCGAGCGTGCCCGCGTCCGGGTTGGCGTCGATCGCGAGGATCTTGTCCTGGCGCTCGGAGGCGAGCGTGGAGCCCAGCGCGGTGGTGGTGGTCGTCTTGCCGACACCGCCCTTGAGGCTGATCACCGCGATCCGGTAGCACGACAGCACCGGGGTGCGGATCAGCTCCAGCTTGCGCTGCCGCTCCGCCTCCTCCTTCTTGCCGCCCAGCTTGAACCGGGACGCGGCGGCGGCCGGGCGCCCGCTGCGCGCCTTCTGCCGCTTGTTGTTGAGCAGCCGGTCCGAGGACAGCTCCACGGCCGCCGTGTAACCGAGCGGCGCGGCACCGGGGTTGGTGGGCTGGCGCTGGTCGTGCTGGACGGCCTGCGGCCAGGCGGTACCGGTGCGCGGGTCGATCGGCGGGGCCTGCGGGGCCTGGCCCTGCGGAGCCTGCGGCTGGGGCTGCGCGGTCGGGGGGAAGGCGTAACCGGACGGCTGAGCCGGGGCGTTGGGGCCGGGCTGCGGTGCGGACTGGGGGCCGGGGTGCGGCGGGAAGGCGTAACCGGAGGCCGGGGGTGCCTGGTTGAGCGGAGGCGCCGGAGGAAAGGCGTAGCCGCCGGGTGAGTTGGGGGCCGCGACCGGGTCGGGCTGGGGCGGGAAGGCGTAACCGGTGGGCTGCGCCTGCGGGTTGGGCTGCGGCTGTGGGGCAGGCTGCTGCCCGCCTGCCGGGGTCGGGGCGCCCGGGTGGGGCGGGGTGGCCGGGGGCAACGGGGCGCCGGGCTGGTTCCAGCCGGCGGGCGCGGGCTGCGGCGCCTGCGGCGGGAACGGCTGACCGGGGGCGCCGTCCTGCCCGGCCGGGGGCTGCTGCGGCACCGGCGGCATCGGGCCCGGCTGCTGGGGCACACCGTGCGGGGGAACGCCGTGCGGCGGCGTGCCCTGCGCGGGCCACTGCGCCGCCGGTGCGGGCGCGGCGGGCTGGTACGACGGCGGCAGCGGGGGCACGCCCTGCTGCGGGGCGGGCGGGGTCCAGGCGGGGGGAGCGGTGCCCTCGGCCGGGGCGGGCTGGGGCTCGTCGGCGGAGGGCTGCTGCGGGTCGGCGTCCGGGGCGGACTGGGCGGCGGGGTCGGCTTCGGCGTCCCCAGCTTCGTCGGCGTCCTCGGCGTCCGTGTCGAGGGCGGTGGCTTCGGGGGTGTTGTCGCCGTCCGTGCCGTCGCCGTCCGTGGCCGGGGTGTCCTGGCCCTCCGGGGCGGTGTTCGTGTCCGTCCCCGCGTCCGTCGTCGCGGCCGGGGTCTCCTCGGACACGGCTTCACCGTCCGCCTCGTCAGCGCCCTCGGACGCGGGATCGGCGCCGTCGCCCGCCGGAGCCTCCTCGGCGGACGCCTCCGCACCCTGCTCCGGCTGCTTCTCCGGCGCCGTGTGCTCCTCGATCTCCCGCTTCAGGGCGGCGGCCGAGAACCGCATCGTCGCGCCGCTCTCCAGGTCCCCGTTGTCCGGCTCGGGCGCCGAAGGAACCTGCTCCGGCTGAGGTCGGCCCTGCTGCGGTTCGAACCCGACCGGAAGTCCCGGCACCGGCACGGGAGTTCCGGCCGGGGGAGCGGGCGGGGCGTACGGGGCGCCGGGTCCGGAGGCGGGAGCGGGCGGCGCGAAGGGCGCGCCCGGAGTACCCGGCGCGGGCGGCACCGGCGGCGTAGGACCGGCAACAGGCGGCGTAGGACCGGCCACCGGCGGGGCGGCCGGGACGAACGGCGGCGGCACCGGACCCGGACCCGTCGGCACACCGGCGCCGTCGGACCCCCCGGAGGAGGCGGCGCCCGTACCCCCGGACCCGCCGGAGGACGCGTTCTGCGTGTACCAGGCGGGCGGGGCGTAGTCGATGGTGAACTCGCCCGTGTTCTCGACGGCCGACTCCGCGTCGGGCTGGTCGTCGTCGGGTGTGGCCCAGCCCCCGCGCATACCGTCCCGATCGCTGCTCACAGTTCCTCCTGAAGTGGTCGCGCACCCTCAAACGCGTGCGGGGGCCGACCAAGTCGTGTCGTTCAAGTCGTCCGTCGTCGTGCCGGGCAGGCCCGTCCGCCGGTCCGCCCCCGGGGACGACGCCCCGCCCGCGGGTCCGGCATCGCGCCCCACTCCCAGCCTAATCACCACAGGCCCCGCGCAGGCAGGCCCGCCCACCCTCCGAAACGCGCTCCCCGTCCCGCGCCGCCGCCCCGACCGCCCCGCGATCCGGCCCAACCACCCGGGAAATAAAGGGGCAAACAACCGGGCACGCGACAAAACTCCGGCCATCCTTCGTCGCGCGAAAGACGAACAAAGCGGACAAGAAAGGTCGTTCAGTCCATGCGGCGCGGGTTGCCCAACAATCCGATCTCGGCGTCGGTCGGTTGGGTGAGCACGTACTGCCGGTCGCGATCGGTACACCAGAGGGTGACACCGTCGGGCAGCCCCGGCAGCGACTCCACCTCGGTCCGCGACAGCCCCATCGTGCGGCCCAGTTCGGCCGCCTCGTCCGGCGAGACCCGCTGGATGCCGGTGAGCCGCGCCTGCCGCAGCAACCGGGGCGCCACCGGGCTCAGATACGGCAGCAGCGTCACCACCGACTGCCAGGGCCCGGCCACCACGCGCCCGCGCGGCGGACGCATCCCGCAGTCCCGCACCACCAGGACGGGCGTACCCGCCGAGGCGCCCTGCGGGGGAACCCGCCCGACCTCGTACACGGCCAGGCCGTTCTGCCCGCCGCCCATGGCGTGCACCATCTGCATCCAGGACTGCGGACGGCCGGTCTCCACCGCCACCCGCGCACCCGTCGCCGCCGTACGCAGCGCCAGCACCTGCGCCGTCCACAGGCCGCCGATCAGCACCACGTCGTACGGCGTGGGCCGGTTGATGCCCAGTACCGCGGGGCGGCCCTCGGCATCCACACCGGCCACCACGCCGTCGTCCCCGATGGGCAGCGCCAGCGCGTCCAACTGGTCGCCGGGCAGCGTGTGCCAGGCGTGCCGGGGGCCGACCAGGCCGAGGCCCTGGCGCAGCAGCTCACCGGCCCGGCGCAGTCCCCGGGCGCCGCTCTCGCCGGTGACCGGGGCGGTGGCGGTCGTCCGCGTGGTCGTCATCGCGCACCTCCGAGGGGCAGCGTGGCCAGCATGCCCGGCAGCTGCTCGCGGTCGAGGCGGGCCAGACCGGCCCCGGCGTGCCGGGCCGCGCCCTCCAACGAGCGGCGCGCGGCCACCAGTTCGTCGTCACTGCGACCGGTCACCCGCAGATGCCCGGACAGCGACACGTCCTGCCGCTCACCGCGTGCGAGCGTGAGACTGAACGTCGTCGCCAGCGCCGGGGTCGACGTCACCAGGGCGAGGAACTGCGGCAGCGACTCGCCCCGCGCGCCGCCCAGTTGGGGCCAGCGTCTGATCCAGTACGTGGTGTGCCGCCGGTTGTCGCAGCGCCAGCTGCGCCCCGACTCCTCCGTACGCCGCTCGCGCCGCTCACCGCGCCCCGCCTCCGCCGTGACCAGCGGGTTGGCGCAGGCCGAGGTGGCCAGCGCAGTGATCAGCTCCTCCTCGTCCAGGATCGTGGCCCGAAAGCCCGCCCCGGTCAGCCTGCTCGCGAGATGGTCGGCCACCCGCGCCACACACTTCTGCGCACCGGTCAGACCGCCCCCGCGCGCCGCCACCGCCTCCGCGCACAGCTCCGGATCGAGCTTCAGCGCGACCCAGGTGATGCGCACCGCCGGGGCGCCCGTCTGCTCCTGGAGCGGAAGGTAGTTGGCGACGGCCACCGACTGCTGGGGCAGATGCAGCGCGGGCGCGGGCTGCGTGTGCAGCACCACCTGAGCGGACTCCAGGCGGATGTCGTCGACCTCCAGGGCGTCGCGCACCACGGAAAGCGGCAGCGGCTGCCGGTTCCGCTCGGCCCGCAGCGCCGTGGCGTCGGCCTCCACCTGGAGCACGGCGGTCAGGAACGTGCCGTCCCCGGCCATGCCGACCGGGCGGCGGTCCCGTCCCCCGTACGAGTAGGTCCGCAGCGCGGGCTCGCACTCGAGCGCGGGCACCAGCGCGGGTTCCGTGCCGGGCGGGACGGGCGTGCTCGCGGCGTGCCGTCTGCGGGCCCTCAACTCCCGTGCCGTGGCCAGCCATTCGGGCAGCGAACGACCGCGCCGCCGGACGAACGCCAGGGCGATCAGCACCAGCGCGACCACGCCCGCGGGCGCCATGGCCAGCGGACCGATCGCCCAGCCGACCAGCAGGATCGCCGCCGCGATCTCCACCAGCACAAGTCGTTGCAAACGAAACGAACGCGCGCGGCCCGGCCGGTGTCCCAGGCCGGGCGTGACGGTCTGCGGCGACGCACCGGACCGGCCGGACCCCGGCCGCGGCGCCGGTGCGGACCCGGACCTGCCGGGCCGCGCCGCCGACCGGCCGCGCAGCCGTGTCCGCGTTCCCGAAGCCATCACTCCATCCCCCCGCTTTGCTCACAACTCGCTGGAACCATGCGCCCGCACAAGGCCCTTGAGGGCCCAGGTACCCTACCCGCTCCGCAGGACCCGACCCGTACCAGGCATAGTAGGGGCCGGGTCCGACAACGGAGGGCGGGGGAGAGCGGTCCCCGGGCGCGCTCCGCGTGAGACACGGGGAGAAACGGGCACAGATGGCATCTCGGCGGGACCAACTCAACGCCTACACCTTCGCGAAGCGCCGCATGCTCGCGTCCTTCGTCCGCTCGGCGCCGGACGCCTCCGACGAGGGGGCGCCGAGCCCGCTGCGCGCGGTGCTGCCCGGCGCGATCGCCGCGGCGGTCGTGGTCGCGGCCTTCGGCGCCTGGGGCATGTTCAAGCCGACCGCGCCGCAGGGCTGGGACGCCCCGGGGCAGAAGGTGATCATCGCCAGCAAGTCCACCACCCGGTACGTGGTGCTGAAGACCGAGGGCAAGACCCAGCTCCACCCGGTGCTCAACATGGCCTCCGCCAAGCTCGTGCTCAACACCCAGAGCGACGTCGACGTCGTCACCGTGGACGAGTCGATCCTCGACAACGGCAAGATCCCGCACGGCGTCACCATCGGCATCCCCTACGCCCCCGACCGGCTGCCCTCGGGCAAGGAGGCGGGCGGCGCCAAGCGCTGGGTGGTGTGCGAACGCCCCAGCGGCAGCGGCGACTCCCTTCAGAAGGCCGCCTTCGTCCTCGCCGCCCGCGACCAGCACCGCACCGAGGGCCCCGAGCGCCTGCACGGCGGCCAGCTGCTCTACGTCGTCACCCCCGACAAGACCCGCTACGTGGTCGACGCGCACGGCTGGGCGTACCGCGTGGACGCCTCCGACGCCCTGCTGCTGCGCACCCTGGTCGGCCCGGACCGCGTGCCCGAGCGCGTCACCAAGGAGTGGATCGCGACCCTGCACCAGGGCTCCCCGATCCGCTTCCCGAAGATCGAGGGCACCCCCGCGGCACCGGCCCACGCGGGCGGCCAGCTCGACGCCCGCGCCGACCGCGTCGGCATGGTGCTCCGGGCGCCCGTCAACGGTGAGGAGCGGTACTACGTGGTGCTGCCCGGCCGTATCGCCCCCGTCTCCGACTTCGTCGCCGCCCTCCTGCTCGGCAGCGAGGACCTCGTCAAGCTCGGCCAGGTGGGCCATCCGCAGGAGGTCAGCCCCGGCGCGGTGGAGGAGGGCAGCCCCTTCGCCACCGAGTACAAGTGGCCCGTGCACACCCCCAAGGCGGTCAACGAGGCGTCCACCGCCTCCGGCAGCCGCAACACCGTCTGCAACGTGCTGCACCACGTCTCCGGCAGCGGCGCGACGACGCTCAGCACCTGGGCGGGCAGCGACTTCCCGGCCGTCCTCGCCACCGGCTCCTCCAGCGCCTACGTCACCGCGGGCTCCGGTCAGCTCTACCGCCAGTACCAGGGCAAGGAGACCTCCGTCGGACCGGTCTTCCTGGTCACCGACACCGGGCTGCGCTACGCCCTCCAGTCCAACGACGACAGCGCGGGCGACGACGCGGGGATCGGCGTCTCGGCCGGGCAGCGCAAGCAGCTCCAGCAGGAGGCCAAGCTGGCGCAGACCCACCTCGGGTACGCCGACGTCAAACCCGCGCCCGTGCCCGTCGCCTGGTCCGAGTTCCTGCCGACGGGGCCCCGGCTCTCGACGGCGGGCGCGCGCCAGCCGCAGGGTTCCTGAGGGAGGGACGATGACGCGTTCCGGACTTCTGCCGCTGCCGCTGCCCCTGGCCCGTGCGGGTGTCGCCGCCGCTCTCGCCGTGGGCGGCGGGCTGCTGACGGCGCCCACCGCTGCCGCCGACTCCGACCAGTGCACGTTCAGCAAGACCAACCATGTGTACTCCGGGACGCCCTGGGCGCTCCAGCGCGTCATCCTGGACGACCTGTGGAGCCGCTCCAAGGGGCGGGGCGTGCGCGTGGCCGTCATCGACACCGGTGTCGACACGGAGAACCCGCAGCTCACGCACGCGGTGGACGCCTCCCTCGGCGCCAACCTCCTGCCCGCCAAGGACGATAAGGGTCAGCGCATCGACCGGGGCCGCAAGGACGGCACCACGGACACGGTCGGCCACGGCACCCGCGTCGCGGGCATCATCGCGGCCCGCCCGATGAAGGGCACCGGCTTCGTCGGGCTCGCCCCCGAGGCCACGATCATCCCGATCAAGCAGAACGACTCCGAGGGCAACGGCACGGCCGCGACCCTGGCCGAGGCGATCCGCCACGCCACGGCCAAGAAGGCCCAGGTCATCAACATCTCCCAGGACACCGTGAAACCGGTGCCCCAGGACGCCGCCCTCCTCGCAGCCGTCGACGACGCCATCGCCCACAAGATCGTCGTCGTCGCCTCGGCGGGCAACGACGGCCTCGGCGGCAACGTCAAGAAGACCTACCCCGCCTCCTTCCCCGGCGTCCTCGCCGTCGCCGCCTCCGACCGCAACAACGAACGCGCCGCCTTCTCCCAGTCCGGCGACTTCGTCGGCGTCGCCGCCCCCGGCGTCGACATGATCTCCACCGTCCCCAAGGGCGGCCACTGCTCCGACAACGGCACCAGCTTCTCGGCGCCGTACGTGGCGGGCGTCGCCGCCCTGATCAAGTCCCGCCACCCCGACTGGACCTCCCGCGAGGTCATCGCCCAGATCGAGCAGACCGCCGAACGCTCCATCCCCGGCCACGACCGCCTCGTCGGCTGGGGCGTGGTGGACCCCGTCCGAGCGCTCACGGACGACGACCACCCCCTGGAATCCCCCCACCCCGACGCCGTCCTCACCCACGCCGAACCCCCCACCCCCGCCAAACTCACCCTCGGCGAAACCCCCCAGGAACGAAACGCCCGCCTGGCCACGTACGTGGCGATCGGCGCGGGGGTGCTGGTCGCGGGACTCACGGGGACGGGAGTGGCGGTACGGGACGCCCGGCGCCGGGGACGCCGCTAGTGATCAGCGCGCTGAGGTGATCCGCCGACTTCTGCCGCCGAACGATCAGACGACGGCCCAAGACGTTCCGCTCCTGTCACCCGCGCCGACCCACGCCCGACCCCGTACCCGGGCTCCCCACCAGCCGCCCTCGGATCACCCAGAAGTGGGACGACAAAGACGCTGCGGCGTCACTGACCGGGTGTATCCGCGTATCAACTGCCCCATGGCCTGCTCGTCCCGCCGCCCGGGCTCCAGCACCTTGATGAACGTGCCGACGTCGAACTTCTTCACCCCGGCGTCCTGACACTTCACCACCGACGCGGCACCCCTGTCGGAGTAGACGACGGCACCCCCATCTGCCGACTTCTGCTGCCAGACGGCCAGGCGCTTCCCCAGGACGCTCCGGGCACTGTCGCCCGCGCGGACCCATTCCGTGCTGACGACAAGCACGAGGCGCTTGTCGACCGTCACGTTGCAGAGCGGCGAATCCTTGTCCCAGGTGCCGTCCTGCTGGACGGAGACCTGGGTACCGTCGGCGGGGAGCAATCGGGAAAGGGCTGCGGACGGTACGGAGACGCCGCACAGGGAGGCGGGGACGGTGAAGTCCTGCTTGGCCTCGTTGGGCGAGCAACCGCTTGAGGCCAGGGCGGTCAGCAGGAGGGTGCCGATGCCCAGTGCGTACGACGACGGCTTCATCAGTGCTCCCTCCGGCTGCCGGTCAGTCGGGCTGGCAGGGGTTCCGGGCCTTCAACGACTTGGTGTACTCGCGGATCAGCTCTCCCATGGCCGTCTCGTCCGCCCGGCCCGGCTTCAGCAGTTCCACGACCGTGCTGACGTCCTCCTTCTCCACACCGGTCCCGCGGCACTTCAGCAGCGATGCGGCACCCCGGTCGGCATAGGCCACGGAGCCGCCGTCCGCCGACTTCTGATCCGAGATCACCAACTGGTGCCGCAGGATGTTCCGGGCCGTGTCACCCGCGTCGATCCACTCCTGGCTGACGTTCAGCACGGCGTGACCGTCGACCTCCACTCCGCAGAGGGTCCAGCCCTTCTCCACGCTTCCGTCCTGCCGGAAGGTGATGTGACTGCCGTCTGCGGGGAGGAGCCGGGAGAGTGCCTTGGGGGGTACGGAGACGCCGCAGAGGGACGTGGGAACGGTGAACTCTTGCTTCGCCTCGTCGGAGGAGCAGCCGGATGCTCCCACCGTGGCGAGCAGAAGCGCGCCTACGCCCAGTGCGTACGCCGATGACCTCACGATTGCCCCTCTCCATATCCGTGACTAGCAGGGATGCTGTTTTCCGAGTGCTGCCGTGTAGCCAGAGATCAGCGCCTTCATGGCGGACTCGTCCTCGCGACCCGGCTTCAGCGTTCGGATGTACGTACTCATGGACTTGTCCCGCGCACCCTTCCGGACGCAGGGAACGACCGATACGCCGGCCCGGCCCACGTAGGCGATCATGTCGCCCGCACCGGACTTCACCTGCCCGATGCGGTGGTCGTACGACGCGATGTTCCACGCCGACCGACCGGAATCGACGCGCTCACGCTCGACGGAAAGCACCTGCTGACCGTCGACCCCGACCTCGCAGACAATGCCCAGATCATCACCGGGCGCCGATGCTTTGGCAGAGAGCTTCCCGCCCGAGGCGGGCAACAACTTACTGAGTGAGGCTTGAGGGACGGCGACTCCGCACAACTCGGCGGGCACGGTGAACCCGGCGGTCGGCTCGGTCGCCGAACACGCGGTGGCACATCCCAGGACCAGGCCCCCCACCAGGACGGCTCCGACGGCGCGATACCTCAATGCGTGCCGCTTTCCGACTTCCACTGGGCGCCGTCGGAATGACTCTGGCCCGCGGATGTACGTGCCGCTCTGCGAAGGTCCTCGACCGTGTCCGGATTGACGGTGTGATTGTTCACCAGGGCAACGTCCACGGCAGCCTGCGCGGAGTCCAGGGCGGCGTTTCGCCCCTCCGTGTACCGCGTCCCCGCCTCGGTCTGAGCATCGTTCGACGTGTCCCTCTCGATGCTCTTCATGATGGACTCTTGGATGTCCTCGGAGGCCCATTCGAGCGGCGCACCGGCGATGGGAACCCGCTCGCCGACCTTCTCGATCCCCATGCCCAGAATGCGGTTCACCCACTTCTGTTTGTCGGCGGCCGCCTCGTTGAACTCCTTGTCGGACGCGGCGTGGTAGTCGTAGACCGCCTGCGTCCTGGCCTCGCTCATGACGCCCGCGATCACCGAGCCCGGAGCGACGGCGGCCCCTACGCGCCCGTCCAGCGAGGCAGTCGAATGGGTGGGGTCGTTGATCACATGGTCCACGACATTGCTCGTATACGCCTGCTGTGCGGTGGTGATGGCCGAATAGGCGCCGGGATCCTGTCCCACCTCGCCGAGGAACCGGGTGGCGTGATCAGGGTCAAGGCGCGCGGCAGCACCGAAGGTGGGGAACAGACTGCTGTTGGGGTCCTCGCGATACATGGCCTGCTGGAAATCCCCCATGTACTCAGCCGTAATATCCCCCAAACTCCCCCGCATCGCATACAACGGCCCCGACTCCGCGTCCTCCAGCTCCCCGTTCTCGTTGTGCCGGATCAGTTCCGGATGTTCGCCGAACTTGTCGACGATCTCGCTCACCAGTTGGGTTCGCGCCTCGGTGTGGCGGATGGCGTCGGCTGTGGGGTCGCTGTCGTAGGGGCGGCCGGTGGTGGCGGATTCCAGGGCGTGGCCGAGGGCGGTGGGGCCGAAGCCGAGGGCGGCCTTGGTCTTGTCCTCGTCGGCGAGGATGTTGGTCGCGTTGGTGTCGACCGTCCACTCGAAGTCCTTGTCGGTGAACAGGTCGAGGTAGGAGGAGAAACCGGGGTCGCCGCCCGGCTTCACGGTGCCGTCCTCGTTGTAGGCGGTCGGGGCCGAGGTGAAGAACTTCTCCGAGGCTTCCGGGCTGTGCCCGAGCGCTTCCAGCACGCTGTTGAGCGGATCGTTGCCGCTGCCGAGCTTCCCCGAGGGGTTGAAGCCGTAGAGGTCGGGGTTACCGGCCGGCTTGTCGGAGAGGAAGAAGTACGGGTCCTTCTTGTGGAGTTGGGTGACGTGCTCCGCGATCGGGTCGAGGAACCGCGGGTCGTAGTCGCCGTAGCGAAGCAGCCCGCCGAGCACCTGGTAGCCGTACGGCTTGTTCCACTGCCCCCGCTCCCAGCCGATCTGCTGGGTGCCGAGGCGCCGGAAGTCCTGCCCCCAGCTGTCCGGCAGATGGTGCCGGTGGTCGGGGTCGGTCGCGTTGGCGAGGTTGTAGCCCATCACCCGCTGGAGATCGCGCACTTCGTCCAGCCGCGTCTTGGACGCGTCGGCGCTCGTACCGTCGATGGACATCGAGGCGTAGAACTGCAGCGCCTTCTCGGGACCGCCGAGCCCCCGGTAGAACTCCGTCGAGAACTCCCCGTCCTTCTCACCGGCGTTGAACCGCAGCAGCTCGTTCAGCTCACGCAGCTCCGCGTCGGTCATCTTGTCGCCCTTGCGGGCGAGTTCGACCGCGCGCTCGGCCTCGGCGTCGTTCAGGGACTCATAGGTGGTGTGCCCCGCGTTGTGCCGGTCGTTGCCGTGGATCTTGCCCAGCGCGCGGGCGACCGAGGCGTCGATCTCCTCCGCGTGCGCGAGGAGCCGGTTGATCTTGCTCTCCAGTGCCTGCCGGGAGTCGAGTTGCTCCTGCGTCCGCTCGTCGGTGTCCCCGCGCACGTGCGGGAAGAAGCAGCGGACCTTCCCGCCCCCGATGTCCTCGACCCGCACACCGAGTCGCGCGGCCTCCACGTCGACGGCCGTCCGGAGCTGCTTCTGCAGCGAGGCCAACTCCCGGTGCCCGTCGTCCAGTACCTGGTGCACGCTGTGCGCCTCGGCGTGGAGATCCGCGACCTCCTTGGCCGTCTTGGCGACGAACTCCCGTGTCACGGTGGCGTTCACGCCCGCCCACCGGGCGGCGTCGGACTTCGCCCGCATCCCCGTACGCGCGCTGTCGGCGGCCTTCTTCAGACCGTCCGCGGTCGACTTCCAGTCCGCCACGGCGGAGGCCAGCCTGCCGAGGTCCACCTCGGCGAGATCGGTGAAGGTGAGAGCCACGGCGATCCCCTACTTGAAGTACTCGTCGAGCTGGGACACCGGCACGGCGCCCCCGTCACTGCCGCGCAGCACCGTCCCGATCTTGGCGTCGTCCTCCGCGTGCAGCCTCTTCGTGAAGTCCAGGTGGTCCGAGATGTGCGCGCACGCCTGGAGCACCGACTTCACCTGTGAACTCCACACGTCCACCGTCGTATTGAGCGCCCCGCCGAGCTGGAAACCGTGCGACTTCAGCGAGGCCGCCGCCTGCACCGTGGAGCCGTTCCCGCTCTTGTCCGCCCCCGCGCCCGCGATGTCCGCGCAGCCCTTGACCTCGTCGTACAGAAGATGTGCGGCATGGCCGACGGCTCCGAGGTCGTCCTGGTGCACCACCAGGTCCCCGCCCCCGCCGCCCCCGCCGTCCGGTGCGAGCTGGTTCAGCCGCGTGTGCGCCGTACCGTCCGAAGGCCGCTGTGCCGCCTGAGCCTTGAGCTGTTCCCACTCGTCCCACGCCATGGAGTGGCCCTCCGTTCCCCAGTGGCCGCGCCGGCCGTCCGGCGCCCCCGTGTCGGTCTGCCGTCAACGTAGCAACCACGGTTCGGTGAAATCTCCGTCCCGAACAGTTCGGCAAGGCGAGAGCCCTTTCACCGGGGTGATGTTTTGTGGATGCAAAGTTCCCGCCAGCCCGGACCCGGGACTCCGTACGCCCCGTTCCGTACGTGAGAATTCTGTGCCCACGGGGCGTAACTTCCGCTCGTTCGGCCCGAGTTGCCGGATCTGCGCGGCCCCGCGGACCCCTCGCCCCGGGACATGGTTGCAACTGAACCGTCGCAGAGTTCAGTTGGCCGCGATTTACACAGTGACTACAGTGGTCTGTGACGGTACGGGGGTACGACTGCGCGCACCCCCATTGTCGAAAGTTGCACAAACGGGGTACGGGGAAGGGGTCGTCCGGTGGCTGGCGGTAGCGGCTCGCACGTCAGGCGCGGCATCGACGCGCTGTCGAAGTTCAAGACGAAGGTCGACGACGCGCTGCGCACCTTCGAGGACGCCCCGGGCGGGCCGTCCAAGGTCGCGCAGCACAGGCTCGAAAGAAGCTCGTTCGGCGGCGCGAACGCCCCGTTCCACGAGGCGACCGACCTGCACGGCCAGTACGAGCGCGTCCACGAACGGCTCACCTATCTGTCGAAGTCCCTGGGACTCCAGATCGAGGCACTGACCCTCGCGACGCGGGCCTCCGACGGGGCGTACGACGGGGCGGAGGCCGAGGTGGAACGGCGGTTCTGGGAGATCAAGTCGCATCTCGACCAGGAGCACAAGAAGGCGACGGAGTCGCATCACAAGAAGCCGGAGTCGCACGACAAGAAGCCGGAGCCTCTTCGAGAGACCAGCAAGACCGCCGTGAAGGACTACCAGTGAGCGACAACTGGCGGCAGCAGCCGCAGTACAAGGCTGACGTCGAGCAGGCGGACGTCCAGGTCGGTGTGGTCGAGATGCTCCACGCCGTCGACACCATCTTCAAGGGCACGCCGATGGGGTCTCCGCTGTCCCTCGGCCGGACCGACTTCGAGGACCACGACCTCAACGCGATGATCGACCTGGTCGAGCACGCCAATCCGGAGCATCTGGAGCAGGCGAGCAAGACCCTGTGGGACGCCCGCACGGCCATCCACGACGCCGCCACCGACCTGCACACCAACCTCGGGCAGGTCGACTGGGAGGGCGAGGGCGCCGAGGCCTTCCACAAGTGGACCAAGGACCTCATCAGCTGGACCAAGGACCTCGCCACCTACGCCGACGTCGCCGCGACCCAGATCGACGCCGCCGCCACCGGCCTGGCCTCCGTCCGCAAGTCCATGCCCCCGCGCGACCCCCGCCCCGCCGCCGACCAGAAGCGCCCCCACGACCTCCCCAAGGCCAAGCAGGTCGACACCAACCCGGACTACACGGCCGCCGTGAGGGCCGAGAAGCACCGGCAGGAGGCGATCAACCAGATGAACCGGCTGGCGTCCTTCTACGCGGTGTCGGCTACGGCGCTGAAGGCTGCGCCGGAGCCGGAGCCGCTTCGGGGGATGCCGGATGTGGGGGTGCCGCAGCCGCCGAAGTGGGTTGAGGGAGGGCAGTCTTCAGCCCGTTCCGGAACGGCTGCGTCGTCGGTTGCTCCCGGGCATGTGGTCGAGGGCCGTCATGAAGCGCTGACCACACCTCATGGCGCGGAGGCGGCTGCAAGCGGGCTTGCGCACAAGACGCCGCACGAGCCCACAGCACCGGTCACTCATGACATCGGCACCGAGATCAACACGGTGGGCACACTGCCCGCGTCGGCTCCCACGGTGCCTACGGCCCACCCCGCGCCCACGCTTCCGGCAGCTGGCGGTGGGGGACAGTTCCCCGCGTCGTTCCCGGGGCCGGGGACACCGCCTCCGATCATGCCCACCACCGGGCGGTCCACCGGCTTCGGCGGGGGGCCGGTCAACCGGCTGCCCCTGTCCGGCCAAGGACGCACGGGTCCGGGAAGTATCGGCAGCGGCCGAGGTGCGCAGGGCCCCACCGCGCAGACGGGGCGGTCCCCGATCGGTGGCCGCACGCCGCAAGGCCCGCTGGGACAGACCGCTCGCGCCACCGGGCGTACGGATTCTCCTGGTCAGTCGCCGATGGGGCGTGGGGTCACCGGCGGAACGCCACGTGCCAGTGCGCCGACCGGACGTTCCGGCGCGGGCAACCCCGCCGGTCCGGTGCGCAATGGCGTGGTGGGCGGCAAGCCGATCGCCGCCCGTACGCCGGGAACGGCGGCCGGTCCCCGCGTGCCGCGCGGCATGGTCGTCGGCGCAGGCGAGTCGTCCTCCTCGACGCAGCCCAAGGGACAGCTCGGCGGCCGGGGCGTCATCGGGTCGCCCACGGCGAAGGCCGATCCCGCCGCCGGTCAGGCCGCGCTGCGCTCGGCGAGGAATCCCAACAGCGTGGTCGGCGCCCCCAGGACCAAGACCGACACGTCCAAGGATGCCGGGAAGGGCCTTGGGCGAGGAGCGGTGGGAGCCGACTCCCATGACGACAAGCGCGGCCCGTCGCAGAAGAAGAAGCGGCGTGACGCGCCGAAGCAGAGCGACTGAACACGAGCGAGGACGTACACAGGCATGAAGCCAGAGTTCAGCCGGCGGCGGGTGCCGAGCGCCCGCCTGACGAAACTCAATGCGAGACGTGTCTCTGCCGTGTGCTCAGCGCTGGGCGTGCTGGTCGTGGGGTCAGTGGCCGTGGGGCCCGAGGCGGCCGCATCGGACATTCAGTCGGAGCAGTGGTACCTGAAGGCGATGGGTGCCGAGGAGATGTGGAAGTACAGCACCGGCAAGGGGGTGAAGGTGGCTGTCATCGACAGTGGAATCAATCCGAACACGTCTTCACTCAAGGGCCAGGTGCTGGCAGACGAGGTGCCAAAGTCTGTGGCGTACCACGTCACCCAGGACTATGACGGCCACGGAACCGACATGGCCGAGCTGATCGCCGGTACGGGAGCGGGTGGCGGGATCAAGGGGCTCGCGCCGGGAGCCAAGGTCGTCCCTTACCGGATCTACGGGGAGGGGCTGAAGGACCCGAAGGAGCAGGCGCGAACTCCCAGTGCGACGTCCGCGATCAAGGCGGCAGCCGACAGCGACGTCAAGATCATCAACATGTCGTTCGCGAGCCCTTACTACAGCCTGGACGAGGAAGAGGCCATCAAGTACGCCGCTTCCAAGGGCAAGTTGCTGTTCGCGGGTATAGGCAATACCGGGGACAAGGGGAACAAGGGTCAGTACCCCGCCCAGTACCCCTACGCGATCGGCGTTTCCGCTATCAATCAGTCTGGCGAAGTCGGCAAGTTCTCCACCCACGGCAACTACGTGGACTTCGCGGCACCGGGCGTCGGCATCCCCTCTTGGTGTGACAACACCTTCACCAAGCACTGCATCGCGTACGGCACGAGCCCCGCGACCGCACTTGCCTCCGCCTCCGCCGCCCTCGTCTGGTCCGCCCACCCCGACTGGACCGCCAACCAAGTCCTCCGCGCGCTCATCGACACCGCCGCCCGCACCTGGCCCAAGGACAAGCCCGGCACGTACCTCGGCTACGGAGTCGTCCGCCCCCGCCGCGTGCTGATCAACAAGAACATCGACCCGGGCCCGGCGAACGTAGACCCCCTCGCGAAGGAGAACGGGACGGCGGACGGCGAGGGTGACGCCAAGGCCACCCCCACCCCGTCCCCCAAGCCCTCCGCAGGAGAGAAGTCCGGTGGACAGACCTCCGCCGCCGCCAAGACCACAGACTCCGGCGACAGCACCCGCACCTGGGTGACCATCGGCGCCGCAGCAGCCGTACTACTCATCACAGGGGCCGGTTTCGCCGTGCTGCGCGCACGCCGTAACGCCTAGACCGGGCCCCGCACGCCGCCGCTCACCGAGCGGCCGGCAGTCCGCCTGCCAGGGGTCAAGACGCCCCCACGCAAGGCCAGTTCACACAGAAGGGCATGGAAATGGCGCAGCGCCAGAAGGTAAGTGACAAGGACCTCATCGTCCTCGAAAAGGAGCTTCTGCACCGTTTCGAGAGCGTCAAGGGCCAGCTCAAGGAACTCCAGGCCCTGATCGACAGCCTTGAGGGCAACTGGAAGGGCATCGGTGCCGGTGCCTTCAACAAGAAGCAGACCGAGATCAACGAGCGCATGGTGCACATCGGCGGCATCCTCGCGAAGTTCATCGAGGCGATGAGCCAGACCCGCCGCATCAAGGACGGCACGGAGGACGAGGTCCGCGCCCAGGTGCAGGGCATCGACGTGGACCTCGGCGGCTCGCACTCCGCGCTGTCGAACTACTGATCCCCGCCCGCCCATCCCTTCTCGCGAAAACGGAGCAATCATGAGCGTCAACAACAGCGGCGAGCTGGAAGTCACTTACCAGAGCCTCGACGAGACCGCCACGCAACTGGCCAACCATGCCAAGCGCCTTGAGGAGAGCCTGGAGGCCATCAAGCAGAAGGTCGCCGGCGTCGCCGGCATGTGGGAGGGCGAGGCCCACACCGTCTACGCCGAGCGCCAGGCCGACTGGGACAAGCAGGCCAAGGGCATCCACGAGGCCCTGATGGCCATCAGCCGCGTCGTCCACTCGGCCGGCGGCGACTACCTCGGCGGCGACAAGAAGGCCGCCAGCTACTACATGTGAGCCACGGCACCGGCTGAGCCACGGCACCGACAAAGGGTGGGCACGCACGGGAGGTGCCCACCCTTCGCCGTACCCGCCTACGGACTTCAGGACCCCGTACGCCCCTCACCCAGCCCCGCCTCCGAGGAACACCCCGCCTCACGCGCCACCGCCCGGGACATCGAACCGAGGATCGCCATACGGTCCGTGTCCTGGCGCTCGTCCCGCAGCCTGCCCGCCGCCGAGTACATGTCCGCCTGCACGTACTTCGCGTCCCCGATGAACGCCTTCGCGGAGGGCGCCTTGGTGGCACAGCGGAAGAACACATTGGCACCGTCGCGCCCGACTCCCGCGTAGACGCCCAGCCGATACGGCTGCTTCCCGGCGGCCTTGGGATACCTCTCCGCTGCCGAGAACCGGATCTCCAGCAGCGGACGATCATTGCCGGCGCCGGTCTTGTACACCCAGCACGCGCCCCGCGTGGGGTATTCGTCGTGCAGATGCCGCACCGCGTACCGCACGGAGAACACGCTCGACTCTCCGGCCTCGTTGGTCCCCGTCATCTCGTCGAACCGCTCGACACCGGACAGACGGCGCAGCGCGGCCTGCGCCGCCGCGTCGAGCGTTCCGTCGCAGACCTCGCTCGCCGTCATGTTCGTGCCCGGCTCCTTGGCATCACCCTTCGCCGGACCCTCGCTGCACCCACCGACGAGCAGCCCGGCAGCCGCAACGGCGAGAACTGACCTGTAGACGCCCACCCATGAGTTTCGCTGCACTCTCGTCTCCGATCAGTCCTTGTACGGAGGCCGGCCTCGGAAGTCGTCCTCGGCCGAGCCGACACCCAAGTAGCTTTGCTTGATTTCTTCGATCCACCGCTGAGCGTCAGCAGTGTCCCGCGCCCGCGGGTGGTGCGCGAAGTACGAGTCGTAGGTCGTTCCGAGGTCCTCGGTTCCCTGCCCGTAGAACTTCTGGCTGGCCATCTGCGACGGCACCATGGGATCGTCCTCCGCGTCGTCTGTCGCCTTGTCGATCTGCTGCCCCAGTAGCGTGTTGGCCGCGTCGGTGAGGGTGTCCGCGGCGAGCGGGGCGATGACGACTGCGGCGGCGGTCGATCCGGGGAGCGGGACGGCGGCGACGCCACCGGCGACGACTGCTCCCACCGCCAGCTTCTTCCAGTCGGCAGACCGCCCCAGCGCCTTGTTGGCCTCCTCGGAGTTCTCGCCGTACGTCGTCGCCACCTGCTGTGCGCGGGAGTGGTCCAGAATGCCGCGTGCCTCGGCACCCACCGACATGATGTCCCGGGCGTGGTTCATATGGGCTTCGGTGGTCGGCGGGTGGGCATCGAGCATGCTCAGGGTGTAGAGGTGCTGGGCCACCGTCACCGCCTTGTGAGAGTGCTCGTCCTGTCCGAGAACGCTCAGGAAATTGATGGCTCCCTGGTTGCCGAACTGAGCCCGTCCACCGTACCGGGCGGGGAAGTCGTCCGTGTCTTTGGCGTGATCGCCGATGCCGGAGAGTTCGTAGTCGAGGTCGTCGATGTACGCGCCCGCCATTTTGCCCAGGCTGTCCGCGAGTTCGGGCTGGTCGTGCAGCATGGTCGGGCCGTCCTTGCCTCCGTAGAGGTAGGCGACCTGTTCCATGACGCCGGCCGTGGCCGCGGTGCGCCCGTCACCCGCCGTGATCTCTTTCGCGGTGGCGTCGGCGGAGTATCCGGTGGTGGCCGCTTCCAGCGCACGCCCCAGCGAGTTACGGCCCGCGACGTAGTCGTGGTCGCCCTCGAACGTCGCGTCGGACAGCCAGACGCGTTCCTTCGTCAGGTACTTCAGATGGTCGTTGACCTCGGAGTTCTTGGTGACGGTGTCGCCGGTTCCGTCGGGCTGTGCGAAGAACCGCGTCGATGCCTCCGGGTTGTGGCCCAGAGCCTCCAGGAAGCCGGTCATGGGGTCGCGGCCGCGGTCGTTCTTGTAGCCCCAGTAGTTGAGGTCGCCCTGGTTCAGATTGTTGATCCAGGGGCTCATGGGCTGCCCGTTGATCTTCTTGTCGTACGCAAGGAGCTTGTCGCCGTAGTCGTTGAGGAACTGGTCGTCATAGTCACCGAAACGCATCAGGTTGCTCATGACGGCGTAGCCGACCGGATTGTTCGCGTCGTCGATGCCGAGTTGGTCCGGGCCCAGCCCGATCATCCGCTTCTCCCAGCTCTGCATCTTGTCGCTGTCGGAGAGAGTGGCCCGGCCGATGACGGTTCCGAGGTTCTTCTGGAGCTGCTTCGCCTGCTTGGCACGCTCCGGGTCGTACGTGCCCTGGTACGGATCGGCGATGCCGGCCCAGAACGTGAGCACCTTCTTGGGGCTCACCTGGGTGGCGAACTCCTCCGCGAAGAGGGGATCGTCCCTGTACTTGGCCAGAGCGGAGTTGAGCGAGGCGAGTTCCGTGTTCGTCACGTCGTGGGGGTTCTTCTTGAGGATCCTGGCCAGCCGGTCGGCGTCCGCGACAGCCTTGGCCGCCGCGTCCCGGTCACCGTAAGCGGCGCTGGAGAAGCCGTACTTGGCCTGGTTCACGATCAGTGTGAGGGCCTTCGCCGCGGTGCTGTCGCTCTCGGTGGCCTTGCTCAGGATGCGCTGGATCTCGTCACGGAGGCCATCGACGTCCTTCTGGTCGACGGCGCCGGTGTTGCCGCTGGGGTCGGCGGCCCAGTCGGGGCGCGTGTTGCCGCTGACGGTGAACGTTCCGTGACCGGTGTCGACGACGGTGAGGTGCTTCGTCGCTCCTCGTGCGATGGCATCATGCAACTGGGCCCGGTAGTCGATGAGTTCGCTGCGGGTGTCCTTGAGGATCTTCGCCACGGTGTTCGCCTGCGTGTGGGCGTCCGTGAACTCCTTCGCCGTCTTGTCGATGAACTCACGGCTCACCTGGGCGTTGACGCCGGCCCAGTTCGCCTTGTCGGCCTTGGCCTTGAGGTTGTCGCGGGCTTCCTCCCGCAAGGTGTCGAGCTTCCTGGTCATCTCCTCCCAGTCGGTGATGGCCTCACCGAGCTGGGAGAAGTTGCCGTCGCGCAGCGCGTTGAGGTCCATCCCCGTCAGCCGCCCTTCCGCTCGTCGAAGCCCTGGTCCAGCTCGGAGATGCTGCTGAGGGTGCCCGCGATGTAGGACTCGTCGGCCGCGTGCTGGTTCTTGGTGTAGCGCAGATGGTTGGAGATGTGGGCGCAGGCGTCGAGAAGCGTCTGCACCTGGTCGACCCAGTGTCCGGCGACATGATCGAGGGCGGCTCCGATGGCGAAGCCCTCGCTCGTGAGTCCGCCGGCCGCTTTCAGTGAGGACATGCGCGCGTGGTCGCTGTAGTGCCCGAAGTCCTCGAACAGGTCGTGGGCCGCCTTGCCGATGGCAGCCAGGTCCGTCTCGTGCACGGTGAGATCACCGCGCGGAACCGGTCCGCCCCCATCGGGCGGCACATGGTCGATTTGCGTGTGCGTCGGCCGGTTCTTCGCGGCGTCCGCCTTCAGTTGCTCCCACTCGTCCCACGCCATCCGTCATCACTCCCCGTTTTGTCGTGCCGCGCCGCCCGGACGCGGCACCATCAAGCCACAACCGGTGACCGGCTAGTACTCCCCCTCCACCCACCCCGTCTGCACCAACGGCTTCCCCCGCTTGCGTGACACGAAGACCCCCCGCCCCGCGGGCATCGGCCGGGGCCGGACTCCGCCGAGGACGTCGCCCTCGCCGGGGTCGCCCGCGAGGATGAGGCCCTGGGCGCCGAGTTCCTTCATGCGTTGGAGGAAGGGTTCGTAGGAGGCGCGGCTGGCGCCCGCGGAGGAGCGGGCGATGATGAAGCGGACGCCGACGTCGCGGGCGAAGGGGAGCATTTCGGTGAGGCCCGCGAGGGGGTTGCCGCTGGAGGTGGAGACGAGGTCGTAGTCGTCGATGACGACGAAGACCTGCGGGCCCCGCCACCAGCTGCGCTCGCGGAGCTGCCGCGCGGTCACCTCGGCGGTCGGGGTGCGGCGCTGCATCAGGTCGGCGAGGGCCGTCATGTGGTGGTCCATCTGGCTGGACATGGGGATGTACTCGGCCAGGTGGGTCGCCGGGGTGACGTCCAGCAGGGAGCGCCGGTTGTCCACGACGAAGAACTTCGCCTCGTCGCCGCCGTACCGCAGGGTGAGCTGCCTGATCAGCAGCCGCAGCAGGTTGGACTTGCCGGACTCGCTCTCGCCGAAGACCAGCAGGAACGGGTCCTGCTCGAAGTCGAGGAAGACCGGCTCCAGGTTGTCCTCGTCGAGCGCGAAGGCGACCCCGCGCTTCGGGAAACGGTCACCGGAGGGCAGCTCGACCGCGTCCAACTGGCGCGGAAGCAGGCGTACTTCGGGCGCGCCCGGGCCCTGCCAGTGGCGGGAGACCTCGGTGGTCAGCGCGGCCGTGGCGTCCGCCAGATCGGTGTCGGAGGTCAGGCCGTCGATGCGCGGCACGGCCGCCATGAAGTGCAGCTTCTGCGGGGACAGACCGCGCCCCGGCACCCCCGCGGGCACGTTCGCCGCGACCTTGCGGTCGACCTCGGAGTCCATGACGTCACCGAGCCGCAGTTCGAGGCGGTTCATCAGGTGGTCCTTGAGGTTCGCCCGGACCTCCATGGAGCGCGACGCCGTGATGACGACGTGGATGCCGTACCCCAGACCGCGCGCGGCGATGTCCAGGACGGCGGGCTCCAGACCCTCGTAGTCGGTACGGAAGTTGCCCCAGCCATCGATGACGAGGAAGACGTCGCCCCAGGGCTGGTCGGTGACCGAGATGTCACCGCGCGCGCGGCGGGCGCGGAAGTCGGCGATGGAGGGGATGCCCGCCGAGCGGAAGTACTCCTCGCGCCGGGTGAGCACGCCGTACACCTCGGAGACCGTGCGCCGCACCCGCTCCGGGTCCAGGCGCGAGGCGATCCCGCCGACGTGCGGCAGCCCGGCCACGGCCGAGAGGCCGCCACCGCCGAAGTCCAGGCCGTAGAACTGCACTTCCTGCGGGGTGTGGGTGAGCGCGAAGGAGCAGATCAGGCTGCGCAGCAGCGTGGACTTGCCGGACTGCGGACCGCCGAGGATCTGCAGGTGCCCGGCCGCGCCGGAGAAGTCCAGCATGAGCCGGTCGCGCCGCTGCTCGTAGGGCTTGTCGACCAGACCGGCGGGGACGATCAGACGGCCCGCGCCCTCGTAGTCGGGCTGGGTGAGACCGCGGCCCGGCACCGGGGCGAGGCCGGGCAGCAGCGCGTCGAGCGCGGGCGGGCTCTCCAGCGGCGGCAGCCACACCTGGTGCGCGGCAGGACCCTGCGCCTCCAGACGGCGCACGATGACGTCCAGCACGGTGTCGGCGAGCGCGTCGTCCACGTCCTTGACGGACTCGGTGCGCTGCTGGGGCACCGCGACGTAGTGCACGGGCACCTCGGTCGCCGTGAACAGCACCGGGCGCCGGTCCACCGGCAGCGGACCGCCGGACAGCGCGGCGCCGCCCTGCGGCCCCGAGCGGTACACCCCGGAGACGTACGCCGCCTTGAAGCGCACCATTTCGTCCGTGCCGAACTTCAGGAAGCCGGAGCCGGGCACGTTCGGCAGCTCGTAGGCGTCCGGGACACCGAGGGCGGCGCGGGACTCGGCGGCGGAGAAGGTCCGCAGACCGATCCGGTACGACAGATACGTCTCCAGACCGCGCAGCCGCCCCTCCTCCAGGCGCTGCGAGGCCAGCAGCAGATGCACGCCGAGCGAGCGGCCGATGCGGCCGATCTGCACGAACATCTCGATGAAGTCCGGCTTGGCGGTGAGGAGTTCGCTGAACTCGTCGATCACCAGGACCAGCGAGGGGATCGGCTGCAGGGGCGCACCGGCGGCGCGCGCCTTCTCGTAGTCGTGGATGTTGGCGTAGTTGCCCGCGTCGCGCAGCATCTCCTGGCGGCGGTTCAGCTCGCCGCGGATGGAGTCGCCCATGCGGTCGACCAGGGTGAGGTCGTCGGCCAGGTTGGTGATGACGGCGGCGACGTGCGGCATCTGCGACATGCCCGCGAAGGTCGCGCCGCCCTTGAAGTCGGCCAGGACGAAGTTCAGGGTCTCCGAGGAGTGGGTGACGGCGAGGCCGAGCACCAGCGTGCGCAGCAGCTCCGACTTGCCGGAACCGGTCGCGCCCACGCACAGACCGTGCGGACCCATGCCCTCCTGCGCGGCCTCCTTGAGGTCCAGCATGACCGGGCGGCCGTCCTCGCCGAGACCGATCGGCACGCGCAGCCGCTCGGCAAGGGCGCGGGGCCGCCAGGTCCGCTTGGTGTCGACGGAGGCGGCGTCCCCGAGCCCGAGCAGGTCGGTGAACTCCAGGTTGGCGAGCAGCGGTTCGTCGTCGTCACCGCCGGAGGCCATCCGCAGCGGCGCGAGCTGGCGGGCCAGCGCCTCGGCGGACTCGGGGGAGAGGGCGTCGGGGGTGCCCTCGTAGACGATCCCGTGTCCGGACTCGAGGCGCAGCGAGCCGGGCCGCACCACGACCGACAGATCGCCCGCCGGGCCGGTGGGCTCGCCCGGCGCGACCTCGACCAGGGTGACGCCGTGCAGGCCGTCGGCCGAGGCGAGCACGGAGTCGGGGAGCAGGGACAGGTCGTCCAGGACGATCACGATGTGCGGCTCGTCCAACAGGGGCGCCGCGTCCGGGTGGAAGCGCGGGCGGCCGGTGAGCCGGGTCGCCAGCAGGTCCTCCAGCTCGCGCACGTCCGAGCCGATCAGACGGCGGCTGCCCGCGCCGTCCACCGCGCCCGGGGCCTGCGCGTGCGGCAGCCACTTCGCCCAGTCCCAGTGCGGCAGCGCCTCGCGCCCGGCGGCCACCGCGACGATCAGGTCCTCGGGGGAGTGCAGCGAGGCCAGCGAGCCCACCAGGGCGCGGGCGCAGGCCCGTACGGAGTCCGGCTCACCGCTGAGCACGACGTGCGAGAAGGCGCGCAGCGAGACGGCCATCGGCAGGTCGCCGAGCGTGCCGTGCGCCGCGACGAAGCGCTGCATGGCGCCCGCGGTCAGCGGCTCCAGCTGCTCGACCGGACCGGTGTCCGGCGCGATCAGCGGGGTGGCCAGCGGCTGCGGACCGAGACCGATGCGCACATGCGCGAAGTCCTCGTCGCCCGCCCGGCGTTCCCACACCCGGCTGCCCTCGGCGACCAGCGCCCACAGCTGCTCGGGGGAGGGGTGCAGGTAGTACTGCGCGTCCCGCTGCGCCCGCGCGGTGCGTACGGCGTCCTTGCGGGTCTGCGAGAGATAGCTGAGGTAGTCACGGCGCATGTCGGCCAACTGGCCCTGGGAACCGCGCCGGAAGCGGACGACCATCGCGACGGACATGGCGATCGTCGACGCGATCATGATCATTCCCATGATCTTCATGAACGGCTGGCCGTTCGTGAAGAAGAAGACCACGGAGCCACCCATGCCGAGCGTGGGCAGCAACTGCATCAGCACGCTCTCCTGATGCCCGCGCGGCAGTTCCGGCGGCGGCTGGACGGCGATCTCCTGCGTCGGCACGTCGGACGGAAGCGCCCGAGGCGGGCGTTTGACGACGATCTGGCTCACTGCTCACCAATTCCCTTGCCCGACCCCGGCTTTCCGTCCGCCGCCCCGTATCCGGCGGACGCGGGCCGCCGCGCGATCCTACTGAGTTCACGGCGCGCGGGTGAGCGGTAGGGTGCCGGATGTTCGCGTGAGCACACGCCGACGCGACCGGAGAATCCGGGGCAACTCGCCTCATCCCCGCGCGGGAGGGGCCCGGAATCCGGCCGTACGACGGGTCAGCCGCCGCACCCGCGGTGGACGCGGGAGCGAACGGCACAGGACCTTCACCACACGGACGCGCCCTCGTCACCGGGCGAGCGGAACGCGTCACACCATCACCGAGGGGGAGCAGACAGGTGAGCATGACGGCCGCCACCGGCGGACCCGGAACCGGAACACCGGCCGGGGCCGGTACGGGACTCGGCTTCTGCCGGGTCACCATCGTCGCCCCGGACAGCCGCATCGACGTGGCACTCCCCGACGACGTGCCCGTCGCCGACCTCTGCCCGGAGATCCTCCGCCTGGCCCGGCAGAGCCCCGAGACGGGCGCCCCGGTCGGCTACCACCTCGTCCGCACCGACGGCACCGTGCTGGACAGCTCCCGCTCCTTCGCCGCCCAGCGCATCCTCGACGGCGAACTCCTCACCCTGCGCCCCTTCGCGGAGTCCCTGCCCCCGGCCGTCTTCGACGACGTCGCCGAGGCGGTCGCCGCCGCCGTCACCAAGCAGCACCGGCTCTGGAGCGGCGACCTCACCCGGATCGCGGGTCTGATCGGCGGCGGCGTCCTGCCCGCCCTGCTCGCCTTCGTGGCCTGGACCGCCGACCCGCGCCACGACATGAACGGCCTGGCGGGCATCCTCGCCGCCGTCACCGGCGTCCTGCTCGTCGTCCTGTCCGCCGTCCGCGCCCGGGTCTACGACGACCGCGCCTCCTCCGTCGCCCTCGGCCTCGGCGCGCTGCCCGGCATCGGCGTCGCGGGCAGCGGACTGCTGCCGCTCAGCGGCGGCGAGGGCATCGGCAGACTCCAGTTCCTGCTGGCGTGCGCCGCCGTGCTCGTCGCCTCGCTCGTCCTCGCGCTCGTCTCCCCGCACCGGGACGGCCCGTTCGTCGCCTTCGTGTTCGCCTCCGGCGTGGCCCTCGTGGCCGTCTTCGTCGCCACCCTGGCCGACTGGGCGCCCACCGAGACGGTGGCCCTGTGCGCCACCGTCGCCGTCGGCGCGCTGGCCTTCCTGCCCGGCCTGTCCCTGCGCATCGCCCGGCTCCCGATCGGCTTCGAGGCGCCCAACTCGGCGCCCCGCGCCACCGCTTACGGCACCGAGACCGCCGCCCCCGAGCCCGTGGACACCGAGCGCGTCGAGGCACAGGCCCGGCGCGGCCACGAAGTCCTCGTCGGACTGGTCGGCGGCTGCGCCCTCCTCGCCGTCGGCGCCGGAGCGGTCCTCGGCTTCTCCGACGACGTATGGGCCCAGCTCCTCGCGCTCGCCGCCGGTGTCGCCCTGCTGATGCGCGCCCAGCTCTTCCGCTACACCGCGCAGGTCGCCGCCGTCCTCGCGGCGGGCCTCGGCACCCTGGTCCTGCTCGGCCTCGGACTCGCCCTCAACCCGCCGGAGTCGGTGATGCGCGCGGCGCTGGCGGGCGACCGCACCGACCTCTCGATCCGCACCGTCTGGCTCATCGCGGTCATCGGCCTGGCCGCCGCGCTCTTCACCGGCCTCGGCCTGGTCCTCTCGCGCGGCACCCTGACCCCGTTCTGGGGCCGGTTCCTGGAGATCTGCGAGGGCTTCGTCCTGCTCACGCTGATCCCGCTCACCCTCGCCGTGTTCGACGTGTACGCGACCGTGCGGGCGATGACCAGCAAATGAGCCGACGGGGGACCGGAGCGTCGGCTCCGGCCCCCCGTCGGGTCGTACGCGGTGCGCTCAGCCCTCCCCGGCCTGGGCCTCCTCGGCCCGGAACCGCTCCTGCGCCTCCAGCCCGCCGTTGTGCTCCATCGGGCGCAGGTCGAACTCCCCGTCCCGTGCGCCCAGGACGAAGGCCCGCCACTCGGCCTCGGTGTAGCGCAGCACGGTGTCCGGGTCCAGCGAGGACCGCATCGCCACCGCGCCCTCGGGCATGTACGCGATCTCCACCCGCTCCTCGTGCTCCTCGGTACCCGGCGCCGAGTGCCACTCCAGCCCCGAGATGTCCACCGCGTACAGCTCGTCCCGCTCCCGTTCCTTACGCGCTTTCAGTTCCAGGTCCTCGGCGTCGGTCATCGCGGCCGTCGTCCTTCCATCCGTACCGGCGAACTGTGAAGTCACCCTACTGGGCGGGGTTCTGGCAGGTCATGGATTCGGGAGGGAGCGTGCCTGGGGCTTCGGACGGGGTACGGCGACGGAGGCCGGCCGGGGGTGGGGCGCGGGAGGTGCCGCCCCGCCCCTGGCCCAGACGGTGCACTGCCCCGTCGCCGACAGCCGGGGCGCGGTCGGCGACACGTCCCGCCCGTCGGCGACGAGGCGGACGACGACACCGCCCGGCCTGGAACTGCCCGGGCCGAGCCCCGTCCCGTCCCGGAACCGCCCGGGACGCGCCACCTCCCGAATCGGAACCGCCCGGGACGCGCCACCTCGCCCTGGCCCGGAACCGTCAGGGACGCACCACCTCGCCCTGGCCCGGAACCGTCAGGGACGCACCACCTCGCCCGCGTCCCCCCCCATCGCCGAACCACGCCAGGCCCAGAAAGACCAGCGGAGCACCCCGCCCCCCCAACGCCCCCGAAAGGCCCCCGATGACCTCGCCCCCGCCCTCCGCCTTCACCGCCTCCACCCTCGCGGTCGACCAGCAGCGCCGCCGTCGCCGTACCCGGCTGCTCCTCGGCGGAGCAGCCGCCGTCGTGCTCGCGTGTCTGGCGCTGTGGGCCTGGGCCGGCAGCGGAGGGACGTCCGGGGGTGACGACCGGCCCGCGCCCGCCCCGCAGGCGCCGGACGCGGTCCGTCGTACGGCCGAGACGCCGCCCCGGTCGGTCGAGGGGCGGGCGGCCGTGCGGTACCGCGAGGAGATCCGCCAGGTCGGCGCCACCGCGGACGCGCCCGGAGCCTGGGCCACGGAGAGGACCTTCGCCAAGGGCTTCGTCAACACCGTGAAGGGCTTCTCCCTCACCCGGGCGAACGCGACCGACGCGAAGGGCGACCGCCCCGCCTGGACCCTGACGTTCCCCGGCCCGCTGTGCGCCACCACCCGGCACGTCAGCGCGGCGGGCTGGACGGCCGTCGCCTACGCGGGTGAGCGCGTGGACCCGGGCCAGAGCCTGAGCGCCCCCTGCGACCGGCTCGCCGTCATCGACCTGGACACCGGGAAGAAGCGCTGGGAGACCCGGCTCGGCACTGCCGACGCCCCGGCGGGCAACGTCAACGTGACGATGACCGACGGCGCCGTGATCGTCGCGGGCGACCAGGGCTCCGCCGCGTACGACACCACCCACGGCACGCGCCTGTGGACCCGCTCCGACCGGGGCACCTGCACGGACACCGGCTTCGCGGGCGGCGGCCCCGCCCTGCTCGCCCTCGCCCGCTGCGGCGACTCGGCGGCCCCCCGCTTCCGCGTCGAACGCGTCGACGCCCACACCGGCCGCACCACCTGGACGTACCGCGTCGGCGACGGCATCGAGAGCGTCCACCTCGCCTCCGCCCGGCCCGCCGTGATCGCCGTCGCCGCCGGAGACGTCGAGGTCAGCCATCTGATCCCGCTCGACGAACACGGCCGGGCCCGCGGCACGATCCGGCTGGCCGACACCCACACGCCCACCGGCTGCGACCGCCCCTTCAGCGCCGTGGTCGAGAGCTGCCCGTCGGTCGTCGTCGGCACCCGGCAGCTGTTCCTCCCCGTGGACGACGACATCGTCGCCTTCGGCCTGGCCACCGGGAGGAGCGGTCGCCGCTTCGCCTCGCCCACCGGCGCCATGACCCCGCTGGAGATGAACGGGGACCAGCTCATCGCCTACCGTGAGGGCAGCGGCTTCACCCCCTCCGCCGTGGTCTCCCTGGACCCGGCCACCGGCAAGGAACGCCCGCTGCTGCTCTTCGGCGCGAACCCCGACGACCTCGCCGGGACGGACGACCCCACCCGGGACGACATCCTCTACGAGCACGGCCGCCTCTTCTTCGCCGCGACCAGCGCCTACGGCCCCATCGACAAGGGCCACCGGGGCGAGCTGTCCAACGTGGCGGTCGGCATCGAGAGCGTCGCCCGCTGACCCCGGCCGGAGCCGCCGCGACCCCCTGGTACCCTGAGTGACGGCCGTTCGTGTCAGCACCCCCGCAGCAGCTGCTTCATCGCACCCGCTTCGGAGGCCGCGCCCGACGGCTTCCCCGCCTTCCGAGTCACGGAAGCACCCCCGAGAGTCAGACCGGGGGCACTCGAAGGCAACCCAAGAACCCGAGGAGTACGCGTGTCGCTCGACGCCGCTACGAAGAAGCAGATCATCGCCGAGTTCGGCCAGAAGGAGGGCGACACCGGCTCCCCCGAGGTCCAGGTCGCCATGCTCTCGCGTCGGATCTCCGACCTGACCGAGCACCTCAAGGCCCACAAGCACGACCACCACTCCCGCCGTGGTCTGCTGATCCTGGTCGGCCAGCGTCGCCGCCTGCTGCAGTACCTGGCCAAGAAGGACATCCAGCGCTTCCGCGCCCTGGTCGACCGCCTCGGCATCCGCCGCGGTGCGGCCGGCGGCGCCAAGTAAGACGCCACGAAGGGAGCGGTTCCCGATAAGGATCGGGAACCGCTCCCTTTGCCGTACGTGCGGAAACGTGCGGAGTGTCACCGACCCTTTGTAGGGTGTTGGCACAACGCATCACGTACGACACAGAACGAGGAGACGCGCACCTCGCCGCCGCCGGTCCTCGGTAGTGGCCCCCGGGGGGAAGACGCCCCGGGTGCTTCGATCGAAGACCGGCCCGCACCAAAGGGGCGCTTCTCCCACCACCGTCCCCCGCCACACGGGCGAGCGGGACGAAGACGAGGAGAAAACGCTAGTGGAGAACGAGACCCACTACGCCGAGGCCGTCATCGACAACGGCTCGTTCGGCACCCGCACCATCCGCTTCGAGACGGGCCGCCTGGCCAAGCAGGCCGCCGGTTCCGCCGTGGCGTACCTGGACGACGACACCATGGTGCTGTCGGCCACCAGCGCTTCCAAGACCCCCAAGGACCAGCTCGACTTCTTCCCCCTCACGGTGGACGTCGAGGAGCGGATGTACGCCGCCGGCAAGATCCCCGGCAGCTTCTTCCGTCGTGAGGGCCGCCCCTCCGAGGACGCGATCCTCACCTGCCGCCTGATCGACCGCCCGCTGCGCCCGTCCTTCAAGAAGGGCCTGCGCAACGAGATCCAGATCGTCGCCACGATCATGGCGCTCAACCCCGACCACCTGTACGACGTCGTGGCGATCAACGCCGCGTCCGCGTCGACGCAGCTGGCCGGTCTGCCCTTCTCCGGCCCGATCGGCGGCGTCCGCGTCGCGCTGATCCGCGGCCAGTGGGTCGCGTTCCCGACGCACACCGAGCTGGAGGACGCCGTCTTCGACATGGTCGTCGCCGGTCGCGTCCTGGAGGACGGCGACGTCGCGATCATGATGGTCGAGGCCGAGGCCACCGACCAGACGATCAAGCTGGTCGAGGGCGGCGCCGAGGCGCCGACCGAGGAGGTCGTCGCCGCCGGTCTGGAGGCCGCCAAGCCCTTCATCAAGGTCCTGTGCCGCGCCCAGTCCGACCTCGCCGCCAAGGCCGCCAAGCCCGAGGGCGAGTTCCCGGTCTTCCTGGACTACCAGGACGACGTGTACGAGGCGCTGAAGAAGGCCGTCCAGCCGGAGCTGGCCCAGGCCCTCACGATCGCGGGCAAGCAGGAGCGCGAGGCCGAGCTGGACCGCGTCAAGGGTCTGGCCGCCGAGAAGCTGCTGCCCGAGTTCGAGGGCCGCGAGAAGGAGATCTCCGCCGCTTACCGCTCGCTGACCAAGCAGCTGGTCCGCGAGCGCGTGATCAAGGAGAAGAAGCGCATCGACGGCCGCGGCGTCACGGACATCCGTACGCTCGCCGCCGAGGTCGAGGCCATCCCGCGCGTGCACGGCTCGGCGCTGTTCGAGCGTGGCGAGACCCAGATCCTGGGCATCACCACCCTGAACATGCTCCGCATGGAGCAGCAGCTGGACACCCTCTCCCCGGTGACCCGCAAGCGCTACATGCACAACTACAACTTCCCGCCGTACTCCGTCGGTGAGACCGGCCGCGTCGGCTCCCCGAAGCGCCGCGAGATCGGCCACGGCGCCCTCGCCGAGCGCGCCCTCGTGCCGGTGCTGCCGACGCGCGAGGAGTTCCCCTACGCGATCCGCCAGGTGTCCGAGGCTCTCGGCTCCAACGGTTCGACGTCCATGGGCTCGGTCTGCGCCTCCACCATGTCGATGCTGAACGCCGGTGTGCCGCTCAAGGCCCCCGTCGCCGGTATCGCCATGGGCCTGATCTCCGAGCAGGCCGACGGCGAGACGCACTACGTCACCCTCACCGACATCCTCGGTGCGGAGGACGCCTTCGGCGACATGGACTTCAAGGTCGCCGGCACGAAGGACTTCGTGACCGCCCTCCAGCTCGACACCAAGCTGGACGGCATCCCGGCCTCCGTCCTGGCCGCGGCCCTCAAGCAGGCCCGCGACGCCCGTCTCCACATCCTCGATGTGATGACCGAGGCCATCGACCGGCCGGACGCCATGTCCCCGAACGCGCCGCGGATCATCACCGTCAAGATCCCGGTCGACAAGATCGGTGAGGTCATCGGCCCGAAGGGCAAGATGATCAACCAGATCCAGGAGGACACCGGCGCCGAGATCACGATCGAGGACGACGGCACCATCTACATCGGTGCCGCCGACGGCCCGGCCGCCGAGGCCGCCCGCGCCACGATCAACAGCATCGCCAACCCGACGATGCCGGAGGTCGGCGAGCGCTACCTGGGTACGGTCGTCAAGACCACCACCTTCGGTGCCTTCGTCTCCCTGATGCCCGGCAAGGACGGTCTGCTGCACATCTCGCAGATCCGCAAGCTCGCCGGCGGCAAGCGCGTGGAGAACGTCGAGGACGTGCTCGGTGTGGGCCAGAAGGTCCAGGTCGAGATCGCCGAGATCGACTCGCGCGGCAAGCTCTCCCTCATCCCCGTGATCGAGGGCGAGGACGGCTCGGACGACAAGAAGGACGACGCCGACCAGTGACGTCCCGTGGCTTCAAGGCGACGGCCCGCACCTCTTCGGAGGGGCGGGCCGTCGCCCGTACCCAAACCCTGATCAAGGGCACCAACGGCATCGGCACCGTCCGCAGGACCACCCTCCCGGGCGGTCTGCGCATCGTCACCGAGACGCTGCCCTCCGTGCGCTCGGCCACCTTCGGCATCTGGGCGAACGTCGGCTCCCGTGACGAGACCCCCGCGCTCAACGGCGCGACGCACTACCTGGAACACCTGCTCTTCAAGGGCACCGGCCGCAGGTCCGCCCTGGACATCTCCTCCGCGCTCGACGCGGTCGGCGGCGAGATGAACGCGTTCACCGCCAAGGAGTACACGTGCTACTACGCACGCGTGCTCGACACCGACCTCCCGCTCGCCATCGACGTGGTGTGCGACATGCTGACCGGCTCGCTGATCCGCGAGGAGGACGTCGACGTCGAACGCGGCGCCATCCTCGAAGAGATCGCGATGACCGAGGACGACCCGGGCGACTGCGTGCACGACCTGTTCGCGCACACCATGTTCGGCGACAACGCCCTCGGCCGCCCGGTCCTCGGCACCGTGGACACGGTCAACGCCCTCACGGCCGACCGTATCCGCCGCTTCTACAAGAAGCACTACGACCCGACCCACCTCGTGGTCGCCGCCGCGGGCAACATCGACCACACCAAGGTCGTACGCCAGGTCCGCGCCGCCTTCGAGCGGGCGGGCGCCCTGACGAGGACGGACGCCCGGCCCGCCGCCCCGCGCGAGGGCCACCGCGCCCTCCGCGCGGCGGGACGCGTCGAACTGCTCGGCCGCAAGACCGAGCAGGCGCACGTCGTCCTCGGCATGCCGGGCCTCGCCCGCACCGACGACCGCCGCTGGGCCATGGGCGTGCTGAACACCGCCCTCGGCGGCGGCATGTCCTCCCGGCTCTTCCAGGAGGTCCGCGAGAAGCGCGGCCTGTGCTACAGCGTGTACTCGTACACCTCCGGCTTCGCCGACTGCGGCCTCTTCGGCGTCTACGCGGGCTGCCGTCCCAGCCAGGTGTCCGACGTGCTCAAGATCTGCCGCGACGAGCTGGACCACGTGGCCGAGCACGGTCTCACCGACGACGAGATCGCCCGCGCCATCGGGCAGCTCAAGGGCTCCACCGTCCTCGGTCTGGAGGACACCGGCGCGCTGATGAACCGCATCGGCAAGAGCGAGCTGTGCTGGGGCGAGCAGATGTCGGTGGACGAGATGCTGACCCGGATAGCCCAGGTGACCCCGGACGAGGTCCGGTCGGTCGCCCGCGACATCCTGGGACAGCGCCCGTCGCTGTCGGTCATCGGCCCGCTCAAGGACAAGCAGGCCGCGCGGCTGCACGACGCGGTCGCCTGATCCCTCGGTCCCCACTGGGTGTAAGGAAACGGAAATGAGCAAGCTGCGCGTGGCGGTCCTCGGTGCGAACGGTCGCATCGGTTCCGAAGCGGTACGAGCCGTCGAGGCGGCCGAGGACATGGAGCTGGTCGCCGCCCTCGGCCGGGGCGACAAGCTGGAGACCCTGGTCGACACCGGCGCCCAGGTCGCCGTGGAGCTGACCACCCCGGCCTCGGTCATGGGCAACCTCGACTTCTGCGTGCGCCACGGCATCGACGCGGTCGTCGGCACCACCGGCTGGACCGAGGACCGCCTCGCGCAGCTGACGGGGTGGCTCGACCAGTCCCCGGAAACCGGTGTGCTCATCGCCCCGAACTTCTCCATCGGCGCCGTCCTCACCATGAAGTTCGCGCAGATCGCCGCGCCGTACTTCGAGTCCGTCGAGGTCGTCGAGCTGCACCACCCGAACAAGGTGGACGCCCCCTCCGGCACCGCCACGCGCACCGCCCAGCTCATCGCCGAGGCCCGCCGCACGGCGGGTACGGCCCCGGCGCCCGACGCCACGGTCACCGCCCTGGACGGTGCCCGGGGCGCGGACGTGGACGGCGTGCCCGTGCACGCGGTCCGGCTGCGCGGCCTCCTCGCCCACCAGGAGGTGCTGCTCGGCGCCGAGGGCGAGACCCTCACCATCCGCCACGACTCCCTGCACCACAGCAGCTTCATGCCGGGCATCCTGCTCGGTGTACGCCGTGTGGTGTCCGCCCCGGGCCTGACCTTCGGCCTGGAGAACTTCCTCGACCTCGGCTGAGAGCCCCGTCATGCGCGCGAAGATCACCTACCTCGTCACGGCCGCCGTCCTGGTCTTCTACTTCGTCCTGGTCGGCAGCCGGGGCGTCATGCTCATCGAGTCCGGCACGCTCCTCACCGTCACCTTCGGCGTGGCGGTGCTGATCCTGCCGGTCATCGGCCTGTGGTTCCTGTGGAAGAACACCCAGTTCGTCCGCCGGGCCAACGCCCTCGCCGCCGAGCTGGACGCCGAGGGCGGGCTGCCCGTCGACGAGCTGAAGCGCACCCCGGGCGGCCGGATCGACCGCGACTCGGCCGACGAGGTCTTCGCCCGCCGCAGGGCCGAGACCGAGGCGGCCCCGGACGACTGGCGCAGCTGGTTCCGGCTCGCCGTCGCCTACCACGACGCCCGCGACACCCCGCGCGCCCGCAAGGCGATGCAGCGCGCCATCGCCCTGCACGACGGCAGGCCCGTCCCGGCCTGAGCCCGCTCACAGCGAAGGGGCCGTCCCGCGACAGCGCGGGACGGCCCCTTTTCCACGTCGTCAGCGGGGCCGGTACTCCGCCGCCCACGCCTCCACTGCGTCCGCCGCCCGGTCGAACCCGGCCGGGCGGTTCAGGAAGTCCAGGTCGTGCGTGGTGAGCAGCGGCGCGGTGTCGTCGGGCGCCCGGTCGGCGCGCACCAGCGTCAGTGCCTGCCCCTGCACCGTGCGCGGCAGCCCCAGCCAGCGCACCGGCTGCTGCGCGGTCCGCACCGAGACCACCCGCTGCCAGGGCACCGTCCGCGTCATCAGGAAGTTCACCTGGCGCAGCCCGCGCTCGCTGACCCACACACCCATGCGCAGCACCCGCAGCGCGGCGAGGATGATCGCGAAGGCCAGCCCGAAGATCGCCCCGGCGGAGCCCGCCGAGCCGGTCAGCGCGATGAGTACGGCGGCGAACAGCACGAAGGACGACAGCAGCAGCCCCACGGCCACCCCGCCCACCCGCCAGGGCCCGGGGCGGTACGGCCGCCGCCAGCGGTCCCGGTCGTCGTACGGCAGCGAGCTCTCGGGCGCCGCCTCGGTGGTGCGGTCGGCCGTCAGGAAGGGGAGGGGCACGGCTGTTCCTCACTCGGTCGCGTGGGCTGTGCCCGGTGAGGCTATCCGCCGGTGATCGCGCTCACCAGCCATGGACCGCCGTAAGAGTCAGTGTCCCTGCGCCGCCTGGGACTGCGGCCCCTCGGGAGCACTGGGCGTGGAGAGCGCCGGCATGCCGAGCATCAGCGAGCCGACCAGACCCGCGACGAGGGTGAGCCCCAGCAGCCAGCGCCCGGCTATCTCGCCGGTGGAGGCCCGCTCACGGGGCGGGGGAGCGACATTGCCGCGGAACCTGTCGGCTTCGGCGAGGAAGGCGAAGGGCACGGGCTCACGGCGTCGGAACATGGGGGGCGTGTCTCCTCTCGGGGGCTTTCGGGGCGTATGGGGATGCGGCTCATTCATACAGACGAGCGATTGGCCCAAAAGGTGCCCATGTCAGGAAAACCCGCTGGATGGGATCTTTGGGGTGAGGTGGTGGTGTCCTGAGAGGGTGCGCGTGCCCCGTATGGTGGGCGCGAACCTCAGAAGTGCCAGAAGTGATGGAAGGACCCGCGTGACCACCCCCCAGCCGCTCACCCTCCGCAGCGACGTCACCGTCGAACTGGTGAAATCCAGCGCGTCGGACGCCGACGTCCTCTTCGCCGCCCGTGTCTCCACGCTCGGCGAGCAGTCCCTGGACGAGCTGGGGAAGGACCCGGAGCGCTCCAAGGGGCTGATCAACTACCTGATGCGCGACCGGCACGGCAGCCCGTTCGAGCACAACTCGCTGACCTTCTTCATCAGCGCCCCGATCTTCGTCTTCCGCGAGTTCATGCGGCACCGCGTCGGCTGGTCCTACAACGAGGAATCGGGCCGCTACCGGGAGCTGGAGCCGGTCTTCTACGTCCCCGACACCTCCCGCAAGCTGGTGCAGGAGGGCCGTCCGGGCAAGTACGTCTTCGTCGAGGGCAGCCCCGCCCAGCACGAGACGGTGCGCACCACCCTGACGGAGTCCTACGAGCAGGCGTACGCGGCCTACCAGAAGCTGCTCGCCGAGGGCGTCGCCCGCGAGGTCGCCCGCGCGGCCCTCCCGGTCGGCCTCTACTCCTCGATGTACGCCACCTGCAACGCCCGCTCCCTGATGCACTTCCTCGGCCTGCGCACCCAGCACGAGCTGGCCAAGGTGCCGTCCTTCCCGCAGCGCGAGATCGAGATGGTCGGCGAGCGGATGGAGGCCAAGTGGGCGGAACTCATGCCGCTCACCCACGCCGCCTTCAACGCCAACGGCCGGGTCGCCCCGTAAAAACGAAGCCCCGTTCCCCTCGACGGAACGGATGTACGGAGCAACGTTGCGAAGTGTCCGTATTGCGGCATTTAGCGAAGTTCATCTAGCCTGATCAAACGGACCCGGCACTGCTTGAACCCCCGAGCAGGCAGTGCCGGGCTCCTCTTTTGTCCTGACTTACCCGGCACCCCACGGGGCGACCATGGATCGAGTACCGAGTAGCGTGTCACCCATGGCTCCGACCTCGACTCCGCAGACCCCCTTCGGGCGGGTCCTCACCGCCATGGTCACGCCCTTCACGGCGGACGGCGCACTCGACCTCGACGGCGCGCAGCGGCTCGCCGCCCACCTGGTGGACGCAGGCAACGACGGCCTGATCGTCAACGGCACCACCGGCGAGTCCCCCACCACCAGCGACGCGGAGAAAGCGGACCTCGTCCGGGCCGTCACCGAGGCGGTCGGCGACCGCGCCCACGTCGTCGCCGGAGTCGGCACCAACGACACCCACCACAGCACCGAGCTGGCCCGCCAGGCCGAGGCCGCCGGCGCCCACGGCCTCCTGGTCGTCACGCCGTACTACAACAAGCCCCCGCAAGAGGGCCTGTACCGGCACTTCACCACCGTCGCCGACGCGACCGGCCTGCCGGTCATGCTCTACGACATCCCCGGCCGCTCCGGCGTCCCGATCAGCACCGAGACGCTGGTCCGCCTCGCCGCGCACCCCCGGATCGTGGCCAACAAGGACGCCAAGGGCGACCTCGGCCGCGCCAGCTGGGCCATCGGCCGCTCCGGCCTCGCCTGGTACTCCGGCGACGACATGCTGAACCTGCCGCTGCTGTCCGTCGGCGCCGTCGGCTTCGTCTCCGTCGTCGGCCACCTGGTCGCCCCGGACCTGCGCGCGCTCGTCGACGCCTACACCTCGGGCGACGTCGTCAAGGCCACCGAGATCCACCAGAAGCTGCTCCCGGTCTACACCGGTGTCTTCCGCACCCAGGGCGTCATGACCACCAAGGCCGCCCTCGCCCTCCAGGGCCTGCCCGCGGGCCCGCTGCGCGCGCCCATGGTCGAGTGCTCGGCGGAAGAGATCGCGCAGCTCAAGCTCGATCTCGCCGCCGGCGGGGTACAGCTCTGACAACAGACTTCCGCACCACCTGGCTTCACAACTGAATCGACAACTGCACGCACGAACGTCACCCGCGCCACGTGCCACCGGTACGTGGCGCGGGTGGTCAGGAGAGTCTTTTGAGTCATCCGCACCCTGAACTCGCCCCCCCGCCGCCGCTCGCCAAGGGCGGCCTGCGGGTCACTCCGCTCGGCGGTCTCGGTGAGATCGGCCGGAACATGACGGTCTTCGAGTACGACGGCCGTCTGCTGATCGTCGACTGCGGAGTCCTCTTCCCCGAGGAGGAGCAGCCCGGAGTCGACCTGATCCTTCCGGACTTCTCGTCCATCCGGGACCGCCTCGACGACATCGAGGGCATCGTCCTCACGCACGGCCACGAGGACCACATCGGCGCCGTGCCCTACCTGCTCCGCGAGAAGCCGGACATTCCGCTGATCGGCTCCAAGCTCACCCTCGCGCTGATCGAGGCCAAGCTCCAGGAGCACCGCATCCGCCCGTACACCCTGGAGGTGGAGGCGGGCGACCGTGAGCAGGTCGGTCCGTTCAACCTCGAGTTCGTCGCGGTGAACCACTCCATCCCGGACGCCCTCGCGGTCGCCATCCGCACCCCGGCCGGCATGGTCGTGCACACCGGTGACTTCAAGATGGACCAGCTCCCGCTGGACGGCCGCCTCACCGACCTGCACGCCTTCGCGCGGCTGAGCGAGGAGGGCATCGACCTCCTCCTTTCGGACTCCACGAACGCCGAGGTACCCGGCTTCGTCCCGCCCGAGCGCGACATCTCCAACGTGCTGGACAACGTCTTCGCCGGTGCGCACAGCCGCATCATCGTGGCGAGCTTCGCCAGTCATGTGCACCGCATCCAGCAGATCCTGGACACCGCCCAGAAGTACGGCCGCAAGGTCGCCTTCGTCGGCCGCTCCATGGTCCGCAACATGGGCATCGCGCGGGACCTCGGCTACCTGAAGGTCCCGCCGGGCCTGGTCGTCGACGTCAAGCAGCTGGACGACCTGCCGGCCGACAAGGTCGTCCTGGTCTGCACGGGCTCCCAGGGCGAGCCGATGGCGGCCCTGTCCCGGATGGCCAACCGCGATCACCAGATCCGGATCGTCGAGGGCGACACGGTCATCCTGGCCTCGTCCCTCATCCCCGGCAACGAGAACGCGGTCTACCGCGTGATCAACGGCCTGACCCGCTGGGGCGCCAACGTGGTGCACAAGGGCAACGCCAAGGTGCACGTCTCCGGACACGCCTCGGCCGGCGAGCTGCTGTACTTCTACAACATCTGCAAGCCGAAGAACCTCATGCCGGTCCACGGTGAATGGCGCCATCTGCGCGCCAACGCCGAGCTGGGCGCCGCGACGGGCGTCCCGCACGACCGCATCGTGATCGCCGAGGACGGCGTCGCGGTCGACCTGATCAAGGGCAAGGCCAAGATCGCGGGCAAGGTCCAGGCCGGTTACGTCTACGTCGACGGCCTCTCCGTCGGCGAGGTCGGCGAGCCCGCGCTGAAGGACCGCAAGATCCTCGGCGACGAGGGCATCATCTCGGTCTACGTGGTCATGGACTCGACCACCGGCAAGATCACGGGTGGCCCGCACATCCAGGCCCGTGGCTCCGGTATCGACGACTCGGCCTTCGCCGAGATCCTTCCGAAGATCACCGAGACGCTGGAGAAGTCCGCCCAGGACGGCGTCGTGGAGCCCCACCAGCTCCAGCAGCTCATCCGTCGCGTGCTCGGCAAGTGGGTGTCGGACACCTACCGTCGGCGCCCGATGATCCTCCCGGTCGTCGTCGAGGTCTGACCTCCGACGCTCTGACCTGCACAGAGGCCCCCCGACTCCGGTCGGGGGGCCTCTGGCGCACCCCTCCTGGAAAAAATCTTGACAGCCGGGGTTGACACCCCCTGGCCAGATCCGTAGAGTTCTTGGTCTGCCCCGGAGCCGTAACGGTTCTGTGGTGGCACCTCCGCCGCGTAAGCGGCACTCCAACCACCAGCACGATCTCCCGTTCGGGACTGCATTCGGCACGTCCGAATTCAATTCGAATGGGGCTCGGCAGCCCGATTAGGAACTGCCGGGGTTGATCCGCTAAGGTTTGAGACGTCGGAACGGCCGCGAGGCCGGGAAGACAAACCCCGCTGACTGGGGGTCAGACACCGAAAAGGATCTGATAGAGTCGGAACCGCCGGGAAAGGGAAACGCGAGAGCGAGAACCTGGAAAGCACCGAGGAAATCGGATCGGAAAACGGTCTGATAGAGTCGGAAACACCGAAGGGAAGCCCGGAGGAAAGCCCGAGAGGGTGAGTACAAAGGAAGCGACCGTTCCTTGAGAACTCAACAGCGTGCCAAAAATCAACGCCAGAT
>NZ_KB891988.1 GCF_000373625.1 Streptomyces sp. LaPpAH-108
TTGGCTCGGGTGGGGTGCCGCTGGCGGGGTGCGGGTTGGGGCTTTGGCTTGGGTGGGGTGCCGCTGGAGGGGAGTGGGCGGGGGTTTGGCTCGGGTGGGGTAGCGCTGGCGGGAGAGCAGGGCGGGGGTTGGAGTCGTTGGCCGGGGGGTGTCGCCGTGGGTGGGGCTGTCATGGGGTCGAGGCGACGCTGAACGGGTGATCGGCCGGCCTGTTTCCGCCGGCCCGGGGAACCCGGTTCTGCACCTTCGACGAGGAGGCCGCAGCCCATGAGCCGAGCCGAGTCACCGGCGTCCCGCCGCACCGTCCCCACGATCACCACCGACATCCCCGCCCGGCTGGACCGGCTGCCCTGGTCCCGCTGGCACTGGACCATCGTGATCGGCCTGGGGACCGTATGGATCCTGGACGGCCTGGAGGTCACGGTCGTCGGCAACATCGCGAGCCGGCTGTCCGAGCCGGGCAGCGGGCTGGCGATCTCGTCCGGGCAGGTCACGGGCGTGGCGGCGGCGCTGTACGTGGCGGGCGCGTGCACCGGTGCGCTGTTCTGGGCGCGGCTGACGGACCGGTTCGGGCGCCGCAGGCTGTTCATGATCACGCTGGCGGTGTACCTCGCGGCGACGGCGCTGACCTCGCTGTCGACCGAGGCGTGGTGGTTCTTCCTGTTCCGCTTCCTGACGGGCTTCGGCATCGGCGGGGAGTACGCGGCGATCAACTCCGCGATCGACGAGCTGATCCCCTCCGAGCACCGGGGCCGGGTGGACCTGATCATCAACGGCAGCTTCTGGCTGGGCGCGGTGGGCGGTTCGCTGCTGTCGATCGTGGCCCTGGACACGGCGTTCCTGCCGGAGAACCTGGGCTGGCGGCTGACGTTCGCGCTGGGTGCGGTGCTGGCGCTGGTGATCCTGCTCGTACGCCGTCATGTACCGGAGAGCCCGCGCTGGCTGCTGATCCACGGCCGGGAGCGGGAGGCGGAGGAGATCGTCGCGGGGATCGAGCGGAAGATCGAGGCGGACGGGGGGGGCTTAACCGCGTCGGTCCGCGACCGCCCAGGACGCGAGGGCGACCGCGCCCGCGACGCCGAAGACCGACGGCCAGGCGCCCACCTTCTTGGCGAGGGGGTGGGAACCGGCGAAGGCGGCGACGTAGGCGGCGGTGAGGCCACCGGCGACCGCGGTACCGGCCTGCTCGCGCCACTGCCGGGCGGCAGCCGCACCCGCGGCGGCCAGGACGACACCGCCGAGCGGACGCTTCTTGGTCCAGCGGGCGACGCCGTAACCCCCGACGAGCCCAGCGGCGGCGATCGCCGCACTCGGAATCCTGGCCATGAATGCCTCCTGATTGTTCCCGTATGTCGTGTCCCGGCCGAGGCTAACGCGCACAGGGGGGACGGGCCGCGACCGGGTGGCAGGAGGCGAACGCGCGCCGACAGACCGCCCCGGATCGGCGGCTGCGGCCGGACATTGGCCGAAACCGTCCCTCATACGACCGGAAGGACGGGGCACCGGGAGCTTCGCCACCCCATGCCACGCCCCGCAGGAGGAGCCCCGATGACCGTGACGACCCCGCACCCGAGAACCACCGTCCCGGCCCCCCTGCCCCTGACCGACGCGGTACGCGAGACCGGCCAGTACGGCACCCGGACGGAAGCGGCGACCGTCACCCGCACCGTCCTGACAGCCCTGGCCGCCCTGATCCCCCTCGAATCCCGCGAACCCCTGACCACCACCCTCCCCCCAGAAGCCGTCACCCCCCTCCTCACCCAGCCCCCGACCCCCCACCCCGTCACGGCCCGCGCATTCGTCGACACGATCGCGACCCGGATGAACGTCCCCACCGCCACGGCCCGCTGGCATGTCACCTCAGTCCTGACGGCACTGTCCCAGCAGTCGGAGACCGCTACGACGCGGCTGCTGGGCTGTCTGCCGGCGGGGTATGCCCTACTGTTCGGCCGGGCCGAACTCGCGGCTGCGGGGTAGCAGCGCCGCCTGGCCGGAGGAAGCCCGCATCAGCTCCCGCAGGGCCGCAGGGGTGCGCCAGCTTTCTCCGGGGCGGTTCCTGTGGCACATGCGGTGGCAGTTGGCGCACAGGCAGGCGAGATCATCGAGCTTGGTCTCCCGCACTCCGGAGACGTGGAGCGGAGTGACGTGATGCACTTCGATGTAGCCCTCACCGAGAGGCCCGTAGGCGCGGCCGAAGTCGAAGTCGCAGACCTCGCACTGGAGGGCGCGACCGCGGCGCCGCATCTGCTTGATCTTCTGCATCCGCAGCTTGGGATCCCGCTCCCGGGCCAGCGCGCGCCGGACGAGCAGGCGTCCTTCGATGGCCGAGGTGCCGGTGTCGTCGACTTCACCCGGCTGTGACGGGATCAGGTGAAGCTCGCCAGAGCCGATGCTGTCTTCTAGCGCTTGGGCGGCCTGGAGCATGTCTGCCTCACGGCTGGTGAAGGCTTCGATCATGAGCAGCGTGGGCTTGCCGCAGCGCGTGGGCTTGCCTGTGTACAGGTGGTGATTGGTCGCGAAGTCAGTCGTCTTCCGGCTCACGCTGTCCGGAGACCTGAAGCCGGGAAGCTCCAGCGCCTCCGAGGGGTGAAGCGGCAGCGAGCGAAGCAGTTCCGACAGTTCCAGGACCTCAGGGTTCCCGGTCCGCAGCTCGCGCCAGCCGTTTTTTACGACCAGCGCTCCGGCGAGCAGCAGCTCATCTTCGGTCCAGGCAGGGCTTCGCATGATCGGCATAGCAATACCGTACGAACGTTCTATGGAAGGCAAGGCGCGTTCAACGAACTGCGAAGCATGCTGGCACACTGGACGACTGTCGTTGTCAGTAGGGTCTGTCACCCTCAGTGATGGTGGATTGCAGGATGCGTCTGCCGCTGCATGGCTGTAAGGAGGGGACATGACCCGCGCGAGGGAAGCTGGACGCGCCGACGCGGTGCGGACGGAGCCCGTGTTCACGTCGATCGAGATCTGCGCTGGTGCCGGCGGTCAGGCTGTGGGGCTGCATCAGGCAGGCTTCGGGCATCTGGCTCTTGTCGAGATCGACCAGCACGCTGTCGCGACTCTTGAGCTGAACATCGAGGACCACGAGCTGTGGGCGTGGGAGCGAAAGCACTGCGACATCATCTCGGGTGACGTCAAGAACTTCGATCCCCGCCGCGACCTGACGAAGGGAGCGGAGCTGCTCAGGCGGCGTGACCTGGATCTTCTGGCCGGAGGCGTCCCCTGTCCGCCCTTCTCGCACGCGGGTAAGCAGCTGGGCAAGGACGATGAGCGAGACCTCTTCCCGCGCATGCTGGAGCTGGTCGGCATCCTCAGGCCGCGGGCTGTGATGATCGAGAATGTCCGGGGGATCATGGACCCGAAGTTCTCGGCCTACCGCGACTGGATCCAGGCCCGGCTCCAGGGCGGCACGTACCTGGGCGACGACGGGGAGCTGGCCCACGAGGACGGTCTTGGCTACACGGTCAGCAAGTGGGGAGTCCTGGAGGCCAGCGACTTCGGTGTGCCGCAGCTCCGGCCGCGGGCCGTTCTTGTCGCCTTCAGGGATGACGTCATCCGGGACCTGAAGTACGAGTGGCCCTCAGCTACGCATGAGGACCCGGTCAGCGTCGCGGAGAGTCTTGCGCCTTCCATGCTGGAGCGGTTCGAGCCCTACTTCGAGGGTGTGCACGCGGAGAAGGCCCGTGCGGCGTATGACCGGTGGCTGCAGAAGGCGCGCGAGCGGGATGCTGAACTCAGGGGCAAGGGCGGGGGCATCGCGCCCACACTTGTCGGCGGGTCGAAGAAGCACGGGGGCGCGGACCTTGGGCCCAGCCGCGCGAAGGCAGCCTGGAAGCAGCTCGGTGTCTCGGGCATGGGCGTAGCCAACGACATCGAGACCTGTGCGAAGAAGCAGACTGAAGCCCGCGACCTCTTCGGTCCTGACGGACCGATGCTTACTGTGCGGCAGGCTGCCACCATTCAGGGCTTCCCGCTGGAATGGGATTTTTCCGGCGGAAAGACTGCGCAGTACCGGCAGGTCGGTAACGCTTTTCCGCCGCCGGTGGCCAAGGCGGTCGGCAGGTCGATCATTGATGTGCTCAAGGCGGCGATGGAGCGTGACCAGGAGAGCTGATCAGCCGGTTGTTCTTCTTTTCCGGGCTGCGTTGCGACGCTTTTCTACCTCGGCGGCGATGCGTGCGGCGCAGTCTTCCGGCGGCTCGTGTTCCCAGAACCGGAGCACTGTCCAGCCCGCCTCTTCGAGGCGCTGGTCAGTGTCCCGGTCGCGGGCCATGTTCCGGGTGACCTTGGCTGACCAATAGGCTGGATTGGTCCTCGGCGGCACGTAGTGCTCAGGGCAGCCATGCCAGTAGCAGCCGTCAATGAAGACCGCGACCTTGGCCGGCCGGAAGACCATGTCGGCGGTCCGCCGGAGGTCCGGAAGCGGCTTGGCCGCGACTCTGTAGCGCAGGCCCTGGGCGTGCACCAGCGTGCGGATGAGCCACTCCGGCTTGGTGTCCCGGTTGCGGATCGCCTGCATGTTCCGGCGCCGGGCTGCCGATGAGGCCCACGAACCTTCCGGCGGAGACCAATCGCTGCCGGGCCCGGCTGGTGAACCTGATGGCGTACTCATAACGCTCTGACTCTTACCAGGTTGCCAACGTGGGGGCCAACTCCTCGTACGGCCGGAGCCGTCCCTGCCCGATGATCTCTGCCAGATCGTTTTGCTGCTGCTTGCTGCCGACGTCCTTCACCGCTTCCCTCAGGGCGTCGAACGCGATGTGGTACACGGCGTCGACCTCTCCGGTGCCCCTGGCGATCGCGGCGATCCGGCTGGGCATCGGCTCTGCGGTCACCACTACCAAGTGCGGAAGACGGCCGCGCCGGTGCCTGATCATCTGAAGGAACTCGTGCCGGACGTTCTGGACACGGTCGGAGCGGATGGTCCATTTACAGGATACGGCTGCATGCAGAAATGGAACCGTGTCCAGCAACGGGTCGCCGGGTACGCCGACAGTGACATCGGGCCTGATCAGATAATCCCGCCCCAGATCGGCGCTGAGTACGGGGTTCTTATGGACGGCCTGTTCAAGTTTCCCCAGGTGTGTGTACTGGGAGAAATCTGCGACCACTTTCTTGTGGCCGATCTGCCAGGCACGAGAAGGGTCGGTCTCCGGTACGGTTTCCGAGAGGTCTGCTGTTACCGCTTGTTCCAGTTTGGGGCCAAGATTTTTCGGAGTGTCCGGCAGGACAATTCCCGGCGGCACCTCCAAGGAGTCAAGTATTCTCCGCGCCAGCTCTTTGGAGGGTGTGCTGTTGCTGTCGGCGCTGTTGGGCACGATTTCGCCTGAGTCAAGCTTTCTCCACCCGAGGAGCTTGACTGCGAACGATGCACTCATCTTTACGCGTTCCTACTTCGTGGTGGAAGGGAGTGACGGAGCCATCTGCGGAAGATCCTCTGGAGTGGCGATCACCCACTGCTCGCCATCCAGGGCCACGTACGGCGCGTCCAGATGATGAGGAGCACGCTTGGCGACGCGCACACTGATGAACTCGCCCTCCCGCGGCGCCACCAGGCCCAGCTGGCGAGCTACGGCACGGTGGCTGTCGTAGTCGCCCATGATCAGGATCCCGTCAGGCCGGAGCGCTGAACGTGCGCCTCCATTGCCGCGGACCCGCTTCATGTAGTCCTTCTGCTGGGCTACGGTCCGCACGACATTGCGGCTTATCCGGCGCTTCTGGGCACGCCGGAACAGCTCGTTGAGGCGCTGCTGGCCAGACGGCGGCGCGAAGACCGCCTCCCGGTCGGCCGGATCCATGTGCAGAAGCGTGTTCTCGGGAAGGTCCGCGTCGCGCCAGAGCCACTGGATCTTGTCCCTGTGTCTGGCCTTGACGGTGAGCTTCGCATCGCGATTGCTCCCCTGGTTCAGCCACTCCTCACGGACCCGGAAGAGCCCAGCGCTCCAGCGGCTGGCGTAGTCACTGGCCCATACCAGCAGGCAGAGATGGCCTCTGGCCTCAGGGGGAATCATCCAGCCCCCGAAGTTCTGGGAGTACTTGCAGTCCACCTCGATGCCGGCGATCCGGTAATCCATCGCATCGCCATCCGCGAAGGTGAACTCGCGCTGGAGATTGATCTCGACGAGAGTACCGGCGTGCGTCCTCTCCGTCTTGTACAGGGTTTCCCAGTCGTAGCGGCCCGTGATTTCACCGTTCAGCAGCTGATCGATGGTGTCACGCAGAACGGCGGCGAACCGCTGCCCCGAGGCGTCAAGGCGCATCAACTCCGCATATACCGCCTGGAGTTCGGCGTCGAACCCCAGGTTCTCGGTCAGAGTGACGTTCTGCGCGGCCTGGATGTCGATAGGCAGCAAGGCAACCCCCCTCATGCTCAGCTAAACGCGCATCGTACCGTCGCTGCGGTGAGATGAGCCTTTCGCGTGAGCAACGGCACGGGGGCTTTGCGCAGACAGCCGTTCCTATGCTCCGTGGCAGCCCGTATACGGCATCCCCGACCCGCACCAACACCCGGCCCCGGCCCCCGGCGGCCACTCCGCCGCCAACCCCCGTGCCGCCAGCGTCGTCGCATACTGCGGCAGCAGGGCCGCGTCCGAGGGGGACGCTCCCTCCGATGCCGCGAAGGCTTCGTACGAGGGGACTGTGCCGGTGACGATGCCGAGGTTGGGGGTGCCGGAGGTGGCGAGTTCGCGGAGGGAGGTTTCTATGGTGAGGAGGTGGTGGGGGTGGGAGGGGTACTCCGAGGTCAGGGTCGGGTACGCCGTGAGGAGTTCGGTGAGTTCCGCGGCGGGCCAGTGGAGGATCGCGACCGGGAAGGGGCGGGAGAGGGCCTCGCGGGCCGTGTCGAGTTCGGCGCGCAGGCGGGAGATCTCCGCTTCCAGCTCGGCCGGGTTGTCCGAGCCGAGGGACCAGACGCGCTTGGGGTCGTGCAACTCGTCCAGGGAGACGGGGGAGGCGTGCAGGGTGTCGGCCAGGCCGTCCCAGTCGTCGTGCGGCAGGCCCAGCATCCGGCGGACCCGGTGGCGGCCGAAGAGCAGGGCGTGCGTCGCGTACGGCGGGCGCTCCGGGCTCTCGCTCAGCAACAGCCGCGCGCCTTCCGTGAACGTCTCGTGCGCCGCCTCCAGTTCGTCGTGCGACTCCAGGGACTCCGCCACGATCACCCAGGGTGCCGGATCGCGCGGGGCCGCCATGCGGATGCCGTCGATGATCGCCCGCGCCTCCGCCTCGTGGCCGTACTCCCACAGGTTCGACGCCTTCAGCGCGCGGACCAGCTGAGGGTTGTCCAGCGGGCCAGGACCGGACAGCAGGCGGTCGTACAGCGCGGTCGCCGCGGGGCGGTCGCCGGACAGCTCCAGGTGGGCCGCGGCGCGCAGCAGCAGCGCCTCCGCGTCCTCCGGATACAGTCCGGCGGTCCGCTCCAGGCGTGCCGCCTCAGCGGTGTGGTCGACGTTCTCGGCAGGCGTGTCGGGGCGCATGGGTGACACCGTACTGCCGACCACCGACACAGGTGGAGGGTGCGTCCGGCATCGGGCCCCGGGGGAATTTCCGGATTCCTCTTCGAATCCGGAACCGAGCGGGGATCTCCGGCGTTCCCAGAGAAGACAGAGAGATCACAGAAGGTCCAGGGGGGTGGGGTGTCCATGCGGTCGCTGATTCTTTCCGCCGTCTTCGTGCAGCTTCTGCTGCTCCAGGCCGCCCTCCTCGGCACCGGCACGCTCTCCGCCGCCGTCGCCCTCGCCGCGACCACCGCCGCCGCCTCCGCGCTCACCGTCTGCTCGCTGGTCGCCCGCCGCGTCCCCGCCGTGCCCCGCACCCGCGTCCGCACGGCGATACGCGACCGGGACCGGCGTACGGCCTTCCTGCCGCAGCGTGACCCCGACGCGGCGGGCCGCCGCCGGCCCCGGGCCCCGGGATTCGCCCTCGCGGCGATCCACGCGTAGGGCAAGAGAGCGGACAAACACCTCGATCGGCTTCCCCGCCGGTCTCCGGGCTCCTCCGGCCCTCCCCGCGTGAGTCGTCATGCCGACCTGCCATCCGCCACACCCGGCACGACGCACCCCACTTCGGAGGGTCCACCCATGTCCGTCTTCGCCCGGCTCGTCGAGCAGCTCGCGAGCCTGCTCCAGCCGCTGTGTCACGCCTCCGCGGCTGCCGCCGCGATCGTCCTGTTCACCGCGCTCGTCCGGCTCCTCGTGCATCCGCTGTCCCGGGCCGCCGCGCGCGGACGGCGGGCGCAGGCGGCGCTGCGGCCCCGGCTCGCCGAGCTGCGGACGCGGCACGGCAAGGACCCGGAGCGGCTGCGGGAGGCGGTGGCGAAGCTGCACGCGCAGGAGAAGGTGTCGCCGTTCGCGGGGCTGCTGCCGAGCCTGCTCCAGCTGCCCGCGTTCTTCCTGCTGTACCACCTGTTCTCCAGCACCACGATCGGCGGCGGGAGCAACGGCCTCCTCGCACACGACCTGTTCGGCGCCCCGCTCGGGGACCGCTGGGCCGACGCGCTCGGCACCGCCGGGGCGTTCGGGTCGGCCGGGCTCGTCTACCTCGTGCTGTTCGCCGTCGTCGCGGCCGTCGCCACCGTCAACTACCGGACCACCAAGAGGACGGCGGCCGAGAACCCCGTCATGACGCAAGAGAACGCCGTCCCGGGGCTCAACGCCGTCGGCAAGGTCATGCCGTTCATGTCCTTCCTCACCCTGGTGACGGTCGCGGTCGTCCCGCTCGCCGCCGCGCTGTACGTCGTCACCAGTACGGCGTGGAGCGCGGCGGAGCGGGCACTGCTGTAGCCCGGCGGAAGGCTCAGAACAGGATCGAGGCCAGCCTGCGCCACGCCTCGCGCGGCAGCTCGTCGCGGGCCGTGTCCTCCTCCACCACCTGGAGGGCGACATGGTCGGCGCCCGCCGTGAGGAAGGAGTCGACACGGTCGCGGATGCGGTCGGGGCTGCCCCAGGCGTACAGCGCGTCGATCAGCCGGTCGCTGCCGCCGTCGGCGAGATCGGCGTCGGTGAAGCCGAGGCGGCGCCAGGTGTTGGTGTAGTTCGGGAGCTGGAGGTACATCGCGACATGGCCGCGGGCCAGCGCGCGGGCGCGGGCCGGATCGGGCTCCAGGACCACGCCCAGCTCCGGGGCGAGCAGCGGCTCGGGGCCCAGGATGTCGCGGGCCTCGGCGGTGTGCTCGGGGGTGACCAGGTACGGGATCGCCCCGAGGGCCCGCGTGCCGGACAGCTCCAGGGTCTTCGGGCCGAGCGCGGCCAGCACCCGGCGCCCCGCCGGGACACCGGCCTTGTCCAGCTCGTCCAGGTACGAGACCAGCGCCGAGAACGGGCGCTTGTACTGCTCCGCCAGCTTGGCGTGGCTCACGCCGAGGCCGAGCAGGAAGCGGCCGGGGTAGGTGGAGTCCACCTCGGAGAACTGGGCCGCGCTCTCGGCCGCGTCGTACTGCCAGATGCTCTGGATGCTCGTGCCGACGACCAGACGCGACGTCGCCCCGAGCAGCGGGAGGGCGTGGCGCGGGGCGCTGCTGCCGCCCAACCAGGCCGCGCCGTAGCCGAGTTGTTCCAGTTCTGCCGCCGCCTCAGCGATCGCGTCGCGCCGGTCGGGGTCCTCGGAGCGCAGTCCCACGCTCCAGACGCCGTACCGGCCGATCGCGTCCTTGGTGATGCGTTCGCTCGTCGACTCGCTCATCGGGTCTGTCCCTCCGGCTGGGTTGGTGCCGTCGATCGTCGGTACTCGATCGTCGTGCACACCGGTCCCAACCGGAGGGAGCCGCGCGGTAATCCCGGGGCGGAGGGTGAGCGTGAGGCGCATGTGACGAAGGGGGGCGGTCAGCCCGCCAGGAACCGCTCCAGCGCCTCCACCACCAGCCGGTGGTCCTCCAGCTGCGGCAGCCCGGACACCGTCACCGAGCCGACGACGCCCACGCCGTCGATCGTGATCGGGAAGGAGCCGCCGTGCGCCGCGTACTGGTCGGGATCGAGCCGGGAGGAGTCCTCGAAGGTCGTGCCCTTGGCGCGGAACCGGGAGCCGACCAGGTACGACGCGGCGCCGTACCGCTCCACGACCCGGCGCTTGCGGACGATCCAGGCGTCGTTGTCCGGGGTCGAGCCGGGCAGCGCGGCGTGGAAGAGCTGCTGGCCCGCGCGGTGGATGTCGATCGCGATCGGCGCCTGGCGCTCGCGGCCCAGCTCGACCAGGAGCGAGCCGAGCGCCCACGCGTCGTCGCAGGTGAACGCCCGGAACACCAGGCGCCGTTCCTGCGCCTCCAAGTCGGCGACGCTCGGGACGGCTTCGGGGGTGGAGGTCATCAGAACGTCACCGTCACCTTGTCGAGAGCGGAGCGGCGGGCCGCCTCCAGGACGTCGAGGGCCTCGGCGGCCTCCAGGGCGGTCACCGGGTTGGGGCCGGTGCCGCGGACGGCGGCGGCGACGGCCGCGTAGTACGCCGGGTAGTCGCCGGGCACGGTCTCGACGGCGGTGCCGCCGCCGGTCACCGGGGACTCGCCCGCGCCGAGACGGCCGTACAGCTCCGCCTCCTCGGTGCCCCAGGCGGTCTCCGTGTCCGGGCGGGCGCCGTCGCGCAGCGCGGCCTCCTGCGGGTCCAGGCCGTACTTCACGAAGCCCGCGCGCGAGCCGAGCACCCGGAAGCGGGGGCCGAGCTGGGCGGTGGTCGCGGAGACATAGAGGTGGGAGCGGACGCCGCTCGCGTGGGTCAGGGCGATGAAGGTGTCGTCGTCGGTCTCGGCGCCGTCGCGGCGGACGACCGCCTCGGCGTAGACCTCGGTGACCGGGCCGAACAGGACCAGCGCCTGGTCGACGACGTGGCTGCCGAGGTCGTAGAGCAGACCGCCGATCTCGGCCGGGTCGCCGGACTCGCGCCAGCCGCCCTTGAGCTGCGGGCGCCAGCGCTCGAAGCGGGACTCGAAGCGCCAGACGTCGCCGAGGGCGCCGTCCTCGATCAGCTTCCTCAGGGTGAGGAAGTCGTTGTCCCAGCGGCGGTTCTGGAAGACGGAGAGCAGCACACCGCGCTCGTCCGCGAGGGCGGCCAGCTCGCGCGCCTCGGCGGCGGTGCCCGCGATCGGCTTGTCCACGACGACCGGCAGGCCCGCCTTCAGGGCGGTGGTGGCGAGCGGCACGTGCGTCTTGTTCGGGGACGCGATGACGATCAGGTCCAGCTCGTCGGCGCGCGCGAACAGCTCCTCGGGCGTGGCGGCCACGCGTACGTCGGGGAACTCGGCGCGGGCCTGCTCCTGCCGCTCGGGGTTCGCGGTGACGACCGTGTCCAGGACGAGGTCGTCGGTGGCGGCGATCAGCGGGGCGTGGAAGACGGAGCCGGCGAGGCCGTAGCCGATCAGGCCGACGCGGAGAGGGGTAGCAGTCATGTGGCCCACTTTCGCAACGCTGTTGCCAAAGTGCAAGCGGCGGGGACAATGGACCGTGTGAACAGGACGAAGAGCGGCCCCGGCCCGGTGGGAGCGAACCTCCTCGCGGTGCGGTCCCACAACACCGCGCTCGTGCTCGATCTGCTGCGCGGCGCGGGGGCGGAGGGGATCAGCCGCCTGGAGCTGGCCGAGCGCACGGGGCTCACCCCGCAGGCCGTCAGCAAGATCACCGCGCGGCTGCGGGAGGAGGGGTTCGCGGCGGAGGCCGGGCGCCGGGCCTCCACCGGGGGCAAGCCGCGTACGGTGCTGCGGCTCGTCCCCGAGGCCGGGCACGCGGTCGGCGTCCACCTGGACCGGGACGAGCTGCGTACGGTGCTGCTCGATCTGAACGGGGCCGTGGTGGGGGAGCGGTACGGCACGGTGGGGCTCGGCGGCGGGGCGGACGCGGTGCTGGACCTGGTCGCGGCCGAGGTGACGGCGCTGGTCCGCGCGGTGCTGGGTGCCGGTGTTCCCGCCGATGCCGCGACGCTGCTCGGGGTCGGGGTCGCGCTGCCCGGGCCGCTCGATCATGTACGGGGCGTACTGCACCGGGTCACCGGGTTTCCCGAGTGGGCCGGGTTTCCGCTGCGCGACGCGCTCGCCGGGCGGCTGGGGGTGCCGGTCGTGGTGGACAAGGACACGAATGCCGCTGCGCTCGGCCTCGCCGCTGCGGGTGAGGGTGGGTCCTTCGCCTACCTTCACCTCGGTACGGGGCTCGGTGCGGGGCTCGTGATCGGGGGGCGGGTGCATCGGGGGGTGCGGACGGGGGCGGGGGAGTTCGGGCATCAGGTGCTGCAGCTGGACGGGCCGTTGTGTTCTTGCGGGGACCGGGGGTGCGTGGAGGCGTTGTGCCTCGCGGCTGTGGGGCGGGGGGAGACGGCTGAGGCGGCTCGGGTGCTGGGGGTCGGGGCGGGGAATCTGGTGTCGTTGCTGGATATCGACCTGGTGCTGCTGGGGGGTCGTACGGTCGCGGGTGATCCTGAGGAGTATGTGCGGGGGGTGACGGAGGTGCTGAGCGGGCGGGCTCGGCGGGCTGTGGGGACGGGGGAGGCGGTGCCGGTCCGGGTCGTCTCCGGCGGGGAGCGGGGGGTGGCTGTGGGGGCGGGGCAGTTGTTGCTGGGGCCGGTGTTCGGGCGGGGGGAGGAGTAGGGGGGCGCCGCCTCGGCTTCGCCTTCGGCGGTTTTTTCGTTCCCACCCGCACCGCCCGTGCAACTTTCGTCGTCGGGTGCGAGTGGCCCCTGTGGGGGGTTCTCGCCGTCGGCGGCCTCGGGTTCAGGAGTCGTGGCGCCCGGTTGGGGGAGTCGGGCTCCACTGATCGGGGGGAGTTGTCGTGTCGCACGGGGGGTGGGGGCGGCGGGTGCGCTGGGGTGGGAAATTCATATGGTCATGCGATCGTGTGTGTCCTTGTCTCCCCTGGCCTCCTTGCCTTCCGCCTTCTGCCTCGCCTCGGCCGTCGTTCTGCTCCCGCTGAATCCGGCCGCCGCGCACGCCGCCGCCACGGCCGGGTGCGCACCCTCCGGTGACGGGCGGTCCTTCCCGTTGGAGACCCGTATCCACGGCGGCCCCAACTCCTATGCGGCGGGCGGCGATTACGGCATCTGGTACATCGACCTCACCAACACCACCAAGGACACCTGCACCGGGGTCCACCCGGTCGTCGTCCTCGTCGACGAGCGGCGGGCGCTGAAGGCCGCGCAGCCCAGGATGGATTTCTACGACGGCTCCCGGGCGCGGCCCGTCCGGTTCGTGGCCAGTGACGAGCAGGAACTGATCGGGGTGCTGGAGGGCGACGGGTTCGGCGGGTTCACGGTGGCCCCCGGCAAGACGGTGAGCGTCAAGGTGCGGCTCGCGCTGGCTCCCGACGCCGCCCGCGAGCAGGTCACCGCGAACGCCGCCGTCGTCCAGCGGAAGGGGGACGACGGGGACTGGGTGGGGGAGTCCAACGCCTATCGGTTCGGCATCACGGACGCGGAGAGCGACAGCGACGAGGAGGAGCTGCCGACCGCGCCGTCCGCGTCGACCGAGCCGAATACGCCGACCGCTTCGGCGGTGCCTACAGCGTCTGCGGCGACCACGGCGTCGGCCGCGCCGACCGGAGTGCCCGTAGGCAGTACCAGTCCCGGTGCGACCGAAGTCCCCGGTACCGGGAACCCCCGCACGCCCTCCGCCGCCTCACCGGGCGCGTCCACCCCCGCCCCGACCCTCACCGGCACCGAGTCCCCCGGCCCCACCCTCTACCCGACCACCAAGGCCCCCGAGCCTCCCGAGGCCGCCGAGTCCTCCGCCTCCGGCGCCGTAACGAACCCGGAGGACACCGAGAGCGCGGAGAGCGCCGAGGCCGCAGAGGACACCGAGGACACCGAGGACACCGAGGACACGGCAGCCTCAGAAGACACAGACGACACAGGCGACACCCAGAACCCCGAGGACTCGGACACCCCGGACACCCCGGAAACCTCAACCGACCTCACCGACCCCGCAGACCCCGCAGACCGCCCCGCCGAGCTGGCCCAGACCGGCCCCGCCCCCACCCTCCCCCTTCTCGCCACCACCACCGTCCTCCTCACCCTCGGCGCCGCCGCCGTCCTGATCGCCCGCAGGCGCCCCCGCTCGCACCCCCGCCCCCGCCCCTGACCCCGTCACCCTCACTACGCTGGGGGCTGCACCGCACTCAAGCCGGGAGACGGAGACGTACATGGCAGACCGCAAGCCCATCGACTCGTGGCTCACCGACATGGACGGGGTGCTGATTCACGAGGGTGTTCCGATCCCCGGTGCCGATGCCTTTCTGAAGAAGTTGCGGGAGGCCGAGCGGCCCTTCCTGGTGCTGACCAACAACTCCATCTACACGGCCCGTGATCTGCACGCGCGGCTGCGCAGGCTGGGGCTCGAGGTGCCGGTGGAGAACATCTGGACCTCGGCGATGGCCACGGCCCAGTTCGTGAACGAGCAGCGGCCCGGCGGCAGCGCGTACGTCATCGGGGAGGCCGGGCTGACCACCGCGCTGCACGACGTCGGCTACATCCTCACCGACCACGAGCCGGACTTCGTGATCCTCGGGGAGACCCGTACGTACTCCTTCGAGGCCATGACCAAGGCCGTCCGGCTGATCAACGACGGCGCCCGGTTCATCGCCACCAACCCGGACAACGTCGGCCCCTCCACCGAGGGCGCGCTGCCCGCCACCGGCTCGGTCGCCGCACTGATCACCGCCGCCACCAAGAAGAAGCCGTACTTCGTCGGCAAGCCCAACCCGCTGATGATGCGCGCCGGGCTCAACGCGATCGGCGCCCACTCGGAGACCTCCGCGATGATCGGCGACCGCATGGACACCGACGTCCTCGCGGGCCTGGAGGCCGGCATGCGCACCTTCCTCGTCCTCACCGGCGTCACCCGGCCCGACGAGGTCGACCGCTACCCCTTCCGCCCCTCCAAGGTCGTCGACTCGATCGCGGACCTGATCGACCTGGTCTGAGACCTGGATCCGGTTCGAGGCCCGGCTCACGAACCCCGGGCCTCGGACCCTGGTCCTCGAACCACACCCCCAAACCCCGATTCATCCCGCCCCTGCCCCACCCCCACCCGTTCGGAGCAACCGCCCCCCTCCCGGGGATGCGGGCCCGCTCCGCTCGGGGGAGCCTCCAGATATCTGGAGGTTCACGATGTGCTCAGCTCGCCTCACTCTCTGTGTGCCGCTCCTGGCGGCGGCTGCTCTCGCTCCCGCCGCGCTCGCTCCCGCCCATGCGGCGGACGGCGGGGTGACCGTGTCCCCGGCATCGCCCGCCCCCGGCTCCGACGTGTCCCTGCGGGTGCGCGGCTGTTCCGGGTCGCAGGGCAGCGCGGTGTCGTCGGCGTTCGTCTCGGCCGCGCGGCTGACCGGTGTCGCGGGCGCGCTCGCCGGGGACACCCGGGTCCGTACGGCGCTGAAGGCGGGCGCGTACGACATCCGGGTCACCTGTGCCGACTACGCGTTCACCAGCCGGATCACGGTGGCCGACCGGGCCGCCGGTGACGCGGACTCCGGCCAGGCGACCGGTCCCGACGACCCGGCGGCGGACTCCGCCGAGGAGCCCCTGACCGCCCCCTCGCCCATCGCCCCGGTCCACGCGGGCGGCGGCGGCATGGCGCAGGGCGTCACGGCCAAGGACGTCACGGCCGACGGCGACAGCGACACCCTCTTCGCCACCGTCGCCCCCACCGGCTCGGGCCCCGGCGCCGCGCAGGCGCTGAGCGGCCTGGCCCTCGCGGGCTGCGCGGCGGCCGGGGTCGTCCTGCTCCGGTCCCGCCGGAGACGCGGCACCGACTGAGGGCGCGGAATCCGTCATGCCCGATGAATCCACCGCGCCCGGCGAGGGCGCGCACACCTCCGGCACCGGCCGGCTGGTCATGCTCACGGCCTGGGCGGTCCTGCTCCTCGGACTGTGGCTGTGGGGCCGCGAGGCGACCGGACTGCCGGACACCGCGACCGGCGACCTGGCCGGGCTCGGCAGGGCGTACGACGGCGCCCCCCTGCCCGCCCCGGCGAAGCCGCTCGGCCCCTCGGCACCGCGACGGCTCGACATCCCCCAACTCGCCGTCCAGGCACCGGTGATGTCACGCGGCCTGGACAACAAGGGCGCGATCGTCCCGCCGCCCTTCAACCAGCCCGGAGTGGTCGGCTGGTACGGCGCAGGCACCGCGCCGGGCGCCCCCGGCACCGCGCTGCTCGTCGGCCACGTCGACACCACGACCAAGGCCGCCGTCTTCTACAAGCTCAGCACCCTCAGACCCGGTGAGAAGGTCCGCGTCGTCCGCGCGGACGACAAGGTCGCCGAGTTCACCATCGACGACGTCCAGGTGATCCCGCTGACCGACTTCGACGCCGACCGCGCCTACGGCACCCGCAAACCCGGCCGCGCCGAACTGCGCCTGATCACCTGCGGCGGCACCTTCGACCGCACCACCCAGAGCTACACGGCCAACGTGGTCGTCTCGGCGTACCTCACCGCCACCGGCCCCTGACCCCGGCCGCCCAAAAGCCTCAACTCCCTTTCCTGGACGACCTCGTGGCGTCCGCACCGGTATGCCACGATTGGTACCCGACCGGATGCGCTCCAGGGGGGAATCGCATGTACGACGGCAGGGGGGACCGTCCTTCGGGACGGGCACGGATGTCCGCGATGCTGCTGGGGGCGGCACTGCTCGCGGCAGGGTGTTCCTCGGGGGACGGCGGAGGCAAGGACGCGGGGGCCAAGGACCCCGGTGCGCGGATCACCCAACAGCCGCGCGCCACCGACCCGTTCTGGGTCAACCCGGACGGCAACGCGGCCCGCCAGGTCGCCGCCTACGAGGAGGCGGGCAGAAAGACGGACGCCGACCGGATCCGCAGGATCGCCGAGCAGCCGACGGGGGAGTGGATCGGCCCGGAGAAGCCCGAACAGGAGGCCCGCGGCTTCACCGAGGCCGCCGAACGCTCAAACCGCACCGCCCTGTTGGTGCTGTACAACATCCCGCACCGCGACTGCGGCCAGTACTCCAGCGGCGGCGCGGCCGACGGCGACGCCTACCGCGCCTGGATCGACGGCGTGGCCCGGGGCATCGGGGACCGCCCCGCCACCGTGATCCTCGAACCGGACGCCCTGCTGCACCTGGTCGACGGCTGCACCCCCGCCGAGTTCCACGAGGAGCGCTACGACCTCCTCTCCGGCGCGGTGGACCGTCTCAAGTCCCTGAAGAACACCCGGGTCTACCTCGACGCGGGCAACGCGGGCTGGGGCCACCCCGACCAGATCCACGACCCCCTCACCCGGGCAGGCATCGCCCACTCGGACGGCTTCGCCGTCAACGTCTCCAACTTCTACTCCACCCAGGACTCCCTCACCTACGGCAAACGCCTCTCGTCCAAGGTCGGCGACAAACACTTCGTGATCGACACCAGCCGCAACGGCAACGGCCCCTACACCGGCGGAAACCCGAACGAACGCTGGTGCAACCCACCGGGCCGAGCCCTGGGCGCCGCCCCGACCACAAAGACGGCGGACCCGCTGGTGGACGCCTACTTGTGGGTGAAACGCCCAGGCGAGTCGGACGGCACCTGCAAGGGAGGCCCGAAGGCAGGAGATTGGTGGTCCGAGTACGCCTTGAAGCTGGCGGCGGCCTCAACTCCCTAAAAGGGGCGCGGGGAACTGCGCGACAAGCCACAGCGCTCCCGCACCCACCCACAAACCCGCGGGAGCACTACGGCACGCGCACCCACCGCGCCACCGACGGAGTCCCCTGGTCGTCATCCACGAACAGCATGTACCACCCCGCCTGCACCAGATTCCGGCTCTTCGGCACAGTGACGGTCACCCGATCCCCCACCACCTTGAAATCCAGCGCGATCGACCGCTGATCCACATCCGTGACATGCGTGGACGCGCTGGGCCGAATCAACCGCGCCTTCCGAATACTCGGCGCATGCCGCGAGGTGAACGTCCCCGAGGCCCCCCGGGCGATGACACTGGGCCCGCCGCTCAACTCCGGCCGAGCGTCCCGGTAGAGATACGGCGGGCTGTAGACCTCGATCCGCTGCTCGAACACCCCCGGCTTGGTGTTCGCCTTGTCGCCGTACAGCGAGTCGGAACCGAAGAACAGCACCCGCCCGTCCGGGAGCAGCAGGGAGCCGGAGTGGTAGTTCCGGCCCACCAGCGGGTCCGCGACACGCGTGAAGCTGTTGCCGTCCGGGTGGTAGAGCCGCGCCTGGTGGATGTTGGAGTCGCCGCGCCCCCGGTAGTCCTCGGAGCCGCCGGAGACCAGCACGGTGTCGTCGGGCAGGATCGAGGACTGCGGATATCTGGTCCCCTTCTCCAGCTGAGGCCCGTCCGTGAAGCGCGGCTGCTTGGCCTTGAGGTCGATGAGCCGCGTCTTCCTGCTGGACAGCGCGGACTCGCCCACCCCGCCCCCGCCGATCACCAGGAACCGTTCGTCCTGGGCCGGCGGCAGCAGCACGGTCCCGGACGTCTCCAGCCGGTCCGGGTCGCTGAGCCCGGGCAGATCGGTGAACCGGTTGCTGTCCAGGTCCCAGATGCCGGGGGTGCGGCCCACGTCGTCGGGGCCGTAGCCCGCGTTGGACCCGGAGTAGAAGATCTTGCCGTTCTGCAGCAGGAACAGCGCCGGGTAGGTCGGGAACTGCCGGATCTTCTTGGTGTACGTCCACTTCCTGGTCTTGGGGTCGAAGATCTCGTTCTTGCCGGGGACGAGCTGGCCGATGTCGTCGAGCCCGGAGACGCTGAGGATCTTTCCGTCGGACAGGGTGGTGAGCGTCGGGTACCAGCGGGCCTCGTGCATCGGGTCGACCTTGATGTACCGCTCGGCCACCGGGTCGAACTCGTAGGCGTCGCGGATGCCTTGGAAGTCCTTCTTGTCGAGCGCGAGCTTCTGCGCGATGCCGTACGTGTTGCGCGCGTCGGCGCCCTTGAGGCCCTGGACGCGGTAGTTGTCCTGGGTGCCGGTCTCGTACTTGGCGCCGCTGCGTTGCGCCTCGACGTAGATGCGGCCCAGGCCCGGGTCGTTGCGCAGGAACTTGCCCGTCTTGCGGTCGAAGACCTTCTTCGCGCGCGGCACGAGCACCGGGTCCTTGGAGACGAACGTCCTGCCGTTGGAACGCCCGGTGAAGCGGGTGCCCGCGGGCAGCGTCACCGGCTTGTCCGGGTTCTCGTTGTGGACGATCATCAGGCCACCGGCCTTGGTGACGTCGCCCTTGAGCTTCTCGTACCGCTTGGTGCCGCCCGCGATCAGCAGGTTGCCGTTGGCGAGTTGGGTGTGCCCGGTGCAGAACAGGTCGCTGGGCGTGGGGATCTGCTTGATCGTGCCCTTGACCGGGTCGTAGAGCCGGGTGTCGAACTTCTTCTGGTCGAAGTTGTCCTGGTTGTTGCCCGACCCGGCGACCAGCAGCACCTTGCCGGTGTGCAGCAGGGCCGCGTGGATGGTGTCCTGGCGGTACTGCTTGGGGAAGTCGATGACGTCCCAGTGGCCGTTGGCCGCCTTGTACTCGGGCTCGTTGATCTTGTACTGGTGGTACTGCGCGGTGCCGAAGCGGTAGAGCCAGGGGCCGTTCATCCCGGCGAGCGCGAGCACCACCACGCTGCCCATGGCGAGCCTGCGGACCCGGCGGCGCCCGGTGTGGTTCCTCATTCCGTACGCCCCCCGAGTCCGCCGAGAGCGATCGGCAGCGTCTCATCACGCCGCCCGTCCTGCGGCGGCCCGCTCCGACCGGGCCGGGGATGCGGGATCTGCGGGGTGCCTTCGGCGATTCCCTGGACTCCGCTCGCGACCCCGGCACCTCCCTGGCTCCCGCCTGCGATCCCGGCGCTCCCTTGGGTTCCGCTTGAGACTCCGGCGCCTCCTTGGGCCCCGCCTGCGATCACGGCGCCTCCTTGGACCCCGCCTGCGATCCCGGCACCTCCTTGGGCCCCGCTTGCGACTCCGGCACCGCCCTGGACTCCGCTCGCGACCCCGGCGACCCCCTGGCCCCCGCCCGCGACCTCGGCCACCACTCCGGCCCCGGCCGCGACCCCGCCTCCGACCGCCTCCCCGGCCGCGTCCGCCGTCCGCCCCTCCCGCCGCAGCGCGTACCGCCACGCGAGGATCGGTGCCGCCGTGATCAGCAGCGCGAAGACCGCCCACGTGATCATCGCCGGATGCGCATGTCCGAGGGTGAAGCCCGCGGCCAGCGACCCCGCGAAGACCGCGATGAAGAACCAGTGGATGCGGAAGGTCCCGAACAGCGTGTCGGGGCTGGCCGATTCGCCCTTGGGCGTCACCACGAAGCGGCTCTTGCGGCGCAGTACGGCATCCATCAGGGAGCGGGCGTAGACCGGCGCGGACAGCGCCGACATCACCATGCCCGCGACCCCGCCGGAGCCCTCCGGCTCGTGCGGGGAGACGTTGTGCCGCCGGTTCCAGATGTACAGGCCGATCTGGAGCGCGGAGGCGTTGCCGTAGAGCATCAGCCACACGGTCGGGTCGATGTTCACGCCCGAGGCGCCCAGGCCCAGGAACAGGGCGCAACTGAGCGCCGCCAGAATCCAGTTGAGGGCGGACATCGGGTAGAACACGATCATCATCGTGTAGTTGAAGAGCTTGCCCGGCGGCAGCGTGAACAGGCCCTTCCAGTACTGCTTGAGGATCGTCTCGTACGTGCCCCGGGACCAGCGCAGTTGCTGGGTGAAGAAGTCGGTCCAGGCGTTCGGGCCCTCGCCGACCGCGAGCACGTCGGGCGTGTAGACGGACTTCCACTTGCGGCCGGTGGCGGGGTTCTTCGTCCGGTGCATCTCGAACCCGGTGGCCATGTCCTCGGTGATCGAGTCGTACAGCCCGCCGATCTGCCGGATCGCGCTGATGCGCACCGCGTTGGAGGTGCCGACGAACATCGGGCCGCCGTACCGGTTCCCGGCGCGCTGGATGAGCGCGTGGAAGAGGAACTGCTGCGACTCGGCGGCCTTGGTGACGAAGGTGTCGTAATTGCCGTACACCTGCGGGCCGATGACGAAGCCGACGTCCGGGTCGCGGAAGTAACCCAGCATCCGCTCCAGGTAGTTGGGGAGCGGGACGTGGTCGGTGTCGACGGAGGCGAAGAAGTCGTACGCCTCGCCGTGCGCCTCCAGCCAGGCGTTGTAGTTGCCGTGCTTGGTCTTCGCGCGGTACGGCCCCTCGGGCCGGTTCCAGCGCTCGACGCCCTTGCGGCTGAAGTGGTGGACGCCGAGCCGGGCGCAGACCTCCTTGACGGCCGGGTCGTCGCCCTCGTCGAGCAGCCAGACGTGCAGCAGGCCCCGGTGGCGCAGCCGGACGGCGGCCTCCAGGGTGCGGGTGACCATCTCCAGCGGTTCCTTGCCGGGCACGAAGGTGGTCAGGAAGGCCACCCGGGTGCCGGTCTCGGGCACCACCGGCACCGGGTCGCGGGCGACGAGGGTGGCGTGCGCGTTGGACAGCACGTTCACACAGCGGAAGAACTCGATCAGGCCGATCGAGACCAGCATCACCGTGTCCAGCGCGGGCAGCGCGGCGAAGGCGGGATAGTCGCGCTCGGTCCAGTGCTCCGGCTGGAGCAGCCAGCCCAGCAGGACGAGCGAGAGCAGCGGGGCGGCGCCGAGCATGAGCGCCGCGCGTATACGGTGCGGCTCCTGCGCGAGCAGCGAGCGGTAGCGCACGGTGTAGGGCTTGCCGGGCGGCGGCTGGGTCAGCGGCCCGGCGAGGCGGCTGTAGTGCTCGTAGTCGTATCTGGGCAGGTTCCTCCTGATCCTGCGGAACTGGCCGTCCCGGTGCTGGACGGTGCGCAGCCGCGTGGTCCGCGACGGATCGTCGGTGTGGTCATGGCTCTGCCGGGCGCCCTGCGGCGTCGACGTCATGAGTGATCCCCCCACACGCGCGTCGGCGCGTGTTTCGTCGGTCTTCCGCCCCGCCGGTGCCCCCTCGGCCGTCGCGGGACGGTGAACTCCGGTCCAACGCGGCACCCCCCTCGGCGCCGCTCAGTCGGCGGGCCCCCTCCCGCCGGTCGATCACCGGTATCAACCCCCCAACTGCCGTGTTTCCACGGCATGATGGACAACAGGGTTCTACGGCGTCGAGCATGATCGCAAGATGCGAAACGCGGTGTTTACCGGTCAAAAGTGCTCATGTTCCGCACAACGCGATCAGGCCCCTCGTTTTCACGAGAGGCCTGATCGTTGTCTGTGCGCCGCCAGGGACTCGAACCCCGGACCCGCTGATTAAGAGTCAGCTGCTCTAACCAACTGAGCTAGCGGCGCCTGCTGACAGGGAAAACTCTACATGACCTGCACGGGTGCTCCGACCACCGTCGGCAGCGCCCCGGCCGCTCCGGCCCGCCTTCCGGGGGTGCCGTACATCATTCGGACCGTCAACATGCGCGTCCCGCCGACAGTTGTGAGACTGATCGACGTGCACACTCGCGGACAAATCCACCCCGAATGTGAGGTAGATCGCATGATCGTTCCGGTGTTCGAGGAAATCGAGCCCGTGAGCGACTGCGACTGCCCCGGCTGTGTCCTCGGGCGGCGGACGGCGCCCCGTCCGTCGTCCGGCGGTTTCCCCGGCCGTCCGGCGGTCCGGGGTGCCGCGGTCGTGGCCGCCGCCGCGTCCGCCGCCCTCGGGGCCGTCCCGCAGGCCGTCGCGCAGGCCGGGGAGCACGCCCCGGCCGGTCCGGCCCGCCTGGTCGCCCCGGCCGGTCCCGCCCGCCCGGGCGCCCCGGCGGCGGACGGTACGGCCGCGACCCCGCAGGGCGGCACCGCCCCGCTCTTCGGGACCGGCACCTCCGCGGCCCCGGCCAGCCGCTCCCCGGCCCTGACCCGGACCCAGATCATCAACCGGGCCAAGCTGTGGGTGGACGCGCAGGTGCCGTACAGCACGACCCGGTACTGGTCCGACGGCTACCGCCAGGACTGCTCGGGCTATGTCTCCATGGCCTGGGGGCTGCTCTCCAACGAGTGGACGGGCAGCCTCGCCCAGTTCGGCGTCAAGATCACCAAGGATGAGCTGGAGCCCGGCGACATCCTGCTCTTCCACAACACCGCCGACCCGCAGAACGGCTCCCACGTCGTGATCTTCGGCGGCTGGACCGACTACACCCGCACCGCCTACACCGGCTACGAGCAGACCCCGCCGCACACCCGCCGCCAGAGCACGCCGTACCCCTACTGGAACAACACCACCAAGTACGTCCCCTACCGCTACAAGAACGTCACCAGCGGGGCGTCCGGTTCGGAGCCCGCCACCGGGGGCGCGCTCACCCCCTTCCCCGGTGCTTCGTACTTCGGCCCGGGCGCCAACAACAAGTACGTCACCCAGCTCGGCCAGATGCTGGTCGCCCGGGGTGGCGCCGCCTTCTACTCCACGGGTCCGGGGCCGGTCTGGGGCGAGGCCGACCGGCGGGCCACCGAGGCGTTCCAGAAGGCGCAGGGCTGGACCGGCTCGGCCGCCGACGGACTGCCGGGCCCGCGCACCTGGGAACTGCTCGTCACCGGCGCGGGCAAGGACATCCCGCCCGTCAAGACGGGCTCGGTGCCCGCCTTCCCCGGCCGGGACTATTTCCGCCCGGGCGCGAACAACGTCTATGTCACCCAGCTGGGGCAGCAGCTGGTGAAGAAAGGATTCGGCAGCTACTACGCCACCGGTCCAGGACCCCGCTGGAGCGAGGCCGACCGGCGGGCCGTCGAGGCGTTCCAGAAGGCCCAGGGCTGGCGCGGCTCCCAGGCCGACGGCTACCCGGGGCCCGAGACCTGGCGCCGTCTGTTCACCTAGCCGGAGGCGGCCCCGGCCGCACGGACGCGGCGCCGGACGCCCCCGGCCCCGCCCCACGAGACCCCCTTGATCACCCCTTTGTCATGACGCATCTGGCGCGGAGGCTGGAGGCACCCATGAGTACGACCGCACCGCACACGCACGAGTCCGAGGAACAGCCCGAGGAGGCACCGGCCCCCCTGAGCACGGCGGGCCACCGGCCGCCCCGGCTGATCCACAACGAGGTCACCACCGAGATCCCCGTCCATCTCCTCTTCCGTGACGACCCGGCCCCCGAGCCGGTCCCGCTGAAGCCCGCCGTGGTGGGCCGCAGACAGGGCACGGGCGAGCAGCCGCGTCTGTCGCGCCCGGCGCCGCAGGCCCGTCCCCGCCCGGTGCCCCCGGCCGACCCGGAGCTGGTGGAGCGCCCGGCGCGGGTGCTGCCCGGCGCGGCCGGGGTGTGCGCGGGGCTCGGCGGGGTCGCCGGGTGCCTGGCCACCTCGTGGTGGGCGGGGGTGCTGCCGCCGCTCGCCCTGGAGTCGCTGCGGCTGCCGTCGTACGCGGGCGCGGGGCTCGGTCCCGCCCAGTGGGCGGCGTACGCCGGGGCCGGGGCCGTCGGCCTGTTCGGCTTCGCGGGGCTGGCCCGGGGGCGCACCGGACGGGCCTGGGTGCTCGGGATGTTCGGCCGCTACCGGGGCACGGTCCGCCGTACCGGACTGCTCTGGGTGAACCCGCTGCTGCGGCGGCGCCGGGCGGACGTACGGCTGCGGCACTGGCGCAGCGAGGCGATCCCGGCGGCGGACGTGAGCGGGGTGGCGCTGCGGGTGTCGGTCCTCGTGGTGTGGCGGGTGCGGGACACGGCGCGGGCGCTGCTCGGGATCGAGGACCACGAGGGCTATCTGCGCGAGTGCGTGGAGGCGGCCCTCGCCCGGGTGCCGGTGGAGGCGCCGGGCGGCACACGCGGCGGCGCGGACGCCTCGGCGGAGGTGCTGACCCGGCTGGTGGCGGGCGACGCGGCCCCGGCGGGTCTCGAGGTGTTCTCGGTACGGCCGCTGCGGGTGGAGTACGCCCCCGAGGTGGCCGCCGCGATGCACCGGCGCCGGATCGCCGCGCTGGACGCCCAGCAGCGGGCCACGATGCTCAGCTCGGTGGTGGACTCGGTGGAGGACACGGTGACCCGGCTGACCGTGCGTGGTCTGGTCGAGCTGGACGACTACGAGCGCAAGGCGCTGGTACGGGATCTCACGGTGGCGTTCTGCTCGGGGCGGGGGGAGCCCGCCTGAGGTCCGGCCGCCTCGGGTGTGCGCACGGTATGGACATGTTCAACTCCCGGTAATAATCTGGCACTTGGTCTAGACCTACTGCACGGCTCAGTGAACTTCCCCCACGTTCTCCCAGGAGCGGCAGCATGAAGACCAAGTTGTCCGCCGCCCTGCTCGTCGCGGTGACCGCGGGAGCCTTCGGGCTCTCCACCACCGCGGCCAGCGGGCACGGCTACACCGACCTCCCGGTCAGCAGGCAGAAGCTCTGCCAGAACGGCACCGTGGCGAACTGCGGCGACATCCAGTGGGAGCCGCAGAGCGTCGAGGGCCCCAAGGGCTTCCCGGCCTCCGGCCCCGCCGACGGCCAGCTCTGCAACGGCGCGGTGGGCCGGTTCGCACAGCTCAGCTCGCCGGTCACCCCCTCCGGCGCGGCCTGGCCCACCACCAGGGTCAGCGGCGGCCAGTCGTACACCTTCCGCTGGCAGTTCACCGCCTCGCACGCCACCACCGACTTCAGCTACTACGTCACCAAGCAGGGCTGGAACCAGAACCACGCGCTCGCCCGCTCCGACCTCAACCTCACCCCGTTCCTCAAGGTGCCGTACAACAACCAGCGTCCGCCGTCCTCGCTCAGCCACAGCGGGACGCTGCCGACGGGGCTCAGCGGGCATCACGTCATCCTCGCGGTGTGGACGATCGCGGACACGGGCAACGCGTTCTACGCCTGCTCGGACGTCACGTTCTGACCTCCGGCCGATCTCTGAGCTTCGCTTGAGTCCGGCCGCGCTGCGGTGCGGGTAGGGTCCGCATGCGCCTGGTGGGCCGACCGGGTCCACCGGGCGCACGAGTCACGGATCCGACGTACGGGGGGTACGCGCGCCCATGGACTTCTTCGACCTCTGCATGGCGCTGATTCTCGTGGTGATGGCCGTGACCGCCGTGGGCCTCGTCCGGCGGGCGCGGCAGCGGCGTGCGGCCTGGGCGAGCGGGCTGACCGCCCAGGCCCGGGTGGTGCGGGCGTGGACCACGGCGCGGGTGGTCGACAACGTGCCGCAGCGGGTGCAGTGGCACGAGTACGACTTCACCACCGGCGACGGCCGCGCCGTCCGCTTCAAGGAGAGCGGCGGCCCGCGCGACCGCGCCAAGGACGACATGGTCGTGATCCACTACGCCGCACACGAACCGGACAAGGCCACGGCCGGTACCCCCCGGCCCGGCGCGGAACTGACGGGCACCGTCGTATGGCTCCTGCTCCTCACCACGGCCGCGGGCTACGTGATCCACGAGTGGGCCACCTTGTCCCACTTCTGAAACGTCCAGGCCACGAAGCCCCGGCTCTGTGGAGTTCACTGGCCGGGGATTCACCGCGCCTTGGGGCTGTCACGTCTTCTCGTGGCCGAACATTTTGATCAACTGGGACAGGTGAGCGCGGGCCGTGCTGGGGCCGGGGGGCTCGTCGTTCACCGTCGCCCCTCCAGCTCTGCCCATACGATCTTGCCCCAGGGCTCCTTCTTGGTGCCCCACTTGGCCGCCAGCCCCGCTACGAGGGTCAGGCCGCGTCCGCCTTCCGCGTCGTCCTTCGGCGTGCACGGCTCGGGCAGCGCGTGGGAGAAGTCCGACACGGCCACGCGGACCATGCCCGGCTCGGGACGATCCACCGTCACGGTGATGTCCTCCCGCCGGGCGTGCCGCACGGCGTTGGCCACCAGCTCGGTGAGGACCAGGGCGCCGGGCGGTGGCGGCGCTCTCGGGCTGCCTCGGCAGGCACTGTCCGCTCATGTAAGCGACACGCCAGGGACGTTGACAGGGGCGTGACGTCCCACTTTCGGCACGCTATTCGGCGACTCCCAGGAACTCCGCCAACGGCCGTAGTCCCGCCGGGTGGTGGGGGAGTGCCCACAGGTCCCGCACGATGGCCACGGCCAACGTGTGGTGCTGCATCCAGGTGGGCGCCACCCGGCGCAGGGACTCCAGTGCCTTCACCGCTCCGGCGGCGTCCCCGGTGTCCGTGTGCGCCCGGGCCACGTCCAGCAGCAGCCACGTCCGCCAGGACGGCGGGGTGTCCTTGCTCAGCCGCATTCCCTTGGCGAGTGCCAGGGCGTCCTGCGGGTGCCCGTACTGCACGGCGAGGCGGACGCGTTCGATGCGGACCGACGACGGGCTGAAGACGCTCACCATGCGGTTGTCGCTGCCCGCGGGCAGCTTGGCAACGCGGGCCGCTTCCTTCTCCGCTCCCGCCATCAACTCCGCCGCGCGCTCGTAGTCGCCGCTTCGCGCGGCGGAGGTCGCGGCGCTCATGGTGAGGGCGCCCCACACCTTCAGCCCGTCGGCCGTGTCCGTGTGCCCGCCGCTCTCGATGGCTTCGGCCGAGCGGAGGGCGATCCCCAGGGCGTCGTCCAGGCGGCCTTGCCGCTGGTAGGTCCAGGCGACGGAGTTCACGATCATGGGGACCAGGAGCGGGTCCGCGGACTGCTCGGCCGCGCTGATGGCCCGCTCCAGGCTCGTCAGCGCAAGGTCTGTCTTGCCCATGCGCACGGCGACGTGTCCGGCGAGTTGGAGCGCCTTGCCCAGGGCCGCGAAACCGGCCCCGCGATCGTCGTCGCTCCCGGACACCGTGGCGGAACGCGCGTCGGTGATCAGGTCGGGCAGGCTCTTCATCACGGAGTCGAACTCGGCCGCGTGATACCGCGACCACCCGTCCGCGATCTGTTCGCGCAGCCGCTCCATGGAGAAGTCCGGTCCGGTCGGTTCGGGCCGAGGTCCCCACAGTGCGGGCATCACGGCCCGGCGTACGGCGACGAAGCGCGGGCCGTCGCTCTCTCCACCTGCCGTGACGGCCGGAGGGTCGCCCAGCAGTGTGGTCAGCTCCACGCCCAAGCCGTTGGCGAGAGCGTGCAGCGTGGGGAGGCGCGCCGAGTGCTTCCGCCGCTGCTCGAGCTGACGGATCACATCGACGGACACACCGGAACGCTCGGCCAGTTCTTCTTGCGTCAGGGAAGCCAGCCGGCGCAGACGGCGCAGCGTCTTCCCGAGGTCTTCGTTCGCCACGCCGCCACCGTACGCCGCCGACCTCCAGCGCTCGCCGGAGAACCAGGCGCCGCACCCGTGGGCCATGGAGCGGGGGTCAATCCGGCACGGGCAGGCATTCGGTGAGCAGGGCGATGATGTCGTGCCAGGCTCGCTGTGCGTGCTGGGGGTGGTGGCCGACGCCGGGAGGGGTGGGGTGGTCGACCGGTGGGTGGTGGAAGGCGTGCAGGGCTCCTCCGTAGATCACGAGGCGCCAGTCGATGCCCGCGGCCCGCATCTCTGCGGTGAACGCGTCCCGTTGGGCGGGCGGCATGATCGGGTCTTCCGATCCGACCCCGGCCCATACCGGGCAGCGAATGCGTGCCGCGTCGCCCGGTCGGCCCGTGGTCAGTGCGTTGACCGTCCCGATCGCGCGCAGGTCGGCGCCATCGCGGCCGAGTTCCAGTGCGACCGCGCCCCCGGTGCCGTAGCCGATGGCGGCGGTCCGGTCGGGGTCGGCCCGTGGTTCGGCACGCAGCACGTCGAGCGCGGCATGCCCGATGTCCCGCATCCGGCCGGGGTCGGCGAGCAGCGGCAGGCAACGGGCCAGCATCTCCTCCGGGTCTTCCATATAGCGCCCGCCGTGGAGGTCGAAGGCCAGCGCCACGTACCCCAGCTCGGCCAGAGCCTCGGCCCGGCGGCGCTCGACATCGCTGAGCCCCATCCCCTCGGGTCCGATCAGGACCGCGGGCCTGCGCTCGGCACCGGCCGGGAGCGCGAGGTGTCCGATCATCGTCAGGTTGTCGGCCGGGTACTCGACCGTACGGGTGGTGACCGTCGTCATACGACGGGACGGTAATGACCGTTGCGCCCGCTCGGGGCGGTGTTCACCGACGGCACAGCGAAGGCCCCGCACCGCTTTCGCGGTACAGGGCCTCACCTGATGTTTCTCTGTGCGCCGCCAGGGACTCGAACCCCGGACCCGCTGATTAAGAGTCAGCTGCTCTAACCAACTGAGCTAGCGGCGCGTGACTCTCGCCTTCCGCTCTCGCGGTCGGCGACAGAGAAAATACTACCCGGTCCCCGAGGGTGCTCGTGACCACTAGAGCGCGAGTGAGAGGAGCACCGGGGCCGCGCTGCGGTGGAGGGTGTCCGCCGCCTGGCGGAGCCGGTGGGCGCGCTCCACCGGGAGGGAGACGGCGAGGCAGCCGACGGCGGAGCCGGCCGTGACGGGGACGGCGGCGCAGACGGTGCCGACCGCGTACTCCTGGAGGTCGAGGACCGGTGCCGTCGGCGGCTGGGCGGCCAGCCGGGACAGCAGGAGTTTGTCGCTGGTGATCGTGTGCGAGGTGAGCCGGGCCATCCGGTGCCGGGCCAGATGGTCACGGCGGGCGCCCGGGTCCAGCTGGGTCAGCAGGCTCTTGCCGACCGCCGTGGCATGGGCCGAGCAGCGGAAGTCCACCCACTCGTTGACCGCCGGGGTGGCCGGGCCCGCCGCGTACTGGGTGACCCGGACCTCGCCGTCCACGTACCGGCTCAGATAGACCGCCGCGCCCACCGAGTCGCGCAGCCGGTCCAGGACGTGCTGGATCTTCTCGCGCAGCGCCCGCTCCCGGCCGTGCGCCGAGGTGAGGCGGCGCAGGGCGTCCCCGGTGACCCAGCCGCCGTCGGTCAGCTGCTCGACGTACCCCTCGCGGCGCAGCATGCGCAGCAGGGCGGTCAGCCGCTCGGCGTCAAGGCCGGTGCGGCGCGACAGGACGGTGTCGTCGACCCCGGCGGAGTGCCGGGCCACCCACTCCAGCACGCGCAGCGCGTCCTGGGCCGAGTCGTACGGAGCGGTCGGCTCGTGCTTCAGCGCCACGGTTTCCCCCTGCGCTCGCTCGCTTGTGGCCGCGAGGTCCGGTCGGGACCGTCTTCCACGATAACGGCCAACAGGCCCCGGGGAGGAGGGGGTTGACAAACTTCGCCGCGCCCCTCCCGGCCCCCTCCGAGCTGCGGCGCAGGCCCTGTGGCATATGCCACAGGCATCACCCAACGCCTGGACCTCGGCTTCCCGCGTTCACCCTGTGTGCTCACAGCACCGCGCTGAGAAACTCCCGGGTCCGCTCCTGCTCCGGATCGCTGAAGATCTTCTCCGGCGGCCCCGACTCCAGGACGCGGCCCTCGTCGAACATCAGCACCTGGTCGGAGATGTCCCGCGCGAAACCCATCTCGTGGGTCACGCACAGCATGGTGATGTCGGTGCCCCGCGCGATGTCCCGCAGCAGATCGAGCACGCCCGCGACCAGCTCGGGGTCGAGCGCGCTGGTCACCTCGTCCAGCAGGAGCACCCGGGGCCGCATCGCCAGCGCCCGGGCGATCGCCACCCGCTGCTGCTGGCCGCCGGAGAGCCGGGTGGGCCGCGCGTCGCACTTGTCGGAGAGCCCGACCAGCTCAAGCAGCTCCCGGGCCCGCGCCTCGGCCTCGTCCCGGTCCAGACCGAGGACCTGGACGGGCGCCTCGGTGAGGTTGCGCAGCACCGACATGTTCGGGAACAGGTTGAACTGCTGGAACACCATCCCGATCTTCTTGCGCACCTCCCGGATCTGCTTCTCCGGGGCGGGGAACAGCGCCTCGCCGTCCACGGTGATCGTGCCCTCGTCCGGCTTGGTGAGGGTCATCAGCATGCGCAGGATCGTGGTCTTGCCCGATCCCGAGGGGCCGATCAGGGTCACATGGCGACCGGCGTCCACGGAGAAGTCCAGCCGGTCGAGCACGGTGTGGTCGCCGAACTTCTTGCCGACCCCGGCCAGCCGGATCAGCTCGCCGCCGGGGGCGTTCCCGGCCGGGGTCGGGTCGGCGGACGTCGGGGTGATGTCAGCGGACAAGGCGTCGCTCCAGGGCTCGCAGGAGAAGGGAGGCCAGATAGGACAGGACGATGAAGGCCACACCGATCACGGTCAGCGGCTCGGTGAACTGGAAGTGCTGCTGGGAGAAGAGCCGGGCGCGGCCCAGCATCTCCAGCACCGTGATCACCATCAGCATCGGTGTGTCCTTCAGCATGGAGATCACGTAGTTGCCGAGCGCGGGCACCACCCGGCGCACGGCCTGCGGCAGGATCACCGCCGTCCAGGTCCGCCGCCCGGGCAGGCTCAGCGCGGTCGCCGCCTCCCACTGGCCGACGGGCACGGCCTCGATCCCGGCCCGGTAGACCTGCATGGTGTACGTCGAGTAGTGCAGCCCTATCGCGACGACACCGGTGGTCAGGGCCGAGAAGGTCAGCCCCCACTCGGGCAGCACGTAGAACAGGAAGAACAGCTGCACCAGCAGCGGGGTGTTGCGCACGAACTCGGTGACCGTGCCCACCGGCCAGCGCACCCAGCGCGAGGGCAGCCGCATCAGCAGCGCCCACACCAGGCCCAGCGTGAAGGACACCAGCGAACCGAGCACCAGCACCCGCAGGGTGACAAGCAGGCCCTTCCAGAAGTACGGCATGAAGTCGCCGACCGCGTTCCAGTCCCAGGTCATGCCGCACCACCCCCGCCGGTGGCGACACCGGTCGTCTGCGCGCGCTTGCGCTCACGCGCCGCCGTCTCCGTCCCCGCGTCCTGGCCGAGCCCGGCCTTCAGCCGCTTCTCCAGCGCGCGCATCAGCCGGGTGAGCACGAAGGCGATCACGAAGTAGATGAGCAGCACGTACGTGTAGATCTCCGCGCTCTGCTGGAGCGCGAGCCGCACCAGATTGGCGCTGAACGCCAGATCGCCCATGCCCATCACCGACACCAGCGCGGTGCCCTTGAGCAGTTCGACCAGCAGATTGCAGAACGAGGGGATCATCTCCGGCACCGCCTGCGGCAGCACGATCAGCCGCAGCCGCTGCCAGGGCGTGAACCCGAGCGCGATGCCGCCCTCGCGCTGCGCGGGGTCCACCGCGTTCAGCGCGCCGCGCACGATCTCCGCGCCGTACGCGCCGTAGGTGAGACCGAGCGCCAGCGTGCCCGCCCACAGCGGGACCAGCTGCCAGCCGAAGGCGATCGGCAGCACGAAGAACACCCAGAAGATCATCACCAGCGCCGAAGTACCGCGGAACACCTCGGTGTACAGCCCGGCGAGGAAGCGGACTATCCAGCGCCGGTCGGTGCGCGCGACGCCGACGACGAAGGACACCGCCGCCGCCAACGCCGCGCTGAACAGCAGTAGTTGGAGCGTGGTCCAGACGCCCTTGAGGACGAGTATCCAGAGCCCTGAGGTCATCGGCCGCACAGCTCCTTCGCGGTCAGGTCCGTCAGCTCGTCCTCGGTGAACCCGAAGGGCCGCAGAATCCGGAGCAGTTCGCCGCTCTTCTTCAGCTGGTGCAGCTCGGTGTTGAAGGCGTCGCGCAGCCGGGTCTCGCCGGGCCGGAACGCGAACGCGCCCCCGTCGACCTGCCGTTGACCCTTCACCACGGGCGCGAACGGCTCGATGGCCTCCGTCTTCGCGGACTTCTTCACCACCTCGCGGACGGTGACCGCCGTACCGGCGAACACGTCCACCCGTCCGGCCTCGACCGCGTTCAGCCCGGCCACCTGGTCGGGCACGATCAGGATGTCGCTCTCCTTGTAGCCCGCGTCCACGGCGTGCTGGATCTGGGCGTACCCGGTGCCGGTCGCGAACTTCGCCTTCTTCGCCACCACATCCTGGTAGGAGCGCAGCCCCTTGGGGTTGCCCTTGCGGACGACGAAGGAGTCGAGCATCTGATAGTCCGGGTCGGCGAAGATGACCTGCTCACAGCGCTCGGCGTTGACGTACATCCCCGCCGCGACCACGTCGAACTGCTGGGAGTTCAGGCCCGGGATGAGCGAGCCGAACTCGGTCGGCACGGGCTGCACCGCGTCCACCCCGAGCCGCTTGAAGATCACCCGGGCCAGCTCGGGCGCCTCGCCCGTCAGCCGCCCCTGCCGGTCGATGTACCCGAAGGGCACCTCACCGGCGATCCCGAGCCGTACGACGCCCTGCGCCCGCAGCCGGTCGAGCAGTTCACCGCCTCGTGTGCCCGCGGCCGGGGCCACCCGGGTGCAGCCCGCCGCGCCTATGCCGCCCAGCGCCGCAGCGCCGAGCAGCAGCGAGCGTCTGCGCACGCGTGGCCTGATTCCGTCTCTGCCCTTGCCTGGTGGAGAAGCCATGGCCGCGCCGCTACCCAGACGTACACGGTGTATGCCCGCCGGTTTCCGCCGAGATCAATGTCCCGGCACGTAACCCCGCTTCTTGTCCACCACGTTGACCAGCGGCCGGCCCGCCGCCCAGCGCTCGTACAACTCCACGAACTGGGTGCCCAGTTCATCGCGCCAGCCGACCGTGTCCCCGGCCATGTGCGGCGAGACGAGCAGCCCGGGCGCGCTCCACAACGGGCTGTCGGCGGGCAGCGGTTCGGCGGCGAACACGTCCAGGGCGGCGCCCGCGATCCAGCGGTCGCGCAGTGCCCCGGCGAGCGCGTGCTCGTCGACCAGATCGCCCCGGCCGACGTTCACGAACACCGCCGAGGGCTGCATCACCCCGAACCGGCGCGTGTCGAACATGCGGTACGTCCGCTCGGTCAGCGGAGCCGCCGCGATCACCCAGTCCGCGCGGGCGATCAGCCGGTCCAGGTCGGCCGGGCCGTGCACCCCGGTCCTGGGCACCCGGCCCACCAGCGCCGGGGTCACCCCGAGCGCCTTCAGGGTGCGGGCGATGGCCCGGCCGATCGGCCCCGAGCCGACCACGCAGGCGCGGGTGCCCGCGACCCGCCGTGTCTCGCGGTGCCGCCACGCGCGCCGCCGCTGGAACTCCACCGTGCCCGGCAGGTCCTTGGCGACGGCCAGCACCAGCGCGGCCACGTACTCCGCGACCGGCTGCTCGAAGACCCCGCGCGCGTTGGTCACCACCGTGTCGCTCGCGGCCAGCTCCGGGCACAGCAGATGGTCGACGCCCGCGCTCGCCGTGTGCACCCACACCGGCCGGGGACCGGCCCCCGGCCACGCCTCGCGGACGGCGGTGGAGGCGACGTCCCACACCAGCAGCACATCGGACGCGGGCAGCCGCTCGGCGAGCCCGGCCGCGTCGGTGCTCAGCACACGGACCCGGCCGGTGAGCCTGCCCAGCCGGGGCGGCGGATCGGTGTCGAGGACCAGCAGGGTGGGACGGGTCGGGATGTGCATCGGCCTCCCGGGTCCGGGGGCGCGCGGGGCGTCCGGCACAGGCGGAGCGACCACCGTGGCACGCGCGCCGGACCCCGTCAACGACCGCGCGCCGCTCGGCCACGCGGGCACCGTGGCGCCCTTCACCCCATGGGCGCGGCTCCGACGGGGTACGTGACCGGGTGGCGGCCACCCGGTCACACGGGGCGGTGCGCCGACGGCCGGACCCGTACCGGGCCCGGCCCGCACACGAACCCGACGGAAGGGCCGCCATGACCGCACTCGGACTGCTCAGCACGGACCAGCGGGGCGAGGACGACTACCCCCGCATCGAGCAGCTCCTCGGCAGCGACGTCCGGGTGGACCTCGTACGCCTCGCGCCGGGGGCCGCGATCACGGGCGCCGCGGAGGAGGTGCGGCTGTCCGGGGCCGACGCGGTGGTGCGTACGGGGGAGGGCTTCACGCACGACGCGGAGGCCGAGGCCGACCGGGTGGAGGAACTGGCCCGGCAGACCGGGATGCCCGCCTCCTCCACCGCGCTCGCCTTCGTCAACGCGGCCCGCGACCTCGGCGTGACCCGCGTCGCGGTGGCGGCGCCCGTGGGCACCCACGAGGACACGGCCCGGCTGCGCGGCTTCCTGCGCGCGGGCGGCCTTGAGGTGACCGGCACCCACACCGCCGAGCCTGAGGCCGCGTCGGGTGCGGGTGCCGGTGGTGGTGGCGCGGGCTCGGACGAAGACGCCCTGCTCGCGCTGGTCACCGCCGCCGACACCCAGGACGCCGAGGCCGTCCTGCTCACCGACCCCGCGCTGGAGACGGCCGCGCAGCTGCCCGCGCTGGAGAAGGCCGTCGGCAAGCCGGTGCTCACCGCGAGTCAGGTCACCGTCTGGGAGGGGCTGCGGCTGGCCGAGCGCCGGGTGCACGCCCCCGACCTGGGCGCGCTGTTCACCCGTACCCCTAGCTGGGAGCGGTGAGCCGAGGCTCCGAGAGCGGGGACGGGCGCGGAAACGAGGCGCGGAAATAAACGGAGACCGCCTCCTGTTAGTCGTGGCAGGACAGCCACGCCGGACAGCAGGAGGCACCCACCGTGTCGGCAGACGAGATCCGGGGCGCCGCCCTCGGCACCGCCCCCGTCCCCCTCTCCGTACTGGACCTGGTCACCGTCGGCGCGGGCAGCACCGCCACCGACGCGCTGCGCACCAGCGCGGACCTGGCCCGGTTCACCGAGGGGCGCGGCTTCCACCGGTTCTGGGTCGCCGAGCACCACTCCATGCCGGGCGTCGCCTCCTCCTCGCCCGCCGTGATCCTCGCCCACCTCGCAGCCCACACCGACCGCATCCGGCTCGGCTCGGGCGGCGTCATGCTGCCCAACCATGCCCCGCTGGTCATCGCGGAGCAGTTCGGCACCCTGGAGGCGCTCGCCCCTGGCCGGATCGACCTGGGCCTCGGCCGCGCGCCCGGCACCGACGGGGCGACCGCCGCCGCGCTGCGCCGCAGCGACACCCTGCACGAGGGCGCCGACGACTTCCCGCAGCAACTGTCCGAGCTGACCCGCTTCCTGGACGACGACTTCCCCGACGGCCACCCCTACGCCCGCATCCACGCCGTACCGGGCCCGGTGCAGGCCACCAGCCCCGGCGGGGTGCAGTCCCCGCACCGGCCGCCGATCTGGCTGCTCGGCTCCTCCGGTTTCAGCGCCCAGCTCGCCGGAATGCTCGGGCTGCCCTTCGCCTTCGCCCATCACTTCTCGGCGCACAACACCATCCCGGCGCTCGACCTGTACCGGGAGACCTTCCGCCCCTCCGAGGTGCTGGCCGAGCCGTACGCCCTCATCGGCGTCTCCGCGCTGGCCACGGACGACGAGCGCGAGGCGGCCCGGCAGGTGCGGGCGGCGGCGCTGAACATGGTCCGGCTGCGCACCGGCCGCCCCGGGCTCTTCCCGGACCCGGAGGAGGCCGCGAAGCACGAGTTCAGCCCGATGGAGGAGGACTTCGCGTCCTCCTGGACGAAGAACATCGTGCACGGCACCGCCGAGGAGGTCCGCGCGGGCCTGGACGACCTGCACAAGCGCACCGGCGCCGACGAGCTGATGCTCACCACCCACGCCCACCGGGGCGAGCTGCGGCTGCGCTCCTACGAACTGATCGCGGACGCCTACGGCCTGCCGGTCGCGTAGCCGCGACTACGTGCTGAGCGGCGGGACGGCATGCGACGGGCCCGCCGCACAGGACCGCACGCCGAGCAGCTCGGAGATGCCCTCCGGCGGCACCGGGCGGGAGTAGAGCCAGCCCTGCCCGGTGTCGCAGCCGATCCGGCGCAGCCGGGTGGCCTGCGCCGAGGTCTCCACGCACTCGGCGGTGACGGTCAGCCCGAGCCGGTGCGCGAGCTGGATCATCGCCTCCACGATCACCTCGTCGGCCGGGTTGGCGGACGAGGCCGAGGTGTCCCGCTCGCCCTCGTACTGGAAGCCGCGCACGAAGGAGCCGTCCAGCTTGAGCACGGACACCGGCAGACGGCTGAGGTAGGCCAGGTTCGAGTAGCCGGTGCCGAAGTCGTCGATGGCGATGCGCACGCCCATGTCGCTGAGCGACTGGAGCGCCTGGATGGGCCGTCCGGCCGAGCCCATCACGGCCGACTCGGTCAGCTCCAGCTGGAGCAGATGCGGGGCGAGGCCGGTCTCGGCGAGGACCGCCGCCACGTCCGTGACCAGGTCGGAGTCCCACACCTGACGCACGGCCACGTTCACGCTGACGAAGATGGGCGGCTCGCCCGGATGGTCGAGCTGCCAGCGCCGTGCCTGGCGGCAGGCGGTGGCCAGGGCCCAGCGGCCGAGCGGCACGATCGAGCCGTCCTCCTCGGCCAGACCGATGAACCGATTCGGCGTCAGGGTGCCGAACTGCGGGTGGTGCCAGCGGATCAGCGCCTCCACCCCGCTGAGCGAGCCGTCCTCCATGCCGACCAGCGGCTGGTACTCCAGGGCGAACTCGCCGCGCTCGATGGCGGGGCGCAGCGCGGAGGTGAGGGCCTGACGGGTCATGAGGTGCGCGTTGCGCTCCGGGTCGAACAGGGTCCAGCGGGCCTTGCCGTCGGTCTTCGCCCAGTACAGCGTGGTGTCGGCCGCCTGCATCAGACCGGTCGCGGTGGTCCCGGCCGCGTGCCGCTCGACGACGCCCACGGAGGCGGTCAGATGCAGCCGCCTGCCGCCCAGGTCGAAGGGCTCCTCCAGGGCGTTCAGCGCGGACCCGGCGAGGTCGGAGAGCTGGTCGGTGCCGGTGGAGTCCTCCACGAGCAGCGCGAACTCGTCGCCCCCGAGCCGCGCCACCAGCGGCGTACCGGCGTGGCCCTGGCCGCACTCGGCGGCCACCCGGGTCAGCCGCTCGGCCACGGCCGCGAGCAGCCGGTCGCCGACGCGGTGGCCGTGGGTGTCGTTGACGGCCTTGAAGCCGTCGATGTCCAGATGGCACAGGCCGATCCGCCCGGTGCCGCCCGACTCGCCGGGCTCGGTCTCCAGGGCGGCCGACAAGCGCTCGAAGAACAGCGTGCGGTTGGGCAGCCGGGTCACCGGGTCGTGCATCCGCAGATGCCGTATCCGGGCCTGGAGTTCGCGCCGGGCGCTGATGTCGGTGAGTGACAGCAGGACACCCGGACGGCCGTCGGCCAGCGGGGCGACGGTGATGCGCGCCCACACCGCCGTGCCGTCGGGGTGCTTCAGGCGCCGGGTGCAGCGCAGCCGGGCGCGGCGCCCGCGCAGCACCTCGCGGTAGGCGTGCCAGGCGCGGGCGTCGGTGGTGAGGCCGGTCAGATCGGCGGCGGAACGGCCCGTCAGGGCCTCGGTGTCGGTGCCCAGAAGCCTGCCGAGGGCGGTGTTCGCGCTGACCACGAGCCCGTCGCCGTCCACGACGGCCATGGCGAGCGGGGCGGCGGCGAAGACGCGCCGATAGGTCATGTAGTCACTGTCTGTGACGGCTGACCGGTCGAGGTCTGCCGCGGGCGTCGGCCCTTCGGACGTTCCGCTCACCGCTCGCTCCCGCAGTGCACTCGATCGTTGTCCGTCGTTGTCCGTGCCGGAAAGTGTGCCGATCATAGAGGCTGGTACCGGGGCCTTCCAGCCGGTCTCCAGTGTCCCCGGCGGACCCCACGTTCCGACAGATCGTTTCTGCTCGCACCTGGACGGGTTCTTCAGGCCTCCGACCGGTTGTGACGTTGCGTGAGTGATTCGGGGTGTCGTCCGCCGGTGCACACCGGCGCGCGAACGGGCGCACTCACCCTTCCGGTTCAGATAAACAGGGCATCTTCTGACAAATCGCCACAGGCTGGATTCGGTGTCCCCTGAACCGCGTCCGGAGGTCTGTCCGTGCCCAAGCTGCGCAGTGCCGCCGCCGTGGCCACCACGATGTCGGCGCTCGCCGCGACCTCGATCCTCGGCGGCCCCTCCGTCGCCGAACCCTTCTCCCCGGCACCCTGCGCCCTGCACCGCACCACCGCCCACCACTCGGAGGGCGCGGACACCTGGAACCCCGCCTACGCCCGCCCCCTCGGCACCCGCGACGCCGTCCTGGTCTTCCTGTCCTTCCCGGACGCCGCCCCGCGCACCACCCCCGCCCAGCTGACGGCCGACCACTTCCCGGAGACCAGCGACTTCTACACCCGCGCCTCCTACGGCCGCTTCACCCTGCGCCCGCACCCCGTGAACCGCTGGCTGCGGATGCCGCACCCCTCCACGTCGTACGCCATGAAGCGGGACTGGGCCGCCGCGGACCGCTCCGCCTATCTGCGCGACGCGTTCACCGTCGCCGACAAGGCGGTGGACTTCTCCCGCTACGACGTCGTCTACCTCGTCGCCGACCCGGACGCGCCCGGTGTGGACTCGGACGCGACGAAGGTCGTCAACCTGGACAAGCCCGTGCGGCTGGACGGCAAGGACGTACGCCGGGTCGTCACCGTCTTCGAGCGGCACCCGCCGGACCGGCTGGTCCTGGCCCACGAGACCGGCCATGTCTTCGACCTGCCCGACCTCTACCACCGCCCGCTGGACAACAAGGGCGACTGGGACACCTATGTGGGTGACTGGGACCTGATGGGCAGCCAGTTCGGCCTCTCGCCCGACCTGTTCGCCTGGCACAAGTGGCGCCTTGGCTGGCTGGACCCGCGCCAGGTCAGCTGCGTACGCGGCACCGGCCCGACCCGGCTCACCCTGGAGCCGCTGGAGGCCGGGCCCGGGGTGTCGGTGCCGGGCGCGGCCGGGGCCCCGGCCTTCGGGCTCGGGCGCGGTACGAAGCTCGCGGTGGTGCGCACCGGGCCCGACAGCGCGCTGGCCTTCGAGGCGCGCGCCTCGGCGGGGAACGACGACTCCGGGTGCCGGGAGGGCATCCTCGTCTACCGCGTCCACGCCACCGCCGAGTCCGGTGACGGGCCCGTCCAGGTGATCGACACCCACCCGCACAGCTCGGCCTGCTGGGAGGACTCCGTCTACCCGCCCCTTGCCGACGCCCCGCTGTCGGCCGGGGAGAGCTTCACCGTGCCAGGGGAGGGCGTGAAGGTGGAGGTGGAGGAGCGGACGGCGGCGGGGGCGTGGACGGTGTCGATCACGCCGGGGGTGGTGGGGTGAGGGTGGCCCTGCGCGGGGATGCGCGGGAACGCTGCGCGGACGCCGGAACGCGATCAGGCCCCTCGCTCGCGCGAAGGGCCTGATCGTTGTCTGTGCGCCGCCAGGGACTCGAACCCCGGACCCGCTGATTAAGAGTCAGCTGCTCTAACCAACTGAGCTAGCGGCGCCTGCTGACGTCGTAGACCTTAGCATCCTGGTCGGCGGGAGGAAAAATCGATATCCGCACCGCCGCGCGGGCCGCCCGGACCGCCGCCCAGAGCACCACCTCGGGGCCGGGCAGCCAGGGATGCCGGGTGTCCGGCGCCACCAGCCAGCGGGAGCCCGCGGGGCCCGAGGAGTCCTCGCCGTGGAGCGCCGGTACGGTCACCGCGTCCCCGGTGCCGTGACACAGCAGCGGCGGTACGGCGTGGGTGCGCGGGCCCCACTCCTCCCAGGTCAGCAGGGAGGGCAGCCGCTGGGCGGTGCCCGGCGCGGCGAACAGCAGCGTGCGACCCCGGTGCACCGCGACCGGACCCGAGCCGGGGCCCTCGCCCCACAGCCGGTCCAGCATCCGCCGGCCGAAGATCGCCGGGGCGCTGACCACGTCGAAGACGCTGCCGCAGGGCAGGACGACCGGGGCGCCCGGGCGCTCCTTCCACAGGGACAGCGTGCTGCGCGGATACGTTCCGGCGGAGGCGAGCCAGGCGGCGCCGTCGGCGGTGGCTGCGGTGACGTTCGGTGCGCTGCTCATACCGTCATGTCTACCGTCGGTGAGCGCCCGCTTCCCCTGGGTTGTGGAAAACAGGGACAGGGGGGTGCGGGAGGGGGTATCTTGCCCGCTCGGCATATGCCAGACGGGTCGGACAGCTCTCCGTCAGCGGGGGTCGACGGGCGTACGGCCCTCCGTCTCGGCCCCGCGCATCAGGTCCCGCCCGAACTCCACCATTCTCTTGGCGTAGTCCTCGGTCCACTCCGCGCGCTCGGCGAGGTCCGCCGAGGTCAGCCGGTCGAACCGGCGCGGGTCGGCGAGCTGGGCCGCCGCGATGGCCTGGAACTCCATGGCGCGGTCGGCCGCCGCGCGAAACGCCTGGGTCAGCTCCGTCGCCCGCGTCAGCAGCGTCCTCGGGTCCTCGATCGACTCCAGATCGAAGAAGTGCTCCGGGTCCGCCGCCGCCTCGGCGGGTTCGAAGAGCAGGGGCGCGGGGCGTAGCCGCGGTTCGTTCCGACGCGGCGTGGGCTCCGCCATGTCCACATCTCCTCCTCTGCGTTTCCGGCCCCCCTCGGGGTGGGCCACCGTCCATTGTCCCGCGCGGACGCAAGGGGACGTACTGGCCCATGACTACCCGGCCCCCGGCCTGCTCATGGCTGCCGACGCACCTGGCGATTCACGGCTTCCAGCTCACTCGGTGTTCCGCGAGGTGTGCCAGCACCGCGTGGTTCGCCTCCCAGCCGTCCGGAAACTTCACCAGCGTGCCCAGCTGGACCGGTTCGGTGGAGGGGTAGTCGTCCAGGAGGGTGTCGACGCCCGCGCGGCAGACGACCACGCAGGCGTGGCGGTGGCGGGAGGCGAGGACGCAGAGGCGGCCGGTCTCCAGGTGGAAGGCGGTGGCGTCGGGGCGGCCGGAGAGGGGGTGGAGGACGACCGTGACGTCGTACTCGCGGCCCTGGAGGCGGTTGGCCGTGTCGACCGTCACCCCCGTCACGCCCAGGTCGGCGAGGGCCGCGCGGATCGCCGCCGCCTGGTCGCGGTGGGCGGTGCCGACAGCGACGCGGGCGGCGGTCAGCGGGGCCGGGTCGGGGGAGCGCTCCGAGCGGGCCGCGCCGCCCCGGTCCAGCAGGCGGCGTACCACCAGGGCCACCGCCCGGACCGCCTCCGGGTCCGTGCGCGGGGTGTGCCGGGGCGGCAGCTCCAGCAGGCCCCAGCCGGACTCCGCCGCCTCGTCGATCACCCGGTCCGGACCCGAGCCGTCCGACGGCACCGCGAACGACAGCCGCCGGTCACCGTGCCCGGTGCCGCTGCGGAACGGGGTGTACGGATAGAACGCGGCCGAGACCAACGGGGCCGCCGAGGCAGGCAGCCGCCAGGAGACCGGCAGCCGGTGCTGCGGCAGCCGGGGGTTGTGCGCGAGCAGCGTGCTCACGGCGGAGGCCGACGGGTCGTACGACAGGCCCGCCCACTGCTCACCGCCCACGATCGAGAACGGGTCCAGCTGGCCCGGGTCGCCCACGAACAGCGCCCGCTCGAAGAGCCCGGCCACGGCCAGCAGCGAGTCCGAGCGCATCTGGTACGCCTCGTCCACGATCGCGTGCCGCCACGGCTCGTCCACCGTGACGTGCGCCCACTTCGCGGCCGTGGACAGCACCACCGGAAGCCCGGCGAGGTCGGCCGCCTTCGCGGAGGCGCGCACGTTCGGCAGGGCGTCGAGCGCGCGGTCGTAGGCGTCGGCGTCGCTGCTGTGCAGACGGCCCACCGGCAGGTCCGGGTTCTTCTCCGCGAGCCGCAGCACCAGGTCGTCCACCTGCGCGTTGGTCTGCGCCACCACCATCAACGGGCGCCCCGCGTCCGCGAGTTCGAGCGCCGCGCGGACCACGAGCGTCGACTTGCCCGCGCCCGGCGGGGAGTCCACCACCACGCCCCGCTCGGTGCCGTGCAGGGTGTCGTGGAGGATCGCGTCCGTGGCGCGCCCGGCGGCGGTTCCCGGATCGAAGTCCACCGTGGTCACAGCACGTCCTCCTCGGTCATGGCGTCCGGCGCCTCGGCCACGGCCCCGTCCGGCGGGCCGCCGTGGGTCCACGGGGTGTCCTCCTGGTCGGGCAGCTTCGCGCCGCCCCGCTGCTCGTGCTCGAAGAGCGTGAAGCAGAGCCGGTCGCCCTTCTCCGGCACCGAACCCGCCTCCGGCTCCTTGCCCCGGCCCATCTTGTCCGTGATCCGCAGCACGAGCAGCCCCTCCTCGGGGTCGCCCGCGTACCCGACGAACTCCGCCGACTGCGGCTTGCCGTTCAGCGCGCGGTACGCCTTCGCGCGCTCCGCCAGATGCGGCCGGTCCTCGGTGCGCACGGTCACCAGCGGGCGCGGGCTCGGCCGCTTGCCCTCGCTGTACGCCATGACGACGTCGACGACCTCGCCCGCGAACGCCTCCCCGGCCAGCCGCCGCCCCGCCATCACCAGCGGGTCGTCCAGTGCCTCCTGCGCCTCCAGACGGGACTGCTCGCGCTCGCGCGTGGCCAGCTTGTTCGCCGCCGTCACCGCGTCGTCCCGGCGCGGCTGCGGGGGCTCGCCCGCCAGCACCCGGTCCCGGTGGCCGGTGAACGACCAGCGGTCCCGCGTCCACCGCTCCTCGACCCGCGCCCCCTCGGGCAGCGCCCGCAGCAGATCGAGACCGGTCCACACCGCGTCCCAGGTGGGCCGGGTGACCTGCGCCACCAGCTCCCGGACACGCCGCTCGGCCCGGGTGACGGCGGCCGTACGGTCCTCCGCCTCCACCGGGTCCTCGGCGGCGGCGAGCGCGGTCCGCGCGCGGTCGTACGCCTCGATGGCCGGGGCGAGCAGCTTGTTGTCGAACGCCGGGTCCGTGGCCGGACCGGCAGGCGGGCAGGTCAGCTGCCCCCGGCCGTCGCGCTCGCGCTCCGCGCGGAAGGCGGCCTCGGCACCCGAACTGCCCGCGGGCGGCGCGATCCAGGCGAGCAGGGCGCCCAGCTGCTGGTCCTCCAGGCTGCTCTGCCCGGTCGCCCAGTGCCGGGACAGCACCTCGGTCAGCGCGAGCAGCAGCGAGGACCCGGGCACGCGCGCCCGCTCGCCGTAGTGCGTCAGCCAGCGGCCGAGCAGCGGCACCCGGGGCGGCGCCGGGTGCGGGGCCTCCGGCTCCTGCTCGGCGGTGCGCCGGAAGCGCGTCGAGCGGCCCAGCAGCCGCACGTACTCCACGCCCGCCCGGCTCGGCACGATCAGCTGGGGCGCGTCCGCGCACAGGTCGACCTCGACCTTGACCCGCTTGCCGGTCTCCGGGTCGGTCTCGGTGCGCTCGGCGGCCTCCACGGCCTCGGCGTGCGCGTCGATGTACGGCAGGACGACGTCGGCCAGTTCGGCCAGGAACGCGAAGCGCAGGTCGCGGTCGCGCGGCTGGGGCACGACCAGCAGCCGGGGTGCGTCCCGGTCGGTGCCGACCAGCGCGCCGAGCGGGGCGCCCGCCTCGCCGGAGGTGGTCAGCGGCACGAACACCAGCGGCCGGCCGGACAGATGACGGTGCCGGACGGTCGTGAGCGGCTGGGCCACGCCCGTGCCGACGGCCTCCAGACGGGCGAGGGTCGCGATCAGGGACACAGGGCCACCTCCCGCGCTACCGCTGCCTGCTCCAGCGCCTCCGCGCGCAGGGCGGCGGCCCGGCGCAGCGCGGCCACCGCCGGGTCGTCCGGGTCGCCGCTCTCGCCGCGCGCCGCCGCAAGCACCTCCTCCACCGTGCGCAGACCGCCGAGTTCGGCCCGCAGGGGGCGGCCGAGCCGGGTCACCGCGCCGGACGCGCGCGAACGCTCCCGGCAGTGGAAGGCCAGCTCGCAGGAGGACAGACACTCCGGCGCGTACGTCGCCGGAACCGCGTCCACCGCCGCCTCCAGCTCCTCGGGCGTACGGTCCGGCGCGAAGCAGGTGCCCTCCGGCAGCTCGTCGGCGATCTCCTCGATCCGGGTGAGCCGGGTCAGCTGCCGTGCCGTCACCGCGCGCTGACGGCGCACGTCCACCGCGCGCGCGGTGGGCAGGTTGGAGAAGTCCTTCGGGCACACCAGCAGCACCTCGTGCCGTACCCGGGGCGCCGGGTCGAGCCGGGCCGCGACCTCCTCCAGGGCCAGCACGTACACCGCGGCCTGGCGGGCCGCCGCGCCCACCTTCGCCGGGTCGGCCGAACCGTCCAGCATCGGGAACGACTTGATCTCCACGACCGTCCACACCCCGTCCGGGTGCACCACCACCGCGTCCGGCTCCAGGAACACGGGCGCCCCGGCCACCTCCAGGGTGAGCATCGGGTGGTCCAGGAGCGTCCAGCCGCCCGCCTCCGCGGCCTCGCGCAGCGCCAGTTCCGTACGTGCCGTACGCCCCTTGGGACCGTCGGCGGTCAGGTCGGGCACGGCGGCGTCCGCCGGGGGCTCGGTGGCGGGGTCGAAGCAGGCGTGCGCGAGGCGCAGCAGCTCGGCGCCGCGGTCCGCCTTCACGCGGGCCTCGAACGCGTTGCCCCGGATCAGGGCGAACTGCGACTGGCCGTAGTCCGAAGGGGAGCCGAGGCCGGTCGCCAGACGTGCCTTGTCCACCCCCGCGCCGTCCAGGATCGCGCGGCGGCGGCAGCCCGGGTTGGACGCCAGTGCCGCGAGGGCACGGGCGTCCAGGGCCTTGGCCGGGACCTCGGGACCGCGCAGCTCAGCGAGCCGGTGCCGGAGTGCCGTCGCCCGCTCCACTGGGGGAGGCGTCCGGTCCTGCCGGGGGATCGAGCCGAGACTCGCGCTGCCGTGGAATTCGCTCACCCGCGGAAGTCTGGCATCCGCCACTGACAACGGGGGCGACCACACCGGCCGGAGCGGCCCAGACGAGGCTCAGCCGGGCCTTCACCGCGTCCGCCGCGCGCGTCACATGCGGCGTCAGCAGCAGCCCCACGCCCATCACCGCGGCCCCCGCCACCGCGTCCAGCAGATAGTGGTTGGCGGTGCCCATGACCACGAGCGCGGTGAACAGCGGGTAGATCACCGCGGCTGCCTTGGCCGCACGGGTGCGGCCGTAGCGCCACAGCATGACCCCGCAGAACAGCGCCCAGCCGACGTGCAGGCTCGGCATCGCCGCGTACTGGTTCGTCATGCCGCCCATGCCGCGCGGGGCACTCGCCTCGCCGCCCCACCAGCCGTACGCCCTGTACTGCGCCATGGTGTCGGTGAAGCCGTGGCCCGGGTGCAGCAGGCGCGGCGGGCAGGTCGGCAGCAGGGTGAAGCCGATCAGGCCGATGAACGTGGACGTCATCAGCCAGGTGCGCGCCGCCCGGTAGCGCACCGCGTGCGAGCGGAACAGCCAGACGAGTATCGCGGGCGTGACCAGGTAGTGCAGCGAGGCGTACCAGAAGTCGGCGGGCACGCCGATCCAGGGTTCGCGGGTGAACAGCCGGTTGAGCGGGTGCTCGGCGTCCAGGTGCAGCAGCTGCTCGATGCGCAGGATCGCCAGGCCGTGGTCCACGGCCGAGGAGACGTCCCCGCGCGCGAGGAGGCGCCCCGCCGAGTAGCAGCCGTAGACGAGCAGGATCAGCGGCAGCTCGGTCCACCAGCGCAACCGGGGTCGCGTCGCCGCCTCGGTGCCCGGTGTCTCGGTCTGCGGCATCCGATCGCCCTCCCCCTTCTGTGCCCCTGCGCGTACGGCGTCCCCGTCGGGCGCCGTGACACTTTACGGTGTCGGCTCCCGCCCCGCGCGGACGCTTCAGCCCTGGAAGACGCCGTCCTCGCCCGCCGGGTTGCCCGCCTCGCCGGTGCGCGATGATGGAGGGACCTGGGCTGTCGTCACCCGGCGGCCCTCTCGCGTTCCCCTCCCGGAAAGGTCTCCCATGGCACCGCGCATCCTGCTGGCCCGGCACGGACAGACGGCCTGGTCGCTGTCCGGCAAGCACACCGGCAGGACGGACATCCCCCTCCTGGAGGAGGGACGGCGCGGCGCCAAGCTCCTCGGCGAGCGGCTGCACCGCTCTCCGCTGGACGGCCTGCCCGACGCGGAGGTGCGCACCAGCCCGCTCGTGCGCGCGAGCGAGACCTGCGAACTGGCCGGGTTCGGCGACCGCGCGCGTCCGTGGGACACGCTCATGGAGTGGGACTACGGCGCCTACGAGGGCCTGACCCCGGCCGAGATCCACGCCGAGCGGCCCGGCTGGCTGATCTGGCGCGACGGGGTGCCCGGCGGGGAGAGCGTCGCGGACGTCACCGCGCGCGCGGACGAGGTCGTCGCGTGGGCCCGCTCCGCCGACCGCGACGTGCTGGTCTTCGCCCACGGCCACATGCTGCGCTCCATCGGCGCCCGCTGGCTCGGGCTGCCGCTGGACTTCGCGGCCCGCATCCGGCTCAACCCGACCTCGCTGTCGGTGCTCGGCTGGGCGTACGGCGAACCGGCGATCGAGAACTGGAACGACGTGGGGCACCTGGTGGGCTGACGGGCTTCTCCGTGCGCGTGGCCGCCGTTCCGCGCGAGGACCCGCTCAGGCCTGCCGGGGCCGGGGCACCGACGCGTGGCGTTCCAGGAACTCCGACACGCCGGACGCTCGCCGGTGCGGCAGCAGTACGCGCGCGGTGCCCGCGAGCATCGTCTGGATGCGCGAGGACTGCACCTGGGTGAGCAGTTCCAGGACCCGCAGTCCGGCGGAGGCGGCCTCGTCGGGGCGGCCGTCGCGGGCGAGGTCGTCGGCGAGTTCGGCGGTGTACAGCGCGATGTTCCGGGAGAAGTGCGGGTCCTGCAGCTCCGCCGCGCGCCGTGCGTGCCGGGCCGCGCGCCACCAGTCGCCCAGCGCCGACCAGCACTGCGCCTCCAGGCCCTCCAGCTCGGCCTGCCCGTAGAAGACCATCCACTCCGGGTCGGCGTCCGACGCGCCCCGAGCGAACAGCGCCTGCGCCCGCGCCATCGCCTGGCGGCAGCCCGCGCGGTCGGCGAGCCCGGCCCAGCCGCCCGCCTCGCGCAGTGCGAGCAGCGACATCAGCCGGGGCGAGCCCAGCGGGCGCGCGGCCCGCTGCGCCGCCTGCGCCGCCCGCACCGCCTCCCGGGGGCGGCCCGCGTCCCGCGCGAGGAACGCCGTGTTGCAGAAGGCGTGCGCCTCCAGGGCCCCGTCGCCGGTCATCCGGGCGGTGGCCAGCGCCTCCGCGTAGTGCGAGCGGGCGTCCTCGAAGCGGCCCGAGTCGTGGGCCAGCCAGCCGACCGAGATGGCCAGTTCACCGGCGCCCGAGTGCAGCCGCTCGGTGGTGGACTGCCGGGTGGCGCCCGCGTCGAGGAGCGCGTAGGCCAGGCGCAGCGGCTGGGCGGCGTGCCGGTACAGCCCGTCCGCGCCGTGCTTGTCGTCGAGCACCCGGATGCGGCGGACGGCGTCCTCGACGGCGGCGGCCTCCGACGTGCCGGGGCGGCGCGGTGTCCCGGCCGCCGAGGCGTCCGTGGCGAGCCCCAGCGGGCCCAGCGCGGCGGCGGCCACCGTGGCGCCCCCGTTGGTCATGAATGCGCGACGCAGCACGTCGCTCTCCTCGTGGTTCAGCGGCTCGTTCTCGTCCGGCTCGTCCGGGCGGTACGGGTCGTGCGGGTGCGGGTCGTACAGGCGCGGCCGGTCGTACGGGTGGCCCCGCGGCTGCTCCCGCGCGGCCGGTGCCGGACCGGTCTGCTCCCTGGCGGGACCGGCCGGCCGGGCCGCCCGCCCGCGGACGGCCGAGCGCGGCGCGAAGCCGAGGTCGGTCAGGGTGCGGCCGGGGAACATATGCAGGAACACCCGCTCGTACGCGTAGTTGGGACAGCGGATCTCACCCGCCTCGACCCTGCCGACATAGCGCGCGTCACAGCTCACCCGCTCCCCGATCTCGCGGGCAGCGCGCCGTACCAGCGCGGCGAACTCCGCAGGGGAACGGCGGCCACGCAACTGCCGGAAGGCGGTGTTGGGCCGGGGCGGCCGGTCGGGCTGCGCCGAGGTCTCGGTTGACGACGCCATGGCGGTCCTCTCGTACGAACCGTCGAACCGTGCCGGGGCCGGGGCGAATTCGGGCACAGCTGCCCGAGTGACACCCTGGTTCCGGCGGGCACGAACGTACCGGCTGTGTCCGGCCCGACACGCAGTGTTTGGCTACAAAACGGATATCTCATCCACGATCTGCCATGAACTGCCATCCTTTGCGGCACACTTGCGCCGTAGCCGTTGACGGCATCGCGCGTTGTACCCCGTGGACTGCAACAGGGCAGCGTGGTGGAGGCCGGCATGGAGACCAGCCAGAACAACGAACCTTGTACGGCGCCGACATGGTCGCGGGCGCCGGGCGACGCGGGGTGCGACCTGGTGACGGTGCCGACCCGGCAGGGGCTCGAAGCCGTGGACATCCTGCGCCGGGGCGCGGTCGCGGCGGTCGGCCCGGTGCTGCACGACGACGGGCGCGACACCCTCGGCTTCCTGGTCCCGGCGGGCACGGCGGCGGGCTGGGACGTCCCGGGCAGCACCTGCGTCCGCACCGAGGGCCGCGGCCTGCGGCTGACCCCCGAGCCCCCGCTGGCGGGCTCCGACTGGCTGCTGCCCCCCGACGACGGCGACCCCGCCACGGACCCGGCGGTGCTGCGGCGGGCGCTGGGCGAGGCGGCCCGGCTGATCGAGGCGGCGGACAGCTGCCGGTGACGCTGCCGCTGAGCTCGGCGGAGGAGACCGGGCGCCGCTGTCCTCTGCCGAGAGGCTGAGGCGGGCCGCTGACGCCGACGCCGCCGACGCCGCCGACGGCGGTGCGCGGGGGAGGCCGCCGCTACGGCGTGGTGCCGCCCGGAGACATCGGTTGCCGCTCTACCCGCTCTACCGCTCCGACGCCGAGGCCGGTCGCGGTCGTGCCGCCCGCTGCGGCCAAGGCGGGCCGGGACCGCCGCCCGCTGGCTGGTCGGGGGGCCTGCCGCCGTTGTGCCGTCCGAGACCGGCCGAGGGCCGCCGCCCGCCGCCGCTCTGCCGCCCGGGCCGGGTCCACGCCGCCGGAGCCACTGCCCCGCCTGCCCCCGGCCCCGTCCGGCGGGCCCCCGTGCCACCTGCGAGAATGGGGCGATGGGCAGGTCCAGGAACAACCGGCGCGGAGCGGGCGCCGAGGCCGTCGTGGAGGCGGTCGACGGGGGGCTGGCCGAGCTGATCCCCGACCCGGACCGCTCCCGCGCCTGGACCCTGCTGGTCGACGGCGCGCCCCAGTCGCATGTGGACCTGGACGACCCGGCGCACCTCACCTTCGAGTACCAGCGCCGCATCGGGCACGTCATCGACCTGGCCGCGCCGCCCGGCAAGCCGCTGCGCGCCGTCCACCTCGGCGGCGGCGCCCTGACCCTGGCCCGCTACGTCGCCGCGACCCGGCCGCGCGCCACCCAGCAGGTCGTGGAGCGCGACGCGGCGCTCGTCCAGCTGGTCCGCCGGGAGCTGCCGCTCGACCCCAGCTCCCGGATACGGGTGCGCTCGGCCGACGCCCGCGAGGGCCTGGCGAAGGTGCCGGACGGCTGGGCCGACCTGATCGTCGCGGACGTCTTCAGCGGCGCCCGCACCCCGGCCCACCTCACCTCCACCGAGTTCCTGGACGAGGTCCGCCGCGCCCTGAGCCCGTCCGGCCGCTACGTCGCCAACCTCGCCGACGGCCCGCCGCTGACCCACCTGCGCGGCCAGATAGCCACCGCCGCCGCCCGCTTCACGGAACTCGCCCTGATCGCCGACGCGGCGGTCCTGCGTGGCAAGCGCTTCGGCAACGCCATCCTGATCGCCGCCGACACTCCGCTCCCCATCACGGAGCTGACCCGCAGAGCCGCCTCCGACCCCCACCCCGGCCGCGTCGAACACGGCCGCGCCCTCCTGGACTTCACCGGCGGCGCGACCCCGGTGACGGACAGCGCGGCGGTGGCGTCCCCGGCCCCGCCGTCGGGGGTGTTCCGCTCCAGGTGAGGCCCATCGTCGGTACGGTCACGGGTGCCGCGGCGGCACGGTGTACCAGTCGACACGGGTGCCCGAGGCGACCGGCAGCGTTTCGAGCCCGGGCTCGTCCAGAAGCAGCCGGGCCGTCCTGGCCGAGCAGCCGACGTAGGTCGAGAGCAGGTCGTAGTCGGTGGTGACCACCCAAGCGCGGTCCTGCGGCCACCAGAACTCCGGGCCGTCGTCCCCCACCAGTTCCCTGACCGCCTCCCGTACGTTTTCCAGCTCCGTCAAGGACCCTGTACGAACGAGCGGTTCGTCCTCGCCCCAGAGCACAGCCGCGAGATCGTAGGCGAAGTGGACCGGCTGCTCACCGGACACCTCGGCGAGTACATGGGCGAGCGCCCGTCGGCTACCACTGTCGAGCGCCCCGGCCCCGGCCGTCCACAGGGGGCGTTCCGGGGCGGGGTTCGCTTTCCGCCACCAGTGGTGGGACAGCTCAGGACGGAAGGGGACGCCCGCCTCCTCGGCACAGGCCCGCCAGGTGCGGCTGCGGCCCGATCCGTCCGTGGCCTCCAGGAGGTGGAAGATCCGCACGTACGCCGCGTAGCCGCTCGGCACCAGCTCGGACACCACATGTCCCGGCCCGGGCGCCGGGCGGCCGAGCCGGTCGTGGAGCCAGGCCAGCGCGGTGCCGTCGTACGTCCAGGGCCATGTCTCCGTCATGGCGCCATTCTCGCGGCCCGGCCGACGGCGACCGGCACGGCAGCGGCGTCACGGCACTAGTACGTCTGCACATCCACGTGCGGTGGGCCGTCGTGCCAGTCGCAGAAGACCGTCACGCGGTCCGTGCTGCGGCTGAACTCGACCCGGATCCAGGTCTCCGTCTTCCAGACCTGCATGGACCAGCCGGTGCCGGGGGTCGCGGAGACGAGGGTGGCGCTGACCGGGCCGATGTCGAAGACCGCGCGGCCACCGGGGGTGTCGTACGGCTTGACGTCGCTCGCCGGGGCGGGGGCGGAGGAGGTCGTGGGGGACGACGGGGGCGCGGTGGTGGGGGAGGGGGTGGCCGTGCGGGCCGGGGGGCGGGACGGGGTGGGGGAGGCCGGGCGGGGGGCGCCGCTGGTCTGGGGGGACGGGCGGCTCGTGGCGGGGGGTGACGGTGAGGCATGGGCCGCGGCGGCCTCGGCGGCCGTGATCGGGACGGCGCGCGGCGGGTCGTAGGCCGTCCCGGCCATGACCGTGTGCACGCCCCACCAGGAGAGGGCCACCGCCGCTCCCGTGGCGAGCAGCCACGCCAGTACGTGTACGAGTCCTCTGCGCATCGGGGCCATACTGCCTCAGCCGCCACCGGCCGCGCACGGGGCCCCAGTTGTCCACAGGGAGTTGTCCACAGGCCAGGACCCGGCTCGGCCGCATGGCGTACGGTGCGGCGCATGGCAAGTGTGCTCGTGGTCGAGGACGATCAGTTCGTCCGCTCGGCGCTCATCAGGCATCTCACCGACGCCGCCCACACCGTGCGCAGCGTGGGCACGGCGCTCGAAGCGCTGCGCGAGGTCGCCCACTTCCGGTTCGACGTGGTCATACTCGACCTCGGACTGCCGGACCTGGACGGCTCCGAGGCGCTGAAGATGCTGCGCGGCATCACCGACGTGCCGGTGATCATCGCCACCGCGCGGGACGACGAGACGGAGATCGTCCGGCTGCTCAACGCCGGTGCGGACGACTATCTGACCAAGCCGTTCTCCGTCGAGCACCTCTCCGCCCGCATCGCCGCCGTGCTGCGCCGCGCCCGCTCCGGCGGCGGGGAGGCACCGCCCCCGGCCGTGCTGAGGGTCGGCGGCCTGACCGTCGACCCGCTGCGCCGCCAGGCCGAACTGGACGGCAGCAGACTGGACCTGACGCGCCGCGAGTTCGACCTGCTCGCCTTCCTCGCCGGGCGCCCCGGCGTGGTCGTCCCGCGCAAGGAACTGCTCGCCGAGGTCTGGCAGCAGTCGTACGGCGACGACCAGACCATCGACGTCCATCTCTCCTGGCTCAGACGGAAGCTGGGCGAGACGGCGGCCCGGCCGCGCTATCTGCACACCCTGCGCGGTGTCGGGGTGAAGCTGGAGCCGCCGCTCGCGGGGGAGTCGCCGCGATGAGATGGGCCCTGGTCAAGGTGTGCCTCGCGGTCACCACGATGGTCGTGGTCGCCTTCGCCGTGCCGCTCGGGCTTGTCGTCCAGGAGATGGCCCGCGACCGCGCCTTCTCCAACGCCGAGCGCCAGGCCGCCGCCGTCGCCCCCGCGCTGTCCATCACCACCGACCGGGACAAGCTGGAGCGGGTGGTGGCCGCCGCCGGGGTCGAGTCCGGCATGGCCGTGCACCTGCCCGCCGAGGAGGGCCGCGCCGCCACCGACCTGGGCCACGGCCGGGCCGCCGCCCGGGACATCGAGGCCGTGCGCCGCATGGGCCGCGCCTCCACCGCCGAGGTGCCCGGCGGCTCCGCGCTGCTCCAGCCCGTCGCGCTCGGCTCCGGGGCCATCGCGGTGGTCGAGGTGTGGGTGCCGGAGGCCGAGATGAGCAACGGCGTCGGCACGGCCTGGGCGGTGCTCGCCGCCGTCGGTATCGCGCTGATCGCCGGGTCCGTCGCGGTCGCCGACCGGCTCGGGGTGCGCATGGTGCGCCCCGCCCGACGGCTCGTGGAGGGGGCGCGCGAACTGGGCGAGGGACATCTCGGTGCCCGGGTGCCCGAGGACGGCCCGACCGAACTCCGGCTCGCCGCCGTCGCGTTCAACTCCATGGCCGACCAGGTCGTCCAGCTCCTGGCCAACGAGCGCGAGCTGGCCGCCGACCTCTCGCACCGGCTGCGCACCCCGCTCACCGTGCTCCGGCTGAACGCGGCCTCGCTCGGTGCCGGGGCCGCCGCCGACCAGACCCGCGCGGCCGTCGCCCAGCTGGAGGGCGAGGTGGACACCATCATCCGCACCGCCCGCGAGGCCAAGCCGCAGACGGCCGCCGCAGGTCCCGGCGCGGGCTGCGACGCGGCCGAAGTGGTGCGCGAGCGCATGGAGTTCTGGTCCGCGCTGGCCGAGGACGAGGGCCGCAAGTGGCGGGTCGCGGGCGCCGAACGCCCGGTGCGCGTCCCCGTCGCCCGCGCCGACCTCGCCGCCGCCCTGGACGCCCTGCTCGGCAACGTTTTCCGGCACACCACGGAGGGCACGGCTTTCGCGGTGGACGTGCACCACGCCGACGACGCGGTGATCGTGCTCGTCTCCGACGCGGGCACCGGCATAGCCGACCCGGAGACCGCCATGGCACGCGGCCAGGGCTCCGGCACTGCGGGCTCCACGGGCCTCGGCCTGGACATAGTCCGCAGGCTGGCGGAGTCCACCGGCGGCGACGTCCGCATCGGCTCCTCCGTCCTCGGCGGCACCGAGGTGCGGATCTGGCTCCAGCTCGACGGCCGCAAGCCGGACCGGCGCGGCCACCGGGGCACCGAGCGCCGCCGCAGGCGCACCCCCGCCCTGCGCTGAGCCGCGAATCCGGCGTATTGGTCTCGACCTTTAACCGCCCCCGATCTCTTCCTTAAGCGCACCCTAAGGTCTCGAACTCCCGTCCCTATCAAGCCGATTGCCCGATTCCTCATCGGTAGCGTCTGCCTCACCACCCCCCACCTCCGCTACGAAGGACAGGCACCGCATGAGCAGCACGCACCGGCGCAGGATCAGCGGCAGGAACAAGGCGATAGGCGGCATCGTCGCCGCGGCCGTCGCCGGTGGCGGCGCCTTCTTCGTGACCGGGATCGCGCACGCGGCCGGTGTCGGCGCCGTCTACACGAAGAACAGCGACTGGTCCTCCGGTTACAGCGGCCAGTACGTCATCTCCAACGACACCGGCCAGACCGAGAAGTCCTGGACCCTGGAGTTCGACCTCCCCCAGGGCGCCAAGCTCAGCTCCCTGTGGAACGCGGAGTCCAGCGTCAGCGGGCAGCACGTCACCGTGAAGGCCGCCAAGTGGGACGAGGGCATCGCCCCCGGCAAGTCCCTCACCGTCGGCTTCGTGGTCGACGGCAGCGGCGACCCCACCGGCTGCCAGATCGACGGCACCTCGTGTTCCGCCGACTCCACCGCCACCCCCGAGCCCAGCGGCCGTCCCACCGAGGCCCCCTCGCCCGAGCCCACCCAGCCCGAGCCCACCAAGAGCGACACCCCCGCCCCCACCCAGAGCGCGGGCAGCGGCACCACCAAGACCGCGGGCTTCGCGCCGTACGTGGACACCTCGCTCTACCCGGCCTTCGACCTGGTCGGCACCGCCGACGCCACCGGCGTGAAGAACTTCAACCTCGCCTTCGTCACCGACGGCGGCGGCTGCACCCCCAAGTTCGGCGGCGTCTCCGACCTGACCGCCGACGGCGTGGCCTCCCAGATCGGCGCCCTGCGCGCCAAGGGCGGCGACGTCCGGGTCTCCTTCGGCGGCGCCACCGGCACCGAGCTGGCCACCACCTGCTCCTCGGCCGACGCGCTGGCGGCGGCCTACGGCAAGGCCGTCGACGCCTTCAAGCTCACCAAGGTCGACTTCGACATCGAGGGCGCCACACTGCCCAACGCCGCGGCCAACACCCGCCGCGCCCAGGCCATCGCCAAGCTCCAGGCCGCCCACCCCGACCTGAACGTCTCCTACACCCTCCCGGTGATGCCCCAGGGCCTGACCCAGGACGGCATCGACCTGCTCTCCGACGCCAAGTCCAACGGCGTGCGCATCGACGCCGTCAACATCATGGCGATGGACTACGGCCCGGCCTTCAGCGGCGACATGGGCGACCTGGCCGAGCAGGCCGCCACCGCCACCCAGGCCCAGATCAAGGGCGTCCTCGGCCTCTCCGAGGAGGACGCCTGGAAGACCGTCGCGGTCACCCCGATGATCGGCGTCAACGACGTGGCCTCCGAGATCTTCAAGGTCGACGACGCCACCCAGCTGGTGGACTTCGCCAAGTCCAAGGGCCTGGGCGCGCTCTCCATGTGGTCCGGCACCCGCGACAAGCAGTGCGACGGCGGCACCAAGCCCACCGCCGACGCCACCTGCAGCTCCATCACCCAGGACAAGTTCGCCTTCTCCAAGGCGTTCGCGGCCTACAACTGACCTGCTGATCAGGGGGGACTGATCAGAGGAGCGCCGACCGGGGGGAACCGGTCGGTGGCTGACGGCGACCGATGACCCGGGGGCCCGGCGGTGACACACACCGCCGGGCCTTCGCCGTACGGCCACACAGCCGCACAGCCCGTCCGGACGAGCGGAGGGATCAGCCCGCCGACTCCACCGAGGGCAGCGCACTCGTCCGCGCCACCTCCGCGTACCAGCGCGCGCTCGACTTCGGCGTGCGCTCCAGCGTCGCGTAGTCCACGTACACCGCGCCGAACCGCTTCTCGTAGCCGTAGGACCACTCGAAGTTGTCCATCAGGGACCACAGGTAGTACCCGCGCACATCGGCGCCGTCGGCAAGGGCCCGGCGTACGGCGGAGAGGTGGCCGTGGAGGTAGGCGACGCGCTCGGGGTCGTGCACGCGGCCGTCCGCGTCGGGCTTGTCGTCGTAGGCCGCGCCGTTCTCGGTGATGTAGAGCGGCAGGCCGGGCGCCTCGCGGGTGTAGCGCAGGAGCAGGTCGTACAGGCCGCTCGGGTCGACGGTCCAGCCCATCTCGGTGCGCTCGCCCGGGGTCTGGTGGAAGAGGACGTCGTCGGCGGCGGGCCAGGGGGAGTGCTCGCTCGCGCCGTGGCCGTCGGCGCGCGGGCCCGAGACCTCGCCGTCGACCGCGGAGACGAGGGCGGGGCTGTAGTAGTTGAGGCCGAGCGCGTCCAGCGGGGCGTTGGCGGTGCGCAGGTCGCCGTCGAGCACGAAGGACCAGTCGGTGAGCCGGGAGGTCGCCTTCAGGAGCGAGTCCGGGTAGGCGCCGCGCAGCAGCGGGCCGTGGAAGACCCCGTTGGCCAGGTCGTCGATGCGGCGGGCCGCTTCGAGGTCGGCCGGGCGCTGCGACAGCGGGCGTACCACCGCCGAGTTGAGGCTGATCGCGATCTTGTTGCGGGCCGGCATCGCCGCACGCAGCGCCGAAGTACCGAGGCCGTGCGCGAGGTTGAGATGGTGGGCCGCCTTCAGCGAGGCCACCGGGTCGGTGCGGCCGGGGGCGTGGACGCCCGAGCCGTAGCCCAGGAAGGCGCTGCACCAGGGCTCGTTGAGGGTGATCCAGTTCTCCACCCGGTCGCCCAGCGCCTCGCCGACGAGCTGTGCGTACTCCGCGAAGCGGTGGGCGGTGTCGCGCTCGGGCCAGCCGCCCGCGTCCTCCAGCTCCTGCGGGAGGTCCCAGTGGTAGAGGGTGACGGCGGGCTGGATGCCCTTCTCCAGCAGTTCGTCCACCAGACGGCGGTAGAAGTCCAGGCCGATCTGGACCGCGGGGCCCCGCCCGGTCGGCTGCACGCGCGGCCAGGAGACGGAGAACCGGTAGCCGCCCAGGCCCAGGTCCGCCATGAGGGCCACGTCGTCGCGGTAGCGGTGGTAGTGGTCGACGGCGGTGTCACCGGTCTCCCCGCCCGCCGTCCTGCCCGGCGTATGGCTGAAGGTGTCCCAGATCGACGGCGTACGGCCGCCCTCGCGCACCGCCCCCTCGATCTGGTACGCGGAGGTCGCGGCACCCCAGAGGAAGCCCGGCGGGAAGGTGACCGGGGAAGCGGCCGGAGAGGCGGCGGGAGAGGTGACCGGAGAGGCGGTGGGGGAGGAGTCGGGCATGGAAGCGCTCCCATCGAGAGTCGGGAAGACCGAGGGTCGGGAAGACCTGGGGGAAGTCGGGAAGACCCGGGGGAAAGGGGAGAAGGGGCCGGGGCGACACTGACCCGACCCCTCGGACGGAACCGGTCAGCCCTTGATCGCGCCCTGCATGATGCCGCCCACGATCTGCTTGCCGAACAGCAGGAAGGCGATCAGCAGCGGCAGCGTGCCAAGCAGCGCGCCCGCCATGATCACCGCCTGGTCCGGGACATAGCCGGTGCCGAGCGAGTTGAGGGCCACCTGCACGGTGGGGTTCTGCTGGTTCAGGGCGATGATCGGCCACAGGAAGTCGTTCCAGGCGAACACGAAGGTCAGCAGGCCGAGCACCGCCATCGCGGGCCGCGCGGCCGGGAAGACCACGTGCCACACGATCCGCAGACTGCTCGCCCCGTCCACCCGCGCCGCCTCGATCAGCTCCGAGGGCAGCGCCTGCACCAGGTACTGCCGCATGAAGAAGGTGCCGAACGCGGTCACCAGGCTCGGCAGGATCACCGTCTGGAGCTGGTTCGACCAGCCGAAGTCGCTCATCCACAGATACAGCGGGACGACCGCGAGCTGCGGCGGGATCATCATCGTGCCCACGGTCAGCAGGAGCAGCAGCCCCGAGAAGCGGAACCGCAGCTTGGCGAAGGCGAACCCGGCCAGCGTCGCGAAGACCACCGTGCTCACCGTGATCGTGCTCGCCACCAGCAGCGAGTTGAGCATCGCGGTGCCGAGCCCGGCCTCGTCCCACGCCGTCTGGAGGTTCTTGAACAGATTGCCGCCGAACCACAGCGGCGGCGGGGTCTGCGCGAGCCGCCCGCCGGTGCGCGAGGCCGCGACCGCCGTCCACACCAGCGGCGCCAGCGAGACCAGCGCGAACACGGTCAGCGCCACGTACGTCACCGGACCGGCGTGCAGCTGCTTGCCCGCGCCCGTGATCCGGCGCCGCCCGGGCGCCCGCGCGGGCTTCGCCGCCTTCGGCAGGGTCAGTTCACTGGTGGTCATTGGGACTTCCTCAGCCATCGGGTGAACAGCAGATTGACCGCCGCGACGATCAGCAGGATCAGGAACATCGACCACGCGATGGCGGACGCCTTGCCGAGATTGCCGATGATCCAGCCCTGGTCGTACATGTACAGACCGAGCGTCTGGTACTGGTGCTCCGAGCCGCCCTTGGACCCGCTGACCCCGCCGAACAGCAGGGGCTCACCGAAGAGCTGGGTGGAGCCGATCGTGGAGACCACGATGGTGAACAGGATCGTCGGGCGCAGCTGCGGAATGGTCACGTGCCGGAACTGCTGCCAGCGGTTGGCGCCGTCCAGCGCCGCCGACTCGTACAGGTCGGCCGGGATCGCCTGCATCGCGGCCAGATAGATCAGCGCGTTGTAGCCGGTCCAGCGCCAGATGACGATCGTGGACACCGCGAACTGCGAACCCCAGTCGGACTCGCGCCAGTTGACCGGGTCGACGCCGACGAAGTGGAGAATCCAGTTCACCATGCCGCCGTCCCACGAGTACAGCAGCGTGAAGACCAGCGTCGCGGCGGCCACCGAGGTGGCGTACGGCGTCAGCATCACCACGCGCCACACGGTCGAGCCGCGCAGCCGGTAGTTCAGCATGTGGGCCAGCCAGAGCGCCGCCATCAGCTGCGGGACCGTGGAGATCACACCGATGGTGAAGGTGTTCTCCAGCGCGTTCCAGAAGAACTCCGAGGACAGCAGATTGCGGTAGTTGGCGAGACCGGCCCAGCTCTGCTCGTCCAGCGCCGAGAGCTGGACGTCGTGCAGCGAGTACCAGGCCGTGTACAGCAGCGGGACCAGGGTGAAGGCCGCGAACAGCAGGAAGAAGGGGGACACGAACGCGTACGGCGACGCCTTGGTGTCCCAGCGGTAGAGCCGGCTGCGCCAGGAGACGGGCGCGGCCGGCGCACCGCGGTCCCGAGCGCCCCGGGCCGCGCCCGGCGGGGTGCCGGGCGCGGCCTCGGCGCTCGACGCGGGATGCGCGAGAGCCTCTTTGGACGTCACTGGCCGAGCACGTCCTTGATCTCGGCGGACGCCGCCTTCCAGCCCTCGGCCGGGGACTTGCCCTTCTGCTCGACCTGGAGGATGCCGATGTCGCTGATCGCGCTGTCGATCGGCTTGTCCTTCGGACCGAGCGGCTGGGCCGGGATGGTCTTCGCGGCGTCGGAGAAGATCTGGGTGAGCGGCGCGTCCGAGAAGTACGCGGTGGTGTCGGCCGCGGGCTTCAGGTCCGCGTACGCCGCCGGGGTCGACGGGAAGCTGGCCTGCTTGGCGAAGACCTTGGCCTGCTGCGCGGGCGCGGTCAGCCACTTCGCCAGGGCGACGGCCTCCTTCTGGTGCTTGCTGGAGGTCGGCACGCCGAGGAAGGAGCCGCCCCAGTTGGAGGCCGCCGGGGCCGCCGCCACGTCCCACTTGCCCTTGCCGGAGTCACCGGACTTCTCCTGGATGTAGCCGATCATCCAGGCCGGGCAGGCGACGGTGGCGAAGGTGCCGTTGGCGAAGCCGTTGTCCCAGGTCGGGTCGAACTGCTTCAGCTTGGCGGACATGTCGCTGGTCGCCACGGTCATGGCGGCGTCCCAGGCCGCCTTCACACCGGGGGACTTGTCCCAGACGACCTTGCCGTCCTTGTCGTAGTTGCGCACGGAGGCGCCGCCCACGGCCGCGTTGTACACCGAGGCCGCCGAGTCGACGTACTTGGTGCCCTTCGGCGCCTTCTTCATGTACTTCTTGCCGAGGTCGACGTACTTCGCCCAGTCGCCCTTCCACAGCGCGGCGAGCTTGTCGCGGTCGGTGGGCAGACCGGCCTTCGCGAAGAGGTCCTTGCGGTAACAGACCGCCATCGGGCCGGTGTCGGTGCCGAGGCCGATCGTCTTGCCGTCCTTGGTGGTGGCCTGGGCGAGCTTCCAGTCCAGCCACTGGGACTTGTCGACATCCTTGCCGAGGTCGACGAACTTGTTCGCCTGCGTCTGCACGGCCTCGGTGATGTTGCCGACCTCGATGGCCTGGATGTCGTCGGCGCCCGCGCCCGCCTGGAGGCGCGTGAGCACCTTCGGCCAGTACACGTCGGTGCGGGTGGTGACGTTCTCCTTGATGGTGACGTCCGGGTGGAGCTTCATGTACTCGTCGTACAGGCCGGCCTGCTTGTAGCCGAAGACGCCGAAGGTGCCGACGGTCAGCGTGGTCTTGCCGTTGCCCCCGTCGTCCGCGTTCGACGAGCCGTCGTCCGCGTCCTTGGAGCAACCGGCCAGCAGCCCCGTGGTCAGCGCGGCGGCGGCCATCAGAGCCACCGTTCCGCGAGACCTGCGGATGCTCGTGCGCATTGCGTCCTCCTGTTGCCTGACGTGCCGACCCCCCGGCCAACTGCATGGAACTACTGCTGGAGCTGGGCCCGTTCGTACGCGCTGCGGCTCGGGCGGGGAACGTGCGGGATGTGTAGGTGTCAGGTACCGTGGGAGCGCTCCCACGAGTGATGTGTTGAAGGGTCGTCCGTCCGGCGCGGGGTGTCAAGGGAGTGCGCACGCCCAAGTCCCTTCAGTTATCGGGCTGTTAATCAGCCGGGGGTGACGGCGCGGAACGGGGCCGGTGGCGGTGTCGCGGGGCACTGTTAGATTCCAGGCCGGGGGCGGGTACGGCCCGTGGTGCGGGTCGTCGCTGTACGGATACGGCTTGCGCGGCGGGCTGTTGACAGAGGTGTACGGGGTACGGCCGGGAAAGGTGGAGGAGGCCAATGGCGAGCCACGGAGCGCGGGGCGGCCGGAGCGGGGGACGGCCCACGCTCGAAGAGGTGGCCGCCCGTGCCGGGGTGGGCCGGGGCACGGTCTCCCGGGTGATCAACGGCTCGCCCCGGGTCAGCGACGCGACCCGAGCGGCCGTCGAGGCCGCCGTGGAGGAACTGGGCTATGTCCCCAACACCGCCGCCCGCGCCCTTGCCGCCAACCGCACCGACTCCATCGCCCTGGTCGTCCCCGAGCCGGAGACCCGCTTCTTCGCGGAGCCGTACTTCTCCGACATGCTGAGCGGGGTGGGCGCCGAACTCGCCGACACCGAATGGCAGTTGCTGCTGATCTTCGCGGGCAGCGACCGCAAGCGGCAGCGGCTGGCGGACTACCTCTCCGCCCACCGCGTCGACGGCGTCCTCCTGGTCTCCGTCCACGCCGACGACCCCCTCCCCGACCTCCTCGACCGCCTGGAGATCCCGGCCGTCATCAGCGGCCCCCGCTCGGCGGGCGAAACCCTCCCCTCGGTCGACTCCGACAACTACGGCGGCGCCCACTCGGCGGTCTCCCACCTGCTGTCCCGGGGCCGCCGCCGCATCGCCCACATCACCGGCCGCCCCGACGTGTACGGCGCGCAGCGACGGGTGGACGGATACCGGGACGCGCTGCGGTCAGCGGGCGTGACCCCGGACGAACTCCTCCTGGAACCGGGCGACTTCACGGAGGAGGGCGGCCGTCGCGCGATGACGGCCCTCCTGTCCCGCCGCCCCGACCTGGACGCGGTCTTCGCGGGCTCCGACGTCACGGCGGCCGGCGCCCGCCAGGTCCTGCGCGAAGCGGGCCGCCGCATCCCCGACGACGTGGCCCTCGTCGGCTACGACGACTCCGCCATCGCCCGCCACATGGACCCACCCCTGACCAGCGTCCGCCAGCCCATCCAGGAGATGGGGCGCGCGATGATCGGCCTGCTCCTGGAGGAGATAGCGGATCGCCGTCCGGCGGCTGCGCGGGGGCTGGAGCGGAGGCATGTGGTGCTGCCTACGGAGCTGGTGGGGCGGGAGTCGGCGTAAGCCGTGGCCTAGGTCTTCCCTGAAGTGGCCTGTGCGAGAAGGCCGTCGACGAAGGCGCGGAGGGCTTCGGGATAGGTGTCCCGGGCGGCTAGCTCCGGCCAGCATTCGCCGACTTCGGAGAGGCGGGGGAGTCGGGCGGTGTCGATGCCGCTGAAGAAGTCGGCCTCCCCGGCGAGTTGGGCGTTCTCCTGCCGCCGGTGGGCGGAGTGCGCGCGGACCAGGATCTCGCCCGCGGTGTAGTACCAGACGCTCCGGAAGAGCCCGACGGCCTGGTCGAGCGTGCACCCGCAGTCGACGGCCCCCGCCACGATCGTCTCGACCGCCTGGAGGGACGCGGGCCCGAGCCGGGCCAGGAAGCCGTCCACCGTGAGGATCTCGGCCGCCCACGGCCAGGCGGCGAGGGAGTCGTGGATCGCGGTCGCCGCCGCGATGATCCGCTCGCGCGGCTCGGCGGGGAGGTCCGGGCGCAGCGTGTGGTCCACATGCTCGTTGAGGAGCTGGACCAACAGGTCCTCCCTGTCCCGGACATGGTGGTACAGCGTCGTCGTCCCGATGCCGATCTCCGCCGCCAGCCTGCGCACGGTCAGCTTCTCCCAGCCGTCCCGCTCGATGACGCGGCGCGCCGCGTCCAGGATCTCGGTGCGGGAGGTGGCCGGGGGGCGGCCGCTGCGGCCGGGCGATGAGTTGCTTCGGGGCACCGCTCCATCATGCCGTTCCCCGCTTCCCGCTCGACAGCGGCGGTCGCGCGGAGTACTTTCGGAACATGTTCCAAAACCTCGGGGGAGCCGCGTTTCCAACGGCATGGAGGAACTGGTGACGAAGACGGTCGAAGAGCCGGACGGCAGGGGTGCGGCGGTCGACGTGGGGGCGGGCGACGGCGTGCGCGCGGGCGTGCGGCCGGGACTCACCCTCGCCGCGGTGGCCGTGGTGCAGTTCATGGTGTCGCTCGACCTGTCGGTGGTGAACGTAGGACTGCCCGAGATCGCCGACGGCCTGAACTTCTCGGGCGTGGGCCTGACATGGGTGATCCACGCGTACGCGCTCACCTTCGGCGGGCTGCTCCTGCTGGGTGGCAGGACGGCGGACCGGTACGGCCGTAAGCGGGTGCTTCTGGCGGGGCTCGCCCTGTTCGGCCTGGCGTCCCTGTCCGGCGGCTTCGCTCAGTCCCCCGCTCAACTGGTCGCCGCCCGCGCCGTCCAGGGCATCGGAGCCGCGGCCCTCTCCCCGGCCGCGCTGGCCCTGCTGACGACGACGTTCCCCACGGGCCGCGCCCGCGTACGGGCCTTCGGCGTGTGGAGCGCGGTCAACGCGGCGGGCGGTGCGCTGGGCGTTCTGATCGGGGGCGTCCTCACGCAGTACGCGGGCTGGCGCTGGTTGATGTTCGTGAACGTGCCGATTGCGGCAGGGGCGTTGCTGCTGTCGTGGCGGGGTGTGGGCGCGGACCGGCCACACCCCGGCGGTGGCCGGCCGGACATCCTCGGCGCCGTCCTGGTCACCTCGGGGATGCTGCTCCTGGTGTTCGGCGTCGTCCGCACCGACCGGTACGGCTGGGGCTCACCGGTGACGCTGACGACCCTGACGGCGGCGGTGGCCCTGCTGGCCGCCTTCCTCCAGGTCGAGCGGACGACCAGCCGCGAACCACTGATCCGACTGGGCCTGTTCACGAACCGCTCGGTCCTCGGCGCGAACGCCTTCAACCTCCTGGCCGGTGCCGCGATGGCCTCCGCCTTCTACTTCATCTCCCTCTACCTGCAAGGCGTCCTCGGCCACGGCGCCGCCCGCACCGGCCTGGAATTCCTCCCGCTGGCCGTCGGCGTGATCACCGGCTCGGCCCTCGCGGTGAAACTCGCCCACCGCTTCCCACCCCGCACCCTCCTGCCCCTCGGCGGCACCCTGGCAGCCACCGGCTTCGCCTGGGCGAGCCTGATCACCCCGCACGGCTCCTACCTCACCGACATCCTCGGCCCCGCCCTCCTCGCGGGCACCGGCTTCGGCTTCTGCCTGGCCCCGGCGGTCTCCCTGGCAACGGAAGGCGTGTCCTCTTCCGAGGCAGGCACCGCCTCCGCCCTCCTGAACAGCTCCCGCCAGATCGGCGCCTCCCTCGGCCTGACAGCCCTGGTCACGACAGCGGCTCACCACACGGGGCCCGTGGTCACGGCCGAGAGCCTGACCGAGGGGTACGCGCTGGGGCTGAGGCTGGGAGCGGGGCTGCTGGCGGCGGGGGTCGTGGTGGCGATGACGGTGCTGCGGGGGGACCGGTCCGACTGACCGGCAGTGAAGCCGCCTCGGACAGCGGTCAAGCCGCGGCGGCTTCTCGGCGGCAGTAGCGCAGCACGATACCCGGACCCGGTGCCGCCTCCGGCGCCGTACCCCGAGGATCTTCAGCGTCGCCTCCGCACCGGGGCGCACGGCTCCCTGTGACGGTACGCGTCCGGGGCGAACCCGGTGCCGGACTCGACGGGGATGACGTCGTAGTGCTCACCGGGCTGGAAGTAGTGGCCGCATCGGGCGCAGGCGGGGGTGATGTACGACGGCGGGGGCTCGGGTTCGGGGTTCATTTCCGCCCTTCCCGGCCCATCCACGCGCGCTCGGTCCGCTCGCCGGTGCAGGGGCGGCAGGCGCGAGGGAACCAGCGCTGGGGTGTGGGCAGTTGACCGAAGTCGAGGAAGGCAGTCTCGGCGGTGAGCGGGGTTCCGCACCAGACGCAGGCGCGGCCCCGTAGGCGGTCGTCGGGCACGGTGTCGGGTGGGGGAAGTTCCTGAACGAGAGCGCTCAGTGCCTCTGCGTCGGTCCTGTGTGTCTGCCCCAACTCCCGTCTGCCGTAGGCGATGAGAGCCAGCACGTCCTCGGCGCGGCACAGGTGGTGTCGGCGGTGGGGCGGGGTCACCCAGAAGGAGCCGGGCGGACCGGTGACGGTGAGGTCGGGCACGCCCAGGTACGTGCCGTGGCTGAGGAGCGGGGTCTCCGGGTCGCCGGGCCAGCCGTCCTGGTGGGGGACCAGGGCCCAGTAGGTGGGGCCGAGGGTTCGTACGTCATGGATGACAGGGCCGTTGAGCGCGTCACGGGCATCTCCACTGCCGACGGCGGCGTGGAGGAGGTCGCCGGGAATGCGAACGGCATCGAAACACGAGCCGAGCGGCAGCAGCGCGATGCCACACCTGCTCCATTCCCGCCGGGCCTGCTCGGGGGAGGGGTGCGCGCCTGCCAGCCAGTCCCGGACCACTTCGGGAGGATCGCTACGGGAGGGGAGGACGGCGGACTGGGTGGTGTGGCCGTGCTGCATGCGAGGCTCCCTCGGAGGAGGCGGTCCCCAGGGGCAGAGATGCCTTGGGGGCGGGTCGTCCAGCCGACGGTAGGGAAGTGATGTGCGCCGCTGCGAGTGATGTTCATGAATGTTCAGAGCCGCTACTCACCGCAGTTCATCGGCCTGAAGAAGCTTTTGATCCGACTGCCGGGCGAGGCGAAAGTGCGTACATCCATGCACAGCCAGAGCGCTGGAGGGCGTCGAGTCATTACGGTTCATCGGGATCCACCCGAGCACCGGGCAGGGTGAGAGCCCGCCGTCTGAGTGGATCAGACGCGGCAAGCTCGTGATCCAGGGGTGGAAGCCGGATACGGCGACACGGATGAAGCGCTTCGCCTTCGAGGTGTCCGGCCACACGGTTGGCATTTCGAGCACGACCAAGTAGTCCGTGTCTTGAGTCCGTAGGAACGCGACCCCGAGAGAGGCGTGCGATGTCACAGAGATCGCCGAGCCGCGCTGAACTGCTGGACAGCGCCGCCGAGTCGGCCGTCCATCTGGAGATGCGGGACGCATACGGCGTGGCCGGTGAAGCGGCGGACTTCGCTCGCTGGAAGGAGACGGGTGAGTTCGACGACGACCCCGAATCTCCGTACTGGGCGCCCTGGACCGAGCTGGTGCGTCGTACCGTCGCGCGCGGAGTCTCCGTCCGCAGGGCCCGCATCGTCTCCGAGCCCGTGAGTGACTACATTCGCTACGAGCACGCCGGGACCGGCGTCAACGTCGCGGCCGGTGAGCAGGTGCGCTGGCTGCCGCGTCGACGGGCCTCCGATCTCTGCCTGCCGGGCAACGACTTCTGGCTGATCGACGGCAGACTCGTGCGCTGGAACCACTTCACCGGCGACGGTGCGAGCGCGCCTGGCGAGATCACCGAGGAGCCCGGGACAGCCCGGTTGTGCGAGGCGGCGTTCGAGACGGTGTGGGCCCGGGCCGTCCCGCATGCCGAGTACAAGATCCAGTAACGCGACACGAAGGGTCCAGCCGCGCTGCATGGCCGCCACCCCGTCCCCGTCCTCTTCCGCCCAGGCCGCACGCCAGCGCGTCGCCCGACGCCTGCGTGATCTCCGGGCCGACGCGGGACTGACCGGGACCGAACTCGCCGTGCTCTGCGGCTGGACGCACCCCAAGACCTCCCGCCTGGAGAACGGGCGCACGCCGCCGTCCCCCGACGACATCCGCCGCTGGTGCCGGGCGTGCGGCGCGGAGGACCAGACCGAGGACGTCCTCGCGCAGTCGAGAGACGCCGAGTCCGCCTACATGGAGTGGCGACGGCAACTGCGCCCCGGCCTCAAGCGTTTGCAGGACAGCTACGTCGACCTCTACCGCCGCACCGAGCTGTTCCGCATCTACTCGCCCACGCTCGTGCCCGGCCTGCTCCAGACCGAGGGGTACGCCCGCGCCCTGCTGACCGGTGTGGCCGAGCTGTACGACGCGCCCAACGACGTGGACCAGGCCGTGGCCGCGCGCCTGGAGCGCTCGAAGGTCATCAGCGAGCCGGGTCACCGCTTCGTCATGGTCATCGAGGAGAACGTCCTCCACCACCGGCTCGGCGACGCCGACGCGATGGCCGCCCAACTCGGTTATCTGCTCACCGCCGGCGCCCTGCCATCGGTCTCCCTCGGCATCATCCCGCACACCGTGCAACGGGGGCTGTGGCCGCAGGAGTTGTTCCACGTCTACGACGACGAGCTGGTCTCTGTCGAGCTGATGGCCGCGCGGGTACGCGTGACCCAGCCCACCGAAGTCGCCCTCTACCTCAAGGCATTCGAACAGCTCCGCTCCATGGCCGTCTACGGCCCCGACGCCCGAGCCCTGATCCGCCGAGCCATCGAGGCGCTGGACCAGCCAGGGGTGTGACAGGCACGGGCACGAGACCACTGATCAGGGAGGCATGTGATGTCGTCGAACGTGCTGCCAGTCGAGTTCACCGACCTTCTCGCGTCCGCGCAACGGTCCGCCGTCCACCTGGAGATGCGTGACGCGTACGCCGTCGACTACGAGCGCGGCCCCTTCGCCAAGTGGCGTGAGGGATTCCGGTACGACCCCGCCGACCGCGCGTCCTGGTGGCGGCCCTGGCTGGACCTGGTGCGGGAGACGGTGGCCCGGGGTGTCGTCATCCGCCGGGCCCGGATCGTCTCCGAGCCGGTGAGCGAGTACACCCGCTTCCTGTACGACAACACCTTCACCAACGTGGCTGCCGGAGAGCAGGTGCGCTGGCTTCCGCGCCGCAGGACCGGCGCGATCGCTCTGCCCGCCAACGACTTCTGGGTCATCGACGGACAGGTGGTCCGCTGGAACCACTTCACGGGATCGGGCGCGTCCGCGGGCGGGGAGGTCACGGACGACCCTGCAGCGGCGAAGCTGTGCAGTGAAGCCTTAGACGCCGTCTGGGCGCGAGCCATCCCGCACGACCAGTACGAGATCCACTGACCCGCGCCATCGAGGCGCTGGACCACCCGAAGAACTGAGTCGACAGGTACCCCACGCCGCGCCAGACTCCCCCGATGACCCAACGAACCGACACACCCCCCACCTGGGACGAGCGTGCGCAGCTCACCACCTTTCTCGACTACGCCCGGGACACCGCGCGGGCCAAGTGTGAGGGGGTGTCGGAGGAGGGGGCTCGGATGGCGCCGCTTCCGGGGTCGCCGTTGATGACGTTGTGCGGGCTGATCAGTCATCTGCGGTGGGTGGAGTACTACTGGTTCCAGGTGATGTTCCTCGGGGAGGAGCTTGAGGGGCCGCTGGCCGGGGCCACCGAGGATGATCCGGACCCCGAGATGCGGACGGCGGTCGACATTCCGTTGGCGCGGCTGCTCGCCGAGTACGAGGAGCAGAGTGCCCGTTATCGGCGGCTGGTGGCCGAACGTGAGCTGGATGCGAAGGCCAAGCGACCCATCGGGGACGGGCGGTACGTCGATCTTCGCTGGGTGATCCTGCATCTCATCGAGGAGACCTCCCGGCACAACGGCCATCTCGATGTCGTACGGGAGCTTGTCGACGGGCGGACCGGGGCTTAGCCCGTCTCGTCCACGTGGGTCAGTCGGCCGTCGGTCAGGTGCCAGTACCTCTGGTGGGGGGTCAGGCGCCAGGTTTCGGTGGCGGTGAGGCCCTGGGTGATCCAGGTGTGGAGCTGGGGGAGGGCCTGGGCGCGGAGGAGGGGGCGGATGGTGGCGCGTTGCGGGGTGGGGACCGGGTGGACGTAGAGGGAGAAGCCGACCGAGTCCGGGTGGATGCCGCGGCCGTAGGTGCGGGGGAGCGGGGCCACCCAGGACGCGCTCAGGACGATGGACCCGCTGTCCACGCCCGTGAGGAAGTCCAGGTGTGTCACGTGGGTCATGAGCGGGCCCAGGTGCTCGGTGATGTCGGTCGTGGTCAGGGGCCAGGCGCGGCCTCGGGGCAGGCGGCGGTTTCGTGCGGACATGACAGGGAGAGTGGCAGAGAGGGCGCCCGGTGCGGAAACGACTTTGGGCCGATCCGTCGGAACGGATCGGCCCAAAGTCCATCAGGGTGAGTGACGGGACTTGAACCCGCGACATCCTGGACCACAACCAGGTGCTCTGCCAGCTGAGCTACACCCACCACGACCGGCGGTTGAACGTGTCGTTCCCCGACCGGCCGAGAAGAAGTCTACAGGGTTCTCGGGGGTGCTCGCGCACACGTTTCCGTGTGGGGGCTACTGCGGGGGCAGGACGTACTTCGCGGCGATCGTCCGGGCCGTTTCGGAGTCCGGGCCCGGCTGGGGGACGAAGACGGCCTCGCGGTAGTAGCGCAGCTCGGCGATGGATTCGCGGATGTCGGCAAGCGCGCGGTGGTTGCCGTTCTTCTCCGGGCTGTTGAAGTACGCCCTCGGGTACCAGCGCCGGGCCAGCTCCTTGATCGAGGAGACGTCCACGATGCGGTAGTGGAGGTGCGCCTCCAGCGTCGGCATGTCGCGCAGCAGGAAGCCGCGGTCGGTGCCGACCGAGTTGCCGCACAGCGGCGCCTTGCCCGGCTCCTTGACGTGCTCACGGATGTACGCGAGCACCTGCTCCTCGGCGTCGGCCAGCGTCGTACCGCCGGCCAGCTCCTCCAGCAGGCCGGACGCGGTGTGCATCTGGCGCACCACCTCCGGCATCGTCTCCAGCGCGGCGTCCGGCGGACGGATGACGATGTCCACGCCCTCGCCGAGTACGTTCAGCTCGGAGTCGGTGACGAGGGCGGCCACCTCGATGAGCGCGTCGTCGGACAGCGAGAGGCCGGTCATCTCGCAGTCGATCCACACCATGCGATCGTTCATGTGTCTCACCTTACGGTGAGCCGACCCCACCTGAACCCGGCCGTGCGCGAGGTATGGGGGGAGGGGGAGGGGCGTGTGACGTCCGCCCTCTTCCCCCTCCCCGATGATCCCTACGGGATCCCCTACGGTCAGACCCCGCCCCGCGCCCCCGGCAGCAGACTCACCGCACCCGCCGCATGCCTGCGACTCTGCAGCGGGACTCCCCCGTCACGCTCCGCGTGCAGTACGGCGGGCACCTGGCCGACCACGCCATGGCCGGCCAGGCCGACCGCGGTGCCGGTCACACCCGGCGGCGGCAGCGGCGACTCCTGCTCGACCGGCCGTTCGCCCTGCGGCCTGCGGGCCCGGTAGGCGGCCCGGTAGGCGGCGGGGGACGAGCCGAGCTGGCGGCGGAAGTGCCCGCGCAGCGCGACCGGCGAGCGGAAGCCGCACCGGCCCGCGACCTCGTCCACGGAGTAGTCCGAGGTCTCGAGCAGCCGCTGTGCCTGGAGCACCCGCTGGGTGATCAGCCACTGCAGCGGCGCGCTGCCGGTGAGCGAGCGGAAACGGCGGTCGAACGTACGGCGGCTCATATAGGCGCGTGCCGCCAGCGTCTCCACGTCGAACTGCTCGTGGAGGTGTTCCAGCGCCCAGGCGACGACCTCGGCCAGCGGGTCGGCGCCGATCTCCTCGGGTAAAGACCTGTCGAGATAGCGCTCCTGACCGCCACTGCGGCGCGGCGGGACCACCAGACGCCGGGCGAGCGCGCCCGCCGCCTCGTTGCCGTGGTCCGTCCGCACGATGTGGAGACAGAGGTCGATCCCGGCCGCCGTCCCCGCGGAGGTCAGTACGTCGCCGTCGTCCACGAAGAGTTCCCGTGGATCGACGTGCACCGACGGATAGCGCTTGGCCAGCGTCGGCGCGTACATCCAGTGGGTGGTCGCCGGGCGGCCGTCCAGCAGGCCGGCCGCCGCCAGGACGAACGCCCCGGTGCACAGGCCGACGATGCGGGCCCCCTCCTCGTGTGCGCGGCGCAGCGCGTCGAGCGCCTCCTCCGGCGGTGGGGAGGTGATCGAACGCCAGGCCGGTACGACGACCGTCCCCGCGCGGGAGATCGCCTCCAGGCCATGCGGCGCGGTGAGTTCCAGGCCCCCTGTGGTCCGCAGCGGGCCGTCCTCGCCCCCGCACACCAGCAGTCGGTAGCGCGGTACTCCGGCGTCCTGGCGGTCGATGCCGAACACCGAAAGCGGTATGGAACTCTCGAAGATGGGGCCGCCGCTGAACAGCAGCACCGCGACGATCTCCTTGCGGCGTCGCCCGGCGAGCTTCCGGGCTGCGGCATCCGGCGCTGCGGTGGAGTCGTGGCTCATACTGCTAAGCCCCCCTCGGTGGTCGCGGCTCCTCGGTTGTGTCGCTCCTGCACGTTTCCCCTCGGTCCTGCACGAGTCCCCCGCCGTAAGACAGTCAAGATCGAATCTACTGGCTGCCGTGGTCTGCCGGTGGCCAGTTCTCCACGTCACGCATTGTCGACATGACAACTTGGCGTGAAGCATTCGATCACGAAGGGTTGCACTCGTGGGCCGCGCAGGGAAGTGCGCCTCAGCGTGGTGGCCAAACCGCATAGGGTGCGTGGGGTCTCGTGGACCCTGTTTGTGCAGGTGGAACGGGGGATGAAGGGTGGTTGCGACCCCTCCGGAGCGATATTCAGAAGTTGGCTGAAAAGCAGCGTTCCGAGGCGCGGAAACCGGTCAGTCAACCGGTGTCTGTCGTTCCGCCTTCGTCGCGGCGCGCTCGAAGTGGCGAAGGAGCGCCCAGCATGTTCCCGTCACGGCGGTCAGGCCAAGGCCCGCCCCTGCGGCGGTCACCGGCGGGGCGCCGCACCACAGCAGGACGACGGGGACGAGCAGGCACCCGAACACACCCCAGCCGATCACGTCACGCACGGTGTCCGGCGCGGACGGCACGGACGGTGCGGACGGCGCCGATGAAGCCGACGGGCCGCCCTGCGCGGCCGACGACTCGGCGCGCGGTGCGGCGGCGGTGGGCCGGGCTGCGGGCATCGGACTGCTCCCTGGGGGCTGCGGTTCAGGGGGTTCAACGCGGCCGGGCCCGGTCGGTCACCGGGCGGACCCGGATTTCCGTACAACGGTCATGGCGCGATGGTCACCTCCCGGCCCCCGGCCGGTCCCGCCCCCGTCCCCTGATCCCGTACAAAACCGCGTGTACGGGGCAGCGACCATTGCGCCCCGCGCGTCGCTCGTGCATTCTCCGGGGAACCCCCTGGGGCACCCCGGAGGGCCGCTCACGGAGCGTGCGGGAGATCTGGGCTCGGGAGGCGTGCCGCCGTACCCTTGGGGGTATGGGCTTGGGAAGACGAATCCCGGACACAGCTCCGCCGCACGATGTCCCCCTCCCATAAAGGATCACAACGCCGAGACAGCCATGGCCGGTCACGAATTCTTCGAACCCGCGGACCGCAAGCGGCCGGTTGCCGAACCGACGGCGGCCGACCCCCTGGCGGCGGAAGAGGCACGCCCTTCCTGCGATCCCGCCTTCCAGCACGGAGTGGTCGTCGGCTTCGACGGCTCCACCTCCAGCGAGCGCGCCCTCGCCTACGCGATCGGCGTGGCCTGGCGATCCGGCTCCGGCCTGATCATCGTCCATGTGGCCAACCGGCTGCCCACCACCGTGTGGGCGGGCTGCGAGCCGCCCGTCTTCGTCGATGTGCCCGACCACCGCACCGAAGTGCTCGGTCTTGAGCTGGCCTGCGCGGACCATCTCGCCGAGGTGCCCTGGATCCTGGTCGAGCGCGGCGGCGACATCTGCCATGAACTCGAGGAGGTCGGGCGGGAGTACGAGGCGGACGCGATCGTGGTCGGCTCGACCCACGGCCTGGTCGGCCGTCTCTTCGGCTCGGTGGCGGGGCGGCTGGCCAAGCGGGCCCGCCGCCCGGTGATCGTGATCCCCTGACGTCCCGTAAGGGGCGCGTTCAGGACTGTGGAACACCCAACGCGCCTGCTGGTGCGCCCGGTTGAACCGTCATCCAGGTGTCCGGAAGCCCCCGGCGGGGCATGAACCCGCCGGGGGCTTCGGTGCGTGTCGCAGCGCCGGCGGGTGACGGCCGCCGGCCGAGGGGGCGGCACGGAATGGACCCCCACGTGGCCACGTAGGGGTCCGTTCTCCTCTTTGCGCCTAAACCGGCGCCGCTCTCGCGGAGGTGGTTGCTCGCCGCGGGGGTTGCTCAATTGTCGCTTCCGCCCGTGCGGGGATTTCCTATTCCACCGTGACGGACTTCGCCAGGTTGCGCGGCTTGTCGATGTCGCGGCCCAGGGCCTTCGCCGTGTGGTAGGCGAGCAGCTGGAGCGGGATGCCCATGAGGATCGGGTCCAGCTCGTCCTCGTTCTTCGGGACGATGATCGTCCGGTCGGCCTTCTCCTGGTCCTGGTGGGCGACCGCGAGGATCTGACCGCTGCGGGCCTTGATCTCCTCCAGGGCGGCGCGGTTCTTCTCCAGCAGGTCGTCGTCCGGGACGATCGCGACCGTCGGCAGCGCGGGCTCGATCAGGGCCAGCGGACCGTGCTTCAGCTCGGAGGCGGGGTAGGCCTCGGCGTGGATGTACGAGACCTCCTTGAGCTTGAGGGAGGCCTCACGCGCCACCGGGTAGCCCCGGACACGGCCGATGAAGAGCATCGAGCGGGCGTCGGCGAACTGCTCCGCCAGCACCTTGATCTCCTCCTCCTGCTTGAGGATCTCGGTGATCTGCTGGGGCAGCTTGCGCAGGCCCTCGATGATCCGCTTGCCGTCGCGCACCGACAGGTCGCGGGTGCGGCCCAGGTGCAGGGCGAGCAGGGCGAAGGCGACGGTCATGTTGGTGAAGCACTTGGTGGACACCACGCAGACCTCGGGCCCGGCGTGCACGTACATGCCGCCGTCGGCCTCGCGGGCGATCGCCGAGCCGACCACGTTGACCACGCCGAGGACGCGGGCGCCCTTGCGCTTCAGCTCCTGCACGGCGGCCAGCACGTCGTACGTCTCACCGGACTGGGAGACGGCGATGTAGAGGGTGTCGGGGTCCACGACCGCGTTGCGGTAGCGGAACTCGGAGGCGGGCTCGGCGTCGGCGGGGATGCGGGCCAGCTCCTCGATCATCTGGGCGCCGATCATGCCCGCGTGGTACGAGGTGCCGCAGCCGAGGATCTTCACGCGGCGGATCTGGCGGGCCTCACGGGCGTCCAGGTTGAGGCCGCCGAGGTGCACGGTGGAGAAGCGGTCGTCGATGCGACCGCGCAGCACGCGGTCCACGGCGTCGGCCTGCTCGAAGATCTCCTTGTGCATGTAGGTGTCGTGGCCGCCCATGTCGTACGAGGCGGCCTCCCACTCCACGGTGGTGGGCTCGGAGCTGGTCCGGGTGCCCTCGGTGGTGTAGGTGCGGAAGTCGTCGGCCTTCAGGGTGGCCATCTCGCCGTCGTCCAGGGTGACGATCTGGCGGGTGTGGGCGACCAGGGCGGCGATGTCCGAGGCGACGAACATCTCCTTCTCGCCGATGCCGAGGACGACCGGGGAGCCGTTGCGGGCCACCACGATGCGGTCGGGGAAGTCGGCGTGCATGACGGCGATGCCGTAGGTGCCCTCGACGACGCGCAGCGCCTCGCGGACCTTGTCCTCCAGCTTCTCGGCGCTCGAGCGGGCGACCAGATGGGTGAGGACCTCGGTGTCGGTGTCCGAGAGGAATTCGACGCCGTCCGCCTCCAGCTTGCGGCGCAGGTCGGCGGCGTTGTCGATGATGCCGTTGTGCACGACGGCGACCTTGCTGTCGGCCGACATGTGCGGGTGGGCGTTCACGTCGGAGGGGGCGCCGTGGGTGGCCCAGCGGGTGTGGGCGATGCCGGTGGTGCCCTTGAAGCGCGCCGGGACCTTGGCCTCCAGGTCGCGCACCCGGCCCTTGGCCTTGACCATCTTCAGACCGGCCGACTTGGGGCTGGAGACGACGATGCCCGCCGAGTCGTAGCCCCGGTACTCCAGGCGCTGCAGGCCCTCGAGGAGGAGGGGAGCGACGTCGCGCTTACCGATGTATCCGACAATTCCGCACATATGAAGTCTTCCCTCACCCTGGAGTTCTCAGCCGTAGACCATGCGGCGCAGTTGCCTGAGCGTCAGCTCCGGCGGCGCCACGGCCCGGTATTTCAGGTCTGCCTCGATCTGTTCAAAGATCGCTGTGTTCCGCAGGCCGTCGGCCTGCAGTTCACGGTGGCGGCGACGGACGTACTCCTGGGTCGTCTCGTCGAAGTAGGCCAGCACGTCCTGGATCACCCGCAGCGCTTCGCCCCTGTTCAGCGGGGTGGAGCGCGTCAGGTGATCGACAAGTTCCTCGTGCACCCGGTAGATCCTCGGGCACGATCGCGACTTTCGCAAGAATCTTGCCCGAAATCGGGCAAGCGCCTGTTGGGGGTCCGATGGGGTGCTGTTAGCCGGAAATCCACCCGGCGTCCCGGGCGGCGTCGCCCGCGCGGGGCACCTTCTGGTGACATGGACATTCCTCGTATGGGCGTACCCGAGAAGCTGGCCGAGCGCATGAGCATGGCCGAGCAGCACGAATATCTGCGCTCCAGGTTCTCCCGGCGGACCATGATCAGAGGCGGCGCCGTGACGGTGGGCACCGTCGTGGGCGGCGCGTTCGTCTCCGGCGCCTCGGCCCAGGCGGCCCCCGCGAGCGCCCCCGCCACCGCCGCCACGATCCCCGCCCACCGCCCCGCCGAGACCGTCGACGGCGCCCTCGTCGCCCCCTTCGGACGCCATCTGGCCTGGGGCAACGACCCGCGCACCGAGATCACCGTCTCCTGGCAGGTGCCCGTCGCGGTCAAGCGGCCCTTCCTCCGCGTCGGCGCCCACCCCTGGGACCTCTCCCGCAAGATCGAGGCCGAGGTCCGCACCCTCTACACCCCGGCCGGAGTCGGCGCGAGCGGCGACCACACCCAGTACTACGTCCACGCCAAGCTGACTCACCTGCGCCCCGGGCAGACCTATTACTACGGCGTCGGCCACCAGGGCTTCGACCCCGCCGCGCCCCATCTGCTCGGCACCCTCGGCACCTTCACCACCGCCCCCGCCGGGAAGAAGCCGTTCACCTTCACCGCGTTCGGCGACGAGGGCGTCGGCTACCACGGCCTGGCCAACAACGCCCTGATCCTCGGCCAGAACCCCGCCTTCCACCTGCACGCGGGCGACATCGCCTACGGCGACCCGGCCGGCCAGGGCAAGACCACCGACACCGGCTTCGACTCGCGCACCTGGGACCAGTTCCTGCACCAGACCGAGTCCGTCGCCAAACAGATCCCCTGGATGCCCGCCTACGGCAACCACGACATGGAGGCCTGGTACTCGCCCAACGGCTACGGCGGCGAGGAGGCCCGCTGGACCCTCCCGGACAACGGCCCCGACCGCAAGAACCTCCCCGGCGTCTACTCCTTCGTCTACGGCAACACCGCCGTGATCTCGCTCGACGCCAACGACATCTCGTACGAGATCCCGGCGAACCTCGGCATCTCCGGCGGCACCCAGACCAAGTGGCTGGAGACCCAGCTGAAGAAGTACCGCGCCGCGAAGGACGTGGACTTCATCGTGATCTTCTTCCACCACTGCGCCTACTGCACCTCCACCGCGCACGCCTCCGAGGGCGGGGTACGGCAGGAGTGGGTGCCGCTGTTCGAGAAGTACACCGTGGACCTGGTCATCAACGGCCACAACCACCAGTACGAGCGCACCGACGTGATCAAGGGCGACAAGGTCGTCAAGAAGCTCCCCATCGGCGGCACCGCCTACCCGGAGAGCGAGGGCGTCGTCTACGTCACCGCGGGCGCGGCCGGCAAGAGCCTGTACGCCTTCACCGCGCCCGACTCCTACGAGGGGCACGAGCACGAGGTCGAGTCCGTGGCCTCCTTCGTCAACCTCAAGGACGGCAAGCGCGACGAGGCGGTCACCTGGTCCCGGGTGCGCTACCTCGACTACTCCTTCCTGCGCGTGGACGTCACGCCCGCGCCGAAGGGGCACACGGCGAAGCTGACCGTGTCGGGCATCGCGGAGACGGGTGAGCGGATCGACCACTTCACGGTGGCGCGCAAGGCCAGGTAGCGCGTCGCGCGGCACGGGAACGGGCACCCCGGAGGACCGTACTCTCCGGGGTGCCCGTCGTCTCTGTGCCCGTCTTGTCCGTGCCCGTCTCGCGGGCCGCTCAGAACGCCGCGAGCGGGTTCTGCAGGGTGCCGATGAGCTGGAGCGCGCCGGACGGGTCCGCGAGGTCCACCATCTGCTTGTTGTTGCGCAGCTGGAGCCGGTTCAGGCAGGACAGCGCGAACTCGGGCGCGAACATGTCGTACTGCGCGAACTTCTCCGCCAGCTGCGGGTTCGCCGCCTGGTACTCCCGGGTGATCTCCGCGACCGTGCCCCAGAACTCGTCCTCGGTGAGGATGCCCTCGGCCGCCAGGTTGGACGCGAGGAAGCGGAAGAAGCAGTCGAAGACGTCCGTGAAGATCGACAGCAGCTTCGTGTCCTCGGGCACCTCGACCCGGATGCGCCGGACCTCGGGCGGCAGCACCGCGTCCGGGTCCATCACGGCGATCTCCTCCGCGATGTCCTTGTACACCGCGCGCCGGACCGCGCCGTCCGCCAGGACCAGGATCACGTTCTCGCCGTGCGGCATGAACACCAGGTCGTAGGCGTAGAAGCTGTGCAGCAGCGGCACGTAGTACGCGCGCAGGTAGTCGCGCAGCCAGTCGGCGGGTGCCTGCCCGGAGCGCTCGATCAGCGCGCCAGCGAAGGAGGCGCCGTCCTGGTCGACATGGAGCAGCGAGGCCATGGTCGCCAGCGACTCGCCCTCGGCGAGCCGGGACACCGGGGACTCCCGCCACAGCGCGGCCAGCATCTTGCGGTACGGCGAGTAGCGGTCGGTCGCCCGCTCGTACTCCAGGTGCCGGTAGCCGACGGCCGCCTGCTCGCGGATGATCGTCAGGCCCGTGCCGCTGAGCACCGGGTCGTTCTCGATCAGCTGGGCCAGCCAGTCGTTGATCGCCGGGGTCGCCTCCATGTACGCGGCCGAAAGACCACGCATGAAGCCCATGTTGAGGACGGACAGGGCCGTCTTCACATAGTGCTTCTCCGGGTGCGAGGCGTTGAAGAACGTCCGGATGGACTGCTGGGCCAGATACTCGTCCTCGCCCTCGCCCAGGCACACCAGATGGCGGCGGGCCACCTCGGCGGCGAAGGTCACGCTGAGCTTGTTCCACCACTGCCAGGGGTGGACCGGGATCAGCAGATAGTCCTCCGGGTCGAGACCCTGCGCGGTGAGCACGCCCCGGAAGCGCTCCAGGACGGTCTCGCCCAGCTCGCGCCGGAAGAACTCCTCGTACTCGACGCCCGCCCCGGCGGTGAACGCGGCGCGCGAGCGGTGCGCGGCCAGCCAGACCAGTTTCAGCGGGCTCGCGGTCTCCGGCGCGTACGCCAGATACTCGTGCACACCGAAGCCGAGCCGCCCGTTGTTCGCGACGAAGCACGGGTGGCCCTCGGTCATCCCGGTCTCGATCTCCTGGAACGAGCCGGCCGCCAGCTCCTTCGCGGTGACGCGGGGCTTGGTGAGCTTGTAGCAGGTGCCGGACAGGGTGGAGGAGATCTCCTCCAGGTAGACCGGCAGGATCTCCTCGCTCAGGCCGAGCGCTTCCTTGAACTCGATGAAGAAGTCCAGGGCGGCGAGCGGGAGTTCGGAGCCGTCGCGGTGCCGGGTGATCGAGTCTTCGGCGATCTGCCAGTGGTCGAGGCCCCGGCGTACGGCGGAGAAGCGGTACGCGGTCAGTTTGTCGTCGCTGCGGACGACGTACTGCTCCCCGTCCTCCTCGGGCGTGAGCAGCCGCTCATGGGCGAACTCCGCGAGGGCTTTGCGGATCAGCAGGCGGTTGGCCTGGTCCCAGCGCTCGGGGGAGAGATGGGCGACGGAGTCGGCGAGGCTCATGCGGCCACCCCCGTCGCCGCCTCGAACCGCTCCCGCGTGCAGAAGCTCAGCAGGGCGCGCTTCTCCGGCTTCTCTATCTCGCGCTCGGCCTCGAAGCCGACGGCCTCGTTGAGCACGTGCACGGCCTTGTTGCGCACGTCCGGCTCCACGACCACGCGCCGGGTCGCCGGGTCCGCGAACAGATGGGCCATCACGGCCGTGATCACCGACCGGGTGAATCCGTGCACGGGCGTGTCCGTGGGCGGCACCAGGAAGTGCATCCCGACGTCCCCCTCCTGAGGCTCGTACAGCCCGACCAGCTCCCGGTGGGCCGGGTCGTAGCTCTCCATCAGGAAGACCGGCGCTCCGGACTCGTCCAGACCGAGGAAGGCGTGGTGGTGCGGGTCGGCCGCGATCTCCATGTAGGCGCGCTCGACGTCCACCAGGCGTGCGTCCTGCATCATCCAGAACGCGGCCTTCGGGTCGGTGACCCAGCCGTGGACGAGCCGCGCGTCCTTCAGGGGGTCGAGCGGGCGGATCGTGAAGGTCATACGGCGAACTCCTGGAAGGCGATGGTCTTCTCCACCGGGTAGTACTCCCTGCCGAGCAGGTCGCGGATGATGGAGGCGTTCCGGTAGGGGCCCATGCCCAGGTCGGGGCTGGTCACGCTGTGGGTGTGGACACCCGCGTTCTGGAGGAAGACGCCCCGGCCCGTGGTGTCGATCGCGTAGTTGCGGGCGATGTCGAAGTTGCCGTGGGAGTCGTAGCGCAGACGGTCGCGGACCGGCTTCAGGAACTCCGGCTCGCGGTACTGGTAGCCGGTGGCGAGCACCAGGCCGTCGCTCTCCAGCTCGAAGTCCTTGCCCTGCTCCTCCTGGCGGAAGGCGAGGGTGTAGCTGCCGTCCTCGTAACGGGCGCTGGTGAGGGCGGAGTTGGTGAGCAGGCGGGTGGGGACCGGGCCGCCGAGGTTCTTCTGGTAGAGCAGGTCGAAGATCTCGTTGATCAGCTCGCCGTCGATGCCCTTGAACAGGCCCTTCTGCGCGGTGGCGAGCCGGTAGCGGGTGTCCTCCGGGAGCGCGTGGAAGTAGTCGATGTACTCCGGGGAGGTCATCTCCAGCGTGAGCTTGGTGTATTCGAGCGGGAAGAAGCGCGGGGAGCGGGTGACCCAGTTGAGCCGGTAGCCGTGGACGTCGATCTCGCTGAGGAGGTCGTAGTAGATCTCCGCCGCCGACTGGCCGCTGCCGACCAGGGTGATGGAGCGCTTCTTCTGCAGCTCCGCCTTGTGCTGGAGATAGCGGGAGTTGTGCAGGAAGTCGCCGCCGAGGTCCTGGCACGCCTCGGGGATGTACGGCGGGGTGCCGGTGCCGAGGACCAGATGCCTGGCGCGGTAGGTGTCACCGGCCTGCGTGTGCACGGCGTACACGCCGTCCTCGTACGTCACTTCGGTGACCGTGGTGCTGAACCGCACGCTGGTCAGCTTGTTGGCCGCCCAGCGGCAGTAGTCGTCGTACTCCACGCGCAGCGGGTAGAAGTTCTCGCGGATGTAGAACGAGTACAGACGGCCTTTCTCCTTCAGGTAGTTGAGGAAGGAGTACGGCGAGGTCGGGTCGGCCAGGGTGACCAGGTCCGACATGAACGGCGTCTGGAGGTGGGCGCCTTCGAGGAACATCCCGGCGTGCCACTCGAAGTCGGGCTTCGAGTCGAGGAAGACGCCGTTCAGCTCGTCGATGGGCTCGGTCAGACAGGCAAGGCCGAGGTTGAAGGGACCGAGGCCGATCCCCACGAAGTCAAGGACGGGGCTGGCTTCAGGAAGCGCGGTCAAGGGACTCTCCCAGGTACTGCTCGGCGTGGCCGGCGATCAGATCGAGGACGGCGGCGATGTCGGCCGCGGTGGTCTCGGGGTTGAGCAGGGTGAACTTCAGGTAGTGGCGTCCGCCGACCTTGGTGCCCGCGACGACGGCGTCACCGGAGGCGAACAGGGCCTTGCGGGCGTAGAGGTTGGCGCGGTCGATCTCGGCGGGGTCGGTGACCCCGGCCGGGATGTAGCGGAAGACGAGGGTGGACAGGGACGGGGCCACGACCACGTCGTAACGCGGGTCGGTGGCAAGGAGCTTCCAGCCCTCCTGGGCCAGTTCGCAGACCTCGTCGAAGAGTTCGCCGATGCCGTCCGCGCCCATCACGCGCAGCGTCATCCACAGCTTGAGCGCGTCGAAACGGCGCGTGGTCTGGAGGGACTTGTCGACCTGGTTGGGGATGCGCTCCTGGACCATGCGGCGCGGGTTGAGGTACTCCGCGTGGTAGGTGGCGTGGCGCAGGGTGGCCACGTCGCGCACCAGGAGGGCGGACGAACTCACCGGCTGGAAGAAGGACTTGTGGTAGTCCACGGTGACCGAGTCGGCGCGCTCGATGCCGTTCAGCTTGTCGCGGTGCTTGAGCGAGGTGAGCAGGCCGCAGCCGTACGCGGCGTCCACGTGCATCCACACGCCGAACTGCTCGCACAGCTCGGCGATTTCGGGGAGCGGGTCGATGGAGCCGAAGTCGGTGGTGCCCGCGGTGGCGACGACGGCCATCGGGACCAGGCCGTCCTGGACGGCGCGCTCCAGCTCGTGGGCGAGTGCGACGGTGTGCATCCGCTTGTCGTGGTCCACGGGGATGGTCACGACCGCGTCCGGGCCGAGGCCGAGCAGTTTCGCGGACTTCTTCACGCTGAAGTGGCTCACCTCGGAGGTGAACACCCGCAGTTTGTCCAGGGATTCGGCCTTGGCCTCCTCGCGGGCGAGCAGCAGGGCCTGGAGGTTGGACTGGCTGCCGCCGGAGGTGAAGACCCCGTCGGCGTTCTCACCGAGGCCGATGCGCTCGGTGGTCCAGTCGATCAGTTTCCGCTCGATGAGCGTGCCGCCTGCCGACTGGTCCCAGGTGTCCAGCGAGGAGTTGACGGCGGAGAGCACGGCCTCGCCGAGCACCGCCGGTATGACGACCGGGCAGTTGAGGTGGGCGAGGTAGCGGGGGTGGTGGAAGTAGACGGCGTCGCGGAGGTACAGCTCCTCCAGCTCGTCCAGGACGGCGGCGGTGTCGCCGAGCGGGCGGTCCAGGTCGACGGCGTCGATGCGGGGGGTGAGGTCGTCGACGGTGACGCCGGTGAACGGACGTTCGGTGGTGGCCAGTTTGGCAGCCACCCGCTCTACTCCTTCGGTCACGGAGCGGCGGTAGTGCTCCGCGGTGAGGCCATTGAGCAGGTGCGAGCGCATGTGGGGGTCCTCCGAGGGGACTGTCCGTGCGGGAACTTCAACTTAGGTTAGCCTAACCTAAGTTAGCTCGGGGGTGATCACGGGGGTGCGGTGACGGGGGTCACGTCGGCGTTGCGCTTGGCTTTGGCGGGTGGGGGTGCCGGGGGTGCGCGGGGTGGCCGGGCGCGGGTGCGGACGTCGCGGTTGCGAGGAGAGGTGACGCGGACACGCGTCGGAGCGGTGGGGGTGGGGGGAGTGGGGGCGCGTCTCAATGGCCCGCGGGTCGCGTGGCCGGGCGGCTCCGGGGCTGCGTCGATCGGGCCGGACGGATTCGCCACCCCGCGCACGGTGGAGCCGCGTGTCGAAGTGGCTGAGGGAGCGCCGGTCATGGCCGCCCTCCGCGGACCGGACTCCCGCCCACGGTATGCGGCAGGAGTCCGGTCCGCGGAGGGCGGCGGTTCTGGGGGTGACCGGAACGGCGGCGGCCCGAGCCCCGACGCCGCCCGTCCGCGCCGAGGCGAGGAGCAGATGCGAGGTGACTCGGCTGCCGCGCCGCGGTCTCCTGAGCCCGGCCCGGCTCTCCGGGTGCTTTCCCGGGCGGCCGGGTTCAGGAGACGGGGGAGCGGGAGGTCAGCTGACCTTCTTGGCCTTCTCGATGGCCTCGGCGAGATTCGTCAGAAGCGGGACGCACTTGTCGTAGGAGAGGATCGGCTCGGGAGAGCGGGAGATGACCTGGCCGGCCTTGACCGCGGGGAGCTTCTTCCAGGTCGCCTTGGTGATGTCCGCAGGCTGGATCGTCGAGGCGCGGTCGTCCATGATGATCACGTCGGCGGGGTACTTGTCGACGTTCTCCCAGCTCAGGGTCTCGTACCAGCCACCGGTGGACTTCTTGGCCTTCTCCGGGGGCTCCACGAGGTTCACGCCGAGGGCCTTGAAGTACTCCAGGTCGATCGAGTAGTGCGAACCGGAGACGTAGAAAACGTCCTGGGCGGCCGAGCCGGCCAGCACCTTGATCTCGGGGCGGGCCTTCGCGGCCTTGCGCAGCCGCTCGGCGGCGGCCTCGAACCTCGTCTTCGCGTCGACGGCCTTCGGCGCCTTCAGGTCGGCGCCCAGCGACTTGGCCAGTGCGGCCATGTGCTCCAGGGACACGGGCAGTTGGCGGTTCCAGGCGGCGATGCCCACGCTCGGGGCGATCTTGGCGATCTTGGCCTTGGACTCCTCCGGCACGTACCAGAGGGTGCCGGAGGAGTCGAACACCGTGGTGATGAGCACGTCCGGCGCCATGGCCGCGTACTTCTCCACGTTGAACTGGCCCCAGACATTGCCAAGGACCGTGACCTTGCTGATGTCCATGTCGCCGGCCTGCACGTCGGCCTTGCCGTCCTTGGTCCTGGTCGGGCCGAAGACGCCCTTGACCTGGATGCCGTAGTCGTAGAGGGCGGCGCCGACGCCGACGAACGCGACGATGTTCGAGGGGACGGCGTCCAGCTTCACGGTCGTGCCGCGGTCGTCCTTGAACGACCAGGGGCCCGACGCCTTGCCGGACGTCGACCCGGTTGCCGAGCCACCGCTTTTGGCGTCGTCATCCCCACAGGCCGCGAGCACGGCGCCGAGACCGAGGGCACCACCAGCGGCGAGTATGCCGCGGCGGGTGAGGTGGGTGGCACGGACGTTGGGCATGGGCATGCTGCTTTCGAAGGGGGCGGAGCGCCCGCCGGACAATTCGAAAGTAGGTTAGCCTAACCTCATATCTTGTCCAGTGATCGGCTCCTCTGTGACGAAACCGGTGAACCTTCCACGGACCTGCATTGACACGGAGCCAGGCCCAACTCCGTCGTTGTGAACGGTCGTTGGGCCTGACTCGTGCGGTTGTCCCGGCCGGTGGGCGACTACGCGGCCGTCTTCTGTTCGCGAGCCAGGGCCTTGGCCGCGTCGCGGCGCTTGCCGGACAGTACGTCCACCGGGGCGCCGGCGCCCTTGCCGGGCTGCTTCTCCCAACCGCGAAGCTTGGCGACCACCTTGGCCAGCAGCGGGCTGCCCGGCTTCACCGCGACGTAGAACAGCGACTCGTCGGGCGTCTTGTCGTCCCCGCCCCAGCGGACGACGCCTTCGAGTTCGGCGAGGATGTCGCGGATCACCAGTTGCTGCGGGGTGAAGAAGCCGCCTCTGGCACCGCTCGGGTAGTGCTCCGGACGGATCTGTACCGCGGTCCCGGAAGCCTGGTTGGCCTCGGACAGCCTGCCGCGCACCGTGCTCGGGCTGCGCCAGCCGACCACATCGCCCCCGCGCAGCTCGTCCACCTCGTAGTGGAACCGGCGGATGACGTGAACGAGCACGGTCTCCACGTCGCCGATCCGTACGGCGACGCCCTTGACGGGGGTGCCGGGGACCGGCCGGGTCCACACGAACCCGCCCTTGTCGGTGGTCAGTTCCATCTCCCAGCCGTTGGGGCTCGGCTTGCCGGACTGGGTGCGCTTGCCACGGGCCAGCGCACGGCGGGCCGCGTCCCTGAGGTGCTTCGGCTGGGCGTATCGGTTCGCCGCGTGCGCGGGCGAGGCGAGGTACTCGGAGAAGGGCAGCGTGGCCGCTGCCGTGGCGCCCGCGATCACTGCGGTCCGGGCGAGGAAGGTACGGCGGGAAAGCGTGCGGCGGGAAGAAGTCATGAACGCCTTGTCTCTCTCTTGAAGTCCCGAGTGGCCCGGCGCTCGGTTTCCAGCAGGCTGAAACCGCCCAGCGCGACGGCGGCGAGTGCGAGAGCGCCCACCGCGGGGTTGATGTAGCCGGGCACGCCGATCGAATAGGTGGTACCGCTCTTCACATGGCAGCCGAGGCCGAGGGGGATGTAGGTGGGCCGGTAGGAATCGATCTCCAGGACCCGCGCCGGACCCACCGCCGCCTTGCAGCCGAGGTCCCGTCCCGTCTCGTCCAGCGTCAGCAGATGCAGGGCACCCCAGGCGTAGAGGCAGGCCGCGCCGGCCCCCGCGAGCGCCGCGAACGAGCGCAGCTGGACCAGCAGGCCCGCCCGTCTGACGCCGTGGCGGGCCACCGTCGCGAAGCCGTAGACGGCCAGTGCGGCGGCGGCCGACAGGCCGAGAAGAACGAGGAGAAGCAGCGCCAAGGGGTTGTGCCCCTCGTACGGGTCCGTGGACATGGTGCTCCTGACTGCAGATGTGTCTGACCGTGCCGGACTACCGCCGGGACAGTCCGTTGTACTTCTCGAAGAGCTGGTAGAGCGCCATGCGCTTGTTCGCGTGCGCCTCGGCCTCGTTGCCCCAGCCCTGATAGCGGCGCAGGACCTGGAAGATCTCGGACTGGGTGTAGTCCAGGCTCATGGTGCGCATGACGCTCTCACCGCTCGGCGGGTTCTGGCCGCCCGCCTTGCCGGACGCGTCCCACAGGTGGATGAGGGGGACGGTGCGGATCGAGTAGGCGTTGTCCTGGTTGACCTTGTGCCACATGGTCCAGATGTCGGGGTCCTTGGCGGGGTCGAGGATGGTGCCCTGGACGATGCCGGCCTGGATGCAGTGGTTCCAGGCACGGATGCCCACCTCACCACTGATCTGCGCGATACCGGTGGAGGAGTCGCGCTTGGGGACGATGCCGTCCGCCCCGCTTCCGGTGTGGTAGAGGGTGACGGCGGCATCGACGCCGAGGTCGACCACGTCGTAGTGGCGCATCTCCCAGTAGGCCGAGGTCTGGATCAGCGCCTTGCGCATGTTGTACGCGTTCGACAGCTGGGTGATCAGGCTGTCGTGGGACATGATCGTCTCAAGACACTCGGTGTGTGTGAAGATCCGGGTGATGTCCGAGTCCGGGAAGCCGATCTGCTGCATGTAGGTGCTGATGTCGGCGTGCAGGATGTCGTAGTACGACGAGAAGTTGAACGCGGTGTCCGGGTCGCTGTCGAGGTACGACGCGTTGAAGGAACCCTCACCGATGTCGCGCCCCGAGGCGATGTTGTGGTCGACCTCGATGGCACCGTCGCCCGAGCCGAGCACCCGCGTGACGACCTGGTCGTAGGCCCAGTTGGCCGGTAGCGGATAGCCGTAGTTGCCGGAGAAACCGCTGGACATGTCGGAGACGAAGCTCGCCGTGGCGTGGCCCGCTTCGGACACCCGGATGCAGACGTTGCGCGGCCCGTAGACACCGACCCGGTAAGGGTTGTTGTACATCGCCAGGGCGTCCTGGACACCCTTGAAGTAGGGCAGGACGCTGTCGGTCACCTCGTAGTCGTAGGCGTCGAAGTCGACCGCGAAGAAGATCCGGGCACCGTTCTTGAAGCCGTGGCGCTGGGCGGCGGCGATGGCGGCGAGACCGTCCGCGCTCCCGGAGGGGTAGCTGTAGCCGCTGGCGTCGCGGCCGTAGGTCTGCCAGATCGGGAAGCAGCGCAGCCCGTTCTCGGCGATGGTCTGGAGCTCGCCGGCCTGGATCTCCTTCTCGTAGGGCTTTCCGCCGGTGGCATTGATCAGATAGCGGCCGATGTACTTGACGCCCTCGGCCTTGAGGGCCGCCGCGCGGGCGGCGGTGATCTTCGTGACGCCGTCGCAGGCCTCGCCCCTGCGGTTCTGGTCGCCGTACGAGACCAGGAGGGACGCCCAGGTGGAGAAGTCGCCCCTGCCGGTGACCGGGAGCTTCACGAACGCCTGGAACGCGGCCGTCTCACTGGCGACCGTGCTGTTGAAGAGGGAGGTGAAGGGCGTCGCCGAACGGCCGTTGAGGATCAGCGCGGCGCTGTACAGCTGCGCCCAGGTGCCCGCGGACCCCTCGGAGAGCGTGTGGTCGGCCAGGCCCGACCTGGTCCCCGGGCCGAACACGCCGTTGGCGGTGCCGTCGGCCATGCCGAGCTCGTACTGGATGGCGTACAGCATGGACGAGGACACGGTCCGCGAGTGGTGGCCGTCGCACGGCACGATGAAGAAGTCCTGGCGCCCTATGTAACGGCCGTTCAGCCACTGCTGGATATCACGGATCGTCGAACTGCCGCCGTTCACCACGACATAGGGGTCCATGTTGAGCAGCGCCTTGAAGACCTTGGGGTAGAGGGCGCCCTCGTCCGGGAACGACGGAAGCACACCCATGTCGATCTTCAGCTTGCGCACCGAGTCGGCGACGCGGCTGTTGTACGTCCCGTCCATGTCGCCGCCGTCGTAGCCCTTGCAGTAGAGCCCGGCCTGGATGATACGGGCGAAATTGGCCGACGGGACATTCCCGTTCTTCAGCACGGGATACTTCGACTGCAGGGTGTTGAGAGTCGTCGGTCCGAAGGTGTTGGAGAGCGAGCTGATTCCGAGTTCGAGCTGGAGGGCGCGGGTGAGCGCGTACATCACGGTCCAGCTCGTCTGGCCGTTCTCCTCCAGCGGCTCTATGCCCAGCATGTTGGGATATGTCGTATTGATGAAGCGCTGGGCGCGGATTACCATCTCGTCGGCCATGCCGAAGCTCGCTTTCGCTGAGAGGGAATGCCGGGCGCGGAGGCGACGCGGTTGACCCGTCGTGTGCGCAGCGGCTGTTGATTCTTTGCCAGCCGGGCCCGGGGTGGGAAGGCTCTGGCGTAATTGCGCCGATGCGCCGTGAACGTGGGGTCGGCGGGGTGGCGTAATGACGTCACATTCATTGGCAGCCGCTTCTCGTGATGCCAGGATCTACGCTCGACCCAGCCCGAGGAGATGAAATATGCGAGCCTTCAGCGCAGCCCTGACCGCATCGGTTGCCGCCGGAATGCTGGTTTTCACGGGAAATCCCGCGCACGCCGAGGACCAGCTGGACCTGAAGAACTGGATGCTGGCCTGTGAGTCGGGAAACAACTTCAAGTTCGAGCTGCATTACAACTCCGACAACAAGGGTGCCTGGCGTGACTTCGGCTACGCCGTCGCCAACTTCGACTCCGTGTACAGCGGTCAGGGATACAAGCCCCTCGTGTTCTGCGACAACGGTGCCGGCGGGTTGCAGAAGGTGAAGAACAACGCCGCGTCGGCGCACAACAGACACACGTCGTACGGCGCGTGCGTGTACTACAACAGCTGGTTCAACGGGGCGAAGGACGCGCTGCAGCCCGCGGTTCCCGCCCCGGTGAGCCGGAACCTGGTGAACACCTACAACCAGAACGCCTCCTTCCAGTGGTGCTGAGAACGACGCGAGCACGGGGCGCACTCCGCCGGATGCGCCCCGTGCTGGCCCTCGCGCTGGCCCTGCCGCTCGCGGCGGGGTGCGGCGGCCAGGACGCAGGAACCGGCTCCGACCCGGGAGCCGGCCGTGCCGCCGACCCCGCGAACCCGGCCACCTGGGTCCTCCCGCTCCAGGCGTACATGCCGGACCCGGAGCAGGAGGACCTGCTCTTCGACGCCATCGAGCAGGCCAAGTCCGTGTGCATGAAGAAGTTCGGGTTCGACTACCACCCGGCCGAACCGCTGCCGGACATGGGCCCGGACACGCTCACCGACCTCCGGTACGGCATCCACGACCGGCACGTCGCCGCCACGTACGGATACAAGCCCGCCGGTGACATGCGCGCGTACCAGCGGGAGACGCAGCGCCTTATGGAGGCGTCCGAGCTCGGCCCCGAGGAGGAGGCGGCCATGACCGGGAAGCGGGACGGCTCGGCCGTCGGCGCGAAGCTTCCCGAGGACGGCTGCGGCGGGGAGGCGTACCGCCGGATCTACGGCTCCCTGCACCCCCTGTCCACGCTCGCCATGGACCTGAGCAACGAGGCGTACACGAAGGCGCAGCGGGCCGAGCCGGTACGGAAGGCCTTCCGGTCCTGGTCGAAGTGCATGGCCGACAGCGGCTACACCTACGACGAGCCCCTGGACGCCCCGAACGACCCCGCGTTCGGCGCGCCGACGGCCGGACCCGAAGAGATCGCCACCGCCCTGGCCGACCTGAAGTGCCGGGACACGTACAAGGTGGCGGATGTCTGGTTCAAGGAGGAGTCCGCGCTGCAGCGGCAACTGGGCGAGAAGCACGCCCAGGAACTCAAGGCGGCCGACCAGGTGCTCGAGCGGGCGCTGAAGGCCGCGGCACGCATCACCGGGTCCGGTTCCTGAGGAGTTGGCCGGGATGAAAGACAACGCCGGGACGAACGACCTCTCGGACATCGAGCCGCTGCCGGGCGACGAACTCGCCGGGGGACCGGAGCCCGGTCACGCCGGGCTGACCAGGCGCTGGCGGTGGCTGGCCGGGATGACGGCCGCCTCCGTGCTGCTCACCGGCGCGGGGGTCGCCGCCGCTCAGCTGATCCGCTCCCCGGCCCAGGCCGCGGCGGAGACCGCGCCACCTGAGGCCGACGTGCTCACCGCGCCGGTGGAACACCGCGTGCTGAAGGACACGGTCGTCCTGCGAGGCACGGTACGCGCCGGGCAGACGGTAGAGGTGGCGCCGCAGAGCTCGGGCGGGGACGGGGCCGGAGCCCCCGTGGTCACCAGGGTGCCGGTCAAGGCCGGCCAGCGCGTCAAGGCCGGTCAGGTGGTGCTGGAGGTCTCCGGCCGCCCCGTGTTCGTACTGCCCGGAGACATCCCCGTGTACCGCGACCTCAAGCCCGGCGCCGAGGGCCGGGACGTGGCGCAGTTGCAGTCGGCCCTGCGCGGTCTCGGCCATGGCACGGGGGCGGACCCGAAGGGCGTCTTCGGCGCGGGCACGAAGTCGGCACTGGCCGGGTACTACTCCTCGATCGGTTACGAGCCACGGCGGGCCGAGGCCGACGGCGGAGACCGGCTCGACGCCGCGCGGGACGCCGTACGGCAGGCCGAGCGCGCTCTTCAGGACGCCGACCGGGGAACCGGGCAGCACGTCGACGGGGGCACCGGGCAGGGCAGCGCCGCGGTCACCCGGCGCCGGGCCGAGCAGGACCTCGCCGACGCACGCGCCGAACTCGCCGAGGCGGAGGCGGTGTCGGGGCCGATGCTGTCCATGGGCGAGGTGGTCTTCGTCCGCGGATTCCCGGCCTTCGTCGACTCGGTCACCGGCACGGTGGGCTCGCGCGTGTCGGGCTCCGTGCTGCGGCTGTCGGCCGGTGAACTGGTCGTCCACGGGTATCTCCCGGAGCACCAGCGGAAGTTGGTCGGTGCCGGACGGGCGGTGCAGATCCTGTCGGAGCTCAGCGGCGAGGAGACCGGTGCCGTGGTGGCCTCGGTGGCCGATACGCCGGAGTCGGGGAAGGCCGCGGAGGGCGAGGACGCCACGGGCGGCGAGGTGCCCCCGCCCGGCTCCTACCGGCTGGTGGTCAAGCCGGACAAGGCACTCACGGCGGGCTCCGCCGGGCAGGGCGTGCGGTTGACCATCGAGTCGGCCTCGACCGAGGGCCGCGCCCTGGTGGTGCCGATCACGGCGGTCTCCGCCGGGGCCGACAGCAGGACGTCCGTCACCGTCCTCGAAACGAACACCACCCGCAGACGGGTGGAAGTCCGGTGCGGTACCCAGGGCGACGGCTATGTCGCGGTGGTTCCCGTCGGCGGACAGGCCGCGCTTCGGCCGGGAGAGCGCGTGATCGTCGGGCTGCGCGGCACAGGTGGCCCGCGATGAGGCGGCTCCTGCGGCGGAGGCGGCCAGTGCCGGAACCTGTCGGCAGTGACACGGTGCTGGACTTCCGTGCCGTCGGCCGCACCTACCCGGGGCCGCCACCGGTGACGGCCCTGCGGTCCGCGAGTCTGTCGGTGCGGCAGGGGGACTTCGTCACCGTGTCCGGCCCTTCCGGCTCCGGGAAGTCCACCTTCCTCAATATCGCCGGGCTCCTCGACACGCCGACCGAGGGGCAGTACCTCCTCGACGGCGTCGACGTCGGCTGTCTCGCCGACGCCGAACGCACCGCCGTACGAGGCCGCCGTATCGGCTTCGTGTTCCAGTCCTTCCATCTCATGCCCCACCGCACCGCGCACGAGAACGTCGAGCTGGGGATGGTGTACGCCGGGGTGCGGCGCCGGGAACGGGCCGAGCGGGCCCGGGAAGCGCTGCACAGCGTCGGTCTCGGCCATCGGCTCGATGCGCTGCCCGGCCGGCTCTCCGGAGGCGAGCGCCAGCGCGTCGCGATCGCACGGGCCCTGGTGGTCCGGCCCGCGCTGCTCCTGTGCGACGAGCCGACCGGAAACCTCGACAGCGCGACGGCCGACGCCGTACTGGCACTGCTCGACGGACTGAACGACCAGGGAATGACACTCGTCGTGATCACTCACGATCCCGCCGTCGCCGTACGGGGGTCGCGCCGCATCACGATCCGCGACGGCGTACTGAGTGAGCCCGTGCCCGCCGCGGCGCGGTGAGGAGAGGGCATGACCAGACCCGGAACACCGCGCGGTGCGGGAATCTCCCCGTCCGTACTGCGGCTGCGCGACCTGTGCGCCGAGGCGGCGGCGGGCATCCTGCAGCGCCCGGCCCGGTCCCTGCTGACCGCCTTCGGCACCGTACTGGGCGTGGGCAGTTTCGTGGCCGTGCTGGGCCTGACGGCCACGGCGTCGTCGCAGATCGACAGCCGTTTCAGCGGCTTGAGTGCCACCGAAGTGACGGTCGAGGACAACGCCAGGAAGCAGAACGAGTTTGTGAACGTCGCGTTCCCCGAGGACGCCGACCAGCGGATCGGGCGGCTCAACGGCGTGGACCACGCGGGCGTGTACTTCACCGTCCGGCTGCCGGACGACGCCACGGTGAGCGCCTCGCCGCAGGCCGATGCCCCCGGCTCGACCTCCCGCACCAAGGTGGTGGCCGCCTCTCCGGGAGTTCTCGCGGCGGCGGTGCCCAGTCTTGTCCAAGGACGTGTCTACGACGGGTTCGCCGAGCGCACGGCCGCTCCGGTGGCGGTGATCGGCGAGGGGGTGGCCGGTCAACTCGGCATCACCACACTGGAGAACGCTCCCGCGATCTTCATCGACGGGGAAGCCTTCTCCGTCGTGGGCATCGTCGGCGATGTGGAACGCAAGGCCGACCTCCTGCTCTCCGTGGTCGTGCCCAGGACCACGGCGGAACGTGTCTGGGGCGAGGAGACCGCCTCGGATCCCACGATGCTGATCTCCACCCGGACCGGTGCCGCCCAGCAGATCGCGGCGGAGGCGGCACTGGCACTGCGCCCCGACCATCCGGAGTACTTCCGCGCGATCGCTCCTCCGGACCCCAGACAGCTGCGGACGTCGGTCGGTTCCGACCTCGACCAGCTGTTCCTGCTGCTCGCCTCCATCTGCCTGGTCATCGGCGCGGTCGGGATCGCCAACACCACGCTGGTGGCCGTACTCGAACGCACCGGGGAGATCGGTCTGCGCAGGGCTCTCGGGGCGCGCGGGCGCCACATCGCCGGCCAGTTCCTCGCCGAGTCGGGGGCGCTGGGAGCGCTGGGCGGCTTGCTGGGCACCGCGATCGGCACGATCACGGTGGTCGCCGTGGCCGTCTTCCGCGAGTGGACACCTGTCGTCCACCCGGCGACGGTGACGGCGGCGCCGTTGGTCGGCCTGGTCACCGGCCTGCTCGCCGGTCTCTACCCGGCGGTCAGGGCGTCACGGGTCCAGCCCGTGGAGGCGCTCAGGCGCTGAGCGTTCCCTTCTGCGGGAACGTGGCGTATTCACGCCATGAGGATGTTGGGTGCTGCGTGATCTTTTGGGCAGTTTTTAAGACGGACTTGTGGAAACCATGGAGATTAGAGTGCCCGGTGAGGTAGCTGTGGTTCCGTCTCTGGGGGATATGCGTTGCGTCGTTCATCGTCACTCGACCAGCTCGATCAGACCGACATGCTGATTGTCCGCATGCTGCATCAGGGACTCGGTGACGCGGCCATCGGCCGAAGACTCGGCATCGGGCACCGAACGGTTCAACGGCGGGTGCGTCAGCTGATGGAACGCTGGAACGTCCCGGGGCGCGTGGCGTTGGGAGCCAGGGCTCAGGAACTCGGCCTGTTCGGCAGCGAGCAGGACGATGTCAGGGCTGTTATGAGCGGTCGGTTCGCCCAATCGGCCTGAACCGCACGCAGTTCGGAGCAGGCGCCGGGCGCCCCTGATGTCCGCCGATCGCGCCGATGGCGCCGGTCGACAGGTGAGCGTGGGCGGCCCGGCCGCGTCCGGGCCGCCCCGGTCCCTCAGCCCGTCAGTCCCAGTTCCCGGGCGATCAGCATGCGCTGGACCTCGCTCGTGCCCTCGCCGATTTCGAGGATTTTGGAGTCGCGCCACATGCGGGCGACGGGGTACTCGTTCATGAAGCCGTAGCCGCCGTGGATCTGGGTGGCGTCGCGGGCGTTGTCGACGGCGATCGTGGAGGAGTAGAGCTTGGCGATGGCGGCTTCCTTCTTGAAGGGGTCGCCGGCCACCAGGCGGGCGGCGGCGTCGCGCCAGGCGAGGCGGGCCGTGTGGGCCTTCATCTCCATGTCGGCGAGCTTGAACTGGATGGCCTGGTTGGTGCCGATGGGGCGGCCGAAGGCGTGCCGTTCCTTGGCGTAGCGCACCGACTCGTCCACGCAGCCCTGGGCGAGCCCGGTGCCGAGGGCGGCGATGGCGATGCGGCCCTCGTCCAGGATGCGGAGGAACTGGGCGTAGCCGCGGCCCTCTTCGCCGAGCAGGTTGGCGGCGGGCACGCGCACGTCCTGGAAGGACAGTTCGCGGGTGTCGGAGGCGTTCCAGCCGACCTTGGAGTACGGCGCCGCGACCGTGAAGCCGGGGGTGCCCGAGGGGACGATGATCGCGGAGATCAGCGGCTTGCCGTCGGGCTTGCGGCCGGTCACCGCCGTCACCGTGACCAGGCCGGTGATGTCCGTGCCGGAGTTGGTGATGAAGCACTTGGAGCCGTTGATCACCCATTCGTTCGTGTCCGGGTCCAGGCGGGCCGTGGTGCGAGTGGCCCCGGCATCGCTGCCGCCGTCCGGCTCCGTCAGCCCGAACGCGCCCAGGATCTCGCCCGCGCACAGCCGGGGCAGCCACTCGGCCTTCTGCTCCTCGGTGCCGAAGAGATGGATCGGCATGGCGCCCAGCGAGACACCCGCCTCCAGGGTGATGGCCACGGACGAGTCGACCCGGGCCAGTTCCTCCAGCGCGATGCCGAGCGCCAGATAGTCGCCGCCCATGCCGCCGTACTCCTCCGGGAACGGCAGCCCGAACAGGCCCATGCGGCCCATCTCGCGGACGATCTCGTACGGGAACTCGTGCCGCTCGTAGAAGTCGCCGATCTTCGGCGCCACGACATCGTGCGCGAACTCCTCGACCGTACGGCGGAGTTCCTCCAGCTCGGGGCTGAGACGGTGGTCCATGCTGATCACTGGTCCTTGTCGGGCTGAGTCGTGTTGCCGAGGGCGCGGACGGTTCGGGAGGGGCTCGGGCGGCCCAGGTGCCCGGCCATCCACACGCTGGTCGCGGTCAGGCGGTCGAGATCGACGCCGGTCTCGATGCCGAGGCCGTGCAGCATCCAGACCAGGTCCTCGGTGGCGAGGTTCCCGGTGGCGGACTTGGCGTAGGGGCAGCCGCCCAGGCCCCCGGCGGAGGCGTCGACGGTGGTCACACCGTGCTGGAGGGCGGCGAAGGTGTTGGCGAGCGCCTGGCCGTAGGTGTCGTGGAAGTGCACACCGAGGGTGTTGGTCGGCACGCCCGACTCGTTGAGCAGGGCGAGCAGTTCGAGCACATGGCCCGGGGTGGCGACCCCGATGGTGTCGCCGAGGCTCAGCTCGTCGCAGCCCATGTCCCTGAGCGCGGTGCACACCTTGACCACCTGGTGGAGCGGGACGGCGCCCTCCCACGGGTCGCCGAAGCACATCGACACATAGCCGCGCACATGCGCGCCCGCGTCCTTGGCCTGCCGCACCACCGGCTCGAAGACGGCCAGCGACTCGTCCACCGTGCGGTTGAGGTTGGCCTTCGCGAAGGACTCGGTGGCGCTCGCGAACACCGCGATACGGCGGGCGCCGAGCGCGAGGGCCCGGTCCAGGCCGCGCTGGTTGGGGACCAGCACCGGGAGGTCCGCGTCCAGATCGCCGAGAAGCGGGAACAGCTCCTCCGCGTCGGCCAGTTGGGGCACCCACTTGGGGTGCACGAAGCTGGTCGCCTCGATCGTCGTCAGGCCCGCGTCGGCGAGCCTGCGGACGAACTCCGCCTTCACCGCCGTCGGTACGGCCGTCTTCTCGTTCTGCAGGCCGTCGCGCGCGCCCACCTCGTGGATGCGCACCCGGGCCGGGAGATCCGGCGCCGGTACGACCATGGGCAGTCCCTCGGTGCTCACTCCGCCGCCTCCTTCGGCTCGATGACCGCCAGGACCTGGTCCATGGCGACCGTGCTGCCGGGGGTCACGTCGAGTTCGGCGACCGTGCCCGCGTGCGGGGCGGAGACGACGTGCTCCATCTTCATCGCCTCCACCACCAGCAGGCTCTGCCCCGCCTCCACCTCGTCGCCCACGGCCACCTTCACCACCGTCACCGTGCCGGGCATCGGCGCGGTGAGGGAATCGGCGCCCGCGTGCGCGGAGCGGGTGAGGGACGCGGCGACGGGGTCGTGGTCGCGGACCTGCCAGGCGTCACCGTCGCGGCCCAGCCAGGTGCCGTCCGGCAGCGTGGCGAAGGTGTACGACACCCCGTCCAGCTCGCACGCGAAGCGGTGGCCGTCCGCCGAGAAGGCTCCCGGAGTCGCCCGGACCGGGGTGTCGGCGCCGTCCGGCAGCAGCTCGGTCCTGCCGTCCGCGGTGCGGCGCACTCGCACGGTCACCGGCTCCTGGCCCGGCACCCGAAGGGGGTGCGGCGTCCAGGCGCGCGCCCCGCCGAGCCGCCACCCGTCGGCTGCGCCGAACGGGTTCACCCAGCCGGTCCCGGCTTCCGGGGCGAGCGCCGCTTGGCGCAACAGCGCCGCCGCCTCGTACACCTCCGGCGGAACGTCCGTGGAGACCAGCTCGTCCACCACCCGCTCCACCAGACCGGTGTCCAACTCGCCCGCCACCACCGCCGGATGCGCCAGCAGCCGCCGCAGGAACCCCGCGTTGGTCGGCACGCCCAGCGTGACCGTCTCCGCCAGGGCGCCGCGCAGCTTCCGCAGGGCCGTCGCGCGGTCGGGGCCGTACGCGATCACCTTGGACAGCATCGGGTCGTACAGGCTGCCGACCTCGGTGCCCTCGGAGAGGCCGGAGTCCGTGCGGACCCCGTCGCCCTGGGGCTCGCGGAGGAGCAGGACCGTGCCGCCGGAGGGGAGGAAGCCGCGGGCGGGGTCCTCTGCGCAGATGCGGGCTTCCACCGCGTGTCCGGTGAGCCGTACGTCCTCCTGCGTGAAGCCCAGCCGCTCACCGGCGGCGACCCGGAGCTGCCACTCGACCAGGTCCAGGCCCGTGATCAGCTCGGTGACCGGGTGCTCCACCTGGAGGCGGGTGTTCATCTCCATGAAGTAATAGGAGGAGGGGTCGCCGCCCGGCACGATGAACTCCACCGTGCCCGCGCCCCGGTACCCGCACGAGCGGGCCGCCTGCACGGCCGCCTCGCCCATCGCGGCGCGGGTCGTCTCGTCGAGCAGGACGCTGGGCGCCTCCTCGATGACCTTCTGGTGGCGCCGCTGGAGGGAGCACTCGCGCTCGCCGAGGTGGACGACATGGCCATGGCCGTCGGCCAGGACCTGGATCTCGATGTGCCGGGGGCGGTCGATCCACCGCTCCACCAGCAGCGTGTCGTCGCCGAAGGAGGCGCGGGCCTCGCGGCGGGCGGCGGCGATCTCCTCCTCCAGGGCGGAGACGTCCCGGACGAGACGCATCCCCTTGCCGCCGCCGCCCGCCGAGGGCTTGAGCAGCACCGGGGTGCCGATCTCCCGCGCGGCGTCGGCCAGTTGGGCGTCGGTCAGGCCGCTGCCGCTGGAGCCCGGCACGACCGGCACCCCGGCCGCCGCCACCGTCTCCTTGGCGCGGATCTTGTCGCCCATGAGGGCGATGGCGTCGGCGGACGGGCCGATGAAGACCAGGCCCGCCTCCTCGCAGGCGCGCGCGAAGGCGGCGTTCTCGGCGAGGAAGCCGTAGCCCGGGTGGACGGCCTGGGCGCCGGTGCGGGCGGCGGCGTCGAGCAGCCGCTCCACCGACAGATAGCTCTCCCCGGCGGGCGCCGGGCCGATCCGGACCGCCGTGTCGGCCTCCCGGACGTGCCGCGCGTCCGCGTCGGCGTCGGAGAAGACCGCCACCGAGCCCACGCCGAGCGCGCGGAGCGTCCGGATCACCCGGACGGCGATCTCGCCCCGGTTGGCGACCAGCACTGTGTCGAACACGATTCCCCTCCCTCTCACATCCGGAAGACGCCGAACCGGGGCTCTCCCAGCGGCGCGTCGGCACAGGCCGTCAGGGCGAGGCCCAGGACCTGGCGGGTCTCCAGCGGGTCGATCACGCCGTCGTCCCAGAGGCGGGCGGTGGCGTAGTACGCGCTGCCCTGGCCCTCGTACTGCGCGCGGATCGGCGCCTTGAAGGCGTCCTCGTCCTCGGCGGACCACTCCTCGCCGCGCGCCTCCAGCTGGTCGCGCTTGACCGTGGCGAGCACGGAGGCGGCCTGTTCGCCGCCCATGACGGAGATCTTGGCGCCGGGCCACATCCACAGGAAGCGGGGGGAGTAGGCGCGACCGCACATCGAGTAGTTGCCCGCGCCGTACGAACCGCCGACGACGACCGTCAGCTTCGGTACGCGCGTGCAGGCGACGGCGGTGACCATCTTGGCGCCGTGCTTGGCGATGCCACCCGCCTCGTAGTCCCTGCCGACCATGAAGCCCGAGATGTTCTGCAGGAAGACCAGCGGGATGCCGCGCTGGTCGCACAGCTCGATGAAGTGGGCGCCCTTCTGGGCGGACTCGGAGAAGAGGATGCCGTTGTTGGCGACGATGCCGACCGGGTGACCGTGGATGCGGGCGAAGCCGGTGACCAGGGTCTGGCCGAACTCGGACTTGAACTCGCTGAACCGCGAGCCGTCCACCACGCGGGCGATGATCTCGCGGACGTCGTAGGGGGTGCGGGAGTCGACCGGGACCGCGCCGTACAGCCCATGGGGGTCCACCTTGGGCTCCACCGGCGCCGTGACCTCCCAGGGGGCGTCCTTGGGGGCCGGGAGGGTGGCGACGATGTTCCGCACGATCCTGAGCGCGTGCGCGTCGTCCTCCGCGAGGTGGTCGGTGACGCCGGAGACGCGGGAGTGGACCTCGCCGCCGCCCAGCTCCTCCGCGGTGACGACCTCGCCCGTCGCGGCCTTCACCAGCGGGGGGCCGCCGAGGAAGATCGTGCCCTGGTTGCGGACGATGACCGCCTCGTCGCTCATCGCCGGGACGTACGCCCCACCGGCCGTGCACGAGCCGAGGACGGCGGCGATCTGCGGGATGCCGGCGGCCGACATGCGGGCCTGGTTGTAGAAGATGCGGCCGAAGTGGTCGCGGTCGGGGAAGACCTCGTCCTGCATGGGGAGGAAGGCGCCGCCGGAGTCGACCAGGTAGACGCAGGGGAGGCGGTTGTCGAGGGCGACCTCCTGGGCGCGGAGGTGCTTCTTGACCGTCATCGGGTAGTAGGTGCCGCCCTTGACCGTGGCGTCGTTGGCGACGATCACGCACGTACGGCCGCTGACCTTGCCGATCCCGGCGATCACCCCGGCGGCGGGGGCCTGTCCCTCGTACATCCCGTCGGCCGCGAGGGGGGCCAGCTCCAGGAAGGGGGAGCCGGGGTCGAGCAGCGTGTCCACCCGGTCCCTGGGCAGCAGCTTGCCGCGCGCGGTGTGGCGGGCGCGCGCCTTCTCGCCGCCGCCGAGGGCGGCCCGCGCGAGCTTCGCGCGCAGCTCCTCGCCGAGAGCGAGATGGGCCTGTTCATTGGCCCGCCAGGCCTCCGACGCGGGATCCGCCGCGCTCGTCAGCTCCGGTGCCTCGTGCATCCTGCGAACCCCTCACCTTGTTAATGAGCGTTAACGCATTTCCCTCAGGTTAACGACCGCTAACCTCGCTGTCTAGAATGAACCGCATGGCCAGCAGAACCGATGCCCCGACCCGGCGCCAGCAGATCCTCAGGGAGGCCGCGCGCCTGTTCGCCGAGCGCGGCTTCCATGGCGTCGGCGTGGACGAGATAGGAGCGGCGGTCGGCATCAGCGGCCCCGGTCTCTACCGGCACTTCCCCGGCAAGGACGCGATGCTCGCCGAGCTGCTGGTCGGCATCAGCGGCCAGCTGCTGACCGGCGCCCGGCGCCGCCTCTCGGAGGCCGACGGCCACGCGGACGCCTCCGCCGTCCTCGACTCCCTCATCGAGGGCCACATCGACTTCGCCCTCGACGACCGCCCGCTGATCACCCTCCACGACCGCGAACTCGACCGCCTCCGCGAGAGCGACCGCAAGCTGGTCCGCCAGCTCCAGCGCCAGTACGTCGAACTCTGGGTGGAGGTCGTCCGCGAGGTCCACCCCACCCTCACCGAACCCGCCGCCCGCTCCGCCGTCCACTCCGTCTTCGGCCTCCTCAACTCCACCCCCCACCTCGGCCGAGCGGGCACCCTCCCCGGCCGGGGGGCCACAGCAGCGCTGCTGCACCGGATGGCCCGGGGGGCGTTCGCGTCGGCGGGGGTTTGAGGCTCGGCCGGGGCGGTGGCCTGCGCGGGGGTGCGTGCACCCAGCCAGCTCGGCTTTTCGTCGCCCGGGCCGCGTGGGCGTGCTTCCCTGCCGGGTCTACGGCGGTGTTCGTGCGGCGGGTGAGCGCGGCTCTGCCGGTGTGCTGGCCTGTGCGGGGGTGCGTGCGCCGTCCAGCTTCGCTTCGTCGCCCAGGCCGGGTGGAGATGCTTCCCTGCCGGGGTCTATGACGGTGTTCGCGTCGGCCGGGGGGCTGAGGCTCCACCTGGGAGGTGGCCTACGCGGGGCGCGTGCACCAGCCAGCTCCGCTTCCTCGCCCGGGCCGCGTGGGCATCCTTCCCTGCCGGGCCTACGGCGACGTTCGCGTCGGCGGGTGAGCGCGGCTTCGCCGGTGTGCTGGCCTGTGCGGGGGTGCGTGCGCCGTCCAGCTCCGCTTCCTCGCCCAGGCCGGGTGGGCGTGCTTCCCTGCCGGGTCTACGGCGGTGTTCGCGTCGGTGGGTGAGTGCGGCTCCGCCGGGGCGCTGGAGTCATGGCCCGTGTGAGGGGGCGCGCCCGTCACCTTCACCCCTCCACTCCACCCGGGCCGAGCGGGCACGCTTCCCCGTCTGGGCTCTGCCGCGCCGGACGGCACGGGGGGAGCACGCGCGTCGGCGGTCGGCCGGGGCTTCGCCGGTACGCTGCGGCCCGTGGACTACGCCAGGATGCGTGTGCTCGCCGACGAGCCGGGTGCCTTCGCCGAAGGGCTCGAAGGGGCGTGGCGCGTCGAGATCGGGCCGGAGGGGCCCTCGCTGGCGCTGCGGCGTCGCCCGAAACGCCACGCGGGGATCGTCCGCAGCCTGCGCGCGCAGCTGGACCGGCAGCTCCGCGCGACCCACCCGGACCACGTCTGCGCGTCCCCGCCCATCGAGCACCCCGCCCTCGGCCGGATGCTCCACCCGGACGCGGCGGTCGTCCCCGAGGCGGCCCTGGACGAGGATGGCCCGGCGGTGAACGCCTCACAGGTGCCGGCATCCGTCGAGGTCGCCGCTTCGGCGGACGGGGGCACCGCGAGGCCGACCGCGTTCGCCGCCCTGGGCATCGCCCACCACCTGGCCGTCGACCCGGCCGTCGGCACCATCGAGGTCCACTCCGACCCCCGCAAGGGCCGCTACGCCCGCAAGGACGCCTACATCTTCGGTGACACGGTCCCCTTCGGCCCCTGGCTGATCGACACCGGCGACTTCCGGCGGTACGGCAAGACCGGCGGCTGAAAACCCCGCGACGAAAAGGCTGTTCCCGCAGGTCAACCCTGTGGTCTCATTCCCCGGGGGATCGGCAAACAGGGGGGAGTTCCGGTGCGTGCTCGGGTTTTCAGAGGGGTCGCGGGCGCGGTCGTGCTCGTGGGGGTGCTGACGGCGGCGGCCGGGGGTGACGGCGGGAGCGGGGATGCGCAGGGGCGGGCGCTGGCCGGGAGGGGGGGCGAGATCGGCAATGAGCATGTGCGGGTGGGGGCCGAGTACTGGGTGACGATGCCGGTGCAGCGCAATGTCACCGGGGAGCCGCTGACGGTGCTGCGTACGCGGTGGGTCCATGTGCCGCGCAACGTGAAGGTGGTCCGGTACGGCGTCGTCACCGTGAAGGAGACCGGCGGCGCCGTCCTCGGGGCGGTCGAGCCGAAGGATCTGCGCCGCGATGTCGGCCTCACGCACGTGGGCGCCGAGCGGCCCGTCGAGATACCGGCGCACAGTGAGACGGAGGCGTATGTCCTCGCCCTGGTGAAGGTGACCGGGCCCGTGCGCGACCACCTCTCCGGTTACCGCGTCCGGTACCGCCAGGGCGCCGTGGAGTACCGGCAGGATCTCGACTGGGAGGCAAGGCTGCGACCGCACCCCGAGGACGCGTGAGACCCGGGAGCGTGACGAGCGTTACGGCCGATGCCCTCTGGACGGGGTTCCGTACTCGCCGGTAGGCTCGTCTGAGCAAGCGCTTAGACATGCGTCATGCCCGATGTCATGCCGAGTACGTGGAGGTGGCGGCGTGCGCCGTACGGTGTTCAACGAGGATCACGAGGCGTTCCGGGAGACCCTTCGGGCCTTCATCGAGGCCGAGGTCGTGCCCGTCTACGACGAGTGGTTCGCGGCCGGGCAGGCTCCCCGCGACTTCTACTACAAGCTCGGCGAGCTGGGCATCTTCGGGATCAACGTCCCGGAGGAGTTCGGCGGCGCGGGCATGGACAGCCACAAGTTCGAGGCCGTCCTCTACGAGGAGACCGCCCGCGCGGGCGTCCAGTTCGGCGGCTCCGGCGTGCATGTGCTGCTCGCCCTGCCGTACATCAAGATGCTGGCCACGGAAGAGCAGAAGAAGCGTTTCCTGCCGAAGTTCGTCACCGGCGAGGAGATGTGGGCCATCGCGATGACGGAGCCCGGCACCGGCTCCGACCTCGCGGGCATGAAGACCACCGCCAAGCTCTCCGAGGACGGCACGCACTACGTCCTCAACGGCGCCAAGACCTTCATCACCGGCGGCGTCCACGCCGACAAGGTCATCGTCTGCGCCCGTACCTCCGCCCCGAAGGAGGACGACCGCCGCTTCGGCATCTCCCTCTTCGCCGTGGACACCAAGTCCGAGGGCTACTCGGTGGGCCGCAAGCTCGACAAGCTCGGCCTGAAGACCTCCGACACCGCCGAACTCGCCTTCGTGGACGTCAAGGTCCCCGTCGAGGACCTGCTCGGCGAGGAGAACAAGGGCTTCTCCTACCTCGGCCACAACCTCGCCTCCGAGCGCTGGGGCATCGCCTTCGGCGCCTACGCCCAGGCCAAGGCCGCCGTCCGCTTCGCCAAGCAGTACGTGCAGGACCGCACGGTCTTCGGCAAGCCGGTCGCCCACTTCCAGAACACCAAGTTCGAGCTGGCCGCCTGCCAGGCCGAGGTCGACGCCGCCGAGGCCGTCGCCGACCGCGCCACCGAGGCGCTGGACGCCGGTGAGCTGACCCCCGCCGAGGCCGCCTCCGCGAAGCTCTTCTGCACCGAGGTCGCCCACCGCGTGATCGACCGCTGCCTCCAGCTGCACGGCGGCTACGGCTACATGAACGAGTACCCGATCGCCCGCCTGTACGCGGACAACCGCGTCAACCGCATCTACGGCGGCACCAGCGAGATCATGAAGACGATCATCGCGAAGGACATGGGCCTGTAAGGCCCCCGAAATGACTGGCCGATACCACTACACGTCATGAGCCAGGCACTTCAGGACCTCCTCGATCTGCTCGACCTGGAGCGGATCGAGGAGGACATCTTCCGCGGGCACTCCCGCTCCGCCGTCGTCCCCCGCGTCTTCGGCGGCCAGGTCGCGGCCCAGGCGCTCGTCGCCGCGGGCCGCACCGTCCCCGCCGACCGTCACGCGCACTCCCTGCACGCCTACTTCCTGCGCATGGGCGACCCCGGAGCGCCGATCGTCTACAGCGTCGACCGCATCCGCGACGGCCGCTCCTTCACCACCCGCCGCGTGGTCGCCGTCCAGCACGGCAAGCCGATCTTCCATCTCTCGGCGTCCTTCCAGACGTACGAGGACGGTCTCGACCACCAGTCCGTCATGCCGGACGCGCCCGACCCGGCCACGCTGCCCACCTCCCAGGAGCGGCTGCGCGGCTACGGCCATCTCGCCCCCGAGATCGTCGAGCGCTTCCTCCAGGCCCGCGAGGCGATCGACCTGCGCTACGTGGACGAGCCGCCGTACGGCGCGTTCGGCACCCCGCGCGAACCGCACAGCCAGGTCTGGTTCCGCACCAACGGCAAGCTGGACGACGACCCGTTGCTGCACGTCGTCCTCGCGACCTACGTCTCCGACATGACCCTGCTCGACTCCGTGCTGCTCGCGCACGGGCGCGGAGGGTGGGCCGTCGGCGACGTGGTCGGGGCCTCCCTCGACCACGCGATGTGGTTCCACCGCCCCTTCCGTGCCGACGAGTGGCTGCTGTACGACCAGGAGTCACCGTCCGCGCACGGCGGCCGGGGCCTCGGTCAGGCCCGCATCTTCACCCGGGAGGGACAGCTCGCGATCTCGGTCGTCCAGGAGGGTGTCGTCCGCGTCCCGCGCTGAAATATCATCGTCAACAACCTTTTACCCAAGGGGACTTGACGACAGAATCAGATACATGGTTGCTCGAAGTGACGAGTGGCGCATGGGGTACTAGGCTCTAACAGTGAAAGCCGCAACGCACGGTTTGCCCGGCCGACGAGCTTCCGGACGCCCGGATCTCAGCCGCAGCACCCGATGACGCACAGCGTACGGATGACTGACAGGCGTCGGCGGTTCCACATCGTGCCGCTCAGACATTGCGGTGACATCTGAAGACCGCGCCGCATCTTCCTCTTTACGCGGCGACGGCCATCCACCTCGCCCCCAGACAGGGGATACGCGAGAGACGATGGAGATGGAAGGTATTCCCATGCGATCACAGCGCACGAGGCGCCTCGTCGCGATGTCCGCCACCGGCCTGCTGCTGGCCGGAGGAGCCGCGATAGGCACCGCGGGCACCGCCTCTGCAGCCCCGTCCCACAGCAACGACCACAGTTCCTACGGCAGGGACTGGGACAGGAACCACCACAACAACTGGTGGAACGACAACGACAGGGGCCGTCACCACCACAACAACTGGTGGAACGACAATGACTGGGGCCGGGGTGACTGGGGCTACGGCCACGGCCACGGCGGCCATGGTCACGACGGCTACGGCCACGGAGGCTACGGCCACGGCGGTCACGGCGGCGGTCATGGCGGTGGCCATGGCGGTCACGGCGGCGGTCATGGTGGCGGCCACGGTGGTCACGGACGCTGACTCACTCACCGCGATCTGAGCGCGATGTGCGGCCCTGGACGGGGCCGTGCATCGCGCTCGGCGCGTTAGAGCCCCGCTTCTGCCAGCAGATACGCGGTCATGGGGTCGTAGAAACGAGGGCTGACCACATGGTCGTCGAGCGGCACCGCCACCTGGAGGGTGCCCTCGGACTCGGCGAGGAAGAGCGCCGGGTCGTTGCAGTCGGCGTAGCCCACCGCGTCCACGCCGTGCTGCGCGGCGTACCCGGCCCAGCCGTGATCGGCCACCACGAGATCGGGCAGCGGGCGCCCGGCGCGCTCAAGTCCGGTGAGAATGGCGCGCATCGGCTCCCCTGAGTGGGTGTGCCAGAGCGTCGCGCCGTGCTCCAGGACGGCCACGTCCGCGAACTGCATGACGTAACCCTCCTCCGTCGTCAGCCCGTCGGGGATGACGACGATCTCGCAGCCCGCGGCGCGCAGCGCGGCGGCCGTGGCGCGGTGCACGTCGAGCAGGCCGCCGGGGTGCCCGGTCGCGAACAGCACCCGCTGCTCGCCCTCGGCCGCCTTGCGCAGCTGGGCCGCCATCCGGTCCAGCGCGTCCACGGTCAGTTCGGGGTCGATGGTGTCCTGGCCGTAGCGGTGGCCCGGATCGTCGTTCACCCCGACCCGCTCGGCCATCACCGCGAGCACGTCCTGCTCGTCGGACCAGCGGTCGCCCAGCTCGAGACCGAGCCAGAAGTGACGGTCTCCGTTGGCGAGCCTGCGGTAGTGGGAGAGGTTGTTCTCGCGGGGAGTGGCGACGTCGCCCGCGATACGTGTTCTCACCAGATGCTCGACCAGTTCGGCGCGGCTGGGTGTCCCGGGTATCGGCATGCCCCCCATTGTGGGGCAGCGGGCCGGGTGCCGTCTCCGCCCTCGCACCGGTGCGGGCCTCAGCCCCGGCGCAGCGCGAACCACAGCTCCATCCGTACGTCCGGATCGTCCAGATCGGCCCCGAGCAGGGCCGCGCAGCGGGCGATCCGCTGGCGCACGGTGTTGCGGTGGACGCCCAGCGCGACCGCCGTACGGTCCCAACTGCCGTGCAGCGAAAGCCAGGCGTGCAGCGTCTCGGCGAGCGCGGGGCCCGCGGCGAGCGGGGCGAGCAGGGCGCGGGCGTGCGCCTCGGCGTCCGCCGGGGGCACCAGGTCCGCGAGGCCAGGGCGGGCGCCGTGCCGCACCAGCGCGGTACGCGTCGCACGGGCGCGGGCCAGCGCGCGGGCCGCCTGCGCGTCGGCGGCGGCCCAGTCCGCGGGCCGCGCGGGCGCGCTCACCCCGAGCGTCCACCCGGGCTGCGGCTCGGGCTCCCGCCCGGCGGGCACCAGCACCCGTACGGCCTCCCGCGCGAGGTCCGTCAGCGGCGACCCCAGCGCCGCCCCCAGCGCGGCGGCGGCCACGGCGTCCGGCGCGCGCCCCTCGGGCCGCGCGTGCACGACGACCCACGGCTCCGGCCCCGGCCGCAGCAACGGCACGACCTCCTCCGGCGCGGCCCCCAGCAGCAACCGCACCAACGCCGACGACCGGTCCGCCCCCGCCCCGCTCTGATGCTCCCCGGTCAGCAACGACAGCAGCACGGCGGCGACGGACGCGATGGTGTGATCCCCGGCGGTGCGCTGCGCGGCGGCCACCCCGAGCACGAACCCGCCGTTGCTGCCGAGGGCGTAGGCGGAGAGGTGGGTGCCGTGGTGGGTGTCGGTGGCGGAGGAGGGGGCCTGGCGGCCGGCCGGGGTGGGGGCGGTGGTGCCGGGGCGGTGGGGTGGGGTGTGGCCGGGCCGGGTGTCGGGGCCGGGCGTGGGTGCGGCGCTGTGGCCCGGGTCGGGGGTGACGGCCGTGCCGGGGCGGTGGGGTGGGGTGTGGCCAGGCTGGGGGTCGGGGCCGGGCGTGGGTGCGGCGCTGTGGCCCGGGTCGGGGGTGACGGCCGCACCGGGCGTCCGGTCGGCGCCGTGGGGCGGCTGGGGGAGGGCGCTCAGCTGTCGCGTGCCGGGGGCGGTCTCCGCTGGTGACTCGGTGCCGGGGGCCGTCCGCCGTGCGTCCTGGCCCGGCCCGGGTGCGGACGGCCCGCCCGGCTGCTCACCGGGTACGGCTCGGGTTCCGGGGCCGGTCGCGGGTGTGGCTGGTCCCGAGTGTGCTGCGGCCGGGTTGTCGCCAGGGGCTGGTCCGTCCGCCGGGCTGCTGCCCGGTGGGCCGCCGGGTGCGGCTTGAGTTCCGGTGCTGGTCGTGGGTGTGGTCGGTCCCGAGTGTGCTGCGGCCGGGTTGTCGCCAGGGGCTGGTCCGTCCGCCGGGCCGCTGCTCGGTAGGTCGCCGGGTGCGGCTTCGGGGGTGGGTGTTGCCGGGCCGGGGTGTCCTGCGGAGGGGGCGTCGCCGGGTGCCGGGCGGCTGCCTGGCTGTCGGGTTCCGGGCGCGGTGGCCGCGCTGCGGTCAGGGGTCGGGCGGCTCTCGCCGGTTTCCGTCGCGTCGCGCTCCGGTGTTCGGTCCTCGCCGGGTGCCGGGGTGGGCAGCGGGCGTACCACCGACGCCAGCCGGGCCAGTGCCTCCCGAGGGTCCGGGGTCGTCGTGCGGCCCGCGGCGGCGATCGCCGTGCCGTCGGGGCCGTAGAGCACCGCGTGGGCCGCGAGGCGCTGGGCGAGTTGGCGGAGGACGGAGGGGACCGGGTCGGGGCGGGAGGCGGCGGCGGTCAGGCTCTGCTGGGCCTCGGTGACGCGGCGGAGTTCGGCGAGCCGGGCCTGGGCCATCAGCTGCCAGACGGCGCGGGCGATGCCGGAGAAGGTCGTACGGGGCGGGACTTCCAGCAGCGGCAGGCCGTACGCCTCGCACGCCGCGACCAGCGCGCGCGGCACCGTGTCGTGCACCGGGGCGAGACCGAAGCCGAGTGCGGCGCCGCCCGCCGCGACGATCCGGGAGACGTAGTCGTCGAAGTACGCCCCCGACCCCGCCGCCTCCGGGACGTGCACCCCCGCCGTGAGCAGCAGCTCGCCGCCCAGGAGATAGGGGTACGGGTCGGCCATCTCCGAGGTGTGCGCCCAGTGGATCACCGTGTCCGGGTCCTCGGGGCCCGCGATCTGCCGCAGCCCCAGGTCCTCCCGCGCGAGCAGGGCGGAGAGCGGCACGGGTGGGGTCGGCGGCACGGCCGGGGTGATCGGGTCCGTCATGCTGTGCGATTCCTCCGTCCCACCCCGTTCGAGTGGATGAAACGTACACTTCGCAGTCGCTTTCCGGCCACCTAATCTCTAGGCGGAACGGCAGCCACGGGTACGGGCGGATGTCCCCGTGAACCGCTGCCGTCGCACCCCCACGACACCGCACGACACGCCACCGGACTGCGCGCGAAGGAGGGCCCCGCTCATGGCCGTCGACTACACAGTGATCGTCGTCTATCTCGTCGGAATGCTGGCCATGGGCTGGTGGGGGATGCGCCGGGCCAGGTCGAAGAGCGAGTTCCTGGTGGCGGGCCGCCGCCTGGGCCCCGCCATGTACTCCGGCACCATGGCCGCGATCGTCCTCGGCGGCGCGTCCACCATCGGCGGCGTCGGCCTCGGCTACAAGTACGGCCTCTCCGGCGCCTGGATGGTCTTCGCCATCGGCCTCGGCCTGCTGGCCCTCTCGGTGTTCTTCTCGGCCCGGATCGCCCGCCTGAAGGTCTACACCGTCTCCGAGATGCTGGATCTGCGCTACGGCGGACGGGCCGGGGTCATCTCCGGCGTCGTCATGTGGGCGTACACCCTCATGCTCGCCGTGACCTCCACCATCGCCTACGCCACGATCTTCGACGTGCTGTTCGACATGAACCGCACCCTCGCGATCGTCCTCGGCGGCTCCATCGTCGTCGCGTACTCCACCCTCGGCGGCATGTGGTCGATCACGCTCACCGACATGGTGCAGTTCGTGGTGAAGACCATCGGCGTCCTGCTCCTGCTGCTGCCCATCGCCGTGGTCAAGGCGGGCGGCTTCTCGGAGATGAAGGCCAAGCTGCCCACCGAGTACTTCGACCCGCTGGGCATCGGCGGCGAGACGATCTTCACCTATGTGCTGATCTACACCTTCGGCATGCTGATCGGCCAGGACATCTGGCAGCGCGTGTTCACCGCCCGCGACGACCGCACCGCCAAGTGGGGCGGCACGGTGGCGGGCACCTACTGTCTGGCCTACGCCGTCGCGGGCGCCGTCATCGGCACCGCCGCCAAGGTCCTCTACCCCAAGCTGGCCAACCCGGACGACGCGTTCGCGACCATCGTCAAGGACGAACTCCCCATCGGCGTACGGGGCCTGGTGCTGGCCGCCGCCCTCGCCGCCGTGATGTCCACTTCCTCCGGCGCCCTGATCGCCTGCGCGACCGTCGCCAACAACGACATCTGGTCCCGGCTGCGCGGCCTGGTCCGCCCGGGCGGCGAGGAGCACGACGAGGTCAAGGGCAACCGCGTCTTCATCCTGATCATGGGCCTCGCGGTGATCGGCACCGCCATCGCCCTGAACAACGTGGTCGAGGCGCTGACCGTCGCGTACAACCTCCTCGTCGGCGGCCTGCTCGTGCCCATCCTCGGCGGGCTGCTGTGGAAGCGCGGCACCGTGCAGGGCGCGCTGGCCTCCGTGATCGTCGGCGGCCTCGCGGTGATCGGCCTGATGGCGGCCTACGGCATCCTCGCCAACGAGCCCGTCTACTACGGCCTGCTCGCCTCCCTCGCCGCCTATGTCGTCGTCTCGCTGGCCACCAGGCCCACCGACGAGCGCGTCCTCGCCGTCTGGCGCGACCGCCTCGCCGGGAAGTCCCCCGAACTCGCGTCCGAACCGGTCCCGGCTCACCAGTAGAGTCGTACGGAAAGCAGTACATGCGCGACGAAGCGCAAGGAAGAAGGCATTTCACGATGAGCAGCTCCGAGACGCCCCGCGGGCCCGTCGACTCCTCCCGCGTCCCGCGCTACGCGGGCCCCGCCACCTTCGCCCGGCTGCCCCGGCTGGACGAGGTCGGCCGCGCGGACGTCGCCGTGGTCGGCGTGCCGTTCGACTCCGGCGTCTCGTACCGGCCGGGCGCCCGCTTCGGCGGCAACGCCATCCGCGAGGCGTCCCGGCTGCTGCGCCCGTACAACCCCGCGCAGGACGCGTCCCCCTTCGCCCTCGCGCAGGTCGCGGACGGCGGCGACATCGCCGTGAACCCGTTCAACATCAACGAGGCCGTCGACACCATCGAGGCCGCCGCCGACGACCTCCTCGGCACCGGCGCCCGGCTGATGACGCTGGGCGGCGACCACACCATCGCGCTGCCGCTGCTGCGCTCGGTCGCCAAGAAGCACGGCCCGGTCGCGCTGCTGCACTTCGACGCACACCTGGACACCTGGGACACGTACTTCGGCGCCGAGTACACCCACGGCACCCCCTTCCGGCGCGCGGTGGAGGAGGGCATCCTCGACACCTCCGCGCTCTCGCACGTGGGCACGCGCGGCCCGCTGTACGGCAAGCAGGACCTCACGGACGACGAGAAGATGGGCTTCGGCATCGTCACCTCGGCGGACGTCTACCGGCGGGGCGCCGACGAGGTCGCCGACCAGCTGCGCCAGCGCATCGGGGACCGCCCGCTGTACATCTCCATCGACATCGACTGCCTCGACCCGGCCCACGCTCCCGGCACCGGCACCCCCGAGGCGGGCGGCATGACCTCCCGCGAGCTGCTGGAGATCCTGCGCGGCCTGGCCTCGTGCAACCTGGTCTCGGCGGACGTGGTGGAGGTCGCCCCGGCCTACGACCACGCCGAGATCACCTCGGTCGCGGCCTCCCACACCGCGTACGAACTGACCACGATCATGAGCCGTCAGATCGCGGCGGCCCGGAAGGACGCGTAAGCGCAGTGACTCACGACCACGACCTGGTGCTCCGCCCGACGCAGGCGCAGATCTCCGCCGCCCTGAACCCTCCTCCCGGGCGCAACGGCGGCGACCTGGTCGTGGAGACCCTGGCCGGGCTCGGCGCGACGACCGTCTTCGGGCTGCCCGGCCAGCACGCGCTCGGCATGTTCGACGCGCTGCGCCGCTCCTCGCTGCGCTACATCGGGCTGCGGGTGGAGAACAACGCGGGCTTCGCGGCGGACGCGTACGGCCGGATCACGGGGGAGGCGGCGCCGCTGCTGCTCTCCACGGGTCCGGGCGCGCTCACGTCCCTGGCCGCGCTCCAGGAGGCGGCGTCGGCGTCGGCGCCCGTCCTGGCGATCAGCAGCCAGATCCCGACGGCGGGGCTGGGCGGCGGCCGGCACGGGTATCTCCATGAACTCCCGGACCAGTCCGCCTCGTTCCGGGGCGTGGTGAAGTCGGTTCACACGGTGCGCTCGCAGTCGCAGATCCCGTCGGCCATCGCGGAGGCGTGGCGTTCCGCGCTGACCGCTCCGCACGGGCCGGTGTGGGTGGAGATCCCGCAGGACGTGCTCCTCGCGGAGACCTCGCTGCCCGTGGTGACGGCCCCGGACGCGACGCCGGAGGAGCTGGTCCCGCGCGTCGAACTCACGGCGGTGGCGGCGGACTTGCTGTCCCGTGCGGAGCGTCCCGCGATCATCGCGGGCGGGGGAGTCGTACGGTCGGACGCCTCGGGCAAGCTGCGTCAGCTCGCGGAGAAGCTGGACGCCCCCGTGGTGACGACCTTCGGAGGCAAGGGCGCCTTCCCCTGGGAGCACCCGCTGTCCCTCCAGTCCTGGCTGGAGGACCGGCACACGACGGACTTCCTGGAGGACGCGGACGTACTTCTGGTCGTCGGCTCGGGCCTCGGTGAACTCTCCTCGAACTACCACACGTTCAAGCCGCGCGGCCGGGTGATCCAGATCGAGGCGGACCTCGGCAAGCTGGAGTCCAACCACCCGGCGCTGGGCATCCACGCGGACGCCCGCCTCGCGCTCCAGGCGCTCCTGGAGACGGTGGAGGAGCGGACGGACGCGTCGGCGGCGGACCGGGTGCGGGAACTTCTCGCGAAGGTCACGGCACGCATCGCCGCCCAGGAACTCACCCTGGAACAGGACGTGTTGGCCTCGGTACGGAAGGCGCTGCCTCCCGGCTCCCCGTCCTTCTGGGACATGACGATCCTCGCCTACTGGGCCTGGTCCGCCTTCGACCCCCGCGGCGCCAACACCATGCACTCCGCCCAGGGCGCCGGCGGCCTCGGCTACGGCTTCCCGGCGGCCCTCGGCGCGGCGGCGGCGGACCCCACCCGCCCGGTCCTGGCGGTCTCCGGCGACGGCGGCGCCCTGTACTCCATCGCGGAGCTGGCGACGGCCCGCCAGTACGACCTCCCCGTCACCTGGCTCATCGTGGACGACGGCGGCTACGGCATCCTCCGCGAATACATGACAGACGCCTTCGGCGAACCGACGGCGACGGAACTGACCCGCCCGGACTACGTGGCGCTGGCGGAGTCCTTCGGGGTACCGGGCACCCTGACCTCTCCGGAGACCCTGGAGGCGGACCTGTCCAAGGCGCTGGCGACTCCGGGGCCTTCGGTGGTGGTGCTTCCGGCGGTGCTGCGGATGTTCGCGCCGACGCATCTGGACTGACGGCCGTCACTCCCCGGCCGCGTCGAGCAGCACCCGTGCCAGCTCGCGCGGCCGGGAGAACATCGGCCAGTGCCCGGTGTCCATCCGGACGAGGCGCCAGTGCCCGGCGGCCACCAACTCGGCCACGTCGTCGTCGGGTTCGTCCCCGGCGGGTCCGCACAGGACATAGGTCGCCTTCAGGGTGCCGAGCGGGCGGGTGAGTACGGCGGGCTCGGTCAGCGTGGGGCCCGGGTGGGGCGTGGAGTTGCTGACGATCCGCGCGATCTGTTCCTCGGTGAGCCCGTGTCCGTCGTAGTGGGAGGCGGGGGCGACGGGCCAGAAGCCGTTGTTCTGAGCGACGGCCTGTTTCAGCGCCACCCCGCCGTCGGGCCATTGCGAGGCGAACGACTCTCCGTCGACCGGAACACTGGAGTCGACGAACACCACCCGCGCCAGCCGCTCCCCGATCCGCTCCGCGGCCTGGCCCACCGGGACACCGGCGTAGCTGTGCCCCACCAGGACGACTTCGCGCAGATCGTGCCGCTCGACTTCGTCGACGATGTCCTGAACGTGGGTCCGCTGCCCGGCCGTTACGCCCCGCCGGTCGGCGAGACCGGAGAGCGTCAACGAGTGAACGCCGTGACCGGCTTCCCGCAGGAGCGGTACGACGCCGTCCCAGGCCCATGAGCCGAGACGGGCGCCGGGGACGAGTACGAAGGCGGTCATGGGGGCAGGGTAGCGGCCGGGGAGTTTCTGCGGGTGGGGCGCGGGGAACGGCGCGACCAGCCACAGCGGACCCGCACGCGCCCCCAACCTGCACCCCCACGGCGATATCTCTCGAAAACACCCTGCGCGACTCATCTCACCTGGGCGGAAAGCACCCTTGTCCGCAGGAACACCGCGCTGGTGAGGACCCCCAAGAGCACGAGCCCCGCGTTCACCGCGATCGCTGTCTTCAGGCCGGTCAGTACCGCGAGGGCGCCCGTGCCGGTCATCGCGCCGGTGGCGATCGCGCTCATCACCGGGGTGCCCATGGTGATGCCGATCTGCTGGGTCATGGTCGCGAGGCCGGTCGCCAGGCCCTGTTCGCCGTCGGCCAGACCCGACGTGGCGGTCACCATGAAGCCGACGATGACGAGCATGTTCCCGATCCCGCCCGCGAACGTGGCGACGAGCAGCGGTCCCAGGGACGCGTGCCCCGTGCCGAGACCGAGCAGCGCGGCCGTGAACACCGCCTGGACCACCCCGCCGACGATCAGCGTCCGCCTGCTGCCGATCCGCCCGATGATCCTCGGCGCGAGGGCGCCGCCCGTGACCGTACCCACCCCCAGCACCCCGAAGGACAGCCCGGCCGCCAGCGGGGAGAAGCCGAGCACCTTCTGGAGATACAGGGTCAGCAGGAAGACGAGGGAGGTCTCGGTGAGGAACGCGACGAGACCGGCCAGATTTCCCCAGGCGACGGTGCGCCTGCCGAGGACGTGGAGCGGTACGAGGGGCTGGGCCACCCGGCGTTCCACCGCGCCGAAGAGGACCAGCAGCGCCACTCCCGCCCCGAGGGCGCCCAGCGTGTACGGCGAACCCCACCCGCGCTCGCCCGCCTGCGTGAGCCCGAGTACGACGGCCAGCAGACCGAGGGTGACCGTGAGGGCGCCGGGGAGGTCCAGCGTGGCGCGGTGGCCGCTGGTCCGGGACTCGGCGATGACCGCGGGCGCGACCAGCAGGACCGCGAGGGCGACGGGCACATTGACGAAGAACGCCCAGCGCCAGGACAGCAGGTCGGTGAGGACCCCGCCGAGGATCGCGCCGGTGGTGAACCCCGCCGACATCAGCGCCCCGTTGAGCCCGAGCGCCTTCTCCCGCAGCGGGCCTTCCGGGAACGAGGTCGTCAGCAGCGACAGCCCCGCCGGAGTCACGGCCGTGGTGGCCAGCCCTTGCAGCACACGGGCCGCGAGCAGCACCTCGGGGCTGGTGGCGAGACCGCCCGCGAGGGAGGCGACGGCGAGTACGGCGAGGCCGCCGAGGAACAGCCGACGGCGCCCGAAGAGGTCGGCCACCCGGCCGAAGAGCAGGGTGAAGCCCGCCGCGCAGAGGGCGAACGCGGTCCCGATCCACTGGAGTTGACCGAGCCGGAAGCCAAGGCCCCGGCCGATCACCGGAAGCGCGACGTTCAGGATCGAGAAGTCCACGGCGAGCATGAACTGGGCGGCGAGCAGGAGGACGAGGACGAGACGGAGGCGGGGGGTGAGGGCGGTGACGGCTGCGGTCGGGGGCGGGGTTCCGGTGAGCGGCATGGCGGGGATTCCCTTCGACGGGTCGGGGCTCGGCTCGGCGAAGCCAGGCTCGCCAGCGGGAAAGGGGGCAGCCAGCACCCCGGTCCGGGCAGTCACCGGGAGGGTGGTCATGACGTGACCACCCTCGGCGGGCGCCCCGCGCGCCCACGGCGGCCATCATGGAAACCCCGACCCGTGGAGGCAGCGATGGACGCCCCGTCCGACCTGGGCGACTTCCTCAAGTCCCGCCGCGCCGCCCTGCGTCCGGAGGAGGCGGGCCTCACCCCGCTCCCGACCCGCCGCCGGGTGACGGGGCTGCGCCGCGAGGAACTGGCCATGCTCTCCGGCGTCAGCGTCACCCACTACACCCGCCTGGAACAGGGCCGCGCGGCCGGTGCCTCCGACTCCGTCCTGAACGCGATCGCCCGCACGCTACGCCTCACCGAGGACGAGACGGCCCACCTGAAGGCACTGGCCCACCCGGTGCGTTCCGCTACGACCCCGCCCCGCCCGGAGCAGGCGAGCGCATCGGTACGCCAACTCCTCGCGTCGATGCGGGAGATACCGGCCCTGGCCCTGGACCGCCGGAACGACGTCCTGGCCTGGAACCCCCTGGGCCACGCCCTCCTGGCCGCACACCTCCCCGCGAACGCCCCCGACGCCTCCGCCACCCGCCCCAACCTCACCCGCATGCTCTTCCTGGACCCCGCCTACCGCGCCCTGTACCGCGACCGGCCCTCCGAGGCCGTCCTGGCGGTGGCCTCCCTGCGCCAGCAAACGGCCCGCCACCCCGACGACCCCGCCCTGACGGCCCTGGTGGGCCACCTCACCATCCACTCCTCCGACTTCACGCCCCTCTGGAACCGCCACCCGGTCCGCACGTGCACGTCGGGCATGAAACGCCTGCGCCACCCGCCGGCAGGCGACATGGACCTCGCCTTCGAAACCCTGACGTTCCCGGCCTCCTCGGGCCAACGCCTGATCACGTACACGGCCGAGGCGGGCTCGGACTCGGCGCGCGCCCTCCGGTCGCTCCTCGAAGAAACACTCCCGTCGGCCCACCCACCCGAAGACCCCAGTTCGACGCCCCGGTTCGCCATCGGAAGCAACCTCAAGCACCGGTAAAGAACCCGTCAGGGTCGGGCAACTTGTGGGAAGAAGTCGCTCGAACCGGGACACGGTCCGTGCAACTTTCGTGTGGTTCCGTTAGTCAACTGAGGCATGAAAACCCGGACTCCACGTCGTACCGGAGCGGTCGCCGCCGCGCTCGGTGTCGCGTTGCTCATACCGGCCGTGGCCGCCACACCGGCGTCCGCGGCCTCGGCCGTCAGCTGTACGTCGTCCAAGGCGGGGCTGGCGGACAAGCTGGAGAAGGACATCACGGCGGCGCTGGCGAAGCGGAAGAGCAGTGTCGCGCTCGGGGTGTACGACCGCTCGACCGGCACCACCTGCACGCTGCGGGCGACCAGCGCGTACGACTCGGCCAGCACCGTCAAGGTCACCGTGCTCGCCACGCTGCTCTGGGACGCCAAGAAGCACGACCGGTATCTGACGAACACCGAGACCACGCTCGCCAAGGCGATGATCACGCAGTCGGACAACACCGCCACCAGCAAGCTGTGGAAGCAGCTCGGCGTGACGAAGGTCAAGGGCTTCCTGGCCGCCGCCAAGATGACCAGGACGACGCCGGGCGCGAACGGTTACTGGGGGCTGACCCAGATCAACGTCACCGACGAGCAGAAGCTGCTCAAGCTCGTCACCGCCAAGAACAGTGTGCTGAGCGACAGTTCGCGGGCGTACATCCTCAAGCTCATGGGCCAGGTCGTCTCCTCCCAGCGCTGGGGCACCCCGGCAGGCGCCCCCGCCACGGTCGCCGTGCACGTCAAGAACGGCTGGCTCCAGCGCGCGACCCACGGCTGGCGCGTCCACAGCCTCGGCACCTTCGACGGCGCCGGTCACGACTACATGCTCAGCGTGCTGACGCAGGACAACAGCACGATGGACTACGGCGTCACCACCATCCAGAACGTCTCCAAGGTCATCCACAAGGACCTGGTCCCGACGGCGGCCAAGTCCGCCGTCTACGTCCCGACCAGCACCCCGCGCGAGGCCTTCGTGGCCACCCCGCCGCAGGGCTGACACCCCCTCCGCACGGGCCCGGCCCCTCCGTCCACCGGAGGAGCCGGGCCCGCGCGCGGGGGCCAACGGCCGTACCGCCGTGCGCCCTTGGGCCCCGCCCCCTACCGTGACCCCCATGACCGCGCGCAAGAGAACCCGCCCCGTCCTCTCCGCAACCCTCGCCGCCGCCTTCTGCCTCGCGGCACCGGGGGCAGCGCACGCCGACTCCCCGCAGGAGCGCGCCAACTCCCCGCAGACACACGCCTGTTCCCCCGCCGTCACGCTCGACCGTTTCTCCGACGCGCTCGACAAGACGACGTACGACGGCAGTTACGTCGGCAACCTCTCCGCCCTCGCCGTGGACCGCGACGGATCGCTCGCCGCGCTGTCGGACCGGTCCACGCTGTTCCGGCTGGACGCACACAGCCTGCGGCCGACCGGAGCGATCGGTCTCGCCGACGAGAGCGGCCAGGAGCTGGACTCCGAGGGCCTGGTCGTGGACCGGGACGGCACCCGGCTGGTCACCTCCGAGACCGAGCCGTCCGTACGGCGGTACTCGCGCACCGGGAAGCTCCTGGAGCGGCTGCCCGTCCCCGAAGACCTGCGCGTCGCCCCCGCCGGACGCGCCACCGCCAATCAGACCTTCGAGGGGCTGACCCTGCTGCCCGGCGGCCACACCCTGCTCGCGTCGATGGAGTACGCGCTCGCCGGGGACGACCCCGGCACCGTCCGCTTCCAGACGTGGACGCGGGGGCACGGCGGGTTCCGGCTCGCCGCGCAGTACGCGTACCGCACCGACGACCCGAGCCTCGGCGTGCCCGAGGTACAGGCCACCCCCGACGGCCGCCTGCTCGTCCTGGAGCGCGGCTTCACGGCGGGCGTCGGCAACACCGTCCGGCTCTCTCTCGCCGACCCGCGCCACGCCACCGACACCGCACGCGTCGGGCACCTCACCGGACAGCCCGGCGTACGTCTCCTGCGCAAGACCCCGCTCGCCGACATCGCCGACTGCCCGAGCCTCGGCGCGACCGCCCGCCAGCCCCAGCCCAACCCGCTGCTCGACAACATCGAGGGCATGACCGTCACCGGGCGGGACGCGAAGGGCCGCCTGAAGGTGCTCCTGGTGAGTGACGACAACCAGAACCCGGCGCAGACGACCCGCCTCTTCTCCTTGCGGGTGCGCACGGCACCTACTCGCTGAGACTCCCGTCCGGATTCCAGTCCGACGGGATCTCCGAGGACAGCCCGAGCGCGCGGGCGCGGTCCATGATGTGGCGGCGGATCGTGTCGTGCGGATCGCGGCGCCCCCGGCCGACCGCGTGGATCGCCCGGCGCAGGTCCTCCGCGCCGTGCAGGTCCGCCGGGCGGACGGGATAGCTGCCGTCCGGCAGCGCCCAGCCCTCGGCGGCGCTGTGCCGCCGGGCCGCCGCGTCCAGGTCGGCGGCGTCCGGCGTGTCGATGTTGCCCGTGTCGTTGCCCATGTGCGCCTCCATCACCGAGTCCCTGCGACGCGACGCATTCCAGCACAGATACGGACACCCCGCCCGGCGGCCGTCACCCGCCAGGCGGCGCCTCCGTACCGGACCGGGCGGCACCCCCGTACGGAATACCCCCCTTCCACCCCGCGTTTGTGCCTCACGGAAGATCAGGCCGACCGACGGAGGACACCCGCGTGGGACCGCAACGGGGATGGGCACGACGACTGGCGGGATACGCCTGGCGGTATCCGAAGGACGTCGTCCTCGCCCTCGGCTCCTCGCTCGCCGGAATGGCCGTCATGGCGGTCGTCCCGCTGATCACGAAGGTGATCATCGACGACGTGATCGGCGGCCACACCCGCTCGATGGCCCCCTGGGCGGGCGCCCTGATCGGCGCCGCACTGCTGGTGTACGCGCTCACCTACGTCCGCCGCTACTACGGCGGCCGGGTCGCCCTGGACGTCCAGCACGACCTGCGGACCGCGATGTACCGCACGATCACCCGGCTCGACGGCCGCCGTCAGGACGAGCTGTCCACCGGGCAGGTCGTCGGCCGGGCCACCAGCGACCTCCAGCTGATCCAGGGCCTGCTGTTCATGCTCCCGATGACCATCGGGAACGTGCTGCTGTTCCTGATCTCGCTCGGGATCATGGCCTGGCTGTCGCTGCCGCTCACCCTGGTCGCGCTCGCGGTCGGTCCCGCGCTCGGCTGGATCGCCCGGCGCAGCCGCAGCAGGCTGCACCCGGCCACCTGGTACGCGCAGGCGCAGGCCGCCGCCGTCGCCGGAGTGGTGGACGGCGCGGTCAGCGGCGTCCGCGTGGTGAAGGGGTTCGGGCAGGAGGAGCAGGAGACCGGGAAGCTGCGCGAGGTCGGCCGCAGGCTGTTCGCGGCGCGGCTGCGGACCATCCGGCTGAACAGCAAGTACACCCCCGCCCTCCAGGCCGTCCCCGCGCTCGGCCAGGTCGCCATGCTGGCCCTCGGCGGCTGGCTCGCGGTGGGCGGGCACATCACGCTCGGCACCTTCGTCGCCTTCTCCACCTACCTCGCCCAGCTGGTCGGCCCGGTGCGGATGCTCGCCGTGGTGCTCACCGTCGGCCAGCAGGCCCGCGCGGGCACCGAGCGCGTCCTGGAGCTGATCGACACCGAGCCGACCATGAAGGACGGCACCAAGACCCTCCCGGCCGACGCGCCCGCCTCCGTCGAGTTCGACGACGTGTCCTTCGGCTACGACGCCGACCGGCCCGTCCTCAAGGGGCTCAGCTTCGAGATCCGGCCGGGCGAGACGCTGGCCGTCGTCGGCGCCTCGGGCTCCGGCAAGTCCACCCTCTCGATGCTGCTGCCCCGCTTCTACGACGTGGGCCGGGGCGCCGTCCTGGTCGGCGGCCACGACGTGCGCGAGCTGACGCTCGACTCGCTGCGCGCCGCCATCGGCCTGGTCCCGGAGGACTCCTTCCTGTTCTCCGCCTCGGTCCGCGAGAACATCGCCTACGGCCGCCCCGACGCCACGCAGGAGGAGATCGAGGCCGCCGCCCGCGCCGCCCAGGCCCACGGCTTCATCAGCGAGCTGCCCGAGGGCTACGACACCAAGGTCGGCGAGCACGGCCTCACCCTCTCCGGCGGCCAGCGCCAGCGCGTCGCCCTCGCCCGCGCCCTGCTCACCGACCCGCGCCTGCTGGTCCTGGACGACGCGACCAGCGCCGTCGACGCCCGCGTGGAGCACGAGATCCACGAGGCGCTGCACCAGGTGATGCAGGGCCGTACGACCCTGCTCATCGCGCACCGCCGCTCCACCCTGAACCTGGCCGACCGCATCGCGGTCCTGGAAGGCGGCCGCCTCGCGGACATCGGCACCGACGCCGAGCTGCAGAAGCGCTCCCCGCTCTACCGCAGGCTGCTCACCGACCCCGACGAGCTGGGCGGCGTCTCCCCGGGCCACGCCCGCCCGGCCGAGCCGCGCGAGGACACCACCGTCCGCGAGGAGCTGGACGCCGAGTTCGACGCCGAGCGCGGTCTCACCCCGAGGCTGTGGACCGGCGACCGCGCACCCCGCGACCGGGCGCTGGCGGGCACCCCGGCCACCCCGGAACTCCTCGCCAAGGTCGAGGCGCTGCCCCCGGCCACCGACACCCCCGGCGTGGACGAGGCCCGCGCGGTCCGCCCCGAGGACTCCTACGGGCTGCGCCGTCTGCTGCACGGCTTCGGGCGCCCCCTGCTGATCAGCCTGCTGCTCGTCGCCGTGGACGCGGGCGCGGGCCTGCTGCTCCCGGTCCTGATCCGGCACGGCATCGACCAGGGCGTCACCCGCGCGGCCCTCGGCGCGGTCTGGGCGGCCTCGCTGCTGGGCCTGCTCACGGTGCTGGTGCAGTGGGTCGCGCAGTACGGCGAGACCCGGATGACCGGCCGTACCGGCGAGCGGGTGCTGTACGCGCTGCGGCTGAAGATCTTCACCCAGCTCCAGCGGCTCGGCCTGGACTACTACGAGCGCGAGCTGACCGGCCGCATCATGACCCGGATGACCACCGACGTGGACGCGCTGTCCACGTTCCTCCAGACGGGTCTGGTCACCGCGTTCGTCTCGGTCGTCACCTTCTTCGGGATCATGGGCGCGCTGCTGGTGCTCGACCTCCGTCTCGCGCTGGTCGTCTTCGCCACGCTGCCCCCGCTGATCGTGGCCACCTTCTTCTTCCGCCGGGCCAGTGTGAAGGCGTACGAGCTGGCCCGTGAGCGGGTCTCGGTCGTCAACGCCGACCTCCAGGAGTCGGTGGCCGGGCTGCGGATCGTGCAGGCGTTCCGGCGCGAGGGCGACGGCGGGCGCCGGTTCGCCGCGCGCAGCGACAGCTACCGGCAGGCCCGCATCCGGGGCCAGTGGCTGATCTCCGTCTACTTCCCGTTCGTCCAGCTGCTGTCCTCGGTCGCGGCGGCGGCCGTGCTGATCTCGGGCGCCGGACGAGTGGAGGCGGCCACGCTGACCACGGGCGCGCTGGTCGCCTATCTGCTCTACATCGACCTGTTCTTCGCGCCTGTCCAGCAGCTCTCCCAGGTCTTCGACGGCTACCAGCAGGCCACCGTCTCCCTCGGCCGCATCCAGGAGCTGCTGCGCGAGCCCGCCTCCACCGGCTCGGCCGCCGAGCCCCTGGAGGTGCTTTCGCTGCGCGGGGACATCGCCTTCGAGGACGTGTCGTTCGCGTACGGCGACGAGGAGGAGGCGCTGACCGGCGTCGACCTGACCGTCCCGGCCGGGCAGACGGTCGCCTTCGTCGGCGAGACCGGCGCGGGCAAGTCCACGCTGGTCAAGCTGGTCGCGCGGTTCTACGACCCGACCGCGGGCCGGGTCACCGTCGACGGCACGGATCTGCGCGCCCTGGACCTCACCTCGTACCGGCACCGGCTCGGGGTCGTGCCGCAGGAGGCGTACCTCTTCCCCGGCACGGTCCGTGACGCCATCGCCTACGGCCGTCCCGACGCCACCGACGCCGAGGTGGAGGCGGCGGCGCGGGCGGTCGGCGCGCACGAGATGATCGCCACGCTGGAGGGCGGCTATCTGCACGAGGTCGCCGAGCGCGGCCGGAACCTCTCGGCGGGCCAGCGCCAGCTGATCGCGCTCGCCCGCGCCGAGCTGGTCGACCCCGACGTCCTGCTGCTCGACGAGGCCACCGCCGCCCTGGACCTGGCCACCGAGGCCCAGGTCAACCAGGCCACCGACCGCCTCGCGGGCCGCCGTACGACCCTGGTGGTCGCCCACCGGCTGACCACGGCCGCCCGCGCCGACCGCGTGGTCGTGATGGACCACGGCCGGGTCGCGGAGGACGGCACCCACGACGAACTCCTCGCCCTGGACGGCCGCTACGCCCGGCTGTGGCGGACCTTCGTGGGGGAGTCGGAGCCGGAGGAGCCGGTGGGGGTGACCGGCTGAGCCGAGAGCGCGCCGCGCGGGACGGGACGCGCGCCGGGGCGCCCGCGCCCCGCGCGTTTCGCTGACGGTCGTGCAACCGTCCGGCACACCCCGTGCGTCCGTACACCAGTACGTACATCGACGGCGTATGCCCAGGACACGGGGGAGGCACGGGAGTGGGCGGGGACGCGATACGCCGGCTGACGGCGGTCGGCGCGGCCGTGCTGACGGTGCTCGGGGTGCTCGTCCTCGCCGCGCCCGGCGCCGGGGCCGCCCCGCGCCAGGACTGCCCCGGGCGCCAGGTGCGCGCCCTGCCGTTCCGCACCGGGGTCGTCCGGCTCTACAAGCGCGAGGGCTACGTCTGCGCGCTCACCCTCGCCAAGGTCCCCGGCACCCCGCGCGTGATGTCGGTCAGCGTGCAGGCGCGCGGCAACCGGCCGGTGACCGACCAGGGCCGCTACCGCCATCACGCGGGCCCGGTCACCGTGCACGCCGGACACCGCTGCGTGCGGGTGCGCGGCGCGGTGGGGCGCGGCTCGGTCAGCTCGGGCTGGATCCTGTGCTGACCGGCCGCCGGATTCTGTGCCGGTCGGCCGCCAGGTGCCGGGCCTGCGGCCCACATTGATCGCCTGACACGCCCAACATCCTCTGATGTCACAGCAGTTGCTCGGATACCTTCCGGCGCACATGTGTCTCACAGGGGAGAGTCGAATGCGCAAGGCCCTCAGATGGCTGCTGGCGCTCACGGTGCTGCTCGGCACCCTGAGCGCGGCAGGCACCGCAGGGGCGGCCACCGCCGCACCCGCCGACATCAAGGACCGGCTCCTCGCCATACCCGGCGTGAGTCTGATCGAGGAGAAGCCCTACACCGGCTACCGCTTCTTCGTCCTGAACTTCACCCAGCCCGTGGACCACCGGCACCCGGACCGCGGCACCTTCCAGCAGCGCATCACCGTGCTGCACAAGGACACCAGCCGCCCGACCGTCTTCTACACCGGCGGCTACAACGTCTCCACCACGCCGTCGCGCCGCGAGCCCACCCAGATCGTGGACGGCAACCAAGTCTCGCTGGAATACCGCTACTTCACCCCGTCCCGCCCGGCCCCGGCCGACTGGTCCAAGCTCGACATCTGGCAGGCGGCCAGCGACCAGCACCGCGTCTACCAGGCCCTCAAGCGCATCTACTCGGCCAACTGGCTGGCCACCGGCGGCTCCAAGGGCGGCATGACCGCCACCTACTACGAGCGCTTCTACCCGCGCGACATGGACGGCGTGGTCGCCTACGTCGCCCCCAACGACGTGGTGAACGACGAGGACTCGGCCTACGACCGCTTCTTCGCCACCGTCGGCACCAAGGAGTGCCGCGACCGGCTGAACGCCGTCCAGCGCGAGGCCCTGGTACGCCGCGAGGCGCTGGAGAAGCGGTACGCGCGGTTCGCGGCCGACGGCGGCTACACCTTCACCACCGTCGGCTCCCTGGACAAGGCGTACGAGGCCGTCGTCCTGGACTACGTCTGGGGCTTCTGGCAGTACAGCGGCCCGGACTGCGACGACATCCCGGCCGACGCCGCGCACGCGAGCGACGACGCGATCTGGGACTCGGTGGACACCATCTCCGGCTTCTCCGCCTACACCGACCAGGGCCTGGAGCAGTACACGCCGTACTACTACCAGGCGGGCACCCAGCTCGGCTCGCCCACCATCCACTTCCCGCACATCGAGCGCCGTCTGATCCGCTACGGCTACCAGCCGCCGCGCACCTTCGTGCCGCGCTCCATCCCGATGCGCTTCCAGCCCGGCGCCATGCGGGACGTGGACACCTGGGTCCGCCACCACGCCCGGCACATGCTGTTCGTCTACGGCCAGAACGACCCGTGGGGCGCCGAGCGCTTCCGTCCCGGCGCGGGCGCCCGTGACTCCTACGTGTTCACCGCGCCCGGCATGAACCACGGGGCCAACGTGGCCGGTCTGACCGAGGGGCAGCGCACCCTGGCCACCGCCCGGATCCTCGCCTGGGCCGGGGTCGCCTCCCCGGCCGTCCAGGACGACCCGGCCGCCGCGAAGCCGCTGGCCCGCTTCGACGCGCGGCTCGACGTACGCGACGTGGAGCGCGAGCCCGCGCTGCGGCCGTAAGGTCCCACGACGGGCAGGGCGCCGGCCGGGAGGGAACCGGTCGGCGCCCTCACGCGTCCAAGCCCCGGACGCCGGACGAGTCGTGGTGCGGTGTCGGCCGGGTCCGCAGACCAGGCACCGACACCACCCTCCCAAGCCGCACCGCGACCGGCGTCACCGCCACCGGCGCGCCCCCCTCCCATGCGCCGGTGGCGGCCCCGTTCCCGGGCCCCGCTCGCCCCGGTGACCCGCCCTGTGCGGTCCCTTGACGGAAAGAAACTTCCCGGATATTGGTGATTCCTCGGAAGTTTCCTTCAGCCGATCTCCTCCGGAAGGGGCGCACGTGCCCGACACCCGCACGGCAAGCACGGGAAACACCGCACGGCCGTCCAGACGCGCCGTCCTCGCCGCCACCGCCGCCCTCACCGCGACGCTCGCCGCACCCGCCCCGGCCGCCCACGCCGCCGCCACGCCGGACGACAAGACGCTCCGCGCGCTGATCGCCGCCATGACGCTGGAGGAGAAGGTCGGCCAGCTCTTCGTGATGCGGGTCTACGGCCACTCCGCCACCAACCCCGACCAGGCCGACATCGACGCCAACCGCCAGGAGCTGGGCGTCGCCACCGCGGCCGAGCTGATCGCCAAGTACCGCGTCGGCGGCATCATCTACTTCACCTGGGCGCACAACACCCGCGACCCGAAGCAGATCGCGGACCTGTCCAACGGCATCCAGAAGGCGTCCCTCGGCCTCAAACGCGGGCTGCCGGTGCTCATCGCCACCGACCAGGAGCACGGCGCGGTGTGCCGGGTGGGCAAGCCCGCCACGCTCTTCCCGGGCGCCATGGCCGTCGCCGCCGGACGGTCCTATTACGACGCCCTCGCCCTCGGCCGCCTCTCCGGCACCGAACTGCGCGCGATGGGCATCAACCAGGACTACTCGCCCGACGCGGACGTGAACATCAACCCGGCCAACCCCGTCATCGGGGTCCGGTCCTTCGGCGCCGACCCGGCCCTCGCGGGGCTCATGGTCTCCGCCGAGGTGAAGGGCTATCAGGCGGCCCGTGTCGCGGCGACCGCCAAGCACTTCCCCGGGCACGGCGACACCGCGACCGACAGCCACACCGGCTTCCCGGTCATCACCCACACCCGCGACCAGTGGGAGAAGCTGGACGCGGTGCCCTTCCGGGCCGCGATCTCCGCGCACATCGACTCGATCATGACCGCGCACATCCAGTTCCCCGCCCTGGACCCCTCCGGCGACCCGGCCACCCTCTCCCACCCGATCGTCACCGGCATCCTGCGCGGCGACCTCGGCTACGACGGCGTGGTCATCACCGACTCCCTCGGCATGGAGGGCGTGCGCACCAAGTACGGCGACGACCGGGTGCCGGTGCTCGCCCTGAAGGCGGGCGTGGACCAGCTGCTCAACCCGCCCTCCATCGACGTGGCCTGGAAGGCCGTACGGGACGCGGTGCGCGGCGGCGAGCTGACCGAGGCCCGCCTCGACGAATCGGTTCTGCGCATCCTGCGGATGAAGGCCCGCCTCGGCCTCTTCGGCCACGCCTACACCACCCACGCCCGGGTGACCTCCGCCGTGGGCACCGCGTCCCATCGGGCCACGGCCGACCGCATCGCCGAGCGCACCACCACCCTGCTGGTCAACGAGGGCAAGGTGCTCCCGCTCGACCGCCGCCGCACCCCGCGCGTCCTGGTGGTCGGCGCCGACCCGGCCTCCCCGTCCGGCACCGACGGACCGCCCACCGGCGTCATGGCCGCCGCGCTGAAGGAACTCGGCTTCACCACCACCGTCCTCGCCACCGGCACCGCCCCCTCCTCCGCGACCGTCACCCAGGCGGTGACGGCGGCCGGGAAGGCGGACGCGGTGGTCGTGCTGACGTACAACCTCACGGCGACCGACCCCCAGCGCACCCTGGTCGAGAAGCTGCTCGCCACCCAGCGCCCGGTGGTCGCGGTGGCGGTCCGCAACCCGTACGACGTGGCTCGGCTGCCCGGCGTCAAGGCGTATCTGACCTCCTACGGCTGGACCGACGTCGAGGTGCGCGCCGCCGCCCGGGTCGTCGCGGGCAAGGTCGCCCCGCGCGGCAAGCTCCCGGTGCCGGTGCAGCGGGCGGACGACCCGGCGCAGGTGCTGTACCCGATCGGCCACGGGCTGACGTACTAGACATACGTCACGCACCGGGCAGGGCACCCCCGAAGGGCGGAAAGCACCCCTGTCGACTGGCGCGGGCCCCGCGCGGCGCGTCAGGCTGGGCGGGGTCTTCGGGGGGAGTGCGATGCGCGGGAACGGTGCCGTGGGCACGGCGGCACGGCTGCCGTCCGCGTTACTGCTGGCGCTGGCGGGGCTGTTGGGCGTGACGGGCTGCCAGAGCGTGGCCCCCTCGGCCGGGGTGCGCCCCTCCTCGGCCCCGCCCGCGCACGACGGCACGTTCCTGGCCAAGGGCGAGTGCAGCTCCTTCGGGCCGACCAGCTACACCGAGGTGCCGTGTTCGGGGGAGCGGGCCGCCGCCCGGGTCGTCGCCCGCCACGACGGCCCGGTCACCGAAGGGCCGCCCTGCCCTCCGGCCACCGACTTCGTCCTGCACATCGGCGGCGGCGAGCCCGCCACCGGCCGCACCACCGCCCCCGCCGTCCCGCGCGGCTACGCCTGCATGCGCAACCTCCAGCCCCCGCACCCCGGCGACCCGGGCCAGGGCGGCGGCCCCCGCACCGTCCCCGGCGACTGCGTGTACGACTCGGGCGGTGGCCAGGTCCGCGAGACCGCCTGCGACGGCTCCGGCCCGCACAAGCCGGGCTACAAGGTCACCGAGACCGCTCCGGACCGCCGCGCCTGCCCGCCGTCCACCTCCCTGTACGTCCAGGTGGGCGGCCCCGACCCGGTGGGCTGCGCCCGGCGGCTGTGACGCGGCCGGGCCGTGGCTCAGCCGGGCAGCGCCGCCACTTCGTCCGCCGTCGGGTACGACTCCTGCGCACCCCGGCGGGTCACGGCCACCGCCCCTACCCGGGCCGCGTAGGCAGCCGCCTCCGCCAACGGCGAGCCGGTGCCAAGGCGCCACGCCAGCGCGGCCGTGAACGCGTCACCGGCGCCCGTGGTGTCGACCGCGCCCACCCGCACCGGCGGCACGAGCCGGACGCCCGAGCCGTCGCACACCAGCGCCCCCTCGGCGCCCAGGGTCACCACCACCGAGCGGGGGCCGAGGGCGAGCAGGGCGCGGGCCTGCGCCGCGGGGTCCTCGGGGGCGTCGTCCAGCAGGACGCGCGCCTCGTGCTCGTTGACCACCAGCGGGTCGCAGGCGGCCAGGACCTCGGGGGACAGCGGGCGCGGCGGAGACGGGTTGAGGACGAAGCGGGTGCCCTCCGGCAGCCGCCGCACCACCTCCGTCACCGTCTCCGGCGGGATCTCCAGCTGCGCCGACACCACCCGCGCCGAGCGCAGCAGCGGCTCGGCGGAGCGCACGTCCCCGGGGGTGAGGCGGGCGTTGGCGCCGGGGGAGACGACGATGCTGTTGTCGCCGGAGGGGTCGACGGTGATGAGGGCGACGCCGGTCGGGGCGCCCCCGGTCAGGACGCCCGCCGTGGCGACCCCGGCCGAGCCCAGGGAGTCCAGGAGCAGGCGGCCGTGGCCGTCGTCGCCGACCCGCGCGAGCAGCGCCGTACGGGCCCCGAGGCGGGCGGCGGCGACGGCCTGGTTGGCGCCCTTGCCGCCCGGGTGGACGGCGAGGTCACCGCCGAGGACGGTCTCCCCGGCACCGGGGCGCCGCTCGACCGCCACCACGAGGTCGGCGTTGGCCGAGCCCACGACCAGCAGGTCGTAGTCGTACATGAACAGGACTCCCTGAGCAGTGAGTTGGGGCGTCAGCCGGTGAAACCGGCCATGTTCTCACGGGTGACCACCTTCACCGGCACCTTCACGGTCGGCGCGGTCGTGCCGCCGTGGGCCGCCTTGAGGGCGTTGTCCACCGCGATCCGGCCCAGTTGGCTGGGCTGCTGCGCGACCGAGGCGTACAGCGTGCCGTTCTTGACGGCCTTCAGGCCGTCCGGGGTGCCGTCGAAGCCGACGACCTGGACGGACGTGCCCGCCTTGGCGCCGAGCGCCTTGACCGCGCCGAGGGCCATCTCGTCGTTGGCCGCGATGACACCCTGCACGTCGGGGTGCGCCTGGAGCAGGTTCGACATGACGTCCAGACCCTTGGCCCGGTCGAAGTCGGCGGGCTGCTGGGCCAGCGCCTTGATGCCGGGGTACTCCTTCAGCCCCTGGGCGAAGCCCTGGGCGCGCTCACGGGCGGCGGAGGTGCCCGGCTGGCCCTGGAGGACGACGATCTTCCCCTTGCCGCCCAGCTTCTCGGCGAGGGACTTCGCCGCCAGCTCACCACCGGCCACGTTGTCGGAGGCGACCAGCGCGGCCACCGGCGCCTTGTTGACGCCCCGGTCCACGGCGATCACCGGGATCTTCGCCCGGTCGGCGGCCTTGACCGAGTTGGCCGCGGCGTCCGAGTCCACCGGGTTGACGATGATCGCGTCGTAGCCCGAACCCGTGAAGTTCTGCAGCTGGTTGGCCTGCTGGGAGGCGTCGTTCTGGGCGTCCGTGACGGTCAGGTCGATGCCCCGCTCGCGCGCCTCGGCCTGGGCGCCCGAGCGGATCTGCACGAAGAACGGGTTGTTCAGGGTGGACAGGGACAGGCCCATGCGGGGGTTCGTGGCGGCCTTCGAGCTGTCGTGCAGGAACGAGGTCGCGCCGACGATCGCCACGGTCACCACGGCCGCGAGCGCGTACGTCGCCGCCTGCTTGCCCCTGGGACCGCCCGCGCCGGGCACCGCCGCCGTACCCGCCTTGCGGCGCACCGCGTCGAGCAGCACCGCGAGCGCGATGACGACACCGATGACGACCTGCTGCCAGAAGGCGGACACGTTCAGCAGGTTGAGGCCGTTGCGCAGCACCGCGAGGATCAGCGCGCCGACGAAGGTGCCGGACGCCTTGCCGGTGCCGCCCGCCAGCGAGGCCCCGCCGATGACGACGGCCGCGATGGCGTCCAGCTCGTAGCCGTCGGCGGCCTGCGGCTGCGCGGAGCCGAGGCGGGCGGCGAGCACGATGCCCGCGACGGCCGCGAAGACGCCGGAGAGCGCGTAGACGGCCAGCTTCTGCCGCTTGACCCGCAGGCCCGACAGACGCGCGGCCTCCTCGTTGCCGCCGATCGCGTACATCGACCGGCCGATGTAGGTCCGCCCGAGGATCAGCGCCGCGAGCAGCCCCATGACCACCATGACCAGTACCGGCACGGGCAGCCGGCCGCCCAGGTTGTCCCCGAGGTGGGAGACCGAGTCCGGGAACGGGATGGGCACACCGCCGGAGATGACCAGCGACAGACCGCGCGCCACCGACAGCATGGCGAGCGTCGCGATGAACGGCGGCAGCTTGCCGTAGGCGATCAGGAAGCCGTTGACCAGACCGGCCGCCACACCCGTGCCGAGTCCGAGGACGACCGCGAGCGCGACCGGTATCCCGGACTGCGTGGCGCTCCAGGCCAGCACGGTCGAGGTGAGCGCGGCCACCGAGCCGACCGACAGGTCGATGCCCGCCGAGACGATCACGAAGGTCACACCGAAGGCGAGGATCGCCGTCACGGCGGCCTGGACGCCGATGTTGAGCAGGTTGTCCGTCGTCAGGAAGTCGCCGGACAGCGCGGACAGGGCGACGACCAGGACGATCAGCGCGGTCAGCGCGCCGTTGTCGAGCAGCAGGCGGCGCAGGCCGCCCGGGGCGCCCTTCGCGCCCGTCGTGCTCTTGAGCGTGTCAGTTGCCACGGGGGGCCTCCGTTCCGGGAGTGGGAGTGGGGATGCCGGTATCGGTACCGGTGGGGGTGGTGCTCGTGCTCACGGCGAGGGACATCACCGCGTCCTGCGTCGCCTCGGCGGCGGCCAGTTCGCCCGCGATCCGGCCCTGCGCCATCACCAGCACCCGGTCGCTCATGCCGAGCACCTCGGGCAGATCGCTGGAGATCATCAGGACGGCGGCACCGGCGGCCGTGAGTTCGTTGATCAGCTGGTAGATCTCGACCTTGGCGCCGACATCGATCCCGCGCGTCGGCTCGTCGAGGATGAGGACCTTGGTGTCGGCCAGCAGCCACTTGCCGATGACGACCTTCTGCTGGTTGCCGCCGGAGAGCGTGCGCACCGGCTGGCCGAGCCCGGCCATGCGCACCCCGAGCTGCCCGGCGATCCGCCCGGCCGCCGCGTGCTGGCCCCTGCGGTCCACCAGACCGGCCCGGGTCGCGGACCGCAGCGTGACCAGGCCCAGGTTCTCCGCCACGGAGGCGTCGAGCACCAGCCCCTGGCCCTTGCGGTCCTCGGGCACGAGCCCGATCCCGGCCGCCATGGCCGCGTTCACGTCGCCCCGGCGCAGCGCGGCGCCCGAGACCCGCACGGCCCCGGCGTCGTACGGGTCCGCGCCGAACACCGCCCGCACCACCTCGGTACGGCCCGCGCCGACCAGCCCCGCGATGCCGACGACCTCACCGGCGCGCACCTCGAAGCTCACGTCGTGGAAGACGCCGTCCCGGGTCAGCCCCTCGACGGAGAGCAACGCCTCGCCCCGCGCGGGCCGTTCGCGCGGATACTGCTGCTCGATGGAGCGGCCCACCATGAGCCGGACGAGTTCGTCCTCGGGCGTGGACGCCGGGACCTGCCCGACGCTGCGGCCGTCCCGCAGCACGGTCACCCGGTCGCCCAGGGCGGCGATCTCCTCCAGGTGGTGGGTGATGAACACGATCCCGACGCCCTCCGCGCGCAGCCCGCGCACCAGAGTGAACAGCCGCTCGACCTCCTCCGAGGTGAGCACGGCGGTCGGCTCGTCCATGATCAGCACCCGGGCGTCCAGGCTGAGCGCCTTGGCGATCTCCACCATCTGCAGCCGGGCGATGCCGAGTTCGCGCACCCGCGTGCGGGGCGAGACCTGGACGCCGACCCGCGCGAGCAGTTCCTCGGCGTCGGCCTCCATCCGCCTGCGGTCGACGAGCCCGAGGCGGCGCGGCTGCCGTCCGAGGAAGATGTTCTCGGCGACGGTCAGCTCGGGCACCAGGTTGAACTCCTGGTAGATCGTGGCGATCCCGAGCCGCTCGGCGTCCTGCGCGCTCTGCACGCGGACCTCCTCGCCGCCGACCAGGATCCGTCCGCCGTCCGGGGTGTGCGCCCCGGACAGGGTCTTGATGAGGGTGCTCTTGCCCGCGCCGTTCTCCCCGAGCAGCACATGGACCTCGCCCCGGCGCAGCGCGAAGTCGACGCCGTCCAGCGCGATCACGCCGGGAAAGGACTTGCGTATCCCTTCGACGCGCAGCAGTTCTTCGGGGTCGCTCACGGTGTGCTCCTTCGCACGGGGGTGGGGGACGCGGGGGCGGGGATGCCGGAGGTACGGCTCGTGGGGGCGGGGGCCGCGCCGCACGAGCGGCGGACGACCAGCCGGGCGGGCAGGGTCACGGAGGCGGCGGGCCGCCCCTCGATGCGGTCCGCCAGGGCCCGTACGGCGGCCCGGCCCAGCTCGCCGGTGGGCTGGGCGATCGCGGTGACCGGCGGATCGGTGTGCACGAACCAGGGGATGTCGTCGAACGCGGCCAGCGCGATGTCGTCCGGCACCCGCAGCCCGCGCGCGCGGATCGCGTCGAGCGCGCCGAGCGCCATCAGGTTGTCGGCCGCGAAGACCGCGTCGGGCGGCTCGGGCAGATCGAGGAAGCCCTCGGTGACCCGCCGCCCGCTCGCGGCCTGGAAGTCGCCCTGCCCGATACGGGTGTCCGGCAGCGGAAGGCCGTACGCGGCCAGGGCCTCGCGGAACGCCGTCACGCGCTCGCTGCCGGTCGTGGTGCTGCCCGGGCCCGCGATGATGGCGAGCCTGCGGTGGCCGAGCGCGTACAGATGCGCGACCAGGTCCCGCACGGCCGCGCGGCCGTCGGCCCGGACGACCGGCACGTCCACCCCCGGGATCCAGCGGTCCACGAACACGGTGGGGACGCCCGCGCCCACCGCGTCCAGCATCGGCGCCGAGGCGCCGTCGGCGGGGGAGAGGAGCAGCCCGTCGATCCGGCGGTCCAGCAGGGTCCGTACGTGGTGGTCCTGGAGGTCGGGCCGCTCGTCCGCGTTGCCGATGATCACGCTGTAGCCGAGGGCGCGGGCCTCCTCCTCCACCGAGCGGGCCAGCTCGGTGAAGTACGGGTTCAGCACGTCGCTGATGACCAGGCCGAGCGTGTGGGTCTGGGCGGTGCGCAGCGAACGGGCCACGCCGTGGGGCCGGTAGCCCAGCGCGGCAACGGCGCTCAGCACGCGGGTGCGCGCGTCCTCGCTCACCGACGGGTGCGCGTTCAGGACGCGCGAGACCGTGGCGGCCGAGACGCCCGCTGTGGCGGCGACGTCCTTGATGCTCGCCATCGACGGCTCCACCTCCTTGTGGAATCGTTTTCAACGACGTGTTCCGGAGGATTGGAATCGATTACACGGCGGTTCGACAACCCCCTCCGGGCAGGCCGAAATCGGATTGTGATGAAGCGTGCTCAGATGAGCGAGTCCGAGCGGCGTCCGGTGCGTGCCCGCTTCGCCCGCCCCTGTCACCCCGCACCGATACGGTCACCCTCATGGCCCAACAGTCGGGAACCCCCACCGGCGAGCACCGCACGGCTCAGCTCGAAGGGGTGCTGGAACGCATCACCTACGCCAACGAGGAGACGGGCTACACGGTCGCCCGCGTCGACACCGGCCGGGGCGGCGCCGACCTGCTCACCGTCGTCGGCGCGCTGCTCGGCGCCCAGGTGGGGGAGTCGCTGCGGATGGCGGGGCGCTGGGGCTCCCACCCGCAGTACGGCAAGCAGTTCCACGTCGAGAACTACACGACCGTCCTGCCCGCCACCGTCCAGGGCATCCGGCGCTACCTCGGCTCCGGCCTGGTCAAGGGCATCGGACCGGTCTTCGCGGACCGCATCACCCAGCACTTCGGCACCGACACCCTGCGGATCATCGAGGAGGAGCCGAAGCGGCTCATCGAGGTCCCCGGGCTCGGCCCCAAGCGCACCCGGAAGATCGCCGACGCCTGGGAGGAACAGAAGGCGATCAAGGAGGTCATGCTCTTCCTCCAGACCGTCGAGGTGTCGACCTCCATCGCCGTGCGGATCTACAAGAAGTACGGCGACGCGTCGATCTCGGTCGTGAAGAACCAGCCCTACCGGCTCGCCTCCGACGTCTGGGGCATCGGCTTCCTCACCGCCGACAAGATCGCCCAGTCCGTCGGCATCCCGCACGACAGCCCCGAACGCGTCAAGGCGGGCCTCCAGTACGCCCTGTCCCAGTCCACCGACCAGGGCCACTGCTACCTCCCCGAGGAACGCCTCATCGCCGACGCGGTCAAGCTGCTCCAGGTCGACACCGGTCTGGTCATCGAGTGCCTGGCCGAACTCGCGGACCCGGCCCAGGAAGAGCCCGGAGTCGTGCGCGAGAAGGTCCCCGGACCCGACGGGGGCGAGGAGGTCACCGCCGTCTATCTCGTCCCCTTCCACCGCGCCGAACTCTCCCTCGCCGCCCAGCTGTCGCGCCTGCTGCGCACCGGCGAGGACCGGATGCCCGCCTTCCGCGACGTGGCCTGGGACAAGGCGCTCGGCTGGCTGAAGGGCCGTACCGGCGCAGAGCTCGCGCCCGAACAGGAGGCCGCCGTACGGCTCGCGCTCACCGAGAAGGTCGCCGTGCTCACCGGCGGCCCCGGCTGCGGCAAGTCCTTCACCGTGCGCTCGATCGTGGAGCTGGCCCGCGCCAAACGCGCCAAGGTCCTGCTCGCCGCCCCCACCGGACGCGCCGCCAAGCGCCTGGCCGAGCTGACCGGCGCCGAAGCCTCCACCGTCCACCGGCTGCTGGAGCTGAAGCCCGGCGGCGACGCCGCCTACGACCGCGAACGCCCGCTGGACGCCGACCTGGTGGTGGTCGACGAGGCGTCCATGCTCGACCTCCTCCTCGCCAACAAACTGGTCAAGGCCGTCCCCCCGGGCGCCCATCTCCTCTTCGTCGGGGACGTGGACCAGCTGCCCAGCGTCGGCGCCGGAGAGGTGCTGCGCGATCTGCTCGCCGAGGGCGGCCCGGTGCCCGCCGTCCGGCTCACCCGGGTCTTCCGCCAGGCCCAGCAGTCCGGCGTGGTCACCAACGCGCACCGGATCAACGCCGGGCAGCATCCGCTCACCGACGGGCTGAAGGACTTCTTCCTCTTCGTGGAGGACGACACCGAGGAGGCCGGGCGGCTCACCGTCGACGTGGCAGCCCGCCGCGTCCCGGCCCGCTTCGGGCTCGACCCGCGCCGCGACGTGCAGGTGCTCGCCCCGATGCACCGGGGCCCGGCGGGCGCGGGCACCCTCAACGGCCTGCTCCAGCAGGCCATCACGCCCGGACGCCCCGACGTCCCGGAGAAGCGGTTCGGCGGCCGGGTCTTCCGCGTCGGCGACAAGGTCACCCAGATTCGCAACAATTACGACAAGGGCGAGAACGGCGTCTTCAACGGCACCGTCGGCGTGGTCACCTCCCTCGATCCGGTCGAGCAGCGTCTGACGGTCCGTACCGACGAGGACGAGGAGGTGGGCTACGACTTCGACGAACTGGACGAACTGGCCCACGCCTACGCCGTGACCATCCACCGTTCGCAGGGCAGTGAATACCCGGCGGTGGTGATCCCGGTCACCACCAGCGCCTGGACCATGCTCCAGCGCAACCTGCTCTACACGGCGGTCACCCGGGCCAAGCGGCTGGTCGTCCTGGTCGGCTCGCGCAAGGCGATCGGCCAGGCCGTACGCACCGTCTCGGCCGGTCGGCGGTGCACCGCGCTGGACTTCCGGCTGGCCCCGCGAGCCGCCCGCGAACCCGCCCGCGAAACGGTCCTGGAAAAATGATCGATCAAAGGAGTCACGAAGGTCACAGAGCACTTCCGGAAGGTCCGCGCAGACGGCAGGATGTGCAGGTTGACGGCACTGAGTGCCGCCAGCGGGCCAAGTGGCGACCCCGAGTGCACTCTCCTGAGCCAAATGGGGGATGGTAGAGACAGTCAGGGCACCTCGAAGATGAGGCACTAAGTCGGTGAGGGAAGACGTGAGCGACAACTCTGTAGTACTGCGGGTCGGCGACGGCGAGTACACCTATCCGGTGGTCGACAGCACCGTCGGTGACAAGGGCTTCGACATCGGGAAGCTCCGCGCCCAGACTGGTCTGGTCACCCTGGACAGCGGCTACGGCAACACGGCCGCGTACAAATCCGCGGTCACCTACCTCGACGGCGAGGCGGGCATCCTCCGCTACCGCGGCTACCCGATCGAGCAGCTGGCCGAGCGCTCCACCTTCCTCGAGGTGGCGTACCTGCTCATCAACGGCGAGCTGCCCACCGTCGACGAGCTGACGACGTTCAAGAACGACATCACGCGGCACACCCTGCTGCACGAGGACGTCAAGAACTTCTACCGGGGCTTCCCCCGCGACGCCCACCCGATGGCCATGCTGTCCTCGGTCGTCTCGGCGCTGTCCACCTTCTACCAGGACAGCCACAACCCCTTCGACGAGCAGCAGCGCGACCTCTCCACGATCCGCCTGCTCGCCAAGCTGCCGACGATCGCGGCGTACGCCTACAAGAAGTCGATCGGCCACCCGTTCGTCTACCCGCGCAACGACCTCGGCTACGTCGAGAACTTCCTGCGCATGACGTTCTCGGTCCCGGCCCAGGAGTACGACCTCGACCCGGTCGTGGTCTCCGCGCTCGACAAGCTGCTGATCCTGCACGCGGACCACGAGCAGAACTGTTCGACCTCCACGGTCCGCCTGGTCGGCTCCTCGCAGGCCAACATGTTCGCCTCCATCTCCGCGGGCATCAACGCGCTGTGGGGCCCGCTGCACGGCGGCGCCAACCAGTCGGTCCTGGAGATGCTGGAGGACATCCAGGCCAACGGCGGCGACGTCGACTCCTTCATCCGCAAGGTGAAGAACAAGGAGGACGGCGTCCGCCTGATGGGCTTCGGCCACCGGGTGTACAAGTCCTTCGACCCGCGCGCCAAGATCATCAAGGCCGCCGCGCACGACGTCCTCTCCGCGCTCGGCAAGTCCGACGAGCTGCTGGACATCGCGCTCAAGCTGGAGGAGCACGCGCTCTCCGACGACTACTTCGTCTCGCGCAACCTCTACCCGAACGTCGACTTCTACACCGGCCTGATCTACCGGGCCATGGGCTTCCCGACCGAGATGTTCACGGTCCTGTTCGCCCTCGGCCGTCTGCCGGGCTGGATCGCCCAGTGGACCGAGATGATCAAGGAGCCCGGCTCCCGCATCGGCCGCCCGCGCCAGATCTACACGGGCGTGGTGGAGCGCGACTTCATCCCGGTGGAGGAGCGCTGACCTCGGCGCCGTAAGGCGTTGATCTCCGGGGTGCCCCGCGGCGCCCCGGAGGCTGAGCTTCACAAAGAGCTGGGCTTCAAACAGAAAGAAGAAGGCGCCCTGGCGCGTCGGTCCCCCCACGGGCCGACGTCCAGGGCGCCTTCCCATGCCCCGGTGCGGATTCCCCCCACGGGATCCGGGCCGGGCGCTCGGAGAGGGCAGCGCCTGAATTCGCTGCCTGAGCAGGGCGGGCGAACCCACCGCGCTCCAGTGATGCACAACGGTTGCGGTCTGCCGGGACAGCGCACGCTGGGAGGGCCGCTCAAAGCTTCCCGGTGTACGTGCCCCGGCAACGCATCTCTGGAGAAGTCCCCCAAGACGACTCCAGATGCCAGCCGGCGCCCCCCAAGACGCTGGACTGACACCGCCAACTTAGACCTTCGAACCCCTTCGATGGTTACGTTCGCATCACTGTGATCTGCGTCTCTTGCATATGTCCTTTAGGTGCACAAGAGCCCCGATACGACGATCGGGTGCCCCAGCGTAAGGATGATGCGCGAGCCTTGTGAAGAGCTTATGTGAGGCGCGGGCCCGACTCTAGGGGGACTCTTACTTCTCCCGGCCCGAACCGCCGGTAACCAGGGGGTATTTCAGGCAAAGCGGCGCAGCCGCAGGCTGTTCGTGACGACGAACACGGACGAGAAGGCCATCGCGGCCCCCGCGATCATGGGGTTCAGCAGCCCCGCGGCGGCCAGCGGCAGCGCGGCGACGTTGTACCCGAAGGCCCACACCAGGTTTCCCTTGATGGTGGCGAGGGTCTTGCGGGACAGCCGGATGGCGTCCGCGGCCACCCGCAGATCGCCGCGCACCAGGGTCAGATCGCCCGCCTCGATGGCCGCGTCGGTCCCGGTGCCCATGGCGAGTCCGAGGTCCGCGGCGGCGAGGGCCGCCGCGTCGTTGACGCCGTCCCCCACCATGGCCACGGTCCGCCCCTCGCGCTGGAGGCGCCGTACCGCCTCCACCTTGTCCTCGGGGAGGACGTCCGCGATCACCTCGTCGATGCCGACTTCCCGCGCGACCGTCTTTGCGACCGTGCGGTTGTCGCCGGTGAGCAGGACCGGGGTGAGGCCGAGGGCGCGCAGCGCGCGCACCGCCTCGGCGCTGGTGTCCTTGACCGCGTCCGCGACGGCCAGCACCGCGCGGGCGCGCCCGTCCCAGCTGACCGCGACGGCCGTACGGCCCGCCTCCTCGGTCAGGGCGCGGGCGGCGACCAGTTCCTCGAACAGCTTGTGGTCGAGGCGCCCCACGACCACGTCATGGCCCTCCACACGGCCGCGTACGCCCCGTCCGGGGACGTTCTCGAAGTGCTCGACCGGCGGCAGCGTGCCGACCCGCTCCTCCGCGCCTGCGGCGATCGCGCGCGCTACAGGGTGCTCGGAGGCGTGCTCCAGGGCTCCGGCGAGCCGCAGCACCTCCGTCTCGTCCTCGCCGAAGGCGGTGTGCACCTCCTGGAGGGTCATCCGGCCGGTGGTGACGGTGCCGGTCTTGTCCAGCAGGACGGTGTCGACGCGGCGCGTGGACTCCAGGACCTCGGGGCCCTTGATGAGGATGCCGAGCTGGGCGCCCCGCCCGGTGCCGACCATCAGCGCGGTCGGGGTGGCGAGGCCGAGCGCGCACGGGCAGGCGATGATCAGGACGGCGACGGCGGCGGTGAACGCGGCGGCCGTGTCCCCGGTGACCCCGAGCCAGACCCCGAAGGTGCCGAGCGCGATCAGGATGACGACGGGCACGAACACGGCGGAGATCCGGTCGGCGAGCCGCTGCACCTGCGCCTTGCCGTTCTGCGCGTCCTCCACCAGGCGGGCCATCCGGGCGAGCTGGGTGTCCGCGCCCACCCGGGTCGCCTCCACCACCAGGCGGCCACCCGCGTTGACGGTCGCGCCGGTGACCTTGTCGCCGGGGCCCACGTCCACGGGGACGGACTCGCCGGTCAGCATGGAGGCGTCCACGGCCGAGACGCCCTCGGCCACGGTGCCGTCGGTGGCGATCTTCTCGCCGGGCCGTACGATGAACCGGTCGCCCACGGCCAGCGAGGACACCGGCACCCGCACCTCGCGGCCCGCGCGCAGGACGGTCACGTCCTTGGCGCCCAGCTCCATCAGCGCCCGCAGCGCGGCCCCCGCACGGCGCTTGGAGCGGGCCTCCAGATAGCGGCCGAGCAGGATCAGCGCGATGACACCGGAGGCGACCTCCAGATAGATCGCGGAGGCGCCCTCGGTGCGCGAGACCGTGAAGCGGAAGGAGTCGTGCATCCCGGCCATGCCCGCGTCACCGAAGAACAGCGCCCACAGCGACCAGCCGAACGCGGCCAGCGTGCCGACCGAGACCAGGGTGTCCATGGTGGCCGCGCCGTGCCGCAGATTGGTCCAGGCGGCCCGGTGGAAGGGCAGCCCGCCCCAGACGACGACGGGCGCGGCCAGGGTCAGCGAGAGCCACTGCCAGTTGGTGAACTGGAGCGCCGGGACCATGGCGAGCAGGACGACCGGGACGGCGAGGGCGACGGAGACGAGCAGCCGCTGCCTGAGCGCGGCCGTCTCCGGGTCGCGCTCCTCGGCGCTCTCCCCGGCCGTCTCCTGCGGCTCGGGCTCCGGGGGCGGCGGCTCCTCGGCGGTGTAGCCGGTCTTCACGACGGTGGCGATCAGGTCGGCGACCCGCACGCCGGGGCCGTAGCTGACCTTGGCCTTCTCCGTGGCGTAGTTGACGGTGGCGCTCACGCCGTCCATGCGGTTGAGCTTCTTCTCCACCCGGGCGGCGCAGGACGCGCAGGTCATGCCGCCGACGAGCAGCTCGACCTGCGAGGTGGTGCCGTCCGCCTGCCGTGTCTCTTCGGTGGTGCTGGTCATGTCCGGACTCCAGACATCGGACCGGGCCGTACGGAATCCAGTATGAGCTGGTCGGTACGGCCCGGTCGGGGAAGGTGTGTCACCGGCCGCGCGCGGAGGCGTGGGCCGGGGCGTGACCGGTGCCGTCAGGCGCGGCCGGCCAGCTCGAAGCCGGCCTCGTCGACGGCGGCGCGGACGGCCTCCTCGTCGAGCGGGGCGGCGGAGACGACCGTGACCTCGCCGGTCGAGGCGACGGCCTTGACCGAGCTGACGCCGGGGATCTCGGAGATCTCGGCGGAGACGGAGCCCTCGCAGTGGCCGCAGCTCATGCCGCTCACCTGGTAGACGGCGGTGACGGAGCCCGGGGTGTCGGTCTGGGCGCTCATGTCGTTCTCCTCGTCGGACGTGCGTGGGGCGGGGCCGGTGTGGCCGGTGGGGTTCTCGGGGAACCCTCACCTCTGTCAACACTATACCCCTAGGGGGTATTCCCCAAGGGCTCCCCGATGATGGGTGAATCCTCCCGCAGCCTATGTATACGCGCGCTTTGTCGCAGTGCGGCGAACGCCCGCACACCGCCCCTCGGGGGACGATGTACGGGCGTTCGCGGTACGGGATGGTGACGGAGGCTCAGTCTCTGCGGCCACGGTTTCCGGGGCGCGAGGCGACCCAGGCGCGCACCGTGTCGGCGTACCAGTAGGGCTTGCCGCCCTCCACGAGGTCGGGCGGGGGCAGCAGGCCGTGTTTGCGATAGGACCGCACGGTGTCCGGCTGCACCCGGATGTGCGCCGCGATCTCCTTGTAGGACCAGAGCCTTCGGTCGGTCATGAGTCGCACCTCCCTGCGCGCGCGCCACGGGCACGGCCGGGGGCGGCCGTCGGGGGACCGGGCGCAGCGCTGGTGATCACAAGCCTGTGCCGACTCAACGACACAGAGTGACCACCGGGAGGGGTTTGTGGGCCGGGTGTGACGGAGGGCCCGCGTAAGCGCGACGTATGTGACAGGAGGGGTGTATTCGTGACGGAACCGCAGCCGATCAGTATGACGAGCGGCGGGCGTGGGAGATTGACGCGGCGGGGGTCCGGGTGTCCCGGCCGGTGCCGTCCGCCAACCTCCGGTGCGCGTCATACCCCGCACGAGCGCAGGAACGCCCGGGTCCGCCGCGCGATCGGCAGCGGACGGTCCGGCGCGCACGGGTACATGTCCTGCTCGACGATCGCGAACAGGTCGGTGTCCAGGCGGGCCGCCGCCTCCAGGACCGGGCCGAGCGCGGGCACCCCGGCGGGCGGCTCGCACATCACGCCCCGCGCGACCGCAGGACCGAACGGCGTGCCCTCGGCGCGCACCCCGGCCAGGATCTCCGGGTCCACCTGCTTGAGGTGGAGGTAGCCGATCCGCTCGCCGTAGGTCTCGATCAGCTTGACGCTGTCGCCGCCGCAGTAGGCGTAGTGCCCGGTGTCCAGGCAGAGCGAGACGTCGGCGGAGTCGGTGCCGTCCAGGAAACGGGTGACGTTCTCCTCGGTGTCGATGTGGGTGTCGGCGTGCGGGTGGACGGCGATCGTCAGGCCGTACCGCTCGCGCACCTCGCGGCCCAGCCGTTCGGTCAGCGAGGTGAGGTTCCGCCACTGCTCCGCCGTCAGCTCGGACGGCTCCAGCACCTCGCCGGTCTTGTCGTCGCGCCAGAAGGAGGGGATGACGACGAGATGGCGGGCGCCCGTCGCCCGGGTGAGGTCCGCGATGGCCGCGACGTGCTCCCAGGTCCTCTCCCAGACCGCCGGGCCGTGGTGCAGCCCGGTGAAGACCGTGCCCGCGGACACCTTCAGGCCGCGCCGGGCGGTCTCCTCGGCGAGCACGGCCGGATCGGTGGGCAGATAGCCGTACGGGCCCAGCTCGATCCACTCGTACCCGGCGTCCGCGACCTCGTCGAGGAAGCGCCGCCAGGGCACCTGCCGGGGGTCGTCCGGGAACCACACACCCCAGGAGTCGGGGGCCGATCCGACGCGGATACGGGACAGTGAGGAAGTCGGCAGCGACGTCATGGGCGCCAGCGTGGGCGTCTGCCGGAAGGGGTGTCAATACCTGGTCCGAATGTCCGGACAAAACATTGACAGGGCTCACCGGACCGGACTAGAACACCGGGAAGAGACCCGGGACGAAGGGGAGCCGATGGCGTACGACCTGATCACCATGGGGCGGATCGGGGTGGACCTCTACCCCCTCCAGAGCGGGGTTCCGCTCGACCGGGTGTCGTCCTTCGGCAAGTTCCTCGGCGGCTCGTCGACCAACGTCGCGGTCGCCGCCGCCCGGCTGGGGCTGCGCACCGCCGTGATCACCCGTACCGGCGCCGACCCCTTCGGCGACTACCTCCACGAGGCGCTGCGCGGCTTCGGCGTGGACGACCGCTGGGTCACTCCGGTCCCCGGACTGCCCACCCCGGTCACCTTCTGCGAGATCTTCCCGCCGGACGACTTCCCGCTCTACTTCTACCGGCAGCCCAAGGCCCCCGACCTGGAGATCCACCCCGGCGAACTCGACCTGGACGCGATCCGGGAAGCCCGCGTCTTCTGGATGACGGGGACGGGCCTGAGCGAGGAGCCGAGCCGTACGTCCACTCTCGATGCCCTCGCCCACCGCGCCCGCTCCGGGCTCACCGTCTTCGACCTGGACTGGCGGCCGATGTTTTGGCAGGACCCCGACACCGCCCGCCCCTTCTACGCCGAGGCCCTGCGCCACGCCACGGTGGCCGTCGGCAACCTGGACGAGGTGGAGATCGCCACCGGCGTCCGCGACCCGCACGCCGCCGCCGAGGCGCTGCTGGCCGCCGGGGTGGAGCTGGCCGTGGTCAAACAGGGCCCCAAGGGAGTGCTCGCGGTCAGCAGGGACGGCGAGAGCGCCGAGGTGCCCCCGCTGCCCGTCACCGTCCTCAACGGTCTCGGCGCGGGGGACGCGTTCGGCGGCGCGCTGTGCCACGGGCTGCTGGCAGGGTGGGACCTGGAGACGGTGATGCGGCACGCGAACGCGGCGGGCGCCATCGTGGCCTCGCGCCTGGAGTGCTCCTCCGCGATGCCCACCCCGGACGAGATCGAGGCCGCGCTCTCCGCCGGAGCGGTCCGGTGAGCGGGGGCCGGACCGCCGACGGCGTACGGGTGGATGTCTCCACCCTCGTCCACCTCCGCACCCGTCACCCCGAAGCCGTCGCCGAGGCCGCCGCCCGCCGCATCCGGCGTCCGCTGCTCCGGGCCAGTGAGCGGCTGCTGATCGTGGCCGCCGACCATCCCGCCCGGGGCGCGCTCGGGGCGGGCGGCCGGGAGTTCGCCATGGCCAACCGGGCCGACCTGCTGGAGCGGCTGTGTCTCGCGCTGTCCCGGCCGGGCGTGGACGGGGTGCTGGCCACCGCCGACATCCTGGACGACCTGCTGCTGCTCGGCGCCCTGGACGGCAAGGTCGTCCTGGGGTCCATGAACCGGGGCGGACTCCAGGGCGCGCGCTTCGAGCTGGACGACCGCTTCACCGGCCACCGCCCGCAGGACATCGAGCGGCTGCGCTTCGACGCGGGCAAGCTGCTGCTGCGCATCGACTACGACGACCCGGGCTCCCTGGCCACCCTGGAGAGCGCGGCCCGCGCGGTCGACGCGATGGCGGAGCGCCGACTCCCGGTGTTCATCGAGCCGTTCCTCAGCGGACGCGCCCCGGACGGACGGCTGCGCAACGATCTCTCCGCCGCGGCCGTCACCCGCTCCCTCGCCATCGCCTCCGGACTCGGCGGCACCTCCGCCTACACCTGGCTGAAGGTGCCCGTCACCGAGAACCCCGACGACATGGCCGAGGTCATGGCCACCACCACCCTGCCCGCCGTCCTGCTCGGCGGCGAGGCCGGGGGCTCGGCCGAGGAGCAGGCAGCCGCCTACGAGAAGTGGCGCGGCGCGCTCCAACTGCCCACCGTGCGCGGCCTGGTGGTCGGCCGCTCGCTGCTGTACCCGGCGGACGGCGACGTGGCCGCCGCCGTGGACACCGCCGCCGGACTGCTGTGAGGGCCGCATGACGACCAGCGACGGACTGCATCTGCCCGCCGGGACCGCGGCGAGCGGCCCCTACGTGCTCGACGTCGGCCCCACCCCAGGCCCTACTCCAGGCCCCGGCCCCGGCCGCCCCGGCTGGGCGCACACCGCCCTGCGCGTCGTCCGCCTCGAACCCGGTGCCACGCATACCTTCGACACCGGGGACACCGAGTGGATCATGCTGCCCCTGCACGGTGCATGTACCGTACAAATTGACGACACCATGTTTCGGATCCAGGGCCGGGAAAGCGTGTTCGCGCAGGTCAGCGACTTCGCGTACGCACCCCGTGACGCCCGGGTCCAGATCGCCTCCGGCGCGGGAGGCCGCTTCGCCCTGGCAGGAGCGAAGTGCGAGCGACGACTCCCCGCCCGCTACGGCCCCGCGCCGGAGGTCCCCGTCGAAGAGCGCGGCAGCGGCAGCTGCGCCCGCCGGGTGCGCAACTTCGCCGCCGCCGACACCTTCGACTGCGACCGGCTCATCGCCGTCGAGGTCATCACCCCCGGCGGCAACTGGTCCTCGTACCCGCCGCACAAGCACGACGAGCACCTGCCGGGGGAGGAGTCCGAGCTGGAGGAGATCTACTACTTCGAGATCGAGGACGGCGGCCTCGGCTACCAGCGGGTCTTCCCCTCCCGCGAGGGCGGCGCCGATGTGCTCGCCGAGGTCCGCACGGGTGACGTGGTGCTCGTCCCGGACGGCTGGCACGGCCCGTCGATCGCCCAGCCGGGCCACGCCATGTACTACCTGAACGTCATGGCGGGCCCCGGCGCCACCCGCGAATGGCGCATCCGCTTCCACCCGGACCACGCAGGGGGTTACCAGTGACCACCAGGCTCACCGTCGCGCAGGCGCTCGTCCGCTTCCTCGCCGCCCAGCACACCGAGCGCGACGGCGTCCGACGGCGGCTCATCGGCGCCACCTGGGGCATCTTCGGTCACGGCAACGTCGCGGGGATCGGCCAAGCCCTCGTAGAGAATCGGGAGTTGATGCCGTACCACCAGGGCCGCAACGAACAGGCCATGGTGCACGCGGCAGTTGGTTACGCCCGTCAGTCGAACCGCCTCTCCACCCACGCGGTCACGACCTCCATCGGCCCCGGAGCCACCAACCTCGTCACCGGCGCCGCCCTCGCCACCATCAACCACCTGCCCGTCCTCCTCCTCCCCGGCGACGTCTTCGCCACCCGCCCCGCCGACCCCGTCCTCCAGCAGCTCGAAGTCCCGTACGCGGGCGACGTGTCGGTGAACGACACCCTGCGCCCGGTCTCCCGTTACTTCGACCGGATCACCCGCCCCGAGGCCCTGATCCCCGCGGCGCTCCAGGCCGTACGGGTCCTCACCGACCCGGTGGAGACCGGCGCCGTCACCCTCGCGCTGCCGCAGGACGTGCAGGCGGAGGCGTACGACTGGCCCGAGGAGTTCTTCGCCGAACGGGTGTGGACCGTACGGCGCCCGGGGGCCGACCCGACCGAACTCGCCGAAGCGGTACGGGTGATCAGGCAGGCCCGGCGCCCTCTCGTCATCGCGGGCGGCGGGGTCCACCACAGCCGCGCCGAAGCAGCCCTCGCCGAGTTCGCCTCCGTCACCGGCATCCCGGTCGCCTCCACCCAGGCGGGCAAGGGGTCCTTGGCGTACGACCACCCCCAGGACGTGGGCGGCATCGGCCACACCGGCACCGCCACCGCCGCCGAACTCGCCCGCGCCGCCGACCTGGTGATCGGCGTCGGCACCCGGTACACCGACTTCACCACCGCCTCCGGCACCCTCTTCGAGCACCCAGGAGTGCGCTTCCTCAACCTCAACATCGCGCCCTTCGACGGCCACAAGATGTCCGGACTCCCCCTGGTCGCGGACGCCCGCAGCGGGCTCGGCGAGCTGACCGAGGCGCTGGAGATGCACGACCACCGGGTGCCGGACGCCTATGTGGCCGAGTACACCGAGGGCAAGGCCCGCTGGGAGGCCCGGGTGGACGCCTGCTTCGCCGCCGAGGACCCGGACGCGGTGCCGACCCAGCCGCAGGTCGTCGGCGCGCTCGACGCCCTGGTGGACGAGAGCGACATCATCGTGAACGCCGCCGGTTCCCTCCCCGGCGACCTGCACAAACTCTGGCGCGCCCGCTCCCGCGACCAGTACCACCTGGAGTACGGCTACTCCTGCATGGGCTACGAGATCCCGGCCGCCCTCGGTGTGAAGCTCGCCGCACCCGAGCGCAACGTCTGGGCGCTGGTGGGGGACGGGACGTATCTGATGATGCCGACCGAGATCGTCACCGCCGTGCAGGAGGGCGTGGCGATCAAGATGGTGCTCATCCAGAACCACGGGTACGCCTCCATCGGAGGGCTTTCGGAGTCGGTCGGCGCCGAGCGCTTCGGCACCGCCTACCGCCACACCGCGCCCGACGGCACCTACACCGGCGCCCCGCTGCCCGTGGACCTGGCCGCCAACGCGGCGAGCCTCGGGATGCGGGTGCTGCGGGCGCGGACGGTGGGGGAGCTGCGGGCGGCCCTCACCGAGGCGCGCGCCGCCGACACTCCCACATGTGTCTACGTGGAGACCGAAACGTCCGACAGTGTGTCGGGCGCGCCCCCGGCCGCGGCCTGGTGGGATGTTCCCGTGGCCGAGACCGCGACCAGGCCGTCCGCGGTCAAGGCACGCGAGCTGTACGAACGGCACCGGTCGGCCCGCCGCCGCCATCTGTGACAAGGAGCCCGAGGACATGACGAAGACCGTCAACCACTGGATCGGCGGCAAGACCGCCGAGGGCGCGTCGGGTACGTATGGGCCGGTCACCGACCCGGCGACCGGCGAGGTCACCACCCAGGTCGCCTTCGCCACGGCCGAGGAGGTGGACGCGGCGGTCGCCGCCGCCAGGGACGCCTTCGCGACCTGGCGCCACTCCTCGCTGGCCCAGCGCACCTCCATCCTCTTCAAGTTCCGCGCGCTGCTGGACGAGCACCGCGACGAGATCGCCGCGCTGATCACCGCCGAGCACGGCAAGGTGCACTCCGACGCGCTCGGCGAGGTCGCGCGCGGCCTGGAGATCGTGGACCTGGCCTGCGGGATCACCGTGCAGCTCAAGGGCGAGCTGTCGACGCAGGTCGCGACCAACGTCGACGTGGCCGCGATCCGCCAGCCGCTCGGTGTCGTCGCGGGCATCACGCCGTTCAACTTCCCGGCCATGGTGCCGATGTGGATGTTCCCGATCGCCGTCGCGTGCGGCAACACCTTCGTGCTGAAGCCGTCCGAGAAGGACCCGTCGGTCTCGCTCAGGATCGCCGAACTGCTGGCCGAGGCGGGGCTGCCGGACGGCGTGTTCAACGTCGTGCACGGCGACAAGGTGGCCGTCGACCGGCTCCTGGAGCACCCGGACGTGAAGGCGGTGTCGTTCGTCGGTTCGACCCCGATCGCCCGCTACATCCACACCACCGCCTCCGCCCACGGCAAGCGCGTCCAGGCGCTCGGCGGCGCCAAGAACCACATGCTGGTCCTGCCGGACGCCGACCTCGACGCGGCGGCGGACGCTGCGGTTTCGGCGGCTTACGGTTCCGCGGGCGAGCGCTGCATGGCCATCTCCGCGGTCGTCGCGGTCGGTGCCATCGGCGACGAGCTGGTGGACAAGATCCGCGAGCGCGCCGAGAAGATCAAGATCGGCCCCGGCACCGACCCCACCTCCGAGATGGGCCCGCTGATCACCAGGGCCCACCGCGACAAGGTCGCCTCCTACGTCTCCGGCGCCGCCGCCGAGGGCGCCGAGGTCGTGCTCGACGGCACCGGCTACACGGTCGAGGGGTACGAGGACGGCCACTGGATCGGCATCTCGCTGCTCGACAAGGTGCCGACGACCGCCAAGGCGTACCAGGACGAGATCTTCGGCCCGGTGCTGACCGTGCTGCGCGTGGACAGCTACGACGACGGCATCGCCCTGATCAACGCCTCCCCCTTCGGCAACGGCACCGCGATCTTCACCCGCGACGGCGGCGCCGCCCGCCGCTTCCAGCTGGAGGTCGAGGCCGGCATGGTCGGCGTCAACGTCCCGATCCCGGTCCCCGTCGGCTACCACTCCTTCGGCGGCTGGAAGGACTCCCTCTTCGGCGACCACCACATCTACGGCAACGACGGCACGCACTTCTACACCCGAGGCAAGGTCGTCACCACCCGCTGGCCCGACCCGGCCGACGCCCCGGCAGGCGTGGACCTGGGCTTCCCGCGCAACCACTGAGCCGTACACCCGACCGGGCCCGGAGGCGTGCACAGCGCCTCCGGGCCCGGTTTTTTTCGGCCCGGCACCTGCGGTTCCCGTACCGGTGACAAGCGTGGAATCACCCGCGAGATACCGCTGTATGCGTAGCAGAAGGCCCGGTTCAGCGACGGAATCCGTAGTTGAACACCCATTGACGCGCCGGTTTTCGTCGGTGTTCGATGCGGTCGCCGGGAGCGAGAGACATGCCGTACGCCACGAACCGCCGGAGGCGATAGCGCTCCCGCCCGAGCCCGCACCGCACGAGTCGATCGGACCGCCGCATGACCGACACGCTCCGCCCCGCCGAGGCCGCCGCCCCCGGGCACCCGTCCGACAGCCCCCGACAGCTCAAGCGTTCCATCGGCGTCGTCGGCGGCACCCTGCTGACGCTCTCCTGCGTGACCCCCGCCTCCACCCTCTTCGTCGTCGTCCCCGACCTCTTCGGCACCCTCGGCACCGCCACCGCGCTGACCATCGCCATCGGCTCGCTGCTCTGTATCGCCGTGGCGTTCTGCTACGCCGAGCTGGGCACCCTCATCCCGAGCGCGGGCGGCGAGTACGCCATGGTCTCCACGCTCGCCGGACGGCTCACCGGCTGGCTGGTCTTCGTGCTCTCCCTGCTGGTCGTCATGATCGTGCCGCCCGTCATCGCGATGGGCACCGCCGACTACCTCGCCCCCGTCGTCCATCTGGACCCCTCGCTCACCGGCGCCGCCGTCATGCTGCTCGCCACCCTCGCCGGACTGCTCGACCTGCGCGCCAACGCCTGGATCACCGGGATCTTCCTGGTCCTGGAGGTCATCGCCGCCGCGGTCGTCGCCGTCCTCGGGTTCGTCCACGGGCACCGCGGGCTCGGCAGCCTCGTCTCGATGCAGGTCGCGGGCGCCCACGGGCACACGGACACGGTGACCGGGGTGCTTGTCGTCTCCGGGCTCGCCATCGCCCTCTTCGTCACCCAGGGCTTCTCGACCGCCGTCTACCTCTCCGAGGAACTGGAGCACCCGCGCCGCGACGTGGCCCGCACCGTCCTCGCCACCCTCGCCATCTCCACGGTGATCATCCTGGTGCCGGTCGCCGCCATCACCCTGGGCGCCACCGACATCGAGCAGCTGACCGGCGGCGACCTCAGCTCCATGGTCACCGCCTGGTCCAACAGCGCCGTCGGCACCTTCGTCAGCCTCTGCGTCGCCCTCGCCATCGTCAACGCGGGCATCGTCATGGTCATCCAGAACTCCCGCGTCCTGTTCGCCTCCGCCCGCGACAAGGCGTGGCCCACCCCGGTCAACCGCCTCTTCTCGAAGCTCGGCCGCTTCGGCTCGCCCTGGGTCGCCACCCTCGCCGTCGGCGTCCCCGGCGCGCTGTTCTGCTTCGTCGACCTCGACACCCTCTACGGCGTCACCGGCGTCTCCGTGACCGCGATGTACCTGCTCGTCGCCGTCGCCGCCCTGCTCGGCCGCCGCGACGCCCACCGGAACACCCCCGCCTGGCGGATGCCGCTGTGGCCCGCGCTGCCCGTCCTGCTCATCGGCGTCCTCGCCTACGTCCTCACCCAGCAGGACGTCGGCCACCTGCTGTGGACCGGCGGCATCACCGCCGTCGCCACCCTCTACTGGGCGCTCTACCTCCGCCCCCGCGCCGCCACCCACTGGCTCGTCTCCCTCCCCGAGGACACCCGCCCCTGAGCCGGGCGGCCCACCGCGTACCGCACTCGCGGTACACCCGGCCGGACGCGTACGCCCCGGGGAGGGCCAGGGGTTCAGCCCGGCGGCGCCGTCCGCCGCCGCCCGGGGCCCTTACGGTGGGGTCATGGATCTTCGAGTGCCCGCGGCGCGGCTCCTGAAGGGGCCGCGCCGGACGGCCGCCGCCCTCGCCGCCGCCGTGCTGGTCGCGGTCGCCGGAACCTGGACGGCCACCGCCTCCGGCGACGACACCCCCCGCGTGCACCAGGTCAACCAGAAACTGACCACCGCCGACGGCACCCGGCTGACCACCTCCTTCTTCACCGACGGCCGCCCGGGCCGCCACCCCGCCGTCCTGCTCGCCCACGGCTTCGGCGGCAACAAGAAGGACATGCTCGACCAGGCCCGGAACTTCGCCCGGCACGGCTACGCGGTCATGACCTGGTCCGCGCGCGGCTTCGGCGGCTCCACCGGCGAGATCGGCCTCAACGACCCGAAGCACGAGGTCAAGGACGTCTCCCAGCTCATCGACTGGCTCGCCAAGCGCCCCGAGGTCCGCCTGGACGCCCCCGGCGACCCCCGCGTCGGCGTGGCCGGAGCCTCCTACGGCGGCGCCATCTCCCTGCTCGCCGCCGGACACGACCACCGCGTCGACGCCATCGCCCCCGCCGTCACCTACTGGAACCTCGCCGACGCGCTGTTCCCCGACGGCGTGTTCAAGAAGCTGTGGGCCGGGGTCTTCTTCAACTCCGGCGGCGGCTGCGAGGACTTCGAGCCCGCCCTGTGCCGGATGTACCAGCGCGTCGCCCAGTCCGGCACCCCCGACGCCGAGGCCCGCCGCCTCCTGGAGGAACGCTCCCCCTCCGCCGTCGCCACCCGCATCAAGGTGCCCACCCTCCTCTTCCAGGGCCAGACGGACTCCCTGTTCACCCTCGCCCAGTCCGACGCGGCCGAACGGGCGATCAAGGCCAACGGCGCCCCGGTGAAGACCGACTGGATCTCCGGCGGCCACGACGGCGGCGACGAGGAGACCGACCGCGTCAGCACCCGGATGCGCTCCTGGTTCGACCGCTACCTCAAGGACGACACCTCCGCCGCCACCGGCCCCGCCTTCCGCGTCACCCGCACCGGAGGCGTCGACTCCACCGACGGCACGGTGCAACTGCGCGGCGCGAGCGGCAGCGCCTACCCCGGCCTCCACTCCCACCAGCACACCGTCCAGCTCACCGGCGGCACCCAGCACGTCGCCAACCCGGCCGGGGCCGGACCGCCTGCCGTCTCCGCCCTGCCCGGCCTCGGCAGCCTGGCCCGGCTCTCCGCCCTCGGCACCGGCGTCTCCCTGGACTTCCCCGGCCAGAACGCCCACTTCGACTCCGCCCCGCTGCCCGCCACCCTCCGCGTCACCGGCTCGCCCACCGCACGCGTCCACGTGCGGGCCACCTCCGACGACGCGGTCCTCTTCGCCAAGCTCTACGACGTCGGCCCCGGCGGCACCCGCGTCCTGCCCTCCCAGCTCGTCACACCCCTGCGCGTCACCGGCGCCCGCGCGGGCAAGGACGTCACCGTCACCCTCCCGGCCGTCGACCACGAGATCCAGAAGGGCCACCGCCTCCGCCTGGTCCTCGCCTCCACCGACCTCGCCTACGCCTCCCCGACCGCCCCGGCGACGTACACCGTCTCGCTCGACGGCGCCCTGAAGGTGCCCACCGCCCCGGGCGTCACCACCGCCCGCACCCCGCTGCCCTCCTGGGTCTGGTGGCTGCCGCTCGCGGGCGCCGCCCTCGCCGCCGCCCTGCTCCTCACCGCCCGCCGCCCCAGCAGCGCCCCCGCCCCCGACCCCGAGCTGGCCGAGGTCCCGCTCGTCATCGGGGACCTGAGCAAGCGCTACGCGGGCTCCGCCGAGCGGTACGCCGTACGCGACCTGTCCTTCCGCGTAGAGAAGGGCCAGGTCCTCGGACTCCTCGGACCCAACGGCGCGGGCAAGACCACCACCCTGCGCATGCTGATGGGCCTCATCCGCCCCGACGCGGGCGAGATCCGCGTCTTCGGTCACGCCGTACGCCCCGGCGCCCCCGTCCTCTCCCGGGTCGGCGCCTTCGTGGAGGGCGCGGGCTTCCTGCCCCACCTGTCGGGCCGGGAGAACCTGGAGCTGTACTGGCGGGCCACCGGCCGCCCCGCCGAGGACGCCCAGCTGGAGGAGGCCCTGGAGATCGCGGGCCTCGGCGACGCCCTCGACCGCGCGGTGCGCACCTACTCCCAGGGCATGCGCCAGCGCCTGGCCATCGCCCAGGCCATGCTCGGCCTGCCCGACCTGCTCATCCTGGACGAGCCCACCAACGGACTCGACCCGCCCCAGATCCGCGAGATGCGCGAGGTGATGATCCGCTACGCGGCGGCCGGACGCACGGTCATCGTCTCCAGCCATCTCCTCGCCGAGGTCGAGCAGTCCTGCACCCACCTCGTGGTGATGGACCGGGGCCGCCTCGTCCAGGCGGGCCCGGTGCGCGACATCATCGGCTCCGGCGACACCCTCCTGGTCGGTACCGGCACCCCGGTGCGCGAACCGCTCGTGGAGAAGGTGGCCGCGCTGCCCGGCGTCGCCTCCGCCGTCCGCACCGAGGACGGACTCCTGGTCCGCCTGGAGCCCGGCGCCACCGCCGAGGCCCTGGTCGTGGACCTGGTCCGGCTCGAGGTGCCCGTCGCCTCCGTCGGCCCGCACCGGCGCCTGGAAGACGCCTTCCTCACCCTGATCGGAGGCTCCCCGTGAGCACGCTCACCCCGGGCGCGGACACGGCACCCGGCTACCGCCCCGTCCGCACGCTGCCCGTCCGCGTGGAGCTGATCCGCCAGCTCAAGCGGCGCCGGACGCTGGTCATGGGCCTGCTCCTGACCGCGCTGCCGTTCGTGCTGCTCGCCGCCTTCGCCATCGGCGGCGAGCCCGGCGCCCGCAGCTCCCGGATCACCCTCATGGCCACGGCCACCGACTCCGGCGCCAACTTCGCCGCCGTCGCCCTGTTCGTCTCGGCGGGCTTCCTGCTGGTCATCCCGGTCGCCCTGTTCTGCGGCGACACGGTGGCCTCCGAGGCGAACTGGTCCTCGCTGCGCTATCTGCTCGCCGCGCCCGTGCCCCGGGTACGGCTGCTGTGGTCGAAGCTCGTGGTGGCCCTCGGGATGAGCCTGGCCGCGATGGTGCTGCTGCCCGTCGTGGCCCTCGTCGCGGGCACCGCCGCCTACGGCTGGGGCCCGCTGCGCATCCCCACCGGGGGCGCGCTGGAGCCGGGGGTCGCGGTGCAGCGCCTCGCGGTCGCGGTGGCGTACCTCTTCGTGTCCCAACTGGTCACCGCCGCCCTCGCGTTCTGGCTCTCGACCCGGACGGACGCCCCGCTCGGCGCGGTCGGCGGCGCGGTGGGCCTGACCATCGTCGGCAACGTCCTGGACGCCGTCACCGCGCTCGGCGACTGGCGCGATTTCCTGCCCGCGCACTGGCAGTTCGCCTGGGCCGACGCCCTCCAGCCGCACGCCGAGTGGGCCGGGATGGCCCAGGGCGCCTCTGTCTCGGTGGCCTACGCCCTCGTCCTGTTCGCCCTGGCCTTCCGGGGGTTCGCGCGCAAGGACGTGGTGTCGTAGGGCACCGGCGGGGTGTCGTAGAGCAAGGACGTGGTGTCGTAAGGCACTTGGGCATCCGGGCGGCGAGGCGTCCGGGCACACGAAACGGCGGGCCACCGGGGAAACCGGTGGCCCGCCGTCGCGGTACGGGCTCGATCAGCCGTTGCCGGCGCCGTTGCCGGACAGGGCGGAGATGTCGTCCAGGATGTGCGACAGCGGCTCGTCGCCCTTGGCCTGGGTGGAGTTCTCCACGCACTGCTGGTTCTGCGGCGAGGACAGGATCGGGATGTCCTGGACACCGACGTTGACCAGCGCGAGCACCGACTGGGCGTTGAGCTTCGCGGGCAGGCCGATGCACGGCTTGTTCAGCGAGCCCTGGACCAGCGCGAGCTGCGGGCTCATGTCACCGAAGGTGGCCGAGTTGCCGAACGACTGCGAGGCGCCGTTGCCGCTGAACGAGGTGGTGCCGTGGTCGTCCCCGATGGCGAGGGCCTGCGGGGCGGCCACGCCCGCGAGACCGGCGACGGAGGCGGCGACAGCCGCGGTTGCCCACAGCTTCTTCATGTGCGTTCCCTTTCGAAAGGCGGACTCCGGGGAGGAGTTGCGTGATCGTCAACGGGGCGGCGGACACCGGGGTTGCGGTCTGTGCCCCTATCGGGGCAGCGCAGTGCGATGAGTTCACAAGCGCCCCCTCGTTCGTGGAGTCACGCCCAAGTCCCTTGACGCGCATGCCCGTTCACCGTCCCCCGGACATGCCGACGGGCCGCCGATCGCTCGGCGGCCCGCCACGCGGGGCCCACGAGGGGCCCCGCACATCTCCGGATCAGTGGCTGATCAGTTGTTGCCGGCGCCGTTGCCGGACAGGGCGGAGATGTCGTCCAGGATGTGCGACAGCGGCTCGTCGCCCTTGGCCTGGGTGGAGTTCTCGACACACTGCTGGTTCTGCGGCGAGGACAGGATCGGGATGTCCTGGACACCGACGTTGAGCAGACCCACCAGGGACTGGGCGTTGACCTTCGCGGGCAGACCGATGCAGGGCTTGTTCAGCGAACCCTGGATGAGCGCCATCTGCGGGCTCATGTTGCCGTAGGTGGCGGAGTTGCCGAACGCCTGCGAAGCACCGTTTCCGCTGAACGACGTGGTGCCCGTGTCGTTGCCGATGGCCAGGGCCGGCGACGCGGCGACTGCGGACGCACCGACAACGGAGGCGGCGACCGCGGCGGCGGCCAGAACCTTCTTGATCACTTGCGATTCCCTTCTGGAGAAACCCCGTCACCGGAGTGCCCGGATCAACTGCCCCGCCCGCCGTGGGGTTCCTCCCGTTCACTCCGATGGCCCACAGCCGATACGCCCGAAAGCCCGGGTTTCCAAGGAAAATCCGTATCCACGCCGCGCCGCGCCGCGATCCGATCGGGTGACATACCGCAACCATTTCGCCGCCCCGGGGTTGATGCCGGTCAGGAACGTGCGTCTTGGCGTGGAGCCAGGGAAAGGAAAGCGAAATGCTGAAGAAGGCAATGGCCGCGGCCGCGGTCGCCGCGTCCTTCATCGGGGTGTCGGCGGCTGCCGCCCCCCAGGCCCTCGCCATCGGTAACGACACCGGCACCACGTCGCTGAGCGGCAACGGTGCCTCGGAGGCGTTCGGCAACAACGTCACCGGCGGCAACCTCAGCCCGCAGGCCACCCTGGTCCAGAGCTCGCTGAACAAGCTCTGCGTCGGCCTGCCCGTCAAGGCGGACGTGCAGTCGGTCCTCGCGCTGGTCAACGTGGGTGTCCAGGACGTCCCGGTGCTGTCCTCCCCGCAGAACCAGCAGTGCGCGGAGAACTCCACCCAGGCGAAGAACGACGAGCCGCTCTCCCACCTGGTGGACGACGTCTCCGTCCTCGCGGGCAACGGCGTCGGCAACAACTGACGCCTCGCGGCCCGGTCCACCGGCCCGCACCGAAGGCCGCCCCCGCCCGGGGCGGCCTTCGCCGTTTCCCCGTGCTTTTCCGCGATTTCCGCCCCTGTCGAATCCTCCCCGACTGCGCCAACCTGTCAATTCCGTGGAGGCGTTCGAGTGAATTGAGGGGCGACGCGCGTTCCACGGTTTCTTCGGCTGTCTATCCCTCGTTTCACAGCCTGCCGGTCATGGTGCGAGCCGTTCAAGTTGTGCTCGCTCGGTTTCGGCCGACATAAGGACATGACCGCAGAGAAGGGAAACACCATGAAGAAGACCGCTGCTGTCATCGCGGGCGCCATCCTGGCCCTGGGCGGGGCGGCCCCCGCCTTCGCCGACGCCGGTGCCGAGGGTGCGGCCGTCGGTTCGCCGGGTGTCCTGTCGGGCAACGTCATCCAGATCCCGGTGCACGTCCCGGTCAACGTCTGTGGCAACTCGGTCAACGTCATCGCCCTGCTGAACCCGGCGTTCGGCAACGCCTGCGTCAACGGCTGACGCCACCGCCGCGAGGCACCAGCCGCACGGCTGCGTTCAGGCCGGCCCCGGACCGTCGATCCCTTCGAATCTGCGTTCCGGGGCCGGCCTTCCCACTTCTTCGAGCAGGAAGACCACGAGATTGAGACAGACCCTCAGCAAGGGCATCGTCGTGGCCGCCGCAGCGGCCGCGACCGGCGTGCTGTCCTTGTACGGCAGTCAGGCGCTCGCCGATTCGGGAGCGCAGGGCGCAGGACAGCGCTCTCCCGGCGCACTGTCGGGCAACACCCTCCATGTACCGGCTCACGTCCCGGTCACCATCTGCGGCAACACCGTCGACGTGTCGGCGGCGCTCGACCCGGCCCTCGCCGAGTCCTGCGTCACCGGCAAGAGCGCACGCCACCACGACTCCTACGGTGACGACGACTCCGACGACTCCGGCTACGGCTCCGGCGGCCACACCACCCCGCCGCCCGCCTACGGCCACACCCCGGCGCCCGCGACGACCCCGCCCGCGTCCTACGGCCACGACGAGACGACCGCCCCCGCCTCGTACGGCGACGACGACGAGGACGAGACCACCCCGCCGCCGTCCTACGGCCACGACGAGACCACGCCGCCCGCGTCCTACGGTGACGACGAGGACGAGACGACGCCTCCCGCTTCTTACGGGGACGACGACGAGACGACCCCGCCCCCCGCGTACGGCAGTCACGAGACCACGCCGCCCGCGTACGGGGACGACGAGGAGACCACTCCGCCCGCGTACGGCGGCGACGACGAGACCACGCCGCCGCCCTACGGAGGTGAGGAGACCACGCCTCCGCCCACCGGGCACACCACGCCGCCTCCCTACGGCGGCGAGGAGACCACCCCGCCCCCGTACGGCGGCGAGGAATCGACTCCGCCTCCGTACGGCGGTGAGGAGAGCACACCTCCGCCGCACCACAGCACTCCGCCGCCCTACGGTGGCGAGGAGAGCACTCCGCCGCCGCACACACCTCCGCCCCACACGCACCCGCCGCACACTCCGCCGCCGCACGGCGGGCACCACCCGCACAAGCCGTCCCTTCCGCACACCGGTGGACAGGAACGTCTCCTGCTCGGCGCTTCGGCCGCCGGTGCCGTGCTGATCGCGGCCGGTGCGGTGCTGTTCCGGCGAGGCCGGGCAGCGTCCCGTCGGTAGTGCGCCGGGTGCCGGACCCGAGCGCCCGGCACACCGGCGACACGCGGCGCCGTACCGCCACGGCGCCGTACCGAATCCTTCAGCGCCGGAGATGCCCCGGCGCCCCGCCACGCCGTCCGGTGGGAACCGGCCAGCCTGCCGGCCCCTTTGTGTGACCGGCGTCGTTCACCCGGGTGGCAGGAGGCGGCCACCTGAAAGCCCCACCGCGCTGGCGGAGAACCGCTTCCTGTGACTGGGTGTCAGGTACGTACGGGGAGCGGAGAGAAGAGAGGGGCGGTCATGCACGCACCGCGACGACGTGTCCGGCGCGGCCGGCTGACGGCGGCCGTCGCCGCGGTCACCGCCTCGGCGGCGCTGCTGACCGGTTCCGGCTTCGCGGCGCGGGAGGACCCGGAGGTGTCACGGGCGCCCGCCTTCGGGGCCTTCCTGGACTCCGGGCCGCTCGGGGTCGCCCGCATGGCCGAGCTGAGCCGCTGGCTCGGCGGGACCGAGCTGAAGGTCGCCCACACCTATCTGCCCGGCGGTCGCTGGAGCGACATCGAGGGCGACCCCGCCTTCCTCGCCCCCTGGGCGCACTGGCGCCGCGCCCAGGCCGACCGCACGCTCGTGCTCAACGTGCCGCTCCAGGAGCGCAACGAGGAGCATCTTTCCGACGCGCAGGTACGGCAGCTGCTGCGGCAGGGCGCGGACGGCGCGTTCGACCAGCATTTCCGCACCCTGGCCCGGCACCTGGTGGAGCTGAAGGTCCCGGACACCGTGCTCGTGCTCGGCTGGGAGATGAACGGCATCACCTACACCCACCGCTGCGGGCCCGACCCCGAGGCGTGGAAGACGTACTGGAACCGGATCGTCACCGCCATGCGCTCGGTGCCCGGCCAGCGCTTCCGCTTCGACTTCGCCCCGAGCCGGGGCCGGGACGCCGTGCCCTGGACCGAGTGCTACCCCGGCGACGACACCGTGGACATCGTCGGCATGGATTCCTACGACCAGCCGAGCGGGCTCTCCTTCGACGAGCAGGTGAGCGAGCCGTACGGCCTCCAGGCGCACGTGGACTTCGCGCGCGCCCACGGCAAGCCGATCTCGTACCCGGAGTGGGGGCTCTTCCGCAACGGCGACAACGCGGAGTACATGCGGCGGATGCTCGCCTGGTTCGACGAGCACAAGCCGCTGTACAACACGCTCACCGACTACTGCCCGCACGGTGTCTGGCAGTGCTCGGCCAACCCGAGGGCGGCGGCGGTGTACCGGGCGGCGCTGTCGGGCGGGGCGGGGGAGCCGACGCCGAGCGGGACGCCGACGCCGACAGCCACAGCGAGCGGGACGCCGACACCGACGCCCACGCCCACGCCTACGCCGAGCCCGTCGCCCACCGGCTCCCCCGAGCCGTCCCCCACCCCCGAACTCCCGGACGGCTGCTCGCCGTTGCTGCCGGACAGCTGGGTCCAGGAGTGGCTGGGGGAGGGGTTCTGTCTTCCGGCGACCCGGTGGCGGGGGATGCGCTAGCCGCGCCGGAGGTCCTGCCAGCGGTGCAGGACCTCCTTGCCGTGCCGCCGGGCCGCCACGTCGTACAGCGCGGCCGTCAGCAGGGGGACGGTGCGGCGGCGGGCGAGCAGGAGGCGGACGCTGGGGACGGGCTCGGGGCGCCAGTGGTGCTTGTACGGTTCGTCGCCGCGCATGAGGCTCAGGGTGCGGTGGGCGCCGGTGGCGGCGTGGTCGGCGCAGGCGTCCAGCAGTATCACCGCGACGTCCGCGCGCAGGTCGCGCAGCCGGGGGTGGGCGCCGTAGAGGTAGCCGCCCGCCAGGCCGGGGGAGAGCAGGGTGACGTCGACGGCCACCACCTCCGGGCCGAGCAGGAACTCGGTCACCACGGCGTCCCCGGAGCGCGCCATCGCGCCGACCGCGCGCAGCAGGTGCGCGCGGAAGCGCGGGCGCAGATGCTCGGCCGTCACCTTGCGGTCGGCCCACTGGAGCCGGTGGAGTTCCAGGAGGCGGCGCAGCGCGCGGTCGGTGTCACGGGGCCCGGCGACCCGGCGGGTCACGCCAAGGGCGGTCAGCTTGCGGAGCTTGGCGCGCACCCGCTGGGCCTTCTTCGACGGCAGCCGGGCGATCAGGTCGGCCATGGGGGCCGCGGGCAGTTCCAGGCACAGGGAGTCGGGTACCCGGCGGCGCGGTCCGGGCCAGCGGTCGTAGATCCGCTCGGCGGCGCCGCCGGGGCGTACCTCGCGCAGGTCGATCAGCGCGGTGCGGGCGGCGAGGGAGAGTGCGCGGGTGAGGGCGTCGGCGGCGCGGCCGTCGTCGGCGTCGTCGAGGAGGAGGTCGCCGTAGTCGCTGATCGCGCCGCCGAGCGGCACGAGCGCGGTGAGCGGGCTGCGGACCAGGGTCAGCGGGGCGGCGGCGACCAGGTCGGGGCCCGAGCGCACGAGGTGCAGCCGCAGGCGTCCGGGGCGGCCGTAGGAGCGCCACCAGGAGTGCAGCCAGGCGTGGCTCTGGAACGGGGTGGCGGTGGCGCACCGGCGGTGCAGCCGGGTCCAGGCCGGGGCGAGGGCGGCGAAGGCGTCGGGGTCGGTGACCAGTTCGGTGGTGAGCGCGGGGCGGACGGTGCGGGCGGGGCGCGCCGCGTAGGTGGCCGTCACCGCAGGCCGGCGGCGTCGGCGGCGGCCGGGGCGGGCAGCGTGGCCGGGCGGCCGGGTTCCGGTTCGGGCCATCGGCGCGGCCGGACCAGCAGCGCGAGACCGCCGAGCAGACCGCCCGCGCTCGCCCCGACCAGGCCCGTCACGGCGGGCGAGGCCGAACTCGGCTCGGTGGGCGCGACCGCCCGCGCGAACTGGCGCAGTTCCACATGGGTGTCGGCCGCGGCGTCGCCCGCCTGCGCGGTGAGGGCTGCGGCGACCGCGTTGGCCATGGCGGCGGCCCGCGCCGGGCGGGTGGCGGTGGCGGAGACGGCGACCATGGGCGCGTCCGGCGAGGTCGCCGTGCGCACGCTCTCGCGCAGGGTGTCCACGCCCGCCCCCGCCTTCGCCTGTGCGGCCGCGAGCACGCCGGGCTGGGTGGCGATCCGGCCGTACGCCTGGGCGAAGCCGAGCGCCGAGCCGGTGTCGGACCGCTCGGTGGGCACGGCGACGACATAGCTGGTGGCGGTGTACGTGGGCGGCTTCACCAGGCCGTACGCGCCGCCGAGCAGCCCGCCCGTGACGACCCCGGCCGCCACCAGCGACCAGGACGGCAGACGGGAGAGACGGGGACGCCGGTGTGGGTTCTCGGTCATGAGGGGCTGCCTCTCAAGGGGGTGCGGGACGAGGGGACGAGTGCTGCCGTGTAGACGTCCATCAGCCGGGCGGCGCTGCGGGTGACGCAGTAGTGGCGGGCGGCCTCGGGCGCGGTGCGCGGGCCCGGTCCGGCGGCGCGGACCCCGGCGAGCGCGGCGGCGTACGCCTCGGGGTCGCAGGGGATGCGTACGGCGTCCGGGGCGGCCCCGGACGGCAGGTCCTCGACGGCGGGACAGGAGGAGTGGCGCACCGGAAGCCCGGCCGCCAGCGCCTCCACGACCGCCAGACCGAACGCCTCCTCCGGGGACGGCGAGGCCAGTACGTCCATCGCGGAGGTCAGCGCGGGCAGGTCCGGGCCGTCCGACTCGTGGGCCAGATAAGGCCGTTCACCGGCGAACACCACCCGCTCCGCGACCCCGGCCTCCTCGGAACGGCGCCGCAGTTCGCTCTCCTCGGGGCCGCCCCCGACCAGCAACAGCCGGGTGTCGTGCGGGAGTTGGGTGAGGGCCTGGACGAGTACGTCGAAGCGCTTGCCCGGGGCCAGCCTGCCGATCCCGCCGATCACGAACGCGTCCTCGGGAAGGCCGAGTTGGGCGCGGGCGCGTTTCCGTGCGGCCGGGTCGAAGCGGAAGCGGCCGAGGTCGATGCCGTTCGGTACGACCGCGATGCGCGGCTCGGGCACGCCCCACCGGGTCAGCCGGGCCGCGACCGTCGGGGACACGGCGACCGTGGCCCGGCCCAGGCGCTCCCCGGCCAGATACAGCGCACGTACCCCGGAGTTGAGCGGGCGGCCCTCCATCTGTGAGTCGCCCAGGGAGTGTTCGGTCGCCACGATTGCGCGCACCCCGGCGAGCCGGGCGGCCAACCGGCCGTAGAGGCAGGCCCGGTAGAGGTGGGTGTGCACGAGGTCGTAGTGGCCGCGCCGGATCAGCCGGGCCAGCCGGGGCAGCGCGGCCAGGTCGCGGTTGCCGCCCATGGCGAGGTCGGTCACCCGCACCCCGTCGGCCCGCAGCCCGTCGGCCACCGGGCCCGGGTTGGTCAGCGTCACCACATCGCACTCGACGGGCAAGTGGCGCAGCATCAGCCTGAGTTGCTGCTCCGCGCCGCCCACGCCGAGCCCGGTGATGATGTGCAGCGCCCTCATCGCGGACCCGGCACGGGACGGCGGCGCAACCGGTGCAGCCGGTACTTCAGGAACAGCCGGGCGGCGGTGTCGCTCTCCCCGATGTGCACACGGGGGAGCGCGTACGGACCGGTCAGCGGGCCCGGGTCGATGGCGCAGGCGTACGCGTACCCGGCGGCGCGCACCGCGTCCCGCACCCGGCGGTCCACGGTGCCGTACGGATAGCAGAAGCCGTCGGCCGGGCTGCCGGTCAACTCGCCGAGCAGAGCGCGGCTTTGCTGGATCTCCTCGGTCAGGACGCGGTCGTCGGCGCGGGTGAGGTCGAGATGGGTCAGACCGTGCGAGCCGATCTCCATCCCGGCGCGCCGGGCCTCGCGTACGGCGTCGGCGGTGAGCAGCGGCTTGCACGGGCCGGGCCGGTCCCAGGAGTTGTCGCCGCCGAGCCTGCCGGGCAGCACGAACAGGGTGGCCGTGCACTCCCAACGGGCCAGCACCGGAAGGGCGTCGGTGAGGAAGTCGGCGTACCCGTCGTCGAAGGTGAGGCCCACCAGCTGGCGCCCCTCACCCCGCGCGCGGGCCGCCAGCAGCTCGGCCACGCTCACCCCGCGCAGCCCGCGTCCGCGCAGCCAGCGCAGCTGCCGCTCCAGCCGGGCGGGGGTGACGGTGACGCGGTACGGATCGTCGGAGCGGTCGCCGACCGAGTGGTACATGGCGATCCATGGGACCGGGCCGGGTCTGGCCCGCCCCGGGGAGCGGTCGCGGGGCAGGGACGCGGACTCAACGGAAGACGGCATGGGCGAGCCTTCGGGTGTGGGTGCGTACGGAACGGAGGGCGGATGCGAGGCCCGGGGCGCCCCGGGGCAGGCCGAGCAGGGCGAACACGGCGGCGACGGTGACGGACCCGGCCGCGAGCCCGGTGAGCGCGCCGCCGGGCAGGCTCGCGGCGAACGCCCCGGCGGGCGCGGCCACGACGGCCCCGCGCAGCGGGCGGCTCAGCTCGGCCAGCACCCGCCGGACCCGGACCGGCACCCCGCGCCGTACCCCGCGTCGCCGCGCGCGCATCCCGCCGAGCAGCAGGGCGGCGGTGAGCGTGATGCCGGTGGCGTTGGCGGCGGCGATCCCGGCCACGCCCCAGGTGCCGACCGTCGCCGCGCCGATCCAGGCGGTGACCGCGACCCCGGCGGCGATGGCACCCACCGGGTACCAGGCCGCGCGGCCCGCCGAGAAGTAGGAGCGGACCAGGACACCGGTCAGGGTCTGGCCGAGCAGCCCGGCCGCGTACACCCGCATCACGCCCGCCGTCGCCGCCGTGTCCTCGACGGTGAACGCGCCGCGCTGGAAGAGCAGTCGGACGATCTGCGGCGCACAGGCCAGCACCGCCGCCGTGCCGAGCAGCACCAGCGTGGCCGCGACCGCGAGGTCCCGCTCCACCCGGACCCGGGCCCGCTCGGTGTCGCCCTCGGCCAGCGCCCGCGCCACCACCGGGAAGGTGACCGTGCACAGCATCATCGACATGGTCATCGGGATCTGGGCGATCTTCTGGGCGTAGTTGAGATGCGAGATCGCCCCCGAGGGCAGCCCCGAGGCGAGGAACCGCTCGATCAGCACCTGCGACTGACGGCACAGTGCGAACAGCAGGACGGTGGCCATCAGTGGGAGGTCCACGCGCTGGCCCTGCGGGGCGGGGCATGGTTCGACGGACAAGGGTGCGTCGGTCTCGCGGATGCGTAAGCGCCGTACCAGGAAAGGCAGTTGAAGCAGCACCATCAGGACTCCGCCCAGCGCCACTCCGAACGCGGCCGAGCGCACTCCCCAGGCCCCGCCGAGGGCGAACATCGCCGTGACGATGCCGGTGTTGTAGGCCACGTAGATCGCCGCCGGGGCCAGGAAGCTGCGGTGGGCGCGCAGGGCGGCGCTGCAGTACCCCGCGAGTCCGAAGCTGACCACGCAGGTCGCGGTGAGCCGGGTGCAGTCCACGGCGAGCGCGGGATCGGGCAGCCCGGGCGCCAGCACCTCCACGAGTCCCGGCGCGGCCGTGGCGAGCAGCGCGCCCACCACGGTGAGGGCGAGGGCGAGGCGGGGCAGCGTATGGGCGACGAGCGAGCGCACCGGATCGCCCGACGCCCCGCGCGCCCGCCGCGCCAACGCCATGCTGAACGCCGGGATCAGCGCGAACGCCAGCCCGTCCTCGATGAGCAGCGTGGCCGCGAACTCCGGCACCGTCCAGGCGACCAGGAACGCGTCGGTGTCCTGGCCCGCCCCGAACAGCCGCGCCAGCGACTGGTCCCGCACGAGCCCGAGCACGGCACCCGCCGCGGAGAGGGAGGCGGTCAGGAGAGCGGCACGGGCGAGGAAGCGGGGGGTGGCGGCTTCCGCCGACGGCGTGGGGGTGGTGGGGCGGACGGGGTGCGGTGGGGCGGGGGCCGGGCCGGTTTTCGACAGGGGCACCGGGCCGGACCTCGGCAGGGATGCCGGATCGGTCTCCGGCAGGGGCACCGGGCCGGACCTCGGCAGAGCCGCCAGGTCGGTCTCCGGCAGGGGCACCGGATCGGTCTCCGGTACGGGCTCCGGGAGCGGGGTGATGGTCACAGGACTCCGGCCTCCCTCGCCACCGGAACGCGCCCGGCGGACACCGACCCCACCGCGACCCGAGCGGCGCGCTCTTGCTCCGCCCCGCCGACCAGCGCCCACCACGCCACCAGACCCAGCGCCACCGCCGTCAGCACGGTGGAGGGCCCGCCGATGTCGGCGTACATGAAGTCCACCAGCAGCCAGATCAGCAGGCCGCAGCCGATGACCCCGTACTCGCGGCCCCCGGTCGTACGGGCCGTCCACAGCCCCCGCAGCCCGAGCGCCAGCAGTGCCAGCCAGGAGCCCACGAGGCACAGCAGGCCGGTCAGGCCCTGTTCGCCGAGGACGAGGAGGTACATGTTGTGCGGGGAGAGCAGCGGCTGGCGGCGGAAGCCCGTGCCCGCGCCCGCCGTGTCGCTGCCGGAGGACAGCGCCAGCGAGGCGTGCCCGTCGCGGTACTCGGGGAAGCCCTTCAACCCCACGCCGGTCAGCGGGTGTTCACGCCACATGCCGGTCGCCGCCGCCCACATGGTGTACCGGTCGGTCACCGACTGGTCCGGCGCGTCCGCCACCTGCGTGATGCTGTCCAGCCGCTCCTGGAGCATCGCCGTACCCACCCCGAAGCCGCCCACCAGCACCACCCCGGCCGCCAGCGCCACGGCGCCCACCTTCAGCGCCCGGCGCGGCCCGGACAGCACGAGCTGCACGGTGAGCGTCAGGACGGTCGCGATCCAGGCACCCCGGCTGAAGGACAGCGCGAGCGGGAGCAGGAGGACGAGGGCGCAGACCCCGGCGATCGCCCGCTCCCGAGGGGACGGCGAGCTGGATTCCGGTGTCGAAGCCGACCTCCCGCCCAGCGCCACCCCCACCGCGCAGATCAGCCCGAACGACACCACCGTCGCCATCCCCATCACGTCCTGCGCCCCGAAGGTGCCGACGGCGCGGATGTTTTCGCCCTGGTAGGAGGCGCCGGTCGCGGTGACGTACTGCTTCACCCCGACCGCCCCCTCCCACAGCGCGAACCCGATCAACGCCCAGACCAGCAGCCGGACATCGCGCCGGTCGCGCAGGAGCAGCACCACGGCCGCCGGGACCAGGACGAAGATCTGGAGGTAGCGGCCGAGGCCCGCGAGCCCCGCGCCGGGCGCGACCGCGCCCATCGCGGCCAGCGCCGTACCGGCCACGGGCAGCCCGAGGACCACCGCGGCCGTACGGGACAGCGGGCGCCGCCGCTCGCGCAGCAGCCGCAGGACGCAGTACCCGACGACGAGCGCGGAGGCGGCGTCGGCCGGTCCGGCGCCCCCGTCGTCGCCCGACGCGGGGAGCGCCAGGAGGGCGACGACGGCGAGCACCGGCAGGACCGGACGGCGCGACAGCCACAGGGCGAGACTCATCGGTCAGCTCCCGGTGGAACGCACGAGCACGGCGGCCGTGCGCAGCAGGATGCAGACGTCCTGCCACAGCGACCAGGTGTCGATGTACGCGTTGTCGAAGCGGGCCCGGTCCTCGATCGAGGTGTCCCCGCGCAACCCGCTGACCTGCGCGAGCCCGGTGACCCCGACCCGCATCCGGTGCCGGGCGGCGTAGCCGGGGTGGAGCTGGCTGAACCGCGCGACGAAGAAGGGGCGTTCGGGGCGCGGTCCGACCAGGCTCATGTCGCCCCGGAAGACGTTCCACAGCTGGAGCAGTTCATCCAGTGACGACCTGCGCAGGAAGCGGCAGAAGGCGCTCATCTCCGGCTCGCCCGCCACACTCCAGCGCGTCGCGGACTCGCGCTCGTCGACCGGGCGGTGCGTGCGGAACTTCAGCAGCGTGAAGGGGCGCCCGTCCTTGCCGATGCGCTCCTGCCGGAACACCACGCCCGGCCCCTCGGTCAGCCGCAGCACCGCCGCGCACGCCAGCAGCAGCGGACCGCACAGCACCAGCAGGGCGCCCGAGACCGTGACGTCCACCAGCCGCTTGACCACACTGTCCGGCCGCTGCGCGCCCGCGTCGAGACGGCGTACGGCGAACCCGGCCAGCCGCTCGCGCACGCCGTACGCCGGGCCGTCCGCCGCCACCTCCCAGAGGACGCAGCCCGACTCGGCGAGCGCCCGCAGCAGCGGGGCCCGCTCGGTGCGGGTCGCGGGGCCGACGACGAGGACGGTACGCACCCCGTTCTGGATCAGGGCCCGCTCCACCTCCTCCTCACCGGTCAGCACGGGCAGACCGTCGCTGCCGTCGGGGTGGTCCGCGACCACGCCGACCGGCCGCACTCCGCAGCGCGGGTGCCTGAGCAGCGCGGCGGCGACCCGCTGGCCGGTCGCGGCGGGGCCGACCAGCAGGGCCGCGCTCGGCCGCCGCAGCCGCGCGGCCGTACGCCGCCCGCGCACCAGGCCCCGGCCCGCGCAGGTCACCGCCGAGTGCAGCGCCCAGCCGAGCAGCAGGGTGGCGGCGGTCAGCGCCTCGGCCGGTTCGCGGGCCGCGACGAGCGCGGCGAGGGCGAGCCAGGTGACCGCCATCCGGCCGCAGACGGAGGGCAGTTCGTCCAGCCCGCCGGACAGCGCGGACCGGGGACGGGGGCGTGGCAGCAGGGCGCCGCAGATCAGCGCCGCGATCAGCAGCGGGTGGTGCGCGGCCGGGTCCAGCGCGGCGGCGCCCACGAGCGCCCCGGCGAGGTCGGCCGCGAGCAGCGGCAGGGGAGAGGCGGCCCGGGCGGGCGGCCGTCGTACCGGGAGCCGGAAGCCGCGCGCGGCACGGGCCCGTACGACGGGAACCTGGCCCGGCGCCCGGTCCCAGGGCTGCGCGGTGGGGGCGGTGCTTTCCGTGGTCACGAGAGAAGGGACTCCCTGCGCTCGGCGGTCACGGGCGGCCGGGCGCCGAGGAGTTCGCGGTAGAGACCCGCGATCCGCTCGGCGGTGTACCGCACGTCGTGGGTGGACAGGACGTGGCGGCGCCCGGCCTCGCCGAACTCCGCGCGCAGCGGCGCGTCGGTCAGCAGCCCGGCGACCGCGGCGGCCAGCGCGGCCGGGTCCTCGGGCGGCACCAGACACAGCCCGGCCGACGCGGGCGGCAGGCTCTCCCGCGCGCCGTCCACGTCCGCGAGCACCACGGGCCGCCCGCAGGCCAGCGCCTCCAGCGGGGCGAGCGCCATGCCCTCCCAGCGCGAGGGCAGCACCACCAGATCGGCTGCGCGGTACCAGGGCCGTACGTCACGCACCGCGCCCGCGAACAGCACGCCCGGGCCCGCCGCAGCGCGCAGCGCCGCCCGGTCCGGGCCGTCGCCGACCAGCGCCAGACGCGCGCCCGGCACCTCGGCCCGCACCCGCTCCCAGGCGCGCAGCAGCACGTCCTGGCCCTTCTGGCGGCAGAGGCGTCCCACACAGACGGCGAGGGGAGCGGTGCCGGGGTCCGCGCCGGGGTCCGCCGCATCGAGTCCGGGCAGCGCGGCGCGGGCCGGGCCTGCCGGAGCCGGGCAGAAGCGCACCGGGTCGACCCCGTTGGGGATCACGGCGTACGCAGCGCGCACCCCGGCGCGCAGCCCCCGCCCGCGCTCCGCCTCGCTGACACACACCACACGGTCGGCCCAGCGGGCCCCGAACCGCTCCCAGCGCCGGGCGAGCGCGCCGGTGATCCCGTCGGCCGCCTCGAACGACCAGGCGTGCGGCTGGAAGACGGTCGGGACACGGCCGCGCAGGGCGAGCCGTGCGGCCAGCCCGGCCTTCGCACTGTGCGCGTGCACCAGGTCGGGCCGCGCCTCCGCTATCAGACGCCCGAGCCGCCGCACCTCGCCCCGCAGCCCCGGGCCGGGCGCCCTTACGGCGGACCACTCCCGCACCTCGGCACCCAACTCCCTTGCTTTCTCTGCCAGTTCGCCGTCGGGGCAGCCGACGGCCACCCGCAGTCCCGAGGCGAGCTGAGCCCGTACGAGGTCCAGGACGACCCGGGCGACACCGCCGTCGACGGGTTGCGCCAGGTGCAGGACCCGGGGGCGGAAGTCGGGGGGTGGCTGGTGCATGTCGCGGACTACCTCGCTCACGGAAAGGGGCGCTCGGGGCTGCGGTCGCGGCCGGGGCGCCAGGGGCTTGGGAGGGGGAGCGCGTCGTACTGCCGGGCGCCCCTCACGGAGCGGAATCCACGGGTCCTCGTCGCGTCCCCGAGGGGAACGAGAGGAAAGCCCCGCTGGTCACCGCCCTGCGCGCCCGCCGTGACCGAGACCCGACAGGTGCGAGCGGCACCCTCGGGTAACAGCCGTATCCACCGCTCGACCCGGGGCAGTACGGGCCCCGCCGTACCGGTCGTGCGCGCCACTACGCCATTCGGGGGAGAAAGCGGGTCGCGCCCGCGCCCGGCGCACGACCGCGCCCGAGGGGGAGCGCACGTGGCGCGCCCTTCTCCCGAGGCCCATCCCGGGCAGGAGTCCCGGGCCGGAGATCGAGTCGCTGATCGAGTCATCAATAAGGCGAATCGGGGCAACTGTGCCGGATCGGCGAGAGTGCCCCGCACGCGCTTCACTCCTTTGGCGGCACAACCCCCGGGGGGTGCCACGCGTTGACACAGCGTCGGGCATCCCGCCCGGACGTTTGTCTCGATTTGCAAGGAGCACTTCTCCATGTCGCGTATCGCCAAGGGCCTGGTCCTGACCTCCGCCGCCGTCGCGGCCGTCGCCGGCGGTGCCGGTGTGGCTGCCGCCGACGCCGGTGCCAGCGGTGTCGCCGCCGGCTCCCCCGGCGTTCTGTCGGGCAACGTCATCCAGGTCCCGGTCCACATCCCGGTCAACGTCTGCGGCAACACCATCGACGTCATCGGCCTGCTGAACCCGGCCTTCGGCAACACCTGCGTCAACGACTGATCTCGCGGCGCACCCCTTCGGCCGGCCGTCCGCCCGCGCATCGACCGCGGGCGGGCGGCCGGTTTCCGTGAGTTGCCGTAGAGAGGAACCAAGATGAAGTCCCTGAAGGTCGCCGCCGTGCTCGCCGGTTCCGTCGCCCTCACCGGCGCTGCCGCGCCCGCGTTCGCCTACACCGGCGATCTGACCCCCTCCAGCCTCAACGGCGCCGTCGACCAGGTCGCCAAGGGCGGTCTGACCGTGCGCGACGTGATGCCGCTCCAGCACCAGTCGAACGCCCTCGACACCGAGAACAAGACGTCCGTCCTGAACACCGTCAACGGCGCGACGACCGCGCTCAACCAGCCCAACCAGCTGCTCGGCGGCCTGCCCCTCAAGGGGTGATCCGGTACCGGAGACGTGGGGAGGGGCCGGTCCCACAGGACGGGGGACCGGCTCCGTAGGGCGAGGGACCGGCTCCGTGGCGTCGGCGCGCCCTTGCGGGCTCGGTGGCTCAAGCCCCCTGACGTGCCCCGCCCTCCGCCGTGTTCGAGCCCGCTTCCCTCGTTCGTGTGGAGCACCCCGGGCCGCTCATCCGGAAGGGTGAGAAGCCGCCCGAACCCGCCCCGACCCGTCGATAAGGTCGCGCGGTGACCTCAACCTCAAGCGACGCCCCCGCCTTCCGCGGCACCGACCTCGGCACCCTGGTCCTGCTGGCCTGGAGCGGCGAGGCCCCCGACGGCTACGACATGCCCTATCTGCTGGCCTACTCCCTCGGGGACGCGGCGGGCGGTCCGCTCGTCACCGCCGCCGCGGTCCACCAGCTGCTCACGCTCAACGGCCTGCCCGTCGGCGGCGAGGTGATCGACGGCGCCACCCGGCCCAGCCTCCCCGTCACCCTGCTCGTCGAGGCGGGCCAGGCCGTCGTCAACATGCCGCAGCTCGTCGCCCAGGCCGACGCGCCCCCGGAATGGCTCGCCGCCGTCGCCCACCGCGGCTACGCCTACCTCGTCTTCACCACCCGCGCCTGGCCCCAGGGCCGCCCCGGAGTGCCCGTCACCCCGGCCGCCCTGGCCGCCTTCGCCGGAGCCGAGGAGACCCTGCACACGGCCGCGCACCTCATGCTCCCGGCCCGCAGCCTGCGCGGCTGATGCCCCGGGCCCGGGCGGGCGGCCGGGGCCCCGGACTGCTGCTCGTGCTCACCGGGGCGGCCGGACTGCTCGCCTCCTGGGTCATCACCCTGGACGAGTTCAAACTCCTGAAGGACCCGGCCTTCGTCCCCGGCTGCAGCCTGAACCCGGTCGTCTCCTGCGGCAGCGTGATGAGGAGCGCCCAGGCGTCCGTCTTCGGCTTCCCCAACCCGATGCTGGGCCTGGTCGGCTACGCCGTCGTCGTCTGCGTGGGCACCGGTCTGCTGGCCGGTGCCCGCTACCCCGGCTGGTACTGGCTGGCGTTCTGGGCCGGGTGCCTGTTCGGCGTCGGCTTCGTCTCCTGGCTCCAGTTCGAGTCGCTGTACCGGATCGACGCGCTGTGCCTGTGGTGCTGTCTGGCCTGGGCGGCGACGATCGTCCTCTTCTGGTACGTCACCTCACTGGTCGTCCGCGAGGGCCGGCTCCCCGCGCCGGGCCCGGTACGCGCCTTCCTCGCCGACTTCACCTGGCTCCTCGCGCTGCTCCACCTCGCCGTCGTCGGCGTCCTCGTCCTCACCCGCTGGTGGGACTTCTGGACCGGCTGACCAGGGCCCTCCAACCCGGATGGCCCTGCGGCGGTGACTAGGCGCGGCCCGCGCCGGTTACCGGTACCGACATCCGATCCGCGACGAGGAGTTGAGACATGGCTGTCGGTGCCGGTGACACAGCGGTGGGGGCGGGAACGCCGACCGGAGCGGGTACGAGGAGACCGTCACGGCGGGACCTGGCGCGAGGACTGCTGGCCTCCGCCGCCGCCCTCGCCCTGACCCCGGTGATCGCCGCCTCCCGCCCGCTGCCCCCGGGCGACCCCTCGGACGCCGTCTTCGACGAGACGTACCGGGGCCGCCACATCCAGGGCTACGCCGTCCCCTCCCTCACCCGCCGCGCCGGCGAGGGCGACTGGCAGATCACCGTGGACGGCAGCCCGCTGCACCTCATGCGGCGCGCGGACGGCACCTGGATGAGCATGGTCGACCACTACACGTCGTACCCCACGCCCCTGGAGGCGACCCGAGCGGCCGTCGACGAGCTGGGCCCCGGGCGGCACGTGCGGGATCTGGCGCCGGGGCCGGTCGGCGCGATGCGCCACTCGGGCGGCGGCACGGTTCGCCCGGGCGGGATGACGGACGAGATGGCGGGGGGCTCGCATGGCGTACACGCGTAAGAACGTCACCACCCTCACCGCGAGCGAGCGCCGCCGGTTCGTCAACGCGCTCCTCGAGGTGAAACGGCGCGGCGAGTACGACGCGTTCGTGCGCACGCACGTCGACTACTACACCTCCGACGGCGAGAAGGGCCTGCGCGCGGCCCACATGTGCCCGTCCTTCCTGCCCTGGCACCGCAGGTTCCTGCTCGACCTGGAGAACGCGCTGCGCCGGGTCGACTCCTCGGTGACCCTGCCGTACTGGGACTGGACCCGGGACCGCTCGATCACCGCCGCGCCCTGGACGGCGGACCTGCTCGGCGGCAACGGACGGCGCTCCGACCGCCAGGTGACGACGGGTCCGTTCGCGTACGGCACCGGGCACTGGACCCTCAAGGTGAACGTCACCGACGGCAAGGCCCTCACCCGCGACCTCGGCCGTGCCGCCAACCCCATCCAGCTGCCGACCAGGAGCGAACTCCAGTCGGCCCTGGACGACCCGGTCTACGACGCCTCCCCCTGGGACTCCACGGCCACCCGGGGCTTCCGCAACAAACTGGAGGGCTGGGGGACCGGCAGCGGCAGCGTCTCCTGGCGCAACCACAACCGGGTGCACCGCTGGGTCGGCGGCGACATGCTCGGCGGCGCCTCCGTCAACGACCCGGTGTTCTGGCTGCACCACGCCTTCCTCGACTACCAGTGGTACCGCTGGCAGCGGGCCCACACCAGCCACCGCTACCTCCCCGCGAACCCGCCCGGCGCGGGGGACAAGCAGCAGGGGCGGATCGTCGCGCGGCTGCAGAAGCTGCCGCCGTGGAATGTCACGCCGGAGTCGCTGGAGGACGTGAGCCGGATCTATACGTACGCCTGAGCCGCGGAGTTCCAAGGGGTGTTTCAGGGGGCTTCAGGGGGTGCGGACAGGGAAGAGCCCCGGCGCTCGGTGTGCCGGGGCTCTGCGGTGACGCGCGGGGGTGACTCAGTTGCCGTAGCCCGAGTCGCCGTAGCCCTCGGGGGCCTCGGGGGCCGCCGGGGTGGTGGGGGCCTCGCCGACGTTGGCGCAGGTGTTGCCGAACGCCGGGTTCAGCAGGCCGACCACGTTGATGCTGTTCCCGCACAGGTTGACGGGGACGTTGACCGGGACCTGGATCACGTTGCCGGACAGCACGCCCGGCGAACCGACCGCGGCACCCTGGGCACCCGCGTCGGCCAGCGCCAGGCCGGCCCCGCCGACCACCACGGCGCCGGTGCCGAGGGCGACGACGGCTGCCTTCGCGATGCGAGACATCACGTTCTCCTTTTGTTGCTCGGGTTGTTGCTCGGGGGAGCGCGGTCGGCGGGTCTGGCCCAGCCGCCGCACTTCCCGTTCAACGGCCCCGGCCGGGACGGGTCACGGGCGACCGGGAAGAGATCCCCCTTTTGCGGCGAAACGGGTCAAGGGGGTGGTAGTGCCCTTGTCCGCGGCTCAGGGGAGCTGCCGTACAGGCGAGCCCGCGAGGTACGCCTCGATGTCCTCCACCGCCTGCCCGTAATACGTCGCGTAGTTGGCCCGCGAGACATACCCGAGGTGCGGCGTGGCCAGCAGCCGCGGCGCGGTCCGCATCGGATGCCCGTCGGGCAACGGCTCGACGTCGAAGACGTCCACCCCCGCCCCCGCGATACTCCTGTTGTGCAGCGCGGCGAGCAGCGCGTCCTGGTCGACGATCGCGGCGCGGGAGGTGTTGACGAGATAGGCGGTGGGCTTCATGAGCGCGAGTTCGGGGGCGCCGATGAGCCCGCGGCTGCGCTCGCCGAGGGCGAGATGCACGGAGACGAAGTCGCTGTCGGCGAGCAGTTCTTCCTTACTACCGGCCAGCTCGACACCGGTGGCGGCGGCCCGCTCGGCGGTCAGGTTCTGACTCCACGCACTGACCCGCATCCCGAAGGCGAGCGCAATCTGCGCCACTCTCGCCCCGATCTTCCCGAGCCCGAGCAGCCCGAGCCGGGCGCCGTGGAGGTCGGCCCCGAGGGTGGACTGCCACAGTCCGCCTTGCCGTAGGGCGTTGCTCTCCTGAACGACCCCACGGGCGAGTCCGAGGATCAGCGCCCAGGTCATCTCCACGGGCGGAGTCGACGAACTGGCGGTTCCGCACACGGTGACACCGTGCTGTGCGGCGGCCTCGTAATCGATGACGCTGTTCCGCATCCCGGAGGCGACGAGCAGCTTCAGCCGGGGGAGCCGGGCGATGAGCGACCCGGGAAAGGGCACCCGCTCCCGGAGCGTGACGACGATGTCGAAGTCGGCGAGGGCGGCGGCGAGGGCGTCTTCGCGGTCGATGTGCTCCCGGAACACGACGACCTCGACGCGCCCCTGGAGCCTGCCCCAGTCGGCGACCTCGGTGGCCACCCCTTGGAAGTCGTCCAATACCGCGCAACGAAGCTGCATGTCATGTCCCCCTGACCGGCTGATCTGTTGCCGGGGCAATTGGATCACGGGGGTTGGTGGACGGTGCGGGCACCGGAGGGCTTCGCATCGCGGGGGTTTCGATCCAGGGGCTGGTGGGTTGTGGACCACGCGGCGTCGGCCCCGGGGCGGGCGGGCACCCGGTGGGCTGAAGTACTCGCCCCCACCTGAGTACGCGCCCCCTGTCCTTCCCCGTCCCGAACGGAAACCCTGCTGTCATGACCCGAGCCCGGAAGTCCCGCATCCCCCAGCCCCTGTGGACCGTCGCCCTGACCGCCACATCGATCGCCCTCTGGACGGCCTGGCTCGGCTGGGACCAACACCGCGACGTCCACCCGGACGGCTCGACGACCGGCCCGTACGAGCCCTGGCAGGTGATCGGCCTGGCCCTGACCTTGCTGCTCCCGGTGTGCTGGGCGGCGTACCGCCGACACTCCCTCGCGGCCACCCTCGGCACCCCGCTCGGCTTGGCCATCGCCTCGTTCTACGACTGGTCGGACGACGACAGCGGGCTCTTCGTGATCGGGGTGGGGTTGGTGGTGGCGGGGAGTCTGGTGGGGTGTCTCGTCGTAACTGCGCTGGTCAGGGGGATGTTTGGGATGGAGGAGGGAGGGGAGCGGGGGTCGCGTGTCTGAACGATGCCTGGTGCGACTGGCGACGCATTGGCGGTGACCCGGTGCTTTCGGTGTGGCAGGTAGGCCGCGAGGGGAGCGGCGGCTGCCCTCTCCTCCGGGCCGACCGCTGTTCCGCCTGGCGTTGCCCGCCGCAGGATCTGTCGGCCCGTCAACTTCCTCTTGATCGCCAAGTACTTTGTGGTGCAAAGTTAAGGGGAGCGGCCAGCCGTTGGCGGTCCGCCCGTGAGCGCTGCCAAAGCGTCGGACACAAGGGGGGCACATGGGGACATCCGTACCGGGCAACGCGGAATCGGAGCCGAGGGCGGCCGCGGCCGCGTTGCTGGCCGCGACGGAAGGTCTCCGGGCGAGGACTCGCACGCAGACCAACGGGGCGTGGGTTCCCCTCCTCGGCTTCGGGCTTCTTGCGCTGGCCGCCGTTCCGGTCGCCCGATACGCCTTCAACTTCGGCGCCCATGGGCGTTACATCGGGTCCTATCCGGCCTTCGCCTACGCCGAGTTGACCGGTCTGTGCGTCGTTCACCAACCGGGAAACCCTTGCCTGAAGGGAGAGTTCGACGGAGCCGTCCTGCGGTTCACGGCATGGGGCGTGTGGTTCGCGCTCCTCCCCCTCGCATGGTTCGTCCTCGCCCGTTGGTATCGCCTGCGCGGCGAGGCCCGAGGTGTCGTACCCCGGCGCGGCATGTGGGTCCGCGCGACCTTCGCGGCCACCGCCGTGATCACGACGGCTCTGTGGGCGCTCCTGTTCGGCAAGGACCAGCCGTGGGAGGCCGGGCTGCTGGAGAACAGCTACGCCTCCCCGTGGTACCTGGTCGGGGTCGGACTTCTGGCCCTCGGCGTGGCCGAACGCAGTTGGATCGCCATGGCGGCCGGCGCCGCTCACGCCATGCTGCTCACGGGGTACCTGGGAGCCTCCTGGGGCACCGGATGGCTTCCCTGGCAGCACCCCGCCCACCCCGGCTGGGCCGACGGGCCGCAGGCCAAGGCCGTCCTGCTCGCCGCGATCCTGCTCCTGGCCGGTCTGTGCGAGTGGACATCGGTCCGCCGCCGGGGCGCCTTCGGCGTCACCGGTGCGGGTACGGTCGTCTCATGAGCGTCGACGACCCGGCCGCTACGCAGGACGACCAGGAGGAACCCCATCCCACTCAGACGCTGGACGACACGGTCCACCAGCGTGTGCGGCTCGGCGTCCTCGCTGTTGCCCGCGAAGCCGACCGGGTCGAATTCAGCTTCCTGAAAAAGCAGTTGGCCGTCACCGACGGAAATCTCTCCCGGCACCTGAAAGTGCTGGAAGAGTCCGGGATGATCACCGTGGAGAAGGGCTACGCGGGCCGACGCCCCCGCACCTGGGTCACCCTCACCCGCGAAGGCACGCAGGCCCTGGACGCCGAACTCCGCGCCCTGCGCGCACTCGTGCTACGCCTTGACGCTCCTCGTCCTGTGCCGGACGGGCCTGATACGTGATCACCTGATCGCCGGGGGAGGGGCCGACCATCACCGTGCACCGTCCTTGCCGTCACCTGTGGATGTCAGACCGCCGTGGCACCCTGCGCTCGTGAGAATGACATGGGCCGACTTCTGGGCGCTGACAGCCACTCTGAACGGCGAGGCCACCCAGGCGAACTGCCGCTGCCTCGCCGAGGAGCTGAGCCACCGCTCCGTCTCCGACATCATCGGCTTCGCGGAACGCCATGCCGAGGCCCTCTACCGCGTCGACCAGGAGCGGTTCGGCAGCCTCCCTGTCGCCGACCTGACAGCCAGAGACGGCCGCCCCTTCCCACAGTCGGCCGATGTGTTCCTGTACGCCCGCTGCGCCGTGGTGGCCGCGGGCCAGGCCGTATGGGAGAGCGTCTTCTCCGACGCCGACAAGTTCGCCCCGTACACCTCCACCGAATACGACGGTGAATGGCTGTTGTACGTGCCGGACACGGCATACGAACTGGCGACCGGCGAGCAGTGGGACCGCTCGACCCGATACTGCTTCGAGAGCTTCTCCAACCGGGACGGTTGGCCACATTTGCGGGACTGAGGCGAGCTAGCTGTTGATGGGGATCTCGCAGTGCGCGGTCGGCACGACGATGTCCGCCGTCTCCACGGGACATCCCTGGCCGCTGTAGTGCGTTCGGCTGATGTGCGTGACGAGCACGGCATTCTGGATGCCGAGTAGCGATGCCTCCTCGGCAGTTGCCTGCCGTGGCTCCGGCTGCTCCACCGCATGACTGACGGTGATACCGATCGCCGACTTTCCGTAACGGCGGTTCGTCTGGTCCCGCTTGCAGGTGAGGAAGCCGCCCTAGTCCGTCCTTACGTACTGGCATGGGAGAGGTCTGCACGGCCTCGCGCTTTGGTGGTTACGCGCCTGCCATACGGCACGCGCCCCGCTTGTGCGGAGGCGCTACCGTCGCTGCGGCAGCTACTTATTTACCCGGCGAAAGAGTCTTGCATAGTCGATCCGGCCTTCACGGTCACCGATCTCAGGCTGTGCCGCCAACGTGAGCCTCTGCAGCAGATCTGGAACCAGGGTGTCGAGAACCTCGGTCCTGAACTCTGAGCACAGAAGAGCGCAAACTTCTCCCACCCTTACGTCATACTCGGGGTCGCCATTTCCGACGCGCTGCCAGAATTCTTTGCTGGCGAGCGTGATGTATTCCTGGCCGGGTGGTTTTGTTGTCGTGGCCCTCCCGTAACAGGGGGCGAAATAGCCCACGAAAGACTTTCCTTGGTCGCGGTACTGTTCCTTTACTCTGACGATGGTGTTCGACAGATTCTTTCGTGAGCTCATAGGCATGCAGTCCCAGCTCATCTTGACCTGGTAGCCGTTGATCGCCCCGTCCGATTCGATGCTCTCGAAGTCAAAATCATCAGGTAGTGCGGGTTCTGTGGCCCCGGGGAAACAGGCTTTGATGATTGCTTCGAGGAGATGCCCAACAGCTTCCTCTTCCGAGGCGTACAACGCGCTTTGTACTTGCAGAGTCGCCCAGTCTCGAACTGTCTCCGCACCGCGAATGCGCAGCAGGAACGGGTTGGTTCGCTTGAGTCGTTCAGAGACTCGAAGCTTTGAGAACCTTTCGCGCATCCGGTTGACGTAGAGTCGCTCGGATTCGGCAACTATGAACGCGGCCCGCTCTCGGTCCAGCTGAAGAATCTGAGAAACTTCGTCAGCCAGTTCAGCGTTTGACGTATGACGCCTGGGCTCTTCGTCGAAGCTCGGAGATCTCTGCGTTGCCGCTGCCAGTTCTTTGCTTGTGGCAGGTGGTGTGATGTCTGGGCGCATGCGACTCTTCTTACCATGGTCTCGCTCCTTGGGGATCGTCTTTCCCGGATCTGGCCATGGGGACCTGTTGCGTACGGCATGCTGAATCAGCTGAAGACAGAGTGCCTAGCGCTTCAGGCAAAGAACGGTGGCGCGCTTGATGCGCCATGAAAATCGGCCGCCAGGCGAGTACCGCCTCGTCCCGTCCTATTTCGTTTGCGCGCGCCACCAACAGTCGGCACGCGAACGGGGCCGCTGTCATCTCTGAGCCCGGGCAGCCCCGCCGGAGGCATGCCTCTTGCTTCTGCTCACAGCACGTAGCGCGCTGCCGACGGGTCCTTGCCGCCTTCGGAGGCCTCGTGGGTGGTGCTGGCGGGTGCCCTGTCGGCAGTGCTCGGAGCTGGCTGATTCTGCGACCGAAGATCTCGACACGTATTCGATACAGCGATGCACCGGAGCCCGGTGACAGTCGGACAGCCTGGAGACTCCCAAACGATCAGGTGGGAAGCCCGGGAGGCTGGCCACGCTCGCTGCCCCCCGACCAGCAAAAAGCCCTCCCGGAGGGAGGGCCAGGAGCGCGCCCCCGGCAGGACTCGAACCTGCGGCCAAGCGCTTAGAAGGCGCCTGCTCTATCCACTGAGCTACGGGGGCCCGATGCGGGTCAAGGATAAAGGTGACTGGTCCCCGACCCTGTCGCCTCGCCTCCGTGGCTCGATGTGGAGGTTCGGTGAAGCGGTCCTGATAATCGCAGGCGGGTACGAATCGTGCATCGCTTTTGCGCCCCGACGCGCCGGGTGTTGTGCACTCGTTATGCCTGGACTGTGCCCGTGCCCCAGTCGTCCCGTCCGTCCGTTCTGTTCCGTCGGCGCGCAGACATGTCCATATGCTTCAGAATTCCCTCAAAATTGGGCATTCTTCCCATGTGGTGACCTTGGACGTACGGCCCCAGCTGCTCGACACACTCTCCGCCCTGCGCGACCGTGTCGCCGCGGCCCGCTTCCCGCTGCCCCTCGCGGGAGCACCGCGCGTGCGCGCCAACCGCGACGAACTCCTCGCACAGCTCGACGACTACCTCGTACCCCGGCTCCGCTCGCCCGAAGCGCCGCTGCTCGCGGTCGTGGGCGGCTCGACCGGCACCGGCAAGTCGACCCTCGTCAACTCCCTCGTCGGGCGCCGGGTCAGCGAGGCGGGCGTCCTGCGGCCGACCACCCGCACGCCGGTCCTCGTCTGCCATCCGGAGGATCATCACTGGTTCAGCGGGATGCGCGTCCTGCCCGACCTCACCCGCGGCCCGCTGCCCCAGAGGGACACGCGCGGCACGCGAGACATGCACTTCGGCACACGCAACACACACCGCGACATGCGCGACACGCACCAGGACCCCCACGACGACCACCCCGCGCGCGTACTGCGCGTCGAGACCGCCGAGAGCATCCCCCGCGGGCTCGCCCTCCTCGACGCCCCCGACGTCGACTCCCTGGTGGCCGAGAACCGCGTCCTCGCCGCCGAGCTGATCTGCGCCGCCGACGTCTGGATCATGGTCACCACGGCCGCCCGCTACGCCGACGCCGTCCCCTGGCACCTGCTGCGTACCGCCAAGGAGTACGACGCCACCCTGGTGACCGTCCTGGACCGGGTGCCGCACCAGGTCGTCGCCGAGGTCTCCCGGCAGTACGGCGCCCTGCTCACCAAGGCCGGGCTCGGCGACGTACCCCGCTTCACGGTGCCCGAGCTGCCCGAGTCGGCCCGGGGCGGCGGACTGCTGCCCGCCTCCGCCGTCGCGCCCCTGCGCGCCTGGCTGCTGCACCACTCCCAGGACCCCGCCGCCCGCCACCAGGTCCTCGCCCGCACCGCGCACGGCCTCCTCGACTCGCTGAAGTCCCGGATGCCCGAGCTGGCCGGGGCCGCCGCCGCGCAGTACGCCGCCACCCTGCGGCTCACCTCCGCCGTCGACCACGCCTACGACAGCGAGCACGCGCGCGTACGCGGACGCGTCACCTCCGGCGGCGCTCTCGCCGGGGACGCCCTCAAACGCTGGCGCGCCTTCCCGCTGGACTGCACCGCGGGTGAACTCCTGGACGCCCTGGTCGAGAGCCTGGCCGAGCTGCTGCTGTGCGCCGTGACCGCCGCCGACGAGCGGATGCACGAGGCATGGCGCCGCGAGCCCGCCGCCAAGGCCCCCGAGCTGACCGCCCACGACCCAGCCCCGGAGCCCCCCGAGCACCGCATCGGCCTCGCGGTACGGCGCTGGCGGCGCGAGCTGGAGGAGTACGCCGAGGACGAGGTGCGCGAGCTGGAACGCGGCGCCGCCGTCGACGCCGAGGTTGTCGCCGCGCTGGTCGCCACCGCCGTGCTCGGTGGACACCGCGCGCGTACGGCGGGGGAACGGCTCGCCGAGCGGATCGGCCCCCATGGCGCGCTGCGGCTGCGCGACCGGGCCGGGCGGCTGCTCACCGAGCACGTCGACCGCGTGATGCACACCGAGCGTGAACGCCGTCTCGCCCCCCTCGACGCCCTGGACGTCCACGCCGAATCACAGGCCGAACTCATCGCCGCGCTGTCCGTACTGCAGAAGGAGAGGTGAGCGGTGACCGCCGTCGCCGACCAGAACCACACGGATCGCAGGGACCACCCGGACGGCAGCTCCGACGGCACGGGGCCGCCGGACCGCGCGGATCGCCCGAGGGGCCGTACGGAGCACGCCGGAGGCGTCGCGGCGAGCGGGTACGTCCCTCAGCCCGCGCCGGAAGCGGGGCGCCCCGGCAGCGGCGGTACGGAGGCCGACGGCGCCGGACACGCGCGCGTACCCACCGCGTCCTCCGGCACCGACGGCGCGGCCCCCGCCGCCCCGAAGAACGACACCTCCGCCTCCGCCGAGCCCTGGGGCGACGGCCTCATCGCGCGCCGCGCCACCGACAGCGCCGCCCCCGACGAGCAGCGCTCCCCGCTCGACACGCCGACCCGAGGCGGCACCTCCGCCCCCGGCACACTGCCCCTCGCCTACGACGGCGCCCTGCGCTCCCGCCTGGACGCGCTGCGCGAACTCGTCGGCCTCTCGCGCGCGCGTCTCGACAACCACACCCTCGCGGAGGCGGCCCGCGTCCTGGACGAGGCGTCCGCGCGGCGCAGGCTCTCCGGGCAGCACACCGTCGTCGCCATCGCGGGCGCGACCGGGAGCGGCAAGTCGCAGCTGTTCAACTCGCTGGCCGGGGTGCCGATCTCCGAGACCGGCGTCCGCCGCCCGACCACCTCGTCGCCCATCGCGTGCAGCTGGAGCGACGGCGCCGCCGCCCTCATCGACCGCCTCGGCATCCCGGGACGGCTGCGCCGCCGTCCGGTGCCGGGCCCCGAGGGCGAGGCACCGCTGACCGGACTGGTCCTCGTGGACCTGCCCGACCACGACTCGGCGGCCGTGCAGCACCGCGACCAGGTCGACCGCATCCTCAAGCTGGTCGACGCGGTGATCTGGGTCGTCGACCCCGAGAAGTACGCCGACGCGGCCCTGCACGAGCGCTATCTGCAGCCGATGGCCGGGCACGCCGAGGTGATGTTCGTCGTCCTCAACCAGGTGGACCGGCTGCCCGGTGAGGCCGCCGAGCAGATCCTGGACGACCTGCGCCGCCTCCTGGACGAGGACGGCGTCGCGCTCGGCGAGCACGGCGAACCGGGCGCCACGGTGCTCGCCCTGTCCGCGCTCACCGGCGACGGTCTCGGTGAACTGCGCTCCGCGCTGGGCAAGTTCGTGGCGGAGCGCGGAGCCGCCGCCCGGCGGGTCTCGGCCGACGTGGACGCCGCGGCGAGCGGGCTGCGGGCGGTGTACGCCGCCGGGCAGGGCGTCGAACTCGGCGAGGACGCGCGCGAGGAGTTCGCCGACCGGCTCGCCGACGCGGTGGGCGCCACCGCCGCCGGTGACGCCGCCGAGCGGGCCTGGCTGCGCAACGCCAACCGTGCCTGCGGCACGCCCTGGCTGCGGCTGTGGCGCTGGTACCACGACCGGGGCGGGCCGCCCACCGGCAAGCTGGCGGTACGTCCCGCCGCCGACACGGAGGCCACGGCCCGCCAGCGCGTCGAACAGGCGGTCCGTACGGTGTCCGACCGCGCCTCGGCCGGGCTGCCAGGACCCTGGGCGCAGGCGGTGCGCGAGGCGGCCGTACGGGGGTCGCAGGGGCTGTCGGAGTCGCTGGACGAGCTGGCGGCCGGGGCGGGACTGCCGCCGGGCCGCCCGCCCCGGCCCGGCTGGTGGCCGGTGGCGGTGCTCGCGCAGGCCGCGATGACGTTGCTCCAGGTCGTGGGCGGGCTGTGGCTCGCGGGGCAGATCGCGGGGGTGCTGGCGCCCAACCTGTGGGTTCCAGTGCTGCTGATGCTGTGCGGGATCGTGGGCGGGCCGCTGGTGGAGTGGAGCTGCCGACTGGCGGCGCGGGGGCCCGCGCGGCGGTACGGGCAGGCGGCGGAGCGGCGCTTGCGGGAGGCGGCGGCGAGCTGTGGGCGGGCCCGGGTGCTCGATCCGGTGGCGGCGGAGCTGCTGCGGTACCGGGAGGTGCGGGAGCAGTACGGGAAGGTGAGGCGGGCGGGGGTGGGGTGAGGACCCCTTCTCCGGCTCGCCGCTCGTCGTCGGGACGCCCCGTCACCCACTCGGGTGGCGGGGTTTTCCACAGGTCAGCGGGCGGTCCACAGCGCTCGGCGGGGTCGGCGGAAGGGGTGCAGTCTGGTCGCACGCAGGCCGTACGGGAAGGGCTCGTACGGGGGACGGCCCGGCGTCGTGGCGCCGGGTGAGGAGGGGTTCGGATGAACGAGACCGTGGTGTGCGTGGTGGGCAATGTGGCGACGCAGCCGCTGTACCGGGACATGGCGACGGGGCCGTCGGCCCGCTTCCGGCTCGCGGTGACCTCGCGCTACTGGGACCGGGAGAAGAGCGCCTGGACGGACGGACACACCAACTTCTTCACGGTGTGGGCCAACCGGCAACTCGCGGTCAATGTGGCCGCGTCGGTGGAGGTGGGCCAACCGGTCGTGGTCCAGGGCAGGTTGAAGGTGCGCTCGGAGACACGGGAGGGGCAGCAGAGCTGGGCGTCGGCGGACATCGACGCGGTGGCGATCGGGCACGACCTGGCGCGCGGTACGGCGGCGTTCCGGCGCTCAGCCCGGCCGGACACGCCACCTCGTGCGGCGGTACGTGCGGAGCCGGAGTGGGAGACGACGCCGGGTGACGCAGCGGGGGAGCCGGAGCAAAGTCCGGCGGAGACAGCCGGGGTGACGTGATGTCAGCCGCACTGGACTGATGGTGCGTCAGGCCCTGCGGGGCGGCGCACGGGTCCGCTCGGAACGGAACCGCGACTTATCGACGGATGGGTGCCGAAGAGGCCGAACGCGCGGAACACCCCTCTTCCCGCCCTTACCGACCGGTGGATTTATCGACAAGCCCGGTTCGTTCTCAGTGTGCGCGATAACGATTGCGGCTCGGATCGGCCTCCGGAGACCGGACCCCGGCAAGTGGGGTCGCGTTGATCCATAGGATGCCGGGCGTGCCCCCTCGGGGGCAGCCGATTTCTGCTGGTGGGACCGTCCCCCACGTCCAACAGGTCCTGCTCGAAGGGGAATTCTGTGCTTGGTGCGTTCTCTGGGATAACCCGGTCCGCCGTGCCCGCCCGTCTCGGAGCGGTGGCCCTGGTCTCCGGCCTGGCGGCGGTGGGTGTGCTGTCCGGCGCCGGTACGGCCCTGGCCGACGAGGCTCCGCGGACCCAGGGCGGGGCGACGGCCACGATCAACGGCCTCAAGACGTACGGCGAGGCCGTGATCCACGAGGACGGTACGGATCTGACGGTGCCCGCGGGCCTGTTCGAGATGTCCGTGGACGGCGGCGGCACCCTCCAGACGTACTGCGTCGACCTGCACAACCCCACCCAGCGCGACGCGCACTACCAGGAGACCCCCTGGAGCGGCACCTCGCTGGGCGCCAACAAGGACGCCGGGCGCATCCGCTGGATCCTGCAGAACTCGTACCCCCAGGTCAACGACCTCGCCACGCTCGCCCGCAAGGCCGGGGCGCGCGGGCTGACCGAGCAGGACGCGGCGGCCGGTACCCAGGTGGCCATCTGGCGCTACTCGGACGGCGCGAAGGTCGAGGCGGTGGACCCGGACGCCGAGAAGCTCGCGGACTACCTCCAGCGGAGCGCCCAGAACACGGCCGAGCCGCAGTCCTCCCTGACGTTGGACCCGCCCGCCGTCTCCGGGCACTCCGGTGATCTGCTCGGACCGGTGACCGTGCACACCAACGGCGGCACCGTGACGGTGACCCCGCCCGCGGAGGCGGCTGCCGCCGGAGTACGGATCATCGACAAGACCGGCAAGGTGATCACCTCGGCGCGGGACGGCAGCCGGTTGTACTTCGACGTCCCCGAGGACGCGCCGGACGGCTCCGCCCAGCTGACCGTCCAGGCGTCCACCACCGTGCCGGTGGGCCGCGCCTTCGCCTCCGACTCCCGCAGCCAGACCCAGATCCTGGCGGGCTCCAGCGAGTCCACGGTCTCCGCGACCGCGAGCGCCACCTGGGCCGCCGAGGGCGCGATACCCGCGGTCTCGGCCCGCACGAACTGCGCCAAGGGCGGGGTGGACGTCACCGTCGCCGACAAGGGCGACCAGCCGTTCACCTTCCAGTTGATGGGCGAGGAGCACACGGTCCAGGCCGGAGCCACGACCACGGTCTCCGTCCCCCTCCAGGAGGACCGGAGCTACGACTTCACCGTCACCGGCCCCGACGACTTCAGCCGCCGCTTCACCGGCGTCCTCGACTGCAAGACCCAGGGCGCCCTCACCACCAAGTCCGCCCAGACCCTCAGCGACCCCACCCCCGTCGCCCTCCCCGCCGACACCCCGCCCAGCACCGACCTGGCGGCGACGGGCGGCTCGGCGATCACTCCCTTGATCGCCGGAGTGGCGATCGGCTTCGTGGTGATCGGCGGAGCGGTCCTGGTGATCCTGCGCGGGCGCGAGGCGCGGGCGGGGGAGTAGCGGGGCGTCCCGGGCAGTCGTCGGGTCCGGGATGCTGGGGGCATGCGTGCTTCTCGGCTGATTCGGATGGCGTTGCTCGTGCAGTCGCGGCCCGGGGTGACCGCTGCCGAGATTGCTCGGGAGCTGGAGGTTTCCGAGCGGACGGTGATCCGGGACGCACAGGCGTTGCAGGACGCGGGGGTGCCGGTCCGGTCCGAGCGGGGGCGTGCGGGTGGGTATCGGCTGGCGCCGGGGCATCGGACCCGGCTGACCACGCTGCATCCCAGCGAGGCGGAGACGCTGTTCCTGTCCGGACTGCCTACGGCGCTGCGTGATCTCGGGCTGGCGGGGGCGGCGGACGCGGCCCGGCTGAAGCTGTCGGCGACCCTGCTGCCGTCGTTGCGGGAGGCGGCCGAGTCGTCGGTGCGGCGGTTCCATCTGGACGCCCCGGCATGGTTCCGGGAGCCGTCGGTGCCGGAGTTGCTGCCGGAACTGGCCCGGGCGGTGTGGTCGGACCGTACGGTCGAGCTGACGTACGCGCGGCCGGGGCGGGACGGGGCGCCGCCGGACTCGGTGATCCGTCTGCTGGAGCCGTACGGGCTCGTGCTGAAGGCGGGGGTCTGGTACGTCGTGGGCCGCGTGCCGGGGGAGGGGCGGGGGCGGCACGGTGCCTGGCGTACGTACCGCGTCGATCGGGTGACCGCGCTGTCCGCCGCGCCCGGTCTCGACGAACCCTTCGTCCGCGACCCGTCCTTCGACCTGGCCGCGCACTGGCAGGACCAGGCGGTCGAGTTCGCGCGGGCGCTGCTGCGTACGACCGTCACCGTGCGCCTGACGGAGCGGGGGCTGCGGCGGCTGCCCGCCGTGGTGGACCCGGCCGGGGTCGGTGAGGCGCTGGGTTCCGCGACCGCGCCCGACGACGCCGGGCGCGTCACGCTCGACCTGCCGGTGGAGTCGGAGGAGGTGGCCTTCGCTCAACTGGCCGAGCTGGGTGCGGAGGTGGAGGTGCTGGCCCCGGCGAGCCTGCGCGCCCGCTTCCGTGAGCGGGCGCGGGCCGTTGCCGAGCTGTACGGGGCGGGGGATCAGCGGTAGTCGTCCGGCGTCCCGGGCTTCCCGCCGAACTTGACCTCCTCGAAGTACGCCCACGCGTCCGGTCGGCTGCCGTCCACGTCCCGTACGTCGTAGACCTTGGCGAGTTCCGCGCTGGAGGCGGACTTGCGGTTCCAGCGGGCCGCCCTTTCCGGGTCGGCGGCGAGCGCGGCGACCGCGCGGGCGAGGTAGTACGGCGACTCCGCGATCGCGAAGTCCGGCTCCTGGACGGCGGCGTCGCGCCAGTTCTCCTCCGCCACGCCGAAATGGGCGAGCATCTGCTCCGAGCGCAGGAACCCCGGCGTCACGGCGACCGCCGCGCCGCCGTACTCCGCCAGCTCCTCGCCCAGCCCGAAGGCGATGCGGATCGGGGCGGTCTTCGCGAGGTCGTAGTAGAGGTTGTCGCGGTAGCGGCGGTTGAACTCCGCCGTGCCGTCGGTGACTTCCACCAGCAGTGGTGCGTCGGAGCGGATCAGCAGCGGGAGCGCCAGCGCCGCGGTGATCACATGCGACCGCACCCCCAGCTCCAGAATCCGCAGCCCGTCCGCGAGCGGCGTCTCCCAGCTCTTCTTCCCGAACACCGAGCCGACGAGCAGGTGCTCGCCGCCCCAGAGGTCGTTGACGAGGATGTCCAGCCGCCCCTGCTCGCGGTCGATCCGCTCGACGAGGGCGCGTACCTGGTCCTCGTCCAGATGATCGGTGGGGACGGCGACACCTGTGCCGCCCGCCGCGCCGACCAGCTCCGCGGTCTCCTCGATGGTCTCCGTCGCCCTGCCGACCTCGCTGACGCGGTCCCGGGTGGTGCGGCCGGTGACGTACACGGTGGCTCCGGCCCGGCCGAGTTCTACGGCGAGCGCGCGACCGGCGCCTCGGGTGGCTCCGGCGACCAGTGCGATGCGGTCGGTGAGGGGGCGGGGGGTGTTCTGGGCGGTGGTGTCGTTGTCCATGCCACCACGGTGCACGCCAAAGGTGACAGTTCACGTCACCCTTTCTGGCAGTGCCGGATTCCGGCGCGCTTCGGCGTACCAACCCGCGTGCGCGTGTGGCGCCGATGCCGCCCGTCTTGCGCCCTGCCGTACGCCTGTACGGTCGCGCACCCTGGGGTCGACGCATGCCGTGAGCTGCCTGGGGGTGGACGGTGGGGGAGTGGAAGCAGGGGAAGTGCGGCTGGCCTACGGAGGCTGGGCGCCGCTGCCAGAACAAGACGATGAAGGGGACGGCGCGCTGCTATCGCCATCAAGGGGAGTGGACGCAGCGGGGACAGGCCGAGTTGAAGAAGAAGGGGGCTCGGCGCCGTAAGAAGTAGCCCCGTGCCTGAGATTCAGCGCCCGTCGGCTTCTGTGAGGGCCCGCCCGAGCCGCCCACTTCCTGGGTCAGGTGAAAGGGCGAGCCCGGGGGTGTCCAGCATGCCGGTCACGGTCAGCGTCCCCGTCGACGTTGCGGTCAGCCATTCCGCGAGGGTGATTCCCTGGGGCCACAGCCTGCCGTCCTCAGTGCACCACATCGGCCCCGCCGGGTCGCGGAAGTCGACCAACGACCAGCTGGTGCAACCCCAGTCGTAGATCAGGACCAGGCCGGCGGGGACGAGTCCGGACGGGTCCGGGCCGTCCTCGTACAGCTCGGCGATGTCGCGGAAGCTGCCCTGCGGGTGACCGCCACGGACGCCCAGGATGCCGTCGTCCGGGCCGAAGCCGCCGTTGGCCACCTCGGTGTAGAGGCGGCGCAGGAGTGGGGGCATCGGGAAACCGATGGTTCGTTCCGCGTCGGCGACGGCTCCCGAGGTGGTGGGTGGGGGCAGGGACAGCCCCTGAGTCGCGGCGTGCACGGTGGCCACCACCTCGTCGTCTGTCACCGGCAGCGGTGGTCTCGGCTTCATGGCGCCCCTCTCTCAGGAACAAGCCCGTCAGGCTTTGCGGGCCCGCGAGCGCCCCGGCTACTGACCCGGGGGAAAGTCTGCACCCCGAGAAGCGCCCTCGTAGGCGTGCAACTCATCGATCATGCCCCCCAGTTGCTCGCGCACCGCCTCGTACCCCGCCGCCCCCAGCACGATCCGCCGTGGCGGCTGCTCCCGGTCCATCGCGTCCAGTACGGCCCGCACCCCGCGCCGAGGATCGCCCGGCTGGTGCCCGTCCTGGTCGATCATCGCCCCGCGCACCGACTCCACGAACGGCAGGTACGCGGAGACCGACTCGGACACCGACTCGTCGGCGAAGGAGGCGTACGCGTGGGTTCGGAAGGCGCCGGGTTCGACGGCCAGGACCTTGATGCCGAACGGGGCCACCTCCGCGCGCAGCGCCTCGGTCAGGCCCTCGATGGCGAATTTGGCGGCGCTGTAGTAGCCGAAGCCCGGTACGCCGCGCAGGCCCGCGACGGAGGACATGTTGATGATCCAGCCGGTGCGGCGGGCGCGCATGCCGGGAAGGACGGCACGCAGGATCTCCGTGACGGAGAAGAAGTTCAGCTCGAAGGAGCGCCGGACGTCGGCCTCGGGTGTGCCTTCGACGGAGCCGTACCAGCCGCGTCCCGCGTTGTTGACCAGGACGTCGATGCCGCCGAAGCGGTCCTCCGCGGTGCGGACGGCGTCATGGATCTGGGCGGTGTCGGTGACGTCCAGCGGCAGGACAAGGGCCCGGTTGCCGTGGCGGGCCGCCCAGTCGGCCAGGAGCTTGGGGCGGCGGGCGGTGAGGACGACGTCGTCGCCGCGTTCGAGGGCGGCGTCGGCGTAGGCCATGCCGAAGCCGCCGGGGGTGCCGCCGGTGATGAACCAGGTCTTCATGCTTCCTCACATCCGGACCGTCAGGGGGCGATGTCGAGCCTGCTGATCAGCCCTCGGTCGAGGACGAAGCGGTAGCGCAGGTCGACGGTCCCGCCGGGGAAGTCGCCTTCGAGGTGCTGGACGACGGTGTACCGGTCGGGGCCCTCGCGCTCGGCGCCGACCAGGGTCGTGGTGTACGTGTACTCGGAGCCGGTCCGCTCCAGCCAGCGCGTGATGGCGGCGGTGCCCTCGTGGGTCTGCCCGTCGTCCGCGACGGTGGCCTCGGTCGTGAACGTGGCCAGGACGGTGGGGACGTCGTGCGCGTCGTGCGCCCGCAGATGACGCCGGACGACCTCCGGCAGCTCGACGGCTTCCGGCGACTGGACGGCGTCGGGGTTCTCGGTCATGGGAAGTGCCTCGCAGACATGGACATGGACATGGCGGCATAACGCAGCGCCGGTCACCCGGTCACTGCTAAAATAGAAGCCGGTAACTTCGACTTTAGCAGTAACCAGGGAGAGTGCCATGCCGAACCGGATCAGGCTGGAGGACCGTGAGTGCCCGCTGTCGACCACGGTGCGGCACGTCGGCGAGTGGTGGACGCTGCTGATCCTGCACGACGCCTTCGACGGCTACACGCGCTTCGACCAGTTCCAGCAGAGCCTCGGCATCTCCACCAGCATGCTCACCGCACGGCTGAAGACCCTGGTCGGCGACGGCCTGCTGGAGCGTCGCCCGTACCAGACGAACCCCGTCCGCCACGAGTACGTCCTCACCGACCTCGGCCGCTCCCTGCGCCCCGTGATCGTCGCCCTCGCCGCCTGGGGCAACCGCCGGCTCGACCCCCAGGACCGCTCCATGATCCTCATCGACGCCGAGACCGGCCAGGAGTCCGAGCCCATCGTGGTCGACGCCCGCACCGGAAAGCCCCTCGACGACAGCGACGCCTATGTCTTCAGCGCCGGACCCGCCGCGAGCAACGCGATGCGCGCCCGCTACACCGAACTGGAACGGCAGCGGCGTACGCGCGGCAGCGATCGCCACCCGGACGCGTCGTAGCCCACGGGACGCGTCGTAGCTCACGGGACGGGAGAGGGGTCCTACGACCCAGGTCCTCGGTCACCCCGTCTGAGACCATGGACGGGTGAAAGAGATCCGGCGTGGCACGCTTCAGGAGCAGACCTTCTACGAGCAGGTCGGCGGGGAGGAGACGTTCCGGCGGCTCGTCCACCGCTTCTACGAGGGCGTCGCGGAGGACCCGCTGCTCAAGCCGATGTACCCGGAGGAGGACCTGGGACCGGCCGAGGAGCGGCTGACGCTCTTCCTCATCCAGTACTGGGGCGGTCCGACCACCTACAGCGAGAACCGGGGGCACCCCCGGCTGCGGATGCGGCACGCGCCGTTCGCCGTGGACCGGGCCGCGCACGACGCCTGGCTCAAGCACATGCGGGTGGCCGTGGACGAGCTGGGGCTCTCCGAGGAGCACGAGCGGACGCTGTGGAACTACCTCACGTACGCCGCCGCCTCGATGGTCAACACCGAGGGCTGAGGCACCGGAAGACCCTCAAGCCCAGAAGACCCTCAAGAAAGGTCAGCGCACGCTGACGCCGAGCGCGCCGAGCCCCGCCCCGCGCACGGCGACCGAGCCGTACGGCGTGCGCAGCCTCAGCCAGGTGCCCGAGGACAGCAGGACGACGTCCTGCGCTCCGGTGCCGGGGCGCAGGAAGCCGAGGGAGTGCGCCGCGTGCACGGCGCGCAGCGGCAGCCGGGTCGTACCGATCTCGCGGGACCAGATCTCCCGTCCCGTACGGTCCAGTTCGGCGCGGGTGCGCGCCTCGGGGGCCAGTTCCTCGGTGCGGGCGCGGAACTCGGCGACCGACCGGCCGACGGTACGGCGCAGTTCCTCCGGGGCGGGCAGCCCCGGCTCGGGCCTCCAGCCGCCGCGCGGCGGCAGGACCCCGGCCCACGGCGGGCCGGTGACGGCGGCGGGTACGGCCGCGGTGGCCGCCCGGTCCTCCAGCGACTCCAGCAGCTCACCCGCGGAGACGGTCGCGTCGAGCGTGACGTCGAGCCCGTCCTCGTAGGGCTTGGCGAGCCGGGCCGCGCGGATGGCGAGCACCTCGAAGGACGGCGGCCGGCCGAACACGGCCAGCGCCGTACCGGCCGCCTGGAGGCGCACCGCCGCTCCACGGTCGTAATGGAGCAGCCGGGAGAGGAAGGCGCCGAGGTCCGCCGCCTCCCTCTCGTCGGCGAGGTGGAGCACCGTCATGCGGCGACGGCCTCCTCCTCGTCACTCGCTCCGGTTTTGCCGCCCTCGTCGGTGTACTCCGTAAGGAACTCGCGCTCCTCGGCGGTGATCCGGCGGGGCCGCTGGGCCTCGAAGTCGAACGGGACGATCACGGTGGACGCCCGGACGTAGACGAGATCGTCGTCCTTCACCTCGTAGGTGAGGGTGAAGGACGCGGCCCTGATCTCGGTGACCCACAGCTCGATGTCGACCGGCGCGTGCCGGTGGACGAGCTGCCGCTTGTAGTCGATCTCGTGTCGCGCCACGACCGACCCCTGCTGGAAGTCCTTGTCCGGACGGAACAGGAAGTCGATACGGGCCTCCTCCAGATAGCGGAGGAACACCACGTTGTTGACGTGGCCGTACGCGTCCATGTCCGCCCAGCGCAGCGGGCAGCGGTAGATGTGGCGCAAGGTGAGATCAGCCCCGGGTCAGCTTCTTGTAGGTGGCGCGGTGCGGGCGCGCGGCGTCGGCGCCGAGCCGCTCGATCTTGTTCTTCTCGTACGACTCGAAGTTGCCCTCGAACCAGAACCACTTCGACTCACCCTCGTAGGCGAGGATGTGCGTGGCGACCCGGTCCAGGAACCAGCGGTCGTGGGAGACGACCACGGCGCAGCCGGGGAACTCCAGGAGCGCGTTCTCCAGGCTGGACAGCGTCTCGACGTCCAGGTCGTTGGTGGGCTCGTCGAGGAGCAGCAGGTTGCCGCCCTGCTTGAGGGTGAGCGCGAGGTTGAGGCGGTTGCGCTCACCGCCGGACAGCACGCCTGCGGGCTTCTGCTGGTCCGGGCCCTTGAAGCCGAAGGCCGACACGTAGGCGCGGGACGGCATCTCGACCTGACCGACGTTGATGTAGTCGAGGCCGTCGGACACGACCTCCCACAGCGTCTTCTTCGGGTCGATGTTCTCGCGGCTCTGGTCGACGTACGAGATCTTGACGGTGTCGCCGACCTTGATGTCGCCGGAGTCCGGGGTCTCCAGACCCTGGATCATCTTGAACAGCGTGGTCTTGCCCGCGCCGTTCGGGCCGATGATGCCGACGATGCCGTTGCGCGGCAGCGTGAAGCTCAGGTCGTCGACGAGGACCTTCTCGCCGAACGCCTTGTTGAGGTCGTTGACCTCGACCACGATGTTGCCCAGGCGCGGGCCCGGCGGGATCTGGATCTCCTCGAAGTCCAGCTTCCGCATCTTGTCGGCCTCGGCCGCCATCTCCTCGTAACGGGCGAGGCGGGCCTTGGACTTGGCCTGACGCCCCTTGGCGTTGGACCGCACCCACTCCAGCTCGTCCTTGAGGCGCTTGGCGCGCTTGGCGTCCTTCTGGCCCTCGACCTTGAGGCGGGCGGCCTTGGTCTCCAGGTACTTGGAGTAGTTGCCCTCGTAGCCGTGCAGACGGCCGCGGTCGACCTCGCAGATCCAGCCGGCCACGTTGTCCAGGAAATACCGGTCGTGGGTGACGGCGACGACGGTGCCGGGGTACTTGGCCAGGTGCTGCTCCAGCCAGTTCACCGACTCGGCGTCCAGGTGGTTGGTGGGCTCGTCGAGCAGCAGCAGGTCGGGCTGCTCGAGCAGCAGCTTGCAGAGCGCGACGCGGCGCTTCTCGCCACCGGAGAGGTTGGCGACGGGCCAGTCGCCAGGCGGGCAGCCCAGCGCGTCCATGGCCTGCTCCAGCTGGGCGTCGAGGTCCCAGGCGTTGGCGTGGTCCAGCTCCTCCTGGAGCTTGCCCATCTCTTCGAGCAGCGCGTCGGAGTAGTCGGTCGCCATCAGCTCGGCGATCTCGTTGAACCGGTCGAGCTTGCCCTTGATCTCGGCGACGCCCTCCTGGACGTTCTCCAGGACCGTCTTCTCCTCGTTGAGCGGGGGCTCCTGGAGGAGGATGCCGACGGTGTAGCCGGGCGAGAGGAAGGCATCGCCGTTGGAGGGCTGCTCCAGCCCGGCCATGATCTTCAGCACGGTCGACTTACCGGCACCGTTCGGACCGACGACACCGATCTTCGCCCCCGGCAGGAAGCTCAGGGTGACGTCGTCGAGGATCACCTTGTCGCCGTGCGCTTTGCGCGCCTTGCGCATGGTGTAAATGAACTCAGCCAAGAGAAACCGTCCGGCAGCTTGAAATCTGGCAGTGGGCAGATACACCCCATCTTGCCGTACGGCTACCCCTGGGAGGAAACGCGTAAGGTCGGGGGGCCCTGAGCTGGCACTTTGGCCATTGCGTGGCCGGGAGCCCCGTCGCTCTCGGTCGCCGTTGAGCAGCTTCGAGCACCCTCAAGCGCTGGTGTCAGCCGCCGTGGGCGGGCTTGACGGGTTCGCCGGAGGTGCGGCCGTGGACGGCTACCGCATCTCCGGCTGCCAGTGCCGCATGGCTCACTTCACTACGACGTTGTCGCCGGTCGAAGTCGACGGTCCGGTGGTGGTGTTGCCGTAGTACGCCCAGCGCCAGGTACCGGTCCGGGATGCCTTCACGGTCGTTCTGAGGTCACCCGAGCCGTTCGCGTACACCTTCTTCACCGTGGTGTAGGAGGTGGCTCCGGTGGGCTTGAACTGCAGGCTCACCAGGCGGCCTCCGTAGGAGGCGTACTTCCTGGTCTCCCAGTTCGCCCGCGTCACCTTTCCGGTCACGGTGATGGTCCTGCCCTTGGTCACCGGCTCGGGCGAGGCATTCACCGTCAGGCGGGAGTTGCGCTTGACGTAGACCGTGAGGCCCTCGTCGTCGGTGTCACCGCCGCCCTGGAAGGACACCTCGGCCGCGACCTTCCAGGCCCCGGCCTCGCTGTTGTGCATGTCCCACACGCTCGGGTCGAAGTACATCGTCTCGCTGAAGTCGCACACGTCGGCGCTCACCTTGACGCAGTCGCTCGTCTCGATGGCGTGCCACAGCCGATCACCCGCATTGCCGCGGTACAGGAACACCGCCGGATACTTCCACTTGTGGGTGGTCGTCATCCGGAAGGAGGCGGGCGCCGCGACCTCGTCCGACACCCCGATCACGATGGGCTTGCCGCCGTTCACCTGGACACGGGTGAACGAGACCCCGCCCTCGGCCGCCCCGGCCGGCACCGCGGCCATGCCCGTGAACACCGCCGCCGCGCCACCGGCCACGGCAGCTCTCCAGATCTTCTTCCCCACCTGATCCCCGATCTCCGCATCGAAAGGCGCCGGAGACTCGTCTTCCGGCGCCTTTCAGACAGCCGGGATCCACACGGGGTTGTACACCCGTGGATCACGATCGGGCATCAGGCGATCGCCGCCTCGCACGAGGCGGCCGACACCGGTCGAAGACCATTTACGGGACAACCTTTAGGCGCAACCACTTGGCAGAAGATCGGTAAGCGCGGTCACCTGCCCAGTCCAAGAGCCTGCCGCCGAGGTTCTGTCCCGCGTAGTACCGTGCGACCCGAGGTATGCGTTTTGTCGGCGGCCGATAGGTCAGACCAGCCCGCCCCCGCTCATGCTGGTGTGGAGTCCCAAGGGAGTTGCTGGGCTGGCGACGGATGAGTCTAGTCGGCGGAAGGGCCCAGTCTCTTCTCGATCTCCTCATCTGAAAGAGGAACATAGGCGTCGTCAACCCGCTGCCGGTATGTTTCGAGCAGGTCGAAGTTATCGCGAATCCAGATTTGGTGAGTTCGCGAGATGTTGAGAGGCCTCTTCTTTCTGTATTCCTCTCGCTTCCCGAGATCCTTCTTAGCGGGCTTTATCGGTTTACCGTTTGCCCCATAGGTGGTCAGGTCATCCTGGACTGATCCCAGCACCTCACCCTGCCAGTATTTCCCGTGACTCATGCGCAGGTTACGGTGAACGGCTCTTTTGGGAACGAGGAGAAGGGCCTTTCCCTTGTCTGTGCCCTCTTTCACGAAAGGAAGAGTGATCACCTCCTTGACCCACTCTCCAGAATTAGAATCCCAAACCTGAAACTCCCCCTCCTCTGCTGCCGCTTTTAGTGTGGGGTGTTCGGCCATCTGCTTTTTTGTGAATGATGCCAGCTCTCGAAATATGAGCCGAGTTGTCAGATCGGATACTCGATCGTTGGCGATTTCGTCAACAAAAAGCGGAATGTCCTCTAGCTTCTTAAGGATTGAAATGTTAAGCGTGCACAGAGGGTTTTCCTTCAATGAAATCCAAATGGCGTGACCGATCTTCTCGCTCGTTCCGGAGCCGTTGAAGCCGAACGCTGACATACCCAAACGCGTCTCGCGCGGCTCACGAAACCGCAACAGCATGTCTCTGGCCTTCTTCTCGTCAGGGGCGGAGCCCGACCAGAGGCGGCGCAAGAATTCGTCGAAGAATCCCGAGATCGTCGAATAGGCCCCCTGTGCCCAGAAGTCTCCGTTATTTGCCCAGAATCGAATTGCTGATGGATCTACGTACAGTTTGTTGTCTCGATCCACGTGTACGTCGACAAACTCGACCGGCTTGGCGATGGCGAAGTGGCCTGTCACGCGCACTGTTCCTCCTGCGGGTCGCTGTCTCGTGGAAGGTGAAGGAACCTCACTCATTCCAAGATCGCCTGTTTGCGCTGTTATCTCCATCCATTTGGTGCTCTAAACACTCGTAGTGCTGCACAGGGCATTGGTATGCGTACCGGGCGGGAGCACTCCATGCATGCCGCTGTGGTCCCGGGCTTGGGAGCGGCACCTCTCTCCTCGGTGCCGGCCGATCCCCGCCGGAGGTATCGCCTTGACTTTTGTCGGTGCCTAGCCGCCTCCGCGCGCGGGGCGCTGCGTGTTGGAAGGGGATCGGAGGCGGGGGCGCAGCGGGGTCAGTAAGCACGCCCGGCTAAGCGGGGCGCGGCTAAGGGCCGATGAGGTAGAGAGTCTCTTACTCAGGCTGCGTCACGATGCGCCATAGAGGTAGGTCGTGTCGCTTAGGGCGGCTGTTCAGGAGCAGTTGGCGCACGGCAGCTTGCTGGGAGCCGTTGAGGTCGAGAGTTTCTGTGATGTGGCGGAACGTTGTGTGTGATCCCTTGACCGCGGTCCTCCTCTTCGAACCGGTTGACTTGGGCCAGCACGGTTTGCTGTCGAGCTCCCCTCGCGGCTGAACCTCCAGTCGCATGATCTTCTCGGGCGCGTAATCGATCTCGGAGAAGCCGCAGACTTGGCGACTGTACGCCTCGACCTTGTCCAGGGTGGCGCTCGTGAGGATCTCGCGGGCCAGTTCGTTGCGGCTCAGCGCATCGGCCAGGCTGACCTTATGGACTCTCGGTCCTTCGTCGGTGAGCGGTACAAGGAGGCCGAGGTCCCGGATCTTGCATGTGCCCCATACTCCATGGGTTGTCGCGGCAAGCATCGCGGTCGCCTCGGAGGGGTGCCATTCCAGGACCGGGAGGATCGGTTCCACGTCCGTCGCTGTGAAGGTGTGGACGACAGGGCCGAGCAGCGGGCGCAGGTCGTCTGCGAAGAGTTCGCCGTCCAGGCCGGGGCCAGCTACCAATAGGCGTACTGGCGCACTCACTTGGCTGGCTGCGGCCAAGGCGATGGCGTCCGCGAGGGGGCTTTTCAGTGTCGGTTCGTCGCCCCGTGCGAGGATGTCGCCGCCGACGTCCAGGAGGTCCACCGACTTCGGGGGCAGATGGGCGAACAGTTCTTCGAGTGGCGCGTGACGCCCTTGAGGCCCCGGTACGGGTCGAGCAATGCGAAAGTGTGCGGGAGTTCGGACACTAGGCGTGAGAGCGTGGAGCCCGCAGGAGCGATAGGGCGTGCCCCGGCGGTACGACCGAAAACAGACGGCGTGAGGCAACGAGGCCGGTGAAGTCGCAGGCGCCCCGTGGTCCCGGCAGTGGGTCGACCAGCAGTCGATCCCACGCGTACGCGAAGATCACCAACGGGTCCACATCTCCGTACAGGGCGGTACCGAGCATCGCGGCAGCGACCGCGTCGCCCTTGCCTCCCGCTGTAACGGTCAACCGCGTCATGCCGACTGCCTAGTGAGCCCCCGCCGGTCGACGAAGGCTCATTCGGGTGTCCGGTTGTAGCGGGCGATGGTGGCCTTGCTGGTGTCGGCGTCCATGAAGCGCAGTTCCCACGGGCCTGTGTTCACGTCGAACTCTTTGCCGAAGCCGACCCATTTTCCGGCCATGCGGCGGCCGGTTGGTTCCACCAGCATCTGTACGGCGCCGAAGTAGCGGGCGCCGCGGTAGTAGCCCTCGCTCGCGGTCTTCTCGTTCCAGGTGCCGGTGACGATGTTGCCCTCGACCTGGAGGTCCAGGGTGAGAGGCGAGTCGGGGTTCAGGGATCCCTGTGGCAGGCTGCGGCCGGTGAGGCGGTTGCCGTGCTGGAGCAGGACGACGTAGTGCTTGCCGGTGAACGAGCCGTCGCGCCCGGAGCTGAAGTATTCGTACGTGCTCAGCCAGATCCCGGAGTAGTTGCCTCTCGGGGCGGTCTGGGTCGCGGTCGTCGCCGGGACGCCGACGGGGCTGTCCTGTACGTCGTGGCCGCCGTGTCCGTCGCCGGTCACGCGCAACTGGGGCACCGGGGCCGCGAACCCCAGCGACTCGATCGGCAGGCCCGTTACGCTCTCCAGTGCGCGGGCGTACACCGGGCGGGGTACGGCGGTCTCGCCGCTTTCCCAGCGTTGCACGAGGCGCTTGGTGGCTTCGTTGGGCTGGCCCGCCCGCTGTCCGGCTTCCCGCACCGCACGGGCGAATTCGTCCTGGCTCATCAGCAACCCGAGCCGCACGGCCCGGAGCGTGGCGTTCGGTGTCGTCATGCGATCAAGTTACCCGCGCACGCCCTCTAATGACACCGATTTGACGCCCCGCGTGTCACCGAAATGACGCCCTGTCCGCCGCCGCGCACCAGGGCTGATGGGGCTGATTGTGTGTCACATGTTGACCACGCAAGGTGACGAGGGTTCGCACCCCGGCCTGACGATCAAGGTGTACCGGGTGAACCCCGAGACCGGGCAGCGCACGGTTGTCCGTCCCATCCGCCACGTTCAGGCCGCCAGCGACATCCCGTTCAGCCAGTCGTTCCCGCCCTGCGCCTGCCCGCGTCACCGGGAGGGCGTCCGATGAGCCCCGCCTGGGACATGGCGTCGCCCCCGGTGTCGGGCACGTGCGCGCGGTGCGGCCGGTGGACCGACGCCGGAGTCCGCCACTGGATACCCCGCATGACGGGAGCGGACATCGAAGTCATCCTGTGTGCTGACATGGACTCCTGTACACCCCCACCGAAATCCACCCGCCCCCGCAGGTACCCGACCTGACGGACCCGGAGAACGAGCCCCGGTGCCTCTCGCCCGGGGCTCCACCCGTGCCCCACAGCACCTCTTGACGGCGCCGCTTGGATTGGGTGCGATACATCCCGGCAATCCGCACTCGGTCGGTCACGATGCCCCGACCCCGCACCTGCGGCGAATGCCGTGGCGCCGGGGCAGCCCGGTATGGGAAGGAGGCCGATGGCCAGGCGCGACTACGAAGACGACCCGGACGCCCCGAAGGCGAACAGCCTCATCCCGGGCGCCTCGGTCGTCGTCGTGGACGACACCGGGCGCATCCTTCTCCAGCGGCGCGCCGACAACGGGATGTGGGCGTTGCCCGGTGGTGCGATGAACATCGGGGAGTCCCTGCCGGACTGTGCGATCCGCGAGACTCGCGAAGAGACCGGCTACGACGTCGAGTTGACCGGGATCGTCGGCACGTACACCAACCCCGGTCACGTCTTCGCGTACGACGACGGCGAGGTCCGGCAGGAGTTCTCCGTCTGCTTCCTGGCACGGCCGACCGGAGGGGTGCTCGCCGTGTCCGACGAGTCGACGGACGTGCGCTGGTTCGACCCCGGTGAGGTGGACGACCTGCCCATGGTGTCCTCGATCCGCAAGCGCGTGAACGACTGGTGCAGCGGCATCGGGCCTGCCCTCCGGTGAGGTCGCCCCTCCTGATGAGGATGGACCGCCAGAGCCCTCTCGAGGCGGCTGCGTTCGCTGTTGCCGTACTCAACCGCTGGTGTCAGGAGTTGCGGGCTCTTTGGCCAGCGGTCGCTCCGCGTTCTTGTCGGAGCACAGCATCTGGTGGGCCGGTATCACCGATTCCCCCGGCAGTGGATCAATTCCTCGTACGCGGACGGCCACGACATCGATGACCATCGGGGAGTGAGGTGCCTGGATCTTTACCAGGCGCCATCGGAAGTGTTCAGGGATGACCTTGGCTGGAAATTCTGTCATTGCCAGGCTGACCCAACGGTCGTAGACCGTCGGGTAGATACGGATGTCGGCGTGGCACAGGGCGCAGCGGGGCGGTTCCAGGAACGTGACGTCGTCGGGGTCCGGCGTCGGCCGGGGTGCGGCTGTGGCCCCTTCGTGCTGCGCCATTCGGTTGGCGAGGTCGTTCCAGCACGTGTCGCAGAGTTCGGCTATGAGATCGATGCGTCCTCGACTGTGGACAGTCGGGCCGGATTTTCCGCAGCGCTGGCATAAGCGCTCGTTGCGATCGCCTGTAGCCCCCATGTATTCGAGTGTGGGCGACTACGGGTAAATGGAAGTAGGTCGCGAATCGGCCTTAATGGTGCCCACGACCAGAGGCCCCGGATTTCTCCGGGGCCTCTTTGGTCGCGTGCCGCCTCAGTCCCGGCGGATCGTGATCGTCGTCCACGCGCCCACGTGGACGCGGTCGCCGTCCTGGAGGGGGACGGGGACGAAGGGCTGGATGGGTTCGTCGCCGCCGTTGACCGTCGTGCCGTTCGTCGAGTTCTGGTCGACTACCGCCCAGTTGCCGTCCGGCTGCTGGACCAGGACGGCGTGCTGGTGGGAGACGCCGGGGTCCTCAGGGGGGACGGAGAGGTCGATGTCGGGGGTGTCGCCGGTGGAGTGGCGGCGGCGGCCGATGGTGAGCTGGTTGCCGGTGAGGGGGCGCTGCTGCTCGGGGGAGTAGGCGGGGAGGTTGAGGCCCGCGGCCTCCGGGCCGGAGCGCTGCATCATCGCCATGAAGTACTCGCGGTCCGGGCCGATGGTCGCCGTCCATGTGGCCGGGCCCTGCTGGTAGCCCGACGGCGGCTGCGGGTAGCCGTAGCCGCCCGACGGGCCGTTCTGCGACGGGGACGACGGCGGGGAGATCACCCAGTCGTCGGCGCCGCCGCCGAAGGACGGTCCGCCGTTGTTCGGGCGGGCGGTCTCCTGCGGGTAGCCCTGCGGGGAGGGGGCGCCGCCGAACGCCGAGGGCGCCTGGCCGCCGGGGAAGCCGGAGGGGTCGCGGCCGTAGGGGGGCTGGGCGCCGCCCTGCGTGCCCTGGCCGCCGGGGCCGCCGGGACCGGCCTGGCCTCGGTCGAAGGGGGAGGGGGCAGTGCCCGGGCCGCCCGGGGCCGCCGAGGGCTCGCGGCCGTACGGCGACTGACCGCCCGGGCCACCCTGTCCGCCCTGCTCACGGCCGCCGTACGGGGGCTGGCCGCCGCCCGGTCCGCCCGGGGCCGGACGTTCCCGCTCGAACATCGACGGGCGTCCCTGGCCACCAGGGCCGCCGGGGCCGCCGCCAGGACCGCCGCCCTGGCCCCCGCCGAACCCCTGCTGCGGCCCACCAGGCCCACCAGGACCGCCAGGACCACCCGGCCGCCCGCCGAACGCCGACGGGCCCCCCGCCGTCTGCGGAGGTGTCGCCGGGCCGCCGCCGCGTCCCGCGCCGAACGGGGTCGGGCCCGAGGGCTCGTTGTCGAAGGGGGGTATCGGCTCGGCCGGGCGGTTGACCTGGGAGGGGCGGGAGCCCTGGTACTCGTAGCCGTCACCGCCGCCGTAGGAGGCGCTGGGCGGCTGGAAGCGGGGCTGCTGACGGCCGCCGCCGGGCGGGGCCGCCGGGGTGTACGAGGTGGCCGTGTTGGTGAGGAAGTTCCACCGGCACTCCTCGCAGAAGGGCGCGCCGCCCTCGCGGGGCGTGCGGCACTGCGGGCACAGCTCCGGGTTCGGGGAGGACGCGGGGCGGCCCTCGGCGCGCGGCGGCGGGAAGCCGTAGCCGCCGGAGGACGGCGGCGGGGGCGGGGGTACGGCACCGGCCATGCGGTGACCGCACACCTCGCACCAGTCGTCGGAACCCGACTGGTGTCCGTTCGGGCAGGTCGGCATGTCGGTGCTACCCCTTCTCCTGAGGCACTTGTTTCTGCAGGGTCACTTCTTCACGCGGACGGTCTTGGTGGACCGCGTCTCGAGTGTCATCTCGTCGGCCTCGGTGACCTTCGCTTTCAACCGCACAGTACCTGTCGAGGCGTCCACCACGTCCACCACCTTCGCAAGCAGTTTCGCAGTATCCGCGTTCCCCGACACCCTCGCGAGCTGAACCGCGCGCCCCAGTTTGGCCGTTGCTCCGTCCATATCGCCCGCTTTGCGGAGGTCTATCCCCTGCTGGATGGCCTGCGCCAGTTCGGCTTGACCCGTGTAGTGGGCGACTTGGGGGTTGATGGCGGTGGAGGCGGTCAAGTCGTCGGTCCACACGGCCCGTACGAGCCCCTGAGCGCCCAGGTTCTGCGCCACCCCGTCGGGTTGGGGGACCACCAAAGACACTCGCGCGGCCAGCATCTCCTGGCCGAGTCCGGCCGCCGGGACCGTCACGCACAGGTGGTAGTCGCGGGACTCGTCGCCCCACGAGCCGGTCGGATAGTCCCCGGCGCGCGGGCCCGCCTCGGTGCGCCGGTCGGTCAACTCCTCCACCGACGGCGCGACTTGCTTGAGGTACGAGACGACGGCGCCCGCCGGGGTCCACACCCGCAGGGCGACGTCGGCGACCTCCTTGCCCATCGCCGTCTCCATCATCGCGGTGAAGTCGTCGGTCAGACGGGCCGGATCGGCCACGATGTCGGCGGTGCCGAGCAGGGCCGAGGCGATGGCTGTGACTTCTTTCACTTCCCAGTCGGTGCCCACCCCGCGGGCGTCACAGGTGAACCGTCCGGCGCACGCGTCCAGGGTGGCGCGCAGCGCCTCGGGCGACTCGTGCTCGTTGCGCCCGTCGGTGAGCAGGATGCCGTGCCGGATCTCCACGTCCGCCGAGGCGAGCAGCCGGTCGGCCAGGCGCAGCCAGGTGCCGATGGCCGTACCGCCGCCCGCCGAGAGACGGCGCAGCGCCCGCTTGGCCTGCTCGCGGGTGGTGGCGTCGGCCACCGCGAGCCGCCCGCCGCCGGGGTAGACCTCGCGGGCGACGTGCGTGCCGTCGATCACCGCGAAGTGAGTGCCGTCGCGCAGGGCGTCCAGGGCGGCGGCCGTGGCGTCGCGGGCGTTGCGCATCTTGACCGGCGGATAGTCCATCGAGCCGGAGCAGTCCACCATGAGCGCGACGGCGGCCGAGGGCCCCGTCCCCCGGAGCACGGCACCGCCGCCCGTCGCCGTCACCGTGACGACGGCGTGGACCTCGCGGCCGTCCTCCGGCAGGTACTCGTTCTGGTAGACCTCCACCGAGAACGTCGGACCCGCGGGTTTCGCGAAATTGGCCATGCTGCTTCACATCCCCCAAGAAGCACCCCGCCGAGGCGGGGCGGTGCGTGGGCCGCGATCCCGGTCCCCTCCGGTCTCGCGGCTGCTTCCCCGTACACGGCCGCCCCACGGCGCGCGGTGGTCCCCGCGCGCGAACGGCCTCAGGCCGATCCTGCCCCCGGAGCGGGCGCGGGGAACGGCACGACGGCCACTGTTACGTTGTCGTGGCCCCCGCCGTCCAGCGCGTGGCCGACCAGCACCCGCGCGGCGTGCAGCGGACGCTCCGCCGCGTCCCCGGGCACGATGCGGGCCAGTTCCTCGGCCGTCTCGGCGTAGTTCCACAGGCCGTCGGTGCAGACCAGCACCACACCGGCCCGGTCGGGCTTGAACGACGCGGTGTGCGGCTCCAGTTCGTAGGCGTCGGCGCCGAGCCAGCCGGTGATCGCGTGGGCGCGCTCGTCGGCGTACGCCTCGGCCTCGTTCATCAGCCCGGCCGCGACCATCTGCGCCGCCCAGGAGTCGTCCTCGGTGAGGCGGGCCGGGGCGGCGGAGCGGTCGTCGGGCACCCAGTAGGCGCGGCTGTCGCCGACCCAGCCGACCACGAGCAGCCCCGAGGTGACGACCGAGGCGACGATGGTGCAGGCCGGGGCGTTCTGGTGCGGGGTGTGCTCGCGGGCCTCGTCGGGCTCACCGGCGAGCGCGTCCACGGCCTGCGCGGCGGCGACGATCGCCTCGTGCATGGCCTGCTGCGGATGCGTGCCGCGCGGCAGGGCCGCCAGCAGGCTGTCACCGGCCGCGCGGGAGGCGGCCATGGACGCCTCGTCCGGGCGGGTCGCGGAGGAGACGCCGTCGCAGACGACGGCGACCGAGGCGGGCGCGCCGTCGGGCAGCGCGGTGTGCGCGACGGCGAAGGCGTCCTCGTTGCGGTGGTGGCGCAGGCCCCGGTCGCTGACGGCGGCCAGCGGGCCCGACTCGCGCTCCATGTGGTCGCGTTCGCGGGGCTGGGCGTGGCCGCAGTTCTCGCAGTAGCCGTCGCCGTCCACCCGGCCCGCCCGGCAGGCCACGCAGACCGCCGCGGGCTCCGCGCGTGGGTCCGGCGCCTGGAGCGCGTACTCCTCCGGCTCGCTGGGCCGGTCCAGGCGTACGCCCGACGAGGCGGCCTCGGGCCCGGGCAGCGGCGCGCCCCCGGAGTCGGTGCCGGGCACGTCGGTGGCGCGGTGCGTCCGTGGCTCGGCGCTGTCCGGGCCCGGGGGCTCGGGGTCGGGCCAGTCCACGTCGGCCCCGCCCGCCATGGCGAGCGTCGGCTGGTCCCGGGGTGGCGCGGGCACCTGGGAGAGGTCGTAACCGCAGGCACCGCAGAAGAGGTCGCCGGGTTCGAGCGGCTCCGCGCAGCTCGGGCACTTCGGCAGTGCGGCCTGCTGGGGCATCTGTGACATTCGCCTACACCCACGTCCGGGGGCGGTAACGGTTGGCCCGTTCCACCAGTTCGATCCTCTCCTCGCCGCCGGGCGCCAGCCGGGCCAGCGTGCGGTACGCGCGTTCCAGGCCGAACCGGAGACCCCGCTCGTCCAGACCGCTGCCGAGCAGCACCCGTCCGCCCCAGGCGGGCGAGCCGGTGCCCCGGCCCTGGGAGAGTATCCAGTCCAGCGCGCAGCCGAGGACTTCCGCCGACAACCGCTCGCGCCGCGCCGGGTCCAGGCCGTACGCGTCCAGCGCCTCGATCTGGCCCGCCGAGGCGGTCAGATCGTCCAGGAACGGTACGTCACCCGGGCTCGCCGTGCGCTGTCTGAGCCGGGCCCGCACGGCCGCGACCCGGGCGGCGGTGTAGTGGATGGACGACTCCGGCACCGACTCAAGCGTGGCCACCGCCCCGGTCCGGTCCCCGGCCGCGAGCCGCACCCGGGCGAGTCCGAACGCGGCGCTGACGAAGCCCGGGTCGGTCGCCCACACCAGCCGGTAGTACTCGGCGGCGTTGTCCAGCTGACCCAGCACCTCCGCGCACAGGCCGAGCGCCAGCTTGGGCGCGGGCTCGCCGGGAAAGGCGTCGTAGACCGCGTCGAAGGCGAGCGCGGCGTGGGCGAGGTCACCGGTGGCCAGGGCCGTCACGCCCCGGTACCAGACCACCCGCCAGTCGTCGGGCCGCTCCGCCTCCAGCTGGGCCAGCGTCATCAACGCCGCCTCGGAATCGCCGAGTTCGAGCCGGGCCCGGACCCGCCGCAGCCGGGTCTCCACGGTCTGCGCGGGGGCCGCGTCCAGGGCGGAGAGGAGTTCGGCGGGGGCGGTGGCGGTCAGGCCCGCGAGGAACCCGGCGTCCGGGTCGTTCGGGTCGACCAGCGGGACGGCCAGCGCGAGCGCGGCGGACGCCGTGTCCACCTGCCTGACCAGAGCAGGGAGCGGCGCCGAGAGCGTACGGCCCGTGCCGCGCGTGCCGAGCCGGGACACCTCGCCGTCCAGCACCGGGAACAACTCGGTGTCCGTGACCCGCACTTCGGGCCCGAACAGGGTCGAGAGCGCGGGCCGGGGCTGCCCGGTCTGCAGCGAGACCACCTCGCGCAGCACCCCGGTCAGCTGCTCGGCCATCTCCTGCGCGGAGGCGAACCGGCGGGCCGGGTCGGGGTCGGTCGCGCGGACCAGGAGCCGGTAGAAGGACTCGTAGCGCCGGAACACCTCGATGGTGTCCGGGTCGGGCAGCGAGTCGGCGTAGACGGTCGTGTAGCCCTGGAAGTCGAAGGTGAGGACGGCGAGCGTACGGCCCACCGTGTACAGGTCGCTCGCGGGGGAGGGGCCCACGTCCGCGACCTCGGGGGCCTGGTAGCCCACCGTGCCGTAGATCGCGGACTCCTCGTCGTCGGTCCGGCGCACCGCGCCCATGTCGATCAGCTTGAGCTGGTCCTCGGTCTGGATGGCGTTGTCGACCTTGAAGTCGCAGTAGAGCAGATTGCGGCTGTGCAGATGGCCGAGCGCCTCCAACGCCTCGATGCCGTACGCGCACGCCTGTTCCACCGGGAGCGGGTCGCGGCGGCCCTCGGGGGTGCGGCGGGCGTTGGCGATTTCCTTCAGCGACTTGCCGCCGACGTACTCCATGACGATGTAGCCGTCCAGGGAGCCGGTGCGCTGGTCCAGGTGCTCGACGAAGTTGTAGATCCGCACGATGCCCGCGTGCTCGATCTCCGCGAGGAACCGGCGCTCGGAGATCGCCGCCTCCATCGCGTCCTGGTCGCCGGTGTCGAGGAGGCCCTTGAGTACCACCCAGCGGTCGGAGACGGCCCGGTCGACGGCGAGGTAGATCCAGCCGAGCCCGCCGTGCGCGAGACAGCCCGCCACCTCGTACTGCCCGTGCACGATGTCCCCGGCGCGCAGCTTCGGCACGAAGGAGTACGGGTGCCCGCACTTGGTGCAGAAACCTTCCGTGCGGCCCGGACGCTCCCCGCGCGCCCGGCCGACCGGCGCCCCGCAGTCCGAGCGGGAGCAGTACCGCTTGCGCTCGGGCACCTGCGGGTTCTCCAGCACCATCGCGCGCGGATCGGGCCGGGGCACCTGCGGCACCGCGACCAGTCCGGCGCCGAGGCGTCCGCGCCCCGAAGGCCCCGAGGACGCGCCCGAGCTGCGCACCGACACCGAACGCCCGGCCGTACGGCCCGAGTCGGCGCGCGAGAGCCGCCCGGACACCGAGCGGCGCGAGCGCGAGGACTGCGAGGAGGTGCGGGAACTGCGCGAACTGCCGCTCTCCGCAGGGCCGGTGGAGTCCGGGGCCGCGACGTGAGTCACCGCGGAAGGCGCCGGTGAAGCCGGTACCGGGGCGACCACGGGCGCCAGACCGCAGGTGTCGCAGTACAGCCCCCCGCCGCCCATGTCCTCGTACATGCCCGCGCAGTCCGGGCGCTGGCAGGCGTGCCGTTCCTCGCTCACCCCTCGTCCCCCTTCGCGTCGGCGGGCCCGTGCTCCGGCACCTTCGGCGCGTTGAGCAGGTCGGCCGCCGCGTGCTGGTAGCGCAGCACCGCCTGCTCGGCCACGCGCAGATCGCAGGGCGCGCTCCACAGCATGCGGCGGGCCGCGTCGTACCGCTCGATCAGCAGCGGGTCCTCGGCCAGGCCGTGCCGGGCGACCTTGGCCCGGTAGGCGTCCAGTCGGCCGCGCAGCTCGGCGCGGACCGCGAGCGGCGCGGTCACCGCCGTCAACGACTCGCGGGCGCGCAGCAGTTCGTCCTCCGCCCGCCGCTCAAGGGAGTCCAGCAGCGGGGAGAGCCGGTGCCAGCGGGCGTGCCTGCGGTGCTCCGCGGCCGTCGCCAGCTGCTCCTGGAGCACGGTCGGCGGGCCGCTCACCACGGGCACCTCGGTCGCCGCGATCTTCGCCAGGACCTCACCGCGCGCGGTGCGCGCCTCGGCCAGCGTGCGGTCGGCCCGCGACAGCACGTCCCGCAGCCGGAGCAGCCGCTCCTCGGCGTCCTGACGCACCGTCAATACCGCGTCGATCTCCCGGCGTACGTCCTCCAGGGCGCGTGCCTCCCGGTCGTACACCGTGGTGTCCGGACGGCCCCCACCTGGTGCCGAACTGCCCTGCGCGGGCGTCCAGTAGGCGAGCGGGTCGCTGATCACCCGGGCGCGCAGCGCGGTCAGCGTGGCCGTGATGCCCTCCAGGTCGTCCCCGGCCGGGTGTTCACCGGGGCGCACCCCGACGGAGTGGGCGAGCGAGCGTGTGCGGTGGAGTTCGGCGGCGAGGAGATCTATCCGGGCGGGCAGCGCCGACCACACGGCGTCGGCGGCGACCACCACGTCCAGGGAAGAGGCGTACAGGTCGTTCATCCGGTCGACCAGCGCGGTCAGCGTGTAGCTCTCGCTGAGCCTGCCGCTGCCCGCCGGGAGCGCAGGACCCGCCAGGGTGACCGACTCCCCGCGCAGCAGCCCGGTCAGCTCCGCCAGGTCCTCACGGCTGGACCAGCGGCGCCGGGAGCGGATCTCGCGGGCCCGGCGCAGCGTGGCCGCGTACGCGTCGAAGCAGGCCCACAGCACGGTGATGGCCTCCTCCGCGGCGGCCCAGCGCTCCTTGGTGACACCGGTCAGCTCGGCGCCCTCCAGGAGTCTGCGGCCCGCGTGGTCCTGGAGCGCGAGCAGCGAGGTCTCTATCGCCTCGTGCTCCTGGCCGAGCCGCGCCAGCGCACGGTCCACCTCGTCCCGGTCCATCACCGGCCCGGCGGGGTCCGTGACGCCCATCGATCACCTCTCGCTGCTGTCCAAGTCGGCGCTGTCTCGTCCTGCCCGGTCCGCTCAGCTCTCACCCCGGTACTCCGGCACGGGCGGCCGGTACGGCTTCGCGTCCTTGCCCAGTGTCGCCGACAGCCACTTGTCGTACGACGTCTGCCAGCCGTCGGAACGGTAGTCCGCCAGCACGCGGTTGACCCGGCCCACCAGGTCGTCGGCGTCCTTCTTCATGGCCACGCCGTAGTACTCGGTCGTGAAGGCCGGGCCCTTGAGTTCGAGCGTGGGGTCCTGGGCGGCCTGGCTCGCGGCGAGCGCGCCGTCGGTGATCACCGCGTCCGCCTCGCCGAGCTGCAGCCGGACCAGGCAGTCGAGCTGGTTGGGGACGGCCTCGGTGACGACCGCCTTGACCGCCCCGGACTTCACGTCCAGCTCCAGCTTCTTGCGCGCGGTCGAGCCCGCCGCCGTGCACACCCGTCGGCCCGCGAGGTCCTGATACCCCTTCACCGGCGAGGACTTGGGCGCCAGCACCTGCTGCCCGGTGCGGAAGTAGGGGGCGGAGAACGCGACGTCCTTCAGCCGCTCGCAGCTGATGGTCATCGTGCGCACCACCATGTCCACCCAGCCCTTCTGGAGCGCCTCGATGCGCTGACTGGTGGGAATCGCCTTGAACTGCACGGCGTCCGGGTCGCCCACGATGTCCTCGGCGATCCGGTGCACCAGGTCGATGTCGAAGCCCTCCAGCTCCGCGCCCGGGTTGTTCGGATTGCGGTAGCCCCAGCGGTAGCTGTTCTGGTCCACGCCGACGACCAGCTTGCGGGTGCCCGGACGGGCCTTGATCGCGTCGATCGTCCGCCCGCTCGCGCCCGACGGCGGCAGCGACCGGTCCTGCGCCTTCGCGTCCTCGCACTGCGCGGCGCGCGCCTGGCTGCCCTCGGTCACCGGGCCCACGGACGTCACCGGGCCGGGCTCCGGGTGCGCCTGGGTGCGCGGGAGGAGCAGCACGAAGGCGAGCGCGAGCGCGCACAGCACCGCCATCGCACCGACCCCGCCCCAGCCGCGCAGCCGGGTGCGTCCTCCTGCCGCGTCCATGCTCCGGCCCCCTGTCACCTGTACTCCGAAAGCCTGCGCCCGATGCCGAGGACCGCACCGGCCGCGCCGAGCACCCCGAGGGCGGCGGCGCCCGCGGGCAGCCCGGTCATCGCGTCGCGGCCGTCACCGGCCGACCGCTCGAACTCCGCCTGCTCGTGGCCGATCGCGCGGTTCAGGTTCTCGTCCACGCCGTCGAAGCACTCGCCGGTGGTGCCCTTGGCGCCGATCACCATGTCCAGCGCCTGCTGGTAGTTGCCGCTGTCGTCCTCGTGGTGGGCGGCGCTGTGCCGCTTCTTCCACTCCGCCATGTTCCGCGTCGCCGCCGTGACCGGCCGCGCGCCCGTGGAGTCGTCGGCCAGGGAGCCCGCCCGCTTCAGGCTGCCGCCCAGCTCGGCCAGCTCCTGGTCGAAGGCGTAGTAGTACGCGTCGCGCACGTCGCCGTCGACCGTGATCGTCTCGGCACCCCGCGCCACCAGGCCCAGGTTCTCGTTGCCGCGCGCCTTCAGGGCGGCGATCTGGGCGCTGTGCAGGACGTTCAGGGAGCGGACGCCGTGCTCGTCGGAGGCGTGCAGACCGGCACGGGCGACCGTGTGGCCGACCAGCAGCCACAGCAGCACCACCGTGGTGGCGGCGCTGGCCGCGACCAGGCCGTGGCTCAGGACGCGGTTGGTGCGCCGGTACTCGCGGTGCTGCGCCCACCCGAGCGCGCCGAGCGCGACGACCCCGAGCGCGATGGCCGCCCACGGGTACGGGGTCGCGTCGCCGTAGTCGGCGGCAAGCCGCTGGTTCTCCTTGGTGTACAGGTCCTCGGCGGCCGGCAGCATCTCCCGCTGCATCTTCTCGTTGGCGTACCGCAGATAGGCGCCGCCCACCGGATAGCCCTGCCGGTTGTAGACCCGGGCGCGCTCGATCAGGCCCTTGTACTCGGGCAGCAGCCGGTTGAGCTTGGCGATGCTCTTCGTGGCGGGGGAGCCGGGCTCGGACTTGGCGGCGGCCGTGACGAGCCCGGCGGCGGCCCGGCTGATGTCCTTCTCGTACCGGTCCCGGGTCTCGGGCGTCTCCTGGCCGCCCGCCAGAAACCCGCTGGAGACCGTGGTGTTGGCGTCCGCCAGCGAGCGGTAGATCGAGGCGGCCCCGGAGCTGAGCGGCTGGCTGCCGTGCAGCACGTCGTCGGCGGCGGCGGCGCGTTCGCCGCTCTGCCACGCGGTGACCGCGCCGAACGCCACGACCAGCAGCGCGAGTACGGCCCCGATGACCCGCAGCCGCCCTGGCTCGGTGGTCGCGGCGGCCCGCAGCCGCTCGGCGCCCTCGGCGAACGCGGTACGGCGGGCGGGGGGTTGGGCGGGGACGGCGGGTCGGCTGACCTGGGCCGGTACGGCGGGCTGCGGGAGCGCGCCGGGCTGTGCGGGCACGGCGGCGGGGGGCGCGGGCAGGGCGGAACCTGCCGTCGGCGGCGCGCTGCTCCTCGGCGGTTGTGTCACCCGACCTCCCCCATGGTCATCGTTCGCCGCCCAGTATCACCGCCCGCACCGCCTTCCGCACCAGCCTTCACCGCATCTCGCCCGGACGACGGCATGTCACCACCCGTCCAGGAACACGACCTGTCCAGAAACACGCCGCGTCAATCCTGATCGGTTCCCGGTGAGCCGGTGAACAGGACTGGTCGGCAACGGGGTTCGGGTCAGGCGTGGTCCGACTCCCAGTACGAGCGGGCGCGTTCCCCTGATCGCGGGGGCGCGTGCAGGTGATCCAGGGCGAGAAGGGCCGCGCCCAGGACCGGGGCGGCGCGGATCGGGCGCGGATCGGCCTGCGGGGCCCGGGAGCCGAGGTGGTCGCGTACGGCGTCGTCCAGTACGGCGTGACCGGCCGTCAGCACGCTGCCGCCGAGCACGACCGGCGTGGGCTCGCCGAGCAGGTCCAGGCGGGTCAGGGCCACCGTGGCCATCACCGCGACCTCCTCGGCCAGCCGCTCGACCAGCGAGCGGGCCACCGTGTCACCCCGGGCGGCCGTCCCGAAGAGGACCGGCGTCAGCTCGTACCGCCGGTCCGACGGCAGGTGGCCCAGGTGCAGGGCCGCGATCAGGGCGTCCATCGAGTCCAGGCCGAAGTGCGCCGGGAGCGTGCGGGACAGCTCGGTCGGGCCGCCCCGGCCGTCCTCGGCGCGGGCCGCGTGCCACAGCGCCTCCTCCGCCAGGCCCCAGCCGCCGCCCCAGTCGCCGGAGAGCCGCCCGAGGGCCGGGAAGCGGGCGGTGCGGCCGTCGGGGCGCATCCCCACGCAGTTGATGCCCGCCCCGCACACCACCGCCACGCCCCGGGGCTCGGCCACCCCGGCGCGCAGGACGGCGAAGGTGTCGTTGCGCACGGTGACCGAGGAACCCCAGGCGCGGGTGCGCAGCGCGGTCGCCAACTCGGCCTCCTCCACCGGGAGATCGGCGTTGGCTAGGCAGGCCGAGACGTGGGAGACGGTCTTGAGGCCCGCCTTCGCCAGTGCGCGTCCGACCGGTTCGGCCAGGGCGTCCAGCGCCCGCTCCAGACCCACGGCCGGTGGACGGAAGCCGCCGCCGCGCGCGGTCGCCAGCACCTCGCCCTCCGCCGTGAGCACGGCCACGTCGGTCTTGCTGTTGCCCGCGTCCACGGCGAGCGCGGTCCCGGTCACGCCCACGGCAGATGCTCCCGGTTGTGGGCGAGGAGCAGGTCGGTGAGGGAGTCGGCGTACGCGTACTGGCCGACCAGCGGGTGCGCCAGCAGGGCCCGGAACACCCGCTCCCGGCCGCCGCGCAGGGCCGCCTCCAGGGCCAGGTCCTCGTACGCCGTCACACTCGCCATCAGCCCCGCGAACAGCGGATCGACCTCCCCCACCGGCAGCGGCACCGCCCCCTTCGCGCCCACCGCCGCCGGGACCTCGATCACCGCGTCCGCGGGGAGGAAGGGCAGCGTGCCCGCGTTCATGGTGTTGACCACCTGGTACGGGCTGCCGCCACCGGTGAGCAGGGCGGCCGTGAGGTCCACCGCCGCCTCGGAGTAGTAGGCCCCGCCCCGCTTCGCGAGCAGCGCGGGCTTCTCGTCCAGCGCCGGATCGGCGTACATCGTCAGCAGCTCGCGCTCCATGGCGGCGACCTCGGCGGCCCGCGAGGGCTTGGCGCGCAGCTCGTCCACGACCTCGTCGTGCGCGTAGTAGTAGCGCAGGTAGTACGACGGGACGACGCCCAGGCGGTCGAGCAGGGCGCGGGGGAGCCGGAGGTCGGCGGCGAGGGTGTCGCCGTGCCCGGCCAGCAGGCGGGGGAGGACGTCGGGGCCCTCGGGGCCGCCGAGGCGTACGGCGGTCTCCCAGGTGAGGTGGTTCAGGCCCACGTGGTCGAGGTGGACCTCGCCGGGCGCGGTGCCGAGCAGGGCGGCGAACGTGCGCTGGAGGCCGATGGCCACGTTGCACAGGCCGACCGCGCGGTGGCCCGCCTTGAGCAGGGCGCGGGTGACGATGCCGACCGGGTTGGTGAAGTCCACGATCCAGGCGCCGGGGCTGACCCGGCGTACCCGCTCCGCGATGTCCAGCACCACCGGGACCGTACGCAGCGCCTTGGCGAGGCCGCCCGCGCCGGTCGTCTCCTGGCCGACGCAGCCGCACTCCAGCGGCCAGGTCTCGTCCTCGTTGCGGGCGGCCTGGCCGCCGACGCGCAGCTGGAGCAGGACGGCGTCGGCGCCCTCGGCCCCCGCCTCCAGGTCCGCGGTGGCGGTGATCTTGGCCGGGTGGCCGTAGCGGGCGAGGATGCGGCGGGAGACGGCCGCCACCGGCTCCAAGCGCTCCGGGGCGGGGTCGACCAGCACCAGCTCCTCGACGGGCAGGGTGTCGCGCAGCCGCGCGAGGCCGTCGGCGAGTTCGGGGGTGTAGGTCGAGCCTCCGCCGACCACGGTGAGCTTCACGGGCGACTCCCTCGCGTTGCCGTTGCCGGGGGTGATCGGCGCGAACGTAGGCCGTGGCGCGTGGGGCCGTCAACGCAGCGCGCCCCCGGTCGGACGGGACCGGGGGCGCGCTGCGGTGCTCGGGGTTACTTCGACGTGCTCGGCTTCGGGGTGACGATCGGGGTGGTCGCCAGGGACTGCGGGGAGGTGGGGCTCGCGTAGGCCGAGGGGGCGGCCATCGTGGCGGACGGGTCGGGGGCGGGGGCCTCCTCGGCGTCCTCCAGGGCCGTCGCACCGCCCACGATCGGGATGCTCGCCCTGTCGAAGGCCCGCTTGATCCGCCAGCGCAGCTCGCGCTCCACGCTGACCGACTTGCCCGGCATGGTCTTGGCGGAGACCCGGATCACCATGGAGTCGATCAGCACGCTGTCCAGGCCGAGGACCTCGATCGGGCTCCACAGCAGCTCGTTCCAGGGCTCTTCCTTGGCCATCTTCTCGGCGACCTCGTCCAGCACGGACTTGACCTTGTCCAGGTCCTCGTCGGCGCGGACGGTGACGTCCACGTTGGCCGTGGCCCAGCCCTGGGAGAGGTTGCCGATGCGCTTGACCTCGCCGTTGCGGACGTACCAGATCTCGCCGTTGGCGCCGCGCAGCTTGGTCACGCGCAGGCCGACCTCGACGACCTCGCCGACGGCCACGCCCGCGTCGATCGTGTCGCCGACGCCGTACTGGTCCTCCAGGATCATGAAGACGCCGGAGAGGAAGTCGGTGACCAGGTTGCGGGCGCCGAAACCGATCGCGACGCCCGCGACACCGGCCGAGGCCAGCAGCGGGGCGAGGTTGATCTTGAAGGTGGAGAGCACCATCAGGGCGGCGGTGCCGAGGATCACGAAGCTGGCGACCGAGCGCAGCACCGAGCCGATGGCGGCGGAGCGCTGGCGGCGGCGCTCGTTGTTGACCAGGAGGCCGCCGAGCGCGGTGTGGTCCACGGCCTGGACGGTGCGGTTCATCCGCTCGATCAGCTTGGTGATCGCCCGCCGGACGACCGCGCGCAGCGCCACGGCGATGACGATGATCAGCACGATCTGCAGGCCCATCGCGAGCCAGGTCGACCAGTTCTGCTCCACCCAGCTCGCGGCGTTGGTCGCGCTCTGCTGGGCGTCCTGGAGTGAGGGGACGGCCGGGTCCGAGCCCGAGGGCGAGGGAGACGGGGACGCTCCGGCGGCCAGTAGGGCGACGGGCAAGGACACGGCTGGTACCTCCATGGTGCTGCGCGGTCCGGCCCGGCCGGATCGGCAAGATCACGAAAAGGTCACCGGGTGGACAGAACCACCACACTAACGGGGCATTGTGCGCGCCTCCGCCGTTTCGCGCAGGAGCACCCCCTCCCACCTGCGCCTTAACCAGCCATGATCGTCCGGGGGCCCTCGGGTGTGGTCGAAAACACTCCCGGCCCGTTACCGGCACATGGTGGCGCTTCCGCCAGCCATGAGGGGAGACTGGCTCCAGATCGTCCCGGCGCGAGCCACGCGCCGCCGACGCCCAAGGAGGCACCCGTGCCGCATGTCCTGGTCCTCAACGCGTCGTACGAGCCGCTCGGTGTCGTACCGCTCCGCCGCGCGCTCGTCCTCGTCCTGGAGAACAAGGCCGTCTCCCTCGAGGAATCCGGCGCCTTCCTGCACAGCGCGACCGTCACAGTCCCCGCACCCAGCGTGGTCCGGCTCAAGCGATTCGTCCGGGTGCCCTACCGGGGCCCCGTTCCCCTGACCCGGCGGGCCCTGTTCGCCCGGGACGGCGGCCGGTGCATGTACTGCGGTGGCGTCGCAACCAGCGTCGACCACGTCATCCCGCGCTCGCGCGGGGGCAAGCACGTCTGGGACAACGTGGTGGCCTCCTGCCGCCGCTGCAACCACGTCAAAGCCGACCGCCACCTCGTCGAACTCGGCTGGCGCCTGCGCCACAAACCCGCCCCGCCCACCGGCCTGGCCTGGCGCATCATCGGCACCGGCCACAGAGACCCCCGCTGGCTCCCGTACTTGCAGCCCTACGGCGCGGACGACGCCCTGGCCCGGATCGACGGCATTTCCGCCTGAGGGTCCGGGTCTTCGTACTGTCGCGCACAGCGCTCGCGGTGCGGGGCCGTCCCCCGGGTACGGCCCCGCACCCCCGCGTCACGTGGCGCGCAGCTCCGCCGTGTGCGCCGAGCGGCGCAGCAGCGGCAGCGAGGTGGCCGCCGCCAGCAGGCACGCGGCGTAGACGAGCACGGGCACGGACAGCAGCGGCAGCAGCGACACGGAGTGACCGACGAGCAGCGCGTACCCGGCGCCGAGCACCGTGCCCCCGACACCGGCCAGCGCGATCGCGGGGGCGAGCGGCAGGGCGGTCTCCAGGAGCAGGGCCCGTTCGAGGACCGGCCGGGGCACCCCGGCGGCGACCTGGGCGGCCAGTCCGCGGCGCCGGGTGGCGACGGACTCGGCGGCCCCCACGGCGAGACCGCCCAGAGTGATCACCAGGGCGACGAGGATCGCCGCGCCGGTCAGACCGATCCCCGTCGTGTAGTACGGCATGTTCTCCGCGGGGCGACCCTGCGGGCCGGACGACCCCAGGGCGGCGTACAGCGCCTGCCGGACGCCGAGGAATCCGGTGCCCACGACCGTGACCAGCAGGACGGCCGCGTGGGTGCGCGCGGCTGCCCACGGGTCGTCGCGCAGCCGCTCCGCCGCGATCAGCGTCGCCGGGTTCTCCGTACGGGACGCGAGCCGGGCGCCCAGGAACCGGGCGGTGGCACCGGTCAGCCACACGGCGCCCAGTCCGACGACGATCACGGCGGCGAGCACGATCAGCGGGGCGGTGACGTCGGCGACGAAGCCGCCCGTACGGCCCGAGGACAGCAGCGCCCCCGCGACCACGAGCAGCAGGGCTGCCCCCAGCAGGGCCACGCCCGGGCGCCTGCCCCGGCTCGGCCGCACCCGGCGCACCCGGCCCAGCGGTGCGGCGGCCACGTGGCGCAGCGCCGTCACGCTCACCAGCGTGCCCAGCGCCGGAGCCGCCACGAGGACCAGCGCCCAGCCCGCCCACGCGAGCGCGGGCGGATGCTGCCACGCGCGCAGCAGGACCACCATCGAGACGGCGGTGGCGGCCAGCGCCCCCACCAGACAGGAGATCCCCGCCTCCAGCGCGGCGATGCGCCGGATCCGCGCGGCGGAGGCGCCGGCAAGGCGCAGCCCGGCCAGCCGCCGGTCGCGGTGCACGGCGCCCAGACGCGCGCACTGACCGAGGAAGCCCAGCACCGGGACGAGCAGGAGCAGCAGCGCGACGATCACCCCCGAGCGGGTGCCGGCGTCGTTGAGCAGACCGGCCCCCACCTGCACGTGGTACATCCCCCGGACCGAGGCGATCGCGACCGCCGCCGTCCCGAAACCGGTCGCCAGTGCCGCGCCCAGCGCCGTCAGTCCCACCCGCCACCACTCCCGCCGGTCGGAGCCGTCGAGCAGCAGCAGCGCGAGCCGCAGATCGGTGCTCACCGGGACACCTCCGGCGCCTCGGACGAGAGGGCGACAGGTGCGCCGTCCGCGTCGAGCACGATGCCGTCCCGCAGGGACACCTCCCGGTCCGCGTACGCCGCCACCCGGGCGTCGTGCGTGATGAGCAGCACCGCCGTGCCGGACTCGCGGGCCGCGTGGACCAGCGCGGTCATCACCTGCTCCCCGGCGAGCGAGTCGAGCGCGCCGGTCGGCTCGTCGGCGAAGACCGCCTTCGGGCCGGTGACCAGGGCCCGCGCGAGTGCGACCCGCTGGGCCTGGCCGCCGCTCAGCTCGCCGGGCCGCGACTCCTCCTGCCCCCGGACGCCGAACCGCTCCAGCCACTGGCCCGCATGTTCCCGCGCGGCCGTGCGGGAGGCGCCCGCGAGCATCAGCGGCAGTGCCACGTTGTCGGCGGCGGTCAGCTCGGGGATCAGCTGCCCGAACTGGAACACCACCCCGAAGTCGGTGCGCCGCAGTTCGCTGAGCCGCGGCTCCGGGAGCTTTTCGAGCAGTTCACCGGCGTACTCCACGCTGCCCTCGTCCGGCGTGAGGATGCCCGCCAGGCAGTGCAGCAGCGTCGACTTCCCGCTGCCGCTGGCCCCGGTGACGGCCAGGATCTCGCCCGTGTGCAGGTCCACCGACGCGCCGCGCAGTGCCGGTGTGGTGCCGTGTGTCTTGACGAGCCTCCGGGCTCGCAGCAGTGGCTGGGTCATGCGCGGTCGACCTCCGTGATCAGGGGGGTGAGCCGGGCCGCCGTGGTGTTCATCCAGCGGAGGTCGGCATCCAGGTGGGTGAGGGCGTAGTCGGCGGAGAGCACGGTCGCCAGGTCGGCGTGGGCGCCGGTCTTGACGGCCGTGAGCTCCCGCATGCGTTCCATGTGCGCGGTCCTCTGGGCCCGCAGGTAGGCCGCCGGGTCGCCGCCGGAGAGGATCGACACGACGACCTTCGCGAAGATCTCGTTCGTCACGTACGGCGCCGGCGGGGCGATCTCCCCGGCCCACCGGGCCAGTTCGTCCGTCCCGGCGGCCGTCGTGCGGTACAGGGTCCGCTCGGGGCCGTTGTCCGCGTCGGTGCCGCTGACCTCCGCGAGGTCGTCGCGGACCAGGCGTTGCAGGGTCGTGTAGACCTGCCCGTAGGCGAGCGGGCGGGCCTGGGGGAAGCGTTCGTCGTGGCGTCGCTTGAGGTCGTAGCCATGGCTCGGCCCTGTCGCGAGCAGCCCCAGAAGGATGTGACGGGTGCTCATGTGATCACTATATACGCGCTACATGTACTGAGTGAATAGTGATCTCACTGTCCGGTCTCCCTGTCCGGTCCCACCGCCCGCTTTCCCGCCCGCTCTCGCCGCCCGCACGGACGAGTGACCGGCCGGAAGGGTTTCCGCACGTCTGCCGTCCCGTCCACGGGGTAGGGCTGCACAAGGCGCCAGAAGAGCCGTAGTCCCGCCTACCCCCTAGGAGGCCCCCGTGGCCGCACTCGCCCGCCTGTCGCTCCCGGCCCAGTCCAAACCCGTGCCGGGGCCCTCGTTCGGACCGGAGGAGAGCGACTTCGGCGTGTTCAGCGCGGAGGGCCCCTGCGTCGAGCCGCCGCTCACCAGCGAACCGCCGCTGCCCGACGCCGAGCCGCTGACCAGTGAGCCGCCGCTCGCCGACGCCGCCCCGCTGAGCAGCGAGTCCGACCCGATGCCGGTCTCCCCCTGCCCGGGGCTGTAGATGAGCGCGGCGCAGGAGGACGCGGAGCTGTCCCGCCTCGCCGGGCTGCACGGGGTCGCCACCTCCTACAGCCCCTCCCCGGACCGCACGGTCCCGGTGCCCGCCACCGCCGTCGTCGCCGCGCTGGCCGCCCTCGGGGTGGACGCGGCGGGCCCCGACGCGGTCCGCGCCGCGCTGGACGCGCGGGAGCGCGAGCTGCGGGAACGGCTGCTGCCGCAGACGGTGGTCCGCTGGACGAGCGCGCCGGCCGAGCGCGCGGACACCCCCGAGGAGCGGCGGGACACGCCGAGCGAGCGGCCGGGCACCTCCGAGGAGCTGCCCGGCACCCTGAGCCGGCTCTCCGGCACCCCGGGGCAGTCGCCCGGCACTCCGGGGCAGTCGCCCGGCACTCCGGGGCAGTCGCCCGGCACTCCGGGGCAGTCGCCCGGCACTCCGGGGCAGTCGCCCGGCACTCCGGGGCAGTCGCCCGGCACTCCGGGGCAGTCGCCCGGCACTCCGGGTCAGCCGCCCGGCACTCCGGGCCAGCTCTCCGGCACCCTGAGCCAGCTCTCAGCCACCCCCGGTCAGCCGCCCCGCACCCCAGCCGAGCCGTCGACCCCGCCCGGCCCCCGGACAGGCGCCCCGGACGACCTCGCCCCGCCCCACCCCGACCCCTTCGAAACACTTCCCCCCGGCACCCGCCTCCACGTCACCACCGAGCACGGCGAGACGCGCGACCACGTCGACGGTCTGCCCCCCGGCGTCCACCACGTGACCGCGACCGCCCCCGACGGCCGCACCGCCGACGCCCATCTCATCGTCGCCCCCGAGCGCCTGCCCGTCCCCGCCACCCGCTCCTACGGCCTCCTCGCCCAGCTCTACTCCGTGCTGTCCCACCGCTCCTGGGGCATGGGCGACCTCGGTGACCTCGCCGAGCTGGCCGCCTGGGCGGGACGCGCGGCCGGGGCCGGGTTCGTGCAGGTCAACCCGTTGCACGCGGCCGTACCCGGGGCGGGCGCCCCGACCGACCCCTCGCCGTACCGCCCCTCCTCGCGCCGTTTCCCCGACCCGGTGCATCTGCGCCCCGAGGCCGTCCCCGAGTACGCCTACGCCGACCACCGCCGCCTCGGCGCCCTGCGCGAGCGGGCCGAGCGGCTGCGCGCCGACGTGCTCGACAAGGGCGCCCTGATCGACCGCGATGCGGTGTGGGAGCTGAAGCGGGAGGCCCTGGAACTGGTCGCGCAAGTGCCGCTGGGCCCGGGGCGGCAGACGGCGTACGACGCCTTCCGCGCCGAGGAGGGCCAGGCGCTGGAGGACCACGCGACCTGGTACGCCCTGGCGGAGCGGCACGGCCCCGACTGGCGCTCCTGGCCGCCCGCGCTGCGCGACCCGCGCTCGGAGGAGACGGCGCGCGCCCGCGCGGAGCTGGCCCCCCGGGTCGAGTTCCACACCCGGCTCGCCTGGCTCACCGACCAGCAGCTGCGCGCCGCCCAGCGGGCCGCGCGGGAGGCCGGGATGCCCGTCGGGATCGTGCACGACCTGGCCGTCGGCGTGCATCCGCAGGGCGCCGACGCCTGGGCGCAGCAGGACCACTTCGCCGCCGGGATGTCGGTCGGCGCCCCGCCCGACGCCTTCAACGCGCGCGGCCAGGACTGGGGCCTGCCGCCCTGGCGCCCCGACCGCCTGGCCGCCTCGGGTCACGCGCCGTACCGCCGCCTGCTGCGCGCCCTGTTCCGCTACGCGGGCGCGGTCCGCATCGACCATGTGATGGGCCTGTTCCGGCTGTGGTGGGTGCCCGAGGGCAGCCCGCCCACCGAGGGCACCTACGTCCGCTACGACGCCGACGCCATGCTCGCCCTCCTCGCCCTGGAGGCGTCCCGCGCCGGGGCCCTGGTGATCGGCGAGGACCTGGGCACGGTCGAGCCGGGCGTGCGCGAGACGCTGCGGCGGCACGGGGTGCTCGGCACCTCGGTGCTGTGGTTCGAGCGGGACTGGGAGGGCGAAGGGCGTCCGCTGCCGCCGGAGCAGTGGCGCGCGGACTGCCTGGCCACGGCCACCACCCACGATCTGCCGCCCACCGCCGCCCGGCTCACCGGCGAGCACGTCGACCTGCGCGACCGGCTCGGGCTGCTGACCCGCCCGGCCGCCGACGAGCGCGCCGAGGCGGTCGCGGACACGGCGGAATGGCTCGCCCTGCTCGGCAGCCTCGGCCTCCTCGACAGCCCGGCCGCCGGGCCGCCCGGCACCGACGAGGCGGCCGAGATCGAGGGCTTCCACCGCTTTCTGCTGCGCACCCCGGCCAGGCTGATCGGCGTCTGGCTCCCCGACGGCATCGGTGACCGCCGCCCGCAGAACGTGCCGGGCACCTGGGACCAGTACCCCAACTGGCGGCTGCCCGTCTCCGACGCGGCGGGCGCCCCGGTCGCCCTGGAGACCCTGACGACCTCGCCCCGGCTGCGGGCTCTGCTGGAGGTGGTGCGGGCGGGTCTCGGGGCGCCGGGGGCGTGAGTACGGCACCCCGGGCGCGCGGGCCCGGGGGCCGTTCGCTAACTTGGGACCGTGGACAAGAAGAACGCCCTGCGCGCCGGTGCTCTGGCGGCCGGCACGACGCTGATGATGCTGCTCATGTCGTCCCCCGCGCTCGCGCTCACCCGCGACGACGGTGACGACCCCGGCCCCGGTCTGAGCGTCATCGACACCGTCGGCCTCTACGTGCTGCTCCCGATCGGCCTGTTCGTCGTCATCGCCGGACTGGTCGTCATGCTGGACAAGTCCAAGTCCAAGTCCAAGGGCGCCGCCTCGTCCAAGTCGTCCGCCAAGGCCTGACGGACTCCGCAACCGCTCTCCGAGGGCGCCGCTCCACCCGTGCGTGTACGGGCGGGGGCGGCGCCCTCGGTGTTTCCGGCGGGGCGTCCGGGCGGGTGTTTCCGGCGGCGCGGGGGCGGGCAGCCGTATGCCGCCGGGCGCGGTACGCGGTAGGCGGTACGCGGCACGGGCACCCGGCACGTCACCCGGCGCTCCGAGGAGGCAGCCCCCATGGACACGGACGTGAACGGCGACGCGGCGCGCGGAGTCGTCGTGGTGGGCGCGGGCCCCACCGGCCTGCTCCTCGCCGGTGACCTCGCGGAGGCCGGCGTCCCGGTCACCGTCCTGGAGAAGCGCCCGCACCGGATCAGCAACCTCTCCCGCGCCTTCGCCGTGCACGCCCGCACCCTCGAACAGCTCGACGCGCGCGGCCTGGCCGACGCACTGGAGGCGGTGGGGGAGCCGCTGACCCGGCTCGGCTTCTTCGGCAGCCTGAGCATCGACCTGTCCGGCCTCCCCTCGCGCTACCGCCACGTCCTGGTCATCCCGCAGTACGAGGTGGAACGCGCCCTGGAGCGGCGCGCGGTGGCGGCGGGCGCGGCCTTCCGGTACGAGACCGAGGTGACCGGGCTGACCCAGGACCCGGACGGCGTCACGGTCCTGGCGAGTCGCCCGGACGGCCGTACGGAGCGGCTGCGGGCGGCGTACGTGGTGGGCACCGACGGGATGCGCAGCACGGTACGACGCGCGATCGGGCTGCCCTTCCCCGGGCACTCGGTGATCCGTTCCGTGATCCTCGCGGACGTCCTCCTCGCCGAGAAGCCGCCGTCCGTGCTCACCGCCAACGCCGTCGACGGCGCCTTCGCGTTCCTCGCGCCCTTCGGCGACGGCTACTACCGGGTGATCGGCTGGGACCGGCGGCACGACGTGCCCGACGACGCGCCCGTGGACCTCGCGGAGATCAAGGAGATCACCCGGCAGGCGCTGGGCCGCGACTACGGCATGCACGACGCCCGCTGGATGTCCCGCTTCCACAGCGACGAGCGCCAGGTGCCGTCGTACCGGGTGGGCCGGGTGTTCCTCGCGGGCGACGCGGCGCACGTGCACACCCCGGCGGGCGGCCAGGGCATGAACACCGGGCTCCAGGACGCGGCCAACCTGAGCTGGAAGCTGGCGGCGGTCCTGCACGGCCGGTCCGACCCGGCGCTCCTGGACACCTACCAGTCCGAACGCCACCCCGTCGGCCGCGCGGTCCTGCGCAGCAGCGGGGGCATCGTCCGGCTGGCGATGGGGATGGCGAAACACCCCTGGTCCCAGGCGGCCCGCCAGTCCCTCGCACCCCTCCTGTCCCGGGTCGCGCCCCTGCGCCGCAAGGCGATCGCCCAGATCACCGGCCTCGGCTACCGCTACCCGGCCCCGCGCGGCGCCCACCCCCTCACCGGCCGCCGCGCCCCGGACATCGCCCTCGCGAAGAACACCCGGCTGTACGAGGCGCTGCGCGGCGGGCACTTCGTGCTGATCACGCCGGGGCGGTACGAGGGGGCGCGTCCGGCGAACCTGACGGCGGCGGAGTGGCGCAGTGGGCGCCGTACGACGCTGCTGGTGCGGCCGGACGGGTATGTGGCGTGGGCGTCGGACGGGACGGACCGGGGGGAGACGGAGCGGGCGGTGCGGGAGCACGTGGGGCCGGTGGCGTAGATCTGTGCTTATTCTCGGCTTTTCTGCCGCTGGGTCAGGACGGCGACCGTACGCTCGCACCAGTCCCGGTTGCCCTCCTCGTGGGCGAGGCCGCGGAGGCAGGTGAGGTAGGGCCCTATGCGTTCGCCGTTGAGCAGGAAGTCCTCTTCGCTCTCGCCGCCCCGCAGGTTCCGCAGCAGCTTGCCGAAGAGGTCGATCTTGGCCTGGGCGAAGGCGGCGCGCTCTTGGAGCCTGGTGATCAGGGTGCCGGTGTCGACGTGGTCGGCGGCCTGGACCTTGACGAGCAGGTCGTCCCGGATGAAGGACGGCTTGTCGGAGGCGCCCGCGAACGCCTCCAGCTCCGCGAGCCCGGCACCGGTGACGTGGAACAGCCGCTTGTTGGGCCGCCCCTCCTGCACGACCTCCCGCCCCGCGACGAGTCCGGCCTGCTCCAGCCGGGTCAGCTCGGCGTAGAGCTGCTGGGGCTGGGCGTACCAGAAGTTGGCCACACCGACGTCGAACGCCTTGGCGAGCTGGTAGCCGCTGAGTTCGCCGTCGAGGAGGGCGGCGAGCACTGCGTGCCGTAGGGCCATGGGGGCGGCTCCTCACATACCTCTGTCCACTGGACATACCTCTGTCCACTGGGACCTGGCCCATGCTACTCATATCCATGAGTACTCAGATTCATGACTATGAAGGAGTGGGCCCGTGAACACCGCCGACCGTTTCCGCACCGCCGTCGAGCAGGGCGACCTCGCCGCCCTGGACGACCTCTTCACCGACGACATCCGCTTCTACAGCCCGGTGAAGTTCACCCCCTTCGAGGGCAAGCCCCTGGTCCTCGGCCTCTTCGGCGTCCTCCTGCGCACCTTCGAGAACTTCCGCTACATCGGCGACCACACAGGCACCGCGGAGGCGCATGCGGACCCCACCCCGACCCCCTCCTCGGTCCTCCTCTTCCGCGCCGAGGTCAACGGCCGCGAGATCCACGGCATAGACCTCCTCCACTTCGCCCCCGACGACCGCATCAAGGAATTCACCGTCATGGTCCGCCCCCTGTCAGCGGTCCAGACCCTCAGCGAGGCGGTGTTGGCGGGCCTGGTGGAGGACGGCTTGGTCCCGGCGCGGCCGTAGCCGGTAGGCGTCACACTCCTCGGCACCGGGCACCCGAGCGGTCACGCCCTCCCGCACCCGAACACCCCGATACCCGAGCCGGGCCAGCAGCGTGACGGCCCCACTCACAAGGCACCCTGTCGAGTTCAATGACCCGATCCCGCATGGCAACGGCCTCCCCTTGAGGCACCTCACGCGTCCGATACGGCATCGAGCTACTGACTCAACCGTTGTCGCTCATGGTGTCTTCCTGCGTCGGGGAGCTACGCCTGTGTCGTGTGGCTGAAGCCGAGGGACGTCAGCCCTTCGGACTGGCACAGCCTGTCGGAAGAGCCGCCGACTTCGGTCTGAAGGAGCTGGTAGGCGGCTCCGTGGGTCTGGCCCCAGTGCATCGCTGCCCGCCACAGAGCGCGGCCCAGGCCCCGTCCTCGGGCCTCGGGGAGGACGGCGAAGTACTGAGGCAGGAGTTGGGGACGGCCGATCGCGTCGGGGCGCACTTCCATGGGGCCGATCGCGCCCACGATGCGATCGCCTTCGGCGGCGGCGAGGACCGGTCCGCAGCGGGCGTCCCGCATGTGGGCGTAGAGGAAAGCCAGTCCGTCGGTGGCCATCGCCTCGGCGAAGGAGGCGAAGGTTTCCCGCACGGCGGTGGGCCAGTCGGTGACGGGGCGGACCGGACCACCGGGGTCGGGACACGAGCGGGCGGAGAAGTCCTGGAGCTGGATATGCGTACCGCGTGGGGCGCTGGTCTCGGGGCCGAGCGGACGGACGACCCTCGCGTTGGCCACGTCGTGCAGGGCGGCCAGTTTCGCGGCCAGTTCGGCGGCCTCGTCCACGACACTGCCGTGGTGCCCGTAGGCGAAGACCTTGACGGTGCCGCGTCCACGCCGGGTCACCGTGGGGACGAGGGTGCGCTCGCGTTGGTGAACCACGTCACCGCGGAGGACGATCTCGTTCTTCTCGCCGCCCCAACGCCTGTCCTTGTCGTACGGCAGGAAGCCCCCGGTGACGGCCGCCCGTAGGGTGTCCTCGAAGACGCCGACGGTCAGGGCACCGGGATGGACGGGGCCCAGTGTCGGCACGATCGGCGCGGTAAGTACGGGCCGGAGCCAGTCCCAGCGGAAGAACATGTGCGGCACCCTAACGGCGGACCGGTCAGGGCTCAGGCCCCGACGCGGATACGCCGGGGCCTGAGCGGAACCGATCGGATCGTGTCGGTCAGTGGGGGTTGTCGTCACCGGCGTCGCAGGAGCACTCCGCGCTCTCCACGATGTCGTCCAGGTCCGGAACGGCGGTCACCGACAGGGCGGCGACGGGTGGCGCGGCTCGTCGGGCCGAGGGCGGTGGCCCGGGCAGAAGATCCACCCGTACAGGTGCGGCCATGGCATTCACTCCTTGTCTCCGTGCTGGCAGTAGCTGTGCAGCGGCGCCTTCGCCTCCTGGTAGTGCTTGGCCAGGGGGCGGCAGACCCGGCAGGTGCTGGACAGGGCGCAGCCTTCGCACCCTCCGGTGCGAAGTATGAGGCGGTCGGCGATGGCGCCGAGCCGGGTGAGACCGTCGATGCCCTCGGTCATCAGGTCGATCTGGTCGTCACGGCCGACCTTGCAGATCGACACCTTCGCGTGCGGGTCGGCGTGGAAGAAGGTGTGCCCCGCGTTGCAGCCGGCGAACGGCTTGCGCTGGCGCAGGTGGGCGGCGGACTGGGCCAGCAGAGGTTCACCGCCGCCGTAGATCGTGGGCGTCATGTTCGTGTACGCGTGGTTCTCGACGTTCCACTCGTCGGCGAGGGCGGCCATCTCGTCGGCCTCGGCCGCGTTGTCCTCGGTCACCACGACGTTGATGCGCAGCGGCAGACCCGCCTCGCGTGCGGCATCCATGCCGCGCCGGAACGCCTTCCACGCGCCACGGCGCTGAGTGAGCGTGTCGAAGGACTCCTCGCTCGCCCCGTACATGCTGACGACCAGCCGGTACGGCGGGCAGTCCCGGAAGAGCCTGAGGAGGTCCGGGCGCCAGAGCAGGGAGCCGTTGGTGGAGATGGTGAGCATCATCCCGGCCTGCCACGCATACCGATAGGCACCCTGGAAATCCGGGTCCATGGTGGGCTCGCCTCCGGTGATCTGGAGCCAGAGGACACCGGCCGCACGCATGATGTCCAGCAGCCGCACCTTGTCCTCCCAGCCGAGACCCGAGAAGGGGCGCTCGCCCAGATAGCAGTGCTTGCAGCCGAAGTTGCAGCCGAGATTGATCTCCCAGGAGGCCCGGCAGTAGCCGTACGGGGACGGCTCGCGCACCAGCACCGTCTCAGGTGCGGAGCGGCCGCTGAGGTCGATGCCCCACGTGTCGGCGGCGGTCCGCACCGCCCAGGCGGGCAGCATCTCGCCATCGGCGGCAGCTCGTCGCAGGCTCTCGTAGTGGTCGACAGGGATACGGGCACCCGCCCTGGCCCCGGGCCGGAGGAGAAGGTGGCCGTCGAGGAAAGGGGACGCGATCAACTGGTGCACGAGATCTCCTCCAGAGTGTCTTCCCAGGTGTGCCGCTCGATGTGGCCGACGAACAGACAGCACCCCTCACCGTCGGGCCCCGGGGCGATCGCCGGGCAGTCCGGCAGGGCGACCGACTCCACGTCGGTGCTCCCACACCAGCGGAGCCACAGCGCGAACCCGTACTCACCGACATCGTGGAGGAGGCCGTAGTGCTCACCGTCGTCGTGCGTGGCCAACTGGCACTGCACGGCGCTGTCGGCGCACTCGGGGGCCGACTTCCTTTGTGCTTCCCGCAGCAGGTCCAGGGGGACGCGGCGCCAGTGTGTACAGCGCATCACGGCACCATCCGCAGGGATCGGGCAGCGCCCCGCTCCGTGCACCGGCGACACGCACAGGGCGGGAAGCCGCACGGGTGATCCGGGAGTACCGGGTCGTCACTCACGCGTACTTCCGTGAGAGGTCCCCACGTCCGGCCGGAGTCCCGCGAGACCCGCAGCGTCATCCGTACGTCGTCTTGTCCGTTCGCCATGGTCAGGAGCATCGCGAACCACGAGCGCGGCCAGAAAGGCCCAGTGGATTACCCAACTTGGGTAACATCACTCTCGGTTGACCAAGAGCAGCGATCCGTAGTTCTCAAGCCGGAGCGTGCCGATGCCCGAGCCGTCCCGCTCCAAGGAGCTTCCGGTCAGCCTGCTCACGGACCCTGTGATGATCAGGGCGTGCCGGGTCAGGGACTTCGGCCGCGTTTTTCAGCTGGTCAAGGCACGGGCAGGCATCTACCCCTCGATGATTGCCCGGCGTTGCGACCTCACCCCCAGCCGCGTCGGCGAGGTGATGGCCGGGCGTCGGCAGTTGCTGCACATGGACGTGGTCGAGCGGATCTCGGACGGACTGCGTATCCCCGGGCACATGCTCGGGCTGGCACGACGTCCGTGGGAGACCCCGCAGAACCTGGCCGTCACGCCACGCGAGCCCGCCGAGGAACCCACCCGTGACGACGTGGAGTTGGCTGCGAGCCTGCCGGGGGCGGACGTCGACAGCATCCTCGCCCTGGCAGCCGATCAGGAACTCAGTCCGTCGACGCTGGACGCCCTTCACTCGTCGATCACGGACTACTGGCGCCGGGACGACGAGCACGGTGGCGAGACCTTACGGCCGGCCGTCGTCGGCCAGCTCCGGTACGTCGTGGGTCTCCTCAAGGAACAGCGCCCCACGCCCATACGGGACGGCCTGCACAGCATCGCGGCCGAACTGGCCCGGCTCACCGGGTGGACCTACTTCGACGCCCGCCAGTACAACCATGCACGGGCCTACTTCACGGAAGCCCTCGGCCTTGCCAAGGTCATCGACGACCGCCAGTTCATGGCCAACGTTCTTGCCTGCATGAGTCTCCAGGCCACGTATCAGGACAAGCCCGGGGACGCACTCGCGCTCGTCACGGCGGCCCAGGACCAGGCACGGGGCGCCAGGGGCACGACACCGCGCGTGCTGGCCATGCTCGCGATGCGTGAGGCCTTCGCCCACGCCACCCTCGGGAACCACGCCGCGACCCACACCGCGCTCTCGGAAGCCCACACCCAGTTCGGCCGTATCGACGCCGACGACCCGGACCCGGCCTGGGTCGCCTACTTCGACGAGCCCAAACTGATCGTGGACACCGGCATCGCGCATGGCCGCCTGGGCGAAGCGGCACTCGCCGAACCCTTGATCGCGGACGCCTTGCGCCGAGAACCCCGGACGAACCACCGAGGGCGCGCCTTCCACGCCTTCTGGCTCGCCCGTACCCAGCTCCATCGCGGCAAACTCGACGAGGCGTGTCATACGGCCATGGACGCCCTGGCCCCGGCGGCAGCCGTCAGCTCGCAACGAGTCGCCGGGCACCTCCGCGAGTTCTACGAGCAGTTGGAGCCCTTCCGCCGGGAGCCAGCCGCGGTGGCGTTCGAGTCCCGACTCCGGGAAGTGCTGCCTCGTCAGATCAGCGGATCGCCTCGTCCATGAGCAGGTAGAGCAGCCCCACCAGTGAGCCGCTGCTCACGATCTCGCGGCGGTCGATCATGCCCCGGATGTCGGCCAGGGGGATCCACTCGATCCGGTCCGACTCGTTCTTCTCGGTCGGCGGGCCCTCGTACGTCGCTCCGTCGGCGCGGAAGACGTGGTGCTGGGAGTCGGTGATGCCGTTGGCGGGCTCGGCGTAGATCAGGGGCTTGACGGGGGCCGGGCGCCAGCCCGTTTCCTCCAGGACCTCGCGGGCGGCCGCGTCGGCGGGGGTTTCGTCCTCCTCGACCAGGCCCATGGGGAGTTCCCAGGCCCAGGTGTCGGTGATGAAGCGGTGTCGCCACATCATCAGGACCTCGCGCCGCTCGTTGACCACGGCGGCCACGGCCAGGTGGCGGAGCTTGACGACGTGGTGCTCCCAGCGGTTGCCGTCCGGTGTCTCGATGTCGGTGAGCCACAGGTTCACCCACCTGTTCTCGTAGATCGGACGCTCCCCGTGGATCTTCCACTGCATCGCTGCGGCCCCTCTCGATCGGCCTCCAGCATCGCAGAACATCCGACAACCGCGGCTGGGTTCACCTCAATTCACGTCACAGTGACGAATAGGGCCGAGCTGCCGGAGTACGACACGACAACGGGCGCCCGGCCATGAAGCCGGGCGCCCGTCATCCACGCAAGCAGCGCAGCGTCACATACCCGCCGCCGCATCCGCCCCCTGCGCCCGCAGTGCCCGTTCGATGCCCGCGCGGGACTCCGAGACCAGGCGGTGCAGGGCCGCGTTCGGGGCGGCGGACGACAGCCAGTTGTCCGTCTTCGTCAGGGTTTCCTGCGAGACCTGGATCGCCGGGTAGAGGCCGACCGCGATCTGCTGGGCCATCTCGTGGGAGCGGGAGGCCCAGGCGTCCTTCAGGATCTCGAAGTAGCGGTCCGTGTAGGGGGCCAGGAGTTCGCGCTGGTCGGTCTGGACGAAGCCGCCGATGACCGCTTCCTGGACGGCGTTGGGGAGCTTGTCGGACTCCACCACCGAGGCCCACGCCTCCGCCTTGGCCTCCTCGGTCGGACGCGCCGCGCGAGCGGTCGCCGCGTGGCGTTCGCCCGCCGCCGTGCGATCGCGGTCGTACTCCGCCGCGATCTCCGCCTCGTCGAAGCGGCCGACGGCGGCCAGCCGCTGGACGAAGGCCCAGCGCAGCTCGGTGTCGACGGCCAGGCCCTCGACGGTCTGGGTGCCCTCCAACAGCGCGTCCAGCAGGTCCAGTTGCTCCGGCGTGCGGGCCGTGGCCGCGAAGGCGCGGGCCCAGGCCAGCTGGTGGTCGCTGCCCGGCTCCGCGGTGCGCAGATGGGTCAGGGTCGCCTCGGTCCAGCGGGTGAGCAGGGCCTCGCGGGCGGCCGGGTCGGCGTAGAGGTCGAGGGCCAGCTTCACCTGGCGCTGGAGCGACTGCACCACACCGATGTCGGACTCCTTGCCGATGCCGGAGAGCACCAGCGAGAGGTAGTCACGGGTGGCCAGCTCGCCGTCGCGGGTCATGTCCCACGCCGAGGCCCAGCTCAGCGCGCGCGGCAGCGACTCCGCGAAGTCGCCCAGGTGCTCGGTGACGAAGGCCAGCGACTCCTCGTCCAGGCGGACCTTCGCGTACGACAGGTCGTCGTCGTTGAGCAGGATCACCGCCGGGCGGCGCACGCCGGACAGCTCGGGCACGGCCGTCAGCTCGCCGTCCACGTCCAGCTCGACGCGCCGCACGCGCACCAGCTTGCCCGCCTCGTCCAGGTCGTACAGGCCGATCGCGATGCGGTGCGGGCGCAGCGTCGGCTCGCCCTTGGCGCCCACGGGGAGCGCCGGGGCCTCCTGGCGGACCGCGAAGGAGGTGATGACACCGTCCGCGTCCGTCTCCAGCTCGGGACGCAGGACGTTGATCCCCGCCGTCTCCAGCCACGCCTTCGACCAGGTCTTCAGATCGCGCCCGGAGGTCTCCTCCAGCGCGCCGAGCAGGTCCGACAGCCGCGTGTTGCCGAACGCGTGCCGCTTGAAGTACGCCTGCACGCCGTTGAAGAACTCGTCCTCACCGACGTACGCCACGAGCTGCTTGAGCACCGAGGCGCCCTTGGCGTACGTGATGCCGTCGAAGTTGACCAGCACGTCGTCCAGGTCGCGGATGTCCGCCATGATCGGGTGCGTGGACGGCAGCTGGTCCTGGCGGTACGCCCACGTCTTCATCGAGTTGGCGAACGTGGTCCACGAGTGCGGCCACCGCGAGCCCGGCGCGGACGCCTGGCAGGCGATCGAGGTGAAGGTGGCGAACGACTCGTTCAGCCACAGGTCGTTCCACCACTCCATGGTGACCAGGTCGCCGAACCACATGTGGGCCAGCTCGTGCAGGATGGTCTCCGCGCGCGTCTCGTACGCCGCGTCGGTCACCTTGGACCGGAAGACGTACTGGTCGCGGATGGTCACCGCGCCCGCGTTCTCCATCGCGCCCGCGTTGAACTCCGGGACGAACAGCTGGTCGTACTTCTTGAACGGGTACGCGTAGTCGAACTTCTCCTGGAACCAGTCGAAGCCCTGCCGTGTGACCTCGAAGATCGCGTCCGAGTCCAGGTACTCCGCGAGCGAGGGACGGCAGTAGATGCCGAGCGGCACGGACTGCCCGTCCTTCTCGTACACGCTGTGCACCGAGTGGTACGGGCCGACGATCAGCGCCGTGATGTACGACGAGATGCGCGGGGTCGGCTCGAAGACCCAGACGTTGTCCTTGGGCTCCGGGGTGGGGGAGTTGGAGATGACCGTCCAGCCCTCGGGCGCCTTCACCGTGAACTGGAACGTCGCCTTGAGGTCCGGCTGCTCGAAGGAGGCGAAGACGCGCCGCGCGTCCGGCACCTCGAACTGCGTGTACAGATACGCCTGTTCGTCCACCGGGTCGACGAACCGGTGCAGCCCCTCACCGGTGTTGGTGTACGCGCAGTCCGCGACCACCCGCAGGACGTTGCGCCCCTGGAGCAGCCCGGGCAGCGCGATCCGCGAGTCCTTGAAGACCTCGGCCGGGTCCAGCGCGTCGCCGTTCAGCGTGACCTCGTGCACCGTCGGGGCGACCAGGTCGATGAAGGACTCGACGTCGTTCTCCGCGACGTCGAAGCGCACGGTGGTGATGGACCGGTAGGTCCCGCCCTCCTGCGCGCCGGACAGGTCGAGATCGATCTCGTACGAGTCAACGGTGAGCAGCTCCGCCCGCTGCCGCGCCTCTTCGCGAGTCAGGTTTGTGCCAGGCACGCGGTCATCTCCTCGTTATGTGTGGGTTGCGCCATCCTTCCACGCAACTTCCGCGAACGCGATGTCCATATCCCGCCGGTCACCGGGCCGTCCGCCGAGGAGCCTGGGGAGCATGACGACCCACACGACGACCACGCACGTCCCCCGCGCCCTCACGGAGCCGGTCCTCGCCGAACTGCGGACGGCGGACGACGTGGGCCACGCCCTCACCGCCGTCACCGACCCCGAGGGCGGCGCCCCGCTCCGCTGCTGCCTGCGCCGCAGCCAACCCGGGGAGCGCATCGCCCTGGTCTCCTACGCGCCCCTGCGCCGCTGGGCCGCCGAGACCGGGGCCGCGCCGGGGGCGTACGACGAGCAGGGACCGGTGTTCATCCACGCGGAGCGGTGCGGCGGGCCGGAGTCCCAGAGGCTCGCCTTCACCCAGGCCCACCGGGTGCTGCGCCGCTACTCCCGCGACGGCCACATCCTGGGCGGTCGGCTGGTCACCCCGCCGGAGGACTTCGAGGGCGCCCTCACGGAGGCGTTCACCGACCCCGAGGTGGCGCTCGTGCACGTCAGGGCGGTGGAGTACGGGTGCTTCCTGTACGAGGTGCGCAGGCCGTAAGGGAGGCACGCGGGCCGTAGGGGAATGTCAGGGGCGCGCGCCGCCACCGGCACGCGCCCCTGACCCACGACCTGGGGTCAGCCCTTCAGCTCCGCCGCCACCAGCTCCGCGATCTGCACCGCGTTCAGCGCGGCGCCCTTGCGGAGGTTGTCGTTGGAGATGAAGAGGGCGAGGCCGTGGTCGACCGTCTCGTCGGTGCGGATGCGGCCGACGTAGGAGGGGTCCTGGCCGGCGGCCTGGAGGGGGGTCGGGATGTCGGAGAGGGCGACACCCGGGGCCTCGGCCAGCAGCTCGGTCGCGCGCTCGGGGGAGATCGGGCGGGCGAAGCGGGCGTTGACCTGGAGGGAGTGGCCGGAGAAGACCGGGACGCGGACACAGGTGCCGGAGACCTTCAGCCCGGGGATCTCCAGGATCTTGCGGGACTCGTGGCGCAGCTTCTGCTCCTCGTCGGTCTCGTTCAGACCGTCGTCCACGATCGAGCCCGCCAGCGGGAGCACGTTGAAGGCGATCGGGCGCTTGTAGACCTGCGGCTCGGGGAAGTCGACCGCGTCGCCGTCGTGGGTCAGCTTGTCGGCGTCGGCCACGACCTTCTGCGCCTGGCCGTGCAGCTCCGCCACGCCCGCGAGGCCCGAGCCGGACACCGCCTGGTACGTCGCGACGACCAGCGCCTCCAGGCCCGCCTCCGCGTGCAGCACCTTCAGGACCGGCATCGCGGCCATCGTGGTGCAGTTCGGGTTGGCGATGATGCCCTTGGGGCGGTCCGCGATCGCGTGCGGGTTCACCTCGGAGACCACCAGTGGTACGTCCGGGTCCTTGCGCCACGCCGAGGAGTTGTCGATCACGACGGGGCCCTGCGCGGCGACCTTCTCGGCCAGCGCCTTCGAGGTCGCGCCGCCCGCCGAGAAGAGGACGATGTCGAGGCCGGAGTAGTCGGCGGTCGCCGCGTCCTCCACCGTCACGCCGTCCAGCACGGTCCCGGCCGAGCGGGCGGAGGCGAACAGGCGCAGCTCGGTGACCGGGAACTCCCGCTCCTTGAGGATCTTGCGCATGACCGTGCCGACCTGACCGGTGGCTCCGACGATTCCGACCCTCACGGCGACTCCCTTGGTTCTGGCTGACTCTTGCTGCTGTGCCACAGCGTTGACCGGGGCTTTTCCATCATGCGGCCGACCCCGGCCTCTCTGTCCAATTCTTTGCCCGGCTTCGCCCGGCCTGTCCGAGGGGTGGGACACGAGCACGGAGGCCACCGGTTCCCGCCGACCCTGCCCGCGACCGCCCCGGCCACACGGCGGTGTGACGTACGCCTCGGCCGTGTGACGTACACCTCCGAGGGCGCGGCCGAACGTTTCCGGCCCCTCCCGCGTCGTAGGGGCGGACGCGGGAGGGGGTGGCTGGTGCTGCGCGGAAGAGCGCGCCGTGGCCAGGGGGCGTACGCCGGTGCGGAGAGTGCCGGGGACGATCCGCTGGACGCGGCACAGGAACGCCGGGTGCGGGCGGTGCTCGCGCTCGGCGGGGTGCCGCAGTCGGACCTGCCGGACGGGGTGCAGCAGGTACGGCTGCGGCTCCTGGAGCGGGCCGCGAGCGGGCAGGAGGCGCCCCGGGACGTCTCGGCGTGGGCGGCGGTCGTCGCCTCCCACCTGGCCATGGACTGGCATCGCGCCAAGCGGCGCCAGGAACGCCTGGGGGAGCGGCTGGTCGCCCTGCGCGGGCCCGAGCAGCACCCCTCGGGCGAGGAGGACAGCCTGCTCTCCCTCGCGGTCGCCCGGGGCCTGGACGCGCTGCCGGACGCCCAGCGCCAGGTGGTGATCCTGCGCTTCTACGCCGACCTGCCGGTGCGCTCGATCGCCGAACAGCTCGGCGTCCCCGAGGGCACGGTCAAGAGCAGGCTGCACACGGCGGTCCGCGCGCTGCGCGTCCGTCTGCACGAGGACGAGGTGGTGTGACATGACCGCCGGACACAAGGACCACGGGGACGACGGGGACCGCGAGGGCACGGCGGCGTACGGCGGCGGCCCGGACGCGCTGATGGCCGCGATCACCGGCGAGGAGCCGTCCGAGGAGGCCCGCCGGGACGCCCGCTTCCGGCGCGAGCACCGCGCGGCCGAGGCGGACGTGGCCGTACTGCGGCGGGAGCTGACCCGGCTCGCGGAGACGCTGACCGGGGAGACCGGGGAGGGGACACCCGAAGCGGAGGCCATGGAGGTCGCCCCGGCCCGTCCGCCCCGCCCCCGCCCCCGGCGCCGTGTGCGCACCGCCCTCCTCGCGCTCGCCGCCTCCGCCGCCGTCGGTCTGTTCGGCGTCGGGATCTCCTGGCTGGGGGCCCATGACGCCGGAGGCGGTGCGAGCGCGGACTCCGCGGCCTCGGGCGCCAAGCTCGGCCCGCAAGCGGTCATCGCCTGTGCCCGCGCGGTCGCCGAGGGCACGGTCGAGCGGGTCGAACCGGCCGGAGCCCAGGGGGTGTTCACCGTCGTCCTGAAGGTGAGCCGCTTCTACAAGCCACCGACGAGCGACCGCGCCGAGCTGACGTTCACCGTCCACGACACCGCCGCTCCCCGCTCCTACCGCACCGGCGCCCGCATGCTCGTCGTCGTCCCCCGCTCCGCCGCCGAGGACCCGCAGACCTTCCGCGCGGGCGACCCGCCCCGCGAGGAGGACGGCTCCCGGGACGACCTGGAGTGGGGCCGGGCCTGGGTGACCGGGGCGCTGCCGGGGGCACGCCACCTGACCTGCCCGGGCGACGGCTGAGCACCCGAAGACCGAGCACGCCGAAGGGCCGAGCACGCCGAAGGGGCGGGCACCGCAGAAGTGCCCGCCCCTCCGCTCACGTCACCCCGTTACGGCGTGACCGAGCCGATCTTCACACTGCCGCTGCCCGCGACTGTGCCGTGCCCGTTCACCAGCCGGACCCGGCCGAAGAACTCACGCCCGGCCGGCGGCTCGGCGTTGGCCGTGACCTGCCCGGTGACGGTGGCCGTGGCCCCGGTGCCCAGCTCGACCGGGGTGGCCGCGACCGTCACGGTGCCGAGCGAGGCGGAGAAGAACACGTCCCGGTAGTCGTACGCGGTCGTGCCCGAGGGCACCGCGTACCCGTCGACCTTGATCGTGTACGTTCCGGCGGCCGGGTGCGGCAGCGAGACCGCCTCCTCCGAGTCGCCGTCGGCGGACTGGGCGACCTGCTTGCCGCTCGCGTCGTAGACCGTGAGGTCCAGGTCGGCGGACGGGTCGGAGACGTTGCCGATGGCCACGTCCAGGGACTCGGCGCCCTCCGGGACGGTCACCGTGGTGGTGTGGGTCTCGCCCTCCTTGATCGAGGGGCGGGCCGACTCGGAGGAGCCGAGGGGGCCGCCGACGAGCTTGCCGTCCAGGGCGGCGTACTTGTTGGTGACCTTCCAGGAGGCGGCGGCCGGAACGCCCGCCTTGGCCTCGGGCACCGTCACGGTCTCCGGGTCGAAGACCGCGCCCAGGACGGAGACGTCCAGCTTGTACGGGTTGTCGAGCAGCGGCGAGGTGCGCCGGGCCTCGACCTCGACCTCCCAGACGCCGGGCTGCGGGTCGGCGTAGGAGCGCACGTCGGGCTTGCAGCCGTTGCCGTCGAGGTAGTTGTTGTAGCAGTACGGCGTGCTGGTGTTGTCCACCGGCGTGCCGTACGGGTGGATCGAGATGAACCGGGTCTGGCTGCCCGCCTTCAGGCCGCCGATCGCGACCTCCAGCGCCTTCGCGCCCTCGGGCACGGTCAGGAAGTAGGAGCGGGTGCTGTTGCGCTGCACCGAGCCGGACAGGGAGCGGGTGTAGTCCACCGGGCTCGCCACCACGACCGTGCTGAGGATCTGCTGGTCGACGCCCTCGGTGAACGGGTCGTCGACTGCGAGGATCGCGCTCTTGAGCCCGGCCGACCTCGGGGCCGCCTGCACCTTGACGGTGACCGGCTGGTTCAGCGGGAGCCGCACCAGGGGGCTGCCGAGGACGCGGAAGGTGTGCTCCGGGTCGTTGACGAAGCGCAGCGTGTGCCAGACCGCGCGGTCCGGTCCTGAGGTGCGGGTGACCGTGACGTCGTACGTCTTGCGCTGGCCGCTCTTCAGGCCGCCCTCGCGGTCGTAGAGGCCGGTGCCGAAGCCGGGGGTCTTCAGGGCGTCGTCGAGCGCGGTGTCGACCGGGGCCTTGACCGTGTACTCGTGCGAGGACGCGCCGTGCCGGATGGAGTCCCAGGCGTCGACGACGTCGATCAGGCCCGCGCCCTCCTCGTACGCCTGCGCGCCCTTGATGTGGTGCGCGGTCGAGGTGAGCGCGGTGCGCAGCACGGCCGGGGTGAGCGTGAGGTGCTTCTCCTTGGCGGCACTGAGCAGCAGCGCGCTGGCGCCCGCGGCCTGCGGGGAGGCCATCGAGGTGCCCTGGAGCATCGAGTACCCGGCGGGCAGCGGGTAGCCCGCCTCGGCGACCGGGGAGCCGGGCAGCCAGGTCTGGGTGGTGTTGATCGCGGCACCGGGCGCGGTCAGGGTCGGCGTGAAGCCGCCGTCCTCACGCGGGCCGCGCGAGGAGAAGGGCATCAGGGCGTACGGGGTCGTCACCGCCGAGCCGTAGTTCGCGGCCCAGGTCTCCTTGGAGATGGCCGCGCCGACCGAGATGACCTTGTCGGCCAGGCCGGGGTCGCCGATGGTGTTGGCGCCAGGGCCCGAGTTGCCCGCCGAGATGACCAGCTGGACGCCGAACTCGTCGATGAGCCGGGTGTAGAGCGCGGCGCGCGCGTTGGCGCCGTCGTTCAGCGCGGGCAGGCCGCCGATGGACATGTTGACGATGTCCACGCCCCGCTTGGTCACCAGGTCGATCATGCCCTCGGTGAGCGCGATGTTGGTGCAGCCGCCGGACCAGGTGCAGGCGCGCGAGGAGACGATCTTCGCGCCGGGGGCGGCGCCGTTCATCTTCCCGCCGAACAGACCGTTGGCGGCCGTGATGCCCGCGACATGGGTGCCGTGCTCGGACTGGATCACGCCGATGTTGACGTAATCGGCCGTGGCGCCCGAGGAGTTGTAGACCACGTCCTTGCGGATCTCGACCACGAACGGGATGCGCTCGACGACGTCCGTCTTCGGGTCGTCGGTGCCGAAGTAGCCGATCTGGTAGCCGTCCTTGTACGGCTTCATCGGCGGGTTGTTCGTGAAGTCCAGGTCGTCGTCGGTGTCGACGCGGACCGTGCCGGTGGCCGGGTCGTACAGCACGCCCCAGGCGTCGGTGGTGTCACCGTCGCGGTTGAGGTCGCCCTGCATGTCGCCGCCCGCGGTCGCGGACTCGTACAGGTAGTTGAACTTGTAGGAACCGGCCGGGGCCTTGAAGGTCTCGGCGCTGCCGCCCGCGGGGCTGACCGAGAAGGACGGGCCGGAGACGGCCGCCGTCATCCGCCGCCAGGTGCCGTCGCCGTCGCTCACCGGGTCGGTCGCGGTCACCCAGTCGATGATCTTGCGTTCGCCGGTGGTGGTCTTCCGCAGCGCCGGGTGGCCGAGGTCCACACCGGAGTCGAGGATGCCGATGGTGACACCCCGGCCGTCGGCCTTGGGGTGCTCCTTGACGAAGTCGACGGCACCGGTCTCGAAGGACGGGTTGTACGGGTTCTTCGCCGGGGTCTTGCTGTTCGGCGCCGGGTAAGTGGTGGCCGTACGACCGGACTTGGCGCCCTTGGCAGTGTCCGCGCCCGGGGCCGGGTCGTCCAGCGGGATCTCCCGGCGCAGGTCGATCGCCTGCACCGAGGAGAGCTTGGCCGCGGCGGCGATGGCCGAAGTCGCCTTGGCGGTGGGGACGGTGGCGCGGACGTAGCCGACCTTGTCGTAGGTGCGGCCCACCGTGCCGCCGCTCACCGCGCCCAGCTCGTCCGCGACCCGCTCGGTCTGGCCCGGCGTGGTCGCGATCATCATCGTGACGCTCTTGGCGCCCTCCGCGCGGGCGTCGGCGAGCAGCGCCGCGTCGTCCGAACCGAGCTTGTCGTGCGCGGACTTGGGCTCGTTCGCGGGTGCGGTGGCCGGGGCGGACGGCGCGTCGGCGGCGAGGGCGAGCGGCAGGGGCCCGGCCGCGCAGAGCGCGGCGACCACGCCCGCGGTGAAGGCCGTACGGGCCAGCCGTCTCGGACCGGGTATCGGATCGCGCTCGGGAGTGTGGGTCATCGGCATCCCTTGTGAGTGAGGAGTCCTGTGCCGGACGAGCGCACAGCCTTTCCCAAGGGACCGAATTTTGGGGTTCGTTGACCGAATCGATATCGATGTATGGGGAAAACCCGCGATGGAACGGAGCGATAAGGGTCGCATCACCCCCGGAATGCGACCGATTCCCATTCTCCGGACGGCTCGGAGTCACCGCGCTAACGTCCCTCCATGCGACGGAAATTGAGGGTGGCGGCCTACGCCGTGTGTGTCCGGGACGGACAACTGCTGCTCGCCCGTTCACCCACCGCCGACGGCACCCCCGAGTGGGTACTGCCCGGCGGCGGCATGGAGTTCGGCGAGGACCCGTACGACACCGTGCGCCGCGAGGTCACCGAGGAGACCGGCTACCGCATCGAGGTGACCGGCCTCCTCGGTGTGGACTCCCTCCGGCTGACCCTGCCAGACCGCCTCCTCGGCCGCTCGACCGACCACCACGGGCTGCGGCTCATCTACTCGGGCCGCATCACCGGCGGCGAACTCCGCAACGAGGTGAACGGCTCCACCGACCTGGCCGCCTGGCACGACCTCACCGCCGTCCCCGCCCTGACCCGGGTGCCCCTCGTCGACATCGCCCTGCGGATGTGGCGCGAGCGACCGGCGACGGGGCATCTGGAGACGGGGTCCGGTCCCCGGGAAACGGAGGCTGCCGAGTAGCCCGGGACCGGCACCTCGCGGCCCCTCCTTCCCCGCCCGGTGAACGCCCGGTGACCGGCCCCCGGCGCACCGGCGGCAACCGTGTGACCTCCCCAGGTGCGTGCGGTCGCGCGTAGGCCGATCGGCGTCGGCCGTTGCCGCCGCGTTCACGCGTGTTTCACCCCCGCTGCCAAGCATCCGGAACGAGCGGCCCGTTCGCCTCGGCGGCGGTCCGCGACGACCGCCGACGCACTCGGGGAGACCGCGCATGCCGCGCACACGCTCTGCCGCCCGCCCCGAACAGGGCCTCCACCGCCGTTCCCTCCTCGCCGCCGCCGGAGCCGTCACGCTCTCCGCCGGCCTCGGCTACGCCCTGCGCCCCACCGAGAGCGAAGCCGCCACCGCCGTCCCGGCGCCGACCTCCACCCCCACGCCCACCGTGACGGCGACGCCCACGCCCTCGCCCACCCCCGTCGCGCCGTACACCAAGGGCACCACGCTCGACTCCGTCGCCACCCCGCGCGGCTCCGGCTACCGCCGCCTCGGGGACGGGCCCGGCTGGTCCCGGATGGTGCGCACCGAGCTGGCCGCGGCTAAGTCCGGGCGCGCGGACCGCCGTACGCCCCTCGCCGCGTTCGTGCAGTTCACCGATCTGCATCTGACCGACGTCCAGCACCCGCTGCGCCTGGAGTTCCTGCGCGCGTCCGACCCGCACGCCTGGCGCCCGCAGGAGGCGCTGACCGTGCCCGGCGCGGTCTCCCTGGTCGAGCGGGTCAACGCGCTGCGCGCGGGCCCGGTCACCGGCACCCCGTTCGGCTTCGTCATGACCACCGGCGACAACACCGACAACAACTCCCACACCGAACTCGACTGGTTCCTGAAGGTGATGAGCGGCGGCCGGATCACGCCCAACTCCGGTGACCCCCGGCACTACGAGGGCGTCCAGGACTCCGGGCTCGGGCTCTACTGGCAGCCGGGATCCACCGTCCGCGACGGCGACAAGGCGCTCGGCTTCCCGCACCTGCCCGGCTTCCTGGCCGCCGCGATCCGCGAGGTCCGCAGCCCCGGCCTCGCGATGCCCTGGTACTCCACCGTCGGCAACCACGACTTCCTGCCCACCGGCTGCTACGGCTCCCACGCCGACCCCTACCTGGTGGACGCGGCCGTCGGCGGCCGCAAGCTGATGACCGCCACCCGCGCCGAGGCCAAGAGATTCCAGGCCGCCTTCAAGGGCGCCCAGGACCCGAAGGGCACCGGCTACCGCGACTTCCTCAAAGCCCACACCCGCACCCAGCGCGCGATCACCCCCGACGAGCGCCGCGCCCCCTACACCCCGGCCGAGTACGTCAAGGCCCACCTCGACCCCGCCCACCAGGGCCACGGCCCGGCGGGACACGGCTACACGGAAGCCAACCTCGACGCGGGCACCCAGTATTACGCCTTCCGCATCGCCGACGGCGTCCTCGGCATCAGCCTCGACACCACCGACCCCGGCGGCTTCTACGAGGGCTCGCTCGGCACCGCCCAGCTCACCTGGCTCAAGCGCACGCTCACCGAGCACACCGACGACCACGTGATCGTCTTCAGCCACCACACCAGCACCAGCATGACCAACACCCGCCCCGACCCGGCCCGCCCCGGCGAGCGCCGCCACGACGGCGCCGAACTGGTCTCGGTGCTCGCCGCCCACCCCCACGTGCTGGCCTGGGTCAACGGGCACGTCCACAAGAACGTCGTCACCCCGCACCCGGCCGCGCACGGCGGTTCCTTCTGGGAGATCTCCACCGCCTCCCACATCGACCACCCGCACCTCGCCCGGATCATCGAGCTGACGGACAACGGCGACGGCACGCTCTCGCTGTTCACCACCCTCGTGGAGGCCGCGGCCCCGCACCGCACCGACTTCGCCGACCTCTCCCAGACCGGCCTCGCCGCGCTCTACCGCGAACTGTCCTTCAACGCCCCCGGCGCCCACACGACCCTCGCCGGGAAGAGCACCGACCGCAACACCGAGCTGCTGCTCGCGAAGCCCTGACCGCCCGCGAAGCCCCGACCGCCTGCGAGAAGGGTCCGCCGGAGCCCCCGGCGGACCCTCCCGCCCCCGGCCCGTGCCGCCCCCGCGCCCGTCACTGGCGGGGGAGCACCACGACATACGCGGCCGGGTCGCGGTCGCCCGCCGCCATCAGGGCGGTACGGACCACCGCCGCCTGCTGCTCCGGCGACTCCCGCAGCGCCCGCGGGGTGACGTGGACGACCGTGATGCCGAGCCGCTCCAGGTGCTCCCGCTTGCGCGCGTACTCCGTCCACCGCTCGTCCTCGTCCTGGCCCGGAGCCCGGGTGTTCAGCTCCACCGCGACCGCCTGCTCGGGCCAGTAGGCGTCCACCCCGCCCAGCTGGGGGCCGCCGGGCAGCCGCAGATCCACGTTCCACACCGGGTCGGGCAGCCCGTGCCCGGCCACCAGCCGGTACAGCCGGTCCTCGGCGGCGGCCCGGCCCTCGGCCACCAGCGAGTCCACCGCGTCCACGACGTACGACCGCGACAGCAGCCGCGCCCGGTTCAACTCCCGTACCAGCGCGGCCGGTTCGCAGTGTCCTTCGCGCACCGCCTCGGTCAGCAGCCGCCGAACCGTGTCCGCGTCCGTCAGCCGGGCCACCGCGTCCGCCAGCGCGCGCCGCACCGGCGCCACCGGCACCCCGGAGACCGCCTGCGCGGTGGGCAGCTCCGCCGTGCGCCGCACCCGGACGTACCCGGCCGAGCGCAGCCGACGCAGCCTCGGGACCAGCACGTCCACCCGGTCCAGGGCGGCGAGCGGCGGGGCGGTCGCGAAGCCGTACAGGGCGAGCGCGGCCAGGCCGGTGATCATCGCCTCCGCGTACAGCGGGCGGTGCGGGTCGCCCGCCGTCGGCTGGGCCGGGACGCCCGGGACCGACTCGCGCGAGGCGTACAGCAGGGCGCCGTGCAGCCGCTCCTCGCTGGTGGGGCTGCCGGAGTGGAGCAGGACGACGTTCGGCAGCAGCAGCCGCCAGGGGCCCCCTTCGCGGCAGCGCTCGGTCAGCTCGGCCGTCGTCACACCGTGCGAACGCAGCTGGGCCGCCGACAGGACCCGGCGGTGGACCTCGGAGAGATGGCGGAGGGGGCGGGGGGAGAGCGGGGTGTTGTGCGTCATGTCCAACGGAATGCCCGACCCCCGTCCCACCTGTAACCCGTGTTACACGCCCGTCGAGGAATGCGGACAACACGGCGCTAAAGGACGGGTGTTCGGATGCCGAGTAGGCAGCGAAAACCCCTGGTCCGTTCGGGGGAGGACCAGGGGTTACGGGTGCGCGTGCCCGGATTCGGTAACGGTCACCGAACGGGCAAGTTCAGGCCAAAGGTCAGTGGCCTCCGGCCTTCGCGTCGCACGCCTGGGCACGCAGCGCGCGGGCCAGATCGTCCCGCGCCTCCAGCACCAGGCGGCGCAGCGCAGGGGCCGCGTCCGCGTGCTCGGCGAGCCACGCGTCCGTCGCGTCCAGCGTCTCCTGCCGGTCCTGGTAGGCCGGGAAGAGCCCGCTCACGATGTCCATGCCGATCTGGATGGACCGCTCGCGCCAGATCCGGTCGATCACCGCGAAGTACTTCTCCGCGTACGGCGCGGTCAGCCGCCGCTGCGAGGGCTGCGAGAAGCCCGCGATCGTCGCCCCGACCAGCGCGTTCGACAGCCGGTCCGACTCCACGACCTGCGCCCACGCCTGCGCCTTGACCGCCGCCGAGGGACGCGCCGCCAGGCACCGCACCTGGTGCCGCTTGCCGGAGGCCGTGTCGTCGCGGGACAGCTCGGCGACCAGCAGCTCCTCGTCGGCCACCCCGTGCGCGGCCAGCGGCTCCAGGAACGCCCAGCGCAGCTCCTGGTCCACGCTCAAGCCCTCGACGGTCTCGGTGCCGTCGAGCAGCGCCTTCAGCAGCGCCAGATCCGCGGGCGCGGCGGCGGCCGAGGCGAAGAACCGGGCCCAGGCCAGCTGGTGTTCGCTGCCCGGCTCCGCCGCCCGCAGCTCCTCGAGGGCGCCCCGCGCCAGCAGGTCGGCGCCGGTCTCCCGCCACTCGGGAGCCGCGTACCGCTCCAGGGCCGTGCCCGCCCAGGCGTGCAGCATCTGGAGGACGCCGATGTCGGACTCGCGGCCCGCGAAGCGCAGCACCAGCTCCAGGAAGTCCCGCGCGGGCAGCAGCGCGTCCCGGGTCATGTTCCACAGCGCGGACCAGGCGAGCGCGCGGGCGAGCGGGTCGGACAGCGCGCCCAGGTGCTCGCGCAGGGTCGCGAGCGAGGTCTCGTCGAAGCGGACCTTGCAGTAGGTCAGGTCGTCGTCGTTGACCAGCACCAGCTCGGGGGCCTCGGCACCGGCCAGTTCGGCGACGACGGTACGCGGACCCTCGACGTCGGTCTCCACGCTGGAGTAACGCTCCAGCACGCCCTCGGAGTTACGCCGGTACAGCCCCACCCGCACCCGGTGCGGGCGCAGTTCGGGGTGCGACTCCGGGGCCTCCTGCACCACGGCCAGCTCCGCGATCCGACCCTCGTCGTCCAACAGCACCTGCGGGGTGAGGGAGTTGACCCCGGCGGTCTGCAGCCAGGACGCCGCCCACGCCGTCATGTCCCGGCCGCTGGTCTCCGCGAGCACCGAAAGCAGGTCGCCCAGGCGGGTGTTGCCGTACGCGTTGCGCTTGAAGTAGCGGCGGGCGCCCTCCAGGAAGGCGTCCTGACCGACGTACGCCACCAGCTGCTTGAGCACCGAGGCGCCCTTGGCGTAGGTGATGCCGTCGAAGTTGAGCTTGGCGTCCTGGAGGTCACGGATGTCGGCCGTGATCGGATGCGTGGAGGGCAGCTGGTCGGCGCGGTAGGCCCACGCCTTGCGGCGGTTGGCGAAGGTCGTCCAGGCGTCCTTGAACCGGGTCGCGCCCACGTTCGCGAAGGTGCCCATGAAGTCCGCGAAGGACTCCTTCAGCCACAGGTCGTCCCACCACACCATGGTGACCAGGTCGCCGAACCACATGTGCGCCATCTCGTGCAGGATGACGTTGGCCCGCGCCTCGTACGACGTCCGCGTCACCTTGCCGCGGAAGATGTACTCCTCGCGGAAGGTCACCAGACCCGGGTTCTCCATCGCCCCGAGGTTGTACTCGGGCACGAACGCCTGGTCGTACTTCCCGAAGGGGTACGGGTAGTCGAAGTTCTCGTGGAAGAAGTCCAGGCCCTGCTTGGTGATCAGGAAGACGTCGTCGGCGTCGAAGTACGGCGCCAGACCCTTGCGGCACATCGCGCCGAGCGGGATCTCCAGCTTGGACCCGTCATCGAGGACGCGCTCGTAGGAGTCGGTCACATAGTGGTAAGGGCCCGCCACCACGCAGGTGATGTACGTCGAGATGGGCTTGGTCTCCGCGAACTTCCAGACGCCGTCCACGAGTTCACCGGCGCCGTTGCTCCACACCCGCCACTCCTCGGGCGCCCGCACCTCGAAGCGGTAGGGCGCCTTCAGGTCGGGCTGCTCGAAGTTGGCGAACACCCGGCGTGCGTCGGCCGGTTCGTACTGCGTGTAGAGGTAGACCTCGCCGTCCTCGGGGTCCACGAAGCGGTGCATGCCCTCGCCCGTGCGGGAGTAGGCGCAGTTCGCGTCCACGATCAGCTCGTTCTCGGCGGCCAGGTCCGTCAGCAGCACCCGGGAGCCGTCGAAGACCTCGGCCGGGTCCAGGTCACGGCCGTTGAGCGTCACGGCGTTCACCGACGGCGCGATCAGGTCCGCGAAGCTGGAGGCGCCCGGCTCGGCGCAGCCGAAGCGGATCGTCGTCACCGAGCGGAACGTGCGCGGCCCGGCGGCGTCGTCGGCGTCGCCGACGGCGGAGCGCAGGTCGAGCGACACGTCGTACCCGTCGACGGACAGCAGCGCGGCCCGCTCACGGGCCTCGTCGCGGGACAGATTCTCACCGGGCACGGCGGCACTCCCTTGTGATCGCGGAAAAACAGGCACCGACGGCACGATCCTGCCATGCGGCCCTGGCCGGGGGCATCGGGGAATGGCGCGGCCGGGGCCGATGTTGGCGCTGGAAAAGACCGTTTCGCGAGGAGAGACATGTCCGAGACCGCGACCACGTCGGGCAAGACCCCGGTGGACTTCTGGTTCGACCCGCTGTGCCCCTGGGCCTGGATGACCTCCCGCTGGGTGCTGGAGGTGGAGAAGGTCCGCGACATCGAGGTCCGCTGGCACATCATGAGCCTCGCCGTCCTCAACGAGGACCGCATCGACGAGCTGCCCGAGGAGTACCGGGACATGCTCGCCACCAAGGCGTGGCAGCCGGTCCGGGTGGTCACCGCCGCCTGGCAGAAGTACGGCGCGGACGTGCTCGGCCCGCTGTACACCGCGCTCGGCACCCGTATCCACAACGACGGCGAGGGCCCGACCCGTGAGGCCGTCGAGGGCGCGCTCGCGGACGCCGGTCTGCCCGCCGACCTGATCGACTACTTCGACCAGACCGACTTCGAGTTCGACGCCGAGCTGCGCGCCTCCCACAAGGAGGGCATCGAGAAGGTCGGCCAGGAGGTCGGCACCCCGGTCATCGCGGTCCCCGGCCCCGACGGCGAGCAGATCGCCTTCTTCGGCCCGGTCGTCACCCCCGCCCCGAAGGGCGAGCAGGCGGCCCGCCTGTGGGACGGCACCCTCGCGGTCGCCTCGGTCCCCGGCTTCTACGAGCTGAAGCGGACCCGGACGCAGGGGCCGGACTTCAGCAACCTGTAGGCATGTACGGCCACCTGTAGGCACGTACGACAGGGCCCCCGCGGGCATGACGTCGCGGGGGCCCTGACCTTTCCGCCCGCCCGCGTGAAGGGTGAGAAGACGATCACGAGGCGGGACGCTCAGTGGACCTCAGGGGCCTTCAAGGGCCCTCGGTCGCTCAGGGAGCCAGCAGCAGCACGTCCGCCCGCTCCTTGGCGGCTGCGTACCGCCGGGCCACGTCCTGCCAGTTCACGACCTGCCACATGGCCTCGATGAAGTCGACCTTCTGGTTCTTGTACTGGAGGTAGAAGGCGTGCTCCCAGGCGTCGAAGACCAGCACCGGGGTCGAGCCCTGGCCGACGTTGCCCTGGTGGTCGTAGACCTGCTCCACGATCAGCCGGCCGCTCAGCGGCTCGTACGCAAGGACGCCCCAGCCGGAGCCCTGGGTGGTGGCCGACGCCTTGGTCAACTGGGCCTTGAAGGCGGCGAAGGAGCCGAAGGACTCCGTGATCGCGTCGGCCAGCTCGCCCACGCCGTCCTGGGCCAGCGGCTCGCCGCCGCCGTCCTTCGGACCGGTCATGTTCTGCCAGTAGATGCTGTGCAGGATGTGCCCGGAGAGGTGGAAGGCCAGGTTCTTCTCCAGGCCGTTGACCGAGCCCCAGGCGTCCTTGTCCCGCGCCTCGGCGAGCTGCTCCAGGGTGTCGTTGGCGCCCTTCACATAGGCCGCGTGGTGCTTGTCGTGATGCAGCTCGATGATCTCGGGGCTGATCACGGGGGCGAGCGCGGCGTAGTCGTAGGGCAGTTCGGGCAGCGTGTAGACGGGCATGGACAGGTCCCCTCCGAGACTTATTGCAAAAGACTTGCAACTACACGCTAGCAACAAGAAGCTGCCGGGGGACAGGCAGGGCATGACGAAGGCCCCCACGTGTCGCTCGTGGGGGCCTTCGTGCGGCGGGGCGGGCGGGGCGGTGCGGCGCTCGCGCGCGGCGGGGGTGGTTCAGCGCCTGGCGCGGGCCCGCTGCCAGGCGTAGCCGCCCGCCGCCAGGGCCAGCGTCAGACCGCCCGTGGAGTACAGCTGGGCCCGGGTGTCCGGCTGCCGGGCCATCAGCACCAGGATCACCACCATGCCGAGCAGGGCGGCCCAGGTCAGCCACGGGAACGCCCACATCAGCACGGCGGGCCGCTCGGCACCCGCGCGCTCGGCGCGGCGGCGCAGGATCAGCTGGGAGGCGCCGACGAACATCCAGACGACCAGGATCACCGCGCCGATCATGTTCAGCAGCCACATGAACACGTCGTCCGGGCGCCAGTAGCTGAGCAGCACGCACGCGAAGCCGAACACCGAGGAGACCAGGACGGCGATCCTCGGCACCCCGCCGGTCACCTTCGCCAGCGCCTTCGGGCCGAGGCCCCGGCCGACCAGGGAGTGCAGCATGCGCGAGGAGCCGTAGATGTTGGCGTTCATCGCGGAGAGCAGGGCGGCGAGGACCACCACGTCCATCACACGGCCCGCGCCGGGGATGCCGAGGCTGTCGAGGGCGGCGACGTACGGGCCGCGCGCCACGACCTCCGGGGAGTTCCAGGGGACGAGGGTGACGACGACGGCCATCGAGCCGATGTAGAACAGCGCGATCCGCCACATCGTGGTGCGCACGGCGGTGGCGACGCCCCGCACCGGGTCCTCCGACTCGGCCGCCGCGATGGTCACCGTCTCCAGGCCGCCGTACGCGAACACCGAGGCGAGCAGGCCGAGTACCAGGCCCTGGGCGCCGTTCGGCAGGAAGTGGGTGAGGTGGGAGGTGCCGGGGGAGTGGGTGCCGGGCAGCACGCCCGCGATGGCGAGCGCGCCGAGGACCAGGAACAGCACGATCGCGCCGACCTTGAGCGCGGCGAACCAGAACTCGAACTCGCCGAAGTTCTTCACGGCGGCCAGGTTCGCGCCGCAGAACACCACCATGAACAGGGCGACCCAGGCCCACTGCGGGGTGCCGGGCAGCCAGCCGCTGACGATCTTCCCGGCGCCGATGCCCTCCAGGCCGACGACCGTGCACTGCATGATCCAGAACGACCAGCCGACCGTGAACCCCGCCCACGGGCCGATCGCCCGCTCGGCGTGCGCGGAGAAGGAACCCGAGGACGGGTACGCCGCCGACAGCTCGCCCAGCATCCGCATCACCAGCAGCACGAGGAGGCCGGAGAGGGCGTACGCGACGACGATGGAGGGGCCCGCGGCGGCGATCCCCGCGCCGGAGCCGACGAAGAGGCCCGCGCCGATGACGCCGCCGAGGGCGATCATCGACAGATGGCGCTGCTTGAGGCCGGAGGCGAGGGGGACGCCCTGTTCCCGCTGCTGCGGCGCTTGCTGCGGCGGTTGCCGCGTGGTGGTGCTGGGCATGGGGCGGGGCTCGTCCAGTCCGGTAGTCCGACGGTGGGTAAAAAACTCCACCAGTCTGGGCGGTTTCCGGTCGCGGACGGGGGAAGTGCCCACGATACGGACAAATCGCTTACGGAATGTGTACGTCCGTTTACACCGGTGGCCCGGGCCACCCGGCCGGGGTGACGGGCATCACGCCGATCCCGGTGTAAGCGGCCTTCTTTGTCCGGAGCCCACCAAGCGCCTGTTCACGCCTTTGTCGAGCGCGGACGGTGATCGGGGGTTGGCCGCCGGTATAGCGTCGGTGAGTTGTCACCTGCCCACACACCCGCGGAGTCCCCATGAGCACCGCCAGCGTCCTCGCTCGCCCCGGCGCAGTCCTCGCCGACCTCATCCCTTCCCCCAAGCTCTCGGCTTCGCTCGAGCAGGGCGGTGCCCCCACCCGCGTCCGCGACGCCGCCCTCGTGCTCGGCGGCGCCGTCCTCACCGGTCTCGCGGCCCAGATCGCCGTCCCGGTGCCGGGCTCCCCGGTCCCGGTGACCGGCCAGACCTTCGCCGCGCTGCTCGTCGGCACGGCGCTCGGCGCCCGTCGTGGCGTCCTCTCCCTCGCGCTGTACGCGGTCGCGGGCGTCGTCGGCGTGCCGTGGTTCGCGGGCGGCGGCTCGGGCGCGGGCGCGGTCTCCTTCGGCTACGTCCTCGGCATGATCCTCGCCTCCGCCGCCGTCGGCGCCCTGGCCCGCCGAGGCGCGGACCGCTCCCCCCTCCGCATGGCGGGCACGATGCTCCTCGGCGAAGCGATCATCTACGCGGTCGGCGTCCCGTACCTGGCCCTGGCAGCCCACCTCTCCCTGACCCAGGCCATCGCCGCAGGCCTCACCCCCTTCCTCCTCGGCGACGCCCTGAAGGCCGCCCTGGCCATGGGCGCCCTCCCCACGGCCTGGAAGCTCGCCACCAAGCGCTGACAGCCCCCTACGAGGGCCCGCCACATCCGACTCCGGTCAGTGGGGCGGGCCTTTTTCGTACGCCGGTATGCCCGGGTTGGCGGTACGCCCGGGTTGCCGGTACGCCCGGGCTGCGGGGCTGCGGGGCTGCGGGGCTGCGGGGCTGCGGGGCTGCGGGGCTGCGGGGCTGCGGGGCTGCGGGGCTGCGGGGCTGCGGGGCTGCCGGGCTGCCGGACTGCGGGGCTGCCCGACAGCCCCGGCGGCTCCGGCCTCCGGGACTCGGGCCCGGCTCCCCGCGGCCCATGGCGCGAGCGGATCGGCCGCCCGGGGCGCCAGCGGGGCCCGCGAGGGGTACGGCCACCGCTCTCGCCTCCACGAACCTCCGCGAGCCGACCCAGGCGGTCGCGACCTCCGGGACGTACTGCGGCGGTTCGGAGCAGCGACCCGGGCGTCCGCTTCAGGGCGATGGGGCGCGCCGAGCCCGAACCCCGCTCAGCGCGCCTCCTCCTGCTCTTGGCCTTCAGCCCCGGCCCCGCCAACCCGACCCCGTCGCAAAAAACACCGGGCGCGGTGAGGAAAGGTTCCTCACCGCGCCCGGTGTCCGAGAGGCGGGGATCAGGCCGTCGTGACCTTCTCCGGGTCCTCCTGGCCGGAGGCGACCGGCTCGACCGCCGGAGCGGTGCGGTTCGCCAGCAGCTTTTCCTTCAGGAAGGCGATGATGATCACGATCGCCGCGACGCCCAGGGAGAGGAGGACCGTCACGCGACCGCTGCTCTCACCCTTGGTGTCGGTGAGCATATAGCCGAGGACGAAGACGATCAGGGCGGCCGTGGCCCAGGTGAGGTACGGGTACAGCCACATCTTCACGACGAGCTTCTCCGGCGCCTCACGCTGGATGATCTTCCGCATGCGCAGCTGCGAGAAGCAGATGACCAGCCACACGAACAGGGCCACCGCACCGCTGGAGTTGACCAGGAAGAGGAAGACCGTCTTCGGGTAGGCGTAGTTGAAGAACACCGCGAGGAAGCCGAACGCGACCGACGCGAGGATCGCCGCCATCGGCACGCCCCGCCCGTTGGTCCGGGCGAACGCCTTCGGCGCGTCACCCCGCTCGCCGAGCGAGAACGCCATCCGGGACGCGGTGTACAGGCCCGAGTTGAGGCAGGACAGCACCGAGGTCAGCACGATGAACTGCATGATCTGGTCGGCGTGCGGGATGCCCAGCGAGCCGAGCGCGGCCACGTACGAGCCGTCCTTCGCGATCGACGGGTCGTTCCACGGCAGCAGCGAGACCACGACGAGGATCGAGCCCAGGTAGAAGACGCCGATACGCCAGATGATGCTGTTGGTCGACTTGGTGACCGCGCGCTGCGGGTCCTCGGACTCACCGGCCGCCAGCGTGGCGATCTCGCTGCCCATGAAGGAGAACACGACCAGCAGCACACCGGTGAGGATCGCCCCCGGACCGTGCGGCAGGAAGCCGCCGTGCGCGGTCAGGTTCGACAGACCGGCCTTGTCGCTGTGCACGCCCGGCAGCACGCCGAACACCGCCAGCGCGCCGATCACGATGAACGCGCCGATCGCCACGACCTTGATCCCGGCGAACCAGAACTCGAACTCACCGTAGGAACCCACGGAGACGAGGTTCGTGGCGGTCAGGACGGCCATCACGATCAGGGCCCAGCCCCATTGCGGCACCGCCGGTATCCAGCCGTGCAGGATGCCCGCACCGGCCGTCGCCTCGACGGCGAGCACGACGACCCAGAAGAACCAGTAGAGCCAGCCGATCGAGAAGCCCGCCCAGCGGCCCAGCGCCCGGTCGGCGTGGGCGGAGAAGGAACCGGAGGTCGGGTTGGCGGCCGACATCTCGCCGAGCATCCGCATCACGAGCACGACGAGCGTGCCGACGAGGGCGTAGGACAGCAGAATGCCGGGGCCCGCCGTGGCGATACCGGAACTGGAGCCGACGAACAGTCCGGCACCGATCACGCCACCGATCGCGATCATCGACAGATGGCGGTTCTTGAGTCCTGCTTGAAGTCCCGAACCAGGGGTCATGGACGGATTTCCTTTGCGCCTGTGGTGCATTTCCCGTACGACCCGTGGGGGCCGTGTGAAACGACGGAGTACGGGGCCTCGCACGAGCGGTGTGCGAGGCGGTTCAGTGAATCCGAGGGAAACGAATTCGGGAACCTCTGAATCCGGATTGTTACTTGAGGTTTTCTTGAGCTTCTATGGTGTGGCTCACATATCTCCTGTCGAACCCGGAGCTGCTGCCCGGAATCGGGCGTGTCACACTCGGTACATGCGCGTGTATCTCGGCTCCGACCATGCGGGCTACGAACTCAAGAACCACCTCGTCGACTGGCTGAAGGCGGCGGGGCACGAGCCCGTCGACTGCGGGCCCCACATCTACGACGCCCAGGACGACTACCCGCCCTTCTGCCTCCGGGCCGCGGAGCGCACGGCCGCCGACCCGGGCGCCCTCGGCATCGTGATCGGCGGCTCCGGCAACGGCGAGCAGATCGCCGCCAACAAGGTCAAGGGGGTGCGTGCCGCCCTCGCCTGGAGCGAGGAGACCGCCGCCCTCGGCCGCCAGCACAACAACGCCAACGTCGTCGCGGTGGGCGCGCGGATGCACTCCGAGGAGGAGGCGACCAAGTTCGTCGAGGTGTTCCTCAACACCCCCTTCTCCGGTGACGAGCGTCACATGCGCCGCATCGACATGCTGACGAACTACGAGAACACCGGGGAGCTGCCGCCCATCCCGGCGCACCACCCCCAGTCGTAAGCACCGGGCTCCGGCCCACCACCGGGCCCCGGCCCGCCGTACCCACCGCCCGCCCCGCCCGCACCCCGGACGCGGCGGGCGGCCGGGCACCCGGCCAAGGGGCACCGGCAGCGCACCACACCCGCAGGAAGACCGTCAGGAAGGACGCCCAGGCCGTGCCAGAAGGGCACACCATCCACCGCCTCGCGCAGGACTGCGCCGAGCGCTTCGAAGGCACCGCCCCCCGCGTCAGCAGCCCCCAGGGCAAGTTCGCCGACGCCGCGGCCCTGCTCGACGGCGCCGGACTGACCGCCACCGAGGCCCACGGCAAGCACCTCTTCCTCGGCTTCCGCGACACCGACTGGATCCACATCCACCTCGGCCTCTTCGGCAAGGTCGCCCTCGGCCCGGCTCCCGCGCCCCCGCCCACCGACACCGTCCGGCTGCGCCTGGCCAACGACAGCGGGTACCTGGACCTGCGCGGCCCCACCACCTGCGCCCTGATCACCGACGACGAGAAGCGCGCCGTGCACGACCGGCTCGGCCCCGACCCGCTGCGCCCCGACGCCGACCCGGCCGCCGCCTACGCCCGCGTCCGCCGCAGCCGTACGACGATCGCCGCGCTGCTCATGGACCAGAAGGTCATCGCGGGAGTCGGGAACGTATACAGAGCCGAGGTCCTCTTCCGGCACGGCATCGACCCCTACCGCGCGGGCAAGGACATCACCCCCGCCGAGTGGGACGCGATCTGGGCCGACCTCGTGGACCTCATGCGCGAGGGCGTGCGCAACAACCGCATCGACACCGTGCGCCCCGCCCACACCCCCGAGGCCATGAACCGCCCGCCCCGCGTCGACGACCACGGCGGCGAGGTCTACGTCTACCGCCGGGCCACCCAGCCCTGCCACATCTGCGCCACCGAGATCCGCACCGCGGGCCTCGCCGCCCGCAACCTCTTCTGGTGCCCCACCTGCCAGAAGCGCTGAGCAACCCGCCCACGTGCCGCGTCCGTTGATGACGGAACGGCCAATTTCCGCCGGGTGGCAGCGCGAACGGGCTCCGTACCGTTCACTGTGTAGTTGAAACGCCGATGTGGAGTGGAAACGCCAAGTGGAGCCTCGCACGGGGGACAAGTGGGACCTCCCGTGCCAAGCGGCTGGTCCGATGGATAGGGTCGCGAACTGATGGCAGCAGGAGAGCGGCGCGCGAAGGCCGAGACGTTCACGGCCCGGTGGAAGATGCAGTGGCACCGGGTCCGGGTCGCGCTGCGCCGAAGCGCCGTGGACTACTTCCGCGGTGACGGCCCCGACTGGATCGCCCTCGTCGGCCTCCTCGTCACCATTCCCGTCCTCATGGCGATGACCCTGGCCAACTCGGTCTGGTGCTCACCGGCCACCCTGGTCCTGCCCATCGTCGCGGGCGGCCTGGTGCTGCGCCCGGCCAGCCTGCTCGGGCTGTACGCGGCTGCCGCCACCGCGCTGATCGTCGAGTCCGTGAGCCTCGGGCCGTACACCGAGGGCCCCTCCAGGGTCACCCCCGGCGTCGTCCTCGTCGTCGCCGCGTGCGGCTTCTTCGGGCTGCTCACCGCGCAGTTCCGCAGCCGCGTCGGCGTGCCCTGGCGGCGCGGCGGCACCATGCTCTTCGACCTGCGCGAACGCATCCGCGCCCAGAGCGAGCTGCCCAAACTCCCGCGCGGCTGGCACCAGGAGATGGCCCTGCGCCCGGCCGGCGGGCAGTCCTTCTCCGGGGACTTCGTCGTCGCGGCCCGCACCAACGGCGGGCGCACCCTGGAGGTCGTCCTCACCGACGTCTCCGGCAAGGGCATGGACGCGGGCTCCCGCGCCCTGCTGCTCTCCGGCGCCTTCGGCGGTCTGATCGGCTCGCTCCCGCCGCACGCCTTCCTCACCGCCGCCAACGGCTATCTGCTCCGCCAGGACTGGGACGAGGGCTTCGCGACCTCCATCCACCTCGTCCTCGACCTGGACTCCGGGGACTACGAGCTGTACTCCGCGGGCCATCCGCCCGGCCTCCAGCTCTGCGCGGGCAACGGCCGCTGGGAGGAGAAGGCCGCCGAGGGCCCCCTCCTCGGGGTGTACGACGGCGCCCAGTTCGACTCCGTGAAGGGCTCGCTGCGCCCCGGCGACGTGCTGATGCTCTTCACCGACGGCCTGGTGGAGACCTCCGACCGCGACATCGTCGAGGGCATCGACCGCCTCACCGGCGAGGCCGACCGCTATGTCGCGGGCGGCTTCCACGGCGCCGCCTGGCATCTCATCGAGGCCGTCGCCAAGGACGTCAACGACGACCGTGCCCTGCTGCTCATCTGCCGCGAGGCGTCGACCACTTCCCACTGACCGGCGGCCCCGCCGGTGGAACACTGGCCCGATGGACGACGAGCCGCTGACCCTGGCCCAGGTCGAGACGCTGGCCCGCGCCGCCCACGCCCGCCAGACGGACAAGGCCGGCCGCCCCTACGCCGAACACCTCGCCGCCGTCGCGGAGGGCGTACGGCGCCGGGGCGGGGACGACGAACAGATCGCCGCCGCCTGGCTCCACGACGCCGTGGAGGACGAGGCGCTGAGCGAGGACTGGCTCACCGAGGCCGCCCTGACCCCGCGCACCAAGGCGATCGTACGAGCCGTCACCAAGCACCCCGGCGAGCCGCCCGAGGCGTACGCGCACCGCATCCTCGCCACCCCGGGCGCCCTGCTGGTCAAACGCGCCGACCTCGCGCACAACGCCGACCCCGCCCGGCTCGCCGTCCTGGACGAGGCGACCCGGAAACGACTGACCGAGAAGTACACGCGAATGCGTGCGCTTCTCGGTCTCGACGCGAGCGGTGCCGCGGACTAGGCCCCGGCCTTCTCGCGGCGCGGCTCGGCCCCCGAGGCCTCCGAGGATGCCGAGGCCGCCGAGGACTTCGCGCGTCCCTGCGCGAGCTGCTGCTCGCTCTTCTGCTGGCGCAGCCGCGCCTGCTGCGCCGGGTCCTGCTTGAACGCCCACTCCATCTTCGGCTCCATCACACACCGGAAGATCCGCTGGACCGGCTTGGTGCACAGCACCGTGATGACGGCCGCCGCGATCACCGTCGTCGCGATCTCCCCGAGGGGGCCGTGCAGCCAGGAGTGGTCGTACCAGTCCTGGTAGCGGGCAAGGCGCACCAGGAAACCGTGCAGCAGATAGCCGTACAGCGTGCCCGCGCCCAGCGCCGTGAACCACAGCTTGCGGCCCGGCACCCAGGCGAAGAAGCACGCCGTCAGCACGGTCGAGCAGGCCAGCATCGCCAGCGTCATCAGCGGACCGCACCACCACGGGGCGCCCAGCTCCTGCGCCGAGTCGCGGTGGTAGAACCACGCGGCGTTCATCCGCGGCGCAGCCCACCAGGCGACCGCCAGAGCCGCCGCGAACACCGGCAGCGCGGCGATCCGCACCGACCGGCGCCGCACCAGCTTGAAGTGCTCCGGCTTCAGACACAGGCCGAGCACGAAGTACGGCAGGAACTGCAGCACCCGCTGGAGATCGAGGTCGTCGCCTATGGACGGGCTGACCGCGGCGAGCATCGCGATGCCCACGGCCACCGGCAGCGGCCAGCGGATCAGCTTCCACAGCGGAGTGGTCAGCCGCCACACGAACAGCGCGACCAGGAACCACGTCATGTACCAGGGGTCCAGCAGACTGATGTCGCCGCGCTCGCCCGTGAAGTGGTTGCGGAACAGCGAGTACGCCGCCTCGAAGACGACGTACGGCACGACGACACCCGTGACCAGCCGCTTCAGCCGGTCCGGCCGCATGTCGAAACTCCGGGAGAAATAGCCGGAGATGATGATGAACGCGGGCATGTGGAAGGCGAAGACGAAGCCGTAGAGGGCCTGGACCGTCCGGCTGCCGTCCTGCAGCGGCTCCCACGCGTGGCCCATCGCCACGAGCACGATCGCCAGGTACTTGGCGTTGTCGTAGAAGGAATCGCGTTCTTTGACCGGTCTGTCCGCCTGTGCCTTCCCGAGCTGCTCGCTCATCGGAGTACGGGGACCGGGCACCTTGCCGGCCGGCGGCTGGGCCGGTGGCAGTGGCCTGCGGTTCTGGCCTAGGGACGGGGCGGCGTCAAACATCTCTGGCACCCTAGCGTCGAGTGTGCGAATACGTAAAACCACCGAGGTCATTCCTGGTTATCGCCCGCGCATACCCCGTGATTCGCATAACTTGCCTGTCCCGACGGCGTGATGACAGGCACATTCATGACGTTCGTTCACCCGCGATGTCCGGATTCATCCGGACCGAAGCGGTCATTCTCCGTCGGTAGGGCGGCGAGTGTGACGACAATGGGAAATACCTGCGCGCCGGTTGTGCGGATGCGGAAACGAATCCGGGGAATTGGCCGCGCGGGCGCGCGCGGAAGACGCACGGAGGGCGCCGGGGGATGTACGGCGGGCGCGGCCGAAATCGCGCGTGTCGCGGGCCCGTTGCCGGACGATCCTCCGATGATGTGTCACGAGCCGCATACCGAGCCCCCGTTGGTGGCACGATGGTTCTGGCGGAGGTGCGCAGGGCGGTGCCTCCGGGCCCGGAGCGCCGACCGACCGAGGGTGTGATCAGTTGTGGCCATTTCACTGTCTGTGGTGCTGCTGTTGGCGATCATCCTTGTGGTGCTGATCCGGGGAGGGAACATCAAGGCCGGCCCGGCCATCGTGGCGATCCTCTTCGGTTTCTTCCTCGCCTCGACCGGCATGGCGCCGTCGATCAGCCGCTTCATGAACTCGATAGCGGAGACGATCAACTCGATCAGTTTCTGAAACGCGTCAGGGCCGGGCGGAGGATCACACCTCCGACCCGGCCCTGAGCCGTGTGAGCGGGCGACGGGAATCGAACCCGCGTAGCTAGTTTGGAAGACTAGGGCTCTACCATTGAGCTACGCCCGCGAGAGTGCGCCGACGGTCGCTGACCGCGGCACGGGAGCATCGTAGCGGGTCGGCCGACGCGGAGGCCAATGCGCCGCCCGGCCCGGGTGCCACCCCTTCTCGGCGCCACCCCTTCTTATGGGGGCGCCGCAGGTGGCGGGGACATGTACCCTACGTCTCGCACCAGACGGGGTGTGGCGCAGCTTGGTAGCGCGTCCGCTTTGGGAGCGGAAGGCCGTGGGTTCAAATCCCGCCACCCCGACCACGGCTCACGGCGTTGTGATGATCGCCTTTTGGGGCGCTGACCGGCTGCGGTTACTATGCAAGCTGCGCGCCCGTGTGCCCGGCCTCATGGCTTACGTACTCCTCCGGGCGGCTATCCGCCGGGCCTCGCTGGCTCCGGCAGAACCCAAGAAGTCAGCCACAAGGAGACCGAACCGTGAAGAGCGCCGTGGAGACCCTGAACCCGACCCGGGTTCGGCTCACTGTCGAGGTGCCCTTCGAGGAGCTCAAGGACAGCCTCGACGCGGCGTACAAGAAGATCAACCAGCAGGTCACGGTGAAGGGCTTCCGCAAGGGCAAGATCCCGGCCCGGGTCATCGACCAGCGGTTCGGTCGTGGCGCCGTGCTGGAGGAGGCCGTCAACGACGCGCTCCCGAAGTTCTACACCGAGGCGGTCAACGAGGCCGAGCTGAGCCCGCTGGGCCAGCCCGAGGTCGACATCACCGAGCTGAAGGACGGCGAGACGCTGAACTTCACCGCCGAGGTCGACATCCGTCCCGCCCTCGAGATCCCGGACTACTCCGGCATCGAGGTCGAGGTCGACGCCGTCGAGGTCACCGACGAGGACGTGGAGAAGTCCGTCGAGCAGCTGCGCGAGCGCTTCGCCTCCACCTCCCCGGTCGAGCGCGCCGCCGAGGACGGCGACGTGGTCACCATCGACCTGCAGGCCAAGGTCGACGGCGAGGTCCTCGAGGACGGCGTCGCCGAGGGCGTGTCCTACACCATCGGCTCGGGCGAGCTGCTCGACGGCATCGACGAGGCCGTCAAGGGCCTGTCCGCCGGCGAGGAGGCCACCTTCACCTCCGAGCTGAAGGGCGGCTCCGCCGCGGGCAAGGACTCCGAGGTCACCGTCAAGGTCACCCAGGTCGCCGCCCGTGAACTGCCGGAGTTGGACGACGACTTCGCTCAGCTGGCGTCCGAGTTCGACACCCTGGACGAGCTGAAGGCCGACAGCCGCAAGCGCCTGGCCAACATGAAGCAGTACGACCAGGCCACCCAGGCCCAGGAGCGCGTGCTGGAGAAGCTGCTCGAGCTGGTCGAGGTCCCGGTCCCCGAGAAGCTGCTCGAGGACGAGGTCAACACCCGCAAGCACAACCTGGAGCACCACCAGCTCGGCCAGATGGGCCTGACCCTCGACAAGTACCTGGAGATCCAGGGCAAGACCGCCGAGGAGTTCGACGCCGAGACCCGCGAGGCCGCGGTCAAGGGCATCAAGACCCAGTTCGTCCTCGACGAGCTGGTGAAGAAGGAGAACCTGGGCGTCAACCAGGAGGAGCTGACCGAGCACCTCATGCGCCGCGCCGCCTCCTCCGGCATGTCCCCCGACCAGTTCGCCCAGGCCGTCGTCGAGGGCGGCCAGGTCCCGCTGCTCGTCGGCGAGGTCGCCCGCGGCAAGGCCCTGGCCGTCGTGGTCGAGGCCGCCACGGTCAAGGACACCAACGGCGAGGTCATCGACCTCGACGAGGACGACGAGGAGACCACCGAGGTCACCGAGACCGCCGAGGAGAAGACCGAGGGCTGATCCCCCCGGCACCTCAGCCTGAGCAGGGCCCCCGCGGAGCGCGTCTCCCGGGGGCCCTGTGGCATACCTGGGAGCAGTGGACCCGTCTTTGTCTTTGTCTTTTTGGGGGCGCGGGGAACTGCGCGACAAGCCACGACGTACCCGCACCCGACAACGCACCACAACCCCCCATGGCAATACGCCGGAGGCGAACACCCGCTTCTCCGGGATTCCCCGGGGGGACCAGAGCGTTAGGGTCCATGAATACGGGGCGCGGGGGAGCACCCCCGCCAAACCCCGGCAGGACTACGTGAGACGGCCCGGCGCCGTCGTAAGACGAGCAGGTGGATACGTGACGAATCTGATGCCCTCCGCCGCCGGCGAGCCCTCCATCGGCGGTGGCCTCGGCGACCAGGTCTACAACCGGCTGCTGGGCGAGCGGATCATCTTCCTCGGCCAGCAGGTCGACGACGACATCGCCAACAAGATCACCGCCCAGCTGCTGCTCCTTGCCGCCGACCCGGACAAGGACATCTACCTCTACATCAACAGCCCCGGCGGCTCGGTGACGGCCGGCATGGCGATCTACGACACCATGCAGTACATCCCGAACGACGTGGTCACGATCGCGATGGGCATGGCGGCCTCCATGGGCCAGTTCCTGCTCACCGGCGGCGCCGCGGGCAAGCGCTTCGCGCTGCCGCACGCGGACATCATGATGCACCAGGGCTCGGCGGGCCTCGGCGGTACGGTCTCGGACATCAAGATCCAGGCCGAGTACCTGCTGCGCACCAAGAAGCGCATGTCCGAGCTGACCGCCCAGCACTCCGGCCAGACGGTCGAGGCGATCATCCGTGACGGTGACCGCGACCGCTGGTTCACCCCGGAGGAGGCCAAGGAGTACGGTCTCATCGACGAGATCATCACGCACGCCTCGGGTGTTCCGGGTGGCGGCGGCACCGGTGCCTGACCGGCCCGTCCGCGCCACGCACCGCCACCACTGAAAGCTTCCAGAACGCCCACCAGGACGGTGAACACCCCATGAGCAACTTCCCCGGCGCCGCCAGCGGTATGTACGAGGGCCCCCGCCCCGACAGCCGTTACATCATCCCGCGTTTCGTCGAGCGCACCTCCCAGGGCGTCCGCGAGTACGACCCGTACGCGAAGCTCTTCGAAGAGCGCGTGATCTTCCTCGGCGTCCAGATCGACGACGCGTCCGCCAACGACGTCATGGCGCAGCTGCTGTGCCTGGAGTCGATGGACCCGGACCGCGACATCTCGATCTACATCAACAGCCCCGGCGGTGACATGACGGCCCTCACGGCCATCTACGACACCATGCAGTTCGTGAAGCCGGACATCCAGACGGTGTGCATGGGCCAGGCGGCCTCCGCCGCGGCGATCCTGCTGGCCGCCGGTACGCCGGGCAAGCGCATGGCGCTGCCGAACTCCCGGGTGCTGATCCACCAGCCCGCCGGTTCCACGGGCCGTGGCCAGCTCTCCGACCTGGAGATCATCGCCAAGGAGTTCACCCGGATGCGTGAGCAGCTGGAGGACATGCTGGCCAAGCACACCAACCGGCCGATCGAGAAGATCCGCGAGGACATCGAGCGCGACAAGATCCTCACGGCCGAGGAAGCGCTGGAGTACGGCATCGTCGACCAGATCATCTCCACCCGCAAGATGAACAACGAGGCGGTCCGCTGACCGCGGCCGTGTGTTTCTGGGCCGCTTTGGCAGGGTCCACGTCAAAGTGAACCCTGCCAAGGGGGCCCCGAACACGGCCCCGGGCAAGGTACCGTCGGACATAAGGCAGCACCAGGAGCCGCAGGGCCGTAGCGTCCAGGCGTCTCCCAGGCGAAGGGGAAGCACACCGTGGCACGCATCGGTGACGGCGGCGATCTGCTCAAGTGCTCGTTCTGTGGCAAGAGCCAGAAGCAGGTCAAGAAGCTCATCGCAGGGCCCGGTGTGTACATCTGCGACGAGTGCATCGATCTCTGCAACGAGATCATCGAGGAAGAGCTCGCGGAGACCAGCGAGGTGCGCTGGGAGGAGCTGCCCAAGCCCCGCGAGATCTACGAGTTCCTCGAGGGCTACGTGGTCGGCCAGGAGGCCGCCAAGAAGGCCCTGTCGGTCGCGGTGTACAACCACTACAAGCGGGTCCAGGCCGGTGAGAACGGCGGCGCACAGGGCCGCGAGGACGCCATCGAGCTGGCGAAGTCGAACATCCTGCTGCTCGGCCCCACGGGCTCGGGCAAGACCCTCCTCGCGCAGACCCTGGCCCGGATGCTGAACGTCCCCTTCGCGATCGCGGACGCCACCGCGCTCACCGAGGCGGGATACGTCGGCGAGGACGTCGAGAACATCCTCCTGAAGCTCATCCAGGCGGCCGACTACGACGTCAAGAAGGCCGAGACCGGGATCATCTACATCGACGAGATCGACAAGGTGGCCCGCAAGAGCGAGAACCCCTCGATCACGCGCGACGTGAGCGGCGAGGGCGTCCAGCAGGCGCTGCTGAAGATCCTGGAGGGCACCACCGCCTCGGTCCCGCCGCAGGGCGGACGCAAGCACCCGCACCAGGAGTTCATCCAGATCGACACGACGAACGTCCTGTTCATCGTGGGCGGTGCCTTCGCGGGCCTCGAGAAGATCATCGAGGCCCGGGCGGGCGCCAAGGGCATCGGCTTCGGCGCCACCATCCGCTCCAAGCGGGAGCTGGCCGCCAAGGACATCTTCGAGGACATCATGCCCGAGGACCTGGTGAAGTTCGGGATGATCCCCGAGTTCATCGGCCGTCTCCCGGTCATCACCTCGGTGCACAACCTGGACCGCGAGGCCCTGCTCAAGATCCTCGTCGAGCCGCGCAACGCCCTGGTCAAGCAGTACCAGCGGCTGTTCGAACTCGACGGTGTGGAGCTGGACTTCGAGCGCGAGGCGCTGGAGGCCATCGCCGACCAGGCCATCCTCCGCCAGACCGGCGCGCGTGGTCTGCGCGCCATCATGGAGGAGGTGCTGATGTCGGTGATGTACGAGGTGCCGTCCCGCAAGGACGTGGCCCGCGTGGTCATCACGGCCGACGTCGTCCACTCCAACGTCAACCCGACCCTCATCCCCCGCGACTCCCGGGGCCGGGGCCAGGGCGAGCAGAAGACCGCCTAGCACGCGGCACGGCATGCGAGAGGGCCCCCGTCCGGCGCGGACGGGGGCCCTCTCGCGTGAAACCGTCACGCCGCGACCCGGTCAGGCCGCGACGCGGATCTCCTTGCGCAGCCGCGCCACCAGGTCGGCGTCGGCCTCCAGGTCACTGGGGCGGCCCGCCGCGAGCGTGGCGATGTCCATCGGCATCACGAACCCGATGGTGCTGTGGTCGCCCCACACACAGACCGAGACGGTCATCTGCTCGGGCATCCCCTTGGCGGTGCTGTCGGTGGCCACCTTGGCGTGCTGGCACTTGAGCACGGCGTCCCCGAGCGCGGCGGGAGTGAACGACTCCGGCTCGCCCACCAGCTTGTACTTGTTCTCCTCGTCCTTGTTCCCCTGGTCCTTCAGATAGGCGAACATCGCGTCCACGGTCTTCTCCGGGTCGGCGACCGTGCCGTAGACCCCGCCGAACTCCATGAGCTTCTTGCTCAGCGGGTTCGCCTCGTTCCCGGCCGCGTACTCGGCGGTCACGTCCTTCGGGTCCTGCACGCCCCAGGTCTCGGCGTCCTTCAGGTCGTCCTGGGTCATGGCGCCCGCGTCGCTCTTGCCCTTGTGGTACTCGGAGAGCACCTGGGAGGGCGTCACCAGCTTGTGCGGGCCGTCGTCCGCGACCGAGGCGGACCCGTCGTCACCACCGCTGAAGGCGAAGAACGCGCCCACCACCACGGCGACGGCCACCACGGCCGCCCCGACGATCAGCCCGGTCTTCTTCTTGCCCCCGGTGGGCACCGGCGCCTGCGGAGCCCCGTAGGACGGCGGGCCGTAGGGCGGCTGCTGGCCGTACGGGTTCGGCGGCTGCTGCCCGTAGGGGTTCTGCTGCGGCACGCCCTGCTGCGGGTACGCGTACCCCGGCTGCGGGGCCCCGGGCGGGGGCGGCGGGGGCGGTACCGGGGCCGCACCCTGCGGGGGATAGCCGTAGCCGGGCCGGGGCGCGGGCGGCGGCTGCTGTCCGTAGGGGCCCGGCTGGGCGTACGGGCCGGGCTGCCCGGGCGGCGGGCCGTACGGACCCGGCTGCTGGGGCGGTCCGCCGTACGGGCCCGGCTGGTTGCTGCTCATTCCTCGGTTCCCCTCCACACGCTCCTGTGTCCCCGCCATCCTGGCCCAGCCGTGACAGGGGCACGGCACCGGGGGCCGCACCGTTACAGAACAAACGCGTTTCTGGACCACCCCCCGGCACCTCTAAACTGACCCCCGTGACCGAGAACGCTCAGCAGCAGCCATCAGCGCCCGACACCGAACTGCCGACCCAGTACGCGCCGGCCGATGTAGAGGGGCCGCTGTACGAGCGCTGGGTGGAGCGGGGCTACTTCGAGGCGGACGCGAAGAGCGACAAGCCGCCCTTCACCGTCGTCATCCCCCCGCCCAACGTCACCGGCAGCCTCCACCTGGGCCACGCCTTCGAGCACACGATCATCGACGCGCTGACCCGCCGCAAGCGGATGCAGGGCTTCGAGACCCTGTGGCAGCCCGGCATGGACCACGCGGGCATCGCCACCCAGAACGTGGTCGAGCGCGAGCTGGCCAAGGAGGGCAAGTCCCGCCACGACCTGGGCCGCGAGGAGTTCGTCGAGCGCGTCTGGCAGTGGAAGGCCGAGTCCGGCGGCCAGATCTCCGGCCAGATGCGCCGCCTCGGCGACGGCGTCGCCTGGTCCCGCGAGCGCTTCACCATGGACGAGGGCCTGTCCCAGGCCGTCCAGACCATCTTCAAGCGCCTCTACGACGACGAGCTGATCTACCGCGCCGAGCGCATCATCAACTGGTGCCCGCGCTGTCTGACCGCGATCTCCGACATCGAGGTCGAGTACCAGGACGACGACGGCGAACTGGTCTCCATGAAGTACGGCGACGGGGACGAGACGATCGTCGTCGCCACCACCCGCGCCGAGACGATGCTCGGAGACACGGCCGTCGCCGTCCACCCCGACGACGAGCGCTACCAGCACCTCATCGGCAAGCTCATCAAGCTCCCGCTGACCGACCGCTCCATCCCGGTCGTCGCCGACGAGCACGTCGACCCCGAGTTCGGCACCGGCGCCGTCAAGGTGACGCCCGCCCACGACCCGAACGACTTCGAGATCGGCCAGCGGCACGACCTGCCGTCCATCACCGTCATGGACGAGCACGCCGTCATCACCACCCCCGGCCCCTTCCAGGGCCTGGACCGCCTGGAGGCCCGCTCCGCGATCGTCGCCGCCCTGCGCGCCGACGGCCGGATCGTCGCCGAGAAGCGGCCCTACGTCCACTCGGTCGGCCACTGCTCGCGCTGCAAGACCACCATCGAGCCGCGCCTGTCCATGCAGTGGTGGGTCAAGGTCGGCCCGCTCGCCCAGGCCGCCGGTGACGCGGTCCGCGACGGCAAGGTCAAGATCCACCCGCAGGAGATGGAGAAGCGGTACTTCGACTGGGTCGACAACCTCCACGACTGGTGCATCTCGCGCCAGCTGTGGTGGGGCCACCGCATCCCGGTCTGGTACGGCCCGGACGGCGAGGTCGTCTGCGTCGGCCCCGACGAGGAGCCGCCCACCGGCGAGGGCTGGCACCAGGACAGCGACGTCCTCGACACCTGGTTCTCCTCCGGCCTGTGGCCCTTCTCCACCCTGGGCTGGCCCGAGCAGACCGAATCGCTCGCGAAGTTCTACCCGAACTCCGTCCTGGTCACCGGCTACGACATCCTCTTCTTCTGGGTCGCCCGGATGATGATGTTCGGCCTCTACGCGATGGACGGCACCCCGCCGTTCCACACCATCGCCCTGCACGGCATGGTCCGCGACCAGTTCGGCAAGAAGATGTCGAAGTCCTTCGGGAACGTCGTCAACCCGCTGGACTGGATGGACAAGTACGGCTCCGACGCGCTGCGCTTCACCCTCGCGCGCGGCGCCAACCCGGGCGTCGACGTGCCGATCGGCGAGGACTGGGTCCAGGGCTCGCGCAACTTCGCCAACAAGATCTGGAACGCGACCCGCTTCGCGCTGATGAACGGCGCGACGGTCGAGGGGCCGCTGCCCGAGCCGTCGGCGATGTCCGCCACCGACCGCTGGATCCTCTCCCGCCTCAACTCGGTGGTCGCCGAAGTCGACGCGCTCTACGAGGACTACCAGTTCGCCAAGCTCTCCGACGCGCTGTTCCACTTCGCGTGGGACGAGGTCTTCGACTGGTACGTCGAGCTGTCCAAGACGACCTTCCAGGCGGGCGGCGAGGCGGCCGAGGTCTCCCAGCGGGTCCTCGGCGAGGTCCTGGACGTCACGCTCAAGCTGCTGCACCCGGTGGTCCCCTTCGTCACCGAGACGCTGTGGACGACGCTGACGGGCGGGGAGTCGCTGGTCATCGCCGAGTGGCCGACCGACTCCGGCTTCCGTGACGCTGCGGCCGAGCGGGAGATCGAATCCCTCCAGTCGGTCATCACCGAGGTCCGCCGCTTCCGCGCCGACCAGGGGCTGCAGCCCGGGCAGCGCGTCCCGGCCCGGCTGACCCTGTCCGGCACGGCCCTCGTCCCGCACGAGGCGGCGATCCGCCAGCTCCTGCGCCTCCAGCCGGAGGGCGAGTCCTTCACGGCGACGGCCACCCTCCCGGTCGCCGGTGCCGAGGTCGCCCTCGACCTCTCCGGCACGATCGACGTCGCCGCGGAGCGCAAGCGCCTGGCGAAGGACCTCGCGGCGGCGGAGAAGGAGAAGTCCGCCGCGACGGCCAAGCTCGGCAACGAGGCGTTCCTCGCCAAGGCGCCGGACGCGGTGGTCGACAAGATCCGAGGCCGCCTCGCCAAGGCGGAGGAGGACCTGACCCGCCTCCAGTCCCAGCTGGACCGCTTGCCGGCTGCGTAAGCGCGGCAGAGTTTGGAAGGCCCCCGGTGCTGCGGTCGGCGCCGGGGGCCTTCGCTTGCCCGCGCGTGCGGGGTGCCGCTGCGCCCACCCGTGCCGCCCCAGCGGCACGACTGCCCGCAGCGGCGGCAGGTGGGGGGAGGGGGGTGCTTTTTGCTTTTAAGGGGCGCGGGGAACTGCGCGACAAGCCACGATGCACCCGCACTCCACCACCGGCGGGACCGCCCACGGCGAGGGGGTTTCAGGGGCGCGGGGAACTGCGCGATCAGGCACAACGCACTCGCACCCGGACCACCACGCGCAACCACCCCACCGCTCCGTAAACTGGCCCCGTGAGCGACGAGCAGCCCGGTAACGACAGCCCCGACCCCTTCGAAGAGATCATCGCGGAGGAGACCGACCGCGACCCCGACCTCGCCGTGATCGAGGCGGGCAGCCGCACCCTGCGCACCCAGGGCGGCCCGCCGCAGGCGGACGTGCCGGCCCGCCCCGAGGACCCCGAACTCGACCGCGCCCTGCGCGAGGTCGAGACGGAGCTGGCGAGCCGCTGGGGCGAGACCAAGCTGGAGCCCTCCGTCACCCGCATCGCCGCCCTGATGGACGTACTCGGCGAGCCCCAGCGCACGTACCCCTCCCTCCACATCACCGGCACCAACGGCAAGACCTCCACCGCCCGCATGATCGAGGCCCTGCTCGGCGCCTTCGAGCTGCGCACCGGCCGCTACACCAGCCCCCACGTGCAGTCCGTGACCGAGCGGATCAGCCTGGACGGCGCCCCGATCAGCGCCGAGCGGTTCATCGAGACGTACCAGGACATCAAGCCGTACATCGAGATGGTGGACGCCTCCCAGGAGTACCGGCTGTCCTTCTTCGAGGTGCTGACCGGCATGGCGTACGCCGCCTTCGCCGACGCGCCCGTGGACGTCGCCGTGGTCGAGGTCGGCATGGGCGGCAGCTGGGACGCGACGAACGTGATCGACGGCGACGTCGCCGTGATCACCCCCATCGGCCTGGACCACACCGACCGGCTGGGGGAGACCCCCGAGCAGATCGCCGTCGAGAAGTCCGGGATCATCAAGCCGGACTCGACCGTGATCATGGCGCAGCAGCCGGTGGACGCGGCGCAGGTGCTGCTGAAGAAGGCCGTCGAGGAGAACGCCACCGTGGCCCGCGAGGGTCTGGAGTTCGGCGTGGTGGACCGGCAGGTCGCGGTCGGCGGACAGCTGGTCACCCTGCGCGGCCTGGGCGGCGAGTACCCGGAGGTCTACCTCCCGCTGCACGGCGCCCACCAGGCGCACAACGCTGCCGTGGCCCTCGCCGCCGTGGAGGCGTTCTTCGGCGTCGGCGCCGAGCGGGCCCAGCCGCTGGACATCGACACCGTGCGCAAGGCGTTCGCGTCCGTCGCGAGCCCCGGCCGACTGGAGGTCGTCCGCCGCTCCCCGACCGTCGTGCTGGACGCCGCCCACAACCCGGCCGGGGCCGAGGCCGCCGCCGAGGCGGTGCGCGAGGCGTTCGACTTCAGCCGGCTGATCGGTGTGGTCGGCGCGAGCGCGGACAAGAACGTGCGCGGACTCCTGGAGGCGTTCGAGCCGCTGTTCACGGAGGTCGTGATCACCCAGAACTCCAGCCACCGCGCCATGGACGCGGACGAGCTGGCCGCCGTCGCCGTCGAGGTGTTCGGCGAGGACCGGGTCCAGGTCGAGCCGCAGCTGCCGGAAGCCCTGGAGGCCGCGATCACGCTGGCCGAGGAGGAGGGCGAGTTCTCGGGTGGCGGTGTGCTCGTCACTGGTTCGGTCATCACGGTGGGCGAGGCACGCCTGCTGCTCGGGAAGGGCTGAGAGGTTCCGTCGTGCGTACGCTCTGTTCATCGACGCTGATCGGTGAGTTCTTCATCATCGGTTTCGCGGGCCTGGTGGCCATGAAGGACCCCTCGCTCGCCATGTCCACGGTGTGGCTGGTGTGCGGGATCGCCATGGCCCTGTCCGTGCTGCTGTGCGGCATGGTGACCCGCCCCGGCGGCGTCGCCCTCGGCTGGGCCCTCCAGCTCGCCCTCATCGTCTCGGGCATCTTCGTGCCGATGATGTACATCATGGGCGCGGTCTTCGCCGCCCTGTGGTGGGCGTCGGTGCACTATGGCCGAAAGGTGGATGAAGCGAAGGCCCGGTTCGCCGCGGCGGCCGAGCCCACCTCCACACCTGACGCTGCGTGACGAGTGCCACGACACGCCCTGTAATCTCGTGCCACCGCACACGTCAGTCCTAAGGAGCCTTCCGTGACCCAGCGCACCCTCGTCCTGCTCAAGCCCGACGCCGTCCGTCGTGGCCTGACCGGCGAGATCATCAGCCGTATCGAGCGGAAGGCCGACTGGCGGATCACGGCGCTGGAGCTGCGCACACTGGACCAGGACACGCTGGAGCTGCACTACGGCGAGCACAAGGGCAAGCCTTTCTACGAGCCGCTGGTCGAGTTCATGTCCTCCGGTCCGGTCGTCGCGCTGATCGTCGAGGGTGAGCGGGTCATCGAGGGTGTGCGGCAGCTCGCCGGTCCGACGGACCCGATCGCCGCGGCTCCCGGGTCCATCCGCGGTGACTACGGCGTGATCGTCCGCGAGAACCTGATCCACGCGTCCGACTCCGAGGAGTCGGCCGAACGCGAGGTGAAGATCTTCTTCCCGGGTCGTGTCTGACCGGTGCCCGGCGGCCCGTCCGGGCCACGCCGTGCGGAGTTTCCGAGAATTTTTCTGAGTGACCGTCAGGTCGGCAGGACGCCCGGACCTGGGACGGCCGTACGATTTCGGCCGTCCCTTGGCATATGCGTTGCCGATCGGGGGAACGTGTGCCCCCGATGGGCCGTCTCCACAAGCGAGGCGCCGCGTCATCTGCTGACAATGGCGAAGACCCTCGCGCGATGTCCGTGAAGGCGCGTCTACGATGGAACCCTTCACGTCACCGCACCCACCTCGCCTACCTGAAAAGCCCTCAAAAGCTCGTGGGAAGGCCAGACGAATCCTGATGGGGAACTCAATGTCGTTCATCGGCCGTGACATGGCTGTCGACCTCGGGACCGCCAACACGCTGGTGTACGTCAGGGGTCGCGGGATCGTACTCAACGAGCCGTCCGTCGTCGCCATCAACACCAACACCGGTGGCATCCTCGCGGTCGGTGCCGAAGCCAAGAAGATGATCGGCCGGACGCCGGGCAACATCGTCGCCGTGCGCCCGCTGAAGGACGGCGTCATCGCCGACTTCGAGATCACCGAGCGGATGCTCCGCTACTTCATCCTGAAGATCCACAAGCGGCGGTATCTCGCCCGTCCGCGCGTCGTCGTGTGCGTGCCCTCGGGCATCACGGGCGTCGAGCGCCGCGCCGTCATCGAGGCGTCCTCGCAGGCCGGCGCGCGCCAGGTGCACATCATCGAGGAGCCCATGGCAGCCGCCATCGGCTCCGGCCTGCCGGTCCACGAGGCCACGGGCAACATGGTGGTGGACATCGGCGGCGGCACCACGGAGGTCGCGGTCATCTCGCTCGGCGGCATCGTCACCGCGCAGTCCATCCGCGTCGCGGGCGACGAACTGGACAACGCGATCATCCAGTACATCAAGAAGGAGTACAGCCTTCTGCTGGGTGAGCGCACGGCCGAGCAGATCAAGATCACGATCGGTTCGGCGTACGACCTCGACACCGACGAGCACACCGAAGTCCGGGGCCGGGACCTGGTGTCCGGCCTGCCCAAGACCGTCGTCATCTCCGCCGCTGAGGTGCGCAAGGCGATCGAGGAGCCGGTCAACGCGATCGTCGACGCCGTCAAGACGACCCTGGACAAGTGCCCGCCGGAGCTGTCCGGCGACATCATGGACCGGGGCATCGTGCTGACCGGCGGCGGCGCCCTGCTGCGCGGCCTCGACGAGCGGCTGCGCCGCGAGACCGGCATGCCGATCCACATCGCCGAGGACCCGCTCGACAGCGTCGCGCTGGGTTCCGGCAAGTGCGTCGAGGAGTTCGAGGCACTGCAGCAGGTGCTGGACGCGCAGCCGCGCAGATGACGTAACACTTCGATTCCGCCGTACGAGACGTTCTTCGCTCGTGCGGCGGATCGTTGATATAGAGGCATAAGCTCCCGCAAACGGACCGCTCGGATTGGCGCTTCCTTTCGTGTTGGCGTTTTTCCGGCAGTCCTCGAATTCCTATTGAGGAAGGCACGGCCGCCGCACGTGAGGGACACGAAAGAGAGCCGGCTGCTCCTGGTCCTGCTGATCGCCATCGCGTTCGCACTGATCACGGTGGACATCCGCGGGGGCCGGAACTCGCCGGTCGACGGCGCCCGGCATGCCGCTGCCGCGGCGTTCGGCCCGATCGAGAACGGACTGTCCTCCGCGGTCGACCCGGTCGGCGAGGCCGTCTCCGCCGTCCGTGACTCCGGCACCCGCCACGACCGCCTGGCCACGCTGGAGAAGGAGAACGCGGCCCTCAAGGCCAAGCTCGGCAGCGACGACCGCAACCGCAGCCGCCTGAACCAGCTCGACCGGATGCTGAAGATCGCCGGAGAGGGCCAGTACGGCATCAAGGGCGCGCAAGTCATCGCCATAGGAGCGGCCCAGGGCTTCTCCTGGACCATCACCATCGACGCGGGCGCCGACGACGGCATCAAGCGCGACATGACGGTGCTCAACGGCGACGGCCTGGTCGGCCGCGTCACCACCGTCGGCCCCGGCACCGCCACCGTGCTGCTCGCCAACGACCCCGACTTCACCGTCGGCACCCGCATGGAGGGCAGCGACGAACTCGGCTTCGCCTCCGGGCAGGGCGACCGCCCGCTGCGCGTCGAACTCCTCAACGGCAAGGCCGAGGTGAAGAAGGGCGACCGCCTGGTCACCTTCGGCTCCCAGGCCGACAAACCGTTCGTGCCGGGTGTCCCGGTCGGCGTGGTCTCCCGCGTCGACCCCTCCGGCGGCGGTCTGACCCGCACCCTGTACGTCACGCCGTACGTCGGCTTCAGCAAGCTCGACATCGTCGGCGTCGTCGTCTCCGGGCCCAAGAAGGACCCGCGCGACGAGGTCCTGCCCACCAAGCCCAAGCCGGTCCCGACGCCGACCGTGACCGTGACGGTCACCCCCTCGGCCGACGCGCCCGGGTCCACCGACGAGCAGCAGCAGTAGGAGCCGAACCACCATGCGCCTCAACCGCATTCTGCTCGCCGCCGCACTGGTCGTCGTCGCCCTGGTGATCCAGGTGAGCGTCCTCGCCCGGCTGCACCTGCCCGGCGCCGTGCCCGACCTGCTGCTGCTCACCGTCGTCGGCCTCGCCATGGTCTACGGCCATGTCGGCGGCGCCCTCGTCGGCTTCGGCGCGGGACTCCTCGCCGACCTCGCCCCGCCCGCCGACCACGCGGCCGGACGCTACGCGCTCGTGCTCTGCGTCATCGGCTACTGCGCCGGGCTCGTCAGACCGGAGAACGGGCGGCTGAAGTCCGCGATCGGCCCGATGGCCGTCGTGGTCGCCGCCGCGGTCGGCTCCACGCTGCTCTACGCGGGCGTCGGCGCCCTCGTCGGGGACACCGCCGCCCGTCATGTCGGCCTGACCGGGCTGCTGTTCTCCGCCGCGCTCTACGACCTGCTGCTCGCGCCGTTCGTCGTGCCCGGCGTCATGTGGCTGGCCCGCCGCACCGACAACGACCCGCTCACCGAGAGCGGCCCCTCGGTCAAGGCCGGGAACATCTCCTCGGGCTGGCTCTCCTCCGGCACTGGTCTGCGCGTCGGCGGCGGGCGCGGCGGCCTCGGCACCCTCAAGGCCAAGGCCCGCACCCGCTCCGCCCGGGTCGGCCGCATCAAGGGGGTCAAGCGGCTGTGACACCGGGCGACTTCACCCGAAAGAGGCAGCTTCGGGGGAACGGGCCGACCCCGGCCCCGCGTTCATCGTTCGTACGCACACACGTTCACGTACGCGTCCACGCATCCGCGTCCGCGCACTGAGAGGGGGAGCAGCCGCAGTGACCAACATTCCCGAGACCGGTCGGACCCCACGGGTCCAGATCCGACTCGTCGTCATCCAGATCCTCGTCCTCTCCCTCCTCGGCACCCTCGGCGGACGCCTGTGGTACCTCCAGATCCGCCAGGGCGCCGAGTACCAGCGCGAAGCATCCGGCAACCACGTCCAGCAGGTCGTCGACCCCGCCGTGCGCGGTGACATCCTCGACGCGCGCGGCGTCCCCCTCGCGGACAACGAGACCCGCCTGGTCGTCTCCGCCTCCCGCACCGACCTCCTCAAGCAGAAGGACGACGGCAAGGCGGTCCTCGCCAAGCTCGCGGGCGTGCTCGGCCTGAAGACCGAGGACGTCGAGCAGAAGGTCCGGCTCTGCGACGCGAAGACCCCCCAGCCCTGCTGGAACGGCTCGCCGTACCAGCCGATCCCGATCACCGACGAGGCCACGCCCAAGCAGGCCCTCCAGATCCGCGAGCGCGCCGAGGACTTCCCCGGCATCACCGCCGAGCCCGAGGCCGTGCGCCGCTACGGCGCCCCCGGCAAGTCCAACACCTCCCAGGTCCTCGGCTACCTCTCGCCCGTCACCGACGACGAGATCCAGAAGGCCAAGAACACCGACTCGCCGTATCTGCGCTCCGACATGGTGGGCCGCTCCGGCCTGGAGCGGCAGTACGACAAGGAACTGCGCGGCAAGGCCGGTGTCACCCGCTACGAGGTGGACAACCTCGGCCGGGTCATCGGCAAGGCCAAGGCCGACCCCGCGGAGGCCGGTTCCAACCTGGTCACCAGCATCGACTCCCGCGTCCAGCGCGTCGCGGAGTACGAACTGGACAAGGCCATGAAGGTCGCCCGCCAGCAGTTCGACAAGATCACCGGCACCAACTACAAGGCCGACTCCGGCGCCGTGGTCGTCATGGAGGCCAAGACCGGCCGCATCGTCGCCATGGCCTCCGCCCCCACCTACGACCCCAACGTCTGGGTGGGCGGCATCTCCGCCAAGGACTACAAGGCCCTCACCGGCAAGAACAGCGACTACCCGCTGCTCAACCGGGCCATCCAGGGCCAGGCCGCACCGGGCTCCACCTTCAAGGTGATCTCCACCGCCGCCGCGGTCGAGGCGGGCTACGACTTCAACGGCCGCTACCCGTGCACGAGTTCGTACTCGGTCGGCAACCAGGTCTTCAAGAACTTCGAGGGCGAGAGCTTCGGCCCGATCCCGCTGGGCCGCGCGCTCGAGGTCTCCTGCGACACCGTCTTCTACTACCTCGCCGACCAGGAGTGGAAGAAGGACGGCGGCATCAACCCCAAGAAGGGCCAGCCCAAGGACTACTTCTACAAGGCCGCCCACCAGTTCGGCCTCGGCCAGGAGACCGGCGTCGACCTCCCCAACGAGGTCACCGGCCGCGTCCCCGACCGCCAGTGGAAGCTCGACTACTGGAAGGCCAACAAGGACGCCTGGTGCAAGTCCGGCAAGAAGGACGGCTCCTACGTCGAGAAGATCGCGTACGAGAACTGCCTCGAAGGCAACAAGATGCGCGAGGGTGACTCGATCAACTACTCCATCGGCCAGGGCGACACCCTCGTCACGCCGATCCAGGAGGCGCGGATCTACGGCGCCGTCGCCAACGGCGGCACGATGTACCAGCCGACCATCGGCAAGGCGATCATCAGCCCCGACGGCAAGACGATCACGCCGATCAAGCCGAAGAAGACCGGCCGGCTCCCCGTCAGCAAGGCCACCCTCAAGGGCATGGACGACGCCTTCGCGGGCGTCGTCACCCGGGGAACCGCCGCCTGGAAGTTCAGCGGCTGGCCGCAGGACAAGATCCCGCTGCACGCCAAGACCGGTACCGCCGAGGTCTACGGCAAGCAGACCACCTCCTGGCTGGCCACCTACTCCAAGGACTACACGGTGATCATGACGATCGCCCAGGCCGGTACGGGTTCCGGAGCCTCCGGTGAGGCCGTGCGCAACATCTACAGCGCGCTCTACGGCGTCCAGGGCGACGGCTCCATCGACAACAAGAAGGCCCTGCTGCCCGAGCCGCAGAAGGACCTGCCCAAGGTCCGCCCCGACGGCACCGTCACCGCCCCCAAGATCGTCGGTGACCCCGCCAAGGACGTCGAGGCCGCCCAGAAGAACAACGCCAGCAACGGCGAGGACGAGCAGCCCGCGGCCACCGCGCCCACGGACAACACCAACAGCAACACCCGCAGGCGGCCCCGCCGGAGGGGAAGCCGGAGGACGCGCACATGACCGGCAACAGCTTCTCCGTCTCCGGATACGGCCCCGAGCGGGCCGGCTGGACCAGGCTCCTCGCCCGCGACTCCGTCGCCCGCAGGCTCGACTGGCCGATACTGCTCGCGGCCCTGGCGCTGTCCCTGATCGGCTCGCTGCTGGTCTTCTCCGCGACCCGCAACCGCACGGAGATCAACCAGGGCGACCCGTACTACTTCCTGCTCCGGCACCTGATGAACCTCGGCATCGGGCTCGCCCTGATGGCCGGCACGGTCTGGCTGGGCCACCGCGCCCTGCGCAACGCCGTGCCGGTCCTCTACGGCGTCTCCCTGCTCGGGGTGCTGCTCGTCCTCACCCCGCTCGGCGCCACCATCAACGGCAGCCGCAACTGGATCGTGTTCGGCGGCGGCTTCTCGCTCCAGCCCGCCGAGTTCGTGAAGGTCACGATCATCCTGGGCATGGCCATGCTGCTCGCGGCCCGGGTCGACGCGGGCGACAAGAAGTACCCCGACCACCGCACCGTCCTGCAGGCGCTCGGCCTGGCCGCCGTGCCGATCATGATCGTGCTGCTCATGCCCGACCTCGGCACGGTCCTCGCGATGGTGGCCATCATCCTGGGCGTGCTGCTCGCCTCCGGCGCCTCCAACCGCTGGATCTTCGGCCTGCTCCTGACCGGAGTGGTCGGCTGCGTCGCCATCTGGCAGCTGCACATCCTGGACGAGTACCAGATCAACCGCTTCGCCGCCTTCGCCAACCCCGACCTGGACCCGGCGGGCGTCGGCTACAACACCAACCAGGCCCGCATCGCCATCGGCTCCGGCGGCCTGACCGGCGCGGGCCTCTTCCACGGCTCGCAGACCACCGGCCAGTTCGTGCCCGAGCAGCAGACCGACTTCGTCTTCACGGTCGCGGGCGAAGAGCTGGGCTTCCTGGGCGCGGGCCTGATCATCCTCCTCCTCGGCGTCATCCTGTGGCGGGCCTGCCGTATCGCCTTCGACTCGACCGAGCTGTACGGCACGATCGTGGCCGCCGGGATCGTCGCCTGGTTCGCCTTCCAGTCCTTCGAGAACATCGGCATGACCCTCGGCATCATGCCGGTCACCGGTCTGCCCCTCCCGTTCGTCTCCTATGGCGGCTCGTCGATGTTCGCGGTCTGGATCGCGGTGGGGCTGCTCCAGTCGATCCGGGTGCAGCGGCCGATGTCGGCGTAGTGCCTCCGGCGGTTCGACGGGGGATACGGGCGGGTGCATGGCCGGGGGCCGGGGTTCACGGTCCGGGTTCACGGCCGGGCCCGATCGTCCGGGGTTCGGCTGGGCTCGATTGTCCGGGCTTGGCCGGCCCTGAGCGTCCGGGGTTCGGCCAGGCTCGATCGGCCGGGTTCGGCTGGGCCTGAGCGTCCGGGCTTTGGCCAGGCCCGAGCGGCCGGGCTCGGAGATGTGGCGGAGGGGCGGGAGGGGGCTCCCGCCCCTTCGGTGTGTCCGGGGGCTGGCTGGGGGTCGTGGGGGCGTTCTAGATTCGGGGCATGGTGGACGTGAAGCGTGAGGTGGAGCGGAAGTACGAGGGGGGAGACGGTGGCTTTCCCGAGGTGACCGGGACCGCCGGGGTGGCCCGGGTCGTCGACCGGGGCGTGGCCGAGCTGGACGCCACCTACTACGACACCCCCGACGAACGGCTCGCCGCCGCCTCCCTCACCCTGCGCCGCCGCACCGGGGGCGGGGACGCCGGATGGCATGTGAAGTTCCCCGTGGCCCCCGGGGTCCGCGACGAGATCCGGGCGCCGCTGTCGGACACCGTGCCCGAGGAGATCGCCGCGCTGGTCCGCTCCCGGGTCCGGGGCGCCGAACTGGTCCCCGTGATGCGGCTCCGCAGCGCCCGCCACGTCCAGCACCTGCTCGACGCCGAGGACACGCTGCTGGCCGAGGCGAGCAGCGACACCGTGACCGCGGAACGCCTCAACCGGGCGGGCGGCACCGCCCACTGGACCGAGACCGAGGTCGAGCTGGCCGACGGCGGCGACCCCGCCCTCCTGGACCGGATCGAGAAGCGGCTGCGCGCGGCCGGGCTGAAGCCGTCGAAGGCGCCGTCCAAGCTGGCCCGCGCGCTGGTGGAGACCGGCGGCCGGGCGAGCGGGAGCGGCACTCCCGCCGCCCCCATGACGGCGGGCGACCACGTTCTCGCCTATCTCCGCGAGCAGCGCGAGGTGATCCTCTCCGGCGATCCCGCCGTCCGCCGCGATCTGCCCGACGCCGTGCACCGGATGCGGGTGGCCACCCGCCGGGCCCGTTCCGCGCTGCGCGGCTTCCCCCAGGTGCTCGACCGCGCCGCCACCGCCCCGCTCGCGGCCGAGCTGAAGTGGCTCGCCGGGGAACTCGGTCTCGACCGCGACCAGGAGGTGTTGGCCGAGCGCCTGACCGCCGACCTCGCCGCCCTCCCCGACGACCTGGTCGACGGACCCGTGCGCGAGCGCCTGACCGGCTGGGCCGGCGCCCGCCACCACAGCACCCGGGCCCGGCTGATCGGCGTACTCGACTCCGCGCGCTACCTCGCCTTGCTCGACGGTCTGGACGCCCTGCTCGCGGACCCGCCCCTGCTGAAGAGGGCCGCCCGCAAGCCGGGGAAGACCCTGGCCAAAGCCCTGCGCACGGACTTCGCCAAGCTCTCCCGGCTCGTGGAGACAGCCCTGGAGCTGCCGCCCGGCGAGCAGCGCGACCGTACGCTGCACGAGGCCCGCAAGAAGGCCAAGCGCACCCGGTACGGCGCGGAGGCGGTCGCAGATGCGCTCGGCGCCCCGGCCCGCGCCCTCGTCAAGTCCATGAAGTCCCTCACCACCCTCCTCGGTGACCACCAGGACGGCGTCATGGCCCGCCGCACCCTGCGCGAGCTGGCGGCGGTGACGCAGGGGGCGGGGGAGAGCGCGTTCACGTACGGGCTGCTGTACGGGCGCGAGGAGCGGCGGGCGGAGCGGGTGGAGGATGAGCTGCCCGGGCGGTGGCGGAAGATCGTGTCCCGCTTCCCGCTCTGAACGGTACGGAGGACTGCGCCGACCGGGTTACGCTGGATGGTCACCCCCACCCTCAGTCTCCGGGCCGGGGGCGCCCCCCGTCAGCTCACGAAGGTAATGCCGCGATGTCCGTCGAGTCGGTCTTCCCGCAGCTCGAAGCTTTGCTCCCGCATGTGCAGAAGCCGATCCAGTACGTCGGTGGGGAACTGAACTCCACGGTGAAACCGTGGGAATCCTCCGATGTCCGCTGGGCCCTCATGTACCCGGACGCGTACGAGGTCGGTCTGCCCAACCAGGGCGTCATGATCCTCTACGAGGTGCTGAACGAGCAGGAGGGCGTCCTCGCCGAGCGCACGTACAGCGTGTGGCCGGACATGGAGGCCCTGATGCGCGAGCACGGCGTGCCGCAGTTCACGGTCGACAGCCACCGGCCGCTGCGTGCCTTCGACGTGTTCGGCCTGTCCTTCTCCACCGAGCTGGGCTACACCAACATGCTCACGGCGCTGGACCTGGCGGGCATCCCGCTGGAGTCCAAGGACCGTACGCTCGACGACCCGATCGTCCTCGCGGGCGGCCACGCGGCCTTCAACCCCGAGCCGATCGCGGACTTCATCGACGCGGCGATCATCGGCGACGGCGAGCAGGCCGTGCTGGACATGACGGAGATCATCCGCAAGTGGAAGGCGGAGGGCCGCCCGGGTGGCCGCGAGGAGGTGCTGCTGCGCCTGGCGAAGACCGGCGCGGTGTACATCCCGGCCTTCTACGACGTGGAGTACCTGCCCGACGGCCGTATCGCCCGCGTCGTCCCCAACCGCTCGGGCGTGCCGTGGCGCGTGTCGAAGCACACCGTCATGGACCTGGACGAGTGGCCGTACCCCAAGCAGCCGCTGGTGCCGCTGGCGGAGACGGTCCACGAGCGCATGTCGGTGGAGATCTTCCGTGGCTGCACGCGCGGCTGCCGGTTCTGCCAGGCGGGCATGATCACGCGCCCGGTGCGCGAGCGCTCGATCACCGGCATCGGCGACATGGTCGACAAGGGGCTGAAGGCGACCGGTTTCGAGGAGGTCGGCCTGCTGTCCCTGTCCTCCGCGGACCACAGCGAGATCGGCGACATCGCCAAGGGCCTCGCGGACCGCTACACGGACGACAAGATCGGCCTGTCCCTCCCGTCCACCCGTGTCGACGCGTTCAACGTCGACCTGGCCAACGAGCTGACCCGCAACGGCCGCCGGTCCGGTCTCACCTTCGCCCCCGAGGGCGGCTCCGAGCGCATGCGCAAGGTCATCAACAAGATGGTCTCGGAGGAGGACCTGATCCGCACGGTCGCCACCGCGTACGGCAACGGCTGGCGGCAGGTGAAGCTGTACTTCATGTGCGGTCTGCCCACCGAGACCGACGACGACGTCCTCCAGATCGCCGACATGGCGACGCACGTCATCCAGAAGGGCCGCGAGGTCTCCGGTTCGGGGGACATCCGCTGCACGGTCTCGATCGGCGGCTTCGTCCCGAAGCCCCACACCCCCTTCCAGTGGGCCCCGCAGCTCTCCGCCGAGGAGACGGACGCCCGTCTGCAGAAGCTCCGCGACAAGATCCGGGGCGACAAGAAGTACGGCCGCTCCATCGGCTTCCGCTACCACGACGGCAAGCCCGGCATCGTCGAGGGCCTGCTCTCGCGCGGCGACCGCCGCACCGGCGCCGTGATCCGCGCGGTCTACGAGGACGGCGGTCGCTTCGACGGCTGGCGCGAGCACTTCTCCTACGACCGCTGGATGGCCTGCGCCGACAAGGCGCTCGCGCCCTTCGGCGTCGACGTCGACTGGTACACCACCCGCGAGCGCACCTACGAGGAAGTCCTCCCCTGGGACCACCTCGACTCCGGCCTCGACAAGGACTGGCTCTGGGAGGACTGGCAGGACGCCCTCGACGAGACCGAGGTCGAGGACTGCCGCTGGACCCCCTGCTTCGACTGCGGTGTCTGCCCCCAGATGGACACCCACATCCAGATCGGCCCGACGGGCAAGAAGCTCCTGCCTCTGGCAGTGAAGAACGCGGGCCCGACCCCGGCGGGCCACACCCACTGACCCTGAACGCCGACACCGCAAACCCCCGCCGAAGACCGCCCTGCGGTTCTCCGGCGGGGGTTTGCGCTGAGGGCAAGCTGCCGAGGCTTGAGACATGGGCAGCCTGGGGGATCTGGCGGGCCAGGCGGTCGGCGCGCTCATGGGCACGCTGACCGGCGGCGCCATCACCGTGCATGTCGCCCGCTGGCAGACGGCAGCCGCCGGGGAGTCGGCCCGTCGCCAATGGGCTCGACAGCGCTCGGCCGAGGCCGCGCAACGGCTGCTGGAACGGTTCGCGGATCTGTACGCGTGGCTGCCGTCGTTGCCGGATCTCGCCCTGGAGGAGCCCCGGTTCAGCCCGGTGGCCCGTGAGCGCTGCTCGGCGGCTCTCGGTTCGGTCCGGCGGGGCATGCAGACCGATCTGCTCTCCATCGGGGACGCTCGCGTGCGCGCCCGGTACAGGACCTTGGTGCGGCTCTGCCATGACGTCGGTTGGCGGAGCATCGGGCAGGACGACCGGGAGACCAGGGTCCGCGACGTGCGCGGCTACCTGCGCTACGTGCAGTTCACCCTTGAAGCCGTGATCGACGGCCGTTCCCTGCCGGACGACTGCCCGGCACCGGTGCTCGAGCGCGGGGACGGCGTGCCGTGGCTGCCGCCGGTGGTGCCCTGGTACTGGCGTGATCCGGCCGACGGGAGTTGAGGGTCGGCTGGGCGGGGGTTCGGTACGTCCCTGGTGCAAGTGGATGTGCGGGGCCGGGTCGGGTGGATAAGGTCGTCCGGTTACGTCCGGTTGGGGGCAGCCGGTGTGTGGGGGAGGGCTGGGGGATGGGGCGTCGGTCTGCTGGTCTGGCGGGGGTGTGGGCGGAGGCGCAGCGGCAGGAGCAGCGGCGGCGTGCGGACGAGGCGCGGCGGGAGCGGGAGAGGGAACGGCAGGAGCGGGCCAGGGAGCGGGAAGTCGCGCAGAGTCAGCGGGAGTTCCGGCAGGCGCAGGCGCGGCGGCGTACGGAGGAGCTGGAGGCGCGGGTGGCCGCGCTGCGGGGGCTGCTGGCCGCCGGGTGCGGGGCTCAGGCGTTCCGGGTGGCGCGGTTGATGCGGTCCGAGGAGGTCGAGCCGTTCGACCCGGGGCCGCTGGGGTGGCCGGTGCGGATGCCCGACCGGGCGCAGTACCGGGCGGCGCGGGGCGGCTGGACGGCGGCGCAGCGGGCGCAGGCGGAGGCGGACGCGCAGACCCGGTTCGAGCACGACTGGTTCGCGGCGCAGGCGGCCGAGTCCCGGCGTCTGCTGCAACTGGCCGTGCATCAGCGGGAGTACGAGCAGCGGGTGGCGGCCTGGCTCGCCGAGGTGCGGCGGCACAACGCGGGGGTCGCGGAGGCGGCCGAGAGTGTGCGGCGGGGTGAACCCGAGGCGGTGGTCGCGTACTTCGGCGCGGCGCTGCGGGCGTCCACGGCGTGGCCCGGCGGTTTCCCGTGCGTGCCGCGCGCGGCGTACGACCCGGTGGCCCGGCAGCTGGTGCTGGACTGGGAGTTGCCGGGGTTCGCGGTGGTGCCGGAGGCCAGGTCGGTGCGGTACATGCCGACGTTGGACCAGGAGAAGGAGACCCCGCGCCCGATGGGGCAGCGGCGGACGCTGTACCGCGAGGTGCTGGCGCAGTGTCTGCTCCTCGCGGCCCAACAGGTCTTCGCCGCCGACGAGTTCGACGCGCTCGACTCCGTGGCGGTCAACGGCGTCGTCGACGACCACGACCCGGCGACCGGCAGACAGACCCTGATCTGCCTCGCGACGGTCATGGCGCCGAAGGCCACCTTCACCGGTCTCCACCTCGCCCAGGTCGACCCGGTGAGCTGTCTGACGGAGGCGCTGAAGGGCAGGCTCTCGGCGCGTCCGGACCAGCTGGTGGCGGTACGGCCGGGCCGCAGACCGGAGGAGGTGCGTACCGGCCCCGACGAGCGCGGGTCCACCGGCGAGGAGCCGGATCTCTACGCGATGGACCCGGTCGCCTTCGAGTCGCTGGTGGCCGAGCTGTTCCGGGCCATGGGCATGGAGGCGGTGACGACCGCGCGTTCGGGCGACGGCGGGGTGGACGTGCACGCCGTGGACCCGGCCCCGATCCGGGGCGGCCAGATCGTCGTGCAGGTCAAGCGGTACCGCAACACGGTCCCGCCCACGGCGGTGCGGGACCTGTACGGCACCGTGCAGGACACCGGCGCGAACAAGGGCGTCCTCGTCACCACCTCGGGTTTCGGCCCCGGCTCGCACACCTTCGCGCAGGGCAAGCCGCTGGAGCTGATCTCGGGCCCCGAACTGGTCGATCTGCTGCACCGCCACGGACTGCGCGGCCGACTCGGCGAGCGCGAGGGCCGTCCCGCCGCCGAAACGCCGCTCGGCGACTACAACGTCCTGGGCATGTCCTGGTCCGGCGAGGTCGCCCTGGACATGTGCGCGCTGGTCTGCGCGGGCGCCCGGGTCCTCGGCGACGACCACTTCGTGTTCTTCAACAACCCGGCCACCCCGGACGGTTCGGTCCGCTCGGTACCCGCCCCGCCCCCCGACAAGGCGGCCGTCCGCGTCTCCTTCGACGCCCTGCCCGCCGAGGCCGACCGCCTGGTCCTGGTCGCCGCCGTGGACCCGGAGACCGACCCCCACGCCGACCTCTCGGGCTTCACGGCCCCGGTGATCCGCCTCCTGGACCCGGCCCTGACCGAACTCGGCCGCCTGGAGGTCTCCGAGGGCCGCCCCGGCGAAACCGCCCTGGTCCTCGGCTCCTTCCGCCGCCGCCCGACCGGCGACTGGGACTTCGTCCTGGGCGGCCGTGGCTACCCGGGCGGCCTGGCCGAACTCCTCGCGGACCACGGGATCGCGGTGGAGTGAGCGCCCCGCCCCCCCCGGTCCCGGCATGCGGAAGGGCCCGCCGGAGACTCCGGCGGGCCCTTCCGTGCGTCAGGCGACGCGTCAGACCGCGGGCGCGTACTTCGGGTTCGGGCCGTACTCGTTCGGGTCCGGGCGGCCCTCCTGGGCCAGGAAGACGATCAGGATGATCCAGCCGATGAAGGGGATCAGGCCGATGAGGACGAACCAGCCGGAGCGGCCGGTGTCGTGGAGGCGGCGGACGGCGACGCCGAGGCCGGGCAGGAAGAGGGCCAGGCTGTAGATCCAGCTGATGACCATGGTGTCGATCGCCTGGCCGATGATCGACAGCACGATGGCGATGATCAGGTTGACCAGGAAGAACATCCAGTATTCCTGCCGCCGTGCGCGGCCGTTGAAGACGGCGTACTTCTTCAGGACATCGATGTACCAGTGCATACTCGCCCCCCAGCGGAGTTCTGATTTCGGCCTCCATGGAAGCAGCGGCCATGGCGCGGCGCCAGAGGTTGGCGTGTCCTGATCAAGATGGTTATCCGGTTGTGCCCTCGCCCGCCCTCGCCCGTGATCCGTGTCCGGTCGTCGTGAGCGGCATCCGGTTCTCAGACCCGCGCCGGAGTCCCCAGCCGCGCGTCCAGCCAGTTGAAGATCCGCTGCTCGAACAGCGCGCGCCCCAGCGGCTCGCAGTGCAGATGCGCCCCCTCCTCCTCGGTGAAGCGGACCAGCCACTTGGGGCCGGGCAGCGCGTCGTAGAGCCGCCGCGAGGCGCCCGGCCAGAAGTGCTCGCCCTCGGGGTCGGTGATCAGCAGCGGGGTGGTGATCCGGTCGAGGACGGGCATGAGGTCGTACCGCGCCACCTCGGTCAGCAGGTCGTACGGCGCGTCGATGCCGTACGGCCGGGCCCGCCACCGCCACATCGCGGCCAGCGACGGGTTCTGCTCCAGCGCCTCCCCGATGATCGCGTCGAAGGCGTCCCGGTCCCCGGACTCCCACAGCCCGCGCAGATCGGGGCCGAGGTGCTGCCACCAGCTGTCGCACACCCGGACCACCCCGGGGTCGGCCACGGCGGCGGCGATCCGCTGCTCGAAGGCGAGCGCGCGCGGCACCCAGTAGCCGCCCTGGCTGATCCCCGCGAGCGCCAGCCGCCGCGGGTCCACGTCGGGGCGCAGCAGCAGATAGTCGACGACCGGCGTGATGACGTGCTCCCAGTCGGGCCGGAAGGGCACCCCGCGTTCGAAGAGCATCGACTGCTGGCCGGGGCCGTCGAAGAGCAGGACGCGGTAGCCGCGCTCCACGGCGGGGGCGCCGAGCAGCGTCCAGGCGGCGGTCAGCGGGCCGTCGCTGCCGTTGTTGACGATCAGGGTCGGCAGCGGAGCGTCGTCCTCCGCGCCGGGCGGGCTGATCAGATAGCCCGGCAGCGTCGTGTCCTCGTACGGGATCGCGACCCGCTCGGCGGGCGGGTCGCAGGCGTGCAGAAAGCGGTCGAGACAGGCCCGGTGCTCCGCGAACACCTCCGCCGCCCGCTTCCCGCCGTCCCCGAGCGCGTCGGCGGCGACCAGCGCGGTGCCGAAGTAGCCCGCCGCGCGCAGCCAGGCGGCACGCGCGCTGAGCGGATGCCCGGTGGCCGCACAGCGGTCGGCGTCCTCGCTGACCCGGCGCCCCAGGTCCGCCCAGGCGTCGAACCACGCCGCGCCGTCCCCGTCGGCCACCCCGGCGGCCGTGGTCAGCACCTCGCCCGCGTCGGCGCCGCGCCGCCACACCGAGCCGAGGGCGAGCAGGACCTCGTAGTTGAACTGGTCGTTCTCGTTGAAGCGGTAGCTCATGGAGGCTGCTCCCGGGACAGACCGTACCGACCCCCGTGCATCCGGACCGCATCTCCACGGTAGGGGCCCGGCGGGCCGCGTGCACACGGGCGGCGCGCGTGCGGGCCGGGCCGCTCGGCGCGACCATGAAACGAGGGACAGCGCGAGCCGCCGAACGCCGAACGAGGAGCGCGCGCCGCTGAACGAGCACAGCGCGAGCGGGACGTGCGAGCCGGACGAGACAGGCGCGAGCCACCGGAGGAACCCCATGGCCCAGCAGACGGCGACGAAGGCCCCCGCCAAGAAGCCCGTCGGCACGGGCAGCGTCTTCCTCTCCTTCGCCCCCTGGATCATCTTCGGCGTCGTCGCGAGCCCCAGCACCTGGGAGTACGCGGCGCTCGCCGCGCTGGTCGCCGCGCTCGTCCTGTCCGCCCAGGACCTGCGGCACGGCCGCATCCGCATCCTCGACGCGACGGGCATCGTCTTCTTCGCCGTGCTCGCGGTCCTCGCGCTCGCCCTGGACCGGGGCGAGCTGCTGTGGGTGGAGACCTACGCCCAGGTCATCTCCAACGGCCTGGTCGCCGTCGTCGCGCTCGGCTCGCTGCTCGCCGACCCGTTCACCGCGCAGTACGCGCGCGAGTCGACGCCGCGTCAGTACTGGGACTCGCCCGTCTTCCAGCACATCAACCGGGTCCTGACGGCGGTGTGGGGCCTGGCCTTCGCGCTGATGACACTCTTCACCTGGCTGGCGATCCGCTTCCCCGACCAGGACGACTGGTTCAACTGGGTCGTGCCGATCGCGCTGCTCGTCGGGGCCGTGCGCTTCACCCAGTGGTACCCGGACCGGTACAAGGCGGGCCGTACCGCCCCGGCGGAAGGCTGACCGGGCTGACCGGGCTGACCGGAAGGCATCCAATACGGCCCGTACGGCGTCTGTACGGGCATGGACCTGGACAAGCCGCCCGTCGCGCCCGCCTCCTCCGAGGGCTGCCTCGCCGTGGCGATCCGTATTCCGGTGCGGATCGTGGTGCTCGTGCTCGTGGTGCCGGTGCGCCTGGTGTGGGACGGCCTCACCGTCGCCGCCCGCTTCCTGCGGGACACCCTGCTGCGCCCGCTGGGCCGCGCGCTGCTGTGGACCGGCCGGGCGCTCTTCGTGTGGCCGTGGGTGGCGCTGTGGCGCTGGGTCGTGGTCCCGGTCGGCCAGGGGCTCGGCTTCCTCGGCCAGGTCCTCCTGGTGGTGCCCGCCCGCTGGCTGTACGCGCGCGTGCTCGCGCCGCTGGGCCGGGGGACGGCCTGGCTCGCGGCGGCCGTGGGTACGGCGCTGGCGTGGCTGGGGCACCGCCTGTTCGTCGTCCCGGCGCGGTGGTTCCACGGCCGGGTGCTCGCCCCGGTCGGCCGCGCGCTCGCGTGGTGCGGGCGGGCCGTCGCCACCGGGGTGGGCCTCGCCCTGTACTGGACGACGCGCGTGCTGTTCGTGCTGCCCGCGCTGTGGCTGTGGACCTGGGTGCTCGTACCGGCCGGACACGGGCTGTCCTGGCTCGCGGACCTGGTCGTCGCCGGGGTCGGCACCGCCCTGTACTGGACCGCCCGCGTTCTGCTGGTGCTGCCCGCGCGCTGGCTGTGGCGCCGGTTCCTCGCGCCCGTCGGCCGGGTCCTCGCGGTGGTCGGGCGGGAGATCGCGGACGCCCTCGGACACGCCTGGCGGGTCGCCGGGCGCCTCTCGCTGGTGGTCGGACGCGCGCTCGGCACACTCTTCCGGTGGATCTTCGTGGAACCCGTCCGCTGGGTGTACCGCACCGTCCTCACCCCCGTCGGACACGTCGTGCGCGACCACGTCCTGCGGCCCGCCGCCGAGGTCGCGCGCGCCGTGGGACAGGCCTCGCGGCAGGCTCTCGCCACCGCCCGCGACACCGTCCGCCAGGCCCGTGCGGACCTGCGCCGGATGCTCCTCGGCGAGGCGCGGCGGCCGGTCGCCGTGGACCGGCGGGAACCTCACGAGCGCGGCACACGTACTCTTGGTAGCAGTACGACCGCACTCACGAAGGACTAGGACACTGGGCAAGCGACAGCCCGAAGGCCCACCGCCCGCACCCGCGGTGCAGCGCATCCGACTGCGTTACACCAAGCGTGGCCGCCTCCGGTTCACCAGCCACCGCGATTTCCAGCGCGCCTTCGAGCGTGCGCTGCGCCGCGCCGAGGTGCCCATGGCGTACTCGGCGGGGTTCACACCGCACCCGAAGGTGTCGTACGCCAATGCCGCACCCACCGGCACGGGCAGTGAGGCGGAGTACCTGGAGATCGCCCTGACCGCGGCGCGTGACCCCGAGACCCTGCGCGGTCTGCTCGACGGGTCGCTGCCCGCCGGGCTGGACATCACCGACGCGGTCGAGGCCCACACCTCCGGCCTCGCCGACCGGCTCGCCGCCTCCCTGTGGGAGCTGCGGCTGGACGGCGTGGACCCGGCGGAGGCCCGTCGCGCGGTCGATGCCTTCCACGCGGCCGGGACGGTCGAGGTGCAGCGCACCACCAAGAACGGCGTGCGCACCTTCGACTGCCGCCCGGCCGTCGCCTCCCTGGAGGTCGTGGAGACGCACCCGCCGCAGGCTGATAGGCCGGAAGACCGGCCCTGTGCGATACTGCGGCTGGTTGTTCGGCACGTGACGCCTGCCGTACGACCCGACGACGTCCTGTCCGGTCTCCGCGCCGTGGCCGACCTGGCGCCGCCGGTCCCCGCAGCGGTGACCAGGCTGGCGCAGGGGCCTTTCGATGAAGAGACCGGCACGGTGACCGACCCGCTCGCGCCCGACCGCGAGGCAGCCCAGGCCAAGACGGCCGCACCGGCTGCCGCCGCGACGGCGGCGACGCCGGAAGGTTCCGTGTAGGACACACGCCGTAGCGCCGCCCTCGTACTCGGGAGCCACCTGGGTCGGGCAGCGCACCGACCAGAAGACTTTCGCCAGGCCGTACCGACAAGGCGTACGGAACCGGCGAGACAGGACACAGAGTGCTCCCGTGCGGCGCCCGCGCCCCGGACGGCGGCCATCGCGCATCGCGCGGGCCGCGGACGTCAACGGCGGACGGCCCGAAGAGGCCGGCGCCGGACCAGGCGCGGCGCCCGGGAGCCTGACGGGAGAAATGCCCGGATGCTCGAACCGACCGAGCCCAACGAGGGTTCCGAACTGAACACCCCGAGCGACACCCTGCCCCCGCGCAGGCGTCGCCGTGCCGCCTCCAGGCCCGCGGGTTCGCCCGCTGCCGCCGAGGCCCCCACCGAGGTCGTCACGCCCGCCACCAGGGCCGACGAGCCTGCCACCGCGTCGTCGCAGGCCGCCGCCGAGGCGCCCGCGGCCGACGAGACCGCACCCGCCCGCCCCCGCCGCCGAGCGACCCGCCGCGCCTCCGCACCCGCCGGTGCCCCGGCCGCCGCCGAGGCCGCCGAGACGGTCGTACCCGCGGAGACGACGGCCGCGACGGCCGACACCACCGAACCGGCCGAGGTCACCGAGACCCCCGCGCCGCGCCGTACCCGCCGCCGGGCCTCCGCGCCCGCCGGTGCCCCCGCCGCCTCCGCTCAGGCCGAGGAGAAGGACGACGACGAGGTGAGCGTGGACATGGAGAACGCGGACATCGAGAACGCCGAGGACGCCAAGGCCGCCGAGCCGGTCGCCGAGGAGCCCGCTCCCCGTACGCGCCGCCGTGCCACCCGCCGGGCCTCCGCGCCCGCCGGTGCTCCGGCCGCCGCCGAGGCCGCGCCCGCCGAGGCCGCATCCGCCGAGGCTCCGGCCACGGAGGAGAGCCCCGCCGAGCCGGAGCCCCGTACGCGCCGTCGCGCCACGCGCCGCTCGTCCGCGCCCGTCGCCGAGACCGCACCCGTAGAGGCCCCGGCCGCCGTAGAGGCGCCCGCCGCTGCCGCCGAGGAGACGCCCGCCGAGGCGGAGACCGCTCCCCGTGCCCGTCGCCGCGCGACCCGCCGGGCGTCCGCGCCCGCCGGTGCCCCGGCGGCTGCCGAGGCCGGTGCGTCCGCCGAGACCGCCGCCGAGAAGAGCCCCGAGGCCGAGGAGGCCCCCCGCAAGGGCCGTCGCCGCGCCGCCGAGGCGCCCGCCGCCCCGGAGGCCGAGGCTCCGGCCGCCGCCGAGGGCGGCTCGCGCCGTCGTCGCCGCGTCGTACGGCAGGCCGCGGGCGGCTTCTCCGCACCCGCGCCCGCCGAGGGCGCCGAGTCCGACTCCCCGCGCAAGCCCGCGCGCCCCGCCGTCGCCGTCTTCCGGGCGCCGGTGTTCACCGAGCCGAGGTTCCAGACCCCGCAGCGGGCCGCGGCCGAGGCCGCCGCTGTCGCCGCCGAGGCCGAGGAGGCGGCGAAGCCCGAGGAGACCGAGCCGTCCGCACCGGCCGCGCAGGCCGAGCAGCCCGGACGCGCCGAGTCCTACGACGACCGAGGCGAGGCCGGTTCGCGCCGTCGCCGTCGCCGCCGGGGCGCCCCCGCCGAGGAGACCCGCCCGGCCGCCGAGACCGAGACCGAGGCCGAGGAGCCGGAGGAGGCCGACGAGGCCGCCGAGGGCCAGGCCGAGGGCGACGACGCCGAGGGCTCCGACGAGGCCGGTTCGCGCCGCCGTCGCCGCCGGGGCGGCCGTCGCCGTCGCCGTGGCGACGCCCCGGAGGGCGAGGAGGGCACGGACGGCGAGGACGACGACCTGGCCGCCGAGCAGGCCGCGCAGGACGCCGAGGACACCGCCGAGCAGGAGGAAGAGGACGAGGAGGACGCGCACGACGCCGCGGGCTCCAGCTCCAGCCGTCGCCGCCGTCGCCGTCGTCGCCGCGCCGGTGACTCCGGCGAGTCGGGCGACGCCTCCACCGACGACCCCGAGCGCACCGTCGTCAAGGTCCGCGAGCCCCGCAAGGCCGCCGAGCCGTCCGACGAGGTCCAGTCCATCAAGGGCTCGACCCGTCTGGAGGCCAAGAAGCAGCGCCGCCGCGAGGGCCGCGAGCAGGGCCGCCGCCGCGTGCCGATCATCACCGAGGCCGAGTTCCTGGCCCGCCGCGAGGCCGTCGAGCGCGTCATGGTCGTGCGCCAGCACGGCGAGCGCACCCAGATCGGCGTCCTGGAGGACGGCGTGCTCGTCGAGCACTACGTCAACAAGGAGCAGTCCACCTCCTACGTCGGCAACGTCTACCTGGGCAAGGTCCAGAACGTGCTGCCGTCCATGGAGGCCGCCTTCATCGACATCGGCAAGGGCCGCAACGCTGTCCTGTACGCCGGTGAGGTCAACTTTGAGGCGCTCGGCATGGCCAACGGGCCGCGCCGCATCGAGTCCGCCCTCAAGTCCGGCCAGTCGGTCCTGGTCCAGGTGACCAAGGACCCGATCGGCCACAAGGGCGCCCGCCTCACCAGCCAGGTCTCCCTGCCGGGCCGCTACCTCGTGTACGTCCCCGAGGGCTCGATGACCGGCATCAGCCGCAAGCTGCCCGACACCGAGCGCGCCCGGCTGAAGACCATCCTCAAGAAGATCGTCCCCGAGGACGCGGGCGTCATCGTGCGCACCGCCGCCGAGGGCGCGAGCGAGGACGAGCTGCGCCGTGACGTCGAACGGCTCCAGGCGCAGTGGGAGGAGATCAAGAAGAAGGCGAAGACGGGCAACGCCCCGACGCTGCTGTACGGCGAGCCGGACATGACCGTCCGCGTCGTGCGCGACATCTTCAACGAGGACTTCTCCAAGGTCATCGTCAGCGGTGACGAGGCGTGGGACACCATCCACGGCTACGTCTCGCACGTCGCCCCGGACCTCACCGACCGGCTCCAGAAGTGGACCAGCGAGGTCGACGTCTTCGCCACGTACCGGATCGACGAGCAGCTCGCCAAGGCGCTCGACCGCAAGGTCTGGCTGCCCAGCGGCGGTTCGCTGGTGATCGACCGGACCGAGGCGATGATCGTCGTCGACGTCAACACCGGCAAGTTCACCGGCCAGGGCGGCAACCTGGAGGAGACGGTCACCAGGAACAACCTGGAGGCGGCCGAGGAGATCGTGCGCCAGCTGCGGCTGCGCGACCTCGGCGGCATCATCGTGATCGACTTCATCGACATGGTCCTGGAGTCCAACCGCGACCTGGTGCTGCGCCGCCTCCTGGAGTGCCTGGGCCGCGACCGCACCAAGCACCAGGTGGCCGAGGTGACCTCGCTCGGCCTGGTCCAGATGACTCGCAAGCGGGTCGGCCAGGGCCTCCTGGAGTCCTTCTCCGAGTCCTGCGTCCACTGCAACGGCCGCGGTGTCATCGTCCACATGGAGCAGCCCTCGTACGCCGGTGGCGGCGGTGGTGGCGGCAAGCGCAAGAAGCGCGGCCGTGGCGGCGACGGACACACGCACGAGCACGAGGGCGCCGCCGTCGCGGTGGCCGTCGAGTCCCCCGTGCCGGAGGCGGCCGAGACGGTGGCCGAGGTGGCCGCCGAGGTCGCCGAACCGCTCGCGCTGCCCGCGGAGTTCACCCCGGACGAGGAGCTGTACAGCAGCGTCGCCGAGGCGGAGGCCGCAGCCGGACGTGGCCGTTCGCGCCGCCGTACGAGCCGCAGGGCCGCCGGTGCGCCGAAGACCGAGAACGGCAAGGCCGAGTACGCCAAGGCCGAGACCGGCAAGGCCAAGGGCGGCCGGGCCGCGCGCGCCGAGGCTCCGGTGGACCGCACCGAGCCCGTCGCCGAGGCCGAGCGCGCCGTGCGCCCGGAGCGGGCCGCCGAGGCGCAGGCCGCGCCGGTCGCCGCCGAGGACCCGGTGGTGACCCAGGAGGCCGTGACCGAGGCGCCCGCCGCCCAGGAGCCCGTGGCCGAGGAGGCCGCGCCCCAGGGCCGTACGCGCCGCCGGGCCACCCGCAAGGTGTCGGCGCCCGCCGGTTCCCCTGCCGGGTCCGAGGCGACCGTCGTGACCGTCGCGGAGACCGCGCCGGTCGCCGAGCCTGAGCCCGCGGCTGCGGCTGCGGTCGAGGAGGCTCCCGCCGAGAGCGCCGCCCCGGCGCGTCCGCGCCGCCGCGCGGTGCGCAGGGCGACCGCCTCCACCGCGTCCGAGGACACGGCCGTCGTGGTCGTCCCGTCGGCCGCGACGGAGCCGGAGCCGGAGGCGCCCGCCGAGGCGGGCGAGGCCGAGGAGGCCGCCCCCGCCAAGAAGACCGCCCGCAAGGCGGCCAAGAAGGCCCCGGCGAAGAAGACGGCCGCGAAGAAGACCACGGCCGCCAAGAAGACGACGGCCAAGAAGACCGCCGCCAAGAAGACGACCGCGAAGACGACGGCCAAGAAGGCGACGAAGACCGCCAAGACGGCCGCCGCCAAGTCCACGGCGAAGAAGACCACCACGGTCTCCGCGCCCGACGACGAGAGCTGAGTCTCACCCCGATCACCGTGTGGTCCTGCCGTTCCTGGCAGGGCCACACGGTCGTCACGGGACTTTTCCCGCCGTTTCCCGGTAGGAAGGCCCCTCGACACCTCGTGCCGCCGGCCCGCCCGGGCGGCGGCACGCGAGCCGCGTGAACCGAAGGAGAAAACCGCGATGATAGGTCTCGTGCTGGCGGCCGGCGCCGGACGGCGTCTGCGCCCCTACACCGACACGCTGCCCAAGGCGCTCGTGCCGGTGGGCCCGGAGGGCGAGGAGGAGTCGCTGACGGTCCTGGACCTGACGCTGGGCAACTTCGCCGAGGTGGGTCTGACCGAGGTCGGTGTCATCGTCGGTTACCGCAAGGAGGCGGTGTACGCCCGTAAGGAGGCCCTGGAGGCCAAGTACGGGCTGAAGATCACCCTCATCGACAACGACAAGGCGGAGGAGTGGAACAACGCCTACTCCCTGTGGTGCGGTCGTGACGCGCTCAAGGACGGTGTGATCCTGGCCAACGGTGACACGGTGCACCCGGTCTCCGTCGAGAAGACGCTGCTCGCGGCGCGTGGTGAGGGCAAGAAGATCATCCTCGCGCTGGACACGGTGAAGTCCCTGGCGGACGAGGAGATGAAGATCGTCGTGGACCCCGACAAGGGTGTCCAGAAGATCACGAAGCTGATGGACCCCTCGGAGGCCACCGGTGAGTACATCGGTGTGACCCTGATCGAGGGCGAGGCCGCGGCCGACCTCGCGGACGCGCTGCGCGTGACCTTCGAGCGCGACCCGCAGCTGTACTACGAGGACGGTTACCAGGAGCTGGTCAACCGCGGCTTCAAGATCGACGTGCAGCCGATCGGCGAGGTCTCCTGGGTCGAGATCGACAACCACGACGACCTCGCGCGCGGGCGGGAGATCGCGTGCCGATACTGACGCGGCTCATCCCCTCGCCGGTGGTCGTGGACATCCGCCCGGGTGCCCTGGCCGACCTGGCGAGCGTCCTCGCGGACCAGCGCATCTCGCACTCCGGCCGTCTCGCCGTCGCCGTCAGCGGCGGCTCGGGCGCCCGGCTGCGCGAGCGCGTCGCGCCGTCCCTGCCGGGTGCCACCTGGTACGAGGTCGGCGGCGGCACGCTGGACGACGCCGTACGCCTGGCCGACGAGATGAAGTCCGGCCGGTACGACGCGGTGGTCGGCCTCGGCGGCGGGAAGGTCATCGACTGCGCCAAGTACGCGGCGGCCCGCATCGGCCTGCCGCTGGTCGCGGTCGCCACCAACCTCTCCCACGACGGCATCTGCTCGCCCGTGTCCATCCTGGACAACGACGCGGGCCGGGGCTCCTACGGTGTGCCGACGCCCATCGCGCTGCTCATCGACCTCGACGTGATCCGTGAGACGCCGGTGCGCTTCGTGCGCTCGGGCATCGGGGACGCCGTGTCGAACATCTCGGCGGTCGCGGACTGGGAGCTGGCCAACCGGGTCAACGGCGAGAAGATCGACGGACTCGCCGCCGCCATGGCCCGCCAGGCGGGCGAGGCCGTGCTGCGCCACCCCGGCGACTGCACGGACGACGGCTTCCTCACCGTGCTCTCCGAGGGGCTGGTGCTCTCCGGCATCGCCATGTCGATCGCCGGGCACACCCGGCCCTCCTCCGGCGCCTGCCACGAGATCAGCCACGCGCTCGACCTGCTCTACCCCAAGCGCGCGGCGAGCCACGGCGAGCAGGTGGGCCTCGGCGCGGCCTTCGCCATGCATCTGCGCGGCGACCACGAGGGCTCGTTCCTCATGGCGGCCTCGCTGCGCCGGCACGGGCTGCCGGTGCTGGCCGAGGACATCGGGTTCAGCGAGGACGAGTTCGTCCGGGCCGTGGAGTTCGCGCCGGAGACCCGGCCGGGCCGCTACACGATCCTGGAGCACCTGGAGCTGTCCCCGGACGGCATCCGGAAGGCGTACGCGGACTACGCGGCCACGCTGACCGGCTGACCAGGGCCCGGTTTGACCCCTGTGGGGCCTGCCCGTACCCTTGACTGTCGGCGTGTCTGAACACGCCACATCCCCGTAAACCTTTTTCCCTCCCGGTCACACCCGGTGTGGCCGGGAGAGGTCGTCCATGGTGTTTTTACCGGTGCGGCTGGCCTGCGGGGGTGCCGTACTTCGAGCGAAAGTGAGATCCGCGTGTACGCCATCGTGCGCAGCGGTGGTCGCCAGCACAAGGTTGCTGTCGGCGACATCGTTGAGGTTGACAAGATTTCCACTGCCAATGTTGGCGACACGGTCGAGCTCTCGACCCTGCTCGTTGTCGACGGCGACTCCGTGACCAGCGACCCGTGGGTGCTGGCCGGCATCAAGGTCCAGGCCGAGGTCGTGGACCACCACAAGGGCCAGAAGATCGACATTCTGCGCTACAAGAACAAGACCGGCTACCGCCGTCGTCAGGGCCACCGCCAGCAGTACACGGCGATCAAGGTCACTGAGATCCCCACGGCTGCGAAGTAAGGGACTGAGAACAGATGGCACACAAGAAGGGCGCATCGTCCACCCGGAACGGTCGCGACTCCAATGCCCAGCGGCTCGGCGTGAAGCGCTTCGGCGGTCAGGTCGTCAGCGCGGGTGAGATCCTGGTCCGCCAGCGCGGCACCCACTTCCACCCGGGCGCCGGTGTCGGCCGTGGTGGCGACGACACGCTGTTCGCGCTGCAGCCCGGCGCCGTGGAGTTCGGCAAGAGCCGCGGCCGCAAGGTCGTGAACATCGTTCCGGTCGCCTGAATCCTCTGATTCACGGCCGCGACGAAGCATTTCGCGCGAGGCGGACCTCACTTCCCGGTCGGGAAGGCAGGTCCGCCTTTCGCGTGTTGACATAGGTAGTACCCGCACTTTTCTGGAGGCACCCACCATGACCACCTTCGTGGACCGCGTCGAACTGCACGTCGCCGCGGGTAACGGGGGCCACGGCTGTGCCTCCGTCCACCGCGAGAAGTTCAAGCCGCTCGGCGGCCCGGACGGCGGCAACGGCGGCCGGGGTGGCGACGTCATCCTCACCGTCGACCAGTCGGTCACCACGCTGCTCGACTATCACCACTCCCCACACCGCAAGGCCACCAACGGCAAGCCCGGCGAGGGCGGCCACCGCTCCGGCAAGGACGGCCAGGACCTGGTCCTGCCGGTCCCGGACGGCACCGTCGTGCTGGACAAGGCGGGCAACGTGCTCGCCGACCTGGTCGGCCACGGCACCTCCTACGTCGCCGCGCAGGGCGGCCGGGGCGGTCTCGGCAACGCCGCGCTCGCCAGCGCCCGCCGCAAGGCCCCCGGCTTCGCGCTGCTCGGTGAGCCCGGTGACCTCCAGGACGTCGTCCTGGAGCTGAAGACCGTCGCCGACGTCGCCCTGGTCGGCTACCCGAGCGCGGGCAAGTCCTCGCTCATCTCCGTGCTCAGCGCGGCCAAGCCGAAGATCGCCGACTACCCCTTCACCACCCTGGTGCCCAACCTCGGCGTGGTGACGGCCGGTTCGACCGTCTACACCGTCGCCGACGTGCCCGGTCTGATCCCGGGCGCCAGCCAGGGCAAGGGACTTGGCCTGGAGTTCCTGCGGCACGTGGAGCGCTGCAGCGTCCTGGTGCACGTCCTGGACACCGCGACCCTGGAGTCCGAGCGCGACCCGCTGTCCGACCTCGACATCATCGAGGAGGAGCTGCGGCAGTACGGCGGTCTCGACAACCGTCCCCGCATCGTCGTCCTGAACAAGGTGGACGTGCCGGACGGCAAGGACCTCGCCGAGATGGTCCGCCCCGACCTGGAGGCGCGCGGCTACCGCGTCTTCGAGGTGTCGGCGGTCGCCCACATCGGCCTGAAGGAGCTGACGTACGCCCTCGGTGACATCGTCGCCAAGGCGCGGGCCGCCAAGCCCAAGGAAGAGGCCACGCGCATCGTCATCCGGCCCAAGGCCGTGGACGACGCGGGCTTCACGGTCACCCGCGAGCAGTTCGAGGGCGAGCCGCTGTTCCGCGTGCGCGGCGAGAAGCCCGAGCGCTGGGTCCGCCAGACCGACTTCAACAACGACGAGGCCGTCGGCTACCTCGCCGACCGGCTCAACCGCCTCGGCGTCGAGGACCGGCTGATGAAGGAGGGCGCCCGCTCCGGCGACGCCGTCGCGATCGGTCCCGAGGACAACGCGGTCGTCTTCGACTGGGAGCCCTCGGTCACCGCCGGCGCCGAGATGCTCGGCCGCCGTGGCGAGGACCACCGCTTCGAGGAGCAGCGCCCCGCCACCCAGCGCCGCCGCGACAAGCAGGCCGAACGGGACGAGGCGGAGCGGGAGTTCAACGACTTCGAGGCGTTCTAGGGCTCACCGGGCACCCGGCCGGAACACCGGCCGGGTGCCCGCTGCCGGACATTCCCGGCCGTCCTCCCGGGCTGTCGGACTCGATTTTCCGTCTCCGATGGGCGAGTCTGCTGTCACGGGAGGACGTTCGAGGAGGCATGGGGATGAGCTGGCTGATCACGGGCGGCGCCGGATACATCGGCGCTCATGTGGTGCGCGCGATGACGGCGGGCGGCGAGGACGTGGTCGTGTACGACGACCTGTCCACCGGCAGCGCGGAGCGGGTGCCCTCCGGTGTGCCGCTGGTCGTGGGCAGCGTGCTCGACGGGGATCTCCTCGCGCGCACGATCCGCGAGCACGGCGTCACCGGCGTCGTGCACATCGCGGCCCGCAAGCAGGTCGGCGAGTCGGTCGAACGCCCGCTGTACTACTACCGGGAGAACGTCACCGGCCTCCAGACCCTGCTGGACGCGATGACGGAGACCGGCGTCGACCGCGTCGTCTTCTCCTCCTCGGCGGCCGTCTACGGCATGCCCGACGTGGACCTCGTCACCGAGGACACGCCCTGCGTGCCGATGAGCCCCTACGGCGAGACCAAGCTGGTGGGGGAGTGGCTGATCGCGGCTGCTGCCCGCGCCCATGGTCTGCGCGCCGTCAGCCTGCGCTACTTCAACGTGGCCGGGGCCGCCGCCCCCGAGCTGGCCGACACGGGCGTCTTCAACCTCGTCCCCATGGTGTTCGAGCGCCTGGAGGCCGACGAGCCGCCCCGCATCTTCGGCGACGACTACGCCACCCCGGACGGCACCTGCGTGCGCGACTACATCCACGTCCAGGACATCGCCTCCGCCCACCAGGCCGCCGCCGTACGGCTGCGCGAGGCCCCGGCGGGCACCTCGCTGGTCCTCAACATCGGCCGGGGCGAGGGCAGTTCGGTACGCGAGATGGTCGACCGCATCCTCAAGACGACCGGCCACGAGGACGTCGTGGCCGAGGTGACCCCGCGCCGCCCCGGCGACCCGGCCCGGGTCGTCGCGGCGGCCGACCGCATCCGCGCGGAGCTGGGCTGGAGCGCCCGGTTCGGCCTGGACGACATGATCGAGTCGGCCTGGGGCGGCTGGCGCCACCGGCACCCCCGCGACTGACGGGGCCGAGCCCGGGGGACTTCAGGCTTTCAGGCCTTCAGGTCGGCCTTGTCGCCCATCACCACGACCGGGTGCTCCTTCGGGTCCAGCGTGCGCAGCAGGTACTCCATGTCCGCCTTGGGCTGGCTCACGCACGCCGAGGTGCCGCTGCCGTGGTCCATGTGCAGCCAGATGCTGCCGCCCTTGGACTGGCCCTGCGGCCGGGTCGGGTCGTTGGGCGGGGTGCCCTTGACCCGGTTGTAGTCGATGGCGATGACGTAGTCGAAGTCGTTCCAGTACGACTTCTTCCAGTAGTGCGGGGCCTGGAAGGCGGCCGAGCGGGTGTACGGCAGCTTGGTGCCGGGGGAGGGGAGGACACCGCCCGCGTCGCTCAGCGTGAAGACGCCCACGGGGCTGCGCTTGTCGCCCTCGTGATGGTCCGTCGTCCAGCCCTTGCGCCCGTTGTGGGCGGACCAGGTGCGCTGCTGCTTCCAGACCGAGCCGGTCTTCTCGTAGAGCGCGACGGTCGAGTCGGCCGAGTCCTTGCCGTCGCCGTACACCGCGACGACCTGCCGCGTGTCCCCGGGCACCTGCTTCCACAGCCGGTCCCCGATGTCCGGGACGCGCTTGAGCGGTGCGGCGGCGTGCGGCTTGGCGTCGGCGCCCCCGCCGGGCCCCTTCGGGGTGTCCGGATGCCCCGAACCCCCGCACGCCGCCAGACACACCGTCAGCAGAGCGACCCCCGTCGCACCCGCCATCACCCGCACCGAACCGCCGTTTCGCATGGGCTCCATGGTCGCAGACCGTGACCCGGTGGCGGGTCCAGGGTGTGGGGAAGGACCCCGTAAGAGTTCACTCGCGGCCCGTCCCCGGCCCGTCTCGTGCGCGCGTCCGCGTGCTGGACGGGTGCGCGGGCGGTCACCCGCTTCGCGTAGATTGCGAGCGGAACCGGCATGGATGGCGAGCGGGACCGCAGGGCGCGCGAGGGGACAGAGGGCAAGGTGGCAAGTGCGAGGCAGGCCGTGGGCGAGGCCCGCAGGATCGTCGTCAAGGTGGGCTCCTCCTCGCTGACCACCGCCGCGGGCGGCCTGGACGCCGACCGGGTGGACGCGCTGGTGGACGTGCTCGCCAAGTTCCGCGCCCCGGGTGCGGGCGGCGCGCCGCGCGAGGTCGTCCTCGTCTCCTCCGGCGCCATCGCCGCCGGTCTCGCCCCGTTGGGGCTGCCCCGGCGCCCCCGCGACCTGGCCCGCCAGCAGGCCGCCGCCAGCGTCGGCCAGGGCCTGCTCGTCGCCCGCTACACCGCCTCCTTCGCGCGCTACGGCGTCCGCGTCGGCCAGGTGCTGCTCACCAGCGACGACATGAGCCGCCGCAGCCACCACCGCAACGCCTCGCGCACGCTCGACAAGCTCCTCGCCATGGGCGCGTTCCCGATCGTCAACGAGAACGACACCGTCGCCACCGACGAGATCCGCTTCGGCGACAACGACCGCCTCGCCGCCCTCGTCGCCCACCTCGTCCGCGCCGACCTGCTGGTCCTCCTCTCCGACGTGGACGGTGTCTACGACGGCGACCCCAGCAAGCCCGGCACCTCCCGGATCGCCGAGGTGCGCTCCCCGGCCGACCTCGCGGACGTCGAGATCGGCAGCGCGGGCAAGGCGGGCCTCGGCACCGGTGGCATGGCCACCAAGGTGGAGGCCGCCCGGATCGCCGCCGCCGCGGGCATCCCCGTCGTGCTGACCAGCGCCGTCCACGCGGCCGACGCCCTGGCCGGGGGCGACACCGGCACCTGGTTCCACCCCACCGGCAGGCGCTCCGCCGACCGGCTGCTCTGGCTCCAGCACGCCTCCACCCCGCAGGGCTCCCTCACCCTGGACGACGGCGCCGTCCGCGCGGTCGTCCAGGGCCGCAAGTCGCTGCTGCCCGCCGGGATCGCCGCCGTGGAGGGCGAGTTCGGCGCGGGCGACCCCGTCGAGCTGCGCGACGCCGCCGGACGGGCCGTCGCCCGGGGCATCGTCAACTTCGACGCCAAGGAGATCCCCCGGCTGCTCGGGCGTTCGACCCGCGAGCTGGCACGCGAACTGGGCCCCGCCTACGAACGCGAGGTCGTACACCGGGACGACCTGGTACTGCTGCACGTGTGACCCCCGGGGAACCGCGTGTAAAGCGGGGCACAAGGACCGCCCCCGGTGGGGGACGTTCCGCAAAACCGCCACGCGGAGCCCTCGGGCCTGCTCAACTTTGTCTCGGGGACATGTTGAAGGGACACGTTCCGTCAAGGGGCCATGCGTGAAGGAGGCCGTCGTGAGACGAGTCCGTCCTGGGGCGGCGTCCCGTGGTGCTCTGACGAGCGTCGCGGCCGGGGACACCTACGAGGAGCCCAAGGATCTGCCCCGCCTGTGGCATGTCACCCTCAGCGTCTCCGGGGAGTGCGTCCCCGTGCAGGACCTCAGGCGCGCCCTCGAACAGCTGGCCCACGACCACCCCTTCCTCCTGACCAGCCGGTACGCCGGTGACCACGCCGAGATCCGGTACTGGGAGGAGGCCCGCGACCTGCACGACGCCGCCGCCGTCGCGCTGCGGCTGTGGGGCGAGCACCGGCAGAGCGCCGGGCTGCCGCCCTGGGAGATCGTCGGCCTGGAGGTCATCGACCGCGAGACCTACCACCAGCGGATCGCGGAGGGGTACGGGCCCGCACCGGCGACACCGGTAGGGGTGCACCCGTTCTGAGAGGTGGGCGCGGTGTCTCGCGGTGCGCAGGGCGCGGGGGAGCGGCGGCGTCTCGGGTTGCGGAACAGGGCAAGCCGGGCGTGCCGCGCGCATTACCCTTCCTGCCATGACCACGCTCTCGCCGTACGACTCGATGTCCCCGGTCACCCGCGCCGCCTACCGGGCCAAGGCCGCCGCCGCCGACCTCGCCCCGCTCCCGCGCGCGGTGAAGGACGACGCGCTGCTCGCCGTCGCGGACGCCCTGGAGGTCCGCACCAGCGAGATCGTGGAGGCCAACGCCAAGGACGTGGCCAGGGCCCGGGAGAACGGCACCAGCGAGTCCGTCGTCGACCGCCTCACCCTCACCCCCGAGCGGGTCCGCGCCATCGCCGCCGACGTGCGCGACGTGGCCAAGCTGCCCGACCCGGTCGGCGAGGTCGTCCGCGGCTCCACGCTGCCCAACGGCATCGACCTGCGCCAGGTCCGCGTCCCGCTCGGCGTCGTCGGCATCATCTACGAGGCCCGCCCCAACGTCACCGTGGACGCCGCCGCGCTCTGTCTGAAGTCCGGCAACGCCGTCCTGCTGCGCGGCTCCGCCTCCGCCTACGAGTCGAACACCGCTCTCGTCCGGGTGATCCGGGACGCCGTCGGCGGCGCCGGGCTGCCCGCCGACGCCGTCCAGCTGGTGCCCGGCGAGAGCCGCGAGAGCGTGCGCGAGCTGATGCGCGCCCGGGGGCTCGTGGACGTGCTCATCCCGCGCGGCGGCGCCTCCCTGATCCGTACGGTCGTCGGCGAGTCCACCGTCCCGGTCATCGAGACCGGCACCGGCAACTGCCACGTCTACGTCGACGCGCAGGCCGACATCGACACCGCGATCGACATCCTGGTCAACTCCAAGGCCCAGCGGCCCAGCGTCTGCAACGCCGCCGAGACCCTGCTCGTCCACCAGGACATCGCGGACGCCTTCCTGCCCCGCGCCCTGGACGCGCTGGCCGAGGCCGGGGTCACCGTGCACGCCGACCCGCGCGTGCTCGCCTTCGCCGGGGACTCCAAGGCCACCGTGGTCGAGGCCACCGCCGAGGACTGGGAGACCGAGTACCTCTCCTACGACATCGCCGCCGCCGTCGTCGACTCGCTCGACAAGGCCGTCGAGCACATCCGGCTGTGGTCCTCCGGGCACACCGAGGCGATCGTCACCACCTCGCAGCAGGCCGCCCGCAGGTTCACCCAGCTGGTCGACTCCACCACGGTCGCCGTGAACGCCTCCACCCGTTTCACCGACGGCGGCCAGTTCGGCTTCGGCGCCGAGATCGGCATCTCCACCCAGAAGCTGCACGCCCGTGGCCCCATGGGCCTGCCGGAGCTGACCAGCACCAAGTACATCGTCACCGGCGACGGACACGTGCGCGGCTGAGCCGTCCGGAGGACGGCCGGAAACCGGTCCCGGGGGCCGGACGAATTTCCGTACCGTCTGCCCAAATTGACCCCCCAGGTCTACTCTGGACCCGTGCCGGAGGACGTGGGGGGCACGCCGTTCCCGGACGGCTGGGAGCCCGACGACGACCACGACCGCGGAGCGACGGACGAAGAGTTCGCCTCCGTGGTCTTCGACGAGGCCTTCGTAAAGGCGGCCACCGTCCATGAGCCCAGCGCCGTCGAACGCCTCCTCGCCGCCGCCCAGGCCCGCGCCGAGGCCTTCGAGGCGGAGGCCCGCCGCGCCCACGCCTCGGCCGAGCCCTACGACGAGCTGTACGGCCCCGAGCACACCGGATTCGGCCACACCCCGGACGACGACCCGCACGACGGCTACGCCCCCGGTGACGGCCCCGGCTTCCTCGGCCCCTACGGCAAGCAGATCCGCTGGCACCGGCCCGTCGCCTGGGTGCTCGCCGTGGTGATGGGCGTCGGCATGGTGGCCCTGGCCTTCGCCGCCGTCTACCGGGGCGCCTCCTCCGGCACCCGCGACCGGGTGCCCGCCCCGGCCTCCAGCGGCCTGGGCAGCGGGGCCGCCGCCGTGCCCATGCCGTCCGTCTCCGCGGACTACTCCCAGCCCGCGGTCTCCGCCGTCCCGAAGGCCCCCTGAGCGGTCCTCGCGCGCGTCTTTCCACAGCCGCCGTACGCCTGACCGGCGCTGCGCGGTTTTGATGAGCCCCTGTCAGAAGTTGTCGCGTACCAGCGCGTTTACGGGAGGCTCGCCCGACCTACCCTGAAAGTATGGGCGGGCCTGGAGACCCACCGGAGGGGACACCCGAGGGCAGCCCCTCAGGTGCCGAGGACGAGTACCGATCCGTCGTGTTCGACGAGTCGTTCGTCCGCGCTGCCCGGCTCCAGGAGTACTCCGCGCACGAGCGCATGACCGACCACGCCCCCGCCGTACGCCGCCGGGTGCCCCGCCACCGGCTGCTCACCCGGCAGGCCCTGGCCCTCGTCGTCCTCCTCGCCATCGCCTTCGGCACCGCCCTCTACCTGGGCGTCCGTCACCCGTACGGCTCACCGCAGGCCCGCAGATCCGACGCCCCGCTGCGCACGACCGTCGTCCCGCTCGCGCCCCGGGGCGAGGTGCCCGGCGCCGCCGACGCCCGCACCCTCTTCGCGCGCGGCCCCGCCGCCGGGTTCGTGAGCGGCATCGAGGGCGTCCCGCTGCCCGCCGTCCGGGCCACCGCGCACTTCTCGGAGAGCCAGGTCCTGGCCGCACTGACGACCGTCCGCACCTACCTCGTGCGCTCCTCGCTCGACCCCGACGTGCTCGCCGGGCGCGCGATCCGGCCCGTGCGGTCCCTGCTCGACGCCCGTCAGCTCGGCCAGTTCGACCGCAGCGTGAACCGGCCCGCCCCGGACGGCCTGCACGCCGCGACCGGCTGGCTGATCCGCTTCGACCCGGCCCGCGCGGAACTCGCCGACGACCGCGTCCGCGTCCTCGGCACCCTGCGCGCCGCCGAGTCCGACGCGGCCACGCTGGAGGTCACCTCCGACAGCACCTTCGTCTACGCCCTGCGCCCCCGGGGCTCCACCGAGGCATCGGCCCGGGTGTCCCTGTTCACCGTCCGGCGCGCGCTGACCTTCCGCTTCGACAGCGACAACCTGCGCGTGGGCCAGACCCGGCTGGTCGCCTCCACCACCCAGGCGGGGCCGCTGTCCTGCACCGAGGACACCACGGCCCGCCTCCGTCCGCTCCTGGCGGGCCAGACCGCCCGGCCCGGCGGACCCCAGGCCACCGACCCGTACACCGACGCCACCCCGACGGCCGTGTGCGGGACGCTGTCGGACGCGGCTCAGCCGAAGGCGTGAGGCGTGAGACGTGAGACGGCCGGTCAGGGCTGGTCCGTCGGCGCCTCCGGGTCGTCCGGGGTGCCCGGGGTGTTCTTGCCGTCCTTCGACGGCGGCGCGCTCGTGAAGCCGTTGAAACCCCGGCGGACCCGGCCGCCGAGGTCGCCCGCGCCGCCCGCCAGATCCGAGACCAGCTTCATCAGCGGGTCCTTGGAGGTCTTCACGTCGCTCGCATAGCTCGCCGCGGACTGCCGGAAGGACTCCCGGACCCGCGCGTCCTTGTCCTCCTCGCGGTGCGGGTAGTGGCCGTCCATGATCCGCTGGTGGTCGCGGGACTCGGCCCACCGCTTCAGCTCGGCGGCCCGCACCGTGGTGAACGGGTGGGAGCGGGGCAGCACGTTGAGGATCTTCAGCACGGAGTCCCGCAGGTCGCCCCCGGCGTCGTACTCCGCCGCCTGCTCCAGGAACGCGTCCACGTTCATCTCGTGCAGATGGTTGCCGCCCGCGATCTTCATCAGGCCGCGCATCGAGGCCCGCAGGTCCTGGCCCACCAGGAGACCGGCCCGGTCCGCCGACAGCTCCGACTTGCGGAACCACTCCCGCAGCGCCGTCACCAGCGCCATGATCGCCAGATTGCCCAGCGGGATCCACGCGACCTTCAGGGCCAGCGTCGTCAGGAACAGCAGGATCGTGCGGTACACCGCGTGCCCGGAGAGCGCGTGGCCCACCTCGTGCCCGACGACCGCCCGCATCTCCTCCTCGTCCAGCAGCTCGACCAGACCCGTGGTCACCACGATGATCGGCTCGTCCAGACCGATGCACATCGCGTTCGGCTGCGGGTCCTGCGTGACGTACATCGGCGGGACCTTCTCCAGGTCCAGGATGTAGCAGGCGTCGCGCAGCATGTCGTGCAGATGCGTGAACTGCCGGTCGGAGACCCGCACCGAGTCGGACAGGAACAGCAGCCTCAGGCTCCGCTCCGGCAGCAGCCCGCTCAGCGCCTTGAAGACGGTGTCGAACCCGCTCAGCCTGCGCAGCGCCACCAGCGCCGAACGGTCGGCCGGGTGCTCGTAGGCGCGGGAGGAGATCCCGGGGAAACGCCTGCGCTGCCTGCTCGGCACCCGCTCGCGCCCACTCTGTTCGCGGCTTTCTTCGGACATGTCATCCCCCTGCTGCGTGTGAGTGCCGTGCCCCGAGTGCCGTGCCCCCCGGACCGGGTCCAGCCTAGGCGGCGTACCGTGGACCGGGCAGTACCACCGAAGGAGTCCACGCCATGGAGCACCATCTCGCAGCCGCCCGGCTGACCGAGGCCGCCGCGAACGCCGTCCCCGAGCACGGGTCGGGGAACCTGCTCCGCGTCATCCTGGTCGTCATGATCCTGGGCTGCGCACTGACCGGCTGGTTCCTGCTGAGCGGCTACAAGCGGAAGGACGACTGACCCGCCGGGAAGGTTCCCCGCGCCCGCGATCCGGGCCGCCTCCGGGCAGCCGTCCCCGGGCGGCCGTCCCCGCGCCCGCCGGGCAACACCGGAGTCGGCGTGATCTCCGCCGGGGCACCCGCTTACGATGAACCCACGTCTTTATCCCGCCCACACGCGTTAGGTCCTGCCGAAGATGAGCATCCACAGCGCCGCCGTCCAGTTGGTCACCCTCGCCGCCGAGACCGAGGAGCGGGGCGGCCACCACAACAGCCTCAACCCGGCCGTCACCGGCGGCTGCGCCCTGGGCATCCTGCTTCTCCTGCTGTGGATCACCACGCGCTTCAACCGCGACCGCTGAGCCGGGACCTGATCCCCGCACAGATGTCGCACTACGGGCCGGTAGGGTCTGCACGCATGGGAGAGCAGGACATGCCTACCGGTCCGGCGGACGGGACGGCCGCCCACGCGGCCGGCACCGGCACAGGGCACACCTCCGGGGCGCCCGGCACCACCCCCGACGGGCCACGGGACACGGCACACCTCGACAGCCACGGCCCGGTCCGCACCGGCAAGCGTCGGCTCGGCGTCATGGGCGGCACGTTCGACCCGATCCATCACGGGCACCTGGTGGCGGCCAGCGAGGTCGCCGCGCAGTTCCACCTGGACGAAGTGGTCTTCGTGCCCACCGGCCAGCCCTGGCAGAAGTCGCACCGCGCGGTCTCCCCGGCCGAGGACCGCTATCTGATGACGGTCATCGCGACCGCCGAGAACCCGCAGTTCTCCGTCAGCCGGATCGACATCGACCGCGGCGGCCCCACCTACACCGTGGACACCCTCCGCGATCTGCGCGCCCTCAACCCGGACACGGACCTGTTCTTCATCACCGGCGCCGACGCCCTGGCCCAGCTGCTGACCTGGCGGGACTCGGCCGAACTGTTCTCCCTCGCGCACTTCATCGGCGTCACACGCCCCGGCCACCAGCTGACCGACGCCGGTCTGCCGGAAGGCGGCGTCTCGCTCGTCGAGGTACCCGCCCTGGCGATCTCCTCCACGGACTGCCGTGCGAGAGTCGCCAAGGGCGACCCCATCTGGTACATGGTGCCGGACGGAGTCGTGCGCTACATCGACAAGCGTGAGCTGTACCGCGGCGAGTGAGCCGAGAGGGGCACCGGTGAACGACCGATACGACGCTGGGTACGGCGGCGACCAGTACGACGACCAGTACGACGGGAACAGCTACGAGATCGTCGGCTACGACGACTACGGGCGCCCCGTCTACCAGCAGGTCCCGGCCCGCTCCGGCGGCCAGGACCACGACCCGTACACCCGGCAGGGCTACGGCCAGGGAGGCCACGGCGGCCAGGGGGGCTACGACACCGGTCGGCAGCCGCCCGTGCCGCCCGCCTACGACCCCTACGGCACCCAGGGCACCGACCCCTACGGGCAGCAGCAGTACGACGGGTACGGCACGCGCGGCGGCCAGGGCGGCCAGGGCGTCCACGGCGCGGCTCCCCAGGGCGGCGCCCCCTACGACCCCTACGGGCAGGCGGCGACCAGCGGGCAGCAGCCCCGCGTCACCGAGCAGACCGCCCACATCCCCCAGCAGTCCGGACACCCCTCCCGACCGGCCGCCCCGGAGGAGCCCGAGGAACGGCCCGGCGGCACGCCCGGGTCCTCCTCGTCCGCGCCCGCGTCCGCGAGGGAGGGCCAAGAGGCGGCGGGCGAGGAGCAGTTCGCCTTCGCCGAGGAGCCGGACGGCGAGTCCGAGGACGTCATCGACTGGCTGAAGTTCACCGAGAACCGCACCGAGCGCCGCGAGGAGGCCCGCCGCCGCGCCCGCAGCCGGATCATCGCCCTCGTCGTCGTCCTCGCGCTGGTCGCCGTCGGCGGGGTCGGCTACCTCTGGTTCGCCGGGGACCTGCCCGGGTTCTCCTCCTCCGGCAAGAAGGCCGGCACCGCCGTCGCCGCCGGGGCGCAGAAGCGCGACGTGATCGTCGTCCATCTGCACAACACCGGCAAGAACGGCACCTCCACCGTGCTGCTCGTCGACAACACCACCACCAAGCGCGGCACCACCGTCCTGCTCCCCAACTCCCTTGCCCTGTCCGACGATTCGGGCACCACCACGACGCTGGCCAAATCGGTCGACGACGACGGTTCCTCGGGCACCCGCGACCAGATCGACACCGTGCTCGGCACCAGCATCCAGGGCACCTGGCGCCTGGACACGCCCTACCTCCAGAACCTGGTCGAACTCGTCGGCAACATCGAGATCGACACCAACACCGACGTGCCCGACCCGGACGCCAAGAAGAAGGGGTCCGAGGCGCTCGTCCGCCAGGGCAGGAACCAGACCCTCAGCGGCAAGATGGCCGTCGCCTACGCCACCTACCGCGCCCCCGGCGAGACCCAGAACGCCCAGCTGGAGCGGTTCGGACAGGTCCTCTACGGCGTCCTGCGCAAGGTGTCCACCGACCCCTCGGGCGCCACCACGACCGTGCAGACCCTCGCGCAGATCCTCGACCCCTCGCTGACCGACAAGGACCTCGGCACCTTCCTGGCCAAGCTCGCCGATCTCGCCAAGGGCGGCTCGTACAAGACCGTGCTGCTGCCGGTGCAGACCGACGGCACGCTGACCGCCCAGACGAGCGACAGCGTGGTCAAGACCGTGCTCGGCGGCGCCGCCAAGAGCCCCGACGCAGGCTCGGCCGTGCGCGTCTCCGTGCAGAACGGCACCGGGGTCAAGGACGACGCCGAGAAGGCCCGCGTGGTCCTGCTCAACGGCGGCTTCACCTTCGTGGACGGCGGCGCCGCTGCCGCCCAGAGCGCCTCCCGGGTCGTCTACTCCGGCGCGGCCGACAAGGAGAACGCCGCCGAGGTCGCCAAGACCCTCGGCCTGCCCGCCACCGCCGTCGCCAAGGGCTCCGTCACCTCCGGCGCCGACGTCCTGGTCGTCCTCGGCCAGGACTACCGGCCCGGCACGTCCTGACGCGGCCCGCGCCACCGAGGCACCCCGGGTGACCCGAACGTCACGTGGGGTGCCTCACGCCTTCCGTGAGACCCTTGGATTCCCGGTGACTGCCACGGGCCGCGTCCTTCGGGACGGCCCCCGCACCCCAGCCGATCCCCGCCCCCGACCGAAAGCCGCACAGTGACCGCCACCGACCGTTCCCTCGAACTCATCAGCACCGCCGCCCAGGCGGCGGCCGACAAGCTCGCCCACGACGTCATCGCCTACGACGTCAGCGACGTGCTGTCCATCACCGACGCGTTCCTGCTGGCCTCCGCGCCGAACGACCGCCAGGTCAAGGCGATCGTCGACGAGATCGAGGAGCGCCTGCTCAAGGAGCGCGGCGCCAAGCCCGTCCGCCGCGAGGGCGACCGCGAGTCCCGCTGGATCCTGCTCGACTACGTCGACATCGTCGTCCACGTCCAGCACAGCGAGGAGCGCGTCTTCTACGCCCTGGAGCGGCTGTGGAAGGACTGCCCCGAGCTGGAGCTGCCCGAGGAGGCCAAGGCCACCCGCGGCAAGGCCGAGGAGCACGCCAAGCAGCGCGCCGAGGCCGGTGACGAGCCCGGCGAGGAGTGGTGATGGCGGACACCGCCGAGGTGACCGACACCAAGGGCCGGGGCCGCCGCGTCATCCTGTGGCGGCACGGCCAGACCGCCTGGAACGTGGACCGCCGCTTCCAGGGCACCACCGACGTACCCCTGACCGAGACCGGCATCGGCCAGGCCCGCCGGGCCGCGCGGCTGCTGGCCTCGCTCGAACCCGACGCCATCGTCGCCTCCGACCTCCAGCGCGCCTCCGACACGGCCGCCGAACTGGCCGCGCTCACCGGCCTGGAGGTCACCCGCGACGAGGGCCTGCGCGAGACCTACGCGGGCGCCTGGCAGGGCCTGACGCACGACGAGATCATCGCCCGCTACGGCGAGGACTACGCCGCCTGGAAGCGTGGCGAGCCGGTCCGGCGCGGTGGCGGCGAGCTGGAGACCGAGGTCGCCGACCGCGCGGCCCCGGTCGTGCTGCGGCACGCCGAGAAGCTGCCGGAGAACGGCACGCTGGTGGTGGTCAGCCACGGCGGCACCATCCGCACCACGATCGGCCGTCTCCTCGGCATCGACGCCCACCACTGGGAGAGCCTGGGCGGCCTCTCCAACTGCTGCTGGTCCGTGCTCGGCGAGGGCGCCCGTGGCTGGCGCCTGCTCGAGCACAACGCGGGCACCCTGCCGGTGCCGGTCCTCGGCGACGACGACTGAGCGGCCCACCGGTCCGGATTTCACTTTCCGGCAGGTCACCGGCTAAAGTTCTTCTTGTTCGCCCGCCGAGCGGGAAGAACGCACGGGGCTATAGCTCAGTTGGTAGAGCGCCTGCATGGCATGCAGGAGGTCAGGAGTTCAATTCTCCTTAGCTCCACAGGTCGACACTCTGTTGAGTTGTCAAAGATCGGTAGGGAAGATCCCGTCCTTCACAGGGCGGGATTTTTCGTGTGCCAGCGGCGGATGATCTCGGCCGCCAGCTCGGCCGCCATCGGCTGTCTCTCCTTCCTCAGCACCGCCGACTTCGCGCGCGCCTCCTCGTCCACCGGCGTGTAGACCACGATCCGGCACTCGGGCATCCCGTCGATGGACAGGGACTGCGTCGTCATCCGTATCTCGCCGAGCCCCGGATGACCGGGATGACGGAACGCCTTCACCCGGGGCCCCGGCGGCGCCACCTCACCGCTCGCCCACAGCTGGGCGAAGTGCGCGCTCTCGGCCGCCAGCCCGCGTATGTACTCCTCCCAGGCGGGCTCGCCCACATGTCTGCCGTAGGCCGAGCGCAGCGTCGCCACCATCAGCGGCAGCTCGGCCTCCAGCCGGGGCACCGGGCACAGCTCCGGCGGCAGGGTGCACAGCGCCCACAGCACGTTCGGCACCGCGGCGCGCACCGTCTGCGGCACCAGGAACAGGTCGCGGTAGGCGGCGTTGGTGGCCAGGATGTCGTAGCGCGAGGTGTAGACCGCCGCGGGCAGCGGGTCGACCGCGTCGATGATGCCCTGCACCTCCGGGTCTATCCGGCGGGCCAGACCGGCGGGGGTCGGCGCGAACGGCACCTCCGCGAGGCGGTACAGATGCTCCCGCTCCGGCGCGTCCAGCCGCAGGGTGCGGGCCACCGCGTCCAGCACCTGGGCCGAGGCGTTGATCGGGCGGCCCTGCTCCAGCCACGTGTACCAGGTCACGCCCACACCGGAGAGCTGGGCGACCTCCTCCCGGCGCAGCCCCGGAGTGCGCCGCCGCAGCCCCGGTGGCATCCCCACGTCCGCCGGTGTCACGCGCGCCCGCCTGCTGCGCAGGAAGGCGGCCAGCTCGGGCCTGCGGCGCCGGGCCCTCGCCCCAGGCGTACCCATCGCCGCGCCCGCGCCCGCGCCCGGCGCACCGAACCCGTCTGTCGTCCCCGTCCTCGTCCCGCTCATCCTCGTGTCCCCCGTCCTCCGTGTCCCCGTTGCCGCGTCCGGCGCCCGTCGTCATCGTCGGTGCCCCGCCGCGTTCCTGCCAGGTGCCGCCAGTACCAGCATCGGCGGGCTCTCGGCACCCGTACCGCCCCGCCGCCAGGCTCGGCGCCATGACGACACCGCGCACCGGGCCGCCCACCACGCCCGCCTCGAATCTCGCGAACAGTGAAGAACCCGGCACCGACAGTGAAGCACCCCCCACTGACAACCGGTCCCGGCTGCTGCTGTCCGCCCTGCTCACGGCCACTTTCATGGCCGTCCTCGACGTGTTCATCGTGAACGTCGCCGCCCCGAGCATCGGCACCGCCTTCCGGGCCTCGGGCGCCGATCTGCAGCTGGTGATCGCGGGCTACACCATCACCTACGCCGTGCTGCTGATCACCGGCGCCCGGCTCGGCGACCTGCTGGGCCACGGCCGGGTCCACCTCGCCGGGCTCGCCCTGTTCACCGCCGCCTCGCTCGCCTGCGGCCTGGCACCGGGCGTCGACTGGCTCATCGGGTTCCGGCTGGTGCAGGGTGCCGGATCGGCGCTGATGATCCCGCAGGTGCTGAGCCTGATCCAGCGCGCCTTCACCGGCGAGGCCAGGGCCCGTGCCCTCGGCGCCTACGCGGCCGTCCTCGCGGTGGGCGCGGCGGCCGGGCAGATCGTGGGCGGGGTGCTGGTCGCCGCCGATCTGTTCGGCACCGGCTGGCGGCCGGTGTTCCTGGTCAACGTGCCGGTCGGCGCGGTCCTGCTGGTCCTGGGCGCCAAGGTGCTTCCGGCCTCCGGCCCGGCCGACCGCGCCGCCGCCCGCCCGCTGGACGTGCCCGGACTGGTGCTGCTCGGCGCGGCCGTGTCGCTGCTGACCGTCCCGCTGGTCCTCGGTCAGGAGGAGGACTGGCCGCTGTGGTCCTGGCTCTCCCTGGCCCTCTCCGCCGTGCTGTTCACGCTGTTCTGCGGCCACGAGTCCCGGCTGGCCCGGCACGGCGGCGCCCCGCTGATCGCCCTGCGGGTCCTGCGCCACCCCGGCATGTCCCTGGCCGTCCTGCGGGTCCTCCTGGTGATGGCCGTCAACGCGGGCTTCCTCTTCGCCCTGACCCTGCACCTCCAGGGCGGCCTCGGATACAGCGCGCTGCGGGCCGGACTGACCTTCGCGCCGACCGCCGCCGCCTTCGGCGCCGTGGGCCTGGGCTGGCGGCGGCTGCCGCGTTCCTGGTGGCCCGCGCTCTCCCCGGCCGGGTTCGCGCTCACGGCCGCCGGGGTGGTCTGGGTGGGCCTGGCGCTGCGCGGCGGGCACGACGGGGGAGCGGGGCTGTACGGCGGCTGCGTGTGCGCGGGGGCCGGGCTCGCGCTCGCCTTCGGGCCGGTCTTCACGGGCGCGCTGGCCACCGTACGAGCGGCGGACGCGGCGGACGCCGCCGGGCTGCTGGCCACGGTCAACCAGCTCGGACAGCTGATCGGGGTCGCGGCCTTCGGCACGCTCTTCCTCAACCGGCTTGAGTCACTGGGGGCGCCGCAGGCGTATACATCGGCGGAGGCGTTCCGGGTAACTGCCTGGGCGCTTGCCGCGACGGCCGTGCCGGCGGCCGTGTCCGGACTGGTACTCAGGCGTCGCTGACCGTATCGGCCCGGCCGTGGCAGAATCAGACGGCCGGAAGGGGACGCGGCCCGCACGGGAGGGAGTGGCGATGCCTGCGAGCATCCTTGGGGAGGTCGGCCACCTCCTCGGGACGGCCTGGATACGGGACACGGCCACCCGGCTCAGCTGCCCTTCCTGCGGTTCCGCACATGTGGCCCAAGTCCTCGGCGACAACGGCGGGATCTCCTACGTGTGCACGGCCTGCGGCCACAGCTGGAGCTGAGCGATGGGTGCACACAGGCGGAAGTGCGACTGGTGCGGCAGCGGTACGCCGATTGTCCGCGACATGGAACCGATCAACCCCGACTACCAGTACTGGTGCGAGGAATGCGCCCGGGCGCTGATCATAAAAGGCGACCCCATCGAGACCTACCGTGAGCTGGAGGGCGAGCCGATCTACGGCCGGCTCCTCGAAGAGCACTGCACGCTCAAGCGGTTCTATTCCTTCGTCACGGCCTGAACCGGACATAGGGCTCTTTACGGCGTCATACCGGGAACCGATTTGGTGCTCACCGTCGGGGACCGTGTAAGGTTGGCGACGCCTCCGGGGGAACCCGGAAGGGCACCGCGAGGGGCTATAGCTCAGTTGGTAGAGCGCCTGCATGGCATGCAGGAGGTCAGGAGTTCAATTCTCCTTAGCTCCACAGAAAATCGAAGAAGGCTTGCGACGCCTCCGGGGGAATCCGGAAGAGCGCCGCGAGGGGCTATAGCTCAGTTGGTAGAGCGCCTGCATGGCATGCAGGAGGTCAGGAGTTCAATTCTCCTTAGCTCCACAGAAGTCGAGGGCGGATCATCCGGAAGGATGGTCCGCCCTCGACGTTGCCCGGGCGCCCGCACGGCGTTCACGGGCCGCGACACGACGAAGGCGGGCCACCCGATCCGGGCGGCCCGCCTTCCGTAGGTCAGCGGCCCAGTGCGCGCCGTCCGCGTCCCTGGGAGACCACCGGCAGGTTCTTCGACGGCGCCTGCCCCCGGGTGTCCTCCTCGATCCGCAGCGCGAGCGCCGGGCAGCGCCGCACCGCGCGCAACGCCTTCGCCTCCGCGTAGCGCGGCACCGAGGCCTGGGCGACGGTCGGGAAGCCGTCCGCGCCCAGCTCGAAGACCTCCGGGAGGATGTCCGCGCACAGCCCGTGGCCCCGGCACAGCGTCCAGTCCACGTAGATCTTCTGGCGGCTGCCACCGGCGTCCTCGGGCTCTCCGCCGCCCGGGATGCCCGTAGGCATCTTGCCGCCCTCGAAGAGCGGCAGGACGCCCTCCACGGGCCGTCCGCAGCCGTTGCCGAGGACATGGGCGGCGAGGTCGTCCGTGAACGCCTTGATGGTCGACTCCAGGAACATCGCGGAGCCGTCGGGGTGCGAGCACGCCCCGCGCCGCTTCACGCTCTTGGCGACCTGCTTCAGCGCCTCCAGGGCGGCCGGGCCGCCGCCGTTGATGATGTCCTCCATGCCGCGCGCGGCGGCGGGCAGACCGAGGTAGCAGGGCCCGCACTGACCGGCGCTCTCCTCGGCCAGCCACTGCGCCACCCGCAGCGACTCGCCCAGCGGGCAGGTCTCCTGACTGATCGGCAGGATCGCGCCCGCGCCGAGCGCGCCGCCCACCGCGTCCAGCGAGTTGCGGGAGACGATCGCCTCGTTCACGGTCGCCGCGTCGATCCACTTGCCGTGATAGCCGCCGGTCAGGACGCCCTGCGGGACCGGCGGGGCACCGGCCAGCTGGAGGACGTAGCGCAGCGGCACACCCGTCGGCACCTCGATGACCATGGGCCGCGCGACCGCGCCGGAGACCGTCAGCATGACGGTGCCCGGCTCGTCGTACAGGCCGGTGTTGCCGTAGCGCTCGGGGCCGATGCGGGCGGCGATGGCCAGCTGGGCGAACGTCTCGGCGTTCGACAGCAGCGTGGGCGCGCCGCCGACGCCGCTCTGCGAGGCGCTGACCTTGCGGCCGGGCGGGATCGCCGGGCCGCCGTCCACCGAGCGGATCAGGGAGGCGGCGGCGCCGGTGACCATGCGCACCGGGTTGCGCTGCACCCAGGCGCGCAGGGCGGAGCGGCGGCTGTTGCTCAGGCCGCGTTCGGCGAGCGCGGCCTCCATGGAGCGCTGCGTGGACTCACGGGTCACGCCGATCACCAGCGTGCGCGCGCCCATCGCCTCGGCGCACAGCAGCGCGCCGTCCAGGATGAGGTGTGGGGCACGGTTGATGAGCACCGTGTCCTTGCGGCAGGCCGGTTCGTCCTCGCTGCCGTTGACGACGACGACCGGCCGTACGCCCTTCTTGATCGCCGATTCGGCGACCGAGCGGAGTTTCTTGTGGAAGGGGAAGCCCGCGCCGCCGCGGCCCTTGAGGTTGATGCTCTCGGCCAGCTGCGCGAGCTGCTCGCCGCCGAGCGGGTCGAGCGGCCCGTGCACCTTGAGATGCATGGGCAGGTCGAGCCGCTCCACAAGGTCGAAGCCCGACGTGAGCTGGGGAAGCCCGACCACGCGGACTTCGGGGACGTCGGGCAGGGCCTCGTTCACCTATAGCCTCCGGAGGGCATGTTCCAAGGTTCGCCCGAACCCGGCGCGTCGAAGGAGGCACCGGGGGTTGGTTCGGTGGCGGGACCACTGTTGAACGTTTCGGACGAGTTGTACGTGCCGTACCGGGCGTTCGTCTCACCCGTGTTGCGCACATCACCCGCGCCACCGCCCGGCGTGCCCGGATTGCCATAGACGGGGATGGAGTATCCGGTGTCCTGGAGCGGGTCGTAGGCCGACGGCGGGGCCTCGCCCACGGGCGGCGGGGACGGGACCGGCCAGCTCGGGGCGGACGGATCGTTCACGCGCGGCATGGCCTCCGTGGGGCGCATGTCCATCGGGGCGTCGGGGCGACCGCCGGGGTACGGCGGCTGCGGGGGAGAGGCCGTGCGGTACGCGGCGGCGAATCCGGCGCCTCCCGTACCCGCGGCCGGGGACTGGTACAGACCACCGGAACCGGCGCCCGGGCCTCCGCCGCCACGTCGCGGCTCACGGTCCTTGACGCCGGACTCGGCGACCCGGTTGCGGCTGGCCTCCAGCTGCTCCATGCCGGGCCGGTTGGAGTTGCCGAGCATCGCCATGACGCGGTCGGAGAGCTTGCGCTTGACCGGGCGCGGCGCGGCGCGCAGCGCGAGGGCGGCCATCACGCCGAGCAGGGAGAGGCCGTAGAGGATGGTGAAGATCGGCTTGGCCGCGCGACCCGCGTAGAGGCCGTGGACCAGGGCCGCGCACCACGCCGGGTAGGCGAGCATGTGCATCGCGCGCCAGCGGGCGGCAACCGGGGCCGGGGTGGCGAAGTTGCTGCGCAGGGCGCCGGTGACGCCCACGAAGATCATGAGCAGTCCGGCCAGGGAGCCGAGGCCGATCAGCCCGCCGCTGCCGGTGAAACCGAGCGAGAACGGGATGAGCGCGGCGATCACCACGGTGTGGTCCAGCGCGATCTTGGTGGTGATGTGCAGCAGCAGGAACGCGATCGAGGCGACCGCCGTCGTCCGGTGGATGGCCTGGCCGATGATCCGCTGCCGGATGTTCAGCAGGATGCGGTCCTGGGCGACCAGGCCCCAGATCACCGAGCAGCTGAGCGAGACGAGGGACAGCACGCCCGCGCCGAAGTTCAGGAACTCTTGGAACTGGCTGCCTCCGACCAGCACGACCACGGGTATGAGCAGCAGGACGACAGCTGACGCCACCCCATAGGCCGAGCGGCCTGGCTTGGGGAGCGAGCTGTTACTACGACGAGGGTTCATGGGGGCAACTCCGAGCAGTTTCGGGAAGGCGGTCCCGCTGCCGAACTCTAAGTGGAGCCATACCGATCAGTACGAGGTTTGAGTTATTGCGTTGTTATCTAAGAACGGAACCGCGAAGGTGTCGTCCCTTAGTGACTGTTACGCGAAGTAATCTTTGACCCGGGTTCAGATCTGGCGGCCGTACGGACATGTCTTCATGGCATACGCAAGAGCGTCGCGGCTTGCTCAAGGGCTGCGGTACCCTAGCGCCATGCGTGCTGTACGCCTTCTGCTTAGCGAGCCGCGCTGACAGTGCCGACCACCGGTCGAACCGGACGGTCGGAGCCGGCGCGGCATCCCCTCCTGCGTGAGGGGATTTTTCGTTTCCGCAGGCAGAGACGATCGATGGAGCTTTGAGGATCATGAGCGAGACGAACCCCTCCGCCACCGCTGCCGCGTCGGCGGAGGCCGCGCCGCACCGCTACACGGCCGCCATGGCCGCCGAGATCGAGGCACGCTGGCAGGACTTCTGGGACGTGGACGGCACCTACGCCGCCCCGAACCCCAAGGGCACCCTGGGCGGTGATCCGGAGCTGGTCGCCCGGCCCAAGAAGTTCATCATGGACATGTTCCCGTATCCCTCCGGCGCGGGCCTGCACGTCGGCCACCCGCTGGGCTACATCGCCACCGACGTCTACGCCCGCTTCCAGCGCATGACCGGGCACAACGTCCTGCACACCCTGGGCTTCGACGCCTTCGGCCTGCCCGCCGAGCAGTACGCCGTGCAGACCGGCACGCACCCGCGCGTGTCCACCGAGGCCAACATGGAGAACATGAAGGCCCAGCTGCGCCGGCTGGGTCTGGGCCACGACAACCGCCGGTCGTTCGCCACGATCGACCCGGAGTACTACAAGTGGACCCAGTGGATCTTCCTGCAGATCTTCAACTCCTGGTACGACGAGCAGGCCGCCAAGGCCCGCCCGATCTCCGAGCTGATCGCCCTCTTCGAGTCCGGTGAGCGCCCCGTACCGGGCCACACGCGCGCGTGGAGCGAGCTGAGCGCCACCGAGCGCGCCGACGTGCTGAGCGAGTTCCGGCTGGCCTACGCCTCCGACGCACCGGTCAACTGGTGCCCCGGCCTGGGCACCGTGCTGGCCAACGAGGAGGTCACGGCCGACGGCCGCTCCGAGCGCGGCAACTTCCCGGTCTTCAAGGCCAAGCTGCGCCAGTGGAACATGCGCATCACCGCCTACGCCGACCGCCTGCTGGCCGACCTGGACGAGCTGGACTGGCCCGAGGCCATCAAGCTGCAGCAGCGCAACTGGATCGGCCGCAGCGAGGGCGCCCGCGTCGACTTCCCCGTCGACGGCGAGCGCATCACCGTCTTCACCACCCGCCCCGACACCCTGTTCGGCGCGACCTACATGGTGCTCGCCCCCGAGCACCCCCTGGTCGAGAAGTTCACCCCCGAGGCGTGGCCCGAGGGCACCCACGAGGCGTGGACCGGCGGTCACGCCACCCCGGCCGAGGCCGTCGCCGCCTACCGCGCGCAGGCCGCCGCCAAGTCCGACGTGGAGCGCCAGGCCGAGGCCAAGGACAAGACCGGCGTCTTCACGGGTGTGTTCGCGGTCAACCCCGTCAACGGCGAGCAGGTCCCGGTCTTCATCGCCGACTACGTGCTGATGGGCTACGGTACCGGCGCCATCATGGCCGTCCCCGCCCACGACACGCGCGACTTCGCCTTCGCCCGCGCCTTCGACCTGCCCATCCGCTGTGTGGTCGAGCCGACCGACGGCCGCGGCACCGACACCGCCACGTGGGACGACGCGTTCTCCTCCTACGAGGCGAAGCTCGTCAACTCCACGGGCGAGGGCATCACCCTGGACGGACTGGCCGTCCCCGAGGCCAAGGCCCGCATCACCGAGTGGCTGTCCGACGCGGGCATCGGCGAGGGCACCGTCAACTTCCGCCTGCGCGACTGGCTGTTCAGCCGCCAGCGCTACTGGGGCGAGCCCTTCCCGATCGTCTACGACGAGGACGGCGTCGCCCACGCGCTGCCCGAGTCGATGCTCCCGCTGGAGCTGCCCGAGGTCGAGGACTACAGCCCGCGCACCTTCGACCCGGACGACGCCGACACCCAGCCCGAGACCCCGCTCTCGCGCAACGACGAGTGGGTCCACGTCACCCTGGACCTGGGCGACGGCCCGAAGAAGTACCGCCGCGAGACCAACACCATGCCCAACTGGGCCGGTTCCTGCTGGTACGAGTTCCGCTACCTGGACCCGCGCAACGACCAGAGCATGGTCGACCCCGAGGTCGAGCAGTACTGGATGGGCCCGCGCGAGGGCATGCCGCACGGCGGTGTCGACCTGTACGTCGGCGGCGCCGAGCACGCGGTGCTGCACCTGCTGTACGCCCGCTTCTGGTCCAAGGTCCTCTTCGACCTGGGGCACGTCTCGTCCGCCGAGCCGTTCCACAAGCTGTTCAACCAGGGCATGATCCAGGCCTACGTCTACCGCGACAGCCGGGGCATCGCCGTCCCGGCCGCCGAGGTCGAGGAGCGCGACGGCGCCTTCTGGTACCAGGGCGAGAAGGTCTCCCGGCTGCTCGGCAAGATGGGCAAGTCCCTGAAGAACGCCGTCACCCCGGACGAGATCGCCGCCGAGTACGGCGCCGACACCCTGCGCCTGTACGAGATGGCGATGGGCCCGCTGGACGTCTCCCGCCCGTGGGACACGCGCGCGGTGGTCGGCCAGTTCCGGCTGCTGCAGCGGCTGTGGCGCAACATCGTCGACGAGAACACCGGCGAGATCACCGTCACCGACGCCGAGCCCGGCGAGGACACGCTGCGTGCCCTGCACAAGGCGGTCGACGGCGTGCGCCAGGACCTGGAGGGCCTGCGCTTCAACACGGCGATCGCCAAGATCACCGAGCTGAACAACCATCTGACCAAGACCGGCGCCGCTCTGCCGCGCACCGTCGCCGAGCCGCTGGTCCTGATGGTCGCGCCGCTGGCCCCGCACATCGCCGAGGAGCTGTGGCGCAAGCTGGGCCGCACCGACTCGGTCGTCCACCAGGACTTCCCGGTCGCCGACCCGCAGTACGTGGTGGACGAGACCGTCACCTGCGTCGTGCAGATCAAGGGCAAGGTCAAGGCCCGCCTGGAGGTGTCCCCGGCCATCTCCGACGAGGAGCTGGAGAAGGCCGCGCTGGCCGACGAGAAGGTCGTCGCGGCCCTGGGCGGCGCCGCCATCCGCAAGGTGATCGTGCGGGCGCCCAAGCTGGTCAACATCGTGACCGGCTGACGTACGCGGAGACATCGGCCGCCGGGCTCGTGAGGCCCGGCGGACCGGTGTCGGGGTGATCCCCTACGGGCAGGTTCCGGGTTCGGACGGAACCCCGGGCCTGCCCGTTGCGTTTACCGTAAAGAGCGAGGCGGTGCGTGCCGCCCAGGGGTCGAGGAGGAGCGTCATGGAAACCGTGCTCACCGTGGTCGCCCTGCTCTTCCTGCTCTGCCTCGGCCTCGGCGCCTACGCCACGGTTAAGGTGGTCGGCGCCGCCAAGCGCACCGTGGACCGCACGGTCGCCCAGGCCCGCCGCACGGTCGAGGACCACACCCTGCGCGCCAAGTCCTATGGCCGCCCGGGCCCGGCCGGTGAGATCGCCCAGCTGCGGCTCACCCTGCGCACCTCGATGCGTGCCACTCAGGACGCGCTGCACTCCGGCGTCGTGCAGGACGAGTCTCTGAAGGAATCCCTCGGCCTCTTCGAGCGGCTGAGCGTGCACGGACAGGAACTGGACGGCATCCTGCGGCGCCTGGAGTCCGAGCCCGACCGCTCCACGCTCACCGCCCGGCTGCCCGAGCTGCGCACCCGCACCGAGCGCATCACCGCCTCCGCCGACTCCCTGCGCTGGGCCGTCCGCGACCGCGCGGGCCGCTTCGCCGACGACGATCTGGACTCGCTCAGCACCCAGATCGACATCGAGACCGGCGCCCTGCGCCACTGGACCCGGACCGACACCGGCGACCCGGCCACCCCTTGGCCGGAGGCCCCGGCGAACGCGGGCGGCGCGTGGCCCCCGGCGGCCGGTTCCGACCGCCCGGACCCGGCCGTGCCGCACGCGATCACCCCGCCCGGACCGCGCCCGGTCCACCCCTGGCAGCGCAAGCCGCGCCCCGAGACCACCGCCTGATCCGGCCCCCTCGACCCGTCCCGGTTCCACCGACCGGGGTCGGGCTGCCGCACCCCTCCTACGCCAGGTAACCTCCAGCTCATGTCCCGCCATGTCGCGATCGTCACCGATTCAACGGCCTACCTGCCGCCGGGAGCGATGGAGCGCCACGGCATCACAGCGGTGCCGCTGACGGTGGTCCTCGGCGACCGGGCGCTCGAAGAGGGCACCGAGATCTCCACCCGCTCCCTCGCCCAGGCACTCCAGAAGCGCCGCCCGGTCACCACCTCCCGGCCCAGCCCCGAGGAGTTCGCCGCGGTCTACCGCGAGGTCGCCACCTCCGGCGCGAGCGGCATCGTCTCCCTCCACCTGTCCGCCGAACTGTCCGGCACCTACGACGCGGCCGTTCTGGCGGCCCGTCAGGCACCCGTGCCGGTACGGGTCGTGGACACGCAGATGGTCGCCATGGCGCTCGGCTTCTGCGCGCTGGCGGCGGCCGGGACGGCGGAAGCGGGCGGCACGATGGACGAGGCCGTGGCCGCCGCCGAGAAGCGCGCCGCCACCACCTCCGCCTACTTCTATGTGGACACCCTCGACTATCTGCGCCGGGGCGGCCGGATCGGCGCCGCACAGGCCCTGCTCGGCTCCGCACTCGCCGTCAAACCCCTGCTCCAGCTCGCGGGCGGACGCATCGAACCCCTGGAGAAGGTCCGCACGGCCTCCAAGGCGATCGCCCGCCTGGAGGAGATCGCCGTGGAACGGGCGGGCAGCGGCGAAGTCGACATCGCCGTCCACCATCTCGCCGCGCCCGAGCGGGCGGCCGTGCTGGGGGAGCGGCTGCGGGAGCGGTTGCCCGGGCTGGGCGAGCTGCATGTGAGCGAGATCGGGGCGGTGATCGGGGCGCATACGGGGCCCGGGCTGCTGGGGGTCGTGGTCTCGCCTCGGTGAGGGGCTTCTGCCGGGCGGGCTGTGGACAGGGGCTCTCGTGCCGCGTGGCGCTTCACTCGTAGGGGTGGCGGAGTTGTCCACAACTCGGCCCGGTTCCACGGAAATCAACCAAGATCATCGCCGTTCGGCGGGATGTCCGATCCTCGTCGCATGGCACTTCGATCAGACACCCGCACAGCAGTCCCCACCAGCGGTCCCGGCCGGGGGCCCGACTCCGACGGCCGTACCCGGCACCGCCGCCCGCCGCAGAACGGCCGCGCCCGGCACCGGTCACCCGTACCGGCGGACGAGCTGCGCCGCCGTGCGGGGCTCCTCTTCGGTGAACCGCCCGTGGAACGGCGGGAGTCGGGCAACGCCCCACCAGGCGGGGAAAGGCCCCGGTATCAAGCCCGTTATGTACGGGTGCCGTTGGAGGAACCCGAGCCGCCACCTCCCGGACCCGGCCGGTGCGAGCGGGCCGGGCTCGCGCTGCGGGAGCGGATGCCGCTGTGGCTGCAGACCCGGTGCGGGGTCGAACGGCGGGGCGTGATCGCGCTCACCGTGGTGCTCCTGGTCGCCGCCGTCCTCGCGGCGCAGCACTTCTGGAGCGGGCGTACGCAGACGGTGAGCGCACCCGAGGTGCTGCACGCGAAGAAGCCGTATGCCGGGGAGGAAGGGTCCGGCGGTGTGAAATCCCCTGTCGCTGCGGTCGGTTCGGCCTCGCCGGGCGGACAGATCGTGGTGGACGTGAGCGGCAAGGTGCGGGAACCGGGGATCCGTCGGCTGCCCGCGGGTTCACGGGTGGCCGACGCGTTGAAGGCGGCGGGCGGGATGCGGCCCGGGGTGAGCGCCGAGGGGCTGAACAGGGCGCGCTTCCTGGTGGACGGCGAGCAGATCCTCGTGGGGTCGACGATGGCCCCGGCCGCTCCAGCGGGGCTCACGGGCACGGGCGTTGGAGGCATGGGCGCCGGAGGCCCCGCCTCCCCGGTCTCCCTCAACACCGCGACGGCCGACCAGCTCGACACCCTTCCCGGAGTCGGCCCGGTCCTCGCCCAGCACATCCTCGACTACCGCACCCGGCACGGCGGCTTCCGCTCGGTGGAGGAGCTGAAGCAGGTCAACGGGATCGGGAACAGCCGGTTCTCGGACCTGAAGCCACTGGTGCGGCCGTGAGCACGGTGTGCGAGGGGCGCGATGTCGCCGAGGCCGCTTCCGGTGAGATCGCGGCCGAGCGGAAGTCCCCGGAGGCGGGTCCGGCGGACCTGCGGCTCGTACCGCCCGCCCTCGCGGCCTGGGCCGCCTCGGCGCTGCTCATCGTGGTGCCGCTGCGGTGGAGCCTCGCGGTGGCGGGTGTCTGTCTGGTCGCCGGGCTGCTGTCGGTACGGCGACCGCCGGGCGGGCGGTCCGGCTGGCCCCGGGCGCCGGTCGCGGCCGTGCTGCTGTGCACCGCTGCGGCGGCCGTATCGGCGGGGTCGCACGGGCAGGACGTACGACGGGGGCCGGTGCCCGAGGCGGCGCGGCGGTTCGCGACGGTGAGCGCCGAGGTCGAGCTGACGGGCGACCCCTGGCAGAGCAGACCGCGCGTGCGGGGCGACCACGCGGCACCGGTGGCGGTGCTGGCGAGGGCCGAGGTGCGGGAGGTGACGGACGAGGAGGGAGGTGGTGCGGAGGTACGGACCCGGAGTCCTGTCCTGCTGATCATCGACACGAAGGTCCCGCCGCCGACCGGTGCCGTGGCGGAGCCGGGCCGGTCCCCCTGGCTCGCCCTGCTGCCCTCCACCCGGCTGCGGGTGGCCGGCCGACTGGCACCGGCCGACGCGGACGGCGACCGGAGCGCCGCCGTGCTGCGGGTGCGCGACTGGCCGGTGCCCCGGGTCGTCGGCGGGCCGAGCGGGCCCCAGCGGCTGGCGGGCGGGCTCAGGGCCGGGCTGCGCGAGGCGACCGAGGGGCTGCCGTCGGACGCGCGGGCGCTGCTGCCCGGGCTGGTCGTCGGGGACACCTCACGGATCACTCCCGAGCTGGACGAGGCGTTCAAGGAGACCGACCTCGCGCACACCCTCGCCGTCTCCGGCAGCAACCTCACCATCCTGCTCGCGCTGCTCATCGGACCGCCCGGTCTGGCCCAGCGCGCCGAGCGGCGCGGACTCGCCCCGCGCCTGGGTCTCTCGCTGCGGGCCACCGCGCTTCTCGCGTCGGTGCTCACCCTCGGCTTCGTCATCGTCTGCCGACCCGATCCGAGCGTGTTGCGGGCGGCGGCCTGTGGCGCGGTCGCCCTGCTGGCGCTGGCCACCGGCCGCCGCAGATCCCTGGTCCCCGCGCTGGCCGCGACGGTCCTGCTGCTGGTCCTCTACGACCCGTGGCTGGCCCGGAGTTACGGCTTCCTGCTCTCGGTGCTGGCGACCGGCGCGCTGCTGCTCCTCGCGCCCCGCTGGAGCGAGGCGCTGCGGCGGCGCCGGGTGCCCGCCCGCCTGGCCGAGGCGCTGGCCGCGGCTGCCGCCGCCCAGGCGGTGTGCGCGCCGGTGGTCGCGGTGCTGTCGGCGCGGGTGAGCCTGGTGGCGGTGCCGTGCAACCTGCTCGTGGAGGTGGCCGTCGCCCCGGCCACGGTGCTGGGATTCGCGGCGCTCGCGGCGGCCCCGGTGGCGATGCCGGCCGCCACGGTACTTGCCTGGTGCGCGAGTTGGCCCGCGCGGTGGATCGCCGGGGTGGCCAGGACGGGGGCGGCGCTGCCCGGTGCGGGAGTGGACTGGCCGGGGGCCTTCCTGCTGGCCGCGCTCACGGTGGTGGTCGTGCTCGCCGGGCGGCGGCTGGTCCGGCATCCGTGGTGGTGCGGGGCGCTCGGGGTGGTGCTGCTGCTCGCGGTGGTGCGGCCCGCTCCGCTGACCCGGGTGGTCACGGGCTGGCCACCGCCGGGCTGGCGGTTCGCCATGTGCGACGTCGGGCAGGGCGACGCCACGGTCCTCGCGGCCGGGCCGGGCGCCGGGGTGGTCGTGGACGCCGGACCCGATCCGGCGCCGGTCGACCGCTGTCTGCGGGAGCTGGGCATCACCCGCGTCCCCCTGGTGATCCTCACCCACTTCCACGCCGACCATGTCGCGGGCCTCGCCGGAGTGCTGCGCGGCCGTTCGGTGGCCGCCATCGAGACCACCGGCTTCGCGGAACCGGCGGACCAGGCCGCAGCCGTGCGCAGAGAGGCCGCCGCACGGCACATCCCCGTCACCCGCGCGGTGGCGGGCGAGGAACGCCGCGTCGGACCGCTCGCCTGGCGGGTGCTGTGGCCGCAGGCGGCGGCACCGGACCCGGACGGCCCGAACGACGCGAGCGTGGCCGTGCTCGTACGGACCGGCGGGCTGCGGCTCCTGCTGCTGGGCGACCTCGAACCGCCCGCGCAACGGGAGTTGCTGCTGTCGCCCGACGCGGCCGACCTGGCGCGCGTGGACGTACTGAAGGTCGCCCACCATGGCTCCGCCTACCAGGACCCCGACCTGATACGCCTGGCCTCCCCACGGCTCGCCCTGGTGTCCTGCGGCGTCGGCAACCCGTACGGGCACCCGGCACCGTCCACGGTGGCCGCGTTGCGCGCGGGCGGAGCGGTGGTGCTGCGCACGGACCGGGACGGCGCGCTGGCGCTCACCGGGGGAGACGGGGCGGACGGGCGGCTCCAGGTGGCGAAGGGCTGACCGGCGACGCCCGTAACCGCCAATTCGGTCGAGTCCGGCGCTTGGGCTGGATTGCCGTGATGTGGGCCCGTGTTGCTCGAAAGCCGCATCAGGTGATCGAATGAATCTTCGGCAACATATGATGTCGAGGCGTACAGAGGTGTCGTACATGTTCGGCCGGTGGCTGGAAAAACGAACGAACCGGTTCCACCGGACGAGTCCCCTGGCGGCGGTCCGGACCCCGGCCGACGCGGGTGTGCTGAGCTGCCGGGTGCTCGATCCGGTCTACGAGCCGGTGGGCAACGCGGACTTGACGGTCGTCGACAGCGTCGGCCGCAAGGTGGTCAGCGGGGGCACCGATCCCTACGGGCTGTTCATGGCCACGGTCCCGGCGGGGGAGTACCGGCTCTCGGTCGCGGCCGAGGGGTACGCGCCCTACCGCGCGACCGCGATGGTCGGCCAGAACTCCCTCGCCTCGCTGGGCGATGTGACCCTCCAGGTCGCTCAGCCCCCGGAGCCCCCGGCGCGCGGCGACTGGGAGATCGACCCCGCGCACTCCTCCATCGCCTTCACCGCGCGGCACATCGGACTGGCCCGGATCCACGGGCGGTTCAACTCCTTCGCGGGCGCGGTCCGCATCGCCGACCGCATGGAGAACTCCGCGATGCACGTGGTGATCGACGCCGCGGCCATCGACACGGGCGTCCGGATGCGCGACGACCACCTGCGCTCCGCGGACTTCCTGGACGTGCAGCGGTATCCGACGCTGGAGTTCTACAGCGAGCGCTTCGCCCATCGCGGCGGCAACCGCTGGGCCGTCACCGGCGCCCTCTCCCTCCACGGCGTGACCCGCACGGTCACCCTCGACGCCGAATACCTCGGCCTCGGCACCGGCATGGAGGGCGAACCCCGAGCCGCCTGCCGCGCGACCACCGAACTCCACCGCGACGACTACACCATCAGCTGGCAGACGATGCTGGCCCGAGGCATCGCGGTGGTGGGCCGCAGCATCCGCGTGGACCTGGACATACAGATCGTGCCCAAGGCATGAGGAGCCGGGGGCGAGACGTCGGCCCTTCCGGAGCGTGCCGGAGAATGTCCCGGTGAGCGATGTGAGACACGTGCTGGTGCTGCCCGACCGGGATGCCGCCGAGGAGGCGGCCGAGGCGCTGGGGGAGCGGTTCGGGATCGACGAGGAGCCCCGGCTCGTACGGGACGCCCTGGCGGGGGAGGACGACGCCGAGGACGCCCAGTGGCTGGTGGTGCGGGACGAGGCGGGGCGGCTCGACCCCGCCGAGCTGGACGCCTTCGCGGGGGAGTGGGACGGCTGGCGCGAGGAGCCGTGAGCCTGAGCACGTCTGCTTCGTGACCCCGAATTGGTGCCCCTTACAGCGTCTCGGGGTCGGTTCGGGGGCCGGTCAGGGTGTGCGGGCCGGTTCGTTGTCGGTGGTGCGTGGGATGCTGTGAGTGATGGCAAGAAAGACTGCGAATGACGACCCTCTCGCCCCGGTGACGCTCGCCGTGGGCCAGGAGGACCTCCTGCTCGACCGTGCCGTGCGGGAGGTGGTGGCCGCCGCCAGAGCCGCCGACGCCGACACGGACGTACGCGACCTCACCCCGGACCAGCTGCAGCCCGGCACCCTCGCCGAGCTGACCAGCCCCTCGCTCTTCGCCGAGCGCAAAGTCGTGGTCGTACGCAACGCGCAGGACTTGTCCGCCGACACGATCAAGGACGTGAAGGCGTACCTGGGATCGCCCGCGGAGGAGATCACCCTCGTGCTGCTGCACGCGGGCGGCGCCAAGGGCAAGGGGCTGCTCGACGCCGCGCGCAAGGTGGGCGCGCGGGAGGTGGCCTGTCCGAAGATGACCAAGCCCGCCGACCGGCTGGCGTTCGTGAGAGGGGAGTTCAGGGGGTTCGGGCGGGCGGCCACGCCGGAGGCGTGCCAGGCGCTCGTGGACGCGATCGGCAGCGATCTGCGCGAGCTGGCCTCCGCGGTGGCCCAGCTCGTGGCGGACGTCGAGGGCACGATCGACGAGGCGGTCGTCGGCCGGTACTACACCGGCCGCGCGGAGGCGTCGAGCTTCACCGTCGCCGACAAGGCGGTCGAGGGACGGACCGCCGAGGCGCTGGAGGCGTTGCGGTGGTCGCTCTCCACCGGCGTGGCCCCCGTGATGATCACCAGCGCGCTCGCCCAGGGCGTGCGGGCGATCGGCAAGCTGTCCTCGGCGCGTGGCGGCCGTCCCGCCGACCTCGCCCGTGAACTGGGGATGCCCCCCTGGAAGATCGACCGCGTCCGGCAGCAGATGCGCGGCTGGACCCCGGACGGCGTCGCCGAGGCCCTGCGCGCGGTGGCCGAGGCCGACGCGGGAGTGAAGGGCGGCGGCGACGACCCGGAGTACGCCCTGGAGAAGGCGGTCGTCATCATCGCCCGAGCGGCCCGCTCCCGAGGCCGTGCGTGACGTACCGCCGTCGGCCGTGCTGAACCGGCCCTGAGTCTCGACCGGCCCTGAGTCCCGGGGCCGGGCACCGGGCATGCCGAAGGCCCCGGTCACCCCCCTCGGAAGGGAGGCGGCGGGGCCTTCGGATCAAGCTGCTGAAGCCACACCCGCGTGGCGAACGCAGGCCGCGTGTGGCTTCGGAAAGGCCGGTCGGGGACGGATGAGAGAGGGCCCGCCCGGGTCCTACCGGCGTTCAGATCAGGAGGTGTCAGCCCTTGAGGTCGGAGACCTTGGCGGCCAGCGCCGACTTCTTGTTGGCGGCCTGGTTCTTGTGGATGACGCCCTTCGAGACGGCCTTGTCGAGCTGACGCGCGGCAGCGCGCTGGTACTCGGTGGCCTTCTCGACGTCACCCGCGGCAGCGGCCTCACGGGCCTTGCGGATCGCGGTCTTCAGGGAGGACTTGACGGCCTTGTTGCGCAGCCGGGCCTTCTCGTTGGTCTTGATCCGCTTGATCTGGGACTTGATGTTCGCCACGAAGGAGCCTTTTCAGGTTCAGGCACGGGACCGCTCGGGCCCCGGACCGGTGATCCAAGGATTTTCAGTACGTGCCTCGCGCTGAGAGGGCATGAGGCACAGCCATCAACAGTACCAGTGGCCGTCTCGGCGGCCCAAAACGCCCCCCGGTCGCTCCCCGTGGGACCATGGAGACTACGTATCGATCCGACCCGAGGCATAAGGCGCCTCAAGAGACAGGACCCTGCGTGCCCGCGACCCCTAACCATGTGCCCGAGCCGAGCCGTACCGACCCGGCTCTGATCCGCAACTTCTGCATCATCGCGCACATCGACCACGGCAAGTCCACGCTCGCCGACCGGATGCTCCAGCTGACCGGTGTGGTCGAGCAGCGGCAGATGCGTGCTCAGTACCTCGACCGGATGGACATCGAGCGCGAGCGCGGCATCACGATCAAGTCCCAGGCGGTGCGTCTGCCCTGGGCCCCCACCGAGGGCCCCGACCAGGGCGCGACGCACATCCTCAACATGATCGACACCCCGGGGCACGTCGACTTCACCTATGAGGTCTCGCGGTCGCTGGCCGCCTGCGAGGGGACCATCCTCCTCGTCGACGCCGCCCAGGGCATCGAGGCGCAGACCCTCGCCAATCTCTACCTGGCGATGGAGAACGACCTCACGATCATCCCCGTGCTCAACAAGATCGACCTTCCGGCCGCGCAGCCGGAGAAGTTCGCCGAGGAGCTGGCGAACCTGGTCGGCTGCGACCCCGACGACGTGCTCAAGGTCTCCGCGAAGACCGGCCTCGGCGTCGACGCGCTGCTGAACAAGGTCGTCAAGGAGATCCCGGCCCCGGTCGGCGTCAAGGACGCCCCCGCCCGCGCGATGATCTTCGACTCGGTCTACGACTCCTACCGGGGTGTCGTGACGTACGTCCGTGTCATCGACGGCCAGCTCAACAAGCGCGAGCGCATCAAGATGATGTCGACCGGCGCGACCCACGAGCTGCTGGAGATCGGCACCAACTCGCCCGAGATGCTTCCGGCCGACGGCCTGGGCGTCGGCGAGGTGGGCTATCTGATCACCGGTGTGAAGGACGTGCGCCAGTCCAAGGTCGGTGACACCGTCACCAGCCAGGTCAAGGGTGCGACCGAAGCGCTTGGCGGCTACAAGGACCCGAGGCCGATGGTGTTCTCGGGCCTGTACCCGCTGGACGGCTCGGACTACCCGGAGCTGCGCGAGGCCCTGGACAAGCTCCAGCTCAACGACGCCGCCCTGGTGTACGAGCCGGAGACCTCCGCCGCCCTCGGCTTCGGTTTCCGCGTCGGCTTCCTCGGCCTGCTGCACCTGGACGTGATCCGGGAGCGCCTGGAGCGCGAGTTCGGCCTCGACCTGATCGCCACCGCCCCCAACGTGGTCTACCGCGTGGTCATGGAGGACGGCAGCGAGCACACGGTGACCAACCCGAGCGAGTTCCCCGAGGGCAAGATCAGCGACGTGTACGAGCCGGTCGTGCGCGCCACGATCCTCGCGCCGTCCGAGTTCATCGGCTCGATCATGGAGCTGTGCCAGACCCGGCGCGGCACCCTGCTCGGCATGGACTACCTCTCCGAGGACCGCGTCGAGATCCGCTACACGCTGCCGCTCGCGGAGATCGTCTTCGACTTCTTCGACCAGCTGAAGTCCAAGACCCGCGGCTACGCCTCCCTGGACTACGAGCCCACCGGCGAGCAGGCGTCCAGCCTGGTCAAGGTGGACATCCTGCTGCACGGCGACAAGGTGGACGCCTTCTCTGCGGTCACCCACAAGGACCAGGCGTACGCCTACGGTGTCCGGCTCGTCGCCAAGCTGCGCGAGCTGATCCCCCGGCAGGCGTTCGAGGTGCCGATCCAGGCCGCCATCGGCTCGCGGGTCATCGCCCGCGAGACCATCCGCGCCATCCGCAAGGACGTCCTCGCCAAGTGCTACGGCGGTGACATCTCCCGTAAGCGGAAGCTGCTGGAGAAGCAGAAGGAAGGCAAGAAGCGGATGAAGATGGTGGGTTCCGTGGAGGTTCCGCAGGAAGCCTTCATCGCGGTGCTCTCCAGCGATGACAGCGCGGGTTCGGGCAAGGCCAAGAAGTAACCGCGCACGGCACCGGGCCGTACCCGCGATTCCGGGCACAAGGGGCTCGTCGCACACAAGTGCGGCGGGCCCCTGCGTGTGCGTCGGGTCGCTCTGCGTGGACGTTCCGTGCGGTCCTGTGGGGAAGTCGCAGGCCGCGTCCCCTTACGCGACGAGCGGTCGCGCCTTACCCTGATCCCTGCCCCATAGTTACTCGTGAGTTAAACAGCAGGCCAGTCAAACAACAGGCCGTACCCGTTCGCATTCCCCACGTGAGTCACCAGCCGCAGTCAAACCCAGCCGCACCGAGTCAGCCGCACCGTCGCGGGCCCCGGAGGATGTCGTGAGCGACACACAGACCCTGATCGAGAACCGACCGCCCTCCGTGGCGGCCCTCTTCCTGGAGCGCGTGGCGGCGACACCGGACGCCGAGGCGTACCGCTACCCCGTCCCGTCGGCCACGGGCGCCGGTCCGGACGAGTGGAAGTCGCTGACCTGGAGCCAGGCCGCCGAGCGGGTGTACGCCATCGCGGCCGGTCTCATCGAGCTGGGCATCGAGCCCGAGCAGCGCGTCGCGCTCGCCTCCTCCACCCGGGTCGAGTGGATCCTCGCGGACCTCGGCATCCTCTGCGCGGGCGGCGCCACCACGACCGTCTACCCGCAGACCAACTCCGACGAGTCGGCGTTCATCCTCTCCGACTCCGAGAGCCGGGTGCTGATCGCGGAGGACGCCGCCCAGGTCGCCAAGGCGGTGGAGCGCCGTGCCGAGCTGCCCGCGCTCACCAAGGTCGTCGTCATCGACCCCGAGGGCGCCGAGACCGGTGACTGGGTGATCACCCTGGCCGAGCTGGAGAAACGCGGCGCGGCCTATCTGGAGACGCACCCCGAGCTGATCAAGGAGCGCGTCGGCGCGATCACCGCCGACCAGCTCGCCACCCTGATCTACACCTCCGGCACCACCGGCCGTCCCAAGGGCGTACGCCTGCCGCACGACAACTGGTCGTACATGGCCAAGGCCATCGCGGCGACCGGGCTGTGCACCTCGGAGGACGTGCAGTACCTCTGGCTGCCGCTCGCCCACGTCTTCGGCAAGGTACTCACCTCGGGGCAGATCGAGGTCGGCCACGTCACCGCGGTCGACGGCCGCGTGGACAAGATCATCGAGAACCTGCCCGTGGTCCGGCCGACCTACATGGCCGCCGTGCCGCGCATCTTCGAGAAGGTCTACAACGGCGTGGCGGCCAAGGCCCGCGAGGGCGGCGCGGCCAAGTACAAGATCTTCCAGTGGGCCGCCGAGACCGCCCGTGAGTACGCCAAGGCGTCCCAGGACAGCTTCCGGCGCACCGGCACCGCCTCCGTGCCGTTCGCGCTCGCCGCCAAGCACAAGGTGGCCGACGCCCTCGTCTACGCCAAGATCCGCGAGGCGTTCGGCGGCCGGCTGCGCGCCTGTGTCTCCGGCGCCTCCGCGCTCGCCCCCGAGATCGGCTACTTCTTCTCCGGCGCCGGTATCCACATCCTGGAGGGCTACGGCCTCACCGAGACCTCCGCCGCCTCTTTCGTGAACCCGGGCGAGGCATACCGCACCGGCACGGTCGGCAAGCCGCTGCCCGGCTGCGAGGTACGCATCGCGGACGACGGCGAGATCCTGCTGCGCGGCCCCGGCGTCATGCAGGGCTACCACCAGCAGCCCGAGAAGACCGCCGAGGTCCTCGAGTCCGACGGCTGGTTCCACACCGGGGACATCGGCGAGCTGTCGGCCGACGGCTATCTGCGCATCACCGACCGCAAGAAGGACCTCATCAAGACCTCCGGCGGCAAGTACGTGGCGCCCGCCGAGGTCGAGGGCCAGTTCAAGGCGGTGTGCCCCTACGTCTCCAACATCCTGGTGCACGGAGCCGACCGGAACTACTGCACCGCCCTCATCGCCCTGGACGAGCCGACCATCCTCCAGTGGGCCGCCGACAACGGCCTGGAGGGCAAGTCGTACGCCGAGGTCGTCGCCGCGCCGCAGACCGTCGAGCTGGTCGACGGCTATGTGAAGCAGCTCAACGAGGGCCTGCAGCGCTGGCAGACGATCAAGAAGTTCCGGCTGCTGCCCCGCGACCTCGACGTGGAGCACGGCGAGATCACCCCGAGCCTGAAGCTGAAGCGGCCGGTGGTGGAGCGGGAGTACCGCGGGCTGATCGACGAGATGTACGCCGGGACGCGCGAGAACTGACCGGGAACGGACCGGGCCCCACCGGTCCGTACCTCCACAGCCGCACGCACACGCACCCGCGGAACGGGCGTGAACCCCCCGAAGAGGGGACTTCACGCCCGTCTGCGCTCGAAAGTGTTCGTCTTCTGGCACACCAGTAGCACAGTCACCCCGCACGATCGCTCACTTTGGTGACACCCCGCTCATGCGCGCCCCCTGTCTGTCACCCTGGCCGCATGGACATGGCGGCCATACCGACCCAGCGGGCGACCGACGCCCCCGTCGGTGACACGCCCGCGCACCCCGGCGCGAGCCCGCTCGCCGAGGGCCGGACCACCCTCGCCGGGAGCCTCGCCGCGCCCGGCTCCGCCCGCGCCCTGGTGCGCGGCGCCTTCACCGAGTGGGCGGCCCTCGGACTGACCGGACCGGACGGCGACACACGGCTGGCCGACGACGCGATGGCCGTCGTCAGCGAACTCGTCACCAACGCCGTCGTGCACGCGGGCACCGAGGTCGAGATCGCCTGGCGCCTCGAGGCGAACGGCGCGTTCACCGTGGAGGTCCACGACCACCACCCGGCGCGCGCCCCGCGCGACCCCTCCGAGCCCGACGCGCCCGAGATGCCCGAGCACGGGCGCGGGCTGCGCCTGGTCGCCACCCTCGCCGAGACCTGGGGCGTCACCTACCGCAGCGGTGGCAAGACCCTGTGGGCGCGGTTGCCGCCCGGCGGCGCGGAGGAACCCGAGGACCCCGCGCCGGTGCCCGCTCTGCACGCCGCCGAGGCCCTGGCACCCCAGCCGCAGCGCCCCGGCGGCGACCGGGACTGGCTGGGCCGGGGCGCGCTGTCCTTCCTCGCCGAGGCGTCCGACCTGCTCGCGGGCCAGCTCGACGAGAACCTGGTCGCCGCCCTCACCGGCCAGCTCCTGGTGCCCCGGCTCGCGGACTGGTGCGCGGTGTGGCTGGAGGACGAGGCGACCGTGCGCACCGGGTGCGGCTCCGGCCCGGTCCGGGTCTGGCACGCCCACGAGAGCCGCATCGAGGAACTGCACCGCGCCCTGGAGAAGGAGCCGCCGCGCCCCGACGGGGTGCGTTCGGGGCCGGAGCCGTACCCCTGGCCGGGCGGCGCGCTCGGTCCCGAGGGCACCCATGGCACCGCGCTCGCCTACCGGCTCATCGCGGGCGGGCGCCCGCTGGGCACCCTGGTGATCGGCCGCTGCGGGCTGCTCCGCTTCCCCGACGAGGTGACCGGGCTGGTCGAGGACCTGGGGCGCCGGGTGGCGCTGGCCATCGGCGCGGCCCGGCAGTACGCCCGCCAGGCCACCATCAGCGCCGTCCTCCAGCGCGGCCTGCTGCCCGGCGCGGTCGCGGAGATCCCGGGCGTGCGCAGCGCACTGGTCTACGAGCCGCGCGACAAGGGCGGCCCCAGCGGCGACTTCTACGACCTGTTCCCGGCGGGCGACGGCCGCTGGTGCTTCGCGGTGGGCGACGTCCAGGGCAAGGGCCCGGAGGCGGCGGTGGTGATCGGCCTGGCCCGGCCGTGGATCAGGCTGCTGGCCCGCGAGGGCTACCCGGTCGCGGGCGTCCTCGACCGTCTCAACCAGCTCCTCCTGGACGACGCCACCGAGGCCGCCGACGCCGCCGCCCGCGCGCTGGTCGCGGCGGGCGGCGGCCCCTTCGCGCCGGGAGAGGGCCCGCAGAGCCGTTTCCTCTCCCTGCTCTACGGCGAGCTGACCCCGCACGCGGACGGCGGCTTCCGCTGCGTCCTCGCCTCCGCCGGACACCCGCTGCCGCTGGTGCTCAGCCCCGGAGGCCGGGTGCGCAGCGCCGCCCGGCCGCAGACCCTGCTCGGCGTGGTGGAGGACGAGACCTACACCAGCGAGGCCGTCGAGCTGCGGCCCGGCGACAGCCTGCTGTGCGTCACCGACGGGGTGACCGAGCGCCGCTCCGGCACCCGCCAGTTCGACGACGAGGACGGGCTCGCGCACGCCCTGGCGAGCTGTGCGGGGCTGGACGCCGGGCGCATCGCGGAGCGCATCCACGACCTGGTGCTCGGCTTCGCCGACGACCTGCCGGACGACGACCTGGCGCTGCTGGTGCTCCAGGCGGAGTGAGGCCCGGCCGGGGTGCGCCGTCCCGAGGAGCCGGGCGTAGTCCTGAGTACGGGACAATGGAGGACATGCCTTCCGCACTCCCCGACGGCGAGCCCGTCCCCGACGACGGCGCGCTGCCCCCGGCCGCGCTCGCCGGCGCCGCCGAGCGGCCCCTCGGGTTCTATCTGCACGTTCCGTACTGCGCGACCCGCTGCGGCTACTGCGACTTCAACACCTACACCGCCACCGAGCTGCGCGGCACCGGCGGTGTGCTCGCCTCCCGGGACAACTACGCGGACACCCTCACCGACGAGGTCCGCCTGGCCCGCAAGGTGCTCGGCGACGACCCGCGCGAGGTCCGTACGGTCTTCGTCGGCGGCGGCACGCCGACCCTGCTGGCCGCCGGGGACCTGGTGCGGATGCTGGGCGCGATCCGCGACGAGTTCGGACTCGCGCCGGACGCGGAGATCACCACCGAGGCCAACCCGGAGACGATCACCCCGGCCTATCTCGCCGAGCTGCGCGTGGGCGGCTTCAACCGGATCTCCTTCGGCATGCAGAGCGCGAAGCCGCACGTCCTTCAGATCCTGGACCGCACGCACACCCCGGGCCGCCCCGAGGCATGCGTCGCGGAGGCCCGCGCGGCCGGGTTCGAGCACGTCAACCTCGACCTGATCTACGGCACGCCCGGCGAGTCCGACGACGACTGGCGCGCCTCCCTGGAAGCGGCCCTCGGCGCGGGCCCCGACCACGTCAGCGCCTACGCCCTGATCGTCGAGGAGGGCACCCAGCTCGCCCGCCGCATCCGCCGGGGCGAGGTCCCGATGACGGACGACGACGTCCACGCCGACCGCTACCTGATCGCCGAGGAGCTGCTCTCCGCGGCGGGCTTCGACTGGTACGAGGTCTCCAACTGGGCGACCTCCGAGGCGGGTCGTTGCCTCCACAACGAGCTGTACTGGCGCGGCGCCGACTGGTGGGGCGCTGGACCGGGCGCCCACAGCCACGTGGGCGGCGTCCGCTGGTGGAACGTGAAGCACCCGGGCGCGTACGCCGCTGCGCTGACTTCGGGCCGCTCTCCGGGGGCGGGCCGCGAACTCCTCTCGGAGGAGGACCGCCGCGTGGAGCGCATCCTGCTGGAGCTACGGCTGCGCGAGGGCGTCCCGCTGTCCCTCCTGAAGCCGGACGGCCTCGCGGCTTCCCGGCGGGCACTGGCGGATGGTCTGCTCGATCCCGGGCCGTACGACGAGGGGCGCGCCGTGCTGACGCTGCGGGGGCGGCTCCTTGCGGACGCGGTGGTGCGGGATCTGGTGGACTGATCACTCGGCGGAGTGAATCGGTGCGGATTGGTGATTCAGTCCCTAACCTGGTTCGTAGGCTGCCGCCCGTTAGCGCACGGTGGCGGAAACCGGAGGCTGCGGAGATGACCGCTGTGGAAGACCGACCGATGACCACCGACATCGTGAAGTATTTCGAGGACTTTGAATTTCCCGAGGGATTCAAAGTCGAGCTCCTCCGGGGGGAAATCGTGATGATGGCGGGGCCTGACGTGGCCCACAACGACATCGTGGAAGCGGTCATCGACCAGCTCCCTCGCCGACACTGGCGGCGGCTTCAGACTCAGGACATCGCCATCCTCGAAGAGGCGAGCCAGCCGCAGCCGGACCTCGTGGTGGTGGAACGAGGCTCAGGACCGGGCCATGGCAGGCTGATGCCGTCAGAGGTGATCACGATGCTCGTGGAAGTTGTCTCTAAGACGAGTGTGGAACGCGACTACGTGGTCAAGCGCTCGATCTACGCGGCGGGGAAGGTGCCCGCCTACTTCATCATCGACCCCGTCATGGGCCAGTGCACGCTGCTCACCGAGCCGACAGGCCGTGGAGAGTTCGCGGACTACCGGTGCCAGCGGCTGACGAAATTCGGCGACCTCACACCCTTGGAGCCGGTCGGTATCGAGCTGGACACCAGCGAATTCGCCACCTACGAGAATGTCAGGCCCCACCGCTACCCGTAACGAAATCGATCAGCTCCTCCACCCGCCCCAACAACGCCGGCTCCAGCTCCCGGTAAGACGTCACCTTCGCCAGGATCGCCTGCCAGACCGCACCGGTGTTGTCCGACGGCCACCCCAGCGCCCGGCACACGCCCGTCTTCCAGTCCTGGCCGTGGGGAACCCGGGGCCACGCGGGGATGCCGAGGGCGGACGGCTTCACCGCCTCCCAGATGTCGATGTACGGGTGGCCGACGACCAGGGCGTGGTCGCTCGTCACCGACTGGGCGATGCGCCACTCCTTCGTGCCGGGGAGGAGATGGTCCACCAGGACGCCGAGGCGGGCGTCGGGACCGGGGGAGAAGTCGGCCACGATCGAGGGCAGGTCGTCCACGCCCCCCAGGTACTCCACCACCACGCCCTCGACGCGCAGGTCGTCGCCCCAGACCTTCTCGACCAGTTCGGCGTCGTGGCGGCCTTCGACGTAGATGCGCCCGGCGCGGGCCACGCGGGCGCGGGCGCCGGGGACGGCCACGGAGCCGGAGGCGGTGCGGGTGGGGCGCAGCGGGGTGGTGGTGGGGCGTACGAGGGTCACCGCGCGCCCCTCCAGGAGGAAGCCGCGGGGCTCCAGGGGGAAGACGCGGTGCTTGCCGAAGCGGTCCTCCAGGGTCACCGTGCCCGCCTCGCAGCGGATCACCGCCCCGCAGAACCCGGTGCCGGGCTCCTCCACCACCAGGCCCGGCTCGGCGGCGACCTCCGGTACCGGCTGCGGCTTCTTCCAGGGGGCGGTCAGATCGGGGGAGTACTCGCGCATTCCCATGACGATAGGAGAACCCGTACCGCCCCCGTCACGACACGCCGAAACGGGCCGCCAGGGCGTCGCGTTGGCGCCGGACGAAGCCCGCGTCGACCACCGCTCCGTGACCGGGCACGTACAGCGCGTCCGGGCCGCCGAGGGCGAGCAGCCGGTCCAGGGCGGCGGGCCAGCGGGCGGGTACGGCGTCCGGGCCCGCCTGGGGCTCGCCGGACTCCTCGACCAGGTCGCCGCAGAAGACGATCTCCGGCGCGCCGGGCACCAGGACCGCGAGATCGTGCGCGGTGTGGCCGGGGCCGACGTTGGCGAGCAGCACCTGACGGCCGCCGCCGAGGTCGAGGGTCAGCTCGCCGGAGACGGGATGGAGCGGCACGGGCAACGCGGCCACGGCCTCGTCCGCCTCGGCCACCGGCAGACCCTGCTTGACCGCGTCCAGGCGCAGCTCCGCGCGCTCGTGCGCGAGCAGCGCGTCCATGCCGACCGCCGCGTACGTCTCGGCCCCGGGGAACGCGCCCGCGCCCAGCACATGATCGAAGTGCGGGTGGGTCAGCGCGAGATGGGTCACATCGTGGCCGGTCAGTTCCCGCACCGCCGCCCCCAGCCGGGCCCCCTCCGCGAGGCTCGACCCCGCCTCCACGAGCAGCGCCGTACCCGCCCCCACGACCAGCCCCGCCGTGCAGTCCCAGCCCGGCAGCCGGACCCGTCCGACGCCCTCGGCAAGTCGCTCCCACCCCAGGTCTTCCCAAGTCACGTTCATACCGGGACGCTAGCCGCAAGAAGCCGGTGCAGTACCGCTGACCTTGCCCGGGCGGTACCCCACGGCCGTACACTGGGCCGGGGAAGTCTGGCACTCGCACGAGCCGAGTGCCAGGGAGCAAGCCGAGTGCCATGGGCGACAAGATGGAGGTGCGCGCCGCATGCTGAGTGAACGCAGGCTCCAGGTGCTGCGCGCCATCGTCCAGGACTATGTGGGCACCGAGGAGCCCGTCGGGTCGAAGGCGCTCACCGAGCGGCACAACCTCGGCGTCTCCCCGGCCACCGTGCGCAACGACATGGCCGCCCTGGAGGACGAGGGCTTCATCGCCCAGCCGCACACCAGCGCGGGACGCATCCCCACCGACAAGGGGTACCGCCTCTTCGTCGACAAGCTCGCGGGCGTCAAGCCGATGTCCGCGCCCGAGCGGCGCGCGATCCAGAACTTCCTGGACGGCGCCGTCGACCTGGACGACGTGGTGGCCCGCACGGTCCGGCTGCTCGCGCAGCTGACCCGGCAGGTCGCCGTCGTGCAGTACCCCTCGCTGACCCGCTCGACCGTGCGGCACGTGGAACTGCTCTCGCTCGCCCCCGCGCGCGTGATGCTCGTGCTGATCACGGACACCGGCCGGGTCGAGCAGCGCATGGTCGACTGTCCGGCCCCGTTCGGCGAATCCTCGCTCGCCGATCTGCGCGCCCGGCTCAACAGCCGGGTCGCCGGACGCCGGTTCACCGATGTGCCGCGACTGGTCGAAGACCTCCCCGATGCGTTCGAGGCCGACGATCGCGGTACCGTCTCCACAGTGCTCTCCACACTGCTGGAGACACTGGTCGAGGAGAACGAGGAACGGCTGATGATCGGCGGCACCGCCAATCTCACCCGTTTCGGACACGACTTCCCCCTGGTGATCCGGCCCGTCCTGGAGGCACTTGAGGAGCAGGTCGTGCTGCTCAAACTCCTCGGCGAGGCCAAAGATCCGGGCGTCACCGTGCGTATCGGGCACGAGAACGCCCACGAAGGACTCAACTCCACGTCCGTCGTGTCGGTCGGCTACGGTTCGGGCGGCGAGGCGGTTGCCAAGCTCGGCGTGGTCGGACCGACCCGCATGGACTACCCGGGAACGATGGGAGCGGTACGCGCAGTGGCACGGTACGTCGGACAGATCCTGGCGGAGTCGTAAGTGGCCACGGATTACTACGCCGTTCTCGGCGTGCGCCGCGACGCGTCGCAGGATGAGATCAAGAAGGCGTTCCGCAGGCTCGCGCGCGAGCTGCATCCGGACGTCAATCCCGATCCGAAGACCCAGGAGCGGTTCAAGGAGATCAACGCCGCCTACGAGGTGCTGTCGGACCCGCAGAAGAAGCAGGTCTACGACCTCGGCGGCGACCCGCTCTCCCAGGCGGGCGGCGCGGGTGCGGGCGCGGCCGGTGGCTTCGGTGCCGGTGGCTTCGGCAACTTCTCCGACATCATGGACGCGTTCTTCGGCACGGCGTCGCAGCGCGGCCCGCGCTCGCGCACGCGGCGCGGCCAGGACGCCATGATCCGGATCGAGGTCGAGCTGGACGAGGCGGCCTTCGGTACGACCAAGGACATCCAGGTCGACACCGCGGTCGTCTGCAACACCTGCAGCGGCGAGGGCGCGGCCCCCGGCACCACCGCGCAGACCTGTGACATGTGCCGCGGCCGTGGCGAGGTCTCCCAGGTCACCCGGTCCTTCCTGGGCCAGGTCATGACCTCGCGGCCCTGCCCCCAGTGCCAGGGCTTCGGCACCGTGGTCCCGACCCCGTGCCCCGAGTGCGCGGGCGACGGCCGGGTCCGCTCCCGGCGCACCCTGACCGTGAAGATCCCGGCCGGTGTCGACAACGGCACCCGCATCCAGCTCGCGGGCGAGGGCGAGGTCGGCCCCGGCGGCGGCCCCGCCGGTGACCTCTACGTCGAGATCCACGAGCTGCCGCACTCCACCTTCCAGCGGCGCGGCGACGACCTGCACTGCACGGTCACCATCCCGATGACGGCGGCGGCCCTCGGCACCAAGGTGCCGCTGGAGACGCTGGACGGCATGGAGGAGGTCGACATACGGCCCGGCACCCAGTCCGGCCAGTCGATCCCGCTGCACAACCGGGGCGTCACGCATCTGCGCGGCGGCGGCCGGGGCGACCTGATCGTGCATGTCGAGGTCACCACCCCGACCAAGCTCGACCCCGAGCAGGAGCGGCTGCTGCGCGAACTGGCCAAGCTGCGCGGCGAGGAGCGGCCCACGGGCCAGTTCCAGCCCGGCCAGCAGGGGCTGTTCTCCCGGCTGAAGGACGCGTTCAACGGCCGCTGACGGCGAGCGTCGGTTTTCGGAGGGGGCGCCTGGCGCCCCCTCCATCCGTTTCGGGGCCCGGGCCACCGGGCTCGATTCGGACTCGCGCGGCGGACGTGACACGATGCGGACATGCCCCGCACCCTCGCCGATCTCCGCACGCTTCCGATCGTGCAGGCACCCATGGCGGGCGGTGTCTCCACGCCGGAACTGGCCGCCGCCGTCTGCGAGGCGGGCGGCCTCGGCTTCCTCGCCGGGGGCTACACGACCCCGGACGCGCTGCGCGCCGACATCGCGCGGCTGCGCGGACTGACCGGCCGCCCCTTCGGCGTCAACCTCTTCCTGCCCCAGCCGCAGCCCGCCGACCCCGCCGCCGTCGAGCCGTACGCCCGCAGCCTCGCCGGGGAGCGCGAGCGCTACGGCACCGCGACCGGCGACCCGTACGGCCCGGGCGAGGACGGCTACGACGCCAAGCTGGCCCTTCTTCTCGCCGACCCGGTCCCCGTCGTCTCCTTCCACTTCGGCGTGCCCGAGCCCGAGGTGCTGGCCGCGCTGCGCCGCGCCGGGACCGTCACGCTGGTCACCGCCACCACGGCCGAGGAGGCCCGCGCGGTCGAGGCCGCCGGGGCCGCCGCCGTCATCGCGCAGGGCGTGGAGGCGGGCGGCCACCAGGGCACCCACCGGGACGACCCCGCGCGCGACGGCGCGGGACTCGGACTGCTCGCGCTGCTCGCGGAGGTCACCGAGGCCGTGGACCTCCCGGTCGTCGCGGCGGGCGGGCTCATGCGCGGCGCGCAGATCGCCGCCGTGCTCGCCGCCGGAGCCAGTGCCGCCCAGCTCGGTACGGCCTTCCTCGCCACCCCCGAGTCCGGCGCCCCCGACGCGCACAAGCGGGCGCTGACCGACCCCGGCTTCCCGCACACCGAGCCGACCCGCGCCTTCACCGGACGCCCCGCCCGCGCCCTGGTCAACCGCTTCCTGCGCGAGCACGGCGCGGATGCCCCCGCCGCCTACCTGGCCGTCCACCACCTGACCGCCCCGCTGCGCCGGGCCGCCGCCGGGGCCGGGGACGCGCAGGGCATGGCGCTGTGGGCGGGACAAGGACACCGGCTGGCCCGCGCGCTGCCCGCCGGACGGCTCGTGGAGGTACTGGCCGCCGAACTGCGCGCTGCGACAACAGAGTTGGCTGACGGAGGTGGTGCGGGATGACCGCTCCCGTGTTCGTGGTGGAGGACTTCGGCCCGGAGGGCGGACCGTTCGTCCTGGACGGGCCCGAGGGACGGCACGCCGTCTCCGTGAAGCGGCTCCAGGCGGGCGAGGAGGTCGTCCTGACCGACGGCGCCGGACGCCACGCGGTGGCCGAGGTGACCGGCACCGAGGGCAAGGACCGGCTGCTCGTGCGGCTCGGCGCGGTCGTGGAGGAGCCCGAGCCCGCCCCGCGCATCACCGTCGTCCAGGCGCTGCCCAAGGGCGACCGGGGTGAACTCGCCGTCGAGACCATGACCGAGGTCGGCGTCGACCGGATCGTGCCCTGGCAGGCGGCCCGCTGCATCACCCAGTGGAAGGGCGACCGGGGCCTGAAGGCGCTCGGCAAGTGGCGCTCCACCGCGCGCGAGGCGGGCAAGCAGTCCCGCCGGGTCCGCTTCCCCGAGGTCGCGGAGGCGGCCACCACCAAGCAGGTCGCCGCGCTGCTCGCGGAGGCCGACTTCGCCGCCGTGCTGCACTCGGACTTCGCGCACGAGAGCGCGCCGCTGGCCACCGTCGACCTCCCCGCGACGGGCGACATCGTGCTCGTCGTCGGACCCGAAGGCGGCGTCTCCCGCGACGAGTTGGCCCTCTTCGAGGAGGCCGGCGCCCGCACCTGCGTCCTCGGCCCGTCCGTCCTGCGCACCTCCACCGCCGGAACGGCCGCCACGGCCCTCCTCCTGGCCCGCACCGGCCGCTGGTCCTGACCCGGAGAGAATGTGACGGAGCCTCAGGAGTGGCTGGTGGCGTGCGCCGCAGGTGAGGCGCCCCGCGTGCGCCGCACGTTCGGGTGATGGGGCGCAGGCGGCCTTCCGCCGGGTGGGAGTCGGTGGCACGCTGGGAGGCATGGGGGCTTCGAGGTGGGATCGGCGCCGTTCCGGGCGGCTGTTGGCCGTGAGCGGGCTCGTGGCGCTGGGAGTCGGCGCGGTGACGGCCTGTCAGCCGACCGACCTGGGCTCCGCCACCGTCGCCTACACCACCGACTCCACCGCGACCGCCGAGCTGAACCGGCGCCATGTGGACGTGAGTTGGCTGACCTGCACCGGGCAGCAGGGCGACAGTGCCAGTCCGAGCAGGGCGAGTTCGCCCTCCACGGCCACCGTCGTCAGCGTGGACTGCCAGGGCCGCACCAAGGACGGCAAGAAGATAGCCGTCACCGGTGAGGTGACCCGCGCGGTCAACGGCGCCTGTGTGCGCGGCCACTTGACCGCCACCGTGGACGGCCGCCGGGTCTTCCGGGTCAGCGGCCTCGGCGACTGCGACGCCACGCCCGGCCCCGCCTACACCCCGCCCGCCACCTACCACCCGCCGGGACAGCCCCGGCCCACCGTGACGGTCACCGTCACCCGGACCCTGTGGTGCAAGGGCGACCCCACCTGCTGGCCCGTCGAAGGCAAGTGATCCAAATCCGGCGCCACGACGCCGGACCGCGCGTAAGGTGACCGCGTGACTCAGGGTGCTGGCAAGGACATCACGGCAGACACGACGACCACGACGACCGCGACGACCTCGGGGTATCTCCGATTCCCGCACCTCCACGGGGACTTGGTGACCTTCACCGCCGAGGACGACGTCTGGGTGGCCCCGCTCGACGGCGGCCGGGCCTGGCGGGTGAGCGCGGACAACGTGCCCGTGAACCACCCCCGCATATCCCCCGACGGCACCACCCTCGCCTGGACCTCCACCCGTGACGGCGCCCCCGAGGTGCACATCGCCCCGGTCGACGGCGGACCCGCCAAGCGGCTGACGTACTGGGGAAGCGGGAAGACCCAGGTGCGCGGCTGGACCCCCGAGGGGCAGGTCCTCGCGGTCAGCACCCAGGGCCAGGCCAGCCTGCGCCGCACCTGGGCCCGCGCGATCCCGCTCGACGGCGGCCCCGCCACCACCCTGCCGTACGGCCCGGTCGGCGACATCGCGTACGGCCCGCACACCGTCCTGCTCTCCGCCCCGATGGGCCGCGAGGCCGCCTGGTGGAAGCGCTACCGGGGCGGCACGGCAGGCAAGTTGTGGATCGACCGGGACGGCGACGGCGAGTTCGTCCGGCTCCACGAGGACCTGGACGGCAACATCGAGAACCCCTTCTGGGTCGGGGACCGCATCGCCTTCCTCTCCGACCACGAAGGCACCGGCGCCCTCTACTCCTCCCTCGCCGACGGCACCGACCTGCGCCGCCACACCCCCCTCGGGGGCTTCTACGCCCGCCAGGCCGCCACCGACGGCACCCGGGTGATCTGGTCCAGCGCGGGCGAACTCCGGCTCCTGGACGACCTCGACGGCGCCGAACCCCGCCGCCTGGACATCCGCCTCGGCGGCGCCCGCGTCGACCTCCAGCCCCACCAGGTCAGCACCGCCCGCTGGTTCGGCTCCGCCTCCCCGGACCACACCGGACGCGGCAGCGCCGTCGGCGTGCGCGGCACCGTCCACTGGGTCACCCATCGCGGCGGGCCCGCCCGCGCCCTTGCCGCCCAGCCCGGCGTCCGCGCCCGGCTGCCGCGCACCTTCCGCGCCGACGGCGAGGAATGGGTGGTCTGGGTGACCGACGCCGAGGGCGACGACGCCCTGGAGTTCGCCCCCGCCACCGGCCTCGCCCCCGGCGCCGTACCCCGCCGCATCGCCGCCGGACAGCTCGGCCGCGTCCTCGGGCTCGCCATGTCCCCCGACGGCACCCGGGCCGCCGTCGCCTCCCACGACGGACGGCTGCTGCTGGTCGAGCGGGAGACCGGCGAGGTCCGCGAGGTCGACCGCAGCGAGCACGGCGACGTGCACGGCCTCGCCTTCTCACCCGACTCCGGCTGGCTCGCCTGGGCCCACCCCGGCCCCCGCCCGCTCTCCCAGATCCGCCTCGCCAGCACCACCGACCTCACGGTCACCGAGGCCACCCCGCTGCGCTTCCAGGACTACGCGCCCGCCTTCACCCTGGACGGCAAGCACCTCGCCTTCCTCTCCAGCCGCTCCTTCGACCCCATCTACGACCGGCACGTCTTCGACCTCGCCTTCGTGGACAGCGTCCGCCCGCACCTGATCACCCTCGCCGCGACCACGCCGTCCCCCTTCGGACCGCAGCGCCACGGCCGCCCCTTCGGCACCCCGGACAAGGACGAGACCCCGGAGAGCGAGGGCGCCCCGGTCACCCGGATCGACCTCGAAGGCCTCGCCGACCGCATCGTGCCCTTCCCGGTCGAGGCCGCCAGCTACACCAACCTGCGCGCCGCCCGCGACGGCGTCCTCTGGCTGCGCCACCCGATGCGCGGCGTCCTCGGCGCCGCCCGCGCCACGCCCGACGCCCCGGACCCCAAGACCGAGCTGGAGCGGTACGACCTCGCCCAGCAGCGCCTGGAGCACCTGGCCGCCGACGCCGACCACTTCCGGGTCAGCGGCGACGGCAAGCGGGTCCTGCTGTGGAGCGACGGCCGCCTGCGCGTCGTACCCGCCGACCGGCGCGCCTCCGACGACGAGGAGAGCGACTCCCACATCGTCGTGGACCTCGGCCGCATCCGGCACACCGTCGACCCGGTCGCCGAGTGGCGGCAGATGTACGAAGAGACCGGCCGGATCATGCGGGACAACTTCTGGCGCCCCGACATGGGCGGCATCGACTGGGACGGCGTGCTCGACCGCTACCGCCCCGTCCTCGACCGCGTCGCCACCCACGACGACCTGGTCGACCTCCTCTGGGAGGTGCACGGCGAACTCGGCACCTCGCACGCCTACGTCACCCCCGGCGGCGGCTACGGCGGCGGCCCCCGCCAGGGCCTGCTCGGCGCCGACATCTCCCGTCACGAGGACGGCAGTTGGCGGGTGGACCGCATCCTGCCCTCCGAGACCTCCGACCCCGAGGCCCGCTCCCCGCTCGCCGCGCCCGGCGTCGCCGTACGCCCCGGCGACGCGCTCGTGGCCATCGGCGGCCGACCCGTCGACCCCGTCACCGGCCCCGGCCCGCTGCTCACCGGCACCGCCGGGAAGCCCGTCGAGCTGACCGTCTCCCCGGCGGGCGGCGGCGAGGTCCGGCACGCCGTGGTGATCCCGCTGTCCGACGAGGAGCCGCTGCGCTACCACGCCTGGGTCGCCGACCGGCGCGCCTACGTCCACGAGAAGTCCGGCGGCCGGCTCGGCTACCTCCACGTCCCCGACATGCAGGCCCCCGGCTGGGCCCAGATCCACCGCGACCTGCGCGTCGAGGTGGCCCGCGAGGGCCTGATCGTGGACGTCCGCGAGAACCGGGGCGGCCACACCTCCCAGCTGGTCGTCGAGAAGCTGGCCCGCCGCGTCATCGGCTGGGACCTCCCGCGCGGCATGCGCCCCGAGAGCTACCCCCAGGACGCCCCGCGCGGCCCGGTCGTCGCCGTCGCCAACGAGTTCTCCGGCTCCGACGGCGACATCGTCAACGCCGCCATCCGCGCCCTCAACATCGGCCCCGTCGTCGGCACCCGCACCTGGGGCGGCGTCATCGGCATCGACAGCCGCTACCGCCTGGTCGACGGCACGTTGATCACCCAGCCGAAATACGCCTTCTGGCTGGAGGGCTACGGCTGGGGCGTAGAGAACCACGGCGTGGACCCGGACGTAGAGGTCATCCAGAAACCCCAGGACCACGCAGCGGGCAGAGACACCCAGTTGGACGAGGCGATACGGCTGGCCCTGGAGGAGCTGGAAAGGGTGCCTTCTAAAACTCCGCCCACTTTGCCAAGTTAAGGGGCGCGGGGAACTGCGCGACCAGCCACAACGCGACCCGCACCCGAACGACTACGATGCCCCAAGACCACCGACCCGGCGAAAGCGAGCGCAGCGAAATGGCGGGAGAGCCGCAGGAGGACTGCCTGTTCTGCAAGATCGTCGCAGGCCAGATCCCCGCAACCGTGGTCCGCGAGACGGACACCACCCTCGCGTTCCGGGACATCAACCCCCAGGCCCCGACCCACATCCTGGTGATCCCCAAGGCGCACTACAAGAACGCCGCCACCCTCGCGGCAGCGGCCCCGCAGCTCGCCGCAGACGTACTCGCCGAGACGCAGGTCATCGCCGACGAGGAAAAGCTGGAGAGCTACCGCACCGTGTTCAACACGGGCTCCGGCGCAGGCCAGACCGTCTGGCACGCCCACGCACACGTCCTCGGCGGCCGCGGCCTCGAATGGCCCCCCGGCTAAAAGAGATGTCCGTACGCGAACTCGTCGTCCTCGGCACCGCCAGCCAGGTCCCCACCCGGCACCGCAACCACAACGGCTATCTGCTCCGCTGGGACGGCGAGGGCATCCTGTTCGACCCCGGCGAGGGCACCCAGCGGCAGATGCTGCGCGCCGGGGTCGCCGCGCACGACCTGAACCGGATCTGCGTCACCCACTTCCACGGTGACCACAGCCTGGGCCTGGCCGGAGTGATCCAGCGGATCAACCTGGACCGGGTGCCGCACGAGATCACCGCGCACTACCCGCGCTCCGGGCAGCGCTTCTTCGACCGGCTGCGGTACGCCACCGCCTACCGCGAGACCGTCGCCCTCACCGAGGCCCCCGCCGACACCGACGGCGTGCTGGCGACGACCCCCGCCTACACGCTGGAGGCCCGCCGCCTCTCCCACCCCGTCGAGTCCTACGGCTACCGGCTCACCGAACCCGACGCCGTGCGGATGCTGCCCGACCGGCTCGCCGCGCACGGCATCGCGGGCCCGGACGTGGGCCGTCTCCGCCGCGAGGGCGCGCTCGGCGGGGTGACGCTGGCGGAGGTCAGCGAGATCCGGCGCGGGCAGCGGTTCGCGTTCGTCATGGACACCCGGCTGTGCGAGGGCGTCCACGCGCTGGCCGAGGGCTGCGACCTGCTGGTCATCGAGTCCACCTTCCTGGACGAGGACGTACGACTCGCCGAGGAACACGGTCACTTGACCGCAGGACAGGCCGCGACCGTGGCCCGGGACGCGGGGGTGCGGCACCTGGTCCTCACCCACTTCAGCCAGCGCTACTCCGACCCCGGCGCCTTCGAGCACCAGGCCCGTGCGGCGGGCTTCACCGGGGAGCTGACCGTGGCCCGCGATCTCCAGCGCGTCCCGGTGCCCAAGCGCCGCTGAGCGCCACCCGGGCGGCCGGATGAAAGGGCGGGTAAAGGGCCGTACGATGCTCTGATGCCCCTCCCCAAAGCTGAACTGCACCTGCACATCGAAGGCACCCTGGAACCCGAGCTGGCCTTCCGGCTGGCCGGGCGCAACGGCGTGACGCTGCCGTACGCGGACACCGAGGCGCTGCGCGAGGCGTACCGGTTCGAGGACCTTCAGTCCTTCCTGAACCTGTACTACGAGCTGATGGCCGTCCTGCGCACCGAGCGGGACTTCGAGGACCTGGCCAACGCCTACCTCGCCCGCGCCGCCGCGCAGGGGGTCCGGCACGCCGAGATCTTCTTCGACCCGCAGGCGCATCTGGCCCGGGGCGTGGACATGGGCACCGTGGTCGAGGGGCTGTGGCGGGCGCTCGGCTCCAGCGTGGAGAACCACGGCGTCTCCACCCGGCTGATCATGTGCTTCCTGCGCGACGAGTCCGCCGAGTCCGCGCTCGCCACCCTGGACGCGGCCAAGCCGTACCTGGACCGGATCACCGGTGTCGGCCTGGACTCCGCCGAGGTCGGCCACCCGCCGGTGAAGTTCCGCGAGGTGTACGAGGCCGCCGCCGCGCTCGGTCTGCGGCGCGTGGCGCACGCGGGCGAGGAGGGGCCGCCGGAGTACATCACCGAGGCGCTGGACGTCCTCGGCGTCGAGCGCGTCGACCACGGGCTGCGCTGCGTGGAGGACCCGGCGCTGGTGGAGCGGCTGGTCCGCGACCGGGTGCCGCTCACCCTGTGCCCGCTGTCCAACGTGCGCCTGCGCACCGTGGACACCCTGGCCGACCACCCGCTCCCGGCGATGCTGGAAGCGGGCCTGATGTGCACGGTCAACTCCGACGACCCCGCCTACTTCGGCGGCTACGCGGGCGACAACTTCGCCGCGGTCCACGAGACCCTCGACCTGTCCCAGGACCGCCTGCGCGAGCTGGCCCGCAACTCCTTCCTCGCCTCCTTCCTGGAGGACGACGAGGAGCTGCGCGCCCGTTACCTCGCCGAGGTGGAGGCGTACGAGTTCGAGTGACCGGGGAGCGCGCGGACCGGGAGACCGGGGGCGCTCTCCGCCAGGAGGGGTTCCAGGAACGGGACCGTCTCCGGGTGGGGCACCCGGTCCGCGAGCACCACGTCGGGGATCTCCACGCGCGGGATCTCCATGCGGGGGGTCTCCCCGAGCGCGGCCTCCACGAGCGCCGCCTCCGCGAGCGAGGTTCCCGCCTGCGGGAGTTCCGCGAGCGGGATCTCCACCACCGGCAGGTCCGCGACCCGCGTCGTCCGCCGTGCCGGGGCGCTCGCGCGCAGGGCCGCCGCCGTCATCGGGACCGCTGACAGCAGCAGGACGACGGCCAGGATCCGGCCCATCGCCGGGTAACCCGCCCACGCCGACAGCAGGCTGCCGGCCAGCGGTCCGGCCGCCGTGCCGAGCGCGCCCGCCGAGCCGACCAGCACCGCCCAGCGCCCGCGCGGGTCCAGGGAGGCGGCCAGCCCGATGACGTACGACAGCACGAGCGGGTAGCAGGCGTTCCAGGCGATCTCCCCGCCCGCGAACGACACCGGGCCCGAGGCCGACGCGCTGAGCACGACGCAGGCCGCGATCAGCGCCGTACCGACGCCGATCGGCGCCGCGCGGCCGAGCCGCGGTCCGAGCGCGCCCGCGCCGAGGACGCCGAGCAGTCCGGCGCCGAGCGCGACGGCGAACACCGCGCCGACGGTGACCTCGGTGAGATGGGCCTGGTGGAGGCCGATCCGGCCGCTCACGCCCCACAGGGAGTTCTGCGCGAGGGACCAGCAGGGCATGGCGGCGGCCAGCAGCAGCCCGGTGCGCCGGTGGGGGAGCGGGGCGGGTGCGGCGGTGGTCGTGGTGGTGGCCGCGTGGGCGTCCAGGCGGCCGGTGACAGGGAGGACCGCGAGCGCGGTCAGGGCGATCGCCGCGAGCGGCAGGCCGTGGCCCGGACCGAGGTGCGGGATCGTCAGATAGAGGGCGCCCGCGAGGGCGGAGACGGTGAGCAGGCCGAGCGTGGTGACCCGGTGCGGGTCGGGGCGGCCCGCTATGCCGCTCGCGGCGACGGCCGTGGCGGTGCCCGAGCCGAGGCCGCCGACGATCACGCCCGCGACGACCGCCGGAATCGAGCCGGTGAGGGCGGCGGCGCCGTAGCCGAGGACGGCGAGCGTGAGGCCGACGCGGGCCAGGGTGCGCGCCCCGGCCCGTCCGCCGCGCGCCGCCAGCAGGAACCCGGCGGTGGCCGAACTCAGCAGCAGGGCGCTGCCGGTGGCCCCGGCCTCGGTGGTGGTGAGCGGAAGTCCGGCGTCGAGTCTGCCGACGGTGGTGGGCAGCAGATACGGCGCGAGATACCCGGCCGTGAAAAGGGCGACGAGGGGCCAGGGGGTGGTGCGGGGGGCGGACACGGGCGTTCCCAGGGCAGGCGAGAGCGACAGCTCGAAAGGATGCGAGAGGGGGGAGAGAGGCGCCGGTGGTCCGGGGGACGGGAGGGCGCGAGCAAGTTGTATCAAGCACGTGGTTTCGAGCAGAAGTTGAGTGAGTGTGATCTGAGTCACATATAGTTTGGGACGCATGATCGCGGGTACTCGCTTGCGCTCCTCCGGGTGGGTGACCGGGTGAGCGGTCGGTTTGTGATCTCCGGTGATCGCGAACGGCCGTGGATGCGCTATGGTTGATCACGTCGCGGTCGCCGGAACTCCCGGTGGCGGACAGTGCGTTGGTGGTCCAAGGAAAGACGCCCCGCTTCCTGCGGGGAAATGCAGGTGCAAGGCCTGCCCGGCGCTCGATCGAGCCCCATCCCGTCGTTCGGCGGGGTGGGGCTCTTTGCTGTGCGCGCGCCCCTGCCGCTGCCGCGCCCCCTCCCGCTGCGCCATTGACGGTGTCATGTACGTGTACCTAGCCTCTGTTCTCATACGTGATCGGCATTCACAAGGGGAGATGATGGCCGATGAGCGACGACCCGGACCCGCGGAACGTGGCACGACGGCTGCGGGAGGGCATGGCACACGGCGTCCTGTCCTTCCCGCTCACCGCCTTCCACGACGACGGCACCCTCGACCCCGACGGCTTCCGCGCCCATGTGGCCTCCCGGCTCGCGGCCGGACCCGGCGCCCTCTTCCCGGCCTGCGGCACCGGTGAGTTCTTCTCCCTGGACGAGGGCGAGTACCGGCAGGTCGTCGCCATCGCCGTCCAGGAGGCGGCCGGGCGGGTGCCGGTGGTCGCCGGGACCGGGTACGGCTGGGCGCAGGCCGCACGCTTCGCCCGGATCGCCGAGGACGCCGGGGCCGACGCCCTCCTTGTCCTCCCGCATTACCTCACCGCCGCCCCGCAGGACGGCCTCGTCGCCCAGCTGGAGCGGCTGGCCGCCCGCACCCGGCTCCCGCTGATCACCTACCAGCGCGGCCAAGTCGCCTACACCACCGAGTCGTTGCGCCGCCTGACCCGCATCCCCGGCGTCATCGGCCTCAAGGACGGCCACGGCGATCTCGACCGTCTCCGGCGCCTCACCCTGGCCGCCCCCGAGGACTTCCTCTTCTTCAACGGCGCCGCCACCGCCGAACTCCAGGCCCGCGCCTACGCCGCCGTCGGCGTCCCCGCCTACTCCTCCGCCGCGCACGCCTTCGCCCCCGAGATCGCGGGCGCCTTCTTCACCGCCCTGCGCGGCGGCGACCACGGCACCACCGAGAAGCTGCTCCGGGAGTTCTACGGCCCCTTCGCCGACCTCCGCGACCGGGTGCCCGGGTACGCGGTCTCCCTGGTCAAGGCGGCGGCGAGGCTGCGCGGACAGCGGGTCGGGCCCGTGCGCGCCCCGCTCACCGACCCGTCGGGCGCCGACCTCGGTGCGCTGCGGGAGCTGCTGACCGCCGGGCTCGACCTGGTGGGGGCCGCGCTGTGAACCGTGAACTGACCGTGGTGGAGGTCCGGTTGACCCCCGTCCTGGTGGCCGACCCGCCGCTGCTCAACGCCCAGGGCGTGCACCAGCCGTACACCCCCCGGCTGATCGTGGAGGTGGTCACGGAGGGCGGGGCGACCGGGCTCGGGGAGACGTACGGGGACACCGATTACCTGGAGCTGGCGCGTCCGCTGGCCGAGCATCTCGTCGGCCGCTCGGTCATGGATGTGAACCCGCTCTTCGGACTCGGGCTCGACGTGGACGAGGAGCGGGTGCGGGGCGCGCTGGACGCGGGCGGGCTGCGCGGGGTGCGCAGCGCGGACAAGCTGCGGCTCTCGGTGCTCTCCGCCTTCGAGGTCGCCTGTCTGGACGCGCAGGGGCGGGCGCTCGGGCTGCCCGTGCACGCGCTGCTCGGAGGGCGGGTGCGGGACTCGGTGGAGTACAGCGCGTACCTCTTCTACAAGTGGGGCGCCCATCCGGACGGCGTGCCGCACGAGCCGGACGGCTGGGGTGCGGCGCTCGACCCCGAGGGGATCGTCGCGCAGGCCCGTCTCTTCGCGGAGCGGTACGGGTTCACCTCCTTCAAGCTCAAGGGCGGCGTCTTCCCGCCGGAGCAGGAGGTCGCCGCCGTGCACGCCCTCGCCGGGGCGTTCCCCGGGCAGCCGCTGCGGCTCGACCCCAACGGGGCCTGGTCGGTGCCGACCTCGCTGAAGGTGGCGGCCGAACTCGCGGATGTACTGGAGTACTTGGAGGACCCGACGCTGGGCACACCGGCGATGGCCGAGGTGGCCGCCGGGTGCGGGGTGCCGCTGGCCACCAACATGTGCGTGACCACCTTCGGGGAGATCCGGGAGGCGTTCCTGAGCGACGCCGTGCAGGTCGTCCTCTCCGACCACCACTACTGGGGCGGGCTGCGCAACACCCGGCATCTCGCGGCGATATGCGCGGCCTTCGGGGTCGGGGTGTCCATGCACTCCAACACCCATCTCGGCATCAGCCTGGCCGCGATGACCCAGGTCGCCTCGACCGTGCCGAACCTCCACCACGCGTGCGACTCGCACTATCCGTGGCAGGCGGAGGACGTACTCACGTCACGGATCGCTTTCACCGGGGGCCGGGTCGAGGTGTCCGAACAGCCCGGCCTTGGCATCGAGTTGGACCGTGACGAGCTGGCCCGATTGCATCGGCGCTGGGCCGGGGACGACGGGCGGCTGCGCGAGCGGGACGACGCGGCGGCGATGCGGGTGGCCGAACCGGGGTGGCGGACACCGGTGATGCCGCGCTGGTGAGGGGCGGTCCCCGCGCGGCTCGGCTCCGGGTACCGCCCGGGGCGGACGTCGTGGCGGGACCTGCCGGTACGCGGCCGACGTGGTGCACACTGGCCAGATCCGCACCACGACAGGGAGCCAGCCGTGACCCCGTCCCCCGCGATGGCCGGAGAGGAAGCCGGAGGAGAGCCGGAACACCTCACCCAGGCAGCGCGCCGCCAGGCCCAGGTCGACCCGCTGGCCGGTCTGCGCGCGCCCGGCGATCCGCCCTTCGACGTCTATCTCACCGGCACGGTCTTCCTGGACATCGTCTTCACCGGCCTGGACTCGGCGCCGGTGCGGGGTACGGAGTCGTGGGCGCGGGGGATGGGGTCCAGCCCCGGCGGGGTCGCCAACATGGCCGCCGCGCTGGCCCGGCTCGGGCTGCGTACGTCACTCGCGGCGGCCTTCGGGGACGACCACTACGGGGAGTACTGCTGGGACGCGCTCGCCCGGGGCGAGGGCATCGACCTCTCGCCGTCGCGCACGGTGCCGGGGTGGCACTCGCCGGTGACGGTCTCCATGGCGTACGAGGGCGAGCGGACGATGATCTCCCACGGCCACGAGCCGCCGCCGGAGGAACCCGCTCCCGACTGCCCGCCGCTCGCCCGCGCGGCCGTCGCCTCCCTCACCCCCGGCGTCCGCGCCCCCTGGATCGCCCAGGCCGCCCGGCGCGGCACCCGTATCTTCGCGGACGTGGGCTGGGACGACACCGGCGCGTGGGACCTGGCAGGGCTGGCCGACCTGGAGCACTGCGAGGCGTTCCTGCCCAACGCGGAGGAGGCGATGCGCTACACCGGCGCGACCTGCCCCCGCGCCGCCGCCCACGCCCTCACCGAGCACGTCCCCCTCGCGGTGGTCACCCTCGGCGCGGAGGGCGCCTACGCGGTGGACCGCCGCACCGGCGAAACCGCCGAGGTCCCCGCGATCGAGGTGGAGGCCCTGGACCCCACCGGCGCGGGCGACGTCTTCGTGGCGGGCTTCGTGACGGCCACCCTGGCCGACTGGCCCCTCGCCGACCGCCTGGCCCTGGCCGGCCTCACGGCCGCCCTCTCCGTCCAGGAATTCGGCGGCTCCCTGTCGGCCCCCGGCTGGTCGGAGATCGGCGCCTGGTGGCGCCGAGTCCAGTCCCTCCCCTCCCAGAACCCCACCGCCCTCCACCGCTACGCCTTCCTCGACCACCTGGTCCCACCCCGCCTGGACCGCCCCTGGCCCCTCCGCCGAGCAGTCCCGACAATCGGCTTCGGCCGCTCGGCGTAGGCCGTAGGAGAGGCGGCGCTGCGCCGACCGCCCCGCAAGCCTTCGAGGCGCGGCCGAAGCGGGACGCAGGTGGCTGGGCGGGGCTGCGGCGACCGCCCCACGAACCTTCGAGGCGCAGCGGAAGCGGGACACAGGTGGCTGGGCGGGGCTGCGGCGACCGTCCCGCGAGCCTTCGAGGCGCCACGGCCCGCACAGCGGAAACGGGACCACAGGCGGCCTGCGCCGCGCAGCCACCCCCGCAGTCCATCGGTCACCCGACCTGCGGGGCACCCGAGCCCGCGCAGCGGGAACGCTCCCCGGCCGGAGCCCTACCCGCACCCCCGGGACCGTGCGGCCGACGCAATTCCCCCGCACGGACACCACCGGGCGGGCGTCGGCCGCAGCGCCGCCCCGCGCAGCGGCCCTCCGCCAGGACCCACCTGGCATCTCATCGCCGCAAGTCATCCCCCGGCCCCGCCGCAGCGGAAGCGGGCCCCTGTGGCTGGATCCGTACCGACAGGCTCCGCCATGCGGCACGCGCCCCCACGCCCCGCGCAGCGGACCCCCCGCGAGGACGATCCCCGCATCCCATCGACCACCCAGCCCCCTCCGCGCCCCGCGTAGCCGCCCCCGCCCCGCGCAGCGGACCCGCCTCCGCGAGGGCAGTCACCGTCCCAGCCCCGCGCAGCGGACCCGCGCCCGCGCAACGTAGCCCCGCCAGGACAAACCCCGTATCCCGTCGATTACCCCCAGCCGCTCCCGCCCCGCGCAGCGGACCGCTTCCCCGCGAGGGGAAACCCCGTCCCAGCCCCGCGCAGCGGACCCGGACCCGTCCGGAGGAAAAGCGCTGCCGTCTTGTCGGGGCCCCGTCGTACTCTGGGTGGTGCGAGGCCGCTCTTCGGGTGCGGCCGTGATGAGGAGGAATCGCAGGCCCTGAGCGCCGGCCCATGACTCAGACACCCACAGCTCAGACTTCCGCGCAGCGGGCGCGAGCACAGATCAGCATTCCCGCCCAGCACCCCATGGTGACCGTGCTGGGGTCCGGAGACTCCCTGCTGCGCGTGATCGAGAGGGCCTTCCCGGCGGCCGACATCCATGTCCGGGGCAATGAGATCAGCGCGACGGGCGACTCGGCGGAAGTGGCCCTCATCCAGCGCGTGTTCGACGAGATGATGCTCGTGCTCCGCACCGGGCAGCCGATGACGGAGGACGCAGTGGAACGCTCGATCGCCATGCTCAAGGCGAGCGACAACGGGACGAGCGACGGCCCGGAGACCCCGGCCGAGGTGCTGACGCAGAACATCCTGTCCTCGCGGGGCCGCACCATCCGCCCCAAGACGCTCAACCAGAAGCGCTACGTGGACGCGATCGACCAGCACACGATCGTCTTCGGCATCGGCCCCGCCGGCACCGGCAAGACCTACCTGGCCATGGCCAAGGCGGTCCAGGCGCTCCAGTCCAAGCAGGTCAACCGGATCATCCTCACCCGCCCCGCGGTGGAGGCCGGAGAACGCCTCGGCTTCCTCCCCGGCACGCTCTACGAGAAGATCGACCCCTACCTGCGCCCCCTCTACGACGCCCTGCACGACATGCTCGACCCGGACTCCATCCCGAGGCTGATGGCGGCGGGGACCATCGAGGTCGCCCCGCTGGCGTACATGCGCGGCCGGACCCTCAACGACGCCTTCATCATTCTCGACGAGGCCCAGAACACCAGCCCCGAGCAGATGAAGATGTTCCTCACCCGCCTCGGCTTCGACTCGAAGATCGTCATCACCGGTGACGTCACCCAGGTCGACCTGCCCAATGGCACCAAGTCCGGCCTCAGGCAGGTGCAGGAGATCCTGGAGGGCGTCGAGGACGTCCACTTCTCCCGGCTGTCGTCGCAGGATGTCGTCCGGCACAAGCTCGTGGGCCGTATCGTCGACGCGTACGAGCAGTACGACAGCACGCACGGCACCGAGAACGGCGCCCGCAAGGGACACAGCCGCGGCCAGGCCGGACACAAGGGGAAGTAGACCAGCACGACCATGTCGATCGACGTCAACAACGAGTCCGGCACCGAGGTGGACGAGCAGGCGATCCTCGACATCGCCCGCTACGCACTCGCACGGATGCGCATCCACCCCCTCTCCGAACTGTCGGTGATCGTCGTGGACGCCGACGCCATGGAGCAGCTGCACATCCAGTGGATGGACCTGCCGGGGCCGACGGATGTCATGTCCTTCCCGATGGACGAGCTGCGTCCGCCGGGCAAGGAGGACGAGGAGCCCCCGCAGGGCCTCCTCGGCGACATCGTGCTCTGCCCCGAGGTCGCCACCAAGCAGGGCGCCGACGCGCCCACCCAGCACTCCATGGACGAGGAGCTGCAGCTGCTCACCGTCCACGGCGTGCTGCACCTCCTCGGCTACGACCACGAGGAGCCCGACGAGAAGGCCGAGATGTTCGGGCTCCAGGCCGCCATCGTCGACGGCTGGCGGGCCGAGCGCGGGATGACCGGGCCGTCCCCGGCCCCGACCGTCTCGTAGGCGGGGACGCATGAGTCCGCAGATCGTGATCGGCGCGATCGCGCTGATCGTCGTGGCCTGGCTCGCCGCCTGCGCGGAGGCGGGCCTCGCCCGGGTCTCCAGCTTCCGCGCCGAGGAGGCCGTCAAGTCGGGCCGGAAGGGCAGCGCCAAGCTCGCCCAGGTCGCCGCCGACCCCACCCGCTATCTGAACGTCGCCCTGCTGGTCCGCGTCGCCTGTGAGATGGCCGCCGCGTCGCTCGTGACGTACGCCTGCCTGCGGGAGTTCCCGGACACCTGGGAAGCCCTGCTGATCGCCATCGCCGTGATGGTGCTCGTGTCGTACGTCGCCGTCGGCGTCTCCCCGCGCACCATCGGCCGCCAGCACCCGCTGAACACGGCCACGGTCGCGGCGTACGTCCTGCTGCCGCTCGCCCGGATCATGGGCCCGATCCCCTCGCTGCTGATCCTCATCGGCAACGCGCTCACCCCCGGCAAGGGCTTCCGGCGCGGCCCGTTCGCCTCCGAGGCGGAGCTGCGCGCGATGGTCGACCTCGCCGAGCAGCAGTCGCTGATCGAGGACGACGAGCGCCGCATGGTGCACTCCGTCTTCGAGCTGGGCGACACCCTGGTGCGCGAGGTGATGGTCCCGCGCACCGACCTGATCGTCATCGAGCGGTACAAGACCATCCGCCAGGCCCTCACCCTCGCCCTGCGCTCCGGGTTCTCCCGCATCCCGGTCACCGGCGAGAGCGAGGACGACATCGTCGGGATCGTGTATCTCAAGGACCTGGTCCGCAAGACGCACATCAACCGCGACGCCGAGAACGACCTGGTCTCCACCGCGATGCGCCCCGCCGTCTTCGTGCCCGACACCAAGAACGCGGGCGACCTGCTGCGCGAGATGCAGAAGGACCGCAACCACGTCGCCGTCGTCATCGACGAGTACGGCGGCACGGCCGGGATCGTCACCATCGAGGACATCCTGGAGGAGATCGTCGGCGAGATCACCGACGAGTACGACCGCGAACTGCCGCCCGTGGAGGAGCTGGGCGACGGCCGCTACCGGGTCACCGCCCGCCTGGACATCACCGACCTCGGCGAGCTGTACGGCCTGGAGGAGTACGACGACGAGGACGTGGAGACCGTCGGCGGCCTGCTCGCCAAGGCGCTCGGCCGCGTCCCCATCGCGGGCGCCTCGGCCGAGGTCGAACTCCCCGACGAGCGGCGCCTGAAGCTCACCGCGGAGGCGGCGGCCGGACGCCGGAACAAGATCGTGACGGTACTGGTCGAGCCCGCCGGAAACCGGGCCCGGGAGGAGAAACCCGAGTGACACCCCAGGAGTTGCGCGCTCTGTGCCTGTCCTTCAACGCGGTCGTGGAGGACTTCCCGTTCAACCCGGAGACCTCGGTCTTCAAGGTCCTGGGCAAGATGTTCGCCCTCACGAACCTGGGTGCGCGACCCCTGACGGTCAACCTCAAGTGCGACCCGGAGGACGCGATCCGGCTCCGCACCGAGCACGAGAACCTGATCGTCCCCGGCTGGCACATGAACAAACGCCACTGGAACACCGTCACGGCGGACGGCGCCCTCCCGGACACCCTGCTCCGCGAACTGGTCGAGGATTCCTACGACTTGGTCGTGGCGGGCCTGCCACGGGCGGAACGGCTGCGGCTCGACCGCCCCTGAGAAAACCCTGAGGGCGCCGGTGACCCCGTGTCAGAATGCGCCGCATGACTGTGCGATACCCGCGCCCGCTGCGCCCCGGTGACCGCATCGGCGTCACATCGCCCTCCAGCGGCGTTCCCGACGCCCTGCTCGGCCGCCTGGACGTGGCGGTGGGCGACCTCAAGGCACGCGGGTACGAGGTGACCGTCGGCCGGTGCATGGACGGCTCGGGCCATCTCAGCGCCCCGGCCGCCGAGCGCGCCGCGGAACTCACCGCGATGCTCACCGACCCCGAGATCCGGGCCGTGGTGCCCCCGTGGGGCGGCGAGACCGGCATCAACCTGCTCCCGCTGCTCGACTTCGCGGAGCTGGGCCGCGCCGAGCCGACCTGGGTCGTCGGCTTCTCCGACCTCTCCACCCTGCTCGCCCCGCTGACCCTGCGCTCCGGCATCGCCACCCTGCACGGCAACAACCTCATGGACACCCCCTACCGGACGCCCGAGGGCCTGCTGTCCTGGCTGGACATCGCCGAGGCCCCGCAGGGCGAACCGCTCACACAGACCCCGCCCGGCCGGTACCGCTCCGGCGGCTGGGACGACTACGCCGGGCACCCCGAGGTCCGCGAGCTGCGGCTGGACGCCGAGGGCGGCTGGACGCGGCTGGACGGCACCGGGGACGTGGACGTGACCGGGCGGCTGATCGGCGGCTGCGTCGAGACGCTGGCCGACCTCGCCGGGACGCCGTACCTCGATACCACCGCCCTCGCGCCCGGCGAGCCGCTGCTCGTCTACGTCGAGGCCGCCGAGGGCAACGCCTTCGCCGTCTGCCGCGCCCTGCACGGCATGCGGCTCGCCGGGTTCTTCGACCGGGCCGCCGCGGTCCTGGTCGGCCGCACCGGCGCCCCCGGCAACCGCACCCTCACCCAGCACGAGGCGGTGCTCGACGCGCTCGGCCCGCTGGGGGTGCCGCTCGTCGCCGACGTCGAGTGCGGGCATGTCCCGCCGTATCTGCCGCTGGTGAACGGCGCGCGCGGTCGCGTGGTGCACACGGCCGCGCGCAGCGCGATCATCCAGACCCTGGACTGACGGTTCAGGCGCCGGTTCGCGCGGGGCGCAGGCCCACGGCGACCAGGGCTGCCGCGCCGAGCACGATCGCCGCGTCCAGGGCGAGGACCGTGTGGACGCCGGTGAGCAGGTCGGGCGCGGCGGTGGCGAGGGCGCCGAGCAGCGGGATGCCGATCGTGACGCCGACCTGCTGGGTGGAGGTCACCAGGCCGGTGGCCAGGCCCTGTTCGGTGTCGGGGACGCCCGAGGTGACGGTGAGGCCGTACGAGACGATCGCGCCCAGGTGGCATACGCTCGCCAGGGACACGGCGGCGGTGGCGAGCCAGGCCGACCAGGAGCCGGTGTCCAGCAGGAGCAGGGTGGCCACCAGCGCGCCCTGGCCGGTCAGCGAGACGACCAGGGTGCGAGGTGCGCCGAGACGGCCGATCACCTTGGGCGCGAGGGTGCCCGCGGCGACCGACAGGATGCCCTGGACGCCGAAGACGAGCCCGGTCTCGAACGCGGACAGGCCCAGGATCTCCTGGAGGTACAGGGTCAGGACGAAGATGACCGCGGACATCATCGAGAAGGTGATCAGACCGCCCAGGTTGCCCCACGCCACCGTGCGGCGGCGCAGCATCGGCAGGGAGACCAGGGGCGCGGGCGTACGGGACTCGATCACGGTGAACCCGGTCAGCAGGGCGAGCCCCGCGACCAGGCTCACGAGCACGTCGGCGTGGCCGAAGCCGCGGGCGGCGGCGCTGGAGAGGGCGTAGATCAGGGACAGCAGGCCGCCGGTGACGGTGACCGCGCCGGGCACGTCCAGGCGCCGGTGCGCGGCGGTGCGGGACTCCGGCAGCAGGGCCGGGGCCAGCGGGAGCACGAGCAGCGTGGCGATCGTGAGCAGGGCCATCGTGGAGCGCCAGCCGAGCGTGTCGGTGAGGACGCCGCCCGCGATCATGCCGGTGGTGAAGCCGAGGGACAGTACGGCGCCCGAGACGGCGAGCGCGCGGTCGCGGGCCGGGCCCTCCGCGAAGGTGGTCGTCAGCAGGGACATGCCGGTCGGCACGATGGCCGCCGCGCCGAGTCCCTGGAGCGCGCGGGCCGCGAGGAAGACCTCGGGGTTCCAGGCCAGCGTCGCCAGCAGCGAGGCCGCGCCGAACAGGCCGAGCCCGCCGAGGAACAGCTTGCGGCGGCCGTAGAGGTCGCCGACGCGGCCGAACAGCAGCAGGAAGCCGCCCGACGGCAGCGCGAAGGCGGTGACCGCCCACTGGAGTGCCGTACGGCTCATGCCGAGGTCGTCGCCGAGCCGGGGCAGGGCCACGTTCAGGACGGAGAAGTCCAGGGCGACCATGAACTGGGCGGCGCACAGGACGAAGAGGACGAGCTTGTCGCGGGGGGAGAGGCGTACGGGGCGTGCGGGGGCCGGGAGTTGGCCTGCGGGATGGTTCGGTTCGGTGGTCGTGTCGATCGCCATGGCACGAGCTTGCGGGCGCGGGAAGAAACGCGGGGAGTCGGAACTTATGGTGGTGGTGGCACCACCAGACACGGCGACGGCGGGGGAGCGGCACGTGGCGCCTGCGGGCACGGCGAGAAGTGAACGGCGCACCGAGCTGCGGGAGTTCCTGATGAGCAGGCGCGCCCGGGTGAGCCCCCAGGAGGCGGGGCTCCCGGCGGCCGGGGTGCGGCGCCGTACGCCCGGGCTGCGGCGCGAGGAGGTGGCCGTGCTCGCGGGTGTGGGCGTGTCCTGGTACCAGTGGCTCGAAAGGTACACCCCTTGGGATACGTGCCGGGTGGCGTTCGCCTGAGCGGCAAAGAGCCCCGCCGCACACCACGGGGGTGATGCACGACGGGGCCGTTGGCTACGCCCTCACCGCACGGGTTTCTGGGTGCGGCACCCCAGCTAAGGGGCGGACCGGGGCGAGTGCCTGAGCACGTCAGCTCAGACGGAGTACGTCCTACTCCTGCACAGGGCTTGTCCGGTCGGGAACGTCGCCGTCCGATCCGCTGGACTCTCTTGCTCGCCGTCGTCCAACGGACCGGGGTCTACTCGTGACGAGTCACGCGGGCATGGTCGGTGTACTCGCGCCGGAACAAGTCGTGCCCAGTCCTGCCCGTGTGCCGAAGGGCCCAGTCCTGGGCATCGTCCGGGACGCCCTGGGGCCCGGAGTCCTCACCGCATTCCGCTGTCATGCAGAAGAGTTGAGCGGTGATCCCGCCGTCCGGCACGTGCGTGATGGTGTGGTCCACGAAGCGCATGACGGTGCGGGTCATCCGAACGCCTCAGCGGGCAGCTCCGGGCCTTCGTCGCCGCCGTCCTGGTCGTCCTCAGCACCGCCGACACCCAGACGGTCACCACGGCTCCCAGCGACCCGCAAGGCGTCACCCAAGCACTCCGCCAACTGCCTTGCCAGGTAACGCATTTCTGGTTCTGTGGCGCGGGGGTTGGACAGGAGTTCGTGAGCGTGGAGAAGTACCTTTCCCCCGATGCTGAGCTGTGCGGCCTCCATGTCATCCGCGAGACGGCTGAGCACGCCCCCGGCGTCGTCGCTCTGGAGCAAGCATTCCTTGCCATCCTTCGTTTTCCACGGCAATACGCGAACCACGTTCCGTGTGCTGCTTTCCCGCTTGCTCACGTCTTTCCCTCCGCCCTCTCCGTGTTGCACTCAAGGTAGAGGGAGGCGCGAGGAGGGCCGCACAATATTTCCGTGGTCGGGTAAAGATCATGAACGGAACGACTCGGCCCACTCCGTCAGTCGCTCTCGGAACCGTTCGCCAAACAATGCATACCCCTCATACACAGAGAACTCCTTGAGGTATGCGGACACGTCTCGATGATCGCGAAAAACCATCGCCCCTGTGGAAGTCTCGACCGTGGCAGTTCGCGCGTCATAGACGGTGAAGGTATTCAGCGGACACACGGGCATGTGGCCACTCAGCGGAATAACGCCGACTCGCACATTCGGTAGGAGGCTTACAGAGATCAGCCGATCGAGCTGCATAGCCATGGCCGCTCCATGTACGTACGGCCACCTAACCGCTTGCTCAGTCAAAATGAACGTGAAGCGCTTTGAGGCGTCATAGAGGACAGCCTGCCGCTCCAGCTTCTTCGCAATAGCTTTGCTGTGATCCCCGGGGACGCTGGCGAGACTGGCTCTCACATACTCAGGGGTTGCCAATAGCCCCGTCACCATGGACAGGAGAAAGTACCGGAACTCCGTTGAGGACTTCTCAAACCCGGCTAGCTCGTTCTGCTTCTTCTCCAGGCCAGTACGGCGCTGAGACCAGACATCCTGCCATTCGGTGTTGGCAACCCGCGCAAGCGCCGTGACCTGCGCGACAAGTTCAGGCGGCGCGTCCAGGGCCCTCAGGATCAGCTCTACGTCCACAAGGCTGGGCGTAAGTTTCCCGCCCTCAATATTGCTCACCTTTGTCTGTGAGAGATTACAGCGCTGAGCGAGCCGGGTCTGAGTGATCCCGGCCCGCTTGCGGAGCCCCTTGAGTGTTTCGGCTAGGTCGGCCTTGGATTGACCCAGCTCCTCCGGGTTAAGCGTCAAGGCCCTTCACGTACTCCTCGAAGGGCACCGATTCGGCCAGCGCAATGCGCTGATACTCGACGTAAGGTTCTACGTCGCCCTCATAGATCTCTCGGCTGATCTGTGTTCCGTCAGCCTCGTAGTGCATGAGTACGACCTGCGACCTGTCGAACATCCAGAAGTCTTGAACCTCAGCCAGCGGATTAGGCCGATCGGTCACGTCCATGATGCGAATATCTTCACCCGCCCATGCGTGCGGCAGGTAATACATGAACTCGTACCGGAGGTATTCGGAGAGCGGACGCGTGACGATATGCACACGCCCCTTACTCCGTCCCTCGCTGCGGACCCTCTTGAGGTCTTCCGTGTAGTCGTTGGAATGAGTGTGCGGGTCGATGCGTTCCCCAGCCCTGAACCGCTGTATCTCGTCGGCTTCCTGGGGGACGTTGTAGGCGGGCAGCGTTTCGAGCCTCCATGCCTCCGAGCGAAAGTCACGGAATTTTGCCTGCCAAGCCTCACCATCCAAGAGCACGGAAAGCCTCCTTCAAAACTGCTTCGGGAATCTCAACCAGGGCTTCACCGGTCGGGGGCGTAAAAGCGTCGGACAAGTCGCCCTGAACGATGATGGAGCCGTTGGCCGTTCGGTAGAGGTTGGGGCAGTCGTTCTGATTGCACTCCGGGTCATTCACGTTGCCGGTCAAGCGGGTGAGTTCCTCGCGTGCCATGCCGAACCCCCTTGTTGTGGCCCCGGTTGGGGCTGGTGAGTACGACGGTACGAGGGGCAGGCGGGGGCGTCTATGCGGCAACGCCAATATTCGCGTTGTCGGGTAAGGATCTTGAACGGTGGCGTTCGCTGGCCGGAACCCCCGGAACGACAGAAGCCCACGACGACCACCTAGCGCGGGCAGCCATCGGGGGCAGGGTCAGAAGTGGCACGGGCAGACCATGCAGGCGAAGAGGTCCGTGGGCAGTGGGGCACGACCCAGCTCCGCAGCGAAGAGCCCCGCGAACGGCACCCACAGGGGATGTGTCGGCGGGTCGGTCGTGTCGCCCAACCGACAGGCGAGCGAGGCCAGTTCAGGGCTCACGGGGTGCTGAAGGGTCACGTGGTGTGCTCCGCGTCGTAGTCGTCCAGGGCCTGCCGGGCAAGGCGCTGCATCTGTTCGAGCGGGCTTTCCGCGCCGCTGGACTCCGTACCGGTTTCAAGGTCGCGCATCGCGGAGTGCAGCGCGGAGAAGTACCTCAGCGCCGGATGAGCGATGGGGAGCCCGCTGGCACCGATGACCATGAAGCCGTCAGCGGCCACCTGGCGGATCAGGGAGTCCCAGAGCGCCCGTACGTCGTCCAGTCGTTCCGGGGCGCTCTCGGGGGCGCTCAGGGCCGTCACGGTGGCAAGCCTGCCGTTCTGTGCCGTTGCCTTGCGGGCGCGTGACGCGGCGACTCGACAGGCGGCGGAGCAGTAGCGCTGTCTCGCGTCGGCGTTCTTACCGAACGGCTTTCCGCACGGCTTGTGTTGGCAGGTGGTGACCTTCAAGAGATTTCCTCCTTTCGGGGAAGACGAACAACGGTGAAGGGCGTGTTCGTTACGGACGCGTTTTCCGAGCTGGGACCGGGATCGCCAGCGGCATTGATCGGGAACTTTCAAACCGCATAGGCCCCCAGCCGGCTGCGACCCATCGGGAAATTCGGGAACTCGACGCCTTCACGCGTTCGTGTCGCTCGCAATGCACCGCTTGCATTCGATGACCCAACAATCCGAGCGCTCATCTCTCCGCGCGTCTGCGGGCAATCGTTCCTTGAGTCGGTAGCCGATTCGCTGACACATGCGGCAGCGCACGGGAACGCGTGGCCTGTTGTCTCCGCTGGGCAGTGCACGGCCATCGGGTCGCATCCATGCCGGACGCATCCACGAAGGCCAGTCACTCAACTCCTCAGCGGTGCCCGGAATCTCACGCACCTTGAATGCGATCAGCGTGCGGCCATCGCTGAGCTTGTGGGCACCCGCCCTCTTGCGCGCCCACCCCTTCGCAGTGAGGTACCCCCCTATGTCGTCGGGGCACTGAACGCACATACCCGCCCCCAGGGGCACGCGGTCAATGCGCACCCCTGAGAGCAGTTCAACGAACATGAGGATTAGGCCAGTTCGGCAAGCTCAGCCGAGAGAAGCCACTGAGCCTCGCTCTGCGGAACGTCGTACGTCTCGCCGTTCTGGAGCACGTGAGACGGAATGCCGTTCGTGGTCGGGCCGTAGCTCATGTAACCGGTCATGCGAAGGGTCACGGTCGGCTCATCGGTGTTGAAGAAAGACATGGTGGAGAACTCCTCTTAGGCGGTGACGGTGATCTTGCAGACGGCAGCAGCGTTCGGAACAGCGATAGCGGCACGGGCGATAGCGCGCACGGCGGTACCGTCCTTCAGGAACCCGAACTGGTCCGAAACCTGAAAGCCCGCGTCCTTGCGCCACACGGCAAAGATCTGGTCCGCCTCATAGGCGAGAACATCCGTGCCAGGCATGAACGAAGAGATCCACACCGGAACGCCCAGGATTGCGCGCTGAATTCCAGCAGTAGGCGAACCGGCCGACTCGCTCAGAAGCGGCTTCAGCGACCCGGAAGCCTCCCGAAGCGCCATAAGACCCGCCCATGTGGTCGGGTGCATAACCACGGCCGTCGCCTTCGAGTTGACCGCTTCGAGCTTCCCGAATGCGGCAACGAAGGCATCAAGGTCCTTGAACCCGCCCGTCACCGCGTGCGTCTGGATTCCCGGCGTGTTCGCGATTCCCACGAACCCCTTGTTGGCTCCCGTGCCAATCAGCGCCTCACGGTCGAAGCCCAGAGAGACCGACCGCATAAGCGACTTGGCTACCGGGTCCATAAATGCCGAACCACCGTCCTCCACAAGCTCATTGGCGAGCATGTCAGCGGCGGCAATCTTCTTCGGCGTCACCTTCAGCGGCTCAGCACCGAAACCACCAGTCGGCAGGTCGTCCAGCTCACCCACGAAACCGGCCGCGAAGTCCGAACGGATCACCGGGAACGAGTAGGTCTCAGCGTTCGTCTGCACCCGGTTCACGCCGGACGCCATGACGACCGACTGAGGGGCGAGAAGGTCAACGAACTTCTTCGCCATCTCTTCCGGGCTGAACGCCTTACCCGTGCCCGTCGTGGTGATGCCACGGGAGATCTCCACGGAGCGCTTCAGAAGCTCCCCAGGAATCACCCCAGCGCCCGCAGAGCGCACCGCAGGGAAACCGCGATTAACGCCCATCTGCTGTAGCGGTGAGTTCACCCGCATCGCCTCCTCTTCAGCGGCAGACGCGATGATGTGCCGCTTGGCCATCCCGTCATGCTCCGCGATCTGCTCCAAGAGCCCGTTCTCTTCCTTCCGCTCAGCGGCAGAAAGGGACCGCTTGCCAATGCGCTCCGAGAACGCCTTGAGCTTGTTTGAGGCCACCTCCCGCTTCTCCATCGCGACCCGCGAAATCTCGGCATGACTCAACGAACCCACCCCTTGTGTGATGGCAGCAAAAAGGCCGGAACCGTGAATGGAAAGGTCCGGCCGGCTGCGGGTTAGCGGGGAAATCGGAAACGTCCCCTCACCTGTATTAGTAAATGTCTACGCGGCGCGGTTCTTCGCCGCCCACTCGCGCTTTCGCTGCCGGGTCCGCTCCGCCTTGCATTCTTCCGAGCACATCAGCGGCCAACGGCGCTTCTGCCCCTCCGGGCGCTTCTCCTCATACGTCGCCCCGCACACCTGGCATTCGCCCGTGAACACCTTCACGCCGTCCACCACGCGGATAGTGCCGCCCTTCGTCACCCAGGACATGGGCCGGGCCTCACGACGACGGATGATCTGACGAGAGCGAAGCACGTCATTACGAAGCTCGGGCGGGAATTCCCACAGAGGCCGGAACGGATCGGCTATCAGCCGGTAACCGCCACGGGCGAAACCGGCGCGCACGTCCATCGGGCCGTTCTCGCCCCGCATGTAGCGGGCGGTGTCCCACTGCATCCAGGCCCGGACAAGAGCCGGGTTGATGTGCTCCGTCAGCTCATCGGGCGTACCGGCGAGAGCGTCAATCTCGTTCTCTGTAACGCCAGTTGGGTTGTAGTACACGGGGAACCTCTCTGTGGCAGGGCATGAAAAGACCCCGGTTCAAATAAAGCCGGGGCGGCGACTCATGTGAGTCGGTGATCAGGCGGCCTTGCGCTTGCGGTAGTCGGCGGTCTTGCAGCGGTTCGAGCAGAAGCGGCGCGGACGGCCACGCCCCGACCACCCGGCAGGCTCACCGCAGTGCGCACAGACGGCTTCCTCGCGCTCCACGGCGGCGATCGCTTCCGCCTCTTCCAAGTCGTCCTGTGCGTCCTGGCAGTGACGTTCGGCTTCGTCTTCGTAGTCGCAGAACTTCTTGAGCGGGTGGGTTACCTCGAACGGTTCGCCGCACAGCGGGCACGGCTTCCATTCACGCGGCTTGCGGGGCTTTCTGCTGTCTCGGAACACGGCCTGTCGGCAAGCGGGAGAGCAGTAGCGCTCTTGCCGTCCGGTCAGCGGTTCCCCGCAGTGCTGGCATTCGTCGGTGTGGTTCTCGCTGTCGTAGTAGCCCACGCGGGCAGACCTCCGTGACGTAAGTCGGAGAGACGAAACGGATGACGTAGTAACGGTTATTGCTTTGCTTGTGAGTTCTTAGGGGGTAGATGAATTACTGTTATGCGTCATAGAAATAAGTAACAGTCCAACTAAGATTCCCCTCTCTCCCGCTGTCGGGCAGCCCTGTAGGCGGCGCGATCCCGGCAGCGCTTCGAGCAGTACCGGGCCGGTCGCCCTACGCCGCTGTACTCGACGCTGAGCCCGCATTCCGGCCCTGCGCACGGCTCACCCGCCCGCAGCTCCTCAGCGGCCCGCAGCGCCTCCGCTATGAGCGCGTGGAGTTTCACAGTTCGTTCGTCGGCTCCGCCCACTTGCTCCCATGCGGCGGCTTCCGCTGCTCGCAGCTTCGCGAGTAGGGCGGCGAATTTCGGCGTATCCATGAGTTCCCTTCGGTGAAATCCGGCGTAAGTCGAGAAAGGGAACGGCGAATCACGGAGTAACCCCGGAACTGTGCGGGGGAGTTCTGCCGTGATTCGCCGGTCTCGAAGCGGTTCTAGTCGGTCGATTGCCTGCCCGTGCTGACCCTGGAGCGCAAGGGTTGCCTACGGGTACGAGAGAGCCCCGCCGGTCACTGAGGACCAACGGGGCCGTACGGGGCGCTGCGCGGGCCTATGCGGCCGTCTCGTACTCCGCGTCACCCTCGCTCGCGACGGGCTCCCAGTCGATGACCACGCGCCCGCCAGGATGCCCGGCAGGGTGAACGGTGACCTTGCAGCGCTGATCGGTCAGCATCGAACGCCGCTGGTCCTCCGTGGCCTGGTCCCACGCCTCCCAGAGCAACACGTCCGTCAGCGTCCATGTCTCGGTGACTTCCGGGTCGTGCTCGGTGCTCAGACGGGTGTGTGTGGTCTTGAGGTCCGACACCAGGGCGCGGAGGTCTGCCGCGTCGTCGGCGTCCATCAGGAGAAGGTTCGCGTTCCCGCGCCGGATCTTGGCGTCCAGGTCGGCAAGCTCCCCGCTGTGGTCGATGCCGCCGGAGTAGGTGACTTCGTACAGCGGGGTGTCTCCGTGCTGCTTGCGGAAGTCCTCAAAGACCAGCGGCTCTATCAGGTGCGCCATGATCGAACCGTGCCCGCACGAGCCCTTGTAGAGCGGCTTCTTGCGGCTGGACTGCCCGCCGTTCCACTTCGCGCCGCACGCGCAGACCACCATGCCCGCAAGCCACGGCGCATCCATCCGTTCGGCCCGCTCCCCGGCCTCAAGCTCCTTCAGCCGGTCCCGGACGCGCTTGGCCGTCGCGGCGTCGATGACCTCCGGGCCGAATTGCACCGGGGTCACGCCGTCGGCTTCGGTGACAAGCTCCCCGTTGTGCTCGCGCCACCCGCGCAGCATCACGCCGCGAAGGAGCTTGCGCCACTGCTGACGCCCGATGGGCAGCGCCCGCGCGGTCCCGGCCAGCGTCGCCCCCTTGCCGCCCTCAAGGAGCTTGGCTATCTGCTCGCGAACGAGGGCGAATGCGTCCGCGTCTTCGGCCAAGTACGCCTTGCCGTCGCGGCGTTCGACCTTGTACGGGAACGGGGCCTTGCCGGAGATCCAGCGGCCTTGAGTCCGGCGCTCTTCGTGGGCGGCTTCGCTGCGGTCGGTGATGATGCCCAGTTCCCATTCCGCCACGGCCGCGATGATCGTTGCGATCAGCCGCCCCGTTCCCGACTTGTCGGCGGAGTCCAAGAGGCTGTCTGAGGTGACCAGCCGTACGCCGTTCTCGTCGGCCCAGTCCAAGAGCTTCTGAAACTCCCGGACGGAGCGCGCGAACCGGTCCAGCTTCCACGCGATGACCACGGCGGGACGGTCCGCCATGATCCGGACCATGCCCTTCTTCCGGGCCTCAAGAGCAGAGCCGCCCGATACGCCGTCGTCCACGTACGCGTTCGCCACGGCGGCGGCAATGGTCTCCTCATCGAAGCCCAGCGCCTCAGCCTTCAGACGGCAGGCGCGAATCTGAACGTCCAGCGACGACGACTCATCGGACGAGCGGGACAGACGGAGGCTGAACGCAAGCTCAGCACGGGCGGCAACGGTGGCATGGGTGTTCACGCTCCCCTGAGAGCGGGTGGATTTCCTGATCACGACGGGCGGCGCCTCCCCGGCACGAGACATGAGCGCCCCGGCAAGGGCGAAGGTCCTGTCTCTCTCCTTCAAGGGAGTCGGTTGCCTGGCGTCGCTGACCAGCGGAGATGCGGCGGTGTTCGGCTTCATGCGGACGCTAGAGCGCAAGGGTTTCTCCAGGGACCTGCCCCGGACACTTCAGGCGGTGTGACGCCGGTCATGTCCCAGGGGATGAACAGTTCCCTGGAGCAGGGGCGGGACATCTCCGTCTCCCCGCAGGTGCTCGACGCGGTCGCCCGGGTGCTGCGGCTGAGCGACGCCGAGCGGCGGCACCTCTATGTGCTCGCCGGGCTCAACCCGCCCGCGCCCCAAGTCGCCCCGGACCGGCGGGACATGTGCGACGGGCTGCGGCGGCTGATCGACACGTGGATGCCGTATCCGGCGCACATCATGGACCGCTACTACAACTGCGTGATGTTCAACCACGCTGCCGCCGTGGTGCTCGGCATGGGGCACGGGGGCGCCCCCGGCAACTGCCTGGTCGACTTCTTCACCGACCCGCTCTACCGGTCGCGCAACCGGAGCTGGGAGCGGAACGCGCGCACCGTCGTCGCGCAGTTCCGGGCGGTGTACGCCGCCTCCCCCGACGACGAGGGCTTCCAGGAGGTCCTTGCCGAAGTCAGCGCGGCCAGCCCCGAGTTCCGCCGGATCTGGGCCGCGCGGGACATCGAGGACCAGGGGCAGATCCGCAAGGAACTGGAACATCCTGTCGCCGGGCGGCTGGTCGTCGAGTCCACGGCGATGCAGGTGCCCGCCCGGCCCGACCTCCTCGTCGTGCTGCACGCCCCCTTGGACGAGGCGGACACCGCGGCCAAGCTGGAGTGGCTGGCGGGGGAGGGTTCCGCTGTTCGTATGCTCGGGGCATGAGCGAGAACGAGCTTGATCCTGAGGACCGGAAGATCGTGACGCTGGCGCGGTCGGTACGGGCACGGAACGGGGTCGCCGAGGGGGCGGCCGTACGGGACGAGACGGGGCGGACGTATGTGGCCGGGTCCGTGGAGTTGCCGTCCCTGTCGTTGAGCGCGTTGCGTACGGCTGTCGCGATGGCGGTGGCTTCGGGGGCGAGGTCTCTCGAGGCGGCGGCGGTGGTGTCGGAGGCGGAGGGGGTCGCTGGCGCGGACCTGGCCGCGGTCGCCGACCTGGGAGGCGCGGGCACGCCGGTCCTCCTCGCCGCCCCGGACGGAGCCGTCCACCTGACCGTCCCCGCCGCCTGAGGTAACCAGGGGGCTCCGCCCCCTGGACCCCCGCCCTCGCCCACCACACCCACCCGTCTCGGGAGACGAACAGGGCACCGTCACGGGGTGGCGGCTCGGGCGGGTGGGAACGGGCCCGGCGCCGGGAATGCCTCCGGCACGGCCGGCCGGCCCGAGTCCCCTCGGCACCTGCGGAGCCCGCGTCCTCCCGGGCGCTGCCGCCGCTCGCTGGTCGACCGGCGTCAGCCGCCGACTTGGGCTTGAGCAGGGGTAAGGGCGGGTGGGTGGGCAAACTTGGTCAGAGCGCCGCAGGCCCATCCGTACCCGCACCACCAGCACGTCGCCTGCGAGGGCGTCACCGTGATGTCGCGGAGCGTGACGCTCGCGGTTCAGGGCGGTGTCGCCGGGGACGTACTACGGTGCTCGACCGCACCCCCGTACCCGCCCGTGCGGCGCCGCTCCGCGGATCAGGGAGAATGGTCGGCATGAGCGTTCGTACCCAGTCATCCGAGCGGTCGGGCGACAGCGTCCACCGCGCAGGCTTCGCGTGCTTCGTGGGCCGCCCCAACGCGGGCAAGTCCACCCTCACGAACGCTCTCGTCGGGCAGAAGGTCGCGATCACCGCGAACCAGCCGCAGACGACGCGGCACACGGTGCGCGGCATCGTCCACCGCGACGACGCCCAGCTGATCCTGGTCGACACCCCCGGTCTGCACAAGCCGCGCACGCTGCTCGGCGAGCGGCTGAACGACGTGGTGCGCACCACCTGGGCCGAGGTCGACGTGATCGGCTTCTGCCTCCCGGCGAACGAGAAGCTGGGCCCCGGCGACCGGTTCATCGCCAAGGAGCTGGCCGGGATCAAGAAGACCCCGAAGGTCGCGATCGTCACCAAGACCGACCTGGTCGACTCCAAGGCCCTGGCCGAACAGCTCATCGCCATCGACCAGCTCGGCAAGGAGCTGGGCTTCGAGTGGGCCGAGATCGTGCCGGTCTCCGCGGTCGGCGACAAGCAGGTGGGTCTGCTGGCCGACCTGATCGTCCCGCTGCTGCCCGAGGGCCCGGCGCTCTACCCCGAGGGCGACCTCACCGACGAGCCCGAGCAGGTCATGATCGCGGAGCTGATCCGCGAAGCCGCCCTGGAGGGCGTACGCGACGAGCTGCCGCACTCCATCGCCGTGGTCGTCGAGGAGATGCTGCCCCGCGAGGACCGCCCGGCCGACAAGCCGCTGCTCGACATCCACGCGAACGTCTACATCGAGCGCCCCAGCCAGAAGGGCATCATCATCGGCCCCAAGGGCAAGCGCCTGAAGGACGTGGGCATCAAGTCCCGCAAGCAGATCGAGGCGCTGCTCGGCACGCCGGTCTTCCTCGACCTCCATGTGAAGGTCGCCAAGGACTGGCAGCGCGACCCCAAGCAGCTGCGCAAGCTCGGTTTCTGACGGCCCGTCACCGGTTACGTCAGCACCCCCGCCGGACTCCGCGCCGCCGCCCGCAGGCGCGCCGCGTCCCGGCTCGGCGGGGCCCCGAACCGACGCCGGTACTCGCGGCTGAACTGCGACGGATTGTCGTAGCCCACGCGCTGCCCGACCCCGGTCACATCGCCGGGGTGGGTCGCGAGCAGCAGCCGCGCCTCCTGGAGCCGGATCTGCTTCTGGAACTGGATCGGGCTCATCGCCGTCACCGCCTGGAAGTTGCGGTAGAACGCCGAGACGCTCATCCCGGACAGCCGCGCCACGTCCGCCACCCGGAAGGGCTCCGCGTAGTGCTCGCGGATCCAGCCGACGGCCCGGGAGACATGGCTGAGCCCGCTGTCGGGCAGACCGAGCTGGCGGACCGTCGCCCCCTGTTCCCCGGTGATCAGCCGCCACAGGATCTCCCGCTTCACCAGCGGCGCGAGGACGGCCCGGTCGCGCGGCTCGTCCAGCAGCCGCACCAGCCGGACCACCGCGTCCAGGAGCGCGACGGGCGCGTCGCTGACCGCGATGCCCGACGGAGCGCCCTGCGTCGCGCGGGGGAGGTCCCCGGGTGCCGCGCCGAGCAGCAGTTCGGCGACGGCCGAGGGGTCCAGGGTGAGACCGAAGCCGAGGGCGGGGTGGCCGGGGTCCGCGCGGGTGAAGTGGCCCGTCACCGGCAGGTCGACCGACGCCACCAGATACTGCCCGGCGCCGTACGCGAACACCCGCTCGCCCAGGGCCAGATGCTTCGCGCCCTGCGCGATCACCGCCAGCACGGTCCCCGACATCGACGGCTCCGGGGGATCGGCGCGGTCGACCCGCGAGATGAGCACGCCCTCGACGGCCGTGGTCCAGTCGGGCCGCACATGCCGCTCCAGCAGGGCGCGCAGCTCCGCCAGCAGTGCTTCCGCTCGTCTCTTCTCCGGCATACCGCCATTGCAGCACCTCCCGCCGTCCCCGCTCCCGCACACGAGAGGATCGTGCAGGTACGCGGGAGGATCGTTCTACGTTTCCGCAGGTCAGAGGCGCCTAATGGAGAGAGGAAGTCCATCGGCTCTCACCCCTGGAGGAATCCCATGCAGGTCGCCATCGTCACCGGAGCCAGCTCCGGCATCGGCCGCGCCGCCGCCGTCGAGATCGCCCGACGCGGCATCGGTGTCATCCTCACCTACGGCCGCAACCGGCAGGGCGGGCTCGACACCGTGGCCGCCGTCGAGAAGGAGGGCGGCACCGCCGTCGCGCTGCCGCTGGACCTCGGCGACTCCGGCACGTTCGACGCCTTCCGGGACACCGTGGCCGGAGTGCTGCGCGACACCTGGCAGCGGGACACGTTCGACCACCTCGTGAACAACGCCGGGCTCGCGCAGTCCGCGCCGATCGAGGACATGACCGAGGACACCTTCGACCTGCTGGCGCGGGTCCTGCTGAAGGGACCGTACTTCCTGACGCAGAAGCTGCTGCCGCTGATGGCCGACGGGGGCGCGATCGTCAACACGAGCAGCAGCTCGGCGACGGCCGCCTCCCCGGAACCCGGCTACTCCGCCTACGCGGCGATGAAGGGCGGTCTCAACGTCCTCACCCGCTACATGGCCAAGGAGTTCGGCCCGCGCGGCATCCGCGTCAACGGCGTCTCGCCCGGACCGACCCGCACCCGGCTCGGCGACGACGGCTTCACCCGCTTCCCGGAGGTGATCCCGGCCCTCGCCGCACGCACCGCGTTCGGGCGGGTCGGAGAACCCGAGGACGTCGGCGCGTTGATCGCCACCCTGGTCTCCGACGAGAGCCGCTGGGTCACCGCGCAGACCATCGAGGTGTCGGGCGGGTACGACCTCTAGTCCCTGAGGGTGCGCAGCAGTTCGCGGTACCAGCGGTACGACGCCTTCGGGGTGCGCTCCCGCGTCGCGAAGTCCACATGGACCAGACCGAAGCGGCGGGCGTACCCCTCGGCCCACTCGAAGTTGTCGAGCAGGGACCACACGAAGTAACCGCGCACATCGACCCCGGCGGTCGACGCCCCGTGCAGGGCGCGGACATGGGCGTCCAGGTAGGTGATGCGCTCCTGGTCGTCAAGGCCCTCGTACGAGCAGCCGTTCTCGGTGATGACGACGGGCGGGAGCCGGTCGCCGTAGCGGTCGCGGAAGCCGGTGAGCAGTTCGGTCAGGGCCTCGGGTACGACGGGCCAGCCGAAGTCGGTGACCGGGTAGCCCCCGATCTCCCTGAGTGAGAAGGGGAGTTCGGCCGGGACGGTGACACCGCCGAACTCGGTGTCGGTGCCCTCCGGGGCGCCCACCCGGGTCGGCGCGTAGTAGTTGATCCCGTACCAGTCCACCGGCTCCCCGATGATCCGGGCGTCCGCTTCGGTGTCGCCCGGCATCAACTCCCCGATGCCGTCCGGGTACCGGCCCAGGATGACCGGCTCCGCGAACATCCGGTTCAGCAGGAGGTCGTAGAAGGCGGCGGCCTCCTGGTCGGCCGGGTCGGCGGAGGCGGGCCAGGTGGGGCCGTGCGAGTTGGCGATGCCGACGCTGGTCGCCCCGGCCGCGCGCAGGGCGCGTACCGCCAGGCCGTGGCCCAGGAGTTGGTGGTGGGCGGCTGGCAGCGCGTCGAACAGCAGGCGCTTGCCGGGCGCGTGGATGCCGAGCGCGTGGCCCAACAGGGTGTGCTCGGCAGGCTCGTTGAGCGTGATCCACTGCCCCACCCGGTCCCCGAGCCGCTCCGCGACCCGCGCCGCGTGATCCGCGAACCGGTACGCCGTGTCCCGCTCCAGCCAGTCCAGCGCGGCGGGCAGATCCCAGTGGAACAGCGTCGGCACCGGCCGCACGCCCACCGCGCACAACGCGTCCACCAACCGGTCGTAGAAGTCGAGCCCGCCAGGCGACTCGACCCGCGGCCACGACACGGAGAACCGGTACGCGTCCACCCCGAGATCCGCGAGCAGCGCCACGTCCTCCGGCCACCGGTGATAGTGATCGCACGCGACCGCCGCCGTCGACCCGTCCTTCACCCGCCCCGGCTCCGCCGTGAACACGTCCCACACCGACGGCTCCCGCAGCCCGACCACCCCCTCGATCTGATGCGCCGAGGTGGACACCCCCCACAGAAACCCGTCGGGAAACCGGGGCACAGGACCGCGCGCGTCAGTCGCCATGCGGGGATCATCCGCACCCCGCACCCGTGAAGTCAACGCCCCCGCAAGGGAGTTCGCTGCCCCAGCGCTGCCGCGAGACGGTCGCGTGCCTCGGTCTGGGCCGCGATGCGTGCCTCCAGGACGGCGAGCCGCTCCCGGGCGACCCGCAGACCCTTCTCGGAAGGCCGTGCCGTGGGCAGGTCGCCGTCCAGGCACGGCAGGAAGACCCGTACGTCGTCCAGGGTGAGCCCGGCGGCCAGCAGATGGCGGATGTTGCGGACGCGGGTGACCGCCCCGGTGCCGTAGACGCGGTAGCCGTTGGGCGCGCGCTCGGAGGAGATGAGCCCGGCCTGCTCGTAGTGGCGCAGCGCGCGGGCGGTCGTCCCGGTCTTCCCCGCCAGTTCACCGATCCGCACCCGCGTCACCTCCGGGCCCACTCCTACCACGCGACGCCCTGCGCGGCGACTCACGCCACGACCGCTCCGCCGTCCACGGGGAGGACCACCCCGGTGACGAACGACGCGTCGGGGGAGGCGAGTCGGGCGATCGCCCAGGCCACCTCCTCCGGACGTCCGACACGGCCCAGCGGGGTGTGCGCGAGCTGCCACTCCCGTACGGCGGCCATCCGCTCCGGAGTGAGTCCCTGGTGCACACCGATGGGGGTGTCGATCGCGCCCGGGGCGACCGCGACGACCCGCACCCCGCGCGGTGCCAGCTCCACCGCCCAGCTTCGGGTGAGGGTCTCCAGGGCCGCTTTGGTCGCGGCGTACACCGAGTTCCCGGGCCACGCCCGCTGACCGACCGACGTGCTGACGTTGACGACCACCCCGCGCGCCTCCTCCAGCGCGGGCAGCGCGGCCTGGGTGAGACGGACGGGGGCGGTGAGGTTGGTGGCGAGCTGGGCGGTGACCGCGTCCGGCGTGAGCGTGCCGAGGGCGCCGCCGCGTACGACAGCCGCGTTGTTCACCAGCACATCCAGTCGCCCATGCGCTTCGAGGACGGCCCGGATGATCCGCTCGGGTCCGCCCTCGGAGGTGATGTCGGCGGCTAGCGGGGTGATCCGGGCGTCCCCGGCGGCGGTCTCGCCGAGCGGCCCGGGTCGCCGCCCCACGGCGACCACCCGGGCGTCCTCGGCGGCGAAGACGCGCGCCGTGGCCCGCCCGATCCCGGTACCGGCCCCGGTGACGACGACGATCCTTTGACGTGTGGTGTCCCTCATGCCGCACATCGTCCGACCCTGCCGTCAACGGCAAGGTCAAGCGACCGCGAGCCGCCTTCTCACGCACCCTCCTTCAGCACCCGCGACACCAACTCCCGCTGTGCGTCGGTCAGTCGGGGGTCCGCCGCGTGGATCGTGCGACCGTCGACCGTGATCTCGTAGTGGAAGCCGTCGGGGACGCCCGCAGGCGGGGCGGTGTGGCCGGAGGTCAGGGCGCGTTCGGCCAGCGAGCGCAGCTCCGTGGCGTCGGGGCGGGTCGAGGTGTCGATCTCGGCCCGCCGCTCGATGCCCGCGAAGCCGCCCGTGCGCCGTACTTGGATACGCATGAGGACCTGTTTAGTACGGAACTAGAGCGTGTGCACCCCGACCCCCTCCCACGCCTTCTCCACCGCCTGGAGTTCCGCCCCCGCGCCGTACCGTTCGCGGGCCGCCTTCACGGTGAGGGTGGCGAAGTCGCTGAACTGGGCGTCCTGTTCGAGGTCGCCGCCGGTCAGCACGTCGTACCAGATCTGGCCCGCCTTCTCCCAGGCGTACCCGCCGATCGCTGAGGCGACCAGGTAGAACGCGCGGTTGGGGATGCCGGAGTTGATGTGCACGCCGCCGTTGTCCCGGCCGGTGTGGACGTAGTGCTCCATGTCCGCGGGCTGGGGGTCCTTGCCGAGGACGTCGTCGTCGTAGGCGGTGCCCGGCTCCTTCATGGAGCGCAGCGCCTTGCCGGTGACGCGCGGGGCGAGCAGGCCCGCGCCGATCAGCCAGTCGGCGTCGGCGGCGGTCTGGCCGAGCGTGTACTGCTTGATCAGCGAGCCGAACACGTCGGACAGCGACTCGTTGAGCGCGCCGGACTGGCCGAAGTAGGCGAGGTTCGCGGTGTACTGCGTGACGCCGTGGGTGAGTTCGTGGCCGATGACGTCCACCGGGAGGGTGAAGTCGAGGAAGATCTCGCCGTCCCCGTCGCCGAACACCATCTGCTCGCCGTTCCAGAAGGCGTTGTCGTAGTCCTTGTCGAAGTGCACGGTCGCCTTCAGCGGCAGCCCGCTGTCGTCGATGGAGTGGCGGCCGTACGCCTTCAGATACAGCTCGAAGGTGGCCCCGAGTCCCGCGTACGCGCGGTTGACGGTGGCGTCGGAGCCCGGCTCGGAGCCCTCCGTGCGGACCTGGTGCCCGGGCAGGTCCTGGGTGTGCCGGGCGTCGTAGATCGTGCGGTGCGGCTGGTCGGCCGCGGCCCCGTGCGGCGCGACGGCGGCGGCGCCGATCACGGTGGTCAGCCGTCGGCGGGTGCGCTCGAACGCGTCGCGCTCCAGGGAGCGGCGGGCCGGGCCCGACACGCTCGGGTCGGCGTCCTGGGCGAGCTTGTCGAGAAGGTGCGGCGGGATGATCGTGCAGAAGACGGGCTCGAAGCCCCCGTGGGTGCTCATACCTGGAAATGCTTGCACTGCGTGACATCAAAGTCACTAGTTGCCACCGCGATTGATGAAATGCGGTGATTTCAGTCGTCACTCCGCGTCACGAAGTGGTATGGACGCCATCATGGCCGCCTCGCGGTCGCCGTCATGGCCGCGTGCCTGCCCGCCACCCCCTCTGGTTCCGCATGCTGATACGCCCCGGCACCTGTGGAACGGCTCGGCTAGGCTGCGGAGCATCATGCGATTCGGGCTGCTTCTCCTTAGCTGCCGCGGCGAGGGCCTGTAGACAAGGCCGACCCCCTCCCCGCGGTGCTCTGGCGTTGCGTCGTCGGCCGTCCGTCCGGACCTTTCCGAGGAGCCCACGCGATCATGGCGAACCGCCAGCAGCCCAGCCCGATGCCGATCCACAAGTACGGCCGGTACGACCAGGTCGACATCCCCGACCGCACCTGGCCGGGGAAGCGGATCACCACCGCCCCCCGCTGGCTCTCCACCGACCTGCGCGACGGCAACCAGGCGCTGATCGACCCGATGTCCCCCGAGCGCAAGCGCCGCATGTTCGACCAGCTGGTCAAGATGGGCTACAAGGAGATCGAGGTCGGCTTCCCCGCCTCCGGGCAGACCGACTTCGACTTCGTGCGCTCCATCATCGAGGAAGAGGGCGCGATCCCCGAGGACGTGACGATCTCCGTCCTGACCCAGGCCCGCGAGGACCTGATCGAGCGGACCGTGGAGTCCCTGAAGGGCGCCCGCCGCGCCACCGTCCACCTGTACAACGCGACCGCCCCGGTCTTCCGCCGGGTCGTCTTCCGCGGCTCCAAGGACGACATCAAGCAGATCGCCGTCGACGGCACCCGCCTGGTGATGGAGTACGCGGAGAAACTGCTGGGCCCCGAGACCGAGTTCGGGTACCAGTACAGCCCCGAGATCTTCACCGACACCGAGCTGGACTTCGCGCTGGAGGTCTGCGAGGCGGTGATGGACGTCTACCAGCCGGGTCCGGGCCGCGAGATCATCCTCAACCTGCCCGCCACCGTGGAGCGTTCGACCCCGTCCACGCACGCCGACCGCTTCGAGTGGATGCACCGCAACCTCTCCCGGCGTGAGCACGTCGTCCTGTCCGTGCACCCGCACAACGACCGGGGTACGGCCGTGGCCGCCGCCGAGCTGGCCGTGATGGCCGGTGCCGACCGCGTGGAGGGCTGCCTGTTCGGGCAGGGCGAGCGCACCGGCAACGTCGACCTGGTCACCCTGGGCATGAACCTGTTCTCGCAGGGCGTCGACCCGCAGATCGACTTCTCCGACATCGACGAGATCCGTCGCACGTGGGAGTACTGCAACCAGATGGAGGTCCACCCGCGCCACCCGTACGTGGGCGACCTGGTCTACACGTCCTTCTCCGGCTCCCACCAGGACGCCATCAAGAAGGGCTTCGACTACATGGAGACCGAGGCGAAGGCCAAGGGCGTCACGGTCGACGACCTCGAGTGGGCGGTGCCGTACCTGCCCATCGACCCCAAGGACGTGGGCCGCTCCTACGAGGCCGTGATTCGGGTCAACTCGCAGTCCGGCAAGGGCGGTGTGTCGTACGTCCTGAAGAACGACCACAAGCTGGAACTGCCGCGCCGGATGCAGATCGAGTTCTCGAAGATCATCCAGGCCAAGACGGACGCCGAGGGCGGGGAGATCACGCCGCGCGACATCTGGGCCGTCTTCCAGGACGAGTACCTGCCCAACCCGGAGAACCCGTGGGGCCGCATCCAGGTGCGCACGGGCCAGTCGACCACGGACACCGACGGCGTGGACACGCTGACCGTCGAGGCGACCGTGGACGGCGCGGACACCGTCCTGACCGGCTCGGGCAACGGTCCGATCTCGGCCTTCTTCGACGCCCTGCAGTCCATCGGCGTGGACGTACGCCTGCTGGACTACCAGGAGCACACCATGAGCGAGGGCGCCTCCGCGCAGGCCGCCTCCTACATCGAGTGCGCGATCGGCGACAAGGTTCTGTGGGGCATCGGCATCGACGCGAACACGACACGTGCATCGCTGAAGGCCGTCGTCTCCGCCGTGAACCGCGCGACCCGCTGACCCACCCCTGACCGGGCCTTTCGGCTCCCGGGCCGTCGTATACGACCTGCGTACGACGGCCCGGGCGCCGCTGTTCAAGTGGCGTATACCGGCCATCCCTCACCCGGGGTAATGGGCCGGTCTCGCTCGAGGTACTGACTCGGACTCCGCAGTGTGGCTAACATCACGCCAGCGCGGCGATGTTGCCGCGTCGTTACGTGCGGAGGTGCGACGTGCTGCCAGTACGGGGACGAAACGGCCGTGCCGCCAGAGCTGCGCGCATTCTGGGCACCCGCACCACCTGGACCCCGGCCGGGGACGGCGAGTTCTTCTGCCCCGGCTGCGGGGGCGACCGCAACTACCAGCGGATGACGGGCCACGTCCGCCTGACCCTGCTCGGCGTACCGGTGTTGTCGCGCGGCGAGACCGGCCCCGTCGTGGAGTGCGCGGCCTGCCAGCACCACTACGGCCTGGACGCCCTGGACCACCCCACCTCGCGCCGTCTCTCCGCGATGCTGCGGGACGCCGTCCACACGGTCGCCCTGGCGGTCCTGGTCGCCGGGGGCACCGCCTCCCGCGCCCCCGTGGCCAAGGCCGCCGCCACCGTCCGCGCGGGCGGCGTCGAGGACTGCGCGGAGGAGGAACTGGCCGCCCTGGCCGATGCGGCGGGCCCCTACGGCGCGGGCCTCGCCCTCGAACTCCACACCACCCTGGACCCCCTGGCCCCCCACCTCGCGTCCCCCGGCCGCGAGGCCCTTTTCCTGGACGCGGCCCGCATCGCCCTGGCGGACGGCCCGTACACCCCGGCGGAACAGGGCGCCCTGGCCGCGATCGGCGCCGCGCTGCTGCTGGGCGCGGGGGAGATGGGACGGCTGCTGGAGGTGGCGCGGCGGAGGGTCTGAGCGGGGGCTAGGGTACGGCGGCGTGGATGTGTACGAGGCAGTGGACAGCCGCCGGGCCGTCCGGGCGTTCAGTGACCGGCCGGTGCCCCGCGAAACCCTCGAACGCGTGCTGACCGCCGCGACCCGGGCCCCGTCGAGCGGGAACCTCCAGCCGTGGCACGTGTACGTCGTCACCGGTGAGCCCCTGGCCGCCCTGAAGCGCCGCGCGACGGCCAGAGCGGTGGCCGGAGACCCGGGCGATCCCCGCGAGTACCCGATGTACCCGCCCGACCTGACCTCCCCCTACCTGGACCGCTTCACCGCGGCGGCCACCCAGCGCTACCGGTCCCTCGGAATCGATCGCGACGACCCCGACCGCCCCCGGAAGATCACCGCCCTGAACTCCGCCGCCTTCGGCGCCCCGGTCGTCCTGTTCTGCTACCTCGACCGCGCGATGGGCCCCGGCCAGTGGGCCGACCTGGGGATGTACCTCCAGACGGTCATGCTCCTGCTGAGAGCGGAAGGACTCCACAGCTGCCCCCAGGTCATGTGGACCATGTACCGCGAAACCGTCAGCCGGACGGTCGGCGCCGCCCCCGACCACGCCCTCTTCTGCGGCCTCTCGCTGGGCTTCGCGAAGGAGGACGTACCGCCGCTGCGAACGGGCCGGGCGGAACTGGGGGAGACGGTGCGTTTCGTCGACAATGACGACGGTGGAGCAGAGTCTGGCGGACCGGCTGGGGATCCTGCCGGGGCAGAACGTGCGGGAGACCGGCTGGGACGAGGACAGTGACGACGCGCTGCGGGCGGCCGTCGAGAAGCGCACCGGCCATGGCCTGACCGGCGAGGACAGTGAGGCCGTCGTCGATGTGGCGCTGCTGTGGTGGCGCGAGAACGACGGCGACCTGGCGGATGGCCTGGTCGCCGCGCCGGCCGGTCTCGCGGACGACGGCACCATCTGGCTCCTCACCCCGAAAATGGGCCGCGACGGCCACGTGGAGCCGAGCGACATCGCCGAGGCCGCGACGACCGCCGGACTCGTCCAACGGGCCTCCGTCCCGGCGGGCGTGAACTGGAACGGCACCCGTCTGGAGATCCCGCGCAACAGCCGCTGAGGTCAGCCCCGCTTCAGCCGCCGGGCGAGTCGGCCGCCGCGAGATCGGCGTCCGCGACGTCCATCGGCTCCAGGTCGATCGTGACGTCCGGGAAGGCCGCGTGGACGGACAGCCAGTCGTCGCGGTCGAGGACGAGCACGGTCCCGGGAGGCAGGGGAGCCACGCCGCTCACCGCGCGCCCCGGAGGAACGCCCGGTAGGCGTCCGCGGCGTCGGGCTCCACGGTGGGTGTGTCCGGGCCGTACCGGGTGTCGGTGCGGTCGTGCTTCGGGCCGGAGAGCCAGAAGGTGTCGTCGGTGTCGACGTCGTAGAAGTTCGCGTCGGACAGGCCGAGACCGGTGCCGCGCCGCAGGGTCCGGCCTTGGAAGTAGGCCGTCTTCCAGGTCTTCGAGAAGTCCACCCAGCCGATCCACGACGGCCCGCGGTCGGTGTCGTAGCCCGTCTTGAGCTGCACGAACATGAGTCTGCGAGGCATGACACCAGCTTGGCGGGGAGGGGGCACGCCGTAAAGCGGATTAGGGCGCGCGCCGGGCAACCTGTTCTTCGGCTGCCTCTGAGCCTGCGGATCGCCTGGGCGGGTCCGGGTGCCGGTGCCCCGGTGCCGATCCGCCGTCTCAGACGCGCCGCGCCCGCCACAGCCAAGCCGCCGTCGCGACCAGCAGGGCGAACACCGCCAGGTTGGCCAGGAGAGCCGGGGTGCCGGTGGCCGGGCCGTTGCCGGAGAGGTTGGCGGTGGCGAAGACGGCGCTGGGGAGGATGGTGGTGAGCAGGACGCCGGTGGTCTTCTGGACGGCGGTCCAGTGCACCGAGGTGCACAGCAGCACCGCGCCGACGATGCGGAACAGCACGCCGAACGCGGGCCCGGGAAGGTCGGGGAAGACCATCATGAAGGGCAGCGAGAGGGTCAGCATCAGCAGCGGGACCAGGGGATGCACCTTGCCGCGCCGGACGGGTGCGGTGTCAACGCCCTTGACCGGCATGCCGGTTGACCCGCTCCCCGCCTCGGCCAGCGCCGTCGCCGCGATCGTACGGGGGTCACCCAGCCCCGCCAGCACCTCGCCGACCGGGGCGTCGGGACGCTCGGCGCACGTCACCTCTATGTGCTCGGCGAGATCGGCGAGGAGTTCCTGACGCCGGTCGGCGGGCAGCGCGGACGCCTCGCGCTCGACGGCGGAGAGGTAGTCGCGGACGGCATCGGCGGAAGTCTTCATGCGGGGTCTCCGGTCGAGGAGGGCGGGGTGGCCAGAAAGGTGTCGACGGCATCGCGGAAGCCGGGCCAGACGCGGGTGAACTCGTCCAGCGCGGCCCGGCCGCTGCCGGTGAGCGCGTAGTAGCGGCGGGGCGGTCCGGAGGGGGACTCCTGCCAGGTGGTGGTGACCAGGTCGTCGCGACGGAGCCGGGAGAGCAGCGGATAGACCGTGCCCTGACTGGTCGCCAGCGTGCCCGAGTCCTCCAGCGCCTGGAGGAGTTCCACCCCGTAGCGCGGGCGGTCCCGCATCAGCGCCAGCACGCAGTACTCCAGCACCCCCTTGCGCAGCTGGGCAGCCGCCCGGGCCTGCTTGGTCGAATCACCTGGTTCCATGCGATGCAAGATACCCGGCACGGCAAGTCCAGGGGAAGGGGGCCGGTGTCGGCGCCTGCCCTACGCGCACCTCCGCCGAAATAATCACGGGCATGAGTGACGACCCGTCGACACCCCCCTGGAACGAGGACGCGCCCGGCGTACTCCGGCTCCCCTCCGGGCGCCTGGTACGCGGCCGTGGCCTGCGCAGGCCACTGGACCCCACCGCACCCCCGCCCACCTACGCCGTCTACCTCCTCGGCAAGCAACCACCCCCCGTCCCCTGGGAGTTCCAGTGGCTCCGCTGGCCCGACTTCCGCCTCCCTGCCGACCACGTGGCCGCCCGCGCGGTCCTCACCGACGCCTGGGAGCGCGCCGCCGCCGACCGCGTGGAGTTCGCCTGCGGCGGCGGCCGGGGCCGCACCGGCACCGCACTGGCCTGCGTGGCCGTCCTGGACGGCGTACCGGCGGACCGGGCCGTGGAGTTCGTCCGGCGGCACTACGACCGACATGCGGTGGAGACGCCTTGGCAGGGGCGGTTCGTGCGGAGGTTCGCGGCCCGCTGAGCTGTGGGTCGGCCGAGCCGGGCTCAGCCGCCGACTCGATCAGGGCCTGGTGGCGCGACTGCTCAGAACGCGAGCCGCATCCGCTGCCTCGGTTCGCCTGGCCCGAAGTACTCCGGATGGAACTCGCCGTACGGCGTGAAGCCGAGGTGGCGGTACAGGGCCACGGCGGAGCCGTTCGCGGGGTCGACGGTGAGCAGGACCTCGCCCGCGCCCTCCTCGTGGAGCCGCCGCAGCATCGCGGTCATCAGCTCACGACCCAGGCCGTTGCCGCGCAGGGCCGGGCTGACGACGAGGCTGAGGATCCAGCTGGAGGCGTGGAGCGGTGGGGTGGCGAGGATGTACCCGTGGAGAGCGGTGCCGTCGTCCACGACGAGCAGGTGATCGCCGAGGGCGTCGTGGAACTGGCGCAGCGCGAAGTAGGGATAGGGGTCGTCCGGGAAGGTCTCACGGTCGAGCCGCAGCACGTCAGGGAGATCCGCTTCCGTGATTTTTCGCAGGAAGCGGTCTCCGTGAAGAGGAATCATTCCGTCCCCTTTCCGGTCCCCCGAAATTCGTGCGATATCCGCACTGATGCGACAGTATGCAGCCACCCTTGAGGTGTGATCGGCGCGGCTTCTCCCATGGTTACCCGCTGTTTTTCGGTCATCCAAGTAGAGATCCGGACCAAATGTGGTTGACTGTGTCACGCGAACGAAATCGCGCGCAGTTCCGATATTGATCTTACCTCGCCCGGCGATGAATCTTGCGTGGCGTGGGTTTCGTTGTGCGTTCATCCTGCTACCCTGAGTTAATGACCTCGGGATCGCCTGCTGGCGTGAAGAAGCTGAATGGTGATGTCGCATGGGAGGATTTCGACCCCCAGGCGTACATCGAGCACAATTATCGCGTCCTGCACCCGGACGACGAGGCGATCATCACCGTCGTCCGAGATCATTTCAGCGGCCATTTCGGCGGCTCCGGTTCGGTGGCCTCCGGAATCGACGCGGGAGCGGGCCCCAACATCTATCCGGCGCTCGCCATGCTCCCCTGGTGCGACAAGATCACGCTCCTGGAGCGCTCGCCGGCGAACGTGCAGTACCTGAACTCCCAGATCGAGTCGTACGGCCCCCAGTGGGACCAGTTCTGGGACGTGCTGTGCCGGGACGAGGCGTACCCCCGGCGGGTCCAGGACCCGCGCGCCCGGTTCGCGCAGACCGTCCAGCCCCGCCAGGGCAACCTGTTCGACCTCGCCCAGGGTGACGAACGCTGGGCGATGGGCACCATGTTCTTCGTCGCCGAGTCGATGACCACCTCGCTGGAGGAGTTCCGGCGCGCCGTCGCCTGTTTCCTGACCGCTCTCGAACCGGGCGCCCCGTTCGCCGCCGCGTTCATGGAGCACTCCCGGGGATACCGGGTGGGAGAGAGTGATTTCCCCGCGCTCGACATCGACGAGCAGGGAGTCCGCGAGACACTCGACATTCACGCGTCGAATGTCGAGACGCACCGGCTGGGGAAACCGGGCGGCTTGTTGCGTGAGGGATACACCGGAATGATCGTCGCCACGGGTCATCGGAGCGACCGGTAAATGCGGAGATCCATTCACCGTTTTCACCGTCGGGATGACATACCTGTGTGAGGGGCATGGGGATGCAGATCCAACCCAGACAGAATCTGCTGTCGATCTGGCAGGCCGTGACACGTCACTGTTTCACCGACGGAGCCTGGGAATGGGGGGACACGGGAGGACTGAGCAGCGTCGCCGACGCCGAGCGGCTGCTCTGCCTGCTGTATCCCGCGACCGAGGCACCCGCATTCCGTCTCGACGCGCCCGACACCACCCAGCCCGACGTGGAGAAAACCCTGCGGCAGGTCGGTGACGCCACGGAGATCCCCGAGACGCTGGTCCGGGTGCTCACCGAATTCATGGAGCGTCACCGTGCCGGTGACACCCCCACCTTCTCCGGCGGGAGCTACTTCGCCGCCCTCGGCCCCGAGGACGAACTCTCCAAGGAGCAGCGGGCCCTCGGCGTCGTCGACTCCTACAGCCTCTCCGTCACCCTGTGCCTGGCCACCCTCGGCTTCCTGAAGGTCTACCAGACCAAGACCGAGCGGCCGGGCACGCTCCAGCTGATCGAGTCCCTGCGCGAGGCGACCAGCGACCGGCTCACCGCCGCCATGGTCAACCTGCTGCGCGCCTTCACCGTCGACGTGTACACGGTCGATTCTCCGCAGGGCCAGGCGCTGTGCCGGCTCATCGGCCAGGGCCGCACCCCCGACCGCATGGTCCTCCAGCAGTTCCAGGAACGCTTCCGCGCCCTGCGCGCCGTCATCCGCGAGAGCGTCGTCCTCGGCGTCGACGTCGAGGAACAGCTCGGCAACGAGAACCGCCTCTTCGAATGCGGCTGGGCCTGGAGCGTCGTGCGGGGCGCGCCCCTGGTGGAGACCTCCGAGCCCGTCGGCGAACAGCCCACCGGCGTCGCCCGCGCCGTGCCGTACCTCTACTTCACCGTCGTCGCCCTCGACGGCATCCAGGACCTGTTCTCCGACCGAACCCTCGTCCTCGGCCTGCTCAACCAGGAACAGCAGAAGCTGGCCGAGGCGCTCCGCCTGCGCTGGACCATCACCCAGCAGTACTGGTCCGGCATCGCCCGCTTCGACGACGACCGCTGGCCCCTGGAGGACATCCCCTGGCGCACCACAGGCCAGCGCATGGAGTCCGAGTACTTCTCCCTGTGCGTCGCCTCCATCCTCGTCCACGACCTGGTCCGCCGCCGCGCCACCGAGGACGACCTCAACCGCACCGTCGGCATCATGGAACGCCTCGCCGAGCGCGGCCGGGTCACCGCGAGCACCACCCGCAGGGACTCCGCCGTCCTGCTGCACAACCCCGGACTCGCCCTGCCGCTCGCCTCCGACCATCCGCTCGGGCCGCCCATGCGGTGGACCATGACCGACTTCTCGGCCCAACTCCTCAAGCGGACCATCCAGTTGTGCGCCCTCTCGCGCAACGTCGCCGCCCACACCCGGCTGCTTCAGCTCGCCGAGCGCACCATGGACCACCTGTGGATGCGGCGCATCACCGACAGCGAGGGCGTCGGCCTGTGGGACAACGTGCACGCGGTCTTCCCGGACTCCGCCGACCGCCAGAACCAGCCGTCCTGGACCATCACCGAACGCATCACCGAGTGCATGGTCGCCGCCCAGCAGCTCTACAACCAGCCCCCCATCCGCAGCGCCGAACCCACCGCGCTCGCCCACGCCCTCCTCAGCGAGGCCACCCACCTCCTCGGCACCGAGCAGCTGGAACAGCCCGCGCCCATCGCCAAGAGCCTGGAAGGGGCGGAACTCAAGGGCATCGAAGCCGACCTGCGCCGCGCCCGCTCCCTGCTCGACACCCAGCCCGGCACGTCCTGCGCGCTCGCCCTGAACGTGCTCAGCCGGCTCGACGACCTCGCCCGCGCCCGCGCGGCCGGATCCCAGGGGGTATGAGCCGTGCTCGTCTTCGCCGCCTCCGACAAGGGAGGCACCGGACGCTCCGTCACCAGTGCCAACCTCGCCTACCGACGCGCCCTCGACGGCGACGACGTCTGCTACCTCGACTTCGACTTCGGCTCGCCCACCGCCACCGCCGTCTTCGACACCCCGAACGTCATGGAGGAGGCCGAGGGCCGCGGCCTGCACGCCTACCTCAAGGGCAAGACCGGCGAACCCCTGCGCGTCGACGTGTGGAGCCGCACCGAACACCCCGTCCTCAGCGACCGCCCCAGCGGCTCCGGACGCCTCGTCCTCTTCCCCGGCGACCGCGGCGGCGGCGAGTTCGTCACCGACGAGGACAACCTGCACCGCTGCGTCGACCTCTTCCTGCGCCTGCACCGCGAGTTCGACCTCGTCGTGGTCGACCTCAGCGCCGGACGCAGCTACGCCATGGACCTCGCCCTGACCGCCACCGCCCGCGAGGAACTGCGGCACATCCGCTCCCGCTGGCTGCTCTACCACCGCTGGACCCGGCAGCACGTCATGGCCGCCGCCGAACTCCTCTCCGGCCGCCAGGGCCTCCTCGGCTCCGGCATCGCCATGGGCCATGACCGCACCGCGCTCCTCGGCTCCGTGCGCTTCGTGCGGGCCGCCGTACCCGACCTGGAGTCCCCGCAGTGGGCCCAGATGCCCGCCGCGCAGTACGCCTGGATGCGCCAGTGCGACAAGCGACTTGAGGAACTCGCCGCCTCCCTCGGCATCGGCAAGACCCGCGCCCTGGCTTCGATCCCGCTGGAACCCGTGCTCCAGATGCGCGAACAGCTCATCACCGACGAGGACGTGCTCGACAGCAAGATCGCCAACTTCACCACCCGGCAGGCTCTGGTGGAACTGGCCGAGCGGCTCACCGACGACAAGTTCTGGGGGCAACTGTGACGGAGGCCGCCGCCGTCTTCCGGGAGACCAGCGCCGACCCGGTCACCGAGTCCGTGCCGTACTCCCATCTCTCCCTGGAACTCGGCCACTTGTACATGGAGGACTTCGCCGAGGGCGCCGACCGGCTGGTGCGCCACTTCACCGCCGTACGCCCCTGGGCCGACACCGCCCGTGCCTGGGCCGCCGCCGCGCTCCCCGCGGGCAAACGGCCCCGGATCAGCACCTGCTTCCTCATCGACGACTACTTCAGCCGTCTGTCCACCCCGGCCAAGCTCGTGCCCACCCTGCTGGACGCCGCCGAGCGGGCCGGGCTCACCATCGACTACCTCGCCCGCGAGTCCGGCTGCGCGCTCGCCGACCCCGCCCGCCCCGACCGGGCCGGACTCGCCGAGTCCGTGATGCACCGCCTGGTCGAGTCACCCCCGCCCGGCAGCAACGGCTTCCGGCCGCCCGTCAGCCGTACCGGCTGGCTCACCAACGGCCGCCGCGCCCCCGCCCGGCGCACCTCCGCCGCCCTCGACGCCGACAGTGCCTGGCAGCCGCCCGCCGAGACCGAGGCGCGCGGCCATTCCGTCTTCGTCGACGTCGAACTCTGGGACGACAACGGCCCCCACCGCACCTGGTCCTGCGCCTTCCTCGCCGCCGTCTGGCAGCTCGCCCGGCTCGGCCTGCTGCGCGACGACGGCCGCGCCGTCCTCACCCCGGCCCCCTGGGACCGGGACCTGCCCTTCCCCGACGACTGGGACGCGCTGCCGCCCCTGCTCCGGCTCAACCCGGCCGCGCCGCCCTTCACCGCCTACTCCACGTGCAGCGTCCTCCCGGTCCGCTTCCTGCCCGTCGAACACGCCGTACGCGTCATCCTCGGCCAGGTCCACGTCGACGCCGACGCGGTCGGCCAGGCCGTCGCACGCGCCGGGCAGGAGAAGGTCACGCTGCCCGAGGGCGTCGTGGAACGCACCTCCTACCTCTTCCCGCCGGGGCTCTGACGTGGCCGCCGCTCCGGCCCTGATGTGCGGCGAGGTCCGCACCTGCCTGCTGCCTACCCGCGACGCGGTGAGCGAGCGCACCGCCGAACGGCTGCTGCGGCTGCGCCCCGACGAACGCGTCCGCCTTTCCCGGCGCCCCAACCCGCACGCCCTCTCCCCGGACGTGCTCACCGGCGTCGACTGCCGACTGCCCGCCGCCAACGGCGCCAAGGCCCGCGCCATCGGCACCCTCGCCGCCCGCGCCACCCTCACCGAGGGCCGGGTCCTCCAGGCCACGGCCCACTTCGCCGCCCCCGCGAGCGGCCCCGACCGGCGCCGTCCCTGGGGCGAGTACCTGGTCCACCCCGGCGTGCTCGTCCCCCTCGGACGGCTCCCGGTCCGCGCGGTCGCCGACGGCTTCCTGACGGACGGGCACGCCCCCGACCTGCTCGACGCCGGGTCCGTCGCCGAGGGCATGCTCGCCCGGATCTCCCGCAACCACCGCCTCCTCGACCACGACACCCCGCTGCGCACCCCCACCACCCGGCTCCGGTGGGTGGCCCTGCCCGCCCCCGCCGGGACACCGGCCCGGCTCGTGAGCCTCACCGTCGACGACACCGATGGGCTGCGCACCGTGGAACTGACCGTCCCCGAGGACCTGCCGCCCGCCGCCGTGGCCGGGTTCTGCGAGGACCTGGCCCTGCACGACTGGCTGCTGACCACCGTGAGCCAGAAACTCGACGGGCTGCCGCTCGCCCGGGCCGACGGCGCCGCCGCCCTCAAGGTGCTGCGCCCGCTCGTCGACCACCTGCTCCACCTCTGGATGCCCATGGCCCGCGTCGCCCCGGCGCTCGGCCCGCTCTGGCACACCCTGGAGCAGCACCCCGGTTTCAGCCGCCAGTGGCACAACCTCGTACAGCGCGTCCGCGACCAGATGGCCCTGCGGGCCCTGCTGCACCGGGAGGCTGCCGCCCTGGCCGCCTCCTGAACCGACTCGGAAGCCCACATGATCCCGACGGGGGGAGAAGCGGGATGACAGGAACGATCACAACGCGCGGTCACCACGGCCACCATGTCTCCGACACCGGGGGCCGGGAGGACGCGGGCCGTCGGTTATTGCAGAAACTGCTGGTCACGGTCGTGGCGGGCGGTGTGGTGTACGTCCTGACCACGGTGCTCGCGCCCACCGCCGAGGACGTGTGGCAGCTGGTGCTTTCGGTGCTGTGCGGGGGCGCGGTGCTGATCGTCCAGTTCATGGTGACCTTCGCGCACCAGCTCAACGACCTGAAGAGTTCCGTCGACAAGCGCTTCGTGGACATCGGCCGGGCCACCAAGCTCTTCAACGAGGTCGAGAAGCTGCGCGGCGACGCGGTGCCCCGGCTCGCCGAGAGTGCCACCCTGGTCGTCTCCACCGGACCAGAGATCCTGCACGACTTCGCGCACGAGGAGATCAACCGGCTCGCCCTCCAGATGGACGACCTGACCAACCTCACCGCCGAGTGCCCGGGCGAGAACCACGACTGGCTGCTCAGCCTCACCAAGTGCGCCCAGCGGAGCATCGACGCGATCAGCACCTCCGTCGACCAGAACTTCTGGAGCACCGAGCCCGCAGGGCGTTACCTGGAGGCGCAGCGGGAGGCGATCGACGCGCGCGAGATCAAGGTCAGGCGGCTGTTCGTCGTCAAGGACCCCGAGGACGTCCCGCGTCTGGACGACGTCTTCAAGGAGCAGCGCGACGTGCACATCGAGGTCCGCGTGGTGGCCCTCTCCTCGCTCCCGCTGCACGTCCGGCGCGGCAAGATGATCGACTTCATCGTCTTCGACGGCGCCCTGTCCTACGAGATCGGCGCCGACCAGCTCAGCGTCAACTCCTGGACGACCGTGAACGCCCGCGAGGACGACGTACAGCAGCGGATCAGGCGCTTCACCGAACTGTGGAACGCCGGGGAGGGCGGGGACGGCGGCACGCCGGACGGCGGCCCGGAGCCCGACGTGTCCTGAAGCACATGCACCGGGGCCGTGAAGCGCGCGGACCGGGCCTGCGCGCCGGACGCGTGCGCGAGAATGGCCCCATGAGTCTGTTCCGCGACGACGGCATCGTGCTGCGCACCCAGAAGCTCGGCGAGGCGGACCGGATCATCACGTTGCTCACGCGTGGGCACGGGCGGGTGCGGGCCGTGGCGCGGGGGGTGCGGCGGACGAAGTCGAAGTTCGGGGCGCGGCTCGAGCCGTTCTCGCATGTGGACGTGCAGTTCTTCGCGCGGGGCAGTGAGCTGATCGGACGCGGTCTGCCGCTGTGCACGCAGAGTGAGACCATCGCGCCGTACGGCGGCGGGATCGTCACCGACTACGCCCGCTACACCGCCGGTACGGCCATGCTGGAGACGGCCGAGCGGTTCACCGACCACGAGGGCGAACCGGCCGTGCAGCAGTATCTGCTCCTCGTCGGCGCCCTGCGCACCCTCGCGCGGGGTGAGCACGCCCCGCATCTCGTCCTCGACGCGTTCCTGCTCCGCTCGCTCGCGGTCAACGGCTACGCGCCCAGCTTCGGGGACTGCGCACGGTGCGGGATGCCCGGGCCGAACCGGTTCTTCTCGGTCGCCGCGGGCGGCTCGGTCTGCGGGGACTGCCGGGTCGCGGGCAGTGTCGTACCGTCCCCGCAGACCCTGGTGCTGCTCGCCGCGCTGCTTACGGGAGACTGGGAGACGGCGGACGCGGCCGAGGCGCGGCACGTCCGCGAGGGGAGCGGCCTGGTGTCCGCCTATCTGCACTGGCATCTGGAGCGCGGGCTGCGCTCCCTTCGGTACGTAGAGAAGTAAGCGGCTAGCACGGCTGAGGAGACGAGAAGCACATGGTCGTACGCGGATTTCTGGGGCGGCGGCAGCGCGAGTACAAGGCGCCCGAGCCGCACCCCTCGGGCGCGCGTGCGCCGAAGCTTCCCGGTGAGCTGATCCCCGAGCACGTCGCGATCGTCATGGACGGCAACGGGCGCTGGGCCAAGGAGCGCGGGCTGCCGCGCACCGAGGGGCACAAGGTGGGCGCCGAGCGTGTGCTCGACGTGCTCCAGGGCTCCATCGAGGTCGGCGTGCGCAACATCTCCCTCTACGCCTTCTCCACCGAGAACTGGAAGCGGTCGCCCGACGAGGTGCGCTTCCTCATGAACTTCAACCGCGACTTCATCCGCAAGACCCGGGACCAGCTCGACGAGCTGGGCATCCGGGTGCGGTGGGTGGGCCGTATGCCCAAGCTGTGGAAGTCGGTCGCCAAGGAACTCCAGGTCGCGCAGGAGCAGACCAAGGACAACGACCTGCTCACGCTGTACTTCTGCATGAACTACGGCGGCCGTGCCGAGATCGCGGACGCGGCGCAGGCCATCGCGGAGGACGTGAAGGCGGGGCGTCTCGACCCGTCCAAGGTCACCGAGAAGACGATCCAGAAGTACATGTACTACCCGGACATGCCGGACGTCGACCTCTTCCTCCGCCCCAGCGGCGAGCAGCGCACCTCCAACTACCTTCTCTGGCAGAGCGCTTACGCCGAGATGGTCTTCCAGGACGTCCTGTGGCCCGACTTCGACCGCCGCGACCTCTGGCGCGCCTGCGTCGAGTTCGCCTCCCGCGACCGCCGCTTCGGCGGCGCCGTCCCGAACGAGGAACTGCTCGCGATGGAAGAGGCGATGAAGGGCGACCCGGCGGTGCAGGACGACCCGACGGCGTCCTGAACCCCGTCCCGCTACGATCCCTCCTCACGATCATGGACCTGGGGAGGGATCGGCATGGTGGGCGATGTCGTGGAGCTGGCGTACCGGTCGACGCGTGAGGACGCCGCGTCGGCCGTGCGGGCCCGGCTGCGGATGACCTGGCTGCGGTGGGGACGGGCCGTGCTGCTCGTCGCCGCCGGGCTGGCCCTGGGGGTGGAGGCCGCGCTGCTGACCGGCGGGCACCACGGACTGCCGCCCGGGGAACTCGCGGCGGTGGTCGTGGGCACGGTGCTGCTGCTGGTGATGCCCTGGGCGGCGAGCCGCAGTCTCCACCGCGCCCTTGAGCGGCAGGGGGCGTTCCGGGTCACGGTGACCGACGCCGGGATCACGGTGGTGACCGACCCGGGGACGGAGACGCTGACCTGGGCGGACCGGCCCCGCTACACCGAGACGGAACGCGTCTTCGTCCTCGCGGGCGCCGACCGCGGCGCGAGCGCCCTCACCGTGCTCCCCAAACAGGGCCTGCCCGACCGCACGGACGTGGACCGCCTGCGGGCCCTGCTGGACCGTCACGTGACGCGCTGCTGAGGGCGGCCGGGCAGCCGGGCGGCGGGCCCGGGCTCTGAGCGTCGCTCCTGCCGACCCGGCGGCGCTGCGGTCCCGCGCACGGAGGGGCCGTGATCCCGGAGCCTCGGAAAACCGGTGGGGAACGGAGATCGGCGCCCGCACGTCCCGCGAGGAGGGCCCGCAGCCGGAGGCGTCAGCCGGGGCCGGGGCCAGTCCCGATTGCCCGGCCCCGACCGCCCAGCCCGTAGCTCAGCCGGAGGCGCAGTCCGCGCAGGTGCCGAAGATCTCCACCGTGTGGGCCACGTTCACATAGCCGTGTTCCGAGGCGATGGCTTCCGCCCACTTCTCCACCGCCGGGCCCGCCACCTCGACCGCCTTGCCGCAGGTGCGGCAGACGAGATGGTGGTGGTGTTCGCCGGTGGAGCAGCGGCGGTAGACGGACTCGCCGTCGGAGGTGCGCAGAACGTCGACCTCGCCCGCCTCGGCGAGGGACTGCAAGGTGCGGTAGACGGTGGTGAGACCCACCGAGTCGCCCTTGTGCTTGAGCATGTCGTGCAGGTCCTGCGCGCTGCGGAACTCGTCGACCTCGTCCAAGGCCGCCGCCACCGCTGCGCGCTGCCGGGTCGCGCGGCCCTTCACGGGCTGTCCAGCGGTCGTCACCGGGTGCCTCCTCATGTCTGCGCCTCTGACCGGGCCATTGTGCCAGCCCGGACCCCGCCGGGTCAGACGCCGACCTCGTCCCCTGCCACCCGCGTGGCCGGAATCGCGCACTCCGCCGGGTCGCCGGACGGCCGTGACGCACGGGCGCGTCGGCGGGCCAGCGGGGCGGCCAGCACCGCCAGGACGGCGAACGCGGCGATCGTGAGCAGCACGATCGTGGCACCCGGCGGAACGTCCACGTAGAACGACGTGACCGTGCCGCCGAGGGACACGACGACGCCGATCGCGACCGCCAGGCCGAACGTCGCCGCGAAACCGCGGGTGAGCTGCTGCGCGGCGGCCACCGGTACGACCATCAGCGCGGAGACCAGGATCAGGCCCACCACCCGCATCGCCACGGTGACCGTGACGGCCGCGGTGATGGCGGTCAGCAGGTTCAGCGCGCGCACCGGCAGCCCGGTGACCCGCGCGAACTCCTCGTCCTGGCTGACGGCGAACAACTGCCGCCGCAGCCCCAGCGTCACCGCGACCACCAGCGCGGCCAGCACCACGATCGCGGTCACGTCCGAGGGCGAGACCGTGGACAGGGAGCCGAAGAGGTACGAGGTGAGGTTGGCGTTGGAGCCGCCCGGCGCGAGGTTGACCAGCATCACGCCGCCCGCCATGCCGCCGTAGAAGAGCATGGCGAGGGCGATGTCGCCGCGCGCGCGGCCGTACCAGCGGATCAGCTCCATGAGGACCGAGCCCGCGACCGAGACCAGCGTGGCCATCCACACCGGCGAGGAGTGCAGCAGGAAGCCGAGGCCGACGCCGGTCATCGCCACGTGCCCGATGCCGTCGCCCATGAGGGGCTGGCGGCGCTGGACGAGGTAGATGCCGATCGCGGGCGCGGTGATGCCGACCAGGACGGCCGCGAGGAGCGCCCGCTGCATGAAGGCGTAGTTCAGGAGATCCATCAGCTCAGCAGTCCCGTGCGGATCGGTCCGGCGCCCTCGGGGGCGTGCGGGTGGACGTGGTCGTGGCCCGGGAGCGCGTGCTGGCCCACGGCCTTCGGGGGCGGCCCGTCGTGCAGCACGCAGCCGTCGCGCAGGACGACCGCGCGGTCGATCAGCGGCTCCAGCGGGCCCAGTTCGTGCAGCACGAGCAGCACGCTCGCCCCGCCCGCGACCTGCTCGCGCAGCGTCGCGGCCAGCACTTCCTGGCTGGCGAGGTCCACGCCCGCCATCGGCTCGTCCATGATCAGCAGCTCGGGGTCGGAGGCCAGCGCCCGCGCGATCAGCACCCGCTGGTGCTGGCCGCCGGAGAGCGCGGTCACCGAGTCCCCGGCGCGGTCCGCCATGCCGACCAGTTCCAGGGCCCGGCGCACCGCCTCCCGGTCGGCCTTGCGGAAGAGGCCGAAGCGGGTCCGGGACAGCCGCCCGGAGGAGACGACCTCGGTCACGGTGACGGGCACGCCCCCGGCCGCGCTGGTGCGCTGCGGCACGTACCCCACGCGCGACCACGCGCGGAACGACTTCAGCGGGGTGCCGAACAGCTCCACCGAGCCGGAGGCGGCCGGGATCTGACCGATGGCCGTGCGTACGGCGGTGGACTTGCCGGAGCCGTTGGCGCCGAGCAGCGCGACGACCTCGCCGCGCCCCACGGTCACGTCGATGCCGCGCAGGACGGGACGGCCGCCGAGTTCGGCGCGGATGTCGCGCAGTTCCAGGACCCGCTCAGGGCCGGGGCTGGTGTCGGTGCCGGTCATTTCGCGCCCAGCGCCTTCTGGAGGGCCGTGAGGTTGGCCTCCTGGACGGCGAAGTAGTCCCGGCCCCGGGACTTTTCGGTGATGCCCTCGAGGGGGTCGAGCACGTCGGTCTTGAGGCGGCCGTCCCCGGCGATGGTCTTCGCGGTCTTGTCGCTGACCAGCGTCTCGTAGAAGACGGTGGTGACGCCGTCGGCCTTCGCCAGCTTCTGGAGTTCCTTCACGCGCGCGGCGCTCGGCTCCGACTCGGGGTCGAGTCCGCTGATGGCCTCCTCGGTGAGGCCGTAGCGCTCGGCGAGGTAGCCGAAGGCGGCGTGCGTGGTGATGAAGACCTTGGACTTGGTGTGCGCGAGGCCGTCCTTGTACCGGGTGTTCAGCTCGTCGAGCCGCTTGACCAGGGCGTCGGTGTTCTTCGCGTAGTCGGCCTTGTGCTTCGGGTCGGCCTTCTCGAAGGCGCGGCCGACGCCCTGGGCGACCTGGGCGTAGCGCACCGGGTCGAGCCAGATGTGCGGGTCCTTGCCCGACTCCTCCTCGTCGCCGTGGCCGCCCTCGGCGTGCTCGGCCGCGTGGCCGCCGACCTCGGTGCCGTGTTCCTCCAGCGTGGTCAGCGTGGCGGCGTCGATCTTGGTCTTGACCGGCGACTCGGCCACGGCCTTGTCCACCGACGGCTGGAGCCCCTTCAGGTAGAGGACCGCGTCGGAGTCCTGGAGCCCCGCTATCTGCCGCGGGCTGATCTCCAGGTCGTGCGGCTCCTGGCCAGGGGAGGTCAGCGTGGTCACGTGGACGTGGGAGCCGCCGATCTCGTTCGCCAGGAAGGCCATCGGATAGAAGGAGGCGACGACGTCCAGCTTGCCCGTGCCGCCCGCCGCGCTCGCACCGCCCGAGCAGCCGGTGAGTGCGCCGAGGCCCAGCGCGGTGGCAGCCGCGAGCGCGGACCCGGATATGAGGCGTCGTCGTACGTTCATGACAGTCATTTTCAACAAATATGGAAACCGTTGTCAACAAACTGTCCGGAGTCTTGTGGCGGTCTTGCGATGCGGGCGCCCCGGGGAGAAGTTTGGGAAGGGCTTGGGTGGCCTTGGGTGATCTTGCGCAGCCCTTGGGGCGCCTGCGGGCGGGGGCCGATTTGGCCGTGGGGGAGCCTGCGCCGGTAACCTGAATCATTCGCTGGAAGCATCTCGCTTCAACGCCCGTCGTCGTAATGAAGAGAGCACCGTGGCCGCCGACAAGATCGACACCATCGTCAGCCTGAGCAAGCGCCGTGGCTTCGTTTTCCCCTGCAGTGAGATCTACGGCGGACAGCGTGCCGCCTGGGACTACGGACCGCTGGGTGTCGAGCTCAAGGAGAACATCAAGCGCCAGTGGTGGCGCTACATGGTGACGTCGCGCGAGGACGTGGTCGGTATCGACTCGTCCGTCATCCTGGCCCCCGAGGTCTGGGTCGCCTCCGGTCACGTCGCCACCTTCACGGACCCGCTGACCGAGTGCACCTCGTGTCACAAGCGGTTCCGCGCGGACCACCTGGAAGAGGCGTACGAGGAGAAGAAGGGCCACGCTCCGGCGAACGGCCTGGCGGACCTCAACTGCCCGAACTGCGGCAACAAGGGCACCTTCACCGAGCCCAAGCAGTTCTCCGGTCTGCTCTCCACCCACCTCGGCCCGACCCAGGACTCCGGCTCCGTCGCCTACCTGCGTCCCGAGACCGCCCAGGGCATCTTCACCAACTTCGCCCAGGTGCAGACCACTTCGCGCCGCAAGCCGCCCTTCGGCATCGCCCAGATGGGCAAGTCCTTCCGCAACGAGATCACGCCCGGCAACTTCATCTTCCGCACCCGCGAGTTCGAGCAGATGGAGATGGAGTTCTTCGTCAAGCCGGGCGAGGACGAGGAGTGGCAGGAGTACTGGATGCAGCAGCGCTGGAACTGGTACACCGGGCTCGGCCTGCGCGAGGAGAACATGCGCTGGTTCGAGCACCCGAAGGAGAAGCTCTCCCACTACTCCAAGCGCACCGCCGACATCGAGTACCGCTTCTCGTTCGGCGGCTCGGAGTGGGGCGAGCTGGAGGGTGTCGCCAACCGGACCGACTACGACCTCGGCGCGCACGCCAAGGCGTCCGGTCAGGACCTCTCCTACTTCGACCAGGAGGCCGGCGAGCGCTGGACCCCCTACGTCATCGAGCCCGCCGCCGGTGTCGGCCGCACCATGCTGGCCTTCCTCCTCGACGCCTACACCGAGGACGAGGCGCCCAACGCCAAGGGCAAGATGGAGAAGCGCGTCGTGCTGCGTCTCGACCACCGCCTGGCCCCGGTCAAGGTCGCGGTGCTCCCGCTCTCCCGCAACCCGGAGCTGTCCCCGAAGGCCAAGGGGCTGGCCCAGGCGCTGCGCCAGAACTGGAACATCGACTTCGACGACGCCGGTGCCATCGGCCGCCGCTACCGCCGTCAGGACGAGATCGGTACGCCGTTCTGCGTCACCGTCGACTTCGACACGCTCGAGGACAACGCGGTGACCGTGCGCGAGCGCGACACGATGAAGCAGGAGCGCGTCTCCCTCGACCAGATCGAGGGCTACCTCGCGGCTCGCCTCATCGGCGCCTGACCTCTGCATTTCCGCCCACCCTCCTGTCCGGTCCGCCGGGCCGGAGGGTGGGCTTCTTCATGCCCGCTTCCGGTTCCGAGGGGCTTCTACCCAGGATCGACTGACAAATAACAGATGACAGATATTGAATTCTGTCATTCGTCGTGCCAGGCTGGACGCATGACGATCCCCACGCGCAATCTCGGAACCACCGGCCCCCAGGTCTCCGCCCTCGGCCTCGGCTGCATGGGCATGTCCGGTATGTATGGAGAGGCGGACCGCCCGGAGGCCATCGCCACCGTGCACGCCGCCCTGGAGGAAGGCGTCACCCTCCTCGACACCGGCGACTTCTACGGCATGGGGCACAACGAACTCCTGGTCGGCGAAGCCCTCCGCACCGCCCCGGCCCACCTGCGGGACAACGCGGTGCTGAGCGTGAAGTTCGGCGCCCTGCGCGACCCGGACGGCGCCTGGCTCGGCTTCGACGGCCGCCCCGCCGCGGTGAAGACCTTCGCCGCCTACTCCCTCCAGCGCCTCGGCGTGGACCACATCGACATCTACCGCCCCTCCCGCCTCGACCCGGACGTGCCGATCGAGGAGACGGTCGGCGCCGTCGCGGAACTGGTCGAGAAGGGCTGGGTGAAGCACATCGGCCTCAGCGAGGTCGGCCCCGACACCATCCGCCGGGCGGCGGCGACGGCCCCCATCAGCGACCTCCAGATCGAGTACGCGCTGATCTCCCGGGGCCCCGAGCGCGAGATCCTGCCCACCCTGCGCGAACTGGGCATCGGCGTCACGGCGTACGGCGTCCTCTCGCGCGGTCTGCTCTCCAACCACATCACCGCCGACCGCGACTTCGCGGCCGGTGACTTCCGCTCCTTCTCGCCGCGCTTCCAGGGCGAGAACTTCCAGCACAACCTGACCCTGGTCGACGCCCTGCGCAAGATCGCCGAGCAGAAGGGCGCCAGCGTCGCCCAGATCGCCATCGCCTGGGTGCTCTCCCGGGGCGAGGACATCGTGCCGCTGGTCGGCGCCCGCACCCGCGAGCGGCTGGCAGAGGCACTGGGCGCGCTCGACGTGACTCTGGACGAGGCCGACCTCGCCGCCATCGAGGAGGCCGTACCGGCGGACGCTGCGGCGGGGGAGCGGTACGCCCCGGCCCAGATGGCGATGCTGGACAGCGAGCGGTGAGAAGGGGCCCGGGTGACCGGCGAAAGGGCCCGTCCTCGCCGGTCACGGCCGCCTTCCCGCCAGGTACGGTCTAGGACATGGCAGCGACCGAGACCCTGACCGCCGAGCGCATCCTCGAGGCGACCGAGGAGGTGCTGCGCCGCCACGGCCCGGCCAAGGCCACCGTGGTGGACGTGGCCCGCGCGCTCGGGGTCAGCCACGGCAGCGTCTACCGCCACTTCCGCACCAAGGCGGCGCTGCGCGAGGCGGTGACCAAGCGCTGGCTGGACCGCACCTCGCTCAAGCTGGCCGACATCGCCGGGGGCCCCGGCCCCGCGGAGGAGCGGCTGCGCGACTGGCTGGCCGCGCTGTTCGAGGCCAAGCGGCACAAGGCGGGGGACGACCCCGAACTGTTCGCCACCTACAGCGTCCTGGCCGACGAGAGCGGCGCCACGGTCGGCGAGCACATCACCGACCTCACCGCCCAGCTCGCCACCATCATCGAGGCGGGCGTCGACACGGGCACCTTCCGCCCGGCCGACCCCTCCGCCGAGGCCCGCGCCGTCTTCCAGGCCACGGCCCGCTTCCACGACCCCTGCCACGCCCGCGAATGGCAACGGCCGGAGATCGAGACGGACTTCGAGGCGGTGGTGGGGCTGCTGATACGGGGGTTGCGGGCGGACGGGTAGGCGCATGTCGGCCTCGGCGGCATGCGCCCGGCGTGGCGGCTCTGCGAGGCGGGCGAAACATCATCGCCGATATCGCCCGGCGTGCCAGACTTTTCCCATGACGCACGCACTGCATCTGACTGCCGCGGTCACCCATGAGGACGGGTGGTATGTGGCCCGTTGCCTTCAGGTAGAGGTCACCAGCCAGGGCGAGAGTATCGAGGAGGCGTTGTCCAACCTCCGTGAGGCGCTGGAACTGTACTTCGAGGACGCTCCCGTACCCGAGGTCACCGACGTGATCACCGCTCCGGTCGAGGTTCGCGTCGCATGAGCCCCGCCGTGCCGAACGGCGTGTCCGGGACCGAGATCGTCAAGGCACTGGAGCGCGCCGGTTTCGGCCACGTTTCGACCCGTGGCAGCCACGCCAAGTACCGCAAGGATGATCGAACTGTCATCGTGCCCCTGCATCGTTCCCTAGCACCGGGCACCCTGCGTTCCATCCTCCGTCAGGCTGACTGGACGGTGGACGACCTCACCGAACACCTCAAGTAGCCGTACAGCTCCGCTCAGGCGGTGATGCGCCAGAAGGCGCGCATCGGCTCCGGTGGGGTGGGGCCGGTCATGGCTGTCTGGGTCAGGAGGATGGTGACCTTGGTGGTGGACGGGATCAGGTGGGCCGTGGTGCCGGTGCCGCCGACCCAGCCGTAGCGGCCGGGGACGGTCCAGGGGGCGGTGTGGGTGACGTCCACCGAGCCGCCGTAGCCCCAGCCCTGGCCCTCCAGGAAGAGGGGGCTGGCCTCGCGCTGGGCCGGGGTGAGGCGGTCGGTGGTCATCCGGGTCACGGCTTCCGGGGAGAGGAGACGGCGGCCGTCGGGGGTCTCGCCGTGGGCGAGGAGCATGCGGGCGAAGGCCAGCCAGTCGTCGGCGGTGGAGACCAGGCCACCGGCGCCGGAGGGGAAGTCGGGCAGCCGCTTCCAGTCGTCGGCGCGGGGGTCCGCGACCTCGGCGGTGCCGTCCTCGCCCGGGCGGAAGGCGGTGGTGAAGCGGTGCCACTCCCGTTCGGGTACGGAGAAGCCGGTGTCCTTCATGCCGAGGGGCTCGAAGATCCGCTCGGCCATGAACTCCGGGAGCGTGCTGCCGGACGCCCGCGCGATCAGGGCGCCCTGGAGATCGGAGGCGGTGTTGTAGAGCCACGCCTCGCCGGGCTGGTTCAGCAGCGGCACCTTGGCGAGGTCGGCCAGCCAGGTGTCCGGGGCGGGGTAGTCGTGCGGGAAGAGGCCGTTCTGCAAGGGGAGCAGCGCGCGGACGGCGGGCAGCGAGAAGTCCGCGGGGAAGCCCCAGCCGGGCAGTGAACTGAGCAGATCCGCCACGGTGATGGACCGCTCGGCGGGCACCACGTCGTCCACCGGACTCTCCGGCGTCCGCACCACCATCGGCGCCGCCAGCTCCGGCAGCCACCGCTCCACCGGGTCCGCGAGACCGACCCGCCCGTCCTCGACCAGCATCATCAGCGCGGCGGCGGTGAGGGGCTTGCTGATGGACGCGAGCCGGAACAGCGAGTCCCGCGCCATCGGCACGCTCCGGTCGCCGTCCGCGTGCCCGACGGTCACCACCTCGACGTCGTCCCCGCGCGCGACCAGCGCGACGGCGCCGGGGAGGCGGCCGTCGTCGACGTACCGGTGCAGGGTGTCGTGCAGTGCGGTCATGGGGGTCGCCTTCCGGTCGGCGCGAGCGTCAGGGTCGTCAGGTGTGATGACTCCCACGGGCGAGCCGATTCATCGCCGCGCGGGATCGACGGTCGCCTGATGGGCCTCGGCCAGATGCGCGGCGGCCTTCTCCAGGTGTTCCCCCGCCCTGCCCCACGGCAGGAACCGCGTCCCCTCCCGCCAGCCGCAGGTCCCGCAACTGATCACCCGCGAGAGCCCGTTCTGCCGTACCCCCACCTCGTGCACGCGCCCGTGCCGGTCCCACCGCCGCACACTCCCCGTACCCCTGCTCTCCGTACCCCTGCTCTCCATGGGCGGAGTGTGCAGCACGGGGGGTGAGGTGGGGGCGGGAACGGGGGGTGGGGACCGTCACAGGGGTGGGGGCTCTGCCGATGCAAGCTCGACGGCCTCACCCCAAGTGCCCTGGTCAGAGGCGTCATGGCAAGGTCGGCGGGGCCGATAGGGTGGTTTGATCATTCTGATGAAAGGCCACGACGTGACCGGGTCTCGCCCCCACGCCCTGTTCTCCTTCGGCACGCTGCTGGACCAGCGGGTCCAGACCGCTTTGTTCGGGCGTACGGTACCGACGACCGCGGCGTCCCTGGCCGGTTACACGACCAGGCCCCTGGCGATCACGGACGAGTCCGTGATCGCCACCAGCGGCCAGGACGTGCACCTGACTCTGGAGCGGCAGCTCGGTGCCACGGTCGAGGGCGGCGTCCTGCGGCTGAGCGACCAGGAGCTGGCCGCTGCCGACGCGTACGAGGTGGACGACTACGCCCGGCGGCGCGTGCTCCTCACCTCGGGGGAGACCGTCTGGGCCTACCTGGACGTGCGGGCGCTGCGCGCGGCGGCCCGCATCGTGATCGTCGGCGACAGCATCGCCTACGGACGCTGCGACCCGCAGGGAGGCTGGGCCGCACACCTGGCGGCTGCCCATGTCGCGGCGAACGAGAACCAGCACCGAGTCTTCAACCTGGCCATACCCGGCAGCACTCTGGCGGATGTCAGCGAGCAGACACCGCCGCTCCTGGCTCCCCGCCACCCCGACACGCTCGTCGTGGCCGCCGGGATCAACGACTCCGCCCTGCCCCTGGCCGCGTCGGACACCGACCACGACGCCTTGCCGCACGTCGCCGACCGTCTCGGCTCGCTGGCCGCGACAGCCCGGCGGAACAACGCGCGCATGGTCGTGGTCGGACCGATCTGGGTCGATGAGGCGCGGCTGGGAGATGTCGAGGGCCTTCGCTTCACCACGGAACGGGCGCTCGTCCTGCGTGCCGCCCTGCGGACCTGGTGCGAGGACCACCACATCGACTTCCTCGACCTGTGGGAGCCGCTTCGCGACCGGCCTCACCTGCTCGTCGACGGCCTGCACCCCAGCCCGGAAGGGCACAAGGAGCTGTACCGGTACCTGAGCGCCCTCAGCCGCTGAACACGGCTGCTGGACACGCCTGCTGAACACGGCACCCAGGACGGGCGCACCCGTGCCAAGCACCTGTGCCAAGCCCCTCCGGCCCAGCCCCCGCTCAGCCACCACCCCCGCTCAGCCACCCCCGCTCACCCGCCCCGCGCCCCCTCACCCCACCTCCCGAGGCAGCCGCAGACTCAGCAACCCCGTGACGACGATCGCTCCCAGCTGAATGACCAGCGCGGTGAGCAGCGCGTCCCGCATGCCCAGGTGAGGGATCAGGCCGAGGAACAGCGCGCCCAGGGTGGCCACGCCGAGGGCGAGGGACGCCTGCTGGGTGGTCGTCAGGACGCCGCTGCCCACTCCGGCGCGGGCGGACGGCACCTCCGACAGGACGATGCGCAGCAGGTTCGGCAGCTGGAGCGCCTGCCCGGCCCCGGCGACGGCCGCGCCCGGCAGCAGCGTGCCGAGTCCGAGGTGCGGCCAGTCGCGCCACACGGCCAGCGCGATGAGCAGGACGCCGAGCCCCTGGAGCACGGACCCCGTGGCCACCACCCGCGTGCCGAAGCGGGCGATCAGCCGCGGCCCCGCCAGCGAGACCAGCAGGAACGCCACCGCCATCGGCGCGAGCGCGAGCCCCGCGTCCACCGGCCCGAGCCCCGCCCCCTGCTGGAGGCTCAGCGCGATCACGAACATGAACCCGCTGAAGCCCAGCGAGAACGGCACGATGATCAGCAGCCCGCGCCGCAGCGAAGGGGCCGCGAACAGGCTCGGCGGCAGCAGCGGGGTGTGCCCCAGCCGGTCCGCGCGGCGCTCGACGGCGTAGAACGCCCAGGCCGCGACCGGGAACACGGCCAGCGACAGCCACGTCCACAGCGGCCAGCCGGTCGCCCGGCCCTCGGTCAGCGGGGCGAGCAGCGCGAGCAGGGCGACGGCGAGCAGGACGGTGCCGGGGACGTCGACCGGTTCGGGGTGCCGGGAGCGGGTGTCGGGGACGCGGCGGACGGCGAGGACCAGGCCGAGGACGACCACGGGCACGTTGACCAGGAAGATCGACCGCCAGCCGGTACCGGCGATGTCCGCGGCGACCAGGACACCGCCCAGGATCTGCCCGATCACCATGGAGAGCCCCGCCGTCGCGCCGTACAGGCTCATCGCGCGGGCGCGGCGGGCGCCGGTCGTCGTGGCCTGGATGGTGGCGAGCACCTGCGGGAGCATCATCGCGGCCGACGCGCCCTGCGCGGCCCGCGCCGCGACCAGGCTCCACGCGCCCGGCGCGAGCCCGCACGCCAGCGAGGTGAGCCCGAAGGCGGCCATGCCCGCGAGGAACAGCCGCCGTCGGCCGAAGAGGTCGCCGAGCCGGCCGCCGAGGACGAGCAGGACGGCGTAGGTGACGCCGTACCCGGCCACGACCAGTTCCAGGACGGCCTCGCTCGCGTGGAGGTCGGAGCCGATGGCGGGCAGGGCGACGTTGACGATGAAGAAGTCGACCAGCGGGAGCGCGGCGGCCAGCAGGACGGTCAGCAGGCCCGGCCCGGTGAGGGTGGGTGCCGCCGCCGGGGCGCGCACGGTGGGTGCGCGGTGGAGGGTCTTGGTCATGTCCCCGAGCCTGCGCCGCGCCGCAGACGGGTACCAGAGTGTTCTCATCCTGGTACCCGAACTACCCGTCCACCCTCTCCGTCCGGCCCGGAAGGCGCGGCAACCTGGTACTGATTCCCGCTCATCCTGGTGGCGGAAGTACCTGGAAACGGGGTGCGGGCGGGCGCATCCTGGAACCATGTCCACCATGGCCCAGGAAACCACCGCACCCGTGACCAAGAGCGCGGAGATCCGCCGCCATGAGCTGGCCACGTTCCTGCGCAGCCGCCGCGAGCGCATCTCGCCCGAGCAGGTGGGGCTGCCCCGGGGCGCGCGGCGCCGTACGCCCGGACTGCGCCGGGAGGAGGTCGCACACCTCTCCGCGGTGGGCGTGACCTGGTACACCTGGCTGGAGCAGGCACGCAACATCCAGGTCTCGGTCCAGGTCCTCGACGCCCTCGCCCGCACCCTGCTGCTCGACCCCAGCGAGCGGGCCCACCTCTTCCAGCTGGCCGGGGCCACCGACCCCACGCCCGCCGCGACCTGCCCGAGCCTCACCCCGGCCCTGCGGGACGCGCTGCGCCAGATGGAGCCGTACCCCGCCGCCGTGCAGAACAGCCGGTACGACATCCTGGCCTACAACCGCGCCTACGCCCGGCTGCTCTGCGACCTGGACGCCGTCCCGCCCGAGGACCGCAACTGCGTCCTCCTCGCCTACACCCACCCCGACTGGCGCTCCTCGATCGTCCACCTCGACGACACCCTCCGCCTCATGGCCGCCCGCCTCCGCGCCTCCCTCGCGGGCCACCTCGGCGAACCCGCCTGGAAAGTCCTCCTGAAGCGCCTCCAGACCCTCCCCGAATTCCGCGAACACTGGGAGCGGTACGAGGTCGTCGGCAACCGCTCCAAGACGAAGGAATTCCTCAACCGGTACGTGGGTCACCTCACCCTGGAACACACCGACCTGTGGCTCAGCCCCGACCCGGGCCCCCGCATGGTGATCTACACCCCGAAGAACGAGGAGACGCGGCAGCGGCTGGAGCGGCTGTACGAGCTGGCGTGCGCGGCGGGGTGAGCGGGCCGGAGCCGTCGGCGGCGGGGCAGACCCGACATCGAGTGAGCCGGTACGCGGCTCAGGACCGTCCCGCCCCCACCGACTCCCGTACCTCCGGCGCCTCCAAGCGCTCCGCCGTCCGCGTGGCCGTGCCCCGGGCCCAGCGCCCGCTCGTCACGTACCCGAGGATCAGGACCGTCGCGCCGCAGGCCGTGAGGATCCACCAGCCGGGGCGCGCGGCGGAGACGAAGGCGTCGCGGTAGGGGGAGTCGCCGATGCCCGAAGCCAGGACCGCGCCGACCACCGCCACGCCCAGGGTCTGGCCGAGCTGGCGGCTTGTCGAAGCGACCGCCGCTGCCACGCCCGCCTGGGCGCGGGGCATGCCGGAGACCGCCGTGTTGGTGATCGGGGCGTTGACGAAGCCGAAGCCGATGCCGAAGAGGACGTAGCCCGCGAGGAGGGTGAGGTTGGAGGTCTCGGCTTCGAAGGCGGCGAAGAGGATGCCGCTCAGGGTCATCGCGGTGCCTGCCAGCAAGAGCGGTATGCGGGGGCCTCGACTGCCCACCAGGCGGCCGGAGAGCGGGGCGCAGAGGAGGGTCGGGGCGGCCATCGGGAGCATCCAGAGGCCCGCGTGGAGCGCGTCCAGGCCGCGGACGTTCTGCAGGTACAGCGTCGACAGGAACAGGAAGCCGCCCAGCGCCGCGAAGCCGCTCACCGCTATCACCGTCGCCCCGCTGAAGGGCGCCGAGCGGAAGAAGCGCAGCTCGATCAGGGGTTCCGCGCGCCGGGGCTCGTAGATCAGCAGGGCGAGCAGCGCGGCCAGCGCCACCGCGCCGAAGGGCAGCACCGTCGCCGCGCCCGCCTCCGGCGCCTCGATGATCGCGTACGTGAGCGAGCCGAACAGGGCGATCACCAGGAGCTGGCCCACCGGGTCGACCCGGCGCGGCTTCGGCGCCCTGGACTCCGGGACGAAGCGGAGCGTCAGCAGCAGGGCCGCCGCGCCCACCGGCAGATTGACCCAGAAGATCGAGCGCCAGCCGACCGACTCCACCAGGAGCCCGCCGACCAGCGGGCCCGCCGCCATGGAGATGCCGACCACCGCGCCCCACGCGCCGATCGCCCGCGCCCGCTCGCGCGGGTCGGTGAAGGTGTTGGTGATGATCGACATCGCGACCGGGTTGAGCATCGAGCCGCCGACCGCCTGGATCATGCGGAAGACGACGAGCAGTTCCAGGTTCGGCGCCAGCGAGCACAGCAGGGAGCCGAGGGTGAAGATCGTCAGGCCGGTCATGAAGACCCGCTTGCGGCCGATCCGGTCCGCCGTCGAACCCGCGAGCATCAGCAGCGAGGCGAGCACCAGGGTGTAGGCGTCGATCGCCCACTGGAGGCCGGAGGTGGTCGCGTGCAGGTCGCGCTGCATCGAGGGGAGCGCGACATTCAGGGCGGTGTTGTCGAGGCTCACGATCAGCAGGCTCATGCAGCAGATCGCGAGCACGAGCAGCCGCCGCCGGTGGCTGAGCTCGGGCATGGGATCATCGTACGCCCACTTCAATAGTGCGGCTAACTAATTACCAATGCACGGATATCGGCGGACGGGCGGCCACGCGAGGGAGATGGGGGACAATGGACGGCGGTCCCCGGCCCACCAGGCCCGGCCGTACGCCCCCCATCCGACCCGGAGCCCCTGATGAACCAGCCCCTCTCCATCGGCCCGCACGCCGTGGCGCCGCCCGTCGTGCTCGCACCCATGGCGGGGATCACCAACGCGCCCTTCCGCACCCTGTGCCGGTCCTTCGCCGGAGGCGACTCAAAGGATGCGGCCAGCGGGGGCAAGGGCCTGTTCGTCAGCGAGATGATCACCACCCGGGCGCTGGTCGAGCGCAACGAGAAGACCATGCAGCTCATCCGGTTCGACGCGACCGAGAAGCCGCGCTCGATCCAGCTGTACGGCGTCGACCCGGCCACCGTCGGCAAGGCCGTCCGCATGATCGCGGAGGAGGGACTGGCCGACCACATCGACCTGAACTTCGGCTGCCCGGTCCCCAAGGTGACCCGCAAGGGCGGCGGCTCCGCGCTGCCGTACAAGCGGAACCTGCTGCGCGCCATCCTGCGCGAGGCCGTCTCCGGCGCCGGTGACCTGCCGGTCACCATGAAGATGCGCAAGGGCATCGACGACGACCACATCACCTACCTCGACGCGGGCCGCATCGCCGTCGAGGAGGGCGTCACCGCGATCGCGCTGCACGGCCGTACCACCGCCCAGCACTACGGCGGCACCGCCGACTGGGAGGCCATCGCCCGGCTCAAGGAGCACGTCCCGGAGATCCCGGTGCTCGGCAACGGCGACATCTGGTCCGCCGAGGACGCGCTGCGCATGGTCCGCGAGACCGGGTGCGACGGCGTGGTCGTCGGACGCGGCTGCCTCGGGCGGCCGTGGCTGTTCGCGGACCTGGTGGCCGCCTTCGAGGGCCGTACGGACGAGCTGGCGCGGCCGAGCCTGAAGGAGGTGGCCGACGTCATGGTCCGGCACGCGACCCTGCTCGGGGAGTGGCTGGGTGACGAGGCCAAGGGTGTCGTCGACTTCCGCAAGCACGTCGCCTGGTACCTCAAGGGCTTCGCGGTCGGCTCCGAGATGCGCAAGAAGCTCGCGATCACCTCGTCGCTGGAGGCGCTGCGCGCCGGGCTGGACGAGCTGGACCTCGACCAGCCCTGGCCCACCGGCGCCGACGGCCCGCGCGGGCGCACGTCCGGCAACAACCGGGTGGTCCTGCCGGACGGCTGGCTGAAGGACCCGTACGACTGCGCGGGCGTCGGCGAGGACGCGGAGCTGGACACTTCCGGCGGCTGAGCGCCGCCGGGTACGCGAGAAGGGCCGAGCCGCTCGGGGGCTCGGCCCTTCTCGCGTCGTCCGGCCCGCCGTGTTGGTGTCCGGCCCGCCGCGTTCTCCGAGAATCCTTCTCGCCTCGCATCTGCGAGCCCCGTCCGCGGCACATCGCGGCGCCGGGGCTCCGATGCCACGCTCCGTGCCGGAAAAGCTCGCAAATTCCCTGCCGGGGAGGGCATTTCCGCTGTGGCGACCCCTCGGCGACCCCGCAAGACTTGGGACAACCGTGTCTGGAAGCGGGTGGACCATGAGCGTCGTCGAGCAGTCCGTCGAGGTCGAGGTGCCGGTGCGTACGGCGTACGACCAGTGGACGCAGTTCAAGAGCTTTCCCCGGATGATGAACCCCGTGCTGCGGGTGGATCAGGTGGGGCCCGCGATGACGCGCTGGAAGGTGCGGGTCGGGCCGCTGCCCAGGGAGTACATGGCCGAGATCGTCGAACAGCGGCCGGACTCGCTGATCGCCTGGCGCGACGCCGAGCGGCATCCCCGGCACTGGGGCGAGGTGTACTTCCGCGCGGCGGGCCCGGACCGGGCGGTGATCGAGGTACAGCTGCACCTCGAACCGCGCGGCCTGCTGGACCGGCTGCCCGGCACGGCCAACCGCGTGCGCCAGGCCGTCCGCGAGGCGCTCGACAACTTCAACGAGGGCGTCTACGCCACGGCCACCGGCAAGGCCATGTTCACCTGCGACGACTGGGACATGTCCACGGCGCCGCCCGGCCATCTGGTGCTGCAGAGCATGCGCTCGCACGACCAGTGGAACACCATCCCGTACACCGACAACGACCGCTATCGCGGCATCCACGGGCGCCGGAACATCATCATGGTGAACCCGGACGACATGGCCGAACTCAGTCTGACCAAGGGGTAGTTCGTGAACATCATCGGCGTCTGGGACGACGATGTGGAGCGCCGGGTCGACGGCTACGAGGTCATTCCGTACCCCACCACCCGGGGGTGCGCGGCGGCCTACTACCCGGAGGTGCAGCCGCTGGTCCCGCTGAACAGCCTCGCGGACATCAGCAGGCAGCCGACCTCCAAGGGGATCGTGGTCCGGCTCGAACCGGGCGTCGCGCCTCCCGGCACCAAGCCCACCGAGTTCCGCGACTGAGCGGACGGCGGTTCGGGCCGGACCCCCGAGGGGACCGGCCCGAACTCCGCTTGTCCTGCTGCCCGTTCAGCCCTTCTTCGGGTGCGGGGTGGAGCCGTACGCCGTCAGGAAGCGGTCGCGGAAGGCGTTCATCTTCCACACCGGGGCGTCGTGCGCCGGGCGCAGACCGTCCGACCAGCCCCAGTCCGCGACCTTGTCCAGGACCTTCGGGTCCTTGGCGACGATGGAGATCGGCACGTCACGGCTGGCGTGGTTGCCGCTGACGCGGGCGATGGGCTGGTGGTCGCCGAGGAAGACCAGCACGGTGTCCTTGCTGCCGTAGCGGGTCAGCCACTCGGTGAGCGCGGTGACCGAGTACTGGATCGACTTGCCGTACTCCTCACGGGACTTGGTGGTGTCCGCGATGACGTCGGCCGACTTGTTGCCCGCGGCCTCGATGCCCTTGAAGAGGGAGCCGTCGCCCAGCTGGTCCCAGCCGACCATCTTCGGGATCGGGGCCCACGGCTGGTGACTTGAGGTCAGGATGACCTCGGACATCAGGGACTTGCCGTCGGTGCGCTTCTTGCCGTGGACGCGCTTCTGGAACTGCTCCAGGGCGTACTGGTCGGGCATCGTGGACCAGCTGAACTTCGGGCCCTTGTAGCCGAGTTCGAAGGCGTTGTAGACCTTGTCGAGACCGTAGAAGCTCTGCTCCGGCCACGCCTTCTGCACGCCCGGCATCACGCCGACGGTGTCCCAGTCGCCGGTCTTCTTGAACACCTTGGTGAGGCTGAGGTGGTCGCTGGCCATCACCGTGCGGTAGCGCTGCTGATTGCTGATCCACAGCCCTGACAGGGTGGTGGAGTGGCCGAGCCAGCTGCTGCCGCCGTACGTCGCGGAGGTCAGCCAGCCGCTCTTGGCGTGGTAACCGGCCCTCGCCAGCGCCTTGGTGCGCTCGTCCAGGGTCTTGTCCACACCGGGCGCCATGATCGGGTCCTCGATCGCGCTGCGGCCGTAGCTCTCGATGAACGTGAAGAGCATGTCCTTGCCGCGGAGGTCGGGCACGAGCTGGGCGGGGGGCGTGTCGCCGAAGGCGTCCACCTTCGCGACCTTCCCGAACTCCGCCTCGTCCTTGAGGGTTTCACTCACCCGCTCGGTCTGGCTCCGCATCACCACGGCGGTCGTGTCCGACGCGAGTGGTACTCCCGCGAGCTCCAACCCCAGGGAGGAACAGGTGATCCAGGCGACACCGGCGATCAACGTGGCGCGGGTGGCGGTGCCTTGGTGCCTCGCCACGACATTGCTCAGCCGTACGACGGAGAGGGCCAGCACGACGAACATCACCACCACGGCGACGACCAGTCCCGCCGTCGCCGCGAGCGTCGCCGTCCGGCCGAGCGAGTCCTCCAGATACGACTGCGCGTCCCCGAGCAGCGTCCAGTCGAGGACCATGTTGAAGTTCCGGCCCAGATACTGATGGAACCCCATGTCCAGCCAGTTCAACACCGTCAGCGCGGCCAGCACGACACCGGAGACCGCCGCGAGAACCACCCTGGGCCGCCGCGGCAACGCCAGCATCACCGCCGCGCCGACGATCGCCTCCCCCGGGAGCCGGAGAAACTTGGCGGGCCCGATCCCCACGATGCTGCTGGGCATCACGAGCGCCATGACGACGAGGACTGCGGCGATTGCGGTGAGCGCGAGCGAGATTCCTCGGGCGGGGCCCGGGTTGTTCGCCCGCCAACGGGCGGCCCAGGAGGGGGACTTGTCGGGGGCCGGGGCGCTGTCTGGTGTCGGGGCGTCGTTGGTCGACTGTGTCGCGTCCTGGACGGCCACCGCCGGGCGGGCGCCCGCGTCCCTGTCCGGGGGTGCGTCTTCAGAGCCGACCTGGTCGGGGGCTGCGGCGTCCGCGACAGCAGCGGCCTTCCCCTCCTTCGGGGTGTCACCGGTGGCCGGGGTCTTGTCGATGTGCCCCTCGGCGGCGGTGGTTTCCGCGTCGGTCGGGTCCTGGACCGCCGCCGCAGCGCTCGCGTTGCTGTCCGGGGCCGCGTCGGGGCGCTTCGCAGGGGTGCCCGTGGCAGCGGTGCCCTTCATGCCTCCCGAGGCGTCACCCGAGCCCTCGGACGCGTCCGCACTTCCGCCCTCGGCGCTGTCCACACCTCGCGTGGGGACGGCCGCTTCGGCTGTCCTGCCGACCCCGGCGGGGGAGCCACCGCCACTCGCCGACCGGCGCGACTCTCCGTTCGCACGAGGCACGGTGGCCGCTCCGGCGCTACCGCTCCGAGTGGCATCCGCGTCTCCCGCAGGGCTGGCCACTTCGGCCTTCGGGCCGCCCCCGGAAGGGGAGGCGCCGCTCGTGTTCTTGGCCGGGGTCGCCTCGGCGGCGCTGTCCAGAGCGGAATCCACGCCCGAGTCCCCGGCGGGGGGCGCCGGTTGGGCCTTCGTGCTGCCCCCGTTGGGAGGGGCCCCGTTCGCCTTCCTGCGCGGCTTCCGGTTGGCGCCCGTCGCCGGACTCGCCTCGGCGACGCTGCCCCGGGCGGAGTCCGCGTCCTCCGCGAGAGCGGCCGTCACGCCTCCGCTCGCTGCCGTAACGGACCCCGTCGGGACGGAATCCACGTCCTCCACGGAAGTGGCCGTCGCGCTACCGGCCGAGGCGGACGTCGCAGAGGCAGACCCCCCGTCCACGCCCCCCGCAGGGGCGGCGGCGCTCGTGCCCTTCGTGGAGGTGGCAGTCCTCGCCGGACCCGATCCCCGGTCCGTTGCCCCCGCAGGGGCGGTGGCCGTCTGTACCGGGGCAGACCCCGCGTCCGTTCCTCCCGCAGGGGCAGGGGCCGTTTTCGCCGGGGCGGACTTCGCGCTCGCGCCCCTCGCAGGGGTGGTCGTCCTCGCCGGACCCGACCCCCCGTCCACGCCCCCCGCAGGGACACCCGCCGGGCTGGGTGACTGGCTCGTGTTCTTTTGGTGAGGCAACCCGGGGGTCCTTCCGTGCGCGGGCTGGGGCGGGGGAGTGGGGGCGGGCCGCGCTGGGGAGGCTGGGCGGACCGGTTCCGGGCCGGTCCGCCTGGCCCGCCGCCCTTCCGTACGGGCCGCCGCCGACCCACGTTCAGGGCGCTCGGCAAATACCGGGCAAACGCCCGGTCAAGGCTGATGTCACGCGCCTCCGACCGCCGTGAGCAGGGCGAGCGGAGCCGCCGCCGAGCGGGATTCCCGTACGCAGGCGTGCGGGTACGGTACCGGCTCCGGATGCGTGTCGCGGTCGTACCCCGCCAGGACCTCGGGCAGCCGGTGACCGCCCGCCGTCGCCGCGTCCACCAGCCCATGGGCGACCGCGCGGGCCTCGTCGTGGAGGCCGTAGCGGGCGAGGCCGAGGGTGATGAGCGCGTTGTCGTGCGGCCAGACCGAGCCCCGGTGGTAGGAGAGCGGGTGGTAGGCCGCCTGGCCCGAGGCGAGCGTGCGGACGCCCCAGCCGGAGAAGAAGTCCGGCTCAAGGAGGCGGCGGCCCACCACCTCCCCGTACTCCTTGTCCAGCAGCCCCGACCACAGCAGATGCCCCGCGTCGGAGGCCAGCGCGTCTATCCGGCGCCCCTCACCGTCCAGCGCGAGCGCGGGGAAGGACCGTTCCCGCATCCAGAAGTCCCGCTGGAAACGGTCACGGAGGTCGGCCGCCGCCTGTTCCAGGAGCGCGGCGTACGTCCCGTCGTCCCACACCGTCCGCGCCACCCACGCCGTGCGGCGCAGCGCGTCGTAGGCGTACCCCTGCGCCCCCGCCGCCATCACCGCGCCGGTCGGCCGGGTGCCGTCGGCGCAGCAGATCGCGCCGGGGGAGTCCTTCCAGTTCTGGTTGGCGAGGCCGCCCTCGTCGGCGCGGTAGACCAGATAGCCGCGCGAGGTCAGCCCGCCGTGGTCCAGCATCCAGCCGATCGCCGCGCGGGCGTGCGGCTCCAGACGCCGGGCGAGCACCGCGTCCCCGGTCCGCTCCACGTACGCGCCGAGCAGGACGAGGAAGAGCGGGGTGGCGTCGACCGAGCCGTAGTACCGCCCGTACGGCACCTGCCCGAAGTGGGCGAGCTCGCCATGGCGCACCTCGTGCACGATCTTGCCGGGCTGGGCGAGCGGGGAGCGGCCGGTGCCGGTTCCGGTGGCCTGGGTGGCGGCGAGCGCGGGCAGCGTGGCGGCGGCCAGTTGCGGCCGGTACGGCAGCGCGAACAGCGCTGTCAGCAGGGCGTCCCGGCCCAGCAGCGCGAGGAACCAGGGCGCCCCGCCCGCCGGTACGCGCAGCTCCTCCCCGTCCGGCCCGGTCGCCGGAACCTGGAGCGAGGCCAGGTCGTCCAGGCCCCGCGAACAGGCCGCCGCCAGCTCGGGCCAGCCGGTCGGGAAGGCCACGCCCTCCACGAACCGCCCCTGGAGACCGGTGAGTTGTTCCCGCACCGCCGAGGGCGAGCGCGGCACCCGCACCGCCCGCCGGTCCCCGTGCGGCCGGGCCACCACCCGCACCAGCAGCTCCGCGCTGCCGTACGGCGGCAGTTCGAGCGTCCACACCAGCCGCCGCGCCCCCGTCCCGGTCTCCTCCACCGCCTCCGGAGCGGGATCGGCGGTGACGGACGTACAGGAGCGCCACTCCCCGCGCCGGTAGCCGAACTCGATCCCGTCGTCCAGGACTTGGCGGGTGCGGACGGCCCCGGTCTTGGCGTACGTACGGTGGTCGGAGCGCAGCTCGAACTGGTCCGCGAAGTCGGCGTCCACGGTGAGCCCGAGCCGCACCGTGGCGGTCACCGCGAGATTGCTGGTCACCTTCAGCGACTCCACGAACGCCCGGTCCCCGACGGCCTGTTCGCGCCACAGGGTGTACGGCGGCGGCTCCTGACGCCCCCCGCGCGGCACCAGCACACAGCGCGCCGTGTCCCCGTCCGCGACCGGCGTCAGCACCTCGGGCACCGCGCCGTCCACGGTGAGCTGCCAGCGGCTGAGATGCCGGGCGTCGCGCACGAACACGCCGTCCGGGGAGCCGCCGCCGCGCACCCCGCCGATGTCGCCCCCGTCCCCCACGGCGGCGAACGTCGCCCCGCGCACGAACAGATGATGCCGCTCCGTCATCGGTCCCCTCCCTCGTCCGTCCTGCCGCCGCTGTGGCTCAGGAGCGTGTCGTGCGAATCGCCTGTGTCTCTACGTCCGTTGCCGCCCGGCTCCCCGTGCAGCAGATCGAGGGTGAGCGCCGCCGTCCAGCCGAACGCCGGTGCCCCGCAGGCCGCGCCGGTGTGCGGGTCGACGTACTCCGCGAAGCCCGAGGAATCCGCCGTACGCAGAAAGGCGGTGCGCAGCCCGTCCGCCAACTGCCGCTCTCCGTAAGCCCGCAGCCCCCGCTCGATCAGCCAGGCGGTGTTGAACCAGGCCGGGCCGCGCCAGTAGCGGTGCGGGTCGAACGCCTCGCCCAACAGGTCGTAACTGGGCACGAGTCGAGTAGTGGTGCCGAGCCCGAAGTGCGGGCCGCGCAGGGTGCGTACGAGCGCCGCGGCCACCTCGCGGGGCAGCCCCGGCAGCAGCAGCGGGACCAGGCCCGTCACGCCCCGCTCGCGCACCGGGCCGCCGCCGCGCAGGTCCCGGCAGAGGAACATGCCCCGCGACGCGTCCCACAGCCGCTCCACCAGGGCCTCCGTCAGCCGCTCGGCGCGCGCGTGGCGGGCGGTGCCGGGGGCGCCCAGCTCCCGGGCGATCTCGGCGAGAGCGTGCTCGGAGGCGATCAGCAGCGCGTTGAACGCCGGGTCCTCCACGGCGAACTCCCCGCCCCCGTCGGCGTATTCACCGTCCCGGTAGTCGGCCGCGAGCCGCACGTACCGCCCGTAGTCCAGATCCGTCGGCCGGTCCTCGGGCGAGCCGTGGGCGAGGTCCGCGCGGCGGAAGGAGCGGGCCGGGGCGGGACGGACGCGGGCCAACGGGGCGTCCCAGCAAGGGCTGTTGTCCATCCCCTGCTCCCAGGGGTGCACCACCGAGACCAGTCCGCCCCCGCCGAGGTCGCGCCGGTGCAGCAGATAGCGGTGCCAGGCGGCCAGCCGGGGATAGAGGCGGGCGAGGAAGCCGCGCGCCCGCGACAGGCCCGGGTCGGCCCGGTGCACCAGCCACGCGGCCAGCGCGTGCACGGGTGGCTGCACGATGCCGGACGTCTGTACCGTGCGCGGGGCGCCCGCGGCGCGTCCGGCGGCCGAGGAGCGCCAGAAGTCGGGGCTCGGGAAGTACGCGTCGAGCGGCACGGAGGGGTGGAAGACGATGTGCGGCACGCGCCCGTCGGCCCACTGCGCCGCCAGCAGCGTCTCCAGCTCGGTCTGGGCCCGCAGCGGCGACAGATGGCGCAGCCCGATCGCGATGAAGGCCGAGTCCCAGGACCACTGGTGCGGATACAGGCTCCGCGAGGGGACCGTCGAGGCGCCCGTCCAGTTCGTGTGCAATACGCGAGCGGCCCTGACGTGCAGCGACGCCGTGGGTGGCGGATCGTATGCGATCTCGCGCTCCGTGACACGGGCAGTGAGCTGGGCAGTGCGATCCACTCGGGGCTCCCCGAAGACGTCCGGCCGGCCAGGTTTGGTTGTGTCTACCGCAGGGTTACGTCTATTTAACACGCAAAACTCAATATGTAATGCAAGCTTGAGGAACACAAGGGGGTGTGCATGACCGGACGGGTCGGCAGGACGGGACGGACGGCCAGGGGAGGGGCCCAGGCGAGCGCCGGGGACCTGCTCGAACTGGTACGCAGCGGGCGCGCGGTCACCCGCGGCGCCCTCCAGCAGATGACCGGACTCTCCCGCGCGACCGTCGGCCAGCGCCTGGACCGGCTCTTCCGCGCGGGCTGGCTGCGCGAGGGTGCGGGCGGCCCGGTGGACTCCCCGCTCGGCGGACGCCCCGCCGTCACCCTGGAGTTCGACGGCTCCCACGCCGTCGTCCTCGCCGCCGACCTGGACACCCGGCACGCCCGCGCCGCCGTCCTCACCCTGACCGGCGAGATCCTGGCCGAGCACTCCGGCACCCTCGTCGTGGAGGACGGACCCGAGGCGGTCCTCGCCGAACTCGGCCGCTGGTTCGCCCGGTTGCTCACCGAGGCGGACCACCGCCCCGAGGAGGTCTGCGGCATCGGGCTCGGCGTGCCAGGCCCCGTGGACAGCGAGACCGGCCGCGTGATCCAGCCCCCGATGATGACCGGCTGGGACGGCTACGACATAAGGGGCCGCCTCTCCCGCGCCTTCACCGAACACACCGGCGCCCCCGCCGTCCCGGTCCTCGTGGACAACGACGCCAACCTCATGGCCTACGGCGAGCAGCGCACCGGACACCCCGACTGCGCCGCGTTCGTGCTGGTCAAGGTGTCCACCGGCATCGGCGCCGGGGTCGTCGTGGACGGCGCGCTCTACCGGGGCATCGACGGCGGCGCGGGCGACATCGGGCACATCCGCGTCGGCACCGACGCGCTGTGCCGGTGCGGGTCCTACGGCTGCCTCGCGGCCGTCGCCAGCGGGGGCGCCGTCGCCCGGCGGCTCGCGGAGGCGGGGGTACCGGCCGCCTCCGGCTCGGACGTACGGGAACTCCTCGCGGCGGGCGACCCCCAGGCGGCGGCGCTGGCCCGCGAGGCCGGACGCCAGGTCGGAGACGTCCTGGCCACGGTCGTCACCCTCCTCAACCCCGGCGTCCTGATGATCGCGGGCGACCTGGCGGGCACGCCGTTCGTGACCGGCGTACGGGAACTCCTCTACCAGCGGGCTCTGCCTCGCTCCACGGCCCACCTCGACGTGGTGACTGCCCGTCTGGGGGAGCGGGCGGGGGTGATCGGCGCGGGGGCGCTGGTGGTGGAGCATCTGTACGCGCCGGAGCGGGTGGAGGAGCGGTTGGTGGCGCTGGGGGTGTGAGGTGGCGGTGGCGCTTCGCGCAGAGCGGGGAGGGTGGCGTGGGTGTGCCGGGGGCGGAGGTTCCGGGGCCGCGCCCCGCCGCGTCCCGTGGACGAGTGGGGTTGCGCGCTTGCGGAGGGTTTGCGAGGGGTGGCGTGGGGCTGATCCCGAGGAAGGGGGTGTGTCCCGCTCGCGGACGGGGGCGTTCGTGAGGGGGCCCTCACCAGCGACGACGCCCGTACCGTCGCCCGGGTGCGCGGCGGGCGGCGGCTCGGGCCCGGTGGGTCTGCCGCTCCCGCGTGCGGTGGCCCGGGTGCGGGCGGACGACGCGGTGGACGGCGGTGCGGCACTGGTTTAGAGGGAATGGGGCCCCGGGAGAGGGCCCGGTTCTTGAGCGGGGCGGCGTTTGTCGGCGGTCGCCCCCCTGAGCAGGACCGGCTGGGCTCACGGAGCCTCTGCTGGTCCCCGGCCAGGGCCGACACTCCTTTCCAGGCGCCTCTTCCTCGGACCGGAGTCAGCGCCCCTCAGGGACCTTCGCCCCCTCGGCGCAGCCCGGCTGCCCTTAGGCAATCCCGGCCCCATGCGCCCGGAGCGGAGCAGATCCGGAGTTCCCTCGGGAAACTCACCGCTCCCCGGGCCACGGCTCGGCGTCCCTTCCGGGAAAACCTCGCGATCCGCTCAGGGCCGGACCGCCACCGCTTCCGGGAGATCCGTTCCGCCTTACTCAGCGCCGGAGCCCCACCGCCTCCGGGAGGTCCACGCCGAGGACGCGTCGGCGGACGGAACAGCGGTGCCGAGCCGTGCCGCCGCGCCGTCCGGCGGCATCTCCAGCGCCGTCGGACAGGCGCTGTGCACCATCCAGGTTTCCGTAAGGGGATTCGGGCCCGCCCGGCGGCGCACCGGTCGTCGTTCCGCCCACGCACCGCGCGGAGCGCCCCCGTGTCGGCCGTGTTTCCGGCGCGCGTCGCCGTCCGCATGGTGAAAATCCGGGGCCTGTGGCAGCGTGATTCTCGCCACCCTTGATAAGGGGAGCGCTCAGATGAGCGGATCATCGGCGGGTGCACTTCTCCAAGGGGTGGCACTCGGTGCCACCCCTTGGCCGTTCAATGATCGAAATCAAACGCGCCGAAGCCCGCTCGTATGAGCGGAGCGACCCGCCTGAACAGAGGTGTGCGTTCAAGAGTTGAAAACACGTGTGGCCGTGCCCTTGCCCTGCCTTTGCTTTAGATCCTGTGGCAGACGGCTGGTTACAGGCTTATGACGCACTACTGGACGTACCCAGGTGCCTTCGATCTGGGTATGTTCCTCGCCGTCAGGGCAGCCACCGCGGCCTCAAGGAGTCGAGACCCGTGCCGGAAAACAAAGAGCCTCACGTAGCGAAGTTCGTCTACGACTTCACCGAGGGGAACAAGGACCTCAAGGACCTGCTCGGTGGCAAGGGCGCCAACCTCGCCGAGATGACCAACCTCGGACTGCCGGTCCCTCCCGGCTTCACCATCACCACCGAGGCGTGCAAGGTCTACCTCGACAGCGGGGAGGAGCCCGCGGCACTGCGTGACGAGGTGAGTGCGCACCTCGACGCGCTGGAGCAGCGCATGGGCAAGAAGCTCGGCCAGGCCGACGACCCGCTGCTGGTCTCCGTCCGCTCCGGGGCCAAGTTCTCCATGCCCGGCATGATGGATACCGTCCTGAACATCGGCCTGTCGGACAAGTCCGTGAAGGGCCTGTCCAAGCAGGCCGGCGACGAGCGCTTCGCGTGGGACTCGTACCGCCGTCTGATCCAGATGTTCGGCAAGACCGTCCTCGGCGTCGACGGCGACCTCTTCGAGGAGGCGCTGGAGCAGGCCAAGGAGGCCAAGGGCGTCCAGGTCGACACCGAGCTGGACGCGGCCGACCTGAAGAAGCTGGTCACCGCCTTCAAGGAGATCGTCAAGGCGGAGGCGGGCCGGGACTTCCCGCAGGACCCGCGCGAGCAGATGGACCTCGCGATCAAGGCCGTCTTCGAGTCCTGGAACGGCGACCGGGCCAAGCTCTACCGCCGCCAGGAGCGCATCCCGGGCGACCTCGGCACCGCCGTCAACGTGTGCTCCATGGTCTTCGGCAACCTCGGCCCCGACTCCGGCACCGGCGTCGCCTTCACCCGCGACCCCGCCTCGGGCCAGCAGGGCGTCTACGGCGACTACCTCCAGAACGCCCAGGGCGAGGACGTGGTCGCGGGCATCCGCAACACCGTCTCGCTCGCGGAGCTGGAGAACATCGACAAGGCGTCGTACGACCAGCTCATGCAGATCATGGAGACGCTGGAGAACCACTACCTGGACCTCTGCGACATCGAGTTCACCATCGAGCGCGGCAAGTTGTGGATGCTCCAGACCCGGGTCGGCAAGCGGACCGCGGGCGCGGCGTTCCGTATCGCGACCCAGCTGGTGGACCAGGGCCTGATCGACGAGACCGAGGCGCTGCAGCGGGTCAACGGCGCCCAGCTCGCCCAGCTGATGTTCCCCCGCTTCGACGAGGACGCCAAGGCCGAGCAGGTCGGGCGGGGCATCGCGGCCTCGCCGGGCGCGGCGGTCGGCAAGGCGGTCTTCGACTCGTACACCGCGGTGAAGTGGTCCCGCTCGGGCGAGAAGGTCATCCTGGTGCGCCGGGAGACCAACCCCGACGACCTGGACGGCATGATCGCCGCCGAGGGCATCCTCACCTCGCGCGGCGGCAAGACCTCCCACGCGGCCGTGGTCGCGCGCGGCATGGGCAAGACCTGTGTCTGCGGCGCGGAGGAGCTGGAGGTCGACACCAAGCGGCGCCGGATGATCGTCCCCGGCGGGCATGTGGTGGAGGAGGGCGACGTCATCTCCATCGACGGCTCCTCCGGCAAGGTGTACCTCGGTGAGGTGCCGGTGGTTCCCTCGCCGGTGGTCGAGTACTTCGAGGGCCGGATGCACCCGGGCGCCGACGACGCCGACGAGCTGGTCGAGGCCGTGCACCGGATGATGGCCTTCGCGGACCGCAAGCGGCGGCTGCGGGTACGGGCCAACGCCGACAACGCCGAGGACGCACTGCGCGCCCGTCGCTTCGGCGCCCAGGGCATCGGGCTGTGCCGCACCGAGCACATGTTCCTCGGGGACCGGCGTGAGCTGGTCGAGCGGCTGATCCTGGCCGACACGGAGGCGGAGCGCGAGGAGTCGCTGAAGCAGCTGCTCCCGCTGCAGAAGCAGGACTTCGTCGAGCTGTTCGAGGCGATGGACGGCCTGCCGGTGACGGTACGACTGCTCGACCCGCCGCTGCACGAGTTCCTGCCCGACATCACCGAACTGTCGGTCCGCGTGGCCCTCGCCGAGTCCCGGCAGGAGCCGCACGAGAACGAACTCCGCCTCCTCCAGGCGGTCCACCGCCTCCACGAGCAGAACCCGATGCTGGGCCTGCGCGGTGTGCGTCTGGGCCTGGTCATCCCGGGCCTGTTCACGATGCAGGTCCGCGCCATCGCGGAGGCCGCCGCCGAGCGCAAGGCGGCCAAGGGCGACCCGCGCGCCGAGATCATGATCCCGCTGGTCGGCACCGTCCAGGAGCTGGAGATCGTCCGCGAGGAGGCCGACCAGGTCATCGCGGAGGTCGAAGCGGCGACGGGCACGCGCCTGAAGCTGGCGATCGGCACGATGATCGAACTCCCGCGCGCCGCCCTGACCGCCGGCCAGATCGCCGAGGCCGCCGAATTCTTCTCCTTCGGCACGAACGACCTCACCCAGACGGTGTGGGGCTTCAGCCGGGACGACGTGGAGGCATCCTTCTTCACGGCGTACCTGGAGAAGGGCATCTTCGGCGTCAGCCCGTTCGAGACGATCGACAGGGACGGAGTGGGCTCCCTGGTCAAGTCGGCTGCCGCGGCAGGCCGTTCGACCCGCCCCGACCTGAAACTCGGCGTCTGCGGCGAACACGGCGGCGACCCGGAATCGGTCCACTTCTTCCACGAGGTCGGCCTGGATTACGTCTCCTGCTCCCCGTTCCGCATCCCGGTCGCCCGACTTGAGGCGGGCCGCGCGGCCACGGAGTCGAGGGGCAGCGACCACCGCTGACCTACCCGGGGGGTGGCGGTGATCGCTACCCCCTCCCAGCCCCGGACCCGCCGTCGGTCCCCGACCCTCACCACCGATCGACGACGGCTCCGGCGCCACAGAGGGGGCGGCACCCTGTGCGGGGGTGCCGCCTCTTCGCATGCGGTCTGGGTAGCTTGTCAAGCTACGTCGCTGACCAGGACGAATGGTGTTTGCTGGCGTTGGTTGTCGCTGAGCCTGCGCGGAGCTGTTGTGCCCTGGGGGTGCGGATCGGACATATCGCGTTCGGTGGTAGTTGTCAGAGGGGCGTACCTGCGGTGTTCTTAACAGCCGCAACTGACCAACGCCGTCCGGGGGTCATGCGCATTGAGTCGGGGGCCGCGGAGCTGCGCCGCGAGGACCGGTACGTGACCTGGCACCGTCACGCCCCGTTGCCAGCCAGAGGTTGATCCGGAGGCCTGGGCCGGTGGATACGAGCGTCAACGGCTCACGACACTAGTTCTCCGGGCTTGGGCATGGTGGTAGTAGTGTCGCAGATCTACATGGCTGGCCTGCGGGTGTTGGTTGCTACGGGTCACCGATCAGCACTGAGCGGTCTCGGACGGCCCACAGACGGCCCGGAACTACGCGAGAGCTGGCTGCGTCTACCAGGGTGGATCAAGAATGAGGGGCGTCCGAGCGTGCTAGCAGCGACGAACACAAACAGTGCGGGAGCTCTCCCACCTGCCGTGGTAGTAGCCATGTGCGCTCTCCTCTTCACCATCGCCTCGTTTTGGTGGCTCAACGCACGCCAAGGGGCACTCAAGTCGTATAGCCCTCACTCTTTCGCTGCGGTGGCAACACGCAGTAAAACGCTTATCCGGATACCGCTCGTCTTCTACAATACCGGACCAAAGCCAATTGTTGTACAGAATCTGCGCCTAACCTTCAAGGGGGGCGCAGGGGATTCTATAACACTACCTTGGAGAACGACTCGCGACAGGATTAGGCCAGAGAAAGATGACGATCCTAGGCTACCTAGCGTCTTCGTCGTAGCTGGCCGGTCTGCAGTGCAAATATTCGTAGAGTTTGGCGTCGAATTTCCTCACTTCATCCCCGAGCATCGGAAATATGACGCCATGATTGAATGCAAGCTTGGCCACAAGAGGCGCTGGGGTCAACTCCTCGCTTTCCCTCTTCAGATCGGAAATGTGACCAGTCCGGCAACCTATATTGCGTATAGTAATGAATCTGACCAAATTTCCGAACATGAAAGGGAGAAGGCTGTAGCGGTCCTGGAAAATTTGAGGTCATCCGCAGGCCCCACTGCAACCTAAGCAATCAAAGCCTCTCGCGCGAAAAGACAGGAAAAGCCATGCCCATTCCATCCCTTCCCCGCTTTCTCTACCTGGACGATAGGGCGCTGGGGGAGTATCTTTCCGTCGTGGAGGAGGGCCTTTCCGATGAATCGAAGATGCGACGCATGTCTAGCGCGACTGGAATCGAGCCCACCGCGCTGGGGGAACCTGTAAGCGGTGATTCCACCTCCGAGGAAGAGCGAGTAATCCGCGAAACAGCTAGCCAGCGCTTCATCCGCCTGGTAACTGCCCTCGATGCAGCTTCCCTCCGCTGGCGCTATCGCGACATCGAAGACCTTGGTGAGGAATTTGACGTCGTTAAAGTAGCGGACATTGTGCAGGTGCAGTGCGAAGTGGAGATTCCTCCTTTTGTTCGCATGTTTAGTCAGCCAGACCAGTTGGATGGCATGGTGAATATGATTGAAGCATTTCGCGCAATGGCCCCACTGCTGGGACAGGATCTCGACGGGCTCCCTGGGAAGAAAGAGGCGAAAGCCGTCCGGGACTTTGGTAAGGCAATGAAGTCGGATGTGGTTATCGTCGGCGACCAGGAAGAGGGCGGCCCTCAGGTCACCGGCAAGTTGCATCAGGACTTCATTCGAGATGAGATCGAAGGAGAGGTGTTCATCCTTGGAAAGATTTCCAAGCGCCTGAAAGATGGTGAAACACATTCTCTCCTGGCAATCCCTGGCGCATCCCTGATGAGTCGGCAGCAGCGTCGGCAAGCTGCTCGACAAGAGCAGACCGACGAGACCACGCTGGTAGGCCCTGCCCTGGCGCTCGACATCCTCGCGATTTATCGCTGACGCGTATGCGCAGGTCGGCGGAGCGGCTTTGGGTTGGAGCTGCCTTGGGGCGAGTGATCATGGCCCCGTAAGCTTCCGGCGAGGTGAGCAGTCTGCGGACTTGCCCGCTAAAGCGCGACGTGGGGGCCATGCTCTTAGAGGATCGCCCCAAAGGGGCTGCCTAAAGCCATGGAACCGGCCACCCTAGCCCCAGAAGGTGTCTCCTCCTTCTTGCCTGCAGTCGCCGAACGCGCCCGCGCCGTGCGCGGGCCTTGATGGAGTAAAGAAAGTTGTACCGCGCTGCCAGCGCTAGAACAGCTGCGTGACGAAGGCTGCTGCTCCCTGAGTGCTTACCACCGTTGACATCAAATGCTGATGTCAGCAGGGGCCCTTCCCGCGGCCAGTAGATGCGAACTGGCAGCAAGCAGCTCTGGGTAAGGTTCGGCCATGCGGGCCGCTTCCATGGCAGATGCAATCAGCTCATCTGTTGGTCCTTCACCCGGCTGCTGCTCCGCCGCCTTCACCAGCGACCACGCAGGGCCCTCGATTCCGAAGACCTGCACATTGGTCAGTCCGGACTTCAGCAGCTCTGAAGCCAGCTCCTCAGCCCTGTGGAAGTAGCTCAGGGTGAACCCTCGCGCACCGTCATAGACGGCCGTCTCTAGGATCTTTGAGACGGAGTCACGAATTCGCTCCGTGTGAAGGTGGGCGTACGTCACGTGCTCAAAGAGCGAGGCGTACCGGTTGATGGCTGCTGCCACGACCAGGCCGCCCGGCTTCACCACGCGCTGAGCTTCTGCCAGTGCAGTACGCCGGTCCTCGGGATCGGGAAGGTGGTACAGAGGACCAAGGAGCTGTACGACGTCGAAACTGTCATTCGGCTCGTTCAGATCGCGGGCGTCTCCCACAACCGCTGAGCAAACGGCTGACGCTGCCTCGACATGCCGAGGGACCGGGTCCACCAGCGTCACGTCATAGCCGTCCTTCACGAGCCATTCGGCATGAATTCCGGTACCGCCGCCCACGTCGAGCACGCGGGCCGGTGCAGGGGGGAGGAACCGTCGAAGAAGCTCTTGTGTTCGGGCCAGCTCCATCCGTCCGTCTGCCGAGCTGCGCAGGCGGTCGTCCTCGTCCACCGTCTCGCCGTAGAACCGCATTACGGAGGGGGCCAGTTCGGGAGTCGACATGGTCGCAGTATCGTGCGTACCGGTGGACCAGTCCAGTGTGCGAGGTAGGGGAAACCATGGCCGTTCTGAAGTACGAGGAGATCGCCGAGTCGCTTCGGGCCCGCATCGCCGCTGGTGAGTTCGCCCCCGGCGAGATCATTCCGTCAGGCCGAGATCTGGCCGAGCAGTGGGACGTGTCGCGGGCCACCGCCATCAAGGCGGTGGACGTGCTCCGCAACGACGGCGTGGTGGTGGCCAAACAAGGGACCGGTTTCGTGGTCACGGAGACACCATTGGCGCGGCCCGCTGGTGCTCGGCGAGCCGGGTCGGCGCGCATCCTCGGTGGGATGCCGTTCCGGCGGGTCGGGGTGCCGGACTGGGTCGAACCGCCTGCGCACGTGGCCAACGCGCTCGGCTTGGCGCCCGGCGTACAGGCGCTTCGTCGCGTGCGCATCCTTCAACTCCCTGACGGAAGCCCCAACAGCTGCGTGGAAGCGTGGTTCCCTCCCGAGATCGGAGAGGCAGCACCCCGGCTGTCCGGCGCCGCGCCCATCGCCGAGGGCACGACTCGCTACGTCCGTCGGCAGACCGGGCGTTTTCCGGCAGAAGGAGTGGACGTCATCACCGTGCGGCTCGCCACCGAAGTTGAGGCGGAGCGGTTGGGGGTCGAGGAAGGCAGCGCTGTCGCGGTTCTCCTGCACACGGCGCGTGACCAGGAGGGGCGTCCGCTGGTCTGCGAAGAGGGTGTTACGCCTGCCTCGCTCTTCGAGCAGGTGGACACCTACGCGATGTGAGAAACATCCGTAGCGGAAGCTCACCCGCTCCGCTACGACGGCATCTTTGATGCTTCGTCAAGTGCTTTGAGCTGCTGAGACGTACTTCCGCGTTCGTCAGCTCTAGGTTCACTCTTGACTGGACCGGTCCACCGGTCCAGTCTGAAGTGCAACGCCGCACCGCCACACGGCGGAACGGTCCCGGTTCGGGATGGCCTGCCACTCCGCCGAATCTCTCTGGATGGTGTCGTGATGCAGTGCGTTCACTGGCGTCGCGTGCCCCTGGACCTGGTGCGAGAAGCCCGGGAGAAGTCGACCGTTGATCACGTCGACAGGGCGGTGCAGTGCCAACTGTCCAAGCCGAGCAGCACACTTGCGAAGACCCTCCGGAGGAGGTCCCGTGCACCAGCTGATCGCGAGCCCGTACAACGGGACGTTCCTGATCGCCCGCCCCGGCTCCAAGGGCGGCATGCGTATCCCTCGGACGCATTACGAAGAGCTGGCCTCGATCGCCGAGAGCAGCACCCCTCTGCCTGCCTGGCTCATCGACCACGCCCGCACGGCCTGGACCGTGGACCTGGCGGGCGCGGTGATGCGGGACGCCGTCCTCGTACGCTCCGGTACCGGTCTCGGCTATGGCCGGGCCACGTACGAGATCAACAAGGGCTGCAACTTCAACTGCGAGCACTGCTACCTCGCGGAGCGGAAGTTCGAGGGACTGCCCTGGCCGGACAAGGTCCGGCTTCTACACCTGCTGCGGGACGCGGGGGTGCTGTGGCTCCAGTTCACCGGCGGTGAGCCGCTGATCGACCGGGACTTCGTGGACGCGTACACGCTTGCTCACCGCTCCGGGATGCTGATCGAGATCCTGACCAACGGCTCCCGGCTCCACCGCCCCGAGATCATCGACCTCCTGCGCGACCTGCCACCGCACAAGGTGACCGTCTCCCTCTACGGGGCGACGCCGGACAGTTTTGACTCGCTCACCCGCAAGCCGGGGGCGTTCAAGCTGGTCGAGAAGGGGCTCGTCGCGGCGCGCGAGGCCGGTATCGCGCTGGAACTGGCGCTGATCATCGCCCGGCACAACGCCCACGAGCTGGACGCCATGCGCGCCCTCGCCGAGCGGTACGGGGCGAGCCGCCAGGAATACGGCACGATCTCCCCCACGTACACCGGCTCGCCCGAACCGCTGGCCGCACAGGCTCCCGGCTTCCTGGACAAGACCAGCGTCTTCAAGGGCTGCCCCGCCGGCCACACTTTCTTCCACGTCGACCCGCACGGCCTGGCGACCATGTGCAAGGTCGGCCGCGAGAACCCCATCGACCTCATGTCCGAGGGCCTGGACGGACTCCTTCGTCTGCCCGGCATCGCCGATGCCCAGATGCTTCGCACCGGTGGCTGCGGCGGCTGTCAGCTCTCCGGCACCTGCCGGGTCTGCCGACCACTCGCCAAGGCGTACCAGGAGGCGAAGGCACCACTGAACACCTACTGCCGACACGGAAGCGAGGAAGCGTCATGACCACTGTCATGGTGGAGATCAGCACCCGACCGCCGACCCTGGAGGAGCCCGAGGGAGTGATCCTCCTGGACGACCTGGAGGTGCTGGCCGAAGGGGCCGTCCCGGGCTGCAACGACGACAACCCGTACCGGTAGACAACCGGACGCGCAGAACCGCGGGGGCTTCCGGGCGTTCTCCCGTCCGAAGTCCCCGCACCGCTGCCCGCCCACCCTCGCACCCGCTTCCGTGGAAGAATGAAGCCCCATGGCGACCATCCGCATCGGCCTCGACCGACTGCCGCCCGCCGCTCGCGCCGCCGTCGAAGAGCACACCGGCCCCCTCCTCACGGTCGAGGAGACCGCCGAGGGCTTCAACAGCGAGATCGCGGCCCGTGTCACCTCCACCACGGGCACCTGGCACATCAAGGGCCTGCGCACCGATCACCCCCGCGTCTGGACCCAGCACCGGGAGGCCGCCGTCGCCCCCTTCCTCACCGGCCTGGCCCCCGCCCTCCGCTGGCGCGTCGAGGCCGCTGGTTGGGACCTCCTCGGCTTCGAAGCCCTCGCCGGTCACCACGCCGACTACGCCCCCGGATCCCCCGACCTCACCGAAGTCGCCTCCCTCCTGCGCCGCCTCGGCGAGACCTCCTGCCCCGACATCGAGCTACGCCACGCCGAGCAGCGTTTGGAACGCTACGCAGCCCACCGCGACGACCTCCGCTTCTTCGCCGGGGTCCACCTGCTCCACACCGACCTGAACAACGCCAACGTCCTCGTCGACGATCAGGCTCTCCAGGGCGATCGGGCCCGCTTGGTCGACTGGGCCTGGGCGACCCGTGGCGCGGCGTGGCTCGACGCCGGGTACTGGGTCATCTGGCTCATCGCCGCCGGTCACGCCCCCGCATCCGCCGAACGCTGGGCCGCCGAGATCCCCTCCTGGCACACCGCACCCGCCGAGGGCATCACCGCCTTCGCCGCCGCCAACGCCAACGTCTGGTCCGAGATCAGCACGGCCGACCCCGACCCATGGACCCTGCGCCTCGCGGCTGCCGCCACCGCCTGGTGCGCACATCGCAGGACTGGTTGAGCCGAACTCCCACGCGGCCGAGCGCAAGTCCACCGTGGACGATCCGCACGCCGAGATCATGGTCCCGCTCGTCGGTACGATCCAGGAACTGGAGACCGTCCGCGACGAGGTCGACCAGGTCATCGCGGAAGGCAGGGCGGAGGCGGGTACGCGGCTGAAGCTTGCCATCGGCACGACTACGTCTCCTGCTCCCCCTTCCGCATCCTGGTAGCCCGCCTGGAAGTGGGCCGCGTGGCGACTCAGTCCACGGGCAGCGGCCACCGCTGAGCCCCGGAGCCCGTCGTCGGTCCCCGACCCTCACCACCGATCGACGACGGCTCCGGCGCCACAAGAGGGGGCGGCACCCTGTGCGGGGGTGCCGCCCCTTCGCGCGCCTGGTCACTCCTCGGCGAACAGATCCGCCGCGTTCGTCGCATGGACGGCTCGCTGGAACCACGTGTCCAACTGGTCCGGGTCCTCGCAGGTGTTGACCCGGGCGCGGATGTCGTCGGGGACGGAGAGGGCTCGGCATTCGAGGGCGCGGATGATCAGCTCCCGCTGACTCTCGACACGTCCCTCCTCGCGCCCCTCCTCGCGTACCTGCTCGGCCAGCGGGTGGCGCCAGAAGTACTGGATGGCTGTCATCAGGTCCCTCCACATCTGCTTCGCCTGGGGGTCGGCCAGGCATGAGTCGACAAACTGCACGAAGACCGCGGCGTTTTCGGGGTCGATGGTCCGCAGGGCGGATGCCAGGGATTTCAGTATGGCGGCGGACTGGGGGCCGCGCCCGTGTGTCATCGCCGAAAGCACCGCAAGGGGTACGTCCCGTTCGGCCTGCCGCTCGTCCGAGATGACGGGGACGTTGTCCGGGCCCAGTACGAGTGGCCGTACCGTCAGCGAGTGCCAGTCGCGGAAGCCGAGCCGGATCGGGCGGGCCGCCCACTTCGCGGTGGCGCTGCTCTGCGTGGTGACGATGAGGATCGGCTCGCAACGGTACTTCTCGTACAAAAATGACAGGTAGTACGGCCAGCTGCCCCGTTTGCGATCGTCCACCTTCCCCTGGGACTCGACCACGAGCAGGTACGTGCCGTCGTCCGTCTCGGCCCGCAGCAGCGTGTCCACGCGTCGCTCGACCGGTTCGATCTCGGTGAGGTCCACGTTCAGCGCGGCGATCTCGCGTGGCTCGGGAAACGGTACGTGCAGTACCTGCTGCAGCGCCCGGGTCAACAGCGCCGGGTCTTTCTGGAAGATCCGGTGCAACGCCTCATGCGACGAGCCGACCATCAGCTCCCCCTTTCGTACGACGTGATCAACGAGTCGCGTCGCCGTCAGGTCGTGCCGCGCGAGGGAGCGCGTGGAAGCGTGGCCCGCAGCGTGACACGCCGTCGCAACACCCCCTTCGCAATCGTCCCGCATCGTTGATCGCTGGGACGGGCATCGATGACGGAAGACAGACAAGGGGTGCGCGCATGGCGGTCAGTCGTAGGGCGTTGTTGGGTGCGAGCGCAGGGGTTGGGTTCCTCGCCGCCTGTGGGAGCAACACCGGTCGGGGCGAGGGTGGTTCAGGGACGCGGATTTCGCAGTGGTACCACCAGTATGGCGAAGCCGGGACCGAGCAGGCCGTCAAGCGGTACGCCGCCGCCTACGACAAGGCCGACGTCAGTGTGCAGTGGCGGCCCGGTGACTACGACCGGCAGACCGCTGCCGCGTTGCTCACCGATTCCGGGCCGGATGTGTTCGAGGGGAGTCCTACGCTCGATCAGATCCAGGGGGGTCAAGTCGTCGACCTCACCGAGCTGTTGGACGGAGTGAAGGACGACTTCAACCCCGCCGTGCTCACGCCGAAGACGTACGACGGGAAGATCTGGGGCATTCCGCAGGTCATCGACATGCAGATGCTCTACTACCGCAAGAGCCTGTTGAAGGATGCCGGGGTCGAGCCGCCCACCTCCCTGGACGCCCTCGTGGACGCTGCCAAGCGGCTCACCACCAGCAAGACCAAGGGTCTCTTCCTCGGCAACGACGGCGGCGCGGGTGTCCTCGGCGGAACTCCCCTCAACGCGGCCGGACTTCAGCTCGTCACCGAGGACGGGAAGGTCGGGTTCGACGACCCCGCCGCCGCCCGTACCCTCGGCAAGCTGCACCAGTTGTACGCCGACAAGTCCCTGCTGCTCGGCGCGCCCGCCGACTGGTCGGACCCCGCCGCGTTCCTCCAGGGGCTCACGGCGATGCAGTGGTCGGGGCTGTGGGCGCTGCCGCAGGTGAAGAAGGAACTCGGGGACGACTTCGGGGTGTTGCCCTTCCCGAAGGACGGCCCGCAGGGGGCGCCCGCCGTGCCCGTGGGTGCGTACGGCTCCGCGGTCAGCGCGCGCGGCAAGCACCGGGAGGCCGCCAAAGAGTACGTGAAGTGGCTCTGGGTCGAACGCACCGACTACCAGGAGGACTTCGCCCTCTCCTACGGCTTCCACATCCCGGCCCGGATCTCCCTCGCCAAGAAGGCGGCCAAGCTGCGGACCGGTCCCGCCGCCGACGCCGTCCGCTTCACCACCGACCACGGCCACGCCCAGCCGCTGCTGTGGACCCCGGCGAACCAGACCGCCTACCAGGACGGCCTCAGCCGGATCATCAAGGACGGCGCGCATCCCGAGACCGAACTCCGGTCCGTCGTAAGGAAAGTGGCCGCCGAACTCGACCGGGTGAAGAAGAAGTCGTGAGGCGTACGAACGCGCGGTGGTTCTGGGTCTTCGTCGGCCCCTTCGCCCTCGGACTCGCCCTGTTCACCTACGTCCCGCTGCTGTGGAGCGTCGGCCTGAGCTTCTTCGACGCGCACAACACCGTCACGCCCACCCACTTCGTCGGGCTGGACAACTACACCGCGATGCTGAAGGACGACGCGTTCCGGGACAGCCTGAAGACCTTCCTCGTCTTCACCGCGTTCATCGTGCCCACCACCTACGCCGTCTCCCTCGCGCTCGCCCTGATGGTCAACCGGGTCCGCAGGGCGCGCGCCTTCTTCCGCTCGGTGTTCTTCCTGCCGGCCGCGTGCAGTTACGTCGTCGCGGCCCTGATCTGGAAGATGTCGGTCTTCAGCGGGGTGCGGTTCGGGCTGGCGAACACGGTCCTCGGCTGGTTCGGCGCCGACTCCGTGGCCTGGCTGTCCACCACGGACCCGCCCTGGTACTGGCTGGTCATCGTGACCGTACGGCTCTGGCTCCAGGCCGGTTTCTACATGATCCTCTTCCTCGCGGGGCTGCAGCGCATCGACCCGGCGCTGTACGAGGCCGCCGCCGTGGACGGCGCCAGGCCGGGCTGGACCGTGCTGCGCCACATCACGCTGCCCCAACTGCGGGCCACCTCGGTCGCGGTGATCCTGCTGCTCGTCGTCAACGCCTTCCAGGCCTTCGACGAGTTCTACAACCTGCTCTCCGACGCCCGGGGTTACCCGCCCTACGCCCGGCCCCCGCTCGTCTACCTCTACTACACGGCCCTCGGCGAGGGGCAGAACCTGGGCCTGGGCAGCGCCGGTGCCGTGATCCTCGCGCTGATCATCGCGGTCGTCACCGTGGGCCAGGCGCGCTGGCTGAAGCTCGGGAGGACCGACGCCGATGGATGACGCGCTCGTACGGGCCGGACGGGCCCTCAGGCTGGCCGTGCTGATCGCACTCGCGCTGCTCTTCCTGATCCCCTTCTACCTGCTGCTCCGCAACGGCCTGTCCACCGAGCGGGAGATCACCTCGCCGGAGTGGACCTTCTTCCCGCACGAGCTGCGCTGGGACAACGTCCACGAGCTGTTCGCGGACACCTCCGTCCCCTTCGCCCGCTCCCTGCTCAACTCCGCGCTGATCGCCGTCGCCACCACCCTCGGCACCCTCCTGCTCGCCTCCCTCGCGGGCTACGGCCTCGCCCGCATCCCCTACCGGCACGCGAACAAGGTCTTCTACGGCGTCCTCGGCACCCTGCTGATCCCGGCCGCCGTCACCTTCGTGCCCAGCTTCGTGCTGGTGTCCTCGCTGGGCTGGATCTCCACGCTGCGCGGCCTGATCGTGCCGACGCTGTTCTCGGCGTTCGCGTGCTTCGTGTTCCGGCAGTACTTCCTGGGGTTTCCAAGGGAGTTGGAGGACGCGGCACAGGTCGACGGGCTCGGCCACTGGCGCACGTACTGGCTCGTCGTCGTGCCGAACGCGCGGCCGGTGTTCGCGGCCGTCGGCACGATCGTGTTCCTCGGCGCCTGGAACTCCTTCCTGTGGCCCCTGGTCATCGGCCAGGACCGCGACACCTGGACGGTCCAGGTGGCCCTGTCGTCCTTCACCACCTCCCAAGTGATCCGTCTGCACGAACTGTTCGTCGCGTCGGCGGTCTCGATCCTGCCGCTGCTCCTGGTCTTCCTCGTCTTCCAGCGGTGGATCGTGGTGGGGGTGGAGCGGTCCGGGATCGACTGAGCCATTCCCGAACTCAGGCCTTGCGGCTGCCCGTCAGGTGTGCGAACACCACCACGTTCCCCTGATAACCGGTCGACCTGGAGTAGCCCCCACCGCACGTGATCACCCGCAACTCCGGGCGCGTGGACGCGCCGTACACCTTCTCGTCCGGGAAGTTCTTCGCCGAGTAGACCTCGACGGCGTCGACCGCGAAGACCGCGATCGTGGCGTCCTCGCGGTCGATCTCGATCGTGGTGCCGCGCTTCAGGGCACCGAGGTCGTAGAAGACGGCGGGGCCCTCGGTGTTGTCGACGTGGCCCGCCACGACGGCGGTGCCGGTGGAGCCGGGGGCGGTGCCCGCCTCGTACCAGCCCGCGAGGTTCTTCTCCGCCGGGGGCGGGACGTCCAGGCTGCCGGAGGGGGTCAGGGAGAGGCCCATCAGGGGGGCGTCGACGTGGATCGCGGGGATGCGGATGCGGGTCGGCGGGGACGGGTCGAGGGCGGGGGCCGCGCTGTGTTCGCCGCCCGGTTCGGGGCGGCCCTCGGCGGCGGAGGGCTGGGGCGGGGCGTGGGTGCCGGTGCCGTCGCCGAGCAGCCAGACGCCCGAGGCGAGCGCCACCACCGTCACGGCGGCTATCGCGGCGTCACCCAGTCTGCGCATGTGAACCCCCTTACCGTGCACGCGTCTCCACGAGGTGGACCCCCGTCCCCCTCCGGGCCGCGAGGGGCATCGGACCCGGAGGGGGCGGGACGTGCGGTACCGGCCGACGGACAGCGGAGGGTGTCCGTCAGATCCCGTCGCCTCTCGCCCGGCGATGCAGGAGCCAGGTACCGCCCGCGGCGGCGACGGCCAGTGCCGCCACGCCCGCCGCGGTCTGTGAGGGGCCGGGGCCTGGTGCCCCGCCGACCCCGGTCTTCAGGCTGCCGCGCGGCTGCGTCTGCGGCCCGGCCGCGCTCAGCGCCACCTTCAGGTCTCCCCGCACCTGCCGGTCGTCCTCGGCGCACCGCGCGACGATCTCGTACGTCCCCGGCTGCGCGCCCTCCGGGACCTGGAAGCGGCCGATCGCCTCGCCCTCGTGCGTGGTCGGCGCCAGCGGGAACGTCCCCGCGCCCACCGCGCCCGCGTCGCCGAGCGCGCTGCCCTGCTCGCCGCACGCCGCCGTGTTCACGGTGACCTCGCTGCCCGGCGTGGTCGTGGACGGGTACACCTGGAGGCCGCTCGCCGCGCCGCCCAGCCACAGGCTTGCGGCTGTGGCCGGTCGCAGCGGGGCCGCGTCCGCGTGGGCCGCCGGAGCGGTGGCGAGCCCTGCCGCGGCCACGGCGAGCGCGGTACCGGTCAGCAGACGGGCGGTGCGACGCATGGTGGTGCTCCCCAGGGCTTGTCCGACGTGAATCGTCCAGGGGCGAGCGCCCCTGCCCTACCGAGGTAAAGCCCAGAGCGCCCCCACCGCCTCCCGGGAACGGCCCCGCACTGCGGAGAACGGGTGGCGCCCCCGACCCCCACATGGGTGAGCGGCGGCTTGTCGACGCAGGTCAGGGGCGGGTACGGGGTGGACGGGGAAGAGCACACGAATGGAGGGCCGGGCACAGATGAACGGGTGACCGGACCGACGGGCCGTCAGGAGCCCCGGGACCGACAAGCCCCGGCACCTCGGCAGCGCGGAACCCCGGCACCCCGCCCCGGCCCACTCCCCGTCACCCCCGCGACGCCAGCGCCCGCTCCACCCCGTCCTCCTTCGGTCCCAGGAAGCGCGGGCCCGGTCGGAACAGGACGTCCAGGCTTGCCTTGGCTGCCGCGAAGACCTCGCGGGTGCCGCCGTAGTACCAGGTCGCGTCGTGTTTGGCGGAGACTCCGACGCCGTACGAGCGCACGCCCGCCGCCTCGCAGAGGGCGACGGCGCGGCGGATGTGGAAGCCCTGGCTGATCAGGACCGCGCGGTCGACTCCGAACACCTTGCGGGCGCGTACGCAGGAGTCCCAGGTGTCGAAGCCCGCGTAGTCCTCGACGATGCGGGCGGCGGGGACGCCGTGGTGGGTGAGGTAGGTGTGCATCGCGTCCGGTTCGTCGTAGTCCTCGCGGCTGTTGTCGCCGGTGACGAGGACGGCCTCGATCCGGCCCGCGCGGTAGAGGCGGGCCGCCGCGTCGAGGCGGTGGGCGAGGTACGGCGAGGGCTCGCCGTCCCAGAGTCCGGCGCCGAACACGATGGCGACCTGCTCGCGCGGCACGTCCGCGACCGTCCGCAGCCGGTCCGCCGTCGAGACGTACAGCCAGGCGGAGGGGAGGAGCGCCAGGACACAGGCCGCCATGACGGCCTGGAGCAGGCGCCGTTGCCCGCGCCGGGTGCGCGGAAGACGCGGCAGGCGGGGCGGGCGGATCTTCATACGGGCTCCCGGAGGTCGTGTTCCGACCAGGGAGACGCGCGGGAAGGCACGGCGGTTCACAGGGGCTGAGCTGGTCGACTCGGTTCACAGGCCACTTCCCTGTACGCCGCGTGTCCGTGACGACACGGCAACGGACGCGCAACGTCGCCGGGGCAGGATGTCCCCCATGACAGTGCCGGACTCGCTCAGCGACGATCTCCTCCCCGACCTCGGCAGCACGGCGCATCTCATGAGCAGCATCGGTGTCCGGCTCGCCGGCCAGCTGCGGCACGTCACCCCTCAGGGCCGCCCCCGCTCCGACGCGTCGCCCGCCGCTCGAAAACCCCACAAAAGCGCCACAAACGGATAGCCGCCCGCACCGCCTTCCCCGATCGTCACCGCCGCCGCTTACTGTCGAGACATGGAAGGCACCGCACACCCCTCGACCGCCGACGTCTACGACCCCGCGTCCACCGAGCGCTGGGCCCCCGAGCCCGACAAACGCCCCGGCCGCACCGCCTTCCAGCGCGACCGCGCCCGCATCCTGCACTCCGCCGCGCTGCGCCGCCTCGCGGGCAAGACCCAGGTCGTCACGCCGGGCACCCGCAGCCGCGCCTGGGACGCGAGCCCCCGCACCCGGCTCACCCACTCCCTGGAGTGCGCCCAGGTCGGCCGCGAGCTGGGCGCGGCCCTCGGCTGCGACCCCGACCTGGTGGAGGCCGCCTGCCTCGCGCACGACCTCGGCCATCCCCCCTTCGGCCACAACGGCGAACAGGCGCTGAACGAATTCGCCGACGACATCGGCGGCTTCGAGGGCAATGCCCAGTCGCTCAGGCTCCTCACCCGCATCGAGCCCAAGCGCTTCACCCCCGAGGGCTCCGTCGGCCTCAACCTCACCCGCGCGACCCTGGACGCCGCCACCAAGTACCCCTGGCCGCGCGGCGCCAGCCCGGCCGATCCCGCGTCCCCCAAGTTCGGTGTCTACGACGACGACCGCCCCGTCTTCGACTGGGTCCGCAAGGAGGCCCCCGGCACCCGCACCTGCTTCGAGGCCCAGGTCATGGACTGGGCCGACGACGTGGCGTACTCGGTGCACGACATCGAGGACGGCCTGCACGCCGGGCACATCGACCCCAACTGCCTCCAGGCGGAGCCCGAAAGACGCGCCGTGTTCGAGGTCGCGATCGGCCGCTACGTCCCCGCGGACACCGACCCCGCGGAACTCGCCGCCGCCCTCGACCGGCTCCAGGACCAGGAGTGGTGGCCGCACGGCTACGACGGCACGGCGGTCGCGCAGGCCCGCCTGAAGGACGCCACCAGCCAGCTCATCGGCCGCTTCGCCCTCGCGGCGGAGGCCGGCACCCGCGAGGCGTACGGCACCGGGCGCCTGACCCGTTACGGCGCCGAACTCGTCGTACCCCGCGAGGCGCGCATGGAGTGCGCGGTGCTCAAGGCCGTCGCCGACCGGTACGTCATGCAGCGCGCCGAGCAGGAACTGCTCCGCGCCGACCAGCGGATCGTCGTCGCCGAGCTGGCCGAGGTGCTGACCCTGCGCGCCCCGGACGGGCTGGAGCCGCAGTTCCGGGCGCTGTTCGACGAGGCACCCGACGACCACGCGCGCAAGCGGGTGATCGTCGACCAGATCGCCTCCCTGACCGACGCCTCGGCCCGCTCGCTGCACGCGAGACTCATGGGGCGCGACTGACGGGACACGACTGACGGACCGAGGCGGGAACACCGGACACCCGGCCGGGCATATGTAGAAGGAACGTGCCTGCGAGTGGCCTGATCGGGTCACTCCCCCTTCCCGCGGCACGCCACGTGCGGGACGCTCCCCTGTGGCGGCAGGCGGCACCCTACGAGGAGGCATCAAGTGGTCGACGCGGATCAGACGTTCGTCATCGTCGGAGGCGGGCTCGCCGGGGCCAAGGCGGCCGAGACGCTGCGCGCGGAGGGCTTCACCGGCCGGGTGATACTGATCTGCGACGAACGCGACCACCCTTACGAGCGACCCCCGCTGTCCAAGGGCCACCTCCTCGGCAAGGAGGAGCGCGAGAGCGTCTTCGTGCACGAGCCCGCCTGGTACGCGCGCCACGACATCGAGCTGCATCTCGGCCAGACCGTGGACGCGATCGACCGCACCGCGAAGACCGTCCGCTTCGGCGACGACGGCACCCTCGTCCGCTACGACAAGCTGCTGCTCGTCACCGGCGCCGAACCCCGCCGCCTGGAGGTCCCCGGCACCTCGCTCGCGGGCGTCCACCATCTGCGCCGCCTCTCCCACGCCGAGCGCCTCAAGGGCGTCCTCGCCGCCCTCGGCCGCGACAACGGCCACCTCGTGATCGCGGGCGCGGGCTGGATCGGCCTGGAGGTCGCGGCGGCGGCCCGCGAGTACGGCGCCGAGGTCACCGTGATCGAGCCCGAGCCGACCCCGCTGCACGGCGTCCTCGGCCCCGAGCTGGGCAACCTCTTCGAGGAGCTGCACCGCGAGCACGGGGTCCGCTTCCACTTCGGGGTCAAGCTGACCGAGATCGTCGGCCAGGACGGCGTCGTCCTCGCCGCCCGCACCGACGACGGCGAGGAACACCCCGCGCACGACGTGCTCGCCGCCATCGGCGCCGCCCCGCGCACCGGCCTCGCCGAGGCCGCCGGGCTCGAACTGGCCGACCGCTCCCTCGGCGGCGGCATCGCGGTCGACGAGCACCTGCGCACCTCCGACCCCGACATCTACGCCGCCGGAGACGTGGCCAGCTTCCCGCTCCCGCTCTTCGGCACCCGGCTGCGCGTCGAACACTGGGCCAACGCCCTCAACGGCGGCCCCGCCGCCGCCCGCGCCATGCTCGGCCGGGACACCGTCTACGACCGGCTGCCCTACTTCTTCTCCGACCAGTACGACCTCGGCCTGGAGTACAGCGGCTGGGCGCCCCCCGGCTCCTACGACCAGGTGGTGATCCGGGGCGACGCGGGCAAGCGCGAGTTCATCGCGTTCTGGGTGCGCGAGGGCCGGGTGCTCGCCGGGATGAACGTGAACGTGTGGGACGTCACAGAGCCCATCCAGCGGCTGGTGCGATCCCGGGCCGTGGTGGACACCGAGGCCCTGGCCGACCCGCACGTCCCGCTCGCCGGGCTGGTGCCCTGAGGCACGGGCGAGCGGGGAGTGCCCCCGGACCCCCGTAGAATTCATCCGTGGCAGGACGGATCAACGACGAGGACGTGAAGGCGGTACGGGACGCGGTCCCGATCGACGCCGTGGTCTCCGAGTACCTCCAGCTGCGGAACGCGGGCGGCGGCAACCTCAAGGGCCTCTGCCCCTTCCACGACGAGAAGTCCCCGTCCTTCCAGGTCAGCCCGAGCAAGGGGCTCTTCCACTGCTTCGGCTGCCAGGAGGGCGGCGACACGATCACCTTCGTCATGAAGGTGGACCACCTCTCCTTCTCCGAGGCGGTCGAGCGGCTGGCGGGCCAGGCCGGGATCACGCTGCGCTACGAGGAGGGCGGGTACAACCCCGCCCACCAGCGCGGCGAGCGCATCCGCCTGGTCGAGGCGCACAAGATCGCCGCCCAGTGGTACGCGGAACAGCTCGCCACCAGCCCCGAGGCCGAGACCGGCCGGATCTTCCTCGCCGAGCGCGGCTTCGACCAGGCCGCCGCCGTCCACTTCGGCGTCGGCTACAGCCCCCAGGGCTGGGACCACCTCACCCGCTATCTGCGCGGCAAGGGCTTCAGCGACAAGGAACTGATCCTCTCCGGGCTCGCCCAGGACGGCCGCCGCGGCCCCATCGACCGCTTCCGGGGCCGCCTGATGTGGCCCATCCGGGACATCGGCGGCGAGGTCGTCGGCTTCGGCGCCCGCAAGCTCTACGAGGCGGACAACGGGCCCAAGTACCTCAACACCCCCGACACCGCGATCTACCGGAAGTCCCAGGTCCTCTACGGCATCGACCTGGCCAAGCAGCAGATCGCCAAGTCCAGCCGGGCCGTCGTCGTCGAGGGCTACACCGACGTCATGGCCTGCCACCTCGCCGGGGTGACGACGGCCATCGCGACCTGCGGCACCGCCTTCGGCGGCGACCACATCAAGATCCTGCGCCGCCTGCTCATGGACAACGGCTCGGCCCGCGTGATCTTCACCTTCGACGGCGACGCGGCCGGACAGAAGGCCGCGCTGCGCGCCTTCGAGGACGACCAGAAGTTCGCCGCCGAGACCTACATCGCCATCGCCCCCGACGGCATGGACCCCTGCGAACTCCGCCTCGCCAAGGGCGACGAGGCCGTCGTCGACCTCACCGAACCCCGCACCCCGCTCTTCGAGTTCGCGCTCCGCCAGATCGTCGCGCGCTACGACCTCGACACCCCGGCGGGCCGCGCCGCCGCGCTGGACGAGGCCGCACCGGTCGTCGCCCGCATCAAGAACAGCGGCGCCCAGCACGAGGTCGCCGTCGACCTCGCGGGCATGCTCGGCATCCTCGACACCCAGTTCGTCGTCAAGCGCGTCGCCCAACTCGCCCGCTGGGCAAGGGATCGCGGCGGCAAGGGTGCCCCGCCGCAGCAGCAGAACCGCGCCGACCGGCAGCAGTGGGAGACGACCCCCCGGGTGAGTTCAGGACCCGCGCTCACCCTGCGCAACCCGGTCTTCGCCGCCGAACGCGAACTGCTCAAACTCGCCCTCCAGCGGCCCGAGTTGGTCTCCCCGGCCTTCGACGCCTACGGCATCGACGAGTTCACCGCCGCGCCCTACGCCGCCGTGCGCCAGGCCATCGCGGAGACGGGCGGCGCCGAGTACGGCGTGGCCGACCCGCAGGAGTATCTGGTCGGGGTCCGCGAGGCCGCGCCCGACGACACCGTGCGCGCCATGGTCACCGAGCTGGCCGTCGAGCCGATCCTGCGCCGCACGGTGGACGAGATCTACGCGGGCACGGTCCTCGTCGTCGTCCGCCGCCGCGCGGTCGAGCGCCGCATCCAGGACGTCCAGTCCCAGCTGACCCGTCTCGCCACCGGCGGCGACCCCGCCCAACTGGCCTCCGTACAGAACGAATTGTGGGTCCTCCAGCAGTACGACCAGGCATTGCGCGCGCACGGAGCGGACGCGCTCTAGCCCTCGCGGGCCCCAGGATCACCACGCGGTCACGGGCCGGACGCAAAAAGTCACCGCACGCCCCTCGTGGCGGGGATGTGTCGTACCCCACACTGGGTGCGGTGCCCCAGCCCCCCGGAGCGCAGGCCGCGACTCATCCTGGAGGTCGCCCCCGTGCGGACCCACACCCTCACCAAGACCGCAGGAGCCGTCACACCCCCCGGTGACGAGCCCGACGCGGAGACGGACGTGCTCATGGCCGTGCCCTCGCAGGGCGGCCCCCGCCGGGAGGCGGAACCCGAGGAGACGCATGAGCCCGCCGAACCCCCGGCGGATGCCCTGAGCGGCGACGAACCCGAACCCGAACGCGAGCCCGCCGCGACGCGCGCCGCCGTCCGGTCCGAGACCGGCGGGCCCTCCGCCGACCTGTTCCGGCAGTACCTGCGCGAGATCGGCCGCATCCCGCTGCTCACCGCCGCGGAGGAGGTCGAACTCGCCCGCCGCGTCGAGGCCGGGCTCTTCGCCGAGGAGAAACTGAGCGGCACCCCCGACCTCGACAGTCACCTCGCCGGTGATCTCGACCGGCTCGTCGTCCTCGGCCGCATCGCCAAGCGCCGCCTCATCGAGGCCAACCTGCGGCTCGTCGTCTCCGTCGCCAAGCGGTACGTCGGGCGCGGGCTGACCATGCTCGACCTCGTCCAGGAGGGCAACCTCGGGCTCATCCGCGCGGTGGAGAAGTTCGACTACGCGCGGGGCTACAAGTTCTCCACGTACGCCACGTGGTGGATCCGCCAGGCGATGTCGCGTGCGCTGGCTGATCAGGCTCGGACGATCCGGGTGCCTGTGCATGTGGTCGAGTTGATCAACCGGGTTGTCCGGGTGCAGCGGCGGATGCTTCAGGAGCGGGGGTACGAGCCGACGCCCGAGGAAGTCGCGGCGCATCTTGAGCTTCCTCCGGAGCGGGTGCGTGAGGTGCTGCGGCTGGCTCAGGAACCGGTGTCGTTGCACGCGCCTGTGGGGGAGGAGGATGAGGTCGCCCTCGGGGATCTCATCGAGGACGGGGATGCTGCCAGTCCTGTGGAGTCGGCGGCGTTTCTTCTTCTACGGCAGCATTTGGATGCGGTGCTTTCCACTCTTGGGGAACGTGAGCGGAAGGTAGTTCAGCTGCGGTACGGGTTGGCTGATGGGCGGCCCCGTACGTTGGAGGAGATCGGCAGGTTGTTCGGGGTCACTCGGGAGCGGATTCGGCAGATCGAGTCGAAGACCCTGGGCAAGCTGCGGGACCATACATACGCGGATCAGCTTCGGGGTTATCTGGACTGATGCCGGGTGCGGGCCGGTTGTGGCTGATCGCGCAGTTCCCCGCGCCCCTAAAAGACAAAAGCCAAAAGCCAAAAGACGACCCCCACCCCCCGCTGCGGGCAGTCGTGCCGCTGGGGCGGCACGGGTGGGCGCAGCGGCACCCGCCAACGCGGGGAGTGCACCCACCCGTACCTCAGCCCAAGGCGGTCAGTCCACCTCGGCTACCGCCTGAGCGAACTGGGCCTTGTACAGGCGGGCATACGCACCGTCCGCGGCCAACAGGTCCGCGTGCGCGCCCTGTTCCACGATGGAACCGTTCTCCATCACCAGGATCGTGTCCGCGTCGCGGATCGTGGAGAGACGGTGGGCGATGACGAACGACGTGCGGCCGTCGGCGAGTTTGGCCATCGCCTTCTGGATCAGCACCTCGGTGCGGGTGTCGACGGAGCTGGTCGCCTCGTCAAGGACGAGGATCACCGGCTCGGAGAGGAACGCCCGCGCGATGGTGATGAGCTGCTTCTCACCCGCGCTGACGCCCGTACCCTCGTCGTCGATGACCGTGTCGTACCCGTCGGGGAGGGTGCGGATGAACCGGTCGGCGTGGGCAGCCCGCGCCGCCTCCTCGATCTCACCCCGCGTGACCTCGCGAGAGGACCCGTACGCGATGTTCTCCGCGATCGTGCCGCCGAACAGCCAGGTGTCCTGGAGCACCATGCCGATGTTCGAGCGGAGTTCGTCGCGGGTCATGTCGCGGACGTCGACGCCGTCGAGGGTGATGCGCCCGCCGGAGACCTCGTAGAACCGCATGAGCAGGTTGACCAGCGTGGTCTTGCCCGCGCCGGTCGGGCCGACGATGGCGACCGTCTGGCCGGGCTCGACCTTCAGGGAAAGGTCCTCGATCAGCGGCTTGTCGGGGTCGTAGCGGAAGGAGACGTTCTCCAGGCGGACCCGGCCGCGCAGCTCGTCGGGGCGCACGCCCGGCTGCGGGTCGGCGCCCTGCTCCTCGGCGTCCAGCAGCTCGAAGACCCGCTCGGCCGAGGCGACGCCGGACTGCACCAGGTTCGCCATCGACGCGACCTGGGTCAGCGGCATCGAGAACTGCCGCGAGTACTGGATGAACGCCTGCACGTCACCGATGGACAGCGAGCCGGAGGCGACCCGCAGACCGCCGACCACGGCCACCAGCACGTAGTTGAGGTTCGAGACGAACATCATCAGCGGCTGCATGACCCCGCTGTTGAACTGCGCCTTGAACCCGGCCTCGTACAGCTGCTCGTTCTGCTCGGCGAACTGCTTCGCCGACTCCTCCTGGCGGCCGAACACCTTCACCAGGGTGTGCCCGGTGTACATCTCCTCGATGTGCGCGTTCAGCGCGCCGGTGGTCCGCCACTGCTGCACGAAGTGCGGCTGCGAGCGCTTGCCGACCCGGGTGGCCACCAGGAAGGACAGCGGCACGGTCACCAGGGCGACCAGCGCGAGGATCCAGGAGACGTAGAACATCATCGCGAGCACGCCCACGATGGTCAGCACCGAGTTGATCAGCTGGCCCATCGACTGCTGGAGCGTCTGGCCGATGTTGTCGATGTCGTTCGTGGCGCGGGAAAGTACCTCGCCGCGCTGGCGCTGGTCGAAGTACGACAGCGGCAGCCGCGACAGCTTGTCCTGCACATCGGCGCGCATCCGCAGCATCGTGCGGTTCACGCTCCGGTTGACCAGCCGCGTCGCCACCGCCATCAGCAGACCGGCGACCAGGAAGGTGACCAGGGCGAGCAGCAGGACATTCCCCACCGCGCCGAAGTCGATCCCCTGGCCCGGGGTGAAGTCGGTGCTGCGCAGCATGTCCGCGACGGCGCCCTTGCCCTGCGCGCGCAGGTTGCTCAGGACCTGGTCCTTGGTGGCCCCGGCCGGCATCTGGCGGCCGATGATCCCGGCGAACACCAGGTCGGTGGCCTTGCCGAGGATCTTCGGACCGATCACGCTCAGCGCCACGCTGCCGACCACGCAGGCCAGCAGGGTGTAGATGGTGCCCCGCTCGGGGCGGAACCGGGCCAGCAGCCGTTTGCCCGACCCCTTGAAGTCCATCGAGCGCTGGTCCGGGCCGCCCCCGGCCATCATGCGTCCCATGGGCCCGGCCATCAGGCAGCCTCCGCTTCCGTGAGCTGGGAGAGCACGATCTCCCGGTAGGTCTCGTTGCCCGCCATGAGTTCGTGGTGGCGGCCCGAGCCGACCACCCGGCCCTCGTCCAGGACGATGATCCGGTCGGCGTCCCGGATGGTCGCCACCCGCTGGGCGACGATCACGACGGTCGCCTCCGAGGTCTCCTCCGTCAGCGCGGCACGCAGCGCCGCGTCCGTCGCGTAGTCGAGCGCGGAGAAGGAGTCGTCGAAGAGGTAGATCTCCGGGCGCTGCACCAGGGTGCGCGCGATGGCCAGCCGCTGGCGCTGACCGCCCGAGACGTTGGTGCCGCCCTGCGCGATCGGGGCGTTCAGACCGCCCTCCAGCTCGGCGACGAAGTCCTTGGCCTGCGCCACCTCAAGCGCGTGCCACAGCTCCTCGTCGGTCGCGTCCGGATTGCCGTAGCGCAGGTTGGTGGCGACCGTGCCCGCGAACAGGTACGGCTTCTGCGGCACCAGGCCGACCGTGCGCGCGAGCAGCGCCGGCTCGGCCTCGCGCACGTCCACGCCGTCCACCAGCACCTGGCCCTCGGTGGCGTCGAACAGGCGCGGGACCAGGCCGAGCAGGGTGGACTTGCCGCTGCCGGTCGAGCCGATCACGGCCGTCGTCTCGCCCGGGCGGGCCACCAGGTCGATGGAGCGCAGCACCGGCTCCTCGGCACCCGGATAGCGGAAGCCCGCGCCCCGGATCTCCAGATGCCCGTGTCCGCGCAGCTCGGTCACCGGCGCGAGCGGCGGGACGACGCTGGACTCGGTGCCCAGCACCTCCTCGATGCGCTCGGCACACACCTCGGCGCGCGGCACCATCATGAACATGAAGGTGGCCATCATCACGGACATGACGATCTGCATCAGATAGGCGAGGAACGCCGTCAGGTCACCGATCTGCATCTCGCCGCTGTCGATGCGGTGGGCGCCGAACCAGACCACCGCGATGGACGACACGTTCACCACGGTCATCACGATCGGGAACATCAGCGCCAGCATCCGGCCGGTGGCCAGCTGCATGTCGGTCAGCTCGGAGTTCGCCCTGCCGAACCGCTCGCGCTCGTAGTCGTCGCGGACGAAGGCGCGGATCACGCGGTTGCCGCTGATCTGCTCGCGCAGCACCCGGTTCACCGTGTCCAGACGGGTCTGCATCGAGCGGAACAGCGGGCGCAGGCGGCGCACGATCAGCGCCACGCTGATGGCCAGCACCGGGACGACGGCCACGAGCACCGCCGACAGCGGCACGTCCAGGCCGAGCGCGAGCACGATCCCGCCGACACACATGATGGGCGCCGAGACCATCAGGGTGAACGTCATCAGGACCAGCATCTGGACCTGCTGCACGTCGTTCGTCGTACGGGTGATGAGCGAGGGCGCCCCGAAGTGACCCAGCTCACGCGAGGAGAAGGACTGCACCCGGTCGAAGACCGCGCCGCGCACGTCCCGGCCCAGCGCCGAGGCGGTACGGGCGCCGAAGTACACGGCGCCGATGTTGCACACGACCTGGACCAGCGAGATGCCGATCATGAGGGCGCCGAAGGACAGGATGTAGCCCGTGTCGCCCTTCACGACACCGTTGTCGATGATGTGCGCGTTGAGGGTGGGCAGATAGAGCGTGGCGCAGGTCTGGAGGAACTGGAGCGCCACCAGGAGGGTGATGGGTTTCTTGTAGGGCCTGAGATAGGTCCGCAGAAGTCGTATGAGCACGCTGGTCTCTCGGAGTCGGCGGTGGGGCGGGGGTGCCTGCCCCTGGCCCTATCGTCGGACACTCCACCCGCGTTACCTCAACCGAATTAACCCGTCAGGCTGCCCGTTTGAGCTGTGGGCGGAAACGCCTGCGCGGGGGTGAGTTTCACGACTCCTCGTCAGCGGGCCTACGTGTCGGTGGGCCTCCTCGTCGGTGGGCCTACCGGAACGCTCCCGGGTGGGTCTGCTCCCGTACCGACGTGTACTGCTGGCGCACCGCCTGGCCCACGGCCAGGTCGTCGCCCGGCTCCAGCACCTGCGCGGCGGCGCCCTGCCAGGCGGGCGGGGTGCGCGGGTCGAGCGTGCCCTGGGCCGCGCCGAGCGCCCACGCGGCCTGGCGGGCGGCGCCGATCGCGGCGTAGTCGGCGGGCTGCGGTACGACCACCTGGGCGCCGAACAGCGCGGGCGCCACCGCCTGCACGGCGGGCAGCTCGGCGGCCTGCCCCAGCAGGAAGATCCGCCGTACCTCCACGCCCCGGCCGCGCAGTACGTCCAGCGCGTCCGCGAGGCCGCAGAGCATGCCCTCGAAGGAGGCCCGTGCCAGGTGCTCCGGCTTCATGGACTCGCGCCGGAGCCCGGCCAGGGTGCCCGCGGTGTGGGGGAGGTTCGGGGTGCGCTCGCCCTCCAGGTACGGGAGCATCACCAGCCCGTGCGAGCCGGGCGTGGACTTCATCGCCAGCTCGGACAGGCTCTCCAGGTCGGGCAGGCCGAGCAGTTCGGCGGTGCCGCGCAGGGCCCGTACGGCGTTCAGGGTGGTGACGACCGGCAGGTGCATGCCGGTGGCGTCGGCCAGGGAGGTGATCATCCCGGACTGGTCCGCCAGCGCCCCCGGGTGCACGGCCATCACGGACCCGGACGCACCGAGCGAGACGACGGCGTCGCCCAGGCCGATGCCGAGGCCGAAGGCGGCGGCCATGGTCTCGCCGGTCCCGGCGGAGATCAGCAGGCCCTCCGGGGTCGTCCCGGCCGCCTCGGCCGGACCCAGCACCTCCGGCAGCGCCACCTGGTGGCCGAGGGCCAGCTCGACCAGGTCGGGTCGGTAGCCGCCGGTCGCGGCGGACCAGTATCCGGTGCCCGAGGCGCCGCCCCGGTCGGTCGTACGGCGCACCGGGCGGCCCAGGAGCTGCCAGACCAGCCAGTCGTGCGCCTGGAGCAGCAGGGCGGTACGGCGGGCGTTCTCCGGCTCGCTCTTGGCCAGCCAGCGCAGCTTGGTCACCGGCTGGGCGGCCTGCGGGACGCATCCGACGGCCTGCGCCCACGCCTCCCGGCCGCCGAGCGCGTCCAGCAGGTCGGCCGCGGCCACCTGGGCGCGCTTGTCGGCGCCGGTCATCGCGGGGCGGACGGTGTTGCCCTGCGCGTCCAGCGGGATCACCGCGTTCTGCTGCGCCGAGACCCCGATGGCCTGCACGCCCTCCAGCAGCCCGCCCCCCGCGGCCTCGCCCAGCGACAGCAGCCACGCCTGCGGGTCCACGTCACTCGGCCGCCGCCCGCCCTCGGGCACCTCGATCGGATGCGGCGCGTACCCCTGACGGAGCACGGCACCCGTGTCCATGTCACAGACGACGATGCGAGTGAAAGCGGGTGAGCTGTCCAGCCCGGCGACTATCCCCATGCCCCGAATTCTGCCGTAGCGCGGCGCTTGCTTGGGCCAGGGCGGGGGAGTACGGGGCGGACGGGGGTGGGGCGAGGGGTGGCCTGGGGCGGGTGTGGGGTGCGGTGAGGTGGGTCGGGAGGTGCGGCGGGGGGTGTCTGGAGCGGGGCGTGGGGCGGGAGTTGGGCGGATGTGCTGGGGGCGCGGTGCTCGTGGTGGGGGCGGGATGCGAGCGGGGCCGGGGTGAGGTCGGGGGCGTCCGAGGTCTCGGGCAAGGGGGCGGGGCGGACTGGATCGGCGCGGCCGGAGCGCGAGCCCGGGTCGGCCTCCGGGCCGCCGTCCGGAGACGAGGTGGCGGGCCCTCCGGGGGCTGGGGCGCTCGGGCTGGGGTGTCGGTCCGAGGGATGTGGGGCAGTGGGCCGGGGTGCGGAGTCGTTCGGGGGCGGGGCGCGAGCCCGGGGCCTGCCGCACTCGAGCCGGGCGTCAGCCCATGGGCTGGGCGAGTCGGCGTCGGGCAGGGGGGCCGGAGTGAGGTGCGAGTCCGGGGGCCCGCTGCGCTCAAGCCGGGTGTCAGCCCAGGGGCCGGGCGAGTCGGCGCCGGGCAGCGGGCCCGGGGTGCGGAGCGGTTCGGGGTGAGGCGCGAGCCCGGGGGCTCGCTGTGCTCAAGCCAGGTGTCAGCTCAGGGGCTGGGCAAGTCGGCGTCGGGCAGGGGGCCCGGGTGTGGAGTCGTTCGAGGGTGGGGCGTGAGTTCGAGGCCTGCCGCACTCGGGCCGGGCGTCAGCCCAGGGGCTGGGCGAGTCGGTGCCGGGCAGGGGCCGGGGTGCGGAGCGGTTCGGGGTGAGGTGCGAGCCTCGGGGCCCGCTGTGCTTGAGCCGGGCGTCAGCCCTGGAGCCGGGCAAGTTGGCAAGCCAGGTGTCAGCCCAAGGCTGGGCGAGTCGGTGTCGGGCAGTGGGCCGGGGTCCGGAGCCGATCGAGGGTGGGGCGTGAGCCCCGGGCTCGCTGTGCTCAAGCCAGGTGTCAGCCCAGGGGCTGGGCAAGTCGGCGCCGGGCAGCGGGCCCGGGGTGCGGAGCCGATCGGGGGTGAGGTGTGAGCCCAGGGGGCCGCTGTGCTCAACCCGGGCCTCAGCCCTAGGGCCGGGCGGCCCGGAGTCGATGCCGGGCAGCAGGCCCGGGGACGGAGTCGATCGGTGCGAGCCCGGGGGCCTGCTGTGCTCAAGCCAGCAGTCAGCCCAAGGCTGGGCGAGTCGGTGTCGGGCGGGCGGCCGGGGTGCGGAGCCGTTCGGGGGTGAGGTGCGCGCCCGGGGTGTCCGCCGGACTCGAGCCGGGTGTCAGCCCAAGGGCTGGGCGAGTCGACGCCGAGCAGTGGGCCGGGGTGTGGAGCCGTTCAAGGTGGGGCGCGAGCCCGGGGGTCCGCCGCGCTCGAGCCGGGCGTCAGCCCATGGGGGCGCGCACGTCGGTGTCGGGTGCCCGGGCTCTGTTCCCGGGCGGGGCGCCGCATGAGGGGGCCCGGGCCCCCTCCGCTGGGGGCCCGGGCTCCGGGGCGGTCAGGGGGTGTCCGCTCAGGCTCCCGGCTCAGGGCCGGTGCCCCAGTCGTCTTCCGTCCGGGTGTGGCCGTTGCGTTCGCGGAGGGAGCGGACGCGTTGGGCGACCGGTTCGGGGACGTGTTCGCCGACCTTCTCGCCGACGGTGTGCAGCGCCTTGCCGGCGTAGACGCGGCCCTGGTGGGCGGCGGTCTCGGCGGTGTTGCGCACGGCCGGGTTCTGCGCGATCCCGCGAGCGGCCTTCTTCATCTGCTCGTACCGCTCGTGCCCGGACCGCGTGCCGAGCACGTAGCCGACGGCCAGTCCGGCGACGAACGTGAGCCGATAGCGCATGGCGGCCACCCTTTCCTTCCGTAGTCCCTGCCCAGATTCATCGTGCTGTGTGGGGGCCGAGGGGTACCGATTGGCGGAGCACCCCCCTGCTTGCGCTAATGTATGTGTCGCAGCGAGCGCCCGCCCCCTGGCGAATACCCAGGTAGGTGCGTTCGATGCAGACGAAGCGATCCCCTGTAGCTCAATTGGCAGAGCAGCCGGCTGTTAACCGGCAGGTTACTGGTTCGAGTCCAGTCGGGGGAGCTTCGATCCCCTGTAGCTCAATTGGCAGAGCAGCCGGCTGTTAACCGGCAGGTTACTGGTTCGAGTCCAGTCGGGGGAGCGCGTTGAACGAGGACCCCCTTCGGGGTCCTTTTTCATGTCCGTGGGAACCGCTCTGGCCTGGGCGAAGTCCTCACGGTCAGGAAGCAGCGCGGAAGCCGACCATCCGAAGCAGGAGATCGTATGAGCGGCTATGCTGCGGCAGACGGCGCGCACACATGTACGCGACACGCCGCGACGGGGCAGTAGCTCAGCCGGTTAGAGCAGCGGACTCATAATCCGTCGGCCGTGGGTTCGAGTCCCACCTGCCCCACAACGAGGCCGCGCAGCAGGAACGTTCTCACCTGCGGCACGGCGCGGCCCCTCCCTCGTGAGGGGCCTTTCTCGTCTTCGGGGACCGCCGGTCGGCCCCAGGCGTCGCGGGACGTGCCTACGCGGCGGTCGACTCGTCGCCCTGGTCCTGAGCCCCCAGCAGATAGCCCGCCTGGAAGCGGGTGCGGGCGTCCAGTGACTCCATCAGGTCGGAGATCCGGCGTTGGCAGGTGCGCGCGGAGATCCCCAGGGTCCGCGCGATGACCTTGTCCTCGGCCCCGTTGACGAGCATCCGGACGATCGCGGCGTCGATCGCGGCGGAGGCCGCCCGACCGGCCCGCGGATCGTAGTGTCCGTCGAAGGGCTCGGCGGCGGACCACAGCCCCTCGAAGCCGCTGCGGAAGCCGGACACGACCGCCGGGTCTCTGAGCACCGCGACCCCCGTCCCGTGCTCCAGCGGGACGACACCGGTGCGCCCGTCGACGATCACCAGCCACGCGACGCCCGCAGTGGTCGTACGCGCCTGGCCGGTACGGGCGACGAGCCGCCCGGCGTACTCCCGCAGCGCCGGATCGAACCGGGCCGCGTGCGGCAGCAGCAGCCGGACCCGCAACCCGGCGTCGGCCCGCGACCGGGCGTCCAGGCCGGTCAGGACGGCGTCGCCCAGCGCGTCCTCGGGCGAGCGGGCGAACAGCACCTCGCGGTCGGCGTCGGCGAGCAGCCCGGCCACCACCCCGTGCGCGACCTCCGCGTCCTCGATCCGCTGCACCGGACCGGGGTCGGGCTCCTGGGCCGACTGCGCCCGGTACAGCGGCATCAGACTGTGCATCCGCTGCCGCAGCTGCTCCAACTGGTGCTGCCGGGAACGAAGTTCCTCGTCGTGCACGGCGAGCAGCTGGAGCGAGGCGGTCAGCGGGTTCACGGCGACGTACGCGTGGCCGCAGCCGTGCGCCAGGTGCAGCAGGCGCAGTTCCACCAGGTCCCCGATCGCCGCAGCGGCCTCGTCCTCGGTGATCCCGAGCGTCGTGGCGCAGCGCGGGGCGTCCACGTACGCGTCGCGCAGGGCGAGTTCGTAGATCTGGTTGGCGACGGTGCCGGATCGCGGCACCTCAGGCAGTTCCGTTATGTCCGCTCTGGACACGGTTTTCCCTCCCTCGGCTTTACGCCATACCGAGATCGGAAACTATACGAGGGCGCCCACGTCAACCACCGTTCCGTTCTGTGAATCCCGTGACCGCACGGAAGCGCCACGCGCTGCGGGCGGGCGCCCCGTACAGGAGGAATTCCTTGTCCGCTGATTCGACCGTCGGCGCGAAGACGACCGCCGCCGCTCTGCTCACCATGGTGCTGTGGGCCTCGGCCTTCGTCGGCATCCGGTACGCGGGCGAGGACATCCGCCCCGGCGCCCTCGCCCTGGGCCGGCTGTTCGTCGGCTCCGTCGCCCTGCTGATCCTGCTGGCGGTCCGCCGCGAGGGCCTGCCGCCGCGTGCGGCCTGGCCGGGCATCGCCGGGGCCGGTGTCTTCTGGTTCGGCCTCTATATGGTCGCGCTGAACGGGGGCGAGCGGCACACCGACGCGGGCACGGCCGCCCTCGTCGTCGGGACCGGGCCGCTGCTGGTGGCGCTCCTCGCCGGTACCGTCCTCAAGGAGGGCTTCCCCCGCCCGCTGCTCATCGGCCTGGGCATCGCCTTCGCCGGGACCGCGCTCGCCGGACTCTCCGGCAGCGGCGGCTCCTCCGCCCTGTGGGGCGTGCTCCTCTGCCTCGCCGCGGCGGCGGGGCACGCGGTCGGCGTGATCTTCCAGAAGCCCGCCCTCGGCCACGCCTCGCCGCTCCAGGTCACCGCGTTCGGCTGCGCCGTCGGCGCCGTCGCCTGTCTGCCCTTCACAGGGCAGCTCGTCGACGACCTCGCGGACGCCCCGGCCACCGCCGTCGGCGCCGTCGTCTATCTCGGCCTGCTGCCCACCGCCCTCGCCTTTCTGACCTGGGCCTACGCCCTGTCCCGGATGTCCGCGGGCCGCCTGGGCGCGACCACGTACGTGGTACCCGCGCTCACCGTCGTCCTCGCGTGGCCCGTCCTCGGCGAGCTGCCCTCCCCGCTCGCGATCGCCGGTGGCGCGCTGTGCCTGCTGGGCGTCGGCATCGCCCGCCGCCGCGCAACCCCGGCCCCGGCCGTTCCGTCCGCGCGAACTCCCGCCCCCGAGCCCGCGCCGGGGGTCACCGGCAGCACGGGAAACCCCCGTTGATGTTGAATACAGGCCCATGAGCGAGAACGAGCGCGCGGCCAGCCGGACGGCGGTGCTGGTCTGCCAGGGCCGGGCGGCGGCGGACGGCCGGTTCGCCACGGACCGCTTCGCCGATCCGGTGGCGGTACGGCTGCTGCGCGCGGCGGAGCGGGAGCCCGTGGACGAGGTGCGCGCGGGGACGCCGCCGCAGGGCTGGCACGCCCGCACGGCGTACGAGAGCGTACGGGCCTGCGCCGAGGTGGTCGTCCCGCGCACCGTCGCGATCGACGACGCCCTGCGCGCCCGGGTCTCCGGCCAGCTGGTGATCCTCGGCGCCGGACTCGACACCCGCGCCTGGCGCCTGTCCGAGCTGGCGGACACCGACGTCTGGGAGGTCGACCACCCCGCCTCCCAGCAGGACAAACGCGCCCGGCTGGCCGAGGCGGCCCCGGAGGCCACCGCCCGCTCCGTACGCTTCACCCCGGTCGACTTCGCCACCGACGACCTCGGCGCCGCGCTGGACGCCACCGGTCACGACCCCGCCCGGCCGACCGTCTGGCTCTGGGAAGGCGTCGTCCCCTACCTGACCCGCGACCAGGTCCGCGCCACCCTGTCCGCCCTCACCGCCCGAACGGCCCCCGGCAGCACCCTCGTCCTCAACTACCAGTCCCCGTCGGCCAAAGCGGCGGCGGGCCGCCTCCTGACCCGCGTCCTCGGCAACGCCGTCACAGCGGGCGAACCCTGGCGCTCCCTCTGGAAGCCCCACGACATGGCCTCCCTGCTCACCGAATACGGCCTCCACATGACCTCGGACGACTCCCTCCTCACCCTCGCGGTGAGCCTCTACGGCCCGACCGGGGGCCGTACGTCCCTGCGGTCGGGGCGGGTGGCGGTGGCGGAGCGCCGCTGAGGGCTCGTCAGGCGGCGCAGCATCCGCCCGCCGGGGCGGCGGCGCTCTTGTCCCGCGTGTCCGCGTCCGCCTTCACGACGTACACCTCCCACGGCTCCTTGCCGGGTCCGTGGACCCAGACCTTGTCCTGGAGGGCGTAGCAGCAGGAGGTGCCGGTCTCCTCCAGGGTGGTGAGGCCGGAGTCCTGGAGGCGGCGGGTGGCGGCGGCGACCTCCTCGGTGCTGGAGACCTCGACGCCGAGGTGGTCCAGGCGGGTGTCCTCGCCCGGCTCGCCCTCGATGAGGACGAGCTTGAGCGGGGGCTCGGTGACGGCGAAGTTCGCGTAGCCGGGACGGCGCTTGGCCGGTCCGGTGCCGAAGAGGCGTGTGTAGAAGGCGACGGAGCCTTCGAGGTCGGCGACGCGCAGAGCGAGCTGAACACGGGACATGACGGTCTCCCTGTCCGAGGTCTTGTTTCGACAGATGTCGATATGGCGAGCTTGCCTCGCTGATTCGATGGGTGTCAACATAGACGCATGTCGAAATCAGAGTTCACCGTGCTGGGGCAGGACGACACCGGGGTGTGCTGTTCGCCGCTGGTGCGGGAACCGCTGGGCGAGGAAGCCGCCGTCGACCTGGCGCGGATGTTCAAGGCGCTGTCGGACCCGGTGCGGCTGCGGCTGCTGTCGCTGATCGCCTCGCACGAGGGCGGCGAGGCGTGTGTCTGCGATCTGACCGGGCCGTTCGAGGTGTCGCAGCCGACGATCTCCCACCATCTGAAGGTGCTCCGCGAGGCGGGCCTCGTCGGCTCGGAGCGGCGCGGTACCTGGGTCTACTACTGGGTGCGGCCCGCCGCCCTGGCCCGGCTCTCCTCCCTGCTCCAGGCGCCGGGGGGCTCGCGGTGACGGACGCGGTGCCGCTCGCCCGCCGCGCCGCCGCGGAGTTCACCGGGACGGGGGCGCTCGTCGCGGTCGTGGTCGGCTCCGGCATCCAGGCGACCGCGCTGTCCCGGGACGTCGGCGTGCAGCTCCTGGCCAACTCCCTGGCGACCGTGTTCGGGCTCGGCGTCCTGATCGCCCTGCTCGGGCCCGTCTCCGGCGCCCACTTCAACCCGGCGGTCACCCTGGCGGACTGGTGGACCGGGCGCCGGGGCACGTCCTCGGGGCCGCGGCAGGTGGCCGTCTACGTCACGGCTCAGCTCGCGGGGGCGATCGCCGGTGCGGTGCTGGCCAACGCGATGTTCGGTGAGCGGCTGGTGCGCTGGTCCGGGCACGCGCGCTGGGGCGGGCACCTGTGGCTGAGCGAGGCCGTCGCCACGGCCGGGCTCGTCCTGCTGGTCCTCGGCCTCACCCGCACCGGGCGCGCGCACATCGCGCCGGTCGCGGTCGCCTCGTACATCGGCGCGGCGTACTGGTTCACGTCCTCCACCAGCTTCGCCAACCCCGCCGTCACGGTCGGCCGGGCCTTCACCGACTCCTTCGCGGGCATCGCGCCCGCCTCCGTACTGCCGTTCATCGCCGCCCAGTCGGCCGGTGCGGCGGTCGGAGTCGGGCTGGCCGCCGCGCTGTTCGGACGCCCGGCGCCCGCCACCCGGGCCGCCGTCCCGTCGCCCACCACCGCACACGACTCCGCCGTCGCCCGCCCCTGACCCCCGCGAAGGAACCCCCGTGTCCCACTCCGCCGTCCCCTCCGTGCTGTTCGTCTGCGTGCACAACGCCGGACGCTCGCAGATGGCCGCCGCTTTCCTCACCCACCTGGCCCAGGGCCGCATCGAGGTCCGCTCCGCCGGGTCCGCCCCCGCCGACACCGTGAACCCGGCCGTCGTCCAGGCCATGGCCGAGACCGGCATCGACATCTCCGCCGAGATCCCCAAGATCCTCACCCCCGAGGCCGTCCAGCTCTCCGACGTGGTGATCACCATGGGCTGCGGCGACACCTGCCCCTACTTCCCCGGCAAGCGATACCTCGACTGGCAACTGCCCGACCCGGCGGGCCAGGGGGTGGCGGCCGTCCGCCCGATCCGCGACGAGATACGGGAACGCGTGCGCGGGCTGATCGAGGAGCTGGGGGGCGAGCACGGGCGCTGACGGTGTGCTGCGGTGCTGAGAGAGGGACAGCTGTTGCGGCTCGTTCCTTCGGGTGAGTTGCCCGGAAGCCCGAGTCGGGCGCGGCAGCATGGGGGGTATGGATCTCGAATTTCAGCTGGTGCTGTTGCGGCGGATGGCCGATCATCATCCCGAGTTGGCGGAGGACGCGCGGTTGCGGCTCGGGGCGTCGTTGATCGAGATGCGGGAGGTCAATCGGCGGTGGCAGGCGATGGCGCGGTCGAAGAAGTGGCGGTCGGCGGCGGAGCGTTACCGGGTCGTGCTGGGGGCGCCCGAGGTGGTCGAGGCGCGGCAGGTGGGCGGGATGGCGTGCGAGGCGTGGCAGTGGGGGCTGTCGCTGTGGCCGGATCTGCGGTTCGAGGTGCTGGTGGGGGAGGGCGGGGCCGTGCTCACCGAGTGGCTGGTGCGGCGGCCCGAGGCGGCCGTTCCGCTGCCGCGCACGCTGGAGGACCTGACCGGCTGGTCGTACACGCTGGACGAGGTCGCCCGGGCCTTCGCGCCCGTGCGGCCCGTGCAGAGCACCGCGCCGACCCGGCAGGCGCTCGTCTTCACCGCCCCGGACCGGGACGGGACGTCGCACGAGGTCGCCGCGGAGTTCACCTGGGGGCTGCTGCAGCGCACGGCCCTGCGGGACTGACCGCCCTCAGGACGCGGCGGCGATGATCTCCCGCGCCACCTCCGGCAGAGAGCCCGGGTGCAGGAACAGGAACAAGTTCGGTTCCACCAGCTCCAGTTCCATCAGCACGGGCAGCCCGTCCTCGCCGTCCACCAGGTCCACCCGGGCGTAGAGGAGCCGGTCCGGGCCGCCCGGCACCGCCGCCAACGCCGCCTCCGCCACCGCGAGTTCGGCCTCGCTCGGCTGCCACGGCTCCAGCCCCGGATGCGGGGTGCGCGGCGCGTCGTACGCCGTACCCGGGGTCAGCACCGCGCCCTTGCGGCTGGCGTGGAGCAGTCGGCCGCCGAAGAACTGGAGGGCGCGCTCGCCGCCGGTGTCCACGGCACGCATGTACGGCTGGACCATCGCGGTGAGGTCTTCGGCGTGGAGCCGCGCCAAGTGCCGTACGGCCGTGTCGTGTTCGGCCGGGGTGTAGCGCGCCGCGTAACGGGCGCCCGCACCGGAGGCGGGCTTGATCACGTACTCGTGCGCGGTGGGGAGGTCGGCCGGGGAGCCGGGGGCGATGTAGCGGGTCGGCACCGTACGGACGCCCGCCGCCGCGAGATCGCCCACGTACCGCTTGTCGCAGTTCCAGTGGATCACCTCGGCCGGGTTGAGCAGCCGGGTCGCCGCCTCCACCCGGTCCACCCAGTCCGCGAACTCGGCGGTGCGCCAGGCGTAGTCCCAGGTCGAGCGGATGACGACGAGGTCGTACGACGCCCAGTCCGCGTCCGGGGCGTCCCAGAACCGGCTCTCCGCGTCGGCGCCCGCTTCCCTCAACTCCCGCACCAGCTCAGGCAGATCGGCGTCCCGGGCGGGACCGTCGGCGGGGTCGTAGGTGGCGAGGGCGATGCGGGGCACGGCGGCTGTCCTGTCGTACGGCGATGCGATCAACGGCGAGGCTAGCAACCGCGCGCGAGGTGGGACAGCCTTGTTGACCTTCACCTTCGGGGAAGCCCCAGCATCGGTGGGGAAGCGAGGAACACGAGCCCGTGGAGGCGGAGTTCGCATGGAACTGCTGACGATCGGCGCCTTCGCACGGGCGAGCAGGCTGTCGCCCAAGGCGCTCCGGCTGTACGACGAGCTGGAGTTGCTGCGCCCCGCCCGGGTGGACCCCGGCACCGGCTACCGCTACTACGCCGTCAGCCAGTTGGAGCGCGCCCGGCTCGTGGCGTGGCTGCGCAGGCTCGGGATGCCGCTGGCCGGGATACGCGCGGTGAGCGCCCTGGAGGGGGCGGACGCGGCGCGGGAGGTGCGGGCGTACTGGGCCCGCGTCGAGGCGGAGACGGCCGCGCGGCGGGACCTCGCCGCGTTCCTCGTGGACCAGTTGACCGCCGAGTCCGGAAGGGACCACACCGACATGCTGGAACTCCGTTACGCCGCCCGCGCCGACCGCGGGCACGTCCGCACCGTCAACCAGGACACCGTGTACGCCGGGCGCCGACTCCTCGCCGTGGCCGACGGGTTCGGCCCGGCCGGGGCACCCGCGAGCGGCGCCGCCGTCGACGCGCTGCGCTTTCTCGACAAGCCGCAGGAACCGCATGCGGGCAGCGTGCTGAACCTCCTCGAGGACGCGGTGCGCGGCGCGAGCGAGGCGATAGCGGCCCTCGCAAACGGCATCGACGGCATCGACGGCGCCGACTCCGGTGCCACCCTGACCGCGCTGCTGTGGACCGGCTCCCGGCTCGCCCTCGTCCACATCGGCGACTCGCGCGCCTATCTCCTGCGCGACGGCGAGCTGTTCCGCGTCACCCACGACCACAGCGTGGTCCAGTCCCTGCTGGACGAGGGACGGCTCACCCCCGAGGAGGCCGCCGTCCACCCCCAACGCACCCTGCTGCTCAAAGCACTTGGCGGTGCCACCGTGCCCCTGCCCGATCTGCGGCTCCAGGAGGCGCGGGCCGGGGACCGGTATCTGCTGTGCTCCGACGGGCTGACCGGCGTCGTACCGGACGAGCGGATCGCGCGGCTTCTTGCCGCCGCGCCCGAACCGGCCGCCGCCGTCGAGATGTTGATCGGCGCGGCGAACGCGGCGGGCGGTCCCGACAACATCGGCTGCGTGGTCGCGGACGTGGTGCCGGGCGCGGAGCGGGCGGGCTGACGGGCGGCCGTACCCGCGAGGGGCCCACCCCGACGGGGCGTCGTCGCAGGTGCCCCGCCCGACGGGCTTGTCGTACCGTCCGCTTACGATCCGCACATGCAGCACACACCCGCCTCTTTCGCGTCCCGGCTGGCGCGCCCCGACTTCGACATCGTGTCGGCCTACCCCGAAGCCGCCTGGCTGCGGCAGGTCGCGGCCGTGCGGGACTGGGCCACCGTGCGCGGGTACGTGGACGGGCTGCCGCAGGGGACCAACCGCAGCTTCGTGGTGAGCGTTCTGGCCGAGGTGCGCGGGAGCGAGGAGTGGATGCGCCAGATCCTCGCCACCGCGCCGGACGATGTGCTCGCGCTCACCGTGCTCGGCGCCCGCGAGGTGAAGATCGGCTGGGAGATACGCACCGCGGCCTCCGCGAAGCACGTCAGCCGCAAGCAGTTCGAGGGGCTGCACGCCCATCTGCGGTTGGCCGAGCAGGCGTTGATCCGGGCGACCGCGCTCGACCCGGCGTTCGACGCGGCGTGGGCGGAGCGCCTGACCACCGCGATGGGGCTGCAACTGGGGCAGTCCGAGGCGCGCCGCCGCTACGACCGGCTGTCCGCCGTCCACCCGCACCACATCACCGGTCAGGCGCGGCTGCTCCAGCAGTTGTGCCCCAAGTGGAGCGGCAGTTGGGAGGCGGCGCACGCCTTCGCACGCGAGTGCATGACCAACGCGCCCGAGGGCTCGCTGAGCGGCGGCATGGTGGCCGAGGTCCACATGGAGCACTGGGTCTCGCTGAAGGCGCGCGAGCGGCAGGAGTATCTGCGCCGTCCGGAGGTGCGCGCGGAACTCGTCGAGGCCGCCGAACGCTCCACGCTCAGCCCGCACTTCCGGCCCGACTATCAATGGGTCACCGTCCAGGGCTACTTCGCCGCCATGTTCTCCCTGCTCGGTGACCACCCGCGCGCCGCCGCCTGCTTCCGCTCGCTGAACAACCTCGCCTCCGAGTACCCGTGGGTCGAGCTGGACGGCGTGAACGCCGCGGACTCCTACATCAAGCACCGCAACGCCGCCCTGGCCAAGGGCTGAGCGGTACCCGAAAACCGCGACACCGCGACACCGCGGCACCCCGACGACCGACCAGCCCCAAGAGATCCGGACATGAACCTCCAGACCCCCCTCCTCCACACCGAGGTCGACGGCATACCCACGCTCTTCGCCGCGACCGAGACCCCCGGCCCGCTGCGCGCCGGGCTGGTCTTCCGCGTCGGAGTCGCCGACGAGACGCTGGCCCGCACCGGGGTGACCCACCTGGTCGAGCACCTGGCCCTGCACCGGCTCGGCGTGAGCGACTACCACTTCAACGGCGAGACCAAGGCGGCGTTCACGCACTTCTTCATCGAGGGCGCCGAGCACGAGGTGACGACGTATCTCAGCACCGTCGCCGCCTCCCTGCGCGAACTGCCCATGGAACGCCTGGAGACCGAGAAGGAGATCCTGCGCACCGAGGAGTCCCGCCGCTCCTCGCCCCAGCTCCCGCTCTGGCGCTACGGCGCACAGGGCTACGGCCTGGCCAGCTATCCCGAGTGGGGCGTGCGCGACCTCGGCCCGGACGCCGTACGCGACTGGGCGCGGACCTGGTTCACCCGGGGCAACGCCGTGCTGTGGATCGCGGGCGAGCGGATGCCGGACGGCCTCTCGCTCGGGCTGCCCGAGGGCGAGCGGCGCCCGATGCCCGCCGTCACCTCCGCGCTGCCCGAGACCCCGGCGTACTTCTCCGACGGCAAGGGCGGCGTGCTGCTCGACGCCGTCGTCACCGACACGGCCGCCGCCCGGCTGTACGCGGGCATCCTGGAGCGCGAACTCACCCGCGCCCTGCGCCAGGAGGGCGGCTACTCGTACACGGCGGCCACCGACTACCTCCCCCGGCGCGACGGGTACGCGGTCCTGACCGCCTTCGCCGACGCGCTGCCCGCCAAGCAGGACGCGGTGCTCGGCGGGTTCGTCGACGTGCTCGCCGCCTGCCAGGCGGGCCGGATCGGGCAGAGCGCGCTGGACGCGGTGCGCGGCCGGTACGTGGCGGGGCTCGCCGCGCCCGACGCGACCGCGCTCCGGCTGCCCGCGCTCGCCGAGGACCTGCTCGCGGGCCGCCCGGTGCTGACCCCGGCGGAGCTGAGCGCCGAGCTGGCGGACGTGACCACCGAGCAGGTGCACGCGGTCGCCCTGGAGGCCGCGGGGACGGCCCTCATGCAGGTGCCGGGCGCCCTCTCGGCGGACTGGGCCGGATACACGGCGGCGCCCACCACCTCGTCGTCCACCGTGAGCGGGCGGAAGTTCGCCGAACTGGGCGAAGGTAAGGCGACGCTGGTCGTCGGCGCCGACGGCGTCAGCGTGAAGGGCCCGCACGGCAGCGGCCCCGAGTGCGTGGCGACGGTGCGGTACGCGGATTGCGCCGCGATGCTCGCCTGGCCCGACGGCGGACGGCGGCTCATCGGCACCGACGGCATGATCGTCGAGGTCGAGCCCTCGCTCCACGGCATCGACGCGGCCACCATGGCGGGCATCGACGTGGCCGTGCCGCGCGCCGCCGTCGTCTCGCTGCCGCCGAGGCAGCAGGTCCCGAGGCCGCAGAGCCCCGCGACCCCGTCGGCTTCCGGCCCCGGCGGACGCGCGGGACGCCCCGCGCCGACCCGGCGCACCGCGCTCCAGACCGTCGTCCTCATCCTCTTCGGCCTCTTCGGCGGTCTCTCGGCGCTGGTCGCCCTGCTGTTCACGGCCTTCGGCTACGACGCGGAGTTCGGGTTCACCGACTGGCTGATCACGATCATCGTGATGTGGGGCTTCACGGCGCTGGTGTCCTGGCCCGCGGTGCGGGTGCTGCGGCGGACCCGGCGGGTCTGAGAGGCCCGGCCGGGGTAGGAAGGTGGGGTCGTCCCCCGTGGCGCGTCCCCGTGGCGCGCCCACCCCGCGATGAAGGAGTGCGTGGCGTGTCCTCCCTGTTCCCGGCCCTGTCGTCCCCGGCGGCGGAACGCCCCGCCCTCCGCTTCGGCCCGCGATCGCTGACCTACGCCGGACTCGCCGCCGCCTCCGGCGCTCTCGCCGGGCGGCTGCGGGGTGCGGGGCGGGTCGCCGTGTGGGCCACGCCCGAGCTGGAGACCGCCGTCGCGGTGACCGGCGCGCTGCTCGCCGGGGTGGCGGCCGTACCGCTCAACCCGAAGTCGGGGGAGCGGGAGCTGGCGCACATCCTGGCCGACAGCGCGCCGAGCCTGCTCCTCGCGGCACCGGGCGCCGAACTGCCCGCCTCAGCAGGGGACTTGCCCCTCCTGGAAGTGGACGCGTACGCCACCGGCACCGTCCCCGAGGACACCTACGACGACGAGGACCCGGCGCTCGTCGTCTACACCTCCGGCACCACCGGACCACCCAAGGGCGCCGTCCTCCCGCGCCGTGCCCTCGCCACCACCCTGGACGCGCTCGCCGACGCCTGGCAGTGGACCGGGGACGACGTGCTGACCCACGCGCTCCCCCTCTTCCATGTGCACGGACTCGTCCTCGGCGTCCTCGGCCCGCTGCGGCGCGGCGGCGAGGTCCGGCACCTGGGCAGGTTCGCCCCCGAGGGCGCGGCCCGCGCGCTGGAGTCGGGCGCGACCATGCTGTTCGGGGTGCCGACGATGTACCACCGCCTGGCCGAGGCGCTGCCCGGCGACCCCGGCCTCGCCAAGGCGCTCGCCGGGGCCCGGCTGCTGGTCTCCGGCTCGGCTGCGCTGCCCGTGCACGACCACGAGCGGATCGCCGCGGCGACCGGGCGCCGGGTCCTGGAGCGGTACGGCATGACCGAGACCCTGATGAACACCAGTGTCCGCGCGGACGGCGAGGCGCGCCCCGGCACCGTGGGCGTGCCGCTGCCCGGGGTGGAGCTGCGCCTGGTGGAGGACGACGGCACGGAGGTCACCGCGCGCGACGGGGAGAGCGTGGGCGAGATCCAGGTGCGCGGCCCGAACCTGTTCACCGGGTATCTGAACCGGCCCGACGCGACGGCCGCCGCGTTCACGGCCGACGGCTGGTTCCGCACCGGTGACGTGGCGGTGCGCGAGGCCGACGGTTACGTCCGCATCGTCGGGCGCAAGGCCACCGACCTGATCAAGAGCGGCGGGTACAAGATCGGGGCGGGCGAGATCGAGAACGCGCTCCTTGAGCTGGACTCCGTACGGGAGGCGGCGGTGACGGGGGAGCCGGACCCGGATCTGGGCGAGCGCGTGGTCGCCTGGGTCGTACCGACCGACCCCGAAGTGCCGCCCTCCCTTGAGGAGTTGGCGTCGCACGTGGCCGGGCGGCTGGCCCCGAACAAGCGGCCCCGGGTGCTGCGGCTGCTGTCCGCGCTGCCCCGCAACGACATGGGGAAGGTGATGAAGCGGTCGCTGGGGACGGGTTCCTGAACGCCCGTTCATGGCGACCCGCGGCGTCGTTGTCCTGCACCCCGCCCGGCGCGTCGCGCGAAACCCCTCGTTCGGCGGCACCCCGCCCGGCCCCCTCCAGAAGGCACCCGGTGCCGCGCCCCCGCAGGATTCCCAGTGGGGGCCCGCCGGATGGGGCGGACCTCCATGGCCTGCGCACTCGCACTCGGGAGGAACCGCCGTGAACGTCAGCCTGGAGCAGTTGCGCCGCTGCCACTTCGCCGTCGACCTGGGGGCGGCGCGCACCCGTGTGTATGTGAAGGGCGCGGGGCTCGTCGTGGACCAGCCGTCGGTGGCGGCCGTGAACACCCGGACCGGCGCGCTCATCGCGGTCGGTGAGTTCGCGGAGCAGATGACCGGCCGGACGCCCTCGTATATCCGGGTCGTACGGCCGGTGTCCGGCGGCACGGTCGTCGACATCGACATGGCCCAGCGGATGCTGCGGCACCTGATCGGCGACAAGATGCGGCGCGCGCTGCGCCGTAAGCCCCGGCTGCGCGCGGCGGCCTGCACCCCGCACGAGGCCGACCCGCTGGCCCAGCGGGCGACGATCGAGACGCTGGTCGGGCTCGGCGCGCGGCGCGTGGAGCTGGTGGACACGCTGATCGCCGCCGCCGTCGGGTGCGGGCTGCCGGTGGAGCGGCCCGAGGCGACCATGATCATGGTGTGCGGGGCGGCGGCCACCCAGGTGGCGGTGCTCTCCCTCGGCTCCATCGTCACCGCCGAGCGCATCCCGGTGGGCGGCGAGGCGGTGGACCGGGCGATCGTGCAGCACCTGCGGCACGAACACGAACTGCTGCTGCCCAGCCAGTCCGTACGGCCGCTCCAGATCGCCCTGTCCGACAACGGGCTGACCCCGCAGGGGCCCGCGTCCACCGAGATCCACGGCCGTGACGTGGCGACCGGGCTCGCCCGCAGCGTCCGGGTGGACACCGCCGCGATGCGCGACGCGATCCACACCCCGCTGCTCGCGGTGCTCGACGGCATCGGCAAGGTGCTGCGGGAGTGCCCGCCCGACCTGGTGGCGGACCTGGCCGAGCGGGGCATCATGATGGTCGGCGGCACGGCCCTGCTGCCCGGTCTCGACCAGATGCTCCGCGACGCCACCGGAGTCCCCGTGCACATCGCGGAACGCCCGGACGTGTGCGCCGTACAGGGCCTCGGCGCCATGCTGGAGGGGCAGATCGCCCCTCTCGTCCTCAACCCCCTGGCCGCCTGAGGCGGTTCAGTACGGCAGGATGCGCCCCGACGGCGTCCTGCGGTCGATCTCCTGCCCCCGCGGTGCCGCGGGGCGACGGCTCACCCGTACCCGGATACGACGTTCCATGACGCCTCCTCCCGTTGCCGACGCCGAGCGCCGGTAGGGGGACGGTGCCCAGAACGGGGCAGGTTGAAGCGGGTGACTTCGTAACGGATCACGGAATCCGCGCGCGGACGCCGGTGCCGACGCGCGGCCGGCCCTGCCCGGTCCCTACCCCAGCCCCGCCATCTTCCGCTCCTCCGCTGTCAGCGGAGGCTCCGTCAGCGGGGGCTTCAGGGGGCCGATCAGGGCGGCCAGCAGCATGCCGGGGGTGAGCAGGGTCTCCGCGCCGCGTTGGAGGGAGGTCACGTCGGTCACTCGGCGGGCCACCCGGCCGTTGCCGGTGGCGGTGCGCAGGAGACGGGTGAGGTAGGGGGAGAGGAGGCGGTCGCGGAGGGTGGGGCCGGTGGGGGTGGCGTGGGGGTAGAAGACGTCGGCGCCGGTGGCCAGGTCCCAGGCGGCGGTGGTCGTCCGGGCGACCGCCTTCTGGATGTGGCGGGAGAGCCCCGGGGTGCCCAGGCCGCCTCGGCGGTCCACCGTCTCGCGCAGGGCCAGCGCCGACCGGGCCGCCACCGACATGCCGTGGCCGTAGACCGGGTTGAGGGCGCACAGGGCGTCACCGAGGACGGCGAAGTTGTCGGGCCAGCGGGGCATGCGTTCGTAGTGGCAACGGCGGTTCGCGGTGGTGCGGGTGAGGGTGACGTCCGTCAACGGCTCGGCGTGCGCCAGGAGTTCACCGATCAGCGGGTGGCGCAGGCGGGTCAGGGCGTAGGCGGTGAAGTCGTCCGCCGTGCGCGGGAGTTCGTCCTCCGTCGTGCCGAACAGGGTGACCATCCAGCGGCCTTCCTCCACCGGCATCAGCACCCCGCCCCGGCCCGTGCCCGAACCCCGCACGTCCGGCTCGATGTTGACCACCGGGAAGTTCTCCGCGGCCTCCGGCGGCGCCTGGAAGAGGCGGCTCGCGTACATCAGGCCGGAGTCCACCTCGCGGCGCTCGGGAGCGGGCAGCCCGAGGGCGGTCAGCCAGGCCGTCGCACGGGAGGCACGGCCGGTGGCATCCACCACCAGGTCCGCCGTCAGCGCGCGCTCCTCGCCGTGGACCAGGACGCGTACGCCCGTCACCGCGTCGGCCGTGCCGGTCGGGCCCACCGCCTCGGCGCCGTCCAGCAGCTCGATGTCCCCGTCCGCCAGGACCAGTTCGCGGATCACCCAGTCCAGCAGGTCGCGCCCGGCGGGCAGCATGTACGCCGACTCGGCCCAGCGGCGGTACCAGCCGTACGGGGACAGTGCGACCATGCCCGTCGTCATCGGCACCCGGTTCACCCCGGCCGCGCGCAGCCGCGCCACCGCGCCGGGCAGCAGCTCCTCAAGGGCCCGCGCGCCGCCCGACCACAGCTGGTGCACATGCCGGGCCTGCGGCAGCCCCTTGCGCGGCTTGGGCCCGGACGGCAGCACGTCGCGCTCGACCACCGTCACCCGCGCGCCCGTCGAGGCGAGCGCGCGGGCCGCGAGCAGACCGGCGAGGGAGCCGCCGAGCACGACGGCGGACTTGCGTTCACTCATGGACGGCAACGCTCTCTGCTGGTGCGACGGCCGCACGGGCGCGGACCGCCTCGATGTCCTCGGCACTGCGCAGGGCCCGGGAGACGGCCCCGATCTCCTGGAGCAGACTCGTGGTGTCCGGCCCTGAGACCTCGGCGGCCGGTTCCGGCGTACGGTTCCTGGTCTCGACGGCGTCGAGGATGCCGACCGCCGCCGCCAGCGCCCGCGCCCGCTCCGGCGGATGCCCGAGGGCGAGCCCGGCGGCGTACGACCGCGCGCCGAGGGCGGGGTCGATGTGCCGGGCCAGCGACAGCAGCACGTCCCGGATGAACGTCTCGCGCCGGGTCAGCCGCAGCTCGGGCGTGGCCCGCAGCACGAACGGCACGCCTTCGCCGGTCGCGGAGCGCAACAGCAGGTACAGCGGCCGTAGTTCACGGTGGGCGAGACGGACCCGCCAGCGGTCGCGGGCGTACTGACCCGCGTGCGGCAGGATGAAGCCGACGGCGATCAGGATCGCGGACATCGCGGCGACCGGCGGCGCCAGATCGGTGCTCAGCCAGTCCAGGTCCCGGTCCAGCCAGCGCGCGGCGACCGCGACCAGCTTGGTCGCGTCGAAGATCAGGTTCAGGACGTAGCCCGCGCCCAGCAGCTTCAGCCCCCAGCGCAGCCAGGCGTCCAGGCCCTCCGCGCGCACCCAGTTCCACAGCAGCCGCGAGGTGATCAGGCAGGCCACCGCGTGCGCGCAGAGGTAGAGCAGGATCTCCTCGCGCATGAACGGCGTGTTCGCGTAGTAGGTGTCCAGGTCCCGGCGCCGCTCCACCGGCACGTCGGCCAGCAGGAAGAGCACCCACAGCAGGACGATGACCCCGCAGTACACCGACACCACCCGGCGCCGGGCCCGCCGGGTGACCGCCGAGCGGTCGGCAGGACCGTTGCGCCAGGTGATGATCAGCAGCAGACAGGAGCCGCAGAACGCGGTGAGCAGCGAGTAGCACCAGGGCGCCGAGATGTTGGGGACGCCGGTCAGCCGGTTCACCCGGGCGATCGTGGACGGCGAGCAGAAGACGAAGACCCCGCAGGCCAGCAGCAGCAGTCCGCCCACCGCGCGCAGCAGCGGGTCGCGCCACAGCCGGACGATCGTGGGCAGCTTGACGACCAGGGCGGCGGCGAGCACCGCCGTCGGTATCCAGAAGGAGATCGAGAAGTCCCGCAGCGAGGCCGGGTCGGCCAGGACCGGGCCGCTCACCGGGCCGCCCCGCCCCGGCCCCGGTAGCCGAGCGAGCGCTGCACCGGGTCCAGCGGCGCCTCCGGCGCGGTGAGCCGGCCCCGGAAGAGGGTGGCCAGCCGGTGCCCGAAGTCGTCGGCGGCGGCCTCCTCGTCCTCGCGCGAACCGTCCCGCGCGGCCACCGTCAGCGCGAGGCTCTGCCGACCGGGCTCACCGGCGAGCGCGCGGGCCGCCGCACCGGCCGGCGGATGATGCCGGTGCCCGGCGTGCAGATGCCACAACTCATGGCCCAGGATCACCAGTTGCTGCACGGCCTCGGCCCGCTCCTCCACGATGACCAGGTCGAAGTCCTCGAACTCCACACACAGTCCGGTGACTTCGATCTCGTCCGGGAAGCGCTCGAAGCGCAGCTCGACCGGACGGCCGTCCCGGCGGGCACTCATCGCCTCGCACAGCGCGGTGCACAAGTCCTGTATGCCACCGACCGGTTGGGGGCGCTCATGGACGGAGGAGGCCAGGGCGGAGGCCAGGGCGCGCATCGACCGGCGCGGCCGGGCCGGGCCGAGCCGGGCGGCCATGCGCGCCAGCCGCTCCCGCGCGCCCGCGACGACCATCTGTTCCCCTTCGCACCCGCCGGTGACCGCACCGAGCGCACCGTACGCGTGCGTCAGTGGTTCCGGGCCGCGGAGCACCCCGTCGGCCGGACCGTCCGAGCCTACGCGGACCGGTGTGTCCACGTCATGCCGATCCCGGGTCGCGCGCCCCGAAAATTTCGGCGGACTCGACTCGGGCCGCACACAGCCGCCTTGGCGGTCAGCGCACCCCCGGCGAGGCCACCTCCCGCACCGGCACCCCGCCGAGCGACCGACCCAGCAGGGTCAGGCCCACCTTGCCCGGCCCCGACAGCGTGGTGAACTCCGACAGCACCGCCAGCGCCAGCGTGTTGGTGCCCCGGGTGCGCAGGATGCCGTTCGGCAGCACGAAGGTGTGCTGCGGGCCCACGTTGTTGATGTACTGGCCCAGGTTCCAGCCGTTGAGGAAGATCTGTGCCCGGTAGGCCCGGTACGGATCGTCCTCCAGGGTCAGCCCCACCGAGGCGTCGATGTCGGCCGGTACCGAGAGCCGGAAGTCGGTCCGGTACCAGGTGACGCCCTGGCGCCGCTCGGCGCGCGGGAAGTCCACGCGCTCCCAGTCGCGGTCGCGGAAGCCCGGCAGATGCCAGCCCTCACGCTCGCCGTAGAGGCCGCCGTTGTTCTGCGGGCCGCGCACCGGGTCGGGCGTGCCGCCCTGGAGGCGCCATGTCACCTTGGGAGAGCCGCCCTTGAAGGTGGCCGCGACCAAGCCGCGCGCCGCCTTGTGGGTGTCGAGCGCCGCGCCGTCCTGGTCGTGCTGCATCCGCCGCACCAGCACCGACAGCACATGGCGTCCGGGCGAGCGGTGCTGTTCCCGCACCGGGAAGGCGGCCGTCGCCTCCCACGTCCCCTTGCGGATGGTGGTGTTCTTGTCCGGGACCGGCATCCGGTGGGTGCCCAGGGGCTCTCCGTCGAGCCAGGCCATCAACAGGCCCTGCGTACCGGTGCTGTAGGCGAGCGCGACCTCCTCGATGCCGGTGGCGCCGTCGAACTCGCCCCGGTACCAGACGTCTCCGTAGTGGAAGCCGTAGTCGTCCGCGAACAGCACGGGACCGCCCTTGGGGACCGGCGTGGTGCTGTGCGAGGTGGTGCGGTCGGCGGTCGTCCAGTCGCCGTCGTCGAAGTTGGGCCCGGCTTCGGGGTTCTCGGTCCGCATCCGCCAGCCGCCCAGCTCGGGCAGCTTCACCTCGGGCACGCCGGGCAGTGTGACCGTGCTGATCACGCTGCCGGACAGGGTGATGCGGGTCGGCACCTTGCGGCCGTTCCACACCAGCGAGGAGATGCCGCGCGGACCCCATACCTCCAGCATGGAATCGGAGGTGAGGTCGCCGGTGAGCCGTACCTCGGAGCCGTGCACCTCGGCGTGGCGCAGCAGGGCGGGGCCGTAGACCAGCAGGCTGCCGGACGGGGTGTCGTACGGGAACAGCTTGGTGCTGGTCGCGTCGTCCGCGAAGAGCAGCACCAGCGGGGTCTCGGTCTCGCCGCCCGCGACATGCACCCGGCTCAGCCCGGACGCCGGGCCCAGCGGCGCGTTGACGTGCAGCTCGTCGCCCTCGAAGGCCCAGCCCGCCTCGGGGTCGAGCCGGGTGGTGGTGGGCTCCACCGGGCAGTGCAGGACCAGTTCGGCCATGTCGCCCGCCCGGCCCGCGAACAGGGCGATGTCCTGCCGCCCGGCCGTCATCCGGAACACGGGCTGTGTGGTCGTGTACTTGAGGCGCCGCTGGCCCAGCGACAGTTCGGTGGCGAGCATCTTCGCGTCGCGCGGCGGCACGGTGATGCGCAACGTGCCCGCTGTGGTGGGCAGTTCGGTGGTGACCGGCTTCGTCCCGTCGTTGCGCGTGATGTACACGTGCGCGCCGGTGTCCGGGTTGGTCAGGTGGTAGACCTTCAGCCCCTCCGCCGTGACCGCCTCGGCCCGCTCCAGCCGGGCGAAGTCCGGTACGCGCTGGAGGAGATGACCGAGCTGGTGCAGCGGAGCGATCTTCTCGGTGACGTTGCGGGCCTCGTCGATCGCGGCGCCGTAGTCGTACGACGTGTAGACCACCGGCGCGGGCAGCCAGCCCCACGAGGTGCCGCCGAAGGCCATGTAAATGTTGTGCAGCGTGAGGCCGTTGGCGAGGTTCGTCAGATAGAACCGGCGCTCGTACGCCGAGTCACGGGTGCGCCGCGCCTCCGCGTACCCCTTGCCATCGAACCAGGCCCCGCCCCACGGGTCGAACCAGCCGCCCCCGAACTCGGGCACGAAACCGGGCGTGTGCGGCGAGGCCGAGGCCCCGCCGGTCGCGCCGCCGGGCCCGAACGTCCCCCAGTCCGGCGGGGTCTGCGAGGGAGAGGGGTATCCGTCGAAGCCGTAGAGCCAGCGCCCCTTCTCGCCGCCCGTGTCGAAGGAGCCCGGCACCCAATGGCCGTTGCGGCCCTTGTCGTTGTGGAAGAGGGGGACGTCGATCCCGTCGGCGCGCACCTTCTTGTACAGGTGGGACAGGTACTCCCGGCCCGTCGCCTCGGTGACGTGGGAGTCGTACTCGTTCTCGATCTGGTAGAGCAGCACCGTGCCCCTGCCATGCGTGAACAGGTGCTTGCGGGCGATCCTGTTGACCTGGGTCAGCCACTCGTCCACGTGCCCCAGATACACCGGGTCGGCGGTGCGCGCGCTGCCCTCGGTCACCGTGAGCCAGCCGGGGAAACCACCGCCGTCGATCTCGGCGTTGATGTAGGGGCCGGGCCGCAGGATGACGTACAGCCCCGTCTCCGCCGCCGTGCGCAGGAACAGGTCCAGATCGCGCACGCCGGTGAAGTCGTACTTCCCGGGCGCGGGGGAGTGGTAGTTCCACGAGACGTAGACGCTCACGGTGTTGAAGCCGTGCGCCCGCATCTTCTGCAGCACGTCCCGCCACAGGGACGGGCTCGGCAGCCGGAAGGGGTGCATCTCGCCGGACCACACCACCAGCCGCCTGCCGTCCACGAGGAGCGAGTGGCGGTCGTACCCGATCGTGTGCCGTCCGCCGTCGGCGCGCGGCGGCTCGGGCGCCGGACCGGTGGCCGCGGAGCGCGCCGCGTAGGCCGAGGGCGCCCCGGTGCCGCCGCTGCCGCCCAGGGCGAGGCCGAGCGCGGCCGAGCCGGTCAGGGCACTGAAGGTACGTCTGCTGAGCGCCAAGGTCGATCCTCCCGGGCGATCCTACGGGGCGTGGGTCCGGCCATTCTCCACGCCCCGGCGACCCACAATGGACGCATGAGGATCTCGGCGCGGGCGGATTACGCGGTACGGGCGGTGCTGGAGCTGGCCGTACGGCAGGGTGACGGCCCGGTGAAAGCGGAGGAAATCGCGGGTGTCCAGGACATCCCGCACAAGTTCCTGGAGGGCATCCTCGGCGATCTGCGGCGCGCCGGGATCGTCGACAGCAGGCGCGGCGGAGGCGGCGGTTACCGGCTCGCGCGGGAAGCCGCCGCCATCACCGTCGCGGACGTCATCCGCGCGGTGGACGGCCCGATCGTCTCCGTACGCGGCGAACGCCCGACCGAACTCGCCTACACGGGTACGGCCCGGCCGCTGCTCCCGCTGTGGATCGCCCTGCGCGCCGGGGTGCGGCAGGTGCTGGAGGGGGTCACGCTCGCGGACCTCGCGGCGGACGCCCTGCCGGAGCCGGTACGGACCCTCGCGGCACAGCCTTCCGCCTGGGAGAACCCGTAACGCCCCGGTGTCTCAGACGGGTTGACCCATCCCGGCCGCGTTCGGCCAGCTCTGCGCGCTCGGCCAGCCGGTCGCCGGGGCCGGGGTCAGCCCGGCGGGCGGCGCGGGGGCCGGGGTGCCGGGCGCGGTCATGCCGCGCACCTGGGCGGCGGTGAGACCGCCCCGGGCCGGGACGCCGGGCGGGGTGGGGCCCGCCGCGGCCGGAGCCATGGCGGCCGGAGCCGCCGCGGCCGGAGCCATGGCGGCCGGAGCCGCCGCGGCCGGAGCCGTCGCGGCCGGGGCCATGGGAGCGGCGGGGGCCATCGCCGCCGGTGCCATCGGCTGGGGGACCGGGGGCATCTGCGGCTGCGCCGGGAGCTGCTGCGGGGCCACGGGCTGCGGCGCGAACGGCTGCGGCTGGGCCGGGAGCTGCGCGGCGGCCGGGATCTGCTGGGGCGCGGGCGGGAGCGGCGGCTGCGGGGCCGGGGGCAACTGCTGGGGAGCGGCGGCGGGCTGCGCGGCCGGAGCCATCGGCCCAGAGCGGGCCGCCATCGGGCTCGCTTGAGCCGCCGCCGGCACCGGCATCCCGCCGCCGGCCGGCGCTGCGGCGGCGGGGAGCGGCATACCGGTGCCGGCGGCCGGGGCTGTGGGGAGCCCCGGGGAAGGAGCCGCGGCGATCGCCTGCGCGGGCAGTCGCATCCCGGCCCCGTTGGTCTCGTTGATCAGCCGGTCCACGGCGGGGGTGCCCGAGCTGTAGCCGTTCCCGGCGCTCAGCTCGGGGACGGCGGCCTTCTTCCTCGTCTCGTAGAGCACGTGCTCCAGGCCGGTCACCAGGCGGCGCACGTCGGGCTCGGGGCGCACCACGAGCCGGACGAACCGGCTGGACGAGCCGATCTTGTTGCCGCACTCGCGGACCAGCACCCGGTGCTCGGTGAGCAGCCGGTCGCGGACCACGGTGCCCTCGGCGCCGAGCGGGAGGCGCACGAAGAGGAAGTTGCCCTGCGAGGGATAGACGGTCAGACCGGGCAGCCCGGCCAGCCGGCTCGCCATCTCCAGGCGGTCCCGGCGCACCTGGAGCAGGCTCTGCGCGTACTCGGTGCCGTGCTCCTTCAGCATGAACACCACGTGTTCCGCGAAGGAGTTGAGGTTCCACTTGGGCAGCATCGAGCGGACCTTGCCCGCGAGCGCGGGGTTGGCGACCAGATAGCCGAAGCGGATGCCGTGCAGACCGAAGTTCTTGCCGAGGCTGCGCAGCACGATCACGTTCGGGCGCAGCATGGCCTCCTGGACGACGCTGGGCTCGGCCTCCGCGTCCGCGAACTCCAGGAACGACTCGTCGATCACCACCAGGTCCAGGTCGGCCATCGCGTCCATGAACTGCACCACCGACTGTCTGGACAGGAAGCCGCCGTCGGGGTTGTTGGGGTTGCAGATCACGGCGACCCTGGTGCCCCGCTTGCGGATGAACTCGCCGTAGCGGGCCAGGTCGAGCGCGAAGCCGTTGGCCTCCTGGAGCGGGAACATGTCGACCCGCTTGCCCGTCTCCATCGGCTGGTCGGTCCAGCGGCCGAAGGTCGGCACGGGCACGGCCAGCGACTCGCGGACCAGCAGATGGTCGATCCAGGTGATGAGTTCGGTCGAGCCGTTGCCCATCGCCACGCACTGCGGGGGGAGTTGAAGCAGCTGGCACAGCTCGGCGGTGATCGTGTCGGCGCTGCTCGGGTAGTACGTGATGATGTCCCGCAGCCGGGCCGCCATGTCCTCGAACATCGCGGGGGTCGGGAAGTACGGGTTGCACGGGATGCAGAAGTCCACCGGGCCCGCACCGTCACTGCCCCGCCTGAGCGCCGCCATCGAGGGGCTGTGCGCGGCGGTGCCGCGGAACAACGAGGTGACGTTGTCAGGCAAGGAGACCTCCGACGAAGGGCGGCCCGTGGGGACAGGGGCCACTCATGCATACGGAACTGACGGGGGTGGTGTTCAACTCGGGCGCCACGTGAGCCACTTCACTCCACCGCCGCATCGCCTCCCCCGAACGCGCCCCGATCGAACACGGCGCGCGGGAACTCGGCCGGTCCCGCACCAAACCTTCACAGTCGCGCCTAGGAACGTGACCCCGCTGGAATCTAGTCTTCCCGCGTCATGGACTACTGCCACCCGTGCCGACGGCACCTCAACGGCGCCCTGGCCTGCCCAGGCTGCGGCGCCCCCGCGCCCTCCGCCGTCACGCCCGTGGACGTGACCGTCGCACCGGGGGCGGGGCCTGATCCTTACGGGGTGGGGGCTCAGGGGTACGGCGGGGTGGCGGGTGTCGAGCCCCAGGGTTACGCCGGTGCGCCCGGTGCGGAGCCCCACGGGTACGCCGGTGCGGCGCCCCAGGCTGCCCAGGGGTACGGCACGCCCCCGGCGCCCCTCCATCCAGAGGCCCCCGCCCAGGCCAGAGTCCCCCGGCAGGCCGACCGCCGCGCCGAGCCTCCCGTCCAGGAGAGCGCGGAGCAGCCGTACGCCGTTCCCGCCCCGGACGGCACCCCCGAGTCCGGCCCCGACCGAGTCCCCGACGAAGCCCCGGCCGCCGACCCCGACACGGACCCCGGTATCGACCCCGACGACGATGACGATGTCGACGCGGACCCCGACTCCGACCTCAGCCGCCGCGACCGCAAGGCCGCCGCGCACCGTCGTCGCCGTCGCCGTACCCTCCTCGTCACCACCGGGTTCGTACTGGCGGCAGGCGCGCTGAGCCTCGCCGAACTCGGCACCGACGCGCCCTTCTCCATCGACCGCCCCGCCGCCTCCGGTGGCGCCTCCCCGGACGGCGGCGCGGGCTCGGCCCAGCCGGATCCGACGGCCGCGACGCCACAGGGCGGCACCGCGGGCGCCGGTTCCGGCCGCGCCTCGGCCTCCGCCTCCCCGGACGCCTCGCCCTCCGCGTCCGCGTCCAAGACCCCCAAGCACAAGGCGTCCAAGTCCGCCGAGGCCCCGGACCAGGCCACCCAGGCCGCCACCACGGCCCCGCCCGCCCAGGTCCCGGCCCCCGCCGATCCGCCGCCCGCGCGCCCCACGGCCACCCCGACCCACAGCGACCCGGCCCCGGACCCCACCCCGACCCCGGACCCGACCAAGTCCTGCGACCGCTTCCTGTGGTGGTGCACCTGACTCGATTCCCCACACTTGACTGCTAAATCAACGGCAAATCGGTCATATCGGCCCGCCGGAAACGGGGGAGTCAAGGTGGACTACGCCGTGTCCTTCGGGGCCGGTGCGGGCATCGGCGTCCTGTACGCCCTCCTCCGGGTCACCCCGCCCGCACCGCCGTTCCTGTGCCTCATGGGGCTGGCGGGCATGCTGACCCGCTTCCGCCCCCACCNCCCCGACAACACCCCCCGAAAACCACCCCCCGAAGCCTGACGCCCTCGGGTTCTGCGCGCAGGGCGCACGCCGCACCCCGAGGCGCACGGACCGGCCACGGCACGCGCCACCCGCTTCCGCACGCCTTCGCCACCCCGTACCACCCCCGTGCCATCGGCCATCCGGGGTATCGGAGACACCAACCGGGGTCCGGCACGGTTGAGTCGAAGAGGTACATCTCGCCGTACACGAACCAGTGGAGCGCCCCGCACGGGGAGAGGGCGTCGGCAGCGGCTCAGTGGAGGAGAACGGATGAGTCAGGAGATCACCGTCCAGGGCACGGTCGCCGAGGGCTTCGAGGCGGTACGCGAGGAGTTCGCCGCCTTCGTCTCCGGTGAACGCGCGGACTACGAAGGCCAGTTGTGCGCCTATGTGCATGGCAGGAAGGTCGTCGACCTGTGGGCGGGCGACGGCGTCGACGGCAACACGCTGTACGGCGTCCACTCGTCCACCAAGGGCGCCGCCCATCTCGTCGCCGCCCTGCTGGTGCAGGACGGCACGCTGGAACTGGACCGCAAGGTCACCTACTACTGGCCGGAGTTCGGCGTCGAGGGCAAGGGCGCGCTCACCCTGCGCGATCTGCTGGCCCACCGCGCCGGACTGATCGGCACGGACACCGGCTTCAGCCCGGCCGAGCTGGCCGACGACCGCGCGCTGGCCGAACGCCTCGCCGACCAGCGGCCCTTCTGGCGCCCCGGCACCGCCTTCGGCTACCACGCGGTGGTGATCGGCGCCCTGACCGGCGAGGTCGCCCGCCGCGCGACGGGCCGTACGCTCCAGGAGCTGTACGAGGAGCGGGTCCGCGTCCCCTACGGGCTCGACTTCTACCTGGGCCTGCCCGCCTCCCGCGAACCCCGCTTCCGCAGCACCCAGCCGATGGTGCTCACCCCCGTGCAGCAGGCCGAGTCCGAGGCACGGCCGTCAGGACCGCACACCCTGGAGGCCATCGCCTACAACCTGCACGCCGCCGAGCCCACCGACCTCGAATCCGTGCCCAACGACCGCACCCTGCGCGCCAGAGGACCCGCCTCGATCGGCGGTGTCGCCTCGGCGCGCGGTCTCGCCGGGATGTACGCGGCGATGATCAGCGAGGTGGCCGAGAAGGCACCGCTGCTGAAGGCCGACACGGTCGCCGAGTTCGGACAGCCGCACTCGGTCGGCTACGACCTGGTCGGCCGCGTCCACAAGACGTTCGGCCTCGGCTTCCAGATCACCGCCGACACCCACTACCCCTTCCTCGGCGCGGGCACCATCGGCCACAGCGGTGCCGCCGGCTCCCAGGCCTTCGCGGACCCACGCAGCGGCCTCGCCTACGGCTACACCCGCCGCCGCTTCGCCTACCCCGGCGGCGCGGCCCCGGAGAACGACCGCCTGGTGGCGGCGGCGCACCGGGCGGCGCTGGGACTCTGACCCGCGCGAAGAGCGTACGACGGAGGCCGCACCCCCCCCATGCACGGGTGCGGCCTCCGGTACGTACGACCTCAGAGCTTGACGACCATCTTGCCGATGTTCTCCCCCCGCAGCAGACCGAGGAACGCCGACACCGCGTTGTCGATGCCGTCCACGACCGTCTCGCTGTACTTCAGCTCGCCCGAGGCGACCCAGGGGCCGACCTCGCGGACGAACTCGGGCTGGAGGTCGTAGTGGTCGCCCACCAGGAAGCCCTCCATGCGGCCCCGGGTCTGGATCAGCCGGGCGAGGTTGTTCGGACCGGGGGCGGGCTCGGTGTTGTTGTAGACCGAGATCATGCCGCAGATGGCGATGCGGCCGTGCAGCCGGAGCGAGCCGAGGGCGGCCTGGAGGTGGTCGCCGCCGACGTTGTCGAAGTAGACGTCGATGCCGTCGGGCGCGGCCTCGCGCAGCTGCGCACTCACCGGGCCGTCCTTGTAGTTGAACGCGGCGTCGAAGCCGTACTCGTCCACCAGGAGCCGTACCTTCTCGTCGGACCCGGCCGAGCCGATGACCCGGGCGGCGCCCTTCAGCCGGGCGATCTGACCGACCTCGCTGCCCACGGCACCGGCGGCGCCCGAGACGAAGACGGTGTCGCCCTCCTTGAAGGAGGCCACGCGCAGCAGACCAGCGTACGCGGTCAGGCCGGTCATGCCGAGCACGCCCAGGTAGGCGGAGAGCGGCGCGGCCTGCGGGTCGACCTTGGCGGCGCTCTTCGCGTCCACCGCCGCGTACTCGCGCCAGCCGAGGAAGTGCAGCAGATGGTCCCCGACCTCCACGCCCTCGGCGTTGGAGGCGACGACCACGCCGACGGCCCCGCCCTGCATGGGCTCACCGAGGGCGAAGGGCTCGGCGTAGGACTTGGCGGCACTCATCCGGCCCCGCATGTACGGGTCCACCGAGAGGTACTCGTTGCGTACCAGGACCTGGCCCTCGCCGGGCACCGGCATCGGGACCTCGACCAGCGCGAAGTCCTCGGGCTTCGGCCAGCCCACCGGACGGCTGAGCAGATGCCACTCGCGGCTCACGGCGGGCAGGGCGGGGGAGTCGGACATGAGGGGCTGACCTTCTTCCAGAATGCTTCAGTACCTGAAATAACCATGCGCCTGAATATTTCATGCTGTCAAGTAACGCGGTATCCTGGAGCGCATGTCCCCCTCGTCCGCGTCATCCGCCCAGGAGCGGCGCCGTGCCGCCGACCCCCTCACCCTCGAGGTCGTCGAACTGATCGGTGACGTCGTGGCCCGCTTCCACGCGGACTACGACGAAGCGGCGGCAGCCCACGCCCTCACCGGCCCGCAGGCCCGCCTGCTCAGCCTGCTCGCCCTCGAACCGCTGCCGATGCGCCGCCTCGCCCAGCGGCTCAAGTGCGAGCCGTCCAACGTCACCGGGATCGTGGACCGCCTGGAGTCGCGCGGCCTGGTCGAGCGCCGCCCCGACAGCGGCGACCGCCGGGTCAAGCTCGCCGCCGCCACCGAGGAGGGGCTCAGCGTCGCCCGCGACCTGCGCGAGGGCCTGCGCTTCGCCCGCGAACCGCTGGCCGGGCTCTCGGACGAGGAGCGCGGCTCCCTGCGGGACCTGCTGCGCCGGATGCTCTCGGCCTGATCCGGGCGTGGCCCCGCCCGGCCGGTTGGGTAAAGTCCTCGCCATGCGCGATCTCGGGGTGGGGTTCCGTCATCTGCTGCGCGGCCAGCGCTGGGTGACCCGGCACGGCGGACGGTACGGCTACGGGCTGCTGCCCGGCCTGATCACCCTCGTCCTCTACACGGCCGCGCTCGTCGCGCTCGCCGTGTGGGGCTACGACGCCGTCACCTGGGCGACCCCGTTCGCCGACGACTGGTCGAGCCCCTGGCAGCGCCTGTTCCGGGACGTCCTCGCCGTCGTCCTCTTCGCGCTCGTCCTGCTGCTCGCGGTCCTCACCTTCACCGCGGTCACCCTGCTCGTCGGCCAGCCCTTCTACGAGAGCCTGTCCGAGCGGTGCGACGAGGACGTCTCGCCCGACGGCACCGCGCCCCGCTCCGAGCTGCCCCTGTGGCGCGAGCTGTGGATCTCGGCCCGCGACAGCCTGCGGGTGCTGGCCCGCGCCTGTGTGTGGGGCGTCCTGCTCTTCGCGCTCGGTTTCCTGCCCGTGGTCGGGCAGACGGTGGTCCCGGTCGTCGGCTTCTTCGTCACCGGCTTCTTCCTCACCGAGGAACTGGCCGCCGTCGCCCTCCAGCGCCGGGGCCTGGACCTGCGCGCCCGCCTGGCCCTGCTGCGCTCCCGCAAGAGCCTGGTCTGGGGCTTCGGCGTCCCGCTCGGCCTCGCCTTTCTGGTCCCGGTCGTCGCCGTCTTCCTGATGCCGGGCGCCGTCGCCGGAGCCACCCTCCTCGCCCGCGACCTCCTGGACGAGGAGACCACCGAGGACCGCCCGGAACCCGAACAGCCCGAGGCGGACCGCCCGGTCACCGCCTGAGCGGCCACGGTGAAGTCGTGCGGGTGTGTGAAAGGTTCGTACGGAACCACCCCCGCACCCCCGTCCGGCGTCCCCCGCGCCGCCCCCGCCCGTTACCGTCGGAGGCGGGACACGTCCCTCGACGAGCAGCCCCGGTCCGGAACCTGACAGCTGGACCGGGGCTCGTCGCATCCCACGGGCGCCGCGCCCCTCAACGGATCTCTTCGTCCGTCGTGCGGGCGTGCTCCGGCGTCGGCGCGTCGATGCGCCCAGGACGCCCCTGGATGGCCGGGTCGCCCGCGTTCACCACGCCCACCGGGACGCCGTTCTCCATGACGACGGCCTGGCGCACGGAGTGCTCGCGCATCTTCTGGGTGACGACGTCCAGACCGTCCTCGACGTCCACGATCACCAGGTCATCCTGGACCGCCTCGCCCATGGTCAGATTCTCGGCGTCGGCGCCGTCCGCGAGCACCCCGCTCAGCAGGTCGTGATCGCTGACCAGCCCGACCGGGTTCCCGTCCGCCACGACGAGCACGACGTCGACCCCGCCGTCCCGCATGGTCCGGGCCACCGACGTCACCGAAGCACCGCTGTCGGCCGTCGTGGGGTTCCCCGTCATGACCTCGCGCAGAGTGTTGTCCATCTCCGGCCCCTCTCACCGACGCGTACGACGTTGTCCGCCACCCCGGGTACCCCGCCTGCCGCTCCCGACCCCACCGTCCCGCGCCGGGCGGGGACGGCTAGCGGGTCGAGAAGCCGTACACCGTCTCCGAGCGGTAGACCTCGCCCGGGTCGAGCCGCGTGCTGGGGAAGTCCGGGCGATGGGGGGAGTCCGGGAAGTGCTGGGTCTCCAGGGCGATGCCCTCGCCGGGGGCGAAGGGGGCGCCGAGGTGGTCGGCGGTGTAGAGCTGGATGCCTGGTTCGGTCGTGGACACCGTCAGGGCCCGGCCCGAGGCGGGGTCGTACAGCTCGGCCACCTCCTCGGCGGCGGCCGTGACGCCCTTGTCCAGGACGAAGTTGTGGTCGTAGCCGGACCCGGTCTTGCGGGCCGCGCGGAAGTCGAAGCGGGTGCCGGTCACGTCCGCCGGGTCGCCCTCCGGGATCAGGTCCGCGTCCACCGGGGTGTACCGGGAGGCGGCGAGCCGCAGTTCATGACCGCCCGCGTGCCCGGAGCCCGGCCCGCCGAGGTTCCAGTACGTGTGGTTGGTGAGGTTCACGATCGTCGGCGCGTCCGTCACCGCCTCGTAGGCGATCCGCAGCGCGCCCGAGGCGTCCAGCGTGTAGGTGGCGGCCACCTCCAGGCGGCCCGGGAAGCCCTCCTCGCCGTGCGGGCTGACCCGGCTCAGGCGCAGGCCGTGCTCGACCGGCGCCACGTCCCACACCCGCCGGTCGAAGCCCTCCTCGCCGCCGTGCAGCGAGTGGGGGCCGTTGTTGGGCGCCAGCGCGTACGTCCGGCCGTCCAGCGGGAAGCGGGCGCCCGCGATGCGGTTGGCGTACCGCCCGACCAGGGCGCCCAGATACGGCCCCCGGTGCGTCAGATAGTCGTCCAGGGACGGGAATCCCAGGACCACGTCCGCCGGGCGGCCCTCCCGGTCCGGGGTCTCGACGGACTGCACGATCCCGCCGTACGACAGCACGCGCACCCGCGTCCCGCCGCGCTCCAGCGTCCAGCGGTGCACCGGGGCCCCGTCGGAAAGTGTGCCGAAAAGTTCGCCCATGTGGGAAACCTTAGGTCACGGTCGCTCCGCCGTGACCGTGCGGTACGCGATCTCCGCGAGCCTGGCCTGACCGCTGCGGCTCGGGTGGAACCAGTCCCAGCGGCTGAGCTGGCCGGTGCCGAAGCGGTAGTCGAAGACCGCGTTGCCGTCGAACCGGCAGCGCGGGTCGCTCGCGCACACGTCCTCCAGCGCCGCGTTGTAGTCCTCCACCCGCTGCTGGACCTTCTCGCGCCGCCGGGTGGCCGCCGCCGTCAGATCGTCGGCCGCGCCCAGCATCGAGGGGCAGATGCCGAGCTTCCACACCTGCTTGCCCAGCGGGTCCGTGCGCCCCGTCGACCACAGCCGCTGGAGATTGGGCACGCTCGCGACGTACACCTGCGTCCTCGGCAGCGTCGTGCGCAGCGTGCGCAGGGACTTCGCGAAGTCCGCGCGGAACTCCTTCACCGGGGTCATCGCGGACACCGAGGCACGGCAGGCGTCGTTCGCCCCGACCATCACCGTCACCAGCTCGGGCCTGCGCGCGGCGGCCCGGGCCAGCTGACCGGGCAGGTCGGCCATGCGGGCGCCGGTCACCGCGTAGTTCCAGCTGTACTCCGCCGCCTTCACGGGCCCGAGCAGCCGCACCGCGAGGCTGTCCACCCCGGCGTCGCTGCCCGTCGCCCAGGAGACCTCCGGGCAGTCGGAGAACACCGAGCAGGCGTCGAAGCCGCGGGTGATGGAGTCCCCGACGGCGGCGATCGAACCGGGGCTGCGGTTCCACACCGGCGCGGGCTTCGCGGGGGCCCGGGACACGCCCGTACCCGCGTGATCACCCCGGATGGAGTCACACCCCGTCGCCAGCACGGCCGCCGTCAGCACCGCGACGGCGGCCCGTACCCGGTGGCCTCGCTTCCGCATCCTGGCTGATCCCCTCGCTCGTCGGTGCAGCTCCGGCAGGTGCGCCCCCCTCATGACAACGTGCCGCGGTTCCCGCCCCGCCCGCAGGGAACGGCACACCCCTGTACAAGCGTCCCCCTGGGTGAATGGCAAAGGTTTCCTGGCACCGGGACCGACGGTACGTCACACTCCTTGCACCGCCGCACGGTAGCCTCGCCCTCAACGCGGCCGTCGCCCCACTGCCGCCGGTCAGTCCGCAAGATGTCCCGCTCAGCCCGGAGGTTCCGGTGACGACACGTGGAGTTCTGTACGTGCACTCCGCGCCGCGCGCGCTCTGCCCGCATGTCGAGTGGGCCGTCGCCGGGGTGCTCGGCACGCGCGTCAACCTCGACTGGATCCGGCAGCCCGCCGCCCCCGGCACCTGGCGCTCCGAGTTCTCCTGGAAGGCCGAGGCCGGTACCGCCTCCAAGCTCGCCTCGGCGCTGCGCGGCTGGCAGATGCTCCGCTTCGAGGTCACCGCCGAGCCCAGCGCCACCGCCGAGGGCGAGCGCTACAGCTGCACCCCCGACCTCGGCATCTTCCACGCCGTCACCGGCATCCACGGCGACATCCTCATCCCCGAGGACCGGCTGCGCGCGGCCCTGCAGCGCAGCAAGCACGGCGAGACCGACCTCGAGTCCGAACTCGCCAAGCTCCTCGGCAAGCCCTGGGACGACGAACTGGAGCCCTTCCGCTACGCGGGCGAGGGCGCCCCGGTCCGCTGGCTGCACCAGGTGGTCTGAAACCTCCCGCACGTCTCCCGCCCGGCCCGGCCCACGACCGGCCGCACCCGGGCGTCCTGACGGCGGTCCTGGTCAGCGCCGAGATCGCCCGGTGGCACCGCCCCCGGGCCTGTGCCTCGGGGCCGCCGCCGTCGCCTCCCTGCTCTGTCCGAGCGCCTTCACGGCCGCCGCCGTACTGCCCGTACGGGACGGGAAGGGCGCCCCGCCGCCGCAGGCCCGTACCGACCCGCCGTGTGCACGGGCAACGCGATGCTCTGCGTGCGCCGACTGGCGGGCCCTCAGGTGGCGGCGATCGCGCCCGTGGCCTGGGTCATCACGGTGATGCTCATCGGTGACACGACGACGGCCCGGTCTCCGACGAGCGGAGACCGGGCCGTCACGGCGTCACGACGCCTCAGATCGTCCTGAACGCCAGGACCACGTTGTGGCCGCCGAAGCCGAACGAATCGTTCAGCACGGCGATACGGCCCTCGGGGAGCGTGCGCGGCTCGCCGACGACGACGTCCGCGTTGACCTCGGGGTCCAGCTCCGTGACGTTGATGGTCGGCGGGGCCGTGCGGTTGACCAGGGCCAGGATCGACGCGACGGTCTCGATGCCGCCCGCGCCGCCCAGCAGATGACCGGTCATCGACTTGGTGGCGGAGATCGCCATGTGGTCGACGTCGTCCCCGAACACCTTGCGCAGCGCCTTGACCTCGGCCACGTCGCCCTGCGGCGTCGAGGTGGCGTGCGCGTTGACGTGCACGATCTCCGACGGCTTCAGGTCGGTCGAGTCCAGCAGGTTCTGCAGCGCGTGCGCGATGCCGTTGCCCGAGGGCTCCGGCTGCGTGATGTGGTGCGCGTCGGCGGAGATGCCCTGACCGACCGCCTCGACGTAGATCCGGGCACCGCGCGCCTTGGCGTGCTCCTCGGACTCCAGCACGATCACACCGGCGCCCTCGCCGAGCACGAAGCCGTCACGGCCCGCGTCGTAGGGACGCGAGGCGCCCTCGGGGTCGTCGTTGTTCTTGGACATCGCCATCATGTTGCCGAAGGCCACGATGGGAAGCGGGTGGATGGCGGCCTCGGTACCACCGGCCACGACCACGTCCGCACGCCCGGTGCGGATCATCTCGATCGCGTACCCGATGGCCTCCGCGCCCGAGGCGCAGGCCGACACGGGGGTGTGCACACCGGCACGCGCGCCCAGCTCGATACCGACGTTGGCCGCCGGGGAGTTGGGCATCAGCATCGGCACGGTGTGCGGGGAGACGCGGCGTACGCCCTTCTCCTTGAGCACGTCGTACTGGTCGAGCAGGGTCGTCACACCGCCGATGCCGGAGGCGATGACCGCGCCGAGCCGGTCGGGGTTGACGGCCTGGTCCTCGCCCGCCCTGGCGGTGAAACCGGCGTCCTGCCAGGCCTCCTTGGCCGCGATCAGCGCGAACTGCGCCGAGCGGTCCAGCTTGCGGGCCTGCGGGCGGGGGATGACCTCGCCGGGCTCGACCGCGATACGCGCGGCGATCTTGACCGGCAGCTCCTGTGCCCAGTCCTCCTCCAGGCGGCCGACGCCGGACCGGCCGGCGAGCAGGGCCTCCCAGGTGGAGGGCACGTCGCCACCCAGCGGTGTGGTTGCGCCGATACCGGTGACGACCACGGTGCGATTGGTCGGGCTCACGGGAATTCTTTCTCCAACGATGCGGGAATCTACGGCGCCACCGCCGGGTGGCGGGGCCTTGCGGCCTCGGGACCTCGCGGCCCGGGGCCTACGAGCCTCAGGCCTGGTGCTTGAGGATGTAGTCGGTGGCGTCACCGACGGTCTTGAGGTTCTTGACGTCCTCGTCCGGGATCTTCACGTCGAAGCGCTCTTCGGCGGCGACGACGACCTCGACCATGGACAGGGAGTCGACGTCGAGGTCGTCGGTGAAGGACTTGTCCAGCTGGACGTCCTCGGTGGGGATGCCGGCGATCTCGTTCACGATCTCGGCAAGGCCCGCGACGATCTCTTCCTGGGTGGCGGCCATGTCAGGCGCTCTCCTTCTTCGATGTTCAGACAGTAAGTGGCATTTTCCCCGCATCGGACCGATGGTCCGGCACGGAGTGCCTAGGGGAGGGTAACGACCGTGGCGGCGTAGACCAGACCCGCCCCGAATCCGATGACGAGCGCCGTGTCGCCGCTCTTGGCCTCGCCGGTCGCCAGAAGCCGCTCCATCGCGAGCGGGATCGACGCGGCCGAGGTGTTGCCGGTGGTGCGGATGTCACGGGCGACCGTGACGTGCTCCGGCAGCTTGAGGGTCTTCACCATCGAGTCGATGATCCGCACATTGGCCTGGTGCGGGATGAAGACGTCCAGGTCGTCCGAGGTGATCCCGGCCGCGTCCAGCGCCTGCTGGGCGACCTTCGCCATCTCGAACACGGCCCAGCGGAAGACCGCCTGGCCCTCCTGCGTGATCGCGGGGAACTTGACGTTCCCCGCGCTGTCCTGGGGGAGTTCGGACGCGTCGGCGGTCGCGAACCTGTCCCACGGGACGGTCTGCTTGATGGTGCCGGCCTTGTCGCCCTCCGAGCCCCACACCGTGGGGCCGATGGCGGGCTCCTTCGACGGGCCGACCACGACCGCGCCCGCGCCGTCGCCGAACAGGAAGGCCGTCGCGCGGTCCTCCAGGTCGGTCAGGTCGCTCAGCCGCTCCACGCCGATGACGAGCACGTACTCGGCGGAACCTTCCACCACCATGCCCTTGGCGAGGGTCAGGCCGTAGCCGAAGCCCGCGCAGCCCGCCGAGATGTCGAACGCGGCGGCCTTGTCGGTGCCCAGCTTGTCCGCGATCTCGGTGGCCACGGCCGGGGTCTGGCTGAAGTGCGAGACCGTGGAGACCACCACGGCGCCGATCCGGTCGGCGTCGATGCCCGCGTCGGCGATGGCCTTGCCCGCCGCCTCGACCGACATCGCGGCGACCGTCTCCTCGGGGCCCGCCCAGTGCCGGGTCTCGATGCCGGAGCGGGAGCGGATCCACTCGTCGGAGGAGTCGATCTTCTCCAGGATCACCTCGTTGGGCACCACCCGGGTCGGGCGGTAACCGCCGACACCGAGGATGCGCGCATACGGGGCGCCCTTGCTGGGCCTGATCTTCGCCATTGCCATGGGCTCCTTGTCAGACCCCCGCCGCGTCGGCGGCAGGAGTCACGGTCTCGGCGATGAGCGCGCGCGCCGCGTCGAGGTCTTCGGGGGTCTTCAGCGCCAGCGTCCGCACGCCCGGCAGGGCCCGCTTGGCCAGGCCGGTCAGGGTGCCGCCCGGGCACACCTCGATCAGCGCGGTGACGCCGAGTTCCTTGAAGGTCTCCATGCACAGGTCCCAGCGGACCGGGTTGGCGACCTGGCCGACCAGCCGCTGAAGCACCTCGGTGCCCGTCGCGACGGTCTGCCCGTCCTTGTTGGAGACGTAGGTGAACGCCGGGTCGGTGGGCGCCAGGGAGGCGGCGGCCTCGGCCAGCTTCTCCACCGCGGGCGCCATGTGCAGGGTGTGGAAGGCGCCGGCCACCTTCAGCGGGACGACCTTGCGGACGCCCTCGGGCTTGTCCTCGTTCAGCGCGGCCAGCTGCTCCAGCGTGCCCGCGGCGACGATCTGGCCCGCGCCGTTGATGTTGGCCGGGGTCAGGCCCAGCTTCTCCAGGTGCGCGACCGAGACCTCCGGGTCGCCGCCGAGCAGCGCCGACATGCCGGTCTCGGTGATCGCGGCGGCCTCGGCCATGGCCAGCCCCCGCTGCCGGACCAGGCGCAGCGCCTCGGTGTCGTCGAGCACGCCGGTGATCGCGGCGGCGGTGATCTCGCCCACGCTGTGACCCGCGACCGCGCCCGGCGCGATCGTCGCGATGTCACCCAGTGCCGCGGCGGACAGGATTCCGGCGGCGACCAGCAGCGGCTGCGCCACCGAGGTGTCGCGGATCGCGTCCGCGTCGGCCTCGGTGCCGTAGTGGACCAGGTCCAGGCCGATGGCGTCCGACCACGCGGCGACACGGTCGGCGGCACCGGGCAGTTCGAGCCAGGGAGTCAGGAAGCCGGGCGTCTGGGCGCCCTGGCCGGGAGCGACGAGTACGAGCACTCTCACACTCTCTCTTGGGGACGGCCTGCGCCGCCCGTGAGGACAGGGACGAAGAACACGAAGGGCTTTTGTGGAGCCCGGACAAAAAGCTAGAGCTGGGCGTCTCCATCGGTCAGCCGCCCCAGGATCAGGGCGATCCGCAGCGTGAACGCGGATCGTACATCGGAAGGTGACCAGCCGGTGACGTCAGTCACACGTCGGAGCCGGTAGCGGACGGTGTTCGGGTGAACGAAGAGCATCCGCGCCGCGCCCTCCAGGCTGCTCGCCTGCTCCAGGTAGACACTCAGGGTCTCCAGGAGCGCCGAGCCCGCCTCCTCCAGCGGTCTGTAGATCTCCTCCACCAGCTGCTCGCGCGCGCCCGGATCGCCCGCGATGGCGCGCTCGGGCAGCAGATCGTCGGCCAGCACCGGGCGGGGCGCGTCCTGCCAGGCGGAACACGCCTTGAGTCCGGCCGCCGCCGCCTGCGCGGAGCGGGTCGCGGCCTGGAGGTCGGGCACCACGGGCCCCGCGACCACGGGCCCCGCGGCGTACGGGCCGATCAGCGACTTGGCCACCGCGAGCGGATAGGCGCTGCCGCCCGCGATCACCACGAGCCGGTCCCCGAGCACCCCGGTGAGCACCTGGAGCTTGGCGTGCCGGGCGGCGCGCCGGATCGCCTCCACGGTCAGCTCGCTGTCGCCCTCGGGCGCGGTGCCGAGCACCACGCACACATGCTCCGGGGAGTTCCAGCCGAGCGCGGCGGCCCGGCTGACGGCGCCCTCGTCGGCCTCGCCGCTGAGCACCGCGTTCACCACCAGGGACTCCAGGCGCGCGTCCCAGGCACCGCGTGCCTCGGCGGCCTGGGCGTAGACCTGGGCGGTGGCGAAGGCGATCTCCCGGGCGTACACCAGCAGGGCCTCGCGCAGCACGCGCTCGTCGCCGGGCGCGGCCACCTCGTCGATGGCGCTCTCCATGACCTCGATGGTGGTGCGCACCATCTCCACGGTCTGGCGCAGCGTGATCGCCCGGGTCAGCTCGCGGGGCGCGGTGCCGAACACATCGGTCGAGATGGCCTGGGGCGCGTCCGGGTGCCGGAACCACTCGGTGAAGGCGGCGATGCCCGCCTGGGCGACGAGCCCGATCCAGGAGCGGTTCTCCGGTGGCATCGCCCGGTACCACGGCAGGGTGTCGTCCATGCGCGCGATGGCCTGTGCGGCGAGATTCCCGGAGGACTTCTCCAGCCGCTTCAGGGTCGCGGAGTGCGGGTGGGCGGCATGACGTGCGGGATCGCTGCTGTGGGATTCGGGTTCGGGCACGGGGACAAGAGTGCCTTATCCGGCGGGGGCCGTGCGTCGCCGGGTCCTGCCGAGTGCCCGGCACCGGGGCCCGGGGCGCCTTTCCCGGGGACTACCGTGGGCCCTGTGATCGAGGTACGGCGCGCAGACGAGCGGCAGCACGGAGGCGACCCGGAGGCCGGGATCGACTCCCGCCACGCCTTCTCCTTCGGCCCGCACTACGACCCGGACAACCTGCGCTTCGGCGCGCTCATCGCCTGCAACGAGGAACGCCTCGCCCCCGGCGCCGGTTTCGCCGAGCACCCGCACAGCCACACCGAGATCGTCACCTGGGTGACCGAGGGCGAACTCACCCACCGCGACTCCACGGGCCACGCGCGCGTGATCCGCCCCGGTGACGTACAACACCTCAGCGCGGCGGCGGGCGTCCGCCACTCCGAGCGCAACGAGGGCGCGGTCCCGCTGGTCTTCGTCCAGATGTGGCTGGCTCCGCGTGCGCCCGGTGGGGAGCCGTCGTACGCGGTCGTCCGGGACCTGGCCGGGCCGTACGCGGTGCCCGGCGCGGGCGCGACCCTGCGGGTGCTGCGCCCGGCGGCGGGGGAGCGGACCGCGCTTCCCGACGGTCCCTTCCGCTACGTCCATGTCGTACGCGGCGAGGTGCGGCTCGCAGGCGACACCCTCGGCCCCGGCGACGCGGCGCGGATCACCGGCGCCCGGGGCCCGGAGCTGGCCGGGGTGACGGAGGCCGAGGTCCTGCTGTGGGCGATGGAGTCCTAGGCCCGCTCAGCGCCGGAACTCCGCCAGCACCGCGTCCGTGAAGGGCGGCCACGCCTCGATCGCCCACGGTCCGAAGGCGCGGTCGGCCAGGGCGACCGTGGCGAGTCCCGCGTCCGGGTCCACCCACAGGAACGTGCCGGACTGGCCGAAGTGGCCGAAGGTGCGGGGGGAGGACGAACTGCCGGTCCAGTGCGGGGACTTGGTGGAACGGATCTCGAAGCCGAGGCCCCAGTCGTTGGGGTTCTGGTGGCCGTAGCCGGGCAGGACGCCCTTGGTGCCCGGGTACTGCACGGTCATCGCCTCGGCGACCGTGCGCGGGTCGAGCAGCCGGGGTGCCTGGATCTCCGCCGCGAAGCGCAGCAGGTCCTCGACGGTGGAGACGCCGTCCTTGGCTGGGGAGCCCTCCAGCGAGGTCGCGGTCATGCCCAGCGGGTCGAGCACGGCCTGGCGCAGATACTCCGCGAAGGGGATGTCGGCCGCCTTGGCGATGTGGTCCCCGAGCTGCTCGAAACCGGCGTTGGAGTACAGCCGCCGCTCCCCGGGCGCCGCCAGGCTGCGGTGCTCGTCGAAGGCGAGGCCCGAGGTGTGGGCGAGCAGATGGCGGACGGTCGAGCCGGGCGGCCCCGCAGGCTCGTCCAGCTCGATCGCCCCCTCCTCGTACGCGACGAGCGCCGCGTAGGCGGCCAGCGGCTTGGTCACCGAGGCCAGCGGGAAGCGGTGCCCGGCGGGGCCGTGGGTGCCGAGGACCGTCCCGTCGGCGCGCACGACGCCCGCGGCGGCGGTGGGAACGGGCCAGTTCTCGATCAGTGCCAAGCTGTGCGACGACATGCCCAGGAGCCTATGCGGGTCACAGGACCAGCTCCATGAAGGGGTCCGGCTTCGGCCGGAAGCCCAGCGACTCGTACAGCGGCAGGGCCTCGGCGGAGGCGGTCAGCTGGATCTTGCCCGCACCCCGCTCGCGGAACCACTCGAGCAGCCCGTCCACCACACAGGCGCGGGCGTACCCCCGGCGGCGGGTGCCGGGATCGGTGGCCACGCTGAAGACGAAACCGACCGCGCCCAGGGGGTTGGTCGGGTGGCCGATCCGGTACTCCACCGTCCCGGCCGCGAGCGCGGCCAGTGCCCCGGGCCGCTCCGGATGGTCCACCACGAAGGCCGCGAAGGGCCCCGCCGGATCGGCCAGCCGCTCACGCAACGTGGGCAACGACTGATCGTGCCACGCCCCGGCAGCGGGGTGCGGCGAGATGGCGTCGATCATCACCTGGCGCAGGCGCAGCACTTCCCGCGCGTCCTCGGGCACGGCCCGTCGTACGAGACTCATGGCAGGGCACGCTAATGGCCGACTACCGCGCCCGTCCCGGTATTTGTCGCTGAACGCGCTTGCTTGGAGTGCGCTCGAAGGTCATAGCGTGGGGGCATGACGGTGATGCAGACCATGCAAGCGGCCACCGAGGAAGTCACCACCCCCGACATCTGTGCTCCGGCCGCCCAGCGGCGCCATCCCCGGCCCGACGGCCAGGACCGCTACACGATCAGCGAGGTCGTCGCCTTCACGGGACTGACCGCGCACACCCTGCGCTGGTACGAGCGGATCGGTCTGATGCCGCACGTCGACCGGTCGCACACCGGCCAGCGCCGCTACCGCAACCCCGACCTGGACTGGCTGGACCTCGTCACCAAGCTGCGCCTGACCGGGATGCCGGTGGCCGACATGGTGCGCTACGCGGAACTGGTCCGCGAGGGGGAGAACACCTATCCGCAGCGCAAGGCCCTGCTCGAGGACACCCGCAGGGACGTGCTGACCCGGATCGCCGAACTGCGCGACACGCTCGCCGTGCTCGACTTCAAGATCAGTGTGTACACGACGGAGGGAACCGACCGATGAGCGACGCCAGGATCGCGTCCGTACGCCTCGGCACGGACGGACCGGAGGTCGGCGTCCAGGGCCTGGGCTGCATGGGCATGAGCTTCGCCTACGGCCCGGTGGACACCGACGCCTCGCGGGCCACGCTCGACCGCGCCCTGGAGCTGGGCGTCACGCTGTTCGACACGGCGGACGCCTACGGCGCGGGGGACAACGAGCGCTTCCTCGCCCCCTTCTTCAAGGCCCACCGCGACGAGGTGGTCATCGCCACCAAGTTCGCCCTGTCGATCCCGGCGGACGACCCGACCAAGCGGATCATCCGCAACGACGCCCCCTACATCCGCCAGGCCGTCGAGGCGAGCCTGAAGCGGCTCGGCGTCGACGAGATCGACCTCTATTACATGCACCGCCGCGATGTGGACGTGCCCCTGGAGGAGAGCGTCGGCACCATGGCGGAGCTGGTGCGCGAGGGCAAGGTCAAGCACCTGGGCCTGAGCGAGGTGACGGCCGACGAGCTGCGCACCGCGCACGCCCTCCACCCCATCGCCGCCGTGCAGTCGGAGTGGTCGCTGTTCAGCCGGGACATCGAGGCGCACGTGGTGCCCGCCGCCCGTGAGCTGGGCGTGGGCCTGGTGGCGTACTCCCCGCTCGGCCGGGGCTTTCTGACCGGCGCCTTCACCGACGCGGCCAAGGAGCTGTCCACCGACGACTTCCGCCGTACCCACCCCCGCTTCACCGGCGACAACGCCGCCGCCAACGCAGCCCTGCTGGAGCCGGTGCGCAAGGTCGCCGAGGCGCACGGGGTCTCCCTCGGCCAGGTCGCCCTCGCCTGGGTCCAGCAGCAGGCGGCCGTCTGGAACCTGCCCGTCGTCCCGATCCCGGGCACCCGCAAGCCGAGCCGGGTCACCGAGAACGTGGCCGCCGCCCACCTCGTGCTCAGCGACGAGGAGCTGGCCCTGCTCGAGCCGATCGCCGGTCAGGTGGCGGGCACCCGGTACGCGGACATGTCGTTCAGCTCGGCGGGCCGCGAGTAGGACGCGCGAGGGGTGCGCCCGGCGGAGCGTTACAGCTCCGCCAGCAGCTCGGCCTTCTTCGCCGCGAACTCCTCGTCCGTGACCAGCCCGGCCTGGTGCAGCTCCCCGAGATGCCGGATGCGTTCGGCGATGTCGGCGGGGTCGCGCCGGGCCGGGTCTGCCGCGCGGGCGGCGGCGGTCACGGCGGGCACCGGCGCGGTGCCGCACTCCCGGACGGCGGCCAGCACGGCCGCCGCGAAGGGCAGCGACTCGTGCACCGGGCCATAACCCAGCCCGAAGACGACCGCCGCCGGGTCCTGGTCGGCCTGCGCGGGCGCCGCACCGGCGCTCTCGGGCCGCAGCAGCCGCAGATGCCCCTCGAAGACCTCCGGCGAGCGCCACTCGACCCCGGACAGCTCCGACACCGCAAACTTCTGGTCCCCGGCCTTCCACTTGGCCGAGGACGCGCCGGTCCAGGACCAGCGGAACCGCACGCTCGTGCCGTCGAAGGACGCCTTGCCGTCGTACGCCTTGAACTGGAGCGGCGGCTCGGGCGCGCCGATCAGATACCCGTCCACCGGACCGGACTCGGTCAGCAGCACCTTCAGCTCGTCCGCGTAGTACTCGGCCAGGGTCTCCCGCTCGGCGGGCAGCACCAGCCGGTACGGATCGGAGCCCTCGGGCAGCTGGCCCGCGGCGGCCTCCATCAGCGGGTCGGCCCCCGCGCGCGGCTGGAGCCGCAGCGCGACCGTGCCCCGTCTGCCTCGCGTCAGCGTCACGCCCTCGAGGGCGGCCAGCGGGACACGCCGCTCACCCAGGGCCTGAAACAGTTTCGGTGTCCGTATCCCCCGTTCGTAACGGATGAGCACGGAGTCGGACTCGAACTCCCAGACGGCATGAAAACCCGCCAGTACGTCACCCATGCGGCTCATCGTATGCGGCACGTGCTCCTCCGTCGCCACCCGCGCAGACCGCACTTCCTGCTGTCTTCTACGCGCGTCCGTCCGGGGACTTCTCCGGCAGACCGGTACGGCACCCGGCGTCCCCGTGCGCACAGGTGACCGTGTCGTACGCCCCCACGCCGACCCTGGCCAGGTTGCGCAGGCTGTCCGTGCCCGGCTGGAAATAGCCGGCATGGCCCTGCGCGTCGCTCGCCGAGAGGACGCGGGCGCCGAAGGCGCGGGAGACCGGGTCGGCCCCGTGCCCGAGACCGCCGACCTCCAGATACGGCACGTCCCGCACCCAGTCGGTGGCGTCCCGCATGGCCCACACCCGGGCCCGGGTGCCCAGCTGGGCCGCCTTGGTGACCCGCATGCCGGGGCTCGCGGCCACCGCCACGTCGCTCACCCGCTGCGGCATCCCGCGCGCCGCGACCCCGCACAGCACCGAGCCGTAGCTGTGGCAGAACATCGACACCGGGGCCCGGCCGGGCAGCGCGCCCAGTAGCGCGTTCAGCCGGACGGCGCCGTCTTCGGCGCGCATCGCGGTCGCCGCGTCCACGCCGAGCCCGTCGGGCGCGGTGTAGTCGGCCCACGCGATCACGGCGGTCCGGGTCTTCGGGCTCGCCTTCCGCTCGGCCGCGTGCAGCGCCTGCGCCATGCCGACCGGGGCGGTGTACTTCCGGTTGGTCCGCTGGAAGGTGAACAGATCGGTGTCCACCCCGGGCACCACCACGGAGATCCGCTGCGCCCGGTCCAGATCGCCGAACACCTCGGCCACCCGGCCGGAGCCGTCGGGGTCGAAGGCCAGGATGTGCCGGTCGGGCCGCGCCAGCGCCGCGTAGCGCTGCATACGGCGGGCCGCGTCCTGCTGGCCGTACGTACTCAGTCTGCTGTCGTGCATCCGGCGCCGCGCGGTCTCACTCGCCTGGTCCAGCGCGACACGGTTCGCGTGATAGCGCAGGGTCACCGGGGCGCCGTTCATGTTGCCGACCGCGAGCGGATAGCGGTCGGCGAGCAGCAGGCGGTCCGCCGCGGTGAGCGAGGCGAAGAACGCCGCGAGCCGCGCCGGGGCCGAGGCGGTGGGGTCGGGCAGCCGGTGGCCGCCGATGCTGTCGCGCTCCCACTGGGCGAGCGAGGACCGCAGCGCGGTCGAGTCCCGGTGGGTGTGCAGTGCGGTCCAGCCGGTGGTCGCGAGCATCACGAACACGACGGCCAGCGCCAGCAGTGCGCGCCAGACATTGAGCTGGGGGGAGGTGCCGAAGGAAGTCACTGGGAGGACACACTAGGAGAACGGGACGGTCTCGGGGTAACCGAGTGGCAGGGATCACGTTTCGCGAGTCGAGGGACGGGTTTCGCGGATCGTAGGACGGATCGAGATCGAAATCCCGGAACGATCTCGGTGATCCGGAAACGAATTCAGACGGTCTCCCAGTTCCCGACGAGCGCCGGGCCCACCTGATCGAGGTGCGAGGCGATCAGCTCCCGCATGCACTCCAGGCTGAAGTCGTCGCCGGTGCTCCACTGCTCCTCGGTGACCCGTATCACCCCGCAGAAGACGGCCACCGCCAGCCGGGGCCGGGGATCGGTGTCCACGTCCACGCCCTCGCGCTCGGCGAGCACCCGGGCGAGGGTCTGCTCGGTCGACGCCGAGCGGCGCAGATGGGCGGCGAGCAGCGCGGGCGTCGAGCCGATCATGCGGTACATCCGCAGATACAGCCCGACCGGCACGGACGCCTCGACCGTCTCCCGGATGGCGTCCCAGTTCTCCAGGAGCGCCTGCCGCAGCGCGACCATCGGCGGCTCGTGCGGCGGCCGGTCGCGCACCGCGGCCACGAAGTGCGCCTCCGTCATGTCCTGTACGACGAAGGCCGCGTCCTCCTTGCCCGCGAAGTAGCGGAAGAAGGTGCGCTGCGAGACGTCGACCGCCTCGGCGATCTCGTCGACGGTGGTCTGCTCGTACCCCCGCGTGGTGAACAGTTCGAGGGCCGCGCGCACCAGCGCCTCGCGCGTACGCCTCTTCTTGCGCTCGCGCAGCGTCTCCATGGGCCTTCTCCTGTGAACGTCCTTCCAGCTCAGCCTATGCGCTGGGAGACACGCCGATGACCGGCAGGCGAATCGGTTTGTCAACTGTCAGTGACTGTCACTAGCCTCGATCTCATGACTAGTCAGACCACCATCGACAAGGCGGGTCCGGGTGACGGGGCATCCGCCGACGCGTCTGCACCGACCCCGGCGGGACTTCGCGGCCATCCCTGGTTCACCCTGATCACCGTCGCCGTGGGCGTGATGATGGTGGCCCTCGACGGCACCATCGTGGCCATCGCCAACCCGGCCATCGCCAAGGACCTGCACGCGAGCTTCTCCGACGTGCAGTGGATCACCAACGCCTACTTCCTCGCCCTCGCCGTCTCCCTGATCACCGCGGGCAAGCTCGGTGACCGCTTCGGCCACCGGCAGACCTTCCTCATCGGCGTGACCGGCTTCGCGCTCGCCTCCGGCGCCATCGGGCTGTCTCACAGCATCCCCATGGTCGTCACCTTCCGGGTCCTGCAGGGCCTGTTCGGCGCGCTGCTGATGCCCGCCGCGCTCGGCCTGCTGCGGGCCACCTTCCCGGCCGAGAAGCTGAACATGGCCATCGGCATCTGGGGCATGGTCATCGGCGCCTCCACCGCGGGCGGCCCGATCCTCGGCGGTGTCCTGGTCCAGCACGTCAACTGGCAGTCGGTGTTCTTCATCAACGTGCCGGTCGGCCTGCTCGCCCTGCTGCTCGGCACGCTGATCCTGCTCGACCACCGCGCCGAGAACGCGCCACGCTCCTTCGACCTGCCCGGCATCGCGCTGCTCTCCGGCGCCATGTTCTGCCTGGTCTGGGCCCTCATCAAGGCCCCCGCCTGGGGCTGGGGCGACGGCCGCACCTGGGGCTTCATCGGTGCCTCAGCACTGCTCTTCGTGGCCTTCGCCTGGTGGGAGACGAAGGTCGCCGAACCGCTGATCCCGCTGACGCTGTTCCGCTCGGTCCCGCTGTCGGCGGGCGTGGTGCTGATGGTCCTCATGGCCATCGCCTTCATGGGCGGCCTGTTCTTCGTGACCTTCTACCTCCAGAACGTGCACGGCCTCAGCCCGGTCGACGCCGGTCTGCATCTGCTCCCGCTCACCGGCATGATGATCGTCGGCTCCCCGCTGGCGGGCCTCGCCATCACCAAGCTGGGCCCGCGCGTCCCGCTCGCGGGCGGCATGACGCTCACCGCCGTCGCGATGTACGGCATGTCCACCCTCAAGGCGGACACCGGCAGCGCCACCATGTCCCTCTGGTTCGCCCTGCTGGGCCTCGGCCTCGCCCCGGTCATGGTCGGCGCCACCGAGGTCATCGTCGGCAACGCGCCCATGGAGCTGTCCGGCGTCGCGGGCGGCCTCCAGCAGGCGGCCATGCAGATCGGCGGCAGCCTCGGCACCGCCGTCCTCGGCGCCGTGATGGCCTCCAAGGTCGACAACGACCTCGCGGGCAACTGGACCGCCGCCGGCCTCCCCAAGCTCACCCCCGCCCAACTGGGCCAGGCTTCCGAGGCCGTCCAGGTCGGCGTCCCCCCGGTCACCAAGGACATGCCCCCGGCCCTCATCGCCAAGATCACCGACGTGGCCCACGACACCTTCATCTCGGGCATGAGCCTCGCCTCCCTGGTGGCGGCGGGCGTGGCGGCGGTGGCGATCCTGGTGGCCCTCCTGACCCGCCGAGGCGAAAACGCAGAGGCAGGAGCAGGAGTGGGTCACATCTGAGTTTGGTAACTGTCGTGCTTTTAAGGGGCGCGGGGAACTGCGCGACCAGCCACGACGGTCGGACGGCCGCGCGATCACCGAACCACCAACGGCGATCGCGCGGCCACAACGAACCCGCACAGCCCTACGCGTCACCGCCGGCGGCACCCGGCGCCGCAGCCTTGACGTCCAGCAACTGATACCGATCAATCGCCTGCTTCAGCGCCGAGCGATCAATCTTCCCTTCCTTCGCCAACTCGGTCAGCACAGCGACCACGATCGACTGAGCGTCGATATGGAAGAACCGCCGAGCCGCCCCACGGGTGTCCGCGAAGCCAAACCCATCCGCACCAAGTGACTGATACGGCCCAGGAACCCACCGCGCAATCTGATCCGGCACCGACCGCATCCAGTCCGACACCGCCACAAACGGCCCCTCACCCGTGCTGAGCTTCCGCGTCACGAACGGCACCCGCTGCTCCTCCTCGGGATGCAGCAGGTTGTGCTCCTCGCAGGCCACCGCCTCGCGCCGCAGCTCGTTCCAGGAGGTCGCCGACCACACGTCGGCCCGTACGTTCCAGTCCTCGGCCAGGATCCGCTGCGCTTCGAGCGCCCACGGCACCGCGACGCCCGATGCCATGATCTGCGCGGGGATCGCGCCGGAGTCGGCGTCCTTGAGCTTGTGGACGCCCTTGAGGATGCCCTCGACGTCCACGTTCTCCGGCTCGGCCGGGTGCTTGATCGGCTCGTTGTAGACGGTGAGGTAGTAGAAGACGTCCTCGCCGTGCGGATGCTCGGCGTCGCCGCCGTACATCCGGCGCAGCCCGTCCTTGACGATGTGCGCGATCTCGTAGCCGTACGCCGGGTCGTACGCCACGCACGCCGGGTTGGTGGAGGCCAGCAGCTGGGAGTGGCCGTCCGCGTGCTGGAGTCCTTCGCCGGTCAGGGTCGTACGGCCCGCGGTCGCGCCCAGGACGAAACCGCGCGCCAGCTGGTCGGCCATCTGCCAGAACTGGTCGCCGGTGCGCTGGAAACCGAACATCGAGTAGAAGACGTAGACCGGGATCAGCGGTTCGCCGTGGGTGGCGTAGGCCGAGCCCGCCGCCATCAGGGAGGCCGTGCAGCCCGCCTCGGAGATGCCGTCGTGCAGCATCTGGCCGGTGGGGGACTCCTTGTAGGCGAGCAGCAGTTCGCGGTCCACCGACTCGTACTGCTGGCCGAGCGGGTTGTAGATCTTCGCGCTCGGGAAGAACGAGTCCATGCCGAAGGTGCGGTACTCGTCCGGCGCGATCAGCACGAACCGCCTGCCGATCTCCTTGTCCCGCATGAGGTCCTTCAGCAGCCGTACGAACGCCATGGTGGTGGCGATCTGCTGCTGACCCGACCCCTTCTTCACACTCGCGTACGCCGTGTCGTCCGGCAGCTCCAGCGGCTTCGAGCGCACGAGCCGCGTCGGGACGTACCCGCCGAGCGACCGGCGCCGGTCGTGCATGTACTGGATCTCCTCCGAGTCCCGGCCCGGGTGGTAGTACGGCGGGGCGCCGGACTCCAGCTCGCGGTCGGAGATCGGCAGATGCAGCCGGTCGCGGAAGTGCTTGAGGTCGTCGACCGTCAGCTTCTTCATCTGGTGGGTGGCGTTGCGGCCCTCGAAGTTGGGGCCGAGCGTCCAGCCCTTGACCGTCTGCGCCAGGATCACCGTCGGCTGGCCCTTGTGCGCCTTGGCCGCCGACATCGCCGCGAAGATCTTCCGGTGGTCGTGGCCGCCGCGCCCCAGGTGCAGGATCTGGTCGTCGGTCATGTTCTCGACCATGGCGCGCAGCCGCTGGTCGTCGCCGAAGAAGTGCTCGCGGATGTATGTGCCGGACTCGGTGGCGTACGTCTGGAACTGGCCGTCGGGCGTGGTGTTCAGCTTGTTGACCAGGATGCCGTCCCGGTCCTGGGCCAGCAGCGGATCCCAGGTCCGGTCCCAGACCAGCTTGATCACGTTCCAGCCGGCGCCCCGGAACTGCGACTCCAGCTCCTGGATGATCTTGCCGTTGCCGCGCACCGGGCCGTCGAGCCGCTGGAGGTTGCAGTTGACCACGAAGGTCAGGTTGTCCAGGCCCTCGCGGGCGGCGATGGACAGCTGGCCCAGCGACTCCGGCTCGTCCATCTCGCCGTCACCGAGGAACGCCCACACGTGCGAGTGCGAGGTGTCCGCGATCCCGCGCGCCTGCATGTAGCGGTTCATCCGCGCCTGGTAGATCGCGCCCAGCGGGCCGAGGCCCATGGAGACGGTCGGGAACTCCCAGAAGTCCGGCATGGAGCGCGGATGCGGGTAGCTGGACAGTCCGTCGGGGTACTTCGACTTCTCCTGCCGGAAGCCGTCGAGCTGGTTCTCGGTGAGCCGGTCGAGCAGATAGGCGCGGGCGTAGATGCCGGGGGAGGCGTGGCCCTGGAAGAAGACCTGGTCGCCGCCGTCACCGCCGTCCTTGCCCCGGAAGAAGTGGTTGAAGCCCACGTCGTACAGGGACGCGGAGGAGGCGAAGGTGGCGATGTGGCCGCCGACGCCGATGCCGGGCCGCTGGGCGCGCGAGACCATCACGGCCGCGTTCCAGCGGGTCGCGTTGAGGATGCGGCGCTCGATCTCCTCGTTGCCCGGGAAGAACGGCTCGCTCTTGGTGGGGATCGTGTTGACGTAGTCCGTGCTGCGCATCTCGGGCACGGCCACGCGCTTCTCGCGGGCCCGCTCGATCAGCCGGAGCATGAGATACCGGGCCCGCTCCCGGCCGCGCTCGTCGACGGCGGCGTCGAGGGAGTCGAGCCACTCCTGTGTTTCCTCGGGGTCGAAGTCAGGAACCTGACTCGGAAGGCCGCCAATGATGATCGGATTGCGATCGGAACCGGAAGCCACGCTGTTCCTCACCTTTCGGAGGGGCCTGGGCCATTTCTTCTCCGACGACTTCGGAGTCTTCTTCTCGGGGACTTCTTGTTGAAGGACGTTCCCCATCGTGTACCTCGCCAGGGCCCGCGTCACCCCGGTCGCGGCGTTCGCCCGGCGCAAAACGCGACGATACGCCCGCCGTGTGACGTGCTCGGCAAATTTGTTCGACTGTCGTAACCAAGGATGATTCTGGAGGGGGCATAACGGGCACATCGGTGTGATGTGGTTCCCCGGCAAACGGGATACGGTGCCATAAGCCGCTGCGGCGCCGCCGCCGCAGTCACCGTTTCGGCGGTCTGGACGGCCGGGTACTTGCGCGATCCGTCCCGCCCGTGTGGACTACGGCCAATGCTTCGCGTACGCGTGGGGCTGAGTTACTTCACCAAGACATGATCAGGAGGCAACCCGTGAGCGCGACCGCGGACCACGCGGAGGAGCGGACCAACCCTGCCGCCAGGCTGGGTTTCCAGCCCGGACAGGTGGTCCAGGAGATCGGCTACGACGAGGACGTCGATCAGGAACTCCGCGAGGCCATCGAGGAAGCCGTCGAAGGCGACCTGATGGACGAGGAATACGACGACGTGGCCGACGCCGTCGTGCTGTGGTTCCGTGATGACGACGGCGACCTCACCGATGTGCTGGTGGACGCCACCACGTACATCGAAGAGGGCGGTGCCATCCTGCTCCTGACGCCGAAGACCGGCCGTACGGGGTACGTGGAGCCGAGCGACATCTCGGAGGCCGCGACGACCGCCGGCCTGACCGCCTCGAAGAGCGTCAGCGTCGGCAAGGACTGGAGCGGCTCGCGTCTGGCGACGCCGAAGGCCGCCAAGTCCGGCAAGCGGTAGGACAGCGCCGCCGAGCGGCAGGACCCCGCCGAGCCCTGGGCTCCGGGCGGGCCGGGCACACCCCCGTCCCGCCCCCGGGCCCGAGGTGTGCGCTGCGTAGGGTGGGCGGGAGCGGACTCCCGCCCACCCCCGTCAGCCCACCGAAGGGATGCAAGCACGATGGCGATCCAGGCCGGCGACAAGGCGCCCGACTTCGAGCTCAAGGACAACCACGGCCGCACCGTGCGGCTCTCGGACCTCCGCGGCGAGAAGAACGTGGTCCTGCTCTTCTACCCCTTCGCCTTCACCGGCGTGTGCACCGGCGAGCTGTGCGAGCTGCGTGACCACCTGCCGCAGTTCGAGGACCGCGACACCCAGCTCCTCGCCGTCTCCAACGACTCCATCCACACCCTGCGCGTCTTCGCCGAGCAGGAGGGCCTGGAGTACCCGCTGCTGAGCGACTTCTGGCCGCACGGCAACGTCTCCCGCGCCTATGGCGCCTTCGACGAGGACAAGGGCTGCGCCGTCCGGGGCACCTTCGTCATCGACAAGGAGGGCGTCGTGCGCTGGACCGTCGTCAACGGCCTGCCCGACGCCCGTGACCTCAACGACTACGTGAAGGCGCTCGACGCGCTGTGAGCCGGTCCGGGGCGGACGCCCCCGGGCCCCGACACCTGTGATCCTTCGGGTCCAGGGTCTGCGAGGGGCGGGAACCCGTCACTAGGATCGGCTCGTTGATCCCGTATCCGAAGTACGACGGGGCTTCCCGCCCCCGACACCACATGGAGGACCCGTGGGAGTCAGCCTCAGCAAGGGCGGCAACGTATCGCTGACGAAGGAGGCCCCGGGCCTGACCGCCGTCATTGTCGGCCTGGGGTGGGACGTGCGCACCACGACCGGCACCGATTTCGACCTCGACGCCAGCGCACTGCTGCTGAACAACGCGGGCAAGGTCGGCAGCGACCAGAACTTCGTCTTCTTCAACAACCTCAAGAGCCCGGACGGCTCGGTCGAGCACACCGGCGACAACCTCACCGGTGAGGGCGAGGGCGACGACGAGCAGATCAAGGTCAACCTCGCGGAGGTGCCCGCCGACATCGACAAGATCGTGTTCCCGGTGTCGATCTACGACGCCGACAACCGCCAGCAGTCCTTCGGCCAGGTCCGCAACGCCTTCATCCGCGTGGTGAACCAGGCGGGCGGCCAGGAGCTGGCGCGCTACGACCTCAGCGAGGACGCGTCCACCGAGACCGCCATGGTCTTCGGCGAGCTGTACCGCAACGGCCCGGAGTGGAAGTTCCGCGCCATCGGGCAGGGCTATGCCTCGGGACTGCGCGGCATCGCCCAGGACTTCGGCGTCAACGTCTGACGCCGTCGGTTTCACCGTCCGGGCGCCGCACCGTTCAGGTGCGGCGCCCGGGGGTATCCCCTCCGGGGGGCGCAGGAGACAGAGAGAAGCACCACAGGGGAGGACCAGCAGCATGGGTGTCACGCTCGCCAAGGGAGGCAATGTCTCCCTCTCCAAGGCCGCGCCGAATCTCACCAACGTCATGATCGGGCTCGGCTGGGACGCGCGGTCCACCACCGGCGCCCCCTTCGACCTCGACGCCAGCGCCCTGCTGTGCGGCGCCGGGAACCGGGTCATGGGCGACGAGTGGTTCGTTTTTTACAACCAGCTGACCAGCCCGGACGGCTCGGTCGAGCACACCGGCGACAATCTCACCGGTGAGGGCGAGGGCGACGACGAATCGATTCTGGTCGACCTCTCCCGGGTTCCTGACCAGTGCGAAAAGATCATCTTCCCCGTCTCGATCCACATGGCGGACGAGCGCGGCCAGTCCTTCGGCCAGGTGTCCAACGCGTTCATCCGCGTGGTCAACCGCGCCGACGACCAGGAACTCGCCCGCTACGACCTGAGCGAGGACGCCTCCACCGAAACCGCGATGATCTTCGGGGAGCTGTACCGGTATCAGGGCGAATGGAAGTTCCGGGCGGTGGGGCAGGGGTATGCGTCGGGTCTGCGTGGCATCGCGCTGGACTTCGGGGTCAACGTTTCGTAAAGCCGGGCCATACGTCCAGGAACAGCGTGTTTTCCCGGAGGACGCCCCTTCTGGTCCGTCCGGAGGGAGACGTTCTACACTTCGTGGTCAACGTTTCGCAAAGCCGGGTACGGCAGGGGGAGATCATCCTCCGGGCAATCGCCCGGAGGCGTCCTCCATACACGATGGGGTTAGCCAGTGCTTCTGAAAACCTTCGGCTGGTCGTTCGCGGTGACCGCGCTCGGCCTGGTCGCTGCGGTCTTCTACGGGGGGTGGAAGGCCTTCGGCATCGTGGCGATCCTCTCCATCCTGGAGATCTCGCTGTCGTTCGACAACGCGGTGGTCAACGCCGGAATCCTGAAGAAGATGAACGCCTTCTGGCAGAAGATCTTCCTCACGATCGGCGTGCTCATCGCGGTATTCGGCATGCGGCTGGTCTTCCCCGTCGTGATCGTCGCGGTCAGCGCCAAGATGGGTCCGATCGAGGCCGTCAATCTCGCGCTCAACAACAAGGACCGCTACCAGGAACTCGTCACCGACGCCCACCCGGCGATCGCCGCCTTCGGTGGCATGTTCCTGTTGATGATCTTCCTCGACTTCATCTTCGAGGACCGGGACATCCAGTGGCTGCGCTGGATCGAGCGGCCGCTGGCCAAGCTCGGCAAGGTCGACATGCTGTCGGTCTGCATCTCCCTGATCGTCCTGCTGATCACCTCCTTCACCTTCGCCACCCACGCCCACCAGCACGGCGGCGCCCACGCCGACAAGGCACAGACGGTCCTGATCGCGGGCATCGCGGGTCTGATCACGTACATGGTCGTCGGCGGCCTCTCCGGCTACTTCGAGGACAAGCTGGAGGCCGAGGAGGAGCGTGAGCACGAGGCCGAGGAAGCCGCGGCCCGCACCGGCAAGCCACGCTCGGCGGTGCAGCTCGCCGGACAGGCCGCGTTCTTCATGTTCCTCTACCTGGAGGTCCTGGACGCGTCCTTCTCCTTCGACGGCGTGATCGGCGCCTTCGCCATCACCAACGACATCGTCCTGATGGCGCTCGGCCTCGGCATCGGCGCGATGTACGTCCGTTCGCTGACGGTCTACCTGGTCCGCCAGGGCACCCTCGACGACTACGTCTACCTGGAGCACGGCGCCCACTACGCGATCGGCGCCCTCGCGGTGATCCTCATGGTCACCATCCGGTACGAGATCAACGAGGTCGTCACCGGTCTCGTCGGCGTCGTCCTGATCGCCTGGTCCTTCTGGTCCTCGGTCCGCCGCAACCGCGCCCTGGCGGCCGAGGGCGGCGGCGACGCGGGCTCGGCGGCGAAGACGGAGATCTCCTCAGGGGTGTGACTCCCGCCGTGCGAGGAGTGTGAGACCTCGTGCCCGGCGCGTGCCCCCTCGTGCGCCCCTTAAGGGCAAGATCGGGGGCGGGGCGGGGTGTGGTGCCCCGTGCCGGAAGGGAACGCTTCGAACGGGGCGGCCGACGTGGTCGGCCGCCCTGACGGCTTCTCCACCACGAGCACCACGAGCACGAGCACCGGGGGCGGGAATGGGATTCTTCGACGGACTGCTGGGCGGACGCGGCACCGACTTCGACTCGGGCAGCCCCGCGAGCAACGCGATCGAACTGACCAAGCGGCACCAGCAGGTGTCCCTCACCAAACAGGACGCGGCCACCGGCCACCTCCGGGTCAATCTGACCTGGCAGATGCGGACCTCCGACATCGCGGGCATCCAGCGCGAGAGCCTTTTCCGGCACCCCTTCAAGGCGCTCAAGCCACCGGAAGTCATGGGTCACGGCCAGAGCATGGTCAACGTCGACCTGGACCTCGGCTGCCTCTACGAGCTGACGGACGGCACCAAGGGCGTCGTCCAGCCCCTCGGCGGCTACCTCGGCGACGTGAACGCCCCGCCGTACGTCAAGCTCAGCGGCGACGACCGCTTCGGCTCGGCGTCCGGCGAGACGATGTACGTCAACCTCGACCACCGCGACGCCATCAAACGGCTCCTGGTCTTCGTCTACATCTACGACCAGACCCCGGCCTTCGACCGCACCCAGGCCAGGGTCACCCTCTATCCGAGCAACGGCCCCCGCATCGAGATCGCCCTGGACGAACGCCACCCCCAGGCCCGCTCCTGCGCGGTGGTGCTCATAGAGAACGTCAAGGGGGAACTGCTGGTGCGCCGCGAGGTCAAGTTCGTCTACGGCTTCCAGGGCGAGTTGGACCGGCTCTACGGCTGGGGGCTCAGCTGGGGCCGGGGCTACAAGTCGAAGGCGGACCGCTAGCGGGGGCCCGGGCGCCGCCTCAGCGGCCCAGGAACTGCGGGCCCTGCGGCGGCAGCCGGAAGTCCGGGTCCAGAGCCGCCGCCGGAAGGGGCTGCGGCTGCGGATAGCCGTAGGCGGGCTGCTGCCGGGTCGCCGGGGGCTGCTGGGCCGTGGCCTGCTGCGGACCGGCCGGCTGCGGGTAGCCGTACGCGGGCTGCGCGGCGGTGGCGGGCTGGGGATAGCCGTAGGCCGAGCGCAGCGCCGAGGTCGTCTGCGGATAGCCGTAGGCGGGCGGCGCCTGCGGCGGGACCGGCGGCGGCTGCTCGGGCGGCAGGGGCAGCGACAGGGACTCGGAGCGCGGCGGCTCCTCCACCGCCTCCGACTCGTCCACCGAGATGCCGAAGTCGGTGGCGAGCCCCTTCAGCCCGTTCGAATAGCCCTCGCCCAGCGCGCGGAACTTCCAGGAGTCCCCCCGCCGGTACAGCTCACCGCAGATCAGCGCCGTCTCCGCACCCGTCTCCGGGGTGACCTCGAAACGGGCCAGCGGCTCGGCGTCCGGCGTCGCCGCGTCGTACACCAGGACGCACAGCGCGGGCACGCGGTCGAAGGTCTCGCCGTCCGCCGAGGCGACCAGCAGAACCCGGCTGACGCCCGGCTCCAGTGCGGTCAGGTCCGCCTGCACGGTGTCGGCCAGGCCCTCGGCGACCCGCTTCTTGCCCAGGCGCCACACGGCGTCCGAGGGGTGCCGGGGCTGGTTGTAGAACACGAAGTCCTCGTCGGAGCGCACACGGCCGTCGGAACCCAGCAGCAGCGCCGAGGCGTCCACGTCCGGCACGCCCTGCCCGGGCGTCCAGCGCAGCACGGCGCGCACCGTGGTGGCCTCCAGCGGGATGTTCGACCCCTTCAGCATCGCGTGCGTCATGCGGTCATCCTGCCTTCTCGGTCCTGGGCACGACAATGCGGGGGTGCCCGGCGTCGCCACGCCTCGGTTACCGGAAATTCATGCCCTCCGGGAACCCCTGACATGGATCCCTACGTACTATTACCGGCCACCCTTTGCCGAAATCACCGGCCCGCGTACGCCTTGAGGGAGTCCTATGCGTCATTTCGGGCACATCGCCCCCGAGGTGCGGGAGCGTCTGTTCCACCAGGAGCCGTGCGAGTTCACCGCCGACTCCCCGGCCCGGCTGCTGTCCGCCGCCCTCGGCGCCACGCTCTACAGCCCGGCCACCCGGCCGTGCCTCGCGGACGACGTCCTCAAGCAGGGCCGGGCCGGCGTGGTCTCCATGGTGCTGTGCCTGGAGGACTCCATCGACGACGCGGACGTACCGGCCGGTGAGGACAACCTCGTGCGGCAGTTCGCCGAGCTGGACGCGCGCGCGGGCCAGGAGCCGCCGCTGCTGTTCATCCGGGTGCGCACCCCCGACCAGATCCCCGACCTGGTCCGGCGCCTGGGCCCCACCGCCCGGCTGCTCTCCGGGTTCGTGCTGCCCAAGTTCACCGGGGAGCGCGGGATGCCCTTCCTCGAGGCGCTGAGCGCGGCCGAGAAGGAGAGCGGCAGACGGCTGTTCGCCATGCCCGTCCTGGAGTCGACCGAGCTGCTCTACCGCGAGTCGCGCGTGGAGACCCTGGACGGCATCCTGCGCGCGGTCGGCAAGTACCGCGAGCGGGTGCTCGCCCTGCGCCTCGGCGTCACCGACTTCTGCTCCTCCTACGGCCTGCGCCGCGCCCCCGACATGACCGCCTACGACGTCCAGATCGTCGCCTCCGTGATCGCCGATGTGGTCAACGTGCTGGGCCGGGCCGACGGCACCGGATTCACCGTGACCGGGCCGGTCTGGGAGTACTTCCGCGTCCCCGAGCGGGTCTTCAAGCCGCAGCTGCGGCAGAGCCCCTTCCTTGAGGTGCGGGCCGTCGGACTGCGCGAGAAGCTGATCGAACACGCCATGGACGGCCTCCTGCGGGAGATCTCCCTCGACCAGGCCAACGGCCTGCTCGGCAAGACCTGCATCCACCCCTCCCATGTCATGCCCGTCCACGCGCTGTCCGTGGTCAGTCACGAAGAGTTCAGCGACGCCCAGGACATCCTGCGGCCGGAACGCGGCGGTGGGGGTGTGCTGCGGTCGGCCTACACGAACAAGATGAACGAAGTGAAGCCCCACCGCGCCTGGGCCGAGCGCACCCTGCTGCGCGCCGAGGTCTTCGGCGTGGCCGGCGAGGACGTCGGCTTCGTCGAACTGCTCGCCGCCGGGATAACCGGCTGACCCCCGCCCCTGCCCCCCGCCGGGACGCCCCGGCCGACCTCCCCCCACCACCTCCAAGGAACGCATGAACAACGCAGTGAACGACGGCGTCTGGTCCGGCAGCTGGGTCGCCGAGCGGCTCGGTGTCGAGCTGGAGGGCGACGACGAACTGCCCGCCCTCCTCGGGCTCGCGCTGCGCCGCAACCCCAAGCGGGCCCATCTGCTGGTCTCGCACGTCCTCGGCAAGCACGTGCCCCAGTCGCCCACCGTCGTCTACGGCCACGGCTTCCGGCTCGGCCGCCGGGTGCGCGCGCTGCTCGGCGACACCGGGGCCGCCGAGGCCGTCGTCCTGGGCTACGCGGAGACCGCCACCGGACTCGGGCACGCCGTCGCCGACGGCCTGGGCCTCGCCCCGTATCTGCACTCCACCCGCCGCCCGGTGGCCGGGGTGGACCGCGCGGGCGGCTTCGAGGAGTCCCACTCGCACGCCACCTCCCATCTGCTGCTCCCGGCCGACCCCGCGCTGCTCGCGGGCGACGGCCCGCTGGTGCTGGTCGACGACGAGTTCTCCACCGGCAACACGATCCTCAACACCATCCGCGACCTGCACGCACGCCACCCCCGGCGGCGGTACGTGGTGGTCGCCCTGGTCGACATGCGCTCCCCGGAGGACGCCGGGCGCCTGGCGCGGTTCGCCGCGGGGATCGGCGCCCGCGTGGACCTGGTGGCGGGCGCGTCGGGGACCGTACGGCTGCCGGAGGGCGTGCTGGAGAAGGGGCGGGAGCTGGTCGCCCGCCACGCGAGCGCCGTACCCGGCCCGGCCGCCCCGGCGGACGGCGCGGACGCGACGCCGTACGGCCGCACCCCCCGCGTCGACCTGCACTGGCCGCGCGGGCTGCCCGACGGCGGGCGGCACGGGTTCACCCCGGCCCACCGCGCCCGGCTGGAGGCCGCGCTGCCCGCGATGGCCGCCCGGGCCGCCGAGGCGCTGCCCGAGGGCGCCCGGCGGGTGCTGGTGCTCGGCTTCGAGGAGCTGATGTACGCCCCGCTGCGCATAGCCCGCGAGCTGGAGCAGCTGGTCCCCGCCGAGGTGCGCTTCTCGACCACCACCCGCTCCCCGGTGCTCGCCGTGGACGACCCGGGCTACGCGATACGCAGCAGCCTGGTCTTCCCCGACCACGACGACCCGGCCGACGGCCCCGGCGAGCGGTACGCGTACAACGTCGCGGGCGGCGGCTTCGACACCGTCCTCGCCGTGGTCGACTCCGCCGCCGACACCCCCCGGCTGCACGCCCCCGGCGGCCTCCTGGACCGCCTCGCGGCCCATGTCCCGAACGTCCTGTTCGCGGTCGTGCCGTCCTATGTCCCCGAGCCCGTTGCCACTCCCGAAAGGCCGCCCATGCTGCCCGAGCCCCTTCGCGGCCCCGCCTTCTCCTCGTACGCCCCCGACGAGGTCGGCTGGCTGCTCCAGGACCTCTCGGGCGTCACCCTGGAGGCGCCGACCGAGGAGCGCGAGGAGGCCGTGCAGAGCGGCGGCGCGCACTACGCGGAGTCGCTGCCGGTGGAGTACCAGCCCAGCGAGCGTTACCAGGAGCTGTTCCACGCCGCCCTGGATGCCTCGGCCGCCCGGATCGCCCAGGCCGTCGGCGTGGTCACGGAGACGGTCCTCACCGAGGTCGCCGCCCGGCCGCGCCCCGGCGCCGAGGACGGGACGCCCCGCCCGGTGCTGGTCTCCCTCGCCCGCGCGGGCACCCCGGTCGGCGTGCTGATGCGCCGCTGGGCCCAGCACCGCCACGGCCGCCAGCTGCCGCACTACGCCGTCTCGATCGTGCGCGGCCGGGGCATCGACGCCAACGCGCTGCGCTGGCTGGCCGCCCACCACGACCCGCGCGACGTCGTCTTCGTCGACGGCTGGACGGGCAAGGGCGCCATCACCCGCGAACTCGCCGCCGCCATCGAGGAGTTCGAGCGCGAGGAGGGCATCACCGGCTTCGTCCCGGAGATCGCCGTCCTGGCCGACCCGGGCTCCTGCGTGCGCACCTACGGCACCCGCGAGGACTTCCTCATACCCTCCGCGTGCCTCAACTCGACGGTTTCCGGCCTGATTTCGCGCACCGTGCTGCGCGCCGACCTGGTCGGACCGCACGACTTCCACGGCGCGAAGTTCTACCGCGAACTCGCGGGCGCCGACGTCTCGGTGGCCTTCCTGGACGCCGTCGCCGACCGCTTCCCCGAGGTGGAGGAGAGCGTGGACGTGGCCGTCAAGGAACTGCTCGCCGGGGACCGCGCCCCGACCTGGGAGGGCTGGCGGGCCGTGGAGCGGATCAGCGAGGAGTACGGCATCCACGACGTGAACCTGGTCAAGCCGGGCGTCGGCGAGACCACCCGGGTGCTGCTGCGCCGGGTGCCCTGGAAGATCCTCGCCAAGGCGGGCGCGGGAGCCGACCTCGACCACGTCCGGCTGCTCGCCGAACAGCGCGGGGTGCCGGTGGAGGAGGTCGACGACCTGCCGTACAGCTGCGTCGGGCTGATCCACCCGCGCTACACGCGCGGTGCGACGGGCGCCGACGGCCGGGCGGTGAGCGTCTGATGACGGTCATGGTGGCGAGCGACCTCGACCGCACGCTGATCTACTCCGCGGCGGCCCTCGGGCTGACCATGCCGGATACCCGGGCTCCCCGGCTGCTGTGTGTGGAGGTCCACGAGAGCAGACCGCTGTCCTTCATGACCGAGACGGCGGCCGGACTGCTGACCGCGCTCGGGGACGCGACGGTGTTCGTGCCGACGACGACCCGCAGCCGCAAGCAGTACCAGCGGATCAACCTGCCCGGGCCCGCCCCGGCGTACGCGATCTGCGCCAACGGCGGCCATCTGCTGGTCGACGGCGTCACGGACCAGGACTGGCACGCCCAGGTGCAGGCGCGGCTCGCCGCCGCGTGCGCGCCGCTGGCGGAGATCCAGGACCACCTCGCCGCGATCGGCGATCCGCTGTGGGTGCGCAAGCAGCGCGTCGCCGAGGACCTGTTCGCCTATCTGGTCGTGGAGCGCGAGCTGACGCCCGACAGCTGGGTGACCGAGCTGACCGGCTGGGCGGCGGAGCGCGGCTGGACGGTCTCGCTCCAGGGCCGCAAGCTCTACGCCGTCCCCGGACCGCTCACCAAGAGCGCGGCCGTGCGGGAGGTCGCCCGGCGCACCGGCGCGGAGCTGACGCTCGCGGCCGGTGACTCGCTGCTCGACGCCGACCTGCTGCTCGCCGCCGACCGCGCGTGGCGGCCGGGGCACGGGGAGCTGGCCGAGGCGGGATGGACGGCGCCGCATGTGGACGCGCTGGCGGATCGGGGGGTGCTGGCGGGGGAGCGGATTCTGCGCGAGTTCCTGGGCGCGGCGGGGAGCGGGGCGGCGGGGAGTGGGGCGGCGGTTCCGGCCCCGGCTTCCGCACGCACGTCGGCCCCTGCTTCGGCTGAGGTGCGTCCGTAGGGGCCGGGGGCGCGTCGGGTGACGGCGGCGGTGTGCGGTGCCGACGGGTGTCGGGCAGCGGTGGCGGTGTGCGGCGGCGGCTTGGATCAGCCGCAGCAGCCCCCGCCGCAGCAGCCGCCGCCTCCGCCCGACGGGCTCGGCGCGGGGGCGGCGGAGGTGCCGCCGACCGCGACCGCGGAGAGCAGCTTCACCGTGTCGTCGTGGCCCGAGGGGCAGGCGGCGGGGGCGGCGGACTCGGCCATGGGGCGGCTCAGTTCGAAGGTGTCGCCGCAGGTCCGGCAGCGGTACTCGTAGCGAGGCATGGGGACAGGTTAGCCGCCGGAGCGGGCGGCGGGGCGGCTCACTCGGAGGTCGTGTCCGGGCGGGCGTTCCCCTTCGTGTCCGTCCCCTTCCCGCGCGTCTCCTGACCCGTGAGGGCGGGCCGGTCCGCGCCGGTGAGCGCGGGCTGCGCGTCCGGGTGGTCGGGGTGCCGGGCACGCCAGTAGGGGTTGTCGTGCGGGAGGACCGAGCCGACCCGGCCGTACATCCCGAAGGTCATCAGCAGCAGGCCGACCACGAAGGTGAAGTACACGTTCTGGATCTTGAACGCCAGGATGTTGCTGTCCGTGCCCAGCAGGCCCAGGTTGATGAAGCCGTTCAGGATGAACAGCACGCCGAAGACCATGTTCAGCGTGGAGGCGAAGTTGCCGCCGATCACCATGCCCGCGAGCAGGATCAGCCCGACGACGATCGAGAGCACGCTCAGCGCGCCGTTGGTGTTGAGGCCCGCCACCGTGTCGCTGCCGGTGTTGAAGGGGCCGATGTGGTCGACCACTCCGAGGATGCCGAAGATCAGCAGGAAGAGCCCGATCAGCCCGGCGCCGATCCGGTAGACCGTGTTCAGCTTGTGGTCGACGGGCAGATGCTCGTCGAAGGGGATGCGGCTGCGGCGGTGTCTGGTGCGCTCTGCGTGTGTGGCCATGTCCGCCTCCCTCAGGGCATCGGGGCAGGCCATACGGTTCATCCCAATATCCGCCCGCTGGGCCGGTGGCGGCAACACAGGGCTCACTGCCCGGAGCCGCGCTCCTCGCGGATCCGGGAGACCACCCGGGACGCCGTCTCGCGTACGGCCTCCGTCTCGGTCAGGAAATGCCAGTAGTCGGGGTGACGGCCGCTGTCGAGCGTGGCGATCGCCCGGTCGAGACGGGCCACCGCGTCGTCCAGCGGCCGGGCGTGCCGGGGCTCGGGCGCCGTACGGCCGGTCATGGCGAGCCGCTGGGCGTCGCGGAGCGCGAACCTGGCCCGCTCGATCTCGGCGCGGGGGTCCTTCTGGACGGCGTTGAGCCGGTTCAGCCGGTCCCCGGCGGCCGAGACGGCCTCGTCGGTGGTGTTCAGCAGGGCGCGCACGGTCGAGAGCAGCGAGGTGGCGTCCGCCCAGCGCTGGGCCTCCCGCGCGGAACGCGCCTCGGCGAGCTTGCGCTCGGCCTGCCGTACGTTCTCCCCGGCCTGCTCGGGCACCTGCTGGAGGTCCTGCCAGCAGGCGGCGGTGAAGCGCCGGCGCAGCTCGCTCAGGATCGGCTCGACCTGTCCGGCGCGGGTGGTGAGCGCCTGGGCGCGGGTGCCGAGGCTGACCAGTCGCCGGTCGATCTCGGCGGCCTTCTCCGGCAGCCGCTCGGCCTCGGCCCGGATCGCCGCGGCCTCCCGCCGTACCCGCTCGGCGCGCTCCAGGGTGGCGGCCACGCCGTGCTGTCCGGCGCCCTGGTTGAGCTTGGTCAGCTCGGGGGAGAGCGTGGCCAGCCGCGCCGCGAGGTCGTCGGCCCGCAGCCGCTTGTCCCGTACGGCGTCCAGCGCGTTGCTCGCCCCCAGCAGCTCCTGCCGGGCCCGTTCCACGGCCGGGGCGAGCCGCGCGAGCTGCGTCTCCGCCTTGCCGAGCAGCGGCCCGAGCGACGTGCCGAAGCGGTCCAGCTCCTGCTTGACCCGCACCAGCTCGTCCTTGGCGGCGGTCAGCTCGGTCCGCGCCCGCGCCGCGACGGCGGCCTCCAGATCGTCCCGGTCCAGGTCCTGCGCGTCCACGGCCTCGATGTACCGGTGGCTGGCCTCGTCGATCCGGCGCCCGAGCGCGGCGAAGCCGTCGACGGCGCTGCGTGCGGCGGGGGAGTCGTCGACGGCGCCGATCGTCTCGATGGCGATCAGCAGGTCCCGCTGGGCGGTGTCCAGGGCGTAGAACGCCTCCGCCGCCGCGTCCTTGGCGGCCTGCGCCTCGGCCCGCTGACTCTCGGCCCGGCCGCCGAACCAGCGACGGGTACCGCCTCCGGCGAAGGCGGCGGGCAGCGCGAGGACGGCGAGCAGGGGGAGGCTCACGAGGAGGGCGGTGTCGCGCAGGGCGCGGGGCCGATGCGGGGACCGTGCGGCCGTCGGCCGGTACGGCTGCGAACCTGACGTGCCCGGTGTCCCCGTCACATGCCTCTCCCGTGCTGTCCTGCGGCGCCCTGGGTGGAGCCATTCTCCCACCCGTCGAAGACGAACACACGGCCCGGTCAGTTGCCTCCACCCGGCCCCCCGCCTCGGATTACGGGTTTGCGGTCACCTGGCGCAGTCAAGGTAAGCTGTCGCTCGACCCGGCCGCGTGCCCGGTCGCCACGGGTGCGTAGCTCAGGGGTAGAGCGCCTGCCTTACAAGCAGGATGTCGGCGGTTCGAAACCGTCCGCGCCCACACACAGCGGAGGCCCCTCACTACATCAGTGAGGGGCCTCTCGTCTTGTACTTCAGCAGGTATGTAGATCGTTCAGGCGATCTTCGGGGGTGGTCCCGAGGGCGGCCGGTTTACGGCCGGAGCCGGACGGCGGGGACCGAGCGGTGCGCCTAGGGCGTGTTCTTCCGGCTTGCCTCGCAGGTGGGGGCCGTGCGGCGGGGCGCGGTGAGCCGGGGCCGCCGCGCGAACACCCGCCAGGCCGGGGCGGATCGGTGCGAAGCGGAGGGACGGAATCCCGTCATATCCCGGCATGCACCTCGCTACTCTTCGTTCCCCATGCTCCCGGTAGGTGACAGGAGGGTCCTGTGGCGGCCCAAGTAACAATCAACGAAGGTGTGTTGTGGGTGGGGGGCGAGGCGTACCCGCTCAGCAACATCTCGCACGTCGGCCAGCGGCGCCTGGCCGTCGACCAGGGCGCCGCGTGGAAGAAGTTCATCCTCCGGACCATCGCCTGGCTGATCGTGGGCGGCATCTTCGCCTCGGTGGTCGGCACCTTCGGCACGATCGTCCTCCTCGCGGTGGAGGCGCTTCTCGTCTGGAAGCTGGTCTCCGCGCTGCAGAAGCCCCCGGTGTACGGCCTGATCCTCAACACCTCCGGCACGCAGCGCGCGGCCATCTGGTCCACGCGGCAGGAGGAGATCCAGCAGCTGATCCACGAGATCACCAGGGCGATCGGCAACCCCGACATCGCGCAGGTGATCGTCAACGTGGAGCACGCGGTGCAGGGCGACCTCATCCAGCAGTACGGCTCGGGCAGCATCGGCAAGGCCGAGCACAGCGGCAGCGGGAGCATCCAGGGATCATGAGCGGCGACCACATCCAGCAGTACGGCTCCGGCAGCATCGGCAAGGCCGAACACACCGGCTCCGGGGACATCGTGGCGGGCGGCAAGACGGTCGGCGCGACCACCGGGGGACCTGAGGTGACGGCCCTCCTGGAGGCGATCGAGGGGCTGCGCCCGCACCTGGACGCGAGCGACCGGGCGGAGGTGGACGCGGCGGCCGGCTCGATCGCCGAGGAGACCTCCCCGGAACGCCTGCGGGGCCTGGTACGGCGCATCTCCGGCATCGCGGCGCTGGTCGGCGAGGTGGGCGTACCGGTGATCGCGGCGGCGAGGGCGCTGCTGGCGGCGGCCTGAGGGGGGCCGGGGGCGGGATGCCCGCGCTCGTCAGCGGTGGTTCTCGTTGAAGTGGGCGATCAGCGGGGAGAGTTCGAGGAGGCTTTCGATGTGGAAGGTCGGGAGGCGGTCGGACTTCTTCTCGCGGGGGTGCAGGGCCGCCCAGGGGCCTCGGTGCAGGAGGGCCGTGTGGAGACCGGCGTCGTGGGCGGGGCGGATGTCGTTGTCGAGGCGGTCGCCCACGTACAGCATCTCGTGGGGCTCGGCGGGGACGAGTGAGACGAGGCGGGCGAAGAAGGCGGGGTCCGGCTTGGCCGTGCCCCAGTCCTCGGAGAGGCCGATCAGGTCCACGTCGCTCGCGAACAGCTCGCGCAGACACCGGCCCGCCCGGGCGTTCTGGTTCGCCGCGATGCCGAGCCAGAGGCCGTCGGCGCGCAGCGTGGCCAGGGTGTCCCGGACGTCCGGGTAGAGGTCCGCCTCCGTGACGGTCTGCGGCAGCCCCGCCTCCTCCCGCTCCTCCCGCGCCGCGCTCAGGTCGAACCCCGGGCGGAACGCGTCGAACACCTCGCGCCAGTCGCCGCCCCGGGCCACCACCGCCCCGAACACCGCGCTGAACGTGTGCCGGGGCACGCCCAGCCAGTCCGCCCAGGCGCCCCACTCGGCGGTCTCGTCCACGAGGCACTCGCCCACGTCGAAGATCACAGCGCGCATCATGAGGGCAGCGTATCCAGCGCGCCCGGCGTGCGGTGTCGTGCGGCGAGGCGGAGCCGCCCGCCCCTCAGGCAGGCGGTTCCCCTTCCGCGTGCTTCAGCTTCGAGCGCGCGTCCACCCGGTCCGCCGCCGTTATCTCGGACCAGAAGCGGTGGCCGCTGACGAAGACCGCGAGTTCGTGTTCGCGGCGGCGGAGCTTTTCCACTTCCGCCTGTTCGTCAGGGGTCCAGCCGGGGGAGGCCGGGCGCTCGATCTTGCGCCAGCCGAGGTCGTCGCTGAAGCCGTCCAACGGCTCCACCGACCAGGGGAGCCGCTTGAGCAGGGCCGACAGCTCGGCCCGGACCTGGTGCAGCTCCGCCTGCCCGGCGAGGAGGTCACTGGGGAATTCGGGGGTCGTAGCCACGCGCCAATGGTACGCCTGTTCGAATCCATGGGACGCGTTCGTAGGGGCGGTTCAGTCGAACGAGTGTTCTTTGAGGGGCCGGGTTGACGGCCCACGCCCCCCCGCTCAGTGCCCCCGAAGACCCCGCTCCCTCGGCTCAGTACCCGGCCGCCCGCAACTCCTCCACCAGCCGCGCGGCCACCGGCACCGCCACTCCCCGCGCCTCCGCCGCCCGCAGCAACGCCCCGCCGATCGCGTCCAGCTCCAGCGCCCGCCCGGCCTCCGCGTCCCGCTGCATCGAGGACTTCGTACCGGGCAGGAAGGAGCCGTACCGCGCGAGCAGCCGCGCCGCGTCCGTCGGGGCGCCATGCGCCCGGCCGACGGCCGCCGTCTCCGCCACCAGCGCCTCCAGCTCCGTACGGTGGCGGTCGAGCACCACGTCCAGCGGGGCGGCGTACCGCGTGGTGAGCAGGGCGAACGGGGCGAGGAAGGCCAGCTTCGTCCAGAGCGTCGCCGTCGCGTCGTCGGTCACCCGGGTCGTCACGCCCGAGGCGGTGAGCGCGGCGGCGAGGGCGTCGAGACGGCGCCGGGGCGCCGTCGCGCTCGCGAGGTCCACCTCCACGAACGGGCTGCCCTGCTCGATGACCACCGGGTCTGCGGAGACGCGCGTCGACTCCACCCGGATCGCGGCCGGGGCCACCTGGCCGGAGCCGTAGCGGGCGCGCAGGGCCGCCGGGTGCTCGACGCCGTTCAGGAACGGTACGAGGAGGGTGTCGCCCAGCGCCTTCGCCGGGACGCGGGACAGCGCGGACTCCAGGCCCGTCTGCTTGACGGCGATCAGACAGGCGTCGACCGGCTCGCGCAGCTCGGTGTCCGCCTCCACGGACGCGGTGAACTCCCCGAACTGGCGGCTGCGGACCTGGATTCCGTCCGTGCGCAGCGACTCCGCGGTGCTCTCGCGCGCCAGGCAGATCACGCGGTGTCCGGAACGGGAGAGCAGCGCGGCGAGCAGTCCGCCGACTCCGCCGGGGCCGAGGACGGCAACGGTGGGCTTGATCGTCATGAGGTTGACTCCTTCAGGGGTCGGCCCCGGGTATCGGTGGCCGCCGTGGACTGATCATGGCATGGGGTGGCTGGAGCGGGGGAGTACCCGTTCACACGGCGAACCCCGCCTCCTCGCGCCACACTTGACCCATGTGCCGGAGCATCAAAACCCTGCGCCCGCCCGTCCTGCCCGGCGAGGCCACCGAGGACGACATCCACGCCGCCGCCCTGCAGTACGTACGCAAGATCTCAGGCTTCCGCGCCCCCGCCGCCCACAACCGCGAGGCATTCGACCAAGCGGTCACCGCCGTCGCCTCAGCAACGGCCGACCTACTGGCCGCCCTGGAGGTACGGGGCCAGAAGAAACCGACGGCGACTGGCTGAATGCCGGGACCGGCCGTGCCCGAGACGGGCTCAGCTCTGCCCGCGAGCCACGCCGCGCGCCCTCACCCCTCCGTCGGGCGCCGTCGCATCAGGTAGGCCGCTCCCGAACCCGCCGCGCACAGGGCCGCCACCGATACTCCCGTTGCCAGCCAGGTCGCGCCCAGCCAGCGGGCGCCGTAGTAGCCGAGGGCGACGCTGTAGGCGGCCCAGGACAGGCCCGCGAGGGCGGACCAGGGGAGGAAGTCGCGGGCGCGGCGGTGGGCGGCGCCCGCGCAGAAGGAGACGACCGAGCGGCCCGCCGGGGCGAACCGGGCCAGTACCACCAGCGCGCCGCCGCCCCGCGCCAGCGCCTCACCGAGACGTTCCTGCGCGCTGGTCAGCCGCCGGGAGCGGGCGATGGCGCGGTCCAGACGTGCGCCGCCGCGCCAGGCCAGGCGGTACGCGACCAGGTCGCCCACGACCGAGGCGACGGCGGCGCAGATGATCAGTACGACGGTGTCGGGCACGTCGTGCGGCACGGCCCCCGCCGCAGCGCCCGTACCGGCTGCCGCCGCTGTGGCCGCCGTGATGACGAGCACGCCGCTCGGCAGCACGGGCACGAAGACGTCGAGCAACACCGACACCGCCACCACGGCGTAGACCCACGGCCCACCCGCCAGTGCCCCCACGCTTTCCAGCACCACGACTCCTCGCTCCCCCGACGACAGCCATACAGCGTACGCCGGACGGAGTGACGGATGGTTCACAAGAGGATCAAGGGAACGACACGACATGCTCACGGTGACGCTCCGCTGGGTTTACCGGGGCGGGGAGCAGGGGCGCGCACCGATGTGACTGTCGCACCGCACGGGCGTCGCGCGCCCGCCCCCCCCCCGTCACCCGCCCGGCGCGCCCCACCCGGCGCCCCCGCGTTCCGTGTCGTAGGAACGGGGAGGGGACTTCGCGCGGCTGTGGGGTCGTGGCGGTGACGGTCCGGAAGGTGTGGTGAGAGGGATGCTCGCAGGGCTCTGTGCGGGGGCCGTTGCCGTGGTCGTGCTGGCGGCGACGCCCGCCGTCGCCGACGGGTACACCGTCGACGCGGAGGGCCGGTTCGCCCCGCCGGCCGCCTTCGTGCCGTCGGCGGCGGTGACGTACGACCAGACGCTCGTCCCCGCCGCCGGGACGATCCGGGTACGGCAGCTGACCGGCCCTGGCGCGGCCACGACCGTCGAGCTGACGGTGGGCGGGCTGCGGCCCGGGCACACCTACGGCGCGTACGTCCACCAGCGCGCCTGCGGTTCCACCGGGGCCGACGCGGGGGACCGGTACCGCAACGACGCGGACGCCGGGCCTACCGCCGCCAACGAGGTCCGCCTCGGCTTCAACACCGACTCGGGGGGCGCGGGCACGGCGAGCGTCCGGCACCCCTGGGGCTTCCGGCGCGGCGAGGCCGCCTCCGTCGTGATCCAGGACCGCCCCGGCACGGTGGGCGCCCGCCGCGTCGCCTGCTTCACGGTGCCGTTCGGCTGGGTCACCGGGATGTCCTGACATGGTCCTCGGGCCGCCCGCCGAGATACGCCTCGGTGAGCACGTACGGCGTCCCGGCCAGCCGGAACCGGACACTGCCGTCGGCGGACGGTACTGCGCGGGCCACCCACCAGGCGACGCGCGCGTGCCCCGGCGGGGTCAACTCCCCGCCGGGGCACGCGCGTTCAGGGGCGGGGCGTCACGCCGCCACCGGTGCCTCCTCCACCGCCGGTTCCGCCGTCGCCGTCGCCGTACGGCGCGGGAGCAGGGACTCCGCGGCGAAGGCGCCCGAGCCGGTGAAGACCAGGAGGAAGAAGGCCCAGCAGAAGAGGACGGAGAGTTCGCCGCCGTTCTGGAGGGGCCAGAAGGCGTTCTGCTGGTGGACGTCGAAGTAGGCGTACGCCATCGAGCCGGAGGCGATCAGCGCGGCGCCCCGGGTGCCGAGGCCGAGCAGGACGAGCGCGCCCGCGACGAGCTGGATCACCGCCGCGTACCAGCCGGGCCAGCTGCCGGCCGGGACCGTCCCGCCGTGGGTGCCGACGGCGCCGCCGAGCACGCCGAAGAGCGAGGCCGCGCCGTGCACGGCGAACAGCAGGCCGACGACGATGCGGAAGAGCCCGAGGGCGTAGGGCTGGGCGGCGTTGAGCCGAGCGGACATGGGGGGTCTCCTCTTCGGTTTACGGCGCGCCCGCGCGTCCGGCGACGCTGCCGGACGGGGGCCGCCGGGCCGTTGGTGGGGGCGGCGGGTACCGAACGAGGGGAAAGGTTAGGTGAACCTAATTTGTGCTTGCAAGTTCAATATCAGGCCATGGTCGCGTTTCGTCATGCGCCTGACACAAGAGGCGGGGGGTGCGGGGTGGGTGTGGGTGCATCTGGGCGGGAATGGCGACGGCCCGCCTTCGCGGGCAGGCCGTCGGTGTGTCCTGATTCCGTTGTCCGGCCGTGCCGGTGTCCGCTCGCGTGCCGGTGTCCGCTCGGGTCAGCAGCCCGAGAGGTAGCTCGTCAGCGCGCTCTTCTCCGCGGAGTCGACGGACAGGTTGTAGTAGTACTTCACCTGCACCCAGGCGCGGGCGTAGGTGCAGCGGTACGACGTCAGGGACGGCATCCAGGTCGCCGGGTCCTGGTCGCCCTTGGACTGGTTGACGTTGTCGGTGACCGCGAGGAGCTGCGGGCGGGTGACGTCGTTGGCGAACGCCTGGCGCTGCGCGGTCGTCCACTGGCTCGCGCCCGAGTCCCACGCCTCGGCGAGCGGCACCAGGTGGTCGATGTCCACGTCCGAGGCCGCGCTCCAGGTCGCGCCGTCGTACGGCGAGTACCAGCTGCCGCTGGTGGCGACGCAGGCGGAGTCGGTCGTCACGTTCGTACCGTCCCGCTTGAGGATGTACTCGCGGGTGTTGCACGTGCCGCTGATGGTGATCCAGGTCGGGAAGAGGTCCCGCTTGTAGCCGGTGCGGTTCTCGGTGGCCACGGTCAGCTGGGAGAGGTAGCTGCGGGCGGTGGCGCCGCTGACCGGCGTCGGCAGGGCGGCGGAGGCGGTGGGGGAGTTGAACAGCGCGGCGGAGGCGATCAGGCCGGTGGCGGCGGCGAGCGTGGCCAGCCGTCGACGCGCGTAGAACCGAGGCATACGGGGCATACGGAACATCTGAACTCCCTTGTGGGGTGAGGGTTTTGGGGGTCCGGACCGGGGTGTGACGGACGTGCGCGAGGGAATGCTCGCGGTGCGGTGTTGCTGTGGGGTGAGCGCTCGGTTAGAAGTTAGTGACGTGCTCATGACAGGACAAGGTTGTGGGCGGAATTTTCACGGGGTCTGGCGGGGGTGGGGGGTGTTTTTGGGGGTGGGTGCGTGGTTTGTGCCCGGGGGTGATTGGCGTCCTGTGCTTGGGGTGTTGAGTGGGGGCCGGTGTTCAGGTGGTGCGTGTGGCGGCCGGTGTTCGGGTGTGCGTGGTGGCGTGCCTGGGTGAGTGGCGGTCTGTGCGCGGGCGGTGAGTGGCAGCCGGTGCTGGGGGGAGTGGCGGTCTGCGTCCGGGTGTGAGGGGCGGCCGGTGCCTGGCCGTGGGCGGGCGTGTACCTAGCCCTGAGTGGGCGTGCTGTGCCCGGGTGGGAGTGATCCAGCGCACCAGCTCGCCCGGCTCACGACCCGGAGGGCGACGTCCCGTACGATGGGAGGCGCAGAAGGGGAGTAGCTCTTCGCCGGACCGTCGACATACTGCTCAGCGAGCCTGAGCCGGCGCCCGGAGGCGGTGTCCCATGGGGACCGCCAGCGAGACCTTCGGCAAGCAGTGCACGCCCGTGCCCAGTGGCATGGGTGTCCGAGTGCGCTGCCGTGCCGAGGTCTCCCTTGTGAGGTGCAGCCATCTCGGCGGGGCAGCCCCGACCGATTGAGGAACCTTGATCAGCATCACCGTGACGGCGCTCGTCTTCGGCGTCATCTTCCTCGCCGAACTGCCCGACAAGACCGCGCTCGCCGGTCTCGTCCTCGGTGCCCGCTACCGCGCCTCGTACGTCTTCGTCGGCGTCGCCGCCGCCTTCACCCTGCATGTCGTCCTGGCCGTCGCGGCCGGCAGCGTGCTGACCCTGCTGCCGCAGCAGATCGTCCACGCCCTCACCGGCGTCCTCTTCCTCGGCGGGGCCGCCGTACTGCTGCTGAAGAAGGACGAGGGCGAGGAGGAGATCAAGAAGCCCGCCGACCAGTCCTTCTGGAAGGTCGCGGGCACCGGCTTCACCCTCATCCTCGTCGCCGAGTTCGGCGACCTCACCCAGATCATGACGGCGAACCTCGCCGCGCGATACGACGACCCGCTCTCGGTGGGCCTGGGCGCGGTGCTGGGTCTGTGGGCGGTGGCCGGTCTCGGCATCGTGGGGGGCAAGGCGCTGATGAAGCGGGTGCCGCTGCGGCTGATCACGCAGATCGCCGCGCTGTTGATGGTGGGGCTGGGGGTCTGGAGCCTTTACGAGGCTGTGGCGGGCTAGGGCTTGCTGGGGGGCGAGTGCCGTCGGGGCGTTGGGCCGGGCAGGTCCAGGGGGGTGTGGAGTGGTTGCCCGGGGGTTCCTGTGGGCGGGGGCCGCGTCCGCCGGGGGCCGGGGGCGACATCGAGTGCCGAGTGCCTTCGGGGCGCCGGGCTGAGTCGGATCCGGGGCGTCCGGAGCGATCGTCCCGGGAGTTCCTGCGCGTGGGCCGTGGGGTTCTGGCAGGCGACCCGCTGAGTCTCTGAGGGCGGGAGAGCCGCGCCTGCCGGGGCAGAGGTGAGGTCGCATGCCGAGTGTCTTCGGAGTGCCGGGGCGGGTCAGGCCGGGGGTGTCCGAAGCGGTCGACTGAAGAGTTCCTGTGGAGCGGGGCTGCGTCCGCCGGGGATTGGGGAGGTCGGGCCGAGTGCCTTCGGGGGTGTCGGCGGAGTCGGGCTGTGGGGTGTCCGGAGCGGTCGTTTCGGGAGTTCCTGCAGGTGGGCCTGTGTCAGGCGAGCAGGGAGCTGAGCTTCTGTGGGGCGCGGGCCGCGTGCTTGTGGGGGCGATGGAGCGCGCGCCAGTCCCCTGGTGCGGGATAGCCGTACGGCTCCCGGGCTCTCGCGGGGCGGCTGCTCGCGCTCCCGGCGTCTCGCGTGGGCGGCTTCTCAAGCTCCTGGGGGTCTGCGCGACACGTGTTTCAGGCCCGTGGGCGGCGCGCTGGCCCAGGCGGGGCACCGCACCGCGCTGAGGCCAGCCGGGCCGCCGAGTCCGCTCCCCCTGGACGAACGCGCGGTGAACGCTTCCCCGGTGCGCTGGCGGGATGCGGGCGCAGTTTTGTACCGTGGAGGAACAAAGTGGCTCCCGCCCGCTACCCCTGACCGGTGGGCGGGGCCGCCTTGTCCCTCTCAGGCCCCCTCCGACCGGGGGCCTCGCGTCTTCTGGAGCTGCCGATGCCGGTCACCGCCACGCCCGTCGTCCTGAACGCCCGCGCCCTCCTGCTCGACATGGACGGCACCCTCGTCAACTCCGACGCCGTGGTCGAGCGCATCTGGCGCCGCTGGGCCGCGGAGCACGGGCTGGACGGCGACGAGACGATGAAGGTCGTCCACGGCAGGCAGGGCCACGCCTCCATGGCACTGCTCCTGCCCGACCGCCCCCACGAGGAGAACCTCGCGGACAACGCCCGCATGCTCGCCGAGGAGACCGCCGACATGAACGGCGTCATCGAGGTCCCCGGCGCCGCCACCTTCCTCGCCGCGCTACGGGGGTTGCCGCACGCCCTGGTGACCTCCGCCGACGTCCCCCTCTCCACCGCCCGCATGGCCGCCGCCGGCCTCCCCCTCCCCGACCTCCGCATCACCGCGGAGTCCGTCGGCGCCAGCAAGCCGGACCCGGAGGGCTTCCTCAAGGCCGCCGCCGCCCTGGGCATCGACCCGTCCGACTGCGTCGTCTTCGAGGACTCGGGCGCGGGCATCGCGGCCGGTCGCGCCGCCGGGATGCGCGTGGTGGGCATCGGCGAGCGCGCCGGACAGCACGGCCCGGACGTGACGGTCCCCGACCTCACCCGAGTGAAGATCGCCGCGTCGACGGACGGCGGGATCCAGCTGACGGTGGGCTGACGACGGGAACCTTCGCGGAACCTGACACGCGGTGGCGCGTCCGGCGGCCGGTGCCCTCAGGGCGTCGTCGGTCACCGGACGCGCAATGGGGATGGAGCACCGCTCTCCTAAAGAGGGCGTCGCGGGTTCGAATCCTGCCGAGGCGCCACGGAGTACCACTTTGACCTGGGGATCGGTCGCCATCAACGAGGACTCCTCCCCGGCTGAGTCGACCGCCCGTTCCGTCCGATGAAGCCCGCGGACAGCAGCAGACCCAGCAGCAGCGTCGCTGTGGCGATGATTAGAGCGGTGCGGCTTCCGTCCGTGGGGCCGGAGGCGTGCAGCACTGAGCCGAGTACCGAGACTCCGATGACGGCACCGGTCTGACGTGCGGAGTTCAGCACGCCTGAGGCGATGCCGACCTGCTCCTTCGGTGTGGCCGACACGGTCGCCGTCACCAGGGAGGGGATCGCGAAGGACACGCCGAAGCCGAAGACCAGCATGCCGAACCCGATCAGCACGGTGTACGCGGTCCCCGTGTCCGTGATGCCGACCGCGAGAACGGCGGCGCCGAGCGTCAGGAGCCCGAAGCCCAGAACGGACGGCTTCCGCGGCCCCGATCGCGCGACCAGCCGACCGGTGTAGATGGGGTTGAAGGCCGTCGGCAGGGTGAGCGGCAGGAAGGCGCAGCCGGCCATCAAGGCGGAAAGGCCACGCGCCTGCTGGAAATACAGGGACATGACGAACAGCAGCCCGGAGAGGCCGAAGTTGACGAGCAGGCCGTTGAGCACGCTCGCCGAGAAGGTGGCGTTGCGGAAGAGCATCAGCGGGAGCATGGGGCCGCGCGGCCCGGCCGGCCGGCGTTCCACGACCAGGAAGACGACCCCGGCCACCAGGGCGACGGCGAGCGCCGCCAGTACGGGCTTCGAACTCCAGCCGAGATTCTCGCTCTGGATCACGCCGAACGTGATCCCGGCGAGCGCCAGCACCGCGCTGATCTGGCCGGGAAGGTCCACCCCGCGGCCGGTGTTCAGCTTGGTCTCGGGCGCGAGAGCGCGCGCGATGAGCACGCTGACCAGCGCCACGGGCACGTTGATGGCGAAGATGCTGCGCCAGCCGAGGGCATCGGTGAGCACGCCGCCGAGGACCGGCCCCGCGGCCAGTGCGGCACCGGTGATGGCCGCCCAGGAGCCGAGCGCGCGGGCGCGCTGAGCCGGGTCGGTGAAGGTGGTGGCGATGACGGCCATCGAGGAGGGCAGCAGCGCGGCACCCGCGACGCCGAGCAGGGCGCGCATGGTGATCAGCATGCCGAGGTTCGGCGAGAAGACCGTGATCAGTGACGCGAGCAGGAAGGCCCAGGTGCCGACGACGAAGACCCGGCGCCCTCCGAAACGGTCGGACAGGGCGCCCATGGTGAGCAGCAGTGCGGCGAACGTCAGGGTGTAGCCGTTGACCACCCACTGCAGCCCGGACAGTCCGCCTCCGATGTCGCTGCGGATGGCGGGCAGCGCGACGTTCACCACGCTGGTGTCGAGGAGAACCATGAAGTAGCCGAGCGAGAGCCCGATGAGCAGCAGCCGTCGGCGTGCGGGGTTCTCGGCCGACGTCTCGCCGGAGACGCCGGGGGCCTGCGTGGCTTGCGCGGACATGACATACCTTCCGTGAAGCGGAACGGCCGGATACCAGAACGGTGGCCGTCGAAGGGCTCGGTTCGAAGGGGTGAGAACTGAAGCCTGGCAAGAGCTGAAGTCGATCGGAAACGGGAGCTTCCGATGGCATCATCGGGAGAACCGATACCTATGCCGGGGGGACAGCACCATGCAGCTGCGGCAGCTCAGTACGTTCCGCACCGTGGCCGACGCCCTGAACGTCACTCGCGCCGCCGAGCGGTTGAACTACGCGCAGTCGAGCGTGACCGAACAGATCAAGGCGCTGGAACAGGATCTGGGGGTGCGCCTGTTCGAGCGGTCCAACCGGGGGCTACGGCTCACCCCGGCCGGTCGCCGTCTGGTCGACTACGCCGAGAGAATGCTCTCCCTCGCCGAGGAGGCCAGGGCAGCCGTCACCGAAGTCGGCAGTCCCGGAGGGGAGTTGCTGATCGGAGCGCCGGAGACCCTCTGCGTCTACCGGCTCCCCTCGCTGCTCACCCGCTTCCGGGAGGACTGCCCGAAGGTGCACGTGGTGCTTCGCCCCGGGAACCGGGAGGACTGCCGCAGCGGCGTGCGTGAAGGAGCCCTCGACCTCTGTTTCACCTTCGGCGCACCCCCGGACCACCCGGACCTGGAGAGCATGCCGCTGTTGCCGGAACCCGTCGTCGTCGTGGCCCCCAAGGACCACCCGCTGACGCGACAGGAGTCGGTGACCACCTCCGACCTCGCCGGTGTCGACTTCCTGGTGACGGAGTCCGGGTGCAGCTACCGGCTGATGTTCGAAGAGGCTCTCGGCTCCGCGCCGGGGCCCCGCCCCCGGGTCGCGGCGGAACTCACCAGCATCGGCGCCCTGCGGACCTGCGTCGCGGCCGGTATGGGGTGTGCGTTGCTGCCCCAGATCGCCGTGGCCGCGGACCTCGCCCGGGGGACCGTCGGCCTGGTTCCCTGGCAGGGGCTCCAGTACGAGGCCCCGATCCACGCGACCTGGCGGCGCGACGGGCCGCAGGCCCCGGCGCTGCCGCCCTTTCTCGACATCACCAGGACGCTGCTGGGCCGGGACACCGGGAGCTGAGGCACCGGCCGCACCTCCGGGGGCCGCCCATGGCACCCGACGACGGAGTCTCCGTCCCCACCCCCCAACAGGCCGTAATCCCCCCCACCCTCGACCATGGAAGGTGGTGGTCGAGTGCTGGGAGGTCTTCATGGCCCTGGATACGCATGGGGCGGCGGAGGGGGGGCGGCGGGGGGAGCATGTTTCGGCGAATGTGCTGGTTTCCATCAGCGCGCTGCTGCTCGGGCTGCTGCTGGCCGCGTTGGATCAGACGATCGTGGCGACCGCGTTGCCGACGATCGTCAGTGATCTCGGTGGGCTTGAGCATCTGTCCTGGGTCGTGACCGCGTATCTGCTCGCGTCCACCGCGGCGACACCCTTGTGGGGGAAGCTCGGGGACCAGTACGGGCGGAAGCGGCTGTATCAGCTGGCCATCGTGATCTTTCTGGTCGGGTCCGCGCTGTGCGGCATGGCGCAGAACATGGCGGAGCTGATCGGGTTCCGGGCGTTGCAGGGGCTCGGGGGCGGTGGGCTGATGGTGTTGTCCATGGCGATCGTGGGGGACATCGTGCCGCCCCGGGAGCGCGGGAAGTACCAGGGGCTCTTCGGGGCCGTCTTCGGGGCCACCAGTGTGCTGGGGCCGCTGCTCGGGGGGCTGTTCACCGAGCAGCTGACCTGGCGGTGGGTGTTCTACGTCAATCTGCCGCTCGGGATCATCGCCCTCGCCGTGATCGCCGCCGCGCTGCACATCCCGCGCCGTACCTCCCGGCACCGGATCGACTACCTCGGTACGTTCCTCATCGCCGCCGTCGCCACCTGTCTGGTGCTGGTGGCCTCGCTCGGCGGGACGACCTGGGCGTGGGGGTCGGCGCAGATCATCGGGCTCGCGGTGCTCGGCGTCGTCCTCGCCGTCGCGTTCGTCGGGGTGGAGCGGCGGGCCGCCGAGCCCGTGCTGCCGCTGAAGCTGTTCCGCATCCGGACCTTCAGCCTCTCGGCCGTGATCAGCTTCATCATCGGGTTCGCGATGTTCGGCGCGATGACCTATCTGCCGACGTTCCTCCAGGTCGTGCACGGCATCTCGCCCACCATGTCGGGCGTGCACATGCTGCCGATGGTGCTCGGGCTGCTGCTGACCTCGACCATGTCCGGGCAGATCGTCAGCCGGACCGGCCGCTGGAAGATGTTCCCCGTGGCGGGCACCGCCGTCACCGCCATCGGGCTGCTCCTGCTGCACCGCCTCGACGAGCACAGCTCGACCGCCGAGATGAGCCTCTACTTCTTCGTCTTCGGGCTCGGTCTCGGCCTCGTCCTCCAGGTCCTCATCCTCATCGTGCAGAACGCCGTCTCCTACGCGGACCTGGGCGTCGCCACCTCCGGCGCCACCTTCTTCCGCTCCATCGGCGCCTCCTTCGGCGTCGCGATCTTCGGCACCGTCTTCTCCAGCCGCCTCGGCGACAAGCTGGCCGACGCCTTCCGGGGCGTACGGCTGCCGCCCGGGGTCTCGCTCGGCGGCCTGGAGGCCGACCCGCGCGGCATCGGCGCGCTGCCCGCCGGACTGCGACCGCCCGCGCTGCACGCCTTCTCCTCCTCGATCACCGACGTGTTCCTCTACGCCGCGCCGGTCGCGGCGGTCGGCTTCGTGCTCGCCTGGTTCCTCAAGGAGGACCGGCTGCGCGGCTCGGTCACCGCGCCGGACGCCTCCGAGACGATCCCGCCCAACCCGGTCCAGCGCTCGTCCTACGACGAGGTGTGCCGCGCGCTGTCCCTGCTCGGCACGCGCGAGGGGCGCCGGGAGGTGTACGAGGACATCACCGCGCGGGCGGGGTACGACCTGCTGCCCGCGGCGAGCTGGCTGCTGCTGCGCATCCGGCGGTACGGGTCGGTGGAGCCGTATGTGCTCGCCGAGCGCAGCCCGGTGCCGTTGCAGACGGTGCTCGCGGCCGAACGGCAGGTGGAGGAGCGGCGGCTGGTCGAACGGCAGGGTCTCGACCTCACGCTCACCGACACCGGGCGGGTGGTGGCGGAACGGCTCGCCGCCGCGCGGGAGGACTCGCTGTCCGAGCTGCTGGGGGACTGGTGGGAGCCGGGGCGGTCCACCGATCTCACGCAGCTGGTCAAGGAGTTGACGTCCGAGATGTGCGGGGCGGCGAGCGAGCGCCCGCACAACGGGTCGGTCAAGCGGACGAGTTGATCCGTTCCGGCGACAACAGGTCTTTCCTGAACCAGTGTTCGGCGTAGACGTCGGTGTTGTGCGGGGCGGTCTCGGTGTAGCCGAGGCGGGCGTACAGGGCGCGGGCCTCGGTCAGGTCGCTGCGGGTGTCCAGGACCAGATGGCGGGCCCCGAGGTCGCGGGCAGCCGACTCGGCTGCGGTGACGAGGAGTTGGGCGGCACCCCGGCCGCGCAGGTGGGGGTGCACGAACACCCGGGTGAGTTCGGCGGTTCGGGGATCGAGGAGGCGTACGCCCGCCGAGCCCCCGGGTTCGCCGTCGTGCCGGGCGATCAGCAACTGGCCGTTCGGCGGGGTGAGTTCGGCGCCGGTGCGGGCGGTGATCCCACGTTCCAGTTCGGCCGGGTCGGTGCGATGGCCCTGGTGCAGCAGGTACCAGCGGTCGCTGACCTCGGTGTAGTACGCGCGCCAGAGGGCGGTGGCGGCGGGGGAGTCGTACGGCTCCGGGGCGATGGTCCAGGTCGTCATGGCAGGTATGCCAGCCGAGGGCGACGGGGGCGCGCAAGCGGTTATCGGGCGCCGGGGTCAGTCCTGTTCGCGGCGGCGGTGCCACTCGCGCACGACCTCGTCCACGTCGTACGGCTTCTTGCCGAGCGGCGGTCCCGGCGGCGGGCGGAACATCATGGCGCGGATCTTGACGTTGACGTCGGTGATGATCCGGCGGGCGGTGGCCTCGGAGGGGGCCGTGTACGCCGCCTCCAGCGCGTCCTCGGCCTCCTTGCGCAGGGCGAGGGCCGGGGGCAGGGCGGTCAGTCCCTCGCGGGCCATCTTCCGCTTGACCCACCACAGGTCGTCGTACGACGAGTCGAGACCGGCGGGGAGGGGTTCGCCCGCGCCCGGGAGGCGGTCGAACTCGCCGCGTCGCTGCGCGGCCGAGATCTGGTGGTCCACCCAGGACTCGAACGGCACACCCGGTGGCTTTCGCTCGGTCATGAGGCCATTGTGCCGGACGCGGCCGGGCCGGGCGTTCTATCATGCGGCGGCGGTGTGCGGCGACCGGCGTACGCACCGGACGTGTAGGGGGAAACGCGCGTGCTCGAACTCACCATGGCCTCCGTCTCCAGGGAGGAAGCGGGCGCCACGGCCGGAATGGTCATGGCGGAGGCGCCGAGCGAGCCGGGTGCCGTGCTGCGGGTGGGGCGGGACGCGGCGGTGTGCCGCCTGGTCACCCCGGAGGACTGGCTGTTCGTCTCCCGCGTCCACCTCGAGTTCCTGTGCGGCCCCGACGGCGTCTGGCAGGTCACCTGGCTCCGCGGCTCCCAGACCGAACCCTCCTCCGAGGTCCGCCTCACCGTCGGCGACTACGCCCAGCCGATCCCCTACGGCGGCACCGTCCGCCTCCCCCACGGCGCGGGCGGCGAACTGGTCGTCCAGGACCGGACGGCGCCGCGCAGCGTGAACGTGGGCTTCTACCACGAGGTGTGACCGCACGATCGCGCGACCGTGCCGCCCCACGGTCCGGGCCGTTCACCCCACCACCCGCGCCAGCGCGAACCCGTCGTACCCCTTCGGGCCCACCGTCTGCAGGGCTGTGCCGCTCAGGCGGGGGTGGGTGGCGATGAGGTCGATGGTGGCGCGGGTGCCGAGGGTGTCGGGGTCGGTGGTGGTGGAGTCCGTGACGCGGCCCTGGCGGACCACGTTGTCGATGACGATGAGGCTGCCGGAGCGGGACAGGCGCAGGGCCCACTCGACGTAGTGGGGGGTGTTGGCCTTGTCGGCGTCGATGAAGACCAGGTCGAAGGGGGGCGGGTTCTCGTCGGCCAGGTGGGGGAGGGAGTCCAGGGCCGGACCGGTGCGGACCTCGACGAGGCCGTCCAGGTCGGCGCGGGCGATGTTGCGGGTGGCGATCTCGGCGTGCTTGGGGTTGTACTCCAGGGTGATCAGACGGCCGTCGGAGGGCAGCGCGCGGGCCAGCCAGATGGTGCTGTAGCCGCCCAGGGTGCCGATCTCCAGGACCGTACGGGCGCCCTGGATCTGGGCGAGGAGCTGGAGGAGCTTGCCCTGGGTGGGGGTGACGGCGATGGGCGGCAGCCCGGCCGCGTCGCTGTCGCGCAGGGCCGCGCGCAGGACGTCGTCGTCGGCCGCCAGCCTGCTGGTGAAGTAGCGCTCCACGTCGTCCCACACCTGCGAGTCGCCCATGCGTCTGCCGCCCTTCCCGAGTGTCCGCTCAAGCCCTTCAGGCCCAGTCTCCCCGGGATGGGCGCGAAAACGGCGAAGTGGGCGCGGGGAACCTTGTGACCGGTTTCCCGCACCCACCCCGGGCGCCCCTGGCGTACGCCGGGCCGCCGTGAGCCGCGGATGATCAGGCGCGCTCCACCGAGGGCGCGGAGCCCGGCAGCGGACGGCCCGCGGACTCGCTCATCCGCCACACCGCGAAACCACCGATGACGGCGGCGCCCATCATGTAGTACGCGGGCATCATCAGGTTGCCGGTCGCGCCGATCAGCGCGGTGACCACCAGCGGGGTCGTACCGCCGAACAGCGACACGGAGACGTTGAAGCCGATGGACAGCGAGCCGTAGCGCACCCGGGTCGGGAAGAGCGCCGGGAGGGCGGCGGGCATGGCCGCGGTGAAGCAGACCAGGAGCAGGCCGAGCGCGCCCATGCCGAGGCCGACGGCGAGCAGGCTGCCCTGGCGGATCAGCAGCAGCGCCGGGATCGACAGGAACAGGAAGCCCGCGCAGCCCGCGGCGATGACCGGACGGCGGCCGACCCGGTCGGTCAGCGCACCGGCGAACGGCTGGACGATCATCATCAGCGCCATGACACCGAGCACGACCAGCAGACCGTGCGTCTCGTCGTACTTCAGCTCACTGGTGAGGAAGCTCGGCATGTACGACAGCAGCATGTAGTCGGTGACGTTGAAGACCAGCACCAGACCCATGCACAGCAGCAGCGCCTTCCACTGGCCCGCGACCATGTCGCGCAGCGGGACCTTCGGGCGGGCGGCCTCGGCCTTCTCGACCTCGGCGGCGAAGGCCGGGGTCTCCTCGAGGCGCATGCGCAGGTAGAGGCCGATGATGCCCATCGGGCCCGCGATCAGGAACGGGATGCGCCAGCCCCAGGAGAGCAGGTCGGCCGAGGACAGCAGGGCCGTCATCAGGGTGACCAGGCCCGCACCGCCGATGTAACCGGCCAGCGTGCCGAACTCCAGCCAGCTGCCGAAGAAGCCGCGCTTCTTGTCGGGCGCGTACTCGGCGATGAAGGTGGAGGCGCCCGCGTACTCACCGCCGGTGGAGAAGCCCTGCACCAGGCGGGCCGCGAGCAGGAGCAGCGGCGCGCCGACGCCGATCGTGGCGTACGACGGGATCAGGCCGATGGCGAAGGTGCCCGCGGCCATCATGATCATCGTGACGGCGAGGACCTTCTGGCGGCCGACCCGGTCGCCCAGCGGTCCGAAGACCATGCCGCCGAGCGGCCGGACCAGGAAGGCCGCGGCGAAGGCGCCGAAGGTGGAGAGCAGCTGCGCGGTCGGGTTGCCCGAGGGGAAGAAGACCTTGCCCAGGGTGACCGCGATGTAGCTGTAGACACCGAAGTCGAACCATTCCATCGCGTTGCCGAGCGCCGCCGCCTTCACGGCGCGCTTGACGAGCGCGGGATCGGTGACCGTGACATTCCCGGCCTTGGAGGCCCGGTGGGTCTGCGGACGGGGACTGACGGCAGTGGCGGTCGCCAAAACGGGGCTCGCCTACCTTTCGACGGGAACAGGACAGGCCCGGACGAACGGCGGCGACGCTGTGCACCGGGCAGAAAAGCGACGATAAGAGGAATTCGGCCCCTTACGTCCTGTGCACAAGTCATTGCATAGAGCACGTAAACCTTGTGTACGCAGGGACGTCTGCCCGTAAAGCCGCAGGTGATCCCGGCCGTAACTGTGATCCTTATCGCTCGATCCGGGTGCAACCACGCGCATCCCGGGCTATCGTCCTGCGGATAAAACGGGGTCCGGACGTCAGGTGAAGCGGGGGTTGCCCGCGTCCTGCCCCGTGGGGGCCGTGAGCGCATAGTGTTCGCGGGGGAACTCTCGGGCAGCGGCGCCCGGGGTGACGGGGCGGGAGGCCGACGGGGCGTGGTGAACGTGGAGCACAGCGGACGACCGGCGAACGGCCTCGGCCCGGCGGACGGGCCCGGAGCGCGGCTGCGCGCGGCCCGGCTCGCGCTGTGGGCGGTGGCGGCGATCCTCGCGGTACGGCAGATGACGGCCGTCCTGACCAGTCCCAGCGGCAAACGCCTCACCGATCTGGAGACCTGGGTCGGCCCGCAGGGCGTCCTCCATGTCAACGGCTCGCTCTACGACTCCACCCGCTTCACCGGCACCCCCTTCGCGGGCCTCGTCCTCAAGCCCCTCACGCGTGCGGCGGAGAACGCCCTCGGCTGGGGCTGGACCTTCGGCACCCTGCTCCTCGTCGTCGCGCTCGGTCTGGTCGCCGCCCGTGCGCTGCCCCAGCCGGTGAGCCGTCGTACGGCCCTGCTCGCGGCCCCGGTCGCCCTCAGCCTGCTGATGCTCTCGCTGCCGGTGCGCAACACGCTCTGGCTCGGGCAGACCAGCGTCATCCCGGTGCTCCTCGTCCTGCTCGGCTGCCTCGCGGTGCGCGACGAACGCGCGAGCGGGGTGCTCGTCGGGCTCGCCGCGGCCCTCCAGCCGACCGTGCTGCTCTTCGTGCCGCTGCTGTGGTTCACCGGGCGCCGCCGGGCCGCGGTGAGCACCGGGATCACCTTCGCCGGGGGCACCGCGCTCGCGTGGGCCGCGATGCCGCACGACTCGTACACCTACTGGGTCCACCACATGGCCGGGGCCGGGCTCGGCGGCCAGGCCGACGGGCTCGCCAACCAGTCCCTGCACGGCGCCCTGCTCCGCCTCGGCCTCACCGGACCGCTGGAGATCGCGCTCTTCCTGCTGCTCGGCGCCGCCGTCGCCGTCCTCGCGCTGCGCCGCGCGGTCGGCTACGCCCGCGACGGACAGCTTCTGCTCGCCGTCGCCGTCACCGGCTGCGCGGCGGTCGCGGTCTCGCCGACGAGCTGGCAGCACCAGCTGCTGTGGCTGCTGCTCGCGGTGGTGGGGCGGGTCGGCACGCGGGCCGCCGACCGCACCGTCTGGCCCGTCGCGGTGGTCCTGGTCACCACGCTCCCGGCGAAGATGATGCTGCCGAACACGCCGGTGCTCTTCCCGCTGCGCGACAACCTGGTCCTGCTCGCGGCCCTCGCCGCCGCCGTGGCCGTGCCCTTCCTGCCGCGCTCCTCCCCTTATTACGCGGCTCCCGTGCCCACCGACTACGCCCGGCAGCTCCCGGCCCGCTGGCGGCGCGTTCCGCTGCTGCCCTTCCTGCGGCGCTCGCTCACCCGCCCCAACCTGCTCCTGGAGCTGCTGCTCATCCGCGTCACCTACGCCGCCTACCAGCAGGTACGGCTCGCGGCGACCGGCGGCAGCAACGAACTCGCGCGGGCGACCGCCGAGCACCACGGGCGCATCGTCTACGACATCGAGCGGTTCCTGCACATCGACATCGAGCACGCCGTCAACCACGCGGTCGTGGGGGTCGGCTGGCTGCGGGGCTTCCTCGACTTCTATTACGAGTCCTTCCACTTCGTCGTACCCCTGACCGTCCTCGCCGTCCTCTACTGGCGCCGCCCGGTCGACTACCGCTGGGCCCGCACCTCCCTCGGCTTCGCCACCCTGCTCGCCCTCATCGGCTTCTGGCTCTTCCCGCTGGCCCCGCCCCGCCTGATGCCGGGCCTCGGCTTCGTCGACACCGTCCACGGCGTCCAGGACCTCGCCCACCCCGACTACGGCGCGATGACCGCCATCACCAACCAGTACGCCGCGATGCCCTCCCTCCACTTCGGCTGGTCCCTGTGGTGCGGCGTGGTCATCGCGATCCTGGCCCCACGCTGGTGGATGAAGGCGCTGGGGCTCCTCCACCCCCTTTTCACCGTCACCGCGATCGTGGCTACCGCCAACCACTGGGTGCTGGACGCGGTGGGCGGCGCGATGGTGGTGGGCGGCGGGTTCGCGCTCGGCTATCTGCTGATCGGGCCGCGCGGGGTGCTGGCCTCGACGGCCGCCGAGGGTGTGGGCCGGCCGCCGGGACAGCGGAAGGCCCCGGACGAGGAACGGTCCCTGACGACGAGCTGACCGGGGGACCGGGGTGACCAGCCAGTTACCGATACGGGAGCGGGCGGCGGACCGTCCGCCCGCTCCCACCCCGGAGCGCGGCGCGAGCCGCCCGCTCACCGCCGTCCCCCTTGGTCCTGCCCGCGCTCGCCGCCCTGCTCCTCGGGCTGTGGGGGGCTCACCCGGCAGGGCAGCCTGTGGCGGGACGAGTCGGTGACCTGGCAGGTCGCCCACCGCCCGCTCGACGACCTCGCCCTAGCCCGCACCCTGGCCGCCTCCCGCACCCTCCAGGGCACGGAACTGCCTCCCGACACGATCCGGCACCGCTTGCTGTCGGCGGACAGGGTGATAGCCCTGACCGACTCCGAGGGCCAGCCTCTCGCCCCCTTCGCACAGGAGGTGGTCAAGTGGCGCACGCTGGGGGAGGGGCGCCGAATCGTTGTGCTCGGGCGAGCCTGCCGTGTGGGCGGGGGAGTTCGCCCAGGTGGCCGACTGGCCGAGGCAGCCTCGTCAGGAGAGGCCGAGGACGGGCCCGCGTTGGGGTAGCGAGGCCGGCGCGACAAGCTCGTCGGGCGTCGGCTGGCGTTCTCTTCTACACGATCGGAGGGCGGCCGGCGCGGGTGAGGCGCCAGACGGTGCGCCAGGACATCGGTCGGCGGGCACCGTGTCCGCCTCGCAAGCCTTCGCGAAATCCGGTGAACCAGGTGGCGAGAGCCTTGCGGGAGCGGATTCGGGCGACGGTGATCAGGACCCACGCGGTCAGGTAGATGGGAATCAGCGGGGCAGGTAGGCGCCGGTAGGCGACCCAGACGCGGTTGCGGGCGACGAGGCGCAGGTAGAGGGCATGGCGTGCGGGATCGGTCGCGGGGTGGTGGATGACGATGTCCGGGGCGTACCAGCCGGTGTGGCCGTCGTCCCACAGCCGCCAACTGAGGTCGAGACCCTCGTGGTAGAGGAAGTAGTGGCCGGGCCAGCCGCCGGCCTGCTCGTAGGCGGCGCGGCGGACAAGGACGACGCCTTCGGCCATGACCGTGACGGTTCCCGGCCGGGTGGGGTCGCCGGCACGCAGTTGGGGCACCCAGCGGCGGACGGTGATGCCTGTGTCGGGGTCGGCGATGCGGGGCTGAATGTAGGCGGCATCGGGGTGTTGGCGGGCCTGGTCGACGAGCCGGGCCAGCACATGGGTGTCGGGCAGGTGAGCGTCGTTGTCGAAGAAGAAGATGTACTCGCCCGCGTCGGGTCCGGCAAGGGCGTCGGCCCCGACGTTGCGGCCTTCGGGGATACCCAGGTTCTCCGGCAGGGCGACGACCGCGACACCGTCCGGTACATGGTCGGGCTCGCAGCCGTTGCCGACGATGACCACCCGCAGGTCGATGTCCTGCTGGGCGAGGAGGGAGGCCATCGCCCTCGGGAACTCGGCCGGGCGGTCGTTCATGGTCAGCACGACCGCGTCGACGGTGGCCTTGGGACGGGAGGTCAACGGGTTCTCCGGGGTTGGACGGGCTCAGTGAGGCGGTCGGTGATGAGGTGGTGGATCTCGGCTGCGGCTGCGGCTGCGGGGCGACTGCCGCCGTTGGTGACGGTGAGCCAGTGCTGCTCGGTGGAGACCTCGCGCAGCCGGGTTGCGATGAGTTCGGTGAAGCGCCCGTAGCCGTCGGGATCGCGGCTGAGGCAGCCGGTGTGGTCGAGGTAAGGGTCGGGGCAGCCGTCGGCCCGGTACCAGGTGATGCGGTCCTGCTGGGTGGTGTCGATGTGGATGGTGAGTTGCTGCCGGTCGGGCGGGAGGAGGCTTTGCTGCCAGGCGGCGAACGCGTGCTGTTGCTCGGAACTCCAGCCGTGGTGGGTGGCTGCTTCAACACCCAGGCGGATCCGGGTCTTCTCCCACCAGCTCTCGGCTATGACGATCTCGCCGGCATCGAGGGCGGGGACGACCTGGGCGTGCAGGATGGACCGGTACTGGACGGCGGCTGCGAGGCTGAGGTGTTCCCAGCCGGCGTCGGTGGCGGTGTCGGAGCGGAACAGCTGGTCGATGGCGCGGACGAGGTCGGCGTGGGCGCGGTCGCCGTCGGGCCGCGCCCGGTCGATCCTGCGCACGGCCCTGCCTGTGCTCGCCAGGGCGGGCACGAGGTGGTCGACGATGGTGGTTTTGCCGGAACCGTCGGCGGCCTCTATGACGACGAACAGGCCCGTAACCGGGTGTTCAGCCACAGTGTGGCTCCTGTTCCGCCTCATGATGGGGCACCACCGTATAGGGCCGGGCGGCGTCCGGGGACGGGCCGCGTCCGGTGAAGGCGTCAAGCGCTGCTACCAGGAGCTGCTGCAGAGCGGCCCCGAGGCGGGGAGAGTCAGCGCGGGGTGTGCGATTGACCAGGCAGTCAGCGGTCGCGAACGCGGCGGCAGTCGGCAGGTGGCGGTGGTGGCCGACGGCGAACAGGCCGGCAGCCTCCATCTCCACGGTGAGGATGCCGTGCTGGGCGTACAGGTCTGCTTCGGCGGCGCTTTCGCGGTAGAGGGCGTCGGTGGTCCAGGCCGGTCCCCTGGTCCACGTCGCCCCGATGCCGCTCAGCGCTGTGGCGAGCGAGGCGGTGAGCTGCGGATCCGGGTGCGCGAAGAGGCTTGGCGGCAGGTAGTGGCGGGAGGTGCCTTCTCCGCGTAGCGCCTTCTCGCAGAGCACGAGGTCGCCCGGTCGCAGGGCGGGGATGAGGGCGGCTGCAGTGCCGATGGATATGACTGCGGGGACGCCGAGCGCGGTGAGCTGCTCGGTGACGAGCGCGGTGGCCGGTGCCCCGGCGCCAATGCCGGAGCACAATGCCACGGTCTGGCCACGGTGCTTCAGCAGGTGGAGGTCTGCGCTCGCCCACCCTGTGCGGAGCTGGGCGGCGGGGTGCGCGGCCAGGGCGTGGCGCAGCAGGCTGTTCTGGTGGACGAGAACGGCCCCGGCGGTGTGGGCGAGAGTGGCGCCGGGGCATCGGCTGCGGACGTAGGTGGCGTGCTCGGCCGGGTCGATCGCGGCGGCCATCGCGTGCTTGCCGGGCAACGTGGTGCGCAGGGCGGGGCGGCGGGTCACGCCGGGACCGCCGCGCGCGCTCGGAGGGCGTTGGCGAGGGTGTGCTCGTGCTCGGACCGGACGGTGTTGACGGTGTGCCAGGGCAGGAGACCGGTGTCCATGGCGCGCAGGTGGTGGTCGAAGCTGAGGCCGTGGAGGGCCAGGGCCTGGTGGAGTTGGGGCTTGGTGAGGCGGGTGAAGTCGGCGCCGATGTCGTGGAGGTGTTCCAGAACGTGGCCGACACGGCGGTCGCCGCGGTCGCAGATGGCTTCGAGCAGCAGACGGGAGTGCTCGCCCCACAGGACGCGGAAGCGGTCGTGGGCGGGGCCGGCCAGTTCGGTGAGACGGTCGCGGATCGCGGCGACCCACCCGTTGACGAGGTCGGGGTCCGCCATCGGCAGGCGCTGGCTGACGGTGCCGGGCTGGGGCATGAACTGCTGCAGCTTGACGATGACCGCGCCGTCCGGGCGGTCCAGGCGCTTGAAGACGCGCAGGGCGTAGTCGGCGATGGCCAGCCGGTCCGCGTGGGTCTCGCCGGGGGCTCCGAGCATGAAGTACAACATGACGGTGCCGAAGTGGGTTGTGGCACGGCACAGGTCCAGGGCACGCCCGACCTTGGCCTCGTCCATTGTCTTGCCGAAGATGCGCACGAGGTCCTCGGCGGCGAACTCCGGGGCGATGGTGATCACGCCGCGAGGGGCGTCCAGATTCAGCTCGGTGAACAGGTGGCCGGGGTCGAGGCGGGCGACTGCGTCGAGATAGCCGGCGGTGACCTCGTCGGCGCGGACCGAGCCAATGATCACGCTCACGGGCTCGGCGGCGCGGTTGGCGTAGGCCGCGATGCGGTCGAGCAGTTCGTCGCGGTACCGGTACTGGGTGAAGGTCGGCGAGCTGATGATGATCGTACGGATGCGATGACGCTCCAGTGTGTCGATGTAGGCGGTGAGCTGTTCGACCGGGGCGTTCCGAAAGGGCGGGGTGCCGAGCGTGCACATGTGGCAGGAGTGCCGACAGCCGAGGTTGGCGATGACCACCGCACAGGAGCCGTCGCTGATCGGTGATGTGAAGTGGGCGGCCCCGAGATCGCGGGGGGTGAGGTACTGCGGGTGAACGGTGCCGGGAGCGGCCGGGATACGAGGACGGATCGCGGCGGTTCCGCCACCGGGCAGCAGGGTGTGCTCGTAGAGGGAGGGGACGTACAGACCGGGGATGCGGGCGGCCTGTTCCAGCAGCGCGGCACGGGGACTGTCTCGGTGCTGGCGGGCGAGGCGGATCAGGTCGAGGAAGGAGCGCTCGGCCTCGCCGAGGGCCACGACGTCCAGGAAGTCGGCCATGGGTTCGGGATTGGCCAGGCCGCCACTGCCACCGACGACCAGCGGGTAGCGCCCCGCGACGCGGTCGGCGCTGCGCCGTGGAACGCCGGCGAGGTCCAGCAGGCGTAATACGGAGTGCAGGTCACCGGCGTTGGTGACGCTGACGCCGATGATGTCCGCGTCGGCGACGGGGGCAGGGTTCTCGATCGAGCGGTACGGCTCGCCATGGGGGGTACGCAGCCGGTTCCCGTCGGCGACGAGGCACTCGTAGGCGAGGGCTCGTTCGGCGGTGGCAGGGACGTCTGAGCGGCGGTTGACGAGGTCGTACAGGGCCATGGGGCCGGTTGCGAGCAGGCTGTAGGCGTGTCCGTACGGTGAGAGGAAGACTACGCGCAGGTCGTCGGGCCGTCGGGTACGGGAGTACGGGCCGTGGAGGTGGATCTCGTGGCGGCGGATGTGGGCGGTCTCGGTGGCGAGGGCTGCGGTCACGGGTGTGTCCTGTCGGGTCGGCGGGAGTGGGCGCAGGTGGCCGGAATGGTGTGCGGGGCGGGGCGGCTGGAGGGCGCCAGGACGGCGTGCACCGCGTCGGCGGCCATGAGCCCGGTCGGCTTTCGCTCACCGGTCAGGAAGGTCTCGGCGATGTAGTCGCTGGTGAGGACTCGGCGCGCTGAGGCCGGCAGCGGCTCGGGCCAGGTGGCAATGGGCCCGGCCAGGTGGGCAGCCGTGTGGTGGCGGAGCCAGGCGGTCCAGTCATCGGGGGCGTCGGCGATGACGAGGTGGTTGGCGAAGGGTTCCAGGGCGAGCAGGTCGGCGGTGGTCAGCGTGATGCCGAGCCGGGCCGGGCGCAGGCCGCTGTCGGAGAGGACGACCGGCAGACCGTGCTGGTGATGCAGGTGGCGGGCGACGGCGGTCAGCAGGGCGTGCCGGTCGGGGGTGGTGTCGGCCCACGGGAGGGCGATGGCGCCAAGCGGTTCGGCGAGGTACGCGGTGAGGCGGTCGATCCGGGTGGTGATGTCGGCCAGTTCGGTGGGAGCGGTGCCGTGTCCGGGCAGGGTGTGGTGACTGGCGCTCCACTGGCCGTCGGGGCGGAGGTCGGCCTGGGCGTAGCCGCGGGCGTACTCAAGGCCCTTGAGGACCATGGCCCGCCCGGCGGGGGTGGGGTTGTGGGCGCCGCTGTGGCAGTGGCCGGCGAAGACCAGGTCGAGGTGGGGGACCGCTTCGGCCAGGGCGAGGTCGTGGTCGAAGCCGGCGTGGCTGAGCAGCACCCACGAGTCCACGCCGGGGGTGGTGGCGGCCAGACGCTTCAAGGCGCGGGCAGGATCGACCAGATGGAGGCCGGGGCGCTGGGAGACGCGGATCGCGTCGAACGCGTCCGGGCCCATGACGCCGGTGACGGCAACGCGGCGGTCGCTGATGATGGTGCGGTGCACGGTGTGGAATGCCGGGCTGCCGTCGGATCGGTCGACGTTGGCGCACACGGTGACGCGGTGCAGTTCCTTGTGGCGCAGGTAGTTGACGAAGCCGTGGTTGCCGGGCACCACGGCGTCGTAGAGGCGGGTGAGGATCTGCCGCTCGACGGCGCCGCCGCCGAGCTGGTGGTAGCCGGTTCCCTCGAACCAATCGCCGGAGTCGACCACCAGGTGCCGCTGACGGGCCTGGTGGAGGTGGGCGAGCAGGGCAGGGGCGCTCTGGAGGCTGGAGTGAACGTCGGTGGTGGCGGTGATGCCGGTCAGCTGCCGGGTTCTCATCCGGGTACTCCCCTGGGGCGGGGCCGGGGCCGGCCCGGTGGCGGGCCCCGGCGGGTGGCGGGTGCTCAGCTGCGGGTGGCGGCCACCGTGCGGACGGCGTCCCCGATCGCCTCGGTGATCTCCTCGTTCTCCATCTCGCTCATCAGAGGGTGCAGGCACGGGTGCAGCGCACGGTCCGCGGTGCGTCCGGCGACCGGCAGGTGCTGCCCGGTGGTCGCGCGGGCGATCAACTCGTGCCCGAGCGGGGTGGGCCGCTCGCCTGGCAGGCTGCCGACGCCGTGCCGCGCCGCGAGGAGGCGGCGTACCTCGTTGCGCCCGGCCGCGCCCCAGTTCTCGGGCAGCAGCAGGTTGTAGAGGTAGTGGGTGTGGGCGCGGCCGATGCTCGGCGGCAGCACCATCCCTGGAATGTCGAGGGTGCGCAGATGCTCGGTGCGTTGCTCGGCGAGATGGATCCGGCGGTCGTTCATCTCCTGTAGGCGGCGTAGCTGGACCAGCCCGACGGCGGCCTGCAGTTTGCTCAACTTGTAGTTGCTGCCCAGCAAGCGGCTTTTGCCGAAGCTGCGCAGGCGCCGTAGCCGCACGGCCAGGTCCTCGTCGAAGGTGGTGACCATGCCACCCTCGCCCAGGGTCGTCATCCCCTTCTTGCTCTGGAAGGAGAAGACACTCGCCCAGCCGACGCGGCCGACCGGTCCGATCTCCGTCTCGGCGCCCACCGCGCGGGCGGCGTCCACGATGATCCGGGCAGGGCCGTGCTCGGGGTGGGGGTGGCGCTCAACCAGATCGAGCAGGGCCCGCAGATCCGCGACCTGGCCGTTCATGTGGGTGACCAGGATCGCCCGGGTCCGGCCGGTCAGAAGGTGCGCGACGTGGTCAGGGGCGAGGTTGAACCCGCCGGGCGAAGGCTCGGCGAGCAGCAGGCGCCCACCAGCGCGCAGTACGGACAGGTGCGGGCCGACGAAGTTCAACGCGCCGGAGATCACCTCGTCTCCCGGCCGTAGTCCGAGGCAGGCGAGGACTTGGTCCATCGCGGTACCAGCGCCGTTGTAGGCGATGGCGAACGGGGCGGCGGCATGCACGGCGAAGGCGTCCTCAAACGCGATCTCCCGCGTCTTGGCCCGGAATCCGGTGCGCCAGTCGGTTGAGTCGGTCAGGGCCTGCATCACTGCGTCGATCTCGTCCTGGGTGTACCAGCCGCCGAGGGCGGGCTGGTCCGGCCAGCGCAGTACGGCGGTACCCGGCGCAGTGGTGTCGGAGGTCGTCATCACCGCACCCCCGTGGGGGCGTGGCCAGCGCGGTCCAGGACGTCGTACGTCGCGCGGTAGGCGATCCGGGCGGCGTCCACGGCGGGCAAGGCATGCAGGTCGGGGTGCTTGACCTCCACGCTCACCGGGCCGGTCCAGCCCCAGGCGTCCAGCTCGGCGAGCAGGCGGGGCAGGTCGATGACGCCTTCGCCGGGCAGCACCCGGTGCTCGTCGCGCAGTTGCTCCGGCGCGATTCCGGCCGGAGCGTCGTTGAAGTGCACCCACAGCGGCATCGCCGGGGGGATCTGGCTCAGGCCCGGGGAGCCGGACAGGTGCCAGTGGTAGGAGTCGATCAGGACGCCGACGTTGGATCGGCCGACCCGGGCGAGCACGTCCAGCGTGCCGGGCAGGGTCCGCACGCCGTTCTCCGGTGGGTCGGTGGGGCGCAGCCCCATGTACTCGACGCAGACGTTCAGGCCCCGCCCGGCGGCAAGGTCGGCAACAGCGCCGATACGGTCCTCGACCTCGGCCGGACCGGGGACCGGGGCACCGGTGTCGTCGACGTGCGGGAGGACCAGTGTGCCGCTGCGCGCCCCGAGGCCGGCGGTGAGGTCCATCGCGGCCGGGGCACCGGTGATGGTCCGCGCCCAGCGGGCGGTGTCCCAGCTCAGACGCAGGTTCCATCCCGCGTGCCAGGGGCTGAGGTCCTCGGCGTTGAGCAGCCTGAGCAGGTGCCGGTCCTGTTCGAGGGCGGTGCGCCACTTCTCGGCGGACAGCTCGACGTGCCGGAAGCCGGCCGCGCGGGCCGAGCGGACCGCCTCGGCGCAGGGGCGGCGTTTGTTCATGGTCGAGCGGGTGATGGACAACTCCATGCCGGAGTCCCCCTTTTTTTCAAGCGGATGGGGTGATGCCGGGCGTCATAGCCTGGCTGGGACGGACCGCGTTCAGGCCGGGTGATGATCCCGTGTCCGCTCATAGGCGGTGATCGCCGCGACCTTCGCCGCAGCAGAGGTGGCGGGGTCGAAGCGGTGGACGAGCCACGCGGCCAGCAGCTCACGGGCCCGCTGCAGCGGCACGATCGCCTGCCCCAGGCACAACACTTGGGCGTTCGTGTACCGGACGGCGTGCTCGACGCTGTACGGGTCGTGAGCAGTGACGGCGCGGATACCGGGGACCTTGTTCGCGGCGACGGCCACACCCAGGCCCGTGTGGCACACCAGCAGCGCCCGGTCCGCGCCTCCGTCGGCGATGAGGCGGCCGGCGGCGAGCGCCGCCTCCGGATAGGGCGGCGGATTGCCGGGCGTCAGATCGACGACACACTCGACCAGCGGGTGACCCGCGAGGTCGGCGGCCAGCGCCTGTCGGTGAAGCGCGCCGGCCGCATCCGAGGCCACCGCGATCCGCAGCCGCTCGGACAGAGGTTCAGCCACCAACGACCGTCCTCTCCCTCAGTATCCCGGAGGTGGCCGACAGCTGGCGGGCCGGGGCGGGGCAAACATGGTGGACAAGTGACCTCCAGGGAAGCCGCGGATCCGTCCGCATCACGGCGGACAAGGCCCATGAGCCGCCCGTGCCAGGCCGGACGGCACCCCGGCAAGGACCGGCCGGGCGTCCACTCAGGAAATCCCAACGCCCCTCGCTCAAGCGATGTCAGACCGCCGGAAGTTCTGATGCAAGAACGCCTGGCCCGAAATTTCCGGCCTTCCGTCACTGTCGCGCGCCGTCACCGCTTCGCTACCGTCGAGCAGTAGGCGGAGCCACGTGGAAAGGAGCGAGCGGCCGCATGGATGGGGAGGGTAACGAGGCGTTCCGTCGGTTCCGCGAGGACACGTGGAAGATGAGTCGTACCGAGGCCGCCGCATTCCTGGTGACCAAGGCCCTCGAACGCGGCATGACCGTCCACTTGGGCACCAGGACGATCGCCAACTGGGAAGACGGCGTCACCCACTGGCCGCGGGCCAAGTACCGGCGCCTGCTGCACCACGTGACCGGCCGCACCCCGCAGCAGCTCGGCTTCACACCCCCGCCCCGCCGGGTAAGCCGTACGACGAAGCCCGAGACCCTCGAGCTGCAGGAAGAAGGAGGGGACGACATGCACCGACGCAGCGTCCTCTTAAGCGCCGGGGCCGCCGCACTCGACGCCGCCGTCTCCGACATGGGCAGCTCTCGACCCGCTCTCGGGCCGAACCACCTTCAGTCGCTTATGACCGCCGAGCACGAGCTGTACGCCCAGGACCGCGACCATGGCTCCGCCGACCTCGGCCGCAAGGCCGCCGCCGCGCTTCACACCGCCCACTCCTGGATTGCTCAGGGATGCTACGGCGAGGATCTCGGTCGCCAACTCCACACGGCAACCGGCATGCTGTCCGTCGCCGCAGGCTGGCTCGCCCTCGACGCCCGCCGGACCGCCGACGCCCGCTCCCTCTACACCGAGGCACTCGCCAACGCCCGCCAAGCCGACGACGCCGGCCTGGAAGCCCATGCCTTCGCCTGTCTGTCCCTGCTCGCCCACTCCACCGGCCGGCCCCGCGAAGCCGTCACCACCGCCCAGGTGGCCCAGCGCACTGCCACCGGACTCGGATCTCCCCGCTGGCTGGCCCTGCTGGCGATGCGCGAGGCCCGCGGATGGGCACTCCAGGGCGACCAAGCACTCACCGAGAAATCCTTGATACGGGCATACGACCTGTACGCGAAGGGTCCACGGGACGCGGACCCCAACTGGCTCGCATTCTTCGTCCCCGCCGAGCTGGCCGGACTGGAGTCACTGTGCCGCGCCGACCTAGGGCAGCACACGCGGGCCACTGCCGGAGCGGAGCAGGCGGTGATGCTCTTCGCCGACGGCCACCCGCGCAACCGCGCCCTGTACACCGCCGACGTCGCCCTCCATCACGCCCACAGCGCCAAACCCGACCTCGACGCCGTCACCGACGCCGGGTACCGAACACTCGCCTACTTGCCTGACGTCCGCTCGGAGCGTCTGATCCGCTCATTGCGCGACATCGCCGGCGCCCTCCAGCCCCACCACAAAGTGCCGTCTGTTGCCAACTACCTCGACATCTACCGATCCGCCGTGACCGCCGCCTGAAGGACTTCATGCGCACCTCCCTCACTCTGCAGCGCTACGGCGCCGGAGACGCCTCTGACCTACTCGACACCATTGCCGATGTCTGGGCCGAAGCCCACGCCGGGCACGACGACGTAGCTAAGGCCGGCTTCACCCCCGACACACTGCGCCGTCAGATCACCAGCCACGCCCGCCGCGACGACTTCGTCCTTATCGCCGCCTACGCACAAGGCCAGATCGTCGGCTTCGGCTACGGCTTTCGCTGCACCCCCACCTACTGGTATGGCGAGCAGCTCCTACCCGCCATCACGCCCGCCGCCCGCGACACCGACTCACTGGCCGGAATCTGCGAACTCGCCGTCCGCACCAGTTGGCAGGGCCAAGGCGTGGGCTCCCGCATCCACACCGCGCTACTGGAGACACTGCGGGCCGAGTGGGTCTCGCTCCTGGTGATGCCGGGCGACGGGCCCGCCCGGCGACTCTACGATCGCCTGGGATATCAGTACGCCGGACCGTATAGCGCCAGCCCCGATGGACCAACGCTCGATCTTCTCCTTCTGCGCACCACCTGCTGAAGCCTCTAGGAGCACAGCCGGGTTGTCGGACTTTTGTCGCAGGAATACTGGTTGCCTGCGGCGGAGCCTTTTTCGGCGAAGTCCTGTCAGTCCCGGTCCGACGCCGCCACCGCCAATCCGCCGGAGGCTACCGCTGCGGCGAGGAGGGGTGGGCCCAGGCCGTAGGTGCGGACCAGCCAGGCGCCTAGGCAGGCGCCCAGGAACATGGCGAGGACGGCGGCGGCGCGGCGGGGGGAGCGGCGGGGCGGGGCGGTGGCGTCGCCGAGGCGGGAGTCGGAGGCGAGGCCGGTCAGGGTCATGGTGAGGACCGTGGTGGTGAGGTCGGGGATGCCGAGTTTGCGGACGGTGGCGTTGCGCAGGCCCATCGCCAGGGCGGTGAGGGCGATCAGGGCGTAGCGGGTGCCGGGGGCGTGCGGCCAGGCGAAGGCGATGCCCGCCGAGGCACCGACCAGCAGCGCCTCCACCACCAGGGTCAGCCGGGTCCGGTCGCGCCGGGCCTCCGCGCCCAGGCGGTTCGTCAGCCTGCCCCCGGCCGCCGCGCCGATCAGGAAGCAGCCCAGTGACGTCGCGATGTGCGGTACGGAGAAGCCGGGCGTGCCCACGGCGGCGAAGCCGAGCACGACCACGTTGCCGGTCATGTTGGCGGTGAAGACCTGGCCGAGGCCCAGATAGCCGACCGCGTCGATCAGCCCGCTCACCACGGTCAGCAGCAGAAGCACCACCGTGAGGCGCATCCCGCGCGGACGCGGCACGGGTGTCGAACCGGTCGTGGGCGCCGCCATCTCTACCTCCGGTCGTCCGCGCGGGCAGGGCGGGGACCAGTGGATCACGGGGGTGGGGCCCGGCGCGGGTACGGCGCGGTCACGAGGAGTGGCACAGTGGCGTACGACAGCTCAACTCGGCCTGCGCGGAGCGCGATTCGCCCCGGACATGCGTGCGCACCCTCGCCTCGCGGGCAAGGGTGCGGATATCGGTCGGGGCGCTCGTCGGCCCCGAGGGCTTCGAGCGAAGCGGGTGGTGCGACCCGGCCGGTCCGGCCGGGCGTCGCTGGACCCGGGGTCCAGTGGCGGGGTCAGTGGGCTACGGCTCAGTACCAGCCGTGGGTCTGCCAGAAGTTCCAGGCCTGAACCGGGCTGCCGTAGCGCGAGTTCATGTAGTCGAGGCCCCACTTGATCTGGGTGGCCGGGTTGGTCTTCCAGTCGGAACCGGCGGAAGACATCTTGGAGGCGGGCAGGGCCTGGACCAGACCGTAGGCACCGGAGGAGCTGTTGGTGGCCGAGGGGTTCCAGCCGCTCTCGTGCGACACGATCTTGTTGAAGGCGGCGTACTGCGCCGAGTTCGGGATCATCTGGTGCGCGATCGACTGGGCCGAGGAGGACGAGGTCGTCGCGGCCTGGGCGGGCGCGGTGCCGAGCGCGATGCCGGCGGTGGCGGCGGCCAGGGCGGCGACGGTGACGGCCTTCTTCGGGGTGGCGACGCGGCGGATGAACGAGAAAGACATGAAAATCCTTTTGCTTGGGTACAGGGCGGCGCCTCGTACGTCCCGGCCGCGCTCCGCGCTGCAACGCGCTTCACCCGCCGGCCGCATACGTCGGCGCCGCGGCCTGTGAGGGCTCGTGGCGCCTGGCGACGTCATCCAGAGAAACAGGATTCCGGGATGTCCGCAATGACCCCTTTTACTAGTGGTGGCCGGACCGTTGGCGTCGGCCGACTGTGTGACCGGCGTCTCAAATCGCAGGTCATGAGGGGTGCAAATATGGATGTATCGGACATTTAAGTCTACGAAGCCGCCTCGTAGGTGACGTGCGTCATGTGGGGTGCTTCACCGGGCGACCACCTCGGCGCCGACCCTCCGGATACGGCCTCTCACGCTCCGGGCGCGTCGAATGTGACCGCCGTCTCGAAGGCGGCCCGCCGCGTGGCCCGGCGCAGCGCGCGCAGCACCGCAGGGCCGAGGGCCACGGTGAGAACGACCGTGCAGACCGCCCGGCCCAGGTCCCAGCCCATGGAGGTGGCCAGGCAGTAGGCGAGGAAACGGGCCAGGTTGGCGGGCACGGAGGCGTGCGGATCGAAGGCGATGTCCGAGGCCATGGTGCCCATGAACGGCCAGCCGGCCAGGTTCATCACCGTGCCGTAGGCGAACGCGGCGACGAAGCCGTAGCCGCCCAGAAGCAGCAGCTCGGCCCGGCCGCGCAGCCGGGAGCGGCCCGGCAGCAGGCCCGCGCCCATCGCGAACCAGCCCATCGCCAGCATCTGGAACGGCATCCACGGCCCGACCCCGCCGGTCAGCAGCGCGGAGGCGAACATCGTCACCGAGCCGAGCACGAAGCCGAAGCCGGGACCGAGGACGCGTCCGCTGAGCACCAGCAGGAAGAACATCGGCTCGATGCCCGCCGTACCCGCGCCGATCGGCCGCAGCGCCGCGCCCGTCGCCGCGAGCACGCCCAGCATCGCGACCGCCTTCGGGCCGAGGCCCGACTCGGAGATCGTCGCCGCCACCACCGCGACCAGCAGCACCAGCAGCCCCGCGAACAGCCAGGGCGCGTCCTCGGCGTGCGCGCTCAGCTGCGAGGCGGGCGGCGCGAGGAAGGGCCAGCCGAAGGCGACGATGCCTACGGCGCTGACGAGCAGGAGCGCGGCGAGGGAGCGGGGTCCTAGGCGGACGGCGTGGGTGGGGCGGGCCGGGGCGGGGGCCGGGGGCCGGGCTGCCGTGGTGGTCGGCGGAGCGGGAGTCGGTGTCATGCCAGGGCCCTCCTGACCTCGGCGACCGTCAGCCAGGGCTGGGGGGCCAGGATCTTGGTGACCTGGGGGGCGAAGGAGGGGGAGGAGACCACGATCTCCGCCGTGGGGCCGTCCGCGATGACCTCGCCGTCGGCCAGCAGGACCACCCGGTGCGCGATCTCGGCGGCCAGCTCCACGTCGTGCGTCGCCAGCACGATCGCGTGCCCCTCGGCCGCCAGGCCGCGCAGGACGGTGACCAGGCGGGCCTTCGCCGCGTAGTCCAGACCGCGCGTCGGCTCGTCCAGCAGGAGCAGCGGCGGGCGCGCGGTCAGTACGACGGCCAGCGCGAGCGCGAGGCGCTGGCCCTCGGAGAGGTCGCGCGGGTGGGTGTCGTCCGTGATGCCCGGCAGCAGCCCGGACACCAGCGCCCGGCAGGTCCCCGGCTCCGCACCCGCGTCCCGGTCGGCGGCGGCGCACTCGGCGGCCACCGTGTCGGCGTACAGCAGATCGCGCGGCTCCTGCGGGACGAGACCGACCTTCTGTACGAGTTCCCGTGGCGTGATCCGGTGCGGTACGGCCCCGCCGACCCGCACCGAGCCCGCCGTGGGCTCCACCAGCCCGACCAGGGAGCCGAGCAGCGTCGACTTCCCGGCGCCGTTGCGCCCCATGAGCGCGACGGTCTCGCCGGGGCGGACGGTGAGGTCCACACCGGCCAGGGCGCGTATCCGCCCGCGCCGGACACCGAGGTCGCGCACCTCGGCGACCTGGGGGGTGGCGGGGGAGCCGTCGGTACGCCGGAGGGGGCGGCGGAAGAAGGGGAGCGCACGGGCGCTCACCGGCCGGGGGCGGGCGGTGGCCCGCCCGGTGGGCCGCTCGATGGACCGGGAGGGGAGGGCAGCGGCTGCCCCGCCCGGCCGGCCTTCGGCGACGGACGCCGGGGCGCTCGACGGGGCATCGGAACCGGTGGGCGTCGGCGCGTCCGGCCCGTCCGCTCCGGTGGGTGTCGGCTCGTTCGTACGGGTGGGTGTCGCCCTGTCCGCTCCGGTGGGTGCCGACCCGACCGCTCCGGCTGACGCCGAGTTGCCCGCTCCGGCGGATGCCGACTCGTCCACTCCGGCGGGTGCCGCCCTGTCCGCTCCGGCCGACGCCACCCCCGCCAGTCGTTCCCGCAGTGCCGGAGCCCTGCGGCGGGCATCTCGCACGGTCAGGGGCAGTGGGGACCAGTCCGCCAGGCGGCCCAGTTCCACCACCGGGGGATAGACCGGGGAGACGGCCATGATCTCGGCCGGGGTGCCCGTGAGTGGGGGCTCGCCCGGGGCGGGGAGGAGGACGACGCGGTCGGCGTACTGGATCACGCGTTCCAGGCGGTGTTCCGCGAGCAGGACCGTCGTGCCGAGGTCGTGGACCAGGCGCTGGAGGACGGCCAGGACCTCCTCGGCGGCGGCCGGGTCGAGCGCCGAGGTCGGCTCGTCCAGGACGAGCACCTGAGGGTGCGGGGTCAGCACCGAGCCGATGGCGACCCGCTGGCGCTGGCCCCCGGAGAGCGTGGCGATGGGACGGTCGCGCAGATCGGCCAGGCCAAGGAGGTCCAGCGTCTCCTCCACCCGGCGCCGCATGACCTCGGGGGCGAGGCCCAACGACTCCATGCCGTAGGCGAGTTCGTCCTCCACCGTGTCCGTCACGAAGTGCGCGAGCGGGTCCTGCCCCACCGTGCCCACCACGTCGGCCAGTTCGCGCGGCCGATGGGTGCGGGTGTCCCGGCCCGCGACCGTGACCCGGCCGCTCAGCGTGCCCCCGGTGAAGTGCGGCACCAGACCGCACACCGCGTTCAGCACGGTCGACTTGCCCACCCCCGACGGGCCGACGAGCAGCACGAGTTCGCCCTCGGGCACCTCGAAGTCCACGTCCCGTACGGTCGGTTCGGCCGCGCCCTCGTAGGTGACGGCGACCTTCTCGAAGCGGATCACGCGCGCTCCCTGGGTTCCTGGGGGACGACGAAGGCGGGCAGCAGCGCGAGCAGCACCGAGGCGGCGGGCCACAGCGGCAGCGCGGGCGCGGCGAGCGGGACGACACCCGGGTTCAGCGCGTCCGGCTCGCGCGCGGCGGCCAGGGTGAGCAGCGCGGCGACCGCTGCCCCCGAGCCCGCGACCAGCCACGCCCGTACACCCCACGGCGCCGGACGGTACCGGGTGCGCGGCGACCGCCGCCCGCCGAGCCGCAGCCCGGCCAGCGCGGCGGCGGCCCCGGCGAACAGCACGGGCAGCCCGTAGGTGCCGCCCTCGGCGGTGAGCAGGCCGTACGTCCCCGCGCACACGCCCAGCAGCCCGCCGAGGGTGAGCGCGGCCGTCGTACGCCGTACCCGCGCGGGCACCTCGGCCGTGCGGCCGAAGCCGCGCGCGTCCATCGCGGCGGCCAGTGCGACCGAGCGCTCCAACGCGCCCTCCAGGACCGGCAGTCCGACCTGGAGCAGCCCCCGCACACCCCGGTCCGGGCGCCCGCGCAACCGCCGGGCCGCGCGCAACCGCCGTACGTCCGCGATGAGATGGGGCGCGAAGGTGAGCGCGACGACCACGGCGACGCCCGCCTCGTACAGCGCGCCCGGCAGCGACTTCAGCAAACGGGCCGGGCTGGACAGGGCGTTGGCCGCGCCGACGCAGATCAGCAGGGCGGCCAGTTTCAGGCCGTTGTACGCCGAGAAGAGCAGCGCCTCGGCCGTGACCGGGCCGCCGAGCCGGATGCCCTGCGCCCAGTCGGGCAACGGGAGTTCGGGCAGCGTGAACAGCACATGCGTACCCGGGACGGGCGAGCCGAGGAGGACCGTGAAGGCGAGGCGTACGCACAGCACGGCGACGGCCAGCTTGGCGAAGGCCGCGTAGGAGCGGGCCCAGGGCGCGGCGGAGCGGTGGGTGGCCACCACATAGCCGGACGCGGCGACGAGCAGGGCCAGCAGCAGCGGGTTGGTGGTGCGGGTGGCGGCGGTGCCGAGCCCGAGCGCCCACAACCACCAGGCACCGGGATGGAGTTGAGGGGACCGCTCAGGCATTCCGGCGCCGCCGGGCCTGCCACACCGCCGCCCCGGCGAGGACGGCGATCACGCCCGCGCCGACGGGCAGCCCGAGGGAGGGACCGCCGGAGTCCTTCGCCGCGGGCTTGTCCCGCTGCTCGGCCGTCTTGCCGCCCGCCGTGATCTGCTCCCCGCAACCCCGGTGCGGATAACCGGAGATGGCGCACAGCAGCGCGTTGGTGTCGTAGCGCAGCGGCTTGGCGACCTGGGCCAGGGCCTCGGCGGTGGTTGCGTCGGGGGCGACGCGGACGCAGGCCGTACGGACCGGCGGCGGCTTCTCGCCCGAGGGCGCGTCGGCCGGGGTGCCGAAGTCGATGACGAGCGCGACCCGCTTGGTGCCCTGCTTCGCGGGCGTACGGGCGCAGAGGGTGGCGAAGTCCGCCGTGCCGCGCGGACGGGTCGCGTCCGCGGAGTCCTCGCTGACCGCGAACCGGAAGCCCTGCACGTCGCCGTCCTCGGGACGGGTCGTCGAGGGCCCCTGGCTCGCGTACGTCCAGTGGCCGCCGGAGCGGTCCCAGAAGGACCAGTACCGGTAGCCGGTGGCGTGGGCCTGGGCGGCCCCGGCCACGAGGAGCAGGGCCGCGACCAGGAGCGTCGCGGCACGGCGGACGACGGTCACGTCCGGTTCTTCTTCCGGCCGCTGGCCAGGAAACCGGCGCCGATGCCCGCGAAGAGGCAGGACCCGACGAACCACCACACCTGGTGGTTCGACTTCTTCTCCTCGGCCTTGTGCGCGGCGGCCTTCTTCTCCTGCTCGGGCGCCGGGCCCAGCTTGTCCAGCGCCTGGACCAGGTTGGTGCCGCCGAATTCCTTCGGGTTCTCGCCGAGCGCGTGCGCGGCCAGGATCAGCTGGGCGTAGGCGGCGGGCCCACTCTGCCGAGCCCACGGACCGGCGTTCTTCTCCAGCCAGGCGTACGGCTTCTTCGCCTGCGCGCCCCAGCCGTCGGCGGCGAGCGCGACCACCGTGTCGGCGGTGTTGCCGAAGTCCGGCTGGTCCTTGGCGCCGGGCATCGCCGACATCAGGTGACCGCTCTTGGCGACGGCACCGAAGAGGTAGGCGGCGGCGTTGTCGGCCAGGCGGCCGGGGGTGGCCTTGCCGGAGTCCGTGCAGGCGGGGGCCTTGGCGCGGGGCTCGGCGGGCTCGACCACGAAGTTCTTGCCGAGGGCGCCGAGCACCGCGGCGGCGGTGGCGTCCGCGTTGGCGGCGAGCCTGCCCTTCTTGTCCGGCTGGTAGGCGAAGGCGCCACCGCCGTCCTTCGCGCACGGGATCGCCAGGGCGGCCAGCGCCTCGGCCGGGGCCTTGCCCTTGGCGTGCTGCTTGGCCGGGTCCAGACCGACGGCGGTCAGCGCGCCGACGACCACGGAGGTGGAGTTGGCGTCGCTCGGGGAGCCGGGGGAGTAGCCCCAGCCGCCGTCCTTGTTCTGCTGCGCCTTCAGCCAGCGCACGGCCGAGCCGGTCTCGGCGCGGTGGCCGCCGAGCGCGGCGAGCGCCTGGACGGCGGCGGCGGTGCTGTTGGTGTCGGGCTGCGCGCCCTTGCCGCCGCACGGCTTGGCGGTGTCGGCGCGGAAGGCCGCGAAACCGCCGTCGGCGCACTGCTGGCCGGTCAGCCACTTCACCGCGGCGGCGGCAGGGCGCTCACCGACGGTGTGCTGGGCGAGCAGGGCCAGCGACTGGCGCCAGACGCCGTCGTAGGTGGGGTCGCCCTTGCCGAACAGCCCGGCCGGGACCGTCGCCTTCGGGGACGGGGACGCATCGGCGGCCGTGGCGGGCGCGGCTGCGGCCAGCACGCCTATCGCGGCGAGAGCCGCGGCACTGCGGCGGACGTTCATGGTCGGCGACTGCCTCTCCTGCGGGGAAGCCGGGCAGCGCACGGGCAACCCCGGGCGGCTCGGCTCCGTAGACCTCGACGGTGCCGTGCGCGGCAGGGGCGCCGCACACGCGAGCCGGTCACATCCCGCAGGGGCGCTCCGGCTCACCGCCTCTGCGGGCGGCTCACGGTTGCGGGCTCAGCGCCGGAATCGCACCGGCTTCCCCCCGTACGGGTGTATGACGACCTGGCCACTTTACCGGCAGCCGACGACGCCCCGGCAGTGGCCGCCACCACACCGGCACCCTTCCGTGACCCTCGGTGAACAGGGCCCCGGACGCAGGTGACCGGCACCGCCCGGCCGTGGCGCGAATCACCTGGTCCACCGGTCACGGCCGCCCTACCAGCCGGTAGATTCGGAGCTTCCTGGATGATCAGCTGAAACTTGTTCCACATTGACGTCCCGTCGTAGTCTCGCGGGACAGCGCAGGGAGAAGGGGGCCCAGAGTGACCGCTGAGGCCAGTCAGGCGGGTTCCCGGCAGGGCCCGGCTGCCGACGGCGGGGCACCGCTCGACATCGCGCTCCTCACCTACAAGGGCAATCCTTTCTGCGGCGGACAGGGCGTCTACGTACGTCATCTCTCCCGCGAACTGGCCCGGCTCGGGCACCGCGTGGAGGTCATCGGCTCGCAGCCGTACCCCGTGCTCGACGAACACGAGGACTACGACGGCCGGTTGAGCCTGACCGAGCTGCCCAGCCTCGATCTCTACCGGCAGCCCGACCCCTTCCGCACCCCGAAGCGGGACGAGTACCGGGACTGGGTCGACGCCCTGGAGGTCGCCACCATGTGGACCGGCGGCTTCCCCGAGCCGCTGACCTTCTCGCTGCGCGCCCGCCGCCATCTGCGCGCCAGACGCGGCGAGTTCGACGTCGTGCACGACAACCAGACCCTCGGGTACGGCCTGTTGGGCGACGTCGGCGCGCCGCTGGTCACCACGATCCACCACCCCATCACCGTGGACCGGCAGTTGGAGCTGGACGCCGCCGAGAGCCGTCAGCGCCGCCTTTCCGTGCGTCGCTGGTACGCCTTCACGCGGATGCAGAAGCGCGTCGCCCGCCGCCTGCCCTCCGTGCTCACCGTCTCCGGCAGCTCCCGCCAGGAGATCGTGGACCACCTCGGCGTGCGCGACGAGCGCGTCCACGTCGTCCACATCGGCGCCGACACCGGCCTGTTCGCCCCCGACCGGGCCGTGGCCGAGGTGCCGGGGCGCATCGTCACCACCTCCAGCGCCGATGTCCCGCTCAAGGGCCTGGTGTTCCTGGTCGAGGCCCTTGCCAAGGTCCGCACCGAACACCCCGACGCCCATCTGGTCGTCGTCGGCAAGCGCCCCGAGGAGGGCCCGGTCGCCCAGGCCGTCGAGCGCTACGGCCTCGAAGGCGCCGTCGAGTTCGTCAAGGGCATCTCCGACGCCGAACTGGTCGACCTGATCCGCTCCGCCGAGGTCGCCTGCGTCCCCTCGCTGTACGAGGGCTTCTCGCTGCCCGCCGCCGAGGCCATGGCCACCGGCACCCCGCTGGTCGCCACCACCGGCGGCGCGATCCCCGAGGTCGCGGGCCGCGACGGCGAGACCTGCCTCGCCGTACCCCCCGGCGACGCGGGCGCCCTCGCCGCCGCCCTCACCCGGCTGCTCGGCGACGCCGACCTGCGCGCCCGGCTCGGCGCGGCCGGACGCGAGCGGGTGCTCGCCCGCTTCACCTGGGCCCGCGCCGCCGAGGGCACGGTGGCCCGCTACCGCGAGGCCATCGACCGCGCCCGCACCGGCCCGCGCCCGGCCGCACCCATCGGTCCGCACACCGCCGCCGAACCCGCGATTCCGGTCGCCGCCCCCGTCGCGGGCATATCCTCCGCATCCTCCGAAAGCAGGGCCACGTGCTGACCGTCGACTTCTCCCGGTTCCCGCTCGCCCCGGGCGACCGAGTCCTGGACCTCGGCTGCGGGGCCGGACGGCACGCCTTCGAGTGCTACCGGCGCGGCGCGCAGGTCGTGGCCCTCGACCAGAACGGCGAGGAGATCCGCGAGGTCGCCAAGTGGTTCGCCGCGATGAAGGAGGCCGGGGAGGCGCCCGCCGGAGCCACCGCCACCGCGATGGAGGGCGACGCGCTCGCGCTGCCCTTCCCCGACGAGTCCTTCGACGTCGTCATCATCTCCGAGGTGATGGAGCACATCCCCGACGACAAGGGCGTGCTCGCCGAGATGGTCCGCGTGCTCAAGCCCGGCGGCCGGATCGCCGTCACCGTGCCGCGCTACGGCCCCGAGAAGGTCTGCTGGGCGCTCTCCGACGCCTACCACGAGGTCGAGGGCGGCCACATCCGCATCTACAAGGCCGACGAACTCCTCGCCAAGATGCGCGAGGCGGGCCTGCGCCCCTACGGCACGCACCACGCGCACGCGCTGCACTCGCCGTACTGGTGGCTCAAGTGCGCCTTCGGCGTGGACAACGACAAGGCGCTGCCGGTCAAGGCGTACCACAAGCTCCTGGTCTGGGACATCATGAAGAAGCCGCTGGCCACCCGGGTCGCCGAGCAGGCGCTGAACCCGCTCATCGGCAAGAGCTTCGTGGCGTACGCGACCAAGCCGCACCTGCCGCGCGCCGAGGCGGGCGCCGAGTGACCACCCCCCGGACCGACCACCTCGTCCTGCCCGGGGTGCTCACCGCCGAGCAGGCCGCCGCGACCGTCCGGGGCGTCCTCGCCGTCCAGCGCGAGGACGGCGCGATCCCCTGGTTCCGCGGCCACCACCTCGACCCGTGGGACCACACCGAGGCCGCCATGGCGCTGGACGCGGCGGGCGAGCACGAGGCCGCCGAGCGCGCCTACGCATGGCTCGCGCGCCACCAGAACCAGGACGGCTCCTGGTACGCCGCCTACGCCGACGGCGCCCACGACGACGTCAGCGACCGCTCGCTGGAGTCCAACTTCGTCGCCTACATAGCCGTCGGCGTCTGGCACCACTACCTCTCCACCGGCGACGACACCTTCCTGGACCGCATGTGGCCCGTCGTCTACGCGGCGGTCGAATGGGTGCTGCGGCTCCAGCGGCCCGGCGGCCAGATCGGCTGGCGCGTGGACGCGGACGGCACGGCGGCGGACGACGCCCTGCTCACCGGCAGTTCCTCGGTCCACCATGCCCTGCGCTGTGCGCTCGCCATCGCCGAGCAGCGTGAAGAGCCGCAGCCCGACTGGGAGTTGGCGGTCGGCGCGCTGCGGCACGCGATCCGCCGTCACCCCGAGCGGTTTCTCGACAAGGGCCGCTACTCGATGGACTGGTACTACCCGGTCCTCGGCGGCGCCCTCACCGGGGCCGAGGCCAAGGAGCGCATCGAGTCCGACTGGGACCGCTTCGTCGTCCCCGGCCTCGGGGTGCGCTGTGTGGTGCCCAACCCCTGGGTGACCGGCGGCGAGTCCTGCGAACTCGCCCTCGCGCTCTGGGCGATGGGCGAGTCCGACCGGGCCCTGGAGATCCTGCAGTCCATCCAGCACCTGCGGGACGCGGACAGCGGCCTCTACTGGACCGGCTACGTCTTCGACGACGACGCGATCTGGCCCCGCGAACTCACCGCCTGGACCGCCGGTTCGCTCCTCCTCGCGGTCGCCACCCTCGGCGGCCACGACGCCACCTGCGCGGTCTTCGGCGGCGAACACCTGCCGGTGGGGCTGACCCCGGACTGCTGCTGACCCCGGGCACCGGCGCTGTCGCTCAATGCCGGTGCAGCCTGCCCGCGATCGCGTGGCCCACGAACAGGTAGACCACCGCGGCCAGGCCGTAGCCGCAGACCACGCGGGCCCATGCCTCGTCGAAGGTGAACAGGTCGTGGGACCACCCGGCGAGCCAGGCAGCCGCGTCGTGGACGAACTCCACCAGGTCGTTGGCCCGGTTGGCGTCCAGCAGGTACATCAGAATCCACAGGCCGATGATTCCGGCCATGACGTCGGCGATCACGGCGATCACCGTGCCCGCCTCGTTCCCGCCTCTGCGATATCTCGACATGGAGTTCGGATTGCCGCTGAGCGCCCCGTGAAACGCCCGCGAATCCGGCCCCGGTTCCCGGACGGCGTCGTCCGGCTGGCGGCGCGCCCGGTCGCGGGTGAGGCTGCCCATGGAAGCAGCCGCTCGGGGAGATACGTCCGGAGGACCGCGTGCCCGTTCCGATACGGCGCCTGTTCGTGGCGCTCATGGTGTCCTGCGTGTTGATGGCCGGTACCGCCGGCTGCGGCGGGGACGACTCCAGTAAGCAGCAGTCCAGCGCGTCCTCGCCCAGCCCGAGCACGTCCGCCGAGAAACAGAAGTTCGCCAAGACACGGTTCGTGGCGAACGCGGGGCTCGCCGCCGGGGCCACCTACCAGTGGATCGTGAAGCCCTGGAAGGCGGGCAAGTTCAAGAAGGGCGCCGACGGCCGCAAGGTCGCCCTCGTCAAGGCCGGACTCGCCGGGGCCTTCGCCTACAACCGGCTCAAGGCCGCGCAGAAGAACGCCCAGGGCGATCCCACCCTCGCCAAGGCGCTCGCCCCGCTCACCGCGGGCATCGACGCCCTCAAGGACCTGCCGTCCAAACTGCGCAACGGCGACACCAACGCGGCCAGTTCCTTCGACCAGATCATCGGCCAGGTGAAGGACGCGGGCCAGAGCGCGGGCGCCCCGGTCAAGGACCAGGTGCCCTCCACCTCCGACCTCAACAAGGGCTGACGGCTCACCACCCGTCGGCAGAGCCGGACATGGCGACGGCCCCCCGCCCGTGAGGGACGAGGGGCCGTACGCGCACGGAGCCTCTAGCTGCCGCGCTGGATGCCCGTCGTGTCCTGGAGCACACCCCGGCGCCCGTCCTGGGTCTGCGCCACCAGCGCCGCACCGCGCTGCTCGACCGCCAGGTACCAGGTGCCCGGCGCCAGTTCGGCCACCGGAGCGGGCGAGCCGTCCTCGCCGAACAGCGGCCGGGTCACCGGCACCGCGAACCAGAACGGCGAGAACTCCGCCGTCGGCTGCTGCTGGCCGTAGGACTGCTGCGGCGGCTGCGCCCCGTACGGCTGCTGCGCCTGCGCGCCCGGGTAGCCGTAACCGGCGGGCGGCTGCGCGCCGTAGGGCTGCGGGGTGACCGGCTTCGGGGCCGGGATCAGCGAGCCCTGCAGGGCCGGGACCAGCGGGGTGGCGACGGCCGCCGCCGCCATGATCAGCGTCGCGACGAAGGCCAGGACCAGGCCCGTGCCCGCGCTCAGCGCCTGCTCGGAGGAGCCCGTGTTCAGGCCGCCGACCGGGTCGATGACGTTGCCGAGCCCGCTCCACGCCGCGAACACCGCGAACGCCACGCCGAAGGAGCCGAGTTCGAGCCCGGCGACCTTGACCGGCTGCGGCAGCGCGCGGGCCGCGACGATGAGCCCGGCGGCGATGATGCCCGCCAGTACGACGCTCAGCAGAACCGGTCCGTTCTCCCAGAGGCTCGGCAGATCGATGCCGTCCGGCCCGTCGTACGAGTAGTTGTCGAAGAACGACGCGATGAACAGCAACACCGCTGCTCCGATCACCACGCCGTCGCCTCTAGTGAGGGAGCGGATATTCACTTCAGGTCCTTCGTAGGTCGTCTCGTCGTCGGTAGACAGTACCGTCCGCGTTGTCCGGCTGTCCGGCCTCTTCCACGTGCCGGTCACGACTCGCGCAGGAAACTCACGATTCCCTCAGAGATCCCTTGCGCGGCTTTCTGCCGCCAGGCGGCGCTGGTCAGCTCGGCCGCGTCGGTGGCGTCGCGCATGTTGCCGCACTCGATGAAGACCTTGGGGACCGTGGAGAGGTTGAGTCCGCCCAGATCGGTCCGCGTCACCAGGCCGGCGCCGTCGCCCAGGTAGTTGGAGAACGGCTCGCCGGTCGCGTGCCGGTAGCCGGAGGCCACCCGCTTGCCGAGGTCGCGGGAGGGGCCGGTGATGGGGCGGGTGTCCGCGCCGCCCGCGTGCACGGCGCCGGGCATGATGACGTGGAAGCCCCGGTTGCCCGGCGCGGAGCCGTCCGCGTGGATGGAGAGCGCCGCGTCCGCGTGCGCCTTGTTGCCGATCTCGGCCCGCTCGTCCACACACGGACCCCAGGCCGGGCCGTCCTTGTCGTGCGTGAACTTCACGGTCGCGCCCTGCTTCTCCAGCAGCGCGCGCACCCGGTGGGACACGTCCAGGGTGAACTCGGCCTCCGGATAACCGGCGTTGGTCTCCGTCCCCGTGGTGTCGCACTCCTTGTGCCCGTTGCCGACGTTCACCTGGCGCGCGATCTCGGCGGTGTGCCGGAAGTTGCCCGGGTTGTGCCCGGGGTCGATGACCACCACCTTGCCCGTGAGCGGCAGCGCGGAGGCGGACGGCGAGGCGCCCTTGCCGTCACCGAAGCCGGGGGCGGCCACCGACGGCGAGGCGGTGCCCGCCGGGTGCGCGTCCCCGCCGGAGCGGCCGAGATGCGCGTAGGCCGCCCAGCCGAGCAGCGCCACCGGCACCAGCGCGGCCAGGGTCACGGTCAGCGGACGGCGGGAGCGGCGGGGTGCGGGGGGTTCGAATTCCGGGCCTGCGTACGACACGCCTGCCACCCTAACGAAACACCCGAGCGCCCCCGACCCCGCCCGCCTGACGAGGTGTCAGATCCCGGCTCCGGTGCGCCGCAGCACCCGCAGCGAGCCCGTCACCGACACCTCCGTGAACGCCCCGGACGCCAGCGCCCGCAGATACACCCGGTACGGCGCCTGCCCGGTGAACTCGTCCTCGGGCTCCGGGAACACGTCGTGCACGACCAGCAGCCCGCCCTCGGCGACATGCGGCGCCCAGCCCTCGTAGTCGGCCGTCGCGTGCTCGTCGGTGTGACCGCCGTCCACGAAGACCAGGCCGAGCGGCGTCCCCCACAGGGCGGCGATCTGCGGGGAGCGGCCGACCAGGGCGATCACATGGTCCTCCAGGCCCGCCTTGTGCAGGGTCCGGCGGAAGGCCGGCAGGGTGTCCATGAGGCCCACCTCGGGGTCGACCGTCTCCGGGTCGTGGTAGTCCCAGCCCGGCTGCTGCTCCTCGCTGCCCCGGTGGTGGTCCACGGTCAGCGCGAGGGTGCCGCTCTCCCGCGCCGCGTCCGCGAGCAGCACCGTCGAGCGCCCGCAGTACGTGCCCACCTCGAGCAGCGGCAGCCCGAGCCGCCCCGCCTCCCGCGCCGCCGCGTACAGCGCCAGCCCCTCGTCCACGGGCATGAAGCCCTTCGCCGCCTCGAACGCGGCCAGGATCTCGGGCTTCGGTGCCGACATGGGGTTCCTCTCGGTCGTACGGCTGCTCAGGCGCCCCATGCTGCCGCACCCCCCCCGCCGGAGTCCGGCGGGGGGTGCGGTGCGGGGGAGTCTCACGGGGGAGGTCAGGCGCTGACGGTCTCTCCCGGCAGCGCCAGGTCCAGTTCCACGGCCAGCTCGTCCCCGGTGTGCGTGGCCGAGGAGGCCAGCGGGCCGTGTCCGGCGGCCTTGGCGGCCAGGACGTAGGCGCCCCCGGCCGGGACCGCGAGGGCGTAGCCGCCGTCGGGGCCGGAAAGGGTAGCCCCGGCCTGGCGGCCCCGGCGGTCGATCAGGGTGACCTTGGCCCGCGCCACCGGGGCGCCCCCGGCGTCGAGCACCCGCCCGGTGAAGCCGCGCAGCACCGCACGGGCGTGCTCCAGGTTGGCGTCCTCCTCGCTGCTGGCCCGCAGCTGGGTGTGCCGCTCGGCCGGACGCGGGGTGCGCGGCAGGAAGAACGCGAGCGCGAGGCCCACCACGACGGCGGCCGTGGCGATCAGGAAGGAGACCCGGAAGCCGTGCATGGTCGGGACGGCGAGCCCGCCACCGACCGGCTGCGCGGTGTTGGCGAGCACCATGCCGATGACCGCGCTGGAGACGGAGGTGCCGATGGACCGCATCAGGGTGTTCAGACCGTTGGCCGCACCGGTCTCCGAGGCCGGGACCGCGCCCACGATCAGCGCGGGCAGCGAGGAGTAGGCCAGGCCGATGCCCGCGCCGAGCACCACCGAGGTGATGATCGTCTGCCAGGCGGCGTGCATCAGGCCGAGACCGCCCGCGTAGCCGACGGCGATGATCAGCAGACCGATGATCAGGGTCGTGCGCGGGCCGTAGCGCGCGGACAGGCGGGCGTAGACCGGCGCGGTGAACATCATCGTCAGGCCCAGCGGGGCCACGCACAGACCCGCGACCACCATGGACTGACCGAGGCCGTACCCGGTGGCGGTGGGCAGCTGGAGCAGCTGGGGCAGGACGAGGGAGACGACGTAGAAGCTGACGCCGACCATGATCGAGGCGAGGTTGGTCAGCAGCACCTCGCGGCGGGCGGTGGTGCGCAGATCGACCAGCGGCGCCGCGACGCGCAGCTCGTACACGCCCCACAGCAGCAGGACGGCGAGGGCCGTGCCGAACAGGCCGAGCGTGGTGCCCGACGACCAGCCCCAGTCGCTGCCCTTGGTGACCGGCAGCAGGAGCAGCACCAGGCCCACGGACAGGCCGAGGGCGCCGAGCAGATCGAAGGAGCCCTCGGCGCGCGCCGGGGACTCGGGGACGACGAGCAGGGTGAGGACGATGGCGAGCACACCGAGCCCGGCCGCGCCGTAGAACAGGACGTGCCAGTCGGTGTGCTGGGCCACCAGGGCGGCGGCGGGCAGCGCGAGACCGCCGCCGACGCCGATCGAGGAGCTCATCAGGGCCATGGCCGAGCCGAGCCGTTCGCGCGGCAGCATGTCCCGCATCAGGCCGATGCCCAGCGGTATCGCGCCCATGGCGAAGCCCTGGAGCGTACGGCCGACGATCATCACGATCAGCTGGCTGGTCAGCGCGCTGACCAGGGCGCCCGCCACCATCACGGCGAGGCTCAGGATCAGCATCCGGCGCTTGCCGTAGAGGTCGCCGAGGCGGCCCATGATCGGGGTGGCCACGGCGCCGGAGAGCAGGGTCGAGGTCAGGACCCAGGTGGCGTTGCTGGGCTCGGTGCCGAGCAGCTGCGGCAGGTCCTTGATGACCGGCACGAGCAGGGTCTGCATCACCGCGACCACGATGCCCGCGAAGGCGAGCACCGGGACCAGGGCTCCGCCGGCCCTCGGGGTGGGGCGATCGGTCGTGTGGGGCATTGAGTGAGGTTCCTCCCGCGTGAATGAATCACCGGGAGAAACGTCGTATGCACGGGCAACTATTCCGTTGCTTCGGGCCTCTAATGAATCCTTGACCGATCCATGGGTTACTGATCCGGAGTCAGAAACCGGGGCGCCGGGGCGGTGCCTACAGCCAGCCCTGCTGCCGCGCCTCCCGCACCGCCTCCGCGCGGTTGCGGGTACCGGTCTTGCCGATCGCGGCCGAGAGATAGTTGCGCACCGTCGACTCGGACAGATGGAGCCGTACGGCGATGTCGGCCACCGTCGCCCCGTCCACCGCCGCCCGCAGCGCGTCGCGTTCGCGCGCCGTCAGCGGATTGGGGCCCGCGCTCAGCGCGGCGGCGGCCAGCGCCGGGTCCACCACCGTCTCCCCGGCCAGCACCCGCCGTACCGCCCGGGCCAGCTCCTCCACCGGGCCGTCCTTCACCAGGAAGCCCGCCGCGCCCGCCTCCATGGCCCGGCGCAGATAGCCGGGCCTGCCGAAGGTGGTCAGGATCAGCACCCGGCACCCCGGCACCCGCTCCCTCAGCTCCGCCGCCGCGTCCAGGCCGCTCATCCCGGGCAGCTCGATGTCCAGCAGGGCCACATCGGGGCGGTGCTCCAGCGCGGCCGGCACGATCGCGTCCCCGGCGGCGACCTGCGCGACCACCTCGATGTCGTCCTCCAGGCCGAGCAGCAGCGCGAGGGCGCCGCGCATCATGCCCTGGTCCTCGGCGAGCAGTACGCGGATGTCGGTCACCGGATCAGCGTAGTGGGGCCGGGGCTCAGCACCCGGCCACGGAGGCGACCGCGTACGGGTCCGCCGGTTCCACCGGCAGCTCCGCCGTCACCGTGAAGCCGCCCTGCGGCGCCGGGCCCGCCGTGAGGGTGCCGCCCGCCGCCGCCAGGCGCTCGGTCAGGCCCGTCAGACCAGTGCCGCCGATCCCCTCGCCCTGGCGGGGGACCGGGGTGCCCGTGCCGTCGTCCGTCACGGTGAGCCGGACCCGCTCGGCGGAGCCCTCGACCGTGATCTCGCAGCGGCGCGCATCGCTGTGCCGGACCACGTTGGTCACCGCCTCGCGCACCACCCAGCCGAGCAGCGCCTCGGTCTGCGGGGCCAGCGGCGCCCCCGACTGCCGTACGACCGGCTCCACGCTCGTCGCCGCCAGCGCCGAGCGGGCCCGGGTCAGCTCGGTGGCCAGGCTGCCCTCCCGGTAGCCGGTCACCGCCTCGCGGATCTCGGTCAGCGCCTGCCGTCCGACCGACTCGATGTCCCCGATCTGCGCGAGCGCCGCGTCCAGGTCCCGTCCGGCCAGGCGCCGGGCCGCCTCCGACTTCACCACGATCACCGAGAGCGTGTGCCCGAGCAGATCGTGCAGATCGCGCGAGAAACGCAGCCGCTCCTTCTCCACCGCCCGCCGCGCCAGCTCCTCGCGCGCCGCGCGCAGCTCCCGCACCGCCTCGGACAGGCCGAGGATCGCGGCCGTGACCATGCAGGACAGGAAGGTGGCGTAGCCGATGTTCGGCGCCTGCGACCAGTCGCCGCGCAGCCCGGTGAGCACCGCCGCGTACGCCGAGAGCAGCATCCCGAGGCGGCCGAGGAGCGGACCGCGCAGCGTGGCGCCCACGGCGAGGCCGTACAGCGGGAAGAACAGCAGCCAGTTGCCGCCGTAACCGAGCCCGAGCGCCGTGGTCAGCAGGCCCATCAGCACCAGCGCGACGCGGGTGGCGGTCGACTGCCGCTTGGCGCGGTCGAAGGCGCGGAAGGTGATGTAGACGTAGAGCGAGTTGAAGGCGAGCAGGCCCAGGCCGCCGATCAGCGGGTTGGGGGTCTCGCCCTGGAGCAGGTTGGAGAAGGCGCCCAGGCCCATGAGCAGCCACGGCAGCAGGGCGAACCCGGTCGGCGGCGGTCCCGCCTGCACGTGCTCGGCGAGCGCCGGGTTCTCACCCCGCGCGTGGGCGGCCTTCTGCGCCGCCCTGGCCCGCGCCATGTCGGCCTTGGCGCGCGCCATGTCCGCCCGCCACTGCCGCCGCGCCGCACCCGCCGCGCGCAGCCCGCGCCGCGCCCGCGCCCACCATGACATGTCCGTGTTCCCCGCGTTCCCCGTGGTCTCCGCCGCTGCCTCGCCCGTCCGTTCGACGGGGCGACGGTACAGGGTAGGAAATGCTCGCCTCTGTCCGCATCCGGCCGGTTCGGCGCCCCGCGTCTCCGTCATGCCTACGACGGTAGAAGCGGGGCCCTGCGGGCGGCAGAGGCGGACGTACGGACTGTGGCGGTACACGGATACCGGCGGCGGGCGGGACAAATGTCACCGCCGTGCGGGGCCCGGATACGACGAAGGGCGGGGGTACGTCATCCGTACCCCCGCCCTCGCGATCCGGTCAGGACCGCTGCTGCCCCTCGGCCCCCGTGCCCGGCCTGCGGTGACGGCCGCGCGGGGCCGCCTCGCCGTCCTGGGAGGCCAGCTGGCCCCGGTGCCTGCCGTGGCCGTCCGGCTCGGCGGCGGCCAGGTGCGGCTGCGGCCAGGCGGAGTCCGTGGCCGGCGACGGCGCCTGCGTCGTACTGGTGTCGGTCATCGGAAGTGTTCACCCCGTCAACATGATCTTTTTTGGCCGGGCGAGTCTAACCGGCAGGACCGGGGGTGAAACCAGGCGGCCACGCCGATCGGTGCTGTTTGGTTACGAGTTGGCCACCGACGAGGAGGCGAGGGGAGCCTTTTGCAGGGGAACCGGTCGGGCCGCCTCCGTTTCCTCGGCGGCCCCCTCGGGTGTCCCGCCAGCTCCCTCCGGCGTCCCGTCGGCCCCCTCCGCCGTCGGGACCGGGCCCTTCACCGTCAGCTCCGCCACCCCGCACGGGGTCTCCGCCGTCGCGTACGGCAGCCGCAGCACGCCCTCCGGGGTCCACAGGCCCGCCCCCGCGAGCCAGCCCTCCGGGGCCGGAAGATGCCGCACCCGGCGCTCGGCCGGACGCCAGGTCCCCACCCAGGTGCCCAGCGGGCCGTCGACGCGCAGCGCGACCGCGCAGCTCTCCGGCATCAGCACCTGGCCCGGCTGGATCGCGAACGGCGTCACCGCGCAGTCCGGCAGCCGCAGCGAGGCGGGGAAACGGACCGGCAGCGTGCTGCCGAGGACCCCCCAGCCCAATCGTTCCTGCCCCGGCGAGGGCGCGTCCGAGGCGATCACCAGCAGCCCGCTGTCCGGGTCGGCCAGCAGCAGCCGGTCGTCGCTGTCCGGGGCGATCTGGAGCAGCGGCGTCACCGCGCCCCCGGCCCCGAGGTCCACCACCACCGTCTTGGTCCGGCCGCCCAGCTCCCGGTCCACCGCGAGCATCCGCCCGGCGGTGTCCAGCCAGACGCCGCCCGAGCAGCGGCCCGGCAGCTCCGCCAGGCGCTCGGGTCCGGCGGGGCCGCCCGCCACCCGCCACACCGCCGTGGAGCGGGCGCCGACCGCGAGGGCGTAGGCGCGGGTGCCGCAGGGCGCCGGGGGCAGCAGGGTGAGCCGGGTCTCCGGCTCGGGGCACTCGATCGCGCCGAGCGCCAGCTCACCGGTGCCGGGGCCGGTCGGGTACAGCAGGGAGAAGGCGTGGTGCCGCTCCACCAGGCGGTGGATCAGCACCCGTCCGTCGCCCATCGGCTGCACCTGGGTGCCGGGCTCCTCCGGCTGGTTCCCGGGCAGCGGCACCGCGTACGGCTCCGGGCCGTCCAGCGTCCAGCGCTCGGGGAACCAGGACTCCCCGTCCAGCGCGAGGCGGGCCGCGTAGGCGCCGTCCGCCGTGATGGCGTACGGCGGCACGGGCACCCCGGGCGTTCCCGGTACTGCCGGACGCGTACCCCGGCTCCCCGGATTCTCCGGGTCGCCGTCGTCCGCGCCGGCCGACGTGGTTTCGATCGCACAGGCCGTCATCGTTCGGTCACCTCCGGCGACGAAGCTAGTTTTCGTACGCACGGGCGGGGGGCCGGTGCAGCCAGGCTTCACACATACGGGTGGCGCAGAAGCGATTCCTCTGAGGAAGAGCGGCCCATGTGCTGCCCGGGCGGCGAGCGGGGGAGTAGCAGCGCCCGACCGGTACGGCCTTCCGGAACGGCCAGGTAGCCTTGGCACGTGCCCCGTCTGTCTGAAGTCATCGCCGCGCTGGAGACCCTGTGGCCCCCGGAGCGGGCCGAGTCCTGGGACGCGGTCGGCACGGTCGCGGGCGACCCCGACCAGGAGGTCGACCGGGTCCTGTTCGCCGTCGACCCCGTCCAGGAGGTCGTCGAGGAGGCCGTGAAGCTGGGTGCCGGACTGCTGGTCACCCACCACCCGCTCTATCTGCGCGGGACTACTACGGTCGCGGCGGACACCTTCAAGGGCCGCGTCGTGCACACCCTCATCAAGAACGACGTCGCCCTGCACGTCGCCCACACCAACGCCGACACCGCCGACCCCGGCGTCTCCGACGCGCTCGCCGGTGCCCTCGACCTCCGCGTCGTAGGACCGCTCGTACCCGATCCCACCGATCCGGAGGGCCGCCGGGGCCTGGGCCGGATCTGCGAGCTGGACCACCCGCTGACCGTCCGCGAGCTGGCCGCCCGCGCCGCCGCGCGGCTGCCCGCCACGCAGCAGGGCATCCGGGTGGCGGGCGACCCCGAGGCCGTCGTCCACCGGGTCGCCGTCAGCGGCGGCTCGGGCGACAGCCTCTTCGACCACGTGCGCGCGGCCGGAGTGGACGCGTTCCTCACCGCCGATCTGCGCCACCACCCGGCATCCGAGTTCGAGGCGTCCGTCGCCCACCGACCGCTCGCGCTGCTCGACGCGGCGCACTGGGCCACCGAGTGGCCCTGGTGCGAGCTGGCCGCAGCCCAGCTCGACCAGATCTCCGACCGTCACGGCTGGGGCCTGCGGGTCCACGTCTCCACGACGGTCACCGACCCCTGGACCGCCCACGCGGCGTCCATCACCACCACGAGTCCCCTGGGAGCCCCCAACTGAACGCCGCGCCCGCCGACCAGATCCGCCTTCTCGACGTCCAGGCCCTGGACGCCCGCCTCCAGCAGCTCGCGCACAAGCGGAAGTCGCTGCCCGAGCACGCCGAGATCGAGACGCTGGGCAAGGACCTCACCCAGCTGCGCGACCTGCTGGTGGCCGCGCAGACCGAGGAGAGCGACTGCGCCCGCGAGCAGACCAAGGCCGAGCAGGACGTGGACCAGGTGCGCCGCCGGGCCACCCGGGACCAGGAGCGGCTGGACTCCGGCGCGGTCACCTCGCCGAAGGACCTCGCGAGCCTCCAGCACGAGATCGCCTCGCTCGCCAAGCGGCAGGGCGACCTGGAGGACGTCGTCCTGGAGGTCATGGAGCGCCGCGAGGGCGCGCAGGCCCGGGTCGCCGAGCTGACCGAGCGGGTGTCCTCCGTCCAGGCCAAGGCCGACGACGCCGTCGCGCGCCGCGACGCCGCCTTCCAGGAGATCGACGGCGAGTCCGCCGCGGTCACCAAGGAGCGCGAGGTCGTCGCCGCGTCCGTCCCGGCGGACCTGCTCAAGCTGTACGACCGCCTGCGCGTCCAGGGCGGCGGGGTCGGCGCGGCCAAGCTGTACGCCCGCACCTGCCAGGGCTGCCGCCAGGAACTCGCCATCACCGAACTGAGCGAGATCCGCGCGGCGGCACCGGACCAGGTGATCCGCTGCGAGAACTGCGCGCGCATTCTTGTGCGTACGGCGGAGTCGGGGCTGTAGTTCCGGCAGGCGGGCGGCAACGGGAGTGCGCGGTGCGTGAGGCCGCCAGCGGGTCGCGGGGTAACCCCGGGCTCGCTGGTTACGGCGCGGTGGTCTGCGACGTGTCGACAGGAGTGCGCGGTGCGTGAGTTCATCGTCGAGGCGGACGGCGGGTCGCGGGGCAATCCCGGTCCCGCCGGGTACGGCGCGGTCGTGCGCGACGCGGTGACGGGGGTGTGCGGTGCGTGAGTTCATCGTCGAGGCCGACGGCGGGTCGCGGGGTAATCCCGGCCCCGCCGGGTACGGCGCTGTCGTCCGCGACGCGTCGACAGGGCAGACCCTGGCGGAGGCCGCCGAATACCTCGGCACCGCCACCAACAACGTCGCCGAGTACCGCGGCCTCGTCGCCGGCCTCCACGCCGCCCACGCCCTGGACCCCGACGCCCGTGTCCACGTCCGCATGGACTCCAAGCTCGTCGTCGAGCAGATGTCGGGCCGCTGGAAGATCAAACACCCCGACATGAAGCCGCTGGCGATGGAGGCGGCGCGGATCTTCCCCCCTGGCCGGGTGACGTACACCTGGATGCCCCGCGCCGAGAACAAACACGCGGACCGCCTGGCCAACGAGGCGATGGACGCGGGGGCACGGGGGACTCCGTCGGTTGGGCGGGGTGTCGTACCTGAACCTTCGGGCCCACCCGGAGACGCGGTCGCGGGGGCGGCTCGGGCCCGGGAGGCGTTGCGGGGGGTTGCGGCGTCTGCGGGTCGGGTGTCGGCGGCTGCCGACTGGCGCGGTGGTGTGGCGGACGGGCAGTTGGCGTGGCCTGTCGATACGACCTCGCCCGTGGGCGAGGAGAACGACGCTCGCGCGGCACGCACGCTGACCGGGTCTGCCTCTGGCCTGGCGGGCGCGATCTCTGAGGGTGCCGTCGCTCCGGCGGCTTCGGGGTCGGTCCCGGTGGGTGACTCCGGCGCGGAGGCGGTGGCTGCGGCTGCTCCTCAGGGCACTTCCGTCGCGTCGACGGCCTTGGGTTCGGCCCGGATGGGTGGCCCGGGCGCTGAGGCGGTGTCTGTGGCTGCTTCCCGAAGCGCTTCCGTCGCGCCGGTGGCCTCGGGGCCGGTTCCGGTGGGCGGCCCTGGCGCAGGGGCAGCGGCTGTCGGTGTCGCTCAGGGGGCTTCCGCCGATTCGACGGCGTCCGGCCCGGGCGCGGTGGGTGGTGCCGACTCTGGGGCGACCGTCGTCGGTGGGGGCGCATCGGCCGTCCGTGAGGGTCGGGAGGCTGACGGGTGCGCGGCGGGGTCCGCTGGGCAGACAGGTTCTGGTGGGGTCGGTGCGGCGTCTGCGCAGCCGTCCCCCGCTGCTCCGCGCCCCGGCACCGGTGATCAGACCTCCGCCACCACCGCGCCCGGCTGGAGCGCGGCTCCCGATCTCGGCGCCCCCGCCACCTTCGTACTGCTCCGGCACGGAGAGACACCCCTCACCCCGCAGAAGCGCTTCTCCGGAAGCGGGGGTACCGATCCCTCGCTGTCGGAGGTGGGGCGGGAGCAGGCGGAGCGGGTTGCCGGGGCGCTGGTTCGGCGGGGGACGGTGCAGGTGGTCGTCGCCTCGCCGCTGGCCCGTACCCGGGAGACCGCGGGGATCGTCGCGGCGCGGCTCGGGCTGGAGGTGACGGTCGACGACGGGCTGCGGGAGACCGACTTCGGGGCCTGGGAGGGGCTGACCTTCGGCGAGGTGCGCGAGCGCTACCCGGACGACCTGAACGCCTGGCTGGCCGACCCGACCGTACGCCCCACCGGCGACGGCGAGAGCTTCACGGAGACCGCCGAGCGCATCGAGACGGCCCGGGCCCGCCTGGTCGCCGCCCACGCGGGCCGCACCGTCCTCCTCGTCACCCACGTCACCCCCATCAAGACCCTGCTCCGCCTCGCCCTCGGCGCCCCGCCGGAGTCCCTGTTCCGGATGGAGCTGTCGGCCGCCTCGCTGTCGGCGGTGGCGTACTACCGCGACGGCAACGCGAGCGTGCGGCTGTTCAACGACACGTCGCACCTGCGTCCCTGACGAGTGCCCGCGCCGCTACGTCAGCGACACCCCGCACCCGCGTCCCTCAGCCCCGCCGCCGCCCGCGCCAGCTCCTCCACCCGCCCCCAGTCCCGCGCCGCCACCGCGTCCCCCGGGACCATCCAACTGCCGCCCACGCAGCCCACGTTGGCCAATGCCAGGTACTCGCCCGCGTTCCCCGCCCCGATCCCGCCCGTGGGGCAGAAGCGGGCCTGGGGCAACGGGCCTGCCAGGGAGCGGAGATAGGCCGTGCCGCCCGCCGCCTCCGCGGGGAAGAACTTCATCTCCCGTACGCCGCGCTCCAGTAGAGCCACCACTTCCGAGGCGGTCGAGACACCGGGGAGGTACGGCAGACCGGACGCGCTCATCGCGGCCAGCAGGCCGTCCGTCCACCCCGGGCTGACCAGGAACCGCGCCCCCGCCGCCCCGCACTCCGCGACCTGCCCCGGTGTGATGACCGTCCCCGCGCCCACCACCGCCTCCGGCACCTCGGCCGCGATCGCGCGGATCGCGTCGAGCGCGGCGGGGGTCCGCAGCGTCACCTCGATCGCGGGCAGGCCCCCGGCGACGAGCGCCCGCGCGAGCGGTACGGCGTCGGAGGGGTCGGACAGGACCACGACGGGCAGGACGGGCGCGAGGTCCAGCACGGAGGAGTCCACCGGTGAGGTCATGCCCGACATCGTGCCGAGCCCGATCAGCCTCCGCAACGGACGTTGCACATGCTGCAACGAAAGATCAGTGGACCTCGTCCACCAGCACATCCAGCGCCCACGGCTTGCCGCCGCGACCCGGCGCCGCCGCCTCCACCTCGTACCCGAGATCCCGCAGCGCGACGACCAGCTCGGCCGGACCGGCGGGCGCGGCCCCGGCGGACAGCAGGGCGCGGACGATCCGCCCCTTCGTCGCCTTGTTGAAGTGGCTGACCACCTTGCGGGTGGGCGCGTGCAGCACCCGTACGGTCGCGGTACGCCCCGCCACCTCGCCCTTCGGCTTCCACGCGGCGGCGTACGCGGCCGAGCGCAGATCGAGGACCAGCCCGGCACCGGCCGCCTCGGGCAGCGCCTCCGCCATCGGCGCCCGCCAGTGCGCGGCGAGCGCGCCGAGGCCGGGGAGCTTCACGCCCATCGAGCAGCGGTAGGAGGGGATGCGGTCGGTGACGCCGAGGGCGCCCCACAGGCCGGAGAAGACCAGCAGCGAGCGGGCCGCGCGCCGCTTGGCGGCGGGGTCGAGCGAGGCCAGGCCGAGCGCGTCGTAGAGGACCCCGGTGTAGATCTCCCCGGCGGGCCGGGCCCCCGCGGACAGCAGCTCCGCGTTCTTCGCGACCTCCCCGCGCAGCCCCTCGCTCAGGCCCAGCACCTCGCGCGCCTTCTCCGTGTCCCCGGCGCACAGCTCGACCAGCTCGTCGAGCACGGCCCGCCGCGCGTCGGTGAGTCCGGGCAGGGACAGCGACTCCAGGTTCAGCGGGGCGCCACGGCCCGAGGACGCCTTACCCTCCGAGGGCGGCAGCAGGACAAGCACGGGTACTCCTTCATCTCGCCTCCGCGCCAGCGTACGGGGCAGCCGCGCGGGTCGGCTCCGGCCCTCGGGCCCGGTAGCATGGTCGGCACGGCAGACGAGCCGGGCGGACGGCCGCGTGGAGCCCTTACGGGCTTCCCGAGGAACGTCCGGACTCCACAGGGCAGGGTGGTGGCTAACGGCCACCCGAGGCGACTCGCGGGACAGTGCCACAGAAAACAGACCGCCGGGGACCTCGGTCCTCGGTAAGGGTGAAACGGTGGTGTAAGAGACCACCAGTGCCCAGGGTGACCTGGGCAGCTAGGTAAACCCCACCCGGAGCAAGGTCAAAAGGAGCGCCGTGAAAAGCGCTCTGCGCGGACGATCGAGGGCTGCCCGCCCGAGTCCGCGGGTAGACCGCACGAGGCCGGCGGCAACGCCGGTCCTAGATGGATGGCCGTCTCCCGGCCGGCCGCGAGGCCGCCCGGCGACAAAATCCGGCGTACAGCCCGACTCGTCTGCCGCCCCCATGCGCGCGAAGCGAGGGCCCCCGGCTCACCCCTCCGCCGTCTCCCCGCTCACCCACGCCAGATACGCCCCGCTGCCCCGTACGACGGGCAGGGCGATGATCTCCGGGGTGTCGTAGTCGTGCGCGGCCAGGAGGTACGACTCCAGGGCCTCGTAGCGGTCGGCCGTCGTCTTGAAGTGGATGCGCCACTCCTGGTCCGAGTGGATCTCGCCCTCCCAGCGGTAGACGCTGGTGACCGGGCCGTCGATCTGGGCGCAGGCGGCGAGGCGGGACTCCACGGCGCCGGTGGCCAGGGTCTGGGCCTTGGCGGGGGTGTCGGTGGTGGTGAGGACGGTCAGGTGCTCGGACACGGCGCGTCTCCTTCGTGCGGTCTGCGAGGACCGTACCCGGAGCGCCGCTCACTCCTCGAAAAGCATCTCCTGTTCCACCGTCACGCTCTCCCGCAGCCGCTTGTTGCGGGCGCCGATCACCGCGGCCGTGGCGGCGGCGGTGACGCCGAGGGCGGCGGGGACCATCCAGCCTCGGTCCAGGACGTGGCCGAGGACGTGGTCGAGGGAGAGGCGGCCGGGGCCGGTGATGGCGAGGCCGGTGGCGGAGAGGCCGAGGCTGGCCGCGTACTCGTAGCCGCCGCCCTGGGCGAAGAAGCCGTTGGGGACGTGGACCGCCGCCGCACCGGCCATCGCACCGGCCGCCGCCGCGCCCGCCGCCGGGGTCGCGAGGCCGAGCGCGAGCAGCACGCCGCCGCCCGTCTCCGCGAGGCCCGCCATCGTCGCGCTGCGGCGGCCCGGCGCGAAGCCGACGGACTCCATGAACTGGCCCGTGCCCTCCAGGCCGTGCCCGCCGAACCAGCCGAACAGCTTCTGCGCGCCGTGCGCCGCCAGCACCCCGCCCGTGCCGAGCCGGAGCAGCAGCAGGCCAAGATCGCGTCGGTCGTAACAGCCCATGATGACTCCCCTACGGGTTCCGCCTACGGGTTCCGCGTGGCTTCCACCGTTCCACCGTCGCAGGCCGCCGGGCGCCGGGCCTGCCGGGGCGGGCGTTCGAGTGGAGGCGGCCGTGACGGTGACGCGCCGGGCCGAGCTTCACGCGCCGGGCCGATCTTCATAAGAGAGCAAATTCCTGGGCCGGAACCCACCTCCCAGAGGGAAACGGCTGTTCGAGGCGGTGTACGGTCCCGGGGTGCGTGAATGTTCCCGGCTCAGCCGACGTGCCGTCCTCGGGCTCACAGCGGCGGCCCTTCCCGTTTCCCTGAGCGTCTCCCAGAGCGCAGCCCCCGCCTACGCCGCCGGGACCACCGGTGTCATCGGCGGTGAGCAGCTGGCCCGCAAGGGCGTCCAGGTGCGCGGCGCCGGAGCGGTGCCCAAGAAGCTCACCGCCCGCGCCTGGGTCGTCGCCGACGCCGACAGCGGAGAGGTCATCGCCTCGTACAACGCGCACCGGCACCTCGCCCCCGCCTCCACCCTGAAGATGCTGTTCGCGGACACGGTGCTGAAGAAGTTCGACCGCGCCCAGCGCTACCAGGTCACCGACGCCGACCTCGCCGACATACCGGCCGGTTCCAGCCTCGTCGGCATCAAGCCCGGCATCACCTACACCGTCGAACAGCTCTGGCAGGGCGTCTTCCTGCGCTCCGGCAACGACGCCGTCCACGTCCTCTCCCACATGAATGGCGGCATCGACAGGACCGTCGCCGAGATGCAGGAGCGTGCCGAGTATCTGCACGCCCTCGACACCCACGTGGTCAGCCCCGACGGCTTCGACCACAAGGGCCAGATCTCCTCGGCGTACGACCTCACGCTGTTCGCCCGTCAGGGCCTCAAGGACGCCGACTTCCGCGCCTACTGCGGCACACGCACCGCCGACTTCCCGGCGGGCGGCAAGAAGACCTTCCAGATCCAGAACACCGACCGCCTGCTCACCGGCGCGTGGGGGCTGACCCCGTACGAGGGCCTGATAGGCGTCAAGAACGGCTACACCAGCCACGCGGGCAACACCTTCACCGGCGCCGCCACCCGGCGCGGTCGCACCCTCCTGGTCACCGTGATGCACCCCGCCGAGGGCAGTAACGCGGTCTACGAGCAGACCGCCGCACTGCTCGACTGGGGCTTCACGCACGGGAGTTCGGCCCGTGCGATCGGCACGCTCGTCGAGCCGGGCGTCCCCGCGACCTCCCGTCCGGCGCCCCCGGGCGGCAAGGGCCCGGCGGCGGACCGCGCGTCGGCGGCGGGCGCGAAGGGCCCCTCCGGCGTACGGATCACCGAGGGGGCGGCGCTCACGGCGCTGCTGGTCGGTGGCGGCACGTGGGCCGCGCTGCGGAGGCGACGCGGTCGTACGGCGTCGGCGTCGGCGGCGGCCGGTGCCGGGGACGCGGCGAGCGGGGCGAGCGCGGCTGCGGCTGCCGAGTCCGCGCCCGCGCCGCAGGAGACGGAGTCCGGAGGGCGGCACCGCCGCTGAACGGCGCGTACCCCGGCGACGCCCCCCGGCCGACCCGACCCCGACCCCCGCACTCCCCGGAGCTGAGACCATGGATGCCCTCCGGGGTCGCCCGGGAGTCCGAGGAGGGGACACATGACCGAGCACACGGCGGCGCCGGGGACACGGCACGCCTCCAGCAGCGCCGCACTCGTCCAGGGCGGCCGAGGGAGCCGGATGCTCGTCACCTTCCTGCTCGGCGCGCTGACCGCCACCACCCCGCTGGCGATGGACATGTACCTGCCGTCCCTGCCGGAGGTCACCCGCGCCCTGCACGCCCCCGCCGCGACCGTGCAGCTCACGCTCACCGCGTGCCTGGCCGGGATGGCGCTCGGGCAGCTGGTCGTCGGGCCGATGAGCGACCGCTGGGGGCGGCGCCGCCCGCTGCTCACCGGGCTCGCGGTCTACCTCGTCGCCACCGCGCTGTGCGCGTTCGCGCCCGACGTGGAGACCCTGGTCGCCTTCCGGCTCGCGCAGGGCCTCGCGGGCGCGGCCGGGATCGTCATCGCGCGGGCGGTCGTACGCGATCTCTACGACGGTGTCGCCATGGCCCGCTTCTTCTCCACCCTGATGCTGATCTCCGGCACCGCGCCGATCGTGGCGCCGCTGATCGGCGGGCAGATCCTGCGGTTCACCGACTGGCGGGGCGTGTTCGTCGTGCTGACCGGCATCGGGGTCGTCCTCACCGCGCTGGTGTGGTGGCGGCTGCCCGAGACGCTGGCACCCGCCGAACGGCACCGGGGCGGGGTGGGGGAGTCCCTGCGCACGATGCGCGGGCTCCTGGCCGACCTGCCCTTCACCGGGTACATGCTCGCGGGCGGCTTCGCCTTCGCCGCGCTGTTCGCCTACGTCTCCGCCTCGCCCTTCGTCGTCCAGGAGGTCTACGGCGCCTCCCCGCAGACCTTCAGCCTGCTCTTCGGGCTCAACTCGGTGGGCCTGGTGACCGCCGGGCAGATCAACGGCAAGCTGCTGGTCGGACGGGTCCGCCTGGACCGGGTGTTCGCCACCGGGCTCGCGGTGATCGTGCTCGCCGCGACCGCGCTGCTGCTGATGTCCACCGGGGTCTTCGGGCGGGTGGGCCTCGCGCCCGTCGCCGCCGCGCTGTTCGTGCTGATGTCCGCGATGGGCTTCACCCTGCCCAACGCCCAGTCCCTCGCCCTGCTGCGGACCCGGCACGCGGCCGGGTCCGGCTCGGCGCTGCTCGGCACGTCGTCGTTCCTCATCGGAGCGGTCGCGTCCCCGCTGGTCGGGATCGCGGGGGAGCGGACGGCCGTGCCGATGGCGGTCGTGCAGCTGGCGGGGGCGCTCGTCGCTGCCGCGTGCTTCGTGGGGCTGGTACGGCCCTGGCGGACGGCCGAGGCGAGGCTCACGGAGCCGAGGACGGCCGAGGCGAAGCCTGCCGAGGTGACGACGGCCGCCGAGGTGACGGCCGCCGAGGTGACGCCCGCCCACGCGAACCCCGCCGACACGACCACGCACCCGAAGGGAGCGGACAGCTGAGCACCCCGAGACTGCGCACCGGCACCCCCGAGCGGGCCGGGCTCGACCCCGCCGAACTCGCCCTGCTCGAAGCCGAGTTGCGCACCCTCACCGAGGGGCCGCACCCCTGGGCTGCCGGTGCCGTCGCGGTGGCCGGGCGCGGTCCGGTGATCGCGGTGGCCGAGGCCACGGGCTGGGCGGTGCGCTACGCCTCGTACGACCCCGGAACCGGCGCGGGCGTCGAACTCCCGCCCACCGCACGGGTTCCGGCGACCGTGGACACGCCCTTCGACCTCGCCTCGCTCACCAAGCTGTTCACCTCCGTCGCCGCCGTGCAGCAGATCGAGCGCGGCACGCTGGGGATCGACGCCCGCATCGGCGCGTATCTCCCGGAGTTCACCGGAGTCGCCGAACACGGCGTGACCGTACGGCAGTTGCTGACCCACACCTCGGGGCTGCGGCCCGGACTCCCGCTGTACGACTGCCCGGACGCCGCCGCGCGGCTGGCCCTGCTGCGCGCCGAGGCGCCGAGCGCGGAGCCCGGCCGCCCTCTCTACTCCGACCTCAACATGATCCTGCTCCAGTTCGTCCTGGAGCGGATCACCGGGCGCGGTCTGGACACCCTGATCGTGGACGGCATCACCCGCCCGCTCGGAATGACCGCGACCCGTTTCGGACCGTGCCCCGGCGCGGCGGCCACCGAGGACCAGCGGCGGCCCTGGGCCAGGGCGGACCGGGGGATGCTGCGGGGCGTGGTGCACGACGAGAACGCCTGGGCGCTCGGCGGCGTCGCGGGCCACGCGGGCCTCTTCTCCACCGCCCCCGACCTCGCGGTCTTCTGCCGCGCCCTCCTGGCGGGCGGCGGCTACGGCCCCGCCCGCATCCTCGGCCCCGACTTCGTCGAACTCCTGCTGACCGCCCCCGGGCTGGGCTTCGCCGTGGACCAGCCCTGGTTCATGGGCGACCTCTCGGGCCGAGGCGCCGCGGGCCACACCGGCTTCACGGGCACCTCCCTGGTCCTGGACCCCGCCACCGACACCTACCTCGTCCTCCTGGCCAACACGGTCCACCCCGTCCGCCGCCCACCCGCCAACACCCCCCGAGCGAGCCTCGCCACCCACCTCTCCCACGCGATCCGCGACGCCTGACGCCGCGCCGAGACCGCGGCCGCGCACGGCGGCATCGACCCCGCCGTCCCGCCACGAGCGCCTGACGCACGGGTACGGCGTACGCCCCGCGCCGCGCTTCCCCCCCGACAGCCGTCCGGCTGTCGAGAGCCCCGGTCCCCGCCGTCGCCCACGGGGGCACGCGGCCGTAGCGAGGCCGTCTCCCCGCCCGTCGGCTGCGTCGGCCGCGTGGCCGGAGGGCGCCCGCCGCTCTGTCGATCACCCGCGCCGACCGTCCCGCCGCAGCGCGCCCGCAGTCCTCGGCCGCCACATGCGCCGACCGCATGGCCGCTCCGCGTCCCGCCCCCGGCGCACTCCCTCCGGCAGCCGCCCGGCCGCAGCGGTCCCGTCGCTCCCCCCCGGCGTGCCACTCGCGCCGACCTCTCAGCCGACCCGCGCACCCCCATCTACCCACCGCGCCGACACCCCCCGGCCGCAGCGCGCGTCCCCACCCCTGCCCACCACCTCCCGCCGCCCAACTGCGGCCCGCCCACCCCCGCACCCGCCACCTGCGACAATCGACACGTGAACGCCCCCACCTCCCCAGCCGAGACCCTGCGCGCCACCCTCGCGGGAGTGCTCGACGGGCTGCCGCCTCGGCAGGCGGCCACGGCCGTCGAGCGGTTGATCGCCAACTACCGGGGGGACACCCCGACGAACGCGCCGATCCTGCGGGACCGGGCGGACGTGGCCGCGTACGCGGCTTATCGGATGCCCGCGACCTTCGAGGCCGTGCGGTCGGCGCTGGCCGCGTTCGCGGACGCCGTGCCGGAGTGGGTGCCCGGGAGCCATGTGGACATCGGGGGCGGGACGGGGGCCGCGACCTGGGCCGTCGCCGCGACCTGGGACGGGGACCGGCCGGTCACCGTGCTGGACTGGGCCGAGCCCGCGCTCGCGCTTGGGCGGGAGATCGCCGCAGCCCACCCGGGCCTGGCCGGGGCGCGCTGGGAGCGGGCGCGGATCGGGGCCGCGCTCGACCTCGCCGACACCGACCTCGTCACCGTGTCGTACGTCCTCAACGAGCTGTCGGAGACCGACCGCGAAGCCCTGGTCGACGCCGCCGCAGGGGCCGCGCGGTCCGTGGTGATCGTGGAGGCGGGCACCCCGGCCGGGTACGAGCGGATCATCGAGGCCCGCGACCGGCTGATCGCGGCCGGGTTCCGCATCGCCGCGCCCTGCCCGCACAGCGCCCCCTGCCCGATCGTGCCCGGCACCGACTGGTGCCACTTCTCCGCCCGGGTCAGCCGCTCCTCGCTGCACCGGCAGGTCAAGGGCGGCTCGCTGGCGTACGAGGACGAGAAGTTCAGCTACGTCGCCGCCACCCGGCTGCCCGCCGAACCCGCCCTCAACCGCATCGTCCGCCGCCCCCAGCTCCGCAAGGGACAGGTGCTGCTCGACCTGTGCGAGGCCGACGACCGCCTTGGCCGTACGACGGTCACCAAGCGGCACGGCGATCTGTACAAGGCGGCCCGCGACGCCGAGTGGGGCGACGCCTGGCCCCCGTACGACCCCACCTGACGCGACCCGGCCGCAAACCTCGTAATCAGCGGGTAAAAGCAGGCAAATCACCTTGATTGTGAGGCATGTCTCGCCGGATTCCTTCACGTACGCGCTCCGGTCCCCCGGGGAGCTGGAAGATGGGACGATGAGACATGCTGTCCGCACCACAGCGATGCGAGGGGATGGATGAGCGCGACGTTCGGCGGCCGGTCCGGCCGGCAGGGCAGGATCTCCCAGTGGCTGCGCGGACGCCGGTCCAAGGAGACGTCCGCCGACGACGGCCGTGAGGCGCTGCTGCTCGCCGCCGCCGAGGCCGGACTGCCCCTCGCCCCCGCCGCGCACCCCGCCCCGGGCTACGGCTGTTCCTGCGACCGCGTCGGCTGTCCCACCCCCGGCCGCCACCCGGTGTCCTTCGCCTGGCAGACCCAGTCCACCACCGACCGCGCCCAGATCGAGCGCTGGGCCCGCAACCAGCCCGAGGCCAACTTCATCACCGCCACCGGCATGGTCCACGACGTCCTGGACGTCCCCCTGGCCGCCGGGCGCGAGGCCCTGGACCGGCTGCTCTCCACCGGCGTCGAGGTCGGCCCGGTCGCCGAGAGCGACGACGGCCGGATGCTGTTCTTCACCCTCACCCGGGGTACCCCCGAGGACGAGGACGAGTGGTGGCCCTGCGAACTGGACTGCCACCCCGAGACCATGGACGAACACCCCGGAATGCGCTGGCACTGCCGGGGCTCCTACGTCCTGATGCCCCCCGCCCGCCTCCCCGGCGGCGACGGCGACCGCCAGGTGCGCTGGGTACGCGGCCCCGAGCACCCGCTGCCCGAACCGCTGACCCTCCTCGAGGCGCTGACCGACGCCTGCGCCCGGCACGCGGGCACGGAGGAGGCCGACCACTCCACCGGCGCCTGGCCGCTACGGCACTGAACGACGGCCGGAAGCGGCTACGCCCCGCGCGCCGAGGTCAGCCCCTGCACCCGCCCCAGCACCGACACCCGCCCGCTCCCGGCCGGGACCAGCGCGGTCTCGTTGGAGACGAACTCCATCGTCAGGGACTGCTTGACCTCGCCCTTGGTCAGCGCCCGCACGTCCTGGTCGGTCACCGGCACCGAGGTGCCCGCCGCCGCGGTCTGCTTCTCGTAGTACCGGGAGGCGAAGAAGACCAGCGCGCCGCCGTCCACCGTGCGCAGCGCGAGCGGCGCGTAGGCGCCCCGGTCCAGCGTCTCGTCGATGTACTGCCGCACCAGCCCCGGCTTGCGCGCCTGCTGCTGCCGTACGGTGCGCAGCCCGCTGGTGCTCGGGCCGTTCGCGAAGCTCGTGCCGCCGCTCTTCAGATACTCCGCGTACTTACCGCTCAGCTCGCCCGGCGGCATGGCGAGCCCGGTGGCGTCGGCGGGCACCGCCTCCGCGAAACCGTCCGCGTCCTTCTTGAACTCCGGTACGGCGCCGGGCGCGAGCACGGTCAGATACGCCACCTGCCAGGGCGCGCCCATCGACTGACGGGTGAACACCAGCAGCCAGCGCGCCGAGCCGCCCTTGTTGCCGAGCGCGTCCGCGACGAACCAGCGCGGCCAGCCCGGCTTCTTCGGGATCGTGAACGTCGCGTCCGTCAGCTTCAGCGGGGTGTGCGCGGGGTTCCCGGACGGATGGTTGGTGTGCCCCGCGCGCAGCCGGGCCGAGTCGATGTCGGCGAGGGCGCCGGTGACATGGTCCTCGTCCAGGGAGCTGTCGTAGGCCCGGTCGGCCTTGTTGTACGCCTCGGTGAACCGGGCCAGCGCCTGCGCGGCGTCGGTACGGGTGGCCGCGGGGATCATCGCGCGCTCGCCGTGCACCACCACGCAGCCGCTCGCCGTCAGCGACACGGCCGCGCTCAGCGCGCCCGCTATGACGGCCTTCCGCCCCCGGCGCCGAACCCGATTGCTGCCCATGAGTACCGCTCACCCCTTCCCGGAGGCGAACCCTACCCGGACGTGCTCTCCGCCCGCTTCCGTCCGCGCAGCTTCGCCGAGACGCCCGGGTCGAGCAGGAACAGGGTCAGTACCGGGACCAGGTAGAGCAGCCAGACCGTGATCTGGACGACTGTCGGGTCCGGCTGGAAGTTGAGCACGCCCTTGAGCAGGGTGCCGTACCAGCTGTCCGGCGGGATGACGCCGCTGATGTCGAAGGCGAGGTGGGTGAGGCCCGGGACGATGCCCGCCTCCTGGAGGTCGTGGAAGCCGTACGCCAGCACGCCCGCCGCGACCACCACCAGCATCCCGCCGGTCCAGGTGAAGAACTTGGCGAGGTTGATGCGCAGCGCGCCCCGGTAGAACAGCCAGCCGAGCAGCACGGCGGTCGCGAGACCCAGCGCGACGCCGATCAGCGGGCGCGGAGTGCCGTCGCTCGCCGCGTGCACCGACGCCCAGACGAACAGCGCGGTCTCCAGGCCCTCGCGGCCCACGGCGAGGAACGCGGTCGCGACCAGCGCGCCGGTGCCCATGGCGAGGGCCGCGTCCAGCCGCCCGTGCAGCTCGCTCTTGAGGTGCCGGGCGGTGCGCCGCATCCAGAACACCATCCACGTCACGAGCCCGACCGCGATGATGGACAGCGAACCGCCCAGACCCTCCTGCGCCTTGAACGTCAGCTCCTGGGAGCCGAATTCGAGGGCGCAGCCGAAGCCCATCGCGAGCAGGATCGCCACGCCGATGCCGAGCCAGATCGGCCGAAGCGCGTCCCGGCGGCCGGTCTTGACCAGATAGGCGATCAGGATGCAGACGACGAGCGACGCCTCGAGCCCTTCGCGCAGACCGATCAGATAGTTGGAGAACACGGACTACGCCTCCTCGGAGAACAGCGTCCGGCCCCACCAGTCGGCGGAGTCCCGGACACCGGGCGGGATCGCGAAGACGGCCGAACCCACGTGCTGGATGTACTCGTTGAGCGCGTCGTGCGCGGACAGCCTGCGCTGCAACGGGACGAACCCGGTCCGCACGTCACGCTGGTAGGCCAGGAAGAACAGGCCCGCGTCCAGACGGCCGAGCCCGTCGGTGCCGTCGGTGAAGGAGTAGCCCCGGCGCAGGATGGTGACCCCGCCGTTGGAGTCCGGGTGGGCCAGGCGCACATGGGCGTCCGGCTTCATCGCCTTCAGGAACGGCGCGTCGTGCTCCTTGGCCTTGCCGACGGGAGCGCCCTCGCGCTTGTCCCGGCCGAACACGTCCTCCTGCTCCTGGAGCGAGGTGCGGTCCCAGGTCTCGATGTTCATCCGGATGCGCCGCGCGACCAGATACGAACCACCGGTCATCCAGGCCGACTTGGCGTCCCCGTCCGAGGCGGCCACCCACACGTGCTTCTTCAGCCGGGCGGTCTCGGTGCCCGCGATGTTGCGGGTGCCGTCCTTGAAGCCCATGAGGTTGCGGGGCGTCTGGGCGTCCGGGGTGGTCGAGGAGGTCTTGCCGAAGCCGAGCTGCGACCAGCGCACCGCGACCTTGCCGAAGCCGATGCGCGCCAGATTGCGGATCGCGTGCACGGCCACCTGCGGATCGTCCGCGCACGCCTGCACACAGAGGTCGCCCCCGGTGCGGGACTTCTCCAGGTTGTCGCCGGGGAACTTCGGCAGGTCCGCGAGCGCGGCCGGGCGCCGGTCGGTGAGACCGAACCGCTCGAAGAGCGAGGGACCGAAGCCGATCGTCAGGGTGAGCCGCGAGGGCTTCAGCCCCAGCGCCTCACCGGTGTCGTCCGGCGGGGCCTCGGCGAGCCCGCCGTAGGCACCCTCGCCGACCGCCTTGCCCGCCGTCATCCGGCGGGCCGCCTCGGTCCAGTCCTTCAGCAGCTGGACGAACTCGGCGCGGTCACCGGTCTTCACGTCGAACGCGGCGAAGTGCAGCCGGTCCTGCACCGGGGTGGCGATGCCCGCCTGGTGCGCGCCGTGGAAGGCGACCGCGCCGCCGGTGTCGGCGGACGCCAGACCCAGCCGGTCGTCCGCCCCGGTCAGCGCCAGCGTGCCGCCCGTGGCGGCGGCGCCGAGCGCGAGCCCGGCCCCGCTCCAGCCGATCAGCGCGCGCCGCGAGGGGCCGCTCCGCTCGCTCTCGGTCATCGCCTCGACTCCCGTGCTCCCGTTGCTACTTGACGACCGTGGCGGCGAGCTTCGACAGCGGCTCCGCCAGCGCGTTCACCGCGTCGGACAGCTCCTTGCGCTGCGCCTTGGTGACCTTGTCGTAGGAGACGAAGTCGTAGGACGCCTTGCCCGCGCGGTACTTGTCGAGCAGCTTGTCCAACGCCGCGAACTGCTTGTCCAGTTCGGCGGTCAGCTTCGGGTCGTTCTTGGCGGCGACCGGCTTCAGCAGCTCGTACGCCTGCTGCGCGCCCTCCACGTTGGCCTTGAAGTCCACCAGGTCGGTGTGGGAGTAGCGGTCCTCCTCACCGGTGATCTTGCCGGTGGCGACCTCGTCGAGAAGTTCCTTGGCGCCGTTGGCCATCGAGGTCGGGGTGATCTCGGCCTTGCCGACCCGCCTGCGCCAGTCGTCGAGGTCGGTGACCAGCTCGGCGGCGAGCTTCTTGTCCGCTGCGGTGATCTTCTTGTCCTGCCAGAGGGACTTCTCCAGCTTGTGCCAGCCGGTCCACTTCTGGCCGTCCTCCAGGCCGTCGGCGCGGGTGTCCACCTTCGGGTCGATGTCGCCGAAGGACTCCGCGACCGGCTCGGTGCGCTCCCAGCCCAGGCGGGAGGGTGAGTACGCCTTCTTCGCGGCGGCGAGGTCACCGGCCTGGATCGCCTTGGCGAACACCTCGACGCGGGGCAGCGTCTCGTCGGCCTGGTCCTGGGCGTACTCGCGATAGCCCGCGACGGCCTTGTCCAGCGCCGGGTCGCGCTTGGCGGTCGTACCGGAACCGGTCACGGCGAGCTTCTGCCGGACGCCGTGGCCCCGCATGCCGGGGCGGCACGCGATCTCGTACGAACCCGCCTTCACCTCGGCGGTGAGCGTGTACTTGGTGCCCGGGCCGATGTTCTCCTTCTCCGAGACGATCCGGTCGTCCGGGAAAAGGATCTCGACCTCGGTGGCCCGCGAGCCCTTGTTCTCGATCTTCAGGGTGACCTGGCCCGCCGGGACCGACTTGGTGGAGGTCTCGCACGTCGAGTCGGCGGCGGTGACCTGGATGGCGTCGCCGTCCTTGGCGTCGCTCTTGGCCGTACAGGCCGACAGGGCGGTCAGGGCAGCCGCCGCGGTGGCGGCGATCGCGATCGGGCGGACGGCTCGCATACGGGCTCCAGGCGGTCAGGGCAGGACGAACCCACCCATTCGGTTTGGTGAGGCTTGCCTAACTTACCCGACCCTTAGTTCGGCCGTACCCACCCCGGACCGCATTCGAACCGCACGAAAAGATCACAGACACGACTTGATGTCGGAGCCCCCAAGGCGCCGCCAACGGCAGGCAAAGAGCACCTCAAGCGGTCTCGGTGCTTCAATGCGCGGGTGACTGACTACGACGTTCTCCGCGTCTTCTGCGGACCCACCGGCGGCTACGGCAACGAACTCGGTGTCGTCCGCAACGGCTCGCTGGTGCCCGAGCACGACGACCGCCAGGAACTCGCCGCCAAGCTCGGCTTCAGCGAGACCGTGTTCGTGGACGACCCCGAGCGCGGAGTGATCGACATCTACACCCCCACCTCCCGGCTGCCCTTCGCGGGTCACCCCTGCGTCGGCACCGCCTGGCTCCTCGACGTGCCCGAGCTGGTCACGGCCGCCGGGGAGGTCGGCACCCGGCTCGACGGCGAGTTCACCTGGATCGAGGCCCGCGCGGAATGGGCCCCGCCGCGCACCCTGCGCCAGTACCCGAGCGCCGCCGAGGTGAACGCCCTTGAGGTGCCGCCGCCCGGCGACTGGATCTACGCCTGGGCCTGGGAGGACGAGGCGGCGGGCCGCGTCCGCGCCCGCGCCTTCCCCGGCCGGGGTGACGGCATCGACGAGGACGAGGCGACCGGCGCCGCCGCGCTCCTCCTCACCGACCGCCTCGGCCGGGCACTCAACATCACCCAGGGCGCGGGCTCCCAGATCCTCACCGCACCCCAGCCGCACGGCTGGGTGGAGGTGGGCGGGCGGGTGTTTCTGGAGCGGTGAGCGCTCGCACCAAGAGTTCTCGCACGGCGGGCCGGGTCCGGGGAGTCGTCTCCGGAGGCGGCCCGCTCGTCTTCGGCACAGCGATCTGCTGCGCATCCCAGTCGTCCTCGGCACCCGAGTCTCCGTACTCGTCGACCGACGGCACGGGAAGGCCCCGCTCGTCCGCCACGGGGGAGACAGACGGGCGGGGCCGGTTTCAGAGGTTCCAGGTGTTCTTCGGGTGGTCCAGCCAGGCGCGCTGGTCGTAGACGGTGACGGTGAGCCCGAACCGCTCGTACCCCGGTTCGCCGGCGGCCCGCCACCAGTCGAGCGCGGCGGACACCTCGTCCCAGAGCCGCCGGGGCCCGGACTGCCACACCATGGCTTCGCGATGGCCGTCGCGGAACATGACGCAGGCCCAGGAGCGGTCGGTGAGGCCGTAGAACCACACCGGCCGGGCGCCGTCGCGCTTGTCGGACGCCTGGTGGTGGCAGTCGCGTACCCGCAGTCCCACGGCGAACCGTGCGACGGCGAACCGGCCGTCGCCGAGCAGCCGCTCCTCGGTGACGGTGGTGGTGCCGCGGTCGGCATCGCCCACCCCGTCCGGCACATAGGCGGCGTGTCCGGCGAACGGGGACCGCTGGGAGCGCAGCTTCATGAACTCCACCGGCCCCAGGAACCGGCCGGACGCGCGACCGCCGTCCTCGTCCCTGCGGAGCCGTACGAGGGCGTCCCCGTTGCCGAAGTGTGTCCCCCAGGGCGCGAGGATGATCCCACCCTCCCTGGTGTGGCGAAGCCAATCTCCCGGGATCTCCCGGACTCCGGCTGTGACGGTGATCCGGTCGTACGGGGGCTCCCGCCTCGTCGCCTTCCAGGCCATCCCGGGTGAGGACCGTACCGAGCAGCCCTTGCGCGGCGAGCCGTTCCCGGGCGGCGTCGGCCAACTTCGGGTCGACCTCGATACTCACCACGTTGTTCGTGCCGAGCCGGTGTGCCAGGAGTCCCGCGTTCCAGCCGGTTCCGGTGCCGATCTCCAGGACGCGGTGTCCGGGCTCGACTTCCAGGGCCGCCAGCATCCGGAAGACGACCGAGGGCATGGACGCCGACGACGTCGGCACGTCGCCTTGTCCTTCTCGCGCACCGTCGTCCCACTGAGTGACGATCGATACGTCGGCGTTGGCGTACGAGGTCCAGCGTTCCGGCTCCTCGCGCCGGTCGACGGTGACGGTGGTGCCGGTGTCCATGTTGTGCGGCCACATGACATCGGGCAGGAAGACGGACCGGGGCACGGCGGCGAACGTCGGTAGCCAGTCGGCCGACATGTGCTTGCGTTCCAGGAGGGAGCGGCCCAGCTCGGACCGCCCCTCCTCCACTCCGGTGAGTGTCATCTCAGCCGTAGACCCTCGGGCCGCCGTCGGGAGACGGGGGCTCCTCCGGACCCGGCCACGGCTCACCGGGCAGGCCGTCCCCGCCCTCACCGCCGCCGCCTCCAGCCATCCGCCAGGTGAGCGTTTCCTTCATCGTGTTCTCCTTCGGTGTGTTCATGTTCTTTGCCGCCAACCCGCGTGCCGCTGGAGGGCCGGGAGTCTGGGAGCTTTTTGCAGGGCGGTGAGGTGCGACCCCGACTCCAAGCGGCCGTCATGGGGCCCCGTGACGGCCGGGGCATGAGGTCGCCGTCAGGGGCGGTGGACACGGCTCTGGCTTGTTCCGCTCGTCGCACAGCAGGTATGTCCCCAGGCCACTCAGCAGGTCGACGTGGTCGCACAGGGAGACCACTGACACGGCGAGCTGCTTCACCCGCATGAATTCGCCTTTGAGTCCCGGGGCTTCTTGAGCGCCGAGCCTTTGGCGGGCCTCGGCAAGCGCGGCCAGGCCCGCCTTCGCGCAGGCATCGTCGTCCGGCAGCCCGGCGGCCAGTTCCTCGACACGCGGCATCAACGCGGCGAGCGCCGTGCGGAAGTCACCCTCGAATGCCTTCACGGTGCCGTGGCGCGGAAGCGTCTTCTGGCCCAAGAAGACGGAAGCGGCGGCGCGCGTCATGGCGCGGCCGGGGGCGTCTCCGGCTCTCGTCCGTGTGTCGCTCACCGGCCGGTCTCCGCGCGGTGGATCGGGCAGGCGCAGGGCGGCAGTGCGGTACTCATCGGCGAGGGCGCAGCCGTGTGGTCGTAGGGGACGGTCACGATCGGACGCCGCGCGGTGACGAGCCCCTCCCGCGTGACCGTGTACACCCTGATCGTCATCGCCGGTCCGCGTGTGCGCTTTCGTGGTTGGCCTGTACCGTTCGTCATGTCGACGCTCCCTCACTGGTTTGAGCGTTGGCCATGGCCCCGGGACCGTCCCATCGGTCGCCGGGGTTCATGCGTCCTGGACCACGAGCGTCGTCCGTGCGGGCAGTTCGCGATATGACCAGCGGGGGTTACCGAGGCGGTCATACCCTCGTTGTCGGTTCGCTACGGCGCGATGACGCGCATACGATCACTCCGGAAGTTGGGCCCATGGACGCCACCACCCCCGGCCCGCTCGCTCCCGAAGTCCTCGACCGAGACGACTTGAAGCGAGCCCTGGCAGAGCACGACTTCGCCGCGGTCTTCTCGCTCGTCAAGAAGTGGGGCGGTCTGTCGCAGAACCGCATCGCGGCGGCTTGCCGGCTCACACCTGGCAAGGTCTCCACGATCATCAGCGGGCAACAGCAGGTCACCAGCTTCGAAGTGATCTGCCGTATCGCCGACGGGCTACGAATCCCGGGCCGGATGGTGGGACTTGCCGACTGCCCCTGGGAAAGACGGACCGAGACCCCAGACCCGTACCCTCAACAGCCCCCGGCCGCACGGTTATCAGTTGACGCACCTTGGCGCTCCACCGCGACCGTGCACCTGGCCGCAGACCTGACCAGGAGCGATCTCGTGATGGACCGCCGCGCTGCAACACGTGCCCTCACCGGCGCGGCCCTGTTCGGCACCCCCCTCCTCGATTCCCTTGAGGGGTGGCTCCAGCCCTCCCCGGCCGTTGCAAAGGGCCACCACCGGGGCCGCATCAGCATCCGGGAAGTACGGGAGCTGGAAGGAACAGCGCGTGTCTTTCGCGCCTGGGACCACCGGTTCGGCGGAGGCCTGCGCCGCAAGGCCGTGGTCGGACAGCTCAACGAGGTCTCCAGCCACCTCGAAGATCATCAGGCGCCCGACGTCGAGCGGGGCCTTTTTCAGGTGATGGCCTACCTCGGCGGTACAGCCGCAACGATCGCATGGGACTCCGGCCTCCAGCAGCAAGCGCAGTCCTACTACCTACTCGCGCTGCGCGCAGCCCACGCTGCGGGGGATTCTGCCTTCGGTGCCAACGTCCTTGCCGGAATGGCCCGGCAGATGCTGTACCAGGAGCGGCCGCAGGACGCACTCGAACTCGTGCACCTGGCGCAAAAGGGCACGGGGCCGAAGGCCGGGCCACGCCTTCGGGCACTGCTGCACACCAGGGAGGCGTGGGCGTACGCGGCGATGGATCGCACGGCAGCCTTCAAGCGTGCCACCAGCGAGGCGGAAGAAGCCCTGGCGGACGCGGGGGCGGATGATGAGCCGTACTGGATCGCATACTTCGACGAAGCCGAACTGACGGGAACAACCGGCGGCCGGCTCCTCGAAATGGCCCGCAAAGGCGCCCGTGAGCGCGCTGAAGAAGCGGCGGACTCCATCCGTCGGGCGGTCGAGCGCCGGGGTCCGGAGGCAGGGCGCAGCTACGCCCTGGACACGATTGGCCTGGCCGAATGCCATTTCCTCATCGGGGACGTGAACGGGGCTGTCGACCACACACAGCGCGCCGTCGAAGCAGCGGCGCGCACGCAGTCGGCCCGTGTGCGCGCCCAACTCGGCAAGCTGTATCCGTACACGGTCGGCCGGAACACTTCGCAGCGTGTGGCGGACGCCCGCACAATGATCCGCGACCTGCTGTCCACCTGAGGAAGTACCGTGACCACGATCGCCGTGACCGGCCACATGGACCTGACCGAAGCCAGCGTTCCGCTCGTACGTGACGCCCTTCGGGAGGCACTGAAGCCATACGCTGCGGATGGCGCCCTGGTCGGAGTCTCATGCATCGCCAAGGGCGCCGACTCTCTGTTCGCCGAGGCCGTGCTCGAACTTGGTGGCCGCCTGACCGCGGTCATTCCCTCGAAGGACTATCGCCAGAACAAGGTGAAGCCGGACCACGCCCAGACGTTCGACCGGCTCACGAACGCTGCCGCCGAGGTCATTGTCCTGGAACACGAGCTCGCGAACCGCTCGGCCTACGAGGACGCCAACCGTACGCTTCTCCGCCGAGCCGACCGCCTCATTGCCGTCTGGAACGGTGAACCGCCCACCGGGAAAGGGGGCGGCACCGCCGACACCGTCCACGAAGCCAAGGAAGCCGGGCTACCGGTGGACATCGTGTGGCCGGACGAAGCCGCACGCCAGAGCTGACCCAGTCCCGAGGGCGCCCAGCGGGGGCCCTGCGTGTCTGCGCCGACACGGACGGTGCCGCTCGGTCGGACTGCGGGCGGCCATCGAGGAGTGGTGCGTGGACTCGGCTCCGCGCCGTCTCGCGCTCTCGCCAGGCACAGGGGCAGCCTGATTTGATCGCTGCATGACTTCGTTCGACGCCATGCGAAATCACTGGTGGTGGCGCCCCGGCTGGAACGTGGGCCGCCGCTTCTACACCTGGCACCTGACGTTCGAGGGACAGAAGGACGTGCACCGGCTCGCGGCCGAGTACCGCTCCGCACTGGCCCCGTTCGGAGACGCCCTGACCGTCGTTCCGGATCCATGGCTGCACCTCACCATGCAAGGGATCGGGTTCGTCGGCGAGGTCAAGGAACAGGACGTCCGGGCCATCGTCGACGCGGCCGGCGCGCACCTGGCCGCCATCCCCGCCTTCGACGTTCAGGTGGGCCCGCACGTGCCGGACCCGGAGGCCATCCTTCTGCACGTCCATCCGGACGGTCCCGTGCATGCCGTCCGCAGCGCGATCGGTGACGTACTGCCCGAGATCCCGGAGAACGCGGACGGCTTCACCCCGCACGTGTCGGTGGCCTACAGCGCGAGCAACGGACCGGCCGACCCCGTTTTCAAGGCACTCGACACAGGCGGTTTCGCCCCGGCCCGGGCCCGGATCGCCAGCGCCGACCTGATCGTGATCCACCGGGACAACCAGATGTACGAATGGGAGCCCTTCGCCTCAGTACCCCTGGGCCGGCCGGAGCGGTGAGGCTCCTACGGCAGCGTCAGGATGTCCGCCCCGCTGTCCGTCACCACCAGTGTGTGCTCGAACTGGGCCGTGCGCTTGCGGTCCTTGGTGACCACGGTCCAGCCGTCGTCCCACATGTCGTACTCGTGGGTGCCGAGGGTCAGCATCGGTTCGATGGTGAAGGTCATGCCGGGCTGGATGACCGTGGTGGCGTGCGGGGAGTCGTAGTGCGGGACGATCAGGCCGGAGTGGAACGACGAGTTGATGCCGTGGCCGGTGAAGTCCCGTACGACGCCGTAGCCGAAGCGCTTGGCGTAGGACTCGATGACCCGGCCGATGATGTTGATCTGGCGGCCGGGCTTCACCGCCTTGATCGCCCGGTTCAGCGCCTCGCGGGTGCGCTCGACCAGGAGGCGGGACTCGTCGTCCACCTCGCCGACCAGGTAGGTGGCGTTGTTGTCGCCGTGCACCCCGCCGATGTACGCGGTCACGTCCAGGTTGACGATGTCGCCGTCCCTGAGGACCGTCGAGTCCGGGATGCCGTGGCAGATGACCTCGTTGACCGACGTGCACAGGGACTTGGGGAAGCCCCGGTATCCCAGAGTCGACGGATACGCGCCGTGGTCGCACATATAGTCGTGCGCGACCTTGTCCAGCTGGTCCGTGGTGACGCCGGGGGCGATGATCTTCGCCGCCTCCTCCATCGCCCGGGCGGCGATCCGGCCGGCGACGCGCATGGCCTCGATCGTCTCGGGCGTCTGCACCTCCGGACCGGTGTACGGAGTGGGCGCGGGCTTTCCGACGTACTCGGGGCGGCGGATGTTTCCGGGCACCGGACGGGTGGGAGACAGCTCCCCTGGTACGAGCAGCGACTGGCCAGACATGCCAGCGAGTCTAACCAGCGGGCATGGGGGAACATGTGTGTGGCGAGAGGAGCCGTTGATGTCCGTGTTCAAGAAGCGCACCCAGGGCAAGCCGGGCGAGTGGTACTACTGCCTGGAGCACAAGAAGGTCGAGGAGGGCCCCGACTGCCCCGGCAAGGACCGCTTCGGCCCGTACGCCACGCCGGAAGCGGCCCGGCACGCCATGGAGACCGCCCACGAGCGCAACGAGGAGTGGGAGAAGGACCCCCGCTGGCAGGACACCCCCTCCGGCGAGGACGGCGACAAGGCCTGACGGCCGCGCCCCTACGTACCCCTGCGCACCTCGACGTGCCGCCCGCGGCGCCCTACCAGGGTGCCGCGGGCGGTGCCGTCAGGATCTCCGCCAGCCGGGACAGCCGGTCCTTGAAGCCCCGCCGCGCCCTCGGCGGCCCCGCGTTCTCGCCCGCCGCGGCGCTGACCAGGTGCTGCACGCTGTCCAGGTCCAGCTCGGCGCCCTCGGGCACGGCCAGCACGTCATGGGCCATCGCGGCCAGCTCACCGTCACCCGCGCCGAGCGCCAGCACGGTCACCCCGGCCCGGCGGGCGGTGTGCACCCGCTCCAGCAGGGCCGCCGGTTCGTCCGGGGCCACCACCAGCAGGGTCTCGCCCCGGCGGGCCTCCGCGATGCGGCCCGGGCCGACCGCCAGATGCGCGGGGTCCGAGGGGCGGGCGTGGTGGCGTACCAGGACGGGGGCCAGCTCCGGCGTGCCCGACCAGGCCGCCTCGTCCACCAGATGCGCCGCCAGATGCCAGGGCTCGTACTCCGGCGTCCCGGCGAGCAGCAGCCCGCCGCCGTGCGCCGTCACCGAGCCGCGCAGCACCCCCGCGAACCGGCGCGTGGCCCCCAACCACTCCGTCCCGGCGAGCACTTCGCGCAGCAGCGCGACCCGTACGGCGTCCATGCGCCCGCATCCTGCCTCAACCGGTCCCCTCCGTCCCGCAGTTCACTCCAGGTTCGCCCGAACCGAGGACTCACCCGCGCGGGTGCGCGAGGGCGCGCGGACGTAGAGTCGGGCCATGACCACCAGCGACAGCGCACAGACCGCCGCCCGGACCCCCGCGAAGGCCCCGGCCAAGGACCCCTGGGACCTGCCCGACGTCTCCGGGCTGACCGTCGGCGTCATCGGCGGCACCGGGCCGCAGGGCAAGGGCCTCGCGTACCGGCTCGCCAAGGCCGGGCAGAAGGTGATCGTCGGCTCCCGCTCCGCCGAGCGCGCCCACACGGCCGCCGAGGAGCTGGGCCACGGGGTGGAGGGCGCCGACAACGCCGAGACCGCGCGCCGCAGCGACGTCGTGATCGTCGCCGTGCCGTGGGACGGCCACGCCGACACCCTGAAGTCGCTCCGCGAGGACCTGGCGGGCAAGCTCGTCGTGGACTGCGTCAACCCGCTCGGCTTCGACAAGCAGGGCGCCTACGCACTCACGCCCGAGGAGGGCAGCGCCGCCCAGCAGGCCGCGGCCCTGCTCCCGGACTCCCGGGTCACCGCCGCCTTCCACCACCTCTCCGCCGTCCTCCTGGAGGACCCGGAGATCGACGAGATCGACACCGATGTGATGGTCCTCGGCGACCGGCGCGCCGACACCGACATCGTGCAGGCCCTGGCCGGGCGCATCCCCGGCATGCGCGGCGTCTTCGCCGGGCGGCTGCGCAACGCGCACCAGGTGGAGGGCCTGGTCGCGAACCTGATCTCCACCAACCGCCGCTACAAGGCGCACGCCGGGCTGCGCGTCACCGACGTGTGACACCCTCCGCCCCGGCATCGGCGGCCGGGGCCCATGGGGGACACTGGTGCGCGTAGCAGTGTCCCCCGACAGGAGCCGGTCCCATGCCCCGCATCGCCCTCGTCACCCTCGCCGTCTGCGTCCTGGCCGTGGCCGCGGCCGTCGTCTCGTTCGTCCAGGGCAGCTGGCTCGGGATCGTCTGGGTGCTGCTCGCGGGCCTGACCTCCAACATGAGCTGGTTCTACTTCAAGCGGAGCCGGGGCGCCGCCGCCAAGTCCGTCACGGGCTGACCGCGCAGTACGCCGGGGCCTCGCTCCAGAAGCGGTAGAGCCAGTACCCGCAGTCGGAGACCCCGTCCTGCACCCCCAGGGCGCGCAGCACGCCGTAGACCAGGTCGAAGAAGGCCGCGTTGACCGAGGGCACCCACAGCAGCGCGAAGACCAGCAGCATGCCGAACTGGGCGAACGTCTCCAGCTGCCGCTTGATCCCGTACGGCAGCCACGGCTCCAGCACGCCGTAGCCGTCCAGGCCCGGAACGGGCAGGAAGTTCAGGATCGCCGCGCTCACCTGGAGCAGGGTGAGGAACGCCAGCGCGTACCGGAAGTCGCGCGGCACCCCGTCCGCCGCGCCCAGCCAGAACGGCGCCGCGCACACCAGCGCGAACGCCACGTTCGTCAGCGGGCCCGCCGCGGAGATCAGGCTGTGCCGCCAGCGGCCCCGGATCCGGCCGCGCTCGATGAACACCGCGCCGCCGGGCAGACCGATCCCGCCCGCGATCACGAACAGCACCGGCAGCACGATGCTCAGCAGCGCGTGCGTGTACTTCAGCGGGTTCAGCGTCAGATAGCCCTTGGCCCCGATGGAGATGTCGCCGCCGTGCAGCGCGGTGCGCGCGTGCGCGTACTCGTGCAGACAGAGCGAGACCACCCAGGCCGCCGTCACGAACAGGAACACCGCGAGCCCCGGCTGCGCGGCGAACCCGGTCCAGGTCGCCCAGCCGGTCACCGCCGCCACGGCGAGGATTCCGACGAAGACGGGACTGACCCGGCGGTCGCCGGGACGGGTCGCTGCGGTGGTCATGGGCGGCTCCTGAAGGGTTCTTTTCGGGCGAAGCGGTACGGATCGGGCGGTGCGGTGCGGGGATCGGACGGACGGTCGGGTGCCCGACCGTACCGGGCCGGGACGCGCCGGGAAAACGCCTCGCCACCGGCCCCCGGTTCCGCGAGGCTGGGGGGATGGCACCGAGGGAGGTCCGCTGCGGCGGAGGCGACCGCGTCGCCCGCGTCGTCCTCGCCGCCCTCGTCGTCCCGGAGGTCCCGGACGGGTCCTCCACGCCCCCGCCCCCACCGTCCCGTGCCCGCTGCCGATCCCGCCGGGCCGACCGGAGACAATGAACCCCGTGCGCTATCGGCTTCTCGGCACCACCCAGGCCCTCCGCCCCGACGGCACGGCCGTCCCCGTCGGCGGGGCGCGGCTGCGTGCCCTGCTGACCGTGCTCGCGCTGCGGGCCGGGCGGACCGTACCCGCCGCCGTCCTCGTGGACGAGGTGTGGGGCGCCGACCCGCCCGCCGACGCGGCCGGAGCCCTCCAGGCGCTGATCGGCCGCCTGCGCCGCGCCCTCGGCGCCGACGCGATCACCTCCGCCGACGGCGGCTACCGGCTCGCCGCCGCCCCCGACGACGTCGACCTCACCCGCTTCGACCGGCTCACCGCCGACGGCCTCGGCGCCCTCGCCGACGGCGACCCGGCCAAGGCCGCCGGGGTCCTCGACGACGCCCTCGCCCTCTGGCAGGGCCCGGTCGTCGCCGACCTGCCCGACCGCACCGCCGAGGCCGCCCGCTGGGAGGCCCGCCGCCTGGACGCCCTGCGTGCCCGGCACACCGCCGCCCTCGCCCTCGGCCAGGCCGAGCGCTCCCTGCCCGAGCTGGCCGCCCTGTGTGACAGCCACCCGCTGGACGAACCCCTCCAGGCGCTGCGCCTGCGCGCCCTGCGCGACGCGGGCCGCCCCGCCCAGGCCCTGGCCGCCTACGAGGAGGTACGACAGCTCCTCGCCGACCGGCTCGGCTCCGACCCCGGGCCCGAACTGCGCGCGCTGCACACCGAGTTGCTGACCGAGGACGCCCCGGCGCCCCCGAGACCGGCCCCGGCAGCCGCCGTGCGCCCCGCGCCGGGCAACCTGCCCGCCCGGCTCACCTCCTTCGTCGGCCGCGAGAGCGACATCGCGGCCATCGGCGCCGACCTCGCCGCCTCCCGCCTGGTCACCCTGCTCGGGCCCGGCGGCGCGGGCAAGACCCGGCTCTCCCAGGAGGCCGCCGAGGCGGTCCGCGACACCGCCCGCGACGGGGTCTGGCTCGCCGAACTCGCGCCCGTGGACGCGCCCGAGGCCGTCCCGCAGGCCGTGCTCACCGCGATCGGCGCCCGCGAGACGGTGCTGCACGGCGCGGGCGTCGAGGGCGCCCGCGCGGTCTCCGAGCGCTTCGGCGACCCCGTCGAGCGCCTGGTGGAGTACTGCGCCCGGCGCCGGATGCTGATCATCCTCGACAACTGCGAGCACGTGGTGGACGCCGCCGCCCGCCTCACCGAACGCCTCCTGGCCGCCTGCCCCGGGCTGACCGTGCTCGCCACCAGCCGCGAACCCCTCGGCGTACCGGGGGAGTTGGTGCGTCCGGTCGAGCCGTTGCCGGAGCCGGTCGCGCTGCGGCTGCTCGGCCACCGGGGCGCCGCCGCGCGGCCCGGCTTCCGGGTGGAGGACGACCCCGAGGCGTGCGCCGAGATCTGCCGCCGCCTGGACGGACTGCCCCTCGCGATCGAGCTGGCAGCCGCCCGGCTCCGCATGCTGACGCCCCGTCAGATCGCGGACCGGCTCGACGACCGCTTCCGGCTGCTCACCTCCGGCAGCCGCACCGTGCTGCCCCGCCAGCAGACCCTGCGCGCCGTGGTCGACTGGTCCTGGGAACTGCTGGACGAGGACGAACGCGACGTCCTGGGCCGTCTGTCCGTCTTCGCGGGCGGCTGCGACCTCGCCGCCGCCGAGGCCGTCTGCGGCCCCGTCGCCCTGGACGCGCTCGGCTCCCTGGTCGACAAGTCCCTGGTGGTGGCCACCCCTTCACCCGACGGCGGGATGCGCTACCGGCTCCTGGAGACCGTCGCCGAGTACGCGGCGGAGCGCCTGGACGAGACGGGCGCGCGCCTGGCCGCCGAGCGCGCGCATCTCACGTACTACCGCGAACTCGCCCGCACCACCGACCCGTTGCTGCGCGGCTCCCGTCAGCGCGAGGCCATCGGCCTGTTCCAGCTGGAGTACGAGAACCTGCGCACGGCCTTCCGGCACGCCGTCTCCGTGGGGGACGAGCAGGAGGGGCTGGTCCTGGTGCTGTCCCTGCTCTGGTACTGGCAGATGCGCGACCAGCGCCTGGAGACCCGGGCCTGGTGCGAGGACGTCATGGCGCTCGGCCCCGACCCGTTCGCGGACCCGGTCCGGCCCGCCGAGCCGGTGTGGGAGCGCTGCACCGACACCCCGCCGCCGCTCACCGGCGAACTCCTCGCCGAGGCCCGGCGCGGACTGCACCTCGCCCATCTCGCCTGCATGGACACCGACCTGGAGGCATGGCAGAACCCCGAGGCACGGGACAAACTGCGCCTCGTCACCGAGGTCTACCGGCCAGGGCTGCCCCAGACCTGCCGCTCGCCCGGCATGCTGTGGTGGTTCGCGGAGATGCTCGTCAACGGCGCCGGCCGGCTGCCCGAGATCACCGACGCCACCGTGCGCACCTGCCGCGCGACCCCCGGCTACGAATGGGAGCTGGCGGGTGCCCTCCAGACCCGCGCCAACCTCCTTGCCAACCGCGCCAGCTGGGCGGGGGACGCCGCCCGCGACGCCGACGAGGCGCTGGAGATCTACCGCCGTCTCGGGGACGCCTGGGGCATCGCCGAGGCGCTGTCCGCGCGCGGGGAGGCCCACGAGCGCAAGGGCATGAGCCGCGAGGCCGCCGCCGACTACGCGGGCGCGATGGAGCACGCCGAACACCTCGGCGCCCGCGCCCAGATGGCCGTCCTCGGCGCCCGCCTCGGCAACATGCTGATGGAGGCGGGGGACAAGGAGCGCGGCGAACGCCTGCTGCGCGAGGTCGTCCACGAGCTGGACGGCAGGCACAGCGAGGCGATGCCGGTGGCCCGGCTGTATCTGGCCGCCTGGCTGCTCGTGGACGGCAGGACCGCCGAGTCCCGCGAACAACTCGGGCTGCTCCGCGAGGAGTTCGTCCTCTCCCGGTTCGTCGTCTTCGACGCCATGATCCTCACCCAGGAGGCCTGGCTGGACGCCGAGGAGGGGCATGTGGAGCGGGCGCTGGAATCGGTCCGCCGGGCGCTCGGGCTGGCCGGTGACCCGCTGTGCGAGGTCGTCGTCCCGCAGATGCCGTCCCTCTGCCTCACCGCCGCCGCCCAGGCCCTGGCGGCCACCGGCGACGCCGCCCGCGCCGTGGACGGCGCCCGCTGCCTGGGCGCCTCGGTGGCCCTGATGCCGAACGGTCATCTCCGCTCCCACGTGGAGCAGCATGCCTACGACCGCGCCGAGGCCGACATCCGCGCGACCCTCGGCGAAGCCGCGTTCCGCGCCGCGTACGCCGAGGGCGGTGGCCTCTCCCTCGCGGAGGCCACCGCCCTGGTGTGAGGCGCGCCAAGGTCAGCTCTTGGTGCGGAACTTGTGGATCGCGACCGGCGCCATCACGGCGGTGATCGCGACCGACCAGCCCACCGTCACCCACAGGTCGTGCGTCACCGGGCCGCCGACCATCAGGCCGCGTGCGGCGTCCGCGAGCGTGGACAGCGGGTTGTAGTCGGTGAACGCCTGGAGCCAGCCGGGCATCGACTGCGTCGGCGCGAAGATGGACGAGCCGAACTGGAGAGGGAACAGCACCAGGAAGCCCATCGCCTGCACCGACTGCGCGCTCTTCATCACGACGCCCAGGGTGAGGAACACCCACATGATCGAGGACGCGAACAGCGCGGACAGACCCACGGTCGCGAAGAGCCCGGACCAGCTGGTGATGTCGAAGCCGACCAGCACCGCCACGACCATCAGCACGACCGTCGCGAACAGCATCCGGCCCAGCTCGACCACGATCTTGGCGAAGAGCACCGAGCCGCGGCCGATCGGCAGCGAGCGGAAGCGGTCCATGACACCGCTGTTGAAGTCCTGGCTGAAGCCGGTGCCGACGCCCTGCGACATCGTCATGCTCATCATCGCGAGCATGCCGGGGATGACGTACTGGACGTACTGGTCCTGGCCGCCGCCCAGCGCCTTGCCGATCGAGCCGCCGAAGACGAACACGAACAGCAGCGTGAAGACGATCGGCATCAGCAGCGCGTCGAACATCGACTCCGGGTCCTGCCGGATCCAGAGCAGATTGCGCCGGATGAGGGCGCCGGTGTGCCGCAGATGCCCGCGCAGGGTGATGCGGGAGTCGGCCGTGGTGACGGCCGCGGTGGTGACGGTGGCGGCGCTCATACGGCGACCTCTTCGCGGGTGTCGGAGTCGACGGGCGTGGCGTCCTGCGGGGCACTGGCGCGGTGGCCGGTGAGCGAGAGGAACACCTCGTCCAGGCTGGGGAGTTCGGTGACGATGGAGGAGATGGTGATGCCGCGCGCGGTCACCGCGCCGACGACGGCGGTCAGCTGCTCGTCGCTGAGGATCGGCACCAGCAGCGTGTTGCTCTCGGGGTCCACGGTGGTGGTGGCGAGGCCGGTGATGCCCAGCTCGTCCAGCATCGCGGCGAGCGGGCTCAGCTGGAGCGGGTCCACCGGGCGGATGCGCAGGGTGCGTCCGCCGACGCGGGCCTTCAGCTCCTCGATCTGACCGGCGGCGACCACCTTGCCCCGGTCCACCACGGTCAGCTCGGAGGCCAGCTGCTCGGCCTCCTCCATGTACTGGGTGGTGAGCAGCACGGTCACGCCCTCGCCGACCATCGCCTTGACCTCGTCCCACACCTCGTTGCGGGTGCGGGGGTCGAGGCCGGTGGTCGGCTCGTCCAGGAACAGCACCTGCGGGCGGCCGATCATGGAAGCGGCCAGGTCCAGGCGCCGTCGCATACCGCCGGAGTATGTGGAGGCGGGGCGCTTGGCGGCCTCCGTCAGCGAGAACCGCTCAAGCAGCTCGTCGGCGCGGGCGCGGGCGTCCTTGCGGGACAGGTCGAGCAGCCGGCCGATCATGTACAGGTTCTCCCAGCCGGGCAGCTTCTCGTCCACCGAGGCGTACTGCCCGGTCAGGCCGATCACCCGGCGCAGTTGGCGGGGCTGCCGTACGACGTCGTACCCGGCGACGGTCGCCTCACCGGTGTCCGGCGTGATCAGGGTCGACAGAATCCGCACGAGGGTCGTCTTCCCGGCCCCGTTCGGCCCGAGCACCCCCATCACGGTGCCCTCCCGCACGTCCAGGTCGACCCCGTCCAGCGCCTTGGTCTCCCCGTAATGCTTCACCAGCCCCCGCACGGAAACCGCCACCCGGCGCCCGTCGGAGTTGTCTTCGATTCGCGTCATGGGGATGACGATGCCAGCACCCACCGACAAAGCACCGACATACGGCCGACAGCGCGGCGGAGGCCGGTGTGGGCGCCTGTCGGCCCGCGCGCCGGGCCTCGCCGTGGCACTCCCGTGCTATTTCTCCGGGCGCCCGAGCTGGTGGACGGTCCAGCCCGCCGTTCGCCAGGGCTCGGGGTCCAGGGTGGTGCGGCAGTCGACGAGCAGGGGGTTGGCCGGTCGGCAGGCCAGGGTCCGAGGGTCGGCCTGCCGGTACTCGGCCCACTCGGTGGCCAGTACGACGAGGTCGGCGCCGTCGAGGGAACCGGCCAGGTCGTCGGTGTACTCCAGTTCCGGGTTGCGTACCATCGCCGTGGGCACAGCCTGCGGGTCGTGCACGGTGACGATTCCGCCCGCCTGCTGGAGAGCCTGGGCCAGGGCGAGGGCGGGGGATTCGCGCACGTCGTTGGTGCCCGGCTTGAACGCGGCGCCCCACACGGTGATCCGGGCACCGCTGACCGGCCGCTCGCCCAGGGCGCGGGTGACGAGCCCGAGGGCCACGTCCGTACGCTGCTCGTTGATCACCTCCGCGGCCCGCAGGAGAGAGGCGGCGGCGTCGGCGCCGAGGGCCCGCGCGGAGGCGGTGAAGGCGCGTACGTCCTTGGGGAGGCACCCGCCGCCGTAGCCGATGCCCGGACGCATCCCCCCGCTGCCGATCCGCGGGTCGATGCCGAGGATGTCCACGATCTGGGCGACGTCGCCGCCCGCGGCCTCGCACATGTCGGCGACGGCGTTGATGTAGCTGATCTTCAGGCCGAGGTACGTGTTCGCGGCACCCTTGGCCAGTTCGGCGGTCTGCGGGTCGGTGATGAAGATCGGCACACCGGCGTCGATGATCCCGGCGTACACGGCGCGGATCGCCTTCTCGCCCTCCGCGGTGGTGACACCGGCGATGAGGCGGTCCGGGCGCAGGGTGTCCTCCACGGCGTGGCCCTCGCGCAGGAACTCGGGGTTCCACACGACCTCCACGCCCTTCCCGGCCGGGGCGAGCCGCTGGGCGAGGGCGGTGACCTGCGCGGTGGTGCCCACGGAGACCGTGCTCTTGCCGACGATGGCGCACGGTCGGCCCAGATGCGGGGCGAGTCGGCGGATCGCGCCGAAGACCTGCGCGGTGTCGTACGAACGGCCGTCGGCGTCGATGGGGGTGCCGACTCCGAGGAAGTGCAGCTCGGCGAAGCCTGCGGCCTCGCTGATGTCGGTGGTGAAGCGCAGACGCCCGCTCGCGGTGTGGCGGGTGAGCAGTTCCGGCAGCCCGGTCTCGTAGATGGGGCACTCGCCGGCGTTGAGCCGGTCGACCTTGGCCTGGTCGACATCCACGCCGATCACCTCATGGCCGAGCTCGGCCATCGCCGCCGCGTGCGGGATGCCGAGGTGTCCGCAGCCGATCACGGAAACGCGCATGGCAGGTCGTCCTCGTCTGGTCGGGGGCGCGCCGGATCCGGCGGGCCCCCGCACGCTATCGGCTGTCACGCAGGGTTCAAGTCGGTTCGTATACTTGTTCGTTGCGGTGTTCGATCAGTGTGGGGCGTGGGCGGCCCGGGGCTGGACCGCGAACTCCACACCGAGCCGGCGGCACAGCTCGACCAGCGTGGGAATGGCCTCGGCCCGCACGACCACGTCACCGTCCTGCGGACCCTCCAACGGATAAGGCAGGTACTGGCCGAACTCCTCCAAGCCCTCGGTGTCCACGAAGAACACCTTCATCCCACGCTCCCGGGCACGCTTCTCGATCGACCGGCGGTCGGCGTGCAGACCGATCACCAAGAGCGCCTTGGCCTCGTCCAGGAGCGGCACGGGCGGGATCTTCTGGTCGTAGCGGCGTACGAAGCACTCGGTGAGCCCGGCTCGCGCGGCGAGCAGGTCGAAGTTGTGCTGGAGGACCGGGCCCACCATGTGTCCGGCGTCACGCAGGGCCTTCAGCGCGCGGTGCGCGGCCGTCGGTCGGGCGAGGAAGCTGATGCGGAACATCGCGACCAGTTCGTCCGCCTTCGCGGTGGCGTCGAGCAGCATCTCCCTGACCAGGGTGTCCCTCTGCGGGCTCAGCACGAAGGGATGTGTCTCCTTCATGACGCTGTCGGTGCGCTCGGTGACCCGGTACACCTGATGCAGGAAGTGCAGCGGGGGCACCCCGGCCTCGACGCTCGTGCCGCAGCCCAGTTCGACCTGGAACGGCAGGTGGTCCTTCAGTTCGCCCAGGTCGTCCGCGTAACGCGGGTTGCCACGCCTGTCCTTGACGCGGATGCCGCCCGACAGCACGTTCCAAGGCATCTGCCGTACGACGCGCGTCACTTGGAAGTCCTCGGACAGGAAGACCACGTCCAGCGAGCGGAACCCCTCGGGGGTGTCCCGGGCGGCACGCTCGTCCTGCGGGTGAACGTCGTAGGGGGTGACGGTGACCCGCAGGTCGCCCTTGGACCACACGTCGTCGTCGGTCTGCCGCCAGCGGCCCTCGCTGAGCCAGGCCCGCACGTCACTGCGGTACGTGTCGATCTCGGCCGCCGGGGCGCGTACCGACGTGTACAGGTACAGGTCGGCGAGCACCAGACGGGGGACGGGGAACGTGTAGTCGATGTCGAACCGGTACCGGTAGTGGACGATGCGCCGGCGCCCGTCCTCACCCTCGGCCCAGCCGGACTGCGTCGCGTTGGCCGGGTCCTGCGTCCGGCGCCAGACCCCCTCCTCGATCGCGCGGGGGCGCTCGCGTCCGGTGCCTGCGAAGTGCTCGTGCCAGGCCGCTTCCTGACTCTCGTCGAGCTGGTCGATCACGGGGTGGGGAAGGAACATCTCGTTCTCCTCGGTGGGCGAGTGAGTGACACCTCTGGACGCCGTTCCTCTGGGCGCCGTTCGAGGACATCACCGGCACGACGGCCGTGGTGATCGACTGGCAGGGTGCGCAAACGCCTTGCAGCATCTGCAAGTTCGGGCAGTAAACCTGCGGACGGCGCACACCCGATGCCGCCGAGTCTCTACGCTGGGTAGCCGTACGGTGTCGGGTCTTCGCGCGGGAGGAGCCGGATGAACGCGGTTCGTCTCTGGGGGTCCGAAGAGGCCCGTTCCTGTGTGCGGGAGCAGGACCCCGGCGGCCTGATCCGGATCGGCCGGGTGGGACGTGGCTGGCGTCTGGAGGATCTCGGTGCCCGGATCGGCTGCTCGGCCGCCACCGTCTCCCGGCTGGAGCGAAGGGGGCGGAAGGCCGACTTCGACATGCTCATGAGCGCCGCCAGGGCCGTGGAAATCCCGATGCTTGTCCTGGCTGCGTCACTCGGCTTAACCGGCGCCCCAGCGACTAGAGTTGCGCCGGACGGGCCACGCTGTGCCGAGGAGGACCCCATGCGCCGCCGCAGGTTGCTCGCCGCCACCGGCCTGGCCGTTCCAGCCTCCCTCCTGGCGGGAGTGAGCGACGCGCTGGCGAGCATTCCCGATCCCACCGGGTCGCCAGTGCCTCTCGACTCACGGCTTGCCGCCGCCCGCGGACTCTTCGACGCCGGACAGAACGCCGAGTTGCTGCGCGTGCTGCCGGGCCTGCTCGCCGATGCCCGTCACGCCGCGTCACCCGCGCACGAGGAGATGGCGCTCGCTCGCCTCTCGACCGCCTACAGTCTGGCCGGCCGGGTACTGACGAAGGTCGGCCGCTACGGGGACTCCCGGCTGGCCGCGGATCGTGCGGCGCTGTACGCGGAGTGGTCCGGCTCGCCCCTCGCCGCTGCGGCCGCAGCCCGGGAGCTGAGCATCGTGCTGCGCCATCAGGACCAGCCCGCCGCTGCCGAGCGCCACATCCTCGATGCCGTGGCCAAGGTCGAGGAGACCGGGCTGCGAACGGACGCACAGCGCTCGGCGTACGCACAGATGCTGTGCACCACCTCGTACACCGCAGCACGCGCCGGGGTTCGTGACCAGGCCCTCACCATGATCCGCGACGCCGCGCGAGCCGCTCGCGCTCTTCCCGACGTGACTCCGAGGGGGCGGATCTTCCCCATCACCCCGGCAGCGGTGGACTTGTACGCCGTCGGAGTGCACTGGGCCCTCGGGGACGCGGGCGCCGCACTGGAGGCCGGCCGTGGTTTGCACGAGGGACGGTTCACCACTGCCGAGCGCAAGGGCAGGATGCACACCGACCTCGGGCGGGCGTGGTGGCAGTGGGGCAAGGCGGAGCAGGCAGCTGCCGAACTGCTGTCGGCGGTACGCGTCTCTCCGGGCGAAGTCCGTGACCGGCCCGCGATCCGGCAGATCGTCAGCGACCTGCGGTCCCGTCACCCTCGGGTGACGGGGGTGCGCGAACTGGCGGCGGCCGCGGGCTCGGCGGAGTAGACCGCCGCAAGCTCGGCGGCCCGAAAACCGCAGGGCAGCCCGCCGACGGGGGATGATCGGCGGGCTGCCCGGGGTGTTGCCGCAGTGGCTAGTGGACGGAGTGTTCGTCGAGCGGGAACGTGCCGCCGACGACCTCTTCCGCGAAGGACTTCGCCGCGTCGGTCATGACCTCGCGGAGCGCCGCGTACTTCTTGACGAACTTGGGGACGCGGCCGGAGGTCAGGCCGAGCATGTCGGTCCAGACGAGGACCTGGGCGTCGGTGTCGGGGCCCGCGCCGATGCCGACCGTCGGGATGTGCAGGACGCGGGTGACCTCGGCGGCGAGTTCCGCCGGGACCAGCTCCAGGACGACGGCGAAGGCGCCCGCGTCCTGGACGGCCTTGGCGTCGCGCAGGAGCTGCTGGGCCGCCTCCTCGCCACGGCCCTGGACGCGGTAGCCCATGGCGTTGACGGACTGCGGGGTGAGGCCGATGTGGGCCATCACCGGGATGCCGGCCTCGACGAGCAGCTTGATCTGCTCGTGCGAGCGCTCGCCGCCCTCCAGCTTGACCGCCCCGACCCCGGCGTCCTTGACCAGCCGGGTCGCCGAGCGCAGCGCCTGCACCGGGCCCTCCTGGTAGGAGCCGAAGGGGAGGTCGCCGACGATGAGCGCGCGGCTGGTGCCGCGTACGACGGCGGCGGAGAGCATGGTCATCTCGTCGAGGGTGACGGGCACGGTCGTCTCGTAGCCGAGATGGCAGTTGCCCGCCGAGTCGCCGACCAGCATCACGGGGATACCGGCCTCGTCGAAGACGGACGCGGTCATCGCGTCGTAGGCGGTGAGCATGGGCCACTTCTCGCCCCGCTCCTTGGCAAGTGCGATGTCGCGGACGGTGATGCGACGGGTGCCCTTTCCTCCGTACAGCGTCTTGCCGTCGGAGGGCTTCGTCTGGGCAGCCGAGAGCTGCGTCATGGCAACGGCTCCTTACACGTCATCTCGAGGCGCCCTTTCGGCGTCCCCGGATCGCCTCCATGGTGGCACCTCGTGCCGCACCTGGCCAGAGGGAGGTCCCCCTACCGGCTCCCGCACCGGCTCCGGCACAGGCCCCGCACGAGGCCGCACCGGCCCCGCACCGACCCCGCACAACCCTCCCCGCGTAAGAGCTGGGTAAAGTAATTCAGATACGAGACGGTTCCGTATTGAAATGGGCCTAGGCTCGAACGCATGACAACTTCCGTCCCCGCACCCCGGATACCGGAGGCGGTGCACAAGCGCCGCTGGGCGATCCTCGGCGTGCTGATGCTGAGCCTGCTCATCGTGGTGCTCGACAACTCGATCCTGAACGTCGCCATCAAGACCATCGCCACCCCGGCCCCGACCGGCCTCGGCGCCACCCAGAGCGAGATCGAGTGGGCGATCAACTCGTACACGCTCGTCTTCGCCGGGCTGCTGTTCACCGCGGGTCTCGTCGGTGACCGCCTGGGCCGCAAGAAGGTGCTGCTCGGCGGCATCATCGTCTTCGGCATCGGCTCGGCGCTGGCCGCCGAGGCGGGCTCCCCGGGGCAGCTCATCGCCTACCGCGCGGTGATGGCCCTCGGTGCCGCCTTCGTCATGCCCGCGACCCTCGCCGTGCTGATGAACGTCTTCGAGCGCGAGGAGCAGCCCAAGGCCATCGGCATCTGGGCGGGCGGCGTCGGCCTCGGCATCGCCATCGGCCCGATCACCGGCGGCGCGCTGCTCGACCACTTCTGGTGGGGCTCGGTCTTCCTCATCAACGTGCCGATCGTGATCCTCGCCCTCGGCCTGATGCTCTGGCTGGTCCCTGACTCCCGCGACCCGAAGCCGGGCCGCCTCGACCCGATCGGCGTGGTCCTGTCCGTGGTCGGCCTGGTGCTGCTGGTCTACGGCATCATCAAGGGCGGCGAGCTGGCCGACTTCACCGATCCCAAGGTGCTGGCCACGATCATCGCCGGGCTGGTGATCCTCGCCGCGTTCGTGATCTTCGAGAAGCGCAGCGACCACCCCTCGCTCGACGTCACCTACTTCCGCAACAAGGTCTTCTCGGCCGCCATGAGCGCCATCGCGCTGGTCTTCTTCGCCCTCATGGGCGTCACGTTCTTCGGTGTCTTCTACACCCAGAGCGTGCGCGGCTACTCGCCGCTGGAGTCCGGTGTGCTGATGCTCCCGCTGGCCGCCGCCCAGATGATCTTCGCGCCGCGCGCCCGGCTCCTGGTCGACCGGTTCGGCAACAAGGCCACCACCACGGCGGGCCTGGTGCTCATCGCCGCCACGCTGGCCGCGTTCGCGACCTTCGAGGCCGACACGCCGATCTGGCTCCTGGAGGTCGTCTTCTTCCTCATGGGCACCGGCATGGCGCACATCATGACGCCGACCTCGGTCGTCATCATGCAGGCGCTGCCCCGCGAGAAGGCGGGCTCCGCCTCCGCGCTCAGCAACACCTTCCGCCAGGTCGGCGGCGCCCTCGGCATCGCCGTGCTCGGCTCGGTGCTCTCCGCCGCCTACCGCAACGGCATCGAGGGCAAGCTCGGCCTGCTCCCGCCCGGTCTGCGCGACGCCGCGGGCGAGTCCATCGAGGCCACCCTCGGCATCGCCGCGAAGCTCGGCCCGCAGGGCCAGGGCCTGGTCGTCCCGGCCCACGACGCCTTCCTGCACGCCATGCACATCACCGCCCTGTGCGGTACGGGTGTCGCGCTCGTCGGCGCCGTGGTCACCGCCCTCTTCCTGCCGGGCAAGCCGCCTGCCGGAACCGCGCAGGACACCGAGAAGGAACTGGTCGCCGCGGCGGACTGAGCACGCGGCGCGGCGAACGGATCGCCGCGCCACGCGCCGGGGCAGGGACGGTACGACAACGGGGGAGGAGGCGGCTGCGGGAGAATTGCCGCAGCACAGCGAGAGGACGAGACGACGTGAGCCTTGCCGACAGCCGGCCCCCGCAGGCCGGTCCCGCCCGGGGCCGGCCCCGCAGCGAAGCCGTGGAACGCGCCATCCTGGAGGGCGCGATGCAGCTCCTGGAGGAGGGCGTGCCCCTCGCGGAGCTGTCCATCGAGCGCGTCGCACGCACCGCCGGAGTCGGCAAGGCCACCATCTACCGCCGCTGGAGCGGCAAGGAGGAACTGTTCGTCGACGTCATGCGCGCCGCCGAACCCGCCGACCCGGAGCTGCCCGGCACCTCCATGCGCGACGACCTCGTCGTCCTCCTGGAGACCCTGCGCCGCCGGGGCCTGGTCAGCCGCTCCTCGGCGATCATGCACAACGTGTTCGTGCAGGCGAAGTGCAGCCCGCGCATCTGGGCCGCCTACCAGGCCGGGGTGATAGCGCCCCGGCGGGCCCTGATGACCGAGGTGCTGCGCCGGGGCCAGCGCGAGGGCGAACTGCGCTCCGACATCGACGTGGACCTGGCCAACGACATGTTCGTCGGCCCCATGCTGGCCCGCACCGTCCTGCGCCCCGACGCCGAGCTGCCCGAGGACCTGGCCGAAGTGATCGTCGACACGGTCCTGGCGGGCCTACGCCCCGTCAGCACCCCGTCCGAGCAGCACTGATGTACGCGTTTCGTCACAGAACCCACGCGGAACGGCCGTAACGGAACTACCCGGCCCAGCCGTTCGTCCTCGTCTTCCGAACGGCCGTCATGGGACGGCGGAACGAAGCCGTTCATCCCCTAGGGTCGTAGACACACACGGGGGGATGACGGAGCGCACGGCAGGCAGTGAGGCAGACGGTATGGCGCAGCAGGCGTACATGACGGAGACGGACAACGGCGGCTCGGGGCCCGAGCGACCGGTATCCCGGCTTCGGCGCCTGGCGCACCGTCTGTTCGGCGGCTGGCGCGACGATCCGCGCATCTGGCGCCGGGGCGCCGTCACCGCCGTCCTGGCGCTGCTGCTCGCCCTGGTGATGCTGCTGCACTCGCGCATCCCCAACCGGGTGGGCAACCTCGGCAGCCTCATCGAGACCTTCCTGCCCTGGCTGGGGCTCGCGGTCCCGGTGCTGCTGCTCGTCGGGCTGGCGCGCAAGTCCGCGACCGCGCTGATCGCGGTGCTGCTCCCGGCGATCGTGTGGCTGAACCTCTTCGGCGGGCTGCTCACCGACAAGTCCGGCACCGGCGGCGACCTGGTCGTGGCCACCCACAACGTGAACGCCGACAACCCCGCCCCCGCTGCCACCGCCCGGGACGTCGCCGCCTCCGGGGCCGATCTGCTCGCCCTGGAGGAACTGCCCGCGCCCGCCGTCGGCACCTACGACCAGGCGCTGTCCGGCCAGTACCCGTACCACGCGGTGGTCGGCACCGTCGGGCTGTGGAGCAAGTACCCGATGAGCCAGGTCCGCTCCGTGGACATCAAGCTCGGCTGGAAGCGCGCGATGCGGGCCACCGTGGCCACGCCCGACGGGCTCGTCGCGGTGTACGTCGCCCACATGCCCTCGGTGCGGGTGGAGCTGAAGGCGGGCTTCACCGCCCGGCAGCGCGACAAGAGCGCCGACGCCCTCGGCGAGGCCATCGCGGACGAGACGCTGAAGCGGGTCGTGCTGCTCGGCGACCTCAACGGCACCATGAACGACCGCTCGCTGAACGCCGTCACCTCCCAGATGCGCTCCACGCAGGGGGCCGCGGGCAGCGGCTTCGGGTTCAGCTGGCCTGCCGCGTTCCCGATGGCCCGCATCGACCAGATCATGGTCAAGGGCGTCGAGCCGGAGAGTTCCTGGACCCTGCCGCGCACCGACAGCGACCACCTCCCGGTGGCCGCCCGGGTCAGTCTCGACACCGAGTCCTGACCCGACTCGACACGGACTCGTAACCCGGTTCGTACCCGCTGGAATACTGGACCTGAGAGACTTTGTTCCGTACGGGAACATAGGCGATCCCATCCCTGTACGGCACCCCTCTGAGAGGTCCCCTCATGCCCCTGGCTCTGCTCGCCCTCGCCGTGGGCGCCTTCGGCATCGGTACCACCGAGTTCGTGATGATGGGCCTGCTGCCCGACGTCGCGGACGACCTGCGGATATCCATCCCGACCGCCGGTCATCTGGTCTCGGCGTACGCGCTCGGCGTCGTCATCGGCGCCCCGCTGCTGGCCGCCGTCACCGCGCGGATGTCCCGCCGCACGGTACTGATCGGCCTGATGGCCCTGTTCGTCGCGGGCAACGCGCTCTCCGCGTTCGCCCCCGGCTACGAGTCCCTGCTCGCCGCCCGCTTCCTGAGCGGGCTGCCGCACGGCGCGTTCTTCGGCGTCGGCGCGGTCGTCGCGACCTCCATGGTCGCCCCCGAACGCAAGGCCCGCTCGGTCTCGCTGATGTTCCTCGGCCTGACCGTCGCCAACGTCGCGGGCGTCCCCGTCGCCACGCTCATGGGCCAGCACCTGGGCTGGCGGGCCACCTTCCTCGGCGTGAGCGCCATCGGCCTGGCCGCCATCGCCTCGCTCGCGTGGCTCATCCCGCACGACCACACCCACGCCTCCCCGGCCGGACTGCGCGGCGAGCTGGCCGCACTGAGGTCCCTGCCGGTCTGGCTGGCGCTCGGTACGACGGTCGCGGGCTTCGGCGCGCTCTTCGCCGCCTACAGCTATGTCACCCCGATGCTCACCGGCGCCGCCGGGTTCGCCCCGGCCAGCGTGACCCTGCTGCTCGCCCTGTTCGGCGTCGGCGCCACGGCGGGCAACCTGCTCGGCGGACGGCTCGCCGACCACGCCATGCGCGGCACCCTCTTCGGCGGGCTCGCCGCGCTCGGCGGCGTCCTGGCGCTGTTCCCGCTGATGATGCGGGCCGAGTGGAGCGCGGCGCTCGCGGTGGCCCTGCTCGGCATGGCGGCCTTCGTCACCGGCTCGCCGCTCCAGCTGATGGTGATGGACAAGGCCGCGGCGGCGCCGTCGCTGGCCTCCTCGGCCAACCAGGCGGCCTTCAACCTGGCCAACGCGGGCGGCGCCTGGATCGGCGGCCTCGCCCTCGCGGCCGGACTCGGCGTCACCTCCCCGGCGCTCGCCGGAGCGGCCCTCGCGGTGCTCGGCATCGGGGTGGCCGCGGTGGCCTACGGCGTCGACCGCAGGCGGGCGGTGACGCTCCAGCAAACCGGCGCGCTTGCCGGTGCCACCGGTCGACTGGTCGCGACGCACGTCCCCCAGGTCAACGAGCGTTCACGGCAGTGAAGATCGCGCAAACTACAGTTGTGCAACATTCGTTCGTTTTCCGCCAAGGTGGCTTGAAGTTCACTCCCTCTCCCGTGAAGCTTCACACCATCAACACATGACACTCCAGTAGCACCAGACACACCTGTCACACCAGACACGCATGTCACAACTGGACATAGGGAGAGGACCCCGATGCAGGGCACGGCCGGATTCGACTACGGGCTGCTGACGCCGCTCGCCGCCTACCTCATGGCCTGCCTCGGCGCCGCTCTCGGACTGCGCTGCGTGGTCCGCACCGTGCACGCGGAGAAGGGCCGCAAGGCCGCCTGGCTCGGCCTCGGCGCGGCGGCCCTCGGCTGCGGCATCTGGAGCATGCACTTCATCGCCATGATCGGCTTCTCGGTCCCCGGCGCGTCCATCAGCTACGACGCCCCGCTGACCGTGCTCAGCCTGATCGTGGCGATCGTCATGGTCAGCGTCGGCATGTTCATCGTGGGCTACCGGGGCGTCGCCCCCATGACCCTGGCCACCGCAGGCATCATCACCGGCCTCGGCGTCGCGGTGATGCACTACCTCGGCATGGCCGCGATGCGCGTGAACGGCACCATCACCTACGACAACACGACGGTCGCGCTCTCCGTGATCATCGCCGTGGCCGCCGCGACGGCCGCGCTGTGGGCCGCCGTCTCCATCCGCGGCTTCGTCCCCGCGCTCGGCGCCAGCCTCGTGATGGGCGTCGCCGTGACCGGCATGCACTACACCGGCATGGCCGCGGTCGACGTCCACGTCCACTCCGTCACCTCGGGCTACGGCGACAACTCCGCCTCGCTGGTGCTGCCCATGCTGCTCGGCCCGGCCGTCTTCCTGATCCTCGCGGCCGTCGTCGTCATGTTCGACCCGCTGCTCGTGGCGGGCGACGAGCAGGAGCCCGCCCGGCGCCTGTCCCGCCCGCGCACGCCGGTCGGCTGACGGCGAGGACGCCGGACGGCACGCCGTACCGCATGACGAAAGGGGCGCCCGGTCCTTCCCGACCGGGCGCCCCTTCGCCGTCCCGCACTACACCGACTCGCGCCAGCTGTTGGTGATCGGCAGCCGGCGGTCCTTGCCGAAGCCCTTCGCCGAGATCTTCGTGCCCGGCGGGTACTGACGCCGCTTGTACTCCGCGGTGTCCACCATCCGCAGCGTCTTCGTCACCAGCGCCGCATCGAAGCCCGCCGCCACGATCGCGTCCGCGCCCTGGTCCCGGTCCACGTACAGCTCCAGGATCGCGTCAAGGAGCGGGTAGTTCGGCAGCGAGTCCGTGTCCACCTGGTCCGGGCGCAGCTCCGCGCTCGGCGGCTTGCTGATCGAGTTCTCCGGGATCGGCGGAACCTTCCCGCGCTCCTCGGCGACCTTGTTGCGCCAGCGGGCCAGCTGGAACACCGAGGTCTTGTACACGTCCTTGATCGGGCCGTACGCGCCCACCGAGTCGCCGTACAGCGTCGAATAGCCCACCGCCAGCTCGGACTTGTTGCCCGGGGCCAGCACGATGTGGCCCTCCTGGTTGGAGACCGCCATCAGCAGCGTGCCGCGCAGCCGCGACTGCAGGTTCTCCTCCGCGAGCCCTGACAGGCCCAGCGCGCCCATGTACGCGTCGAACATCGGCTCGATCGACACCGTACGGAAGTGGAGGCCCGTGCGCCGGGCCAGCTCGGCCGCGTCGCCCCGGGAGTGCTCCGAGGAGTACTTCGAGGGCATCGAGATGCCGTACACGTTCTCCGCGCCGATCGCGTCGCACGCCAGCGCGGCCACCAGCGCCGAGTCGATGCCGCCGGACAGACCGATCAGCACCGAGCGGAAGCCGTTCTTGACGACGTACGCCCGCAGGCCCGTCACCAGCGCGCCGTACACCTCGGCGTCGTCGTCCAGGTGGTCGTCCAGACGGCCGGGGAACTCCGGCGCGTACGCGGGCAGCGGGTCCTCCGACAGCACCACGCGGTCGATGCGCAGACCGTCGTCCACGACCCCGGTCGGGGCGTCCGCGTCGGCGGCGGGCAGGTCCAGGTCGAGCAGCAGCAGGACCTCCTCGAACTGCGGCGCGCGGGCGATGACCTCGCCGTCCGCGCCGACCACGATCGAGTCGCCGTCGAAGACCAGCTCGTCCTGGCCGCCGGTCATCGCGAGGTAGGCGGTGGTGCAGCCCGCCTCCTGAGCGCGCTTGCGGACCAGCTCAAGACGCGTGTCGTCCTTGTCACGCTCGTACGGCGAGGCGTTGACGGAGAGCAGCAGGCCCGCGTGGGCCGAGCGGGCGGCGGGCACCCGGCCGCCGTCCTGCCACAGGTCCTCGCAGATGGCGAGGGCCACGTCCACGCCGTGCACCCGGATCACCGGCATGGTGTCGCCGGGCACGAAGTAGCGGAACTCGTCGAAGACGCCGTAGTTCGGCAGATGGTGCTTGGCGAAGGTGAGGACCACCTCGCCGCGGTGCAGCACCGCCGCCGCGTTCTGCGGGGCACCGGCCGGCTGGCCGTACTTCGGCTGCGCGGTCTCCGAGCGGTCCAGGTAACCGAGGACCACCGGCACCTCGCCGAGACCTTCGTCGGCCAGGCGGGCGGCCAGCGCGCGCAGCGCGGCGCGGGAGGCGTCGACGAAGGAGGAGCGCAGGGCCAGGTCCTCGACGGGATACCCGGTCAGCACCATCTCCGGGAAGGCGACGAGATGCGCTCCGCGCTCGGCGGAGTCCCGGGTCCGGCGGACGACCGCCTCGGCGTTCCCCGCGAGGTCGCCGACGCGCGAGTCGATCTGGTTCAGGGCGAGACGAAGTTGAGGCACGCGCCCAGTGTAATCGTCAGAGCGACGCGATGTGGGGGCGCGCGGTGTCTGACACCTCACGCCCCCACGGCAGCGCACTCGATCAGTGACGCTTGAACGACTTCACGTAACCCTCGGCGGGCGAGCCCACACCGGTCACGTCGTCATAGCCCTTGACCGCGGCCAGCGAGCTGTCCTTGCCCAGGCTGCGGACCGAGGTCAGCAGGCCGTCCGAGGCGTCGACGCCGTTGGCGAAGTCGAGCCGGGCCACCGCCAGGCCGGAGCCCGTCGGGTTGTCCGTGACGTCGTGGAAGACGCCCTTCTTGCCGTACAGCCCGTAGATCGACGGGTTGGCGAAGCCGATCGCCTTGCCGCCGCGCGCCTCCTGCGCCAGCGCCTGGACCGCCGCGATCACCGGGGCGGCCAGCGAGGTGCCGCCGATGCGGTACTCGCTGTACCGCTCGGTGCCGTCGGGGAAGGTCTGGGTCTGGCCCACCAGGAAGCCGGTGTTCGGGTCCGCGATGGCCGCGATGTCCGGCACCACGCGGTTGCCCGTGGCGTTGTTGGCCGTGGCCAGCGCCTTCGGGACGATCCCCTTCTGGTAGTACGGCTGCGGCACGTTCTTGCTCGTGCCGCCGCCCGCGCCCGAGGTGAAGGCGCCGGGGAAGGAGTCCCAGCTCTTGCCGTCGGCCGACAGGTTGGCCTTCTGGGTGCCCCAGCCGGTCTCCCACTGGTACGTGTCGCCCTTGCCGACCGCCAGCGAGGTACCGCCGACCGCCGTCACCCAGGCGGAGTTGGCCGGGGTGTCGACCTGCTTCTCGCCGGAGGCCGCGACCTGGTCGCCGTCGTCGCCGGAGGAGAAGTAGAAGCCGATGCCCTGGACCGCGCCCAGCTGGAAGACCTGGTCGTAGGCGGCGGCGAGGTCCGGGGTCTGGTTGGCCTCGATGTCGCCCCACGAGTTGGAGACGATGTCCGCCAGGTGCTGGTCGACGACCTTGCTGAGCGCGTCCAGCAGATCGTCGTCGTAGCAGGAGGCGCCGCCGACGTAGGTCACGTCCGCGTTCGGCGCGACCGCGTGCACGGCCTCGACGTCGAGGGTCTCCTCGCCGTACCAGCCGGCCGCCCCGCACTCCTCGGTCTTCGTGTACGTCTTCGGCAGCACCTGGTGCAGCTGACCGGTCTTCCAGGCCGCGTCACCGTTCTTCTTCGCGTACGAACCCGCGTCGAAGGCGATGGTCGGCGAGGCGTACGCGTCGGTGATCGCGATGCGCACGTGCTTGCCGGTGTAACCGCCCGCGCCGTAGGCGGCCCGCAGCTGCTTGCCGGTGTAGCCCTTGATCGCGTACGGGATCTTGTGGCCGTAGGCGTCCGGCAGCGTGCTCGCGACCTTCGAGCCGTAGTACGAGGAGAACGGCCCGGCGTTCTTGAACACCGCGTCCGGCGGCGGCAGTTGGTCGTCGTGGTGCGCGATGTGCGGTGCGCTGTCCAGACCGGTGACCGTCAGCACGGCGCCCTTGAGGGCGGCCGGGACCGAGGCGGTGCGCTGCGGGGCGCGGTAAGTCCGCTTGCCCTTGGTGAAGTTGTGCAGCTGGGTGCCGAACGCCTTCTCGGTGGCGGCGACATCGCCGGACACCGAGACGTAGTGCGCGGTGACCTCGGTGACGTCGAGCCCGGCCGACTTCAGCCAGGACTTCACCGCGGACACCTGGGCCTTGGTCGCCCCGAAACGGGACGCGGCCTGCTGGGCACTGAGGAACTTGCCGTACTGCGGCGAGGCCGGGTCCGACACCGCCTTGGCGTACGCGGCGAGCCCCGCGGCGTCACGCCCCGCGAGGTAGACACGGGTCTGCACCTTGGCGCTGTCGGCGGTGGCGCCCTTGTCCGCCTTGGCCGTGGCCCACGCCGGGCGGGTGCCCGCCAGCGCGTCCCGGGCCGGGCCGTCCGCGGCGTTGGCCGCGGGTATGCCGAGCGCCAGCGCGCCCGCGATCATCGGAAGCGTCGCCGCCATGCTCACACCGGCGCGCGTCCTGGCGCGGTTGGATCTCATAAAACCCCCTGCGATGCGATTCGCATGTAGTGGCCGGATCGTCGTGCGCGACGCGCCTGCCCGCGGCGGTTGGGACCGGCGGAGCGATCACACGATGCGCCCACTCTTGTGATGAACCGTTCATGTCAGGTAAACGGGAGGGTCAAGAGAACCCCAAGTGACGCCATTCACAGGGTATTTGGGCGCTTCGTCCGCCCGGCGGCTTACGAACGGGCTTGTGCGCCGCGTTCTTTGAGCATGTCGGACATCAGCTGGATCTCGGAGCGCTGGGCCGCGACCATGCCGCGGGCGAGGCGCTTCTCCGGGGCGACCGTGCAGCGTTCGGCGCATCCCTGAGCCATGTGGACGCCGCCCCGGTGGTGTTCCGTCATGAGCTGGAGGTAGAAGATCTCGGCCTGCTTGCCGCTCAGTGAACTCAGCTTGCGCAGATCGGAGTTGGTCGCCATGCCCGGCATCAGCGCGCCGTCCTGGCCCGGAGGCATGTCGCCCATGCCCATCCAGGTCATCGGCGGGTCCGCCGACACCTTGGGCAGCCGCCACAGGTCCAGCCAGCCGAGCAGCATCCCGCGCTGGTTGGCCTGCGTCTGCGCGATGTCGTACGCGAGCCGCCGCACCTCGGTGTCCTTCGTGCGGTCGCGCACGAGGTACGACATCTCCACGGCCTGCTGGTGGTGCACGGCCATGTCCCGGGCGAACCCGGCGTCGGCGGAGGCGGCCGTGGGCGTACCCGTCGGGCGCTCGTCCCCTCCGGCGGCGTACCCGGCCGCCCCGGCGGCCACCACCGCGAGCACCGCGGCCCCGGCGGCCCACCCCATCAGCGCACGCCTCACCGCATGACCCCGCCCGTGCACGCGGCCCCCGGCTCCGGCGTCTGCTCGCCCTGCACATAGGTGGCGAAGAACTTGTCCACCTCGGGGTCCTTCGCGCTCTCGACCGTCACCTGGTGGCCCCAGGCCGACAGGACCAGCGGGGCGTCCTGCTTCTCGTACGGGCTCATCAGCGAGTACGGCGTCCGCTTCACCTTGGCCGCGAGCGCGCTCACGTCCGCCTTCCGCGCCGCGCCGGTGTACGTCACCCACACCGCGCCGTGCTCCAGGGCGTGCACCGCGTTCTCGTCGTGCACCGGCTTGTCGTAGACCGTGCCGTTGCAGTCGAGCCACACCGGGTTGTGGTTGCCGCCGACCGGCGGGTGCATCGGGTACGTCACCTTGGTCGTGACGTGCGTGCGCGACAGCTTGCCGGACCAGGTCCGCACGCCGTCCTTGCCGGTGGTGAAGTGGCCCGAGTCGCCCGCGCTGTTCTTGGCGTTCTCGGTGTTCTTGGCGTCACCGCTCGCGGCGGTGTCCTTCTTCCCCGAGTCGTCCGACTGCGACCGCACCAGCACCACCCCGCCCACCACGAGCCCGGCGACGACCACCACGCTCGCGGCGACGGTGAGTATCCGGTTGCGCCGCGCCCGGGCCCGCTCGGCACGCCGCATCTCCTCGACACGCGCGCTGCGGGCCGCGCTGCTGCTGCTCTTCACCGAACCCATGAGGTGTGTCCTTCGGCCGGAGGGGTCTGCGGGCCCGTTGATCGTAGTGGGGGAGGCGGGGCCCGAGGGCTCGGACGGAAGGGCTCGGTGGTGACAACCCGATAATTTGAACCGGGAATGCGTATTACCTACCCTTCCGGTATGCGGCTGCTTCGCTCGACCGATCTCGCCCTGCGGGTCCTCATGCGACTCGCGGTCGCCGGTGCCGACGCGAACCCCACCACCCGCGAGGTCGCGGCCGACATGGGCGTCCCCTACACGCACACCACCAAGGTCGTCGCCGAACTCCAGCACCTCGGCCTGGTCGACGCCCGCCGGGGCCGGGGCGGCGGGCTCAGCCTGACCGAGCGCGGGCGGAAGGCGTCCGTCGGCTCGGTGGTCCGGGTCTTCGAGGGCGACGGCGACGTGGTCGAGTGCGAGGGCCCGACCCCCTGCCCGCTCAACTCCGCGTGCCGTCTGCGGGGCGCACTGCGAAGGGCCCAGGAGGCGTTCTTCGCCTCGCTGGACCCGTTGACGATAGAGGACATGGTGGCGGACCCGACCGGGCCCGTCCTGCTGGGCATCTCCAGCGGCCCGCCGAGGAGTTGACGGGCCGGGGAGGCCGGGGGAGTCCTCTGGAGGCTCCCGGTGCGCTCAGCCCTGCGCGAGCCAGAGGTCGGGCCCGAACACCTCGTAGTGGATGTCGGCCGGGGCCACGCCCTTCTCGATGAGCTGGGCACGCACCGCGCGCATGAAGGGCAGCGGACCGCACAGGTACGCGCGCGTGCCGGAGGCCACCGGGATGCCGGTGAGGTCCACGAGGCCGGTGCGGGCGTCGGCCGGGGCGTCGTTCTCGTAGAAGAAGTGGCAGGCCGCGTCCGGGAGTTTGGCCGCGTACGCCTCATGGTCGGCGCGCAGCGCGTGGTCGGCGGGGGAGCGGTCGCCGTGCACGACGGTGACCGGGGCGCGGTGGCCCGCGTCCGCGAGCGCGGCGAGCATCGCCACCATCGGGGTCACGCCGATGCCCGCCGAGGCGAGCAGCAGCGGGTGCGCGTCGTCGCCGTCGAGCACGAGGTCGCCGTACGGCTCGGACAGGCTGACCCGGTCGCCGACCGCGACGCCGGCGTGCAGGAAGTGGGAGACCTCGCCGTCCGGGCCCGCGCCCCCGTGCACCCGCTTGACGCTGATCTGGCGCACGCCCTCGCCGGGGGCGCCGGAGAGGCTGTACTGGCGGATCTGGTGGGCGCCGTCGGGCAGGTCGACGCCGACGGAGACGTACTGTCCCGCGCGGAAGGGCGAGACCGGGCCGCCGTCGACGGGGCGCAGCCGCAGGGTGAGGACGTCGGCGGTCTCGGTGATCCGCTCGACGACCTCCCACTCACGGGTGCCGCGCCCGCCGCTCTGCTCGTAGAGCCGCTTCTCGATGGCGATGAGGGCGTTGGCCATCAGCCAGTAGACCTCGTCCCAGGCGGCGGCGACCTCGGGGGTGACGGCGTCGCCGAGCACCTCCACGATCGCGGCGAAAAGGTGCTCGTGGACGACGTCGTACTGCTCGGGGGCGATGCCGAGCGAGGCGTGCTTGTGGGCGATGCGGTCCAGCAGGGCGTCCGGGCGCTGGTCGGGGTGGTCCAGCAGGTGCACGGCGAACCCGGCGATGGAACCGGCCAGGGCCTGCTTCTGGGCGCCGGAAGCCTGGTTGCCCCGGTTGAACAGGTTCCGCAGCAGCTCGGGGTGGGCGTCGAAGAGACGGGCGTAGAACCGCTCGGTGATCTCGCCGATGGCCGCGCCGACGGCGGGCAGGGTGGCGCGGACGGTGGCTGCGGACTGCGGGGACAGCATCGGGGCTCCTCACGACGGACGGTCGGCAGGGTCTTCCTGTCTTCACCTTCGACGCTATGAAAACTTGCATCTGAGATGCAAATTAAAACGGCGTGTCCTCCCTCACGTGGGGGTGCGATCCGGTGGTTTCCGGCCACCCGGGCGGCCATTACGGATACGCGTCCGAGCAGGCAAGATGGGCGGAAGGGCAGTACACCCGCCGTACGAGACCCGTACGCGAGCCGTTCGGGCCGCGGAAGCCCGGGCGACCGAGGTCCGCAACGCGCGCGAAATGCGGTTGTGGTGGGATGCTCAGGTGCCCGACCGCGTCCCGCGGTACCGGGGGAAGGCGGCCTGACCAGCAAGGATGGGGAAGCGGAAGATGGACAAGCAGCAGGAGTTCGTGCTCCGGACCTTGGAGGAGCGGGACATCCGGTTCGTACGTCTGTGGTTCACGGACGTGCTGGGGTTCCTGAAGTCCGTGGCCGTGGCCCCCGCCGAGCTGGAACAGGCCTTCGACGAGGGCATCGGCTTCGACGGCTCCGCGATCGAGGGTTTCGCCCGGGTCTACGAGTCCGACATGATCGCCAAGCCGGACCCGTCGACGTTCCAGATGCTGCCCTGGCGTGCGGAGAGCCCCGGTACGGCCCGCATGTTCTGCGACATCCTGATGCCGGACGGCTCCCCGTCCTTCGCCGACCCGCGCTACGTGCTCAAGCGCGCGCTCGCCCGCACCTCCGACCTCGGGTTCACCTTCTACACCCACCCCGAGATCGAGTTCTTCCTGCTCAAGGACCGCCCGCTGGACGGCTCCCGCCCGATCCCGGCCGACAACTCGGGCTACTTCGACCACACGCCGACCAGCATCGGGCTGGACTTCCGGCGCCAGGCGATCACCATGCTCGAGTCGATGGGCATCTCGGTGGAGTTCTCCCACCACGAGGGCGGCCCCGGCCAGCAGGAGATCGACCTGCGGTACGCCGACGCGCTCTCCACGGCCGACAACATCATGACGTTCCGCCTGGTCATGAAGCAGGTCGCCCTCGAACAGGGCGTCCAGGCCACCTTCATGCCCAAGCCGTTCTCCGAGCACCCCGGCTCCGGCATGCACACCCACCTCTCCCTCTTCGAGGGTGACCGGAACGCGTTCTACGAGTCCGGCTCCGAATACCAGCTCTCCAAGGTCGGCCGCTCCTTCATCGCGGGCCTCCTGCGCCACGCCGCCGAGATCTCCGCGGTCACCAACCAGTGGGTCAACTCGTACAAGCGCATCTGGGGCGGCTCGGAACGCACGGCGGGCGCGGGCGGCGAGGCCCCCTCCTACATCTGCTGGGGCCACAACAACCGCTCCGCCCTGGTCCGCGTCCCCATGTACAAGCCCGGCAAGACCGGCTCCGCCCGCGTGGAGGTCCGCTCCCTCGACTCCGGCGCGAACCCCTACCTGGCCTACGCGGTCCTCCTGGCGGCGGGGTTGAAGGGCATCGAGGAGGGCTACGAACTCCCCCCGGGCGCCGAGGACGACGTCTGGGCCCTCTCCGACGCGGAACGCCGCGCGATGGGCATCGAACCGCTCCCGCAGAACCTCGGCGAGGCCCTGACCCTGATGGAACGCAGCGACCTGGTCGCCGAAACCCTCGGCGAACACGTCTTCGACTTCTTCCTCCGGAACAAGCGGCAGGAGTGGGAGGAGTACCGGTCGGAGGTCACGGCTTTCGAGCTGCGGAAGAATCTGCCGGTGCTGTAGGGGGCGGATTCCGCCTGCGGCGGGCGCGGCGCAGGCCGTAGGGGACGGCTGCGGCCAGGGCGAGGACGGCAGCCGCCGTACCGCACGCCGCGAGGACCGGCCAAAGGGCGCCGGTGGCGGACGCCGAGCCGTTCACCGTGATCGGTGCCGTGTTGTCGGAGCGGTCGGGGTCGCGGCGGTCGTAGTCGTCCCGTAGAACGGCGCTCACCCGGCCCGGAGCACCGGAGTCGTCCCGGCCGATGCGGAACCTCAGAGTCTGGGTCGCTTTCGCTCCGGGGGCGAGGCTGCCGGACACCACGCACGTGTAGTGTCCGGCGCCCGCCCGCCAGGGGCGGCACACCCAGGGGTCGGGCTCTCCGTCGCCCTCGGGGTCCGGAGTCGGCTTCGGCGGCGGGAGCAGGGTCGTGCCCTCGGGCGGGGTGATCTCGTAGGTGAGGTAGCCGTGGTCGACGCGGCCCGGACCCGCGTTGCGCACGCCCGCCTCGATCCCGACCACATCGCCGGGCCTGCCGCGCAGATCGCCCGCCACCGCCTGGACGTCGGCCTTCTGGTCGGTGTCGATGCTCACGTGCCCCGCGCTCCGGGCGAAGCCCTCGGGCGCGGTCGGGGTCAGCGCGAGCGCGGGGCCGCTGCCCCGGACGGTGAAGTCGCGCTCGTCGAAGTACGGTCCCGCGTCCTGCCCCGGCGCGAACAGCCGGACGTCCACCGAGCCCTTCGTCAGCGGTTTTCCGCCGAGCGCCAGGAAGGGGCCGGTGAACGCGTAAGCCTGGCCGGGCTCGACGCGGGAGGGGAAGAAACAGTACGCGCGGGACTGGCCCTGGTCGGTGTAGCGGCAGTTGCCGTACCGGTGGGCGAGCCGGATGCGCGGGTCGGCCGTGACCGTGACGCCGAAGCCGTTCGCCGCGATCGGACCGTGGTTGAGGACGCCGCCCCGGATCTCCACGGGCGTGTCCGCCGGGGCGTTCTCGACGGACAGCTTCCTGCCCCACAACTCCGGGCTGCCCGCGGTCATTTCGGTCTTCGCGTGGGCCTGTCCGCCGTCGGGGGCGGTGGCGGTGAACCGTACCGTGCCGCGCGTGCCGGGTGCGGCCGACCTGTCCGCGCCCAGCACCATCAAATCCATGAGCCCTGACCGGAGTTGACCGGCGCCGACGCGGCAGGTGAAGACATATCCGGTGCCCTCCGCGCAGCTCCGCTTCGCGTACAGCCGTACCGTTCCCCGGACTTCGGACGCATCGACGGTGAGGGCGACCTCGCGGACGGAGCCACCACCGGTGTCGAAACGGACCGGCAGCGCGACGCGGGTGGGGTCGGTCGTCTGGGTGTAATAGACCTCCGGGACCTCGATGCGCAGGCCGCCGTCGTCCTGTGGCGCCGGGGACGCCGGTGCGACCAGGGTCAGCGACGCGGCGACGGCGGCGAGGGTGACGGTGGCGCGACGTCTCATCCCTCGATGATGGACGCGGCCGACGGTGCCGGTGATCACGCCCGGGTATCGATCGGCCGCCACCCTCCCGACCGGCCGGGTGTCTCAGCGGAAGAGAGCGGCGTTCTCCGTAGCCCACTGCTGGAACGTTCTGGCCGGGGAGCCGGTGATCTGTGGAACGGTGTCGCGTACCGCCAGCAGTTCGTCGTTGACGTCTCCGCCCGTGACGTCGAGCACCGCGTCCGCGGCCTCGTCCCCGAAGACCGCGGCCAGCTGGGTGTGGGCCTCCTGGCGGCTGATCTCGGCGAAGGGGACGTTCCGCCCGATCGCTGCCGCTATGGCCTGGGCCTGTTGCCGGGCGGTCACCGGGCCCGGACCGGTCAGGGCGTACGTCCGCCCCCGGTGGCCGGGCTCCGTCAGCGCTATCCGCGCCACGGATGCGATGTCCGCGGGGTGGATGGTGGGCAGCGCGGTGTCCGCGTACGGCGCGCGGACCGTTTCGTGGTCGCGGATCGCCGCCGCCCACATCAGGGCATTCGAGGCGAACTGTGTCGGCCGCAGGATCGTCCAGGCCAAGCCGCTGTCCTTGAGCAGCATCTCGACCGCTAGGTTTTCGGCGGCGGGGCCCAGATGCGGATGAGTCTGGACGGTGATGGACGACACCAGCACCACGTGTTCCACCCCCGCCCGCCGGGCAGCCTCGATGACCTCGGCATCCGGGCCCAGCCGCGACACGAGGAACAGCGAGCGCACCCCGTCCAGAGCGGGCTTCAACGACTCCGGCTCCGCGAAGTCGCCCTCAACGGCCTCGACCCCTTCGGGGAACGTGGCCCGTGAGGCGTCACGGGTGAGCCCTCTCAACGGCCCCGCACCACATGCGCGCAACTCTCTCAGCAGCGCACTTCCTATGTTTCCGGTGGCTCCGGTCACGAGGATCACGGACGCGTTCTCCTGTCGTCGGATGATCGACCTGAAGAACACGCTAAAAGCTCAATCGCACTTCAGGTCAAGGAGAGAACCAGAACCCCGCCTCTTCCTGGATACGGTCCAGGAAGAAAGCGCACACTGCGTGCATGGCGACCTACGACACCATCGGCGCGACCTACGCAGACACCCGGCGGCCAGATCCCCGAATCGCGGCCACGATCCATCAAGCCCTCGGCAATGCGGCCAGTGTGATCAACGTAGGAGCAGGCACCGGCTCTTACGAACCGCCACAAACAGTGCTGGCTGTCGAGCCCAGCGCAGTGATGATCGCCCAGCGCCCGGCCGGATCCGCACCGGCCCTGGAAGCAGCCGCGGAGTCGATCCCTCTCGCCGACAACTCGGCCGACGCGGCAATGGCCCTCCTGACCGTGCACCACTGGAGCGACCTGGAAGCCGGTATCGGCGAACTCCGCCGCATCGCCCGGCAGCGGATCGTCATCCTCACCTTCGACCCCGACATCAACCGCAGGTTCTGGCTGCTGGAGGAGTACCTGCCCGAAGCAGCCGCACTCGACGGCACCCGAGCCGTCGCCGTCGAACAACTGGCCACGCTGCTGGGAGGCGCCCGCATCGAAACCGTCCCCGTCCCGCACGACTGCACCGACGGATTCCTCGCCGCCTTCTGGCGCCGACCCGAGGCATACCTCGACCCGGAAGTGCGGGCCGGTATCTCGCTGTTCGCCCAGACCAGCGAGAAGGTCCTCCAGCCGGGCCTGGCCCGGCTGTCCGACGACCTGTCCTGCGGCCGATGGCACCAGCGCCATGCCGACCTGCTCCACCGTGAAGCACTCGACGCCGGCTACCGGCTGCTCCTGGCCGACCTGTAAAACCCCACAGCGGCGCTGCGCCACGGAAGCGACCGCAAGCCCTCACCGCACCAGTTCCCCCACCCCCAGCAGATTCCCCTCACTGTCCCGGAACCACGCCCCCCGCTCGCCCCGAGCCCCCTTGCTCGGATAATTCCCCTCGATCTCGGCGATGCCGTCCCGCGTACGGAAGCCGGGGGAGTCGACGTCCTCGAAGACGACGCCCTTGGCGCGCAGCTCGGCCACGACAGAGTCGAGATCGTCGACCTGGAAGCCCATCTGGGTGAAGGTGCCGGGGGAGGAGCCGGTGGACTGGAAGACGGCGAAGTCGGTGCCGCCGCACCGGTACAACAGCCCCCCGGGCCGCTCATCCACAGGCTCAAGGCCCAGCTTCTCCGCATAGAACCGCCGAGCCCGCTCCAGATCCTGAGCGGGCAACCGAGTCGCCACAGTGCCCCGCGCCAGCCCACTCACGAGAACCTCCACCTGGTCTGACTGAACGGCTCCCCCTTGCCGAACCCGAAAACGGTCACCGGCGCGACAGCGAAGACGTACGCGGGCCCGGGCCCATGCTGGAAGCACCCGTCCCGCACCTCGTAGTGCCAGAAGTCCCCGTACTTGGCCTCCCAGACAGCCGCCAGCTCCCGCAACCGCCCCTCGTCGGTGACCCGAACCGCCTCCCCCTCCACGACCACGTCGAACCCGGCGGCCCACGTATTGACCCCGGTCGTCAGCACGACATACGGATTCTCAGCAAGGTTCCGGGCCTTGCGCTCCCCGGGCCCGGTCCCGAAGTGCAAGGCCCCCTCGCTCCACACGGCCAGCGTCGGAGTGACATGAGGCCGCCCGTCCGCCCGCACGCTGGACACCCAGAACAACTCCGCAGCCTCCAGCACCCCCACCACGTCGTCCCAGGAGTGAGCGACGGTCCCCTCACTGCTGTACCGAACATCCAGCTCACCAACAGGCCCAGCCATAGAAGACACCTCCACGGAAAGTCCCCTCAATTCGGACCCTGCCCGCCCCCGAAACTCATCGCAACCGGCGGAAGCGACGGGAGGGGGCCGGGGGCCCGCACCCGCGTACGGCGAGAAGGGGACGTGGCGGGGGGTGTCCGCCCGCAGCGGCCGGCGAAAGCAGACAGCACCTATCCAGCGAACAGTGCGCCGGACCGAGGACGGATACCCCCCGCCGCGGCCCCGACCCCCCGACGCGACGTGGGCGTACGGCCCCGACCACGACGCGCCGCGGGCGTTACGCTCTGGCCAGCACCGTCCCGAAAAAGATGGGGAGCCCAAGAAGATGACGCCGGGCCGCAGAAGCAGCACCTTCACCCGACTGCTCAGGCACGGCTTCACCGACCCCTCCGCCGCAGAACGCAGCCTCGACACCCCCGAACTCGCAGCCGTACGCGACGACCCCGTCCTCCTCGAAGCCCTCGGCGAGACCGCAGACCCCGACCTGGCCCTGCACGGCTTGGTCAGACTCCTGGAGTCCCAGCCCGCCCCCACGGACCGAAGGGAACTCCTCGACACCCTCATCGCGGCCAAACCCCTGCGAGACCGCCTCCTAGGCATCCTCGGCGCATCAGAAGCCCTCGCGGACCACCTCGCCCGCCACCCCCACGACTGGCAGGCCCTGGTCACGTACGAACCGAGGGACCTGCACCCAGGAGTGGCGGAGTTCGAACGGGGCCTGGCGGAAGCGACAGACCCCGTGACCCTCCGCGTCGCCTACCGCCGCTGCCTCCTCTCCATCGCCGCGAGAGACGTATGCGGCACCACGGACCTCGCCCAGACGGCGGCGGAACTCGCGGACCTGGCCACGGCCACCCTCCGCGCCGCACTCGCGATGGCGAGAGCCGCCGCCCCCGAGGACGCAGCCGCCTGCAGGCTCGCGGTGATCGCGATGGGCAAGTGCGGCGGCCACGAGCTGAACTACGTCTCGGACGTGGACGTGATCTTCGTGGCGGAGGCGGCGGAGGGCACGGACGAGGCGAAGGCCCTCAGATCGGCCACGAAACTCGCCTCGCACATGATGCGCATCTGCTCCGAGACCACGATCGAGGGCTCGATCTGGCCGGTGGACGCGAACCTGCGCCCGGAGGGCCGCAACGGCCCCCTCGTCCGCACACTGAGCAGCCACCTCGCGTACTACCAGCGCTGGGCGAAGACCTGGGAGTTCCAGGCGCTGCTGAAGGCCCGCCCGGTGGCGGGGGACGCGGAGCTGGGGGAGGCGTACATCGAGGCGCTGACGCCGATGGTGTGGCAGGCGGCGGAGCGGGAGAACTTCGTCGCGGACGTGCAGAAGATGCGCCGCAGGGTGGTGGAGAACATCCCGGCGGCGGAGATCGACCGCGAGCTGAAGCTGGGCCCCGGCGGCCTCAGGGACGTCGAGTTCGCCGTCCAGCTCCTCCAGCTCGTGCACGGCCGCACGGACCCGACCCTGCGCAGCCGTACGACCCTGGACGCGCTCCAGGCACTGGCGGCGGGCGGCTACGTCGGCCGCGAGGACGCCGCCCGCCTGGACGAGGCGTACCGCTTCCTGCGCGCGATGGAGCACCGCATCCAGCTCTACCGCCTGCGCCGCACCCACCTGGTCCCGGAGGCGGAGGAGGACCTGCGACGGCTCGGCCGCTCGCTGGGCCTGCGCACCGACCCGGTGACCCGGCTGCGCCGCGAGTGGAAGCGGCACACCGGTGTCGTACGACGGCTGCACGAGAAGCTGTTCTACCGCCCGCTGCTCGACGCGGTGGCCCAGCTCGCCCCCGGCGAGGCCCGGCTCAGCGCGGAGGCGGCCCGCGAGCGCCTGGTCGCGCTCGGGTACGCCGACCCGGCCGCCGCCCTGCGCCACCTGGAGGCGCTGGCCTCCGGGGTGACCCGCAAGGCGGCGATCCAGCGCACCCTGCTGCCCGTGCTCCTCGGCTGGTTCGCGGACTCCGCCGACCCGGACGCCGGGCTGCTCAACTTCCGCAAGGTCTCCGACGCGCTCGGCAAGACCCCCTGGTATCTGCGGCTGCTGCGCGACGAGGGCGCGGCGGCGGAGAACCTGGCCCGCGTGCTGTCGGCGGGCCGCCTCGCCCCCGACCTGCTGATGCGCGCCCCCGAGGCGGTGGCCCTGCTGGGGGACGGCGACGGCGGGAGCGGCGGTCTCGAGCCGCGCGGCCGGGCCCAGCTGGAGCAGGAGATCCTGGCCGCGGTGGGCCGCGCGGAGAACGCCGAGCAGGGCGTCACCGCGGCGCGCGGGGTCCGCCGCCGCGAGCTGTTCCGTACGGCCGCGACGGACATCGTCGGCTCCTACGGCACCGAGACCACCCCCGCCGAGGCCGACGAGGGCGCCCTCCTGGACCGTACCGGCGCGGCGATCTCCGACCTCACCGCCGCGACCCTGGCGGGCACCCTGCGGGCGGTGGTGCGCGAGCACTGGGGCGACACGCTGCCGGTGCGGTTCGCGATCATCGGCATGGGCCGCTTCGGCGGGCACGAGCTGGGCTACGGCTCCGACGCCGACGTGCTGTTCGTCTACGAGCCGCGCGAGGGCGTGGACGAGCAGGAGGCGGCCCGCGCCGCGAGCAAGGTCGTGGCCGAAATGCGCCGCCTGCTCCAGCTCCCGAGCGCCGACCCGCCGCTGCTGATCGACGCGGATCTGCGCCCGGAGGGCAAGTCGGGGCCGCTGGTGCGCACCCTGAAGTCGTACGAGGCGTACTACCGCCGCTGGTCGCTGGTGTGGGAGTCGCAGGCGCTGCTGCGGGCCGAGCCGGTGGCGGGGGACGCGGACCTGGGGCGCCGGTTCATCGAGCTGATCGACCCGCTGCGCTACCCGCGCCACGGCCTGGACGACGAGGCCGTACGCGAGATCCGGCGGCTGAAGGCCCGCATGGAGTCCGAGCGGCTGCCGCGCGGCGCCGACCCCAAGCTGCACACCAAGCTGGGCCCCGGCGGCCTGTCCGACGTGGAGTGGACCGTGCAGTTGCTCCAGTTGCGGCACGCCTGGGAGGTGCCGGGACTGCGTACGACCCGGACCCGGGAGGCGCTGGGCGCCGCCCGCGAGGCGGGGCTGCTGAGCGAGGAGGACGCGGCGGTCCTGGACGAGGCGTGGGTGCTGGCCAGCCGGGTGCGCAACGCGGTGATGCTGGTCCGGGGCCGGGCCGGGGACACCTTCCCCACCGAGCCCCGCGAACTGGCCGCCGTCGGCCGCTACCTCGGCCACGGCGCGGGCCAGGCGGGCACCATGCTCGACGCCTACCGCCGCACCGCCCGCCGGGCCCGCGCGGTGGTGGACGAACGGTTCTACGCGGACTGAGGCGCGGGCTGAGTCACCGGGAACCGGTCTCGGACCTGGACTTCGCCCCCGCGTCCGGCGCCGGTTCCACCCCGCCGTCCACCCGGGAGTCCACCTCGCCCTCCACCCCCCGGGGCAGCGCCCCCGGCAACCGCCCGTACCAGAGCCACGCCACCCCGAACCCGAAGGCCAGACAGGCCATCCCGCCCACCGCGTCCAGCCAGAAGTGGTTGGCGGTGGCGACGATCACCACCAGGGTCGCCGCCGGGTAGAGGAGCGCGAGGACGCGGACCCACGGCACCGAGGCCAGCGCGAAGATCGTCAGCCCGCACCACAGCGACCAGCCGATGTGCATCGAGGGCATCGCGGCGTACTGGTTGGACATGTGCTTGAGGTCGCCGGAGGCCATCGAGCCCCAGGTCTGGTGGACCATGACGGTGTCGGTGAAGTGGCCGCCGCGCATCAGCCGGGGCGGGGCGAGCGGGAACAGGTAGTAGCCGAGCAGGGCCACACCGGTGGTCGCGAACAGGACGAGTCTGGCGGCGCCGTAGCGCCCGGGATGCCAGCGGTAGAGCCACACCAGGACGGCGATCGTGATCACGAAGTGCAGCGTGGCGTAGTAGTAGTTCATGGCGATGATCAGCCAAGTGACCGCATCAGCGGCGTGGTTGACCGACGCCTCCACGGCGATGCCGAGATGGTGCTCCAGGCGCCAGATCCCGTCGGCGTTGCGCAGCGCCTCGGCCTTCTGCTCCGGGACCGCGTTGCGGATCAGGGAGTAGACCCAGTAACTCACCCCGGTCAGCAGGATCTCGAACCACAGCCGGGGCCGCCCGGGACGACGGCGCAGCCGCTCCCGCACCCTCCTCGCGCGCTCGCCCGTGACGGTCCGCGGAACGGTCACCTTCTCGCGACCTTCCGGGTCTGTCACGGTCGAGTCACTCATAGCCACCGAGTCTGCCAGACAAAGGGTGCCTGACTGATCATCCCAAGGCGGGTTCCAGCACGCATGTTCTGCGCCCTGGGCCCCCTTGTGCTAGTGCCCGCGCTCCGCCCCGCCACGCCCCGGCGCGGAGGCCGTCGAGCCGCGTACCACCAGCTCCGGCATGAACACGAACTCGCTGTGCGGCGCGGGCGTCCCGCCGATCTCCTCCAGGAGGGTGCGCACCGCGGCCTGCCCCATCGCCGGGACCGGCTTGCGGACGGTGGTCAGCGGCGGGTCGGTGAAGGCGATCAGCGGGGAGTCGTCGAAGCCCACCACGGACACGTCGCGGGGGACTTCCAGGCCGAGCTGCCGGGCCGCGCGTATCGCGCCGAGCGCCATCATGTCGCTCGCGCAGACGATCGCCGTGCAGTCGCGCCCGATCAGCGCGGTCGCCGCGGCCTGGCCGCCCTCCAGCGTGTACAGCGAGTGCTGGACCAGCTCGGTCGTCACCGTCGTGGCGTCGAGCCCCAGCTGCTCCTGCATCGCGCGCACGAAGCCCTCGATCTTGCGCTGCACCGGCACGAACCGCTTCGGCCCGAGCGCCAGCCCGATCCGGGTGTGGCCCAGCGAGGCGAGGTGGGTCACCGCGAGGATCGTCGCGGCCCGGTCGTCGGGGGAGATGAACGGCGCCTGCACCTTCGGCGAGAAGCCGTCCACGAGGACGAACGGGACGCCCTGCGCCTGCAGTCGCTCGTAGCGCTGCATGTCGGCGGTGGTGTCGGCGTGCAGCCCGGAGACGTAGATGATCCCGGCCACCCCCCGGTCCACCAGCATCTCGGTCAGCTCGTCCTCGGTGGAGCCGCCCGGGGTCTGGGTGGCCAGCACCGGGGTGTAGCCCTGCCCCGTCAGCGCCTGCCCGATGACCTGCGCGAGCGCCGGGAAGATCGGGTTCTCCAGCTCGGGGATGATCAGGCCCACCAGGCCCTCGCTGCGCCGCCGCAGCCGTACCGGACGCTCGTAGCCGAGCACGTCCAGCGCGGCGAGCACGGACTGGCGGGTGGCGGACGCGACGCCCGGCTTGCCGTTGAGGACCCGGCTGACGGTCGCCTCGCTCACCCCCGCCTGCGCTGCGATGTCGGCAAGCCGTGTGGTCACGCCACCGGACTGTACCGGCCGGGGCCTGCCCTGTGCACCGGCGGGACGTCGTGCACGGCTCGCCGAACGGCCCGCCGTGGATTGCCGCGTCATCGCGCTCCTCGTCCCTCTAGGAATCTCATCGCTCTGCCCGCCGGGAGGTCTCCCCGGCGCTCGGCCGCAAGGGGATGATCCCGGCGGCGGCACCCTGCGGCAAGAGCTTGCAGAGTCTTGCACAAGTGTCCGTCAACCCTCCGACCGGCGTAAGGCCAGTATTTCGACAAGGTCTGGCGCAGGTCACGACACGGTAACCCCACGGCGTTCTTGCACTTTTTTTCTGCAAGGTCTTTCGCCAGGATTGCATCGCTGTTACGTTCCCAGTCGCCCGGCCGCGGCAATGGCGCAGTCGGCAAGTCGCAGGCGGCGGCAGACGGGGCCGCTCCTGCTCACTCGGGCTTTCACCCTCAAGGAGAATCATGCGGCGTGGCATAGCGGCCTCCGCGCTCGTGGCGTCCCTCGCCCTCACGGCGACGGCGTGCGGCGGGAGCGACAGCGACAGCAAGTCCAGCGGACCGGTGACCCTCACCTGGTGGGACACCTCCAACGCCACGAACGAGGCGCCGACCTACAAGGCCCTCATCAAGCAGTTCGAGGCCGCCAACAAGGGCATCAAGGTCAAGTACGTCAACGTGCCCTTCGACCAGGCGCAGAACAAGTTCGACACCGCGGCCGGTTCCCAGGGCGCCCCGGACATCCTGCGCTCCGAGGTCGGCTGGACCCCCACGTTCGCCAAGAAGAGCTACCTGCTGCCGCTGGACGGCACCGAAGCCCTCGCCGACCAGGCCAAGTTCGAGCCGAACCTGATCAAGCAGGCCCAGTACGAGGGCAAGACCTACGGCGTCCCGCTGGTCACCGACACCCTCGCGCTCGTCTACAACAAGGCCCTGTTCAAGAAGGCCGGCATCACCGAGGCCCCCAAGACCTGGGACGACCTGAAGAAGGACGCCGCCACGATCAAGTCCAAGACGGGCGTGGACGGTTACTGGGGCTCCACCCAGGCGTACTACGCGCAGTGCTTCCTCTACGGCGAGGGCACCGACACCGTCGACGCCTCCGCCAAGAAGATCACCGTGGACTCCGCCGAGGCGAAGAAGGCGTACGGCACCTGGCTGGGCCTGTTCGACGGCAAGGGCCTGCACAAGGCCGACGCCACCGCCGACGCCTACGCCCACATCCAGGACGCGTTCGTCAACGGCAAGGTCGCCGCGATCGTCCAGGGCCCCTGGGAGATCACGAACTTCTACAAGGGCTCGGCGTTCTCCGACAAGTCCAACCTCGGCATCGCCACCGTCCCGGCCGGTTCCACCGGCAAGGCGGGCGCCCCGACCGGCGGCCACAACCTCTCGGTCTACGCCGGCTCCGACAAGGCCCACCAGAAGGCGGCCCTGAAGTTCGTGAACTTCATGACCTCGGCCACGTCCCAGGAGACCATCGCGCTGAAGAACTCCACGCTGCCCACGCGCACGGACGCCTACACCGACCAGGTCAAGGCCGACCCGGGCATCGCCGGTTACCAGGGCGTGCTCGCCGCCGCCCAGCCGCGCCCGGCGCTGCCGGAGTACAGCAGCCTGTGGACCCCGCTGGACCAGGAGCTGCCGAAGATCGCCAGCGGCAAGGAGTCCCTGGACAAGGGCCTCGGCAACGCCGAAGTGGCCATCGCCAAGCTGGTGCCCGGCTTCGGCAAGTGAGCCCGCGTGACCGCCGGACCCTCCTCGCCGTGGGGGATGGGGAGGGTCCGGCGGTCACCGGACGGCGCCCCGCGCGTCCCGGCCCGTACCCGAACTTTCCAGAAGGTGTCGAACCATGACAGTCGCCATCGACCGCGCGACCGGCGAACGCCGAGGTGAGCGCGCGCCCCGTCCCGGGCTGGCGCAGCGCCTGAAGAACGGCTACCAGCGGTACTGGTACGCGTACGCGATGATCGCCCCGGTGGTCGTCGTCCTCGGTGTCCTGGTGGGCTACCCGCTGGTGCGGGGCTTCTACCTCACCCTCACCGACGCCAACAGCCTCAACTCGGCGCGCACGATCGGCGTCAACCACATCGACGCCACGTACAAGTTCATCGGGCTCGACAACTACCAGGACATCCTGTTCGGGCCGACCGCCTACGACCGGTTCTGGTCGCACTTCCTGTGGACCGTCGTCTGGACCGTCGCCTGTGTGACCCTGCACTACGTCATCGGGCTCGGCCTCGCCATGATGCTCGACCAGAAGCTGCGCGGGCGCACCTTCTACCGGGTGCTCCTGGTGCTGCCCTGGGCCGTGCCGACCTTCGTCACCGTCTTCTCCTGGCGGATCATGCTCGCCGACGGCGGTGTGCTCAACCAGGTCCTCGGCACGCTCCATCTGCCCCAGCCCGAGTGGCTGGAGGACTCCTTCTGGCAGCGGTTCGCCGCCATCATGGTCAACACCTGGTGCGGTGTGCCGTTCATGATGATCTCGCTCCTCGGCGGGCTCCAGTCCATCGACTCCACGCTCTACGAGGCCGCCGAGATGGACGGCGCGACCGCCTGGCAGCGCTTCCGGCACGTCACCCTGCCCGGACTGCGCTCGGTCAGCTCCACCGTGATCCTGCTCGGTGTGATCTGGACCTTCAACCAGTTCGTGATCATCTTCCTGCTGTTCGGCAAGACCTCGGCGCCGGACGCCCAGATCCTCGTGACCTGGGCCTACCAGCTCGGCTTCGGCCAGCAGCCGCGCGACTTCGCCCAGTCCGCCGCCTACGGCGTCCTGCTGCTGTCGATCCTCACCGTCTTCACCTCCTTCTACTTCCGCTGGCTGAAGCGCAATGACCAGCTCGCCGTCTGACGCCGCAGGAGCCGCCGCCATGAGCACCACGACCCTCGTCGAGAAGTCCGGGAACAGCACGCCCGCCGCCGTCCCGGCCGCCCGCGCGGTCCGCCGGCGCGGCGAGCGCGGCCCCCTCGGCAGCGCCCTGCTGCACGCCGGCCTGATCCTCGCGAGCCTGATCGCGCTCGCCCCGGTGGCCTGGCTGTTCTTCCTGTCCCTCGGCCCGGACAAGGACGCCTATCTCCACCCCCGCAAGATCCTGAGCACCGCGGACTTCTCCAACTACGCCTACGTGCTCCAGCACAGCGGCTTCTTCGACTGGTTCCGCTCGACGCTCATCGTGGCGCTCGGCACCACCGTCATCGGCGTCTTCGTCGCCGCCACCACCGGCTACGCCGTCTCCCGGATGCGCTTTCCCGGCTACAAGCAGCTGATGTGGGTCCTGCTGCTCACCCAGGCGTTCCCGATCGCCATCCTGATCGTGCCGATGTACGACATCTTCGGCGAGCTGGGCCTCATCGACACCTACTGGGCGCTGATCCTCATCAACTGCACCACCGCGGTGCCGTACAGCGCCTGGCTGCTCAAGGGGTACTTCGACACCATCCCCTTCGAGATCGACGAGGCGGGCCGGGTGGACGGGCTCACCCCGTTCGGCACCTTCTTCCGGCTGATCCTGCCGCTGGCCCGGCCCGGGCTCGCCGTCGCCGCCTTCTACAACTTCATCACGGCGGTCAGCGAGGTCGCCTTCGCGACGACCTTCATGCTGGACGACTCCAAGTACACCTTCGCGGTGGGCCTCCAGACCTTCGTCAGCGAGCACGACGCGCAGTGGAACTACATGGCCGCCACCGCCGTGCTGATCGCGATACCCGTGTCCGTGTTCTTCTACCTCGTGCAGAAGAACCTGGTCACCGGCCTCACCGCGGGCGGCACCAAGGGCTGACGCCCGCCCCCCATGCTCTCGAACCAACTTCGTCACGCACCAAGGACGCCATGAGCCAGCAGCATCTCGCAGCCCCGGCCGACGAAACCGCCGTCGCCACCGTCGCCCAGCACCGCGACTGGTGGCGCGGCGCGGTGATCTACCAGGTCTATCCGCGCAGCTTCGCCGACAGCAACGGCGACGGCATGGGCGACCTGGAAGGCGTACGCTCCCGACTCCCGTATCTGCGCGACCTCGGCGTGGACGCCGTCTGGCTCAGCCCGTTCTACGCCTCCCCGCAGGCCGACGCGGGCTACGACGTGGCCGACTACCGCGCCGTCGACCCGATGTTCGGCAACCTGCTGGACGCCGACGCGCTGATCCGGGACGCGCACGGGCTGGGCCTGCGCATCATCGTGGACCTCGTGCCCAACCACTCCTCCGACCAGCACGAGTGGTTCAAGCGGGCGCTCGCGGAGGGCCCCGGCTCGCCGCTGCGCGAGCGCTACCACTTCCGCCCCGGCAAGGGGAAGGACGGCGAACTCCCGCCCAACGACTGGGAGTCCATCTTCGGCGGCCCCGCCTGGACCCGGGTCACCGAGCCCGACGGCACGCCCGGCGAGTGGTATCTGCACCTCTTCGCGCCCGAGCAGCCCGACTTCAACTGGGAACACCCCGCCGTCGGCGACGAGTTCCGCTCCATCCTGCGCTTCTGGCTGGACATGGGCGTGGACGGCTTCCGTATCGACGTGGCCCACGGCCTGGTGAAGGCGGAGGGCCTGCCGGACCTCGGCGACCACGACCAGCTCAAGCTGCTCGGCAACGACGTGATGCCGTTCTTCGACCAGGACGGCGTGCACGAGGTCTACCGCGAGTGGCGCAGGGTCCTCGACGAATACTCCCCCAAGCACTTCGTGCAGGGGGCGCCCCCAGACCGCATCTTCGTCGCGGAGGCGTGGACCCCGACCGTCGAGCGCACCGCGCACTACGTGCGCCCCGACGAGCTGCACCAGGCGTTCAACTTCCAGTATCTGAGCACCGACTGGGACGCCGACGAGCTGCGCGTGGTCATCGACCGCACCCTGGACGCGATGCGCCCGGTCGGCGCCCCGGCCACCTGGGTGCTCTCCAACCACGACGTGACCCGGCACGCCACCCGCTTCGCCAACGAGCCCGGACTCGGCACCCAGATCCGCACCGAGGGCGACCGCGCCCTGGGCCTGCGCCGCGCCCGCGCCGCCACCCTGCTGATGCTGGCCCTGCCCGGCTCGGCCTACCTCTACCAGGGCGAGGAACTGGGCCTGCCCGACGTGGTGGACCTGCCCGACGAGGTGCGCCAGGACCCGGCCTACTTCCGGGGTGCGGGCCAGGACGGCTTCCGCGACGGCTGCCGGGTGCCGATCCCGTGGACCCGCACGGGCTCCTCGTACGGCTTCGGCAGCGGCGGCAGCTGGCTGCCCCAGCCGGGCACCTGGGGCGCGCTGAGCGTGGAGGCGCAGACCGGCGACCCGGACTCGACGCTGGAGCTGTACCGCGCCGCCCTCGCCGCCCGCCGCGAGCAGCCCTCGCTCGGCGCGGGCGACTCGGTCGACTGGCTGACCGCCCCGGAGGGCGTCCTCGCCTTCCGACGCGGCGAGGTCGTCTGCGTCGCCAACACCACCGCCACCCCGGTCACCGTCCCCTCCCACGGCCGCGTGCTGCTGGCCAGCGGCGAACTCACGGTGAACGGCCCCGAGACCACCCTCCCGGCCGACACGACGGTGTGGTGGACGACCGCCTGACACCCCGCCGACCGAAGCGTCGACCACGAGGGCCCGCCTCCCCCGGTTCGGGGAGGGGGGCCCTCGTTCGTGTGCGGGAAAAGGTTGTACGCCCGGCCGCGTCGGTTGCGTATCCATGCGATGACAAGTCACAAACAGGTCGTAGGAATTCAGCCGAACGGCGCGAAGTGGTCTTGCTCCGCCAGTCGATCTTCATGAAGGGTTCACACGTTTGATAATTCCTTCGAAGTAGACGGGGGGGGATCCCGTGCGTTTCGTCACGGAACATGCGGCGTGCTGCCGTCCAGCGATAACACTCCGTCTCTTATGTGCTGCAAACAGGCATTCACCCGCCCATCAATAAAAAAGGGCGATATCGGCGGTAGGGGCGGCGCATTTGTGTGTGCGGTCTCTGCGGCCTTCTCGGCTCCATTCGATTTCACTCTCAGTAGGGATGCTGCATGGCTGACGAAATGGTGCTCCGGGCACAAAGATTCGTGAATGAGACGTACGGCAGTGTCATCGGCATGACGGTCGAGGAGAATGGACAGACCGGCTGGAACACGATGTATGCCCTCACCCGGGCACTCCAGTACGAGCTGGGGATATCCGCCCTGTCGAACAGCTTCGGGCCGACCACTCTGTCGACGCTCGGGTCGAAGTACCCGTCGATCACCGCCTCGACGGCCCTCTCCGAGAACTTCTGCCGGATCATCCAAGCTGGTCTGTACTGCAAGGGCTACGACGGCGGCGGCATCGACGGTGCCTTCAGTTCCCGGGTCGAGGCTTCCTTGACCCAGCTCAAAGCCGACATGGGCGTGGACCAGGCGTACCCGGGCAGCGCCCTGACGCCGAAGGTGTTCAAGGGCCTGCTCAACATGGACGCCTATGTCACCGTGAACGGCGGCTCCGGCACGGTCCGCGGTGTGCAGCAGTGGCTCAACGGCCGGTTCGTCGACCGGCAGGACTTCTACATCATCCCCTGCGACGGACACCACTCGCGTGATGTCGCGAAGTCCATGCTCTTCGCCATCCAGTACTCGCTGGGCATGGCCGACGGCGTCGCCAACGGCGTCTTCGGCCCCGGTACCCAGTCGGGCCTCAGGGATCACACAGTGTCCACCGGCTCCACCGGCGTATGGGTGCAGCTCTTCTCCGCGGGCATGGTGCTCAACCAGCGCCCGGTCTCCTTCACCAGCACCTTCACCTCGGCGCTCGCGTCGGCCGTCAGCGATTTCCAGTCCTTCGCCAAGCTCCCGGTCACAGGCAGCGGCAACTTCTCCACCTGGGCCTCCCTCCTCGTCTCCTACGGCGACCAGGACCGCAACGGCGAGGCGTGCGACGGCGTCACCAGGATCACCGCCGCCCGCGCACAGTCGCTCAAGGCAGCGGGCATCAAATATGTGGGCCGCTATCTCACCAACCCCAGCACGACGAGCCTGCCCGAGAAGGCGATCCAGCCCGGCGAGCTGCAGACCATCGCCGACAACGGGCTGCGCTGCTTCCCCATCTACCAGACCTATGGACGGGACGCCGACGGCTTCACCTACCCGTCCGGCCGGGCCGCCGGGCAGGCCGCAGTGAACGCGGCACTGGACCACGGCTTCAAGCGGGGCACCCGCATTTTCTTCGCGGTCGACTTCGACGCCCTCGACTACCAGGTCACCGACAACGTCCTCCCGTACTTCAAGGGAATCGTGGACGCGATTGCCAACAACGGGAGCGTCTACGAGGTCGGCGTCTACGGGCCGCGCAACGTGTGCACCCGGGTCGGAGAGGCCGGGCACGCCACCGCCTCGTTCGTGTCCGACATGTCCTCGGGTTTCTCCGGCAACTTCGGCTACCCGCTGCCCGCGAACTGGGCCTACGACCAGATCGTCACCCGGACCATCGGCTCCGGCACCGGTTCCATCAACATCGACGTCAACATCGCCTCGGGCCGCGACACCGGCCAGGGCTCGTTCGACCCGCCGGCTTCGCAGGCCCCGGACGTCCTGTTCGACACGGCCTACTGGCCCGGCCTGCTCGCGGACGTCCAGAACTACATGGAGTCCATCGGCTTCGCCGAGTCCGACGGACGCATCTACACCACCACCCAGTGCCTGGAGACGATCATCGCTTGCGATCTCGCGGTGACCAACACGGCGCGGGCGTACGGCATGCGCAAGGCGCTGATCCAGGCCACGTCGTTCTGGGAATTCCGGCACTACGGCAACGAGGACCTCGGCAAGGACGCCGGGGTGTGGCTCTACCACAACGGCTACATCCCCGACTGGGCCAAGGACCTGCCCGAGGTCGACAAGCTGCGGGACAGCAGCACCGGCGTGGCCCAGATGTTCGGCTTCACCGGCATCTGTGCCTGGAACAACTCGATCCGCAGGGGACTGGTCACCGGCACTCCCAAGGACACGGCCAAGGACGCCGACATCTTCAGCGTCTGGGACAAGCTGCGCACCGACAACGACTTCGCCCTCACCAGCGTCGGGCACGCCCACATGTGGGCGGCCGACGGCAAGCCCGGCGGTGACGAGGAGGAGCCGATGAGCCGTCTCCCGACGCTCGACTACACCGACTCCGAGATCTACGAAGTTCTGCGCCGCTACCAGGGACCGGCTGAGCCGGCTTTCACCGACGCACGCAAGAGGATGCCGCTCTACTACATTTTCGAGAAGTACAACAGGATGATGCGATGACCCACGGCACGCCCATCGTCACCCGGGGATCCACAGCGGGCGTCGGCATCGGGGGGATCGCCTTCCTCTTCGTCCTGATGATCGGGCTGGTGCTCGTCATCTCCCTGATCGGCTACTTGTGTTCCTCCGTCGTACGCCGCGACCAACTGCCGTCCGGCAGGCTGCCGTTCCGGGCCGGGGTGGTCCTGAGCGTCTGCGCGGCCGTCTGCGTGTACCTGTGGGGCCTGTTCTACATGCCGTCCGACGACGTCCACTACCTGCGCCAGTCGTGTGCGGAGGCGGGTGGGGAGGAACGGGCGGCCAGGGTCGTCGGCTATGAGACGAGCTTCGTCCCCCTGCGCTTCGTCTGCCGCGTCGACGGGGGTGGCGGTATCTCCACCATCCCGTCGTGGATCAACCCGACCGTGGGCGTGCTGGTCTTGCTGGCCCTGATCACCGCGGCGGTCGCGCTGCTCACTCGTGACGCGACCGGCCGCCGCACCATGCAGACCACTCCGAAAGGGAACTCGAACCCATGACCGACTCCAATCTGACCCGTCGCGGTCTGCTCGCCCGGTCGGGAGCGGTGGCCGCCGCGGCACTTCTGGCCTCCGTGGCCGGATCGGTGGTGCTCTCCACACCTGCCCGCGCCGACTCCTCCGCGACCACACCCACCGGTGAGGACATCCGCAAGGCGCTGCGCCGCTACGAGCGCAACCGCGATCGGGTGCGCAGTGGCAAGCCCAGCCCCAACGGCTGGGAGATGGAGAAGACGACCGACGGCGGCGGCAGCGTGTGGACCCGGCCGGTCCCGGGCACCCCGCTCGACGGGGTCGCCGTCCGCATCGGTGAGGTGGAAACCGTCCTGGTGCACGTGATCCGGCGCTTCCACTACGAGATCGACCAGCTGCGCAAGGGAGAGGTGACCGGCTGGCGCAGCCCGGGCAAGGTGCGCAAGGGCCTGCCCGAGGGCAATCTGGCGTCCGGCACGGCGGTGCGGATCCGTCCGGAGTTCTACCCCGCGGGAACGACCGGCGGTTTCTTCCCGGCGCAGCTCCTGGTGATCCGTGACATCCTCGCCGAACTCGACGGTGTGGTCCGCTGGGGCGGGGACGACGGCAAGGCGGACGAGTCTCTCTTCTACATCGATGTCAAGCCGGGGGATGCCCGCCTGGCCGCGCTGGTGGAGAAGCTGCGGACCTGGCAGGACACACCGAGCGAGGGTGCCGGGACGCCGGTCGACGTACTGGCCGACGACCGGCGCAGAGCCGCCAAGGCACTTCAGCGCAACCAGAGATCGTAAAAATCTGAAGCAACTTGCCCCGGCCCGCTGCCTTTTCAGGCGGCGGGCCTTTAACATCTGCGTCACCGCAAGTTTGCTGAAATGTTTCAGCAAGCGCCTTCAAGCCTTCAACGACGAAGGAACCCCCACATGGCACGCAGAACCCTCCCCATGGCGTCCGCCCTCGCGGCAGCGGTGTCGCTCGGCATGTCGGTTGGCATGTACCCGACTGCAGCGCAGGCGTCCCCGCCCGGCACCAAGGACGTCACCGCCGTCCTCTTCGAGTGGAACTACGCCTCGGTCGCCCGCGAGTGCACCACCACCCTCGGTCCCGCCGGATACGGCTACGTCCAGGTCTCCCCGCCCGCCGAGCACATACAGGGCGCGCAGTGGTGGACCTCCTACCAGCCCGTCTCCTACAAGATCGCGGGGCGCCTCGGCGACCGCACCGCCTTCAAGAACATGGTCGACACGTGTCACTCGGCCGGCCTCAAGGTCGTCACCGACACCGTCATCAACCACATGTCGGCGGGCAGCGGCACCGGCACCGGCGGCTCGTCGTACACGAAGTACAACTACCCCGGCCTGTACTCGGCGCCGGACTTCGACGACTGCACCTCCGAGGTCAGCAACTACCAGGACCGCTGGAACGTCCAGCACTGCGAACTCGTGGGCCTGGCCGACCTGGACACCGGGGAGGAGTACGTCCGCAAGGCCATCGCCGGGTACATGAACGACCTGCTCTCCCTCGGCGTCGACGGCTTCCGCATCGACGCGGCCAAGCACATCGACGCGGCCGACCTGGCCAACATCAAGTCCCGGCTGACCAACCCCTCCGTGTACTGGAAGCAGGAGGTCATCTACGGCGCGGGCGAGGCCGTCCAGCCCACCGAGTACACCGGCAATGGCGACGTCCAGGAGTTCCGCTACGCCTACGACCTCAAGCGGGTCTTCAACAACGAGAACCTCGCCTATCTGAAGAACTTCGGTGAGGGCTGGGGGTACATGAGCAGCTCGGTCGCCGGTGTCTTCGTCGACAACCACGACACCGAGCGCAACGGCAGCACCCTCAACTACAAGGACGGCGCCAACTACACGCTGGCCAACGTCTTCATGCTGGCCTACCCGTATGGCGCGCCGGACATCAACTCCGGTTACGAGTGGTCCGACGTGGACGCCGGGCCGCCCAACAACGGCAAGGTCAACGCCTGTTGGCAGGACGGCTGGAAGTGCCAGCACGCCTGGCCGGAGATCAAGTCCATGGTCGCCTTCCGCAATGCCACCCGCGGCCAGGCCGTCTCCAACTGGTGGGACAACGGCAACGACGCCATCGCCTTCGGGCGCGGCACCAAGGGGTATGTGGCCATCAACCACGAGACCTCGTCGCTGACCCGCACCTACCAGACCTCGCTCGCGGCGGGCACGTACTGCAACGTGCAGAACAACACGAGCGTGACGGTGAATTCGAGCGGCCAGTTCACGGCCACGCTCGGGGCCAACACCGCGCTCGCGCTGTACGTGGGCAAGTCCAGCTGCTGAACGCGGGCCCTCGCGAAGGCCCGTTGACCGCTTCACCGGTGAACCGCCCGTCGTATACGGGCGGTTCGTCCTTCGTTCAGCGATGAAATTTCTTTCTTCGGGTTTCAAGAGTCTTGCAGCAAGGCTTGCGGCGGCGGTACGGTCGCGCGGCGTCCGGCAACGAAGCCGTGTCCAGGGGCCGGACCCGAACGAGCCGTGAGCGCAAGGAGTCTGTGCCCGTGAGACCGAGTTGGCAGGCGCGCCCATCGCGCCGCACCCCCGTCCGGAGGAGAGCCGCGGCCGTCGTCGCCGTGGCCCTCGCCGCCGCCCTCGTACCGCCGCTGGCGGCGCACGCGGACGCCCCGCCCGCGCCCCCGTCGGACGCGGCCCTGGCCGCCCAGCCGGCCCGGCACGACGACACCCGCGAACAGTTCTACTTCGTCATGCCGGATCGTTTCGCCAACGGCGACAAGGGCAACGACCGCGGTGGCCTGACCGGTTCGCGCATGAGCACCGGCTACGACCCCACTGACAAGGGCTTCTACCAGGGCGGGGACCTCAAGGGTCTGACCCAGCGGCTCGACTACATCAAGGGCCTCGGGACGACGGCCATCTGGCTCGCCCCCATCTTCAAGAACCGCCCCGTGCAGGGCACCGGCGCCGACGCCTCGGCGGGCTACCACGGCTACTGGATCACCGACTTCACCCAGGTCGACCCGCACTTCGGCACCAACGGCGACCTCAAGAGCCTCATATCCAAGGCCCACGCCAAGGGCATGAAGGTCTTCTTCGACGTCATCACCAACCACACCGCCGACGTCGTGGACTACAAGGAGAAGTCCCAGGACTACCTCTCCAAGGGCGCCTTCCCCTATCTGACCAAGGACGGCCGCCCCTTCGACGACTCCGACTACGCGGACGGCCGCAAGAAGTTCCCGGCCGTGGACACCTCCTCCTTCCCGCGCACCCCCGTCGTCACCAGTAAGAGCAAGGTCCCGGCCTGGCTCAACGACCCGACGATGTACCACAACCGGGGCGACTCCACCTTCGCGGGCGAGTCCGCCGAGTACGGCGACTTCGGCGGCCTGGACGACCTGTGGACCGAGCGTCCCGAGGTCGTCACCGGCATGGAGAAGATCTACCAGCGCTGGGTGAAGGACTTCGCCGTCGACGGCTTCCGCATCGACACCGTCAAGCACGTCGACATGCCGTTCTGGACCCAGTGGGCCACCGCGCTCGACCAGTACGCCGCCGCGCACGGCCGGAAGAACTTCTTCATGTTCGGCGAGGTCTACTCCGCCGACACCTCGGTGACCTCCCCGTACGTCACCCAGGGCCGCCTGGACGCCACGCTCGACTTCCCCTTCCAGGACGCGGCCCGCGCCTACGCCTCCCAGGGCGCGAGCGCCAAGAAGCTGGCGGCCGTCTTCGGGGACGACTACAAGTACACGACCGACAAGGCCAACGCCTACGAGCAGGTCACCTTCCTCGGCAACCACGACATGGGCCGCATCGGGTACTTCCTCAAGCAGGACAACCCGAAGGCGTCCGATGCCGAGATCCTGCGCAAGGACCGGCTCGCCAACGAGCTGATGTTCCTCAGCCGGGGCAACCCGGTCGTCTACTACGGCGACGAACAGGGCTTCACCGGCTCGGGCGGCGACAAGGACGCCCGCCAGACCATGTTCGCCTCCAAGGTCGCGGACTACCTGGACGACGACGAGATCGGCACCGCCCGCACCCACGCGAGCGACGCCTACGACACCAAGGCCCCGCTGTACAAGGACATCGCGGCCCTGGCGAAGCTCCGCAAGGCCAACCCGGCCCTCACCGACGGCGTGCAGACCGAGCGCTACGCGGCCGACGGCGCCGGAATCTACGCCTTCACCCGCACGGACGCCCGCACCGGAGCCGAGTACGTCGTCGCCGTCAACAACGCCGGTGAGGCGAAGTCCGCGTCCTTCGCGACCGGTTCGGCCCGTATGACGTACCGGGGCCTCTACGGCGCCCACGGCACGGTGAAGACGGACGCCGACCGCAAGCTGACCGTCACCGTCCCGGCCGAGTCCGCCGTGGTCTACCAGGCCACCGGCCGCCTCGCCGCGCCCGCTGCCAAGCCCACGCTCACCCTGACCGCCCCGGCTGCCGGAGCCACCGGCACGGTCGAGATCGGCGCCGATGTGGACGGGGGACAGCTCAACCGGGTGGTGTTCGCCGCCCAGGTCGGCAACGGCCCCTGGAAGACGCTGGGTTCGGCCGACCACGCGCCGTACAAGGTCACCCAGAACATCGGCAAGGACGTGGCGCCCGGCACCGCCCTGCGCTACAAGGCCGTCGTCGTCGACTCCGCGGGCCGCACCGCGAGCGCTCAGGCCGCCTCCACCACCGGCACCCCGGCCGCGCCCGAGACGCCCTCGGCCTCCTCGCGCGACTATGTGGTCGTCCACTACAAGCGTGCCGACGGCGACTACGCCGACTGGGGTCTCTACGCCTGGGGCGACCTCGCCGACGGCGAGTCCACCACCTGGCCCGCAGGGCACCCCTTCACCGGCCGGGACGCCTACGGCGCCTTCGCCTGGGTCAAGCTGAAGCCGGGCGCCTCGAACGTGGGCTTCCTGGTCGTCGACAAGGACGGCAACAAGGACGTCTCCGCCGACCGGTCCATCGACGTCACCCAGACGGGTGAGGTCTGGCTGGAGCAGGGCAAGTCCGACGTGCTCACCGAGCGCCCCGACTACCCGGCCCAGGACAAGGACAAGGCGGTCCTGCACTACCACCGCGCCGACGGGAACTACGACGGCTGGGGCCTGCACGTCTGGACGGGTGCCGCGAACCCCACCGACTGGTCGAAGCCCCTGCAGCCGGTGAAGACTGACGCCTATGGCGCGGTCTACGAGGTGCCGCTCACCGAGGGTGCCACCAGCCTCAGCTACATCCTCCACAAGGGCGACGACAAGGATCTGCCCACCGACCAGTCCCTGGACCTCACCGCCAACGGCCACGAGGTGTGGCTGGTGAACGGCCAGGAGACCTATCTGCTCCCGCAGCCGAAGGGCAGCGCGGCGGCGCTCGACCTGACCACCTCCAAGGCGGTCTGGATCGACCGGGACACCGTCGCCTGGAACGGCGTGGACGGCGCCGCCTCCACCCAGCTGCTCGCCTCCCACGACGGCACCATAGCCGTCAAGGACGGCGCCCTGACCAGCGACGACGAGCGCTGGCTGCGGCTGACCAAGACGAGCCTCACCGACGCCCAGAAGGCGAAGTTCCCCTACCTCAAGGACTCCACCGCCTGGTCCGTCGACCCGCGCGACCGCGGCCGGGTGCGCGAGGCGCTGACCGGCCAGCTCGTGGCTTCCCAGCGGGCGGCCAACGGTGCCGTGCTCGCCGCGACCGGGGTGCAGATCGCCGGGGCGCTGGACGACCTGTACCCGGGCGCCACCAAGGCGAAGCTCGGCCCGGTCTTCCACGATGGGAAGCCCACCCTCTCCGTGTGGGCGCCGACGGCCCAGAGCGTCGCGCTGGAGCTGGACGGCTCGCTCAAGGCCATGCACCGCGACGCGGCCACCGGCGTGTGGTCCGTCAGCGGCCCGGCGTCCTGGAAGGGCAAGTCCTACCGCTACGTGGTCAAGGTGTGGGCGCCCAGCGTCCGCAAGCTCGTGACCAACAAGGTCACCGACCCCTACTCGGTCGCGCTGACCGCCAACTCCGAGCGCAGCCTCGTCGTCGACCTCGCCGACCGCTCACTCGCCCCCAAGGGCTGGACCGGGCTCCAGAAGCCCAAGGCCGTGCCGCTGCGGGACGCGCAGATCCAGGAGCTGCACATCCGGGACTTCTCGGTGGCCGACAAGACCGTCCCGGCCGGGGACCGGGGCACCTACCTCGCCTTCACCGACAAGAACAGCGACGGCTCCAAGCACCTGCGCGCGCTGGCGGAGGCGGGCACGTCCTACGTGCACCTGCTGCCCGCGTTCGACATCGCCACCATCCCCGAGAAGAAGGCCGACCAGGCCGTCCCCGACTGCGACCTGGCCGCCTACCCGGCCGACTCCGACAAGCAGCAGGAGTGCGTGGCGAAGACGGCCGCCAAGGACGCCTACAACTGGGGCTACGACCCGTACCACTACACGGTCCCCGAGGGCTCGTACGCCACCGACCCCGACGGCACCGGGCGCACCGTGCAGTTCCGCAAGATGGTGCAGGGGCTCAACCAGGACGGTCTGCGCGTCGTCATGGACGTCGTCTACAACCACACCGCCGCCAGCGGCCAGGCCGACACCTCGGTGCTCGACAAGGTCGTGCCCGGCTACTACCAGCGGCTCCTCGCGGACGGCAGCGTGGCCAACTCCACCTGCTGCGCCAACACCGCGACCGAGAACGCCATGATGGGCAAGCTCGTCGTGGACTCGATCGTCACCTGGGCCAAGGAGTACAAGGTCGACGGCTTCCGCTTCGACCTCATGGGCCACCACCCGAAGGCCAACATCCTCGCCGTGCGCAAGGCGCTGGACGGGCTGACCCTCGCCAAGGACGGGGTCGACGGCAAGAAGATCATCCTCTACGGCGAGGGCTGGAACTTCGGGGAGGTCGCGGACGACGCGCGCTTCGTCCAGGCCACGCAGAAGAACATGGCCGGGACCGGTATCGCCACCTTCTCCGACCGTGCCCGTGACGCGGTGCGCGGCGGCGGCCCCTTCGACGACGACCCGGGCGTCCAGGGCTTCGCCTCCGGCCTCTACACCGACCCCAACTCCTCGAAGGAGAACGGGACTCCGGCCGAGCAGAAGGCCCGGCTGCTGCACTACCAGGACCTCATCAAGGTGGGCCTGAGCGGCAACCTCGCCAAGTACCGCTTCACCGACACCGACGGCAAGGCGGTCACCGGCGCCGAGGTCGACTACAACGGCGCTCCCGCCGGGTACGCGGACGCCCCGGGTGACGCCCTCGCCTATGTGGACGCCCACGACAACGAGTCGCTGTTCGACGCCCTCGCCTACAAGCTGCCCGTCGGCACCAGCGCGTCGGACCGGGCCAGGATGCAGGTGCTCGCGATGGCCACGGCCGCCCTCTCGCAGGGCCCGGCGCTCTCGCAGGCGGGCACCGATCTGCTGCGCTCGAAGTCGCTCGACCGCAACTCCTTCGACAGCGGTGACTGGTTCAACGCCATCCACTGGAACTGCGCCGACGGCAACGGCTTCGGGCGGGGGCTGCCCCCGGCCGCCGACAACAAGCCCAAGTGGCCTTACGCCACCCCGCTGTTGACCAAGGTGAAGGTCGGCTGCCCGCAGATCACCGGCACGTCGGCCGCGTACCGCGATCTGCTGCGCATCCGCACCACCGAGCCCGCGTTCTCGCTCGCCACGGCGGACCAGGTGCAGCAGCGGCTCGCCTTCCCGCTCTCCGGCAAGGACGAGACCCCCGGCGTGATCACCATGGAACTCGGTGACCTGGTCGTGGTGTTCAACGCCACGCCCGAGCGCCAGGAGCAGAAGGTGAGCGCCCTCGCGGGCCGGCACTACCGGCTGCACCCGGTGCAGGCGTCCGGGTCGGACCAGGTGGTCAAGTCGGCCGGTTATCAGGCCGGTTCGGGCACCTTCAGCGTCCCGGCCCGGACGGTGGCCGTCTTCACCCGGTAACCGGGCGGGCGTTCAGGACGCCAGGGCGATGAGCCGGCCGGCAAGTTCCGCGAAGGGACCGTCGGCCGGTTCGTCCTTGACCAGGGACCGCACCAGCGCGGCCATCTCCTCGTCCCGCGCCGCGCTCACGGCGGCCAGCGCCCCGAAGTCGTCCACGAGCTGGACCTCCAGCTCGGCGCGCGGCACCCGCCTGCCGTCCAGCCAGATCAGCGCGGTCGACTCGGCCAGCGAGATCCACGAACGCACCACCAGCTCCAGACGCGGAGGAGCCGCCTGGACGTCCTCGATGCCGAGGTGCGTGAGGATCTGCTCGTAGGCGGCCTGCCGCACCGAGTCGATCAGGGCGTTGGTCGCGGAGGAGCCGACCGCCGGGCCGCCGCGCATCAACGCGGAGAAACCGGGGCCGTGTTCGTCCACGAAGTCGAAGAAGCGGCGCATCACCCGCAGCAGCCGCAGCCCCAGCGGGCCTTCGAGGGGCTCCACGAACCGCCCGGCCAGATCCTCCGAAGCCCGCTTCAACGCGGCCTCGTACAGGCTGAGTTTGCCGGGGAAGTAGTGGTAGACCAGCGGGCGGGAGATGCCCGCCGCCGACGCTATCTCGTCGATGGAGACCTCGTCGGGCGAACGGCGGCTGAACAGATCGAGTGCGACCTTGATCAGCTGTTGCCGTCGCTCCTCGACGCCCATCCTGCGGCGAACCCCGGTGCTCATGCACCCACCTTACCGATCGGAACCGGCAGTTGGATGATCCGGTTCCGCATCGGGGTGCGCACTTCCGTCACATGTCGAGCACCAGACGTTCACCCGTGGACCGGGACACACAGATCAGCATCGAGTCCCCGCGCTCCGCGTCGGTCAGCAGCTCGTCGCGGTGGTCCACCTCGCCCTCCAGCACCCGCTGCTGGCAGGTCCCGCAGAACCCCTGCTCGCAGGAGAACACGGTGTCCGGCAGCTCACGCCGTACGGCCGCCAGCACACTGGAGTCGGCCGGGACGGTCACCGTCCGTCCGCTGCGCCGCAGTTCGACCTCGAAGGCGCTGTCGCCCCCGGCCGTCGTACGCGGCGCGAACCGCTCCAGATGCAGCGTGGCACCCTCGGGCAGCCGCTCCGCCACCGCGTCCATCAGCCCCTCAGGGCCACAGCAGTAGACCGCCGTACCGGGCGCCGTGTCCGCGAACAGCGCGGCCAGGTCGGGCCGTCCGTCCTCGTCCTCCGCGACCAGGGTCAGCCGGTCGCCCGCCAGCTTCTCCACCTCCGCGAGGAACGGCATCGACTCCCGCGACCGCCCGCAGTACAGCAGCCGCCACGCGGCGTTCTCCGGCAGCGCCCGCAGCATCGGCAGGACGGGGGTGATGCCGATCCCGCCCGCCACGAAGACGTACGCGGGCGCCTCGACCAGCGGGAAGCGGTTGCGCGGCCCGCGCACCTCGAGTTCCATCCCCTCCGCCAGCTGCTCGTGCACCTCGCGCGAGCCGCCCCGCCCGTCCGCGACCAGCCGCGTGGCCACCGCGTACGAGGCCCGGTCCGCCGGATCGCCGCACAGCGAGTACTGCCGGACCAGGCCCGAGGGCAGCACCAGGTCCAGATGCGCGCCCGGCTCCCACGGCGGCAGCCCGTCCCCCTCCAGACACAGCCGCACCACGCCCTCGGCGACCTCCTCGCGCGCGGTCAGCAGCAGCCGCAGCGCCCCCGTGCGCGGACGGCCCGAGATCGGCGGGTCGAGCGCGGGCAGCGGCCACAGCGGGGAGTTCTTCACCCGGCGGCGCAGCGCCCGCCGGGTCAGCAGGGCGGCGGCACCGCCCGCCAGCAGCAGGAGCGTGCGGGGCCTCGGCGTCACGACGCCTCCTTCTCGTGCTGCTCGGCCGCCAGGGCGGCCGGGGAGGTGGCCAGATAGGCGACCGCCTGCGCGGTCGAGGCTTCCTGGGAGGGGTGGTAGGCGCGGCTGAGATAGCGCGGGATGGACTTCAGCAGGGCGCCCGTCGCGGGCAGCGTGCCCCGGCGTCCGCTGCGGTAGAACTCCGCGAACGACGCCTTGCCGTCCACCAGCGTCGGGTCGTTCTCCATGAAGAACCGCGCCCCGCGCTGCCACAGGAACAGCAGCGCCGAGAACGCCAGCGCCCAGGTCCGCACCCGGCGCCGGTAGTCGCCGTCCACGTGCACGAAGAGGTCGAAGGCGACCGAGCGGTGCTCGACCTCCTCCGCGCCGTGCCAGCGCAGCAGGTCCAGCATGGTCGGATCGGCGCCCCGCCGGTCCAGCTCGGCCGCGTTCAGCACCCAGTCGCCCAGGAACGCGGTGTAGTGCTCGATGGCCGCGATCAGCGCGATCCGCTCCAGGAGCCACCAGCGCCGGGCCCGGCCCGGCGGCAGGGTGCGGTCCCCGAGCAGCTTCTCGAAGAACCAGTCGACCTGCGCGGTGTACGGCGTCGGGTCGAGCCCCTGCTCGCGCAGATGCGGCAGCACCTCGTCATGGGCCTGGGAGTGCATCGCCTCCTGCCCGATGAACCCGATGACGTCCTCGCGCAGTTGGTCGTCCTTGATCAGCGGCAGCGCCTGCTTGTAGACGTGCACGAACCAGCGCTCGCCCGCGGGCAGCAGCAGATGCAGCACATTGATGGTGTGCGTGGTGAACGGGTCGCCGGGCACCCAGTGCAGCGGGGTGTCCGCCCAGGAGAAGGACACGTTGCGGGCCTTGAGCGCGATGCGCTCGGACTCCACCGGCCCGGCCTGCTTGTTAGACATGGCGTCAATGTACTGAGGTGCGGGCCGCGTGAGAACCCCTGGGACAGAGCTTGTTGACTCCTCCGTCAGCAAGCCGCTAGCCCAGTCCGCTGATCTCCCGCCCGCTCGCCAGCGTGCCCTTGAGGTCGGCCTGCGCGCCGCGTTCGGCGGGTGCCGCCAGCAGACGCCCCGTCCCCTCGGCCTTGACGCCTCCGGTCGAGCGGACCGACGCCACGTCCTCGCTGCCCGCCGCGAGCAGATACCAGGAGCCCGTACCGGACTTCCACAGCACCCCGGCCAGCACCCGCGGATCACGCGGACCGCACGCCGTGGTGTCCGTCGCCTTGGCCACGACCGCCCCGGCCGCGCCGCCCGGCGTACGGAACTGGGCCAGCGCCGCGGTGCCGTCACCGCGCCAGGTCTCCGCCCGGGTGCACACCCAGGTGCCGGTGCCGCCCGCGTCCGGCAGCGCCTGCTCGGCGTACGCCCACGCGTTCACCTCGCGGATACCGGCCGAGCGCTCGGCGGCCAGCGAGCAGGCGAACGGGGCCCAGTCACGCAGCCCTTCGGCGCCGGACGCCTCCTGGGGCGAGCCCGGGCGTCCCGCCGTGAGGTGCGCCGGGACCAGTTCACCGAGGTCGGTGGCGAGCCGGGTGCCGGTGCCGTCGGTCAGCTGGAGCACCGCCCACGAGGTGCACTTCCCGGTGCGCAGCGCGGGGCTGGCCAGCGGGGAGGTCACGCCGTCGGTGAGGGTGAGCGCGTGGGGCGCCGACTCCGGCTTGGTCAGGTCGCGTTCGGTGGCCTTCTTCACCCAAGGGGCCGTCAGATAGCGGACGTTGCCGTCCGCGCGGCCGAGCACCAGCGCGCTCGCCTCGGCCCGGCCCGCGCCGTCCACCCGGGCGAAGTCGAGCGCCGCGCCCTCGGTGCCGTCCACGGGCTCGGCGTAGCGGGCGATGCGCAGGCCGTCGTAGAGGATCACCACGCGGGCCGCGTCCACCTGTCCCGCGTACAGCAGTTGGGGCGGTCCTGCGGGGCCGCCGGTCTGGGTGCCGGGGGTCGCCGAGACGCGCACGGTGGCGCCGGGGCGGGCCCAGACCGCAAGGGCGCGGCGCAGCAGGTCCTTGTCGCCGGTGAGCGGGCCGCGCGCGGGCCACACCGAGAAGTCGGTGCGCGCCGAGGTCTTCCAGGCGGCCGGGGTCACCCGCGTGAGCTTGGCCGGGTCCAGGGCGGCCTCGGCGGCCGGGTTGGCCGCGTACGACGGCGCGGCGGCACCCTCGGGGCCCCAGCCGCCGCCGGGCATCGCCACCAGCGCGCAGCACACCAGGAGCGCGGCGCCCGCCGCGAGCGCCGCCTTGGTGTGCTGGCGGCGGCGCATCAGATCGGTGGGCCGCGCCTGGAGCGAGCAGGCGTCGAACTCCGGTGAGGACAGCAGCGCGTACTGCGCGGGGACGCCGGTCGCCTCGGACAGCGCCGACTCCACCCGGGTCACCCCGGCGGACTTGAGGATCTTGCGTACGTCGCCGTCGTCCAGCCCCTCCAGACCGCGCAGCACATAGGCGGCGCGGGCCGGGGCGGACAGCGCCGACAGCCTTTGTTCCAGGGCGAGTTCATGGGCGCCGCCGGAGCGAGGGAAGAGCCTGAGGCCCCACGCCCGGGGCAGCAGCGCGGGCAACTGGGAGCGCTTGGGCAGCCCCTTGCGCGGTCGGCACGCCTCCAGCGCGGAGCGCAGCACCCGGTCCCGGACGAAGCCGTACGCCGGGTCGCCGTCCCGCCCGGTCGCCTGTGCCGGGATGAGGGAGCGCTGTTTGCGCCCGGTGGGCAGGGCCCGCTGGGCCAGCGCGTGGGCGGTCAGTACCCGTCGGCCCCGGCCGAGTTCGGGCGGCAGCACCAGATAGGCGAGCCGGACCAGCCGCGGATAGTGCTCGACGAGCGCGGCCTCGGCCTGCTCGACATCGGCGGCGGGGCCCCGGCCCCCGTGCGTGGCTGCGTGACGCTGGGCTACATCCTGTGACTGCACATCGGGGAGAACGAGCGAAACGCCGGGGGGTTACCGCCGGGCGGGTGACTCGGGCACCAGCGCCCGCGCGTAGTTCGCCATCGACCGCTGGTAGCGCGGCAGATGAGGGGCGAGCGCGCCGAGCACGAGCGAGAGCCCTTCGCGGTCGCGGCCCAGGCTGGACAGGCACAGCGCGAGACAGGCCCGGATGGCGTCGTCCAACTCGTCGGACGGGGCGTCGAGTTCGGGCGTGAGCAGCAGGACGCCCTCCTCCGCGTGCCCGGTGTTGCGCAGCGAGCTGGCGAGCTGGATCGCGGTCCTGCGGGCCCGGTACGGGCTCACCTCGCGCAACCCCCGCTCCAGCGCCTCCCGGTACAGCGGCACGGCCTTGTCGGAGTGCCCGGTGGAGTCCCAGGCGCACGCCTCCTCGAAGGGGGCGAGCGGGCTGCCCTCGGGCAACTCGGCGGTCAGCGCGGCGATCTCGGCACGGAAGGCGGGCGCCTCCTCCTCGGGGCGGTCCGCGAAGCCGGCCCACAGGGTGTTCACGCGCTTTTCCCAGTCCTGGTCCATCGCGCCACACTCGCACAAGTGATCCGCATACGCACCGGGTTTGAGTGGTCGGGCGCCCGCAGCCGTATCCGTCGGTGCGGGCCCCGCGCCGGGGCCCCGTGCGGCATGTGGCCGGACCGGACCGGAGGAGCAGAGCAGATGAAGGTGACGAAGGCGGCGCTCGCCGTGACGGGTGCCGCGGTGGCCGTACTGGCGCTGGCGGGCTGCGGTTCCGGTCAGCAGGAGAAGAAGGTGCCGCCGACGGCGACCGGCAGCCTGGAGAGCCTGGCCGCCGAGGTCAAGTGCACCCCGGACATGCAGACCGACGCCGACGAGATCCGCCAGGCGCTGTGCAAGAACAAGGACGGCAAGTTCGTCCTCGCCACCTTCGCGACCGACCGCGGCCAGCGCGAGTGGATCAACGACGCGAAGGACTACGGCGGTTACTACCTCGTCGGCCGCAAGTGGGTGGCCGTGGGCGAGAACGGCACGGTCAAGGCGCTGCGCGGGACGCTCGGCGGCGACGTCGAGGTGGGCACCGACCACCACGCGCACACCGGCTGAGACGGCCGCCGCAGTCGGCGGACACGGCGAAGGCCGGTGACGGGGTGGGGCCCGTCACCGGCCTCTACTCGCGTTCCCCGGTGGGGGGATCAGGGGATCACGAGCAGTTCTGACCGCGGTTGACGCAGTTGGCGATCTTGTTGGCGAGATTGCCCTGGGTGATGCTGATGAAGTCGTCGTGGTCCGTCGCGGCCTTGTGCAGCTGCTCCGGGAAACCGTCGACCGCGTACGCGTTCTTCACCTGGCCGTTCTCCAGGGTGGGCGGCGTGATGTTGTACACGAGCCGCATCGTCAGCTGCGGGATCGCCTTGAAGCCGTTCTGGCAGTTGCCGTTGGCGTCGGCGAAGGCCACGTGGGTGCGGTGGTTGGCGCTGTCGGTGTTCTGGCCGTCCCAGCAGCTCTGGAAGGCGAACGTGCGCACGACCTTGCTGCCCTGCGGGCAGATCGGGTACTGCTCGGTGAGCTGGACCTTGTTCTCGAACCCGGTGCAGCTCCAGTGGGCGTTGGCGTTGGCCAGACCGTTGGTGGTGGTCTTGGCGTCACCGGTGATGATCCGCAGGAACTGCGGCATCGCGACGACCTTGCCGGTGGGGCTGCCGACGTACTTGATCTGCGCCTGGACGGGCGTCAGGATCTTGCCGACGTTGCCCTCCTTGCCGCCGCCGTCGTTGTTCTGGTCGAAGTCCTGGGAACCGTCCTGGACCCGGACGACCGGCCAGTAGTACGACGACAGGTCGTTCTTGTTCTGGCAGCTGCTGCCGCCCTGCAGGAACGTGTCGTTGCTGGCGAAGGCGTCGATCTTCTGGTTGCCGACGTAGTCGTGCAGGTGGTGCGCGCCGTTCTTCACGCCGGGCGCCACGATGACGTTGTCGGTGTTGTGGTTCTTGTTGGCGTTGACACCGCAGCGCGTGGTGAAGGTGCCCCGCGAGGCGTTGCGGTTGTTGCGCGGCTTGGCCTTGACGTTCGGCTGGACCTTGGTGATGTCCACGAAGTCGGCCGCGACGGGGCCGTTGCCGGCCTGGCCGCCGATGTTGCCCTGCTGGCCGTCGCCGCCCTGCTGCTGGCCGCCGTTCTGGTCCTGGCCGCCCTGCTGATCGCCCTGCTGGCCGTTCTGGTCCTGGCCGCCGCCCTGCTGCTGGCCGCCGTTGTCCTGGCCGCCCTGCTGGCCGTCGCCCTGCTGACCGCCCGGGGTGGTCTGGCTGGCGGGCGTGCCGGTGCAGTTGGCGAGCGTGTCCAGGTCACCGGGGGCGGTGCCGCCCACACGGGTGATCTCCAGCTTGATCCGGTCCAGGATGTTCTGGCGGCGCTCCTTGAGCGGCTGCAGGATCGTGTTCTGGACGAAGCTCGCGTCGCGGGTCTGGGCGTCGCGGGTGGTCGCCAGGCGCTGGTACGCCTCGGTGATCTGGCGGTCCAGGTTGGCCAGTTCGCCGTCCACGTCCTTGCGGGCCTGGTTCGGCACGTTGGTCAGCTTCTGGCCGACATCGGGGCAGGAGATGGTCGCCACCTGGGCGGCGGCGGCCTTGGTCGAGTTGCCTCCCCACTTGCCCCCGTTGTTCGCCTCGTGTGCGGAGGCGTAGAAGTTCGCCCAGATCAGCCCGCCCCCACCGAGCGCTAGGGCCGCCGATGCTGCGGTGACCTTCACAGCCAGCGGCGTACGGCGTTTACGTGTGTTGCTTCCCATGGAACTCCTCTGACTTCCTTGCGGGGCAGCATCGAGGCGCCCGACAGGAGTGAAGCGGCGCCCATCCATACGGGCGCCGCCTCAGAGGTGTTCAGCCTTCTCACAAATAATTCAGAGGACTACCCGGACCGGGGTGGTGAAATGCCCTCTGAGCAGCGGGAGTTGATTTTTTCTCCGCTCAGCTCCCGGTCGGCTGCCGCTCAGCTCCCGGTCGGCGGAATGTACTTGTAGCCGACGCGGCGCACCGTCTGGATGGTGTGCCGGTGAATGCCCAGCTTGCGGCGGACCCGGGCGATGTGCACGTCGACGGTGCGGCCGTCGCCGACATGGCCGTACCCCCACACGGTGGTGACCAGCTGGTCGCGGGTGTGCACCCGGTGCGGGTGTGCCACCAGATGGGCCAGCAGCTCGAACTCCAGGTAGGTCAGGTCGAGTTCGCGGCCCTCCACGGAGGCGGTACGGCGCCCGGAGTCGATCCGCACCAGCGGGCCGCCCTCGGCGGGGGCGGGCCGGTCGGGGACGGTGACCGGGGCGAACGGCGGGCGCTGGTCGGCCGGTACGAGGACCAGGTAGCCGATCATCGGCGGGCGGCCGGGGAGGTCGGGCAGGGTGTGCGGCGGCGCGGGCAGCCAGGTGGCCCCCGGCGGCAGCAGGTCCGCGACGGTGGTCCCGGGGTGCTCGGCGTCGGCCGGCCGGGCCGGGGCCCACGCCTCGTCCCGGTCGACGGCCCGCAGCCGGTGCCGGGCGCCGCTCGCGGGGAGCGGGGCGGAACGGGGCGTCGTCGGGGCGGGGGCGAGGGGAGTGGCGGTGGACTGAGGACGGTGGGTCGCCATGAGAGGTCAGCTCTTTCGCGCGAGGAATGCGTCGGACAGGGCGACGGCCGCGATTCGTGGTCGGGCGCGCCTCGGGACGTTCGTCGTATCGCGCGGGTGCCTGGAGGCCGGGGTTACGGCTTCAGAAGGCCCGCGCGCTGCTCGCGCGGCAACACACCCGGTCGAAGTCGTCATGCTGACGGGACGGCCAGAACGGCTCCAGGTCATGGCGACCCGTCGCGGTGTTCTGCTGGAAGCTGGCCATGACCCCATTGAAGCAGAATCGGACGCCGGGCAGGAGGCGTCTCTCACTGGTCGGACGGCTTGGCGGCCGGTTGTCGGCCGGAATCGGCCACCGTTCACCTGGGGCGGGGTGGTGGTGCGCGGGGTGGGGCGTACGGGCGCACCCCGGAGCGCGTCTCAGTCCGTGGACGGTGGGGCGGCGCATGGTGGGGCGGGGCTCTGGGTGCCCCGGAACGCGCGAACGGGCGCCCGCCGTGACAGCGGGCGCCCGTCCGGGACGGTGATGCGGTCGGATCAGACCTGGCCGGCCTTCTCCAGGGCGGAGCAGCAGGTGTCGACCAGGAGGCGGGTCACCACGTACGGGTCGACGTTGGCGTTGGGGCGGCGGTCCTCGATGTAGCCCTTGCCGTCCTTCTCGACCTGCCAGGGGATGCGGACCGAGGCGCCGCGGTCGGAGACGCCGTAGCTGTACTCGTTCCACGGGGCGGTCTCGTGCAGGCCGGTCAGGCGGTCGTCGATGCCCGCGCCGTAGTTCTTGACGTGGTCCAGCGGCTTGGAGCCCTCGCCGAGCGACTCGCACGCGGTGATGATCGCGTCGTAGCCCTCGCGCATGGCCTTGGTGGAGAAGTTGGTGTGCGCGCCCGCGCCGTTCCAGTCGCCCTTGACCGGCTTGGGGTCCAGGGTGGCGGAGACGCCGAAGTCCTCGGCGGTGCGGTAGAGCAGCCAGCGGGCGACCCACAGCTGGTCGGAGACCTCCAGCGGGGCGAGCGGGCCGACCTGGAACTCCCACTGGCCGGGCATGACCTCCGCGTTGATGCCGGAGATGCCGAGACCGGCCTTCAGGCAGTTCTCCAGGTGGGCCTCGACGATCTCGCGGCCGAAGATCTCGTCGGCGCCGACACCGCAGTAGTAGCCGCCCTGGGGGGCCGGGAAGCCGTTCTCCGGGAAGCCGAGCGGACGGGCGCCGTCGAAGAAGGTGTACTCCTGCTCGATGCCGAAGATCGGCTCCTGGGCACCGAAGCGCGCCTCGGTCTCGGCCAGCGCGGCACGGGTGTTGGACACGTGCGGCGTCATGTCGATGTCCAGGACCTCGCACAGCACCAGGATGTCGTCGCCGCCGCGGATCGGGTCCGGGCAGGTGAAGACCGGCTTGAGCACGCGGTCGGAGGCGTGGCCCTCGGCCTGGTTGGTGGAGGAGCCGTCGAAGCCCCAGATCGGCAGCGCGTCGAGACCGGCCGGAGCACCCGCGATGATCTTCGTCTTGGAACGCAGCTTGGCCGTCGGCTCGGTGCCGTCGATCCAGATGTACTCAGCCTTGAAGGTCACGGGGCCACTTCCTCCGGGGGTGGGTCGGTCTGCGGGCAGACTGTCAACAGGCGATTTCCCGTCCGTTGCCCTTGTGTGAACCCCGTGTTACCTGGCGCCTTTTGTGGCGTGGCTCACCTTGTGGGGGGAGTTGGGTGGGATGGACGGGCCCGGTAGGTCACGTCCGCTCTGCGGCTGCCGTGTCCCGGACCCGTGCGAGGAAGCCCCGGCTCGCGTCCCGCTGCCCCTCGTCGCACCCGCGCGGCGGACGCGTGCGTACGACGGTGACGGCCACGCCCCGCGCGGTCCGGAGCGGGTGCGCCGCCTGTTCCTCCTGGACCCGACGGGGTGTTTCGCCGGGTACAAGGCGGCGTACCTGCTCGATGCCCCGCCGATGCTGCTGCGGCCCACGTGGCCCACGCCGCGCCGGGACCGCGCCCGACGGCGGCCGAACCGCGACCCCTGGACAAGCCGGTCCTGCCGCTCGTGGCCGCGAACAGCAGGACCCATGACGCGGAGGCGGTGGCCGCGCGGGAAGACGGCCGTACTGGCGGACGTCTCGCACCACGCGCTGCCGCACACGGGACCGGCCGGGACGACGACCCGCCGCCTCACCGCGTTTCTGCCGGTCGGGTGAGGGCCGCTATCCCACCTTCTCGATCACGGCGCGGCGGATGAGGAACTTGCCCGGCTCCCGCACCTGTTCGAACGCCTCGTTGTTGAGCAGCACGCAACTTCCGGACACCGAGGTGACCTTGACGGTCGTCGACTTGTTGTTGTCCAGGTTGGTGACCTTCAGGGTCGTACCCGCCGGGAACTGGTTGCTGGACGCGGCCGGGGCGCCGCCCTCGCCCGAGAGCGTGACGGTGGAGCCGTTGCAGACCTGCTGGCCGGAGGCCGCGGCGCCGCCGGCGTTGCCGCCGCCGTTCTGCGCGGGCGGGGTGCTCTGCTGCGCCCCGCCGCCCGCCTGCTGACCGCCACCGGCCTGCTCGTTGCCCTGCTGAGCATTGCCCTGCTGGTCACCCTGCGCCGCCTGGGAGCCCTGAGCCGACTCCCCAACGGTGCATCCGGCAGCCTTCTGCTGGACCTTGATCTGCTCGATGACCGCCTCACGGTTGGCGATCCGGGCGTCGGACTGCGCGTCCGGGTTCGCCTTCTGGTCGGCGATGAACTTCTGGTTGTTGCCGAGCGCCGTGGCGAAGCCCTGGCAGGCGGTCGAATCCGCCGCCGACGACAGCGTCTTGGCGTCCTTGGGGGTCTGCGCGGCGTTGGAGGTGGTGGCCAGCGCGAAGGCACCACCACCCGCCACCGCCGCCGCGCCGACGAGCAGCGCGATCTTCTTCTTGGTGTCGAGTCTCCTGCGCGACATCCGCGCCTCCTGCGAGGTAGGGGAGCGTACGCCGCTATGTACGGGCCCCCGGGCGCCGTTACTCAGCGGTTACCGAGGCATCCCAAGTAACGTACGTCACACGGAAGTTGAGGATGCTCTCGCGGAGGTCACCCCCGACTCCGCCGTACGGCCTCCCGCACGGCCTCCTCAGTCCGCCCCACCACCGCCGTCCCGTCGTCCGCGGTGATGATCGGCCGCTGAATCAGCCGGGGATGCGCCGCGAGCGCCGCCACCCACCGCTCCCGCGCCCCCGCGTCCCGCGCCCACCCCCCGACCCCGAGTTCCTTCGCCTCCGCCTCCTGAGTCCGCGTGATGTCCCACGGCTCCAGCCCCAACCGCCCCAACACCTCCCGAATCTCCTCCTCACCGGGCGCATCCTCGAGATACCGCCGCACGGTGTACCCGGCCTCCTCGGCATCCAACAGATCGAGAGCACTACGGCACTTGGAACAGCTCGGATTGATCCAGATCTCCATGGGAGAACGGTACGCGGGCGTGTCCGCGCCTTCTCAGCGTGCGTTCAGCCTCTGCCGGGCCGCGCTGACGAGGCTCTGCGCGGCCGTGCCGTACACGGCGGACTCCCGGAGCGTGTTCCAGGTCCGCAGGTAGGTGTCCACGCTGTCGGCGTCGTCGATCCAGAACTCCGCGTGCCAGTTCTCGACGATCACCTGGCGGTCGTCGTAGACCCAGAAGGCGGTGGCCGGAGGGATCTTGAGGGGAGCGGACAGCGGGACGATGCCCAGCTCCACCGTGTCCAGGCCGATGACCCCCGTCAGCCGGTCGAGTTGGGCGGCGAGGACCGACGGCGGGCAGATCAGGGCGTGCAGGGCGGGTTCCCACAGGAGGAGGTGGAAGCGCTTCGAGGAGTCGTAGAGGGCTTCCTGCCGTTTCATGCGGGACCGGACCGCCTCCTCGGTGTCGCGCGGCGACCGCTGCAGTTCCGCGTACCGCGTGAAGACGGAGCGGGCGTAGTCCGGCGTCTGGAGGATCCCGAAGACCATGGCGGTCTCCCAGCCCCGGAGCACGGAGGCGTCGGTGTGAGCGGTGAGGTGGGTGTCCTGTACGGCCTTGTGTCCGGCGGCCAACTGGCGCCGCCACGACCGGATATGAGACTCGAACCCCCTCAGCCGTGCCACCAGTTCGTCGTACGCCTCGGGGTGCCCGGTCGCCTCCGTCCACTTGCGCAGATCGTCGGAGGTCGGGGTCTGCCTGCCGTTCTCCAGCCTGCTGACCCTGGACTTGTTCCACCCGTACCGCCCGGCAAGCTCCGCCCCGGTGAGCCGGCCCCCAGCGGCGGAGAGCCGCAGCTCACGCAGCCGTATCCCGAGCGCTTCGCGCGCCTGCTGGTAGTCCGTGCTCACGGGGGTGTTCCTGTCTCAGTGCTCCTGCGCGGTCAGTTGCGCCGCGAACTCCTTGTACGGGAGGGCGTGATGCAGTGCCGCGTCACGTGCCCTGACGTAGCGCAGCACGGCCGCCGGTTCAGTGATCAGTTCGACGTCGACCAGGTTGTCGGTGTCGTCGAAGTCGAGCAGGGCGACCAGCCGGGAGTCGAAGATCCAGAAGTCTTCGGCGGGCAGGCCCACGCGGTCGGCGTCATCCCGCCACAGGTTGCGGATCTCCTCGCCGACGGCGCTGTTGCGGCGCGCGTTGTCGAGCAGATAGAGCTGGCCGGTCGTGGGCGGCCTGTCGACGACACGGACCCGCTCGAACCGCTTGCCGAGCGCGACCTGCTCGCGGCGCTCGGCGCACCAGTCCGCGTCGACACCCGTCCAGTCGACGGGCTCGCCCCTGGTGAACTGGGCGTACGTATCGGTGAGTTCGTCCGAGGCATAGCGGCGCCGTGTCTCCAAGCGCCATGCGGTGTGCTCGAACCGTGTGAAGAGCCCGTCGAACTCGTCCAGGCCGATGATGTCCGGCACGCGGGTGACCTCCTTGGGGCCGAAGTCGACCAGTAGCTCACGCGGTACGACGATGGGCACCTCGCCGTCCTGCAAGTGGCGGAGCTGGGCGATGTCGTCAGGGTCGGTGAGAGCGGGGCCGTGCACGAGAACCGCAGTCGCCGGGTCATGATCGCGTCCTTCCCTGGGGGACTGATCTCTCAAGCTTCCACGAGGTCAACGCCCCACGCCCCCCATTCGGCTCGCCCGAATCGACAACCTTACGCAACTCCGCGGTGAGGGTTCGCAACTTCGCGCAACTTCCATGGCGCGTCACAAGTACCTCTCCCTACCGTCCCGTTCATGGCTGGAGTACAGCAGGCGCACGGCGCCGATCCCCACGTGGCCACCGAGGTTCTGAGGTCGGCCCTGTCCCAGGCAGGCATCGTGCTGCCGTCGCTCGGACCCGACCCCGCCTCGCCCGCTCTCGGACTCGTCGAACTGGGGCGCGTACGCGCCGACGTGGCCCTGCGGCTGGCGGAGGCGCTACGGCGGGACGACACCGCATGAGCGCCCTGAGAACCCCCGGCGACGAGGACGGCCTCCCACCTCGGATGACGCTGCGGGTCTACACCGTGAACCGCGCGGGTCGCATCACGAGCGACTCGGGAACGCGCGGGATCGAGGACGCGGAAACCTGGGCGGTGACAGATCTGGGCCAGGAGTTCCCGCCCTGCGGGTGTCCGCGCCATCGGGTGATGAGACCAGCGCGATGACCTCTGCAAGAGCCGAAGGAGCGTCCTCGGTAGTGCCGTCGTGTACACCATCGTCCGCATGGAACACCGGACGCAAGCCTCGGAGTTGGCAAGCTCGTCGACATCGGTACCCATGGGCTTCCATGCCGACAAGGAACCGTGGGCGATCGACGGCACGGACTGCTCCCCGTGTGGCAACAAGGTGCCGACAGCCACTGAACCGCCTTCTCGAAGGGAGCCCCCGTGCCCGCCCGACACGACATCGCGGCCGAGACCGAACTCTGGGACGCGTACGCCTCCTCCGTCTTCAAGGGCGACGTCGAGCCCGGCTTCCGCTGGACCCAGTACGCCGGGCATGGCCCGGGGGCAGAACTGCTCGGTGACGTGCGCTCCGTGCTGGAGATCGGCTGCGGTACGGGCCGCGCTCTCGCGTACCTGGCTCGGCGTGGTGTCGTCGCCCGGGGGGTCGATCTGTCGCCCGTCATGGTGGAGAAGGCCACCGTCAAGTGGGCCGGTACGGGCGCGGAGTTCGCGTGTGCGGAGGTGCTGGAGTATCTGGGCGGGCACGAGGAGTCGTACGACGCCGTCTACTCCGTCTTCGGGGCCGCCTGGTTCACCGACCCGGGTCGGCTGCTCCCGCTCGTGCGCCGACGGCTCAACCCCGGCGGTGTCTTCGTCTTCTCCCAGCCGCTCGCGATCCCCGGCGCCTACGGCCCGCAGGGGATGTACAAGGGCGGCTTCGCGGGCAAGGCGATGTTCGTCTACCGCTACAGCTACCGCCCGGCTGTGTGGGAACGCCTGCTCACCCGGGCCGGGTTCGCCATGGCGGAGGCGCGGGTGCTGGAGGCGCCGGAGCCCGGGTATGTCGGGACACTTCTTGTCCGGGCCGGTACGTGACTGCGGTGGGCGGCGTGTTCGAATTTCTGGTGCCTCTGGGGCGCCTCGTGGAGCTGGGGTGAAGGCATCTCAATTTCCGCTGCCACCTGGGGATTTGCTCCGCTGGGAACCCCCTGGATGTCAGTGCCCGGCAGTAGAATTGAAGCAGTGTTCGAGAGTGCTTCCGGGGTGTCCGGCAGGTGCTCTGATCGCGACAGGAGGATGCCCGTGCCCGCTGCCGCTGTTTTGAAGAACAAGCCGTCGCCCACCCAGTCCACCGCCAGGCGTGCCGTGCCGCAGGACTCGCCGTATGTGCCGGTGGCGAAGAGTCCGCTGCCGGCCGGGCAGCCGCGCGAGTGGTACGTCACGCACAACCGGCGGCTGAAAGCCATGCGTCTGGCCATAGCCCTGCTCGACTCCGGGATCTACCGGCCGACGCAGGCACGTGACGTGACCATCCGCCGCACGGCCGAGAAGCTGGGCGTCCACCCGCCGTCCGCGACGACGTGCCGGATGGTGCGGGCGTTGATGCGATAGGTGAGTGGGGGGGGAGGGGGACGGACCCTGGGGCTTCGGCCCCGCCCCCCTCTTCACCCGTTCAGGACCTCCGCGTTGGGACGAAGCGCGTCCTGTCCTCGGGGGTGACGATGTCGTCCACGTCGGTGAAGTAGTACGAGGGGGTCGTCCCGGCCAGCACCTCCAGCAGGAACGCGCTGCACGACACCGGGTGGAACTCCCACAGGGGTCCGCGCCCCTCGTTGAGGGCGACGGTCCAGTCGTCCGGGGCGGTGCCGGGGCGGACCAGCCAGTAGAGGAAGTGGCCCGCGCCCTCCGCGTAGCCCCACGGCACCAGCCGGGCACCGTCCTCGTCCAGCTCCGTCGGCCGCTCCTCGCCCGCCGCCCACAGCCCGGCGAGGATCTTCTCGCGGTCCGGGGTCTGGGCGATCAGGTCGTACAGCGGTTCCGGGCAGCCGGGTTCCAGGAGCCAGATGAGGTCTCCGAAGAGTCCGCCGCCGTAGGTGTGGACGAGCTGCTTGTAATCGGCGGGGAGGCGGACGTCCAACGTCCGTTCCACGTCGGCCCATTCGCACCCCGCCCGCCGCCGGGCTGGGGCGAGCAGAGGGCTGTGAGCGGAGCGATGTGACGCAGGGGCTGGGGCGCAGGGGCGTGGGGCATGGTGCCCAGCCTGCCCCATGCCCCACGCCGATGCCCCCCCTCAGCTCGGCAGCCCCTCCAGCAGCAGCCTCGCCAACTCCCCGCAGTCCTCCGGGTGATCCCGGAACCACAGTCCCAACCTGTGCTCGGCGTCCGGGAGTTCGAAGCGCATGTACTGCGCCCGCGCCGCCAGTGCGTCCTGCACCGCCTCCGTCACGGCCCCCGGGATCACCGTGTCCGTCCCGGGCACCACCAGCACCGCCCGCCCCTCGTACGACCGCAGCACCCCGAGGGCGGGGGAGGCGCGCCAGCTGTCCGGTGTGCGGATGATCTCGGTGAACCGGCCGTCCCCTGTACCGAAGGGCACGTCCCAGGCGTCGGGGGCGTACACCGCCGGAGCGCCCAGGCCGAGCGCGGCGACCCGGGAGCCGTAGTGCCGTACGAGATCCGCCACCGTCTGGCCGCTCATGCTGAAGCCGACGAGGATCAGCGGCGCGTCCGCCGGGGCGTGGGCGTCGATCACCGCGACCGCCTGCTCGTACCGGCGCCGCAGGCTCAACTCCGCGAGTGCACCCGTGCTTTCGCCGTGCCCGGAGAAGTCGAAGGCCAGCGCGTGACAGCCCTGCGTAGCGAACTCCTCGGTCAGCGGCAGGAGTCGGGCCTTGCTGCCGGTGCCCGCGCCGTGCAGCAGGACGACGGTGGCCCGTCCCGGCACCGCGCCGGTCCGTACGACACTCAGCCGCTCGCCGTCGCAGGCGTAGACGGATTCCCCTTGATCAAGAGAGAGTTCGCGCATGCGGGCCATTCACTCACACGACTCACGCACCTGAGACGAGCCACGAGCCACGAGCCACGCCTCCGCGCCCCCGGCCGCGCACCTTCACCCGCGTACCCTCACCCATTCATCCCCGGCGCGTCCCACAACGGGAACCACCGCGACGTGTCCGCCTCCACCCGCAGATCGTTCTCCAGCGCCGACGCCAGCTGGAGTTCCATCGCGTTGTCGCGGGACTGGCGCCCGGCGTGGGTGCACAGCGGGTAGAAGCTGCCGCGTTTGTAGAGGTAGACGAGGGCGAGGGAGCGGTCGTCGGCGGGGTTGTCGCGGGTGAAGGTGATCAGGGAGCACAGCAGCTGGGGGCCGAAGCCGTTGGCCTCCATGGAGCTGTTGACCGCGTGCAGGTCGTTGACCAGTTCGGGGAGCTGATCGGGGGCGCGGCGGGAGACCAGCCAGGAGTAGCCGTAGGAGTCCTGGACCAGCTCCACCCGGGGCCCGGTGCGGTCGCTGTCCGCGTCGAGAAGCGCCCGCACCTCGCGGTGGGTCTGCTCGAAGGCCGCGCCCTCGACCGTCGCGAAGCACACCGCGCCGGTGCCGGTCGGCGTGAACCCGGAGACCACCTCCAGCGTCACCGCCGCCGACGGCAGCCCGAACAGCCGGTCCAGATCCGGCGGCACCGGCTTCGTACGCCCCAGGAGAATGTCCAGCAGCCCCATGCTCAGCCCGCCGACTCGGGGGCCGCCGCCTCGCCCAGCTCCGCCGAGATCCGGCCCAGCTGCCGCAGCCGCTGCTCCAGCGTCGGGTGGGTGGAGAAGAACCGCTCGATGCCGGGCTCCTTGCCGGTCGCCGGGGTGAAGTAGAACGCGTTGAACGCCTGCGCCGTCCGCAGATCCTTCGTCGGGATCCGGGCGATGTCCCCGGAGACCTTGGTGAGCGCCGACGCCAGCGCCGAGGGGCGGCCGGTCAGCTGCGCGGCAGCGCGGTCGGCGGCCAGCTCGCGGTAGCGGGACAGCGCGCGGATCAGCAGGAAACTGATCGCGTACACCGCGACCGAGACCCCGATCACCGCCGCGAACACCGCCGCCGTGTTCTGATCCCGGCGCCCCGAGCTGAACAGCGACGAGTAGAACGCGAACCGGACGATCAGCCCCGCGAGCACCCCGAGGAACGACGCCACCGTGATCACGGCGACGTCCTTGTGCGCCACGTGCGACAGCTCGTGCGCGAGCACGCCCTCCAGCTCGGCGGGCTCCAGGCGCCGTAGCAGCCCCGTGGTCACACAGACCACCGCGTGATCCGGGTTCCGCCCGGTCGCGAACGCGTTCGGCATGTCCATGGACGACACGGCCACCACGGGCTTCGGCATGTCGGCCATCGCGCACAGCCGGTCCACCACCGCGTGCAGCTCGGGATACTCCTCCGGCTCCACGACCTTCCCGCGCATCGCGAACATCGCGATCTTGTCGGAGAACCAGAACTGCGCCACGAACAGCGCACCCACCAGCACGACGACCAGCAGCCACGACTTCAGCAGCACGATCAGCGCGGCCACGAACCCCACGTACAGCAGCCCGAGCAGAAACAGCGTGACCGTCATCCGCACGGTCAGCCGCCGATCACTCCGAAAGCGGCTCCGCATCTCGCATCACCCCGCACTCAGCGCCCTGTGCTGTCCAGTGTGCACCCGCGGTGGCCGATGCGGGAGCCGCGATATGACCCGGAACCGGCAAAATCATCACCGGAACCGGCAAAACCATCACCGGAACCGGCAAAACCGTCAAGCGTGAGTGTCCTGCCGCCGGCCCAGAGCGCCCAGGAGCAGTCGGCCCCGCTCCAGCAGCCCGGCGACCTCCGGCTCCGACCGGGCATACGTCCCGGGCCAGTACGTCCCCCACCCCGTCGCCCGCCGTACGACCTGCTCGGCCCGCGCCCGCAGCCGTACATCCCCGTCCTCCAGCAGCGCCACCGCCGCCCGCAGCCGGGCCACCTTGCCGTGCGCGTCCAGCAGCCGCCACGCCGAGACCCGCTCCCACCGGGGCCGCTCCGCGTCCAGCCGCCGCAGCAGCCACTCCGCGCTCAGTGCACCGGCCGACGGCAGCAGCGCGCGCGTGGCCGCGCCGACCACGCCGGGTGCCGGATCGTCCAGGAGCCGTCGCATCCGCGGTACGTCCGTCACGCCCAGCACACGCAGCCCCGCCACGGCCCGCGCGCGTACCCCCGCCTCCGGATGGTCCAGCAACGGCCACAACAGCTCGGCGTCCGCCCGCTCCCCGCACTCCGCGAGCCCCACGGCGGCGCCGGGCGGGGGTGTCGGCTCGGCGCAACGCGCCCGGTACCAGGGGAGAGGGTCGCCCCCGAGCTGCCGTACGACGTACCGCGCACAGGCCCGCACCAGCCCCGACCGGTCCGCGAGGAACTCCTCGGCCCGCTCCCTTCGGCCCAGCCGCCGCAGCGCGGTGACTCCGGCCGCCCGGACCCGGGGAGCGCGGGCGCCGAGCAGCACGTCCACCACCTCCGCGTCCGTGGTGGCGGCCAGCGCCGCATCGGCACACAGCCCCTGTACGACGGCGTCGTCGTCGAGGGCAGCGGCCCAGGCCAGCCCGGCAGGCGGGAGAAGCCCCTCCTCGACGGCCAGCCGGTACGCGAACCGGCGCGCCGGACGGTCACCGGACTCCAGCAGCGGCCCCGGCCCCTCCCGGCGCAGCACCTGGTCGAGCAGCCCGAGGGCGAAGTCCCCGCGCTGCCGGTCGGCCAGCCGCAGGACCAACGGCGCGAGCCGCACCGCGGCCTCCGCGTCCAGCGCCTCCACGAGCAGCTCCCGCGCCCGCTCCCGCACCGGCTCGGCCCAGTCCGCACACCGCACGGCCACCAGCGGAAGCAGCGCCGCCCGCCCTACGACCCGCTCCAGCGCCCGCCGCCGGACCCGCCCGTCCCGATGACAGAGCGCGACCGCCAGCTCTTCGTCACCCAGCGCCTCACCCGAGCCCGACTCCAACACGGCCAGCACCCGGAACCCGGCCCCGTAGTCACCCGGCCGGTACCACCCCTCGACCCGAACCCGCCGATCCCACTCCACCCAGTCCATCGGCCCCCCACCCTCGAGCAGCCACCGGGCCTCCGCGATCCCCACCTGCATGCGTTCCCTCGTTACTCCACACTGTCCTGCCTGGACTTCTGCGGTGCAGTCTGCCGTCAGCTTCGGTCGTCCTCGTCGGTGGCCTCCTCCGCACGACCCGCCAACTCCTGGCGCACCCGTCGCCAAGCCCGGATGATCCGCGGCAACCTGCCGAGTACGTCGTCGATCTGCGTCAGCAACACGGTGACGCACCCGAACGCGGCGAGGATGGCCAGCGTGATGTCGTCCCACCCCATCGCGCGGCCTGCCCTCACAGCCCGAGCAACGCGTGGTCGGCGAGCCAGTCGAGTGCGGCCACGCCCAGCCGGTCCGGCGCCTCCCGCAACGCGGATTCCACGGCCGGCAGTTCGGCCAGGGCGTCGGGGGCGTCCGACCGGTCCGACTCGGCGAGTCGCTGCATGACGGCGGCCACGACTTCGCTCCAGCCCGGCATACCGAACTGGTCGGGGTCTATCAGCGCGGCTGCGGCAGCTCTGTGCAGGACGCCTGCTCGCCAGCCCTGTTCGCGCATGACCTGCGAGGTGAACCAGACGCGGTTGTCGACGTTCCGCACGAACTCCTCTGTGGGCTGCCCGCAGCCTTGCAAAGTGAAGCTGGAACCACCTGCCCAAGGGAGAACGATGTCCGAAGCGACGGCCTGGAAGGCGAGCAACGCCTCGGGACCGCCCTCCTGGGCGGCGAGCAGCGCTTTCCGAGCCCGACGATAGAGGTCGACGCTCTGCGCGATCATCTCGCCGTCGCTCGGGCCGCTGTCGGCCTCACGGATCGTTTCCAACGGCCCGTCCCGCCAGGCGACGGCGACGAGCCCGACCGCTGCCGCGCTGACGAGCAGTTCGGTGTCGTCGGCATCCATGCCACAGTGCGTCAGCACGGCGATCATTTCCTCATCGTTGACCGTGCACGTCGGCTCCTCTGCCGTTGTCGGGCTGCCATGAATCCGGTCTTCCGCGCGGCGCTCGATCTCGATCCCGTGCTTGGCGAGGTCCTCGAAGACAGCGTCGGGTCCGCAGTCGATGTGCTCGGTCTCGTGCCGCCCGGAGCAGTCTTCGGGACAATCGAGTTCCCAGCAGAGTTCCGGTTGTGCGGGGGTGGCCTCGTTGATGAGGTGATAGGCCAGCCGGTCGGCGATCGCCTCTCGTGCGCCGATCATCTCCAGGTGGAGCCGGAAGTCCGCGTCGCGCAAGGGGTCGTCCTCGGCGTCGACGGACGCCGGAGGCTTGGGGATGTCCTCCGCGACCCAGGCGTATGCCGACTCCAATGACACAAGGAGCAAAGCGGCCTGAAGGGGTTCCACCGTGCCTTCCTCCGTGAGCCGGGTGACGGCTTCAGCCGCCTCGCGGACGCTGGCGAGATCGGCCAGGTACCGCTCGCATTGTGCGTCCCACAGGGCTGCTTCGGTTCTGGCCCGCTCGGCGTCCCGGACCAGCCGGGCATCGCGGGACCGGCGCGCAGTCCTTATCAGCCGACTCAGGCAGGGGCGACAGCCGAACAGCCCGGACGTCGGGGTCGGGCCGAGGGGCACGGGACCGAGGTCCTTGCCGAACGGCGCGGAGCACAGACAGCACTCCAAGGCCCCCACCTGGCGCGACGTGGGCACGGTGGGCAGGGCGGCTCGTATGGTGGCGTAGGCGTACGCAGGGATGTGCATGTGCGGCAACTCCTTGGACGAAGGCGCTCCGACAGCGCCTTCTCCATGCTGACCTGGCCGGTTGACCGCGAGTCACGGTTTGGCGGGTGGCGCTGCCAACTTGACGAAAGCTGACTCGGCTCTCGCCAGGGCCCCTCTGCTGCCGACGAAACTTGACACCTTGGATCAGGAGGAACACACGTGGCTGTGCCCATCTCGCCCCAGCCGACCGGCGCGCACAAGGAATTGGTCGATGCCCTGGGTGAGTTGTACCGCGCGGCGGGGCGCGTGAGCTTTCGCAAGGTGAGCACACTCATCCGCAGCCATGACGACCGGCTGTCGGATGCCAGTCACGAGAGTGTGCGCTCCGCCCTCAACGGGATACGCGTGCCACGTTGGGAAACCGTCCGTGACATCGTCGTCGTTCTGGCCGGATTGTGCAGCCCACCTCGGGACGCGGACTCCGAGGTGGCCCGCTTCCTCCCCTTGTGGCGGGCGATAAGCGAAGGTGAAGCCGGTTCGTTGAAGTCGTTCCGGGAAATCCTCCACAGCGGCTGGGGAGGTGAGGATGGCAAGTGGACCCCGGAGCTGGTCATGGGGATGCTGGTCAACCCCTTCACCGCCATCGAGATCGATCCGTCGCTCGCGGTTCCTCACGAGCCGGTGGTGTCCGAGGACGACTGGGTCCACGTGATGATGAGGTTGATCGAGGAACAGGGCGCCGAACACGCCTTGCGTGTCCTCCTGCACACGCTGAAGGGCGACTACGTAGGGGCCGAGGCGGGAGCGCCGTACGGCTATCAGAACCCCGACCGGGAAGTGATGGAGGCCATCGCGGTATTCCGGTACGGCTGTCAGGAGATCCGTCGTCGCCTCAGCCGCGAACCCAACCTCCTCGCGGAGTCGATTCGAGCGATGCATGCCGACGAGACGATGAGCCGGGACGAACGTGCCGAGATGCTTGAGTTCGAGGCGGACATGAGCCTCATGCGTGAGGTGATGATCGTGACTCCCGACACCTGGGACGAGGTCTCCGAAGACGCGCAGCACATGGTCTTCGGGTACTTGATCAAGCAGATCACCCCCGTGGGCTCCCACCGCCGGACCGACGCCGAGCGGTTCCAGATCACCTGGCGGATACCGGAGCCGTCGGCCGACTGAGCGCCGCGGCCTCCCAGTGCCATCGCCGCGCCCGGTAACGGCAACGCGTTGCCCCGAAGACTGCATGGTTCAGGCAATGATCTTCGCCGTCACCCCTGGCATCATCACCCCGCTGTGTCAGATCGCGACTACGACTCGAGGTGGTTGATCCCGTGAGGCTGACCCGTGTGACGCTCGCTGTGGCTGCCGGGGCGATGGCTCCGGCGTTGCTGTTCGCCACGCCCTCCTTCGCGGCCGGTGGCGCGGCCCCCGTGGCGGCCGTCGCCGTCGCGGCCGATGCCGGGTCGCCGTACGACGACATGGACATCGACGATCTGCGGATCGCGATCCTCCGCATCCTGGCCGACCCTGACAGCGGCAAGCGCGTGAAGGAGGAGGCAGGCGCGCTGCTCGACAACGGGACCGCGGACGAGATGCGGGCCTGGCTGGAGACCGGGTACGCGCTGGCCCAGGGCGAGGACGACCGGGTGACGCTCGTCCGGCTGCTCGGTGACCCCGACAGCGGGAAGCGGGTGAAGCGGGAGGTCAACGAGCTGCTCGACCGTGACGACTCCGCCGAGATCCGCACCTGGCTGGAGTCCGGCTACCGGCTCGCCCAGGCCGAGGACGACAGCGTCGCCATCGTCAGGATCCTCGCCGACCCCACCATCAGCGACGCCCTGCGCGCCGCCGCGAACGCGGCCCTGGACGACGGCTCCCCGGAGGCCCTGCGCCACTTCCTGGAAGTCGGCCGGTACGAGGTCTGACAGGGGAGTGCCCCCGGCTCCGTACGCGGATACGGGGGCACTCCCGTGTCGTCGGCGTACTCCCGCTCTCCGCTGAGACAGCGGGGTCAAGAGCGGCACACGAGGACGCCCCCCAGGCAGGTGATCCGAAAAGAGCCGTGCCGCGCCAAGTGGTCGACGAGGATGGCGCGAGCCCTCTCGATGGTGTCCTGGAACGGGACGTCGTGCTGGTCCGCCCAGGCCTGGTAGGAGGACATGTGCGCGATGACCGGCTCGGGATCGTGAACGGTGATGGTGCCGGGCAGCTCGATCGTCTCGATGCGACCGAACGCTTGCCCAAGGAAAACAGGTGCCTTCTCCAGGGAGAAGCGCGCGCTCAGAGAGATGCGCGCCGGACCCCGTTTCGTGCCGAGGACATCACCGGCGGCCCGCTGCCACAGGTCGTCCAGCTCGGACTTGTCCCGGTCGCTGTTGGTCGAAGCGATGACGAGTCCATCGTCGACGACGACACGGGACAACTCCCGCACCGCCTGCGGGATGTCGGCGACGTGGTACAGCATGTGCATCGCCAGCGCAGCATCAACACTGTCCGCCGCCAGGGGCAACGCGGTCGCATCCGCCACGGCGACCGGGCCCGGAATACCGGAGACGATGCCGGGTGCGATATCGAGGCCCAGCAGCGCCAGGTCCGGCCTTTCCTCACGGAGCCGCCGGATGAACTTCCCGTTGCCACAACCGACATCGACCACCCGGCCACGCACACCGCGCAGCTCCTCGGCCACGATGCCGGGCAGGTCGTAGCGAGGCGTCTGCCACCGGTAGAGAGACTGGCGGGCCGCGAGATCCCGGTCACTGCTGTAGGCACTCCGCGCGAGACGGTCCCGGTCGGTGACGGCGGCGGTGTGTGCGGCGGACTGGTCGGTCACGGCGGCAGCTCCGGTCAGGGGGGCGGTGGTCGAGGCCGCGAGGGCGGCCGTGTGCTGGAGTCGTTCCCGCAAGTGGGCGGCCTGCACCGTCCCAACGTACTGCGGGCCCTTCAGCTCGCGGCCCAGGTCCGTGATCCGGCGCACGATGCTCGCCGACATGCGCTCGGGGGCGGAGCCGAGGACGTACTCCAGCATCACCTCCGTGCCCTCCAGGTCACCCAGGAGCAGGTGGCCACGGGCCAGATCGAGATGAGCGGCGTACAGGTCGCCGACCGACTGGTCGTCCTCCTCGGCACAGCAGTAGAGCTGGATCGCGGCCTTGGCGCTGGTGATTGCGCGCTGAACCTGCTCCCGCCCGCCCATCGCCAGTTGAGTCGTCCCGGCGTACGTGAACTGTTTCGCGCCCGGAAAAGCGAAGACACCAGGCATCTCGTCGTGGCCGGACATGGCATCACGGTGCCGCTCGGCATCGGCCAGGGCCGCGCAGGCGCCCGCGCAATCGCCTTGGAGGGCGAGCGCCCTCGCCTCAAGACTGGCCAGCCGGGCTCCGATGCTGCCACCGGCCCGGTGGTGAAGGCCGGCCCGGGCCAGCCGGGCCGCCTGATCGTACCGGCCGTTCCAGTAGGCGATCAGGGACTCGATCGCCCGCACCCACGCCACCATGCCCTCGTGCCCGGCCGCTTCTGCGCATGCCCGAGCGGTGCGCGCATGGGTGGCGGCGGAGTCGTAGGCTCCCATGTCGAGGCAGACGTGAGCCGACAGCCCACTCAATCTCGATGCCGCGACGTAGAGATCAGCAGTCTGGCGAGGACGTTGGCGTCCCCGCAGCAGCTCGTACACGCCGTCCCGCAGCTGCTTGATCTGCGAGTGCAGCTCCACCAGCGGATGGCTGACGTATGACCGGGCGAGCCACGCCACATCGGCTTCCAGTTGCTCGACGACGATCTCGTCGGCATTGCGCGCGGTGGCGAACCGCGCGAAGTCGGCGGACACTGCCGCATCGTCCGAGACGGCTCGGACGGTGAGCGAGTACGACCCTTGCCGAGAAGGCCGGTCCCGACGCTCCAAAGCCGCATCGGGCTCGCCCCTGCGGCTCTTGCTGACAGCGACAGCGCGGTCGAGCACCGTGACGTCGATGGAGAACACCCGTGCCAGATACCTTCGGGTGTACGGAACAGGGATACGAGCCTCGCGCTCGTAACGCCCGATCTCCTTGCCGGTCTTGGAGGCGCTGCCCTCTACGGCGTTGTACTCGTCTGCCACCCGCTGCTGGGTCCAGCCACGTTCAGTGCGTAACTGGGCGAGCAGTACGCCAATTCCTGATTCGCGCATCCCCTCTCCCCGGAGCCGCAGGTTGTGGCCCCCATAGTGGCCCCCGACATGGCCCCCGCGCTGGCTCCCGACCCAAATGAGTCCAGCCGCTTTCCTGTTGACCATGGCAAGCAAACTCACCGACGAGGTCCTCGACGCCTCGCAGGATCTCCCTCCGACCACGGAACTGCACCGCACTGCGCGCTTCCCCCGCCGCCGGACCACGCCACGCAAGGCGCGCACCTTCGTCGTCGCCACGCTCACCGAATGGGGCGAGACCAGCCGACTCGACGACATGCGGTTGTGCGCCTCGGAACTCGTCACCAATGCCGTGCTCCACGGAACGCCTGCGGGGCGCCTCGTCCTCGTGCGCGTCGACTCCTTCGCCGACCATCTGGTCATCGAGGTCCATGACGCCGGCGACGAGGTCCCGGCACAACGCGCGCCCGAGGAGTCCGACGTCGACGGGCGGGGCCTGCTGATCGTGTCGAACACGGCTGACAGGTGGGGTGTGAAGGAGCGGAAGGGCCCTGGAAAGTGCGTGTGGGCCGAGTTCGACCGTGCGGGGAGCAGAGTTGCGCCCGAGTCCCGCGATAACGGATGCGAGATTGGCACGGCATGATCACGTACCCGGGCCCACGGCTGACCCCTTCACCAACCTGTCTCGGCAGCGGGATGAGCTGACGTGGCCGTTCTCGTCTCAGCCCCGTGGCCGACGGGTGCGTCGTGTGGTTGTTCCCCTCCAACCCCTCTGTGTCTTCTTCCCGAAGCGAAGCGGCGAGGATTCGGCAGACCTCGAGTCGTTGCTTCTGGTCACAGCCCTGTAAAAGACGCTCCAGACCACGGAGTACGGCAACGTCTCGTCCACATCGCACGATGGCACGCAGCGCTCCACAAAATCCCAGCCCGAGAACCAGCACGACCAGGGTCATGATTCGTAACGCTTCTGGATTGCCTCGGTGACCTTTGCGGCGTTGCTGCCGTACAGACATGAACTGTGGCGCCTGAGAATCACAGTTCCATCGCCGAAGCCGATGGAGTTCTGGGAGAACAGTTCGATGGCCTTCTCCGGGGGTAATCCTTCGGCGAAACCCTGTGCCAGCAGATTCGCGCACACTACTTCTGCCGAGTCGCCGCAGCACCATTCGATCACGAGGTCACCCGGGTGGTGCACGTAGCAGTTCGCGAAACCGTGGGGCTCCGCAGCCCTGTTCACCAGTTCCGGGTGGCGAAGGATTCGACTCATCAGCGCATCGCGGACCTCAAGATCACCGATTCCCCTTGCATCCAGCCACTCGTCCGCTTCCTTCCGCTCATCGCTGGACATGCCTCGGGGGACTCGCTTCCAGAGAAGAACTTCGCCGTCACGGGCCGACGGAAGGCACATGGCGCCGTCGTCCATTCGCGTCACGGTCACCTGTGCAGAGGAGACCGCGTCGTGAAGCACCAGCCGCCTGCCGTCTCCGCGTACACGCAACCCTGGAACACCGCGTACACCGCCATAGTGGTGGTCGAACCGTGGGAGGAGTGCCCGGAGTACCGCATCAGCCATCTGAGGATCCAGGGCCAGGTGCAATCCCTGGTTACTTGAGTGGGCTTCTCGCACCCCGAGGAGAGCGCCGTTGAGTTGGCCATCTCTGAACCCGGCGGCGAGTACGTGAGCCATGTGCGCTTCAAGCCGACGCTGCTGGGGTTCGAGAGCGTCCGCGACCGGGGCAGCGGAGTAATAACTCACCTGCCGCGCGATTCTGTACGCTGTGGCGAGCTTGAGAGACGTCTGCCTGCGGATTTTCTTGGCAAGACGGTCGACATTCCCTGACCTGGACATACGCAGCCCCTTCCGTTTGCCGCCCGGCAACGGCAGGAGAGAGCGATCGCGTGTCCTGGAATGGTGCAACTACTTCAACTACGGGTCACTCTCAAGAGCCCACTGCTCGCCCCGGTGCCGGACCGGTTGAGGCGAGACGCACTGCCGTATCAGCGCCCCACCACGATACTCAACGCCGTACGTTCCGTCAGGAGAACCTTCACGCAGTGCCAATCACACGTGGTAGACGTGATGGCCTCTCTCGGCCACCTCGGCGGACTGACGGCGCTGCTGCTCGCTGGCGGTTCGATATTCGGGCGACGCCCGCATGGTGTGGATCTCAGGCCGGAGTGAGGGCCGGAAGCTGCACGTCCTGAGGGACATCACCCAGCACTGCCATGCGCTGTTCTTCGACAGCCCCCTGTATCTCCCCCAGCGGGCTCAGTCTTGGCAGGAGCTGGAACGGCTGCTGGACGAGCTTGAGACGCCTGAAGCTCAGAGATGAAGTGAGGGCGCGCGCCCTCAAAAGACCGTCGGCCGGCCCTCCCGTGCGGGGAGAGCCGGCCGACGGCCCACAGATGGCTCAGGGGAGCGGTTACCCGCTCTGGCCTGGGGCCGACATCACACGTCGTAGTAAAGCTCGAACTCGTGCGGGTGAGGCCGCAGCGCCAGCGGAGCGATCTCGTTCGTGCGCTTGTAGTCGATCCACGTCTCGATGAGGTCCGGGGTGAAGACGTCGCCCTGGAGGAGGAAGTCGTGGTCGGCTTCGAGGCGGTCGAGGACGGCGCCGAGGGAGGTGGGGACCTGGGCGACGCCCGCGTGCTCCTCGGGGGCCAGCTCGTAGAGGTCCTTGTCGATCGGCTCGGCGGGCTCGATCTTGTTCTTGATGCCGTCCAGGCCCGCGAGGAGCAGGGCGGAGAAGGCGAGGTACGGGTTGCCGGAGGAGTCGGGCGCGCGGAACTCGACGCGCTTGGCCTTCGGGTTGGAGCCCGTGATCGGGATACGCATCGCCGCGGAGCGGTTGCGCTGCGAGTACACCAGGTTGATCGGCGCCTCGAAGCCCGGCACCAGGCGGTGGTACGAGTTCACCGTCGGGTTGGTGAAGGCCAGCAGCGACGGGGCGTGCTTGAGGATGCCGCCGATGTAGTAGCGGGCGGTGTCCGACAGGCCCGCGTACCCGGCCTCGTCGTAGAAGAGCGGGTCGCCGCCGGACCACAGGGACTGGTGGACGTGCATGCCCGAGCCGTTGTCACCGAAGATCGGCTTCGGCATGAAGGTCGCGGTCTTGCCGTTGCGCCAGGCGACGTTCTTCACGATGTACTTGAAGAGCTGGAGGTCGTCGGCCGCGGCGAGCAGCGTGTTGAACTTGTAGTTGATCTCCGCCTGGCCCGCCGTGCCCACCTCGTGGTGCTGGCGCTCGACCTTGAGGCCCGCCTTGTCCAGCTCCAGGGAGATCTCCGCGCGCAGGTCGGCGAAGTGGTCCACCGGGGCCACCGGGAAGTAGCCGCCCTTGTAGCGGACCTTGTAGCCGCGGTTGTTCTCGACCGCGCCGGTGTTCCAGGCGCCGGCCTCGGAGTCGATGTGGTAGAACGCCTCGTTCGCGCTGGTGGCGAAGCGCACCGAGTCGAAGACGTAGAACTCCGCCTCGGGGCCGAAGTACGCGGTGTCCGCGATGCCGGTGGAGGCGAGATACGCCTCGGCCTTCTTCGCCACGTTGCGCGGGTCACGGGAGTACTGCTCGCCCGTGATCGGGTCGTGGATGAAGAAGTTGATGTTCAGCGTCTTGTCGCGGCGGAACGGGTCCACGCGGGCCGTCGACAGGTCGGCGCGCAGCGCCATGTCGGACTCGTGGATGGCCTGGAAGCCGCGGATCGACGAGCCGTCGAAGGCCAGCTCCTCGTCCGGGTCGAACGCCTCGACGGGCACCGTGAAGTGCTGCATGACGCCCGGCAGGTCGCAGAAACGTACGTCTACGAACTTGACGTCCTCGTCCGCGATGAACTTCTTGGCCTCGTCGGCGTTCTGGAACATCCAGCTCCTCCTACTCCCGGCCGTCCGGTCGGGGTGGCAGATCGGGTTCGTGCGGCCAGTGCGGTGGCACACGCTGGTTCCGACACTAGGGACGCGCGGTTTCTCGGGCGTGACTCGTTTGTTTCGCAGAAGTTAACCGGCCGCCCCTCCACCGTAGCCCCGGAACCCCCCTCCGCGCGGTGATCAAAACCCGGCACAGTACCGTGGACGGGTGGACAACAGGCAGGCAATGGGATCGTGGCTCTCCGGGCCCCGCGCGGCCATGGAAGAGGCGGGCGCGGACTTCGGGTACCGGGGCGAGCAGCTCGGGCTCCCGGAGGACGGTCCGAACTCCGTCGCCCGGCCCGGCAGGCGGCTCGGCGCGCTCGCCGTGGACTGGGGACTGTGCGTCTTGATCGCATACGGCCTGATCACCCACGGCAACACCCCCGCCACCAGCAACTGGGCGCTGCTCGTCTTCTTCGCGATGAGCGCGCTCCTGGTCGGCACCCTCGGCTTCACCCCGGGCAAGCGGCTCTTCGGGCTGCGCGTGGTGTCCCTGGAGACCGGCGTGGTCAACCCGCTGCGCGCCCTGCTCCGTACCGTCCTGCTCTGCCTCGCCGTCCCCGCCCTGGTCTGGGACCGCGACGGCCGCGGTCTGCACGACCGCCTCGCGAAGACCGTCGAGGTCCGCATCTAGTCCAGAAGCGGATACGAGAGTGGGGCCCGGCCGGGAGGACTTCCTCCGGCCGGGCCCCACTCTCGTACGACTACGAAAACCCCGTCAGCGGGACTTCGGGCCGCCGCCGCCCTTCGGCAGGCGCATCCCCTTGGGCATAGGCCCCTTCGGAAGCGGCATGTTGCTCATCAGGTCGCCGAGCGCGCGCAGCCGGTCGTTGGTGGCGGTCACCTGCGGGCCGGTCAGGACGCGCGGGTACTTCAGCATCGTCGTACGCAGCTTCTTGAGGTCGACCTGACCCTCGCCGGTGCCGACGATCACGTCGTGCACGGGCACGTCCGCGACGATGCGGTTCATCTTCTTCTTCTCGGCCGCGAGCAGGCTCTTCACCCGGTTCGGGTTGCCCTCCGCGACGAGCACGATGCCGGCCTTGCCGACCGCGCGGTGCACGACGTCCTGGCTGCGGTTCATCGCGACGGCGGGGGTGGTGGTCCAGCCCCGGCCGACGTTGTCCAGCACCGCCGCGGCGGCGCCCGGCTTGCCCTCCATCTGCCCGAAGGCGGCCCGCTCGGCCCGGCGGCCGAACACGACGGCAGCGGACAGCAGGCCGATCAGCAGGCCCGCGAAGCCGAAGTAGAACGGATGCCCGACCAGGAAGCCGATCACGAGGAGGACACCGAAGATACCGAGTGCGACGGCAGCCAGTACCAGGCCGATCGTCTTGTCGGCCTTCTGGGTCATCTTGTACGTGAGAGCGATCTGCTTGAGTCGCCCTGCGTTCGCGGCGTCCGCCGCGGTTTCCTTCCTCGCCATGCCACGAAGTCTACGTGGCCGCCGGGGCACTCTCGACGGCGGTGTCGGGAGGGTCACACCGGGGTCGGGAAGGGGTCAGAGACGGGCGGCGGCGCGGTCGAGAACCTGCTGGGCCTCGACGCGGTCCTTGGCCCGGCGGCGGTCCTCCAGGACCGACGTCCAGGCGTTGCGGCGGGCGGTGCGCTGACCGCCGTTCAGCAGCAGGGACTCGACGGCGCGTAGGGCGCCGCTGAGGGTGGGGATGGCGTTGGCGCGGACGGGTGCGGCCTGCATGATCGAGGTCCCCCCTCGGAGCGGGTGGAGTACGGGGCGTGATTCCAGGGTCACTGATTGGTGTTACCAGGGCGTGACCGACCGGTCAAACGCCAGTGAAGCCCTGGTGCGGACCCCGGGTACGACGGCGCGGCCCCGGCGGGTGCCCTCATCAGCGAGGACGGCCGGGACCGCGTCGACTCGGCCATTACTGGCCAGTAGGAACTTGTGCGTGAATTCACACGGCTTGCTCACACCGCTCGGGCGCCGCAGGCGCGCGTCCCGGGCGCGCGACCGGATGCGCCGGGTGCGTCAGACCGCCTGGCTGGCGACGAACGCGCCCCGCTTCTCGATCGCCATCTGGTACAGGCGACCGGCGCGGTACGACGAGCGGACCAGCGGGCCGGACATCACCCCGGAGAAGCCGATCTGCTCGGCCTCCTCCTTCAGCTCCACGAACTCCTGCGGCTTGACCCAGCGCTCGACCGGGTGGTGGCGCAGCGAGGGGCGCAGGTACTGGGTGATGGTGACCAGCTCGCACCCGGCGTCGTGCAGCTGGCGCAGCGCCTCGCTGATCTCCTCGCGGGTCTCGCCCATGCCGAGGATCAGGTTGGACTTGGTGACCAGGCCGAAGTCGCGGGCCTCGGTGATGACCTTCAGCGAGCGCTCGTAGCGGAAGCCGGGGCGGATGCGCTTGAAGATGCGCGGGACCGTCTCCACGTTGTGCGCGAAGACCTCGGGGCGGGAGGCGAAGACCTCGGCCAGCTGCTCGGGCACCGCGTTGAAGTCGGGGGCCAGCAGCTCGACCTTGGTGCGGCCGGCCGCGCGGTCCGCGGTCTGGGCGTGGATCTGGCGCACGGTCTCGGCGTACAGCCAGGCGCCGCCGTCCTCCAGGTCGTCGCGGGCGACGCCGGTGATCGTGGCGTAGTTGAGGTCCATGGTGACCACGGACTCGCCCACGCGGCGTGGCTCGTCGCGGTCCAGGGCCTCGGGCTTGCCGGTGTCGATCTGGCAGAAGTCACAGCGCCGGGTGCACTGGTCGCCGCCGATGAGGAAGGTGGCCTCGCGGTCCTCCCAGCATTCGTAGATGTTGGGGCAGCCGGCCTCCTGGCACACCGTGTGCAGGCCCTCGCTCTTCACGAGGTTCTGCATCTTGGTGTACTCGGGGCCCATTTTCGCCCGGGTCTTGATCCACTCGGGCTTGCGCTCGATGGGGGTCTGGCTGTTGCGGACCTCCAGGCGCAGCATCTTGCGTCCGTCGGGTGCGACTGCGGACACGACCGGCTCCCTGCTTGTTGCGAAGTAGTCTTCGATTCTTCGGCGTACACAGAGTACGCCCGTGTGCATTGGGCCCTACGGGTGAGGAAAACCTCGCGGACGCAGGCCGCATTCCCGGTCAGACCGCGGCGGTCTTCTCGATCACCCGGGGCTTGAGGTCCGCGTTCTCCATGACCTCGCGCAGATGCCGCTCGACCACCGGTACGACCTCGGCGATCGTGACGTCCCGGCCCAGCTCGTTCGCGAGCGAGGCCACTCCGGCGTCACGGATGCCGCAGGGGATGATCCGGTCGAACCAGCGGTTGTCCGGGTTCACGTTGAGGGCGAAGCCGTGCATCGTGACGCCCTTGGCGACACGGATGCCGATCGCCGCGATCTTGCGGTCCTCGCGGCGCTGGCCCGCGTTGGAGGGGGCGTACTCCGGACCGTTCATCCGGGGGTCGAACTCCTCGTCGTTCAGCCGGGGGTCGAAGTCCAGGGAGAGGCCGCCGAGCGCGGGGCGCTGCTCGACCGGGTCGCCGAGCACCCAGACCCCGCTGCGGCCCTCGACGCGGGTGGTCTCCAGCCCGAACTCCGCACAGGCGCGGATCAGGGCCTCCTCCAGGCGGCGTACGTGGGCGATCACGTCGACCGGGCGGGGCAGCTTCTGGATCGGGTAGCCCACCAGCTGGCCGGGACCGTGCCAGGTGATCTTGCCGCCCCGGTCCACGTCCACGACCGGGGTGCCGTCGAGCGGGCGCTCGCTGTCCTCGGTGCGGCGGCCCGCCGTGTACACCGGGGGGTGTTCGAGGAGCAGCACGGTGTCGGGGATCTCGTCGGCGAACCGGGCCGCGTGCACCCGGCGCTGCTCGTCCCAGGCCACCTGGTACTCGACGGCGTCCGCGCCGAACCCCATGTGGACGAACCGCAACTCACTCACGGCAAGCGCCTCCCTCAGGCTGCCCCTCGTTTCAGGCCGCCCCTCGTCGGGTCTGTCAGGCGCGTCGGGCGCCCACGCCACTGTACGTCCGGCTCGCACACGTCAGTCCCGCGGGTGATCCTCACACGATCGGATGAATACGCGGCGGAATGTGCGACTACTTGCTCACTCTCCGCTACATTCGCGCCGTTCGTGCGGCCGAAAGGGCTGCTCACAGGCGATCCCGGCACCTCAGGGAGCTGGAAGGCAGGAGACCGCACCACAGATGACGGACCGACCCGCGCAGCGCACCCCCAACCGCCAGCTCGCCGCGCTCATCGCAGAGGCGGGGTTCTCCAACGCGGGTCTGGCCCGGCGCGTCGACCAGCTCGGCCTGGAGCACGGACTCGACCTCAGATACGACAAGACCTCCGTCACCCGCTGGCTGCGCGGACAGCAGCCCCGGGGCACCACGCCCGCGCTCATCGCCGAGGTCTTCACGCGCCGTCTCGGGCGCCGGCTCACCGCGCAGGATCTCGGCCTGGACGCGTGTGCGCCGGTGTACGCCGGGCTCGAGTTCGCGTCCACGCCGGAGGAGGCCGTGGACATCGTCGGCGGACTGTGGCGCAAGGACTCCGGCAGCCATGCCGAGCTGCGCCGGATCGCCTTCACCCCGGCCGGGCTCGTGGTGCCCAGCCGGGACTGGCTGATCGGCAGGCCCGACGACCAGGTGGCCCGCGAACCGGCACCCCGGGTGCCCGCGCAGGGCCGCCACGGCAGCACGCCCGAGCGCATCGAGCCCATGCCCGGCGCACTGCGCCCGCCCGGCCACCCCGACCGCTCCTCCGGGCACCGGGTCACCTCGGGCGACATCGCCGCGCTGCGCTCGGTCGGCGAGCTGTTCCGCACCCTGGACGACCAGTACGGCGGCGGCCACGCCCGCCAGGCCCTGGTGCGCTATCTGGAGCACGAGTGCGAGCCGATGCTGCGCGGGGTCTACTCCGAGCGGACCGGCCGCAGGCTCTTCGGCGCCGCCGCGGACCTCACCCGGCTCGCGGGCTGGACGTCGTACGACATCGCCGCGCACGGGCTCGCCCAGCGCTACTTCGTGCAGGCGCTGCGGCTCGCGCAGGCCGCCGGGGACCGGGCCTACGGCTCGTACGTGCTGGTCACCATGAGCCGTCAGGCCGTCTACCTCGGGCACGGCAGGGAGGCGCTGCAGCTCGCCCGGGTCGCCCAGCAGGGGGTCGGCACCGCGGCGCCCCCGGTCGTCCAGGCGCTGCTGCACGCGGCGGAGGCGCGGGCGCACGCGATGCTCGGGGAGGCGCGGGCGTGCACCACCGCGCTGCTGCGCGCCGAACGCGCCCTGGAGGCCGCCCGGCCCGGCGACGAGGTGCCGTACTGGGCGCGGTTCTTCGACGAGGGCCAGCTCGCGGACGAGCTGGGCCACTGCCACCGGGACCTCCAGCAGTTCCGCGCCGCCGCCCAGCACGCGGAGCGGGCGCTGCGGCTGCGCGGCCCGGCGCACGCCCGCAGCCGTCTGTTCTGCCGGGTGGTGCTCGCCACCGCCCGGCTCGGCCTCGGCGAACTCGACCAGGCGTGCGCGCTGGCCGCCGAGGCGGCGGCCCAGGCGGCGGAGATGCGCTCGGTGCGCGCGCTCGAGTACGTCAAGGACTTCGAGCGCCGCCTGGAGCCGTACCGCGACGCGGCCCCGGCGCGCGGGTACCGGGAGCGGACCGCCGCCCTGGGGTGAGCGGGGCCCCTCGCCGGTCCTGCGCCGCTTGTTGGCTCTACGCCGATTGCCGGTCCTACGCCGCGTGCGGCACCGTCGCCGCCGGGTCGGCCCGGTGCATCGAGCCTTCCGCGCCGAGGTCGGCCAGGAGGGCCGCGGCGGCGCGGTGGGCGGAGTGCAGGGCGCCCTGGACGGTGCCGGAGTCGCGGTGGTCGCCGCACACGTACAGGCCCGCCATCAGGCGCACCGGGCGGCGCGCGTCGTACGGCGGGCGCAGCGCGGGGACGGCCTCGGGGGTGTGGTGCACGGCCAGGGTCTCCCAGCGGTGCGTGGAGGTGCCGTAGAGGCGGCCCAGCTGGATGCGGACCGCGCCGTCCAGCTCGCCGGGGCCCCCGGGCGGGGTGCCGAGCACGGTGGAGGAGATCAGCACGCGTCCGGCGGGCGCCCGGCCCGGGTCCACGGCGCTGAGCACCGCCGTGTGCGCGACCGGGCCGCTCCGGTCGGCGTCGAGCAGCAGCGCGGAGCCGGTGGCGAGCACGGGGGCCGGGTCGTCGGTGGTGTGGTGGACCACGGTCACCGGGTGGAACCCGGGCACGCGCAGACCGGGCAGCAGCTCGGCCGCGGCGCGGGCGCCGGTCGCGAGGAGCACCGCGCGGCAGCGGATCACGCCGTGCTCGGCGGTGGTGACCGAGGTGGTGGACACCGAGGTGACGCGGACGCCGGTGCGTACGGTGCCGGGCGGCAGCGAGCGGGCCAGCCGGTCGGGCAGCGCCTGCGCGCCGCCCTCCGGGAGGCACAGCCGTCCGCTCGCGAAGGCGTGCAGTGCGAGGTCGGCGGCCCGGCTGGAGGTGGTCAGCTCCGGGTCGCACAGCAGGGCGGCGAGCAGCGGGCGCAGGAAGCCCTCGACGGTGCGCGGGGGCAGACCGCGCGCCTGGAGGGCCTGGGCGGCGGGCAGTTCGGGGCGGGCCAGCAGCCGGTCGACGGGCGTGGCGGCGAGCCGGTTCAGCGCGCTGCCGAGCCGCGCCCGGTCCATGGCGCCCCCGGCCGCCCCGCCGGTACGGCTCTCACGGGCGCTGCCCGCACCCCGGGGGGCGCTCGCGAGGGCGCGCGCGATGTGAAGTGCGCCCCGTGCGCCCCCGGTGACCGCCGGAGCGCCCGCCCGGTGCCGGTGCCCGTCGCGGTGCAGCAGGACCCCGGGCGCGAAGCGGCGCAGCGGCAGCGCTTCGAGGCCGGGGGTGGTGCGCAGTTCGGCCCAGGACGTGAACAGCGGCTGGCCGAGCCGGTCGAGCCGGAAGCCGTCGACCTTCTCGGTCGCCATACGGCCGCCGACACACGGCTCTGCCTCCAGGACCGCGGTCGACACTCCAGCACTGGCGAGCCGACGGGCCGCCGCGAGTCCGGCGACCCCGGCTCCCACGACGACGACGTCCACCTGGTACGCGGGCTCAAGCACGAGGCCCCTCCTGTGGTTGCGCGGCCGGTGGAGACGTGATGCCCCCAACAGGCCCCGGGGATACCCGAGTTCGGACCGAGGTTAGGGCTCCGGACGGTCAGGGGCAGTCGCGCATCGACAGGGCACGGTCGCATGGAGGTCGCATACGGTCACTCCGCCGCGCGGATCGCGTCCTCGATCCCGGGGAACGCGAAAGCGAACCCCGACTCCAACAGCCGCGCGGGCACCACCCGTTGACTGCCCAGCACATCCCCGGCCATCTCCCCGAGCACCGTGCGCAGCACCGCCGCCGGGACCGGGAACAGGGTGGGCCGGTGCAGCACGCGCCCCATCGCCTCGGTGATCTCCTGGTTGGTCAGCGGCTCGGGCGCGGTCAGATTGAACGGCCCCGACAGATCCGCACGGTCGATCAGATGCCGGATCGCGGCCACCTCGTCGTGCAGCGCGATGTACGACCAGTACTGCCGCCCGTCCCCGAGCCGCCCGCCGAGCCCCGCCTTGAACAGCGGGAACAGCCGCCCCCACGCCCCGCCTCCGGACGCCACCACCAGACCGGTGCGCACGAACACCGTCCGCACGCCCGCCTCCCGCACCGGCGCCGCGGCCTCCTCCCACTCCTCGCACACCGAGGGCAGAAAGCCGTCACCGGGCGGGGCGCTCTCGTCCGTGATCCGGTCGCCGGTGTCGCCGTAGTAGCCGATCGCGCTGCCGTTCACGAACACCCGGGGCGGCTCCGGCAGCGAGGCGGCGGCCTCCGCGAGCGCCGCCGTGCCAAGCACCCGGCTGTCCCGGATCAGCCGCTTGTACTCCGGCGTCCAGCGCTTGTCCCCGACCCCGGCCCCGGCCAGGTTCACCACCACGTCGCAGCCGCTCAGCCCGGCCGCGTCCACGGTCTGCCGCTCCGGATCCCAGCGCACCTCGTCCGCGCCCCGGGGCTCGTGCCGCACCAGCCGGACCACCTCGTGCCCGTCGGCCCGCAGGGACCGCACCAGGGCACCACCGATCAGACCGGACGCACCGGCCACCGCGATTCGCGCATGCTCCATGCCCCCAGCATGGCCGCCCACCCCCAGGAAACCGGGCAGCACACCTCACCGAACCCACAAGTCGCCGCCGAACGCCCACAGAGGGCCGCTCGACCCGAGGGCCCTTCAGGCGCCCTACGACGTGATCAGGCGGCCGGTGTCCACCGGTACCGTCGCGTTCGCCGCTCGGGTCGCGTCGGCCGAGACCTCCGCCGCCGTGAGGACGTAGCCCGTCTCGGAGTCCGAGGTGGAGCGGGCGAACACCACGCCGTACACCCGCCCGGAGGTGGTCAGCAGCGGGCCGCCGGAGTTGCCCGGGCGGACCGTCGAGCGGATCGAGTAGACCTCGCGGGTGACCGTCCGGTCGTTGTAGATGTTCTGGCCGGTCGCCCGCACCCGGTTCGCCACCGTCGCCGCCTGGAGGTTCAGACCGCCGTCCTGCGGATAGCCCGCGACCACCGCGGAGTCGCCGCGCCGGGCGCCGTCGTCGAAGCGCAGCACCGGCGCGCTCAGCCGGGGCACATAGAGCACCGCCACGTCCTTGTCCGGGTCGAAGAGCACCACCCGCGCCGCGTACGCCGGGCCGACCCCGCCCACCCGCACGGTCGGCTCGTCGATCCCGGCCACCACGTGCGCGTTCGTCATCACCCGGTGCGGCGCGTACACGAACCCGCTGCCCTCGCGGCCCTCGGCGCCCACCGAGCCCTCGATCTTCACCGTGCTCGTCCGGGCCGCCTCCGTCGCCTCCGCCGTCACACTGTCCCCGGTGGGCCTCGCGACCCGCGCCGTGGACTCGTTCTCGAACGGGTTGAAGACCTGCGGGAAACCCGCCTCCGTCAGCGCCGAGGTGGCCCGCGCGAACCACACCGGCGTCGTCTCCGGCATCGTCTCCTGCACCGCGCCGAGCAGCGCCGAGTTCCGGATCGCCGTCGTCAGCGTCTGCGAGGGCGTCGCCGCCAGCACGCTCGCCGCCACCCACGCCACGATCAGCACCGCCACCGAGTTGGCCGCCGCGCCGCCCATCCCGTCCGCGACCCGCAGCGCGCCCCCGCCCGTGCGGTCCATCCGGCTGCGCAGCCGCAGCCCCAGCTGCCCCGCCAGCTCATGCCCCACCACACCCGGCACCAGCACCGTCAGCACCGCGAGCACGGTCGCCGCGGCCGACCCGCGCGTCACCAGACCCGTCACCCAGGGCAGCGCCCAGACACCGACGGCCGCGCCGCCCACGAACCCGGCCAGCGACAGACACCCGGCCACCAGACCGCGCCGGTACCCGGCCGCCGCGTAGACGAGGACCACCAGCACGAGCAGCACGTCGAGCAGGTCCACGAAGCCGCCTTTCTCTCGGACCCCCCAGTACGGTCGGGACACGCCCGCTGATCAGCCGTGCGCGAGCGCCCCCGGCGGGGAAACGGCGCACGTGTGCGTGTACCTCCGGAAACGTCCCGGACGGGGACGATGGTTCCACCGGGTGGCACAGCACACATCGCGGACCGGGCCGGGCGATCCGACGATGGGATCATGCGTGCCACGCGAGGACCGGACGGACAGAGGCGGCGCGTCCGGGTGCCGGGCGCGGTCCTGCTGGTGGTCGGCTGTCTGCCCGCCCTCACCGCCCTGATCGCGGTCCTCGTCCTCGCACGGGGCAGCGAGAGCATCGTCACCCACCACTCCGCCCACCCCCTCACGACCGCCCCCCACGCCCCGGCGCCCCACAACGCGCCCCGCCCGGTGATCGTGCCCCGTTCCGCCTGGCTGGACGCCACCGCCCGGCACGAGCAGCCCGCCCCGCGCTACGACGACAAGGTGATCGCCGTCTTCGTCCACCACACCGACTCGCCCAACGGCTACGACTGCGCGGAGGCCCCGCGCATCATCCGCGACCTGTACGCGGGCCAGACCGGCAGCCGCCACTGGGACGACATCGGCTACAACTTCCTCGTGGACCGCTGCGGCACCGTCTACGAGGGCCGCGCCGGGGGAGAGGACCGCCCCGTCACCGGCGCCCACACCCAGGGCTTCAACCACCGCACCGCAGGGATCGCCGCGCTCGGCACCTTCACCGCAGGAGTCCCCGTCCCGCGCGCCATGACCGACGCCATCGCCGCCGTGGCCGCCTGGAAACTGGGCCTGGCCGACATCGACCCGCGCTCCCGGGTCCGCCTGGTCTCCACCAGCGGACTGAGCCGCTACCAGGCGGGCACGACCGCCACCCTCCCGGCCCTCGCGGGCCACAACGACGGCTACCAGACCACCTGCCCCGGCGCCGCCCTGAGCGCCCGCCTCCCCGAGATCAGGAACACGGCGGCCCGGCTGCAGGGCCGGTGAGCCGGAGACGGGAGGGCCGGAGACCGGAGGGGCGGAGACCGGAGGGGCGGGCACGCCTCACTCCCTGAAGCGTTCCCACAGGACCGGATAGCGCTCCGCCAGCATGCCGTCGTTCTCGAAGTCGAAGGCCGTGCCCGCGGGCTCCGCGGGCGCCGGGGCGAGGCCGAGGTCGGGGGCGACCACGCCGGTCAGCCGCTCGTACGCCTCGTCCGCCGCGTACCCCAGCTCCTCGCCGTCCCCGTCCATCTCCTCGTCGAAGTCCTCAAGGAGTCCCGCCAGCGCGTCCGGATCGTGCAGCGCGCCCTCGAACACCTCCCGGCCCTGGCCGATCAGCCAGCACCGGAAGTAGTCGAAGGCGTCGTCGCTCGCGCCGTCCAGCAGAATCCAGGCCGCGCCCCACAGATCCCAGCGATACGCGCGGTTGTAGCGGGCCTCGAAGTGACGGGCGAAGTCCAGGACCATGTCCGGGTCCAGCTGGAGCAGCCGGTCCACCAGCAGGTCGGCCTGCTCCTCGGGGTCGCCCTCGGCGGCCTCGCGGGTGGCGTCGATCAGCTCCCAGAACTCCGTCTCGTCCATCACGGCACCAGCATCGGGCCTCACACCGCGCCCCGCACGCGGAACGGCACGGTGAACGGGCGGGAAACGGAGAAGGGGCACGGCGTGCTGCCGTACCCCTTCAGCGGACCTCAGAAGGTCACAGCCCGTACTTCTCGCGGGCTTCCTTCACCGCCGTCGCCTTGACCGCACCGCGCTTGGCGAGCTGCGCCAGCGCCGCGACCACGATCGACTCGGCGTCGACACCGAAGTGCCGGCGGGCCGCCGCGCGGGTGTCGGACAGGCCGAAGCCGTCCGCGCCCAGCGAGGACCAGTCCTGGTCGACCCACTGCGCGATCTGGTCCGGGACCTGGCGCATGTAGTCGGAGACCGCGAGGACCGGGCCCTCGGCGCCCTGGAGCGCCCGGCGCACGAACGGCACCCGCTCCTCGCCGCGCAGCAGGGCCGCGTCGGCGTCCATCGCGTCACGGCGCAGCTCGGACCAGGAGGTCGCGGACCACACGTCGGCGGCCACGCCCCACTCCTCGGCGAGCATCCGCTGCGCGTCCAGCGCCCAGTGGATCGCCGTACCCGAGCCGAGCAACTGCATGCGCGGGGCGTTGGCCGGGACGGTCAGGCCCGCGGTCTCCGCCGTGTTGAAGCGGTACAGCCCCTTGACGATGCCCTCGTCGATGCCGGGGACGGACGGCTTGGCGGGCTGCGGCAGCGGCTCGTTGTAGACCGTCAGGTAGTAGAAGACGTCCTGGTCCTCGCCCTCGGCGGCCTCGCCGTACATCCGGCGCAGACCCTCCTTGACGATGGCGGCGACCTCGTAGGCGAACGCCGGGTCGTACGTCAGCGCGGCCGGGTTGGTCGCGGCGATGACCGGGGAGTGGCCGTCGGCGTGCTGCAGGCCCTCGCCCGTCAGGGTCGTACGGCCCGCGGTCGCGCCGACGAGGAAGCCGCGGCCGAGCTGGTCGCCGAGCTGCCACATCTGGTCGGCCGTGCGCTGCCAGCCGAACATCGAGTAGAAGATGTAGAACGGGATCATCGCCTCGCCGTGCGTCGAGTACGCGCTGGACGCGGCGATGAAGTCGGCCATCGAACCGGCCTCGGTGATCCCCTCGTTGAGGATCTGGCCGTTCTTGGCCTCCTTGTAGTACATCAGCTGGTCGCGGTCGACCGGCTCGTACGTCTGGCCCTTGGGCGAGTAGATGCCGAGCGAGGGGAACAGCGACTCCATGCCGAAGGTGCGCGCCTCGTCGGGGACGATCGGCACCCAGCGCTTGCCGGTCTCCTTGTCGCGGACCAGGTCCTTGACCAGGCGGACGAACGCCATGGTGGTCGCCACGTTCTGCGAGCCGGAGCCCTTGTCGAAGGAGGCGAACGCCTTGTCGGCCGGGGCGGGCAGCGCGGGCAGCGGCTGGGTGCGGCGGGCCGGGGCCGGGCCGCCGAGGGCCGCGCGGCGCTCCTGGAGGTAGCGGACCTCGGGGGAGTCGGCGCCCGGGTGGCCGTAGGGCACCTGGCCGTCGGCGAAGGCGCTGTCCGGGATCGGCAGCTCAAGGAGGTCGCGCATCGCCTTGAACTCGTCCACCGAGAGCTTCTTCATCTGGTGGTTGGCGTTCTTGGAGGCGAAGCCCGGGCCGAGGGTGTGGCCCTTGACCGTCTGGGCCAGGATCACGGTCGGCGCGCCCTTGTGCTCGACGGCCGCCTTGTACGCGGCGTAGACCTTGCGGGCCTCGTGGCCGCCGCGCGAGAGGTGGAAGCACTCGAGGATCTTGTCGTCGCTCAGCAGCTTCGCCATCTCCACCAGCGCCGGGTCGGCGCCGAAGAAGTCCTGGCGGATATAGGCCGCGTCACGCGTCTGGTACGTCTGGATCTGGGCGTCCGGCACCTGGCGCAGACGGCGGACCAGCGCGCCCGTGGTGTCCAGCTGGAACAGCTCGTCCCAGGCGGTGCCCCACAGCGTCTTGATGACGTTCCAGCCCGCGCCCCGGAACTGGGCCTCCAGCTCCTGCACGATCTTGAAGTTCGCGCGGACCGGGCCGTCCAGGCGCTGCAGGTTGCAGTTGATGACGAAGGTGAGGTTGTCCAGCTCCTCACGGGCGGCGAGCGCGAGGGCCGCCGTCGACTCCGGCTCGTCCATCTCGCCGTCACCGAGGAACGCCCACACGTGCGAGGCGGAGACGTCCTTGATGCCGCGGTTGGTCAGGTAGCGGTTGAACCGCGCCTGGTAGATCGCGGAGAGCGGGCCGAGGCCCATCGAGACCGTCGGGAACTCCCACAGCCAGGGCAGCCGACGCGGGTGCGGGTAGGAGGGCAGACCGTTGCCGCCCGCCTCCTGGCGGAAGTGGTCGAGCTGGGTCTCGGTGAGACGGCCGTCGAGGAAGGCGCGGGCGTAGATGCCGGGGGAGGCGTGGCCCTGGATGTAGAGCTGGTCGCCGGAGCCGTCCCCCTCCTTGCCCTTGAAGAAGTGGTTGAAGCCGGTCTCGTACAGCCACGCGGCGGAGGCGAAGGTGGCGATGTGGCCGCCGACGCCGTATTTGCTGCCCCGGGTGACCATCGCCGCCGCGTTCCAGCGGTTCCAGGCGGTGATCCGGGCCTCCAGCGCGGCGTCACCGGGGATGCCCGGCTCGGCGGCGGTGGGGATGGTGTTGAGGTAGTCGGTCTCGACGAGCTTCGGCAGCCCGATGCCGTCCGCCTCGGCGCGCTCCAGCGTGCGCCGCATCAGGTACGCGGCGCGATGCGGGCCCGCTTCCCTGGCGACGGCGTCCAGGGAGGCCCGCCACTCGGCGGTCTCCTCGGCGTCGCGGTCCGGGAGCTGGTCGAGCGCGCTCTGCTGGATGGCGTTGGGGTCGGTCATGTCGCCGCCTTCCTCAGTCGAAGGGGGTGCTCTCATGGTGGAGAGCTCGGGGGTGCCCTTGGTCTTTGGCAGGACAGGGCCGTCGAGGACTGTAACTCCCTGATCGATGATCGATCAAAGGTTTGGGGGTGAAAACCCCGCCATTGCACGAAAGTAGGCACCCGGTGTCTTTTGGACAGGCACCCGGTGCCGTGTTTTTGCGGGTTTTCGTGCCCGTTTCCGCAGGTGAGCGGAGTACGGCTCAAGCGCGGGGCGCGCAGCCCAGCACGTGCGCCTTCACCAGCTCGGCGATCCGGGGGTCGCGACGCTTGAACGCCTCCACCAGCTCCTCGTGCTCCTCCGCGTACGACTGCTGGACGGTGCCCAGCCAGCGGATCGACAGCGCGGTGAAGACCTCGATGCCCAGGCCCTCCCAGGTGTGCAGCAGCACGGAGTTGCCCGCGGCGCGGACCAGCTCGCGGTGGAAGCCGACGGTATGGCGGACCTGGCCGGTGCCGTCTGCGGCCTGGTCGGCCTCGTACAGGGCGGCTACGTGGGGCTCCAGGGCTGAACAGTCCGTTGCCAGGGTCTCGGCTGCCAGCTCCGCCGCGATGGCCTCCAGGCCCGCCCTGACGGGGTAGCTCTCCTCCAGGTCGGCTGCCGTCAGGTTGCGTACGCGGACGCCCTTGTTCGGGGCGGATTCGATCAGGCGCAGGGTCTCCAGTTCGCGGAGTGCTTCGCGGACCGGGGTCTGGCTGACCTCCAGTTCCGTGGCGATACGGCGTTCCACGATGCGCTCGCCCGGTTGCCAGCGGCCGCTGACGATGCCCTCCACGATGTGCTCGCGGATCTGTTCGCGCAGCGAGTGGATTACGGGCGCGGTCATTCTGGGCTCCTTCGCGAGGCGGCTCTACGACGATAAGGGGGCGTCCCTTGGCTGTGGCGGGTATAGGGGTGCTTTTGCCCAGGTGAGACGAGTTGCACAGGGTGTTTTCGACGCGGGAGGGCTCGGGGGGTTCTGGATTTGGGCGGATGCGGGCGCGTTGTGGTTGATCGCGCAGTTCCCCGCGCCCCTTCAGGGAGTTGCCATGGCCCGGCGCCGACAAGCTCAGGCTTCTCCAGGAACGGCGAAGCCCCCCTGTCTTTCGACAGAGGGGCTTCGCCACAGGCCAGGGAGTTACAGGCCGAGTTCTACCTCGAACTCGCCCGCTTCCAGGATCTGCTTGACCGTCGTCAGGTAGCGGGCCGCGTCGGCGCCGTCGACCAGGCGGTGGTCGTAGGAGAGGGTCAGGTAGGTCATGTCGCGGACGGCGATGACCGTGCCCTCCTCCGTCTCCAGGACGGCCGGGCGCTTGACCGTGGCGCCGATGCCGAGGATCGCGACCTGGCCCGGCGGCACGATGATCGTGTCGAACAGGGCACCGCGCGAACCGGTGTTGGAGATGGTGAAGGTCGCGCCGGACAGCTCGTCCGGAGTGATCTTGTTGGCGCGGACCTTGCCCGCCAGCTCGGCCGTCGCCTTGGCGATGCCCGCGATGTTGAGGTCACCGGCGTGCTTGATGACCGGGGTCATCAGGCCCTTCTCCGAGTCCACCGCGATACCGACGTTCTCGGTGTCGAAGTAGGTGATCGTGCCCTCGGCCTCGTTGATCTTGGCGTTGATGACCGGGTGGGCCTTCAGCGCCTGCGCGGCGGCCTTGACGAAGAACGGCATCGGCGAGAGCTTGACGCCCTCGCGGGCGGCGAAGGAGTCCTTCGCCTTGCCGCGCAGCTTCATCAGACGCGTGACGTCGACCTCGACGACCGAGGAGAGCTGGGCCTGCTCCTGGAGCGCCTTGACCATGTTGTCGCCGATGACCTTGCGGATGCGGGTCATCTTGACGGTCTGGCCGCGCAGCGGGGAGACCTCGAGCGCCGGGGCCTTCTTCGCGGCGGCCGGAGCGGCGGCAGCGGCCGGAGCCGGAGCGGCGGCGGCCTTCGCGGCCTCGGCGGCGGCGAGGACGTCCTGCTTGCGGATACGGCCGCCGACACCGGTGCCCTTGACACCGGCCAGGTCGACGCCGTTCTCCGCGGCGAGCTTGCGCACCAGCGGGGTCACGTAGGCGCCCTCGTCGGTCGCCTGGGTGGCGGTCGGGGAGGTGGGCGCGGTGGCCGGGGTCACCGGAGCCGGGGCGGCCGGAGCGGCCGGGGCCACCGGGGCCGGGGCGGCAGCGGCGGGCGCGGCCGGAGCGGCGGGGGCAGCGGCGGCGGGCGCGGCGGGAGCCGGAGCCGGAGCGGCCGGAGCCGCGGGGGCGGCCGGGGCCGGAGCGGCGGCAGCCGGGGCGGCGGGCGCGGCGGGGGCAGCGGCGGCCGGAGCCGGAGCGGCGGCCGGGGCGGCACCGGCGACGCCGATGACGGCGAGCTTGGCGCCGACCTCGGCGGTCTCGTCCTCGCCGACCACGATCTCCAGCAGGGTGCCCGAGACGGGCGCCGGGATCTCGGTGTCGACCTTGTCGGTGGAGACCTCGAGCAGCGGCTCGTCGGCCTCGACCGAGTCGCCGACCGACTTCAGCCAGCGGGTGACGGTGCCCTCGGTGACGGACTCACCGAGCGCGGGCAGCACCACGTCGGTGCCCTGGGCTCCACCGGACTGCGCGGCGGGCGCCTCGGCGGCCGGAGCGGGGGCGGGGGCGGCCGGGGCCTCGGCGACGGGCGCCGGGGCGGGCTCGGCGGCCGGGGCCGGAGCCTCGGCGGCGGCGGGGGCCGGGGCAGCGGCGGGGGCGCCGGAGCCGTCGTCGATCAGGGCCAGCTCGGCACCGACCTCGACGGTCTCGTCCTCGGCGACCTTGATCGAGGCCAGCACACCGGAGACGGGCGAGGGGATCTCGGTGTCGACCTTGTCGGTCGACACCTCGAGCAGCGGCTCGTCGGCCTCGACGCGCTCGCCCTCGGCCTTCAGCCAGCGGGTGACAGTGCCCTCGGTGACGCTCTCACCGAGCGCCGGAAGGGTTACGGAAACCGCCATGGTTTCGGTTGCTCCTTAAGGAATTGCGGAAGTCTGTGTCGTCGCGCCCGAGGGCCGATGGCTCAGTCGTGGGCGTGCAGCGGCTTGCCGGCCAGCGCCAGGTGCGCCTCGCCGAGCGCCTCGTTCTGCGTCGGGTGGGCGTGGATGAGCTGGGCGACCTCGGCCGGCAGCGCCTCCCAGTTGTAGATCAGCTGGGCCTCGCCGACCTGCTCGCCCATGCGGTCGCCGACCATGTGGACGCCGACCACGGCACCGTCCTTGACCTGGACGAGCTTGATCTCGCCCGCGGTCTTGAGGATCTTGCTCTTGCCGTTGCCCGCCAGGCTGTACTTCAGAGCGACGACCTTGTCCGCGCCGTAGATCTCCTTGGCCTTGGCCTCGGTGATGCCCACGGAGGCGACCTCCGGGTGGCAGTACGTCACACGGGGGACACCGTCGTAGTCGATCGGGACGGTCTTCAGACCGGCCAGGCGCTCCGCCACCAGGATGCCCTCGGCGAAGCCGACGTGCGCGAGCTGGAGGGTCGGGACGAGGTCACCGACGGCCGAGATGGTCGGCACGTTGGTGCGCATGTACTCGTCGACCAGGACGTAGCCGCGGTCCATCGCGACGCCCTGCTCCTCGTAGCCCAGGCCCTGCGACACCGGGCCGCGGCCGACGGCGACCAGCAGGACCTCGGCCTCGAACTCCTTGCCGTCGGCGAGGGTGACCTTGACGCCGTCCTGGGTGTACTCGGCCTTCTCGAAGAAGGTGCCGAGGTTGAACTTGATGCCGCGCTTGCGGAAGGCGCGCTCAAGGAGCTTGGAGGAGTTCTCGTCCTCGACCGGCACCAGGTGCTTCAGACCCTCGATGACGGTCACGTCGGCGCCGAAGGACTTCCAGGCCGAGGCGAACTCGACGCCGATGACACCGCCGCCGAGGATGATCGCGGACTTGGGCACGCGGTCCAGGACGAGGGCGTGGTCGGAGGAGATGATCCGGTCGCCGTCGATCTCCAGGCCCGGCAGCGACTTCGGCACGGAGCCGGTCGCGAGCAGGACGTGACGGCCCTGGATCCGCTGGCCGTTGACGTCCACGGAGGTGGGGGAGGACAGGCGGCCCTCGCCCTCGATGTACGTCACCTTGCGGGAGGCGATCAGACCCTGGAGGCCCTTGTAGAGGCCCGAGATCACGTCGTCCTTGTACTTGTGGACGGCCGGGACGTCGATGCCCTCGAAGGTGGCCTTCACACCGAACTGCTCGCTCTCGCGGGCCTGGTCGGCGATCTCACCCGCGTGCAGCAGGGCCTTGGTGGGGATGCAGCCCCGGTGCAGGCAGGTGCCGCCGACCTTGTCCTTCTCGATCAGGGCGACGTCCAGGCCCAGCTGCGCTCCGCGCAGGGCCGCGGCGTACCCACCGCTGCCACCGCCGAGGATCACTAGGTCGAAAACGGTGCTGGCGTCGTTCGCCACGTCACGTCCTCCATGCATGTGCGCCGTACGCCGGTCGTCGGTGACCGGCAGGCGGCTGGTGTCCGGCCGCTTGATGCTTCGGCCCTCGGGTGGGGCCCTGTCCTGCCGGGCTCCATCTTTGCACTTGTCCGGGGTGGTCCATACGCCGGGCCGGGGTGTGAGACGTCCCACGTCCGCTCCGGCACCACCGCGGGCAAAAGGGGCGCGTGGCCGCGTCGATGCGCGGCCACGCGCCCCTCGGGTCCATCGACACCGCCCTCACCTGGGGCGGAGCGGTGTCAGAGGTGGTGCGAGGGGCGCGATACGGAACCGCGCCCCCTGCTCCGGCGGGCGATGTCAGCCCAGGTCGCCGTCGGCGGTCAGCTCAGCGAGCCGAACCAGCGTGCGGACCGCGGAACCGGTGCCGCCCTTCGGGGTGTAGCCGAAGGGGCCGCTCTCGTTGAAGGCCGGGCCCGCGATGTCCAGGTGCGCCCAGGTGATGCCCTCGCCGACGAACTCGCGCAGGAACAGACCGGCGACCAGGCCGCCGCCCATCCGCTCACCCATGTTGGCGATGTCCGCGACGGGGGAGTCCATGCCCTTGCGCAGGTGCTCGGGGAGCGGCATCTGCCAGGCCGGCTCGCCGACCTCCTCGGCCACGTCGTGCAGCGAGGCGCGGAAGGCGTCGTCGTTCGCCATGATGCCGAAGGTGCGGTTGCCGAGCGCCAGCACCATGGCGCCGGTCAGCGTGGCCACGTCCACGATCGCGTCCGGCTCCTCGGCCGAGGCGGCCCACAGCGCGTCCGCGAGGACCAGACGGCCCTCGGCGTCGGTGTTGAGCACCTCGACGGTCTTGCCGCTGTACATGCGCAGCACGTCGCCCGGGCGGACGGCGGAGCCCGACGGCATGTTCTCGGCGAGCGCCAGCCAGCCGGTCACGTTGACCTTCAGGCCGAGGCGGGCGGCGGAGACGACCGCGGCGAACACGGCGGCGGCACCGGCCATGTCGCACTTCATCGTCTCGTTGTGCCCGGCGGGCTTGAGCGAGATGCCGCCCGAGTCGTAGGTGATGCCCTTGCCGACGAAGGCGAGGTGCTTGTCGGCCTCGGGGTGGGTGTAGGCCAGCTTGACCAGGCGCGGGGTGGCGGCGGAGCCCCCGCCGACGCCCATGATGCCGCCGTAGCCGCCCTCGACCAGGGCCGCGTCGTCGAGTACTTCGATCTGGAGGCCGTGCTCGTCGGCGGCGGCGCGCGCGAGGGCCGCGAAGGCGGCGGGGTCGAGGTCGTTCGGCGGGGTGTTGACCAGGTCGCGGGCGCGGTTCAGCTCCTCGCTCACCGCGACGGCGCGGGCGAGCGCCGCGTCGTGGTCGTCGCCACCGGCGGTCAGGACGACGGCCTCGGCCAGCGGGGCGTTCTTCGCCTCGCCGTCCTCGGTCTTCTCCTTGTACGCGTCGAAGGCGTAGGCGCCGAGCAGCGCGCCCTCGGCGATCGCGGCGACGGCACCGGGGCCGTCCACGGGCAGCGCGAACGCGGCCTTCCCGGTCCCGGCGAGGCCGCGCGCGGCCACACCGGCGGCGCGGCGCAGGGTCTCGGCGTCGAACCCGTCCTCCGCCTCGGGCTCGGCGCCCAGGCCCACCGCCACCAGGAGGGGGGCCTCGAAGCCCGCCGGGGCGGGCAGCTTGGTCAGCTCGCCCTCGGCGCCCGAGGCACCAAGGGTCTCCAGGACGCCGGACAGCGCGCCGTCGTACGCCTCGACGACGGACTCGGCGCCGGGCGCCACGACGGGGCCCGCGCCGGCCTTGGCGACACCGATCACGATCGCGTCGGCGCTCAGGCCGGGCGCCGCTTCGGTGCTGAGAGTCAGAGCAGTCACGGTGGTGAAATCTCGCTTCCGATGTGAAGTTGCAGTGGCCGTTTGCGTTCCTCGGCCGCCCGGTGGGGCGGCCTCACACAAGGGGTGGGTCGACCGGGCCCGAGAACCGACCCTAGGTCCAGCGCTGGACCGTTTCGGCAACCGGGGTCTCCACCCCGTCGGCGAGCACCCGCCACGAGACTACGCGCGTGCACGCGTTCGCTCATTCCTTCGAGTGGTCGCCCGAACGTGGTCCTCTCGTGGTCTGCGGACAACTCCGCGCGTGTACAGGGGGGTTACCCCGCACCGCCCAGCGCGAGGACGATCAGGGCCGTCGTCGCCGCCGTCTCCGCGAGGGCGCCGAAGACGTCCCCGGTGACGCCGCCGAAGCGCCGCAGGCAGTGGCGCAGCAGGAGTTCGGCGGCGCCGAGGGCGAACAGGACGGCCAGCGCCGCGTGGACGGCACCCCCCGCGCCGAGGACCGCGCCGCAAGCCGCCGCGAGCAGCGCCCACCCCGCCACGGCCACCGCCGCGACCGGCACCGGGACCACCCCGGCGACCGCCGCCCCCAGCCCCTCCGGGCGGGCGCCCTGTACCCCGGCGCGGGCGGCCAGGGTGAGCGCGAGGCGGGCCGCGAGCGCCGAGACGAGCGCGGCCACCGCGCCCCGGGTCCAGGACGTGCCGTAGAGCTGGGCCAGGACGGCCACCTGGGCGAGCAGCACCAGGAGCAGGGTGAGCACGCCGAACGGCCCGATGTCCGACCGCTTCATGATCCGCAGCGCGTCCTCGGCGGGCCTGCCGCTGCCGAGCCCGTCGGCCGTGTCGGCGAGCCCGTCCAGGTGCAGACCCCGCGTCAGCACGGCCGGTACGGCCACCGAGGCGACGGCGGCGAGCAGCGGACCGGCGCCGAGCGCCAGGAGCAGCAGCCCGAGCGCCGCCGCGCCGACCCCGACGGCCAGCCCGGCCACGGGGGCGCACACCATGCCCGCGCGCGCCGCCTCGCGGTCCCAGCGGCGGACCCGTACGGGCAGCACGGTGAGGGTGCCGAAGGCGAAGCGGAGTCCGTCGAGCGGGGCGGGGGCGGCGGGGGTCTCGGGCATCGGCGCAGGGTACCGGGCGGGCGCGGGGCCGGTCACCGGGGCCGTCGCCGGGCGGGCGCGAGGGTGGTCGCGGGGCCGGTCACGGGGCAGTCGCCGGGCGGTCGCCGAGGTGGTCGCAAGGGCCGTACCCCCGGGCGCCCGGCCCGGGCCGCCACCCCCGGACAACGGGGATAAAGTGCGCGCATGGGGCACTGGTGGGAGCGGAACATCCTGGAACCGGGCAAGCTTCCGCTGCTGCTGGCCCTCGCCGCCTTCGTGCTCACCTTCCTCGTCACCCGGATCGTCACCCGCCTGATCCGCGCCGGGAAGGGGCCGTTCGGCAACGTCAGCGCGGGCGGGCTGCACATCCATCACGTGGTGCCCGGGGTCGTCCTCACCGTCATCGGCGGATTCGGCGCCGTCGCCAGTGACCGGCACGGCTTCGGAGGTGCGATCGCGGCCGTGATCTTCGGGATCGGCGCGGGGCTGGTGCTCGACGAGTTCGCGCTGATCCTGCATCTGGACGACGTCTACTGGAGCGCCGAGGGCCGCAAGAGCGTCGAGGTCGTCGTGCTCACCGCCGCCCTGGTCGGACTGCTGCTCGCCGGGTTCTCCCCGTTCGGCGTCAACGACCTCACCCAGGACGAACTCCAGGACCGGGGCGGGGTCATCGCCACCATCGCGGTCAACTTCCTCTTCTCGCTGGTCGCGCTCAGCAAGGGCAAGGCCCGCGTCGCGATCTTCGGCGCCATCGTGCCCCTGCTCGCGCTCGCGGGCGCGCTCCGGCTGGCCCGGCCCACCTCCCCGTGGGCCCGCCGGTTCTACGTCCACCGCCCCCGCGCCCGCGCCCGTGCCCTGCTGCGCGCCTACCGCCACGACCGCCGCTGGGCCGGACCCCGACGAGCGGTCCAGGACTGGATCGGCGGCAGACCCGACCCCCTCCCGGCCCGCCTCCCCGGGCGCGACTGACACGGCGTCCGGCCCCCGCACCGGCCGCGCACCGCCGACACCGCGCACAGCGCGCCCGTCGCCAGCAGTGCGGCCAGGTGCTCCTTGCCCGCCAGGTTGTCCTTGGCCAGCACCTCGGCCACTATCGCCACCGGCACCAGGACCGCCGTCGTACGGGCGCCGTAGCGGGCCGCCACGAACACCGCGAGGCCGACCACGGCCGCCGACGGGCCGGTGTCCACCACCAGGGCGTCGGAGGCGGGCAGGCCGAGCGGGGAGTGCGGGCCGAGGGCGATGCCGAGGCGGGCGTAGAGCGTCCCGGCGAGGGTGGCGGCGTAGGCCACGGTGAGGGTCCGCAGACGGCCGAGGCAGATCTCCGCGATGCCGAACACGCACAGGATCTGCGCCAGCGCGCCCCACACCGGCAGGTCGAGCGCGGGCACGAAGAGGGAGAGCGGGGTGCGCAGCAGGGCCAGCCACCAGGGGTCCTGGGCGCGCACCGCGCCCGCCGCCTCCACCGCGCGGAAGCCCCAGGGCTGGTTCTGGACGTACTGGAGCAGTGCGGTCAGGGACACCGCCGCGAGCGTCATCGGGATCGCGGGCGGCCCGCCCCGCGCGCGCAGGGCGCCGTACAGCGGCCCCCACTCGGCGCGGGCCCACCGCACCGCCCGGCTCACCTGCGGGCCCTCACCGGTGGGTCTCCAGGTGTCTGCGGTGCAGCCACTTGGGCAGCCCCGGCGCCTCCAGGAAGCCCTCCGCGCGGGCCGAGGCGAGCGCGATACGGGGCAGGTCCGCGCTCTTCTCGAAGAGCAGGAAGCGCGGCTCCCAGATCGGGCGGTACTTGGCGTTGGCCCGGTACAGCGACTCGATCTGCCACCAGCGCGAGAAGAAGCTCAGCAGCGACCGCCACAGCCGCAGCACCGGGCCCGCGCCGAGCCGTGATCCTCGCTCGAACACCGAGCGGAACATGGCGAAGTTGAGGGAGACCTGCGTGACCCCGAACTCCCGGGCCCCGTGCAGCAGATCGATGACCATGAACTCCATCAGCCCGTTGTCGGAGTCCCGGTCACGGCGCATCAGGTCCAGCGAGAGCCCGCCCGGACCCCACGGCACGAAGGACAGCAGCGCCCGCAGCCGCCCCTCGGCGTCCACGCACTCCAGCATCACGCACCGGCCGTCCCCGGGGTCGCCGAGCCGCCCGAGCGCCATGCTGAAGCCGCGCTCGGTGGCGCCGTCGCGCCAGTCGTCGGCCCGCTTCACGAGGTACGCCATCTCGTCGGCCGGGATGTCCTCGTGGCGCCGTACCCGCACCCGGTACCCGGCCCGCCGCACCCGGTTGTACGCCTGGCGGACCGTGCGCATCGCGCGGCCCTCCAGGGTGAAGTCGGCGACCTCCACGATCGCCTCGTCGCCCAGTTCCAGCGCGTCCAGGCCGTGCCGGGCGTAGACCGTCCCGGCCTCCTCGCCCGCGCCCATCACCGCCGGGATCCAGCCGTGCGCCCGTGCCTCGGCCAGCCAGGGCGCGATGGCCCCGGGCCACGCCTCCGGGTCGCCCAGCGGATCGCCCGAGGCGAGACTGACCCCGCCCACCACGCGGTAGGCGACGGCCGCCTTGCCGGTCGGGGACCACACCACGCTCTTCTCCCGGCGCAGCGCGAAGTAGCCGAGCGAGTCGCGCTCACCGTGCCGGCCGAGGAGTTCCCGCAGCCGCTTCTCGTCGCCCTCGGTGAGCGGGTCGACCGCGCGCCGGGAGCGGAACGCGGCGTAGAGGACGGCCAGCAGCAGGGCGGTGCTGAGCACGTTGATGCTGACGTTCGCCCAGTTGGGCGGGTCGATGCCGGGGAAGCTGGACTCCTCGGCGGCGACCGAGATCAGCCGCAGGGTGCCGTACTGCCAGCGCTCCAGGAAGGTCGAACTCGCCGCGTCCGGCGCCTCGTTGGTGACCGTCACCAGCAGCCCGGCGAGCAGCGAGGCGGCCAGTCCGCCCCCGCCGGCCACGGTCGCGGCGAGGCGGGGGTTGGAGCGGTCGCCCTTGGCGTAGAACTCCCGGCGCCCGACGAGCAGCGCGGCGACGAAGGCGGCCGTGAGGACCAGCGAGACCCAGTTCTGCACGGAGCCGTGGATCTCCGGGAACACCATGGCGAAGGCGAACAGCGCGAGGAACGCCCCGCTGAGCACCAGGTTCAGGATCCACGCCGCCCGCTTGCGCCGCCGCATGGTGATCGCGAGGAACGCGGTGAACACCCCGGAGGCGAAGCCCGCCGTCAGCAGGTACGGCGTGAACAGGTTCTCCTGGTTGTGGCGGCGTACGTCCTGGCCCAGCGACACCCACACCGCGCTGAGGAAGTTGACGAAGGCGACGGCCCGCAGATACCAGACCGCGCACGCGGCGGCCCGGCGGGACCGCCCACCGGAGTGCCGCCCGGCTTCGGACTGCCGCCCGTCCTCGGACCGCTGCCCGGTCTCGGACCGCCGCCCGGCCTCGGCCTGCGGCTCCACGGCGATTCGGGCATCTCCCATGACGGGTGATCATATGGGCGCCCATGCCGCGAAACGCGCTCATCGGCGGGTGGCAGCCGACGGCGGCCCGGGGTTCACTCCTCGGGCCGCGCGCTCTCCTGAGCCGCGCTCTCCTCGGCCCCGGCCTCGTCGGTCCCGGCTTCTTCAGCCCCGGCCTCCTCGGCCTTGGCCTCCGGCAGCTCGGCCGCGAGCGCGGCGGCGGCCCGCACCAGCGGCAGCGCGAGCAGCGCGCCCACGCCCTCCCCGACCCGTACGCCCTGGTCGAGCAGCGGCTCCAGGGCCATCCGGTCCAGCGCCTTGGCCTGGCCCGGCTCACCGCTGACGTGGCCCGCGAGCCACCAGTCCGGCGCGCGGAAGGCGACGCGCTGGGCGACCAGCGCGCACGCGGTGGCCACCACGCCGTCCAGGATCACCGGCAGCTTGCGCACCGCGCTCTGGAGCAGGAACCCGGTCATCGCGGCCAGGTCCGCGCCGCCCACCGTCGCGAGCAGCTGGAGCTGGTCCCCGAGCACCGGCCGGGCCCGGCGCAGCGCGTCGCGGATCGCCGCGCACTTGCGCATCCACGCCAGGTCGTCGATCGCGAGGCCGCCGCGCCCGGTCACCACCGAGGCGTCGGTGCCGCACAGCGCCGCGATGAGCACCGCCGCGGCCGTCGTACCGCCCACGCTCAGATCCCCGAGCACCACCAGATCCGTGCCCGAGTCCGCCTCCTCGTCGGCGACGGCCACGCCCGCCCGGAAGGCCGCCTCGGCCTCGTCCAGGGTCAGCGCGTCCTCGATGTCGATCCGGCCGCTGCCGCGCCGCACCCGGTGCCGTACGACCTCCGCCGGGAAGGCGTCCGGCTCGCAGTCCACGGAGAGGTCCACGACGCGGACCGGTACGTCGAGACGGCGGGCCAGCACCGCCACCGGGCTCGCCCCCTCCAGCACGCCCCGCACCAGCTCCTGGGCGCTGCCCGCCGGGCGGCCCGAGACATCAAGCTGGGCGACACCGTGGTCACCGGCGAAGAGCACCACGCGCGGTCGCTCGATCTGCCGCACCGGCACGGTGCCCCGCGCCGCCGCCAGCCACTCGCCCAGCTCGTCCAGGCGCCCGAGCGAACCGGGCCGCACGGCCAGCCGCTCCCGGCGGGCCTCGGCCGCACGGCGTACGGCGCCGTCCGGGCGCTCGATCAGATCGGAGAACTCGTCCAGATCAATCCTGCTCATTCGCGGAACAGTACCGTCCACGCCCCGCCGTCTCCGCGCCACACCGCAAGCCCGTCACCGGCACGTCGTTGCGCCCAAGATCGGTATCCCATACGTTCCGGTTTACCGCGAATTGCCGTACAGGGAGCCGCCCATGCAGCCCTCGTCATCCGCCCCGCAGTCCACCGACGGGTTCTCCGGACCGCTGCGCGCGGACTGCCCCTGGTGCGGCTCCCCGAGGCTGCGCACCCGGCTGCGCGCCCCCGACCCGCTGCGGGAGCGCCCCGGCGTCTTCGGGCTCGACGAGTGCGCCGACTGCGCCCACACCTTCCAGAACCCCCGGCTCGCCGCCGCCGACCTCGCCGCCTGCGAGAAGGACGCCTGCGAGCGGCATCTGGACCAGATCGCCGCCCGGGTGCTGTCCCCGCGTGCGGTCCACCGCCGTCACCGTGCCACCGCCCGCGCCCTGACCGGCCTCGGCGACCCCGAGAGCTGGCTCGACGTGGGCACCGGACACGGCCGCTTCCCCGAGGCCGCCCAGGAGTTCTTCCCCTACACCAGCTTCGACGGCCTCGACCCCACCGCCCGCGTCGAGAAGGCCCGCGCCGCCGGGCGCATCGAGGAGGCCCACCGGGGCTTCCTCACCACCCCGGGCGTCACGGACCGGCTGCGCGCCCGCTACGACGTGGTCAGCATGTTCCACCACCTGGAACACGTCCCCGACCCGCGCGCCGAACTGCGCGCCGCCCTCACGGTGTTGCGCCCCGGCGGCCATCTCGTCCTCGAAGTCCCGGACCCGGCCAGCGCGTTCGCCGCGCTGCTCGGCAAGTGGTGGCTCCCGCACGGCCAGCCGCGCCACCTCCATCTGCCCCCGCTCGCCAACCTCCGCGCCGAACTGGCCGAACGGGGCTGCGCGATCGTCAGCACCGACCGGGCCGCCGCCCATCTGCCGTACGACCTCACGGCCGCGCTCTCCCTGGCGCTCGCCCACGTCCCGCCGCCCCTGCGCAGAGCCACGGCCCCGGCGCTGACGGCCGCCGCCGGGGCCGAGCTGCTGCTCTCCCCGCTGACCCGGCGCACCCGCTTCGCCAACGCCTGCCGGGTGGTGGCCCGCAAGGAGGGCACCTCGGGCTGACCCCGGCCGCCTCCTGGCTGACTCCCGGCCGACTTCCGGCCGACCCCGGGGGCTATCCCCGCAGGACCAGCGCCTGCCCCGCCACCACAAGGAGCACCTGCTCGCACTCGGCCGCGAACGCCGCGTTCAGACGGCCGAGTTCGTCGCGGTAGCGGCGCCCGGAGGCGGTGGCCGGGACGATGCCCGAGCCCACCTCGTTCGACACCGCCACCACCGTGCGCCGCGCGTCCCGCACCGCCGCCACCAGCTCCCGCACCCGTTCCCGCAGCGCCTTCTCGCCGCCGTCCGCCCACTCCGCGTCGTCCCACGCCCCGACCGCGTCCATCGCGTCCGTCAGCCACAGCGACAGACAGTCGATCAGCACCGGCGGCCCCTCCTCGGCCAGCACCGGCACCAGGTCCGTCGTCTCCGTCGTACGCCACGACCCCGGCCGCCGCTCGCGGTGCGCCACGACCCGCTGGGCCCACTCGGAGTCGCCGCCGCGCGTGCCGCCGGTGGCGACGTACAGCACGTCAGGGAACGCCTCCAGGCGGCGCTCCGCCTCCACCGACTTGCCCGAGCGGGCGCCGCCGAGCACCAGCGTCCGGCGGGGCACGTCCGGCACCTCCTCGTACGCCCCCACGACCAGCGTCGTCCCGTCCGGCACCGCACGCGCCCCGGCCGCCGCGAGCCGCCGCGCGACCTCCGCGCCCTGCGGCACGTCGTGGTCGAGATGGACGGCCACCACGTCCGTCGTCGGTCCGACCGCCCCGGCCGCGCGCAGCCGGGCCAGCGCGTCCGGGCGGCCCATCACGTCGGCAAGGACCAGGTGGTACGCCCGGGTGGGGGCTTCGAGCCCCGCCGGGAACCCGCCCGGCGGCAGATACAGCAGCCGCTGCCCGTCAGGGCCCGTCACCGCGTACCCGGTGCCGCCCGCGTCCATCGCGAGGGCCCGCACCCGGTGCCCGGTCAGCAGGGTCAGCTCACGGCCGTCCGGCACCCGCACCGGCTGCGGCAGCCCGGCGGGCACCTCCACGGCGGGTCCGTCGTGCGGATGGGAGAGCAGCACCTGGCGCACCCCGCCCAGGGAGTGTCCCGCGCGCGCCGCCGCGAAGGCCGCGCCGGGGGTGAGGTCGAGCAGCAGCGCGCCGTCCACGAGCAGCGCGGTCGCCGCCCGCGCGTCGGGGCCGAGGGCCAGCGCGCACACGGCACAGGGGCAGTCGGGCCGGGGCAGCCCCGGCGGGGCACCGGTGCCGAGCAGAGTCACGTCCACGGACCGATTTTCACCCGGCCCCGCGGCTCCCGCGCCCCGGTGCCCCCGAAGGCGCGGTGGCGCGGGGGGTGTCGGCGTGGGGCGTGCCGGTGTCCTGGCCGGGTGGCGCCCCCGCCGGGTGCCCTGGCCGGGTGATGATCCACGATCTCCTGTGACCGGCGCCGCCGAGCGCATACGCTGCCCGCAGCGTCGGATCGAAGGAGGCCCGCATGGCGGCATGGACGTGGCGGTTCGAGAAGGCCGACGGGACGGAGGTCCCGCCCGCGGTCGAACCGGAGGAGTTCACCACGCAGGGGGACGCCGAGTCCTGGATCGGCGAGCACTGGAAGGCGCTCCTGGAGGGCGGCGCGGACCAGGTGCGGCTGTTCGAGGAGAGCACCGAGATCTACGGCCCGATGAGCCTGAACGCGGATCAGACCGCGTAACCGGCCGCCCGTCAGGTCCCGGCGCGTCCGGGACCTGACCCCCTCCCGGCGCTGACCGGATCGTTCCGCACCCGGCCCCGATCGTGTCTGCCGAATCCATATGTCCCCAGGTCAGACTGGGTGACATGAAGCGAGCACTCATCGTCATCGATGTCCAGGAATCCTTCCGCGCCCGTCCGCTGTGGAAGGAGATCGGCAACCCCGAGATCGCCGAACCCGTCAACCGGCTCGTCCGGCTCGCCCGCGACCACGGCGACCTCGTCGTCTGGGTGCTGCACACCGAGCCCGGCAGCGGCGACGTCTTCGACCCCGACCTCGGCCACGTACGGCTCCTGGAAGAGCTGGAGCAGTCGCTGCCCGGGGAGCCGGTGCTGCGCAAGACCGCGCACAACGCGTTCACCACCACCAACCTCCAGCAGCTGCTGACCGAGGCGGGCGTGGGCGAGCTGTGGGTGTGCGGCATCCGCGCCGAACAGTGCGTCGAGACCACCGCCCGGCTCGGCAGCGACCTCGGCTACGAGGTCGTCTTCGTGGCCGACGCGACCACCACCAACCCCATCGGCGACCTCGACGTGGACGCCATCATGGAGCGCACCCAGGCCGTCCTGCGCGACCGCTTCGCCCGCATCGCCACCGTCGCGGAGCTGGCAGCATCGCCCGTATGACCCGCGTCGTCTTCGTCCTGCTGCCCGACGTCCACCTCCTCGACCTCGCCGGCCCTGCCCAGGTCTTCTCCACGGCGGCGGGCTTCGGGCAGCCGTACACCCTCGTCTACGTCGCCGAGTCCCCGCAGGTCACCAGCGCGCAGGGGCTCCCGCTCACGGCGCGGACGCAGTGGCCGCCCCTGGACCCCGGGGACCTGGTCGTCGTACCGGGCTGGCGCGCCCCCGCCCTGTGCGGCGGTCCCGCGCCCGGCGCCGCCCTGGTCGAGCGGCTGCGCGCGCACCACGCGGCGGGCGGCACCGTCGCCAGCGTCTGCGCCGGGGCGGAGGCGCTGGGCCGCGCGGGGCTGCTCGACGGGCGCCGCTGTACGACCCATCACGCGCTCCAGGACGAACTCGCCGCCCGCCACCCCCGGGCCACCGTCGTGCGGGACGTGCTCTTCACCACCGACGACCGCGTGGTCACCTCGGCGGGCATCGCCAGCGGGATCGATCTCGCGCTGCATCTGCTGGCGGTACGGCACGGGGCCGCGCTGGCCGCGCGGGTCGCTCGCGAGATGGTCATCTACGCGCGGCGTAACGGGGACGAGCCGCAGGCCAGCGCGATGCTGCGGCACCGGGGGCATCTGGACGACACGGCGCATCGGGTGCAGGACCTGATCGACGCGCGGTTCGCTGAGCGGTTGCCGTTGGAGCGGCTGGCCGCGCAGGTCGGCGTCAGCCCGCGGACGCTCACGCGGGTGTTCGGCCGGGCCACGGGGCTTACGCCGCTGCGGTATCAGCAGGCGCTTCGGGTCGAGCGGGCCGAGCATCTGATTGGGCATGGGGCGACTGTGGAGGCGGCGGCGCGGGAGGTCGGTTTCGACGATGCGCGGATGCTGCGCAGGCTTCGGCGGGGGGCCTAGGCGCCGTTGTCGCTTCCGTCGTCTTGCGGCTGGCCCGGCGTCGTGGCTTGTCGCGCAGTTCCCCGCGCCCCTTAAAAGCCTCGTGGCTCGGCCTGTTTGAAAGGGCTCACTGTTCGCCCAGGGTTACCTCTGTCGTTCGGTCCTTGCCGGACCTCAGGTAGGTCAGTTTTACCTGTTGGCCTGGTTTGTCGGCTGCCAGGGCTTCTGCCAGGGCTGTGACCGAGGTGATCGTGGTGTCGTCCAGGCGGGTGATGACGTCTCCGGTGCGCAGGCCCGCTCGGGCTGCGGGGCCGCCGGGGGTGACCGTGACCACGGCGGCGCCTACGGGGCGGTAGCTGTCGTCGACGACCGTGCGGGCGCTGATGCCGAGGGCGGCGCGGCCGGAGTCGGTGACCTTGCCGTGCTGGACGATCTGACCGGCGACCGTGCGGACCATGGAGGACGGGATGGCGAAGCCGATGCCGGGGGCCGAGCCGCCGCCCATGCCGGGGTCGGCGGCGGCGAGCGTCGGGATGCCGATGACCTGGCCGTCCAGGTCGACCAGCGCGCCCCCACTGTTGCCGGGGTTGATCGCGGCCGAGGTCTGCACCATGTTGGCGATGGTCGCGCCGGTGCCGCCGCCCTCGTCGCTCTCGCTGACCGTCCGCCCGGTCGCGGAGACGATGCCCTGGGTCACGCTGGAGGACAGCCCCAGCGGTGAGCCCATGGCCAGCACGATCTGGCCGACCTGCACCTTGTCGGAGTCCGCGAACTGAGCCGGTTTCAGCCCGGACGGCACCCGGTCCAGCTTGATCACCGCGAGATCCTGGTCGGGGTAGGAGTAGACCAGGCTCGCGGTCAGCTGGGCCTCACTGCTGGCCGTCGTCACCTTGAAGGTCTTCTCCGCGCCCACCACGTGCGCGTTGGTGACGATGTGCCCCTGGGAGTCGAAGACGATCCCCGAGCCCAGATCCCGGCTCGCCTGGATCTGGACGACCGAGGGCAGCGCTTCCTTGATCACCCGCTGGTACTGGTCCTGGAGCTGGTTCGCCACCTCGGGCAGCGCGGCCCGCGCGGCCGACGGCTCCACCGGAGCGGCGGCCGGTGCCGAACAGCCGGAACCGAGGACGGCGGAGCACACCAGCACGGCGGCCGGGGCCACCCGGCCGAGAGCGCGGGTACGGGAAGCGTCCATGACCCGAGTCTGAGCGCCCGGAGGCCGCACCGGCCCGCCGGATACGCCCGAACGGGCTCAGCCCCGAACCCCGCACAGGTGCAGCAGCGCCGCGACCCCCCGGTACGGATCCGTACGTCCCGCCCGCTCCTCCACGTCGAGCAGTCCGGGCACGTCCGCGGCCGGGTACGAGGACGGCGGGGCCGCCCCCGGGTCGTCCGCGTCGGCGAGGTCGGCGAACACGCCCACGCCGTACCAGGCGTGCAGCGGGGCGGCGATGCCGTCCAGGGTCGCGGTCAGCACCGCGAGGCGGTCGGCGCGGGGGCGGGGAGCGGGCTGCTCGGCCGGGCCCTCCCCGTCGGCCTCGGAGCGCGAGCGCGGCAGCAGGGCGGTGGCGTCGAGCGCGGCCAGGGCGCCCGTCCAGTCACCGGCCAGACCCGGCCGCATGGCGAGCGCGTCGCCGTTGCGCACGAGGAGCGAGAGCAGACCGCCGGGCGCGAGCATCCTGGCCAGACCCGCCACCAGCGGATCGGGCTCCTCCACCCGCATCAGCAGCCCGTGGCAGAGCACCACGTCGAAGCTGCCCGGCAGGAAGTGCACGCCGGTGTCCCGCCCGTCGCCGTGCACCAGCCGGACCCGCTCGCGCACGCCCTCCGGCTCGGCGGCCAGGTTCGCGCGCGCGGCGGCGATCACCACCGGGTCGTTCTCCACGCCGGTGACGTGATGGCCGATCCGGGCCAGCCTGAGCGCCCCCGCGCCCCGGCCCGTGCCCACGTCGAGCACCCGCAGCCGCCGCCCCAGGGCGAAGCGCGCCCCCAGCTGCTCGTCGAGCTGCCGGGTCACCAGTTCATGGCGTACGAGGTCACGCGGAACACCCGGTCCGCCCGGCCTGAGCCCGGCGGCGGGCCGGGGAGCTGCGTCTGCGCTCAGGGTCGCTCTCCGCGCTTGACCTGCGGCTTGGGCAGCCGGAGCCGGCGCATCTGGAGCGAGCGCATCAGGCCGTAGGCCACCGCGCCCCTGCGGTTGTCGTTCGGGAACCGCTGACCCAGCGCCTTGCGCAGCCGGACGCCGCTCCAGACCGAGTCGACCACGATGAGCACGATCACGATCAGCCACAGGATCAGCGCGATGCTCTGCAGCGCGGGAATCCGCACCACGCTCAGCACGAGGATCACGATGGCCGCGGGCAGGAAGTACTCCGCGACGTTGATCCGCGAGTCCACCCAGTCACGGGCGAACTTCCGGATCGGGCCCTTGTCGCGGGCGGGCAGGTACCGCTCGTCGCCGCCGGCCAGGGCCTTGCGCTGCCGCTCGAGAGCGGACCGGCGCTCCTCGCGCTGGCGCTTGGCCGCGTCCTTGCGGTTCGTCGGCGTACTGGCCACACTGCGCCGCTGGGACTGGGCCTCGCTCCGCTTGGGAGTGGGCCTGCCCTTCGGGGCCTGCGGGTCACGGGTCTGCTTGGAGTCGGTCACCTGCGCCTTGTCGGCGGGGGCCTTCTCTTCCTTGGCACGGCTACGGAACACAAAACCCAAGGGTACGGGCTTCCCGGCATGGACCCCAGCCCTCTGGGGAACGATCCGGCAACACCCGGCGTCTGTAGCAGGGACCGCACCGGGGGAACGACCGGGGGAAACAGGGGACGAACGGGACGTCACCCGGGGATCACCTACTCCTCACGCCGGAGCGGGGGCGTCCGCCCTCGTCCCTGGGGAGGAGAGCATGAGCGCCCGAACGGTGCGGTAATGGAGGCAGGGCCCGTACTGTGGGTTCTGTCGCAGGATCGGTGAGCTGGAGTCCGTCAGAAGGGGGCGCGCGAAGCCCATGAGCGGTGTCATGAAGCGTATGGGGATGATCTTCCGCGCGAAGGCGAACAAGGCCCTTGACCGGGCCGAGGACCCGCGCGAGACCCTTGACTACTCGTACCAGAAGCAGCTGGAGCTGCTGCAGAAGGTGCGCCGGGGCGTGGCCGACGTGGCGACCTCCCGCAAGCGCCTGGAGCTCCAGCTCAACCAGTTGCAGCAGCAGTCCGGGAAGCTGGAGGACCAGGGCCGCAAGGCGCTCGCGCTCGGCCGCGAGGACCTGGCCCGCGAGGCGCTGTCCCGGCGTGCCGCCCTCCAGCAGCAGGTCACCGACCTGGAGACGCAGCACGCGACCCTCCAGGGCGAGGAGGAGAAGCTGACGCTGGCCGCCCAGCGCCTGCAGGCCAAGGTGGACGCCTTCCGCACCAAGAAGGAGACCATCAAGGCCACCTACACCGCCGCCCAGGCGCAGACCCGCATCGGCGAGGCGTTCTCCGGCATCTCCGAGGAGATGGGCGACGTCGGCCTCGCGATCCAGCGTGCCGAGGACAAGACCGCCCAGCTCCAGGCCCGCGCCGGTGCCATCGACGAGCTGCTGGCCTCCGGTGCCCTGGACGACCAGTCCGGCATGGCCAAGGACGACATCCAGGCCGAGCTGGACCGGCTCTCCGGCGGTTCGGACGTGGAGCTGGAACTCCAGCGGATGAAGGCCGAGCTGGCCGGGGGCTCCCCGCAGCAGGCCATCGAGGGTGGCACCGGTCAGGGCCAGGCCCAGCAGCCGCAGGACACCCCGCGCTTCGACAAGCAGTAGCCCGCCGCCGGGACCGAGCCGAGGAGGCCGACGTGATCGTACGGATCATGGGCGAGGGGCAGGTGCGCGTCGACGACGCGCACTTCACCGAGCTGAACAAGCTGGACGACGAGCTGCTGGCCGAGATGGAGAGCGGTGACGAGGCGGGTTTCCGCCGTACGCTCACCGCCCTCCTGGACGCCGTCCGGGGCTTCGGCACCCCGCTGCCGGACGACGCCCTGGAGCCCTCCGAGCTGATCCTGCCCGCCCCGGACGCCACCCTGGAGGAGGTCCGGGAACTCCTCGGCGACGACGGACTGATCCCGGGCTGACCGGCAGGGCGGCCCGGGACCTGAGGGTCCTCAGTTCAGCGTGAACCATGTGGTGCGGGACTTCTGCCACTCCGGGTGGGAGAGGTCCTTCGCCTCGGTGCCGTCGCCGTAGAGGTCGGCGCTGCCGTCGTCGGTGATCAGCTGCACCCGGGCGCCGGGCGCCGACAGATCGGGCGTGGTCACGATGGACTCCCAGCCGCCCGCGTCGGCCGTCGGCAGGTCCAGCGCCTTCACCGGCTGGTGCGAGGGCACGCCGTCCCACCGGTACAGGGCGTAGGGCGCGCTGTTGTCCTCCGCCGCCCAGGACCCGGCCAGGATCAGATACTGCCCCTGGTCGTTACGGCGCAGATCGCGCACCGACAGACCGCCGAGGTCCAGTTCGACCGGGGTGCCGAAAGCCGCCTTCGTGCCGCGCGCCACCTGGTCCATGTTCGTCACCGGCACCAGCAGCGCCTTCCCGCCCTCCTGCGGCGGGACCAGCGGGGCACGGAAGCCCAGGTAGGCGGTGGTGGTGGAGCCGGGCGCGAACTCCAGGCCCTCCACGTTGAGGCCGTCCACCTGCTTCGGGGTCTGCCCGTCGGCGGTCGCGTGGGCGAAGCCGTACCGGTTGCCGTTGGCCTGGTCCCAGGCCACCAGGTCGTCGCGCAGCCGGTGGCCCGCGCTGCCCACGGTCACCGAGGTCGACGCGCCGGAGCCGGAGAGCGTGGTGGTGAAGACGGTGTTGCGGTCGGGCTTGTACTTGCCGTCCTTGTTGTTGCCGAGCGAGCCGGTCCAGTAGACGGTGTTCCCGACCCGGGTGCCGCCCTCGATGTCCACCTCCTTGTCGGCGCCCAGCGCGTCGCTCACGTCCCAGCTCTTCACCGGCGCCCCGGAGGCCGAACCGTCGTACAGGCGCAGGGTGTTGTCCTCGTCGTTGGCGACCAGGAGATAGCCGTTCCCGGCGTCCACGGCGGCCGAGGCGTCCGACGCGCCGGTCAGATAGCGCGCGTCGGCCGAGCGCTGGACGGACGGGGAGGCCGCGTAGTGCAGGGTCGCGGTGGCCGTCTTGCCGCCGAGCCCGGTCACCTTCAGGGTGAGGTCGGTGTACCCCTGCGCGCGGGCCGTCACCGCGACCGTACGGGTGCCGCCCGCGCCCGTGACCTGGACATCCCCGGTGCCCGCCACCGAGGACCTGCTCGTCTTGCTCGCGGCCACCGTGAGGTCGGCGGCGTCGGCGCCGCTCTGCGCGACCGTCGCCGTGACGACCGGGTCGCCGCTCGCGCCGACCGCGCCCGACAGATACCCGGCCGACAGCTTGATCGTCGGCGTCCCGTAGCTCGCGGCTGCCGCCGGGGCGGCCGGCAGCAGCGGGCCCGCCGCCGAGACCAGCGCGAGCGCGGCGGCCGTCCAGACGGTGCGGAGGGACGAGGGGTGAGGGCGCACGGAGGCCGCCTTTCGTCGACTGGACGCGTCCGGCCGCCTGGGCACGGACGCCGAGCAGAAGGCTGGGCCGGTACGGCCAACGCCAGGCGTCCGTCATGGATACCCAGGGCGAACACCGACCGACACCTGACGGTCCGTGGCGGGGTGTGGCGGTGCGTGGCGGGCGGGTCGGCGGGCGGTCGGCGTCCTGGGGGGAGGCCGGGACCGATTCCCGTATGCCCCCCGGCGCCCGTACTGTTCACCGGTGAGCACTCTCCAACGCGCCCGGTACGGAGCGCAGGCCCACCCCCTCGCACTGGACGGGGTCCTCGCCGGTCTGGTGCTGGTGTGCATGATCGGCGGTTCCTTCGCCTCGCCCCACGGTGAGCACGGGGTCGCCTGGGGCGAGCGCGCCCCGGACCCGCTCAGCCTGGTCCTCATGGTCGTCGGCGCCGTCGCGCTCGTGCTGCGCCGCCGCGCGCCCATGGCCGTCCTCGCCGTCACCGGCGTCTGCTCGCTGGTCGAGTGCGTCACCGGCGACCCGCGCGCCCCCGTCGTGATGTGCGCCGTCGTCGCCCTCTACACGGTGGCCTCCACCACCGGGCGGGCCACCACCTGGCGCGTCGCGCTGCTGGTGATGGCCGTGCTGACCGCCGCCGCGATGCTCGCCGGGCCACTGCCCTGGTACGCGCAGGAGAACCTCGCGATCATCGCCTGGACCGGCATCGGCGCCACCGCGGGCGACGCCGTACGCAGCCACCGCGCGTTCGTGCAGGCCATACGGGAGCGCGCCGAACGCGCCGAGCGCACCCGAGAGGAGGAGGCCCGCCGCCGGGTCGCCGAGGAACGGCTGCGCATCGCCCGCGAACTGCACGACGTGGTCGCCCACCACATCGCCCTGGTCAACGTGCAGGCCGGAGTCGCCGCCCACGTCATGGACAAGCGCCCCGACCAGGCCAAGGAAGCCCTCGCGCACGTCCGCTCGGCCAGCCGCTCCGCGCTCGGCGAGCTGCGCGCCACCGTCGGCCTGCTGCGCCAGTCCGGCGACCCGGCCGCCCCCACCGAACCCGCCCCCGGCCTGAGCCGCCTGGACGAGCTGGCGGGCACCTTCCGCAGCGCCGGGCTCCCGGTGGAGGTCGCCCGCGCCGACCAGGGCACCGAACTGCCCGCCGCCGTGGACCTCGCCGCCTACCGGATCGTCCAGGAGGCCCTGACCAACGCCCAGAAACACGCCGGGACCGGCGCCAAGGCCGAGGTCAGCGTCGTACGGGTCGGGCCGAACATCGAGGTCAGCGTGCTGGACAACGGGCCGGGCGTCACGAGCGCGCCGAGCGCGGGCGGCGGCCACGGGCTGCTCGGGATGCGCGAGCGGGTCACCGCGCTCGGCGGCACCCTGACCACCGGACCCCGCTTCGGCGGCGGCTTCCGCGTCCATGCCATCCTGCCGGTCAAGACCCGTACGACCGACCGGGAGGAGTCCGCGTGACGATCCGCGTCCTGCTGGCCGACGACCAGGCCCTGCTGCGCAGCGCGTTCCGGGTGCTGGTGGAGTCCGAGCCCGGCATGGCCGTCGTCGGGGAGGCGTCCGACGGCGCCGAGGCGGTACGGCTGGCCAAGGAGCGCGCCGCCGACGTGGTCCTCATGGACATCCGGATGCCCGGCACCGACGGACTCGCCGCCACCCGCATGATCGGCGCCGACCCCGACCTCGCCCGGGTCCGCGTGGTCATCCTGACCACCTTCGAGGCGGACGACTACGTGGTGGAGGCGCTGCGCGCGGGCGCCTCGGGATTCCTCGGCAAGGGCAGCGAGCCCGAGGAACTGCTCGCCGCGATCCGGCTGGCCGCCGACGGCGAGGCACTGCTCTCCCCGGCCGCCACCAAGGGCCTGATCGCCCGCTTCCTCGCCCAGGCCGACACCGCCGCCCCCGACCCGGTCCGCCTCGCCCGCCTGGACGCGCTCACCGGGCGTGAGCGCGAGGTGCTGGTCCAGGTGGCCGGGGGGCTCAGCAACGACGAGATCGCCGAGCGCCTGGAAGTCAGCCCGCTGACCGTGAAGACGCACGTCAACCGGGCCATGGCCAAGCTCGGCGCCCGCGACCGGGCCCAGCTGGTGGTCATCGCCTACGAGTCCGGGCTGGTACGTCCCCGGACGGAGTGACCTCCACCCGCGTGTACTGCGCGTGGAGTAGGAGGCGGGTAAGAGACGGGACCTGGGGCCTACGGAGCCGGGTCCGGCCATGGGCGAGGGTATGAGGTGGGCGCTTTTCCGTGCCCTTTTCCTTGCCCTTTCCGTGCCCGCACCGCTTCCGCGCCCGTCCCAGCAGCTTCTGCCGCTCACAGAAGAGAGACCCTGTCCCATGTCCTGGCTGTCCCGGTTCAGCCTGAAACAACGGGCCCTCGTCGGCCTGGTGTCCCTCGTCGCCCTGCTCTTCGGAGCCATCGCGATCCCCCAGATCAAACAGCAGCTCCTGCCCACCATCGACCTGCCCATGGTGTCGGTGATCGCGCCGTACCAGGGCGCCTCGCCCGACGTGGTCGAGAAGCAGGTCGTCGAGCCCATCGAGAACAACCTCCAGGGCGTCGACGGCATCACCGGTGTCACCTCCACCGCCTCCGAGGGCAACGCCGTGATCATGGCGTCCTTCGACTACGGCAACGACACCAAGCGGCTCGTCACCGACGTGCAGCAGGCCGTGAACCGGGCCCGGGGCCAGCTCCCGGACACCGTCGACCCGCAGGTCATCTCCGGCTCCACCGACGACATGCCCACCGTCGTCCTGGCCGCGTCCTCCGGCCAGGACCAGCAGGCGCTCGCCGACAAGCTGGACCGCACGGTCGTGCCCGCGCTGAAGGACATCGACGGCGTCGGCCGCGTCCAGGTCACCGGCGTCCGTGACGTCCAGGTGACGGTCACGCCGGACGACGCCAAGCTCGCCAAGGCCGGTCTGACCCCCGCCGCGCTGGTCCCCGCGCTGCAGGCGGGCGGCGCGACCGTCCCGGCCGGTTCCTTCGACGAGCAGGGCGCCAACCGCACCGTCCAGGTCGGCGGCGGCTACACCTCGCTGACCCAGCTCAAGGACCTGAGGATCACCGGCGAGCCGGGCGCCAAGCCCGTACGCCTCGGTGACGTGGCCAAGGTCGAGGAGCGTCCGGCGCCCGCGGACTCCCTCACCCGCACCGACGGGCGGCCCAGCCTCGCCGTCAACGTCACCATGGACCACGACGGCAGCGCCGTCGCCATCTCCCAGGCCGTCAAGGACAAGCTGCCGAAGCTGCGCACCGACCTCGGTTCGGACGCCAAGCTCACCGTCGTCAGCGACCAGGGCCCGGCGGTCTCCAAGGCCATCGACGGCCTGACCACCGAGGGCGCCCTCGGTCTGCTCTTCGCGGTCCTGATCATCCTGGTCTTCCTGGCCTCGGTCCGCTCCACCCTGGTCACCGCGGTCTCCATCCCGCTGTCCGTGGTCCTCGCGCTGATCGTGCTGTGGACGCGCGGCCTGTCCCTGAACATGCTCACCCTGGGCGCGCTGACCATCGCCATCGGCCGGGTCGTCGACGACTCGATCGTGGTCCTGGAGAACATCAAGCGTCACCTCGGCTACGGCGAGGAGCGCGGCCAGGCCATCATCGGCGCGGTGCGCGAGGTGGCCGGAGCGGTCACCTCCTCCACCCTCACCACGGTCGCCGTCTTCCTGCCGATCGGCCTGGTCGGCGGCATGGTGGGCGCCCTGTTCGGCTCCTTCAGCATCACCGTGACGGCGGCCCTGCTGGCCTCCCTGCTGGTGTCGCTGACGGTCGTGCCGGTGCTGTCGTACTGGTTCCTGCGCGCCCCCAAGGGCACCCCCGAGGACGCCGAGGAGGCGCGCCGCCGGGCCGAGGCGAAGGAGTCGAACAGCCGTCTCCAGCGGGCCTACGTCCCGGTCCTGCGGTTCGCGACCCGGCGCCGTCTCACCAGTGTGCTGATCGCGGTGGTCGTGCTGCTCGGCACCTTCGGGATGTCCGGGCTGCTGAAGACGAACTTCTTCGACCAGGGCGAGCAGCAGGTCCTCACGGTCAAGCAGACCCTGAAGCCCGGCACCAGCCTGGAGGCCACCGACGCGCAGGCCAAGCGGGTGGAGAAGCTGCTCGGCTCGCTGAAGGGCGTCAAGGACTACCAGGTCACCATCGGCTCCTCCGGCTTCATGGCGGCCTTCGGCGGCGGCACCGACACCAACCAGGCGTCGTACCAGGTCATGCTGAAGGACGGGGCGTCCTTCAGCGACGTGCAGAAGCACCTGACGGACGGGCTCGCCAAGCTCGACGGCATCGGCACGACCACCGTGTCCGGCGGCGGCGGCTTCGGCAACCAGGACCTCAGCGTCGTCGTCAAGGCGGCCGACCCGGCCACCCTGAAGACCGCCGCCGAGAAGGTCCGCTCCACCGTGGCGGGCCTGGCCGACGTCACCGACGTGACCAGCGACCTCTCGCAGAGCGTGCCGCGCATCTCGGTCAAGGCCAACGACAAGGCCGCCGCGGCCGGGTTCGACCAGCAGAAGCTGGGCGGCGCCGTCGCGCAGGCCGTCCGCGGCACCCCCGCGGGCAAGGCGATCCTGGACGACACCGAGCGCGACATCGTGGTGCGCTCGGCCAAGCCCGCGACCACGCTGGCCCAGCTGAAGAACCTGAACCTGGGCCGGGTCAAGCTCGGTGACGTCGCGACGGTCAAGCTGGTCGACGGCCCCGTGTCGATGACCCGTATCGACGGCCAGCGCGCCGCGACGATCAAGGGCCGCCCGACCGGGGACAACACCGGCGCGGTCAGCACCCAGCTCCAGTCCAAGCTGAAGACGCTGAAGCTCCCCGCGGGCGCCACGGCCGAGATCGGCGGTGTCTCCTCCGACCAGGACGACGCGTTCAAGAACCTGGGCCTGGCCATGCTGGCGGCCATCGCGATCGTGTTCATGCTGCTGGTGGCGACGTTCCGCTCGCTGGCCCAGCCGCTGATCCTGCTGGTCTCCATCCCGTTCGCGGCGACCGGCGCGCTCGGCCTCCTCATCGTCACCGGCACCCCGATGGGCGTCCCGGCGATGATCGGCATGCTGATGCTCATCGGCATCGTGGTCACCAACGCGATCGTGCTGATCGACCTGATCAACCAGTACCGGTCCCAGGGCTACGGCGTCGTCGAGGCCGTGATCGAGGGCGGACGCCACCGGCTGCGCCCGATCCTCATGACGGCCCTGGCGACGATCTTCGCCCTGCTCCCGATGGCCCTCGGCGTCACCGGCCAGGGCGGCTTCATCGCCCAGCCGCTCGCCGTCGTCGTCATCGGCGGCCTGATCACCTCCACCCTCCTCACCCTCCTCCTCGTCCCGACGCTCTACGCGATGCTCGAACTCCGCAAGGAACGCCGCGCGGCAAAGAAGGCGGCAAAGAAGGCGACCCCGACAGAGCCGGAGACTTCGGCGGACGAGCCGGAGCCGGTGAAGGTGTAGCCGACTGGTCCGGATGTGACGTCCGGACGCGGAAAAGGCCCGGCCCGCACGATCGTGCGGGCCGGGCCTCTCTGTCTGCCGCCGTCAGAGCCTCAGAGGAAGTCCGTCGTGTCCAGCTCGAAGCCGAAGGGGTCCGGGAGCGCGAGGGACGTGCCGAACGGGACGGTGCAGAGCTGGCGATAGTCATCGCTCCCCGGATCGCTGAACAGCGTGATCGAGGAGGCGTCCCGGTCCACCAGCAGGTACAGGGGGATCCCGGCACGCGCGTAACCGTGACGCTTGGCCTCGCGGTCCGTCCGGGGCTTGCTGGACGTCACTTCGAGCACCAAGACGACGCCGTCGCAGGGCATCCAGGACTCGGCGCCGCGGTAGAGCCGCAGCGCGGTGGGCGCGAAGGTGCCGTCCGGGATCACATGGTCCTTCGGGTCGCGCTCCGCGCTTTTCAGCAGCAGGCCCTTGTTTCCGGAGAACTGCATATCGGTCCGGGACCGCCTGATCACCTGGCTCACGATCAGTCCGATGTAGTCCTCGTGGTCCCCGTCGGGCGGCGGTGTCACAACGATCTCCCCCTCGATCAGCTCGGCACGGAAGCCCTCGGGGGTGTCCAGGGACAGGAAGATGTCCAGCAGTCCCTCAGCCGGCGTGGTCGGCTCATGCGCGACGGCAGTCATGTCACGCCCCTCCTTCGGTCGTTCGCCAGACTGGGACACCGGAAGATCACCTGTCCATGAGATCGGGAACCGTTCCCCCGATCGTGGCACGAAAGGGGCGCTTCCCGACACCGGGAAGCGCCCCTGACCCACGTACAGATGAAGGTTCTTACGGCAGCGCCAGCATCCGCTCAAGCGCCAGCTTCGCGAACGCCTCCGTTTCGCGGTCCACCTCGATGCGGTTGACCAGGGTGCCCTCGGCCAGGGACTCCAGGGTCCAGACCAGGTGGGGGAGGTCGATGCGGTTCATGGTGGAGCAGAAGCAGACCGTGCGGTCGAGGAAGACGATCTCCTTGTCCTCGGCCGCGAAACGATTCGCCAGGCGGCGGACGAGGTTCAGCTCGGTGCCGATCGCCCACTTGGAACCGGCCGGAGCCGCCTCCAGGGTCTTGATGATGTGCTCCGTCGAGCCGACGTGGTCGGCCGCGGCCACGACCTCGTACCGGCACTCGGGGTGGACCAGCACATTGATCCCGGGCACCCGCGCGCGGACGTCCTCGACCGACTCCAGGGTGAAGCGGCCGTGCACGGAGCAGTGGCCGCGCCACAGGATCATCTTGGCGTCGCGCAGCTGCTGGGCGGTCAGGCCGCCGTTCGGCTTGTGCGGGTTGTAGACGACGCAGTCCTCCAGGGACATGCCCATCTCCCGCACGGCGGTGTTGCGCCCGAGGTGCTGGTCGGGCAGGAACAGCACCTTCTCGCCCTGCTCGAAGGCCCAGTCCAGGGCCCGCTTCGCGTTGGACGACGTGCAGATCGTGCCGCCGTGCTTGCCGGTGAACGCCTTGATGTCGGCCGAAGAGTTCATGTACGACACCGGCACGACCTGCTCGGCCACGCCCGCCTCGGTCAGCACGTCCCAGCACTCGGCGACCTGCTCGGCCGTCGCCATGTCGGCCATGGAGCAGCCCGCGGCGAGGTCGGGCAGGACGACCTTCTGGTCGTCGGAGGTGAGGATGTCGGCCGACTCGGCCATGAAGTGCACACCGCAGAAGACGATGTACTCGGCCTCCGGACGCGCGGCGGCGTCCCGGGCCAGCTTGAAGGAGTCGCCCGTGACGTCCGCGAACTGGATGACCTCGTCACGCTGGTAGTGGTGGCCGAGGACGAAGACCTTGCTTCCGAGCTTCGCCTTCGCGGCGCGGGCGCGCTCGACGAGGTCCGGGTCGGAGGGCGCGGGCAGATCGCCGGGGCATTCGACGCCCCGCTCGCTCTTCGGGTCGGCGCCGCGGCCGAGCAGCAGCAGGGCGAGCGGGGACGGCTGGACATCGAGCTGCGGGGTCTGGGCGGTGGTCACGACACCTACCCTTTCTAGTTTTCGTCTAACTGACGTTATCTATGATAACCGCTTCACGTCACTTTGACGATGGCGATAGCGTCCATGTGACGTGAATCCCGGTCCCGTTCGCAGCCGGGCCGCTGTCCCCCCTCCCCGCCGTGTGCGAGCATGAAGAGAGAAGCGAAAACGCGGCAACGCGCCCGCCCGGCCCGGAATGAATCGGCCGACGCGCCGGTTGCACTGCTCGAAAAGCAGTCTCCGTACGACTTGGGAGAGATGTAGATGTCCGTATCGGACGAGACCAGCACCGTCACCGACGGCATCATCCTGACCGACGCCGCCGCGTCGAAGGTCAAGGCCCTGCTCGACCAGGAAGGCCGCGACGACCTCGCGCTGCGCGTCGCCGTCCAGCCCGGCGGCTGCTCCGGCCTGCGCTACCAGCTCTTCTTCGACGAGCGCTCGCTCGACGGCGACGTCGTGAAGGACTTCGGCGGCGTCAAGGTCGTCACCGACCGCATGAGCGCGCCCTACCTGATCGGCGCCACCGTCGACTTCGTGGACACGATCGAGAAGCAGGGCTTCACGATCGACAACCCGAACGCGACCGGCTCCTGCGCCTGCGGCGACTCCTTCAGCTGACCGGGCCCGGCCCGACACGACGAGGCGGCGGCCCCCGACCGGGGGTCCGCCGCCTCGCGCGTTCGCGCGCCGCGGTCGCCTCGCGGATTCCCGCCTCGCGGTGACTACTTCGCGGGGCCGCCCAGCGACTCCGCCTCCGGCACGCGCCCGCCGTCCTCCGCGACGACCGTCCGCCCGGCGAGCGGCGCGTCCAGCCGTACGGTCTCGGCGAACTCCTTCGCCATCAGCACGCACACCTTGCCCGGCCGGGGATGCTCGGTGACCGACACCGTCACGCGCCCCGCGCTCTCCCGTACGGCCGCGCGGTGCTCGGCGCAGACACCGCCCAGGAACCGGACGGTCAGCTCACGGCCGTGCGCGCTGTAGGCCCCCACCTTCACGGACCGCGCGCCCGACACCGAGGACGAGGACAGGGACGGCCGCGGTGAGGGCGCGGCCAGATACTTCGGGTCCACCGCCGGGTACGTCACGGTGAACGTGCCGCGCGCCGCCGCACCCCGCACCTGGTACAGCCACGACGGCACCAGCGCCTCCCGGCCGTCCACCGCGTGCGCGGCGAGCCCGAACACCGCCTTCTCCACGGTCAGCCGGTCACCCTTCGGCGCCCCCGGGGACGCGTCCGCGCCGCACGGCTGCTCCAGCCGGTCCTTCAGCGGCTCCGGCGTCGCGCAGCCCCCGATGCCCATCCGATGCCCCTCCGGCTGCGCCGAGTTGAGCAGCGCGAGGGTCTTGTCCGCGCTCAGTACGGGATATTCGGCGCCCTTGTCGGGTACGGCCAGCATTCCGTGCCCGCCGACGATCTCGCCCCGCTCGTCCACGGTCAGCCCGGTCGTCCAGCCGTAGGTCGGCAGCCCGCCCACGACCGGCTCGGCGTTCACCACCCGCCGGGCGCCCATGACCTGGCTCGCGTCGGTCTTCGCATCGTCCTGCCCGAGCGCCTTCAGCACCGGCGCGACCACCTGCCGCGCCTTCGCCACGCTCACCGCGTCGGCGGCCGGGGCGACGGGGTCCTGTGCGCACACGTCCGCCTTGGGGCAGTTGTCGGTCCCGGGCGTGTACCGGCTGAACGACCATCCGCCCGTCGCACCCCCCGCCACCCGCAGCACCGGCTCACCCGCGTGCCCGCCGACCCGCCATCCGTCCCCGTCCGCCACCGGCGCCCCGTCGACCTCCAGCGCCCGCGCCAGCCGCACCACGGCGTCCTTCCCGACGGCACCCTCCGGGACGTGCACGGCCGCCGACCCGGGCCCCTCGGGCAGCTTTCCCTCGGCCACGTACCGCACCCCGTACGGATTCGCTTCCCCGGGCGCGATCCCCGCCGGGCTCTCCGTGGCCCCCGCACTCCACCCGTCCAGCACGAGCGGCGGGGGAGTGCCCCCGGCCCCGGCCGACCCGGGCTCACTGTCACCCCCCAGCCCGGACGCGAGCCAGGCCCCTCCGCCGCCCAGCGCCAGTACGGCGGCGGCCACGGACGCGACGACGAGGGCGGTACGGGGGCGGCGTTCATCCGAGTGGGGCGCGGCCGGGTGGGTGGATTCTCCGGGGTGCGGGATCTCGGCGCCCCGGGCGGATTCCGGCTCCGGTACCTGAGCGGGCCGCGCGGCCACGCCCTTGAGCGCCGCCTCCGGCTCCGCAGCCGCGCCCGCTGCCTCGGGCTTCGCGTCTGCCTCTACGTCGGCGCCCGCGCCCGCCGATCCCGGCTCCGCTGCAGCGCCAGCGCCCGCGTCCGTCGCCTCCGGCTCCGCAGCAGCGCCTGTTCCCGCTGTGTCCTGGTTCGCGGCTGCCTTCGACTCCGCGCTCGCAGCCACGCCCGGCTCCGCGTCCGCGCCCGCCGCGCCGGTGGCTGCGGCCTCCGGGTCCGCGTCCGCGTCTGTCGCGTCGGCCTTCGCCGTGTCTGCCGACTCAGCCGTCGCCCTCGCGTCCGCTGCCCTCGGTGGCGCCGACGCGACCGCGCCCTTCGCCTCCGCAGGCCCGCCCGCCGCGTCCGCGGTTCCCGGCTTCGCCTCCGCACGGGTGGCTGCTGCCTCCGGCCTCGCTGCCGCGCCAGCGTCCGTCGGCCCCGCGCTCACGCCCGCGTCCGTCGTATCCGACAGCGTCGTACCCGACCCTGCGGCGCCCGCCGACTCCGCCGCTGTGCCCGCGCCTGCGCCCGCCGCACGCCGATCCACCTCCGCCCGCTCCGGGGCCGGGACGGGGGTGTCCTCGGGGGTCTCGGGGTGTTCGGGTCGCTCGGGGTTCACCGCATCGCTCCTCGCCGGTCCGTGTCCCGTGTCGCGGGACGGCGGTGGGACGGGGGAGGGGGGCGCGCGGTTCCCTTTCGTGCGCCCCGGCTCAGTCGCCGTAGTCCGGCATGGCGTCCACGAGGCGGGCCGAGCGGGGCGGGACGCGTACGCCGTGGATCGAGGACGGCGGGACCGGACGGGCGGAGAGGTCCGCCGACGGCGGCCAGTGCGGGGCCATCCGGGCGCAGTCGCCGCGCAGGGCGGCGAGACCGCCGTCGAGGTCGGCCGGGGTGGGGGAGTCGCCCCTGAGGTTCGTCATGCCCGCACCGTAGGCACGCGGGCGGCGGTGAAGAAAGATCTACTATCGGGTAGTTTTCACTGCTTCAGCGGCTGCCCGGAACCGGGTAGCGTGAACTGTCACCTCCCCTTCCGCCAGGAGAACGCCCGTCGTGCGCATCGCAGTCACCGGCTCCATCGCCACCGACCACCTCATGACCTTCCCCGGCCGCTTCGCCGACCAGTTCGTCGCGGACCAGCTGCACACGGTCTCGCTCTCCTTCCTGGTCGACAACCTGGACGTCCGCCGGGGCGGCGTCGGCGCGAACATCGCCTTCGGCATGGGCCAGCTCGGCACCCGCCCGATCCTGGTCGGCGCCGCGGGCTTCGACTTCGACGAGTACCGCGCCTGGCTGGAGCGCCACGGCGTGGACACCGAGTCCGTCCGCATCTCCGAGACCCTGCACACCGCCCGCTTCGTGTGCACCACGGACGCCGACCACAACCAGATCGGCTCCTTCTACACCGGCGCCATGAGCGAGGCCCGCCTCATCGAGCTGAAGACGGTCGCGGACCGCGTCGGCGGCCTGGACCTCGTCCTGATCGGCGCCGACGACCCCGAGGCGATGCTCCGCCACACCGAGGAGTGCCGCTCCCGCGCCATCCCCTTCGCCGCCGACTTCTCCCAGCAGATCGCCCGCATGGAGGGCGAGGAGATCCGGATACTGCTGGACGGCGCCACGTACCTGTTCTCCAACGAGTACGAGAAGGGCCTGATCGAGGCCAAGACCGGCTGGACCGACGAGCAGATCCTCGCCAAGGTCGGCCACCGCGTCACCACCCTCGGCTCGCGCGGCGTCCGCATCGAGCGGGTCGGCGAGGACCCGATCGAGGTCGGCTGCCCCGACGAGGAGCGCAAGTCCGACCCCACCGGCGTGGGCGACGCCTTCCGCGCCGGCTTCCTCTCCGGCCTCGCCTGGGGCGTCTCCCTGGAGCGTGCGGCGCAGGTCGGCTGCATGCTGGCGACGCTGGTCATCGAGACGGTCGGCACGCAGGAGTACCAGTTGCGCCGTGCGCACTTCATGGACCGGTTCACCAAGGCGTACGGGGACGAGGCGGCGGCCGAGGTTCGCGAGCACCTGGGCTGAGTTTGCGTGTGCGTGTGCGTGTGCCTCGACGGGTCCGTGGTTGGCTGCGGGTCCGTCGGGGCTGGTCGCGCAGTTCCCCGCGCCCCTAGAGGTTGGCTGCCCTGCCGTTCCTTGTCAGCTCACCCGGCGCACGATGTACGCCGTTCCCCTGGCCGCCGCCTTCTCGCCCACGTACTCCTGCCCCCGCATCGCGCACCACGCCGGGATGTCCAGCCGGGCCGCCTCGTCGTCCGAGAGGACCCGTACTGTGCCGCCCACCGGTACGTCCCCGATGACCTTGGCCAGCTCGATGACGGGGATCGGGCACCGCTTGCCCAGGGAGTCCACCACCAGCTCCGCCGCGCGCACCGACGTCTCCGGGGCGGGCGCCCCCAGTTGCTCCCGGACCCGGGCCACCACGCCGGGCAGCACGTCGAGGAACCGCTCCACGTCCGCCTCCGCCACGCCCGGCGGCAGCGACACGCGGACGTTGCCCTCGCTCAGCACTCCCATCGCCTTGAGCACATGGCTGGGCTCCAGCGTGCCGCTCGTGCACGAGGACCCCGAGGAGACCGCGAAGCCCTCCCGGTCCAGCTCGTGCAGCAGCGCCTCGCCGTCCACGTAGAGACAGGAGAAGGTGACGATCCCGGGCAGTCGCCGTACCGGATCGCCCACCACCTCCACGTCCGGCACCAGCTGGGGCACCCGCGCCCGCACCCGCTCGGTCAGCTCGCGCAGCCGTACCGCCTCCGCGTCCGCCTCGGCCTGTACGGCGCGCAGCGCGGCCACCGCCGCGACGATCGCCGGGATGTTCCCGAAGTCCGCCGCGCGCCCCGACCGCCCCTCCTCGCGCGGCCCTTGGGGCTGGAAGCGCACCCCCTTGCGCACCACGAGCAGCCCCACCCCGGCGGGCCCGCCCCACTTGCGCGCACTGGCCGTCAGCAGCGACCAGTCACCCTCGACTTCCCCCCACCCCAGCGACTGCGCGGCATCCACCAGCAACGGCACCCCCGCGGCCCGGCACACCTCGGCCACCTCGGCCACCGGCTGCACGGTCCCCACCTCGTGATTGGCGGACTGCAGACACGCCAGCGCGGTGTCCGCCCGCAGCGCGTCCCCGTACCCACCCACCGAGACGGCACCCCCACGGTCGACGGAGACCCGACTCACCGACCCCCCGTCGGCCTCCCACGCTTCCGCCGAATGGAGTACAGAGGAATGTTCGACCCCTGACACGATGAGGTGACGCCCCGTCCGCCGCCGCCCCGCCAACGCCCCCGCGATCCCGTGTCGTACGGCCTCGGTCCCGGACGAGGTGAACACCACCTCATCAGCCCGGCACCCCACCACCTCCGCAGCCGCCTCCCGAGCCGCATCCACGAGCACCCGAGCCCGCCGCCCCTCCCGGTAAACCCGCCCAGGATCAGCCCACCCCTCCTCAAGAGAGGCCACCAGAGCCTGCCGGGCAACAGGATGAAGCGGAGCAACGGAAGCAGCGTCGAAGTAACTCACACAGCAACGTTAAAACGAGGGATGAGCACCGAAGGGGCGCGGGGAACTGCGCGAACGACCCCCCAGCCACCCGCACACGCCCCCAAACACCAACAACCCACGGCGATTAGGCGCACCCGAACACTCCCCGAAACGACCCGACGACGCGTATGCCCCCCTCCCCGCGAACCGCCGGAGGCCGTCGGCTAGGGTTTGGTCCGCATAAACATCCAAACCCCTGCCCGACGCAGGGCGGCGACCGACCAGCGAGAAGGCCGCAGCCGACCGCGCGGGCGAGACTCTCGGGAAGGCGCTACGTGAGTCCCAACGGCTCCGACCGCTCGCCGCGGCGCCCGATGCGGCGGAAGCTGCTGCAGGCACTGACCGCGGGCCTGGTCCTGGCGACCGCCACCGGTTGCACATACAAGGACTTCCCCCGCCTTGGTATGCCCACCCCGACCACGGAAGAGGCTCCCCGCATCCTCTCCCTGTGGCAGGGCTCCTGGGCCGCCGCGCTCGCTACCGGCGTGCTGGTGTGGGGCCTGATCCTGTGGAGCGTCATGTTCCACCGGCGCAGCCGCACCAAGGTCGAGGTTCCGCCGCAGACGCGGTACAACATGCCCATCGAGGCGCTGTACACGGTGGTCCCGATCATCATCGTCTCCGTGCTGTTCTACTTCACGGCACGTGACGAGTCGAAGCTCCTCAGCCTGGAGAAGAAGCCCGACGTCACGGTCAACGTGGTCGGCTTCCAGTGGAGCTGGGGCTTCAACTACATCGAGAACGTCCCGGGCTCCACCGGGAACCCCAAGACCGACCCGAACCTGGCCGCCATCCCGGACCGGTTCACGAAGGCATTCCCGGCGGACGCCGGCGGTGTCTACGACGTCGGCACCCCGGGTACGCGGAACCCGCAGACCAACAACCCCGGTCCGACGCTCTGGCTCCCGAAGGGCAAGACGGTCCGCTTCATCCTCACCTCGCGTGACGTCATCCACTCTTTCTGGGTGGTGCCGTTCCTGATGAAGCAGGACGTCATCCCGGGCCACACCAACGCCTTCCAGGTGACTCCCAACCACGAGGGCACCTTCCTCGGCAAGTGTGCCGAGCTGTGCGGCGTCGACCACTCCCGGATGCTGTTCAACGTGAAGGTCGTCTCCCCCGAGCGGTACGAGCAGCACCTCAAGGACCTCGCCAAGAAGGGGCAGACCGGTTACATTCCCGCCGGCATCGCGCAGACGAGCCACGAGAAGAACCGGGAGACGAACAACCTGTGAGCATCCTCAACGAACCCCAGGGTGCCGCCGCAGCCGACGCGTCCGATAGCGAGCTGCTGGTCAGGCGCAAGGAGCCCGGCAATGTCGTGGTGAAGTGGCTGACGACCACCGACCACAAGACGATCGGCACGCTCTACCTCGCGACGTCGTTCGCGTTCTTCCTCATCGGTGGTGTGCTGGCGCTGCTCATGCGCGCCGAGCTGGCCCGTCCGGGTCTGCAGATCGTCTCCAATGAGCAGTTCAACCAGGCGTTCACGATGCACGGCACCGTGATGCTGCTGATGTTCGCGACGCCGCTGTTCGCCGGTTTCGCGAACTGGATCATGCCGCTGCAGATCGGCGCGCCCGACGTGGCGTTCCCGCGGCTGAACATGTTCGCCTACTGGCTCTACCTGTTCGGCTCGCTCATCGCGGTGGGCGGCTTCCTCACCCCGCAGGGTGCGGCCGACTTCGGCTGGTTCGCCTACTCCCCGCTGTCGGACGCGGTCCGGTCGCCGGGTGTCGGCGCCGACATGTGGATCATGGGTCTGGCCTTCTCCGGCTTCGGCACGATCCTCGGTTCGGTCAACTTCATCACCACGATCATCTGCATGCGCGCTCCGGGCATGACGATGTTCCGCATGCCGATCTTCGTGTGGAACGTGCTGCTGACCGGTGTCCTGGTCCTGCTGGCCTTCCCGGTGCTGGCCGCCGCGCTGTTCGCCCTGGAGGCGGACCGCAAGTTCGGTGCCCATGTCTTCGACGCCGCCAACGGCGGGGCATTGCTATGGCAACACCTCTTCTGGTTCTTCGGCCATCCAGAGGTGTACATCATCGCCCTACCGTTCTTCGGCATCATCTCCGAGATCATCCCGGTGTTCTCGCGCAAGCCGATGTTCGGCTACATGGGCCTGATCGCCGCCACGATCGGCATCGCCGGTCTGTCCGTGACCGTGTGGGCGCACCACATGTACGTCACCGGCGGTGTGCTGCTGCCGTTCTTCTCCTTCATGACCTTCCTGATCGCGGTCCCGACCGGTGTGAAGTTCTTCAACTGGATCGGCACCATGTGGAAGGGCTCACTGTCCTTCGAGACACCGATGCTCTGGACGACCGGCTTCCTGATCACCTTCGTGTTCGGTGGTCTGACCGGTGTCATCCTGGCCTCGCCCCCGATGGACTTCCACGTCTCCGACTCGTACTTCGTGGTGGCGCACTTCCACTACGTGGTCTTCGGTACGGTCGTCTTCGCGATGTTCGCGGGCTTCCACTTCTGGTGGCCCAAGTTCACCGGCAAGATGCTGGACGAGCGCCTGGGCAAGATCACCTTCTGGACGCTGTTCATCGGCTTCCACGGCACCTTCCTGGTCCAGCACTGGCTGGGCGCCGAGGGCATGCCGCGCCGGTACGCCGACTATCTGGCGGCCGACGGCTTCACCGCCCTGAACACCGTCTCGACCATCGCCTCGTTCCTGCTGGGCCTGTCGATCCTGCCGTTCCTCTACAACGTGTGGAAGACGGCCAAGTACGGCAAGCCGGTCGGCGTGGACGACCCGTGGGGCTACGGCCGTTCGCTGGAGTGGGCGACCTCCTGCCCGCCGCCGCGGCACAACTTCCTCACCCTGCCGCGGATTCGCAGCGAATCCCCGGCGTTCGACCTGCACCACCCCGAGATCGCCGCGCTGGAGCAGCTTGAGCACGCCGGTCACGGCGCCGCCATCGCGGGCAGCAAGGAGGCCGGCAAGTGAAGATCCAGGGCCGGATGTTCATCTGGCTGAGCTTCTTCGTCCTGATCATGGCCGTCGTGTACGGCGTGTGGTCGAAGGAGCCGGCCGGCACCACGGCGCTCTTCCTGGCCTTCGGCCTGTGCATCATGATCGGCTTCTACCTGGGCTTCACCGCCCGGCGGGTCGACGCGGGTGCGCAGGACGACAAGGAGGCCGACGTCTCGGACGGCGCGGGCGAGCTGGGCTTCTTCAGCCCGCACAGCTGGCAGCCGCTCTCCCTGGCGGTCGGCGGCGCCCTGGCCTTCCTCGGTATCGCGGTCGGCTGGTGGCTGGTCTACTTCGCGGCGCCGATCATCCTGGTCGGCCTGTTCGGCTGGGTCTTCGAGTACTACCGCGGTGAGAACCGCACCCAGTAGGACCGCCCCGTAACACAGCGCTGAGCGCACCGGGAGCCCGGACACTCCGTCAGGAGGGTCCGGGCTCCTCCGTTTGCCGCAGTGTCCGTCCCTCGTCCGAGGTACGCGCCGCGCATCCGGACTTTTCGCCTCATAACGTAATCATATGAATCACACTGCGCGGACCCGCACTGTCGTCAGCTGCACCCTGCTGGTGGCCGCCCTCGGCGCGGGCGTCACCGGCTGCGGCTCGGACGGCAACGCAGCCCTGGCGACCAAGCCGTACGACGCGGCGGGCCAGATCTCCTTCACCGGCCCCACCGAGGCGGGCAAGCGGGTCGACCCGGACAAGCCCCTGGAAGTCACCCTGAAGAGCGGCGAGGGCCGGATCACGGACGTCACCGCCCGGGACGCCGCGGGGCGCTATGTGACGGGCGAACTCGCCGCCGACGGTGGTCGCTGGCACAGCACCTCCCCGCTGGCCGCCGACGCCCATTACACGGTCCAGGTCAGCACCGAGGACGACGACGGCGCCCCCGGCCGCAAGGTGCTCACCTTCGACACCACCAAGACCACGGGCAAGAAGACCCTGGGCGTCACCTTCGGGCCCGAGGCGGGCGAGTACGGCGTCGGACAGCCCATCACCGCCCAGCTCGACCAGGAGGTCAAGGACAAGGCGCAGCGGGCCATCGTGGAGCGGGGCCTCAGGGTCGAGTCGGTGCCCGCCGTGCAGGGCTCCTGGTACTGGGTCAGCGACAAGGAACTCCACTACCGGCCCAAGGAGTACTGGCCCGCCCACGCCACCGTCCAGGTGCACAGCAACCTGGACGGCATCAAGGTCAACGACAAGCTCTCCGGCGGCAAGAGCAAGGACCTGAAGATCACCACCGGCGACCGCATCGAGGCCATCACGGACGCCGCCACCCACCAGCTGACGTTCTACAAGAACGGCCAGGAGCTCAACACCATCCCGGTCACCACCGGGAAGCCCGGCTTCGAGACCCGCAACGGCGTCAAGGTGGTCCTGGAGAAGCAGTACTTCGTACGGATGCGCGGCACCACCGTCGGCATCGCCGAGGGCACCTCCGACTCCTACGACCTGCCGGTCTACTACGCCACCCGGGTGACCTGGTCCGGCGAGTACGTGCACGCCGCGCCCTGGTCCGTGGGCTCCCAGGGCTACGCCAACGTCAGCCACGGCTGCGTCGGCATGAGCACCTCGAACGCCGAGTGGTTCTTCGACCACGTACGCCCCGGCGACATCGTCAAGGTCATCAACTCGGGCGGCCACGGCATGGAGTCGTTCGGCAACGGCTTCGGCGACTGGAACCTGGACTGGAAGAAGTGGAGCGCGGGCAGCGCCCTGACCGGCGGCGCCAGCGCCCCCGTCAACCCGCAGGACGCGGTGCGGCTGCGCCCCGCGGCGGCCTGAGTGGCACCGCGGGAGCCGTACGGGCCCGCCCGGCGGCTCCCGCGCCCCCAGGGCGCCTCAGGCGCTCTGCAGGCGCCGTCCGCGCAGCAGGGAGGCCAGGGCCTCGGCGAACTCCATCGGGTCGACCGGCAGCGTCACCGCCGCGTCGGCCCGGCTCCAGGTGGCCAGCCAGGCGTCCTGCGGGCGCCCCATCAGCAGCAGCACCGGCGGGCAGTCGAAGACCTCGTCCTTGAGCTGACGGCACAGCCCCATGCCGCCCATCGGCACCGCCTCGCCGTCCAGCACACAGACGTCGATGCCGCCCGCGTCCACCGCGCGCACCGCGGCCTCGGGCGTCGCGCACTCCACGAACTCGACCCGGGGCACGTCCGGAGCGGGCCTGCGGCCGGTGGCCAGCCGCACCTGTTCCCGGGTGGTGGAGTCGTCGCTGTACACCAGCACAGTGGCGGTCGGCTGCATGGTTCCTCCGAGACGTCGGCGTCGTACGGACGGGCCTTTCCGGGGCGGATGTTACTCCGCCGAACACCACGTCAACACCGGTACGACAAGCACGGACACTCCGAACGGCACCCCCGGAGTGAGGGCGAGATAAGCGACCGACATAATGTCGGTCGTGGCGACAGCAACGACAGTAGAAACCGGGCACGCGCACCCGTCGGTCAATCGACCGAACCTCACCAGCGTCGGAACCATCATCTGGCTGAGTTCCGAGCTGATGTTCTTCGCGGCCCTCTTCGCGATGTACTTCACCGCTCGATCGGTGACCGGATTGGATCACTGGAAGGAGATGGCGCACGCGCTCAATGTGCCCTTCTCCGCGACCAACACCACGATCCTGGTGCTCTCCTCCCTGACCTGCCAGCTCGGCGTGTTCGCCGCCGAGCGCGGGGACGTGAAGAAGCTCCGCGCCTGGTTCATCATCACCTTCATCATGGGTGCGATCTTCATCGGCGGGCAGATCTTCGAGTACACGGAACTGGTGAAGAAGGACGGCATCTCGCTGTCCTCCGACGTCTACGGCTCCGTGTTCTACCTGACCACCGGCTTCCACGGCCTGCACGTGACGGGCGGTCTCATCGCCTTCCTGCTGGTACTGGGCCGTACCTACGCGGCGAAGCGGTTCACCCATGAGCAGGCGACCGCCGCCATCGTCGTGTCCTACTACTGGCACTTCGTCGACGTGGTCTGGATCGGCCTCTTCGCCACGATCTACTTGATCAAGTAGCGGGGACCGTTCCCGCACATCCAGAAGCACCGACGCAGAAGATCCTGACACCGGGGTAATCCGTGAAAAAGCTCTCCGCACGACGACGCCATCCGCTGGCGGCGGTCGTCGTCCTACTCCTCGCGCTGGCGGCAACTGGGGGGCTGTACGCCGCGTTCGCACCCGCGAGCAAGGCCCAGGCCGATGAAACCTCCCAGTCCCTGACCATCAAGGAGGGCAAGAAGCTCTACGAGGTCGGCTGCGCCAGCTGCCACGGCACCGGTGGCCAGGGCTCCTCCGACGGGCCGAGCCTGGTCGGCGTCGGCGCCGCCGCGGTCGACTTCCAGGTCGGCACCGGCCGTATGCCGGCCTCGACCTCCCAGATGGCTCAGCTCCCGCGCAAGAAGACCATCTACACCCAGGCCGAGATCGACCAGCTCGCCGCGTACGTCGCGTCGCTGGGCGCCGGCCCGAGCGTGCCCACGAAGGAGCAGTACGGCCCGGAAGGCGCGGACATCGCCGCGGGTGGCGAGCTGTTCCGCACCAACTGCGCGCAGTGCCACAACTTCACCGGCAAGGGTGGTGCCCTCACCAAGGGCAAGTACGCCCCCAGCCTTGAGGGCGTCGACCCCAAGCACATCTACGAGGCCATGCAGACCGGCCCGCAGAACATGCCGTCCTTCCCCGACACCACGATGACGGAGAAGAACAAGAAGGACATCATCGCGTACCTGCACGCGGTCAACGGCAGCGAGACCGAGAACCCGGGCGGTCTGGAGCTGGGCGGCCTCGGGCCGGTCAGTGAGGGTCTGTTCGCCTGGATCTTCGGCCTCGGCGCGCTGATCGCGGTAGCCGTCTGGGTCGCCGCTCGGACCGCAAAGGCCAAGAAGTCATGAGTAGCCAAGACAATTCTGAAGAGAACCTGCCCGCTGAGCAGGACCACGCGCACGGCGCGGTAAGCGTCGCGGACGAGAAGAACCCGTTCGCCGACCCGGGGCTGCCGCCCCACGAGCACCGGATCCAGGACATCGACGAGCGGGCCGCCGACCGGTCCGAGCGCACGGTCGCCCTGCTGTTCACGATCTCGATGCTGGCGACCCTCGGCTTCATCGCCTCGTACGTCACCGTCCCGCGCGACAAGTCGATCTTCGTCTTCCCGATCGGTCACGTCAGCGCGCTGAACTTCGCGCTGGGTCTGACCCTCGGTACGGCGCTGTTCTGCATCGGTGCGGGCGCCGTCCACTGGGCGCGCACCCTGATGTCGGACGTCGAGATGGTGGCCGAGCGTCACCCGATCGCGGCGGAGCCCACGGTCCGCGCCCAGGTCTTCGACGACTTCCGCCAGGGAGCCGCCGAGTCGGGGATCGGCCGCCGCAAGCTGATCCGCAACACCATGTTCGGCGCGCTGGCCCTGGTGCCGCTCTCCGGCGTCATGCTGCTGCGCGACCTCGGCCCGCTGCCGGGGACCTCGCTGCGGCACACGCTGTGGGCGAAGGGCAAGCTCCTCGTCAACGTGAACACCAACGAGCCGCTGCGTCCCGAGGACGTGGCCGTGGGCTCGCTGACCTTCGCCAAGCCCGAGGGCCTGGAGGAGACCGACGAGGACTTCCAGAACCAGATCGCCAAGGCGGCCCTGATGATCGTCCGGCTCCAGCCGGAGAACATCAAGGACAAGCAGGAACTGGCCTGGTCCCACGAGGGCATCGTCGCCTTCTCGAAGATCTGCACCCACGTGGGCTGCCCGATCTCCCTGTACGAGCAGCAGACGCACCACGTGCTGTGCCCGTGCCACCAGTCCACCTTCGACCTCTCCGACGGCGCCCGGGTGATCTTCGGTCCTGCCGGTCACGCCCTGCCCCAGCTGCACATCGGCGTGAACGACGAGGGTTACCTCGAAGCGCTCGGCGACTTCGCGGAGCCCGTCGGTCCTGCATTCTGGGAGCGCGGATGAGTACTGCGAACAACGACGCTTCCCGCTCGGGCGGGAAGGCTCCGGCCGGCGAGCGCATCGCCGACTGGGCGGACGGCCGACTGGGGATCTTCTCCCTGGCCAAGGCCAACATGCGCAAGGTCTTCCCGGACCACTGGTCGTTCATGCTCGGCGAAGTGTGCATGTACAGCTTCCTGATCATCATCCTCACGGGTGTGTATCTGACGCTGTTCTTCCACCCGTCGATGAACGAGGTGGAGTACCACGGCAGTTACGTCCCGCTCCAGGGACAGCTCATGTCGGAGGCGTTCAGCTCCACGCTGCACATCTCCTTCGACGTGCGCGGTGGTCTGCTCATCCGGCAGATCCACCACTGGGCCGCGCTGATCTTCCTCGCGGGCATGTTCGTGCACATGATGCGCGTGTTCTTCACCGGCGCGTTCCGCAAGCCGCGTGAGGTCAACTGGCTGTTCGGCTTCCTGCTGTTCGTCCTCGGCATGTTCACCGGTTTCACCGGTTACTCGCTCCCGGACGACCTGCTCTCCGGCACCGGTGTGCGCTTCACCGAGGGTGCGATCCTGTCCATGCCGATCGTCGGCACGTACATCTCGTACTTCCTCTTCGGCGGCGAGTTCCCGGGCCACGACTTCGTGGCGCGGTTCTACTCGATCCACATCCTGCTGCTGCCGGGCATCATGCTCGGTCTGATGGTGGCTCACCTGATCCTGGTCTTCTACCACAAGCACACGCAGTTCGCGGGTCCGGGGAAGAAGGAGACCAACGTCGTCGGCATGCCGCTGCTGCCGGTGTACATGGCCAAGGCCGGAGGCTTCTTCTTCCTGGTCTTCGGTGTCATCGCCGTCATCGCGGCGATCGCGCAGATCAACCCGATCTGGGCGATGGGCCCCTACCGGCCCGACCAGGTCTCCACCGGCGCCCAGCCCGACTGGTACATGGGCTTCGCCGAGGGTCTGGTCCGCTACATGCCGGGCTGGGAGATCAACTTCTGGGGCCACACGCTGGTCCTGGGCGTCTTCATCCCGCTGGTGCTGTTCGGCCTGGTCCTCGCGGCCATCGCGGTCTACCCGTTCATCGAGTCCTGGGTCACCGGCGACAAGAGCGAGCACCACATCCTGGACCGCCCGCGCAACGCCCCGACGCGTACCGCGTTCGGTGTCGCCTGGATCACGGTCTACATGATCGGTCTGGTCGGCGGTGGCAACGACCTGTGGGCCACCCACTTCCACCTGTCGATCAACGCCGTGACCTGGTTCGTCCGCATCGGCTTCTTCGCGGGCCCGGTGATCGCGTTCATCATCACCAAGCGGATCTGCCTCGGCCTCCAGCGCCGCGACAAGGAGAAGGTGCTGCACGGCCGCGAGACCGGCATCATCAAGCGCCTGCCGCACGGTGAGTTCATCGAGGTGCACGAGCCGCTCAGCCAGGATCAGCTCCACACCCTGACGGCGCACCACCAGTACGAGCCGGCCGAGATCGGCGCGACGGTGGACGAGAACGGTGTCGAGCGCAAGGTGCCGGCGTCGGAGAAGCTGCGCGTCAAGCTCTCCAACGCCTACTACGGCGAGGACAACCAGATCCCGAAGCCGACCGTCGAGGAGTACAAGGAGATCACGAGCGGCCACGGCCACCACTGATCCCCGCGTCGCCACACGCGGCGAAGGGCCCCGTCCGGAATCCGGGCGGGGCCCTTCGCCCTGTTCGGGCTGGATAGGGTGGGGGTGGGCACCGGCGTGCCCCCCGGTACGAAGACTTTTCACACAGGAGCGGCTGATGAGCGCTGTGACCCCCGCTGGAGGCGACACCGCGGCGGGCCGTTCCTGGCCCGCCGTACTGAACTCCCTGCTGGAGGGCGAGGACCAGAGCGCCGACGCGACCGCCTGGGCGATGGACCGGCTCCTGCGCGGCGAGGCGACCGACGCCCAGATCGCCGGGTTCCTGGTCGCGCTGCGCGCCAAGGGCGAGACGGTCGAGGAGATCACCGGCATCGTCCGGGCGATGTACGACCACGCGAACGTCATCGAGGTGCCGGGCCGCACCGTCGACATCGTCGGCACCGGCGGCGACGGCGCGAAGACCGTGAACATCTCCACGATGTCCTCGATCGTGGTCGCGGGCACCGGTGCGAAGGTCATCAAGCACGGCAACCGCGCCGCGTCCTCCGCCTCCGGCTCCTCCGACGTGCTGGAGAAGCTGGGCGTCAATCTGGAGCTGACCCCGCGGCGGGTGGCCGAGGTCGCGGAGGAGGCGGGGATCACCTTCTGCTTCGCGATCAAGTTCCATCCGGCGCTGCGGCACGTGGGCGCGGCGCGCGGCCAGCTCGGCATCCGTACGGTCTTCAACGTCATCGGCCCGCTGACCAACCCGGCCCGGGTGCGGTCGCAGGCGGTCGGCGTCGCCAACCTCGCCATGGCGCCCATCGTGGCGGGCGTCTTCGCCGAGCGGGGCAACTCCTCGCTGGTCTTCCGGGGCGAGGACGGCCTGGACGAGCTGACGACGACCTCGCCCTCGCGGGTGTGGATCGTGCGGGACGGCAAGGTCACCGAGGAGGTCTTCGACCCGCGTGACGTCGGCATCGAGCTGGTCCCGGTGGACGCCCTGCGCGGTGGCGACCCGGCGTACAACGCGGAGGTCGCCCGCAGGGTCCTCGACGGCGAGACGGGGCCCGTACGGGACGCGGTGCTGCTGAACTCGGCGGCGGCCCTGGTGGCCCTGGACCCGACCGGGGCGCCGCTGGCGGACCAGCTGCGTGCGGGCATGGCGCGGGCGGCGGAGTCCATCGACTCGGGCGCGGCCCGGCGGACGCTGGAGCGGTGGGTGGCGGCGACGAACCGCTGAGGCGGCGACGTGACCGGCGTCCCGCGATGACGTGACCGGCGTCCCGCGATACGGACGCCGGTTGCGGGAACCGTCCGGTCCCCGCTAATTTCTCGATCAGGTCATGAGTGACAGCCAACAGGCCCCGGCCGGCTGTCCGGCAACCCTCCGTCCGTGGCGGGGTGCCCCGGGTGAGGACCAGGCCGTAGGCAGCGAGGTCTGCGGCAAGCGCGGTCGAGGGAGCCTTCCTTGAGCAAGCGAATGTCCTAGGGCCGCTGAGCCCCGCCTCCGCACGCCCCTTTCTCTTCTTCTTTCCGAGTCGTCGCGTGCCGGGACTTGTCGTACCCGCGTGCCGACTCCGGGCTTTCTCACGGGAGTTGACCCCTCATGTCCGTGCTCATCGCTGCCCCCGCCGTTTCCGCTCCGCTGCCCGTGCTCGGGTGCGGGGTCACCGTGCCGCTCGTCACCGGGGGCGAGGTGGAGTGCGCCGCGCTGGACTACGCGGCGAGCGCCCCCGCCCTGCGGCGCGTCTGGGACGACGTGGCCGCCTACGCGCCGTACTACGGCAGTGTCCACCGGGGCGCGGGGCAGCTGTCCCGGCTCTCCACCGAGCTGTTCGAGAACGCCCGCCGGACGGTGGCGCGGTTCCTGGACTGCCGCCTTGACGACCAGGTGGTGTTCACCCGGTCGACCACCGACTCGCTGAACCTGCTGGCCCGCGCGCTGCCCGCCGGGTGCGAGGTGTTCGTCTTCGAGACCGAGCACCACGCGGCGCTGCTGCCCTGGCCGCAGGAGGGGGTCACCGTCCTCGCCGCGCCGCGCAGCCCCGAGGCGGCCGTGGCCACGCTGGAGCGGGCGCTCGCCGCGCGGGACACGGCCGCTCCGGCGCTGGTCTGCGTCACCGGTGCCTCCAATGTCACCGGGGAGCTGTGGCCGGTGCGTGAGCTGGCGGCGGTCGCCCATGCCCACGGCGCCCGGATCGTCCTGGACGCGGCCCAGCTGGCCCCGCACCACCCGGTGAGCGTGCGCGAGCTGGACGTGGACTGGGTGGCCTTCTCCGGGCACAAGCTGTACGCGCCCTTCGGCTCGGGGGTGCTGGCCGGGCGTTCCGACTGGCTCACGGCGGCCGAGCCGTACCTCGCGGGCGGCGGGGCGAGCCGCCGGGTCGTACGGGGTGCGGACGGCCGCATCGAGGTGGAGTGGCACGAGGGCGCCGCCCGGCACGAGGCGGGCTCCCCGAACGTCATCGGCGCCTACGCCATCGCCTCCGCGTGCGCGGCGCTGGAGGAGGCGGGCCTGGACCGCCTGGCCGAGCGGGAGGCGCTGCTGATCCGCCGGGTGCGCGAGGGTCTTGCGGAGGTGCCCGGCGTCCGCGTCCTGTCCCTCTTCGGGGACGACGCCCCGCGCGTCGGCGTGCTCTCCTTCGTGGTCGCGGGCTGGAACAGCTCCCACCTCGCCGCCGCCCTCTCCGCCGAGTACGGCATCGGCGTCCGCGACGGCCTCTTCTGCGCCCACCCCCTGGTCCGCACCCTCCTGGACGGCACCCCCGACACCGACACCGACTGCGGCACGCCGGACGCCCCCCTGAACGCGGTCCGAGTCAGCTTCGGCGCGGGCACCCCGGCGGAACACGTCGACCGCTTCGTGACAGCCGTACGGGAACTGGTCACCCACGGCGCGAAGTGGCGCTACCGCACGGAGAACGGGCACTGCGTTCCGGAGTCCTGACCACCGGCCTCCGATGCGGGTCCGCAGAAACGGGGCCGACGCCCGATGCGAGGGCCCGATCACCCCGAGGCGACCGGGGCCCGCGCCGCGCGGGCCATAAGGATGCGGCCAGACCGATCCCGCTCACGCGGACGCCCGAGCCAGAGAAGGCTGGGCACCCCCCTGGGCGGCCGACGGCCCGTACGGGACGGGCCCCGGCCCCGGTCCGGCAGGTGGGGCGGCGGATCGCGCCCCCGCGCGGGTCGGGCGGGAGATGCTGGACGGCCTCAGGTGGGCGGTCCTGTGCGGGATGGGTATCCGGTTCGGGTCTGGTGGGTGGGGCGGCGGTCGATCGTGCTTCCGCGCGGGTCCGGCGGGAGGGGCTGGACGGCCCAGATGGGCGGCCACGTGCCGGACGGCCCTCCGGGGCCCGGCCGCGAGGCGCACCGCCGGAGGTGAACCGCTGAGCCGCCGGAGGCTCTAGTTGTCGAGGCCGATCGCGAACGCCGCTTCCAGGTCGTGCTGGGAGTAGGTGCGGAAGGCGACGTGGGTGTCGGTGGCCTCTACGCCGGGGATCTTGCTGATGCGGGCCGGGATGACCTCGGCGAGGTCTTCGTGGCGGGCGACGCGGACCATGGCGATGAGGTCGTAGGTGCCGGTGACGGAGAAGACCTCGCTGACGCTGTCCAGGGCGGCGATCTGCTCGGCGATCTCCGGAATCCGGTCCACGCTGGTCTTGATCAGGACGATCGCGGTGATCACGGCTGCTTTTCTCCCTCGGACGCCGGGGCCGGAACGACCTTCACTTTAGCCCGCCGCCCGTACCGCACCCACGCGTAGCCGAAGCCCAGGCAGAAGCCGACCACGTGGGCGAGGTAGGCCACCCCGGGGCCCTCGGGGGCGTGGGAGGCCGCGAACCACTGGAGGGCGGCCCAGAACGGGAGGACCACCCAGGCGGGGAAGCGCAGCGGGAGGAAGAAGAGGAAGGGGAGCAGACTGGTGACACGGGCACGCGGGAAGAGGTGCAGAAAGGCGCCGAGCACCGCCGAGATCGCCCCGGAGGCCCCCACCAGGGACTGCTCGGAGCTCGCGTTGGCGATCGCGTAGCCCAGCAGGGCGAGATAGCCGCAGCCGAGGTAGAACAGCGTGAACTCGACCCGGCCCATCCGCTCCTCGGTCATCACCCCGAAGACGAGGAGGAAGAGCATGTTGCCGAGCAGATGCACCCAGCTGCCGTGCACGAACAGCGCCGTGGCCGGGGTCAGCGCCTCCCGCACCGGCGCGGCGAACAGCTCGGCCGGGATCACGCCCCAGTGCCGGAAGTACGCCCGCTGCGCCACCAGCAGCGCGTCCCCGGTGCCGTACGTCCGGGTGAACCCCGAGGCCGGGCCCAGCACGAAGAGCAGACAGCACAGGGCGATGAGGCCGTACGTCATCGGGGCCGGGGCGTCCCGGGCCGCTCGGAAGGTCCGCCCCGCACCCGCACTCCACTCTCTGATCATGAATACAGAGCATGACGTAACCGGACGCACTGGTACACACCGCCTCGCCGCCATGGGCGGACGGGCGACGGATGCCCCGCAGGCCGTAGGGTTACGTGCCACACGTGTCGGTGAACGGCGCGCACCCGACCCGAGAAGGAAGCGAACAGCCACGATGACGGTTCCCCTGCCGACCGCCACGACGCGATGGCGCTGCACTCTCTGCGGCAACCTCACCCGCTTCGACGTGACCCGCTCCTCCAAGGTCGTCGAGTACGTCCACCTCGACCTCGCCGGGGAACCCGCCGTCGAGGAGCGTGAGGTGGTCAGTGAGACCATCGAGTCGGTCCGCTGCCGCTGGTGCAACGCGGTGGATCAGGTGGAACTCGTGGACAGGCCGGGCGCCGGCTCCTGAGCGGAGCGGGCCGCGACGACAGCAGAGGCATTGGGGTGTGACGGATGGTGGAGACCGGGGGCGGGGGGCCGGACGACGGCACCGCCGAGGTGCTTGACCGTCCGCTGCCCGACGGCGTGCGCCGACGGGTCGTCCAGATCGTCTCGGACGCCTTCGGCTCGCTGACCATGGCCGAACTGCCCGCCCAGCTGCGGCAGTACGCCCGCTTCGCCCCGAACCGGCGGGCCAAGTTCGCCGGGAACGCGATGGCCGCCGCCCTGGAGACGGACCGGCTGTTCCGCCAGCGGGTCGGGGAACGCTACAGAGAGGCGCAGCCGGAGCTGTCCGGTGCCCTCGACTCCGGCTCGCCGCCCCCGGCCGCGGACCCGCTCGACGTGGCGGCTGCGGCCTATGTGCTGCGCCCGGTGGGCTGGGTCAAGCTGGTCACGGCGGCCGGTGAGGAGGCCCAGCGCGCGGACGCGGAGCGGGCCGACGAGGAGAGCCGGGCCGAACTGGAGCGGCTGCGCGAGGAGTTGGCGCACGCCCGCGAACACACCCGCACCGAGACCGAACGGCTGCGCGCCGAGCTGGACTCGGCCCGCAAGGACGCCGAGTCGGCGCACCGCAAGCTGCGTTCGGCGCTCAGCGACATCAAGCGCGGGGAGGCCGCGCTGCGCAAGGCGCGGGCCGAGACCGACGCGGCGCGCGCCGAGGCGCAGACCCGGGTGTCGGCCGCCGAGAGCGAGTCCCGGCGCCTGAAGGCCCGGCTCGGTGAGGCGGAGGCGGCCCTGGAGGCCACCCGCCGGGCTGCTCGCGAGGGCCGCAGCGTGGAGGACATGCGGGTACGGCTGCTCCTGGACACCGTGCTGGAGTCGGCCCAGGGGCTGCGCCGGGAGCTGGCGCTGCCGCCGGTCTCCGTGCGCCCGGCCGAGACCGTGGACGCGGTGGAGCCGGGCCGGATGACCCCGAAGGACATCGCGGCCCGCGCCCTGTCCGAGCACGACCCGGCGATCCTGGACCAGCTGCTCGCGCTGCCGCAGGCACATCTGGTGGTCGACGGCTACAACGTCACCAAGACCGGCTATCCCCAGATGCCCCTGGAGAAGCAGCGCCTCAGGCTCCTCGGCCAGCTCTCCGCGCTCGCCGCGCAGACCGGCGCGGAGGTCACCTGCGTCTTCGACGGCGCCGAACTGGCCGCGCCGGTGCTGCTGGCGCCGCCGCGCGGGGTGCGGGTGCTGTTCTCCAAGCCGGGCGTCACCGCCGACGAGCTGATCCGTCAGTTGGTCCGGGCCGAACCGCCGGGCCGCCCGGTGATCGTGGCCTCCACCGATCGCGAGGTCGCCGACGGAGTCGCGCGTTCCGGTGCCCGCCCCGTGGCCTCTGCGGTACTTCTCAAGCGACTGTCCTGAAAGGCGCCTTAAGGGTAACGAGCGCACTGCTTGTCCGAATTGAGGGCAAAGCTGCACGACGTACGGTCAAACATGCGTCACTTCTTGTGAGTTGAGTGCAAAAAATGCATGGCAGGTTTGGATTTTTTGCTGTGAGGATTTGAACTGATCACGACGAGGTCACTAGGGTCAGGGCTCGAACCTCCTAGCGGGTGATCACTCACAAGAAGGAGTTCCAACTCCGTGGCGTCCCACCGTCGACCCAAGCAGCCGAACCGCACGCGTGTCACCGTGCTGACCGCAGCAGCCGCCGCCGCTGTCGCGCTGAGCGCGAACGCGGCCAACGCGGCCCCGACCGAGAAGCTCGGCAAGAGCGAGGTCAAGGCGAAGGTCGACAAGCTCTACGAGGAGGCCGAGCAGGCCACCGAGAAGTACAACGGTGCCAAGGAGAAGCAGGAGAAGCTCCAGAAGGAGATCTCCACCATCCAGGACAACGTCGCGCGCGGTCAGCAGGACCTCAACAAGCTGCGCGACGGCCTGGGTTCGATGGCCACCGCCCAGTACCGCTCGGGCGGCCTCGACCCCTCCGTCCAGCTCTTCCTCTCCTCGGACCCGGACGACTATCTCGACAAGGCGTCCACGATGGACCAGTTGAGCGCCCAGCAGGTCGAGGGTCTGAAGAAGATCCAGGACAAGCAGCGCGAACTCGCCCAGGAACGCGCCGAGGCCAGCGAGAAGCTCAAGGACCTCGCCTCCACCCGCACTGAGCTGGGCAAGAAGAAGCAGGAAGTCCAGGGCAAGCTCGCCGAGGCCCAGAAGCTGCTCAACACGCTGACGGCCAAGGAGAAGCAGGAACTCGCCGAGAAGCAGGCGCGCGCCGACCGCTCCTCCGCCGAGCGCGTCCAGCTGGGCGGCAACGTCAAGGGCTCCGGCTTCGCGGGCGCCGCGTTCTCCGCCGCCCAGAGCCAGATAGGCAAGCCGTACGTCTACGGCGCCACCGGCCCCTCCTCCTTCGACTGCTCGGGTCTGACCTCGTGGGCCTACGCCCAGGCCGGTGTCACCATCCCGCGCACCTCCGAGCAGCAGGCCAACATCGGCACCCGCATCACCTCGGTGAACGACCTCCAGGTCGGTGACCTGGTGTTCTTCTTCAACGACATCCACCACGTCGGTCTCTACGCGGGCAACGGCCAGGTCCTGCACGCCCCGCGCACCGGCACGGTCGTGCGCTACGAGTCGATGAGCACCATCGGCGGCCCGTTCATGTTCGGCGTCCGCGTCTGACGAGCCCTCCGAACGGGCGAATCACCCCGCCGCCCGGCGACCCCGCGCCCCGCCCCTGACCTGCGTCGGTGGCGGGGCGTCACCGTGCGTGTCCCCCGAGGTCTTTGGCCGCCGCCCCGCCGGGCGGTTATGGTCTGGCGCGTTTCCCCGGCGTCGCGGGCCTCTTCGTCCCCGGTGCCCGGGAAACGGTCATGTCCGCCAGCGGAAGGACTGCCGTGGGGGCCCATCGCCGCCTCGCCACCACCGGATGCGACCGGGGCACCGCCGCCCTGTGCGTGCTGTCGGCCACGGCCGCCGCGCTCGGCGCCGTACCGGCCCACGCGAGCCCGCACCCGAGCCCCCGGGCCGAACTGGACCGGCTCTACGCGGAGGCCGAGCGGGCCACCGAGGACTACGACCGGGCCGACGAGCGCGCCGACGCCCTGCGCCGCGAGGTCCACCACGCCCAGGACCGCCTCGCACGCGACCAGCAGAAGATCAACGACCTGCGGGAGCAGCTGGGTTCGCTCGCCGGGGCCGAGTACCGCTCCGGCGGTCTCGACCCGTCCGTCGCCCTGTTCCTCTCCGCCCGCCCCGAGCACTATCTCGACCAGGCATCCGTCCTGGACCGGGTCGGCACCCGCCAGGCCGGACAGCTGCGCGAACTGCGCACCACCCTGCGCGAGGTCGCCCAGGAGCGCGCCGAGGCCGCCGGGAAACTCGCCGACCTCGAACGCGGTCGCGCGGCCGTCGCCCGGCACAAGCGCATCGTGCGCGCCAAACTCGCCGCCGCCCGGCGCCTGTTCGACTCCCTGCCCGCCTCCGAACGCGCCGCCTACGACCGCGCGGGCCGCTCCGGACGCCCCGGGCTCGACGCCCTCCTGGGGACGGGCGCCCCCGGCACCCGGGCCGCCGCCGCGCTCGCCGCCGCCCGCTCCGCCCTCGGCCGCCCCTACGTGTGGGGCGCCACCGGACCCTCCTCCTTCGACTGCTCGGGCCTCATGCAGTGGGCCTACGCCCACGCGGGCATCCAGCTCCCGCGCACCTCCCAGGAACAGCGCTTCGCGGGCCGCCGCGTCTCCCTCGCCGAGGCCCGCCCCGGCGACCTGGTCTTCTACCGCGCCGACGCCAGCCATGTCGCGATGTACGTCGGCCACGGCCAGGTCGTCCACGCCCCGCACCCCGGCGCCGCCGTGCGCTTCGACCCGGTCGGCATGATGCCCGTCTCCTGGGTGACCCGGCCCTGAGCCCCCGGTGCTCCCCACCCTCTACGATCGGACGATGGCCGGCCGGGCACGGGTGTGGAGCGTCATGGCGGCGGCGCTCGCTCTGCCGCTCGCCGGCTGCGTCGCGCCCGCCCCCGGCGACACCGCCAAGGCCCAGGTGCAGCGCCTCCTGGACCGCCGCGCCACCGCCCTGCTCGGCCACGACGAACACGGCTGGGCCGCGACCGGCACCCGCACCGCCTACCCCCGGCTGCGCGCCCTCCCGCTCGCCTCCTGGGCCTACCAGGTCACCGCCGTCCACCCCACCGGCACCGGGGCCGCCGCGGACGCCGAACTGCGCTACCGCATCGCGGGCTACGACACCGCCCCCGCCGTCGCCCGCCGCACCCTCACCCTGGACCGCACCGCCGACGGCGGCTGGTACGTCACCGCCGACGCCCCCGCCCGCTCCGCCGGACGCCAGCTGTGGGACGAGGGCACCGTCACCGCCGTCCAGGGCACCCACAGCCTGGTACTCGGCACCGGACGCTCCGCCGCCGAGCTGCGCGAGTACGCCCGCCTCGCCGACCGCGCCGTACCGGCCGTCACCGGGGCCTGGGGGAGCGGCTGGGCGCGCCGGGTCGTGGTGGTCGTCCCGCACACCCTGGACGACATGGCGGCGCTGCTCGGCTCGCCCGCCGCCGAGTACCAGGGGATCGCCGCCGTCACCACCGCCGAGACCGGCGGCGCCAAGGACACCCCGGCGGACCGGGTGATCGTCAACCCGGAGGCGTACGGCGCGCTCGGGGACCTCGGCAAGCAGGTCGTGCTCACCCACGAGACCACTCATGTCGCCACCCGCGCCGCCACCACGGCGGCCACCCCGCTGTGGCTCTCCGAGGGCTGCGCCGACTGGACCGGCTACCTCGGCACCGGCCGCACCCCCACCGAGATCGCCCCCGAACTCGCCCGCGCCGTGCGCGCGGGCCACCCCCCGGACGCGCTCCCCGCCGACCGCGACTTCGGCTTCACCAGCGACCCCACCCGGCTCGCCCAGTCCTACGAGGCGGGCTGGCTGGCCTGCCGGATGATCGCCGACCGCTGGGGCGAGCCCCGGCTGCGCGCCTTCTACCGCGCCGTCGGCGCCCACGGACGGCGCACCGGCGCGGTCGAGAACGCGCTCAAGCGGGTGCTCGGCACCACGCCCGCCGAGTTCACCGCCCAGTGGCGGCGCTACACCCGCGACCAGCTGACCTGAGCCCGCCGCGAGCTCGCGGTCAGGAGCTGACCGGCGTCTCGTCGGCCCGGGCGGCCTGCGGCGGGACCGACGCGGCGGGCGCCGGAGGCACCGTGGAGCGCCACAGCCGACGGCCCGCCGAGAAGGTGGCGGCGACCAGCAGCCCGTTGCGCACGAACATCAGCGTGACGCCGTACCAGTCGCTGGTCACCACGTGCACGAAGCCGAGCGGGAACTCCAGGACCGTCACCAGCGAGGCCGCGAGCACCAGCACGGCCGGGAGACCCATGCGGGAGGAACGGTACGTCAGACAGACGGCGGCCAGGCCGATCAGCCACACCAGGTACTGCGGGCTGATCACCCGGCTGGTGACCGTGAACAGCAGCACCGCGGTGAACGCGGCCTCCGCGAGCGTGGCCGGGCCCCGGCGGGTCACCCGCAACCGCCAGATCACCAGCCAGCCGAACGCGGCCCCGGTCAGCACGAGCGCGGCCGTGCTCACCACGTCCACGTACGGGCCCAGGAACTCGATCGAGCCGTAGTTCAGCAGCACCTGGCCCTCCCAGCCGAAGTGCCGGGCCACATGGAAGACCAGCGCGCCCAGCGACTCCACCTCGGTGCCCCGGTCCCGCTGGAAGGTCAGGAACGCGAACGCGCCCGGCATCGACACCGCGAACACCGCCGCGAGCCCGGCCGCGGTGACCGCCGCCGCACCCCAGGCACGGCGCCGGAAGGAGCCCACGAGCAGCAGCGCGGGCCACACCTTCACCAGCGCGCCGAGGGCGGTCAGCGCGCCCATCACCCGGGGATGCCGGGCGGCCGTGAGCAGCGCGGCCACGGCGACGGCGGTCACCATCAGGTCGTAGCGGGCGTAGACCGTGGGGCCGAGCAGCGGGACACCGGCGGTCCAGGCCCACAGGCCGCGCCGGGAGCGCCCAGGACGCCCGCCCGTGCGCCACAGCAGGACGAGCACCACCAGGTCGGCGGCGCAGGCCAGGACGTAGAAGGCGGTCGGGTAGTCCAGGAAGGGCAGCAGCGCGGGGGAGAGGATCGCGAGCGCGGCGGCGGGCGGGTACTGCCAGGTCACGTCGTCCAGGGGAAACGTTCCTTGACGCAGGACCTCGTACCAGCCCCGGTAGATCACGGACACGTCCGAGGTGACGTCCGGGCCCGGGAAGACGTACACCTTGAACACGCACAGCAGCAGCACGGCGCGGGTCACCGCCCACAGGGCCGCCGGTGCCGCCGGGAAGCGCCGGGCGCCCTTGGTGTCCACGTGATCCCCTGCCGGTCGGTTGCGGGCCGTACGCATGGCGCGCGTGCCGCGCGTCGGAAGACTCATGATGTCCTTTACGGCTGTACCCCGGCCACCGACTCCGCCGGGGCCGGAACCCGGCCGGGCGAACGGGTCCGGGCGGCCCGGTAATGTCGGCGGCGATGCACAAGACCCTGATCGTGACCAACGACTTTCCGCCCCGCCCCGGCGGCATCCAGGCGTTCCTGCACAACATGGCGCTGCGCCTGGACCCCGACCGCATTGTCGTCTACGCCTCCACCTGGAAGCGCGGCCGGGAGGGTGCCGAGGCGACCGCCGCCTTCGACGCCGAGCAGCCTTTCACCGTCGTACGCGACCGTACGACCATGCTGCTGCCCACCCCGGGAGCGACCCGGCGGGCCGTGGAACTGCTGCGGGAGCACGGCTGCACCTCGGTGTGGTTCGGGGCGGCGGCACCGCTCGGTCTGATGGCGCCCGCGCTGCGCCGCGCCGGTGCCGGGCGCCTGGTGGCGACCACCCACGGCCACGAGGCGGGCTGGGCCCAGCTGCCCGCCGCCCGGCAGCTGCTGCGCCGGATCGGGGACGCCACGGACACGATCACCTACCTGGGCGAGTACACCCGCTCACGGATCGCGGACGCGCTCAGCCCCGAGGCCGCCGCGCGGATGGTCCAGCTGCCACCGGGCGTGGACGAGAAGACCTTCCACCCCGGCTCCGGCGGCGACGCGGTGCGCGCCCGGCTCGGGCTCACCGACCGGCCGGTCGTGGTGTGCGTCTCCCGGCTGGTGCCGAGGAAGGGCCAGGACACCCTGATCCGGGCGCTGCCCGCCATCCTCGCCGCCGAGCCGGACGCGGTGCTGCTGATCGTCGGCGGTGGCCCCTATGAGCGTGAACTACGCCGTCTGACAAGGGAGTTGGGCGTCTCGAAGGCCGTGCGCTTCACCGGCGCCGTGCCCTGGTCCGAGCTGCCCGCGCACTACGGCGCCGGGGACGTGTTCGCCATGCCGTGCCGCACCCGGCGTGGGGGCCTGGACGTCGAAGGGCTCGGCATCGTCTACCTGGAGGCGTCCGCCACCGGCCTCCCGGTCGTCGCCGGGGACTCGGGCGGGGCGCCCGACGCCGTGCTCGACGGCGAGACCGGCTGGGTCGTGCGGGGCGGGGAGCCCGCGGAGGCCGCCGAGCGGATCACCGCCCTTCTCGCCGACGAGGGGCTGCGCCGCCGGATGGGCGAGCGCGGACGCGCCTGGGTCGAGGAGAAGTGGCGGTGGGACCTGCTGGCCCAGCGGCTGCGGGAGCTGCTGTAGAACGCGCCCGAGGGGCGGTCTACTTCGCGTAGATCGCCTCGATCTCGTCCGCGAAGTCCTTGGCCGCCACGTTCCGCTTCAGCTTCAGCGACGGGGTCAGGTGGCCCGACTCCTCGGTGAACTGGGTCGGCAGGATGCGGAACTTGCGGACCGACTCGGCCTTGGAGACGGCCGCGTTGCCGTCGTCCACGGCGCTCTGGACCGCCGCGATCAGGTCCGGGTCGTCGCGCAGGGAGGCCGCGGTGGAGCCCTCGGGCTTGCCGTGCTCGGCGGCCCAGCGGCCCAGGAACTCCTCGTCGATGGTGATCAGCGCGCCCACGAACGGGCGCCCGTCGCCCACCACCATGCACTCCGCGACCAGCGCGTGCGCCCGGATGCGGTCCTCTATCACCGCCGGGGCGACGTTCTTGCCGCCCGCCGTGACGATGATCTCCTTCTTGCGGCCGGTGATGCGGAGGTAGCCGTCCTCGTCGAGGGTGCCGATGTCACCGGTGTGGAACCAGCCGTCGGCCAGCGCCTCCTCGGTCGCGGCCGGGTTGTTCCAGTACTCCTTGAACAGGTGCTCGCCGTGCAGCAGCACCTCGCCGTCGTCCGCTATCCGCACGACCGAGCCGGGCAGCGGCTGGCCGACCGTGCCGATCTTCTGCCGGTCCCACGGGTTGAACGCCGTCGCCGCGCAGGACTCGGTCAGGCCGTAGCCCTCCAGGACCGTGAAGCCGATGCCGCGGAAGAAGTGGCCGAGCCGTTCGCCCAGCGGGGCGCCGCCCGAGATCGCGTACTCGCCCCGGCCGCCGAGCACCGCGCGCAGCTTGCCGTAGACCAGCTTGTCGAAGACCTTGTGCTTGAGTTTCAGCTTCAGCGAGGGGCCCGCCGGGGTGTCCAGCGCCTTGCTGTAGGCGATCGCGGTGTCCGCGGCCTTGTCGAAGATCGCGCCCTTGCCGTCCGCCTGCGCCTTGGCACGCGCGGAGTTGTAGACCTTCTCGAAGACGCGCGGGACGCCCAGGACCATCGTCGGACGGAACGAGGCCAGCTCGTCGGTGAGGTTCTTGATGTCCGGGACGCAGCCCAGCTTGATCGGCGCCATCATCGGCGCGACCTGCACCAGGCGCCCGAAGACATGCGCGAGCGGGAGGAACAGCAGCACCGAGCACTCGCCGGTACGGAACAGCGGGCGCAGCCGCTCGACGATGTTGCCGCACTCGGCGAAGAAGCTGCGGTGGGTCAGCACACAGCCCTTCGGGCGCCCGGTGGTGCCGCTGGTGTAGACGATGGTGGCCGGGTCGTCGGCCTTGGCCAGCGAGCTGCGCTCCTGCACGGTCTCGTCCGACACGTCCGCGCCGAGCCGCCCCAGCTCCGCGACGCCGTCGGCCTCGATCTGCCACACGTTCTTGAGCGCGGGCAGCTCCTCGCGCACCGCCTCCACGGCCGCCGCGTGCGTGTCCAGCTCGACGACACAGGCCGTCGCGCCCGAGTCGGAGAGGATCCAGCGCACCTGCTCCGGCGAGCTGGTCTCGTACACCGGCACGGTGACCGCGCCCGCGCTCCAGATCGCGAAGTCCAGGAGGGTCCACTCGTAGCGGGTGCGGGACATCAGGCCCACCCGGTCGCCCGGCTGCACCCCGGCGGCGATCAGACCCTTGGCGGCGGTGTGCACCTCGGCGAGGAACTGACGGGCGCTCACGTCCTGCCAGACGCCACCGGACTTGCGGGCGATCACGGCGACGTCCGGGTGCTGCGCGGCGTTTCTCCGGACGATGTCCGTGAGGTTGCCGTCCGAAGGGACCTCGTACATGGCCGGAAGGCTGAACTCGCGCAAGACTGCTGCTCCTCATAGGGCGCCGGCGCCACGACACTGTGTGATGCGACGGTGCGGTCCACGGCTCGGGCGGTGCTCGGGGCCCCTCCTGGCGGGAACCGGAGCACGACTTGGACTGCCCGGACGTTACCCGTCGGTATGGCGTCTACGACAGGGGGGCCGGGCGAGATGTTCGCTGCGTCACACAGGATGGCGTTGCTCCGCGCAGACTAGTCGACCTGCCCACCGACGGGCGAGTAACCGCAGGCGGCGACGGCACTGTTCACGCACACCGCACACGCCTACCCTTGATCGCCATGGCTTCTCCACCTGCCCGTAAGCCCGCCCGCACGGCACGCACGCGCGTCCACGTGGTCAGCGACGTCCACGGCAACGCCCGGGACCTGGCCCGCGCCGGAGAGGGCGCGGACGCGCTGATCTGCCTCGGTGACCTCGTCCTCTTCCTCGACTACGCCGACCACTCGCGCGGCATCTTCCCCGACCTGTTCGGCGCGGCCAACGCCGACCGCATCGTCGAGCTGCGCACCGCCCGCCGCTTCGAGGAGGCGCGCGCCTTCGGTGCCGAGCTGTGGGCGGGGCTCGGCACGGACCGGCGTACGGCGATCGAGTCCGCGGTGCGCCGCCAGTACGCCGAGCTGTTCGCCGCCTTCCCCACCCCTACGTACGCCACCTACGGCAACGTCGACATGCCGCCGCTGTGGCGCGAGTACGCAGGGGAGGGCACCACCGTGCTCGACGGCGAGGTCGTCGAGATCGCGGGCCGCACCTTCGGCTTCGTCGGCGGCGGCCTGCGCACGCCCATGCGGACGCCGTACGAGATCGACGACGAGGAGTACGCGGCGAAGATCGAGGCGGTCGCCGGGGTGGACGTCCTGTGCACCCACATCCCCCCGGAGGTCCCCGACCTGGTCTACGACACGGTCGCCCGCCGCTTCGAACGCGGCAGCCGGGCCCTCCTGGACGCGATCCACCGCACCCGCCCCCGCTACTCCCTCTTCGGCCACGTCCACCAGCCGCTGTCCCGCCGGATGCGGATCGGCTCCACGGAGTGCGTGAACGTGGGGCACTTCGCGGGGAGCGGGCGGCCGTGGGCGCTGGAGTGGTGAGGGGGCGCGGGGCGGGGGATCGCGCGTTCCGGCGGGTGGGATGAAGGTGGCGGGGTGGCGGCGCGGTAGCCTTCGGGCTGCACATACGTGCGCAGCCCGCGCGCGAGAACCTCATCTCGGTCCGGTATCTGGAGGAGCCACGGCGATGGCGGAACACACCAGTTCGAGCATCACGATCGAGGCGGCTCCGGCCGACGTCATGGCGGTGATCGCCGACTTCGCGCGCTACCCCGACTGGACCGGCGAGGTCAAGGAGGCGGAGGTGCTGGCGGCCGACCCGCGGGGCCGCGCCGAGCAGGTCCGCCTCGTCATGGACGCGGGCGCCATCAAGGACGACCAGACCCTCGCCTACACCTGGACCGGCGAGCACGAGGTCTCCTGGACCCTGGTCAAGTCCCAGATGCTCCGCTCCCTGGACGGCACCTACGTCCTGGCCCCCGCCGGAGCGGCCACCGAGGTCACCTACCGCCTCACGGTCGACGTCAAGATCCCCATGCTCGGCATGATCAAGCGCAAGGCGGAGAAGGTCATCATCGACCGCGCGCTGGCGGGCCTGAAGAAGCGGGTCGAGACGGGGTCCTGACCCCGCCCGCGATCTTCCCGAGTCCGGCTGGACCCGGCGCCTGACACCGAGCCTGGCGGGCTGGGCCCACGCTCGCATCGAGCTTGGTGGGATCCGCCGGTGCCTGTCGGGTTGCGCTCGCGCGCGGTGGCCGTCGCCCTTCGGGTGGTCCGGGTCCGCTCGGCAGCCCGCCCGTTGTGAACGGGGAGTGTGGCCGATCGGTGGGGTTCTGCCCGTCCCGAGTGGTCTGCGCCCCGCCCTGTGGTCCACCGCTGTCCGGTGGCCCGCGCCTACGTCTGTGGGCCGACGCTCAGACCTGATGGCCACGCGGCAACCTGGCGGACTGGCCCCCGCCCCGGTGCTCCGCGTCCATGCCGGTGGCCCGCACCCACTTGATGACCCGCGCCGATCCGGTGGCCCGCGTCCACCTGGTGAGCCGTGCCCGTGCCTGGCGGCGCGCGCCCGGCGCCTGCCCGCAGGGTGCCCCCGGGCGGACGACGGCGTTGGGCCGCCTGCGCCTATCCGGTGGCCCGCGTCCACCTGGTGAGCCGCGCCCGTGCCCGGCGGCCCGTGCCCGGCGCTGCCCGCAGGGCCCCCGGGCGGGACGACGGCGTTGGCCCGCCCGTGCCCACCTGGTGGGCCGCGCCCATCCGGTGAGCTGCGCCCGCGCCCCGCAGCGAGCGCCCGGCGCTGCCCGCAGGGCCCCCGACGGGACGACGGCGTCGGCCGCCCATGGTCTGCGCTCGGTGGGCCGGGCCTCGGGGCCAGTGCCCACGGCGTGTGGTCGGGCCCCCGGGGCCCAGTCGTCGCCCGCTGACACGGCGTCCGGTGTCAACTGCCGCCCCGCACCCCGCCGGAGGCGTCCGTTAGCGTTCACCTCTATGCGCACCATCCTCATGACGGGCCCGGGCGGCAGCGGGCGTACCAGTGTCGCCGCCGCCACCGCGCTCCACGCCGCCCGCGAGGGCACCCGCACGCTTGTGCTCAGCGCCGACCGGGCGGACACCCTCGGCACCGCGCTGGGGTGTGCGACGGGGGCCGTTCCAGTGGAGGTGAGTGACCGGCTCACCGCCTGGCGGCCGGACGCGGCCGAGCGGTTCCGGGAGGATCTGACCGCGTTCCAGGGCCGCGCCGCGAACGTGCTCGACCTGCTCGGCGCCGCCCGGCTGGACGCCGAGGAGGTCACCCCGCTGCCCGGCGCCGAGGAGCTGTCGCTGCTGCGGGCGCTGCGGGACGCCGCGCTGTCCGAGCGGTACGACCTGCTCGTCGTGGACCTGCCGCCGCTGCCGCAGGCCCTCGCCCTGCTCGCGCTGCCCGAGGAACTGCGCCGCTATCTGCGCAGGCTGCTGCCCCCCGAGCGGCAGGCGGCCCGCGCGCTGCGGCCGATGCTGGGACGGCTCGCCGGGGTGCCGATGCCCGCCGACTGGCTGTACGAGACCGCGGGCCGCTGGGACCTGGAGCTGGCCGCCGTGGAAGCCGTCCTCGCGGACCCGGGCACCTCCGTACGCCTGGTCGCCGAGCCCGGACCCGCGGGAGCCGAGGCCGTACGGGACGCCACCCTCGGGCTCGCGCTGCGCGGACTGCGCCCCGAGACACTGATCGCCAACCGCGTCCTGCCCGACGCCCCCGCCGACTCCTGGCTCGCCGGACCCCTCGCCCAGCAGCGCAAGACCCTGGACGAGTGGGAGGAGGAGCACGTCGTACGCCCCGTCCGCCACCTCGGCCGCGACCCCCAGGGCGCCGACGACCTCGCCGCGCTCGCCGTACCCCCCGTCACCCCCGCGCCCGCCCCGGTCGAGTGGTCCGTGACGGACCGGCTCGCCGAGGACGGCGTCCTGGTGTGGCGGCTCCCGCTGCCCGGCGCCGTGCGCGAGAGCCTGGACCTGATCCGGCGCGGGGACGAACTCGTCGTCAGCGCGGGCCCGTTCCACCGCATCGTCCCGCTGCCGTCCGCCCTGCGCCGCTGCACCGTCGCCGGTGCCGCGCTGCGCGAGGGCGTCCTGGACGTACGGTTCGCCCCCGACCCCGCGCTGTGGCCGACGACCGGACGATGAGCCCGGCCGATGAGACGGGACGGTGAACGGGGTGCCCCGTTCGGGTAACGTCGACAACGCGAACCGTAGTCAGGAGTCCGCCATGAGCGAAGAGCACCCCGCCCCCGACCCTGTCGAGCCGGAGCCGACGGCGGCACCCGCCGGGGAGCGGACGGCCGACGCCGACGCCTGGGCCACGGCCACCGCCGAGGACCTCGCCGCCGAGAAGGCCCGCCGCCGCGCCGAACAGGGCCCGCCCCCCGGCTCCGCCGCCGAGGAGCTGCGCAAGCTGATGGACACGGTGGCCGACAAGCTGTCCGGCCTCCAGTCCCCGCTGCTCGGTGCCGTCGCGGGCCCCGCCGCCCAGCAGGTGGTGCGCCAGGTCGTCCAGCAGGCCAAGGCCGCCGTCGAGCCGGTGGTCGAGCGCAATCCGGACGTCTTCGACCATCTCGCCAACGCCGGTGCCGAACTGCTCGCCGCCTACCGCTCCGCCGTCCAGTCCCAGGAGCACCGCTGGACGGCCGGTCCCGCGAGCACTCCCGGCGACGGCGGCGACGACGGTCCCGGCCCCGCGGGCACCGGCCCCGGAGAGCGCATCGACCTGGACTGAAGCGCTCCCACAGCTCTCCCTCCACAGGGGCTCGGGTACCGTTGGCCCTAGCGGGGCTCGACCGGAACTGAGGGATTCATGGGACTCACCATCGGCGTCGACATCGGCGGCACCAAGATCGCGGCCGGCGTGGTCGACGAGGAAGGCAACATCCTCTCGACCTTCAAGGTGCCGACCCCCAGCACGCCCGGGGCGATCGTGGATGCCATCGCCTCGGCCGTGGAGGGCGCGCGTGCCGGACACGACATCGTCGGCGTGGGCATCGGCGCGGCGGGTTACGTGAACCGCCAGCGCTCCACCGTGTACTTCGCGCCCAACATCGACTGGCGCCAGGAGCCGCTCAAGGACGAGGTCGAGGCCCGCGTGGGCCTCCCCGTGGTCGTGGAGAACGACGCCAACGCGGCGGCCTGGGGCGAGTACAAGTTCGGCGCGGGCAAGGGCCACCGCAACGTCATCTGCATCACGCTGGGCACCGGTCTCGGCGGCGGCATCATCATCGGCAACAAGCTGCGCCGGGGCCACTTCGGCGTGGCCGCCGAGTTCGGCCACATCCGCATGGTCCCGGACGGCCTGCTGTGCGGCTGCGGCTCGCAGGGCTGCTGGGAGCAGTACGCCTCCGGGCGCGCCCTGGTGCGCTACGCCAAGCAGCGCGCCAACGCCACCCCCGAGAACGCCGAGATCCTGCTCGGCCTCGGCGACGGCACCCCCGACGGCATCGAGGGCAAGCACATCTCCATGGCCGCCCGCCAGGGCGACCCGGTGGCCGTCGACTCCTACCGCGAGCTGGCCCGCTGGGCCGGTGCCGGTCTCGCCGACCTGGCCTCGCTGTTCGACCCGTCCGCGTTCATCGTCGGCGGCGGCCTCTCGGACGAGGGCGAACTGGTCCTCGACCCGATCCGCAAGTCCTACAAGCGCTGGCTCGTCGGCGGCAACTGGCGCCCGGTGGCCGACGTCATCGCCGCCCAGCTCGGCAACAAGGCGGGCCTGGTAGGCGCGGCAGACCTGGCAAGGGAACCCGCCCCGGTGATGTAAGGCCCACTGGTGGTTTTTGCTTTCAGGGGCGCGGGGAACTGCGCGACAAGCCACGACGTACCGGCAGTCGCACACGATCCCGCGCCCCTGGGCATGAGGCGCCCCGACACCGGAACCGCGTAAGTTGACCCCATGGCAACCCCGTTCCCCAACTCCCGCACAGAACCCGACGGTTCAGCGGTCATCAGGGTCCTGACCTACAACATCCGCTCCCTGAAGGACGACACCGAGGCCCTGGCCAGAGTCATCACCGCCTGCGCCCCGGACCTCGTCCTCCTCCAGGAGGCCCCCCGGTTCTTCCGCTGGCGCAAAAAGCTCACCCGCCTCGCGAACGCCACCGGCCAGACCTACCTCACCGGCGGCGCCCCCGCCGCAGGGCCCGCGATCCTCTGCTCGCTCCGCGCCACGGTCGACCGCACCGAGGACGTCCTCCTCCCGCTCACCCCCGGACTGCACCGGCGCGGCTTCGCCACCGCCGTCGTCCGCTTCGGAAGGGCCCGCCTCGGCGTCCTCAGCTGCCACCTCAGCCTCCAGCGGGACGAGCGCCGCGAGCAGGGCGCCGCGCTCCTCGACCGCCTGGCAGGACTGGGCACCGAGCACGCGCTCGCGGGCGGCGACCTCAACGAGGACCCCGAGGGCGCGACCTTCCGGAGCCTGGCCGCCGGACTCCAGGACTGCCGGACCACGGCCCCCGAGGGCGGCGCCGACACCTTCCCGGCCGCCGCGCCCGAGCGCCGTATCGACGCGCTCTTCGCCACCAAGGGCATCGAGGTGCTGGCCTGCGGTGTGCCGACGGACCTGCCCGGCGTCACCGGGGAAGACCTGAGGGCGGCCTCGGACCATCTCCCGGTCCTGGCCGCCCTCAGCATCCCGGCGTCCTGAAGCGCGCCGAAGGTCTCAGACGACGGCCCCGCGCCCGGGGTCGTCCCCGCCCCCGTCCTCGTCGTCCGTGCGCATCCGCGTCACCAGCGTGACGAAGCCGCCCACGAAGCCGCCGATCCCGCAGGTCGCCAGCCACCAGGTCATCTCCCAGCCGAGCAGCACGGCCAGCAGAAGCAGCACCGGGCCGCCGATCACGCCGAGCCAGGCGAACTTCGCCGTGGTGTCCGCCACCGGCAGCGGCGGCGGCTCGGGCGGTACGAAGTGGCCCTCGTCGTCCTCGTCGAAGTCGTCGTCGGAGGGCTCGGGCGGGCTGTGGTCGCGCGGCCCGGCCTGAGGTCCTATCCCGGGCGCGAACGACACCGAGCTGCCCAGCGGGCGGGCGGCCCTGGGCGGACCCGGTTCCTCGCCGTCGCCGTCCTTGTCCGTGCCGGTGGTGTCCGTGCCGGTGGCCACGGCGGGCTCCTCCGGGTCCATCTCCGGCAGCGCCAGATCCTCGACGGGTCGGAAGGGCCGGGAACCCGGCGGGTCCACCGGCTCCTCGCCGTACCCGGCGACGATCGCCTTCCAGGCGGCCTCCTCGTCGAAGGGCACGCCCGGCTCGTCCGGCTCGCGGTCCTCGCGGTCCTCGCGATCGGAGTCGTGCTCAGCCAACTGGGGCCTTCCCTTCCTCGTCGGCACGGGGCGCGAGCCGACCGACGAAAGCAAGGCTCTCCTCGAAGATCCGGTCCGCGTCGTGGTCCAACGTCGCCACGTGGTAACTCTGTTCCAGCACGACCTCCGTTACGTCCGCGGAGGACACCCGGCTCAGCACCCGCGCCGAATCGACCGGCGGCACCACATGGTCCCGCGCGCTGCGCAGCAGCAGCAACGGCTGGGTGACCCGGGGCAGCTCGCCGTCCAGACGGCGCAGGGACTGGCGCAGCGAGTGCGCGGCGTGCAGCGGCACCCGGTCGTACCCCAGCTCCTCGGCGCCCGCCTTGGCGATGTCGCTGGCGATGCCCTTCGTGGCGGGCACCAGATGCCGGGCCAGCGGAAGGGCGTACGCCGAGAGGCCGTGCACCCGGTTCGCCGGGTTGACGACGACCACCCCGGCGATCCGGTCGCCGTGCCGCGCGGCCAGCGCGAGGGAGAGCGCGCCGCCCATGGACAGACCGGCCACGAAGACCTGCGAGCAGCGCTCGGTCAGCAGCCGCAGCTCGCGGTCGACCGTCGCGTACCAGTCGGCCCAGCCGGTGGCCGCCATGTCCTGCCAGCGGGTGCCGTGCCCGGGCAGCAGGGGCAGCGAGACGGTCAGGCCGTGCGCGGCGTGGTGCTCCGCCCAGGGGCGCAGCGACTGGGGCGAGCCGGTGAAGCCGTGACAGAGGAGGACACCCACCTCCCCGCCTTCGTGGCGGTACGGCTCTGCTCCGGGAAGGACCGGCACCTTGGGGCTCCTGTTCCGAGAAGGGGCGAAGGGGACTTGTCCGGTGCGTGCGGGACGGTTCGGGAAAAGCGGCGTGCGGAACCGGCGGATGTGCTTCACCGTACGCGACCGTACCGACACCGACCAGGGTCGTCGGGTCCATCGGCCGCGGACCGGGTTAAGGTCTGTTCGACGGAACTCAGGAGGAACACGGGTGTTGTACGGCACGATGAAGCTCGCCATCGGAGGGCCGCTCAAGGTCGCCTTCCGGCCCTGGGTGGAGGGTCTGGAGAACATCCCGGACGAGGGCCCCGCGATCCTGGCGAGCAATCACCTGTCCTTCTCGGACTCGTTCTTCCTCCCCACGATGCTGAACCGCAAGGTCACCTTCATCGCCAAGGCGGAGTACTTCACCACGCCGGGCGTCAAGGGACGCCTGACCGCCGCCTTCTTCAAGGGCGTCGGACAGCTGCCGGTGGACCGCTCCGGCGCGCGCGGCGCGGGCGAGGCGGCGATCAAGAGCGGCATAGACGTGCTCGAGCGCGGCGAGCTGTTCGGCATCTACCCCGAGGGCACCCGCTCGCCCGACGGCCGCCTCTACCGGGGCAAGCCCGGCGGCCTCGGACGCGTGGCGCTGGCCACGGGCGCGCCGGTCATCCCGGTCGCAATGATCGACACCGAGAAGATCCAGCCGCCCGGCAAGGTGATGCCGAAGCTGATGCGGCCCGGCATCCGGATAGGCAAGCCGCTCGACTTCAGCCGCTACCAGGGCATGGACCACGACCGGTTCGTGCTGCGGGCGCTGACCGACGAGGTCATGTACGAGATCATGAAGCTCTCGGGCCAGGAGTACGTGGACATGTACGCGACCGCCGCCAAGCGGCAGATCGCGGAGGCGGCGAAGGCCGCCAAGGAGGCCGCGCAGGCGGGCACCGGCGGGGACAAGCCGGAGAAGGCCGGGGCCTAGCGCCCGGGGCGGGGCAGCGGCGGGGGAAGCGGTACCGGGGGAGACGGGGGGCGGTCGTGGCCGGTCGTGGACGGGTCCTGCGGATGTCGGTCGAGCTGCCGCTGTGGCGCGCGCTCGCCGGATACCGCGTCCTGACGGCGCTGTACGCCATCGGTCTGGGCGTCACCGCCTTCGACCACTTCGTCCGCCCCTGGGCCGCCGTCGCGTACTACGCGGTCCTGCTCGGGTGGACGGCCGTCACCCTGCCCCGGGTCACCGGCGCCGAGCGCTGCACCCGGGGCTTCCTCGCGGCCGATCTGACCGTCGCCGTGACGGGCATCCTGCTCACCCCGCTCATCGACGACCCCGCGCGGATCGCGGGCGGCGGACCCACCCTGCCGTCGATATGGACGGCCGGGGCGGTGCTGGCCTTCGCCCTCAAGGGCGGCTGGCGCTGGGCCGCGATCGCCTCCACGGCCGTCGCCGCCGCCAACCTGATCGAGCGCGGCGCCCCCACCCGCGACACGGTGCACAACGTCATCCTGGTCTGGCTCGCCTCCATCGCCATCGGCTACGTCGTCGAGGTCGCCCGTGCCTCCGAGCGCACCCTCGCCCGCGCCCTGGAGATCGAGGCCGCCACCCGGGAACGCGAGCGCCTGGCCCGGGACATCCACGACAGCGTGCTCCAGGTGCTCGCGATGGTGCAGCGGCGCGGCGCGGTCATCGGCGGCGAGGCGGCCGAGCTGGGGCGGCTCGCGGGCGAACAGGAGGTCGCCCTGCGCACCCTGGTCTCCGGCGGCCTGCTCCCGCTCTCCCGTACGCCACTGGACCCGGGCCCCGCGACGCCGCGCGACGAGGCCGCCGTACCCCCGGACGAGGGCCCGCTCGACCTGCGCACCCTGCTCGCGCCGTACGCCGGGGCCCGGGTGAGCCTGGCCGAGCCGGGCGCCCCGGTGCCGCTGCCCCCGGCCGCCGCGCGGGAACTGGCCGCCGCCGTCGGGGCCGCCCTGGACAATGTGCGCGGACACGCGGGCGACGGGGCCCGCGCCTGGATCCTCGTCGAGGACGAGCCGGACGCGATCGTGGTCACCGTCCGCGACGACGGCCCCGGCATCCCCGAGGGCCGGCTCGCCGAGGCCGAGGGCGAGGGCAGGCTCGGCGTGGCCCAGTCGATCCGGGGACGGCTGCGCGACCTCGGCGGCAGCGCCGAACTGATCTCGGTGCCGGGCCAGGGCACGGAGGTCGAGCTGACGGTACCGAAGAGCGCCGAAGGGGCACGGGGGAAGGCGGAGAAGCGATGACGGAGCAGGACCCGATCAAGGTCATGGTGGTGGACGACCACCCCATGTGGCGCGACGCGGTCGCCCGCGACCTGGCCGAGTCCGGCTTCGCCGTGGTCGCCACGGCGGGCGACGGCGACCAGGCCGTACGCCGCGCCAAGGCCGCCGCCCCCGACGTGCTCGTGCTCGACCTGAACCTGCCCGCCAAGCCCGGCGTCCAGGTGTGCAAGGAACTCGTCGCCCACGACCCGGCCCTGCGCGTCCTCGTGCTGTCCGCGAGCGGCGAGCACGCCGACGTGCTGGAGGCCGTGAAGTCCGGCGCCACCGGCTATCTGCTGAAGTCGGCCTCCACGGAGGAGCTGACCGACGCCGTACGCCGCACCGCCGCGGGCGACCCGGTGTTCACCCCGGGCCTGGCCGGCCTGGTCCTCGGCGAGTACCGGCGCCTGGCCGCCGAGCCCGCCCCCGCGCCCGACACCGACGCCCCCGGCGCGCCCCGGCTCACCGACCGGGAGACCGAGGTGCTGCGCCTGGTCGCCAAGGGCCTGAGCTACAAGCAGATCGCCGAACGCCTGGTCATCTCGCACCGCACGGTCCAGAACCACGTCCAGAACACCCTCGGCAAGCTCCAGCTGCACAACCGCGTCGAGCTGGTCCGCTACGCCATCGAACGCGGCCTCGACGACGAGTGAGCCCCCGCGCGGTCCCGTAATTCACCGGAATCGCCCTTCCCACCTCGGTGCGTGAGCTGTATCACGATTAACGTGGCTGGGTCGGGACACCTCGGCGAAGGGACATTCCATGCGCGTCGGAGTACTGACCGGTGGCGGCGACTGCCCGGGTCTCAACGCCGTCATCCGAGGCATCGTCCGCAAGGGCGTGCAGGTGTACGGGTACGACTTCACCGGCTTCAAGGACGGCTGGCGCGGCCCGCTGGAGGGCCGCACCGTCCCCCTGGACATCCCCGCCGTGCGCGGCATCCTGCCCCGGGGCGGCACCATCCTCGGCTCCTCGCGGACCAACCCGCTCAAGGAGGACGACGGGGTGCGCCGGGTCAAGGAACATCTGCGCGAGGAAGGCGTGGACGCCCTGATCGCGATCGGCGGCGAGGACACCCTCGGGGTCGCCGCCGAGCTGTACGAGCAGCACGGGGTGCCCTGCGTCGGGGTGCCCAAGACCATCGACAACGACCTCTCCGGCACCGACTACACCTTCGGCTTCGACACGGCCGTCAACATCGCCACCGAGGCCATCGACCGGCTGCACACCACCGCCGAGTCCCATATGCGGGTCCTGGTCTGCGAGGTCATGGGGCGGCACGCGGGCTGGATCGCCCTGCACTCCGGGCTCGCCGGGGGCGCGAACGTCATCCTCATCCCCGAGCGGCGCTTCGACGTGGACCAGGTGTGCGGCTGGATCACCTCCCGCTTCGAGGCGTCGTACGCCCCCATCGTCGTCATCGCCGAGGGCGCGATGCCGCAGGACGGGGACGTGGTGCTCAAGGACGAGTCCCTGGACTCCTTCGGGCACGTCCGGCTCTCCGGGGTCGGGGAGTGGCTGGCCAAGCAGATCGAGAAGCGCACCGGCAAGGAGGCCCGCACCACCGTGCTCGGGCACATCCAGCGCGGGGGCACCCCGAGCGCCTTCGACCGCTGGCTGGCCACCCGCTTCGGGCTGCACGCCGTCGACTGCGTCCACGAGGGCGACTTCGGGGTGATGGTCGCCCTCCAGGGCACCGACATCGTGCGCGTCCCGATCGCGGAGGCCACGGCCACGCTGAAGACGGTCACACCGGAGCTGTACGAGGAGGCCGGGGTGTTCTTCGGCTGACGGGTTTGGCGCGGCTACGCGGTCGCCGTCCGGGGCCGCAGCACCAGGTCCCGGACCAGCGCCGCCCCGTTCAGGGTCAGCACCGACTCGGGGTGGAACTGCACCGAGACGAACCGGTCCGCGCGCAGCGCGTGCACCTCGCCGTCCGCCGTCCGGCTCACCTCCACGCCGTGCGCGGCCAGCTCGGCGGCGGCCTCGTCGTCGCAGCGCGCCACGAAGCTGTTGTAGAAGCCGACCGTCTCCGGGCGCCCGAAGAAGTCGATCGTGGTCTGCGCGCCCTGGTACGGCACCTTCTTGCGGACGATCTCCAGGCCCAGCTCGGCCGCGATCAGCTCGTGGCCCAGACACACCCCGAACACCCCGTGCGCATGCGCGCTCAGGGCCGCCGCCGTCAGCTCCCGCAGCACCCGCATCTTCGGGTCCGCCGGATCGCCGGGGTCGCCCGGGCCCGGACCCAGCACCAGCGGGCCCTCGTGCGCCAGCGCGGTCTCGCGCAGCCCCGGCTCGTCGTAGCGGCGCACGGTCACCTCCAGGCCCGCCGAGCGCAGCACGTGCGCCAGCATCGAGGTGAAGGTGTCCTCGCCGTCGATCACCAGCGCGTGCGCGCCGACCGGAGCGGCGGGCTCCCGCATCCGCAGCCAGAACGGCGCCAGCGCCGCGCGCCGTCCGTCCAGCGCGGCCCGCACCCGGGGATCCTCCGCCAGCCGGGGCAGCGCCCGCTCGGTGCGCGGCCGGGCCGGGCGCACCCCGAGCGCGGCCAGCACGCCCGCCGCCTTCGCATGGGTCTCGGCCACCTCGCCCGCCGGATCCGAGCCGCGCACCAGGGTCGCCCCGACCGGCACGCTCAGCCGCCCGTCGGCGGCGATGTCGGCGGTGCGGATCAGGATGGGGGAGTCCAGCGTGCGCGCGCCCCCGGAGTCCCGGCCCAGCAGGGCGAGGGCCCCCGCGTAGTAGCCGCGCCCGGTCGGCTCGTACCGCTCGATCACCCGGCACGCGTTCTGCACAGGCGACCCGGTGACCGTCGCCGCGAACATGGTCTCCCGCAGCACGTCCCGCACATCCAGCGAGGTCTTGCCGCGCAGCTCGTACTCGGTGTGCGCGAGGTGCGCCATCTCCTTGAGCCGGGGCCCGATCACGACCCCGCCCCGGTCGCCGACGGTGCACATCATCTTCAGCTCCTCGTCGACCACCATGGACAGCTCTTCGGTCTCCTTGGCGTCGGCGAGGAAGTCCAGCAGCCGCTCCGGCGTCGGCCCCTCGGCCGGATAGCGGTACGTCCCGCTGATCGGGTTCATCACCACCGTGCCCCCCGACATCCGCACATGGACCTCGGGACTGGCCCCGACCAGCGTCCGGTCCCCGGTGAACACCACGAACGTCCAGTACGCGCCCCGCTCACCCGCCAGCAGCCGCCGGAACAGCGCGAGGGCATCCGTCCGCGAGAAGCCCGGGATCTCGCCCTGGTAGGTCCGCCGGATCACGAAGTTGGCGCCCTCGCCGCGCCCGATCTCCTCGCGCAGCACCCGCCCGACGATCTCCGCGTACTCCTCGTCGGCCACGTCGAAGCCGCCGCCTTCCACCCGCACCTCGTGGTCCGGCAGGGTGTCCAGCGCCCGCGCGAGCGGGACCTCGTACGACTCCTCGGGGGTCAGCACAAGGAGCGGGGTGCCGTCGTCGCGCACGTCGAAGCCGCGCTCGCGGATCTGGCGGAACGGGATCAGCGCCAGCCCCTCGTCGGGCAGGTCGGCCAGGCGCTCGCGGGCGGTGACCGGGCCGAGCAGCACCTCCACCGCGGGCTCCTCGCGGCCCGGGGTGCGGCGGTGCAGCAGGGCGAAGGGGCGCGGATCGTCGGCGAGAAGGGAGAGATCGGTGGGGTCGGTCGGGTTCATGGAGTCCTCTTGCGTCGGTCCGGGGAGCGGGACGGCGGACGCCGGTCGAGGAGAGGACTCCGGAAAACACCGAAGGCCGCCCCTCGGGCGGCCTTCGCGAAGTCTTGAGTACGCGCAGTCAGCGGGCCGCCGGAGAAGCGGTCCACCACCAGTTCTGGATCGTCGGCGCGAACATGGAAAAGACCCTACCGTACCGGCGGCCCGTCCACGGGGCAGTCACTTCGTCTCACCTTTCGAGCCGGACCGGGAGCACGGGTGGCGACCCCGTAATGTTTACAGGGTGACCGTGAACGCTGATTCCCGAGCCGTCGCCGCCGAGGCGACCTGGCGAGACCTGCCCGCGGCGCAGCAGCCCGAATACCCGGATGCCGAGGCTCTGCGCGAAGTGATCGCGGAGCTGTCGGCCTATCCGCCCCTCGTCTTCGCGGGCGAGTGCGACCAGCTGCGTGCCCGTCTGGCGTCCGTCGCCAAGGGGGAGGCGTTCCTGCTCCAGGGCGGCGACTGCGCCGAGTCCTTCGAGGCCGTCGGCGCGGAGGACATCCGCGCCAAGGTCAAGACGATCCTCCAGATGGGCGCCGTGCTGACCTACGCGGCCTCCGTGCCGGTGGTCAAGGTCGGCCGGATCGCGGGCCAGTACTCCAAGCCGCGCTCCAAGCCCACCGAGACCCGGGACGGCGTGACCCTCCCGGTCTACCGGGGCGACTCCGTCAACGGCTTCGACTTCACCGAGAAGAGCCGTATCCCGGACCCCGAGCGGCTGAAGCGGATGTACCACGCCTCCGCCTCCACGCTGAACCTGGTCCGCGCCTTCACCACCGGCGGCTACGCCGACCTGCGCCAGGTGCACGCCTGGAACCAGGACTTCGTGAAGTCCTCCCCCTCCGGCCAGCGTTACGAGCAGCTGGCCCGGGAGATCGACAACGCGCTGAACTTCATGCGGGCCTGCGGCGCCGAGCCGGAGGAGTTCAAGACCGTCGAGTTCTACTCCTCGCACGAGGCGCTGCTCCTCGACTACGAGACGGCCCTGACCCGGGTCGACTCCCGCACCGGCAAGCTGTACGACGTCTCCGGGCACATGGTGTGGATCGGTGAGCGCACCCGGCAGATGGACGGCGCGCACATCGAGTTCGCCTCCAAGGTCCGCAACCCGATCGGCATCAAGCTCGGTCCGACCACCACGGCCGAGGACGCGCTGCGCTACATCGACCGGCTCGACCCCGACCGGGAGCCGGGCCGGCTGACGTTCATCGTCCGCATGGGCGCCGACAAGATCCGCGACCGGCTTCCCGAGCTGGTCGAGAAGGTCACGGCCTCCGGCGCGACGGTGGTCTGGGTGACCGACCCGATGCACGGCAACACCTTCGAGGCGGCCTCCGGGCACAAGACCCGCCGCTTCGACGACGTGCTCGACGAGGTCAAGGGCTTCTTCGAGGTCCACAAGGGCCTGGGCACCCACCCGGGCGGCATCCACGTGGAGCTGACCGGCGACGACGTCACCGAGTGCGTGGGCGGCGGCGACGAGATCTTCGTCGACGACCTCCACCAGCGCTACGAGACGGCCTGCGACCCCCGGCTCAACCGCAGCCAGTCGCTGGACCTCGCCTTCCTCGTCGCGGAGATGTACCGCGACCAGTGAGGCCGAAGTGGCCTGAAGCATGAAGTGGGGCGCGGATCACAGACGATCCGCGCCCCACGGCTTTCCCGACCCCCGACCGCTGGGTTAGGTTAGGTTTGCCTCACCGAGATACGGGATGGCGCGATACGGCGTTCTCGTCGGAGGTGAACCGGGTGTACGTCTGCAGTTGCTTCGGCATCACCGAGCAGCAGGTCGCGCAGCACGCCCAGGACGGCGCCTGCACCCCGCGCCAGATCGCCTCCGCCTGCAAGGCGGGCACCGACTGCGGCGGCTGTGTCCGCCGCATCCAGGCCCTGCTCGGCCGGGGCGCCTGCCCGCGCCGCGAGCAGATCGCCCAGCGGCCCCCGGTCCTGGTCACCGCGACCGCCGCCGAGCCCCTGCCGCAGCGGCCCGCCGCCTGACCGCCTGGCTGCTCGGCCCTCAGTGGGTGGAGAAGCCGCCCGTCCCCGGCCCCGACGAGTCCGGCTGGCTCTGCTCGATCGTGGTCGACAGATACAGTGCCTCGCCCAGCTTGTCGATCAGGTCCAGCTGGGTCTCCAGATAGTCGATGTGGTGCTCCTCGTCGGCCAGGATCGCCTCGAAGACGTTCGCCGAGGTGATGTCGCCCTTGGCGCGCATGATCTCCACGCCCCGGCGCAGCCGCTCGATGGCCTCGATCTCGATCTGCCGGTCGGCCTGGAACATCTCCGTCGCGGTCTGCCCGACCGAGACATGGAAGAGCCGCTGGTAGTTGGGCAGGCCGTCAAGGAGCAGGATGCGGTCGGTCAGGACCTCCGCGTGCCGCATCTCGTCGAAGGACTCGGCCCGGGTGTACTGGGCGAGCTTCGTCCACCCCTTGTGGTCCTGGAGCTTGGCGTGCAGGAAGTACTGGTTGATCGCGGTGAGCTCGGCGGTGAGCTGTTCGTTGAGCAGCTCGATGACCTCGGGGTCGCCTTGCATCGGGATGGACTCCTTCCGGGCAATCCTTGCTGATGGTGCCGCATGATTTCACCGGTGCCCGAAGTCGTCCAGTAAGTGCATACTTAGTGAGTTATGTCCGCATTGGCGTGATGCCGGTCGGATGCACCCTCTCCGGTCTGTCAGGATGGAGGCATGGGTCATCCGGTGGAACGTGCGTCCGGAGCACGCGCAGAGGCAGAACTTCCGCCGGGGCAGCGGCTCCAGCGCGGCTGGCCCGTCACCCACTACGGCCCGGTGCCGAAGTTCCGTCCCGAGCGCTGGGACTTCCAGGTCTTCGGCACCACCGCCGACGGCGGCAAACACGCCTGGTCCCACGAGGAGTTCACGGCCCTGCCGTACGCCACGGTCGTGGCCGACCTGCACTGCGTCACCAAGTTCAGCATGCTGGGCGCCGAATGGGGCGGGGTGCCCGCCCGCGCGGTCCTCGATCTGGCGCCGCCCGCACCCGGGGTCACCCATGTGATGGTCTGGGCGGAGTACGGCTTCAGCGCCAATCTGCGCCTGGAGGACTTCGCCTCGGACCACACGGTCTTCGCCACCCACAAGGACGGCGAACTCCTCACCGCCGAGCACGGCTTCCCGGCCCGCCTGGTCGTCCCGCACCTGTACGCCTGGAAGGGCCCCAAGTGGGTGCGCGGGGTGGAGTACATGACCGCCGACCGGCGCGGCTTCTGGGAGCAGCGCGGCTACCACAACATCGGCGACCCGTGGCGCGAGCAGCGCTACTCCTACCAGGAGCAGCCGGGGGACGGCCCCGAACTCTGAGCCGCGCCCCCTGAGCGGCGGCGGACCTCAGCCGTCGCGCAGCCGCTTGAGCCGGGCCACGTCCGCCGCGTGGCCCTCCTTGCCGCCCGGGGTCTCGATGACCAGCGGCACGCCCGCCGTCGCGGGGTGGTTCAGCAGGACGCGGAACGGCTCCTCGCCGATGTGCCCGGCGCCGATGTTCTCGTGCCGGTCCTTGTGCGCGCCCGCCACGTCCTTGGAGTCGTTGGCGTGGATCAGCTTCAGCCGCCCCTCGCCCACGGTCTCCACCAGCAGATCCAGCGTCTGCCGCATCCCGTCGGGCCCGGTCAGATCGTGCCCGGCGGCGAAGATGTGACAGGTGTCCAGGCAGACACCGAGCTTCGGATGGGCGTCAAGCGCCTCGAAGTACGGCCCGAAGTCCCAGGTGCGCGAGCACAGCGAGGCACCCTGCCCGGCCGTCGACTCCAGGAGCAGGAACGGGTCGTCGTCGTGGGTCAGCTCGTCCAGGAGCGGCAGCATCTGCTCCCGCACCTGCTTGAGCGCCACCTCACGGGCCCGGCCGCCGGTCGCGCTGCCGGTGTGCACCACGACCCCGAGCGCGCCGATCTCCCGGCCGCGCCGCAGCGAGTGCCGCAGCGACTCCACGGACTTCTCGACGGTGGCCTCGGTGTGCGAGCCGAAGTTGATCAGATACGGCGCGTGGACGTACGCCGGGACCGACTCCTCCGCGCACGCCTGCCGGAACGCCTCGTCCTGCTTCGGGTTCCCGGCGGGCGTGGCCCAGCCGCGCGGATTGGCGACGAAGACCTGCACGGTCTCCGCCTCCAGCTCACGGGCGTAGGAGAGGCCGGTCGTGTGCAGCCCGCCGGCCACCGGCACATGGCCGCCGACGGGGTTGCGCAGCGCGCCGGTGAGGGATGCGGTCTCGGGGGAGGGGGCCTGGCTCGTCACCCGTTCAGGGTGTCACGCCGGGCCCGGCCGCCGGACCGCCCAGGGCGGTGAGACCGGTCACCGGAAGGCACCGGTGACCGGACGGGGCCGCTGGTCAGCGGATGGTCAGGGTGATCGTCGAGCCCTTGGGCGCCTTGTCGCCGCCCGCCACGGACTGCCCGCGCACCTTGTCGCCGAACAGGCCCAGCAGACCCCGGTCCTCGTCGACCTCGAACCCGGCCGCCTCCAGCGTCCTCTTCGCGCTGTCCACGTCCTGCCCCGTCACGTCCGGGACCTCCACCATCTCGGGGCCCTTGGACAGGGTCAGCGTCACCGTGTCGCCCTCGGCCGCGGTGCCCTCGGCCGGTGTCTGCCGGACCACCTCGTCCTTGTCGTACTCGGAGGAGTGCACCCGCTCCGGGGCGACCTTCACCTTCAGGCCCGCGTCGGTCAGATCCTGGGCGGCGTCGTCCAGGCTCTCGCCGGTCACGTCCGGGACGTCCACCTCGCGGCCCTTGCTGACGACCAGCGCGATCGCGGAGCCCGCGCGCCGCTCGGTGCCCGCGTCCGGGGCCGTGGAGATCACCGAGCCGCGCGCGACCTCGTCGCTGAACTCCCGGGTCACCATGCCCGGCTCCAGACCGGCCGACTTCAGCCGGTCCCGTGCCGTGGCCAGGGTGCGGCCGGTCAGGTCCGGCACCTTCACCGTCCGCGGGCCCAGCGAGATCGTCAGGCCCACCGAACCGTGGTCGCGGATCCGGGCGCCCACCGACGGGTCGGAGCCGATCACCTGGCCCCGCTCCACGGCGTCGCTGTAGGCGTGGCGCACCTTGCCCACGTTCAGACCGGCCGACTCGAGCCGCTCCTTGGCCTGCGCCTCGGTGCGCGACAGCAGCGGCGGGACCTTGGTGAACTGGCCCGCGTTGACGTACCAGACGCCCGCCCCGACGAACAGCACCACCAGGGCGGCGACCAGCGCGAGCACCCCGCGCCGGGGCCGGGAGGCGGTGCGCCGGGGCGGCAGGGCGTCGGCCCCGAGCCGGGCCGTGTACTGCACGTCGCCGCCCGGGGCGCCGTCCGGCTCGCCCACCGGCAGCGGACGCGGCACGGTCAGCGAGCGCGGGATCACGCTCGTACGGTCCTCGGCGTTGTCGTGCCCGGCCGTGAGCGCGCCCGGCGGCTCGGCGTCGAGCTGGGCCTCGGTGAGCGCGGAGCGCACCCGCAGCACCTCGCCGAGCAGGGCCGCCGCGTCGGCGGGGCGCCCGGCGGGCGTGCGCGCGGTCGCGGTGGCCACCAGCGCGTCCAGCTCGGGCGCGAGCCCGGGGACCAGCGCCGACGGCGGGGGCACGTCCTCGTTCAGATGCTGGTAGATCACCTGGGCGGGGGAGTCCCCGGAGTGCGGCTTGGCGCCGGTCAGCATCTCGTAGAGCACGACACCGCACGCGTACACGTCCACGCGCGGATCGGCGGCGCCCCGCTCGATCTGCTCCGGGGCCAGGTAGGAGACGGTGCCGAGCACGGCGCCGGTCGTGCTGGTCACGGTGTCCACCGAGCGCACCAGGCCGAAGTCGGCGACCTTGACCCGGCCGTCGTCCCCTATCAGCACGTTCTCGGGCTTCATGTCCCGGTGCACGAAACCGGCCCGGTGCGCGGCGCCGAGCGCGGCCAGCACCGGCTCCAGGATGTCGAGCGCGGCCCGCGGGCGCAGCGCTCCGCGCTCGCGCAGCACGTCCCGCAGGGTGCACCCGGCGACGTACTCCATCGCCAGATAGACGTACGACCGGTCGGTGCCCTGGTCGAAGACCTGCACCACGTTGGGGTGGGAGAGCCGGGCGACCGACTTGGCCTCCCGGATGAAGCGCTCCACGAACGCCCCGTCGGCGGCCAGCGCCGGGTGCATCACCTTGACGGCGAGCACCCGGTCCAGGCGCATGTCCAGGGCCCGGTAGACCGTGGCCATCCCGCCGACGGCGATCCGCGCGTCGACGCGATAGCGGCCGTCGAGCACCTGCCCGACAAGGGGGTCCTGAAGCGTTGCATCCACGGCAAGGAGTCTACGAGGGACGACCGGCACTCCCGTCCCGGAAGAGGCTGCGGGGACGGATTGCGGCAGAGCTGTGACGAGGCACTCAGCCGAACGCGGGGCGCTCGGGGTCCAGGTGCGCGCGCCCCTCCACCGGCGAGGACGCCTCGGCGAAGTGCCTGCGCGGGATGCGCCCGGCCAGCCGCGCCAGCCGTCCGGCAAGCACCGCGTGCCGCATCGCGGCGGCCATGGTCTCCGGTTCCTGCGCCCGGGTGACGGCCGAGGCCAGCATCACCCCCGCGCACCCCAGCTCCATCGCCAGCGCCACGTCCGAGGCCGTACCCGCCCCCGCGTCCAGGATCACCGGCACGCGCGCGTGCTCCGTGATCAGCTGGAAGTTGTGCGGGTTGCGGATGCCGAGCCCCGAGCCGATGGGGGAGCCCAGCGGCATGACGGCCGCGCAGCCCACGTCCTGAAGCTTGCGGGCGAGCACCGGGTCGTCGTTGGTGTACGGCAGCACGGTGAAACCGTCGTCCACCAGGGTCTCGGCGGCCTCCAGGGTCTCCACCGGGTCCGGCAGCAGGGTCCGCTCGTCCGCGATGACCTCCAGCTTCACCAGGTCGGTGCCCAGCGCCTCGCGGGCGAGGCGGGCGGTGAGCACGGCCTCCCCGGCGGTGTAGCAGCCCGCCGTGTTCGGCAGCACCCGTACGTCCAGCTTCTCCAGGACGGAGAGGACCGAGCCGTGGGTGCCCGGGTCGACGCGGCGCATGGCGACCGTGGTCAGCTCGGTGCCGGAGGCGGTCAGGGCGCGCTCCAGGACGTCCAGGCTGGGCGCGCCGCCGGTGCCCATGATCAGCCGGGAGTTCAGGGTCAGACCGCCGATGACCAGGGGGTCGTCGCTCATTTTTTCAGCCTCCCTGCACGGCGGTCAGCACCTCGACCCGGTCGCCCTCGGTGAGGCCGGTCTCGGCCCAGCGGGTGCGCGGGACGACGGTCTCGTTGAGGGCGGCGGCCACTCCGGAGGGGGCCGGGGTCAGGGTCCGCACCAGGGCGTCGAGCGCGGTGCCGGGGGCCACCTCGCGGGGCTCCCCGTTGACGGAGATGTTCATGCGGAGTGCTCCAGGGGGGTGGATACGGCGGCTGCGGGCGCGGTGGCGGTGGTGGCGGCGAACCGGGCCGGGGTGAACGGGCGCGCGGCCTCCGGCGGTTCGGCCCCGGTCAGCAGGTCCGCCATGACGTCGCCGGTGACGGGCGTGAGCAGCACGCCGTTGCGGTGGTGCCCGGTGGCCAGGAGCAGCCCGTCCAGGCCCGAGGGGCCGAGCAGCGGGGCGTTGTCGGGGGAGCCGGGGCGCAGCCCTGCGCCGGTCTCGGTCAGCGGCAGCTCGGTGATCCCGGGCACCAGCTCATGGGCGTCGCGCAGCAGCTCGTACACCCCGCCCGCGGTCACCGTGGTGTCCCAGCCCTGCTCCTCGGTGGTGGCGCCGACGACCAGCTCGCCGTTCTCGCGGGGCACCAGATAGACATGGCCGCCGCGCACCACGGCCCGTACGGTCCGGCTCAGGAACGGCGCGTGGCGCGGCGGCACGGTCAGCCGCAGCACCTGGCCCTTGACCGGACGCACCGGCGGCAGCACGTCCTCGGGGACACCGGTGAGCCGTCCGCTGGTGCTGCCGCCCGCGAGGACCACCTGAGGGGCGTGCAGCACGGTGCCGTCCTCGCCGGTGACCCCGACGGCGCGCTCACCGGCCATGTCGAGCCGCGCGGCCCAGGCCCGGTGGAACACCACCCCGGCCCGCTCGCAGGCCAGCACGAGGGCCGTGGCGAGCCGTCTCGGGTCGATCTGGTGGTCCCCGTCCACCCGGAGCCCGCCGCGCACACCGGGCGCCAGCATCGGCTCCAGACGGCGGCACTCGCGCCCGGTCAGCCACTCCGACTCCAGGCCCGAGCGGAGCTGGAGCGCGTGCAGTGCGCGCAGGTGGGCGCGGTCGTCGGCGTCGAGCGCGACCGCGAGGGTGCCGCAGCGGCGGTAGCCGAGGCCGAGCCCGGTCGCCTCCGTCAGCTCGGCGGCGAAGCCCGGATAGCGGCGGGCCGACTCCAGGTTGAGCGCGAGCAGCGCCTCCTCGCCGTAGTGCAGCTCGGTGACGGCGGCCAGCATCCCCGCCGCGACCCGCGCGGCCCCGCCGCCTGGCTCGGGGTCCACCACCGTGACGGAGAGCCCGCGCAGCGCGGCCCGCCAGGCCGTGACCAGGCCAATGATCCCGCCGCCGATCACGAGCACGTCGCTCGTGGCCGCCGCGCCGGGCGTCCCGCGGCCGTGCGCACCGGGTTGTCCGGACCTACGTGCGTGCATGGGCGTCCAGCCCCTCCCTTCGCCGGCATGACCCGGATCAGGTTCGTACGGTCGGAGGCCGCCAGCCTCCCTCTCAGCCCGGTGCGTCCGGGCTCCCGCGAGTGCTTTCTACGGTGGCCACCCTAGTCCTCGGCCCAGGGCACCGGTATGTCGGCCCCGGGCGCGCGGGCCGGGTCGGCGCCGGTGATCGCACGGCCGTCTATGGTGGCCGGGTGAGCGAGCAGACAGCGCGGGAGAGCGCGGCGGGCGGGCGGCGCGTGGTCGTCGTCGGAGCGGGCATGGCCGGGGTGCAGACCGCGGTCGCCCTGCGCGAGCAGGGCTTCGACGGGACCATCACCCTGATCGGCGCCGAGCCGCACAAGCCGTACGACCGGCCGCCCCTGTCCAAGGGCCTCCTTCTCGGCAAGGCCGAGGACTCCGCCTTCGACGTGGACTTCGCCTCGCTCGGCATCGACCTCAGGCTCGGCGTCGAGGCGGTCGGTGTGCGCCCCGCCGACCACGAGGTGGACACCGAGACCGGCCCTGTCGCCTACGACGCGCTGGTCCTCGCCACCGGCGCCGAGGCCGTCCGGCTGCCCGGCACCGACGACGCGCCCGACGTGCATCTGCTGCGCACCCTGGACGACGCCACACGGCTGCGCCCGGTCCTCGCCGGACAGCACGACGTCGTCGTGGTGGGCGCGGGCTGGATCGGCGCCGAGTTCGCCACCGCCGCCCGCGAGGCGGGCTGCGCGGTCACCGTCGTCGAGGCCGCCGACCGGCCGCTGGCCGAGGCGCTGCCCGAGCAGGCCGCCGCCCCGATGGCCGACTGGTACGCGGCGGCGGGCGTCGAGCTGCGCACCGGCGCCCGCGTGGCGCGCGTCGAGCCCGGCGCCGTGGTGCTCTCCGACGGCGCGCGGCTGCCCGCCGGGGCCGTCGTGGTCGGCATCGGCGCCCGCCCGGCCACCGCGTGGCTCGCCGGGTCGGGCATCGAGCTGGGCGAGCACGGCGAGGTCCTGGCCGACGACCGGCTGCGCACCTCGGCCGAGGACGTGTACGCGGTCGGCGACTGCGTCTCCTTCCCCTCGGCCCGCTACGGCGAGCGGCTGCTCGTCCACCACTGGGACAACGCCCTCCAGGGCCCGCGCACGGTCGCCGCCGACATCCTGGAGGCCGGGACCGCGCCCTACGACCCGGTGCCGTACTTCTGGTCGGAGCAGTTCGGCCGGTTCGTGCAGTACGCGGGCCACCACCTGGCCGCCGACCGCGCGGTCTGGCGCGGCGAGCCGGAGGACGCGGCCTGGACCCTGTGCTGGCTGCGCGAGGACCGCCTCGTCGCCCTGCTGGCCGTCGGCCGACCGCGCGATCTCGCCCAGGGGCGACGGCTGATCGAGTCGGGCCGCACCCTGGACGCGGGCGTCCTGGCGGACCCGGCGCGACCGCTGAAGGAGGCGGTGGCGGGGTAGCCACGGCCCGGGGGAGGGGCCGGTCGGGGCGGCCTCGGCCGGGCTTTGGGGCGACCCGGGCGGACCGTCCTGGTTTCCTCCCGTCGGCAGAGGATGGCAGGCTTGGTCCTGTGACCGAGATTGACGCAAAGATCGATGCTCTCGTCCCCGCCTGGCTCACCCTCCCCGACATCGCCGAACAGCTCGGCGTCGAGGTGACGCGTGTGCGGCAGCTGGTCAAGGAAGGCCAGATCATCGCCGTACGCCGTGGTGAGAACCGGGCGCTGCACGTCCCCGCCGCCTTCATCGACGGGGACAAGGTCGTCAAGGGCCTGACCGGCACCTTGACGCTCCTGCGGGACGACGGCTTCACGGTCGAAGAAATGATCGAATGGCTGTTCACCCCCGACCCCTCCCTGCCGGGCACCCCCGCCCAGGCCCTGAGCGAGAATCGCGGCACGGAGGTGAAGCGCCGGGCCCAGGCGCTCGCCGTCTGACCCACCGCACCGCCGGACGGCGTACCGGCTGACCGCCCGTACGCCGTCCGCACCACATGCCCGTGACCCATGGGCCGTGGCCCTGGGGTGTGCCCGCCGCCCACGGGTCCTGGCCACGCACCTCTTGGCCACGCAACGTGCCCGTGCTGCACAGACCGCACCCATACGCCCGTGACCTGCGGGCCCGTACCGCCGACCGACCCCCGGGGGACCACCGCATGTCCGACACCGCCCGCACCCGTCTCGCCGACGCCCGGCTCTACCTCTGCACGGACGCCCGGACCCGGCAGGGCGACCTCGCCGAGTTCCTGGACGCGGTCCTCGCGGGCGGGGTGGACATCGTGCAGCTGCGCGACAAGGGCATGGAGGCCGCCGAGGAGCTGGCGCACCTGGAGGTCTTCGCGGACGCCTGCGCCCGGCACGGCAAGCTGCTCGCGGTCAACGACCGCGCCGACGTGGCCCACGCGGCCCGCGCCGACGTGCTCCACCTGGGCCAGGGCGACCTTCCGGTCCCCGCCGCGCGCGCGATCCTCGGCGACGACGTGCTGATCGGCCGCTCCACCCACAGCGCGGCCGAGGCCGCCGCGGCGGCCGTCCAGGACGGCGTGGACTACTTCTGCACCGGCCCCTGCTGGCCCACCCCCACCAAGCCGGGCCGCCCCGCGCCCGGTCTGGACCTCGTCCGGTACACCGCCGGGCTCGGCACCGACCGCCCCTGGTTCGCCATCGGCGGCATCGACCTCGGCAATCTCGACCAGGTGCTGGAGGCGGGCGCCCGCCGGGCGGTCGTGGTCCGCGCGCTCACCGAGGCCGACGACCCGGGGGCCGCGGCAGCGGAGTTCGCCAAGCGGCTGCGCGAGGTCTGACGGGCCACTGCCCGGCACCGCAGACGGCGCCTCCGACGGCCTTTTGTGTCCAAGGGATGGACAAGCGCCCGGCAATTCGGCCATATCGCCGGTTCCCGGTTGGGGGACCGGCGCCCCCTGGCTAACCTGCGGGTATGGCCCTCGGAACCGCATCCACCAGGACTGATCGCGCCCGGACCGTCCGGGACATCCTCGCCACCGGCAAGACGGCGTACTCCTTCGAGTTCTACGCGCCGAAAACCCCCAAGGGCGAGCGGAACCTGTGGGACGCGCTGCGCCGGGTCGAGGCGGTCGCCCCCGACTTCGTCTCCGTCACCTACGGCGCGGGCGGCTCCACCCGGGCCACCACGGTCAAGGAGACCCAGCAGATCGTCGTGGACACGACGCTCACCCCGGTCGCCCATCTCACCGCCGTGGACCACTCGGTGGCCGAACTGCGCAACATCATCGGGCAGTACGCCGACGCGGGCATCCGCAACATGCTCGCCGTGCGCGGCGACCCGCCCGGCGACCCCATGGGCGACTGGGTCGCGCACCCCAAGGGGCTCACCTACGCCGCCGAACTCGTCCAGCTCATCAAGGAGTCGGGGGACTTCTGCGTCGGCGTCGCCGCCTTCCCCGAGATGCACCCGCGCTCCAGCGACTGGGACACCGATGTGTCCCACTTCGTGGACAAGTGCCGCGCGGGCGCCGACTACGCGATCACACAGATGTTCTTCCAGCCCGAGTCGTATCTCCGGCTGCGCGACCGGGTCGCCGCGGCGGGCTGCGAGACCCCCGTGATCCCCGAGATCCTGCCGGTCACCAGCGTGCGGATGCTGGAACGACTGCCACAACTCAGCAACGCCGTCTTCCCGTCCGAGCTGAAAGAGCGGATCCTCGCGGCGAAGGACGACCCGGCGGCTGTACGCTCCCTTGGCATCGACTTCGCCACGGAGTTCTGCGCGCGCCTGCTCGCAGAAGGAGTGCCCGGACTGCACTTCATCACGCTCAACAACTCCACGGCGACACTGGAAATCTACGAGAACCTGGGCCTGCATCACCCCCCGCGGGCCTAGACCGGCCGCACCGCCATAGGACACACTGCGTAACGGTCACTGGGAGAGGGGCGTACATGGGCTGGACGGTCCTCTACATCGCGTTCGGCGTCGTCGCGCTGTGGTTGCTCGGCGAAGTGCTGCTGCAGTACAAGGCGCGGCTGCGCTGGCGGCTGCTCGCGTTCACCGGATTCCTCGGCGTCGTGGTCGGCGTGCTGCTGCCGTCCGTGATCGTCATCGGCATAGGCGCGATCGCCTTCGCGGTCGGCCAGACCTATGTCACGCTCTCCTTCCGCAAGGGCTTCGCGGCCGGTTGGGCGGTCAAGCGGCCCGACGACGCGGAGGAGGGGACGCCCGCCAAGCGCCGCCGAGGCGGCCGGGGCGAGTACCAGGACCCGGTGTTCGGCGCCGGTGACGCCGACGGCGACACCGAGGCTTCCTACGAGCCGCCCGCCTACGCCGCCCGGGAGGGCGCCGACTTCGAGGACGACGCCTACGACCGGGACGACGTGTTCACCCCGGTCCGTGCGCCCGAGCCCGGCGCCGCCGAGACGACCACCGTCTACGAGCCCCAGCCGATACCCGACGACACTGGTTCCTACGGCGTCTACGGCGACCAGACCCAGGCCGCCCCCCAGCAGCAGCCCACCGGCGAACAGGCCTACGCCTACGACTACTCGGGCTACGACCAGACCCAGCAGCAGTCCTACGGCTACGACGCCACCACCGGCGCCCAGGGCTACGGCACCTACCAGGACCCGTACGCCGCCACCCAGACCCAGGACTACAGCGGCTACGACGCCTCCGGCTACGGCCAGCAGCAGTACGCCCAGCAGACCCAGCAGACCTACGGCCAGGACACCGCCTACGGCACCGGTGGCTACGGCGATGGCCAGACCCCGGCCGGCGGCGTCTGGGTGCCGCAGCAGCGCACCGACGAGTACGGCGGCGAACTCCCGCAGGAGCAGCCGTATCCCTACCAGGGGCAGCCGCAGCAGCAGCCGAACGCCGGGTACGACGAGCAGTACCGCTACTGAGCGCGTCCGCGGCTCACCGCGAGCCGCGGAACTCCGGCCCCTCCACGACGAGTCCGGCCACCAGCGCGCCCGACATGCCCGCGTGCGGCAGCCCGCCGCCGGGGTGGGCCCAGCCGCCGACCCGGTAAAGACCGGGCAGCCGCGTGGAGTTGGCGGGGTGCAGGAACCGGCCGTCGCCCGCCGCGAGCGAGGGCGCGGGTACGGCGCCTGCCCGATCCGGGGTCACCACCTCGTGCCAGAGCAGGCGTTCGCGCAGGTCGGGTATCGCCGCGCTCGCGGCGTCGAGCATCAGCTCCGTGGTGCGGGCGGCCCGCTCCGGGTCCTCCCAGCCCGCGTCCACCGGGACGGTCGCGCGGAGAACGGCCGACTCGTGGGCGTCGTCCGGGCGGAGCGCGGGGTCGCCGGGGCGGTACACGGTCACCGTGGGACGCGGCTGCGCGGCGCCGCCCGGGGCGGCCAGGAAGTCCGACTCGGCCGCGCTGTCCGGGGAATGCACCACCGTGCGATGCGCGGTGCCCGCCTCCCGGGCGCCGCGCAGGGCGAGCAGCACGGTGAACCGGGCGGCACCCGAGGGGGCGAGCCCGGCCGGGACATCACCCTCGCCGTCCAGCGGACGGTCCGTCAGCGCGCCCAGCAGCGCCGGGTCCACGCCCGCCACGACCTGGTCGGCCTCGACCGCCGAACCGTCGGCCAGCTCCACGCCCGCCGCCCGGCCGTCCTTCTCCACCACCCGGGTCACCTCGGCGCCGAAGACGAACTCCACCCGGCGCCGCACACACCGCTCGTACACCGCGCGGGCCAGCTCGCGCATCCCGCCGCGCACGTACCAGGTGCCGAAGGCGTGCTCCATGTACGGCAGCACGGCCGCGCTCGCCGGGGCGGTGCGCGGATCGAGGCCGTACGCGAGGGCGTGGCTCGCCAGCAGCTCGGCCAGGCGGGCGTCGCGCAGCTCCCAGGCGCCGACCTCGGCGAGCGTGGCGGCGCGGCGGGTGCGCAGCAGCTTCTTGTGCGGGACCGAGGGGTAGGGCTCGCGCTCGGCCAGCACCTGCCAGTTGGGCCACAGGGGTTCTTCGAGGAGCGGGCGGCGGGTGCGGTCCCAGGCTTCGCGGGCGCGGACCAGGAAGTCGCCCCAGCGCTGTCCGGCCCCGGCGCCCAGCGTCTCGTCCAGAGCCGCGACGACTCCGGCGCGCGAGGCGTTGGGCAGGTCGACCCGGGTGCCGTCCGCGAAGACGTGCCGGGCGGCCGGGTCCACCTGGACCAGCTCGACCAGGTCCTCCAGTGGCTCCTTGCCGGTCTTCAGGAACAGATCGCGGTAGACGGCGGGCAGCGGCAGCAGCCCCGGGCCGGTGTCGAAGGCGAACCCGTCCCGCTCGAAACGGCGCACCGCGCCGCCGTACGTGTCGCCCCGCTCGTACACCGTCACCCGGTGGCCCGCGACGGCCAGCCGGGCGGCGCACGCCATCGCGCCCATCCCGGCGCCGATCACCACAATCCGTGCCATGACCGCGACTTTACCGACCCCCACCGACAACCCGGCCGGAGAGGGCCCCGGCCTAGGGCGGCCCCTGCATCCGCGAGGCGAGCCTGCGTTCCTCGCGGCGCTGGGCCCGGCGGCGCAGGAAGCGGCGGATGCGCGAGACCAGGAAGACCATCACGACAAGCCCGGAGATCAGCAGCACCCCGCAGACGATCGCCGCCGCCTCGGGATGGAACATCGCGAACGACACGATCCCGCCCACCCCGAGATCCTCGGCGAGGCTCAGCACGATGTTGCTGACCGGCTCGGGCGAGGTGTTGACCGCCATCCGCGTCCCGGCCTTCACGGCATGGCTGGCCAGCGCCGTCGAACCGCCGAGCAGCCCGGCGGCCACGTCGGAGAGCGAACCGCTGTGCCCAGCGAGCAGCGCCCCGATCCAGGCGCCCGCGAGCGGCCGGATCACCGTGTGCGCCGAGTCCCACACCGAGTCCACGTACGGGATCTTGTCGGCGACCGTCTCAAGGAGGAACAGCACACCGGCCGCGATCAGCACCTCGGGGCGCTGCAGCGTCTGCGGGACGTCGTCACTCACCCCGGTCAGGCCGAAGAGGCCGAGCAGCAGCACCACCGCGTAGGCGTTGACACCGCTGGCCCAGCCGCTGGTGAAGACCAGGGGGAGTACGGACACGGAGGCGATCGTAGCCAGCGCGCGGCCTCGTGGGGCGGGTTCGCGTGCGGACGGCTGAGTATCCGTACCTAGACGGCGAGATGAGTAGCCGCGCGGATGGGCCGGAGGGCGTCCGGGCGGGAGAGTGGAGGCACGGCAAGGGGGCGCGGCCCGGCACCGCCGACACGGGGCGGCGGAACGGCGCCCGCCCGCCTGCCGCTCCTTCCGCCGATCCGTCGGCGGAAGCGAGACACGGGGGCCCGTGGACCGACCGCCCACGGGGACCGGGAAGGACCGTACGGGGAGTACGGGGGAAACAGGAGGGCGCCGGACCGTCGTGACGACGGTCCGGCGCCCTCCGCCCGTTCAGCGGGTGCCGCTCACCCGGCCCTGGAGCAGCCGGGACAGCGCCGCGTGCACGTCGTCCAGCGAGCGCTCCGGCTGGAACGCCTGCCAGTCCAGGGCGGCCACCAGCACCATCCCGACCAGCGCGGCGGCCGTCAGCTGCACATCGATCTCCGGGCTGAACTCGCCCGCCGCGACGCCCTCCCGCAGCACGTTCTCCACCACGGCGACGGCCTCCTGGCGCACCACCATGAGCGTGGACTGCCAGGCGCGGTTGGTGCGCCACAGCTCGGCCACGTAGAGCTGGGTGAAGGCCGGGTAGCGGTCGATGAACTCCAGGCCCGCCCGGATCATCGCGTCCAGCGCGTCCACCCCGGTGCCGCCCCGGGCCGCCGTCCGCTCGGCCGCCTCCCGCAGCGAGGCGGTCAGCAGCCCCACCCCGTGCCGCAGCAGTTCCTCGAAGAGGACGGACTTGCTCGCGAAGTTGTAGTAGACCGTGCCCTTCGCGACCCCGGCGCGCTCCGCGATCTCGTCCACCGTGGTGGCGGAGAAACCCTGCTCGGCGATGAGCGTGACGGCCGCCTCGTAGAGCTTCTGCCGGGTGGCCTCGCGGCGCGTGCTGCCGCCGGACGTGGCGCTGGTGCTTTCCATGGACCCGATTCTCACAGGTACGCGCGGGTGCCGGTCCTTCCCGGGGAGCCCGTCGATCACAGGCTCAGCTCGGGGTGCAGCCGGTCCAGGGTCCACACCTGGCGGCGCCGGGCGGCGATCGCGGTGAGCGCGAGGGCTCCGGCGGTGAACGCGATCAGCACCGCGCACGCCTGCCACACCGGTCCGAGCCCGCCGCCCGTGATCAGCCTGCGCAGCGCCGAGACCACGTAACTCATCGGCAGGAACGGGTGGATGGCGTTGAAGAAGCCCGGACTGGTCTGCACCGGGTACGTGCCGCCCGCCGAGGTCAGCTGGAGCATCAGCAGCGCGAGGACGAGGATGCGGCCCGCCGCGCCGAAGCGGGCGTTCAGCCACTGCACGATCGCCGCGAAGCACGCCGTGACCAGGAACAGGAAGCCGACCGTCCCCGCCGGACGCGCCAATTCCAGCCCGATCCCCCAGTGCAGCACCGCCATCAGCGCCAGCACCTGGAGCACCCCGACGGCGACCACCGGCAGCCACCCCGCCGGGGCGATCCGCCGCGCCGGGGCACCGGCGGCCAGGGCGCGCCGGTTGAGCGGCGGCAGCAGCATGTAGGCGACCATGGCGCCCACCCACAGGGACAGCGGGATGAAGTACGGCGCGAAACCGGTGCCGTAGTTGGGCGCCCGGTGCAGATCGTGCGAGGCGAGCCGCACCGGGTCGGCCATCACGCCGGTGCGCTCGTCGCGGTCGTGCTGGTCGTAGTCGGGGATCTTGCGCGCCCCGGAGTGCAGTCCGCCCGCGAGCTTCCCCGAGCCGTCGGAGAGCCGGTACAGACCGCCGTCCAGGCTGCGGGCGCCCGACTCGGCGGTGCCGATGCCCCGGTGCAGGGCGGTCGCGCCGGTTTCGGCGGTGCCGAGGCCGGTGTGCAGCTTCCTGGCCCCTGCGGCGACCTTGGCCGCGCCGTCGTTCAGCTTGTTGATCCGGCCCACGGCGTCGGCCAGGTCCTCGTGCAGATGCGGGGCGCGCTCGGCGAGGGCGCGGGACTGCGTCCGCAGCGTCTTCAGGTTCGTCCGCATGGTCGTCAGATCGCCGTCCTGGTCGGCGATCACGGTGTTGAGGTCGTCGGCCACCTTCGCCACGTCCTCGGCCGCCTGCTCGGCCTTCTTCAGGTCCGGGCAGGCCGGGTCGGGCAGCGGAGCGCTCTCGCAGCGGGTGCGGTGGATCTCGGTCAGTACGTCGGCGGAGGCGTGGGCCGCCTTCGCCGCGCCCGGGGCGAGCCGCACCAGGGTGGCGAGGTTGTCGTCCACGGCGTCGGCCGAGTCGGCCACCAGACGCGCGGTGTCCCCGATCGTCTTCTCGTTGTCCTTGAGGAACGGACCGGCCTTGGCGTAGACGCCGTTGACACGGTCGGCCAGGGTCTGGGTGCCGTCCGCGACCTGGCGTGAGCCGTCGGCCAGGTCGGCCGAGCCCTTGGTGAGCTTGGTCAGGCCGGTGGCCAGCTTGCCGCTGCCGCTGTTGGCGTCCCTCAGCCCGTCGGTGAGCTTCTTGGCGCCCTTCTCCGCCTTGCCGAGGCCCTGCTGGAGCGTGTCGGCTCCGTCGGCGGCGGTCACCGTCTTGTCGTGGATCGTGGAGAACGACACGAAGATCTTGTCCAGGAAGGACCGGGACGCCTTGGTGGAGGCGGCCGAGCGGACCTCCGCGAAGACGGTCCGGGAGATCTGGCCGACGATGTAGTTGTTCGCGTCGTTCGTACGCACCTGGAGCGCGCCCGTCTCCGGCGAGTCGCCCGCACTGGACGCGATCCGCGCGCTGAAGTCCGACGGCATCGTCAGGGAGAGGTAGTAGGTGCCGTCCTCCACCCCCTGACGCGCCTCGGCGTCGCTCACCTCGTGCCACTCGAAGGTGCCGCTGTCGCGCAGCCCGCGCACCAGGTCGTCACCGGCATGGAGGTGCTTCCCGGCGGCCGTCGTGCCCTTGTCGTCGTTGACGAGGGCGACCGGGACACGGTCCAGGCGGCCGTACGGGTTCCAGAACGACCACAGGTAGAGCGCGCCGTAGAGGAGGGGCAGCAGGAGCAGCGCGACGAGGGCGGCGCGGGGGAGCCGCCCCCGCCCGAACCGCCTCAGCTCAAGCGCGGCGAGCCGGGGTGAGCGCATCGGTGTCCGCCTCCTTCCGGGGCTCGGGGGCTTCCTGGGTGTCCTGGGCCTTCTGGTCTTCGGGCTCGGGCTCGGTGCCGGTCTCGGCGTCCGTGGAGACGATCACGCAGTCCTCGGGGGCCGTACGGCACACCGCGAGGACGGTCGTGCCGGTGCGCGCGACGGAGCGCAGCAGGGTCCACACCTCGGCGCGTTCCTCGTCCGAGAGCCGCAGCTCCGCGTCGTCCACCGCGAGCAGCCCGGGCCTGCCGACGAGGGCGAGGGCGACGGACAGCCGCAGCGCCTCGAGCCGCTCCAGGTCCCGTACGGGCGTGCGCGAGCCCTTGGGCAGCGTGTCCGGGTCGAGCCCGGCGGCGGCCAGCGCGGCGTCGGCGCGCAGCCGCGCCTCGTGCACCCGGTCCGGGTGCGGACGCAGGGCCTCGCGCAGGGACTCCCCGAACCGCCGTTGCAGCAGCGCCCGTTCGCGCAGATGCTCGGCGACGGTCAGCGCGGGCTCCAGATCGGTGACCCCGGCCATGTTGGCCACGGCGCTGATCTTCCGTACGGCCGCCATCCGCCGGGGCAGCGCGAGCCCGCCCACGACCGCCGTCCCCGCGCTCGGTTTCATCCGCCCCGTGAGCGCGAGCAGCAGACTGGTCCGCCCGGAACTGGACGCCCCCGCGACCGCGACGAGCGACCCCGCCTCCGCGCGGAACCCGACCCCCCGAAAGGCCCACCCCCGTGGCCCCTTGACCCCGAACTCCTCGGCCGTGACGTCCACGCCGTCCACAGGCCCCCCATGTTTTTGAACTGACTGGTCAGTTCAAAAGTATGCCGGACGGCGGAAGTGAGGGAAACGGCGGGGGTGTTGTCGCGGGTCTAGGCTGGCGCGGTGACTGAGGACCAGGAGCGGGTGCGGCCGTCGGGCGTGTGGGCCACGGCGGTGGGGGTGGCCCGGGTGCGGGCGCTGGAGACCGAGCGGGAGAACGCGCTGTTCCGCGATCCGCTGGCACGGGCCTTCGCCGCGGCCGGTGGTCTGTGGCCCTCCTCGCCGCCGCCCGCCGACGAGGCCGCGCGCCGCCGTCGCCTTGGCGTGGCGTTCTCCATCGTCATCAGGACGAAGTTCCTCGACGACCTGCTGCGGGAGGCGTCCGCGTCCGGGGTCCGGCAGGTCGTGCTGCTCGGCGCGGGCATGGACAGCCGGGCCTTCCGGATGGCCTGGCCCGAGGGCACCCGGCTGTTCGAGGTCGACACCGCCGTGCCGCTGGACTTCAAGGCTTCGGTGCTGCGCCAGGAGCGGGCCGTCGCCCGCTGCGAGCGGATCACCGTCCCGGTGGACCTGCGGGAGGACTGGCCCCGCGCGCTGGCCGCCGCGGGGCACGACCCGGCGCTCCCGACCGTGTGGATCGCCGAAGGGCTGCTGATCTATCTGCCCGAGGACGCGGTGGAGCTGCTGCTGGCCCGGATCGGCGCGCGGTCGGCGACCGGCAGCCGGATGGGGCTGACGCTCGGCTCGCGCGGCGTCATCGAGCGCTTCGGCGCGGACGCCGCGCCGGGCTCGGCGGCGTCCCTGTGGGTCTCGGAGATGCCCGACGACCCGGTGGGCTGGCTGGCCGGGCACGGCTGGGAGGCGAGCGGCCACACCCTGCGCGAGCGCGCCGCCGCCTACGGCCGCCCCCTCACCACCCCGGCGCGGCGCGAGGAGGGGCCCGGCGGACTGATCTCGGCGGTCCGGCGGTAGGGCGAGCGCTGTCCGCCCCCGCGCGGGGCCGGTGATGACCGTCCGGCCAGGGGGCCGGTGATGTCCGCTCCGCGAGGAGGACGGTGACGCGGTGCGGCCGGGCCCTCTCCGTATGCCCGGCATCGGTGCGAAAGCGCAGGTCGGGGCGGATTGTCAGTGGCAGGGGTCACGATGGGCACCGATGGCATCCGTGCCGTCACCGACGACAGGAGGTTCGTCATGGCCGTCTCGTCCTCAGCCGCAGCCCGGCGACCCGGCGCCACCGGCTCCGCCCCGTCACCCGGCGGCCCGGCGAGCGATGTGCACCCGGTGGTCCGCCGGGCCACCGCGCCGCCCGCCGCCGTCGCCCTGCTCGCCCAGGCCCGCAGCGCCCTGGCGGAGGCCGTCGCCGAGGAGGCGCCCAACGAGCGCTACGCGACGGCCCATCTCGCCGCCCTGCGCACCGCCGCCGCCGTCCTCGCCGCGCGCGGCAGGCCCGATCCCACGCCCCGCCGCCGCGCCCGCATCCGCAGCGCCTGGGAGGTGCTGCCCGAGATCGCCCCCGAACTGACCGAGTGGAGCGCCCTGTTCGCCTCCGGCGCGGCCCGCCGCGCCCGCGCCGAGGCGGGCATCAGGGGCGCGGCGAGCGCCCGCGACGCCGACGACCTGATACGCGACGTGGCGCTGTTCATCCGACTGGTCGAGCGGATGCTGCTCCCGCGACCGGTGCTGCCCCGCACCCGGGGAGAGGAGGGCGCGCGGGGCTGAGACCCGGGCCGTGTCCACCTCGCGAGACGCGCTCCGGCGCAGGCCGCCGGGGGTGACCCGGGCGCGGTCGCAGGCAATAGGGTGGAAGGGCCTGCTGCCTCCACCCCGCCGGGACGGGCCGGGGAGGCAACCCCTTTCGCGCCGCCGGGCAACGGGCGGTGCCGCGCCGAGGAGTCAACTGCCGTGCCGGACCCGATGCCCCGCGCCTCCCTCCGTACCGCCGTGGTGTGGGACGTCCTCCGGGACGCCCTGGACCGCCAGGTCAAGGCCTCGGGACGGGACGTGCTGGACGTGCTCGACACCGGCGGCGGCAGCGGCCGGTTCGCGGTGCCGGTCGCCCGGCTCGGCCACCACGTCACCGTCGTCGACCCCAGCCCCAACGCCCTCTTCGCCCTGGAGCGCCGGGCCGCCGAGGCGGGCGTCGCCGACCGGGTGCGCGGTGTCCAGGGCGACGCCCACGGCCTCTTCGACGTGGTCGACCGGGGCGGCTACGACGCGGTGCTGTGCCACGGCGTCCTGGAGTACGTCGACGACCCCGCCGAGGGCGTCCGCAACACCGTCGCCGCGCTGCGCCCCGGCGGTGTGCTCAGCCTGCTCGCCGCCGGGCTCGGCGGCGCCGTCCTCGCCCGCGCCCTGGCCGGTCACTTCACCGAGGCCCGGCACGCCCTCCAGGACCCCGACGGCCGCTGGGGCGAGAGCGACCCGGTCCCGCACCGCTTCACCGCCGAGCAGCTGACCGCGCTGGTCGAGGGCGCGGGCCTCAGGGCCGCCGCGGTGCACGGCGTACGGGTCTTCGCGGACCTCGTGCCCGGCGTCCTGGTGGACACCGAGCCCGGCGCGCTCGACGCCCTGCTCCGTCTGGAGGCCGCCGCGGCCGAGCTGCCCGCCTTCCACTCCGTGGCCACGCAGATCCATGTGCTCGGTGAGACACCCGGGGCGCCGCGGGCCTGAGCGCCCCGGGTGACCCGCCGCTGATCAGCGGCTTGTCGGCAGATGGAGTACGCCACAAGCCCTCCGATCGAGGGGTTTGCGCCGTATGATCGAGGTACACCGAACCGGCATGACGGGTCGGCCGTTGGGGAATGGAAGCTTCAGCGGGCCGGGACGCCGTGGCGGCTCCGGTTGGTCAGAAGGCGCAGAGGGGCGGGTTTCACGGGGGCGATTCCCTGCCTATCCTGAAAAGACCCCCCGGGTCGCCCCGGCGACTGCACGATGAGGAGGACTCCGTGCCGCTCTCGGAGCACGAGCAGCGCATGCTCGAGCAAATGGAGCGAGCGCTGTACGCCGAAGATCCCAAGTTCGCGTCGGCGCTTGAGGGAAACGGGCTGCGGACGTACACCCGTCGGCGGGTCTACCAGTCCGTAGCGGGTTTCCTCGTGGGTATCGCGCTCCTCATGGCCGGTATGGTCGCGCAGATCATCTGGATCAGTGTGGTGGGCTTCCTCGTCATGCTGGGCTGTGCCGTCCTCGCGGTCACCGGCTGGCGCAAGGCGCCCAAGCCGGGCGAGCGCCACGGTCCGGCGGCCAGGCGCCGCCGCCCGGTGCGCCGCAGACGCACCATGATGGAGCGGATCGAGGCCCGCTGGCAGCGCCGCCGAGACGAACAGGGCCACTGACCGCCCGCACACCGACAGACATGCGTGAGGGGTGACCACCGAGCCGGTGGTCACCCCTCACGCGTATCCGCTAGCGGGGCCCGCCGCCCGGCACCGGCCGCAGCGCCGCCACCCGGGCCCGCAGCGCCGTCCACCGGTCCGTCGCCGCCCACAGGGCGCGTACGGCCGAGCGGGGGGCGAACAGGGCCCGCAGCCGGGTGGCCCGGCCCGCGGACGCGTCCAGGCCCGTTATCGCCCGGCGCACGTCCGCCGCCACCCCGGTCGCGGAGCGGGGCCGGGGCGCGTACAGCACCTGCTCCACCGCGTCCGCCACCCGGTGCACCGCGGCCCCGGACTCCGCGTCCAGCTCGCCCAGCCGCACGATCCGCTCCGCCGCCGCGCGCGGGGTCAGCGACTCGTCCGGCACGATCCCGTGGTCCCAGGCGCTGTCGGTCAGCTCCCGCCACGCCGCCAGCGTGTGCTCCGCCGCGCCCTCGTCGGTCCTGGGGTGCGCGCCGAGCCGCCGGGAGCGTGCCCGCAGCCGCCACAGCAGCGGCATCAGCGGCAGCGCGAGCACCGCCAGCGCGCCCACCACGAGCAGCGCGGCCCACAGCCCGCCCGGGGTGCCCCCGCCACCGCCCGGCGAGGCCACCGCCGAGGACGGCCCGGGGCACACCGCCGCAGCGTCCGCACCGGCCGCGCAGCTCTCGCTCGCCGAGTCCTGCGGCGACGGCGCGACGGACGAGCCGCGCGGGGGCAGCTCCGGGTCCGGCAGCGCGCTGCTCGGGGTCTGCCGCTGGGTGTACGACGGCGTGGTGCCCCGGCTCGGCGTCGGCTCGAAGCGGGTCCAGCCCACCCCCTCGAAGTACAGCTCCGGCCAGGCGTGGGCGTCCTTCAGGCTCACCGACACCGAGCCGTCCGCCTGCGGGGTGCCCGGCGCGAAGCCGACCGCCACCCGGGCCGGAATGCCCAGGGTGCGGGCCATCGCGGCCATCGCGAAGGAGAAGTGCACACAGAAGCCCTGCTTGTCGCGCAGGAAGTTCGCGATGGCGTTCGGGCCGCGCCCGACCTGCACCTGCGTGTCGTACCGGAAGCCGCCGTCCAGCGCGAACCAGTCCTGGAGCTTCACCGCCTCCTCGTAATGGTTCGCCGCGCCGGAGGTGACCTCCTCGGCCGTCCGGGCCACCACCTTCGGCAGCCCCGGCGGCACATCGGTGTACTCCCGCTGCAGCGCGGCGGGCGGCTTCGGCGCCGAGGCCAGCTGCCGCGCCGTCGGCTTCACGTCCAGGCTGGTGACCAGGTAGGTCGCGCCGCGCGTCGTCTGCCCGTGGTCGCCGACCAGGGTCATGCCGACCGGCTCGTACCGCCAGTTGCCGCCGATCCGCACCCCGGTCGGCGGATACGGCATCGGCAGCCAGTCCTGTGCGTACCACTCGGCCGCCGAGACGGTCGTCCGCACGGTGGACCGGCGGACGTCCTGGCCGAGCCCGACCGGGGTCGGGAAGCCGTCCGGCACCCCGACGATGTGCCGCTGGGCCGGTTTCCAGGTCGTGCCGTCGAAGTCGTCCAGCGACACGATGCGCACGTACAGGTCCGACACGTCGTCGGCGTCGGTCCGCAGGGACAGCACCTGGCGGTCGCTGTCCACGTTCAGGGAGTCGCGCAGCGACACCAGCGGGTTGACGGCGGAGATCATGCCGCCGTTCCCGCTGCCCGCGCCGGCCCCCGCCCCCGTGCCCGCCAGCAGACCGCCCCGCATCGCGGGCAGCGCCAGCGGCACCAGCAGGGCCACACCCAGCGCCACCACACCGATCCGGCGCCCGGTGCGCACCGGGGCCGTCAGCGTGCCGTCACCGGCGCCCGGCGCGCGGGCCGTCGCCCCGAAGACCCGGCCCCACCGGGTCACCCGCTCCCGGCCCTCCGCGAGCAGCAGCATCAGATAACCGGCCGCCGCCAGCAGGAACCACAGCCAGTCGGCCGCGCCACCGGAAAGACCCGCCGCCACCGAGTACAGCGCGAGCAGCGGCAAACCGGCCGGGGCCGCCGCGCGGAAGGTCACCGCCAGCGTGTCCACCAGGAGATGCACGATCAGCACCCCGCCGATCAGCATCAGCCGGATGCCGTCGGTCAGCGGCGCCGGAGGCGCGTACCGGCTCACGTCGTCCGAACCCTGGCGCAGCAGGTCCGAGAAGTGCCCGAACGCCTCCGGACCCGGGAACAGCCCGGCGAACGCCTGCTGGCGCGCGAAGACGAGAGTGAGCAGCAGCAGCGTCACCAGGAGCTGCGCCAGCACGGTCAGCGGCCGGGCCAGCGGCACCCGCCGCGCCGCCGCCCCCACGCCCGTCTGCGCCGCCACGAGCAGCGCCGCCACGGCCAGCCACGCGGGCCCGTCCACCAGGGGCAGCAGGGAGCACGCCGTCATCAGCGTGGCCGCCGCCGCGCACCCCGCGAGCCGCGCCCGCCCGCTCATGCCCCCGCCCTTCCGCTCGGCGTGACCAGACCGGACCGCTCCCGGTCGGCCCGCCGCCACACCTCGTCCAGCGAGGCACCGCGCGGCACGGCGAGCGCCGTCCAGCCCGCCTCGCGCAGCACCCGCAGCCGCTCCGCGCACGCGTCGTCGGGGCCCGGCGCCGCGGCCGGATCACGCGTCCACACCCCCGGGTCCAGCACGAAGGCCAGCGCGGCCCCGCTGCGCCGCCGCATCCGGGCCACCGCGCGCACCTGTTCCTCGTCGAGATCGCCGAGCAGCGCGACCAGCAGCCCGTCGTCCCCGGCGCGCAGCGCGTCGTACGCCCGCGTCAGGCCCGTGCCGTCCGAGTGGTCGACCACCGCGAGGGTGTCCATCATCAGCCCCGAGGAGGCGGCCGTCTCCTGACCCGTGCCCGGGAAGCCCGCGCCGCCCTCGCCGGGCACCGTCGCACCCGTGTCCATGAGCAGCCGCACCGAGAAGCCGCGCTCCAGCATGTGCGCGAGGACCGAGGCGGCGGCCGAGACCGCCCACTCGAAGGCCGAACCCGGGCCCGCGTCCTCGTAGCCCACCGCGCGGGTGTCCAGCAGCACCGTGCAGCGGGCCCGCCGGGGCTGCTCCTCGCGGCGCACCATCAGCTCGCCGTGGCGCGCGGTGGACCGCCAGTGCACCCGGCGCAGATCGTCGCCGTAGCGATACCCGCGCGGGATCACGTCGTCGTCCCCGGCGACGGCAAGCGAGCGCCGCCGCCCGTCGCCGTACCCCTGCGCCTCGCCACCCAGGCGCACCGGGGCCAGCGGCTCCACGCGCGGGACGACCGTCAGCGTGTCGTGCGCCGGGAAGGAACGGGTCAGCTCGCACATGCCGAACGGATCGCTCAGCCGCAGCTGGAGCGGCCCGAGCGGGTACCGGCCGCGCAGATCCGAGCGCACCCGGTACGACACCTCGCGGCGCCCGCCCTGCTCGATGCGGTCGAGCACGAAACGCGGCCGGGGCCCGAGCACGTAGGGCACCCGGTCCTGGAGCATCAGCAGCCCGGTCGGCAGCCGGGAGACGTTGTCCACGGAGAGGCTCACCCGGGCCTCCGCGCCCGCCGGAACGCGCGCGGGGGACAGGCGCCGCTCGGACGCCACCCGGTGCCGGGTGCGGTGCACCACGGCCACGCAGATCAGCGGCAGCGCGGCGAGCAGCAGCCCGACCCGCAGCAGATCGCTCTGGCCCAGCACGTACGCGCACACCGACGCGGCGATGCCCGCCGCCAGGAAGGAACGGCCCCGGGTGGTCAGCCCCGAAAGGGCCGTACGGAGCCCGGACGCGTGGCCCGGGGTCCGCTCCGGCCCCCCGGCGGACATCACAGGCCCCGCGGAGGCTGCTGGGGATAGGCGGGCACGGCCCGGCCGAGGCCACCGCCGAAGGCCCGCTCCCGCTGCGCGGTCGAGGGCACCGGGGTGTGCCGCAGGATCTCCAGCACGACCTGCTCGGCCGTACGCCCGCTCATCTGGGACTCGGTGGTGGGCAGCAGCCGGTGCGCGAGCACGGCCACGGCCAGCTCCTGCATGTCGTCCGGCAGCGCGTACTCCCGCCCCGACAGGGCCGCCGACGCCTTCGCCGCGCGCAGCAGATGCAGCGTGGCACGCGGCGAGGCGCCGAGTCTGAGGTCCGGATGGGTGCGGGTGGCGGAGACCAGCTCCACCGCGTACCGCCGGACGGCGTCCGAGACGTGCACGTCGCGCACCGCCTCGATCAGCTTCACGATGTCGTGCGCGTGCGCCACCGGCTCCAGGTCCTCCAGCGGGGAGACCCCGCCGTGCACGTCCAGCATCCGCAGCTCGGCCTCGATGCTCGGATAGCCCACCGACACCCGGGCCATGAACCGGTCGCGCTGCGCCTCGGGCAGCGGATACGTGCCCTCCATCTCGACCGGGTTCTGCGTCGCCACCACCATGAAGGGGCTCGGCAGTTCGTAGCTCTGCCCGTCGATGGTGACCTGGCGCTCCTCCAGCGACTCGAGCAGCGCCGACTGGGTCTTGGGCGAGGCACGGTTGATCTCGTCGCCGATCACGATCTGCGCGAAGATCGCACCCGGCTTGAACTCGAAGTCACGGCGCTGCTGGTCCCAGATCGACACCCCGGTGATGTCCGAGGGGAGCAGATCGGGCGTGAACTGGATCCGCCGCACGGAGCAGTCGATGGACCGCGCCAGCGCCTTGGCCAGCATGGTCTTGCCCACGCCCGGCACGTCCTCGATCAGCAGATGCCCCTCGGCGAGCAGTACGGTCAGCGAAAGCCGTACGACCTCGGGCTTGCCCTCGATCACGTCCTCCACCGAACGGCGCACCCGCTCCACCGTCGCCGTCAGATCACTGAGGCTCGCTCGATCGTCATAGGTCGTCACCCGGCCCTCCTCGGCCCGTTCTCACCATGGCCGGGGCCCGCGACACCTCGCGACGCGGCTCCGGCCCACCCCGAAACACGGACACCGTGCGGAATCCAGATCCGCGCGCCGTCACACCCGCATTCTTGCCGCCGTTATCGATTCGTGTCACGGCCTGTGGACAACTGCCCGGCCCGGCCTGTGGACAACGGCCCGCGCGATGCCGGTCTTGCGGCCTTTGGCCGCCCCTTCACCGGGCCGGCCACCCTGCCGCCACCGGCCGCCCCTCCCGCTGCCGGGGAGAGGCGGCCCGGAGACATCAGGCGGACGCCGCGTCCGGGGACCGCTCCCCGGCCGGGTCGATCTCGCGCAGCAGCCCGCTGCGCACGTCGAAGACGAAGCCCCGCACATCGTCGGTGTGCGGCAGGAACGGCGAGGTCCGCACCCGCTGCATCGACTGGCGCACATCCTGGTCCACGTCCCGGAAAGCCTCCACCGCCCAGGCAGGACGCTGGCCCACCTCCATCTCCAGCTCGTGCCGGAACTCCTCGGTGAGGGACTCCAGACCGCAGTTGGTGTGGTGGATGAGCACGACGCTCTGCGTACCGAGCGCCCGCTGACTGATGGTCAGCGAGCGGATCACGTCGTCGGTGACGACGCCGCCCGCGTTGCGAATGGTGTGGCAGTCGCCCAGCTCCAGACCGAGCGCCGCGTGCAGATCGAGGCGGGCGTCCATACAAGCGACCACGGCCACGCGCAGCACGGGGTGCGCGTCCATGCCGGGATCGGTGAACTCCGAGGCGTACCGCTCATTGGCGTCGACCAGGCGGTCCGTCACGCTGCCGTCGCCCGTCATGGCGCTCTCGGGTCCGGTGGGAACTGCTGCGGAAGTCGTCATGGTCTCGACGTTACTGGTCACCCGCCTCCCCGGCCTGCTGTGAGAGGGGACAAAGAACGCCATCGTGGCTTGTTGTGAGCTAACCCACACGGAGCGCCAACCTCGGCCGGACGGGTGAGGCCGAGCCGATCACCGCTCCGGCGCGGAAGCCGTACGCGACGCGCAGGCCGGTTGATTGACCGCGACACAGGGTGGACTAAAGTGACGCGAAGCGGGAGGCCCGGCTCTTCCCGCTGGTGAAAACCCCAAGGAGACGGCTCGGCACCCACCCGGACCGCCTCCCCGCGTGCGCGGCGCGTACGTACGGCTCGGCCTCCTCCCGCTCCCGGTCGGCTGACGCTTTTGGCGCCTGCCGCCTCCCCTTCTTCCTCATGGAGCGGGCGGGGACCTGGCGGTGCGTGCGCCCGCCAGAACTGAGAGGCTCCCTTGACCGAGAGTCGACACGTCCCGGTGATGCTCCAGCGGTGCCTGGATCTGCTGGCACCCGCTCTGGAGCGGCCGGGAGCGGTGGTCGTCGACTGCACCCTCGGCCTCGGCGGCCACAGCGAGGCGCTGCTGACCCGCTTCCCCGAGGCCCGGTTGATCGGCCTCGACCGGGACAAGGAGGCACTGCGCCTCTCCGGTGAACGCCTCGCCCCCTTCGGCGACCGCGCCACCCTCGTGCACGCCGTCTACGACGAACTCCCCGAAGTGCTCGACCGCCTCGGCATCCCGGACGTCCAGGGTGTCCTCTTCGACCTCGGCGTCTCCTCCATGCAACTGGACGAGGCCGACCGGGGCTTCGCCTACGCCCAGGACGCGCCCCTGGACATGCGCATGGACCAGACGACCGGCATCAGCGCCGCCGAGGTCCTCAACACCTACCCGGCCGGTGAACTCGTCCGCATCCTGCGCGCCTACGGCGAGGAGAAGCAGGCCAAGCGGATCGTCTCCGCGATCGTGCGCGAGCGCGAGAAGGAGCCGTTCACCAACAGCGCCCGCCTGGTCGAACTGATCCGCGACGCCCTGCCGCAGGCCGCCAAGCGCACCGGCGGCAACCCGGCCAAGCGCACCTTCCAGGCGCTGCGCATCGAGGTCAACGGCGAACTCTCCGTCCTGGAGCGGGCCATCCCGGCGGCCGTGAAGGCCATCGGCGTCGGCGGCCGGGTCGCCGTCCTCTCGTACCACTCGCTGGAGGACCGGCTGGTCAAGCAGGTCTTCGCGGCCGGGGCCGCCAACACCGCGCCCCCCGGACTGCCGGTCGTGCCCGAGCGCTACCAGCCCCGGCTCAAGCTGCTCACACGCGGTGCCGAACTCCCCACCGAGGAGGAGATCGCCGAGAACCGCCGGGCCGCCCCCGCCCGGCTGCGCGGTGTCGAGCGGATCAGGGAGGACGCCGAGTGAGCGGACGGGGCCGACCGGGCGGCCGGACCCTGCGGAGGGCCCGTGGGCGCTGAACCCGAACTGCGAGGGCGGGCCGCACGGCTCGCCCGGCTCTTCCCGGCGGGCCGTGCCCGCGCCGCCCGCACCCCCTTCGTCTTCCTCGTCGTGCTGCTGCTCGGCGGCGGCCTGCTCGGCCTGCTGATGCTCAACTCCGCGCTCAGCGAGGGCTCGTTCAAGCTCGACGACCTCCAGAAGCGCACCAAGAACCTCACCGACGAGGAGCAGGCCCTCCAGCGGGACATCGACTCCTACTCCTCCCCGGACGCCCTCCAGCGCCGCGCCCGTGAACTCGGCATGGTCCCCGGCGGCGACCCCGCCTTCCTCGGCCCCGACGGCAGCGTCAAGGGCGTGCCGAGCGCCGCGCCCAGCCCCGCCGCGCTCACCGGCCCGCGCGCGCCCGAGGCGATGGCCTCGGCCACGGGCCCGAGCGGCAGCCCCGCCGCGAGCCCGAGCCCCACGGCCACGACACCGGCCGCCCCCTCCGCCCCGGTGAGCCCGGCCGCCACGGCGACCCCGGCCGGGAAGGCGACCCAGGCCGCCACGGCGAGCCCTTCGGCGCGGAACCGGACCCGCAGCACCCAGCCCGCCCCCACCCCGACCCACGGCAGGTGACGGAAGTGTCCGACAGGCAAACGCCGCGTCGCCGCGCGCCCGGGGCCGCCGGACCGCCCCGCCCCCGCGCCGCCGCCCCCCGGCGCCAGCCGGGCCGCCCCGGCCCCGGCGCCCGCCCCGCCCGCCGCCCGTCCGGACCCCGGCCCCCGGCCCGCCCCGCCCTGCGGCTCGGCAGCCCGCGCCCCCGGCTGCGCCTGGTCGGCCTCGCCTTCACCCTCGTGCTCTCCGCGTTCGTGGTCCGGCTGCTCCAGGTCCAGGCGGTGGACGCGAGCACCTACACCGCCAAGGCCGAGCAGAACCGCTACGTCGTGCACACCGTCGCCGCCGAGCGCGGCCGGATCACCGACCGCTCCGGAGTGGCCCTCGCCGTCAGCGAGGACGCCTACGACATCACGGCCGACCCGATGATGTTCCAGCCCAAGCAGCTGAAGATCTCCGACGGCCCTGAGCAGGCCGCCGCCCTGCTCGCCCCGATCCTCAACGAGGACCAGGCCACGCTCGTCAAGAAGCTGCGCCCCGCCGACAAGGAGTCGCGCTACGCGCGGCTCGCCACCCGGCAGACCCCCCAGGTCTGGAAGCAGATCAAGGACCTGAAGGCCGCCCTCGCCAAGAAGGCCGGGACCGCCAACGTGCTCGCGGGCGTCTTCGCCGACCCCAGCAGCCAGCGCGTGTACCCCAACGGCGACCTCGCCGCCGGGATACTGGGCTGGGTCAACAGCGAAGGCAAGGGCGGCGGCGGCATCGAGCAGCAGCTCGACAAGCAGCTCACCGGCAAGGACGGCAAGATCCGCTACGCCCAGTCCGGTGGCCGCCAGGTGCCCACCGCGGGCTCCACCGAGACCCCCGCCGTCTCCGGCAGCGACATCGAGCTGACCATCGACCGCGACATCCAGTGGGCCGCGCAGAACGCCATCTCCCAGCAGGTCAAGAAGTCCAAGGCGGACCGGGGTTACGTCGTCGTCCAGGACACCCGCACCGGCCAGATCCTGGCCCTGGCCAACTCGCCCGGCTTCGACCCCAACGACCTGACGAAGGCGAACTCCGCCGCCATGGGCAACGCGGCCCTCCAGGACGCCTACGAACCCGGCTCCACCGCCAAGGTGATGTCCATGGCGGCCGTCCTGGAGGAGAACGCGGCCACCCCGCTCACCCATGTCGTCGTACCCAACCGGCTGCACCGCGGCGACCGGCTCTTCCAGGACGACGTGGACCACCCCACCTGGCACCTCACCCTCAACGGCGTGCTCGCCAAGTCCAGCAACATCGGCACCATCCTCGCCACCGGACAGCTCGGCAAGACCCAGCGGGCGGCCAACGACACGCTCTACTCGTATCTGCGCAAGTTCGGCATCGGACGCTCCACCGGACTCGGCTTCCCCGGCGAGACCCCGGGCATCCTCGCGCCCGCCGCCGCGTGGTCCACCTCGCAGCAGTACACGATCCCTTTCGGCCAGGGCTTCTCCATCAACGCCGTCCAGGCCGCGTCCGTGTACTCGACCATCGCCAACGGCGGGGTCCGCGTCGCGCCCACCCTGGTGCGCGGCACCAAGGGCGCCGACGGCCGCTTCGCCCCGGCCCCCGAACCCGAGAAGACCCGGGTGGTCAGCGACAAGACCGCGCGCACCCTCGCCCAGATGCTGGAGTCCGTGGTCGACGACGAACAGGGCACCGGCGTCAAGGCCCGCATCCCCGGCTACCGCGTGGCGGGCAAGACCGGCACCGCCAACCGAGTGGATCCGGCCACCGGGAGGTACCACGGATACACCTCCTCCTTCGCCGGGTTCGCCCCCGCCGACAAGCCCCGCGTCACGGTCTACTGCGCCATCCAGAACGCCACCTCCGGCAGTTACTTCGGCGGCCAGATCTGCGGCCCCGTCTACAAGCAGGTGATGGAGTTCGCGCTCAAGACCCTCCAGGTCCCGCCGACCGGCGCGAAGGCCGCGAACCTGCCCGTCACCTACCAGCCCTGACCGGCCGCGACAGACCACCGGGCCCCGACCACCAGGAACGAGCCGTGACAACGATCACCCCCGACGACGGGAACCGCCCAGGCCCCCGCCCCTCGCTTCGCCCCGAGGCGGGTACTCCCGGTACGCTCACCGCCGTGCCACACGCTGATCAGTCCCAAACCACCCAGAAGGGCGCTTCCGTGACCTACCCGGGACCGCCACGACCGGTTCAGAACTCCGCCACCCCCCTCGCGGAGCTGGCCGATCAGCTGGGGATCGCCGCACCGGCAGGCTCCGCCGAGGTCACGGGCATCACCCACGACTCGCGCGCCGTCCGCCCCGGCGACATCTACGCCGCACTGCCCGGCGCCCGGCTGCACGGCGCCGACTTCGTGACCCAGGCCGCGAGCCTCGGCGCGGTCGCCGTGCTCACCGACCCGGCCGGCGCCGAGCGCGCCGAGGCGACCGGACTGCCGGTCCTCGTCGTGGACGACCCGCGCGCCGAGATGGGCGAACTGGCCGCCACGGTCTACGGACACCCGGGCCGCGACCTGCTCCAGATCGGCATCACCGGCACCTCCGGCAAGACCACCACCGCCTACCTCGTCGAGGGCGGCCTCAAGGCCGTACGCGCCACCGGGCTCATCGGCACCGTCGAGATGCGCATCGGCGAGGAGCGCATCAAGTCCGAGCGCACCACCCCCGAAGCCACCGACCTCCAGGCCCTGTTCGCCGTCATGCGCGAACGCGGCACCGAGGCGGTCGCCATGGAGGTCTCCAGCCACGCCCTGGTCCTCGGCCGGGTGGACGGCTGCGTCTTCGACATCGCGGTCTTCAACAACCTGAGCCCGGAACACATGGAGTTCCACTCCGGCATGGAGGACTACTTCCAGGCCAAGGCCCAGCTCTTCACGCCCGAGCGCAGCAGGTTCGGCGTGGTCAACGCCGACGACGAGTACGGCCGCAGGCTCGCCGCCGAGGCGGGCGTCCCGGTCGTCACCTTCTCCGCCGAGGGCGACCCGGACGCCGACTGGCGTGCCGAGGACGTCCAGGTCGGCCCCATGGACTCGACGTTCACCGCCGTCGGCCCGAACGGCGAGCGCGTGCACGCCCGCTCGCCGCTGCCCGGCCCCTTCAACGTGGCCAACACCCTCGCCGCCCTCGTCGCCCTCGCCGCGGCCGGGATCGACCCGCAGACCGCCGCCGACGGCATCGCCGCCGTGCCCGGCGTCCCCGGCCGCCTGGAGCGCGTCGACGCCGGACAGCCCTACCTCGCGGTCGTGGACTACGCCCACAAGACCGACGCGGTCGAGTCGGTGCTCAAGGCGCTGCGCAAGGTCACCAAGGGGCGGCTGCACATCGTGCTCGGCTGCGGCGGCGACCGCGACAGGACCAAGCGCGCCCCGATGGGGGCCGCCGCCGCCCGGTACGCCGACATCGCCGTACTGACCTCCGACAACCCCCGCTCCGAGGACCCCCTCGCGATCCTCGCGACCATGCTCGAAGGCGCCGCCTCCGTCCCCGCGCACGAGCGCGGCGAGGTGCTGCTCTTCGAGGAGCGCGCCGCCGCCATCGCCGCCGCCGTGGGCCGCGCGACCGCGGGCGACACCGTGCTGGTCGCGGGCAAGGGCCATGAGCAGGGCCAGGACATCGCCGGCGTGGTCCGTCCCTTCGACGACCGCCAGGTGCTCCGCGAAGCTATCCAGAACACCCAGGGATGAACTTGTGATCGCCCTCTCCCTCGCCGAGATCGCAGCTGTCGTCGGCGGGCAGACACACGACATACCGGATACGTCCGTCACCGTCACGGGACCGGTCGTCCGGGACTCCCGCGAGGTGGTGCCCGGCGCCCTCTTCGTCGCGTTCAGCGGTGAGCGGGTCGACGGCCACGACTTCGCCGAGGCGGTCGTGGCGGCGGGCGCGGTCGCCGTACTGGCGACGCGCCCCGTCGGCGTGCCCGCGATCGTCGTGGACGACGTACAGAACGCGCTCGGCGCCCTCGCCCGCCATGTCGTCGAACGCCTCGGCGCGACCCTCGTCGCGCTGACCGGCTCGGCCGGCAAGACCAGCACCAAGGACCTCATCGCCCAGGTCCTCGGCGGCAAGGCGCCCACCGTCTTCACGCCCGGCTCGCTCAACAACGAGATCGGGCTGCCGCTGACCGCCCTGTCCGCCACCGAGGAGACGAAGTTCCTCGTGCTGGAGATGGGCGCCCGCGGCATCGGGCACATCCGCTACCTGGCCGAACTCACCCCGCCCAAGGTCGGGTTGGTGCTCAACGTCGGCAGCGCCCACATCGGCGAGTTCGGCGGCCGTGAGCAGATCGCCCAGGCCAAGGGCGAGTTGGTGGAGGCACTGCCGCCGGCCGAGGAGGGCGGCGTCGCCGTCCTCAACGCCGACGACCCGCTGGTGCGCGCCATGGCCCCCCGTACCCGCGCGAAGGTGGTCCTTTTCGGAGAGTCGGCCGAAGCGGACGTACGCGCCGAGAACGTGCGACTCACGGACAGCGGACAGCCTGCCTTCAGGCTTCACACACCCTCCGGTGCAAGCGATGTGACCATGCGCCTGTACGGTGAGCACCACGTGTCGAACGCGCTCGCCGCGGCCGCCGTCGCCCATGAGCTGGGCATGTCCGCGAACGAGATCGCCACCGCGCTCTCCGAGGCGGGCTCCCTCTCCCGCTGGCGCATGGAGGTCACCGAGCGCCCGGACGGCGTGACCATCGTCAACGACGCCTACAACGCCAACCCCGAGTCCATGCGGGCCGCCCTCAGGGCGCTCGCGGCCATGGGCAAGGGGCGCCGCACGTGGGCGGTGCTCGGCAAGATGGCCGAGCTGGGGGACGAGGCGCTCGCCGAGCACGACGCGGTCGGACGGCTCGCCGTCCGGCTCAACGTCAGCAAGCTCGTCGCGGTCGGGGGTATCGAAGCCTCCTGGCTGCAACTGGGCGCATACAACGAGGGTTCGTGGGGTGAGGAGTCGGTGCACGTGTCCGACGCACAGGCGGCGATCGACCTGTTGCGCAGCGAGTTGCGCCCGGGGGACGTCGTGCTGGTGAAGGCGTCCCGTTCCGTGGGTCTTGAGAGCGTCGCCCAGACGCTCGCATCGGCCGGGACCGAGGGTGAGGTCGCCGCCCGATGATGAACCAGGTCCTGTTCTCAGGAGTCATCGGCCTCTTCCTGACGCTGATCGGCACCCCGCTGCTGATCAAGCTCCTCGCCCGCAAGGGGTACGGCCAGTTCATCCGCGACGACGGCCCGCGCGAGCACGCCAGCAAGCGCGGTACGCCGACCATGGGCGGCATCGCCTTCATCTTCGCCACGATCGCCGCGTACTTCCTCAGCAAGGTGATCACCGGCAAGCCCCCGACGTACTCGGGTCTGCTGGTCCTCGGCCTGATGTTCGGCATGGGCCTGGTCGGCTTCCTGGACGACTACATCAAGATCGTCAAGCGCCGTTCGCTGGGTCTGCGGGCCAAGGCGAAGATGGCCGGCCAGCTGATCGTCGGCATCGGCTTCGCGGTGCTCGCGCTGCAGTTCCCGGACAACCGGGGCAACACCCCGGCCTCCACCAAGCTGTCGTTCATCACGGACTTCGGCTGGACCATCGGCCCGGTGCTGTTCGTGGTCTGGGCGCTGTTCATGATCCTGGCGATGTCGAACGGCGTGAACCTCACCGACGGTCTCGACGGCCTCGCCACCGGCGCCTCCGTCCTGGTCTTCGGCGCCTACACGTTCATTGGCGTCTGGCAGTTCCAGGAGTCCTGCGCCAACGCGATGACCCTGACCAACCCGGCCGCCTGCTACGAGGTGCGCGACCCGCTGGACCTCGCGGTGGTCGCCTCCGCGCTGATGGGTTCCTGCCTGGGCTTCCTGTGGTGGAACACCTCGCCGGCGAAGATCTTCATGGGCGACACCGGCTCGCTCGCCCTCGGCGGTGTCCTCACCGGCCTGGCCATCCTCTCCCGCACGGAGCTGCTGGTGGCCATCATGGGCGGCCTGTTCGTCCTCATCACCATGTCGGTCGTCATCCAGGTCGGCTCCTTCCGGCTCACCGGCAAGCGCGTCTTCCGGATGGCGCCACTCCAGCACCACTTCGAACTCAAGGGCTGGTCCGAGGTCCTGGTCGTGGTCCGTTTCTGGATCATCCAGGGCATCTGTGTCATCGTCGGACTGGGCCTCTTCTACGCGGGATGGGCAGCGGACAAGTGACCACCTCGGTGCCTTCGGGGCAGAGCGAATTCCAGGGCAGGCGCGTCACGGTCGCCGGACTCGGCGTCTCGGGCGTCCCGGCCGCCAAGGCGCTCGTCGAGCGCGGTGCGATCGTCACGGTCGTCAACGACGGCGACGACGAGCGGGCACGGGCGCAGGCCGCCGAACTGGAGGCGCTCGGCGTCACCGTCCGCCTCGGCGACGGGGCGACGCTGCCCGAGGGCACCGAGCTGATCGTCACCGCCCCCGGCTGGCAGCCCGGCAAGCCGCTCTTCCAGGCGGCCGAGCAGGCGGGCGTGCCCATCTGGGGCGACGTGGAGCTGGCCTGGCGCCTCAGGGGCCCCGACGCGGCCCCCTGGCTCGCCGTCACCGGCACCAACGGCAAGACCACCACCGTGCGGATGCTCGCCTCCATCCTGAAGGCGGCGGGCCTGCGCACGGCCGCCGTCGGCAACATCGGCGTCTCCCTCCTGGACGCCGTCCTCGGCGAGGAGGAGTACGACGTCCTCGCCGTCGAGCTGTCCAGCTACCAGCTGCACTGGGCGCCCTCGCTGCGCGCCTACTCCGGCGCGGTGCTCAACCTCGCCCCGGACCACCTCGACTGGCACGGCTCCATGGACGCCTACGCCGCCGACAAGGGCCGTGTCTACGAGGGCAACCAGGTCGCCTGCGTCTACAACGTGGCCGACCCGCGCACCGAGGACCTGGTCCGCGAGGCCGACGTGGAGGAGGGCTGCCGGGCCGTCGGGTTCACCCTGGGCACCCCGGCCGTCTCCCAACTCGGCGTCGTGGACGGCATCCTGATCGACCGGGCCTTCGTCGAGAACCGGTACAAGAACGCGCAGGAACTGGCCGAGGTCGCCGACGTCGACCCGCCCGCCCCGCACAACATCGCCAACGCTCTCGCGGCGGCGGCCCTCGCCCGCTCCTTCGGGGTGCCGGCCCAGGCCGTGCGCGACGGACTGCGCGCCTTCCGGCCCGACGCCCACCGCATCCAGCACGTCGCCGACCTCGACGGCGTGGCGTACGTGGACGACTCCAAGGCCACCAACACCCATGCCGCGGAAGCCTCGTTGGCGGCCTACGAGCCCATCGTGTGGATCGCGGGCGGACTGGCGAAGGGTGCCGAGTTCGACGAGCTGGTGGCGGCCTCCGCCAAGCGGCTGCGCGGGGTCGTCCTGATCGGCGCCGACCGCGCGCTGATCCGCGAGGCCCTTGAGCGACACGCCCCGGAAGTACCCGTCGTGGACCTCGACCGGACCGACACTGGGGCGATGCTCCAGGCGGTGACCGAGGCGAAGCGGCTGGCCCGGCCGGGCGACACGGTGCTGCTGGCCCCGGCCTGTGCCTCCATGGACATGTTCACCAACTACAACCAGCGCGGTGACGCGTTCGCGGCGGCGGTCCGCGAACTCGGCGCCTGACCCCGGCCGCCCGCCGGGCGGAACTTGGGAGGGACGCGTGGGACGTTCGGTGCTCAGGGGAGGCGTGGATGGCCGCTAGCCGTACCGGACGACCGCCCGTGCAGCGGGCGGCCCGCCGCCCCGCACCCCGGCCGAGCGCGCCGGACAACCCCCTGCGGCGGCTGCGCACCCGCGCCCGCAAGGCGTGGGACCGCCCGCTGACCGCGTACTACCTGATCCTCGGCGGCAGCCTGCTGATCATCGTGCTCGGCCTGGTGATGGTCTACTCGGCCTCCCAGATCACCGCGCTCCAGCTGTCGCTGCCCGGCTCGTTCTTCTTCCGCAAGCAGTTCCTGGCCGCGCTCATCGGCGGGGTGCTGATGTTCGCCGCCGCCCGGATGCCGGTGCGGCTGCACCGGGCGCTGGCCTACCCGATCCTCGCCGTCGCCGTCTTCGCGATGGCCCTGGTGCAGGTGCCCGGCATCGGCATGTCGGTCAACGGCAACCAGAACTGGATCTCGCTCGGCGGCTCCTTCCAGATCCAGCCCAGCGAGTTCGGCAAGCTCGCCCTCGTCCTGTGGGGCGCGGACCTGATCGCCCGCAAGCACGACAAGAAGCTGCTGACCCAGTGGAAGCACATGCTGGTCCCGCTGGTCCCGGTCGCCTTCATGCTGCTCGGTCTGATCATGCTCGGCGGCGACATGGGCACCGCGATCATCCTCACCGCGATCCTCTTCGGCCTGCTCTGGCTCGCCGGGGCCCCGACCCGGCTGTTCGCCGGGGTGCTCTCGGTCGCGGCGCTGATCGGTGTGATCCTCATCAAGACCAGCCCCAACCGGATGGCCCGGCTCGCCTGCATCGGCGCGACCGAGCCCCGGGCGGGCGGCGCCGACTGCTGGCAGGCCGTGCACGGGATCTACGCCCTCGCCTCCGGCGGAATCTTCGGTTCCGGCCTGGGCGCGAGTGTGGAGAAATGGGGCCAACTCCCCGAAGCCCACACCGACTTCATCTTCGCCGTCACCGGTGAGGAACTGGGTCTGGCGGGGACGCTGTCGGTGCTCGCCCTGTTCGCCGCTCTAGGCTATGCGGGTATCCGCGTGGCCGGACGCACGGAGGACCCCTTCGTGAGGTACGCCGCGGGAGGTGTGACCACCTGGATCACCGCGCAAGCGGTGATCAACATCGGTGCGGTGCTCGGCCTGCTGCCGATCGCCGGTGTCCCCCTCCCGCTGTTCTCCTACGGAGGGTCCGCCCTGCTGCCGACCATGTTCGCCATCGGGCTGCTGATCGCCTTCGCGCGTGACGATCCCGCTGCGCGGGCGGCGCTTGCGATGCGGCAACCCCGCTTTGGTAGAAAGCGGGCGGGCGGCTCCCGTGCCGAGCGGGTGCCCCGGAGATGGAACACGATGCGACGGCGCGCCTCGGCGGCGCGTCCGTCCGGAGAGCGGTGAATTTCGGTGCATGTCGTACTCGCCGGCGGGGGTACCGCGGGCCACATCGAGCCCGCGCTCGCCCTCGCGGACGCCCTGCGCAGGCAGGACCCCACCGTGGGGATCACGGCCCTGGGCACGGAGCGGGGCCTTGAGACGCGGCTCGTTCCCGAGCGCGGCTACGAGCTGGCGCTGATCCCGGCGGTCCCGCTGCCGCGCAAGCCCACGCCCGAGCTGATCACGGTGCCGGGCCGGCTGCGCGGCACGATCAAGGCCACGGAACAGATCCTGGAGCGCACCAAGGCGGACGCCGTGGTCGGCTTCGGCGGCTACGTCGCGCTGCCCGCGTATCTGGCCGCCAAGCGCCTCGGCGTGCCGATCGTGGTCCACGAGGCCAACGCCCGGCCCGGCCTGGCCAACAAGATCGGCTCGCGCTACGCGGCCCGGGTGGCCGTCTCCACGCCCGACAGCAAGCTCCGGGACGCCCGCTACATCGGCATCCCGCTGCGCCGCTCGATCGCCACCCTGGACCGCGCGGCCCTGCGCCCCGAGGCCCGCCACTACTTCGGTCTGAGCCCCAACCTGCCCACGCTGCTGGTCTCCGGCGGCTCGCAGGGCGCCCGGCGGCTGAACGAGGTCGTCCAGCAGGTCGCGCCCTGGCTCCAGCAGGCCGGCATCCAGATCCTGCACGCGGTCGGCCCGAAGAACGAACTGCCGCAGGTGCAGCAGATGCCGGGGATGCCGCCGTATCTCCCGGTAAGTTACCTGGACCGGATGGACCTCGCGTACGCCGCGGCCGACATGATGCTCTGCCGCGCGGGCGCGATGACCGTCGCCGAACTCTCCGCCGTCGGACTCCCGGCCGCCTACGTCCCGCTGCCCATCGGCAACGGCGAACAGCGGCTCAACGCCCAGCCGGTGGTCAAGGCGGGCGGCGGACTCCTCGTGGACGACGCGGAGCTGACGCCCGAGTGGATCCAGCAGAACGTGCTGCCGGTCCTGGCCGACCCGCACCGCCTCTACGAGATGTCCCGCGCCGCCGGTGAGTTCGGCCGCCGCGACGCCGACGACCTGCTCGTCGGCATGGTGTACGAGGCGATCGCCGCGGGCCGTTAGGACCGTCGAACGAAGGGACAGTGAGCGTGGCCGGACCCACCGTCGCCGAGCGCGACGCACGCCGACCGGGGGTGTCCGGCCCGCCGCTCGTCCCGCGCCTGCGCAGACCACGGCTTCGTATGATCATCGCCCTGGCGGTGCTGGTCGTCCTCCTCGGAGCCGGTTCCGTCTGGGTGTTGTACGGCTCCGAGTGGCTGCGGGTGCGTCAGGTCCCGGTCTCCGGTACCCGGGTACTGACCCCGGGCGAGGTCCGCGGAGCCGCCGCCGTCCCCGTCGGCGCCCCGCTGGTCTCCGTGGACACCGGCGCCATCGAGGCGCGGCTGCGGCGGGAGTTGCCCCGGATCGACACCGTCGAGGTGGACCGCTCCTGGCCGCACGGCATCACCCTGAAGGTGACGGAGCGTACTCCGTCCCTGCTCGTCCGCAAGGGCCGCGAATTCACCGAAGTCGACGCCCAGGGCGTCCGGTTCGCGACGGTGGCCGAGGCCCCGCGCGGGGTGCCGATGCTCGAACTCACCGCGTCCCCCGAGGACTCGGGCGCCGCGAGCCTGCGCCGCTTCGGCGCCGACCGCCTGGCCCGCGAGGCCGTGCGCGTCGCCGCCGCGCTGCCCGCACCCGTCAAGAAGGACGCCCGCGCCGTCCAAGTCCGGTCCTACGACGCCATCTCGCTGCGGCTGAAGGACGGACGCACGGTGGCGTGGGGCAGCTCCGACGACGGACCTGCCAAGGCACGGGCCCTCACCGCTCTCATGAAAGCAGCTCCGGACGCCCGGCACTTCGATGTCAGCGTGCCCACCGCCCCTGCGTCAGCGGGGAGTTGACGTACATCAGCGCAGGCCAGCACCCTGGTTGGGCACTGCTACGGCTGATCACATAGGGTGAAAAGAAAAACGGGAGGTTCGGCGTGTTCGTTGAACGGGCGCCGCTTGTCGACTTAGTGTCCTGTTCAGAGACTCCAGGGAACAGACACACTGGTAACCCTAAACTTCAGGGTTAGGGTTCGGGTCGGCGTTCGGACCGTCCCAAATTCGGCATCCGTCGTCCCGGTCGGGAACCGCCCGGCGCGACAACGTAATTCGAGGCGAGAGGCCTTCGACGTGGCAGCACCGCAGAACTACCTCGCAGTCATCAAGGTCATCGGTGTCGGCGGCGGTGGTGTCAATGCCATCAACCGGATGATCGAGGTCGGCCTCAAGGGCGTCGAGTTCATCGCCATCAACACCGACGCGCAGGCGCTGTTGATGAGCGACGCCGACGTCAAGCTGGACGTCGGCCGTGAACTCACCCGCGGGCTCGGCGCAGGCGCCAACCCGGCCGTCGGCCGCAAGGCCGCCGAGGACCACCGCGAGGAGATCGAGGAGGTCCTCAAGGGGGCCGACATGGTCTTCGTGACGGCCGGTGAGGGCGGTGGCACCGGCACCGGCGGCGCCCCCGTCGTGGCCAACATCGCGCGCTCGCTGGGCGCCCTCACCATCGGCGTGGTCACGCGCCCGTTCACCTTCGAGGGACGGCGCCGGGCCAACCAGGCCGAGGACGGCATCGCGGAACTCCGCGAAGAGGTCGACACCCTCATCGTGATCCCCAACGACCGGCTGCTGTCCATCTCGGACCGCCAGGTCTCGGTCCTGGACGCCTTCAAGTCGGCGGACCAGGTCCTGCTCTCCGGTGTCCAGGGCATCACCGACCTCATCACCACCCCCGGTCTGATCAACCTCGACTTCGCCGACGTCAAGTCGGTCATGTCCGAGGCCGGTTCGGCCCTCATGGGCATCGGCTCGGCCCGCGGCGACGACCGCGCGGTGGCCGCCGCCGAGATGGCGATCTCCTCGCCGCTCCTGGAGGCGTCCATCGACGGCGCCCGGGGCGTGCTGCTCTCCATCTCCGGCGGCTCCGACCTCGGTCTCTTCGAGATCAACGAGGCCGCCCAGCTGGTCAGCGAGGCCGCCCACCCGGAGGCCAACATCATCTTCGGCGCGGTCATCGACGACGCCCTCGGCGACGAGGTGCGGGTCACCGTGATCGCGGCCGGTTTCGATGGGGGCCAGCCCCCGGCCCGCCGGGACAACGTGCTCGGCTCGGCCTCGTCCTCCGGCTCCCCGGCCCAGCGCCGCGAGGAGCAGCCGGTTCCGCCCCGTCAGCAGACCGAGTCCCGGCCGACGTTCGGCTCGCTCGGCAGCGTGACGCCGAAGGAGGAGCCGGAGCCCGCGCCGGAGCCGGTGGCCGAGGTCCCGGTCGCCCCGCCGGTGCCCCAGTCCCGGTCCTACGAGGACATCGTCGAGCTGGATGTGCCGGACTTCCTGAAGTGATAGGACAGCGCGAAAGCGTGAGCGGCGCGCACTTCGCCTTCACCGACAGGTGGGGCGGGGTGAGCGCCGCTCCGTATGAGGAGCTGAATCTCGGCGGCGCGGTCGGCGACGACCCCGGCGCGGTCCGGGCCAACCGTGAACTGACCGCGAAGGCACTGGGTCTTGACGCGGCGTCGGTGGTCTGGATGAACCAGGTGCACGGCGCCGACGTGGCCGTCGTGGACGAACCGTGGGGTGACAGGCCCGTCCCCGAGGTGGACGCGCTCGTCACCACCCGGCGCGGACTCGCCCTCGCCGTACTCACCGCGGACTGTGTGCCGGTGCTGCTCGCCGACCCGGTCGCCGGTGTGGTCGCGGCGGCGCACGCGGGACGCCCCGGAATGGTCGCGGGAGTCGTCCCGGCCGCGGTCCGCGCGATGACCGGACTCGGCGCGGAGCCGGGCCGGATCGTCGCCCGCACCGGCCCGTGCGTGTGCGGGCGTTGTTACGAGGTGCCCGACGCGCTGCGCGCCGAGGTCGCCGAGGCCGAGCCGACGGCGCACGCGGTGACGAGTTGGGGCACTCCGGCCGTCGACGTGAGCGCCGGAGTGCACGCGCAGCTCGACCGGCTCGGGGTGGGCGACCGGGCGCAATCCCCGGTGTGCACGCGGGAGTCGGCGGATCACTTCTCTTACCGGCGCGATCGCACCACGGGGCGGCTCGCCGGGTATGTGTGGCTGGACTGAGTGGACATGACGGACCGTAGGACCCAACTCGCCGGAAATCTGGCGAAGGTGGAGGAACGCATCGTGGCCGCGTGCGCGGCGGCGGGGCGTCCCCGTGACGAGGTGACCCTGATCGTGGTCACCAAGACGTACCCGGCGAGCGACGTGCGGATCCTCTCGGAGCTGGGGGTGCGTCAGGTCGGCGAGAACCGCGACCAGGACGCGGCCCCGAAGGCCGCCGCCTGTGCGGATCTGCCGCTGGAATGGCACTTCATCGGTCAGTTGCAGACCAACAAGGTGCGTTCCGTGGTCGGTTATGCCGATTTCGTGCAGTCGGTCGACCGGGACCGGCTCGTCACCGCGCTCTCCCGGGAGGCGGTGCGGGCCGGGCGTGAGGTGGGCTGCCTCCTCCAGGTCGCACTCGACGCGGGGGCGAGCGGCCGGGGCGAGCGCGGCGGTGTCGCACCCGCCGGGATCGAGGAGTTGGCCGGTCTCGTCGCCGATGCGCCCGGACTGCGGCTCGACGGACTGATGACCGTCGCCCCGCTCACGGGTGAGTACGCGGGACGCGAACAGGCCGCGTTCGAACGACTCGTGGATTTGTCGACGGACCTGCGCCGAACCCATCCTGCTGCAACCATGGTGTCGGCAGGGATGAGTGCGGACCTCGAGCAGGCCGTGGCGGCCGGGGCGACACATGTGCGCGTCGGCAGCGCGGTACTCGGAGTCCGCCCCCGCCTCGGGTAACGTCGCGAAGAAGTCGGACCACAGCAGAAAATATGGTCAATGCCGCCGAAGGCGGTACGAAGGCCACGTGGATCGCGGGCACTTGGCAGTCGTCAGCCGATCCACCACAGAGCGGAGGACTCAGAGCATGGCCGGCGCGATGCGCAAGATGGCGGTCTACCTCGGCCTCGTGGAGGACGATGGGTACGACGGCCGGGGATTCGACCCCGACGACGACTTCGAGCCCGAACTGGACCCGGAGCCCGAGCGGGACCACCGACGGCACGAACCGTCACACCAGTCGCACAACGCACATTCGCCCCAAAGGGATGAATCTGTGCGAGTGGTGCAGCCGCCGGCGCCGCGCGAGCCGGTCTCGCATTCCGTGGCGCCGACCGCGGATTCGGGGCGTCCGGCGCGGATCGCGCCCGTGGCGTCCATCACACAAGAACGTCACTCCCTGGAGAAGAACGCGCCGGTGATCATGCCCAAGGTCGTGTCGGAACGAGAGCCGTACCGGATCACCACCCTGCATCCCCGGACCTACAACGAGGCCCGTACCATCGGGGAACACTTCCGTGAGGGCACCCCGGTGATCATGAATCTCACGGAGATGGACGACACTGACGCGAAGCGACTTGTCGACTTCGCCGCAGGTTTGGTGTTTGGACTTCACGGCAGTATCGAACGGGTGACGCAGAAGGTCTTCCTGTTGTCTCCTGCTAACGTCGATGTCACGGCGGAGGACAAGGCCCGCATCGCAGAGGGCGGGTTCTTCAACCAGAGCTGAGAAGCACCACCGGGAAGATGCACGGCACAGGGGAGAGGGAAGCGCAGCCATGAGCGTGTTCGCGCAGGTGATCTACATCGCGCTGATGGTCTTCCTTGTCGTGCTGATCTTCCGGCTGGTCATGGACTATGTCTTCCAGTTCGCCCGCTCGTGGCAACCCGGCAAGGCGATGGTGGTCGTACTGGAGGCCACCTACACTGTCACCGATCCACCGTTGAAACTGCTGCGGCGGTTCATCCCGCCGTTGCGTCTCGGGGGCGTGGCACTCGACCTGTCCTTCTTCGTACTGATGATCATCGTCTGGATTCTCATCTCGGTGGCGGGGAGCTTCGCGCGATGAGAGTGGACGATACGGTCTTGCCGACTGCCGATGACTACGTTGAGGTGAAGAGATGCCGTTGACCCCCGAGGACGTGCGGAACAAGCAGTTCACGACCGTCCGCCTCCGAGAAGGCTATGACGAGGACGAGGTCGATGCCTTCCTCGACGAGGTCGAAGCCGAACTGACCCGTCTGCTCCGCGAGAACGAGGATCTGCGCGCCAAACTGGCCGCCGCCACGCGGGCCGCCGCGCAGAACCAGCAGAACATGCGCAAGGGTCCGGAGCAGCAGGACCAGCAGCAGGGCGGCATGCCGCAGCAGGGTGGTATGCCCCAGCAGGGCGGGATGCAGCAGGGTGGTATGCCGCAGGGCGGCATGCGAGGACCCGGCGCTCCGGTGCCCGCCGGCATATCGGGCCCGCCGCAGCAGCAGATGGGTGGCCCCATGGGTGGTCCGCCCCAGCTGCCCAGCGGCGCCCCGCAGCTGCCCGCAGGACCCGGCGGTCAGGGCGGCCCGCAGGGCCCCGGCCCCATGGGTCAGGGTCCGGGCCAGATGGGCCAGGGGCCCGGCCCGATGGGTCAGGGTCCGGGTCCGATGGGTCAGGGTCCGGGACAGATGGGGCAGGGCCCCGGTCCGATGGGTCAGGGTCCGATGGGTGGTCAGCCGCCCATGCCGCAGCAGATGGGTGGCCCCATGGGCGGTCCCCCGATGGGCGGCCCCGGCCTGCCCGGTCAGGGTGGCCCCGGCGGCGACAGCGCCGCGCGTGTCCTCTCGCTGGCCCAGCAGACCGCCGACCAGGCGATCGCGGAGGCCCGCTCCGAGGCCAACAAGATCGTCGGTGAGGCCCGCAGCCGCGCCGAGGGTCTGGAGCGCGACGCCCGTGCCAAGGCCGACGCCCTGGAGCGGGACGCGCAGGAGAAGCACCGCGTCGCCATGGGCTCGCTGGAGTCCGCGCGCGCCACGCTGGAGCGCAAGGTGGAGGACCTGCGAGGCTTCGAGCGCGAGTACCGCACGCGCCTGAAGTCCTACCTGGAGTCCCAGCTGCGTCAGTTGGAGACCCAGGCCGACGACTCGCTGGCCCCGCCGCGCACCCCGGCCGCCGCGTCCCTGCCGCCGTCCCCGGCGCCCTCGATGGCACCGGCCGGTGCGAGCGCCCCGGCGTTCGGCGGCAACCAGGGCATGGGCGGTCCCGGCTCCCCGGCGGCCCCGTCCTACGGTGGCCAGCAGCAGATGACCCCGGCCATGACCCAGCCGATGGCTCCGGTCCGGCCGCAGGGCCCCGGCCCCATGGGCCAGGCACCCTCGCCCATGCGCGGGTTCCTGATCGACGAGGACGACAACTGACGGCCGCTCATGGCCAGTAGTACGCCATAGGCGTCGGCAGCGTTCAGGGCGGGCCCCGGACTTCGGTCCGGGGCCCGCCCTGTTTTACGCGAGTTGACGCCTCCGGGCAACGGTTGTCCACAGCCGCCCCGATGCGCACCCACCCCAGGGGCGCGAGGAACTGCGCGACCAGCCCACGACGGCCCGAGGTCCGACACCAACGGCACACGCCAGGACCGACCGCCCCCACCGAGGGCAGCAGAACTTACCGACAGCAGCCACCCACCTCCCCAGGGACGCGGGGAACTGCGCGACCAGCCCAGGACGGCCCGCGGCCCGACGCGAACGGCACACGGCAGGACCGACCGCCCCGCCGGACACGGCAACGGCGGCTGCCCCGCAGCAAGATGCCACAGGACAGCCGCCGTCGAACCGCCGGAGGCACTACGCCTTGCGGAGCCGGAACACCAGCGACAACCCCTCGTCCGTGAAGGCGGAGCCATACGTCTCGTCCGCCTCGCCCTGGGCGAAGTCCGTCGCCAGGACCTCCTCCGCGATCAGACCGGAGTGCTCGGAGAGGGCCGCGATCACGGCCGGATCCGTGGCGGTCCAGCGCAGCGCGATACGGTCCGCCACGTCCAGGCCGCTGTTCTTGCGGGCCTCCTGGATCAGCCGGATCGCGTCACGGGCGAGGCCCGCCCGGCGCAGCTCCTCGGTGATCTCCAGGTCCAGCGCCACCGTGGCACCGGAGTCGGAGGCCACCGACCAGCCCTCGCGCGGGGTCTCGGTGATGATCACCTCGTCCGGGGCGAGCGTGACGACCTCGCCGTCCAGCTCCACCGACGCGTTGCCCTCGCGCAGCGCGAGCGAGAGCGCGGCGGCGTCGGCGGCGGCGACCGCCTTCGCCACGTCCTGCACCCGCTTGCCGAACCGCTTGCCCAGCGCGCGGAAGTTGGCCTTGGCCGTCGTGTCCACCAGCGAGCCGCCCACCTCGGAGAGCGAGGCCAGCGCGGCCACGTTCAGCTCCTCGGTGATCTGCGCGTGCAGCTCCGGGTCCAGCGCGTCGAAGCCCGCGGCGCCGACCAGCGCGCGGGAGAGCGGCTGACGCGTCTTGACGCCCGACTCCGCACGCGTGGCACGGCCCAGCTCCACCAGGCGCCGTACCAGGACCATCTGCTTCGACAGCTCCGGGTCGATCGCGGACAGGTCCGCCTCCGGCCAGGAGGACAGGTGCACGGACTCCGGGGCGCCCGGGGTCACCGGCACGACGAGGTCCTGCCACACCCGCTCGGTGATGAACGGGGTGATCGGGGCCATCAGCTTGGTGACCGTCTCCAGCACCTCGTGCAGCGTGCGCAGCGCGGCCTTGTCGCCCTGCCAGAACCGGCGGCGCGAGCGGCGCACGTACCAGTTGGACAGGTCGTCCACGAACGCGGAGAGCAGCTTGCCCGCGCGCTGGGTGTCGTACGACTCGAGCGCCTGGGTCACCTGGTCGGTGAGCGCGTGGAGTTCGGACAGCAGCCAGCGGTCGAGCACCGGGCGGTCGGCCGGGGCCGGGTCCGCCGCGCTGGGCGCCCAGCCGGAGGTACGGGCGTACAGCGCCTGGAAGGCGACCGTGTTCCAGTACGTCAGCAGGGTCTTGCGGACGACCTCCTGGATGGTGCCGTGGCCGACGCGGCGGGCCGCCCACGGGGAACCGCCGGCCGCCATGAACCAGCGCACCGCGTCCGCGCCGTGCTGGTCCATCAGCGGGATCGGCTGCAGGATGTTGCCCAGGTGCTTGGACATCTTGCGGCCGTCCTCGGCGAGGATGTGGCCGAGGCAGACCACGTTCTCGTACGACGACTCGTCGAAGACCAGGGTGCCGATGGCCATCAGCGTGTAGAACCAGCCGCGGGTCTGGTCGATCGCCTCGGAGATGAACTGGGCCGGGTACCGGCTCTCGAACAGCTCCTTGTTCTTGTACGGGTAGCCCCACTGCGCGAACGGCATCGAACCCGAGTCGTACCAGGCGTCGATGACCTCCGGCACGCGCGTGGCGGTGTCGCCGCACTCGGGGCAGGGGAAGGTCACGTCGTCGATGTACGGGCGGTGCGGGTCGAGGCCCGACTGGTCGGTGCCGGTCAGCTCGCTCAGCTCGGCGCGGGAGCCGACCACGGTCAGGTGGTCGTTGTCGCAGCGCCAGATGGGCAGCGGGGTGCCCCAGTAGCGGTTGCGGGAGAGCGCCCAGTCGATGTTGTTGCTCAGCCAGTCGCCGAAGCGGCCGTGCTTGACCGTCTCCGGGTACCAGTTGGTCTTCTCGTTCTCCGCGATCATCCGGTCCTTGACGGCGGTGGTGCGGATGTACCAGGACGGCTGGGCGTAGTAGAGCAGCGCGGTGTGGCAGCGCCAGCAGTGCGGGTAGCTGTGCTCGTAGGGCAGGTGGCGGAAGAGCAGGCCGCGCGCGCCGAGGTCCTCGGTCAGCTTCTCGTCGGCCTTCTTGAAGAAGACGCCGCCGACCAGGGGCAGGTCCTCCTCGAAGGTGCCGTCGGGGCGGACCGGGTTGACCACCGGCAGGCCGTAGGCGCGGCAGACCTTGAGGTCGTCCTCACCGAAGGCGGGGGACTGGTGGACCAGACCGGTGCCGTCCTCGGTGGTGACGTACTCCGCGTTGACCACGTAGTGCGCGGGCTCGGGGAACTCGACCAGCTCGAAGGGGCGCTGGTAGGTCCAGCGCTCCATCTCGGCGCCGGTGAAGGACTGCCCGGTGGTCTCCCAGCCCTCGCCGAGGGCCTTCTCGACCAGCGGCTCGGCGACGACGACCTTCTCCTCGCCGTTCGTGGCGACGACATAGGTGACGTCCGGGTGGGCGGCGACCGCGGTGTTGGACACCAGGGTCCAGGGGGTCGTCGTCCACACCAGCAGAGACGCCTCACCGGCCAGCGGGCCGGAGGTGAGCGGGAAGCGGACGTAGACCGAGGGGTCCACGACCGTCTCGTACCCCTGCGCCAGCTCGTGGTCCGACAGGCCGGTGCCGCAGCGGGGGCACCAGGGGGCGACGCGGTGGTCCTGGACCAGCAGCCCCTTGTCGAAGATCTCCTTCAGCGACCACCAGACCGACTCGATGTACTCGGGGTCCATGGTGCGGTACGGGTCTTCGAGGTCCGTCCAGTAGCCCATGCGGTTGGTCAGCTCGGCGAAGGCGTCGGTGTGCCGGGTCACCGACTCGCGGCACTTGGCGTTGAACTCGGCGATGCCGTACGCCTCGATGTCCTGCTTGCCGGAGAAGCCCAGCTCCTTCTCGACCGCCAGCTCGACCGGCAGTCCGTGGCAGTCCCAGCCCGCCTTGCGGCCCACGTGGTAACCGCGCATGGTGCGGAAGCGGGGGAAGACGTCCTTGAAGACGCGGGCCTCGATGTGGTGGGCGCCGGGCATCCCGTTCGCGGTGGGCGGGCCCTCGTAGAAGACCCACTCGGGGCGGCCCTCGGACTGCTCCAGGCTCTTGGCGAAGATCTTCTGGTCGCGCCAGAAGTCGAGCACGGCGTGCTCAAGCGCGGGCAGGTCGACCTGGGCGGGCACCTGGCGGTACGTCGGCGCTGTCATCTGCGAGCATCCTCCAACGGAACTTGCTGCCTTCCGTCGGAGGGACGAGAGCGTTCTTCTTTTCACGCCGTGTGCGGCGCGCTCCCGCGGTACCACCCTCCTTGGCCCGCCGCCGGGGTCCGTCCGGTGGTGAGCCCCCTCATTGGGGTCGCGAAGCCGGCTCTACTCGCCCCTCGCGGGGCTTTCTTCCGGCGGCTCCGGGGTGATCTTCACATCGCGCTCGCCACCGGGCTCCCACCGTCCCCGGCTCGCTCTGGGCTGCGGTACGACGCTACTCGTCCCCATCCACGCTTCTCGCTCCGCCCAGTGTACGGCGCCGGACGGACAGCGGCCGACCGGTTTTCCGGCGGGCGGCGGGGGAGCAGGGCGGTGACCCGAATGGCCAGTCCGCCGGGATGTGCGTCAGGGCGCCGCCCCCGGGCGGATTACCCGCCGGGGAGCTGGGCACAACGGATGCAGGTCTGCTGCGCGGGGGGTGCGGGGCGGGCGAATCGGGCGGCGTGCCCCGTTGCCGCGGGACTCAAGTCGATTTATCGTCCCAGCACGATTCGCGTGCAAGATCACAATATGTGAAGGGGCCGCGGCCATGGTGGCGAAGAAGACCGCCGGTACCTCCGGTGGCTCAGCGGGAACCCTTGCCGGTGTCGGGCCGCCGGGGCAGGACGGCCGACGTCTGCGGGCGGCCTCGGGAGGCGGCGGGGCGGCGAAGAAGGCGTCCGGAAAGCCGGGGAAGAAGGCCGCCGCGCAGGAGTCCGGCACGAAGGCGGGCACGGGGAAGGCGGCTGCCGGGAAGACGGGCACGGGGAAATCGGCCGCCGGGAAGGACGTGTCCGGCGAGAAGGTCTCCCAGGGGAAGTCCGCCGACAAGGTGGCCGCCCGGAAGACGGCTGCCGCGAAGGCTCCCGCCGACAAGGCTGCCGCCGGGAAGACCGGTGCCAAGAAGACGGCTGCCAAGAAGACCGGCGCCGAGAAGGGCACCGCCAAGAAGGGCACCGCCAAGAAGGGTGTTGCCAAGAAGGGCGGCTCCCAGAAGGCCGCAGCCAAGAAGGCCGCCCCTGAAAAGGCTGCCGCGAAGAAGGTTCCGGCGAAGGCTTCCGCGAAGAAGCGGGAAGCCTCCGGTGAGAAGACCGGCGCTGCCAAGACCGGCACTGCCAAGCGCACCACTGCCAGGAAGACCACCACGGGCCGGAAGAGGACGGGCGGCGAGACGGTGACTGCTGAGAAGACGGCCGCCATGGCGACAGCCACCGAGGCGGCGCCCCCCGAGGGCACCACGGCCGCGAAGGCCACCGGGAAGACCGCCGGGACGGCGGCGAAGAAGACAGCCAAGAAGGCGGTCAAGAAGACGGCGGCGAAGAAGGCCGCCGCCAAGAAGACCGCGGCCAAGAAGACCGGTGCGGCGCGTGCCGCCGGGCAGACGGGAGCCACGAGGGTGGTTGCGAAGAAGACTCCTGGCACGGCCACGGCGGAGCAGACCGCCGTACCCAAGGCGCGGCCCGCCGCCGAACCCGGTGAGCTGGCGGTACGCCCCGGTGAGGACCCCTGGACCCCGCAGGAGGTCGAGGAGGCCCGCGCGGAGCTGACCGGCGACGCCGACCGGCTCCGCGAGGAGATCGACTCCTCCGCCGCCGCGCTCGCGGGCCTGATGCGGGACAGCGCGGACGGCGCGGGCGACGACGAGGCCGACACCGGCACCAAGAACATCACCCGCGAGCACGAGATGGCCCTCGCCGCCAACGCGCGCGAGATGCTGACCCAGACCGAGCGGGCCCTGGAACGCCTGGACACGGGCACCTACGGTCTGTGCGAGAGCTGCGGCAACCCCATCGGCAAGGCGCGGATGCAGGCGTTCCCGAGGGCCACCCTGTGCGTGGAGTGCAAGCAGAAGCAGGAACGGCGGTCCTGAGCGAGGGCGTACGCCGGGGCGTGCCGTAGTCTCGTCGTCAGTCAGGCACCTAGGTTGAGGGACTCACGTGGCAGAGGCGGAGCGCATCATCGGTACGCCGGACACCCCGGAAGACAGTGGCGAGCGGCCGGGCCCGGCCGCCACGCCCGCCGGGCCCGGTGCGGACGGACAGGACGCCGTCCGGCGGACCGGACGCGGGCGCCGGATCGCCGTGCTGTTCGCGGTGGCCGTCTTCGCCTACGCCCTCGACCTGGTCAGCAAGCTGCTCGTGGTCGCGAAGCTGGAGCACCACGCCCCGATCCAGCTGATCGGCGACCTCCTCGAGCTGCACGCCATCCGCAACCCCGGTGCCGCCTTCGGCTTCGGCGCCGCCTTCACGATCATCTTCACGGTGATCGCGGCCGTCGTCATCGCGGTGATCATCCGGCTGGCCCGCAAGCTCTACAGCACCCCCTGGGCCATCGCGCTCGGCCTGCTGCTCGGCGGTGCCCTCGGCAACCTCACCGACCGCATCTTCCGGGCCCCCGGCATCTTCGAGGGCGAGGTCGTCGACTTCATCGCGCCCAAGGGCTTCGCGGTGTTCAACCTGGCCGACTCCGCGATCGTGTGCGGCGGCATCCTGATCGTGCTGCTGTCCTTCCGGGGCCTGGACCCGGACGGCACCGTCCACAAGGACTGACGGACCCGGCGAGGGCGGGCGGACCGGGTTTTCCACAGGCTCGTTCGGTGCCCTCCCACCCGTCCGGCATACTCGACGGGTGAGCACGATTCCCGAGATCCGAACCCTGCCCGTGCCCGACGGCCTGGAAGGCGAGCGTGTCGACGCCGCCATCTCCCGGATGTTCGGCTTCTCCCGCACCAAGGCGGCGGAGCTGGCCGCGGCCGGCAAGGTCCAGGTCGACGGCGCCGTGGTCGGCAAGTCCGAGCGGGTGCACGGCGGTGCCTGGCTGGAGGTCGAGATGCCGCAGGCACCGGCCCCGGTCCAGATCGTCGCGGAGCCCGTCGAGGGCATGGAGATCGTGTACGACGACGATGACGTGGTCGTCATCGTCAAGCCGGTCGGCGTGGCCGCGCACCCCTCGCCCGGCTGGACCGGCCCGACCGTCATCGGCGGCCTCGCCGCCGCCGGGTACCGGATCTCCACCTCCGGCGCCGCCGAGCGTCAGGGCATCGTGCACCGGCTCGACGTGGGCACCTCGGGCCTCATGGTGGTCGCCAAGTCCGAGCGGGCGTACACCTCGCTCAAGCGCCAGTTCAAGGAGCGCACGGTCGACAAGCGCTACCACACGCTGGTCCAGGGCCACCCCGACCCCATGAGCGGCACGATCGACGCCCCCGTCGGCCGCCACCCCCAGCACGACTACAAGTGGGCGGTCACCGCCGAGGGCAAGCCCTCGGTGACGCACTACGACCTCATCGAGGCATTCCGCGCCGCCTCCCTGCTCGACGTGAAGCTGGAGACCGGCCGCACCCACCAGATCCGCGTCCACATGTCGGCCCACCGCCACCCCTGCGTCGGCGACCTGACCTACGGCGCCGACCCCACGCTCGCCAAGCGGCTCAAGCTGCAGCGCCAGTGGCTGCACGCGGTCCGGCTCGGCTTCGAGCACCCGGCGGACGGCCAGTGGGTGGAGTTCGCGAGCGACTACCCCGAGGACCTGCAGCGGGCCCTCGACCTGGTCCGGGAGGAGACCTACGCGTGAGCACGCCGTACACGGTCCGGGTCGCGGAGGACCCGGCCGACCGCGAAGCCTGCTTCGCGGTCCGCAAGGAGGTCTTCGTCGCCGAACAGGGCGTCCCCGAGGACCTGGAGTACGACGCCCATGACGCCGGTGCCGTGCATGTGCTCGCGCTCCGCGCCGACGGCACCCCGCTCGGCGCCGGACGCCTGCTGCACGGCGCGGCGGCCGTCGGGCACACCGGCGCGGACGCCTCGGTGGGCTCGCTCGGGCGGCTGGCCGTCACCAGTGCCGCGCGCGGACTCGGCGTCGGGGCCGCCCTGGTGCGCGCCGTGGAGGACGCGGCCCGCGCGCTCGGCCTGACCGCCGTGGACCTGCACGCCCAGACCCACGCCCTCGGCTTCTACGAGCGCCTGGGGTACACGCCGTACGGCCCGGAGTTCATGGACGCCGGGATACCGCACCGGGCGATGCGCCGCACCCTGTAGCCGTCCTCGCCGCCGGGTCGGACCCCGTCTCCGGCCGGGTGGCGTGGCAGTCTTGAGCTTTGCGGTGTGATCGCGGACTCCCGGAGCGCTCGACGTGGATCAGCTGGCCCTGTTGTTCGTGGTGCTGCTCGCGGCCCTGGTGAGCGTCCCGGTGGGGGAGTACTTCGGGCTGCCGGCGCCGGTGCTGATGACCCTGTTCGGCGGGGTCCTCGCGGTGCTCGACTTCGTGCCGAACGTCGACATCCCGCCCGACCTCATCCTGCCCGCGCTGCTGCCCCCGCTGCTCTACGCCGCCGTACGCCGCACCTCCTGGCGGCAGTTCACGGCCAACAAACGCCCGATCTTCCTGCTCGCCGTCGCGCTGGTCTTCGTGACCACGGTGTGCGTGGCGGCCGTGGCGCACGCGATCGTGCCCGGGCTGCCGGTCGCCGCGGCGGTGGCGCTCGGCGCGCTGATCGCCCCGCCCGACCCGGTGGCCGCGACGGCCGTCGCCGGACAGCTCGGGCTGCCCCGCCGGCTGGTGTCGATCCTGGAGGGCGAGGGGCTGTTCAACGACGTCACGGCGATCGTGCTCTACCACGTGGCCATCGCCGCCGCGATCAGCGGCGAGTTCTCGCCCTGGGGCGCCGGGCTCGACCTGGTGCTCTCGGCCGTGGTCGCGGTCGTCGTCGGTCTCGGCCTCGGCTGGGGCGCCAACAAGCTGATGGACCTGCTCGGTGACGCCACCCTCCAGATCGGGCTCACCCTGCTGGTGCCGTACGCCTCCTACGTCCTTGCCGAGGGGCTGCACGGCTCCGGGGTGCTCGCGGTGCTCACCACCGCGCTGTTCCTCGCCGAGTACGCCACCGACGCCGACGACGTGATGACCCGGCTCGCCGGGCACACCTTCTGGGACATCATCGACACGCTCGTGACCGGTGTGGCCTTCGGGCTGATCGGCCTCGAACTGCACAACGCGATCCGCACGGCCTCCGGCCGCTGGGGCGAGCTGCTGGGCTGGGCGGCGGCCGTCGCGGCCACCGTGATCCTGGTCCGGCTGCTGTGGCTGATGCCCGCGACCTGGCTCACCAAGCGGCTGCACGCCCGGCGCGACTACGACGAGGACATCCCGGTCGGCTGGCGGGAGACCGTCGTGATGTGGTGGGCCGGGATGCGCGGGGTGGCCTCCGTGGCGCTGGCCCTCGCCATCCCGCTGAGCACCAAGTCCGGTGCGCCCTTCCCGGACCGGGACATCATCGTCTTCATCGCCTTCGGGGTGATCATCGCCACCCTGGTCCTCCAGGGGCTGACCCTGCCGTGGCTGGTGCGCAGGCTCGGGGTGCGGGCGGACTCCGAGCGGGAGAAGGAGTTCGAGACGGAGCTGGCGGTGCGCGCGACCAAGGCCGCGCGGCGGCGGCTGCGGGAGATCGAACAGGTCGAGGAGCTGCCCGAGGAACTGTCGGAGCAGATGCTGCGGCGCGCCTTCGACATCGGCATCCGGATCAGCCCCGACATGGGCGAGGAGGAGCGCCGCGAGGCCCACAAGCAGCGGGCGCGGCGGCTGAAGCGGGTGCGCAAGATCCAGGCCGAGATGATGAGCGCGGCCCGCCACGAGGTGCTGGCCGCGCGCAGCGAACCGGGCGCCGACCCGGAGATCGTCGACCGGGTGCTCAGGCACCTGGACGTGCGCAGCCTGCGCTGAGCGTCAGCCCGTCAGCCCGTCAGCCCGTCGGCCCCGCACCCGGTCGCGGGAGACCGCGCCCCTATCCACGTCCCGTGCGCGGGAACTCGTAGGCGTGGCGCAGGGTCTTGCGGTCCGGGGCCGGAATGTGGTCCGGGGCGGGCACCGCGTCGCCGGTGTTGACGCGGGGCAGGGCGTAGGGGTGCTCGGCGCGCAGCCAGGCGATCATCTGCTCGCGGACCGCGACCCGTACCGTCCAGATGTCGTCCGCGTCCTTCGCGGTCACCAGGGCGCGCACCTCGATGGTGTTGGGGGCGGTGTCCGTCACCACCAGGCCGTGCGCGCGGCCGTCCCAGGCCGGGCAGGCGCGCAGGATGTCCCGCAGCCGCTCGCGCATCGCCTCGATCGGCGCGCTGTGGTCGAGCTGCCAGAAGACGGTGCCGGTCATCTGCGGGGTGCCGCGCGACCAGTTCTCGAACGGCTTGGAGGTGAAGTACGAGACCGGCATGGTGATCCGGCGCTCGTCCCAGGTCCGCACGGTCAGGAAGGTCAGGGTGATCTCCTCCACGGTGCCCCACTCGCCGTCCACGACGACCGTGTCCCCGATGCGCACCATGTCGCCGAAGGCGATCTGCAGCCCGGCGAACATGTTGGCCAGCGTGGACTGCGCGGCCACACCGGCGACGATGCCGAGGACACCGGCCGAGGCCAGCAGCGAGGCACCGGCCGCGCGCATCTCCGGGAACGTCAGCAGCATCGCGGCCACCGCGACCACGCCGACGATCGCGGAGACCACCCGCATGATCAGCGTCACCTGGGTGCGCACCCGGCGTACCCGGGCCTGGTCGCGGTGGGCGCGGGCGTAGCGGCTGTACGAGGTCTCCACGACGGCCGCCGCGATGCCGATCACCAGCCAGGCGGTCGAGCCGATCAGCACCAGGGTCAGCGTCTGCCCGATGCCCACGCGGTGCCCCCTGAGCGCGGGCACCTGGGCGAAGGAACCTCTGAGCAGCGCGGCCAGCAGCACCAGTTGATAGGGGATGCGGCAGCGGCGCAGCAGGCCCCACAGCGGGGTCTCGCCGTGCTGTTCGTCGGCCTTGCGCAGCAGCACGTCGGTGCCCCACCCGATCAGTACGGTGAGGACGACGCAGCCGCCGACCACGATGAGGGGGCGGATGTCGTTCTCCATGCGGGTGCGCCTAACCGCGAGACGCCGTCATGAACCTGCGTGTTCCCCGGTGGAACGGGTAGGAGGCCGTGCCGGTACGGGCCTTCGGGGCCCCGGCTGGCACCATGGGGCCATGAACATCATGCTCTTTCACTCCGTCCTCGGGCTCACTCCCGAGGTGCGCGACGCCGCCGACCGGCTGCGCGCGGCCGGCCACGAGGTGTGGACGCCGGACCTCTTCGAGGGGCGCACCTTCGACACGGTCGAGGAGGGCATGGAGTTCAAGGAGGAGGTCGGCAAGGACGAGCTGCTGAAGCGGGCGGTGCTGGCAGCCGCGCCCTACTCCGAACGCGGCCTGGTCTACGCCGGGTTCTCGCTCGGCGCCTCCGTCGCCCAGACACTGGCCCTCGGCGACGAGAAGGCCCGCGGCCTGCTGCTCCTCCAGGGCACCTCCGACATCGCGCCGACCGCGCACGTGGACGAACTGCCGGTCCAGCTGCACGTGGCCGAGCCGGACCCGTTCGAGACGGACGACTGGCTGAGCGCCTGGTACCTCCAGATGGGCCGCGCCGGTGCCGACGTCGAGGTCTACCGCTACCCCGGCGCCGGTCACCTCTACATGTTCCAGGACACCCCGGACTACGACGCCGAGGCCACCGAGGCCACCTGGCGGGTGGCGCTCGGCTTCCTCGACAGCCTGTGACGGCGGGTCACACCGGGTCGTAGGTCTGCTCGATCTTCTGGGTGCCGCTGCGGGTGCGGTACGAACGGGCCCACGCGGACGTCGCGTCGGGGTCCGTGCGGTCCGAGATCACGTAGTAGTCCATCTGCGCGCGCTCGGGCGTGATGTCCAGGACGCCGTAGCCGTGCCGGTCGGTGTCCACCCAGTGGACGTGCCGGTTGGCGGCCTTGATGAGCGGGGCGGCGACGGCCGAGACGGTGCCCTCGGGGACCTTCACGATGTCGTCGAGGTTGTCCGAGGTGAGCGAGGTGACCACGAACTCGGTCGCGGCGGACGCCGAGAGCGGATAGGTGCCCGCGTCGTAGGGCACGTCGTTGGCCCAGGCCATGTGGATGTCGCCGGTCAGGAAGACGGTGTTGCCGATGGCGTTGGTCCGCAGATGGGCGAGGAGTTCGCGGCGGTCGTCGGTGTAGCCGTCCCACTGGTCGGTGTTGAGGGCGATGCCCTCCTGCGGCAGGCCGAGCAGCTTGGCGAGCGGCCTGAGCAGGTCGGCGGAGAGCGAGCCCACCGAGAACGGCGAGATCATCACCGAGTTGCCGACAAGGCGCCACTTGGTGTCGGACGCCTTGAGCCCGGCCTTCAGCCAGTCCAGCTGGGCCCGGCCGGTGATCGTACGGTCCGGGTCGTCCACCGCGCCGCTCGCGGTGGACGCCTGCTGGGAGCGGAAGGAGCGCAGGTCGAGCAGGGAGAGATCGGCCAGCTTGCCGAAGCGCAGCCTGCGGTAGGTGGTGCCCGCGACGGCCGGGCGCACCGGCATCCACTCGAAGTACGCCTGCTTGGCGGCAGCCTGACGGGCCGACCAGGTGCCCTCGGCGCCCTCGGTGTGGTTGTTCGCGCCGCCGGACCAGGCGTTGTCCGCGAACTCGTGGTCGTCCCAGATCGCGACGACCGGTGCCTTCAGATGCAGGGCCTGGAGGTCGGGGTCGGTCTTGTACGTCGCGTGCCGGACGCGGTAGTCGGCCAGGGTGAGGATCTCGTGCGTGGGGGCGTGCGGGCGCACGACCGTGCCGCGGGTGCCGTACTCGCCGGTGCCGTACTCGTAGATGTAGTCGCCCAGATGCAGCCAGGCGTCCAGGTCGCCGCGGGCCGCGAGGTGGCGGTAGGGGCTGAACCAGCCCGCCTCCCAGTTGGCGCAGGAGACCACGCCGAAGCGCAGGTTCGCGAGGTTCGCGTCGGGGGCCGGGGCGGTGCGGGTGCGGGCCACGGGGGAGTCGGTGCCGCCGGAGGAGAAGCGGAACCAGTAGTCGGTGGCGGGCGCGAGGCCCCGGATGTCGGCCTTCACGGTGTGGTCGGCGGCGGCCGTCGCGGTGGCCGAGCCGGTGGCGACGACCGAGGTGAGCGCCTTGTCCCGGGCGACGACCCAGCTCACCTCGGTGTCGGGGCCGACGCCGGAGCCGGGCAGCGCCTCGGGCGTGGGCGTCACCCGGGTCCACAGCAGCACCCCGTCGGGCAGCGGGTCTCCGGAGGCCACGCCGTGCGCGAAGACGGGGGCGGCGGTGGCGGCACGCGCGGGCAGCGCGGCGGCGAGCGGCCCGGCGAGCGCGGCGGTGACGGCAGCGGCCTTGACGACGCTGCGGCGGCTGGGCGCAAGGGAGTTGAGGGCCTGGGTGGCCGCGAGAGATCTCGATGGTCTGGTCACGGCGGATCAGGCTACTGATCGGTAAGCGCGCGAGCGGGCGAACTCCGAAAGTTCGCCCGCTCTTCATTCGGCGAGGGGGTCAGCCCTTGAGCGCCTTCTGGATGGCGGGGCCGAAGTCGGCCGCGGTCATCGGCGCGTTCTGGCCGCCGGAGTCCGTGACTTTCTTGCCGTCCATCATCAGCGTCGGCGTGCCCTGGAAGTCGTACTTCTTGCCGTCAGCGTTGAACTTGTCGCTCATCACCAGCGCCCATTTGTCGTAGGTGCCGTCCTTGATGTCCTTCTGGAACTGCGCGTTGCCCTTCAGCGCGGGCACTGTGTCGGCCACCTTGATCAGGTAGTCGTCGCTCTTGAACTTGTCGTCCTGCTCGTCGGGGTGGAACTTCGCCGAGTACAGGGCGGCCTTGTAGTCGAGCATGGCCTTGCCGCTGACGTTCAGGGCCGCGCCCATCGCGCTCAGCGCGTTCCGGGAACCCTCACCCGGGATGTTGTTGTCGATGAAGGTCGCGCCGACATACTGGACCTTGTACTTGCCGTCCGCCACGTCCTTGTCCACCGTGCCGCCGTTGGCCTGCTCGAAGCTGGCGCAGATCGGGCAGCGCGGGTCCTCGTACATCACGAGAGTCTTCTTGGCGGTGTCCTTGCCGATGACCACGGTCGTGCCGTCGGCGCCGGACGAGTGAGCGGGCTTGACCAGCTTCGCGGTCTTGGCCGCCTCCCAGGCGCTCGGCTTGTTGGCCTGGACGACGGCGTAGCCTATGCCGCCCGCCGCGGCCAGGACCGCGATCGCCGAGACGCCGACGATGACCTGGCGCTTGACCTTGGCGCGCTTGGCCTCGCGCTCGCGCTCCTGGCGCAGTCGCTCGCGGGCCGCCGTCTTCGCTGCCTGGCTGTTCCGGTTGCTCATGGTGGTGATCTCCATAGGGGACGCGCACACGACGTGCTCGGGGCACAGGTGCGCGGGGGATACGTGTGGGCAGCCGAGCCGTGCTCGGCGCCGCCCCTCAGGGGCAGGCGAGGGCGGGCGGGCACGGAGGGCCGCGTCGTCCCAGGGAGTGCGTCAGAAGAAGGCCGTGCGGGACCGCGGGGCGCGGCCGGGGGCGCGGGACGCGCCGGGCCGGGGCCGGGCGGACCGCCACGGCGGCCACCGCGAGCAGCAGCGGGCGGAACGTGGTCGTGGCCGCCGCGCGCAGCAGCGCGGCAAGGGCCCGCTCGCCCCGGCCCAGCCAGGCGGCGGCCAGCAGCCCCACCGCGAGATGCGCGGCGAGCAGCAGCCAGGCGGTGGCCGGGGCCGGGTGGGCGAGCGGTACGGCCGCCCGCGCGGGGGCGCCGGTCAGCCGGGTCAGCGGGGTGCCCAGCGCCTCGCCCCGGCACAGCAGATCGAGACCGAAGGTGTGCAGCGGGCCCGCCACCGGGCCGCCCGCGCGGCCGTAGCAGGCGTGCTGCCCGGTGGTGAAGACCGTGTCCGCCGCCAGCTCCAGCGGGACCAGGAGGGCCGCGATACGGCCGGAGCCGCGCTCGCGGCCCGCCAGCGCGTACGCCGCGAGGAACACCCCGCAGGCGACCGCGAGCACGGTCACCGGCGGCAGCGGGGCGCGGGACAGCAGGACGTGCGACGCGGCGGCGAGCGTCACGGTGCAGGCCGTGAACAGCGCCGCGCGCACGGCCCTGAGCTGAGTCCCGGATATGTCCATGGTGAGAGCAGAGTCTGTCACGTACGCGGTGAAGGGGACCTCAAAGGTCCCGGACGGCGCCGGGAAGGTTACAGCCCCGGAATCCGGCCGTTGCGGAACAGGTCGAGGAAGATCTGGTGGTCGGCCCGCGCGCGGGCGCCGTAGCTGTGGGCGAAGTCCACCAGGAGGGGCGCGAAGCTCTCCTCGTCGGCCGCGAGGGCCGCGTCGATGGCGCGCTCGGTGGAGAACGGGACCAGCGACTCGCCGGACTGGTCGTCGGCGGCGGCGTGCATGGTGGCCGTGGCCCGGCCGAGGTCGGCGACGACGGTCGCGATCTCCTCCGGGTCGTCGATGTCGCCCCAGTCCAGGTCGACCGCGTACGGCGAGATCTCGGCGACCAGCTGGCCCGCGCCGTCCAGCTCGGTCCAGCCGAGCCACGGGTCGGCGTGCGCCTGGAGGGCGCGCTGGGAGATCACCGTGCGGTGGCCCTCGTGCTGGAAGTAGCCGCTGATCGCCGGGTCGGTGATGTGCCGGGAGACGGCCGGGGTCTGGGCCTGCTTGATGTAGATCACCACATCGTTCTCCAGGGCGTCGGTGGCGCCCTCCAGGAGGACGTTGTACGACGGCAGCCCGGCCGAGCCGATGCCGATGCCCCGGCGGCCCACGACGTCCTTCACCCGGTACGACTCCGGGCGGACCAGGCTGCTCTCCGGCAGGGTCTCCAGGTAGCCGTCGAAGGCGGCCAGGACCTTGTAGCGGGTGGCCGCGTCCAGCTCGACGGAGCCGCCGCCCGGCGCGAAACGGCGCTCGAAGTCGCGGATCTCGGTCATCGACTCCAGGAGCCCGAACCGGGTCAGCGAGCGGGCGTCACGCAGCGCGTCCAGGAGCGGGCCCTCGGCGGTGTCCAGGGTGAACGGCGGCACCTCGTCGTCCTTGGCGCCGGTGGCCAGCGCGTGGACGCGCTCGCGGTAGGCCGCCGCGTAGACCGTGACCAGCTCGGTGATCTGCTCGTCGCTGAGCGCCTTCGCGTACCCGATCAGCGCGATCGAGGCGGCGAAGCGCTTGAGGTCCCAGGTGAAGGGGCCGACGTACGCCTCGTCGAAGTCGTTGACGTTGAAGACCAGGCGGCCGTTGGAGTCCATGTACGTGCCGAAGTTCTCGGCGTGCAGATCGCCGTGTATCCACACGCGCGAGGTGCGCTCGTCCAGGTACGGGCCGCCGCGCTTGTCGGCATCCAGGTCGTGGTAGAAGAGGCAGGCCGTGCCCCGGTAGAAGGCGAAGGCGCTCGCGGCCATCTTGCGGAACTTCACCCGGAACGCGGCCGGATCGGCGGCCAGGAGCCGGCCGAAGGCGGTGTCGAAGACGGCGAGGATCTCCTCGCCGCGCTGCTCGTCGCTGAGCTGGGGTACCGACATCGCGGGATGCCTCCTGGTGCTGGTGCGGTGCGTGCGAAAAACGAGGGAGCGGCCACGGCGCGCTTCCCCGTCTCCAACGGGCGAGGCGGCGCGGGAGTGCCCGGTTCCCGAGGAAGGTACGTGGACGGAGCCCGGGAGTGTCAGTGCCGGGGCATAGACTTCTTCGCTGTCCCCCCGCCGGTTCATCTGGAGGCCACATCGTGTCGAAGCCGCCCTTCACGCACCTGCACGTCCACACCCAGTACTCGCTGCTGGACGGTGCCGCGCGGCTCAAGGACATGTTCAATGCCTGCAATGAGATGGGCATGACACACATCGCCATGTCCGACCACGGCAACCTCCATGGCGCGTACGACTTCTTCCACACCGCGAAGAAGGCCGGGATCACCCCGATCATCGGGATCGAGGCGTATGTCGCCCCCGAGTCCCGGCGCAACAAGCGCAAGATCCAGTGGGGCCAGCCGCACCAGAAGCGGGACGACGTCTCCGGTTCGGGTGGTTACACCCACAAGACGATGTGGGCGGTGAACAAGACCGGGCTGCACAACATCTTCCGGCTGTCCTCCGACGCGTACGCCGAGGGCTGGCTGCAGAAGTGGCCGCGCATGGACAAGGAGACCATCTCGCAGTGGTCCGAGGGCATCGTCGCCTCCACCGGCTGCCCCTCCGGCGAGGTGCAGACCCGGCTGCGCCTCGGCCAGTTCGACGAGGCCCTCAAGGCCGCCTCCGACTACCAGGACATCTTCGGCAAGGACCGGTACTTCCTGGAGCTGATGGACCACGGCATCGACATCGAGCACCGGGTCCGCGACGGCCTCCTGGAGATCGGCAAGAAGCTCGGCATCCCGCCGCTGGTCACCAACGACTCGCACTACACCTACGCGCACGAGGCCGCCGCCCACGACGCCCTGCTGTGCATCCAGACCGGCAAGAACCTCTCCGAGCCCGGCCGCTTCAAGTTCGACGGCACCGGCTACTACCTCAAGTCCACGGACGAGATGTACGCCATCGACTCCTCGGACGCCTGGCAGGAGGGCTGCGCCAACACCCTCCTGGTGGCCGAGATGGTCGACACCACGGGCATGTTCGAGGCCAAGAACCTCATGCCCAGGTTCGACATCCCCGAGGGCTACACCGAGGTCACCTGGTTCAAGGAGGAGGTCCGCCGGGGCATGGAGCGCCGCTTCCCCGGCGGCGTCCCCGAGGACCGCCAGAAGCAGGCCGAGTACGAGATGGACGTCATCATCTCGATGGGCTTCCCCGGCTACTTCCTCGTGGTCGCCGACTTCATCATGTGGGCCAAGAACAACGGCATCGCGGTCGGCCCCGGCCGAGGCTCCGCGGCCGGTTCGATCGTCGCGTACGCCATGGGCATCACCGACCTCGACCCGATCCCGCACGGCCTGATCTTCGAGCGGTTCCTCAACCCCGAGCGCATCTCGATGCCCGATGTCGACATCGACTTCGACGAGCGCAGGCGCGTCGAGGTGATCCGGTACGTGACCGAGAAGTACGGCGCCGACAAGGTCGCCATGATCGGCACCTACGGCACCATCAAGGCCAAGAACGCGATCAAGGACTCCGCGCGTGTGCTCGGCTACCCGTACGCGATGGGCGACCGGATCACCAAGGCCATGCCCGCCGACGTCCTCGGCAAGGGCATCCCGCTCTCCGGCATCACCGACCCGAGCCACCCCCGCTATTCGGAGGCGGGCGAGGTCCGGGGGATGTACGAGAACGAGCCGGACGTGAAGAAGGTCATCGACACCGCGCGCGGTGTGGAGGGCCTGGTGAGGCAGATGGGTGTGCACGCCGCCGGCGTGATCATGTCCAGCGAGACCATCACCGAGCACGTCCCGGTGTGGGTGCGCCACACCGACGGTGTGACCATCACCCAGTGGGACTACCCGAGCTGTGAGTCGCTCGGCCTGCTGAAGATGGACTTCCTGGGCCTGCGCAACCTCACGATCATGGACGACGCCGTCAAGATGGTGAAGGCCAACAAGGGGATCGACATCGATCTCCTGGGCCTCCCGCTCGACGACCCGAAGACCTTCGAACTGCTCCAGCGCGGCGACACCCTCGGCGTCTTCCAGTTCGACGGCGGCCCCATGCGCTCGCTGCTGCGCCTGATGAAGCCGGACAACTTCGAAGACATCTCCGCCGTCTCCGCCCTGTACCGGCCGGGCCCGATGGGCATGAACTCCCACACGAACTACGCGCTGCGCAAGAACGGGCAGCAGGAGATCACGCCGATCCACCCCGAGCTGGAGGAGCCGCTCAAGGAGGTCCTGGACGTCACCTACGGCCTGATCGTCTACCAGGAGCAGGTGCAGAAGGCCGCCCAGATCATCGCGGGCTACTCGCTCGGCGAGGCCGACATCCTCCGCCGCGTGATGGGCAAGAAGAAGCCCGAGGAACTGGCGAAGAACTTCGTCCTGTTCCAGAAGGGCGCCCGCGACAAGGGCTTCAGCGACGAGGCGATCCAGGCGCTGTGGGACGTGCTGGTCCCGTTCGCCGGCTACGCGTTCAACAAGGCGCACTCCGCCGCGTACGGCCTGGTGTCCTACTGGACCGCCTACCTCAAGGCCAACTACCCGGCCGAGTACATGGCCGGACTGCTGACCTCCGTCAAGGACGACAAGGACAAGTCGGCGGTCTACCTCAACGAGTGCCGCCGCATGGGCATCAAGGTGCTCCCGCCGAACGTCAACGAGTCGGAGTCCAACTTCGCCGCCCAGGGCGACGACGTGATCCTCTTCGGCCTCTCCGCGGTGCGCAACGTCGGCACCAACGTGGTGGAGGCGATCATCCGGGGCCGCAAGGCCAAGGGGAAGTACCTCTCCTTCCCGGACTATCTCGACAAGGTCGAGGCGGTCGCCTGCAACAAGCGCACCACCGAGTCGCTGATCAAGGCCGGTGCCTTCGACTCGATGAACCACACCCGCAAGGGCCTGACCGCGCAGTACGAGCCGATGATCGACAACGTGGTCGCGGTCAAGCGCAAGGAGGCCGAGGGGCAGTTCGACCTCTTCGGCGGCATGGGCGAGGAGGCGAGCGACGAGCCCGGCTTCGGACTCGACGTCCAGTTCACCGACGAGGAGTGGGACAAGACCTATCTCCTCGCCCAGGAACGGGAGATGCTCGGTCTCTACGTCTCCGACCACCCGCTCTTCGGCCTGGAGCACGTGCTCTCCGACAAGGCGGACGCGGGCATCTCCCAGCTGACCGGCGGCGAGCACTCCGACGGCGCCGTGGTGACCATCGGCGGCATCATCTCCGGCCTCCAGCGCAAGATGACCAAGCAGGGCAACGCCTGGGCCATCGCCACCGTGGAAGACCTCGCGGGCTCCATCGAGTGCATGTTCTTCCCGGCCACCTACCAGCTCATCTCGACCCAACTCGTCGAGGACGCCGTGGTGTTCGTCAAGGGACGGCTCGACAAGCGCGAGGACGTGCCCCGGCTCGTCGCCATGGAACTCCAGGTGCCCGACCTGTCCAACGCGGGCACCAACGCGCCGGTGATCCTCACCATCCCGGCCACCCGCGTCACCCCGCCCATGGTCAGCCGCCTCGGCGAGATCCTCAGCCACCACAAGGGCGACAGCGAGGTCCGCATCAAGCTCCAAGGACCGCACAAGACCACCGTGCTGCGCCTGGACCGCCACCGGGTCAAGCCCGACCCGGCGCTCTACGGCGACCTGAAGGTGCTGCTCGGCCCGTCCTGCCTGGCGGGCTGAACACACCGGGTACGGCAGTGAAAAAGCGGTGAGCAAGCAGTGAGAGAAGGGGCGCACCCCGCGGGAGTGCGCCCCTTCTCTCATCCGCTCGCCGGGCTCATATGCCCTTCAAAAGCACTCAGTTGTGGCCGAAGCGCTTGTTCTGCTTGCGGGCGTAGTCCGAGGCGCCGCCGACGCCCTGCGTGGCGGACTCGTGCGTCTGCTCGGCCTGCCGCTGCGAGTTCTCCGTGGCCTGCTCGGCCTGGGACGAGCGGCTCTTCGGACCGGTCTGCTTGCGGTTCTTGTTCTTGGCCATGGGGATCTGCCTCCTGAAGGGGGTCTAGGGGCCAGGGCCGTCATCAGATTCACATACGCTGACATCAATCGCATGTCGGATAATTACCGTCTGTGACAGGGATGGTGAGGGCGCGAGCGCCGGAAACGCCACGCCGAAGATCGAGTTCGGGCCGTTAACCCCCGGGCGGTCGGGCAGACTCGAAGGAAGTCCGAAGCAAAACTCCGGGGAAGAGGGTGAGTCGCGTGGACCGCTGCATCGTCCTGGTGGACGCCGGGTATCTGCTGGGTGCCGCCGCCAGCCTCCTCGCCGGTGAACCCTCGCGGTCCCGGATCACCGTCGACCACCCCGCGCTGATCCAGGCCCTGCGCGAGCGCGCCGAGGCCGAGACCGGGCGCCCCCTGCTGCGCATCTACTGGTTCGACGGCGCCCCCGACCGGGTGCCGCAGCCCGAGCACCGCAGACTGCGGGTGATGCCCCGGGTCACCGTCCGGCTCGGCGCTCTGACCCGTACCGACGGGCGCTGGGCGCAGAAGGGCGTCGACGCGGCCATGCACGCCGAGCTGACCGAGCTGGCCCGCAACCGCGCCTGTTCCGACATCGTCCTGGTCACCGGCGACGGCGATCTGCTGCCCGGCATGATGGCCGCCAAGGAACACGGCGTCGCCGTCCACCTGTGGGCCGTCCAGGCCGCCGACGGCGACTACAACCAGTCCGAGGACCTGGTCGCCGAGGCCGACGAGCGGCGCGTCCTCGACCGCGCCTGGATCATCCAGGCCGTCCGCGCCAAGGAACTCACCGGCGTCTGCGCCCCGCCGCCCCCGCCCCGCCCCGACATCGCCGCGATCCTCTCCGCCCCGCTGCCCGACTCCGCGCTCGCCCCCTCCGGGGAGCGCGCCGACGAGGAGACCGCCCACCCCCACCCGGCGGGCGGGCACACCCGCAACGGCGCCGAGGAGCGGCCCAGCGCCCCCAAGGGCGTCCCCACCCCGAAGGACCTCGCCGCGCTGCGCGCGCCCGGCGCGGCCTCCCCGCACCCCGCGCAGCACCCGGCCAGCGCCACCTTGCGCTGGTCCTCCGACAAGGGCTGGGTGGACCGCCCCGGCACCCCCGCCGAGCCGCCCGAGGCCGCCTCCATGCCGACTCTCGCCCAGCTCACCACCGCCGAGCAGCGCTGGGCGGACCGCGAGGAGGACATCACCACCGTCGGCGGCGACCCCTACGAGGTCGGCCAGGTCTTCGCCCGCCGCTGGATGTCCCGGCTCGGCGACCAGGGCCATCTGCACCGGCTGTCCGCGATGTACCCGCGCATCCCGCACCGCATCGACGGCGAGCTGCTGCGCTACGCCGCCCGCTTCGGCCTGCTCGCCCACAAGGACGACCAGATCGACGAGCACGACCGTTACGCCATCCGGGCGGGCTTCTGGCGGGAGTTCGACGTCCCGGCGACCGCCGCCGACGCCCCGGCAGGGGAGTGACCAGGGGCTGGACCGGCGCCGGACCGGGACGGAACCGGCGGATGCCGAGATGAGGTGCCCCAAAGACGAGTAAAGGGTCCGCACCCCGTACGCTCCTCCCTTGTGAGGACGCGCGCGGGACAGGCACTTCGGTACGGCGAGGCCGTACGCGTGCGCGGGCTCTGCAAGACCTACCCGCCCGTCAAGGGACGGCGCGGAGCCCCCGGCACGCCCGAGGTACGGGCCACCGACCAGGTGGACCTCCAGGTGCGCGGCGGCGAGGTCTTCGGGCTGCTCGGCCCGAACGGCGCGGGCAAGTCCACCCTCGTACGCCAGCTCACCGGGCTGCTGCGCCCCGACTCCGGCAGCGTCGAGATCCTCGGCCACGACATCGTGCGCCACCCCGAGCGGGCCGCCCGCATCCTCGCCTACCTCGGCCAGGAGTCCTCCGCCCTGGACGAGCTGACCGTCGCCCTCGCCGTCGAGACCACCGCGCGGCTGCGCGGCCTGGACGCACGGCGGGCGCGGGAGGAGCGGGACGCCGTCCTGGACGAGCTGGAACTCGGTCCGCTCGCCGGGCGCCCGCTGACCAGGCTGTCCGGCGGACAGCGGCGGCTCGCCTGTGTGGCCGCCGCGCTCGTCGGGGACCGCCCGCTGCTCGTCCTGGACGAACCCACCACCGGCATGGACCCGGTGGCCCGGCGCGCGGTCTGGACGGCCGTGGACCGGCGGCGGGCCGAGCACGGCACGACCGTGCTGCTCGTCACCCACAACGTCATCGAGGCCGAGACCGTCCTGGACCGGGTCGCCGTGCTCGACCGGGGCCGGGTGATCGCCTGCGACACCCCGTCCGGGCTCAAGGAACGCGTCTCCGGCGAGGTGCGGGTGGAGCTGGTGTGGCGCGAGCGGGCACCCCTGGAGGTGCCCGAGGTCGCCGTGCTGCGCGAGCGGGCCACCGAGTCGGGCCGTCGCTGGACCCTCCGGCTCGCCCCCGAGGAGGCGCGGGCCGCCGTCGCCACCGTCACCGGCGGGGCCGCCTTCGCCGCGCTGGACGACTTCACGCTGGCCACCCCCAGCCTGGAGGACGTCTACCTGGCGCTCGGCGGCGCGGCCCGGCAGGGGCTGGTGAAGGGATGAGCGAGGGCCCGGCCGTGACCCCGCTGAGCGCGGAACCCGCCGCATCCGTATGGTCCCAGTGGACGCCGTGGTCCCTGGAGGACGGCGCCCCCGCCGCCGTCGGGAAGAGGAGCAGCTCGTCGTGAGTGTCGTACCCGCGGAGGTCCGGCCCAGTGCCGTGCGGACCGTGCCCGAGCAGGCCCGGGGCGCGGTCGAACTGGGCCCGCCCGCGCAGTTCGGACCGTCGCTGGCCGCCGTCTACCGCGCACAGCTCTCCCGCGCTCGGGTGGCGCGCATCCCGCTGCTGTTCGTGGCGGTCTTCCAGTCCGTCGGCATCGCCGTGATGATGCGCGGGGTCGTCGACGGCGGCCCCGAGGCGTGGTCGGTGGTGGCCGGTTCGTCCGTGCTGGTCGTCGCCTATGTGGCGCTGAACCTGCTCTCGCAGTACTTCGGCCAGCTGCGCGCGAGCGGCGGTCTCGACCACTACGCCACCCTGCCGGTGCCGCCCGCCGCCGTGGTGCTGGGCGCGGCAGCCGCGTACGCCTCCTTCACCGTGCCCGGCACGCTGGTCACCGCGCTCTTCGGCTGCGCGCTGTTCGGGCTGCCGGTCTCCAACATCTGGGTCCTGCTGGCGGTGATCCCGCTCGCCGGGGCCGCGCTCTCCGGCGTCGGCGCCGCCTGCGGACTGCTCGCCCCGCGCCCCGAACTGGCCACCCTGCTCGGCCAGCTGGGCATGTCGGCGGCGCTGCTGCTCGGCGTGCTGCCCGCCGACCGGATGCCCGGGATCGTGCGGCTGGCCCGCGATCTGCTGCCCTCGACCTACGGCGTCGAGGCGTACGCCCGCACCTTCGGTCCGCACCCCGACTGGGCCGTCGTCCTCGCTGACCTGGGGGTGTGCGCGGGCGTCGGGGTGATCTCCCTCGCGGTGGCCACCCGGGCCTATCGCCGGGCCGCCGTCCGGTGACGCGGCGCACAGCACGACCTGGCACGATGTCAGGGTGACCGCACCGCTGACTCCCCCTCCGCCGCCGCACGAAGACTCCGCGCACCCGGTCCGGCAGGGACCGCCCGATGGTGAGCCGGCCGCGGAACGGTACGAACAGGACGGCCCCGGAATGAAGACCGAAGTGCGGGAGGCCGCCGTGATCGCGGCGGTGGTGGCGCTGAGCGGGGTGCTGCTCGGTGTGCTGTGGTGGCAGCTGGCCCCGCAGGTGCCGCTCGTCGGCGACTCGGCGGACCACAGCTGGGTGGTGTACCTCAAGGACAGCGAGGGCGAGCAGGCGGTCGGGGTGGACGGCACGTTCACCCTGCTGGGCCTCGCCTTCGGTGTCCTCAGTGCGCTCGGGGTGTTCCTGGTGCGCAGGCGCGGGGGCGTGCCGCTCGCGGTGGGCCTCGGTGTGGGCGGGCTGCTGGCCTCGCTGCTGGCCTGGCGGCTCGGGGTGTGGCTCGGACCGGGGCAGGACGTCATCGCCCGCGCGAAGGCGGTGGGCGCCGGGGTCACCTTCGCGGCCCCGCTGCGGCTGGGGGCCAAGGGCGCCCTGCTGGCCTGGCCGTTCGCCGCGCTGCTCGTCCATCTGGGGCTGACGGCGCTCTTCGGGCCGCGCGATCCGGAGGAGCACGAGGACTTCGGCCGGCCGGGTGACTATGGGCCGCAGCAGCAGCAGTAGGGCAAAGCCGCCGCAGCGGTAGGGCGGAAGCGCGTACCGAGGGCCCCGGAGCCGGGGCCCTCTCGCATGTCCGCTAAGCGCGGGCGATCGGCGCCAGCACCGCCGAGGTCAGCTCGGCCAGCGCGGTGGGCGCGAGTTCCACCTCCAGGCCCCGGCGCCCCGCCGAGACACAGATCGTGGCGTGGTCCTTCGCCGAGGCGTCCAGGACCGTGGGCAGCCGCTTGCGCTGGCCCAGCGGGGAGATGCCGCCCCGGACATAGCCGGTCGTGCGCTCCGCGAGGGCGGGGTCGGCCATCGCGGCCCGCTTGCCGCCCACCGCCGACGCCAGCGCCTTGAGATCGAGGGAGCCGGAGACGGGGACCACGGCCACCGTCAGCGCGCCGTCCACCTCGGCCACCAGCGTCTTGAAGACGCGCTCGGGGGAGACGCCCATCGCCTCGGCCGCCTCCTCGCCGTAGGAGGGGTGGGCGGGGTCGTGCTCGTAGGCGTGGACCGTGTGGTCGACGCCCGCCGAGGTGAGCGCCACCGTCGCCGGAGTGCCGCCGGACTGCTGCTTCTTGGACTTCTTCGCCATCGGGGGTTCGGCCTCGGTTCGGGTCAGTTCAGGCTGGTGCGCGCCCGGGTCAGTTCGAACGCGGGCAGCGACGGCAGGCTACGGATGATGGCGGTCTCCGAGCGAAGGAGTTTCAGCTCGTCCCGCAGCCGGGAGGCGGTGTCGGGCGCCTGGAGGAGCCGCTGCTTGGTCGGGGTGTCCAGGACCATGGCCGCCGCGACCAGATAGGAGGCCACATTGGGGTCGTCCGGCAGCTCGGCATCCGCCAGGGAGTGCTCGGCGGCGCCCGCCAGCCGCTTCTGGTAGCGCAGGAAGGAGTCGAGGACGCCCTCCGCGAGCGCGCCCGCCTCGTCGCCGGGCTCCTCCGTCAGCTCCTCGACCTCGGCCGTCAGGAAGGCGCCCGAGGAGTCCACCGACAGCAGCCGCACCCGCCGGGTGCCGGTCGCCAGCACCTCGAAGGTGCCGTTCTCCCGCTCCCGCACGGTCGCCGCGTCCGCCACACAGCCGATCCGGTGCACCGCCTTGAGGGGCTCGGGGCCGAAGCCCGCGGCCGGGCCCTGGTCGGGCAGCGCGGTCGGGTCCGGCATCCCCGGGAGGCTCGGCGCCACCTCGTGGCCGTCCCGGATGGCCGCGACGACGAACCGGCGCGGCTCCTCCTCCGGGGTCTTCAGCAGCTCGCGCATCATGGCGCGATACCGCTCCTCGAAGACGGTCAGCGGCAGCACGAGACCCGGGAACAGCACCGTGTTCAGCGGGAAGAGGGGCAGGCGGGCGATGGTCACGACGCCCCAGCCTAATGGTCATGGCCGCCGCCGGACCCCTGCCGCCCGCCGTCAGGGCGCCGGGGTGTCGGGATCAGCCCCGCGAGTGCGGTGCCCCGGCCCCCGGAGAGCAGCGCCGCGCGCACCCGCAGGAAGTGGCCGAGAGGGTCGTCGGAGACCAGGGTCCAGGGGAACGAGGTGGCGTACGGGCCGATCAGGGCGGCCTGGTCGCGGGCCTCGTCCCAGCGCTCCAGGCGCAGCAGCACGTAGAGCAGCTTGTTGCGGACCTCGGCGGGCCACGGATCGGCCGCCGGGAAGCGCCCGGAGAGGTCCGCCGCGCGGTCGGCGGCCCCGTCCAGGCGGGACCGCGCCACCTCGGGGCCGCACAGGTCCGTGAGATAGCCGAAGGCGGCCCGCGCGGGCAGCGCCTGTACGAGCGAGTCGGCGGGCGCGTCCTGCGCCGCCCGCTCGGCGAAGTCGAAGCACTCGCGGTGCGAGCCGTGCCAGAAGGTGCCCAGATAGCGCAGCGCGGCCACATGACAGCCGTAGTGGTGCGGGGCCCGGCGTACGGCCGCCTCCCACAGCTCCTCGAAGTAGCGGTGTCCGGCCTTCGAGCCGCGCGCGTGATCCAGGGCGATCCGCCAGGGCACCGGGTCGCGGTCGTCGGCGCGGGCGGCGGCCGTGATCAGCGGGCTCACCGCGCGCAGCAGCTCGGCCCGGGCGGGGGAGGGCCAGACGCGGTCCACCGCCAGCTGGGCCGACACGAGCAGCGCGCCGGGGTCGTCCGGGGCGGCCGTACGCCAGGCGTCGAACCACTCGGGGCGCGCGTGGGCGAAGGCGGCCAGGCGCCGCGCGTAGCCGTCCCGGTCCTCCCAGCGGGCCGCCGCGCGGGTGGCGGCGAGCAGGGCGGCGGCGGGTTCGTACGCACCGCGCGCGGCGGCGACGAGCACGGGGGAGAGGCGGTCGTCCGGCGCGTCGAGGACGGCGTCGTCGGCGGCCGGGGTGGGGTCGGCCAGGCGCGCGGCGCGTCGTGTCTTCCGGGTGGGGCGGAGGAACGCGGGCAGTGGAACCATGGTGTCGACCATTGAAAGTCCGCAGGTCGCGGCTGCGCCAGAGGGTTGGGGCAAGTCGTGGAAGGTTGTATCACGTAAGGTCAAGAGCCGGTAAAAAGGTGACTTCTGCGGTCTTGTCGGGAGCCCGCTGAAATGTCGGCTCCCCTCGGCTCCCCTCGGCTCCCCTCGGCTTCCCGCGCCGCGCCGCACCCGCCCCCGCCGTCCCGTCGCTCACCCCCGTCTCAGCAGCCTCGTCGCTCCCGCCGCCACCGCCGTCGCCAGCACCCAGCCGAGCAGGATCAGCGCCGCCACCAGCCACGGCCAGGCCCCGCGCAGCCGCCACTGGCCCGCCATGCCCAGGTCCACCACCGGCAGCAGCAGATCCAGGGTGAACAGCGCCGGGCTCCAGGCGGGATGCGTGTCCGGGTCCGTCGGATGATGCCCCGCGTGCCGGAACGCCAGCGTGCCCGCCGCCCACAGCACCGCCATCCACACCGCCGCGCGCCCCGGCCGGTAGCCGTACGCCACCGCCCAGTCCTGCGCGTACCCCCATAGCTTGGCCGCCAGCGGCAGCGTCTCGCGGCGTCGGCGCTGCTTGGCGAGCAGCACCTCGCGGGCGTCCTCGTCCTCCCCGGCCGCCCGCAGCACGGCCGCAAGCCGCTCGTACGGCTCCGGGTGGTACTCGGCGGTCGCCGCCGCCACCCAGTCCAGGCGCCGGGTCAGCGGGAACGGCCCCCTCGGCACCAGGTTCTCGTACGCGAAGCCGCCCATCTGGAGGTTGCCCGGCTCCGGCCAGCTGCCCGCGTGGTCCACCAGGTTCACGATCCGGGCACCGGAGAGCACCACCCGCCCGCGCGGCGGACGGTCCCCGAGGAAGCGCAGCTCGGGCGTCTGCACCCGGCGCAGCGACACCTCCTGGTCGTCGCCGAGCACGAACCGGGCCCGCTCCAGGTCCACCGCGTCCCCGAACCGCCCGTCGTCCAGGCGCACCCCGCCCCGGCACTCGAAGGGCCGCACCCGTGTCCCGCGCGCGGGCGTGGTCCCGCTCAGCAGCGGGCTGCCCACCCCGGCCGGGGTCATGTACAGCGTGCGGCCCACGGTGAGCTGCGGGGCGTTCAGCGCGCGCCGCGCGTACGGGTTGACCAGCCGGGCCCCGCGCAGGCTCAGCGACACCCCGACCGTCGCACCGCGCAGGCTCAGCTCGCCGTACGACTCCAGCATCTCGGCCTGGAGGTCCTGGCCCACGCTCATGCCGTCCCCGGCGAGGGAGCGTCCGCTGCGGTCCCGGTGCGCGACCGCCTGGTTGAGCAGCAGATCGGTGCCGATCTGGGCGTCGGTCAGCCGCACGCCCTCACGGAAGCGGCAGCGCGGCAGATGGAGATCGCCCTCGGTGTGCACCCGGGCCGCCTCCAGACGCGGCACCGCGCAGTCCACCAGGCGCAGCGTCGTGAAGTGCGCCTCCGGCATCCGGACCTCGTCGTCGAACCGGCAGCCGCGCAGCTCCACGTACGGCGTCACGGTGCCGCCCGCCACCTCCAGCGTGCCGGTGATCCGCACCCCGCTCAGCTTCAGCGCGGAGACCCGGCCCGCGAGCGCGGGCGGCCCGTCCAGCAGCAGCCAGGACACGATCCGCGCCCGCACACTGCGTCCAGGCCCCCACAGATAGTCGCCGTGCGGATCGTCCACGGCGGCGTCCCCGCAGGTCAGGTCGTACGTACTGCCGTCGCGGAACGCCTGCCACATGCCCGCCTCGGCGGGCGTCAGGTCCTCCGGCGGGCCCCCGGTGCCCTGTCCGGACCCATCGGTCACAGCGGCCCCCTCTTCGTCCTCGGCCACCCGTACGCCGCTGATGCCCGCCCGGTGACCTCCGCAACACACCACGTGACGACGTTCCGGCCACGCTCTGTACCCCCGGTTGTCCCACGAGTCGTATCAGCCACTGATACGCGCGGACGGCCCGCTGCGGCGGTCTGAGAGAATTGGGACTGTGATCTCCCGAATCGATCTGCGCGGCGACGCCCTCCCCGAGGGCCCCGCCCTGCGCGACCTGCTGCCCCGAGCCGACTTCGACGTCTCGGCCGCCCTGGAGAAGGTGCGTCCGATCTGCGAGGCCGTGCATCATCGTGGCGACGCGGCACTGATCGACTTCGCGGAGAGGTTCGACGGAGTACGGCTGGAATCCGTCCGTGTCCCGGCCCAGGCGCTCACCGACGCGCTCGACGCCCTCGACCCGGCCGTGCGCGCCGCGCTGGAGGAGTCCATCCGCCGCGCCCGCCTGGTCCACCGCGCCCAGCGCCGCACCGACCACACCACCCAGGTCGTGCCCGGCGGCACCGTGACCGAGAAGTGGGTGCCCGTCGACCGGGTCGGGCTCTACGCGCCCGGCGGCCGCTCGGTCTACCCCTCCTCCGTGATCATGAACGTGGTGCCCGCGCAGGAGGCCGGGGTCGAGTCCATCGCGCTCGCCTCCCCGGCGCAGGCCGCGTTCGGCGGCCTCCCGCACCCGACGATCCTCGCCGCCTGCGCCCTGCTCGGCGTGGACGAGGTATACGCGGCCGGTGGCGCCACCGCCGTCGCGATGTTCGCCTACGGCACCGAGTCCTGCCCGCCCGCCACCATGGTCACCGGCCCCGGCAACATCTGGGTCGCCGCCGCCAAGCGCTTCTTCACCGGCCGGATCGGCATCGACGCCGAGGCGGGCCCGACCGAGATCGCGGTTCTCGCCGACGAGACGGCCGACCCGGTGCACGTCGCCTCCGACCTGATCAGCCAGGCCGAGCACGACCCGCTGGCCGCCGCCGTCCTCGTCACCGACTCGGTGGAGCTGGCCGACGCGGTCGAGGCCGAGCTGAAGACCCAGGTCGCCGCCACCAAGCACATCGACGACCGGATCGTCCCCGCGCTGAACGGGCAGCAGTCCGCGATCGTCCTCGTGGACGGCGTGGAGGAGGGCCTGCGGGTGGTCGACGCGTACGGCGCCGAGCACCTGGAGATCCAGACCCGCGACGCCGCCGCCGTCGCCGACCGCGTGCGCAACGCGGGCGCCGTCTTCATCGGCCCCTGGGCCCCGGTCTCCCTCGGGGACTACGCGGCCGGGTCCAACCACGTGCTGCCCACCGGCGGTTGCGCCTGCCACTCCTCGGGCCTGTCCGTGCAGTCCTTCCTGCGCGGCATCCACATCGTGGACTACACGAAGGACGCCCTGGCCGAGGTCGCCCACCACGTGGTGACGCTCGCGGAGGCCGAGGACCTGCCCGCGCACGGCGCGGCGGTCAAGGCGAGGTTCGGCTGGAAGGTACCGGAGACCAAGTGACCGGCATCGACGATCTCCCCGTCCGGGACGAGCTGCGCGGCAAGTCCCCCTACGGTGCGCCCCAGTTGGACGTCCCCGTCCGGCTGAACACCAACGAGAACCCCTACCCCCTGCCCGAACCGCTCGTCGAGCGGATCGCGGAGCGGGTGCGCGAGGCCGCCCGGAACCTGAACCGCTACCCCGACCGGGACGCGGTCCAGCTGCGCACCGAACTGGCCAAGTACCTCACCAAGACCGGGCATCACGACCTCGGCGTCGAGAACGTCTGGGCGGCCAACGGCTCCAACGAGGTCATCCAGCAGCTCCTCCAGACCTTCGGCGGGCCCGGCCGCACCGCGATCGGCTTCGAGCCGTCGTACTCCATGCACGCGCTCATCGCGCGCGGCACCGGCACCGGGTGGATCTCCGGGCCGCGCGGCGAGGACTTCACCATCGACCTCGCGGCGGCCGAGCGCGCCATCGCCGAGCACAAGCCCGACGTCGTGTTCATCACCACCCCCAACAACCCCACGGGCAACGCCGTTCCGCCCGAGACGGTCCTCGCGCTGTACGAGGCCGCGCAGGCGGCGAAGCCGTCCATGGTGGTCGTGGACGAGGCGTACATCGAGTTCAGCCACGGCGACTCGCTGCTGCCGCTCCTCGAAGGCCGCCCGAACCTGGTGATCTCGCGGACCATGTCCAAGGCGTTCGGCGCCGCCGGGCTGCGCCTCGGCTATCTCGCCGCCGACCCGGCCGTGGTGGACGCCGTCCAGCTGGTCCGGCTGCCGTACCACCTGTCGGCCGTCACCCAGGCGACCGCGCTCGCCGCCCTGGAACACACCGACACCCTGCTCGGCTATGTCGAGCAGCTGAAGACCGAGCGGGACCGCCTGGTCACCGAACTGCGCGCCATCGGTTACGACGTGACCGAGTCCGACGCCAACTTCGTGCAGTTCGGCCGCTTCACGGACACCCAGGCCGCCTGGCGCCGCATCCTCGACTACGGCGTCCTCGTCCGGGACAACGGCGTCCCCGGACGGCTGCGGGTGTCGGCCGGCACCCCCGAAGAGAACGACGCGTTCCTCGACGCGGTACGCGAGCTGAAGAAGGAGCTAGACGCATGAGCCGGACAGGCCGCGTGCAGCGCACCACCAAGGAGACCTCGGTCCTCGTCGAGATCGACCTCGACGGCACCGGCAAGACCGACATCGCCACCGGCGTCGGCTTCTACGACCACATGCTCGACCAGCTCGGCCGCCACGGTCTGTTCGACCTCACCGTGAAGACCGACGGCGACCTGCACATCGACACCCACCACACCATCGAGGACACCGCCCTCGCGCTCGGCGCCGCCTTCAAGCAGGCGCTCGGCGACAAGGTGGGCATCTACCGCTTCGGCAACTGCACGGTCCCGCTGGACGAATCCCTCGCCCAGGTCACCGTCGACCTCTCGGGCCGCCCCTACCTCGTGCACACCGAGCCCGAGAAGATGGCCCCGATGATCGGCGAGTACGACACGACGATGACCCGGCACATCCTGGAGTCCTTCGTCGCCCAGGCGCAGATCGCGCTGCACGTGCACGTGCCGTACGGGCGCAACGCACACCACATCGTGGAGTGCCAGTTCAAGGCCCTGGCCCGCGCCCTGCGCTACGCCAGCGAGCGCGACCCGCGCGCGGCCGGCATCCTCCCCTCCACGAAGGGCGCGCTGTAACCCCATGACCGGACTGTCCACCCTGCTGATCGTCGTCGGCCTCTTCCTGGTCGGCGGCATCATCTCCTTCGTCAAGCAGAAGATGCCGACCAGCCTGATCGTGCTGGTCTCCATCGGCGCGGCCATGTGCCTGGTCGCGGGCGTCATGCGGCTGGGGGTGTGGAGTTGAGCGACCCGAAGAAGGTCGTGGTCTTCGACTACGGCTTCGGCAACGTCCGCTCCGCCGAGCGCGCGCTGGCCCGCGTCGGCGCCGACGTCGAGATCACCCGTGACTTCGACCGGGCGATGAACGCCGACGGCCTGCTCGTGCCGGGCGTCGGCGCGTTCGCCGCCTGCATGGAGGGCCTGCGCGCGGCCCGCGGCGACTGGGTGATCGACCGCCGTCTGGCCGGTGGCCGCCCGGTGCTCGGCATCTGCGTCGGCATGCAGATCCTGTTCGCCCGGGGCATCGAGCACGGCGTCGAGACCGAGGGCCTGGACGAGTGGCCCGGCACGGTCGGCCCGCTCAAGGCCGACGTCGTCCCGCACATGGGCTGGAACACCGTCGACGCCCCCGCCGACTCGCGGCTCTTCGCGGGCCTCGACCCGGCGGACCGCTTCTACTTCGTGCACTCCTACGCCGTGCAGGACTGGGAGTTCGAGCAGCTCAACGCGGCCATGACCCCGCCCGCGGTGACCTGGTCGACCTACGGCGGCCCGTTCGTGGCCGCCGTGGAGAACGGCGCGCTCGCCGCCACCCAGTTCCACCCCGAGAAGTCCGGCGACGCCGGTGCCCAGCTCCTCACCAACTGGATCGGAACCCTCTAAGACCATGGCCAAGCTCGAACTGCTCCCCGCCGTCGACGTCCGCGACGGCCAGGCCGTACGCCTCGTGCACGGCGAGTCCGGCACCGAGACCTCCTACGGCTCTCCGCTGGAGGCCGCCCTCGCCTGGCAGCGCGCGGGTGCGGAGTGGCTGCATCTGGTCGACCTGGACGCCGCGTTCGGCACCGGGGACAACCGGGCCCTGATCGCCGAGGTCGCGCAGGCCATGGACATCAAGGTGGAGCTGTCCGGCGGCATCCGCGACGACGACACCCTCGCCGCCGCCCTCGCCACCGGCTGCACCCGCGTCAACCTCGGCACCGCCGCCCTGGAGACCCCCGAGTGGGTCGCCAAGGTCATCGCCGAGCACGGCGACAAGATCGCGGTGGGCCTGGACGTGCGCGGCACCACCCTGCGCGGCCGGGGCTGGACCCGCGACGGCGGCGACCTCTACGAGACGCTCGCCCGCCTGGACAAGGAGGGCTGCGCCCGCTACGTCGTCACCGACATCGCCAAGGACGGCACCCTCCAGGGCCCCAACCTGGAGCTGCTGAGGAACGTCTGCGCGGCCACCGACCGCCCGGTCGTCGCCTCCGGCGGCGTCTCCTCGCTGGACGACCTGCGCGCCATCGCGGACCTCGTGCCGCTCGGCGTCGAGGGCTCCATCGTGGGCAAGGCGCTGTACGCCAAGGCCTTCACCCTGGAAGAGGCTCTGGCGGCGGTGGCCCGGTGAGTGACGTACGCCGTGTGAACACCGGCGCGCCCTGGGAGGAGCAGTTCGGCTACTCCCGCGCGGTGGAGCTGCCCAACGGCCTGGTCCTCGTCTCGGGCTGCACCTCCATCGTGGACGGGCAGATCGCCGGGGGCGGCCCGTACGAGCAGGCCGTCAACGCCTTCAACGTCGCGCTCGGCGCGCTGGAGCAGGTGGGCCTCGGGCGCGACGACGTGGTGCGCACCCGTATGTACATCACCCATGCCCGGGACGTGGACGATGTGGGACGCGCCCACAAGGAGCTGTTCGACTCCGTCCGGCCCGCCGCAACCATGATCATCGTCTCCGGTTTCGTGGACCCCAGCCTGGTCGTCGAGATCGAGGTGGAGGCGTTCCGAGGAGTGTCCGCATGAGCCTGGCCGTACGCGTGATCCCCTGCCTGGACGTGGACAACGGCCGGGTCGTCAAGGGCGTCAACTTCCAGAACCTGCGCGACGCGGGCGACCCGGTGGAGATGGCCAAGGTCTACGACGCCGAGGGCGCCGACGAGCTGACCTTCCTGGACATCACCGCCTCCTCCGGCGACCGGGAGACCACCTACGACGTGGTGCGCCGCACCGCCGAGCAGGTCTTCATCCCGCTCACCGTCGGGGGCGGCGTCCGCACCGCCGAGGACGTGGACAAGCTGCTGCGCGCGGGCGCGGACAAGGTGGGCGTCAACACGGCCGCCATCGCCCGGCCCGACCTCATCCGCGAGATCGCGGAGCGGTTCGGCCGCCAGGTGCTGGTCCTCTCGGTGGACGCCCGCCGCACGCCGTCCGGCTCCTTCGAGGTCACCACCCACGGTGGCCGCAAGGGCACCGGCATCGACGCGGTCGAGTGGGCGCACCGGGCCGCCGAGCTGGGCGCGGGCGAGATCCTGCTCAACTCGATGGACGCGGACGGCACGAAGGACGGCTACGACATCGAGATGCTGGCCGCCGTCCGCAAGCACGTCTCCGTGCCGGTGATCGCCTCGGGCGGCGCGGGCGCGCTGGAGCACTTCTCCCCGGCGGTCGAGGCGGGCGCGGACGCGGTCCTCGCGGCCTCGGTCTTCCACTTCGGGGACCTGCGGATCGGCGATGTGAAGCGGACGCTGCGGGAGGCGGGGCACCCCGTCAGGTAAGGGGCGCGCCCGTCCGGTGATTCCATCGGCTGTTCGTACCTTCACTCGTGGTAGTGAAGACGGTAGTGGTCGGGGTTCCAGGCTGTATAGGCTGCGCATATGCCTGGAATCACGATCGAGTTCACCGAGGAAGAGCTGGCCGAGCTGCGCGCCGAGGCCAAGGAGCAGGGCGTGGCGATCAAGCGGCTGGCCCACGACATACTGACCGAGGACGTGGTGCGGCGGCGGCAGAAGCAGCGGTTCGTCGAGGGGGCCTCGAAGAAGGCCCGCGAGATCATGGCCGACTTCGAGGAGCGCTTCCCGAAGGGACTTCGATGACGCTGTACGTCGACCCGGGATGGGTGCTCAACATCCAGGTCAACGTCTCCCCGCAGAACACGCCCATCCGTGACTGGGGCGCCCTCCACTGCATGGTCGAGCGGCACCGGTACGAGCGGGTCGCGGGCGAGCCCTACTACGAGGAGATCGCCTCCCGGGCGGCCACCTTCCTGCACACCGCCCTGCGCCTGCGGCCGTTCAGCGACTACAACGCGTCGATCGGTGTCGCCTGCGCCTGGGAGTACATGGAGCAGTCCGGAGTGCCCTTCGAGATGCCGCGCGGCGAGGTCGCCAAGCTCGTCTCCGACATCCGCAGCGACGAGGCCGACCTCCAGGAGACCGCCCGCCTGCTGCGCGAGTGGGCCGCGTGATCCAGTGACCGACACCGCGATACGCCCGGCCGCCCGGACCGAGAGCCGGGCGGCCCACCGCGACCCCAACGTCCTGCGCTGGCTCGGGGCCTACGCCGCCTCCATGGTCGGCGACAGCGTCTTCTATCTCGCCCTGTCCTGGGCCGCCGTACGGGCCGGGAGCCCGGCGGAGGCCGGGATCGTGGTGTCCGTCAGCGCGCTGCCGCGTGCCCTGCTGATGCTGGGCGGCGGGGTGGTGGCCGACCGGTTCGGGCCGCGCCGGGTCGTCATCGGCAGCGACACCGTGCGCTGCGCGGCCGTCCTCGCCGTGGCCGCGCTGCTGTTCCTCGCCCGGCCCGGACTGTGGCCGCTGGCCGCGCTGGCGCTGCTGTTCGGCGCCGTCGACGCCGTGTTCGTCCCGGCCGTGGGCGCCCTGCCCGCCAGGATCACCGGCCCGGACCAGCTCACCCGGGTCCAGGGGATGCGCGGCCTCGCGAACCGGTTCGCCTCCGTCGTCGGCGCCCCGCTCGGCGGGCTCGCCATCGCGACCGGCGGCGCGGCGGGCGCGTTCGGCGTGGCCGGGGTGCTCATCGCGGTATCGGTGCCGTTGCTGGTCTCGGTGCGGCTACGGGGGCTGTCCTCGGAGGAGGCGGCCGGGAAGACCGGCACGCCCGGGGGGACGAGCGGGCCGGGGGAGACCGCTCCCGCTCCCGGTGCCGGAGAGTCGGTGGCGCCTGTGGCGGTCGTACCGGCCGGGGAGGCCGTCCCGGCGGCGACCCTGCCGCTCGCGGCCACCGTGTCGACCACGGAGACCGTGCCGCCCGCAGCCCCCGTGCCGCCCGCAGCCCCCGTGCTGCCCGCGGACGCCGTCTCCGCCGTGGCGACCGTGCCCCTCGCCCCGGCCGCTCCCGCCGCGCCGGAGGCCACCCCCGCCCCCGCCTCTGCCCCGCGCCCCGTCGGCCCCTGGCACGACCTGCGTGCCGGGCTCGCCTACATCCGTCACCACCGCGTCCTCGGCCCCCTGGTGCTGGCCATCGCGCTCGGGGACCTCGGGTTCGTCGGGCCGCTGAACATCGGGCTGACCCTGCTGGCCGACCGGCGCGGCTGGGGGGCCTCCGGCATGGGCTGGGTGCTCGCCGGGTTCGGGGCCGGAGCGGGCGCCGTCTCGATGCTGCTCGCCGTACGGGGACGGCTGCCCCGGGCCGGACTGGTCACGGGGGCCGCCTGCGTGGCCGGTGCCGTCGCCGTCGGGGCGCTGGGCCAGGCGTCCGCGCTGCCCGCCGCCGTCGGCATCGCGCTGCTCGTCGGGCTGCTCGCCGGGCTCAGCGGGGCCCTGTGCGGGGCGCTGCTCCAGACCCAGGGCGACCCCGCCTACCTCGGCCGGGTCACCTCCGTCGCCAGCCTGGTCAGCCTCGGCATCGCCCCGCTGAGCATGCCGTTCGCCGCCGCGGCGATCGGCGCCTGGGGCACCGGGCCGGTGTACGCCGTCAGCGCCGCCGTCTGCGGCTTGGGCGGAGTCGTCGTCCTCGCGTTCCCCGCGCTGCGCCGCGCCGAGCTGCCCCGCTGACCGGTCCCGTCAGGGGATCGGCTGGGTCAGCTGGACCAGATTGCCCACCGTGTCGTCCAGGACCGCCGCCAGCAGCGGGCCCTGGACGGTCGGGGGGTGCGGGAAGCGCACCCCGAGGCCGCGCAGCCGCTCGTACTCGGCGAACAGGTCGTCCACCGCGAACACGATGGACGGCAGCCCCGCCTCGTACAGCGCCGCCCGGTACGGCTCCGCGATCGGGCCCTCGCCGGGTTCCAGGAGCAGCTGCACGTCCGGCTGGGCCCCGTCCGGCGCTCCCACCGTGACGAACAGGGCGCCCTCGCCGAGGTCCATGTGCAGCCGTGTCTCGAAGCCCAGCACCTCCGTGTAGAAGGTGTGCGCCCGCTCGACGTCGTCGACGTACACCCCGGTCATCGCGACCTTGATCACGGCGGCGCGCCCCCGGGACTCAGATGCCGAGCTGCCGGGATTCGCCGAGCTTGGTGATCGCGTCCGGGTCGCCGTCCAGGACCACCTTGGCCGCGTCCTGCCGCCCGAAGACGAACATCAGCAGCTCGGCGGGCTCCCCGGTCACCGTCACCACCGGCGCTCCCTTGTGCGCCACCACCGTCTGCCCGTCCGGGCGGCGCAGCACCAGGCCGGTCGGCGCCTTGCGCCCCGCGAGGCGGGCCGTGCGCTCCAGGCGCGACCACAGCGTGTCCTGGAACACCGGGTCCAGCTCGCGCGGGCTCCAGTCCGGCTGGGCGCGGCGCACGTCCTCGGCGTGGACGAAGAACTCCACCGTGTTCGACGCCTCGTCCACCTGCTTGACGGAGAACGGCGAGAGCTTCGGCGGGCCCGTCCGGATCAGCTGGATCAGCTCGGAGTACGGCTTCGCGGTGTACTCCTCCATCACCCGGTCCAGGCGGGGCGCGAGCTGCTTCACGAACTGGCCCGCGACCGCGTCGGGGCGGCGCTCGCGCACCACCACGTGCGCGGCCAGGTCCCGGGTGGTCCACCCCTCGCACAATGTCGGGGCTTCCGGACCGGCGGTTTCCAAGAGGTCGGCGAGCAACAGCCGTTCACGCTTGGCGAAGGTCGACATGGGCTCAGCCTACGACCATACGGAAGGACCGGACAGCGGACACGGACCGTGACGCGCCGCCCCGCACGGCACAATGGCCCCCATGACCCGTACGACCGGCAGCCCCCGCCCCAGCGGCCTCGACCCGGAGATCGCCGCCCGCCTCAAGCGCGACCGCGACGGACTCGTGCCCGCCATCGCCCAGCAGTACGACACCGGCGAGGTACTGATGCTCGGCTGGATGGACGACGAGGCGCTGCATCGCACCCTGACCACCGGCCGCTGCACGTACTGGTCCCGCAGCCGCCAGGAGTACTGGGTCAAGGGCGACACCTCCGGCCACGTCCAGCTGGTGAAGTCGGTCGCGCTGGACTGCGACGCCGACACCCTGCTGGTCAAGGTCGACCAGACGGGCGCCGCCTGCCACACCGGCGACCGCACCTGCTTCGACGCCGACGTGCTGCTGAAGGACGCCAAGGACACAGACCGGTGAACGCCATGGACCTCGACACCTTCCGCAAGCTCGCCGCCGACCGGCGCGTCATCCCGGTCACCCGCAAGCTCCTCGCCGACGGCGACACCCCCGTCGCCCTCTACCGCAAGCTCGCCGCCGAACGCCCCGGCACCTTCCTCCTGGAGTCCGCCGAGAACGGCCGCTCCTGGTCGCGCTACTCCTTCGTCGGCGTCCGCTCGGCGGGCACCCTCACCACCCGCGACGGCCAGGCCCACTGGCTCGGCACCCCGCCGGTCGGCGTCCCCACCGACGGCGACCCGCTGGTCGCCCTGCGCGCCACCCTCCAGGCCCTGCACACCCCGCACCAGGAGGGCCTGCCGCCCTTCACCGGCGGCATGGTCGGCTACCTCGGCTACGACATCGTCCGCCGCCTGGAGAAGATCGGCCCCGGCGAGCGCGACGACCTGAAGCTGCCCGAGCTGACCATGCTCCTCACCAGCGACCTCGCGGTCATGGACCACTGGGAGGGCTCGGTCCTGCTGATCGCCAACGCGATCAACCACAACGACCTGGACACCGGCGTGGACGAGGCGTACACCGACGCGGTCGCCCGGCTCGACGCCATGGAGGCCGACCTGGCCCGCCCGGTCGCCCAGCCCCCGGCCGTGCTGCCGCCCTCCGAACTGCCCGAGTACACCGCGCTGTGGGGCGGCCCCGACTTCCAGGAGGCCGTCGAGGACGTCAAGGAGCGCATCCGCGCGGGCGAGGCCTTCCAGGTCGTGCCCTCCCAGCGCTTCGAGACGCCCTGCACCGCGAGCGCGCTGGACGTGTACCGGGTCCTCAGGGCCACCAACCCGTCCCCGTACATGTACCTGTTCCGCTTCGACGGCTTCGACGTGGTCGGTTCCTCGCCCGAGGCGCTGGTCAAGGTCGAGGACGGGCGCGCCATGGTGCACCCCATCGCGGGCACCCGGCACCGGGGCGCCACCCCGCAGGAGGACCAGGCCCTCGCCGACGAGCTGATGGCCGACCCCAAGGAACGCGCCGAGCACCTGATGCTGGTCGACCTCGGGCGCAACGACCTCGGCCGGGTCTGCGAGCCCGGCTCCGTGGAGGTCGTCGACTTCATGTCGATCGAGCGCTACTCCCACGTGATGCACATCGTCTCCACGGTCACCGGCAAGGTCTCCCGCGGCCGTACCGCCTTCGACGTACTCACCGCCTGCTTCCCGGCGGGCACCCTCTCCGGCGCCCCCAAGCCCCGTGCGATGCAGATCATCGACGAGCTGGAGCCCTCCCGGCGCGGTCTGTACGGCGGCTGCGTCGGCTACCTCGACTTCGCGGGCGACTCCGACACCGCCATCGCCATCCGCACCGCCCTGCTGCGCGACGGCACGGCGTACGTCCAGGCGGGTGCCGGGATCGTCGCGGACTCCGACCCGGTCGCCGAGGACCAGGAGTGCCGCAACAAGGCCGCCGCGGTGCTCCGCGCGGTCCACACCGCCAACCGGCTCGGCACCGTCTGACCCGTCCGGAGGGAACCCCGGGTGACGCGGTGCCCGGGGTTCAGGCGATAGTGGAGTACGTGACTGCCGTACCTCACCCCCGTACCGAAGCCGCCGCGCCCCTCCGGGCCAGCCGGCGCAGCCTCGCCGCGGCCCTGCTGTTCGGCGCGCTCGGCGCGGCCGTGGCGCTGCTCGCGACCCGGCAGCGCTGGTCCGAGGGCACCGCGACGGTGGCCGGCGGCACCTTCCCGCTGACCGCCAAGGGCAGCGACATCACCGGAGTCCCGGCGGCGCTCGCCGTCGTGGGGCTGGCCGCGCTGGTCGCCGTCTTCGCGGTCCGCCGGGCCGGGCGCCTCGCCGTCGCCGGGCTGCTCGCGCTCTCCGGCGCGGGCATCGTCGCCGCCGCCCTCGCCGGAGTCTCCGACGGCTCCGCGCTTGACGAGCAGGCCGCCCGGACCACCGGCGACACCTCGGCCACCGTCGCCGCCCTCACCCACACCGGCTGGCCCTACGTCGCGGCCGTCGGCGGGGTGCTGATCCTGCTCGCCGGGGTGCTCGCCCTGCGCTACGGCCGCCTGTGGCCCGCGATGTCGGGGCGCTACGAGCGCGGCACGGAGCGCCCCCGGCGCACGGCACGCCCGGTCGACCCGGAGCGTCCCGAGGAGATGTGGAAGGCCCTGGACCGGGGCGAGGACCCCACCGGTGGCTGAGCCCCGCGGGCGGGTGTGGCCAACCAGACTCGACCCCCGCGTCGGTCTCCCGCGCGCGTGCGGGACAATGGGCTTCGGGCGTCCGGCCCGTACCGACCGGCGGCCTTCGGAAACGTACGTCACGTACACAGCAGCTAGGAGCAAGTCATGGCGGGCAGCAGCCACGGTCACACCCCGGCCGCCTGGACCGGTGTCATCATCGCCTTCATCGGTTTCTGCGTCGCGGGCGCCTTCATGGTGATGGCCCAGCCGCTCGGCTTCTGGGCCGGCATGGTGATCGTGGTCCTCGGCGGTGTCGTCGGCATGATCATGCGTTCCATGGGCCTCGGCCAGCCCAAGGAGAGCGCCCAGATCACCCACCTGACCCCCACCACGACCCGCGAGCCGGTCACCGCCGAGAGCTGACCGCCCCGGCACACCGCATCCGGCCCCGGAAGCGCACGAGGACGCCCCGCTGGTATTTTCCGCCCGGCGGGGCGCCTCTGTGTCCGGGGGAGGGTGCCGGAGACTCCACGACGGGCCTACGCCACCCCGGGCCGTCCCAGCAGCAGCTCATCCCCGGCACGGAAGCGCTCGGTCCCGCCTCTTCCCAGGTGACGATCACGAACAGGCCGCCCATCGCGCCGATGCCGGTCTTGGCCGCCTTGACCGTGCGCCACTGTCCCTCGTAGCCGACCCGGTCTCCGGGGCCGACGAGGGCAGCCACCTTGGTCGGCGTCGTCACCGGCACTCCGACGCTCCGGCGGGATACGGGAGCTTGCCCTCACACACCGTCGTATCAGCTCTTCCGCTCACTCCTGACCGCCCTTCTGCAATGCGTCGGCCAGCCGTGCGGCCACGTCGGCGCGCACACGGCCCAGGTCGACGAGCCGCAGGTGCGGGGACGCGTCGTCCACCCCGAGGGAGGGGAGGACGACGCCGACCTCGGCCAGTGCCGTCCTGAGAGACTCCATCGCCGTGAACGGGTCGATGCTCTGATGTTCCTTGGTCGCCATGAACTGGACGCTAGAACTGGCCGGTTGGGGTTCGGTACGCTGTTTTCTCGATTTTTCTCACCGACTGGCTTGCTTAGCTCACTTTTTCGCATGAGGGTGGCCGGAACTCATGGTCCAGCCGCTTCCTCCGGGCCATGCTGGGGCGGTCAGCCTCCGGCGAAAGGAACTGATCATGGCCCGACGACTGCGCCTCACCGACCCGGACGCCCTCGCCCAGCTCCAGCACATCGGCGAGGACGAGATCCCGGTCGTGATGCCTCGCAACACGCTGATCGACTTCGGCCCGAAGGACCGGGACACCGAGCCTCGCATCCTCGACCCGGAGACGTTCGCCGGGATGTTCCAGAACTTCCAGCACAGCGCGTGGCACCTGGAGATGCGCGGCGGGTACGCGGTCGATCGGGCCGAGAACACCTACGCCCAGTTCGTCCGGGGTGAGACGCCGACATGGGACATGAATTCCCTCTGGGCCCGCACGATCACCGCCAAGACGAGGGACGGTGCCGCCGTCGGCCGGGTGCGCATCGTGGACAACCCGCTGACCGAGGGGCAGCGGTACCTGCTCGCGCACGCGGAGCACAACGACGCCTTGGGCGAAGATGTGCGCAACATGTGGCGCGAGGACGCCGAGCGCGTCAACCTCCCGAACGAAGACTTCTGGATCTTCGACTCCCACATCGTCGTCCTGTGCCTCTTCGATGACGAGGACAACCTGACGGGTGCCGAGCTGATCACGGAACCGGCGCGCGTCAACCAGTACAACCGACTGCGGGACGTGGCCCAGCACTACGCCACGCCGTTCAGGAAGTTCGTGGCGGAGCTGGCCGCGAAGGAGGAGTAAAGCAGGTATGCGCTGGTGAGCACCGATTACCAACAGGCACGCGAAGCGCTCGGGGTACGACTCCGGGAGCTTCGCCTGTCCTGCCCTGACGGCCGGCTCACCGGCACCGCCCTGGCCCGCAAGCTCGGGTGGCCCAACTCGAAGGTGTCGAAGCTGGAGTTGGGCAAGCAGACGGCCACGCCCGAGGACCTTGAGCAGTGGGCCACGGCGTGCGGCCGGCCCGCGTCGTACGACGAGCTTCGGGCCAGGCTGGCGGGGTTCGAGTCGCACATCCGCTCGTGGCGGCGCCAGCTTGTCGGCGGACACAAGCCCGTGCAGGACGCCCACAACGACGCGCAGGCCAATTCGAGGGTGCTGCGGGCTTGGGAGTCCTCATGGATCGTGGGTGTCCTCCAGACCCCCGACTACGCGCGCGCCGTACTGACCCGCTCCGCCGAACTGCACCGGTCACCCAGGGACGTCGAAGAAGCCGTTCGGGCCCGGATGAAGCGACAAGAGCTGCTGTACAGCGGGGGCAGGCGGTACCACATCATCCTCTGGGAACCGGTCCTGCGCTCGCTGGTCTGCTCGCCCTCGGTGCTGGCGGTCCAGCTCGACCGCCTTACCGGGGTCATCGGCATGGACACCGTGGAACTCGGCATCGTCCCGCTCGCCGCGTCCCTCAAGGTTCCGCCCGGTCTGGGTTTCTGGATCTACGACGACCGCCAGGTGGCCACCGAGGCATGGCACGCGGAACTGTGGCTCGATGACGCCGACAGCGTCGCCCTCTACCTGCGGACGTGGAACACCTTGCGCGAGTCGGCCGTGTACGGGGCCGACGCCCACAACGTCATCAGCGCGGCCCGTCGTGCCCTGAACCTGCGTTGACGCCTCGGGCGCATCCCCGAACTCGGCCCAGACACCACCGCGCGCCCGCGCACCCCGCGCGGCACAATGCGAGCGTGAACGCCGACACCCCGCCCGCACCCGGCCGCCCGCACCCCGCCGTACCGGCACCCGCCCCTCTGTGGCGGCGGCTTGCCGCGCCTGCCGGGACGCTCGTGGCCGTGGCCGGGGCGTTTGGCTATGTCGGGGCCGTGGATCCCAATCAGCCGGGGCACTATCCGGTCTGTCCGCTGTTCGCGCTCACCGGGCTGTACTGCCCCGGCTGTGGGGGGCTGCGCAGCGCGCATGCCTTCGTGCATGGGGACCTTTTCGGCGCGCTGCGTGACAACGCGTTCGGGGTGGTCGCCTATGTCGCCTTCGCCGTGTTGTGGGCCGTCTGGGTCGTGCGGGCGGCGCGTGGGAAGCCGCTGCGGATCGATGTTCCGACCGCCCGGCTGTGGGTGATCGGGGGCGCTCTGCTGGCGTTCACCGTCGTCCGGAATCTGCCGTTCGGTGGCTGGTTGCATCCTTGATCAACTACGAAGGTCCAGGTAAGGGGACCGCCGCGCAACCGGATGCGAAGTCAGGCACCTCCTGCGGATACCATCGCAGTGACCACGGGTTTTCGAACCCCGCAGGCTTAACGGCCTGATCTTCACGACCGTCTGGAAGGGGGCCGCTCGCGTGAGTGTGCTCGACGAGATCATCGACGGAGTCCGGGCCGACCTTGCGGAGCGCCAGGCACGCGTCAGCCTCGACGAGCTCAAGGAGCGTGCCGCCAAGGCTCCCGCCGCCAAGGACGGGGTGGCCGCGCTCAAGGGCGACGGCGTCAAGGTCATCTGCGAGGTCAAGCGCTCCAGCCCCTCCAAGGGCGCGCTGGCCGCCATCGCGGACCCGGCGGGACTCGCCGCCGACTACGAGGCGGGCGGTGCCTCCGTCATCTCCGTCCTCACCGAGCAGCGCCGCTTCGGCGGCTCGCTGGCCGACCTGGAGGCCGTCCGCGCCCGCGTGGACATCCCGGTGCTGCGCAAGGACTTCATCGTCACGTCGTACCAGCTCTGGGAGGCCCGTGCCTACGGCGCCGACCTCGCGCTGCTGATCGTGGCCGCCCTGGAGCAGCCCGCGCTGGAGTCCCTGATCGAGCGCGCCGTCTCCATCGGCCTCACCCCGCTGGTCGAGGTCCATGACGAGGACGAGGTGGAGCGCGCGGTGGACGCGGGCGCCAAGGTCATCGGCGTCAACGCCCGCAACCTCAAGACCCTCGAGGTCGACCGCACCACCTTCGAGCGCGTCGCCCCCGAGATCCCCGACGAGCTGGTCAAGATCGCGGAATCCGGCGTCCGCGGCCCCCACGACCTGATCGCCTACGCCAACGCGGGCGCCGACGCCGTCCTGGTCGGCGAGTCCCTGGTGACGGGCCGCGACCCCAAGACGGCGGTGGCCGACCTGGTGGCGGCGGGCGAGCACCCGGCGCTGCGGCACGGCCGAGGCTGACCACCGGTAGGCTGACCCCGATGAACACGACCCTGACCACCGTGGACCGGCACGCCCGCCTCGCGCGCGGCTGCCGCCCGAGGGGCTGCCGCGCCCCGGCCCGCAGGGTCCACGGCCGCAGGGTCAGGTACCACATCGGCGCCGAGCCAGGGCAAGTGAATGGCATGCGATGGCAGCAGCCGCCTTTCAGGGGCGCGGGGAACTGCGCGATCAACCACTGACGGCTCGCGGCCAACAGACGAATCCCCGCCCCCACGGCGAATAGTGTCTTTTCACACGCACTCACCGTGAGGTACTGGCATGCCCAGCAACTACTTCTTCCCTGACCCGGAGGGTCAAGTCCCCACCGCCGAGGGATACTTCGGCGCCTTCGGCGGCAAGTTCATCCCGGAAGCCCTCGTGGCCGCCGTGGACGAGGTCGCCGTCGAGTACGAGAAGGCCAAGCAGGACCCGGAATTCGCCCGCGAACTGAACGACCTCATGGTCAACTACACCGGCCGCCCGAGTTCGCTCACCGAAGTCCCCCGTTTCGCCGCGGAAGCGGGCGGCGCCCGGATCTTCCTCAAGCGCGAGGACCTGAACCACACCGGCTCGCACAAGATCAACAACGTGCTCGGCCAGGCCCTGCTCACCAAGCGCATGGGCAAGACCCGCGTCATCGCGGAGACCGGCGCCGGGCAGCACGGCGTCGCCACCGCCACCGCCTGTGCCCTGTTCGGTCTCGACTGCACGATCTACATGGGCGAGATCGACACCGAGCGCCAGGCCCTCAACGTGGCCCGGATGCGGATGCTCGGCGCCGAGGTCGTGGCCGTGAAGTCCGGCAGCCGCACCCTGAAGGACGCCATCAACGAGGCGTTCCGTGACTGGGTCGCCAACGTCGACCACACGCACTACCTGTTCGGCACGGTCGCGGGCCCGCACCCCTTCCCGGCGATGGTCCGCGACTTCCACCGCGTCATCGGCGTGGAGGCCCGCCGCCAGATCCTGGAGCGCGCCGGACGCCTCCCGGACGTCGCCATCGCCTGCGTGGGCGGCGGCTCCAACGCCATCGGCCTCTTCCACGCCTTCATCCCCGACGCGGACGTCCGCCTGATCGGCTGCGAACCGGCCGGGCACGGCGTGGAGACCGGCGAGCACGCGGCCACCCTCACCCAGGGCGAGCCCGGCATCCTGCACGGCTCCCGCTCCTACGTCCTCCAGGACGAGGAGGGCCAGATCACCGAGCCGTACTCGATCTCGGCCGGTCTGGACTACCCGGGCATCGGCCCCGAGCACGCCTTCCTGAAGGACTCCGGGCGGGGCGAGTACCGCGCGGTCACCGACGACGAGGCCATGCAGGCGCTGCGGCTGCTCTCGCGCACCGAGGGCATCATCCCGGCCATCGAGAGCGCCCACGCGCTCGCCGGTGCGCTGGAGGTCGGCAGGGAGCTGGGCCCGGACGGACTGATCATCGTCAACCTCTCCGGGCGCGGCGACAAGGACATGGACACCGCCGCCCGCTACTTCGGCCTCTACGACACCGACGCCGAGGTGGCCGCCGACCAAGCCGAGGACACCGCCGAGATCGAGGGGGACGCCAAGTGAGCGGGAACGTACAGCTGCTGAGCGACACCCTCGCCGCCGCCAGGGCCGAGGACCGTGCCGCGCTCATCGCCTACCTCCCGGCCGGGTTCCCGACCGTGGACGGCGGCATCGAGGCGATCAAGGCCGCCTTCGACGGCGGCGCCGACATCGTCGAGGTCGGCCTTCCGCACAGCGACCCGGTCCTGGACGGCCCGGTCATCCAGACCGCCGACGACATCGCGCTGCGCGGCGGCGTGAAGATCGCGGACGTGATGCGCACGGTCCGCGAGGCGCACGCGGCCACCGGCAAGCCGGTGCTGATCATGACGTACTGGAACCCCATCGACCGCTACGGCGTCGAGCGGTTCACCGCCGAGCTGGCCGAGGCGGGCGGCGCGGGCTGCATCCTGCCCGACCTGCCGGTCCAGGAGTCCGCGCTGTGGCGCGAGCACGCCGAGAAGCACGGGCTCGCGACCGTCTTCGTGGTCGCCCCCAGCAGCAAGGACGAGCGGCTGGCCCGGATCACCGCGGCGGGCAGCGGCTTCGTCTACGCGGCCTCGCTGATGGGCGTCACCGGCACCCGTGAGTCGGTCGGCGCGCAGGCCCAGGACCTGGTCGAGCGCACCCGCGCGACCAACGGCGACCTGCCCGTCTGCGTCGGCCTCGGCGTCTCCAACGCGGCCCAGGCCGCCGAGGTGGCGGGCTTCGCCGACGGTGTGATCGTCGGCTCGGCCTTCGTCCAGCGGCTGCTGGACGCCCCGGACGAGGCGGCGGGCATCGAGGCGGTCCGCGCGCTCGCCGCCGACCTGGCGAAGGGCGTGCGCGGCACGGTCTGAGCCGCCGCCCCGACGGGCACGGCACTCCGTGGTCACTCGAACGGGTGGACCTACGGCCGGGGAGGCGCAATGCGCCTCCCCGGTTCGTTCTGGGGGTGTGAGCGAGAAGAACCGTGATGGAAAGCGCACTGCCCGGCAGAAGATGGCGGCGGAGCGCGAGAAGCAGAAGTCCGCGGAGAAGCGGCGCCGGGCGCTGATCGTGGGCGCGAGCGTGGTCTGTGTCCTCGGCCTCGCCGCGGTGATCGGCGTCATCGCCGCGAACGCGGGCAAGGACAAGGGCAGCAAGGACGCGGGCCCGGTCGTGGCCCCCTCCGGCGCCCAGGGCAAGGACAGCCTCGCGATCCCGGTCGGCAAGGACGGCGCCAAGTCGACGCTCACCGTCTGGGAGGACTTCCGCTGCCCGGCCTGCCAGGCCTTCGAGACGCGGTACCGCCCGGTGCTGCACGAGCTGACGGACGCGGGCAAGCTCCGCGTCGACTACCACCTGGTCCGCCTGATCGACGGCAACCTGGGCGGCACCGGCTCGCTGCGCGCGGCCAACGCCGCCGCCTGTGCGCAGGACGCGGGCAAGTTCCGCGACTATCACGACGTGCTCTACGCGAACCAGCCCCAGGAGTCGGACGACGCCTTCGCGAGCGACGACAAGCTGATCCAGCTCGCGGGCAAGGTCCCGGGCCTGGACACCTCGTCCTTCCGCTCCTGTGTGAAGGACGGCACGCACAACAGCTGGGTGAACCGCTCGCAGCAGGCGTTCGAGGCGGGCAAGTTCGGCGGGACGCCCACGGTCCTGTTCGACGGCAAGAACATCTACCAGGACCAGTCCATGACCCCGGAGAAGCTCAAGCAGATGGTGGAGGCCGCCGACCGAGGGTGAGCCACGTTTCTCACCTGCCCGTTATGGAGCCGTAGCCCGGTCGCCCGGCGTCCGCGCGGCCCGGCACGGTAGCGTCGACCCTGCCATGGATATTGCCTACATTCCCAGTCCGTCGCGCGGGGTGCTGTACCTCGGCCCCATTCCGCTGCGCGGTTACGCCTTCTGCATCATCATCGGCGTCTTCGTCGCCGTCTGGCTCGGCAACAAGCGCTGGGTCGCCCGGGGCGGTCGCGCCGGGACGGTCGCCGACATCGCGGTGTGGGCCGTCCCCTTCGGCCTCGTCGGCGGTCGGCTCTACCACGTGATCACGGACTACGAGCTGTACTTCAGCCCGGGCCGGAACTGGGTGGACGCCTTCAAGGTCTGGGAAGGCGGCCTGGGCATCTGGGGCGCGATCGCGCTCGGCGCGCTCGGTGCCTGGATCGGCGCCCGCCGACGGGGCGTCGCGATGCCCGCCTACGCCGACGCCGTCGCCCCCGGCATCGCCTTCGCGCAGGCCATCGGCCGCTGGGGCAACTGGTTCAACCAGGAGCTGTACGGCCGCGAGACCCATCTGCCCTGGGCCCTGCACATCACCTCCTCCGAGGGCGGCCGGGTGCCGGGCTACTACCACCCGACGTTCCTGTACGAGTCGCTGTGGTGCGTGGGGGTCGGCTTCCTGGTCATCTGGGCCGACCGCCGCTTCAAGCTGGGCCACGGCCGCGCCTTCGCGCTGTACGTCGCCGCCTACTGCGTGGGCCGCGGCTGGATCGAGTACATGCGCGTGGACGACGCCCACCACATCCTGGGCCTGCGGCTCAACGACTGGACCGCGCTGATCGTCTTCCTGCTCGCGGTGGCCTACATGATCGTCTCGGCGCGGCTGCGGCCGGGGCGTGAGCCGGTGGTGGAGGCGGGCGCCGCCGGGGACGCCGAGGCGAAGGACGGCGCGTCCGAGGACGGCGCGTCGGAGGGCAAGGGCGACGGCAAGGACACGGCCGACGGCAAGGGCGAGGCGAAGCCTGAGGACGGCGCGGTCAAGCCGGACAAGGTCAAGCCGGACAAGGCCACGTCCGAGAAGGCCGAGCCCGCCGCCAAGGTCGACATGGCCAAGGCCGACGCGCCCGAGGCCGACGTGTCCGAGGTCTCCGAGGTCAAGGACACCGCCGAGGCCAAGAAGGGCTGACGCGCACGCGGTACGAGGTACACGGAGGGCGCCCGGGGATTCCCCGGGCGCCCTCCGCGCGTACCGCCCCGGCCGGGCGCCGCTCTCAGCCCCGCCGCACCAGCGACAGCGTGCGCCGGGCCAGCGCCACCGTCGCCGCGTCGATGAAGCGGCCGTCCGGCAGGGCCTGGGCGCCCTGCTCGGCGGCGGCGGCCTTGACCACGGTCTCGGCCTCCTCCAGCTCCGCCGGGGTCGGCTGGTAGGCCCGCTCGATCACCGGAAGCTGGCGGGGGTGGATCGCGGCCCGGCCGAGGAAGCCGAGGGCGCGGCCCCGGGCGCAGGAGGCGGCCAGCCCGTCCAGGTCCCGGATGTCGGGGTGGACGGACTGCGGGGGCGGGGCGAGTCCCGCCGCGCGGGCGGCGACGATCACCCGGGACCGGGACCAGTCGAGCCCCGAGTCGGCCCGTACCCCGAGATCGGCCCGCAGATCGGCCTCGCCCAGCGAGATCCCGCGCAGGGAGGGATGGGCGCGGGCGATGGCGTGGGCGTGCTCGATGCCGAGGGCGGACTCCAGGAGCGCGTACAGCGGCAGCGCGGTGAGGACGGCGGTGTGCCGTACCTCGTCGGGGGAGGCGACCTTGGGCAGCCGGAGCCCGGACGCGCCGGGCAGGGCGGCCAGCGCGGCGAGGTCCGCCGCGCCCCAGGGGCCGTCGGCCGCGTTCAGCCGGACGTGCACCGGGACCGGCTGGTGCTCGCAGAGCCGTTCGGCGGTGGCCGTGCGGGCGTACTCCTTGCGGTCCGGGGCGACCGCGTCCTCCAGGTCGATCACCACTACGTCGGCGCCCGCGACGAGCGCCTTGTCCACCACATGGGGCCGGTCGCCGGGGACGTAGAGCCAGGTCAGCGGGGTGCGGCTCACAGGGCGCCCTCCTCGCGCAGGGCGGTGAGGTCGGCCGGGCCGAGTCCCAGTTCGGTGAGCACGTCCTCGGTGTCGGCGCCGTGCCCGCGCCCGGCCCAGCGGATCGCGCCGGGGGTCGCGGAGAGCCGGAAGAGGACGTTCTGCATCTTCAGCGGGCCGAGGTCCGGGTCGGGGACGGTGGTGACCGTGTCCAGGGCCTGGTACTGCGGGTCGGTGAACACGTCCCGTACGTCCTGCACGGGGGCGATGGCCGCCTCCGCCTTCTCGAAGGCGGCCAGCACCTCGTCGCGGTCGCGGGCCGCGATCCAGGAGCCGACCGCCGCGTCCAGGACGTCGGCGTGCGCGGCCCGCTGGGCGCCGCTCGCGAACCACGGTTCCTCGATCAGCTCCGGGCGGCCCACAAGGCGCATCACCCGCTCGGCCACCGACTGGGCCGAGGTGGAGACCGCGACCCAGGAGCCGTCGGCGGTGCGATAGGTGTTGCGCGGGGCGTTGTTCGCGGAGCGGTTGCCGGTGCGTTTCTGCACATAGCCGAGCTGGTCGTACCAGGTGGGCTGGGGGCCGAGCATGGCGAGCATCGGCTCGATGATGGCCATGTCCACGACCTGTCCGGCGCCGGTGCGGTCGCGGGCGGCGAGCGCGGTGAGCACGGCGTAGGCGGTCGCAAGGGCGGTGACCGAGTCCGCGAGTCCGAACGGCGGCAGGGTCGGCGGGGCGTCCGGTTCGCCGGTGAGGGCCGCGAAGCCGCTCATGGCCTCCGCGAGCGTGCCGAAGCCGGGCCGGTGCGCGTACGGCCCGAACTGGCCGAAGGCGGTGACCCGGGCGAGCACCAGGCGGGGGTTGGCGGCCGACAGCTCGGGCCAGCCGAGGTCCCACTTCTCCAGGGTGCCGGGGCGGAAGTTCTCGATCACCACGTCGGCGGTGGCCGCGAGCCGCAGCAGGGTCGCGCGGCCACCGGGGCGGGACAGATCGAGGGTGATGGCGCGCTTGTTGCGGCCGAGCACCTTCCACCACAGGCCGATCCCGTCCTTGGCCGGGCCGTGCCCGCGCGAGGGGTCGGGGCGGCGTGGGTGCTCCACCTTGATCACCTCGGCGCCGAAGTCACCGAGCATCGTGGCGGCCAGCGGACCGGCGAAGAGCGTGGCCAGGTCCAGGACGCGCAGTCCGTCCAGCGGCTGGACGGACGGGCGCGGGGCGCGGGGCGTGTTCTCGTCCGGGCTGCTCATGTCGTGTACTGGGCCTCGATCTCCTGGCGGTAGGGCATCGACACCGACGCCCCTTCCCGCTGCACCGACAGGGACGCCGCGGCGGACGCCCACAACAGGGCCTCGCGGATGGGCCGTTCCTCGGCCAGGGCGACCGCGAGCGCGCCCGCGAAGGTGTCGCCCGCGCCGGTGGAGTCCACGGCGGTGACCAGGGGCGCGGGCACTACCAGCGGCTCGGTGCCGCGCGCGACGTAGAGGCTGCCGGCCGCGCCCAGGGTGACGACCACCTCGGGCACCAGGTCGAGCAGCGCGGTGGCCGCCTCACGCGGGTCGATACGCCCTGTGAGGGTGACGGCCTCGTACTCGTTGGGGATCAACAGGTCGGTGGCCTCCAGGAGTTCGGGGGGCAGCGGCTGGGCGGGGGAGGGGGTGAGCACGGTGCGCACACCGTGCCGTCGTGCCGTCTCGGCGCCCGCGAGGACCCCGTCGAGCGGGATCTCCAGTTGCAGCAGCAGGGCGTCGGCGGCGGTGAGGGCGCCCTCGTCGCCGGGGGCGAGATGGTCCACGGTGCCGTTGGCGCCGGGGATGACGACGATGGAGTTGCCGCCCTCGTCGTCCACCACGATGTGCGCGGTGCCGGAGGGGCCCTCCACCGTGCGCAGGAAGTCGGTGTCCACGCCGGAGTGTTCGAGGGTGTCGCGCAGCCGGAGCCCGAAGGCGTCGTTGCCGACCGCGCCGATCATCGAGACGGTGGCGCCGCACCGGGCGGCGGCGATGGCCTGGTTGGCGCCCTTGCCGCCGGGGATGGTGTGGAACTCGCGCCCGGTCACGGTCTCGCCGCGCTGCGGGGCCTTGGCGACGTAGGTGACGAGGTCCATGTTGGTGCTGCCGAGGACCGCGATATGGGTCATGGTCGGGTCGCCTCCAGGTGGGTGAGGTGGGCCAGGGTGTCGAAGCCGGTGCCGTCGAAGTCGGCGACGGTGGTGGCGAGCCGGTTCTTCAGCGGGGCCCGCCAGTGTTCGGGCAGTGCCTCGGGGGAGCCCGCGAGCAGCCCCGCGACACTGCCCGCCGTCGCCCCGTTGGAGTCGGTGTCCCAACCGCCGGACACCGCACGGCAGATGGAGCCGGAGAAGTCGCCGTCCGCGTGGGTGAGCGCGGCGGCGATCAGGGCGGTGTTGGGGATCGCGTGCACCCAGTGGTGGGTGGCGTCGTACCGGGCGTGGAGCCGGTCCACCACGTCGTCGAAGTCGTCGTGCTCATGGGCCAGTCGGACGGCGTGGTCGAGCGCTGCGGCCAGCCGGGAGCGGGCCGGGACGACCGTGCGGCCGGTGCGCAGACAGGCGTGCACGTCGTGCGTGCCGGTCGCTGCGGCGGCGAGGACGGCTGCGATGAACATCGCCGCGTAGACGCCGTTCGCGGTGTGGGTCAACACGGCGTCGCGGTACGCCTGTTCGGCGGCGGCGGCCGGGTCGCCCGGGTGGGTCCAGCCGTGGACGTCGGCGCGGATCAGCGCGCCGATCCACTCGCGGAACGGGTTGCGGTGCCGTGCGGTGCGCGGGGGTTCGATCCCGTCCAGGAGGTTGCGGAAGGCGACGCGTTCGGCGGTGAAGGTGCGGCCGGGCGGGAGTTCGTCCAGCCAGAGCGCGGCCACCTGGTCGGTGCTGAAGGCGCGGCCGTGCCGCCGGAGCAGCAGCAGGCCCAGCAGGGGGTAGTTGAGGTCGTCGTCCTCGGGCATGCCGTCGATGTTCTCGGCGAGCGAGGTGGGGGCCGAGCGGCGGTTCCAGGGATACCGGGCCAGCAGCTCGGCGGGGACGCCCCGGGCGGTGAACCACGTGGTCAGCGGCCGGTTCCCGGCGGCCTCGGCGAGGGCGCGGATGCCGTCGAGCGGCAGCTTCTCCACCGGCTTGCCCAGCAGGCACCCGGCCGCGCGGCCGAGCCAGGCGGCCTCCAGGGCGGCGGGGGAGACGCCGGTGTGCTCGCGCGGGGCGGGCCAGTCGGGGCAGGCTTCCTTGAGCGCGGTCCACTCCGTCGGCTCGTCGGCCGTCAACGCGCTGGGCAGATCGGCGAGTTCGTCCAGCAGATCCTCGGCGAGCAGCCGCAGCGAGCGGGAGACCGGCTCCGGGGAGGCACCGGCCCGCTCGGGGGCGTCCGGTCCGCCCGCCGCCTTCCAGCGTGCCTCGATCCGTGCGGGCTCCCGGCCGTCCAGGCGGGCCTGGCGGATCTCGTGGCCGAGCAGGTCCTCGGGCTGGACCCAGGTCAGCCGGATCATGCCGGGCCCCCGAGCGCGGCGAAGGCCCGCTCGTGCGCGCGCCGCCGGGCCACGTCCCGCGCGAAGACCTCCCGGGCGACCCCGGCCAGTTCCCGCGCCGGGGCCCACAGGTCCAGACGGCTGGCCTCGGCCACCGTCTTCGCCCACTCCTCGGGCACCGGCGAGCCGAGCGCGCCGGTGATCGCGCCCGCCATGGTGGCGATGGAGTCGCAGTCGCGCCCGTAGTTCACCGAGCCGAGCACCGCGTGCCGGAAGTCGCCGCCCGCGACCAGCACCATGCCGAGCGCCACCGGCAGCTCCTCGATGGAGTGCAGCCGCGAGGGGCGGCGGGCGCCGAGCGAGGGGGCGCGGTAGTCGGGGCCGACCGTGTCGTACGGCGCCACCGCCGTGCGCAGCGGGACCAGCGCGGACTCGAAGTCGCCGTATCCGGCAGCGGTTTCGCAGACCTTCTCGATCGCCTCGCGGGTGCCGTCCTTCGCCAGTGCCAGCGCGGCGGCCACCACCGAGTCCGGGGTGGCCCCGGGCGCGGTCGCGGCGGCGACGGCCGCGGCGAAGACCCCGGCGGCCTCCCTGCCGTACGACGACTGGTGGGCGCCCGCGACGTCCAGTGCCTCGGCGTACGCGGCGGCCGGGTCGGCGGCGTTGACCAGGCCGACCGGCGCCATGTACATCGCCGCACCGCAGTTGACGATGTTTCCGCTGCCCGCCTCGCGCGGGTCCACATGACCGTAGGCCAGCCGGGCCACCAGCCACTTCTCGGCGAGGAAGATCCGCTGGAGCGGCAGCGCCTCCGCCTCCAGCTCGGGGATCCAGCGGGGGGTGGTCATCAGGTCCGGGACCAGATGGTCGGCGACCGCGTAGGCGTCCAGATGGTCGCGGACGCGCTGGTAGACCCGGATCAGCGCGTGGGTCATCAAGGTGTCGTCGGTGACGTGCCCGTCGCCCTTGTGGTACGGCGCGATGGGGCGGGCGGTGCGCCAGGCGTCGCCGTTCCAGGGGCCGACGAAGCCGTGGACGCGGCCACCGTGGCGGTCGGCGATCTGGTCGGGGGAGTAGCCCTCGACGGGGCCGCCGAGCGCGTCGCCCACGGCGGCGCCGACCAGGGCTCCGGTGATCCGTGCGTCCAGTGCGGTCAGTCCTGGGCCGGGGATTTCTTCCTTTTCGGGCGTCATGCCCGAATCATCCCTCCGGTCGGGCCCGTTGTGCGGCTTCCAGCAGCCCGGCGAGTTCCACGAGGTCCGTACCGGTGAGCCGGGGCAGCGCGCAGCCGGACAGGACGCGGCACGCGTCCCGCCACGTCCCGGGCACGCACGCGCCGCCGCCGAGTGCGCCGGTGAGCGCCCCGGCCAGCGCCGGAGCGGAATCCGCGACCCGGGACAGGCAGGCAGCGGCCGGGACGGCCTCGCGGATACGGCCCCCGGAGGCGGCGGTCAGCGCGAGTGCGACGGGGACCGTCTCGGCGGCGGCGACACCGTAGCTGTACACATGATCGACGATCCGGTGCTCCAGGAGAGGGATCAGCTCGAAGGCCGAGCCGCTGTCCGGGACCAGCGCGAGCGCCTGGCGGGCGTTGCGGCCGATCTCCGTCCCGGCCGGGAGTTCGGCGAGCGCCGCCGCCACGCACTCGTCCGGCTTCGCCCCGCCGAGGGCCGACGCCAGCGCCGCCGCCATCGCCCGCGCGCCGTGCACGCCGTCGCCGTCCTGGGTGTAGCGGGCGTCGAACTCCGCGAGGTCCGCCGCGCGCCGGGCGTCACCGGGGTGGGCCACGGCGAGGACACAGGCCCGCACACAGGCGGCGTCGTCGAAGTAGTGCGGGTTGTCGTGCCCGGTCGCGGGCGGTCGCAGCCCGGCGGCCAGATTCCCGAGGCCCGCCCGCACCGAGATCCGGGCGCGCAGCGGCAGGACGGCCGACTCGATCTCCGGCGCGCGCTCCGCCGCGGCCGACACCTCCGCGGCCACGGCGGTCCAGGTCAGGTCGATGGCCGCGCGCATCCTGCGCTCCCGGCTCAGGTCCCCGAGCACGTCGTCCCCGGCCCGCAGCACCGCCTCGGCCGCGAACGCCGCCCACTCTGCGTCGTCGGAGGGGCCGAGCCGCAGCGGTTCCGGGGGCTGGTTCAGCGCGACCGGCACGGGCAGCGTGGTCGTCGCGTTCAGCTCCGCGAACGTGTCCAGCTCCCGGGTGAGCCGCCGCGTCCACTCCGGCATCCGCGCCGCCCGATGCCGCGCGGCGGGCCACCCGGCCGCGTCCCCGGCGGCCAGACCGAGCAGCAGTCCCTCGATACGGCGGCTCACGCGGGCACCTCCGAGTCGGCGCGGGTGCGGGTGTCCGGGGCGGGCGCGGCGGGATCGGCCGGGTGTGTGGGCGCGGCCCGCCCCGCGCCGGAGGCGGCGCCCTGCCCCGGATGTCCGGCGTCGTCGGGCGGCGCGACGGGCACGGCTCGCGCCCCGGCCGCTTCCGGCCCGGTCCCCGTCCGCTCGGCAGCGCCCGCGAGGCCGGGCGACGACACCGGCGCGGTCCGCACCCCGGCCGCCTCCCGGCCGACCCCGGGCCGCTCCGGGGGTACGACCCCGGCGGGAGGCGCCGCGGATGCCGCCCCGCCCTCCGGTGCCGCGCCGCTCCCGGTCGTCACCTGTTCCCGTACCTCTTCGCTTCCGGCGGTCACCCGTTCCCGCGCCGTCTCACTCCCGGCCGTCACCAGTCCCCGTACCTCTTCGCTTCCGGCGGTCACCAGTTCCCGCGTCGCCTCGCTCCCGGCCGTCACCAGTCCCCGCACCTCCTCACTCCCGACCGTCACCCGTTCCCGCACCCCCTCCCGCGCCGTGCCGCCCCCCGCCGAAGCCGCCTCGCGGAGCGCCCCGCTCCGCACCAGCTCCCGTACCTCCTCCGGCAGGAAGTCCGGTACGGCGAGCGCCTCGCCCCATTTGCCGCCCTCCTCGGGGACCAGGAGTTCGGCGATGTCCAGGACGTGGTGGCCGGCCATGGCGGGCAGGCAGCGGCCCCGGGCGGGGCCGATGGCGGCGGCCCACTCGGCGGGGATCGCGCAGACGCCCTGGGTGGCACCGGCGAGGGCACCCGCGACCGCCGCCGTGGTGTCGGCGTCGCGGCCCATGTTGACGGCGGTGAGGACCGCCTCCCGGAAGTCGCCGTCGGCCGCCGCGTACGCCCCGAAGGCGAGGGCGACGGCCTCGGGGGCGAGGTCGGTCCAGGGGTAGCCGCCGATGACCACGGCGGAGCGGACCGCGCGTTCGCCCCGGTGGGCGACGGCGACCGCGCGGCGCAGCGAGCGGGCGGTCCAGGAGTCGTCGGGTACGGCCGCGAGCGCGGCGGCGATCACCACGGCCGGGTCGGCGCCCGCCATCGCCGCCGCCACCCCGGCCGCGACCGCCTGCCCGCCGTGGATGCCCTCGCCCTCGTGGCTGACCGAGCCGTCGATCGCCACCAGCCGGGCCGCCTCGCCCGGCCGTCCGGCGGCGAACACCCCGAAGGGCGCCGCCCGCATCGCGAGCCCGTCGCTCCAGGCGTGCCGGTGCTGGGCGGAGATGGGGGCGGCCAGTCCGCGCCGCAGGTTCTCCAGGGTGCCGCGCTCGCTGAAGCCCGCGCCCCGGAAGGGGCCCTCGGCGCGGTCCGCGATCCACTGGTGCCAGGCCGCCTCGACATGCGCCGGGGTGAGCGCGGAGCCGTGCCGGGCGAGCAGCAGCCCCGAGAAGATCGCGTACTCGGTGTCGTCCGTGCCCGAGGGCCGGTCGGTGACGTACCCGGTGATACGGCCCCAGCGGGCGCGGATCTCGGAGGGCTTCATGTTCTCGGCCGGGGCGCCGAGCGCGTCGCCGACCGCCAGGCCGAGCAGCGCCCCGCGCGCCCGCTCACGCGGTCCGGGGCGGTTCCCGGACGCCGGGTCCGGGACGGGGTCCGGGGCGGTGCGGGCGGTCGAAGCCATGGCGGACTCTCCTTCGGCGGGGGGTCGCGCTACAGGCGTGGGCCGCGCGGCCCTTTGCGGATGTGTCCCCCGTGACACGCGCCGACCAGCCTCCGGAGGCCCAGCATCACTCTCTCGGCATCTGAGCGTTCGATTCCTCGGATGAGCAAGAAAAGGTAAAGCCGCAGGTTAGCGGAGCCTTTCCTTGCTGGCGGGCAAGGAATGCCCGACGTAGGTTGGTAGTTGTCAAAAGATAGAAACAGTCCAAAGTTAGCTTTGGCTAAGCTCCCCGGGGGTCCTGAATGGCCATCATCGACACCGAGGCCACGCTGCACGAGGCGCACCGTGACAACCACACCCACCGCGACGTCAACGGCGGCTGGCTGCGCCCCGCCGTCTTCGGCGCGATGGACGGCCTGGTGTCCAACCTCGCCCTGCTGACCGGTGTCGCGGGCGGGTCCGTCGGCCATCAGGCGATCGTGCTCACGGGCCTGGCCGGGCTCGCCGCCGGCGCCTTCTCGATGGCGGCCGGTGAGTACACCTCCGTCGCCTCGCAGCGCGAGCTGGTGCTGGCCGAGCTGGACGTGGAGCGCCGTGAGCTGCGCAAGCACCCGCAGGCCGAGGAGGAGGAGCTGGCCGCGCTGTACACCGCGCGCGGGGTCGAGCCCGGCCTCGCCCGCGAGGTCGCCCGGCAGCTGTCGCAGGACCCCGAGCGCGCCCTGGAGATCCACGCCCGCGAGGAGCTGGGCATCGACCCGGCCGACCTGCCCTCGCCGCTGGTGGCCGCCGTGTCCTCGTTCGGTTCGTTCGCGCTGGGTGCCCTGCTGCCCGTGCTGCCGTTCCTGCTCGGCGTGACCGTGCTGTGGCCCGCCGTGCTCCTCGCCCTCGCCGGACTCTTCGGCTGTGGTGCGGTGGTGGCCCGGGTGACGGCGCGGACCTGGTGGTTCAGCGGCCTCAGGCAGCTCGCCCTCGGTGGCGCCGCGGCCGGTGTGACGTACGCCCTGGGCAGTCTGTTCGGTACGGCCCTAGGATGACAGGCGCGGAATGTATGCGAGAGCCTGCATAAATAATCGTTACTCGCGGGTTTCGAACGCTTAACCACGGGGCATGACCAGTGAGCACTGGCACTGCGGGCAATGACGCCTGCGGTGGCGCCCCGCGGACCCGGGGGAAAGACACCCGGCCCGCCCCCTCGGACCGGCCCGGTCCCGATCCGACCGATCACCCCGGCCCGGCCTTCACGCACCTTTCCCGCCGCCGTGCGCGGCACCCGCCGTGACCGACCTCGCGGCACCCGCCGCGACCCCTGCGGCACCCTCGCCGCACCCCCGCGGCACCCGACGCGACCTTCCGTGTGGCGTCCGCATGCTGGAACGGCCTATCCGGTTCCCGGGAGCCGTCCCATCATGTAACCTGCACGAAATTTTGCACCCCACGCAGAGGGCCAGCGTCGTCCCTCGGTACCGCACATGGCCAGATGACGACGACGGGAGAGCCGATGCGTACGCCGCGCCAGCCGTCCCAGCACTCCGTGACCGACCGCCCCTGGTCCTTCATGGATGCCCGCCCTGCGGCTCAGGGCATGTACGACCCCCGCGACGAACACGACGCCTGTGGCGTCGGTTTCGTGGCCACCCTCACCGGCGAGGCGAGCCACGCGCTGGTCGAGCAGGCGCTGACAGTACTGCGCAACCTGGAGCACCGAGGTGCCACCGGCTCCGAACCCGACTCCGGGGACGGCGCCGGCATCCTCTCCCAGGTGCCCGACGCGTTCTTCCGCGAGGTGGCCGGATTCGATCTGCCGGCCGCCGGTTCCTACGCGGTCGGCACCGCCTTCCTGCCCGAGGACGGCACCTCCGACGCCGTCTCACGGATTGAGACGATCGCCGCCGAGGAGGGCCTTACGGTCCTCGGCTGGCGCGAGGTCCCGGTCGCCCCCGAACTGCTCGGTGCGACCGCTCGCTCGACCATGCCCGCCTTCCGTCAGATCTTCGTCTCCGACGGCGTCAGCGAGGGCATCGCGCTCGACCGCAAGGCGTTCGTCCTGCGCAAGCGCGCCGAGCGGGAGGTGGGGGTCTACTTCCCCTCGCTGTCCGCCCGGACCATCGTCTACAAGGGCATGCTGACCACCGGCCAGCTGGAGCCCTTCTTCCCGGACCTGTCCGACCGCCGCTTCGCCTCCGCGATCGCGCTCGTCCACTCGCGCTTCTCCACGAACACCTTCCCGTCGTGGCCGCTCGCGCATCCGTACCGCTTCATCGCGCACAACGGTGAGATCAACACCGTCAAGGGCAACCGCAACTGGATGCGCGCCCGCGAGTCCCAGCTCGCCTCGGACCTGTTCGGCACCGAGGACAACCTCGCCCGGACCTTCCCGGTCTGTACGCCGGACGCCTCCGACTCGGCGTCCTTCGACGAAGTTCTCGAACTGCTGCACCTGGGTGGCCGCTCGCTGCCCCACTCCGTGCTGATGATGATCCCGGAGGCGTGGGAGAACCACGCCTCGATGGACCCGGCCCGGCGCGCCTTCTACCAGTTCCACTCCACGATGATGGAGCCCTGGGACGGTCCCGCCTGCGTCACCTTCACCGACGGCGTCCAGGTCGGCGCCGTCCTCGACCGCAACGGCCTGCGCCCCGGCCGCTACTGGGTCACCGACGAGGGCCTGGTCGTCCTCGGCTCCGAGGTCGGCGTCCTCGACATCGACCCCGCGCGCGTGGTCCGCAAGGGCCGCCTCCAGCCCGGCCGCATGTTCCTCGTGGACACCGCCGAGCACCGCATCATCGAGGACGACGAGATCAAGGCGTCCCTCGCCGCCGAGCAGCCCTACGGCGACTGGATGGAGGCCGGGGAGATCGAGCTGGGCGACCTGCCCGAGCGCGAGCACATCGTGCACACCCACGCCTCGGTCACCCGCCGCCAGCAGACCTTCGGCTACACCGAGGAAGAGCTGCGCGTCATCCTCGCCCCCATGGCCAAGGCGGGCGCCGAGCCCATCGGCTCCATGGGCACCGACAGCCCCATCGCGGCCCTCTCCGAGCGCCCCCGGCTGCTGTTCGACTACTTCACCCAGCTCTTCGCGCAGGTCACCAACCCCCCGCTGGACGCCATCCGCGAGGAACTGGTCACCTCCCTGCGCTCCTCGCTGGGCCCCTCGGGCAACCTGCTCGACCCGAGCGCCGCGTCCTGCCGCTCGGTCCTGCTGCCCTTCCCGGTGATCGACAACGACGAGCTGGCCAAGCTCATCCACGTCAACGCCGACGGCGACATGCCCGGCTTCAAGGCCGCGACCCTCTCCGGCCTCTACCGGGTCTCCGGTGGCGGCGAGTCGCTGGCCGCGCGCATCGAGGAGATCTGCGCCGAGGCGGACGCCGCCATCGACAACGGCGCCCGGCTGATCGTCCTGTCCGACCGGCACTCCGACGCCGAGCACGCGCCGATCCCCTCGCTGCTGCTCACCGCCGCCGTCCACCACCACCTCATCCGCACCAAGCAGCGCACCCACGTGGGCCTGCTGGTCGAGGCCGGTGACGTGCGCGAGGTCCACCACGTCGCCCTGCTGATCGGCTACGGCGCCGCCGCCGTCAACCCGTACCTGGCGATGGAGTCCGTCGAGGACCTGGTCCGCGCGGGCACCTTCCTGCCCGGCATGGAGCCCGAGCAGGCCATCCGCAACCTGATCTACGCCCTCGGCAAGGGCGTCCTCAAGGTGATGTCCAAGATGGGCATCTCCACCGTCGCCTCCTACCGGGGCGCCCAGGTCTTCGAGGCCGTCGGCCTGGACGACGCCTTCGTGGCGAAGTACTTCGACGGCACCACCTCCAAGATCGGCGGCGTCGGCATCGACGTCATCGCCCAGGAGGTCGCCGCCCGCCACGCCAAGGCGTACCCGGCCAGCGGCATCGCGCCCGCGCACCGCACCCTGGAGATCGGCGGCGAGTACCAGTGGCGCCGCGAGGGCGAGCCGCACCTGTTCGACCCCGAGACGGTCTTCCGCCTCCAGCACTCCACCCGGGCCGGCCGGTACGACATCTTCAAGAAGTACACCGACCGCGTGAACGAGCAGTCCGAGCGCCTGATGACGCTGCGCGGCCTGTTCGGCTTCACCTCAGGGCGGGCTCCCATCCCGGTGGACGAGGTCGAGCCGGTCTCCGAGATCGTCAAGCGCTTCTCCACCGGCGCCATGTCGTACGGCTCCATCTCCCGCGAGGCGCACGAGACGCTGGCCATCGCGATGAACGAGCTGGGCGGCAAGTCCAACACCGGCGAGGGCGGCGAGGACCCGGAGCGGCTCTACGACCCGGCCCGGCGCAGCGCCATCAAGCAGGTCGCCTCCGGCCGCTTCGGCGTCACCTCCGAGTACCTGGTCAACGCCGACGACATCCAGATCAAGATGGCCCAGGGCGCCAAGCCCGGCGAGGGCGGCCAGCTGCCCGGCCACAAGGTCTACCCGTGGGTGGCCAGGACCCGGCACTCCACGCCCGGCGTCGGCCTGATCTCCCCGCCCCCGCACCACGACATCTACTCCATCGAGGACCTGGCCCAGCTGATCCACGACCTGAAGAACGCGAACCCGCAGGCGCGGATCCACGTGAAGCTGGTCTCCGAGGTCGGCGTCGGCACGGTCGCGGCGGGTGTGTCCAAGGCGCACGCGGACGTGGTGCTCATCTCCGGCCACGACGGCGGCACGGGTGCCTCCCCGCTGACCTCGCTCAAGCACGCGGGCGGTCCCTGGGAGCTGGGCCTCGCCGAGACCCAGCAGACCCTGCTGCTCAACGGGCTGCGCGACCGGATCGTCGTCCAGACCGACGGCCAGCTCAAGACCGGCCGCGACGTGGTCATCGCCGCGCTGCTCGGCGCCGAGGAGTTCGGTTTCGCCACCGCGCCCCTGGTCGTCTCCGGCTGCGTGATGATGCGCGTCTGCCACCTGGACACCTGCCCGGTCGGCATCGCCACCCAGAACCCGGTGCTGCGCGAGCGGTTCAACGGCAAGGCCGAGTACGTCGTCAACTTCTTCAAGTTCATCGCCGAAGAGGTCCGCGAACTCCTGGCCGAGCTGGGCTTCCGCTCCATCGAGGAGGCCGTCGGCCACGCCGAGGTGCTGGACGTCGAGCGCGCGGTGAACCACTGGAAGGCCCAGGGCCTGGACCTGGCCCCGCTCTTCCACGTGCCCGAGCTGCCCGAGGGCGCGGTGCGCCACCAGATCACCACCCAGGACCACGGCCTGGAGAAGGCGCTCGACAACGAGCTGATCAAGCTCGCCGCCGACGCGCTGGCCGTCCCGGACGCCACCGAGGCCCACCCGGTGCGCGCCCAGGTCGCCATCCGCAACATCAACCGCACGGTCGGCACCATGCTCGGCCACGAGGTGACCCGGAAGTTCGGTGGCGCGGGCCTGCCCGACGACACCATCGACATCACCTTCACCGGCTCGGCCGGCCAGTCCTTCGGCGCCTTCCTGCCGCGCGGCGTCACCCTCCGCCTGGAGGGCGACGCCAACGACTACGTCGGCAAGGGCCTCTCCGGCGGCCGGATCGTCGTCCGCCCCGACCGCGCCGCCGACCACCTGGCCGAGTACTCCACCATCGCGGGCAACACGATCGGCTACGGCGCCACCGGCGGCGAGCTGTTCCTGCGCGGCCGTACCGGCGAACGCTTCTGCGTCCGCAACTCCGGCGCGCTGGTGGTCTCCGAGGGCGTGGGCGACCACGGCTGCGAGTACATGACCGGCGGCCACGCCGTCGTCCTCGGCCCGACCGGCCGCAACTTCGCGGCGGGCATGTCCGGCGGCATCGCCTATGTGATCGACCTCGACCGGGACAACGTCAACCCCGGCAACGCGGGCGCGATCGAGCCCCTGGACGACGCCGACCGGAGCTGGCTGCACGACGTGGTGCGCCGCCACGCGGAGGAGACCGGCTCCACGGTCGCCGCCAAGCTGCTCGACGACTGGGACCGGGCCGTCGAGCGCTTCAGCAAGATCATCCCCAGCACGTACAAGGCAGTGCTCGCCGCCAAGGACGCCGCCGAGCGAGCCGGTCTCTCCGAGACCGAGATCACCGAGAAGATGATGGAGGCGGCGACCAATGGCTGATCCCAAGGGCTTTCTTCACCACGGCCGCGAGGTCGCCCGCACCCGCCCCGTGGACGTGCGCCTCAAGGACTGGAACGAGGTCTACGTCCCCGGCTCCCTGCTGCCGATCATCAGCAAGCAGGCCAGCCGGTGCATGGACTGCGGCATCCCGTTCTGTCACAACGGCTGTCCGCTCGGGAACCTGATCCCCGAGTGGAACGACTACGCCTACCGCGAGGACTGGGCCGCCGCCTCCGAGCGGCTGCACGCGACCAACAACTTCCCGGAGTTCACCGGGCGGCTGTGCCCCGCCCCCTGTGAGTCGGCCTGTGTGCTGGGCATCAACCAGCAGCCGGTCACCATCAAGAACGTCGAGGTCTCCATCATCGACAAGGCGTGGGAGACCGGGGACGTCGCCCCGCGCATCCCCGAGCGCCTGTCCGGCAAGACCGTCGCCGTCATCGGCTCGGGCCCGGCCGGGCTCGCCGCCGCCCAGCAGCTCACCCGCGCCGGGCACACGGTCGCCGTCTACGAGCGCGCCGACCGCGTCGGCGGCCTGCTGCGGTACGGCATCCCCGAGTTCAAGATGGAGAAGCGGCACATCAACCGCCGCATAGAGCAGATGCGCGCGGAGGGCACCCGCTTCCGCACCGGCGTCGAGATCGGCCGCGACCTCAAGGCGACCGACCTCAAGAAGCGCTACGACGCCGTCGTCCTGGCCGTGGGCGCCACCACCGCCCGTGATCTCCCCGTCCCCGGGCGGGAGTTGAACGGCATCCACCAGGCGATGGAGTATCTGCCGCTGTCCAACAAGGTCCAGGAGGGCGACTACGTGGCCCCGCCGATCTCGGCCGAGGGCAAGCACGTCGTCGTCATCGGCGGCGGCGACACCGGCGCCGACTGCGTGGGCACTGCCCACCGCCAGGGCGCGGCCTCCGTCACCCAGCTGGAGATCATGCCCCGCCCGAGCGACGAGCGGCACCCGCTGAACCAGCCCTGGCCGACCTTCCCCATGCTCTACAAGGTCACCAGCGCCCACGAGGAGGGCGGTGAGCGGGTCTACTCCGTCTCCACCACCCACTTCGAGGGCGACGAGGACGGCAACGTCCAGTGGCTGCACCTGGCCGAGGTCGAGTTCATCGACGGCAGGCTGACCCCCAAGCCGGGCAGCGAGCGGAAGATCCCGGCCCAGCTGGTCACCCTCGCCATGGGCTTCACCGGCACCGACCGGGAGAACGGGCTCGTGGAGCAGTTCGGTCTCGACCTGGACGAGCGGGGCAACATCGCCCGCGACGCCGACTTCCAGACCAACGTGCCCGGCGTGTTCGTCGCCGGTGACGCGGGCCGCGGCCAGTCCCTCATCGTGTGGGCCATCGCCGAGGGCCGCTCCGCCGCCCGCGGCGTGGACCGCCACCTCACCGGGGCGAGCGACCTGCCCGCCCCGATCCGCCCGACCGACCGCGCCCTGGCGGTCTGACGGCCCCTCCACCGGATGTCCCGTACAACGGCGTACGCGGCATCGGGCGGCGCCTGCCCGACAGTCCCCGACCGGACGCCCCGGCAGGCGCCGCCGCCTGTCCGCAGCCGTCCGGCCGGGGGAGGCGCGTGGCTCAGGCCATGCCGCTCGTGTAACCCGCCACCTTCACCCACGTCAGCACCAGCAGCAGCACCACCAGCGCCGCGCACGCCCCCGCCTGGATCAGCGTCCGGCGCTTGTCCCGGGGCGCGTAGGCGTAGGCCAGCGTCACCAGAGCGCCCGTCAGCAGGCCGCCCAGATGCGCCTCCCAGGACGTCATGAACGCGGAGATCACCAGCCACACCAGCAGACCGGTCATGTACTGGTTGACCGCCCGCATGTCGTAGCCCAGACGGCGCCCCATCACCCAATAGGCCGCGCCCAGACCGAAGATGGCGCCCGAGGCGCCGATCGTCAGGTCGTCCGGGGCGACCAGGAGCACCAGCACCGAGCCGCCCAGCGCGGAGAGCAGATACAGCGCGAGATAGCGGGCCCGCCCCAACTGGATCTCCACCACCCGGCCGATGCTCCACAGCGAGACCATGTTCATCACGATGTGCACCATCCCCATGCCCTCGTCCGGCGGCATGTGCAGGAACGATCCGGTCAGCAGCCGCTCCCACTGGCCGTCCGCCAGGCCCTCCGGGCGCAGCACCGGGTCGTAGGGGTACTGCCACAGGTAGTGCCCGCCGTCCGGCCCGAGCAGCCCCGCGCCCAGCATCCCGAAGCGGTCCACCAGGGAGGGCCGGACCAGCTCGCAGAGATAGGCGAGCACGTTCAGGCCGACCAGCGCGTACGTCACCAGCGGCACCGCGCTGATCCTGCCGCCGAACGCCGTCCGCGCCTGCCGGACCGAGCGCGTCCCCTCCTTCACGCACTCCACGCACTGGTGGCCGACCGCCGCCTCGCGCATGCAGTCCGGGCAGATGTAGCGGTCGCAGCGGGTGCAGCGGACGTGCGACTCCACCGTGGGATGGCGGAAGCAGGTGGTCACGTCGGACTCGGCGGTCACGGCCGGCTCCTCGGGGAAGGACTCGGGGAAGAGTGGGACAGGATGAGCCGGTGGGGCGGCGGCGAACAAACTATCGGACCGGAGCGGACGGTGGGCGAACGGCGGGGGAGCGCCGCCCGTCCGGCTGTGATCAGCTGATTTCCCGATACCGCGTCACCGCCCCGCGTCCCGCGCACTCTTAGGGATGACAGACCCGCGATTCACGTCCGCGCAGGTGGGAGGGCGTGCTGATGATGTCCCGGATCATCGCGCCCACCGCAGTCACGCGACCCGCGCCTGGCGGGCCGCTGCGCCGTGCGCGGATCCGGAAGGAGACGGCCTTGTCCGAGCAGAACGAACAAGCCGAGCGCAGCGTAGGGGAGTTCACGCTCACCGGCCCGCTGGCCGCCGCGCCGCCCGCCGGGTACCGGGCCCCCGAGCCCGACGAGAAGTGGCAGTTGCCGGGCGGCTTCGCCCACGTCTACTACGGCGAGCGCAACCAGGGCATCATGCGGCCGGTGATCGTCGCCGACGGCTTCAACCTCGGCCGCAGCGACCTGGACTGGCTCTACGCGGGCCTCGACCAGGGCCAGTTCCCCTTCCTGACCGAACTGCGCCGCCGGGGCCGGGACGTCATCCTGCTCGGCTTCGACGAGCGCACCGCCTCGATCCTCGACAACGCCCAGACCGCGACCGCCGCCATCATGCGGGCCAACGCCGAACGGCTGGGCGGCACCCGCCTCACGGTGGGCGGCTTCAGCATGGGCGGCCTGATCACCCGCTACGCGCTGGCCAGGATGGAGATGCAGCGCGTCGACCACCAGGTCGGCGTCTACTTCTCGTACGACACCCCGCACCGGGGCGCGTACATCCCCGTCGGGCTCCAGGCGTTCTCGCACTTCATCCCCGTGGCGAACGACTTCGCCCGGCAGATGGACAGCCCCGCCGCCCGTCAGATGCTCTGGCGCCACTACGACCCGAAGACCGGTGAGAGCGGGATCGCCCCCGAGCGCACCCAGTTCCTCGAACAGCTCCAGCAGGTCGGCGGCTGGCCCCGCATCCCCCGTCTCCTGGCGGTCGCCAACGGCCGGGGCGACGGCACCGGCATCGCCGTCCTGCCCGGCGAGACCGTGCTCAAGGTGGACCGGGTCTACCCCGGCACCTCCTTCTCCGCCCAGGCCCAGGGCCGCAACGTCACGGTCGCCGAGCTGAAGCGGCGCTTCCCGGCCGCCGAGAAGACCATCACCACCAGCGACTTCCCCGAGCTGGACGGCGCCCCCGGCGGCACCCTGCGCTCCTACGGCATCCTCGCCGACGCGCTGAAGAAGGCGGGCGCCCAGGTCGACCTGCGGCACCCGGAGGTCTCTTTCGTGCCCACGGTCAGCGCGGTCTCGATCCGCGACCTGGACCAGCAGAAGGACCTGTACGCGAACGTCGACGACCTGCCGCCGGACGAGGCCGACGTCGACGACTACCTCTGCTCCTCCGACACGACGGCCCACACCGCCGTCACCGAGGAACTGGCGATCTGGCTCCTGGACCGGCTGCCCGACTGAGCCCACCGGTTCGCTCAGGTGTCGCACTCCAGCACCGTGCGGCACAGCCCGCACCGCGCCTTGACCCGGCCCCGCACCGGCACCCTGATCCGCTGGTGGCAGACCGGGCAGTCGAAGGAGACACGCGGGCGCCCGTCGGCCCCGGAGGCGAAGGTGTAGCCCGCTTCCGGGGCCGGCGTACGCAGGGGATGGCGGCGGTGGTGGGCGTAGCGCAGCCGGGCCGGGCGGCCCGCCGCCGTCAGCGGGGGCCTGCGCTCGTCGTGCCGGGCCCGGGCGAGACCCTTGGCGTAGGCGTCGGCCGCCTGCGGGCTGGTGAACCACACCGCCGGGTCCTCGTGGAACAGCAGCGCCCGCTTGGCCAGCACGTACCCGAACTCCTCCGGGGTGAGATAGCCCAGCTTCTGCGAGGCGGGACCGTGCTCGCGGTAGGCGTCCAGGAGCAGCCAGCCCGCGCCCAGGTACACCGCCACCGTGTCGGTCAGGATCTCGTTCTCCGCCGTGGTCGGGAAGGCCAGGCCGAGCCGGTGCAGATAGACGTGGGTGACCTCGTGGGCGAGGGCCGCGCCGATGTCCTCGCGGTGGGTGCGGAAGCGGTCGTTCAGCTCCACGAAGTACTCCGGGCCCGCCGCCAGCTCGACGTTCGCCGCCTGGGTCATCTCCCGGAAGCCGACGATCAGCCGGGCGTCCGGCAGCCGGAAGTGCCCCACCAGCTCGCGCGCCACCCGCTGGGCGCCCAGATGCAGGTCGTCCGCGTCCCCGAAGGCCACGTCGGCCGGGGCCACACTGGTCGCGAAGGTCTCCACCACGTCGTACGACAGCCGCTTGTAGAGCGCGGTGACCGCTCTGCGCACCGTCGCCAGATGAGGAAAGCCGTGCTCGACCGGTCCGCCGTTCGCCACGTCCGCACCCCCAAAGACGCCGGGAAGCCCCCTCCACCATAGGTCCGCCCCGACCGCCCGGGAACGGTGCCGGGCCGCGCCCCTTAGGGTTGTCGCCCATGACCATCAGCAACACCGGTACCGGTGACGTCGAGCCCGAGGTCCGCGAGGAGCTGGAGCGGCTGCGGGCGAGCATCGACAACATCGACGCGGCCGTCGTCCACATGCTGGCCGAACGCTTCAAGGCCACCCAGCAGGTCGGCCGCCTCAAGGCCCGCCACCAGCTGCCCCCGGCCGACCCGGCCCGCGAGGCCCGCCAGATCGCCCGCCTGCGCAGCCTCGCCGAGGACGCCCGCCTGGACCCGGCCTTCGCCGAGAAGTTCCTCAACTTCATCGTGGCCGAGGTGATCCGCCACCACGAACGCATCGCCGAGGACGTGGCGAAGCCCCCGGCGAACTGAGGGAGGAGCGGGACACGAAGCCTCTGGTGAGCCGGGGGAAGAGCGGGCGAGGGGCGGACATAAGCCATGTACCGGTCCGCCTCTGTCCGGCACCGGCGGCATCGGGCAGCATGGCCTGCATGTCCGTACTGACGCGCGACGAAGCGCAAGCCCGAGCACAGCTCATCGACGTCCACCGCTACACCGTCGACCTCGACCTCACCACCGGGGACGAGACCTTCGGCTCCCGTACCGTGATCGCGTTCAGCGCGCGGTCCGACGGGGACACCTTCGTCGAGCTGAAGCCCGCCGAGCTGCGCACCGTCACCCTGGACGGACAGCCCCTGGACCCCGAGACCCTGGACGGCAACCGGCTGCCGCTGAAGAACCTCACCGAGGGCGCGCACGAACTCGTCCTGGACGCCGTCATGCGCTACTCCCGCACCGGCGAGGGCATGCACCGCTTCACCGACCCCACCGACGGCGAGACCTACGTCTACAGCCAGCTCTTCCTGGACGACGTCCAGCGCGTCTACGCCGCCTTCGACCAGCCCGACCTCAAGGCCGTCTTCGACGTCACCGTCACCGCCCCCGAGGGCTGGACCGTCCTCGCCAACGGCGTCACCGAACACCTCGGCGAGGGCCGCTGGAAGGCCGCCACCACCCCGCTGATCTCCACCTACCTCCTCGCCGTCGCCGCGGGCCCCTGGCACTCGGCGCACACCGAACACCGCGGGCTGCCCTTCGGCATCCACTGCCGCCGCTCCCTCGCCCCCCACCTCGACGCCGACGCCGACGAGATCTTCGACGTCACCCGCGCCTGCTTCGACCGCTACCACGAGAAGTTCGCCGAGCCCTACCCCTTCGACTCCTACGACCAGGCGTTCGTCCCCGAGTTCAACGCGGGCGCCATGGAGAACCCCGGACTCGTCACCTTCCGCGACGAGTTCGTCTACCGCTCCGCCGTCACCGACACCGAGCGGCAGACCCGCGCCATGGTCATCGCGCACGAGATGGCCCACATGTGGTTCGGCGACCTCGTCACCCTCAAGTGGTGGGACGACATCTGGCTCAACGAGTCCTTCGCCGAGTACATGGGCTACCAGACCACCCTGGAGGCCACCCGCTTCACCGAGCCCTGGGTCGAGTTCGGCGTCACCCGCAAGGCGTGGGGCTACGACGCCGACCAGCGCCCCTCCACCCACCCCGTCGCCCCCGAGGCCGTCGACGACACCGCCGCCGCCCTCCTCAACTTCGACGGCATCTCGTACGCCAAGGGCGCCTCCGCGCTGCGCCAGCTCGTCGCCTGGCTCGGCGAGAAGGACTTCCTCGCGGGCATCAACATCCACTTCGAGCGGCACCGGTTCGGCAACGCCACCCTCGCCGACTTCATCGACTCCCTCGCCGCCGCCACCGAACGCGACGTCCACGCCTGGGCCGACGCCTGGCTGCGCACCACCGGCGTCGACAAGCTCACCGCGCACATCGGCTCCGCCGAGGACGGCACCCGCACCCTCACCGTCGCACACGAGGGCAGCCGCCCGCACCGGATCACCGTCGGCCTCTACGACCACGACCTCACCGAGGAGGGCCGCCTCACCCCGCGCGCACCCCTCGGTCTCGACATCCCGCACACCGGGCCCGCCCCCATCGGCAAGCGCCCCGCCTTGGTCGTCCTCAACGACGGCGACCCCACCTACGCCAAGATCCGCTTCGACGCCGACTCCTTCGAGACGATCCGCACCAGCCTGTCCGGGCTGCCCGACCCGCTCACCCGCGCGGTCGTCTGGAACGCCCTGCGCGACGCCGTACGCGACGGCGAACTCCCGCCCGCCGCCTACCTGGAGACCGCCCGCGCCCACCTCCCGCTGGAGACCGACCTCGCCCTCGTCGAGGGCGTCCTCGCCTTCGCCATCGGCCACATCGCGCTGCGCCACCTCACCCCCGAGGAGCGGCCCGCCGCGCTCGCCACCCTCACCTCGCTCTGCCGCGACCTCATCCGCCGCACCGAGGACGGCGACAACCCCGGGCTGCGCCTGATCGCCGTACGCCACTTCATCGACGTCGCCGCCCACCCCGAGACCATCGCCGCCTGGCTCGCCGACGGCACCGTGCCCGGCGGACCCGAACTCGACCCCGAGCTGCGCTGGCGCATCCTCGGCCGGCTCGCCGTGCTCGGCGCCACCGACGAGGCTGCCATCGCCGCCGAGCTGGAACGCGACCCCTCCGCCAGCGGCCAGGAGGGCGCCGCCCGCTGCCGCGCCGCCCTGCCCGACCCGGAGGCCAAGCGGACCGCCTGGGACGCCATGTTCACCGGCGACGACCTCTCCAACTACCTCTTCAAGGCCACCGCCCTCGGCTTCTGGCAGCCCGAACAGGCCGATCTGGTACGGGAGTACGTCACCCGCTACTTCAAGGAGGCCCCCGCCCTCGCCGCCCGCCGGGGCCCCGCCATCGCCGCCGCCGCGGGCGCCTGGGCCTTCCCCCGCCACGCCGTCGACCGCGAGACCCTGACCCTCGGCGAGACCTGCCTGCGCGAGGACGCCCCGCCCACGGCCCTGCGCCGCAAGCTGATCGACGAACTGGACGACCTGGCACGGGCGTTGCGCGTACGGGGCGAATAGCCGACAGGGGCGCCGGGCGGTGCCCTCACGCGGAGGCCACCCTCCGCGGCACCGCCCGGCGCGGCACTCCTCCCGCCGACGGCAAGCCCGTACACGTACTCCTCCGACGTGTTTTCCCCGCACGGCAGTACCCACGACCGCTCTCCGTCGTTGGACATCGCGGACACCCGGCCCCAAATCCGCCCGGCCGGCGTACCCGCCCCGCAGGAGAGCCCATGAGCACGCCGCCCCTCGCCGCCGGACCGCACGGCCCCGACGCGCTGCGGCCCCTGCTGGAGACCGTGCTCGACGCACTCGCGGCGGGCGCGCGGGACCGGGGCGGACCGCTGCCCGCCGGAGGGCCGCACGCCGTGGACACCCGGGTCGCACAAGCCCTCGGGGACGTACTGCCCGAGCACGGCGACCCCGACGCCCTGCACACCCTCGTCCGCCTCCTCGCCGCCGGGGCCGCCGACCCCGCCGACCCGCTCTGCGCGGGCCACCTCCACTGCCCCCCGCTCGCCGTCGCCACCGCCGCCGACCTCGCCGTCAGCGCGCTGAACCCCTCCCTGGACTCCTGGGACCAGGCCCCCGCCGCCTCCGCATTGGAGGCCCGCGTCACCCGCGCCCTCGCCCGCCAGGCCGGACTCGCCGACGCCCTGGTCACCACCGGCGGCACCGAGTCCAACCAGCTCGCCCTGCTCCTCGCCCGTGAACGGCACGGCACCGCGCTCACCCTCGTCTGCGGGGCCAACGCCCACCACTCCCTGCCCCGCGCCGCCTGGCTCCTCGGTCTGCCCGCCCCGCTCGTCCTGCCCACCCCGGACGGCACCCTGGACCCCGCGACCCTCGACACCGCGCTCGCCGCACTCGAAGGCCCCGCCCTCGTCGCCGCCACCGCGGGCACCACCGACGCCGGGCTCATCGACCCCCTCCCCGAGATCGCCGCCCGCTGCACCGCCCACGGCGCCCGCCTCCACATCGACGCGGCCTACGGCGGCGGACTCCTGTTCAGCGACCGCCACCGCGACCGGCTCACCGGACTCGATGCCGCCGAAACCGTCACCCTCGACCTGCACAAACTCGGCTGGCAGCCCGTCGCCGCCGGACTCCTCGCCGTCGCCAGCCCCGCCGAACTGACCGCCCTCCACCAGCGCGCCGACTACCTCAACGCCGACGACGACACCCACGCCGGGTATCCCGACCTCCTCGGCCGCTCCCCGCGCACCACCCGCCGCCCCGACATCCTCAAGGCCGCCGTCACCCTCAAGACCCTCGGCCGCACCGGACTCGCCGAACTGGTCGACCAGGTCTGCGCCCGCGCCGAGGAGTTCGCCGCCCTCGTCCGCGCCCACCCCCGCTTCGAGCTGTACCGCGCCCCCGGGATCAGCACCGTCCTGTTCCGGCCCGCCCACGCCCCCGACGACACCGTGGCCACCGTCCGCCGCACCCTGCTCCACCAGGGCCGCGCCGTCCTCGGCCGGGCCCGCGCCGACGGCCGCCTCTGGCTCAAGGTCACCCTCCTCAACCCCCACACCCGGCCGGACGACCTCGCCCACCTCCTGAAACTCGTCGAAGGACACACGCCCAGATGACCCACCCCCCACGGCACGAGCCCGCATCCCCCCGCGACCTCGTCGGCATCGGCATCGGACCCTGCAACCTCTCCCTGGCCGCCCTCGCCCACCCGCTGGCCGAACTCGACGCCGTCTTCTACGAACAGCGCCCCGGCTTCCACTGGCACCCCGGCCTGCTCATCGACGACGCCACCCTCCAAGTCCCCTTCCTCGCCGACCTGGTGACCCTCGCCGACCCCACCAGCCCCTGGAGCTTCCTCAACTACCTGCGCGCCCGCCAGCGCCTCTTCCCCTTCTACTTCGCCGAGCACTTCCACATCCGGCGCGCCGAGTACGACGCCTACTGCCGCTGGGTCGCCCGGCAACTGCCCGGACTGCGCTTCTCCCACCAGGTCGACACCGTCCGCTGGGACGCCGCACGCGAGGTGTTCGAGGTCGACTTCACCCGGCTCGACGCCGAAGGCCAGGCCGAATCCCTCGGCCGTACCCGCGCCCGCAACCTCGTCCTCGGCATCGGCACCGCCCCCCACGTCCCCGAACCCCTGCGCCCGCTCGCCGCCGCACCCGGCGTCCCCGTCCTGCACGCCGCCGACTACCTCACCCACCGCGACGACCTGCTCGCCGCGGGCCACGTCACCGTCGTCGGCTCAGGACAGTCCGGCGCCGAGGTCTTCCTCGACCTCCTGCGCCACCGCCCCCAGGGCCGCGAGGGCCTGCACTGGATCGGCCGCACCCCCGCCTTCGCCCCCATGGAGTACTCCAAGCTCGGCCTGGAACACTTCACCCCCGACCACACCCGCTACTTCCACGCCCTGGCCGAACCCGTCCGCGACCGGCTCGTCCCCGCCCAGTGGCAGCTCCACAAAGGCGTCGACGCGGGCACCCTGGCCGCCATCCACGACGAGCTGTACCGGCGCACCCTCCACGGCGGCTGGCCCGACGCCGTCCTCACCCCCGGCGTCCACGTCCGCACCGCGGGGCGCCTGGGCACCGGACAGGTCGAACTCCACCTCGAACACCACGACCAGGGCACCCGCACCCGCCTCGCCACCGACGCCGTCGTCCTCGCCACCGGCTACCGCCAGCGCCCCCTCGACGGCGTCCTCGCCGGACTCACCCCGCACCTGCGCCGTGACAGCGCAGGCCGCCCCCTGATCGACGACGCGTTCCGGCTCGTCCTGGACCCCGCCGTCACCGGCGCCGTCCACGTCCAGAACGCCGAACTCCACACCCACGGCGTCGGCACCCCCGACCTCGGCCTCACCGCCTGGCGCAGCGCCCGCATCCTCAACTCCCTGGCGGGCAAGGAGCAGTACCCGCTGCCGACCCGAACGGCGTTCACGACCTTCGGCCTCGAACAGGCGGCCTCGGTCCCCGGAACCCGGCAGAAAGCGGAATCCCCCATCACCCTCGGCGCGCCCGTAGGGGGATCTGTGCGACCCAGGTGAAGAACCACGGGAGGGGGTGCGAAAGGACACGGGGATATTCCCTACCCCTCCCCCGTATCTCTGTGCGCTGATACCGTCCCGGCATGTCGCTGCAACGGGGGCATGTGAGCCGGGTGGTAGTGGTGGCGGGGGGCATATTCCTCGCGGTCCATTTCCCGCAGGAAGACCCTTTCTTCCGTTCGGTGATCGACTTACCCGGTCTCACCGCGATGGCATTTCTGATCACGGCATTGCACGCCGGACCGCATCAGCGAGCGGCAATTCCGCCCCCGCCCCCGATGGCCGAATGCCGTGAACGCCCAGGGAACAACCGGCCGACCCGTTCCGACGCCGCCGACGGCGAGGTACGACTCGACGCTCTCGCCGCACAGGCCGCCCCTATCCGCGCGCACAGGAGAGGCAGCAGAGCATGACCGTCATCCCGCCACCCGCACCACCCGCCGTTCCCCCCAGCATCCCCGACCCCCGCTTCGCCCGCGACATCACGCGGTATCTGTGCGCCGCCGTCCACACCGACACCAAGCTCGCCCGACAAGCCGTCGAGCAGATCATCGATGAACCGCGCCGTGCCGTCGCCTCCTCACCCGGCGTCGACCTCGCCTGCGTCCTGCGCCACGCACTGGCCGCCCGCCGCCGCCACATCCAACGCGACGTCGTCCTCACCCTGCTGATCATCATCGCCCTCGTCATCCTGCCGAACGCCCCCGGCACCGCACTCTTCGGCGGACTCCTCGTCGCCTGGATCATCGTCGCCCTCGAATCACTCGCCGTTCACTACGGCGTGCTGGCCCGACACCTCAAACGCGAGAACTTCGACCCCGGCAAGGCCCCACAGCCCACCAGCACCCGGCACCGGCACCGCATCGCGGCCATCGAAAGACGCGACCGCGGCAACGTCGTCGTCTTCTCCCCCTACGCCCCCTTCGTCGGCTACGGCACCACCATGAGCACCTGGTCCTTCGCCCTCGACACCGCACGCCCCCAAGAGGGCAAGCAGGTCACCCCCTTCACCGTCCACGAACTCAACGACCACCTCGCCGCACACATCGGCGACCTCAAACTCCCCGGCGTCCACGTCGAGAACCTCCTGCTCGTCAACGGCGCCGACCTCCTGTACGCGGTCGACGACCGCACCCGCGGCGAACTCCTCCCCGACAACGCCGGACCACCCCGCGAGCAGGTCTCCGCCACCCTCCTCCGCGACCTGCGCGAAGACGGAAACGGCCGAGCCCGCCCCTACCTCGCCATCCGTGTCACCGGCTGGAGCGGCGAACTCGCCGCCACCCTCTTCCTGCGCTGCGCCCTCCTGTCCGACGGCAGGATGCTGTTCCTCGAAGCCAGCAACTCCCTCCTCACCCCCGTACGCGAGCGGTACCGGGCCGCCGACCGCATGCTCGACGCCCCCACCGCCCGCCAGTGGTGGGCCCTCGTCGGCACCGCCGCACGACGCACCCTCCCCACCCTCGTCGGAGCACCCTTCTCCGTCCTCGCCGGGCTCACCGCACCTCTGAGCGAACAGAGCAAACAACGCCGGCAGGCACGCGAGATCCGCCACCGCACCTTCAACTACGGAGCCTCCTTCAGCATCCGCGACGCGGCCGGCGACCAGGTCTACTACCGCTACTTCCAGCAGATGGACCGCGAGCTGTACGCCAAGACCGTCGAACACCGCGTCCTCGACGCCCTGGTCGCGTTCCTGGAAGACCACCACATCGACACCGGCGAACTCGTCCAGCGCCAGACCGCCATCTACAACACCGGCCTGTACGCCGCGGGAAACCTCACGGTCAAGGACTCCGCCGTCGGCATCGGAGGCAGCATCGCCGCCGCCCTCCGACGCGGCCAGAGCCCCGCCGCATCCAGCCCCCTCACCCCCCTCAGCCCGCCCGCCCAGCCTGGCCAGCCCATGACTCCAGGAAGGTGACGCCATGCCCGACACCACCCCCGGCCACAACAGCGGCATCCAGAGTGGAGGCGACCTCACCATCGACAACAGCGCCGTCGCCGTCAACCACTCCACCGCCACCAACACCCCCACCCCACCCGACCACGACGCCGCCATCGCCGAACTGCGCACCGCGGCACGCCAGTTGCTCGAAGAATTACGCCGCCACCAGGACCAGTACGAGGACGGCACGGCTCTCGTACACGCCGCCGAAGAGGTCGACACCGAACTCACCCGCGACGAACCACGCCGCAACCGCATCCTGAGCTGGCTCGGCTTCATCGCCCCCGGCGTCCAGGCCACCGCCGAACTCGCCGGCCACGTCGCCGCCCTCCAGAACAGCGTCACCAGCCTGCTGTGACACCCGGGCCGTCCCAGCGGCCTGACCCGCAACGGAAAACGGCGCCGACGGGAAACCCCCGCCGACGCCGTCCACCCGGGCCCGGTCCTAGAACACCGGCGTGCCCTCCCGCGTCAGCTTCCAGTCCACCGACGCGAAGTCCTTCGGGTCCAGCTCACCCTTGGCCGTCACCCACTCCGCGATCCGGGTCCGGATCTCCGTGGACTCCGACCACAGCTCCTTCGCCGAGGCCACATACGGGAAGGCGCCACCGCCGTTCGCCCGGTAGTTGTTCACCGCGAACACGAACTGCGCGGCATCGTCCAGCGGCGCCCCACCGAACGTCACGTTCTTGATCCGCGAACCGGCCGCCTGCGCCACATCGATGTCGTACGACAGCCCGGACACATAGTCGTAGTTGTAGTCCGGGCGGTCGTTCGCGTTCGTCAGCTTGTCCACGTCCACCGGGGCACCCGGCGCGGTCTGCACGAAGTACTCCGCCGAGTACTCCAGGTACGCCCGCACCTGCGCGCCCGTCAGCAGCTTCGCCACCAGCGTGTTGTCGTACACGTACAGGCTCGACAGATCCCGGATCGTCACATCGCCCGCCGGGATCTCACTGGTCCGCGAGAACGGCGACGCCTGCGACAGCACCGGCAGCGACGCGTACGCGGTGCCCGCCAGCGCCGCCTTGACCACGTCCTCCTGCACCTTGTTGATCAGATCGATGATCGGCGCGTCCTTGTACCGCGCGTCCACCGTCGTCAGCGTCTCGGTCGCCCGGCCCACCACCTGGTTGACGTACGCGACCACCTCCTTGTGCTCCGCCGTCAGCAGCCGGGTGATCTTCGGGTCGTCCGCGACCGTCCGCGAGTCCCGCAGCGAGGCCGCGACCGACTCGACCTCCCACTTGCCCCGCCGCAGCACCAGCTCCACGTCGAACAGGGTCAGCCGCTCCGCGAAGCACAGCGGCTCCGACAGCACGACCGTCTTGCCCGACTTCTCGTTGACGACCCGCAGCTCCGGGATCTCCAGATGCGCGTGCCCCACCAGGATCGCGTCGATCCCCGGCACCAGCCGCGCCACGTTCGCCGCCGCGTTCTCCACGTACGGCACCTGATCCCCGTACGACGACGTGCCCGACGTACCCGAGTGCGCCGAGACGATCACCACGTCCGCGCCCATCGAGCGCAGCTTCGGCACCCACTTCGCGGCCTGCTCCTCAAGCCCCTCGAACGCCAGCTTCCCCTGGACGTACGCCTTGTCCCAGATCGCGATGCCCGGATTGGTAAGACCCAGCACCGCCACCTTCACCGGCGGCGCCCCCGGCACCCGGATCTGCTTCATGACATACGGCTGGAACGCGGGCTTCAGCGTCTTCGCGTCCACCGCGTTCGCGCCCAGCAGCGGGAAACGCAGCTGGCTCTCGAACGTGCGCAGCGTCTCGATGCCGTAGTTGAACTCGTGATTGCCCAGCGCCGCCGCGTCGTACCCGATCGCGTTCATCGCCAGCGCCATCGGATGCACCGGGCCGCCCTTGGCGGTGATCGGGTCCACCTTCGCGTAGTAGTACGTCAGCGGGGTGCCCTGGATCGTGTCGCCCGCGTCGATCAGCAGCGTGTTGTGCCGCCCCTTCTCCTCGCGGACCTGGTTCACCAGCGTCGAGATCCGGGACAGCCCCAGCGCGTTGCCCGCCGGGTCGGCGTACTCCGCGTTCTTGAAGTAGTCCCAGTTGAAGACATGGCCATGCAGATCGGTCGTGCCCATCACGGTCAGCGCGTACCGCTTCTCGTGGTGCTTGCCGGGGTGCGCCCCGTGATGCGCCTCGTGCGCGTCGTGCTTGTCGGTCGCGGCCTCGGCCACCGGCGCTCCCGCACCCGCCACGGCCACCCCCGCCCCGGTCACAGCGGACTTCTTCAGGAACTTCCGGCGGTTCAACGACATCGGTGGCCTCTCTCGGCACGATCGGACAACGCGCGTAGATTGTGCCGGGCCAGAACCCGCCGCAACAGACCTCCCAGGTTGCGATCCGGTGACCGATCCCCCCCGAACTCCCCCCGCCCGCACGGGCGTCACATGACACAGTGGGACACATGACCACTCCACCGGCACCCGCACACGGAACCCCCGAAGCACCCCTCCTCGTGGTCCAGGGCGAGGCGGAGTTCGAGACCGGACCCGAGATCGCCCGCATCGGCATCACCGTCGGCGCCCGAGGCCGCGACCGACGCGCCACCCTCGACGACCTCACCCGCCGCAACGCCGCCGTCCTCGACCTCGTCAAGTCCTACGGCGAAGCCGTCGCCGAACTCTCCACCGGCGTCTTCTCCATCACCCCCGAACTCTCCGAACGCGGCCGGGGCGAACGCGTCCGCAGCCACCAGGGCCAGGTCCGCCTCGACGCCGAGTTCACCGACTTCACCGCACTGGCCGAACTCACCACCCGACTGGCCGACTTGGAACTGACCCGCGTCGACGGCCCCTGGTGGTCCCTGCGCCCCGGCTCCCCGGTCCACACCGAGGCCCGCCGCCGCGCCGTCGCCGACGCCCTCCAGCGCGCCCGCGAATACGCCGACGCACTCGGCACCTCCCTCGCCGCCCTGGTCGAACTCGCCGACACCGGCGCCGACCGCCCCCGCGCCACGGCCGCCTACGGCCGCGCCGCCCGCTCCCTCACCAGGGGCGGCCCCGCCGAACCGCCCGAGGCCCTGGACCTGGAACCCGCACGGCTCACGGTGGCCGCACAGGTCACGGCACGCTTCACCCTGGTGCCGCCGCGCCTGTGAAATACGCGGCGCCGGAATGGGCGGCGTAATCGGCTGGGATGAAAGAGTGACGAACTGTTGCGCGAAAAACATCGCTCATAGGAGCGGGGCGCCGCACAATTCAACACTTGTCAATAAGCCTTTCCGTAAAGGTCGTTGAATGGCCATCGGCCCCGGATTCTCTACCCGCCGGTAAGCCCTAGGCTCGAACCATGCGCCGAGCAAAGATCGTCTGCACCCTCGGGCCGGCCACCGACTCGTACGACCAGATCAAGGCACTGGTCGAAGCCGGAATGGACGTCGCCCGCTTCAACCTCAGCCACGGCGGCCAGGCCGAACACGAGGCGCGATATCAGCGCGTACGCAGGGCCGCCGACGAAACCGGCCGCAGCGTCGGAACCCTCGCCGATCTTCAAGGCCCGAAGATCCGCCTCGGCCGATTCGCCGAAGGCCCGGTGATCCTCGAACGCGGCGACACCTTCACCCTCACCGTCGAAGAGGGCGTCGAAGGCGACCGCCACCACTGCGGCACCACCTACGCCGGACTCGCCACCGACGTCACCCCCGGCGAACGCGTCCTCGTCGACGACGGCCGCGTCTGCCTGGAGGTCACCTCCGTCGACGGCCCCCGCGTCCACACCCGCGTCCTCGAAGGCGGCGTCGTCTCCGACCACAAGGGACTCAACCTCCCCGGCGCCGCCGTCTCCGTCCCCGCCCTCACCAAGAAGGACGAGGACGACCTGCGCTGGGCCCTGCGCACCGGCTTCGACACCGTCGCCCTCTCCTTCGTCCGCGCCGGACGCGATGTGCTCGACGTCCACCGCGTCATGGACGAGGAGGGCCGCCGCCTCCCCGTCATCGCCAAGGTGGAGAAACCCCAGGCCGTCGAGGACATCGAGGGGATCGTCGCCGCCTTCGACGGCATCATGGTCGCCCGGGGCGACCTCGGCGTCGAGATGCCGCTCGAACACGTCCCCGTCGTCCAGAAACGTGCCTGCCAGCTCGCCCGGCGCAACGCCAAGCCGGTCATCGTCGCCACCCAGATGCTCGACTCCATGATCGAGAACGCCCGGCCGACCCGCGCGGAGGCATCCGACGTGGCCAACGCGGTGCTCGACGGCGCGGACGCGGTGATGCTCTCCGGCGAGACCAGCGTCGGCAAATACCCGGTCGGGGCCGTGCACACCATGGCGAAGATCGTCTCCGCCGCCGAGGAGGACATGCTCGCGGGCGGCCTCCCACCGCTGACCGAACGCGACAAGCCCCGCACCCAGGGCGGCGCGGTCGCCCGCGCGGCGGCGGAAACGGGCGACTTCCTCGGCGCCCGGTTCCTCGTCGCCTTCACCCAGTCCGGCGACACCGCCCGCCGCCTCTCCCGCTACCGCTCCCCGATCCCCCTCCTCGCCTTCACCCCCGAACCGGCGACCCGCTCCCAGCTGAGCCTGACGTGGGGCGCGGAGACGTTCCTGGGCCCACACGTCGACTCCACGGACGCGATGATCGCCCAGGTGGACGAGCTGCTGCTCCGCTACGGCCGCTGCGAGAAGGGCGACATGGTGGTCATCACCGCGGGCTCCCCTCCGGGGGTGTCCGGCACGACGAACCTGGTCCGGGTGCACCACGTGGGGGAGGATGACAGTCCTCGGTAGGTGTGGTCAGTACTTGGGCCCGACGTGGGCGTCCATGAGGGCGACGGAGGCTTTGCGGGCGACGGAGATGTTGAAGGGGTTTCCGTGCCTGGTGCAGTGCGTCCACTCGACGCCGAGCGCTTCGAGCGTATCGGTGTAGAGACGCCGGATGTCGTCGGAGACGTTGGCGAAGAAGTACCGCGGGTACTCATAGCGCTTGCGCTCGCCGCCGACCAGTCGTGTTGTCCAGTTGGTGATGCGGCACCCGTCGGAGTGCACGAGCCCCCGGACGAACGGCCACGGGTGACCGTCCACGATCTCCTGCTGCCAGGGTTCCAGAGCGATGCGACGCTCATGCTTCTTCCCGGGGCCGTGTTGGGGGAAGAGGCAGAGCATGTGCTTCGAGTAGACCTTGACGTTGCGACAGCCGGTGCGGCGAACGCGGCAGACGGCGTTGTCAGGGAACACCGCCTGCATGGCCGCTTCGCACTCGTCCATGAGGCCGGGCCACGACTCCGCGCACGTGATCATGAGGTTGGGCACGCGGTGCTGGACGTAGTGGCTGATATGGCCGTCGCCCAGGTACAGACCGAGCAGGTAGCTGTACGCCGACTCGTCGAGTTCCCGCCCGTCGCATCGAGGACACGACGGGTCGTGCCGGCCGGGGCACTCGCCCCGCTTGGCGCGGTCCAGGTGTTTCCAGTAGCCGATGGTTCCCAGGGGCACGTCGAGATTCCTGGCCACGTCGGCGTTCTTCGCGCCGCCGCGCAGCAGCGTGAGCGCCCTCTGTCGTACGTCAGTGCCATGGATGTTCACTCGAACACCGTGCGTCACGGGCCACGGCGACACGCAGCAAAAAGCGGAGAACCACGCGAACGTGATCCTCCGCTTGTGTCATCGCAGAGAGTGCCGGGTGCGGGATTCGAACCCGCACGTCCTTTCGGACAGATGTGTTTGAGACATCAGCGTCTGCCATTCCGCCAACCCGGCCAGGCACCCCGTGAGTGTACCGGTTCACTGCACGTCCCCGCTGCTAGGTACCCTGCTAGAAGCAGTGCCCCTGCCCTGGATCAAGGAGCCTCCGTGACCGCCCCCGAGTCGCCCCAGCCCGCAGACGTGTCCGACGACGACAAGTCGCATGTGCCCCCGCTGACGACCCGTGTCGTCATCGCGGAGGACGAGGCGCTGATCCGGCTCGATCTGAAAGAGATGCTGGAGGAGGAGGGCTACACGGTCGTCGGTGAGGCCGCCGATGGTGAGCAGGCCGTGGAGCTGGCCCGGGAGCACAAGCCGGACCTGGTGATCCTGGACGTGAAGATGCCGAAGCTCGACGGCATCTCGGCGGCTGAGAAGATCGCCGAGGAGTCCATCGCCCCGGTCCTGATGCTCACCGCGTTCTCGCAGCGTGACCTCGTGGAGCGCGCCCGCGACGCCGGTGCCATGGCCTACCTCGTCAAGCCCTTCAGCAAGAGCGACGTGGTCCCGGCCATCGAGATGGCCGTCTCCCGCTTCACCGAGCTGCGCCAGCTGGAGCAGGAGGTCGCGGACCTCACCCAGCGCCTGGAGACCCGCAAGCTGGTGGACCGCGCGAAGTCGATCCTCCAGACGGAGTACGGCCTGTCCGAGCCCGCCGCCTTCCGCTGGATCCAGAAGACCTCCATGGACCGCCGCCTGTCGATGCAGCAGGTCGCGGAGGCGGTCATCGCGGACGACCACGAGAAGAAGTCGGCCAAGAAGAAGGACAGGGACAAGGACAGGGACAAGGACTGAGCAGGACTGGTCCATGTGAGGAGGCCCGCGCCCCCCGGGAGGGGGGCGCGGGCCTCGGTCGTACGACGGCTCAGTCCTCGCCGAGGTACGCCTTCCGTACCGACTCGTCGTGCAGCAGGTCCTGCCCGGTGCCGGAGAGCACGATGCTGCCGACCTCCATGACATGGCCCTGGTCGGCGAGCGAGAGCGCGGCCTGGGCGTTCTGCTCGACGAGCAGGATGGTGGTGCCCTGGGCCTTCAGCTCGGCGATCGTCGCCATGATCTTCTGCATCATGATCGGGGAGAGGCCCATGGAGGGCTCGTCCAGCATCAGCAGCTTGGGCTGGGACATCAGCGCCCGGCCCATGGCCAGCATCTGCTGCTCACCGCCGGAGAGGGTGCCCGCGGCCTGCTTGCGGCGTTCCCCGAGGATGGGGAAGAGGTCGTAGGCGCGCTGGATGTCCTTCTCGATGCCGGGTTTGTCGCTGCGCAGGAAGGCGCCGAGGCGCAGATTGTCCTCGATGGTCATGCGCGGGAAGATGTGCCGGCCCTCGGGGGAGTGGGCGAGCCCGAGGGAGACCACGTCGTGGGCGGGGACCTTCTTCAGCGACTTGCCGTTGAAGCGGATCTGTCCGCCGACGGGCTTGAGCAGTCCGGACAGGGTGCGCAGGGTGGTGGTCTTGCCCGCGCCGTTGGTGCCGATGAGGGTGACGACCTGGCCGGCCTCGACCTTGAACGAGATGCCCTTGACGGCCTCGATCTTGCCGTAGGCGACGCGCAGGTCCTCGACTTCGAGCAGTGCGGTCATCGGTCGTTCTCCTTGCCGTTCTCCTCGCCGGGCGCGGCGTCCGTCGTGGCCTCGGCCTCTGCTCCGGCCGCCGTCGTCTCGGTTCCCGCCGCGTCCGCTTCCGCCGCCTCGACCTCGGCGGCCTCCTCGGCGCCGGGGGCGTCCTCGAAGGGTTCGCCGAGGTAGGCGGCGACGACGCGTTCGTCGCCCTGGACGGTGGCGCTGTCGCCTTCGACGAGCTTCTGGCCCTGGACGAGGACGGCGACGCGGTCGCACAGGTTGAAGATGAAGCGCATGTCGTGCTCGATGACGAGGACGGCGATGCCCTGGTCGCGGATGGCGAAGACCAGTTCCTCGGTGGCGCGGGTCTCCTGCGGGTTCATGCCCGCGGTGGGCTCGTCGAGCAGGAGGAGGCCGGGCTCGCTGGCGAGCGCGCGGGCGATCTCCAGCTTGCGCTGTTCGCCGTAGGGGAGGTTGCGCGCGAGGTGTTCGGCCTTGTTGTCCAGGCCGACGAAGGCGAGGAGTTCCATGGCGCGGGCGCGGGAGGCGGCTTCGGCCTTGTGGAAGCCGGGGCCGCGCAGGAGGGCGGACCAGAGTCCTTCCTTGGTGCGGGTGTGGCGGCCGACGAGGACGTTCTCCAGGACGGTCATGTTGGCGAAGAGCCGGATGTTCTGGAAGGTGCGGGCGATGCCGGCCGCGGTGACCTTGAAGGACTTGGGCGGCAGGACGGTGCCCTTGTAGCGGACCTCGCCCTCGGTGGGGACGTAGAGGCCGGTGAGGCAGTTGAAGAAGGTGGTCTTTCCGGCGCCGTTGGGGCCGATGAGGCCGACGATCTCGCCGCTGTTGACGGTGAGGTTCACGTCGCGGACGGCGGTGAGGCCGCCGAAGCGCATGGTGACGCCGCGGGCGTCGAGGACCGTCTCGCCGGGGGTGGTGCCGGGGGCGGTTTCCTGGGTGGGGGTGTCGGTGGTCATGGTGGTCAGGCCCCTGCCTTGCTGAGGACGGCGGGCGCGGCGGTGTCCTCGTGGAACTCGAGTTGGCGGCGCCGGTTGGGGATCAGGCCCTCGGGGCGGAAGCGCATCAGCAGGACGAGCGCGACGCCGAAGGCGAAGAGCTGGTATTCGCCCAGGAACTGGAGCTTGGCCGGGATCAGGTAGAGCAGCGAGGCGCCGACGAGGGGTCCGGAGATGGTGCCCATGCCGCCGAGGACGACGGCGGCCAGCAGGAAGGCCGAGTTGGGCGGGACGACGTGGGCGAACTGGTACTGCTCCGGGGTCACGGTGTAGGTGACGTGGGCCTGGACGGATCCGGCGAGTCCGGCGAGGGCGGCGCCGAGGGCGAAGGCGATGAGCTTGACCCGGAAGCCGTTGATGCCCATGGCGAGCGCGGCGGTCTCGTCCTCGCGGATGGCGATCCAGGCGCGGCCGATGCGGGAGTCGCTGCTGCGCCGGAAGACGACGACCACGACGAGAGTGATGAGGAGCATCAGCAGGAAGTAGTTGGCGAACCGGCCGATGGTGGCGCCGAACAGCTGGTGTTCCTGGCCGAAGTCGAAGCCGAGGATGTTCAGGTTCGGCACGGAGGAGATGCCGTTGGAGCCGTTGGTGACGTCGGGTCCTGAGGTGCCGTCCATGTTGAGGACGGTGATGCGGAAGATCTCGCCGAAGCCGAGGGTGACGATGGCGAGGTAGTCGCCGCGCAGCCGCAGGGTCGGGGCGCCGATGAGGACGCCGAAGATCATGGCGACGGCCGCGCCGAGCAGGGCGGAGGCCCAGAAGGGCCAGTGCACGTGCAGGGGCGAGGAGGGCGAGCCGGAGACGAGGGCGGCGGTGTAGGCGCCGACGCCGAGGAACGCGACGTAGCCGAGGTCGAGCAGGCCGGCGAGGCCGACGACGATGTTCAGGCCGAGGGCGACGGTGGCGAAGATGAGGATGTAGACGCCGATGGTGGCGTACTGGTCGTCGGACTGGGTGAAGGGGAAGGCCGCGGCGGCGACGAAGGCGCCGGTCATGGTGACGGTGCGGTGGCGTGCGGTGATCGCCGAGATCCGGGCCACGAGTCCGGCCTTGGCGAGGGCGGCGAAGCCGAATCCGGCGGTGATGAGGAAGCCGATGAAGAGTTCGTCGTACTCGGTGCCGATGCCGTAGGTGAAGACGAGCAGGCCGAGGGCCATGACGGCGGCGATGACGAGGATCTCGGCCCAGGCGGGCAGGGTGCGGCCGGGGGCGGGGGCCTCGGCGGCGAAGGCGGACTTGAAGGTCTGCCAGTTCTGCCGGGCGCGGTGGCGGAAGGCTTCCCAGCCGGTGTCGTCGGGGTCGGCCGGGTCGGGCTCGGGCCGCTGGAAGGGCAGCGCGAGGGCGCCGAGGAGGGCGGCCAGGGTGGCGAGGGCGACGAGGTAGCCGCCGGGTTCGAGGTTGACGACGCCGCCGAGCTTCACGCTGATGGCGATGACGGTGTACCAGGCGGTGGCGAAGGTGCCGAGCGCGGCGAGCTTGAGGGCGCTGTCGGCGCTGCCGGGGGTGAGGAGGGTGAGGCCCTTGACGCCGTAGGAGGCGAGGCCGAACAGGGTGGTGAGGAGGCCGCCGATGAGGACGAGGACCTGGAGGCCGCCGGGGTAGCCGTAGACGGTGAGGTCGCCGGGGAAGTCGGCGGTCCAGGTCCAGGCGAGGAAGGCGGAGACGACGGCGAGGGCGCCGCCGCCGGTGGCCAGGGCGCGGCCGGTGGTGGCCGGGAGGCCGATGAGGCCGGTGGCGGTGGGGGCGCCTGCGTCCGGGGTGTCCGGGGTCTCCGGGGTGCCGGGTGCGGTGGTCTGTGTGGTCATCGGTGTCACGCCCTGTCCGCGACGCGCTCGCCGAGCAGGCCCTGTGGCCTCAGCAGGAGCACGAGGATGAGGAGTACGAACGCCCAGACGTCTGCCCAGGACTGGCTGCCGAACTTGTCCATGCCGGGGATGTCCGCGATGTAGGCGGTGGAGAGGGCTTCGGCGACGCCGAGGACGAGGCCGCCGAGCATGGCGCCGTAGATGTTGCCGATGCCGCCGAGGACGGCCGCGGTGAACGCCTTGAGGCCGAGGATGAAGCCCATGCGGAAGTCGATCTGGCCGTACTTGAAGCCGTAGGCGACGGAGCCGACGGCGGCGAAGGCGGCGCCGAGGGCGAACGCGATCACGATGATGCGGTCGGTGTTGACGCCCATGAGCTTGGCGGTGTCCGGGTCCTGGGCGGTGGCCTGCATGCCGCGTCCGGTGCGGGTGCGCATCACGAAGTAGGCGAGGACGGCCATGCTGAGGGGGGCGGCGGCGACGAGGAAGACGTCACCGGTCTGGATGGTGACGCTGCCGATCTCGAAGGGGCCGCCCGGGATGCTCGGGAAGGTGCGTGCGGACTTGGCCTCCGGGTACCACGCCCAGACCGCCTGCTGGAGGGCCAGGGAGAGGCCGATGGCGGTGATGAGCGGGGCGAGCCGGGGGGCGCTGCGCAGCGGCCGGTAGGCGAATCGTTCCGCTCCGACGGCGACGGTGACGGCGACCAGGATGGCGCCCACCAGCATCAGTGGCAGGGCGATCCACATGGAGGTGCCGTCGGGAAGGACGTACACGTAGACCGTGAGGGCGCCGAAGGCGCCGGTCATGAAAATCTCGCCGTGGGCGAAGTTGATGAGCTGGACGATGCCATAGACCATGGTGTAGCCGATGGCGACCAGCCCGTACATGGAACCAAGTAGCAGGCCGTTGACCAGCTGCTGCGGCAGTTCGTTCACCGCATGTCCTCCGAGCGTTCGGATGAGTTCGACGGATGTGTCCGGATGTGAGTCCGCGCGGGGCGCCACTTCAGCGCCCCGCGCGGCTCGGCTGGTGCGGGTGGGTGGGTCAGGAGCCGTTGTAGGTGCCGGACTCCACGGCCTTCCAGTCACCGTCCTTGACGGCGTACACGGTGAGCTGCTTGTTGGTGGCGTCGCCGTACTCGTCGAAGGAGACCTTGCCGGTCACGCCGTCGAAGGAGACGTTCTGCAGGGCAGCGGTGACCTTGGCGCGGGCGTCGGAGGGCAGCTTGCCGCCGTTGTCGTCGACGACCTTCTTGACGGCCTCGATGATGGACCAGGCGGAGTCGTAGGAGTAGCCGCCGTAGGCCGCGTACTCCTCCTTGTAGCCCTCGGCCTTGTAGTCGGCGACGAACTGCTTGGCGGAGGGAAGGGTCTCCACCGGGGCGCCGACGGAGGTGGCGAGGTCGCCGGTGGCGGAGGCGCCGGCGAGCTTGATGAAGTCGGCCGCGTAGATGCCGTCGCCGCCGACCAGCGGGACCTTGGCGCCGGCCGCCTTGATCTGCTTGCTGAGCGGGCCGGCCTGCGGGTACTCGCCGCCGTAGTAGACCACCTGGGCGCCGGAGTTCTTCACCTTGGTGGCGACCGCGGAGAAGTCCTTGGTGTCGGGGTTGATGTGCTCGGTGCCGACGACCTTGCCGCCCAGCTTCTTGAACTCGGCGGAGAAGGTGGCGGCGAGACCGGCGCCGTAGGTCTTCTTGTCGTCGATGACGAAGACCTTGGTCTTCTTGGCCTTGTTGTAGACGTACTGGGCGGCGAACGGGCCCTGGATGGCGTCCGTGGTCGCGGTGCGGAAGTACGCCTTGTACGGGCGGGACTTGGTCTTCTGCCAGTTGACGCCCTGGGTGAGGGCCGGGTTGGTGTTGGCCGGGGAGACCTGGGCCAGCTTGGCGTCGTCGAGGACCTTCTGCATCGACTCGGCGACGGAGGAGTTCAGCGGGCCGACGACGCCGAGGACGCTCTTGTCGGTGACGAAGGCGGTGGAGTTCTGCTGGCCGGAGGAGGGCTGGGCCTGGTCGTCCTTGGCCGAGATCTTGAAGGTGACGCCCTTGACGTACTCCTTCTTGTTCGCGGTCTTGACCGCGAGGTCCACCGAGTTCTTGATGCCGAGGCCCAGCGCGGACAGGTCGCCGGTCAGCGGGGCGTCGACGCCGATGGTGACGGTGGTGCCGCCGCCCGAGGAGCCGTTCCCCTTGTCGCCGCTGTCGCGCGAGCCGCAGGCGGTCAGGGTGAGAGCTCCCGCAGCCAGCGCGGCGGTGATGGCGATGAGCGAACGTTGACGCACGATCAGTCCTTTCCCTGGACGACCGCATCCCCATGGAAACGGTCGGGCCGCGCACTGGCCGAAAAGTGAATCCGGGGCGCGGTGACTGGCCGTGACTCTAGGCGTGTGTGGGGAACGTGGAGGAGGGTCTGACGAATGCTGTGACGCTCTTGTTATGACACGAGGTAATGCAGAGCGGTACGCGGTGGGGGAAAGACAGGAATTCGATCCGGTTCGCCCCGTCCACATCGTGAGAACCCGCAGGAACGCCCCTCAACTGTTCAGGCGTCTCAAGGGTTTTGGTAATGACGCGGGGGTCGTCGCCGCATGTGACATTCGGGGCCTCGATGATCTGCGGGGCAGATCGGGAACGCGGAGCGGAACGGGAATCCGTATTGCGCGCGTATTACGCAGCGTTACTTCCAGGGAAATGGTTCGGCGCGTTCCGGTTTCCCGGAATTCGGTCATATGTGGGCATGGCGCGGGCCGGGGGCCCGTACCGCCGGTGCTGCGGACGGTGCGGGCCCCCGGCCCTGACGCTTCATCAATCGGTGAGATCGGACGGTCACCTCGGTCCCGTCCCCGGCGGGCTCAGCCCTCGGTGCCGCCCGGCCGCGCGTCCCGCAGCAGACAGGTCAGCCGGGCCGTGCAGACCCGGCGGCCCTCCTCGTCGCTGATCACGACCTCGTACGTCGCCGTCGTACGGCCCCGGTGCACCGGGGTGGCCACGCCGGTCACCAGGCCGGAGCGCACCCCCCGGTGGTGGGTGCAGTTCAGGTCCACGCCCACCGCGATCTTCGAGCTGCCGCCGTGCAGCATGGCGCCGACCGAGCCCAGGGTCTCGGCGAGCACGGCCGAGGCGCCGCCGTGCAGCAGGCCGTACGGCTGGGTGTTGCCCTCCACCGGCATGGTGGCCACCACCCGCTCCGGGGCCGCCTCCAGGATCTGCACGCCCATCCGCGTACCGAGGTGACCCGCCGAGAACAGTGCGGGCAGGTCCACACCGAGCGCCGCGTACTCGTCGATGATCTCCTGCGGGAATTTCACCTGCTGCTGCTCACCCATGGTCCGGCTCCGTTCTCGCCACGCCCGTCCGACGGCGCGTCCTGGTCCCCGACGGCACGTCCCTGTCGCTGAGCGAACGCTCAGTCGGTCGCCGATTGTTCCAGACGGGGCGCCGGGGCCGCCTCCAGCCGGATCACGACCGACTTGCTGGCCGGGGTGTTGCTGGTGTCGGCGGTGGCGTCCAGCGGCACCAGCACATTGGTCTCCGGGTAGTACGAGGCCGCACACCCCCGCGCCGTCGGGTAGTGCACCACCCGGAAGCCCGGCGCCCGCCGCTCCACCCCGTCCCGCCACTCGCCCACCAGATCGACGTACGACCCGTCGGCCACGCCCAGTTCGCGCGCGTCCTCGGGGTGGATCAGGACGACCCGGCGGCCGTCGGTGATGCCCCGGTAACGGTCGTCCAGGCCGTAGATCGTGGTGTTGTACTGGTCGTGCGAGCGCAGCGTCTGCAGCAGCAGCCGGCCCTCGGGCAGCTCGGGGTGCTCCACCGGGGCGGCCGTGAAGTGGGCCTTGCCGGTGGCCGTCGCGAAGCGGCGTTCGTCGCGCGGACCGTGCGGCAGGGCGAACCCGGCGGGGTCGGCCACGCGCGCGTTGAAGTCCTCGAACCCGGGGACCACGCGCGCGATGCGGTCGCGGATCGCCGCGTAGTCCCGCTCGAACTCCTCCCACGGCACCGTGCTGTCCGGCAGCACCCGCCGGGCCAGCCGGGCCACGATCGCGGGCTCCGAGAGCAGCTGCGGGCTCGCGGGCGCGAGCCGCCCGCGCGAGGCGTGCACCATGCCCATGGAGTCCTCGACGGTCACGAACTGCTCGCCGCCGTCCTGCACGTCGCGCTCCGTGCGGCCGAGCGTCGGCAGGATCAGGGCGCGGGCGCCGGTGACCACGTGCGAGCGGTTCAGCTTGGTCGACACGTGCACGGTCAGCCGCGCCCGGCGCATCGCCGCCTCGGTCACCTCGGTGTCGGGGGAGGCGGAGACGAAGTTGCCGCCCATGGCGAAGAACACCTTCGCCTCGCCGTCGCGCAGCGCGCGGATCGCCCGGACGACGTCGAAGCCGTGCGCGCGCGGGGGAGCGAACCCGAACTCCTTCTCCAGCGCGTCCAGGAAGGCCGGGGCGGGCCGCTCGAAGATGCCCATGGTGCGGTCGCCCTGCACGTTCGAGTGACCGCGCACCGGGCAGACGCCCGCGCCCGGGCGGCCGATGTTGCCGCGCAGGAGAAGGAAGTTGACCACCTCGCGGATGGTCGGCACGGAGTGCTTGTGCTGGGTGAGGCCCATGGCCCAGCAGACGATGATCCGCTTCGAGTCGAGCACCATGGTGAGCGCCCGCTCGATCTCCTCGCGGGCCAGACCGGTCGCGGCCAGGGTCTCGTCCCACTCGGCCTTGCGGGCGGCGTCGGCGAACTCCTCGTAGCCGTGGGTGTGTGCGCGGACGAACTCCTCGTCCACCGCGCCCTCGGTCTCCAGGATGAGCTTGTTCAGGAGACGGAAGAGGGCCTGGTCGCCGCCGAGGCGGATCTGCAGGAACAGATCGGTGAGCGCGGCGCCCTTGAGCATCCCCTGGGGGGTCTGCGGGTTCTTGAACCGCTCAAGACCCGCCTCGGGCAGCGGGTTGACGCTGATGATCCGCGCCCCGGACGCCTTCGCCTTCTCCAGCGCGGAGAGCATGCGGGGGTGGTTGGTGCCGGGGTTCTGTCCGGCCACGATGATCAGATCGGCGCGGTAGAGGTCGTCGAGCAGGACGCTGCCCTTGCCGATGCCGATCGTCTCCGACAGGGCCGAGCCGGAGGACTCGTGGCACATGTTGGAGCAGTCGGGCAGGTTGTTGGTGCCCAGCTCGCGTGCGAACAGCTGATAGAGGAACGCGGCCTCGTTGCTGGTACGGCCCGAGGTGTAGAAGACCGCCTCGTCGGGGGAGTCCAGCGCGGTGATCTCCTCGGCGACGATGCCGAGGGCGCGCTCCCAGGTGACGGGCTCGTAGTGGCTCGCGCCCTCAGGGAGATACATGGGGTGCGTGAGGCGCCCCTGCTGGCCGAGCCAGTAGCCGCTCTTGTCCGACAGGTCGGCGACCGAGTGCTCCGCGAAGAACTCCGGGGTGACCCGGCGCAGCGTGGCCTCCTCGGCCACCGCCTTCGCGCCGTTCTCGCAGAACTCCGCGGTGTGCCGGTGCGCGGGCTCGGGCCAGGCGCAGCCCGGGCAGTCGAAGCCGTCCTTCTGATTCACCCGGAGCAGGGTGAGCGCGGTGCGCCTGACCCCCATCTGCTCCTGCGCGATCTTCAAGGAGTGCACCACCGCGGGCAGCCCCGCCGCCGCGTGCTTCGGCTCCCCTGTCCGCGGCGCGTCCTGCACCGGATCGCTCTTGGGCGGCCTCGTCGCCATGTGCCCGCTCCCCTTCGCCTGTGTACTCGGGGTCTGTGTACTCGGGGTCCGGCACCACGCTGTGCCCGCGGGCCGTCCCCACGTCCCGCGCATCAGCATGCCTGGCGAGGGCGGCGGAGGGGAGGGGGTGGACGGGGGCGGTCGGTGAGCGGGCGGCTGGGGGCGGTGAGCGGTGGGACCACCCCGGCTGTCCGAGCCGCCCACCCCGCCGCCGGATCACCGGCTGTGTGGACTCGGCTGTCAGTGGGGCGTGGCAGGATCGGGGGCGTGGCAGAGACAGCATCGAAGCAGAACGAGACCAACCCCGGCCGGCCCCGGCTGATGCTCATGGACGGGCATTCGCTGGCGTACCGCGCGTTCTTCGCGCTGCCCGCGGAGAACTTCACCACCGCGTCGGGCCAGCCCACGAACGCGATCTACGGCTTCGCCTCGATGCTGGCCAACACCCTGCGCGACGAGGCGCCCACGCACTTCGCGGTGGCGTTCGACGTGTCCCGCAAGACCTGGCGCTCGGAGCGCTTCACCGAGTACAAGGCGAACCGCTCCAAGACCCCGGACGAGTTCAAGGGCCAGGTCGAGCTGATCGGCGAGCTGCTGGACGCCATGAACGCGCCCCGCTTCGCGATCGACGGCTTCGAGGCGGACGACGTGATCGCCACCCTCGCCACCCAGGCCGAGGGCGCCGGGTTCGACGTACTGATCGTCACCGGTGACCGCGACTCCTTCCAGCTGGTCAGCGACCACACCACGGTCCTCTACCCGACCAAGGGCGTCTCGGAGCTGACCCGGTTCACCCCGGAGAAGGTTCTCGAGAAGTACGGGTTGACGCCCGCGCAGTACCCCGACTTCGCCGCGCTGCGCGGTGACCCGTCCGACAACCTGCCCGGCATCCCCGGCGTCGGCGAGAAGACCGCCGCGAAGTGGATCAACCAGTTCGGCTCGTTCGCGGAGCTGGTCGAGCGGGTCGAGGAGGTCAAGGGCAAGGCCGGGCAGAACCTCCGCGACCACCTGGAGTCGGTCAAGCTCAACCGCGTGCTGACCGAGCTGGAGCGCGAGGTCGAGCTGTTGAAGACGGTCGCCGAGCTGGAGCGCGCCCCGTACGACCGCAAGGCCGTCGCGGCGATCCTGGACACCCTGGAGATCCGCAACCCCTCCCTGCGCGAGCGCCTTTTCGCCGTCGACCCCGGCGCGGAGGAGGCGGAGACGACCCCGGTCGCGACCGAGGGCGTGGAGATCGACGGCACGGTCCTCGGCACCGGCGAGCTGGCCCCCTGGCTGGCCGAGCACGGCACCGAGGTCCTGGGCGTCGCCACGGTGGACACCTGGGCGCTGGGCGCGGGCTCGGTGGCCGAGGTCGCCCTCGCGGCGTCCGGCGGAGCCGCCGCCTGGTTCGACCCGGCCGAGCTGGACGAGGCCGACGAGCGGGCGTTCGCCGCGTGGCTGGCGGACGCGGAGCGCCCCAAGGTGTTCCACAACGCCAAGGGCGCGATGCGGGTCTTCGGCGAGCACGGCTGGAGCGTGGAGGGCGTCCGCATGGACACCGCGCTCGCCGCGTACCTGGTCAAGCCCGGCCGCCGCTCCTTCGACCTGGACGCGCTCTCGCTGGAGTACCTGCACCGCGAGCTGGCCCCGGCCGCCGCGGCCGACGGGCAGCTGGCGTTCGGCGCGGACGACGGCGCCGAGGCCGAGGCGCTGATGATCCAGGCCCGCGCGATCCTCGACCTGGGCGAGGCGTTCGAGGGGCGTCTGGAGGAGGTCGGCGCGGCCGATCTGCTGCGCGACATGGAGCTGCCCACCTCCGCGCTGCTCGCCCGCATGGAGCGGCACGGCATCGCGGCCGACCGGGCGCACCTGGAGACGATGGAGCAGACCTTCGCGGGCGCGGTGCAGCAGGCCGTGAAGGAGGCCCACGCGGCGGCCGGGCACGAGTTCAACCTGGGCTCGCCCAAGCAGCTCCAGGAAGTCCTCTTCGGCGAGCTGGCGCTGCCCAAGACGAAGAAGACCAAGACGGGGTACACCACCGACGCCGACGCGCTGGCCTGGCTCGCCGCCCAGACGGAGAACGAGCTGCCGGTGATCATGCTCCGCCACCGTGAGCAGGCCAAGCTGCGTGTCACGGTCGAGGGCCTGATCAAGACCATCGCGGGCGACGGCCGTATCCACACCACCTTCAACCAGACGGTGGCGGCGACCGGGCGGCTCTCCTCCACGGACCCGAACCTGCAGAACATCCCGGTCCGCACCGACGAGGGCCGCGCGATCCGCCGGGGCTTCGTGGTGGGCGAGGGCTTCGAGTCCCTGATGACCGCCGACTACAGCCAGATCGAGCTGCGCGTGATGGCCCACCTCTCCGAGGACGCGGGCCTGCTCGAGGCGTTCACCTCCGGCGAGGACCTGCACACCACGGTCGCCTCCCAGGTGTTCTCCGTCGGCCGGGACGCGGTCGACCCGGAGATGCGGCGCAAGATCAAGGCGATGTCGTACGGCCTGGCGTACGGCCTCTCCGCCTTCGGCCTCTCCCAGCAGCTCAACATCGACGCCGGTGAGGCGCGGGCCCTGATGGACACCTACTTCGAGCGCTTCGGCGGGGTACGGGACTATCTGCGCCGCGTGGTCGACGAGGCCCGCGCGACGGGCTACACGGCGACCCTGTTCGGCCGCCGCCGCTACCTCCCCGACCTCAACAGCGACAACCGCCAGCGGCGTGAGGCGGCTGAGCGGATGGCGTTGAACGCCCCCATCCAGGGCACGGCCGCCGACATCGTCAAGATCGCCATGCTCCAGGTGGACCGCGCGCTCCGCGAGACCGACCTCACCTCCCGCATGCTCCTCCAGGTCCACGACGAAATCGTCCTGGAAATCGCCCCCGGCGAACGCGCCACCGTCGAGCAGATCGTCCGCCGCGAAATGGCCGACGCGGTGTCCCTCCGGGCGCCCCTGGACGTCTCGGTGGGCGTGGGCCGGGACTGGGAGTCGGCGGCGCACTGATGTGATCCGGCAGGGGAGGGGAGAGCACGACTGCTGTGCTCTCCCCTCCGACGTGCCCGGCCATGCGCCGACTCGGTAAGGCACCGCCCCGCCCCGGGCAGACTGGAGCCTGGCCGTCACCCCGCACACCCGGGCTTGGGCCGGACCCGTGTATCGGCTGTGGCCGCCGCGCTCGGTACCTCCGGCCACGGTGACCCGCAGGGGTTGCCCTGCGCGGGCCTGGCTGACAGCGCCGCGCCCTCGGGACCTGGTGGGCCGACGCCCTCTGGATTCGTACCCGGCGAGCCGGAGCGGCCTCCTTTCCGCCCTGGCCGACCCGAATCTGTGCGCTTGGCATGGCCGACGGAGATTCCCCGCCGACAAACGGCGGCGGTACCCCTGACGCTCTGCGGGCCCGCACCGCGGCGGACCTGTACCCGGCCCCTGGGCCGACAGAAGCTGGTGCTCCGGCTTGGCCGAGCGGCGCCCCGCACCCGGCGAGCGGTGCTCCCAGAGCCTGGCAGGACGGGGCCCGCGCACGCACGCCCGGCCGATCCCGGGTACCGATTCCGCCCGACCCGAGTCCCCCGTCCCACCTCCGGAGGGCCCCGTCACTCACGTGGCCCCCGTCAGAACGCCGCCCGCCGGTGCCAGCGGCAACACTGCGAGCATGGGTATACGGATGCTCCACCGCCGCAGGACCGAGGCGTGGCACCGTCGGATCGAGCGGGCGGAGGCGGAACCGGGGCGGGGCGGGGACGCCTCGGCGGTGCCGTCGCTCGCGGCCGACGCGAGCAGCGCCCGCATTCCCGCCGACCCGGCCGCGCGGGCACGCGCCGCACTCGCGGCGCTGAGACACCGCCTCGCCACACTCCAGTGGCGAGCCCGCGCCGACGTCGCCCGGGCCTACCTCGCCCTCCTCCTGGCCGCGCTCCCCAAGGCCCGCCCCCGGCACACCCTGACCGTCTTCGTCGCCTCCCTCACCGACCGCTCACCCCGCCCGACTCCCGGCCCGGCGCAGCCACCTGGGCGGGAGCCGGGCGCGACACCCTGAGGGCGATGCCGTAGCGCCCGATCTCCACGAGCAGCCTCGTGCCGCCACGCGGCCCCGGTCCTCCCCCCGGCCTGCCGGGGGCTGGGTGACCACCCGCGTCAACGCTGGGCGCCCCTGGCAGACGGTAAGGGAGTACTGGATGCTCACTGCGCTCCAGCCCTACCGGCTTCCGGGCAAGGCGGCGGTCGTCTGTGGGGAGCTGGGTGTCACACCCTGAGGGTGACGGCGTAGAGGATGATTTCCGCGAGCGGCCATGCGCCCACCCCGACCGGGGCTCACCGACCCTCCCGGGGGCCCAGCCGCGCCGATGCCGGGCTCCACGCCCTGAGAGTGACGGCGTGTAGAGCATCCCCCTCTACGAGCAGCCCTGCGCCTCCACCCCGCCCGGGGCCCACCGACCCTCCCGGGGCCCGGCCGTGCCGATGCCGGGCTCCACGCCGTGAGAGTGACGGCGTAGAGCACCCCTTCTACGAGCAGCCGGGCAGCCCCCGACCCCACCGGCCCCGGGCAAGCGCGACCACCCGCCCCCGAGTCGAGTGTCACGCCCCGGCGGGCGACGGCGTACAGGTCAGGTCACTCACCGAGCCGAGCCCCCGACCCCACCCGCTCCCGAGCCCGCTCAGAACTCCCCGCCGCCGGACGCCACACCCGCACCGCCACGGCGTAGGCCACCACCCCCACCACCAGCCCAGCCCCCGCCCCGAAGCACACGGTCGGGACCACGTCCAGGAGCCGGGCGTCGAGCCGCCCCCACAGGAGTGTCATCCGCTGGAGCGCTGCCACGACGGCGCAGCAGACGAGGGCGGTCGCCGCCAGGGCGCGGTCCCGGGCGGACAGCATCGGCACCCCGAGGGGGGCGGCCGAGGCCGGCGTCAGCCGTAGCGCGCGCAGCAGGAACACCACCAGCACCCCAGCGGCCAGCGCCGACGTGCCGTACTGGAGCCAGGTGTACAGGGGCAGCCCCGCCGCGTCCCGCATGAGGGCGGGGAACAGGTCGGAGCCCCAGCGGTCGTGGTGGGTGAAGGCGTCCCAGACGACGTGGGTGAGGGCGCCGAGGGCGGCCGAGACGTACCACCACAGGGCGGTCGCGGGCCGTACCCGCGCCCGGCGGGCTCCGCAGCGCAGGAGCGCGGCCGGGCGGGCCTGCAGGGCGCGGGGGAGCAGCGCCACGAGGGGTTCGCGGACCAGGAGCCAGAGCGCGACCAGCGTCCACGCGATGAGGACGTCCACGCTCGCCACACCGGCGAAGGAGTGCGTGACCGTGCCGAATTCCATCGCGCCCGGCACGAAACTCGCCGCGAAATAGGTGAGATCGGGCGCGAAGGACCCGGCGACGAGCACCGAGGGCACCAGCGGCCCCCGCCCGCTCCCGTCCCGGCGGACCGCGGGCAGCACGGCGGCCGCGTGACTGAGGGTGAACGGCAACGGAGCCTCCAGAAGCGGCCGAGGGGCGACTCGCCCCGCCCGGGACCGGTGATCGGACGCGTTCCAGTATGTGCGGTGGATCACCTGCCCGGGGCGTCCGGAGGGCAGTTGGCCGGGCGGCGAAAACCGGACACGAACGGGTGCCCGTGCCAAGCAAGTTGTCGTAGGGTCAACGGGACCGCCGTGCCGGTCGCACGCGCGCTCACCTGTCACATCGCGGAACAGGGGCAACCAGAACACGGCGTCAACCGTCACACCAGCGAGGCAGTCGGACGGAGACGGGCGCCCCCAGCGCCCAGCGGGAGGGTTCACTCTATGGCGGCGCATTTCGGCAAGCGGCTGCGCAAGGGAGCCGCGACCACCGCGGTGGCCGCGGTGGCGGTCGCGGCTCTGTCCGCGTCCCAGGCCCCGGGAGCGACCGGAGCGGGCGGCGGCGCACAGGACACGGGAGTCAGCACACCGGTGCCCGACGCGGCGTCGGACGCCACCGGCGGCTCCCCGTACTACACCGACCTGCCCCCGCTGCACAGCCCCGCCCCCAGCTCCTCGCCCGTCGTCGGCACCCCCGTGGCGCAGGGCGACGGCGAGGTCGCGGGCCAGATCCCCGCGACCGTCCTCGACGCCTACAAGCGCGCCGAGGCCGAGCTGCGCAGCTCCAAGCCCGGCTGCAACCTGCCCTGGCAACTCCTCGCCGCCATCGGCAAGGTGGAGTCAGGCCAGGCCCGCGGTGGCCGCGTGGACGCCGACGGCACCACCCTCGGCCGCATCCTCGGCCCCCAGCTCGACGGCAACGGCTTCGCGCTGATCAAGGACACCGACCACGGCGCCTACGACGGCAACGCCGCGTACGACCAGGCCGTAGGCCCGATGCAGTTCATCCCCTCCACCTGGGCCTGGGCGGGCCGCGACGGCAACGGCGACGGCAAGGCCGACCCGAACAACATCTACGACGCCGCCCTCGCCGCCGGTCACTACCTGTGCCGGGGCGACCGGGACCTCTCCCACGAGGACGACCTGCACCGCGCGATCCTCAGCTACAACAACTCCACCGACTATCTGAACCTCGTCCTGAACTGGGTGAGTTACTACCGCAAGGGCGTCCACACCGTCCCCGACGGCACCGGCGGCCTGCCCACCCACCGCAGCGACGACACCGCCGCGCGCTCCGGCACCACCGGACCCTCCGCACCCGCGAAGCCGTCGAAGCCCGCCAAGCCGAGCAAGCCCGACAAGCCCGGCAAGCCCGCGAAGCCCGACCCCGGCACCCCCGCCGAAGGCGACGACAAGCCCACCCCCAAGCCCTCCACCCCGCCGTGGGAACAGCCCACCCCCTCGGACACCGTGGACCGCTTGGCCTACGCCGACCCCGACGCGGCCGAGCCCACCGCGATGGCCGGGCACGCCTTCACCGGGAAGATCGCCGCCCGCGCCGAGACCGAGGACGGCAAGGCCGTGGCCAAGGTGCGGGTCCGCTTCACCATCACCGGGGACACCGACGCCACCTTCGCGGGCGACGAGAAGGTCGCCACCGTCGCCACCGACGGCAAGGGCGTCGCGACCGCCCCCGCGCTCCAGGCGGGCGAGAAGACCGGCGACTTCAAGATCACCACCGCGCTCGTCGGCCGCCAGGTCAAGGGCGTCACCTATAAGGCGACCGTCACCCCGCGCGCCGCCGACGCCCTCGCCCCCGCCGACGACACGGCATACACCTGCGTCCCCGGCGGCGAGTTCGCCGACCCCGTCCAGGTCAAGGCCACCTACAAGGGCGCCGTCGCCGACGGCGTCGAGGCCACCGCCACCCTGGTCAAGGCCGACGACGACCCCGCCGAGAACGACAAGGGCCCCTACTTCAAGGGCGCCGACGACAAGCCCGTCCGCACCCTCACCGGACTCAAGACGGACGCCAAGGGCCTGCTCACCCTCCCGAAGCTGTACGCCGACGACACCGCCGGCACCTATCTGCTCCGGATCACCACCACGGGCGGCGCCACCCTCACCGTGAAGCTGACGGTCGCCCCCGAGGACGACGCCCCGTCCGGCGGCACCTCGGCCGAACCGTCGCCGAGCCCGTCCGCCAGCTGACGGAGCATCAACTCCGCCCGAGGCGCGCCTTGGTGTGCCGGGTGGGCTCGGCCGTGGCCGGGTCCTCCGGCCACGGGTGCTTCGGATAGCGCCCGCGCAGCTCGGCCCGTACGCCGCGATAGCCGTCCCGCCAGAAGGAGGCGAGGTCGGCCGTCACGGCGGCGGGCCGCCCGGCGGGGGAGAGCAGATGGACGAGGAGCGGCACCCCGGCCACCGTCGGGGTCTCGCCGAGCCCGAACATCTCCTGCAACTTCACGGCCAGCACGGGCCGTTCGGGGTCGGAGTAGTCGACCCTGATCTGTGAACCGCTCGGCACCGTGATCCGCTCGGGCGCCAGTTCGTCCAGCCGCCCCGCCTCCCCGCTCGCCCATGGCAGCAGCCGTCCCAGCGCCTGCCCGGCGTCGATCCGGCCGAGATCGGCCCGCCGCCGGGCCCGGCTCAGCTCGGGCTCCAGCCAGACGTCCGCGCGCGCGTACAACGCCTCGTCGGACACGTCCGGCCACGGCTCGCCCAGCCGCGCCCGCAGGAACGCCAGCCGCCGCCGCAGCGCGGCAGCCCCCTCGGACCACTTGAGCAGCCCAAGGCCCTCCCGCCGCAACCCGTCGAGCAGCGCCGCGCGCACCAGCTCGGGCTCCGGGTCCGCGAGGGGCCGTACGGCCAGCTCCACGGCCCCGAGCCGCTCGACCCGCCGCGCCACGACCTCCCCGTCCGCCCAGCGCACCTCCTCCCCCTCGGAGAGCAGCGCACCGGCCGCCTCCCGCGCCACCTCCTCCGGTACGGCGGCACCGAGCCGCACGCGCGCGTGCCCCTTCCCACCGGGCCGGTCGGCCACGGCCACCACGATCCACGGCGCCCCGCGCAGCGCCGACCCCTCCGCAAGCTCCGCCCGCGTCCCGGACACCATGAGGTACGACCCGCCGTCCAGCCGGGCCACCCGCTCGGGGAAGGCGAGCGCGGCCACGCGTCCGACGGCCGCGTCCAGAACGGCATGTCCGTCAGAGGCGCTGTCCACGCGCCCCGGCGCCCCGGCGAGCCCTCTCAGCCGCCGCACCTCCGCACGCCACCGCGCCGCATACGCGTCCCCGCCCCGCCGGGCCCGGTGCAGCGCCGTGGCGAGATCGTCGCCGTACTCGCGCGGGACCTCCTCCGCGAGCAGGGCGACCGCCCCGGCGCCCGCGCCGTCGGTGTCCAGCAGGGCGCGGCCCAGACGGGGATGGACACCGAGGCGGGACAGCCGGGCACCCCGCTCGGTGGCGTGCCCGGCGGGGTCGACCGCGCCCACCGCCGTCAGTACGTCACGGGCCGCCGCCATCGCTCCGGTGGGCGGCGCGTCCAGGAGGGCGAGGCCCGAGGCGTCCGGGTCGCCCCAGCAGGCGGCCTGGAGGGCGAAGGCGGTCAGGTCGGCCACCTTGATCTCGGGCGCCGGGAAGGCGGACAACCGGCCGTCCTCGGCCTCGGCCCAGCACCGGTAGACCGCGCCCGGTGCCTCACGTCCGGCACGCCCCGCCCGCTGCCGCCCGGCCGCGCGCGAGGCCCGTACCGTCGCAAGGCCGCTCAGCCCGCGCGCGTGGTCCACCCGGGGCTCGCGCGCCAGCCCCGAGTCCACGACCACCCGCACCCCGGGCACCGTCAGCGAGGACTCCGCGACCGAGGTGGCCAGCACCACCCGGCGCCGCGCCCCGGGCGCCAGAACCGCGTCCTGCACGGCGGCCGGGGCCCGCCCGTGCACCTGGAGCACGTCCACGTCCGGCAGCTCGCCCAACTGCCCCGCCACGCGCGCGATCTCACCGACACCGGGCAGGAAGCACAGCACGTCACCGGGACGCTCCGCGAGCGCCCGCCGCACGACCGAGGCCACGTGCGAGAGCAGCGCCGGGTCCACCCGCATCCCGTGCGGCGGCCGGACCGGACGCGCGGGCGGCGCCCACACGGTCTCGACGGGATGCGTGACCCCCGCCGCCTCCACCACCGGCGCCCCGCCCAGCAGCCGCGCCCAGCCCTCGGCGTCCGTGGTCGCGGAGGCCGCCACCAGCCGCAGGTCCGGGCGCAGGGTCTGCCGTACGTCCCACAGGAAGGCCGCCGCCGTGTCCGCGTCCAGATGGCGTTCATGGCACTCGTCGAGGATCACGGCGTCGACCCCGGCCAGCTCCTGGTCGCGCTGGAGGCGCTGGAGCAGCACACCCGTGGTGACGACCTCCACGCGCGTGTGCCGCCCCACGACCCGCTCGCCGCGCACGGTGAACCCGACGCTGTCGCCGGGCTTCTCGCCCAGCAGCCACGCCATCCGCCGCGCCGCCGCCCGCGCCGCGATCCGCCGGGGCTCGGCCACCAGCACCCGCCGCGCGGGCCCGCCGCCGACCAGCCCGGCCAGCACCAGCGGCACCAGCGTCGTCTTGCCCGTGCCGGGCGGCGCCACCAGCACGGCGGCGCCGCTCCCGTCCAGCGCGTCGGTCAGGGCGGGCAGGGCGGAGCGCACGGGCAGCACGGCGAGGGCGTCGTCACGGATCACGCCCCCAGTGTCGTACGCGGCCCGTTGCGAGGAGGTTGCAGGCCGCCGTGCAGGGGTTTCAGTCCCGGAGAGGGTTTCAGTCCCGCTCGCACACGAAGATCGCCGTGCCCGGGATCAGCGCGCCCCGCAAGGGTGACCAGCCGCCCCACTCGGCGGTGTTCCAGGCCGGCCACTCCGGCTCGACGAGGTCGACCAGACGGAACCCGGAGGCCGCGATGTCCCGCACCCGGTCGCCGATCGTGCGGTGGTGCTCCACATAGACGGCGTGGCCGTCCTCGTCCTGCTCCACGTACGGCGTGCGGTCGAAGTACGACGCGGCGACCGACAGACCCTCGGGCCCCGGCTCGTCCGGGAAGGCCCAGCGGATCGGGTGCGTCACCGAGAACACGAACCGGCCGCCGGGGCGCAGCACCCGGCGCACCTCGCGCAGCACCAGCCGGGGATCGGCGACGAACGGCAGCGCGCCGTACGCCGAGCACGCCAGGTCGAAGGAGGCGTCCGCGAAGGGCAGCGCGCCCGCGTCCGCGCAGACCAGCGGGAAGGACCCGCCGATCCGCAGGGAGTGCTGGAGCTGGCGGTGGGAGAGGTCAAGGGCCACCGGGCGGGCGCCCTGCGCGGCCAGCCAGCGGGAGCACTGGGCGGCGCCCGCGCCGATCTCCAGGACGTCCCGGCCCTTCAGGTCCTCGGGCGCGCCCAGCAGCTCGGCCTCCACCTCGTCCAGGCCCTCCGGGCCCCACACGAAGCGGTCGTCGCCGAGGAACGTGCCGTGCTCGACCTGGTACTCGTCCGCGTTGCGGTCCCACCAGCCGCGGTTGGCGCGGCTGCTCTCCGCGACGTCCGCGTCACGGCGGGTTGCTTCCGGCTCGGTCCCCTCGGGATCGGGCCCCATCGGCTCTTGGATGATCGGCTCCCTCGTCGTACTCTTCCGTCCAGCCGACCCGCCGGGCGAGTGTCACGGAACGGGTCTCCCGGGCCTGCGTGGCCACTTGAGACGATTCTTCTGCCGGGAATGCGGCGATCCGCCCCGGGTGTGCGCCTTCGCGCATTGACCCTGCCCGGCTGCCCCCGTATGCTACAAGTTGCGCTGCGGGCCTGCGCACCTCAGACGTAGCAGGTCGCGCTCGCATCTGTATGTATGTCCCCTCGGTTGTCGAGGCGCCACCGGGCACCCGGTGTCTATGTGGCGCTTCCTTGGCTGTCCGGCTTCTGCAGAGCGAAACGGGCTCCCGGCGTAAGCAGTACCTACGACTTCAATGTCCGTACCGGAGCCCTTTCCCACATGACGAGCAGCACCGAGACCACCGCCACCACCCCGCAGGTTGCGGTCAACGACATCGGTAACGAGGAAGCCTTCCTCGCCGCGATCGACGAGACGATCAAGTACTTCAACGACGGCGACATCGTCGACGGCGTCATCGTGAAGGTCGACCGGGACGAGGTCCTGCTCGACATCGGTTACAAGACCGAAGGTGTCATCCCGAGCCGCGAGCTCTCGATCAAGCACGACGTCGACCCGAACGAGGTCGTCAAGGTCGGCGACGAGATCGAGGCCCTGGTTCTCCAGAAGGAGGACAAGGAAGGCCGCCTGATCCTCTCGAAGAAGCGTGCCCAGTACGAGCGCGCCTGGGGCACCATCGAGAAGATCAAGGAAGAGGACGGCATCGTCACCGGTACCGTCATCGAGGTCGTCAAGGGTGGTCTCATCCTCGACATCGGCCTCCGCGGCTTCCTCCCGGCCTCCCTGGTCGAGATGCGCCGCGTCCGCGACCTCCAGCCCTACGTGGGCAAGGAGCTCGAGGCGAAGATCATCGAGCTGGACAAGAACCGCAACAACGTGGTCCTGTCCCGCCGTGCCTGGCTGGAGCAGACCCAGTCCGAGGTCCGCCAGACGTTCCTCACGACCCTCCAGAAGGGTCAGGTCCGCTCCGGTGTGGTCTCCTCGATCGTCAACTTCGGTGCCTTCGTGGACCTGGGTGGCGTCGACGGTCTGGTCCACGTCTCCGAGCTGTCCTGGAAGCACATCGACCACCCCTCCGAGGTTGTCGAGGTCGGCCAGGAGGTCACCGTCGAGGTTCTCGACGTCGACATGGACCGCGAGCGTGTCTCCCTGTCGCTGAAGGCGACGCAGGAGGACCCGTGGCAGCAGTTCGCCCGTACCCACCAGATCGGCCAGGTCGTCCCGGGTAAGGTCACCAAGCTGGTTCCGTTCGGTGCGTTCGTCCGCGTGGACGAGGGCATCGAGGGTCTGGTCCACATCTCCGAGCTGGCCGAGCGCCACGTGGAGATCCCGGAGCAGGTCGTCCAGGTCAACGACGAGATCTTCGTCAAGGTCATCGACATCGACCTCGAGCGTCGCCGCATCAGCCTCTCGCTGAAGCAGGCCAACGAGGCCTTCGGTGCCGACCCGTCGGTGGTCGAGTTCGACCCGACCCTGTACGGCATGGCCGCGTCGTACGACGACCAGGGCAACTACATCTACCCCGAGGGCTTCGACCCCGAGACCAACGACTGGCTCGAGGGCTACGAGACCCAGCGCGAGGCGTGGGAGGGCCAGTACGCCGAGGCGCAGTCGCGCTTCGAGCAGCACCAGGCGCAGGTCATCAAGTCCCGCGAGGCCGACGAGGCCGCTGCCGCCGAGGGCGGCGAGGCCGCTGCTCCGGCCGCGGCCGGTGGCGGTTCGTACTCCTCCGAGGGTGCGGACACCTCCGGTGCCCTGGCTTCGGACGAGGCGCTTGCCGCGCTGCGTGAGAAGCTGGCGGGCGGCCAGAGCTGAACGCTTGCCGCTGAGGCTTAGCAGCTGAGTTTGAGGGCCCGTACCTTTCGAGGTGCGGGTCCTCAGGCGTTTTTGTGCGTTGTCGGGTGCGGGGGCTTCGTGGCTTGTCGCGCAGTTCCCCGCGCCCCTTCAGGTAGGACACCTTGACGTCACTTGGGGACTTACCGTTGGTGATCTTGGGAATGGCTTTGGGGTTGTGAGCGTTGGGGGGTATGGACACTAGGAGGGGCGGTCATCGTGCTTGATCCGCAGGGTTTGTACGCGTGGGAGCCGAAGGGGCTGGCCGTGGTGGACATGGCGCTGGCTCAGGAATCGGCCGGACTGGTCATGCTCTACCACTTCGACGGCTACATCGACGCGGGAGAGGCCGGCGACCAGATCGTCGAGCGGCTTCTCGACACACTTCCCCACCAACTCGTCGCCCGCTTCGACCACGACCGGCTCGTGGATTACCGGGCCCGCCGTCCGCTGCTGACGTTCACGCGGGACCAGTGGACCGACTACGAGGTGCCGGCCATCGAGGTCCGCCTCGTCCAGGACACCACCGGCGCCCCCTTCCTGCTGCTCTCCGGCCCCGAACCGGACGTGGAGTGGGAGAGGTTCGCGACGGCCGTACGGCAGATCGTGGAGCGGCTCGGCGTCCGCCTCTCGGTCAACTTCCACGGCATCCCGATGGGCGTCCCGCACACCCGCCCCGTCGGCCTCACCCCGCACGGCAACCGCACCGACCTCGTGCCCGGCCACCGCAGCCCCTTCGACGAGGCCCAAGTGCCCGGCAGCGCCGAGGCGCTGGTCGAGTACCGGCTCACCGAGGCGGGCCACGACACGCTCGGCGTCGCCGCGCACGTGCCGCACTACATCGCCCGCTCCACCTACCCGGACGCCGCCCTGACCGTCCTGGAGGCGATCACCGCCGCCACCGGGCTCGTGCTGCCCGGCGTCGCGCACGCGCTGCGCACCGACGCGCACCGCACGCAGACCGAGATCGAGCGGCAGATCCGCGAGGGCGACGAGGAACTGACCTCGCTCGTCCAGGGCCTTGAGCACCAGTACGACGCCGCCGCGGGCGCCGAGACCCGGGGCAACATGCTCGCGGAGCCGGTCGAGATCCCGTCCGCCGACGAGATCGGCCGCGAGTTTGAGCGGTTTCTCGCGGAGCGGGAGGGCGAGGGCTGAGCCGGGGGACCGGTACGGCACGGTTGAGCTGAGCTGAGCTGAGCTGAGCTGGGTGCCGGTGCCGGTGCCGGTGCCGGTCGGGCGGGCTCTAAGCTTCCGCTCATGCTGACAGTGGGTCTGACCGGTGGCATCGGCGCCGGCAAGAGCGAGGTGTCCCGGCTGTTCGTGGAGCACGGGGCCGTACTGATCGACGCCGACCGCATCGCACGGGAGGTCGTGGCGCCGGGCACCCGCGGGCTCGCCGCCGTCATCGAGGCGTTCGGGCCGGAGATCCTGGCCGAGGACGGCTCCCTGGACCGTCCCCGGCTCGGTGCCCTCGTCTTCGCCGACCCCGAGAAGCTGGCCCTCCTCAACTCGATCGTGCACCCCCTGGTGGGCGCCCGCTCCCGCGAACTGGAGAGCGCCGCGCGCCCCGGCTCCGTCGTGGTCCACGACGTGCCACTGCTCACCGAGAACGGCCTGGCCCCGCTGTACGACCTCGTGATCGTCGTGGACGCGAGCCCCGAGACCCAGCTCGACCGGCTGGTCCGGCTGCGCGGGATGGCCGAGGAGGACGCCCGGGCGCGCATGGCCGCCCAGGCGAGCCGCGAACAGCGCCTGGAGATCGCGGACATCGTCATCGACAACGACGTCCCCCTGGACGCGCTGAAGGAGCGGGTCGACCGGGTGTGGGACGAGCTGACGGCCCGCGCGGCCCGTTCCCGCGCGGGCGGTTCGACGGAATAGCCCTGCGCGTACAGGCGTTGGAATGCCCGAGTGAGGGAAGGACTTCGCCGTGCCCGAGACCAGCGGATCGCCCGGACGTACTCCGGAGACGCATGTCATCGACTTCCGTGCCGCCGAGCATCTGCTTGACGCGCGGGATCCCAGAGGCGCGGTGAAGCTGCTCGACGAGGTCATCGCCGCCCATCCCGAGAACACGGCCGCCCGGCTGCTGCGTGCGCGCGCCTTCTTCGCCGCTGCCCAACTGCGTCCCGCCGAGCTTGAGTTCACCATCGTGCTGGAGCGCGAGCCGGACAACGCCTACGCCCACTTCGCCCTCGGCCGCACCTACGAGCGCCAGGGTCGGCCCGGCCAGGCCCGCCGCCACTTCCGGCTGGCGGCGGCCCTCGATCCCAACCCGGAGTATCTGCGGGCGGCGCGCTTCGATTCCTGAGCGGGGGGCCGGGGCTGGTGGCCGGGGCTGGGGTCACGGCTCGGTCGGCTTTGAGGTCTCCGGTCGGTCAGGGGTGCCGACGCGGTGTCGGCGGGCGGCGCAGCCGGGGCAGCTTCGGTCTGCTCGGCGGTCCGTCGTCCACGGGCTCGTACGGCGGGATGTCGCGGCCCGGCTGGTAGTGCGGGCCCTGCCGCAGATGGCGCAGGACCAGCGTCAGATCGATGGTGACCACGAGCCACAGCGCGGCACAGGCCGCCGCCCAGCCCGGCCGTCCGACGAGGACGAAGGCGACGGTCCCGAAGACGGCCCAGCCGAACCCCCACACGGCCAGCCACAACCGCGCTCGCAGCGCACTGCGCGCGGTTGTCGGTTCACTGCCCGTACGCATTCCGTCTCCACTCCTCCTTGCAACGTACTCTTCGCCGGGCCCGCACACCAAGGGCGGAAAGTTCCCGCCGACCGGTGAATTGACTCGAACGAGTGGACCGGGCGGAGAGGGGAACGACCGTACGAGCGCCGGGCGTTGTGCGGGCATGACGGTCGAAATGCGTGAGGGACACGAGGGCACGGGCCCCGGGGCGATCACTCCGGACGGCTGCGCGGTCGAGCTGTACAGCAGGCTGCCGGTCGGCGAGGAGCCGGACATCATCGCGGCGGCGGTGCCCCCGGGGGCACACATCCTGGAGCTGGGCAGCGGCGTGGGCCGGGTGACCCACGCCCTGCTGGAGCGGGGCTTCACGGTCACCGCCGTGGACGAGTCGGCGGAGATGCTGGCCCGGGTGAGAGGGGCGCGCACGATATGCGGGCCCATCGAGGACCTGGACCTGGGCGAGCGGTTCGACGTGGTCATGCTCGCCTCGTTCCTGGTGCACACCGGTGACCCGGAGGTGCGGCGCGGCTTCCTGCGCGCCTGCGTCCGGCATGTCGCGGACGGGGGCTGTGTCCTCATCCAGCGGGAGGGCGCGGACTATCACACCCGGATACCGAGGGAGCGGGTCGACCCGAGCGGCTTCACGGTGCGGATCGTGGCGAGCGATCCGGTGGGGGAGGGGGTGCGTGTGGTCCGTGCCGAGTATGTGTTCCCGGACGCGGTCTGGACCCAGACCTTCCGCGCCCGCCCGCTGACGGTGGCGGAGTTCGAGGAGGTGCTGGCGGAGGCGGGACTGGAGGTGGACAGGTATCTGACGGAGGACGGGATGTGGGTGCGGGCGGTGGCGCTGCCGCTGGGCTGAGCGGGGTTTGGCTGAGCCGGACTGGGTTGGGCTGGGTTGGCGGAGCCGGGCTGGGTTTGGCGGAGCGGGGCTCGGCTTGGCTGGTTGCGGGGCGCGCGGTCGGGGTTCACCGTCCTCGGCGTCGGCCTCCGGAGCCGCCGGGTCGGTCGGGTCGGTTGGGTCGGCCACGGCGGTCGGTGCGATCGGGGTCACCACCGGGTCGGCCGGGGCGGTCGGTGCGGCTGGTGTCGGCGGGGTGGCTCGATCGGCCCGTGTCGCCGGGACGGTCCGGTCGGCCGGAGTGACCGGTGTCGTCCGGTTCCTCGGGTGCCGTGCGTGCCGCTGCCGAGGCGCCCAGTGATCCCAGGCCCCGCAGCCGCTCCAGCTCGCGGCGGTCGCGCTTGGTGGGGCGGCCGGCGCCCCGGTCGCGGACACCGGCGGGGGCCACGGCCTCGCGGGGCGGGGGCGGCGGTGAGTTGTCGACGTAGCACTCCACGGCCACGGGTGCGCCGACCCGCTTGCGGATCAGCCGCTTGACGATCACGATCCGCTCCCGGCCCTCGTGCCGCAGCCGGACCTCGTCACCGACCCGCACGGCGTGGGCGGGCTTCACCCGGTCACCGTTCACATGGACATGGCCGCCACGGCAGGCGGTCGCGCCCAGCGAACGCGTCTTGACCAGGCGTACGGCCCAGATCCAGCTGTCGATGCGGACGGTCTCGCCCGACGCCGGTCCGGCGGCCTTCGCGGCGGCGACGGCGGCCGAGGTCTTCGGGTCGGGGGCGGCGGAGTCACGGTTCACGTCGTCGCCCGCGTCCGGTGAATCCTGTGCAGCCAGAGCCATGCTGCCGACCCTAACGCGTCGCGCTGTCCGGACTGGACCTGTTTTCGGTGCGGTGGCCCTCCGGGTGGGGCCTCCGGCGCCGTCCTCCTCCGGAGTTGTACCCCGGTGCCGTACTCCTCCAGCGACCCCTCCCACGGCCCACCCCCGGATGCGCCCCGCCCCACCGCCCCCGAGGCTGAAGTGATCGGTGCGGGTGAGGAGGGACGAGGAGGGGCATGGAGACGGCGGCCACGGCGGGGGAACCGCCCACGCGCGAGCGGAAGTTCACCCGTCGCCGCCCTGGTGAAGGCGCGCTCAGCGGAACCGCCCACGCGCGAGCGGAAGTTCACCTTTCCGAGCGCGCTGACCGTCCTCGCCGCCGTCACCGTGGCGGTGTGGCTGCTCGCCTTTCTGATCCCGCCGGGGGAGTACGTCCGCGACGCCTCCGGTGCCCCGGTGCAGGGCACGTACCACCGGGTGTCCTCGGGGCGCTCCTTCACGGACCGGCTCGACGATCTGTTCCTCTCGCCGGTGAACGGGCTGTACGGGCTGCGGGACGCCAGGACGGGCCTGGTCGGACCCGACCTGTCCGGGAGTCTGTACGGCGCGGCGGGCGTGTTCCTGTTCGTGCTCGCCATCGGCGCGTTCATCACCGTCGTGTTCGCCACCGGCGCGCTCGACCGGGGCATCGCCCGGCTCGCCCACCGGCTGCGGGAGCGCGGGGCGCTGCTGATCGCCGGGATCATGGTGGTGTTCTCGGTGCTCGGCACGGTCGAGGGCTTCGCCGAGGAGACCCTGGGCTTCTACGGCCTGATCGTGCCGCTGATGCTGGCGCTCGGCTACGACCGGATGGTCGCCGTCGGCACGATCATCCTGGGCGCGGGGATCGGGGTGCTGTGCTCGACGGTGAACCCGTTCGCGACCGGGGTGGCGTCCTCGGCCGCCGACATCTCGCTCGGCGACGGCATCCTGCTGCGCTCGGCGATGTGGGTGGTGCTGACGGCGGTGACGGTGGCGTACGTGATCCGGTACGCGCGGCGGGTACGGCGTGATCCGGCGCGCTCGCTCACCGGGTTCCTGCCCGGGGACCGGGACCACGCCACCGAGGCGCCGGACGCGGAGCCCGAGCTGACCGGGCTGCACAAGGCCGTACTGATCACCATGGTGCTGGTCTTCGCGTTCATGATCTTCTCGGTGGTGCCCTGGTCGAGCGCGCTGACCGGGGACGCGGACGCGACGCCGTACGGGTTCGAGCTGGACTGGTCCTTCCCGCAGCTCGCCGCGCTGTTCCTGTGCGCGGCCGTGCTGGTGGGCTTGGTGGCGCGGATGGGGGAGCAGCGGCTGAGCGCGACGATCGTGCAGGGCGCGGCCGACTTCATCGCGCCCGCGCTGGTGATCGTGCTGGCCCGGGGCGTCACCGTGATCATGAACAACTCGCGGATCACCGACACCGTGCTGCACTCCATCGAGGGCGTGGTCCGGGGCACGTCCTCCGGTGTCTTCGCGGTGATCGTGTTCGTGGTGAACCTGCCGCTGGCCTTCCTGATCCCCTCCACCTCCGGGCACGCCACGCTCGCCATGCCGATCCTCGCCCCGCTGGCCGACTTCGCCGGGGTCTCCCGCGCGGTCGCCGTCACCGCCTGGCAGGCGTCCAGCGGCTGGATGAACCTGTGGGTGCCGACCACCGCCGTCGTCATGGGCGGCGTGGCGCTCGCGAAGGTCGGCTACGACCGGTATCTGCGGTTCGTATGGCCGCTGCTCGCGGTGCTGTTCGTGCTGATCTGCGGCTTCGTCGCGCTGGGGGCGGCCTTCACGTGAGGGGGCGTACGACCGGGCACCAGGTGTCCGGCGGCGGTCCGGCCCGGGGCTTACGGTGGCCGGTATGGACGACAGTGCCGCCCTGGCCCGCCTCGACCGGCGGCTGACCGAGTGCCGGGCCTGTCCGCGCCTGGTCGAGTGGCGCGAGGAGGTGGCCCGTACCAAGCGGGCCGCCTTCGTCGACCAGCCGTACTGGGGGCGCCCGGTGCCCGGCTTCGGACCGGCCGACGCGCGCCTGGCGATCATCGGGCTCGCCCCGGCGGCGCACGGCGGCAACCGCACCGGCCGCATGTTCACCGGCGACCGCTCCGGGGACGTGCTCTTCCAGGCGCTCTACGACGTGGGGCTCGCCTCGCAGCCGACCTCGGTGAGCGCGGACGACGGCCTGGAGCTGTACGGCGTCCGGGTGACCGCGCCCGTGCACTGCGCCCCGCCCGCCAACAAGCCCACCCCGGGCGAGCGGGACATGTGCCGTCCCTGGCTGGTCAGCGAACTCGAGCTGCTGCGCCCCACGTTGCGGGCGGCCGTCGTCCTCGGCGCCTTCGGCTGGCAGGCGGCGCTGCCCGCCCTCGCGGAGGCGGGCTGGCCCGTACCGCGCCCCCGCCCGGCCTTCGCCCACGGCACCCGCGTAGCCCTCGGCGACCTGGACCTCTTCGGCTGCTTCCACGTCAGCCAGCGCAACACCTTCACCGGGCGCCTGACGACGGAGATGCTGCGCGAGGTCCTGAGCACGGCGGCCCACACGGCCGGTCTGCGCTGACCGGCCGTCCCTCACCTCAGGGCCACCGGCACCTCACGGCCGCCAGACGTACCGCACGTCCGGCTCCCGCTCCTCGTTCCCGCTGCCGTCGGTGTACTCGACGGCGGTGAAGCCGTGCCGCTCGTAGAAGCGGCGGGCGGGCTTGTTCACCTGGAACGCCCACAGCGCGAGGCCGCCGGGGGCCCGCTCCTTGGCCAGGGCCACGAACCGGTCCCCGAGACCCCGCCCGCGCCAGGCCGGGTCCAGATAGAGCTGGGACAGCTGGTCCCCGTGGAGGACCATCATGCCGACGATCCCCGCCTCCGCGTCCTCGGCCACCCAGGTCTCGCGCAGCGGGACGACCACGTCGCGGATGTAGGCGCGCACCTCGTCGTCGGAGCGGGGCCGGACGACCGTGGGCAGCGCGGCGGCGAAGGACCGCAGCCAGACGTCGGCGGTGGCGCGGGCGTCCGCCGCGACCGCCCGGCGCAGCGTCACCGGGTGCGTCATCACCGCTCCGGCACCGTCGCCGTCGCCGTGATCTCCACCAGCTGGCCCGGGTAGCCGAGGCACGCGACGCCGAGCAGGGTGGAGGAGTGGGGGCCGTCGCTCAGGCCCGAGGTCGCGACCACCTTCCAGACGGCCGCGAGGACCGCCGGGTCGGCGCTCACCACGTACACATCGGTGGCCAGCACTTGGCCGAGGTCGCTGCCCACGGCGTGCAGCTGCGCGCGGAGATTGGCGAGGACCTGCTCGGCCTGGCGCACGGGGTCGCCCGCGCCGACCAGTTCGCCGTGCTCGTCCAGCGGGACCGCGCCCGCGAGGAAGGCGATCCGGGTGCCCGCCTCGACCACGGAGGCGTGGGAGTAGGTGGGCGGCGGGAAGAGGCCGGGGACGGTCACGCGGCGGATCATGGCGGCTCCAGAAGGGGCGGGACGGGTGACCTCCGCATCATTCGCGGGTACGACCGGCCCCGCACCCGAATTTCGGTGCGCCCGGCCTCCGGCTCCCGTAGCGTCGCCCCGGCCCCCCGGCCCGGCCCCCGTAAGCGTCACCCGAGCTTCCGCATCCCGCAGCGTCGCCCCCGCCTCCGCCCCCACCCAAGGACCCCCATGCCCGCCCTCTCCGACGCCGGCTTCCTCACCGCGACCGCCGACCGCCTCGCCGCGCTGCCCACCGTCCGCGCCGTCGCCCTCGGTGGATCGCGGGCCCAGGGCACCCACACCCCCGCCAGCGACTGGGACCTCGCCCTCTACTACCGGGGCGCCTTCGACCCCGCTGAGCTGCGCGCCCTCGGCTGGGAGGGTGAGGTGTCCGAGGTGGGCGGCTGGGGCGGCGGGGTGTTCAACGGCGGGGCCTGGCTGACGATCGACGGACGCCGGGTCGATGTGCACTACCGGGACCTGGACGTCGTGGAGCACGAGCTGGCCGAGGCGGAGGAGGGCCGGTTCCGGGTGGAGCCGCTGCTGTTCCACCTCGCGGGCATCCCCACCTATCTGATCGTCGCCGAGCTGGCCGTCAACCAGGTGCTGCGCGGCGACCTCCCCCGCCCCGCCCGTTATCCGGAGGCCCTGCGCCGCAGCGCCCCGCCCCGCTGGTCCGGCACCGCCCGCGCCACCCTCGGCTACGCCAAGGCGCACCACGCCCCGCACGGCCGCCTCACCGAGGTCGCGGGCGCCCTCGCCACCGCCGCCGCCCAGACCGCCCACGCCGTGCTCGCGGCACGCGGAGAATGGATCACCAACGAGAAGCGCCTCCTGGAGCGGGCCGGACTACGCAGCATGGACACGATCACCGGCACCCTCCGACCCGAGCCGCAGGCCCTGGTCGGCGCCGTGGCACAGGCCGAGGACCTGCTCGGCGCCCGGCTGAACGCCTGAGGACCCGCTCGGCGCGCACACCTGAACACCCCTTTCATCTCGCCGAAACCCGCCCGTCGCCCCTACGCGACAACGCCCCGTACTGTGGAAGGCGGCACCAGCCCGGCCACCGTCGTCCGAAGGCACGCCCCCGCCCTCGTACGAACAGGAGCCCCGTGTCGCGCCCCGCCGCCCGGTCACTGCCGCCTTGGCTCGCCCACGCCTTCCGCGCCCAGCGCGGGCCCGTCCCCTGGAGCGCGGTCGCCCGTGGCGCACTCGCCGCCGGACCGCTGCTGCTCGCGGGCGTACTGGCCGGATACGTCGCGGACGGCGTCCTCGCCGCCACCGGCGCGATGCTCGCCGGGATCAACGACCGCCCCGGCGGCCGTCGCCTCTCCGTCCGCAGCCTCGCCACCCCCGCCCTCGCGGGCGGCCTCGGCCTGCTCGTCGGCACCGGCGCGGGCGAACATCTGCCCGCCGTACCGCTGACGCTCGTGCTCGCCCTGCTCGGGCTGGTCGCCGGATCGCTCAGCGCGGTCGGGCCGCTGGCCTCCGCCTCCGCCACCCAACTGCTCGTCACCGCCGCCATCGGCGCCGGAATGCCGAGCCCCGAGAGCGGCTGGCAGCGCGCCCTCGCCTTCCTCGCCGGAGCGGCCTGGCTGCTCCTGCTGCGCGTCGCCCTGCCCACCCCGGGCTCGCTCGTCTCCGACCTGCGGTTCGAGGGCGAACGGACCGCGGTCGCGGCGGTGTACGACGCGATCGCCGACCTGCTCGACGCCGTCGGCGGACCCGACGCCACCGCCCGCCGGGCCGCGCTCACCGCCGCCCTCGACCGCGCCCAGGACGCCCTGGCCGGACCCCGGCTGCGCCGCTACGCCACCCTGGCCCCGGAACGACGGCTGCACGCGCAGTACGTCGCCGCGCTCCCGCTCGCCGAGGCCGCCACCGCACTCGCCTGGACCGGCGACCCCCTGACGGCGCGGGCCTCGGCCGGACCCCGGCGGCTCGCCGCCGCCGTACGCGGCAACACCGGCACCGGACCGCTGCCCGCCCCGGCCCGCACCACCCCGGCCCTGCGCGCCCTGGACGACGCGCTGCTGCACGCCGCCGAGGCGTTCGACCGCGCCGACGGCGGCCCCCACCGGCTGCTCGTGCGCCCGTGGGCGGTCCGGCGCGCGCTGCGGGCCGCGTTCGGCACCGGGGGCCGCGAGTACGGGCTGCGCGTGGCCCTCTCCTTCGGCGCCGCGGCGGGGATCGCCCAGGCCCTGCACCAGACCGGCTGGTACGGCAGGCACCAGCACTGGTACTGGCTGCCCGTCACCGCCGTCTTCCTCGTCAAGCCCGACCTCGGCCCGCTTGCCTCCCGGGTGCTGTGCCGGGCCGCGGGCACCGTGCTCGGCGCGCTGGTCTTCGCCGGGTTCGCCGCGGTGCTGCCCAGGCCCCTCGGGCTGATCGCCCTGGTCGCGGTGTGCGGGGCGCTGCTGCCCGTCTCCACCCGGCACTTCGCCGCGCTGACCGCCGTCGTCACCGTGCTCGTGCTCGCCCTGATCATGATCGGCGGCGAACCGCAGGCCGGCGTCAGCCGGATCGCCGAGACCATGCTGGCCTGCGCCCTCGTGCTGATCGTCGGGCATCTGCCGATGCCGGGGAAGCGCGGCGCGGGCGTACGGGCGCGGCTCGCCGCCGCAGGCGCCGCCGCGCACGCCTACCTCGCGCATGTCATGGCCGAGTCCGGCGACCGCGCCGAACGCTGGGCGCTGCGCCGCGAGGCGTACCGCACGCTCGCCGAGGCCCACACCGCCATGGCGGTCGCCGCCGCCGAACTGCCCGCCCTCGCCCGGCACACCCGCGACACCGGCGCGGTGGCCACCGCCCTGGAACGGCTCGTGGACACCACCACCGCCTGCGCGGTCCACCTGGACGACACCGGCCGCCTCACCCCGCGTCACACCGACCGGCTCCAGGAGGCCCTGCGCGAGCTGGAGAGCGGCCGTCGGGACTGGCGGGTGCTCCCGGCCGCCTGACCCGCCCGCATCCGGGCGCCGGGACATCGCCGAAGAAATCCCGGCGCCCCGCGATGAGTTCCGCCTCCGCCCGCGGTCAGCACCACGACACGACCGTCGGACAGGCAGGAGAGCCCATGTCGCTTCCGGAGATCGTCACGCGTGCGCAGTGGCGCGTGGCGCGCGAGGAGTTACGGCGCAAGGAGGAGGCGGTCGCCCGGGCCCGGGAGACGCTGGGTGCCGAGCGGCGGCGGCTGCCCGTGGTGGAGGTCGACCCGGAGTACGTCTTCGAGGGCGGCGACGGCAAGGCCACCCTGCTCGACCTCTTCGACGGGCACGCCCAACTCGTCGTCCACCACTTCATGTTCGCCCCGGAGTGGACGGAGGGCTGTCCCTGCTGCGCCGCCTTCCTGGACCAGCTGGGCCAGCTCGACCGGCTGCGCGCCCGCGACACCGCGTTCGCGGCGGTCTCCCGCGCGCCGTTCACCCGCATCCTGCCGTTCAAGGCGCGGATGGGCTGGGCGGTGCCCTGGTACTCCTCGTGCCACAGCGACTTCAACCGCGACTTCGAGGCGACCGTGGAACGCGCGGGCCGCCCGGTCGAACGCCCCGGCCTCAGCTGCTTCCTGCGCGACCGCGACCGGGTCTTCCACACCTACTCGGTCCACGACGACGCCACCCTAAACGCGCTCGGCGCCGTACCCGGCCTGCTCGACCTGACCATGCTCGGCGGCCACCCGAACGGTGGCGAAGCGCACTGACCCGGTGTCGGCAATGTCTCAGTCCCGTCACCGGCCGAGGCGATCACCCCCTCCGCAGCGTTCACTTCCATGAAGTACGACGTCTTCTGGAGGTGCGAGATGGTGAACGGGCGAACCGAGCTCGGGCGCTTTCCCGCCGGTGGACCGCGCGGATCATGGCCGGCGGAGGAGTTCGCGCACGCGCGACGCCTCGAAGGGCTGCCCGCGGAGGTCGTGATGGACCTGGCCACGGACACCTTCCTGGTGATCCTGCGGGGGCCGGAGGGCGCCGACTGAGACGGGCGGGCGGGCTCACGCGGACCTTGGGGCCGGGCCCGGCTCACGCGGACCTGGGCGTCGGCACCGCCCCCGTGAACTGCTCCGCCTGGAGCGCGTACAGCTCCGCGTACACCCCGCCCCCGGCCAGCAGCTCCTCCGGCGTGCCGGACTCCACGAGCCGCCCGCGCTCCAGCACATGCACCAGATCGGCATGGCGTACGGAGGCCAGCCGGTGGGTGATCAGGACGACGGTCTGCCCGCTGCCCGCCAGCGCCCGGATCTTCTCGAACACCGCCAGCTCGGCCCGCGCGTCCAGCGCCGCCGTCGGCTCGTCCACGATCAGGATGTCCCCGCGCCGGTAGGCGGCCCGCGCGATCCCGAGCCGCTGCCACTGGCCGCCGGACAGCTCGTGGCCGCCGCTGAAATTGCGGGCCAGCAGGGTGTCCAGGCCGTTCGGGAGCGCGGCCACCACCTCCTCGGCGCCCGCCTCGGCCACCGACGCGTCCAGCCGCTCCTCGGTCATGGGCACGGAGGACCGGCCGACGGCCACGTTCACCTTCGCGGTGAACGGCCAGCGCTTGAAGTCCTGGGCCACCATCGCGACCCGCTCGGCGAGCGCCCGCCGGTCGGCCCGCGCCGCGTCGACACCGTCCCACAGGATGCGGCCCCGGTCCGGGTTGTACAGCCCCGCCAGCAGCTTGACCAGGGTGGTCTTGCCCGAGCCGTTCTCCCCGACCAGCGCGATGATCCGGCCCGTCGGCAGGCTCAGGGTCACGCCGTCGAGGGCCGGACGGGAGCCCTCGCCCGGATAGCTGAAGGTGACGTCCTCGAACCGGATCTCCTTCGGCTCCTCGGGCAGTTCCTCCCCGCCGACCGGGATCGCCCGCTCGGCCGCCTCCACGTACAGCCGCTCCAGATCGCCCACGAACAGGGCCTCCTCGTGCAGCTGGTTGATCTCCAGCACCAGCGTGTCCAGGCTCGCCGCCCCGGTCCGGATCGCGATCACCGCCGTACCCGCCACCGACAGCGCCATCGCGCCCGCCACCAGCAGCGCGCCGAGCGTGGCGTACGTGGCGAGCGTCGCGAGACCGGTCCAGGCGGCGGCCACCAGGCCGGTGCGCGCGGCCAGCCGCGACAGCCGGGCCTGCTCCGCCTCCGCCGTCTCCGACATCGACCGGTAGTGCCGCAGCAGGAACGGCCCGACCCCGTGCACCCGGATCTCCGGCGCCGCGCCCGGCTCGGTGAGCAGACTGCCGATGAGCTGGCCCGCCCGGGCGTGCTGCACCCAGATGTGGAACGACTCGTAGCGCCGCCGCGCGATGGTCAGGGAACTCCAGGCGCTCGGCAGCGTCATGGTGACCAGCAGCGGCAGCAGCGCCGGATGCAGCACGGTCAGCACACCGGCGGCGGCGATCAGCGAGATCATCGCGTTGATCACCCGGGCGCTGTACGAGATCATGTGCCGGGCCGAGCGGGCGCCGTACTGCGCGGTGTCCAGCAGCTTGTGGAAGGCGTGGTCCTCGATCGCGGCCAGCTCCACATCGGCCGCCCGCTCCAGATACAGCTCGGTCGCCACCCGCTCCACCTTGGGCTCCAGGCGCCCGGTGGCGTAGGTGGAGGCGGCCCGCAGCAGCGCGGCGACCAGCATCATGGCGGCCATCACGGCCAGGGCGGGGGCCGCGGAGCGCAGCCGCTCCTCGATGTCCGGGCCACTGAGCAGGCTGCCGAGCGCGCTGTTCACGGCCAGCAGACTCACCGCCTGCGCCACACCCCGGCCCACCTCGGCGGCCAGCACGGTCCGCGCGGCCCCCGGGTCGGCGCGCCGCGCCAGCCGCAGACTGGACCCCAGCATCCCCGGCAGCCGCCGCACCATCGCCCGGAAGCTCAGCTCCAGGAACGCCTGCGAGTGCTCGTTCCACCCCATGTCGTACCGGAGCGGCCCGCCGAACAGCAGCCGCTCCGACTCCGACACCTCGCTCTCTTCCCGCCCCCGCCTCCGCCCCACCCGGAACCTCCCGACGCCATGACCGAACGGCCACTATCCCGGCACGACGACGGCGCGGGCAGGGCGCGAGCGGGGGTGCGGGGGGCGCGGGGGGAGTGCGGTGCGCGGAGGAACGGGGCCTTCCGGGGCGAGCCCGCGCATGCACGGGCGCGACGAGGTCATGACGGGCGCATGGTGGTGTGGAGGTCGGCCCGGTCAGGCCCCTCGGATCAGGCCGACAGCGGGCGGGACCAGTCCGGGGTCGTGCCCGTCGCCCGGCACAGGGCGAGGTACAGGGGGATCGGCGGGGTGTAGGGGATCGTGCCCTCGGGGCGGTGGAGCAGCCGGGCGGTGGTGGGGAGGGCGGCGCCGGTGGCGTAGTGGGCCGGGGCGGGCCAGGACAGGGCGTAGTCGGAGTCGGCGGGGACGATCCACCACCAGTGCGTGCCGTCGGCGTACACGCACCCCACGCGCGGCAGCCGGGCCAGGAGCAGCGCGCCCAGCCGGTCCGGGACCGCCACGGCGTCCATGCCGAGCGGGGTCGTCATGCCCTCGGGGAGAACGGGCCGACCGGTCGGTACGGGCAGGTGACGACGACGCCCCAGCCTGACGAGCGTGTCGAGCCCCAGCGGCTGCCCGGCGCCCGTCACGGGACGGCCCACGGCTGGGTGCGCCCGTGCGGGACCGCGCCACGACGCGGCCCGGCCCACTGGGCCGGAACCGTCTCGTCGCTGCGGACGGCGGGCCCGGCGGGTTCGTCCTCACCCGGCAGGGGCGAGGGGTCCGGCTTGGGGCGTACACCCCAGCCGAGGTCGGCGCGGGGGTCGCGGGCGGGCGTGTGCTCCCGGGTTCCGGCGGGGGCGTCGGCGATGCCGTCGGCCATGGCGTCGGCGTCGTCCGCCGCGCCGTAGGCCGCGAACAGCTCGTCGGCCGTGCCGTACTCCGTGCCGTGGGCCTCCTCGGGCGCGGACTCCTCTGCGTCGCCCTCGCGGGGCAGCTCGGCCCACACCAGGAGGCCGGGCCCGTGCTGCTGGGCGCCCCAGGCCCGGCACAGCGCGTCCACGAGAAGCAACCCCCTCCCGTGCTCCTCGTCGGGCCGCTGCTGTGCCGGGCGGGGATCACCGGGCGCGCATCCCTCGTCGCGCACGGCTATGCGCACCACGTCGTCGTGGTCGTGCAGCTCGCACACGACCTGACTGCTCGCGGTGTGCATGATCGCGTTGGTGACCAGCTCGGACACCACCAGGGCTGCGCTGTCACACGTGTCCGCGCACACCGACCAGCCGTCCAGCCGGGCGCGCGTCACGCGTCTGGCCTCGGCGGGCGAACCCGGATGTGCGGCCAGCTCGAAGCGGAACCGTCGCTTGGTGGCGCCCCTGACCGGGGCTTCTCCGGTGGCGACACCGAGACCGGGCCGGTCTGCGGCGGAGTCTGTTCCTAAGGGCGCGGACGGAATCACGCTTGCCACTATCTCCCCGCCGTGAACACTTGGCAAGTGTCACTCTGAAAAATGCAGAGTGCTGTGTGACGCGGTGAAGCGCCGTGGCACACTGCTCGCAACAGCACGTCGCGCGGCGCCAATTGGGACCGTCGTCGATCCGGCCGGATCCACGCACGCTCTTCGAACGGCGCCGCAGGGCTGTCGGGACGCGAAGCTGCCGGGACACCGTGCCCGGCGTCCCGGCGCTGTCGCGATTCTTTGCCGGAGCGGGATGTCAGTCGGAGGTGGCACGTGAGCGAACCGCGGTCCGCGCCGACCGTGGGTCAGGTGGTCCTCGGCCGACGCCTGCTGGAACTGCGGGAACGTGCCGGGCTGAAGCGCGAGGAGGCCGCACACCTCCTCCATGTCGCCCCCGCCACCGTGCGCCGGATGGAGATGGCCGAGGTCTCCCTCAAGATCCCGTATCTGCAACTGCTGCTCAGGGCGTACGGGGTGCCCGACGACGAGGCCGAACTCTTCGTCCGCCTCGCCGAGGACGCCAACCGGCCCGGCTGGTGGCAGCGGTTCCACGACATCCTGCCCGGCTGGTTCTCGATGTACGTCAGCCTGGAGGGGGCCGCCTCCCTCATCCGCTCCTACGAACCGCACTTCGTGCCCGGACTGCTCCAGACCGAGGGCTACGCGCGCGGAGTGCTCGAATCGGGCGCCATCGGCCAGACCAGCCCCGACGACATCGAGCGGCACGTCGCCCTGCGGATGCGCCGTCAGGACCTGCTCACCCGGCCGGACGCGCCCCGCTTCTGGGCCGTCATGGACGAGACCGTCCTGCGTCGCCAGGTCGGCGGCCCGGAGGTGATGCGCCGACAGATCGACAAGTTGCTCGAGGCCGCGAAGCTGCCCAATGTGACGCTCCAGGTGGCCCCGTTCGCCGACGGGCCGCACCCGGGCACGTACGGGCCCTTCGTGCTGTTCCGATTCGCCATGCCGGAGCTTCCGGACATGGTCTACAGCGAGTACCTGACCGGCGCCGTCTATCTGGACGCGCGCTCCGAGGTGGCGAGCCACCTGGAGGTCATGGACCGCATGGCGGCACAGGCCGCCACGGCACAACGCACGAAGGAGATCCTGCGGGATCTCCGCAAGGAGCTGTGAATGGATCGCATCAATCCGCGCGGTCGTGTCTACAACGGTATGCCCGCGCGGGAGCTGGGCAGCGACGGCTGGCACAAGCCGTGGAGCGGGGGCAACGGGGGCAACTGCCTGGAGGCGATGAAGCTCGCCGACGGCCGCATCGCCGTCCGCCAGTCCACCGACCCGGACGGCCCCGCGCTGATATATACCACGGACGAGATGACCGCCTTCATCGAGGGCGCCAAGGCGGGGGAGGCGGATTTCCTGCTCTCCTGATCCCGCACGGCTCTTTTTGACACATGCCCTTCCCCTTGTTCCCCTTGGCCCGCCATAGACCCGATCCACATCTGACTGTCCATCACTTCACCTACTCCCTCCCTCTGTTGATCGTCGGCTACACGGTCATGGGCCTGTCGTACGGCGACACCGGCGCCGGAAGCCAGGAACCGCCCGTCAGATAGCAGTCCACGGCCGCCGCCACCGACCGTCCCTCCGCTATCGCCCACACGATCAGCGACTGACCACGCGCCGCGTCCCCGGCGGCGAACACGCCGGGGACACCGGTCCCGAAGTCCCCGTCCCGGGCGAGCGTCCCGCGCGGCTCCGTCCGCAGCCCCAGCTGGTCGATCAGCCCGTCCTCCCGGTCAGGCCCGGAGAAGCCGAGCGCCAGCAGCACCAGGTCGGCGGGGAGCGTCCGCCCGGTGCCCGGCAGCGGGCGGCGCCGCTCGTCCACCTCGACCAGGTGCAGCGACCGCACATGCCCCTCGGCGTCCCCGGTGAAGCGGAGCGTGGACGCCGCGAACAGCCGCGCGTCCGCGTCCGCCGCCGGTGCCGTCCGCAGCTCCCGCGCCTCCTCGTGCGCCGCCGACAGCCGGTAGAGCTTCGGATACGTCGGCCACGGCTCGGCGTCCTCGTCGCGCGCGTCGGGCGGCTGGGCGTAGATGTCGAGCTGGGTCACCGACGCGGCGCCCTCGCGCACCGCCGTGCCCAGGCAGTCGGCCCCGGTGTCGCCGCCGCCCACGATCACCACGTGCCGCCCCTCCGCCGACAGCGGCGAGACCGCGAGGTCCCCCTCGCGCACCTTGTTGGCCAGCGGAAGATACTCCATCGCCTGGTGTATCCCGGCCAACTCACGCCCCGGCACCGCCAGTTCCCGCCATGCCGTGGCGCCCGTCGCGACCACCACCGCGTCGTACCGCGCCCGCAGCTCCGTCGCCGGTACGTCCCGCCCGACCGTCACCGACGTACGGAACCGGGTGCCCTCCGCCTCCATCTGCTCCAGCCGCCGCTCCAGTTGCCGCTTCTCCATCTTGAACTCGGGGATGCCGTACCGCATCAGGCCCCCGATCCGGTCGTCCTTCTCGTACACCGCGACCGTGTGCCCGGCCCGCGTCAGCTGCTGCGCCGCCGCCAGCCCGGCAGGGCCCGAACCGATCACCGCCACGGTCTTCCCCGACAGCCGCTCCGGCGGCCGGGGCGGCACGAAGCCCTCCTCCCAGGCCCGCTCCGCGATCGCGCACTCGACGTTCTTGATGGTGACCGCCGGCTGGTTGATCGCGAGCACGCACCCCGCCTCGCACGGCGCGGGACACAACCGTCCGGTGAACTCCGGGAAGTTGTTCGTCGCGTGCAGCCGGTCGCTCGCCGCCCGCCAGTCCGAGCGCGCCACCAGGTCGTTCCACTCCGGGATCAGATTGCCCAGCGGACACGCCTCGTGGCAGAACGGCACCCCGCAGTCCATACAGCGGTCGGCCTGCGCACTGATGATCGGCAACAGCGCCCCCGGGACGTACACCTCGGCCCAGTCCCGCGCCCGCTCCTCCACGGACCGCCGCGGCCACTCCTCGCGCGGGGTGGTCATGAACCCCTTGGGATCGGCCATCGGCGTATTCCTCGTGTACGGATACCGGCGGGCTGGGGGTACCTGGGGTACGACGGGCCGTGCGTCATCGGGCTGGGATCACTCGGCGGTCGCCCGGCGCTGGTGCGAGACCGTCCCGGAGCGCTGTTCCGGGACTCTTCCGGCCACGATACGTCGCGCCCGACGCCCGCGCAGAGCGGCGGACCTCGCCTTTCACCGCGCCGCGTCGCACTCCGGCAGGGGTTCATCCGCTCACTTCTCCTCTCCGGTCCTGCCCATCGCCCTGGCCGCTCCCGCGTCTCGCGCGGTGCCCGGTGGCCGGACTCCGCAGCGGCCGTCCGCCCCATCCCCGCACCACCTCCCGCACGTCCTCCGCGATCCGCTCCCTGGCCTCCCTCCTCGGCACACCGCTCATGATCAACCGGTCGTACGGCGTGTCCATGTGCCGCACCGAGGCCACGACCGCCGAGGTCACCGCCTCCTCGGACAGCGCCCGCCCGGCCGCGCTCCGCCCGACCCGCCCGCTGCCCCGCGCCCCCGCGTGGGCCGCGATGGCCCGGGCCCGCTCGCCGGGACACCCCGGGAACAGCCGCCGCACCTCCGCCGCGAAGTCCGCCACGAACCGCTCGTCCTCCACCGCCCTGCGCCCCGCGTCCCGCGCCCTCCTCCGCCGCCTGGCCTCGGCGTCGGCCAGACAACGGGCCTCCGCCCGCGCCAGCGCCTCCTCCTCCACCAGCACCCCCTGCCGCTCGTACCGGCCCCTGCGCCGGTCGAACCGCACCACCACCGCCCACAACCCACTCTCCTCCCGCGCCCTCCGCGTCAACGCGGCATCCCCTCGCGGCAACAACACGAGATGCCCAAGATCCACACACTCCAGACACCGGGGCGCCCCGTCCTCCAACACGAGCAGCGACAAGGGCCCACTTCGACACGCTGCGCATCGCTTGCGGCGGAGTGGCTGGACTACGACGAGGGTGCCGGGGTTGTCGGCGTTGTCGGGGGAGGGGGGTCCGTCTGGGGAGGCGAGCGCGCCGGGGGAGGCGAGCCCTTCGGGGGCACCGTGGGCGACCCCCTCGGGCGAACCGGAGGGCGGAGGAGCGGCGGGGCGTGCCATACGCGGTTCATTCCCCGTGGCGGCGCCCCCGTCCCGTGCCGGACCACCCGGAATTCGGCCGTACCACCGAGGAACCGCCCGCCCCGTGCGGTCCGGCTCGGCCTCCGCCCGGCAGCCATCCGGCTCGCCTCCGGCAGCCACCCTGCCCGCCTCTGACAGCCAACTTGCCCGGCAGCCCTCGTCCGGCAGTCGCCCCGCCCCCCGTCCGGCAGGACCCGGCATCATGGCCCCGTGCGACTTGAAGCGATCACCTGGGAGCGGTTGGCGGAGCGGCTTGCCGAGCGGATCGTCGGGCTGGAGCCCGCTGACGGGGGTGACTGGACGCGGGTGGGGTTCGACGGGGCGTCGGCGGCGCGGCCGGGGGATCTTGCGGAGCGGGTCGCGGGGGCGTTGCGGGTGCGGGGGCGGCCTTCGCTCGTCGTGGGGACCGAGGGCTTTCTGCGTCCAGCCTCGCTGCGTCTCGAACACGGGCGGCGCGACGAGGAGTCGTACTACAGCGGCTGGTTCGACACGGGCGCGCTGTGGCGCGAGGTCTTCGGGCCGCTGGACCCCGGTGGCGACGGGCGGGTGCTGCCGGACCTGTGGGACGCGGACACCGACCGTGCCACCCGCAGCCCGTACGTCCGACTACCGCCCGGTGCGGTGCTGTTGACGCATGGTCCCCTCCTTCTGCGGCACTGGTTCCCCTTCGATCTGACGGTCCACCTCCTTCTCTCTCCGGGCGCCCTGCGCCGCCGCACCCCCGAGGACGACCACTGGACGCTCCCCGCCTTCGCCCGCTACGAGGCGGAGACCGACCCGGTCGGCACGGCCGACGTCCTGGTGCGCGCCGACGATCCGCGCCACCCGGCCTGGAACGGCTGAGCGCCGGAAACCCGGCAGGCGTCAGAGCCAGCCGTTGCGCCGGAAGCCCCGGTAGACCACGGCACAGAACAGCACGGTCACGGACATGACGAGCGGATAGCCGAACCGCCAGTCCAGCTCCGGCATGTGCTTGAAATTCATGCCGTACACACCGCACACCATCGTCGGCACGGCGATCACCGCCGCCCAGGCCGTGATCTTCCGCATGTCCTCGTTCTGCGCGACCGTCACCTGCGCCAGATGCGCCTGGAGGATCGAGTTGAGCAGTTCGTCGAACGCGGCGATCTGGTCCCTGGCCCGTATCAGATGGTCCAGCACGTCCCGGAAGTACGCCTGGATCTCCGGGTCCACCACGCGTATCGGCCGGGTCGCCAGATCCTCCAGCGGCCGGCCGAGCGGCACCACCGCCCGCTTCAGCTCCAGGAGTTCACGCTTCAGCTGGTAGATGCGGCCGGGGTCGGTCCGCGCGCCGTTCTCCGCGAACACGTCCGTCTCGACCAGGTCGATGTCCGCCTGCACCGCGTCCGTGACGTTCAGATACTCGTCCACCACATGGTCCGCGATCGCGTACAACACCGCCGCCGGGCCCTGCGCCAGCTGCTCCGGCCGCGCCTCCAGCTCCTCCCGCAGAGGCCCGAGCGAGCCGTGCCGTCCGTGCCGCACGGTGACGACGAAGTCCTCGCCGAGGAACACCATGATCTCGCCGGTGTCCACGACCTCGCTGGTCGCCGTCAGCTGCTCGTGCTCCACGTAACAGACCGTTTTGAAGACCGCGAACAGCGTCTCTCCGTACCGCTCCAGCTTCGGCCGCTGATGGGCCTCCACCGCGTCCTCCACCGCCAGCGGATGCAGGTCGAACAGCTCGGCGATGCCCGCGAACTCCTGGGCCGTCGGCTCGTGCAGCCCCAGCCAGACGAAGCCCTCCCCGCTCTTGCGGACCGTCCGCACCGCGTCCACCAGATCGGTGGCGCCGGACACCCGGACACCGTCCTGGTACGTCACGCAGTTGACCACCGAGGAGCCCAGGGGCGACCTGGCCGGGTGGCTCAGGTCGACCCGGGGACGCCGTCTGGCCAGCCGCGCCACCCTGCGCAGACCGCCGGCCTTGCCCAGCCCCGTGACCTTCCGCAGATTGCCCGCCATGGTCATCTGGATCTCCTTGCCCTGGATCTCCTCACGTGACGCTTTCGCGCCGTGCCCGGCCAGTGTGCCAGTCCTGCCACGAGCGCGGAGAAGCCTGTGGGAAGGGGGAGTTCCGCTTTGTTCCCGCCTGTGGACAACGGGACGTCGACGGAGGTGGAGCAGGCTGTTGCTGGAATGATCACGACATGACGCGACCCGACGGATACCTTCTGGACAACCGCCAGACGGAGGCGCAGGAACGCTTCGACGCCTTCGCCTCCCTCTTCGACCCCACCACCTTCCGCCACCTCGAACGCCTCGGCATCGGCCCCGGCCAGCGCTGCTGGGAGGTCGGCGCGGGCGGCACCTCCGTCGTGTCCTGGCTGGCCAGGAAGGTCGGCCCCACCGGCGAGGTCGTCGCCACCGACATCGACACCACCCGCCTCACCGCCGCGGCCCGGCCACCGGTCCGGGTCCTCGTCCACGACGTGAGCACCGAGGAGCCGCCCGGGCAGCGCTTCGACCTGGTGCACGCCCGGCTGGTCCTCGTCCACGTCCCCGACCGGGAACGGGCGTTGCGCTCGATGATCGACGCGCTGAAGCCGGGCGGCCAGCTGCTCGTCGAGGACGCCGACCCCGCCCTGCATCGTCGAGGACGCCGACCCCGCCCTGCAACCCCTGCTCTGCCCCGACGAGTACGGCCCCGAGCAGGAGCTGGCGAACCGGCTGCGCCAGGGCTTCCGCACCCTGCTCGCCGGGCGCGGCGCCGACCTCTCCTACGGCCGCAAGCTCCCGCGCCTGCTCCGCGACGCCGGACTGCGCGAGGTCGAGGCCGACGCGTACTTCCCCGTCACCTCACCCGCCTGCACCGCCCTGGAGTCCGCCACCGTCCGGCAGATCCGGGACCGGCTCGTCGCGGCGGGGATCGCCACCGACGAGGAGATCGACCGGCATCTGGCCCATGTGGAGGCGGGCGGCATGGACCTCGCCACGGCCCCGATGATCTCGGCATGGGGCCGCAAGGCCTGACACCTCACACACCGGGCGCGGGCGCTGTGGGGTCAGGCCGGTACGCCTCGTACCTCCCGGGTGCGGTCGTGTCCGCCGTACCCGAACGCGTACCCGGCCCCGGACGCGGCGGCCGACCGCCCACCCGCTCCACCGCCCGCGCCCCGGCCCCGCACCCCCGCTCCGCCGCCGCCTCGACGGACGCGCCCGCGCCGAGCGCGGCGAGGAACGCACCGGTGAACGCGTCACCTGCGCCCGTGGTGTCCCGAGGCGTCGCCGGTACGGCGGGTATCCGCGCCCGCACCGCCCCCGACCGGGCCACCAGCGCCCCGTCCGCCCCCGACTTGGCCACCACGACCGGCACCACCCCGCTCAACTCGGCCGCCGCGTCCGCCCAGTCGGTCCGGCCGGTCAGCAGACACGCCTCGTCCCGGCTGGGCAGCAGTACGTCGAGCCCCCGAGCGAAGGCGAGGAACCGGTCCACGCCGAGTTCCGCGAGGAAGCCCGCCGAGGCCGGGTCGAGGCTGACCGGCACCCCACGCGCGCGTGCCGCGGCGAGCGCCACCCGCGCCAGCGCCCGGCTCGACTCCGCGAACAGCAGATAACCCGACAGATGCAGTCGGCCGACGCCGTCGAGCAACGTGTCCGACCAGTCGGCGGGTTCGATCCGCAACGAGGCGCCACTGCACGTGAGGAACGTGCGCTCGGCCGCCGCCCCCGAGTCGACCAGGCAGATCACGGTGCCGGTCGGCGCCGCCGGATCAACCACCAGGTGGGGCCGCACCCCAGCCGCGCGCAGCTCCCGTTCGTGCCACCGCGCCGCGTCCGCGCCGACCCGCCCGAGCAGCCGTACGTCGGCACAGCCCGTGTGGGCGGCCCAGCAAGCCACGTTGGCGCCCGCGCCGCCCGGCAGCGTGCGGATCACGGCGGCGGTGTCGGTGCCGGTCGCGAGCGGCCCCGGATGCCGGGCCACGACATCGGTGATCACATCACCGACGACCAGGAGACCGCCCGCAGGGCCGGTCACTTCCCGGCCCACGCCAGGGCGATCCGCGCCGCCAGCCGCACATTGCCGCGCACCGCCGCCAAGTTGGCCCGCAGCGACGCCCCGTCCGTGTGCCGGACCAGATAGCCCAGCAGGAACGGTGTGACCGCTTGACCGGTGACGCCCTCCCGCTCACAGGCGTCCAGCGCTTCCGCGAGCACGCGCGCGTGCAGCCCGGGATCGAGCTGCCGCTCCGGCGGGACCGGGTTGGCGACGAGCAGCGCCGACTCCTGCCCGCCGAGGGCGTCCTGGGCCCGCATCACCTCGGCCACCTGCTCCGGGCCGTCGAGCGTCCAGTCCACCGGGAAGCCCGAGTCCGACAGATAGAAGCCGGGGAACCGGTCCGTGCGGTAACCGGCGACGCTCACGCCCAGCGTCTCCAGGCGCTCCAGGGTCGCCGGTACGTCCAGGACCGACTTCACGCCCGCGCACACCACGGTGATCCGGGTGCGGGCCAGCAGGCCCAGGTCCGCCGACTCGTCCTGGGTGAGCGTCCACTGCCGGTGCACCCCGCCCAGACCTCCGGTGGCGAAGACCCGGATGCCCGCCAGGGCCGCGAGCCGGGCCGTCGCCGACACCGTGGTGGCACCGCTCGCCCCGGTGGCGACCGCCAGGGGCAGATCGCGGTGGCTCAGCTTCCTGATCCCGTCCTCACCCGCGACCCGCTCCAGCTCGTCCTTGGTGAGGCCGATGCGGGGGCGCCCGTCCAGCACGGCGACGGTCGCGGGCACGGCGCCCTCCCGGCGCACCGTGTCCTCCAGCTCCAGACCGACCCGCAGATTGTCCGGGCGGGGCAGACCGTGCGCGATGATCGTGGACTCCAGCGCCACCACGGGCCGTCCGGCCGACATCGCCTCCCGGACTTCCTCCGACATCACCAGCACCATGTGCCCGCCTCCCGTCAGTCGGTCCCACTCCCTTTCTGGCGGGCGAGGCGCCCGGCTAAACAGAACCGGGGTGCCGGGCTGGTCGGAGCGCCGCGTGCCGGGCCGGAGCGAACCCCGCGTGCGAACCGGAGGGAACCGCGTGCCGGTCCGTCAGAACAGCGGCTCAGGCAGCACGCCCTCCAGCGCGAGCAACTGCCGCTTGGTCTCCAGACCGCCCCCGAAACCCCCGATGCCGCCGTCGCTCTCCACCACCCGGTGACACGGCACCACCACGGGCAGCGGGTTGGCGCCCATCGCCGCGCCCACCGCCTGCGCCCCGCCCGGCTGGCCGACCCGGCCCGCGAGATCGCCGTAGCCCACCACCGTGCCGTAGGGGACGCCGGAGGCCAGCTCGCGCAGCACCTCCCGGTTGAAGCCGGAGATCAGCGACCAGTCCAGCGGCAGGTCGAAGTCGCGGCGCTCACCCGCGAGATACGCCTCCACCTGCCGTATCGCCTCCACCAGCAGCGGGGCGTCCGGGTCCTCGACGGGCTCGGCGCCGAGCCGGGCCGTCAGCCGCTCGCGGACGCGCTCGCTGATCGCGTCCGTGGCGTGGAAGACGACGTTGACCAGTCCCTGACGGGTCGCCGCCAGCATCAGCGGGCCGATGCCGGTGTCCACGACGGTCCACACGACCCGCTGCTCGTCCTGCCCATGGCTGTCCATGCGCCCACCGTACGACCCGGCACTGACAACGCCCCCGGGTTCACTCCGCGCGCAGCGCCGTGCGCACCACGTCGGGCTTGTTGGTGATGATGCCGTTCACGCCGTACGCCCTGACCTTGCGGGCGGTGGCCGCGTCGTTGACCGTCCAGGCGAAGACCCGCAGCGGCTTGCCGTGCGCTCCGGTGAAGGCGTGCACGGTGGAGACGTAGCTGGTGGAGAGGGTGCCGTGGGAGGGGTTGATCAGGTCGACGTAGCGGGCGTAGCCGCCGATCCTGGACACCGCCGGGCGACCCAGCAGGGCGGTGGTGACGGCGGGCTTGAGCCGGTGCACCGTGCGCACGCTGCCCGCGCTGAAGCTCTGCACGATCAGCCGCTTCAGATGCGCCCGGTCCAGCCAGCCCTCGTTGCCCAGGGTCTTCAGGATCTGCTGCTCGATGCCCGGGTACAGCTCGGGGTTCTTGACCTCCAGGAGCAGACTCTCGTGGTTGCGCTCGACACGGCGCATGTACTGCTCCAGCGTCGGCACGCGCGTGCCCGCGTACGCGGAGGAGTACCAACTGCCCGCGTCCAGGCGGGCGATCTCGGCGGCGGTGAAGTCCTTCACCTTCCAGGGCGCGCGGCGCGGGAAGACCTTCTCGACGTTGGTGGTGCGGGCCAGGTTGTCGTCGTGGATGACGACCAGGCGGCCGTCCTTGGTGCGCTGCACGTCGTTCTCGACCCAGGTGAAGCCGAGCTTCGCGGCCTTGTCGATGGAGGCCAGTGTGTTCTCGGGAGCGTACGCGGAGGCACCCCGGTGAGCGATCACCGTGGGCTGGGTCACGGACCGGGCCGGCCGCGCGTCGGAGGCGGGGGCCAGCAGGACCGCCGTTCCCAGGGCCGCGGTGGCCACGGTGGCGACTGCGTGCGCGTGCATGCGTACTCCTCACGTCCAGCGAACACCGACAGCACCAGAGTGACAGCAGAGCGTCAACGGCACGCGGGCGCGGGACGGCCACGGGATGAACGGGGTGGGCCAACCGCGCACACCTCTGCCGCACAAGTGGGGTGAGGCCGTGATTCTTTGCCGGATAATCATTCGACCATTCCGGTGGCGGTCATACTCTCTGCGTCAACCCCGACCGCCTGCCGCGGTCCTGGGCCAGGGGAGTGTTCCGGGAGTTCCGGATACACGTTTGGGCGGAAGGGCAGCCGCGGATGCGAGGCACGGTCGACGGGTTCGACTACGGGGTCGCCACCCCTCTTGTGGGCTACCTGATGGCATGCCTCGGCGGTGCCCTCGGGTTGCGCTGTGTGGCCCGGTCCCTGCTGGTCACCCGCGTGTGGCGGCCCATGTGGCTGGCGCTCGGGTCGGTCGCGATCGGCTCCGGCATCTGGACCATGCACTTCATCGCCATGATGGGTTTCTCCATCGACGAGGCGCCGCTCCGCTTCGACGGCCCCATGACGTGGGCGAGCCTCGGACTCGCCGTCGTCATGGTGGGCGTCGGAATCTTCATCGTCGGTTACCGGGGCACCGACCGCACCTCGCTCGTCACCGGCGGCACGATCACCGGTCTGGGCGTCGCCTCAATGCACTACCTCGGCATGGCGGCGGTCCGCTTCGGCGGACACTTCACCTACAACACGCTCACCGTGACCGCCTCCGTCGTCATCGCGGTGGCGGCGGCGACCGCCGCCCTGTGGGCCGCCGTACGCGTCCGGGGCCTGGTGGGCAGCGTCGGCGCGAGCCTCGTCCTGGGCCTCGCCGTCACCGGCATGCACTACACCGGGATGGCCGCCCTCGGCGTCCACCTGCACCACGCCGCGCACACGACCCCGCCCGGCGCGCCCGCCGCGGCCCTCGTGCCGATCCTCGTCGGACCGCTCGCCCTGCTGCTCCTCGTCGGCGTCGTCGTCATGGTCGACCCGCTCATGGTCAAGGGCGCTCAGAACCGCCCGGCCGTCGAGTCCAAACCGGGCGTCCCGGCCGCCACCATCGCCTCCCACCAGCACCTTCGCCCGCCGCGCCGGGCCGGCCGCCAGCCCGTCGGCCACGCCGGGGCCCAGGGCTCCCGGGCCCCGCACGGCCACTGACCCCGGCCCGTTGTCAGTGGGGGGTCGTACGGTGGATGACATGCGGCCCGTTTCCCAGATCGAACGCACGGTGGCGCCCTTCGAGGTCGTCAGCCCCTACCAGCCCAGCGGTGACCAGCCGGCGGCCATCGCCGACCTGGCCAAGCGCATCGAGGCCGGTGAGAAGGACGTCGTCCTGCTCGGCGCGACCGGCACCGGCAAGTCCGCCACCACGGCGTGGATGATCGAGAAGCTTCAGCGCCCCACCCTGGTGATGGCGCCGAACAAGACGCTCGCCGCCCAGCTGGCCAACGAGTTCCGCGAACTCCTGCCGAACAACGCGGTCGAATACTTCGTCTCGTACTACGACTACTACCAGCCCGAGGCGTACGTCCCGCAGTCGGACACCTACATCGAGAAGGACTCCTCGATCAACGAGGAGGTCGAGCGCCTGCGCCACTCGGCGACGAACTCCCTGCTCACCCGCCGTGACGTGATCGTGGTCGCCTCCGTGTCCTGCATCTACGGCCTCGGTACCCCGCAGGAGTACGTGGACCGCATGGTCCCGCTGCGCGTGGGCGACGAGATCGACCGCGACGAGCTGCTGCGCCGCTTCGTCGACATCCAGTACACGCGCAACGACATGGCCTTCACCCGAGGCACCTTCCGCGTGCGCGGCGACACCATCGAGATCTTCCCGGTCTACGAGGAGCTGGCCGTCCGCATCGAGATGTTCGGCGACGAGATCGAGGCGCTGTCCACGCTCCACCCGGTCACCGGCGAGATCATCACCGACGACCAGCAGCTCTACGTCTTCCCCGCCTCGCACTACATCGCGGGCCCGGAGCGGCTGGAGCGGGCGGTCAACGACATCGAGAAGGAGCTGGGCGAGCGGCTGACCGAGCTGGAGAAGCAGGGCAAGCTCCTGGAGGCCCAGCGGCTGCGGATGCGCACCACCTACGACATCGAGATGCTGCGCCAGATCGGCAGTTGCTCCGGCGTGGAGAACTACTCGATGCACTTCGACGGACGCCTCCCCGGCTCCGCGCCCAACACCCTGCTGGACTACTTCCCGGACGACTTCCTGCTCGTCATCGACGAGTCCCACGTCACGGTCCCGCAGATCGGCGCGATGTACGAGGGCGACGCCTCCCGCAAGCGCACCCTGGTCGACCACGGCTTCCGGCTGCCCTCCGCGCTGGACAACCGCCCGCTGAAGTGGGAGGAGTTCCAGAAGCGCGTCGGCCAGACCGTCTATCTGTCCGCCACCCCGGGCGCCTACGAGCTCTCACGCGGCGACGGCGTCGTGGAGCAGATCATCCGCCCGACCGGACTGGTCGACCCCGAGGTCGTGGTGAAGCCCACCGAGGGCCAGATCGACGACCTGGTGCACGAGATCCGCGAGCGCACCGAGAAGGACGAGCGCGTCCTGGTGACCACCCTCACCAAGAAGATGGCCGAGGACCTCACCGACTACTTCCTGGAACTCGGCATCCAGGTGCGCTACCTGCACAGCGACGTGGACACCCTGCGCCGCGTGGAGCTGCTGCGCGAGCTGCGCGCCGGTGAGTACGACGTCCTGGTCGGCATCAACCTCCTGCGTGAGGGCCTGGACCTGCCCGAGGTGTCCCTCGTGGCCATCCTGGACGCCGACAAGGAGGGCTTCCTGCGCTCGGGGACCTCGCTGATCCAGACCATCGGCCGCGCGGCGCGCAACGTCTCCGGCCAGGTCCACATGTACGCCGACAAGATCACCCCGGCGATGGCGAAGGCCATCGACGAGACCAACCGGCGCCGCGAGAAGCAGATCGCCTACAACAAGGCCAACGGCATCGACCCGCAGCCGCTGCGCAAGAAGATCAACGACATCGTCGCGCAGATCGCCCGCGAAGAGGTGGATACCGAGCAGCTGCTCGGCTCGGGCTACCGCAAGCAGAAGGACGGCAAGCCGGCCAAGGCACCGGTGCCCTCGCTCGGCGGCAAGGCGGGCAAGAACGCCGGGGACGCCGACACCAAGACCGCGAAGTCCACGAAGACCGCGCGGGGCAAGGCCGCCGTCGCGCCGACCGACCGCCCGGCGGCCGAGCTGGCGGAGCAGATCGAGGAGATGACCGAGCGGATGCGCGCCGCCGCCGCGGAGCTGAAGTTCGAGATCGCCGCCCGGCTGCGCGACGAGGTCTCCGAGATGAAGAAGGAACTGCGCCAGATGCGGGAGGCGGGCCTCGCCTGACCCTCCCGTACACCTCTGGACCCCGCCCGCGCGCGGTGTGTTGCAACACCGACACAAAGCACGGGGCGGGGTTCGGCACGCTCGGTGCCCCTGCGTAGGGTTCCTGACAACCGCGTGAGACGCGGCAACAGGGGAAACGCCGAGAGGGGAATCAGCCGTGACCGTCAACTTGTCCAAGGGCCAGGCCATCAGTCTGGAGAAGCAGGACGGGGCCAGCCTGACGGCGGTCCGCATGGGTCTCGGCTGGCAGGCGGCCAAGCGGCGGGGCCTGTTCGGCTCGCGCACCCGCGAGATCGACCTGGACGCCTCGGCGGTGCTCTTCGCCGAGAAGCAGCCCGTCGACGTCGTCTTCTTCCGCCATCTGGTGAGCGACGACGGCTCCGTCCGGCACACCGGGGACAACCTGGTCGGCGGTGTCGGGCACGGCGGGGACGACGAGGCCATCCTGGTGGACCTCCAGCGCGTCCCGGCCCACGTCGACCAGATCGTGTTCACGGTGAACTCGTTCTCGGGCCAGACCTTCCAGGAGGTGGAGAACGCCTTCTGCCGCCTGGTCGACGAGACCAACGGCCAGGAGCTGGCCCGCTACACGCTGGCGGGCGGCGGCGCGTACACGGCCCAGATCATGGCCAAGGTCCACCGCGCGGGCCAGGGCTGGAAGCTGACCGCGCTCGGCGAGCCCGCCCGGGGCCGCACCTTCCAGGACCTGATGCCGACGATCCTGCCGCATCTGTAAAGGGGATGATCAAGTAACAGTAAAGCGGCTCTGACCTGCGAACTTGGTCTTTATTTTACCTTTCTCTTTACTGTTCCTTGGTTATTGGGGTACTGTCGTCCGTACGGAGGGGAGTACTCCTCAGTGCGACGTGCCCGTCAGTACGGACCCGAGCGGTCCCGGGGCGTCGGCCCGTCTCCCGGGTGGAAGAGACCTCCGGCAGCAGCGACAAGCTGATGTGTTTGCCGTTACCCCATGCCGGAGGTGCAGTGGAAGTCTCTGTGACCCTTTGGGTCCTCACCATCGCGGGCCTCGCCGCGCTGATCGCCGTCGATTTCTTCATCGGCCGCAAGCCGCACGAGGTCTCCATCAAGGAAGCGGGCATCTGGACGGCCGTCTGGATCGCCCTGGCCGGACTCTTCGGCCTCGGGCTGTTCGTCTTCGGCGGCGGACGCCCGGCCGGAGAGTTCTTCGCCGGTTTCATCACCGAGAAGTCGCTGAGCGTCGACAACCTCTTCGTCTTCGTCCTGATCATGGCGAAGTTCGCCGTCCCCGCGCGGTACCAGCAGCGCGTGCTGCTCGTCGGCGTGCTCATCGCCCTGGTCCTGCGCGCGATCTTCATCGCCGCCGGAGCCGCGATCCTCGCCAGCTTCTCCTGGGTGTTCTACCTCTTCGGCGCCTTCCTGATCTGGACCGCCTGGAAGCTCGTCCAGGACGCCCGGAACAGCCACGAGGACGAGGAGTACGAGGAGAACAAGCTGCTGAAGGCGGCCGAGCGCAGGTTCGGCGTGGCCGACCGCTACCACGGCACCAAGCTGTGGATCCAGCAGAACGGCAAGCGGGTCATGACCCCGATGCTGGTCGTGATGCTGGCCATCGGCACCACCGACGTGCTCTTCGCGCTGGACTCCATCCCCGCGATCTTCGGCCTGACCCAGGACCCGTACATCGTCTTCACGGCCAACGCCTTCGCCCTGATGGGCCTGCGGCAGCTGTACTTCCTCATCGGCGGCCTGCTGAGCAAGCTGGTGCACCTGTCCTACGGCCTGTCGATCATCCTCGGCTTCATCGGCGTCAAGCTGGTGCTGCACGCCCTGCACGAGTCCGGGGTCCATGTCCCGGAGATCAGCATCCCGGTCTCCCTGGGCGTGATCTGCGGTGTCCTGATCGTCACCACGGTCACCAGCCTGCTGGCGACCCGGAAGCAGGCGGCCCTGGACGCGGCCGACGGCAAGGGCGGTAAGGGCGGCAAGGACCCGGCGAAGGCCGACGTGGACGCCTGACGCCCGGAGCGGCACCGGGTGCGGCACCGGAGCCGCACCCGGGGCGATGCTCGGCAGAGACGGAATGCGAAGATCCTCCGCCTCTGCCACCATCGCTGCATGATCACTCGGCTCAGGTCGCTCGCCGCACGGTGGACGTTCCTCGTGCCGGTGCTCGCGGTCGTCCTGCTGGCCCTCACCTGGGGGCGCGAGCTGCCCGCCGGGCTCGTCGCGCTGATCACCCTGGTGCTCGCCGGGTCCGTCCTCGCGGCCGTGCACCACGCGGAGGTCGTCGCCCACCGGGTGGGCGAGCCCTTCGGCTCCCTGGTGCTGGCCGTCGCCGTGACGATCATCGAGGTGGCGCTGATCGTCACCCTGATGATCGACGGCGGTGAGAAGGGCGCCACACTGGCCCGGGACACCGTCTTCGCCGCCGTGATGATCACCTGCAACGGCATCCTCGGACTCTGCCTCCTGGTCGCCTCGCTGCACCACGGCACGGCGGTGTTCAACTCCGAGGGCGCCGGAGCGGCCCTCGCGACGGTGGCGACCCTGGCCACGCTCAGCCTCGTGCTGCCGACGTTCACGAGCAGCAAGCCCGGGCCCGAGTTCTCCAGCGTGCAGCTGTCGTTCGCCGCGCTGTCCTCGCTCGTCCTCTACGGCCTGTTCGTGGCCACCCAGACCGTGCGGCACCGCGACTACTTCCTGCCGGTCACCCGGGAGGGCGAGATCATCACCGCCGGCCGGCACGCCGAGCCCCCGACCGCCCGCCGCGCCTGGTTCAGCCTCGGCCTGCTCGGCCTCGCCCTGGTGGGCGTGGTCGGACTGGCCAAGGGGGTGTCGCCCACCATCGAGTCCGCCGTGGAGCGGGCGGGCCTGCACCACGCGGTCGTCGGCGTGATCATCGCCCTGCTCGTGCTGCTGCCCGAGACGATCGCCGCCCTGCGCGCGGCCCGCCGCGACCGCGTCCAGACCAGCCTCAACCTGGCGCTCGGCTCCGCCATGGCCAGCATCGGCCTGACCATCCCCGCCGTCGCCCTGGCCTCCTTCTGGCTGCCCGGCCCGCTCGTGCTGGGCCTCGGCTCCACCCATATGCTGCTGCTCGCGCTGACCGTGATCGTCGGCACCCTCACGGTCGTACCGGGCCGCGCCACCCCGCTCCAGGGCGGCGTCCACCTGGTCGTCTTCGCGGCCTACCTGGAGCTGGCGATCAACCCGTAGCCGTCCGGCACCGCCCGAAGCCGCCGTGATAGACCGGTCCGACGAGCGGTCGTGGAACACCGCACCCTTACGGACCCGGAGGAACCGTGCCCCGCACCCTGGCCAGCGCCCCGATCATGATCCTCAACGGGCCCAATCTGAACCTCCTCGGCCAGCGGCAGCCCGAGATCTACGGCAAGGACACGCTCGCCGATGTGGAGGCGATGTGCGTCGCGGCGGCGGCCCGCTACGGCGGCACCGTGGACTTCCGGCAGTCCAACCACGAGGGCGAACTCGTGGACTGGATCCACGAGGCCCGGCTCGGCCACGCCGGGATCGTCATCAACCCCGGCGCCTACTCCCACACCTCGGTCGCGATCCTGGACGCGCTCAACACCTGCGACGGCATGCCCGTCGTGGAGGTGCACATCTCCAACATCCACCAGCGCGAGTCGTTCCGGCACCACTCCTACGTCTCGCTGCGCGCCGACGGCGTCATCGCGGGCTGCGGAGTGCAGGGCTACGTCTTCGCGGTCGAGCGGGTGGCCACGCTGGCCGGAGCGGCGCGGGCGGACGCCTAGGTCTTTCGTTTGGATCAGGCTGGATCAGGGAGCGGGGTCTGGCACCGTGCATCGCAAGGCGGAGGAGGGCGTCATGGCGGAGCCATGGCAACCGACGACAACGCGGCGAGGCGCGGTGCCAGACCCCGCGAGCCCGGCCTGATCCAAACGAGAGGCCCTAGGCGAGCGAGCCCGGCCGCCGTCTCACCAGCCGCGCGCGTGCCACTCCGGCAGGTGCGGGCGCTCGGCGCCCAGGGTGGTGTCGTCGCCGTGGCCGGGGTAGACCCAGGTCTCGTCGGGCAGCACGTCGAAGATCTTCGTCTCCACGTCGTGGATGAGGCTCGCGAACGCCTCGGGGTCCTGGTGCGTGTTGCCGACGCCGCCCGGGAAGAGGCAGTCGCCGGTGAAGACGTGCGGGTGGCCGTGCGGGTCGTCGTAGACCAGGGCGATGGAGCCCGGGGTGTGGCCGACGAGGTGGCGTGCGGTGAGTTCCACCTGTCCCACGCGGATGACGTCGCCGTCGTCCACCAGGACGTCCGTGGTGACCGGGATGCCGGGGGCGTCCTCGCGGCCCGCGTAGGTGCGCGCGCCCGTGGCCGCCGCGACGTCGGCGAGGGCCTGCCAGTGGTCGCCGTGCTGGTGGGTGGTGACGACGGACGCGACGCCGTCGTCACCGATCATGCCGAGGAGCGAGGGCGCGTCGTCGGCCGCGTCGATCAGCAGTTGCTCGTCGGTGGCCCGGCAGCGCAGCAGATAGGCGTTGTTGTTCATCGGGCCGACCGCGATCTTCGTGATCATCAGGTCTTTCAGCTCGTGCACGTCGGCCGGTCCGCCGACCTTGACCTCGCCGCTGTACGTCATGGTGATCAGCCTATAGCGGGGAGCGGCGGGCGGGTCGCCCATGGGGAGGAGCCGCGAAGTCAGAGCGGGGGCAGCGCGGGCAGCGTGCCGCCCCGTACCGTCAGCGCGGAGCCGTCGCGGCGGCCGGCGAGCCAGCCCAGCAGCTCGGCGGCCGGTCCCTCGACCGTGACCGGACCGTCCGGGGCGCCGCCGCCGGTCGTCCACGTTCGTCCCGCCTCGGAGATCAGCACCGTCGCGGGGACGTCCGGGTGCCCCGCGAACCGCTCCGTGAGGAAGTCGGTCTCCCGCTCGGTGAACTCCGCCGGAAGGTTCTCCAGCTCGTAGCCGGTGCCGAGGTCCACGTGGTGCAGCTCGACCTCGGCCCACCGCCGGAACGGCACCCGGGCCGCGAGGTCGGTCACACCGTTGCGCAGCTCCACGGTGCGGCTCCGGTCCGCCGGGGCCCCGGCCGTGCGCCGGAACCGGTCCGCGCTCGTGCGCAGGTCGTCGAGCTGGGCGGCGGGCGGGCGCGGGGCGTCCCGCTCGATGTCGGCGTCGCGGGTCGCGGCGTCGGCGTACATGGGGCGGCCTTCGAGGACGTTCACGAGGGCGTCGGCGTTGCGGGAGAGATGGGCGAGGACGTGTCCGCGGCTCCAGCCCGGAAGCCGTGACGGCTCGGCCAGTGACGCGTTGTCCAGTCCGGCGGCAGCGTTCAGGAGCCGTTCCGTCGCCGCGTGTACACATGCCAGGTCATGAGCATCGTCGATCATGCGCCGAACCCTAGCCCCGCCACTCCTTCGGGTGAAGGTGGCGGACTTGGCCCGGTAATCGAAAGCGCGTGCTATATCGTCGTGAGTGGCGTCGGGCATGTTCAAGGCCCCGAGGTTGTTATGCAACCGGGAAATCCGACCGGCGTTGTCAGTGGCTCCCCCTAGCCTGGAAGAGCACGGGGGCCCCGCCCCTGTCACTTCTCTCAAGAAAGGTGCGGACCGGCGTGGCCGACCGTCTCATCGTCCGTGGCGCGCGCGAGCACAACCTCAAGAATGTCTCGCTCGACCTGCCGCGTGACGCGCTCATCGTTTTCACCGGCCTGTCCGGCTCGGGCAAGTCCTCCCTGGCCTTCGACACGATCTTCGCCGAGGGCCAGCGTCGCTACGTGGAGTCGCTCTCCTCGTACGCCCGGCAGTTCCTCGGCCAGATGGACAAGCCCGACGTCGACTTCATCGAGGGCCTGTCCCCGGCGGTCTCCATCGACCAGAAGTCGACCTCCCGCAACCCCCGCTCCACGGTCGGCACCATCACCGAGGTCTACGACTACCTGCGCCTGCTCTTCGCACGCGTGGGCAAGCCGCACTGCCCCGAGTGCGGGCGCCCGATCGCGCGCCAGTCGCCGCAGGCCATCGTGGACAAGGTCCTGGAGCTGCCCGAGGGCAGCCGCTTCCAGGTCCTCTCCCCGCTGGTGCGCGAGCGCAAGGGCGAGTTCGTGGACCTCTTCGCCGAGCTACAGACCAAGGGCTACTCCCGCGCGCGGGTCGACGGCGAGACCATCCAGCTCTCCGAGCCGCCGACCCTGAAGAAGCAGGAGAAGCACACCATCGAGGTGGTCGTCGACCGCCTCACGGTGAAGGACTCCGCCAAGCGCCGCCTCACCGACTCCGTCGAGACCGCCCTCGGCCTGTCCGGCGGCATGGTCGTGCTCGACTTCGTCGACCTCCCCGAGGACGACCCCGAGCGCGAGCGCATGTACTCCGAGCATCTGTACTGCGCGTACGACGACCTCTCCTTCGAGGAGCTGGAGCCCCGCTCCTTCTCCTTCAACTCGCCGTTCGGCGCCTGCCCTGAGTGCACCGGCATCGGCACCCGCATGGAGGTCGACCCGGAGCTGATCGTCCCGGACGAGGAGAAGTCCCTCGACGAGGGCGCGATCCACCCCTGGTCGCACGGCCACACCAAGGACTACTTCGGCCGCCTGGTCGGCGCCCTCGCCGACGCGCTCGGCTTCCGCACCGACATCCCGTTCGCCGGGCTGCCGCAGCGCGCGAAGAAGGCCCTGCTGTACGGCCACAAGACCCAGATCGAGGTGCGCTACCGCAACCGGTACGGCCGCGAGCGGCGCTACACGACGCCCTTCGAGGGCGCCGTGCCCTTCGTGAAGCGGCGGCACAGCGAGGCCGAGAGCGACTCCAGCCGTGAGCGCTTCGAGGGCTACATGCGCGAGGTGCCCTGCCCCTCCTGCCAGGGCACGCGCCTGAAGCCGATCGTCCTCGCCGTCACGATCATGGGGAAGTCGATCGCCGAGGTCTCCGGGATGTCGATCAGCGACTGCGCGGAGTTCCTGGGCGAGCTGAAGCTGAACGCCCGCGACAAGAAGATCGCGGAGCGCGTGCTCAAGGAGGTCAACGAGCGGCTGCGGTTCCTGGTCGACGTCGGCCTGGACTACCTCTCGCTCAACCGCGCGGCGGGCACCCTTTCCGGCGGCGAGGCCCAGCGCATCCGCCTGGCCACCCAGATCGGCTCCGGCCTGGTCGGCGTGCTCTACGTCCTGGACGAGCCGTCCATCGGTCTGCACCAGCGGGACAACCACCGGCTGATCGAGACCCTGGTCCGGCTGCGCGACATGGGCAACACGCTCATCGTGGTCGAGCACGACGAGGACACCATCAAGGTCGCCGACTGGATCGTGGACATCGGCCCCGGCGCCGGTGAGCACGGCGGCAAGGTCGTGCACAGCGGTGACCTCAAGGAGCTGCTGGCCAACACCGAGTCGCAGACCGGGCAGTACCTCTCGGGCCGCAAGGCCATCCCGGTCCCGGACGTGCGCCGCCCGCTCGACCCGAGCCGTCAGCTCGTCGTGCGCGGTGCCCGCGAGAACAACCTGCGGGACATCGACGTGGCCTTCCCGCTGGGCGTGTTCACGGCCGTCACGGGCGTGTCGGGCTCCGGCAAGTCCACGCTGGTCAACGACATCCTCTACACCCATCTGGCCCGCGAGCTGAACGGCGCGCGCAACGTCCCCGGACGGCACACGCGCGTGGACGGCGACGACCTGGTGGACAAGGTCGTACACGTCGACCAGTCGCCCATCGGCCGTACCCCCCGGTCCAACCCGGCGACCTACACCGGCGTCTTCGACCACGTCCGCAGGCTCTTCGCGGAGACCACCGAGGCGAAGGTCCGGGGCTATATGCCCGGCCGCTTCTCCTTCAACGTCAAGGGCGGTCGCTGCGAGAACTGCGCGGGCGACGGCACGATCAAGATCGAGATGAACTTCCTCCCGGACGTGTACGTCCCGTGCGAGGTCTGCCACGGCGCCCGGTACAACCGGGAGACCCTGGAGGTCCACTACAAGGGCAAGTCCATCGCCGACGTGCTGAACATGCCGATCGAGGAGGCGACCGAGTTCTTCGAGGCCGTCCCCGCGATCTCCCGGCATCTGCGCACCCTGAAGGACGTCGGCCTCGGCTACGTCCGGCTGGGCCAGTCCGCCACCACCCTGTCCGGTGGTGAGGCGCAGCGCGTCAAGCTCGCCAGCGAACTCCAGAAGCGCTCCACCGGCCGCACGGTCTACGTCCTGGACGAGCCGACCACCGGTCTGCACTTCGAGGACATCAGCAAGCTGCTGAAGGTGCTCTCCGGCCTGGTGGACAAGGGCAACTCGGTCATCGTCATCGAGCACAACCTCGATGTCATCAAGACCGCCGACTGGCTCATCGACATGGGTCCTGAGGGCGGCGCCGGAGGCGGCATCGTGGTCGCCGAGGGCACGCCCGAGGAGGTCGCGGCGATCCCGGCCAGCCACACCGGCAAGTTCCTGCGCGAGGTCCTGGGCGCCGACCGGGTCAGCGACGCGGAGCCGGTCAAGGCGCGCGCCACGACGGCCCGCAAGACGGCCAGGACGGCGGCGAAGAAGGCCACGACCGCCAAGACGGCGACGGCCAAGGCCAACAGCACCGCCACCAAGAAGGCCGCCGCGGCCAAGAAGACCACGGCGACGAAGAAGACGGCGGCCACGAAGACGACGCGGGCCCGCAAGGCCTGAACCCCGTCGAGCTGACGGATCGTCATGAAACGGTGGCCCCGGGGAACTTCCCCGGGGGCACCGCTCGTTCCACCCTCAGACACCCGGACCGCATGGCCCGGACCCGATCACCACGCGCCCAGCTCCGCCGCGTACGGCGGCTCCGCACCCGCCCGGGAGCAGGTGAGCGCGGCGGCGCGGGCGGCGAGGCGCAGCAGCCGGTGCCAGCTGTCGGCGCCGAGCCCGGCCAGCGCCCGCGCGGACAGCGCGTCCTGGGCCGAAAGACCGTGCAGCAGGGCCGCGTTCACGGTGTCACCGGCGCCGATGGTGTCCACCACGTCGACCTTCTCGCCGGGCACGGAGTACTCCGCGCCGTCCCGCGTGAAGACGGTCAGGCCGTCACCGCCCCGGGTGAGCACGACGGCCGACGGACCGGCGGCCAGCCAGTCGGCCGGGCTGCCGCCGAGCCACGCCGCGTCCTCCTCGGACAGCTTCAGCAGCGTCACCGAGGGCAGCCAGTCACGGAAGCGGGCCCGGTAGGCGTCCGGGTCCGGGATGAGACCCGCGCGGATGTTGGGGTCGAGCGCGGTGAACAGCCCCTGACCGGCGGCGGTCCGCATCAGCTCGGCGTAGGCGCTCGCCCCCGGCTCCAGGACGAGCGAGCAGGTGCCGAAGGACACCGCGCGGGTACCGGCGGAGAGTTCGGAGGGGGCGGTGAACAGGCGGTCGGCGGTGCCCTCCACGTAGAAGGAGTAGGCGGCCGAGCCGTCGGAGCCGATCGTGGCCACCGCGAGCGTGGTGGGCTCCGGGCCGCGCTGCACCCCGGACACGTCCACGCTCGCCTGCCGCAACCCGTCCAGCAGGGCTTCCCCGAAGGCGTCGTGCGAGGTGCGGGAGGCGAAGGCGGTGGGGGAGCCCAGGCGGCCGAGGGCCACGGCGGTGTTGTACGGGCCGCCGCCGAGCGCGGGCTTGAGGCCGGCCAGGGCGCCGGGGCCCTGCGGTACCAGGTCGATCAGTGCCTCACCGGCGACGACGATCACGAGGTGGTTCCCTTCTCGGACTGCGCGGATGGTTCCGTGGTCTCCCCGGCCGGGCGCGCGTCGGCGCCCTCGGCCCCGCCGCGCACCTCCTCCGGGCATCCGCAGGAGGTGCGGTGGACGAAGGCACAGGGCAGCCGGACCGTCCTGGTCGGCCGGTCCGGCGCGGCCAGGCGGTCGAGCAGCACCCGTACGGCCCGGGCACCCATCTCGCGGCTCGGCTGCGCGATGGCGGTGAGCCGGGGCGAGAAGAGATCGGCCCAGGCGAAGTCGTCGAAGGAGCACAGGGCGATGTCGTCCGGCACGCTCAGCCCCCGCTCGCGCAAGGCGCGCAGAGTGCCGATGGTCATCGCGTTGTTGGCGGTGACGAGGGCCGTGGGCGCGGCAGGTCTGGAGAGCAGATCGGCGGTCGCGCGCTCGGCGGCGGCCGACTCGGAGCTGCCGGACACGACCAGGTCGGCGTCGTAGGGGAGCCCGGCGGCGGCCAGGCCCCGGCGGTAGCCGGTGATCCGCTCGCTGGTGGTGCTGAGGCCGGGCAGCCCGGCGATCAGACCGATGCGCCGGTGACCGAGACCGGCGAGGTGGGTGACCAGCCGGGCCATCGGCTCGCTGTTCTCGGCACAGACCTGATCGAAACCGGCCGCCCGTGACGCGAGTTGATCACTGCGGTCGGGTCCGGCGGCTCCGTCGACGTCACCGCTGTCATCGCCGTCCGGTGTGATCACCCGGTCCAGGAACACCGTCGGTACGGCCTGGCGGCGCAGGTAGGTCACCAGCTCGTCCGGCCGGGCCGAGGGGGCGACGATCATGCCGTCCACGCGGCGCTCGTGCAGCAATTGCACGACCTTCAGCTCGTGTTCGGGGTCGTCGTGCGGGTCGGCGATGAGGAGGCTGTAGCCCTCGGCGAGGGCGGCGGCCTCGACGCCCTGAAGGATCTCGGTGAAGTACGGATTGCTGATCGCGGACACCGCTAGCCCGATGGAACGGGTGCGGGAGGTGACCAGCGAGCGTGCGAGGGTGTTCGGGGTGTAGCCGAGGGCGTCCACCGCGTCCAGGACGGCCTGGCGGGTGTGGGGCAGGACCGGGCGCGTGTCGTTGAGCACGTGGGACACGGTCGCCACGGAGACTCCGGCACGCCGGGCGACGTCGGCCATGGTGGGCATCGCGGTTCCCTCCCCGGGGTGTCCGCCGGGGGCACGGGTGAGCCCTCCTGGCTGAGGACGGACCGTCGGTGGCCCGTACCCGTGGCGAACGCCCGGCCTGTCGTGCCAAGAGTTCTCCGGGCGGGAAGGTATCCCATCCACCACCCACCCGTAAACGCTTGCGCAAGCGCTTGCGACCGGAAGACGCGGCCACCTGTGCCTCCCCGTGCCGCCAGGGCCCCGTGCCCCCGGGTCACTCGGGCCGCCCCGCCCCCACCCCGTCCGCTCTGCCCGGGTATCGTCGGGCTGCACACCGTCTGACCTGTGGAGAGTCTGATGTCGGCCCAGTCGTTCGCGAGCCGTCGTACCGTCCTTCGAGGGGCTGCCGTGGTCCCGGTCGCCGGGCTCGGCCTGGCTGCCTGCGCGGCGCCGGGGGGCTCTCCCGAGCCGACGCCGACCGGGTCCGTCGACCTCGGCGCGGAGAGCGAGGTGGCCAAGGGCGGGGCCAGGCTCTACCGGGACCACAACGTGGTCGTCAGCAGGGGTGCCGACGGCGGACTGAAGGCGTACAGCACGATCTGCACGCACGCGGGCTGCGCGATCAACAAGCTCCAGGGCACCACCCTGACCTGCCCCTGCCACGGCAGCGAGTTCGACGCCGCGAGCGGCAAGGTGCTCGCGGCCCCGGCCACCGAGCCGCTGAACGAACTGTCCGTGAAGGTCGCGGACGGCAGGATCGTGGCGGGCCCGAAGTCCTGACCCCGGCCGCCGGACCGGACCCGGCTAAGCCACCGCCGCTCCCTCCGGCGAACCTTCCGCCGGACCCTCGGCCTGGCCGTCCCACTCCCAGGCGATCCCCACCATCCCCGGCCGCACCCGGGGCTCGACCACGTGGACGCTGCGGTACGGATGCGTCACCGGCAGTTCGACCCGGCCGCCGCGCGGGGCCGCCGGGGAGACCTGGCTGAAGCGGTGGCAGCGGACCGGCAGCGCGGGGCTGTCGAAGCGGACCTGGAGCGCGTACTGCCCACCCAGCGCGCCGAAGCGGTGCACGTACTCGTGCGAGACCCCGCCCGTGCCGTCGGCCACGCCGTAGCGGAACAGGAAGGTGTCGCCCCGGCGCAGCCGGGTGCCGAAGAGCAGCTCCGCCGCCAGGACCCCCGTGTCCCGGTCGAACAGGACGCGCCCGGTGCGGCAGTTCTCCAGCGCGCGGACGGCCATGGCGCGCGGGTCGCAGCCGGGGTCGCCCTGGTGGACGGCGACGAAGCGGTCCACGCCGTCGCGGTGGGCGCGCACGATGTGCTCGGACTCGCGGGCCGCCAGCTCGCGCCGGGTGCCGATCCGGACGCGTTCATGGTGGCCGAGGACGTGCAGACCGCCGTCGGAGATCCAGCCCAGCTCGGCCTGGAGGCGGCGCAGCACCCCGGAGGTCTCCAGCAGGGAGCGGTAGGAGCGGGTCGCCGGGCGCCCGTGCACGGGGCGGTCACCGGACTCGGCGAGCAGCCGGATCAGGGACTCCTCCGGCAGCCGCAGAATCTCCTCCAGCGCGCGTACGGCCCGCAGCGACTCGGGGCGCTGCGGTCGGCGCGCCCCCTGCTGCCAGTAACTCAGGCTGGTCAGGCCCACCTTGACCCCGTGGCGGGTCAGATGGTGCTGCACACGCTGGAGCGGCAGCCCGCGCGCGGCTATGGCGGCGCGCAGCGCCACGTGGAAGGGACCGCCCCGCAGGACCGAGTCCAGCTCGGGCACGTCCGGGGGAGCGGCGGCGTCCGTGTGCTCTGTGACATGCCACATGCACAGAAGCCTTTCTGTGAGGTGTCACCTCGGCTGGTCAGACCGAGGCGCGGGGTTCTGCTTGCCACCCCGTGGGGCACCGGGGCGCGTCGGCACGCGGGCACGCCGTGCGCGTGCGCCGTGCGGGCGCCGCCCCGAGTTCCCCCGCATTGAAGCGTGTTGACTTGGACCCGACAACACCTCGGACAGTGCGGTGGCCCACACGCCACCCCTGTACGACGCCCCGCACAGGGCCCGTGGCAGCCCCCGGGAGCGGCCTTCCGCAACGCTCCCGTCACCCCGCCGTCACCCCGCGCCCACCCGCCGGCCGCACCGGTGCGCCGTACGGGTGCCGGCGTTGTCCACAGGCCCGACGCGGTGTCGGTCCTCGCCAGTAGGGTGTGAGACATGGCCGATCCCTCCAGCTACCGCCCCAGGCCGGGAGACATCCCGGACTCCCCGGGGGTGTACCGATTCCGCGACGAGCACCGCCGGGTGATCTACGTCGGAAAGGCCAAAAGCCTGCGCCAGCGCCTGGCCAACTACTTCCAGGACCTGGCGAACCTGCACCCCCGCACCCGGTCGATGGTCACCACCGCCGCGTCCGTGGAGTGGACCGTGGTGTCCACGGAGGTCGAGGCACTGCAGCTGGAGTACTCCTGGATCAAGGAGTACGACCCCCGGTTCAACGTCAAGTACCGCGACGACAAGAGCTACCCGTACCTCGCGGTGACCATGAACGAGGAGTTCCCGCGCGTCCAGGTGATGCGCGGTCACAAGAGGAAGGGCGTGCGCTACTTCGGGCCGTACGGCCACGCGTGGGCCATCCGCGACACCGTCGACCTGCTGCTGCGCGTCTTCCCGGTGCGCACCTGCTCGGCCGGGGTCTTCAAGAACGCCGCCCGCACCGGCCGCCCCTGCCTCCTCGGGTACATCGGCAAGTGCTCGGCCCCCTGCGTCGGCCGGATCTCGCCGGAGGACCACTACGAGCTGGCCGAGGAGTTCTGCGACTTCATGGCGGGCCGCACCGGCACCTATCTGCGCCGCCTGGAGAAGCAGATGGCCGAGGCGGCCGACGAGATGGAGTACGAGCGGGCCGCCCGCCTGCGCGACGACATCGGCGCCCTGAAGAAGGCCATGGAGAAGAACGCGGTCGTGCTCGCCGACGCGACCGACGCCGACCTCATCGCCGTCGCCGAGGACGAGCTGGAGGCCGCCGTCCAGATCTTCCACGTGCGCGGCGGCCGGGTGCGCGGCCAGCGCGGCTGGGTCACCGACAAGGTCGAGGAGATCACCACCGCCGCCCTCGTCGAACACGCCCTCCAGCAGCTCTACGGCGAGGAGCGCGGGGACGCGGTGCCCAAGGAGGTGCTGGTCCCGGCGCTGCCCGACCCGGTGGAGCCGGTCCAGGAGTGGCTGACCGGCAGGCGCGGGGCGAACGTGTCGCTGCGCATCCCGCAGCGCGGCGACAAGAAGGCGCTCATGGAGACCGTGCAGCGCAACGCCCAGCAGGCCCTCGCCCTGCACAAGACCAAGCGCGCCTCCGACCTGACCACCCGCTCGCGCGCCCTGGAGGAGATCGCCGACGCCCTCGCCCTGGACAGCGCCCCGCTGCGCATCGAGTGCTACGACATCTCCCACCTCCAGGGCGACGACGTGGTCGCCTCCATGGTCGTCTTCGAGGACGGCCTCCAGCGCAAGAACGAGTACCGCCGCTTCCAGATCAAGGGCTTCGCGGGACAGGACGACGTCCGCTCCATGCACGAGGTGATCACCCGCCGCTTCCGGCGCTACCTCGCGGAGAAGGAGCGGTCCGGGGAGTGGACGGCGGGGGAGGACACCCCGGCGGACGGCGCGGTCCCGCTCACGGACGGCACGCCCCGCACCGACGGCGCCCCGCACCCTCTGCCCGTCGGCGCCGACGACGCCCCGCTCCCCGGCCCCGGCCAGGACGGCGACCTCTTCGCCGACCCGCTCAAGGACGACGACGGCCGCCCCCGGAAGTTCGCCTACCCGCCCCAGCTCGTCGTGGTCGACGGCGGCCAGCCGCAGGTCGCGGCGGCCCGGCGGGCGCTGGACGAGCTGGGGATCGACGACATCGCCGTGTGCGGCCTCGCCAAGCGCCTGGAGGAGGTCTGGGTGCCCGGCGAGGACGACCCGGTGGTGCTGCCCCGCAGCAGCGAGGGCCTGTATCTGCTCCAGCGCGTGCGCGACGAGGCCCACCGCTTCGCCATCACCTACCAGCGCGCCAAGCGGGCCAAGCGGCTGCGCTCCGGCCCGCTGGACGAGGTGCCGGGGCTCGGCGACACCCGCAAACAGGCCCTCCTCAAGCACTTCGGCTCGGTCAAGCGGCTGCGCGCCGCCACGATCGAGCAGATCCAGGAAGTACCCGGCATAGGCCGGAAGACGGCCGAGACGATCGCCGCGGCACTCGCCCGCGCCGTCCCGGCCGGACCCGCCGTGAACACGGCGACCGGAGAGATCATCGATGACGAGGAACCCGGCACGACACCGGATTCCCCCGGAGAGCCCGTGAGCGCGGGTCTCCCGGACGACCGACGGGGGCAGGAGAGATGACCGAGCGCGACACAGGACCCGAGCGCGACGAACGTACGCAGGGGAAGGCGGGCGAGGCACGGCCACGGGAAGCGGCCGGGGAGAACGGAGCACAGGTGAGTACGGACGGTAAGGCGAACGGCGCCCAGGAAGCGGCCATCCCCGAGCTGGTGATCATCTCCGGGATGTCCGGGGCGGGCCGGTCCACCGCGGCCAAGTGCCTGGAGGACCTCGGCTGGTTCGTCGTGGACAACCTGCCGCCCGCCCTGATCCCCACCATGGTGGAGCTGGGCGCCCGCTCCCAGGGCAACGTGGCCCGGATCGCCGTCGTCGTCGACGTGCGGGGCCGCCGCTTCTTCGACAACCTCCGCGAGTCCCTGGCCGACCTCGACAGCCGGGGCGTCACCCGGCGGATCGTCTTCCTGGAGTCCTCCGACGAGGCCCTGGTGCGCCGCTTCGAGTCGGTGCGCCGCCCGCACCCCCTCCAGGGCGACGGCCGGATCGTGGACGGCATCGCCGCCGAGCGCGAGCTGCTGCGCGAGCTGCGCGGCGACGCCGACCTGGTGATAGACACCTCCAGCCTCAACGTGCACGAACTGCGCGCCAAGATGGACGCCCAGTTCGCCGGTGAGGAGGAGCCGGAGCTGCGGGCCACGGTGATGTCCTTCGGCTTCAAGTACGGGCTGCCGGTCGACGCCGACCTCGTCGCCGACATGCGCTTCCTGCCCAACCCGCACTGGGTGCCGGAGCTGCGCCCCTTCACGGGGGTCAACGAGGAGGTCGCCTCCTACGTCTTCAACCAGCCCGGCGCCAAGGAGTTCCTCGACCGCTACGCCGAGCTGCTGCGCCTGATCGCGGCCGGGTATCGGCGCGAGGGCAAGCGGTATGTGACCATCGCCATCGGCTGTACCGGCGGCAAGCACCGCTCGGTCGCGATGTCGGAGAAGCTTGCCGCGCGCCTGGCGGCAGAGGGCGTGGAGACGGTGGTCGTACACCGGGACATGGGACGGGAATGACAGAACGTACACGGCGGCTCGCCGGCCTGCGCCGGGTGGTGCCGGAGGGGCGCGCCGGCCGCGCCATGGCGGAGGCCCGCGCGGGCCGCGCCGAAGCGCGTGGCGGCCGGCCGCGCAGGCGGGGGGCGCAGCCCAAGGTGGTCGCCCTCGGCGGCGGCATGGGCCTGTCCGCCTCGCTCGCCGCGCTGCGCCGGATCACCGGCGACCTCACCGCCGTGGTCACGGTGGCCGACGACGGCGGCTCCAGCGGCCGGCTGCGCGACGAACTGGGGGTGCTGCCCCCGGGCGACCTGCGCAAGGCGCTGGCCGCCCTGTGCGGCGACGACGACTGGGGCCAGACCTGGTCCCGGGTCATCCAGCACCGCTTCCACTCCAAGGGCGATCTGCACGACCACGCGGTGGGCAATCTGCTGATCGTCGCGCTGTGGGAGCAGCTGGGCGACCATGTGCAGGCCCTGGACCTGGTCGGCAAGCTGCTCGGCGCGCACGGGCGGGTGCTGCCCATGTCGGCCGTGCCGCTGGAGCTGCAGGCGCTGGTCAAGGGGCACGACCCGGAGCGCCCCGAGGACGTGGACACGGTGCGCGGACAGGCCACCGTCGCCCTTACCCCGGGCGAGGTGCAGTCGGTGCACGTCGTGCCGTCGGACCCGCCCGCCGTGCCCGAGGCCGTCGAGGCCGTCCTGGACGCGGACTGGGTGGTGCTCGGTCCGGGGTCCTGGTTCTCCTCGGTCATCCCGCATCTGCTGGTCCCCCAACTGCTCGACGCCCTCACCGACACCAAGGCGCGCAAGGTGCTCTCGCTGAACCTGGCGCCGCAGCCGGGCGAAACCGAGGGGTTCTCCCCGCAGCGTCATTTGGAGGTTTTGGGGCGACACGCCCCTAAACTCGCCCTGGACGTGGTGCTGGCCGACGAGGCGGCCGTGCCCGACCGCGATTCGCTCACCGAGGCCGCCAAGCGGCTGGGAGCCGCGGTCGAGCTGGCGCCGGTGGCCCGGACCGACGGAACTCCCCGGCACGATCCGGAGCTGCTGGCCGCCGCGTACGACCGTATTTTTCGGATGCATGGAAGGATCGGCCCATGGCGATGACGGCAGCGGTGAAGGACGAGATCTCCCGGCTCCCCGTCACCCGGACCTGCTGCAGGAAGGCGGAGGTCTCCGCCCTTCTGCGGTTCGCCGGCGGCCTTCACCTGGTGAGCGGGCGCATCGTGATCGAGGCGGAGCTGGACACCGCGATGGCGGCCCGCCGTCTCAAGCGGGACATTCTGGAGATCTTCGGCCACAGCTCCGAACTGATCGTGATGGCGCCCGGCGGTCTGCGCCGGGGCTCGCGCTACGTGGTGCGCGTGGTCGCCGGGGGCGACCAGCTGGCCCGGCAGACGGGCCTGGTGGACGGCCGGGGCCGCCCGATCCGCGGCCTGCCGCCGCAGGTCGTCTCCGGGGCCACCTGTGACGCCGAGGCGGCCTGGCGCGGCGCGTTCCTCGCGCACGGCTCGCTCACCGAGCCCGGCCGGTCCTCCTCCCTGGAGGTGACCTGCCCGGGGCCCGAGGCCGCGCTCGCGCTGGTCGGCGCCGCCCGCAGACTGTCCATCGCCGCCAAGGCCCGCGAGGTGCGCGGGGTGGACCGGGTCGTCGTCCGCGACGGCGACGCGATCGGCGCCCTGCTCACCCGGCTCGGCGCGCACGAGTCGGTGCTGGCCTGGGAGGAGCGGCGGATGCGCCGCGAGGTGCGGGCCACCGCCAACCGGCTCGCCAACTTCGACGACGCCAACCTGCGCCGCTCGGCCCGCGCCGCCGTGGCCGCCGGGGCCCGGGTGCAGCGGGCGCTGGAGATCCTGGCGGACGAGGTGCCCGAGCACCTGGCCGCCGCCGGTCGGCTGCGCATGGAGCACAAGCAGGCGTCCCTGGAGGAGCTGGGCGCGCTCGCGGACCCGCCGCTGACCAAGGACGCGGTCGCGGGCCGTATCCGCCGCCTCCTCGCGATGGCCGACAAGCGCGCCTCCGACCTGGGCATCCCGGGCACCGAGGCCAACCTCTCCGAGGAGCTGGCGGACAATCTCGTCGGCTGACCCCCTCGGTCTCGTCGGTCTCGTCGGCTGATCCCCTCGGCCGATCCATGGTGTGCAAGCCGGTGCCGGGCGCCCGTTCGGGTGGTCGGCACCGGCTTTCGCGTGTCCGTGAGGCGCCCTTGACGGCCCCCTGGTGTGACATGAGCCTGGCAACCTGGTCCGCGCTGTGGCGGACCACCACGAGGGGGGTTCATGAGACACCCAGTGAGATCGATCCTCGCCGCCGGAGCCCTGCTGGCGGGCACGGCGGCCCTCGGGCCGGTACCGGCCCAGGCCCAGGCCCACGCCGCGAGTCCCGCGAAGACGGACCGCGCCGCCGAGATCAAGGTCTTCCGCGCCGAGGTGACCCGGGCCCAGCTGCCCCTGCTCATCGCCGCGGGCCAGGACGGCCGCGAACTCGACGCCCAGACGGCCGGAGCGGGCCGCAGCACCGTCGAGGTGTACCTCACCGACGGCCAGGCCGAGTGGCTGCGCGCCCAGGGCGTCCGCCTCGCCGAGCGCGAGCTGCCGAAGGCCGCGGGCAAGCGGGTGACCGCCGCCGCACAGGGCGTCTTCCGGCCGTACAGCGGCAGCGGCGGCCTCCGGGAGGAGCTGCTGCGCACCGCGCGCGAACACCCGGACCTCACCAAGGTCGAGTCCATCGGCCGTACCGTCCAGGGCAAGGACATCCTCGCGCTCAAGCTCACCAAGGACGCCAAGCGCGTCGAGGACGGCGCCAGACCCGCCGTGCTGTATCTGTCCAACCAGCACGCGCGCGAGTGGATCACCCCGGAGATGACCCGGCGGCTGATGCACCACTATCTGGACAACTACCGCTCGGACAAGCGGATCAGAAAGATCGTCGACACCACCGAGCTGTGGTTCGTCCTCTCCGCCAACCCCGACGGCTACGACTACACCTTCCAGGGCGACGACACCCGTCTGTGGCGCAAGAACCTGCGCGACCTGAACGGCGACGGCGCGATCGGCGCGGGCGACGGCGTCGACCTCAACCGCAACTTCCCCTACAAGTGGGGCTACGACGACGAGGGTTCGTCCCCCAGCCCCGCCTCCGAGACCTACCGCGGCCCCGCCCCTGGCTCCGAGCCCGAGACCAAGGCGCTGGACTCCTTCGAGAAGCGGATCGGCTTCCGGTACGCCGTCAACTACCACTCCGCCGCCGAACTCCTCCTCTACGGCATCGGCTGGCAGGTCGCCACGCCCAGCCCCGACGACGTCCTCTACAAAGCGCTCGCCGGAACCCCGGACCACTCAGCGATCCCCGGCTACCGCCCGCAGATCTCCTCGGAGCTGTACACCACCAACGGCGAGGCGGACGGCCACGCCGCGAACGTCAACGGCATGGCGATGTTCACCCCCGAGATGTCCACCTGCCAGACGGCCGCCAAGTCCGACCCGGACGACGCCTGGAACCCGGACGACTGCCGGTCGGTGTTCAGCTTCCCCGACGACGAGCGGCTGATCCAGCGGGAGTTCGAGAAGAACGTCCCCTTCGCGCTGTCCGTCGCCGAGACCGTCGCCCACCCCGACCGCCCCGCCTCGGCGACCGGCCTGAGCGCGGCCGACTTCACCCCGGCCGCCTTCACCACCTCGTACGCGCGCGGGAGCGCCCAGGAGGTCTCCGTCACCGCCCGCAAGGCGGTCCGCGACAAGCGGCTCCAGTACCGCGTCAACGGCGGCCGTACGCAGCAGCGGAGCCTGCGCGCCTGGAAGGGCGGCGAACGGTACGGCGGCGCCGACCACCTCTACTTCGACGAGTACCGCGCCGAGGTGCCCGGCGCCAGGCCCGGCGACCGGGTCGAGGTCTGGTTCAGCGGCAAGGGGGCGAACGGCGCGAAGACCACCAGCACCCCCTTCACCTACACCGTCGAGAAGCGCCCCGCCGCCGACACCCTCGTCGTCGCTGAGGAGGGCGCGAAGGCCGCGCGGGCCACGGCCTACACGGACGCGCTGCGGGCGGCCGGACACCACGCCCTGGTGTGGGACACCGCGACCCGGGGCGCCCCGGACGCGCTCGGCGTGCTCGGCCACTTCCGCACGGTGGTGCACTACGCGGGCCCCGGCGGCCCCGGCAACGCCACCCAGCTCCAGCTGCGCGCCTACCTCAACGAGGGCGGGCGGCTGATCGAGGCCGGGGAGACGGCCGGCGGCAGCGTCGACCTCGGCGGCGGCAACCGCTCGAACGACTTCAGCCAGTACTGGCTCGGCGCCTACAGCCGCACCTCCGTCAAGGGCGTCACCGCCCTCACCGGCTCCGGCGCCCTCTCCGGGATCTCCGCGCCCCTCGGCGACGCGCCCGGCGACCCGCTCGACGCGGCCGGGGCCTACGGGGTCACCTCCGACGAACTGCCCGCCGCCGCTTACCCGCAGTTCAAGAGCGCGGGCGCGGGCGCCTTCGCCGGTGCCGCCACTCCGTACGGCCCGTACTCCGGCTCCTTCATGGCCGCCGCCGTCCACACCGACGACGCCTACAAGCGCCTCACCCGCACCGTCGACCTCACCGGTGTCGGTGCCGCCGACAAGCCCGCGCTGAGCACCCGGCTGCTGTGGGACACCGAGCCCGGCTACGACCACGCGATCGTCGAGGTCCACACCGTGGGCGCCGACGACTGGACGACGCTGCCCGAGGCGGGCGGCGCGACCGGCACGGCCGTGCCCGAGGAGTGCGGGGCCGGGTTCCTGATCGGCGAGCACCCCTGGCTGCGCCATTATCTGACGCTCTCCGGCGGCGCCTGCACCGCGACCGGCACCACCGGCGCCTGGCACAGCCTCACCGGCGCCTCGGCGGGCTGGCAGCACACCGAGTTCGACCTGAGCGCGTACGCGGGCCGGAACATCGAGGTGTCGGTCTCCTACGTCACCGACCCCGGCAGCGGCGGCCACGGCGTCCTCGTGGACGACGCCTCGCTCGTCGTCGGCGGCACCGCGCGGGACACCGAGGGCTTCGAGACCTCCCTCGGTCCCTGGCGCGCGGCCGGACCCCCGCCCGGCAGCCCCGGCGTGCTGAAGGACTGGACGCGCACCGGCGCCCTCTTCCGCACCTACGGAGCGGTCACCACCCGCGACACGGTGCTGCTCGGCTTCGGCCTGGACCAGGTGCCCTCGGCGGCCGACCGGACCGCGCTGATGCGCAAGGCGCTGGCCGCGCTCGGCAGATGACGGGAGCCGCCGCTCACAGGTGAGCGAGACCCCCACTCAACGGTGCGCGGGAGCACCTGACATCAGGTGAGCCGACACCCTCACGAACGAGTGAAATACCCGCCCGCGACGGCGGTCAGTCCCTGACAAAAAGGAGTGAAACGACCGCCGTTCCGGGCTGGTCCGTACCCTACTGACGGGTAAGGAAGGCCTGCCCGTGTATGCGCCATCTCGATGTCACCCCGGGGGCTGCGGAGAGGTAGGGTCGGGGGTGGTCGGGGACATCCCAAATACAGCTCGCCGGCACCGCATAAGCCGGCGTACCAACGAGGAGATCGGTTCGTGACGATCCGCGTAGGCATCAACGGCTTCGGCCGCATCGGGCGTAACTACTTCCGCGCACTGCTGGAGCAGGGTGCGGACATCGAGGTTGTGGCTGTCAACGACCTGGGTGACACCGCGACCACGGCGCACCTGCTCAAGTACGACACGATCCTGGGCCGTCTCAAGGCCGAGGTCACGCACACCGCCGACACCATCACGGTCGACGGCCACACCATCAAGGTGCTCTCCGAGCGCAACCCCGCCGACATCCCGTGGGGCGAGCTGGGCGTCGACATCGTCATCGAGTCGACCGGCATCTTCACCAAGCGCGACGACGCCGCCAAGCACCTCGCCGGTGGCGCCAAGAAGGTCCTCATCTCGGCTCCGGCCAAGGACGAGGACATCACCATCGTCATGGGCGTCAACCAGGACAAGTACGACCCGGCGAAGGACCACGTCATCTCCAACGCCTCGTGTACCACCAACTGTGTGGCGCCGATGGCCAAGGTCCTGGACGAGAACTTCGGCATCGTCAGCGGCCTGATGACGACGGTGCACGCGTACACCAACGACCAGCGCATCCTTGACTTCCCGCACAAGGACCTGCGCCGCGCCCGTGCCGCCGCCGAGAACATCATCCCGACCACCACCGGTGCCGCCAAGGCCACCGCGCTGGTCCTGCCGCAGCTCAAGGGCAAGCTCGACGGCATCGCGATGCGCGTCCCGGTCCCGACCGGCTCGGCCACCGACCTGGTCGTGGAGCTGCAGCGCGAGGTCACCAAGGACGAGGTCAACGCCGCGTTCAAGAAGGCCTCCGAGGACGGCTCCCTCAAGGGCTTCCTGACCTACACCGAGGACGAGATCGTCTCCTCCGACATCGTCGGCGACCCGTCCTCCTGCACCTTCGACTCCTCCCTGACCATGGTCCAGGAGGGCAACACGGTGAAGATCCTCGGCTGGTACGACAACGAGTGGGGCTACTCCAACCGCCTCGTGGACCTCACGGTCTTCGTCGGCGAGCAGCTCTGAACGACCCCAGCAGGACCTTGAAGTGAGAGCAGGGCCCGGGCAGCGCACGGCCGCGCTGACCGGGCCCTGTCTCACGCACGGACCACGCCCTCTTACGATCGGGGGCATCACGAGCCCTCCTCAGGAGTCCACTCAATGAAGACGATCGACGAACTTCTCGCCGACGGCGTGAGCGGCAAGCGGGTCTTCGTCCGCGCCGACCTCAACGTGCCGCTGGCCGACGGGACCATCACCGACGACGGCCGCATCCGCGCCGTACTGCCCACCGTCAAGGCCCTCGCGGACGCGGGCGCCAAGGTGGTCGTCGCCTCCCACCTGGGCCGCCCCAAGGGCGCCCCGGACCCGGCCTTCTCGCTGCTGCCCGCCGCCGAGCGCCTCGGTGAACTGCTCGGCGCCCCGGTCGCCTTCGCCCAGGACACCGTCGGCCCCGCCGCCCACGCCGCCGTCGACGGCCTGGAGCCCGGCCAGGTCGCGGTCATCGAGAACCTGCGCTTCAACCCCGGCGAGACCTCCAAGGACGACGCCGAGCGCGCCGAGTTCGCCGACCAGCTCGCCGCCCTCGCGGACGTGTACGTGGGCGACGGCTTCGGCGCCGTGCACCGCAAGCACGCCTCCGTCTACGACCTCCCGGCCCGGCTGCCGCACTACGCCGGTTACCTGATCGCCCGCGAGGTCGGCGTCCTGAAGAAGCTCACCGACGACGTCAAGCGCCCCTACGTCGTCGTCCTCGGCGGCGCCAAGGTCTCCGACAAGCTCGCCGTCATCGACCAGCTCCTCGGCAAGGCCGACCGGCTGCTCATCGGCGGCGGCATGGCCTACACCTTCCTCAAGGCCCAGGGCCACGAGGTCGGCATCTCCCTCCTCCAGGAGGACCAGATCCCGGTCGTCAAGGAGTACATGGAGCGCGCCGAGAAGAACGGCGTGGAGCTGGTGCTCCCCGTCGACGTCCTGGTCTCCCCGGACTTCCCGGACCTGAAGACCAAGGCGCCCTCGCAGTACACCGTGGTCGACGCGGACAAGATCCCCGCCGACCAGGAGGGCCTGGACATCGGCCCGAAGACCCGGGAGCTGTACGCCTCGAAGCTCGCCGACGCCGAGACCGTCTTCTGGAACGGTCCCATGGGCGTCTTCGAGCACCCCGACTACGCCGAGGGCACCAAGGCGGTCGCCCAGGCCCTCGTCGACTCCGACGGCTTCACCGTCGTCGGCGGCGGCGACTCCGCCGCCGCGGTGCGTACCCTCGGTTTCGACGAGAACGCATTCGGCCACATCTCGACCGGTGGCGGCGCCTCCCTCGAATACCTCGAGGGCAAGACGCTCCCCGGTCTCGCCGCACTGGAGGACTGACCTCGATGGCTGTATCCACTTCCGCCGGCCGCACGCCGATCATGGCGGGCAACTGGAAGATGAACCTCAACCACCTGGAGGCCATCGCCCACGTCCAGAAGCTCGCCTTCGCCCTCGCCGACAAGGACTACGACGCGGTCGAGGTGGCCGTCCTGCCGCCCTTCACCGACCTGCGCTCGGTGCAGACCCTGGTCGACGGGGACAAGCTCAAGATCAAGTACGGTGCCCAGGACATCTCCGAGCACGACTCCGGTGCCTACACCGGCGAGATCTCCGGCCCGATGCTGGCCAAGCTCAAGTGCTCCTACGTGCTCGCCGGCCACTCCGAGCGCCGCCAGTACCACCACGAGACCGACGACGTGGTCAACGCCAAGGTCAAGGCCGCCTTCAAGAACGGCCTCACCCCGATCCTGTGCGTCGGCGAGGAGCTGGACGTCCGCGAGGCCGGGAACCACGTCGACCACACCCTCGCCCAGGTCGAGGGCGGTCTCAAGGACGTCCCGGCCGACCAGGCCGAGACCGTCGTGATCGCCTACGAGCCCGTGTGGGCCATCGGCACCGGCAAGGTGTGCGGCTCCGACGACGCCCAGGAGGTCTGCGGCGCGATCCGCGGCAAGCTGGCCGAGCTGTACTCCCAGGACGTGGCCGACAAGATCCGCATCCAGTACGGCGGCTCCGTGAAGGCGGCCAACGTGGCCGAGATCATGGCGAAGCCGGACATCGACGGCGCCCTGGTCGGCGGTGCCTCGCTCGACACGGACGAGTTCGTCAGGATCGTGCGCTTCCGCGACCAGTGACCGGCCGTGATCATCAGCTGTGATCATGGCCGTGAGTAGGCGGTAGCGGCGATACGTCGTACCCTTGCGAGGGGCATGGCCAGGGTGCCGTGCCCCGTCGTCCATCCGAATCCGAGGAAGTTGGTCCAGCCGTGGTTTTGGGGTTCTCGATCGCCCTGATCGTCTTCAGCCTGCTGCTGATGCTGCTGGTGCTGATGCACAAGGGGAAGGGCGGCGGCCTCTCCGACATGTTCGGTGGCGGCATGCAGTCCTCCGTCGGCGGCTCCTCGGTCGCCGAGCGCAACCTCGACCGCATCACCATCGTGATCGGTCTGCTGTGGTTCGCGTGCATCATCGTCCTCGGCATCATGATGAAGTCGAACGCCTGACGCGCACGTCCGCGCCGCACAACTGCATACATCCCGTACGTAAAGCCCCATGTTCGGTACGCGCTCCACGGCGCGGCCTATCATGGGGCTTGCGTCTGGGCGGGGACCGTACCTCCCATCACTGGACGCGCGTTGGGCCTTACGTAGACTAAGGCGCTCGCGGCGAAGCGAAAGGCCGACCTGCTTCGCGGCACCATCACGCAGGGAGTTACGACCGTGGCAAGTGGCAACGCGATCCGAGGAAGCCGGGTCGGGGCGGGGCCGATGGGCGAGGCAGAGCGCGGGGAGTCCGCCCCGCGACTGCGCATCTCCTTCTGGTGCTCCAACGGGCACGAGACCCAGCCGAGCTTCGCCAGCGACGCGCAGGTCCCCGACACCTGGGACTGCCCGCGCTGCGGCTTCCCGGCCGGTCAGGACCGGGACAACCCGCCGGACCCGCCGCGTACCGAGCCCTACAAGACGCACCTGGCCTATGTCCGGGAGCGGCGCAGCGACGCGGACGGCGAGGCGATCCTCGCCGAGGCGCTCGCCAAACTGCGGGGCGAGATCTAGGGCCTGTCGTCAAACTCCCGTCGTCAGCCCGGAGGGCGGGTGAGGCGGCGTCAGGTGCGTGCTCTCGGTGTGCCGGGCGTGGGCCCTCGTACTGGATGTACGTGGGTCTGCGCCCGGTGCGGCGAGTGGGGGCACCCCCTGCTCGCAGAGCCTGGGGGAGCGTGCATGGCGTCGCCCCGCAGACGGGAGTTTGACGACAGGCCCTAGCAGTTCACACCGGCCGGGAGCCCTGGGGCGCCCGGCCGGAGCCGTACCACCCGGCGGTCAGGACCCGTTGTCAGTGGTGCCTCCCGCTGCTCGCGGTGCGGCTGACGGACGGCAGCGCCGCCCCGGTCCTGCTTCCCGCCCTGCTCCGGACGGGCGACCTCGGCTCTTTCAACGCCCGGCTGATGACTGGTCAGCAGATCGCGGTCCTGTGCGCGGTCCTGCTGCGCGGGCTCGGTACGCATGACCGGATGGGTCTCCGCTCGCTGATACCGGCGCGGCGCGCGGACGTACCAGTGGTCACGACGCGGGGGGACACCGCCACCGTCCCTCCCGCCCGCTGATCAACTAGGTTGGTTCCGCCGCCGGGCATGGCACGCGGCAGGACAGGCCCCGGAAGGAAGGCTGAAGTCGGAGATGAACGCAGACGGCCGTACCAGGCTCAACCAGTTGCCCGAGTGGAACGCCCTCGCCCGGCATCGCGAGGACATCGCCGGCACCACCCTGCGGGAGCTGTTCGCCGCCGATCCCGGGCGCGGCACCGGATACACCGTCCAGGTCGGTGACCTCTACATCGACTACAGCAAGAACCTGGTGACGGACGAGACGCTGGCGTTGCTCCAGGAACTCGCCACGGCCACGGACGTGTTCGGGCTGCGGGACGCGATGTTCCGTGGTGACCGCATCAACGTGACCGAGGACCGTGCGGTCCTGCACACCGCGTTGCGGGCTCCGCGTGAGGCCGTGATCGAGGTGGACGGCGAGAACGTCGTCCTGGGCGTGCATGCCGTGCTCGACAAGATGGCCGCCTTCGCCGACCGCGTGCGTTCCGGTGAGTGGACGGGTCACACGGGCAAGCGGATCAAGAATGTCGTGAACATCGGTATCGGCGGCTCGGACCTCGGTCCGGCGATGGCGTACGAGGCGCTGCGGGCGTTCACGGACCGTGATCTGACGGTGCGGTTCGTGTCCAACGTGGACGGCGCGGACCTGCACGAGGCGATCCGGGACCTGGATCCGGCGGAGACGTTGTTCATCGTGGCGTCGAAGACGTTCACGACGATCGAGACGATCACGAACGCGACCTCGGCGCGGCAGTGGCTCCTGGAGTCGCTGGGTGATGAGAAGGCGGTCGCGCGGCACTTCGTGGCGTTGTCCACGAACGCCGAGAAGGTGTCCGGTTTCGGGATCGACGTGGACAACATGTTCGAGTTCTGGGACTGGGTCGGCGGCCGGTATTCGTTCGACTCGGCGATCGGTCTGTCGCTGATGATCGCGATCGGTCCGGACCGGTTCCGGGAGCTGCTGGACGGTTTCCGGATCGTGGACGAGCACTTCCGCACCGCTCCGGCGGAGGCGAACGCGCCTTTGCTGATGGGGTTGTTGGGGATCTGGTACAACAACTTCTTCGACGCGCAGTCGCTGGCGGTGCTGCCGTACAGCCACTATCTGTCCAAGTTCACCGCGTACTTGCAGCAGTTGGACATGGAGTCCAATGGCAAGTCGGTGCAGCGTGATGGTGCTCCGGTGGAGTGGCAGACCGGTCCGGTCGTCTGGGGCACTCCGGGGACGAACGGGCAGCACGCGTACTACCAGTTGATCCATCAGGGTACGAAGCTGATCCCGGCGGACTTCATCGGATTCGCGCGTCCGGCCGAGGAGTTGAGCGACGCGCTCAAGGGCCAGCACGATCTGCTGATGGCCAACTTCTTCGCCCAGACCCAGGCCCTCGCCTTCGGCAAGACGGCGGAGGAAGTGCGGGCGGAAGGGGTGCCGGAGGAACTGGTCGCGGCCAAGACCTTCCAGGGTGACCGCCCGACGACCACCATCCTGGCCCCCGAACTGACCCCCTCGGTCCTCGGCCAGCTCATCGCCCTCTACGAACAGAAAGTCTTCGTCCAGGGCGCCGTCTGGAACATCGACTCCTTCGACCAGTGGGGCGTGGAGCTGGGCAAGGTCCTGGCCAAGCGAATCGAGCCCGCCCTCACCGAGAGCGCCGAGGTACCGGGGCTCGACCCGTCGACCAAGGCACTGGTGACCGAATACCGCGAACTACGCAACCGAAGCTGACGCAGGGGGAGCCCTAGGGCCTGCCCCGACCTCGGGGGTCGGCTCCCCGGGCCGCCCCCCGGTGCCCCGCCGGGTCTACCTGCCGGGGCACTCGGGGGCTGCCGCCCGGGCCCGTGCCCCGGGTCCGCCCTCCCCGCCTCCCCTCGGCTCGCCGGGTTTTCCCCTACGGCCCCCGAGTCTGCCGCCAGCGTCTGCCACCCGGGTACGGGCCGGGGCTCACCCCTCCGGGCCTCGAGTCTTCCCCCCGGTCCGTGCCCCCGAGCCAGCCCTCCCCGGCTCCCTGGCTCGCCGGGTTCACCCCTACGGGCCCTCCGGGTCTGCCACCCGGGCATGGACCAGGGCTCACTCCTCCGGGCCGGGTTTTCCTTCCCGCGCCTCCCCGGGGCTGCCTCCGCGTCTCTCCCCTCGGGCTCCGGGCCCCTGCGCCCTGGTTCTGCCCCGGGCCTCAAGGCCCGCTCTCTCCGGTCCTCGAGGTCTGCCTCCGCCCGGGCCTGGCCCTCTGAGGCCGCCGGGTCTCCCTCCCCTCGTCCCTCGGGGCTGCTGCCTGGGGCTGTGTCCCGGGTCTTTCCCCCGGGCCCTCGGTCCGTGCCCCAGGCACGCGGGTCTGCCCCCGGGGCTTTGGACTGCCGCGCGGGTCTGTGCCCCCGGTCCGTACCCTGGGTCTGCCCCGGGCCTCCGAGCCTGGCGTCAGGGTCTGCCTCCTGGGCTTGCCGGGTTCGCCCCCCCCCGGGCGCTCGGGGATGCCGCCCGAGCCTGTGGCCCTGGGTCTTGCCCGGGCCTCCGGCTCGTGCCGGGCCGTCCCTATGGGGCTCCCGGGGCTGCGCCAGTGGCTGCCCCTCAGTTCGCAGGGTTTCCCCCGGGGGCCTCGGGTCTGCTGCCCGGTCTGCCCGGGCCCCGGCTCGTGCCAGGGGCCTTCTCCATGGGGCTTCCGGATTTGCCGCCAGGGGGCTGCCTGGGCCCGCCGGGTTTTGTCCCTCGGGGTCCTCGGGGCCTGCTGCTCGGGCCTTTGCCCCGCCTCTGCCCGGGCACCGGTCCGTGCCTGGGTCTGTCCTACCCTGGCCCGTCCCCACGGGGCTTCCGGGTACGGGCCTCCAGGGTTCCCAGATCTTCCGACCGGGGCTGTCGCGAAGCCTGACCCCGGGTCTGCCCCGGAGCCTGACCGCCGGGTCCGCCCCCCGCCAAGAAGTCACCCCACCGCGCTCATCGTCTCCGCCGGCCGGCCCCGTGCCGAGCGGGCGGCGGGGAAGGTCGCCAACGCCGCCGCGCCCAGTACGGTGCCCGCGCCGATCGAGAAGAGGAGGGTGGGGGAGGGGGAGTGGGCGAGGCCGGTGCCGGTGCCGGTGGAGGCGGCCTGGGCGTCGATCAGGTGGTGGGCCAGGGGGAGGCCGAGGGCGGTGGCGATGAGGGCCGCTGCCAGGGCCGTGCAGCTGATCGAGGTGACGGTGATCGCGGTGATCTGGCGGGGGGACATGCCGATGGCGCGCAGGGCGAGCACGTCCCGTTCGCCCTCGCGGACGGTGCCGCCGATGGCGGTGAGGAGTTCGACCAGGCCGACCAGGGCGAGCACGGCGATCAGGCCCGCGACCACCGCGCGCAGCGGGGAGAGGCCGTCGGCCGGGTTGGTGACGGCGTGTACGTCGAGATGGCCGCCGCCCGAAGAGGTCAGCGCGGCGGCGACCTTCGCGGGGTCGGCGCCGGGGCGCAGCCGGAGCTGGTAGAAGGCGGGGGAGAGGGTGGGGTCGTTCTCGCGGAGGGTGTCCAGGGAGGTGGTCACGGTCCGGCCGCCGTTCTGCGGTTCGAGGGCGCGGCCCACGATGTGCAGGATCTGCGGCTGGTCGCCGACCGTCATGCGCACCCAGTCGCCCACCCGGACGTGCAGCAGGTCGAGAAGGCCCTGGCCCGCCACCGCCTCGTCGGGTCCGTGCGCGCGCCGTCCCTCCACGAGGGCGTAGGGGTAGGGCCGTTCGCGGGTGCCGAGGCCGCGCAGGGCGATGGTGCCGGTCTGCCCGGGAACCAGCGCGGCCAGTTCCACGCCCGGGTACGCCTCGGCGACCTGGGGGTCGGCGGCCAGCAGCTGTCGTACCCGCTCATCGCTCAGGCCGTCGTCGGCGCGGACGGTGAGCGCGGCGGGCAGGCCCACGCGGGACGGTTCGGTGTGGAAGCGGTCGATGGTGGTCCAGGCGCTCAGCGCGACCACCATGAGCAGCAGCGGAAGCGTCAGCCGGGCCAGCGCGGCGGACGAGCGCCCGCGCCCGGCGAACGCCCGGTGGCAGCCGAGGACCAGCGCGGCGGGCAGCCGCAGCCCGAGCGCCCGCCGGGCCACCTCGGTCAGCCCGGCGCCGGAGGGCCCCGCCGGACGCGGCACCGGCACCGGCGGCACCCGCCCCGCGCGCCAGGCGGCGAGTCCGGTGGTCAGGCCGATGAGCAGCACCGTGCCGACGGGGACGGCGGACAGCGCCAGGGTGTGCCCCGGCAGCCCCTGCCACACGCCCACCGCGTCACCGAGCCGCCCCGGCACCCGGGCGCCCAGCCCCTCGATCAGCGCGGCCGAGGCCACCGCGCCGAGCACGGCGTACGCCAGATGCTGGAGCAGGAAGACCCGGACCACCTGGGCGGGGGTGAACCCGATGGCCTTGAGCACCGAGATGTCCCGCAGATGCCCCCGGATGCGGGTGCCGATCGCCCCGTGCACCGCGAACCCGGCGGCGGCCAGCGCGCCGAGCCCGAACGCCCCGAGCACCTGGCCGAGCAGCCGGTTGTCGCCCTGTGCCTGCGCCCGGGCCTGCTGCCAGGTGGAGACCTCCCCGACCGCGCCCGCGCCCAGCCGGGTCACCGCGCGCTGGACGGCGTAGTCGGTGTCGGCCGGGTCGGCCAGGCGCAGCCCGGTGACCTGGTAGCCGGGTGCGCGCACGGCGGAGGGCAGCGCCCAGACCAGGCCCGGCTGTTCGCCCGCGCTGTAGCGGGGCTCGGCGCTGTCGGCGATGCCCTCCACGGTCAGGGTGCGGGCGGTGCCGGGCAGGGTGAGGGTGTCGCCGGGCTCCGCCAGCAAGGCGCGGGCCAGGCCGCTCTCCAGGACCACGCCGTCCGGCCGGGCGGGATCGAGCCAGTGCCCGGCGGTGAGCAACGGCCGCCCCACGGAGGGCAGATGGGCGGTGGCCCGGAGTTCCACGGAAGCCCGGGTGCCCCGGCAGGAGACGGTGGCGGCCTCGGTGTCGTACGGCCCGGCGACCGCGCGCACCCCGTCCAGAGCGGCCAGCCGGGCGGCGTCGGCGGAGGGCGCGGTGTGCAGCCAGACATGTGCGCCGTGGGCCTGGGTGAAGACGCGCTGCCAGGGGTTGGTGGCGTAGCCGAACAGGGCGGCGGCAAGGAGCAGGGAGGCGACGATCCCGGCGGTGGCCAGGCTCAGGAACAGCGCCTCGCCGCGGTGCGCGCGCAGATCGGAGTGGGCCCAGCGCAGGGTGGCACGCACGGGCTCAGCTCCTCGTATCAATGGCGTGGTCGCGCACGGCCGTCAGTCCCTCAGCTCAAGGACGCCCGAGGTGCCGGGCCTCGGGGAGGGGGTGCCGTCGAGCGTCGCGTCGTCGGCGATGCGGCCGTCGAAGAAGCTGATCACGCGGTCCGCCGCGCTCGCGAGGCGGGCGTCGTGCGTGACCAGGACGATGCTCTGGCCGCGCGCGTGGAAGCGGGTCAGCAGCCGCATCACCTCACGGGTGCCCTTGCTGTCGAGGCTGCCCGCGGGCTCGTCGGCGAGCAGCAGCGGGGGGTGGTTGACCAGCGCGCGGGCCAGCGCGACCCGCTGCTGCTCGCCGCCGGACAGCTCGCGGGGCATCGCGCGCTCCTTGCCGGTGAGACCCAGCTCGGCGAGCAGCGCCTCGCGTTCGGCGCGGGCGCGCTTCGGGGGGACGCCCGCGAGCAGGGCGGGCAGCTCCACGTTGTCCGCGACGGACAGGTTGGAGACCAGGTTGAAGAACTGGAAGACGATGCCGATGGATTTGCGGCGCTCCACCGCCCAGCGCGCCTCGGTGAAGGCGTCGGTGGGGCGGCCGTCGAGCCAGATGCTGCCCGCGTCGGGGCGCTGGAGGCCGCCGAGCAGATGCAGCAGCGTGGACTTGCCCGCGCCGGAGGGTCCGGTGACGGCCACGAACTCGCCGCGCGCCACGGTCAGATCGACCCCGCGCACGGCCCGCACCGGGGCGCCCTCGCCGTGGTGGGTCTTCTCCAGGCCCTCGGCCCGCAGCACGGGCGGCGGCTTCTCGCTCACCTCGGCCCCTCCAGTTCCTCCTGGCAGCGCTCCAGCCAGTCGAGGTCCGCCTGCAGATGCAGCATCGCGCCCTCGATGAGCAGCTGGGCGACACGGTTGTCCCGGTCCTCGGCCGCCGCGAGGCGCGACAGGTCCCGCATGGTGTTCAGATAGCGGCGCCGCTGCTTGTTGATGAGGTCGATCTGGTCGGCGAGACCGGTCCTCGGGGCCAGCGCGAGCTTCATGAAGAACTCGTCCCGCACCCGGGGTTCGCCCTCGGTCTCCTCGAACCAGACGTGCAGCGCCTCCCGCCCGGCGTCGGTGAGGTGGTAGACCTTCTTGTTGGGACGGCCGGACTGCTCGACGTCCTCGCCCGCGATCAGCCCCGACTTCTCCAGGCGCCCGAGGGTCACATAGATCTGCCCGACGTTCGGCTGAGGGTACGCGGAGCCCAGCAGTTGCTCAAGGTCCTGTTTCAGCTCGTAGCCGTGGGCGGGGCCGCGCGCGAGGAGTGCCAGGAGGGGCAGGCGCACTCGTGCTGTCCTCCTGTCCGCCGAATGTGCTCCACCCCCTAGTATCGCGCATACCTAACAGGTATACATGGCTCGGTCCCGGGCGATGAGGCCCGGGGCGCGTGGGGTGCACGGGGAGGAACCTATGCGGTGGACGCATGCCGCCGGTAGGGGGCTTCTCGTTCTCGCCGTGGTGCTGGCCGGATGTGTCTCCTCCGGGGCCCGGGCCGACGGCGGGGGCGGGCGTGGACCGCTCACCCTGGCCACCGCGGGCGACCTCACCGGCTATCTCGGCCCGCTGCTCGCGGGCTGGAACCGCGCCCATCCCGCCGAGCGCGTCACCCTGGTCGAACTCCCCGACTCCGCCGACGAGACCCACGCGCAGATGACCACCGACCTGCGCGGCGGCGACCGGGGCCGCTTCGACGTCCTCAACATCGACGTCAACTGGACTTCCGAGTTCGCCGCGGCGGGCTGGATCCGCCCGCTGCCCCCGAGCCGCTTCCCGCTGAAGACCTTCCTGCCCCCGGTCGTCGACACGGCCACCTACGAGGGACGGCTGTACGCGGTCCCGTACGTCACCAACGCCGGGCTGCTGCTCTACCGCAAGGACGTGCTCGACAAGGAGGGCGTACCGCCCCCGCGCACCTGGGCCGAACTGGAACACGATGCCCGGACCATCGCCCCGAAGTACGGACTCGACGGCTACGCGGGCCAGTTCCTGCCCTACGAGGGGCTGACCGTCAACGCGGCCGAGGCGGTGTACTCGGCCGGGGGCTCCATCCTCGGCGGCGAGGGCACCCGGGTCACCGTGAACTCCGACGCCGCCCGCGAGGGCATCGGCTTCCTGGCCCGGGGCGTGCGCGAGGGCTGGATACCGAGGGCGGCCCTCACCTACAAGGAGGAGGAGTCCAAGCAGGCGTTCCAGGACGGCCATGTGCTCTTCCTGCGCAACTGGCCCTACGCCGTCGCCTCCGCCAAGGGCTCCAAGGTGGCCGGGAAGATCGGCGCCGTGACGCTGCCCGGACCGCACGGCCCCGGCACCAGCGTGCTCGGCGGCTCCAACCTGGCCGTCAACAGCCATGCCCGGCACCCCGATTCGGCGGCCCGGCTGATCGCCTACCTCACCAGCGAGGCCGTCCAGCGCCAGGTCCTCACCCGGGGCGCACTGCCACCCGTGCGCGCCGCGCTCTACCAGGACCCGGACCTGATCCGGCGCTTCCCCTATCTGCCGACCCTGCGCACCGCCGTGCTCACGGCCGCCCCGCGCCCCAAGAGCCCGCGCTACGACCAGGTCAGCCTGGTCGTCCAGGCGGTCGTGCACGACGCGCTGACCGGCCGCCAGACCCCGGCCGCCGCCGTGCGCAGGCTGGCCCGGGAACTCGACGCCGTCGCCAGCCGCTAGCTCTCGGCTAGTTACTTGTTAAGTAACACGCTCATATCGAAGCGCTTCGCCCTGCCCGGGTAAGTCCCTTTTTGTGTGCTCTACTTGGCGACGCCGTGCGTTCTTCTCATTGACACCCCTGAGAAACAGCTACCTAACATGCATGCATGAAAAGGCACCACTGGTGGCGCGACGCGGTGATCTACCAGGTGTACGTCCGCAGCTTCCTGGACAGCACCGGTGACGGCGTCGGCGACCTCGCCGGAGTCCGCGCGGGACTGCCGTACCTGAAGAAGCTCGGTGTGGACGGCGTCTGGCTGAGCCCGTTCTACCCGTCGCCCCAGCACGACCACGGCTACGACGTGGCGAACTACCGTGACGTCGACCCGCTCTTCGGCGACCTCGCCGAGTTCGACCTGCTGATGGCCGACGCCCGGCGGCTCGGCCTGCGCATCCTGCTCGACATCGTCCCCAACCACTGCTCCAGCGAGCACCCCTGGTTCCGCGCCGCCCTGGCCGCCGGAGCGGGCAGCGAGGAGCGCGCCCGCTTCCACTTCGCCGACGGGCGCGGTCCGGACGGCGCCGAGCCGCCCAACAACTGGCACGCCATGTTCGGCGGCCCCGCCTGGACCCGGGCCGCCGACGGCCAGTGGTATCTGCACATGTTCACGCCCGAACAGCCCGACTGGAACTGGCGCCACCCCGAGATCCCCGCGGAGTTCGAGGACGTCCTGCGCTTCTGGCTCGACCGGGGCGTGGACGGCTTCCGCATCGACGTGGCCGCCGGACTCTTCAAGCACCCCGAGCTGCCCGACTCCGACGACCCGGAGGCCGACGCCCGCACCCGCGACTCGGTCAACCCGCTCGCCTGGAACCAGCCCGAGGTGCACGACGTGTGGCGCCGCTGGCGCGCGGTCTGCGAGGAGTACACCGCCCGCGACGGCCGCGAACGCCTCCTGGTCGGCGAGGTCTCCGTCCCCACCGCCCGCGAGCACGCCGCCTACGTCCGCCCCGACGAACTCCACCAGGCATTCTTCTTCGACCTGCTCGGCGCCCCCTGGGACGCCGACGCCTTCCGCAAGGTCATCTCCGAGGCCATGCGGGACATCGCGGGCACCGGCTCCACGCTCACCTGGGTCCTCAACAACCACGACCAGGTCCGCACCGTCACCCGCTACGGCGAAGCCGCCCCCGGCGGCAGCGGCCTCGGCGCCGCCCGCGCCCGCGCCGCCGCCCTGCTGATGCTCGCGCTGCCCGGCGCCGCGTACATCTACCAGGGCGAGGAACTGGGCCTGCCCGAGGTCGTCGACCTGCCCGACGACGTGCTCACCGACCCCGTCTTCCACCGCACCGGCAGCCGCGCCCGGGTCCGCGACGGCTGCCGGGTGCCGCTGCCCTGGTCCGGACAGGCATCCCCGTTCGGCTTCACCACCGGCGTCGAGGGCGTCAAGACCTGGCTGCCCCAGCCCGACTACTTCGCCGAGTACGCCACCGAGCGCGCCCTCGCCGACACCCGCTCCTTCTGGCACCTCTACCGCGACGGGCTCCAACTGCGCGCCTCGCTGCCCCAGTTGGGCGACGGCGACGGCACGCTGCGCTGGCTCGACACCGAGCCCGGCGTCCTCGCCTTCACGCGCGGCGACGGCCTGGTCTGCGCCGTCAACTTCTCCACCGCGCCCACGACCGCGCCCGTCCCGGGCACCCCGCTGCTCGCCAGCGGCCCCTGCCCGGCCGGGGAACTCCCCGGCTCCACCGCCGCCTGGTGGCTCGCCGCCCTCTGATCCGCCGTCAACTCCCACCTCCTCGAAGGGGCATCAACGATGATGCGACGACGTACCACCCTGCTCACCGGCTGCACCGCCCTCGTCCTCGCGCTCGGCGCGACCGCGTGCGGCGGCGACGAGCCCGTCTCCGCCGGGGGCGGCGACAAGGCGCTCACCGGCCAGACCGTCACCGTCGCCGGGGTGTGGTCCGGCAGCGAGCAGAAGAACTTCCAGAAGGTGCTCGACGCCTTCACCGCCAAGACCGGCGCCAAGACCCAGTTCACCTCCACCGGCGACAACGTCTCCACCGTCGTCGGCAGCAAGATCGAGGGCGGCAACGCCCCCGACGTGGTGATGGTCCCGCAGGTCGGCGTGCTCCAGCAGTTCGCCAAGAAGGGCTGGCTCAAGCCGCTGTCCGCCACCACCGAGAAGTCGGTCGACGCGGGCTTCGCCCCGGTCTGGAAGAACTACGGCAGCGTCGACGGCACCCTCTACGGCCTCTACTTCAAGGCCGCCCACAAGTCCACCGTCTGGTACAGCCCCGACGCCCTCGGTCAGGCCGGGGTCAAGCCCCCGAAGACGTACGCCGACATGCTGAAGGCCGGGCACACCGTCTCCGACTCCGGGCTCGCCGCCTTCGCCGTCGCCGGACAGGACGGCTGGACCCTCACCGACTGGTTCGAGAACATCTACCTCTCCCAGGCGGGCCCCGAGAAGTACGACGCCCTCGCCGCCCACCAGCTCAAGTGGACCGACGCCAGCGTGGTCAAGGCGCTCACCACCCTCGGCACGCTGTTCAAGGACAAGCAGCTGATCGCGGGCGGCAGCAAGGAGGCGCTGAACACCGACTTCCCCGGCTCGGTCGAGAAGGTCTTCGGCCCCAAGCCGCAGGCGGGCATGGTCTACGAGGGCGACTTCGTGGCCGGGGTCGCCCACGACCAGTTCCACCGCACCATCGGCAAGGACGCCGACTTCTTCCCCTTCCCGGCGGTCGACGGCGGCACCGCGCCGGTGGTCAGCGGCGGTGACGCGGCGGTCGTCCTCAAGGACGGCAAGAACGCCAAGGCCGGCATGAAGCTCCTGGAGTACCTGGCCACGCCCGAGGCCGCCGCCGTCTGGGCCAAGGCGGGCGGCTTCCTCTCCCCGAACAAGAACCTCGACCTCGCCGCCTACGGTGACGACGTCACCCGTGCCACCGCCAAGTCCCTTGTGGGCGCCGGGGATTCGGTCCGCTTCGACATGTCCGACCAGGCCCCGGCCGCGTTCGGCGGCACCAAGGGCGCCGGTGAGTGGAAGCTCCTCCAGGACTTCCTGCGCGACCCGTCCGACCCCAAGGGCACCGCGGCCAAGCTGGAGTCCGCGGCGGCCAAGGCCTACCAGGACTGAGTGACCCGATGACCGCCACCGTCCCCGTCAAGGAACAGGCGGCCCCGTCCACCGCCGGGTACGCGCGCTCGCGCCGTACCCGGCGGCGCGGCCGGGCGGTCGCCCTCCTCTTCGTCTTCCCCGCGCTGCTCCTGCTCGGCGCGCTCGTCGTCTACCCGGTGCTGTTCTCCGTCGGCCGCAGCTTCTTCGACGCCTCCGGCACCCGGTTCGTCGGCGGCGGCAACTACGCCGAGATGTTCCAGGACCCGGCCACCGTGAAGGCCATCCGGAACACCGCCATCTGGGTCGTCGTCGCCCCCGCCCTGCTCACCGGGCTCGGCCTGATCCTCGCCGTCCTGGTGGAGAAGGTCCGCTGGGCCACCGCCTTCAAGCTGCTGCTGTTCATGCCGATGGCGGTCTCCTTCCTCGCCGCCGGGATCATCTTCCGGCTCGCCTACGACGAGGACCCCGACAAGGGCGTCCTCAACGCGGCCGTCGTCTCCGTCCACGACGCCTTCGCCGGGACCTCCACCTACCCGACCGCCCGCGCCCGCGACGGCCACGGGCTCACCCCGGTATCCGGTGGCGCGTACACCACGGCCGCCGGGATCTCGCCGGGCGGCGCGCCCGCGGTCCTGCCGATGGTCGGCGTGCTGCCCAAGGACCTCCCGAAGGGCGCCGCACCCGCACGGCAGCCCTCGGGCGACGCCCCCTCCGGCGAGGTGCGCGGTGTCGTCTACCTCGACTTCACTCCCGGCGGGGGAGGCGAGCAGGGCCGAGTCGACGCCAAGGAGAGCGGGCTGCCCGGCATGAAGGTCGAGGCCGTGCGCGACGGGCACACCGCCGCCACCGCGACCACCGCCGCCGACGGCTCCTTCCGCTTCACCCACCTCGCCGCCGGTTCGTACGCGCTGCGGCTGCCCGGCGCCAACTTCGCCCCGCCCTACCAGGGCGTCTCCTGGCTCGGCCCGGCGCTGGTCACGCCCGCGATCATCGGCGCGTACCTGTGGATCTGGACCGGGTTCGCCATGGTGCTCATCGGCGCGGGCCTGTCCACGCTGCCCCGGGAGACCCTGGAGGCGGCCCGGGTGGACGGCGCGAACGAGTGGCAGATCTTCCGCCGCATCACCGTCCCGCTGCTCGCGCCCGTGCTCACGGTCGTCTTCGTGACCCTTGTGATCAACGTGATGAAGGTCTTCGACCTCGTCTACATCATCGCCCCGGGCCCGGTGCAGGAGGACGCCACCGTCCTGGCCACCCAGATGTGGCTGGTCTCCTTCGGCGGCGGCAACAACCAGGGCCTCGGCAGCGCCCTGGGCGTGCTCCTGCTGCTCCTGGTGATCCCCGCGATGGTCTTCAACGTCCGGCGTTTCCGAAGGAGTCAGCGATGAACGCGGTCCGGCGCGGCCTCGGCAACGGTCTGGTCCAGGCGTTCCTGGCGGTGATCGCCCTGGTCTGGCTGACCCCGCTCGCGGGGCTGTTCGTCTCCTCGATGCGCACCCCCGAGGACACCGCCAAGGGCGGCTGGTGGACGGCGCTCACCAGCCCGGGCCAGCTGTCCTTCGACAACTACACGGCCCTGCTGAAGAACTCCGGGATGACGCAGGCGTTCTGGAACACCGTGCTGATCTCGGTGCCGACCACCGCACTGGTCGTCGTCCTCGCGGCGCTCGCCGGATACGCCTTCGCCTGGCTGGAGTTCCCCCTCAGGGAGCCCCTTTTCCTGCTGGTGGTCGCCCTGTTGGTGGTGCCCGTGCAGATCGGACTGCTGCCCGTCGCCAAACTCTTCGGTCAGCTGGGCCTGTTCGGCACGATCCCGGGCGTGATCCTCTTCCATGTGGCCTACGGGCTGCCGTTCGCGGTGTTCCTGCTGCGCAACTACTTCGCGGAGATCCCGAAGGAGATGCTGGAGGCGGCCCGCATGGACGGCGGGGGCGAGTGGCGGATCTTCACCCAACTGGTGCTGCCCGTGGGGCGTCCCGCGCTCGCGAGCCTCGCCATCTTCCAGTTCCTGTGGGTGTGGAACGACATGCTGGTCGCCCTGCTCTTCGCGGACAGCTCCGCCCAGCCGCTCACCGTCCAACTCCAGTCACAGATCCGCCAGTTCGGCAGCAACATCGACGTGCTGGCACCGGGCGCCTTCCTCTCGCTGATCGTCCCGGTGGTCGTCTTCTTCGCCTTCCAACGGCATTTCGTACAGGGAGTGATGGCCGGGTCGGTCAAGTGACGGCTCGTCAACATGCGGAAGGGCGGCGCGAGTCGAAACTCGCGCCGCCCTTCCGCGTTCTCAGCCCGCCGTTCTCACGGCGAAGCCGGGGGATACAGCGAACGCGGCAGATCCTTCGCCGCCGCCGCGTCCAGCAGCCACAGCGTCCGGGCCCGGCCCTGGGCACCGGCCGCCGGGGCCTGTACCTCGCCCGCGCCGGACAGCGCGATGGCCACCGCCTCGGCCTTGTCCTCGCCCGCCGCGAGCAGCCACACCTCGCGCGCCGCGCGGATCGCGGGCAGCGTCAGCGAGACGCGGGTCGGCGGCGGCTTGGGCGCGCCGTGCACCCCCACCACCGTGCGCTCGGTCTCCCGGACGGCGGGCAACTCCGGGAACAGGGACGCCACATGGGTGTCCGGGCCGACGCCGAGCAGCAGCACGTCGAACTCCGGCACCTCGGCGTGGTCCTCGGGACCTGCCGCCTTGGCCAGCTCCGCCGCGTACGCCTCGGCCGCCGCGTCCACGTCCGCGCCGTACGGACCGTCCGAGGCGGGCATCGGGTGCACCCGCGCCGGGTCCAGCGGTACGGCGTCGAGCAGGGCCTCGCGGGCCTGCGTGTAGTTGCGGTCCGGATCGCCCTCGGGGAGGTAGCGCTCGTCGCCCCACCACAGGTCCAGACGGCTCCAGTCGACGGCGTCCCGCGCGGGCGCGGAAGCCAGCGCGGCCAGCAGACCGTTGCCGTTGCGACCACCCGTGAGGACCACGGAGGCGTGCCCGCGCGAAGCCTGCGCGTCCACGATCTTCGTGATCAGACGGGCCGCGGCGGCCTCGGCCATCAGCTCCTTGTCGCGGTGCACGACCAGTTGCGGAGTACTCACTTCGACGCCGCCTTCCTCGCGAGGGAGTTGGGAGTCGGCTTCTCGACCGCCGCTTCCCCGGCCGCCGCCTCCTCGGCCACGACCTCCGTCACCGCGTTCTCGGCTGCGGCCTGTTCGACCGCCGCCTCCTCCGCCGCGACGTCCTCGGCCACCACCTCGGCCAGGCCCGCCACCGCGTCCTCCGCCTTCGCCAGCCGCTCCACGCCGTAGCGCAGTGCCGCCGCGTAGGTGTCGTCCGGGTCGAGCCTGCGCAGTTCCTCCGCGATCAGCTCGGCGGTGTCCCGCCGCTTGAGCGCGACCGCGCGGGCCGGCTGGCCCGAGATGGACAGGGTGGCCAGCGAACCGTCCGCCCGGTCGAGCACGATCGGCCCGCACGTGGTGTCCATGCGGACGGCGGTGAGCCCCGGGCCCGCCGACAGCGTCCGCTTCACGGGCACCGCGAGCCGGTCCGCCAGCCACATCGCGAGGAGTTCGCAGCTCGGGTTGAACTCCTCGCCCTCCACCTCGACACCGGTGACCTCGCAGACCACCTGGTCCAGGGCCGCCGCCAGCATCGAGCGCCAGGGCGTGATCCGGGTCCAGGACAGGTCCGTGTCGCCGGGGGTGTACGTCTCCGCCCGCGCGGCCAGTTCCCGCACCGGCTGCTCGGCGGCGTAGGTGTCGGTGACCCGGCGCTGCGCGAGCGCGCCCAGCGGGTCCTTGGCCGGGTCCAGCGGCGCGGCCACCGGCCACCAGACGACCACGGGGGCGTCGGGCAGCAGCAGCGGCAGCACGACCGAGTCGGCGTGGTCGGAGACCTCGCCGTGCAGCCGCACCACCACGGTCTCCCCGGTGCCCGCGTCCGCGCCCACCCGCACCTCGGCATCCAGCCGGGAGGAGGTGCGGTCACGGAGGGTGCGGGCGTGCCGCTTGATGACGACCAGGGTGCGCGAGGGGTGCTCGCGCGAGGCGTCGTTGGCGGCGCGCAGCGCGTCGTAGGCGTTCTCCTCGTCGGTGACGATGACGAGGGTGAGCACCATGCCGACGGCGGGGGTGCCGATCGCCCGGCGGCCCTCCACCAGCGCCTTGTTGATCTCTCCGGCGGTGGTTCCGGTCAGGTCTATCTTCATGGCCGGCGCCAGCTCCGTCCGTCTCGTGCGAGCATCTCGTCCGCCTCGGCCGGACCCCACGTACCCGACTTGTACTGCGCGGGCCTGCCGTGGGTGTCCCAGTACTCCTCGACCGGGTCGAGGATCTCCCAGGACAGCTCGACCTCCTCCGTGCGCGGGAAGAGGTTGGCGTCACCGAGCAGCACGTCCAGGATCAGCCGCTCGTACGCCTCCGGGCTGGACTCCGTGAAGGACTCGCCGTACGCGAAGTCCATCGACACGTCCCGGATCTCCATGGAGGTGCCCGGCACCTTGGAGCCGAAGCGGACCGTGATGCCCTCGTCGGGCTGGACGCGGATGACGATCGCGTTCTCGCCCAGCTCCTCGGTCGCCGTGTGGTCGAACGGGGAGTGCGGGGCGCGCTGGAAGACCACCGCGATCTCGGTCACCCGGCGGCCAAGACGCTTGCCGGTACGCAGATAGAAGGGGACACCCGCCCAGCGGCGGTTGTCGATCTCCAGCTTCACGGCCGCGTACGTGTCGGTCTTCGACTCGGGGTCGATCCCGTCCTCTTCGAGGTAGCCGATGACCTTCTGGCCGCCCTGCCACCCGGCCGCGTACTGACCGCGCACCGTGTGCAGACCCAGCTCGTCCGGCAGCCGGACGGCGCCCAGCACCTTGGTCTTCTCCGCCGCCAGCGCGTCCGCGTCGAAGGAGGACGGCTCCTCCATCGCGGTCAGCGCGAGCAGCTGGAGCAGATGGTTCTGGATGACGTCGCGGGCGGCGCCGATGCCGTCGTAGTACCCGGCACGGCCGCCGATGCCGATGTCCTCCGCCATGGTGATCTGCACATGGTCCACGTAGGACCGGTTCCAGATCGGCTCGAACATGGTGTTGGCGAAGCGCAGCGCCAGCAGGTTCTGGACGGTCTCCTTGCCGAGGTAGTGGTCGATCCGGAACACCTGGTCCGGCTCGAACACCTCGTGCACGACCTTGTTCAGCTCCTCGGCCGACTTCAGGTCGTGGCCGAAGGGCTTCTCGATGACCGCGCGCCGCCAGGAGCCCCCGGTCTGGTCGGCCAGGCCGTGCTTCTTCAGCTGCTGGATGACCACGGGGAAGGCGCGCGGCGGCACCGACAGATAGAAGGCGAAGTTGCCGCTGGTGCCCTGCGCCTTGTCCAGCTCGTCGATGGTCGCGCGCAGCCGCTCGAACGCCTCGTCGTCGTCGAAGGTGCCCTGGACGAAGCGCATCCCCTGGAGGAGCTGCTGCCAGACCTCCTCGCGGAACGGCGTACGGGCGTGTTCCTTCACGGCGTCGTGCACGACCTGCGCGAAGTCCTCGTGCTCCCAGTCGCGGCGGGCGAAGCCCACCAGGGAGAAGCCCGGCGGCAGCAGACCGCGGTTGGCCAGGTCGTAGACCGCGGGCATCAGCTTCTTGCGGGACAGGTCGCCGGTGACACCGAAGATCACCAGGCCCGACGGCCCCGCGATGCGCGGGAGCCGCCGGTCTGCGGGATCACGAAGCGGGTTGGCTCCGGAACCGTTGAGGGGTGACAAATCAGCCCTCCGAAGGGGCGAGCTTCTTCAGCTCCGCCTCGGTCGACTTCAGCAGGTCGTTCCAGGACGCCTCGAACTTGTCGACGCCCTCGTCCTCCAGGACCTTGACGACGTCGTCGTACGAGATGCCCAGGGCCTCCAGCGCGTCGAGATCGGCGCGGGCCTGCTCATAGGTGCCGGACACCGTGTCCCCGGTGATCTGCCCGTGGTCCTCGGTGGCCTCGAGCGTGGCCTCCGGCATGGTGTTGACCGTGTTCGGCGCGACCAGCTCGGTGACGTACATCGTGTCCGAGTACGCCGGGTCCTTCACACCGGTCGACGCCCACAGCGGACGCTGCTTGTTGGCGCCCGCCTTCTCCAGCGCCTTCCAGCGGTCGGAGGGCGGCGTCGAATGGTCGGCGGAGCCGAACACCTCCTCGTACGCCTGGTAGGCGAGCCGGGCGTTGGCGATGGCGGCCTTGCCGCGCAGCGCCTTGGCCTCGTCGGTGCCGAGCGCCGCCAGCCGCTTGTCGATCTCGGAGTCCACGCGGGACACGAAGAAGGACGCCACGGAGTAGATCTGCGACAGGTCCAGGCCGCGCTCCTTGGCCTTCTCCAGGCCGGTCAGGTACGCGTCCATGACCTTGCGGTACCGGTCGAGCGAGAAGATCAGCGTGACGTTGACGCTGATGCCGTTGCCGATCGTCTCCGCGATCGCGGGCAGCCCCGCCTCGGTCGCCGGGATCTTGATCAGCGCGTTGGGCCGGTCCACCAGCCAGGCCAGCTGCTTGGCCTCGGCCACGGTCGCCCGGGTGTTGTGCGCCAGGCGCGGGTCGACCTCGATGGAGACCCGGCCGTCCTGGCCGTCGGTCGCGTCGAAGACCGGGCGCAGGATGTCGGCGGCGTCACGGACGTCCGCCGTCGTGATCATGCGGATGGCCTCTTCGACGGTGACCTCGCGGGCGGCCAGGTCGGCCAGCTGCTGGTCGTAACCGTGACCCTGCGAGATCGCCTTCTGGAAGATCGTCGGGTTGGTGGTGACGCCCACGACGTGCTGCTGGTCGATCAGCTCGGCCAGGTTGCCGGACGTGATCCGCTGGCGCGACAGGTCGTCCAGCCAGATCGCGACGCCTTCCTCGGAGAGGCGCTTGAGTGCGTCTGTCATGGAAATTGCATCTCCTACGTGTCGTTTACGGGCGTCAGCGCTGGGCGTCGGCGAGGGATTCCCGCGCCTTCGCGGCCACGTTCTCCGGAGTGAAGCCGTACTCGCGGAACAGGACCTTGCCGTCCGCGGACGCGCCGAAGTGCTCCAGGGAAACGATGCGACCGGCGTCGCCCACGTACTTGTGCCAGGTCAGACCGATACCGGCCTCCACGGCGACCCGGGCCCTGACCGACGGCGGCAGCACGGACTCCCGGTACCCCCGGTCCTGCTCCTCGAACCACTCCACCGACGGCATCGAGACCACGCGGGTCGGCACGCCCTCGGCCTGCAGCTGCTCACGCGCCTCGACGGCCACGTGCACCTCGGAACCGGTGGCGATCAGGATCACCTGCGGCTCGCCGCCCTCGGCCTCGAACAGGACGTAACCGCCCCGGGCGGCGTCGTCATTGGGCTCGTAGACCGGCACACCCTGGCGGGTGAGGACCAGACCGTGCGGGGCCCCCTTGCCGAACTCCTTCGTCCAGCGCTTCTGGATCTCGCGCCAGGCGATGGCCGTCTCGTTGGCGTCCGCCGGGCGGACCACGTTCAGACCGGGGATCGCACGCAGCGCGGCCAGGTGCTCGACCGGCTGGTGGGTCGGGCCGTCCTCGCCCAGACCGATGGAGTCGTGCGTCCACACGTACGTCACCGGCAGGTGCATCAGGGCCGACAGCCGCACGGCGTTGCGCATGTAGTCGGAGAAGACGAGGAACGTACCGCCGTAGACACGGGTGTTCCCGGCCAGGGTGATGCCGTTCATCTCGGCGGCCATCGCGAACTCACGGATGCCGAAGTGGATCGTCCGGCCGTACGGGTCCGCCTCGGGCAGCGGGTTGCCCTTCGGGAGGAAGGAGCTGTCCTTGTCGATGGTCGTGTTGTTCGACCCGGCGAGGTCGGCGGAGCCGCCCCACAGCTCGGGCAGGACCGCGCCGAGGTCCTGGAGGACCTTGCCGGAGGCGGCGCGGGTGGCGATGCTCTTGCCGGTCTCGAAGACCGGGATCTTCTCCGCCCAGCCGGCCGGCAGCTCGCCCGCGGCGATGCGGTCGAACTCGGCCGCGCGCTCGGCGTTGTTGTCCCGCCACTCCTGGAAGGACTTCTCCCACTCGGCCTTGGCCTCGCGACCGCGCTCCAGGGCGCCGCGCGTGTGGGTCAGCACCTCGTCGGCGACGGCGAAGGTCTGGGTGTCGTCGAAGCCGAGGACGCGCTTGGTGGCCGCGACCTCGTCGTCACCGAGGGCCGAGCCGTGCGCGGCCTCGGTGTCCTGGGCGTTCGGCGCGGGCCAGGCGATGATCGAACGCATCGCGATGAAGGACGGGCGGTCGGTGACGGCCTTGGCCGCCTCGATCGCCGCGTAGATCGCCTCGGGGTCCAGGTCGCCGTCGGCCTTGGGCTCCACGCGCTGGACGTGCCAGCCGTACGCCTCGTACCGCTTCATCGTGTCCTCGGACACGGCGGTCTCGGTGTCGCCCTCGATCGAGATGTGGTTGTCGTCCCACAGCAGGATCAGGTTGCCGAGCTTCTGGTGGCCCGCGAGCGAGGACGCCTCGGCGGAGATGCCCTCCTGGAGGCAGCCGTCACCGGCGATGCAGTAGATGTAGTGGTCGAAGGGGGAGGTGCCCTCCGGCGCGTCCGGGTCGAACAGGCCGCGCTCGAAGCGGGAGGCCATGGCCATGCCCACCGCGTTGGCCACACCCTGGCCCAGCGGCCCGGTGGTGGTCTCGACGCCCTTGGTGTGTCCGTACTCCGGGTGGCCCGGGGTCTTCGAGCCCCAGGTGCGGAAGGACTTCAGGTCGTCCAGCTCCAGGCCGAAGCCGGCCAGGTAGAGCTGCGTGTAGAGGGTCAGGGACGAGTGGCCGGCGGACAGCACGAAGCGGTCGCGCCCCACCCACTCCGGGTCGGCCGGGTCGTGCCGCATCACCTTCTGGAAGAGGGTGTAGGCGGCGGGGGCCAGGCTCATCGCCGTGCCGGGATGGCCGTTGCCGACCTTCTGTACGGCGTCGGCGGCCAGGACACGGGCGGTGTCCACGGCCCGCTGGTCCAGCTCGGTCCACTCAAGGTCTGTGGTGGTCGGCTTGGTGCTCACCCTGGGTCAGGGCTCCTCTCCACATGGTGTTCGCCGGTCGTCGGGACAGGGCCCGTCCGGCCGCCGGAGGACAGCGCGTCCACCGGCCGTTGTCGAGCCTACCCCCGAGGGGACGTGCGTTTTTTCGAGTCATTCCAGACTGCCGGGACTCGCTGCGATCCGCCTCCCGACCGGCCCGGAGGCGGCCTGGCACATGAATACGGAGCGGTCCGCCGTCCTGCTCAAAGGGGGCCCGGCGGGCACCGCGCCAACACGAGCCGACCCCGGCGAAAAACCAGATATGGGCAACGTCTAAAGTGGCGTGGTACGCGCGGGCCTTTACACCGGTTTCACACGGGTGGCCCGCTGGGATGTCTCTGTCAGGGGTGTGCGTGACGGCCGTCGAATCCCGTCCTGCTGGTGCGCTCGGTGTGAGCCGCAGCCCGGTCCACCGGCCGTTCGGCGCCCGGGTCAAGGGCTTCGTTGCGCTGACCAAGCCGCGGATCATCGAGCTGCTGCTCATCACCACGGTGCCGGTCATGTTCCTCGCCCAGCAGGGCGTGCCCGACCTCAAGCTGGTGCTGCTCACCTGCGTGGGCGGCTACCTGTCCGCGGGCGGCGCCAACGCGCTGAACATGTACATCGACCGGGACATCGACGCCCTGATGGACCGCACCTCGCAGCGGCCCCTGGTGACCGGCATGGTCAGCCCGCGCGAGTGCCTCGCCTTCGGCATCGGCCTGGCGGTCGTCTCCACCCTGCTCTTCGGATTCACCGTCAACTGGCTGTCCGCCTGGCTGTCGCTCGGAGCGCTCCTCTTCTACGTCGTCGTCTACACGATGATCCTCAAACGGCGTACGTCGCAGAACATCGTGTGGGGCGGCATCGCGGGCTGTCTCCCGGTGCTGATCGGCTGGTCCTCGGTCACCAACTCCATGTCGTGGGCGCCGGTCATCCTCTTCCTCGTCATGTTCTTCTGGACGCCGCCGCACTACTGGCCGCTCTCCATGAAGGTCAAGGACGACTACGCGCGCGTGGGCGTGCCCATGCTCCCGGTCATCGCCTCCAACAAGGTGGTCGCCCGGCAGATCGTGATCTACAGCTGGGTGATGGTCGCCGTCTCCCTGCTGCTCCAGCCGCTCGGCTACACCGGCTGGTTCTACACGGTGGTCGCGCTGGCCTCGGGCGGCTTCTGGCTGTGGGAGGCGCACGGGCTGCAGAACCGGGCGAAGGCCGAGGTGACGGGCGTCAAGCTCAAGGAGATGCGGCTGTTCCACTGGTCGATCACCTACGTGTCGATCCTCTTCGTGGCGGTCGCGGTGGACCCGTTCCTGAGGTAGTCCGCTTCTTGCTTCCGTAAGGGAGGGGCGCGTGGTCAAGGCCACGCGCCCCTCCCTTCGCCGTTGCGTCTACCCGTCGGTAGCATCCTGACCATGGCAGACACGGAGCAGGTTGACGCGAAGACCGAGCGCAAGGTGAAGCGCCTCGCCCACGAGATCGGCGCCTTCGCCAAGGCGCACGGCGGGGCCGGGGGCAACGTGGCGTACCTCGGTGAGCGGGGGGCGCGGATCGCCCTCGTCGGCGAGGACGGGGAGTGGGGGAACCTGGTCGCTCCCAGCGTGGAGGCCGGGCTGCGGGCGCTGGAGAGGGCGGGGGTCACCGTGCACGAGGAGTTCGACGGGGAGTTCGCGGCGAAGATTCGTACGAGTGCGTATGAGTGGAAGCGGATGGCTGGTATTCAGGTCTGAGTCCAGCTCGGGGGGTTCCTGTGCGTTGCAGGGTGCGGGTGCGTTGTGGCTTGTCGCGCAGTTCCCCGCGCCCCTTTTAGGTTGGACAGCGCCACCTGTGCTTCAGTCGCGCCGTTAGTGACGGGTAAGGCACTCCGTCCTACGGGAGCTCGGGATGATCGATACGGCGTCGCTCGTGGATCAGCACTGTCATGGGGTGTTGCGGACCGAGTTGGGGCTCGGGACGTTCGAGGCTCAGCTGGGGCGGATGGAGGGGCCGCCCGCGGCGGGGACCACGTTGTTCGACACGCAGACGGGGTTCGCCGTGCGGCGGTGGTGTCCGCCGCTGCTGGGGCTCGAACCGCACTGCGCGCCCGCGCGGTATCTGGCGCGGCGGCGGGAGCTGGGCGTCCTGGAGTCGGGGCGCAGACTGCTGCGGGGGAGCGGGATCACGACCTATCTGGTCGACACCGGGCTGCCCGGGGATCTCACCGGGCCCGACGAGATGGCCGCCGCAGGGGACGCCGAGGCGCGGGAGATCGTCCGCCTCGAGCCGCTGGCCGCGCAGGTCGCGGACACCTCGGGCAGCGTCGGGTCCTTCCTCGCCAACCTGGCCGAGTCGGTGCACGGGGCGGCGGGACACGCCGTCGCCTTCACGACCGGGGCCGGGCTCGCGGACGGTGCCGCGCTCTCGCCCGAGCCGCCCGGACCCGGTGAGGTGCGGGGCGCGGCCTCACGCTGGCTGGCGGTACGGCGGGTGGGGGAGGCGCCGACCGACCCGGTGCTGCTGCGCCAGCTGCTGTGGACCGCCGTAGCCTCCGGGCGCCCGCTCCAGCTGCACGCGGGGCTCGGTGCCCCGGGCGTCCCGGCCGACCCCGGCCCGCTGACCGGCTTCGTACGGGCCACGGCCGGCCTCGGCACGGACCTGGTCCTGCTGCACGGCTACCCGCACCACCGGTACGCGGCCCATCTGGCCGCCGCCCACCCGCACGTCTACGCCGACTCCGGCGCCGCGCTCGTGCGTACCGGCGCCCGCGCGGCCACCGTGCTCGCGGAGATCCTGGAACTGGCCCCCTTCGGCAAGATCCTCTTCTCCAGCGGGGCGCGCTCCCTGCCGGAACTCCACGTCGTCGCCGCCCAGCTCTTCCGCGAGTCCCTGAACCGGGTCCTCGGTACCTGGGTCACCGACGGCGCCTGGTCCCTGGCGGACGCGCGCAGGGTGGCCCGCATGGTGGCGTCGGAGAACGCGCTCAGGGTGTACGGGCTGAGCTGATCCTACGAGCCCCGGTGAATCCTGGGCGCGTGCGGTGACCGGGCGGCGAAAGACTCGTTGGCATCTACGACGTGCGCCGCCGCGGGGGTGTTCCGTACTGGACGTAGCCCACCACCCCATGGAGAAGCACTTTGTCCCCGCAGCGCGCGGCGCACGTCATGGTCAGCCCGACGCCGGTTCCAGCCTCTCGGCGGAGGAGGGCGCCGGGACAACGCATTCGGCGGCCGGGCGTTCCCGGAGCGACAGAAGCACGCGAAGCACCCAGATCCACATCACGGTGGAGCCCAGCATGTGCAGAGCGACCAGTGCTTCCGGGAGATGCGTGAAGTATTGGAGATAGCCCAGAGCTCCCTGGAGCAGCAGCACCACGAACAGCTCGCGGGTGCGGTGCAGCGGGCCCTTCGGGGCGTCGACCGCCTTGAGGACGAACCAGAGCGCGAAGGTCAGCGTGACCACGATCCAGGCGAGCACCGCGTGCAGCTTGGCGATCATCTCCCAGTCGAGCGGGATGCGCGCGACCTCGCTGGAGTCACCGGCGTGCGGACCCGCGCCGGTCACCACCGTGCCGACCGCGATCAGCAGCGCGGACGCGACGACCAGGAACCACACCAGCTGCCGTACCGCCCCGCCGACCAGCGGACGCGGTGCACCGTCGCCCTCCCGGACGCGCTGCCACATCACGGTCGCGACGGTGATCAGCGCGGTGGTGAGCAGGAAGTGCGCGGCGACGGTGTACGGGTTCAGACCGACCAGGACGACGATGCCGCCGAGGACCGCGTTGCCCATGACCACCCAGAACTGGGCCCAGCCGAGCCGCGTCAGGCTCCGCCGCCAGGGCTTGGCCGAACGCGCGGCGATGATCGCCCAGCCGATGGCGGCGCACAGCACGTACGTCAGCATCCGGTTGCCGAACTCGATCGCGCCGTGGAAGCCCATCGCGCGGGTCGTGGTCAGCGAGTCGGCGGTGCAGGTGGGCCAGGTCGGGCAGCCGAGGCCCGAGCTGGTCAGCCGCACCGCGCCGCCGGTGACCACGATGACCACCGCCATCACGAGTGCGGCGAGCGCGGCCCGGCGGACCGTACGGGGGTCCGGGGTCCAGCGCTCGGCGATGAAGGCGAGCGGGTTGCGCAGGGCCGCTGCGGTGTCGGCGGGGGTCAGCTTTGGCACGCGCGTAATAGTAGATGCCCGCTTGTGCACGCTTTCACTAGGGTCTCCGGTACGCCGGTTTCCCGAGGTCAGGCGCCTGGGGGAAGACAAGCCGCTACTCCCAGCGGAAGAACTTCCCCGCCGCCGCGAGCCCCACGACCGCCCACACCGCGAGGATCCCGAGGTCGCCCCAGGGCATTCCGGCGCCGTGCTGGAGGACGTCGCGCAGACCGTCGGAGAGCGCGGAGATCGGCAGCAGCCCGAGGACGTGCTCCCCGGCGGAGCCGAACTTCTCCAGCGGCACGATCACCCCGCCGCCGACGAGCAGCAGCAGGAAGACCAGGTTGGCGGCGGCGAGCGTGGCCTCCGCCTTGAGCGTGCCCGCCATCAGCAGGCCGAGCCCGGAGAAGGCGGCCGTGCCGAGGACCAGCAGGAGCAGGACCGCGGCCGGGTTGCCGTGCGGGGACCAGCCGAGCGCGAAGGCGATGACCGTCAGCAGGATCACCTGCAGCACCTCGGTGACCAGCACGGAGGCGGTCTTCGCGGTCATCAGGGCCCAGCGCGGCAGGGGCGAGGCGGCGAGCCGCTTCAGGACGCCGTAGCGGCGCTCGAAGCCGGTCGCGATGGCCTGGCCGGTGAACGCGGTGGACATGACGGCCAGGGCCAGGATGCCCGGGGCCAGGAAGTTCACGGCCTTGCCGGGGCCGGTGTCCGTGATGTCGACCGAGCTGAAGAGCACGAGCAGCAGGGTCGGGATGATGACGGTCAGCAGCAGCTGTTCGCCGTTGCGCAGCAGCATCCGCGTCTCCAGCGCGGCCTGCGCGGTGATCATGCGGGCCAGCGGCGCGGCTCCGGGCTTCGGGGCGTAGCGGCCCGGGGCGGTGGTGCCCGAGGCGGTGGTGCCCGGGGCGGTCGTGTCCGAGGGGATGGTCACGAGCGCAGCTCCTTGCCGGTCAGCTCCAGGAATACGTCCTCCAGGGTGTGCCGCTCGACCGAGATCCGGTCCGGCATCACACCGTGCTGCGCGCACCACGAGGTGACCGTGGCGAGCAGCTGGGGGTCTATCTTGCCGGTGACCCGGTAGGTGCCCGGGGTCAGCTCGGCGGCCGTGCAGTCGGCGGGCAGCGCCTTGAGCAGCGCGGCGAGGTCGAGCCCGGGACGGCCGGTGAAGCGCAGGGTGTTCTCGGCGCCGCCGCGGCACAGCTCCTCGGGGGAGCCCTGGGCGATGACCCGGCCGCCGTCGATGATCGCGACGTCGTCGGCCAGCTGCTCGGCCTCGTCCATGTGGTGCGTGGTGAGGACGACCGAGACGCCGTCGGTGCGCAGGTCGCGCACCAGGTCCCAGGTGGCGCGGCGGGCCTGCGGGTCGAGTCCGGCGGTGGGCTCGTCCAGGAACACCAGCTCGGGGCGGCCGACGACGGCCATGGCGAGCGCGAGCCGCTGCTGCTGGCCGCCGGACAGCCGCCGGTAGCTGGTCCGGCCGCAGGAGCCGAGCCCGAGGCGTTCGATCAGCGCGGCCACGTCCAGCGGGTGGGCGTGCAGCCTGGCGACATGGCGCAGCATCTCGTCGGCGCGGGCGCCGGAGTAGACGCCGCCGGACTGGAGCATCACCCCGATCCGGGGCCGCAGCTCGGCGGACTGCCGCACGGGGTCGAGCCCCAGGACGCGCACCGTGCCGGAGTCCGGCTTCCGGTATCCCTCGCAGGTCTCGACGGTGGTCGTCTTCCCGGCGCCGTTGGGACCGAGCACGGCGGTCACGCCCGCCCCGGCCTCCAGGTCGAGGCCGTTCACCGCGGTCTTCTGGCCGTACCGCTTCACCAGGGCCTGGACCTGGACCACGGGCTCACTTCGCATGACCCCAGAGTCTAGGGAGCCGCGCGGACACTCAGGCGCGGGGGTCGGAGAAGTCCTCCTCCCGGGGCCGGTGCACCGGCAGCCAGCGCTCGGCGTACGACACGGCGTCCGCCAGCGGGAACAGCCGGGCCTCGGCGGCGCCGACCCGGCCGCGTACGACAGGGCGGTCCCGCTCGAAGTCGTGGCCCAGCTCCTCGAACCCCTCGTCGGAGATCGACACCTCGGTCACCGTCTCCCAGCCCCCGGGCCCGGGGCGCCCCACCGGGACCAGCGGCGCGGGTACGCGGTATTCGGCCAGGTGGAACGCGGTGCAGGAGTCGTACCCGGCGCCGAGCAGCAGCACCCGCGCGCCCAGCTTCTCCAGCCGGGCCAGCGGGCTGCGCTCGCCGAGGCGGCAGTCGGGGGCGTGGTCCTCGGTGATCTCGGCGGCGCGGGGGCCGAGGGCGGTGAAGGAGGTGTGCGGGTGGGAGCTGCGCAGGGCGCCGGGCCAGGTACGGACGGTCTCCGGGATCACGCCGACCCCGCGCGAGGGCGTGGTCCGGGGGTCGTAGGCGGGCATGGTGGCCCGGACGCGCTCCCACCACTCCTCGGGCACCGGGGGATCGCGCCACAGGGCCGGGTCGGAGAGGTCGGCGGAGTGGGCCGGGACGGTCAGGGTGCCCGTCGGGCCGAGGGCGTCGAGGAGGCCCTGGACGACGGCGACGGCGCCGCCGTTCACCCAGCCGAGGGAACTCAGCGAGGAGTGGACGAGGAGGGTTTCGCCGGGTTCGACACCCAGTTCGCGCAGCCGTGCGGAGATCGTTTCGCGGGTGATCAGCGGGCCGTTCGGGAGGGGTTTCGGCATGCTCGGAGTGTGTCGGGCGGGGGTGCCGGGCGCCAGCGCTTTTACCTGGTGAGGGGGGTCGCCCAGGGTGATCCGGAGATCGTTTCCGCAGGTCAGGTTAGGTGTGCCTAAGTGACGCAGGGCACCGTCCACCCGGCGGGGCCCGGCTTGTCAGGCTCTGAAGAATTACGCAACAATGGCGTTGTGAAAAACGTCGGCGAGGCTCGGGAGGCCCCCATGGGTAGCCCGCAGGAGGAACTGGCGACCGGTGAGCGTTCGACGCGCAACCGGGTCGCGCGGTCCATCCTGGATCACGGCCCGTCCACCGTCGCCGAGCTGGCCGGACGGCTGGGACTGACCCAGGCCGCCGTCCGCAGGCACCTGGACGCGCTGGCCGCCGACGACGTCGTGGAGGCACGCGAGCAGCGGGTGTACGGCGCCCGTACGCGCGGCCGACCCGCCAAGGTGTTCGCCCTGACCCCCTGCGGCCGGGACGCCTTCGACCAGTCCTACGACCAGCTCGCTGTGGACGCCCTGCGCTGGATCGCCGAGCGCGAGGGCGGGGACGAGGCGGTCGCCGCCTTCGCCCGCGCCCGGATCGCCGCCCAGGCGGACGGCTACCGCAAGGCCGTCGAGGGGGTCGCCCCCGAGCACCGCGCCGAAGCGCTGGCCAAGGCCTTGACCGCGGACGGGTACGCTGCTACAGCGCGCAGCGCACCGGTCGGCGAGCAGCTGTGCCAGCACCACTGCCCGGTCGCCCACGTCGCCGAACAGTTCCCCCAGCTGTGCGAGGCGGAGACGGAGTTCTTCGCCGAGCTGCTGGGAACCCACGTCCAGCGACTGGCGACCATCGCGCACGGCGACGGCGTCTGCACGACGTTCATCCCCAAGACCATCACCGACGCACCTGCAAGCACGGCCGGGAGGAACCCCGCATGACTCTCCCCACGGAGACTGCCCACCCCGAACTCGAGGGTCTGGGCAAGTACGAATACGGCTGGGCCGACTCCGACGTGGCCGGTGCCGCAGCGAAGCGTGGCCTGAACGAGGCCGTCGTCCGTGACATCTCGGACAAGAAGTCCGAGCCGGAGTGGATGACGAAGCTGCGGCTCAAGGGCCTGAAGCTGTTCGAGAAGAAGCCCATGCCCAACTGGGGCTCGGACCTCTCGGGCATCGACTTCGACAACATCAAGTACTTCGTGCGCTCCACGGAGAAGCAGGCGGAGTCCTGGGAGGACCTGCCCGAGGACATCAAGAACACCTACGACAAGCTCGGCATCCCGGAGGCGGAGAAGCAGCGCCTGGTCGCCGGTGTCGCCGCGCAGTACGAGTCGGAGGTCGTCTACCACCAGATCCGCGAGGACCTGGAGGAGCAGGGCGTCATCTTCCTGGACACCGACACCGCGCTCCGTGAGCACCCCGAGCTGTTCAAGGAGTACTTCGGCACGGTCATCCCGGTGGGCGACAACAAGTTCGCCTCGCTGAACACGGCCGTGTGGTCCGGCGGCTCCTTCATCTACGTGCCGAAGGGCGTGCACGTGGAGATCCCGCTCCAGGCCTACTTCCGTATCAACACGGAGAACATGGGCCAGTTCGAGCGGACCCTGATCATCGTCGACGAGGGTGCCTACGTGCACTACGTCGAGGGCTGCACGGCCCCGATCTACAAGTCGGACTCGCTGCACAGCGCCGTCGTCGAGATCATCGTCAAGAAGAACGCCCGCTGCCGCTACACGACCATCCAGAACTGGTCGAACAACGTCTACAACCTGGTCACCAAGCGCGCCGTGGCGTACGAGGGCGCGACCATGGAGTGGATCGACGGCAACATCGGCTCCAAGGTGACGATGAAGTACCCGGCCGTCTACCTGATGGGCGAGCACGCCAAGGGCGAGACCCTCTCCATCGCCTTCGCGGGCGAGGGCCAGCACCAGGACGCGGGCGCCAAGATGGTCCACATGGCGCCGAACACGTCGTCCAACATCGTCTCCAAGTCGGTGGCGCGCGGCGGCGGCCGTACCTCCTACCGCGGTCTCATCGAGATCGGCGAGGGCGCGGCCGGATCGAAGTCGAACGTGCTGTGCGACGCGCTGCTGGTCGACACCATCTCCCGCTCGGACACCTACCCCTACGTGGACGTCCGCGAGGACGACGTGTCCATGGGCCACGAGGCCACCGTCTCCAAGGTCTCCGAGGACCAGCTCTTCTACCTGATGAGCCGCGGTCTCTCCGAGTTCGAGGCGATGGCGATGATCGTGCGCGGCTTCGTCGAGCCCATCGCCAAGGAGCTGCCGATGGAGTACGCGCTGGAGCTCAACCGGCTGATCGAGCTGCAGATGGAGGGCGCGGTCGGTTAAGACCGCCCCCACCCCAGGCAGCCGCCCCAACCCAGGAAAGAGAGCACTACGACAGCCATGGCAGCTGAGCCCCAGAACATCCCCGTGGGGTCGACCACCGCGGGCTCGATCGCGGTCGCCGCGGAGTCGACCGTCGTCTCGCGCATGAGCGCGGCCCCCTCCTTCGACGTGACGGACTTCCCCGTCCCGCACGGCCGCGAGGAGGAGTGGCGGTTCACCCCGCTGGAGCGCCTGCGCGGTCTGCACGACGGCACCGCCGTCGCCACCGGCGAGGGCGTGAAGGTCGCCGTCGAGGCGCCCGCGGGCGTCACGGTCGAGACCGTCGGCCGCGACGACGCCCGGATCGGCAAGGCGGGCACCCCCGTGGACCGCGTCGCCGCCCAGGCGTACTCCGCCTTCGAGCAGGCGTCGGTCGTCACCGTCGCGAAGGACACCGTCCTCACCGAGCCGATCCGCATCGCGGTGCACGGCGAGGGCGGCACCGCCTTCGGCCACCAGGTGATCGAGCTGGGTGCCTTCGCCGAGGCCGTCGTGGTCATCGACCACACCGGTGACACGGTGCTCGCCGCCAACGTGGACTTCGTCCTCGGTGACGGTGCCAAGCTGACCGTCGTCTCCGTCCAGGACTGGGACGACAAGGCCGTGCACGTCTCCCAGCACAACGCGCTGATCGGCCGGGACGCCTCCTTCAAGTCCGTGGTCGTCACCTTCGGCGGCGACGTGGTCCGCCTCCATCCGCGCGTCGAGTACGCGGGCCCCGGCGGCGAGGCCGAGCTGTTCGGCCTGTACTTCACCGACGCGGGCCAGCACCAGGAGCACCGCCTCCTGGTCACCCACAACACCCCGCACTGCAAGTCCAACGTCGTCTACAAGGGCGCGCTCCAGGGCGACAACGCGCACGCGGTGTGGATCGGTGACGTGCTCATCGAGGCCAAGGCCGAGGGCACCGACACCTACGAGATGAACCGCAACCTGGTCCTCACCGACGGCTCGCGCGTCGACTCGGTGCCGAACCTGGAGATCGAGACCGGCGAGATCGTCGGCGCCGGACACGCCTCCGCCACCGGCCGCTTCGACGACGAGCAGCTGTTCTACCTGATGGCCCGCGGCATCCCGGAGCACGAGGCCCGCCGTCTCGTGGTCCGCGGCTTCTTCGCCGAACTGGTCCAGCAGATCGGTGTCACCGACATCGAGGAGCGCCTGCTCGCCAAGATCGAGGAGGAGCTGGAGGCGTCGGTCGCATGACCACCAGCAGCTTCGTACGCGCCTGCGGGCTGAGCGAGCTGTCGGAGGACACCCCCAAGCGGGTGGAACTCGACGGCACGCCGGTCTCGGTCGTGAAGACCGAGGGCGAGGTGTACGCGATCTACGACATCTGCTCGCACGCGAACGTCTCCCTCTCGGAGGGCGAGGTGGAGGACGGCCAGATCGAGTGCTGGCTGCACGGCTCGTGCTTCGACCTCCGCACCGGCAAGCCGTCCGGCCCGCCCGCGACGCGCCCCGTCCCCGTATACCCCGTAAAGATCGAAGGGGACGACGTGCTCGTCTCCCTCTCCCAGGAGTCCTGAGGCACCCATGGCAACGCTTGAAATCCGAGACCTGCACGTCACCGTCGAGGCCGACAACGCCACGAAGGAGATCCTCAAGGGCGTCGACCTCACCGTGAAGCAGGGCGAGACGCACGCCATCATGGGCCCCAACGGCTCCGGCAAGTCGACCCTCGCCTACTCGCTCGCGGGTCACCCGAAGTACACGATCACCGGCGGCACCGTCACCCTCGACGGCGAGGACGTCCTCGAGATGTCCGTCGACGAGCGCGCCCGCGCCGGTCTCTTCCTCGCCATGCAGTACCCGGTCGAGGTCCCCGGCGTCTCCGTCTCCAACTTCCTGCGCACCTCCGCCACCGCCATCCGCGGCGAGGCCCCCAAGCTGCGCACCTGGGTGAAGGAGGTCAAGGAGACCATGGAGCGCCTTCACATGGACCCCTCCTTCGCCGAGCGCAACGTCAACGAGGGCTTCTCCGGCGGTGAGAAGAAGCGCCACGAGATCCTTCAGCTCGAACTGCTCAAGCCGCACATCGCGATCCTGGACGAGACCGACTCCGGCCTCGACGTGGACGCGCTGCGCATCGTCTCCGAGGGCGTCAACCGCGTCCGCGAGACCGGCGAGACCGGCACCCTGCTGATCACGCACTACACGCGCATCCTGCGGTACATCAAGCCCGACTTCGTCCACGTCTTCGCCGGTGGCCGCATCGTCGAGTCCGGCGGTCCAGAGCTGGCCGACAAGCTGGAGAACGAGGGCTACGAGGCTTACACGAAGGGTGGCGTAACCGCGTGATTCAGTTGCCGGGCCTCCTCGACACAGAGACGATCCGCAAGGACTTCCCCATCCTGGACCGCCAGGTCCACGACGGGAAGAAGCTCGTATACCTGGACAACGCGGCGACCTCGCAGAAGCCGCGCCAGGTGCTGGACGCCTTGAGCGAGTACTACGAGCGGTACAACGCCAACGTCCACCGCGGCGTGCACGTGCTCGCCGAGGAGGCCACGGCGCTGTACGAGGGCGCGCGGGACAAGGTCGCGTCGTTCATCAACGCGCCCAGCCGCGACGAGGTGATCTTCACCAAGAACGCCTCCGAATCCCTCAACCTCGTGGCCAACATGCTCGGCTGGGCCGACGAGCCCTACCGGGTGGACCACGAGACCGAGATCGTCATCACGGAGATGGAGCACCACTCCAACATCGTGCCGTGGCAGCTGCTCGCGCAGCGCACCGGCGCGAAGCTGAAGTGGTTCGGCCTCACCGACGACGGCCGGCTCGACCTGTCCAACATCGACGAGATCATCACCGAGAAGACGAAGATCGTCTCCTTCGTGCTGGTCTCCAACATCCTGGGCACGGTCAACCCGGTCGAGGCGATCGTGCGCCGCGCCCAGGAGGTCGGCGCGCTGGTCTGCATCGACGCCTCGCAGGCCGCGCCGCACATGCCGCTGGACGTCCAGGCGCTCGGCGCCGACTTCGTGGCCTTCACCGGCCACAAGATGTGCGGCCCGACCGGCATCGGCGTGCTCTGGGGCCGCCAGGAACTCCTGGAGGACCTGCCCCCGTTCCTCGGCGGCGGCGAGATGATCGAGACCGTCTCGATGCACTCCTCGACGTACGCCCCGGCGCCGCACAAGTTCGAGGCGGGCACCCCGCCGATCGCCCAGGCGGTCGGTCTCGGTGCCGCGATCGACTACCTCAACTCGATCGGCATGGACAAGGTCCTCGCCCACGAGCACGCGCTCACCGAGTACGCGGTGAAGCGGCTCGGCGAGGTCCCCGACCTGCGGATCATCGGCCCCTCCACGGCCGAGGACCGGGGCGCGGCGATCTCCTTCACGCTGGGCGACATCCACCCGCACGACGTGGGCCAGGTCCTCGACGAGCAGGGCATCGCCGTGCGCGTCGGCCACCACTGCGCGCGGCCGGTCTGCCTGCGGTACGGAATTCCGGCGACCACCCGGGCGTCGTTCTACCTGTACTCCACGCCCGCCGAGATCGACGCACTGGTCGAGGGGCTGGAGCACGTACGGAACTTCTTCGGCTGACGGGACGAGCGATCGCATGAAGCTGGACTCCATGTACCAGGAAGTCATCCTGGACCACTACAAGAATCCGCACGGGCGTGGCCTCAGGGACGGCGACGCCGAGGTGCACCATGTGAACCCGACCTGCGGCGACGAGATCACCCTCCGGGTGAAGTACGACGGCACCAAGATCGCCGACGTGTCGTACGAGGGGCAGGGCTGTTCCATCAGCCAGGCCTCCGCCTCCGTGCTCAACGAACTGCTGGTGGGCAAGGACCTGCCCGAGGCGCAGAAGATCCAGGAGACCTTCCTGGAGCTGATGCAGTCCAAGGGCCGGATCGAGCCCGACGACGCGATGGAGGAGGTGCTGGAGGACGCGGTCGCGTTCGCCGGTGTCTCCAAGTACCCGGCCCGCGTCAAGTGCGCCCTCCTGAGCTGGATGGCGTGGAAGGACGCGACGGCCCAGGCGCTGGGTGGCGCCGAAGCCGAAAGGAAGACGGCATGACCGACACCGCTGAGATGAAACCGGCCTCGGAGGACGAACTCCGCGAGGCCCTGTACGACGTCGTCGACCCCGAGCTGGGCATCGACGTCGTCAACCTCGGCCTGATCTACGGCATCCACATCGACGACTCCAACGTCGCGACGCTGGACATGACCCTGACCTCCGCGGCCTGCCCGCTCACGGACGTCATCGAGGAGCAGGCCAAGTCCGCCACGGACGGCCTGGTCAACGAGCTGCGCATCAACTGGGTCTGGATGCCGCCGTGGGGCCCCGACAAGATCACCGACGAGGGCCGCGAGCAGCTGCGGGCCCTCGGGTTCAACGTCTGAGGTCCCCTCGGATCCTGTTGTGAGCGAGGCGGCGGCGCCTTCGGGTGCCGCCGCCTTCGCACACCCGGCGCGAGCGCGCGCGGGTGCGTACCTGCCCCCACCCCACGTTAGGTTTGCACGTATGACCGACACCGCTTCCCGTACCACCGGCGCCGTCGCCGCCGGTCTCGCCACCATCGCCGCCGACGGCACCGTTCTCGACACCTGGTTCCCGGCTCCCGAGCTGGTCGCCGAGCCGGGCCCCTCCGGCACCGAGCGGCTGTCGGCCGACCGGGCCGCCGAGCTGCTCGGCGACAAGGTCGTCTCCGCGCTCGGCCCGGACGCCCGCCGGGGGGTCGACGTGGTCGCGGTGCGTACGGTCATCGGCTCGCTGGACGAGAAGCCGGTCGACGCGCACGACGCCTATCTGCGCCTCCACCTGCTCTCCCACCGCCTGGTCAAGCCGCACGGGGTGAGCCTGGACGGCATCTTCGGGCACCTCGCCAACGTCGCCTGGACCTCGCTCGGCCCGGTCGCCGTGGACGCCATCGAGACGGTGCGGCTGAACGCCCGCGCCGAGGGCCTGCACCTCCAGGTCACCTCGATCGACAAGTTCCCGCGCATGACGGACTACGTGGCCCCCAAGGGCGTGCGCATCGCCGACGCCGACCGCGTCCGCCTCGGCGCGCACCTGGCCGAGGGCACCACGGTCATGCACGAGGGCTTCGTCAACTTCAACGCGGGCACGCTGGGCACCTCCATGGTCGAGGGCCGCATCTCCGCGGGCGTCGTCGTGGGCGACGGCTCGGACATCGGCGGCGGCGCCTCCACCATGGGCACCCTCTCCGGCGGCGGCAACGTCATCATCACCATCGGCGAGCGCTGCCTGGTCGGCGCCGAGGCGGGCGTCGGCATCGCGCTGGGCGACGAGTGCGTCGTCGAAGCGGGCCTCTACGTCACCGCGGGCACCCGCGTCACCCTCCCCGACGGCCAGATCGTCAAAGCCCGCGAACTCTCCGGCGCCTCGAACATCCTCTTCCGCCGCAACTCGGTGACGGGAGCGGTGGAGGCCCGCCCGAACAACGCGGTCTGGGGCGGCTTGAACGAGGTGCTGCACAGCCACAACTGACCGGCTGCCGCAGCCTTTTCACCGAGCGCCCTCCCAACGGCCCCTTCCCGGGCCGGTCGGGAGGGCGCTCGGTGTGTCGTGGGGGAGATTTTTTTCTTCGTACTCACCGGCATAGCGGGGCGGGGCCGCGCGCGTCACAGGGGGTGCAGGGGCCGGGCACAGGGTCGGTCCGGGGAAAGAGAAGGTGACGATGGATGCCGAAGGCCAGGAGAGCTTCCGGGAGTTCGTGGCGAGCAGGTCGTCCGCCCTGCTGAGGACGGCCGTGCTGCTGACCGGCGGCGACCGGCACGCGGCCGAGGACCTGCTGCAGAACGCGCTGGTCAAGGCGGCCGGACACTGGCACCGGATCGACGAACCCGAGCCGTACGTACGGCAGATCCTGTACCGGCAGCAGATCAGCCGCTGGCGGCTGAAGTGGCGACGGCGCGAACTCAGCGTCGCCGAACCGCCCGAGAGCCACGCGGACCCGGACGACCCCTCGTCCGCCGCCGAACTGCGGCTCGTCCTGCGCGCCGCGCTCGCCAAGCTGACGGCACGTCAGCGCACCATGCTGGTGCTGCGGTACTACGAGGACCTGCAAGAGGCCGACGTGGCCCGGCTCCTCGGCTGCTCCGTCGGCACCGTACGGTCCACCACCCACCGCTCCCTGGCCCGACTGCGCGCCCTCGCGCCCGAGTTGGCCGCCCTGGGCCCGGCGGCGGCCGAGCAGCAGCCGTCCCGTGACTTCTCGCCCGTGGAGGTGCGTCCGTGAACGTCGACGAATTCGTGCGCGACACCCTGCACGAGCAGGCCGGTGAACAGCAGCCGCTGGCACCGGGGTTCGCGGATCGTGTGCTGGCCGTCCGCCGTCGCCGCCGTACCCGCAGGCTCGCGGGCGTCGCCGCCGCGGTGGCGATCGCGGTCGCGGTCCCGCTGGTGGACTCACGGTGGTCCGAGGTGCTGCCCGCGAGTGTGGTCGGGCCCGAGGGGGGCGGTGTCATGGCCCACCCGGACCAGTCGCCGCCCCGCGACATGATCGCCGCCGGACGGACGGCGCTGGCCGCTTACTACACCTTGAAGACCGTGAAGCACGGTGCCGACCGGGCCGTGGCTACGCGCACCTACTGGCTGCTCAACCCGAAGACGCGGACGTACGAGAGGACGACCAAGTGGTCCTGGGTCGCCGTCGCCCCCGGGCTGCGGACGGCCGCTGTCCTGGAACAGGGTCTGCCCGCCCGCCGGATCGGCCTGCTCGATCTCGCGTCCGGGCAGATCAAGCGGTGGATCTCCGTCGACCATCCGGTCGCGAGCCTCTCCTTCTCGCGGGACGGCACCAAGATCGTCGCGACGGCCTACGGGGGCAACCCCGACGAGCAGTACAAGATCGAAGGTGTCCCGGACTGGCAGCCAGACGCCCGGGCGGCGGACCGCAACGGCTTCCTCGTCATCGATGTGGCCTCGGGCAGCAGTTCCTGGGCCAAGGTCGGCGGGGACGGGACTGACCTCAACAGCCGCCAGGACTTCGCCTTCAGCCGTGACGACCGGTTCGTCTGGTCAGGTGCGGACACCCCGTCCGGCTATCAGTACTTCGACCGGCAGGGAAACGAGGTCGAAGCGCCGTTGGGCGAAGGGCAGGTGAACTGGTTCGTCGCTGCGGGCCTCTCGCCCGACGGCAAGCGCGCCGCCGGTGACTTCGCGGGCGAGCGGATGAAGACCTCGTCCTGGATCCTCGACCCCCGCACCGGTCAACACGTCACCGAGGTGCACGGTCAGCAACTGCTCGCCTGGGCCGACGACAACGCGCTGATCGCCTGGGACATGGGCGGCAAGGGCGGCGAGTTCCACAACCGCCTCGTGCTCGTCACGATCGGCAGCGACAAGGTCGTACCACTGAGCGGCTTCCGCGGAGGGAACGCCGCCGCGGCGGGCCGCTGGACCCCCGTCTTCGCCGACCGCTGATCACCCCGCCCCCGTGACCCGCTCGTACGCCGCGCGCAGCCCGTCGGCCGTCTTCCGGTCGGCGGGCAGCAGCGGTGCGTGTACCGGGCCTGCGGGGAGGCCGAGTTCGGTGAGGAGGGCCTTCGCCGTGACCGTGCCGGGCAGGCCCGCGTTCATCATCGCCTCGATGAACGGGGTGGCGCGGAGCTGGAGTTCGGTCGCAAGGGACGTATCGCCCGAGTCGAACGCGTCGAGAATGGCGGTGACTTGGCGCGGGACGACGTTCGCGACGGTGCTCACGCAGCCCGCCGCGCCCACGGCGTAGAGGGCGAGGATGTGTTCGTCACAGCCCGCGTAGTAGGCCAAGTCCGTTGCCGCGAGGACCTTTTGGGTGCCGAGGAAGTCGTAGGAGCAGTCCTTGACGGCCATGATGCGGGGATGGTCGGCGAGGCGGATCATCGTCTCCGGCTCGATGCGGGTGCCGGTGCGGCCGGGGATGTCGTAGAGCATCAGGGGGAGTCCGCTCGCGTCCGCGATCTGGCGGAAGTGGGCCTCCACGGACTCCTGCGGGGGCCTGCTGTAGTACGGCGTGACCACCAACGCGCCGTCGGCGCCCGCCTTTTCGGCCGCGTTGGTCAGTTCGATCGTGTGCCGGGTGTCCGCCGTGCCCACGCCCGCGACCAGGACGACCTCGGGGCCCACCGCCGCGCGGACCGCCGCGATCAGCTCGGCCTTCTCGGTGTCCGTGGTCGTGGGGGACTCGCCCGTGGTGCCGTTCAGGACCAGGCCGTCACAGCCCTCGGTCACCAGATGGGCGGCGAGGCGGGCCGCCCCGTCCACGTCGAGCGTGCCGGTCGGCGTGAACGGGGTGACCATCGCGCAGAGCGTACGGCCGAAGGGTGCGGTGCGAGGTGTCATGGACGTAGTCTCGGCACCCTCGACCGTACAGCTCCACTTAAATCTGCTGCGAGGTATCGCTAAGCAGCTCTGAAGGGTTACGGGCGGAAGCGCAGCACCTGCGGGTCGTGGTCGCTGATCTGGTCGTGGAACTCCGAGTTGATGTGCACGCTGTCGTAGTCGAAGGAACCGTTCCGCCTGATCTGCGGGCTGATCAGGATCTGGTCCAGGACCTGCGCGTTGCCCTGGTAGTCGTAGGTGTAACGCTCCTTCTGAGGCAGCGACTTGATCGCCGACCAGAGTTCGCCGCGCCCCTCCAGGATCTTGGTGGTGCCGGAGAACTCGAAGTCGTTCATGTCGCCGAGCGCGACGACGTTCGCGTCCTTCTGGACGGCCAGGATGTCCTTGACGAAGCCGTTCACCAGGGTCGCCTGCGCGTGCCGCTGGGTCTCCGAGCTGCGCGTCGGCGGCTGGTACTGCGCGGTCAGCGCCTGGTCGCCGCCCTTGGAGTTGAGGTGGTTGGCGATGACGAAGACCGTCTTGCCCCGGAAGACGAACTCGCCCGCCAGCGGCTTGCGGCTCGCGTTCCAGGCCGCGTCGGCCGGGGCGATCCGGCCGGGCGAGGCGGTGAGGCGCGCCTTGCCGTGGTCCTTGGTCACGCCGACGGCGGTCGTGGAGTCGCCGCCCGCGCGGTCCACGAAGGACACCCGCTCCGGGTTGAACAGGAACACCTGGCGGATGTTGCCGCCGGGCTCGCCGCCGTCCTGGTCGTTGACCGGGTCGATCGAGCGCCAGTCGTAGCGCGGGCCGCCCGCCGCCACGATCGCGTCGATCAGCTTGTTCACGGTCACGCCCGCCGACACCGTGCCGTCGTCGGTGGCGCCGTTGTCGTCCTGGATCTCTTCCAGGGACACGACGTCGGGCGACCGCAGGTTGTTCACGATCGCGGACGCGTGCTGCGCGAAGGTGTCGTCCGAGGGGTCCAGGTTCTCGACGTTGTACGTCGCCACCGCGAGCTGCCGCGCCGACTGCTTCCGCGTCGTCTCCCGCTCCAGGCCGCCGCTCTTCAGCGTGCCGAGGCTGCTCGCGACGAGCGTGTAGCCGCCGTACTGGTTGAAGTCCAGCGGGCCGGTCGTGGCGCCCTTGAGGGTGTCGCCGACGTTCGCCTGCGGGAAGTCGGCGGTCGCGCCGAGCGACTGGATCTGGAGACGGCCGGTGTTCTGGGAGTCGTACGAGCCGTAGAGCGTGCCGCCCCGGGGGGTGCGGTGCTCGCCGGGCTTCACGGTGACCCACAGCTCGGCGTAGGGGTCCGTGCCGGTGACCACGCGGGTGTCCGCGACCTGGACGTTCATGCCCTCCAGGGACTCGTAGTAGTCCAGGGCGTACGTCGAGGGGGCCAGCCGCACGCTGTTCACGGAGCCGTTCGCGTCCCCGGCGGGCGTGTAGCGGTCCGGCACCGCGTGCTTGCCGATGACGACCGGGGCCGGGACCGGGTTGCCGGTGGAGACCGTGGTGACGACCGGCTTGGTGATCTCGGTCAGCGACTGGTTGCCCGAGGCGGTGCCGCCCGGCACGTACTCGGAGACCGTGCCCGTCACCGTGACCGAGTCACCGACGGCGACCTTCGGCGCGGAGCTGGTGAAGACGAACACGCCCTCACTGGTGGCCGGGTCGGCGTCCGGCGTCGGGTCCTGGAGCCAGAAGCCCTTGGACGAGCCGTAGTCCCGCACGGCCGTGACGATGCCCGGCACGTCCGTGACCGTCTGACCGGCGTACGGCGAGATACGGGTGGTGCCCTGGATGTCGTGGATGCGCACCGCGTCCGCGTGCGCGGGCGAGGTGAGGACGACGACGGACGTCGCGCCGCACACGGCGGCGACGGTGAGCGCGGCGAGACGCGCGGAAGACCTGCTCGGCAAGGGATGCCTCCGGGGACGTACGAGAACGCCGGAACGAGGGTGGAAACGCGGTTGCGTGTCGGGCCGGTGGCCCTCAGTGACGTGCGCAGAGCCGGGTGAACAGTCGTTCCCCGACTTCTACGCGCGTCAATCTCCTGCCTGGCGACGGGAGTTGTCAAGGTTTCAGCCATGGACGGGTGATGACGCACAGATGAACCGGGGGTCATGACGGCAAACCCGTCTAGGCTGAGCGGTCGAGCCCGTTCACGGTCCGAGGAGAACCAGCCGATGTCAGACAGCGCCCCCCTGCCGCCCGTGCGGCTGCGCCCCGAAGCGGAGCTGGCGCACGCCGCGCTGTCCACCCCGCTGCTCTCCCGCGCCGCCCGCCTGGCCCGCTGGGCCGGGGACGGGACGCGCGTGGACTCGGGCGGCAGCCTGGTCGAGGAACAGCTTCCGGCCGCCGCCGCGCTGCTCGGGCTCGACGGGGCGGACGCCGCCGCCGACGCCGCCGAGGCGTGGCGGGTCGCGGTGGACGCCGGGCTGGTCGAGATCACCGACGAGGAGGCCGGGACCGTGGCGCCCGGCGACGGCCTCGCCCTGCTCACCGGCTCCCCGCAGGACGTGCTGGGGGTGTGGCTGGCCGCCCTGGAGACGGTCCTGGCGGACGCGAGCGTGCCCGACCTGGACGGTCTGGTCGACGCCCTGGAGGAGGGCGGCGAGATCGATTTCACGTCGCTCGACTGGGATCCCGAGGCCGAGGCGGAGTTCCTGGACAACGTCCTCGGCAACCTCTATCTGCTGTCCGCCAGCGAGGACGGCCCCGGCGAGAGCCCGGTGCCGCTGCCCGCCCTCGCCGCCTCCGTGATCGTGCCCGGCGACATGGACGAGCCCAGCGACGCCGTCCTGGAGCAGGTCTCCGACGCGATGATGCGCCTTGACGACCAGTTCCGGCTGCTCGCGCCGGTCGGCGCGGTGGAGTACGAGCCGGTGGACGAGGCGCTGATGGGCGACGCGGAGACCGAGCCCGCCGTGCCCGTGGACGAGGACGACATCGCCCGCTACGGCATGGTCCGCCTCACCCCGCTCGGGGTGTACGGCATGCGCGCCCGGCTGCTTGAGGCCGGGTTCGAGGCCCCGGCCGTCGGCGACTTCGCGGACAAGGGCGCCGACGTGCTGCTCGACGGCACCGCCGCCTTCGGGCCGCAGGCCGCGCGGGCCGAGACCGAGCGGTGGCTCGCCGAGCGCGAACCCCTCGCCGCAGCACGGGAGTTGCTGGCCGCGGCCCGGGGCGCCGACGCGGGGGCCCCGCTGCGGCGGCTGCACTGCCAGCAGGCACTGTCCCTGGTCGGCCCGGAAGCCGAGCCCGCGCTGCGCGAGGTGCTGGACGACGCCGAGCTGGGCGGCCTCGCCCGGGTGTGGCTCAGCGAGCGCGGCGCGGCCGATGTGCCGCCGCCCACCCAGGACCTGGTGTTCTGGCTGACCGTCGACACCATCGCCGCGCAGCTCCAGGCGGAGGGGAACTCCGAGGAACTGCAGGCGCTGGTCGAGGGGTTGGCCGCCCAGCACAGCGGGTTCTTCGCGGCGGCCTGGCGGGTGGACCACCCGGCGACCCCCGAGGTGCTGGAGGCGATGGGGCGGCTCCACCCGGACAAGCGGGTGGCGAAGGAGGCGCGCAAGGCGGCGTTCAAGGCGCGGTCGCAGCAAGGGCTTTGAGGCGTGCGGCGGGTGCTCGTGGTCTCCGTGGGTGCCGCCCCGGATGGGCGAGGAGTCAGGTGATGGCGCGGGTCAGACCCATGCGGGCGGACGCCCGGCGGAACTACGAGCGGCTGCTGGAGGTGGCGGCCGAGGCGTTCGCCGAGCACGGCGAGAACGCGTCCCTCGACGACATCGCCAAGCGCGCCGGGGTCGGCTCCGGCACCCTCTACCGGCACTTCCCGACCCGCCAGGCACTCCTGGAGGCGGCGTACGTGGAGCGGATCGAGGCGCTGGGCGCCCGCGCCGACGCCCTCGCCGAACGCCTGCCGCCGGGCGAGGCCCTGGCCGAATGGCTCTACGAACTCTGCGTCGCCTCGATCCAGGTCCGCGGCATGAAGTCCCTGCTGGGCAAGGCCGTCACCGACGGCACCTCGGTCCCACCCACCACCTGCGGCGCGGTGGTGCAGGGCGCGGTCACCCGCCTGGTCTTTGCCGCCCGGACCGAGGGCACCCTCCGCCAGGACCTCTCCCCGGTGGACCTCCTCCGCCTGGCCCACGGAGTCGCCACCGCCTCGGAACTGGCGAACGGCGAGGGGCACGAGATCCGCCGGTACCTGACGTTCCTGACGGAGGGGCTGCGGCCGTAGCGCGGGTGCCTCGGGGCGAACGCCGGTGCCTGAGACCGAGGTGCCCTACGGCAGCCCCACCGGTCCTTCCGCTGCCCCCTGGAGGGGAGGCGGAAGGACCGGCGGCCGAGGTGTGCCGAGCGCGCGGGCCGTCAGAGCGCCTTTGCCCCCGGGCCCATCATGTTCTTCACCGTGCGGGCCTTCACGAAGTCGCCGAGGGCTGTCATGTCCCATTCGCCGGAGTACTGGCGGACGAATTTGGCCATGAGGACGCCGGTCTGGGGTTCGGCGGAGGTGAGGTCGAAGCGGACCAGTTCTTCGCCGGTCACCGGGTCGATCAGGCGGCAGTACGCCTTGGCGACCTCGGTGAACTTCTGGCCGGAGAAGGAGTTGACGGTGAAGACCAGGCCGGTGACCTCCTGGGGGACGCGGCCGAGGTCGACCGTGATCACCTCGTCGTCACCGCCGCCCTCGCCGGTGAGGTTGTCGCCGGAGTGCTTGATCGCGCCGTTCAGGATGGACAGCTTGCCGAAGTAGCAGGCGTCGACCGCGTTGCGCTGCGGGCCGTAGGCGATGACCGAGGCGTCCAGGTCGATGTCCTTGCCCCGGTAGGCGGGCTCCCAGCCGAGGCCCATCTGGACCCGGGAGAGCAGCGGGGCACCGCCCTTGACCAGGGACACCGTCTCGTTCTTGCGGAGGCTGACCCGGCCCTTGTCCAGGTTGACCTTGCCCGCGCCGGGAGCGGGCGGAGCGGGCTGGGCCGGGGGAGCGGACGGCATCGGGGGAGCGGCGGACGGCTGGGAGACCGGCTGCTGGGGAGCGGGGGCCGCGGCGGGCTGCGCCGGTTCCTCCACCGTCACACCGAAGTCCGTGGCGATGCCCGCCAGGCCGTTCGCATAGCCCTGGCCGACCGCGCGGGCCTTCCACTGGCCGTTGCGCCGGTAGATCTCCACGACCACCAGCGCGGTCTCGCTGCCCAGGCTGGGCGGGGTGAAGGTGGCCAGGACCGCGCCGCCGTCCGCGTCGCGGATCGTGGCCGTCGGCTCGATGCCCTGGAAGGTCTGGCCCGCCGCGTCCGGGCTCGCGGTCACCACGATCTTCTCGATGTCCGGCGGCACGGCGGCGGTGTCCACCGTGATCGCGTCCGGCGCGCCGCCGCCGGAGCGGTAGGCCACGCCCGGGCCGGACGGCTGGTTGTAGAAGATGAAGTCGGCGTCGGAGCGCACCTTGCCGTCGGCGGTGAGCAGCAGGCCCGACACGTCCAGCCGCACGGGCGCGGCGACGTCCACGGAGACACGGGCGGCCGGCAGCGGCACGTTCGAACCAGGGGTCATAGCGGTCATGCCGGGTGAACGAACGACATGACTTTGCCGTTCCCTTACCCGGTGCGGTGACCCCCGTTCGGGTCACCGCACCGGGTAAAACCCTGGGTCAAGCAGGGTCAGGGCACCACGACGATCTTGCGCCCGACGCCCGCCGCGAACTGCTCCAGCGCCTGCGGGTAGTTGTCCAGCGCGATCCGGTCGCTGATGAACACCTCCGGGTTCAGCACACCGTTCGCGAACAGCTCCGCCGCCCGCTCGTAGCTGTGCAGCACGGCCATGGAGCCCGTGATGGTGATCTCCTGGTTGTAGATGCGGTACGGGTCGATGGTGACCCGCGTCGCGTAGTCGGCCACGCCGAACTGCAGGAACGTACCCGCCTTCGCGACCCGGCCCAGACCGTCCTGGATCGCCGCCGCGTTGCCGGTCGCGTCGATCACGACCTCCCAGCCCTGCGGCCGGTCCAGCTCGTCCGCGCTGGCCGCCGCGCCCGAGACACCGAGCAGCTTGGCGGTCTCCAGGCGGGCCGGGTTGATGTCCACGATGTCCACGCTGGAGGCGCCGGTGCGCTTGGCCAGCTCCATCATCATCAGGCCCATGGTGCCCGAGCCGTAGATCAGGACGTGGGCGCCGAGACGGGAGTTGAGGATGTCGTAGCCGCGCACCGCGCAGGACAGCGGCTCGATCAGGGCCGCGTCCTCGGTGCGTACGTGCTCGGGCAGCTTCACGCAGTTGGCCACCGGGGCCACCGCGAACTGGGCCGCGCCGCCCGCCGTGGTCACGCCGATCGCGGCCCAGCGCTCGCACATGTTGTTGTGGCCGTCGCGGCAGAACCGGCACTCGTAGCAGTAGAGGGAGGGGTCGACGGCCACCCGGTCGCCGACCGCGACCTCGGTGACCTGGCTGCCGATCCCGACGACCTCGCCCGCGAACTCGTGGCCCGGGATGATCGGCAGCTTGGGCGCGAACTCGCCCTGGAGGATGTGCAGATCGGTGCCGCACAGGCCGCAGGCCGCGACCTCGACGACGACCTCGCGGGGTCCGGGCGTCGGGTCGGGGACCTCCATGACGACGGCGCGGCCCACGGACTCGATGACGGCGGCCTTCATTTCACGGCTCCAAGCGACAGGCCCTGGACCAGCTTGTCCTGGGCGGCGAACCCCGCGGCGAGCACCGGCAGGGAGATGACGAGCGAGGCGGCGCACACCTTGGCCAGGAACAGGCCCTGACTGGTGATGAAGCTCGTCAGGAACACGGGGGCGGTCTGCGCGACCACACCCGTCAGGACCCGGGCGAACAGCAGCTCGTTCCAGCTGAAGATGAAGCAGATCAGGGACGTCGCCGCGATGCCCGGAAGGGCGATCGGGGCCACCACGCGGGCCAGGATCATCGGCAGCGGCGCCCCGTCCACCCGCGCCGCCTCGATGATGGCGACCGGCACCTCGGCGAGGAACGACTGCATCATCCACACCGCGATCGGCAGGTTCATCGAGGTGTAGAGGATGACCAGGAGCCAGATGTTGTCCAGCATCCCGGTGTTCTTCGCGAACAGGTACAGCGGCAGCAGACCCGCCACGGCCGGCAGCATCTTGGTCGACAGGAAGAAGAACAGGACGTCCGTCCACTTCTTCACCGGCCGGATCGACAGCGCGTACGCCGCCGGAAGGGCCAGCAGCAGCACGAAGACGGTCGAGAGCACCGACGCCATCGCCGAGTTGATCAGCGCGGGCCAGGGGCTCGCCCCGCCGTTCGCGCCGAAGAAGTCGCGGTAGCCGTCCAGGGTGAGGGCGGCGGCGAAGGACGGCGGGTTGGTCGCCGCGTCCGCCTCGGAGTGGAAGGACGTCAGCGCCATCCAGGCGATGGGCAGGAAGAAGACGATGCCGGCCAGCCAGGCCACCAGGCCGAGCCCGATGCCGCCGCGCCGCTTCGCGGTCAGGGCGCTCATCCGCGCGACACCTCCTCGCGGAACAGGGACGACACCACGCGCAGGGCGAAGGTCGCGATGATGATGGAGCCGATGACGACGAGCACGCCCGCGGCCGAGGCCAGGCCGTTCTCGTGCGCCTGGTAGAAGGTCTGGTACACGGTGTAGGGCAGGTTGGCGGTGCCGAGACCGCCGGAGGTCAGCGTGAACACCGCGTCGAAGTTCTGCACGATGTAGATGGAACCCAGCAGGGCGCCCAGTTCCAGGTAACGGCGCAGATGCGGCAGGGTGAGATGGCGGAAGATCTGCCAGTCGCTCGCCCCGTCCACCCGGGCGGCCTCGATCTGCTGCTGGTCCCGGCTCTGCAGCCCGGCCAGCAGGATCAGCATCATGAACGGTGTCCACTGCCACACCAGCGAGGCTTCGACCGCGAGCAGCGGGGTGTTCGAGATCCAGTCGGGCTGTGGGCCGCCCACATAGTGCAGCAACCCATTGAACAGACCGTACTCCGGGTTGTAGAGCACATGTTTCCAGAGCAGGGCGGCGGCCGTGGGCACCACCAGGAAGGGCGCGATGAGCAGGGTGCGCACCGCGCCCCGGCCCGGGAACTTCCGGTCGAGCAGCAGCGCCAGACCCAGCCCGATGATCAGGCTGGCCAGCACCACGGCGACGGTGAGCAGCACGGTCACCCACACCGACTGGCGCAGGTCCGCGTCGGTCAGCACTTGGCGGTAGTTGTCGATCCCGGTGAACCGGCGCGCCTTCGGGTAGAGGGCGTTCCAGTCGAAGAACGAGATCACCAGCGTGGCCACGAAGGGCAGCTGGGTCACCGCGATCATGAAGACCAGGGCGGGCAGCAGCGGGGCACGGGTCGCCCACGCGCGGATGCGGTCCGAGGGCCGGGCCGCCGGCCGCGCGGTGGCGGCGGCGACCGGGGCCGATGTCGTCACGGTCATGATCCTCGTACTTCTTACTTCCGGTACTTCTTGCCGACGGTCTCGGCGTACGCCTGGGACTTCTTCAGCGCGCTGTCCACGGACTGACGTCCGGCGATCGCGGAGCTGATCTCCTGGGCGACCTTGGTGCCCAGGTCGGTGAACTCGGGGATGCCGACGAACTGGATGCCGGGCGCGGGCCGGGGCTGCACGCCCGGGTTCTTCGGCTCGGCGCTCGCGATGGCGTCCTTGGTGACGTCCGCGAAGGCGCCCGCCTCCTTGGTGTACTGCGGGATGTCGTAGGTCGAGGCGCGCTTGCCCGCGGGCACGTTGGACCAGCCGGCCTTCTGCCCGACCAGGTTCTCGTAGCCCTTGCCGGAGGCCCACGAGATGAACTTCCAGGCGTCGTCGGGGTGCTGGGACGCCTTCTGGATGCCCCACGCCCAGGTGTAGAGCCAGCCGGAGCTCTTGGTCTTCTCGACCGGGGCCGCCACGTAGCCGATCTTGCCCTTGACCGGGGAGCCGGACGCCTCCAGCGAACCGGCGCCCGCCGTGGCGTCGTACCACATGGCCGTCTTGCCCTGCGTCATGTTGTTCAGGCACTCGGCGTAGCCGGACTGCGCGGCGCCCGACTCGCCGTGCTTGCGCACCAGGTCGACGTAGAACTGCGTGGCCTTCTTGAACTCGGGGGAGTTCACGCGGGCGTTCCAGTCCTTGTCGAACCAGGTGCCGCCGAAGGTGTTGACCACCGTGGTCAGCGGGGCGATGACCTCGCCCCAGCCGGGCAGGCCGCGCAGGCAGATGCCCTTCATACCGGGCTCGGCGCCGTCCGTCTTCGCGGCGATGTCGGCCACCTGCTTCCAGGTGGGGTGGGCCGGCATCGTCAGCTTCTTCTTGGCCAGGACGTCCTTGCGGTACATCAGGAAGGAGGACTCGCCGTAGAAGGGCTCGCCGTAGAGCTTGCCGTCCGCGCCGGTCAGCGCCTGCGTCATCGGGGTGAGGATGTCCTGCTGGTCGAAGCCCTTGTCGCTCTTGACGTAGCTGTCGACCGAGTGCAGCCAGCCGTTCTTGGCGTAGATCGGTATCTCGTAGTTGCTGAGGGTGGCGACGTCGTACTGGCCCGCCTGGTTGGCGAAGTCCTGGCTGATCTTGTCTCTGACATCGTTTTCCGGCAGCACGGTGAAGTTGACCTTGATGCCGGTCTTCTTGGTGAAGTTCGCGGCGGTGAGCTTCTGCAGCTCCACCATCTGCGGGTTGTTCACCATCAGGACGTTGATGGAGTGGGCGGTGGACCCGCCGCCTCCCGCACCGCCCGCGCCCGCGCAGCCGGTGAGCAGGGGCGAGACGAGCGTTCCCGCGGCAGCGGCGGCGAGGAGGACGCGAGGCGTACGTCGGCTCTGGGTTGGCATGGCTGGGGTGCTCCTGATCGCTTGTCGGTCCCGTAAGCGGAAGGTGGGTGGTGCGGGTGTTTCTTGTGGTGCTCGTGGTGCTCGGGTGGTGCTCGGGGTGTGGCGGGACCGGCCGTGCGGCTCGCCGGGGGTACGGCGGACGGCCGGGTGGTGCGGGTACGTGGGTGCGGTACGGGCGGGGAGGCGGCTCGGGGTCCGCGGTCAGACCCTGATGACCTGGGGCCCGAGGAGGGAGTAGCGGTGGGCCTCGGCGGCCGGGAGCTGGGTGCTCGTGACGATCGCGTCCACCGAGCCCACATCGGCGAACCGGCAGAAGCTGGCCGCCCCGAACTTGGTGTGCACGCCCGCGAACACCGTGCGCCGCGAGGCCCGCACGGCCTGCGCCTTGACCTCGCTCACGGCGGGATCGGGCGTGGTCAGACCGTGTTCGCGGGAGATGCCGTTGGCGCCGACGAAGGCGAGGTCCAGGACGAACCCGGCCAGCATCTTGGTCGTCCAGTGGTCGACCGTGGCGAGCGTTCCGGCTCTGACCCGGCCGCCGAGCAGCAGGACCGAGACGTTCTCGGCCTCCGCGAGGGCGCCCGCGACCGGCAGGGAGGCGGTGACCACGGTCAGCTGCCGGTCGGTCGGCAGGGCCTCGGCGATGAGCTGCGGGGTGAAGCCCTCGTCGACGAAGACCGACTCCGCGTCTCCGAGCAGCTCGGCCGCGGCAGCCGCGATCCTGCGTTTCTCGGGGACGTGGCTGGTGGCACGGAAGGCGAGCGTCGTCTCGAAGCCGGCGCTCTCGACCGGGTAGGCGCCTCCGTGCGTACGGCGGACCAGGCCGTGGTCCTCCAGCGCGCGCAGATCGCGCCGGATGGTCTCCTTGGCCACGCCCAGCTCGACGGCAAGAGCGGTGACGTCCACGGCGCCGGTCTCACGTGCCGCGCGCACGATCGCGCGCTGGCGCTCCTCGGCCGTGTTGGTGCCCATGTAGTCACCCGCTCTCGTCATTGAGATGCCCGTTCGGGCCCTGGGGAGAGTTCTACAGCGGTCGCGCGGCGCTGACCAGGTCTGTTGGGTGTCCGATCCTGCCCGTGTGTGCCCGTTCACACAGCGCCATGCCCGCCCCGGACCTGCGCGGCTGCCCGAACGGAGATCGAAGCGGGCGTGGCGGGTGCCCGAAACGGCGGCGGGCGGGCCCGTTTGGCGCCCGCCCGCCGCCGCGAGGGATCGTTTTCGGCCGCACCGGGGTGCGGCGGGGCTCAGTACGGCCAGATCGGCGGGTCGACGAGGAAGGGACCGCCCAGGTGGTGATGGGCCGGGTTCGCCGGGTCCAGCTCGCCCTCCTTGGCGATCAGGTCCGCCGCGTACGGCTCGGAGTCGTCCCGCGGCTCGTAGCCGAGCGCCCGCGCGCCGCTCAGGTCCATCCACGCGCGCGTGTTGGCCGAGCCGCCGTAGACGACCGTGTGGCCGACGCCTTCGGCGGTCAGCGCCGCGTGGAAGAGGCGGGCGGCGTCGGCGGGACTCAGCCAGATCGACAGCATCCGCACGCTGGTGGGCTCCGGGAAGCAGGAGCCGATGCGCACGGAGACGGTCTCCAGACCGTGCTTGTCCCAGTAGAGCTGGGCCAGGTCCTCGCCGAAGCACTTGGACAGACCGTAGAAGGTGTCCGGGCGGTGCGGGGTGTCGGCGGGAATCGGGCTGCCGCCGTCCAGGGGCGCGGGGGTGTAGCCGACGGCATGGTTGGAGGAGGCGAAGACCACGCGCGAGACCCCTTCGAGGCGGGCGGCTTCGTAGAGGTGGTAGGTGCCCTCGATGTTGGCGCGGAGGATTTTCTCGAACGGCGCCTCCAGGGAGATGCCCGCGAGGTGGAGGATCCCGTCCACCCCGCGCACCGCCTCGCGCAGGGTCTCCCGGTCCGCGAGGTCGGCGGTGATCGCGTCCGGTTCGCCCTCGACGGGGCGGGCGTCCAGCAGGCGCAGTGTGTAGCCGTACCGGGGCAGCAGGGAGCGCATCAGGGTGCCGACTCCGCCGGAGGCGCCGGTGAGCAGGAGGGTGCGGGCCGCTGGGTGGGGGGCGGACATGTGGTCTCCTTGCCGCTGGGCTGCCGGTCGTATGCGCGAACGTGATTCACATACATGGGCAAGCTAAGGAGCGCCGCCGGGACCGGTCAAGGGGACATCCCGGGATGGAACACCCGTGTGCGGGTGGCTTGTTGGATGCCTTGACCCGCCCGAGAGCGGGACCGTAGCGTGCCGCTGTTCATGGACTTGGACGCCGGTCAGGGATACACCCCGTACGCTGCTCCGGCCGTGCCGCCGGAGGTGGAGACGTGAAGGCGTCGGCGTTCGTCTACCCCTGGGACGTGGTCGGCGATCCCGCCGCGCCCGACCGGATCGCCGGGCTCGGCGTGGAACAGGCGACGCTGGCCGCCGCCTACCACTCCACCCGCGCCCTCACCCCGCGCCATCCCCGCCACCGGATCGTCACCGCCGAGCACGCGGCGGTGCTCTATCCGCCGGGGGAGCGGTGGGCGGGTCGTGTGCTCCGCCCCTATGTGGCGGGCGACTGGGCGCCCGGTGACGCCTGGGGCGAGGCCGCCGGGGCACTGGCGGCGGCGGGCCTGGAGGTGCACACCTGGGTGGTGCTCGCCCACAACTCCCGCCTGGGCGCGGAGCATCCGCACACCTCGGTCGTCAACGCCTACGGCGACCGCTATCCCTGGGCGCCCTGCATCGCCCAGCCCGCCGTCCGCGCCTACCTGGTGGACCTGGCCGCCGAGGCCGCCGTACGCCCCGGCGCGCAGGGCACCGAGCTGGAATCCCTCGGCTGGTACGGGCTGCGGCATCTGCACGCCCACGACAAGACGGGCGGGGTCGCGCTGGGGGAGGCGGGCGAGTATCTGATGTCGCTGTGCTTCTGCCCCGACTGCCGGGAGGGGTACGGCGAACACGGCCTGGACGCCGACAAGTTGGCGGCCGTCGTACGGGGCGCTCTGGAGCCGGTGTGGCGCGGGGCGGCGGACGACGGCGAGGGGTGGTCGGACGTGGAGCGGCTGCTCGGCGCGGACGCGGCGGCGGCCACGCTGACCTGGCGCGAGCACACCGCCCGCACCCTCCAGGAGGACGCCGTCACGGCCGTACGCGCCGCCGCGCCCGAGGGCTTCCAGGTGCTCTTGCACGCGGACCCGGTGTCGTACCACTGCGGTGCCAACGCCGGAGTAGACCCCGCCCACATACTCTCCCGGGCGGACGGTGTGGTGGTCCCCTGTATGGGCGGTACGGCGCCGCTGGCCCCCTTCGCCGCACGGGCCGGCCTCGACACGGTCCTGGCCGCCAACCTCACCATCGTCTCCGGCCTGGGCGGCAGCCCGGCCACCCTCGCCGTCGACGCGGCCCGCGCACAGGACGCCGGGGCGACCGAACTGCGCCTGTATCACGCCGGATTGGCATCGGACGACGACCTCGCGGCGGTACGGGAGGCCCTGTCGGGACACTGAGCGAGGCGGGCCGCCGTGAGGAGCGGGGGGAGGGCGTAGAGCGGGAGCAGCAGTTTGTGATGCGGGGCCGCCGATGAGTTCCCACCCCCGGCCAGGTCATATCCCATACACGGACGCCCGCCGTACCCCCCGTATGCAAGGAGCCCGCCATGGCCGCCCCGACCGATCCGCTGCCCGACCTCGGCCCTCAGGCCCGGATCGTGGCCCAGCTCGCCGACCATGTGTCCGACGACCAGCTGACGGCCTCCACCCCATGCCCGGACTACACGGTCGGGGACCTGCTGGCCCATCTGCACTCCCTGTCCGTTGCCTTCCGGTCGGCGGCCCTCAAGGACTTCGGCCCGAGGACCGACACCGCCCCCACCACCGCCAGGCTCGTCCTCGCCCCGGACTGGCGCACGGAGCTGCCCAAGGCCCTGGACGCCCTGGCCGACGCCTGGCGCGACCCCTCCGCCTGGACCGGCGACACCCGCGCCGGCGGCGTCGCCCTCCCCGGCGCGGTCGCGGGCGCCGTGGCCGCCGACGAACTGGTCCTCCACGCCTGGGACCTCGCCCGCGCCCTGGACCTCCCCTACACCCCCGACCCCGAAGCCCTGTCCTCCGCCCACACCTTCCTCCAAGCAGCCGCCGAACTCCCCGACCGCCCCGCGGGCCTCTTCGGCCCGATCGTCCCGGTCCCGGCGGACGCGTCCCCGCTGGACCGAGCGCTCGGGCTCAGCGGACGCGACCCGGGCTGGGCCGCTCCCGCGTGACGGAGGAGGCGCCGCGACGGGTGGTTCAGACGGCCGTCGGGGTACGGGTGCCGGACGGGTCGTTTGCCCCGGACCTCCGGGGGAGCGCGTAGACCGAGAGGGCCAGGCCCAGCGCGCTCAGCACCGCTCCGGCCGCGCCGGTCCAGCGCAGCGCGCCTGCCGCGACGACCGCCCCGCCGATCGCGGAGCCCATGGCGGTGGCCAGCTGGAAGGCGCCGACGTTGACGGAGACCGCGAGGGTGGGCGCCTCCTGGGCGTGCCGCAGGATCAGGCCCTGGAGCGGGGCGATGGTGGCGGTGGCGAGCAGGCCGAGCAGCAGCACTGCCAGGGCGGCGGTCGGCTGCCAGGTCGCCGCGAAGGGTGTGCAGGCCAGCAGTACGGTCAGGGCCGCGAAGACACCGCGCAGGGTGGCGGCCGGGGCCAGATCGGTCAGCCGCCCCGCGACGATGTTGCCGAGGAAACTCCCGGCCCCGTAGGCGAGGAGCAGGGCCGAGACGACGGACGCGGGGAATCCGGTGACGTGCGTGAGCAGCGGGGCCAGGTAGGTGAAGACCGTGGCGACGCCCGCGAAGCCGACGGCGGTGGTCGCGAGGGCGAGCAGCACGGGCCGTCGTGCCATGACCCTGATCTCGGCGCGCGCTCCCGCCGGTCCGGCCGATTGGCGGGGCAGCACGACGGCGAGCAGCGCGGTGCCGAGCAGGGCGAGACCGGTGAGCACGGTGAACGGCGTTCGCCAGCCGGTCCGTTCGCCCAGCAGCGCCCCCAGCGGAACGCCGAGGAGGGTCGCCGCGGTCAGTCCGGAGACCACGGCCGCCGTCGCCCGTCCCACCTGTTCCGCGGGGACGATCCGGCCCGCGACCACCAGGCAGAGGGCGAAGAACGTCGCGTGCCCGAGCGAGGACAACACCCGTCCCGCCAGGAGAACTTCGTAGGACGGCGCGCACGCGCTGACGGCGCTGCCGGTCGCGAACAGCAGCATCAGCGCCACCGCGAGGAGCTTGCGCGGCACCCGGGCGGTGGCCAGGGTCACCACGGGGCCGCCGACGACCACCCCGAGGCCGTACGCGGTGACGGTCTGCCCGGCGGCGCCCACCGACACCCCTAGATCCGCGGCGACTTGGGGCAGCAGACCGGCGACCAGGTATTCCGACGTGCCCACCACGCACACGGACACGCACAGGGCCGCGAGAATCACGGAACTCTTCTTCATGGCGCGACGCTAAAGTCTGACATCCATGTGAGAGTCAAGCCCGGGAGGGTGGGCCCGTGCGCATCGGGGAGATGGTCCGGCGGACCGGCGTCAGCGAGCGGCTGCTGCGCTACTACGAGGAGCAGGGGCTGCTGGCGCCGAGCCGTCTGCCCAGCGGCTACCGCGTCTACCGCGCGGAGGACGTGGACACCGTCCGCCGCGTACGGACCCTGCTCACCGCCGGACTGACCACGGAGACGATCGCCCGCGTGCTGCCGTGTCTGCGTGAGCAGGACGACCGCCGACTGGTGCCGATCTGCTCGGACTTGGTCACGGAGCTGCGCACGGAGCGCGAGCGGATCACCCGGGCGATCCAGGAACTCCAGGCGTCGCGCGGCATGCTGGACGCCGTGATCGAGGCGGGCCCCACGACGGACCCCGCCGACGTGGCCCCCGGGACGGCCATGGCTTGATATCGATCGTGCAACGGCCGCCCCGCCGCCGCGATGACGCGCGTAGAAAACGTGTCATGCATAAATCACTGCGGATCGCGGCGGCCACCGCCGCCTGTGCGCTCGCCGGGGGGCTGCTGTACGGCGCCGGTGCGGCCACCGCCGGGCAGTCGACGGCGAACTCCACGCATGAGCCCTACAACATCGGGGTTCTGGTCAAGGACATCGACACCTACTACGGCACCACCGCCGACAGCGACGGGGTGTACCAGGCGTCGCCGAGCAGCCCGTACGCCAAGGACCTGGCGCGGATCGACGCCGATGCCAAGCGCTGGATCGACCAGGCGGCGCGCAAGACGCACCACCGGGGGCACAAGCCGGCCGTCGTGTTCGACATCGACGACACGCTGCTGCTGAGCCTCGACTACGAGAAGCGCTACAACTACACGTACGACGCGAACACATGGAACGATTACGTCAATCGTGCCGACCGCCCCGAGGTCTTCGGCAGCCCCGCCCTCGTGCGGTACGCCGAGTCCAAGGGTGTCGCCGTCTTCTACAACTCCGGGCTCAGCGAGGCGCAGCGCGCCGGTGCCGTGGAGAACCTGAAGAAGGTCGGGGCCGACGTGAACCTGGACCCGGGCCACATGTTCCTCAAGGACAAGGCCAACCCGCCCGCCTACCTGTCGAGTTGCGCCACGCCGGGCACTTGGACCTGCACGACCGTGCAGTACAAGGCCGGTACCCGCAAGCACATCGAGAAGGACCTCGGGTACGACATCATCGCCAACTTCGGCGACCAGTACTCCGACCTGGACGGCGGCTACGCCGACCGCACCTACAAGCTGCCCAACCCGACGTACTTCGTCAGCTGAGCCGACAGCGGTTGTGAGCAGGGCAGTTGTCGTCCGGCCCCGGCCTTCCGCCGGGGCCGGACCCATGTCCGATTCCGTTACACGGGGAAAACCTGAAACAGGCGGAACAGGGGAACAATCCAGCCAGCATCCGCACACTCACACCCGCCACGGCGGCGCGACGAGGAGTACGCCCATGTCCGAGACGCAGAAGGTGGATTCACGGCCCGGCGGAGCCGCGCCCCCCGCCGGGAACGGCGTCGACCGGTACTTCCGGATATCCGAGCGGGGATCGAGCTTCGGCCGGGAGATACGCGGCGGTGTCGCCACGTTCTTCACCATGGCCTACATCCTCGTGCTCAACCCGATCATCCTGGGGAGCGCCAAGGACAAGTTCGGGCACACCCTCGACACGGGCCAACTCGCCACCGCCACCGCCCTGGTGGCGTGCGTGATGACGATCGTCATGGGGGTCGGCGGCAACCTCCCGCTCGCCATCGCCGCGGGCCTCGGCCTCAACGCCGTCGTCGCCTTCCAGCTCGCCCCGCTGATGAGCTGGTCCGAGGCGATGGGCCTGGTCGTCATCGAGGGCGTCGTGATCTGTGTGCTGGTCCTCACCGGACTGCGCGAGGCGATCATGAACGCCATCCCGCAGCAGCTCAAACAGGCGATCGGCGTCGGCATCGGCCTGTTCATCGCCTTCATCGGGCTCGTGGACTCGGGCTTCGTCAGCCGCATCCCGGACGCCGCCCACACCACCGTGCCCGTGCAGCTCGGCGCCACCGGCCGCCTCACCGGCTGGCCCGTCCTCGTCTTCTGCGTCGGCGTCCTGCTCACCATCGCGCTGCTCGCCCGCAAGGTGAGGGGCGCGATCCTCATCAGCATCGTCACGATGACCGTCGTTGCGATCGTCGTCAACGCGCTGGCCGACGTGAAGAGTTGGGGCCTGACCACCCCGAAGGTCCCCGACAGCGTCGTCGCCGCGCCGGACTTCGGGCTCGTCGGCCACTTCGACCTGTTCGGCGGCTTCGCCCAGGCGGGCGTACTGACCGCCGTCCTGCTGGTGTTCACCCTCGTCCTGTCCGACTTCTTCGACGCCATGGGCACCATCGTCGGCATCAGCGCCGAGGCCGGACTCCTGGACGAGCGGGGCAAGGTGCCCGGCATCGGGCGGGTGCTGTTCATCGACGGCGCCGCGGCCGTCGCGGGCGGCGTCGGGTCCGCCTCCTCCAACACCGCCTACATCGAGTCCGCCGCCGGGGTCGGCGAGGGCGCCCGCACCGGCTTCGCCAACGTGATCACCGGCGGCCTCTTCGGCCTCGCGCTCTTCCTCACCCCGCTGCTCACCATCGTCCCGCTCCAGGCGGCGGCGCCCGCGCTGATCGCGGTGGGCTTCCTGATGATGACCCACGTCAAGCACATCGACTGGGACAACTACGAGATCGCCGTCCCGGCCTTCCTCACCATCGCCGCGATGCCCTTCACCTACTCCATCACCGACGGCATCGGCGCGGGCTTTCTCGCCTACGTCCTCATCAAGGCGGTCGTGGGCAAGGCCAAGGAGGTCAACTGGCTGCTGTGGGCCGTCTCGGCACTGTTCCTGGTGTACTTCGCGATCGACCCGGTGGAGCAGCTTCTCGGGGTGAAGTGAGCCGGACGCGCGAGGGGCGGCCGGTGTACACGACACCGGCCGCCCCCCATGAGCCTGCGGGCGCCTACTTCAGCGCCGCCGCCATCATCGCCCGCGCCACCGGAGCCGCGAGCCCGTTGCCGCTGACCTCACCCCGCGCCGCGTCCGACTGCTCGACCATCACCGCGACGGCCACCTCCTTGCCGGTGGCGTCCGACGTGCCGTACGAGGTGAACCAGGCGTACGGCGTACCGCTGTTGTTCTCGCCGTGCTGCGCGGTGCCCGTCTTGCCGCCGACCGTCACGCCGTCGATGAGCGCGTTGCGACCGGTGCCGTCGCGGACGACCGTCTCCATCGCGGAGCGCAGCTGCTCGGCCGAGCGGGCGCTGAGGATCCGCTTGGACCCGGCGTCCCCGTCGTAGTCCTTCAGCACATCGCCGTCGCCGTTGGTGAGCTGGGACACCATATGGGGGTCCACCAGCTTGCCGCCGTTGGCTATGGCGGCCGACACCATGGCCATCTGGAGCGGGGTCGCGGTCACGTCGAACTGGCCGATACCGGAGAGCGCGGTCTGCGCCTTGTCCATCTTCGACGGGTACACGCTGGTGTACGCCCGCGCCGGTACGTCCAGCTTCTCGTCGTCGAAGCCGAACTTCTCGGCCATCGCCCGCACCTTGTCCTGCCCGAGGTCCACGGCCAGCTTGCCGAAGACGTTGTTGCAGGAGTACTGGAGTGCGACCCGGAGCGAGGCGTTCTCGCACGGCGCCGAAGCGCTCTCGTTCGGCAGCGGGCGGCTGGTGCCCGGCATGATGTACGGCTCCGGGCTGTCGGTGCGCTGGTCCACGTCCGCGTACAGCCCGTCCTCCAGCGCGGCGGAGGCCACGACCAGCTTGAAGGTCGAGCCCGGCGGCAGCGGCTGGCGCATCGCGCGGTTGGTCAGCGGCTTCTCCGGGTCCTTGGTCAGCCGCGTCCAGGCCGAGCCCGCGGTGTTCGCGTCGGTCAGCTCCCCCGGGTCGTAGGACGGGGTGGAGACCATCGCGAGGATCTTCCCGGTCTTCGGGTCGATCGCGACGGCGCCGCCCTTCTTGCCGCCGAGCGCCGCGTACCCCGCCTTCTGCACCGCCGGATCGATGGTCGTGACCACGTCACCGGGGTCGGGCCGACGGCCGGTGACGGTGTCCATCATCGTGCTCAGCCGGGTGTCGGTGCCGTTGAGCAGGTCGGCGAAGACGCCCTCCAGCTGGGTGGGGGCGTAGGCCTGCGAGGCGTAGCCCGTCACCGCGGCGTACAGCTCGCCGTCCTTGTAGGAGCGCTTGTAGGCGAGGTCGCCCTTGGTGCGCGCCGAACCTGTGACCGCCTTACCGGCCACGACGATGTCGCCGAGCGGGCGCGAGTACGTCGCGATCGCGTTGCGGCGGTTGTCGTTGTCGTCCGCGAGCGCCTGGCCTTCGTAGAACTGCACCCAGGTCGCCCGGAGCAGCAGCCCCAGGACGAGCAGCAGTGCGAAGACGGACGCGTGTCTGATCGTCTTGTTCATCCCGACCGGACAGACGTACGCCCGGAGCGGAACGTTCCCCTCCGTATGTGTTTCTCACGCAACACTCAGTCGGCCTGTGGGGCGCGGTCAAGCGCCGATACTCCTGTGAACCCCGTTCACAGCCGCCGCGTCGCCAGCGTCAACCGCTCCCGCGCGTCGAACAGCGCGTCCTTGATCGTCTGTTCGTGGGCGTCCGTCAGTCGTGCCACCGGCACCGAGCAGCTCACGGCGTCCCGCGCCGGGGTGCGGTACGGGATCGCGACCCCGAAGCAGCGCAGCCCGAGCGTGTTCTCCTCGCGGTCCACGGCGAGGCCGCCCTCGCGGATGCGGTGCAGCTCCTCGATCAGCTTCTCGCGGTCGGTGACCGTGTGCTCGGTGAGCGCGGGCAGCTCCTTCGGCAGCAGCGCCCGCACCTGGTCGTCGGTGTGCGTGGCGAGCAGCGCCTTGCCGAGCGAGGTCGCGTGCGCGGGCAGCCGGCGCCCGACCCGGGTGAACGGGCGCAGATAGTGCTGCGACTGACGGGTGGCGAGGTAGACCACGTCGGTGCCGTCGAGCCGCGCCAGATGGATGGTCTCCGTGGTGTCGTCCGCGAGCCGGTCCAGGGTGGGCCGGGCGGCGGCCACCACCTCGTCGCCGTCGATGTACGCGGTGCCGACCAGCAGCGCGCGCACCCCGATGCCGTACCGGGTGCCGGTCGCGTCCGTCTCCACCCAGCCCAGCTCCACCAGCGTGCGCAGCAGCATGTACAGGCTGGACTTGGGGTAGCCGACCGACTCCTGGACGTCCGCGAGGGAGTGCATCCCGGGCCGCCCGGCGAAGTACTCGAGCAGTTCCACGGTCCGCACCGCGGACTTCACCTGCGCCCCGCCGCCCGCCTCCGCTGCCGACATCGCCCCCGGCTCCTTCGCTCGGCCGCGCCCGGTCCCGCGCGGTTGCCCCGCGCCCGGTTCGGCGTCGTTCGATCTCGTTCGACTTCGTTCGACGGCGACCTGGAAGTACGAGGACCCGGCGCCCTAGACTCCGGACTGCCGGTTCACCATCGAAGACGGCGTTCAATATAGCGAACACGGCTGATGAGCGACCTCGACCGTACGGCGTTGTCTGGAGGTACCCGCGGTGGCAGCAGCACCAGTGTGGAGCGTCGACCCGCGCACCGGGAAGCGGCGGGAGCAAGTGGCGGTGGAGGCAACGGCCGAGGAGGTCGACGCGACCGTCCGGGCCGCACACGCCGCGCGCGGCGCCCTCGCCGACCGCACGGTCCGCGCCGCGTTCCTGCGCACGGCGGCAGACGGCCTGGAGGCGGTACGGGACCTGCTGATCGAGGTCGCCGACGCCGAGAGCGCCCTCGGACCGGTCCGGCTCACCGGTGAACTCGCGCGCACCGCCTACCAGTTGCGGTCCTTCGCGGGCATCGTGGACGAAGGCGCCTTCCTGGACGTGGTGATCGACCATCCCGACCCGGCCGCCGTCCCGCCCGTCCCGGATCTGCGCCGCATGAAGATCCCGCTCGGGGTCGTGGCCGTCTACGCGGCCTCCAACTTCCCCTTCGCCTTCTCCGTCGCGGGCGGCGACACCGCGAGCGCGCTGGCGGCGGGCTGCCCGGTCGTCGTCAAGGCCCACCCCGACCATCCGGCCCTGTCCGAGCTGGTGGCCAAGGTGCTGCGCCGGGCCGCCGCCGCGCACGGCGTCCCGGAGGCGGTCGTCGGCCTGGTGCACGGCTTCGACGCGGGCGTGGAGCTGATCCGGCATCCGCTGCTGGCCGCCGCCGGGTTCACCGGCTCGGTGCGCGGCGGCCGGGCCCTGTTCGACGCGGCTGCCGCCCGGCCCGTGCCGATCCCCTTCCACGGCGAACTCGGCTCGCTGAACCCGGTCGTGGTGACCGAGGCCGCCGCGGCCGAGCGCGGTGACGAGATCGGGCGGGGTCTGGCCGGGTCCATGACGCTCGGCGTCGGCCAGTTCTGCGTCAAGCCCGGCCTGGTGCTGGTGCCTTCGGGCGCGTCCGGCGACGGCCTGGTCAAGGCGCTCGTGGACGCGGTGAGCGACACCGAGTCCGGGGTGATGCTCGACCCCCGGATGCGGGACGCGTTCGTCGCGGGCGTCGCCGAACGCGCGGCCCTGCCCGGCGTCGAGTCCCCGGTCACCCCCGGTGCGGGCGGCCCGCACACGGTCAGCGCGGGCTTCCTCACCGTACCGGCGGCCGAACTGGCCGACCCTGCCTACGACTTGCTCTTGGAGGAGTGCTTCGGCCCGGTCACCGTGGTGGCGCGCTACGACGACATGGACCAACTGACCGCCCTCCTCGCCCGGTTGCCCGGCAGCCTCACCGCGACCGTGCAGCTGTCCTCGGACGAGGCAGCGGGCGACGAGGCGGCGGGCGACGGGGGCGCGGGCGATGGCGGCGCGGCGGATCTCCTCGCCCGACTCGCCCCGCTCGCAGGCAGGTTGGTGGTCGACAGCTGGCCCACCGGCGTCGCCGTCGCCCCCGCCCAGCACCACGGCGGCCCCTACCCGGCGACCACCTCCACCTCGACCTCGGTCGGCGGCACCGCGATCGAGCGCTGGCTGCGCCCGGTGGCGTACCAGAACACCCCCGAGCCGCTGCTGCCGTCGGAGCTGCGGGACGACAACCCCCTGCGGCTGCCCCGCCGTTGTGACGGGGTGCTGGAGAGCTGAACGGCCGACCGGGTACCCGCCCCTGTGAACGGGGCGGAACACCCCGGTCCGCGCCCCGCCCCCTGCGAGAATCCCCGGATGGACATAGCCCTTCCCGAACTCCCCTTCCCCTTGCGGACCTACGGACCCGACGGCCACTGGTCCCACGAGGACGGCGTGCTCTCCGGCTGGGCCGGACCCCGCCAGGACCGGTTCGTCACCCCGACCGGGGAGGCCCTGGACCCCGCCTCCGACGCGCCCCGGCTGCTCGGGGCGCCCGAGGGCGACTTCCAGCTGATCGCCCGGGTCACCGTCGGCTTCAACGCCTCCTTCGACGCCGGGGCGCTCTACGTCCACGTCGGCGAACGGGCCTGGGCCAAGCTCTGCCTGGAGTACTCCCCGGACGTGGCCACCGTCTGCACGGTCGTCACCCGGGGCCACTCCGACGACGCCAACTCCTTCACCGTCAGCGGCAGTTCGGTCTGGCTCCGGCTGAGCCGCACCGGCCGCGCCCTCGCCTTCCACGCCTCCCGCGACGGCGAACGCTGGACCTTCGTCCGCCTGTTCACCCTGGGCGACGAGAAGGAGACCGCGAACGCCCTGGTCGGCTTCATGACCCAGTCGCCGCTCGGCGCGGGCTGCGTGGTCACCTACGACCACCTGGAGTTCAGGCCCCAGTGGCCGGACGACCTGCGAGACGGAAGCTGAGCGCGAGGGCCACGAGCAGCGCGGCCACGCAGACGGCCAGACCCGTGCGCAGCCCGGTCACGAAGCCGCCCGCCAGCAGCGCCCCGAACACCGCGATCCCGAGCCCGCCGGACACCTGCCGAGCCGCGTTCAGCACCCCCGCCGCGAGTCCGGCCCGCCCGGCGGGCACCGCGTCCAGCATCACGGCGGTCAGCGCCGGGATGGCCAGCGCGCAGCCGAGCGCCAGCGGCACCAGCAGCAGCGCGGCCCCGACGGTCGGCGTCGCCGTGCCGACCCCGAGCAGCCCCAGCAGGCCCACCACGGACAGCGCGAGGCCCGCGATCAGCGGGACGCGTGGGCCGTAGCGCCCGGTCAGCTTCCCCGAGACCAGGTTCGTCACCGCGATCACGCCGGTCATCGGCAGGAACATCAGCCCGGCGTACAGCGCCGAACGGCCCTGCACCTGCTGGAAGAAGAGGGAGAAGACGAACAGGACGCCGTAGAACGCCACGCTGCACGCCGCCCCCGCCGCGACCGCCGCGCGCACCGCCCGGTCCCGGAACATCCCCAGCGGGACCACCGGATCCGCCCGCCGCGTCTCCACCCGGACGAACAGCACCGCCGCGACCACCGCCACCGCGAGGGCCACCAGACCGGTCGTACCGCCCTCGATCACCGCGAAGGTCACCCCCGTCAGGGCGAGCGCCGCCGCGGCCTGCCCCGGCAGGTCCAGGGGTGCGGGCCGCCGCTCGGACCGCGCCACCCGGAGCAGCAGGACCAGCGCCACCGCGCCCACCGGCAGGTTGACGAAGAAGATGCCCCGCCACCCCCAGGCCGTGGTCAGCGCGCCGCCCGCCACCGGGCCCAGGGCCAGCGCGGTCGAGCCCCCGGCCGCCCACACGGCCACCGCCCGGGCCCGGCGCGCCGCGTCCGCGTACGCCTCGCGCACCAGGGACAGCGACGCGGGCAGCACCACGGCCGCCGCCGCGCCCTGCGCCACCCGGGCGGCGGTCAGGACCGCGAGGTTCGGCGCGAACCCGCAGGCCGCCGACGCCAGGGTGAACACCGCGATGCCGATGCCGTACGCCCGGCTCGCCCCGGCCCGGTCGGCGAAGGCGCCGGTGGAGAGCATCAGGGCCGCGAAGGGCAGGGTGTAGGCGTCCACCACCCACTGCAGTCCGCGCAGTCCGCCGCCGAGCCCGGAGCCGATGGCGGGGAGGGCGACGTTCACGATCGAGGCGTCCAGGGTGATCAGCGCGGAGCCGAGGAGGGCGGCGGCCAGCGCGAGGGCGGGCGCCGTCTTCTGCTCCAACGGACCTGTGGAGAGCACGGGTTGGGAAGGACTGAGGGTCTTGTTCAGGGACATGGCTCCAGCTTGCGGAGCACACGGCGCGTACAGTAGTGGCCTGATTGCCATACCTCCGGAGGTTCTGGCCATGATCCGAGTCGTCGTCATCGCCGCCCCGCCCGTGTCGATGTTCAACCTGGCCATCCCGGACCTGCTCTTCGGCAAGGTCGAGGTGGCGGGCGAGCGCGGGTACGAGGTCGTCGTCTGCGCGCCGGAGCCGGGCCCGGTGGCCACCACCGGCGGGCTCGAACTCACCGTGCCGCACGGCCTGGAGGCACTGCGCGAGGCGCACACCGTGCTCGTCGCGGGCACCGGCGAGGCATACGAACCCGACCTCCGCGTGGTCGCCGCGCTGCGCGAGGCCGCCGCCGCGGGCACCCGTATCGCCTCCATCTGCACCGGCGCCTTCTCCCTCGCCAAGGCCGGGCTCCTCGACGGCCGCCGGGCCACCACCTACTGGGCGCACGCCGACGAGATGCGCCGCCGCCACCCCGCCATCGCCTTCGAGGGCGACGTCCTCTACACCGAGGACGGCCAGTTCCTCACCTCCAGCGGATACGCCGCCGGGATCGACCTGTGCCTGCACCTCGTCCGCACCGACTACGGCGCCGCCGTCGCCAACGAGGTCGCCCGCCTCGCCCTGGTCGCCCCCGTACGCCCCGGCGGCCAGACCCAGTTCACCCACACCCCGCTTCCGCCCGAGCGCGGCACCGCCTGCGCCGACGTACGCGGCTGGGCCATGCGCCACCTCGACAAGCCGCTCACCCTCACCGACCTCGCCCGCCACGCCGGGGTCAGCGTGCGCACCCTCACCCGCCGCTTCCACGCCGAGAGCGGCGTCAGCCCCCTGCAGTGGCTGCTGCACCAGCGCGTCGAACGCGCCAGGGAACTCCTGGAGACCACCACCCTGCCGATGGACCAGGTCGCCACCGCCTGCGGCCTCGGCACCGCCGACTCACTGCGCGCCCACGTCGTGCGCCGCACCGGACTGACCCCGAGCGCCTACCGCGCCCAGTTCCGCCGGTACGCAACCGCGCCCGCCGGGGCCACGTCCTCACCGGCATGATCAGTGAACGAGCGAACAGCGCCCTGGTGATCCGCCCGGCCGAGCCCGCCGAGGCCGAGGCGATCGCCGCGCTGCACGAGCGCGCCCGCTCCACCTACTACCCCGGCGGCCTGCCGCCCGCCGACTTCGACTGGACCGACTCCTGGCGGGCCTCCATCGAGCGGCCCGACGGCCAGGTCCTGTGCGGCGTCCAGGACGGCCGGATCGTCGCCATCGCCTCCTTCCGCACCCCCGAGGGCGCGCCCCCGGAGAAGGTCAAGCTGTTCCAGTTCCACGTCGACCCCGACCACTGGCGCGCGGGCCTCGGCACCGCCCTGCACGCCGCCTGCGTGGAGCGCTGGTTGGCCGACGGCAAGCGGGTCGCCGTACTCGACGTGCACGTGGACAACCGGCGCGCCCAGGACTTCTACGCCCGCCAGGGCTGGCTGCCCGACCCCGGGAACCCGCCCGCCGAGGGCGACCACCACCTCTTCCTGCGCTGGAGCGCGCCCGGGGAATGAACCCCGCTGCTTGAACGTTCACGTACCGGGTGGGGAGAGCCCCCGCCCGCTACGAACGAGCCGAAGAGAGCCCGAAGAATGCGCGTCGAGATCTGGAGCGACATCGCCTGCCCGTGGTGCTACGTAGGAAAGGCACGCTTCGAGAAGGCGCTCGCGGCCTTCCCGCACCGCGACGACGTCGAGGTCGTGCACCGCTCCTTCGAGCTGGACCCCGGCCGCGCCAAGGGCGACGTCCAGCCCGTGCTCACCATGCTCACCAAGAAGTACGGCATGAGCGAGGCCCAGGCCGAGGCGGGCGAGGACAACCTCGGCGCCCAGGCCGAAGCCGAGGGCCTGCCCTACCGCACCCGGGGCCGCGACCACGGCAACACCTTCGACATGCACCGCCTGCTGCACTTCGCCAAGGAGCACGGCAGGCAGGACGAGCTGATCGGGCTGCTGTACCGGGCCAACTTCGCCGAGGAGCGCTCCGTCTTCACCGAGGGCGACGAGCGGCTGGTGGAGCTGGCCGAGCGGGCGGGCCTGGACCCCGAGGCCGCCCGCACGGTCCTCGCCGACCCCACCGCCTACGCCGACGAGGTCCGCGCCGACGAGCGCGAGGCCGCCCAGCTCGGCGCCAACGGCGTCCCCTTCTTCGTCCTCGACCGCGCCTACGGCGTCTCCGGCGCCCAGCCCGCCGAGGTCTTCACCCGGGCGCTCACCCAGGCGTGGGACGCCCGCTCCCCGCTCACCGTGCTCGGCCAGGACGACGCCGACACCTGCGGCCCGGACGGGTGCGCGGTGCCGCAGAAGTAGGAAACCGCAGGTGGGAGGCGATCTATAAGGATCGCTGAGCGACACCGGGTAAAAATCCGCGATGGACGGTGACTCCATGGGGACGCACAGTGGACCCATGGAGACCACGGAGACGTTCGACAGCCTCGTTCGCGCCGAGTTCACCCCCGTAGGCACCTATCTCAACACGGCCAGCAACTCCCTGCTGCCCGTCCGCACCGTCACCGCCCTGCACGAGGCGGCGCTGCTGCGGGCCCAGGGCCGCCCGCTGACCTCGCTCTTCGAGGACGTGGAGGCGAGCCGGGCCGCCTACGCCCGGCTCGCCCAGGTCCCCGTCGAACGCGTCGCGACGGGCGTCTCGGTCGCCGCGCACACCGGTCTCATCGCCGCCTCCCTGCCGCCGGGCGCCGAAGTCCTCACCGCCGAGGACGACTTCACCTCCGTGCTCAACCCGTTCCACGTCCGAGGCGACCTCAAGGTACGGGCGGTGCCCGTGGAGCGGATCGCCCGGTCCGTCCGCCCTGAGACCGACCTCGTCGCGGTCAGCGCCGTGCAGTCCGCCGACGGGCGCATCGCCGACCTGCCCGCGCTGCGCGAGGCCGCCCGAGAGCACGGCGCCCGCACCTACGTCGACTTCTCCCAGGCCGCGGGCTGGCTCCCGATGGACGCGGGGGAGTGGGACTTCAGCGCCTCCGTCACCTACAAGTGGCTGCTCGGCCCGCACGGCATCGCCTTCCTCGTCCTGCCCGAGGACTTCGGCGGCCTCACCCCGCTGCTCGCCGGCTGGGTCGCGGGCGAACGGCCCTGGGACAGCTGCTACGGACCGGTCACCGAACTCGCCCACTCCGCACGGCGGTTCGACCTCACCCACGCCCTGTTCGGCTACGCGGGACTGCGCCACTCCCTCGAACTCATCGAGGAACTGGGCGTGTCCGCGATCCACGCCCACGACACCGCCCTGGCCGACCGCTACCGCGCGGGACTCGCCGCCCTCGGCCACGAGCCGCTGCCCTCGCCCGGCTCCGCGATCGTCTCGGTGCCCGGACTCGGCGCCCGGCAGCCGGAGTTGAGCCGCGCGGGTATCGAGGTCTCCGACCGGGCGGGCAATCTGCGCGCCGCCTTCCATCTGTACAACACCGAGGCGGACGTGGACCGGCTGCTGGACGCGCTGTCCGGCTGAGCGGCCAAGTCCCCGGCCGGCCCAGTACGGGACATGACCGGGCCGGAGCCCCCCGTCCCACAACAAGGAGGCCCCGGCCCGGGGTTCGGTGAGCGCGCGCTACCGCACCGGAGTGAAGTCCCGCGCCCCGATGTACTCCGGCCTGCGCACCGGCGCCGCGAACGGCTCCACCGCCGTGTTCTCCACGCTGTTGAACACGATGAAGACGTTGCTGCGCGGGAACGGCGTGATGTTGTCGCCGGAGCCGTGCATGCAGTTGCAGTCGAACCAGGTCGCCGAGCCGGGCTTGCCGGTGAAGAGGCGGATGCCGTGCTCGCCCGCCATCCGGGTCAGCGCCTCGTCGGAGGGGGTGCCCGCGTCCTGCATCTGGAGCGACTTCTTGTAGTTGTCCTCGGGCGTCGCACCCGCACAGCCCAGGAACGTCCGGTGCGAGCCCGGCATGATCATCAGGCCGCCGTTGGTGTCGTGGTTCTCCGTCAGCGCGATCGAGACCGACACCGTGCGCATCCGGGGCAGCCCGTCCTCGGCGTGCCAGGTCTCGAAGTCCGAGTGCCAGTAGAAGCCGCTCGCGCCGAACCCGGGCTTGACGTTGATCCGGGACTGGTGGACGTACACGTCCGAGCCGAGGATCTGCCGGGCCCGGCCGACCACGCGCTCGTCGCTCACCAGGTTGGCGAACAGCTCGCTGAGCCGGTGGACCTCGAAGACCGAGCGGATCTCCTGCGAGCGGGGCTCCACGATCGCCCGGTCGTCGGCCCGGATCACCGGGTCGGCGACCAGCCGCTCCAGCTCACGCCGGTACACCTCGACCTCGGCCGGGGTGATCAGCTGGTCCACACTGAGGAAGCCGTCGCGCTCGTACCCCTCCAGATCGGCCGTGGGGATCGGGCCGTAGGCGCCGGGGGCGCTCCAGACGACCGGGTCCTTGCGCGGGACGGCCACCTCGGCGGTGCCGCGGCTCGGGTAGAGATCGGTGACGGGGGCGGTGGGGGCCTGGGTCATGGGGATCACACCTCCTCGGGTTCGGTGAGCAGGGGGTAGACGCCGTTCTCGTCGTGGTCCTCCCGTCCGGTCACCGGCGGGTTGAACACGCAGAGGCAGCGGAAGTCCTCCTTGACGCGCAGCGTGTGCCGCTCGTGCCCGTCGAGGAGGTACATCGTGCCGGGGGTGACCGTGTACGTCTCCCCGGTCTCGTGGTCGGTCAGTTCGGCCTCGCCCTCGGTGCAGACGACGGCCTCGATGTGGTTCGCGTACCACATCGACGTCTCGGTCCCGGCGTACAGGACGGTCTCGTGCAGGGAGAAGCCGACGCGCTCCTTGGCGAGCACGATGCGCTTGCTCTCCCAGGTGCCGGACTTCGCCCGGACGTGGCGGTCGGTGTCCTCGATGTCCTTGAACGATCGGACGATCACGGGTGGGTGCCTCCTGTTGTTGCGTATCGGCGGCGGTCAGGGCGCCAGGGCGCCTGGGCGTCAGCGCGCCTGGGCCTCAGGCCGTCACGCGGTCTCGCGGACCGCCCGGGCGACGATGCTCATGCCCTCGTCCAGCTCCTCCGGGGTGATCGTGAGCGCGGGCAGCAGCTTGACGACCTCGCTCTCGGGGCCCGACGTCTCGATGAGCAGCCCGAGTTCGAAGGCACGGGCGGCGACCCGGCCGGCCCGCGCCTTGTCGTGGAACTCCAGGCCCCAGACAAGACCGCGACCCCGGTGGTCCTTCACGGCGTCGGGGTTCTCCTCGGCGATGGAGACCAGCTCCCGCTCGATGCGCTCGCCCCGGGCGCGGGTCTGCTTCTCCATGGCGGCGCCGTCCGCCCAGTACGTCTCCAGCGCGGCGGTCGCGGTGACGAACGCCGGGTTGTTGCCGCGGAAGGTGCCGTTGTGCTCGCCCGGCTCCCAGATGTCCAGCTCCGGCCTGAACAGGCACAGCGACATCGGCAGCCCGTAACCGCTGATGGACTTGGACACGGTGACGATGTCGGGGACGATGCCCGCCTCCTCGAAGGAGAAGAACGCGCCCGTGCGCCCGCAGCCCATCTGGATGTCGTCGACGATCAGCAGCATGTCCTGCCGCTCGCACAACTCCTTGAGCGCGCGCAGCCATGCGGGCCGGGCGACGTTGATGCCGCCCTCGCCCTGCACGGTCTCCACGATCACGGCGGCGGGCTTGTTCAGCCCCGACCCCTGGTCCTCGAGCAGCCGCTCGAACCACAGGAAGTCCGGGACCTGCCCGTCGAAGTAGTTGTCGAACGGCATGGGCGTGCCGTGCACCAGTGGAATGCCCGCCCCGGCCCGCTTGAACGCGTTTCCGGTGACCGCGAGCGAACCCAGCGACATGCCGTGGAAGGCGTTGGTGAACGACACGATCGCCTCGCGCCCCTTCACCTTCCGGGCCAGCTTCAGCGCCGACTCCACCGCGTTGGTGCCGGTCGGGCCCGGGAACATGACCTTGTACGGCAACTCGCGCGGGCCCAGGACCAGTTCCTGGAAGGTGCGCAGGAACGACCGCTTGGCCGTGGTCGACATGTCCAGGCCGTGGGTCACGCCGTCCCGGGCCAGATAGTCGATCAACGCCCGTTTGAGGACGGGGTTGTTGTGGCCGTAGTTGAGCGATCCGGCCCCGGCGAAGAAGTCGAGCCATGCGCGGCCGTCCTCGTCGTACATCCGGCTGCCCCGCGCGGTGTCGAACACGGTGGGCCACCCGCGGCAGTAGCTGCGCACCTCGGACTCGACGGTCTCGAACACGCTCAGGTCGGGCTGGGTGATGGTCACGGTGATTCGCTCCTCGGTGCGGCGTCAGTGGGCCGGGGTGGGCGTCAACGGGCCTATGCGATACAGGACTTCGGGGTCGTGCGGACCGTCCGGGAACAGGTCCGCGGGGAACAGCACCTCGCGCTCCGGCTCGATGCCGTGCCGGGCGGCGAACGAGGTGAACAGCCGCTCCGAGGCGGTGTTCCCGGGGGTGATCGTGGTCTCCAGGCCGGTGATGCCCCGCTCGGCGGCCAGCCGGGCGGTCAGCCCGTCCAGCAGCGCGGCGGCGATCCCGCGCCCCCGGTGGGCGTCGTCGACGGCCACCTGCCAGACGAGCAGGGTGTGCGGACGGTCGGGCCGTACATAACCGGTCACGAAGCCGACCGGCTCGCCGTCCGCGCCCCGCGCCACCGCCGAGGTACCGGCGAAGTCCCGGCACCACAGCAGATAGCTGTACGAGGAGTTCAGGTCGAGGGTTTTCGATTCCTTGGCGAGACGCCAGAGAGCGGCGCCGTCGGTCACCGCCGGTCTGTCGACGATCAGGTCTGCGGGTGCTGCGGTCATGCGGCACGAATTTAGCGAGGCGAATGCGTGAATGCACGGGCGCGCCGCCGGTTGTGTACGACTTGGGCGACGCTATGTCGGGTTTGACCTGGGAAAAACAGGGACAAAAAGGGGTCGGCTGTGGGGTGTGTCACAGCGTGAAAAGCCGCCCGTGTTTCAGGTTGTTTAGCCTCGCGAAAAGCGGGCAGACGAAAAGGCGGAGTATGCCTCATGCAATTCAGGGGGAATGGGCGACAATTGGGTGGTCATGAAAAAGGCGGCCTGCGTGAATTCGCGCAGGCCGCCGCAGGAAAGGGAGTGCCGGTCAGTGCCAGGCTTCGCCCGCCGCCCGCAGGGCGCCCTCCGGGTCCACCGCGAGCCCCTGTCCGGCAAGGGCCGCGCCCAGCGCCGTCAGCGAGCGGCGCACCGCGTCCAGCGTCGCGTCGGGCCCGTAGTGGTTGACCCGGACCATCTCCTTGGCCAGCGCCCCGCCCCCGGCGGCCAGCGGCAGCCCCGGGTCCGTGCGCAGCGCCTCGGCCACCAGCTCGGCGGCCACCACCTGCTCCGGCACCCGCAGCGTCGTCGCCACCGGCGCCGCGTCCCGCGCCTCGTGGACATACGGCTCCAGACCGCCGCGCAGCGCGCTCGCGCCCGCCCGGGTGGCCCGCGCTGCCGCCCGGTGCCGGGCCATCACAGCCTCCGCGCCGTCCGCCTCGATGCGCTCGAGGCACGCCTCCAGGGCCAGCATCTCCAGCTGCGCCGGGGCGTGCGGCAGCACCGCGCGGCCCGCGTCGAGCCAGCGGTCCTTCCAGTCCAGCAGGGACAGATAGGAGCGGCGCGGGGCGTGCGGGTTGGCGGCCATCCGGGCCCAGGCGCGCTCGCTCACCGAGATCGCGGACACCCCGGCCGGGCCGCCCATCGCCTTCTGCGCCCCGATCACACACAGGTCCACGCCCCACGCGTCAGGGAGCACGGGCTCCGCGCCGACCGAGGCGACCGCGTCCAGGTAGAAGAGGGCGCCGTGCGCGCGTACGACCTCGCCGATCTCCGCGACCGGGTTGGTGTTGCCGGTCGCTGCCTCGGCGTGCACCAAAGACACGAAGTCGATCTCCGGGTGCTCGGCGAACGCCTCCCGGATCTGCTCGGCGGTGACGGCCGCGTGGAAGGGGACCGCGAGGTCGTGCACGGTGGCGCCGCTGTCGCGCAGCCAGTTGCCGAAGGTCTGGCCGTAGGGCCCCGTGATCACGTTCAGGGCGACGGTGCCGGGGCCCGCCGCGGAGCGGATCGCGCCCTCAAGCGGCAGCAGCGCCTCGCCCTGGGTGATCAGCACGTCCTGCCGGGTCTCCAGGAGCGCGGCCACCTGGTCCTCGATGGCGGCGAACCGCGCGGCGGTCAGCGGGGGCAGGTCGAGGAAGGGGTGGGTCACGGGGTGCTCTCTTCGCTCGCACGGGTACACGGAACCGGCCGGAGGCCGACGGTGACGAGGGTAACTCGCGGCCTCTACGCCGCTTTGACCGGCGAGTTCTCAGGCCGGACGGCCTCCAGGCCATCGGTTTGATTTGAGAGACCCAAACCTCTCCTTATAATCGGAACCCACCGTTCCCCCCACAGGGAGATCCCCCATGAAAACGCTCCTCGGGCGCCGGACCCGTCTTCTGGCAGCCGCCACCGTGGCGGGCGCCGTCGCGCTCGTCGCGGGCTGTTCCTCGTCGGACGGCGGCGGGAGCGGCAAGACCACCGTCAAGGGGGTCCACCTCGCCAAGGCCGGTCAGCTGACCGTCTGCACCCATCTGCCCTACCCGCCGTTCCAGTCGGTGATCGACGGCAAGGTGCAGGGCTTCGACGTCTCCCTGATCGACCTGGTCGCCAAGGACCTGGGCGTCAAGCAGCAGATCCTGGACACGCCGTTCGAGAACTTCAAGACCGGCGCGTTCCTGAACTCCGGCCAGTGCGACCTGGCCGCGGCGGGCATGACGATCACCGACGAGCGCAAGAAGAACGTCGACTTCTCCGACCCGTACTTCGAGGCCACCCAGGCCGTCCTGGTCGGCAAGAACAGCGGTCTGAAGTCCTTCCAGGACATCAAGGCGCAGCACAAGGCGCTCGGCGCCCAGGCGCAGACCACCGGTGAGGACTACGCGAAGAGCAAGGGTCTCGACCCGGTCTCCTTCCACTCCTCCGACGCGCTCCTCAACGGCCTGCGCACGGGCCAGGTCCAGGCGGTCATCGTCGACTACCCGGTGGTCCAGAGCTGGCTGAAGAACAAGGCCAACGCCGACGCCTTCAAGGTCGTCGGCAACCTCAAGACCGGCGAGCAGTACGGCTTCACGGTGAAGAAGGGCAACGCGGCCCTGCTCACCGCGATCAACGAGCAGCTCGCCAAGGCCAAGTCCGACGGCACCTACCAGAAGATCTACGAGAAGTGGATCGGCCCGTACGACGCCTCGGCCGCCTCCCCGGCCGCGACGCCCTCCTCCTGAATCCGCTGACTCCATGACCGACACGGACACCCGTAGCCAACCGAAGAAGCAGGGCCTGACCCGCCGCCAGCGCCGGCGGGTCTCGCGCGGCGCGCAGTACGCCGTCTTCGTCGCCGCCGTCCTCGCCTTCGCGTTCTCGGCGGACTGGGGGCGGCTGCAGAACCAGTTCCTGCAACTGCCCATCGCCGAGCAGATGTTCCCGGACGTCATCACCCTGGCGCTGAAGAACACCGTGCTCTACACCCTGTCCGGCTTCGTCGTCGGACTCGGCCTCGGCATCGTCATCGCCCTGATGCGGCTGTCCTCGGTGGCGCCCTACCGCTGGGTCGCCGGGATCTACATCGAGATCTTCCGCGGCCTGCCCGCCCTGCTGATCTTCATCTTCGTCGGCGTCGGCGTGCCGCTGGCCTTCCCGGACGTGCAGTACCCGGGCGGTACTTACGGCAAGGTCGCCGTCGCGCTCGGACTCGTCTCGGCCGCCTACATGGCCGAGACGATCCGCGCGGGCATCCAGGCGGTGCCCAAGGGGCAGATGGAGGCGGCCCGTTCGCTCGGCTTCTCGCCCGCGCGGGCCATGATCTCGATCATCATCCCGCAGGCGTTCCGCATCATCCTGCCGCCGCTGACCAACGAACTCGTCCTGCTCTTCAAGGACTCCTCGCTGGTGCTGTTCCTCGGCGTCACCCTGGAGGAGCGCGAACTGTCCAAGTTCGGCAACGACTTGGCCAGCACCACCGCCAACTCCACGCCGATCCTGGTGGCCGGCCTGTGCTATCTGCTGGTCACCGTCCCGCTCGGCTTCGTCGTGCGGCGCATGGAGTCCAGGTCCCAGGAGGCGATCCGGTGAGCACCCCCGAGATCCGTATCGAGCACCTGCACAAGTCCTTCGGCGACAATCACGTCCTGCGCGGCGTCGACCTGGAGATCGGCCAGGGCGAGGTGGTCTGTGTCATCGGCCCCTCCGGCTCCGGCAAGTCCACCCTGCTGCGCTGCGTCAACCTGCTCGAAGAGCCCAGCGAGGGCAAGGTGTTCGTCGGCGGCACCGAGCTGACCGACCCGGACGTTGACCTCGATGCCGTACGCCGCCGGATCGGCATGGTCTTCCAGCAGTTCAACCTCTTCCCGCATCTGAGCGTCACCGAGAACCTCACGCTGCCCCAGCGGCGGGTCCTCGGCCGGGACAAGGCGACGGCCGCGCGGATCGCCGCCGAGAACCTGGCCCGCGTGGGCCTCGCGGAGAAGGCGGATGCCCACCCGGCCGCCCTCTCCGGCGGGCAGCAGCAGCGCGTGGCCATCGCCCGCGCGCTCGCCATGGGCCCCGAGGTGATGCTCTTCGACGAGCCGACCTCCGCGCTCGACCCCGAGCTGGTCGGCGACGTGCTCGCGGTCATGCGCGGGCTCGCCCAGGACGGCATGACCATGATGGTCGTCACCCATGAGATGACCTTCGCCCGCGAGGTCGCCGACCGCGTCGTCTTCATGGACGGCGGTGTCATCGTCGAGGACGGCACCCCCGAGCAGGTCATCGGCAACCCCCGCAACGAGCGCACCCGCCACTTCCTCTCCCGCGTCCTCGACCCGGCGATGGCCGAGGTGGAGGAGACGGACGGGCCGGTGGGGGCGGGGCCGGAGAAGACCTCCTGACGGCTGCGAGGTCCCGTGAGACGCCGCGCGGCGCCGTGATGTGACACCGGCCCGGCCGGGCACCCCTGTGCGGGTGCCCGGCCGTTCCCTGTCCGCCCGCGCCATACGGGGCCCGGGCAGGGTGTGCTCGCCGAAGGTGTCGCCTACAGATACGGGCGCGTGATCAGCTCGATCGCGTGCCCGGCGGGGTCCTTGAAGTACACCCCGCGCCCGCCGTGCTCGTGGTTGATCTCGCCGGGGCGCCGCATCTGCGGATCGGCCCAGTGCGTGACGCCCCGCTCGCACAGGCGCTGGTACGCCCGGTCGAACAGCTCGTCGTCGACCAGGAACGCGTAGTGCTGCATCTGGATCTCCACCGGCGGCTCCGCGAACTGGAGCAGCACCCCGTCGGTGAGCTGGATGTTGCGGAACAGCCCCCAGGACGGAGCCGCGGCAAGCTCCAGCAGCTCCCGGAAGAACCGCGCGGACTCGTCCTTGTCCTTGGCGGCGATGATGGTGTGGTTGAACGTGACTGTCATACGGCTGACCTCGCTGTGGTCCGGCACGGAGAAAAGGGATGCTCGGTGCTCGGGCGCGGGGAGGTCCGCGGGACGGGTGGCGGGGACGCCTGGCGAGGGCGCGTGTGGGGCGCACCCATGGGGCGATCAGCTACCCACCGGGTCGCCTGTCCGTGAGTGGCCCGCGAGGGCCGGTCCGGTGTTCACGTCGGAGGACGTTACCGGACCTGCCGCGCCGCCGGGAAGGCGGTCTAAGGTGCCGTACATGAGCGATCAGGCGGTGCTGCACGTCAAGGGGCGGGTGCTCGTCGGGCCCGAGGACGTCCGGGACGAGCTGTGGGTGGTCGGGGGACGGGTCACGTACGACCGTCCCGCGGGCGCCGGGGACGTACGGACCGTGTCGGGGTGGGCGCTGCCCGGCCTGGTCGACGCGCACTGCCATGTGGGGCTCGGCGCGGAGGGGCCCGTGGACGCGGAGACCGCCGAGAAGCAGGCGCTGACCGACCGGGAGACCGGGACGCTGCTGATCCGGGACGCCGGTTCGCCCTCGGACACCCGCTGGATCGACGAGCGCGACGACCTGCCGAAGATCATCCGTGCCGGGCGGCACATCGCCCGTACCCGCCGCTACATCCGGGGCTACGCCCACGAGATCGAGCCCGACGACCTCGTCGCCTACGTCCGCCAGGAGGCCCGGCGCGGGGACGGCTGGGTCAAGCTGGTCGGCGACTGGATCGACCGCGACCTCGGTGACCTGGCCCCCTGCTGGCCGCGCGAGGCGGTCGCGGCGGGCATCGCGGAGGCGCACCGGCAGGGTGCCCGGGTCACCGCGCACTGTTTCGCGGAGAGTTCGCTGCGGGACCTGGTGGAGTCCGGCATCGACTGCGTCGAGCACGCCACGGGTCTGACCCCTGACCTGATTCCGCTCTTCGTGGAGCACGGGGTGGCGATCGTCCCCACCCTGGTCAACATCGCGACCTTCCCGCGCCTGGCGGCGGGCGGCGACACCAAGTTCCCCCGGTGGTCCGCACATATGCGGCGCCTCCATGAACGCCGCTACGACACTGTGCGCGACGCCTATGACGCCGGGATCGCGGTGTACGTCGGCACCGACGCGGGTGGCTCGCTGCCCCATGGCCTGGTCGCGGCGGAGGTCGAGGAGCTGGTCGCCGCGGGCATTCCGGCCCTGGACGCGCTTTCGGCGACCAGCTGGGGTGCCCGCGCCTGGCTCGGACGCCCCGGGCTGGAGGAGAGCGCGCCCGCCGATCTCGTCGTGTACGAGTCCGACCCCCGCGCCGATGTACGAGTCCTGGCCGCCCCGCGTCGCGTGGTGCTCAACGGGCGAGTCATGCAGTGACCTGCCGGGGCGTGGGAGAACTCCTGTGCCACGGGAATCGAAGAGGTGTGCGGTATCTCCACGATGGAGTGAAGTAACCCAGGATCGCTGACCGTTCACCCACAGTGCGTAAAAGTTGACGCGTCCCAAGCAAGTTCCTTCTCGGGAGCCCACGCCTTGAACTGCCTCAACTTCCGCATGCCCGCACGCCGTCTGGCCGCCGTCGCGACCGTCACCGCCCTCACCGCAGGTCCCGCGGTCCTGGGCGCGGGCACCGCGCACGCCACCGGTCGTCACGGCCACGCCTCCGCCGTCGTCCTGAGCACCGGGCTCGATGTGTCCCTGCTCCACAAGACCGTGGACGTCCCCCTCGAGGTCACCCTCAACGAGGTCCAGGCGCCCGGCGATGCCGACCGCACGGCCCTGACCGCCCGGCTGGACGGGGTGAACGACGGCCGGCCCTTCTCCGTGCTCGGCGCCGAGGTGGCCAGAGCGCGCGCCACCGCCGACGCCGAGCGCGCCGAGGGCTCCGTACGGCTGGTCCACGCCCGCGTGCACGTCCCCGGGCTGCCGCTGCTCTCCCTCATCGAGGTCGGCACGGTCACCGCCCGCGCCACCTGCGAGGCGGGGGAGCGGCCGGAGGCCGTGGCCAACGTCCTCGGCGGCGTCACGATCCTCGGCAAGCACGTGAACGTCACGGCGGGCGGTCCCTCCGTGGTCAAGGTCCCCGGCGTCGGCGAGGTCCGCCTGGACCTCTCCCAGCGCCGCACCACCTCCCGCACGGCCGCCGCCACCGCCCTCGAACTCAAGGTCTCCGTCAACCCGTTGCGGCTGAACGTCGCCGAGGTCGAGGGCACCGTGACGCTGGCGAAGGCCACCTGCGAGACGCCTCGCGGAGGCGGCCACGGAGGCGGCGGCCACGACGGCGGCACCGGCGGCGGTACTGGCGGCCACCAGCCCCCGCCCCCGCCCCAGACCGACGAGCCGGGCGACGACGACGCCCCGGAGCCGACCGACAGCACGCCCCCGAGCGACGGCGGCACGGCCCCGAGCACCAAGCCCACCCCGTCCTCCGACCCGGACTCCTCCACCCCCGCCAAGCCCGCCACCGAGGTGAAGGCCCAGGGCGGCACCAAGAACGACCTCGCGGAAACCGGCGCCAGCTCCTCCACCCCGTACCTCGCGGGCGGCGCACTCGCCCTCCTCCTGCTCGGCGGCGGAGCAGCGGCACTGGCCCGACGCCGCCGCGGCTGACGAACAGCCGGACCACCTGACGGAGTCGGCCCGGGACCACCGAACGAATCGGCGGCCCCGGGCCGCTTGTCGGTTCCGCCCTGTGCCTGCTCAGCTCATCGCGGTGTCAAGTGCCGTCAGGAATCCCGTCGTTGTGTCCGCGTCGCGTACCGCGACCCGGATCCACTCCGGCCCGAGGCCGGGGAAGGTGTCGCCTCGGCGGACCGCGTAGCCCAAGGCGCGTAGGCGTGGGCGTACTTCGGGCGCGCCGGGGATGCGGGCGAGGACGAACGGGGCCTCTGCGGGGCCGGTCACCTCTGCGTTCCGTTCCGTCAGTCCCTTGACCAGGAACTCGCGGTCCACGGCGATCTGACGGGCAGCCGCTTCCGCCTCCGTGAGGGCCTGTGGTGTGATGCAGGCCCGTGCTGCCGCCAGTGCTGGTGTGGAGACCGCCCATAGGGGCTGAGCCCGTTCGAGGCGTGTGATGACCTCCGGTTCCGCGAGGACGTAGCCGATGCGGAGGCCCGCGAGGCCCCAGGTCTTGGTGAGGCTGCGGAGGACCACGAGCCCCGGCACGTCGCACCGTCCGGCCAGGGATTCCCGTTCGCCCGGGACCGCGTCCATGAAGGCTTCGTCCACGACCAGCGTGCGCCCCGGGCGGGCGAGCCGTAGCAGCTCGGACGCCGGGTGCAGGACGGACGTCGGGTTGGTGGGGTTGCCGACCACCACCAGGTCCGCGTCCTTGGGGACGAGTCCGGGGTCCAGCCGGAAGCCGTCCTGCTGCCGGAGCACCACCCGGTCCACCGTGTGGCCCGCGTCCCGCAGCGCCGCCTCCGGCTCCGTGAACTGGGGGTGGATGACCACCGGGCGCCGTACCTTCAGCGCCCGCGCCAGCAGGACGAACGCCTCGGCGGCCCCGGCGGTCAGCAGTACCCGCTCCACCGGCACCCCGTGCCGCGCCGCCACCGCCGCCCGCGCGGCCCGCCCGTCCGGGTAGGCCGCGAGGGAGGACAGGGACGCGGCGATCTCCTCGCGGAGCCACAGCGGAGGCGTCCCCGTGCGGACGTTGACCGCGAGGTCGATCAGGGCGGCCCCGTCGTCGCGGACCTCGGCGTCGCCGTGATGCCGCAGATCAGGCCCGCTGTAGCCCTCAGTGCGCATGGCTGTGTGCGTGGCCGCCATGGTGGTGGTGCCCATGGCCGTGCCCGTGCCCATGTGCGTCGGACCCATCGTCGTCCGGGTGGAAGTGCGGCTGCTGCGGGAGCCCCACCTTGTCCTCGAAGCCCGGCAGCGCGATGCGGTAGACGCACGAGTCGCAGTTCATCCGGAGATCCCCCCGCACCGCCTCCTCGTACCGCTCAAGGACCAGATCCAGCAGCTCCGGCTCCGGACCGATGACCTCGGCCGAGCGCACCTCGGTCTCCGGGTGCGCGGCGGACCACTCCTCGGTCTGACGCCGGACCCGGTCCGGGAGGATGCCGGTGAACAGGAAGTACGGCAGGACGACGATCCGCCGCGCCCCCAGCCGAGCGCACCGGTCCAGCCCGCTCGGCACGTCCGGCGCCGCGAGGGAGACGAACGCCGTCTCGACGGCGGCGTAGCCGCGCCCCTCCCACAGCAGCCGGGCCGCCTTGCACACCTCGGCGTTGGCGTCCGGGTCGGTGGAGCCGCGCCCCACGAGGAGGACGGTGACATCAGCGCGGTCGGTGCCCGCCAGGGCCTCGTCCAGGCGCCGCTCAAGGACCCGCAGCAGGGCGGGGTGCGGGCCGAGGGGGCGGCCGTAGGTGTACGTCAGACCCGGGTGCCGTTCCTTCTCGCGGGCCAGCGCGGCGGGTATGTCGCCCTTGGCGTGCCCGGCGGAGACCAGCATCAGCGGTACGGCCGCGAACGTCCGCACGCCCCGCTCGACCAGCTCGGCGACGGCCTCACCGAGCGGGGGCGGCGACAGCTCGATGAAGCCGCCCGCAACGGGCAGTTCGGGGCGACGACGGCCCAACTCCCGTACGAAAGCACGGAAAGCCTCGGCTCCGGCCTCGTCCCGGGTGCCGTGTCCGGCGACGAGCAGGGCGGGCGGCTGGGTGGTCACTGTTTCTCCTCGGGGTAAAACGGTTGGTACAGCAGGGCGTTGAGCGCGGCGGCGGCCACCGCCGAACCGCCCTTCTCGGAGACGTTGCTCACCGCGGGCAGCCCGCTCGCGCGCAGCGCCTCCTTGGACTCGGCCGCGCCGACGAAGCCGACGGGCAGGCCGATGACGAGCGCCGGATCGGCGTCCAGGGTCAGCAGCTCCTCCAGGGCGGTCGGCGCACAGCCGATCACCCACAGGGCGCCGGGCCCGACCTCCTCGTACGCGAGCCGCACGGCATGCGCCGAACGGGTCATTCCAGGACCGGACTTGGCGTCCTTCAGACGGCAGACCGTCTCGCGCCGGGTGATTCCCGCCGCGACCATCTCCACGTCCACCACGACGGGCGCCCCCGCGTGCAGCGCGGCATGCCCGCGCACGAGGTCCGCCTCGGCCAGGACCAGATCGCTCGCGTAGTCGAGATCGGCGGCCGAGTGGATCACCCGCTCCACCACCGCCCTGGTCAGCAAGGGGAGTTCGGAGGTGTCCAGGCGGGCGCGCAGCCGCCGGAAGGACTCCTGCTCGATGGGATGGACCACACGGTTCACCGGGCACCCTCCTCGGCGCTCGCCTGCCAGCGGTAGCCGCGCGGGGTCACCATGCGCCCGGCGATCTCCCGGGTCGCGGTGTTGCCCACGGTCACCACGGTCATCATGTCCACGGACGCCGGATCGAGCGCGGCCAGCGTGGTCACCCGGCTGGACTCGTCGGGCCGCGAGGCGTTGCGCACCACCCCGACCGGGGTGGAAGGCGCCCGGTGCTCCGCCAACGCCGCGAGCGCCTTGGGGAGTTGCCAGTCCCGGCCGCGCGAGCGCGGGTTGTAGAACGTCACCACGAGGTCGGACTCGGCCGCCGCGCGCACCCGCCGCTCGATGACCTCCCACGGTGTGTGCAGGTCGGACAGGCTGATCGACACATGGTCGTGGCCCAGCGGCGCGCCGAGCAGCGCCCCGGCCGCAAGCGCCGCCGTCACCCCCGGCACGCCCACCACATCGATGTCGTCGGACGCCTCCGCGAGCGCCGGGGACGCCATCGCGTACACCCCCGCGTCCCCGCTCCCGATCAACGCCACCGCGTGCCCCGCGCGCGCTTCCGCGACCGCCGTACGCGCCCGCTCCTCCTCCGCGCCCAGCCCCGACTCCAGCACCCGCGTGCCCGGACGCAGCAGATCCCGGATCTGGTCCACGTACTGGTCGAGCCCCACCAGCACGGAGGCGCGCCGCAGTTCGGCCACCGCGCGCGGCGTGACCAGGTCCCGGGCGCCGGGCCCGAGCCCCACCACCGCGAGCCGCCCACGCGCCGGACGCCGTACGACCGCACAGGTCGCCATCGCCGGACTCCCCGCCGACTTCCGCTTGGGCACGAGGAGTTCACCCCCGCCGAGCAGCGCCGCCGCCTCCGCCACGGACGGCGTACCGACCGCCACGAGGGGCGCGTCGGACGGGTTCGGTACGACGACGGCCGCCAACTCCGAGGCCGGGTACGCGACCAGCGGCACGCCCAGCCGCTCGGCGGCGCCCACCAGGCCCGGCTCCTCCGACTTGGCGTCCACCGTGGCGAGTTGAGCCACCGACCGCACCGAGAGCCCCGCCCCCGCCAGCGCCGACCCGATCAGCTCCAGCACCTCGTCCACCGGCGCACCCCGCGAGGCACCCACCCCGACCACCAGCGACGGCGGACGCAACAGCACCTCGCGCGGCCCCGGTTCGACGGCGCGGTCGGTGAGCCGTACCGTGTACGCCCCGTGTTCCGCCACCGGCAGCGGAGGCAGCGGCCACGCCAACTCGGCCTCAAGGGCCACCGGTTCACCGTCCAGCAGCGCCCGTGACACCGCCGCGACCGCACCCTCGTACGGCAGGCCGAGCGTGTCGAGCCCGGCCACGCCCACCGCGTCCGTAGCGGTCGTCACCACCGGCTCCGCACCCAGCAACTCACCCACCTCACGGGCGAGTTCATTGGCACCCCCCGCGTGCCCGCCGAGCAGCGACACCGCGAACCGGCCGCCCTCGTCCACGCACACCACACCCGGATCGGCCGCCTTGTCCCCGAGCAGCGGCGCCACCAGACGGACCACCGCACCCGTCGCCAGGAAACACACCAGCTGCCCGCACTCCGCGAACGCGGCCCGGACCGCGTCCCCCACCGGGCCCTCGTACACCCGGGTACGGTCCGGCCACGCCGCCGCAAGGCGGTCCCGCGCCGCAGCCCCCGCGGAGGTGGCGGAAATCAGGCCGATCACTCAACTGCTCCTTCGTTCGGCCGGGAGGCACGCTCGCCCCACAGCAGGAAAACGGGGTTGGTGGCCGCGAGCCGGGTCACGTCACCGGGCAGCGGCGCCAGCCGCGAGGACTGCAACAGCACGCCGTCGCAGCCGAATCCGGCCCGCGCCAGGGCCGCGCGCGCCTCGGGCACCCGGTCCAGCGCGGCCATCGCGACCACCACCGTGCGCCGCGCCCGCCGCGCGCACGCCTCGACCACCGCGCCCAGCTCACGGCCCCCGCCCCCGACGAACACCGCGTCGGGATCGTCGTCCAGAGCGGCCAGCGCCTCCGGAGCCGTACCGTGCACCACGGACACGTCCACGTCATGGGCGCGCGCGTTGGCCCGTACCCGCGCGCAGCCGTCCCCGGTCTTCTCCACCGCGACCACGGCCGCGCCGAGCCGCGCGCACTCCACCGCCACCGAGCCCGACCCCGCGCCCACGTCCCACACCAGGTCGCCGGGGCGCGGCCCGAGCCGGGCCAGCGCCAGCGCCCGTACCTCGAACTTGGTGATCATCGAGTCCCGGTGCGCGAACGCGTCCTCCTCCAGGGCCCAGCGCCCGGGCCCCACGGCCGGGCCCGCCATCGTGCGCGGACCCCGGGGCGCCCGGGACTCGTCCAGGCACAGCACCACGTTCACCGCCGTGCCCCAGTTCCGCCGGGCGGCCTCGGCGGGCGTCACCCGCTCCACCCGCTCGTCCTCCGGCTCACCGAGGTCGCTCACCACGACCAGCGTCCGGTCGCTGCCGGTCAGCCGGGCACCCAGCTCGGCAGGACCCGACCCCGGCCCGGTCAGCACGGCCACCTTCGGATACGCCCGGCACAGCTGCACCGCCGTCCGCGGATCACGCCCGTGCGCGCTCACCACCACCGCGTCGTCCCAGGTCAGCCCCAGCCGCGCGAACGCCCCGGCCACCGAGGACACCCCGGGCCGTACCTCAAGGCGCGCCGCGCCGAACCGCTCCGCCAGCACCCGCACGATCCCGAAGAACCCGGGGTCGCCCGAGGCCAGCACGACCACCGGGAGATCCTTGGCCAGGGTCTCGGCGATCGCGTCCAGGGCGGGGGAGAGGGGGCCGAGGGCGATGCGCTGGACGTCCTCGGGTAGGTCGGCGGCGTCCAGGTGGCGTTGGCCGCCGACGACCAGGGCGGCCTTGGCGAGCACGTCGGCGGAGAGGGGAGCGCCCGTGCCGGTGCCGACGACGGTGATCAGCGGCACGTCCGTGTGCGACGCCGTCACCTGCTCGCCCCCCGCTCCCGCAGCGCCCGCCGCGCCTGAGGGTCCGCCTTGCGGAAGCCGTGGAAGTGGCCGGGGTGGTAGAGGTGCGAGCGGGTGCCGTGGGCGTCCAGGGCCGGGCCGATCAGGAAGAGGGTGTGCTTCCACAACCGGTGCTCCTTGACCGTCTCCTCCAGCGTGCCGATCGTGCAGCGCACCACCAGCTCCTCCGGCCAGGTCACCTGATGGGCGACCACCACCGGAGTGCTCGTCGGATAACCGCCCTCCAGCAGTTCCCGCACCAGCTGACCGCTGCGCGCCGCCGACAGGAACACCGCCATGGTCGTACCGTGCCGGGCGAACTCCCGTACCTCCTCGCCCGGCGGCATCGGCGTCTTGCCGCCGCCGAGCCGGGTCAGGATCACCGACTGCGCCACCTCGGGGATCGTCAGCTCGCGCCCCGCGAGCGCGGCCACTGCCGAGAACGACGACACCCCCGGCACGATCTCCGTCGCGATCCCGATCTCCGCGCACCGGTCCAGCTGCTCCTGGGTGCCGCCCCACAGCGACGGGTCGCCCGAGTGGACGCGGGCCACCTTCAGCCCGTCGGCCAGGGCGCGCCGGTAGACGGCCACCACGTCCTCCAGGGACAGCGCGGCCGAGTCCAGGACCTCCGCGTCCGCGCGCGCGTGCTCCAGGACCTCCGCCCGGACCAGGCTCGCCGCCCAGATCACCACGTCCGCCTCGGCGATCGCCCGGGCCGCGCGGAAGGTCAGCAGATCGGCGGCGCCGGGACCGGCACCGACGAAGGTCACCTTGCCGGTGGGGGCGGTGGCGGGGGGCCCGGCCACGTCAGCGGCCTGCGGCGCGGCCTGGGGCTCGGCCATGGGGAAAGGTCCTCTCGTACGAAAAGAAGTGAGGGAAATGTCAGGGTCTGCGGAGGTTTCACAGGCGTCGGATGTGCGCGGAGGGCCCTTCATCGGATACCAAGGTCGTTATGGCGGTCCTCGTCGCGCTCGGCGCGTTTGTGATGACGCTGGCCGGCGGCTGGACGGCACAGCGTGTGACCGACCGTCGCCACCTGGTCCTGGGCCTGGCGGGCGGCCTGATGCTGGGCGTGGTCGGCCTCGATCTGCTGCCGGAGGCGCTGCGCGCGGCCGGTCGCGAGGTCTTCGGCGTACCCGCCGCCCTGCTGCTCTTCGTCGGCGGATTCCTGCTGGCCCATCTGGTGGAACGTCTCCTCGCCGGACGCCAGGCCGCGCACGGCGGGGAGGAGCACGACCACCACCGGGCCCCCGAGGTCGGCCTCACGGCCGCCGCCGCGATGGTCGGGCACAGCGCCATGGACGGCGTCGCGATCGGCGCGGCCTTCCAGGTCGGCGGCGGCATGGGCCTCTCCGTCGCTCTCGCCGTCATCGCCCACGACTTCGCCGACGGCTTCAACACCTTCACCATCACGAGCCTCTACGGCAACGCCCGCCGCCGCGCCGTCGCCATGCTCGTGGCCGACGCCTGCGCCCCGGTCCTCGGCGCCCTCTCCACGGTCTTCATCCACATCCCCGAGCCCCTGCTCGGCGGCTACCTCGGCCTCTTCAGCGGCGCCCTGCTCTACCTCGCCGCCGCGGAGATCCTGCCGGAGGCCCACCACGACCACCCGGCGCGCTCGACGCTGCTGTGCACGGTCGCGGGGGCGGCGTTCATCTGGCTGGTGGTCGCGGTGTCCGGCGGCTGACACCGCCCGACCCGTGGCCCCTGTGGCCGCGGAGGCCGCGCAGGGCCCCCTCACAGTTTTCCGCCCCTGCCGCCGTCCCGGCGCGGCGGCGCGATCAGCGTCGACAGGTACGGCAGCGTCGCGCCGTCCAGCTCGGCGGCCGGGCGGATCGACTCGTCCGGCAGACCGAGGGCGGAACCCCACACCGCGTCGTCGAGCCGCCCGGCCTCACGCAACGCCTCGGCGACCTCGGCGGCCCGGCGCCCGAACTTGTACGCCACCACCGTGCCGGGCCCGGCCAGCGCCTCCTTCAGCGCGGACTCGCCCGCCGTCACCGGTACGAGGGTCAGCGGCTCGGTGCCCTCCGTCAGTACGGCACCCGACCGCGCCGCCAGATCCTGCATCGCGGTGATCCCGGGCACCGTCTCCACCACGACCCCCGGCACCAGCTCGGCGACGGTCTGCGCGAGGTAGGTGAACGTCGAGTACACGTTGGGGTCGCCGATGGTCGCGAACGCGACGCACCCGTGCTCCCGGAGCAGCCCGGCGACCCGCGCGCCCGCCGCGTCCCACGCGGCCTCCCGGCGCGCCCGGTCGGTCCGCTCGTTCAGCGCGAACACCACCCGGACCACCTTCGCCGCGTCCACGTAGTGCAGCACCGTCGCCTCGGCCCGCCCCCGCTCCCCGGTGTCCATCACCGGTACGACGACCACATCGGCGGCCCGCAGCGCGCCGACCCCCTTCACCGTCACCAGTTCCGGGTCGCCAGGACCCACCCCGACCCCGATCAGCCTGCTGCTCATGACGTACGGCACCTCTCCGTGAACCGACGGGCCACCGACGGCTCGGCCGCCCAGTGGGTGTGCAGATAACTCGCGTGCACCCCCTGCTGTACGAAGCCCTCCACCCGCCGCGCGGGCGAGAGCACCCCCCAGGCGGGCGCCGCCCCGGCACCGGGCTCCACGACGGTCCGGTGGAACTCGTGCCCCCGCATCCGCGTCCCGGCGGCGGCCAGCACACTGTCCCCGACGGCCACCGCGTCCCGATACCCCAGCGTCAACCGCCCGCTCATCCGCGCCGACGCGTCCAGCACCCCGCACATCGGCGCCCCGTCCAACTCCCGGCACAGATACAGCAGTCCGGCACACTCGGCGGCAATCGGCGCCCCCCGCTCCGCGAGTTCCGCCACGGCCTTCCGCAGCCTCTCGTTCGCCGACAACTCCGCCGCATACACCTCGGGAAACCCACCCCCGATCACCAACCCCGCACACCCATCGGGCAGTTCCTCGTCCCACAGGGGATCGAACGTGACGACCTCCGCCCCGGCGGCGCTCAACAACTCGGTGTGCTCGGCATAGGAGAAGCTGAACGCGGCCCCACCAGCGACGGCGACACGGGGCCGAGCCTTGCCGACCACCTGCTTGCCAACCGCCCGAGCGAACCCACCCGGCCCTTGGCCACCCGCGCGAGACGATCCGCCCGTGCCGTGTTCGGCCAGCCGAGAGGATCTGTCCGCGTCCTGTTCGGCCTGCCGAGAGGACCGGTCCGCGCCCTGCTCAGCCGCGGGAGACGATCCGACCGTGCCTTGTTCAGCCAGCCGAGAGGGCCTGTTCGCGTCTTGGTCAGTCTGCCGAGAGGGCCTGTCCGCGTCCTGTTCGGCCAGCCGAGAGGACCTGTCCGCGTCCTGTTCGGCCAGCCGAGAGGACCTGTCCGCGTCCTGTTCGGCCAGCCGAGAGGACCCGTCCGCGCTCTGTTCAGCCAACCGAGACGATCCGTCCGCGCCCCGCTCAGCCGCCCGAGTCGCACCCGCCGCGCTGTTCTCAGCCAACCGATCCGGACCGCACGTCCCCTTTTCAGCCAACCGAGACGGGTGGTCGTGGGTGGGCAATTCTGTGACCTCAGCCGCACACCAAGCCGCACCCGACAACGCCCCCGCCCCCCGAGCCAACGCGAGCAGCGCATCAAGGTCGCACCCATTGGCAACCAAAGCGCCCATGGCCGCGACCGCCGACACCGCGGCAGCACCCCGCTCGGCGACCGGCACCAACCCCAGATGCCGCGACGGTGTTTCCACAGACGCCCCCCGCCGCAACACCCCCAGCACCGGAACCCCCACAGACTCCAGCGCCTCCCGCAACAACTCCTCATGCCGCGCCGACCCGACCTTGTTGAGGATCACCCCCCCGATCCGCACCCCCGTGTCCCAGGAAACGAACCCATGCACCAACGCAGCGACGGACCGAGACTGAGACGACGCATCGACCACCAACACCACCGGCGCCCGCAGCAACTTCGCCACCTGCGCGGTAGACGCCAGCTCCCCCTGCCCCACCGCCCCGTCGAAAAGCCCCATCACCCCCTCGACCACGGCAAGATCACACCCCCGCGAGCCATGCAGAAACAGCGGAGCCACCAACTCCGCCCCACACAGATACGCATCGAGATTCCGCCCCACCCGCCCGGTGGCCAACGCGTGATACCCGGGATCGATGTAGTCCGGCCCCACCTTGTGCGGAGACACCGCAAGCCCGCGCGCGACGAACGCGGCCATCAGCCCCGTGGCAACAGTCGTCTTCCCGCTGCCGGAAGACGGCGCCGCGATGACCAGCCGAGGTACGGACATCACCACTCGATGCCCCTCTGCCCCTTCTGCCCCGCGTCCATCGGATGCTTGACCTTGGACATGTCGGTCACCAGATCCGCGAACTCCACCAGCGGAGCAGGCGCGTTACGACCCGTGATCACCACATGCTGGTTACCAGGCCGCGCCCGCAGCACGGCGACCACTTCCTCCGTGTCCACCCACCCCCAGTGCATCGGGTAAGCGAACTCGTCCAGCACGTAAAGGCGGTACGTCTCGGCCGCCAGGTCCCGCTTGACCTGCGCCCACCCCTCCCGCGCCTTCTCCTCGTTGTCCAGCTGCGCGTCCCGCTGCACCCAGGACCAGCCCTCGCCCATCTTGTGCCAGTCCACCGACCCGCCCTGCCCCGAGGCACCGAGCACCCGCAGCGCGTTCTCCTCGCCGACCTTCCACTTCGCCGACTTGACGAACTGGAACACCCCGATCGGCCACCCCTGATTCCAGGCCCGCAACGCCAGCCCGAAGGCGGCAGTCGACTTGCCCTTCCCGATCCCGGTGTGCACCACCACCAGCGGCCGGTTGCGCCGCTGACGTGTCGTCAGCCCGTCGTCCGGTACGACACTCGGCTGTCCCTGCGGCATTACGCGGCCCTCCTCGACGTACCCCGTACATCCCTCACGAGCCCGGCGATGGAATCCGCCCGCAGCTCGTCCAACGTCACCGCCGTACCGCCCAGTTCACCCGCGAGCCGCCCGGCGAGCCCCAGCCGTACCGGACCCGACTCGCAGTCCACGACCACCGACGCGACCCCCTCGGCCGCGAACAGCCGCGCCGCCCGCCCGGCCAGGGCCACCGGCTCCGGACCACCCGTCGCCCGCCCGTCCGTCACCACCACGACCAGCGCCCGCCGCGAGGGATCGCGCAACCGCTCCACCCGCAACACCTCGTGCGCCCGCAGCAGTCCGGCCGCGAGCGGCGTACGCCCACCGGTCGGCAGCGACTCCAGCCGCGCGGCGGCGGCATCCACGGACGAGGTCGGCGGCAGCGCGACCTCGGCGCCCGAACCCCGGAAGGTCACAAGGCCCACCTTGTCCCGCCGCTGATACGCGTCGAGCAGCAACGACAGCACGGCACCCTTCACCGCGCTCATCCGCTGCCGAGCCGCCATCGACCCCGAGGCGTCCACCACGAACAGCACGAGATTGGACTCCCGCCCCTCCCGCACCGCCTGCCGCAGATCGTCCCGCCGCAGCACAAGCCCCGGCCCGGAACGCCCCCGCACTCGCTGATGCGGCGCCGCCGCCTGCACGGTCGCCGCCAAGTGCAGCTTGGTCAGGGCCCCTTGGGGACGCCGCGCCCCCGTGGTCCGGCCATGCTCGGTCCGCGCCCGCGAACGCCGCCCGGCCGCGCCCTCCCCGATCCCGGGCACGTTCAACGCCTTGGTACGAAACGGCTCGGCAGCCCGCGCCGGAGCCTGCTCACCCGCACCGGCACCGGCGCCCTCCGCCTCCCCGCCCTCGGAAGCGGCGGCACCTCCATCACCGTCCTGCGGCCCCGCATCGGGGGACGGCTGCCCACCACCACCGGGCCCGTCGGGATCGGGATCGTCGTCCCCGGAAGACTCCGAGGACTCCTCCAGAGTCTGATCGAGCTTGTCCTCGTCAAGTCCCGGCGCGTCGAAAGGATTTCGACGCCGACGGTGCGGCAACGCCAGCAGTGCCGCCTGCCGCACATCCTCCGCGAGCACGTCCGTACGCCCCGCCCACGCGGCCAACGCGGTCGCGGTACGCGCCATCACGATGTCGGCCCGCATCCCGTCCACCTCGAACGCGGCACACGTCGCCGCGATCTGCCGCAGCGCCCCGTCCCCGAGCCGCACCTTGGGCAACAACTCCCGCGCGGCGATGACCCGTTGCCGTACGGCGGCCTCCTCGTCGCCCCACCGCGCCGCGAACCCGGCCGGATCGTCGTCGTACGCCAGCCTGCGCCGTACGACCTCCACCCGCTGATCCGTCTCCCGCGAGGCCGCGACCTCCACGGTCAGCCCGAACCGGTCGAGCAGTTGGGGCCGCAATTCGCCCTCTTCCGGATTCATGGTCCCGACGAGCAGGAACCGCGCCGCATGCCGTACGGAGACGCCCTCGCGCTCGACGTATGAGGCACCCATGGCGGCAGCGTCCAACAGCAGGTCCACCAAGTGGTCGTGGAGGAGATTGACCTCGTCCACGTAGAGGATCCCCCGGTGCGCGGCGGCGAGCAGCCCCGGCTCGAACGCCTTCACGCCCTCCGCGAGCGCCCGCTCGATGTCCAGCGCACCGACGAGCCGGTCCTCGGAGGCCCCGACCGGCAGCTCGACCATCCGGGCGGCCCGCGCCTCGGCCGCACCGGCCCCGTGCGGGCCGTCCGGGCAGGACGGGTCGGGGGAGGCGGGGTCACAGGAGAACCGGCACCCCGGGACGACCTCCACCGGTGGCAGCAGAGCGGAGAGCGCACGCACGGCGGTGCTCTTCGCGGTGCCTTTCTCGCCCCGTACGAGCACTCCGCCGATGTTCGGCGCCACCGCGTTGAGCAGCAGGGCCAGTTGCAGGTCCTCCTGCCCGACCACGGCGGTGAACGGGAAATGCGTGCTCACTCGTCTCCCTCCAGTTCCCCTTCGAGTTCCAGATACGTGGCCCGCAGCCGCTCCAGCGTCTCCTGGTCCGGCTCGGCCCACAGCCCCCGGTCCGCCGCCTCAAGCAGGCGCTCGGTGATGCCCCGCAGGGCCCAGGGGTTGGACTTCCTCATGAAGTCCTGGTTCTCCGGCGAGAAGACGTACTCCGCGCTGAGCTTCTCGTACATCCAGTCGTCCACCACACCGGCCGTGGCGTCGTACCCGAACAGGTAGTCCACGGTCGCCGCCATCTCGAAGGCACCCTTGTACCCGTGCCTGCGCATGGCCGCCATCCAGCGGGGGTTGACCACGCGGGCCCGGAAGACCCGGTGCGTCTCCTCGCCCAGCGTGCGCGTCTTCACCTGGTCCGGCACCGCCGAATCACCCACGTACGCCTCGGGGTTGTCGCCCGTGAGGTGCCGCACCATGGCGACCATGCCGCCGTGGTACTGGAAGTAGTCGTCCGCGTCGACGAGATCGTGCTCGCGGGTGTCGACGTTCTTCGCCGCCACCGCGATCCGCCGGAACGCCGTCTCCATGTCCCCGCGCGCCGCCCGCCCGTCGAGCCCGCGCCCGTAGGCGTAACCGCCCCACACCGCGTACACCTCGGCCAGATCCGCGTCCGAGCGCCAGTTGCGCGCGTCGATCAGCGGCAGCAGACCCGCGCCGTACGCGCCCGGCTTGGAGCCGAAGATGCGGGCCGTCGCGCGCCGCCGGTCACCGTGTTCGGCGGCGTCCTCCTCCACGTGCGCCCGCACGTAGTTGGCATCGGCGGGTTCCTCCAGCTCGGCCACCGCCCGCACCGCGTCGTCGATCAGGCCGACCACGTGCGGGAACGCGTCGCGGAAGAAGCCGGAGATGCGGACCGTGACGTCGATGCGGGGACGGCCCAGCTCCGGGAGCGGGACGATCTCGAAGCCGGTGACCCGGCGCGAGGCGTCGTCCCACACCGGGCGGCAGCCGAGCAGCGCCAGGATCTCCGCGATGTCGTCGCCCTGGGTGCGCATGGCGGAGGTGCCCCAGACCGTGAGACCGACGGACTTCGGGTAGCTCCCGGTGTCGGTGAGATACCGCTGCACCAGCGAGTCCGCCAGCGACTGCCCGACCTCCCAACTCAGCCGGGAGGGAATCGCCTTGGGGTCGACGGAGTAGAAGTTCCGGCCCGTCGGAAGGACGTTGACCAGACCGCGGGTCGGGGAGCCCGAGGGGCCCGCCGGGACGTAACCGCCGTCCAGCGCACGGAGGATGTGCCCGATCTCGTCGGTCGTGCGCGCCAGCCGGGGCACGACCTCCGTGCACGCGAACTCCAACACGGCGGCGGCCTCGGTCAGTTCGAAGCCCAGCACCTCCTCCAGGACCGTCGGCACCGCCGCCCCGTCCCAGGCCCGCGCCTCCATCCCCTCCGCGATCCGGCGGCACAACTGCTCCAGCAGGTCGATCGCGTCGGCACCGGTCCGCGCCGGACCGTCCACCAGGGCCGTCAGCTCCACCGGAACCTTCACCGCCGCACCCGGCTCCGCCAGCAACTCCTTCTCCACCAGCCCGAAATGAGCCGCCAGCGAGGCCCGAAGGCCGGGCAGCGCGTTCGCCTGGCCGCCCCACACCTGGGACGCGCGCAGCACCGCCAGCACCAGGTTCACGCGCGGCTCGCCGAGCGGCCCGCCGCCGAGGATGTGCAGTCCGTCGCGGATCTGCACGTCCTTGATCTCGCACAGATAGCCGTCGATGTGCATGACGAACGCGTCGAAGTCGCCGTCCTCCGGCTGCTCGGCCACGTGCAGGTCGTGATGCAGCTCGGCCGCCTTGACCAGGGTCCAGATCTGGGCGCGCACGGCCGGGGCCTTCGTCGGGTCCAGGTCGGACACCAGGGCGTACTCGTCGAGCAGTTGCTCCAGCTTGGCGAGGTCGCCGTAGGTGTCCGCGCGGGCCATCGGCGGGACCAGATGGTCGACCACCGTGGCGTGCCCGCGCCGCTTGGCCTGGGTGCCCTCGCCGGGGTCGTTGACGATGAACGGGTAGACCAGCGGGAGTTCACCGAGCACCGCGTCCGGAGCGCAGCCCCCGGAGAGCCCGAGTCCCTTGCCCGGCAGCCATTCCAGCGTGCCGTGCTTGCCCATGTGGACGACCGCGTCCGCGCCGAAGCTGTTCTCCAGCCAGCGGTAGGCGGCCAGATAGTGGTGCGAGGGCGGCATGTCGGGGTCGTGGTAGATCGCGATCGGGTTCTCCCCGAAGCCGCGCGGCGGCTGGATCATCACGACGACGTTCCCGAACCGCAGGGAGGCGAGCACGATGTCGTCGCCGTCCACGTACAGATTCCCCGGCGGCTCGCCCCACGCCTCCACCATGGCCTCGCGCAGTGCCGGGTCCAGCGTGGCGAACCACGCCCGGTAGTCCGCGAGCGGCACCCGCGCGGGCGCGGCGGCGAGCTGGTCCTCGGTCAGCCACTCCACGTCGTGGCCGCCCGCTTGGATGAGCCGGTGGATCAACTCGTCGCCCCCGGACGGGTATCCGCTCACCCCGTACCCGGCGTCCCGCAGCGCGTCCAGGACCCGGACCGCGGAGGCGGGGGTGTCCAGACCGACCGCGTTGCCGACGCGGGAGTGCTTGGTCGGGTAGGCGGTGAAGACGAGCGCGATCCGCTTCTCGGCGTTCGGCTTGTGGCCAAGTACCGCGTGCCGTACGGCGATTCCGGCCACGCGTGCGGCCCGCTCGGGGTCGGCCACGTAGACCGGGACCTCGTCGGGGCCCTGTTCCTTGAAGGAGAACGGCACGGTGATCAGACGGCCGTCGAACTCGGGGATGGCGACCTGCATGGCCGCGTCCATGGGGGAGAGGGCGGCATCGGACGCGTCCCACGCGGCGCGCGAGGAGGTGAGGCAAAGCCCTTGCAGCACCGGGATGTTGAGATCGGCCAGGGCGCCGATGTCCCAGGACTCGTCGCCGCCCGCCGACGCGGACGAGGCGTGGGTGCCTCCCGCCGCGAGGACGGTGGCGATCAGGGCGTCCGCCCGTCCCAGCAGCTCGTACAGCCCCGCATCCGCGCCGCGCAGAGAACCGCAGTACACCGGAAGGGCGTTGGCGCCCGGCGCCTCGATCGCCTCGCACAGGGTGTCCACGAAGCCGGTGTTGCCGCTGAGTTCATGGGCCCGGTAGAAGAGCACGCCCACCGTCGGGCGGCCCTCCCGCAGCTCGTAGGCGCCGTGCACCCCGAACTCCGGCATGGAGCGCGGGAGTTCGAAGCCCTCGCCGGTCAGCAGCACGGTGTCGGAGAGGAACCGGGACAGTTCCAGCAGGTTCTCCGGGCCGCCCTCCACCAGGTAGCGCAGCGCCTCCGCCACGACTCCGGCGGGCACCGACGACTCGGCCATCAGCTCGGCGTCCGGCACGCTCTCGCCGCCGAGGAGCACGGTCGGCACCCCGGACGCCTTCAGCGCGGCGAGCCCGTCCTCCCAGGCGCGCTTGCCGCCCAGGAGCCGGACGACCGCGAGGTCGGCGCCCGCGAGGAGGCCCGGCAGTTCGCCGGTGACGTCCACGCGGACGGGGTTGCCGATGCGGTAGTCGGCCCCGCTGGCCCGCGCGGCCAGCAGATCCGTGTCGGCGGTCGACAACAACAACACTGTGCTCATGCGGGCGCTCCCGGGGGGATGAAGGGCAGTCCTCGTGGCGCGCCCGACTCGATGAGCCGCCAGAGCGCGTCCGTGTCCGCGTGCTGTTCGATGAGGTCGCCGAGCCGGTCGAGCTGCTGCTCGCGCAGCGCGGCGAAGGAGGTGTCGGGGGCCGGGGTGAAACGGCGCCCGGTGGCGGCGGCCACCTCGCGCAGGAAGGCCCGCCGGAAGCCGTCCGACTCCAGCGAGCCGTGCCAGTGGGTGCCCCAGACCTGGCCGGTCCGGCAGCCGTCCAGGAAGGCTTCCCCGCCCAGGACCTCGGCGACACCGTGATGGATCTCGTACCCCTCGACCGGTTCGCCCAGGGCCTGCCCGGTCGGCCGGGTGAGGGTCTTGTCGCGGGCGAAGCGCACCCGTACCGGCAGCAGGCCGAGCCCGTCGACCGTCCCGGCGCGCGACTCCACCTCGTCCTCGATGCGCTCGCCGAGCACCTGGAAGCCGCCGCAGATGCCCAGGACCGGGCGCCCCTCGGCGGCCCGGCGGACCAGCGCGTCCGCGAGACCCCGCTCGCGCAGCCAGGCCAGCGCCCGTACGGTCCCGCGGGTGCCCGGCACCACCACCAGGTCGGCGTCGGCCAGTTCCTCCGGGCGGTCCACGAACCGCACGATCACGCCGGGTTCGGCCGCCAGCGCGTCCACGTCGGTGAAGTTGGACATCAGCGGCACCGCGCACACCGCGACCCGCAGCACGTCCTCGCCGACCGGCGGGGCGACCGTGGACTCGCGGACGGTGCCCCGCAGCGAGACCCGGAGTCCGTCCTCCTCGTCGATGCCGAGGCCGTGCCGGAAGGGCAGCACGCCGTAGGTGTCGCGTCCGGTGAGGCCGCGCAGCATGTCCAGCCCCGGTTCCAGCAGCGAGACATCGCCCCGGAACTTGTTCACCAGGAACCCGGCGACCAGCTCCTGGTCCTCGGGGGAGAGCAGGGCGAGCGTGCCGTAGAAGGAGGCGAAGACGCCGCCCCGGTCGATGTCGCCGACGACGAGGACGGGCAGCCGCGCGCCGCGCGCGATCCCCATGTTCACGATGTCGGTGCGCCGCAGATTGATCTCGGCGGGCGAACCGGCCCCCTCACAGATCACCGCGTCATACGTGCCCCGCAACTCGGCAAGACAGTCCAACACCGTGCCGAGCAGCCGCTGTTGATGCCCGCCGTGATAGCCGCGCGCGCTCATCTCGCCCACCGGCTTTCCCAGCAGCACCACTTGACTGCTCTGCTCGCCACCGGGCTTGAGCAGCACGGGATTCATCAGCGCGGTCGGCTCGACCCGGCACGCCTGGGCCTGCATAGCCTGCGCGCGCCCGATCTCGGCGCCCTCGCGCGTGACGAAGGAGTTGAGGGACATGTTCTGCGCCTTGAAGGGCGCCACCTTCACGCCCTGGCGGACCAGCCAGCGGCAGATCCCGGCCGTCACGACGCTCTTGCCCGCGTCGGAGGTCGTACCCGCGACGAGGAGACCACCGTTCACTTCGCGCGCCCCTTCAGGATCAGGCTCGCCCCGGCGCTCACGCCGAGCGCGAGCAGACCGACGCGGCGGGAGAGCCGTACCGCCCGGTCGATGTCGGCGACCCGGACCGGCCGCCCGGAGCCGTTGAGCACGGGCCGGTGCTCGATCCGGCCGCCGTAGGACAGCGTGCCGCCGAGGCGCACGCCGAGGGCGCCCGCGAACGACGCCTCCACCGGACCGGCGTTGGGGCTCGGATGCCGGTGGGCGTCGGCCCGCCAGGCGCGGACGGCACCGCGCGGATCGGGTCCGGCCAGCGTCGCCAGCACAGCGGTCAGGCGTGCCCCGGGCCACCCGGCCACGTCGTCCAGGCGGGCGGCGGCCCAGCCGAAGCGGCGCAGCCGGGGCGACTTGTGGCCCACCATGGCGTCCAGCGTGTTGACGGCCCGGAAGCCGAGCAGCCCGGGCACCCCGGCCACCGCGCCCCACACCAGGGCGCCCACGACGGCGTCGGAGGTGTTCTCGGCGACCGACTCGACCACGGCGCGGGCGATCCCGTCGGCGTCCAGCGCCTGCGGGTCGCGTCCGCACAAGTGCGGGAGGCGGGCGCGGGCGGCGGTGAGGTCCCCGTCGGCCAGGGCGCGGCCGACGGCGCGGGCCTCCCGGGCCAGCGAGGTGCCGCCGACGACGGCCCAGGTGGCGGCGGCGGTCAGCGCGAGGGTCGCGGCGGGGGAGCGGCGTACGGCGCGCTCGGCCAGCGCGCCCGTCGCGACGGCGCCCCCGGCGCACACCAGCGTGTGCAGGGCGCCCCAGCCACGGTGGTCGTGCCACAGCGCGCGCTCGGCGGCCCCGGCGGCGCGTCCGAACGCGGCCACGGGATGGCGGCGGCGGGGATCACCGAGGAGCAGGTCGCCCAGGAGGCCGGCGGCGGCGCCGTACGCGTAGGAGCGATCGGCACCCATCGGCTCAGCCGGCCGTGGGCGCGGGAGCGGTCCTGGGAGGCGTACTCAACGGGCAGCCGAGCATGGCGGTAGGTCCTCACTCAGGGTGTCCACGCCCTGGTTCGACGAGACCGGCGGCGAGAGTTCCTGGCTCCCGGGGATCACTCCCCGGTGACAGTGGCGGGACCGCGCCGGATTCGCACCGGCTTCCTCTTCTGCCGCCGTACATGGCCTCGGCAGTCCACCACGGTCCCCGAAGGGCCGTCAACCTGCCCTTGACCTGCGGGAGGAGAGTGTGGGCGGGCCCACATCGGGGCCTACAGCAGGCGCGTGCCGGGCGTACGCCGGGGGCCCGGGAATCGGCGAGCAGCCTCCCCGGGAATCGGTGAGGGGCCCTCCCCGGGAAACGGCGAGGCCCCTCCCGGAAGGTGCCGGGAGGGGCCTCACCCACGTACTGCTCGGAAGGGGCTCCGGCTCAGGCCTTCGCCACGATCAGATAGAACCCGTACGCCACCGCCGCCGCACACGCGGCGAAGCAGACGTACGCGCCGGTCACCGCGAGGGCGGCCGACTCGCCGCGCTCGGCGGCCTTCTCCCGGCGGGCCAGTCCGTTGACGCCCAGGGTGAACAGGACCACCAGGGCCACGGTCGCCACGAGGCTGACGCCGAAGACGGAACCGATGGCCGCCCAGTCGATGTGCATGGGATTGCTCCTTCGGATGCCGGGTCAGGCCGCGGAGGCGGGCGGGGCGACGGGAGTCGCGGTGGCGGTGGCCGGTTCGACGGCGGCCGGGGCCGGGATGGTGGCCGTCAGGCCCTCGGTGCCCAGGCCGTCGGCGACGGTGCCCGTGGGGGGCGGGGTCACCGCGGCCATGGCGGTGGTGACCACACCGGCAGGCTCCTCGTGCGCACCAGCCGGGGCGACGTGGGTGTGGTCGATGACCTCGCGGCGGGAGATCTTCCAGATCGCGGCGCTCGCGGCGACCAGGAAGACGGCGACGGCGGCGGTGCCCCAGTCGCCCAGGTCGGTCACGGACTCGGCGCCCGCGCCCACCAGGGCGGCGGCCGGGAGGGTCAGCGCCCAGGCGACGAACATCCGGGTCGCGGTGGACCAGCGGACCACACCGCCCTTGCGGCCCAGGCCCGCGCCCATCACCGCGCCGGAGACGACGTGGGTGGTGGAGAGGGAGAAGCCGAGGTGCGAGGAGGCCAGGATGGCGGTCGCGGCGCTGGTCTGGGCGGCGAAGCCCTGGCGCGGCTCCAGGTCGGTGAGGCCGGTGCCCATGGTGCGGATGATGCGCCAGCCGCCGATGTACGTACCGGCCGCGATGGCCACGCCCGCGGAGAGGATGACCCAGACCGGCGGGTTGGAGCCGGGGGCGATGGCACCGCCCGCGATCAGCGCGAGGGTGATGATGCCCATCGTCTTCTGCGCGTCGTTGGTGCCGTGGGCCAGGGAGACCAGTCCGGCCGAGGCGATCTGACCGGTGCGGTAGCCCTTGCGGGTGGCCTCGCCGCCGGAGTTCGGGGAGACGCCGTACGACAGGCGGGTGGCGAGCATCGTGGCCAGACCGGCCACCACGGGGGCGGCGACGGCCGGGAGCAGCACCTTGGTGACCAGCACGTCGCCGTGGACGGCGCCGAGGCCCGCCGACGCGACGGTGGCGCCGATCAGGCCGCCCATCAGGGCGTGCGAGGAGCTGGAGGGCAGGCCGACCAGCCAGGTGAGGAGGTTCCAGAGGATCGCGCCGGTCAGTGCGGCGAAGATGACCTCGGGACGGATGCCGGTCTCGTCGACGAGACCCTTGGAGATCGTGTTGGCGACCTCCACCGAGAGAAAAGCGCCCACCAGGTTGAGGGCGGCCGACATGGCCACCGCGACCTTGGGCTTGAGCGCACCGGTCGAGATGGTCGTGGCCATCGCGTTGGCGGTGTCGTGGAAACCGTTCGTGAAATCGAACGCGAGTGCGGTTACCACCACAATCGCGAGGATCAGCGAGAAGCTTTCCATTTACCCAGGCAATCGTTCGAGGTCATTGGCTGGATGAACGTAGGCAACCTGAGTGAACGGAAGGTGAACTCGGCCGGGCATCACGGTGTCGGAAGCGGGTGCCCCGGTTCCGTCCGGAATCAATGATTCCGCACAGCCCGGACGCCCCTTGGGTCAGTAGCCGCGCGCGAAGGTCTTCAGGCGGGTCACGGAGCCGTTGAAGAGATCCTGGTCACCCGGCAGCCGGCCCTTGACGGCGTACTGCCAGAACGTCCAGTAGTGCCAGCCCGCGGGGAGTGTTCCGGGGCGGGAGGTGCCGTGTCCGGCGACCCACAGCGCGTGGGTCGCGGCGAAGGCGCGGCTGCGCCCTGTGCAGGTGTTCCACCAGTTGGCGGTCGTGTAGATGACCGGGCGGCGGCCCGTCTGACGGCGGACCTCGTCGCTGAACGACCAGATCCACTGGACCATCTTCTGGTGGCTCAGGCCGTAGCACTTGTGGTGCTTGTCGTACGGGTTGTACTCGATGTCGAGCGCGGGCGGCAGCGTGCGGCCGTCGGCCCGCCAGCCGCCGCCGTGCTTCACGAAGTACGCGGCCTGGCGGGCGCCGGAGGAGCGGTCCGGGCGGGCGAAGTGGTAGGCGCCCCGGATCAGGCCCGCGCGGCGGGCGCCGTCGTACTGCCCGCTGAAGTACGGGTTGCGGTAGTTCGTCGACTCGGTCGCCTTGACGTACGCGAACCGGGCGCCCCTGGCGCGGGCCCGCTGGAAGTCCACGCGCTTCTGGTGCGAGGAGACGTCGTGACCCCGGGGGAGTGCCGGGAGGGTGATGCGGGGGGCTTCGGCGGCGGTGGTGTGCAGCGGTCCGGCGGCGGTGGTGTGGGTGCCCGTCAGAGCGAGCGCCGCGGTGGCCGTCGCGAGGACTCCGGCGCGGCGGTGGGCAGAGAAGGCCATGCGTCCCCCCGGGGTGGCGGTGAAACGTCGTCCGGTCGGTCGGCGGAGGCCCAATTCAAGGGGCGGGGCGGGGTGTGGGGGGTGATTTGTGGTGCTGTGTCATGGTTTTCGTTCGATCGGACGTACGGGGCGGCCGGGGCCGAAGTGGCGGGAGTACGGCCCGTCGTCGGCGCCCGGCTGGCAGGATCGGCGCATGGACCGGCAGCGGGGTGAGGGCGACACGGGGCGGACCGGCGCGGCGGAGGCCGAGGCGTGGGCGGAGGTGGTCGCCACCGCGCGGCGGACGGCCGCCGAGGGCCTGGTCGTCGGCACCTCGGGAAACGTCTCCGCGCGCGTCGGCGACACCGTGCTGGTCACCCCCACCGGCGTGCCGTACGACCGGCTCGGCCCGGACGACATCACCGGCGTCGACCTGACCGGCCGCCAGGTGCTCGGCACGCTGAAGCCGACCAGCGAACTCCCCCTGCACCTCGCGGTCTACGGCGCCACCGACGCCCGCGCCGTCGTCCACACCCACGCCGTGCACGCCACCGCGGTCTCCACGCTGGTCCCCGAGCTGCCCCCGGTCCACTACATGACCTGCGCCCTCGGCGGCCCCGTACGGGTCGCCCCCTACGCCGCCTACGGCACCCCCGAACTCGCCGCCCACGCGGTCACCGCCCTCACCGGCCGCACCGGCTGCCTCCTGCGCAACCACGGCACCCTCACCTACGGCAGCACCCTCGCCCAGGCCTACGACCGCACCGCCCAGCTGGAGTGGCTGTGCCACCTGTGGCTCACCGCGTCCTCCGTCCCGGGCCACACCCCGTCCCTGCTGACGGAGGCGGAACTGGCCGAGGTGACCGACCGCCTGAAGGGGTACGGCCAGCGGGGCTGACCAGCCAGGACCCCGTTTCCACTGGCCGCCCCCGCCCCGCCCCCCGACACTGGAGCCGTGCGTACAGTCAAAGTGTCCGCTGCTGTCGTCGGTGCCGTCGTCGCGGCGGGGGCCGTGTCCCTGGCCGTGGGGCGGTATGCGAGCGGGGCCGCGCTCAAGGCGCCCGCGGGGCGGCCGTTGCCGACCGAGCCGCGGCTCACCGTGCACGCCACGCAGGCCGGGCGGATCACGCTCACCCGGGATCTGGCCTCGCTGCGGCGGGGGACGTACGGGATCACGGGCCACGGCACGCACGCGGTCGTCGGACCCGTCCTCGACGCGGCCGAGCACACCGCCGACACGGTCGTACGGCGCCTCGAACGCGTCACCCACGGCACCCTCACCCCCGGCGAGGCGGTGCGGCTGACCCCCAACGTCCACGTCGGAGACCCGCGGACCGCGCTCGGGCTGGACTTCGCCGACGTCGAGGTGCCCAGCGAGAACGGCCTGCTGCCCGCCTGGTTCGTGCCCGGGCAGCGGGACACCTGGGTGATCGCCGTGCACGGGCTCGGCGCCACCCGCGAGCAGTCGCTGAACGTGCTGCGCGCCCTGCACGCGCTGCGCCTACCGGTGCTCGCGCTGTCCTACCGGGGCGACGCCGGAGCCCCGGCCCCGCCCGACGGCATCAACCATCTCGGTGAGACCGAGTGGCGCGATGTGGACGCCGCGATCCGCTGGGCGGTCGGCCACGGCGCCCGCCGGGTCGTCCTGCTCGGCTGGTCCACCGGCGCCACGATGGCCCTGCGCGCCGCCCAGCACTCCCCGCTGGCCGACCACGTCGCCGGGCTCATCCTCGACTCGCCCGTCCTCGACTGGGAGGCCACGCTGCGCGCCCTCGCCCACGCCCGCCACCTCCCGCGCCCCCTGCTGCCGCTCGCCGTGCGCGCCGCACAGGGCAGGGCCGGACTGCGCCCCGGCCGCGCCGCCGGAGCCGCCGGTTCCGGGCCGCCCGAGGTCCCCGCGCCCACCCTGATCATCCACGGCCCCGGCGACACCGTCGCCCCCTGGCAGTACTCCCGCCGCCTGGCCGACCGCAGACCCGACCTGGTCACCCTCCACACCGTCCCCGGCGCCCCGCACGCCGCGATGTGGAACGCCGACCCGGAGGAGTACGAGGAACGCCTGCGCCGATTCCTGGTCCCCCTGATGTAAACCCAGCGACCCCGCCGCGCGGCGCCGCCCGAGCGGTACACGCCTTGTACGTCCGCTGCCGCGAGCCCCCGCGTCCCGCCGCCGCGCGCCCTGCCTCCCGCCACCGCACGCGGCCCTCCCGCCGAGGCGAGTCCCGAGCCCCGCCGCCGTGGGCCCTCCGCCCCGTCGTCCCACTCCCGAGGCTCCCGCGTCCTGCAGACGCGGGCCCCCGGCTCCCGCTGAGGTGAACCCGGCCCTCCCGCTGTGGCGGCGCCCTGACTCCTGCCGCCGCACGCGGCTCTTCCACCGAGGCGAGTCCCGCGTTCCGCCGGCGTGGGCCCTTCGCCCCGCTGCGGCGGCTCCCGCGTCCCGCTGCCGCGCGCGGCTTTCCCGCCGAGGCGAGTCCCGCGTCCCGCCGCCGTGCGCCCTGACTCCTGCCGCCGCGCGCGGCTTTCCCGCCGGGGCGAGTCCGCGTCCTGCCGACGTAGGCCCTTTGCCCCGCTGCTGCGGCTCTCGCGGTCCGGGCGGTGCAAGCCTTGTGCGTCCGCTGCTGCGAGCCCCCGGCCTCCCGCTGCCGCGCGCCCTGACTCCCGCCGCCGCACGCGGCATGTCCGCCGAGGCGAGTCCCGCGTCCCGCCGACGTGGGCCCTTCGCCCGGCCGTCCCGCTGCTGCGGCTCCCGCGTCCCGCCGACGCGAGCCCCCGGCTCCCGCTGAGGTGAGCCCGTACCCCCTGATGCGAGCCCCGTATTCCGCCCGTGCTCCCGTCGGCCGGACTCCCCCAGCCAGCCGGAATCCCCGGTTCCGAACCGCTTCGTCCTCCGCCGGAGGCCCCCGTGCGCATGGCCTGATCTTGACTCCGTGACCCTCCTCCGACCTGGTGCGTTGGCCTTCTCCGTTGCCGCCCGTGACATCCCGTTTGGGTTTTCGGACCGTCAACCGGAAGACTGCACCCGTGACGTCCCGTATCCCGCGCGACTCCAGGCTCCGACTCGTCCGACCGCGACCCCTGGCCGCCGCCCCCAGAGCTGTGAACCAGCGGCGCCCGCGCCGCGCCGCACCCCGGCCCCCGGAGGGCACCCCGGCCCCCGCCGAACTGGCCAGAATGGCACGCACCGGCCTGGCCGGCGCGGTCCGCGTCGCGCGCTGGGCCGACGCCGCCCTCGGCCCCGGCAGCGACGCCGCCACCGCCGACGGCAAGGCCACCCTCTCCGACGCGACCGCCGCCCGCGCCGCCGCCGACCTCGGCCTCACCACCCGTCAGATCCGCGCCGACTGGGACACCGCCCGCCTCGCCGGACTCGTCGAGGTGCACGGCGACAGCGCCCGCCCCGGCTGGCGCCTGCGCGCCTGGGACCGCGACGACAGCGCCGTACTGCGCGGCTGGGTCGCCCTCTTCGACGCCTGGTCGCTCGCCTGCCCCGAACCGGCGGGCCATGAACCGGCCGCCGTCGCCGAGGTCGTCTCGGCCATGCCCCAGGTGCTCTCCTTCCTCCAGCTCTCCGCGGGCCCCGTGCCCGTCGAGCAGCTGCTCGACCTCCTGGAGCAGCGCGTCACCGAACTGCGCACCGAGCGCTGCGAGGTCTCCTACGCCCCCGGCGTCCCCGCCCCCCTCGCCGCCCCGGACGACGGCCCCGCCGACGCCCCCCTCGCCCCCCTCCTCGACTGGGCCGTGCGGGCGCTGGCCTCCGTCGGCGCCCTCACCCACGGCGACGGCCACGCGACCCTCACCCCGCTCGGCAGCTGGGCCGTCTGGGTCAAGCTGGAGCAGATCTGCGTGGCCGCGCAGAGCCCCGCCGGGAACATCGAGCAGTCCGCCGAGGACATGCTGCGCGGCTGCGCCCAGCTCCGCCCCAACGCGGCCCGCGCCGAGTACCGCGCCTGGCTCGCCGCCCGCCCCGTCGGCGGCGCTGTCGGCCAGCTCATCGAGGCCGCCCGGGGCGAGGACGCCCTGCTGCGCGGGCTCGCCTTCGAGGCGCTGCGCGTCGTCGGCGCCCCCGCCGAGCCCGATGTCCGCTCGGTCGTCGAGGAGCCCGCGCTGCGGCCGTACGCCCTGCTGTGGCTGGCCGAGCACGACGGCGTGGACCCCGAGGACGCGCACGAGGTGCTCACCCGCGAGGAGGCCACCTGGCTCTGGGTCGACACCGCCGCGGCCGTCGCCGACCACGGCGAGACGGAGATGCTGGTACGGCACCTGGAGGCGGCCGTGCAGCCGACCGTCCCCGCCCTCCTGGAGGAGGTCCGCGCCGTCGGCCACCCCCGCACCGTGCAGGTCCTGGTCGCGCTCGCCGCGGCCCACCCCGACCCCGCGCTCGCCAAGGCCGTGCGCCGGGCCGCCTTCCAGGTGCACACGGGCGGCTGACCGCAGACCCCCGCGAGGATCAGGAACTCACAGCGCGATCGCCGGGGCGTACGTCCCGAAGCTCCAGACGTTGCCCTCGGCGTCCCGCGCCATGTAGTCCCGCGAGCCGTAGTCCTGGTCCGTCGGGGGCATCAGGATCTCCACGCCGTGTTCCACGGCCCGCTGGTGGTGGGCGTCCACGTCGTCCACGACGATGTACACCCCCGCGGGCCCGGCGTCTTTCATCACCGCGTCGAAGACGCCGCCGCGCCCCTTGGAGCCGAGCATCACCGCGCCGTTGCCCTGGGCCAGCTCGGCGTGGAGCACCGTGCCGTCCTCCGACTCGTACACCGTCAGCTCGGTGAAGCCCAGTGCCTCCGTCAGCTGCCCGATCGCGGCCTTCGCGTCCGCGTAGAGCACCGTCGGGTAGATGCTCGGCCGTCCGTCCGCTGCCGCCATGGCGATCACTCCCTTGTGCGCCGGGTACCTCCGGACGTCCTGTCCGGATCTGTGGTGACTCGCCGCTCAGTGTGACACCCGCCACTGACAACGCCCCGGGTCTTTCGGCGCACCCGTCAGCCGAAGGTGTTGCACCGGCCCGGGTCGCCCGTGCGGTAGCCCTGGTCGAACCACTGCTGGCGCTGGAGCGAGGAGCCGTGCGTCCAGCTCTCCGGGGTGACCCGGCCCTGGAACTCCTGCTGGATGCGGTCGTCGCCCACGGCCGCCGCCGCGTTCAGACCGTCCTTGATGTCCGCGGGCGTCAGGCTGGTGATCAGAGGCCGCCCGGTCGACTCGTCCGGCGTCGTCGTCGCGTGGTGGGCCCACACCCCGGCGTAGCAGTCGGCCTGGAGTTCCGTGCGCACCGAGTTGCTGTTCTCGCCGGTCAGGCCGTCCTGGGTGCGGCCCAGCGTGCCCTCCAGGTCCTGCACGTGGTGGCCGTACTCGTGCGCGATGACGTACGCCTGCGCGAACGGGCCCCCGCTCGCCCCGAACTTCGTCCGCAGCTCGTCGAAGAAGCCCAGGTCCAGATAGACCTTGCCGTCACCGGGGCAGTAGAACGGCCCCACCGCCGCGGTCGCCGCCCCGCACGCCGTGCGGATCTGGCCGCTGAAGAGCACGGTCTGCGCCGGGGCGTACGTCTGTCCCCGGCTGCGGAACTCCTGCGACCAGTAGTCCTGCACGCTGTTGACCACCGCCACCATCCGGCAGTCGGTCCGCGTGTTCGCGTCCTTGCCGGTACGACAGGACTCCTGCACCTCGTCCAGCGACGACGGCTCCGACGCCGCCTGGTCACCCCCGGACGACAGCCCCAGCTGATCCGGCCCCACCCCCAGGAACAAGGCCAGCAGCAGCGCGATCAGCCCCCCGATCCCGCCCCCGACGGTCGCCCGTCCCCCGGGAATCCGGCTCCTCCGCACATCCTGCACCTCGGACGTGTCGAGATTCGCGTCATCGTCGAACTGCACGAGCCCACACCTTCCGTCCCGACGCCACCCTCACACCCAGCGCCCTGCCGCCATCCTTACCCGCCGACTTGTCCCCCACCACCGCGGGCTCCCGCCCACCCCTGCCGCGGGCCCGCTGCCGGGACGTGGGGTGGTCGTACGGGGGAAGCGGCTGCGCGGCGATCACGGGACGCCCGAGCCGCGGTCCCGCGATGGCCGTCCCGTGGAGCGAGTGGAGGCCATGCGGGTCCGACGCCCCTGCGGCGGAGGCCGTCGCGCAGAGGCGCCCCGCCCTGCGGCGGCAACGCGGCAACGCGGCAACGCGGCAGCGAGGACGGCGGACCGATACCCCCGCGGGGCCGAGCGTCGGGCTCTCGCGGGGCGAGCGGTGGCCCTGCGAGGCCGAGCAGCCCCGGGGGCACCCCTCACCCCGCACAGCCACCCCCGCCCCCGAAGCCCCCGCGAGCCCCCGGAGGGCCCCGCATCCGGAAAACCCCTTGCCCGCCCCCGTTAGAATTGCCCGCATGGCCTTTCTCCTCGCGCATTAGACGGCGGGAACGCCCTCAGCAGACCGTCCGACGATCCCGTCCCGTACGCCCAGGAGCCTGTCCGTGATCTCCGCCTCCGGTATCGAGCTGCGCGCCGGTGCCCGCATCCTCATCGAGAACGCCAGCTTCCGTGTCGCCAAGGGCGACCGCATCGGTCTGGTCGGCCGCAACGGCGCCGGCAAGACCACCCTCACCAAGTGCCTGGCCGGGGAGGGCATCCCCGCCGCCGGTCAGATCACCCGCTCCGGCGAGGTGGGCTATCTGCCGCAGGACCCCCGCACCGGCGACCTCGACGTGCTCGCCCGTGACCGCATCCTGTCCGCGCGCGGCCTGGACACCCTGATCCGCAAGATGCGCGAGAACGAGCAGCGCATCGCCAACGGCTCGGGCGCCACCCGCGAGAAGGCGCTCAAGCAGTACGAGCGCCAGGAGACCGAGTTCCTCACCAAGGGCGGGTACGCCGCCGAGGCCGAGGCCGCCACCATCGCCGCCGCGCTCAACCTGCCCGACCGGGTGCTCGGCCAGCCCCTGCACACCCTCTCCGGCGGTCAGCGCCGCCGCGTCGAGCTGGCCCGCATCCTCTTCTCGGACGCCGACACCCTGCTGCTCGACGAGCCCACCAACCACCTCGACGCCGACTCGATCGCCTGGCTGCGCGACTACCTCAAGACCTACCGCGGCGGCTTCATCGTGATCTCCCACGACGTCGACCTGGTCGAGACCGTCGTCAACAAGGTGTTCTACCTGGACGCCAACCGCGCCCAGATCGACGTCTACAACATGGGCTGGAAGCTCTACCAGCAGCAGCGCGAGGCCGACGAGAAGCGCCGCAAGCGCGAGCGGCAGAACGCCGAGAAGAAGGCCGCCGCCCTGCACTCGCAGGCCGACAAGATGCGCGCCAAGGCCACCAAGACGGTCGCCGCGCAGAACATGGCCAAGCGCGCCGACAAGCTGCTCTCCGGCCTGGAGGCGGTCCGCCAGTCCGACAAGGTCGCCAAGCTCCGCTTCCCCGAGCCCGCCCCCTGCGGCAAGACCCCGCTGATGGCGGAGGGCCTGTCGAAGTCGTACGGCTCGCTGGAGATCTTCACCGACGTCGACCTGGCCATCGACAAGGGCTCCCGCGTCGTCATCCTCGGCCTCAACGGCGCGGGCAAGACCACCCTGCTGCGCCTGCTCGGCGGCGCCGAGGAGCCCGACACCGGCTCGGTCGTCCCCGGCCACGGCCTCAAGCTCGGCTACTACGCCCAGGAGCACGAGACCCTGGACCCCGAGCGCTCGGTCCTGGAGAACATGCGCTCCGCCGCCCCGGACCTGGACCTGGTCGAGGTCCGCAAGGTGCTCGGCTCGTTCCTGTTCTCCGGCGACGACGTCGACAAGCCCGCCGGGGTCCTCTCCGGCGGCGAGAAGACCCGCCTCGCCCTCGCCACCCTGGTCGTCTCCTCGGCCAACGTGCTGCTGCTCGACGAGCCCACCAACAACCTCGACCCCGCCAGCCGCGAGGAGATCCTCGGCGCCCTGCGCACCTACAAGGGCGCCGTCGTCCTGGTCACCCACGACGAGGGCGCCGTCGAGGCGCTGCAGCCGGAGCGGATCATCCTGCTCCCGGACGGCGTCGAGGACCTGTGGGGCTCCGACTACGCGGACCTCGTCGCCCTGGCGTGACCGGGACGACGTCCACCCGGCGCGATCGAATGCGTGATCCACGTGTATGGATCATTCGGCCGATCCGTGATCCCTCATCTGTGTGAGATCTCCTCGTACCGAGGTGTGTCGTACACGGATTTCGCGGCCGGTCCCTCCACGACGGAGGGACCGGCCGCTCCGCGTCCGTGACCTGGTGATTCACCGGAAGTCCGCACGAAAAGCCCGCGCGCCCGGCCGTGGAATCCATGATTCCGCATGTGGGGATGTGCTCCTGTCGTCACAACCTTGTCTCACGGACCTTGCCGAATGGGTGGCCATCCCGCCCCGGAGGGGTGATCATGAGAAGACCAGAGCGCACTTCCCATGAGGAGGCACGGGTGGCCGAGACTCTGAAGAAGGGCAGCCGGGTGACCGGCGCCGCGCGCGACAAGCTCGCGGCAGACCTGAAGAAGAAGTACGACTCCGGTGCGAGCATCCGGGCGCTGGCCGAAGAGACCGGCCGCTCGTATGGCTTCGTACACCGGATGCTCAGCGAGTCGGGCGTCACGCTGCGTGGGCGTGGCGGAGCGACCCGGGGCAAGAAGGCCGCATCGTCCTGACTCCGGGCGGCCCATCGGCTTCGATGGTGGCCACCCGGTCGGTCGTGTGATCGCCCGGGTGGTTACTGTGCAGTCACTTCGCGTGCCGTACGGCACCGCGTGATGACCGCACCCATCGGAGGCGCCCCATGGCTTCGCCCGACCAGGACCTCGCTCCTGTACTCGACAAGGACGGCGTACGGCTCACCGTCGACGACGCGCTCGCGACGGTGACGCTGACCAACCCGGCCAAGCGCAACGCGCAGAGCCCCGCCATGTGGCGGGCGCTGGCCGAGGCGGGGAAGCTGCTGCCGGGCACCGTGCGTGTCGTCGTGCTGCGCGGCGAGGGCCAGTCCTTCTCCGCCGGTCTGGACCGACGTATGTTCACGCCGGAGGGGATCGAGGGCGAGCCGACCTTCGTCGATCTCGCGCGCCGTGACGACGCCGGGATCGACGCGACCATCGCCGAGTACCAGGAGGCTTTCACCTGGTGGCGACGGAACGACCTCGTGTCCATCGCCGCTGTCCAGGGCCATGCGATCGGGGCCGGTTTCCAGCTCGCGCTCGCCTGCGACCTGCGGATCGTCGCGGACGACGTGCAGTTCGCCATGCGTGAGACGAGCCTGGGCCTGGTGCCCGACCTGACGGGCACCCACCCGCTGGTCGGCCTGGTCGGATACGCCCGCGCCCTGGAGATCTGCGCGACGGGCCGCTTCGTGCACGCCGAGGAGGCCGTCGTCTCCGGTCTGGCCAACGCGGCGGTCCCGGCCGCCGAACTCGACGCGGCGACCACCGATCTGGCCGCCGCGCTCCTGGCCGCGCCCCGCGACGCCGTCGTGGAGACCAAGGCCCTGCTGCGCGGCGCCCCCGGGCGCACCTACGACGAGCAGCGCACGGCCGAGCGCGCCGCCCAGGCCCGCCGCCTGCGCGACCTGGCGGGCATCGGCGACTGAGCGCGCCCGGCCCGCAGCGCACCGGCTCAGAGTGCCCGGCCTACATGACAGGCCCGGCCTCCGCCTCCGGTTCCTCCACCGCCGTCACCAGCACCGCCACCGTCGGGTGGTCCTCCAGCGCGTCCCGCACCGCCGTACGGACCGCGCGGGCCACGTCGACGGTGCGGTGGGCCGGGTCGGCGGCCAGCTCCACGCACACATGGCGCCGGGGGAGCGAGGCGGGCACCGCGGGCCGTTCCGTACGCACCACCCCGCACCGGTCCCCGAGCACGGACGTCAGCCGGGTCACCCCGGCCACCGCCCGCGCGGCGGTGGCCACCAGATAGCCGTCGGGGTCCTTGGCCTCGGCGGCCGACGGCGGTCCGGGCGCACGGCGCGGCTCGGGCTCCGGCTCCGCCGGGCCCAGCAGGTCCGTCACCCGCAGGTCCACCTCGGTGACCGCGAGCCCGAGCCGCCGGGCCGCCGCGTCCGCGAGCACCGTCCGCAGCCGCTCCGCCGTCTCCGGCAGCGGCCGTTCCGCGGTCGCCGCGAAGTCCGCCGTCACCCGCAGGGCACCCGGCGGCAGCGCGCTCGGCGGCGGCGGTACGACCGGCTCCCGGGCCTCCGCCGGATCGGCGAGCCCGATCCTGAGCGTGCCGAGGCGTACCCCCGGCACTTCGTCGGTGGCCGCGCTCCCCAGCACCGCCCCGGCCGCCTGCTCGGAGATCCACGCGCCGTCGCGGCTGCCGCCGAGCGGCAGCAGCCTGCCCACGCCCAGCCGCTGACGTACCGCCTGTGTCCACTCAGCCGTCATTCCTCCAGCCTGCCGTATACCTGGGGCGCATTCGCGCCGCCGTGCTTACCGTGGTCGGGGAACCACGACCGAAAGGGACCTACGGCGATGACCGAGACGACGACGAGCCCCGGCGGAGACAGCGAGTCGCAGGTGTCCACCCGCAAGACCACCCGGCGCGGCGGCGGTGATCCGGCGGCCCGGGGCCGGACCACCATCGCGGACGGCGTGGTGGAGAAGATCGCCGGAATGGCCGCACGCGACGTGGAGGGCGTGCACGCCATGGGCAGCGGGTTCGCCCGCACCTTCGGCGCCGTGCGCGACCGGGTGCCCGGCGGCTCCAAGGCCGTGACCCGGGGCGTGAAGGCCGAGGTCGGTGAGGTGCAGACCGCGCTCGACCTGGAGATCGTCGTGGAGTACGGCTACTCCATCGGCGATGTCGCCCGCGCGGTGCGGGAGAACGTGGTCGCCGCCGTGGAGCGCATGACCTCGCTGGAGGTCGTGGAGGTCAACATCGCCGTCAGCGACGTCAAGCTCCCCGACGAGGAGGACGAGGAGGAACCGGCCCAGCCGCGTATTCAGTGAGACGCGCGCGTATTCAGTGCGCCGTAGGGGGAATCCGGCATACAGGGGCCTGACGAACTGAGGAGCGCTATGAGCATGGCCGTGGCCGGTATGATCGCCGGCTTGGCGCTGGGATTCGCCGGGTACTTCGGCGGATTCGGGGCATTCCTGCTGGTGGCGGCGCTCGGAGCCGTCGGGTTCGTCGTCGGCCGCTTCCTGGACGGCGATCTGGAACCGGGCGACTTCTTCCGTGCCCGCGACGGCCGGCGCGACCGGCGGCGGTGAGCGCCGTGAGCGCGACGGCGGCAGGCCGTCCGGCCACGGAGCCCACCCCGGCGGGCGAGCGGGGCGCCACGAAGATCGCGGACAAGGTCGTCGCGAAGATCGCCGCACAGGCGGCCCGCGAAGCCCTCGCCCCGCTCCCGCCGGGCGTCGGCCGCCCGTACGCCACGGTCGCCGTGCGCCCCCACGGCTCCGGCGCCGCGCGCGGTAAGGACGGCCCGGTCGGCACCGCCCGCGTGCGGATCTCGCTCGAACTCGCCTACCCGGCCGACATCGGTGCCCGCTGCGCCGCCGTACGCCGCCGGGTCACCGAGCGGGTGAGCGCACTGGTGAACATGACGGTGCCCGAGGTGGTCGTCCAGGTCGAGCGGCTGCATCCGGTGGCCGTGCCCGGTGACCCGAACGGGAGGACGACATGAGCGAGAACACCACCCACCGCCTGCCCGTCCTCGACCCCGAGGAGCAGCCCGCACCTCCGCCCGAGAAGGGCAGTGGCCGCTTCTGGTCCCCGCGCCGCGTCCCGGCCGCCTTCGCCGCCCTGTGTCTGCTGGGCGGCGCGGGCCTGCTGCTGTACGACGTGGCCGCCGTGCGCGCCGGGCGCCCCGCGATGTACTGGCGCCGCGAACTGGCCCGCCAGCTCGCCGAGCAACGGGTCGACGCCATCCCGGTACTGGCGGGCGCGGCCTTCGTCGCCGCCGTCGGACTCTGGCTGCTCCTCCTCGCGTTCACGCCCGGACTGCGCCGCCTGCTCCCCATGAGCCGCCCGCACCCCGACGTGCGCGCCGCGCTGCACCGGAATGCCGCCGCCGTGCTGCTGCGCGACCGCGCCATGGACATCTCCGGGGTCCGCGAGGCCCGCGTCCGGGTCGGCCGCGGAAAGGCGGACGTGCGGGTGGTCGCGCACTTCCGTGAACCGGACGAGGTCCGCGCCGACCTGGACTCCACGCTCGACGGCGCGGTCCGCGAACTGGGGCTGAGCCACCCGCCGAAGCTGTCGGTCCGGGTCCGCCGGCCGGGGAAGAAGGGGTGAGCGCGATGCGCACCGGCATCGTCAACCGGGTCCTGCTCGCTCTCGCGGGCCTGCTGCTGCTCGCGCTCGGCGGGGTGGTCCTCGCCGCCGGGCTGGGGGCGCCCTTCCCGCGCTGGTGGGTCCACTCCGGCACGCACGACGTGCTGCTCAGCCGGGCGGAGCGCACCAGCTTCCGGGACACCGGCTGGTGGTGGCCCGCCCTCATCGCGGGCCTGGCGATCCTGTTCCTGATCGGCGTGTGGCGGCTGGTGTCGGTGCTGCGCCGCCACCGGGTCTCCGAGGTCCGGGTCGACACCGGCGACGGCGGCACCGCCCGGCTGCGCGGCTCGGCCCTGGAGAACGCGCTCGCCCAGGACGCGGCGGGCCAGGAGGGCATCGCCCAGAGCGACGTCCTGCTGACCGGCCGCCGCAGCGCCCCGGCCGTACGGGCGTGGTTCCGGCTGGAGCCGGACATGCCCCCCGGCGCCGCGCTCGCGGAGTTCACCTCAGGACCCCTGGCCCGCGCCCGGGACTCGGCGGGTCTCACGGCGCTGCCCGCCGAGGTCCGGCTGCGGGTGATCAGGCACCGCGCCGAACGCGTCACCTGACCGCCGTGCAGTGACCGCCCTGAAGTCGAGCCCCCGCACCGCGAGTTGACGGAACGTCAGAACCCGCGCCGCATCCCCCCGTCCACCGGCGCCATCACGCCCGTCAGATAGGACGCCGCCGGGGACAGCAGGAAGGCGGCGACCCGGCCGAACTCCTCCGGGGTGCCGTAACGGCGCAGCGGGATGCGGGACTCGGCGGCCGTGCGGGTCGCCTCGGGGTCGGCGGACAGGCTGTCCAGCTCGCGCACCCGGTCGGTGTCGATACGGCCCGGCAGCAGCCCGAGGACCCGGATGCCGCGCGGACCCAGCTCGTCCGCGAGGGACTTGGCGAACCCGGCGAGCCCGGGGCGCAGCCCGTTGGAGACGGTCAGCCCCGGGATCGGCTCGTGCACCGAGCCGGACAGCACGAAGCCGATGACCCCGCCCGGCTCCAGCTCGGCCGCTGCCGCGCGGGCCAGCCGCACCGCGCCGAGGAACACCGACTCGAAGGCGTCCCGCCACTGCTCGTCGGTCACGTCCGCCACGAAGCCGGGCGGCGGGCCGCCCACGCTGACGAGGATGCCGTCGAAGCCCCCGAAGTGCTCACGGGCCGCCGCGATCAGCCGCTCGGGCGCCGCCGGATCGGCGTTGCCGACGGCCACGCCCACCGCGTCCGGGCCCAGTTCGGCGGCGGCGTCGGCCACCCGCTGCTCGTCCCGGCCGGTGACGACCACCTTCGCCCCGTCGGCGACCAGCTGCCGCGCGGCGGCGTTGCCGAGCCCCCGCGAGGCCCCGGTCACGATGTACACCCGGTCCTTCAGTCCAAGATCCATGGCCCTATCCTGCCCCCTCGCCCCCGAAGAGTGTGCGGGCGGTGTTCACCAGGGCGATGTGGCTGAACGCCTGCGGGTAGTTGCCCAGCTGGCGGTCGGCCACCGGGTCGTACTCCTCGGCCAGCAGCCCCACGTCGTTGGACAGGTCGACCAGCCGGGCGAAGAGATCCCGCGCCTCCTCGGTGCGGCCCGTCAGGTGCAGGGCGTCGGCCAGCCAGAACGAGCAGGCCAGGAAGGCGCCCTCGCCCTCGGGCAGCCCGTCCACCACCGGGCCCCCGGCGTCCTCCGTGTCGTAGCGGCGCACGAAGCCGTCCTGGCCGAGGCCCGCGCGGATCGCGTCCACCGTGCCGATCACCCGGGGGTCGTCCGGCGGCAGGAAGCCGACGCGCGGGATCAGCAGCAGGGCGGCGTCCAGGGTGCGCGAGCCGTAGTACTGGGTGAAGGTGTTGCGCTCCGGGTCGTACCCCTTCGCGCACACCTCCCGGTGGATGTCGTCCCGCAGCTCCCGCCAGCCCGTGAGGTCGCCCTCCAGGCCGGGGTGCTCCTCCAGGGTGCGCACGGCGCGGTCGACGGCCACCCACACCATCACCTTGGAGTGCGTGAACTGCCTGCGGCCCCCGCGCACCTCCCACAGCCCCTCGTCGGGCTGCCGCCACGCGGAGCGCAGGAAGTCGATCAGCGCGCACTGCAGGGACCACATGTGCGGCCGGGGCGACAGGCCCGACTGCCGTGCCAGCCACAGGGAGTCCATCACCTCGCCGTACACGTCCAGCTGGAGCTGGTCCACCGCGCTGTTGCCGATCCGGACCGGCGCCGAGCGCGCGAACCCGGAGAGCCAGGGCAGCTCGCTCTCCGGCAGCCGCCGCTCGCCCGCGACCCCGTACATGATCTGAAGGTCCTCGGGGCTGCCCGCGACCGCCCGCAGCAGCCAGTCGCGCCACGCCTCGGCCTCCTCGTGGTAGCCCGCCGCGAGCAGCGCGCCGAGGGTCAGGGTGGAGTCGCGCAGCCAGCAGTAGCGGTAGTCCCAGTTGCGCACCCCGCCCAGCTTCTCGGGGAGCGAGGTGGTCGCGGCGGCCACGATCCCGCCGGTCGGGCGGTAGGTGAGCGCCTTGAGGGTGATCAGCGAGCGGACCACGGCGTCTCGGTACGGCCCCTCGTACCGGCACCGCGCGGCCCAGCTCCGCCAGTCGCGCACGCTGGACTCCAGCGCCTCGTACGGGTCGATCAGCCGGGGGCGCGGCTCGTGCGAGGGGTGCCAGGTGAGCACGAACGCGACCCGCTCGCCCTCGTCGACGGTGAACTCCGCGTGGGTGCCGAAGTCCTCGCCCCAGGTCCGCACCGGCGGCACGGTGCGCAGCCAGGTCGAGTCGGGGCCCGCCACGGCCACCCGGTGCCCGTCCGAGCGCCGCATCCACGGCACGATCGAGCCGTGGTCGAAGCGCAGCCGCAGCGTGCTGCGCACGAGGACCCGTCCGCTGACGCCCTCCACGATCCGTACGACGTCGGGCACCCGGGCGCGCTGTGGCATCAGGTCGGTGACGCGTACCGTCCCGTCGGGGGTGTCCCACTCGGTGTCCAGGACCAGGGTGTCGGGCCGGTAGGCGCGCCGGGTGCAGGTGTGCGCGTTCTTGGGGGCGATCCGCCAGTGGCCGTTGTCCTCGTCCCCGAGGAGCCGGGCGAAGCAGGCGCCGGAGTCGAAGCGGGGAAGACACAGCCAGTCGATCGAGCCGTCCCGCCCGACCAGGGCCGCGGTCTGCTCGTCGCCGATGAGGGCGTAGTCCTCGATGCGCGCGTTCACGGGAAGCGGGTTCCCGGCGGGTCTGAGGGGCAATCAGGTGGTGCGGCCGGGGGAGTGACGGGGGTGGGGCAGGGGTTCCGTACAGCGCGGGCGCTATACGGCGGCGGCAGGCTCGGCCTCCGAGGAGCTGCCCTCCGTGTCGTCCCCGGCCGCCGCCGCCTCCGCCTCCGCCCGGTCCCGGATCTCGCGGCGGACCAGGAACCACCAGCCCACCGGGACCGCGGCGGCGAACAGCCACCACTGGATCATGTACGCGTAGTTCAGCGGAGCGTCCTCGCTGCCCGGGCTGGAGATCTGCTCCGGGGTGCCCCCCTTGGGTGCGGGCGCGGTCTGCTCGACGTAGCCGCCGAGGACCTTCGCGCCGAGGCGCCGGGCCTCCTCCGCACTGTTGATCAGCATGATCTGCCGGTCGGGGAGGCCCTTGACGTTCTTGATGCCGCTGGCCGCCGTCGTCTCGTCGGCCATGAGCCGCCCGGTGACGGTGGTCCTCCCGGCCGGGGGCGCCGGGATCTTCGGGAAGGCCGTCTGCACGCCGTTCGCGGGGATCCAGCCCCGGTTGACCAGCACGACCGCGCCGTTCGTCAGCCGCAGCGGGGTCAGCACGTGGAAGCCGACCGCGCCGTCGGAGTTGGTGCGGCGCCGGACGACCACTTCGTGGGCGGTGTCGAAGGTGCCGGTCGCGGTGACGGTGCGGTACTTGTCCAGGCGCGTCACGGCGTGGCCGGGGGAGGTGAGCCGTTCGACCGGGACGGGGTCGGCGTGCAGCGCCCGCGAGACCAGGTCGTTGCGGGCGGTGCGCTCCTCGTACCGGTGGTGCTGCCAGAAACCCAGCTCGATCATCGTCGGGATCAGCGCGATCGCGACGAGGGTGAGGATCACCCACTGGGGGGTCAGCAGGAAGCGGTAGCGGTGCACCCCACGACGGTACCCCCGGCCCGTGGGGCGCATTCGGGCGGGTACCGGGTCACACCCGGGCACCAGGTCACACCCGGTCGACCACCCCCGTCCTGCCCTCGGCCCGCGCGCAGTGGGCGCCGCAGTACCAGTGGCCCTCCACCTCCACGCCCTGTCCGATGATCTGCACCCGGCAGTGCTCGCAGATCGGGGCCATGCGGTGGATGGCACAGGAGAAGCAGTCGAAGACGTGCACCGCGCCCTGCGCGTGGACCTCGAAGGTCATTCCGTAGTCATTGCCGCATACTTCGCATCTCGCCATGCGGCTCAGGGTGAGCCGTCCCGGGGTGCCGGGCGAGCGGGGGCGGGGGCGAGTCGCGGCGAATCACCCGTCCGCCCGGTCGCCTGGCCTGCCCACCGGTCCGCACACCCGCACCGGTGCTGTCCGTGCCCGCTACGACTGCCCGTCGGCGGGCTCCACGTCCCGCAGCAGCTGCCCGAACGCCGCCTCGTCCACCACCGGCGTGCCGAACTGGCGGGCCTTGGCCGTCTTGGAGGTGCCCGAGTCGGGGTCGTTGGTGACCAGCAGGCTGGTCAGCCGGGACAGGCTCGTCGCCACGTGCAGCCCGGCCTCGGTCGCCCGGTCCTCCAGCAGGTCGCGCTCGGTGGAGGTGTCGCCGGAGAACGCCACCCGCATGCCCTGCTTGAGGCGTTTACCCGGTTCGTACCGTCCGGGGTTGGGGTACGGGCACGCGGGCCGCTTGCGCGCGGGACGCCAGCTCGCCGAGCCGCCGTAACCGCCCCCGCCCTGACGGCCGATGCGGGGCGCGTCCGACCACTCGGTGAGCGGACGGCACTCCAGCAGCGGCAGCCGTACGTTCCCCGCCGCCGCCGCGCGCAGGCTCGGCTGGAACGCTTCGGCCAGCACCCGCGCGTCGTCCAGGGCGTGGTGCGCGCGCTGCTGCACGACGCCGAAGTGCGCCGCAAGGGACTCCAGCTTGAAGTTGGGCAGCGGCAGGCCCAGCTCCTTGGAGAGCGCGATGGTGCACAGCCGCTGCCGCACCGGGGGCTCCCGGCGGGCGCGCGCGTACTCCCGCGCGATCATCTGCCAGTCGAAGACCGCGTTGTGCGCGACCAGCACCCGGTCCGCGAGCCGCGCCGCGAACTCCTCCGCCACCTCCGCGAAGAGCGGGGCCCCTTCGAGGACGTCGCTCGTCAGCCCGTGTATCCACACCGGGCCCGGATCGCGCTCGGGGTTGACCAGCGTGTACCAGTGGTCCTCGACCTCGCCGCGCGCGTCCAGGCGGTAGACGGCGGCCGAGATGATGCGGTCGTCGCGGGCCAGGCCGGTGGTCTCCACGTCGACGACCGCGTATCCCTTCGGATACACGGCCGGCCACGGGGTGGAGGAGGACACAGCGGTCGCACGGTCTTCGAGCATGGTCACTGAGGATACGGGCCACCACCGACACCGAGGGCCCCCAGGGGCGAAGACCACGCCCCGCCGGGTCGGCCGTCGTATGCCTGTACGGCCCTGGCCCGTATGCCTGTACGGCCCCGGGCGAGCGCCTGTTCGCGCCGTGGGCCGGGGCGCCTCCCGAACCCCGCCCAGCGGGTACGGAGTTCCGGCCGCCCCGCTCTTTCCCCTGGTCCGGCGCTCCCTGAGCGCGCGGCACGCCCCCGGCACGGCGTACCGTGAGACGCGCTCGACCACCGCCGAGCCCCCTCGCACCAGAAAGACCCGCACCATGCGCGCCACCACCATCCACGCCCCCTTCGACATGCGCGTGGAGGACGTGCCCGAGCCGGTGGTGCAGCTGCCCACCGACGCCGTCGTACGGGTGCTGCGCGCCTGCATCTGCGGCAGCGACCTGTGGGCTTATCGCGGCGAGGCCGCCCGGCAGCCCGGCCAGCGCATCGGGCACGAGTTCCTGGGCGTCGTCGAGGAGACCGGCTCCGAGGTGGGCACGCTGCGGCGCGGGGACCTCGTGGTCGCCCCGTTCATGTGGTCCGACGGCACCTGCGAGTACTGCCGCGAGGGCCTGACCACCTCCTGTGTGCACGGCGGCTTCTGGGGCTCCGTCGGCTACGACGGCGGCCAGGGCGAGGCCGTGCGCGTGCCGTTCGCCGACGGCACCCTCGTCAAGCTGCCCCAGGAGGCGGCGGCCGACGACCACCTGCTGACCTCCCTGCTCACCCTGTCCGACGTCCTCGGCACCGGCCACCACGCCGCCCTCGGCGCGGGCGTGCGCCCCGGCTCCACGGTCGCCGTCGTCGGTGACGGCGCGGTCGGCCTGTGCGCCGTGCTCGCCGCCAAGCGGCTCGGCGCCGAGCGGATCATCGCGCTCGGGCGGCACGAGGTCCGCACGGAGATCGCCCGCCGCTTCGGCGCCACCGACGTGGTCGCCGCGCGCGGCGAGGAGGCCGTCGCCGCCGTCCGCGAGCTGACCCGGGGCCAGGGCGCGCACTGCGTGATCGAGGCCGTCGGCACCGAGCAGTCCATGAGCACGGCCGTCCACATCACCCGCGACGGCGGCTCCATCGGCTACGTCGGCGTGCCCCACGGCAGCGGCACCGGGCTCGACCTCAGCGTCATGTTCGACCGGAACATCGCCCTGCGCGGCGGTGTCGCCCCGGTCCGCGCCTACCTCCCCGACCTGCTGCCCGACGTGCTCGACGGCACGATCGACCCCTCCCCGGTCTTCGACATGACCGTGGACATCGAGGGCGTCCCGGACGGCTACAAGGCGATGGACGAGCGCACGGCCCTGAAGGTGCTCGTCACCAACGGCTGAACCGGCGGCTGAACTCCCGTGCGGGCGCGGCCGGTCGGGACGGTCAGGACCAGCGGATCGGCAGCGGCAGCGCCGTGAGCAGCCCCGAGACCGCCACCACCGCGCCCAGCACGGCCACCTCGGCCCACGCGGGCACGGCGGCGGCGAGCGGGTCACCGCTCCGGCCCAGCCGCACCCGCGCCCACAGCGCGAGCACGGCGACGACGGCGACGAGCAGCACCTTGGCGAGCAGGGTGCGGCCGTACGCCGTCGTCGTCAGCTGGTCCAGGACCGTGCCCGGCGGCATCCGGCGCAGGGTGCTCCACACGCCGGTCGCGGTGAGGACGGCGAGCAGCACGGCGGCCCCGCGCGCGTACCGCCCGAGCAGCGCGGCGCCCTCCGCACAGCCCCGCCAGACCCGCAACGTCCGCAGGGTGTACGGCAGTCCGCCCGCCCACAGTGCCGCACAGGTCAGATGCGTGAGCGTCAGCAGTGATCCGGTGAGCGGCCCGTGCTCGGCGGCCGGGTGCGCGCGCAGCGCCTCCGCGACCAACACCGATGTAAGCGGCCACAGTTGGAGCCCGGGACGCCGTGAACGGGCGCAGAACGCGGCCAGCAGAAAGGCGTTGACCTCCAGCAGGGCCAGCCTGCCGTCGCGGGAGGCGTAGAGACCGCCGAGGTCGATCTGGCCGAGGCCGCGCGGGACGAGGTTGCCGGTGGCGACGACGGAGGCGAGGGCCAGCGCGGCGAGACACCCCACCGTGTTGGCCAACGGCGCCCAGGAGCGCGGACGTTCACCGGGCAGCCCGGCCGCCAGCCGCCCCGCGAACAGCTCACCCAGCGACACGCTCAGCGCGACGAACAGCACCCCGCGCAGCAGCGCCGTACCCCCCGCACCGGGCGCCGCAGCTTCTCCGGTGCCGTGCAGCGCGGCACTCGGGCCCAGCAGCGGGATGAGCGCGGCGAGCAGAGCCAGGACCAGCACCGCCACGCCCCGCCGGACACCGGACCGTACGTCCGGAGAGCTGACGGAGGCGGCACGCGGAGAACTCACGCGACGATACTGGCCAATAGGGCGTTCGCCGGACAAGTGCGCCTATGCGAAGGCCGGTTGAGGGGCCCTAGCTCCAAGTGGCCGCGCTCGACCCCCACGGAACCGGCGGAGCGGCCCAGTCGGTCGGGCCGCCCGTGAACGACACGGCGGGTCGTGCGTACCTCAACCGCCCGAGGGGACTGTCCCGTTCGGCCAGCCAGGCGTCCTGGTCGTACTTCGGGCCGCCCGGGGACGGGTCGGGTCCGGCCTCGTGGGTCAGCCAGTGGGCGGTGCGGGCGAGGGCGAGGCGCACCAGGCGCCCCTGGCCGTCGCGGGAGCGTTCGCCGAGGGCGCGCAGGATGCCCGCCGCCATCAGATAGCCGGAGCCGTGGTCCAGCGCCTGTGCGGGCAGCGCGCCGGGCTCCATGGTCGAGCCCTCGGTGGCCGCGATGCCGGTCGTCACCTGGACGAGGCTGTCGAAGCCGCGCCGCTCGCCCCAGGGCCCGTACGCGCCCCACGCCGAGATCTGCGCGACGATCAGGCCGGGGTGGCGCTCGGCCAGCGCCTCGGGGGAGAGACCGAAGCGGTCCAGGGCGCCGGGGCGGTAGCCGGTGACGACCACGTCGGCCGAGGCCAGCAGCTCCTCCAACACCGTGGTGTCGGCGGTGAGTTCCAGAGTGGTCGACCGCTTCCCGAACCCCGTGTCCGCGTGCTGGTCGGGCAGTTCGGGCAGCTCGGGCCCGTCCACGCGCAGCACGTCGGCGCCGAGCAGCGCGAGGGTACGGGTCGCGACAGGCCCGGCGAGGACCCGGGTGAGGTCCAGGACGCGCAGTCCGGCGGCGGGCAGCAGCGGCGTCGACTCGCCGTCCAGGGGCGGGAGTTCACGCGCCGAGGCCGCGCCGATCGGGGCGCGCTCCACCAGCGGGCGCAGCGCCACCTCGGCGCCCTGCGGATGCGCCGCCCACTGCCCCGGGGTGCGCAGCGCCACCGCGAGACCCCCGGCGGCGTACACCGCCTCCTCGATCTCCAGGGCGGAACGCTCCAGCATCAGCGGCTCGATGTCCTCGGGTCCGGCCCCGTCGGGCAGGCCGAGCGCCCCGAGGAGCCGGAGCCGGTGATGCGGATAGTTGGCATGGGTGCGCACCCAGCCGTACCCCGCCCGCCACCAGCGCGACAACGGCGCGAAGGTGACCGGCGCCCGCCCGTCGATCCGCAGCACCCGCTCACTGTGGAACGCGGTCACGACCGCCCCGTCGTCCACCACGGCACGCGGCACCGCCCCGAGCCCGGCCCGCACCGCCCCCAGCTCGGCGGCGGCCAGTGCGCACACCCCCACACAGGCACGTGCCAGCCGCTGCACCGGAAGCCGGGAGATCAGCGCCGCCGGGCGCTCGACGGAGACCAGCCGCGCGGGCAGTTCGGCATCGCCACCCAGCGCGGCCCAAGCAGACTTGATCATCGGATCGGTCACCGCTGCACTATGCATCAGCCACCCCACCCCGACAAGGAGGCGCCCACCTGTCGCGCCGAGCGGGTCGGGCGGCTCAGCCGGTACGCCCGGCCCGGTGGCGGCGGCAGAAGAGGACCAGCCCCGTCACCAGGCAGACCGCCAGGACGACCGCGCAGGTGAGGACGAGCGGAGTGATCCAGCCGCTCACGAAGTCCTGCTGCGCCCCGTCGTCCCAGTGACAGGTCACCCGGGGCGGCAGGAAGCCGCTGTCGTAGCGGACGAGATGGACCGGCGGGCGCAGTTCGAGCTGGTCGGGGCAGGCGTGGGCCGGGACGGTCAGGACGACCTGGAGGCAGCCGAGCAGATAGCAGGCGAGCCCCGTGACGGCGGATGCCTTGACGAGGGCGACGAGCCACCGTCCCGCCCGGAACCGGACGACGGCGTGGGTGTTCCGGCTCTCAGACGTGGCGAAGTCCCCCCGTGCGCGGCCCTGTTAGGCCCTTCGGCGGAGATCACCATAGACCGGCCCGGCGGAGCGGCGCGGCCTGGCGGGCGCACCGGCGTGCTCGCCGTCGCCCACCAGGCCGCGTTCGGTCTCGCTGTCGAAGCGGCAGCGCCTAGCGCGTCACAGCCTTCAGCGCGTCCGCGATGCCGTGGCCGTAGAACCCGTTCCGGTTCTTCGTGCCCTCGCAGACCGCGTCCACCTTGCCGTCGCCGTCGATGTCGTACGGGTCGGTGCAGGCGGTGGGCGTGGCCTGGGCGTAGAGGAGGGCCTTGACCTGGGCCGGGGTGGCGTGCGGGTGGGTCGACTTGATCAGGGCGGCGACGCCGACGACGTGCGGGGTCGCCATCGAGGTACCGGCCATGTAGCCCCAGGTGTTGCCGGGCAGCGGGCCGAGGATGAGGCCGCTGGTGGCCGGGGGAGCGGGGGTCTGGTAGGCGGTGGAGTCGCCGCCGGGCGCGGCGATGTCGATGACGCCGAGACCGTAGTTGGAGAAGGACGACTTCAGGCCCTTGGCGCCGGTGGAGGCGACGGTGACCACGCCCGGGAGCTGGGTCGGGATGTCGAAGCACTTGCGCGGGTCGATCGTCCGGTCCGAGGCGGTGCCGTCGTTCGGGGAGACCGGGTCGGTGATCGAGTCGGCGGCGAGGTCGTAGCTCTCGTTGCCCGCCGCCGCGACGTTGACCGTGCCCTTGCGCTCGGCGTACCGCGAGGCCCGCTCGACGGCGGTGACCAGGGCCTTCTGGTCGGGGTCGTTGGCGCAGTTGAAGTACCAGGGGTCGGTGTAATAGCTGTTGTTGGTCACGTCCACGTGGTGCTCGGCGGCCCAGACGAAGCCGCAGACCACGGCCTCGGTGTAGAAGTAGCCGTCCGGGTTGGAGACCTTGATGCCCGCGACCTTCACGCCGGGGGCCACGCCCGTGATGCCGACGCCGTTCTTGGCGCCCGCGATCTCACCGGCGACATGCGTGCCGTGCGGGCTCTCCCCGGTGCCTGGCCGCCAGGCGCCGTCCGCGGTGTCCGGCTTGCCGGAGACGCAGTTGACGGAGGCGGAGCGGTCGAAGTTGGGCGCGATGTCCGGGTGGGTGTCGTCCACACCGGTGTCGATGACGGCGACGGTGACCTTGCGGCTGCCGAGCGTCTTCTCGTGCGCCTTGTCGGCCTTGATGGCGGGCAGGTCCCACTGGAGCGGTTCGAGCGGGTCCTCGCCCTGCGCGGCGGACTTCTTCGCGTCGGCCAGCTGCGCCGCGCTCAGCGCCTTCGGCGTGCCGAGGTCGGTGGTCGACTGCGCGGGCAGCGGGGCGTTGCGGGTGGCACCGGCCGAGTCGACGCCGTGCACACGGCGGATCGCCTTGGCGAAGTCCGGGTTCGCGGAGTGGACGACGATCACGCCTATCCGGTCGTAACTCGTGACGACCGTGCCGCCGTTGCGTCCTATCGCGCGCCGTACCGACTCGATCGTGCGACGGTCCGCCGAGGTGTTGACGACGTACGACAGCTCGGGGCCGTCGTACGTGCGGGCGGAGGCGTCCGACGCCTGACCGGCCGGGGCCGCGGGCGCGGCTGCCGAGGCCGTGCCCGGCAGGAAGCCGAGCGAGGCGGTCAGGGACAGCACGAGCGGCACGGCCGGCGCGAAACGGCGCCGGGAGCGCAGATGAGCCATGAAAACTCCACATCATCCGGATGAAAGACCGCCCGGGGCACACGAGTCCACCGGGCAGGTACATGACGGGTGGGCAGACTGAAACTATCCCTGTCGACGCGATGTCCGAAAGGGCGAACGGGAGTTGAACCGCCCCGGCTGGTCCGCCGTGCCCCCTGAGAGGGGTCCGTGCGGATCACGTTCCCCTGGCGGAATCACGTTGCGGAGCCGGGTATTGACTCCGGGTAACGTGATCACGTCCCATGAGGTCGGCAAGCGCACGCCCGGACGCGAGGAGACTTGAGTGGCCACCGAGACACCGCCCCCCGCGAAGCCCCAACCACACCTTCCCTCCACCGAGGAGTTCACCGAGGCACAGCAGAGCGCGGAGTTCGGTGAACTGCGCCGCGCACACCGCTCGTTCGCGTTCCCCCTGACGATCGCCTTCGTCGCCTGGTACCTGCTCTACGTCCTGCTCTCCTGCTACGCGGAGGGCTTCATGGGCACCAAGGTCGCGGGCAACGTCAACGTGGCGCTCGTCCTGGGCCTGGCCCAGTTCCTGACCACGTTCCTCATCGCCTGGTGGTACGCGCGCCATGCCGCCGCCAAGCTCGACCCCAGGGCCGAGGCCATCAAGTCCCGGATGGAGGGCGGCGCATGAGCCCCGCACCGCACACGATCGCGGCCCAGCACACCCTGCTCGCGGCCGGGGAGGCCAGCGAGCACCGGCCGCTGATCATCAGCCTGTTCGCGGTGTTCGTCGTCGCGACCCTCGTCATCACCGTGTGGGCGGGCCGCCAGACCAAGAGCGCCGCCGACTTCTACGCGGGCGGGCGCCAGTTCACCGGCTTCCAGAACGGCCTCGCCGTCTCCGGCGACTACATGTCCGCCGCGTCCTTCCTCGGCATCGCGGGCGCCATCGCCCTCTTCGGCTACGACGGCTTCCTCTACTCCGTCGGCTTCCTGGTCGCCTGGCTGGTCGCGCTGCTCCTGGTCGCCGAACCGCTGCGCAACTCAGGCCGCTACACGATGGGCGACGTGCTCGCCTACCGGATGCGCCAGCGCCCGGTCCGCACGGCGGCGGGCGTCTCCACCATCGTCGTCTCGATCTTCTACCTGCTCGCGCAGATGGCGGGCGCGGGCGTCCTCGTCTCGCTGCTGCTCGGCATCACCAGCGACGGCGGCAAGATCGGCATCGTCGCCCTGGTCGGCGTCCTGATGATCGTCTACGTCACCATCGGCGGCATGAAGGGCACCACCTGGGTCCAGATGGTCAAGGCGGTCCTGCTGATCGTCGGCGCCCTGCTGCTGACCTTCCTGGTGCTGCTGAAGTTCCACTTCAACATCTCGGACCTGCTCGGCAAGGCCGCCGACACCAGCGGGAAGGGCTCGGCCTTCCTGGAACCCGGCCTGAAGTACGGCGCCAGCGGCACCACCAAGCTGGACTTCATCTCGCTCGGCATCGCCCTGGTCCTCGGCACTGCGGGCCTGCCGCACATCCTGATCCGCTTCTACACGGTCCCCACCGCCAAGGCCGCCCGCAAGTCCGTCATCTGGGCCATCGGCCTGATCGGCGCCTTCTACCTGATGACCCTCGCCCTCGGCTTCGGCGCCGCCGCGCTCATCAAACCCGGGGAGATCATCGGCTCCAACAAGGCGGGCAACACGGCAGCGCCCCTGCTCGCGCTGCATCTCGGCGGGGTCGACTCCAACTGGGGCGCCGTGCTCCTCGCGACCATCTCCGCCGTCGCCTTCGCCACCATCCTCGCGGTGGTCGCGGGTCTGACGCTGGCCTCCTCGTCGTCCTTCGCGCACGACATCTACGCCAACGTCATCAAGAAGGGCCAGGCCACCGAGAAACAGGAGGTCGGCGCGGCCCGCTGGGCCACCGTCGGCATCGGCGCCGTCTCCATCGTGCTCGGCGCGCTCTCCCGCGACCTGAACGTGGCCGGACTGGTCGCGCTCGCCTTCGCGGTCGCCGCCTCGGCCAACCTGCCGACGCTGCTCTACAGCCTGTTCTGGAAGCGGTTCACCACCACCGGCGCCCTGTGGTCGATCTACGGCGGCCTGGTCACCGCCGTCGGCCTGGTGCTGTTCTCGCCGGTCGTCTCCGGCAAGCCCACCTCGATGTTCCCCGACGTGGACTTCCACTGGTTCCCGCTGGAGAACCCCGGCATCATCTCGATCCCGGTCGGCTTCCTGCTGGGCGCGGTCGGCACCCTGCTGTCCAAGGAGGTCCCGGACGCGGGCAAGTACGCCGAGCTGGAGGTCCGGTCCCTGACCGGCACCGGGGCGCACTGAGCACCGCGCACGACACCACGGCCGCGCCGCGCGGGCACCTCGCCCGTACGGCGCGGCCGGACCGTTTCTCCACAGCCCCGTCCGCTCGCGGCTGTCGATGTCATCACACTCGCGTAGGCTCGCAGGTGACGGAAAAAGAGCGGTCCGGGAAACACGCGGTCCAGACCGGAAGCGAGGGAGGGGGCCCACGTGCTCATCGACACCTACGGCCGAGTGGCCACCGACCTGCGGGTCTCGCTGACCGACCGGTGCAATCTGCGCTGCACGTACTGCATGCCCGAAGAGGGCCTGCAGTGGCTGGGCAAGACCGACCTGCTCACGGACGACGAGATCGTCCGCCTGATCGACATCGCGGTGCGCCTGCTCGGCATCGAGGAGGTCCGCTTCACCGGCGGCGAGCCGCTGCTGCGTCCCGGCCTGGTCGGCATCGTCGAGCGCGTCGCGGCCCTGGAGCCGCGCCCCCAGATGTCGATCACCACCAACGGCATCGGCCTCAAGCGCACCGCCGCCGCCCTCAAGCAGGCCGGACTCGACCGGGTCAACGTCTCCCTGGACACCCTGCGCCCCGAGGTCTTCAAGACCCTCACCCGGCGCGACCGCCACAAGGACGTGCTGGACGGTCTGCTGGCCGCGAGCGAGGCCGGACTCACCCCGGTCAAGGTCAACTCGGTCCTGATGCCGGGCCTGAATGCCGACGAGGCTCCCGACCTCCTCGCCTGGGCCCTGGAGCACGAGTACGAACTGCGCTTCATCGAGCAGATGCCGCTCGACGCCCAGCACGGCTGGAAGCGCGAGGGCATGGTCACCGCGGCCGACATCCTCGCCTCGCTGCGCACCCGCTTCGACCTCACCGCCGAGAACGCGGGCGAGCGCGGCTCCGCCCCGGCCGAGCGCTGGCTGGTGGACGGCGGCCCGCAGCGGGTCGGCGTCATTGCCTCGGTCACCCGCCCGTTCTGCGCGGCCTGCGACCGCACCCGGCTCACGGCCGACGGACAGATACGCACGTGTCTGTTCGCCACCGAGGAGACCGATCTGCGTGCGGCCCTGCGCTCGGACGCCGAGGACAAGGAGATCGCGGACATCTGGCGCACCGCGATGTGGGGCAAGAAGGCGGGCGCGGGCCTGGACGACCCGTCGTTCGTGCAGCCCGACCGCCCGATGTCGGCGATCGGCGGCTGAGGCTCAGCCTTCGGCCGACTCCTGCTTCTCCCACTCCGTCAGCAGCACGACGTCCTTCAGGAACCCGCGCACCGAGAGGAACTGCGACAGATGCTCGCGGTGCTCCTCGCAGGCGAGCCACGTCTTCCGCCGCTCCGGCGTGTGGATCTTCGGGTTGTTCCACGCGAGCACCCAGACGGCGTCGACGCGGCAGCCCTTGGCGGAGCAGATCGGTGTGTCACTCACGGTTTCGTCTCACAAGAACGGCTGCGGAAGGGCAGCGAAGGGGCTGCGAAAAGGCTCTGAACATGGCGACGCCGAGCAGCCACGGGGGGAGCTGCCCGGCGTCGGTCCGTCGCTCCGACGGGGGATGCGGAGCGCGTACGAAGTATGTCACGGGTCACCCGCGACCCGGCACCGGAACAGCGCGATTGAACTGAGCTTTTCCTGAGCTTGGCGGGAAGTCGTCTTCCGCTTTTCGGGCGTCTTCCCAGCTCAGGAGCGGTCCGGCCGTTCGCCGTGCGCCTCCGCCGCAGGACCGGCCGACGCGCCGCCGGGGCCGGATTCCGACCGTGCCGACCCGGGGTCCGCGACCGGCGCGATCATCGGTTTGGACGGGGTGACGACAAATGTCGAGGGCAGCGACGGCGGACGCTCCCGGCCCGCGTTCGCGATGACCACGGCGATGTACGGCAGCAGGGCGCCGAGCACCAGCGCCACGATGGCGACGTACCGCTCCACGTTCCACAGGGAGGCCGCGAGGATCACCGAGACGGTCCGGATCGACATGGAGATGACGTACCGCCGCTGCCGGCCCCGTACGTCCTCGGCGAGCCCGGTCCGGGCGCCGGTGATCCGGAACACCTGTCCGTCGCCGCGCTGCTTGAGCATCTTCAGTCCACCATCCGACCGCAAGGGACTCGTCCCCGTCCCGTACGAGCGCCCGGCCCGTCGGGGAAACCGGCCCGGGACACCCCCCACGGTACGCCGCCCCGGCCTCCGGCTCGATACCGGGGCGCCCCCTGCCTGCGGCGACCCGGGGGACGCCCCGGCACGTACGGCGGCACCCCGTGTGCGCGCCCCGCGCCCCGCGCACAGACTGGGGCCGAGGACACGGGACAGGACCAGGTCGGACCCGTGCCGGACCGTTACGAGGAGGCGGCCATGGGCTGGCTGTGGGCGATCATCGTGGGATTCGTGCTGGGCGTCATCGCCAAGGCGATCATCCCCGGAAAACAGCACAGCCCGCTGTGGCTGACCGTCATCTGCGGCACGATCGGCGGCCTGGTGGGCAACGCGGTGGCCCGGGCGGTGGGGGTCGCGGAGACCCGGGGCATCGACTGGACCCGGCACCTCTTCCAGCTGGTCGCGGCGATCATCATCGTCTTCATCGTCGACCGGCTGTACATGGAGACGCTGGGCAAGAGAAAGCAGCAGCGCCAGGTCTGAGGACGCGAGGTCCGAGGCCCGGCGGACATGCCGAGGGGGTGGCCACCACAACGGGCGGCCACCCCCTCGGCTCGTGCTCGGGCGCGCGGACCGGGCCTCAGGCCCCGGTGACCTCCACCGCGGCCAGGTTCTTCTTGCCCCTGCGCAGCACCAGCCAGCGCCCGTGCAGCAGGTCCTCGGCGGCGGGGACGGCGTCCTCGGCGGCGACCTTGACGTTGTTCACGTAGGCACCGCCCTCCTTCACCGTGCGGCGCGCGGCCGACTTGCTGGCCACGAGACCGACCTCGGCGAACAGGTCGGTCACCAGGCCCAGCTCGGCGACCTGGACGTGCGGGACCTCGGAGAGCGCGGCGGCGAGGGTGCGCTCGTCCAGCTCCGCCAGCTCGCCCTGGCCGAAGAGGGCCTTGGACGCGGCGACCACGGCGGCCGTCTGGTCGGCGCCGTGCACCAGCGTCGTCAGCTCCTCGGCCAGCGCGCGCTGGGCGGCACGCGCCTGCGGGCGCTCCTCGGTCTGCCGCTCCAGCTCCTCGATCTCCTCGCGGGACTTGAAGCTGAAGATGCGCAGGAACTTGGAGACGTCACGGTCGTCCGCGTTCAGCCAGAACTGGTAGAAGGCGTACGGCGTGGTCATCTCCGCGTCGAGCCACACCGTGCCCGACTCGGTCTTGCCGAACTTGGTGCCGTCCGCCTTGGTGATCAGCGGGGTGCCGAGGGCGTGCACCACGGCGTCCGGCTCGACGCGGTGGATCAGGTCGGTGCCCGAGGTGAGGTTGCCCCACTGGTCGCTGCCGCCGGTCTGGAGCGTGCAGCCGTAGCGCCGGTACAGCTCCAGGAAGTCCATGCCCTGGAGGATCTGGTAGCTGAACTCGGTGTAGCTGATGCCCGCGTCCGAGTTCAGGCGGCGGGAGACGGCCTCCTTGGCGATCATCTTGTTCACCCGGAAGTGCTTGCCGATGTCGCGCAGGAACTCGATGGCCGACATGCCCTGGGTCCAGTCCAGGTTGTTGACCATGACGGCCGCGTTCGGGCCCTCGAAGTCCAGCAGCGGCTGGATCTGGCCGCGCAGCCGCTCCACCCACTGGGCGACGATCTCCGGCGCGTTCAGCGTGCGCTCGGCCGTGGGCTTCGGGTCGCCGATCAGACCGGTGGCGCCCCCGACCAGACCCAGCGGCCGGTGACCGGCGTTCTGGATGCGGCGCATGGTCAGGATCTGCACCAGGTTGCCGAGGTGCAGGCTGGGCGCGGTCGGGTCGAAGCCGCAATAGAACGTGACGGGACCGTCCGCGAACGCCTTGCGCAGCGCGTCTTCGTCGGTGGAGAGGGCGATCAGCCCGCGCCACTTCAGTTCGTCGACGATGTCCGTCACGGTTCTCGTGTCTCCTTGAAGATCAGTCGGCAGTCGGGTGACAGCCGACTACGAGGTTATACGCCCTGGCTGACAGAGCTCATATTGAAATCCGGGACGCGCAGCGCGGGCATCGCGGCCCGGGTGAACCAGTCGCTCCACTCACGCGGCAGCGTGCGCTCGGTGCGCCCGGCCTCCGAGGCCCGGCCGAGCAGCCCGACCGGCGACTCGTTGAACCGGAAGTTGTTCACCTGCCCGGTGACCTCGCCGTTCTCCACCAGATACACGCCGTCCCTGGTCAGCCCGGTCAGCAGCAGGGTCGCCGGGTCCACCTCGCGGATGTACCAGAGGCAGGTCAGCAGCAGCCCGCGCTCGGTGTCCGCGACCATCTCGTCCAGGGAGCGGTCCTGGCCGCCGTCCAGGATGAGGTTCCCGAGCGCCGGGGCCACGGGCAGGCCGGTGAGGCCCGCGCCGTGCCGGGTGGTGGTGAGGTTGCGCAGGACGCCCTCGCCGATCCAGTCGGTGGGGTGGACGGGCAGCCCGTTGTCGAAGACGGACTGGTCGCCGCCGGAGGAGTGGGCCACCACGAACGGCGCGCACTCCAGGCCCGGCTCGTTCGGGTCGCTGCGCAGGGTGAGCGGCAGCTCGCTGAGCCGGTCGCCGACGCGGGTGCCGCCGCCCGGCTTGGAGAACACCGTGCGCCCCTCGGCCGCGTCCCGGCCCGAGGACGACCACAGCTGGTAGATCAGCAGGTCGGCCACGGCGGACGGCGGCAGCAGCGTCTCGTAGCGCCCGGCGGGCAGCTCCACGCGCCGCTCGGCCCAGCCCAGGCGTACGGCCAGCTCGGCGTCCAGCGCCGCCGGGTCGACGTCCTTGAAGTCCCGCGTGGAGCGTCCGGCCCAGGCCGAGCGGGTGCGGTCGGGCGACTTGGCGTTCAGCTCCAGGGTGCCGGTCGGCTGGTCGTGCCTCAGGCGCAGCCCGGTGGAGGTGCCGAGGTAGGTGGAGACCATCTCGTGGTTGGCGAAGCCGTACAGCTCACGGCCGCCCGCGCGGGCCCGCGCGAAGGACTCGCCGAGGGCGGGCGCGAAGTCCCCGAAGACGGCGGAGGAGGTCTCCAGGGGCGCGTCCGCGAAGTCGGGGGAGTGCGGCACCCCGCTGACCAGCGGCTGCGCGTCCTCGGCCGGACCGGCGGCGCGGGCGGCGGCCTCGGCGGCCCGCACCAGCGGCTCCAGGTCCTCGTCGGTGACGGCGGACCGCGAGACGACCCCGGAGGCGGTGCCCTGCTGCCCGTTCACGGTCGCGATCACCGTGAGGGTACGGCCCCGGGTCACGCCGTTGGTGGTGAGCGCGTTGCCCGCCCAGCGGAGGTTGGCGGTGGAGTTCTCGTCCGCGATGACGACGCAGCCGTCGGCCCGGGACAGCGCGAGGGCCCGCTCGACGACCTCGTGCGGCTTGCTGGTGCGCGGGCTCATCGACCGGCCTCCTGAGTCGTGTTCAGAATGTGCTTTCCCGGGGGATAACCCCCGGACCCCCAGCCGATCTCCGTGCGGACCTTCATCGACCGGCCTCCTGGGTCGTGTTGAGGATATTGACGCTCCGGAACAGAGCAGATGGGCAGCCGTGCGAGACGGCGGCGACCTGGCCCGGCTGGGCCTTGCCGCAGTTGAAGGCACCGCCGAGCACATAGGTCCCCGGACCGCCCACGGCGGCCATCGAACCCCAGAAGTCGGTGGTGGTGGCCTGGTAGGCGACGTCCCGCAGCTGACCGGTGATCCGCCCGTTCTCGATCCGGAAGAACCGCTGCCCGGTGAACTGGAAGTTGTAGCGCTGCATGTCGATGGACCAGGACCGGTCACCGACGACATAGATGCCCCGGTCCACGCCCCCGATCAGGTCTTCGGTGGACAGCCCGGCGGGATCGGGCCGCAGCGAGACGTTGGCCATGCGCTGCACCGGCACATGCGCGGGGGAGTCCGCGAAGGCGCACCCGTTGGACCGCTCGAACCCGGTCAACTTGGCGATGCGGCGGTCGAGTTGGTACCCGACCAGCGTGCCGTCCTTCACCAGGTCCCAGGACTGCGCGGCCACGCCCTCGTCGTCGTACCCGACGGTCGCGAGGCCGTGCTCGGCCGTACGGTCACCGGTGACGTTCATCAGCTCGGAGCCGTACTTCAGCTTGCCGAGCTGGTCGAAGGTGGCGAAGGAGGTACCGGCGTACGCGGCCTCGTAGCCTAGGGCGCGGTCCAACTCCGTTGCGTGGCCGATGGATTCGTGGATGGTGAGCCACAGGTTGGACGGGTCCACGACCAGGTCGTACAGCCCCGGGTCCACGCTCGGCGCGCGCATCTTCTCGGCCAACAGCTCCGGGATCTGCTCCAGTTCGGAGTCCCAGTCCCAGCCAGTGCCCTTCAGATACTCCCAGCCGCGTCCCACCGGCGGAGCGAGGGTGCGCATCGAGTCGAACTCGCCGCTGGAGTCGTCCACGGAGACGGCGGTCAACGCCGGGTGCAGCCGGACGCGTTGCTGCGTCGTGACGGTGCCTGCGGTGTCCGCGTAGAACTTGTTCTCGTGCACCGTGAGCAGCGAGGCGTCGACATGGCTCACGCCCTGCGCGGTGAGGAGCCGGTTGCTCCACTCCGCCAGCAGCGCGGCCTTCTCCTCGTCGGGTACGGAGAAGGGGTCGATCTCGTACGAGGACACCCAGGTCTTGTCCGCGTGCACGGGCTCGTCGGCGAGTTCGACCCGCTCATCCGACCCCGCCGCCTTGATGACCTGCGCGGACAGCTTCGCCATGGCGACGGCCTGCGAGGCGACCTTGGCGGCACCGTCCATGGTCAGGTCCACCCCGGACGCGAACCCCCAACTCCCGCCGTGCACCACGCGTACGGCGTACCCGAGGTCGGTGGTGTCCGACGACCCGGCGGGCTTGGCGTCCCTCAACCGCCACGACGCGCTGCGCACCTTCTCCAGCCGGAAGTCGGCGTGCTCGGCCCCGAGGGCGCGGGCGCGGGCGAGCGCGGCGTCGGCGAGGGCGCGGAGTGGTAGGGCGAGGAAGGAGGGGTCGATGTCTTGGGGCACGGGGGTTCCCTTCAGCAGTTGGCCACGCAAGGGGCGGGTACAGGACCAACTCCTGTACCCGCCCGATGATTTCTGTACGGCGCCGACTCAGTTGCGAGCCGCGAGGCTGGTGAACGCGGCCCAGGTGGAGGGGGTGATGGTGAGGGGCTGGATGTGGGTGTCTTTGGAGTCGCGGATGTGGACTGCCTCCGGACGCATGGCTACTTCGAGGCAGTTGGCACCCTCGTTATCGCTGTAGCTGCTCTTGAACCAAGCCAGCTCATCAGTGGTGCTCATAGCGCTCCTCGAATCTGTTCCAGCAGCTTCACGGTAGCTTGGCAATCCAAAGCCTGGGAACGCAGCTTGCCATAACGCTGAACCAACACGCTCACGTCTTTTGGTGCGGCGAGCAGGTGGCTCGACCGCTGACCTTCCGTGTAGCCGAGCCACTGGCAGGTAGGCGTCTCGGCCAAGTACAGCCGAGCCACTGGCAGGTAGGCGTCTCGGCCAAGTACATCGGCCCGCCGACGCCGCAGTGGTCTTCCCGCACCGTGGGCATGACCTGGATCTCGACATTGCGCCGGGTGCCCACCTCAAGGAGATGGTCGATGACTTGCGTCGTCACCTTCCTGCCCCCAATCCGCCGTTCGATGACGCTCTGCTCGATGATAAAGATGAACTCGGTATTGACCCTGGTGGAGATGAGCTGTTGCCGATCTAGCCGAGCTGTCACATAATGCTGGATTTGCTCCTCGCTCAATGGCGGTGGAGTGGAGTCGAACAACGCCCGAATGTATGCCTCCGGCTGAAGCATCCCGGGCACGGCTCGGCATTCGTACGCGTACAACGAGATCGCGTCTTCCTCGATCCCCGCCCACTCCTGAAACCGGTGTGCCAGTCCCGGACGCCTGGTCAGGCTGCGTGCCGCTGCCGCGAGTACTTTGCGTCCGTGCGCCCCTAGAGCCTCCTCGGCCCGCTCAGGCAGTTCCGAAGGCGGAAACCGCTTGCCCTGCTCGATCTTGGCGATGTAGGCAGGTGAGTACCCCACGAGCCTCGCGAACTCTTCCTGGGTCAGACCGGCCAGTTCCCGCAGTGACTTCAGTACCGCGCCGAAGATTCTGAGGCCCTCGGAAGGTTCGATCTCGACATTGTTGCTGCCCCCACCCTGGTCCGCCGTCATCCGAGCCGCCTCCCGTGTTGCTCAACTCATCACGATGAGTAACCCACCCAGTCCAGAGTGTGCACTGGTACAGCTACCTCTGTATGGGTTTCGTTCCTGTTGCCAGCTGGGCGGAATCAGAACCCTGGGACCATGTCCGTACCACAGGCCCAAGAGGCCGTCCCCGTAAGCGTGTTCGTACAGCGTCTCTCCGCGACCCGGCGCGGCGCCCGCGTCGCCCGGAGACTGGCCGTACTCCAACTCGACGAGTGGAACGTGCCGTACAACAGCGAGGGCTCCGAAACCGTCGCCCTGGTCGTCGCGGAACTCGCCGCCAACGCGGTGCTCCACGGCCGCGTACCCGGCAGGGACTTCGAACTGTGCCTCCGCTACGACCCGGCGGGCACCGTCCGCGTAGAGGTGTCCGACACGCACCCCGCGCATCCGGTGCTGAGCCCCGAGCAGGCGGACGGCGGTCGCGGCCTCGTCCTCGTGGCCGACCTCGCCACCCGCTGGGGCGTCCAGCCCCGCAAGGGGCCGGGCAAGACGGTGTGGGCGGAGTGCGCGGTGACGCGGGCGAAGCCGGTGGAGGACGAGGGCTCTCTCACGCCGGACACGGCGACCCCGGCTCGATGACCAGCACACCCTCACCGGCGGGAAGGTCGAACCGGGCGGCGAAGCGGCGCGCTCGCGCCCTCCCGCCGGTTCCGCACCGCGAGCCGACGGGGGGGGGGCCGGTGCCGGACTCCCGGGGGACCGCCGTCATCGCCGCAGCTCCCGCTGCCACCCCCGATGAGCCGCTAGGTTTGTGGGTACGATCGGCTATATGTAGGCACAACCGGTCGAAGCGAGGGAGCCTGGCATGAGCACCATCTCCGTCCGCGAGTTCTCGTACAACCCCAGCGCGGTCTTCGCCCGTGTCGAGAAGGGGGAGGCGATTCAGGTCACCCGGCACGGCAACGTGATCGCCATACTGTCTCCGGCCGGTGGCCCCATGGAGCGGTACGCGCACCTGGTGGCCCAAGGGAAGATCAAGCTGAAGCCGGTCACCGCTGCCGACCGGCACGACATGCCGCATTACGAGGTGCCCGAAGACGTCGATCCTCTGGCGCTGCTCCTGGCCGAGCGTGAGGAGGACGACCGTTGATCTACATGGACGCATCCGCGCTGGTCACGTGGATGACCCGCCGCAACTACTGGGGTGACCTGGACGCCTTCCTACAGCAGCAGGTCACCGAGATACTCGCCACCAGCACGCTCGGCTTCGTGGAGACCGTACGGACAGTGGATCTCATGGGGCACTTTCCGAAGGCGATGGAGGATCTGGACGCCCGGATCACCGAGATCCTCCTCACCCGGGAGGTGCGTGACGGAGCGGCTCTGCTGGTCGGGCGGCTGCGGACGTTGGACGCGATCCATGTGGCCAGTGCGCTGTCGTTGCGCGACGACCTGACAGCCGTGGTGACGTATGACCGCAGGATGCTCGAAACGGCCCGCGCCGAGGGGCTGCCCGCCTACGCCCCCGGCGTGGCGGACTGACGACACTCCAGCCTGTAGGAATCCCACAGCACTCGCCGTGAGCCACTGTCGGTGCCCGCTTGCCCTCGGACGCGGCGCGACCGATAGGTTTTCGGTGAAGCCGCCTGTCCGACGGACGTCGATTCGTCCGGGCGGATTGTCGGAACGCTGCAGACCGCTAATCGAAAGGGTGATCCGTTGAGCCGCTCGGTTCTCGTCACCGGAGGCAACCGGGGCATCGGCCTCGCCATCGCCCGCGCTTTCGCCGACGCAGGCGACAAGGTCGCGATCACGTACCGCTCGGGTGAGCCCCCGGCGGGCTTCCTCGCGGTCAAGTGCGACATCACCGACCCCGAGCAGGTCGAGCAGGCGTACAAGGAGATCGAGGAGCAGCACGGCCCGGTCGAGGTCCTGGTCGCCAACGCGGGCGTGACCAAGGACCAGCTCCTGATGCGCATGTCCGAGGAGGACTTCACCTCGGTCATCGACACCAACCTCACCGGCACCTTCCGCGTCGTGAAGCGCGCCAACCGCGGGATGCTGCGCGCCAAGAAGGGCCGCGTCGTCCTGATCTCCTCCGTGGTCGGTCTGCTGGGCTCCGCCGGGCAGGCGAACTACGCCGCCTCCAAGGCCGCCATGGTCGGCTTCGCGCGCTCCCTCGCCCGTGAGCTGGGCTCGCGCAACATCACCTTCAACGTCGTCGCCCCCGGCTTCGTGGACACCGACATGACCAAGGCGCTCACCGACGAGCAGCGCAAGGGCATCGTGTCGCAGGTGCCGCTCGGCCGCTACGCGCAGCCGGAGGAGGTCGCCGCCGCCGTGCGCTTCCTCGCCTCGGACGACGCCTCGTACATCACTGGAGCCGTCATCCCCGTTGACGGCGGACTGGGAATGGGTCACTGATCACCATGAGCGGAATTCTCGAGGGCAAGCGCATCCTGATCACGGGTGTGCTGACGGAGTCCTCCATCGCCTTCCACGCGGCCAAGCTCGCGCAGGAGCAGGGCGCCGAGATCATCCTGACCGCCTTCCCGCGGCCCACGCTGACCGAGCGCATCGCCAAGAAGCTGCCGAAGCCCGCCAAGGTCATCGAGCTGGACGTCACCAACGAGGAGCACCTCGCGCGCCTGGCCGACATCGTCGGCGAGGAACTGGGCGGCCTGGACGGCGTCGTCCACTCCATCGGCTTCGCCCCGCAGGACGCGCTCGGCGGCAACTTCCTGAACACCCCGTTCGAGTCGGTCGCCACCGCCATGCACGTCTCCGCCTTCTCCCTGAAGTCGCTGACCATGGCCTGCCTGCCGCTGATGCAGAACGGCGGCTCGGTCGTCGGCCTCACCTTCGACGCGCAGTACGCCTGGCCGCAGTACGACTGGATGGGCCCGGCCAAGGCCGCCCTGGAGGCCACCAGCCGCTACATGGCGCGCGACCTGGGCAAGCAGAACATCCGCTGCAACCTCATCTCCGCCGGTCCGCTCGGCTCCATGGCCGCGAAGTCCATCCCGGGCTTCTCCGACCTCGCCGCCGTGTGGGACACCCGCTCCCCGCTGGAGTGGGACCTCAAGGACCCGGAGCCGGCCGGTCGCGGCATCGTCGCCCTGCTGAGCGACTGGTTCCCGAAGACCACCGGCGAGATCATCCACGTCGACGGCGGTCTGCACGCGATCGGCGCCTGAGCCGCAGCCGTGCCGTAGCTGTCGCGCCGTATCGGTGCCGCGAGGCCCGCATCCCGGAAGGGGTGCGGGCCTCGTCCCGTAGGGGCTGTCACTCGCAAGAGGTACGTCCGCTTCACCCGAGCCGCGTCACTCGTTCGGCTCACCTGCCGGGCCGTACCGGCCCCCGCGCCGCACGCTCGAAGCAGGCGTTGCCGCGCCCGCCCCTCCGCAGCCCGGCCGAGGAGGTTCCCTTGTGCGCCTGTCCCGCAGCCTGGCCCCGGTGACCGCGGCCCTGGCCCTCGTCCTGACCCTGCCGTCGTCCGCGCTCGCACCCGCCCGCGCGGACGACTCCGCGCCCGCCCCCAGCCTCTTCGGCGCCGCCTGCCGTACCGCCGTGGAGGGCTCGCACGTGGTGTCGTACTGCCACAACCCCTACGTGGACACCGACCGCGTCCGCCTGCACATCGAGTGCGCCCGCTGGTGGGACATCGACACCGACAGCGCGCCCGTGGACACCGACGCGGCCATGACGGTCAAGCTGACCGGGCGCTGCTGGAAGGAGATCCGCTCGGTGTGGATCAGCCACCAGAAGGTGCGCTGAGCCTGCCCGCGCGGCACAGGAACGGATAGCTGGCGGCCTCCATGGCGGCCAGTTCCGCGTCGCCCGCGCGGATCGCGTCCACCAGACGGGCGTGGTCCATGTGCGTCTCGGGGGTCAGCCCGTCGCTCACGTCGGCGCGCAGCCAGTCCCGCAGCACCTCGCCGAGGTCGGCGTACATCGCCGTCATCACGTCGTTGTGCGAGGCCGCCACCACGGCCAGATGGAAGGTCGCGTCGGCCGCCACGAACGCCTCCGCCTCCCCGGTCTCCCACGCCTCCTCGCGCCTGCTCAGGAGCGCGTCGAGCTGCTTGAGGTCCTTCTCGGTGCGCCGCCCGGCCGCCATGCGCGCCGCCGCCGACTCCAGCGTGGACCGCAGCTCCGCGATGTGCCGGGGATCGGCGTCCGCGAACCTGCGGTGCATCACCCCGGCCAGCTCGCTCGTCGCCACGACGTACGTGCCGGAGCCCTGGCGGATGTCCAGCAGACCGTTGTGCGCGAGCGCGCGGACCGCCTCGCGGACGGTGTTGCGGGCGACGCCCAGCTGCTCGACCAGCTCGGGCTCGGTGGGGATGCGCGAGCCGACCGGCCACTCACCGGAGGCGATCTGATTCCGCAGCTCGGCGATGACCTGCTCGGACAGCGCCGAACGTCGGGGGTGACTCAGGGGCATGGCACACCTTCGCACGCGAACGCCGGGTGCGACCGCTCCGGGGATGGACAACCAATCATCCCATGATTCTATGATGGTCCCCATGGCGAGTGAAGAGACCGGGACCGTGGCGGCCCGTACGGAAGAGCCGCGCACCGCGCGCGGTACGGACGGACACGACACCGCGTCCGCCTCCCCGCGCGCGTGGATGACGCGCCTGCTGGTCGTCGGCATCGTCCTGTCCGCGCTGAACCTCCGCCCGGCCATCACGAGCCTCGGCGCCCTCCTGGAGGAGGTCCGCGACGGGCTCGGCATGAGCGGCGGCGTGGCGGGCCTGCTGACCTCCGTACCTCCGCTGTGCTTCGCCGTCTTCGGCGCCACCGCGCCCCGCCTCGCCCGCCGCTTCGGCCTGGGCGCGGTGGTCTGCGCGGGCATGACCGCCATCACCGCCGGACTCCTGCTCCGCCCCTTCATCGGCGGCACCCCCGGCTTCCTCGCCGCCAGCGCGCTCGCGCTCATGGGCATCGCCGTCAGCAACGTCCTGATGCCGGTCATCGTCAAGCGCTGGTTCCCGGACCGCGTGGGCTCCATGACGGGCCTGTACTCCATGGCCCTCGCGGCGGGCACGGCAGTGGCGGCGGCGGTCGCCGTCCCCCTGGCCCACGCGCTCGGCGGCTGGCAGCCGGGCCTGGCGATCTGGGCGGCGCTGGCGGGGGCGGCGATTGTGCCGTGGCTGCCGCTGGTCAGGAAGCGCGAGGAAGGCGCGGGTGCGGGCGCCGCCGGGGGAGCCTCCCCCAAGGTGCCGGACCTCGCAGCGCACCAGGCACCCCTCCGGATCACCCGCAGCCGTACCGCCTGGGCGCTGGCCGTGTTCTTCGGGCTCCAGGCGACCGGTGCGTACATCACCATGGGCTGGATGCCGCAGATCTTCCGGGACGCGGGCGTACCGGCGAGCACGGCGGGTGTCCTGCTCGCGGTCACCATGGTGATGGGCGTGCCCCTGGCCTTCGTGATCCCGAGGGTCGCCGCCCGGCTGCCCCACCAGGGCCCGATCGTGCTGACCCTGGGCGCGTGCGGCCTCGCGGGCTACGCGGGCCTCTACCTCGCGCCCGCCTCCGGCGCCTGGGCGTGGGCCCTGCTGCTCGGCGTCTCCAACTGCGCGTTCCCGCTCGCGCTGACCATGGTCGGCATGCGGGCGCGCAGCGGTCCGGGCGTGGCCCAGCTGTCGGCGTTCGCGCAGAGCACCGGCTATCTGCTCTCGATCCCGGGCCCGCTCCTTGTCGGCGTGCTCTACCAGCGCAGCGGCGGCTGGGGCGTACCGCTCGCGCTGATGGCGGGCCTCATGGTGCCGCAGATGATCGTCGGCGTCCTCGCGGGCCGCGACCGCACGGTGGAGGACGAGGCGGCCCGCTGAGCCGCCCCCGCCGGACCCGTACCGGACGAAGGGTGCGAGACTGACGCCATGCAGCCTGTGCTCGACCCGAACCCGAAGAACGGCCAGAAGAAGATGCTCCTCGTCTTCGGCTCGTTCCTCGTCGTCTTCGTGATCATCGGCATCATCGCGACGATCGCCTCGCCCTGATCCGCGCCCGGAGGTAGGGCTGACCCCCCGTCCCCTAGGGGGCGGGACTCAGGGTGAAGTGGGTGGCCTTCCTGATAGGCCCACGGACGGTGATTCCGTACCTTCGAAGTGTGCCGCGACGCGGGGTCGCGGCACCCGCTGCGAAGACCGACGGAGGCGACCATGTCCGTCCGCACCCACCACCCGGCGACCACGGGCGCCGACGGCACGCGACTGCCCTGGTGGGCCCTGGCCCTGCCCGTCCTGGCGTTCACGATCCTGCTCGCACTGATCCTGAACCCCTCCGAGGCCCACGCGGCCACCGGCGAACCCGTGCTCGCCCATCTCGTCGAACAGATACGCACACTCCTCGTACGGTGAGCCCACGGTGTGCGAAACCCTGGCTCGTACGGTGAATCCGCATGTCAACTCCCTGCGCCAGGGCACATCTTTCGTGCGAAGCTGGGTGCCATGAGCGTCGCCGAACCCCGCAGGATCGTCCTCTTCCGCCATGCGAAAGCCGACTGGCCCCAGGTTTCCGACCATGAACGCCCCCTCGCCGAGCGGGGCCGTACGGACGCCACGGTCGCGGGCAGCAGACTGGCCGACACCGGCCTCGCCTTCGACCTGGCCGTCTGCTCCACCGCCCTGCGGACCCGCGAAACCTGGAAGCTGGCCGTCCACGAGCTGGCCCACCGCCCCAGGACGGTCTACGAGGACCGGGTTTACGACGCCTCCCCCGGCGAGCTGATCGCCGTACTCAACGAGACCCCGGACGACGTCCGCACGGTGATCCTCATCGGCCACAACCCCGGCGTGCACCACCTGGCCGACCTCCTCGCGGGCTCCTCGGAGGGCGACGCCCGCGACCGCATGAACCGCCGGGGCTTCCCCGCCGCCGCCTTCGCGGTGCTGTCGTACGACGGCGACTGGAAGAACCTGGAGCCGGGCAAGGCGACGCTGACCGAGTACTGGACCCCGTCGGAATGACGGGAAGCTGAAGAAGGGGTCCTGCACCGCAAGCGGCGCAGGACCCCTTCTCGGTGCTAGTCCTCGTCGTGGGTATCGGCGGCCTCGACCTCTTCACGGGTGATGCCGAGGAGGTAGAGGACGGTGTCGAGGAAGGGGACGTTGACGGCGGTGTGGGCGGCCTCGCGGACGACGGGCTTGGCGTTGAAGGCGACACCGAGCCCGGCGGCGTTCAGCATGTCGAGATCGTTGGCCCCGTCACCGATGGCCACGGTCTGCGACAGCGGCACCCCGGCCTCGGCGGCGAACCGACGCAGCAGCCGCGCCTTGCCCGCCCGGTCCACGATCTCCCCGGTGACCCGCCCGGTCAGCTTGCCGTCCTCGATCTCCAGCGTGTTGGCCTGAGCGAAGTCCAGCCCCAGCCGCTCCTTGAGATCGTCGGTGACCTGCGTGAACCCACCGGAGACAACGCCGACCTGATAACCCAGCCGCTTCAGCGTCCGGATCAAGGTCCGTGCCCCCGGCGTGAGCCGCACCTGATCCCGCACTTTTTCGACGACCGAGGCATCCAGCCCCTTGAGCAGCGCGACCCGGGCATGCAGCGACTGCTCGAAATCCAGCTCCCCCCGCATCGCGGCGGCGGTCACCTCGGCCACCTCGGCCTCACACCCCGCGTGCGCCGCGAACAGCTCGATGACCTCGTCCTGGATCAGCGTCGAGTCCACATCCATGACCACAAGCCGCTGCGCCCGCCGATGCAGCCCCGCCGACACGACGGCGATGTCGACACCGAGTGCCGAGGCGCTGGCGGCGAGCGCACTGCGCAGCGACCCGGTCTCCACCCCGGAAACGGCGAACTCCACAGCCGTGACAGGGTACTTGGCCAGCCGGAAAATCCGGTCGATGTTCCCCCCGGCCTGCGCGATCCGCGCGGCGATGGCAGCGGTCGACTCAGCGGTGAGCGGATGCCCCAGCACGGTCACCAGAGACCGCCCGACCCCCCGAGGCCGGTTGTCCCCATGCCCCGAAATGATCTCGGCCTGCATCTTCATCGACTCGGCCCAGCTGTGCACAGTGGCCCGCAGATCCCCCTCAAGCCCCACCGGCGGCGCCGAAACCAGCGCACACAGCACCAGCCGCCCCCGAGTGACAACCTGCTCGATATCCACCACATCGACCCGAAACGCGGCCAACGTGTCAAACAGCCCGGCCGTGATCCCCGGCCGGTCCTTCCCGAATATCTTCACCAACAGAGTCGGGTCGTCAACAGCCTGCACAGCGGCGTTCTCCGTAGCGCTCATGGTCCCCCCACCGTATCCGGCACCCGGTGCCGACCGCCTCCGGGTCCACCTACCGGAACGCTCCGCTTGGGGGCACCGGCACCGAGGGAGCCACCCCTGTCCCCCTTCGCGGGGAGCGACCACGCACCCGCACACGGCGTCGATGGAGTTCGCCCCGCGCCCCTTCGCGAGGCGGCGCCGCACCCGCGTACGGCGGTGAGGGGACGTGGCGGGGGGTGTCCGCCCGCAGCGGCCGGCGAAAACACAGGGTGCCTATGTCAGCAAACAGCGCGCCGGACCGAGGACGGATACCCCCCGCCGCGGCCCCGCCCCCCCCGAACCGCAGGCGCGTCAGCCCCCCGGCGCCCGAGGCGGCGGAGGCGGCGGCCCCTGATCGGAGGACGGCTTCCCGGACCGCCGCCGAGGCGGAGGCGGAAGCGCAGGACTGGCAACAGTGGGCGCCCCGGACACATCGTCCGAGCCCGACCCCGGCGGCACCTCGGGCAGCCGAAGATACGGATTCGTGTCGGGGTTAGGCACCCGATAGGGCGGGCTAGGCGAGTAGGGCCCACTCACCACGCCGTGCCCCCCACCAGCCCCCTTCGCCCGCCGCCCCACAACCCCCGCCCCCAAAGCATCGAACCCCAGCACAGACACCGAAGCCTGAACCGACGTACGGGTAAGCCACACAAGCAACGGCAACGCGACAGCCATGACGCCCCCCAGCCGCACCCCACACCACAAGGCCAGTCGCCGCGTACCCGAAGGAGCCCGCACGGCGGTCAACACCCCCGCCGCCACCGTCAACACCGCCGCCCCCACGACGAGCACCCACACCCGCCCATCCAGCTCGGCCAGCCGCCCCACGGTGACGGCCCGCCCGGGGGAGTCGGCCAGAAACCGGTCGACGGGATGCGGAAGCACCACCCGCAGCACCCCACTCGCCCGCCCGTCCCACGGCACGAACAACCCCAACGCCACAGCAAGCCAAGCCCCGTTGGGCGCCCCCAGCAACGCCGCGCCAGCGATCCGCCGAGGATGATCGTCCCCGACCGAGGCATAGACAGCCGCAGCGATCCCCGCCACAACGGCGACCAGCAACACCCTGACGACCGCCGAAACAGCAGCCCGCACCCCCGCCCACGCCGGAGGCACCGGCACGCGACGCGAAGCGAGCAAGCCGATGGCCAGCACCGCGACACACCACACCAGCCCACCCACCACCGTCCCCCCGAAGTCCACGGCGAACCGAACAGCGGCCTGGGCATGCACCAGATCCCGGAGCCACCCCCCACCACTCCCCGCACCGCGGCGCAGCCCCAGCGCACCCCCATCGAGCGTGACCACCCCCCGCCCCACCCAGGCCAGCCCCCCGACCCCGACGACGAACAACGCGACCAACACACCAGCCCGCACCAGCAGTTCGGCCGCAGAGACCCGCCCCACCCCCACCCGCAGGGACCGCAGAAAGAACCACCCCAGCAGCAACGCCCCCACCAGACTCACCCCCAATGGCGTTGCCTGAAAGGCGACATGAGCCTCACCCCCGGTCATCCCGAAGGCGGACATGTCGACGGACGGCGAAACAGAACCCCCCACCGCAAGCGCCACGACGGCAGCAGTGAGCGCCCCCAACGCCCCCCGACCATCCGCCCCGACGAGATGCAACCCGAGCGCCGCCGTACCCCCCATCCCGACGAACGCCCACCCGACCCCCGCGACAGCGGAAAGAACCGCGTCCCCCCAGGGCAACGAACGCGAAGAAGGCCCCCGCAGCGCACCCGCAGACCCCATGCCAGCCCCCGATCCGCCCCCGAGACGCCCGCGAGCCGCCGGAGGCAACCCGTCCCCCGCGAGGGGATTACCACTTTCCGACCCGTTTTCCACCCCGTCAACGGCGCGAGCCGAAGCGCACGCAAGCACGCGGCCCCCGGACCGGATTGGGACGACAGCCCTCCGCCTGGAATAGTTCCCCACGATGTTCGACATCCCTAAACTCCCTGTGTCGGGGGTAATTCGGGGGACAACTCAGTGGGGCATGGAGTGCCGGAACTCGTACTGGAATCAAACGGACGGACCTGGACGCTCGATCCGTCCAGGTCCTACGCCCTCGGACGTGATCCGCGGGGCGACATCGTCTTCGACGACGCCAGGGTCTCCTGGCGCCACGCCACGGTCCGTTTCGACGGCCAGGGCTGGGTCATCGAGGACCACGGCAGCACCAACGGCACCTTCGTGCAGGGCCGTCGGATCAGCCAGGCGCAGCTGGGAGCCGGTGCGGCGGTGCACCTGGGCAACGCGACCGACGGCCCGCAGGTGAACCTCTCGGGCGGTCAGCAGACCCAGCCGCACCAGGCCCACCACGCGATGCCGACGCAAGCGGTGCCACAGGTGCAGCAGGGAACGCCGTACGCCGCACAGGGCGCGGGCGCCTGGGGCCAGGGCCCGCAGCAGCAGACCCCCCAGCAGCAGGCCCCCCAGCCCCAGCCGGGCGCCGCCGACACGGACTGGCAGGGCACCCACCAGCCCGCCCAGATCCCGCACCAGCACCACCCCGCCCCGGACCAGGGCGTCGACAAGACCCCCGCCGAGCCGGTCTACGGCGACCGCAGCCCCACCACGTTCCACCAGTTCGCCCTCGGCCGTGTCATGCGCATCGGCCGCTCGCTGGACAACGACCTGGTCGTCTCCGACCTCCAGGTCTCCCGGCACCACGCCGAGTTCCGGACGACGCCCGAGGGCCGCTTCGAGATCCGCGACCTCGGCTCGCACAACGGCACGTACGTCAACGGCCAGCCGATCGGCAAGGGCAGCACGACGCTGCTCGGCCCGGACGACATCGTCGGTGTCGGTCACTCCACGTTCCGGATCGTCGGCGACCGCCTCGAGGAGTTCGTCGACACCGGTGAGGTCTCCTTCTCGGCCCGCCACCTCACCGTGACGGTCGAGGGCGGCAAGCAGATCCTGAAGGACGTGTCCTTCGGTGCCCCGGAGAAGTCGCTGATCGCGGTGATCGGCCCGTCCGGCTCCGGCAAGTCCACGCTGCTCAAGGCGCTGACCGGCTACCGGCCCGCCAACGAGGGCGAGGTGCTGTACGACAGCCGTAACCTCTACAAGCAGTTCGCCGAGCTGCGCCAGCGCATCGGTCTGGTCCCGCAGGACGACATCCTGCACAAGGAGCTGACCGTCCGGAAGGCGCTGAAGTACGCGGCCAAGCTTCGCTTCCCGGCCGACACCACGCCCGCCGAGCGCGACTCCCGCATCGACGAGGTGCTGCGCGAGCTGAAGCTGGACGTGCACAAGGACAAGAAGGTCACCTCCCTGTCCGGCGGCCAGCGCAAGCGCGTCTCGGTGGCCCTGGAGCTGCTGACCAAGCCGTCGCTGATCTTCCTGGACGAGCCCACCTCGGGCCTGGACCCGGGCATGGACCGCGACGTGATGCAGCTGCTGCGCGGCCTCGCGGACGACGGCCGTACCGTCCTGGTCGTCACCCACTCGGTGGCCGAGCTGGCGCTGTGCGACAAGCTCCTGGTGATGGCGCCGGGCGGCGCGGTGGCCTACTTCGGCCCGCCGGAGGAGGCGCTGAACTTCTTCGGCTACGACAGCTGGGCCGACGTCTTCTCCGCCTTCGAGAACTACCGCGACTACGACTGGGCGGGCCGCTGGAAGGGCTCGCAGCACTACCAGATGTACGCCGCCGACATCGACGCGGTGGCCCCGCAGTCGGTGGCGGTGCCCAAGGCGAAGGCGGCCAAACCGGCCAAGCCGCAGAGCTGGGGCTCCCAGCTGCTGACGCTGGTGCGGCGGTACGTCGCGGTCATCGGCTCGGACAAGGGCTTCCTGGCGCTGACGGTGCTGCTGCCCGCCGTGCTCGGCGCGGTCAGCCTGTTGATCGACCACGGCAAGGATCTGCTGGTGAACCCGGTCAACAAGGCCGGTGTCCACATCCCGAACGGCACGGCGACGACCGTGCTGCTGATCCTCGCGGTGGGCGCCTGCTTCGCGGGCTCGGCGAACTCGGTCCGTGAGCTGATCAAGGAGCGGGTGATCTACGAGCGCGAGCGCGCGACCGGTCTGTCCCGCTCGGCCTATCTGATGTCCAAGGTGGTCGTGCTCGGCGCGATCACGGTGCTCCAGGGCCTCATGGTCGGCCTGATCGGCTTCTCCAGCCGGGAGATCCCCGACCGCGGGGTGGTGCTCGGCGGCTCGACGCTGCTCGAGCTGTGCCTGCCGGTGATGGCGCTCGGCTTCACGTCGATGATGTTCGGCCTGGTGATCTCCTCGCTGGTGAAGACCTCCGAGAAGACCATGCCGCTCCTGGTGATGTTCGCGATCGTCCAGGTCGTGTTCACCGGCTGCCTCTTCGCCCTGCACGGCACCCCGGGGGTGAACGAGTTCTCGTACCTGATGCCGTCGCGCTGGGCGGTGGCCGCCGCGGGCACCACGCTGGACTTCAACAACATCGCCCCGAACACCGACGACCCGACCAGCACGGACCCGCTGTGGAACCACACGGCCGGGGCCTGGACGCTGGACATGGTGGCGCTGATCGCGCTGGGTGTGCTGTGCGGCTTCCTCGTCTCGCGCTTCCTGCGACGGCACGAGCCGGAGGTCATGCGCAAGTAGGGCGGGCACGAACGGGACGGGCGCGAGCAGCGGCCTCCCGAGGTGCGTGAAGGGCGGCATCCCCGGCGTAGGGATGCCGCCCTTCGGCGTGTCTCAGAGGTCCGCGCCGGCCTCAGTACGCGCTGTTGACGTTGTCGATCGTGCCGTACCGGTGCGCCGCGTAGTTGGCGGCGGCGGTGATGTTCGCGACCGGGTCGTAGATGTTCCACGAGGTACCGGACACGTGGTACGTGGCGAAGGTCGGCGGGATCACCTGGAGCAGACCCTTGGAGGGGATGCCGTTGATCGCGTTGATGTCCCAGTTGTTGATGGCGCGCGGGTTGCCGGAGGACTCCCGCATGATGTTGCGGTGCAGGCCGCTGTAGCTGCCCGGGATGCCCTTGGCGTGCATGATGTCGAGCGAGTGGCGGATCCACCCGTCGAGGTTGTTCGCGTAGGTGCGCGCGGCGACCGTCTCCATCTGCGGGCGCTCGGCGGAGCGGCTCGCGGGCTTCTTGGCGGAGCGGGCGGCGGCGGCCTTGCGCGCGGCCTCGGCCTTGCGGGCGGCGTCGGCGGCGGCCTTCTTCTTCGCGGCGGCGTCGGCGGAGCGCTTCTTGGCGGCGGCGTCGGCCTCGGCCTTCGCCTTGGCGGCGATCGCGTCGAGCTTGACCTGCTGGTTGGCGGCCGGGTCGGTGAACGTGCTCTTCAGGTCCTGGACCTGGGAGTGCTCGGCGGCGACCTGGGTGTGCGCGGCCGGGACGCCGGTGGCGACGGCCGTGCTGCCACCGGGAACGGCGGCGAAGGCGATGGCGGCGGCACCGAGGGTGCTCACACCGGCGACCGCGATCTTGCGCTGCTTGTCGAGCGCGTTGAACTTGCTCACCTTGGCCGAGGCGAAGGTGCCGAGCTTGTTCATGGAACGACTGAGACGATCGGTGTCGAAAATGTTCTGGGGCATGGCTGATGGACCTCTTCGAGTGAGCGCGGAGGTCGCTCCTGCGTCCGCCGGAGGAATCGGCTCCTCCCGCACGAACGCCGCGGGGGAACCCGCGGCGCTGAGCGACGAGAGCAATTCTTAGCGGCCGCAAAATGCCATGGCAATGATGTGACGTACGACCCGGGATAGTGGATCAGGTAAGGGCAAAACGGGACAGATTGGAGCATCTGTCCCGTTCACCGTGGGATACCTTGTCTCCTATGTCCGTTCGTACGTGATGTGCGCCCTATGCGAGGGCTCACACCGGTAACGCCCCCTTCTCACTCGGCGTCGCCGGCGCTGCGCTTTGCGTAAGCACTCATCCCGGCAGGAGGAGGTGCACGTCCCCGAACTCGTGCCAGAGGTACCGCTCGCGCACCGCCTCGGCATACGCCCGCTCCACCGCCGCCCGCCCCGCCACGGCCCGCAGCATCAGCAGATGCGAGGCCTCCGGCTCGTGCAGCCCGGTCAGCAGCCCGTCCACCGCCCGCACCCCGCGCTCCGGCGTGACCACCAGCTCCGTCCAGCCCCCGGCCGCCCGCACCACCCCGTCGGACCCGGCCGCCGACTCCACGGCCCGCACCGCCGTCGTCCCCACCGCGATCACCCGCCCGCCCCAGGACCGCGCCGCCCCGATCAGCCGCGCCGACGCCTCCGGCACCGCGAACCGCTCCGGATACGGCGGCTCGTGCGCCTCCGCCGACGCCACCCCCGTGTGCAGCGTCACCGGCGCCAGCCACACCCCCCGGCTCACCAGCTCCGCCACCGTGCGCGCCGTGAACGGCCGCGCCGCGCTCGGCATCTCCGCACTGCCCGCCCCGTCCGCCGACGGCAGCGCGAACACCGTCTGATACGCCGCGAGCGGCTGGTCCCGCGTCGTATAGGAGTAGCGGATGGGACGGCCGTACTCGCCCAGCACCCGGGCGACCGGCGCCCCCGACACCCGCGCCCACCACAGCCGCCCGCCCGCGCCACTGTCGCTCCCGGCCAGCGGCTCCTCCAGGACGAGGCGCGCCCCGCCCGGCAGCCCCACCTCTGTCTGCGCGGGCCCGCCCGCCCGCGCGCGCGTTGTACCGCGTCCGTCCGGATCCCGCAGCTCGACGGCCCACCGCCCGTCGTCACCCCGGGTCGAGAAGTGCACCACCACAGGCGCGGACCCGGCCCGCCCGTCCACGGCGGCGGGCAGCGTGGCCGAGGTGTTCACCACCAGCACGTCACCGGCCCGCAGCAGCCCGGGCAGCTCCCGGAACGCGTGGTGCGACACCTCCGTACCGCGCGAGACCAGCAGCCGTACGGAATCCCGGCCGCGCCCGGGGCCCCGCTGCTCGGCGGGCACCCGCGCGGACAGCTCCCGGGGCACCTTCCCCCACGGCAGCGACGGCGAGGACGGCGACGACGGCAGCGAGGGCATCCCCATGGCCGTACTCACCGCCGCTCCAGCAGCGCCCCGGCGGTGTACCGCCCGCTCCCCGGCCGCTCCTCCAGCAGCCGCAGGAACGCGGGCGCCACGCTCTCGGGCGCGGGACGCGGGTCGTCGTCCAGGGGTACGGCCGCCGCGTACAGCCCGGTCGCCATGTCACCCGGGTCCACCGCCCACACCCGCAGCCCCGGCTCCTCCTCGGCGAGCACCGCCGCGAGGTGGTCGAGGGCCGCCTTCGAGGCGCCGTAACCACCCCAGTCGGGGTACGCCTCCACCGCCGCGTCCGAGCTGACCGTGATCACCGCGCCCGCCGCTGCCCGCAGCGCGGGCAGCGCCTCCTGGACCAGGCCAAGGGCGGCGACCGTGTTCACCTCCAGCGCCCGCCGCAGCCCGTCCAGTGGCAGCTCCGCCAGTGGCACCAGCGGCTCGGCGCCCAGCGCGCTCGCGTTGTGCACCAGCAGATCCACCCCGCCCAGCCGCCGCGCCGCCGTCACCAGCGCGGACCGGTGCCCGGCGTCCGTGACGTCCCCGGCGAGGGCCACCACCCGCGTGCCGTGCCCGGCGACCGCCCCGGCGGCCTCCTTCAGTGCCCCCTCGCCCCGCGCGTCGAGCACCAGATCCCAGCCCCGCGCGGCCAGCGCGCCCGCCAGCGCCCGGCCCAGTCCCTTCGACGCCCCCGTGATGATCGCGACAGCCATCCTCACCAACCCCTCGGCTCACCTCGACCGCCCCGGCGGACGGTGACCCCAACCTAGGAACGGCCCGCCCCCGCCCACCTCGGCCTGCGGCCCCGACCCGCGCGGTCCCTTCGCCGTACGTCCCGGGCCCCACCGGACACCGGGGTCCGGCGGCCTACGCCCCAGGCCCTACGTCCAGCGGCCCGGACGGCAGGTCACCCGGCCGATCCGCCCCGGCGCACCCCGCCGGTACCGTGAGGACATGAGTCACGGCACCCGGTCCGGCCTCGCCGCGGTGAGTTCCGCGCTGCTGGCCATGAGCAGGCATCTGGAGGTGCGCGACGTCCTCAAGACGATCGTCGCCTCCGCCCGCGAACTGCTCGACGCCCAGTACGCCGCCCTCGGCGTCCCCGACGACCACGGCGGCTTCGCCCAGTTCGTCGTGGACGGGGTGAGCGACGAGCAGTGGCGGGCCATCGGACCGCTGCCCCGCCAGCACGGCGTCCTCGCGGCGATGCTCCGGGAGGCCCGCCCCGAGCGACTGGCGGACGTACGCCAGGACCCCCGCTTCGAGGGCTGGCCCGACGCCCACCCCGAACTGGCCGACTTCCTCGGGCTGCCCATCCGCGACGGTGACGAGGTCATCGGCGCCCTCTTCCTCGCCAACAAGAACTGCCAGAAGCCGGAGGGCGGTTGCGGCTTCACCGCCGAGGACGAGGATCTGCTCGGCATCCTCGCCCAGCACGCCGCCATCGCCCTCACCAACGCCCGCCTCTACGAACGCAGTCGCGAGCTGACCATCGCCGAGGAACGCTCCCGCCTCGCGCACGAACTCCACGACGCGGTGAGCCAGAAGCTGTTCTCGCTGCGCCTGACCGCCCAGGCCGCGACCGCCCTCGTGGACCGCGATCCCGCCCGCGCCAAGGAGGAGTTGCACCAGGTGGCCGCCCTCGCGGCGGAGGCGGCGGACGAACTGCGCGCCGCCGTCGTCGAGTTGCGCCCCGCCGCGCTGGACGAGGACGGCCTCGTCGCCACCCTGCGCACCCAGGTCCAGGTCCTCGACCGCGCCCACAGCGCCCGCGTCACCTTCACCGGGCACGGCATCCGCGCCCTGCCCGCAGCCCAGGAGGAGGCCCTGCTCCGGGTCGCCCAGGAGGCCCTGCACAACGCCCTGCGCCACTCCGGCGCGGCCCACGTCCAGGTCGGCATGGCCCGGCGCGGCAACGGCGTCGTCCTGCGCGTCACCGACGACGGCGAAGGCTTCGACCCCACGACCGTCCGCCGCGCCGGACGCCATCTGGGACTGGTCTCCATGCGGGACCGCGCGAGCGGGGTCGGCGGCACGCTGACCGTGGAATCGGCGCCCGGCAAGGGCACCGCGATCGAGATGGAGGTGCCCGGTGGCTGACCCGATCAAGGTGCTCCTCGTCGACGACCACCAGGTCGTCCGCCGGGGCCTGCGCACCTTCCTGGAGGTGCAGGACGACATCGAGGTCGTCGGCGAGGCGGCCGACGGCGCCGAAGGAGTCGCCCTGGCCGAGGAGCTGCGCCCCGAGATCGTCCTCATGGACGTCAAGATGCCGGGCACCGACGGCATAGAGGCCCTGCGTCGGCTCCGCGAACTCGACAACCCCGCCCGGGTGTTGATCGTCACCAGCTTCACCGAGCGCCGTACGGTCGTGCCCGCCCTGCGCGCGGGCGCCGCCGGGTACGTCTACAAGGACGTGGACCCCGACGCCCTCGCCGCCGCCATCCGCTCCGTGCACGCCGGACACGTCCTGCTCCAGGCCGAGGTCGCCGACGCGCTGCTCTCCCAGGAGGAGACCAACCCCGGCCAGGGCAGGGGCGGTTCACTCACCGACCGGGAGCGCGAGGTGCTGAGTCTGATAGCCGACGGACGCTCCAACCGCGAGATCGCCCGCGCCCTCGTCCTGTCCGAGAAGACCGTCAAGACGCACGTCTCCAACATCCTGATGAAACTCGACCTGGCCGACCGCACCCAGGCCGCACTGTGGGCGGTACGGCACGGTGTGACCGGCTGAAACACGGTCAACTCCCGCCCTACGAACGGCGATCCGAAAGGTCACCGTCCGATCCGAGATTCATACCGTCGTGGGAATGTCACCCGTACGGCGCAACCTCGTCCGGCCCCCGCCGTTCTCCAGTGCGTGCCGCGGCGAACCGCCGCGGCGAATGCCAAGGAGGGGTTGGACATGAAGAACCTGAAGAAGGCCGCGGCCGTGACGATGGTGACCGGCGGACTGATCGCGGCGGGCGCGGGCATGGCCTCCGCCAGCAGCGGCGCCTCCGGCGCGGCCACGGCCTCGCCGGGCGTCGTCTCCGGCAACGTCATCCAGGCGCCGGTGCACGTCCCGGTGAACGTCGTCGGCAACACCATCGACGTCATCGGCCTGCTGAACCCGGCCTTCGGCAACACGGGCATCAACGGCTGACGCGCCCCCACAGACCCGCAGGGCCCCCGGCACCCCCACCGGGGGCCCTGCGTCCGCCCGGACACCGGACGCCTCAGCGCCGCTCCCGCTCCTCCACCACCGAGTTGTACGCCGCCACCCGCGCCCGCCGCGCCGTACGCTCCACCGGCCGCAGCGCCGCCGCCCGCGCCGACATCTCCGACGCGCTCACCGCACCCCCGTGCCCGTCCCCGTACGCCAGGGACACCAGCAGCCCGATCCGCTCCGCCAGCTCGAGCACCCGCACCGCGCGCGGCGGATACCCCGGCGACAGCACCTCGTACCCCTGGCCGCCCGTCACCCGCACCCCCGCACGACGCGGCGCCTCGGCCCGCGCCCGGTACGCGTCGATCGCCGCCTCGGCCACCGGACCCGACGCCGCCACGTCCAGCCGCGTCAGCACCTCCGTCGCCTCGCGCAGCGCCTCCGCCAGCTCCCGCTCCGCCTCGCCCAGCGAGGGCACGTCGGCGGGCGGCGCCGCCCGCACCGGCAGCACCTGCCAGACCACCTCGGTGTGCACGTCACCCTCGGGCCCCGCCTCGTACACCTCAGGAACCAGACCGAAGGCCGCCCCGGAGCACACCACCGCCTCCTCGGCCTCCAGCGCCCGCGCGTTGAACTCCGGCGGACCGCTCAGCCCCAGTGGATGCCCCGGCGCGGGCAGCGCCACCCGGAACCCCGTCACCCCGAGCCCTCGCAGCCGCCCCAGCGCCAGCGTGAGCCCGACCACGCCCTCCTCGCCCGGCAGCCCCTCGACCCGGTGCACCGCGTCCTCGCCCACCACGGCGAGCGCGGCGTCATCCGGGGAGACAAGTCCGGCCAAGAGGGCATTTCCCCAAGCGGCGAGGCGTCCTGAACGCGGTTCCGTGAGCATCCCCCCACCCTAAGGACCGGACCGATGGAATGGAGCACCACACTCGTGGCGTAGATTTCATATGGGCTGCGCCCATTGGCGTGGCGGCCCGAGCCACAGGCGTACGCGACAGCCGAGACCGGCCACAACGCAAGGGGAGACAACGCGCTCATGAGCGATGTTCTGGAGCTTCAGGACGTATCCGTGGTCCGTGAGGGCCGGGCTCTGGTGGACCAGGTCAACTGGTCGGTCAAGGAGGGCGAGCGCTGGGTCATCCTCGGCCCCAACGGCGCGGGCAAGACCACCCTCCTCAATGTCGCGTCCAGCTACCTCTTCCCCACCAAGGGCACCAGCACCATCCTCGGCGAGACCCTCGGCAAGGTGGACGTCTTCGAGCTGCGCCCCCGCATCGGCGTGGCCGGCATCGCCATGGCCGAGAAGATCTCCAAGAGCCAGACCGTCCTGCAGACCGTCCTCACCGCCGCCTACGGCATGACCGCGGGCTGGCACGAGGAGTACGAGGACGTCGACGAGCAGCGCGCCCGCGCCTTCCTCGACCGCCTCGGCATGAGCGACTTCCTCGACCGCCGCTTCGGCACCCTCTCCGAGGGCGAGCGCAAGCGCACCCTGATCGCCCGCGCCCTGATGACCGACCCCGAGCTGCTGCTCCTGGACGAGCCCGCCGCCGGACTCGACCTCGGCGGCCGTGAGGACCTGGTCCGCCGCCTGGGCCGACTGGCCCGCGACCCCATCGCGCCCTCCATGATCATGGTCACCCACCATGTCGAGGAGATCGCCCCGGGCTTCACCCACGTCCTGATGATCCGCCAGGGCAAGGTCCTCACCGCGGGCCCCATCGAGCTGGAACTCACCTCCCGCAACCTCTCCCTGTGCTTCGGCCTCCCGCTTGTCGTCGAACAGGTCGGCGAACGCTGGATTGCGCGCGGCCTGCCCCTGTCCTGATCCGGACCCGGTCCGGGCCTGATCCCGGCCTGATCCGGTCCTGATCCGGACGGCCCCGTCCGCACCCTGTCGGCGGCCCGCTCCACGGCCCTACCATGAGCCCGTGGACGACATCGGCGCATGGGTGTGGTGGCTCGTCGGCGCTGCGGCGCTCGGAATCCCCCTCGTGATCACCGCCATGCCCGAATTCGGCATGTTCGCGGTGGGCGCGGTGGCCGCGGCCGTCGTGGCGGGGCTCGGCTTCGGCGTGGTGATCCAGGTGCTCACCTTCGTGATCGTCTCCGTCGCCCTCATCGCCGTCGTCCGCCCCATCGCCCTGCGCCACGACCGGCAGCGCCCCCAACTGGCCACCGGAGTGGACGCGTTGAAGGGCAAACAGGCGGTCGTCCTGGAGCGCGTCGACGCCTCCGGCGGGCGCGTCAAGCTCGCCGGGGAGATCTGGTCGGCCCGCGCCCTGGACGCCTCACGCGCCTACGAGGTCGGCCAGGAAGTGGACGTGGTGGAGATCGAGGGGGCCACCGCGCTCGTCATCTGAGGCAGCGGCCACGAGCCGGTTCAGCCATGAGCTGGTTCATCCGCCCACGAGGCGGGCAACGGTCTGACAGACTCGACCAGCAAGATCTTCGACAATCAAGGGATCTGCCGGGCACGTCCGGGCGGAGAGGGGTACGGGGAACACGATGGAACCGGTCATCATCGTCCTGGTCATTCTGGTGGTGTTGGTCTTCATCGCCCTGATCAAGACCATCCAGGTCATCCCACAGGCCAGCGCCGCCATCGTCGAGCGCTTCGGCCGCTACACGCGGACCCTGAACGCGGGCCTGAACATCGTGGTCCCGTTCATCGACACCATCCGCAACCGCATCGACCTCCGCGAACAGGTCGTGCCCTTCCCGCCCCAGCCGGTGATCACCCAGGACAACCTGGTCGTCAACATCGACACCGTCATCTACTACCAGGTGACCGACGCGCGGGCCGCCACCTACGAGGTCGCCAGCTACATCCAGGCGATCGAGCAGCTGACCGTCACCACGCTGCGCAACATCATCGGCGGCATGGACCTGGAACGCACCCTCACCTCCCGCGAGGAGATCAACGCGGCCCTGCGCGGCGTCCTCGACGAGGCCACCGGCAAGTGGGGCATCCGCGTCAACCGCGTCGAGCTGAAGGCCATCGAGCCGCCCACCTCCATCCAGGACTCGATGGAGAAGCAGATGCGCGCCGACCGTGACAAGCGCGCCGCGATCCTCACCGCGGAAGGTACGCGCCAGGCCGCGATCCTCACCGCCGAGGGCGAGAAGCAGTCCCAGATCCTGCGCGCGGAAGGCGAGGCCAAGGCCGCCGCCCTGCGCGCCGAGGGCGAGGCCCAGGCCGTCCGCACGGTCTTCGAGGCCATCCACGCGGGCGACCCCGACCAGAAGCTGCTCTCCTACCAGTACCTCCAGATGCTCCCGAAGATCGCCGAGGGCGACGCCAACAAGCTCTGGATCGTCCCCAGCGAGATCGGCGACGCCCTCAAGGGCCTCTCCGGCGCCATGGGCAACTTCGGGAACTTCGGCGGCGGCGGCGGTGGCGGCAGCTCCGTCCCCCCGCAGAACAAGGGCACCGGCTCCGACCGCCGCGAGCGCCCGTCCATCGACTGACACCGGTCCGCACGAGGCCGTACGACAGCGGGGCCCGCCTTCGTCAGGAAGGCGGGCCCCGCTGCCGTATCTCCGGCCTACGCGGCCTTCAGCGCCAGCCAGTCCGGCAGCGCGTCGAAGTCCTCGTGCCCCAGCGCGAGCAGCATCGCGTCCGCGGGCGTCGGCTCGAACGGCTCCCACAGCAGCGGCATCCCCGCCTGCTCCGGAGTCCGGTCGGCCTTGCGGTGATTGTCCTCCGCGCAGGACGCCACCGTGTTCAGCCAGGTGTCCCCACCACCCTGCGCCCGGGGCACCACATGGTCGACCGTGCTCGCCGAGCGCCCGCAGTACGCGCACCGGTGCCGGTCCCGCACCAGCACACCCCGCCTCGACCAGGGCGCTTGTCTTCGGAACGGCACCCGTACATATCTGCACAGCCGGATCACCCGGGGCGCGGGTATGTCCACATCGGCGCCGCGCATCCGCAGCACGGGGTGCGCCTGCTCCACGACCGCCTTGTCCTGGAGGACCAGCACGACAGCACGGTTCAGCGTCACCGTCGACAGCGGTTCGAAGCTCGCGTTCAGGACCAAGGTGCCACGCATCAAGCCCACCTCCCGTGTGCCCGCCCACCCCCCGGCGGACGTGGATCAACTCTGGACGGGCGCGTCGAGATGGACAACGCAATAAAAAAGCGCCCGCCCCTGATCACTTCCAAGACCAGGGGCGGGCAAACACCGAAGCGGCGATCAGCTCTGCGCGGGGTTCTCGTACTCCCCGATGAGCTGGGCGCGCGCCAGCGCGTGGAACCGCAGATTGAAGCCGACGAAGGCTGGCGAGGCGTCCGCGTCCGGACCGAGTTTCTCCTGGTCCACGGCGTACACCGTGAACACATAGCGGTGCGGGCCGTCCCCGGGCGGCGGGGCGGCCCCGCCGAAGTCCTTGGTCCCGTAGTCGTTGCGCGCCTGAATCGCGCCCTCGGGCAGCCCGTCGAACTTCCCGCTGCCCGCCCCGGCCGGGAGCGACGTCACCGAGGCCGGGATGTCGAACACCACCCAGTGCCAGAACCCGCTGCCGGTCGGCGCGTCCGGGTCGAAGCAGGTCACGGCGAAGCTCTTCGTCTCCGCCGGGAACCCCTCCCAGCTCAGCTCCGGCGAGATGTTCCCATCGGCGTAGACCTGAGCGCCCTTGAGCACCCCGCCCGGCTCGATGTCGTCACTCGTCACCGTGAACGACGGCACGGGCGGATGGAAGTCATGGGGGAGCGGCCGCCGCTTGAGCTCGGTCACCTCGGTACCTCCTGATCGCGATTTCCGTTCAGTGTTCCCCGAGCCTAGAACCAGTTGCGGCGGCTGCCGACCTCGGACAGCCACTGGTTCAGGTACGCCGCCCAGTCGGTGGCGTGGAAGTCGTGCAGGCCCACCTGGAAGGAACGGAAGGTGTCGGAGCCCTCGCTGAACAGGCCCGGCTTCTTGTCCATCTCCAGGACGACGTCCATGGCGTGCTCGTCGGCCACGAAACTGATCTCGACCTGGTGCAGACCCCGGTACTGCGACGGCGGGAAGAACTCGATCTCCTGGTAGAACGGCAGCCGCTGCCGGGTGCCCCGGATGTGACCGCGCTCCATGTCCGCGTTCTTGAAGCGGAAGCCCAGCTGGATGAAGGCGTCCAGGATCGCCTTCTGCGCGGGCAGCGGGTGCACGTTGATCGGGTCCAGGTCGGAGGAGTCCACCGCACGCGCGATCTGCAGCTCGGTGGTCACACCGATGTGCATCCCGCGCAGCCCCTGCCCGTCGATCATCGTGACCGGCGTCTCCCACGGGATCTCCAGCCCGAACGGCACCGCGTGCACCGCCCCCGCCTGCAACTCGAAGGCACCGCCGAGCCGTACCCGCGTGAACTCGATGTCCTGCTTGTACTCCTGGTCGCCGCTCTCCACCTCGACCTTGGCCTGGAGCCCGACCGACAGCCCCTCGATGTTCTGCGCGACCGAGCCGCCCTGGATGTGGACCTCGCCCTGCACGACCCCACCGGGCACCACATTGACCTCGGTCAGCACCGTCTCCACCGAGGCGCCACCGGCCCCCAGGCTCGCGAGCAGCTTCTTGAACGCCATTTACTCTCCCCTTACGAATGGACCTTCGCCCCGTACAAACGCGATCCGGGTCCGACCGGTTCCGCCATGACGGCGACCGGGGCTGCACTACCCTCGGAGGGCATGATCACGCCATCGGACCGTACGCCACTGCCCCGGCAGTTCCTCGACCGTCCCGTCCTGGAGGTCGCCCCCGACCTCCTCGGCCGCCTCCTGGTGCGCACGACCCCCGACGGCCCGATCATCGTCCGCCTCACCGAGGTCGAGGCGTACGACGGCCCGAACGACCCCGGCTCCCACGCCTTCCGGGGTCGCACCGCCCGCAACGGCGTGATGTTCGGCCCGCCCGGCCACGCGTACGTCTACTTCACCTACGGCATGTGGCACTGCATGAACCTTGTCTGCGGCCCCGAGGGCAGGGCGAGCGGGGTACTGCTCCGCGCCGGCGAGATCGTGGAGGGCGCCGAGCTGGCCCGCGAGCGCCGCCTTTCGGCCCGCAACGACAAGGAACTGGCCAAGGGCCCGGCCCGCCTGGCCACCGCCCTGGACATCGACCGCTCCCTGGACGGCGCGGACGTGTGCGACCCCGGGGCCGACCCGCTCCACCTCCTCACCGGCACCCCGGTCCCGCCCGGCCAGGTGCGCAACGGCCCGAGGACAGGCGTCGCCGGTGACGGCGGCGACGGCGAGGTGCACCCCTGGCGCTACTGGGTGGACGGCGACCCGACGGTGAGCCCCTACCGCCCTCATGCACCGAGACGCAGGTCACGTTGACTCGCTCTTGGAAGATGCGTAATGTACTCCGAGCCGCTTGAACCGGGTACTGGCGATCGCCAGTAGACGGAAGCGGCCAACCCACTACCTATGACTTCCCCTTGGCGGGGGTCCATTCGACGTGCCCGCACGTCCGAATTGAATCCGCCGGGACTCGATTATGAGTCCGAGGGGGAATCGGCTAACGTAGTGAATGTCGAAAGGCCGAACGGCGAAAGCCGAAAAGCCCAAGACAATCCCCCCGACCGGGAGTCAGGCACTGAAAAGAGTCTGATAGAGTCGGAACCGCCGGAAAGGGAAACGCGAGAGCGAGAACCTGGAAAGCACCGAGGAAATCGGATCGGAAAACGGTCTGATAGAGTCGGAAACACCGAAGGGAAGCCCGGAGGAAAGCCCGAGAGGGTGAGTACAAAGGAAGCGACCGTTCCTTGAGAACTCAACAGCGTGCCAAAAATCAACGCCAGATTTAGTTGATACCCCGTCTCCAGCATCAGCTGGGGCGAGGTTCCTTTGAAAAAACACAGCGAGGACGCTGTGAACGGTCGAGCCTATTCCGCTCGACTGTTCCGC
>NZ_KB891989.1 GCF_000373625.1 Streptomyces sp. LaPpAH-108
CTGAAGCGCAACATCATGCGCGAGTCCGGCGGCAACCCCAACGCGCAGAACAACTGGGACGTCAACGCGCGCAACGGCATCCCCTCGAAGGGCCTGCTGCAGGTGATCGACCCGACGTTCAACGCCTACCACGTGGCCGGCACCGCCCACAGCGTGACCGACCCGGTGGCGAACATCACCGCGGCCGCCAACTACGCGGCCCACCGCTACGGCTCGATCGACAACGTCAACTCCGCCTACTGACCGCAGCAGCGCACCCCCGCCCCCCCCGCGTATCTCACCCGCGCGCCCGCAGTGGGCCCCGACCGGATCCGGTCGGGGCCCACTGCCGTTCCACCACCCCTGCGCCCGGCGCGGCGCGGGCCCATCGGGCTGGCATCCTGGGTCAGGAACTCCTCGCCGTCGGGACCAGGCCCTCATCACCGGCCCACCGAGGACCCGAGGCCGTGCGCCCGCGCCGCCGCACGCGAAACGGACGCCGTCCTCCGCCTCCGCGCCCCCGGCTCTGTGCTCTACCTGGTTCCCTCGCCTCCGCGTTCTAGTGGCGCTCATGAGGACAGTCGCTGGAGACAGCCGAAGGCGAGCGCGACGACCTGGCCGCAGCCGCCCCCGTCAGCGGGCCGGGCACGACCGGGCGCGCGGACCCACTCAGGGCTGTGCCCGCCTCCGCCCTACGGTCCAACGCCGGTGACGCCCCCGCCGAGACCTGTCACTCTGCGGGGTTTCGACGGCTTCGGACCGTGCTCCGGTGGTATACGCGAGGATCCCGGGCCGGACGCGTACTGCCCTCGTCACGAGGCCGGCATGGGGCTCCGCACCCTCACGCCCCCGGCTCCGCTTCACAAGTCCCCGGCTTGACGTCCCGTCACATCACAGCTCCCCCCGGATGATGCGGCAGGCCGCCCCGCCCTCCCGGCCGCCTCCCCCTGGGACTCAGCCCTCCGGCTGGCCCTCCGGTGGGCTCGTGGGGGAGTTGCGGTCCTGGCCCCGCGCGCCCGGAAAGAGCCGCTGGACGGCTTCTGGTGACGCCACGGGTGAAGTGCGGATGGATCCTGAGACGGCCCCGGGGCCGTAGAGGATCGCGAATTGCTTGTAGCGGTCGGGCGGACGGAATCCCCGGACGGCTTCGACCATGTTCCAGCCAGCTCCCAGGCCGGGGCGGGCACCGGCGGGTGAGCTGGCCGATGCCGCCGGCCATCCGCCGCCGGAACGCCGCCCGCCACTGCCACTGCCACCGCCGCTCCGCCCGCCCCGCGCCCGGCAAGCCACCAGAAAATCCGCTTGTACGCCGATCATGCCGGTGTCTATCGTCAGCCGTCATCGGCGTGTAGCTCAGATCAGGAGAGCACCGGGCTCTTCACCCGGAGGGCGCAGGGGCGGAACCTGCCACGCCGGCTTATGAACGACAACGAGCAGCAGCAGTCCCCCGTCGTGGCCCCGTCCTTTCCGCAGGCCCAGCTGGCCAAGGCCTTCACGACCGCGCTGACCCACCAGGATCCCGCCACACGGCGCCGCGCCGAGGCGCGCGGGCAGTGCTGGCGCCAGGTTCTTACGGGAATGGCCGCGGGCAGGCTGGCCGTCGGTACACGTACGCCCGTGGCCGGCCTTCCGGCCTGGGTGACGCCGCAGGTGGTGCAGGGCGGCTTCGCCACCGGCGCCGCGAGCGCGGGCGGACCGCTCCAGGCCCACGAGATCGAGGCGGCCCGCAGCCTCGGAGTGGCGGCCGAACGGCATGCGCTGTTCGCGCACTGCCTCACCGAGCCCGGACTCGCCCGGCTGTGGGCCCGGTTGGACAGCGGCGACTACGAGATCGGCGTACCCGAGGAGGCCGCGCTACTCACCGTGGCCTGGCTGGTACGGCACGGCCAGACCGGCGCGGCGCTCGACCTGGTGGCGGAACTTCAGCCGTTCGCCGCCCGGCTCAGGTTCCTGCCCCGCCCGGCGGCCGGTCCCGCGCCGGACGCCACCGCGGCCGTCCACCGGCGCACCGTCTCCGGCGCCGTCGCCGCCCTGGAACGGCGGCGCCCCCACACGGCCGTCGAGGCCCAGCGCGAGGCGCTCACGGTGTGGCAGCCCTTCGGCGACGAACTGCTCGCCCACTGGCTGCGAACGACACGGGACGGCCGCGTCCTCGCCCGCGTCCCGGACACCGCCTGGCTGGCGCGCGGCGAGGCCCTGCTCAGCCGGTACCGGCGGCTCGCCGCAGAACACACCCGCTGCACCAAGCACCGCGACCCCAAGGAGAACCTGGGCATTCTGCGCGGCGCGCTCGAGGAGACCGTCGCCGGACGGACCCTGGACGCCCGTCGGCTCGGGCTGCTGCGGCACGCGGTGGCCTCCATGGTGCGCCGACGCGGCCTGCCGGGCTCCGCCGCGCACACCGCCCTGCGCCGGCGCCAGAGCGAGCAAGCGGCGCTCCCCTCCCACCACGCCCTGGCCCAACTGGTACTGCGCCGCCTCGCCGGACTGCCGCAGGAGAGAGGCATCCACGATCCCGGCCCGCTTATGGCCGCAGTGACCGAGGAGGAGAGCCGCGCATCCGGGCTGCCCGCCGGAGCGGCCGTACCGGCCCCGATCCGCCGCGTGGTCGGGTCCGCGCTGAGCGCACCGCTCACCACCCTCGTGGAGCGGGGCATCGTCCCCTCCGCCGAGGTCCTGGCCGAGCTGGTGCCGCAGCTGGTCGCCGCCACCACCGCACAGGCGTACGCCGACCGGACGCTGCGGACGCTGATGACCGCGAACCACCGGGCGTTCGCAAACCGCCGCTCGCTGCTCCTGCTCAACCTGGAACGCCAGGTACGCATCGAGGAACTGCCCTGGGTACGGGCCGTGTCACCGCAGCGCTCCGCCACGGCGGGCACACTTGACGGCGAGGGCGCGCTCGGCGTGCTGCGGCAGCTGGGCGAACTGGCCGTGCAGGCCTTCCCCGGCACAATCCTGCCCAACGCGCTGGTCCGCGAGCTCAGCGTCCTCGAACGCCACTGCGAGCTGGGTGCCCCGTTCACGGAGGAGCTGGCCGCCGACCTCTTCACGGGAACGTTCAGCCCGAAGTTCCTCAAGGCGGCACAGGTCGCGGGCGAACTGCTCGGCGGCACACTGTACGAGCGCTACTACGGCATCGACTACGCGGCGATCCGCAACCTCGCGGTCATCGAGAACAGCACGGCCCCGGCCCGCTCCCACGGCGCCCGCACCTCTCCCGGCTTCGCACGGCTGTGCACCGAGCGGGCCGGGACAGCACAGCGGCCCTGGTCGGTCGCGGCGAACGGCATGGTGATCGAGCAGGCCCAGATCCTGACCACGCACAACCTGGCGACACTGGTCCACCGCGTGGGCATCGCCCCGCACCCCGGCTGGGCCGCCCTCGCACACCGCTGCTTTACGACCGTATGCTGCCTGACCGCCCGCGTGCACCACCACCCGCGCCCCCTGGGCGCCATCAAGGACGCCGCGTACGCGTGGCGCCAGATGCTGTTCCACCTGTCCCTGTGCCCCCCCGGCCGAGCAGCGGCGCCTCCTCGCGGGCCTTGCCGAGGAGACGGCCCGCCACCCCGCCCACGTCGCGACCCGCCTGGCCCCCGCCCTCAAGGGCCTGACCCTGACCGCCGAGGGCGCCGCCTTCGACACCGACGGAACAGCGGACGCCGGCCGCGCCCGGCGCTTTACGGGATGGAGCACCGGCGGCCACTGGATGCGCTGAGGCCAGGGGCCGGACCTGCTGTGCGCCGGCCCGGTTCGTGCTGCACGGTGGTGGACTTCGGTCCTCGGGAGCGGTGAAGACCGCGAGGACGCCTCGGCCGACCCGGACGCGCGCGCCGCGCCCCCTGCCGCCGGGCCCGGAGCTGAGGGAGCGGGAGATACCCCGCGTGCCGTTGCAGTACGAGCGGGCCGTCCCCGTCGGCGCTGCGCTCCACCGTCGCCACGCGCGGCCGGGCGTACGACGTCACCCGGCATCAGCAGGGATTGGGGTGACTGGTGATCAGGTTTGGTGATGGTTGGCATGGGGCGCGGACCTTACGTCTGCCGGGCGGTGAGGCGGCAGGCGGGGCATGCTTTGGGGCTTCGGGGACCGTAGCGGTGGATGGGGGTGGCGCAGAGCATGCAGGGGCCGATTTCCCAGGGCGGGCACGCCAGGGCTGCTGCGATGGCGAGGCGTTCGCGGGGGGACAGACGCAGGGCGATGGGTCTGGTGGGTTGGAGCAGGGTGTCGTCGGGGGCGTGGACTGCTGGTGTGGGGGCCTTCTGCGCCGTAGCGGCAGGAGCTGTCGAGTTCTTGTTCGCTGTAGGTGACCGGTTCGTCATCGGCTGGGTCGGCTTCAGGCGGGGCGCTGGTTTCGCCCGTGATCTCGTGCCAGCGCTTGACGTCGCGGGCCAGGGCCCACAGGTAGGAGGCGCGGCGGGAGCCGTGCCGGTCGCGGGAGCGTACGGGCAGGTGTTCGCCGTCGGCGCTGGTGACGACGAGTTCGTCGAGCGGGGTGGCGCGTTCCTGCGGGATGCACAGGGCGGGCAGGAACCAGCCGCTGTGCCACTTTCCGCAGGCGCTGCCGTTTTCGGGGCAGGACCGCTCGGCGGTGGGGGCGCATTTCCAGATCTGCAGGTGGCGGACACCGCCACGGATGATCAGGGCGAGCGGGGAGATGATGCGCTGCCAGGGCACATCATCGACACGGGCCCAGGGGGCCCGGTCTATCAAGGCGGAGGTGGCGTCCGCAGTCACCCACAAAGGCGCGATGCCGCGCTCGCGGGCCCTGGCGGACCGCCGGCGCACGGTACTGGCGGTGATGCGGGAGTACTGAGCCTCCCATCCCACGCGTGCACCGGCTCCGGTCACCAGCACATCGGTGACAACCCGCCCGTCCTCGGACCGTGCCTCGGTCCGCACGTCCAGCCCGTGGCGTGATGCGGTGCGGGCGATCCGCTCCTTCATGGCCTTGTGCTTGTCACTTTCCTGCGGTGTGGCGACGTGGGTGAGTGGCAGGTGCGCCGCTCCCCACATCACCTTGCCCGCACGGCGCCGGCGCCGGACGAACATCCACGGCGACTTGCCGTCCAGAGCGCACCGGCACTGCCCGCCCCTGTAGTCCGTCAGACACTGCAACAGGTCCCGGGGCCGCTGACCGACGGGCCGGGTGATCTCCTCCAGCAGTCCGTCGTAGCCCGGGTTGCCGAGGTCTTCGTACGTCAGGTTGATCTCTATGCCGTACCTGGTGTGAAACACCCCGTTGGCCATGCAAGTGACGGTAAGCGGCCTTGTGCGGCGCGGAAAGAGTGCCGCAGCCATGTAGTACCAGCGGGGTGGCGGCGCTGCTCATGGCAGCCCTGGCGCCTGCTCGGGCGCCCTCATTCGCGGTGCGAACCCACGCCTGCACCGTCGATGGCAACGTCACCCCTCACCGCACACCGTGTCCGTACTGCGCGACGCAGTACGCCACGTCTCCGCCGTGACCACCGGGCCACCCGCCCGCATCCCGTACGCCGGTGCACCAGCGCGACCCGCCGGGTCACCCACCCGCGCCGCACCGGATCGGGGGTAAGCGGCGCTCCGTACGCGCCTGGTACACCACCGAGCACTACCAGCGCTGACGGAAGGTGGCCGCGCCGGCCGTATCGGCGCCGAACGCGAAGGCTGGGCCTACCTGCTGACCGGCCCCACCCAGCGGCCCAAGCGACAGGCACGCCTGGCCGCCGGGTACCGCACCGTCACCTCACGCATTCGCGAACACTTGCCTGACCACGGCCTCGCCGAAGCCGTCCAGGGACGCCTGACCGACCTCGACCAGGCCGAGACGTGGTGGACCAAGACCTTCGCCCACCACGACCGGTCACACCCACGCCCGTTCCTGGACTGCAGGGCGGCGACTCGGCATGCCTCCCCGGATCTGCACTGCTGTCACGGCGGTCATCAGGGCGCTTCCGGAGCCTGCCGTCGGCAAAGGGACAGTGACGGGTTACTGCAACTGTCGTGCGGTCCGGGACAGCTCACGCATCACCTGATGCCACCGCCTCACCTGTTCTTCTGTCTCGAACCACTCATCCACCGCATCCTGGTCGCTCCACGTCTTCACCTCGGCCACGAGCGAGGTGCGGTCCCCGGCCCATTCCCGGTTCTCCGCAGCCCAGCGCACGCGGTCGGCGATTTCGTGCACCCGGTGCGCCGCACGGTAATAGGCGACCTGCGCCTCGGTCAGGCGGCGGGTCGCGTACCCGCCGCACTTGCCGCACGGATCGAAGCCCTCGGCGCGCACCATCTCTTCGACGGTCACCAGGTCGTAGTCCCGGGTCAGACCCCGGTCGCCACGCTGGTGCGCACAGCCGGGGGAGTGCGCCCTGCCCTGATACCGCCCGGCAGCGTCCGTCGTATACAGCTGCACCCGTGCCAGGACCCCCAGCGGCAGACCGGACCCGCCGCGGAACCTGTCCTCGGAAACCGGCCTGAAAGGCGCCAGATCCAATGTCTCCATGGCCAGCAGGCCATGCCACACGTCGTACGGGAACACGCCACGACGACGGCCGCGCTCGTCATAGGTGCCTTCGAACACCCGCAGATCCGTCACCCCGCGAGCGAGAGACAGCGACCGCAGGGCCGCACCGGCCTGCCAGCGGCTTGCGCGCATGAGCCGCGCCACCACCTGCTCCCCTTCCGCCGCGCTCAGGTGGCGCGCGAAGTCAGGGTCCTTGGAATCATGGATGCGCGGCGGCCAGACCGAGCCGCCCTCCGGGGAGTCCGCCTCCGCCGCCTGCTCGCGCCACTCCGGCAGGATCCCCTCCGGCAGGTCGCCGGCCGCCGCGACGATGATGTACCGGCCCCCCGCTTCCACCCGCTGCTCCAGCACCGACAGAGGAATGACCTCCGGTCCGTTCGCGGTGGAGAGCACGAGGTAGAGCTGATCGGCCTCCCGGGAGATGGTGCGCAACGCCCGGAGGTGTCCCGCGGTGACCGGCCGCCGCTCCCCGACCGGCCCGTCATCGAACACCCCCGACTCCACCAACTGCTCCGGGACCGCTGCGGGCTCGGCTGCGGCTTCCTCGGGTGTGCGACAGGACAGGTTCGAACCGGGCGACAGAAGGCGAACCGCGACAGGTCCGGGCACCCGCAGCGTGACCGTCAGCCGTTCCCAGTCCGCCTCCACGCCCCAGCAGACGAGCACCCCCAGCTCCCACTCGCTGAGCTCGTGACGGTATGACTCGTCACGGTATGACTCGTCACGGTCGCTCCGGCGCAGCGCGAACCGTTCAGGCAGACGGGCGACCAGGATCCGCTCTTCCCACGGACCGGACGCCGCGGCCTCGGCCTCGGCCGTCCACGCAGACACCAACTGCTTTCCGTGTCCGAGTACCGCGTCCCGGCCCTTGCGCCGCCCCCGCATCCCGTCCGTGAGGTAGTGGGCAACGTAGTCCTGCTCCCGGGGATGTTCCCAACTGCCGGCGGCGCGCCCACTCCATCGTTCCCACAGTGAGGCCAGGTCCGATGCCACCTTGGCGGGAGGGCCGAGTGCGGCGAGCGCCGGGTCCTCCGGCAGCAGGTCCGGAGTGTCCATGGCTCCCGCACACGCCGCCACCACCAGCGCGTCCTGGCGGACCAACTGCCCCGCCTGCTGCTGCAGCGACGCGATGTAGGAAGCCTTCTGTCCCAGGAGCGGGCCGGCCCACGGCTTCAGCCACGGAAAAGGGGCCAGCAACCCGAATGCCCGGTGGAGACTGGCTGCTGCCTCACGCCATTGCCCGAAGATGAGAGTCCGCTCGTCGCGGGCCTCCCGCATCTGGCGCCAGTCGTCTTCATCTTCAGTCTCTTCGGCCGACCCGTCGGGATCATCCTCCGGCATGTTCCGAGAGGGGCGGTTCAGCAGGGTTGCTGTCTGCCGGACCTCCTCGTCGGTGCGCGTGTCCTCGTCCGGCCCGGCGTAGCGGCCCAGTTCGTGCAGCAGTCCCAGCCCGGTCAGCGCTTCAAGGAAGATTCCCAGCCCTGTCCCCGGCCGGGCCCACCGGCCGAACTCGGCGCACTGTGGGCACATCCGCTCAACCACCGTGCTGAGCGGCAACTCCGAAGCGGTCAGGGTGCCCGACCGGATACGGGAACAGTGTTCCGAGGCGTGCAGCTTGGCCTTGCTGCCTGGTGTCGACCAGACTGTGATGCGTGACGTCGCGAAAGGCCCCAGCGGCACTTCCGGCGACAAGCGACCGTACGTCACCTAAACCCCCTCCACATCGAACTCCCGAGCCTAACGCCGGCCACTGACAATCCCACGTGCGGAGATCAAGGACGGGGTTAGCGACCGGGGTTACGCCGCCCGTGGCGGACCGGGTATGCGCCGTCCGCGAATCTGGTGTGAATCTCAAGAGCGACCGGCCCGGGAAGGCCGGACCGGTCGGCGCGCACGATGATGACCTGCCATTTCCGACCCGCTGGTCCTTAGGCTGCTGCCGAGACTGGGGAAGGGCCGTCGACGATCAGGAACTGCGGCATCAGCACTGCGGAATCACCTCATTATCGGGACGTGATACCTGCCAACTCGCCAGCCACGTACTGGATTATCAAGGTCCCCGTCGCCGAGCGTGCCTTGTCACAGGCGTGTCGGCTGATTAACGGGCCCGCATCCACCACCATCGTGGCCGGAGTCGGCCAGCAACTTGTCGCGCTCGACACCAGGTTATACAGCTGACCGTATGCAGCGCGTGCGTCAATTGCAGCGGCTCGTGGTCCCGGGGGTTCATCATCTTGTCCGGCCCTCGCTGTCGCGTTGCCCGGCTTTCGGCCGGCTATGGGGGGATCTCGTCCGAACTGTTGACGGGCAGCGTGGCGATGAGCGAGCTACGAGGCGCCGTGCGTGGCTCAGCCCGGTGTCCGCTGCGCAGCGGACAGCCTGGAGCGAGGCGATTCGTGTGGCACCGTGCGCCCAACAGCGGCCAGCTCGCACTGTGGTTCAGGAGAGGCTGATTGGGGCCAGTGCCTTCCGGATCCGGGGCGGTGGGGCCTTGTAGGACGCCTCGGCGGCCGGTGAGGCCCGCAGGCGTTTGCGGGAAGCGGGCCCAGAGAACTCGCCTGGCGCACCAGCGACCACGAATATGACGTTCTGCGCCGAAGCCTCATGCATCACCTAGGCGTTCGCGCTACCCGCACGTCACACCCCGTCCTGCAGAGTAACGGGGAGATACGGAGCAACTCGACTGTGCAGCTCACTCGCTTCTTCGCTTATGGCTTCCGCTCGCTGGCTCACGTTGAGGACATCCCGGTCAGCAGTCCCACGATCCTGGCGGGACGCAACGACGGCGGCAAGAGCGCAGTCCTGACCGCGTTGGCCTTCCTCCTCGGCAAGCATCGACTGACCGACGAGGACCGCACCTATGAGCAGGGCGACGGGATGAAGGGGCAGCGCTGCGCCGTGACGTGGGCGGAAGGCGACTTCCTGCTCGACCTGGTGGAGCAGGCCGAGCACAGCCTGTCTGAGACGGTGCGCATCCGCCGTATCTCTCCTCTCAACCAGCCGGCTTCGCTGGAGTACCTCGGCCACCAGCCGGCCGACAGCCGTCTGCGTTCCCTGGGCCAGATACTCAAGGCCCCCCTCGGGGAACTGGTCGCCGAGTACGGACTCAGTCCGGCAGGCACGGGCAAGGACGACTTCCTGGCCGCGCTGAAGGAGTATGCGGCCCAGGGACCGACGGTGGAGGACTGGCTCCCGCTGCCGAAGAGCCTGGAAGCCCGCCTCCCGCGGCTGCTGCCCTTCGGAGGCAAGGACGAGCGTCCCGACGATGCCGTGCGCACCGCGCTGAACGGCTGCTACGAGGCTCACCTGGAGGACGAGAACCTGCAGGGCAAGGTCCGGGAGATCGAAGCGGAGATCACTCAGCGGCTCGAGAAGGAAGCCGACTCTCTGTGCCAGCACATCCGGCGGCACTGCCGCGAGTTCGTCGGGGTGGAGGTCAAGCCCGAAGTCTCGTTCAAGGGCGGCTTCAAGCGCGCGCCGCTGGAGGTCTCGAAGGCCGACGGCGAACCCGTCGACCTGTCGCGCTCAGGGCAGGGCAGCAATCGCCGTATCGCGCTCGCGGTGTGGGAGTGGACCAGCAACCTGCTTGAGAGCGCCGAACTGGCTGGGGAAGGCGAGCCGGCGGAACAGGAGCCGACGCAGACCATCGTCGTCTACGACGAGCCCGACACTCATCTCGACTACCGCCACCAGCGCACGGTGATGGAGATCATCCGCAAGCAGTGCTCACTGCCGCATGTCGCTGTCGTGGTCGCGACCCACTCGATGAACCTCATCGACGGCGTCGATATCGCCGACGTCGTCCATCTCCAGCTCGGCCCAACCGGCCGCACTCAGATCGAGCGGCTCAAGGACGACACCCACGACGGCATCGACCTCCACCCCGGTCAGGTCGCGGCCGCAGAGGGCCTCAGGAACTCGGTACTGCTGCACGAGCGGTGCTTCCTGGCGGTGGAGGGCCCCACCGAGCAGCAGTGCGTTCCCCTGCTGTTCCGGCTCGCCCAAGGCATGTCCCTGCAGGCGGCAGGAATCGCCCTGTGGGCGTGCGGCAACAATGAGGGAGCCCTCCACCTGGCCGGCTATCTCGTCAAACACGGCCGCACGGTCCACCTCATGGTCGACGCAGACAGCCGGACCAACAAGCAGTTCAAAGAAGACCGGCTCATCAAGATCGGCCTCGACCTTCGGACCCAGATCTCCTACGTCGGCGAGGCCGAGAACTACAACGAACTCGAAGAACTCTTCGATGATGGCCTGTGGGCCCAGACCGCCAATACCCATTGGCCGCGCCCCCAGGGCCAGACATGGAGTGCCCAGGACTTCGCGGCCCACCGCGACGCCAAGTTCAGCTCCGCCATTCTGACCATGATCAAGGAGCGTGCCGTCGAGACCAGCCCGAACGGCAAAGCCGACATGCTGTACGGCTTGGTGTCACTGCTGAAGCACAAGGACGAGGTGCCTCCCCAGCTCCGCAAGGTTTTCAGTGAGATCCAGGCCCTGACTGTCTGACACTCTTGCCCGCACGCCGTGTCAGCATGCGCTCCTTGCGTTGCTGGAGCGTCGGCGCTGCCCAGGCATGCCAGCCAGCCTCGGGAACATACTGCCGACCGTGACCTCGCGCTTCGATTCCACACCAGCGGCACCCGCCCGGTGCAACGGTCTTCTGTGTGTTTGCAGAACGAGGTAGCGACACCACATCCTCCCTTCCCCCACTGCCTATATTGCCCCCTGGCACTGACAATGACCCGGTGACGTAGGACGGCTGCACGCGCACCAGACTGGCGGCCGTGCGCGTGCCGGAGGACCGGCCAGGACCGGGTGCCTAACCCCCAAGAACGCCCCATTTCCTTGTCGGCTGGCCCGTCCCTACGCATGGCTCCCGACTCGGAATCAGACTCAAGGGCCCCTCATAACCCGGCCCCACGCCGCCCTTCCGACTCCGATGCTTCTACACAGATCCTGAGTGCCGCAAAACGAGGCAGCCCGAGCGTGGAACTGTCCGGAGGCGAACACCCTGAGCAGCCGTTCGTCCTCTTGACCGAAGCCCTCTGACGCCGACACACAGAGCCACGCGCTTTCACCACCCTCCATGCCTAAAACGCATAGCCCAATCTTCTACGATGACCCCATGAAGATGACGCTCGGCGAACGCGTACGAGCAGCCACAGCCGCCCTCATGCAGATCACCGGCGAATCCCAGGCCGACCTCGCCACCGCCCTGGGCATCAGCCAGACCCAGATCAGCCGCCGCCAGTCCGGCCACGCCGCCTGGAGCCTGACCGACTGCGAAGCCCTCGCCGCCCACTACGGCATCGACGTCCTCGACCTCCTCGCCGGCCCCACCCAGGCCTGCGACACCCTGGCCCCCCACCGCCGCCGCACCCCCGCACCCGCCCAGGGAACACCCCGATGACCGACTACAACGCCATCGACGCCCTCCTCGCCGACGCCCGCACCCCCGCCGACCTGCCCCCCGCCGAACAACGCCGCGCCCTGCGCCAGGCCCTCCACCTCACCCGCACCCAGGTCGCCCAGGCTCTCGGTGTGAGCCCCTCCACCATCGGCGGCTGGGAAACCGGACGCGACCCCAGTGGCGAACTCCGCGAGAAGTACGCCTACTTCCTGAACGGCGCCCAGGAAAAACTCCGCACCCAGAACGCCACCCCGGCCCACCCCGAGGCCGACGCCGACATCCCCGCAGCGGACGAAGACACACCTCTGCCCGCCCCCCAGCCCTGCGTCCTGTGCGGAGCCCCCGCCACCGACGAGGTCGAGGGCTACCCCCAACACCTCCACCCCGACGACTGCACCCACCCCACCCCACCCCACCCCGAAGCCGCCGCGTCCCAGCGCGAGCAACGCCCCGCGCCCCAACCCGAAGCCCCTGCGCACACCCCCGAAACCCGTCGGCAGCCCACCCCCCGCCGCCGAGCCCAGCAACCCCAGACACGCACCCCCGACCTGATCGCCCAAGCCGTCCAGAACGCCCTAGACACCCACGCCGGCGACCTCCACGCCGCCACCGCCGAACTCCAACGCCGCGCCATCCCCGACGCCATGGCCCTCCTCGACGCCACCCGCATCGGCGCCCGCTACGACATCGTCGGCCACCCCCCGCTCCCCGACATCCTCCGCAAGAAGTCCGCCCAAGGCGCGGACGAGGTCTGGGAAGCCCGCCCCCACTGGACCCGCCAAGACCCACCCCCCACCCCCGGCGACATCACCGCCCTCGACATCAACGGCGCCTACCTCTCCGCCCTCAAAACCCACCTCCCGCTCGGCGCCCTCGAATACTCCACCGGAAACGTCCACTCCCGCCGCCGCGCCGGAATCCACCTCATCACCCCACCCGAATGGGACCACCACCCCTACCTCCCCAACCCCCTCGGAAACCGCGAAGACCCCGGCCCCGTCTGGGTCACCGAACCCACCCTCCGCCTCCTCCAACGCCTCGCCACCGACCAGTACGGCCCCCTCTGCGACCCACCCGTCATCCACGAATCCTTCACCTCCGGAGCCACGGAACAACTCTTCGAGAAATTCCGCCAAGCCCTGAGAGACGCCCGAGAAAAAGCCATCACCGACGAAGACGAAGTCACCCTGGAATACGTGAAATCCATGTATTCTAAGTTCGTGTCCACCATGGGAGAATCGAACTACAACAGGGCCCTCTACCGCCCGGACTGGATGCACATCATCCGCTCACAGGCATTCGTCAACCTCTGGCTCAAAGCCCATAAAGCACACACCGCCGGACTGACCGTCATGCGCGTCATGGGAACCGACGAACTCCACATCGCCGGCGACTGGCGACAGGTATTCACCGAAGGACGCGGCGTGTCACAAGTAAAAGTAAAAGACGTATACGCCGCCACCGACACCGGCCACCACTAAGAGCCCCCCATGCCCGACAGAACACACGACTTCGGCCACTACGGCGCCCACGGCCAACGCGGAAGCGAAGCCGCAGCCCGCGTACTCGACTCCCTCACCGGCGGCATCACCTCACCCGCCACCACCACCCGCGGCCTCAAAGCCCGCCTGCGCTACCTCACCCGCTCCACCGCCGGCCACGACGCCATGCACCAAGCCGGCATCACCGTCACCCCCCGCACCCTCAAAGCCTGGCTCGCCGGCAAACAACGCCCCAACAAAGCCAACCTCACCAAAATCGACAACGCCTACCGCGCCCTACGCCGCCGCAACGTCGCCCGCTACCTCCTCCAGCGCCTCAACGCCGACGGCGGCACCCGCGTAGAAATCCACCCCCTCGACCAGAGCCACGTCCCCATTCCCCACCAACGCGTCCTCGAATACCGCCGACTCAACATCCGCAACTGGGACGCCATCATCGACGCCTGGTCCAAAAACGAACCCCGCGCCCTCGACGACGCCTGGATCGACCAAATCGTCAACCTCGGCTCACAATGGGGAAAATACGAATACGTCACCTCGGTCGGATTCGCGGCCTGAGAAACCCGCACCCGAAGATGCGGAACAGATCCGCTGGTTGATCTGGAGGCAGCTGTTCAGAGTCTCCGGGCCCACACCGACCTGCTCGCAGTACACGGCGATCAACATGGCCACGCAGTCCATGGGTCCGCCGCGTCGGCGGCCCGGTACAGCGTCATCCGCTTCCGGCCCCGGGGCGACGTCCGAGGCCGCGTAGCTCATGACTTCCTGACAGCGCTCAACAGCCTCGTACCCCATCGCGCGGAACAGCAGAAGCCCCCAGCAACGCCGAGGGCCCCGCCGGGGACAGCACCGGTCAGGACAGGAAGTTCTGCTGCCACTGGAGCGAGTCCATACTCAGCGCGGCGTCGGCGAGGGCCTTCGCGGACGGCGTCTTGAGCGAGGCGAGGCTGGTGTCGATCCAGTTCTGGGTGAGGCTGTAGCCCTGCTCCCGGTACTCCACCGCCTGCACGAGGCACTCCAGCTTGTCGGCGTCGCGGGCGACGATCGCCTCCGGACTCTCGCCGGCCTCGTACTCGTCGACGGCGCTCTGCACCCCGGTGCGGACAGCCGGGTGTGCGTTGGCGACCTGATCGGCGGTCACCTCACCGTTCGGGGCGGCCTTGAGGTACCTCCGGCCGATGTGCGGGATGTCCCCGACCCGCGTCTCCTGGCTGTCGTGGAACAAGCACATCAGCGCGACCCGGGCCGGATCAGCGCCCTCCATCATGGCGAGCACCGAGCCGATCACCCCGACGCGGAAGGAGTGCTCTGCCACGGACTCGGGCTGCTTGTTGCCGGTGAACCACCAGCCGGTCCGTGCGACGCGCTTGAGCACGCCCATCTCGGAGATGAAGCTCGCGGTGCCCCGGGTGATGTCGTCGGCCATGCGGTCCTCCAGCGTCAGCGGTTCTGATCGAAAACGTAATGGACGTGAGCCAGCTCGCGCCGCGATCTCACCGACAGAGCGGCCCCGTCCAGGAGTTGGTCGACCTGCTCGCGCAGCGGACCCACCAGCGGCCCGGCGGCCTGCGTCAGCCACGGGAACGCGGTCAGCAGCGCCCACAGCGAATGCGCGTACAGGTCGACGAAGCCGGGCGCCAAGTGCAGGCTGCGGGCAAGCCCTCGCAGCAGGGTCACCGGATCCCAGCCCGACAAGTCCCGGTTCCGCATGAACGCGTCGTTGGGCTGCGGCAGCGGCAACGCCCCCAGCCACAGCGCCCAGTAGTTCAAGTTCGCGGCTTCTGCGGTGTCGTCGTCGGCCAAGGCGCGGTCGATGAAGTCCAGCAGCGGCTGCGGATCACCCAGGCGGGCGAGAGCCGTGACAGTGGAGCGGGCCTCCGCCCAGTGCGGCGACCAGCCTCGCCGGGCCACCACATCACGGCGCCGGTGAAGGGCCTGCGCGGTCCATGTGGCTGCGTCGGGCCCCGGGTCGTACGAGGCGAGATAGAGAGCCTGACGGTGCAGCAGCATCCCACCGTCGCCCTGCCGGACCGCCACCTCGGTCGTGCCCCGCAGATGGTCGAAGAACACCGCCCGGTCCGCAGCCGCCAGCTGCGGGGCGACGGCGCCCGGACCGCGCCGGGGCCGGGGTAATCGCCCGACGAGCGCAGACGGGACGGTGCCGTTCAGCGCCCAAGCCAGCATGTGCGCGGTGTCCTGGGTATGCACCCACCCGGCCAGCGGGTGCGGCCCGCCCACCTCGCTGTCCAGAGCGGCCGCGATGACCCGGTCTGCGTCCATCGCTGCGTCCAGCCACGGCACCAGCGCCACATCCGCGCCAAGCACCGGAAGTCGCCTCCGCAGCTCCAGCAACGCCCCGGCCCGCATGTTCGCCAACGGACGCCGCCCCGACTCCCAACCCTGAAGCGTCTCCACGTCCACGCCCAGGGACTCCGCCAGGCTGGCCTGAGTGCACGGGATCGACTCGCGGACCAAGCGCAGCACGAATCCGCTCACCACCCCCGCTGATGTCCGCCTGGGCCTGCCCATACCCGGCCTGCTCCCCGGTCGCCCTGCGTACCGAAACCCGTACTCACGGTCAGTCCTACCGCATCCCGCCCGCTCCTACCCTCGGGATGCGGTCTACGTCCGACGAACGAGACCGTGCCGCCCGCGCCCTCGTGGACGTCGCACCCCAGGCCCTCACGGCCTCCTGAGACCACCGCACACCCAGCCGGGACCAGCTCCTCCGGGTGCGCGGCAAACCGGCACCACCCCGGCCCAACCCGGTCCGGGCGAGCACCACTCGACACCGAGAGGGACACCACCGTGAGTACCGCAACGACCGAACTGCGCCGGTTCCTGACCGTCACCGGCCAGCGCTTCAAGACCGGCCAGTCCGCACCTGAGATGTTCTCCCCGGCCATCGACGCGGCCTGGCACGACCTGCTCAACACCCCGCAGTACGAGGCCCTGTGCCTGGAGACCGCCGGGCAGCCGATCCGACACGTCGCGAACAACGGCTATGGCCCGATCGCCTGGATCACCGCCTACGAAGAGGCGTACGGGCCACTGCCCGAGATCTGGTTCACCGACGCCGACGGCACCGTCGATCACGAGGCCGTCGCCCACTACCAGGAAACCGGCACCGTGGTCGCGGAATGGGACTGCAGCCCCGCCGGCGGCGACGGCGACGACATCGCGCCCGACCAGCCGGAGACCGCCCGCCAGTGACCACCGACCGCACCAGCGCAGCGCCCCGGCCCACCGCCGGAGCGCTGCATCTCGTCGAAGCCAGCACCACCCAGCCGAGATCCGTGGACATCGACGACTACGCGCGGCAGATGACCACCCACTGCCCCTACCTCGCCCCGTCCCTCCAACGGGGTCTGACGCACTGGACGGTCTACCGCGCCGACGGCGACGCCGAAGCAGTAGAAGCGGAACTCTTCCACGCGGGCGCCCAAGCCGCGGAATGGATTCGGCCCTTGCTGAACCGACCGCACGGCGTACTGCGATGCGAGAACATCGTCCTGGTGGGCGAGGTGCCCGGAACCCGACACCGCGATCTGCTTGCGTGGCCACACTGGGTCCTGAAGAACCTGTACGGACCGGTCGGGGTGATGTTCGGCAAGTTCTACGCGGGAGAAGAGGAAGTCACGACGGCCGGCCACCGGACCCCGGCCGCCCCCGCTTCGTTCCTCCCCGTGAGAGCCGCCGTCCGCCGTCGCGACCCGCAGTTCCTGCGCGCGACCCCCGACCTGGCCGCCGCGATCGCCGCAGCCGACGACGACGGCCGCGACGTGTTCGAACACATCCCCACCGAGTGGAAGGAGATCCGCACATGGGCCAGGCACCTGCTCCCCCCGACGAAGCCGTCGCCCTCCTCGCCAAACACACCGGCGAACCCACCACGATCCAGCTCCTGAGCGACCGGCGTGGCTCCCGGACCTGGAAGATCAAAGGCCCCAAGAACGCCGTCGCACTGAAAGCCAACAACCCCGACGGCGACGACGCCCGCGACAAGGCCGCCGAGATGGCCCAGGAGAACGATCACCTCCTCCACCTCACAGCCGCAGGCGCCCTCAACCCCGACTACCGGGTGAGCGCCGGGACATGGGACGGTGGCCAGTGGCTGGCCGTCAACTGGATCGACGGCGTACCCCTGTGGCGGTCACTCGCCCTCGCCCGCGGCCCGGAAGGAGACCGTGCCTCGGTCCGCCCCTGGCTCGCGGGCATCGCCCGCACCTGGACGGAAAACCTTGCCCGCATGCACGCCGCCGGATGGGCCCATGCCGACGTCCAGCCCACCAACACCCTCGTCACAAACGATGGCCACGCCGCCGTCATCGACTATGCCCTCGCCTGCGGCCCCGGCAACGACCACCGCGTCCCGTACCGGGGCGCCCTCACCCACACCACCGCCCCCGAGATCGCCACCGCGATCCTTTCCACTCCCGCTGACACCCATATCCCCGCTCAGCCGCCCGCCGACATCTGGAGTCTGGGCGCCTCCCTGTTCTGGTGCTGGACCGGCCACCGGCCCCTCGCCTACGACGACGACCTCGACCGGCTGGAGAAGCTGGCCACCATCGCCCAAGGCACCACCACCGCGCTGCGCGACGTCCGGCCATGGCCGTTCCCCGAGTTCGAGGACACCATCACCGCGTGCCTCGCCCCCGACCCCGCCGACCGGCCCACCGCGGAGGAGCTGACCGCCGCATGGTGACCCTGCGCGCCCTGGCCCTCGACGACGCACCCGCCCTCACCCGCATCTACAGCGGGGCCTCCATCCGGCACACCACCGGCAAGCCCCTCACCCTCGACCAGGCCCACGAGAGGATCCGCACAGCCCTCGCCCGAGCCGCCGAACAACCGCGCACGCAGTGGAGTTGGGGCATCGCCACCGAGAAGGAGCTGATCGGCCTCATCTCCCTACGGCGACGAACCCCGTCCATGGGCACCATCAGCTACATCCTTCGGGAAGACAGCTGGGGCAACGGCTACGCCACCCTGGCCGCCAACCAAGTCATCTCCGTCGCCTTCACCACCACCGACCTGAACCGACTGGAGGCCATGCACCACCCCGACAATCCCGCCTCCGGCCGCGTCCTACTCAAAGCAGGGTTCACCCGTGTCGGCACAGCCGACCGAAACACTGATAAAGGAACCATTCCCTACGAGCTGTACGCGCTGGAGACCGCCGACACCTGACCTGGCGCAACATATAAAGGAAAGCGACCTCAAGATCCCAGCCTGATCCAAAGGCGAATCCCGCGCCCTCGACGACACCTGGATCAAACAAATCGACCGGCGCCCCACGCAACGCCGCGCGCCGTACCCTCGAAACATGAGCGCCAACCTCGGTGAACGCCTCCGCGACACCCGCAAACGCCGCGGCCTCAGCCAGCGCGAACTATCCGAACGCTCAGGCGTCTCCCTCTCCCTCATCCGCAAGCTGGAACAAGGCGAACGCAACGACACCCGCCTCGAAACCGCCCGCCAGCTCGCCCACGCACTCAAAGTCCCCACCACCCGACTCATCACCGAGCAGCACACCGAGGCACCAGCCAGCGCCGACACAGTGAACCGCTGGACACCCGTACACGCCGCCCTCGCAGCCACGCCCGACCCCACCGGCGCTGCCCCAGAAGCACCCACCTACGACGGCGTACGAGATGCGCTCAAAGCAGCCACGCCCCTGTTCTCCACGGACCGCTTCGACGCCCTCAGAACAGTGCTGCCACCCCTCCTACGCGACACGGAAACCCTCACCGAGACCGACCCCCGAGCCCGACCACTTCGCGCCCGCCTCCTGGAGCTCACCGGCTGGCTGATGACCCAGACCCGGCAATTCGACGCAGCCGAAATGGCCCTGGAACGCGCCCTCGACGACGCCACCGACCATGTACAAACCGCCGCGACCATCAACACCCAGTGCTGGCTCCTGCTACGCCGAGGAAAGCTCGCCCAAGCCCGAGAACTGGCCGTGCACTGGGCCGACGAAGTCGAGCCCCGCATGTCTCGCGCCACGCCATCCGAACTCAGCACCTGGGGCTGGCTCCTACTCCGCCTGTCGGCTGCGGCGATCCGCGACAACCGCCCCGGCGAGGCCGAAGACGCTCTACGGCTCGCCAATTCGGCTGCCGTCGCCCTGGGCCAGGAGTGCACCCCCGAAGGCGACTTCCTACGAACCTTCGGACCAGTCACCGTAGCCCTGAAGCGCACGGAGAACGCGATGGTGGCCGGCCAGTCGGACAAGGTGCTCAGCCTCGCCTCACGCATCCCGGCAAACAGCCTGAAGCCCACCTCGAACAACCGGAACCGCCACTTGCTCGACGTGGCGAACGCCCACACACAGCTCCGGCAGTACGCAGAAGCCATGGACACCTTCCAGAAGATCCGCGCCGGCTCTCCGCAGTGGCTCCCGAACCAGCAGTACGCCCGGGATGTACTGGGCCGTGTGTTGAGTAGACGCCGGACGCTGACTTCGGAGATGCGGGAGTTAGCCGAGATGGTGCAACTACCGGTGTGAAAAATAAAACTGACGTTGCATCAGAAATTTAGTCGCATAGGCATCCACAAGCTTCATTTCAAGAAATGCTTTTGCGCATTCAAAATGCACCCAGTGGTTAATTGTCAGTCAACGGGAATTGAATCAAGGGAAAGGATATTTCCATTGCATGGAACATAAAGTCCACCCTGGAAATGCTTTTTGGCCCAAAGAAACTGACACAGTGTCAGCTGACGAAATGGCGAGCGTCCCTCCCGCGCAGCTGCTGCTTTTCGGGAATTCGCGGAGCGAATTCCCTCGACGTCACGGAGTGACGTCGCATCAACTTTCTTGCGGAGCAAGGAAGTTGGGAGCCGCGTAGCGGCTCGGCGGCTTCCGGCCCGTAGGGCCGGCGCGTCGTGCCCGCGGAGCGTGGCCGCGCGC
>NZ_KB891990.1 GCF_000373625.1 Streptomyces sp. LaPpAH-108
AACGGCATCCCCTCGAAGGGCCTGCTGCAGGTGATCGACCCGACGTTCAACGCCTACCACGTGGCCGGCACCGCCCACAGCGTGACCGACCCGGTCGCCAACATCACCGCGGCCGCCAACTACGCCGCCCACCGCTACGGCTCGATCGACAACGTCAACTCCGCCTACTGACCGCAGCAGCGCACCCCGTACCGCACGTGCAGTGGCAGGCGGTGGCCCCCGACCGAACACGGTCGGGGGCCACCGCCGTTGTTGTGCGTTGGGTGTTCCTCGAATCGGTGGCCCGGGACGTCCTGATCGACTGGGAGCCCGAAGCGCGCGGCCTGCTCGGCCGGCTTCGGACGCTCTGGCGGCACGCCATCGCGGCGATCCGCGGTACACCCGGTTGTGCAGGCCCGGCACAGCGGCCGGAAACGGCTACGGCACCCGCGACGGGGAGCGGTCGAGTACGCGTACACCGCTTTCCACCTGGCCGAACAACCGGAACAGACGCTGGTCGTCCATGTCGACAGGGGCGCAGCCGTGACCGGCGAATGAAGGAGAAGGTCGGGGGCAGTACCAAGGCTCACGGCACGGCGGCGGAGGGCCAACAGCCACACGCCAAGCAACTGCCGAGGACAAGGGGACCGTCTCACCGAACCCAGTGACCCTTTATCCCGCCATCTGAGAACGCATCAGCCCTGGGTGAGACCGGTGTCTTCGCTTTCGTTTCGGTGACCACACGTCACGTGGTCTCGTCGGTGTACAGCGGCCACCAACCTCTCTCGCGTCACGCAGACCGCCAGGCCAGGGAGAAGCTTGCCGCGAGTGAGCGACACGCTTCGGACGCTGGCTCGCCAAAGCCCGGAACGCATGCTCAGGGGATGCGCATGTGTGAGACGGGGGCGCCCAGTTGGCGCCTGCCGTTCTGGTGGGCGCGGGGTGTGAGCCATGGCATGGCAGGCCCCGCTTTCCGTCCAACCATGCCCCGCACGGGGCATGTCCCACGCAGCACTTAGTATCACCGCACATCGAACAAGGGGTGGGACACATGACTTTGAACGTGCGAAGACGGCCCGGATGTGCGGCCGTGGCACTCGCAGCCTCGCTGCTGCTGGCCGACTGTGGCCAGAACACCGAAGGGAGCGCAGCGGCAAAACCCGTAGCCACGTTGAAGGCACGCCACCTCAAAGCTGCTCTGCCGAACAAGGCAGCGTTGCCCGGGTGGACCCAAGTCGGCTCGGGACGCGTCGAAACAGACACCTACACCTGCGAGATCGCCGGCGGGGACGCCTGCAACGACGTGGTCGCCACCGGGACAGCGAACTTCATCCGCGGGAAGCGAGCCACCGACAAGTGGCTCCGGTTCAGCTTCAACGTCTACTCCTGTCGCACCGTGGACGGCGCCAAGCAGCTCTACAAGACGCTGCCCGACTACACCGCTCGTCCTGACAACAAGAAGGTCCGATCCCTCGGAGACGAAAGCGCGGCGTCAAGCGATGTGTTGAAGGGCCCGCACACCATCGTGTTCTTCCATGACAAAGTGCGAGTCGGCACGACCGTCATGTGGACGTACGCCAGGGGATCCGACAAGAGCGTGACGACCGAGCGCGCGGAGATGGCTGCCGAACTCCAGACGAAGCGAGTGCAGCAAGCTCACAAGGGGGTGAAGCCCACCGCAAGCGTGAACGTCCCTTAGAGGCAATGCCGTTGCGTCATCGGCCTGCGCGCTGGAGACGCTTGATGTGGACGGCCTGCGCACCGGTGCGGGTGGCTGGGTCCAGTGACGGTGCCCGTCGCGCTTGCGGCCAGTAGTTGGACAGCTTGTGCCTGACGACCCGGGGCTGGCTGCGCAGCCCTCGGGGAGGCACGTCTTCCTGGAGCAGGTCCAGTTCCCGGGCCAGGAGGCCAGCGGACCTGGCCGATGCGGGTGTGTCGACGATCGCCGTCCGGGTGGAGGAGTCGGTACCGGCGTACACGTCGCCGCCGGGCCGACATCAGCTCGTCGCGGTGCGGGCCACGCCATGTTCCGGAAGACCACACGGGGTCCGCCCCCGGTCGGCGCGAGCCGCCCGGAGGGGATCGGTGGGCCAGCCCCCGGCCCGTCCGGACCAGGGTGAGGCCGTACGAGCGCGGCTCCCCGTTCACCGAGTACACCGACCAGTGAGACGTCCCCTCGCCCAGAGCGCGGCACCGCTTCACCCGCCAGCGCCCGGCGGAGCCTCCTTCATGTTCCGGCTGACCATCGTCGCCCCCAGCAGCGTCAGCGTATGGATGACCGTGTTGCCGTGGCGGTGACTGGTGATGAGGCCCGCGTCGCGCAGGGCCGTGGTGTGGTGGGTGGCCGTGGCCGGGGTCACGCCCGCGCGGTGGGCGGCTTCGGTGGTGGTGGCGCCGGCGGCGGTCGCGCGCAGGACCGTGGCCCGGGCTCGGCCCAGGAGGACCTCCAGAGAGGGGGAGCCGGGGGCCGGGCGGGGCAGCTGGTGGTGGAGGGAGTAGGTGAGGACGGGAGGCAGGGCGGGATCGGCGAGGGAGACCGGTCCCTTCCAGCAGAAGTAGGACGGGATGAGGAGCAGGCCCCGGCCCTCCAGACGGACGTCCTGGCGCGTCGGGTACGCGCCGATCTCCAGCCGGGGATGGTGCCAGCGCACCGCCGGGCCGAGTCCCCCGAGCAGTCCCTCGGTGCCGCCGTCGAGCAGATGCCGCCCCAGGCGTACGCGTTCGGCGTGGACGCTCTCGTGCATCCACTCCTCGTGGGGCTCGATCACCGCGCGATGGTAGGCCCGTAACACGCTCACCAGCTCGGCGCGGGCCTCCCGCTCCGGCAGGCGGGCCAGATGCGGCGGGACGCGTCGGACCCGCGCCAGGGTGGCCAGTTCCGCCGTCACCCGCTCCGGAGGCGTCGCCAGAATCGCCCCGAGCCCTGCCTCCAGACCGGACACGCCCTCCAGCGGAGTGAGGAAGTCCGGCCAGTACGACGCGCGGGGAAAGAGGGGGAGCAGGAGCTGTCGTACCGCGCTCTCCAGCCCCGCCTCCCGCAACCGCTCGCGCGCCGTGCGGTACCAGTGCGCGTAGGCCCAGCGGCCCGCCGGGGTCTGGAAGCGGTGGAGGCTGGCGGCGATCTCCCACAGCGGATGCGGGGCGGCGGCAACCCGGGTGCGGGCCAGATCCTCAGCCGAGAAATGGAAGCGAAGCACGCTCAACACCCTCTCCACCGGCGTCATTTCACCCTGTTCGAATGAGCATGACAGCCGAAAGCACACCCCGGAGCATGAACTCGCTCAGCCGCACCGATCCCCGAGGCACCACCCGCACCTTCCGCATGTCCCCGGCCCACCGAACGAGCCCGCAACCCGAGCCCGCGGAACGAACGGACACCGAAGGAACCCGATGGCGAAGATCCTCACCCACCCGGCCGCGGCGGCGGCCCTGCTCGCGGCCCTCGCCGTCTCGGCGCCCGCCACCGCGTCGGCCGCCCCCGCCAACACCTCGTCGGCGGCCACCAGTTGCTATGGCGGCGCCGTCACCGTGAACTACGGGGACGCCGCCGAGTTCGGGCCCTACACCACGACGTCCCGCTGCGCCGACATCAACCTCCGCATGGTGAGCGGCGACGCCCAATTCGTCTAGGCCTGCGTGAAGTTCACCCGCGTCGGCCAGTGCAACTACTGGACCCAGGTCGGCCGGAGCTGGAAGACCATCGCCACCGACGTCAAGGACGGCAGCACGTTCACCGTGCCCCTCGGCGTGGACCTCGAAGGCTCCTCCGCACGCGTCCAGATCGCCTTCTGACCCGACGAAGGCCCCGACGCAAGGGCACGCACGACCCCCAACTCCCGCTTCCTCCAAGTGATTCGGAGTCCCGATGACCCGCACCCGAAGAACGGCGGCCGTACTCGCCGCCACCACCGCGCTCCTCGCCGCCGGCGCCACCGCACCCGCCGCCGCCCGGTCCGAGAACGCATCGGCCTCCTGCTACGGCGGCGCCGTGTCGCTCACCTACCGCTACTCCGCCGCCGCGGTCGAGTTCGGCACCTACACCACCACCTCGCGCTGCTCCGACATCAACATCAAGCTCAGCAGCTCCGCCACCGGCTTCCTGGACGCCTGCGTCGTCTTCGTGGACCACACCACGCTGTGCAACCACGACAACACCTACTCGACGTTCGGCCCCCAGTGGGCGACCGTCGCCACCGACGTCAAGGACGGCACCCGCTTCAAGCTGCGCGTGCACGCCTACGACACCGACGCCCAGGTCGTGCCGTTCCAGCTCGCCTTCTGACCGCCCGTACAAGGGAGTTCACGATGACCTTCTCTCCGGACCGCCGCACCGTCCTGCGCGGCACCCTCGCCGTCACCGCGGGCGTCTTCGCCGGGCCCGTCCTGCTGTCGGGCAGCGCGCAGGCGTACAACTGGACGCGCACCATGAACCAGGGCGCCACCGGCGCCGATGTGACGGAGCTTCAGATCCGGGTGGCAGGCTGGGCCGCCGACTCCGCGTCCCAGTCCCGGGTGAGCATCGACGGCGACTTCGGCCCGGGCACGGCCGCCGCGGTGCGCCGCTTCCAGGCCGCGTACGGCCTCGCGGTCGACGGCAGCGCCGGGCCCGCGACCCAGGCGCAGCTCAACGCCCTTGAGCAGTCGGACGGTTCGACCGCGCACTTCAACTGGAGCGAGTTCTACGACCGTTCGAGCGGCAACTTCAACGGCGGCAAGGTGAGCGCCGCCGCCGTAAAGGAGAACGCCCGCCGGGCCATGTACAAGCTGGAGGCGCTGCGCAAGAAGCTCGGCAACGTGCCGATCACCATCAACTCCGGCTTCCGCAGCATCGCGCACAACGCCGAGATCGGCGGCGCCAGCGACAGCATGCACCTCTACGGCACCGCCGCCGACCTCGACGTGCCCGGCATCGCCAACCGCACCGTCTACCAGAAGGCCGAGACCTGCGGCTTCTCCGGCCTGGAGCGGTACGACGTCGACCACCAGCACGTCGACAGCCGCGCCGACCTCGGCCGCTCCTGGTGGTGGGAGAGCGGCACCATCTGACCCGCCGCAGCCCGGGGCCGGGGACCGCACGAGGTCCCCGGCCCCGCACGCCCACCGCCCCCACCGGCACCTGGAAGCGCCCCCACCCGCAAGCGCCCCCACCCGGAAGGTCACACCCCCATGCCCCGCATATCCCTGGGCCGCGCGGCCCTCGCCGGCCTCGGCACCCTGGCCATGGTCGCCGCCGCCGTGCAGCCGGTCAGCGCCGCGCCCCGTACCGGCAGAGCCGAGGGCCCCGTCGCCCACGCCTTCAGCAGCGCGGCGGCCGAGTACGGCGTCCCGCGCGACCTCCTGATCGCCCTCGGCTACAGCGAGACCCACCTCGACGGCCACCACGGCCTGCCCAGCCAGGCGGGCGGCTACGGCGTGATGCATCTGGTCAGCAACCCCGACCAGCACACCCTGGAGCTGGCGTCCCGGCTGACCGGCGACACCGCCCGCGAGCTGCGCACCGACACCGCCGCCAACATCCGGGGCGGCGCCGCCGTCCTGCGCTCCTACGCCGACCACGCCGGACTGAGCCAGGCCGAGCGGCGCGACACCGACACCTGGTACCCGCTCCTCGCCCGGTACGGCGGCGCCACCGACCCCGCCACCGCCCGGCTCTACGCCGACACCGTCTACACCTTCCTGGCCAAGGGCGTCACCGCCCGCGCCGAGGGCGGCGAGAAACTGACCCTCCCCGCCCGCAAGGTCGCCCCCGAGCGCGGCCCCTACGCCTCCGCCCTGGCCCCGGCCGCCCAGAGCCCGGACTACCCCTCCGCGCTCTGGGTTCCCGCCAACGCGGCCAACTACGCCGTCGGCCGCACCGCCGCGATCAGCAAAGTCGTCATCCACGTCACCCAGGGCTCGTACGCCGGGACCATCAGCTGGTTCCAGAACCCGTCGGCGCAGGTCAGCGCGCACTACGTGGTGCGCTCCTCGGACGGCCAGATCACCCAGACGGTCCGCGAGAAGGACACCGCCTGGCACGCCCGCTCCGGGAACGCCACCGGCGTCGGCATCGAGCACGAGGGGTACATCGACAACCCGAGCTGGTTCACCGACGCGATGTACCGCTCCTCCGCCGCGCTGACCGCCTCCCTCTGCGCCCGGTACGGCATCCCCAAGGACCGCGCGCACATCGTCGGCCACTCCGAGGTGCCCGGCAACGACCACACCGACCCCGGTCCGAACTGGAACTGGACCTACTACATGCAGCTGGTCGGCGGCAGCACCGGCGGCGGCGAGGTCCAGCTCAGCTTCCCGTCGTACGACACCCTGCGTTCCGGCTCCACCGGCGCCCAGGTCTCGGCCGCCCAGTCGCTCCTCAACGCGCAGGGCTTCGATGCGGGCACCGTCGACGGCAGCTTCGGCCCGAAGACAACCGCCGCCGTGACCGCCTTCCAACAGGCCCGCGGCCTCGGCGCCGACGGCGTGGTGGGCGCCCGTACCTGGACCGCACTGCTCTCGGCGGGCAGCACGCCCGCCCTCAGCCAGGGCAGCACCGGCGCCGCCGTCCAGCGCCTCCAGCGGGCCCTGACCGCCGCGCTCGGGCGGACCGTCACGGCGGACGGCGACTTCGGCTCGGGCACCCAGCAGGCCGTGCGCGACTACCAGAGCAGCCGCTCGCTCGGCGTCGACGGCCAGGTCGGGCCCGCCACCTGGGGCGCGCTGCAAGCCGGACGCTGACCGGGCGGCCCACGCGGCGGGACAACCCTCCGGGATCTCCGGCGGCCAGGGGCTCACCGTGACCGGCAGGGGGCCGAGACCTTCGGCCGCCGGTCGCGGTGACGTCCCGAGCCCGTGTGCGGGGGCACGTGCCGTGGCAGGTGCTGCTCCAGCTGACCTCCCGGGGGCCGTCCGACGGGTGTCAGCGACGGCATGTCAGGCAGGGAGGTTTTCGCTGGTGGAATGCTGAGGCGGCGGGGGAACAGCCGATGGGTCTACAGGGTTGTCCTGACCGAGGTCCGGCGCCGCGGGTGCCCCGGGGCGCGATACGCGCCCCGCATACTCGGACCAGAACCTATTTCCGCAGGAGAACTCTTCATGACTGACCGGCCCTTGACACTCATGGCAGTACACGCCCACCCCGATGACGAGGCCACCGGAACCGGAGGAGTCCTGGCGCGCTACGCAGCGGAGGGCATCCGCACCGTTCTCGTGACGTGTACGGACGGCGGCTGCGGTGACGGCCCGGGGGGTGTCAAGCCGGGTGAACCGGGGCATGATCCGGCGGCGGTCGCGTTGCTGCGTCGTCAGGAACTCAAGGAGAGCTGTGAGGTCTTGGGGGTCAGTGATCTGGAGATGCTGGACTACGCCGACTCCGGGATGACGGGCTGGCCGAGCAACGACGCCCCCGGCTCCTTCTGGCAGACCCCCGTGGCGGAAGGCGCGGCCCGACTCGCCGAACTCATGCGGCACTACCGACCCGATGTGGTCGTCACCTACGACGAGAACGGCTTCTACGGCCACCCCGACCACATCCAGGCCCACCGCATCACGATGGCGGCGCTGGAGCTGACCGCGCTGACCCCGAAGGTGTACTGGACCACCGCGCCCCGCTCGATGATGCAGCGGTTCGGTGAGGTGATGCGTGAGTTCCACGAGGACATGCCGGAGCCCGACCCGGCCGAGGCCGCCGCGCTGGCCGAGATCGGTCTTCCCGACGACGAGATCACCACGTGGGTGGACACCACGGCGTACAGCGATCAGAAATTCGACGCCCTGGCCGCTCATGCCAGCCAGGGCGAGAACATCTTTTTCCTCCGGATGGGCAAGCGGAGGTTCGGTGAGCTGATGGGCATGGAGACCTTTGTCCGCGTCCAGGACCCTACTGGTGCGGTCACTCCTGAGAACGATCTCTTCGCTGGCCTGCGCTGATTGGTTCGCCCTGCCGGGGTGCGGTCTGTTCTTCGTGCCGTTTCTGGGGGGTGGTGTGGGCCCCGGTGGAGTTGGTGTGGCGTTCTGCCGGGGTGTGTTGTGTTGTGTTCAGTGGATGGTGGTGGTGCGTTGTTCTTTGAGGGAGGCGCAGTTGGAGCCGGTGATCTGGGTGTAGACGTTGTGGATCTGGCCGCCCCAGTCGACGCAGTGGCCCTTGCCGTAGATGTAGGTGGGTCCGGCGTAGGAGGTGTAGGTGCCGTAGTCCTGGTCGTAGGCGTCGGTGTCGGGGACGTAGATCCAGGCGGCCACATCGGTCGCGGTGCCGGGCGTGTTGCGGATGGTGGTGACGCAGTTCTTGCCGTTGGTGGGGTTGTAGGTGAGGTAGACGGTGCCGAGGGAGCCGATGGGTGCGGAGTTGACGGTTTTGTAGGCGTTGCCGCAGACCTTCTGGGGTGTGGTGTTGGGTGCGGCGGAGGCGGGTGAGGCGAGGGCGGTGGTGGCTCCTGCGGCCAGGGCCATGGTGGCGAGGGCGGCCAGTGCGGAACGGTGGAATCGCATTTTTCCCCCTTGTGGTGGTTGGAGTTTGTTGCTCCTGCCTGGTGTGACTCACGGCACATGCGGATGGTTGTGCCGTCCGGGCGCCGGGGGCTGGGCCGGGCTGAATCGTCTGCCGGGTGGTGTGGGTTCACCCGCTGAGCGTGACGGGGCCCGGGGTCGGGGCGGGTTGGTGTTGTGCGGGGTCAGATGCCGAGTGTGATGGGGCCGGGGCTGGGGGGCAGGTGGTGTACTGCCGCTTCTACGGCTTCCCGTGCTGTGGTGAATTGCCCGAGGTCCTGGCTGGTGAAGCCCCTGCCTACCCCGTATGTGTTGTCGCTGTTGGCGCTCAGGCATGGTCCGGTGATGGCCAGGTGGGGGCGGGTGGTGGTGGAGAAGCGCAGTGCCCGGTGGCTGGTGAAGGGGTAGAGGGCGCGTAGTGCCGGTTCGGCGTAGGCCGCTTCGATCAGGTTCTGGCAGGTCTCCTGCCAGAGGTAGTCCAGTTCGGCTGCTTCCCGGCGTATTTCGTGCCATTCGGATTCCGTCAAGCGTGCGGGGTCGCCGTCGGGTGCCTCGGACCGGCCGGTCGGGTGCATGAAGGGTGCCGCCTCTCGGATGTCCTCCAGCTCTCGGATGTCCTCCTGTGGCGTCTCGTCGCGCCGGGCCCGGGTGGCCCGGGCGGCTTGCGCCGGTTTGTCCGGGTTCCCGTCGATGGGGGGCATGTCTTGGGCTGGTTCCTCGTCGCGGATCGGCTACCGCCGTTCATGCGGCCAGGTGCTGGTCGTCAGCGGTCAGTGCTCTGTGCTCTGTGGTCAGTGCTCTGTGGTCTGTGGTCTGTGGTGCGGGAGGGTATTTACGGCAGCTGTGTGGTCCAGCGGTCCGGAGTCCGGGGGTGTGAGGGGCACAGCTCCGAGAGGGGTGTCCGTCTCGGCCGGCGGAGCTGCGGGGAGGCTGTCGCGGGCCGCGTTGTCGGAGTGGAGGGCGGCGAGTTCGGGGGGAGTGGGTATGGGGCTCGATGGTGTCTCACCGCAGGGCCGCGAGGATGCGGAGCAGCGGCTCCGGGCGCTGCAACCGGGGGGCTGGCCGGGTTTGATGGAGCTTGCCGCTCTGATCTGCCTGCAGGCCTGGCGTGGTGTTGTCGGTCTTTCTGTCGCTCCGGTCGGCGGGGAGGGGTTTCCGGCCGGCCGGGGTGTGCCGACGTGATACCCGGAGGGTGAGATCGCCACGGTCCCGGGGCGCGGCTGACGCGGGGTTGCCCGCCCTGGGACGCGCTGGTTGTGTCTGGCGGCCGTACGCACGTCTTGTGGCGGATGATGTCGGTGATGCCGAGGGCGGGTTGAGTCTCATGCGTGATGAATGATCACGTCCCCGTGTTTCAGATGCCGCCACGGCTCGGGCTGCGGGGAGCCGGGCGGGCGTCGGCTGTCTCTCCAGGGCCGGGCTGTGGCGCGAACTCCGCCCGAAGCCGTGCGATGTCCCAAGCCGCGTGATGTTCGGATCTCGCCGTGTGTCTGTGCTGCGATTACCGATATCCCCCGCAGCGCCTGAGCCGACCGTCCCCTGTGATGACACCCCGGCGGCCACCTTCGTCGGCTCCGGGCAGGGTCAGGGTTGTCCGGGCCGTGCCGTGTTCGGCTTCCCGGCCCCGTCACTCGCACCGACGCCGGCTCCGGTCCAAACATCATCTGCCGAGCGGCCTCGGCGGGCGTCTTCCGGAAGCCGACGGGCGCCGGACGGGCATCCGCGGTCTCGATGAGTAGGTCGAGTGCCGTCTCCCGTTCCTGGGGCTCGATGTCCCCGCGGACGTCTCCGGCTGTCTGCCTGTTCTCCGCCACGGCGTTCTCGGGCAGCAGGCGGACGGCCTGCCGAAGGCCGCGCAAGCCAGGGTGGTGTGGACGTCAGCGGGGTACCGGCCGTTCCCGCTGGGGGTGAAGAACACGCCGGACTCGCTGGAACGTGCGGCGGGGTACCGCCCCGCTTCCGTTGGGGTGAAGATCGCGCCGGATCGCTGCTGTTCATGCCTCGCCGCGTCATGGTTTTCCTGACGTGATGGTGATCGGAAGGGGTAGATCGTGCGGATGAGGTTCATGGGTGCGGCTCTGGGTGCGGCGGCACTCACCGTGCTGACTGTTCCCGTAAACGCTCACGCGGCGGCTGTCGCGTGTGGTGGCGGGGTGTCGACCGGTCGGGTGGCTGTCAACGGCTGTATCAGTGCCCAGCGTGGCAAGGAGGGCAGGGTCTACACCCGGGAGATCACGGCTCACATCAAGCTGCGTAACACGGGCACGAGGGCGGTGGACGTCTCTTACGAGGCCTTTTTCCGTGTCGTCTCGGGCGGTCACTGGGTGAAGCTGGGCACCGGCCGCACCTCTGTTCCGGCGGGCGCGACTGCCGGTCCCACGGAGGTGGGCAGTTCCACCCGGGTGTGCGGGCCGGTGAGGGTCGAGATCCGGGTGCATGCGCGTGCGGCCGGGGGTGTCTGGAGTGGGTGGTCTGCTGCGGGGACGGCGCAGTGCCAGACGTGAGCGGTGGCTCGCCCGCGCCCGAGCCCGTGTCCTGGGCGCGGGCGAGGGGGGTGCGGGCGGTGTGCTGCTTGTCCGCGCCCTCGCGGTCTCCGCCACCGCCCGCCGCCCTTATGTGATCAGCTTCGACGTCAACCACCGCCCCGCTCTCTGGCCGAAGGGCATCGCCCCGGACGCACTCCGTTACCTCGCGAACCGCGCCGACATCGTCCTGGTGGGCCTGGACGAGGCCCAGGATCTGTGGGGCCCGGACCTCACCCCCACCACAGCGCGTGACCTGCTCCCGGGCCCGCGGATCCTCGTCGTCAAGGACGGCTCCCGCGCGGCGACGGCGTTCACCGCGTCGGAGACGGTCACGGTCCCGGCCCTGCGGGTCACTGTGGCCGAGCCGGTGGGCGCGGTCGACGTCTTCGCGGCGGGCTTCTTCGCCGGGCTGCTGCGGGGCGATCCGTACTGCGTCCCGGCCCCGTCACGGCGGCCTCGGCTCTGAGGGGGGCGGCGGATCGGGGTCCGCTTGCGCTGCAGGCCGTTGTCGACCCGGCTGCTCGCTTTCACCCACCGGCGGGCGGTGGGAGGTGTACGAGGAGTCAGGTGGGGGTGGTCCGGTGCGGGCGTGGCTGGGTTGTGTCCGCGCTGTCGGGGGAGTGGGGGCCGTGGGTGGGTGAGGTTTTCCCGGATCCTGGTCATGGTGTGGTTGATCCACCAGGCTTGCCCGTGTTTTTCCCTGCGGAGAAGGGGCGGCGGGCGTGGCGGACAGCGCGCTTCTGGTGATGGATGTCCAGCGGGACATCGTGGCGGTCGCGGACGGCGGTTCCGGATGTCTGCCGCGCTTGGGCCGGGCGATCGACGGGGTCCGGGCTGCCGGTATCCCTGTGATCTATGTGGTGATCGGATTACGGCCGGGTGATCCGGAAGTCGGCTCCCGCAACAAGGTGATGGCCGGCATCGTGCGGGCCGGTCTGTTCGCCGAGGGTGAGCCCGGTACCGGGATCCACGGCGACGTTGCGCCCCGGCAGGGCGACGTGGTGGTGACCAAGCGACGGGGGAGTGCCTTCTCGGGCAGCGACCTGGACCTGGTGCTCAGGGGCCCGCGGCAGTCTCGTCCTGACCGGTATCGCGACCAGCGCGGTGGTCCTGTCCACTCTGTGGCGCCACTCTGTGGCGCGCTGTCGACCTGGACTTCGGTCTCACGGTCCTGGCGGACGCCTGCCTGGACACCGACCCCGAGGTGCACCGGTTCCTCGTCGAGAGGCTGTTTCCGCAGTGGGCGCAGGTCGTGACCGTCGAGGACTGGGTCAAAGCCGTCGCCCCGCGATAGCGGAAGGTCTGTTCGGTGCTGTTGCGGCTGACGGGGCGGCCGGGTGGTTCTGGCGGTCCTGTTTGTGCCGTTTCTGGTGATGGTGGTCATAGGGGGTGGGTCACGTTCTATCGGGGGTCGTAGGCGGGGTGTGTGCTGACCAGCACCCAAAGCCGCAAAATGGCACATTTCAGACATTTCTCCGTGTGGGGGTAGTAGGTCACATGCTTGCGTGGGGGTTTGTCTGGCTTTAATCATGTTGGTCGTTGCCGGAGTGGCAGGCGGTCCGGGTGTTGATCCCCGGGGGTGCCTGTTCTTGATTTTTCCGGTGGCTGCGGGGCCTCGCCCCGGCGCCCACAGGTTTGTCGGCCGGTCCTGGCTGGTTGCCTTAACGACGTCTTTTGGAGAGTCCCCTCGTGTCTGTGTTTTCTGCTGCCCGCCGTTCTGCTCGTCTGCGTCGTGTTGTGCTGTCCGGTCTGGTCACGGCGGGTGCCGCGGCCGGCGCGGTGACGATGATGCCGTCCTCGGCGTCGGCGGCCGAGATGCCGCAGACCGCCCACCATGTCGCCGCGGTGCCGCACACCGCTCACACCGCCAAGACCGCCTCCCAGGCTGCCGCTGGCGGGAATCTGGACGGCTGGATCAAGCAGTCGCTGGCGATCATGAAGGCGAAGGGCATCCCGGGCAGCTACGACGGTCTGAAGCGCAACATCATGCGCGAGTCCGGCGGCAACCCCAACGCGCAGAACAACTGGGACGTCAACGCGCGCAACGGCATCCCCTCGAAGGGCCT
>NZ_KB891992.1 GCF_000373625.1 Streptomyces sp. LaPpAH-108
TGAGACCTGATGCCGAGCCGATTGTGGTGAAGTGGATGATCCTATGCTGTCGAGAAAAGCCTCTAGCGAGTTTCATGGCGGCCCGTACCCTAAACCGACTCAGGTGGTCAGGTAGAGAATACCGAGGCGTTCGGGTGAACTATGGTTAAGGAACTCGGCAAAATGCCCCCGTAACTTCGGGAGAAGGGGGGCCATGTCTGGTGATCCGATTTACTCGGTGAGCTGGGTGTGGCCGCAGAGACCAGCGAGAAGCGACTGTTTACTAAAAACACAGGTCCGTGCGAAGCCGTAAGGCGATGTATACGGACTGACGCCTGCCCGGTGCTGGAACGTTAAGGGGACCGGTTAGCTCCATTTCGGTGGGGCGAAGCTGAGAACTTAAGCGCCAGTAAACGGCGGTGGTAACTATAACCATCCTAAGGTAGCGAAATTCCTTGTCGGGTAAGTTCCGACCTGCACGAATGGCGTAACGACTTCTCGACTGTCTCAACCATAGGCCCGGTGAAATTGCACTACGAGTAAAGATGCTCGTTTCGCGCAGCAGGACGGAAAGACCCCGGGACCTTTACTACAGTTTGATATTGGTGTTCGGTTCGGCTTGTGTAGGATAGCTGGGAGACTGTGAACTCTGGACGCCAGTTCAGGGGGAGTCGTCGTTGAAATACCAGTCTGGTCGTGCTGGATGTCTAACCTGGGTCCGTGATCCGGATCAGGGACAGTGTCTGATGGGTAGTTTAACTGGGGCGGTTGCCTCCTAAAGAGTAACGGAGGCGCCCAAAGGTTCCCTCAGCCTGGTTGGTAATCAGGTGTTGAGTGTAAGTGCACAAGGGAGCTTGACTGTGAGACCGACGGGTCGAGCAGGGACGAAAGTCGGGACTAGTGATCCGGCGGTGGCTTGTGGAAGCGCCGTCGCTCAACGGATAAAAGGTACCCCGGGGATAACAGGCTGATCTTCCCCAAGAGTCCATATCGACGGGATGGTTTGGCACCTCGATGTCGGCTCGTCGCATCCTGGGGCTGGAGTCGGTCCCAAGGG
>NZ_KB891993.1 GCF_000373625.1 Streptomyces sp. LaPpAH-108
ACCGGGTCGGTCACGCTGTGGGCGGTGCCGGCCACGTGGTAGGCGTTGAACGTCGGGTCGATCACCTGCAGCAGGCCCTTCGAGGGGATGCCGTTGCGCGCGTTGACGTCCCAGTTGTTCTGCGCGTTGGGGTTGCCGCCGGACTCGCGCATGATGTTGCGCTTCAGGCCGTCGTAGCTGCCCGGGATGCCCTTGGCCTTCATGATGGCCAGCGACTGCTTGATCCAGCCGTCCAGGTTCCCCGACGCAGCCGAAGCGGTGTGAGACACCGCGGCAGCGTGGTGGGCGGTCTGCGGCATCTCGGCCGCCGACGCCGAGGACGGCATCATCGTCACCGCGCCGGCTGCGGCACCCGCGGTGGCGAGGCCGGTCAGAACGAGGTTACGCAGGCGGGCAGAACGGGGGGTAGCAAAAATCGTAGACAAGGGGTCTCTCCAAAAGACGTCGTTAAGGCAACCAGCCAGGACCGGCCGACAACCCGTGGGCGCCGGGGCGAGGCCCCGCAGCCGCCGGAAAAGCAAGAACAGGCACTCCGGGAATCAACACCCGGTCGGCCCGCTGCTCCGGCAACGACAAACATGATTAAAGCCGGACAAAGCCCAGCGCAAGCATGTGACCTACTACCCCCAAGCGGAGAAATGTCCGAAATGTACCGATCTGAGGGTTACGGTCCAGCTCAGAACACGAGCCCGTCTACGACCCGCCATAGGACGTGACCCACCCCCTATGACCACCATCACCGCCACACCAACAGAGCGCACGCAACCGCTTGCACAGCGAAGCCAGCCGGACCGCCCAGGACAAGGAACACCGCCGGGCCAAATTGCCCCGCGTACGAGCCCCCCCCGCTATCGCGGGGCGACGGCCCTGACCCAGTCCTCGACGGTCACGACCTCCGCCCACTGCGGGAACAGCCTCTCGACGAGGAACCGGTGCACCTCAGGGTCGGTGTCCAGACAGGCGTCCGCCAGAACCGTGAGACCGAAGTCCAGGTCGACGGCACGCCACAGCGTGGACAGCACCACCGCGCTGGTCGCGATACCGGTGAGAACGAGACTGTCGATGCCGCGGGCCCTGAGCACCAGGTCCAGGTCACTGCCCGAGAAAGCACTCCCCCGCCGCTTGGTCACCACGACATCACCTTGCTGGGGAGCGACATCGTCATGGATCCCGGTACCAGGCTCGCCCTCGGTGAACAGGCCGGTCCGCACGATGTCTGCCATCACCTTGTTGCGGGGGCTGATTTCCGGGTCACCCGGACGTAATCCGATCACCACGTAGATCACGGGGATGCCGGCGGCCCGGGCTCCGTCGATCGCCCTGCGCAAGCGGGGCAGATATCCGGAACCGTCGTCGGCGATGGCGACGACGTCCCGTTGGACGTCCATCACCAGAAGCGCGCTGTTCGCCATACTCGCCGCCGTCCCTTCTGCACGGGTAAGAACAAAGGCAAGTCTGGTGGAGCGACCGAGCCGCGGTCAGGGGTTCGGGAGATCCTCGTCAGTGTCGCACCTCAGTACGCCCGTCCCACGACGGGCTCGATACCGACGCAACGCCTCCCCCGCCACGGCCCGTTCGCGGCGAGCGCCTGGAAGGCGGTGTCTTGCGTGCGAGTCTCAACTCTGTTGCCATGGAACGGACTTGGTGGCAACAGGCTGTCAGTAGCGGGGTTGCCTTTGCGAAATACGCCGCCCCGGGCGGCGGCGCGTTCGGTTTGCCGGTTCTCCTTCCCGACAACCCGACAAGGAGTCGAAAGGCACAGGGTGGATTCGTCGCTGGCGGGCAGGAGTGCGCTCATCACCGGTGCGGCGCAGGGTATCGGCGCGGCGATCGCGCGGTTGTTCGCCGCGCAGGGGGCCAGGGTCGTGATCGCCGACATCGACGAGGGCGGCGGGAAGGCGACGGCCGCCGCGATCGGCGAGGGCGGCGGGGAGGCGCGGTTCGTCCGGGCCGATGTCACCTCGGGGGCGGACCTCGACGCGGCGGTCCGGGCGACCGTTGCCGCGTACGGCCGACTGGACATCGCGGTCAACAACGCGGGCATCGAGGAACAGGGCGGCTCTGCGCTGCACGAACTCACCGAAGAGGCGTGGGACAGGGTGATGGCGGTGAACCTCAAGGGCGTCTGGCTATCCATGAAGGCCGAAATCACTCAGATGCTGGCCCAGGGCGGGAGCGGGACGATCGTCAACATGGCGTCCGTCGCCGGGCTGGTCGGCCTGCCGCTGGGCATCTCCGGCTACTCGGCGGCCAAGGGCGGAGTGATCGCGCTGACACGCACCGCGGCCATCGAGTACGCCGGGCAGGGCATCCGCGTCAACGCCGTGTGCCCGGGTGTCGTCCGCACAGCCCTGCTCGACCAGGCGATCAACGCGGGCATCTTCACCGAGCCAGAGGCGGCCACGCTGCACCCGACCGGTGTGCTGATCAGCCCCCAGGACGTCGCCCAGACGTTCCTGTACCTGGCCTCCGAGATGTCGAACCACGTCACCGGGCAGGCCCTGCCGGTCGACGCGGGCATGGCGGCCGGCTGACGACTGACCCCGACGACCGGGGACGAGCTCTTCATGTCGCCAGGCACGGTCCCGGCTACGACCAGCCCTCGCCACCCCACATCGGTGTCTCCTCGTACACCTCCCACTCCCCGTTCGGAACGCAAGCAGCCGCTCGACACCGTGGCGCGGCGGAAGTGGACCACGGTCTGAGGTCACCTTCAGGGCCGACGCCGCCGTGATGTGCCCGAGGCGCAGCGCACGGTCCACCGGATCAGCCCGCAGCAGCCCCGCGAGGAAACCCGCCGCGAAGACGTCGCCCGCGCCCACCGGCTCCACCACAGCGACCCGCAGGGCCGGGACCGTGACCGTCTCCGACGTGGTGAACGCCGTCGCCGCGCGGGAACCGTCCTTGACGACCAGGATCCGCGGGCCCGGGAGAAGGTCACGCACCGCAGTGGGGGTGAGATCCGGGCCCCACAGGTCCTGGGCCTCGTCCAGACCGACCAGGACGATGTCGGCCCGGTCCGCGAGAGCCCGCAGAACATCCGGGGCCATGCCCTTCGCCCAGAGAGCGGGGCGGTGGTTCACGTCGAAGCTGATCGCGTAAGGGCGGGCCCTGCGGGCGCTGAACACGGCCCGGCGGACCCGGCTCTCGGTGGCGGTCACCGGCCCGCGCGGCCGGTCCGACGGGCGGCACGAGCTGACCGCCGAGATGACCAACCGGGGTACGTCGGTGGCCGCGATGGTGCGCCTGTCCCTGGTGGACACGCGGTCCGGCGACCGGGTGCTGCCCGCCGAGTACGACGACAACTACCTCTGGCTGCTGCCCGGCGAGTCCCGGACGGTCACCGTGTCCTGGCCCGGCTCCGCCGCGGTGGCGCGACCGGGGCTGCGGGCCGAGGGCTACAACGTGCCGGAGGTGACGGGACGGCCGTATCCAGGACGGTCGTAGCCGGGGGCGGCGGCCGACGGGCGTCGTCGCCCTGGCCGCCGCGCCCGCTACCTCACACCCTGTCGGCGACCCTGGCCACCCGCTCGCCCGCACCCTCGGAGGAGCCCAGTGCCACTCGCAGCTCCGTCAGCCCCCGGAACGCCGGGAACGGCACCTTCAGCCACTGTGCCTCGTCGTCCGGGGTTTCCAGGGAGAGGTTCGGGAAGCGGGCGAAGAGGGAGGTCAGGGCGATCTGCATCTCCATTCTCGCCAGGGGGGCGCCGAGGCAGTAATGCGGGCCCGTGCCGAAGCCGAGGTGGTTGCTCTGCACACCCGGGCGGGTGATGTCGAAGACGTCGGGGTTCTCGAACACCGACTCGTCCCGGTTCGCCGAGGTCACGGCGACCTGCACCAGCGCGCCCTTCGGGATGACCGTGCCCGCGACCGTGATGTCCTCCAGCGCGTGGCGGAAGGTCGCGTTCTCGACCGAGCCCTCGTAGCGGATGACCTCCTCGATGGCGTTCGGGAGGAGGTCCGGGGACTCGATCACCTGCTTGAGCTGGTCGGGGTGCATGAGGAGGGTGTAGACGGCGTTGCCGATCAGGTAGGCCGTCGTCTTGTGGCCCGCGAACAGCAGCACCCACAGCGTGGACAGCAACTCGCCGTCCGTCAGCGACTCCTGCTCGTCCTTCGTCTGGATGAGGACGCTCAGCAGGTCGTCCTCGGGGGCGTTGCGCTTACGGGCGATCAGGACCTCGAAGTACTCCCGCAGCGTGGTCTCCGCCTCGTGCAGCTTGTCCTTGTCCTTCTTGCTGAAGCCGGTCCGCGCGACGACGCTGCACCACTGCTGGACCTCCTCGCGCTCCTCCTCGGGAACGCCGATCAGCTCACAGATCACCTGGAGGGGCAGCGGGAAGGCGAACGCCGACAGGAGGTCGACGGAGTCCTGGGCGGCGCACTTCTCCAGCAGCGCGTCCGTGATCTCCTGGACCCGCGGACGCAGGGCCTCGATACGGCGCGGCACGAACGCCTTGCTCACGATCCGGCGCAGCCGCGAATGCTTCGGCGGGTCGGAGAAGAGCATGTTGTCGTCCAGGGCGATGGAGGAGTCGCCGAAGATGGACCGGTAGGCGTCGATGGCCGCGTACATGTCCTTGCTGATCCGGGGGTCCGCCAGCGCCGCCTTCGCGTCCTCGAACCGGGTGATCAGGTACGACTCCACGCCGTGCGGCGGGGTCAGCCGGGACACCGGCGCGTTCTCCCGCAGATGCCGGTAGAGAGGGTGCGGGTCGGCGCGGTACATGGGGCAACCGCGCGACGCCGCGTCGATCGCCCGGGCAGTCTCGTCCGCGTTCTCCTGCTCTTGCATCTGAGTCATCGACGGTCCTTCTTCTCTTCCCGCAGTGGCACGAGGCGGCTGAATGCCGGAACGCAGAAATGCATTGACGCCACGCGGAAGGGGAAAACCCGATTCACCCTGACGCCGACCGGTCTTCGCGGCACGGCACGGACACGGAAACGCCGAATGCGCCGTCCGAGGGAAGGCTCGATTGCCGACCCGGTGGCCGTATGTCAGTTTCGAAAGCAGGGCCGCCACGAGTTCGAATTGCTGCCCGAACCACCACTGGGTCACTGGAGGAGGACGGGCCGTGGACAAGCGTGCCTCAGAAGTCGAAGAAAACGAAGGAATGCTGCCGGTATTGATCGTGGGCGGTTCGCTGGTCGGACTGTCCGCGTCGGTGTTTCTGGGCAGACTGGGCGTCAGCCACATGGTCGCCGAGCGCCGGGCCGCCACGTCGGAACACCCCCGGGGCCGGGGGAACAACATGCGGACCATGGAGCTGTTCCGCACCGCGGGACTGGAGCCGGACATCCGGCAGGCCGCGTCCTGCCTGGCCGGCAATCACGGCATCCTGCAGACGGACCGGCTCTCCGGCGGTGAGAGCAGCAGATGGCTCTCGGCCCGGCTCACCGGCGGGGCTCCCGAGAAGGGGCTGTGCTCCACCGTGCGGTGCGCGTGCAGCCAGAACGACCTGGAGCCGGTCCTGCTGGCCCATGCCCGTCGCCTGGGCGGGGACGTGCGCTTCGGTACGGAGCTGGTCTCCTTCACCGAGGAACCGGACGGCGTGACGTGCGAACTGCGCGACCGCGAGAGCGGTCTGACGTACACGCAGCGCGCGGCCTACCTGCTGGCGGCCGACGGGCCGCGCAGCCCCGTGCGCCAGCGCCTGGGCATCGGGCAGAGCGGCCAGGGCGACCTGTTCCACAACGTGAGCGTCACCTTCCGCAGCAAGCTGCTGCGCGAGGTGGTGGACGATCAGCGCTTCCTCGTCTGCTACCTGAACGGCACCGAGGGCGACGGGGTGCTGCTGCCCGTCGACAACGAGGAGAAGTGGGTCTTCCACATCCCGTGGTTCCCCGAGCGCGGCCAGACGCTGGACTCCTTCACCGACACGCGCATCGCGGACCACATCCGGGCCGCCGCGGGCGTGCGGGACCTGGACGTCGAGGTCACCGGGCGGGCCCCGTGGCACGCGGCGGACCGGGTCGCCGACCACTACCGGCAGGGGCGCGTCTTCCTCATCGGTGACTCGGCCCACGAGATGCCGCCCACCGGCGCGTTCGGCTCCAACACGGGCATCCAGGACGCCCACAACCTGGCCTGGAAGATCACCGCGGTGCTGCGCGGCTGGGCGGGCGAGGGGCTGCTCGACACGTACGAGAACGAGCGTCGGCCGGTCGCCCTGGCCACGATCGCCCGGGCCATCGAGCAGGCGGCCCGCGAGGAGCACCCCGGGTACGCGGCCGCGCAGAGCACGGCACAGAGCACCGACCTGATGACCGTCTCCCTCGGCTACCGCTACGTCTCGACGGCCGTGTCCGGCGCGGACACCGAGGCGCCGACCATTCCGGAGGAACTGCGCCTGGACGCGGACCCCGGTACCCGCGCCCCGCACATGACCGTCGTGCACGACGGGGAGATCAAGTCGACCGTCGATCTGTACGAGCGGTCCTTCGTCCTGCTCTCCGGCACCGCGGACGGCCCGTGGCCGTCGGCCGCCGAGGCCGCGGCGCTCCGGCTCGGCGTCCCGCTGGTGTCCTACCGCGTCGGCGCGGGCCTGGAGTTCGACCTCGACACCACGGACACCGGCGGCGACGGCGGCGCGGACTGGGCCGCCGTCCACAGCGTCACCCCCGAGGGCGCGGTGCTCGTCCGCCCCGACGGAATCGTCGCCTGGCGCTCCACGGACCTCCCGGCGGACCCCGCGCTCGAACTGACGCGGGTTCTCGACGACGTCCTCAGCCGCTGATCCGCTCTCAGACGCCCCCGGACCCTTCCACCGTAGGGAGCCCTTCCGCATGACCACCGATCTGCAGGCCCCGGGCGACATAAGCCGCCGCACCGCATCGGGCGGCGACGACGCCCGGCACGAACGAATAGACGTCCACCACCACTACACCGCCCCCGAATGGGTGCGGTGGGCCGGGGAGAACGGCGTGGTGGCCCCGGACAAGCTCCCGCCGTGGACCCGGTGGGACGAGAGCGCCGCGCTGGAGCTGATGGACCGCACCGGCACCCGCACCAGCGTCCTCACCGTCGCCATGCTGGGCCGCTTCAAGGAGGCGGCGGCGCGCAAGGAGAGCGCGCGGGTCGCCCTCGACGCCGCCGGTGACCTGTCCGCCCGGCACGCCGGCCGCTTCGCCTTCTTCACGCCCCTCTTCCTGGACGACCCCGACCTCTCCCGCTGGTCGGTCGCCCACGGGATGGACCAGCTGGGGGCCGTGGGCGTCAGCGCCCGCACCAGCACGGGCGACACGTACCTGGGCGACCCCGCGCTCGACCCGCTGATGGCGGAACTCGACGAGCGCGGCGCGGTGATCAGCACGCACCCCATGCAGGTGGACACCTCCGGCGCGCCCCGGGGCGTACCGCCGTTCGTGTGCGACTTCCTCATGGACACCACGCGTGCCGCCCTGAACCTGATCATGAACGGCACGCTGGACCGCTTCCCGCGGCTCACCTTCATCCTGCCGCACGGCGGCGGGTACCTGCCGTACATCGCGGGCCGGATCGAGGTCTTCGGCCGTCAGCTCGAACCGGCCGTCGACCCCGGCCGCGTGCGCGACTACCTGCACCGCTTCTACTACGACACGGCCGCGCCGATGTCGCCGTCGGCCACGCCCTCCCTGCTGGCCGCCGCGGGCTGCTCCCAGATCCTGTACGGCAGCGACTGGCCGCCCACCCCCACGCGCGTGGTCACCGAGGTGACCACGCCCGCGCTGGACGCGGACCCCGCCCTCGGCGAGCGGGAACGCGGCCACATCAACCGCGGGAACGCCCTGCGTCTGCTGCCCGCGCTCGCTCCCGCCTGAGTACGAAGGAAAAGAGAATGCCGCACGTCGACGAAGAAGAGATCCGCGGGAACGCGATCCGTACGGTGGCGCCGTCCCGGACGTTCACCGGTGTGGTGCGTTCCGCGGTCGGCAAGACCCATCTGATCCCGGTGCTGCTGGTCCTCACGGTCATGATGGTGGCGCTGTGGCTCATGGGAATGCCCTTCCTCCAGGCCCTGACCATCTCGACCGCGCTGAAGATCTCGATGGTTCTGCTGGCGGCGCGCAGTCTGCCGCGCGCCTCGAAGAACTGACGGACGCTTCAGGCCCCGTGGCCCGCCTTCTCGCCCGCGCCGCTCTCCCCCACGCCGGGCCACGGGGTCTCCGCGAGGTCGTCGTCGCCCGGGTGGGCCCGGCGCTCGCGCAGGTCCGCCACGGCCAGGACGAGGGCGAGGAGGACGATGGCGGCGGCGGTGAGCATCCCGAACTGGAGGGCCGTCGTGGCGCGGCCGTGGTTGGCGAGGTGTGCGAAGTACACGGCGCCGACCACGGCGATGCCCACGGACGAGCCGATGCGCTGGCCGGTCTGCATCACGCCGCCCGCCGCACCGGCCCGTCGCACCGGTACGAGCATGAGGGTGAGGGTGGTGTTGGGCGAGACCGTCAGGCCTGAGCCGGTGCCGCCGATGAGCAGCGGCAGTGCCATGGCCCAGCCGACGTGCTCGCCGGGCACCAGCTGAACGGCCAGCACCACGCCCAGCAGCCCCAGAATCACGGCGCTCAGGCCGATGACGACCAGGCTGCGGCCGTAGCGCATCACCAGCCGTCCTCCGAAGACCGCGCCGATCGCCGAGGCGGCGGCGAACGGGAGGATCGTCACTCCTGCGGCGAGGGGGCTGTAGCCCACGGAGTTCTGCAGGAACAGGGACAGTACGAAGAAGATCGTGGTGAGCCCGCCGAAGAAGGTGAGGCTGATCAGGGTGCCGAGCGTGAAGGAGCGCAGGGAGAAGAGGCCGAGGTCGATCAGCGGGGCGTCGCCCACGCGGGTCCGGTTCCGCTCCCATGCCCAGAAGGCGCCCAGCAGCAGGGCGCCCAGCGGGAGCAGGAGCCACTTCGCCCGTCCCTGCCACTGCTGTTCCTGGACCAGGGGGAGCAGCAGCGCGAGGACACCGGTGCCGAGGAGCAGTACGCCGACGGGGTCGAACTTCTCCCGTCTGCCGCCCGGCACCGGGAGGCGGGGCAGCAGCCGGTGCCCGGCGACGAGGGCGGCCACCCCGATCGGCACGTTGACGAAGAACACCCAGCGCCAGCCGTCGTCCGTGCCGGACGCGTGGAGCAGCAGTCCGCCCGCGAGCGGGCCGACGGCGGTGGACACGGCGATGACGCTGCCGTGGAAGCCGAAGGCCCGGGCCCGTTCGGCGCCCTGGAACATCTGCTGGATCAGGCCCGAGGTCTGCGGTGCGACCACACCGGCGGCGGCGCCCTGGAGCAGCCGGAACATCACCAGCCAGGCGGGGCCCGGGGCGAGGCCGCAGCCGATCGACGCGGCCGTGAACACGGCGAGGCCGATCAGCAGCGCCTGGCGGCGTCCCCGCAGGTCGCCCAGCCGTCCTGCGGGCGCGAGCGCGAGGCCGAAGGCGAGGGCGTACCCGGACACCACCCAGGACTGGGTGGCTTCGGAGGCGCCGAGCCCGCGCTCCATGGAAGGCAGCGCCACATTCACGATCGAGACGTCGAGCAGCGAGATGAAGCCCGCGGTCAGACAGACCCCGAGCGCTTTCCACCGCCGGTCGTCGAGAGCGGGCTTGTCCGTTTCTGTGGTCATGTGATCACGCTATGCGTGCGCGGTCGTACGGGCGGGGAAGGGAGGCGGGATGTCGTGGCTGGGTCACGCCCCTCAGCCGTCACATCTCCTCGTCCGGCTGGTCGTGGGCCGGGAACTCTCGCTTCCCGAGGTCGCCGCCGCCCACGCCGAGGCCCTGGCCGTACGGATTCGCGTCCTGCGGCTGCGGCACGCGGTGCTGACGGCGGTGGCCGAGCGCGGGCTCACTGTCGAGGAGACGGATCTCATGCACAAGCTGGCGCAGCTCTCCGAGGACGAACGTCGGCGTCTGATCGGGGACTTCCTCGAGTCTGCCTTCGGCGGTCTCGGCACCGGTTCCGCGTTCGCGGGGATCAGACGTTCGGTGACGCTCGAGCTGCCCGATGACGCCGAGCTGCGGCGCCTGCTGCTGGCCCGGCTGGAGAGCGTGAACGATCCGCGCCGGGACCGGTACGTCCAGCTCCTCGCGGTGATCAACGGCTGGCCCGCCCCGCAGGGCCTGACACCGGTGCTCGACTGGGCCGTTGAGGCCGTCCGCGTCCGAGTGGAGCGGTAGTGGGGGTCGCGTGGCGGCCGTGGCGGTCACAAGTCGCGGAAGTCCTTGACGGCGGGGTACGTGACGTGCGTGCAGCCGCGTCGGGTGGTGATGTCGTCGACGTAGGCGCGGAAGAGGGAGTCGACCGCCTTGCGGCCGAGGATGTCGTCGTAGGGCTGGGCGGTGGTCAGGGTGTGCAGGGCGGGCTTGCCGTCACAGACCGAGGATGCCCACCAGGTGCCGTCCTTGCCGCCCGCCGTGCCCGCCCTGATCTTCACCTCGTCGCCGAAGGAGTCCACGGCCACGGACTTCGTCTCGGAACCGGCGTAGGACACCGTGCGCAGCCACCAGGGCGAATGGGTGAGCGCGCTCTCGGCGTACTCGCGCTGATCGCCGTCCAGGCCGCCCGCGATGGCGCGGACTCGGTCGGGGCCGACCGCCAGCAGGCAGCTCTCCACCGGGTTCGCGTCACGGGCGGGGGTCGCCAGGGCACGGTCGGGCAGTCGCCGCTGCCCCTGTTCCTTGATCAGCCGTCCGGCCCAGCGGCAGGAACCGGTGGCTGCGGTGGCCGGGCTCAACGCGGAGGGGACGGCGGGCATCCGGTCGGGCAGAGCCGGGAGTCGGGTCCGGCAGCCGACCCGGTGGGTGAGCTGCCGCATGGCCGAGCGCGCGATGCGGGCCAGGCGCTTCCGGTCCTCGGCGGAGACCTTCCCGTACCGGGCAACGGCGGTGACCCTCAGCAGACTTGGGGCCTCCTTTCCGCTGCCGGGGCCGCACTCGGCACGTACCGCGGTGCGGAAGTTCGTGTACGAGCCCAGGGTGCCGTCGCCCAGCGGCCACTCCTCGGGGTCGATGTCGGCGACCGCGGTGACATCGGCTTTCGGGCGGTATCCGTCGTAGGAGGAGAAGGGAGCACGCCGGTCGCCGATGGTGTTCATGGCCTCGGGGTCGTCGCTGCTCCTGACGATCAGCCGGAACAGCTCGGAGGACTTGTGCGAGCCGGTCACCTTGTAGACGGTGCAGGCGCTGGGCAGTTGCCGTACGTCGAGCCAGTACTGCTCGTGGTCGTCGGATTCCGCTCGGACCGTGCCGCCCTGGAGATCCATCACCTGGGCCCCTGACACCAGGTGGTCGCATGCCTCGGCGACGGCGCGCTCGCTGGCGGCCCGGTCGCGGATGTCGTCGACGGTCAGCCGGCCCGCGTACAGGCTCAGCCCGATCCCGCCCACGGCCGTCGTCAGTACCAGTCGGCGCCAGGCCGCACCCATCGTGCTCTCCCCCGTCGGTCTCGCTCGCGGCGGCTGCCGCGTCGATCATCAAGGGTAGAGAGGAGGTGTCCGGGCCGTGCGGTCGGCCTTGTTCGACGGTCCACGGTCCTGCCCCCTGCCGCTCGGTCAGACGCGGGTGAGCCGGTGGAGTGCCCAGTGGACCATGGGGGCGTACAGCAGGGGAACCGGGCAGGCGGCCGTCAGTTCTACGGCGACTCGGGTGCCCGTGCCGTGCGGCGACATCGTGTGGGCCACCTGTACGGGGATGCCCAGGAAGACCAGCTGCCAGGTCCAGCTGCCCTTCGACCGGTCGACCTCCGTGACCGTGAACCGGCCACGCAGGAGACCCGCGACCTGCACCACGCCCCGGGCGCCCGGCCGGATGACCTCACCCTGCGTCTCGACGGCGCGCAGATGGGGTGCCCAGTGGGCCCAGCGGTCGTAGCGCGCATACCGCTCCCAGACCACATCGGGCGCCGCGGGGCCCGCGACCGTGACAAGGTGCCGCATGTCCGACCTCCCAGCGGTGTCGGGCCCAATCTACGGCGCTCGGCGCGGGGGTGCTCGGCGAGCGGGCGCAGTGGGCCGGGGCCAGGAGGTGGGTGGCCAGGGCTGCGCCCGGGTAGTCCGCCGCTTGCCAGGCGGCGACCGCTTCGGCGGGGCGGGTGGCCCTGTCGCCTTCTTCGTGGCGTACGTGGCCTGCGCGGGCGTCGCCTGGACGGGCGGGATCCACGTCGTCCCAGGAGAGGTGCCCGGGTGCCAGATCAACCCACGGCCGTCGTTCAAGCGGTTTCTCACAGCCGACGACCTGACCGGCGTTCCTCCCCCTTACCGCAGGAGTCCGGCGTCGACCGCTCGATCGCGCACGGTTCTCAGGCTGACGCGCGCGCCGGTCTCGTCCTCGACGTGCCATTCGGTCATGCCCTGGCAGGTCTTGGTGCCCCGGGCGACGGCTCCGGCTTCGTCGACGCGGCCGTAGGGGGTGCCGCCGGTCGCCGCGAGGATGATGCCTCCGTGTTCGTCGATGGTGGCCCAGTGCTCGGTGGAGCGGTAGGTGAGAACGATCCGGGTACCGGCTTGGAGGACCTGTGCCTGGACCATCTGGGCGACCTGCGTGCGGCGCCCTCGCGTGGCCGGTCTGCGCCGGGGCTGGGGTGCGGGAGCGGATGGTGCGGTGCCGTTCGGCGCGGGTGGCGTGGGGACGGGCAGGCCAAGTCGCCTGGGATCCCAGATGCGTTCGAACAGCCGCAGGTAGAGGTCCTGGCGGGTCTGGATGACCGAGGTCATGGTCTCCCCCGCGCCGAACGGCCTCAGCAGCTTGTCGAGTTGGTGGGTCCTGATGAACTCGCGCAGCACCGGGTTCCGGAGGTCGTACTTGGGGGCCATGATGCCCAGCAGGGTGTTGCCGCGGGCGTAGAAGACGGTCTTCTCGCTGAGGGGCAGGTCGTTGAGGCTGGAGTTCTCGCGTCCCAGCAGCAGCCCGAGTCCGCCGAGTTGGTTGCGCAGGCTGCGGAAGACGACCTTGTCGGGTATCTCCTGGCGCACCCGGTGATGGTGGTTGGCCCACAGGTGCTCGATGTGGAACTTGTCCCGGTCGAGGAAGTCGAGCACGTCGTACGGCCGTCGGCATTCCTCTTCGACGTAGGCGGTGGCCCGGGCGAGCAGGTAACGGATCTGGTGGGCGTTGTTCCCCCGCAGGCCCAGGGTGACCGCGTCGCGTATCGCTCCCCCGTCGTCCGTGACGAGACCGGCCAGCGCGGACGCGACGTCGTCCACGGTGCGGCATTTCCGCAGGAGGGGGACGAGTTCGGTGTGGACCAGGGCGTCGGCGTCGGCGGACTGGACGGGCAGATCCTGGAGGATGCGCAGGGCGTACCAGCGGTCGATGTACGCGGCGACCAGGCGGGCTTTGTCCTTGGCAGGGGTGGGCTGGTCGTCGGGGTCGATGGCCGCGAGGACGGCGACGGATTGGACGCCGAGCCCGTTGCGTTCGTTGAAGAGCACCGTCTCCAGGCGGTCACCGTCCGTCTTCAGCGTGCGGGTGGCAGCGAGGAAGGGCCGGTAGGCGCGGGCCGAGTCCAGGAGGTCCTGGACGAACTCGAGGAAGCGGTCGGGGCGGCCGGCGATCAGACCGAGGTGCTCGGCGTTGTGGCGCACCCACACGTTGAGGTTGGTGGTGATCTGGCGGCGGTCGTCGGCGTCGCCCTCGCGTGCGCAGCGGGCGAGGAGGTAGGCCTTGATGAAGCGGGAGGCCGCCTGGGGATCGTCGCGGTCGGTGGAGAGTTCCCGCAGCATCTCCTGCCACTGGGTGTTGAGTTGTTCCTCGCCCGCGCCGACGTTGGACAGCAGGTGGCTCTTGAGCAGGTCGACGGCGGTGAGGCGGGCGCCTCGGTCGTTCATCGTCTCGAACATGCGGTAGCCGTGGTCGCGGCCCGCCGCACGGATGCCGACCAGGACCACCCGCCTCAGAAGCCACTCGGTGAAGTGGCTCAGTTCCTCGGCGTCGAGTTCCTCCACGAGCTGGGATTCCATCTGCCGGCCGCGTGCCCACAGGTTGCGGCGGGAGAGTGAATCCCCCGCCCCCGTCTCGTACTTACGGCCCTCGCTGATGGCGCGCAGGACGGGGTCGTGGTCGGTGATGCCGACACTGAAGTGCTTGCCGTCGGGCGTGATCACGCGGTTCAGCTGGTCGAGCGTGTGAGAGTCCCCGACCTCCTTGGCCCACAACCTCAGTTGCAGGAAGAGCAGATGCAGGGTGACGAACCGCTGCTGGCCGTCGACGAGGAAGCGGCGGTTTCTCTCCGGCTCGTGGTAGACGAAGGGGCCGAGGAAGTACTCCGGCGCGGTGTGCGGGCGGCGCCGGTACGCCGAGTCACCCCACCAGTTCCGGAACGAGTCGCACAAGTCCCGCAGCAGCGTACGGACTTCTTCCTCGCCCCATGTGTAGTCACGCTGGTAGTAGTCGATCTCGTACGTCACATCCCGGAACAGCTCGTTCAGGTTGAACCCCTGAGACCTGATCTCGTCCGCCCCCATGCACCCACCCCTCACCTGCCGCGCCGTATCCCGCCGTCATGCTGCCAATGGGGGGTCGTGGCGTACAGACGGCGCGGAGGTCGGATTGGCGAGGAGTGAGGTGCGGGGTCGGTGAGTTGGAGGCCCGCTGGTTTCGTCAGCGGGCTTCCAGCTCTTCGGCTCGCCGGGTCAACTCGGCCGCGATGCCGTCCCAGTCCGGGCCGTGCAACGAGAGGTTCTGCGCGGCCTCCCGCAAGAGAGCGGGCTCGTCCGGGCTCTGCAGCAGCACGAGCCGATAGGCGAGGTTGCGAATCCACACCGGAAGACGGCCGTCGACCACGTGCGGGCACAGTTCGCGCAACATCGACAGGATCGCGTCCGCATCGCTCGGTCAGCGTGCCGTGCATGCGTTCCAACCTATGCCGTCATGATCCGCCGGAGCGGACCCGGTGCTGTGACCGGGAAGCTCCGCCGGGTCAGCTCGGTCGGTCCGGTCGGGCTGCTTCCCACCTCCATGAGGTGGGGCGAGGGCGGCCGTCGAGATCCGCGCGACCGGTGCACCAGAGAAGCACCTGGTTGGGGTCTCCGGGCGGGGCGTCGGGGAAGAGCCGGTCGAGTACGGCCGCGCTCAGCGGTGCTGGTGGCAGCCGGTCCACGGACAGCCCCTGCGTGATGTCGTGCGTGTGCAGCAGTGTTTCGGCGACGCCCATCGCCGCGAACCCCTCGGGGTCGCACGGACCCCAGTGCCAGGCACGCGAGGCCGGGTCGGCGGTGGCCAGCGCGCTGCTGAGGAGCCCACCGCAGGCGGTGACGGCCTGAAGCACCTCGGCCGGTGAGGCGGTGGGGCGGACGTTCAGATCGAAGGGAAGGTACGCGTCGGTGGGCTGGGCGGCCAGCTGCCCTGCGTAGGCCAGCAGGTCATGACCGACGTGCGCCGCCGTCTGCCAGCAGGTCCATTCGAGCTGCCCCGTCGGCACCGTCCAGTCCTCGGCGGTGTGAGGGCCGAGTATCCGCAGCATCTCTGCCACGGCGGCGTCGACGTCCTGACGGTTCACGCGGGACTCCTCGCGGTGCATGCTGTGCGGCTGGGCTCTGCCAGGCTGGCTCAGTCTGAACTTACGCTTCGCAACCGCTGGTTGAGGTGTCCGACGTCCCATCGGCAGGCCGGACGACACCGGGCCCCGGTAGCCGTCCGGCCTGCCGACGAGTGGCCGTTCGATGGGCCGCGTCAGCACTTCTCGCGCAGGGAGTGCAAGTACGCGCTGGAGCGGCGGGCGAAGCGGAAGGAGTCGGTGGGGTTGTCGTGTTCGGTCTGCCAGTGGTGGGACTGGCGTTGGCCGCGGAGGTGGGTGACGGCGGAGATGAAGCGCTGGTAGTCGATGTCGCCGTCGCCGACGTCGGTCATGCGGTAGCCGAACTCGTTCGAGGGATCGCTGACGCCGTCCTTGACGTGGAAGAGGGGGTAGCGGTGGGGGTGGGCGAGGACGTAGTCGAGGGGTTCGAAGGGGGCGGGGGTGCCGTCGGGGCGCCGGGAGAAGCGGAACTGGCCCGCGTAGGCCCAGTAGATGTCCATCTCCAGGTACACGAGGTCGGGGTCGGTCTCGGCGAGCAGGACGTCGTAGAGGCGGACCTTGGGGTCGTCGGCGGCGAAGGCGAACTCGTCGGAGTGGTTGTGCTGGTAGAACTTCATGCCGCGCGCCCTGGCCGCGGCGCCGTACGCGTTGAAGTCCTGGGCGGCGCGCTTCCAGGCGTCGACGGTCGAGCCGTAGCGGAAGGGGCCCGAGGCGGTGCCGATGTGCTTGAGGCCGAGGGCCTGGGCGTCGTCCAGGACCTGGTCGAGGTTCTGGGCGAAGGTGTAGGCGCCCGGGTCGTCGGAGTAGTAGCCGACGTGACTGCCGATCGGGGTCAGGCCGTGGTCCCGGGCGAGGCGCTTGAGGCGGGCGAGGGTGATGGGGCCGGCCGAGCCCTGGGTGTAGCCCGCGAACTCGATCTCGTCGTAGCCGTACTTCTCCAGCTCGGCGAAGACGGGCGCGAAGCCGAGGGTGCCGACCTTGTCGCGCAGGCTGTAGAGCTGGATGCCGAGGCGGCCGGGCGGGAGGACGGGGCGGCCTCGGCCGGTGGTGGACGCCGACGGGGCGGGGGCCGACGCCGAGGCGGGCCCTGCGGCGGCGCCCAGCAGCGCGGCGGCCGTGGCGCCCGCGGCGACGCCCAGCATGCCCCTTCTGGAGAGGCGGTGGGCGAGTTCGGGGTCATTGCGGGAAATGCGGCTCATGTGGGAACTCCGGGGTGTGGGCGGGCGTTGTCAGTGGTGAGTGCTTCACTGGGGACCAGGTGCACAGGACGGACCTGGTGACGGGTCGTCAGGTGAGGCCTGCGAGTCGGAGCAGGAGTGGTTTGACATCGGTGGCCGCGAGGCGGTCGCCCACGGCACGGGGGGTGGAGCAGATGAGGAGCGGACCGTCGTCGTCGCTCGCGGGAAGGCGCCCGTGGCTGCCCCGAATAGGTGACGGGTCCAGGGGTACGACCGCCATCCGGTAGCGCATGCCGAGCTTCTTGCGGGCGAGCGCTGCCGCGGCCTTGACCTTGACGTAGGGGTCGAGGGGGTCCATGAAGAGTTCGACCGGGTCGTAGCCGGGTTTGCGGTGGATCTCCACGAGCCGTGCGAAGTCGGGTGCCCGGGCGTCGTCGAGCCAGTAGTAGTACGTGAACCAGGCGTCCGGCTCCGCCACGGCGACGAGTTCGCCGGAGCGCGGGTGGTCGAGGTGGTGGGCCTTCTTGCCCTCGTCGTCCAGCAGTTGAGCGATGCCGGGCAGGTCGGCGAGGGCCGCGCGGGTGGCGTCCAGGTCCTCCGGTTTGCGCACGTAGACGTGGGCGATCTGGTGGTCGGCGACCGCGAAGGCACGGGACGCCATCGGGTCCAGGTACTCCATGCCGTCCTGCGTGTGCACCTCCAGCAGCCCGGCACGGCGCAGGGCGCGATTGATGTCCACGGGGCGGTCGGCCCGGCTGATGCCGTACTCGGAGAGGGCGACGACGGTACGGCCTTCGGCGTGGGCGTCGTCCAGGAGCGGTGCGAGCGCGGCGTCCAGGTCGGCTGCTGCGGTGAGAGAGCGCGGGTCGTCGGGGCCGTAGCGCTGGAGGTCGTAGTCGAGGTGAGGGAGGTAGCAGAGGGTCAGGTCGGGGTGGCGGGTGCGCTGGATGTGGCGGGTCGCGTCGATGATCCAGCGGCTGGAGGCGAGTCCCGCGCCGGGCCCCCAGAACTGGAAGAGGGGGAACGTGCCGAATGCCGCGGTGAGTTCGTCGTGCAGATCGGGAGGGCGGGTGTAGCAGTCGGGTTCCTTACGGCCGTCGGCGTAATAGACGGGGCGGGGGGTGACGGTGAAGTCGGTGTCGGCGCCCATGGCGTACCACCAGCAGATGTTGGCCACGGTGTAGCCGGGGTGGACCCGGCGGGCGGCGTCCCAGAGCTTGTCTCCCGCGACCAGGCCGTTGTGCTGGCGCCACAGCAGGACGTCGCCCAGCTCGCGGAAGTACCAGCCGTTGCCGACGATGCCGTGCTCGGAGGGCATGACGCCGGTCAGGAAGGTGGACTGGGCGGCGCAGGTGACGGCGGGCAGGACGGTGCCGAGGTGGGCGCGGGAGCCCTGGGCGGCGAGTTCGCGGAGGCGGGGCATGTGCTGAAGGAGACGGGGGGTGAGGCCGACGACGTCCAGGACGAGCAGGGGGGTGGGGCGGCCGGACGCGGACTGTGGCGGCGGCGTTGCTGGGTGGGGCGCGGGCTCGGGCGGGGTTGCGGGGCGGTGAGTCTCGGACCCCGGTGAGGGTGCCGGGCGGTGAGTCCCGGGCTCTGGTGAGAGTGCCGGGCGGTGGGTCACGGCAGCTCCTTCAGGCCAAGGTCGGTGAGCAGGTCGCGGGCGAGGGCCAGTTCGGCGGCGATGCCGTCGGCGAGCTGGGCGCGGGTGCGGGGCCTGAGCGTGGTGGGGAGGGCCTGCCAGGTGTAGGTCTCGACCTCCAGGTGGCGGGTGAGCGGGTGCGGACCGCCGACGAGGCGGGTCAGGGCGGTGCTGAGGACGGGAAGGGTGGAGGTGAGGGGCGCGGCGGGGGCCGCGTGCAGGGGGACGTGGACGTGGGTGCGCCACGGTGCGGTGTCGGGCAGGGAGCCGTCCTGGAGGGCGTCGCCGAGGTCGTCGGTGCCGTGTCGGCCAGCCGCGGTGAGGGTGCGGGTCTGGTGCAGGAAGCGGGGCTCGGCGAAGGCGGCCAGCGCCTCGCGGACCTCCGGGCGGTGCGGCTGCTCGGCGTGCAGTGCGGCGGAGAGCTGGGATTTGACGAGGGGGACACCGGCGCGGACGAGGCCGTCCAGGGCGGTGTGCGGATCTTCGAAGGAGGTGGCGAGGTGGCAGGTGTCGACGCAGATGCCGATGCGGGCGTGCGCGATGTCGGTGAGCGGGGTGAGGGCGTCGGCGGTGGTCTCGATGACGCAGCCGGGTTCGGGTTCGAGACCGACGCGGAGAGAGCGGCCGGTCATCTCCGCCAGGGCGTCGAGACGTGCACCGAGGGTGCGCAGCGCGGTGCGGGCCGTCTCCATGCGGGCGGGATCGGCGACGGTCCGCCAGGCGAGCGGCAGGGTGGAGATGCTGCCCTCGGCGATGTCGTCGGGGAGGAGTCCGGCGAGGATGCGGGCGAGGGCGGTGGTGTGGCGGAGCCGTTCCGGATCGGCCCAGTCGGGCTTGTAGACGCGGTACTTGACCTGCTGGGAGCCGAAACCCTCGTACGGGAAGCCGTTGAGGGTGACGACCTCCAGGCCGCGCCGGTCGAGTTCGGCGCGGAGGGCGCCGACCGCATGGGGGTCGTTCTCCAGGGCGAGGGCGGCGTCCTTGGCGAGCCAGAGGCCGATGCCGAGGCGGTCGCGGCCCAGACGGCGCCGGACCGGTTCGCAGTGGTCGCGCAGCTGGGCGACGACGGCGTCGAGGGTTTCGGCGGGGTGGACGTTGGTGCAGTAGGCGAGGTGGACGAGAGAGCCGTCGGGGTGGCGGAAGCGCACGGGTCACTCCTCCCCGGCGGGTACGGCGGCGGCGTGGCCGGGCTCCGCGTCGCGGGGGACGCCGCGGAGGATGGAGTTGCCCTCGTGGGTGGGCTCGGTCGTGGCGACGGCCAGGTCCAGCCGCCCGCTGAGGCCGTAGAAGGCGACGGGGTTGCGCCACAGGACGCGGTCGACGTCGTCCTCGGTGAAGCCCTCCTTCAGCATCAGGTCGGCCACTTTGCGGGTCTTCAGGGGGTCGCTTCTGCCCCAGTCGGCGGCGGAGTTGACCAGGACCTGTTCGGGGCCGTAGGAGCGGAGGATCGCGACCATCCGTTCCTCGTCCATCTTGGTGTCGGGATAGACGGAGAAGCCGAGCCAGCAACCGCTGTCCTTGGCCTCCTTGACGGTGGTCTCGTTGAGGTGGTCGACCAGGACGCGTTCGGGGGCGAGCGCGGACTCCCGGACGGCGTCGAGAGTGCGGCGCAGACCGGTGAGCTTGTCGCGGTGCGGCGTGTGGACGAGGGCGGGCAGGCCGTGGTCGGCGGCGAGCTGGAGCTGGGCGGCGAGCGCGGTGTCCTCGGCGGGGGTCATCGAGTCGTAGCCGATCTCACCGACGGCGACGACCCGGTCCTTGACGAGATAGCGGGGCAGTTCATCGAGGACGGGGGTGCAGCGGGGGTCGTTGGCCTCCTTGGGGTTGAGAGCGAGGGTGCAGTGGTGGGCGATGCCGTGCTGGGCGGCGCGGAAGGGCTCCCAGCCGAGGAGGGAGTCGAAGTAGTCCAGGAAGGAGGCGGTGGAGGTGCGGGGCTGGCCGAGCCAGAAGGAGGGCTCGACCACGGCACGGACACCGGCGGCGCGCATGGCCTCGTAGTCGTCGGTGGTGCGCGAGGTCATGTGGATGTGGGGGTCGAAGAGGCGCATCAGGACTCCTTGCGGTGGGGGTCGCGGTCGTCCGTGGTGTGCGGCGGCGGGCCGGGCTCGGTCAGGGCCAGAACGTGGTGCAGGTCCTCGGGCACGGGACGCCCTGCGGCGGTGCGCTCGGCGGCGAAGTCGGTGAGCATACGGGCGAGTTCACCGTCGCCCTGGGCGCGTACGGCGAGCTGGGCGACATGGGTGACGGGTACGCCGGTGAACAGGCACTTCAGGACGGCATGCCGCCACAGATGCGGCTCCAGATGGCGGGCGGCGTAGGAACCGACGGCGGCGGCCAGGAGCCGGGTGTCGTTGGTGCGCAGCGCGTCCTCGACGAGAGGGAGGGCGTCGGGGCCCGGTACGAGGTCGGGCAGGGCGTGCAGGACGGCGCGGCGTTCGTCGGCGGTGCCCCGGTGGTAGAGGCGGGCGAGGTCGGCCGGGGTGGGGGCCGCCGCGTACAGGAGGAGGACGCGGGCGGTGTCCGCGTACGTGGGGCCGCAGCGTCGGCCGGCCTCCGCGAGGCGCAACTCCCAGGCAGGGAGGGAGCCTTGGGTGGCGGCAGGGTTGGCGGCTTCGGCCAGGGCGCGGTCCAGCCAGTCGCGGGCGGGCTGTGCGAGGTGGGTCCGTAGGGCGTGGAGCGGGGACGCGGAGCTGGCGTCGAGATCGAGGGAGGTGTTGTCGGGCACCGGAGTCGTGTGGGGGTGGGTCACGCACTGCTCCCTTCCGTGGACGGGGTGGGCCGGGTGGCCGGTGCTGCCGCCTTGAGGAAGGGCAGGGAGATCTCGGCGAAGTGGGGTCCGGCGTGGGAGTGGCGGGGCAGTTCGACCACGGTGAGGCCCCGGTAGGGGGTGGCGGCGAGGGCCGCGAGGACGGCGGGGAAGTCGATGTCGCCGTCCCCGAAGGGCAGGTGTTCGTGTCGCCCGCGCCGCATGTCCTCGATCTGGACGTGGCGCAGCCAGGGCGCGGCGGCGCGGACGCAGTCGGCGGGAGAGAGGGGTTCGAGGCACTGGCAGTGGCCGATGTCGAGGGTGAGACCGAGGTGAGCGGGGTCGCCGAGAGCGTGACGGAGGTGGTGGAAATCGGCGAGGGTGGCGAGCAGGTGGCCGGGCTCGGGTTCGACGGCGAGGGGGATGTCGGCGGCGGTGGCGGCTTCCAGGACCGGGGGGAGCGACCCGGCCAGCCGGTCCCAGGCCGTGTCCTCGTCCGTGCCGGGCGGGAGCGTGCCGCTGAAGCAGTGCACGGCGTGGGCGCCGAGGTCGGCGGCGACCTGGACGGCGCGGATCAGCAGGTCGGCGCGGCGGGCCCGGTCGGCGGGGTCGGGATCGAGGAGGGAGGGGCCGTGTTTACGGCGCGGGTCGAGCACATAGCGGGCCCCCGTCTCCACGGTGACCTCCAGGCCGAGCGCGGCCAGACGGTGGGCGACCCGCCGGGTGCGGGCGGCGAGGTCCGGGGCGAGCGGGTCGAGATGCATGTGATCGAGGGTCAGGCCGACGCCGTCGTAGCCGAGGTCGGAGAGGAGGGCGAGGGCGTCTTCGAGACGGAGGTCGGCGAGGCCGTTGGTGCCGTAGCCGAAGCGGAGGGTGGTGGAAGCGGCGGGGCGCTGGTCGCCGGTGCGGGGCCGGGTCGCGGAGGTCATGTGACGCTCACCTTCTTGGCGATGCGGGCGGTCGGCGGGGCCGCCGGAGACTCGGTGACCGGTCCGAGGCCGGCAAGACGACTGCTGCCATGGCCGAAGCGGAGAGCGGCACGGTCAGTGAGGACGTCGGCCCGCACACCCTCGATGTACGGCCAGGTCACAGAGGTCGCGTCACGCCCGCCGTCTGCGCGAACCCTGCGGCGGCCCGGGAGGCGAAAGCTCCCGGCTTGCGTGAGGTCTGCGCCACCATCGCTCTCATGGCCGCAGCAGCGACCGGCACGGTCGGCGGATACGTCGGCTCGCGCACCCTCGGCGCCCACCCCTATCGCGGCCCTCATGTCACGCTCACCCTCTTCGCGAACCGGGCGGCGAGCGGGGCCAGCGCTGCGGTGATCAGGGCGCTGACCGGCGCGCCGGAGCGGGCGCAGAGGGCGGCTTGGAGGGGGATGGTGGCGCGGATGCCGCCGCCTACGGCGCGTTGGGTCAGCGGGGGTGAGGGGTTGAGGGTGGCGTGGAGGTAGGGGCGGGTGGCGGTCGCGGCGTAGGCCAGGGCGCAGGCGGCGGGCAAGGCCGCGCGGGCTGCCGGTCCGACCGCGTTCAACCTTCCTGTCTTCACGGGCAGTTGAGCCCGGGTGAGTCCTCGGCTCAGCAGACGCGTCAGGACGCCGGTGGTGGCGAGCGCGATCAATGGGGCCAGTAGGGCTCCGCCCTGGGTCTCGTGGCGGGAGACCGTGGTGAGCGCGAGGGTGTGGGTGCCGAGCAGGGCGGCGGAGGGAAGGGCGGCCCGGACGCGGCCCGAGGTGGCGGCGGCGCCGAGCAGGAGGTCCAGGGCGCGGGCCGTCGCCATCGCGGCGGGGCCCGCCGGGGTGTGCTTGAGGCCGAGGTCGTACGCCCAGACGGTCGCGGCCAGGGGTGCGGCGACGGCGAGCGCGGGGCGGCCGGACCGTGCCGCCAGGGCGAGGCCCGTGGCGGTCAGGGCGCAGGCCGCGGTGAGGGCGGCGGCGGGGCGGATGCGACCCGAGGGCAGGGGGCGGTGGGGACGTTCGGCGGCGTCCTCGGCGCGGTCGGCCCAGTCGTTGAGGACCATGCCCGCCTCGTACAGGCAGAGGGAGGAGCCGATGGCCCACAGGATGCGGGGGCCGGGTCGGCCGGTGACACTCGCGCTGCCCGCCAGTACGTCACCGGGCACCGTGAACACGGCCGGGAGGCGCAGGAGTTCGGCCCAGGCGGCGAGACGGCTGCCGACGCCCTGGCCGTGGCGCTCGGCGGCGGCAGGCCGAGCCTCTTCGGCCCGGGCAGCCATCGGTGCCGGGGATTCGGTCGCCCCGGCCCCGCCAGGAGCCCACCGACCACCCCCGGAGCCGACCCCGGCAGCGGCACCAGCACCAACACCGCCACCCCCCGCCCCGTAGAACCCCACCACCGTCCCCACGCGCCCGCTCCCCCTCACCGCGCCTCCCCCGCACCCCGCACAGCACTCTCCCCACGGGCACGAAGCCGCGCCGCGAACCGCCCGAGCGCCGCGTACTGCTCGCCCAGTGCCGAAGTCCCCTCTCCCACCGGGTCCTTGAAGTAGAAGCCCAGTTCCCCCAGCGGGCCCGAGAGTCCCGCCTCCCGGGCCCGCAGCATCAGCCGGGCCAGGTCGAGCACCAGTGGGGCGGCCAGCGCGGAGTCGCAGCCCTGCCAGGTGGTCTGGAGGACCATGCGGGTGCCGAGGAAGCCGTCGAAGGCGATGTGGTCCCAGGCGGTCTTCCAGTCGCCGAGGGCGGGCACGTCGTCGATGTGCACCTGGCCCTGGACCGGCGTGCCGAGGGTGTCGGTGAGGACGCGTTCCTTGCCCGCGTTCTTGGCGGCGGCAGCGGCGGGGTCGGCCAGTGCGGCGCCGTCGCCGCCGCCGAGCAGGTTGGTGCCGGACCAGGCCCGTACCGCGAGGGCGCGCTGGGCGAACATCGGCCCGAGCACCGAGCGCAGCAGGGTCTGGCCGGTCTTGCCGTCCCGGCCCGCGTACGGCAGCCCGCTCACCGCAGCGGCGGCGGTCAGGGCCGGGTGGTGGAGGCCGGTGGAGGGGGTGAAGTTGACGTAGGGGCAGCCCGCGCGCAGGGCGGCGACCGCGTACAGCGAGCTGGGCGGGAGGGTGTCGCCGTCGGCGGCGGGCTCGGTGGAGGCCACGTTGACGACGACGGTCCCGGCGGGGGCGCGGCGGGCGGTGAAGTCGCGGATGTCGGCGGCGAAGGCGTCGATCAGCTGCCGCTCGTCGCGGTCGTCGTCCGGGAGCGGGCCGCCCGGGACGATCTCGCGGTCGGCGGCGGCGAGTTCGGCGGCGACGGCGGCGGGCAGGCCGGGTGGCAGGACGCCGCCGGCCGCCAGTTCCTCGGCCCGTTTGGGCAGCGGGCAGTCCAGGGTGTCGTGGCCGCCGAAGACGAGGGAGGGCAGTTCGGGCAGGTCGCAGCCGGTGAACAGGGCGGTCTCGGTGACCATGCCGGTGGGCGGCTGCAGCCCCGCGGTCACCGCGGCGCAGCCCGCGACGACGGTGGTCGCGACGGAGCCTCGGGCGCCGATGAGCCACACTCCGGCGGGGCCTCGGGAACGGGACGCGGACATGGTCGGCCTCCTTGTCGGGCGCGGACGCGCTCGGGCAGCGGTGCGGTGGAAGACGGCGGGCGGGAGTACGGCGCCTCCCGCCCGCCGCCGGTCAGCGGCCCTGAGCGGGCAGTTCCTTGATCCGGACGTCACGGAACGACACCTGGTCACCGTCCCCGTGGTTCTGGAGGCCGATGTGTCCGTCCCGCAGGCTGCGGGCCGGGTCGGTGTTGGTGAAGTCGTTGACCAGTACGCCGTTGAGCCGGACGCGGAGGCGTTCGCCCTCCACGCGGATCTCGTACGTGTTCCACTCCCCCGGCGGGTTCAGCGCGCGGTCCCGTGCCGCCAGGTCGGCGGACTGGAAGCCGTACACCGCCCCGGTGGTCTTCTCCGGGACGTCGGTGGCGTCGATCTGGATCTCGTAGCCGTTGTCGACGGCGGACCAGGGGTCGTCCGAGGGCGGGAAGCCCACGAAGACGCCGGAGTTGCTGTCGCCGGTGACCTGCCAGTCGAGTTTCAGGGAGTACGAGGTGAGGCCGGAGGCGGCGTACCAGAGCAGGCCCATGCCGCCGGTGGAGGTCAGCGTGCCGTCGTCGGCCAGGGTGAAGGAGCCGGGCCCCGCCTGCCGCCAGTTCTCGAGGGAGGCGGCGGTGCCGTCGAAGAGCGGGTGGTAGCCGTTCTCCGGGCGGCAGTCGGCCTGTGCGGTGCCGGTCGCCCACCGCAGGCCGCCCAGCAGGTGGGCGCGGAAGGCGGGGTCGGCGTAGGACTCCTTGGTGTGACCGCCGCCGGTGTAGAAGGCGCGGCCCCCCTGGTACTCCTGGCACCAGGCGATCGGGTGGTCGCCGTTCATGGTGCCGCCGGAGTACGTGGACTCGTCGAGCGAGGCCAGGACGTGGGCGCGTTCGCGTGGATCGGAGCGGTAGTTGTACCACTCGTCGGTGCGTTCCCACCGGTCGGGCAGGTGGGCGGTCGAGGGGTGGGCGTGGTCCTCGACCACGACGGTGGCGGGCTGGATCGCCGGGTGCGACTGGAAGTACGCCCCGGCGAGTCCGCCGTAGAACGGCCAGTCGTACTCGGTGTCGGCGGCGGCGTGGACGCCCACGTAGCCGCCGCCCTGGCGGATGTAGCCCTCGAAGGCCCGCTGCTGGGCGGGGTTCAGGACGTCGCCGGTGGTGGAGAGGAAGACGACGGCGTCGTAGCGGCGCAGGTTGCGGGCGGTGAAGGCGCTCGCGTCCTCGGTGGCGTCGACCGTGAGGCCGTCGGTGGCGCCGAGCTGCTGCACGGCCGCGATGCCGTCGGGGATGGAGTCGTGGCGGAATCCGGCGGTCTTGGAGAAGACCAGGACCCGTCCGTCGTCCGAGGGGCGCGCGGCGGCCGGGCCGGTGACGCAGCCGAGGAGCAGCGCGGTGCCGACGGCCGCGGTGGTGAGCAGGCGTGTGGTGCGCGGGCGTGTGGTGCGCATGGGGGTGCCCTCCGCTCAGCCGGTGGTGAAGGTGAAGTCGTCCACGTCGTAGAGGGCTCCGGTGCCGCCCTTGAAGACCAGGTAGAGCGTGGTCGTGCCCTTCGGCGCGCGGGAGAGGCCGGCGCTCACGTCCTGGAAGGTCTCCCAGCCGCCGGTCACCGGCACGGTGGCCTTGCCGAGCAGGGTTCCCTTGGCCGATCCGGCACGGACCTCGAGGGTGCCGCCCACTCCGCCGGAGGAGATCCGTGCGGTGATCTTCTTGGCGTTGCCGAGCGCGTAGGGCGTGAAGGAGATCCAGTCGCCGTCGTGGATGTCGCCGACGGTCTTGCCGCCGTGGGCGGTGTCCTTGGACTGGAGGGTGATGCCCGAGGAGTCGCTGTAGTGCTCGGCCTGGCGGTGGCGGGGCTGGGCGACGTTCTGGTCGTGGGAGGTGAGCGCGGCCTGGCCGCCGCCTCCGTTGTCGGTGTACTCGGCGTCGAACACGCCGAAGATGTTCTCGTCCTCGTCGTGGCCGCCGTCGGCGCTGGTCTGGATGGTGCCGGTGCAGCCCTGCGCGGAGGTCAGCGGGTGGCCGTGGGTGTCGTGGCCGAGGATGAAGTGGACGGTGACCTTGGAGCAGTCGATGTTCCTGCCGTCCTCGGGGTCGGTGACCCTCACGGTGAACGGCACGGCGTCACCGAAGCTGAACAGCTGGCCGTCCTGCGGGAGTTGGAGCGTCACCGTGGGCGCGGTGTTGCCGACGACGATCCGTACGGCGGCGCTGCCGGTGCGGCCGGAGGGGTCCTCGGCGGTCAGGGTCGCGGTGTAGGTGCCGTTCTTGCGGTACGTATGCGTGGGGTTGGCGGCGGTGGAGCTGGTGCCGTCGCCGAAGTCCCAGTGGTGGGTGAGGGTGTCGCCGTCCTGGTCGGTGGTGCCGGCCGAGGAGAAGCGGACCTTCAGCGCGGCCTGCCCGGAGGTCTTGTCGGCGGCGGCCTTGGCGACGGGCGAGTGGCCGTCGGTGGCGTTCTCGATGCGGTAGAGCGCGGAGTTCTCGTCGCCGCCGAACCAGGCGGTGCCGTAGTCCAGGACGTACAGGGCGCCGTCGGGGCCGAAGGCCATGTCCATCACCTGGGTGCCGGTCCAGGGGAAGGCGTTGATCGACTTCACGGTTCCGTCGGCGCCGGTGTCGATGCGCTTGATCCAGCGGCGGCCGAACTCACCGGCGAAGAAGTTCCCGTCGTACGCCTCGGGGAACTTCACCGGGGAGTCGAGCGCGGCGTCGTAGTGGTAGACGGGGCCGCCCATCGGGGACTCGGAGCCGTCGCCGAACTCCGGTACGGACGCGCCGTCGTAGGGGATCCAGGCGGGCTGCGCCGGGGGCAGCTCGGTCAGGCCCGTGTTGTGCGGCGAGTCGTTCTTCGGGGCGGCGCAGTCGAAGGCGGCGCCGGAGGTCTTCGTCGCGAAGTCGTAGTCCACGTAGGCGTCGTTCTTGCCGGTGCAGTACGGCCAGCCGAAGTTGCCGGGGCCGGTCACGCGGGCGAACTCGACCTGGCCGCCGGGGCCTCGGGCGGGGTCGGCGGCACCGGCGTCGGGGCCGTAGTCGCCGACGTAGAGGATGCCGGTCTCCTTGTCGACGCTGAAGCGGAACGGGTTGCGGAAGCCCATGGCGTAGATCTCGGGGCGGGTCTTCGCGGTGCCGGGGGCGAAGAGGTTGCCGTCGGGGACGGTGTAGGTGCCGTCGTCCCGCACCTTGATGCGCAGGATCTTGCCGCGCAGGTCGTTGGTGTTGCCGGAGGTGCGCTGGGCGTCGAAGGCCGGGTTGCGGTCGGCGCGTTCGTCGATGGGGGTGAAGCCGTCGGACTGGAAGGGGTTGGAGTCGTCGCCGGTCGACAGGTAGAGGTTGCCGTCCTGGTCGAAGTCGATGTCCCCGCCGACGTGGCAGCAGATGCCGCGCGAGGTCGGCACGTCCAGGATCTTCTTCTCGCTGGCCGTGTCCAGGGTGCCGTCGGTCTTCAGGACGAAGCGGGAGAGCCGGTTGACGCCGTCGAAGGGGGCGAAGTCGGCGGCGGTGCCGGTCTCGGGGGCGTCGCCGGAGGGGGTGTCCAGCGGGGGCGCGTAGTAGAGGTAGACGAACCGGTTGTCGGTGAAGTGCGGGTCCACACCGACGCCTTGGAGTCCTTCCTCGTCGTGGGAGTAGACGGCGAGCCTGCCCGCGGTGCGGGTGGTGCCGGTGGCGTCGGTGAGGCGGAGTTCGCCGTCGCGGGAGGTGTGCAGGACCGAGCGGTCGGGCAGGACGGCGAGGCTCATGGGCTCGCCGACCTCCGCCGCGCCCTGGGCGAGGGCGACCTGCTGGAAGTCCTCGGCGGCCACCGTGCCGCCCCGGTCGGCGGGGGCGGCGACGGCGGCGCCGGGTGCGGTGAGGGCGGGGGCGGCGCCGAGGAGCAGCGCCGCGCCGAACAGGGCCAGGGCGGTACGCAGCCGTGGCGGCCGGGTGGGGGTACCGGTGGGGCGGTCGTTCCCGTGCACGTGTGCCTCCAGATGGGGCGGGTCGTACGGGCGGGTGCGGGTGCGCCGGGATGCGCCGTCATCCCGGTGAGGGGCGGGGAGTCGATGGGGCGGGGAGCCGGTCGGGTCAGTTGCCGAAGGCCGCGTCGAACGAGGCCGACGGCGGGTCGAAGTCGTACGCCTTGAGGCGGGCCAGCGCCTCGGGGGCGCCCTGGAGCCGGTCCATCCCGGCGTCCTCCCACTCGACGGAGACCGGACCCCGGTAGTCGATGGAGCGCAGCATGCGGAAGACGTCCTCCCAGGGCACGTCGCCGTGTCCGGCGGAGACGAAGTCCCAGCCCCGGCGCGGGTCGCCCCAGGGCAGATGGGAGCCGAGGCGCCCGTTGCGGCCGTCGAGCCGCTTGCGGGCCTCCTTGCAGTCGACGTGGTAGATCCGGTCGCGGAAGTCCCACAGGAAGCCGACCGGGTCCAGGTCCTGCCACACGAAGTGGGAGGGGTCGAAGTTGAGGCCGAAGGCGGGCCGGTTCCCCACGGCGGCCAGGGCGCGCTGCGTGGTCCAGTAGTCGTAGGCGATCTCGCTGGGGTGGACCTCGTGGGCGAAGCGCACGCCCTCGGCGTCGAACACGTCGAGGATGGGGTTCCAGCGCGCGGCGAAGTCGTCGTAGCCGCGCTCGATCATCGCCTCGGACGCGGGCGGGAACATGGCGACGAGGTGCCAGATGGCCGAGCCGGTGAAGCCGATCACGGTGTCGACACCGAAGGCCGCTGCGGCGCGGGCGGTGTCCGCGATCTCCGCGGCGGCCCGCCTGCGTACGCCCTCGGCGTCGCCGTCGCCCCAGATCCGGGCGGGCAGGATCGCCTGGTGGCGTTCGTCGATGATGGCGTCGCAAACGGCCTGTCCGACCAGGTGGTTGGAGATCGCCCAGCACTTCAGGCCGTACTTGTCCAGGAGTTGATGGCGCGACTTCACGTACGACGGGTCGGCCAGCGCCTTGTCGACCTCGAAGTGGTCGCCCCAGCAGGCGAGTTCGAGGCCGTCGTAGCCGAAGTCGCGGGCGAGGCGGCAGACCTCCTCCAGCGGGAGGTCGGCCCACTGGCCGGTGAACAGGGTGAAGGTGCGGGGCATGGCGGGGCCCTCCTCAGACCGCGATCGGGGTGTAGACGGAGTTCTTCGCCGCGCTCTCCTCGACGGCGGCCAGGACGCGCTGCACCTGGAGTCCGTCGGCGAAGGACGGCTCCGGCCTGCGGCCCTCGGCGATGGCGTGCACGAGGTCGCGGGCCTGGTGGACGAAGGTGTGCTCGTAGCCGAGTCCGTGCCCCGGCGGCCACCAGGCGTCCAGATAGGGGTGGTCGGGCTCGGTGACGAGGATGCGGCGGAAGCCCGCATGGGTGGCCGCCTCGGTGGCGTCGTGGTAGTGCAGCTCGTTGAGCCGCTCCAGGTCGAAGGCCAACGAGCCGCGCTCGCCGTTGAGTTCGAGGCGCAGGGCGTTCTTGCGGCCGGTGGCGTAGCGGGTGGCCTCGAAGGAGGCGAGGGCGCCGGAGGGGAAGCGGGCGGTGAACACGGCGGCGTCGTCCACGGTGACCTGGCCGGTCCCTGCCGCGGTGACGGCGGCCAGGCCGCTGGTGGGCGCACCCGGCAGGGGCCGCTGCCGTACGAAGGTCTCGGTCAGGGCGGAGACCCCGGAAAGCGTCTCGCCCGCGAGGTACTGCGCGACATCGACGATGTGCGCCCCCAGATCGCCGAGCGCGCCCGAGCCCGCCGCCTCCTTGCGCAGCCGCCAGGTCAGCGGGAACTCCGGGTCCACCAGCCAGTCCTGGAGGTACGCCACCCGGACGTGCCGCAGGGTGCCGAGCCGCCCCTCGGTGATCATCCGCCGGGCGAGGGCGACGGCGGGGACGCGGCGGTAGTTGAAGCCGACCATCGCCAACTGCCCTCGGTCGTAAGCCTCTTGGGCCGCGCGGGCCATCGCCTCGGCCTCCTCGACGGTGTTGGCGAGGGGCTTCTCGCACAGCACGTGCTTGCCCGCGGCGAGGGCGGCGACCGCGATCTCGGCGTGGCTGTCGCCGGGGGTGCAGATGTCGACCAGGTCGACGTCGTCGCGGGCGATCAGGGCACGCCAGTCGGTCTCGGTGGCGGCCCAGCCGTGCCGGTCGGCGGCGGCGCGGGCGGCGGCGCCGTCGCGCCCGCAGAGCACGGAGAGGACCGGGCGGCGGGGCAGGTCGAAGACGCGGCCCGCGGTGCGCCAGCCCTGGGAGTGGGCGGCGCCCATGAAGGCGTAGCCGACCATGCCGACGCGCAGCGGCGGTTTCCCGGCGGCCGGACGGTCGCCGTCCCCGGCGGGGCGCGCCTCCTGCCCCGCCACGCGATCGGCTTCCCCGGCCGGGCGGTCCTCGCCGCCCTCCGGCCGGTCCGCTCCGGCCTGTGCCCCTGCTGACTGCTGCGGCTGTGCCATGAGGTGGGTCCTCTCCTCGTCCTCGTACGGGGTGGTGCCGTGCGGGTGCGGCAAGGGCCCCGTCACCGGAAGCCGGTGGGCATGTACCGGTCGACGTTGTCCTTGTCGACCACGGCCGAGTAGAGGGTGAGGGAGGCGGGGATCTCGAACTCGGCGAGGCCGCCGACGCCCTTGTTCTGGCCGAGGGCGCGGGCGAGGTCGATCGCGGAGGCGGCCATCGTCGGCGGGTAGAGGACGGTCGCCTTGAGCACGCTGTCGCCGCGCTCGATCGCCTGGAACGCGGCGAGGGCACCGGCGCCGCCGACCATCAGGAAGTCGTCGCGCCCGGCCTGCTCGATGGCCCGCAGCGCGCCCACGCCCTGGTCGTCGTCGTGGTTCCACAGGGCGTCGAACTTCGACTGGGCCTGGAGGAGTTGGGCCATCTTGGCCTGGCCGGACTCGACGGTGAAGTCGGCGGCCTGGCGGGCGACCTTCTTGATGTTCGGGTAGTTCTTCAGCGCGTCGTCGAAGCCCTTGGTGCGCTGGCGGGTCAGTTCCAGGTTGTCGAGCCCGGCCAGCTCGACGACGCGGGCGTTCGCCTTGTCCTTGAGCTTCTCGCCGATGTAGTGCCCGGCGTTGAGGCCCATGCCGTAGTTGTCGCCGCCGATCCAGCAGCGGTACGCCTGGGGGCTGTTGAAGACGCGGTCGAGGTTGACGACCGGGATGCCCGCGCGCATCGCCTTCAGCCCGACCTGGGTGAGGGCCTTGCCGTCGGCGGGCAGCACCACCAGCACGTCGACCTTCTTGTTGATCAGCGTCTCGATCTGGCCGATCTGCGCGGCGGTGTCGTTGGAGCCCTCGGTGATCTCCAGGGTGACGTCCGCGTACTTCTTGGCGCGGCGCTTGGCGTTGTCGTTGATGGCGTTGAGCCAGCCGTGGTCGGCCTGCGGACCGGCGAAGCCGATGGTGACGCGCTTGCCGGGCTTGTCGTCGGCGACCGGCTGGTCGTCCGCGCCGGTCTTGTCGTCCTTGGACTCGTTGCTCGTGCACCCGGCGAGCACGACGCCGGCGGAGACGGCGGCGCTCCCGAACAGCAGTCCTCTGCGACTGGGGAGGTGCGACATGGCGGTGGACCTTTCCTCGGGGCTCGGGTGTACGCGGGAGGGGGCTTCGGGTGTGCTCAGACCGAGTTCGCGGTCCGGCGCTGGACCAGCACGGCGGCGACGATGATCGCGCCCTTGGCGATCTGCTGGACGTCGGTCTGGAGGTTGTTCAGGGCGAAGATGTCGGTGATCGTGGTGAAGATCAGGACGCCGAGCACGGAGCCGGTGATGGTGCCGCGTCCCCCGGTGAGCAGCGTGCCGCCGATGATCGCGGCGGCGATGGCGTCCAGCTCGTAGAGGTTGCCGTTGGTGTTCTGGCCGGAGCCGGACAGGATGATCAGCAGGAAGGCGGCGATCCCGCAGCACAGCCCGGACAGCAGATAGAGGTAGAGACGCTGGCGGCGGACGTCGATCCCGGCGAGCCGGGCGGCCTCGGCGTTGCCGCCGACGGCGACGGTGCGGCGGCCGAAGGTGGTGCGGTTGAGCACCAGCCAGCCGATGACGGTCACCACCGCGAAGACCAGGACCAGTGGGGGGATGCCGAGGACGTAGGCGTCGCGCTCGCCGAGGCTCAGGACGGAGTCGACGGTGACGATCTGCGTGCGCCCGCCGGTGATCTGGAGGGCCAGTCCGCGCGCGGAGGCCAGCATGGCGAGCGTGGCGATGAACGGGACCAGGCCGCCGTAGGCGACGAGCAGCCCGTTGACCAGTCCGCAGCCCACGCCGACGATCACCGCGGTGAAGAGGATGCCCGCGAACCCGAAGTCCTGGGTGGCCACCGTCGTCGCCCACACCGAGGCCAGCGCGACGATCGCGCCGACGGACAGATCGATGCCGCCCGAGGTGATGACGAAGGTCATGCCGACGGTGACGACACCGATCACCGACGCCTGGGTGAGGACGAGCTGGAGGTTGCGGGTGTCCAGGAACTCGTCCGGCTTGGTGACGCCGCCGATCACGATCAGGACGGCGAGGACGCCGAGCAGGGAGAGGGTGCGGATGTCGGCGCGGCCCGCGAGCGCGCGCCAGGCGGGGGGCGGGGCGGCGGCGGGCACCTTGCCGGTGCCGTACCGGGGCGGGGAGGCGGGCTGCGTCATGACGCCGGGCTTCCTTCCATGACGAGGTCGAGGACGCGGTGCTCGTCGAGTGCGCGGGCGGGCGCCGTGTGGACGACGTGGCCCTCGCGCAGCACCAGGACGCGGTCGGCGAGGCCCAGCACCTCGGGGACCTCGCTGGAGACCAGCAGGACGGCGAGGCCCTCGTCGGCGAGCCTGCGCACCACGGCGTACAGCTCGGCGCGGGCGCCCACGTCGACGCCCCGGGTCGGCTCATCGAGGAGCAGCACCCGGCAGCCGCGCAGCAGCCAGCGGGCGAGGACGGCCTTTTGCTGGTTGCCGCCGGAGAGGGTGCGCACGGGGACGGCGGGGTTGTCGGGGCGCAGGGAGAGTTCGCGGGTCGCGGCGCGTGCGGCGCCGCGCTCGGCGGTCCGGTCGATCCAGCCGCCGCGCGCGAACCGGGAGAGGGAGGACACCGAGACGTTGCGGGTGACGGACTCCAGCATGAGCAGGGCCTGCGCCTTGCGTTCCTCGGGGGCGAGCCCGATGCCCGCCCGCACGGCGGCGCGTACGCTGCCGGGGCGCACCGGACGGCCGCCGACCAGGACCTGGCCGGTGTCGGGTTTGCGGGCACCGTAGACGGTCTCCAGGATCTCGGAGCGGCCGGAGCCGACGAGCCCGGCGATCCCGACGATCTCGCCCGGCCGCACAGCGAGGTCGAACGGGGCGAACTCGCCGCTGCGGGAGAGCCCCCGCACCTCCAGCACCGGTTCTCCGGTGGGGGGTTCGGCGGGGCGGTCGGGGAAGACGTACTCGACGTCGCGTCCCGTCATCAGGGTGACGACCTCGCGGGTCGGGGTCGTCTTCGCGGGCAGCCCGCGTGCCACGGCCCGGCCGTCCTTCAGCACGGTCACGCGGTCGCCGATGCGGCGGATCTCGTCCAGGCGGTGCGAGATGTGGACGACCGCGACGCCCTCGGCGGTGAGTCCGGCGACCACGCGGAAGAGGTTGTCGACCTCGTCGGGGTCGAGCGCGGCGGACGGTTCGTCCATCACGATGAGCCGTACGTCGTGGGACAACGCCCGCGCCATGGACACGATCTGCTGCTGGGCGGCGGACAACTCCCCTACCAGACGCCCCGGTTCGATCTCGGGGTGGCCCAGGCGGCGCAGCAGCGCGGCGGTGTTCGCGCGGGCGGTGCGGCCCCGGACGACGAATCCGGCGGTGGTGGGCTCATGGCCGAGGTGGACGTTCTCGGCGACCGACAGGTGCTCCACCAGGTCGAGTTCCTGGTAGATGGTGGCGATGCCGAGGCGCATGGCGGCCATCGGGGAGCGCAGCACGACGGGGTCGCCGCGCCAGCGGATGACGCCGGTGTCGGGCTGGTGGGCTCCGGCGAGGACCTTGATGAGGGTGGACTTTCCGGCGCCGTTCTGGCCGAGCAGGCAGTGGACCTCGCCCTCCTGCACGTCGAGGTCGACGCCGTCGAGCGCCCGGACTCCGGGGAACGCCTTGGTGATGCCGGTCATGCTGAGCAGAGGTGGTTCCGATGCCATGTGGGTTCCCCTAGGCGGGCGTGCGGGCCTGTTTCAGGGCGGTGCGCCGACGGGCCGGGCGGACCGGGGCGGGCAGAGCGGTGCGGGGTGATGCGCGGTGCCGGGTCGTACGCGGTGGTGCGCGGTGGTGCGCGGTGGTGCGCGGTGCGGGTCGTAGGCGGTGCGGGTGGTGCTCACGCGGGGCGCGGCAGGTCTGCCGGGTCGTGCTCGCGCGGTACGTTCCGTGGCGCTGTTCCTGCGGGCCGTCCGGCGGTTCGTGCCGGACGGCGGCGGTCACGCGGGGGAGAACAGGTGGTCGCTGATGAGGCGGGCCGCGCCGATGACTCCGGCGTTCTGGCCCAACTCCCCCAGGACGATGGGCAGATTGCCGGTCGCGAGCGGCAGCGACTGGCGGTAGACCTGGGTGCGGATCGCGGCGAGCAGGGTGTGGCCGAGGCCGGTCACCCCGCCGCCGATCACCACGAGACCGGGGTTGAAGAAGCTGACCAGGCCCGCGATGACCTGGCCGGTGCGGGTGCCGCCCTCCCGGATGAGGTCGAGCGAGACGGTGTCGCCCGCGGCGGCTGCGGCGGCGATGTCGACGGCGCTCAGGGTGCCGTGCGTCTCCAGGCGGGAGGCGAGTTCCGCCGAGAGTCCCTGACCGGCCGCCTCCCTCGCGTCACGGGCGAGCGCCGCTCCGCTGAAGTGGGCCTCCAGACAACCGCGGTTGCCACAGGCGCAGGGGTGTCCGTCGGGCACGGCCTGGATGTGCCCGATGTCGCCCGCGCTGCCCGTGGCCCCCCGGTAGACCTCGCCGCCGACGACGATGCCGCAGCCGATGCCGGTGCCGATCTTGACGCAGAGGAAGTCGCCGACCGAGCGGGCGACGCCTGCCTGCTGCTCGCCCATCGCCATCAGGTTCACGTCGTTGTCGACCATGACGGGGCAGCCGAGTTCCTGGCTGAGCGCCTCCCGTACGGGGAAGCCGTCCCAGCCGGGCATGATCGGCGGGGCGACCGGCACGCCTTCCGGGAAGCGGACCGGGCCCGGGACGCCGATACCGGCGCCGTCGAACCCCTCCGCCAGCCCGGAGGACCTGAGCTTCGCCGCCATGGCGAGGACGTGCTCGAAGACCGCGACCGGGCCCTCGCGTACGTCCAGGGGTTCGTTGAGGTGGCCAAGGACCTCCAGCTCGGCGTTGGTGACGGCGACGTCGACCGAGGTCGCGCCGATGTCGATGCCGAGGAAGCGCAGGCTCGGGGCGAGCCGCAGATTGTGGGAACGGCGCCCGCCGCGCGAGGCGGCGAGTCCGTCGGCCACGATCAGCCCCGTCTGCAGGAGACGGTCCGCCTCTACCGCGAGCTTGGACCGCGACAGCTCGACCTGATCGCCCAGCTGGGCCCGCGAGTTGGGGCCCTGGTCGCGCAACAGGCGCAGCAGTCTGGCCTGGTGGGCGTTGGCGGGTCGTGCCGTCATGCGTCTCACGGATCCCTCCCGCCTCGATGTGGCCGTCCGTCGCGTTCTTTCGGGGGGAACGTAGCAGCGGCTGCCGGGACTGGGAAGAAGTAGCGCGGGAATTCGTGCCCACTTTCTCCACTCACAGGACAAAGCCGCGTACGGGCCTCAGTGGTCGTGGTGCGCGGCGGTGTGGTGTCCGGTGTGGCCCGGCACCGTCCCGTCGGGCTTCGCCACCAGGAACAGCCCGGCCATCCCCATGTCGGAATGGCTCTGTACGTGGCAGTGGTACATCCACGCGCCCGCACCCACGTGTTCGCCCGCTATGACCTGGAAGCCGAAGGAGTCCGCCGGTCCGGTGATCTTGTTGTCGATCACGCGGCTGGGGTCGTCGGGTCCGGTGAGCAGGCCCGTGCGGTTGTCGGCCCAGCGATGACCGTGCATGTGGAACGTGTGGTAGTACTCGCCGTGCGTGATCATGATGATCTCGACGCGATCGCCCACCGTGGCCTCGAAGTCCGGGGTCTCCCCCGCCGTCTTGTTGTTGATCGTCATGTCGTTGAAGACGATCGTGAACTGCTTGTCCGGCAGGATGTCGCCCTTCCGGCGCACGACCACCGGACCGTAGAGGCCCTTGCGGATGCCGCCGGTTCCGTGGTCGGTGCCCACGACGTGGTCGTGGTAGTGCCAGTAACCGGCGCTGCCCGCCTGCCAGGTGCCGTCCTTGCGCCGTCCCGGTGCGTGGGTGCGCCAGGTGTAGGTGCGGGTGCCGCCGGGTTCGACATGGCTGCCCGTCATCCGGGTGCCGTCGTTGGCGATGTCGTAGTCGACGCCGTGGACGTGGAGGCTGGCGTCCACGTCGGTGGTGTTCTCGAACTCGATGTGCAGGGTGTCGCCCTCGACCAGCTCGATGAGCGGGCCCGGCACGGTGGCCTTGCCCTTCTCCAGGCCGTACCCGAGCTGTCCGCCCGGCAATTTCTCGGCGTAGAGCTTGAGATGGCGCACCTGACCGCCGGCCGGGGCGGTGGGCGGGGAGGTCTCCGCGGGCGCGGCGGAGGGGGCCGAGGCCACCGACAACGTTGCCGTACCGGCGGCGGCGACCATGCCACCGGCCAGCATCCGTCGCCCGAACGTCCTTCTGTCCAGAGCCATACCGGTCTCTCCAGTGCTGTGAGGAGACGGATGGGGAGCGGAAGTCCCCGTGGGGACGGCCACGGTAGAGCCGTACTCCTCGTTTATCCACACTCAGGACAAAGTTGGTGAGATTCCGTCCGTTGGTATTGGCGGGTCGTTGAAAGGCGTCTAGCTTCTGGCGCTGTTGCTGAGACCACGGAGGGTGGGTGACCCATGCAGAGCGCACCACATCACCGGTCGAGATCCCGGCGCGCGGCTGCCGCGGCCCTGACGGCGGGGGCCCTGGCGGCATCCCTGCTGAGCGGAGGTACGGCCGCCATGGCCCGGCCGTTCCCTGAGCAGCGGGCGTCGGCGCTGCCGTCGCCGCCGGGAGGCAAGAACGTCAAGGTGCTCGTCTTCCACGCCTCGGCCACCGAGGAGTCGCCGACCGTGGACGCGGGCATCGAGGCCATCGAGTCCATCGGCCTGACCGGCCCCGCCGAACAGCGCTTCAAGACCGTGGCCACGGACGACGCCTCGGTCTTCACCAACGACAAGCGGCTGGGCACCTTCAACGCCGTGGTCTTCCTGACCGGCGGCGGAGACGTCCTCGATCCCGAGCAGGAAGCCGGTCTGGAGTCCTACCTCAAGGCGGGCGGCGGCTTCCTCGGCATCCACGACGCGGCCAGGACGGAGCCGTACTCCGACTGGTTCACCGGCCTGATCGGCGCCCGTCCCGCGAGCGGGAGCCCAACTGCCGTGCAGCGTGCCGTCGTCGAGATCCCCGACCGGAGTCATCCGGCCACGAAGGATCTGCCGCTGGAGTGGAAGCGGCCCGACACGTGGTTCAACTGGACGAGCAACCCCACCGGCAAGGTGCACACCGTCGCCAAGGTCCGGGAGAGCAGCTACCAGCCGGGCACCGGCGCCAACGGCGTGGACCACCCGGTCTCCTGGTGCCGGGACTACGACGGCGGCCGGTCCTTCTACACCGCGATGGGCGGCACGGTCGAGTCGTTCGCGGAGACCGACTTCCGCGACCATCTGCGCGGCGCGCTGCTGTGGACCACCCGGCTCTCCCGCGCCGACTGCAAGGCGACCATCGACGCCAACTACGCGGCGGTGCGCGTCACTCAGCCGAACCAGCCCGGTCAGCAGGACCAGATCGGTGAGCCGCACGGCATGGTCGTGGCACCCGACGGGCGGGTGCTGTACATCGGCCGGGGCGGTGGTACGAACGAGGCCCCGGTTGTCACCGACTGGAACAACCCCGACATCGGCAAGGGCATCGGCCAGATCCACATCTACGACCCCGCCACCAAGAAGGTCACGCTCGCGGGCGCCCTGACCGTCTTCGGCAATAAGGGCGGCGGCGACGAACTGACCAAGGTCGAGGAGGGGTTGCTCGGCATCGAGCTGGACCCCGGCTTCGAGTCCAACGGCTGGGTGTATCTGCACTACACCCCGCACTCCGGTCTCGACCGCGACAAGCAGGTGGCCGAACGCCGCGTCTCCCGCTTCACGTTGGACCGCGCCACCAACAAGCTCGACCTGGCGTCGGAGAAGGTGTTGCTCAAGTGGCCCGTCCAGGTGCACAGTTGCTGTCACGCGGGCGGCGGGATGGCCTGGGACTCCAAGGGCAACCTCTACATCGCGACCGGTGACAACAACTCCTCCGGTTTCAGCGACGGTTACTCCGGCAACAATCCGCAGCCCAATTACAAGGGCCTGTCCTTCGCGGACGCCCGCCGCACCGCGGGCAACACGCACAACCTCAACGGCAAGATCCTGCGCATCCACCCGGAGCCGGACGGCACGTACACGCTGCCCGAGGGCAACCTCTTCACCGGCAAGGAGCAGGACGAGGGCGGCGGCAAGACCCGGGGCGAGATCTATGTGATGGGCGTCCGCAACCCGGCGCGGATCTCTGTCGACAAGAAGACCGACATCCTCTACGCGGGCTGGGTCGGCCCCGACGCGGGCGCGCCGAGCACCACCTGGGGACCGGCGAAGTACGACACGTTCGCCGCGATCACCAAGGCGGGCAACCACGGCTGGCCGTTCTGCATGGGCAACAAGCAGCCCTACCGCGACCGCAATCTGCCGGACCCGACCAAGCCGCTGGGCTGGTACGACTGCGACGCCCCGAAGAACGAGTCCCCGAACAACGACGGCCTGGTGAACCTCCCGCCCGTCACCGGCAACACCATCTGGTACTCCCCGCAGGGCGGCGCCCCCGACTTCCCGCGCAACGCGGCGGGTGTGCCCAGCTACAAGAACGAGGAGGCCACCTACCTGCTGCCGTGGCTCAAGGGCGGCGGTCAGGCCACCATGGACGGCCCGGTCTACCGCTACGACGCGGCGAAGGCCGGCGCCGGGGCGTGGCCCGAGTACTGGGACGGCAAGTGGTTCGTCGGTGACTTCTACGACGCGGACAACCCGCGCCACGCGGTGCTCACCGACCCGAAGACCGTCGGCAAGGGCGGGCTGCCGGTCACGGCGGAGTCCCTGAAGAAGATCATCCCGGTCGGGCAGGGCGGCATCCGCAACCTCATGGACTGGAAGTTCGCCCCGGACGGTTCGCTCTACGTCCTGGACTACGGGCGCGGCTTCTTCACCTCCGACTCCCAGTCCGCGCTGTGGCACGTGACGTACACCGGCGGCGCGGCCACGCCCGCCGCGAAGGATCTGGCCAGGAAGGCGGCACAGTGAGACATCGACCCCTCCGCCTGTACACCGCGCTGGTGGGCGCGCTGCTGCTGATGCTGGGGCTCACCTCGACGACGGCGTACGGGCGTGACCGCGACCGCGCGGCGGCGGCCCAGGTGCTGACCTGGACGGCGAGTTCCCGCACGGACCAGTACGCCAGCTTCCCGACGACGGCGGTGGCGGGCCCCGCGACCCTCGTCTTCGAGAACAGCACCGCGACCGGCAACGACATCGGCATGCCGCACACGCTGACCTTCGACGTGTCGGACCCCGAGTACAACCACGACGTACCGGTGAACATCCTCGCCAATCCCGGCGACGACAGCGGCGGCAAGCACAGCGTCGACGTGACGCTGACGCCCGGCCGCTACCGCTACTTCTGCAGCATCCCCGGCCACGGCCAGATGCAGGGCATCCTGACGGTGACCGAGCCCGGCGGCGACGACACCACGGCGCCGACGGCCTCCGCGAAGGTCGAGGGGCAGCAGAACGCCGACGGCGCCTACGTCGGCTCGGCCACGGTGACGGTGTCCGCCTCCGACGACGCGTCCGGCGTGAAGTCGATCGAGTACGCGCTCGGCGAGGACGGCCCGTGGCAGGCGTACACCGCGCCGGTCGTCGTCGACCAGGTCGGCACCCACACCCTGCGCTACCGCGCCACCGACCAGGCGGGCAACGTCGCGGCCGAGAAGACCGTGACCTTCTCCGTGGTCGCCCCGCCGACGGACGACACCACCGCGCCGGAGACCTCCGCGACGGTGAGCGGCGAGAAGGACGCCGACGGGAACTACCTCACGATGGCAACGGTCACGGTGACCGCATCGGACACCGGCTCGGGCGTCAACACCATCGAGTACGCGCTCGGTGCGGACGGTGCCTGGCAGCCGTACACCGCGCCGGTGATGGTGCACGAGGTGGGCACGCACACCGTGCGCTACCGGGCGGCCGACAAGGCGGGCAACGCGGCGGCGGCGAAGTCCGTGACCTTCACGGTCGTGGCGCCGCCCGCGCAGGACACGACGGCGCCCGAGACCTCCGCGACGCTGAGCGGGACCAGGAATTCCAACGGCGCGTACGTCACGAGCGCCAAGGTGACCGTCACCGCCTCGGACTCCGCGTCCGGGGTGGCCCGTATCGAGTACTCGCTCGACGGGGGCCCGTACCTGGAGTACTCGGGCGCCGTGATCGTGGACCGGCTCGGCTTCCACACGCTCGCCTACCGGGCGACGGACAAGGCGGGCAACACCTCGGCGGCCAAGGAAGTCACCTTCACGGTCGCGCAGGGCGGCGGCGTTCCGGCGCCCGCCTGCCCCGAGTACGACGAGCGGCTGACGGTCATCGTGGGCACCGTCGACTCGGGTGTGCCGAACCGGCTGACCCGCAGCCGGTGCACGATCAACGAGCTGATCGAGGACGAGAAGGACTGGTCGTCGCAGGCCCTGTTCCTCAAGCACGTCGACGGCGTGCTCGACGGGCTCCTGGCGGACAACGTCATCGACCAGCGCGAGTTCAACAAGATCACCAAGGCCGCCAAGCAGTCGAAGATCGGCAAGCCGGGCCAGACGACCGGGTACCGCGACCTGTTCGACGGCACGGAGGCGTCCCTGTCCAAGTGGGAGCAGGTCGGCGGCGGGCAGTTCACCCTGACCGGCGACGGCGCGATCACCAGCAGCACGACCGTGCAGGGCATGGGCATGCTGTGGTTCCCGGAGCGCAAGTACGGCGACTTCTCGCTCAAGCTCCGCTTCCGCGACGACGCACCGGGCACGGGCAACGCCAACGGCGGTGTCTTCATCCGCTTCCCCAACGTCCACAACCACCCCGAGGAGTCCCTCCCCGAGTGGGTCGCCATCAACTACGGCCACGAGATCCAGATCCTCGACTCCCCCACCGGCGACATGTACAAGACCGGCTCGGTCTACGGCTTCGACCGCGTGGGCCTCGGCGGCGCGGGCGTCACCCCCAAGGGCACCTGGAACGACTACGAGATCCGCGCCGAGGGCCAGCACTTCACGATCCTGCGCAACGGCGTCGTCATCAACGAGTTCGACAACGTCGGCGGCCAGGTCTTCACCCCGCCGCGCGCGGGTGACCCGGGCACCGACGGTCGCCGCTACGCGACGGGCTACATCGGGCTCCAGGTGCACAGCACGTCGGATGTGATCTCGTACCGGGACATCCGGATCAAGGAGCTGTAGCGGAACCGATCGGAGGCCATCTCGCGTGAGCCCTCACCGTTGGCGCGGTGGGGGCTCACTGCTGCCCCTTCCTCCTACCGAACCGGCCCGCGCTCGTCGACCAGCACGGTGGGCTCCGCCAGGAAAACGTCCGGCCCGACGGGCCCGTAGGCGATGTTGAACGTGTCGAGCCAGTAGGACCAGCCCCGGATCCCCAGCGCACTGCTGAACCGGTAGTTCAGCTGCCACCGCACCCACTGCCCGGGCAGCAACCGCACCGCCGGCGGCCTCCGTTGCCGGGGCGGCACCCCGAACATCGGCTCCACCCTCGCCAGCACCCGAAGCCGGTCCCCCTCGTTCCGCAGACTGACTCCGACCTCACGCAGCGGCTTCTCCCCCGACCGCGGCTCGAACCCGCCTCTCTCGGACATCTCCACGAAGTGGGCGTACCTGGACGGCAGTTCCGGTACGGCGAACCCAACAGGTGCCGCGTTCCTGAGGGCAGCGGCCTCTCCGCCCCGGGACTCCTTCGTCCAGGACGTCTTGACCCATTGCACCGTGACCTCCACCGCACCTCCCTGTGACCGGAGTGTACGAACTCGCGGCAGGAGACGACTGATACGCGTGTTCGTCACCAGCGAAGACGGTCGTCGGCCCCGGCTGCGGCTGCCAGGCTGTGCCCATGAATACGACACCGGACGGCCGGCCCGTCCCACCCGCGCACGCCGACGAGCGCGCCATGCTGGAGGCATGGCTCGACTTTCACCGTGCGACTCTCGCCCTCAAGTGTTCGGGCCTCAAGGACGATCAGTTACGCCTCGCCGCAGCGTCCCCCTCGTCGATGACACTCCTCGGTCTCGTCCAGCACATGGCCGAGGTCGAACGCAACTGGTTCCAGCGCGTTTTCGCCCGTCAGAAGATGCCCCTGGTCTTCGGGGAGGACAACGCCGACGGCTTCGCCCTGCACCCGGAACGAGGACTCGACGAGGCGATGGCCACCTGGCAGGCGGAGGTCGCCCGAGGCCGTGAGCTGATCGCCGAAGCATCACTGGACGACTCGGGTCACCTGTCCGAACAGGAAGCAGGCCACGTCGGCGACCGGGAAGTCTCCCTGCGCTGGATCATGGTGCACATGATCGAGGAGTACGCACGTCACAACGGTCATGCCGACCTGATCCGCGAGCAGATCGACGGGGTCACCGGCGCCTGAGAAGGGCTTGCGCGGACGGAAGTACCGCGCGCGTCCCGGACTCCTCGTCTCAGCCCGTGCTCGGGCCTGGCGAGGAGGCTCGCTTGCCGGTGTTCCGTCGGGTGATGGCCTCGGCCACCTCGTCGATGGCTGTGCACAAAACGGCGCCGTATGCGTCCTGGGGAAGGTGCGGGGTGTGGGCGCGGGCGGCGTCGATGTGTGCGGTGGCGGCGGTGAAGGAGCCGAGGCGGCGGTAGTTGTCGGCCAGGTTGAGGTGGAGGGAGGGGTAGAAGCCGGCGACGTGGAGGGTGGCGTGGTGGTGCTGGACGCGTTGGTCGGTCAGGGCGTCGGCCGCGTCCAGGGCGCGGATGTCCCAGGCCAGGGCCTGGGCCGGGTCGTCGTAGAGGTCGGCCAGGTAGTGGGCGAGGGTGCAGCGGTGCAGTGGGTCGCCGGTGGGGCCGGTCGCGGACCAGATCTCCAGGAGTTCTCGGCGGGCGGAGGCGGGGTCGCCGGTACGGCCTTCGGTGACGGCCGCGCCGATGGCGTCCATGGTCGGGTCGGGGGCGGGCATGGGGTCCTCGTCTCTTCTGGTCTTCTGGTCTCCGGCGGAGTGGTCGGGCTTGACGGGCATCGCCACCGTCGTCAGGTCACCGCGGTCCGCCGAGCGGATCGTGACCGGCTGGTCCGGGCCCCGCAGGTCGAGCATCACGTCGGGGCCGATGGCGGTGCTGACGGCCGGGTAGAGGGTGGTCAGCTCGAAGGAGATCCGGAGATCGCTGCCGTCCACGGCTGCCGTCAGGTCGAGCGGGGAGCCGTCGGGGGCCAGGACCCGTACGCCCTGGCCGGACATTCGCAGGGTCACGTGCTCACCCGGGAGTTCTTCCAGCGCCCTCAGGAATACGTCCTTCGCGATCGTCACCCGTGTGGTGACCTCGGGCAGCGACGCGAGCATCGAGCGGTGGTCGGGAAACTCCTCCGGGAGCAGGCGGCAGTGCAGGTCCTCCCGGCCTGGCAGGCGCAGCCGGATGCCGTGCGGTGTGGCGTCGAGCCGTACCCGGGGGCTGCGGCGCAGCGCGGTGGTCGCGGAGCGGAGTTCGTCGCCGTCGACCGTGGCGGCCCAGGCCGTGGGCGGCGGCTCGGCGGGGGCGACGGTGCGGGTCGAGAGGCGGTACCGGTCGGTCGCGGTGAGCGTGATCGCTTCGGCGGTCGCCTCCAGGTGCAGGCCCCCGAGCACCGGCAGCCCCGGCTCGCGTACGGTCGCGGTCAGGACCTGTTCGATCGCGTCGGCGAGGACGGGCCCCTTGAGCGTGGCGAGGGGCAGGCCCGGCGTGTCGCCGAGCGACGACTTGATCAGCGCGGCCTTGCGTCGGGTGGCTTCCGCGTCTTCGACGACCTTGGCCACGTGCTCGTCGATCAGCCTCCACGCCGTCTCCGGCTCGGCCGCCAGGACCTCCTCCACCGTGGTGAGGGGCATGGCGATCTCACGCAGTCGGCGCAGTCCGGCCGCGTGGGGCAGCTGGTCGGCCCCGTAGTAGCGGTAGCCGGAGACGGGGTCCACTTCGGCGGGACGCAGCAGCCCCGAGTCGGCGTAGAAGCGCAGGGCGCTGGGGGTCAGGCCGCATCGGCGGGCGAAGACCCCGATCGGCATCAGGTTCGGGTCAGGGTTGGGCACGTGGACATCGTGAGGCTTCAAGCAACTCGAAGGTCAACGCGGACGGGGTGGTGTGCCCATCCGGAAGGTCGGCTGGTCGCGGTTCAGCGTCGCCACACGTAGGCGCCCGGCGATCATCCATCCAGCTGGCGTCACCGCCCGTGGCAAGCACGTCCAGGGCACCTGACCAGGCGTCCAGGTCATCGGGGCGCAGGGTCAGGTGCAGCCGTCCGCTGACGAAGCCGCTGTCGATGACCACCTCGGTGTCGAGCAGGTCGTGCAACGGCAGCACTCCCGGCATATGGCGTCCCCGCACATGTATCCGGAAGCTGTTATCGCCGTCCGAGAGATGGATCAGCTCCACCACGTTCCTCTTCTCTGCTGTCGGAGTCGGCCGCCTCGTGGACGGTGAGCAGGTCACCGGGCTGGCAGTTCAGCTCGCCATGAACGCGGTTGTCTCACTGAGCTGTTTCCAACCTCAGTTTGAGCAGGTCAGATGCAGGGTGAGGACGGCCTGAACCAGGCTGGTGATGCGAGTCGTGGAACATCGCAGCTTGCGCATGCGAGCGGTTGACAGCCTGCTGACCTGCGGAAAGCACCTCCCAGCGACCGCTTCAAGCGCTGAACACTTCGTGAAGAACCCGCTGCAGGCGGTCGCGAACCGGCAGGTCGGCAACGACAACGACGAAAGGCGGATCAGCGCGCCGTGCCTCGCGCCTGGTCGCGGCTGGCGACCACCAGGTATCCATCGCTCTCGGGGTCGAAGGTGGTGGACTGCACCGTGAGCCCGACACTCCGCAACTGCGCCACGAGGTCCTCGTATCGGTAGGGCCAGATGGACAACCGCTCCGAGCAGGCTCGCACTGCCCCATCCGGCTCGATCTGGGCGACCACGATCTCGAGGAAGTGTTCCTGCTCCCAGCGCTGCTCGATCTGCCAGTAGTAACTGACGACCGCATCGCGGTCGTTGCGGCGGATGAGTCGATCGCGGACGTCTACCCGTGAACCGGCGGAGCGCACGAGCTCCCAGTTGCGTGACGTGAGCACGAGGCGTCCGCCCGGATGCAGCAGCCGCGACATCGCTTCCAGTGCGGTCAGGCGCCCGGCTGCGCCCTCAGCATGCCCGAGCGAGTTGCCGACGCAGAACACCAGATCGAACGTGGAGTCCTCCAGGTGGTCGGGCAGCTCGTCCCAGCTCGCGCGGAGGGCTCGAAGCGAGACACCCTGCTCGTCGGCGGCTTTCTCGGTCCGGCGAACCATCCCATTGCTGGCGTCTGCGGCGACCACGTCAAGGCCAAGACTCGCGAGACCGACGGCGAGCTGGCCGGTTCCACACGCGCAGTCGAGGACGCGCGCGTTGGGCGGCAGAGAGCCCACGACATCGCTGTAGTAAACCGCGGCTGCCTGGGCGGGGGTCAGCCTGTCGTCCCCGATCAGCCACTCGTATACGTCGGAAAGCGCCCCATAACCAGCCACCGCGATAACCTCCATCACTCGACGACACGCGGGCTAGACCGCGCCTGCGATTTCGGACCTTGCGCCTCGCACTGTGCCGGGCCGTGTCAGCGAGGCATTGAGCAGGACCCAACCACTTCCGGCCGCTGAGACTCCACCGGATTTCGCGGGAAACCCCGACACGCCGCACCGACGCAGGTCCCCACTCCACCGACGCCCCCTCGGCCACGATGGGGACCGCGGTTGGCAAGCGCGCGTTCACTGCGGAGCGCTTTAGGCACAGCCATCCAAACTGATTGCGCCTCTCTGGCCGCCGCGCCGCTCACTCCCGCTGTCACTTCGAAGCGGCTCCCGCAGTCACGCGCACTGACGGCCCTGGGAGCCGGACGGGTTCAAGCCTTCGGCGAGCGGAACGGAACGACGTTGTCCGGTGCAGGTGCGTGTTCTGCTTGCCTACCGGAAGCGGTGGCCTGTCCGGTCAGTAGTCGATCCATCGCCTCGCGGATGCGGACGCGCTCGTCCCGGTGCTGCTGGTCCACATGAGAGCCTCGGCAGGGTGACCGGGCCAGGGGCGTGGGCGGCGAACTGGTCGAGTTGGTCGGCGCGTTCGCGGAATTGTCGGGCGTGGGCGTCGGTGCGGACGGTGTTGCCGCAGCCGGGTCGGCAGTCGTACTGCCGTGGGGCGGTCGCGCCGGGTTCTGGTCCGCAGAGCGCGTTGTCGTGCTTGAAGGCGCAGATCAGGAACGCGTCGGGGTTGTCGTAGAGCACGATGCCGTCGCGGGGCGAGAAAGGCGCTGGCTTTCCTGGCGAAGGTGCGGGGGACGACGCGGCCCTCGAAGCGGGGGGGCGTGGGCGGCGACGGTCAGGGCACGGCGGGCGGCGGCCCCGGAGATGTTCTCTCCGGCGGCGACGCGGTCACGCAGCCGGGCTGCGGTGTCGGCGGCGGCGAGGGCCGTTTCGACGTCGAGGACGGCGTGGATGCCGCGGCGCCCGCGAGAGCCGTAGCCGCTGGAGGTGCGGGCATCCAGGACGGTGCGCATGTGGCCGTACTGGATGGCGAGCGCGATCAGTCCTCCGGGGCCCCGGGCGATATGCCAGGCCAGGGACCTTCTGAACCGGCTCAGGCCGATCGCGCCGTGGGGATCGTCAGGGATGGTCTCGCCGGAAAGGCCTTGAGCTTCGGCCTCGTGGTTCACCCAGTTCACGAAGGACTCGATGCGCCACGCCGGTGGAGCTGTGGCGGGAGCGGAAGGCACGGTGGGCGACGCTGAGGAGAAGTTCGCCCTTGGGGACGATGCGTTCCAGCACGCGGATGGCGTGGACCACCGGTGTGATCGCGACCCAGGGCGCTTTGCGGACTTCACCGGCGGAGATGTGGCTGCCATCGTCGTCGGTGACATTCTTGTAGTGGCAGCTGTGGACCAGGTGCCGACGAGCAAAGTGGTCAGGCCGAGGACGGCCTCCAGCACCCGGTTTTCGGTCCGGTTCCACCAGGATTTCGTACCCACGGTTCCCCCCCTACTCACCCCGCCTCCGCCCGACGCGGCAGGCGCGGAGTCGCCCAAGTCCCGTTCCACCGCCACGTCGACCACGCCCCCGCATCCGCGAACGGCCCCGCCCGCCCCCCGAGCATCGCCAGGACCTCGCCGCGCGCCGCATCGACGGCACGATGGTCGGTGTCGGTGATGAGGCCGAGCCTGCGGGCGTGGGCGTATTCGTCCTCGTCCTTCCACTGCCAGTGAGCGAGATCGGGGGCGATGAGGAGGTCCACGGCGAGGTCGAAGGTGTCGAAGCCGTCGGGGGTACGGAGCATGGGGCGTTCGAAGTTCACGTACCAGTTCCGCAGGCCGGTTCCGGTGTAGAAGGCGTTGACGCTGAACCAGGCGGTGGACGGCTTCCACGCGCGCAGCTCGGTGTCCCGCCAGCGGCCGGACATCTGCTCCGAAGTCCCCGCCGCCAGAGCGTCGAACGCCCCGGTGCGCTTCGAACGGTCGTCCTCCGCGAGGGACTTGGCATACAGAGCTGGCCAACGAGTCTCCGCTCCAGGGGCGCAGGCTGCCTCCAAGACATCACCGGTGTCGGTGAGCACGCGGAGCGCGTGTTCGCTCCACACGTGCCGTACATCGCCGCCGTGGTGTACGTCCCGTCGCACGACCGTCCGGCCGGGCCGAAAAGCGCTGAAAGCACTGAAAGCACTGAAAGCACTGAAAGCGCTGCTCAAGAGGCTTCTCCTTCGCCGCCGTAGTAGCCATGACGCAACCGGAGCCGCATGGGATCGGTGCCGTTCATCCGAATGTGCCCACCAACCGCCCTCGAAGACAGCATGCCCGCGACGCCACCGGGCGACCCGGTCGCCGCAGGCGTTCAGCCGAGGAGTCCCCGCATGCGGTCGCAGATCCGCTCCACCCGCGCCGGGTCCGGGAAGCAGCCCGCCTTGCCCATGGCCAACTGCAGTTCCGGGCCGGAGGCGTTGAACCGGGTCATCGTGGCGCGGTCCACGGGCTGTACGACGAAGTGGATGTGCCCGGGCACGCCGCCGCTGTGCGACCACAGGCACACATAGACCTGTTCCGGAGCGGTCACCTCGGTGACGGCGGCGCTCACGCGTCGCAGCAGGGGGCCCAGTTCAGTGGATTCCGGCACCGTCAGCTCGGCGATGTGCAGCACGTGTCGAAGCGGCTTGACCACGAACGTCCCCAACCCCAGCGGACCGACGCAGTGTTCGACAACCCACCCTCCACTGCGCAGCACTTGGCCACCGGGCAGGGGGGCCGTCCCCGCCGTGAGCGCACAGGCCAGACAGCTGTCGGCGGCATCGACTCCACTCATGGGCACTCCCTCGGTTCCGAACGGCCGGTCACCACACGACGCCACACATCCGATCACGGAAACCAGCCCACCTCATCGCACAATTCCGGCCACTCGGACCGCACCCCGCCCCCGGCAGCGGTCACGAACAGCCGTTCCCGCGACGCCCCGTGACGCGTTCCCGTCTCCCCGCACCGGGCCGAATACCGACGTCGGCGCGTCGCCCGGTTGGCAACCTCCCGCCCCCGCGACATAAAGTCGATCTTGGTTGGCCTGAGCAACCTTTCCGCAGGTCAGGGCCGCCACTCCCCCCACAGAGAACAGTCACGAAGACCGGCGCGTCGCGACGACGGGCCGGTTCAGGAGGTCCCGCACATGTCCGACGCCGCCCCCCGATTCCGCAGCCATGTGGAGGACATCCTCGACGGCCTGCGGAGCGATCCCGGCAGGGAAGCCCTCGTGCACGGCGGTCGCCGTATCGGTGCCGGGGAGTTCCACGACCTCGTGCACCGGATGGCGTGGGCGCTCCAGGCGCAGGGAATCGAGCGGGGACAGACCGTCACCCTGCTCAGCGGCAACCTGCCCGAGGCGATCGCGCTGCGGTACGCCGCGAATCTGATCGGCGCGCAGGTCAACCACCTCTACAACAAGCTCGCGGCGGACGTGCAGGCCACCATCGTGCGGGACGTGGAGACGCGGGTGCTCGTGGTCGACCCCCGGATGACCCGGCGGGCGGAGGAGATCGTCGCGGTTGTGGACGTGAAGTCGGTGCTCACCCTCGGCCCGTCCGGCACCGACCAGGACGCGCCCGACGCCCAGGACCTCCTCGCGCTGGCCGCCCTCCAGTCCCCCGAGCCCTTCCCCAGCCAGGCCGAGCCCGACACCATCTGCGCCATCCGGCACACCGGCGGCACCACCGGCCACCCCAAGGGGATCTGCACCACCTACCGGCAGGTGCAGGAACAGCGCACCGCCCGTCCGGACGACGACGGCAGCACCCCGCCCCGCCAGCTCATCGTCACCACCATCGCGCACGCCGCCGCCATGCTCGCCGACGGGGTGCTGGAGACCGGCGGCACCGTCGTCCTGCTCGACGACTTCGAGCCCGGCGAGGTGCTCGACACCATCGAGCGCGAGCGCATCTCCCACATGTGGCTGTTGCCTCCCCTTCTGTACCAGCTCCTGGATCACCCCCACATGGAGCACACCGACACCTCTTCGCTGCGCCAGGTGGTGTACGGCGGCTGCCAGGCCTCCCCCACCCGGATCGCCGAGGCGGTACGGCGCCTGGGTCCGGTGCTGATGCAGGGCTACGGCCAGAACGAGGCCGGCATCATCAGCATCCTCTCCCCCGCCGACCACGACCCGGACCGCCCGGAGCGGCTGCGCACAGCGGGGCGGATCCTGCCCGGCGTCGACGTGGAGATCCGCGACGAGAACGGCACCGTCCTGCCCAACGGCGAGCACGGCGAGATCTGTGTCCGCTCCGCCATGGCGATGGAGGGCTACTGGAAGCAGCCCGAGCTGACCGCCGAGGTCCTGAAGGACGGCTGGCTGCACACCGGTGACATCGGCTTCCGCGACGACGACGGCTATCTCACCGTCGTGGACCGCATCAAGGACATGATCGTCGTGGTGGGCGGCCATGTGTACACCACCGAGCTGGAAGACCTGCTCAACAGCCACCCGGACGTCCGCCAGAGCGCGGTGTTCGGCGTCCGCGACGCGGACCGCATGGAACAGGTCCACGCCGCCGTCCTGCTCGCTCCCGGCGCCACCACCGGCGCGGACGAGCTGCGCGCGATGGTCCGGGCGGCGCGCGGCGCGATGTACGAGCCCGCGAGCATCACCTTCCCGTCCGAGCTGCCTCTGACCGATGTGGGCAAGCCGGACAAGAAGGAGCTGCGCCGCCTCGCCACGGCCCCCACGGTCTGACACCGGGACCACGGTTCGAGCCGCCGCCCCGCGCCTCAGGGTGTGGGGCGGCCCCATGTCCGCCGCTTGGCCAGTGGCTTGGCATAACCCCCCACCCGGCTCGTCGTCAGATCCAGCGTGACGAGCGATTCGGCCAGCTTGACCGCCGCCGCCACACCGTCGACCACCGGCAGGCCGAGCCGGTCGGCCAGCTCCCGCCGCAGTCCGGCCATTCCGGCGCAGCCCAGGACCAGCGCCTCCGCCCCCGACCGGACGGCCCGTTCGGCGGCGGCCAGGAACGCGGCCTCGGTGCGTTCCGGGTCGTCGGCCAGGTCCAGGACGCCGAGCCCGGTGCCGATCACCGCCGCACAGTTGCGGGCCACTCCCGCCGTCTCCAGGCTGTCCTCGATCTGGCCGCGCGCCCGGTCGAGCGTGGTCACGACGGCGTAGCGCCGGCCGAGCAGGCACGCCAGGTGGGCGGCGGCCTCGGTGATGTCCACGACCGGTACGTCCACCAACTCCCGTACGCCCTCGCGTCCGTGCTCACCGAAGCCCGCCATCACCACCGCGTCGTACGGCGGACCGTCGTACGTGCGGAGCGTGTCCAGGACGGCGGCTGCGGAGAGGTGGCTGTCGAGCCAGCCCTCCGCCGACTCCGGGCCCCAGGCGGGAGTCAGTCCGGTCACCGTCGTGCCCGGAGCCGCCACGGCGCGGGCCGCGTCGACGATCTCCTCCGTCATGGCCGTGGTGGTGTTGCAGTTGGTGAGGACGATCCGCACGCTCCTCAGCCCTCCACCACGGTCCCGCTTCGTTCGCCCCGGCACAGCATGGCGTACAGGCCCGCGGCCATCGCGGCGCCGACGAACCACGAGTACGGGGCCACGGTGTCGAAGGACTTCACCAGCGCGAGCACCGCCGCGACCGCCGCGGAGGGCAGAAAGGCGTACAGGGCCTTGGGGTTGACGCCCTTGCGGTAGTGGTACGGGGAGCCCGGGGCCGCGTCGAAGAGGGCGTCGACGTCCACCCGGCCCTTCTTCACGGCGTAGTAGTCGACCATGATCACGCCGAACAGCGGGCCGAGGAACGCGCCGAGGCCGCCGAGGAAGTAGTTGACCACGGTGGGGTCGGAGAAGAGGTTCCACGGCGTGACGACCAGGGCGGCGACGGTGCTGATCATGCCGCCGGTCTTGAAGGTGATCCGCTGCGGCCAGACGTTGGCCAGGTCGTAGGCCGGGGACACGAAGTTGGCGACGATGTTGACGCCCATGGTGGCGACGGCGAAGGTCAGCGCGGCGCACACGAGGACCCAGGTGTTGCCGACCTTCGCGACCAGTTCGGCCGGGTCCGTGACGGCCTTGCCGAACACCTTCAGCGAACCGGCCGTGACGATCACGGAGACGACCACGAACGCGGTCGAATTCACCGGCAGGCCCCAGAAGTTGCCGCGCCGGACCGTGCGGTAGTCGGGTGCGAAGCGGGAGAAGTCGCAGAAGTTGAGCATCAGGGTGCCGTACGTCGCGAGGATCAGGCCGATCGCGCCGAACCACTGCCGCCACTGCTCGCCGACGGACACGGGGTGCGGGGTGGAGGTGAGCGAGATGCTCCAGTGGGCCTTCGCCAGCACCCACACCGCCAGCGCGATCATCACCAGCCAGATCGCGGGGCCGCAGAAGTCCTGGAACCTGCGCACGGACTCCATGCCCCGGCTGATGATCAGCGCCTGGATCGCCCAGAGGGCGAGGAACGAGATCCAGCCCAGCGCGTCGAGTCCGAGGAAGGAGTGGTGCGTCAGCTCGTCGAGCCCCGGCCAGGCAGCCAGCAGCATCACGTTCACGGCGACGGATGCCAGATACGTCTGGATGCCGTACCACATGATGGCGATCACCGCCCTGATGAGGGCCGGTATGTTCGCGCCCCACACACCGAAGGCGATCCGGCTGACCACGGGGAACGGCACTCCGTGGCGCTGACCGATCCGGCCCATCCAGTTCATGCCGACGAAGATGAGCACGAAGCCCACCAGCAGGGAGGTGAAGACCTGCCAGACGTTCATGCCGAGTACCAGCAGACCGGCGGCGAAGGTGTAGTTGCCGAGGTTGTGGACGTCGGACATCCACAGGGCGAAGAGGTCGAAGACCTTCCAGTTCCGCTGTCCTGCGGGGGCGAGGTCTTCGTTGGTCAGGCGCGGGTCGGGGGTGTACGCGGGGGCGGCTGCGGCGTGGTCGGCGAGGGACACGGGGCCTCCATGGACCGGGGGGACGGAGGGCGGCGATCGTTTGGTATACCAAACAGGCCGTCATGGTCCCGTCGTCGATCGTTCGGAGGGATGTCGCCGCCGTTACGGCTCCGTAAAAGCGTTGCCGGACAAGGAAGATGACCTCATGAGCCCCAGCACGGCGAAGAACGGATCCCTCGGCGCGGTGCGCGAGCACGTCCTGGCGACACTGCGTCAGGACATCATCGCGGGGCGCCTCGGTCCCGGTGACCGGCTGGTGGAGCGGGAGTTGGCGGAGCGGTTCGGTGTCTCGCGGGTGCCGGTGCGGGAGGCGATCCGCGCCCTGGTGGCCGAGGGCTTCGTCCTCTTCGAGTCGGCACGCCGCAGCGTCGTACGCCGCCTCACGCGGGACGACGTCCGTGAACTCTTCGAACTCCGCGAGGCGTTGGAGGTGTACGCGACCGGGCTGGCCGCCGCCCGGGCGACGGACCGGGATCTCGGGGAGCTGCGCCAGCTGCTCGACGAGGCCGCCGCCGCGACGGAAACGGGCGACGCCGAGACGATCACGGACGTCAACACCCGCTTCCACGACCGCATTCTGGCGACGGCAGGCAACAACCTGCTCGTCTCGGTCATGGAACCGGTCGACGGCCGACTGCGCTGGCTCACCCGCCGGAACACGAAATGGTCCGAACTCCTCACCGAACACCGCGAGTTGTACGGCGCCATCGCCTCCGGCGACGCGGAACGCGCCCGCGCGCACGCCCTCGCCCACGTCCGCGCCACCCACCGCTCGACCGTGCGGCATCTCTTCGGCGAGGACGGCGGAACGTCCGCCTGACCTCCGGGCGGAGGGACGGCGTGCGAGCCCCCTCATGGTCACAAGCGGAATCGCTTATGTGTTTTGCCGGGGGGCTGTTGCGCCGTTTGCTCTGTTTCCGGCCACCTGTTGGCTATTCTCTTGCGTTGCCGGGATCGATGGTTCGGGAATTTCCGTTCCGGCGAGAGGGGTTGCTCGTGCTGTTCGTGCACGGAGCTTCGGTGACGGCGGTGGTCCGCGGCAGTACTGGTGAGCCGGTGGTGTTGATCTCGGGTCAGCCGTTTCCAGTGGCTTCCGGATCACACCGGACGGATTTGATCAATGCGGCCCGCGCCGTTCTGGACGCGGCGGAATTCCGCGTGTTCGAGAAAGTGGCGGCGGGGTGGGAGGCGGGGGTTCCCGACAGGTTCGTGACGGCGGACGGCGAAGTCCTGTCCGTGTTCCAAGTGCGGGTCGACTGAGGAATCGTTCTGCCGCGCGCACCCGAGCGAAAACGCTTCCCGCATGACGGCGCCGCCCGCCGCCGGACTTTCCGGCGGCGGGCGGCGCGGGCCTTCTCCGGTTACCGGCGCCAGCGCGGGAAGCAGTCCCGGTAGTTGTCGTAGCGGTCCCAGGCGTTGCGGTGGTTGCAGTGACGACGCCAGTCGTCGTAGCTGCGGCAGTCGCGGCCGTTGTAGGAGTAACGGCCGTGACGGTAGTCGTTGTTCCGCCAGTGGTCGTAGTTCTGCGCGGGCAGCGTGCGGTACGCCGACGCCACCGGGGTCGAGGCGGCGGAGATCGGAGCGGCGGCCGCCTGCGTGGAGAGCGGGACCACGACAACGCCGGCCGTCAAGACTGCTCCGGCCACCGCCTTAGCGAAGGTCTTCACCTAAATTCCTTTCGGACATCAGGGTTTCGGTTCGGCCCTGTTGATGCAGCTGACGCTACCTCACCTTTCTTGCGATTCAGGCAAGTCGGGCGGGCGGCCAATTTCCGCGACGCGCTGTGACGCGGATGCGAAATCAGCAGCTCAGCGGCGGGTTCGGGGGGATTTTCCACACGTACCTGACGATTCGGCAGCGCGCGTCCGAGCAGGTGAATTCGCGAATGGGGCGACCGCTTCATGCCGGTGGATCATCAGTGATCATCGAGGTCAATGCGGCCGATTTATCGCCCCGCCTTTCGTGAAGTATCGCGTCGAGAAAACGGATGGTCGCCCATAAAGGGGTGCGCTGCTTTCGCCCTTTGTTTTTCGGGGCACGCTCACCGCTGCCCGACAGCCCGTCACTTCCGTTGCCCCTCGGGCGAACCGCATAGGCCCCCACGCTCGACGCGTCGGCGTGGCGCAGGCACGCGCACGCCCTCCCGCCACCGAAGGGAACAGAGTGTCTATTTTGAAACTATGTCCGATATAGAGGATTTGCACTGTCAGATCCCATTCGGCTACTGTCCGACACCTCCGGACGAAACGTCCAGAGACTCTGGACAGCGAGTTGGCTGTTTGACTGCGCGTTCCCTTCTCGCAGGCTCGCTGTTCAGGCCCCCGTGGCCGGGCTCCTTATGGCCCGGTCGCGGGGGACGCAGGGCCGCGTCCCGGTTCGTCCGTCGCTGTCCGCCGGCTCGCCCGCTACCCCCTGGGCAGGCCGGTGCGGCGGTGGACACCGGGGGGCGGTGCGCCAGGACAGGCGGGGAGCCAAGGCATCCCCGATGGGCCGACTCCTGGCGCATACACATCCGTTCAACGATGAAAGGTGCATCCACATGAACATCGACCAGCTTGAGGCCGAGACCGCCGAACTGCTTCCGTCCCGCGAGGCGCTGGGCCGGTTCTCGTTCAACCTCACCAAGCTGACGAACGTGACCCGGAAGGTCGCGACCATCGACGCCCACAACGAGTCCGCCGCGGTGAACCAGTACTCGCCGCTCGCCGTGGCCCAGTCCTCGGCCGCTCAGGGCATCAGCGTCAACCAGTAACAAGCCGGGCGGTGCGAGGTGACGGATCTGCCCGGCCCGTCCTCGCACCGCCCTCCCGAGTGCTGCTCGACAGCAGCGGGCTCTGCCCCTGCGCAAACGGTTCTCCTTCGCGCCTGCCCACCGGTACGGCGCGGAGGAGAACCGTTCGGGCATCACCCCCGGGCGCGGAGTACCGGCTCGCGCGCCCCATCGACTTCCCCCGCAGTGGAGACCACCATGACGCCGTCCGGAGACGACCCGCTCATGGGCAGGGTGCGGGTTCCCGCCCCCCGTCCCGGCCCGGACCAGGTTCAGGACCAGGTCCAGGACCTGAGCGCGGACCGGGACGACGAGCAGGACCACGACCCGGGACTCGCGACGGAGCGACCGGTCCCGGCCACGTCGGCACCGGCGGCGGACCCCGGGTCCGGCACCGGCCCCGACGCCGCCCTCCATGTCCCCCACCCCAGCCCCGGCCTCGAACTGCTCGGTGAATACCGGGGATCGGGGTTCACCGAGCGCAAGTACATGGTGCGCCGGGCGGACGGCCAGATGCTGATGCTGTCCCGGCTGCTGTACCTCGTCGTGGCGTCGGTCGACGGTGTCCGCACCGCCGAGGCCGTGTCCCACCGGGTCAGCGGCCGGTACGGCGCCGAGGTCACCGCGCAGAACGTCATGTATCTGGTGGAGCGGCGGCTGACGCCGCTCGGCGTCACTCGCCCCGGGCCCGGCGAGGAGCAGGAGGCGAAGCTGCCGCGCTCCGATCTGATGCTGGCCCTGCGCGGTCACCGGGTGATCTTCCGCGAGGAGCAAGTGGCGCGGATCGCCTCGGCGTTGGCGTGGCTGCACTGGCCGCCGATGGTGGCGCTGATGCTGGCCGGGGTGGTCGCCGTCGACATCTGGCTGTTCGCCGTCCACGGCGCGATCACCCCGGTGCTGAAGGTCCTGGAACAGCCGGTGTGGATGATCACGCTGTTCGTGCTCACCGTGGCCTCCCTGCTCTTCCACGAGTTCGGGCACGCCTCGGCCTGCCGCTACAGCGGCGCGGCGCCGGGGAAGATCGGCTGCGGCATCTTCCTGATCTGGCCGTCGATGTACACGGACGTGACCGACGTGTACCGGGCGGGCCGGGCAGGTCGGCTGCGCACCGGCCTGGGCGGGGTGTACTTCAACGCCGTGTTCATGCTGGCGCTGGCCGCCGCCTATGCCCTGACCGGGCAGCCCGTCTTCCTCGCCGCCGTCTACCTCACCCACTTCGAGGTTCTCGAACAGCTGATGCCGATCGTCCGGCTCGACGGCTACTACATCCTGGGGGACCTCGCGGGCGTGCCCGACCTGTTCGGCAGGATCAAGCCGGTCCTGCTGGGCATGCTGCCGGGCCGCCGCCGTCGTACGGGCGCGGGGGCGAACGATCTCAACCGCCCCGCGCGGATCACGGTCACCGCCTGGGTGCTGGCGGTCATCCCGGTGCTGGCCGCCGAGACGGCGTACGTCCTGTGGAACCTGCCCCGGCTGCTGACCACCGCGCTGCGCAGCCTCGCCCACCAGTGCACGGGCACGTACGCCGCCTTCGCCGACGGTCGTCCGGCCGCCGGGGTCGTGGGGGTCGTCGGCGCCCTGATGCTGCTGTGCCCGCTGGCCGGCGGCATCTATCTGGCCTGCCGGGTGGGCGTCCGCCTGGTGCGTGCCGCGCTCCGGGCGACCCGGGACCGGCCCGCGAAACGGCTGCTTCTCGCAGCCGCCGTGGGCGCGGGCGTGCTCGGTCTGTCGTTCGCGTGGTGGCAGGGGCTCACCCCCCGGCCGCTCCCGGCGGCGGCGCCGGTCACACCCGTCCTGCAACCGGCCGCGCCCACGCCCCGGCCCGCACCGCCCACGCCCTCCGGCTCTCCTTCGCCCTCCGCGTCGCGGCCGGAGGCGAGCGCTTCCGTCGTACGTCCGCTGCCCCGCCGTACGCCCGTCGCCCCAAGTCGCCCTGTCCGGCCCGCCGTACCGCCGGTCACCGCCACCGCGACGCCTGCCGCTCCGCGGCACTCCGCCTCGGCCCGGCCCACGACCGCGCCTCCGGACCGGCCCGCGCCGTCCTCCTCGGACGAGCCGGAGCCCTCCGGGTCCGCGTCGGCGCCGCCCCCTGCGACCACCCTCCCGCCCACGTCCGCTCCGGCGAGCCCGACCGAGCCCCCGGACGGACACCGCCCCCAACACAGGAGCCAGTCATGAAACATCGCAAGCCACACACCGGTCTTCTCAGGAGCCGGGTGGCCGGGATCGGCGTGGCGGCCACCGCCGCGCTGGCCGCGACCGCCACCGTTCCCGCCACCGCCGTCACCCTCCCGACCGCGCCCACCGCCCCGAGCGGCGCGGCCGGCCGGGCGGCGGTCGCGGTGGACCTCGCCAACTCCCGCGCCGACAGGACCCGCATGTACGACTTCGACGAGAGTTTCCGTATCCACGAGTACGGCCCCACGGTCGCCGTCACCGCCAACAACCGTGCCACCGCCGTCTCGGCGGGCTGCTCGGCCGACGCCCCGTGCCGTTCGATCGCGCTGTCCTTCCAGATCGTGACGACGGCGGGCAGCAATGCCCGGCTCATCAACGCCACCAACCTCAGCCGGGCGTTGAACGAGCACTGCCCGAGCTGCGAAACCCTGTCGGCGGCCTACCAGTTCGTGGTGGCCACTCCGCGCGAGTTCCATCTCAGCAAGGCGTCGCGCTCCGAACTCGCCGGTATCGAACGGCAGGTGGAGGCGCTGCGGACCTCACGGCTGCCCATCGCCCGGATCCGGGAGCGGGCGGACGCGCTCGCGCAGCAGGTCAAGGTCATCCTCGACCGCGAGACGGCGCGTGCCCCGCGTGGTGACGCGCGTGATCCGCGCACCAACTTCGCGCCCACCGTGACCATGCACCGCCACATGCGCTGACCCCGGTCGGCCCGAGCGGGGTCCGGCGCCGCGCACGCGGTGCCGGACCCCGCCGCCCCGGCGGACCGCCCGTACCGCCCGTACCGCCGGGCAGATCGTCCGCACCACCGGGCAGGGAGCGTCCGCCCCGGCACGCCCCGGCCCGGCCCGGAAGAGCACCACCCGACCCGGAAGAGAAGTCAGGCTCCGCCCGTACGAGTGACCGGGCGACCGGCATGAACCCCGACACCGGAGACGTGACCCAGTGAGCCCACACCACCCCGAGCTGCGTGATCTCGCCATGGAACTCCTCTCGCAAGGACGTCCGGCCAGGGAGATCGCGCAACGCCTGCGGATCTCGCCGCAGACCGTCTACCGCTGGCGCAGGACCCGTGTCCCCCGGCCCGAGGTGGCGCAGACCCGCAGCCGCATCGCGGAGCTGGAGCGGGAGATCCTGATGCACCGCAGAACGATCGAGGCCCTGAAAGACGCGATGCCCCCAAAAGGCGCTACGCGGTCGTTTCTCAAGTAGCCGCGCACGGACACCCGATCAGCAAGCTCGTCGCCCTCCTCGGTGTCTCCGAGTCCGGCTACTACGCCTACCGGAAGCGACCGCCGTCACCCCGCGCCCTGCGCCACGCCTGGCTCACCCAGCTGATTCTGACGATCCATCACGAGTCGGGCGCGTCCTACGGCTACCGCCGCATCCACCAGGTACTCCACGACCGCTACGGCGTCACGGTCAGCCACGGAACCGTCGAACACCTCATGCGGCAGGCCCGCATCCACGGCAAGACCGGCCGCACCGCCGCCCCGAACCCCTGACGGACAGTATGAACACAGCAGCAGCCCCGCCCGGTACAGCGCATCCGTACCTCCCCGTCCATCCCGTGCCGGACACCGCCGGACCGCAGGCCCAGCGCATCCGCCTCTACAGCGCGCTCGACACCCTGCGCGCGCCGCTCGGTGCCACCGACATCCAGGCGGTCTTCGACATCGCCGAACTCGACGCCGCCACCGTGCAGACGGTGATCGGCTGGATCACCGGCCCGCGCACCGCCGGGCTGGCGACTGCTCCCCTTACTCCGCCTCTTCCGGCGCTTCCGCCGCAGCCGTTCCCGCCGTCAGCAGGGATTCCACCAGGACCGCCACATGGCGGCGGTCCGCCGCGCTGAGCCGGCACACGCTCGCGATGAGGATCTCGACCTCGGGGTCGGCCTGTTCGGGCACCGACTCGTAGTAGAGGCTGACCCCCGCCGCCTCGGCCGCCGCGCGCCGCAGCGGCTCCACCGGGACGCCGAGGCCGCGGGCCAGACCCTCCAGCGTCGCGTCCTGCGGCATGCGCGCGAGGCGGGTCGCCGTCGCCAGGTGATGCACCGTGGAGCGTGAGATGCCGCCGCGCCGGGCCACATCGCCATAAGACCAGCCAAACCGATCCAACCTACTCCTGATCAGCTCCCGCAGCGAACTCGACACCACCGGCACATCCCATCGGAGACACAACATCCATCTGCCTAAGACCCAACGACCCGCCCCCCGAAGTCGTTCTGCCCCGCACCCCGGTCGAGTGGCGCGGGGTTGACACTCCCGTCACCGCCAGGCCGCCTGAATCCGGTCGAACTCCGCCCGCAGCCTTCGGCTCCGCACGACGGGGCACATCCAGTCCACGTCCGTCGGCCGCAGCTGCCACAGACCATCCTGGTCCAGGGTCAGCAGCAGGCGCTCGGCGTGCACGGCCAGCCAGTCGTCGGCCCCGAGGTCACGGGCGAGGCGGAGCACACCGATCACGAGCGTGGGCGTGCGGCGGTCCTCCGGGATGTGGTCGTGAAGGGTGAGAGCGGTGGCGAGGATCGTCTCGGCGTCATCGCGGGCCGCTCCTCGCCACAGGTGCGTGGTCACCGCCTCCTTGAGCAGGCTCTCCAACCTCAGTTCGGCCGTACCACCGTTGTCCAGCGCGGGCGCCTCGCGGCGGAACCTGCGGGCGATCGGGGCGAGTTCGGCAGGGGAGACGTCCCGACGCCCGGCCAGCCGCGCCAGACAGTCGGCCAGCACCAGCCAGGTCCGGGCGGCGACCCCACCGGAACCGGTGTGCTGGGGCGAAGTCAGGTCGTCCAGCAGGGGGATGGCGATTCCGGGCGGTAAGTCATCGGCCACGTCCCGGAGATGACGCGCGACGAGGTCGACGGCGAGGGCACCGTTGTCTCCGGCGAGCGCCCGTAAGCCCTCGAGAATGCCCGGGTGCAGCCCGTGCGGTGACCGTGGGTCCGGGCGGCAGAGGAGGGCGATCAGGTCGTGAGCCGCGGATACGCCCTTGTCGCCGTCGAAACGGTACGTGATGAAGGCGTCCGGCACACGGTCGAGCAGGGGTGCCACAGCCTGGAGCAGACACTGGAGGTCGGCGTCCCAGATGAAGGCCGCGAGGGTGTGCAGACGGGTGGAGAGTGGCTGCTGCTCGACGGCGTGCGCGGCGGCCGCAAGTTCTCCGAGGCCGCTCAGGTCGAGCGCCCAGGCCGGGTCGAGCGCGGCGGGGTCCGTGCCGGGCATGACGACGAGGTCGCGGGTGTCGCGGTCGACGGGCTGGACCCGGAGCGAGGTGATGAAGGCGCCCCAGGATGCCTCCCCGAACTGTGAGCGCCAGAGGTGGGTCTGGCGGCGCCAGCGGTCGAGGGTGGCGTCGCCACCGATGACCCGGGAGACCGGCAGGGGGCTTTCGACCTGGGCGGCCAGGAGCAGGAGGTTCGCGGTATAGATCGCGTCCTGCCGGATGCGGTGGGCTGGGGCCGGGAGGTAAGGAACGAGGGTACGGCGCGAGTCGTCCGCGAGGGTCCGCCGAAACAGGACGCCCAGTAACGCGACCAGGTCGGACCGGTGTTGGGGCGGCAACGGAGAAAGCAGTTCTCCCACATTCGCCAAGACCTCGACTCGGTCACTGGGAACGTGCCGCAAGGGCACCCGGAACCAGTAGGCCCCAGGGCATTCGCTCGGCCGCTGGCGGGGTGCCGCTGCGCCCACCCGTGCCGCCCCAGCGGCACGACTGCCCGCAGCTGACCAGGCTTCTCAGCCGACCTGAGCTGCAACCCCCTAGGGGCGCGGGGAACTGCGCGATCAGCCACGACGCACCCGCACTTGGACCACGACGTGGGTTGCGGACAACGAACTCCGTCAGTCGATGTCGGTTACCTCGTAGCACGACCGCGCGCCAACACGCTGTAGGTGATCGGCGTCATCAACGGCACTAGCTGGCTGCGAGTTCGCGATGCGGTCGAAGCGCCTCGGCCGTCAAAAAGCGTAAACCGGTGTCGAGGAAGTACGGCGATTCGTGGTGTTCCACGTCCACAGCCAGTGTGCGACACCGGACATCGTCGAACGGTTCAAGGCGGACCACCCTACCGGCAGCGGGCGTTCGGGCCTGGTCCGCCACGACCGTGCGGCTGGTGACGATCACGATCGTGGGGCGACCCTGTTCGCTCTCGTTGCGCTGGAATCGCTCCACGCTGTGCAGGTAGTCGTAGTGGCGCTGGGGCTCGGACTGGTCGGCGGCGGCCTGGAGCAGTTCGTCGAAGCCGTCCAGCAGGACGACGCGGACGACGCCGGAGCCCGCCGTGACCTCCGTCCAGGGGGTGTGGCGGCCGGTCGAGCGCCACAGGGCTTCCTCGATCTGGCCGCGGACGTCCAAGTCGGCGGGCAGGTGGCGGAGTTCGACGCGTTGGCAGCAGAACTCCGAGGCCGGGAGGCGGGCGGCGATCAGCTGGGTCAGGAGGGACTTGCCGCTGCCGGGGTGACCGAGGACCACCAAGGGGCCATGAGTCGCGGCGTCGGTCAGCAGGTACGCCGCCAGGAACTCCGCGAAGTCGTCCCGCAGCGGCATGCGGAGCCACCAGTCGTCGCGGGACAGTCCAGGGGAGCCGGTGTACGAGGCGACACGGAAGGCAGGGTCGACATAACCGGCCCCGAGGGTGGGGATGCGCGGTCCCGAGGCTTCGCCTGCCGCGAGGGGCGCGCGTAACAGATGACGGTGGCGGTCGGGCGCCTTGGCGCCATCGGCGAACTGTTCCAGCAGGTCGGCCAAGGCGCTGAGCGCGGTGGGGAGCTTCTGATCAGCGGAGGTCGGCTGCTCCACCGCCTCGGGCGGGTCCTCCGTGTGGGAGGTGAGGCGCAGTTCGGGGCAGTCCCAGAGGACGTGGTCGAGCAGGGTTTCGTAGCGGCGCCAGGCGGTCCGGGCCAGGTCTCCGGGGTCGGTTTCACGGGCTCCGGCTCCGTGGACGAGGTCGGCCGCGTACGAGTACGCCGTCTCGATCTCGTGACGGCGACCCGCCGGGGTTCCGACCCTCGTGGAGCCGAGGGTGACGTGCTCCAGCTCGGTCACGATGTCGACGGTGGGCGCCCCATCGCGCATCGGCCCCAGCTCGGGGTCGTACACGATGCCGTACTGCGAGACGGCCTGGCAGAACGCCGCCACGAGGACGGCCAGGTCGGCCGCGCACAGCAGGGCCGTGCGGGCGGTGCCGTGACTCGACCGGACCCGTTCCGCGAATCCTTCCAGGACCGGGCGCAGGTCGGCCCCCGTGCCGCCGGTCAGCCGCAGCGGTTCCAGGACCTCTTCGGCCAGCCCGTGGAAAGCCTGGCGTCCGCCGACCAGGATCTCGATCGCCCCGGCGAAGTCGACGGCGACCTCGGCGGGCGGTGGCGGCGCGACGGCAGGTTGCTTCCTGGCGCGGGGAGGTTGTCTCCCGGCGCGGGGCCTCGCGCCGGGCCGCCCCGGAACGGCCCTCACCGCCGCGTTCGCCTCGACCTCCTCCAGCCGCAGCCGCCACCATCCCCGGTCGAAGGTCAGTCCGGCGGGCGGCCTGGGACCGCTTCGGGTGCGGCAGTAGTCGACCACGCCGAGCACGTCGTCCCAGGAGGGTGGCGTGGCGCGACGTGCGTTGAGGAGGGCCGAGACCGTCGGTTCGCTGCGGTGCAGTGCCCGGGCCAGGTCGCTCTGTGGGATTCCGCAGCCGCGGACCAGCCGTCGGAGCAGTCCGCAGAAGTCCGCCACCGCGCCGGACGTCTCCCCCACCGCACACCCCCGCGTCTTCGGCCCGCTTCGGCGCGGACGAACGGACAGGTGCGGTCCGGTCTGCGTCAACGCCTCCGCAGTTTCGCGTACTTCGGTGTTCCCGAACTGAACGTCCCTTTGTTGCCAGGGTCATTGCGTCACGCCAGGTGCCCGCGCATCAAGAAGGAGACGAGCCCATGTCCCGGCTTTCGGCCGAACTGCCCGCGCTGTTGCTGTCCTTGACGCTCTTGGGCGCCTTCGTCGGGGTGGTGCTGCCCGCTGTGTGGTCCGCTCGGGCGGATCGGCGGCGGGACGCGGCGCGTGTACTCGGGCAGCTGCTGGCGGGGCTGGGACCGGTCGCACGGCGCGGCGTTCCGCTCGCGCCGTCCCACAGCTCGCTGTACACAGAAATCATGAGTGACGACATTGCTGCCGAGCTGTTTCACCCGGGGGACGTCGTCCCCACCTCCGGGATCTACGAGTGCGACTGCGACCGAGCGCACGAGTACAGCACCGATGTGAAGGGCCACCGTTTCCCGCCGCTGCGGCACGACTGCGGCGGCCACGGGTGGCGGCTCAAGGCCGCCACACCGTCCGGAGCCTGAACAGCCTGAACAACCGGAACAGACGGAACAACCTGAGCAGCCGGAAACCCGAACCCACGGGGTCGGCCCCGGCCCTCCCCGCCGTCAGCCCCGCCCCGTCCCCGCCCGCTCCTGCGCCAGCGCGTACAGCTCCTTCGACGTCGTGATCAGCTCGCGCCGTTCCTCCCGGGAGCCCACCATCGGCCGGGAGCCGTTGAGCGGCATCTGCGCGGTCTCGGGGAGGAACTTGACGGTCACCAGGCCGATGACGCCCGCGAGCATCAGGTAGTACGCGGGCATCAGATCGTCGCCCGTGGCGTCGACCAGCGCGGCGGTGACCAGCGGGGTCGTGCCGCCGAAGGCCGCGACGGCGAAGTTGAAGCCGATACCCATGGCCGCGTAGCGGACGGCGGTGGGGAAGAGGGCGGGCAGCGTGGCCGCGCTGGGGGCGGCGAAGCAGGCCAGCAGGGTGGCGAGGATCAGCACGCCGAGGATCGGCAGCCAGGTCCCGTGGGCCTTGATCAGCAGGAACGCCGGGATCGCGAGGATGATCATCGCGGCGGCGGCCCAGCCGTACAGCGGCCGTCGGCCCACCCGGTCGCTGAGGCGGCCGAGGAAGGTGATCAGGATGACGATCCACACCATGCCGATGAGCACGAGTACGTCGGCCGAACTGCTGGAACGTTTCAGCGTCTCGGTCTGGTAGGTCGGCAGATAGCCGGTGACCATGTAGTTGGTGACGTTGTAGAGCAGCACCAGGCCCATGCAGATCAGCAGTCCGCGCCAGTGCCGCTGGATGATGTCCTTGAACTCGCTGCCCGCCGACTCCTGCGCCAGGCTCTTCTCGTGCTCGTCCAGCTGCTGCTGGAAGGCCGGGGACTCCTCCAGCTTGAGCCGCATGTAGAGGCCGATGACACCGAGCGGCCCGGCGACCAGGAACGGGATGCGCCAGCCCCAGGAGAGCATCTGGGCGTCGGTGAGCCACAGGTTGAGCGCCGTGACCAGCGCCGAGCCGAGGGCGTAGCCGACGAAGGTGCCGAAGTCGAGCCAGCTGGAGAGGAAGCCGCGCCTGCGGTCCGGTGAGTACTCGGCGACGAAGGTGGTCGCGCCGCCGTACTCCCCTCCGGTGGAGAAGCCCTGCACCATGCGGGCCACCAGGAGGAGGATCGGGGCAGCGATGCCGATCGAGGCATAACCGGGGATGACGCCGATGGCGAAGGTCCCCACCGCCATCATGATCATGGTGGTGGCCAGCACCTTCTGCCGCCCGAGCCGGTCGCCGAGCGGGCCGAAGAAGAGGCCGCCGAGGGGCCGTACGACGAACGCGGCGGCGAAGGTCGCGAAGGAGGAGACGACCTGCGCGGCCGGAGAGGCGCCCGGGAAGAAGACCTTGCCGATGGTGGCGGCGAGATAGCTGTAGACGCCGAAGTCGAACCACTCCATGCAGTTGCCGAGCGCCGAGGCGCCGACGGCCCGCTTGAGCAGAGGCGGCTCGACGACCTGGACGTCGTCCTTGCCGAACGCGCCCCGGTTGCGGCGGAGTCTGCGGGTCAGCTCCTCGCGGACCTGACGCGGCAGCGCCGTGACGGCCTGCGATGCCTTGGTCCCCATCCTGTGCGGTCGTTCACCGTCGGACATCGCACCGCTCACGTGCCGCTCCCTTCGCCGCCGGTACTGCCGTTGTGCGCGCACCCCGGCGGCACCGGGTCTTTGCCCTGTGCATCATCCTGCTGCCCCACGCCTCACACGTCACACCGACAACAGGCACATGGGGGAACCGCACACGTAAGGGTGGGAAATGCGGTGCCACCCGCACACAGGGGGGGGGTGAGCCACACACAGCCACACACAGCCGCACACGGCCGCGCCCAGCCACACCCAGCCGATTCAGAAACCACGGCGCTCAATTCCATGACAGACGGCGGTTGGACTTCCGAATCATGAAGGCGCAGGGTGGACCAGCCCCTTTTCGTCTCGGGGCACCCCCTACGGCACCATCCGGAGAACACCCGATGAACCACGTCGCGGACCCCGCTCGCTACGACGGCACCATGCGCTACCGGCGCACCGGCCGCTCGGGGCTGGACCTCCCCCTGCTGTCCCTGGGCTACTGGCACAACTTCGGCGACGACCGCCCCTTCGAGTCCCAGCGCGAGATCGCGCTGCGCGCCTTCGACCTCGGGATCACCCACCACGACCTGGCGAACAACTACGGTCCGCCCTACGGCTCGGCGGAGATCAACTTCGGCCGCCTGATGAAGCAGGACCTCGCGCCGTACCGCGACGAGATGGTGATCTCCACCAAGGCGGGCTGGGACATGTGGCCCGGCCCCTACGGTCAGGGCGGTGGCTCGCGGAAGTATGTGCTGGCCTCCCTGGACCAGTCGCTGAAGCGTATGGGCCTGGACTATGTGGACATCTTCTACTCCCACCGGCTGGACGCCAGCACCCCGCTGGAGGAGACCATGGGGGCGCTCGACACGGCCGTCCGCCAGGGCAAGGCGCTCTATGTGGGCATCTCCTCCTACGACGCCGAGCGCACCCGGCAGGCAGCGGCCATCCTGCGCGAGCTGGGCACGCCGATGCTGATCCACCAGCCGTCGTACAACATGCTCAACCGCTGGATCGAGACGGACGGCCTGCTGGAGGCGGCCGAGGAGGAGGGCTTCGGCGTCATCGGCTTCACCGCGCTGGCGCAGGGCCTGCTGACCGGCCGCTACCTCGACGGCGTGCCGCAGGACTCGCGGGCCGCGCAGGGCAAGTCCTTCGACCCGGCCTGGCTGACCGAGGAGATGCGGGGCAGGCTGCGCGCCCTGAACGACATCGCGGCCCGGCGCGGGCAGAGCCTGGCCCAGATGGCGCTGGCCTGGGCGCTGCGGGACGAGCGGGTGACCTCGCTGGTCATCGGCGCCTCGCGGGTGGAGCAGCTGGAGCAGAACGTGGCGGCGCTGGAGAACCTGGAGTTCACCGCCGAGGAGCTGGCCGAGATCGACAAGTACGCCACCGACGGCGGTGTCGACCTGTGGCGGGAGGCCCGGCTGGGCACCATGGGCGGCTGAGTCCCTCTGGCTCCCCGCGCCCCGGGCGTTTTACCCTCCCCCTGTCTCGGCGGTCGGCCGGTCTCCGAAGCAGGGGGACAAATGGGCACATATGCCCCCTGACCAGCCCGTTTCTTCGGGTGGCCATGCACCGTCAAGGTAAGGTGCCGGTAATGGCCACTTCAAGAAACAGTCAAGTCAGTCAGGGGGGTCGCCATGGGCGCCGCACGCACGAGTAGGACACCACTGCCGGGAATCGGCGTCCGGTACGACCTCACCACCAAGGAACAACGCCGCTTGTCGGTGGTGGCCCACCGCGACGGGTCACGCACACTCAGCGCCTACCGTGAGGACGATCCCGACACCTGCGCGCTCTCGGTCCAGCTGACCGGCGCGGAGGCGGAGGCCGTCGCCGGGGCCCTCAAGCCGACGCACCACAGCCCGAACCTGCTGTCCACGACCGAACTCGGTCTCGTGGCCGAGCGGATCTCGCTGTCCTCCCTCTCGCACTGGAACGGGCGGCTGCTCGGGGAGACCCGGATGCGCACCGAGACCGGCGTGTCGATCGTGGCGGTGCTGCGCCGCGCGGACGCCATCCCCTCCCCCGGCCCCGGCTTCCGGCTGGCCGGCGGGGACACGCTCATCGTGATCGGTACCCGCGAGGGTGTCGACGCGGCCGCGGCGATCCTCGGCAGGGAGTGATCGGGATGCACTCCTCCGCGGTCTTCCTGATCGAGTTCGGCGCCATCATCCTGGCCCTCGGGCTGCTCGGCCGCCTCGCCGCGCGGCTGCGCTTCTCGCCCATCCCCCTCTATCTGCTGGCGGGCCTCGCCTTCGGGGAGGGCGGTCTGCTGCCGCTCGGCGCGAGCGAGGAGTTCGTGGCGATCGGCGCCGAGATCGGCGTGATCCTGCTGCTGCTCATGCTGGGCCTGGAGTACACGGCGGGCGATCTCGTCTCCAACCTGAGGACGCAGTATCCGGCGGGGCTCGTGGACGCCGCGCTCAACGCGCTCCCGGGCGCCGCGATGGCCCTGATACTCGGCTGGGGCCCCATCGCCGCCGTGGTCCTCGCGGGCATCACCTGGATCTCCTCCTCCGGCGTCATCGCCAAGGTCCTCGGCGACCTGGGCCGTCTCGGCAACCGTGAGACACCGGTCATCCTCAGCATCCTCGTCCTCGAGGACCTGTCGATGGCGGTCTATCTGCCGGTGATCACCGCGCTGCTGGCCGGGACCGGGCTCGCGGCGGGCAGTGTCACCCTCGCCGTGGCGCTCGGCGTCGCCGGGATCGTCCTGCTCGTCGCGGTGCGCTACGGCCGGATCATCTCCCGGTTCGTCTCCAGCGACGACCCGGAGAAGCTGCTCCTGGTCGTGCTGGGCCTGACCCTGCTGGTCGCGGGCGTGGCGCAGAAGCTCCAGGTGTCGGCGGCGGTCGGCGCCTTCCTGGTGGGCATCGCGCTCTCCGGCGAGGTCGCCGAGGGCGCCCACAATCTGCTGGCCCCGCTGCGGGACCTGTTCGCGGCCGTGTTCTTCGTGTTCTTCGGCCTGCACACCGACCCGGTCAGCATTCCGCCGGTGCTGCTGCCCGCGCTCGCGCTGGCCGTCGTCACCGCCCTCACCAAGATCGCCACGGGGTACTGGGCGGCGCGGAGAGCGGGGGTGTCCGAACGCGGCCGGTGGCGGGCGGGCGGCACGCTGGTGGCGCGGGGCGAGTTCTCCATCGTCATCGCCGGACTCGCCGTCACCTCGGGGATCGATTCCCGGCTCGGCCCGCTGGCCACGGCGTACGTGCTGATCCTGGTCGTCGTCGGCCCGCTGACCGCCCGCTACACCGACACGGTCGCGATGCGGCTGACGCGGTGGCGGCGTACGCGCCCGGCGCCGGTGGAGGCGAAGGCCGACGCCGCCGACGCCGCCGAGCCCGCGGCGGACCCGGTCGGCCGCGCCTAGGGGTCCACGGCAACCTGTGGGAGGGCCCCTGAGTGGTCTTCCCGCAGGTCAGTGCGGGGTGAGCGGGCCGGTGCGGCGTACCGTTGGGGCATGGCGCCTCCGTTGCCCGGCCCGCTGGCCGATCTGGCCCCGCTGCTCGGCCACTACGGCTACTGGGCGGTGGGTGCGGTCGTCCTCCTGGAGGACTTCGGGGTGCCCGCCCCCGGCGAGACGATCCTGCTGGCGGCGGGCGTCTACGCGGGCGCGGGCGAGCTGAACATCGTGGCCGTGGCGGCCATCGCGTTCGTCGCGGCCGTGCTCGGGGACAACATCGGCTACCTGATCGGCCGCACCGGTGGCCGGGTCTTCGTGGAGCGCTGGGGCAAGTACGTCTTTCTGACGCCCCAGCGCTTCCAGGCCGCCGAGCGGTTCTTCCACCGGCACGGCGGCAAGATCGTCACCGTGGCCCGGTTCGTCGAGGGGCTGCGTCAGGCCAACGGGGTGATCGCGGGCACCACACGGATGCCCTGGCCGCGCTTCCTCGCCTTCAACGCGCTGGGCGCCGCCCTGTGGGTGGGCCTGTGGTGCACGGTGGCCTATGTGGCGGGCAGCCACATCACGACGGTGTACGACGAGATCATCCGCTACCAGCGCTATGTGCTGATCGGCGTGGCCGTGGTGGTCGCCGCGCTGGTCGTACGCCATGTGGTCCGGCGCCGTCGGCAACGCCGAGGGCCCGGAACGCGGTCCGCGTGACGGTGCCGCCGGGACGGGAGTGCCGGGCGGGTTTGGACCGGGACGCAGCGGACAGGCGGAGGAGGACAGCGGACCCGAGAGACGTTGGGATGTGAACCCCATGGCTGGCGACCAGAAGGCGAAGGCCAAGGCCGAGCAGGCCAAGGGCAAGCTCAAGGAGACGATGGGCCGCGCCGTCGGCAACGAGAAGATGGAAGCCGAGGGCCGCATGGAAGGCGCGCGCGGGGATGCCCGCGAAGCCAAGGAGAAGACGAAGGACACGTTCAAACACTGAACCGGCGGCACACCGCACCGGTGCCGGGCGGGTCCGGAGTTCCCCTTCACGGGGGCTCCGGGCCCGCCCGTGTGTGCGGTTCCCGGCCAGGTACGCCGTCGTGCGCACGGCGCTGACCTGGGACGGATGTCCGATCGGGCGATTGGTGGCCGGATGCTCTTGTCCGGCGGCACAGCGGGTAACCGCAACAGGGACGGCACGGCCCTCCGTGATCGCGAGGAAGGGATCGGGGCGGCCCCTGAGGAGAAGGGCGACGACCCATGGACCTCCCCTTCAGGACGCAGACGACGACGGGGACACGGTTGCCCGCGCGGACCGGCGCGGCAGCGGCGCCGCGCGTCAGGCGGGAGTGGGACGCCGGTGTGCCCTCGCTCTCCGAGGCGCGCGAGGCGGTGGGCGGCCTGCTGGCCCGGGTGCGGCCGGTTCCGGCTCGCCGGGTGGTGCAGGACGCTCAGCTGGTGGTCAGCGAGCTGGTGACCAACGCGTTCAAGCACGCGACGGGACCGTTCGCGCTGCTGCTTGAGCTGGCCCCGGACGGGAGCACGCTGCGCATCGGTGTCACGGACGGCTCCCCCGAACCGCCCCGGCCCCAGCCGCCGGACCCCGGGCGGATCGGCGGGCACGGGCTGCGGCTGGTGACGCTGCTGTGCGCCGCGCTGGAGGTCACCCCGCATCGCGGGGGCAAGCAGGTGACCGCGACGCTGCCCCTGACGGCCCCGCCCAAGCACTGAGGAGCCCTGGTCAGGGCCCCCGGTTCGGCGGGGTGGGCCGGTCCGGGGCGTAGGGGGTGGAGGGCGCGGGCCTGGGCGGCGGGCCGTCGCCGGTGGTGAGGTGTTCCAGCACCTCGACCAGTTCCTGGCAGGCCCGCTCGACGGAGCGCCGGGTGTGGCGCTGCTCGGTGATCACAGCGGACAACAGGAGCGCGGTCAGCGCCATCGTGCCGTTGAAGCCCTGGAGTTTGGCCATGACCTGGACGCGGCTCAGTTCGGCGAACGCCCCGCTGCCCTCGGTGGCGGCTCCGGCGGCCAGCACCGAGGTGAGCAGCGCGCAGCCCACGCTGCCGGCCAGTTCGAACCGCAGCGCGCCCCAGATGATGACCGGGTAGACGAGGAACAGCAGGCTGAACGAGCTGTAGACGGCCAGCGGCACGACACAGCAGGCGGCCACGGCGAGGGCCAACGCCTCTTTCCAGCGGGTGGTCGGGGGTCTGCGCGCCTGGCGGAGCAGGAGCAGCAGCGGGGTGACGAGCAGGACGCCCATCGCATCGCCCACCCACCAGGCGAGCCAGACGGTCAGGAACGCGTGCGGGGGCAGCGCGTCGGTGGCCACGAGCAGGGCGACGCCGGTGGTGGCGCTGATCAGCATGGCGCCCAGCGCGCCGAGGAACACCAGGGCGACGCCGTCGCGCAACCGGCTCAGATCGGTGCGGAAGCCGGTACGGCGCAGCAGCACCGCCGCGCACAGGGGTGCGGCGGTGTTGCCGAGGAGATAGCCGAGCGCGTAGGGCGCCGGGGTGTCGAGGTAGGCGACGATCAGGAACGCGCCGAGGGTGATCCCGGGCCAGCAGCGCAGTCCGAGGAGGAGCAGGGCGGCCACGGCGACGCCGGTCGGCGGCCAGATGGGGGTGACGACGACGCCGTCCACGACGAGGCGGCGCATGAGCCCGAGCCAGCCCGCCGCGAAGTAGCAGGCGGCGACGGCCAGCATCTGGAGGGCCGGGCCGGCCGCCCGGCGCACGTCCAGGATTGCCACCACATCAGCACTCTCACACCGGGGCTGTGCCCTCGGCCAGGCGAGAGGTGTGCGGAGCGGCCCTATGGCTGAACCGGCGGGGCCGTATGGACCCGAAGCGGCCGTCCCACGCGACGAACCGGTCGTCCCACGCGGCGCGGCGGCCCGTCCTACCCGGCTCCGTCCGGCCCGTCGTGGCCGACGACGAGCACAGCCGCGTCGTCCTCGTGCCCGATGTTCTCCGCGCCCTTGATCACCGCCGCGGCCAGCGCGTGCACCTCCAGGCCCGCGACGGCGGCGATGCCCGCGAGCCGTACGACCTGGTCGAGCCCCTCGTCGATGCTGAGCGAGGGGCCCTCCACCACGCCGTCGGTGAGCAGGACGAACACGCCCCCGGTGGTCAGCCGGTGCCGGGTGACGCGGTACTCCAGGCCGCCCTGGATGCCGAGCGGCGGTCCGCCGAGGTCGTGGACGATGCCGGACTTGCCGTCCGCGGTGGCCCAGACGAAGGGGATGTGTCCGGCCCGCGCGCTCTCCAGGACACCGGTGGCGGGGTCCAGGCGCAGGAAGGTGCAGGTGGCGAAGAGGTCGCTGCCGAGGGTGAGCAGCAGGTCGTTGGTGCGGGCGAGGAGTTCGCCGGGTTCGCTGGTGACAGAGGCCAGGGCGCGCAGGGCGGCCCGGACCTGGCCCATGAAGGCGGCGGCCTCGATGTTGTGGCCCTGGACGTCGCCGATGGACAGGCCGATGCGGCCGTCGGGCATGGCGAAGGCGTCGTACCAGTCGCCGCCGACATTGAGGCCCTGGTAGGCGGGGGCGTAGCGCACCGCCAGGTGCAGGCCGGGCAGGCGGGGCAGGTCACGGGGGAGCATGCCGCGTTGCAGGGCGATGGCCAGCTCGACCTGGGTGCGCTGCAGCTCCGCGCGCTCGCGCGCCTGTGCGGTGAGCGAGCCGAGTCGGGCCAGCAGTTCGTCGCCGTCGTCCGTGGAGCGCTTGCGGAACATCGGTCACTTCCGGCTGGGCGGAGACACCGAAACCGCCTTTTGGGTGGTTTGCTGGAGTCTTGTCGTCTCGTGGGGTGAATACCCGGTACGGCCGGTCACCGCACCTGTGAATCGATGCCCGTGATCACGGCGGGTCCGAGCGGCGCGGTGTGCTCGTCGAGTCCGGCGGCGCGCAGGGCGGAGTCGGCGAGGCTCCGGGCCTCCCGCTCGGCGTGCGGTCCGGTGTCCGCCTCGACGGTCAGGCGGAGGGTGAAGGTGTCGTCGTCGTTGACGGTGAGGGCGTCGAGGTCCTCGTCGCTGCCCATGGTGGTGGTGTGCGGGTCGGCGGGGCGCAGCGCCCGGCCGAGCCGTGCGCGGGCGTCGGGCTCGATCCCGTCGGTGAAGGTACCGGGGACGGTGATGACGTACGTGGTCATGGCGTTCCTTTCCTCGGGCCTGCCCTCCTACCCCGGATCGGGGACCTCGCACAGCCCTGCCGCCCGTACGGGTCACAGCGGCGCGTGTGCCACCACCATGACGTACGCGCCGTAGACCAGGGAGACGGCGGTCAGGGCGCCGCCGATCAGCAGGACCTGGGCGCGGCGCGGCCCCCAGGCGCGGGCGAGCGCCCGGGCGGGCGGGATGAGCAGCGGGAAGTCCGGCAGCAGGAAGCGCGGTTTGGAGGAGAAGGAGCCGGAGCCGCAGATCACGAGGAGGACGAGGACGCCGCTGAAGACCACGAGGACCAGCGGGGCGCGGTCCAGGCAGAGCAGTCCGAACAGGACAAGGGAGATCACGACGACGAGCAGGGCCACCGGGTAGACGAACTTCCCGCCGTGGGCGAAGAGGGCGCCGAGGAAGCGGACGGCGCCCGCGCCGAGGTCGAAGCGGGAGCCCCAGGCGCTCTGCACGGTGAAGTAGCCGCCGGGCACGTCGCCGGTGCGCAGGCCGACCCAGAGGACGTAGCCGAGCCAGCCGAGCGGGGAGATCAGGGCGCCGGTCCAGAGCGCGGGCGGCACCCGGCCGTGCCGGTGCCATGCCTCGTGGGCGGCGGCGACGCAGACGGCGACCGCCACGGCGAAGCCGGTGGGCCGGGCGAGCCCCGCGAGCAGGGCGAGCGCGCCCGCCCACAGCCAGCGGCGCCGCAGGACGCAGTACAGGGAGAAGGCGGCCAGGGCGGCGAAGAGGGATTCGGTGTAGGCGATCGTCAGCTCGACGGCGTGCGGCAGGACGGCCCACAGCCCGACCAGGGCGGTGGCGGCGGCGCGGCCGTGCAGCAGGTGGCCGACGAGGTAGACGCCGTAGGCCGCGACGAGTGCGGCGGTCCAGGAGATCAGGAGTGCGGCGGCTCCGGGGACGAGCGGGAAGACCTGGGTGAGGGCCCTGATCAGCGCGGGGTAGAGCGGGAAGAAGGCCCAGTCGGTCTGGACGCCACCGCTCGGGGTGATCCAGATGAGGTTCCCGTAGCCGTGCTCGGCGATGTGCAGATACCAGCGGGCGTCCCAGGCGTGGGCGAGGTCGCGGACCAGGGGACGGCCCGCGAGGAGGTTGCCGATGATCACGGCGACGGTCCCGGCCAGCCGGACGCCGGTGAACAGCGCGAGGGCGGCCGGGGCGCCGTCCGGCATCCGGGCGCGGACGGCGCCGGGCAGCGCGCGGGCGCGCAGGGGACGGGCGCGCGGGGGACGGAGGGGGGCGACCGGCTCGGGCCGGGGCACGGAGGGCGTGATCACGCACCGACCATGGTCACGCGGCCCGGGCGGTGCAATGCGCGAGCCGGGTGTCGCCCGCTCTTCCACCCTGATTCAGGAACGGAGGTCAGGTCCCCGTGCCCGGACCCCACCCCCCGGCAGCACTGTGAACAGGGAGAAGTAGGGTGTGTTCACCATATGAGCGCCGCCTAGCTCGAAAGATAGATCTGTGACTGTCAACGACGACTCGTTCACGAACTGGAAGAACCGCGAGGAGATCGCGGAGTCGATGATCCCGATCATCGGGAAGCTGCACCGCGAGCGGGACGTGACCGTCCTGCTGCACAGCCGCTCCCTGGTGAACAAGTCGGTGGTCAGCATCCTCAAGACGCACCGTTTCGCCCGGCAGATCGCGGGCGCGGAGCTGTCGGTCACCGAGACCATGCCGTTCCTCCAGGCACTGGCCGGTCTCGACCTCGGGCCGTCCCAGATCGACCTCGGGATGCTCGCCGCGCTGTACCAGGCGGACGACCGGGGGCTGAGCGTGGCGGAGTTCACCGCCGAGGCGGTCGCCGGGGCCACCGGCGACGACAAGATCGAGCGCCGCGAGCCGCGTGACGTGGTGCTCTACGGCTTCGGCCGGATCGGTCGGCTCGTCGCCCGGCTGCTGATCGAGAAGGCCGGGTCGGGCAACGGGCTGCGGCTGCGCGCGGTCGTGGTGCGCGGGGGTGGCGCCCGGGCGGGCGGCGACCTGGTCAAGCGGGCCTCGCTGCTGCGCCGCGACTCGATCCACGGCCAGTTCCAGGGCACCATCACGGTGGACGAGGACGCGGGCACGATCGTGGCGAACGGCAACACGATCCAGGTGATCTACGCGGACGACCCGTCGGCCGTGGACTACACCGAGTACGGCATCCGGGACGCCATCCTCATCGACAACACCGGCAACTGGCGTGATCGCGAGGGGCTGTCGAAGCATCTGCGGCCCGGCATCGACAAGGTCGTCCTGACCGCGCCCGGCAAGGGCGACGTGCCGAACATCGTGCACGGCGTGAACCACGACACGATCAAGCCGGACGAGCGCGTCCTGTCCTGCGCGTCCTGCACCACCAACGCCATCGTGCCGCCACTGAAGGCGATGGACGACGAGTTCGGTGTGCTGCGCGGCCATGTGGAGACGGTCCACTCCTTCACCAACGACCAGAATCTGCTGGACAACTACCACAAGGCCGAGCGCCGGGGCCGGTCCGCGCCGCTCAACATGGTGATCACCGAGACCGGTGCCGCGTCCGCCGTCTCGAAGGCGCTGCCGGAGCTGAAGGCGCCGATCACCGGTAGCTCCATCCGGGTGCCGGTGCCGGACGTCTCGATCGCGATCCTGAACCTCCGGCTCGGCCGCGAGACCACCCGGGACGAGGTGCACGACTACCTGCGCGAGGTGTCGCTGACCTCCCCGCTCAAGCGGCAGATCGACTTCACCACGGCGCCCGACGCGGTCTCCAGCGACTTCATCGGCTCGCGGCACGCCTCGATCGTCGACGGCGGCGCCCTCAAGGTCGACGGGGACAACGCGATCCTCTACCTCTGGTACGACAACGAGTTCGGCTACTCCTGCCAGGTGGTCCGGATCGTCCAGCACGTGTCGGGGGTCGAGTACCCGACGTTCCCGGCGACCACGGTCTGACGGTCCCACCGCGCACGCCCCGGCGATCCCCTTACGACGGCCGCCGACCGGAAGCCCCGGTCGGCGGCCGTCGTGCTACCTGGACCCTAATAGAGATTCGCGTTTGCCTAATAGCTTTAGGCACCCGCATAATCGTCCTGTCTTCCCAGGAGGTGTCCCATGGCGCGTGCGGGTCTGAGCACGGAGCGGCTGGTCCGGGCCGGGGCGGAGCTGGCCGACGAGGCCGGGTTCGACCAGGTCACGGTGTCGGCGCTGGCCCGGCGGTTCGACGTGAAGGTGGCGAGCCTGTACTCCCATGTGCGGGGCAACCACGATCTGCGCACCCGGATCGCACTGCTCGCACTGGAGGAGCTGGCCGACCGCGCCGCCGAGGCGCTCGCGGGCCGGGCGGGCAAGGACGCCCTGACGGGCTTCGCGAACGCCTACCGCGACTACGCCCGCGCGCACCCCGGCCGCTTCGCCGCGGCCTCGTACCGGCTCGACCCGGAGGACGCCGCCGCGAGCGCGGGCGGACGGCACGCCCGGATGACCCGCGCGATCCTGCGCGGCTACGACCTCTCCGAACCCGAACAGACCCATGCGGTACGACTGTTGGGCAGCGTGTTCAGCGGCTGGGTCGGACTGGAGTCGGCGGGCGCCTTCGACCACAGCACGCCCGGCTCGCAGGAGTCCTGGGACCGCGGCCTCGACGCCCTGGACGCGCTGCTGCGCAACTGGCCGTCCGCCTGAGCGACTTGGCCGCACGCCCCGAATCACACCCCCCTCTTCCGACAGGCAGCACCGATGACCACCGTGTCCGACGACCTGACCACCACGCCCCTCACCGCCGGTCTCATACACGGCGCCCTCGAACTGGAGCGCACCGAGCGGGGGTTGCTCCCCCACCGGCTGCCCGCGCGGGCCCGCGCCCAGTGCGCCGACCCGCAGTTGCACCTGGTGGAGTCCCAACCGGCGGGCGTACGGCTGGTGTTCCGCACCCGTGCCACCACCGTCGAGCTGGACACCCTGCCCACCAAGCGGGTCTACGCCGGTGCGCCGCCACGCCCCGAGGGCGTGTACGACCTGCTCGTGGACGGACGCCCGGCGGGCAGCACCTCCGTCCCGGGCGGGAACACCCTGCTGATCGACATGGCGGCCGGTACCGCCGAGCACCACCCCGGCCCGGTGGGCACCGCGCGCTTCACCGGCCTGTCCCCCGAGGACAAGACCGTGGAGATCTGGCTGCCGCACAACGAGACCACCGAACTGGTCGCGCTGCGCACCGACGCGCCCGTCACCGCCGTACGGGAGCGGGAGCGTCCGGTGTGGCTGCACCACGGCAGCTCGATCAGCCACGGCTCCGACGCCGCGTCCCCGACCGGCACCTGGCCCGCCGTCGCCGCCGGGCTCGGCGGGGTGGAGCTGATCAACCTCGGCCTCGGGGGCAGCGCCCTGCTTGACCCGTTCACCGCCCGCGCACTGCGGGACACGCCCGCCGACGTGATCAGCGTCAAGCTGGGCATCAACCTGGTCAACACCGATCTGATGCGGCTGCGCGCGTTCGGGCCCGCCGTGCACGGCTTCCTCGACACGATCCGCGAGGGTCACCCCGACACGCCGCTGCTCGTCGTCTCGCCGGTCCTGTGCCCGCTGCACGAGGACACGCCGGGACCGACGCTGCCCGACTTCACCGCGCTGAGCGAGGGACGGCTCGCGTTCCGGGCGGCCGGTGATCCGGCGGAGCGGGACCAGGGCAGGCTGACCCTGAACGTGATCCGCGAGGAGCTGGCCCGCATCGTGCGCCAACGGGCCACCGAGGACCGCCACTTGCACCTTCTCGACGGGCGCGAGCTGTACGGCGCGGCCGACTTCGCGGAGCTGCCGCTGCCCGACGGGCTGCACCCGGACGCCGCGGCCCACCGGCGCATCGGGGAGCGCTTCGCCGCGCTGGCCTTCGCGCCGGGCGGCCCGCTGAGCACGCCGGCCGCCCGCTGAGCACGCGGGTCGCTCGCTGAGCGTCACACCAGGTGCGCGAACACCACCAGGTTCTCGGTGTAGTCCTTGGCCGTGTGGTCGTAGTCGCCCGCGCAGGTGATCAGCCGCACCTCGGGGCGGGCCGCGTTGTCGTAGACGCGGTCGCTCGGGAAGTCGTCCTTCTCGAAGGTCTCGGCGCTGTCCACGACGAACTTCGCGGTGCGGCCGTCGGCGCGCTCGACGGTGAACCGGTCACCGGGGAGCAGGGCGTCGAGACCGGCGAAGACGGCGGCGGAGGTCTTCGTGTCCACGTGTCCGGCGATGACCGAGGTCCCCTTCTCACCGGGCGAGACGCCCTTGCTGTACCAGCCGACGAGGTTGGTGTTGTCGGCGGGCGGGGGCTCCAGGCGGCCGTCGGAGCCGAGGACGAGGGCGGTGAAGGGGGCGTTCACCCCGATCTTCGGGATGACCAGGCGGGTCGGCGCGGACCGGGGCAGGGCCGGGCCCGCAGGGCCGGTGGCGGCCGTCGTACCGGCGGCGCGGGTCGCGCCCGGGACCGTGCCGGTGCCGTGATGGCCGCTGAGCACGCTGAGCACGAGGACGACGATCGCCACGCCCCACAGGGTCAGCCGGCCCCCGCGGGCGGCCTGTTCGTCGGCGCGGTGCGGGGAGGGATCTGCTGCCATCGGACACCACCTCACTCGGTCACGGCAGCGCGGTTCGGGACCGGGGCGCCGGCCGCCGGACCCCGAGGGGTACCGGCGGCCGTGGCCCCTGGCCCTGTCGCCGGACTCCCGTCGCCACGGCGGGCGGGCGCAGGGAGTCCGACGACAGGGGCGGGGAAGGCGAGTCGGTCAGGAGGCCGAACCGGCGGCCTTCCTGCGCCGCAGCACGTACACCCCGGCCGCGCCCGCGGCGAGCACCGCGAGACCGCCCGTCGTCGTCGAGCTGGAGTCGTCGGCGAGACCGCCGCCGCCGGTGTGCATCCCGCCGCGCGGCTCGTCGTCCTTGTCCCCCTTGCCGCTGTCCCCCTTGCCGCTGCCGGAGTCGCTCTTGCCGGTGTCGCCCTTGTCCTTGTAGGTCTCGGGGTCGAAGCGGCTGTCGTCACTGCCGCTGGAGCTGGAGCTGGAGCTCCAGTCGTCTCCGCTGCCGCTGCTGCTGCCGCTGCTGAGGACGGAGGCGAGGGCGCCGCCGCCGGTGTGCATGCCGCCGCGCGGCTCGTCGTAGCCGCCGCCGTCGCCCGAGCCCTTGCCCGAACCGTCGCCGGAGCCCTTGTCGTAGCCGTCGCCGGAGCCCTTACCGGACCCCTTGCCGTGGTCGCTGCCGGAGCCGCTGTCCTGCTTGTTGTAGGAGGAGTCGTCCCGGCCTCCGTCGTCCCCGGCGAGCGCGGCTCCGGGGACGGCGAGGGCGAGGGCGGCGGATGCGGCCGCCGTGGCGAGAAGAATGCGGGCAGAACGCATATCGGTGTCCTTCCGCCGTGGCCGGGCAGCGGATACCTCATCGGCTGTCAGGACCCGGCCCCGACACGAACCACCGTCGAACAGGGCGCCCCGGCGCGCGATCCAGGCCGCCCAGCCGGGTCACCGCTCCACCCGTCTGTCCCAGCGACACGCCGCGAGCGCCCCCGGACGGGTCAACGGTGATCACGCCGGAGGCGGAGGACCGCGCTGCGGCGACGCGACTTTGGCCGGATTTCGTCGTAGTAAAGCGCGAAGTTCCGCCCCTGGGACGCCTCTGACGGGTCGTACCCTGTGGGCGTGATCGAGCGAGGCGAGGCTCCAGGGGCGGTGGCGTCCCGGCTCACCGGGCGCCGTCCCGTCAGCGGCCCGGCGCCGTCCGGGTCGCCCGCGGTGGTGATGCTCGAGGACGGTACGGCGGTGATGGTCAAGCGCGGGGACGGCCCGGGCGCGGTGCGCGCGGAGGCGGCCGGACTGCGCTGGCTGGGCGCTGCCGGGTCGGTGCGCGTGCCCCGGGTGCTCGGCGCCGACGAGCGCTGGCTGGTCACCGAGTACGTGCCGACCGGGCGTCCCGAGGCCGGGGCCGCGCTGCGTTTCGGCCAGGCGCTCGCGGAGCTGCACGCGTCCGGGGCGCCCGCGTTCGGCGCGGCGCCGCCGGACGGGCCGGAGGAGGCGTTCATCGGCCGGGCGCCCATGCGCAACGTCCGGGGCGACGACTGGCCGCGCTGGTACGCCGAGCACCGCGTGCTGCCGTATCTGCGCACGGCGGTGGACGCGGGCACGATCCGGCCGGGCGAGGCGTCCGTGGTCGAGTCGGTGTGCGAGCGGCTGCCCGGACTGGCGGGGCCCGCCGAGCCGCCCGCGCGGCTGCACGGCGACCTGTGGCAGGGCAACGTCCTCTGGGGCGCGGACGGTGAGGTCCGTCTCATCGACCCGGCCGCGCACGGCGGGCACCGGGAGACCGACCTCGCGATGCTGGCGCTGTTCGGCTGTCCCGAGTGGGACCACGTGCTCGCCGGGTACGAGGAGACGGCGCCGCTCGCCGACGGCTGGCGCGACCGGGTCGGTATACATCAGCTCTTCCCGCTGCTGGTGCACGCGGTGCTGTTCGGCCGGTCCTACGCCGATCAGGCCGTCGCGGCGGCCCGTACGGCGCTGTCCGGCTGAACCGCCCTGCCGGGCTTGGCCGCTCGACGCGCGGGCATCCGAACTCCGCTGAATCCGCGTCGATTTGACGCAGCCACTCCCCCGCCTTCGGCGTCTTTCTGGCTGACGCCGAACGGCGCTCCCCGCACCGCCTCCGGACACCGGTCACGGAGTGTGAGGAAACCAACCAATCGTTCGATTCGTATAAGGACGTGAAAGAACGAATCAGGGAGGACGACCATGCAACCGTTCACGCTCAACTACGCACGACCCGCTGTGCAGTTGGATGTCACCGCCCCGTACGCGTACGACGCCGGGCTCCAGTTGAACGTCCTCCCGGACGGAAGGATCGCCGCCACCGACCACGCGACGCTGCACGCCCTGGGGACCACCACCTCCACGGCGGGCTCCAAGACCCACTTCGACGACTGAACGCGGGCCCCGGACGATGACCGTGCTCATCCTCACCAGCGACGAGGACGTGACGGCGGACATGGTGGTCCTCCGCCTGGGCGAGACGGGCGTGCCCGTCGTCCGGCTCGATCCCGCCGATCTCACCAACGGGGTGACCCTGTCGGCCGAGTTGACGGGCGGGTCCGCCGACGGGCATCTGTCCGTCGGCGGCCGTCTGGTGAGCCTCGGCGCGGTGCGCTCCGTGTGGGTGCGCAGGCCGGGGCGGGCGGCGGCGCGGGCCGCCCGGCCGTCCGCCTGGCTGACCGAGGAGTCCACGCAGGCGCTGTACGGGATGCTGCGGTGCGCCGGGGCACGCTGGATGAACCATCCGGACGCGGCCCGGCGGGCCCGGTACAAGCCCTGGCAGCTGCATCTGGCGCGGCGCAGCGGGTTCGCCGTGCCCGCCACGCTGATCACGACGTACCCGGAGGCGGCCCGGGAGTTCGCGGGGCGTTTCCCGGATCTGGTGGTCAAGCCGGTCTCGGGGGCGCATCCGCAGGAGCCGCCGCGTGCGGTGCCGACCAGCCGGGTCGCGCCGGACGCCGACTTCACGGCCGTCGCCTACGGTCCGACCCTGCTCCAGCAGCGGGTCGCCAAGCGGGCCGACATCCGGCTGACGGCTGTCGGGGACCGGCTCCTCGCGGCGCGCAAGCCGGTCGATCCGGACGCCCATCCCGACGACGTGGACGTGCGGTTCGCGCCGTCCGTCTCGCCCTGGCGGCCCGCCGAGGTGCCGCCGCGCGTGGCCGAGGGCGTGCACCGGTATCTGCGCGGGGCGGAACTCGCGTACGGCGCCTTCGACTTCGCGGAGGACGCGGACGGGGTGTGGTGGTTCCTGGAGTGCAATCAGTCGGGCCAGTTCGGTTTCGTCGAGCTGGAGACCGGTCAGCCGATCGCCCAGGCCATCGCACGCTGGCTGGCCGGAGACGGAGAGCCGGGGCGGACGTATCTCAAGGGCGAGAGGGACAGGGCGCCGTGACGCGGTGCCGGCCGGCTCGAAGGAGAGGAACGCGACATGCGCATCGGACTGCTGGGGACGGGCCCCTGGGCGCGGGCGGCACACGCGCCCGCGCTCGCGGCCCACACGGCCGTGGACTTCGCCGGGGTGTGGGGGCGCCGCCCGGAGGCGGCGGCCGAGCTGGCCGGGGAGTACGGCGTCCGGGCGTACGAGGACGTGGACGAGCTGCTGGCCGGGGTGGACGCGGTGGCGGTGGCGCTGCCGCCGTCGGTGCAGGCGGGGCTCGCGGTGCGGGCGGCCCGGGCGGGCTGTCATCTGCTGCTGGACAAGCCGCTGGCGGTGGACGTCGCCGAGGCGCGTGAGGTGGTCGTCGCCGCGGAGCGGGCCCAGGTCGCCTCGGTGGTGTTCCTGACCACCCGGTTCCAGAAGGAGCCGGAGGCGTGGATCGACGAACAGGCCGCCGAGTCGGGCTGGTTCACGGCGCGGGCGCAGTGGCTGGGCGCGGTGTTCACGACCGGGAGTCCGTTCGCGGCCTCGGCCTGGCGGCGGGAGAAGGGGGCGCTGTGGGACGTGGGCCCGCACGCGCTGTCGGTGCTGCTGCCGGTCCTCGGTGATGTGCGCGAGGTCCTGTCGGCGGTGCACGGTCCCTCGGACACCGTGCACCTGGTGCTCGACCACGCGACCGGCGCGTCCAGCACCCTCACCCTGAGCCTCACCGCGCCGCCCGCCGCCGCGGGCGCCGATGTGGAGCTGCGCGGCGAGGCGGGCGTCGCCCTCCTCCCCCGCGGCTCGGAGGGCGCGGTCCCCGCGCTCACCCGCGCCGTCGACGCGCTCCGGGACGCGGCGCGCACGGGCCGCCCGCATCCGTGCGACGCGGCGTTCGGGCTGCGCATCACCGAGATCCTGTCGGCGGCCCAGGCCCGGCTGACCGGCGAACCGGCGGGCTGGACGACGGCGACGGACGGGGTGAGCCCGGCGGGGTGAGCCGGGCCGGATGCGAGAGGCCGGGTGTGACGGGCCGGGTGTGACGGGCGCGGTCGGCGGACCGGGCAGCCCCGGTGCTGCCGGTGGGGACGGACCCGGCACCCGGCGCCCCGCCGGGGCCGGTCGAGCGGCGCGTGCCCCGGCCGGGTGTCCGGAGAAGGCCCCGGTGACGGCCCCGGCGTAGCGTGGCGTTGTGAGATCGTTGCGCGGCCGGTCAGGGCGCCGGAGCCGGGAACGTCGCGGCTGGCTGCGGGGTGCGCCGCCGCCGCGCTGGGTGCGGGTGCTTCCGGCGCTGTTGCTGCTGGCCGTGTCCCTGGCGACGCTCGTGACCCCGCACGCGGGCGATCTCGGTTTCCTGCTCGGCGCGATCCCGCCGCTCGCGGTGCTGTCGTACGGCCCGCTGGCGACCGCGCTGCTGGGTGTCCTGGTGGTGGTGGCGCTGCTGCTGCCGATGACCCATCTGAACCGGCCCGGTGACACCGATCTGCTCACCATCGTGTTCGTCTCCTTGCTGAGTGTGTTCGTCTCCTATGTGCGCAGCCACCGCGACGCCCAGCTGGGCACCGAGCGCGCGATCGGCGAGGCGGTCCAGCGGGCCGTGCTCCCGGAGCTGCCGGAGCGGGTCGGCGCGGTCGCGTGCGCGGGTTTCTCGCGGGCCGCGCAGGGCGGGACGCTGGTGGGCGGGGACTTCTACGACGTGCGGGACGGCCCGTTCGGGGTGCGCGCGGTGATGGGGGACGTACGGGGGCACGGCCTGGAGGCGGTCGCCACGGTGGTGGCGCTGCTCGGCGCGTTCCGGGAGGCGACGCTGGACCAGCCGGACCTGGAGGCGGTGGCCGCGCGGATGGACCGCAGGCTCACGGTGGATTCGGCCGGGGTGCGGCACGCGGAGCTGTTCGCGACGGCCGTGCTGCTGGAGTTCTCCGCCGACATGCGCTCGGTGCGGGTGGTGGCGTGCGGGCATCCGCCCCCGGTGGTGCTGCGCGGGGGCCGCGCCTGGGAGACGACCGTGACGCCGGGGCCGCCGCTGGGCATCGGTCTGATCGGGGTCGACCCGCCGAAGGAGGTGACCGTCGACCTCCGGCCGGGCGACCGGCTGCTGATCGCCTCCGACGGACTGTGGGAGGCGCGCAACGCCGACGGCACCTTCTATCCGCTGCCCGAGCGGCTGGCCGCGCTCTCCTGGCACGGCGCGCCCGAGCTGCCGAGCGCGCTGTGGACGGATGTACGGCGGCTCGGGTACGAGGTGCGGGACGACGCGACGGTGCTGGTGCTGGCGCCGGTGCCGACGGGCGGGGCCGGGTGAGCGCTCCTATCCTGGGAGTTCCGGGTCGCTGACGTCTCGCCCATCGGTCTCGCTCATCGGTCTCGCCCACCGCACGGTCGTGTCCCACGTGCTTGGAGGCAGCCCATGCCCCGTCCGCCCGTACGCCCGCGCCGGAAAGCCGCCGTCGCTCTGACCGCCGTGGCACTCGCGGCGCTCGCCCTGCCGCTCGCCGCCGCTCCGGCGGGAGCCGCCCCGCTGCTCGCCCCGGCCGCCGCGCCCGGCCCCTCCCCGTCGGACAGCCCGGACAGCGGGGTGCGCGAGCTGACGCCCGAGGTCGCGGACCGGCTGGACAGTGCCGTGCGCGAGGTGATGGACGAGGCGCGGGTGCCGGGTGTGACGGTCGGCATCTGGACGCCGGACCAGGGCAGTTACGTCCGCTCCTTCGGGGTGGCCGACAGGAGCGACGGGCGCCGGATGGCCCCGGACCTGTACACGCGGATCGGCAGCGAGACCAAGACGTTCACGGTGACCGCGCTGCTCCAGCTGGTGGACCAGGGGAAGGTCTCCCTGGACGACCCGGTCTCCCGGTACATCGGCGGTGTCCCCGACGGCGACAAGATCAGCCTGCGGCAACTGGCCGGGATGCGCAGCGGGCTGTACAACTACTCGGACGACCCGGACTTCTTCAAGGCGCTGACCTCCGATCCGCAGCGCTCCTTCACCCCGCGCGAGCTGCTGGACTACGCCTTCAAGCACCCGGTGCTCTTCCCACCGGGGCAGAAGTTCGACTACTCCAACACCAATCTGATCCTGCTCGGCCTGGTCGTGGAGCAGCGGAGCGGGCAGCCGCTGGGGGACTACATCAAGGACCACATCCTGGACCCGGCCGGGATGAACCGTACGTCGTTGCCGTCCGGCGCCGAGTTCCCGAAGCCGCATCCGCAGGGGTACACGAACCAGACGGCCGACGGGAAGGTGGAGGAGACGGCGGGCTGGAACCCGTCCTGGGGCTGGGCGGCGGGCGCGATGGTCTCCACGCTGGACGATCTGCGCGTGTGGGCGCCCACGGTGGCGACCGGTGAACTCCCCGACGGCAGGCGGATGATCGACGAGTCGACGCAGCGCCAGCGCCTGGTGACCCCGCCGACGGGCGTGCCGGGCGCGGGATACGGGCTCGGCATCTTCGACGTGCACGGCTGGATCGGCCACAACGGCTCGCTGCCGGGGTACGAGTCGCTGACCGTCTATCTGCCCTCGGCGCGCACCACGCTCGTGGTGCTGCTGAACACCGACATCGACCACGACGGGCAGGAGCCGAGCACGCTGCTGGGCCAGGCGATCACGCGGATCATCTCCCCGGGGCACGTCTTCGACCTGCCCGCGCAGCCCGCGGCGCGGTGAGCCGGGAGCCGGGAGCCACCGGATGCGGAAACAGGCCGGCGGGGCCCCGACCGGTCCCCCGCTCCGGTCGTGCCCCGCCGACCGTCGAATCTACGCGCGGCGCGCGCCGGTGGCCATCGCGTCCGTGCCCGGTCCGGGGCGGCGACCACTCACTCGTGCACAGGGGCGTCCGCTTGGTCCCCGTTCGAACCGTCGTGCGGGGGCGGTCGCAGGTCGCCGCAGGCCAGATGGGCGAGGACCACCTCGTACAGATCGGTGCCGCCGGCCAGCAACTGCCGTTCCAGGACGGGTTCGGCGGCCCGGACGTGCTCGCGCACGGTCTGCGCGTGGACGCCGCGTTCGCGGGCGGCGCGTTCGGCGTTGGCCCCGGCGGCGATCCAGGCGCGCAGGGTGCCGCGCAGGTCCCGGCCGTCGCCGTCGAGGCGGCCGAGCAGCGCGTCGGCCCAGTCGCGCAGCGCGGGCGAGCCGAGCAGTCCGCCGAGTCCGGCGGGCGTACGGGGCCGTGCGGCGGCGGGGTCGTACGGCCCGTGCGCGGCCTCGGTGACGAGGGCGAGGCGTACGGCGGCGCGGGCGGTGAGGTCGGTCAGGTCGGTGCCGAGCAGGGCGGCGACGCGGTCCATGCGGGCGCGGACGGTGTTGCGGCTGACGCCGAGCACCTTGGCTGCGTTGACGGCGGTGAAGTCGAGTCCGAGCCGGGTGGTGGCGAGGAGTTCGGCGCGTATGTGGTGGGGCAGCGTGTCGAGCGGGCGGAGCAGGGCGGCGGACCAGGCGCGCAGGGCGGCGGGGTCCAACAGGCGCTCAGGGTGGGTGCGTTCGGCGTAGACGGCGCTGCGGTCGGGGCGGTGGCGGGCGACGGCGAGGGCGCTGACGGCCTGTCCGTAGGCGGTGGCGGTGCGGGCGAGGCGCTGGCGGGTGCTGCCGCCGAGGTAGACGCCGGGGTGGTCGCCGAGGAGGGCGCGCAGCCGCTGTCCGGCGGCGGGGGCGGGGCTGACGACGATGACGTGGCCATCCATGGCGGGGCAGCGCACGACGAGCGCGCCGCCCTCGGTGGCCTCGGCGCAGCTCTCGGCGAGGGCGTCGCGTTCGGCGGGGGACGCCTCGACGACGTAGACGCGGGCGGTGTCCCCTTCGAGCAGTCCGGGCCAGAGTCCGGCGGCGACGCGGCGGGCGGAGACGACGTCCTCGACCATGAGCAGTTGCAGGATCGCGAGGCGCAGGTCGGCGGAGGCGCGGCGCAACCGGCGTCCGGCGTCGGCGAGTTCGGCCTCGCGCAGCAGGAGGGCGAGGACGGTGGCGGTGCGGTGGACGATCTCGGCGGTGCGCTGGTCGAAGGGTTCGGCGCGGGCCACGGCCAGGGCGGCGCCGGTGGTCGTGGTGAGCCGGATGTGGCGGCCGTCCTCCTCCAGGGCGGCCGAGGAGAGCCCGCCCCGGGCGATGCGGCCGACGAGTCCGGGGTCGAGCGGCAGGGGGTCGCCCGCGAGGACGGTGCCGTGCGCGTCCTGGAGGCTGACCGAGGCGCGGATGCCGCGGGCGAGCCAGGCGACGACGCGGCGCGGGTCACGGACGGCGGGGCGGAGCTGGTCGAGCAGTTGCTCCGCCCAGGGGGCGTCGGGGCCGTACGGCTCCCGGGGGCCGTCGGCTGCTCGGGCGGCCACGTCGTTTCGCTCCTCATATCGGTGCTGACCTCGGGTTTCGTCGGTGGACGTTACCCGAAGAGGGCGTGCGGGGCGCAGGGGTGTGCCGCAGAACACGGCGCGGTGGGGGCCGCGCGGGCGGGGTGCGCCGGTGGCAGGCGGGGACGGCATAAGCTCGGCGGATGGCGAAGTATTACGACGTGCATCCCGACAACCCGCAGCCGCGCGCCGTCGCGCAGATCGCCGACGCGGTCCGTTCGGGGGCGCTGATCGCGTATCCGACGGACTCCTGTTACGCGCTGGGCTGCCAACTGGGCAGCAAGGACGGCATGGAGCGCATCCGTTCCATCCGTCATCTGGACGACCGGCACCATTTCACGCTGATGTGCCGGGACTTCGCGCAGCTCGGGCAGTTCGTGCGGATCGACAACGACGTGTTCCGCGCGATCAAGGCGGCGACGCCCGGGAGTTACACCTTCATCCTGCCCGCGACCCCCGAGGTGCCGCGCAAGCTGCTGCATCCGAAGAAGCGGACGGTGGGGGTGCGCATCCCGGACCATGTGGTGACGCAGGCGCTCCTCGCGGAGCTGGGTGAGCCGCTGGTCTCCAGCACGCTGCTGCTGCCGGACGAGGAGGAGCCGCCGACGCAGGGCTGGGAGATCAAGGACCGGCTCGACCATGTGGTGGACGCGGTGGTGGACTCCGGGGAGTGCGGCACGGAGCCGACCACGGTGGTGGACTTCTCCTCCGGGGAGCCGGAGGTCGTGCGCCGGGGCGCCGGGGACGTATCGCTGTTCGAGTGAGGCAGCGGGCCGGGCACGTGAGGCGGCGGGCCGGGCGCTCCGTCGTGGATCTTGCGTGGCAGCATGAGCCGGGAGGGGCGCCGGGGCATCCCGCCGGGCGCCGGTGATCCCAGGAGGCTCGCGCGATGACCGCCGTGGAGGGTACGACCGTTCAGATCCCGACGAAGGACGGCGTCGCCGACGCCTATCTCGTCCACCCGGCGGACGGAGAGCCGCACCCGGGCGTCCTGTTCTACCAGGACGCCTACGGGCTGCGGCCCCGGCTGCGGGAGATGGCGGACCGGCTGGCCGCCGAGGGGTACACGGTCCTGGTGCCGAACGTGTTCTACCGCTCGGGCCCGGCCCCGGTCGTGCGGCTGCCCGAGTTCATCGACCCGGGCGCCGATCCGTCCATCTGGCGGCGGCTCGGTCCGCTGGTCGGCTCGCTCAAGCCGGACCAGGCGGAGCGCGACGCGGACGCCTTCCTGGCCCGGATGGCCGCCGATCCGCTGGTCGCGGACGGCCCGGTCGCGCTGGTGGGCTACTGCATGGGCGCCCGGCTCGCGCTGCGCACGGCGGCCACCCACCCGGACCGGGTCGCCGCCGCCGCGGGCTTCCACGGCGGCAACCTGGCGACCGAGGAACCCGACAGCCCGCACCTGGGCGCCGGACACATCACGGCGGAGCTGTACTTCGGCCATGCCGACAAGGACCGCTCCCTGCCCAAGTCCCAGCGCGACCGCCTGGAGAACGCCCTCACGGCGGCAGGCGTCCGCCACACCGCCGAGGTCTACCCGGGCGCCACCCACGGCTACACCCAGTCGGACACGACGGCCTACGACGCGGAAGCGGACGAACGCCACTGGCGAGCCCTCCTGGACCTGCTGCACCGCACGTTCTGACGTATCGTCAAATCTGCCTAGGCATCGGCACGTTACTCAATGTGTCCGGCCGGAGCAATTGACAGCCCTCCGTTCCGCCCGCACTCTGAGAGCGCTCTCATGCAGGTACGGACCAATTTCCGTTCCGCCCCGATCCCCACACGGAGGTGGAGAGTTGACTCGAAGAATCCCGCGGTTCGCGACGAGTGCGGCGGCCGTGGCCGCCATGGTCGGCGGGGTGGTCGTGTTCGGAGTCCCGGAGCACGCCAGTGCGGCGGTGCCGGACACGATCCCGCTCCAGATCACCAACAACTCGGGCCGGGGTGACCAGGTCTACATCTACGACCTGGGCACGCAGCTGTCCTCGGGCCGCCAGGGCTGGGCCGACGCGAACGGCGGCTTCCACGCCTGGCCCGCGGGCGGCAACCCGCCGACCCCGGCGCCCGACGCGTCGATCGCCGGGCCAGGCCCCGGCCAGACCGCCACGATCCGGATACCCAAGTTCTCCGGCCGGATCTACTTCTCCTACGGCAAGAAGCTCGACTTCCGGCTCACCACCGGCGGTCTGGTGCAGCCGGCCGTGCAGAACCCGTCGGACCCCAACCGCGACACCCTGTTCAGCTGGTCCGAGTACACGCTCAACGACGGCGGCCTGTGGCTCAACAGCACGCAGGTCGACATGTTCTCGGCGCCGTACGCGGTCGGGGTCAAGCGCGGCGACGGATCGACCGTCACGACAGGTCACCTCAAGTCCGGTGGCTACACGAACGTGTTGAACACGCTGCGCGGCAAGTCCGGCTGGTCGGGCCTCGTCCAGACCCGCTCGGACGGCACCGTGCTGCGCGCGCTGTCCCCGCTGTACGGCGTGGAGACCGGGGCGCTGCCCGCGAACGTCATGGACGACTACGTCAACCGGGTCTGGCAGAAGTACTCCTCGCAGACCCTGACGGTCACGCCGTTCACGGACCAGCCCAACACCAAGTATTTCGGGCGGGTTTCGGGCAACGTCATGAACTTCACCAACTCCTCCGGCGCGGTCGTCACCAGCTTCCAGAAGCCGGACGCGGGCAGCATCTTCGGCTGCCACAACCTGCTGGACGCGCCGAACGACCAGGTGCGGGGCCCCATCTCCCGTACTCTGTGCGCCGGTTACAACCGCTCCACCCTGCTCACCAACCCCAACCAGCCGGACTCCTCGGACGCCGGTTTCTACCAGGACGGGGTGACGAACCAGTACGCCAAGGCCATTCACTCCCAGATGGCCGACGGCAAGGCGTACGCCTTCGCGTTCGACGACGTCGGCAACCACGAGTCGCTGGTCAACGACGGCAACCCGCAGACGGCGTACCTCACGCTCGATCCGCTGAGCTGAGAGCCGCACAACGCGGAAAGCCACACAACGCGGCCCCCGTGCACGGACGTTCCGTGCACGGGGGCCGCGTCGCGGTGTGCGGAGGTCAGCTGGTGGTGAGGGCGGTGTCGTCCACCACGAAGCTGGTCTGGAGCGAGGAGTCCTCGACCCCGTTGAACTTCAGGGTGACCGTCTGGCCCGCCAGCGAGGACAGGTCGAAGGTCTTCTGGCTGTAGCCCGATGCCTTGTTGAGGTTCGAGTACGTGGCCAGGGTGGTCGAACCGGCGGTCAGCGTGAGCTTGTCGTACTGCGTGCTGGTGGTGGTCTCCGCCGAGTCGATGTGCAGCCAGAAGGTGAGCGTCGCCTTGCAGCCCGAGGGGATCGTCACCGACTGGGACAGCGAGTCGGTGTGCGAGGAGCCGTAGCCGTCGAGCCACGCCTTGTACGAGCCGCTGTGGCTGGCCTGGCCGCTGGCGGTGGTGATGACGCCGCTGGTCGCCGTCCAGCCGGTGTTGCCCGACTCGAAGCCGGGGTTGGCCAGCAGCTGGGTCGAGGAGCAGCCGCCGCCGGTGACGCTGACCGTCCAGGAGAAGGCCGCGGTGCCGGTCTTGCCCGCCGAGTCGGTGACCGTGACCGTGGTGCTGGAGGTGCCCGCGGTGGTCGGCGTGCCGGAGATCAGACCGGTGGAGCTGTTGATGGACAGCCCGGCGGGAAGCCCCGAGGCGCTGTAGCTGAGCGCGCCGCTGTTGGTGCTGCTCGCCTGGATCTGGAGGCTGACCGCGTTGCCGACGGTGGCGGACTGGCTGCCCGGGTTGGTGACGGTCACGCCGTCCGCGGGCGGGTTGATGTGGCTGCCGACGTTGATCCCGGCGAAGGCGTTGCCGACGGCCGCGTACTCGGCGGAGTTGGCGCCGTAGAGCGCGGTGGCCGCGTTCAGGGCGGCGGTGCGGGCGCCCGCGTAGTTGGTGCTGGACGTCATGTACGTCGTCAGCGCCTTGTACCAGATCTGGAGCGCCTTGTCCCGGCCGATCCCGGTGACGGCGACGCCGTCGGAGGTCGGGCTGTTGTAGGTGACACCGTTGATGACCTTGGTGCCGCTGCCCTCGCTCAGCAGGTAGAAGAAGTGGTTCGCCGGGCCCGAGGAGTAGTGCACGTCGAGGCCGCCGAGGCTGGAGGACCAGCTGTCCTTGGACGCGCCGTCCTTGCTGGGCTTGTCCATGTAGCGCAGCGGGGAGCCGTCGCCGTTGATGTCGATCTTCTCGCCGATGAGGTAGTCACCGGGGTCCGAGGCGTTGTTGGCGTAGAACTCCACGCCGGTGCCGAAGATGTCGGAGGTGGCCTCGTTCAACCCGCCCGACTCACCGGTGTAGTTGAGCCCGGCGGTGTTGGAGGTGACGCCGTGGCTCATCTCGTGGCCCGCGACGTCGAGCGAGGTGAGGGCGTGGGTGTTGCCCGTGCCGTCGCCGTAGGTCATGCAGAAGCAGGAGTCGTCCCAGAAGGCGTTGACGTAGCCGCTGCTGTAGTGGACCCGGCTGTAGGCGGCGACGCCGTCGTTGCGGATGCCGCTGCGGCCGAAGGTGTTCTTGTAGAAGTCCCAGGTCTCCTGGGCTCCGTAGGCCGCGTCGGCCGCGGCGGTCTGGGTGTCGGATCCCGCCCCGGAGCCCCAGACGTCGTCGGCGTCGGTGAACAGGGTTCCGGTGCCGGAGGTGCCCTTGTTCAGGTTGTACGTCTTGTGGCCGCCGCGCGTGGTGTCGTACAGCTGGTAGGTGGAGCCGGACAGCGTGGTGTTGAGGCTGACCGTGCCGCTGTACTGCGTCTTGCCGGTGCCGGTCTGGACCGCCTGGTAGCGGTACAGCTCCTTGCCGGTGGTGGCGTCGGTGATGACGTGCAGCTTGCTCGGCGTGCCGTCGTCCTGGAAGCCGCCGATCACGGACTCCCAGGCGAGCGTCGGGCTGCCGGAGCCGGCCCAGATCACCTTGCGCGCGCTGTCGGCGGCGGGCTTGTCGGCCTTCAGGGCCTTGGCGGCCTTGAGCGCCGTCGACTGCGCGGCGGACTTGGTGACGGCCGCGGTGGTGGAGGCGACCTTGAGGGTCCGCTTGTTGTTGAACGTGGTGCTGACCGTGCCCGCGGCCAGGGAGGCGGGCGGGGTGTGCACCACGAGGTCGCCGCCGAGGACCGGCAGGCCCGCGTAGGTGCGCTCGTAACGGGTGTGCACGGTGCCGTCGTTGTCCTTGACGACGTCCCGGACGACCAGCTTCTCCTTGGCACCGAGGCCGAGGGTGCGGGCGGTCTGCGTGACGTTGCCCTTGGCGCTCTTGAGGAGCGCGGCGTGCTGGGCGGGGCTGAGCTCGGCCTCCAGAGCGCCGGTGCGCAGCGGGCTGGGGTGGGGGGCGGCGGGCCGGGCTGCCGCGGGGTTCGCCTGGATGCCTACGGCCAGGAAGGCCGCGGTGGAGACCAGGGCGGCTCCGACCGTGGCGCCTCTGCGGGAAAGGCGTCTGTGGGGAAGGCGTCTCACTCGTACTCCTCCTGCTACGGCCGCCGGGGCGCGGCCGGTGACAGACCGGGCAGACGGGTGTGCTGCCCGGGCGAGCTGAGCTGTGCGGGGCCGTGCTGTGCGACGAGAGGTGAAGCGTGAAGAGCGTGGGAAGAATGTGCGTACCGGGCGAGAATGGCACCGTTGACCAGCACATGTCATCCACGACGAGGGCAACCGAGGGTTTTCCCTAGGGCGCGCAAAGTGCCCGTAACACGCTGGTGATCCTCAAACCTCGTACCGCAAAGCCTCGGTGACGACTCGTCAAAGAAAGGGCAACGCGGGCGCGCGGCTGCGGGGTCAGGCGCGGCGCGCGGCCGGGGACTGCGCGAGGCGCCGCAGGGCCTCCTCGGAGGAGCTGCCCGGCCGGGCCGTCCAGACGACGATGTGCTGGTCGGGCGCGGTGGAGCTGGTCAGCGTGTCCCAGTCGAGCACGAGGATGCCGGCCACCGGATGGCGGAACACCTTGCTCGCGGTCCCCTGGACGGCGACCTCACGCGCCTGCCACCAGCGCTGGAAGTCGCTGTAGGCGGACATCCGGGCCAGCAGCGCGCGCAGCCGGGGGTCGTCGGGGCGGCGCGCGGTGTGCATCCGCAGATACGCCACGCAGGAGCGGGCCCCGGCCCGCCAGTCGTCGTAGCGGGCGCGCATCTCGGGGTCGGCGAAGAGCAGCCAGACGTAGTTGCGGTCCCGCTCGGGGTGCCGTCCGAAGTCGGTGAGCAGGGCGGCGGCGAGCCGGTTCCAGGCCAGGACGTCCATGGTCCCGGACAGCACCAGGGCCGGTGATCCGGTCAGCTGGTCCAGCAGTCTGCGGGTGTGCGGGGCGACGGCGCGGCCCGGTCCCGGGGGCGGATCGAAGGGCGTCCGCCCGGCGAGCCCGAACAGATAGGCGCGCTGGTCGCCGCTGAGCCGCAGGGCACGGGCGAGCGCGTCCAGGACGGGCGCCGAGGCCCGCATCCGGCCCTGTTCGACCCGTGTGTAGTAGTCGGTGCTGATCGACGCCAGCCGGGCGACCTCCTCACGGCGCAGCCCCGCCACCCGGCGCGGGGTGCCGGTGTCGGGCAGGCCCACCTGCGCCGGGTCCAGCTCGGCCCGCCGGGCCCGCAGGAAGGTGCCCAGCTCCTTGGGGTCGCCGCTGACGCCGCTCATTCCTCCAGTGTGGCAGCGCCGGGCGCGGGACGCGGGGTCGGGCGGGCCGGGAACCAGCGGGGCCGCGCGGTCCCGGTGTCAGCCGGGCCGGTGGCGGCCCCCGTCCGTCTCCCGCGCGGAATCGGCCCAGGAGGCGAGAATGCGCAGCCCGTCGTGGGAGGGGGAGCCGGGTTCAGCGGACCAGACGACGAGTTGCTGGTCGGCGTCGGTGGCGTCGGCGAGGGTGTCCCGGTCGAGGGTCAGCTCACCGACGACCGGATGCCGGAGCACCTTGGTGCCGACCCCGCGCAGCGCCACATGGTGAGCACCCCACCAGCGCCGGAAATCGGCGTCCTGGACCGACAGCTCACCCACGAGCGCGGTCAGACGCGGATTTCGCGGGCCGAGGCGCACGACTACTACCTGACCCCGCGCGCCCAGCACCCCGACGCCCAGAACAAGTTCCTCTTCACCCAGAGCGTCTCGCGGATCTTCACCTTCGACGCCTTCCACATGGTCGAGGACCTGCTCACCCGACCGGTCCTCATCGTCACGGGCAGCGAGGTGGCCTCCCTGCGCATGTCCACCGAGCTGCACGGCCGCGCCCGGAGCCCGAAGAGGCTGGTGGTCGTGGAGGGTGGCGCCCACATGGACTTCTACGACGTGCCGAAGTACGTGGACCGCGCCGTGGGGGAGGCCGTGCCATTCTTCCGGGAGCACCTGACGTCCGGCGGGAGGTCTCGCCCGTGGAGCTGTTCTACGACCTCGTCTTCGTCTTCGCGGTCTCGCAGCTCTCCCACCACCTGCTGGAACACCTCACCTGGCGGGGCGCGGCGGAGACGGTCGTCCTGCTGGCCGGGGTCTTCGGCACCTGGGCGTACACCAGCCTGGTGGCGACGCTGCTCGACATCGAGCGTGACATCACCCGGTGGATGGTGCTGATCGTCATGGGGCTCGGGCTCTACATGAACGCGGCGATCCCGGGCGCGTTCGAGGACCGGGCGTGGGCGTTCGTGGTGCCGCTGCTGGTGACCCTGTTCTTCGTGGCCGGGGTGACGGCGGCGGCCGGACGCACCGAGGCACTGCGCGAGCACTTCCGGCGGACCCTGGTCTGGATGGTGGTCGCGGCCCCCCTGTGGATCGTCGGCGCGTGCGTGGAGTCCGAGTCCCGGCTGTGGTGGTGGGCGACCGTCAGCTGGGCTTCGACGCGGACCACATGGTGGAGCGGATGCGGCTGTTCTTCATCATCCTGCTGGGCGAGACCGTGCTGACCGCCGGGCGTGCGCTGGCCGACGCCCCGGTGAGCTGGGCGACCATCCTCGCGGGGCCGGGGCGTTCACCGCGCTGGTCTGTCTGTGGGCGATGTACTTCGGCGGCGGCGAGGACGTGTTCCGTACCGCCGTCGCCACGACGGCCAACCCGCTGCGCTCGGTCCGGATGGCCGTGAACAGCGCGTACGTGGTGCTGGCCGCGCTGGTGGCGATGGCGGTGGGCAGCGAACTGGTCGTCGCGCATCCGCTGGGCCACGGCTCGGTCACCCTGGCGCTGCTGCTCTTCGGCGGCCTCGCCCTGTACCTCGCGGCCACGGCCTGGTTCTTCCGCGCCACGGCGCACGGCGCCTGGACCGAACGCCTGCTGGCGGGCGCGGCCTGCGTCCCGGCGGCCGTCGCCACGGTCTGGATTCCGCCGCTGGCCGCCGTGGCCCTTCTCGACCTGATCCTCCTGCTGACGGTCACGTCGCTGACCCGGGCGCACCGCCGCGTGATCGGCAGCCTGCGGCAGGCGACCGACGGCTGAGCGGGTGCCGGATTTCCGATCACACGGTTGTCACATTCGGCTGCGAGAATCGGACTCGTCCCGGCCAAGTGTGGTCGGAGCACTCTCCGGGTGCCGTCCGAGTGGTGGAGGAGGCCGTGGCGTCCATGTCGCGTCCGCTGCGCAAGCTGGGGTTTTTGACGATCGGGCTGTTCGACGCCGAGGACCCGGGACGGGGGCACGCGGACACGCTGGAGATCATCGAGCTGGGTGAGCGGCTGGGCTTCGACAGTGCCTGGGTGCGCCATCGGCATCTCCAGTACGGCATCTCCTCGCCGGTGGCCGTGCTGGCAGCTGCCTCGCAGCGCACCCGGCGCATCGAGCTGGGTACGGCGGTGATCCCGCTGGGCTGGGAGAACCCGCTGCGCCTGGCCGAGGACCTGGCCACGGTGGACGTGCTCTCCGGCGGGCGGCTCAATCCCGGGGTCAGTGTCGGACCGCCGATCCACTACGACCAGGTCAAGGAGGCGCTGTATCCGGTCTCCGCCGAGGCGGAGGACTTCGGGTACGGGCGGGTGCGGCGGCTGCTGGACTTCGTCGCCGGTGTGCCCGCCACGGACTTCAAGGGCGCCGAGGGTTTCGAGCAGTACTCCGACATTGTCCAGCCGCACTCCCCCGGCCTCGCCCGGCGCATGTGGTACGGCGGCGGCAGCCTGGCCTCGGCGCGCTGGGCCGGTGAGCAGGGCATGAACCTGCTCACCAGCAGCGTCGTCAAGGCCGAGGACCCGGACGGGCCACTGGACTTCGCGGCGATCCAGCTGGCCCAGATCCGGGAGTTCCGCGCCCGGCACCCCGAGGGCGAGGCGGCCCGGGTCTCCCAGGGTCTGGTGGTGATACCGACCGACTCCGCGACGGCCGGACAGCGGGCGCGGTACGCCGAGTTCGCCGCCGCCCGGCTGCCCCGTACGACCGCTCCGCAGGGCCCGGCGCGGCTGCTGTTCGCGCCGGACCTGGTGGGCACCAGCGAGGAGATCGCCGAGCGGCTGCACGCGCACGCCGCGTTCCGCGAGGTGGACGAGGTGGCGTTCGCGCTGCCGTTCACCTTCCGGCACGAGGACTACGTACAGATCCTGACGGACATGGCGACGAAGCTCGCCCCCGCGCTGGGGCGCCCGGCACCCTGACACCGGGCGCCCCGGCGGCTGGTCACCAGCGGCCTGGCTCGGTGCCCGTCAGCGCCTCGGACGGCCTGCCGTCCACGCCCACCGGCACGTCGCCCGCGAGCATCACCCGGTGCATGATCCGGGGGTGGTCGACGTGGACGTTGTCGCTGGGCGCGAGATGCACGGTGGCCCGGTTGTCCCAGAAGGCGACGCTGCCCGGCTCCCAGCGGAAGCGGACGGTGTACTCGGGCCGTACGACCTGTTCGAGCAGCATCTCCAGGAGGGCCGCGCTCTCGGGGCGGGAGACGTCCTCGATCTGCTCGACGTAGTAGCCGTTGACGAAGAGCACCCGCTCGCCGGTCTCCGGGTGCACGCGGACCAGCGGGTGCACGGAGGCCACCTGGTGGTCCAGGAGGCGGCGCAGATAGGCGTCGTCGCCGGGCCGGGGCTGGTAGCCGACGCCGAGCCGGTGTTCGGCGCGCAGCCCGTCCACGAAGGCGCGCACCGGCGCGGACAGGCCCGCGTAGGCGGCGGCCAGATTGGCCCAGGTGGTGTCGCCGCCGTAGGGCGGTACGGTCTCGGCGCGCAGGATGGTGGCCGCGGGCGGGTCGATGCGGGCGCCGTGGTCGCAGTGCCAGCCGCGCAGCAGGGTGTGGCGGCGGCGGCGCAGCCACTCGTCGTGCTCCATGCCGAAGCGTCCGCCGAGTTCCAGCCGGTCGGCGGTGGTCTCCACCTCGGGGTAGCCCTCGGGCGAGGCGCTGCCCCGGCGGCCGAGGACGACCGGCTCGCCGAAGCGGCGGGCGAAGGCGATGTGCGCGGCGTGGTCGAGGTGCTGGTCCCGGAAGAACACCACCTTCCAGCGCAGCATCGCCTCCCTGATCAGCTCCGCCACCGCGTCGTCGAGCGGTGCGGCGAGGTCCACGCCGGTGATCTCGGCGCCGATGTGTCCGGCTGCGGGCAGGACCTCCACGCCCTTGGTCGGGTCCACCACGCTGTCCGTCGTCATGTGTCGCTCCCTGGTCTTCGTCCGTGGTCCCAGGGTGATCGTGTCAGCCATGACGAGACGTCAGCAACGGGCGTCAGCCGACCAGGCCGAAGTCCTGACCGAAGCGGGTGCGGTGGTACGGGCACTATCTACCGTGAACTCTCTTTTACTTCCTCTACGTCACCCAATGCACCGAAATGCAACCGCCATTTGATCCCCCACACCATGACGAGAGACACTATCTGCTGGACGCCTATTCCCCAACGATTACCGGGCAGTTGACCTCAGGGTTTCGTGATAGCGTCCTCATTCTGAGGGACAGAGCAACCTGAAAGGGAAATCGTGAACACGGAGAAGATCGCCGCTCGCCGCCTCTCTCTGGAAGAGGTGACGAAGCTCGATATGAAGGACAAGCTCTTCGTTTCCGCCGACACGGCAGAACTCAAGCTTCCCGGCTGCTATGTCCCTGCTTTTCTGACGAAGTCCGGTGAGCATTTCGAGGGTGGCTCCGTCACGGCGAGGACCATATTCCAGGAAGAGGTCTCCTGCCTTCCCGACGACGAGAATGAAGCCGGAATCTACGTGGCCGACGAGAACGGCCCGGTGACCATCGAGGTCCTCCAGTCCGCCGGCGTCGTGCTGGACCTGGCACTTTTCGTCCCCAGCGGGGACAAGGGGGCCCTCAGCGCCCTTTACGCCGCGGCCCGGCAGGCGTTCGGCGCCGACGTCGTGCAGATCTGGCGCCAGGGCCTCAAGGAGGTTCCCGACGTGAAGGTCGACATCTTCGAGGAGCAGATTCCCCGGGGACGCAAGGGCGGCGACACCCCCAAGCGTGACCGTCGCGCGATCGACACCTACCCCACCCGTGCGGACTTCATCGAATTCACCGCGGGATGGAAGCCGGTCGTCGAGATCCACAAGCCGGTCGTCGACGACACCCCGACCATCTGAGGCGGCGTCACAGCCCGCCTGGCTGATATCAAAACCTCCGGCCGTCACGCGCATTGCGGCGACGGCCGGAGGCGATGTTCTGCCCCGGAGAAGTATCCGCGTGCGTCATCCCTGGGCGCGGGCAGCGCGCAGCGCGGCCAGCGCCCGGTCCGCGTGGGTGTTCATGCGCAGTTCGCTGCGGACGATCTCCAGGACGGTGCGGTCGGGTGCGATGACGAAGGTGGCCCGCTTGGTGGGGGCCAGCGAGAAGCCCCGCTTGACGCCGAAGCGCTCGCGGACCGTGCCGTCGGCGTCGGAGAGCAGCGTCATCCCGAGGGTGTGCTTGTCGGCGAACTCCCGCTGCCGGTCCACCTCGTCACCGCTGATGCCGACGGGACGCGCCCCGGCCTCGGCGAACTCGGCGGCGAGGTCGCGGAAATGGCAGGCCTCGGCGGTGCAGCCGGGGGTGAGGGCGGCCGGGTAGAAGAAGAGCACCACGGGGCCGTCCGCGAGCAGTTCGCTCAGGCGGCGGCCGGCGCCGCTCTCGTCGGGGAGCGCGAAGTCCTCGACGGTGTCCCCGATCCGGATCTCGGTGCTCATGCGCGTCCCTCCCCGGTACGGGCCACACCACGGGCCCAGAGAACCAGCGGCACCTGGAGCGGCAGCCGGGCGAGGGCGGCATTGCGCTGCGGCCCCGGGCGGTCGCGCCAGTCCACGGCCATCTTCACGTTGGCGGGGAACACCCCGACGAAGAACGCGGCGGCGGCCTTCGCGGCCAGCGGCCGGGTGGGGCGCGCGGCGATGCCCGCGGCGAGGGCGAGTTCGACGGCTCCGCTGCCGTACGTCCAGGCCCGGCGGGAGCCGGGCAGCGCCTTCGGGATGATCGCGTCGAACGGGCGCGGGACGGCGAAATGGGCGGCCCCGGCGGCGGCCAGCAGACCGGCCAGCAGCAGGGGTGAGCGTTCGGACCGGGGCACGGCGCCTCCTCAGGTGACCTGACGCCGGATATTACTGCACGGTAGAGACTGCGCGGATCACGGGGCACCGCGCGGGGCCGGGCGGCGCGGGCCGTTCGGGGGAAACCGCCCCCTGACGTGCGTGGAAGCGCGTCCGGCGGTCGAGGTCTTCTGCCGTGACCACCCTGCCCCTCCTCGCGCCGATGCTCGCCACCCCCGGCACGCTGCCACCCTCGGCGCAGGACCACCGATGGGCGTACGAGACCAAGCAGGACGGTCAGCGGGTGATGGTGTACCTGCCCGGCGACGGACGTGTGCTGCTGCGCGCCCGCTCGGGCGAGGACATCACCGCCGCCTATCCCGAACTCGCGCCGCTGGCCACGGCGTTGGGCGACACCCCGGCCGTGCTGGACGGCGAGGTGCTGGCCCTGGACGCACAGGGCCGGGCTGATTTCCAGTTGCTCCAGGGCCGGATGGGCCTCGCCCACTCCCCCGCGCTCGCGGCCCGCAGGGCCGGGCAGGTGCCGGTCCAGCTGGTGCTGTTCGACGTGCCGTTCCTGGGCGGCTCCCTGCTGCACACCCCCTACGCCCGGCGGCGCACCGCGCTGGAGGCCCTGGGGCTCGACGGGCCGCACTGGTCGGTGCCGGGCGCGGTGGTGGGGCACGGCTCCGAGGCGCTGAGCGCGACCCGGGAGCACGGCCTGGAGGGGCTGGTGTGCAAGCGGCTGGACTCGGCGTACGAGCCGGGGGTGCGCTCCCGCGCCTGGATCAAGATCCGCAACCAGCGGAGCGCGGACGTGATCGTGGGCGGCTGGCTGCCCGGCAAGGGGCGCCTGACGGGGCTGCCCGGGGCGGTGCTGCTCGGTCAGCGCGGCGGTGGGCGGCTGCGGTACGCGGGCCGGGTGGGCACCGGCTGGAGCGAGGCGGAGCGCAATGAACTGGCTGTCATGTTGCGGGAGTTGGCGACCGAACAGTGTCCCTTCGACCCGGCGCCGAGGCTCGCGGAGGCGCACTGGGTGCTGCCCCGGCTGGTCGGCGAGGTCGGCTACAGCACCCGCACCCGCGCGGGCCTGCTGCGTCAGCCGACGTGGCTGCGGCTGCGCCCGGATCTGACGCCCGAGGAGTCGGCGGCGGAGGTGCCGGAGGGCACCGGCTGAGGCGGAAGGTGATCCGTCGGCCAGGGTTCACCGGTGGGACACCCGGGGTGACACGGGGGCGCACACCTGTGCCAGGATGCTGAACTCCCTTACCCCCCAACCGAGTTGGAGACTCAGTGGCTTCGTTCACGTCCCCTCGGCGACGCGGCAGATGGCTGGCCGCGCTCACCGGCGCCGCCACGCTCGTGCTCGCCACCCCCGCCTTCGCCGCCGACGGCCCGCCGCAGGCCCTGCCGCAGAACGCCGAGGCCGGTGAGCTGACGTACCAGCCCGCGTTCGACTACGACACCGACGGCTGCTACCCGACCCCGGCGATAGGCCCCGACGGCAGGATCAACCCGGGCCTGAACCCGACCGGCGCGCTCAACGGCAACTGCCACGACGCGTCCGACCTGGACAACACCAACAGCTACTCGCGCTACAAGTGCAACAACGGCTGGTGCGGCTATCTGTACACCCTGTACTTCGAGAAGGACCAGGCGCTGCCCGGTGTCAGCCTCGGCGGCCACCGCAACGACTGGGAGCACGTGGCCGTCTGGGTGCAGGACGGCCAGGTCAAGTACGTCTCGACGTCCAACCACGGCAAGTTCACCGTGCACCCCGTCTCCGAGGTCCGCTTCGAGGGCACGCACCCCAAGGCCGTCTACCACAAGGACGGCATCAGCACCCACTGCTTCCGGCTGGCCACCGCCAACGACGAGCCGCCGGAGAACCACAAGCACACCTGGCAGTACCCGCCGCTGGTCGGCTGGAACGGCTACCCGGCCGGGCTGCGCGACAAGCTCAGCTCCTATGACTTCGGGAGCGCCAACTTCCCGCTGAAGGAGGCGAGTTTCGCCTCGCACCTCGCCGCGGCGAAGCCGTCGGGGATTCCGTTCGACCCGAACGCCTGACAGAGCGGGGGCGGTTCACCGCTGTCGGTGGACCGCCCCTCGTCACGGCTGTGCCCGCGCGCACGTCTCAGGCGCCGCCGGGCTCGGCCTGGTCCTTGAGGAAGGCGGCCAGTTCGTGCGCGAGGCTCGCGGCCCCCGCGCTCGCGGCGGCAGTGGCCAGGGGCGCCTCGGTGATCCCGATGCCGCCGGTCCACAGCCGGCGGTCGGCCCACTCCTCGTCCACGCGCGGCTGGACCTGCACGTCGACATGGGTGAGGGCCGCCTCGGGTGCCGCAGCGCAGAGGAAGGCGGTGGCCCGGCGCAGCGGGTGCACGTCGAAGCCCTCGATGAACTGGGAGTTGCGCCAGTCGATGAAGGCGCCCCCGCCGTCGGGGCCGACCCGGACGTCGATCTGACCGTCCTCCAGCTGCACGCCGTAGGGCCGTGTGCCCCGGTTCTCGAAGGTCACCCGGAGCGCGAAGTAGGTGAGCCCGGCGGCGGCGTCGTCCCGCCCGCGCGGCGGCTCGGCGCGCTCCAGGCGGTGGACGCGGACCCGCAGACCGGCGAAGTCGTCGTACTCCTGCCAGTCACCGACCACGTTCGGCTCGTACACGGTTCCCCTCTCGACCATCCGGGAGCTGCTGTCTATCTGTGGGCCGAGCGCACTGTCAAATAAGCCGAATACGGCGTGGCCTGGTGGTTCGCCCGGTTTGATCGCTGATCAAGCCCTGCGCAGGAGGAACGGCGTGGGAGGGGGTTCCACTCCGTTCGGGCCGCGTGCCGCACATCACGTCCGGGCCCGGCCGACACGCGGAGCGGCCAGGCCCGGTTCCCGGTCAGCGCACCAGGCGGCCGAGCAGTGAGGAGGCGGCCGTGATCCCGAGGACGGCGGCCAGCGCGAGCACGCCGAAGTCGGCCGGAAGGTGGGCCGGGGTGCCGAGCAGAAGTCCGCGCAGGGCGTCCACCTGATAGCTGAGCGGATTCACCCGGCTGACGGCCTGGAGCCAGCCCGGCATCACGGAGACGGGGTAGAGCGCGTTGGAGCCGAAGAACACGCGTTGGAGCCGAAGAACAGCGGCATGGTGATCGCCTGTCCGAAGCCCATCAGCCGGTCGCGGCTGAGCACGATGCCCGCGATGGTCATGGACAGACAGGAGAAGAACGCGGCGCCGAGGATCACGGCGACGGCGACCCCGAGGAGCTTGAGCGGGTTCCAGGTGAGGGCGACCCCGAGCAGGGCGGCGATCACGATCACCACGACGGCCTGGATCAGCGACTTCACCCCGGCCGCGAACGCCTTGCCGGTGATCAGCGCCGAGCGCGGGGTGGGCGTGACGAGCAGCTTGTCCAGGGTGCCCGCGTCGCGCTCCCAGATGATCTGGATGCCGTAGAAGATCGCGATGAACATCGCGGACTGGGCGATGATCCCGGGCGCCAGGAAGTCGATGTAGGGGATGCCCCCGGTGGGGATCGCCCGGATGCGGGTGAAGGTCTGGCCGAAGATCAGCAGCCAGAGGGCGGGCTGGACGGCGCGGGTGTACAGCTCGGTGCGGTCGTGGCGCAGCTTCTGCAGCTCGACGGCGCACATCGCGGCGACCCGGGTGGGCAGCAGCAGGAGGCCGGATCGCGGGCGGGGCGGCCCGCTCGGCGCGGGGGCGCGGTCAGCCGACTCGGCGCGCGGTGCGGCGGGTGCTCCGGACATCGCGGAAATCTCCTCCCGTTCGGTCGTCCAGGCCGCTTCCGGCGACGTCCCGGAACACGTCCTCCAGCGTGGGCACCGTGTCGGTGCCCAGGCGTTCGGCCAGGCCCCGGCGCAGCTCGGCGGGGGTGCCGAGCGCGCGGACGCGGCCGTGGTGCATGAGGCCGACCCGGTCGCAGTACTGGTCGGCCTCGTCCATGTAGTGGGTGGTGAGCAGGACGGTCATGCCGGTGGCGGCGCGTACGGAGTCGATGTGCTCCCAGACGCCGGTGCGGGCGATGGGGTCGAGCCCGATGGTGGGCTCGTCCAGGATGAGCAGCCGGGGCTCGCTGACCAGGGCCTGGGCGAGTTCAAGGCGGCGGACCATGCCGCCGGAGTAGGTGCCCGCGAGCCGGTCGGCCGCGTCGCTCAGGCCGACGGCGGCCAGGGCGTGGGCGACGCGTTCGGCGCGCTCGCGGCGCGGCACGTCGAAGACGCGGGCGAAGAGGACGACGTTCTCGCGTCCGGTCAGTCCGCTGTCGGCCGAGAGCCGCTGGGGGACGTAGCCGATCATGCGGCGTACGTCCATGCGTTCACGGGCGGCGTCGTGGCCGAAGACGCGGACGGTTCCGGCGGGGACCGGCAGCAGGGTGGTGAGGCAGCGGATGGCGGTGGTCTTGCCCGCGCCGTTGGGTCCGAGCAGCCCGAACACCTCGCCCTCGCGGACGGTCAGTTCGAGCCCGTCGACGGCTCTGGTCGCGCCGAAGGCGTAGGTCAGGCCCGTGCAGGAGACGGCCGCGCCGGGGGCCGCCGGGTCGTCGCTCACCATGATTTCTCGGCCTCCCTCGGGGTTCGCCGGTCCGTGCCGGGGTCTTCGGGCTCCTCGTGCAGGGCGGTGGCCAGTCTGCGCAGCGCGGGGAGTGCGGCGCGCAGGGCCGCGCGGTCGGCGGCACCGAGCCCGGCCACCTCGCGGCCGACCAGTTCGGAGCGGCGGCGGCGCCACTGTCCGAGCCGCTCGGAGGCGGCCGGGGTGAGCCGCAGCCGGGCGGCACGTCGGTCGGCGGGGTCGGTCTCGCGCAGCAGATAGCCGTCCCCCACGAGCCGGTTGACCAGGGTGGACACGGAGTTCCCGGCCAGGTGCAGGGCGCGGGCGGCGTCCGAGACCCCGAGCCCCGGCCGCTCCTCGACCAGTCGCAGCAGCTCGACCTCGGCGCCGCGCAGCCGGGGTGCGGTGAGGCCGCCGCGCAGCCGCCGCCGGATCAGCCGCTGGACGCGCACCAGGGTGTCGGCCAGCTCCTCCGGGAAGGCGTCCGGTTCCGTGCCGCCGCCGCCCTTTTCCTGGTCTTCCGCTTCCAGGGAATCGTCCACTCCTGGAGATTACCTCTGTTGCAGAGGTAATTAACGTCAAAGGTAGGTCAAGCACTTCGCACCGTTTGGCGGCTTGTGTACATACTTGTTTTGGTTTGCCGGACATCGGGAAGGCGAACCACCAGTGCCCCGCAGCGGGCACCCGTGACCACCCCAGCCCCCGCTGAGAGAAGTGCACGCGATGGCTGTCACCGGCAGCACGAAGACGCACCCCCATGACGACGCCCCGGACACGGCGGAAGCCTTCGAGCGGCTTGCCGCGCTGCCCGACGGTCCACGGCGCCAGGCGTTGAGGGACGAGCTGGTGCGGCTGTGGCTCCCCATGGCCGAGCGGATCGCGGTGCGCTTCCGTGGCCGCGGCGAGTCCCTGGAGGATCTGTATCAGGTGGCGGCGCTCGGTCTGGTCAAGGCGGTCGACCACTACGACCCGGAGCGCGGCCGTGCCTTCGAGGCGTACGCGGTCCCGACCATCACCGGTGAGATCAAGCGCCACTTCCGCGACCACATGTGGACCCTGCACGTGCCCCGGCGCGTCCAGGACCTGCGCAACCGGGTCCGCGTCGCGTGGAAGGAGCTGTCCCAGACCACCTCGGGACGCGCCCCCACCGTCGAGGAGATCGCCGAGCGCACCGGCCTGACCGAGGACGAGGTGCGCACGGGCATGGAGGCGCTGGAGTGCTTCTCCGCGCTCTCGCTGGACGCCGAGGTGGCCGGGACCGAGGGCTTCGCGCTCGGCGACTGCCTCGGGGAGCCGGACCCGGGGTTCGACCTGGTGGTGGACCGGGTGGCCGTCTCCCCGTTCCTCGCCGCGCTGCCGGAGCGCGAGCGCACCATCCTCTATCTGCGGTTCTTCCGGGGCATGACCCAGAGCCGCATCGCCGACCAGCTCGGGATCTCGCAGATGCACGTGTCCCGGCTGCTCACGGGCTGCTTCGACCGGCTGCGCGAGGAACTGCTCGCGGAAGCGGGCTGAACGACAGCGGGCCGGACGAACCAGGCACCGGTCCGCACCGGGATTTCACCCCTTCGGGTCTCCCCCGTCCCCCTCTCCCCTCACTCTCCTTCACTCGTTCGGACTACTCACCCCCGGCCCGCGGCAGTCCCGCCCAGCCGTGGGGCGGCGCTGCCGGACGCCCCTGCCTGCCTGGGCCGCGCCGGGGTACTCGGGAGGCATGCGACCCCCGTCCGGCCGGACACTGGTGCGGACCGGTGGCCGCCCGGCCCCGAGAGCAGGACGCGACTGCCATGAATCACGACACAGCCGTCAGCGGTGAACCGAGGAAGCGGAAGGACGCCCCCTCGACGCATTCCTTCTTCGGCGCCCCCTGCTGGGTGAGCCTGACCAGCCGCGATCTGCAGGCCACCGAGGAGTTCTACACCGCCGTGCTCGGCTGGCGCTGGCGCGAGGCGGAGCTGGGCGACCGGTTCCGGGTCGCCCTGGCGAACGGGGTGCCGGTGGCCGGCATCGCCGCCGTGGCCGCGATGTGGCAGACGGCGGTGGCCTGGACGCCGTACTTCGCGGTGCCGGACGCCGATGTGGCGGCGGCGCGGACGCGCGAGCGCGGCGGCACGGCGGCGGTGGGCCCGCTGTCCTTCCCGCCGGGCCGCGCCGCCCTCCTTGCCGACCGCGACGGCGCCACCTTCGGCATCTGGCAGGGCCAGCTGGTCTCCAACTGGGAGACCTGGCGCCGCTCGGCCCCCACCTTCATCCGGCTGCACACCCGCAACGCCTTCGATTCCGCGATCTTCTACGGCGAGGTGCTGGACTGGGCGACCGGGGCGCCGGGCTGCTGCGAGGTCGAGTACGAGGGCGGCGAGGTGGTGCTGCGCAGCCAGGGCGACGTGGTGGCCCGCATCGACTCGGGCGCGGTGGAGGCGGCCCCCGACCCCTCCGTACGCCCGCACTGGCAGGTCCACTTCGCGGTGTCCGACGTGGCCCGCTGTGCGCGCGGGGCCGAGAAGCACGGCGGCAGTGTGCTGAGCGAGCAGGCGACCGAGGCCGTGCTGCGCGACCCGGACGGGGCGCAGTTCACGGTGACCTCGCGCGACCCGCGCGTCAGCCGCTCTGGGAGGGCCGGGAGAGCAGGATCAGGCTGCGGGCCTCGACCCGGAGTCTGCTGCCCGCCTTGCGCTCGCGTTCGTCGGGCACACCGTCGGGGTCGGCGGTGTCGATCAGGGTGGTCCAGCGCTCGCCGTAGGACTCGCCGGGCAGCCGGAAGTCGACCGGCTCCCAGTAGCCGTTGAGGAGGATCAGGAAGGAGTCGTCGACCACGCGCCGTCCGTAGGCGTCGCGTTCGGCGATGGCGTCGCCGTTGAGGAAGACGCCCACCGAGTACGCGTCGTCGCGCTGCCAGTCCTGGTCGGCCATCTCGCGCGCGTCGGGCCGCAGCCACACCAGGTCGGGCAGCCGCCGGTCGGCCTTGGCCGCGCGCTCGCCGTGGAAGAACCGGCGTCTGCGCAGCACCGGGTGCCCGGCGCGCAGGGCGATGATCCGGCGGGTGAACTCGGTCAGGGACCGCTGTTCGTCGTCCAGGTCCCAGTCCACCCAGGAGACCTCGTTGTCCTGGCAGTAGGCGTTGTTGTTGCCGCCCTGGGTGCGGCCGAGTTCGTCGCCGTGGGCGAGCATCGGGATGCCCTGGCTCAGCAGCAGCGTGGCCAGCAGATTGCGCTGCTGGCGGGCTCGCAGTTCGAGCACGGCGGGATCGTCGCTCTCGCCCTCCACCCCGCAGTTCCAGGACCGGTTGACGCTCTCGCCGTCCTGATTGTCCTCGCCGTTGGCCTCGTTGTGCTTGTCGTTGTACGACACGAGGTCGCGCAGGGTGAAACCGTCGTGCGCGGTGACGAAGTTGACGCTGGCCCGGGGCCTGCGGTTGCTGGCCTGGTACAGGTCGGAGGAGCCGGTGAGCCGGGAGGCGAACTCCCCGAGCGACCCGGGCTCGGCCCGCCAGAAGTCCCGTACGGCGTCCCGGTACTTGCCGTTCCACTCCGACCAGAGCTGGGGGAAGTTGCCGACCTGGTAGCCGCCCTCGCCCAGGTCCCACGGCTCGGCGATGAGCTTGACGCGGCTGATCACCGGGTCCTGCTGGATCAGGTCGAAGAACGCCGAGAGCCGGTCCACCTCGTGGAACTGCCGGGCCAGGGTCGCCGCGAGGTCGAAGCGGAAGCCGTCGACATGCATCTCGGTGACCCAGTAGCGCAGCGAGTCCATGATGAGCTGGAGCACATAGGGGTGGCGCATCAGCAGGCTGTTGCCGGTGCCGGTGGTGTCGTAGTAGTGCGCCCAGTCGCCGTCGACCAGGCGGTAGTACGAGGCGTTGTCGATGCCCCGGAAGGAGAGGGTGGGGCCCCTCTCGTTGCCCTCGGCGGTGTGGTTGTAGACCACGTCGAGGATGACTTCGAGACCGGCCGCGTGCAGCGCCTTCACCATGGCCTTGAACTCGTTGACCTGCTGGCCGCGCGAGCCGAGGGCGGCGTAGGCGTGGTGCGGGGCGAAGAAGCCGATGGTGTTGTAGCCCCAGTAGTTGGCGAGGCCCCGGTCGCGCAGCACGCCGTCCTGGGCGAACTGGTGGACCGGCATCAGCTCGACCGCGGTGACGCCGAGCGAGGTGAGGTGCCCGGTGACGGCGGGGTGGGCGAGGCCCGCGTAGGTGCCGCGCAGCCGCTCGGGAACCTCGGGGTGGGTGCGGGTCAGGCCGCGTACATGGGCCTCGTAGATGACGGACCCGGAGTACGGGATGTCCGGCGGCCGGTCGTCGCCCCAGTCGAAGTAGGGGTCGGTGACCACGCCGAGCATCGAGTGCCCGGCGCTGTCGGCCGGGTCCGGTCCGTCGGGGTCGCGCTCGTAGAGGGAGGCGTCGTTGTCCGTCTGGCCGTCGACGGCGCGGGCGTAGGGGTCGAGCAGCAGCTTGGCGGGGTTGCAGCGGTTGCCGAGCGAGGGCTGCCAGGGGCCGTGCACCCGGTAGCCGTAGCGCTGCCCGGGGCCGACGCCGGGGAGGTAGGCGTGCCAGACGAAGCCGTCGACCTCGTGCAGCGGCACCCGCGTCTCGCGTCCCTTGTCGTCCACGAGGCTGAGGTCGACGCGCTCGGCGACCTCGCTGAAGAGGGCGAAGTTGGTGCCCTGCCCGTCGTAGGAGGCGCCCAACGGGTAGGGGTGCCCGCTCCACACGGGCACCCCTTTCCGGGACTTGCGCGCCGTCACCGGGCGCCCGCCAGGACGTCGGGGGCGGCCAGGGCGGCCACGGGCAGCGCGCGCGGCAGATCGAGGACCCGGCGCAGGCTGGGCACCGGGGCGGTGGCGACCAGCGGGACGCGCTGGTCGGAGCGGGCGCGCTGGGAGAACCAGATGACCTTGCCGCCGTTCGCGGTGGCGCAGCATCCCCAGCCGTCGCTCATCGCCGCGAGGTCCGCGAGACAGGCCCGCAGGTCCTGGTCGGGGCGCAGCTCCCGGTCGTCGCCGCCGACGGCGGTGATCAGATGCTGGCCGGTCCACCACATCTCGATGGAGGTGGCCTTGTCCGTCGCGTGCCGGTCGATCGCCCGCAGCAGCAGCTGGGTGCCGTGGCGGACGGGACCGACGAGGTTGTCCAGGTCCCAGTAGCGCAGATGGGCGGCCAGGATGCGGCTGACCTGTCCCACCCGTTCCGGGCCGACTTCCACGTCGAGGTGGTAGTAGCAGGGCACTGCCTTCATCGTCGCTTGCTCCTCACCGGCGAAGCTCCCGCCCGTCGCCCCGATCGGGACGATTCCCGGTCACGTGGCGTGAGCGCCGATCGCTTCTGAGTCACTCCCACAGTGCGGGGGCTACGCCATTCGTGCAACACGAGCATCACGAACGGCCGGGTCGTTGAAGCTCCAACAGGACGATGCGTGTGTACGCGTGCACCATGAGTGAAAACCTCGATCGACGTCATGGCGCCGTGCGCTTCCGTGCGCGGAGCCACCCGATCCTCGGGACCACGCCCGGTCGAGAGCGGGAAAGGTGAAAAGGGCCATGCTGCTACCGGCCAAGGCCGAAGTGGCCCGGCAGTTGCGGCGTTACCGGGCGTGGGAGCGTGTGATGCTCGCCTCGCCCCACGACCGCACGGTCCGGGGCACCTTCGAGGATTCGGGCTACACCCTGTGCGTGCTGATGGGAAAACGGTGCGCGCGGGAGGCCGCCGACGCGGCCGAGCGGTATCTGCGCTCCACCCTGACCGGCTATCTGCGCGAGCAGGACGGCCGGCCGCGAGGGGACAGGGCGGCGCGACGCGCGCAGTCCCCGGAGCGGCGTTCCACGGCGCCACGGCCCTGACCTGGCACCGTACATGGCGTTCCCCACGGGGCGGCAGCAGCCGGCTTGTGGATCGGATCGCGAAGCCGGGCCCGTGTGCCCGGCTTCGCGCACGGCGGAGGTGAGATCCATGCGCAGGACTCCGGCCATCGGCCGCGTACCGGTACGTGATGTCCGGCCGTCCGTGGAATGCGGAAGGCGCCCGGCGAAGGCGGTGACCGGGGAGACGTTCCTGGTGACCGCGACCGTGTTCCGCGAGGGGCACGACGTGGTGGGCGCCAACGTGGTCCTGCGCAACCCGAAGGGCCGGCGCGGCCCTTGGCTGCCGATGCGGGAGCTGTCCCCCGGCAGTGACGTGTGGGGTGCCGAGGTCACTCCGGACATGACGGGCCGCTGGACGTTCCGGGTCGAGGCGTGGAGTCATCCGCTGGCGACCTGGCGGCACGCGGCCGGGATCAAGATCCCGGCGGGCATCGACACCGGCCTGGTCCTGGAGGAGGGCGCCGAGCTGTACGAGCGGGCCGCCGCCGGAGTGCCCAAGGGCGCGGAGCGGGACCTGGTGCTTGCAGCCGCCCGCGATCTCGGCGACGACATCCTCGGGGTGGACGACCGGCTCAGGGGCGCGCTGTCGGCCGAGGTCCTGGACCTTCTGGAGCGGTATCCGCTGCGGGAGTTGGTGACCGCGTCCGATCCGATGCCGCTGCTGGTGGAGCGCGAACGCGCGCTGTACGGCTCCTGGTACGAGTTCTTCCCGCGCTCGGAGGGCACGGTCGAGCAGCCGCACGGCACCTTCCGCTCGGCCGAGCGCCGGTTGGCGGCCATCGCGGAGATGGGCTTCGACGTGGTGTACCTCCCGCCGATCCATCCGATCGGGACCACGCATCGCAAGGGCCGCAACAACACGCTCACCGCGACGCCGGACGACGTCGGTGTGCCGTGGGCGATCGGCTCGCCCGAGGGCGGTCACGACAGCGTCCACCCGCAGCTGGGCACGCTGGAGGACTTCGACCATTTCGTGGGCCGGGCACGGGAGTTGGGCCTGGAGGTGGCCCTGGACTTCGCGCTCCAGTGTTCCCCGGACCACCCGTGGGTGGAGAAGCACCCGCAGTGGTTCCACCACCGCCCGGACGGGACGATCGCGTACGCGGAGAACCCGCCGAAGAAGTACCAGGACATCTATCCCATCGCCTTCGACGCTGACATGGACGGCCTGGTGACGGAGACTGTCCGCGTCCTGCGGCACTGGATGGAGCACGGGGTGCGGATCTTCCGCGTGGACAACCCGCACACCAAGCCGGTGGTGTTCTGGGAGCGGGTGATCGGGGAGATCAACCGCGCCGATCCCGATGTCCTGTTCCTGGCCGAGGCGTTCACCCGTCCCGCGATGATGCACACCCTGGCCCAGGTCGGCTTCCAGCAGTCCTACACGTACTTCACCTGGCGCAACGGCAAGCAGGAACTCACCGAGTATCTGACCGAGTTGTCGGGGGAGGCCGCCGCCTATATGCGGCCCAACTTCTTCACCAGCACCCCGGACATCCTGCACGCCTACCTCCAGGACGGCGGCCGTCCCGCCTTCGAGGTCCGGGCCGTGCTCGCCGCCACCCTCTCTCCGGCCTGGGGCGTCTACAGCGGCTACGAGCTGTGCGAGAACCAGGCGTTGAAGCCGGGCAGCGAGGAGTACCTGGACTCGGAGAAGTACCAGCTCAAGCCCCGTGACTGGGAGGGCGCCGCCCGGGAGGGCCGCACCATCGCCCCGCTCATCACCCGCCTCAACGACATCCGCCGTCGGCATCCCGCGCTACAGCGCCTGCGGAATCTCCGCTTCCATCAGACCGACAACGACTCCGTGCTCGCCTACAGCAAGAGCACGGGGACGGACACGGTCATCGTGGTCGTCAACCTCGACCCGCACCACACCCAGGAGGCCACGGTCTCGTTGGACATGCCGCAACTCGGCCTGGACTGGCACGCCGACCTGTCCGTCCACGACGAACTGACAGGCGAGACCTACCACTGGGGCCGGACCAACTACGTCCGTCTCAGCCCCGGCCACGCACCCGCGCACGTACTGCACGCCGCCGGGCGGGCGACGCCACAGATCGGAGGGCCTTCAGCGTCATGACCGTGAACGAACCCGTGCCGGACACTTTTGAGGACACCCCCGTCCGGGACCGCGACCCGGAGTGGTTCAAGCGCGCCGTCTTCTACGAAGTCCTGGTCCGCTCCTTCCACGACAGCGACGGCGACGGCATCGGGGACCTCAAGGGTCTCACCGCCAAGCTGGACTATCTCCAGTGGCTCGGCGTCGACTGTCTCTGGCTGCCGCCGTTCTTCAAGTCCCCGTTGCGGGACGGCGGTTACGACGTGGCCGACTACACGTCGGTGCTGCCGGAGTTCGGGGACCTCGCGGACTTCGTCGAGTTCGTGGACGCCGCCCACCAGCGCGGGATGCGCGTCATCATCGACTTCGTCATGAACCACACCAGCGACCAGCACCCGTGGTTCCAGGAGTCCCGCAAGAACCCCGAAGGCCCCTACGGCGACTACTACATGTGGGCCGACGACGACAAGCAGTACCAGGACGCGCGGATCATCTTCGTGGACACCGAGGTCTCCAACTGGACCTTCGACCCGGTGCGCGGCCAGTACTACTTCCACCGCTTCTTCTCGCACCAGCCCGACCTCAACTACGAGAACCCGGCCGTGCAGGAGGAGATCCTGGCCGCGCTGAAGTTCTGGCTGGACCTCGGCATCGACGGGTTCCGCCTGGACGCGGTGCCGTACCTCTACGCCGAGGACGGCACCAACTGCGAGAACCTGCCCGCCACGCACGAGTTCCTGCGGCGCGTACGGCGCGAGATCGACACGCAGTACCCGGACACCGTGCTCCTCGCGGAGGCGAACCAGTGGCCGGAGGACGTGGTCGACTACTTCGGCGACTACCAAGTGGGCGGCGACGAATGCCACATGGCGTTCCACTTCCCCGTCATGCCGCGCATCTTCATGGCCGTACGCCGTGAATCGCGCTACCCGGTCTCCGAAATCCTCGCCAAGACCCCGGCCATCCCGTCGAGTTGCCAGTGGGGCATCTTCCTGCGCAACCACGACGAGCTGACCCTGGAGATGGTCACCGACGAGGAACGCGACTACATGTGGGCCGAGTACGCCAAGGACCCGCGGATGCGCGCCAACATCGGTATTCGCAGGCGCCTCGCCCCCCTCCTCGACAACGACCGCAACCAGATCGAGCTGTTCACCGCCCTGCTGCTCTCCCTGCCCGGCTCGCCGATCCTCTACTACGGCGACGAGATCGGCATGGGCGACAACATCTGGCTCGGCGACCGCGACGCCGTCCGCACCCCCATGCAGTGGACCCCGGACCGCAACGCGGGCTTCTCGCCCTGCGACCCCGGGCGGCTCTACCTCCCCACGATCATGGACCCGGTCTACGGCTACCAGGTCACCAACGTGGAAGCCTCGATGTCGTCCCCGTCGAGCCTGCTGCACTGGACCCGCCGGATGATCGAGATCCGCAAGCAGAACCCCGCCTTCGGACTCGGCACCTACACCGAACTGCCGTCCTCCAACCCGGCGGTCCTCGCGTTCCTGCGCGAGTACGGCGACGACCTGGTGCTGTGCGTGCACAATTTCTCCCGGTTCGCGCAGCCGACCGAGCTGGATCTGCGGGCCTACGACGGGCGTCACCCGGTCGAGCTGATCGGCGGGGTGCGCTTCCCGGCGATCGGTGAACTGCCCTATCTGCTGACCCTCGCGGGCCACGGCTTCTACTGGTTCCGGCTCACCCGAGTCGCATCCCGCATCGGCCGCCGCCGCTAGCGCCAGGCGCCGAGGAAAGGACGCGTGACCATGCCGAAGACCATCACCCTCTCCCCCCGCGCCGCGGTCGACGCGGGACGGCGGCCGTCCTCGCTGCGCGGCCTGCTGCTCGCATGGCTCCCCGAACAGCGCTGGTTCGCGGGAAAGGACCGGCCCGTCACCGATCTGACGGTGCTGTCCATGACCGAGCTGTTCCCGGGCTGTCTGCATCTGCTGGTGAACGCCTCGCACGCGCCGCTGCCCACCCCGGGCGGCACTCCCCCGCCCGGCGACTGCTACCAACTCCTCCTCGGCCTGCGCGAGGAGATGGCACCGCGCCTGGAGCGCGCCTTCATCGGGCGCGCCGAGGAGGGGCCGTTCAAGGGCCTCGCCGTCTACGACGCGCTGCACGATCCGCGCTCGGCGCATCTGCTCCTGGAGCGGCTGCGCCGTCCCGGCCAGGCGGGCCCGCTGCGCTTCGAGACGGACCCGGCCGCCCGGGTGCCGGGCGGTCTGGCACCCCGGCTGCTGACCGCCGAGCAGTCCAACTCCTCGATCGTGTACGGCGATGCGTACATCCTGAAGGTGTTCCGCCGTATCCAGCCGGGCGTCAACCCGGACCTGGAGGTGCCGAACGCGCTGACCGCGCAGGGGTGTGCGCGAGTGCCCGCGCCGGTGGCCTGGTTCAGCACCACGAGCCCGCAGCCCGCGACGCTGGGCGTGCTCCAGCCGTTCCTGCCGGACGCCGCCGACGGGTGGACGCTGGCGCTGCGCGCGCTGGCCGACGGCCACGACTTCACCGCCGAGGCACGGGAGTTGGGCAGCGCCATGGCCGAGGTGCATCTGGCGCTGGCCGAGGCGTTCCCCCCGGCAGGACCCGGCGAGCGGGGCCGTACGGCGGACCAGATGCGCGCGCGGCTGGACGCCGCCGCGCGCGCCGTACCCGGTCTGCGGCCCCATGTGCCCGGTCTGCGGGCCGCGTTCGCGGCGCTCGCCTCGTGCGACTCGGGGCCGCCGGTGCAGCGGGTGCACGGCGATCTGCACCTCGGCCAGGTACTGCGGGCCGGGCGCGACTGGTTCGTGATCGATTTCGAGGGTGAGCCGTCCCGTCCGCTGGACGAACGGCGCGCCCCGCAGTCCCCGGTGCGTGACATCGCCGGGATGCTGCGCTCCTTCGACTACGCGGCCCGGCAGCGCCGCCCCTGGCGACCCGAATGGGCGCAGCGCTGCCGGGACGCGTTCTGCGCGGGCTACGCGGCCCGCGCGGGCTGGAACCCACGCGAGAAGCACGCGCTGCTGCGCGCGCACGAGACGGACAGGGCGGTGTACGAGGTGCTGTACGAAGCGAGACACCGGCCGGACTGGCTGCCGGTACCGATGGCCGCGATCGAGCGACTCGCCGCGTGGGGAGGCTGACATGGCACTGCGCGACACCTCTCCCCCCGAGACCGCGGGCCCGCTGCGCGCCCTCGCGCCACCGCTCGACGCCGCCGAGCGCGACCGGCTCCTGGGCGGCGCGCACCACGATCCGCATGCCCTGCTCGGCGCCCACCCGGTGCCCGGTGGCGTGCTGTTCCGGGCGCTGCGCCCCAACGCCCGCGCGGTCCACGTGGTCGTGGACGGCGAGCGGGGCGCCCTGGAGTCGGAGGGCGGCGGCCTGTTCGCCGCCGTGCTGCCCTACCGGGAGATCCCGGCGTACACCCTGCTCGTCACCTACGACGACGGCGAGCGGGAGGTCCACGACCCCTACGCCTTCCTGCCGTCGCTCGGTGAGCTGGATCTGCATCTGATCCGCGAGGGCCGCCACGAGGAGCTGTGGAAGGCGCTGGGCGCGGAGCCGATGACGCACGAGGGGGTGGCGGGCACCCGGTTCACGGTGTGGGCGCCGAACGCCCAAGGCGTGCGCGTGGCCGGGGAGTTCACCTTCTGGGACGGCACCCAGTACCCGATGCGCTCGCTGGGCGCGTCCGGGGTGTGGGAGCTGTTCCTGCCCGGGATCGGCGAGGGCGCGCGGTACAAGTTCGAGATCACCTCGCGGCACGGTCACCGGTTCCTGAAGGCCGACCCGATGGCCCGCGCCACCGAGGTCCCGCCGGACACGGCGTCGGTGGTGGCGGTGTCGCGGCACGCGTGGCACGACGCGGACTGGATGGCGCACCGCGGGGACACGCCCGTGCACCGGGCACCGTTCTCGGTGTACGAGGTCCATCTGCCGTCCTGGCGACCCGGGTCGACGTATCGTCAGCTCGCGGACGAACTCCCCGCGTACGTCAAGGAGATGGGCTTCACGCACGTCGAGCTGATGCCGGTCGCCGGGCACCCCTTCAGCGGGTCGTGGGGCTACCAGGTCACCTCGTACTACGCGCCCACCCCGCGCCTCGGCTCGCCCGACGACTTCAAGTACCTGGTGGACAAGCTCCACCAGGCGGGCATCGGCGTGATCATGGACTGGGTGCCCGCGCACTTCCCCAAGGACGACTGGGCGCTGGCCCGCTTCGACGGCGACCCGCTCTACGAGCCCGGGGACTCGCGCCGTGCCGAGCATCCGGACTGGGGGACCTACGAGTTCGACTTCGCGCGGACCGAGGTGCGCAACTTCCTGGTCGCCAACGCGGTGTACTGGTGCGAGGAGTTCCACATCGACGGGCTGCGCGTGGACGCGGTCGCCTCGATGCTCTACCTCGACTACTCGCGCGACTCCGGGCAGTGGGAGCCGAACGTCTTCGGCGGCCGGGAGGACCTGGGCGCGGTGGCCTTCCTCCAGGAGATGAACGCCACCGTCTACCGGCGCTGCCCCGGCGTGGTGACCATCGCCGAGGAGTCCACCGCCTGGGACGGGGTGACCCGGCCGACGGACGGCGGCGGGCTCGGCTTCGGGCTGAAGTGGAACATGGGCTGGATGCACGACTCCCTCGAGTACGTGCAGAAGGAGCCGGTGCACCGCAAGTACCACCACCACGAGATGACCTTCTCGATGGTGTACGCGTACAGCGAGAACTACGTCCTGCCGATCTCCCACGACGAAGTGGTCCACGGCAAGCAGGCGCTGGTGTCGAAGATGCCGGGCGACTGGTGGCAGCGCCGCGCCAACCACCGTGCGTACCTGGGCTTCATGTGGGCCCACCCGGGCAAGCAACTGCTCTTCATGGGGCAGGAGTTCGCGCAGGGCGGGGAGTGGTCCGAGACGCACGGTCCGGAGTGGTGGCTGCTGGACGAGGGCTACTGCGCGGCGGGCGACCACCGGGGCGTCCAGGATCTCGTGCGGGACCTGAACGCGCGGTACCGGGACACCCCGGCGCTGTGGCAGCGGGACACCGACCCGGGCGCCTTCCGGTGGGTGCTGTGCGACGCGGCCGACGACAACGTCTTCGCGTTCCTGCGCTACGACGAGGCGGGCACCCCGCTGCTCGCGGTGTCGAACTTCTCCCCCGTCGTCCGCCACGACTACGCCCTCCAGGTGCCCGGCGAGGTCCCGGTCTGGCGGGAGGCGCTGAACACGGACGCGGCGCGGTACGGCGGCGGCGGTGTGGCCACGGGCGCGGCCGAGGGGCTGAAGCCGCAGGACGGGGTGGTGCGGCTGACGCTGCCGCCGCTCGCCACGGTCTGGCTCACGCCCGCGGGCTGAGCCGCCGGGTGAGGCCGCCGAGGGGCGGCCGGAGTCGTCGGACTCCGGCCGCCCCTCGCGCCGTACCCGTGGCCGTGAACCGCGGTCCTCATATGTCCGCGGAAGGGCGGTTCACGGGGCCCACCGGGCGCCCAAAGATCATCGCTCGATCACGAGTTTCCGCTTCCCCTCACCGAAAGCGCTTACCTGGGCTAGATTCGTGCACCGCCGACACAGAGCCGATCGGCGGAGTCACCCTCGGTACATACCAGGAGCAGCGCCATGCGCGACGTCGCCCTCGCTCCAGCAGCGGTCCCGCCTCCCACCGGCGGGCTCGCCGACACCGTCTTCGAGACCGCGGACCGCGATCCCGGCCTGCCCCTGCTCGCGTGGCGCAAGAACGCCGCCGCGACCGTGTGGGAGGAGGTCACGGCCGCCACCCTGCGGGACGAGGTGGTCGCCCTGGCCAAGGGGCTGGTGGCCGCCGGGATCTCACCGGGCCACCGGGTGGCCCTGATGGCCCGCACCCGTTACGAGTGGACGGTGCTGGCGCACGCCCTGTGGACCGTGGGCGCGGAGATCGTCCCGATCCATCCGACCTCCTCGCGGGAGCAGGTGGAGTGGATCCTGCGGGACGCGTCCTGCGTCGCCGTGGCGGTGGAGGACGAGCAGGGGATCATGACCGTCGGCACGGTGTGCGCGGCGCTGCCCCGGCTGAAGCACGTCTGGCAGCTGGACGCGGGCGCGCTCGGCGAACTGGCCGAGCGGGGCGCGGAGATCCCGCTGACCACGGTGGAGTCGCTGCGCCGGATCGTGCTGCCGGACTCCACGGCGGTCATCGCGTACACCTCGGGCACCTCGGGGCGTCCGCTCGGCTGCGCGCTGAGCCACCAGGGGCTGGCCTATCCGTGCGACGTGCTGCTGGCGGGCTGGGGCCACACCGCCGGGCCGCCCGGTGAGCAGCCCTCGGTGCTGGCGTTCCTGCCGTTCTCGCACGTGTACGGGCTCATGATCATGCAGATGTGCCTGCGGGGCGGTTTCCTGATGGCGCACGAGCCCGAGATGACCGAGGAGGCGCTGGCCTCGGCGCTGGCCACGTTCCGGCCGACGTACCTCTACGGCGTGCCCTCGGTGTTCGAGAAGCTGTACAAAACCTTCCTGCGCACGGCCCAGCAGGCGGGGCGCGGGGCGGTGTTCGAGCGGGCGGCGCAGACGGCGCGGGACTTCGCGGAGGCGCAGGAGCGCGCCCGGCTCGGCACCGGACCCGGCCCGGGACTCGATCTGCGGCTCCAGCACACGCTGTACGAGCGGACCGTGTACCGCAAGCTGCGCGCGGCCCTCGGCGGCCGGGCCCAGCGCGGCACCTCGGGGGGTTCCTCGCTCAGCCGTGATCTGTCGCTGTTCTACGAGGGCATCGGGCTGTATCTGCACGACGGTTACGGCCTGACCGAGACCAGCGGCGGGATCACCATGCAGCCGGTGGGCCGGGAGAAGACGGGGACGGTGGGGCTGCCGCTGCCGGGCACCGAGATCGCGGTGGCCGACGACGGGGAGATCCTGGTGCGCGGTCCCTCGGTGTTCCAGGGCTACATGGGCGACGAGCCGCGCACCCGGGCCGCGCTGCGCTCGGGCTGGCTGGCCACCGGGGACATCGGACGCCTGGACGGCGAGGGGTATCTGACGATCACGGGACGCAAGAAGGACGTGCTGGTCACCAGCAGCGGCAAGAGCGTGGCCCCGGCCCCGCTGGAGCAGCGGCTGCGGGAGCATCCGCTGGTGCACCAGGCGGTGGTCGTCGGGGACGACCGGCCCTGTGTGGGCGCGCTGATCACGCTGGACCCCGATTTCCTGGCGCACTGGCGGACCGCGCTGGCCTTCCACGGCGAGCCGGGCGGCCGGGAGGCCCGCGAGGAGAACGCGCTGCGCGAGGAGCTGGCGCGGGCGGTCGCCTCGGCCAACAGCGCGGTCTCGCGCGCGGAGTCCATACGGGTCTACCGGGTGCTGCCGGAGCCGTTCGCTCCGGACAACGGGCTGCTGACGCCGTCCCTGAAGCTGCGCCGGGACGCGATCGTGCGGCACTTCTCGGCGGAGATCGACGCGATGTACGAGGCCCGCTCCCGTGCCGCGCGGCGCTCGCGCCCGCAGGAGCCGGCCGACTGGGACGACTCGGACAACGTGTTCCGCTAGCAGGCGACGCCGTGGGGCAGAAGGGGTGCGCGGCCCGGGCGCGGGTGGATGATCACCGGTGACCGGGCGGACGCGTAGTCCGGTGAGCGAGGGGAACCCGCAGCAGGGAAAGTGATCGGTCGACACGACCGCCCCGGGTGTTCCGGGGCCGGGGACGCGAGATGGCGAGCGAGCCGCGCTGGGACGGGACACCGCCCTCACAGGAGACGCACGAGCGTGTGTTCTCCTTCCCGGGCGAGCTGTCCAACGTGACCGGGGCGCGGCTGGCCGCGGAACAGTTCCTGCGCTCCCTGGCCCTGGACACGCCGCCCCGGGCGTCCGAGTACTGGGACGACATCCTGCTGGTGGTCACGGAACTCGCGGCCAACGCCATCCAGTACGCGCCCGGTCCGTTCGGGCTGCGGCTGCGCCGTACCTTCGACGGGGTGCACGTGATCATGCATGACACGAGCACGGTCCGGCCCGAGCCGCGCCCGTTCCGGCCGAGCACGGGCGGGGGCGGGATCGGCTGGCATCTGCTGCACACGCTGTGCGACCAGGTGAGCGTGGTGGTGGACGAGGACGGCAAGGACATCCACGCGTTCCTGCCCTGGTGAGGTCCGGTGGCGCGGGCCACGGCGGGATTCCGGTTGCCGCCACCGTCCCGGGGGCAGGGTGATGCCCAGGTGTTCGGCTGACGTTCAACTGCCTGCCCCGCCCGGCTGGCACAACGGCCCGCGGCGCGGTGGGATCGGGGTGTGTGGTGGCAGCGGTGCAGGGCAGGCGGACGGCAGTCGGGCCGGTCCGCCGGGAGCCGCAGAAAGGGATGAACACCGTGACACGACCCAGGATTCTGGTGATCGGCGCTGGTTTCGCCGGCGTCGAGTGCGTTCGCCGTCTGGAGCGCGAACTCGCACCCGGGGAGGCCGACGTCGCGCTGGTGACGCCGTTCTCCTATCAGCTCTACCTCCCCCTGCTCCCCCAGGTCGCCTCCGGGGTGCTCACCCCGCAGTCGATCGCCGTCTCCCTGCGCCGCAGCCGCAAGTACCGCACCCGGATCATCCCGGGCGGTGCCATCGGGGTCGATCCCGAGGCCAAGGTGTGCGTCATCCGCACGATCACCGACGAGATCGTCAACGAGCCGTACGACTATCTCGTGCTCGCCCCGGGCAGTGTGACCCGCACCTTCGACATCCCGGGCCTGACCGAGCACGCCTTCGGGATGAAGACGCTCGCCGAGGCCGCGTACATCCGTGACCATGTGATCTCCCAGCTCGATCTGGCCGACGCCAGCGACGACCCCGCCGAGCGCGAGGCGCGGCTGCAGTTCGTCGTCGTGGGCGGCGGTTACGCGGGCACCGAGACCGCGGCCTGTCTGCAGCGCCTCACCCACGCCGCCGTCCAGCGCTATCCCCGCCTCGATCCGAGCCTGATCAAGTGGCATCTGCTCGACATCGCGCCCAAGCTGATGCCCGAGCTCGGGGACCGGCTGGGCAAGCAGGCGATGAAGATCCTGCGGGACCGGGGCATCGACGTCTCCCTCGGTGTCTCCGTCGCCAAGGTCACCGAGGACGAGGTCACGCTCACCGACGGCCGGGTGCTGCCCAGCCACACCCTGATCTGGACCGCCGGGGTCGCCGCCAGTCCCCTGGTCGGCACCTTCGACGCCGAGACGGTGCGCGGACGGCTCGCCGTCACCCCGGAGATGACCGTGCCGGGCCACGACGGCATGTTCGCCCTCGGGGACGCCGCCGCGGTGCCCGACCTGGCCAAGCACGAGGAGGGCGCGATCTGCCCGCCCACCGCGCAGCACGCGATGCGGCAGGGCAAGGTGGTCGCGGACAACGTCATCGCCGCGCTGCGCGGGCAGCCGCTCAAGCCGTACGTGCACAAGGACCTCGGGCTCGTCGTCGACCTCGGCGGCAAGGACGCGGTCTCGCGGCCGCTCGGCATCGAGCTGCGCGGCGTCCTGGCCCAGCTCGTGGCCCGCGGCTACCACTGGTCGGCGCTGCGCACCAACGTCGCCAAGGCGCGGGTGCTGGTCAACTGGCTCCTGAACGCCGTCGCGGGCGACGATTTCGTCCGCACCGGCTTCCAGGCCCGCAAGCCCGCCAAGCTCAAGGACTTCGAGTACACCGACAGCTATCTGACGCCGCAGCAGGCGCGGGCCGAGGTGGACCGGGCCGAGGCCGAGGGGCGCATCGAGGGACAGGTCGAGGGGAAGGCCGTCGGAGGCTCCTGAGACGGCACCGGGGTCCGCCCCGGGCCCCTGACGTGCGGCGCCGCCCGCCAGGTGAAGGCGAGCGGCGCCGCACGTCATGACATGCTGGTGTGCGGATCATGTTCCGGCACGGAAGAAAGAGCGCGGCGGCGTGAAGGCAGTGGAACGTGCGGTGCTCGTACGCATGTGGGACCGGCTCTCCGCGTCCGATCCCGGGCTGTTGCGGCTGACCGCCGGGCTGCGCACGGTCATCGCCATCGCCATGACGCTGGTGGCACTCGGGCTGCTCCGCTTCCCGGTGCCGCAGCTGGTCGCGGGCGCCATGGCGGCGATGTCCGCGACCTTCGCCGTACGGGAGATCGACCGGCGCCCCCAGATCATCACCCTGGCCCTGTGCGTGCCCGTCGCGTTCGCGGCGGTCTCCCTCGGCGCGGTCCTCAACCAGTGGCCGCTGGTCAGCGACGCCTGTTTCCTGCTGCTCATCTTCTGCGCCGTCTACGGGCGCAGATTCGGTGACCGGAGCACCGGGCTCGGTCTGATCGGCTTCCAGATCTACTTCCTGTCGCTGTTCGTACGGGCCACGGTCGATCTGCTGCCCTCGCTGTTCGTGGTCATCTCGGTGGCGTTCGTGTGCAGCGCGCTGGCGCGGTTCGTGCTGCTGCCGCAGACCGCCGCAGGCACCCTGGACCGGCTGCGCCGGGCCTTCCGGGCCCGCCTCGGGCTGCTGATCACGAGCCAGATCGAGCTGCTGGACGCCGGTCCCGAGGACATCGACAAGGTGCTGGGCGACCTGCGCACCGGCACCGCCCGGCTGCACGAGACGGCGCTGATGATCCAGGGCCGCCTCGAGCGGGGCACCGACGACGAGGCGATGGCCCAGCTGCTGCAGCGCCGCATCGCGGAGGCCGAGATCGCCGCCGAGCGGCTGGGGCTGCTGCTGCTGACCGCGCGCAGCGCCGAGCGCACCGACACCCTCACGCTGCATCTGCCGGGCGCCTCGCTGCCCTCGCGCGGCCAGCTGCCGGTGCGCGACGAGGCGCGGGCCACGATGCGCCGGGACCTGGAGGCGCTGCGGCTGCTGGTGATGCGCCCGGTGGGCGAGGCGTCGGGCACGGCGCTGGCCCAGGTCCGCAACCGGCTGCTCGGCTACCGCGAGGCGGAGAACCTGCCGAAGGCGGCCCCGCCCGTCCAGGACGTGTTCCGGGGCATCGGGGAGGCGGCCCGCGCGGTGCTCGGTCTGCGCACCGCGCTGGACGGCCCGCAGGACGAGTCGGACGACTCCCCCGCCACCGCCCGCTCCCGCGAGGAGCTGGACGCGGAGGAGGCGGGCATCGAGGGCAGCGAGGAGAGCGAGGACGACAAGCCCGACGAGTCGGGGCTGCACCGGCCGACGACCCGGGCGGCGGTCCAGGTGGCCGTGGGCTCGGCGCTGGCCATCGCGGGCGGCGAGCTGCTGTCCAGCCAGCGCTGGTACTGGGCGGTGCTGACCTGCTGGATCGTGTTCATCAACACCGCCTCCACCGGGGAGATCCTGGTCAAGGGCTCCCGTCGGCTGCTCGGCACGATCCTCGGCGTGGTCGCCGGTATCGGTCTGGCCGGTGTGGTGGGGCACCACACCTGGACGGCGTTCATCCTGGTGCTGGTGTGTGTGTTCGCCATGTTCTACACGGCGCCCCTGTCGTACACGCTCATGTCGTTCTTCGTGACGGCGGCTCTGGGGCTGCTGTACACGCTGCTGAACACCTACAGCATGGAGGTGCTGCTGCTGCGGATCGAGGAGACGGCGCTCGGCGCGGCCTGCGGGATCATCACGGCGGCCGTGGTGCTGCCGGTGCGCACCGACCGGCGGACCAACGAGCTGCTGGCGGACGTCCTGGACAAGCTGGCCGACGCGACCCGGGCGGCGGTGGACCAGCTCAGCGGAAAGCGCCACTTCGACCTGGTGGACAAGGCGCGGGACATGGACCAGGCGCTGGCCGATCTGCGCACCGCCATTCAGCCGCTGACGCATCCGGTGACCCCGCTGCGCTCGCGCCGGGACACCGCCCGCTATGTGCTGGCCCTGCTGGAGACGTGCGCGTACCACTGCCGGGCGCTCGCGGCCACGGCGGAACTGCTGCCGAGCCACCCGTCGATCGCGGAGGACCCCCGGCTGAGCGGGGTGTCCTCGCGGATCGTGCACAACATCGAGGCGATCGCCGAGCACGTGCGCGACCCGCACTCCCCCGCGGCGATCGAGAGGGGGCCGAGCATCGCGTCGATGCTGGAGCCGGGCACCTTCGGCGCCCCGCGCTACGGCCGGGTCACCGACCGCGTGCTGCGCCATCTCCAGCGCCTGGACGAGGCGGTCTCGGGTCTGGCGCGTCCGCTCGGCGTGCCGGTCGAGAAGCCGGACAGCGACCAGAGCGAGAAGGCGGAGAAGCCGGGGAAGGGCGAGAAGGCCCGCAAGGCGGAGAAGGCCGGGAAGGCCGACCGCCCGGAGAAGGCCCGGCAGTAGGACCCGTCCCGGGCCGCAGGTCAGATCCCGGGCCCGCAGGTCTGGTCAGCGCAGCGGTACGACGGCGGTGACCCGCTTGCCGCCGCACGGCAGCCCGCAGACCCGTACGTCCCGGGCGAGCAGGCACACCAGGGGCCAGCCCCGGCCGCCGGTGCGGGAGTGGTCGGCCTCGCGGGCCGCGCACACCGGGGGTGCGTCGCTGCGGTCGCTCACCGAGACGCGGACGCCCGCGCTGTCGACGTCGACCTCGAAGCCGGTGATCCCGCCGCCGTGCACGATGGCGTTGGAGGTCAGCTCGGAGGCCACCAGCAGGGCGTCGTCCAGGGTCTCGTCCGCGCACGGCACGGCCCGGGTGCGGCAGTGCTCGCTCAGCGTGCGGCGTACGGCGCTGCGCGCGTCGGCGGGGCGGTAGGCCGGGGTCCGGGGCCCGCTGTCAGGCGCCGTGGCCGGGCCGGGTGTGTGCTGCTGCCGCTCGCGCATCATCCTGATCCCTCCCTCACGGAAAGTCCCGGCCGTCCCGTGGCCCGAGTGCGCCGGGTCTCTCCTTCCGGCTGACCTGTCGTGGCGGTGTCAAACACCGTCGGTGCCACTGTCATCACCGGGCCCGGAAGGGGTAGGGGACGGGTATGACCGATGTGGTGGACGCGGACGAACTGTTGCGGCGCATCCGGCGGGGCCGGGACGTGGCCGCCGAGGAGGAGCGGGTCTGGCGGGAGCGGGCGCAGAGCCTGACGGCGACCGATCCGGACCAGGCCCGGGAGGCGTCCGAGCGGGCGCGGGCGTACGAGGTGGTGGGCAGTGTGCTGACGGAGATCATCGCGCCGGGCGCGCTGGCGGCCCCGGAGCCGGGCCCGGTGGGACCGAGGGGACCGGGAGTGAGGCGGGTCACGTGAGCGGGGAGGGGTTGGCCGCCGCGCCCGAAGGTGGTTTATCGTTCACTCATACGTGGCGAGGGAGCGGCGCGAGGCTTTCCCGCTGTGCTCTCCCGTGCGTCATGTCTGACCGCCCTGGCTGGTTTCCCCCGTCCAGCCAGGGCTTTTCTCTGCCCGCGTGCCGGTGTGGCGGCGAGGTGCCGGGCCGCCGAGGTGCCCGGTGGGGCGGGAGCGGCTGAAATGGGCTTAGGGCCGGTTGCGGGGCAGACGGGACTTTCGCAGCGGGCCGAGGGAGAGCACTCGAGGGACAGCACCCGAACCGCCGCCCGGTGAGGAGCCCCGCGTATGACCAAGGCGATAAAACTGCTGACCGCCCTGCCCAGAGCGCAACGCGAGCGGCTGATGGAACTGGCCGAGGAGGTGTCCTTCCCGGAGGACACCCGGATCTTCGAGGCGGGCGGGGTCGCCGACCGGTTCTGGGTGATCCGCTCGGGGGCGGTCTCCCTGGACCAGCAGGTCACCTCGCACCAGCACGTCACGGTGGCCACGCTCGGCGCGGGCGACCTGCTGGGCTGGTCCTGGCTGTTCCCGCCCTACGAGTGGGACTTCGGGGCGGTGGCCTTCAGCAACGTACGGGCCTACGAGTTCGACGGGCCCTCCGTGCTCGGGGTGTGCGTGGAGGACCCGCTGCTCGGGCTCTCGCTGGTGCGCACGGTCGCCGAGATCCTGGCCCATCGGCTGGAGACCACGCGGGGCAAGCTGATGGACCAGTACGCGATCCGGCGGACCACTCCGCTGTAGTGAGCGGGCACGTCAAGGCAGCGGGCGCGGCAGGGCTCAGACGCGGTAGCGGCGCAGCGCGGGGACCGCGGCGGCCAGGACCAGCATCAGGGCGACGACCAGCGCCCCGCCGCCCGCCACGGCGGCCCGGGTGCCGAAGGCCGCTCCCGCCGTACCGTGCAGCACGTCCGCGAGGCGCGGTCCGCCCGCGACGACGACGGTGAACACGCCCTGCATCCGGCCGCGCATCTCGTCGGTGGCGGCGGAGAGCAGGATGGCGCCCCGGAAGACCATGGAGACCATGTCGGCCACGCCCGCGGCGGCGAGGAAGGCGACGGCCACCCAGAGGTTGCCGCTGAGTCCGAACCCGGCGACGGCCAGGCCCCAGGCGACGACGGCGCCGATGACCATCCAGCCGTGCGAGCGCGCCCGGGAGAACACGCCGGAGAACAGTCCGCCGAGCACGGCACCGACGGGTACGGCCGCGAAGAGCAGGCCGAGCGCGAAGCCCGAGCCCCAGGGGGCGTAGGTCTCGGCGGCCATTTCCGGGAAGAGCGCGCGGGGCATGCCGAAGACCATGGCGATGATGTCGGCGAGGAAGGACATCAGGAGCACCTTGTGCCCGGCGATGTACCGGAACCCGGCCGCGATCTCGCGTACCCCGGCCCGGCGCGCGGCCTTCCCGCCGAGCGGCGGCAGCGCGGGCAGCCGGAAGACGGCCCACACGGTGACGCACAGCGCGAGGGCGTCGATCAGATACAGCTCGGGCAGGCCGACGACCGGGATCAGCACACCGGCGAGCAGCGGTCCGGCGACCAGTCCGGTCTGCATGACGGTGGTGCCGAGCGCGTTGGCGGCGGGCAGCTCCGACTCCGGGACCAGCCGGGCCACCGAAGCGCTGCGCGCCGGGGAGTTGAGCCCGAAGAACGCCTGCTGGGCGGCGAGCAGCACCATCAGCACGGGCACCGCGTCGAGTCCGACGAACGCCTGCACCCAGAAGAGCAGCGAGGTGACGGCGATGCCGGTGTTGGTGACGAGCATCAGCTTGCGCCGGTCCACGGTGTCCGCGACCGCGCCGCCCCACAGCGCGAAGGCCACCATGGGCACCAGACCCGCGAGGCTCGCGTAGCCGACCCAGGCGGAGGAGTGGGTGATGTCGTAGATCTGCTTGGGCACGGCGACGGCGGTGAGCTGGCTGCCGACGGCGGTGACGATGGTCGACGTCCACAGGCGCCGGTACGCCGGGATGCGCAGGGGCCGGGTGTCCATCGCCCAGCGGCGCCAGCCGCGCCGGGGCGGCGGGTCGGCGGGCGCGGCCTCGGCGGGCGGGGTGGCGGCGGTGCCTGGGTCGGTGCTGCTGCTCTCGCTCGTGTCCACGGGGTTCCTGGTCGCTCGATCCGTTGCTCGATACATCTTTCGATTCGGGCCTCACTATCGCAGCAACTCCCGCCGGTGGCCGAACCCGTATCGCGATCCGGCCGGATACCGCCCCGGCCGTTCCCGGTACCGGGCTCAGGACCCGGCGAGCAGGGCCGCACCGAGGCCGAGCATCGTGGCGGCGATGACGCCGTCGAGCACCCGCCAGGCGGCGGGCCGGGCCAGGACCCGGCCGAGCAGCCGGGCGCCCAGGCCGAGGGCGGCGAACCAGCACAGGCTGGCGAGGGCCGCGCCGAGCCCGAAGGTCCAGCGCAGCGGGCCCCGGTCGGCGGCGAGCGAGCCGAGCAGGAAGACGGTGTCGAGATAGACGTGCGGGTTGAGCCAGGTCAGCGCGAGACAGGTGAGCACCGCGCGCCTGCGCGAGCCCGCCGCGTCGCCCTCGGCGCGCAGCCCGGTGCCGCCCGGCCTGAGGACGCGGCGGGCGGCGAGGACGCCGTAGCCGATCAGGAACAGGCCGCCGATCACACCCACGGCGCGCACCGCGTCCGGCCACGCGGTCACCAGGGCGCCGACCCCGCCGACGCCGAGCGCGATCAGCACGGCGTCGGAGAGGGCGCAGATGCCGATCACGGCGAGGATGGCGTCGCGGCGTATCCCCTGGCGCAGGACGAAGGCGTTCTGGGCACCGATGGCGACGATCAGGGAGAGGCCGGTACCGAATCCGGCGACCGCGGCGGTCAGGGCGTGGTTCATGCTGCCGACGCTAAGGAACGGATCACCGCGCGTACAGCTAAAGATTCTTACGTATCCTTAGCGCTTGTGATGTTCTCATGATGCCGGACCTCCCTCTGGACCAGGTGCGGACGCTGCTCGCCGTGGTGGACGAGGGCACCTTCGACGCGGCGGCTGCGACCCTGCATGTGACGCCGTCGGCGGTGAGCCAGCGGGTCAAGGCGCTGGAGCAGCGCACCGGCCGGGTCCTGCTCCAGCGGACCAAACCGGTCCGGCCGACCGAGTCCGGCGCGGTGCTGGTGCGCTACGCCCGTCAGCTGGCCCGCCTGGAGCGGGACACGCGCCGCGAGCTGGGCCTGAGCGGGGCCGGGGAGCCCGCGCGCGTGTCGGTCGCGGTGAACGCGGACTCGCTGGCCACCTGGTTCTTCGGCGCGCTGACCCGGGTGTCCGGGCTCTGTTTCGAGCTGCACCGCGAGGACGAGGGCCACACGGCGGCACTGCTGCGCGAGGGCCTGGTGATGGCGGCGGTGACCACCGCGCCCGACCCGGTGCCGGGCTGCTCGGTGCGCCCGCTCGGACGGCTGCGCTATCTCCCGGCCGCCGCACCAAAGTTCGCCGCCCGGCTGCCCGAGGGGCCGCTCGCCGAGGCGCTGACCGAGGTCCCGGTGGTGACCTTCGACCTCAAGGACCGGCTCCAGGACGGCTTCGTCCGCTCGCTGGGCGGCACCGGCGCGGGCCCGCTGCGGCACCGCATCCCGACCTCGGAGGGCTTCCTCCAGGCGGTCGTCGCGGGGCTCGGCTGGGGCCTGATCCCGGAGCCGCAGGCGCTGCCGCTGCTGGCCGACGGGCGCCTGGTGCCGCTCGCGCCGGACGCCTGGGTGGACGTGACCCTCTACTGGCAGCAGTGGAAGCTCGACTCCCCCGCCCTGGCGGCAATGGCGGACGCGGTCAGCGAGACGGCCGCGGGCGCGCTGCGGCGCTGAGCGGGACGGTGGCGCCCGCAGAGCCGAGTCTCGCGGTCGCGCTGTCCAGCAGCATCTCCAGCGCCGTCGGATAGGCGCTGTGCACCATCCGCCGGGCCAGCAGCGGGGCGGCCTCCGCGATGCGTGGGTGGGTGGCGCGGGGCAGCCGGGCGTACGTCGACTGCCACTGCTCCTCGTCGGCGCGCTGGGAGGCGCTGGGCAGGGCCAGGGTCGCGGCGTCCAGGGCGGCGAAGGCCAGCGTCTGGTCGATGAAGGCGTGGTAGACGCGGACCGTCTCCGGGAGGGAGAACCCGGCCCCGGCGAGCACGTCCAACACGGCCTCGTCGGCGGCCAGTTCATGGACCCGCCCGGTGACGCGTCCGGCCGTGAGCACGGCGGCCTGGGGGTGGTCGACGTAGACGGTGTAGATGCGCAGCCCGATCGTGCGCAGGTCGGTGCGCCACTCCCCGGTGCGTTCCCAGCCGTCCAGGGCCTGTCCGATGAGCGCGTCGCCGATGGCCAGGGTGAGGTCGTCCATGCCCCGGAAGTACCGGTAGAGGGTACTCGGGTCGCAGTCGAGCGCGAGGCCGAGACGGCGGGCGGTGAGGCCGGTGCTGCCGTGTTCGCGCAGCAGCCGCAGCGCGGTGGTGACGATCAGTTCCTCGGAGAGCACGGTGCCGCCGCGCGTGGGCCGCCGCCTGCGGCGCCGCTCCTCGGGGACGACGGGTTTGGGCACGGCGTAGCCTCCTCGCGGCCGCTCTTATGCCAACACCATTGACCTTACGGCACCGGCAGGCGTTCCATACGGGCCAAGGCGCGCCTGCCGAGTCGTCGTTTCCGTCCGTGTCAGGCAGGGAGTTTTCCGTCATGCGTGTACTGCTCGTGGGAGCCGGCGGTGTGGGTACCGCCGTCACCCGGATCGCGGCCCGCCGTCCGTTCTTCGAGCGGATGGTGGTGGCCGACTACGACCTGGCCCGTGCCGAGGCGGCCGTCGCGGCCCTCGGCGCGGAGGGCGGCCGTTTCGAGGCCGCCCAGGTGGACGCCGGGGACGAGGCCGCGGTGTCCGCGCTGCTCGCCCGGCACGGCTGTGACGTGCTGCTGAACGCCACCGACCCGAGGTTCGTGATGCCGCTGTTCCGGGCGGCGTACGGCGCCGGGGCGACCTATCTCGACATGGCGATGTCGCTGTCCCGCCCGCATCCCGAGCGGCCGTACGAGGAGTGCGGGGTGAAGCTGGGCGACGAGCAGTTCGCGCTCGCCGGGCAGTGGGCCGAGGCGGGGCTGCTAGCGCTCGTGGGAATGGGCGTGGAGCCGGGGCTCTCGGACGTGTTCGCCCGGCACGCGGCCGACGAACTCTTCGACACCATCGAGGAGATCGGGGTCCGCGACGGCGCCGATCTCACCGTGGAGGGCCTGGACTTCGCACCGTCCTTCAGCATCTGGACCACCATCGAGGAGTGCCTGAACCCGCCGGTGGTCTGGGAGTCCGGGCGGGGCTGGTTCACCACCGAGCCGTTCAGCGAGCCCGAGGTGTTCGACTTCCCCGAGGGCATCGGCCCGGTGGAGTGCGTGAACGTCGAGCACGAGGAGGTGCTGCTGATGCCCCGCTGGGTGGGCGCGGAGCGGGTCACCTTCAAGTACGGGCTCGGCCGGGAGTTCACCGACACGCTGCGCACGCTGCACCAGCTGGGCCTGGACCGCACCACCCCGGTGACCGTGCCGGGCCCGGACGGCCCGGTGCGGGTCTCGCCGCGTGACGTGGTGGCCGCGGGGCTGCCCGACCCGGCGACGCTGGGCGACCGGATGCGCGGCAAGACCTGCGCGGGCACCTGGGTGCGCGGCACCAAGGACGGGGCGCCGCGCGAGGTGTATCTGTACCACGTGGTCGACAACGAGTGGTCGATGGCGGAGTACGGCTGTCAGGCGGTGGTGTGGCAGACGGCGGTGAACCCGGTCGTCGCCCTCGAACTCCTCGCCACGGGCGCGTGGTCGGGCCGGGGCGTCCTCGGTCCCGAGGCGTTCCCGGCCCGGCCCTTCCTCGATCTGCTCACCGCGTACGGCTCGCCGTGGGGCCTGCGCGAGCAGTGAGGCGCGCCGGGACGCGCGCCGGGACGTGCACCCTGTCCGGCGCCGGGCTCAGGCGCGGGCGGGCTTGCCCTTCGCGTACAGCCAGGTGTGCAGCAGCGGGCCCACGTCCTTGCCGGACTCCCGCTGCGCCAGCCGGGTGAACTGGGCGGTCGTACCGTGCCCGGCGCGGTGGGCGTCGGCCCAGGCGCGCAGGATGCGGAGGAACGTCTTGTCGCCGACGGCCCGGCGCAGCTCGTGCAGGGCCATGGCACCCCGCTCGTACACGGGGTCGCCGAAGATGTTCTTCCCGCTTCCCGGGTCGCCGGGCGGGTAGGCCCACAGGCCGTCCTTGGCCGGGCGGGCGTAGAGGGCGTCGAAGGTCTTCTGGGCGCTGTCGCCGCCATGCTGCTCGTTGTAGAGCCACTCGGCGTAGCTGGCGAACCCCTCGTTGAGCCAGATGTCCTTCCAGCTCGTCAGCGAGACGGAGTCGCCGAACCACTGGTGGGCGCTCTCGTGGACGAGGGTGTCCATGTCGGGCGCGGAGGAGTAGACGGGCCGCGTCTGGGTCTCCAGGGCGTAGCCGACGCTGGGCGCGTGGTCGACGATGGAGCCCGCCGCGCGGAAGGGGTACGGGCCGAAGAGCTTGCTCTCCCACTCCAGCACGGAGGGCAGCTTCTTGAGCACGGGCGCGGCCTTCTTGGCCTCACGCGCGTCGACGGCGTTGTAGACCTTCACCCCGTCGCGGGTCGTGAAGCTCTCGGTCTGGAATGTGCCGACGGTGGCGGTGGCCAGATAGGCGGCCATGGGGTCGGCCGCGTGCCAGCGGAAGGTGGTCAGGCCGTGCGCGGTGCTCTGTCCGCGCAGCACGCCGTTGGCGACGGCCGTGTAGCCCTTGGGGACGGTGACGGTGAAGTCGTAGGTCGCCTTGTCCGTGGGGTGGCTGTTCGACGGGAACCAGGTCATGGCGCCCTGCGGCTGGTTCGCGACGAAGGCGCCGTCGTCGGTGGGGATCCAGCCGTCGGGTGAGCCGTCCGGGTCGGTGACGGGCTTCGGTGTGCCCCGGTAGGTGACGGTGACGCGGAAGTCCCGCCCCTTGCGCGGGGCGTGGCGCGGGGTGACGACGAGTTCCTGGCCGTCGCGGGTGAAGCGGGCGGCGCTGCCGTCCACGGTGACGCCGGTGACGCTCAGGCCCTTCAGGTCGAGGTCGAAGCGGCTGAGGTCCTGGGTGGCGCGGGCGGTGAGGACGGCCTTGCCGTCGAGGTGCCGGGAGGCGACGTCGTAGCGGAGGGTGAGGTCGTAATGGTTCACGTCGTAGCCGCCGTTGCCGCTGAGCGGGAAGTAGGCGTCGCCCGCGCCCGGTGCGCCCGGCTTCGCGGTCCCGGCGGACCCGGCGGGTGCGGCGGCGCCGAGCAGGGCCGCGAGCACGGCGGGCACGGTGAGCAGGACCGCCTCGCGGCTGAGGACCGTGGTGCGTCGGGCGGCGGATCTGCGGGGTGGCCTCACGTGCGCTCCTCGGGTCCGGCGATGATCGCTTCGTCCACAGGGTAGGGCGCGGGCCCCGGGGTTTCGCCCCGGCGCGGGTCAAGTCACGCGCTGTGATCCGTACGGCGGCGCGGCCCTGCCCGCAGTACGCTCGCAGGACGCGTCCCCCCGACCGTCCGAGGGAGCCCGGTCATGAGCGTGCGTGTGCGCAGGATCTACGACCCGCCGGAGCCGGACGACGGACTGCGCGTGCTGGTGGACCGGCTGTGGCCGCGCGGGGTCTCCAAGGAGGAGGCCCAGCTGGACGAGTGGCCCAAGGCGCTGACCCCGTCGACGGAGCTGCGCCACTGGTACCACGACGGCGGCTCCTTCGACGAGTTCCGGCGCCGCTACGAGCACGAGCTGACCGCCCCTGAGGCCGCCGCGGCGCTCGACGGCCTCAGGAAGGCGGTCCGGGAAGGTCCGGTCACGCTGCTCACGGCGACGAAGCACACGGAGAGCAGCCAGGCGGAGGTGCTGTTGGAGCTGCTTCAGCGGTGAGCGGCCCCAGGGGGCCTCAGGCCATCTCCTGCGCCGCCGCCCGTCCCGCCGCGCGCCCCGAGAAGAGGCAGCCGCCGAGGAAGGTGCCCTCCAGCGCGTTGTAGCCGTGGACCCCGCCGCCGCCGAACCCGGCGACCTCTCCGGCCGCGTACAGTCCGCCGACCGGGGTGCCGTCCGGGCCGAGGGCGCGGGAGTCCAGGTCGGTCTGGATGCCGCCGAGGGTCTTGCGGGTGAGGACGCTGAGCCGTACGCCGATGAGCGGGCCCGCCTCCGGGTCGAGGATGCGGTGCGGGGCGGCGACGCGGCCGAGGCGGTCCCCGATGTAGCGGCGGGCGTTGCGGATGCCCTGGATCTGGGAGTCCTTGCTGTAGGGGTTGGCGAGCTGGAGGTCGCGGGCCTCGATCTGGCGGCGCACCTCGGCGGCGTCCAGGAGGGACTTGCCGGTGAGGCCGTTCATCTTGCCGACCAGGTCCTCCAGGGTGCGCGCGGTGACGAAGTCGGCGCCGTGATCGAGGAAGGCCTGTACGGGGCCGGGGGCGCCCTTGCCGAGCAGCCGGTCGCGGAGCACGGCCTTGCGGTCCTTGGCGGTGATGTCGGGGTTCTGCTCGGAGCCGGAGAGCGCGAACTCCTTCTCCACGATCTTGCGGGTGAGGACGAACCAGGAGTGGTCGTACCCGGCGATGTCCTCGGTGGTGCGCAGCTGGCGCAGCGTGCCGAGCGTGTCGTAGCCGGGCAGGCAGGGGTCGGGCAGGCGGCGGCCCAGTGCGTCGAGCCAGATGGAGGAGGGGCCGGGCAGGATGCGGATGCCGTGGCCGGGCCAGACGGGGTTCCAGTTGGCGATGCCCTCGGTGTAGTGCCACATCCGGTCGCGGTTGACCAGGCGGGCGCCCGCCCCGGCGGTGATGTCGAGCATCCGGCCGTCGACGTAGGCGGGGACGCCGGTGACCATCTTGGCGGGGGGCGTGCCGAGCCGTTCGGGCCAGTAGCGGCGGACCAGGTCGTGGTCGGCGCCGATGCCGCCGCTGGTGACGATCACGGCTCCGGCGGTCAGCTCGAAGTCGCCGACGGCCTCGCGGCTGGAGGCGACGCCGCGCGGGGAGTCGTCGGGGGCGAGCAGGGTGCCGCGCACGCCGCACACCGCGCCGTCCTGGACGAGGAGTTCGTCCACGCGGTGGCGGTGGTGGAAGGTGAGCAGCCCGTCGCGCGCGGCCTCGCGGGCGTAGCGGACGAAGGGTTCGACCACGCCGGTGCCGGTGCCCCAGGCGATGTGGAAGCGGGGTACGGAGTTGCCGTGGCCGTCCGCGCGCAGGTCGCCGCGCTCGGCCCAGCCGACGGTGGGCAGCAGCTCGATGCCGTGGCCGCGCAGCCAGGGGCGCTTCTCCCCCGCGGCGAACTCGACGTAGGCGCGGGCCCAGCGCACCGCCCAGGAGTCCTCGTCCTCGATGCGGTCGAACTGGGCGCTGCCCCGCCAGTCGTTCCAGGCGAGGTCCAGGGAGTCCTTGACGCCGAGACGGCGCTGTTCGGGCGAGTCGACCAGGAAGAGGCCGCCGAAGGACCAGTACGCCTGGCCGCCGAGGTTGGCGGCGTTCTCCTGGTCGAGCAGGGCCACCTTCCGTCCCCGGCTGGTGAGTTCGTGCGCGGCGACCAGGCCGGCGAGGCCCGCTCCGACGACTATCGCGTCCGCGTCCATGGTGTGCGTGTCCTTCCGTCGGGTGGGTCAGGAGGTCCGGCTGCCATCGGTCAGCAGGGCGGTGAGGAGCTGTTTCAGCCAGGCGCGTGCGGCGGGCACGTCCTTGTCAAGCAGCAGCTGGGTGGTGACGCCGTCGTAGGCGGCGACGACCGCGTGGGCCGCGCCGTCGGCGTCGCCGAGCACGGCGGGCAGCTCGGCGTGGCCCTGGGCCCTTCGTAGCCGGTCGGCGACCGCCTCGCGCAGCCGGGCACGGTGGTCGAGCAGGGCACGGGCGGTGTCCGGGTCGCGGGCCGCGTGCACCAGGAAGTCGGTCTTCACCAGCAGCCAGTCCACATTGAGCAACAGCGTCTCGGCGACACGGTCGACGCAGGCCGGTACGTCGAGTCCGGGGCCGTCCTGGGCGAGGGCGCCCGCGACCTGGGCGGCGATGAGGTCGGCGCGCTCCTGGTAGAGGGCGAAGAACAGCTCGTCCAGGGTGGCGAAGTTCGAGTAGAAGGCACCCCGGCTGTACCCGGCCGCCTCGCAGACCTCCTCGATGGAGACCCGCCCGAATCCCTTGGCCGCGAACACCGCGAAGGCGGCGGCGAGCAGGTCGGCGCGGGTCCTGGCGCGGCGTCTGGTGACGCGAGGAGTGGCTAGGCCGTCCGTCATGGTGCCACCTCCGTTCGATACAGAAATGTATTCGATACATCGATGTATCGAAAGAGGCCGGTCCGGATTCGTAAATGGAACGTATTTTCGATTCAGGGATACGCTGACCCCATGTCCCCCCTCTCCAGACACCTCCAGGGCTCCCTGTTCGACCAGACCGACGACCTCCGGCTCGGTCCGCTCGGCGGTCTGCGCCGTACCGCGCTCGGGGCGGGCGCCTGGATCGACGTGCTGCCGGGCTGGCTGAGCGGCGCGGACACGCTGTTCGAACGGCTCGCCGCCGAGGTCCCCTGGCGGGCGGAGCGACGGAAGATGTACGACAACGTGGTGGCGGTGCCCCGCCTGCTCGCCTTCTACAAGCAGCGCGATCCGCTCCCCCACCCCGTGCTCGACGAGGCCCGCGCCGCGCTCACCGCGCACTACGCGGCCGAGCTGGGCGAGCCGTTCACGACGGCCGGGCTGTGCTTCTACCGCGACGGGCGCGACAGCGTGGCCTGGCACGGCGACCGGATCGGACGCGGGGCGCGGGCGGACACCATGGTCGCGATCCTCTCCGTCGGGGCGCCCCGGGACCTGCTGCTGCGCCCGGCCGACGGCGGCGGTGGCGGCGCGGCCACCGTGCGACGGCCGCTGGGACACGGCGACCTGATCGTGATGGGCGGCTCCTGCCAGCGCACCTGGGAGCACTGCGTGCCGAAGACCGCCCGCGCGGCGGGGCCCCGGATCAGCGTGCAGTTCCGTCCGCACGGAGTGCGCTGACACGTCCGCGGCCCTCCGTCTGCTTGGGTGTCACCGACGGTTCAACAGCGAAGGGACGGCGGGCGGATGCGCGCAGAGGTACACCAAGTGGCCGACGGCACCTACCTGGTGCACGGCCACCACACCAACTGGGTGATCCTCAAGGACGGGGACGCGGTGACCCTGGTGGACACCGGGTATCCGGGTGACCGCACGGGACTGCTGGAGTCCCTTGCGGCGGTGGGGAGTTCACCGGAGGCGGTGGCCGCCGTACTGATCACCCACGCGCACAACGACCACCTGGGCTCGGCGGAGCACCTGCGTTCCGCGTACGGCACGCCGGTTCAGCTGCACCCGGCCGAAGTCCCGCACGCGCGGCGGGAGTTCCTTCAGCAGGCCACGGTCGGGGACGTGGTGCGCAACGCCTGGCGGCCCCGGGTCCTCTCGTGGGCGGTGCACCTCGTCCAGGTGGGCGGCCTTGAGCGCCACCCCGTCACCGCGCCCGAGCCGTTCCCCGCCGAGGGCGCGCTCGACCTGCCAGGGAACCCGGTCCCGGTACACACCCCGGGCCACACGGACGGCCACTGCGTCTACCATCTGCCGCGCCTGGGCGTCGTGATCACCGGGGACGCGCTGGTCACCGGGCACGCGATCTCCCGGGTGAAGGGCCCCCAGCTCCTGGCCGACTTCTTCCACCACGAGCGGCGGCGCGCCGTGGCCTCCCTGGACCTGATCGCCGGCCTGGAGGGCGACACGCTGCTACCCGGGCACGGTCCGGTGCACCGGGGGCCGGTCCGGGAGGCGGCGAAACTGGCCGGGGAGCGGGCGGGACAGGGGTGACGCCCCCGGGACGACCGGGAGCAGCCGACGGGGCGGCGGTGATCCGCCGCGGGCACCGGCCCCTCCCCGGGCGGCCGTGACCCACCGCGCACACCGACCCTTCCCCGGGCGGCCGTGACCCACCGCGCGCACCGGCCGCTCCCCGGCGGAACGTGACGCACCGGGCCGTTCGGCGGCACCCGGCCGCCGCCGGACTCCCGCGCCCGGCTCACTCCTCCGACGCCACCCCCGGCACCACCGCGACCGGGCACGGCGCGTGGTGCAGCACCCCGTGGGCCACCGAGCCGACCCGGGCGCCCACCGAGGTGTGCCGGGGGCGGCGGCCGACGACGACCAGCTGCGCTCCCCCGGACACCGACAGCAGGACCTGGCCCGCGCTGCCCATCTCCACGTGCTCGGAGACGGACACGTCGGGGTAGCGCTCGCGCCAGGGCTGCACCGCCTCGGTGAGGGCCTTGCGCTCGTAGGGCTCCAGGCCGCCCGCGTCGTCCAGGAGCTTCAGGGAGGCGGGGCTGTAGGCGAAGACGGGCGGCAGGGTCCAGGCGCGGACGACGCGGACGGTGGCGCCGCGTGCGGCGGCCGTCTCGAAGGCGAAGCCGAGCGCGGCGGCGCTCTCCTCCGGGGTGCCGTCCTGGCCGACGACGATCTCGCGCCCGGCGGCCTCCGAGGCGGCCTCGTCCCCGGCGCGCACCAGCACCACGGGCCGGGACGCCTCGGCGACGACCCGGCCGCCCACCGAGCCGAGCAGGAAGCCGACCACACCGCCGTGCCCGCGCGAGCCCAGCACCAGCAGCTCGGCGTCGTCGGCGGCCTTCGTCAGCGTCTCGGCGGGGGCGCCCTCGGGCACCTCCAGGCTGATGGCGAGCCGCGGATGCCGCTCGGTGACGGTGCGCACCGCCTCGGCGGCGGCGGTCTCGGCCCAGCCCCGCTGCACGACCGGGTCGGGGGCCGAGGGCGACTCGACATGGCGCCAGACGTGCAGCACGCGCAGCGGCAGCCCCCGGCGTACGGCCTCCCTGGCCGCCCAGTCCAGCGCCGCCAGGCTCTCCGGCGTACCGTCCACCCCGGCCGTGATCGGGCGTGTCATGCGTGGCCTCCTCGTCGTCACCGCGTCGTTCTCACCGCGTCCGCGCGCCGCCCTCCGCACGGGCGCCGCTCGGTCATGACCTTGTCACAGAACACCGGCCGTGCGGACCAGGACCTCCGGACCCGCGACGAGGGCCGACCGGCGCCGGGGCGAAGCGGGCCGGGCGCACCTACGATGGGCGGAAGGCGGTGTTCCGCTCCCGTGCCACCGCCGCAGGAAGCCCGTGCAGCCGACCGCTCGGGGTGGGAGACCCATGGCACAGGCCACCGACGCCGCCCGTACGGTCATCCTGACCGTGGACGACGACCCGGGCGTGTCCCGCGCCGTCGCCCGGGACCTCAGGCGCCGCTACGGCGAGTCGTACCGGATCGTGCGCGCGGAGTCCGGCGCGTCCGCGCTGGACGCGCTGCGCGAGCTGAAGCTGCGCGGCGACCAGGTGGCGGTGCTGCTCGCCGACTACCGGATGCCCCGGATGAACGGCATCGAATTCCTCGAAGAGGCGATGGACGTCTACCCGTGGGCGCGCCGGGTGCTGCTGACGGCGTACGCGGACACCGGCGCGGCGATCGACGCGATCAACGTGGTGGACCTGGACCACTATCTGCTCAAGCCGTGGAACCCGCCGGAGGAGAAGCTCTACCCGGTCCTGGACGATCTGCTGCAGGCGTGGCACGCGAGCGACCACCGGCCGGTGCCGAGCACCAAGGTGGTGGGCCACCGCTGGTCGGCACGCTCCTCGGACGTACGGGAGTTCCTGGCCCGCAACCAGGTGCCCTACCGCTGGTACTCGGCCGAGGAGCCGGAGGGGCGGCGGCTGCTGGCGGCGGCCGGGCAGGACGGACGGCGGCTGCCGCTGGTGATCACCCCGGACGGTACGGCGCTGGTCGAGCCGGAGGCCCCGGAGCTGGCGGCCCGGGTGGGCCTGGCGACGACCCCGACGGCCGACTTCTACGACCTGGTGGTGATCGGCGGCGGCCCGGCCGGGCTCGGGGCGGCCGTGTACGGCGCCTCGGAGGGGCTGCGGACCGTGCTGGTCGAGCGCTCGGCGACGGGTGGGCAGGCCGGGCAGAGTTCCCGGATCGAGAACTACCTCGGCTTCCCTGACGGTGTCTCCGGTGCCCAGCTCACCGACCGGGCGCGGCGGCAGGCGGCCCGGTTCGGCGCCGAGCTCCTGACCACGCGCGAGGTGACGGGCCTCGAGGTCTGCGGGGCCGCGCGGATCGTACGGTTCGCGGACGGCTCGACGGTCGGGGCGCACAGCGTGATCCTGGCGACCGGGGTGCAGTACCGGCGCCTCGCGGCGGAGGGCTGTACGGAGCTGACCGGCTGCGGGGTGTTCTACGGCTCCGCGCTGACCGAGGCGGCCTCCTGCCAGGACCAGGACGTGTACCTCGTGGGCGGCGCCAACTCGGCGGGCCAGGCGGCGATGTTCCTCTCGCGGGTCGCCAAGTCGGTGACGCTCCTGGTCCGCGGCGCCGATCTGTCGGCGTCGATGTCGCACTATCTGGTCCAGCAGATCGGGGAGGCCCCGAACATCTCGGTGCGCGGCCACACGGAGGTCGTGGCGGCGCACGGCGAGGGCCGTCTTGAGCGGCTGACGCTGCGCGGCACCGAAACCGGTGAGACCGAACAGGCCGACGCGCAGTGGCTGTTCGTGTTCATCGGCGCCGCCCCGCTGACCGGCTGGCTGGACGGGACCGTGCTGCGCGACGCGCGCGGTTTCGTGCTCGCGGGCCCGGACCTGACCCCCGACGGGACGCCACCGCCCGGCTGGGAGCTGGACCGGCCGCCGTACCACCTGGAGACCAATGTGCCGGGCGTGTTCGTGGCGGGCGATGTGCGCGCGGAGTCGGCCAAGCGGGTCGCGTCCGCCGTGGGAGAGGGTGCGATGGCCGTCATGCTCGTCCACCGGTATCTGGAGCAGTCGTGAGCGGGCAGCGGCTGCCGTGCAGTCCCGGGGAGATCGGCAGCCTGTTCCTGTTCGACCAGCTGACGCCCGGCCAGTTGGGGCGGCTGTGCGCGGAGGGCCGGGTGGAGCTGTTCGAGCCGGGCCCGGTGTACGCCGAGGGCGCGCCCGCGACCTGCTTCTACGTGCTGATCGAGGGCACGGTGGTGCTGTCGCGGCGGGTCGGCGCCGAGGACATGGAGGTGACCCGGACCGCGCAGCGCGGGGTGTACGCGGGCGCCATGCAGGCGTATCTCGGGGACCGGGTGCGGCAGGTGTACAACAACTCGATGCGGGTGACCGAGCCGAGCCGTTTCTTCGTGCTGCCCGCCGAGACGTTCGCGGCCGTGATGCGCGAGTGGTTCCCGATGGCGACGCATCTGCTGGAGGGGCTGTTCTTCGGCTCGAAGAGCGCCCAGGCGCTGGTGGCCCGGCGCGAGCGGCTGCTGGCGCTCGGCTCGCTCTCGGCGGGGCTGACCCATGAGCTGAACAACCCGGCCTCGGCGGCGGTGCGGGCGACCTCCGCGCTGCGCGAGCGGGTGGCGAAGATGCGGCACAAGCTCGCCCTGATCGCCGAAGGGCCGCTGTCCCGCGACACGCTGGCCCGCCTGGTGGAGGTCCAGGAGCGCACGGCCGAGCGGGTCGCGAAGGCGCCGTCGCTCGGCCCGCTGGAGGCGGCGGACCGGGAGGACGCGCTCGCGGACTGGCTGGAGGACCACGGCGTCGAGCAGGCCGTGCGGTACGCGCCGACGTTCACGCAGGCGGGCCTGGACACCGACTGGCTGGAGCAGGTCGCGGCGGCGGTGGGCGAGGACGTGGTGCCCCGGGCGATGGGCTGGCTGGAGTCGACCGTCGAGACCGAGCTGCTGATGAACGAGATCGAGGACTCCACCGCCCGGGTCTCGCACCTGGTGGGTGCGGCGAAGCAGTACGCGCAGCTCGACCGGGCGCCGTTCCGCCCGGTGGACCTGCGCGAACTCCTGGAGAGCACCCTGCTGATGCTGTCGGCGAAGATCGGCCCGCACATCGAGGTGGTCAGGGAGTACGACGGCGCGCTGCCCGAGGTGCCCGGGTATCCGGCGGAGCTGAACCAGGTGTGGACCAACCTGGTCGACAACGCGGTCTCGGCGATGGGCGGTTCGGGGCGGCTGACGGTGCGGACCACGCGGGAGGGGGACCGCGCGCTGGTGGAGGTGCGGGACACCGGGCCGGGGATTCCGGCCGAGCTGCGCGAGCGCGTCTTCGATCCGTTCTTCACCACCAAGCCGCTCGGTGAGGGCACCGGCCTCGGGCTCGACATCTCGCGGCGGATCGTCGTCGACAAGCACCACGGCACGCTCCGGGTCGAGTCGGTGCCGGGCGACACCCGCTTCCAGGTCTTCCTTCCGCTGACCGCCGAGGCGCCCGATCCGGCGCCCGGACCGACCCCCGAGGAGGCAGCATGAGCGCCGAGGACGCCATCGACCCGAGTGTGCCGCCGAGCGGTACGGGCTGTGTGGAGTGCGAGAAGACGGGCGGCTGGTGGTTCCATCTGCGCCGCTGCGCGCAGTGCGGGCACATCGGCTGCTGCGACGACTCGCCCGCCAAACACGCCACCGCCCACTTCCGGGCCACCGGGCATCCGGTGATCCGCAGTTACGAGCCGGGCGAGGGCTGGTTCTGGGACTACGACACCAACGAGATCTACAGCTCAGGTCCCGAACTGGCGCCCCCGGAGAGCCATCCGGCCGACCAGCCGGTGCCAGGTCCGGCGGGGCGCGTTCCGGCGGACTGGGCGCAGACCCTGCGCTGAGGGGCCGTTCACGCAGAGCCGGGTTCAGCGGGCGCAGCGCAGCCGGTCGAGGTCGATCGCGTCGGCGAGCGCCCGCATCCCCCGGTCGTCCGGGTGGAGATGGTCCCCGCTGTCGTAGGCGGGCCGCAGCCGCTCGGGGCGCCGGGGGTCGCGCAGGGCGCGGTCGAAGTCCGCCACCGCGTCGAAGCCGACGCCGGTGCGGACGCGGTCGTTGACCTCCCGGCGCACGGCCTCGGCGCCCGGGCTCCACTGCGGCCAGCCCCGAAACGGGGCGACGGTCGCGCCCATCACGCACCTGCCCGCCGCGTGCGCCCGCCGGACGATCTCCCGGTACCCGGCGACGAGTTCGGCGGCCGTGACCCCGGTACCCGCCTTGAGGTCGTTGACGCCCGCGAAGAGGATCACGGTACGCACGCCGGGCAGGTCCAGCGCGTCCCGGTCCAGACGCGCGAGGGCGCTGGGACCGCCGCCGCCGTCGGACAGGACCCGGTTGCCGGAGATCCCCTCACCGGCGACGCCCGCGAGCGGTGTACGGGCCAGGCGCCGCGCGAGCAGGTCGGGCCAGCGCCGGTCCCGGCCGGGGGTGGAGCCCCAGCCGTCGGTGATGGAGTCGCCGAGCACGGCGACCGCACCGGTGGCGGGCCGGTCGGGGCGTACGGCGACGGCATCGAGGTACCACCAGGAGTCCGTGGTGCGCGTCCAGGGGGCGGCGCCGTCGTCGGCGGTGTGGTCGCCCCGGGCGGTGTACGAGGTGCGCAGGGCCAGCGCGTGGCCGGTGGCGGGTCCTGTGGCGTCCGGGGTGTGCAGGCTGACGGCGAGCAGGGCCCCGGCGGGGACACGGCCGCGCAGCGGGTCGCTCCAGACGACGGCGCCCCGGGGGATCGTGACGGACGCACGGCCGTGGAAGGCGAGCGGCCGGTTGTCGCGCACGGCCGCGCCCCGCTCACTCAGGCCCGCGCGGACGGCGTTCACGCGCAGCGGGCGGTCCCCGAAGGCGTTGGAGAGGCGGACGCGCAGCTCGCTGCCGCCGACGCTGGTGCGTACGAGGAGACGGTAGCTGCGGTCGGCGCCGCCGTGCCCGAGGCGTTCGGCGCCCGCGGCCCAGGTGACGACGCCGAGGGCGTGGGCGGTGTCCCCGCTGGGACGGGCGGCGGCCTGGAGGATCGGGGCCTGTACGGCGAGGGCGGCCAGCAGGACGGCGGCGCTGCGGCAGGCGCGGCCCAGGCGGCCGGTCACCGGGCCCGCTCCCGGGCAGCGGCCGGTGCGCCGAACTCCCGGACCGGCCGGGACGCTTCCGCGTACCCCACGCCAGTCATCGTCCCACCGGAAAGCGGGCGCGCGCATGTCGGTGGGCCGCGCGGCCGGGCGCCGGACGTGCGGATGCCCCGCGCGGGGCGGGGCATCCGGGGGTCCTGCGGGGCGGTCGTACGGCGGCGTACGACCGCCGTGTCTCAGGAGGTGGGGGTGTTGGCCTCGGTGACGTTGACCGCCGCCCACGCCCGGTTCACGGCCTTGTACTCGGTGCTGCTCGCGCCGTACAGGTCCTTGGCCGCCTTCAGCGTCGCGACGCGCGCGTCGTGGAAGTCGGTGGAGGAGACCATGTAGCGGGTCAGGGCGCGGTAGAAGACGGCGGTGGCCTTGGTGCGGCCGATGCCCTTGACGGAAGCGCCGTCGTAGGTCGGGGAGTTGTAGGCGACTCCCTTGATCGTCTTCTTGCCGCTGCCCTCCGCGAGGAGGTAGTAGGCGTGCGAGGAGACGCCGGAACCGGCGTGCACCTCGGTGGAGTAGACCTCGGGCGACCAGTAGTCGACGGTCTGCTCCAGCTTGTCCAGCGACGGGTGGTCCAGGCGGCGCAGGAACTTCTGCTTGAGGCCCAGCTTCTCGCCGATGAGGTAGTTCGGCGGGTTCTTGGCGTTGTTCGCGTAGAACTCGACGTTGGAGCCGAAGATATCGGCCAGCGACTCGTTGAGGGAGCCGGGTTCGCCGTACTGGTTGCCGTTGCGGTCGACGAAGGTCGGCTCCAGCTTGGCCGTGGCGTCGACGACGCCGTGGGTCAGCTCGTGGCCGGTGACGTCGAGCACGACGAGCGGCTTCTTGATCATGTCGCCGTCGCCGTCGCCGTACAGCATGCAGCCGCACGCGGAGTCCCAGAAGGCGTTGGCGACCGAGCGGCCCCAGTGGACCATCGCGCGGGCGGGCTTGCTGTCCCCGGCTATGCCCTTGCGGTTGAAGGTCGTGCGGTAGAAGTCCAGCGTCTTGGAGATGCCGTACTGGGCGTCGGCGGCGGCGCTGTTGCGGCTCGTCGTCTTGCCGTTGCCCCACACGTTGCTGGTGCCGGTGATCTTGGTGCCGGAGCCGAAGGTCTCCGACATGCGGTTCTTGGCGTCGCGGGTCTCGGTGCCGTACCGGCTCGGGTCCTTGAGCTGGAAGTGTCCCTTCGAGGTCTGCGTGGTCGTCAGGCCGACGCTGCCCACGAAGAGGGTCTTGCCGGTGCCGTGCGCGGTGGCCGGGTACTTCGCGGCGGCCACCCCGGCGACGAGCGGGCTCGCCGCGGCGGCGGTGCCGGTGCCGGTGGGCGGGGCGATGGTCTCGCCGTGGCTGCGCATGGCCTTGACCAGCTTGGGCGAGATGAACTCGTCGGCGTCGGGGGTGTCGCTGCGCACGGTGCCGGTGAGGGCGTCCACGACGACCGTGTGGGAACCACCGTCATCGTCGAGGGTGCTGCCGGTCACGGTCACCTGGTAGGCGAGGTGGGCGGAGCCGCCGCGGGCGTCCACCACCAGCTGCGGGGTGCCCGCCTGGCCACCGGCGGCCTGGGCGGCGGCGCTCGCCGCCTGGGCCGGGGTCACCTCGGCGTCGGTGGTGGCGGGGCGGACCGCGTGGTCGGCGGCGCGGGTGACGCCCGCGTAGCCGAGCTGCCGGTCGAGGTGGACGACGAGGTCGCCGCCGAGGACCGGGAGTCCGTCGTGGGTGCGCGTGAAGCGCACGTGACGACCGCCCTCGGGGTCGAACATGACGTCCTGCGGGTCGAGTTCGTCGCCGGTGGCGACGCCGGTCTCGGCCGCGTGGGCGAAGGCCGCGGCGCTCGCGGCATGGACCACCGGGGCGGTGCGCGCGGTACTGAGGACGGACCGTACGTCCACCGGGTCGGGGCCCGCGAGGGCCGTGCCGGCCAGGCCGGTGGCGGCCGTCGTCACCGCGACGGCGACGGCCACGCTGCGTATGTGCGGTCTGCGCACGAGGAAGGGTTCCTTCGTCCGAAGGCGGCCGGACCTGCCAACCGCCTTGTGACATGGCACTGTTGAGCACCAGGAGGCCCAGGTCGGGCCTGGGGTTCACCCTTCCGGATGAGTCATGGTCACGTAAACACGGAATGATCCATTTCGCGGTTCCCTATGACAATCCTTTGCGAATATACGTCACAGAGTGATCAGTGATTGACCATGTGTGTGTCGGAGCGCGGGATTCCGGCGCAATCCCCTAGGTTCCAGGCCGGAATGTGACCGATGTCGCATCAACAACCGCGTGGACGAGGAGTGGGAACCGGATGGTCTCAGCAACGGTGGGCAGGGGTGCGGTACTCGGAGCGGTCGCGCTGTCTCTCCTCGCGGTCCCGGCGTGGGCGGCGGGCGAGGCACCGGGCCGCGCGGCGGCGCTCCCGGCACCCGACACGGTCGGCGTCGACAAGGTGCTGCGCACCGCGCGGGAGCAGGGCGCGCCGGGCGCCGCCGCCCGGATCGACGACCACGGCAGGACGTATCTCATCAGCCGGGGCCTCGCGGACCGGGGCACGAAGCGGCCCATGAGCACCGGGGACCGCTTCCGGATCGGCAGCGTCACCAAGACCTTCTCGACGGTCGTCCTGCTGCAACTGGCCGACGAGCACAAGCTCGACCTGGACTCCCCGGTGAACCACTATCTGCCCGGGCTGCTCCCGGACGACCGGATCACGGTCCGCCATCTGCTGAACCACCGCAGCGGTCTGTACGACTTCAGCAACGACATGTTCGCCCAGAGCGTCTCCGGCTTCGAGAGCGTGCGCGACAAGGTCTTCACCTACCGCCAGTTGGTCGCGCTCTCCCTGAAGAAGCCGCGCACCAACGCCCCCGGCGCGGCCTACTCCTACTCCAACACCAACTTCGTGGTGGCGGGCCTGCTCATCGAGAAGCTGACCGGGCACTCCGTGAGGACCGAGTACCAAAGCCGCGTCATCAAGCCGCTGAAGCTGGCCGACACCTTCTACGTCCACCCCGACACCAAGATCCCCGGCCGGTACGCGCGCGGCTATCTCACCCCCGACAAGGCCGGTGCCGCACTGGTCGACGCGACCGACCAGACCGTGTCCTGGGCGCAGAGCGCGGGCGCGATCATCTCCACCGCCAAGGACCTCAACACCTTCTACTCCGCGCTGGTGGGCGGGCGGCTGCTCTCCTCCGCGCGCCTCGCCGAGATGGAGCGCTTCACCAAGGTCAACAGCACCACGGCCTACGGCCTCGGACTGCGACGCCGCGACCTGTCCTGCGGAATCTCGGTCTACGGCCACACGGGTGCCGTACAGGGCTACTACACCTACGCGTTCACCAGCAAGGACGGTGGCCGCAGCCTGACCGCGCTGGTCAACACCTCCAACAACGGCAAGGTCCTGGACACGCTCGCGGGCACCCTGGAGTCGGCGTTCTGCGGCAAGCCGGCCAAGTCGGCGCGGCGCGGCGCGATGCTGCACGAGCGCGAGGGGGACCTGCGGCAGTAGGCAGTAGCAGCAGCGCCCGGGAGCCGGGGCGCGATCCGCGATCTTGTCGGAACGCGCCCCTCCGGGACACGATGCCCCGCATGAAGGGTGATCTGTTTTCCAGCGAGCACATGGTGCGCCCGGCCGTGGAGCCGGGCCTGACCGTCGAGAACGCCAAGTGTCTGAAGTACACCGTGAACGGCGAGATGCTGGCCCGGCAGGGCGCGATGGTCGCGCACCGGGGCGAGCTGAAGTTCGAGCACAAGGGCCAGGGCATCGGCGGCATGATCAAGCGCGCCGTCACCGGTGAGGGGCTGCCGCTGATGGCGGTGCGCGGCCGGGGCGACGCGTGGTTCGCGCACGAGGCGCAGAACTGCTTCGTCGTCGAGGTAGAGCCGGGCGACCGGTTCACCGTCAACGGCCGCAACGTCCTGTGCTTCGACGCCACGCTCTCCTACGAGATAAAGACCGTGAAGGGCTCCGGCATCGCGGGCGGCGGCCTGTTCAACAGCGTGTTCAGCGGGCACGGCCGCCTCGGCCTGGTCTGCGAGGGCAACCCGCTGGTGATCCCGGTGTCCCCGGAGAACCCGGTGTACGTCGACACGGACGCCGTGGTCGGCTGGACGGCCGGGCTCGACACCTCGCTGCACCGCTCCCAGTCCTTCGGCTCGATGCTGCGCGGCGGCTCGGGCGAGGCCGTGCAGCTGATGCTCCGGGGCCACGGCGTCGTGGTGGTCCGGCCGAGCGAGGCCACACCGCAGAAGCCCCAGCAGCACTGACCGGACGTCAATTGTGGCCGGAACACGATCGGTTTGAACATTTCACCGTGACCTTCGCGTAACCCAGGGAGACAACGGCAGGGTTACAGCGAGGGATGGCCATGGCCGAGGCGTACGTCGTCGCAGATGAACTGGTCGCCGGGCGGTTCCGGCTCCTTGAGGTCTTCGCCCGGGAGACCGGCCGTGAGTGGTGGCGGGCCGAGGACGTACGGGAGAACCGGGCCTGCCTGGTGACCCGGACTGCGCTGCCGTCCACGGCCGACCAGGACACCCTGCGCCGGACCAGGTCCCGGGTGGTGCGCACCTCCGAGACCATGCGGCTGCTCTGCCCGGGCGGTGCCGCCGCGGTGATCGACGCGGTCGTGGAGCCGGGCACCCTGTGGACGGCGGCCCAGTGGATCGACGGCACGCCGCTCACCCGGCTCCTGGAGGAGGAGGGCCCGTTCGACCCGGTACGGGCGGCCGGAATCGGCCTCGAAGTGCTGGACGTGCTGCGCACCGCGCACGAAGAGGGCATCACCCACGGCGAGTTGAGCCCCGGCCAGATCTTCGTACGGGACGGCGGCACGGTCGTGATCGCGGGCTTCGGCCTCGCGGGCACCACCCTGGCGCCGAGGGTCGCCGCGCCGTCGTACGCCTCGCCGGAGCAGGCCCGCGACGAACGGATCGGCCCCGCCGCCGACTTGTGGGCGCTCGGCGCGATCCTCTACACGATGACCGAGGGACGGCCGCCGTTCCGCGACCGGGGCCGCACCGAGGCCACCTTGCGGGCCGTGGCCCGGCTGCCGCTGCGCGCCCCGCTGCGCACGGGCCCGCTCACCCGGACCGTGGAGGGGCTGCTGCGCAAGAACTCCCGTGAGCGGCTGAGCCGTCCGGTGGTGCGCGCGTCGCTGGTGCGGGTGCTGGAGGAGGACGCGGGGGCGTACGGCGCTGTCGCGGACGCCCCCGCCTCGGAGGCCGCGTCGGAGGCGGCCCCGCCGGGCGGGAGTCCGCTGCGGAGCAGACGGGCCCTGGCGGCGGGGGTGTGCCTGGCCGTCGTCGCCGTGGCGGCGGCCGTGCTGGCTGTGACGCACCAGTCGTCGGAGGAGGATGCGGGGGCGCTGCCGAGCGGGGCGACCGCGTCGGCGGGTGCGGGTGCGGGTCCGTCGGCCGGGCTGAGCCCCGGAACCGGCCAGGGCACCGCGACCGCCACCGCCCCGAGCCGCAGCGCGGCCCCCGGCAACGGCACCACCGCCGCCCCGACCTCGGACCGCACCCGGAGTCAGTCCGCCCCCGCACCCGGCACCTCCGCCGCCCTCCCTGCCGGATTCCGCACGTACACCGCCCCGGAAGGCTTCTCCCTCGCGCTACCCGAGGACTGGAAGCGTGAGGGGATCAGGTCCGGCGCCGCCAACTCCTACCGGATCACCTTCGGCCCCGGCGGCGCCTCCTCCCCTACCCTCGCCGTCACCTACAGCGAACGCGTGGGCTCCGACCCGGTGGCCGTCTGGCGTGACGACGTCGAGCCCGGCCTCGCCCGGGAGGACGGCTACCAGCGCGTCGGCGAGATCGAGGCCACCGAGCAACAGGGGCGCCCCGCCGCCGACATGGAGTGGCTGTCCGGCACCGGGCAGGCGCGGACGCACACCTTCGGGCGCGGCTTCCTGCTCGGCGGCGGCCGGGGCTACTCGCTGCGCTTCACCACCCCGGCCGCCGAGTGGGACGACCCGGCGAACGAGGCCGTGCTGCGCACCGCGCTGCGTACCTTCCGCGCCTGAGTAGGCGTACTCATGACCGGTGCCGCCCGGCGGAGCCACCATGGGGGCTTCCCGACCCCCGCCTGGAGGCCGCCATGACCGCCGCGCATACCGTCCCGCGCACCGTGCACCGCCAGGTGCCGCCCCTGCTGTTCGCGGGCGTCGCCGTGCTGGGACTCGCCGTCTCCGCGATCGACGTGCACGACCGTACGACCTGGTTCCTGGAGACCTTCTGGGTGCTGATCGGGCTGCCCCTGGTGCTGCTCACCTGGCGGCGCTTCCCGCTGACCGGCCTGCTGTGCGGCCTCCTCGCCGTGCACGCCCTGGTGTTGTCGGTCGGCGGCCACTACACCTACGCCGAGGTGCCCGCGGGCGACTGGGTGCGGGACACCTTCGGCCTCAGCCGCAACCCGTACGACCGCTTCGGGCATCTGATGCAGGGCTTCGTCCCGGCGATCCTGGTCCGCGAACTCCTCAGCCGTACCTCCCCGTTGCGCGGCAGCCGCTGGCTGGCCCCGCTCACCGTCTGCGCCTGCCTCGCCTTCAGCGCCTGCTTCGAACTCCTCGAGTGGGCCGCCGCCGAGATCGGCGGCCACGGCGCCGACGCCTTCCTGGCCACCCAGGGCGATGTCTGGGACACCCAGTGGGACATGTTCTGCGCCCTGATCGGAGCCGTGCTGTCCCTCCTGCTGCTCAGCAGGGTCCATGACCGGCAGCTCGCGGCGCTGGAGACCCGCGACCGGTGATCCTTCCCGGGCGACGGGGCTCAGGCGGCGGCGCGTTCGGCGAGGGGGCGGCGGCGCAGGGAGGTGTCGGTCAGGGAGCGCGGGGGCATGGAGGCGGCGGGGTTGTAGAGGTTCACTCCCGGGCGCACGATCTCGTCGATGCGGTCGAGCGTCGCGTCGTCCAGGGTGAGCGCGGCTCCCTTGAGCAGCGCCTCCAGTTGTTCCATGGTGCGCGGGCCGATGATCGCCGAGGTGACGGCGGGGTGGGCCACGGTGAAGGCCACGGCGAGTTCCGGCAAGGTGCAGCCGATGCTGTCGGCGAGTTCGACCAGCTGCTCGACGGCATCCAGCTTGGCGGCGTTCTCGGCGAGCGCGGGATCGAAGAAGCCGGGACGGAGCGCGGCCCGGCCGGACTCCATGTCGACGGGCCTCCCCCTACGGATCTTCCCGCTGAGGAAGCCGAAGGCGAGCGGGCTCCAGACCAGGACTCCCATGCCGTAGCGCTCGGCGACGGGCAGCAGCGAGGTCTCGATCCCACGGGCCAGGATCGAGTAGGGCGGCTGGGCCGTGCGGAAGCGGCCGAGAGCGCGCCGCTCGGAGACGTGGTGGGCCTCGACGATCTCCTCCGGCTGGAAGTTCGAGCAGCCGAAGGCGCGTATCTTCCCCTGGGTCACGAGGTCGGTCAGGACCGACAGTGTCTCCTCGATGTCCGTGGTGTGGTCCGGGAAGTGGATCTGGTAGAGGTCGATCCAGTCGGTGTCCAGGCGCCGGAGGCTGTCCTCGACCGCGGTGAGGATCCAACGCCGTGAGTTTCCGCCCCGGTTGGGGCCCTCGCCCATCGGGAAGTGGACCTTGGTGGCGAGCACGACATCGTCACGGCGCCCGCGCAGCGCCTTGCCCACGATCTCCTCGGACTCGCCCCGGCCGTACATGTCGGCGGTGTCGAGGAAGTTGACGCCCTGGTCGAGAGCGGCGTGGATGATGCGGACACAGTCGTCGTGGTCGGAGTTGCAGCCGTCCTGGAACATCATGGTGCCGAGGCAGTGGGTGCTGACCTCGATGCCGGTCCTGCCAAGGGTGCGATAGCGCATGGCGAAGCTTCCTCACGGGGGCGGCCGATGACGCGGAGCGACAGGGCGTCGACCGCCCGACGGACTCTAGTAATTGGAGTCCTCTCGAGGTCAACCCTTGTGCCGTACCCACAGCGGGAGGCCGTACCAGCACGTCAGGTACCAGACGACGACGGCCGCGACCAGCCAGGGGACGTAGTCGTCGTGGGTGGCGACGCGGAGGATCAGGAGGAGGGAGGAGGCCATGGTGGCAAGGAGGAGGATCAGGCCGACGAAGGTGAGAAGGCCGGCCAGGCGGACCGCACGGGGTTTGACGCGGCGTCCGGAGACCAGGCGGTGCAGGGAGACCGGGCCGATGAGGGCACCGGTGGCGCAGGCACCGAGCACGACCGTCACGATGTAGATGATCTGGTCGGTGCGGGCCAGTTCACCGTACTTGGGCTGGAAGACGACGGTGAGCAGGAAGCCGAAGAGGATCTGGACGCCGGTCTGGGCGACCCGGACCTCCTGGATGAGTTCGCCCCAGCGCCGGTCGGCCCGCTCTTCCTCGGTCTCGCTACGGCCTCTGCGCGTTCCCTCCTCGGTCATGCGGTGCAGTTAACCGCCCGCGCGTTTCTTCAAACCGGCCCGGCGTCCCCCGACGGGAGCTACTGGAAGTAGTGCCCCTCCTCCAGGTCGGCCAGCAGCCCGGTCTCCGTCGGCTCCCAGCCGAGCAGTTCGCGGGTGAGCGTGCTCGACGTGGGGTTGTCGACCCCGGTGAAGCGGCCCACGAAGCCGTAGCGGGCCTCGGCCTCCTCGCTCGTCAGACTGATCACGGGGACGTCCAGGTGACGGCCGATGACCTCGGCGATCTCCCGGAACGGCACGCCCTCCTCGGCGGCGGCGTGCAGCCGCTGTCCGGCGGGTGCCTTCTCCAGGGCGAGCCGGAACAGCCGGGCGGCGTCGAGCCGGTGGACGGCGGGCCAGCGGTTGGCGCCGTCCCCGACGTAGGCGGCGACGCCCTTCTCGCGGGCGACGTCGATGAGACGGGGGACGAAGCCGTGGTCGCCGCGTCCGTGGACGGTGGGCGCGAGCCGGACCACCGAGGAGCGCACACCGTCCGCGGCCAGTGCCGTCGTGGCCTCCTCGGAGGCGGTGCGGTGGGTGCCGGGGGCGGGGGCGTCGGCCTCGGTGATCAGACGGCCGGTCGGGCCGATCGCGGTGCCGGAGGTGACGACCAGCGGCCGGTCCGAACCGGCGAGCGCGGCGCCCATGGCCCGGATGGCGGTCAGGTCGGTCTCGCCCGCCGCGCGGACGTCGGCGAAGTCGTGGACGAAGGCCAGGTGGATCACGCCGTCGGCGCCGCCTGCGACGCGGGCCAGGTCCTCGGGGTCCGCCAGGCTGCCCCGGTGCACCTCGGCGCCCGCGGCCTTCAGCCGGGCGGCCCCCTCGTCGGACCGGGCGAGGCCGACGACCTCGTGCCCGGCGCCGATGAGTTCGGGTACGACGGCCGAGCCGATGAATCCGGTGGCCCCGGTGACGAAAACACGCATGTCGTGGTTCTCCTCGGATGGTGGGACTCCCTGCCGCGAAACGTGCCCGGGAGTGCTTCCATCCTTGGCCGGACGGTGTGCCCGCGTCCAAAGCTTGTTCCGCATCGGGCAATACGATTCGGGCATCACCGCAGCTCAAATGGCATGCATGACAGAGAGCCGTACGCTGGGGTCATGTCCGACTCCCCCGCCGACGCGGATCTCGACCTCAGGCTGGTGCGGTACTTCACGGTCGTCGCCGAGCACCGCCACTTCGGGCGCGCGGCCACCGCGCTGCACATCACCCAGCCGTCCCTGAGCCGTCAAGTACGGCGGCTGGAGCGGGAACTGGGTGCGCGCCTGCTGGACCGCACCCCGCAGGGCACGCGGCTGACCGAGGCGGGCGAGGTGTTCCTGCCGCGCGCGAGGTCGCTGCTGCGGGCGGCCGGGCAGGCGGTCGCCGCCGCGCGGGCCGCCGCCGAGCCCAGCCGGATCACCGTCGGCTACACCACCGGGCTGATCGTCACCCCGGCCGTGGCCGAGCTGCGCCGCCGGTTCCCGGACGCGGACGTGCGCACGACGCACCTGCCCTGGCAGGAGGCGCGCAAGGCGCTGACCGAGCACCGGGTGGACGCGCTGGTCACCCGGCTGCCGTTCGTCACCGAGGGCCTGCGGGTGACCGTGCTCTACGACGAGCCGCGCGTGGTGGTCCTGCCGCTGGACCACCGGCTGGCGGGCAAGGAGTCGGTCACCCTGGACGACATCGCGGACGAGCCGCTGCCCCGCGTCCCGGACCGGCTGTGGGACGCGTTCTGGCGCATCGACCCACGCCCGGACGGGCGGCCCGCGCCGGACGGCCCGCTCATCGAGAACATCGAGGACAAGTTCGAGCTGGTGGCCTCCGGGCAGTCGCTCGCGCTCGCGGCGGGCGTGCCCGGGCTGCGCCCGCCGCGCCCGGATCTGACCACGGTGCCACTGCACGGGGTCGAGCCGTGCCATGTGGCCGTGGCGACCCGGGCCGGGGACACCGGACGGCTGGTGACGGAGTTCCGCAAGTGCGCCGAGGCGCTGCTCACCGGCCCCGGGGTCACCGAGTGAGTCAGGCGCCGGGGGTGAGCGCGCCCGGGGTCAACTGGGCCTGGACGAGCGGCCCGTAGCGGTCGGCCACCGCGTCGGCGTCCGCCTCCCGCAGCCCAGGGCCGCGCGCGATGCCGTACATCACCCCGAGGCCGACGACGGCCGCGACGGCGAGTTCGGCGCGCAGTCCCGCGTCGGGTCCGCTGAGCCGGGCGGCGAGGCGTTCGGTCACCTGGGCGCGGAAGTTGGCGCGCAGGATCTCGCCGTGGTCACCGTGCAGCGGGGCGAAGACGATGCGCAGCAGCGGGTCGGTGCCGCGTTCGCGCTGGCTGGCCAGGACGTGCCGGACCATGTGCCGGCCGAGGGCGGCGAGGGGCGCGTCGAGCAGGTCGTCCGCGTCGGTGTCGAAGGACATCACGCGGGCGAAGAGGGCGTCCTTGTTGCCGAAGTACTTCAGGACGAGCGGCGGGCTGACCCCGGCCCGTTCGGCGACGGCCTTCAGGGTGATGTCGCCGTGCGGGTGCCGGGCCAGCAGATGGCGGGCGGCCTTGAGGATGGCCGCCTTGGTCGCCTCGGCGTCCCGGCGCACGGTGCCCTGCCCGGCGGGCGGGGTGTCCGGGCTGCTCACGCGCCCTCCATGGCACCGGCGCGGGCCTTGCGGGTACGGCCCCACGCGCGCCGGGTGCCGCCGCCGTCCCCCTCGCCGGTGGAGTCCCCCGGGATGGTCAGGGCGGCGGCGCAGGCGACCAGGGCGACGGCCCCGGCCATCCCGAAGGCCAGCAGATAGCCGTGCAGGGTGGGCACCGGGATGCCGCCGACGAGGCTGGTGTGGTGGACGAGCACGGCGGCGACGGCGGCGCTGGAGACGGCCTGGCCGATGGTCCGCATGAGCACGTTGACGCCGTTGGCGGAGGCGGTCGCGGCGGCCGGTACGGCGCGCAGGATCAGGGTGGGCAGCGCGGAGTAGGCGAGGGTGGTGCCGGTGGCGACCACGGTGGCGCCCAGGATGATCATCCACAGGTCGCGGCTGTCCACGATGCGCAGCGCGTAGCCGCAGGCGATGACGGCGGCGCCGAGCGCGAGCGTGATGCGCGGTCCGCGCCGGGCCGAGATGCGGGCGGACAGCGGCGAGAACAGCAGCATGGTGACGCCGCCGGGCAGCAGGCACAGCCCGGTGGCGACGATGGACAGGCCGAGGCCGTACCCGCTGGCTTTGGGCGCCTGCACGAGCTGGGCGGTGACGAGCGAGTTGGCGTAGAACGCGAAGCCGGTGAGCAGCGCCGCGATGTGCGAGAGGCCCACCCGGGGCCGGGTCACCAGGCGCAGGTCGACCAGCGGGCGCGGGGTCCGCAGTTGCTGGCGCCACCACAGGACGAGCACGACCACCGAGACGGCGAAGAGGCCGAGGACGCGCGGGCTGCCCCAGCCCCACTGGCCGCCCTGCGAGACGCCGAGCAGCAGACAGACCAGGGCGACGGCGAGACCGAGCGCGCCGACGACGTCGAAGCGGCCGGGCTCCCGCACCGGGGACTCCTTGACCGCCCACCAGGTGGCCGTGACGCCGAGCGCGCCGAGGGCGCTGGTCAGCCAGAACATGGTGTGCCAGTCGGCGTACTGCACGACCAGCGCGGCCAGCGGCAGCCCGAGGGCGGCGCCGATGCCGACGGTGGAGCTCATGAACGCGACGGCCGAGCCGCGCCGCTCGGGCGGGAGTTCGTCGCGCAGGATGCTGATCGACAGCGGGACGACGGAGGCGGCGGCGCCCTGGAGCGCGCGGGCCGCGATCAGCACGGCGATGTCCGAGGACAGCGCGCAGAGCACCGAGCCGACGGTCATCAGGAGGAGCGCGGAGGTGAGCACCCGGCGCTTGCCGTACATGTCACCGGCGCGGCCGAGCACGGGGGTCAGCACGGCGCCGGAGAGCAGGGTCGCGGTGACCATCCAGGAGACAGCGGCCGGGGACGACCCGGTGAGCCGGGGCAGGTCGGGCAGGAGCGGCACGACCACGGTCTGCATGACGGCCATGAGGATGCCGCCCGACGCCAGCACGGGGATGGTGAGGCGCTCCCGCAGCCGGGGCGGCGGCGCGAGGCTGCCGGGCGGCTCGGGTATGGGGGCGGACGACGCCATGGGCTCTCCTGCGGAATGTGCGTGACTGGTGAATGACTATTCACCCTATCCAGTGAATGACCTTTCACCAACATTTACCCCCGCGTCCGAGCGGTGGTGGGCCTACTGGTCACGGTGGTGCGAGGGGCGTGGATGCGCGGCGCGGGCGGACGAGGAGCGGGCGTGCAGCGCGCGGGCCACCCGGGGGCCGAGGCCGCGCTTGAGCCTGCGCAGCGGCTCAAGACGCCCGGCCGCGCGGTCCAGGCCGTAGTAGAGCTGCGGCGGTACGTACGGCAGCAGCGGGGAGTGGCGCTGGCCGAGCAGGGCGAACATGCGGTGCGGGGGCAGGTCGATGTAGCGGGGCAGGTTCTCGTACCAGCGGGCGCTGTAGCGGGCGGCGCTCTGTGCGGACAGCAGGTCGGCGCGGCGCCGGGTCTCGTAGGCGGCCAGCGCCTCGGGCAGCGTGGCGTGGTCGCGGAGGGCGGCGGCCAGGCACATGGCGTCCTCCAGGGCGAGGGTGGTGCCCGCGCCGATGGAGTAGTGGGTGGTGTGGGCGGCGTCGCCGAGCAGGACGAGGTTGCCGTGGTGCCAGGTGCGGTGGGTGAGGGTGCGGAAGGTGGGCCAGGGGGCGGCGGCGCCCGGCCGGGACCGGGCGAGGAGGGGGTGGCCGTCGAGGATGTGCGCGAAGTGCTTCTCCAGCAGGGTCAGTTGCTCGCCCTCGTCGGCACGGTCCAGGCCGAGGCCGGTGTACGTCTGCGGGGAGCATTCGACGACGCAGGTGCTGTGGGTGGCGTCGTAGGGGTAGCCGTAGGCCCAGATCCAGCCGTGCGCGGTCTCGGCGAAGGCGAAGGTGAAGGCGTCGAAGACGCGGGTCGTGCCGAGCCAGAGGTAGTGGTTGCGGCCGTGGGTGGTGTGGGTGCCGAAGGCGTCGGCGTACCGGGTGCGCAGGGCGCTGCCGATGCCGTCGGCGGCCACCACCAGGTCGGCCCCGCCGGGGAGTTCGGTGATCTCGCTCTCGAACTCCAGCCGTACGCCCAGGTTTCGGGCGCGCGCGGCGAGCAGGTCGAGGAGGCGGTGGCGGCCGATGCCGAAGCCCCGGTCGCCGGGCTGCCGCGTGCTCAAGTCCCGTACGTGCGCGACGCCTTCGGTCCAGTGGACCGAGTTCTCCTCGACGGCGCGGGCCGACTCGGGGTCGTGGGCGCGGAGCCGGTCGAGCAGGCCCTGCCAGTAGGTGACGCCCCAGCCGTAGGTGGAGCCCTCGGGGGCGCGTTCGTGCACGGTGACGTCGTGGGACGGGTGCTGCCGCTTGAGCAGGATGGCGAGGTACAGGCCCGCGGGCCCGCCTCCGACGCAGACGACCTTCACGCACACACCTCTGGAAGTCACCGGACGTAGTCGATCGGGCTCGCAGGGTAGCAGCGAAGGGGCGGGCTCATGCCCGGCGACGGCGGCCGGTCGGTGCCGGGTGGGTGCCGGTCAGTCGGTGGCGGTCAGTCGGTGGCGGTCCGGCACTCCGGGTGGCCCCAGCCCGTCGCGTTCTTGGCGATGGGCTCACCGGCCGCGTAGGAGCGCCCGCACTGGCAGCGGCCGGGGAACTTGGCCTTGATGGTGCGCGCGGAGCCGCTGCCGCCGTTGGTACGGCGCGGTGCCTTGCGGCGGGCGGCGGCCGGGGCGGGGGTGTCGGGCGAGGGCGGCGGCTCCGGGGAGCCGAGCGCGCTGCCCGCGGCCTCCTGCACGACGGCGGCCTGGCTGGCGGCGCGGTCGGCGAAGTCGTTCAGCGGGTCGCCATCGACCTGGTGGGCGGGGACGTAACGGAAATCGACCGAGCGGCCGTCGAGGAGGGCGTCGATGCGGACGACCAGTTCCTGGTTGGCGACGGGCTTTCCGGCGGAGGTCTTCCAGCCGTTGCGCTTCCAGCCGGGCAGCCAGGTGGTGACGGCCTTCATCGCGTACTGGGAGTCCATCCGGATCTCCAGCGGCACATCCGGCTCGACGGCCGTCAACAGCCGCTCCAGGGCGGTGAGTTCCGCGACGTTGTTGGTGGTACGGCCGAGCGCCCCGGACTCCCAGCGGGCCGGGGTCCGCTCGTCGTCGCCGGAGACCACCCATGCCCATCCGGCCGGTCCGGGGTTTCCCTTCGAAGCCCCGTCGCACGCGGCCACCACACGTTCACGCATGTGCACGATCATGCCATGGCCGCGGCGGAGGACGGACCGGGCCTGGTCAGGCGTCCTTCAGCTCGGGCATCTCGCCCTCGGTGGTGGTGACGTCGATCACCGAGAAGTGGGCGCCCTGCGGGTCGGTGAGCGCGGCGAACCGGCCGAACGGGCTGCTCATCGGGCCGAAGCGGAGCACGGCCCCGCGCTCGGTGGCGCGGGCCACGGCGGCGTCGCAGTCGTCGACGGTGAAGTAGACGTTGATGTACGAGGGCACCTCGGGCGGGAAGTCCTCGGTCATCCGCATCCGGCCCAGGACGGGGTCGGCACCGAGGTCGAAGACGCGGAAGTCGACCGCGTCGTCCTCCATGTCCTTCGCGCGGTAGGGGAAGACAGCGGAGAAGAAGGCGTCGGACTTCTCGGGCTCACGGGTGAAGACCTCGGACCAGCAGTAGGCGCCGGGGGTCGCGACGGCCTCGAAGCCCTCGTGGGCGGCGCCCTGCCAGACGCCGAAGACGGCGCCGCTGGGCTCGCGGGCGAGCACCATCGTGCCGAAGTCACCGACCTGCATGGGCGGCATCAGCACGTCGCCGCCGTTCTCCCGGATCTTCTCGGCGGTCGCGGCGGCGTCCGGGGAGGCGAAGTAGAGGCACCACTGCGACTGGCCCTCCTGGCCCGGCATCGGGGGGACGACGGCGGCGACGGCCTTGCCGTCCGCGTACGCCTGTGTGTAGTTGCCGTACTGCGACGACGACTCGCCGAAGGTCCAGCCGAGGACGTCGCCGTAGAACCGCTTGGCGCCCTCCAGGTCGGTGAACATCGCGTCGGCCCAACAGGGCGTTCCTTCGGGTGGTACGGCCATGGTCGGGCCCTCTCGTTTCTGGCGTTTCGTCCCGGGACGTCACGCTAGCCGCGCACCGGTCGGCACGCGCGCCGAATTCGTTCGACACGGGGGAGGTCCGGCCCCTTGGATGGGCGGCGATGAGTACTCCGAAGATGCGTGTGGACGAGATCGACATCGACGCCCCGCTGGTACGGCGGCTGGTGGCCGGGCGGTTCCCCGACTGGGCGGGGCTGCCGGTGCGGCGGCTGGAGTCGTCCGGCACCGAGAACGCGATGTTCCGCCTGGGCCCGGACCTGGTGGTACGGCTCCCCCGGCATCCCGGCGCGGTGGCCGACGTGGCGCTCGAGCGGCGCTGGCTGCCCCGGCTCGGCCCCCTGCTGCCGGTGTCCGCACCTCAGCCGGTGGGCCTCGGGGAGCCCGACGAGCACTTTCCCTGGCCCTGGTCGGTCTACCACTGGCTGGAGGGCGGCAACCCGGTCGCGGGCGCCGTCGAACGACCCGGCCCGCTGGCCCGGGACCTGGGCCGGTTCGTGACCGCACTGCGCCGGGCCGGAACGGAGGACGCGCCTTGGGGATACCGAGGCGGCCCGCTCGCGAACCAGGACGCGGAGACCCGGTCGGCACTGGCGGAGCTGACCGGCCGGATCGACACGGAAACGGCGACCGCGCTCTGGGAACGGGCCCTGAAGGCTCCCGCCCACCCGGGCCCGCCGGTCTGGGCGCACGGCGACCTCTCCCCCGGCAACGTCCTGGTCGCCGACGGGCGGCTCGGCGCGGTCATCGACTTCGGCTGCGCGGGGGTGGGCGACCCGGCCGTGGACCTGATCGTGGCGTGGAACCTGCTGCCCGCTTCCGCCCGTGAGACCTTCCGGGAGACCGTGAGCGCCGACGACGCGGAGTGGGCTCGCGGACGCGGCTGGGCCCTCTCCATCGCCCTGGTCCAGTTGCCGTACTACTGGCAGACCAACCCGGTGCTGGCCGCGAACGCCCGCCATACGATCACCGAGATCCTGCGGGAGGGATGAGGACCGCGCGGCGCCGCGTCAGAGCAGACGCAGCGCCGCGTCCACGCTGTCGCCGCCGTGCGCGTTGAACGCGATGGCGGCCTGCGGTGCGTGACGGCGGATCAGATTCACGATCCGCTCGAAGAGCGGCAGCAGCGCCTCCGTCTTACGGATTCCGCCGCCGACGACGACCACGTCCCAGGGGCGCGCGTCCAGCGCCGTCGTCAGCGTCTCCTCGGCCGTCTCGTCGAAGACGACGAGCGTCATGAGCGCGCCGCCAAGCCGTCAGACGCGCCCCGCCCGCCGGACGGCCCGTCAGCCGCCCGTGTACGCCTGCTCCAGGGCAGCGATGTCCATCTTGCCCATGGTCATCATGGCGCGCATGGCGCGGTCGGACTTCGCCGCGTCCGGGTCCTTGATCATCTCCAGCAGGCGCTCGGGGACGACCTGCCAGGAGACGCCGAAGCGGTCCTTGAGCCAGCCGCACGGGCCGGGTTCGCCGCCGTCCTCGGTCAGCCGGGACCAGTAGTGGTCGACCTCCTTCTGGTCGGCACAGAGGATCTGGAACGAGATCGACTCGTTGAAGCGGAACTGGGGACCGCCGTCGAGGGCGACGAACCGCTGGCCGTTGGCCGTGAAGTCGACGGTCAGCACGGTGCCGGGCTCCCCCGGACTCGCCTCCCCGTGGCGGACGACGTCGCCGATGCGGGAGTCCTTGAACACGGAGACGTAGAAATGCGCGGCCTCCTCCGCCTGGCCGTCGAACCAGAGACACGTGATGAATCCGTCGGTGGTCATGAACGCCTCCCGGGCGTGGTGGGTGGTGCGTAGTGGTGTCGCGGTCGTGGATGTGGACCGGGACGGGCGCCGGAACTCATCGGTGGGGTGGTGAAAGCGGGAGGAGCAGGGGCGATTTCAGGCCACTGGGTGACCGGGTCGCATCCCTCACGGTAGGCCGCGCGAGGGCTGTCGCTTGGCCGACACGCAAGCCGGAAAACATCTCTCACCTGCGCTTTTCTATATCCAAGCCGCACGAATCGGCGATGCGGCCCGATCGACACACCCTCGGCCGAACGTCACCTTCACGCCACTGCTTCGCACCGCCCGCATGGGGTGCGTGACCCTGGGTACCCGCCCCGAGAGGAAGAGGAAACAGGAATAGGGCGCGGATTTCCGGGAATCCGGGGACCACGCAGCGTCTGCGGCCGAGCGCGCCATCGAGGCCACAGGGGCTGACACCGAAACCGTGACTCACGTGGGAGAGGTAATGGACACCGCCGCCGGCATCCGGTCGCACGCCGAGGTCGCCGAGAAGACCGCACAGGACACGACGGTCGAGGAGAGCCTTCCGGGAATCGCGGACCCCACGTCCGTGGCGCCCCGGGACGCGCGGGCACTGTCCCGCCAGTTCTTCCGCCGGCTGGCCGAGCTGGAGGAGGGCACCCACGAGTACCAGTACGCGCGCAACACCCTGATCGAGATGAACATGTCGCTGGTGCGGTTCGCGGCCGGACGCTTCCGGGGCCGTGGCGACGACATGGAGGACATCGTCCAGACCGGCATGATCGGTCTGATCAAGGCGATCGACCGGTTCGAGGTGTCGCGCGAGGTCGAGTTCACCTCCTTCGCGCTGCCGTACATCGTGGGCGAGATCAAGCGGTTCTTCCGGGACACCACCTGGGCGGTGCACGTCCCGCGTCGGCTCCAGGAGCTGCGTGTGGAGCTGGCCAAGGCCCGTGAGGAGCTGTCCAGCAGGCTCGACCGCGACCCGACGGTCGCCGAGCTGGCCACCCTGATGAACATCACCGAGGCCGAGGTCGTCGAGGGCCAGGTCGCCGCGAACGGCTACAACTCCTCGTCCCTGGACGCCGCGCTCACCGGTGACGGCCCCGAGGACGGCGAGGCCGTGCTCGCGGACTTCATCGGCGTGGAGGAGGAGGGGCTGCGGCTGGTCGAGGACTTCCACGCCCTCGCCCCGCTGATGGCCGACCTGAGCGAGCGCGACCGCCGGATCATCCACATGCGGTTCGTGGAGGAGGCCACCCAGGCGGAGATCGGTCAGCAGCTCGGCTGCTCCCAGATGCACGTCTCCCGCCTCATCAAGCGGATCATCTCGCGGCTGCGCCAGGGGATGCTCGGCGAACTCGGCTGCGCCTGAGTCCACGGCGACGGGCCCGGTCGTGCGAACACCGGGCCCGTTCTGCTGCTCCGACGGCTTCCCTTGCCTCTACGCGTGCCTCTACCGGCTTCCCTCGCGGAGACGAGGTGCGCGTGGTCAGGAGGCCAGCTCGACCCGGGCCCGGACCCGCTTGCCGACGGGCACGCGGTCCACGGTGATCTCGGTGGCGAGCGCGCTCACGATCTCCAGCCCGTGGCGGCCGACGCGCTGCGGGTCCTTGGGGAAGGCCCGGGGCAGCACGACGCTGCTGTCGTACACGACGACCGCGACCGTGCTGTCCGTCCCCTCCAGCTCCAGGATGTACGGCCCGTCGCTGTGCCGGTCGGCGTTGGTGACCAGCTCGCTCACGACGAGCAGCACCTCCCCCGCGGCGCGGCTGTCGACCATGGCGCACCACTCGTTGCGCAGCTGTTCCAGGAACTGGGCGGCGAAGGCCCGTGCCGCGGCGATGCATCCGGGTTCGCCGGTGTAGTGCGCCGCGCGTCGCAGCGGCTCCACGGGTACGTCGAAACCAGTCGGTATCACTGCCCCGCCCAGTTGTTCCGTCATGCCTGTCTCTCTCGAAGGGCCGGCCTTGTCGCCTGTCGCTCCTGTGCTCGTACCCCGAGCCGCGCCGGGCAGTCCACCGAGTCCGTTCGCCTCCGGCGCACAGCGGCTCGGACATCGGGTCATGGCCAGAATCCCACCGGTACGCGCGGGACAGCAGAGGCGTACGACCGCGTACGTGGGGCGCGTTGCGGGGCGCACGGGTCAGGCGACGGGGACGACCGGCACCACGAAGGCGGGCACGGTGCGCTGCATCCGCAGGGCATCGACCGACTCGGCGAGGAGTTCGTACTCCGTGGTGTCGTCGTGGGCGGCGATGCGCACCAGGCGCCCGGCCGCCAGCTCGTCGGCGACCTGCTCCTGCCGGATGTCGTCCGCGCACCAGGCGCGCAGCAGGGTGGGTACGTCGGCCACCGTGTCCGCGACGGGCACCAGCGCGCCGGGCGGGAACGCCGTGTTCTCCGGGGCCGGGTCGAGCCGCTCCGCCATCCACGAGGCGCGGTCCCGCAGCCACCACAGGGCGAGTGCGAGGGTGGGCGCACGGTAACTGCCGAGCGGTACGCCCACGCGCTGTCCGCCGCACGTCCCGTACGCGGTGACATGGCACAGGAATTCGTCGTGCACGCTCACTCCCCCGTTGCCTGGCCGATAGGGCGGTCGGACCCTCGCTTTCCGGTGCGGCTCATGTGCGGTGAGAAGTGCCCCTGGTATTCCGAGTATCGCCACGGGGGAAACGCTGTCACCACGTCTTTCCGGCCAGTCTCTTGGCATATGCGAAGCGGGGCCCTGTCCGAAAACACGAGGCAAGCCATGGCCACGCATTAGTCGTTGCGTGATCAACCGTTGCGTTTTACGGGCGGTGCGGAAAGCGGACACGATGTGAATATCAGGGAAGCCGTGTGAATATCGGGGGAGTCATGTGAATGCGGATTCCCGCCCGCGCGGGTGACCGGCCCGGCCGCAATCCTCTCCCGGCGGCGAATCCACCCATCGGATGAACGTGCCCGTCCGGCCGCATGTCCGGGGTCCGCCGGACGCAGTGTGTGGGTGCCGTCCCGACGACCGGGACGCCATCGAAGGAAAGGTCACGCACGTCATGCGCACTGAGGCCATCGACCGGGTCGCCCTCGTCTTCTCGCTCTTCGACGCCAACGGCAACGGTCGTCTGGACCCCGAGGACTTCGAGTTGATGACCACCCGGGTGATCGCGGCGGCCGAGGGGGCCGGTCCGGCCGCACGGGAGCGGATCGCGGTCGCGTTCCGGCGGTACTGGGAGACGCTGTCGGCCGAGCTGGACGCCGACGGCGACGGAAAGATCACGCCGGACGAATTCCAGGCGTGCGTCCTCGTTCCGGAGCGATTCGCCCCCACCGTGCGGGAGTTCGCGGAGAGTCTGGCCGCCCTGGGCGACCCGGACGGCGACGGTCTGATCGAACGCCCGCTGTTCCTCGGTCTGATGGACGCCATCGGTTTCCGGCGCGCCCACGTCGAAGCCCTCTTCGACGCCTTCGAACCGGATGCCTCGGACCGCATCACGGTGGAGAAGTGGATCGGCGGGATCGAGGACTTCTACGCGCCGGACAAGGCGGGCATTCCCGGGGACCGGCTGGTGGGGGCGGGCGGCTGAGCCCGTGAAGGCCGTACGCACACAGGGAGTTCAGGAGTCGAGGCAGAGAGGAGCGGCCGGGTGACGGTCGTCGGACTGGCGGTGGGCCGGGGCACGGGCCCGGAGATCGCCGCCGTCTTCGAACGGGTGCTGGGGCATCTCGCGAAGGCGCACGGTGTCCCGGTGACGGTGGAGCGCTCGGGGCGGGTCTACGACTCGTACGTGTCGCTGCGCGGCGCGGGCGTCGAGCGGACCGCCGCGCTCACCGCCGAGGACGCGGCGCATTACGAGGAATTCTGCCGGGAGTTGGCGGCCCGAGGGGCGACCGCCGTGTTCCGTACCGCGATCAACGCGCAATCGCTGTATCTGGTACGGCAGCGGCTGCGCGCGGTGAAGGTCGACACCCTGGGCGGCCCGCCGGACGGTTCGGCACCGGAGCTGCTGCTCGTCCGGGACCAGGCGCAGGGCTTCTACACCGGGGACAACACCCACTCCCCCGGCCGGGTGGTCCGGACGATGGAGTTCAGCGAGGAGATCACCGGCGAAGTGCTCGACTGCGCGCTGCGCCGGGCGCGGCGGCTGTGGCCCGAGGGCGGGGCCCGGCAGGTGGTGATGGCGTACAAGTTCCATCTGCTGGACGGGGCGTTGGACGACTGGGTGAAGCGGGCGGCGGACCGGCACGGGGTGGAGATCCGGCTGTGCCAGCCGGACACCGTGAACCGCGATCTGATCACGCATGGGCTGCCGCCCCGCACGGTGATCGTCGCCGGGAACGAGTGGGGCGACATCATGCATGTGATGCTGCTCGACCGGTTCGGTGGTGAGCGGCAGGAGACCCGCTGCACGGAGAACGTCCATCTGCGCCCGGACGTGGCCGACTTGGTGGAGTACCAGACGGTGCACGGCTCGGCGGACGACCTGGAGGGCCGGGACGCGGTGAACCCGGTCGCGGCGATCCGCGCGGCGGCGGCCGTCGCCGAGCGTCACGCGGGCTGTCCGGGCGCGGTGGCCGCCGTGGAGACGGCGCTCGCGGAGCTGTCGCGGCAGGGGGTGTGCACCGCCGACCTGGGCGGGGAGGGGACGACCAGCCAGGTGGTGGACGCCCTGCTGACGGCGCTGGACGCGGTACCGGGAGCTGCGGCGGTGCCCGCTCAAGGCATCGGGGAGTCCCCGATCGCCGCCGGGACATGACGGGCACGGACGGGCGCACGGCGCTGGTCGTCGTGGACCTCCAGGCCGACTTCTGCGGTCCGTCCGCCGCCGCCCGGCACGGCCACGACCCGGCCGTGCTCACCCGCGCCGCCGAGAACGCCGCCCGCGCGGTGGCGGCGGCGCGGGCGGCGGGCACCGAGGTGGTCTTCGTCCGCTTCCTGGGGGACGAGGACCACCAGGGGCCCAGCTGGCGGCGGCGCGACCGGCTGCTCGGCAAGCGGCCCAAGTGCGTCACGGGCACCCCGGGCGCGGAGTTCCACGGGGTCTCCCCCGCGCCCGGCGAGGCGGTGTTCACCAAGTACGCCTGTTTCGACGCCTTCCTCGCGGACGGCTTCGAACCCCACTTGCGTGAACGCGGCGTCGTACGGCTGGTGTTCGCGGGGGTGTTCCTCGATGTGTGCGTGGACTCCAGCGCGCGGACCGCGTTCCAGAAGGGGTTCGAGGTGTCGGTGCTCACCGACTGCACGACCCCGCTGCACCTGCCCGAGGAGCGGATCCTCGGCTTCATGCGGCGGGTGTACGGCGCCCGCCTCACCACCCGCGCGGACCCGGAGGTGTGGGCCGCGTACCCCGCGACACCGGGACCGAGCCGCCATACGACCGAGGAGGAGAGATCACGACCACCGTCACCACGCCCCGACCCGACCCCGGCGACCCAGCCAAGTCCGCCGAATCCGGCGCCCCCGGAGCCTCAGGAGTGGACGTCGGCGTCGGAGTGACCGCGCTGCTGGTCGCCGCCGCCCGCGCGCTCGAGACGCACCGCCCCGACGCGCTCGCCCGCGATCCGTACGCCGCGCACTTCGTCCGCGCGGCCCGCGCCTCGGCGGGCTGGCCGCTGCGCCCCGAGCAGGTGCCGGACGGGGACGCCGACCCGGTGTGGGGGCGGCTCGGCCGCTACTTCGGGCTGCGCACCCGGGCGCTGGACGACGCGCTGCGGGCGGCGGCGGCCTCCGGCACCCGGCAGTTCGTGCTGCTGGGCGCCGGGCTCGACACCCGGGCGTTCCGGCTGGACTGGCCGCCGGGCAGCACGGTGTGGGAGGTGGACCGGCCGGGCGTCCTCGCCTTCAAGGAGCGGGTGCTGGACTCGCTGGGCGCCGTCCCGGTGGCCCGGCGTGTGCCGGTCGCCGCGGATCTGTGCGAGGACTGGGCCACGGCCCTGCTCCGCGCCGGACTGGACCCGGCCGCGCCCACCGGCTGGCTGGCCGAGGGGCTGCTGCTCTATCTGCCCGCCGACGCCGAGCGCCGACTCCTCGTGAAGATCGGCGAGTTGAGCGCCCCGGGCAGCACCCTGGCGTACGAGGTGAAGCTGCACCGGGAGGTGCGGGCGGTACGGCACAACCCGGTGTACACCGCGACCCGGCAGCGGCTCGGCATCGATCTGCTCGCCCTCTTCGACGGTGATCCGCGTCCGGACTCGGCCGCGGATCTGGCGGGGCGCGGCTGGCGCACCCGGGTGGACTCACCGTACGACCACACCCGCCGCTACGGCCGGGGCCCGCGTCCCGAGCCGGACGACGCGCTGGCGGTGAACCGCTGGGTGTTCGCCGTCAAACCGGCCGCAGACCGGGGAAGTTGACCGCTTCCCCGGCCGCGACCGGGCCACCGGGCCACCGAGCCACTCAGCCGCTCAATCGCGGCCCCTCAGGGGCAGTTGGCCCCTCAGCCCTCCAACACCTCGTCGATCCGCGCCAGTTCCTCCGTCGCGAAGTCCAGGTTCCGCAGCGCGCCCACGCTGTCCTCCAGCTGGCGGGGGCTGCTCGCGCCGACCAGGGCCGAGGTGACCCGGCCGCCCCGTAGCACCCAGGCAAGGGCGAGCTGCGCGAGGGACTGGCCCCGGGACTTGGCGATCTCGTCCAGGGCGCGCAGCCGGGCGACCAGGTCCTCGGTGACGGCGTCGGAGTTCAGGAAGGGGCTGTCGCTCGCGGCGCGGGAGTCCTCGGGGATGCCGTCGAGATAGCGGTCGGTGAGCAGACCCTGTTCCAGCGGGGAGTAGACGATGGAGCCGACGCCGAGGTCGTCCAGGGCGTCGAGCACGCCCTCGTCCTCGGGGCGCCGGTCGAGCATCGAGTAGCGCGGCTGGTGGATGAGGAGCGGGGTGCCCAGCCCGGCCAGGATGCGGGCGGCCTCCCGGGTCTGCTCGGCCGGGTAGTTGGAGATGCCGACGTAGAGCGCCTTGCCCTGCTGGACGGCGGAGTGCAGGGCACCCATCGTCTCCTCCAGCGGGGTGTCGGGGTCGAAGCGGTGGGAGTAGAAGATGTCCACATGGTCCAGGCCCATACGCTTCAGCGACTGGTCCAGTGAGCCCAGCACATATTTGCGCGAGCCCCACTCGCCGTACGGGCCGGGCCACATGAGGTAGCCCGCCTTGGTGGAGATCACCAGTTCGTCGCGGTACGGCGCGAAGTCGGCCTTCAGTGCCTCGCCGAGGGCGGATTCGGCGGCGCCGGGCGGGGGGCCGTAGTTGTTGGCGAGGTCGAAGTGGGTGACGCCGAGGTCGAAGGCGCGGCGCAGGATCGCGCGCTGGGTCTCCGCGGGCCGGTCGGGGCCGAAGTTGTGCCACAGGCCGAGCGACAGGGCAGGGAGCTTCAGTCCGCTGCGTCCGGTGCGCCGGTAGGGCATCTCGGCGTAGCGGTCGGGGTGTGCGGTGTACAACGCGACTCCAGTGGGGTGGGCACTCGGTCTTCCCGGCTGCCGGGTGTCCGGCAGCCTCCCCCACTCTGTCCCGGGGCCCGGTCAGCGGTCCAACAGGAGAATGCGATGGGTTTGAGCGAGCGGGTTTCTCAATCCGGTTAGGCTTCTCCGTCATGGAACTGCGTCATCTCCAGCACTTCGTCGCGGTCGCCGAGGACCAGCACTTCACCCGGGCCGCCGAACGGCTCATGGTGTCCCAGTCGGGCCTGTCGGCGTCGATCCGGTCCCTGGAGCGCGAGCTGCGGGCGCCGCTCTTCGTGCGCACCACCCGGCGGGTGACGCTGACCGAGGCCGGGCGGGCGCTGCTTGTGGAGGCCGAGCGGGTGCTCGCGCAGGTCCGCGCGGCGCACGAGGCGGTGGCCGCCGTACAGGGTGTGCTGCGCGGCACGGTGGCGCTGGGCACCGAGCAGTGCATCGCCGGGGTGCGGGTGGCGGGGCTGCTCGCGGCCTTCCGCCGGGAGCACCCGGACGTGGAGATCCGGCTGCGGCAGACCGGTACGGGCGCGCTGGCCGAGGAGGTCGCGGCGGGCCGTCTCGACCTGGCCTTCGCCTACCGCACCCGCACGGACGGCGACCAGTTGCGGGCCGTACCGCTGACGAGCGAGCCCATGACGGTGCTGTGCCATCCGGGGCACCGGTTCGCCGAGGCGGGTGCGGTCCTCGCCCCGGCCGATCTGGCGGGCGAGGTGTTCGTGGACTTCCACCCGGACTGGGGTCCGCGCCGGGCGACGGACGCGGCGTTCACGGCGGCCGGGGTGCGGCGCACGGTCGCCCTGGAGGTCAACGACGTGCACAGCCTGCTGGACCTGGTGGACGAGAACCTGGGGATCGCGGTCGTCCCCCGGCACTTCCGGCACAAGCGGTCCTCGCTCACCGCGCTCCCGCTGAAGGGCATGGGCGAGGCGGCGTACGAGACGGTGGTGCTGCTGCCGCCGGAGCGCGCGACCAGCCCGGCCGCCCGCGCCCTGCTCTCGCTGCTGGGCACGAAGGAGGCGGCCGTACCGGCGGAACCGGCGGTGACCGGCCCGCTCGGGGACGTGTGACACGAGAGGCGACCCGAGGGGTGACGCGCCGTCAGGCGATCGGGGCGCGGCGACGGCCGGGATGGGCGATGGTGGACCCATGCATGCCAAGGACATCCTCATCGACGGCTTCGGCCGCATCCGGGAAGAGGTCCACGCCGTCCTGGACGGTCTCGGCCCCGACGAGCTGGACACGAGCCCCGCGCCCGGTGCCAACACCATCGCCTGGCTGGTCTGGCATCTCACCCGGGTGCAGGACGACCACATCGCCGACGCCTTCGGCCTGGACCAGGTGTGGCTGTCCGACGGCTGGGAGAAGCGCTTCGGGCTGAAGCTGCCCGCCCACGACACCGGCTACGGGCACTCCCCGGCGCAGGTCGCCAAGGTCCGGGTGGACTCGGCGGACCTGCTGACCGGGTACTACGACGCGGTGCACGAGCAGAGCCTGAAGGCGCTGCGCTCGGTCACGGCGGGCGACCTGGAGCGGGTGGTGGACGAGCGCTGGAGCCCGCCGGTCACGCTCGGGGTGCGCCTGGTGAGCGTCCTGTCCGACGATCTCCAGCACGTCGGACAGGCCGCCTACGCACGCGGGCTGCTGCAGACGGCGTCCGCGTAGCCCGGCAGGATCACGTCCTCGAGGAGGGCCTTGCGCTCGTCGAACGGGATGAACGCGCTCTTGACGGCGTTCACCGTGACCGTGCGCAGGTCCTCGGCCGTCCAGCCCGCCTCCTCGACGAGCAGGGACATCTCGCGGGTCATCGTGGTGCCGGAGACCAGCCGGTTGTCGGTGTTGAGGGTGACCCGGAAGCCGAGGTCCTTCAGCGCGGTGACGGGGTGCTCGGCGATGGAGGTTGCGCAGCCCGTCTGGAGGTTGGAGGTGGGGCACATCTCCAGGGCGATACGGCGGTCGCGCACCCACCCGGCGAGGCGGCCGAGCTTGCCGTCCACGATGTCCTCGGTGAGGCGGACGCCGTGGCCGATGCGCTGGGCGCCGCACACCTGGAGGGCCTGGTGGACGCTGGGCAGGCCGTACGCCTCGCCCGCGTGGATGGTGAACGGCACGCTCTCGCGGCGCAGCAGTTCGAAGGCGGCGAGGTGGTCGGCGGGCGGGAAGCCGTCCTCGGCGCCCGCGATGTCGAAGCCGACGACGCCCGCGTCCCGGTAGGCGACGGCCAGCTCGGCGGCCTCCTGAACGCGGTCGAACATCCGCATCCCGCACAGCAGGGTGCCCACGCGCACGGGCGTCCCGGCGGCTGCCGCCTTGGCCATACCGGAGGCAAGGCCCTCCTGCACGGTCTCCACGACCTCGCGCATCGTGAGCCCGCCCTGGGTGTTCAGTTCCGGGGCGTAGCGCACCTCGCCGTAGACCACGCCGTCGGCGGCGAGGTCGAGGACGTACTCCTCGGCGACGCGCAGCAGGCCCTCACGGTTCTGCAGGACGGCGAGGGTGTGCTCGAAGGTGCCTATGTAGCGCACCAGGTCGCCGGAGTTGGCGGCCTCCACGTACCAGGCGGCCAGCTCGTCGGGGTCGGTGGTGGGCAGGGTGTGGCCCACCGAGGCCGCGAGGTCGACGAGCGTGGCGGGGCGCAGACCGCCGTCGAGGTGGTCGTGCAGCACGGCCTTGGGGAGCCGGCGGAGGGTGTCGGTGTCGATGCGGGGCGCGGTCATGGCGTGCTTCCTCGGCGGATCGTGCGGGGGTGCGGGATGCGGGGGTTCAGGCGGCGGGCTGGAGGAGGTCCCAGCGGTTGCCGTAGAGGTCCTGGAAGACGGCGACGGAGCCGTAGGACTCGTGGCGGGGCTCCTCCAGGAAGGTCACCCCGGCGGCGGTCATGCGCGCGTGGTCGCGGGCGAAGTCGTCGGTGTGCAGGAAGAAGCCGACCCGGCCGCCGGTCTGGTCACCGACGCGGGCGCGCTGGGCGTCGTCCTTGGCGCGGGCGAGCAGCAGTCCGGTGCCGTCGTCGCCCTCGCCGGGTACGACCACGACCCAGCGGGCGCCGTCGGGGCGGGGCTCGTCCTCGGCGAGGCGGAAGCCCAGGGCCTCGGTGTAGAAGCGGATGGCCTCGTCGTAGTCGTCCACGACAAGGGTGACCAGGGCAACGCGTCGCATCGGGGCCTTCCGGTGAGGGTGGTTAGCGGGAGAGGTTATACGTAAAACCTGACGTGCGCCAGTCACCTCCGGCGGGAAGCGCGGGACGCCCCGGGGGAAACCCCGCGTCCCGTCCGCTCCGCTGTGGCACACTCCGCCGATGACCGCCGAAACGATCACCGCCGCCGCGTCGGGCACCTTCCGGCTCGGCGACTTCCCCGTCCACCGCACCGGCTTCGGCACCATGCGCCTGACGGGCAGCTCCGCCTTCCACGAGGGCACCCCGAGCGACCGGGCGCGTTCGATCGCCGTGCTGCGCCGGGCCCGCGAACTCGGGGTGAACCACATCGACACGGCCGCGTTCTACTTCTCCGCGCTCCGCTCGGCCAACGAACTGCTCAACACCGCGCTGGCCCCGTACCCCGACGATCTGCTCATCGCCACCAAGGTCGGCCCGTTCCGCGAGCAGGACGGCGGGTGGGGCACCTCCGCGCGCCCGGACCAGCTGCGCGGCCAGGTCGAGGAGAACCTGCGCCAGCTCGGCCGCGACCATCTCGACCTCGTCTACCTGCGCCGGATGCGGCAGGACTCCATAGCCGAGCACTTCGGCGCGCTCGCCGAGCTGCGCGAGGCGGGCCTGATCCGGCACCTCGGGATCTCCGCCGTGCGGCCACGGCACCTCACCGAGGCACTGGAGATCGCCCCCGTCGTCTCCGTGCAGCAGCGGTACGCGCTCGACCTGCCCGATCCCGGCACCGACACGCTCCTGGAGATGTGCCGGGAGCGCGGGATCGCCTTCGTGCCGTACTACGCCGTCGCGGGCGAGGGCGGTGAGCACGGTGCCGTCGCCGCGCGGGCCGAGGCCGAGGTGGCGGAGACCGCCCGCGCGCACGGGGTGCGCCCGGCCCAGATCCGTACCGCCTGGACCCTGCACCAGGGCCCGCACGTCCTCGCGATCACCGGCACCGGCAACCCGGACCACCTGGTCGAGAACATCGCGGCGGGCGCCCTGAGGCTGACCGCGGAGGAACTGACCCGGCTGAACGCCCTGCACCGCGAAGCGAGCCGCCCCGCCGGGTGAGAATCGTCGGTATGACGATCACCACGCATCCGCTCGTCGCCCGCGCCCGGCACCTCGCCGACTCGCTGCTGGAACCCGAGGCCGCCCGGGTGGATCAGGAGGGGGTGCCCGCCGGTCACATCGAGGCGGTCAAACGGTCGGGGCTGCTGGGGGTGACGGCGCCGGTCGAGTACGGCGGCGCGGGGGCGCCTGCGGCCGTGCTGCGGGAGACGGCGGAGATCCTGGCCGGGGCGTGCTGCTCGACGTGGTTCGTGCAGACGCAGCACCACACGCCGGTGCAGACCCTGGTCCGGGGTGAACCGGCCGCGCGGGAGCGGCTGTTGGGCCCGTTGTCGCGCGGGGAGCTGCTGTCCGGGGTGGCGTACGCGCATCTGCGGGCCTATCCGAGGACTCCGGTGCGGGTACGGCGGCAGGACGGCTGGTGGCGGTTCGACGGCAGCGTGCCCTGGTTCACGGGGTGGGGTCTGAACGACCTGATGCTGCTGGCCGGGGTGACCGAGGACGACGAGGTCCTGTTCGCCTTCGTCGAGGCCCGTGAGCAGCCCGGGCTCCGGGCCTCGGCACCGATGCGGCTCGCGGCGCTCTCCGCCGCCCGTACGGTGTCGCTGGAGCTGGACGGCCTCCGGGTGCCCGAGGACGCGGTGGCCCTGCGCATCCCGTACGCCCAGTGGGCCCCCGCCGACCGCGCCAAGACCCTGAACACCAACCCGGCGGTCTTCGGCCTCGCCTCCGCCGCGCTGTCCCTCCTGGACAACCGTACGGCCGCCCCGCTCCGCGCCCGCCTCGCCGAACTCCGCCACCGCGCCTACGCCTTGGCCGACCACCCCGAGCCACTGGAACGCGCCGAGGAACGGCTCGCCGTACGCGCCGAGGCGTACGCCGCCCTCACCGAGGCGACCACGGCGGCGGTCGTGACCGGCGGCGGCCGAGCCATGTCCCTCACCTCCCGCGCCCAACGCCTCGCCCGCGAGGGGCTGTTCCTCCTGGTCCAGGGCCAGACGGCGGAGACCCGGGAGGCGCATCTGCGGGCGCTGGCGGGCTGAGGGCCGCCCTTCCTCAGCGGTCGGCTCCGTCCGGGCCGAACGCGTCGTGGAAGGTGAAGGCGTGCGGTGCGGGGCCGTGGTCGTGGAGGTGTTCCAGCCGGGAGACCCCGTCGCGCCAGGTGGGGGTCACATCGTCGGCGACCCACCAGAAGACGTAATTCGGATGTGCTGTCCGCTCGAACCAGTCGTACCGCCTGGCCATCGCCTCGCGGTGCAGGCCGGTATAGACGGCGTCGAAGGCGGGGCGCAGGTCGGTCCAGAGGGAGAGGGAAGCGGCCAGGGCGGTGGTGTCCGCCGTACGGCCCTTGCCGTACCAGGCCGGTACGGCGAACTCGCCCCACGCACCCCAGTCCGCCTCGAAGAGCCCGCCCCGGTCGCCGTCCGCCGCTTCGGCGTGCGCGAGATATCCGGGGTGCCGGCTGATCTCCGGGTAGACGGCCGCACCGATGTCGTAGAACTCGCGGGTGAGCGGCGAGGGATCGGCGAGCGGTGACTTCAGGACACCGAAGGTGTACAGCGCGAGATGGGGCATGCGTGTCTCCCGGGGGCAAGGGTGCGTGGGGCGTGACCGGCTCGTCCCGTCACGGGCGGCTCAGCCTGAAGGAACTCCTGGGCGACCGGGACCGGTTGCCGAGGACCAGGTGAAGGTAGCCGCCTCCGCGGGCCCTGTCGAAGTTGCGTTTTCCCTCGCCAAATGGCCTCTCGCAGGGGCCACTTGCGGGCGGGCGCACAGGTGGTGCTCACCCACCTCGGCAGTCAGAGCGCGTAGGGCCAGACCGTGACACGGCCCCGGCCCATACGGACCGGGTCTCGACGGAGTCGGCTCTACCGCCTCTACTCTGACCAGCACCCCGCCCCGTTCATCGGCCCTCCTCCGGCGCCGACCGCCGGTCGGCAAGGCGCTCCTGGTCGGCGGCGTTCCCGGTGCGGGCCTCGGTGCGGTGACCCCGTTCCAGATAGTCCCGGACGATCAGTTCGACCGCGTCCTGCGGACTCCTCGTACCGGCCAGCAGCATGACCTCGATGGCCAGATCGCTGTCCAGACTGATGGTGACCTTCGCCATGACCCCTCCTGACAGGATTCCTGTTCAGCCTATCCACGATCAGCGGCCGTCAGTCGGTCATGGGGAGGCGGCGGCACCCAGGTCAGCGGAACAGGGCGCCGTCAGCCCGACACCGCGTCGAGCAGGCTCTCCGCGACAGCCGTACGGGCGTACAGCACAGAGCGTCCCGCTCGATGAGCGCTCACCAGACCCGCGTCGCGCAGCGCGGTGAGGTACTGGGACACCCCCGCCGGGGAGAGCCCCGTGCGGTGGGCGAGTTCGGTGGTGGAGGCCGGGGTGTCCAGTTCGGTCAGCAACAGGGTGCGGGAGCGGCCGAGGACGGGGGTGAGGGCGCGGCTGCCGGTGGTGGGCCGCGTCTGCCACAGGGCGCCGACGCCCCGGGCCGGGTAGGCGAGTTGGGGCGGGTCCGGTGGGCTGACCTGGGTGCGCAGGCCGGGGCCGGTGAAGGCGGAGGGGATCAGCAGCAGTCCCGAACCCACGGACGGGCGCGGCATGTTCCGTTTCCGGCGGACCAGTCTGAGCGCGTTGTCGTCCCAACTCATCGTGGGATGCAGGTCGTTGAAGAGGCGACCCGCGCCGTGCTCGGCGACCGTACGGGCCCGGTGGAAGACATCGGCGTCCAGTACGGCCCTGATCCGCGCCCAGTAGGGGGCGAGTGCCAGTTCCCAGTACGTCTCGATCTCCTGGACGACCTTGGCCAGGCGGCCTGCCGGGTCGGCGCGCAGGCTCGACAGCCGTGGGCCGAGATGCCCCTGGTGGCGGGCGAGATGGTCGAGGTCCCGCCGTACCCGGTCGGGAGACGACGCCCGGATCGCGTCCCACTCCGCCGCCGGGGCGGGGGCCGGAAGCGCGGGCGCCGGGGTGAGGAAGTCGGGCACATAGCCGGACGGTCCGATCAGCTCGGCGAGCCATCCCCGGTCCAGACCGGCGGCCAGCACCCGCGACCGCGTCTGCTCGATCCACGGCCGGTGCACCGGGTGCGCGGTGTTCGAGGTCAGCAGCCGGAAGCTGGGTGCGACCTCCCACATGGGCGAGACGGCGAACCGTACGTTCGCCAGGTCGTTCGCCGAGAACGCCAGCTCCGCCACGACCATCACCCCCCGAGGATTCACACATCTCTTAATCAATGGCCCGTCAGACTACCCCGCGCCGATCATCCCGCCATGACCTCACAGACGATCACCGCGGCGGCATCGGGCACCTGGAAGCTCGGCGACCGCACGGTCCACCGGCTCGGCTTCGGCACGATGCGCCTCCCCCAGTACGGCGAAGCGCTCGTCCCCGACGCCGTCCCGCGCGACCGCGACCAGGCGCTCCAGGTGCTGCGCCGGGCGGTCGAACTCGGCGTGAACCACATCGACACCGCCGCGTTCTACTTCTCCCCCCTGCGCTCCGCCAACGAGCTGATCGACCGCGCCCTCGCGCCCTACCCGGACGACCTCGTCATCGCCACCAAGGTCGGCCCCGGCCGCGACCTCTCGGGCGACTGGCTGCCCCACGCCACACCGGCACAGCTGCGCGGCCAGGTGGAGGAGAACCTGCGCCAGCTCGGCCGCGACCACCTCGACGTCGTCAACCTGCGCATCGTCGGCACCGACTCCCTCGCCGACCGCTTCGGCACGCTCGCGGACCTCCGCCAGGCCGGACTCATCCGCCACCTCGGCCTGTCCAACATCCGCCCCCACCACCTCACCGAGGCCCAGGCCATCGCACCGGTGGTCTGCGTCCAGAACATGTACGGCATCGGCGCGTCACCCGAACAGGAAGAACTCCTGCGGATCTGCGGCGAACAGGGCATCGCGTTCGTGCCGTTCTACTCGATCGCGGGCACCGGACGCACGACCGGCGCCCCCGCACGGGACAGCGACCGGGTGCACGCCGTCGCCCGTGCCCACGGGGTGAGCACCGCCCAGGTCCGGCTGGCGTGGACACTCCACCAGGGCCCGCACGTCCTGGCCATCCCCGGCACCGGCGACCTCGGCCACCTCGCCGAGAACGTGGCGGCAGGCTCCCTGCGCCTCACCGAGGACGAACTGACCGACCTCCGCCACGGCACCGCCTGAGACACCGCCGAAGCCGGTGAGCCCACCGCGCCCTCGGCTCAGTCCTCGCCCCGCTTCTCCAGGACCACGAGGAAACTGTCCGACTCCAGGTCCATCACCACGGTCACGGGACGGCCCTCCGCGCGGCGGGCCGCGGCGTACTCCTCCGCGGGCCAGGATCCACGGGGCGAGCCTGCGGGGAACCGCTCCAGCACCTTCGCGACCATGGCGGCGGACACCTCCGGAGAACGAGGGGACGTACGACGGGACCGTACGACGTGTACTCCCCCGTCTGCCCCGGAAAGCGACGGCCACGCACCGTACGCCGGTCGGTCCCGGACCGCGACTTCGACAGGCGCCGTCCGCGCGGCGCGGGCACGCTGGGCGGAGGGCGCCACTCGTCCGGACGGAGCACGCATCCGGAGAACGCCGCCGAAAAGAAGCACAAGAGGGCGGGGGACGAGAAGGGGCGGGGACAACGCCACGGCAGATCACACCGACGCGGAGGACCCGGCACGATGAACGACGACCACGCCACGGGCGACGCCCCGCTCTGCCTCGTGACCGGTGCCACCGGCTACATCGGCGGCCGTCTGGTGCCGGAGCTGCTGGCGGCCGGGTACCGAGTGCGCTGTCTCGCCCGCACCCCGCGCAAGCTGCGCGACCATCCGTGGGCCGGGCAGGTGGAGATCGTCCAGGGCGATGTCACCGACCCGGAGTCGACGGCCGAGGCGATGCGGGGCGTCGACGTGGCGTACTACCTGGTGCACGCGCTCGGCACCGGCGACGACTTCGAGGCGACCGATCGCCGCGCGGCCCGTACCTTCGGCAAGGAGGCCAAGGCCGCCGGGGTGCGCCGGATCGTCTATCTCGGCGGGCTCACCCCGGCCGACGTGCCCGAGGGCGAACTCTCCCCGCACCTCAGGTCGCGGGCCGAGGTGGGCCGCATCCTGCTGTCCTCGGGCGTGCCGACGGCCGTACTGCGCGCGGCGGTGATCATCGGCTCGGGCTCGGCCTCCTTCGAGATGCTGCGCTATCTCACCGAGCGGCTGCCCGTGATGGTCACCCCGAGCTGGGTGCACACCCGTATCCAGCCGATCGGTGTGGAGGACGTGCTGCGGCTGCTGGTCGGCTGCGCGAGCCTGCCCCCGGACGTCAGCCGCGCCTTCGACATCGGGGGCCCGGACGTGCTCACGTACCGCGAGATGATGCTGCGGTACGCGCAGGTCGCGCACCTCCCCCACCGGCTCATCCTGTCGGTGCCGATGCTGACACCGGGCCTGTCCAGCCACTGGGTCGGGCTCGTGACGCCGGTGCCCGCGTCCATCGCCCGGCCGCTGACCGAGTCGCTGCGGCACGAGGTGGTGTGCCGGGAGCACGACATCCGCCGGTATCTGCCCGAGCCGCCGGGGCATCCGTACGGCTTCGACGCGGCGGTGCGGCTCGCGCTGCGCCGGGTGCGGGAGGCCAAGGTGGACACGCGCTGGTCGTCGGCGGCCGTGCCGGGCGCCCCGAGCGAGCCGCTGCCCACCGACCCCGACTGGGCGGGCGGCAGCCTCTACTCCGACGAGCGCGAGACGGTGGTCGATGCCCCGGTGCGCGCCCTGTGGCGGGTGATCGAGGGCGTGGGCGGCGACAACGGCTGGTACTCCTTCCCGCTGGCCTGGAGCCTGCGGGGCTGGCTGGACCGCGCGATGGGCGGGGTCGGGCTGCGCCGGGGCCGCCGGGACGCCGAGCGGCTGCGGGTGGGCGACTCGCTGGACTTCTGGCGGGTGGAGGAGGTCGAGCCGGAGCATCTGCTGCGGCTGCGGGCCGAGATGCGGCTGCCGGGTCTCGCCTGGCTGGAGATGTACTCCTTCCCGGACGGCGACGGCCGCAGCCGCTACCGCCAGCGCGCCCTGTTCCATCCGCGCGGGCTGCTCGGCCAGGCGTACTGGTGGGCGGTCTCGCCGTTCCACGCGCTCGTGTTCGGCGGCATGGTCCGCAACATCGCGCGCGCCGCGTGCCGGGAGCCCGAGGACCGCGCGAAGTCACCGGCCCTGCGGCGGCGTAGGAGCCCGGCCGGGCGGCGCTGAACGGGCGCCCGCCGAAGGAACCCTCCCCCGGGTGCGTCCGCCGGGCGCCCCCGGCCGGAAGAGTCAGCGTCCGTACCCGCTCGTCCGAACCGCCTGTTCGCCCGAACCGCCTGCTCCGGAGCCGCCCGATGAACACCTCGGTCGTCCTGTTCACCGCCGACCTGCGTCTGCACGACCATCCGCCGCTGCGCGCGGCCCTGGACGGCTCGCGTCAGGTCGTCCCCCTCTTCGTGCGCGACCCGGCCATGGCCGCCGCGCACGACGCGCCCAACCGGCAGGCGTTCCTCGCCGACTGTCTGCGCGACCTGGACGCCGGGCTGCGCGAGCGCGGCGGACGGCTCGTGGTGCGCTCGGGCGACGTGGTGGAGCAGGTATGCAAGGTGGTCGCGGAGGCCGACGCCGACGAGGTGCATCTGTCGGCCGACGTGAGCGCGTACGCCCAGCGGCGCGAGCAGCGGCTGCGCGACGCGCTGGAGGCGGACGGGCGCAGGCTGCACGTGCACGAGACGGTGACGGGGGCGGTGGCGCCCGGCGCGGTGACCCCGGCGTCCTCGGACCACTTCGCGGTGTTCACGCCGTACTTCCGCCAGTGGTCGGGCGAGCGGCTGCGGGACGCGGTGGCCGCGCCGCGCGTGGTGCGGGTGCCGGAGCACGTCGGTTCCGAGGAGCCGCCGTCCCGGTCCGCCGTCGCGGGCGTCTCCCCCGGGCTGGCGGAGGGCGGCGAGACGGAGGGCCGCAGGCGGCTGACCGCGTGGCTGCGCTCGGGGGTCGGCGCGTACGAGGACCGGCACGACGACCTGGCGGGCGACGCCACGTCCCGGCTTTCCCCGCATCTGCACTTCGGCACGTTGTCCGCGATCGAGCTGGTGCACCGGGCACGGAAGGCGGGCGGCGCGGGCGCGGAGGCGTTCGTACGGCAGCTCGCCTGGCGGGACTTCCACCGCCAGGTGCTGGCCGCCCGCCCGGCCGCCTCGCACGCCGACTACCGCACCAAGCACGACCGTTGGCGCTCGGGCAGCGCGGCCGAGGCCGACATCGAGGCATGGCGCGAGGGCCGCACCGGCTACCCGGTGGTGGACGCGGCGATGCGCCAACTGCGGTACGAGGGCTGGATGCACAACCGGGGACGGCTGCTGACGGCGAGCTTCCTGGCCAAGACCTTGTACGTCGACTGGCGGGTGGGCGCCCGGCACTTCCTCGATCTGCTGGTCGACGGCGACATCGCCAACAACCAGCTCAACTGGCAGTGGATGGCGGGCACCGGCACGGACACCCGCCCCAACCGCGTCCTCAACCCGGTCACGCAAGCCAGGCGATACGACCCCGACGGCGCGTATGTACGGCGCTGGGTCGAGGAGTTGGCGGAGATCGAGGGCCCTGCGGTGCACGAGCCGTGGAAGCTGAGCGACCCGGACCGGGCGGCCGTCGGCAACTACCCGGACCCGATCGTGGAACTCCCCGACGGGCTGGCCCGGTTCAAGCACGCGCGGGGACGTGACTGAGCGTCAGGAAGGATCAACAGGCCCTCGGATCATCCCTGTTGATCGATTCCGTACGCCGTCGTCAGGGTGGTCAGCGCGTCGGCGAGACCGGTCGGGCGGACCATGCCCCGGGTGGGACGACCGCTCCAGCCGGGTCCGCCGAGCAGGACCCGAGGCTGGGCGCGGGCGCCGCGTACGCCCCACGCGGTGGCCGCGATGTGCCGGGCGAGCTGCGGGGCCGCCGTGGCACGGGCCTGGGCCCACAGCACGACCGCCGCCGGGCCGAGCCGTCGTACGGCCGCGCCGAGCGCGTCGGCCGGGACGGCGGCGCCGAACATGCGGGTGGGGATGGCACTTTGGGCGAGCGACGCGTTGAGCGCTTCCAGCGGGAGGGTGTGCTGTTCGTCGGGGACGCAGGCCAGCAGGACCGGGGCGACGGACGCGCCCACGGGAGCGGTGTGATGGCGCAGCGCGGTGGAGACGTGCCAGGACAGCAGGTGTTCCACCTCGACGTAACGGTCCCCGGAGGACGCCCACTTGCGGCCTACGGCGTGCAACGCGGGCGCCATCACGTCCTGCCAGGCAGCGGTGAGGCCGAACTCGGTGATGGCGCGGTCCAGTTGCCGCGCGACAGCGGGGGCGTCCAGGCGGACGGCCGCGCGGGCGAGCCCCCGGCACTCCTGGCGTACGTCGCCGAGGGGCAGCGCACCGGCGGCCCGGGAACGCGGGGCACTCCGCGCCACGGACGACGCGACGGCCGGGGCGTTCGCGTGCGCCCGGTCCCTGGCGGCGCGGGCCGCCTCGGCGGGCGGCACGCCGGACGCGGTGAGGCGGCACATCGCCTCCAGGACGGCCACGTCGTCCGGGGCCCAGCGCCGGTGGCGGCCGTCGGCGCGGGCGGCCGGGCCGATGCCGTAGCGCCGGTCCCAGGAGCGCAGCGTGGTGGGCGAGACGCCGAGCCTGCGGGCGAGGGCGCCGGTGGTCAGGCCCGCGTCGGCGGACGCGGGGCGCGCTGACGGCGGCGGCCCGGCGTCCAGGTCCAGGTCCGGTCCGGTGCGCACCGGTTTGTCGTCCATACGGCGACTATACGACGCAGAATCGATGCGAGTTGTGGGTGCCCGCGCCCGGCTCACACGATGGCGGAACCGTCGTCCGTGAGGAGCCGAGGTCATGTCCCCGTATCCGGCCGCGCCCGCCGCCGCCCCAGCCGTTCCCGCCGCCTCCCGGTGGGCCGCGGCCGAGGAGTCGTACGGCGACCAGGAGATCGCGCGGGGCCTGGTGGCGGGCGACGAGCGCTGTCTGGCCGCCGCCTATCACCGCTGGTCGCCGCTGGTGTACACGCTGGCGCGGCGGGCGCTCGGGAACGCCGGGGAGGCGGAGGACGTGACCCAGCAGGTGTTCCTCGGTGTGTGGCGGGGCCGGGCGGGCTACCGCCCGGAGCGGGGGCCGCTGCCCGGCTGGATCGTCGGCATCACCCGGCGCAAGATCGCCGACGCGCTGGCCGCGCGCACCCGGCGCGGCGAGCTGGTCACGGCGGCGGGGACGACGCTGCCGGGCCCCACGGCCGCCCCGGAGCCGGAGTCGGCGCTGGACCGGGTGCTGGTCCGGCGGGAGCTGGGGCGCCTCCCGGCGGCGCAGCGGCGCGTGCTGTACCTGGCGTTCTACGAGGACCTCACCCAGCCGCAGATCGCGGCCCGCACGGGGTGGCCGCTGGGCACGGTGAAGAGCCACGCGCGCCGGGGTCTGCACCGGCTGCGGTGCGGGATCGAGCGGCCGGAACCGGCTTCCGCAGACAATCCCGCCCACCCCCTACACACAGGGCCATAAAAGGCGCAAAATATGAGGAACAGCGGTGCTGCACCGCTCACCCCACCAGCGCGGTCCAGCCCCGCACTACGCGAGGGAAGGGAGCACACGCTGATATCGCAGGACAACGAAGGACGCGAGGCCGGTTCGCCCGGGCGGACCGGCCTCCCCCATGCCCTGCGGACCGGCCTCCCTCCTGCCCTGCGGAAGGCGCCGCCCCCGCCCTGCGGCGGACGCCGATGATCCGATTCCGGCCGGAGCCCGCTCCGGGGGACTGCCTCCGGTTACAGCGGGCACATGCCAAGGCAGCGAGGGCCCGGACCCGGAGGGGTGGATATGGAAATCTCAGGCATCATCAGCGCCATAATCATCGGCATCATCATCGGCGTGCTCGGCAGGCTGGTCGTACCCGGCCGCCAGCACATCGGCATTCTGCTGACCATCGTCGTCGGCATCGTGGCCGCCCTGCTGGGCTCCGCGATCGCGGCCGGGCTCGGGGTGGCGGACACCGACGGGCCCGACTGGATCGAATGGCTGATCCAGATCGCCCTGGCGGCAGCGGGTGTCGCGGCGCTCGACCGGTCGCGGAGTCGCCGCTGACCGAACCGGCGTCACGTCCCTTGAGAGATGACGAGAGCTGACGACGACGGGGCGTGACGTCCCACTGGTCCACCGACGGGACGTCACGCCCCGTACAGATAGGGGGTCGTGGTGGTCAGCGCCCGGAAGCCGAGCCGCCGCAGGACGGGGCGGCTCATGTCCGAGGCGTCGACCTGGAGATAGCGGCAGCCGTGCGCTGCGGCGGTACGGGCGCGGTGGGCGACCAGGGTGCGGTAGATGCCCCGGCCGCGCCACCGCGTCACCGTGCCGCCGCCCCACAGTCCCGCGAACGAGGTCCCCGGCACGATCTCCAGGCGGGCCGCGGAGACCGGTTCGTCCCCGGCGAGCGCGACCACCGCGAGAACGGTTCCGGGGTCGGCGGCGTGCTGTGCGAGCAGCTGGTGCCGCAGCCGGGTGCCGTCGGTCCCGAACGCCTCCTCGTGCACGCGCACGACGAGTTCGATCCCGGCCTCGTCGGTGGCCCGGACGACCCGCACCCCGGCGGGCGGTTCGGTGTCCTGGGCCACGCGGGCGGTCTCGGCGACCATCACGGTCTCCTCGTCCTCGGCCCGGAACCCGGCGGCCCTGAGCCGCTCGCCGAGATCGGCCGGCCGGTCGTGGCCGTAGAGCTTCCACTCGAATTCCTGGCCGAGGCCGGTGAAGCGGGCGATCTGCTCCTCGATGGCCCGGTGCGCGCCCGCCGCGTCGAGTCCCGACCAGAGGACGGCGTTCCACCCGCCCGCCTCGGACACCTGGCGCACCACGGCGCCGGTCCGCTCGATCCGCGCACCCGGCCCGTCGGCCCGCGCGCCCTCACGCATCTCCCGGTCGTACGCGGCCAGTACCGCTGTGTCGTCCATGGGCTCACTCCAGCAGCCGACTCCCGCGCGGGCAACGGAAATTCGCCCGCGCGGGAAGACGCCTCGGAGCGGTCAGCCGAGTTCGAGCGTCGCGACGCCGAAGACCCGGTCCAGGGCGTGCTCGCGGACCGGTCCGGTGTACATGCGGGCGGTCTCGAAGGAGGGGGTCAGGCCCAGGTCGAGCGCCAGGGCGACGGCCGCCTTGTTCGGTTCGGGGACGTCGACGGCGATCTGCTCTCCGGCGGCCTCGGCCGCGAGCGCGGTCAGCAGGGCGCGGGCGTCGTCGGCGGTGTCCGCGAAGAGCGGGCCGACGCGCGGGCAGTCGTGCCCGGGCCGGATCACGCCGTAGCCGGTGAGGCGCCCGGCGTCCTCGCGGACAAAGGCACGGTGGCCGGGCAGGGTCAGCCACTCGGCGAGGAAGCGGGGGCGGTCGGCCGGGGTGCAGGCGCTGTCGTAGGCGCTGACGGCGGCGAGGTCGGCGGCCTCGGCGGGGCGTACGCCCTCGGGGACGGCGCCGGTGGGGGCGGGCCCGGTGTAGCGGGCGGTGCGGTGGGCGAGTTCGAAGCCGGAGCGACGGTAGTTGTCCTGCTGGGCGACCACGCCGTCCAGGCCGACGGTGCGGGTGCCCGCGTGCGCGAGGGCGGTCTTCCAGGTGGCGAGCCCGTGTCCCTGGCCGCGCAGGTCGGGGCGGACGAGGTAGCAGCCGAGGAAGGCGTAGTCGGCGCCGTAGTTGACCACGGAGACGGCCGAGACCGGCTCGCCGTCGATCCGGCCGAGGAAGAAGCCCTCGGGGTCCTGGGCGAAGAAGGCGGGTCCGTCGGACAGGCCCGGGTTCCAGCCCTCCGCCGCGGCCCACGCGCTGATCACCGGCCAGTCGGCGAGGGTGGCCTGGGTGACGACGAGATCCTGGGGGGCCGGTGACGTCATCGGTGCGCTCCATTTCTGGGGGCGCGCGGATCGTCCCGGCGTACGGGCGCGCTCCGCGCGGGTGGGACCACGGACGGTGCGACGGCGCGTCGCACCCGCCGCATCCTTCCCGATCCCGCGTGCGCACGCCACGCCGGTTTTCGCGCATGACCGAAGTCAACGGGTCAGCTGTGTGCGGTTGTTGAGGGCACGTCCGGCGGGCCCGGCTCCGCCGTCCATGTCAAAGGCCCCACCGAGGCCGGTCGCGTCCGGTGGGGCCGTGCGCCGGCCCGGTCAGCCGACGCGGGTCGGCCGGAAGCGGCGGTACAGGGCCGCTCCGGCGACGATGAACGCCGCGCTGCCCGCGAGCGCCGGGGCCGTCGCGTCCGTACCCGTGTGCGCGAGGGTGCCCTCGGGCGGGGCCGCGGGGGTGTGCGGCTTGGGGTGGGACTTCGGCGGGGCCGGGGGTTCCGGCGTGGCCGGGGGCTCGGTGGGGGGCGGGGTGACCGGCGGGGTCACCGGCGGGGGCGTGGTCTCCACCGGACCGTTCTGGCAGTGGTTGCCGAAGGCCGGGTTGGCCACTCCCACGACGTCGACACTGTTGCCGCACGCGTTCACCGGCACGTCCACGGGCAGCTGGATGCCATTGCCCGAGAGCACGCCGGGCGAGCCGTGCGTGACGCTGTGCGCCGAGGAACCGGACGTGGCCGTGCCGACACCGGCATGGGCGGAACCGCCCGAGGTGCCGGAGCCGGAGCCGCTGCCGTCGCTTTCGGAGTCAGCACCGGTGTTCGCGCAGGAGTTGCCCATCGCCGGGTTGAGAAGCCCGACCACGTTCACCGTGTTGCCGCACGCGTTCACCGGCACGCTCACCGGGAGCTGGACGGTGTTGCCGGAGAGCACACCGGGCGAGCCCACCGCAGCGCCGTCGGCAGAGGCGCCGCCGGCCGCGAAGGCGGCGGACACCGGCATCGCCATGGCCATCGCGCCGGAAGCGGCGGCCACACCGATCACACCGTTACGGGTAGCCCGTTTCATAGGTTTGCCTGCCTTCCAGAGATCGTCGCGGGCAGTCGCCCGCACCACATAGAACGCGGCCGGACCATCCGAGTTATGGCTATTCCTGCTTTCACCCCATCGAGTGGCCCGGTCCATCGAATGGCTTGACGCCGCCCGAACGGGGCAAAAGCGCGCCTTCAACCGCCACGATCCGGTCATGAACGCGTCCAAAATCGAGCAGGCCGCCGGGCGCGGGACAGGCAGGGTACGGCCCCCGGCAGCCCCGCGCCCGCCGGGAGGCGGCGGTCGCGGGGCCCGCTTATCGTGAGGACGGCGCGGCTCCAGATCCCCCGGTCGGCCGCGTCCCGGGAGGCGATCGATGCCGGCGAAGCTGACCAGACGACCCGCCCTGCGACGCGGCGCGAGCGCCGGAGTCCTCACCCTCGCGCTGCTCGGCGCCGGGCTGCCCGTCGCGGCGGCCGACACGAAGGCCGACACTCCCGCGCCCGGGCTGTCCCGCTTCTACGAGCAGAAGGTGGCCTGGGGCGCCTGCGAGGGCCCGGACATGCCCCGGGACCTCCAGTGCGGCAAGGTCACCGTCCCGCTCGACTACGCCCACCCCGGCGGCGCCACCCTCGATCTGGCGCTGGCCCGCTACCGGGCGACCGGGAAACAGCACGGCTCGCTGCTGCTGAACTTCGGCGGCCCGGGGGCACCGGGCGTCGCCCAGCTCGCCGTGAGCGGCAAGGCCTTCATGGACCTGACCAACGGGTACGACGTGGTCACCTTCGACCCGCGCGGCGTCGGCCGCTCCTCCCCCGTCAGCTGCGGCGCGGGCCAGGACCCGGCGGCGGACGCGGCGGCCTCCGACTCCGACCTGGACATCCGCCGCCCGCAGACGCTGCTGACCCGGCTGCGGCAGTCCGCCGAGCTGTGCGCCAAGTACTCCGGACCGGTCCTCAAGCACATGGGCACCGTCGACGCGGCCCGCGACATGGACGTGATCCGCCAGGCGCTGGGCCGCAAGAAGCTGGACTACCTGGGCTTCTCGTACGGCACCCGGCTCGGCGCGGTCTACGCGGCCCAGTTCCCGCACAAGGTCGGGCACATCGCCCTGGACGGCGTGGACACGCTCACCGAGCCGCTGTCCGAGCAGGGCAGGGCCGGTGCCGAGGGGCAGCAGACGGCGCTGGACTCCTTCGTGGACTGGTGCACGGACGACGTGGGCTGTCCCTTCGGGCAGGACCCGCGGGCGGCCCGCGACCAGGTGGTGCAGCTGGTGCGCTCGCTCGACGCGAACCCGGTCCCCACGGACTTCGGCGGCACCTTCTCGGGCCAGGACCTGGTGGGCGCGATCGGGCAGGGCCTGTACAGCAAGCAGCTCTGGCCGTCGCTGGAGCGCGCGCTGGCCTCCCTGGTCGAGGACGGCGACACCCGCCGCGTCCTCAGCTTCGCCACCGGCGGGATCACCGCGTCACCGCGCACCGACGGCGGCGCGAACGGGAACGGGAACGGGAACGGCAGCGGAAGCGGCGGCAAGGGCGGACAGCACACCGGTCTGGTGAACCCCCAGGACGTGCCGGTCGACAACCTGCCCGCCGCGCTGCTGGCGATCAACTGTGCCGACGACCCCGACCGCCCCTCGGAGGCCCGCGTCACCAAGGACCTCAAGGACCTGCGCTCCTCCTACGACGAGGCGTCCCCGGTCTTCGGCCGCTACCGCCTCACCCAGCTGCTGATGTGCTACGGCCGCCCCAAGGGCACGGACTACATCCGCGACGAGGTGAAGGACGTGCCGTCCGCCCGGATGCTGCTGATCGGCACGCGCGGCGACCCGGCGACGCCGTACCGCTGGACCGTGGAGACGGCGAAGCGGCTGGGCGACGCGGCCGTGGTGCTCGACAACAAGGGCGACGGCCACACCGGTTACGCCTCCTCCAAGTGTGTGCACCGCAAGGTCGACGACTTCCTGCTGTACGGCTCGCTGCCGCCGAACGGCAGTTCCTGCCCGGCGGACGGGAACTCCTGGAGTTCGCCCGTGGAGGGCGACGAGTGAGCCGCGCCGGGAAGGGTGACAGGTGTAGCGCAATCGGGTCACAGTGCCGATTCCGGTACAACCTCTCAGGCCGGACCGCCGTCCTACCGGTCGGGCGGACCGTGGTCCGCCAGGCCGTGCCGTCGACCGTGATCAGGGAGTCCGTCATGCGTATCCGAGCCCTCGCCGCCGCTTCCGCCGTCCTCGCCTCCGGGGCCGTGCTGCTGACCGCACCGGCCGGGCACGCGGCCCCCGCCCGGGTCGCCCCGTGCACCCAGGGTGAACTGACCGTGCGGGCCGCGGCGGTGGCCGCCGAGCGCACCGTGGTCCGGTTCTCGGTGACCAACCGGGGCGGTCGCGCCTGCACCGTGGAGCGGGTGCCCGTGATCAGCTTCGGCGGTCTGGACGGGGCCGCGCTGCCGGTGCCGGACGGCGGTTCGGGCACGTACCGGATCGGCGCCCGGGAGACCGCGTACGGGGCCGTGCGGACCATCGGCGATCCGGCGGACCCGGAGGCGCGCCGGGCGGACTCGGTCTATGTGGCCGACGCGTCCGGGCGCTGGGGCGGTGTGTTCTCCGCCGGGCGGCTGGGCACCGGTACCCGGGTCCTGGTGTGGGAGCCGGTGACGACGTGGTGGCAGCCGAGCAGCGCGGCGGCGGACCAGGCGATTGGTCTCGGCTGACGGTCGGTCCCGGCCGGCCGCGAGACACCCCCTTTCACTCCCGAACACACGACCACCGAACGCGCGGCCGGACACCCGGCCGCGCCACTCTCCGGTGGGTCAAATGCCTTAGCTCTCCTACGACTTGATACCCCCGGCCCGTACACCCGAACCCCCCGAGGACCACGCCGGGAAGACTCTGACATATGCCAGAAGCACCCTCGCATCAGGTGTTGCCAAATCCCTTACGGCCGGTCGCGGGCTGTGCGACAGTCGTAGCGGTTCCACCGTTCTCGGCCGTACCGTTCCCATCGGAGTGCGTCATGCCGTCCCCTGTCTCCGCGGACCGCCCAGCCGCCCAGCCGCCCGGACGCGGCTCGGTCGAGGCGCTCATCTCGCAGACGCGGCGGCTCAAGGGCGACATGGCCGCCGTACGACGCGGCACCCCGGCCGACGGATCGGACCCGCAGGAACGCTGGCAGCGCGCCCTGTACGAACTGGCCCTGCACCAACTCGACGACCTCGACGCCCACTTGGCCCAGCTCCGGGACGGCCCGGACCCGCGACGCCCCGAGAGCGACGGTGACTCGCTGCTCGGCCGGGTCGGCAGCGCGGAGTGGAACCTCCTGACGGACGCGGCGAGTTGGTCGGCCGAGCTGTACGGCATCCTCGGGCTCGACCCGGCCGTCCCCGCCCTCACCCTGGACGAACTCCCGTCCCTGGTGCACGAGGAGGACCGGCCCCGGCTCACCGCGATGGTGACGGCCTGCCTGGTGGACGCCAAGCCGATCGACGGCGAGTTCCGTGTCGTACGGCCCGACGCCTCCGTGCGCACCGTGCACATGATGGGCGAGCCCGTGCTGGACGCGGGCGGCGGCACCGTCTCGATGTGGGCCGTGGTCCGCGACGTCAGCGAACTGCGGCGCCGGGGACGGACGGTGCGCGAGACCGGCGACTCCTTACGCCTGCGCCAACGACCCCCGGCCCCGTCAGGCGAAACCTTGCTGCCGCCGTGGAGCGAACCCGCCCACCACGGCACGGGCCCGCTCGACATCGCCGCCCGGCACCTGCCCTCCGAGTCGGTCGCCACGGCGGGCGGCGACTGGTGCGACGCCCTCGAACTACCGGACGGCGCCTCCCTGTTGAGCGCCGGTGACCTCACCGGACAGCACGGCAGCCCGGTCCCGGCCGTGGCCGTCCTGCTCGGTGCCGTACGCGGCATGGCCCTGTCCGGCACCGGCCCCGGCCCCCTGCTCACCGTGCTCGACCAGGTGCTCGGCGCCTCCGCGCCGCCCGCCACGCTCAGCGGCGCCGTCTGCTGCCACTACGCGCCCGGGAACCGCACCCTCACTTGGGCGCGCACCGGCCACCCCGCCCCGCTGCTGTTCCGCGACGGGACGGGGCACGTGCTGACCGCACCGGACGACGCGCCCGGGACCGCCGGAGGGCAGGCCGAAGTCACCCTGGAACAGGGCGATCTGCTCCTGCTGCACACCGAGGGACTGCTCCTCGGCGCCGGTGGGCCCACGGCACTGGACCGGCTGCTCGGACTCGGCCCGCTCCTGGCCGCGGCGTCCACCGCGCCGGAGTGCGCGCGGATCGTCGCCGAGGCGTTCGGCACGACGGGACGGGCCTACGACGCCTGCCTGCTGGTGGCCAGGGTCACCGCCTAGCGGCCGGTCTCAGGTCTCCGCGCTCCTCCCCCGCTGCTTGGGCAGCGCCATTCTGATCTCCTCCCGCAGTTCGTGGATCCTCGGGTAGCCCGCGTACTCCGCGCTGAGCCGGTACATCTGACGCAGCCGGTCCCAGGTGCGGCGCGAGGAGTTGGCGCCCATCGCCATGAGGGCGAGCCGGGCGTACCGGTCGGCCTGCTCGGGGTCGTCGGCGATGAAGCAGGCCGAGGCCATGGAGAGATGGTCGAAGATCTTCGACCGCTCCCGTCCGTCGACCCTCAGCGCCAGGGCCTTCTCGGCGTAGTACTGGGCGTGTACGGCGGCGCCCGGGTCGAACTCGGCCAGCGTGCGGTAGGCCAGGGCCTGCATCCCGTACAGATCCTCGTCCTTGAAGGTCTGCATCCAGTCGGGCTGGCCCTCGTCCCGGCGGTCGGAGATGAAGAGGTCCTCCGCCTGGCCGAGCGTGCGCCGCATCGCCTGGCCCTTGCCCATCGCGGCCTGCGCCCACGCCTCGATGGTGTGGAACATCGCCTTCGTACGCGGCTGGAGTCGTTCCCCCGAGCCGGAGTGGGCGAGCTTCATCAGATCCAGGGCGTCGTCGGGCCGGCCCAGGTGCACCATCTGGCGGGCGGCCCGGGACAGGGCCTCCCCGGCGCGCGGCCGGTCACCGCCCTCGTGCGCGGCGTGCGCGGCGATGACGAAGTACTTCTGTGCCGTGGGTTCCAGGCCCACGTCGTGCGACATCCAGCCCGCGAGGACCGCGAGGTTGGCCGCGACGCCCCACAGGCGCCGCTGGAGTTGGGGTGGGTGATGGTAGGCGAGCATGCCGCCCACCTCGTTGAGCTGGCCCACGACCGCCTTGCGCTGGAGGCCGCCGCCGCGTGCCGCGTCCCAGGCGCGGAACACCGTGACGGAGTTCTCCAGTTCCTCGACCTCCTGCGTCCCGATGGGGGCGGCCTCGTAGCGGTCGAACCCGGCGGGGTCGGCGTGCAGGGGATCGTCGAAGACGGGGGCGTCGGCCTTCAGGGCAGGGTCGGTGTGCAGCCAGTCACGCATGGAACTGCTGAGTGTGGCTCCCGCGGTGAGCACGGCACCCGCGCCCACCAAGCCGCGTCGGTTGAGCATGAGGTCCATTCCCGTGAATTCGGTGAGGACCGCGGCGGTCCGTCCGGGCGTCCACAGCACGCCGTCGGGATGATCCGAGTTCCCGTCGCCCTGCCGTTTCCCCGCACGCCCGTGCCGTACCAGACCGAGGTCCTCGATGGTCACGACACGGCCGAGTCGCTCGGTGAACAGAGCCGCCAGCACCCTCGGCACCGGATCGCGCGGGATCTCTCCCATGTCGATCCAACGCCGCACCCGCGAGGTGTCGGTCGACAGCTGGGGGTGGCCCATGGCCGCCGCCTGCCGGTTGACCAGTCTCGCGAGTTCGCCCTTCGACCAGCCGGCCAGGCCGAACAGGTCAGCGAAGCGGGTGTTGGGTTGTCCGCTCACGTCAAGCCCCCAGGTTCTCGGCTGAGTTGACAGTAGCCCCGTGCCGGTTGCCGGGCGACTATTCGCCAGGGTTCGCCAGGGTGCGCCAGATGGTGTGCCAGTGGACATCGGGTGTCAGGTAGGAAAGCGCCACCCCGACCCGGTCACCCCGGGACATTCCCCAGGGTGTTCCGGAAGGCCGGGCCGGGCGGCGCGCGTACCCAGTTCATGGACTACAGGACAGGCACCGCAGGCACACGAAGGGATCTGTATCTCCCATGTACGCAGCATCGTCCTCCGTGTCCGCCCCGCCCCGGCCCCCGCGTCCCCGCCCGGCGGGCGGCGGACCGTATCTCGACCCGGCGGCGCGGCCCGGAACATCCGTGCCGGTCGTGGGCCGCGCAGCGCGCATCCCGGGCCAGCCCGGCGCGCAGCCGCTCAGCGGCAGACTGGACCTGTCCGGCCCCCAGGGGGCCCAACTGCGCGGCGCCATCAACGCCGTGCACCGCATCTGCCCGGAGTTCGCCCCGGTGCAGGTACTGCGCCGCACCGGACGCTCCGTCACCCTCGTGGGGACGGCGGGCCGCAGCACGGCCGTGGCGAAGTGTCTGCTGGACCACGCGCCCTCCTGGGCCGAGCGCGTCCGGCACGAGATAGCGGCATACCGCTCGTTCGTCCGGCACCGCCCCCCGGTGCGGGTGCCGAGGCTGATCGCGGCGGACCCGGACAACTGCACACTGGTGATCGAGCGGGTGCCCGGCCGGGTGGCCTCGCTCCAGCGCCACCCGATGGACGCCCCGGCCCGCCCGGACATCCGGACCGCGCTCGGCGCCGTCTGCCGGCTCAACGCCTGGCGCCCCCCGGCGGGCACCTTCGACGCCCCCCTGGACTACGCGGACCGCATCAACCGCTACCACGAGCTGGGGCTGCTCACCGACCGCGACCTGGGCGACCTCCAGAAGCTGCTGCACGGCATCGCGCACTCGTCGGGACGCCAGGGCATGGGCCAGTTCTGCCACGGCAACGCCCTGCTGTCGAACATCCTGCTCTCCCCGACGGGCCCGGTCCTGGTCGACTGGGAGCACGCGGGCTGGTACCTGCCGGGGTACGACCTGGCCACTCTGTGGCTCGCCCTCGGCAGTGCCCCGGACGCCCGGCGGCACATCAGCCAGATCGCCCAGCTCGGCGGCCCCGCCTCGCGCGACGCCTTCCTGGTGAACCTGATGCTGGTGCTGACCCGGGAGATCCGCACCTACGAGACGGCCCTGCAGCGTTCGATGCACGAGACGGCTCCGGCCGCGGCCCGGGTGGGCGGCGTGCCGAGCGGGGAGGAACAGCGGCTGCTGCTGCGGCGCCTGCACGACGACTGCCATATGGCCCGGCAGGCCGTGCGGGCGGCGGTGGGCACCCGCTGACACGGACTCCGCGGTGCGCCCGGAGCGGCGGCGCACCGCGGATCCTCCCTTCCGGGGCGGCCACTGGTCTACTCCACTGACGCCCCGCAGGCCCGCCACCCACCATCGCGAAACTCGCCGGACCCAGCTGTGACATGGGAAATCGCCTTCCCGAGGGCATGATTGACGGATCGTCGGCCAGCCGGTACCACTGACCCAGCTCGGCGCCGCCCGCCCCGCCACGCCCGCCCGTCACAGGAGGCCGCATTGCGAGGATTCGCCACCGACCCGACGTCCGCACCCGGCCGCAGACGGCTGAACCGCACCACCGGCGCCCTCGCGGGCGCCGTCCTGCTGTTGCCGCTGCTCGGCGCGGCCCCGTCCTCCGGCGCGGCCCCCGCGCCGTCGGACGGTGATCTCCAGCGTGCCTTCGCCGCCGCCTCGGCCGAGTACCACGTGCCGCAGAGCCTGCTGCTGGCCGTCTCCTACCTCCAGTCCCGCTGGGACACCCACGCCGGTGCCCCCAGCGTGAGCGGCGGGTACGGCCCGATGCATCTGACCGATGCCCGTACGGCGCTCGACGCCACCGAGCACTACGCCGAGGGCGCCGAGGACCCGCGCGGCGACAGCGCCCGCGCTCCCCTGCACCCGCGCGCCGAGGCGCCGCCCGCCTCGGCGCTCCCGGCCCGTCTGACCACGCTGCGCCGCGCGGCGGAGCTGACCGGCCTGCCCGCCGCCGAGCTGCGCACCGACCCGGCGGCCAACATCGCCGGGGGCGCCGCCCTGCTCGCGGCCGAGCAGAAGCAGCTGGGCCAGAAGTCCGGTGCCGATCCGGCCGCGTGGTACGGCGCGGTGGCCCGCTTCTCCGGCGCCGACGACTCGGCGACGGCTGCCGCGTACGCGAACGACGTGTTCGATGTGCTGCGCACCGGCGAGTCCCGCACCACCGACGACGGCCAGCGGGTCACCCTGAAGGCCGCCCCCGGGGTGCGCGGCGACACCGCCCAGCTGAAGCGGACCGGTCTGCGCGCACCGAAGACCGACGGCGTGGAGTGCCCGGCCTCGGTGTCCTGTGTGTCGGTCCCGGCGCCGTACGAGCAGTTCGGGGACGACGACTACGGCAACCACGACCTGGGCGACCGCCCGGCCTCGCAGCGGATCAAGTACATCGTCATCCATGACACCGAGGGCGGCTGGGACGGGGTGATGAACCTGATCCAGGACCCCACCTATGTGTCCTGGAACTACACGATCCGCTCCACCGATGGTCTGATCGCCCAGCATGTGAAGGCGAAGGACGTGGCCTGGCACGCGGGCAACTGGGACGTCAACGCCCGGTCCGTCGGCATCGAGCACGAGGGCTTCCTGACCGCGCCGGACGCCTGGTACACGGAGGCGATGTACCGCTCCTCGGCCCGTCTGGTGCGCTATCTGTCGCGGACGTACGGCATCCCGCTGGACCGGCAGCACATCCTCGGCCACGACAACGTGCCGGGGCCGACCGCCTCGACGGTGCCCGGGATGCACACCGACCCGGGCCCGTACTGGGACTGGCGGCACTACTTCCAGCTGCTCGGCCACCCGTTCAGGGCGACGGGCACCGCCCGCTCCGGACTGGTGACGATCCGGCCGGACTACGCGGCCAACCAGCCGGTGTACACGGGCTGCGACACGGCCGCCGCCTCCTGCCCGGCACACGGCTCCGGCGAGGTGCGGCTGTACACGGACCACGACGTGAACGCCCCGCTGGTCAAGGACGTGGGCCTCGGCACCGCGCCGACGACCGGGGTGAACGATCTGTCCTCACGGGTCTCCACCGGCCAGCAGTACGCGGTCGCGGACCGCTGGGGCGACTGGACGGCGATCTGGTACCTCGGCCAGAAGGCGTGGTTCCAGAACCCGAAGCGGCACGCGACGGCGGTCCCCGCGTCCGGGTTCACGATCACCCCGAAGGACGGCCTCACGAGTGTCCCGGTGTACGGCCGGGCGTACCCGGAGAAGGAGGCGTACCCGGCGGGCGTCCCGGCCCAGTCCGTGGTGACGCTGCCGTACACGATCCCGGCCGGGCAGAAGTACGTCGTCGGTGACGAGATGCCGGGCGAGTACTACTACGCGGTCACCTTCACCGAGGACTCCCACCAGGTGGTCGTCGGCAAGGACCTGTACTACGAGATCCAGTACGGCCACCGGGTGGGGTTCGTCCGCACGGCCGATGTGACACTGGCGGCCACGCGCCGCTGAGGCCGGGCCTCAGCCCTGCTGGAACAGCTCCGCCGGGAGCGGTTTCAGCAGGGCGTACAGGTCGTCGGTGATGGGCCGGTCCCAGGCGGCGATCGTGACGAGCACGCCGTCGCTGCGGTCGAACTGCACGCAGGAGATACGGCTCTCGGAGAGCTTGAGGCGGCGCACGATCAGCAGGTTGTCGCCCTGGAGGACGGGGGTGTCCTCGGTGCCGACGACGGTGACCTCCTCGTCGTTCTCCAGCGCGAGCAGCAGCTGGGCGACCTCGAAGGGAATCTCGCCCTCGGCGGTCTCGCGGGCCGGGGAGCCCTCGGGAAGGTTGCCGATGATCATGGCCGGGCCGCGCCCGCCGAACAGGTCGTAGCGCAGGAAGACACCCTGGCAGGTGCCGTCGGGAGCGGGCAGCAGGCCCGCGCCGAGGTTGCCCGGCCAGTCGCCCGGGTCCATGGCCAGCACGTCGAAATCGGGGCCGGCGGGGGTTGCGCTGCGGCGGCGGAGGAACGACATGCGGCAATGGTACGTGCCCGGGAGCGCGCGGCGGCGTGCGGGCGCCCTCCCGGAACGGCCGCGTGTGGCGGGGCTCGCGGACTCCGCGTCGTCCGTGGCCCCTGCGGGTCACTCGTCCGTGGGAACGGGCGGTACGACGGCGACCGGGCAGGCCGCGTGGAGCAGCACGGCGTGGGTGACCGAGCCGAGCATGGGGGCGGGGGCGAGCGGGCGGCGCCGGTGGCGGCCGACGACCACCAGATCGGCTCCGGCGGAGGCGCCGACGAGCAGTCCGGCGGCGCCGCCGGGCAGTGCCTCGGTGTCGGTGCGCACGCCGGGGTGGCGCTCGCGGTAGGGCGCGAGACAGGTGTCGGCGAGCGCGCGGGTCTCGGTCTCGACGGCGGCCTGGTCGACGGCCGGGGGCACCAGTTGGCCGGGCGCGGACCAGGACTGCACCGGCCACGGGTAGGCGGCGATCACCTGCACGCGGGCGTCGCGCAGCTCGGCCGCGGCGAACGCGAAGTCGAGGGACGCCTCGTCGGGGTGGTCGACATGCAGTCCGACGACCACGCGGGGGCCGGGCTCGGCCGGTTCGGCGTCCACCTCGCGGCCGGGCCGGGGCACGACGACCACGGGGCAGGGGGCGTCGCGGGCGGCGGCCACGCCGTTGGAGCCGAGCAGCAGTCCGGTGAAGCCGCCCCGGCCGCGTGAGCCGAGGACGAGCAGCTGGGCGTCGGCGCCGAGTTCGGGCAGGACGGCGGCGGGGGCGCCCTCGACGGTCACGTACTCGGTCTCGGGGACGTCCTCGCGGTCGCGCAGCAGGGTGCGCACCTCGTCGAGGACGGGATCGCCGTCCTGCTCGGTGTCGTCGGCGACCAGCACATCCTCCTGGCCCCAGGGGGCGTACTGGCGTACGTGCACGATCCGCAGCGGTGCCGCGCGGCGGCGGGCGTCGTCCAGCGCCCACTCCAGTGCGCGCACGCTGTCCTCGGAACCGTCCACCGCCGCGATGACCGGCGCAGCGCTCATCGTCCTCACCTCCGGAACACGACCTACCCCTGTCGGGGCCAGCGTGGCTCAGCCGCCCGCTGCGGCGGCCCGCCCCTGCTCGCGTGTCCGGAAATCGGGCGCGAACACCCCCGGTTCGGCTCCGGGCGTCCCGGCGAGAGGCGCTCAGGTCAGGTCGAACTCCCCGGCGCGGGCGCCGGAGACGAAGGCGCCCCATTCGGCGGGGGTGAAGATCAGGGAGGGGCTTTCCGTGCGGTGGCTGTTGCGCATCGCGACGAAGCCCTCCACGAAGGCGATCTCGACGTCCCCCAGGCCGCGGCTGCCGGAGCGCCACTGCGCCTCGCTGAGATCCAGGTCCGGCTTGTCCCAGTCCGCGAGCGGCTGCCGCTGGGTGATGCTCTCGGCCACGTCCGTGCTCCTCCCGGTTCGTCGTCCGCGAGTCAGCCTAGCGACCGGTCCGGGTGGCGGACAGGCCACGTGAGGGGGACGTTCGGGCGGCGCGCGCCGCCTGGCGCGCGCCCCTGGGAAAAATCCGGGTCTCTGCCTCTTGCCTCGGACCCGCTGGCCTGAATTACTTGCCTCGAAGGAAACGACCGAATGATCGGTCGTCCGTAATGCGTATGTGCGTGGCGTGTGAGGGGGCCTTTTCCGATGACGGACACGGCGGATCTGCTCGACGCGGGCGAACGGCTCGGACTCGACGAGCTGCGCGCCCTCCAGCTGGAGCGCCTGCGCGCCACGCTGCGGCACGCCTACGAGCACGTGCCCTTCTACCGGGAGTCCTTCGACAAGGCCGGGGTCCGTCCGGAGGACTGCCGCTCGCTGGCCGACCTCGCGCGTTTCCCGTTCACCGTCAAGAGCGACCTGAGAGAGAACTACCCGTACGGCATGTTCGCCGTCCCCCGCGAGCGCATCCGCCGTCTGCACGCCTCCAGCGGCACCACGGGCCTGCCCACGGTGGTGGGCTACACCGAGGGCGACCTCTCCCTGTGGGCCGACCTGGTGGCGCGCTCGATCCGCGCGGCGGGCGGCCGTCCCGGAGACGTGGTCCATGTGGCGTACGGCTACGGCCTGTTCACCGGCGGCCTCGGCGCGCACTACGGCGCCGAGCGCCTGGGCTGTACGGTCGTGCCCGCCTCCGGGGGCATGACGGCGCGGCAGGTGCGGCTGATCCAGGACCTGGAACCCCGCGTCATCATGGTCACGCCGTCGTACATGCTCACGCTGCTCGACGAGTTCGAGCGCCAGGGCGTGGACCCGCGCGGCACCTCGCTGCGGGTCGGGATCTTCGGGGCCGAGCCGTGGACGGAGGAGATGCGGCGGGAGATCGAGGAGCGGTTCGCGATCGACGCCGTGGACATCTACGGCCTGTCGGAGGTGATCGGTCCCGGCGTGGCCCAGGAGTGCGCCGAGACCAAGGACGGTCTCCATGTGTGGGAGGACCACTTCTATCCGGAGGTCGTCGACCCGGTCACCGGTGAGGTGCTGCCGGAGGGCGAGCCGGGCGAGCTGGTGTTCACCTCGCTGACGAAGGAGGCGATGCCGATCGTCCGGTACCGCACCCGGGATCTGACCCGGCTGCTGCCGGGCACGGCGCGGGCGTTCCGCCGGATGGAGAAGATCACCGGCCGCAGCGACGACATGGTGATCCTGCGCGGGGTCAATGTGTTCCCGACCCAGTTCGAGGAGATCGTGCTGCGCACGCCCGGGGTCGCGCCGCACTTCCAGCTCCGGCTGACCCGCGAGGGGCGGCTCGACGCGCTCACCGTGCGCGCCGAAGCCCGGCCCGGTGCCACCCCCGAGGCGCGGGAGGCGGCGGCCCGGTCGATCGCCGCCGCGGCGAAGGACGGCATCGGGGTGTCGGTGGCCGTGGAGATCGTGGAACCGGAGTCCCTGGAGCGCTCGGTGGGGAAAATACGCCGGATCGTGGATCTGCGACCGCGCTAGCGCCGGGCCGCCGTTCGGTCCCGGCCGCCGTTCAGTCGCCGAACCTGTCCCGCAGCTCCCGCTTGAGGATCTTGCCGCTGGCGTTGCGGGGCAGCTCGGTGACGAAGAGGACCCGCTTGGGCGCCTTGAACGCGGGCAGTGTCTCGCGGACATGGGCGACGAGCTGGTCCTCGGTGACCTCGCCGCGCGGGACGACGACCGCGGTGACGGCCTCGATCCACCGCTCGTCGGGCAGCCCGATCACGGCGGCCTCGGCCACGCCCTCGTGGGTGTAGAGGGCGTCCTCGACCTGGCGGGAGGCGACCAGGACGCCACCGGAGTTGATGACGTCCTTCACCCGGTCGACGATCGTGAAGTAGCCGTGCGCGTCCCGGACCGCGAGGTCCCCGGAGTGGAACCAGCCGTCACGGAAGGCGGCGGCGGTCTCCTCGGGCTTGTCCCAGTAGCCCTCGCACAGCTGCGGGGAGCGGTAGACGATCTCGCCGGGCGTCCCGTCGGGCACGTCTTCGCCGTCCTCGTCCACCACCCGGGCGTCCACGAACAGCACGGTACGGCCGCAGGAGTCGAGCCTGCCCTTGTGCTCGGTGGGCGCCAGCACGGTGGCGAGCGGGCCGATCTCGCTCTGCCCGAAGCAGTTGTAGAGCGCGAGCTTCGGCAGGCGTTCGCGCAGCCGCTCCAGGACGGGCACCGGCATGATCGAGGCGCCGTAGTACGCCTTGCGCAGACCGGTGAGATCGCGGTCGGCGAAGTCGGGCCGGTTGGTCAGCGCGATCCACACGGTGGGCGGGGCGAAGAGACTGTCGGCGCGGCCCTCCTCGATCAGGTCGAAGAGGCGGTCACCGTCGGGCGTGTCCAGGACGATGTTGGTCGCACCCACCGCGAGATAGGGCAGCAGGAAGACGTGCAGCTGCGCCGAGTGGTAGAGCGGCAGCGCGTGCACGGGCAGGTCACCGGCGCTCAGGTCCAGGGCGGTGATCGCGCTCAGGTACTCGTGGACCAGCGCCCGGTGGGTCATCATCGCGCCCTTGGGCAGCGCGGTGGTCCCGGAGGTGTAGAGCAGCTGCACCAGATCCTCGGTGCGCGGCTCGGGCCCGTCGTAGGGCTCGGTGCCGGGCAGCCGGGCGAGGAGGGAGTCGTCGGCGTCACGCAGGGGCAGCTGCCGTACGTCCGGCGGGAGTTGCGCGGCGAGGGCCGGGTCGGTGAGCACCAGGGCGCTGTCCGACTGGCCGAGGATGTAGGCGAGGTCGTCGCCGGTCAGGTGCTGGTTGACGGGCACATGGACCAGGCCCGCGCGGGCGCAGGCGAGGAAGGTGATCAGGTAGGCGTCGGAGTTGTGGCCGTAGGCGGCCACCCGGTCACCGGGGACAAGACCCTCGGCGAGCAGCAGGGCGGCGGCGCGGGAGACGGCGTCGTCCAGTTCCGCGTACGTCCAGGTCCGTTCCCCGTACTCCAGCGCGACGCGCGCCGGGACGCGTCGGGCGCTGCGCCGCAGCACCCCGTCGACCGTGCTGCCCTGTCCCTGTGTCATGTCAGCCGATCCTGGGGCCGACCGGCCCCGAGGTCAAGATCCTCGGGGCCCGGCCGGGCGGTCGCCGGGGTGTCGCCCGGCCCGTCGCCCAGGATGGTGCTCCTACTCCCCCAGGACGGCCATCGCCGCGTTGTGCCCGGGTACGCCGCTGACCCCGCCGCCGCGCACCGCGCCCGCGCCGCACAGCAGGACGTTGGCGTGCCGGGTCTCCACGCCCCAGCGGCCGGTGTCCTCCTGGGCGTAGGGCCAGGACAGGGCGCGGTGGAAGATGTTGCCGCCGGGCAGCCCGAGGTCGCGTTCGAGGTCGAGCGGGGTCTTCGCCTCGATGCAGGGGCGGCCTTCGGCGTCGGTGGCGAGGCAGTCCGCGAGGGGTTCGGCGAGGTGGGCGTCGAGCTGGGCGAGGGTGGCCTTGAGCAGTTCGTCGCGTACGGCGTCGTTGTCGTCGGCGAAGAGCCGGGCCGGGGTGTGCAGGCCGAAGAGGGTGAGGGTCTGGTAGCCGCGTGCGGCGAGGTCCGGGCCAAGGATGCTCGGGTCGGTCAGGGAGTGGCAGTAGATCTCCGAGGGCGGCGCGGCCGGGAGTTCACCGGCAGCGGCCTGGGCGTGGGCGGTGGCGAGCTGGCCGTAGCCCTCGGCGATGTGGAAGGTCCCGGCGAAGGCCTCGCGGGGGTCGACCGCGCTGTCGCGGAGCCTGGGCAGCCGCTTGAGCAGCATGTTCACCTTGAGCTGGGCGCCCTCGGCGGGTTCGGGGGCGGTGTCCCCGGTGAGCGCGGCCAGCTCGCGTGGGGAGGCGTTGACCAGGACGTGCCGGGCGACGGCGGTGCCTTCTCCGTCGGCGGTGCGGTAGGTGATCTCGGCGGTCTGCCCGTCGGTGTCGATGCGGACGGCCTCGTGCCCGGTGGCGATGACGGCTCCGGCGGTGCGGGCCGCGTCGGCGAGGGTGTCGGTGAGCGCGCCCATGCCGCCGACGGGCACGTCCCAGGCTCCGGTTCCGCCGCCGATGACGTGGTAGAGGAAGCAGCGGTTCTGGGCGAGGGAGGTGTCGTGGGCGTCCGCGAAGGTGCCGATCAGGGCGTCGGTGAGGACGACGCCCCGGACCAGGTCGTCGCCGAAGTTCTCCTCGATCGTGACGCCGATCGGCTCCTCGAACAGGGCCCGCCAGGCGGTCTCGTCGTCCACCCGGCGGCGCAACTCCTCGCGGGTGGGCAGCGGTTCGGTGAGCGTGGGGAAGACGCGTTCGGCGAGCTGTCCCGTCATGCCGTAGAAGCGCTGCCAGGCGGCGTACTCGCGCTCGCCGCCGGTCAGCGCGGCGAACGCCTCGCGCGTGCGCTCCTCCCCGCCGCCGACGAGCAGCCCGGTGGCGCGTCCGCCGCGCTCGGCCGGTGTGTACGAGGAGATGGTCCGGCCCTGGATGCGGAAGTCCAGGCCGAGATCGCGCACGATCTTGTCCGGCAGCAGGCTGACCAGGTAGGAGTAGCGCGACAGCCGGGCGTCGACCCCGGCGAACGGGCGGGTGGAGACGGCGGCTCCGCCGGTGTGGTCCAGCCGCTCAAGCACCAGTACGGAGCGGCCGGCCCGGGCCAGATAGGCGGCGGCGACCAGGCCGTTGTGTCCGCCGCCGACGATCACGGCGTCGTACGTCCGGGTTCCCTCGTGTGCAGGCATGGTTCTTGGTAACACGGGATGATCTTCGGCGGATAGGGGTGCGGTGGCGGAGTGCGTGCGAGACCCGGATCGCGCGGGGCGCGTCAGTCGAGGGCGGCCATGAAGGCCGTGCACGCCTCGGCGCAGGTGCGGCACGCCGACGCGGCGGCCTCGGCGCCGGTCAGCCCCTCGAAGGCGTGGACCCCCTCCAGGCAGACGGAGCGGCACCACTCCAGCTGGAGCCTGATCCGGGTCTCGGTGCCGTCGACCTCCACGCTGCCGTCCTCGGACAGCAGATGGCAGGTCGTGTCGCAGACCTCCGCGCACATGATCCCGATCCGCCGCGCGGAGCCGTACGCGCCCACGAGGCTCGCGCGCACCGCGCACTCACGGGCGCACTCGGCACACGCCTGCGCACAGGCGAAGCGGTCCTCCAGGAACTGGTAGGGCGCGTCTCGCGGGGGCGGCGGCGGTGTCGTCACAAGGGGTCGGGTAGCCGTGGCGAGGCGGCGTAAACGCGTCGCCGCGCTGCCGGGCGGGACCGTCACGGTGGGGAGGTGATCCGCCACCCATAGCGTCATGTTCATACCGATTTGTACGGGGTATTCCGGTCGTATGAGTACTCCAATGGTCCAGCTGGCTGCGCCGAGCGGCCTGCTGAGTCTCGTACTGTTCGTGATCGCCGTCGCACTGCTCGCGCTACTGGGCGGCGGCTTCTGGATCACCTCCCGCATCAAGCAGAGCGAGCCGCCCCGGCCACGTCCGGAGGAACAGCCCCATCTGCCACCGGAAGGTGCCGTTCGGGAGGTTCAGGAGAACCGAGAGCCGGACGAGGTCCCGCAGACGCCCAAGGGCGGGCGCCCGCTGACCCCGTACGAGCTGTCCAACATGCACACGAGGCCCAGCACGGCGAAGGAGCGCCCGCGCTGGAGCAAGGGTTCGAGCGGTTCCTTCGGGGGCGGGGGGCTGGGCGCCCACTGAGGGCACGTCCGGCGGCCGGTCTGGGGGCGAGAGCCCGATGACGGCGGTGGAGCGGGGTACGCCCCGCTCCACCGCCGATCCGTTGTGTGCGCGGCAGATCGTGTACGCGATCAGTCCTGCGCGCGCTGGTCCTGCACGTCGTTCTCGGCCTGGTTCCGGGCGTCCGGGGTGCTCCAGCCGGCGCCCTCGCGGCTCTCGATGCCGCCCCGGCGCGCCTGGGAGCCGGGGGCCGGTGTCGACACACGGCGCTCGCGCGCCCGTCGGCTGCCGAGCCAGAAGCCGCCGATCAATACCACGGCGACGAGCACCCCCGCCACGAGGAACCACAGCGAGCCGTCCCCGGACAGTGCGATGTATTCGGCGGAGTTGTTCATGGGATGCCGGTTACCCCGGCGCACGCCGATCATCCCGCCGGGCCGTCCGACCGGGGGCGGGTTTGGCGCCCGCCCTACGGGAAACCCCGGACATGCGTCCGCAGGAGTCGCCGGAAGGCAGGTGACCGCCCATGCGATTCCCCGACCGCCGCCGCGCCGGCCAGGAACTGGGCGTCCGGCTGACGGAGTGGGCCGCCGAAGGCGACCTGGTCGAGCCCGTCGTCCTGGCGCTGCCCCGGGGCGGTGTCCCGGTGGCGGCCGAGGTCGCCCGGGCCCTCGGAGCCCCGCTCGACATCCTGGTGGCCCGCAAGATCGGCGTACCGGGCCACCCGGAGACCGGCATCGGCGCGATCGTGGGCGACGGCCCCCCGCTGTTCGACCGCCGCGCACTGACGATGCTCGGCCTCGGCGAGGGCGAACTCGCCCCGGACGTGGCCCGCGAACGCACCGAACTCCACCGCCGGGAGCGCCTCTACCGCGGCGACCGTCCCCCGCCCGGCCTCTCCGGCCGCACCGTGATCCTCGTGGACGACGGCCTGGCCACCGGCGCCACCGCCCGCGCCGCCCTCCACCATCTGCGCACCCACTCCCCCGCCCGGCTGATCCTCGCCGTCCCCGTCGGCGCCCCCAGCGCGGTCACCGACCTCCGCCAGATCGCCGACGACGTCATCTGCCTCCACACACCCTCCGCCTTCCAGGCGGTCGGCCAGTGGTACGACGACTTCGACCAGGTCGGCGACGAGGAGGTCCTTCGGGCTCTGGAGGAGGCGTGGGCGGACAGCAGGTCGTCGGGGTGACGACTCGCCCGCATCGCGCCAACTCGCGCCACGGCGAGCCATGTTGACTCGTACCGCCCCGCCTCTCGACTCTGAGTAGTGGGCGCGGGTAACAGTCACGGGCTGGGTGAGTTCAGGCCGTACACCTGCGCATAATTGGACTTTTAGTCGATTCCCCCTCCAGCGAGGGCGACGACGGGCACTATGTGTGCCCTGGGCATCACAGTGAGTCCATGAAATCAAGGAGCACAGGTGGTCAAGCAGTTGCCCATCGCCGCCGGGGAGCCTGATGAGGGCTCCGGTCAGAAGGCAGGGCGTAGGGGAGCAGTGCGCTACCTTCAGAACGAGGCAGCGCCGTTCGCGGCACGCATGATGATGGGCAGCGCCCTGCGCCGTCATCGGGAGGCCGTTGGTCTGAGCGCGGGTGAGGTGGCCCGGCAGTTGGAGGGTTCACCCTCGAAGGTGAGCCGGATCGAATCCGGCACGATATCCCCCAAACAGCAGGACCTGTTGAAGTTCTTCTCGCTGTACAAGATCACGGACCCGGAAGAGCAGATGCGGCTGTTCGAGCTGGCCGTGGCCGCCCACAAGCCCGCCTGGTGGCAGTCCTGGTCGACGGTCGCGCCGAAGTATCTGCAAGCCGTGGTCAGCTTCGAGGACATGGCCACCCGGATCAGGTCCTTCGAACCCCTCTATCTGCACGGCCTGTTGCAGACCCCCGAATACGCCCGGGCGCTGATCGAGCGAGGTCGTGGGCCCAAGAGCGGGCACGACGAACTGGTCCGGTTTCGCGCTGAACGCCACGAGCGGTTCACTTCGGCGCCGGACAAGAAGCTGCTCTGCGTCGTGGACGAGGCCACGCTGGGACGCTACGTCGGATCGGCGGAGATCATGCGCGGACAGCTGAAGCACTTGATCGCACTGACACAAGATCCTCGCTTCCAGCTCCACCTCGCCCCGTCCCACGACTACAGCGTGCACGTCGAACTCGGCCCCACGACCATCTTCGACTTCGCGGGCCGTCTGCCCACGATCGCTTTCGCGGAGGGGTACGACGGGGGCCTGGTCATCGAGGACGAGCAGATGGTGGACCGCCGGGTGAAGGCGTTCGACGTGCTCGTCGCCCGCTCGCTCGCACCTCACGCGACGAGACGGCGGCTGCAGCACATCCTGGACACCAACCGCTACTGACGACCAAGGCCCCGGCGCCGTCAGAGCTTTCGCGCGACGCCGGCGTAAAGGGACACCAACTCGTCAGCGATGAAGCCCGGTTCGCTGTCGGCCTGCGGACGCCACTGGTGCGCCAGCACCACTTCGGGATCGACGAGTTCGAGACCGTCGAAGAAGCGCAGGACCTCCGCCCGGGTGCGCACCTGGGCGGGCGTTCCGCGTTGCGCGTAGGTGTCGATGATGGCCTGCCACGTCTCGGGGGCGAAGTCGCCCGTGCAGTGGGTCAGGCTCAGGTAGGAGCCGGGCACCAGCCGGTCCATGAAGCTGCGGACGACGTCGTACGGCCCCCGGTCATCGGGGATGAAGTGGAGCAGCGCGTGGAGGCTGAGGCCGACCGGCTGGCCGAAATCCACGATGTTCTCCGCCTCGACCGCGGCAAAGACCGCCTCGGGACCGGTGGCGTCCGCCTGGACGAAACAGGTTCGGCCCTCCGATGTGCCGGTGAGCAGTTCGTCCGCGTAGACGAGGACGATCGGGTCGTTGTCGATGTAGACGACCCGGCACTCCGGGGCGACGTCCTGGACCACTTCGTGCAGATTGGGAGCCGTGGGGATTCCCGTCCCGACATCGATGAACTGCCGCACTCCTTGCTCCGCCAAGTACCGCGCGGCGCGGTGCATGTAAGCGCGGTTCACACGGGCTATGGTCTCGATCGCCGGAAACAGCCGGATCACCGCTTGGGCCGCCTCACGGTCCACGGCGTAGTTGGTCTTGCCGCCCAAGTAATAGTCGTACATCCGCGCACTGTGCGCCTGATCCTGCTTCAAGAACAGCTCGTTGTTGTCCCGCCCGTGCCCTTGCGCGGCGCGCTCCCCCACCATGCTCCTCCCCGGCATCCACGGCCACCCGTCCCCGCCGGGTGCGGAATGCACTTGCATTATCCCCATCCGTACCGGCCGTTCCGCAGAGATGTCCACAGCTGAACGATTTTCTCGACATCTCGAACACATGCCGTTGCCCAGGCGACGGTACGGACGAAACGAACGTGACCCCAGACAGAGGCCGCCGGGAAACACCGACCGCGAAGGCGGTCGGCATCTCCCAGCGGCCCGGTCGGCTGCCTCAGAGGTCGCCGCTGTCGACGGCGGTGACGAACGCGGCGGCCGTCCCCTTCGACACCGCCATCACCGGACCGCCCTGATCCTTGGAGTCGCGGAAGAGCACGTGGTCACCGCCCGGTTCGGCGACCTCCACGCACGACCCCTCCGGAAGGCTGTACGAACTCTTCCGCCATGCGACACCGGCCCACTCCGGGCTGCGCCGCTCCATACCCGTCGGTTTCATCACCGGACGACCTCCTGCGGTGAACGAACTCCCCGTTGCCGGGATGCAATTGCATCACGGCCCGACTTTGGGAGGATCACCGCTCCACACGCCATGTATGCATGGTTGAAGCAACAATGTCTCGAATCCGCTGGCCCACTCCTCATGCAAGTGCGCCCCATGGCCCCTCGACTTCGGGGCATCGTGGGCTCCACTGGCAAAATACTCTGGAATATGCGCCTGGCATAGGAAATGATCTAGGTGTTTCGTACGCCCTAAGAAAAGATGACGAGTTCCTCCGTGATGCCGGGGCTCTCAGCAGCAGAAGAAGGGGGCGCATAAAAGGGGCGCACGCTCCCGGGAAATCGAACGCGCCCTCCGGCTGCGGTCATGAATACGCCTCGCGGTCGAGTCACCGAAAGAACTGGCATTGCCATGTTCTGCCGCTCAAGTGGATTCCAAAAGGCGGGAGTTCGGCCTAGCGTCCGTCGTGCCCGGCGATGCGCCGAGCGGCACAGGGCCCCGGCTGATGACGGCGAATCACTGCACCGGGGCCCGGTGTCCACGATTCCTCCAAGGAGGCCCGCCATGACCCCCTCCCCTCGGCGACGACGCCGTAAACCGCGCCACGCCCGCCCACGTCGTATGCGCCTGAGCCGCCTGTGCCCGCTCTGCGTGATCGACGGGCTCGAAACCCTCACCGGCCCCGCCGGGCAGCTGCTCCTCACCCACGAGTCCGGGCACTGGACCAACACCGCGGTGAGCGCCGGCCTTCTCCTCCTGCGCTCGGTGGGGCGCCCCTGCCCCCACACGGCCGACACCCCCACCCGACCCGCACCCGACCCGGATCGTCCCCACGAATCCGGCGCCCGCGAGGCCCTCGATGTCACCTGATTCCAGCCACACATGGAGCAGCCCGGCCCACATCGGCCACGTCATGGACCGAGTCCGCAGGCAGGCCGCTCTCACCCCGGAAGTCCTCGCCCGCAAAACCGGCACGGCCCTCGACCACCTCGCCGGCATCCTCTCCGGCCACCACTTCCCCACCCGCCGCTTCACCCTCACCTACGCCAAAGCCTGCGGCGCCGACCCCCAAGTCCTCCTCCTGGTCTGGGAGAACGAACACGACCGCCGAAGCACGCCGTCCCACCCGGGGAGGAGCTAGTGCCCCCAGATCACAGTCAGCAGGACACCACGGCCCCCGTCGACGACAAGACGCGGGAGGGCTCGCCCGCGCACGAGGCGTCGAGGTCGACGCCCCGGTCTTCCGGGGCACCCCAGGCCATCTCCGATCGGGCCTGCCTCCTGGATGGCGCATCGGGCGCGCAATTCATTGGAACGCGTGCGAATGCTCTCAACAGAAAGCGACATAACGCCCATTACTGGAAGTGGACTCTCCATCTCGGCGGCAGGGCATATCGTCGTCCCTGCGATGTCGACTCACTCGATCGACAGGTGCAACTCACCGCATCGGCACATGAGTTCGTGGTCATGCCACACCCATCGATGCACAGGAGGACGCACGTGGACAACGGGGAGTCTCGCGGAAACGGTAGGGGGCCGACGAAGGTCTTACTCGCGTTCCTGTCAGCGCTGATCATCCGCTTCGCCGGAGACTGGTTCAGCGACTGGAGGAAGCGGCACGGCCTGTAGGTCGACCCCCGACCACCCTTCACTGACCGCCAACGCGGCCAGCGGGACGGGTCTCGCGAACCCGCCCACCTGGGGTCGCGCCTTGCCGGGCGCGGCCCCACACTCATGTCGACAGCCGCAATCTACGTTGATGCGTACCGCTGTTCAATCGGCGAGACGGTCAAGCCATGCCCCGCCCGCTCCAGCACCTTAGCGTCTCCCCGCACACGCGGGGGTGGGCTTCTCAGCAAGTCCTTCGCGCAAGTTCGCGCAAACTTCGCGCTACTGGCCTCAGGAAGCCGCAAGTATCCGCAAGCAGCTTGGCGTCACGGTGCGCGATCACTCACCCTCGTAGGGTCAAGACGTCCCCGGCCGCATGGAGGTTTTCGTGGCTCTGCACTTGCTGTGCAAGGACCCTGAGAGTCCGAACAATGGCAGTCCCACGCTCTACTACGACGACGAAACGGGCAGTTACCTGCTCCAGTCATGGAAGGTCAACGACCTCTCACGGTTGGCCTCCATGGCCGTTCCTGACCACGAGACGGTCGTCGAGTTCCCCGCAAGACTGCTCGCACTGTTCCCGAGCCACGACACCATGCCGCACAAATCCGCAAACAATCCCGGGAATAAGACGGGATGAATATCTAAAAGGCGGGGCAATCCGGGCATTCGTGCGGTTAGAGGCTGCGTGCGGGAACACTGCACACTGTCCGCATGCCTACCTCGTCAAGAGTCCGGGAAGCCCGACTCGCCCTGGGACAGCGGTTACGTGCGTTGCGGCAGAAGCACGACCTCACGTCACGTGAACTGGCGCGTCTGTGCGGGTGGCACGAGTCGAAGTGCAGCCGTATCGAGAACGGCCACACCGCCGCGTCCCTGGCGGACATCAGAGCGTGGGCACAGGCTTGCGGTGAAGACGCCGCTGCGGCTGAACTCATCGACATCGCCCGGGGCATCGACGGCATGTACGTCGAGTGGCGAGCCATGGAGCGTGCCGGACTGAAGGGCGCCCAGGAGAGCGTCCTCCCGCTCTGGGAGCAGACGCGCCGGTTCAAGGCGTACGCCCAGAATCTGATTCCGGGGCCGTTGCAGAGCCGCGCCTACACCCAGGCCGTTCTCTCCGGTATCCGAGAACGCCGTGGTCTGCCCGACGATGTGGAAGCCGCCGTCGTCACCCGCATGGACAAACAGAAGGTCCTCAGCGAAAGGGGAAAGCAGTTCGAGATCGTGCTGGAGGAGGCGGTCCTCTACCGGCGCGTAGGGCCTCAGGAGGTCATGATCGAGCAGCTGAGCCGCCTGTTGGAGGCCAGCGTGCTCCCTTCTGTCTCCCTTGGGATCATCCCGATGAACGCCAGCCGCAGCCTCATGCCGCCGGTCGAGGACTTCTGGGTGTTCGACGACCGCCAGGTGAACGTCGAACTTGTCTCCGCGTTCCTCACCATCAGGCATGGAAGTGAAGTCAGGCGCTATCTCGACGATTTCGCGCGCTTGACCGAGCTGGCATACCGAGGGGGGCCCGCCCTCACCCTCATAGCCGCAGCCATCAATTCCTACGCCCGCTCGCACGGGGAATCCCGAAGGGCGGGTCCTGTGGACGAATAGCAGAACGGAGAGCCAGAGTTGCAGCCCAGACGGCCGGGGCGCCATGACGACCGCTCCAGCATCTTCGACACCCGGGCGCACTTGTACGTCAGGGAGCACCCCTTCGCCGCCATCGGCACGGCCGCTCTGACCGTCGTCGGCCTCGCGCTGGTCGGCACCTTCACCAGCCCCACCGGCCGGCCGCCGGACGGTCCTGTCGCCTCGACACATACCGCGGCCGTGCACCACGGCCGCGCATCCGGCCACGTCAGACCACAGGCGGTCGCCCCGCCCGGGTCAGTCGCCAGACCGTCCGCCAGGACATCGGGCGCCGCTCACCGTGACCCCCGCGCAGCCCCTCCGCGAAGCCCTTGAGACAGACGGTCAGGTTTCCGGAGGTGCGCAGGCGCCACAGGGTGAGGGTGGTCCAAGTGGTGAGGTAGAGGGGGATCAAGGGGACGGGGAGGCGGCGCAGGGCGAGCCAGACTCGGTTGCGGGCGACCAGGCGGTAGTAGGGGGCGTGGCGGGCGGGGTTCGTCGCTGGGTGGTGGACCTCGATGTCGGCGGCGTACCAGCCGGTGCGGCCGAGGTTCCAGAGCCGCCAGGAGAGGTCGACGCCCTCGTGGAAGAGGAAGAAGTGGCCGGGCCAGCCGCCGACGGCGTCGAAGTCCGCCCGTCGTACGAGGACGACGCCCTCGGCCATGACGGTGACGACGCCGGAGCGTCGGGCGTCGCGTGAGCGTAGCCGGGGCACCCAGCGGCCCAGGGTCTCGCCGGTGGCGGGGTCGGCGATGCGGGGCTGGACGTAGGCGGCGTCCGGGTGCCGGTCGGACGCGGCGATCAGCCGGGTGAGGGTGTGCGGGTCGGGGAGGACCGCGTCGTTGTCGAAGAACAGCACGAATTCGGCACCACCGGCCGCCAGCGCGTCGGCTCCCACGTTGTGGCCCTCCGGGATACCCGTGTTCGCCACGAGCGCGACGCTCCGTACACCCTCGGGTACGTCGTCCGGTTCCACACCGTTCCCGACGATCACCACGCGCAGGTCCACGTCCTGCTGAGCGAGGACCGACACAGGTGGCGCAATTCGCGAACACGATCAACCGGGGCGAAACGGCCTCCCCGGGAGACGCCCCTCGCGGAGGTACCGTCGCCGCCATGCACGCGATCACGATTTCCGAACCCGGTGGGCCCGAGAAGCTGACCTGGACCGAGGTGCCCGATCCGGTGCCCGGTGAGGGCGAGGTGCTGGTCGATGTGGTGGCGGCGGCCGTCAACCGCGCCGACATCATGCAGCGCCAGGGGGTGTACGACCCGCCGCCCGGCGCTTCCGTCTACCCCGGTCTGGAGTGCTCCGGGAAGGTCGCCGCGCTCGGGCCCGGCGTCTCCGGCTGGTCCGTCGGCGACGAGGTGTGCGCACTGCTCACGGGTGGTGGCTACGCCCAGAAGGTCGCCGTTCCGGCCGGTCAGCTGCTTCCCGTGCCCAAGGGCGTCAGCCTGGTGCAGGCCGCCGCGCTGCCCGAAGTGGCGTGCACCGTCTGGTCCAACGTCTTCATGGTGGCCCATCTGCGCGCGGGCGAGGTGCTGCTGGTGCAGGGCGGCGCCGGTGGTATCGGGACGATGGCGATCCAGCTGGCCAAGGCCATCGGCGCCCGGGTCGCGGTGACGGCCGGTTCGAAGGCGAAGCTGGATTTCTGCGCCGAGCTGGGCGCGGACATCCTGATCGACTATCACGAGCAGGACTTCGTCACCGAGATCAAGCGGGCCACGGACGGCGCGGGCACCGATGTCATCCTCGACAACATGGGCGGCGGCGCGTACCTGGACCGCAACGTCCAGGCCCTCGCCGTCAACGGACGCCTCGCGATCATCGGCCTTCAGGGCGGCACCAAGGGTGAGCTGAACATCGCCGCCCTGCTGATGAGGGAGGGGACCGTCACCGCGACCTCGCTGCGGTCCCGGCCGCTGAAGGAGAAGGCCGCCATCGTCGCGGGCGTACGCGAGCACGTCTGGCCGCTGATCGCGTCGGGGAAGGTACGGCCCGTCATCGACCGCGAACTGCCGATGACCGACGCCGCCGAGGCACATCGCGTGATGGACGAGAGCCACATCGGCAAGGTGCTGCTCACCGCGCCGTAGCGGCTCGACGGTTTCTTCGACTTCTTCGACAGGCGCCCCCTTACGTGCACTGTTAGGGTCACGCCGAACACCCAGAGTAATCACCCTTACCGTGAAGGGTTCGCTGATGGCGACGGTTCTGTGCGTCCTTTATCCCGACCCCCAGTCCGGATATCCACCGGTCTACGCCCGGGACGAGATCCCGGAGGTCCCCTGGTACCCGAACGGCCGACCGGCACCCGCCCCGCAGGGTCCGCTGGGATTCAAGCCGGGGGAACTCGTCGGCTGCGTCTCGGGGGAACTCGGGCTGCGTGGTTACCTCGAAAAGCTCGGCCATGAATTCATCGTGACGAGCGACAAGGACGGTGAGCAGTCCGAGTTCGAGAAGTATCTTCCCGAGGCCGAGATCGTCATCTCGCAGCCGTTCTGGCCCGCGTATCTCACGAAGGAGCGCATCGCCAAGGCGTCGAAGCTGAAGCTGGCGCTCACGGCGGGGATCGGCTCCGATCACGTCGATCTGCGGGCCGCCGCGCAGGCGGGGGTGACCGTCGCCGAGGTCACGGGCTCGAACAGCATCAGCGTGGCCGAGCACGTCGTCATGATGATCCTGTCCCAGGTCCGCAACTACCTTCCGGCGCACACCATTTCGGCCGGTGGCGTCTGGAACATCGCGGACTGCGTGGAGCGCGGCTACGACGTGCAGGGCATGAAGTACGGGGCGGTCGGGGCGGGTCGGATCGGGCTGGCCGTGCTGGAGCGGCTGAAGCCGTTCGGTCTGGAGCTGCACTATCACCAGCGGCATCCGCTCGATCCGCAGACCGAGAAGGAGTTGGGCCTCACCTACCACGCCGATCTGGAGTCGATGATCCGCGACATCGACATCGTGAGCCTCCAATTGCCGCTGTATCCGTCGACGGAGAACATGCTGGACGCGGAGATGTTCGGCAAGATGAAGCGCGGGACGTACGTCATCAATTGCGGGCGTGCGCGGCTGGTGGACCGTGACGCCGTGGTCGACGCTCTCAAGTCCGGTCAGATCGCCGGTTATGCGGGGGACGTGTGGTATCCCGAGCCCGCGCCGCTCGATCACCCCTGGCGCACCATGCAGTTCAACGGAATGACACCGCACATCGCCGGAACGACGCTTTCCGCACAGGCGCGTTATGCCGCCGGAACCCTCGATATCCTGCAGTGCTATTTCGAGGGGCGTCCGATGTGCGAGGAATACCTCATCATCGACGGCGGAAATCTCGCGGGCGCGGGAGCCCAGTCGTACGAGCTGGGCTGATCGGCTCCCGCGCTCACGCTTTCAGTGGCTGTTGAGCATGGAGACGACCTTTTCGGCCAGCGGCCCGGCGGAGGCCGGGTTCTGGCCGGAGAGGAGGTTGCCGTCGACGATGACGTGCGGTGCCCAGGCCTTGACGTCCTCGACCGTGCCGCCGCGTGACCTGATCACGTTCTCCAGCAGCCAGGGGGCGAGTTCCGCGGTGCCGTTGAGTTTTTCCTCCTCGTTGCTGAACGCGGCCATGGTGCGGCCCTCGAAGAGCCAGCGGCCACCCGGCAGGCTCGCCGAGAGCAGCGCGGCCGGGCCGTGGCAGACCGGCGCGATGATCTTCTTGACGGCTTCGGCCTCCTGGAGGATCCGGCCCAGGTCGGGGTCGTAGGCCAGGTCTTCCATCGGGGTGTGGCCGCCGGGGATGAAGATCGCGTCGTACAGGTCGACGTCGACCTCGGACAGCGGCAGCGGGCTGGCGAGTTCCGCCGCGTGTTCCTCGATGTACGCGGCGTACCGGGGCGCCTCGGGGCCCGCGACCTCGGGCTTGAGGCTCACCGGGTCGGGGACGGGCTTGCCGCCGTCGGGGGCCGCGATGTCCACGGTGAATCCGGCCTCGGTGAGGATGCGGTGCGGGACCACGAACTCCTCGGCCCAGTAGCCGCTCGGGTGCTTCGTGCCGTTGGCGAGCGTCCAGTAGTCGACGCCCGACAGCACCATCAGGATCCTTGCCATGATCGCCGTCACTTCCTCGGGTCAGTCGGCGCGGTCCAGACCCCATGCCTCGGCGAGCAGCGCGAACGAACGCGACCGGTGCGCGGGGTCGTGCGTATAGGTGGTGATGATCAGCTCGTCCACCTCCAGGTCCGCGACGATCGCCGTCAGCTCGGCGACGACCGTCTCCGGCGACCCGACCGCGCGCACCTGCTGGAAGTCGTCGACGAAGTGCGCGACCTCGTGGCTGAGCACGGCCGCCAGGTCCTCGACCGGGGGTTGCAGCGGGCCGCGTCGGCCGGTGTAGATGCCCGCGGCCATCTGCTGGGCCGTGGTGAACAGGAAGCGCGCCTCGTCGTCGGTCGGCGCGACGAGCACGTTGACGCCCGCCATGGCGTACGGCCGCTTGATCTCGGCGGTGCTGAAGTCCGTCGAGAAGCGTGACCGGTACAGCGCCAGCGCCTGGTGCCGCAGCTGGGGCGCGAAGTGCGAGGCGAAGGCGTACGGCAGGCCCAGGTAGGCGGCGACGGCGGCGCCGTCGAGGCTCGATCCGAGCATCCAGAGCGGGACCTCGGTGCCCCGGCCGGGCAGCGCCTTCACCGCTCCCGGGGCCGCGTCGCGGGAGCCGAGATAGCGGTGCAGTTCCACGACGTCCTCGACGAACGTGTCGGTGGCGGCGGCGCCCCGGCGCAGGGCGGCGGCCGTGGTCGGGTCCGTGCCGGGGGCACGGCCGAGTCCGAGGTCGATGCGGTCGCCGTACATCTCGGCGAGCGTGCCGTAGTACTCCGCCACCATCAGGGGGCTGTGGTTGGGCAGCATCACGCCGCCCGAGCCCAGCCGGATGCGTTCGGTGTGCTCGGCGGCGCGGCCGATGAGCAGCGAGGTCGCGGAGGAGGCGAACGTGACGACGTTGTGGTGCTCGGCGTACCAGTAGCGGTGATAGCCGAGCGAGTCGGCGAGGCGGGCCAGTTCCACGGACTGGTTCAGCGCGGTGGTCGTGTCGGTGCCGGAGGCGACGGGCACGAGGTCGAGGATCGACAGCGGAACGCGCGAGGTTGTCATACCGGCTCGGTCCTTCGTGGCTGTTTCGATGCACGCCCTGCGGACAGACCACGGACAGCGCTCGATCGGAATGCCCGTGCTCGGATTCGGCGCCACAATCTTCGGAAGGGAGTCCCTTCACTGCGAAGGTGTCACACGCCGGACCGGCGCGCAAACAGAGCCTGCGAAGGCACGGAGGTGGGCAGTGCGAGCAGTCGTGATGAAGCGGTACGGAGGGCCTGAGGTCCTAAAGGTCGAGGACGTTCCGGAGCCGGGCGTCGAACCGGAGCACCGGCGCATCGAGGTGACCCGCTCGGGGGTCAACTTCGCGGATCTGCTGGTCCGGGAGGACGACTATCTCACCAGTGTGCCGTTGCCCTTCGTCCCGGGGAACGAGGTCGTCGGCCGCTCGGACGGGGAACGCGTGGCCGCGCTGATGCGGGGCGGGGGCTACGCGCAGGTCTCCCGGGCGCGGCTCGCCACCACGTTCCCGGTCCCGGACGACATCGACGACGAGACGGCGCTGGCGCTCACCCTCCAGGGACAGAGCGCCTGGCACCTGCTGCACACGGTGCTGCGGGTGCGGTCCGGGGAGACCGTGATCGTCCCGGCGGCGGCCGGAGGCGTCGGCTCGCTCGCCGTCCAGCTCGCCAAGCGGGCGGGGGCGCGGGTGGTGGCGATGGCGGGGACACCGGAGAAGCGGGCGTTCGCCGCGGAGCTGGGGGCGGACGCCGTCGTGGACAGCCGGTCCGGCACCCTCGCCGACGATCTCGCCGAGGCGGCGGACGGCGGCGCGGACGCCGCGCTGGAGATGACCGGCGGCGACACCTTCCGCGCCACGATGGACGCCCTCGCTCCCCTGGGCCGCCTGGCCGTGTACGGCGGCGCCGCCACCATGGAGACCACCATCGACACCCGGGAACTCATGTCCACCGGCAAGTCCGTCCAGGGCTTCTGGCTCCCCCTCCTCTACGACAACCGCCACACCCTGACCGAGGCGGCGCACGACCTCTTCGCGGCGGTCCGGTCCGGGGAGCTACGAGTTCCCCCTGTCACCGTCTATCCACTGACCGAGGCGGCCCGGGCCCAGGAGGATCTGCGGGCGCGGCGGACGGTGGGGAAGGTGGCGTTGGATCCGGGGCGGTGAGAACGGGGCTTGCGGGTCCGGCGCCTCAGCTGTGCCGCTTGAGGGTCGCGAGGTCGCAGCTGTCGGGGTCACCGACGAATTCGTAGAGGTGTGGGTTGTCTCGGCTGCCGCCGATGTAGAGACCGTTTCCGTAGGAGCCGCCCTCGGCATCGCTGTCCCGGTAGCCGCTGATCTTGTGAAAGCTGAAGGAGACGGGCCAGTCGGTGTCGTGGGCGGGAGTCAGCTCCCAGGTTCCGCTTCCGGTCCTGCTCCAGGGGTCGCCGTCGGCGTCGTCGAGATCTGTGGGCCAGCCGACCGTCGTGAAGGTTCCGTCGGCGCGGAGAGTCAGCCGTGAGGCGGAGTTCTTATAGGTGCCGACCAGGTCCCGCGTGTTCAGTCCCCTGGGTCTCTGGTCCGCCCCCGGGCATGAGGAGGATCGGCCTGAGCATCCGATCGTGCTCACCGATGCTGCCAGGATCAGCGTGCACGCGAGGCCGAACAGCCTGCGGTTCATATCTGCCCCCACCCATGAGACTCGATTCGATCAGTGTCGCAGTGCGGCGGCGGGTGTCCGGCGGCAGGCCAGGACGTCGGGCAGGCGGGGAAGACGACGTCGGGTGATGGTCTGATGGACTCGACGGACGAAGGGCGCGGCGGGGCGCGGGAGCCGCGCCGCTGGTGTCGTCCGGTCACCGTGTGAGCCAGTCGAAGGAGTTCCGGTCATGACCGCGTTCCCCAGCGTTCCGAGCGTCAGGTCCACCCCCGAAGGCATCCGGTGGGTGCCCTCCGAGCGCTGGGTGCGCGGCCGGGCGGGCGGCAGCATGGTCGTGGACAGCAGGCGTCCCGTCCTCGTGTGGGAGCCCGGAACGCCGGTGCCGCTGTACGCGTTCCCGCGCGAGGAGGTCCGGGAGGATCTGCTCCGCCCGGCGAAGAACCCGCCGCCGCAGGGCACGCACAGCGGATCGCGGGTCTTCTACGACCTGGCGGCCGACGGCGGCCTGCGGGAGAACGCCGCCTGGACCTTCCCGTCCGAGGACCTGGCCGGGTACATCGCCTTCGAGTGGTTCGCTCGGGTGGGCCGGGGCCTGGACCACTGGTACGAGGAGGAAGAGGAGATCTTCGTCCACCCCCGCGACCCGTACAAGCGGGTGGACGCCATCCAGAGCAGCCGCCACGTCCAGGTCGCGATCGACGGCACGGTCGTCGCCGACACCCGCCGCCTGGTGCTGCTCTTCGAGACCGGCCTGCCGACGCGGTACTACATTCCGCGCGAGGACGTACGCCTGGACCTGTTCGAGCCCACCGACCACAGCACCGCGTGCCCGTACAAGGGCACCGCCGCGTACTGGTCCTGGCGGGGTGAGGGCGATGTCCCGCCGAATGTCCTCTGGAGCTACCCCCACCCGCTGCCCGCCGTCGGCGCCGTCCAGGACCTCCTCGCCTTCTACAACGAGGCGGTCGACATCACCGTGGACGGCGAGCCCCTGGAGCGCCCCGTCACCCCCTTCACCAGGCGGTCGCCGGGCGCGGATTCCTGAACCCGCCGCGCCGGATGAGGGTCACCTCCGGCGACTTTGCCAACCCTTTACAACCCAGGCCGCCCCTGTCTCGTCTCTCCGCTCGATCCATCACGCAGCCGCCCCGGCCACCCGCCGGGCCGGCCGACGAAAGAGAGCGATTCATGCGCCGAACAGTCCTCAGCGCCACGGCGGCGGCCTGCGTCGCCGTGCTGGCGAGCACGGTGCCCGCGTTCGCCCACGGGGCGACCCCGACCGCCCGCCCCTCCGTACCGTCCACCTCCGTCCCCTCGGCGCGGCCGAGCGCTCCCGGCGGCGACGAGCCGAGCGCGGTCCCGACCCGGGTGCCGAGCGCGGTCCCCAGCCAAAAGCCGGGCGCGGCGCCGACCCCCGTGCCGTCCGTCGCGCCCGGCAAGGGCCGCGGTCAGGTCGCCGTCGTGCCCAGCGGCGCTCCCGACACCGGTGTGACCACCGGATCGACCGGCTCCGACCGGAGCACCACGCTGATCGGTGGCGGTACCGCCGGTGCCCTCGCGGTGGGCGGCGCGGCCGTCTTCCTCGTGCGCCGCCGACGGGCGACCGGGGCATGACCCGCTTCTCCAGGCGCGCGTTCGTCGTGGCCGCGCTGGTCCCCCTGCTCGCGAGCTGCGTCGGCCACGACGGCACCGGAGTCTCCGCCGGGCGCCCCGTGGACACGCACGCGACCGCACCGTCCTCCGCCGGTACGTCGAACTCCCCTGAGGAGAGCGGCCGTTCGGTACCCGCGCGGCTGCGGATCCCCGGGATCGGCGTCGACACCCCGGTCATGCGGCTCGGGCTGGACCAGGACGGCGGCGTGCAGGTGCCGCCGATCACCGCGCACGACCGGGCGGGCTGGTACGAGAACTCCCCGACGCCCGGCCGGACCGGTCCGTCGGTGATCCTCGGCCATGTCACGGTCGGCGCGTACGGCGACGGCGTCTTCCGCCACCTCGACCGGCTGCACCGGGGCGACGGGATCACGGTGCGCCTGGAGAACGGCACGTCGGCCCGGTTCACGGTCACTTCCGTACAGACCGTCGCCAAGGCCGACTTCCCCACGAAGGCGGTCTACGGCGACGTCGACCGGCCCGAGTTGCGGCTCATCACGTGCGGCGGACCCCGTACCGGCGACGGCTATCGCGACAACGTGATCGTCTTCGCCGCGTCGAGCACCGCGCACCGCTGACCGGTCGCCGCCCGCACGGTCCCGGGCCGACGGAACGTACGCCGTCGGCCCGGGGTCCTACTCGTGGGTGCCCCGGACCCGCCCGGCCCGGAAAAGCGCCCGATCCCCCCATGGAGAACGTTGAAACGGTCCCGAGAGAAGGCGGCGGCAGAGCTGTTCGCCGCCCTCTACCCGCGCCTGGCCGGCTGGTGCCGTCGTCTGGTCGACGACGACGAGACGGCCCACGAGATCGCCTCGGAGGCGTTCACCCGCCTCTGGGCCCGCTGGACGTCCGTGGCGGAGCCCCGGGGCTTCCTCTACGTCACGGCCGCCAACCTCGTCCGGGACCACTGGCGCCGCATGGAGCGCGAGCGCAGGGCCATGCGCCGCGCCACCGTGGAGGCGTCCGTCCAGCCGCCCGCCGAACAGGCCGACCCCTCGGTCCGCCTGCTCGTCCAGGCGCTCCCCGAACGGCTGCGCATACCGACCCTGCTGCACTACTACGCTGACGTGCCGATCCGGGAGGTGGCCGTGCTGACCGGGCGCAAGGAAGGGACCGTCAAGGCCGACCTGCACGCGGCCCGTGAACTGCTCCGCGCCCATCTGAGGAGAAGCCTTGACCACATTCAGTGACGACGGTCCGGACTTCGGCCCCGAGGACCCCCTCGCCGTCATCATGCGCCCGCCCGCCGCGCACCTCGCGCCTCCCCCGGGCCGGTACGAGGAGATCCGCCGGGGCGCGGCCCGCCGCCGCATCCTGCGCACCGCCGTCGGCGCGGGCGCGGCCTGCGCGGTCGCCGCTCTGCTCGCCGTACCGCTGCTGCGTACGGCCCACGAGGCCCCCGCGACCCCGACGGTCCCGCTGGCCCCGCCGCCCGCGAGCAGCCCCACGACGGTGCCGAGCCCGGCCGTGCCGAGCCCGGCCCGGTCGGCTCCCCCGGACGCCGCCCCCGGCTCCGCCACGCAGACGCCGACGGTTCCCACGCGCCGTACGGCTGCCACCGTCTCCCCCTCCGCCGTGCCGTCGGGGCGCCCTGTGTCGGCCCCGGCGGCACGCTCGCGCGGGGCCGTGCCGTCGACGGACCCCGCGCGGCCCGGGGGTGCCGTGACGGCTTCGCCTTCGCGCGGGAGTGGCTGAAGTCCCGGACGAGCGTGGCGCTTTCGGGCGGCGGCTGGTGTCGCTTCCGCTGTCGCGTTGATCAACGGGCCCGCTGGACCGGCGGGTTGAGCTGTCGGACGCCTCATCTCATGGCGGAATCTGGTGCGTTGACGGGCGCCGTCGCGTCGTCCTCGGCCGGATACGGCACGAAGGTGCTGCTGTTCTGGTCGATGCGCAGGGGACGCCCCAGGGGTGGCGCCGCCCGCTGGGAGCAGTCGAGTCGTTCGCAGACGCGGCAGCCCATGCCGATCGGGGTGGCCGCGGAGGTGCGGGACAGGTCGAGGCCGTCGGAGTAGACGAGCCGGTGGGCGTGGCGGATCTCGCAGCCGAGTCCGACGGCGAAGGTCTTGCCGGGTTCGCCCCAGCCGCCGCCGTGCCGGGTGATGGCCCGCGCGGTCCACAAGTACCGCTGTCCGTCGGGCATTTCGGCGACCTGGACGTGGATGCGGCGGGGGGCGGCGAACGCGTCGTAGACGTTCCACAGGGGACAGGTGCCGCCGGCCCGGGAGAAGTGGAAGCCGGTGGCGGACTGCCGTTTGGACATGTTGCCCGCCCGGTCGACCCGGACGAAGGAGAAGGGAACCCCGCGCAGGCGCGGGCGTTGGAGGGTGCTGAGCCGGTGGCAGACGGTCTCGTAGCCGACGCCGTGGTGGTCGGTGAGGCGTTCGATGTCGTAGCGCGCGTCCTCGGCGGCGGCGTGGAACGCGGTGTACGGCAGGATCAGCGCGGCGGCGAAGTAATGGGCGATGCCGATGCGGGCCAGGGCGTGCGTGGGTGAGCCGGGCTCGAAGTCCTCGGCGGCCAGCAGGGCGAGGTCGTCACCGTGTTCCAGCAGGGCCAGTTGGGTCGCCATGCGGAAGGCGCGCTGACCGGGGCGCAGCCGTGCGGACAGGTGGAGGGTGCGGCTCTTGTCGTCGTAGCGGTGCAGGCGTTCGCCGGGCTCGGCCGTGAGCCGGACCCCGTGGACCTCGGCAAGTCGCTTGGTCAGGGCGCCCGTCACCTCGCCGGGCCGGACGCCGATCTCCTCGGCCAGGCGCTCGGCGGTGAGGTCGGTGTCGTGGAGGTAGTTCTGGCGGCGGTAGAAGAAGTCCCGGATCTCCTCGTGGGGTGAGGACGCGGTCGCCCCGTCTCCGGCCCGGCCGTCCGCGGCTCCGGCCAGGCGCTCGGACAGCCGCTGGTTGCGGCGGCCGAGGTCGACCAGGACCTGGGCGATGCCGGGCAGCCGGGTGGCGAGGTCCGTGAGGTCGGCGGCGGAGACACGGGACTCGGCGATCTCCCCGGCCAGTGCCTCGCGCAGGTCGGCCACCAGCCGGGTCGCGTCCCGCTCGGAGAAGAAGCCGGGGTCGACGCCGAAGGTCTCGGTCAGCCGCAGCAGGACGGGGACGGTGAGCGGCCGGGAGTCGTGCTCCATCTGGTTGAGATAGCTCGGCGAGATGCCCAGCACCCGGGCCAGTTCGGCCTGGCTCATCCGGCGCTCCTCGCGCAGCCGCCGCAGCCGCGCCCCCGCGTACGTCTTGCCCACCGAACGCTCCTCCGTACCGGGGACTGGATCTGGTCAGCGTACGGCACCAGTGCCCTGTTCACCCCTTCGCAAGCTTGGCAAAAAGCGGCGAGAAGATTCGCAGAAGTTGGCATTGATCCCCGCTTGATGGCACTCGGTGCCAGTGTCAGAGTCGGAGTACGGCCCGCCGGAACCCAGGGGTCACCGCCCGGAACCGGGGTGCGATTCACTGCCCTGACGTCGGATATCCCGGCAGTGGCGGGGGCTTGTACCGCAGCATCGCTCAGTTTCACCTTCCGGGGCCCCGGCGGGCCGTACCCCAGCAAGACGACACACAGTGCCACCCTCCGTTCCGCCGGATGGCGGGATTGGCAGCAGGCACAGACCGAGGAGACGGTGACTGTCATGGCAGAAGCGAGGACGCGGGCGGCCGAGGAGCTGGCGCGGCGGTGGGCCACCGACCCGAGGTGGCGGGGCGTCGAGCGCACGTACACCGCCGAGGACGTGATCAGGCTCTCCGGCAGCGTCCGCGAGGAGCACACCCTGGCCCGGCGCGGTGCCGAGCGGCTGTGGCGGCAGCTCCACGAGCTGGACTACGTGCACGCCCTGGGCGCGCTGACCGGCGGTCAGGCCGTCCAGCAGGTCAAGGCGGGTCTTCAGGCCGTCTATCTGTCCGGCTGGCAGGTGGCCGCCGACGCCAACCAGGCGGGTCACACCTACCCGGACCAGAGCCTGTACCCGGTCAACTCCGTTCCCCAGGTGGTGCGTCGGATCAACAACGCGCTGCTGCGCGCCGACGAGATCGCCACCGCCGAGGACGCGGGCGACACCACCGACTGGCTGGTGCCGATCGTCGCCGACGCGGAGGCCGGGTTCGGCGGCCCGCTGAACGCGTTCGAGCTGACCAAGGCACTGATCGCGGCGGGCGCGGCCGGTATCCACTACGAGGACCAGCTCGCCTCCGAGAAGAAGTGCGGCCATCTGGGCGGCAAGGTCCTGGTGCCGACCTCGCAGCACATCCGCACCCTGAACGCGGCCCGTCTCGCGGCCGACATCGCGGACGTGCCGACCGTGATCGTCGCCCGCACCGACGCCCTGGCCGCCAACCTGCTCACCAGTGATGTCGATGAGCGCGACGCCGAGTTCGTGACGGGTGAGCGTACGGCGGAAGGCTTCTACCGCGTCCGAGGCGGCATGGCCCCGGTCATCGCGCGCGGCCTCGCCTACGCGCCGTACGCCGACCTCCTCTGGGTCGAGACCGGCACCCCGGACCTGGCGCAGGCCCGCGAGTTCGCGGAGGCGGTCCACGCCCGGTACCCGGACCAGCTGCTGGCCTACAACTGCTCGCCGTCCTTCAACTGGAAGGCCGCGCTGGACGACGACCAGATCGCCAAGTTCCAGCGCGAACTCGGCGCCATGGGCTACGCGTTCCAGTTCATCACCCTCGCGGGCTTCCACTCGCTCAACCACGGCATGTTCGACCTCGCGCGCGGCTACGCCGAGCACGGCATGACCGCCTATGTCGACCTCCAGGAACGGGAGTTCGCCGCGCAGGAACACGGGTTCACCGCCGTGAAGCACCAACGCGAGGTCGGCACCGGCTACTTCGACCTGGTGTCCACCGCCGTCAACCCCGACTCCTCCACGACCGCGCTGTCCGGGTCCACCGAGCAGGAGCAGTTCCACTAGGACGCCCGGGCACCGCCCTCGGCCGAGCGGAGGGGGACGACCGTCTCCGTCCCCCTCCGCTCCCACCCCTCAGGAGATCCGATGTCCACCACCACGTTCACCCGGCAGATCCGTGTCCTGGCGGCGCCCGGCCACCGGCACGACGAGATCCTCACGCCCGCCGCCCTGGACTTCGTCGGCCGTCTGGCCGACGAGTTCGCGCCGCGTCGGCGGGATCTGATGAAGGAGCGCCGCCGGCAGGTGCTCCGACTGGCGTCGGGCTCCCCGCTCGGCTTCCCCCTCGTCACCGCCGCCCTCCGTGACGATCCGGGCTGGCGGGTCGCGCCGCCCGCGCCTGGGCTCACCGACCGGCGCGTGGAGATCACCGGACCGCCCGACCGCCGGATGACCGTCAACGCCCTCAACTCCGGTGCCAAGGTGTGGATGGCGGACTTCGAGGACGCCACCGCGCCGCTGTGGGACAACGTGATCGGCGGCCAGCTCAATCTGCTGGACGCCATCGAGCGGCGCATCGACTTCACCACCGCCGAGGGCAAGGAGTACCGGCTCGGCGAACACCTCGCCACCATCGTCGTACGGCCGCGCGGCTGGCACCTGGACGAGGAGCATCTGGAGTACGACGGGCGGCCCGTGCCCGCCGCACTCGTCGACTTCGGGCTGTACTTCTTCCACTGCGCGCAGCGCCAGATCGACGCCGGGTACGGCCCGTACTTCTATCTCCCCAAGCTGGAGAACCGGTACGAGGCCCGGCTGTGGAACGACATCTTCATCGCCGCCCAGGACCTGCTCGGCATCCCGCGCGGCACCGTCCGCGCCACCGTGCTCATCGAGACGATCACCGCCGCGTTCGAGATGGAGGAGATCCTTTACGAGCTGCGCGAGCACAGCGCGGGCCTGAACGCCGGGCGTTGGGACTACCTCTTCAGCGTCATCAAGACCTTCGGCCACCGCACGGACTTCCTCCTCCCCGACCGGGCCAAGGTCACGATGACCGCACCGTTCATGCGGGCGTACACCGAACTCGTCGTCCGCACCTGCCACAAGCGCGGTGCGCACGCCATCGGCGGCATGGCCGCGCAGGTCCCGAGCAAGGACCCGGCCGCGAACGAGGCCGCGCTGGCCAAGGTGCGCCTTGACAAGGAGCGGGAGGCGGAGGACGGCTTCGACGGGTCCTGGGTGGCCCATCCCGCGCTCGTCCCCGTGTGCCGCGAGGTGTTCGACGGCGTCCTCGGCGACCGGGCACACCAGATCGACCGTACGCGCGACGACGTGGCGGTGACACCGGCCGACCTGCTGTCGGTGCGGCGGATCAGCGGGCCGCCGTCCCCCGAGGGCGTGCGCACCAACGTCTCCGTCGCGCTGCGCTACTTCGCGGCCTGGCTGCGCGGGCAGGGAGCGGTCGCGCTGGACGGCCTGATGGAGGACGCGGCCACCGCCGAGATCGCCCGGGTGCAGATCTGGCAGTGGCTGCGGCACCAGGTCGTCGACCGGCGGACCGTGGAGCGGATCCTCGACGACGAGATCGTCGCGCTCGGCGCCGCGTACCCCTGGGCACCCGTCGACGACATCCGCGCCCTCTTCGAACGGACCGCCATGAGCGGTGAGTTGCCGCTGTTCTTCACTCCGGACGCCTACAGCCACCACCTCGTGCGCCGGACGGAGGCCGACGCGTGAGCGCGGCCGTCGCACGCGTCGGTGTCGTCGGCGGCGGGCAGATGGGTGCGGGCATCGCGGAGGTGTGCGCGCGGGCAGGGCTGGACACCGTGGTCTGCGAGGTGGACGCGGTCGCCGCCCGTGCGGCACGCGACCGGGTCGCCGCATCGCTCGACCGGGCGGTACGGCGCGGAAAGCTGGAGCGGGCGGCGGCGCGGGACGCGCTCGCCCGGACGGTGTTCACCGGCAGCCTGGACGACCTGGCCGACCGGCAGCTGGTCGTCGAGGCCATCGTGGAGAACCCGGATGCGAAGACGGAGGTCTTCGCCGCCCTCGACAAGATCGTCACGGATCCGGCGGCGGTCCTCGCGACCAACACCTCCTCCCTCCCGGTCATGCGGCTCGGCATGGCCACCAGCCGCGCGGACCGGGTCGTGGGCCTGCACTTCTTCAATCCCGTCCCCGTCCTTCCCCTCGTCGAGGTGGTCAGCTCCCTGCACACCTCGGCCGAGACGACCCTTGCCGTGGAGGACTTCGCCACGCGCGCGCTGGGCAAGACGGTGATCCGCTCGCAGGACCGCGCCGGCTTCGTCGTCAACGCCCTGCTCATCCCCTACCTGCTCGCCGCCGTCCGGATGGCGGAGTCCGGCTTCGCCACCGCCGCCGGCATCGACGCCGGGATGGAGCTGGGCTGCGCCCACCCGATGGGCCCGCTCAAGCTGGCCGACCTCATCGGCCTGGACACCGTCGCCTCGATCGCGGAGTCGCTGTACGACGAGTTCCGCGAACCCCTCTACGCCCCTCCCCCGCTGCTCCAGCGCATGGTGGAGGCCGGACTCCTCGGCCGGAAGACCGGGCGCGGGTTCCACGTCTATGCCCAGGGGTGAGGGCCGGCAGAACGTCGCGCGGGGCACTGGTATCCAGTGCCCCGCGCGACGTTCTGCGTCCTGGACGGTTCCGTCGGCCGCCGAGCGGGTCCACAACGAGACGTGCGGCTCCACAGCAGGACTTAGGTATACCTAAGTTTTTTCGGCAACACAACATCTGGCTTGCACCCGCACGCCGAGATCTAGATGTAGTGTTGGCGGTGCTGGTGGTTCGCCAGACACGGCTGTGTCTGGCGTCGCAAGAGGGAACCCGGTGGGAATCCGGGACTGCCCCGCAGCGGTGAGCGGGAACGACCGCCGTCATGAGCACTGGACCCGGGAAACGGGTCCGGGAAGCGACGGCCAGTAGGTGTCCTCCGAGACGAGGAGGACGTGCCCGCGAGTCCGAAGACCTGCCACCGGCGCGTACGCCGGTCCGCGGTGTGCGCGCTCCGAGGCCCCGAGGGAGGGCCAGGTGGCAGACGCTCGGATCCGGGTGAGGTGGTTCTCCGCCGCCCCGGCGTCCCGCCGTACGCGCCGCGCCGCTCCTCCCCGCCCCCAGGTCCTCGGACCAGGACGGGAACGAGCGAGAGGAGACGGCGGTCGATGAGCGGTCTCGTGTATTTCTCCAGCGTCTCGGAGAACACCCGGCGCTTCGTGGAGAAACTGGGCCTGCCCGCCACACGGATCCCCCTGCACCCCCACCGCGAGGGCCTGCCGCGGGTGACCGAGCCCTATGTGCTGATCGTGCCGACCTACGGCGGCGGCGAGCGTGCCGGGGCGGTTCCCAAGCAGGTGATCCGCTTTCTGAACATCGAGGCCAACCGCACCTTGCTGCGTGGGGTGATCGCCTCCGGCAACACCAACTTCGGCGTGGACTACTGCCTGGCGGGCCGGGTCATCTCGGCCAAGTGCGGTGTCCCCGAGCTGTACCGATTCGAACTGCTGGGCACGGACCGCGATGTCCGTGCCGTGAGGGAAGGACTTCAGACGTTTTGGACACGACACTCGGCGCAGCGGCGGTCGGCGGCATGACCACTCCTGTCGTCAGCACCCCCGCCGTCGACGCGACGGCACTCCCCCGCGAGTCGGTCGGCGCGCGCAAGGACTACCACGCACTGAACGCCATGCTGAACATGTACGACTGCGACGGCCGCATCCAGTTCGGCAAGGACCGCGAGGCCGTCCGCCAGTACTTCCTCCAGCACGTGAACCCGAACACGGTGGTCTTCCCCACGCTGGAGGAGAAGATCGACTATCTGATCGAGAACGACTACTACGAGGCCGCGCCGATCCGGCGCTACCCGTGGGAGTTCGTCAAGGGCCTGTACCGGCAGGCGTACGCCCACGAGCACCGGTTCCGCACCTTCCTCGGCGCGTTCAAGTACTACACCTCGTACACGCTGAAGACGTTCGACAACTCCCGCTACCTGGAGCGGTACGAGGACCGGGTCGTCGCAACCGCCCTGTATCTCGGCGCCGGAGACGAGGAGTTGGCGTCCCGGCTGGTGGACGAGATGCTGACCGGCCGCTTCCAGCCCGCCACCCCGACCTTCCTCAACGCGGGCAAGGCGCAGCGCGGCGAACTGGTCTCCTGCTTCCTGCTGCGCGTCGAGGACAACCTGGAGTCGATCGGCCGGGGCGTCAACTCCGCGCTCCAGCTGTCCAAGCGGGGCGGCGGTGTCGCCCTGCTGCTGACCAACCTGCGGGAGCGCGGCGCCCCGATCAAGAAGATCGAGAACCAGTCCTCGGGCGTGGTCCCGGTGATGAAGCTGCTGGAGGACTCCTTCTCGTACGCCAACCAGCTCGGCGCGCGGCAGGGCGCGGGCGCGGTGTATCTGCACGCCCACCACCCGGACATCATGCGGTTCCTGGACACCAAGCGGGAGAACGCGGATGAGAAGATCCGCATCAAGACCCTCTCGCTCGGCGTGGTCGTCCCGGACATCACCTTCGAACTGGCCAAGCGCAACGAGGACATGCATCTGTTCTCGCCGTACGACGTGGAGCGCGAGTACGGCAAGCCGCTGTCGGACCTGTCGGTGAGCGAGCACTACGACGACCTGGTCGCCAACCCCCGCATCCGCAAGACCACGTTGAGTGCCCGCGAGTTCTTCAAGACCGTCGCGGAGCTGCAGTTCGAGTCCGGCTATCCGTATCTGCTGTTCGAGGACACGGTGAACCGGGCGAACCCGATCCCCGGCTGGATCAACATGTCCAACCTGTGCTCGGAGATCCTTCAGGTCAACACGCCCAGTACTTATGACACTTCACTGGGGTACGAGACCGTCGGCCGGGACATCTCCTGCAACCTGGGCTCGCTGAACATCGCCGCCGCCATGGCCTCCCCCGATCTCGGCGCCACGGTGGAGACGGCGGTGCGCGGACTCACCTCGGTCTCCGACCAGTCGCACATCGACGCCGTGCCGTCCGTGGCCCGCGGCAACGAGCTGTCGCACGCCATCGGCCTCGGCCAGATGAACCTGCACGGCTATCTCGCCTCGCGGCACATCCACTACGGCAGCGAGGAGGGCGTCGACTTCACGAACCTGTACTTCTACGCGGTCGCCTATCACGCGCTGCGCGCCTCGAACCGGATCGCGATCGAGCGCGGCACCGCCTTCGACGGCTTCGAGCGGTCCGCGTACGCCGACGGCTCCTACTTCGACAAGTACACCGAGCGGGCGTGGGAACCGGCCACCGAGCGGGTGCGGGCCCTGTTCGCGGAGGCCGGGGTGCGGCTGCCGGACCAGGACGACTGGCGGGAGCTGCGCGCTTCCGTCATGGAGCACGGCATCTACAACCAGTACCTCCAGGCCGTCCCGCCCACCGGCTCCATCAGCTACATCAACGACGCGACCGCCTCCATCCACCCGGTCGCCGCCAAGGTGGAGATCCGCAAGGAGGGCCGGCTGGGCCGCGTCTACTACCCGGCGCCGCACATGGACGACGACAACCTGGAGTACTTCCAGGACGCGTACGAGATCGGCTACGAGAAGATCATCGACACTTACGCAGCCGCCACCCAGCACGTGGACCAGGGGCTGAGCTGCACGCTCTTCTTCCGGGACACGGCGACCACCCGTGACCTGAACAAGGCCCAGATCCACGCCTGGCGCAAGGGCATCAAGACCCTCTACTACATCCGGCTGCGCCAGGAGGCGCTGGAGGGCACCGAGATCGAGAACTGCCTCTCCTGCACCCTGTGACCCTGCCCGACCCGCTCGTGAAAGCACCGACGATGACCACCACCCCCGCCCCGCTGACCGACCTGTCGGTCACGCCCCCGTCCTACCGGCACGACCCCGCCGCCCGGCTCCGCCCGGTCAACTGGAACCGGGTCACCGACGAGAAGGACCTGGAGGTCTGGAACCGCCTGACCTCGAACTTCTGGCTGCCCGAGAAGGTCCCGCTCTCCGGTGACCTCTCCGCCTGGCAGCAGCGGCTCTCCCCCGAGGAACGCACCCTCACCATGCGGGTGTTCACCGGTCTGACCATGCTCGACACGGTGCAGGCCACCGTGGGCGAGATCGTGCAGATCCAGGACGCGCGCACCGAGCACGAGGAGGCGGTGTACACCAACATCGCCTTCATGCAGGCCGTGCACGCCCGCAGCTACTCCTCGGTCTTCTCCACGCTCGCGAACACCCCCGAGATCGACGACGCCTACCGCTGGGCGGTCGGCAACGACGTCCTCCAGCGGCGCTGCAAGACGGTTCTGAAGTACTACTACGGCGACGACCCGCTGAAGCGGAAGGTCGCCTCCACCCTGCTGTCGTCGCTGCTGCTGTACGCGGGCTTCTATCTCCCGCTGCACTTCTCGACCCACGCGCTGCTCACCAACACCGCCGACATGATCCGGCTGATCCTGCGGGACAAGGCGGTGCACGGCTACTACTCGGGCTACAAGTACCAGCGCGGCCTGGAGAAGCTGAGCCCGGCCGGCCAGGAGGAGATGCGCGCCTTCACGTTCGCCCTGCTGGAGGAGCTGTACGAGCTGGAACTCCGGTACTCCGGTGAGCTGTACGAGCCGCTGGGGCTGATGGACGACGTGGCCGTCTTCGTCCGGTACAACGCCGACAAGGCGCTGATGAACCTCGGTTACGACGCCCGCTTCGGCGCCGCCGGGACCGAGGTCAACCCGGAGATCCTGGCCGCGCTGTCCCCGGGCGCGGACGAGAACCACGACTTCTTCTCCGGCTCCGGCTCGTCCTATGTGATGGGCAAGGCCGAGGACACGGCCGACGACGACTGGGACTTCTGAGGAATGACCATGTCCGGTGAATCCCAGTCGTCCGCTCCCGGCCCCTGCGTGCTGCTCAAGCACGGCGAGGTCTTCCTCAAGGGACGCAACCGCCATCTGTTCGTGGAGCGGCTGCACGACAACCTCCGCGTCGCCCTGCGCGGCGTCGGCGGCTCCACGTGGATCAAGACCGCCCAGAACGTCACCGTGCTGGGCGGCCAGGTCCCCGTGGCCACGCTGGTGGAGCGGGCCCGGCGGGTGATCGGGTTCAACTCCGTCGCACCGGCCGTGCGGGTACCGAGCACGCTGGAAGCCGTCACGGCCGCGGCCGTCGACGCGCTCGCCGGGGTGCTCGCCGAACGGCCGGTGCGCGGTTTCGCCGTCCGGGTGAAGCAGCGGGACAAACAGTTCCCGCTGACCTCGTCCCGGATGGAGGCGCACCTCGGCGGACAGCTCCTGCGGGCGCTGGCGGTGAACCTCAGCATGCCCGATGTCACGCTCACGGTGGAGATCGACCGCAAGGAGACGTACCTCTCCTGGGAGCGCCACCCGGGGCTGAGCGGTCTGCCGGTGGGGTCCAGCGGACGCGCCCTGGTGCTGCTGTCCGGTGGCTACGACTCCCCGGTGGCCGCGCACCGCGCCATGCGGCGGGGACTGGCCTGCGACTTCGTGCACTTCAACGGGGCGCCGTACACCAACCCGTCCTCGGTGTACAAGGCGTACGCCCTGGCACGCGAGCTGAACCGCTGTCAGCCGCCCGGCGCCCTGCACGTCATCGCGCTCGGCAAGGCGCAGAAGCAGCTGGCCGTGGCGGGCGCGGGGCGGCTCCAGGTGGTCGCCCAGCGTCGGCTGATGGTGCGCACCGCCTCGGCGCTGGCCGCCCGCATCGGAGCCCAGGCGCTGGTCACCGGGGACAGTCTGGGCCAGGTGGCGAGCCAGACGCTGGCCAATCTGGCCGCGGTGGACGAGGCGGCGTCCCTGCCGGTCCTGCGCCCGCTGATCGGCTGGGTGAAGCAGGAGATCATCGACGAGGCCCGCACGATCGGCACCGCCGACATCTCCGTGCTCCCCGACGAGGACTGCTGCACCCTGCTCGCTCCGCCCCGGGTCACCACCCGGGCCCGGTTGCCCCAGGTGCGGGCGGTGGAACGGCGCCTGGAGCTGGACGAGTTGATCGAGTCGCTGCTGGCCGGTGCCCAGGTGCTGCGGCCCGGGGAGGAGGCGCAGACACCGGAGGCAGAGGTGCCGGTGGGGGAGGCGAGCTGCCCGGTGGCCGGTTAGGGGGCCGTCGGGACCGGGCGCCGGCCGGGACCGTCGTACGAGGCCAGCGGGCGGATCAGCGCGTTGTGCGCGAGCTGTTCGGTGATGTGGGCGGTCCAGCCGGTGATCCGGCTCATCACGAAGATCGGGGTGAAGGTGGGGGTGTCGAAGCCCATCAGGTGGTAGGCGAGCCCGGCCGGATAGTCGAGGTTGGGGTGGATGCCCTTGCGGGTGAGCATGGCGTGCCGCAGGGCCGCGTGCAGGGTGGCCAGCCGGGTCGTCTCGGGGTCGGCGGCGCGGGCGACCAGGCGGTCCAGGGCACCCTGCATGATCGGGACGCGGGAGTCGCCGTGCTTGTAGACGCGGTGGCCGAAGCCCATGATCTTCCGTTTGTCGGCCAGCGCCGCATCCAGCCACGCCTCGGCCCCGGCCGGGTCGGGTATCTCGGCGAGCATGTGCATCACCGCTTCGTTGGCACCGCCGTGCAGCGGGCCCTTGAGGGCGCCGATGGCGGCGGTGACCGCGCTGTACAGGTCGGAGAGCGTGGAGGTGACGACCCGGGCGGTGAACGTCGAGGCGTTGAAGCTGTGTTCGGCGTACAGCGTGAGCGAGATCTCGAAGCAGCGCACCACGTCCGGGTCGGGCACCGTGCCGAAGCACATGTGGAAGAAGTTCTCCGCGTACCCGAGGTCGGGGTGGGGCGGGATCGGGGCGAGCCCGCGGCGGCGGCGCTGGTCGGCGGCGACCACGGTCGGCAGTTTCGCCAGCAGGGCGAGGGACTTGGCGCGATGGGCGGTCGGGCTGCCGTCGTCCTCCGTGGGGTCCTCGGCGCCGAAGAAGCTGACGGCGGTGCGCAGCACGTCCATCGGGTGGCAGGTGGTGGGCAGGCGGGCGAGCAGTTCCGCGGTGGTGCGGTCCAGGGGGCGCAGGGCACGTTCGCGGGCCTGGAACTCGCGCAGCTGGACGGGGTCGGGGAGTTCGCCGTACCAGAGCAGATAGGCGACCTCCTCGAAGGAGCGGTGGGCGGCCAGGTCCTGGACCGCGTAGCCCCGGTAGGTGAGGGAGTTGGTCTCCTGGAGGACGGTGGAGATCTCGGTGGTGTCGACGACGACACCGGCGAGACCGCGGTGGATCTCGGGTGCGGTGGTGGTCATGGGGTGCCTGCCTTCGGGGGTCAGGTGCCGGGTCTAGTTCCCGGGCGGGAGGGTGAAGTCGAAGACGGCCGAGTCGAAGGCCGAGTAGTCCTCGTAGCCGAGGAGTTCGTAGAGGCGGGAGCGGGTCTGCATGCGGGGCAGCAGGGACTGCTGGGTGCCCTCGGCGGCGAGGGTGCGCAGGCCGTCCTCGACGGCGCCCATGGCCAGGCGGAGCAGGGTGACCGGGTAGAGGGCGATGTCGTAGCCGAGGTCGTCCAGCGTGCGCGCGTCCAGGAGGGGGCCCTTGCCGAACTCGGTCATGTTGGCGAGCAGGGGGACCGGGACGGCCTTGCGGAACGCCTCGAACTCGGCCTCGTCCGCGAGGGCTTCGGGGAAGATCGCGTCGGCGCCCGCGTCCACGTACGCCTTAGCGCGGTCGACGGCCGCGTCCAGTCCTTCGACGGCGCGGGCGTCGGTGCGGGCCATGAGCAGGAAGTCCGGGTCGCGGCGGGCGTCCACGGCGGCGCGGATGCGGCGGGTCATCTCCTCGCGGGGTACGACGGACTTGCCGTCGAGATGGCCGCAGCGCTTGGGGTTGACCTGGTCCTCCAGGTGCAGTCCCGCGAGTCCCGCGTCCTCCATGAGCTGGACGGTGCGGGCGGCGTTCATCGGCTCGCCGAAGCCGGTGTCGGCGTCGATGAGGACGGGCAGATCGGTCACCCGGGTCGTCTGCTGGGCGCGGGCGGCGACCTCGGTGGCGGTGGTCAGGCCGATGTCGGGCAGGCCCAGGTCGGCGGCGAGAACGGCGCCGGAGAGGTAAGCCGCCTCGAAGCCGGTGTCCTGGATGAGCCGGGCGGAGAGCGGGTTCAGAGCGCCGGGCATGACGAGCAGGCGGTTCTCGGTGAGCCGTTCCCTCAGGGCGCGGCGGCGTCCGGCGGGGGTGGTGCGGGTGTGCAGCATCAGAACAGGCCCTTCGGCAGGGTCGCGTCGTGGTCGGCCACGGCGTCGGTGTCGACGGCCGGGAACAGTCCGGCGAGGCCGTCGGCGGTCAGGCCGGGCAGGCGCTCGGCGGCGGCCAGGAACCGGTCCTGGTCGGCCGGGGCGACGATGCCCTCGGTGAGGGTGCGGAACTTGCTCGCGTAGGCCGGGCGGTCGAAGGGGCGGGCCCCGGCGGGGTGGGCGTCGGCGACGGCCAGCTCGTCCTCGATCACGGAGCCGTCCTCCAGCGTGATCACGGCGCGACCGCCGAAGGCGCGGCGCTCCGGGTCGGGGTCGTGGTAGCGGCGGGTCCACTCGGGGTCCTCGACCGTGGTGATCTTCCGCCAGAGCGCGACGGTCTCGGGGCGCCGGGCGCGCTCGGGGGCGTAGGAACGCTCGTGGTGCCAGGTGCCGTCCTCCAGGGCGACGGCGAAGATGTACGGCACCGAGTGGTCGAGGGTCTCGCGGCTGGCCGTCGGGTCGTACTTCTGCGGATCGTTCGCGCCGGAGCCGATCACGTTGTGGGTGTGGTGGCTGGTGTGCAGGACGACCGAGCGGACCTTCTCCAGCGGGCCGGTCTTCTCGCGCAGCCGCCGGGCCAGGTCGATGATCGCCTGGGCCTGGTACTCGGCGGAGTGCTCCTTGGTGTAGGTGTCGAGGATCGCGCGGCGGGGCTCGCCGGGTTCCGGGAGCAGGACCGTGTAGTCCGACTCCGGGCCGTCGAGCATCCAGGCCAGGAAGCCGTCCTCGCCCTCGTAGAGGGGGGACGGGGAGGTCTCGCCGCGCATCGCGCGGTCCACGGCCTCGATGGCGGCCTTTCCGGCGAAGGCGGGGGCGTACGCCTTCCAGCTGGAGATCTCGCCCTTGCGGGACTGCCGGGTCGCGGTGGTGGTGTGCACCGCCTGCTGCACGGCCTGGTACACCATCTCGGTGGGCAGCCGCAGCAGGGCGCCGAGGCCGCCCGCGGTGGCGGCGCTGAGGTGGGCCACGTGGTCGATGCGGTGCGCGTGCAGGCAGATGCCCTTGACCAGGGCGACGTGGATCTCGTAGGCGGCGACGATGCCGCGCAGCAGGTCGGCGCCGGTGCGGCCGGTGTGCTGGGCGACGGCGAGCAGGGGCGGGATGTTGTCGCCGGGGTGGGAGTAGTCGGCGGCCAGGTAGGTGTCGTGGAAGTCGAGTTCGCGGACCGCCGTGCCGTTGGCCCAGGCGGCCCACTCGGGGGAGACGCGGGTGCGGGTGCCGAAGACGGAGGCGCCGGGGGTGCTCGCGCCGTGCGCGGTGGCCTGGGCCCGGGCGACGGCGACGGGGCGGCGCAGCAGCGAGGCGACGGCGACCGAGGCGTTGTCGATCACCCGGTTGACGGCCATGGCCGTGCTGTCGGCGTCCGGCTCCTCGGTGGCGGTGGCCACGGCGGCGAGCTTCCAGGCGAGCTGGTCCTCGCGCGGCAGGCGGTCGGCGCTGGGGTGGACTCGGACGTGGTGCTCGATCACGGGACTCCTCGCGAGGGCGGTCGGACGGGTCTGACGTGATCGAGAGTGCCCGGTGGAGAGGCGCCGGACCACCCCTGTGGCCTGCGGAATCCGTACATGGCGGGCCTGTGGAACTGCGAAATCTGCGAATTGTGCGGATGCTATGTTCGCAAGCAGGCCGCCCCCGGCACCGACGCCCGCGGCCCGTGAGAGGAGGCGGTGACGATGGTCCGGCGCACGGACGTCCGCAAGATCTACGCCCACGCCAGACTGCGCCGCCTGCGCCGTGAGCAGGGCATGAACCAGGTCGACATGGCCCGTGCCCTGGGCATCTCCACCAGCTACGCCAATCAGATCGAGCAGGGCCAGCGCCCGCTGACCGCGCCGGTGCTGCGGCGGATCGCGGAGGTGTTCGGCGTCGACGCGGAGTACTTCTCCGAGGCCGCCGAGGACCGGCTCGCCGCCGATCTGCGCGACGCGCTGTCCGACGAGGCGTGCGGGGCCACGCCGCCCGCCGCCGAGGAGATCACCGAGGCCGCCCGCGACCACCCGGAGGTGGCCCGCGCGCTGGTCGCCCTGCACCGGCGCTACCGCGACGCCGCCGAGCAGGCCGCCGCCCTCGCCTCACCGGGCTCCGACGCCGCCCCGCCGCTCCCGGGCGAACCCCATGACGAGGTCCGGGACTTCTTCTACGCCCACCACAACCACTTCGACCCCCTCGACACCGAGGCCGAGCGCGCGGCCGGTGTCATGGAGCTGCGCCCCGGCCGCACCGCCGACCCGCTCGCCGCGCGCCTCGCCGCACGGCACGGCGTCACGGTGGTCCAGGCCGCTCCGGGCCACTCCCCCGACGCCCGCCGCTTCGACCGGGAGGCCGGGCTGCTCTTCCTCTCCCCCTGGCTCAGCGACGGCCAGCGTGCCTTCCAGCTCGCCACCCAACTGGCCCTGCTGGAGCACGGTCCGCTGCTCGACGGCCTCGCCACCAGCGCCCCCGAGCTGACCTCGCCCGACTCCACGGCTCTGGCCCGCATCGGCCTGGCCAACTATTTCGCGGGCGCCCTCCTGCTGCCGTACACCGCCTTCCACGCGACCGCCGAGGAGATGGGCTACGACATCGAGCTGCTGTCCGCCCGCTTCGGAGTCGGCTTCGAGACGGTCTGCCACCGGCTGAGCACCCTTCAGCGCACCGGTCACCGGGGCGTGCCGTTCTCCTTCCTGCGGGTCGACCGGGCGGGCAACATCTCCAAGCGGCAGTCCGCGACCGACTTCCACTTCTCCCGCCTGGGCGGCACCTGCCCGCTGTGGACGGTGTACGAGGCGTTCTCCGCGCCGGGGCGGATACTCACCCAGGTCGCGGAAATGCCGGACGGCAAGCGGTACTTCTGGATCGCCCGCACCGTCACCCGGGGCGGCCTCGGCCATCACGCCCCGCGCGCCGAGTTCGCCGTCGCCCTCGGCTGTGAACTGCGGCACGCCCAGCGGCTGGTGTACGCCGAGGGCGTCGCCCTGGACGACCCGCGCTCCGCGACCCCGATCGGTCTGGGCTGCCGTATCTGCGAGCGCCGCGACTGCGCGCAGCGGGCCCGTCCACCGGCGGGCGGGCGGCTGACGATCGATCCCGACCGGCGTACGTATGTGCCGTATCCGGTGGAGTCCGGGCGTCCTTGAGCCGGAGGGGCGGCCCTCCGGCTCAAGGGAGGATCACCGGTGCCGGAACTCGGGCGCCCGCTTGCCGACGAAGGCGCCCATGCCCTCCTTCTGGTCGGCGGTCGCGAACACCGCGTGGAACAGACGGCGTTCGAAGCGGACGCCTTCCGCGAGGGTGGTCTCGAAGGCGCGGGCGACCGCTTCCTTCGCCATCATCGCGACCGGCAGGGACATCCCGGCGACGGTCTCGGCGACCGCGAGCGCTTCACCGAGGAGGTCGGCGGCGGGCACGACCCGCGACACCAGCCCACTGCGCTCGGCCTCGGCGGCGTCCATGGTGCGCCCGGTCAGACACATGTCCATGGCCTTGGCCTTGCCCACGGCCCGGGTCAGCCGCTGAGAGCCGCCGATACCGGGGATCACCCCGAGTTTGATCTCGGGCTGGCCGAACACGGCGGTGTCGGCGGCGAGCAGGATGTCGCAGAGCATGGCGAGTTCGCAGCCACCGCCGAGGGCGTAACCGGCGACGGCCGCGACGGTCGGGGTGCGCAGTTGCCCGAGCCGGTCCCAGGCCGCGAACCAGTCGGCGAGGTACATGTCCATGTACCCCTGCGGCTGCATCTCCTTGATGTCGGCACCGGCCGCGAACGCCTTGTCCGAGCCGGTGATGACGATGCAGCCGCAGTCCGGATCGCGGTCCAGGGCCTCGGTCGCGGCGACCACCTCGTTCATCACCTGGAGGTTGAGCGCGTTGAGGGCTTTGGGCCGGTTGAGGGTGAGCAGGGCGGTACGGCCCTTGCGTTCGACCAGGACGGTCTCGTACTCGGTGGTCACGTGGCTTCTCCGCTCTGGTCCCTGATGGTGCGGACGATGCCCGAGAAGTCCTCGGAGTCACCGACGCGTTCGGCGTAGGCCGCGTACAACTCGGCCGCCTTGCGGCCGAGTTCCGCGTGGACACCGCCCTCACGGAGGGCGTTGGCGGCCAGGCCCAGGTCCTTGGCCATGAGGGAGGCCGCGAAACCGGGACGGTAGTCGCGATTGGCCGGGCTGGTCGGAACCGGGCCGGGGACGGGGCAGTTGACGCTGAGCGCCCAGCACTGTCCGGAGGCCATGGAGGCCACCTCGTACAGCGCCTGGTGGGACAGGCCCAGGCTCTCGCCCAGGACGAACGCCTCGCTGACCGCGATCATGGAGACGCCGAGGATCATGTTGTTGCAGATCTTGGCGGCCTGTCCGGCGCCCGGGCCGCCGCAGTGCACGGCCTTCTTGCCCATGATGTCCAGCAAGGGACGTGCCTCGGCGAACTCGTCCTCGCCCCCACCGGCCATGAAGGTCAGCGTGGCGGCCTCGGCGCCGACCACCCCGCCGGACACGGGTGCGTCCAGGGCGCGCATCCCGGCGGCGCGGGCCCGCTCGTGAGCCGTTCGCGCGTCGGCGACGTCGATGGTCGAGCAGTCCACGAAGAGGGTGCCGGGCCGGGCGGCGGTGAGGATGTCGTCGTAGAGGGCGAGGACGTGCCGTCCGGCGGGCAGCATGGTGACGACGATCTCGGCGTCCGCCACGGCGTCGGGCGCCGAGGCGGCGCGCTCGGCTCCGGCCGTGACCGCGCCGTCCAGCGCGGCGGGCACCAGGTCGTAGGCCCGTACCCGGTGTCCGGCCTTGACGAGGTTGGCGGCCATGGGCAGGCCCATGTGCCCGAGGCCGAGGAATGCGACAGTGCGGCTCACCAGGCCACCTCCACAGGGGTACCGGGTCCGGCGAGGCCGAGTTCGCGCTCGCCGAGAGGTGCGAAGAAGCGCGCCACGTCGGCATCGGTGACCTCGGCCAGGGTCTCCGGGGTCCAGCGCGGGTCACGGTCCTTGTCGATGATCTGGGCGCGGACACCTTCCAGCAGATCGGGGCTGGTCAGGGCCGCGCAGGAGACGCGGTACTCCTGGTCGAGCACCGCCTCCAGCGGGCCGAGCCGCCGGGCCCGGCGCAGGGACTCCAGGGTGACCTTCAAGGCGGTGGGCGACTTGGTGAGCAGGCCGTGCGCCGCCTCCTTCGCGGCGGGGTCGTCGTGCGCGAGCAGCCGGTGCAGGATCAGCTCGACCGAATCAGCGGCGTAGCAGGCGTCGATCCACCCCCGCCGGGCGGCCAGTTCGGCGGGCGGGGGCGGCTGGACGTACCGGGCGACGGCGTCCCGTACGGGAAGTGCGGCGAGGTCGTCCAGGAACGCCGGGAGCGATCCGGACGGCAGGTGGTGATCGGCCAGTCCGCACAGCAGGGCGTCGCCCGCGCCGATCGGGGTTCCGGTCAGGGCGAGATGTGTGCCCAGTTCGCCGGGGGCGAGGGCGAGGAGGTAGGTGCCGCCCACGTCCGGGACGAAGCCGATGCCGGTCTCCGGCATGGCGATCCGGGACCGTTCGGTGACGACCCGGACGCTGCCATGTGCGGAGATCCCGACGCCGCCGCCCATGACGATGCCGTCCATGACGGCGACGTACGGCTTCGGGTAGCGGGCGATGCGGGCGTTGAGCCGGTACTCGTCCCGCCAGAACGCGGCCGAGGCGGCACCGTCACCGTCCCGGGCGTCGTCGTGGATGGCGCGGATGTCACCGCCCGCGCACAGGCCGCGTTCGCCCGCGCCGGTGATGACGACGGTCTCGACGGCCGGATCGTGTTCCCACTCCGTGAGCGCTTCGTCGATGCGGAGCACCATCTCGTGGGTGAGGGAGTTCAGCGCCTCGGGGCGGTCGAGGACGATGTGGGCGGCATGACCCTGCGTACGGAACAGGATGTCGCTCATCCGAACGCCTCCGTCAGACCTCGGGCCACGATGACGCGCATGATCTCGTTGGTTCCTTCCAGGATCTGATGGACGCGCAGGTCACGGACGATCTTCTCGATGCCGTACTCGCTGAGGTAGCCGTAGCCGCCGTGGAGCTGGAGCGCGCGGTCGGCGACCGAGTAGCCGGTGTCGGTGGCGAACCGCTTCGCCATCGCGCACAGGTACGGCGCCTGCGGATCGCGCCGGTCCAGTGCCTGCGCGGCCTGCTGGACCAGGGCGCGGGCCGCGGCGAGTTCGGTCGCCATGTCGGCGAGGCGGAAACGCAGGGCCTGGGCGTCGAGGAGGCGCTGTCCGAAGGCTTCGCGGTCGGCGAGGTGGGCCAGGCTGCGGTCGAGTGCGCTGCGGGCACCGCCCAGGGAGCAGGCGGCGATGCCGAGTCGGCCGCCGTTGAGGCCGCTCATGGCGATGCGGAAGCCGTCTCCCTCGCGGCCGAGGAGCCGGTCGGCGGGCAGTCGGACGCCATCCAGGACGACCTGGCGGGTGGGCTGGGCGTTCCAGCCCATCTTGCGCTCGTCGGGGCCGAAGGCGAGGCCGGGGTCGTCCTTGTCGACGACGAACGCGGAGACGCCGTCCGGTCCCGGTCCGCCGGTGCGGGCCATGACGACATAGAGCTGGGAGGCGCCCGCGCCGGAGATGAACTGCTTGACGCCGGTGAGCACCCAGTGGTCGCCGTCGCGGACGGCGCGGGTGGTGAGCGCGGCGGCGTCCGAGCCCGCGCCCGGCTCGGTCAGGCAGTAGCTGGCGAGGTCGTCCATCGCGCACAGCCGGGGCAGCCATTGCTCGCGCTGGACCGGGTCGCCGTAGGTGTCGATCATCCAGGCGACCATGTTGTGGATGGAGAGGTAGCCCGCGATGGAGGGGCAGCCGGAGGCCAGGCTCTCGAAGACGAGGACGCCGTCGGAGCGGGTGAGGCCGGAGCCGCCGTACTCCTCACGGACGTAGACGCCGCCGAGGCCGAGCCCTGCGGCCTTGCGCAGGACGTCCACGGGGAAGTGCTTGTCGCGGTCCCATTCCAGGGCGTGCGGGGCCAGATGGTCCTGGGCGAAGTCGAGGGTGGCCTCGACGAGGGCCTGCTGTTCCTCGGTCAGAAGGGTGCTGGTCATGGCCGCTCACCCCATCGTGGGGAGGGTGAAGCTCGCACCCTCGCGCAGGCCGGAGGGCCAGCGGGAGGTGACGGTCTTCGTACGGGTGCAGAAGCGGACGGCGTCCAGGCCGTGCTGGTTGAGATCACCGAAGCCGGACCGTTTCCAGCCGCCGAACGTGTGATAGGCGACCGGCACCGGGATGGGCACGTTGACGCCGACCATGCCGACGCCGACCCGCCGGGTGAAGTCGCGGGCGGTGTCGCCGTCGCGGGTGAAGACGGCCACGCCGTTGCCGTAGGGGTGCTCGGTGGGCAGGCGCAGGGCCTCCTCGTAGTCGGCGGCGCGGACGACGCAGACGACGGGGCCGAAGATCTCCTCCTGGTAGATGCGCATCGCGGGGGTGACCCGGTCGAAGAGGCAGGCCCCGGTGAAGAAGCCCTCCTCGTGGCCGGGGAGGACGAAGTCCCGTCCGTCCACGACGAGTTCGGCGCCCTCTTCGACGCCGAGGTCGACGTAGGAGCGGACCCGGTCCACGGCGTCGCGGCCGACCAGTGGTCCGAAGTCGGCCTCGGGGTCGTCGCTGCGGCCGATGCGCAGGGCACCGATGCGTTCCTTGAGCCGGGCCACGAGGGCGTCGGCGGTCTCCTCACCGACGGGGACGGCGACCGAGATCGCCATGCAGCGTTCGCCCGCCGAGCCGTACCCGGCGCCGATCAGGGCGTCGACGGCCTGGTCCAGGTCGGCGTCCGGCATGACGATCATGTGGTTCTTGGCGCCGCCGAAGCACTGGGCGCGCTTGCCGTGGGCGGCGGCGGTGGCGTAGATGTGCGCGGCGATCGGGGTGGAGCCGACGAAGCCGAGGGCGGCGACGCGCGGGTCCTCCAGCAGGGTGTCGACCGCTTCCCGGGCTCCGTTGACGACGTTGAACACGCCGGGCGGCAGACCGGCCTCCAGGAAGAGTTCCGCGAGCCGCAGCGGTACGGACGGGTCGCGTTCGGAGGGCTTGAGGACGAAGGCGTTGCCGCAGGCCAGGGCGGGTGCGGCCTGCCACAGCGGGATCATCGCGGGGAAGTTGAACGGCGTGATGCCCGCGATGACCCCGAGGGGCGAGCGCAGCGAGTGGACGTCGATGCCGGTGCCCGCGTTGTCGGTGAACTCGCCCTTGAGCAGATGTGGGATGCCCGCGGCGAACTCCACGACTTCCAGGCCGCGTTGGAGGTCGCCGTGGGCGTCGGGGATCGTCTTGCCGTGCTCGGAGGACAGCAGCCGGGCCAGCGTGTCCTTCTCGCGTTCGGCGAGGTCGAGGAAGCGCAGCAGGACGCGGGCGCGGCGCTGCGGGTTCCACTCGGCCCACTCACGCTGGGCCTCGGCCGCCACGGTGATCGCGGCCTCGGTCTCTGCCCGGCTCGCCAGGGGGACGAGGGCCTGGATCTCGCCGGTGTCGGGGCGGTACACGTCGCCGTAGGTTCCCGAGGTTCCGGGGAGGTGCTTGCCGCCGACGAAGTGGGTGAGTTCGCGCGTCTCGGTGCGCGCGGTGGTGCGGACCATGGGTGCCTGCTCTCGTCAGGTGGGGTCCGGGGACGGCGCGCGGACCGGTCGCACACGGACACGGTGGCGTGCGGGTGCGCGGGCCGCGCGGGATGCGTGAATGGCGTGGGGGCCGTCAGGGCGTGACGGCGGAGACGGGCCGGACTCCTGGGCGTACCGCTGCTGTTGAGGCAGGTCGGCCGGGATCGTGGACGCACACCGGTGCCATGCGTGTCAGCTCCATCCTCGTGGACCACACGGAACATCCCGCGGCCGGTATCCTGACTTCCGGATCAGCGCGCGCCGTCCGCCTTCCCGACATCCAGCTCGTCAGTGGCGTCCTGCTCGACGGCGTACTCCCCGGTCACAGTGGCGGGACCGTGCCGGAATCACACCGGCTTCCCTGCACCGCGGGCCTTGCTCGCGACTATATAGTTGGACGTCCTAGTAAATCCAGCCCCTGGTGGAGCGCATTCGGGTGACACCGGGTTCGGGGGGCCGCCCTCGGTTTCCCGCGCCGCCGCGAACCGCACCGGCGCCCGGAATCGCGCCGCCCGCCCGACCATGGCCAGAAAAAGGCGACCACCCCGAGAAAGGTGGCCGCCTTCGACGAACCCTCGCTCAGCGAACCCCGACCTCAGCGAGCGGCCGCCGCTGACGCGGTGTCGGGTCAGCCGGGAAGTACAAGTAGCACACGCCACCAGCCCGCGATGCGACCTACCCCGAGGCGTTGCACCACTTCGTCCGCAGCCAGATACTCTCGAACTGATTCGACAGGCATTATCAGTTCCACCACAGCACATCAAATGAGCAGGTCAGACCCCATGGGGCCGATGCAAGTTGTCGGGCCCCACGGGACCTCATGCTGACTTCGTGCTGACTTCCAGTGCCGTCCCTTCCGGACCATTCGTGCCCGCGTGCTGGATCGGCGCTGACCCGGCGGCCAGCAGAGTTCACGATCCCAGCCGACAACAACCGAGTCCCCGGCCGGGGTCTTCCCGACGAGGACAATCACGCGCTGTGAACGCTTCCTCCGTTTGGTGTGGCCGAATCATGCAGCTACCGTCCTGCTCCAGCTTGACCTATGAGAAATGGACGGACGAACTGTGTGGGACGTCAAGGAGCTTGCCCGCTATCTCTGCAATCCTCCCTCTTGGATATACGACAACCACGCCAAGGAGGGCATCCCGAGCTTCCGGGTAGGCCAACAGCTTCGATTCACTCTCCATGAAGCGGAACACTCCCGCACCTGCGGGGGTGTTCCGGTGTCCCAGTCGTTGCCGATGCGGGCTTTGCGGTCCTCCCCGCAGGCGCGGGGGTGTTCCGCTCCTCGCGGACCCGCTGAAGGTCACCGTCGACGGCGTAGTGACCATGGATCTCCAAGAGAACCTGCGTGGGATCGAGCGGCAGATTTGAACAGGTTCGGCAAGCTCCTGCCCTGGACGACCCCGACGGCGACCCGGAGGGCGACGGCGAGCTACTCGTCCAAGCCTGGTTGACCCCTACCCGCCACTATCGGTAGAGACGACACGTCAGCACGCTCCAGCTTGTCGGGCAGCGCGGGACACACCGGGGTGGTGGCACGGAGGGCAAGCGGCGGGCAGGATCAGCGGCATGAAGATTCTGGTGCTTGGCGGAACCTGGTTTCTCGGGCGAGCGGTTGCCCAGGCCGCACTCGATCGAGGGTGGTCGGTGGACGCCTTCAACAGGGGAAGGTCCGGCTCCGCGCCGGACGGAACGCGCGAGATTCACGGAGATCGCACCGTACGCGAGGATCTGGTGCGCTTGGCGCTGCAGGGGCCTTGGGATGCCGTGGTCGACACCTCGGCCTCCGAGCTTGCCCCGCGCGACGTGCTGGCGGGAGCACGGGCGCTCGAACCCGTCGCGCGGAAGTACGTCTATATCTCGACCGTGAACGCCTATCGGGGATGGCCGAACGAGCCGCTCACGGAATCCTCGGAGCTGCTCGGCGCACCCGCTGATGCCGACGTGAACTATGGTCGGCTTCCGGCTAACTGGGACGGACCGGACTGGTACTACGGTCGACAGAAGGCTGGCGCCGAGCGTGCGGCGAAGGAGGCGTTCGGCGCTTCCCGTGTCTCGATCCTGCGGCCTGGCGTAATCCTGGGGCCCGGAGAATACGTGGGCCGACTTCCTTGGTGGCTGCAGCGGGCTTCAAAGGGCGGAGCGATCCTTGCTCCGGGCGTCCCGAACAAGGCGATCCAACCGGTGGATGTACGCGACGTGGCAGCGTTCGCGCTCGACCAGGCTGCTTCGTCAAGCGGTGGTGAGTTCAACGTGACCGCGCCGTTGGACCACGAGACCATGAGCGGCTTCCTCGGCGCCTGCGTCGATGCGACCGGGGGTGCCGGCGAGCTTGTCTGGGCACCCGACGATCTCCTCGTGGCGCACGGCGTGCAGCAGTGGACCGAGCTGCCGCTCTGGCGTACCCACGCGGGCGTGTGGAACGTCGATTCTTCGGGCGCGCAGGCGGCCGGTCTCCGATGCCGGCCTCTTGCGGAGACCGTTCGCGATACGTGGGAGTGGATGCAGTCTGGTGGAGTGCCCGTCGAGCATCCTCGTTGGGCCGAGCATGGGATCTCTCCGGAGAAGGAGGCGGCGATCCTTGCCGAGTTGGGCTTCTGAAGGTCAGCCCTCGACGGCCAGGGGAGTCGTGGCTCCGAGCCTGTTCGCTGATGCTTCCCTGGTGAAGTCCTCGATGCGCTCACCGAGTTGAACTGCTTCGGGGGCACCCCGGAATTCAGCTCGGCTCAGACCGCCCCGGATTGCGGCCATGCGTTCAAGAGTCCCAGCTCCACGCCATTCGGTCGGCACGGAGAAGGTGGGCTCAAGGGCGGCTTGAACCCCATCCAGCTCACCTCGAAGGAGCCGCGCTCGGGCAAGGTCCACGCGCGCCTGGGTCGAGATGAGTAGCGGACGCTGGTCTTCGGGCTTGACGCCGAGGAGTTGGAGGGCGCTCTCCGCAGCCTCCTCGGCGCCGTCTGCATCACCGAGCAAGAGGTAGGTCGTGGCATTGCTCATGGCTACGCGGTCGCTCGGAAAGCCGAACTCCCCACCAATGTCGTCGTGCAGCTCGTCCCGTGTACCGGTGTTCTGGTCGAGCGCGCTCCGCACCGCCCTCTCGGCGGCGACCTGGTTGCCCAGATGCCCGTAGGCGCGCCCCTCGATCACGAGCAGACGCGTCATGGCGGTGTCACCGAGCCCACCGAACTGCTGTGCTGTCCGGACGAGGCGGACTGCCTCCGCCGGGCGACCGCCCCAGAAGGCCAGGAACGCGAGCGCACCATGGGCGTACGCCTGGAGCGGACCGTGCTCGATCACCTGACCGTACAGCGCCGCGGTACGGGACAGGGAGACAGCCGCTGGAAGAGACCCCAGGTCAAACGAGATGGCGGACAGAATGGCAGCCGACTGACCGGCTGCCAGGTACCCCCGCGCCCGCTGACGGGGCACCTGCGTTCGTTCGAGCATCGACTGCGCGATGTCCAGCAGCTCTTTCGACCTGCGGTAGACCTCTACGGGCGACGTCCGGTTGTACCGGCGAGCAAGGGCGACGACGTCGTCGTCAAGCTGGTCGAGGGTCATGTCCGGCACGCTGAGGGAGGCGGCGTCCCCAGCGTGCGCGGCGGCGTCCCGAGCAGTCATTGCTAGATCACTCTCATTGATCGTAGGTGCGTACTTCCCCGCGACGTCCGGCGGCAGGTCGTTCGGCGGGCTGAGCAGATCGCGGACGGTATAGCCGAACATGTACTCAAGGACGGCCGGTGCCGGATGGTTGGGTAACCCCTTCACGCGCCCTGCCGTCCACCGGCGGAATGTCTGTTCCTCCACCGTCGCCGTTGAAGGAGGTTCGCCGGCCGCGGCAGCTAGCTCCCGTGCCGCCTTCTCGTACTCCCGTTTGAACCTGTCGTACGTCCAGCCGCGTTCCCAGACCAGCAGTTGGAGCAGCGTCCGCGCCCGCGCTCTCATCTCCACGACTTCCTTCCAGCTGGAGGTAACGAAGGAGGCCCGTTCGGCCTGGATAAGCCCTGCCATCCCACTATCGCCGAACTTCGGCCAGGGGTTGAGATCTTGGGGGCAAGTGGGGTCCAGATGACATGTCGGTGATACCTGCGTCACCTGGCGTGGCTCAGGTGATACCTCGCGTGACATGGCGGGACCGGCTCCTCAGGGGAAACCTTGGTCTCCCCTCACCGGCTCCGGGTCGCGAGTCCCGGAGACGGTGAGGTCCGGTTTGTCGTCCCCACGAAGCCGAGGCCACCACCATGAGCCAGAGCACCGCCACCCTGGAGCTGGAGCGCACAGAGCCCGTGTGCCCCCGTCCCGCCGCTCGACGCGCAGAGGCGGACGTGCCGCTGGAAGAGCACGTTTTTCAAGCGGTGTTCCGGCCTCATCTGTCCATGGTCGCGGACATGCGGCTGTCTACGGCGGCCGTCTTGCGGCGGGCGGGGTTGCCGCGCTTGCTGATCGGCAACGTGGTCCTGTCGGTGTCGGAACTCGTGACCAACGCGATTGAGCATGGTCGCGGCGTCGTCAAGTTAGTGATCAATGTCAACGACGACATCGTCCGGGTCTCGGTGATCGGCAAGAACCCGGCTCCGGCGGTACTGAGGCAGGCCCGACTTGATGACACCTCTGGCCGCGGGCTCCTCCTTGTTCAAGAGCTGGCCGACGCTTGGGGCAGCGAGGGGCAGGAAACGTGGTGCGAATTCCGCCGCTCTCGGAAGGGCAGCGCGGCATGAACTCAACGCCGGTCCGGTTGCCTGACGAGGAATTCGCTTGCGGGGCGGCTCAGTTGCTCGCTTCGCTACGTGCCTCGTTCCTTCATGACGAGGACCTGGAGAATGATCTCGACGCGGTCCTCGGTGCTACCGCCGGCCCGATGAGCGTGGCTGGTGCCAGGCGCCAGCGTGTACGTCGTAAGAGCCTGTTTCGCCGCCGTGTCCGCGCGGCTGGCGAGATGCTGCCGCCGCCCGACAAGGCAGCGGTGTACGAGTTGGGGTGCGCCGTAACCCGCCTGGACCAAACGCTGGGTCAACTCGTCAACATCGCGAAGAGCCGTCTGGAACCGCCGCCGAGCCTGGGCGACCTGGCCGTCCGGCGCGCGAACGACGTGCGCAGCGCACAGCCGTGCCCCGTGGGCGAGTTCAAGGACGATCTCGCGCATCTGCGCCGATTGGCGATGGCGGCCTCCGACCTCCTCGACCTGCTGAGCGATGAGGAGGACCGCTAGTGAACCTGCCACGTCGGTTCTGGTGCCACATCGACACGTCCGTGGAAACGCTGCCCGACAACCAGATCGTGGAGACGTCGGAGGACGCAGTCCACTGGGTCCGCGAGTCCGTCCGGGGCGTCTTCCTCTCCTTTGACCGTCGCGTGTTCCACCGGACGTGGGGGTGGCTCGGAGATCACCGGGCCATGGATGCCGGAGTCATCAGCCTTCAGGGGGGACGACCGTACGAGTTCGCCGTGAAGGTTCAAATGGGCAGTTGGCTATGGAGCGCGCACCCGGTTCGGGTACTCCCGCTCGCCACCCCGTGCGGGAGTCCGGCCAGCACCAGCTCCAGTAGGCCCCCCATCGCGTCGGAGGCGTCATGACATTCGAGTTCGACGCGACCTACAAGGACCTCCGCCGCGGTCTCTCCCAACTCGCCAAACTGGGAGACAAGTCCAGTGATCTTGCTGGCGCGACCGCTGAACGGCAACAGGCCCAGGACCTGGTGGACTTGTGGCTGCCGCACGCCGAGACCCGTCTGCGCGAGGCCGCCGAATCGCCGTCGGATCAGGCGCGCTGGCGCCAGACGATCCAGGGCGTGGTGCCTCCCGAGAAGCCAGAAGCCGAGGGGGTGGAAGCCGAATCGGACTTCGTGGCCTTCCTCAGCGGCGCGCGTGTCCTGCTGCACTGTCTGCTGGAGGCGGAGCGGCCCGGCCCGCAGGTCGTCGCCATCGCCGACCGCGTGCGGAAGTCGATCAAGGATGGTGAGTACCCCCCGGGGTCATGGCTGAATGTCGGTCGTATCGCCACCGAGGCCGGATGCATGCAGGCATCGGTCGAGCGTGCACGCCTTGCTCTCCGCGACCTTGAAGCTGAGGGACTCGTCATCTTCCACCCATGGTCCGGTCGGCCGCGTGTCGCGGGAGAAGCCAAAAAACCCGACCGGCCGACCCGGATCGCGGGTTGGCTTCGCGTGCTCATAGCGGAGGGCGTATATCCCCCGTATTCCAACCTTCCTACGGGCCAGCAGCTGGCGCACGCTCTGCTCGCGCAGTCTTCGGACGTCACAGCGGCGATGCGCATCCTGGCCGCCGAGAAGATCCTGAACTACCGCCCCGGGATGCGCCTGCTGAGGAAGCCCTGGCCGCCGCCCACCGACATCGCGCCGCCCCCGGAGATCGCGGATCTGGCGCAGAAGTTGCGCGGCCTCGTGACTGAGGACCAGGACCTCAGTTCCTCGAACATCCGAATCACCTGCCAGCGCGCGAGGAACTGGTGGAGGTGCCGGAGCACCCCTCCCGCCGACCAGCTGGAGGACACCTTCCGCACGCTGGTCGCTGCGGCCTCGCACCTCTTCACACTCTTGGAGACGCGGCCCGCGTGCCAGGACACGGACACGCTGCTGCGGCGCACCGCCATCACCGCCCTCGCGGAGCTACCAGATGACTCACAAGAGCGCGTGTGGCGCACCGCGTGCCTAGCCGTCGCGGTTCTCGAACTCCAGCAAGCCGCAACCGCATTGGCGAGGCGCAGGGAGTGCATCCGCCAGGCGGTGGGTCCGGACCGAGGCGCTACCGGGGATTGCATCTTTCCCATCTCAGACGCCCATCAACGAACCTGAAAGAAAGGGAATTTCACAATGAATGGCATGATGTCCGTCCTGCTGGCCGGTCTGACCATCGCCGGAGTCGGCGTTCTCCGCATCGCGCAGGCGGAGAGACACCAGCGGCAGCGGAACATCCTGGCGATGACCCAGATGGACCAGGAGTGGCGACGCCACCTGGAGAGCGACCCCGAATTGCTGAAGCTCTGGGCCCCCGAAGGCGATGACGCTATGGGCCTCGGCCAGTACGCCCGAATCCTGAGCGCCAACCAGCTCGTCTGCGCCCTCGCCACACGCTACAAGGTGGGCCTCCTGGACGCGGCCACGCTGCGCGTTCAGGCCCGCTGGTTGATGTCCCGTTCGATCGGCCGCGACTACTGGTACGAGTGCAGGGCGCTCCGCGACGACGAGGCCCGCGACCGGTTTGATCGCAGCTTCAACCGGATCTTGAACGACGAGTTCGTCCCTCGTTCGACGGCCGACACCGTTGCTTGAGACATCCCGGTTGCGGTGCTGAACACCACCTCTGATCTCCGCGCGGGGGCCACTGCCACGCGCGGGCACTCCCCCTGCCGCCGAGCGACCATCCCTACATCGGCCTCGGCGCCAGGGGTACCACCTGGCCACCCGTAGCAGACCCACCCCTGGGAGAACGCAATGCTCAAGTCCGTCCGCCACCTGGAAGAGGTGGCCCGCGAGTGGAAGATCAACCGCGAGGACGTCCTGCTGATCGCGCTGAACAGCTGTGGAGCGCGCTCGCCGTTGGACAAGCCGCGCATGAGGTTCCAGCTGGCGCTCGACTCCCGGCCGGCCGACCCGTCGTACCTGATCCTCTCCCTGGGGCGCGAGGACTCGCCCTTCGAGGTCGACGAGCACGAGCTGCGACTGCACGGTGAGCGGGTCGGCTCGATCAGCGGCATCGAGGACGATGACGCCGTGCTGGGCTACTGGCGCAACGGCACGAAGATGCTCACGTTGAACTCGAACCAGCGCTCCCAGTGCACCGGCTGCACGTTCTGCCCGAACACGCTGGAGGGGGCCTCGGACCCGGCGATCCCCGAACTCGACATGCCCGGCTACTTCGCCACGCTCGCGGCGAACTCGGGGATGGCGGATCTGTCAGGGGTGGAGACCGTGACGGTGTGCACGGGCTGCTTCCTCTACGAGCATCTGGCGCTGGAGCACCTGGAGGGCGTGCGCGCCGCCATGCGGAGCACTGACTGCGAGGGCACGCTGCACTTCCTGTCGTCGGTCCTCATCACCGCCGAGGGCTTGGACCGGGCCGCCGATGTCGGACCGTTCCATCTGACGCTGACGGTGGAGTGCTTCACCAACAGGGCCAAGATCCTGAAGCAGTCCAAGGCCGCGCTGAGCGTCGACCAGATGGTCGAGACGCTGGGGGCGGCGAAGGAGCGGGGCATCACCACGGACTTCACCTACATCGTCGGCCTGGACCCGATCGAGGAGGCGCTGGAGAACCTGAAGCGGCTGGTACCCGTGACCACGACGTTCCCGCGTTTCCAGACGTATCAGGCGCACAACCCGTACATGGACGTCTACCGCACGCCCGGCTCGGACACGATCGACTGGAACCTCTCGATGCGCCGCACGGTCGAGGAGCTGTTCTTGGACACCGGCCTGCGCCCGCAGTGGTGGCAGAACTACCGCTCCCCGTGGGCCTACACCTTCGGCCAGGAGCCGCTGACCGGGGCACGGATCTGATGGCCGGGTCAATCAACTGCACCGGCTCGGTCGTGCGGGCGGTGCGCGTGTGGCCGGTGGCGGGACAGACCGCCGGGCTGCCTGACTCGCTGCCTGATCCGATCGCCGCGGTCGCGGTGCCCCCGGCGGGGCCGTCGTGGCCGGAGCACCGGACCAGGTTCGCGGTCGAGGTGGTCGGCGACGGGGCGTCGGGCTGGCACGCTCCCGTGGGTGAGGCCGTGGCGCGGCTCGTCGTGGACACCCTCGCCGACGGGGTGGTGGGGCACGACGCGGCGGCACCACGCAAGCTCGCCTACCGGCCGCGAGCGAGCCGGCACCAACAGGGAGCGCACGCGCGCCAGGCCGTGTCGGCCGTCGAGCTGGCGTGCTGGGACCTTGCCTCCCGGATCTCGGGACGTACAGTGCCGGAGCTGCTGGGCGGCAGGGTGCGGGCGCACGTGCCGGTATACGCGTCCGCGCTCGGTTTGGACCCGGCCCACCCTGAGGCGGTGAAAGCGGCGGCGTGGATCTCCGAGCAGGGGTTCTGGGGTCAGAAGTGGCCGCTCACTGCGGAGTTGCTGCGTCAGGGGCCGCGGGCCGTCGCACGGGTGCTCGAGACCTTACGGGAGGCAGCGGGCGAGGGCCGGTTCATGGTCGACGGGCTCAGACGCTGTCGGCTGGACCAGGCACTCGCTCTGCTGCCGGTCCTCGCGGACCTCCGCGTCGCCTTCGCAGAGGAGCTGCTGGAGCCAGGCGGCTTCGCCTGGGCCCGGATGCGGGCGGCTGGGGCCGGGGTGCCTATGGCGGCCGGCGAGCATGCGGTCGATGAGCACGAGCAGACTCGGCTCCTGGCCAGCGGTGCGGTGGACGTGTGGCAGACCGACCCGGGGTGGTCGGGCGGTCTGGCCCGTTCCCTGCACACCGTCGAGGTCGCCGCCGACCTGGGGATGCCGACGTTCCCGCACGGCGACCGGCTGTGGGCGGCGCTCGCGCTGGCCGGTGCGTGCTGCCGGGACAAGATCCCTGCGGTGGAGTGGCACCTGACGCTGGAGCCGCTGCGGCAGCAGGTGTTCACCGATCCGGCCGCCATCGAGGCGGGGATGCTGCCGTCCAGGCCCGGGATCGGGATCGCCCCGACCCCGGTCACCACGTCGCCCCTTCCGGCGTGGACGGTCGGGTCATGACCGGCTCAGTGACATGGCCCGGGGTGCGGGCGGTCTGCTTCGACCTGGGCGGCACGCTGGTGCGGCCCGAGCTGGTGGCGACGACCGGCCAGGTCGCGGAAGTGCTGGGCGTCTCCTTGGAGGACGCGCGCGCCCTGATGGGCAAGGGCGCCAAACGGCGCCCGGTCAGCCCGCAGGACCTGGCCCACGAACTCGCGGCCCACTTCGGCCACAGCGCGTTGTCCGGTCCGCTCTCCGAGGTGTTGGAGCGGGCCCGGTGCCGGGCCGAAGACCCGCAGCTCTACCCGGATGTGCCGGACACGCTGGCTGTGCTACGGGAGCGGGGCTTCGCCCTGTTCGCCCTGACCAACGCGCTCGGCTCATCGGTGCCCGAGCATGACCCGGAAGTCTTCCGCACGCTGCTGGACGGCGTCTTCTACTCGGCGCGCACCGGCGCGATCAAGCCCGAGCGTGAAGCGTTCGCCGCCGTCGAGCGCGCCAGCGGGCTGCGGCCGGAAGAGCTGCTGCACGTCGGTGACTCGGTGAACGCCGACGTGCGGGGAGCCTCGTCGGCCGGGTGGCAGACGGCGTGGCTGGACCGGCACCGCCCGCCCGAAGGGCTGGTGCCCGCTGCGAGCACGCTGCGCCTGCACTCCCTCGATTCCCTTCCCCCGCTCCTGCCCGCCCGTTCGGGCAGGAGCACGATCGCACCGGAGGTGGCCGACTGATGGAGCCGTCCCGTACACCCCGTTCGGCAACGCCCTCCGTCCACACCCCGCTCACGCCGTCCGTGCCGCTGTTCGATGCGAGCCAGCTTCCGCTGCGCACCTGGTGCGAGGGCAGCCGCGAGGACGCTGTCACCGGTCTGGTCGCGTTCCCCGACTTCCACAGCCACATCCCGCGTTGCCTGGCCGCAGCCCTTGACAGCGGGCGCCTGGTCGCTCTGGCGATCGGGGATGTCGACGGACTGAAGGACCACGTGGAGCGGACGAACTCCACCAACCCCGCCTCCTACGGGCACCTGGCCGGTAACGAGGTCATGGCGACCGTGGGGGCTACGACTCGCGCCTGGTTCCACGAGCAGCCCTTCGACTCCGGGTGCGCGGCGACGTTCGGCGGGGACGAGGTCATCCTCGCGGCAGTCGTGGAAGACGCCGACCAGTTCCACCAGGCCCTCGGCACGCTGCGTGACCGGCTCGGTGCCGCGCTCCCGGTGACCGTCTCCTTCGCCCTCGCGTTCGTCGTCGCCAGCGACCTGCCGCACGAGCGGGATCGCGGCTGGAATCACCGCTTCACCAACGTGCTGCTGGCGACGGTTGACCGGACGTTGTTCACGCACAAGGCGGCACGCCGCGCCGTCGGCAGCGACGGCGGCATCATCGCCGTCACCCGGCCGCCACAGCCTCGAGAACCTGAGGAGACGGGAACCGGCCCCTCACCGCTCCTCCCGATGCCGGTCGGCACCGAGATCATGCGCGTCATGGCCCGCCCGGCCCGGGTCGGCGGCAGGGACTTCCTGCTGCTGCCCTGCCGCGGGCCGGTCGGCCAGCGCGGTACCCGGCTCCGCGTCACCTTCTCCACCGGCACTTCCAAGACCGTCGTCGCCTACGCGCTGCGTGGCCAGGCCGCGGTGCCGTACACCGCCGTCGCCACCGGTGTGACAAGAGTGCCGCTGACGGTGCAGGCGGTACGGGACCGCACGCCCCGCAGTGTGCCCCTGGACCTGGCGGCCACGCTGGAGCGGGCCGGGCTGGACTGGACGGCGGTGCCCGCCCACGAGCAGGCACAGATTCTCCAACTGATCACGGAGGCCGGAACGTCGGAGATCCGAACTGGACGGATCACCGCTGCCGTGGATGCGATCGCCGCTCGGAAGGGCCGCTGAAGTGACGGATACCGTACTGCCTCCCGGCCTCGCAGTCGCGGGGCCCGAGGGCTTCCCCGACTGGAGCCAGGCCGTCCGGCACGCGACGGACCGCGTGCCGGGCGACGCCGTCAACTCCGCCTGGCGGGCACTGAATTACCTGTGTGCCGCACAGCTCTACCTGCGCGACAACGTCCTGCCAGTCCGCGCCCTCCGAAAGGACGATGTGAAGGAGTGCCCGAGCGGACACTGGGGTGTGTGTCCTCCGGTCAACTGGATGCTCGCCCATCTCGGACCGATCACCGCCTGGCGACCGCCCGGCAGCGAAGTGCTGACCGTCCACGGTGCCGGGCACGCCGGCCCTTCCGCACTCGCCCACGCCTACCTCACCAAAACCGTCGCCCTGACCGGCAACGGCCCGAGCTGGTCGGCAGCGGAGCTGCAAGCGCTGGCCGCAGACTTCCCGCACACGCGGAGCTACGGCGGGGAGATCACCCCGCTCATCCCCGGCGTGCGCTACACCGGTGGTCAGCTCGGTCCGGCGCTCGCCGTCGCGCAAGGAATGGTCCTCGATGCCCCACACCGGCTCGTGGTGGCGCTCCTCGGCGACGGAGAGCTGGAGACCGGCGCGGCTTCGGCCGCGTGGATGGCCCGGCGCGCGCTGATCGGATCGGGCCTGCACGGCGCGGTGCTGCCCGTCGTGCTCGCCAACGGCCTGCGGATGGGCGCCCCCTCGGTGCTGGCCGGTCTCAACGAGGACGAAGTGCGCGCGTACTTCACGGGCCTGGGGTACGAGCCGTTCCTTCACGACGGTTCCGATGTGCGCGGCTTCCGAAGGGTCCTCGCCCAGGCACTCGCCCGACTGCGCCCCCTCGGGCTCGCCGGTCCGCAGCCGGTGCTCGTCCTGACCATGCCCAAGGGGGCGACCGGGCCCGAGCAGGTCTCCGGGCACCGGATCGCCGGAACTCCTGCCGTTCACAAGACCCCGCTGAAGGACCCCCGGCACGACCGGGAGGAATTCGAGGCCCTCAAGGCATGGCTTGCGTCGTACGAGCCGTCGGAACTGTTCACCGAGGACGGCCGGCCCTGCGGGCTCGTCCGACAGGCACTCCCCCACCCGGTGCCCCGGTCCCATCCGGCGCCGCCGGTCGCACCGCTCACGGTCCGGGGCTTCGCTGAATGGCCGCTGATCAGCGCCGTGATCCGCGAGCGCGTGGCGGCGGGTGGCTTTCGGCTGTTCAGCCCGGACGAGGCCGCCTCGAACCGGCTGCACCTGGCCACCGACGGCCGTGGAACACCGCAATGGGCGAACGAGATCCTCAACGAGGAGATCTGTCACGCCTGGCTCCAGGGCTACACCGAGACCGGCCGGGACGCACTGCTGGCCACCGTCACGCAGGCCCCAGCTGTACGGGCGCTGCTCGCCGCCCGCGGTGAAACCGCCCGGTTCCGCGTGGTCGGCTACCGCGACCCCGGCCGCCCTCTGTCCCCGACCGACCTGCTGGAGCACTGCGGCATGTCTGCCGCCCAGCTCGCCGCCCAGGCGACCTCGATACTCAAGGAGCCACGATGACCACCACCCCGGCCGTTCCCGATCCCGCGCAGCTGGCCGCGTTCGACCGCGACGGCTTCCTCATCCTGCGGGACGCTCTCACCCCCGATGACCGCGACCACGCCGCCGACGCCGCCGCGCATCTCCTGAACGGTGACCGGATGGTGTGCCGCGACCGCTCAGACGACGGCAAGGACGGCTTCCGCGGGGTCGTCGCCCTGGACGACGCCTTCCTCCCGCTCGTCACCAACCCAGGCGTCCTGCCCACGGTCGTGGCGCTGCTCAGCCCCAACATCCACCTGATGTCGAGCAACCTGATCGCCATGCCGTCCCTGCCGGACGAGGAGCGCACCATCCGCGTGCCCGCCCGGCACGGCTGGCACCGCGACATGTCCTCCACCCTGGCCGACCTCGGCATCGAAGGCACCCCCCGCCTCGCGATCAAGGTCGCGTACTTCCTCACCGACCCCGGACGGGATGCCGGCTTCACCATGTTCGTGCCTGGCAGCCACACCCGCACCGGGCCTGTCACCGTGCCCCCGGGCGACATCGACCCACCCGGCGCCCTCACCCCGGACATCGGCCGGTACGACGTAGTCCTCTTCGAGAACCGCACCTGGCACGCCGGCGGCCTCAACCGCTCCGGCCACACCCGGCTGGCCGTGATGATGCAGTACGGCTACCGGTGGCTCAACGCCGTCGACGACCCCTCCCCCGCTCTGCTGGACCGCGAGGACCTCGGGGCCGTCGAACGGCAGCTCCTCGGTGCGCGGGACCGCAACCCCGACGGCTCCGTCGCCCGCGAAGGATCCGGCGGACACCCCCTGACCGACTGGTGGCAGCACCTGAACACCACCCCGGCCCGCTGACCGATCTCCGACGCCCGACCGCACCACCACGAGAGACTGGAACCGTGACCTCCTCCCCCTACACGCCCGAAGAACTGTTCGCGTCCACCGCGCCGTACTACGCCCGCCACCGCCCCGGCTACGCCCCGGAGTTCTACGAACTCCTCACCGAGCGCTTCCACCTGGACGGCACCCAGCGCGCCCTCGACCTCGGATCCGGACCCGGCATCCTCGCCCTGGAACTCGCGCCCCTCCTCGGCAAGGTCGTCGCGGTCGACCCCGAGAAGGGAATGCTCGAAGAGGGCCGCCGCCTGGCCGCCGAGCGCGGCATCACCAACATCGACTGGCGCGAGGGCGACTCCACCACCCTCCCGACCATGTCCATCGAACCCGTACTGCTGACCGTCATGGGCGCCGCGTACCACTGGATGGACCGCGAACAGGTCCCCCGCGACCTGGACCACATCATCGAGCCCGGCGGCGCGATCGTCCTCGCCTCCGGCGGCGCCCCCGGCGACCTCGCCCCCGCACCGTGGCGAGGGGTGGTCGACCGGGTACGTACGCGCTACCTCGGCCCCGAACGCCGGGCAGGCAAGGGCACCTACTCCCACCCCAAGGACCGCCACCAGGACGTCCTCGCCCGCAGCCCGTTCTCCCGGATCGAAATCGACCGGTGGGACCACACCCTCACCCGCACCGTCGACGAAGTCATCGGCTGGGTCTTCAGCCTCTCGTACTCGAGCCCCGCCCAACTCGGCAACAAGAAGGACGCCTTCGAGGAAGACCTGCGCAAGGCACTGCTCGACTTCGCCCCCTCCGGACGGTTCGACGAGACCATCCGCACGGAGGCCGTGATCGCGACCAGGCCCTGATCGAAAGCGGCCCGCCGGTCACACCACTCTCGACCGGTCACACACGAAGACGCGCAGCCCTCCTGATTCCGGCCGGAACTCCTTCTCGCCGGAGACGGGCCGGATGCGCCAAGGCACCTGAACCGATAGGTTTTTCGAGGGAGTTACTGTTGTCAAGCTGTCAGGGAGTGAGCGCAGCGTGGCGGGACGCCGAAGGTGGTCGGCCGAGGTGATCGCGCGGACGACGGGGCGGGCACTGGCGATGGGAGCCATCGGTTCGGTCGTCGGTGTCGCCGCCTACTCCATCAGCCAGACCGGCGGTCAGTGGCTGTCTGTTGTCGTGGGCGGCGTGGCCGGCGCGGCGATCGCTCTCGGTGCCGATCTGTACCGCAGGTCTGTGCAGCTGACCGAGGTGCGACTCGTCCTGCCCGGCAGCGAGATGACGTTCAAGGCGAATACCGACATGCGGCAAGCCGCCCTGCGCATGTTCTTCCAGGCCGCGACCCGGGTGGCCACGCGCCCTCTGGACGACGACAGCGGAAATCTGCGTGAGGCGCTCACCTCTCTCAAGTCGCTGTTCGACCTGTATCGCGAACCCCTGGAGTCGGGTGCCGCCCCGCCGCCCCCAGCCGAGGGCGACTCCGTTCACGAACTCGTCCTGGACATCCTCAACTTCGAGCTCGGGCCGTTCCTGGCGCACTGGCATCCCCGTCTGCTGGAGTTCGAGCAGTCCCACCCTGGGCGTCCCGAGACGGAGTGGGTGGACAACGCCTCGTTCCGGCAGGCCCTGCGCGCGCTGCAGCAGCGGCTGCGGCCCTACGTCATCGGGCTCGGTTCGATCGCCGGGCTCCGTGACCCCGAGCGCCACCTGCGCCGCTCTGCCTGGCACTCCGCCCACCGTACCGACACAGTCCCGCCCCGGAGCGGCGAGGACTCCCGCGAAAGCCCTGCGGAACCACCAACACCGGCGTGACGCATGATGGAGGTGTGAGGAACTTCCCCGACCGGCTGTGCACCATCCGCCGCACCTGTCCGCAGACATCGCGGCCTGCCGCTCTGGCCATAGCGTCGCGACCCTGCTCAGCAACGCCCCCCCCCCCGCTGTTTTTGGGGTTGACGCGATCCTGGGACCATCAGACGCTTGATCGCTCCCGCCGAGGTACCTCATGAGTTCCGCCCCGGACGCACCGCACGCCCAGTGGGACGTCTTCGTCAGCTACAGCCGGTCCGACACCGACACGGCCGAGCCCATCGTGGCCTCCCTGCGTGAGCGGGGACTGCGCGTCTTCGTCGACAACACGGCGGTGGGCGAATTCGCGTCGATCACCAACACCATCGCCCTGGCGCTCGCTCGGTCGCGAGTACTGCTCGCCCTCTACTCGCGAGACTACCCCCGCCGTCGTGCCTGTCAGTGGGAGCTGACCTACGCCTATATCGCCGGCCAGCGCGAGGGTGACCCGCGGCACCGGGTTCTTGTGATCAACCCTGAGCCGACCACCGACCACATCCAGCCCGTGGAGCTTCGCGACGCTCGTTACTGGCCCTGGCCCCGTACGCCAGAGGCCGCCGCGCGGCTCGCCGACAGCGTCGCCGCACACGCAGGTCGCCTGGAGCGCGCCATGGGCGAGTGCACCGGCGCCGCACCCGTTCGCTGGCTCCCCGCTCCCGCACGGACCGGTTCCGCCCACTTCGGCGGCCGACTCGCCGAGCAGTGGCACATCCACACCGCTCTGCACCGACACCGCGCACCCCTCGTCTCGCAGAACGGAACCGGCCGCACCGCCCAGGTACGCGGTATGCCCGGTATCGGCAAGTCGCTGCTCGCCCAGGAGTACGCCTTGCATTTCGGCCCGGCGTTTCCCGGGGGTGTCTTCTGGTACGACCTCCACACGCGCCAGAAGACGGAGAGCGAGGACCCGCTCACCCGCTACGCCGCCCAGGTCGCGACCGCTGCCGTTGCCCTGGGGATCGATCCGGACGGCCCGCTGCCCCGCCTTTTGAGCCGCCTCGCCGTCGCCCTCGGCGAACGGGACGCGCCTTGTCTATGGGTGGTCGACGGTGTCCCCGACGGACTGACCGAGGAGGAGCTGCACCTGCTGCGCGGCCCGCATCTGCTGGCCTCCACTCTGATCACCACCCGCTCACTGCGCTACTCGGCCTTCGCGGAAGCGGTGGACGTCCCTCCACTGCCCGACGCCGACGGCCTGCGCCTGCTCACCTCGCGTCGCGAGCCGGCCACCGACCAGGAGCGTGCCGCCGCGCTCGCCCTCGTCCACGACGTGGGCGGCCACCCGTACGCCCTTGGCCTGCTGGCCGACCTCGCGGCGGCGAGCGACTTCCCTCACCTGCGCGACCGGTTCCACTCCCCCGTCATCGACGTACTGGACCACAGGGGCCGAGCGCCCGAACAGACATCGTTCAGCGCCCAGCTGCTGCCTCAAAGCCTCTCCGAGGCCGAGCCCGTGTCCGATGTGCTGCGCCTGTTCGCGCTGGCCTGCCCCGCGCCGCTCACCCGCGACGAACTGGAAACCGCCCTGGCCTCCCTCGCCCTCTACGATCCCTGGGAGGCACAGCACCTGGCCATGGATGCCGTCGAGACGCTCCTCGGCACCGGCACCCTCATACCCTCCCGACACACGGGGAATTCCTGGACGGTGCATCCACTGCTGGCCCGTGCCGTCAGACGCGGAGGAGCCGGGAGCGCTCGCCAGGAGGACCTTCGGCGCGCTCTCCTGCACGCCCTTGCCCTCCCCACAGGAACCACCGCCGCAGCGTCCGCCCCACAGCCCACCGCCATCACAGTCTCCACGACCCCGGGTGCCGCTGAACGCGCCGCCGCCTTCGACCTGCAGATCGAGCTCATCACCAGAGTGGGCGTCCAGCCACTGGCCCCCGACCAGGGCTCCCTCCGCGAGGCACTGACCTCCCTGCACTCGCTCTTCGCCACGGCCCGCGACGTACTCCACCGGGTCGCAAGCGAACCCACAACAAGCGCCCTCCCCCGCATCACCGCCACCCTCCTCAACACCCACCTCCGCCCGTTCCTGTCCACATGGCACCCCCTCCTCCAAGACCACGAAGCAAACCGCCCGCCGCACACGAGCCCCACCGAACACGAACGCCTGTGGCCGCATGCCGCCGAGATGCGTCAGCAGCTCGACGCCCTGCGCATGCCCCTCACCGCCACGGCCCGCTCCCTCGGCGAACTCTGCGGCACGGACCTGACCTCTGTCTGACGGCCGCGCAGTCCCGTCAACCCCCATAGGGACTGGTCGGACTCGTTCACTGCCAGGTGCGTTGCCATACCAAAAACCGACTGCCCTTCCGAGGACTCCCCCCTCGGACAGCCAGTCTCCAAGTAGGAAGGGCTGCGCATGGGATCGATGTCCCTGCGCAGCCCTTTCCGCTTCGCCTGCCGGTGTCGGGTGAGAAGACGATCACGAGCAGGACGCTTGTGTGTGCCGTGCCGTCAGTGCTGCGGCAGCAGCATGGCGTCGCCGCGCTCTTTGGCCGCGTTGTACCGGGTGGACACGTCCTGCCAGTTGACGACCTGCCACATGGCCTCGATGAAGTCGACCTTCTGGTTCTTGTACTGGAGGTAGAAGGCGTGCTCCCAGGCCTCGAAGACCAGGATCGGGGTCGAGCCCTGGCCGACGTTGCCCTGGTGGTCGTAGATCTGCTCGACGATCAGGCGGCCGCTGAGCGGCTCGTAGGCCAGTACGCCCCAGCCCGAGCCCTGCGTCGTCGCGGACGCCTTCGAGAGCTGGGTCTTGAAGTTCTGGAACGAGCCGAAGGACTCGGTGATCGCGTCCGCGAGGTCGCCGACACCGTCCTGCGCGAGCGGCTCGCCGCCGCCCTCGCCCGTCATGTTGTGCCAGTGGATCGAGTGCAGGATGTGGCCCGACAGGTGGAAGGCCAGGTTCTTCTCCAGGCCGTTGATCGAGCCCCAGGACTCCTTGTCCCGCGCCTCCGCCAACTGCTCCAGGGTGTCGTTCGCGCCCTTGACGTACGCCGCCCGTCCGATACGGCGTTAGTCCTAGGACCTGAGGCCCTGTCGCCATCACCCACGACGGTCCCCGGAAAGGCAGCACGGTGAGCAATGTCTCGCAGTCACGGCACGACGACGCAGCGGCCGATCCGGAACCCCGCCGCCTGCCGCACCGCAGCGAACTGCGCTGCACCTCCGGCCGTATGCGGGTACTGACCCTGCCCCTCGATTCGGGCCGCCACGTCACGCCCTCGAAGGTCTGCGAAGAGCTGGGCAGTTCCGGAACGTCGATCCACCCCACGACGGCCTATCGGAACCTGGAGGGGCTGACAGCCGTCGGCCTGGCGCACGCGGTGCACGGCCCCGGGCCGACGCGCTACGACATCAGCGGGGAACCACACCACCACAGCGTGTGCCGGCGGTGCGGCCACGTCGACGGCCTGGTCATCCCCCACCTGACAGAAGCGGCGGAGCGCAGCGGACTGCTGCCCGACTCCTCGGGATCTCTCCTGGTCTACGGGATCTGCGCGAGGTGCGGGGGCTGACGGCCGGGCCGCCTGCTCCCGCATGAACCGGCGCTCACCGAGATTCGGGTTCACACCCGGCCCAGACTTATTGCACACTACTTGCAATAACTCATATAGTGCAGAAAGGACCGGACGTGGGTTCTCCGATCGTGCTCGGGATCGAGTCGTCGTGCGACGAGACCGGTGCCGGTCTCGTCCGTGAGGGGCGGCTGCTGGGTCACGCGGTGGCGTCGAGCATGGACGAGCACGCCCGTTATGGAGGCGTGGTCCCGGAGATCGCCTCCCGCGCGCACCTCCACTCACTGCGGGCGGTCGTCCGGCAGGCGCTGGACGAGGCCGGGCTGGAGCCGGGCGACCTCGGCGCGGTCGCGGTCACCACCGGTCCGGGGCTGTCCGGCGCCCTTCAGGTGGGCGTGGCCGGGGCGAAGGGCATCGCGTACGCGCTCGGGGTTCCCCTCCACGGGGTGCACCATCTCGCCGGGCACGTGGCCGCCGACACCCTGGAGCACGGTCCGTTGCCGAACCCCTGCATGGTGCTGATCGTCTCGGGCGGCCACACCTCGCTCCTGCTCGTACGCGACCTGGCGCGCGACCCGATCCTGCATCTGGGAGACACCCTGGACGACGCGGCGGGCGAGTGCTTCGACAAGGTCGCCCGCGTCTTCGGGCTGCCGTACCCCGGTGGTCCGGCCGTCGACCGGGTGGCCCGCACCGGCGATCCCCGTGCCGTGGCCTTCCCGCGCCCGCTGCCCGGCTCGTACGACTTCTCCTTCTCCGGGCTCAAGACGGCGGCGGCGCGCTGGGCGGAGAGCCACGCGGGCCGTGAGCTTCCGGTGGCCGACGGCGCGGCCTCGCTCCAGGAGGCCGTCGCCGACGTCCTGACCTGCAAGGCGGTCGCGGCGTGTGCCGAGTACGGCGTCGGCACGCTGGTCGTGGTGGGCGGGGTCGCCGCCAACTCGCGTGTGCGCGCGCTCGCGGAGGAGCGCTGCCGGGCGGCCGGGATCGAGCTGCGCGTGCCGCCGCTGCGGCTGTGCACGGACAACGGCGCGATGATCGCCGCCGTCGGCGACCTCCTCGTACGGGCCGGGGCACGGCCCGCGCCGCTGGACCTGTCGATCGACCCGTCGGCTCCGCTGGAGTACGCGGCTCTGCACCCCGGCACGTCCCTGGCGGGGGCAGGGCGATGAGCATCCAGGCACGTGGCGGGCCTGAGCTGCCGGTACGGAGCGCGTCGTGCCGAGTGCCCCGCTGCCGACCCCCGACCGGCGCAGCGCCGGGTTCAGGCAGCCCCGTCCGGCCGTGGCGCCGTGACACGTGCCGCGACCACCACCGCCATCAGCGTCCAGGCCGTGGCGAGCAGCCAGCCCGCGACCACATCGCTGGCCCAGTGGACCCCCAGCCACACCCGGCCCACTCCCACGGCGACCGCCCATACGACGGTCAGGGCCGTCCACAGCCGGTACGCGGGTGGGCGGCGGACGAGCAGAGCGAGGACGAGGAGACCGGCGGTCATCGCCGAGGTGGTGGTGTGGCCGGAGGGGAACGACCAGCGCGAGGCGTGGGTGAGCCAGTCCTCCGCCGGGGGCCGCGGGCGGGCGATCGCCGTCATGAGGGCGAAGCGCAGCGCCTGCCCCAGGGCCAGCCATGCGGCGAACACGAGGGCGGGCAGGGCGAACCGGATCGCGGTGTGCCGGTCTCGCACGGCGTCGAGAGCGGGCGCGGCGATCAGTCCGGCGGAAAGCGCCACGGCATAGGGGGTGATGCCGGTGCCCGTGGTCGTCACGGCGCGCAGCACCGTGACGACCGGGGCCGGGCGGTTCTCCCGTGCCCCTCGGCGGAGAGCCGCGTCGGAGGCGATCGGCCCGCCGTCCACGGCGAGCACGGCCGCCGTCAGCCCCGCGAACGCGGCGGCGGCACACACGCACCACCACACCGCGCGGTCCCGCCCGAAGGACACACCGGCGGCCGGGGAACCGGGCACGTCGGCAGGGTTCACGCCGCGACCAGCGGACGCAGCCGTGTCCGGCCGAAGAGCCCGGCCAGGGCCTGCGCGTGCCGGGACAACGGCAGGGCCAGCAGGAGAGCGACCAGCGCACCGACGGCGAGACCGGCGACGATGTCGTGCGGGTAGTGGGCGCCGACCCACACCCGGGAGGCCGCCATCGCCAGCGCGCCGATCGCGGCGAGCACGCCGAGGCGGACCGAGACGAACCACAGGGCGACCGCCGCCGCGGCGGCCAGCGTGGCGTGGTTGCTGGGGAACGACCAATCGCCGGGTGCCGGGCAGGCCTCCAGCGTGATCACGTGCAGGGACTGGCAGGGTCGGTTCTCGTGCACCGCTTGCTTCAGTACGGTGCTGACGACGAAGGCGAGCACGGTCAGCACGGGAGCGGCCAGGGCCTTCACCGCCTGCGGCGCGTCCTGGTGACGGGCCTGCCACCAGCCGATCAGCATCAGGACGCCGAACAGGGCGAGCCCGTAGGTGGAGTACGCCGAGACGAGGCCGTCCAGCCAGGACGGTGCGCGGTGTGCGGCATCGACCACGTCCACGTACGCGCTGCCGTCGATGCCCGAACCGTCGTATCCCCGCGCGAGGGGCGTCAGTGTCACCGTGTGCATCAGGCACGGCCTCCGTCCGTGCCGTGCGACCGCCGGGAGCGGATCACTTCCAGAGCGACCGGGATGAGCGAGACGACGACGATGACGGCGATGATCGGCAGAAGGTAGCGGTCGACGTTGGGGACCGAGGCGCCCAGCGCGTATCCGGCGAGCACCAGGCCCACGGTCCACACCAGTCCGCCGAGCACCTGCCAGAGGGTGAAGGTGCGCGCGGGGACGGCGAGGGCGCCCGCGAGCGGGTTCAGGACGGTCCGCACGACCGGCAGGAAGCGGGCCAGCACGATCGCCTTGGCGTGCCCGTACCGCTCCAGAATGTCCGAGGCGCGGGCGGCGCCCTCACTGATCTTGCGGGACTTGGTGCGGGCGAGCAGGGCCGGTCCGGCACGGCGGCCGAGCAGATATCCGGTCTGGGCTCCGGCCAGCGCGCCCACGACAGCGGCGATGAGCACCCAGGTGAGGGACAAGTGCCCCGGCCTGGTCGCCGACCCTCCGGCGCACAGCAGCCCTGCGGTGAACAGCAGCGAGTCACCGGGCAGGAAGAACCCGATGAGCAGGCCGGTCTCGGCGAACAGGACGGCGGCGATGCCGAGCGTGCCGAAGGTGGCGAGCAGCGACTGCGCGTCGAGGAGGTTCACGGCGAGCTGGAGCGGGGGTGCGGCTTGGTGCGCGAATGTCATCGGCGCTGGCCCCTTCGATGATGGGCGGTCGGAAACGGGCTGCCGGATGTACCGGACACGGACAGGAGCGCTGACGAGGACGCGCGGGCGGGTAACCTCTTACGTCTACAACGCAGTAGTCGGTCTACAACACTGTAGACGATGTGACGGAGAGGGCGGTTCCATGAGCGACACGGCGGGCGAACGCAGGCCCTCGGGCGAGCTGGAGGCCAGCGTGCTGGCGGCACTGTGCGCGGCGGGCCGGGCGCGGACGGCGGCCGAGGTGCGGGCCGCGATACCGCAGGAGCTGGCCCGCACCACCGTGGCGACCCTCCTGGCACGCCTGCACGAGAAGGGGGCGGTGGACCGCATGCCGGGCCGCCGGGGCTTCCTGTACTTCGCGGTGGAGGACTCTCACGGTCTGACCGCGCGGCGGATGCATCAGGAGCTGAGGCAGGACGACGACCGCGGTCTGGTGCTGGCCCGGTTCGTCGAGGGACTGGACCCCGCCGACGAGGCGGAGCTGAAGCGCCTGCTGGAAGGAGACGGCCGTTGATCGCCCTGCTGCTGATGCCTCTGCTGCTGCCCTGGGCCCTGGCCCCGCTGGCCCGGCGCACCGCCGGGACGGTGCGGCCCGAGATCGCCCTGTGGGCGATCACCTGCGCCACGGCCGCGCTCGCGGTCGGCGTCGTGGCATCCCTGGGAGCCCTGCTGCTGCCGCTCGCCCTCACCCTCCCGCCGGTGAGCGCGCTCGCGGAGCTGGTGCGCCCCCTCGCCGTGGGGCCCCCGTCGCTCGTCCTGGGCACCTCCGCGCTCGCGACCGGCGCGCTCGCCCTGGCCGCGCACCGCGTCCTGCGCAAGGCGGCGCGGGAAGTGACGCGTCTGCGGGCCGTACAGGCACGCGTCGCCCAACTGCCGGACGCGGGAGGGCTGTGCGTGCTGGACGATCCGCGCCCCGACGCCTACGCGCTGCCGGGCGGCCCGCGCCGACCGGACCGGATCGTGGTGACGTCCGGCATGCTGCGCGCCCTGGGACCGGTCGAACGTGAGGCGCTGCTCGCCCACGAGCGGGCCCATCTCGCCGCGAAGCACCATGTGTTCCTCTCCGCCGCGCAGCTGGCCGGATGGTGCCATCCGGCGCTGGCCGCCGTCGCCGCCCATGTCTCGTTCGCCGCCGAGCGGGCGGCCGACGAGGCCGCCGCACGCCGCTGCGGCGACCGCACCCTCACCGCCCACGCCGTGGGGCGGGCCGCACTCGCCGTGAGCCGCACGGCCGGGGAGGCCGGTGCGCCCGCCCTGGCACCGGGAGCCGCCGGTGGGCCCGTCCCGGCACGCGTCCGGGCCCTCCTCGCCCCCGCGCCCGTCCGACGCGTGGTTCCGGCGCTGCTGGCGATGGCTCTGCTGTGCACGGCGGCCGGCACCTCGGCCCTGGGCGGAGCCGTCTGGCTGCATCGCGGCGTCGAGACCGCTCAGGGTGAACACCCCTCGGACTGACGCCCGTCCACGGCGAGATGAGGGCCGCCTGTTCTCGGCGACTACATTTACGTAGACTCAGCTGCGCCCGCGTCGTGACGCTCGCGCCCGGCCATGCCGTCCGGGCACTACCAGGCCGTCCGGGCACCACCAGGCCGTCCCGCGGCGATCGGATGTCTGGTGACACACCCCCAGACGCCCTCCACCGATGGTGATGCCCATGAACTCCGCCACGGCCGCCCTGCTGCCGGTCGACGCCGTGCTCGGCTGGGTCCTGGCCGTGTTCCTGGCCGCCGCTGTCGCGGTCACGGCCGTGGCGCGGCTGTCGCCGGAGCAACGCTTCGGCCGCGCGCGTGAGGTGCTGACCGCCGGGGTGCGGGCCGCCCTTCAACTGGCGGCCGTCTCCGCCGTCATCGGCTGGGTCGTCCATTCCGGGACGGGGCTGCTCGCCTTCGTGCTGCTGATGTACGCCGTGGCCGTCCGCACCGCGGGACGCCGGATCACCTCCGACGGCTCGTGGTGGTGGACGGCTCTGCCGATCGCGGCCGGTGTCGTTCCGGCGGTCGCGCTCCTGCTGGCCACGGGGCTGCTGCCGGTGCGTGGCATCGCGCTCATCCCGGTGACGGGCATCCTGATCGGCGGCGCGCTCACCGCGACCGTACTGGCCGGCCGCCAGAGCCTCGCCGCGCTCGAACAGCGGCACGGCGAAGTCGAGGCCGGTCTCGCCCTCGGACTCACCGCACGGGACGCCCGGATCGAGATCGCCCGCCCCGCCGCCTCCGACGCCCTGGTCCCCGGCCTGGACCAGACCCGCACCGTCGGGCTCGTGACGCTGCCCGGCGCGTTCGTCGGCATGCTCCTGGGCGGAGCCGACGCGCTCACCGCCGGTGCCGTACAACTCTTCGTCCTCGTCGCCCTGATGGCCGTCCAGGCCGTCTCGGTCGCCGTCACCCTCGAACTGGTCGCCCGCTCGCGCCTCACCGCGCCCCGTCGCGGCGGCCACGTCCCCGCGGTGGACGGTGGCCGCCCTGCGCACGCGCCGCGCCCCTCGGAGCGCCGCCGCCCCGGAAAGCCCCGCGCCATGACAGGACGCACGTCGACCCCCACGAACTCCAGCACGACGGCCCGGACTTCGGGCCGCCGTCGATCCGCGGCCACGCCCGCCCAGGGAGGAGGATGATGCCCGAGAGCCGAAGGCCTGATGCCGAATCGGTGCGGAACGCGCTGCCACAGGCCGAGCGGGTGATGGCCTGGCTGGCGGCCCGCGAAGAGGTCGGACGAACGCTGCGTCTCCCCCTGGGCGGCCTGCCGAGCGAACGGGACGAACGTCTCGCGCACATGGCCGACGTCCTCCAGGCCACGGCACAGGGACTCGGGCCGAAGGCCGCCGCCGTGTGGGCGGGCATACCCGAGCATCTGCTGCGGCAGTGGCTGGAGAACGACCGGGACTTCGCCTCCGCCGTGCGAGCCGCCTCGTCTCTGGCCTCGGCACACGGACTTGAGCCCGGTGCGCGGACTCCGGCGGTGATCCGGGTCGTGCTGCTCGCCCTGAGCGACGGCATGCCCTGGGGAACCGCCGCCGCCGTGGCGGGCCTCAGCGGCCACCGGCTCCGTCAGCTGTGGAGGGCGTCCCCGACGCTGGTCGCCCTGGTGGACCTGGCGCGACGGGCCCGCCCACGCGGACCGAGGACGTACGTCCCGCTCCACCGCCGCCCCCGCACGCCCGGCCGCAAGCCGACCGGCCAGGGGGCCGGTTACCGGCTCGTCCAGCGCGAGAGCCGTGACACCGACCGCGGCAGCCGTGACACCGACCCGAAAACTTAGGCTAACCTAACCTCATGTTCAAGCGTTCGATTCTCCCTCTACGCGCCCGGCGACTCGTGGTCGGTGCCGTGGCCGTTGCCGCAAGCCTCGTGATGGCAGGCTGCTCGTCAGATTCCGCCGACACCGGCAGCGCCGCCCCCGGCACGGTGGCGAAGGGGAACTTCCCCGCCAAGGTCGCCACCAAGTTCGGCGAGATCACCGTCAAGAAGCAGCCGAAGCGTGTGGTCGCCCTCGGCTGGGGCGACGCGGAGACGGCACTCGCCCTGGGCGTGCAGCCCATCGCCGCCAGCGACTGGCTCGCCTTCGGCGGCGACGGCGTGGGCCCCTGGGCCAAGGGCCTGTACAAGGAGAAGCCCAAGGAGATCGGCACCCTGGAGCCCTCGTACGAGAAGATCGCGGCTCTCCAGCCCGACCTGATCCTCGACACCAAGTCCAGCGGCGACCAGAAGCGTTACGACACGCTCAGCAAGATCGCCCCCACGGTCGGGGTGCCCAAGGGCGGCGACCAGTACCTCACCGACTGGCAGAAGCAGACCGAGATGGTCGCCGACGCCCTGGGCCTGCACGCCAAGGGCCAGAAGCTCATCGCCGACACCAAGGCCAAGTTCAGCGCCGTGGCCAAGGCCCACCCCGAGTTCAAGGGCAAGACGGTGACGTCCGGCTCGCGGACCTCCGAGGGCTTCGGCGCCTACGTCCGCGGCAGCGGCCGTGTCGACTTCCTGGAGCGGCTCGGCTTCAAGAACAACCCCTGGGTCGACCAGCAGGGCGGCAGCAGCTTCTTCATCAGCGTCTCCCGCGAGAACGTGAACAAGCTCGACGCGGACCTGATCGTGATGGAGCCCATCGGCCTGGCGGCCTCCGAGATCTCCAACGACGCGCTCTACAAGAAGGTGCCCGCCGTACACGCCGGTCACGATGTGGTGTTCGACCTCGACTCCCCCTTGGCCAAGGCATTCGCCACCGACTCGGTCCTCTCGGTGAACTACGCCCTGGACAAGGTCGTCCCCCTGTTCGCCAAGGCCCTGAAGTAGCGGAGCCGTCAGGTTCCGGATCGGACGGCGCGGGCCCGGTGAGTCCTCTCACGGGCCCGCGCCGAGTCGTCTCACGGGCCCGTGCCGGGCGCCAGGAAGGCCGTGAGTCCGGTCCCCGGCATGGCCAGGCGCCGCCAGTGGCGCGCGTAGGCCGGAGCGCGGGCGCCCTCCGTGACCAGCACCGCGACGGGCTCCCGCGTCGCCCGCTCCCGCAGGGCGGACAGCGTGATGGAGCGGTTGTTGCCCGCGAGGTTGGCCGAGGCGCAGCGGGCGGCGTAGCCGACGGGCGGCGCTTGGACACCGGTGACGAGACACGGTTCCCGCAGGCCGCTCTTCCCGAGCTGGGCTGCGGCCAGGAGATAGCGGCGCGTGGTGCGCTCGGCCCCGCGCAGGTTGTGCGCGAAGACCGCGAACTGCTCCCCCAGGTGCGCGCCGAGCAGAAGGCCGAGCACGGTGAGCGTGAGGCAGCGCCGTACGCGGCCGGGGCGCCTGCGGGCGCGGCCCACGAGGTCGGCCAGCAGCCCGGCCACGGGCAGCGCGGCCAGTGCGTAGGCCGGCAGCAGGAAGCGGGGCGCGGCGTACGGCAGCGTGAAGAGGTAGGGCACGCTCAGGCCCACGGCGCAGACCGTCGGAAGCCAGGTGGCGGTACGCCGCGACGGTGGAGCGGTGAGGCACGCCGCCGTCAGGAGCAGGGGCAGCGCGAGCCACCACCAGGTCAGTGCGGGATCGCGCAGCGGGACCGTGCAGGGTCGGCACAGCAGAGGTCCGTTGAGGCTGCGCCAGACGGCACCCCCGGCCCAGCGGAGGGTCATCCCGCCTTCGGTCGCGCTCGACACGTCGAGCCGGTGCAGCACCCCGCCCCAGCGCACGTACGCCTCCACGACCCACTGGAGGGCACCCGCCGCGAGCCCGGCGGCCACCGAGGCGACGAGCGGCAGACGGCGCAAGGGGCGGTGCCAGAGGCACGCGGCGAGCAGGGGCAGCGCGAGCCAGACGCCGTCGGACAGCCGCATCAGCGTGGCGACGGCCACGGCCAGGAAGACCCCGGCCGCAAGGCGCCGTTCGCCGAGGGCCGCGCGCTGGAGGCAGGCCACGGCCGCCACGGCGCACAGGCCCGCCCAGAGATTGGGCATCGCCTGGGAGCCGTAGAGCTGGGTCGTCCACAGTCCGGCGAACAGCGCGGCGGCCAGGGCGCAGCGGGTAGGGCCGATCAGTGGACGCCAGAGGGCGAAGGCGCCGTACACAGCCGCCGCCGACAGAAGCGCGAGCCAGGCGCGCAGGACGGGTACGGAGTCGGTGACGGCCAGGACGGGCGCGGCCAGGAAGCTGATGCCCCGGGAGCGTGGGGCGCTGAAGTAGGCGGCCGGGTGACGCGGGTCCACCTGTGAGGCGTAGACCGACTCGTCCCAGCCGAGGTTCAACCTGGGCAGTACGCCGACGAGTTGGACGAGCAGATAGACCAGGACGACCAGCAGGAGCCAGGGCGGCCGACGGGGTGCGGGCGCGGCGGGGACGCCGTGGACGGTTCCGGCGGGCTGGACGCGCAGGGTCATCCGGGCCTCCTCTCCCTGGCGGTGCGCCGACGCACGCGGCGGCCTCAGGACCGTCGGCCCGGTCCGTTCCGCGCGCCGGAGCCATCGTCCGCCGGTTCGGCCTTCGCCGCGCGCGGGCGTACTCCCATGCGGCGGAGCACCCTGGCGGCCCGGCCGCGCCACAGGGCCCGTCGGCGCTCGCGGGCCCGGGGGCGGCGGGTGACGTTCAGTTCGTCGAAGAGGGCTTCGTAGGCCCCGGCGACGACCGCGGGCTCGTACTGCTCGGCGGAGCGCAGGGCGGCGGCGCCCATGCGGCGCCGCAGGTCCGGGTTCTCCACCAGTTCGAGGAGCGCGGCGGCCAGGGCGTCGCGGTCGCCGACGGGAACGAGGCGGCCGTCGACGCCGTCCGTGATGATCTCGCCGGGGCCCAGGGGGCAGTCCGTGCTGACGACCGGGACGCCGCAGCGCATGGCCTCGACGATCGTCATGCCGAACGACTCCGCCTCGGAGGCGACCGCGACGACGGACGCCGCCGCGAACTCCTTCTCGATGGGGGCGTGGAACCCCATGAGACGGGCCCGGCCGCCGAGACCGTGCTGCTCGATGAGCTGCTGGAGGTGTGTCTCCTCCCGGCCGTGGCCGTAGATGCGCAGGCTCCAGTCGGGGTGCTTCGCGGCCACGACCGTGAACGCCTCGATGAGCAGGTCGAATCGTTTCGCCTTGACGAGGCGCCCGGCCGTGGCGATGACCTTCGCCTGCCCGTTCGCGGGTTCCACGGCCGACCGTGGCACACCGTTGGGGACGGACGTGACGCGGACTCCGGGAAGACGCATGCGCTGCTCGTAGACGCGCGCGTCGGCTTTTGTGGTGGTCACGACGGCGTCGAGGGCGCGGTAGTGGCGGCCCAGGACAGCCCGCAGCCTTCTGCTGTGGGCGTCGTGGGTGAGGTGTTCCTGGGCGATGCGCAGTGCCTTCGGTGAGCCGAACTCCCGCAGGTAGACATTGATCCCGGGGCGGGTTCCGATGATCACGTCGGCATCGCAGGTCCGCAGGAACCGCTCGGCGCGCAGATCGGTCAGGCGGCTGTACTGCTGGTGGCGCTTCTCCTCCTTCGGGAACACCACGGCGGGCTGGTTCATCAGTGGGTCACGCGTGTCGTCGGAGTCCGGGCGCAGGTCGACCAGGGGGGTCAGCGTGATGCGGGGATCGACGGCGAAGCGCGGGTTCGTGCGGTGGCGCAGCATGGAGACGATCTCCACGTCATGGCGGTCGGCGAGTGCCGTGGCGAGATTCAGCGTGGTGCGGATGGTTCCGCCCACGCCGTAAATGTTGTGTATGAGAAAGGTAATTTTCATCGTCTTCCCGCGCTCTTCCCGGTCGGCCGTCCGCGGTGGGGCCGACTCGAATTCGTCTACGGGAATGTAGACGTCATTCGGGTGTATCGCGTTGCCCGGGCGGGTGAATTCGGAACAGCTTCCGGTGTGATGTACCGCATTCGGATCACCGTCCTGACAGCAACCTGAATGCCTCGACGGAAATCCTCGTCACGCGGGTAGATCCGGTGATAGGCGCGGCAATTCCCGAGAGGAAAAGACCCATGATCGACGCACGGCGACTGACCAAGAGGTACGGCGAGAAGACCGCCGTCGACGGCCTGGAATTCGCCGTGCTGCCGGGCACCGTGACCGGGTTCCTGGGCCCCAACGGAGCGGGGAAGTCCACGACGATGCGCATGATCGTGGGGCTGGACGCCCCCACGAGCGGCTCCGTCACGGTGAACGGGCGCCACTACACCCGTCACCGGGCGCCGCTCCAAGAGGTCGGCACCCTTCTGGAGGCCGGGTCGATCCACCCGGGCCGCTCGGCGTACCACCACCTCAGGGCGCTGGCGCTGACCCACGGGATCCCGCGCCGTCGTGTCGACGAGGTCATCGGCCTCACCGGGCTGGGCAGCGTGGCCGGGAAACGGGCGGGCGCCTTCTCGCTGGGGATGGGACAGCGGCTCGGCATCGCCGCCGCGCTGCTGGGCGACCCGCGGACGGTGATGCTGGACGAGCCCGTCAACGGGCTGGACCCCGAGGGGGTGCTCTGGATCCGCACGCTGCTGACCTCGCTCGCGGCGGAGGGGCGCACGGTGTTCGTGTCGTCCCACCTGATGAGCGAAGTGGCGCTGGTGGCGGACCACTTGATCGTCATCGGGCGGGGCCGCCTGCTGGCCGACACGACCGTGCGGGATCTCGTGCGCGAGGCGGGCGGGAACACCGTGCGGGTGGCCACCCAGGATCCCGCGCGGCTGCGGGACGTGCTGGCGGGACCGGGCGTGGAGATCACCGGGCACCCCGGTGCGGAGGAGCTTCAGGTGACCGGGCTGTCCGCGCGGGACATCGGGCTGAGAGCGGCCGAGCACGGGATCGCCCTGTTCGAACTGCACACCCGTCAGGTCTCGCTGGAGGAGGCGTTCATGGAGCTGACCAGGGACGCCGTCGAATATCACGGAGCCCCGGCCGGTACCGGTACCGGTACGGACGACGGTGCCGGTGTCGAGGCCGTAGCGTCCGCCGGGAGGCAGGCATGAACACCCTCACCACGGCCACCGAAGCGCCGCCCACCGCGACCGGGCGGCCGGTCTACCGGGTGACCGGACGACGGGTCCTGGCCTCCGAGTGGGCCAAGCTCTGGTCGCTGCGTTCTTCCTGGATCATCCTCGGACTGAGCCTGCTGTTCCTCGTCGGCTTCGGGCTGATCGCCTCGGCCCGCTACCGGTCCGGGATCGGCTCCGGGCACATGAACCCGGAGTTCGCCCGGCAGAACGCCGTGGGCCTGTCGCTCTTCGGCGTGAACTTCACCCAGCTGGCCCTGGGCGTCCTCGGGGTGCTGGTCACGGCCGGGGAGTACTCGACGGGCCTGATCCGCTCGACGCTGGCGGCCGTACCACGTCGGCTTCCCGTGCTGTGGTCCAAGGCGGCCGTGACCGGGCTGGTCTCGCTGGCCGTCGCGACGACCGGGGCGTTCGTGGCCTTCCTGTTCGGCAGCCGGATCGCCGCCGGTACGCCCGGGGCCATGGGTTTCTCGCACACCGGCGTCGTACGGAGCCTGCTGGGCGCCGGGCTCTATCTGTGCCTGGTCGGGGTGATCGGGACGGCGCTGGGTGCGCTGCTGCGCTCCGTGGCCGGGGGCATCGCGGTCCTGGTCGCCGCCCTGATGCTGATTCCGGGGCTGGTCACCCTGCTCCCCGCTTCCTGGCGCGACGACATCAGCCCCTGTCTGCCCAGCAACGCGGGCGAGTCGATGTTCGCCGTGACCCATGACGCCGCCGCCCTGACGCCCGGCGCCGGTCTCCTGGTCCTCCTCGGCTGGACCGCGCTCGCGCTGGCCGGTGCCGCGTACCGCCTGATGCGCCGCGACGCCTGACACCCCGTGGGATGAGCGGATGACCCTCGTGACACGCGCGGCCCGCCCGGGGCCCGGACCCGGCGAGGCGAGCGGCGGCCCGGAGCCGCTGGTCGCCCGGTTCTCCCGGGCCGGACAACGCCTGCGCCGGGCCGACCGGGCACATCCCTGGGTGCTGGACACCGCGGTGGTGCTGCTGGTCGTCGGGATGTTCTGCCTGCCCGACCTGCTGCACGGCGACGGGAAGCACGGCCGGTTCCTGCTCGCGTCCACTCCCCTGCCGCTGCCCGTGACGCTGGCGCTGCAGGCCGGACTCGTCCTGCCCCTGCTGTGGCGCCGACGCCGACCCGCCCTCGCCTTCGGCGTCATCGCGGCCGTCTTCGTCCTGCACTGGTCCCTGGGGATCGCGCTGCGTGCGGACATCGCGCTGTTCGTCGCCCTGTACAGCCTCGCCTTGCACGCGCGGACACGGCAACTGCCCTGGGCCTGCGGGATCACGGCGGGTGCGCTGGTACCGGCCGCGCTGCGGGTGTCGGACGCGGTGTCCGTCTGGATCGCGCTGTTCTTCCTGCTGAGCACCGCGACCGCTGCCGTCGCCCTCGGTCTGACGGTACGCATCCGGCGTTCCCAGCTCAGCGGGCTGCGGGAGCGGGCCGCCCGCCTGGAGACCGAACGCGACCAGCGCAGCCGGCTCGCCGCCGTGGCGGAACGCGCCCGGGTGGCCCGGGACATGCACGACGTCGTCGGGCACAACCTGACCGTCCTCATCGCGCTGGCCGAAGCCGGGGCCCGGGTGGACGGCGCCGCGCGGCACCCTCACCCGGAAGTCCTCCGTCTCATCGCCGGGACGGGGCGGCAGGCACTGGGCGAACTGAGGCGGGTGCTCGGCGTTCTGGGCGAGACGTCGAGTACCCGTGGCGACACACTCGAGCCGGTTCCCCGGCCCTGCCTCGCGGACGTCGACGCGCTGTGCGCGGGGATGCGGGCCGCCGGTCTCGACGTCGTCCACCGGACGGTCGGTGCCTTCGACGCCCTCGACAGCGAGGTGCAGCTGACGGCCTACCGGATCGTCCAGGAGGCCCTGGCGAACGCGTTGAGACACGCCGGGGCCGGTGCCCGGGTGAAGCTGGTCGTCGCCGTCACGGGCGCCCGGCTGACCGTCCGCGTCCAGGACAACGGCCCGGCCCGCACCACACCCGGCTCACGTGGTGCGGCGCCCGGAGAAGGGCACGGGGAAGGGCACGGTCTGGTGGGGATGCGGGAACGGACCGCTCTGCACGGCGGCCGGTTCCGGGCCGGTCCCACCGACCGGGGCTGGCTGGTCGAGGCCGTCCTCCACGGGAAGGGCTGAAATCCCCTTTCCTACCAGCCATTTCCCGGCGGCGGCCAGAATTCCCGTCCTCCCTTTCAGGTTGTGGTCAGGTTCGCGCGCACCCATGCCAACACCTCCACCGGAAGCCCCAAAACAACGGCAAAGGAGCCTGGGGAGAACACGGTTGAGCGTGCGAAGGTGCGGATCATGAGCACAGATCATGTCCTCGGCCACCGGCCCTCTTCCCGGTCGCGCGTCCGCATCCGTGAGAGCGCGAACAAAGTGCCCGAGGTGACCGTCTATTTCTGGGTCGTCAAGGTCCTCACCACCGGCATGGGCGAAACCGCGTCCGACTTTCTGGCCCGTCTGCTCGGACCGGTTCCGGCCGTGGCCCTGGGCGGCCTCGCCTTCATCGCCTCACTCGCCCTGCAGTTCGCCGTACGGCGGTACGTGGCCTGGATCTACTGGACGGCGATCGTGATGGTCAGCGTGTTCGGCACGATGGCCGCCGACATCCTCCACGTCGCCCTCGGTGTCCCCTACGACCTGTCGACGCCGCTGCTCGTCATAGCCCTGGCCGCCGTCTTCGCCCTCTGGTACGCGAGCGAGCGGACCCTGTCGATCCATGCCGTCCGGACCCGTCGCCGCGAGGCCTTCTACTGGGCGGCCGTCCTCGCCACGTTCGCCCTGGGCACCGCGGCCGGAGACCTCACGGCCTCCTCGGGCCTGGGCTATCCGGGCTCGATCGCCCTGTTCGCCGTGGCGATCGCGCTCCCGGCCGTCGCCCACCGCACGGGCCTCCTCGGCGCGGTGGCCGCGTTCTGGGCCGCGTACGTCCTGACCCGGCCCCTCGGTGCCTCGCTCGCCGACTGGATGGCCGCGTCCCCCGTGCACGGCGGGCTCGGCTGGGGCGTGGGCCCGGTCACGCTGTCCTGGACCGTGGCGATCCTCGGCTTCGTGGGCTATCTGGCGGTGTCGCGCCGGGACACCGGCACGCGGCGGACGGACGGGTTCCCCCGGCAGTCAGGATGAGTTCAGTCGCGCGGCGGCACGGTGGGGCTCATGACGCAAGAGCATTCCGAGATCTCCCGCACGCCGGCCGACGGCTCGGTGGTGCCGCCTCCCGCACGGCGGTCCCGCTGGAACAAGGTTCCCGAGGTCACCTTCTATTTCTGGATCATCAAGGTGCTGTGCACCACGGTCGGTGAGACGGCGGCCGACCTGCTGAACGAAAAGGCGGGTCTGGGCCTGACCGGGGTGTCGCTGCTGATGAGCGCGCTGCTGGCCGTCGTGCTCGTCGCGCAGTTCCGCACCCGTGCCTACCGCGCGGGCCTGTACTGGCTCGCGGTGGCCCTGATCAGCGTCGTCGGCACGCTGATCAGCGACAATCTCACCGACAACATGGGGGTTCCGCTGGAAGCGAGCACAACGGTGTTCGCCGTCGCCCTCGCGATCGTGTTCGGGGTCTGGTACCGGCGTGAGCGGACCCTGTCGATCCATCACATCGACACCCCGGGGCGTGAGTCCTTCTACTGGCTCGCGGTCCTGTTCACCTTCGCGCTGGGCACGGCGGCCGGTGACCTGGTCTCCGAGCGTATGGCCCTCGGCTACTGGCTCTCCGCCCTGCTGTTCGCCCTGGCCATCGCCGCTGTCGCCGTCGCCCGCCTCAGCCTGGGCCTGAACGCGGTGTGGGCCTTCTGGATCGCCTACATCCTGACCCGCCCGCTCGGCGCGTCGATCGGCGACTACCTCTCCCAGCCGTCCGGCGACGGCGGCCTGGGGCTGGGCACCGTGGTGACCAGCGCGCTGTTCCTGCTGGTGATCCTGGCTCTGGTGACCTACCTGGCCGTCACACGCAAGGACGTCACCGACACGGAACGGGGCGCCCGGCACGCGGCCTGAGCAGCCGCTCGGTGAACGTGTTCAGGCAGCGTTCAGACCCGTCGTGGCACGGTCGGTGATCCGGTCCGCCGTCGTCGGCCGGCTCATCCGGGCAGGGCGCTCGTCCGCTGTGCGGGGGCGGGCGCCCTGCCGTTCCCTCGCACGGGAGCAGGTCCCCATGGAGAAGCCCCAGGTCCTCACCGGTCCCGACGTGCCGAGCGCGTCGGGGACGACCAGGTCGGTGATGAAGAAGCTGCCCGAGGTCACACTGGCCTTCTGGATCATGAAGATCGCCGCGACGACCCTCGGGGAAACGGCGGGCGACCTCTTCTCGCAGACCCTGAAGCTCGGTTACTTCCTCACCACCGTCGTGCTGTTCGCGGTGTTCGTGGTGACCCTGGCGGTCCAGCTGCGGTCCGCCGCTACAACCCGTTCTTCTACTGGACCGTGATCCTGGTGTCCAACACGCTCGGCACCTCGATGGGCGACTTCCTCTCCGACAGCTCCGGCCTCGGTTACGCCGGTGGCGCGCTCCTGGTGACCGGGCTGCTCGCGGTGCTCGTCGCGCTGATGAAGGCGCCCATGGTGTCGAACGTGCTGCTCTTCTGGATCGCCTTCGTCCTCACCCGCCCGCTGGGCGCGACCGCGGGCGACTTCCTCACCAAGCCGGTCGCCAAGGGCGGCCTGGATCTCGGCACGGCGGGTTCCTCCGCCGTACTCCTCACTCTCCTGTTCGGGCTGATGGCCTGGGCCCAGAGGCGCGAGCGCGGCACGCGGGGCGTCGAGCGGGAGCCGGTCACCCCGCGGGCAGACTGACCGTGAAAGCGGCCCCGGTCGTGCGGCCCGGGGCGTAGGTGACCTCGCCGCCGACGGCTCGGGCCAGGCGGCGGGCGAGTGGCAGGCCCAGGCCCGCGCCGTCGTGTCCGTCGTCCGGGTCGGCGCGCTGCCCGGGCTGGAACAGCTCGCCGAGGAACGTCCCGGGTACGCCGGGGCCGTCGTCCACGACCTCGATCCGTACGGCGCCGGGTGCGCGAGCGGCGGACACGGTCACCTCGGTGCGGGCGTAGCGGGCGGCGTTGGCCAGCAGCGGGCTGACGATGCGTTCGAGGAGGGCGGGCGCGACTCCCGCGTGGAGTTCCGGGTCGGTGACGTCCAGCTCGCTCTTGACCCCCTCCGGCGGATCGAGGCGCCGGAGCAGGCCCTCCAGGACGGAGACGACGTCGGTCGTGCCGGGCACCGTCGTCGGGGCGAGCGCGCTCTCCCGGGCGTCCCGCAGGAGCGTGTCGCAGATCGTCCGCATGGACCGGGCCGCGTCGAAGACCGCTTCGTGGGTGGCCCGGGTCTCCTCGGCGGTGCGGGGGCGGGCCCGCCACCAGTCGAGTTCGATGATGATCCGGGTGAGCGGCGTGCGCAGCTCGTGCGACAGCTCGCCGGTCAGCTGCCGCTCGTGCCGCAGCAGGGTCCGTATGCGGTCCAGGAGGGCGTCCAACGAGGCGCCCAGGAGGGCCAGTTCGGCGGGCTGGTTGTCATCGCCGAAGCGGTCGGCGGAGCCGGTGGCACTGCGCTGGGTGGCCTGGTCCGTCATCGTCCGCACCGGGCGGAGGGCCCGGCCGACGGCCAGGCGGGTGAGCACATAGGTGCACAGGAGCATCACGCCGTCCAGCAGCAGTGACCCCAGCAGCAGCGTGTCGGCGGAGTTCCGGTACGGGCCCAGGTCCAGAGCGGTGACGACCGTGACGGTCGTACCGGCCACGGCCAGCGCACACAGCCGGACGGGCCGGGGGCCGGGGGCGGTCGCGCAGGTGGTCGCCCGCCGCAGGGCCAGCCGGTGGGCGACGCGCGTCAGCGGACCGTTCACGGAGACGCCCGGTTCCTTGTCCAGGAGCCGTCCGCCCGCGTAGATCCATGCGTTGGTGTCGAGAAGCCGGTCGTTGGCGGTCTCGATGACGCGTACGCGGGAGCCGCTGGTGTCGACGGTCGCGGCCACGGCGGCGGCGCGGCCGTGGAGTTCGTCGTCCGCCTGGTGTCGAAGGTGCCGGTCCGTCACCGCGTTGAAGGCCACGGTCAGGACCGTGACCACCAGGGCGGCGGCGGTCAGGGCCGCCAGGGAGAGCCGCCCCCGCAGGGTGCGGGGAGCCAGGCGTCGCGTGACCCGGTTCATGACAGACGGTGTCCGACACCGCGCGCGGTACCGATCGTCAGACGGCTGCCCGCCTCGCGCAGCTTGCGGCGCAGCCGGGTCAGATACTGGTCCAGGGTGTTGTCGCTCACCTGTGCCCCCTCGGGCCACCCGGCCCGGACCAGGTCACGGCGGCGCACCAGGGTTCCGTCCGCCGCGACGAGGGTGGCAAGGAGCCGGAATTCGGTGGGAGACAGGGCGACGGGGATGTCTCGGACGGTCATGTGGTGGTTCACGGCGTCCAGGACCAGGTCACCGGCCGCGGCGGTGACCGGTGGCGCGCTCCGGTGGAGTGCCGCGCGCAGCCGGGCGACGAGTTCGGCCAGATGGAACGGTTTGGGGAGGTAGTCGTCGCCTCCGGCCGAGAACCCCGACAGCCGGTCGGTGAGCTGGTGCCGGGCGGTGAGGAACATCACCGGAGCGCGGAATCCGTTGGCGCGCAGGGCGTGACACACGTCCCGCCCGTCCGCGTCGGGCAGCCCGATGTCCAGGACGGCCGCCGCGACGTCGGCGGTGGCCAGCCGCAGGGCGGTCGCGCCGTCGGCGGCGGTCACGGTCGCGAAGCCCTCGTCGACCAGCCCACGGCGCAGCACGTCCCGCAGCGCGTGGTTGTCTTCGACGATCAGGATCTTGGGGCGCATGGCCTCATTCGCCCCTCGGCGGCCCGGGTGGGCACAGCCGCCTTGATGCCGCCATTTCGGAGGAACCCTTCGCACGATCGACAGAACTGAGCGGGAGACGGAGATCCCGCCGCCGAGGTCTACAAGAATGTAGACGCTCTGAAACTGTAGACGACCGATCGCCGGAGAAGGTTCCTCGGCCGCCCGGGAAGGCGGTCGCCTACGCGGGCAGCAGGCGGGCGGTCGGACCGCTGTCCGTGATGCGTCCCGCGTCGAGGAAGTGGACCGTGTCGGTGTGCCGGGCGACCACGTCGCGTTCATGGGAGACGACGACCAGGGCGGTCCGGTGCTCTCTGCGCAGGCGGGTGAGGAGTTCCATGATGCCGGTGGCCGTGTCGGCGTCGAGGGCGGAGGTCACCTCGTCGCAGAGCAGGATGTCGGGGCCTGCGGCCAGTGCGCGGGCGATGGAGACGCGCTGGCGCTGTCCGCCCGACAGCTCTTCGGGGTAGCGGTCGGCGTGGTCGGCGGGGAGGTCGACCTGGGCCAGGAGTTCGGTGACCCGCTCGGCGTGGGCGCTCTTGGGCAGGTCGGTGTGCAGGCGCAGGGGGCGGGTGAGCTGCTGGCCGACGGTGTGGCGGGGGTTGAGCGCGGCCAGCGGATTCTGCGGCACGAGCTGGATACGGCGCTGCTGCTCCCGGGTACGGCACTGCACACGGGAGGCCAGGGGGCGGCCGTCGAGGGTGAGGTGCCCGGTGTGGGCGGGGTGGAGTCCGGCCATCACGCGCAGCAGGGTGGTCTTGCCGGAGCCGGAGGGCCCGATGAGGGCCGTGGCCGCACCGGGTGCCGCGCTGAACGCGACGTCGGTGAGGACGGGGCTGCGGCGTCGGCCGCTGCGGAAGAAGGCGTCGATCGCGTGGGCGGCGAGACCGCCGTCGCCCGGGAGGCTGTCGTCGCCGGTGGCCGGGGGCGTGGGCTCGGCCACGCGCGCGCGAGGGACGGGCGGGGTCTTCGGGGTCAGCCGGATGGTGTGGTCCGCGCAGGTCTCCACGAGGTGCGCGTCGTGGGTGGCGATGACGACGGCGAGGTCGCGGCGGGTGGCGAGGTCGCGCAGCAGGTGGGCGATGTCGTCGCGCACCGCGGAGTCGAGTCCGGCGGTGGGCTCGTCCAGGAGGAGGATCCTGGGGGTGCGGGCCAGTGCGCGGGCGAGTGCGACGCGCCGCTGCTGGCCGCCGGAGAGGGCGGGGGGCCTGCGCCCGGCGATCCCCGTGTCCACTGGCAGGCGGCACTCGGCGAGCAGTTCCAGGACCGTTTCCTCGCGCGGGTCGGTGGCGAGTTCGGCGACCAGGCGGCGCGCGGTCATGCGCGGGTCGAGGGCGGAGCCGGGGTCCTGGCCGACGTAGGCGACGGTGGTGCGGCGCAGCGTGCGCAGTTCCCCGGCGGGCAGCTGGTGCGGGGTGCGGCCGAGCACGTCGAGGCTTCCGGTGGCGGTGGCGCCTGCCGGGAGGTGGCCGATCAGCGCGCGCAGCAGGGTGGTCTTGCCGGAGCCGGAGGCGCCCACGAGGGCGGTGACCTGTCCGGCGTGGATCTGGGCCGTCGTCTCGGGCAGGAGGACGGGGCCGTCGGGCACCACGCGTACGGAGAAGCCGGACACGGAGGCGACCGGCGTGCGGACAACGGCGGTCGAGGCGGGAGCAGGGGCGCGGTCGCTCATGAGCGGGTCACCGTCTTCGCTGTGATGTCGGGGGCCAGGGAGAGCGTGACCAGGTTGACGGTGATCGCCACCAGGGCGATGGCCAGGCTGGGGGCGATCACGGCCCAGGGGTTGAGGAGGATGCCGGAGGCGTTCTCACGGACCATCAGCGACCAGTCGGAGGCGGGCGGCTGGGGCCCGATCTGGAGGAACCCGGCCATGGAGATGACGTAGACGGCTTCGACGAACCGGAGTCCGAACAGGGTGAGGACGGTGGCGCGGAGGTTCGGCAGGATCTCGCGCAGCGCGATGTACGGGGTGGACTCGCCGCGTGCCAGGGCGGCTTCGACGTAGCCGGCCGTGGCGAGCGGGGACGCGGCGGCGGCGACGACCCGTACCGCGTACGGCACGCCGAGGAGGACGGCCGCGGCGATCACCGCCCAGCGTCCGCCGCCGGGCCAGGCCAGCGCGATGAGCATGATGCCGAGCAGGGGCGGCAGCAGGATCGCGACGTCCGCGCTGCGTTCGACCGCATGGCCCAGCCCGGGCCGCAGCACGGCGAGGCAGCCGATCAGCACGGCGGCGACGGTGGTGACGACGGCGACGAGCAGGGCCCCGAGAATGAGCGGGGTGCCGCCGTGCAGGACGCGGCTGAGCACGTCGCGGCCGAGCTGGTCGCCGCCCAGCGCGGCTCCGTCGCCGGGGGTGGCGAACGGTGCGGTGACGGGGGTGTCGACGCTGTGCGGGGCGATCAGCGGCCCGGCGAGGGAGAGCAGCAGCGGCAGTACGGCGACGGCCACGAGCACGGTGGTTCTCGCCCGGCGGGAGGGCCGCCGGGCGGCCACGGGCAGGGCGGCGGTCATGCGCGGACTCCCAGGGTGGCGTAACGGATGAGGTCGGCGGCCAGGAGCACGAGGCTGATGACGGCTCCGGCGCACATGACGACTCCGGCGATCAGCGGGGTGTCGCGAGCCGCGACCGCTCCGGCCAGGACGCTGCCGATGCCGGGGTAGTTGAACAGGGTCTCCACCACGACCGCGCCGCCGAACAGCAGGCCGGTGGAGGTGGCGAGGCCGGTGGCGACGGCCGGGATCGCGCCGGGCAGTTGGTGGCGCAGCAGGACCCGGTGCGGTGGCAGGCCGTCGAAGCGGGCGGCCTCGACGTGCGGGGTGGCGGCCTGGTCGGCCAGGGCCCCGCGTACGACACGGGTGTTCCAGCCGGTCTGCGGGACGACCAGGGCGAGGACCGGCATGATCAGCATGGTCCAGGTGGCGGGCCTGCCGTCGCCGCCGGTCACGGTGACGGCGGGGAGCCAGCCCGTCCACTGGGACAGCACCAGCAGCAGGACGGCCGAGACCACGAACTCGGGCAGCGCGAAGGCGGCGGTCGAGGTAGGGGAGATGACACGGTCGGTGAGGCGGCCGGGGCGCGCTGCGGCCCAGCAGCCCAGCAGCAGGGAGAGCACCACGGTGATGACGAACGCGCTCACGGCGAGGACGAGCGTGTGGGGCAGCGGGTCGGCGAGGAGGCCGGTGACCTTCTGGCCGCGGGCGGAGGTGCCGAGGTCGCCGGTGGGCAGCGCGGTCATCCAGTCGGCGAACCGCTCCCACACCGGCCGGTCCAGGCCCAGCAGATGACGGCGCGCGGCGAGGTCGGCCGCGCTCTCCCCGCGCTCGGACGCGGCACCGGCCGCGTCCCCCGGCAGCAGCTCGACGGCCGCGAACACCAGCGCGAGCAGCACGATCAGCATCACGAGGCGGCGTGCGACCGTTCCCGCGATGCGCACGGCGATGTTCCCGGCCCGGCGCCCGGTGACCACCCTCGTGATGCGGGCGGTCACCGGGCCGGTCTTGGCCGACTGGCTCAACGCAGCCACACGCCTTCGAGCTGGACGCGGCCGTAGCCGGGCAGCTTGGGCAGGTTCCGCACCTTGGACGCGGCCAGGTCGATGCCGTCGGCCATGCCCCACAGCAGGTAGCCGGAGCGGTCGTGCTCGATCTGCTGGAGTTCCTTCAGCGCGGCGGCGCGCTTCTTCGGGTCGCTGCTGCCGATGACCTTGCGGTAGGCGGCGTCGAACCCGGCGTCGTCCCAGTCGGCCTCGTTCTGGCCCGCCTCGCTGACCATGGTCTTGGAGGCGAAGAAGACCACCGAGTCGTTGGTGCCCCAGTAACTGGTGTAGAAGTCGCCGGACTTCCAGGTCTTCTCCCAGAAGGCGCCGGACTCCTGCTTGACGACCTTGATCTTGATACCGGCCTCGCGGGCCTGGTTCGCGAACAGCGTCGCCGAGTCGGCCAGGCCGGAGATGTCCTCGGTGGTGACCAGTTCGTAGGTCTTGGACAGGTCGAAACCCGCGTCTCTCAGCAACCGCTTGGCCTTGGCCAGGTCACGCTTACGCTGCGGGATGTCCTTGGCGTAGTCCGGGTCGCCGGTGCCGAGGATGTCGTTGGCGACGGTGCCGTAACCGGACAGGACCTGCTTGACCATCGCCTCGCGGTCCACGACCAGGCGCATCGCCTCGCGCACCCGCTCGTCGGCGAAGGGGCTGCCCTTCGCGGTGCGCATGACGATGGGCATCGCCATGTCGTTGGGGCGGCGCAGCACCTGAACGTCCTTACGGGACGCGGCGGTTCGGGCGGCGACGGCACCGGCGTTGGAGGCGAGGTCGATCTGTCCGGCGAGCAGGGCGTTCGCCATCGCCTGCGGGGTCTCGAACATGGTGACCTCGATCGCGTCGAGGTGCACGGCGGGGCCGTACCACTGGTCGTTGCGCACCAGGCGGGCGTTGCCGCCCCGGAACCAGTCCAGCTTGAACGGGCCGGTGCCGGGCGCCTTCGCGATGTCCGCGTCCTTGGTGCCCTTCTTCAGCACGAAGGAGGAGAAGCGGGTCATGAGGGGGAAGTCGGCGTTGGCGTAGTCGGAGACGAGGACCACCGTGTCCGTGCCCTCGGCGCTGATGTTCTTCGCCTGGATGCCGGGCAGGCGTGCCGCGCCGGAGGGGGTGCCGCGCAGCCGCTTCAGCGACCACACCACGTCGTCGGCGGTCACCGGGGTGCCGTCGTGGAACACGGCACCCTTGGCTATCCGGAACTTCCACGTCTTCAGATCCGCCGAGGGCTCCCACGAAGTGGCCAGGCGTGGGGCGGTGTTGGCCTTCGCGCCGGGAACGGTGAGCGTGTCGAAGACCAGAGCGATGACGAGGTAGTCGCTCTCGTTGGCCTGGGTGCCGTGCGGGTCACGGGTGATCGCGCTCGCGTGTCCCAGCGCCCCCACCCTCAGGGTGCCTCCGGCACGCGGCTTCCCGGCCTCCGCTCCGGAGGTCGCGGCACCCTTGGAATCCGCACCGCCACCGCTGCAGGCCGCGAGAATTCCGGCCGCTCCGATGCCGGTTCCGGCCCACAGCAGCTGTCGTCTGGTGACGCTCACGTCTGGTCCTCGTCTCAGGTTCGCACTGGTCGTTCTTAGGGTCACCTAACCGAAGCCGTCCGGACTTCGCAAGCGACCCCACCCCCGCACCGGCGACCGCCAGCCCGGGTCCATGACACATCAAATTGCCTGCTCAGCAGCAGTTTTGACGCTGCGTCAGGTCACTGTCGGGCTGCCGAAAAATCGACTACCTTGATGTAGTCAATCACATCGCTTAGGGTTGCCTTACCTGAGCGGCGTTGTTACGTTCCTGGCGTCCGGCGACGCCCCGAGCCGCGCTGCGCCAGACCCTTTCGCGTTCCCCCCTCACTCACGAGCCGGTACGGCGCTGCCCCATGCCCGCGCCTCGGTCCGTCCTGCCCTGGAAGGTGCCACCGTGCCCACCTGCCCTGCCCCGGTACGCCCTCTCGACGCCACCGCCGCAGCCGAACTGACCGCCGTCGCCGCCGGACTTCTCGCCGAGCACGGCTCCGCCACCTCGCCCGCGCTTCTCGCCGCCCTCCCCAAGGCGTGCGCAGGGCTCGGGCACACGGTGCGTCAGGCGCTGCGCCCCGTGGACACCGCCGACGGCCTCTTCGTACTGCGCGGGCTGACCCCCGACGACAGCGGGCTCGGCCCGACCCCGGGCCACTGGTCCACGGCCGGTGAGTCCGGCGCGCTGTGGGACGTGGTCCTGCTGCTCGTCTCCACCCTGATGGGCACTCCGATCGCCTGGGAGGGCCAGCAGGACGGCAGGTTCGTGCACAACATCGTCCCCTCACCCGGGCACGAGGGCGAGCAGACCGGTGCCTCCAGCTCCGTGCTGCTCACCCCGCACACCGAGGACGCCTTCCACCCCGGCCGCGCCCACCTGCTCGTGCTGTGCTGCATGCGCAACCACGACGACATCGCCACGACGGCGGCCAGCATCCGCCGTACCGCCCTGTCCACGGAGGACATCGCCCAGCTCGAGCGGCCGGTGGTGCCGATCCTGCCCGACGACGCCTACGAGCGGGCCCAGCGGTTCCCCGGACGCCCCGCCCCGGTCCCGACGCTCTTCGACACCGCCGAGGGACTGACCCTGCGCTTCGACCCCGCCTACACCCCGCTGGACGAGGCGGACGCGGCATGGCGGCAGGCGTACCGGCGGCTGGAGGACGAACTGGCCCGCGTCTCCGTGGCGGTGAGCCTGCGGCCCGGTGACGTCCTGGTGGTCGACAACGACATCGTCGTCCACGGACGCGTCCCGTTCCGGGCCCGCTACGACGGCACCGACCGCTGGCTCAAGCGTGCCTCGGTCCGCGTGCCCGGCCGCCGGACCCGCCCCGAGGCGGAGGCCGACGAGCACGGCTACGGCCAGACGGCCCTCGAAGCACACACCAGCTGACGCGCCACCCCCTCCGGAGGAACCCCGTGACCGAGATCGCCCCCGACCGCCGTCTGCGCGTCCTGTCCACCAGCGACCTGGCCGGCATCGACATATCCCTCGGCGACGTGCTCGCCACCGTCGAAGGCGCCTACCGCACCCTGGCGGCCGGCCTGTCGGACAATCCCCGCAAGCTCACCGTCAAGCCCGCCGACGAACACTCCGTCTCCTACGCGATGCTGGGCCGGGACGGCACCCGCGAGATCGTCGCCGTCAAGACCTCGTACAAGCACGGCCTGGACAAGGGCCGCGAGGAGCAGCACTACTACACGACGCTGACCCTCTACGACGACGTCACCGGGCTGCCGGTCGCGATGATGGACTGCTCCCGGATCGGTTCCCTGCGCACCCCCGCCGTCTCCGCGCTCCTGGCCCGCGAGTGCGCCACCCCTGACGCCTCGACCGCGCTGGTCATCGGCACCGGCACCCAGGGCCGTCTCGCGCTGCCCTTCCTGCTGACGGCCCTGCCCCAGCTGGACCGTCTGCTGCTTTCGGGCACTCACCCCGAGGGCATCGCCGCTGTCCGCGCCGAACTCGCCCGTCACTTCCCCGGCCGTGAGGTGGACGTGGTCAGTGATCTGAAGGCCGCCGCCCGCGAAGCCGACGTGATCGTGGCGACCGCCGGTGCCCACACGCCCGCCGCCGTCGAAGCCGCCTGGCTCAAGCCCGGCGCGACGACGATCCTCGTCGGCCACGGCCTGGCCCCCTCCACCCTGCACCGAGCCGACCGGGTGATCGCCACCAGCGAGGCCCAGATGCGGGTGACCGGCACGGACATGGCCGACGCCGACGGCAGCCTGCCCGCCGTGGACCTGGAGCTTCCCGCCGTCGTCTCCGGCGTCTCCAAGGCCCGCACCACGGCCGAGCAGCGCATCTTCGCCTACAACAGCGGCCTGGTCGTCACCGACATCGCCCTGGGCCACCGCTTCGCCCAGCTGGCCCTGGCCGCCGGCCTCGGCACGGAGGTGGCGCTGTGGCAGTGAGCACCGGGGACTGGCCCGTCCTGCCGGTCCTGCCGGACGCCGCCACCGACGCGGTGGTGACGTCCGGGCTGCTGCGTGAACTGGCCTACGCGTTCGGCGGACCGTTCCACTTCCTGCTGCCCGACGCCTTCACCGCCAACCTCCGCGCCATGCGGCAGACCCTGGACGCGGCCGACGTGGACGGCTTCCTCTACTACGCGAAGAAGGCCAACAAGGCGGCCGTCTTCGTCGAGCGGGCCGCCGCGCACGGGGCGGGCGTGGACGTCGCCTCCGCCGCCGAACTGCGCGAAGCGCTCGGCCACGGCGTACGCGGTGAGCACCTGGTGGTCACCGGCCCGGCCAAGGACCCGGCGCTGCTGCGCCTGGCGGTAACGCACGGCGCCCTGATCGCCGTCGACGCTCTCGGCGAACTCGACGCGGTGATCACCACCGCACTGGCCGGGCCGGTCCGCCCGGCCCGGGTCCTGCTGCGCGTCCTGCCCCCGGTGCAGCCGCACAGCCGCTTCGGCCTGACCGAGGACGAACTCGCCCTCGCCCTGGAGCGCTGCGTGGAGGCGAGGCAGGCCCTGCGGATGGAGGGGTTCAGCTTCCATCTGTCCGGCTACGCCCTCCAGCCCCGCGCCGACCTGGCCGCCCGCCTGACCGAGCTGTGCCTCAAGGCACGGGTGGCGGGCCTTCAGGCCGACCGTCTTTCCATCGGCGGCGGGCTGCCCGTCAGTTACACGGACGCGGACAGCTGGCACGCCTTCCTCGCGACCCAGTGCCCCGCGCACTATCACGCCGAAAAGACCTTCGCGAGCGGGGACTTCTACCCGTACCACTCACCGGTGTCCGGGGCCCGCGCCCTGGCCGCTCTGCTGGAGACGCGGCCCGACGGAGCGGACCGCACGCTCGCCCGGACCCTCACCGAGGCCGGGGTGACGCTTCTCCTCGAGCCGGGCCGCGCCCTCCTGGACCGCGCCGGTGCCACCGTGTTCACCGTCCAGGGGGTCAAGGACCGCGACGGCTACCAGCTGCTGACGGTCGACGGCACCAGCCTGAGCCTGTCCGAGCAGTGGTTCAACAGCGAGTACGCCCCCGACCCGCGGCTGATCCCCCGTCGACCGGACGCACCGGCCGGGGTGTTCCCGGCGAGCGTCGGCGCCGCCACCTGCCTGGAGTCGGACCTGCTCACCTGGCGCAAGATCGCCTTCCCCCACCGGCCCCGCGCCGGGGACCTGCTGCTCTACCCCAACACGGCCGGCTACCAGATGGACTCCAACGAGTCCCCCTTCCACGACCTGCCGCTGCCGCCCAAGGTCGTCGTCGACCGCACCGACCGTCCCCGGCCGCGCTGGCGGCTGGACCGCCACTTCATCTGACCGCCCTGGCACCCGCCCCGAAATCCCCCCTCACAGGAGTCTTCCGATGCCCGGAGTCCTTCAGCGGCCCGCCGTGGTCTCCCGCGTGTCCGACCTGATCGGCCGCACCCCTCTGCTGGAACTGGCCGCCACCGAGACCGGCAGCCGTCTGCTGCTGAAGCTGGAGATGTTCAATCCCACCGGCACCGCGAAGATCCGTATGGCCCGCGCCATGGTCGACGCCGCCGAAGCCGCCGGAGAGCTTCGCTCCGGAGGACGGATCGTCGAATCCACCTCCGGCAACACCGGGCTCGGCCTGTCCGTGATCGCCGCGGAGCGCGGCTACACCTTCACCGCCGTCGTGGACAATCACGCCGCCGCCGACAAACTGCGCGCCATGAAGGCGCTCGGCGCCGAACTCGTCCACGTCGATGCCGACAGCGACGGCGACGAGCTGCACACCGCCGCCCGCGAAGAACTCGCCGAGAACATGGCACGCGGCCAGGACAACACCGTCTTCACCGAGCAGCACAACAACCCCGCCAACGGCGTCGGTTACTTCCCCGTCGCCCACGAGCTGGCCGAAGCTCTCGACGGTGACATCGACATCCTCATCGGCGCGGTCGGCACCGGCGGCGCCCTGTGCGGCACCGGTCGCGAACTGGCGCGGCTTGTCCCCGAGTTCACCGTCATCGGGGTCGAGCCCAAGGGCTCCATCGCCTTCGGCGGCCCCGCCCACGACTACTACCAGTCCGGCACCGGCACCCCCGAGGGCGCGGAGATCGGCGCGCTGGTCGACTTCGGCCTCATCGACGAGGGCGTCAAGGTCGGTGACGTCGAAGCCTTCGCCACCTGCCGCGCCGTGGCGCGTACCGGGCTGCTCATCGGCGGCTCCGCCGGGGGCGTCGTCCACGAGGCCCTGCACCGCCTGCCCTCCCTGCCGCCGGGCACCACCATGGTCGCGCTGATCAACGACGGAGGGGAGAAGTACCTGGACACCGTCTTCAACGACGACTGGATGGCCGAGCGCGCTCTCCTCAGCCCCGAGACCGAACGTTCAGTGGAAGAACAGCTCACCAAGCTCCGCGGGAACCGGTGACCCCCATGCCGACCACCTTCCTCCGCGACGGCCGCGCGCTCGGCGCCCTCGCCGTCCCCCTCGTCCTCACCCAGCTCGCGCAGGTCGCCCTGACGACCACCGACACGGTGATGATGGGGCTGCTGGGCACCACCGAACTCGCGGCGGGCGGCCTCGCCATCGTCGTCTTCAACCAGATCCGCACCATGGGCGTCGGCCTGGTCACCTCCGTCGGCAACCAGATCGCCGCCGCGGCTGCCCGGGCCGAGCGAGGCGGCACGGACGGTGCCGGGACGCAGGAGGAGGCGCGGGACGAAATCCGGGGCATCGTCCGGGCCAGTCTCGCCGTCGCCACCCTGGCCGGAGCCGTCGGCGCCCTCGTCATGATCCTCATCGGGCAGGCCCTGATCGGGCTCGGGCAGGACGCCGGTGTCGTCGGACTCACCCGGACGATGCTCTACGCCCTCGCACCCGGCCTGCTGCCCTGTCTGTGGTTCCAGGCGATACGCCAGTTCACGGTCGGCATGCGCCGCCCCCAGGCCCTCCTCCGGATCACCCTGGCCTCCATCGCCGTGAACGCCGGACTCAACTGGGTGCTGATCCACGGCACCTTCGGGCTGCCCCGGCTCGGCCTGACCGGCGTCGGCATCGCCACCTCCACCGTCTATCTGCTGTCCTTCGCCGCCCTTCACCTGGCCGCGCGGAGGGACAGCGAGCTGGCACCCCTCCTCACCCTCGACATCACCCGCGCGGACGCGGCCACCGTCAAACGCCTCCTCGGCCTGGGTGTCCCGATCGCGGCCACCTACGGCTCCGAAGCCGGGTTCTTCTCCGTCACCGCGCTGATGGCGGGCTCCTTCGGCCCCGCCGCCCTCGCCGCGCACACCGCCGTCAACCAGCTCGTCTACATCGTCTTCCAGGTCGCCGTCGGGCTCTCCCACGCCGCGTCCATCAACGTCAGCCGCGAACTCGCCCTCGGCCATCACGACGGCGCCCGGCGCGTCAAGAACACCGCCCTCGCCTGCGCCGCCGTCGTCATGACCGTCGTCGGCGTGGTCTACCTCACCCTGCCGCGCCTCGTCCTGGCCCCGTTCCTGGAGCAGGGCTCCGCCCAGGCCCTCACCATCGCCACCCATCTGCTGATGGTCACGGCCTTCCTCCAGTTCTTCGACTGCGCGCAGAACATCGGCGTCGGTCTCCTGCGCGGTCTGGACGACACCAAGGGCGGCTTCCGCATCACCCTGATCGGCTACTGGGCCGTCGGACTGCCCGTCGCCTGGCTCCTCGCCTACGCCCTGCACCTGGACACGGTGGGAATCTGGCTCGGCCTCCTCACCGGCCTCGCCGCCACGGCCCTGCTCCTGCTGCGCCGCTACGACACCACGCTCGCGGCGACCCGGCCCGCGCCCACCATGGCCTGACCCCACGCGGCGCGTACGGCCGAGCGGCGCGCGCGGCCACCTTGAGCGGCCCTACCGCGCGCCGACCAGCTGCCGTGCCGCGTACTCCACATATTCGTGCAATCCATAGGCCAGCCCGAGGGCCGTCACCGCCGTGACCACCACCGTCCCCGCCAGGGCGACGGCCCCGGCTCGCCGGGCACCCCCGCGCGGGGCCGTCGGCTCGGGCTGGAGCAGGGCCGCGACCCGCCGTGGCACCGGCCCGCTCGCCGCCGCCAACCGGGGGTACGTGCCGCCACGGCCGTGGGACGATCCGGCCAGGGCCGCCCGTGCGATGGCCGCGGCTGCCATCCGCCGGTCGCCCACGACCGTGGCCGCCGCCTCGTCCGCCCACCGCTCCAGGTGGAAGGCCAACGATTCACGCAGCCCCCGAAGGGCGGGATGGACGACGGCGGCAAGATCGACCACCGCCGACAACAGGTGATGGCGCCCGGCCAGATGAGCCCGCTCGTGGGCGAGCAGCACCTCGCGCTCGCTCGCCTTCAGCGCCCGCACCATCCCGGAGGTCACCACGACCCGGCCGGGGCGCCCCCTATATCCGGGAAGCGCGAAGGCGTCCACGTCGGCCGCCGGGATCACCAGCAGATCCCCGTCACCGGTTCCCGCACCGGCCGTCCGCCAGGCGCGCTCGAGCAGCGAACGGTGCCGCGCCCATCGCCGGAGCAGCAGCACGAGCTGGACGAGCATCACCGCGCCCGCCGCACCGGCGAACGGGACCGCGGCCGGCCACACCTCCAGCACCCGGGGCAGGGACACCCGCTCCAGCGAGGCGAGGAACGGTACGTGGAACAGACCGATCAGCGCCGCGATCGTGCCGCCCGCCAGAAGGACGGCCGCGCCCGTCAGCGCCCAGCACGCCTCGCGCGGCGGAAGCACCAGGGCCAGGCGCCGGGCGACCAGGGCCGCGCCCCACGGAAACACGAGGGCCAGCATGACCAGGACCAGGACATAGGTCACTCGGGGTCGTCCTCGGCTTCGAGCAGCAGGCGGCGCAGGGTCTCCTCGTCGTCCTCGGACAGAGCGGACACGAACCGTTTGAGCACCAGGTCGCGCTCGGGCTCGCTCTCCAGCTCACGACGCATGCGGTCGGCGACCAGCCCCGCCGCGTCCTCCACCGGCTCGTACGCGAAACCGCGCCCGGCGGGGATACGGCGCAAGGTGCCCTTCTCATAGAGGCGGACCAGGGTGGTGGCCATCGTCGTCCTGGCCAGCCCCTTGCCGAGCGCGGCGTTGACCTCGTGCGCGGTCATCGGCCTCCCCGCCTGCCACAGCACCGCCAGCACATCCGCGACCAGCTCGCCGTGCGCGCGCCTCTCGTCCTGCCGCTTGTCCGACATTCTCTCCCGTCCTCCCACACCCCAGGACGCCGCGCGGAGTCCGGTGCGATTTCACCTGCCGATCGTCTACATTCCTGTAGCCGATCGACGCGGACGGTCCTGAGGTGCGGCCAATCTATCGTCCCTCGCGCCCGGCGCTTCACATGCTGCGCACCCGCACATCCGCGCCGGAGCCGATGCTCACACCTCTGCAGCATGCGCCATCGCGACGCGACCGGTCGCCAGGGCGGGCAGCTCTCGGCCGGTCAAAACGGCGACGCGTGGCAGGCGTCCTCCGTCCCGCTCGCCCGAGAGAGCCCTGCGGGCCGTGGCTCCGCCGGAAGCCACGGCCCGCAGGGTCAGCGCGCGCTGATTACGGCACTCGCGCGATCACCAGGACGACTTGGTGACGCCAGGGAGGAAGCCCGCGTGGGCCTGCTCGCGCATCCGGACCCGGGAGAGGCCGAAGGTGCGCAGGTATCCGCGCGGCCGGCCGTCGACGCTGTCGCGGTTGCGCACCCTGGTGGCGCTGGCGTTGCGGGGCTGGCGGCGCAACTCCTCGGCTGCGGAACGGCGTTCGGCGTCGGTGGAGGACGGGCGGCGGATGATCTCCTTCAGTTCGGCCCGTCGAGCCGCGTACCGCTCGACGATCACCTTGCGCTTCTCGTTCTGCGCGATCTTGCTCTTCTTCGCCATCAGACCTTCCCTCCCCTGGCACGGATCCTCGCGACGGCGGCCTCGATGCCGATGGTGTCGATCGTCTTGATCGCCTTGGTGCTCAGCGTCAGGCGCACATGCCGTCCCTCACTGGGGAGCCAGTACCGCTTGCGCTGGATGTTGGGGTCGAAGCGGCGCGAGGTGCGCCGATGCGAGTGGGAGATGTTGTTGCCGAAGCCCGGCTGGGCGCCGGTCAGTTGGCAGTGGGCGGACACGGAGTTACCTGCCTCTCGTCGTACGACTGGTTTTGGTAATGGAAACCATATTCAATATAGTAGCGGTCATGGCACGCACCGACGCACGTCCGGTCATCAAGCTCCGCTCCACCGCGGGCACCGGCTACACCTACGTCACCCGCAAGAACCGCCGGAACGATCCGGACCGCCTGGTTCTGCGCAAGTACGACCCCATCGCCCGCAAGCACGTCGACTTCCGCGAGGAACGCTGACCCCCGCCCAGCCCCTGAAGGAGCACGTCATGAAACCCGGAATCCACCCCGCGTACGGCCCTGTCGTCTTCCGCGACAAGGCGGCCGACCACGCCTTCCTCACCCGCTCCACCGCGACCAGCGACAAGACGATCGAGTGGGAGGACGGCAACACCTACCCCGTCGTCGACGTCGAGATCTCCCACGTGAGCCACCCCTTCTACACGGGCACCGCCCGCGTTCTCGACACCGCGGGCCGCGTCGAACGGTTCGAGCGCCGCTACGGCCGGCCCGAGGCGAAGTGATGCGGGACTCCCGGCTGCCCGTCGTCATCGTCGGAGGGCTCCACTCCGATGCGCGCAAGGAGGTCGTCGACCGCCTGCTGCGGGCCGTCCCCGGCAGCGTCGCCCTCCATCACAACCTGGCCGGCGCAAAAGAAGGCACCGTGCGGCGCACGGTCCGGGACGCTTCGGGCGAGCTGTCCCGAGGTGAGGCCCCGCTCGTCAACGACTGCGCCTGCTGCGCGCTCCGCGAAGACCTCGTCCCCGAGTTGGAGCGGCTGGCGGAGAGCGGGCTGACCCGGCTCGCGATCGTCGAGCTGTGGGACTCGGTCGAGCCCAAGCCCATGGCCGAGGTCGTGGTCGCGCACGGAGGTGACGTACTGGACCTCACCAACGTGATCACGGCGGTCGACCCCGCTCTCGTCCTGCCCTACCTCGGCAACGGCGACGACCTGGCCGAGACCGGTCTCGCGGCCGCCGCCACCGACCAGCGCACCGTCGGCGACACGTGGGCCCGGCAGCTGGAGTACGCGCCCGTCCTCGCACTCGTCGATAGCGAGGAAGCGGACGACGAGGACCGCGCACTCCTCGCCCAACTCCACCCGACCGCCCGCAGGGTGGCCGTCGGCTCCGGCGAACTCGCGCAGGCCGCCTTCGCCGGTTTCGACGTCGAGTCGGCGGCCGACGCCCAGCATCCGGCCTGCGCCCTGCTCCCCCAGGAGGCCGACGAGGCGGGAGTCACCACCCTCGTCTGGCGCCGTCACCGCCCCTTCCACCCAGGACGTCTCTACCAGGCGCTGGAAGACCTGTGCTGTGCGGCTGCCCGCAGCCGGGGCCGGTTCTGGCTCGCCGACCGCCCCGACACCCTGCTCGCCTGGGACGCGGCCGGGGGCGCGCTGTGTGTGGAGAACGCCGGTCCCTGGCTCGCCTCGCTGCCGGACGCCGCCTGGGAGATGGTGTCGCCCGTACGCCGGGCGGCAGCGGCCCTCGACTGGCACCCCGAGCACGGTGACCGCTGCCAGCACCTTGTGTTCACCTCTCCCGGCCTCGACCGCGACGGCCTGGAACGGCTCCTCGAGTCCTGCCTCCTCACCGATGCGGAGTACGCCGGAGGGCGCGAGGCGTGGCAGTACCTTCCCAGCGCGTTCGACTCCCTCCTCGATCCCGTCCCCTAGGCCCCCAGCCGATTCGATCCCAACCCAAGGAAATCCCATGGCCCGCCGCCCCGACGCCCGCAAGCCCCTGAAGCCCCGGCGCAATCCCCTGGACGCCGCTGGAATCACCTACATCGACTACAAGGACACCGACCTGCTGCGAAAGTTCATCTCCGACCGCGGCAAGATCCGCAGCCGCCGGGTCACCCGCATCACCGCCCAGCAGCAGCGGCAGATCGCCACGGCCATCAAGAACGCCCGGGAGATGGCCCTGCTGCCCTACGCGAGCCGCTAGCGACACCCGCTCCGCCCGCCATTCCGGGGTCGCCCTGCTTGCTCCGCGCCCTTGCGGGTTCATGCCGCAGGGCGACCCCGGACGGCCCGACGGCGACGTCCGCCCGAGTGCCCAGTCCCCCACCCGCCGGAGTGCGCTCGCCGCTGCCGTCACGACGGATACCGGCCTTCTCAGCAGGGGTGAAGGAGACGATGCACCCGCACGCGCGGCGTCAGTTCGTCGACATCGCCCGGCACAAGGCCGTCTTCGACAAACTCGTCGAGTTGGACGCGCCCTGCTTCGCGCTGAAGACGGACAGGGCGCCTTTCGACGACCCGGACGCGGCGATGGCCGTGAAACTCCTCGTGGACCGGGAGCGGCTGGTGGTGGTCAACAGGCCACCGGAGTCGCACTTCACCGATGTGCTGTCCAAGGGCACCGTCACCAACCGCACCCTGGCCGGGCTGCTGCGGCAGGGCGGCGTGTTCCTCGACGCCGACCACATGTACGACGAGTCGGCACCCCGCCTCGACGCCGCCATGAGCGCCCTGCTCTCCCGGCGCCGGGAACGGCAGCGGAGCGAGGGCGCCCTCGACTGGGCCGACTGGTAGAGCAACGTCGCCGACGATCCCGCTCTCGCCGAAGCTGCGGCCCGCCCCGTTTCGCCCTGCTGGGCGACCCCCGCGCGCCCCGGCCCGCGGATGTACGGCGCGACCACCCCACGGCCACCGGCTGGCATCTCACCGCCCTTCGAGAACAGGGCTTAGCCGAGGCACGACAGGTCATCGGAAGCCGGTGCTGTCGATGAGCGGATCGGTGAAGGATGTCCAGCCGTCACGGCCGAGCGACAGTTCGGCATCGCTGAGCAGGGCCGCGTCGAGCGCGGCGCGGATCCGCCCGGCGTCGATGCCGACGCCGGTGAAGACGATCTCGTTGCGGTGCTCACCGTAGTAGTCGTGCCAGAACCAAGAGGCGAGTGTCCGCCGCCGGGGCGAGACCGCGGTCCAGGGCCTGCGGGTCGTCGGCTTCCAGCCACCGGCCCGCCTCCGCCAGCTCCAGATGGGCTCCGGCCGTACGCCAGGTGACGACGGAGTCCGGTCGGCCGGGCAGCCAGAGGTGGCCACGGCTGCGCACCACACCGCGCACCACACCGCGCACCACGTCGGCGAGCGCCGCGGAAAGCCGCTCGGGGTGCAGGGGCCGACGGGCCCTCCACAGGACGGACTCCACACCCTGGTCGGGTCCGCGTCCGAGGCGCGGCATGGTCACCGGGTCCAGTCGCGCCCGCCATTCCTCGCTCGCACCTGGAAGCCCGGCCCGGACCAGGGCCGGTGGAAAACCGTCCTCGTGGGCCGTGTCGACGGCCGGTGCGAGGAGCACCGCGCGGGGGTTGAGCCGGCCCACCAAGGCGGCCCCGGGAGCCTGCCCGGCACCGTCCTCCGCCTCGGGAACGAGCAGCACGTCGGCCGCTTCCACCTGCCGGGCAGCGGCTTCGGCCAGGGTCACCCGTTCGCCGGGGTCCTGCCCGCCCCAGAGTCGTACGGCTCGGTGGACGCAGCCGATGTCGCTCACGCAGGAGGTCCAGGTTCTCGGGGCAGGACGAGGACGACGTGGGACCGCTCCGTCGTACGCCACAGGGTGTGGAGATCCTGACGGAGGATCACCGCGGGATCACCCGTCGCACCGTGCGCCACGGCGTCCCGGAAACCCGCGTCGACGCCGGACACGAAACGCTGGACGACCGGAAGGGCCGCGTCCCTGTCGTGGATCGCCACGCACGGCCGCGACCACGACACCGAGTGCTGCACGCAGCAGACGGTCCACAGCCGCACCCCGGACTTCCGGGGTGTTCCCCGCGACCGCCACCCCGCCGCCAAGACCGCCCACGCGAACGGAAGTTGAACCCGCACACCATTGCGAGACGCGTGAAAATGATTACCATCTTCATGCGTGGCCCAGAAGGGGCCACCGAAAGGAGCCTTCCGTGCGCCATCCCGTCCGCCTGCTGATGGCCGCAGGCGTCATGGTCGGAACTCTCATCACCGCCACACCGGTTCAGGCAGCCGACCAGGTGGTTCTGAGCAAGGGCCACGTCGACGTCGTCGGCGTGGGGTACGAGGACGGAGAGCTGCAGCTCGCCGTTCACGACGAGAGCTCGGGCGACGAGGTCGAGTACGCCCCGGAGAGCGTCCGGCTCCACGCGCTGCCCGCCGCCAGGACCACCGTGCCCGACGACCCGGCGTACGCCTTCCTGGGTGACGCGGGCGACAAGGTCTGGATACTGCCCGAGACCCAGAACCCGGACCTCCTGTGGGCCGGATTCGGCGCCGAGGAGCTGGAGTCCGGCGTCCTGCGGGACGACACCGTCGACGCCGAGTTCCTGTCCCTCCAGGGCCCCGGGAAGCTCGCCGTCTACACCGACGACGTGTTCGGCTCCCCCGGATCCGTGCTGGTCGACAGCGGCGACGGCCTGCCCGACACCGTCACCCTGCACGCGGGCGACCACACCCACGCGAACTGGGCCTTCACCGCAGCCGGCACCTACAAGATCCGCGTCAAGCTCTGCGGCCACCTCGCCGCGAACGGTCAGCCCGTGCACTCCCGCACGGCGACCTACACCTTCAAGGTCCTGAACTAGAAGGAGCAGCAACCATGCATTCCGCCCTCAGACTTGTGGGCCCGCTCGCCACCGCGGTCGCCCTGCTGGGACTGGTGGCCTCACCGGCCCAGGCCGCCACGGTGCTCACCAGCGGCCACGTCGATGTCGTGGACGTCGACTACGCCGACGGCGCCCTGTCCGTGAACGTGCTGGACGGCACCGGTTCCACCAGCGTCGAACGCCCGCCCGGCGACGTGACGTTCCGGGTTCCGCTGGCCGCCAAGCACACCAACGTGCCCGCCACACCGGCCTGGTCCTTCCTCGGCACCGGCGGCACGGCGTGGATCCTTCCGCAGAGCCAGGCTTCCGGCCTCCTGTGGGCGGGCTGGAACACCACGGAGGTCCCGTCCGGGGTCTTCCGGAACAACCGCGTGTCCTTCCGGCTCACCGACGTCAGCGGCCCCGCCGGGTTCAGCGTCTACACCGCCGCCGGGTCCACGCCCACCGTGCTGTTCGACAGCGGCGACGGCCTGCCCGACACCCTCGACGTCAACGCGGGCGCCCACACCCACGCGAACTGGGGCTTCGACGCGCCGGGCACCTACACGGTCACGTTCGACGTCACGGGTGTGCTCAGTTCCACCGGGGCCACGGTCTCCTCCGGGCCGAAGCAGTTCACCTTCGAGGTTCTCGACAGCTGACCCCGTGCCCGACCGGCGGGCCGGAGCACCTCCCCCAGGTCTCCGGCCCGCCTCCGCGGTGGCGGCGGCCGGATACGGCCCGACAACTCGTACTGTTTCCCGTTCAGTTGGGCTTAGCAATGCTTGTACCTGGAAACGACTACTCCCGAACAGCAGCCGGGCACAGCAGGGAGGGGTCCTCATGGAAGCGCCGCTGTACCTGCGACCGCGCGTGGAACCGCCACTCGGCGCGTTACTGGACGACGGACCCTTCCTGCACTCGCTCGTCGCGGCGCTCGGGTCACCCTTGAACGTGCTGCTCCCGCAGACGATCGCGGAGAACCTGGCACGTTTCCGGGCCGTGTACCGGAGCCACCACTTGACCGGGCGCGTGTTCTTCGCGCACAAGGCGAACCGTTCCAGCGCCCTGGTCCGCAGGCTGGCGGCCGAGGACCCGGCCGCCGTCGGCATCGACGTCGCCTCCCTGGGGGAGCTGCGGCACGCGCTGGGCAGCGGGTTCACCGGCGACCGGATCATGGCCACGGGCCCCAAGAACCCGGAGTTCCTGTGGCTGGCCGCCCGGGTGGGCGCGACCGTCGCTCTGGATTCCCTCGGCGAACTGGAGCAGTTGGCCGGTCTGGTCCGGACGTACGGCCTTCCCCGGGTGGACGTGCTGGCGCGGCTGTCCGGGTTCGAGGCGGCCACCGGGCCGGGGCGGCCCGCGACACGCGTGCTCTCACGGCGCAGCCGCTTCGGTGTCCCGGTGCGGGAGGCCGGGGAACTGTGGCAGGCGCTGGAGCGGCACCAGGACGCCGTCGAACCGACGGGTCTCGCCTACCACTTGGACACCACCGGCGCGGAGGAGAAGATCCGGGCCCTGGAGCAGTGTGTGCTGCTCATGGACGAGGCCCGGAGCAGGGGACTGTCCCCCCGCGCTCTCGACATCGGCGGGGGTTTCGGAGTCGGCTACCTCGCCGACGCCGCCCAGTGGGAGCGCTGGACGACGGCGCTCAACGAGGCGGTGCTGGGCATCCGTCCGCCCCTGACCTGGGGCGGCCACGGCTACGGGTTGCGCAACGAGGGCGGGACCTTGCGCGGGGCCGCGGCCCTGTACCCCGCTCATCGCGGCAGTGCCGGGCCGGGTTATCTGGACGGGCTGCTGTCCGCGTCCGGCCCGGTCCTCGGACGGCCGTTGTCCACTCTTCTGCTGGAACACCTGCACGACCTCCATGTCGAGCCCGGCCGTTCGCTCGTCGACCAGTGCGGGCTGACCCTGGCCCGCGTGGCGGAGGTGCGCCGCCTGGACGCGGACCACGGACCGTATCTGGTGCGCCTGGAGATGAACGCGGGCGACATGAGCCTGGAGGAGCACGGAGTCCTGGTCGACCCCGTGCTGCTGCCCCACGGCGCCGGGGCGGACACGGCGCGCGGACCGGAGCCGGTCGGCGTGCACCTCGTCGGCAATCTCTGTCTGGAGGCGGACCTGATCACCCGTCGGCTCGTCCACCTCCCACGGCTCCCCCGCGTCGGCGACGTACTCGCCTTCGTCAACACCGCCGGGTACGCGATGGACTTCCGCGCCACCCGGGCGCAGCGCCGGCCGGTCGCGCGTACGGTCGCGGTGGAGCGTACGGAGGGCTCCTGGCGCTGGTGCCCGGACGAGGACTACTGGCCGATCACCCACCCCGAGGGAGCGCCGTCATGAGGTACGACAGCATCACCGAGGCCATCGGCAACACCCCGCTGGTGCGCATCGACGCGGACGTGCACGGGCTGGGCAACATCGATCTCTACGCCAAGCTCGAACTGCTCAACCCCTTCGGCTCGGTGAAGGACCGGCCCGCCTGGCACATGGCGCGCCCGCTCCTGGAGGCCGCCGCCGACGGGGACGGGACGGTGGTGGAACTCTCCAGCGGCAACACGGCCAAGGCGCTCGCCCTGCTGGCGGGCATGCACGGGCTGAGGTTCAAGAGCGTCACCAACCGCATGCGGGTGCCCGAGATCAAGGAGCTGCTGCTGCTCCTGGGAGCGGAGATCGAGGAACTTCCCGGCCGGAGCGAGTGTCTTGATCCGACCGACACCGACGATCCGCTGACCCGGTTCCATCAGGCGCTCGCCGAGCCCGGCAACGCCTACCTCCACACCGACCAGTACTTCAATCCGCGCAACGCCGAGGCCCACGCCATGGGCACGGGGCCCGAGATCGTCAAAGACCTGGACGGACGGGCGCCCGACTGGTTCATCGCCTGTGTGGGCACCGCCGGTTCGTCCACCGGCGTCGCCCGGGCGCTGCGCGAGCACCATCCGCGGGTGGGGGTCGTGGGGCTGGTGGCGCACAAGTCCGACTTCATCCCCGGCATCCGGACGATGGACGAGGTCCAGCAGGTCGGTCTGTTCGATCCGGCGACGTACGACACCATCGAATCGGTGACCTCCCAGGAGGCCATCGACGGGATGATCACCCTCATCCGCCGGTGCGGTGTGCTCTCGGGCCCCACCGGGGGTGCCGCCTACCACGGTGCGGTACGCCGTCTGCGGGCCGTCGACGCCCGGCTGGCGCAGACCGGCGAGCGTCAGACCGCCGTCTTCATCGTGTGCGACCGGGCCGAGAGCTACCTCAGCTATGTGCGGGAGCGGCGCCCCGAGGTGCTGGGCCGCCCGGCCCGCGGTCACTCGGTGGCCTCCCTCACGGAGGCCGAAGTCCAGGAGAGGGGAAAGGTGTTGGCCGTCGCCGACGCACGGAGCTGGACGGCGACGGCAGATCCGCGCCCGCTGGTGGTCGATCTGCGCGGCCCGCACGCCTACGCCGCCCTGCACATCGAGGGGTCGATCAACATCGTCGACGAGCTGTTCGAGGAACTCGTCCGTACCGGGCTGCCGTTCAGCAAGCGGACGCCTCTCCTGCTGGTCTGTCCGGTCGGCGAGAAGTCGTTGCGCTTCGCCGCGCTGCTGACCCGCATGGGGCATCCGGACGTCCGCAGTCTGGCGGGCGGTGTCGTCGCCTGGCGGGACGCGGGCGCGCCGTTGGTGCGGGAGTGAACGCCGTGCCCCCTTCCGGCGGAACGCGTCACGATGCCGTGCTCTGGCAGCGGCGCATGCGGGAGCAGTTCCCCATCGTCACCGCCCACCCCGACGTGTCCTATCTCGACAGCGCGGCGACGTCCCAGAAGCCCCGAGCGGTCCTGGACGCGGTCCACACCTATCTCACGACCGTCAACGCCAATGCGGGACGCGGCACTTACCCCTGGGCCAACCGGACCACGGAGCTGGTCGAACGTACCCGCGCCCGCGTCAAGGAGTTCCTGGGAGACCCCGCCCCGGACGGTTCCTCCGTTCATTTCACCAGCGGCACCAGCGAGGGGCTGCGTGCCGTGGCCCGCGACTGGCTCGTCCCCCTGCTCGAGGACGGCGACGAGATCGTCGTCCCCTTCGCCGATCATCGCGCCAATCTGGAGCCGTGGCTCGAAGCGGAGCGGCTGCTGGCCGAACGCGGCGTGCGGGTCCGCGTACGGGCCCTGCCGTGCCAGGACGTCTCCGGGGACTACGACCACCGCGCCTTCGCGGAGGTCATCGGCCCGCGGACCCGGTTCGTCGCGGCCACCCACGTCCACCATGTGTACGGCGGCGACATGAACGTCCACCGCATCCGGGCCGCCGTCGGTCCGCACGTGCCGATCTGTCTGGACGCGGCGCAGAGCATCGGGCACTCCCCTGTGCGGGTCGGTCCGGACGGACTCGACGTCGACTTCGTCGTGTTCTCGGGTCACAAGGCGATGGCTCTGCCCGGCTCCGGCGCGGTGTGGGCCCGCGACGTCCGGGGGCCCGCCTTCCGGCCGGGCGGCTGGCAGGGCACGCCGAACACCGTGGGCATCGTCTCGCTGCTCGCCGCGCTCGACTGGCTCGACGAAGCGGGCGTGGAGCGGATCGAACGCTGGACGGCCGCTCTGGCCACCCGGCTGACCGACCGGCTGCGGCACCTCGACGCGTACGACATCCTCGGCTGCCCCACCAGTCTGGCCGCGGACGCCTCGGTCCCCCCGGCTCAGCGGCGTCTCGGCATCGTCAGTTTCCGGCACCGTGACATCCCGTCCGACGACCTCGGTTTCATCCTCTACAGCCACGGCTTCATGGTGCGGGCCGACAGCCTGTGCCAGGCCGGTGCGAAGGAGAGCGACGGTGTGGTCCGGGTGAGCCTCCATGTCTACAACACGGAGGAGGAGGTCGACCGCCTGCTGACCGTGCTTGTGTCATTGGCATGAATGGCAATTGATAACCGTTTCCAGCTGTAGATTGCTCGGTACCACAAGAGGTGAGCGACGGAAAGAGGTGGCGCGATCCGATGGGCGTGAGCATGGCTGCGGCCAAGGACTGGGTGGAGCGCTGGGAACGGCAGCAGCAGCGCTACGCGGTGGACCGCGAGGAACGGTTCACGGTCATCGCGGACGTGGTCGAGCACGTGGTCACCGGCCGCTCCCGGCCGCTCCTGCTCGATCTGGGCTGCGGACCGGGCTCCCTGTCGGCCCGGCTCGCCGCACGCCTGCGGGACGCCGAGATCATCGCCGTCGACATGGATCCCCTGCTGCTGGAACTGGCGCGCACCCACCACGCGGACGCCGCCCGCTATGTCGAAGCGCTGATCGGCACGGACGGCTGGACCGACGCCCTGGAGGCCGACCGCCCGGTGGACGCCGCGGTCTCGACCACGGCTCTGCACTACCTGGCCGAGCCCGCCCTGCTGGACACCTACCGCACTCTGGCGGGCCTGCTGCGGCCGGGCGGCGTGCTCGTCAACGGGGACCACTTCCCGCCCGCCGACGGGGCGTGCGGAGGCGTCACCGCGCACGTGGGACGCCGCCGGGCCGAGCGAACGGACGCCCACGCCACCGAGGACTGGCAGTCCTGGTGGGCGGCGGCGGCCCAGGACCCCGAACTGGCCGACCTGTTCGACGCACGGCGGCGTGTCTCCGCGTGCGGCGGAAACGGCAGCGGTCACTTTTCGGCGGCCCACCACACAGAACTGCTGCTGCGGGCAGGCTTCGCACACGTGGCACCGGTCTGGCAGTACGGGGACAGCTGCGTGCTGGTGGCGGTCAAGGGCTGAGTTCCCGGTGCCGTAGGCGGGTGTTCAGTATCGAAGAGAGTGACGTCGTAGCCAACTCGATTGGCGTCGTTCACTCGGGATGTCGTCGGCTGCCGGAAGTTCTACCGCTGGGCGGGTAAGCGCTACGGGGTCTTGGATCCGTTCGACGAGATGGAGTACGGCCGCGGTCGGCGGCAGGAGAACGTGAAGTGTCTCGATCCGGCGGCGATCCGGCGGTGGCGGGATCTGGGGGTACGCGGCCGAGGGCTGGACGGCCGGGTGGACCGCCAGTGGCGGGGCCGCAATGACCAGCGGGACGGCGCCTTCGTCGACGGGCTCTACGGCACGGGCCTGCGGCTGTCGTCACTTCACGTGCTCGCTGGCCGATCAGTGCGCCAAGGGCGGTTACGGCTACACCTACTGGATGCCGCGGGCGGTGGCGTCGTGAGTGCACGCCTACCGTGAGGGTGCGCGGGCCCGGGCGGTTCGGCGGCCCCAGGAGGCAGGTCGCTACGAGTCGGTCCACGGGCTGAGAGTGGTGCGCCTGTCCGGCAAGGGACGGAGGGTCGGAATCCCCGATGGGAGGGGCGGCACGGCCGAGCACACGTGGAATGACCTGTCCCCGCAGGTCAGGAAGCGTTTGTTCGGGGAGGGGCCGCAGGGTCTGGAGCCGTTGTGGCTGTGGCTGAACGAGGACGGGATGCCGCGGGACGCGTACGGCTGGCATCACACGTTCGACGCGGCCAACGCACGTATCGTCGGCCTGGGGCTGGAGCACTTCAGCCGCACGGCCCATATGCACCGCCGCTCCTTCGCCTTGAAGTGGTTCTCGGTCGCCGAGCTCGTCTTCGCACAGCGGCTCGGGCACCTGTCGCAGGAGGAGATGCGCGACTTTCGTGAGCAGTTCGGCGACCACTGGCACCTGGTGCAGACGATGCTCGGCCACCGGCGGGTGGAGACCAGGAAAGAGGTCTGCCTCGAGCCGTTTCGCAACCTGCAGGTCGAGCTGCTGCTCGCGCACGCGGACGGCTACGTCGACAGCCGTAAGGACAAGGTCGCCCGGGCCGGAGACGAACTGACGGACCTCAAGCGGCTGCTGAAGCCGGGACCGGCGGGTGCCGGGTGGGAAGACGATCACTCTCCAGGAAGGACACGCCGACGGACGGAAGGCGCTCAGACACCGAAGACGGACGGGCCGACCCCGCCACAGATCATGCTGATGCAGCCCAATCATTGTTGCAATCTCTTCGCAATAGAGGCATAGGCTGTCCCCTGCCGATCACTCACCCGAAAAGGGGGCGTGCCTGATGGGCATCTACGCGCTTCCCGACCTGCCCTACGACTACGCCACGCTGGAGCCGGCCATCACGGGGCAGATCCTGGAACGGCGCCCTCGCCGACGCCATCGACGAACACTTCGGCGGCTTCGAACAGTTCAAGAAGCAGCTCACCGTCGGCAACACCACCGATGTTCTTCGTGCAATAGATACATTCCAGTCAGCCGTTACCTGCGCCGGGGGGCGTTTTGTCTTTCACGAACACGGCCGAGGCCATACGAGCGTGGGTCCACGGCTGGACCGTTTCACGCGGCGCAGCCGACCCCACCCCCACTTCCTGGGGCTTCAGCGTTGACGTCGGCCTCCCCGGGCATGTCGTGCGCCACGTCCTGTCAGCTGCGGACGAAGCGACCGTCCGCAAGATCACCGAGAACCCAACCGCACCCGGCGTATGGCTGAAAACGCCCGCATCGCCGGAAATGCTCGAACAGTGGCTCGGGCCCGGCTGGTCCCTCGCCGGCGGACCCGGCTTCCTGATGTCCGCCCCACCGCACGCCGCCCATACCGAGGCCGCACCGACAACCGCCGATGGCTACCGGCTGGACACCTGGACCCGGGCCGGCGTCGCCCGCACTCTGGTGCGCACCACCGACGGCGCGTTCGCCGCACGTGGCCAGGTTGCCATCACCGGCCGGGCCTTCGTCGTCGACCAAGTCGAGACCGATCCCGCCCACCAACGCCGCGGTCTGGGGCGCCTGGTGATGCACACGCTCGCCAACATCGCAGCCGGACAAGGGGCCACGGCAGGTGTTCTGGTCGCGACACCGGAAGGCCGAGCCTTGTACGAGACGGTGGGATGGCACGTGCTGGCTCCGCTGGCCAGCGCCATGCGGAGCTGAGACCCGCTCGATACCGATCGAGATGTTGCTTCCTGACGCCCTTCGGATGTGGTCCTGGCCTGTGAACAAGGCACCCTGACGAAGTAGGTCGACAACAGGCGAAAGAAGCGAGATAACCGCTGTGCGGGGGTACGCCGGGCATGGAGCCGGGCTCACAGTGCGAGGCTCATCAGGATCTCGTCGCGGTCGTCATCGGGCCCGACCCGCAGGGTCTTCGGCCAGCGGCCGACCTCCGTCCAGCCCGCCTTCCGGTAGAAGTCCTCCAGCCCCAGGCCGTCTCTGACGCCGAGCTTCAGCCGCTCCAGGCCCATGTCGTCCCGGGCGGTGCTCGCGGCGTGACGCATCAGGGCGGCCCCGATGCCCCGTTTCCGGAAGCCGGGGTGGGTCTGCACATGGTTCACCACTCCGCAGTGCGCCTCGAGCGGATGGGTCTGGCGGCCGAGGACCAGCCAGCCCGCGAGGGCACCGGCGACGGTCGCGACGAGAAGAGTGCTCCGGCGCGGAGCCAGCCCCTGGACGACGCGGGCGGTCGCCGGGGCGAGCCCCGCCGCCGTCACCGGCGCGGGCGGGCAGTCGGGCGGGATCACCGCTCCGCCACCGTTGATCACCGCTGCCCAGCAGTCGGCGAGCGCGTGCTCCAGGGCGGCGGAGACGTCCTGGGGACGGGTGATCCGCGCGAGCGAGAGCGCGGACGTGGTCTCTGAGGTCGTCACGTCCAGCAGCTTGCCAGACCCCGCCGCCCTTCCGGTCAGGTCTCCGCCCGCCGCGCCTCAGGGCGTGGCGGCACCGCGCCGGTCCCGGTGGCGGGCTCCCCGGTCCCCGGTTCCCGCGCCGGGGAGGCGCCGCCGTCCCGACGCCGTCCGGCCGTCAGCAGTCCGTGCCGCGGGGCGAACAGCCAGCACAGGACGAACACCGCCGTGACGACCAGGACGATCAGGCCGCCCGCCGCGAGGTTGTACGTGTAGGAGAGGTACAGGCCCACCACGGCCGACCCGGCACCGATCGCGGGCGCCAGGGCCATCATGGCGCCGATGCGGTCGGTGAGCAGCCGTGCGCAGGCGGCGGGAGTGATGAGCAGGGCCAGGACGAGGATGTTGCCGACGGCCTGCAAGGAGATCACCACGGTCACGGTGACCAGCGCGTAGAGCACGATGTCCAGGGCGAACACGGGCAGCCCCGCGGCCCGCGCGGTTTCGCGGTCCAGGCTGACGGTGACCAGCTCCTTGTGCACGGCCGCGGCCACCAGGAGCAGCAGCAGGCTCATCACCGCGACGGTGACGACGTCGCCGTCGCTGATGCCGAGAATCTGTCCGAACAGGAAGGACTCCAGGGATCCGCTGTATCCGGGTGCCGTACTGAGGATGACGATGCCCAGACCGAAGGCCGCGGCGAAGAACACGCCGATGACGCTGTCCTCCTTCAGTCTCCGGTTCTGCGAGAACACCGCGACCGCCAGTGCGGTGAGCAGACCGGCGACGGCGCCGCCCAGGACCAGGTTGAACTGGAAGACGAAGGCGATCGCCACCCCGGGGAAGACGGAGTGGGAGACCGCGTCGCCGATGAAGGCCATGCCGCGCAGGACGACGTGCGCGCCGATCACCCCGGAGACGATGCCGCACAGGACCGCGACGGCGAGCGCCCGCCGCATGAACAGGTGCTCCCACGGACCGGTGAGGAAGTCCAGCGCCGTGCTCATCGGGTGACCCCCAGGGATGTCAGCAGTTGTGCGGAGCTGGCCACGCCGAACGCGCGCAGCCACACCTCCGGATCCCTCAGGCTCGCGGGCGGGCCGTCCGCGATCACGGTTCTGTTCAGCAGGCACAGCCGGGTGGCCATGTCGGCGGCGGCCGGAAGATCATGAGTGGTCATCAGGAGTGCCTTGTCCTCCTGCCGCAGTTCGCGGAAGAGAGCCGTGAGCAGTTCCTGGGTGGGGACGTCCAGCCCGGTGAACGGCTCGTCGAGCAGAAGCAGTGCCGGGCGCAGGGCCAAGGCCCGTGCCACCAGGACGCGTTGGCGCTGCCCCCCGGACAACTCCCCGATGGGGCGGTGCCGGAGGTCCGTCATGCCGACGCGGTCCAGCGCGTCGCAGACCGCTTCGCGGTCGTCGCGGCCGGGGCGGCGCAGCCAACCGACGGCGCGGGTACGCCCGGTGAGCACGGCCTTCTCCACCGACAGGGGGAAGTCCCAGGCGAACTCGTGGCGTTGGGGAACGTACCCGATGACCCCCCGGGCGCGGTCGACGGGCCGGTCCTGAAGGCGCACGGCCCCGCTGTGGGGGCTGAGCAGGCCGAGGACGGTCCGCAGGAGAGTGGTCTTGCCTGCTCCGTTGGGCCCGACGAGCGCGACGAGTTCGCCGGTGCGCACCGTCAGGTCGATGTCGTGGAGGGCCAGGCGTCCGCCCAGTTCCACCGCGAGCGAGCGCACCTCCAGTACGGGACTCGTCGTCATTCACTGTTCCTCTCCGTCGTGCTCCGGTTCACCGCGGGCCCGTCGCCTTCCGTGCGGGGGCGGCGCCGCAGGACCACCACGACCGCCGCCAGCGCCGCGACCACGGCGGCGCCGGTCCCCCACCACAACGGCGCCGCGGATTCACGGTCGGCCGGAGCCTGCTTCGGGGGCTCCGGGGACGCGGTGGACGCGCCTGCGGCGAACGCCTTGCGCGGGTCCTGCGGACCGACGGAGAACCGAAGGGTCCTGGTGTCGGTGTGGCCGGTGCCGTCCTTGGTCTTCGCGCTCATCCGGATCCGCAGGAGGTAGGTGCCGGGACGGGTGAAGGCCCAGTTGCCGTGGACGTGGCTGTTGACCTCGATCCCCGTCTCCTGGGGGAGCTTCTTGCGCGCGTCGAAGACGACGGTGGGGGTGCCGAAGCTGCCGTTGAGGAAGAGGAGGAAGTCGCCCGGGCCTTCCGCTCCGAGCAGCTGCCAGGTCACCTCGCGGTCCACGGTGGCGGCGACCTCGGGGTCCTGACTGTTCCAGCCCGGCCACAGCACGCCTTCCTGCTGCACCTGGGGCAGCAGCCAGACACGGCTGCCCGGAGCGCCCAGGAAGCCGAACGCCCTGTCCTCGGGCACCACGACCCTGGCGCGGTCCTTGACCTGGAGGACGACGTCCTCGGTGTCGCGCCACACGGCCGGTCGCCCCGTGTCGTCGCGGATCTGCACCGTCCAGCGGCCGTGGTCGAAACGGGGGCCCATGTCGATGTGGCCGTCGCCGATGACGGTACGGCCCCGGCCGGTCTCGGTGGCCGCGTCGGACTCGGCGCCGGGTGTGGGGGACGCGGCGGGGACCGCGACGGCGGCGGGCGGACTCGCCACGGTCAGCAGGGCGGCGCCCGCCACGAGGAGCGCGCCGGTACGGCGTCGGGAACGGGTGCTGTTCACTTCTTGTTGCCTCCGAGGCAGGAGCGCAGCTCATCGGCGTTGTGCCGCATCATGTCGGTGTAGTGCCGGACGTGGTCGTCGAAGGCGTCGCCGTAGAGCGTGCACACCTTGACGTGCTGGTCCTCGGCGACCTGGGTGAGCACCCCGGCGCGCTGGACCAGATTGGGTTCCATGAACACGGCCGGAACTCGGAGGTTCCTGATCGTGCGGGAGAGCTTGCGGACGTCCTCCGCGCCGGGTTCCTGGGCGGGGTTGGGGACGACGAAGCCCGCGACGGTCATGCCGTAGGCATCCGCGAGATATCCGAAGGCGTCATGGGTGGTGATCAACTGCCGCCTGTCGGCGGGGATTTCGGCGATCCGGGTGCGCACGTACCGGTCGAGGGCATCGAGCCTGCTCTCGTACGTCCGGCTGTTCGCGTCGTAGGCCGCGGCGCCCCGGGGATCCCGCTTCTTCAGCGTGTCCCGGATCAGCTGGACGTACGACTTCGTGTTCTGCACGTCCTGCCACAGGTGGGGGTCGATCTCACCGTGCACATGCTTGCCGAGCACGGCCTGGGGGAGCTGGTAGATCTCGGTACCGGGGCGGCCGAGGAAGGCGAACCGCTTTCCCGGGGGGACCTTGTCCAGGGCCCGGTTGGGGACGTCGATGACCACGTCACCGGGCGGTATCTCCTCCTGGGTCCTGCCCTTGGTCCGCAGATCGGTGAAGGCGGACATCCGGCCGGTGTCGATGTTGACGGTGAGATCGGTGTGGCCGTCGTCCAGGACGGTGTCCCCGGGCCCCGCCACGGTGTGCGGGTCGACGCCGACGGCGAAGGTGAACGTGCCCTTGCCCACCGGCCGGGGCGTGCCTCCGGGGTTCCTCAGCCTGGCTTCCAGCGTGAGCCGGTACACCCCGGGCTCGGTGAACGCCCAGTTCAGGTGGGTGTGCGCGGCCGGTGGCAGGGTGGTGGTGTCCTTGGCGTCGAAGCCGTCGGCGGAGTCGAAGTAGATGTCCGGCTGTCCCAGGGACTCCGTCAGATAGGCCACCAGGTCGCCGGGCCCCTTGATGTCGGTCGCCGAGAGCAGGATGTCGGAGGAGCGCGTCGCCCCCCGCTCCTCGCCCTCGCCGCGCACCCGCAGCCCCAGCCAGAGCACGTCCAGGCCGATGTTCTCGACCAGGGGGATGACGTGCGCGCCGTAGGTCTCCGACGCCTCGGCGAGAGAGACGTTGGGAGTTCCCTTGCGGGCGTTGGAGTCCACGGTCTTGATCAGGGCGTGCTCCTCCAGGAGCAGATGGTTGGTGAAGGTGACGTCCGCCCTGGCCACCGCGTCGGCGTCCCTGGGCGTGGGCTCGTAGGAGTGCGGGTCGCCACCGGGCGGCACGATCGAGTCGACCTGGACCCGGTCGCCGCCGACCTGGCGGACGAGGTCGGCCAGGATCTCCGTGGTGGTCACCACCCGCAGGGCCGCGTCGGGACGGTCCGCCTCGGCGGCGGGCCGGGCATGTCCCTTGCAACCGGTCAGCGTGGCGCCGAGGACGACCGCGGCGGCCAGCGCCCGGATCATCGGGCGGGGCAGAGGCATGAGAAGTGAACTCCCTGGAAGGGGGCGGCGCCGGACTGCCGAGCAGCCCGGCGCCGCCCGTGGAGAGGTGCCCGCCGGTGGGACGGGCATCCGTGAACGGCCGGATCAGTCGCCGTGCCGGGCGGCCGGGGTGCGCCGCCGTGCTGCCCGGCTCATACCGACGGCGGCGGCACCGCCCAGGACGAGCGCCCCGGCCGCACCGGCCAGCGCTTCGGCCGGGACGCTGCCGGTGTGCGCGAGGCTGCCGCCGGTACCGCCGCCGCCCGTAGCGCCGCTGGAGGAGCCCGAACCGCCCGTGGACGTTCCGTTCGAGGAGCCGCCGTCCGTGGCTCCGCCGGTCGATCCGCCGGTGCCCCCACCGGAGCCTCCGTCGCCGCTGCCGCCCGGGGTGACCTCGGCGGGGTCGACATCGCCCACGGCGAAGGTGTAGGTGCGGGTGTCCGTGGCGGTCCTGCCGGACGGCAGTGTGCCGCTGAGCTGGAAGGTCAGCTTGTAGACGCCCTGCTCGCCGAAGCCCCAGTTGGCGTGCGCGTGCACGCCCAGGCCGACCTTCTGGGAGTCGGGCAGGCTGTCCCCGCTGTTGTAGAGGACCTGTGCTCCGCCGAGTCCGGCGGTCTCCCAGACGGCCACCGGTCCGGGCCCGCTGACCTTGGTCAGCTTCATGTCGAGCGGCCCCTTGAGGTCCCCGCCGCCCAGTGCCTCGGTGTTCCATCCGGCCCACACCACGCCCTGCTTCTGGACCTGGGGAATCAGCCAGAAGTCGCTTCCGGGCTTGCCGAGGAAGGCGTACGTACCGGAGTCGGGCACCTTCTCCTTGGCCTGTGGCTTGACGTGGACGACCACGGAGGACGGTTCCCGCCAGACGATGTCGCCGGGATTGCGGCTGTCCTTGAACAGGGCCCGCAGCTTTCCGTCCACCATCTTGCCCGCGATCGCGTCCACATGGCCGTCGTCGATGACGACGTGCTGTGTGGCGATGCCGTCGCTCTTGTCCGGCTGTGCCGCCGCGACGAGCGGCCGGAGGGCGCTCTTGGCGGTGCCCTCGGCGTTCCCGCCGCCGCGTCCGGCACCGGTGGCGGCGGGCGACGGCGTCACGGAGGCGGCACCGGACCGCGACGGTGCCGGGGAGCCGGAAGGCGTCGACGCCGTGCCGGTGTCGGTGTCGGTGTCGTCGGTGACGCGGACCGTCCATCGCCGGGTGGCCGTCGTCGTCCGGCCGTCGGCGAGCCGGGCCGTGGCCCGCGAGGTGAGGCGGTACCTGCCCGGCCGGGTGAAGGCCCAGGCTACGTCACCCGTCCCGCCGGCCGGCAGCGCCTGGGCGTCGGGCAGGTCGTCGGCGCTGTCGAACAGTACCTCCGGGGCCGTGGCGGCCGGGTCGGCGGTGGTCCGCGGGTGCGGTGCGAACACGATGACGTCACCGGGTCCTTCGACGCCGGTGAACTCCCACTCGACCTTGCCGTCGGCGAGTTCGTCCGCGGGGACTCCCGTGGTGTCCCACTGGGGGATCTCGTCGCGGCGGCCCGGGCCGGAGGAGGAGCCGTCCAGCATCCACACCGGGTCGCCGGTGCTGCCGAGGAAGGCGTACCGGTCGCCCTGCGGCACCACCGTCTTCGCCTCCGGTCCGAGTTCGAGGTCCACCGCGCCGGGCGTGCCGGACGACCCGGGTCCGGCGTCCGCGCCGTCGTCCAGCGACAGGGAGAGCGCGTCGGCGTCCAGACTCACGACGACCCGGGGTACGGCGGCACCCGGCGTCCGGCCGGTTCCGCCGGGAGTACCGGCGAAGGCCACCGGCGACAGCACGGCGGTCAGCACGACGGAACCTATGGCTCCGGCGGCGACTCCGCGCGGATTTCTGGCTGTTGCCATGAGGTGAGTTCTCCTCGGTCGTGCGACGGCGCGCCCGGCGACCGTCGCGACAGCTCGTTGAAGGAAGGGAGGGGGAGACTCGGCCCGGGCTCGTCCGGGGCGAGGCGGGCAGCCGTCCTGTCCCGTGCCTCGGGTCAGGACGCGTTCGCGCCCGGCGTCGTCCCTGATGTCCCGCGTGACTTGCGGCGGTACAGATACATCGAGGTGCCCGCGCCCACTCCCAAGAGGGCCGCTCCCCCCACGCCGAGCGGGATCGCCATCCCGGCTCCCGTGTCCGCGAGCTTGCCTCCCGCCGGACCACCGGTCGTCGTGCCGCCGGTGGAACCGCCAGCCGTGGAACCGCCGGTGCCGGAACCGCCACTTGTGGAATCGCCTGCCGTGGAACCGCCGCCCGTGGAACCGCCGTCGGCCGAACCTCCGTCGGCGGCGCCCCCGTCCATCGAACCGCCGTCCGTTGTCCCGCCGGTCGTGGAGCCACCGTCGGCGGAGCCGCCACTGGTGGCACCGCCACTCGTGGAACCTCCGGCCGCCGTACCGCCGCCGTCCGCAGCACCCCCACTTGCCGGGCCACCGCTCGTGGAACCGCCGCCCGTCGAACCCCCGTCGGCCGAGCCACCGTTCGAGGAGTCGCCCCCTGTCGATCCGCCCTCCGACGAACCGCCGTCGGTGGAACCGCCGGTCGTGGAGCCACCGTCCGCCGAACCGCCCCCGGTCGCCCCACCGACCGTCGAACCGCCGTCGCCGGGAAGCGACACCTCGTCCAGGTCGACGTCTCCGACCGCCATGGTGAAGACCTGGCTGTCGGAGACCTCCTCGCCGGAACCGAGCGTCGCCTTGTAGGTGAACGTCATCCGGTAGACGCCGTCCTGGGTGAAGACCCAGTTGGCGTGCTCGTGCGTGCGGGCCGGGACCTCATAGGTGTCGGGCAGGCCGTCCCGGGTGTCGAAGCGCATCATCGGCTCCCCGAAGGGAGTCCACTCGAAGATCAGCAACTCGCCGGGGCCCTCCACCTTGTCCAGCGACATGGTGAAGTTCCCCTGGATGTCGGTGCTCTGGAACGCTTCGGTGCTCCAGCCCGCCCAGAGCAACGCCGGATCCTGTGTCTGGGGGATCGAGTAGAAGACGTCACCGGGCGCGCCGATGAAGGACAGGCCGTCCGCCGGGTCGGGGATCGTCTGCCTCCCCTTCGCCGTCAGGTGCATGATGACGGAGCCCGGCTCGCGCCAGACGACGTCGGATGTCCTGCTGTCCTTGAACAGGGTGCGGAACGCGCCGTTCACCAGGCGCGGCGCGACGGCGTCGACATGCCCGACGTCGATCACGGTGCGCTCGTCCGCCACCTCGCTCGCCGCCGGTTCCGGCGCGTACGCCACGGGGACGGCGTACGCCGCGGCCCCTCCCCCGTCGGCCGACGCCACCGAGACGATTCCCGCCGCAGTGAGCGCCAGTACCCCCATCACACACGCGGACCGCGTAGTCGATCTCATCGCCCCTCATCTGCTCACGAGCCGCGCCGGTCGAGCGCGCGGCGGAATCGGGCTCCGGGCCCTTGAGAAGTGCGCGCGGCCCCCAACTCCCTGGCGGGAGAGGGAAATCTGGTCCGTGCGACCGCATCAGAGCATAAGCATGATGGTAATCATTTTCAATAACCTGCCAGGACCCGGCGGGGGCCGCGCACACCGCACCCCGGCTGCCCGGCCAGATTGTTGCACATGAGATTCGTTTTCATATAGCGTGAGCGTCACCTTCCCGACCTCACCCGAGGAGAAACCCACATGGCCGTTCCCAAGCGGAAGATGTCCCGCAGCAACACCCGCCACCGGCGCGCCCAGTGGAAGGCGTCCACGCCGACGCTCGTCCCGGTCACCGTGGACGGCGTCTCGTACCTGGTGCCGCAGCGGCTGGTGAAGGCGTATCAGCGCGGCCTGCTGCGCCCCGAGGACTGACACCGGATGCCGAACCGCCGACTGCCCGTCACCGTCCTGTCCGGCTTCCTCGGAGCGGGCAAGACCACCCTGCTCAACCATGTGCTCGGCAACCGCGAGGGCCTGCGGGTCGCCGTCATCGTCAACGACATGAGCGAGATCAACATCGACGCGGCGCTGGTGCGCGGCGGCGAGGCCGCTCTGTCGCGGACCGAGGAACGGCTGGTCGAGATGACCAACGGCTGCATCTGCTGCACACTCCGCGACGACCTGCTGGAGGAGGTGGACCGGCTGGCCCGGGAGGACCGCTTCGACTACCTCCTGATCGAGTCGAGCGGCATCTCCGAGCCCATGCCGGTCGCGGCCACCTTCACCTTCGCCCGGGGCGACGGCGCCACCCTCGGCGATCTCGCCCGCCTCGACACCATGGTCACGGTCGTCGACGCCGCCAACTTCCTGGCCGAACTCGCGGGCGGCGACGACCTCGTGGCGCGGGGCCTCGATCAGTACGAGGACGACGAACGCACCGTCAGCGATCTCCTGATGGACCAGGTCGAGTTCGCCGACGTCATCGTGCTCAACAAGCTCGACCTCGTCACCGAGGAGGACGCTGAACGACTCCGGGCCGCTCTCGGCCGTCTCAACCCCCTGGCCCGGATCGTGCCCGCCGTCCACGGGCGGGTACCCCTCGATGTCGTCCTCGGCACCCGGCTGTTCGACCTGGAACGGGCCCAGCGGGCTCCCGGCTGGGTCGCGGAACTCAACGGCGACCACGTCCCGGAGACCGAGGAGTACGGCGTCTCCTCGATCGTCTTCCGCTCCTCGCGGCTCTTCCACCCCGAGCGGCTGTGGCGGTTCGTCACCGAGCGGCTGGACAGCGGCGCCTACGGCCGCGTCCTCCGCTCGAAGGGCTTCTTCGTCCTGGCCGGCCGCCCGCACGTCACCGGGCTGTGGTCGCAGGCGGGTTCGGTCGCCCGCTTCGAGCCCTCCGCCGCCCGGGACACCGGCGAGGCGACGGGTCAGGAACTGGTCTTCATCGGCACGGACCTGCGCGCCGACGAGCTGCGCTCCGCCCTCACCGGCTGCCTGCTGACGGACGGTGAGAGCCCGCCGCCGCACGACCCGTTCCCCGTGTGGGACACCTACGGCATCGACGACACGTGCGCCCATGAGGACCCGGCCCTCGTGACGCACTCCTGAAAACTCCGGTCCGGACGGTGGTCGCAGCCACGGCACCGTCCGGACCGGCCCCGCACGACGCACGCGCCGCCGCTGCGGCGGCGCGGCGACGCGATGCGGGTGGCCCGAGCCTGTCGGACGGACACCTCGATCGGCACAGGAGGCCCGACGCCATGAAAGACGCCCTGGCCAAGGAGCAGGCGCCGAGCTGGCGGTCCACCCGGCAGCGGGCCGCGACACTGCGGGCGCTGCGCGACGCGACCGGCTTCGTCTCGGCGACCGAGCTGCACGCGGCCCTGACCGCCGACGGCGTCACCATCGGGCTGACCACGGTGTACCGGACACTGCGCGTGCTGGAGCGGACCGGCCACGTCGACGTGGTGCGGGAGAAGACCGGCGAGCGCCTCTACCGGCCGCGACCCGCGGACGGGCACCGCCACTACCTGGTCTGCCGGCACTGCGGCCACAGCCGCCCCGTCGACGCGGACAGCGTGGAGCGGTGGGCGGAGAGTCTGACCGCGTCCACCGGGTTCACCGCCGTCGAACACACCCTGGAACTCACCGGCGTCTGCGGGCCCTGCCGGTCGGGCCCGGCGCCGTCACCCAGGTAGCCGATACGTCAAGTATCGGCAACGATTGTCATATCGGACAGCTCGATCATAGTTTTGACATCCGTTTTCATCTAGCGTGGACGACACGGACCCCGTCCCTGTCGATCCCATCGCCTCACCCCCGTTCACCACGCACTGCGGAGGATCTTCCATGTCTACGTTCTCGTCCCGTCACGTCACCCTTCTCGTGGGTGCGTCCCTTGTCCTGGTGGCGGGTTGCGGCAGCTCCTCGGACGCCAAGGACGACGGGAACGCGACCGCCCCCGCGGCTTCCTCCAAGGTCACGGTGGTCGCCTCGACGAACGTCTACGGGGACATCGCCCGGCAGATAGGCGGCGACAAGGTCACCGTCGCCTCGATCATCAGCGATCCCGACCAGGACCCGCACTCCTACGAGGCCAGCACCCGGAACCAGCTGGCGCTGTCCAAGGCGAAGCTCGTCATCGAGAACGGCGGCGGCTACGACGACTTCATCGACCGCATGCTCAAGAGCAGCAAGTCCTCCGCCGAGGTCGTCAACGCGGTCGACGTCTCCGGCAAGACCGCTCCCGAGGGCGGAGAACTCAACGAGCACGTCTGGTACGACTTCCCCACCACCGCCAAGATCGCCGACCGCATCGCCGCGGCCCTGGGCAAGGCCGCCCCCGTCGACGCCCCCGCCTTCACCGAGAACGCCAAGGCGTTCAAGGCGAAGCTCCAGCCGCTCGAGGCGAAGGAGGCGGAGATCAAGAAGGCCCACGGGGGCGAGGGCATCGCCATCACCGAGCCCGTGCCGCTGTATCTGACCGGGGCCTCCGGGCTGGTGAACAAGACGCCCGAGGAGTTCAGCGAGGCCGTCGAAGAGGGCGACGACGTGTCCCCGAAGGTCCTCCACGACACCCTGGCGTTGTTCACCGGCAAGAAGGTCAAGGCGCTGGTCTACAACGAGCAGACCTCCGGACCCGAGACCGAGAAGGTCAAGGCGGCTGCCGAGAAGGCAGGCATCGCCGTCGTTCCCGTCACCGAGACGCTGCCCGAGGGCAAGGACTACGTCGGCTGGATGACCTCCAACGTCGACGCCCTGGCCCACGCCTTGGACAAGTGAGCGAGCCGGACGTGATATCCGTACCCCGGGCCCGGGGAAGCAGGGTGACGGCCGCCGCCGACGGTGACGGCCGCCCTGTGATCAGCCTCGACGAGGCCGCCGTCTCCTACGGCACTCGTACGGTGTGGCGCGACCTGAACCTGGAGGTGCGGCCCGGGGAGTTCGTCGCGGTACTCGGGCCGAACGGGTCGGGCAAGACGAGCCTCATGAAGGCCCTGCTCGGCAGGCAGCCGCTGTCCCACGGCACGCTGACCGTCCTCGGCCGCCCGCCGCGCGACGCCGGACGGCACATCGGGTACATCCCGCAGCAGGCGTCGCTGTCCGCGCAGACGATGCTGCGGGCACGCGACCTGGTGCGTTTCGGGATCGACGGCCATCGCTTCGGACTCCGGCTGCGGACCAACGGCACCCGGCGCCGGGTCGACGAGATCCTGGAGCAGGTCGGCGCCTCGGCCTACGCGGACGTCCCGGTGAACCTCCTCTCCGGTGGCGAGCGCCAACGCGTCCGTGTCGCCCAGGCGTTGGCCACCGATCCACGCCTCCTGCTGTGCGACGAACCGCTGCTCTCCCTGGACCTCAACCATCAGCGCGCGGTCACCCGGCTCATCGACGCCCGCCGCCGTTCCCACCGGACGGCCGTGGTCTTCGTGACCCACGAGATCAACCCCGTGCTCGACCTGGTGGACCGGGTGCTGTATCTGGCCCCCGGCGGCCATCGCGTCGGCACACCGGAGGAGGTGCTGACCTCCGAGTCCCTGTCCGGTCTCTACGGCACGCGGGTCGACGTCGTCCGTGTGCACGGCCGGATCGTGGTGGTCGGCGTACCCGACGGAGCGGCGGCCCCGCCGCACCACAGTCCCGCACCCCGCACGTCCGACGGAGCCCGGTCATGACCCTCGCCGACGGGATCTGGCAGCAGATCTTCACCTTCGACCACTACGGCGAACTGCTCGTCCTGGTCCGCAACTCGCTGATCGCCGGTGCCGCCCTCGGCCTGATCGGCGGGCTGGCCGGGATCTTCGTCATCATGCGGGACCTCCCCTTCGCCGTGCACGGGATCAGCGAGCTGTCCTTCGCGGGCGCCTCGGCCGCGCTGCTGCTGGGGGCGAACGTCGTGGCGGGGTCCATCGTCGGCTCTCTCGTCGCGGCGGGCGCGATCGGGCTCCTCGGGGCCCGGGCCCGCGGCCACAACTCGGCGATCGGCATCCTCATGCCGTTCGGCCTGGGCCTGGGCGTCCTGTTCCTCGCGCTCTACAAGGGCCGGGCCGCCAACAAGTTCGGCCTGCTCACGGGGCAGATCGTGGCCGTCGACACCCCGCAGACGACCTGGCTGCTCGGCACCTCCGCCGTGGTGCTGATCGCGCTCGCGGTGATGTGGCGACCGCTCACCTTCGCCAGCGCCGATCCGGACGTGGCCGAGGCCCGGGGTGTCCCCGTACGCGGGCTCTCCCTGGCCTTCATGATCGTGCTGGGACTGGCCGTCGCCCTGTCCGTCCAGGTCGTCGGCGCGCTGCTGGTCCTCGCACTCGTCGTCACCCCTGCCGCGGCGGCTGCTCGCGTCACCGCCTCACCCGTCCTGCTGCCCCTGCTCAGCACGGTCTTCGCGGTGATCTCCATCGAGGGCGGCATCCTCCTCGCCCTGGGCAGCAGCATCCCCATCAGCCCGTACGTCACGACGATCTCCTTCACCGTCTACGTCGTCTGCCGCCTGGTCGGCAGTCGCCGGACCCGGCGTCTCGGCGCCCGCAGGGCGGTACCGCAGCCGGTCTGAGGAAGGGGCCCACGATCCCGACACGACGAGCAGAAGGCCGGGGCGCACGATGAACGGCACCGAGCACGACGCGGAGCACGGTCCCGCGGCTGACGTCCGAGGCCACGCGCACGGTCACAGCCACCGGCGCCCCATTCCCGTCTCGCGGCGTCTGCGCGGAGTCGTCGCGGCGATCCTGGTCCCCTTCGCTTCCGCCGTCGTGGTGGGACTCGTCGTCCTCTGGCCCGGTGGTTCGCCCGCGCATCACCACACCGGAGTCGGCTTCGACCGCCAGACACGGCAGGCCACGGTCATCAAGCTGCTCAGGGTGAGCTGCGAGTCGGTGAACGACTCCGGGGACACGCCGACAGGCGACACCTCGACCGCCGAGGGCTCCTCCGCGGTGCAGCAGGCGTACGGCACCTGCCACGTCGCCACGATCCGCGTCGACACCGGCGACCACGAAGGCCGTACTTTCACCGAGATCGTGCAGCCCGACCAGCCGCGGCAGCTCCGCCAGGGGGAGAAGGTCGTGGTCGCCTACGAGCCCTCGGCACCCGAGGGGCTGCGGTACACGGTCACCGACGTCGACCGCCGGTTCCCCATGGGCCTGCTGGCCGGTGTCTTCGCGCTCGCCGTGGTGACGGTGGGACGGCTGCGCGGGGTGACGGCGCTCGCGGCGCTGGCCATCAGCTTCCTGGTGCTGGACCTCTTCGTCCTGCCCGCGATCCTGCGGGGCGCGAACCCGCTGCTCGTGGCCGTGGTCGGATCGAGTGCGATCATGCTGATCGCCCTGTACCTGTGCCACGGCCTGTCGGCACGCACGTCGGTGGCCGTCCTGGGCACCCTGATCTCTCTCGCTCTGATCGGCGTCCTCGGTGCGGAGTTCATCGGCTGGGCCGCGCTCACCGGCGACACCGACGACGACACCGGGCTGATCCACGGCCTCTACCCGTCGATCGACATGAGCGGCCTTCTGCTGGCGGGCGTCATCATCGGTTCGCTCGGTGTGCTGGACGACGTGACGGTGACCCAGACCTCGGCCGTCTGGGAGCTGCACGAGGCCAACCCCACGATGGGCTGGCGGGGTCTGTACCGGGCGGGCATCCGTATCGGCCGCGACCACATCGCCTCCGTGGTCAACACCCTCGTCCTCGCCTACGCGGGCGCCGCGCTCCCCCTGCTGCTGCTCTTCTCGCTCGCGCGGAGCGGTGTCGGTACGGTGGCCGACAGCGAGCTGGTCGCCGAGGAGATCATCCGCACCCTGGTCGGGTCGATCGGTCTGGTGGCGTCGGTGCCGGTCACCACGCTCCTCGCCGCCCTGGTCGTCTCGGCGGACCGGCCACGTCACCTCGGGCCGGGCCGATGACGCGCCCGTGCGACGCCCCGCTCCTGCCGTCCCGACCCCGGCTTGTCCCGGTGATCTCACCGAGACAAGCTGCGTGAGGGGGGCGAGGGGCCCGCGGCCGGTTGCCGGGCGACGGCGAGGATGGCCATGTCGTCCTGCTGCCCGCCTCCCGTCCAGCGGTGGACGTCCGCGGTGAGGGCGCGGACCAGGGACTCGGGACTGTCGAAACTGCGCCCGGCGAGACAGGACGAGCAGGGGTCGTAGAAGACGCCCTCGCGGTTGCGCGCCTCGGTGACGCCGTCGGTGACCAGGAGCAGCAGGGCGCCGACCGGCAGCGGCAGGACGTCGACCTGCGCGGCGTCCGGGCCGGGGGCGAGTCCCCTCAGTCCCATGCCCAGGGGCAGCTGCGGAACGCTCGCGTCGAGCCGGGTCAGCCGTCCTTCGTACACCAAGTACGGTGCGGGATGACCGCGGTTGAGCAGTCGCACGACGTCGCCCCGCGCGGAGACCTCCGCCAGCAGGGCCGTGGCGAAGTCCTCGGTGGCGATGTCCTGGGCCAGGCCCCGGCCGGCCTCCCTGGCCAGTGCGTCGTCGAGCCGTTCCGCCAGGGCGGCCAGATCGGGGGCGTACTCGGCCTCCTGACGGAACGCGCCGATCGCCACGGAAACCGCGGCGACGGCCTGAAGCCCCTTGCCGCGCACATCCCCGATGATCATACGGATGCCGAACGGGGTGTCCTGCACCGCGAACAAGTCCCCACCGATCCGCGCCTCGGCCTGGGCCGCGGTATAGCCGGAAGCGACAGCCAGGGGCCCCACGTGGACCGGGGGTTGCGGCAGCACGGCCCGCTGGACGGCCTCCGCGATGCCCCGGGCCTGTGCGAGATCACGCCGTTGGCTCTCCACCAGGGCATTCACCGCCAGGGCCAAGGCGCCGACCAGGCCGATCACGGCCAGATCCACCCAGAGCGCTGACGCCGGGCGCCCCCGGTAGAGGTCAAGGCCCACCGAGGCGGCGACCGCTACACACGCGAAGCACAGAGCCGTCCGGAACGACAGCATCGCCCCGGCCATCAGCGGCGACGCCGCCAGCAGGGGAAGCCCCACGTACGGGCGCGGCGCGAAAGCAGTGAGCAGCCCACCGACCACGAGCACGCATGCCGCCAGGGCCCAGGGGAACTTACCGGACGCGCGCCGCAGCCTCTCCACCAATGCCTCCTAGCCTGACATATGACCTAAAGAGGCATACTTCCGGATTCTCCTGCGGATCACTCGACGAGACCGGCGGTTTCTCCGGGTACGGCACCACCCCCAGCGCATGGATACGAGTCCGCCGCCGGAACCCCGCCCGTCACCCCAAGGCTGTTCGAACCTGCGACACCGCCCCGTCCGGCGGCGCGCTATCTCGGTCACCCGCCGAGGCCACCCATATGGCTGATGCGCGGCTCCCTGAACATCGAGCCGATTCCGCCGGCCATCCGTTCCGACGGCATGACCGGCGCACACCACGCTTCTACAGGCCGAGCACGCCGGCAGAGACGCCCCAATGCTTGTACTGACCGCTGCGTGCGCGCCGGGGTCGGTACAAGCACCTTCCGCACTCCACGTGACCTTCGCTGCCGCAAGGTCGATACTGCCCACAGTAGGGCTGCTCCCGCAGCCGAACCGGCCACCGACAGTCATCTGAAGTCCCGCCAGAACCCGCTCCCGACCACCATGGACCACCAAGATCAAAACCCGGCCTCACCCGGAATGACCAGCAAAAACGCTGCACAGCGGCCCGTCTGCTAGCTTCCCCAGGAGATACCGATGAAGATGTTGATCAACGTCCCGGAGACCGTGGTGGCGGATGCGCTGCGGGGTATGGCAGCCGCGTATCCGGATCTGAACGTGGACGTGGAGAACCGGATCGTCGTGCGGCGGGACGCGCCTGTCGAGGGGCAGGTGGGGCTGGTGTCGGGCGGCGGGTCGGGGCACGAGCCGTTGCACGGGGGGTTCGTCGGGCCGGGGATGCTGTCCGCAGCGTGCCCGGGTGAGGTGTTCACCTCGCCGGTGCCGGATCAGATGGCCCGGGCGGCGGCGGCCGTGGACAGCGGGGCCGGGGTGCTGTTCATCGTGAAGAACTACACCGGTGACGTGCTGAACTTCGACATGGCCGCCGAGCTGGCCGAGGACGAGGGCATCCAGGTCGGCAAGGTGCTGGTGAACGACGACGTGGCGGTGACCGACAGCCTGTACACCGCCGGGCGGCGCGGTACCGGCGCGACGCTGTTCGTCGAGAAGATCGCCGGAGCCGCGGCGGCCGAGGGGCAGCCGCTGGAGCGGGTGGAGGCGATCGGGCGCCAGGTGAACGAGAACGCGCGCAGTTTCGGTGTCGCGCTGAGTGCCGTCACCACCCCCGCCAAGGGGTCGCCGACCTTCGATCTGCCGCCCGGCGAGCTGGAGTTGGGCATCGGCATCCACGGTGAGCCGGGCCGCGAGCGGCGGCCGATGATGACCTCCGGGGAGATCGCGGACTTCGCGGTGAACGCCATCCTGGAGGACATGCCGCCGCGCAACCCCGTGCTGCTGCTGGTCAACGGCATGGGCGGCACCCCGCTCCTCGAGCTGTTCGGCTTCAACGCCGAGGTGCAGCGGGTGCTCGCGGAACGCGGTGTGGCGGTGGCCCGTACCCTCGTCGGCAACTACGTCACCTCCCTCGACATGGCGGGCGCCTCCGTGACCCTGTGCCAGGCCGACGAGGAGCTGCTGCGGCTGTGGGACGCGCCGGTGAAGACCCCGGCGCTGCGCTGGGGGATGTGACCCGGCGCGCCCCCGTGCCCGTGCGGCCCAGCACTCAAGTGCCCGCGAGCCCGGTGGCCCGACTTGACCGTCCGCACCGTCCGCATCGTCCAAGGCTTGACCGTCCAAGGAGGCCCAGTGCTCGACGCCGATTTCTTCCGCCGCTGGATGACGGCGGCTGCCTCGTCGATCGACCAGGAGGCGAGCCGGCTCACCGCTCTCGACTCGGCCATCGGTGACGCCGACCACGGCAGCAACATGCAGCGCGGCTTCGCGGCTGTGGTCACCGCCCTGGAGAAGGAGGCGCCGGACACCCCGGGCGGGGTGCTGACCCTGGCCGGGCGCAAGCTGATATCGACGGTCGGCGGCGCCTCCGGACCGCTCTACGGCACGCTGCTGCGCCGCGCGGGCAAGGCCCTCGGCGACGACGTCCAGGTGAGCGAGGCCCAGCTCGCCGAGGCGCTCAGGGCCGGGGTGGACGGCGTGAGGGCGCTCGGCGGCGCGGCGCCCGGCGACAAGACCATGCTCGACGCCCTGATCCCGGCCGTGGACGCGCTCGGCGACGGTTTCCCGGCCGCGCGCGCGGCGGCCGAGGAGGGCGCCGTGGCCACCACCCCGCTGCTCGCCCGCAAGGGGCGGGCCAGTTATCTGGGCGAACGCAGCATCGGCCACCAGGACCCCGGCGCCACGTCGTCGGCCCTGCTGATCGCGGCGCTCGCGAAGACGGCGGAGGTGTCCGGTGAGTGACAACGGACTGGTCGGGATCGTGCTGGTGTCGCACAGCGCCGGGGTCGCGGAGTCGGTCGCGGAGCTGGCGAAGGGGCTCGCGGGCGGGGCCGAGTCGGTGCCGGTCGCGGCGGCGGGCGGCACCGAGGGCGGCGGACTCGGGACGAGCGCCGAGCTGATCGGCGCCGCTGCCGCCGCCGTGGACCAGGGCGCCGGGGTCGCCGTCCTCACCGACCTCGGCAGCGCGGTCCTCACCGTGAAGGCGCTCCTCGCGGAGGGCGACGAACTCCCCGAGAACACCCGCCTGGTGGACGCCCCGTTCCTGGAGGGCGCGGTGGCCGCGGTGGTGACGGCGGGCACCGGCGCGGACCTGGCCGCGGTGGCGGCGGCGGCCGAGGAGGCGTACGGCTACCGGAAGGTGTGAGCGCCCCAGCGCACGGACGGTACGACGGTTCGGGCGCGGCCGGTGCGGCGGTTCGGCGCGGCTGGTACGGCGGCCCCGTGCGGCCACCGCGCCGCGCCTCGCGCCGTCCCGGCCGTCCGCGTGTCAGCCCACGTGCCGTACGAGACGCCGCGCCAGCCGCTTCCCCAGGGCCGTCGTCTGCGCGCGGTCCTCGATGTGCCGGGCCCGCGCGTCCTTGAAGACGATGTACGTGACACCCGAAGGGGCGCCCCCGTAGCGGGGGTCGGGGTCGATCCCGAGGGCGCGGGCAGTGGCGTAGGACGCCTCGCCGATGACGTCCCGGGGGCCGGTGTCGCCGACGACGGCGTACACGACCCGGTCCCGGTACAGCACGGCGGCGACCGAGCCGCCCTTGATGCCGTGGGCGCGGTGGCTCCAGCGGGGGCCTGCGGGCGGGACGACGATGTAGGGCAGCTTCTCGGCGTTCAGCATCCGGCCGTCGGACTGCCGGAAGGCGGTGGTCGCGGCGAAGGTGGGGTCGGTGCGGTGATTGCAGTGGGCGGTGGGTCGTCCGTCGCAGTCGATGTCCAGGTCCGCCTTCCAGTGGACCGCCTCGCGGGTGCCGCAGATCCGGACCCGGGCGGGGGTTCCGGCGTCCAGGCGGTACCGGCCGCGTGAGATCGGGTCGCATCCGCCGACCGCGCGCCGCAGCTGGGCGGCGCTCACGGCGCGCTCGCCATGGAACACGATGCGCTTCGGGTACGGCACGGATGCGGCGGCGGGGTTCGCGGTCGGGGCAAGAAGGGCAACGCCGGTGGCGGCCAGCGTCAGCGTCCGGACACGCACTCTGTGGACCCTTTCGTGGGGGACGTTCCGGCCCACCATGCACAATCGACGCGTGGACGCGTGCGCTCGGCCGCCTGGTTGGGGCCGGATGGAGCAGCGTCCTGACACTCGGTGAGAAACCGGCGGGGGCCGGGGTCCGAGCCTTCTCGGCTCGCCCCGGCCGCCCGCGTCGGCGCGGCTCCGGCGACGACAGCGTGTCCGCGCCCCAGTGAACTCCGCTCGTTTCCGGGGGAGTTCAGCCACAGGGTGCCCACAGCATACGTAACTCCCGCACACGCTCACCACCGCGCCCCCCTTGCCGTGACCTGCCCCGCCGTGCATATTGGTCCGGACTTTTGCCGTGACGCCGTCCCCCGGGAGGCAGCACCGTGCGATGCGTTCCGTTCCGTTCCCTGTCGGCCTGTACGGCGCTGCTGCTGCTCGTGTCCTGCGGCAGCGCGGCCGGTGGTGACGGCGACGACGGCCGGGCCCCGGGTGCCCCGACGGGTGTCACGGCCATGGCGGGCAGCGCCACCAGCGTGCATGTCATGTGGAACGCCTTCACGGAGCGCGCCGGTGTGCACACCTACGAGGTGTATCGCGGCACCACAAAAGTCATGGAAGTACCGGGTGCGCAGCACATGGTGGACGTCACCAGGCTCAAGCCGTCCACCACCTATGTCTTCACCGTGCGGGCACGGGACGCCGAGGGCCGGGTCGGGCCGCCGAGCCGCCGGGTCCGGGCGCGGACGCCGGTCGAGACGGCTGCCGACGACGCGCCGCCGACCCGGCCGGGGCACATGGCGGGGGAACCGGTCGGCAGCAAGGCGGTCCGGCTGTCCTGGTCGGCCGCGCGGGACGACCGGGGTGTGCGGTCGTACGCCGTCCTCCAGGGCGGCACCGAGATCCACACGGTGGCCGGGGACCGGACCTCGGCCGTGGTGACGGGTCTGCGGCCGGGCACCCGGTACACGTTCACCGTCCGGGCCCGGGACGCGGCGGGCAACCTCTCCCCCGCGGGCACCCCGGTCCGGCTGACCACCCCGGGCACCGACGACGGCCGGGGCACGGCGCCGACGGACTTCACCGCGGGGACACACCGGTCCGGCACCGCGTACTACATCGACCTGGCCTGGAACCCGCCCCGCGTCGACGGGGTGATCACCGAGTACGACATCCGGCTCGACGGGAAGGCGGCCACCTCGCTGGTGTGGGGCGGCGAACCGCCGCACGGCCGGGCGCGCTACAGCTTCTACGCCGGGCAGGAGGCGGGCACCGAGCACCGGGTACGGCTGCGGGCGAGGCTGCCGGACGGCACCTGGGGCGGGCTGTCGGCGGAGCGGACCGTGACGACCGGCGCGAAGGGCTGACCGACCGGTCTCCCCGAGAGGGGGTCGGCGGGGAACTCCCGCACCGGACGGCCCAGTCCGTCACCTGTGCGGGCGCGCTGCGGGTGCGGCGCGGTCCGGGGCCGCGTTTGCTGCCGTTGAGGCAGCACGGACGTTTCCGATCTCGGCGGCGCACGGGACGTACCGCCGAGATCGCCGCCGGAGGCCAGCCATGCGCAATCCGCGACCCCTGCTCCGCACCGGTCTGTCCCTGGCGGGCGCCGCCGCGCTGCCGGTGCTGTGCGCCGGTCCGTCCGCCGCCGTATCGGGCATCTCCGTGAGCGCCAACGGCTCCATAGTCTCGGTGGTCACCAGCGCCTGCGCCCAGACCAACGGCAGTTGGGGCACGGCCTCGCTGCTCGTCAGGGGGCAGACGAGTTTCGACCAGGGGGTGCGGTCGGCGCTGTCGGGCACGGCCACCAGCCAGTCCGCGGCCTGGTCGGGGGTCGGCCCGGGGACGTACACGGTGATGGTGATCTGCTCCAGCGGGGCGGCTGCGGGCACCCAGACCATCACGGTGGGGGCGGCGTCCGCACCCACGATCTCCGCGACCTCCCGGCCCTCGGCAACGCCGTCCCGGAGTACGGCGACCCCTTCGCGCACGGCGGCAACTCCCTCCCGCAGCGCGGCGACGCCGTCCGGCGGCACGTCAACTCCCGCGCGCGGTACGGCGACACCCTCCCGCGCCGCTGTGACGCCCTCCCGTGGAGTGGCGGGCGGACTCGGCGGTGCGGTGAGCGACTACGGCCCCGTCACCCTGGGCATCGGCGCGGGCCTCGCGGGCTCGGGGATCATCGCGGCGGCCTGGTTCCTGCGCCGCCCGAAGCCGCGTCGGCGGTACTGGTACTGACCGGACGGCCCGGAGACAGCCCGAGGACGACCCGGAGATGTCCCGGGGACACCGCACCCTCAGTCCGCCGCATCCCCCGCCCGCTCGCCCGACAGCGCCGCGACCTCCTCCAGCGCCCCGGAGAGCCACCCGGTCCAGAAGGTCTCCAGGTCGATCCCCGCGCGCAGCACCAGATGCCGCAGCCGGTCCTCGGGGGTGTCCCGGCCCGGCGGGAAATCGCGCCGTTCGATCTCCTCGTACTCCGCCAACTGCCGCCGGTGCAGCTCCAGATGGCGGTGCAGGTCGGCTTCGAGGCCCGCTGTGCCGACGACCGCCGCCGCCCGGAGCCGCAGCAGCAGGGTGTCCCGCAGGGGCTTCGGGTCCTGGGCGGCGGCGGTCCAGCGGGCGAGTTCTCCGCGGCCCGCGGGCAGGACCTCGTAGCTCTTCTTCTGCCCACGGGCCGGCTGCGCGGCGGGCAGCTCGCGGATGAACCCCTCGGCCTCCAGTTTGCCCAGCTCACGGTAGATCTGCTGATGCGTCGCGGACCAGAAGTAGCCGATCGACTTGTCGAAGCGGCGGGTCAGTTCCAGGCCGGACGACGGCTTCTCCAGCAGGGCGGTGAGGATGGCGTGCGGGAGTGACATGGGGCTCATCCTAGGGAGACACCCCCTACAGGCTCGCCGCCAGCTCGGTGCCCTGCTTGATGGCGCGCTTGGCGTCCAGTTCGGCCGCGACGTCGGCGCCGCCGATGAGGTGCGCGCTCCGCCCGGCGGCGATCAGCGTGTCGTAGAGGTCGCGGCGGGGTTCCTGCCCGGTGCACAGCACCACGGTGTCCACCTCCAGGACCGTGCTCTCGCCGTCGACGGTGATGTGGAGCCCGGCGTCGTCGATGCGGTCGTAGCGCACGCCGGGGACCATGGTGACGCCCCGGTGTTTCAGCTCGGTGCGGTGGATCCAGCCGGTGGTCTTGCCGAGTCCGGCGCCGACCTTGCTGGTCTTGCGCTGGAGGAGGTGGACGGTGCGCGGGGGCGCGGGGCGGCTGGGCGCGGCGAGGCCGCCGGGTGCGGCGTAGTCGGTGTCGACGCCCCAGTGCCGGAAGTACGTCGCGGGGTCCTCGCTCGCCTTGTGGCCGCCGTCGGTGAGGAACTCGGCGACGTCGAAGCCGATGCCGCCCGCGCCGAGCACGGCCACGCGGTCGCCGACGGGGGCGCCGTCGCGCAGCACGTCGAGGTAGCCGAGGACGCGCGGGTGGTCGGCGCCGGGGATGTCGGGGGTGCGCGGGGTGACGCCGGTGGCGACCACGATCTCGTCGTAGCCGGTGAGGTCGTCGGCGCCGACGCGGGTGTTCAGGCGTACGTCGACGTCGTGGGCGGCGAGCTGGTGGCGGAAGTAGCGCAGGGTCTCGTCGAACTCCTGCTTGCCGGGGACCTTGCGGGCGACGTTGAGCTGGCCGCCGATCTCGCTCGCGGCGTCGAACAGGGTGACGGCGTGGCCGCGTTCGGCGGCGGTGACGGCGCAGGCGAGCCCGGCCGGACCGGCGCCGACGACGGCGACGCGCCTGCGCAGCCGGGTCGGGGAGAGCACGAGTTCGGTCTCGTGGCAGGCGCGCGGGTTGACCAGGCAGGAGGTGATCTTGCCGCTGAACGTGTGGTCCAGGCACGCCTGGTTGCAGCCGATGCAGGTGTTGATGGCCTCCGGGGTGCCTGCGGCGGCCTTGGCGACGAAGTCGGGGTCCGCCAGCATCGGCCGGGCCACGGAGACCATGTCGGCGACGCCGTCCGCGAGCAACTGCTCGGCGAGGTCGGGGGTGTTGATGCGGTTGGTGGTCACCAGCGGGACGGACACCTCGCCCATGAGCTTCTTGGTGACCCAGGTGTAGGCGCCGCGCGGCACGGAGGTGGCGATGGTGGGGATGCGCGCCTCGTGCCAGCCGATGCCGGTGTTGATGATCGTGGCCCCGGCCGCCTCGACGGCCTTGGCGAGGGTGACGACCTCGGGCAGCGTGGAGCCGCCGGGGACCAGGTCCAGCATGGAGAGCCGGTAGACGATGACGAAGTCCTCGCCGACGGCCTCGCGGACGCGGCGGACGATCTCGACGGGGAACCGCATCCGGTTCTCGTACGAGCCGCCCCAGCGGTCGGTGCGGTGGTTGGTGCCGGACGCGATGAACTCGTTGATCAGGTAGCCCTCGGAGCCCATGATCTCGACGCCGTCGTATCCGGCGTGCCGGGCGAGGCGGGCGGCGCGGACGTAGTCGTCGATGGTCCGCTCCACGTCCGCGTCGGTGAGTTCGCGCGGGACGAAGGGGCTGATCGGGGCCTGGAGGGGGCTCGGGGCGGCCAGGTCGCGGTGGTAGGCGTAGCGGCCGAAGTGCAGGATCTGCATCGCGATCCGGCCGCCCTCGCGGTGGACGGCGTCGGTGACGACCCGGTGCCGCTCGGCCTCCGCCTCGGTGGTGAGCCTGGCACCGCCCTCGTAGGGGCGCCCCTCGTCGTTGGGGGCGATGCCGCCGGTGACGATCAGGCCCACTCCCCCGCGCGCACGGGCCGCGTAGAACGCCGCCATCCGCTCGAACCCGCGCTCGGCCTCCTCCAGGCCCACGTGCATGGAGCCCATGAGCACGCGGTTGGGGAGTGTGGTGAATCCCAGGTCGAGCGGGGACATCAGGTGCGGGTAACGGCTCATCGGGCCCTCCGTGCGAAATGCGGTCGACCTTTGTTGTAGAGCAACCTCCCGGGTTTGTGCAACTAGTTGCACAAAGAGCGGCCCGCTTCTGTAACTACTAGTATGTACACTCACGGAGCAAGAAGATCGCGGCAGCAACGGAAGGAACTCCCATGCCCTTCGTCCGTATCGACACGCTCGGCGTCGACCCCGGCCGTCTGGACGCGCTCGGCCGCGCGGTGCAGGAGGCCCTGGTGGAGACGCTGGGCGTGCCGCCCGACGACCGCTTCCAGGTGCTCACCGGTCACGACGGCACGCACGGCACCCTGCGCTACGACGACTTCCTGGGCATCCACCGGGACGAGGGGATCGTCTTCGTGGCGATCACGATGCGCTCGGGCCGGACCCCCGGCCAGAAGCGCGCCCTCTACCGCCGGATCGCCGAGCTGGCACAGGCGTACGCGGGCACCGAGCCGCGCAACGTGCTGATCACCGTGACCGAGAGCGAGCCGGTGGACTGGTCGTTCGGGAACGGCGAGGCGCAGTTCGCCCCGGCCGGTATGTGAACCGGCCGGGGCGTACGGGGGCTTCGGTCCGCGTCAGCGGCTTTCCAGGCGCAGATGGAGTTCGCGTTCCTGGTCGCCGGAGGCGGTGCCGGTCTCGTGGACGGTGAAGATGTCGTCGAGGGTGTGGCGGAACCGGTCCACCGCCCAGTAGCCGCCCTGCACGTCCGCGAGGACGGACGCGTCGAGCCGGGCGGGCTCGCAGCCCTCGCGGGCCTCGGTGACGACATAGGTGCCGAGCCACACCATCGGGCGGGTCTCGTGCAGTTGCTGCGGGACCTCGCCCGTGTCCCGGTCGGAGGCGAAGCAGGCGCTCAGTACGTCGAAGACCACCCGGGCGTCCTCCTTGGAGCATCCGCTGATCTCCACCGAGACGCTTTCCGGGTGCGACGGCTCCGGATTGCTCATGACCGCTCCTTTCCCTGGCCGTGCCGCCGGACGGGTACCCCGGGGGACGCGGCCCACGCACGGGAGACGGGCGACGGAAGGGCACGGCCGCCTCGCCCCGTCCGGGGGAGGCGGCCGTGCCCGGTGCGGCCGTCAGCCGCGTGGGAGCACGGTCAGCCGCGCGTGAACTTGTACGTCTTGCTGTCCGTCAGCACGCAGAACCCGGGCGACATCACGATCACCCGCAGGGTGCCGGTGCGGCGGTCGTAGTCGATGCCCTCGGCCTCGAAGTTCCCGGAGCAGGAGCTGCGCAGGGGCAGCTGGCGCAGGGCCGTGACGTGCCCGGAGACATTGCCGCTGCCGCTGGGCTGCGCCGACAGGTCGATCTGGAGCAGCGGCTTGGTCATGCCGAACAGCGAGCCCTCCGGATCGTCGGAGGAGCACAGCAGCGTGGTCGGGCCCGAGAAGTCGCAGCCCTGCACGTCACGCACCGGGTGGTCCAGCTGGACCGTGGAGGCGAGCGGCAGGTCGGCCGAGGGCGAGGTGGAGGCGTTGATGCCGGGGGTGGGGAAGACCAGGAGGCGGTTCATCGTGCCCCACTCCCCCGAGAGCATCCACTGGCCGTCGGGCGAGATGGCGTCCCAGGAGTTGTTGATGGCCTCGCCGGGGGCCAGCGTGTGGACGTACTCCGACCAGGCGCCGCCGGGTGCCTGCACCCGGTACATCTTGGAGTTGCCGGAGTCCCGCTGGTAGGGCTCGATGGAGTAGCCGTTGTACGAGGCGTCCGGGTCGCCGACGTGGTTCCAGCCCCGGGTCGACAGACCCAGCGGGATGGTGCCGATGCCGGTGTAGTGGTTGGGGCTGTTCGCCGGGACCTCGACGGAGGTCAGACCCTGGCTCTCGGTCAGCGGGTCGGCGCGGTCGGAACCGGTCTCGGTCCAGGTGTCCGCCGCCGAGGCGGGGGTGGCGCCGAGGGTCATGACGGCGGCGGTGGCGAGGGTGACGAGGCCGGTGACTAACGCTTGACAGCGCAGCCGGGCGGGCGCGGGCATGGGCCGACTCCTTGAAAAAATAAGGGGGGTGGGACATTCGGTCGGCGGACAGTCTGGCCCGGCCGCACGGGCATGTACATACCAATCAGGGAACGTGGTGTGAACAACGGGGTGTGACATACGTCGCCACGGGAGACGATCGCGGTCCGCCGTGTCCCGGCCGCGGTGGCGCCGGTGTCCGGGGCGCCGACGTTCGCGCGGCCCCGTGTTGAGGGATGGTGGAGTCAGAACGGCCACGGCGGCGGAGAGTCGATGTGCACGGTGGAGCATGGGGAGCCGGCCCGGTGACGGCGTGCCGGGCGGACGGGCGAAGGCGGTGCGTGGGATGAGTACGGCCGGGACCGGCGCGCTGGACGGCGGCGAGCCCGAGCGGGGCCCCGAGCGCCCCGGCGGGCTCCTCGACGTGCTCGGCGTGGCCTCGGTGGTCCTGGACCCCAGCGGGCGGATCGTGCTGTGGAGCCCGCAGGCGGAAGCGCTGTTCGGCTACACGGCGCACGAGGCGCTGGGCCAGTACGCGGCCCGCCTGATGGTGCACGAACGCCATCTGGAACTGGTCATCGAGCTGTTCGCCACCGTGATGAGCACCGGGCAGAGCTGGGCGGGCGGCTTCCCGATCCGCCACAAGGACGGCAGCACCCGGCTGGTGGAGTTCCGCAACATGCGGCTCCTCAATGACCGGGGCGATGTGTACGCGCTGGGGCTGGCCGCCGATCAGTCGACCGTACGGCGCCTCGAACAGGACGTGGCGCTCTCCGAGCGGATGGTGCACCAGTCGCCGATCGGGCTCGCCGTACTGGACACGGGGCTGCGGTTCGTCTCGGTCAACCCGTCCTTCGCTCAGCTCAGCGGCCTCGCGGCCGAGCGCCACAAGGGGCGTACGCCGCGCGAGGTGCTGCCGCTGCTGGACCCCGAGACCCTGGAGGAGACGGCACGCGGGGTGCTCGGCACGGGCGAGCCGGTGATCGACCGCAGCGTCATCGGCCGCACCCCGGCCGACCCGGACGCGGACCACACCTGGGCCCTGTCGCTGTACCGCCTGGAGGACTCCAGCGGCAATGTCCTCGGCGTCGCCCTCTCCCTGGACGACATCACCGCGCAGCATCGCGCGTTCGTGCAGGTGGAGGCGGCGCGGCGCAGGCTCGCGGTGATCGCGGACGCGACCTCCCGGATCGGTACGACGCTGGAGCTGGAGCGCACGGCCTGCGAGCTGGCGGAGGTCGCGGTGCCGGTGCTGGCCGACGTGGCCGCCGTCGACCTGCTGGACGCGGTGCTCGACGGACGCCGCAGCACGCTCACCCCCACCCAGACGGCCGTGATCCGGGCCCTCGCGTTGCGCCCGGAGGACGGCGGCGACGCGGTACGGGCCGCCGACACCCCGGGCGGGATCGCCCGGTACGCGCCGGACCGGCTGGTCACCGAGTGCGTCCGCACCGGCGAGGTGGTGCTGGTGCGGGCCGTGACCGAGGAGGACCTGCCGCGCATCGCCCGTTCGGCCGAAGCGGCCGGGCTGCTGCGGCGGGCGGGGCTGCACTCGTATCTCGCGGTGCCGCTGATCGCCCGGGGCGAGGTGCTGGGCGCGCTGGATCTGAAGCGCACGAGCAATCCGGTGCCGTTCGACGAGGACGACGTGCTGCTGGCCCGGGAGCTGGCGGCGCGGGCCGCGGTGCAGATCGACAACGCCCGCTGGTACCAGAACGCCCGCAACACCGCGCTCGCCCTCCAGCGCAGCCTGCTGCCGAGCAGCCCGCCGGAGACGACCGGCCTGGCGGTGGCCTCGCGCTACCAGCCCGCGGGCGCGGCCGGGGAGGTCGGCGGCGACTGGTTCGACGTCATCCCGGTGGCGGGCGGCAAGACCGCGCTGGTCGTCGGTGACGTGATGGGCAGCGGCATCAACGCCGCCGCCACCATGGGCCTGCTGCGCACCGCGACGATCACGCTGGCCTCCCTGGACCTGGACCCGGCGGCCCTGCTGGAGCGCCTGGACAAGGCCACCTCGGCGCTGGACGACTCCATCGCCACCTGCGTGTACGCCGTCTACGACCCGAAGCTGCGCCAGTGCCGGATCGCCTCCGCGGGGCATCTGCCCCCGGTGCGGGTACGGCCCGGACACCCGCCGGAACTGCTCCGCCTGCCCACGGGGGTGCCGCTCGGGGTCGGCGACGTGGGCTTCTCCGCCGTGACGGTCTCCTTCGAGCCCGGGGACGAGCTGGTCCTCTACACCGACGGCCTGGTGGAGACCCGCGCCCACTCCCTGGACGAACGGCTCGACCTGCTGCTCTCCCTGCTGGACACCCCGGGCCGCCCCCTGGAGGAGGTCTGCGATCTCCTCCTGGACCGGTTGTACGACGCGGAGAGCCACGACGATGTGGCGGTGCTGATCGCCCGGGCGGCGGAGCTGCCGTGAGGGGGCGCAGGGGGGTGAGGGTGCCGGTGCCGGTGCCGGTGCGGGTGGCCGGGGTGGCTCAGACGGCCACCGTCTCCTCGGTCTCTTCCTCGGCCTCCTGGTCGGCCGTCCGCTCGGCCTTCTCCGGGGCGGCGGGGGCGGTGCGCGGCTCGGTGGCCGGGGTCAGGGCGGCACGGGAGCGTTCCCAGGCGCCCGCGATCGCGGTGACGGCGAGGCCGACGGCGAGCCAGGCCACGAGGGTCCACACGGTGCGGCCGAGGCCGTCGTCGCCGAAGTAGAGCAGCGAGCGGACGCCCTCCACGAACCCGGCGCCGTTCCAGAAGGCGTGCAGGGAGCCGAAGAAGCCGTTCTGCAGCTCGGGCCGGAAGAGACCGCCGGAGCTGGTGAAGTTCAGCATCACGAACAGCACCATCATGGTCAGCGTGGTCCAGCGCTTGAGGAAGGTGTGCAGGCCGACGCCGATCAGCAGGATGCCCGCCGAGTAGAGCCAGGCCAGCCCCCACACCGCGCCGAGCGCGTGATGGGCGAGGTGGAAGACCGGCCCGGCGAGCAGGGCGCCGATCCCGGCGACCACGGCGGACACCCCGACCGCGAGCAGCGCGCGTATCCGCATCGGCAGCGCGGCACCGGCGGCGCCGATGGCGGCGACCGAGGCGTAGGAGCCGATGCTGACCGCGATCAGCAGGAAGAACAGGCCCTGTCCGGTGGGGTCGTCCTGGACGGGCGGGGCCACGTCGGTGACCTTGAGCGGGGCGCCTTCCTGGGCGGCGACCGGCGTGAAGACCTTTTCCACAGCGGTGGCACCCATGTCGGAGGCGGCGCTCGCCACCAGCAGCTCGGGGGTATGTGCGCTGGGCACATAGGCGCCGGTGACATGCCGGGACGTCAGCAGGGAGACGGCGGTGGCGCGGTCGGGAACGGTGCGCACATCGAGCTTGTCCCCCGCGGCGTCCTTGACCGTCTGGGCGAACACGGCGGTGCGCGGCCCCGTCCCGACCACGGCGACCGGCAGATGGTGCGGCTCCGGGGTGACGAACGCACCCATGTAGGCCAGCCCCATGCCCAGGCACATCAGCAGGGGGGTGAGCAGATGTGTGAGCACATGGCGCAGGGCCGGTGACATCACCGGGGACTTCATCGGGTACGACCTCCGACAGTTGGCTTATACAACCTTCGATTCAAGTTGTACTATACAACGAGATGGCGTGGAAGGCATTCGGCGGAGGTGGACCCCATGACGGCGGCGGAGACGGCGATGGAGACGATCCATCGCGAGATGACGGCGTTCGCCCGTCGGGCCCGGGCATCGGCGGGCCGGATGCACCCCGAGCTGTCCCTCGTGTCGTACACCCTGCTCGGGCATCTGGAGGAGCGTGACGGCTGCCGGGCGACCGATCTGGCCGCGCACTACGCCCTGGACAAGTCGACGGTGAGCCGTCAGGTCGCGGCGCTGGAGCGGGCCGGGCTGATCGAGCGGCGCCACGATCCCGAGGACAACCGGGTGCAGGTGCTGCATCTGACCGACGCGGGCCGGGAGATCCTGGCCCAGGTCACGAGCAGCCGCCGGGCCGCGTTCCGGGCCCGCCTCGCGGACTGGCCGGAGGACGACCTGATCCGCTTCGCGGCCTATCTGGAGCGGTACAACGCCGGGGCCTCGGGGGCCGGGACCGGCTGAGGGCGGCCCCGGCGGAGGAGGCGGGGGGGGGCGGCCACGGCGGCTGCTGTCGGCTGTCGGCCGTACCGTTGGTGCCGCCGGTACCCGCTAGGCCACCGGAACCCTCCGGTGCCCGGGCGCGCGGGCCGCACCGAACGTGGTGTGCAGGCGCAGCCGGAAGCCCAGGGACTCGTAGAGCCGGATGGCGGTCGTGTTCGCGGCGCCGGTGTGCAGGAAGGGCGTCTCGCCGCGGGCGCGGATGCCGTGCGCCACGGCGAGGATCAGCCGGGTGGCCAGGCCCTCGCCCCGGTGGGCCGGGTCGGTGCAGACCGCGCTGATCTCGGTCCAGCCCGGCGGGTGCAGCCGCTCCCCCGCCATGGCGATCAGCCTGCCGTCGCGGCGGATGCCCAGATAGGTGCCGAGTTCGATGGTGCGGGGCAGGAAGGGGCCGGGGCGGGTGCGCTCGACGAGGTCCAGCATCTCGGGCACGTCGGCCGGGCCGAGCCGTATCGCCTCGGGTTCGGGCGCGGTGACGAGCCCGTCGTCCACCAGCTGGACGCCCTCGATCCGGAAGGTGACCTCCCAGTCCTCCGGCACCTGGCCGCGGAAGCCGAGCAGCGGCACCTCCGTGCCGGGTCCGGTCAGGGCGGCGGCGTCGGCCCAGTCGTCCGCGTCGGGTTCGTCGGGGAGCGCGAGCCACGGGGAGACGTCCGCCGGGTAGCGCAGGACCCGGCCGCGCCGCTCGGCGAAGTGGGCGTGCGGGCCGGTCAGGGCGGCGAGGGCGGGATGGTCGAGGACGCGCGGATCGCTGCCGGGCAGCGGGCCGGGGACCGGCTCCGGCCGGTCCGGACCGGCCGTCACCTCGGTCTCCCGGTCGCCGTGCCGCGTGGAGACGTACGCCTCGGGCATCCTCTGTCCTCGCTTCCCTCGCACCGTGTCCGGCGCGACGGCGCCGGTAATCGCCCCAAGTGTGAACACCGGTGTCGCTATTCCCGTGGCCGCCCCGAGTTCACGGGACCGCAATGATCGGGGCGTGGGGCGAACGATCGGCCCGGGGCGGAGGGCGACGGGTGGGCCGAACGGGGAAGGCCGAACGGCCCGTCTTCCGTGCGGACGGGAAGTCGCGACGCGCACGAGGAGCGAGGTGCGCCGTTCGGGGTACGAAACGGGTGGGAACGCTCGTGTGCGTACGCGGGCGGTGGCCGGCCGGTCCCCCGGCGCTCTCCGGGTCTCCGGCCGCGGCCCCGTCGCGGCGAGGAGGTGGACATGCGTACCCGGGTGCGCGGTTGGCGGTGGCGGCGCAATCCGCTGCGGCGCCGGTCGGACGTGGTGGAGGCGTGGACGGTGCTGCTGGTCGCCGTCCTGCTGTGCGTGGTGGCGCCCCTGGCCGGAGTGGTCGCGGGCCTGCACGCCCACGACCTGGCCCAGTCCCGCGCCACCGCGCAGCGTGCCGAGCGGCACCAGGTGAGCGCCCAGGTGGTCGGGCCGGTCACCGACCGCTCGCCGCTGGTCCACCGTGACCGGGGACACACCTACAGCGCCGAGGTCCGCTGGACCGACCCGGAGGGCACGACCCGTACCGCTCAGGCCAGGGTGCCCGCCGGGACGCGCACCGAGGACAAGGTGACGGTGTGGTTCGACCGCCAGGGCCGCAGCGTGGCACCTCCGGCGAACGACGTGGCCGTCTGGCAGCACACCGTCACCGTGGGCCTGTGCGCTGCGGGCGGCACGATCGCCGTCGCCCTCCTGGCCCGCACCGTGGAGCGCCGCGTCGCCCTGCGGCGCCGTCTGGCCGAGTGGGACCGCGACTGGGCGCGCACGGGTCCGGAGTGGAGCCGGTTCCGGGCCTGAGATCCGGTCCCCGGGCGGGAAGGCGCCCGCGCTCGAGACCTCTCCCCGGGCCCGGGATCAGGCCACGGCCCCGTCCCGCGCGCCCCCAAGGCACTCGGCGATCACGTCGGAGAGGTCCGCGCCGGGGCCGGGTGCGCCGTCGGTGGCCCAACCGGCGTAGCCGTCGGGCCGGATGAGCAGGGCGGTGGCACCCAGGTCCTCGGCGGACGTGGCGCGGACGAGGTCGACGCGGGGCGGGAGCCGGAGACCGGCCGGGACGATGCCGCCCAGGTCGAGCAGGACCGCGTGGCCCGTGGCGAGGAGCGCCGACAGCCGGACGGGACCGCCCTCGGTGACCAGGTCGGCGTCGGGCACGCGCCCACCGGTGAGCGGGTGGTCGCCGGGCAGGTCGTAGCGCAGCGAGAGGCCGGACATCAGGCCCGCGACGTGGCGGTTGGTGTCGGGCAGGCGCAGCAGATCGGTGACGATGTCGCGCAGGGCGGCCACGTCCTCGCCGGGGTTCGGGTCGGCGAGGACGCGCTGGGCGGAGGTGTGGTGCAGGACCTGGGCGCCGACCGGGTGGCGTTCGGCGTGGTAGCTGTCCAACAGGTCGCTCGGTGCCCGGTCCTGGAGGACGGCGGCGAGTTTCCAGCCGAGGTTGAAGGCGTCCTGCATCCCGAGGTTGAGGCCCTGGCCGCCCAGGGGCGGGTGGATGTGCGCGGCGTCGCCCGCGAACAGGACGCGGCCCACCCGGTAGTTCTCGACCTGGCGGGTGGCGTCGGTGAACCGGGAGGCGTTGTCCACGGCGCCGAGGGTGGTCTCGGGGCCGTACACGGCCCGCAGGGCGGTGGTGATCTCCTCGGGGCCGACGGGGGTGTCGCGGGAGGTGTCGGCCTCGCCCGCGCGTCCGAAGGTGATCCGGTACCGGTCGCCGCCGAGCGGGGCCAGCATGGCCCAGTAGCCGCCGCCCTGCCGGGTGAGGGTGCTCATATGCCCCAACTGCCGTGGCACCAGCGCCGATACGGCGCTCAGGTGGATGTCGGCCAGCACGGCCTGGTGCGTCCCGGGTCGGCCGGGGAACGGCACGCCGAGCAGTTTGCGCACGGTGCTGTGGCCGCCGTCGCACGCGACCAGATACCGCGCCCGCACGCGCGCGGCGTCCGCGTCCGTGCCCCCGTCCGTCGTCACGAGCACGCCGTCGTCGTCCTGCTCGACCCCGGTGACGGCGGTACCGCGCAGCACCCGTGCCCCGGCGGCGGTCGCCCGCTCTTCGAGTACGCCCTCGATCTCGCCCTGGGAGATGGCGACCGGGTAGGGGTGCCGGGTGTTCCAGGGGGTGCAGTCCAGCGGCACGGGGAGCGTCGCGAAATGGCCGCCCACCTGTTCGCGCGGCGTGGCGCGCTTCAGCAGCGGCTCCAACAGGCCGCGGTTCTCCAGCAGTTCGGCCGTGCGGGGCTGCACTCCGCCGCCCTTCACCTGGTCGACGCGCCGCGGCAGCTTCTCCAGCACCAGGGTCTGGACCCCGGCGAGGGCCAGTTCGTACGCCAGCGTCAGTCCGGTGGGGCCCGCGCCCGCGACGACGACCTGGGTCTCGGTCTCGGTCGGCATCTTCAGTCCAATCTCTCGCCTGAGGTTAAATGTATACCAGGTGCAGAAATCCTCTCGGGGCAACTCTCTGTTACGGTGGCGCCGTGGACGGCAAGCCAGGACTGCGGGAACGGAAGAAGCAGCGGACGCGTGAGGCGATCTCCGACGCCGCGATCTCGCTGTTCCTGGAGCACGGCTTCAACCAGGTCTCGGTGGCCCAGGTGGCCGAGGCGGCCGAGGTGTCCAAGCGGACGCTCTTCGCGTACTTCCCGACCAAGGAAGACCTCGTCGTCCACAGGCTCGCCGACCATGAGACCGAGCTGGCTCGTGTGGTGCGGACCCGTGTGCCCGGCACCGACCCATTGAGCGCGGTGCGCGAGCACTTCCTGAGGGGGCTGCGCGAGCGCGACCCGATCACCGGGCTCAACGACCTCCCCCCGGTGCGCAGGCTGCACCGGATGATCGTCGACGCGCCCTCCCTGGTGTCCCGGATGGAACGGTTCAAGACCGTCGCCGAACGCGCCCTCGCCGAGGCCCTGCGGGAGACGGCGGACACTCCGGAACTCACCGCGCGTCTCGCGGCGGTGCAGATCGTCGGCGTGCACTGGGCGCTGGCGCAGGACAACGCCGACCGGCTGACGGCCGGGGAGTCCGCGGACGAGCGGTACGCGGGCGCGGCGGCCGACGCGGAGCACGCCTTCGCGCTGCTCGCGAACGGCCTGGGCGACCTGGCGTCCCGGCGGTAACCCCTCAACTCCCGCTGCGCACCGAAGGATTTCGGCCGAACACCAGGAATCCCCTTCCCAAGTGGTTTAGACCAATGCTAGATACGGTGGCGCAATGAGCCCGCGCGGCTACGTCTTGTCACCGACAGGAGGGGCGGCATGTCCCGCACCACCCCGCACGAATCCCGGCAGAGCGACGAGCAGACCCTGTATCAGCGGGTCGCCTCCCGGTTGCTCGACGAGCTGCGCGACGGGACGATCCCACCGGGTGAACGGCTGCCGGGGGAACGACATCTCGCGCGGCACTTCGGGGTCAGCAGGGCGACCGTCCGGCAGGCACTGGACGTGCTGCGGCGCGGCGGAATGCTGAGCACCGACCGGCGGGGCAGTCATGCCACGCTGCCCGGGCGCCCGGTCGAGGAGCCGGTGTCGCTGACCTTCCCGGTGGGGACGGTGCCCGCCGGTCCCGGGGCGGTCGACCGGGCGACCGTGACCTGGGAGGCGCCGCCGCCGGAGCACGCACGGGCGCTGGGCCTCTCCCCGCACCGGCCGACGCTGGTCCACCGCTATCTGTCGGCGGGGCCCGACGGCCGCTCGCTGCGCACGGCGGTGACCTCGTTCTCGGCGGTGGCGCTGGCCGAGGTCGCGGAGCTGGGGCGCTATCGCGAGCGGGCCGACGGGGCGACCCCGGCGGAACTGGGCCGCGCCTACGACTGGATGCGCAAGGCGGGGCTGACCCTGCACCACCGGGACTCCATCAGCCAGGTGGGCGACGCCTCTTCGGTGCGGGTGACCCGGCGCGTGCGCGACCAGTACGCGCGCCCGCTGGAGATCACGGACCTGGTGGTGAACGCCGAAGAGGACACGCTGGTCTACGAGTTCACGCTTCCGGCGGCGGGCTGACCTCCGCCGCGCGCCGGGCGACGAGGAGCCGGGCGCGCGGAGCGCCGTCGTCGCGCCGCCCGAACTCGGGCAGGTCGCGCAGCTCGACGGCGAAGCCGGTGCGGGTCAACTCCCGGGTGACGTCGCCGAGTCGGAAGGGGCGGTAGTACATGACGAACGGCGGGCGCCACACGGAGTTGCGCACCCGCATCGCCGCGTCGAAGCCGAGCAGCGCCCAGTAGGCGCGGCTCGTCGGGCGGGGCGGCGCGAGCACCGGGAAGGCGAAAGTGCCGCCCGGACGCAGGGAGTTGTGGACCTGTCCGAACAGCCCCGGCAGTTCCGCGGGCAGGAAGTGCCCGAACGCCCCGAAGCTGACGACGAGATCGAAGGCCGCCGTGAAGGGCAGCGCGCGGGCGTCCGCACGCACCCACGCGACGGACGGCTCCCCGGGCCCGGCGGCGCGCTGCCGGGCGACGTCGAGCATCCCGGCGCTGAAGTCGACCCCGGTGACACTGCGGCGGCACAGCCCGGTCAGCACGTCGAGTCCGGCGCCGGTGCCGCAGCACAGGTCCAGGCCGTCGTCGTACGGGCCGAGCGGGCCGAGCGCCTTCGCGACCGCCTCCAGGACCGGGTCCGGCGTCCGGAAGGGGGTGTGGTCGAACTTCGGCGCGAGCAGGTCGTAGCCGCGCTCCACGGACGACAGGGCCTGCACGGCGAGTTCGCGCAGGGTGGGGCCTTCGGGGCTGAACATGCCCTCAGCCTAGGGCGCGCGGCCGGGGCCCGCTCAGTCCTTGAGGCGCTTCAGGGTGGCCTTCGTGTCGGTCTTCAGCCAGTCGGTGACGTCGTCGAGCGCGGGCGGCTTCTTGTCGCTGGCGTAGGAGGTGAGGTAGACGCTGTAGCCCATGATGTACGTCGTCCAGCCGTCCCGTACCGCCAGGGTCGCGAAGCGGGAGCCGCTGGAGGAGCCGCTGGTGGTGTCCCGGCTCACCAGGTACGCCTCGTCGCCGATGCCCGCGACGGATCGGACGTCGTAACCCGTGTGGCTGTCGTCGTAGTTCTTCCAGGTGGCGGTGAACTCCGGTGCGGGGTCGGTCTTGCGGTGCAGGTCCAGTTGCAGGGAGAGGTAGGCGTCGGCGTAGGAGGAGCCGGGCTTCTTCAGGCCGAGGCTGCAGTAACTCTCGTGCAGGGCAGGGTCCTTGAGGGAGCTGTGCGTCGGGGAGGAGTCGGCCGAGGGGTACTCGTCCTGGAAGGCCGAGTAGTCGGCACGCGCGCACAGGTCGGCGGGGGCCGAGTAGCCGCGCAGGTCCGCGTCGCCCGGGGCACCGATCAGGAACACTCCGGCCGCCCACGCGGCGGACGCCACGACGGCGCCGACCACGGCCCACAGCACGGCTCGTCCGGCGGCCGTTCCCCCGCCGCCGGAGGGCGCACCGGGCGGCGGTCCCGGTGGTGGGCCGAACTGGGCGGGCGCCCCGTAGGGCTGGGCGTAGGGGTTGGCCTGCGGGGGCGACTGCGGATTCGGGTAGGAGTAGGCCGTCGGCTGCGGCGGCACCGTGGGCTGCGGCGCGGGCGGGCCGGGCTGTGCCGGGGATGGTCCCGGCTGCGGTGCGGGCTGGGCGGGCGGCTGGGGAGGCGGTCCAGGCTGTCCGGGCGGCTGAGGAGGCTGCGAGGGCTGCGGTGGCGTGGACATGTCGTCACGGTAGTGCGGAGCGGCGGCTCAAGTCCCCGTACGTCCGGGATCGTTACGGTCCGGGGACGTCCGGCGCGAGGTCGTGACGGCGTACGCCCGCCGGGCGCCGGTCCGGGGCTCCGGCTGTCTTGGGGCACACGCTGCCGGGGGCTGCGGCTGGGCCGGGTGGGTTCCCGCGTGCGGCATCCGGGTTGCTCCGCTGGGCCGTCCGGCGCGGGTGGCTCGCCGCGCCCCCCTCTCGTTCCTACGTTGATCATATGAGCACCGGATTCTCTCGTCGGGCGACCGTGTCGATCTGTTCCCTGTGTGCGGCGGGGGTGCTGGCCCTCGCACCGGCCGCCTCCGCCCTCGGACACGACGCGGGGGAACCCGCACCCCCGGCCCCCCGCGCGGCCGTCCCCCGACCCTCCCTGCTCTACGGCTCAGGACCCCAGGTGCGGCCCCTGCGCGGTGCGCCCGAGCTGCCGGAGCTCTCGGCCCTGTCCTGGCTGGTCGCCGACGCGGACACCGGCGAGGTCCTGGCGGCGGACGGCGCCCACCGCAAGCTGCCCCCGGCGAGCACCTTGAAGACACTGTTCGCTCTCACCGTCATGCCGACGCTGCCCGCGGCGGAGAAGCACACCGTCCGCTACGAGGAGCTGGCCGACGTCGGCGAGGGCAGCAGCCTGGTCGGTGTGGAGGAGGGCCACACCTATCAGGTGTCCGACCTGTGGCGCGGAGTGTTCCTCAGCTCCGGCAACGACGCCGTCCATGTGCTCGCCGCACTGGACGGCGGGGTGCCGCGGACGGTGAGCCGCATGCAGACCAAGGCGCACGCACTGGGCGCCCTGGACACCCATGTGGTCTCCCCCGACGGCTACGACGCGCCGGGGCAGGTGTCCTCCGCGTTCGACCTCGCGGTCTTCGGGCGGGAGGGGCTGCGCAACCCCGACTTCGCCCGCTACTGCTCCACCGCGCAGGCCGAGTTCCCCGGGGACGGTCTGCCCTTCGGCATCGAGAACACCAACCGGCTGCTGACCGGCGAGGACGGGGTGGGCCGCTATCCGGGGCTGATCGGCATCAAGAACGGCTACACCAGCAACGCGGGCAACACCCTGGTCGCCGCCGCGCGCCAAGGCGGCCACACCCTGGTGGTGACGGTGATGAACCCTCAGGAGGGCGGCGGCCTCGCGGTCTACGAGGAGGCGCGGTCCCTGCTCGACTGGGGGTTCGCGGCGAGGGGCCGGGTGGACCCGGTCGGCTCCCTGGACGGCTTGCGCACCGTCCCCGCGCCGAAGCCGACGCACTCGGCCGTACCGGTCGCCGCGGCCACCTCCCCGGCACCGTCCGACGACACGGACTGGGCGGGAACCGTCACGGTCGCGGGCATCTCGGTGCTGGGCGCGGCGGTGGTGGCCCTGATCCTGCGGTCGAAGGGGACGGCCCGCTCGAAGGACGTCTGACCGGCCGGAACGTCGCGGCCCGGCCGGTCGGACGCCCCGCGTCTCACGCCCCGCGCCTCACGCGCAGGGCGTCAGCGGGGCCTCGGTCAGCTCGGGCACCGGACGGACCCGGCCCACCGGGCGTCCGCCGCCGAGGAGGGCCTGGCCCTCGAAGGCGGTGAGCAGGGCCGGGTCGACCCCGGCGCGGGCCAGGGCCGCCGCCGCGACGGGCACACGGGCCCGGTCGGCGCCGTCGGCGATCTTGACGGCGACGGCGCGGCCGTCGGGCAGCGCGGCCACCTGGACGCCCTCGAAGCCGTCCTTGGCGAGCAGTCCGGGCACCGCCCGCATGAGCGCGGCCACGTCCCGGCGGGTGCCGGAGGCCGTCTCGGCGTGCTCGCGCATGGCGTCGGCCACCCGTGCCCCGGGCGTGCCGGGCGCGGCCGTGGTGATGCGGGCGGCGGCGCGGGCCAGGCCGTGCAGGGAGACGGCGAAGAGCGGTGCCCCGCAGCCGTCGACGGTGACGTGGGCGACGGGCTGCCCGGTCAGCTCCTCCACGGTGCGGGCGACGGCCTGCTGGAGGGGGTGGGCCGGGTCGAGGTAGTCGGGCAGGGACCAGCCGTTGACGCGTGCGGTCCACAGCATGGCGGCGTGCTTGCCGGAGCAGTTCTGGGCGAGCCGGGAGGGGGCGCGTCCGGCGGCGATCCACTCGTCCCGGACGACCGGGTCGTACGGCAGGTCGGGGATGTTGCGCAGGTCGGCCTCGGTGAGCCCGCCGAGATCAAGGAGGCGCCGGGTGGCCGCGAGGTGGCTCTCCTCGCCGGAGTGGCTGGCGGCGGCCAGCGAGAGCAGCTCGCCGTCGAGCGGCAGCCCGGCCCGGAGCATGGCGACGGCCTGGACGGGCTTGAGCGCCGAGCGCGGGTAGAAGGCGGCCTCGATGTCGCCGAGGGCGAACTCGACCCGGCCGTCGGCGGCGAGCACGACGACGGAGCCGTGGTGGACGCCTTCGACGATCCCTCCGCGGACGAGGTGGGCGACGGGCACATGGCGGGGTGCGCGGACGACGGGGGCGTCGGTGGGGAAGCTGCTGTACATCTCTGCCTGCATCACGGGTCGGAACGGGCCGGGGGCGCGGGTCACGCGTCGGCGGGGGTGGGCGGACGGACGATGCCGTCGAGGCTGGTGGCGACGCGGTCGAGGTGGTGGCTCATGGCCTCGGCGGCGTCGGGTCCGGAGCCGTCGAGCAGCGCCTCGACGATGGCCCGGTGCTCCCGGTTGGACTGCTCGCGGCGGCCTGCCAGCTCGGTGAGGAAGGCCGACTGGCGGGCCAGGGCGTCCCGGATCTCCTCGATCACCTTGCGGAAGACCGGGTTCTGCGCGGCCTCGGCGACGGACAGATGGAAGAGGGTGTCCATGGCGACCCAGGCGGTGGTGTCCGTCTCCCGGTCCATGCGGTCCAGCAGTCCGGTCAGCCGGTCCAGGTCCTCCGGGGTCCGGCGCTCGGCCGCGTAGCCCGCGACCGGGACCTCTATATGGCGGCGCACCTCAAGGAGATGGCCGGCCGTGTAGTCGCCGAACGTGGGGTCCGCCACCGTGGTGGCGACGACGAAGGTGCCCTTGCCGGTCCGGGAGACGGTGAGACCCATCGTCTGGAGCGCGCGCAGGGCCTCGCGGAGCACGGGCCGCGAGACCTCGAGGGTGCGGCACAGCTCGGCCTCGGAGGGCAGCTTGTCGCCGATCGCGTAGGTGCCGCGTTCGATCGCGCCGCGCAGATGCCCGAGGACCGCCTCCATGGCGCTGACGCGCCGGGGAGCCGGGACAGTTGTCTGGCTGTCTGACAGGTTCACGGAGGCGATCCTGCGGTGTGCGGGGAAACCATGTCAAGACGCCCTCCGCAAAAGCGCGCACGGGGTGCGGAAACCCACATATGGGCTCCGCACCCCGTGCGCGACGAAAGGGTGTGGGATCAGCTGGCCAGCACACCGGTGGCGAGCAGGCCGAACAGCAGCGCGCCGATCACGATGCGGTAGATCACGAAGGCGTTGAAGGAGTGCTTGGCGACGAACTTGAGCAGCCAGGCGATGGAGGCGTAGGCGACGACGAAGGAGACACCCGTGCCGACGGCCAGCGGGGCAGCGCCCACCCCGGCGCCGAGGGCGTCCTTCAGCTCGTAGATACCGGCGCCGGTCAGGGCCGGGATGCCGAGGAAGAAGGAGAGGCGGGTGGCGGCGACCCGGTCGAGGTCCAGGATGAGCGCGGTCGACATGGTGGCGCCGGAGCGGGAGAAGCCGGGGAAGAGCAGGGCCAGGATCTGCGAGCAGCCGACCAGCATCGCGTCCTTGAAGGAGGTGTCGTCCTCACCGCGCTTGTGGCGGCCCATCTGGTCCGCGCACCACATGACGACCGAGCCGCCGATCAGCGAACCGGCGACCACCCACAGCGAGGCGAGCGGGCCGTCGATCAGCGGCTTGGCGGCCAGACCCACCACCACGATCGGGATGGTCGCCGCGATGACCCACCACGCGAACTTGTAGTCGTGGCGGTAGCGCTCCTGGGGACGGACCAGACCGGTGAACCAGGCGGTCATGATCCGCTTGATGTCCTTGAAGAAGTACACGAGCACGGCGGCGATGGCGCCGACCTGGATGACGGCGGAGAAGCCGACCACGGACTTGTCGTCGACCGGGATGTGCATGAGCCCCTCGGCGATCTTGAGGTGGCCGGTGGAGGACACGGGAAGGAACTCGGTCACCCCCTCGACTACTCCGAGGACGACGGCTTGACCGACGGAGATGGCGCTCATGGAATCCAGTTCTGGGAAGAGGAGGTCGACAGTGCTGTAGTCAGTCTTACTATGCCCGGCCGCGCACGGCCCCGGTGCTGGCGGCAGCGTAGAGCCACCCGCTCGCGCGAGGGTGTCCGGGGGGCCGCCGAGCGAGTCGCACCTGCCGACGACGGGGACGGACGCGGTGCGGACGGGGCGCCCTCCCGGCCGCCGCCCGTCCCCGCCCCGTCCCCGCTCCCCCGCCGTTTCACAACGACTTCTTACCGCGCGGGTCCGCTTTGTCCGAGCCGGTGTGGCGTGGGGCGATGGTGCGGACGGGTCGGCGCGCGGCCGTTCACCAGCCCTTCTCGAAGAGCTGGGCGACCTCGGCGATGCGGAGTTCGTCGCGGCGGTAGTGGACGCGCAGACGCCGCCGTCGCGTGCGCAGCAGACCGAGGCCGGTGAGGAAGTCGAGGTGGGCGGCGACGGTCCGGCGGGGCAGCCCGAGATGGTCGGCGACGGCGCGCGCGGTGACGCCGGTACCGGCGGGGTCGCGGTGCCGGCGTGCCTCGGGGAAGTGGGCCGCCGGGTCCTTGAGCAGTTCCAGGACCGTCTGCCGTACGCGGCCCGAGGGCCTCCCCATCATGTGTCCGCCTCCGCTCCCGGGCTCCTCGTGCGCCGAGTCCCACTGTGGCGCAGGCGGCGCTGCCGTGTCCGCGTCTCGGTGTCCGTTGTCCGGTACCGGCCCCTGCGGACGGCCGGTGGCCGGTCCCGGGCGACGGGGCGGGGAAAGGGGGTACGGCGGGGCCGCGCGGGGCCTCGAACCGGTACTACTTGCACACTCAAGGAGTGGCTGGATCGGTGCTACGGTGCGGGTATGGCAGTCAAGACGGCCGACGCCCGGCTGGAAGAACAGTGGCGGGACATCCTCGCGATCCACGCGCGCACCCTGTGCGAGATCGATCGCGTCCTGCATCCGCACGGGCTCGGTGCCAGCGACTTCGAAGTGCTGGACATCCTGGCCGCCGAGTCGCCCGCCGAGGGGGATCAGTGCCGGGTGCAGAACCTGGTCGGCCGGGTCCATCTGAGCCAGTCCGCGCTGTCCCGGCTGATCGGCCGCCTGGAGAAGGAGGGCCTGGTCAAGCGCTCGGTGTGCGTGGAGGACCGGCGCGGGGTGTGGGTCGCGCTCACCCGCAAGGGCCGCGAACTGTACGCCGAGGTACGTCCCCTGCAGCGCGCCGTGCTGGAGAAGATGCTGGCCGGGGAGGACTGAGCCGCCCGGCCTCCGGGCGAGACGCTTCGTCTATGGAGCGGTGCCCTATGTGGGACTGGCCCATGTGGGAGTGGTCCGTGTGGGACTGGCTCATGTGGCGCCGACATATGTGTGCGCACCCCACAGGCGCGCACCCCTCCCCCGAAGCGGAGCCGCCCACGTGGCACGACTCCGCCTCCAGGTGGGCCGCTCATCGTGCGAGCAGCGTCCGCACTCCCTGCGAGGTGAGCGTCAGTCCGTGTTCGGAGCTGCCGTCGATCGTGAGCGAGAGTTCCTCCTCCGGCCACTGGGCGGCGAGGGCGCCGAGCTGGATCAGCCGGTAGCGGGAGATGGAGGGCAGCAGCCCGGCCATCTCGATCTCCGAGGTGAAGACGGGGACGACCTGCTCGCCTCCGGGCTGTTCCAGGACGGGCAGGGCGACCGTCGAGGAGTCGGCGCCCTCCATCTCGGCCGCGTCGTCCGGCATCGGGACGAGCACGTCGCTGTGCGCGAGGGTGTCCAGTGCCGCCTCGTCGGCGGTGTTGACGGCCAGCACGTCGAGAGCCTGCTGAGCCGGCGTCTGGTGGTCGTCGTGAGCGGGTGTCTCCATGGCACATCCCCAGGTAGAGCGGTCGTACGGCCACGCGCGCGGACGGGAGCCCGGCGCGCTCCCGCGCCGCGTACCCCGTCGGGCGCGGACCATGCATCCGATTCCCCGGACGGCCGAGCGCACCGCCGCGCACCCGGCCGTGCCCGGTGTCAGGGCTGGTTGCGCGCGCCCAGTTCCCCGGTGGTGACGACGCGGACGAGGGGGCCGTACAGCTCCAGCAGGCGCAGGGTCTCGCGGTGGGCGCGGTCGTCCACGCCCGCGCAGGCGTCCGCGACGACCAGGACCTCGGTGCCCGCGTCGGCGGCGGCCAGCGCGGTGGTCAGGACGCAGCACTCGGTGCTGACGCCCGCGAGGACCAGCGGCTCGCCCGGGCCCAGCCGGGCGGCGAGCCCCGGAGTCCACTTGCCGAAGGTCTCGGTGTCCAGGGTCGGCCCCGCGCGGTCCGCGAACCCCGCGACGTCACCGGCCAGCCGCCACAGCGGGGCCTGCGGCGGCTGGAGCGCGAAGGGCCAGCGGGCGTAGTAGGCACGCCAGGCCCCGGTCGGCAGCGACGGGGCGAGGAAGCGGGTGAAGACGGTGCGGCCGGTGTAGGCGGGCAGCAGGCGCCGTACGCCCGCCGCCGCGTCCGCGAAGCGGGGTACCCCCCCAGGGGCTGTCCGGGTCGGCGAAGACGTGCTGCATGTCGATGACGGCGAGCAGACCGGGGGGCGCAGACGCGGGGGCGGTCATATGGCGGGGCTCCCCTCGTACGGCGGGCTCGGCGGCGCCGTCTCCTGGGCGCGCACCCGGCCCCGGCCGAGCAGCAGGGTGCCGAGGAAGGAGAGCGCGAGGGCGACGAGGACGCCGAGGTTGGCGTACGCCCACGGGCCCGACTTGCCGCCGAGGCCGAGCGGGCCGAGCAGATAGCCCTGCCAGGTGAGCCAGCTCGCGGCGGTGTTGGTGACCAGGCCCCAGCCGACGGCGGTGGCGCCGGTGGTGAGGACGAGGGGCAGGACGGGCGCGTCGCCGTAGCGGCCGTCGGGGCGGTAGAGGTCGCCCTCGTCGTAGTCGCGGTGGCGCAGGGCGAGGTCGGCGAGCATCACGCCGCACCACGCGGCGATGGGCACGCCGAGGGTGGTGAGGAAGCCCATGAACTCGCCGAGGAAGGCCCCGCCGAAGAACACGATGTAGATGGAACCGGCGATCATCAGGACGCCGTCGACGAACGCGGCCAGATAGCGGGGCACCCGTAGTCCGGCGGAGAGCAGGGCGAGGCCGGAGGAGTAGATGTCGAGGACGGCGCCGCCGACCAGGCCGAGGACGGCGACGAGCGCGAAGGGGACCAGGAACCAGGTGGGCAGGATGGTGGTCAGGGCGCCGATGGGGTCGGCGGCGATGGCCTCGCTCAGTGTGCCGGAGGAGCCCGCGAGCAGCAGGCCGAAGACGAGCAGGAGCAGCGGGGCCGCCGAGGCGCCGAAGGCGGTCCAGCCGATGACGCCCCGGCTGGAGGAGGCGCGGGGCAGATAACGGGAGTAGTCGGCGGCTGCGTTGACCCAGCCGAGGCCGAAGCCGGTCATCACGAACACCAGCGCGCCGATGAACTGCTGGGCGGAGCCCGCCGGGATGGCGCTGACGGTGTCCCAGTCGACGTGGTCGGCGACCAGGGCGATGTAGATGACGGTGAGCACGCCGGTGATCAGGGTGATCACCGTCTGGATCCGCATGATGAGGTCGAAGCCCATGACGCCGCCGACCACGGTGAGGGCGGCCACCACGAGGAGGGCGACGGCCTTGGTCTCGGTGCCGCCGCCCCAGCCGAGCCGGGCGAAGACGGTGGCGGTGGCGAGCGTCGCGAGGGTGGCGAGGGCGGTCTCCCAGCCGACGGTGAGTATCCAGGAGACGACGGACGGCAGCCGGTTGCCGCGTACGCCGTAGGCGGCGCGGCTGAGGACCATGGTGGGGGCCGAGCCGCGTTTGCCCGCGACCGCGATGAGGCCGCAGAGCAGGAAGGAGGCGATGATGCCGAGCACTCCGGCGACGAGGGCCTGCCAGAAGGAGATGCCGAAGCCGAGCGCGAAGGCGCCGTAGCTGAGCCCGAGGACGGAGACGTTGGCACCGAACCAGGGCCAGAACAGGGTGCTCGGGGTGCCCTTGCGATCGGCGTCGCCGATCACGTCGAGGCCCTGGGTCTCCAGATGGATCTGGCGGTCGGCTCCGCCGTGGCGGGGGTCCTGCGGCTGCGTCATCGTCGACCTACCTGTCCTGACGTGTCGAGCCAGAGGCTAAGCGCGGGGGCCAGGGGATACAAGGAATGACCCGGACCCGCCGCGTCCTGAGGGCGGGTCCGGGCGGTCCGGTTGCCCGTCAGTCCTGCTCCAGGGCGCGCAGGGTGGGGGCGGCGAGTTCCACGGGGCCGCCCGTCCCCTCGCTCTTGCACCTGTCGTGGCAATCCTTCTCCAGGCTGCAGCACAGGGAGCAGACCGTGCCCTGGTGGAAGGGGCAGTGGGCCATGTCGGGGCGCTCGAAGGCGGTGTCGCACACGGTGCAGTCGAGCGTTATGGGTGTGTCGGACATGTGGGGCTCGCCCATGTGCACCTCAGCCATGTGCGCCGCGACCATGTGCGACTCGCCCAGGTCATCCACCCGCGCTATGTAGTACCGCCCCTTCGTCACCACCGCGAACAGCGGCGACAGCACCATGGCCAGCACCAGCGCCACGAACGGCGAGAACGCCTTGCCATACGCGCCGAAGGCCCCGAAGTACGCGGCGATGGACACCGCCGAGGCGATCAGCATCGAGCCGAAGCCGACCGGGTTGAAGTGATGGAGGTGGGCCCGCTTGAACTCGATGTACGACGGGCTCAGTCCGAGCGGCTTGTTGACGACCAGGTCCGCGACGACCGCGCCGATCCAGGCGATGGCCACGTTGGAGTAGAACCCGAGCACGGTGTTGAGGAGGCCGAAGACGCCGAACTCCATGAGGGCGAGCGCGATGCCGACGTTGAGGAAGATGTAGACGACCCGCCCGGGGTGACGGTGCGTCAGCCGGGAGAGGAAGTTGGACCAGGACAGCGAACCGGAGTACGCGTTCGTGGAGTTGATCTTTATCTGGGAGAGGATCACGAAGAACGTGGCCAGCCCCAGGGGAAGGCGCCGCCGATCTGCTTGAGCGCGCCGAGGACGACCCAGCCGGGTCCGGCGCTGAGGACGGCGGCCCACCACTGCCTGCCGTTGGCCGCCGTCTTGTCGGGCATGAAGCGCAGATAGTCCACCTGCTCCCCGATCTGCGCGATCAAGGAGAGGGCCACACCCGCGCCCACTCCGACGCCGATCATGCTGAGGCTGGAGCCGGTGGGCGAGTTCCCGGCGAAGTGGGTGAACCGGCCGAACTTCTCCGGCTCCTGGACGGCGATGGAGACGAACGGCGCGACCATCAGCACCAGCCAGACCGGCTGGGTCCACACCTGCATCCGGGAGAGCGCGGTCATGCCGTGGACGACGAGCGGCAGGACGACCAGGGAGCAGATGACGTAGCCGAGGGCGAGCGGGATGTGCAGGCCGAGTTCGAGGGCCTGCGCCATGATCGAGCCTTCGAGCGCGAAGAAGATGAAGGTGAAGCTGGCGTAGATGACCGAGGTGAGGGTCGAGCCGAGGTAGCCGAAGCCCGCGCCCCGGGTCAGCAGGTCCATGTCGATCGAGTACTTCGCGGAGGAGTACGAGATCGGGATGCCGGTGAGGAAGATGACGACGGCCGCCGTCAGGACTTCGGCGCGTAGCGCAGGGAGTAGTCCTCCAGGGTGTCGTTGCGGGCCCACTCGGTGGAGGTCCGGCTGCTGGGCGGGGGCGGTTTCCCGGCGTAAATCCTGGTCAGGGCAGGGCCGGGGATCGATGTTGCTTCACGGTACACGCATCTGCATAATGGAGTTATGCATAAGCGGGTTATGGACTCCGGCGGACCGCGCCCCGACACGTCGGCCGAAGATCTGCTGATCGCCGTGGAGCACCTGGTGCGCCACATGCGCCGCAGCGCCACGGCGGGCGGCCTGAGCGTCGCCGCCTCCTCCGCGCTCGGCCGGGTGGTCCGCGAGGGTCCGCAGCGGCTGACCGAGCTGGCCCGGGCCGAGAACGCCACCCAGCCCAACATGACCCAGCTCGTCACCCGTATGGAGCGTGCGGGCCTGGTGCGGCGCACCGCCGACCGCACCGACGGCCGGGGGGTGCTGGTCGAGGCCACCGAGACCGGTCTCGAGGTGTTCCGGCGGCGCCGGGCCGAACGCTCGGAGGCGCTGGGCCTGCTCCTGGACCGGATGCCCGAGGAGGAGCGGGCGGCGGTCCGTACGGCACTCCCGGCGCTGACCCGCGCGATCGAGGAGGAGGGCGCGCACTAGCACCGGCGCCTCCAACTCCCCCTCTGTTCCGTCCCGTCGAGATCTCTGTCCCCGTCACTTCATGACTGGAGAGAAGCGGTAATGACTGCACCGCATGGAAAGGCCGCCAGCCCGTTCAGGCAGCCGAAGGCCGTCTGGGCCGTCGCGTTCGCCTGTGTCATCTCGTTCATGGGCATCGGTCTGGTGGACCCGATCCTGCCCGCGCTGGCCAAGAATCTGCACGCCACCCCCAGCCAGGTCTCGCTGCTGTTCAGCAGCTATCTGATCGTCACCGCGGTCGCGATGCTGGTCGTCGGCTGGTTCTCCGGCCGGTTCGGCGCCAAGCGCACGCTGGTCATCGGGCTGGCCATCATCGTCGTCTTCGCCGCCCTCGCCGGGTGCAGCGGTTCCATCAACGGCATCGTCGGCTTCCGGGCGGGCTGGGGGCTGGGCAACGCGCTGTTCATCGCCACCTCGCTGGCCGTCATCGTGGCCTCCGCGAGCGGCGGTTTCGGCGGCGCGATCATCCTCTACGAGACCGCGCTCGGCCTCGGGATAGCCGTCGGACCGCTGCTGGGCGGCGAGTTGGGGGCGATCAGCTGGCGCGGACCGTTCTTCGGGGTCGCCGTGCTGATGGCGATCGCCCTGGTCGCCACGCTCGTCTTCGTCCCGTCGCTGCCGAAGCCCGCCCGGCCCACCTCACCGCTCGCCCCGCTCAAGGCCCTGCGCCACCGGGGCCTGTTGACCATGGGCATCATGGCGCTGCTCTACAACTGGGGCTTCTTCACCATGCTCGGCTACGCGCCGTACCCCATGGAACTGGACGCGCACCAGCTCGGGTTGGTCTTCACCGGCTGGGGTCTGCTGGTCGCGGCGTTCAGCGTGTTCTTCGCCCCGCGTCTGCAGGCGCGCTTCGGTACGGCGCCGGTGCTGTACGTCAATCTCTTCTGCCTCAGCGTCGTGATGGCGGTCATCGCGGCCGGGGTGGACAGCCCGGCCGTGGTGATCACGGCGGTCGTCGTCTCCGGTGCCTTCATCGGCATCAACAACACGCTGACCACGCAGGCCGTCATGCTGGTCTCCCCCGTGGAGCGCCCGGTGGCCTCCTCGTCCTACGGCTTCCTGCGGTTCATCGGCGGCGGTCTCGCGCCGTACGTGGCGGGCAAGCTGGCCGACGCGACCGACCTCAGCGTGCCGTTCTACCTGGGCGCCGCCACCTTCCTGCTGGCGATTCCGGTGCTGGCCGGTGGACACCGGCTGCTGCGTCAGGCCGAGGAACGCCCGGAGGAGGGTGCGCCGTTGACGCCGTCGCTCACCGCCGTGGGCGCTCCGGCCACGACGGACGTACCGCCGGTGGTCGTCGCGGTGGGGGCGTACGAGGGGGCCGACGCGGTCGTGGACGCGGCGGCCAGGCTGGCCCGGGAGTCCGGCAGCCCGCTGGAGGTGGTGCATGTGCAGGAGACCGCCGTGGTGGAGGAGCAGGCGGCGGAGACGGAGAGCGCCGAGGCGGCGCGGGCGGCCGTCACCGCGCATCTCGACCGGCTCGCCGCGCACGGCATCGCCGCCACCGGCCAGATCCTGACCAGCGTGGGCGACCACGCGACCGCGGGCCGGGTGCTGGCCGAGCACGCCGCCCGGGTGGGTGCCCGCGCTGTTGCGGTGGGCCGCTCGCCGCGCGGGGCACTCGCGCAGTTCGCGGACGGCAGCCTGACCGCCGCGCTGGCGCACGGCGCGTCCTGCGACGTGGTGCTGGTGGAGGACGGCGGGCCGTCCCGGCAGCTGACGACGGCGACGCTGGCGGAGCTGCGCGACAGCGCGGTCTGACACGGCACGCCATGGGCCGAGCCCCGGTGCGCGGGACGCATCGGGGCCCGACTCATGTGCCACGCAAGGGAATTGACCGGCTCAACGACCCGTCAGCTCGACCACCTGCGACCGTACGGTCTCCCACGCCCCGGCCACCTCGCCGACCGGCGTCGCCCGCAGCGCGCGCAGGGGTTCACGGGGGTCGGCGCCGCACTCGGTGGACTCGCTCAGGACCTCGTAGCCGTCGCGGACGGCGACGCAGAGCCGGTAGCGGTCGCCGCCGAGGGCGTGCAGGGCGGAGGCGACGACGAGCGGCGGGGGTCCGCCGGGCTCGCCGGGGAGCTTGCGGTAGGCGCTCGCGACCGGCGTGCGCCAGCGCAGGCTGAGCAACACCGGGCGCTTGGCGAGGACTTCGGCGAAGTCGGTCTCGTAGACCCCGTCGGCGGTGAGCACCGTGGCGCGGGCCTCCAGGACGAGCGCGGCCGGAAGCAGACAGCGCAGGCTGCTGCCCGCGAGGTTGCCGCCGACGGTGGCCGCACGGCGCACGGCACCGGTGCCGACCGAGCCCGCGGCCTGGCGCAGCACCTCGGGGACACGCTCGTCTATGCGGTGCAGGACGACGGCGCCGCCCAGTTCCTCACGGCCGAGGACGTTGGCCTCGGGGAGTTCGCGCAGCGACATGGCCTGCGCGGGGAATCCGTCGCGCTGCCAGGTGGCCCAGACGAGCGTCGCCCCGCCTATCGGGACGGCTCCTTCGGCGAGGTGTCCCCGAGCTTCGGACACGGACGTGGGCAGACGCAGCAGCACGTGGCCAACCTGCCTTCCTGGGAAGCCGGGCGGCCGTGGAACGGCCGTTCGCTTTCGATACGGCGCATTCTCGCCGTACCTCAGGGGGCGCGTCCAGGGCTCATACAAACAGGGCGTGCGCCCCTTTGTCGCTGCGCACGCCCTGCGTTGACGTGCCGTCGGTCCGCGTTCGCGATCTTCCCAAGGGGCCGGGGCCGAAAGTGGCTGGCGGTGACAGAGCGGCCCGTGTTCCTCTTCCGGAGTGAGCATCGACGACTCCGGGGTGCCCGGCGTGAGGCCGAGCCGCCGCGTCCGGCAGCGGGCCGACGGCGATGTCGAGGAATGTGTGCGGGTCCTCGCGGAGGTCCATCGGCTGGACGGCTACCCGGTGAACTGGCCTGATCAGCCGGGCGAGTGGCTGTCGCACGGTCCCCTGCTGGGCTCCTAGGTCGCCGAACTCGACGGCCGTCTGACGGGGCATGTCGGTCTGTCGCGAGGCGACGAAGGCGACCTGGCACCGGGGGTGTGGAGCGAGCGGAACGGGGCGAGGCGGGACGAGACCGCCGTGGTCGCCCGGTTGTTCGTCGCCCCGCGGGCGCGGGGACAGGGGATCGGCGCGCTGCTGATCGGCCGGGCGGTGGCGGAGGCGCGGCGCCGTGGCCTGCATCCGGTGCTCGACGTCGTCGCCACCGACACCGCCGCGGCAGCCTTGTACGAGCGGCTGGGCTGGACGCTGCTGGCCGCGGTCGAGCAGCGGTGGAGCCCGCGGCAGACGGTGACCGTCCTCTGTTACGCGGCGCCGTCGTGACGTGGCCGGTCACGGCCACGCGTCTGACGGCCGCGACCAGGACGGTCACCGTCTTCGGCACGGGTCCTAACGCCGGGAGCGGACGAGCAGGTACAGGAAGTACGGCGTGCCGATCGCGGCCGTCATCAGTCCGGCGCCGAGCTGGGCCGGGGCGATGACGGTGCGGCCGAGGAGGTCGGCGGTGCCGACCAGGACGGCGCCCAGGAGGAGCGCGACGGGGATGACGCGCGCGTGTCTGCGGCCGACCAGGGCGCGGGCGGCGTGCGGGGCGACCAGGCCGACGAAGCCGATGGTTCCGGCGGCGGCGACGGCGGTGGCGCTGAGGAGGACGGCGACCACGAGCAGCCCGAAGCGGGCCGGTGCGGTGCGCAGGCCGAGCAGCCGGGGCGTGTCGTCGTCCAGCGCGACCAGGTCGAGTTCGGTGCGCCGTACGACGGCGACGACGGTGCCGAGCACCAGCGCGCCGGCGACGGGCAGGGCGTCGGGCAGCGTACGGCCGTAGGTGGAGCCGGACAGCCAGGTGAGCGCCTTGGTCGCGTTGAACGGGTCGGTGAGCACGATGAGCAGGCTGATGAGCGCGATGGCGGCGGTGGACACACCGATGCCGACGAGGACGAGCCTGCTCTGCCCGAAGCCGCCGCGTGCCGCGAGCCCGAAGACGAGCAGGGAGGCGAGCGCGGCGCCCGCGAAGGCCGCCCCGGCGATGCCCCAGGACCCCGCGACCGGGACGGTCGTCACGAGCAGGACCGCGCCGAGGGCCGCGCCGCCGGAGACGCCGAGGATGCCGGGTTCGGCGAGCGGGTTGCGGGTGACGGCCTGCACAAGGGTGCCCGAGAGGGCGAGGGCGGCGCCCGCGAGGAGGGCCGCGACGACCCTCGGCACCCGGGTGTCGAGGACGAAGCCGACGGCCTGACCCGCTTGTCCCTGGGCCCAGTTGGCGACGTCGCCGAGGAGGAGCTTGGTGTCGCCGAGGAGGACTCCGGCGACGGCCACGCCGACAAGGGCCGCGACGAGGACAGCGACCGTCGCGAGGAAGACGGCGCGGCTCGGGATGCGCAGCCGTTCGGGCGCGGCGGCGCTGGTGGTGTCCCGCACGCGCAGGGCCATGCCGACGAGGAACACGGCACCGAGGAGGCTGGTGACGACGCCGGTGGGGACGGCGACGGAGAGTTCCGTCGACATGCTCGCGCGCAGCAGCACGTCGGCGCCGAGCACGAGGGCCGCACCGGCGAGACCGGCCACGGGCAGGTTGACCCGGACGCGGACGAACGGCCTGAGCCTGCGGGCCAGGGGCCGTACCAGGGCGGGGGCGCACAGGCCGACGAAGCCGACCGGGCCGGTCAGGGTGACGGCCGCCGCCGAGAGCAGCGCGGCGCACACCACCACGGTGATCCGGGTGGCGCGGACCGGGACGCCGATGCCGCGCGCGGCCTCGTCGCCGAGGGCGAGGGCGTCGAGGCGGCGGGCGACGAGGAGGAGTCCGAGGAGTCCTGCGGCGGCGACGGGGGCCATCTGGAGGACGCCGTCGAAGCCGTTCTGGCTGATGCTGCCCTGGTTCCACAGGTAGAGGCCGTGGGTGCGCTCGGGGAAGAGCAGCAGCAGGGCGTCGGTGACGGCGGACAGGCCGAGCGAGAGGGCGCTGCCCGCGAGGACGAGCCGTACGGTGCCCGCGCCGGGTCCGGCCAGCGAGAGGACGACGGCCGCGGCGGCGAGTCCGCCGGTGAAGGCCACGCCGGAGGAGGCGAACAGGGGGAGCGTGGCTCCGCTCACGCTGAGCACGCCGAGGCCGAGGTAGGAACCGGCGTTGACGGCGAGGGTGTCCGGGGAGGCCAGCACGTTGCGGCTGACGGTCTGCAGGGCGGACCCGGCCATGCCGAGGGCGGCCCCGGCCAGCAGTCCGGCGGCGGCGCGGGGCAGCCGGGAGGCGATGACCACGGAGGCGTCGGCCTCGTCGGCGCGGCCGGTGAGGGCCTTCCAGACCTCGGACGCGCCGACGGAGGAGGTGCCCTGGGTGATGTCGAGGACCGCGAGGACGGCGACCAGGCACACGAGCAGGGCCGCCACCGCGACCGCGCCCGTCCTGGAGTTCTCTGCCGGTGCCACGGCGGCGGGGGCTGTTGCGGTGGCGGCCATGGTGCTACTTCGTCAGGGCGGCGACGACGGCGTCGACGTACGCCTGCATGGACCGCGGGCCGCCGAACATCCAGATGCCGTCGGGCAGCTGGTGCACATCGCCCTTCTTCACGAAGGGCAGCGACTTCCAGGCGGCGTTCTTGGCGAGGTCCTTCTTGAACGGGTCGGTCCCCTCGCTCTCGTTGCCGATGTAGGCGAAGTGGGCGTCGCCGACGGCGGACAGGCCCTCGACGTCGGTGGAGGCGAGGCCGTAGGCGGGGTCGCCCTTGAGCTTCCAGGCGTTCTTCAGGCCGAGGCGTTCGTTGACGGTGCCGATGAGCGAACCGCTGGTGTAGGGGCGGATGGAGACCTGGTGGGAGGCGACGTAGCCGTCCGCGAAGGCGATGGGGTCACCGGCGTGCCCGGCGGCGGCGAGCTTCTTCTTGCCCTCGGCGAGCTTGGCGTCGAACGCCTTGTTCACCTCGGTGGCCTTGGCGGTGGTGCCGGTGGCGCGCGCGATCAGGTCCAGGTTGGTCTTCATCTGCCCGATCTGGTCGGCCGCCTTCGCCGAGCGGACCTCCAGCACCGGGGCTATCTTGCGCAGTTGCTTGACGGCGGCGGCCGGCAGGTCGGTGGTGGCCACGATCAGGTCGGGCGAGAGCGAGGCGATGGTGTCCATGCTGGGCTCGCCCCGGGTGCCGATGTCCTTGGGCGCGTTCTTCAGGGGGGCGGCGGTGTCCCACGTCCCGTAGCCCTTGACGTCGGCGACGCCGACGGGGTCGACGCCGAGCGAGACGAGGCTCTCCACGACGTTCCACTCGGTGCCGACGACCTTCTTGGCGGGGCCGTCGAGCTTGACCTCGGCACCGGTGGCGTCGGTCAGGGTGATGCTCTTGGCGGCGGTCTTGCCGGAGTCCTTGGCGGCGGGTTCGGTGGTGCCGCAGCCGGTCAGGGCGACGGCGGTCGCGGACAGGGCGGCGAGGGCGATGAGGTGGCGTCTCATGAGGTGGTGCTGAGCCTTCCGGTGCGTGCGTGGTGGCGGCCGACGGCGCGGGTGCGCAGGCGGCCGGTCAGGGGGTCGGGGTCGACATCGATACGGATGCCGTAGATCTCGGTCAGGCGCTCGGACGTGAGGACGTCCTCGGGGCGGCCGTCGGCGACGACGCGGCCCGCGCTGAGCAGGGTGACGCGGTCGGCGACGGCGGCGGCCTGGTCCAGGTCGTGCAGGACGGCGCCGACGGCGATGCCGTGGTCGTCCGCCAGGTCCCGCATCAGGTCGAGCAGTTCGACCTGGTAGCGCAGGTCGAGATAGGTGGTGGGTTCGTCGAGGAGAAGGACGCCGGTGTCCTGGGCGAGGCAGCTCGCGAGCCAGACGCGCTGGAGCTGGCCGCCGGAGAGGTGCTCGGCGCCCCGGTCCGCGAGCCCTTCGAGGTCGGTGAGGGCGAGCGCGCGGCGTACGGCGTCGGCGCCCTGCGGGTCGGCCCGGGACCAGCGGCCCCGGTGCGGGTAGCGGCCGAACTCGACGATGTCCCGCACGGTCAGCCCGCTCGGGGTGGGACGGCCCTGGGTCAGCAGGGCCACGCGGCGGGCGAAGTCACGGGCGGTCAGGGCGAGGCCGTCCAGTGGCTGCCGATCCTGACCGACGCCGATTCCTTCGCCGCCGCCTTCGCCACTGTCGACACTGTCGCCGCCGTCGCCACCCTCGCCGCCGAGCGTGAGCGTGGCGGAGCGGGGGCGCTGGAGGCGGGCCAGGGTGCGCAGCAGCGTCGACTTGCCGCTGCCGTTGGGGCCGACCAGGACCGTGACCTCGCCGGGGCGCAGCGTGATTGCCGCGCCGTGCACCACGTCCGTGCCGCCGTAGGCCACGGTCACGTCGTGCGCGGCCAGTTCATGGCCACGCATACGGGGGGCCTCGGGTTTCTCTTCACCGGAACTCACGAAGGAAGGTTAGCCTATCCTTACTCGTGCTGGTCAGCCCCGGTGCGGCACCGCTCCCCCGGCCTCAGCGTGCGGGCCAGGTGTCCGGGTTCCACAGGCCCGAGCGGCGCAGCGACTGCGGGCAGTGCAGATAGATCTCGTCGATGTCGAGCACGAGCGCGAGCAGCGGGCGTCGTCCGTCGCGGGTCATCGCGTCGAAGAACGGCGCGTCGGTCAGGATGCGGGCGCGTCCGTTGACGCGGAGCACGTCCGTGCCGCCGGGGACGAGGTAGAGCAGTCCGGCGTGCGGGTTCTCCAGGATGTTGTGGAAGCTGTCGGCCCGCCGGTTGCCGAGCCGGTCGGGGAGGGCGAGGGTCGAAGGCCCGAGGATGTGCGTGAAGCCCGGTCCGTCCCCGCGCGGTGAGACGTCACAGTTGCCCCGGCTGTCGGAGGTGGAGAGCAGACAGAAGGGTGAGCGGGCGAGGATGTCCCGGTCCTGGTCGTCGAGTTGGCTGTGCACCTTGTCGATGACGAGCGGGAACGGCTCACCGAGCAGGGTCCGCAGCTCTTCTTTGGAGCGCAGCTCCACATACCCGTCGGTGTCGGCGGGGCGGGGCGCGGTCGTGTCGATGGTCTGGGACAAGCGGACTCCCGGGATCGGTGCGGTGAGCTGCATGTTATCCGACATTAGGTTTGGCTTACCTAAGTTGAAACCGGCCCGAAGGATGCGCGGGGGCCGGTGGGATGACGCGGCCTGTGATGGGATGACCGCGAAGACCGTTCCACCGTGGCGCACGGAAGGAAGTGGGGCAAGGCGATGGCCGCGAGGTGGTGCGGGCCACCCTGCTCCGGGCCACGCTCCAGGTGATGACGGCAGGGCAACGCCCGTACGCGCTCGGCGAGCTGGGCGAGGCCCTGCTGAAGTCGTTCCCCGACCGCGACGCCGCCGCGCTCGCCTACATCGCGCTGCGCTGCGAACTGCCCGTGGTGCAGCGACCGCCGGGCGGCACCTGGGGGTCGGGGTCGAGCGCCGTCTATGTGACGGCGGACGCGTGGCTGGGCGGACCCTGTCACGACGCGGACGAACCGGCGGAGTTGGTGCGTCGCTACCTCGCGGCGTTCGGTCCGGCCACCGCCAAGGACCTCCAGGTGTGGTCCGGACTCACGGGCATGGCCGCGGTTCTCAAGCGGCTGCGCGGCGAGTTGGCGGTCCTGCGGGACGAGAACGGCACGGAGCTGTTCGACCTGCCCGGCGCCTCCGTCCCCGACGGGGACACCCCCGCCCCGGTACGGCTGCTCCCCGAGTACGACAACCTGCTGCTCTCCCACCACGACCGCACCCGCGTCATCCCGGACGCGTACCGCCCCCGCGTCTTCCGTCCCGGCGGCCGTGTTCTGCCGACGGTGCTGCTCGACGGCTTCGTGGCCGGAGTGTGGAAGACGGAGCGGCAGCGTGCGACGACCCGTCTGACGGTGACCTTGTTCGAGGACGCGTCCCGGCAGGACAAGGAGGCGGTGGCCGAGGAGGCCGCACGGCTGCTGGAGTTCATCACCGGGGAGCCGGGCCGTCCGGTGGAGCTGGTGACCGCGAGCTGATCCTCAACCCCTCCCGCGCGTCCAGCAGTTCGTCCAGATGAGCCTCCGCCCACTCCCGCGCCGCGTCCAGCAGGGGCAGCAGGCTCCGCCCGAGCGGGGTCAGGGCGTACCGCACGTCCCGGGCGGGTTCGACATGGACGGTACGGACCACGAATCCGTCCCGCTCCAGCGCCCGCAGCGACCGCGTGAGCACCTTGGCCGTGATGTCCCGCAGCGGCACCCGGAGTTCGGAGAAGCGCCGGGGCCCGCCCTCCAGACACCTGACGATCATCCCGGCCCACTTGTCCCCCACCCGGAACGGCATCAGCCCGGAGGGACAGAGCGGGTCGAACATCTCCGGGTCCAGGGGGTCGGTCACGGGGCCACGGTAGCGCCGGACGAGGTGTCCCGGAGGTAACCAGGGGGCCGACTACCGTGCCGGGGCACCCCGCAGAGCGCGGTGGGCGAGGACGCGAGGAGTCGGACATGAGCGGGGTCATCGTCTTCGGGGCGGGTGGACGGATCGGCCGAGCGGCCGTGGACGAGGCGTTGCGCAGGGGGTACGACGTCACGGCGGTCGTCCGAAACCCGGACCGGCATGGGGACTTGAGGGTGGCGGGGGCGCGGCTGCGCGGGGGCGATGTCACCGACCCGGGCTCGGTGGCGCACCTCGCCGCCGGTCACGACGCCGCGATCCATGCCGCGTACGACGCCGGTTCCCCTCCTGACGTCTTCTTCCCGGCCGCCGCCCGCGCCCTCGTCAAGGGCCTGGCACAAGCGGGAGTGGGCCGCCTGGTCGCCGTCGGCCTGTCAGCCCTGCTCGAAACCCCGGACGGCACAAGGCTGTTGGACACCCCGGTCTTCCCCGCGCACCACCGCTCCTTCGCCCTCGCCCACGCCGCCGGAGCGGCCGTACTCCACGACACGTCCGCCGCCCCGCCGGACTGGCTGATCGTCAGCCCGGCGGGCGACTTCGCCCCCGACAGCCCCCGCTCCGGCGGCTACCGCCTCTCCCTCGCCGACCCGACCACCTCCCTCACACCCGAGGACTTCGCCCTCGCCCTCCTCGACGAGATCGACACCCCGAGCCGTCACCGCGTACAGATCGGCGTGGCCCCGCAAGGGAACTAGCGAGGGAACTAGCGCCGGACCAGTGCCACCAGGCTCAGCCCGAACATCAGGACGCCCAGCGGGAGATGGACCGACGGGACGTGGGCGATGCCGAGGACGACCTGGATCGAGGCGAGGGCGAGGAAGCCGGACGCCTGCCAGACGGGGCGGAGGGAGCCGCCGCCCGGCTTCCAGGCGAGGACCGCCGCGAGGACGTAGAGCATGGCGGCGGCGTACATCACGCGGGCGCCGACGCTGTGCAGGGTCTCGCCGTAGGACGTGGTGAGCAGCAGGCCGGCGGAGATCGCCTGGAGGAAGATGGTCAGGGTCTGCAGGGCGATCGCGGTGCGCAGGAACGAGGTGGTGCGCTGTGTGGTGCGCTGTGCGGTGGGTGTCGTCGTGTCGGTGGCCATGGCACGGTCCCCCTCGGGCAGTGGATCGATAAGGTCTCACCGGTCCGACGACACGGGCCCGCGAAAGGTAAGGCGAGGGGGCTGCCACCAGCATGGGGCGTATCGGGGGACATGAGGACGGGACGGTCGGCGAGCGGCGTCAACTGATCAATGTCGCCTACCGGTTGCTCGGTTCGGTGAGCGAGGCCGAGGACGCCGTGCAGGACGCCTACGCCCGCTGGTACGGGCTGCCGCCGGGCCGCCAGGAGGAGATCCTGTCCCCCGGCGCGTGGCTGACGACGGTGACCGGCCGCATCTGTCTGGACCTGCTCGGCTCCGCGCGGGCCCGTCGTGAGCGCTATGTCGGCGCGTGGCTGCCCGAGCCGGTGCCGGACCGCGCCGAGTGGGCCGGGACGGGCGCCGCCGACCCGGCCGACCAGATCGTCCTGGACGAGTCGGTGGCCATGGCCTTCCTCGTCGTCCTGGAGTCGATGACGCCCGCCGAGCGGGTGGCGTTCGTCCTGCACGACGTCTTCCGCTATCCCTTCGCCGAGATAGCGGGCGTGCTCGGCCGCACCCCCGCCGCCTGCAAGCAGCTCGCCGCCTCCGCACGGCGGAGGGTGGGCGCGACACACGCTCCGGCGCCGTCGAGCGACCGGGCCGAGGTGGTCCGGCGGGTCAAAGAGGCATGGGAGGCGAAGGACATCACGGCCCTCGTCGGCCTGCTCGACCCCGGCGCCGTGATGACGGCCGACGGCGGCGGCCTGGCCGGTGCCGTCCTGCACCCGGTGGAGGGGGCCGCGCGCATCGCCCGGTACATGGTCGCCATCGCCGACAGGGCTCCGGGACTCGAACTCCTGGAACGGTCGGTCAACGGGATGCCGGGCCTGGTGGCCCGCCGGTCCGGCGCCGTCCTGACCGTGGCCTCCTTCGACATCGCCGAAGGAGGCGTCAGCCGGATCTGGGTGGTCCGCAATCCGGAGAAGCTGCGCCCCTGGACGCGGGAGGACTAGCCGGCCGCCACCACATGGTGCCGGAGCCCACCGTCGCCTCACGGCACCTGTGCCACCCCCACATAGATTCCGCTCCCCTCCTCCTCCGGGGCCGCAGCCCCCCGGTGCCACTCCGGCGCCGTCACCAGCCCCGGCTCCACCAGGTCCAGGCCGTCGAAGAAGCGCAGCACCTCGGCCCGGCTGCGGAAGGTGAGCCGGATGCCGCCCTTGGCGTACTCGTCCGTCACCTGGGCGGAGAGGTCCGGGTAGATGTCGGAGGAGGCGTGGGAGAGGACGAGGTGGCTGCCGGAGGGGAGGGCGGCGAGGAGGTCGCCCACCAGGGCGTAGGGCTTCTGGTCGTCGCCGAGGAAGTGCAGCAGGGCGATCAGGGAGAGGGCGACCGGACGGTCGAAGTCGAGAGTGCGCCGGGCGCGGTCGATGATCGCGTCGGTGTCGCGGACGTCGGCCTGGACGTAGTCGGTGGCGCCCTCGGGACGGCCGGTGAGCAGCGCCTCCGCGTGCCGGAGCACGAGGGGGTCGTTGTCGGTGTAGACGATTCGGGCGCCCGGGACGACGCGCTGCACGATCTGATGGAGGTTCGGCTCGGTGGGAATACCGCTGCCGATGTCCAGGAACTGGTCGACACCCTGTCCGGCGAGCCAGGCGACCGCACGGTGCATGAACGCGCGGTTCTGCCGGGCGCCGTCACGCGCTTCGGGCGGCAGCGTCTTTCCGACGGCTTCGTCCACCGGGTAGTTGTCCTTGCCACCCAGCAGCCAGTCGTACACGCGCGCCGGATGAGCCACGCCGGTGTCGATCTGCCGAGGGTCGGGGGTGCCGGTCGTCATGGCGGACTCCGTCGCGCGAAATTGGCCGGATGAATGCTGACGATCATCGAGTGTCGCACATCACCGGGCAAGCCCTGTACGGGAGTTGAGCATTCCGGATGTGACGGGGCGGTCGTCCGCGAGCGGGGGCGAACGCCGCCTTCCAGCGCTCTCGCGCAAAAGCCGGGGACAGATCGTTCACCCCTCACACATTCGCGGGTCATGCCCCTGCCAATTACATCCCGACCGTTTCGATCACATACCCGGCGCTGTTCGACGCGTAACAGACCCTGACCCCCTGGGCTCGAAAGTATGAGCTGATAATTTGTGAAGCTCGCGAGCAGATGTAGGACCAGGGGGAAAGAAAAAGGGCACCGGTGTCACCGTTACGGTCACCGTGTCCGCCCATGCGTCTGCCCACGCGAGCACCACCGAGCGGGGAGGAGACTCTGTCGTGACCGAGGCAGGGCAGGGGGCGGACGCCAGGGACGGCGGCCGGCGCGGACACGGACGGCGCGCGGCGTCGAAGCGGTCGTGGGGACGCAAGGGGCGGGACGCTGACCACGTCACCCCGGCGGACCAGGACGACACGCCGGTGTCCGGCGATGCCTCGGACGGTACGGACCCGGACGGCACGTATACGAACGGCACAGGTGGTGACGGCACCGCCAAGAGCGTGGCGGCCGGGAGCGGCTTCGAGCCCGAGGCCACCATGCAGCTGCGGGTCGCCTCGATCCGCCCGGACGAGACCATGCAGCTCAAGATCGTCGCGCCGCCGTCCGACGAAACGATGCAGCTGGCCCTCCCGCCCGTACCGAAAGACCGCGAAGGCCCCGAAGACCGCAAGACCGAGGCCGCCGCCGAGCCCGGCCGCCGTACCAAGAAGCCGACCGGCCGCCTCGCCGTCGTCACGGTCCCGGTCCTCGCCGCCCTCGCCCCCGCCGGACGCGCCCTGGCCCCCGTCGGCCGCGTCCTCGCCCCCTACGCCGAGAAGGCGGCCCCGTACGCCCGCAGGCTGCGCCCCGTCTACCCGCGCCCCGGCCGCGAGGACTGGCGGCGCTGGATACCCTCCTGGCGCCAGTGGCTCGCCGCCCTCCTCGGCACCGTCGGCCTCACCGGCCTCTTCCTCACCGTGGCCTACGCGACCACCGACATCCCGACCAACCTCAACTCGTACGCCACCCAGCAGGACAACGTCTACTTCTGGTCCGACGGCACCCCGATGGCCCGTACCGGCTGGGTGCGCCGCCAGGCGATGCCGCTGAAGGACATCCCCGAGGGCGTGCGCTGGGCGGTCCTCGCGGCGGAGAACGAGAGCTTCTACTCCGACCCCGGCATCTCGGTCAAGGGCATCAGCCGCGCCGTGTGGCGCACGGTCGGCCAGGGCGACACCGAGGGCGGCTCCACCATCACGCAGCAGTATGTGAAGAACGTCTACCTCACCCAGAACCAGACGGTCAGCCGCAAGATCACCGAGGCCATGATCGCGCTCAAGCTCGACAACCGGATGAGCAAGGACAAGATCCTCGAGGGCTATCTCAACACCAGCTGGTTCGGACGCGGCACCTACGGCATCCAGCGCGCCTCGCAGGCGTACTACGGCAAGGACGTCAGCAAGCTCAACCCGAGCGAGGCCGCGATGCTCGCCTCGCTGCTCAAGGGCGCGGGCCTGTACGACCCCACGCTGAGCAAGGCCAACCACCACCGGGCCGTGGAGCGCTGGAGCTGGATCCTCGACCGCATGGTCAAGATCGGCAAGCTCTCCCCCGCCGAGCGCGCCAAGTACACCGAGTTCCCCGAGCCGCTGAAGACCGCGCAGGTCTACGACACCGGTAAGCAGAGCGACTATCTGGTGGAGCTGGCCTCGCAGTACGCGAAGAAGTCCGCCCACCTCTCGGACCGGCAGTTCGACCTGGGCGGCTACCAGATCTACACCACCTTCGACCGCGAACGGGAGAGCAAGCTCACGGCCGCCGTCACCAAGGCCCGCGAGGAGGCGGTGAAGAAGGACCCCAAGGGCGCCAAGTCCGCGCACTACGGGGCCGCTTCGGTGGCCACCGACGGCCGGATCGTCGCCGTCTACGGCGGCCCCGACCACCGCAAGCAGGGCTACAACGAGTCCAACGCGACGACGGTGCCCGCCGGTTCGGCCTTCACCCCGTTCGTCTACGCGGCGGGCCTGGAGCACGGCGTGATGAAGACCCGCGAGGGCACCCGCACCCCGGTCGGCCCGGACTCGGTCTACAACGGCGACGACGGCGTGCCCGTCACCACGCCCGAGGGCCCGTACTGGGACCGCAGCGGGCGCAAGGTCGCCGCGCACAACGACGGCAACAAGTCCTACGGGCCGCTCAGCCTGCGCCAGGCGCTGGCCAAGTCGGTGGACACCCCGTTCATGCAGCTCGGCATGGACACCGGGCTGCGCCAGGTGACCTCGACCGCCGAGCGGTCCGGGCTGCTCGCCTCCAGCATCGGCCCCCAGGTGCCCGCGCTCTCGCTCGGCAACTCCACGCCCAGCGCCATCCGCATGGCCAGCGGGTACGCCACGTTCGCCGGGAACGGCGTGCACACCGAGCCGTACTCGGTGCGCCGCATCACCCGCAACGGCGCGGCGGTCGCGCTGACCGCCCCCGACCGGCGCCGGGCGGTACGGCCCGAGGTCGCCCAGCAGGTCGACGAGGCGCTCGCGGACAACTTCCGTGCCGCGCACCCCACGACGGCCGCCACCGCTCCGGCCGCGGGCAAGGACGGCACCACCGACAAGGACACCGCCCTGTGGTACACGGGCAGCCTGAAGTCGGTGTCCACGGCCGTCGTCGTCTACCGCATCGACCTGTCCGAGAGCCTGGAGCCGCTGCCGCTCGAAGGCGTGGCCGGTACCACCGCCGACAGCGTGCCGTTCGGCATCTGGTCGAGCGCCATGGGCACCGGCTGATCCCGAGGGCCGTCACCGGCCGCTTTCTCCCCCCGACTTGTCACCCGCACCCGCACCGGAGATTGAGTCCGTATGAAGTCGAGCTCAGGCCGCCGCCGCAAGGAACGCACCACCCCGCAACGCGCCGTGGGCCCCGGCGCCCTCGCCGTGGCCCTGCTGCTGGTGCTCGGCTCCACGGTCGGCGGGTATCTGCTGCTGACCCACGAGGACGGCACCGCCTCGGCCGTCTCCCCGGCCAAGCAGCCGGGCACGGCCAAGGAGCCGGAGTGGGACGGGAAGACGAAGGTGCTGGGGGACGGCTCCACGTCCTACACCGGCCCGCAGAAGGGGGAGTTGAAGCCGGTCCGGCTCAAACCCGGTGAGAAGCCGCCCCAGTTCGTCGTCTTCTCCTGGGACGGCGCGCTGGAGGGCAGCGACCATCTCTTCTCCCACTACCGGGAGCTGGCCAAGCAGTACAACGCCCATATGACGTTCTTCCTCACCGGCATCTATCTGCTGCCGAAGACGAAGAAGGACCTCTACCACCCGCCGCAGCACGGGGTGGGCGCCGCCGCCATCGACTACGCGACCGACGAGCACATACGCGAGACGCTGGAGCAGCTGCGCAAGGCGTACGAGGACGGCAACGAGATCGGCACGCACTTCAACGGGCACTTCTGCGGCGCCAAGGGCGGTGGCGACTGGAGCGTCAAGGAGTGGCGCAGCGAGATCGACCAGTTCTACTCCTTCGTGGAGAACTGGAAGACCAACACGGGCTACAAGGACATCCCGCCGCTGCCCTTCGACTTCAAGAAGGAGGTCACCGGTGGCCGCGCGCCCTGCCTGGAGGGCCAGGCGAACCTGCTGAAGGCCATCAAGCCGCTCGGCTGGCGCTACGACGCCAGCTCCGCAGGTGACTTCCAGATCTGGCCGACGAAGAAGAACGGCATCTGGGACTTCCCGCTGCAGATGCTGCCGTACGAGTCGGGCAAGTTCCAGGGCCTGTCGATGGACTTCAACTTCCTCTACAACCAGTCCAAGGGCGAGACCCAGGGCGACCCCGCCCAGTTCCCCAAGTGGGAGCAGCAGACGGTGGATTCGTACATGGCGGGCTTCAACCGCGTGTACTACGGCAGCCGTGCGCCGCTGTTCATCGGCAACCACTTCGAGGACTGGAACGGCGGCATCTACATGAAGTCGATCGACCAGGTCATCAAGAACGTCTGCACCAAGAAGGGCGTGAAGTGCGTGTCCTTCAAGGAGCTGGCGGACTGGATGGACGTGCAGACGCCCGAGACGCTGGCCGGGCTGCGCAGCCTGGACCCGGCGCAGTCGCCGGACTGGTCCGCGGTCGTCAAGTGACGTTTGAAACGGTCTGGTTCCACTTGTACACACCGTCTTCACACACGTCACATCCTTCATGCGAAGATGCGTTCGCCCGGTCTCTGTAACCGGAGTCCCGGTCTGTGTACCGGAGTAGAGGGGATCATCATTGAAGTCGAGAAAACTGAGCCGTAAGCGCAGTCGTGCCGCCATAGTGTCGGCCGCAGCTGCTTCGGTGGTCGCGGGCGTCGCGCTCGTGCCCAACTGGAGTGCGGGAGCGGCGGTCACCAACGACCCGACCGTGGACGCGGCCACCAAGGCGACCTTCCAGAAGCTGGCGGACGCGGTCTTCACCGACCGCACCCAGGCTCTGGTCGGTGGCACCACGCAGAGCGCACCGCAGCAGCGCACACACCGGTTCTCCGGCGACGTGCGGCTGTCGGGCACGCAGACGCGGCAGCAGAAGTCCGCACTGACCGAACTGCGCGGACGCAAGGACCGCCTGGCGAAGCTGGGCGAGCGGTACAGCGCGGGCAGCACCACGGTGAAGCTGGACGCCACACAGGTCAAGGGCCGCCGTGCCACGGTGGACGTCACCGAGACGACCTCCCTGACCTACAAGAAGGTCCGGGCCGACCAGCCCAGGACCACAGGGTTCCAGGCGCACCACGAGCTGACGTTCAAGGCGGACGGCAACGGTGACTGGCAGCTGACCGACGTCAAGGACACCGACGACGGTCTCGCGGTCAACCAGGTCGCCCAGCCGGAGGTCGCCAAGCCGGCCACCGCCGCCGACGACGACAACCCGCCGGAGGCGCCCAAGGCGGCCACCACGCGGCCCGCTCCGGCGAACCCGAAGAACATGACGGCGTCGGGCTATGACTACCAGGCCATGGTCACGTACGCCACGAAGTACTGGAGCACCTACAACACCGAGTACCCCGACTTCAACGGGGCCGGGGCCGGTGGCGACTGCACCAACTTCGTCAGCCAGTCCCTGAAGGCGGGCGGCTGGAAGCACGTCCCCGGGTACACGAACGACTTCCACAAGTGGTTCGGTACCAAGGACATCCAGTCGGACTCCTTCGTCGGTGTGAACGAGTTCTCCTGGTTCGCCCTGTCGTCCAAGCGCGTCACCCCGCTGGCCAATGTGTTCCAGGCCGACATCGGTGACGTGATCCAGATGGACTTCAACAAGGACGGGTCCAAGGACCACACGATGATCGTCACCAAGCGGGACGCCCAGGGCGTGCCGTACGTGACGTACCACTCCACCAACACCTACAACAGGTCGGTGGCGTCCCTCGTCGCGTCGTACCCGACGGCGGCGTTCTACGCCTACCGCACCTGATCGTCCGGTGTACTGGCCGGGAGCGGCGTCCTCGTGGGCGCCGGTCCCGGCCGTGACGAAGGCCCCCGCCTCGTGCGGGGGCCTTCGTGCGTCCGGGGTCCTGCGGGCCAGGGTGCCTGCGGTCGAGGCGGTCAGGGGGACATGCGGGCGGCGATGTCCTCGGCGCACTCCGTCAAGGCCGTTGCCTGGGCGCGCAGTTGGTCGGCCTCGGTGAGGATGACGGTGGCGGCGAGGGAGACGGCGAGCAGCGGGCCGCGCCGGGACGTGCCGGGCAGCGCGGCGGCCAGCGAGCGGACGCCGATCTCGTTCTCCTCGTCCACCTCGGCCCAGCCCCGCTCGCGCACGCGGTCGAGTTCGGCGCGCAGCAGCTCGGGGTCGGTGACGGTGCGGGGGGTGACGGGCGCGAGCGGTCCCTCGAGCAGTTCCTCGCGTTCGGCCTCGGGGAGCTGGGCGACCAGCGCCTTGCCGAGCGAAGTGGCGTGCCAGGGGTTGCGGGTGCCCTCGGCGCTGCGCAGCTGGAGGTGCTGGGTGCCCTGGACGGTGAGGACGAGCAGCACGTCGGCGCCGTCGAGGACGCCCGCGATGACGGGGAGTCCGGTACGGGCGGCCAGGCGCCCCATGGGTCCTGCGGCGGCCGAGTATCCGGCGGCCGAGCGCTGGAAGCCCCGGGAGAGTTCGAGGACGCGGGAGCCGAGCGCGTAGCGGCGGGCGTCCTCGTCGTAGGTGGCGAAGCGTTCCTCCACCAGGCGCCCGAGGATGCGGTGGGCGCTGCTGACGGGGAGCCGGGCGGCACGGGCGGCGGCGCTCACACCGAGTCCCGCCGGGTGCTCGGCGAGCACGCTCAGCAGGCGCAGCCCCCGGCCCAGCATGTCGTCGCCGGATGGTGTGGTCACCGTGTGGTCCTCCGTGGTGGGGCGGTTCTCTGGTGCGAGGCGGCTCTCGGGGCGGCGGCCGGAGCGGATGGTCCGGCCGCCGCTTGGATGATCACCGTACCGGGGCGGGCCGGGCGGCGGTCTTCGGCTCGGGCACGGCGAGGGTGAGGCCCGCCGCGATCAGGGAGCAGACGGCCATCAGGACGAAGGCGCCCGCGTCACCGAGCTGGGTGCCGCGCACCCAGCCGACCAGATAGGTCCCGGCGAAGGAGCCGAGCGCGCCGAAGGAGTTGACCAGGGCGACGGCGGCGCCCGCGACCCCGGGCGGGGCGAGCGTGGAGACGAGGGCGAAGTAGGGGCCGTAGGGGGCGTAGAGGCACAGGCCCGCGACGACGAGCAGGGTGAGGGCCAGGGGGAAGTTGCCGCCCGCCGCGTAGGAGGCGAGCAGGGCGAGGCCGCCGCCCGCGAGCCAGGGCCAGACGGCGGCGCGGCGGCGTCCGCTGCGGTCGGAGAGCCGGGAGTTGAAGAGCATCGCGACCGCCGCGCAGGCGTAGGGGATGGCGGTGAGCAGCCCGGTGGCGCCGATGCCCTCGCCGGAGCCCTTCTTGATGATGGCGGGCAGCCAGAAGACGAAGCCGTACATGCCGAAGGACCAGAAGAAGTACTGGGCGGCCATGAGGAGGACGCGGGGCGAGCGCGCGACGCTCGTGTACTGCTCGCGCAGCGTCCCGGCGACGGGCTGGGCGGTGGCCCGCTGGTCGGCCAAGTCGGCTTCGAGGTAACGGAGTTCAGCCTCGGGGAGCTTCGCCTGCTCGGGGTGGTCCTTGATGAGCCACAGGCAGGCCAGGCCCCACAGGATCGAGGGAATCCCCTCGGCGACGAACATGACCCGCCAGTCGGAGACCGACACCAGCCAGCCGGAGACGGCGGACAGCCACATCACGGTGACCGGATTGCCCAGGATGAGAACGGTGTTGGCGCGTCCGCGCTCGCCGCGCGTGAACCAGCGGCTGAGCAGCATCACCATCGACGGCAGCACCGCGCCCTCGACCACCCCGAGCGCGAAACGCACCGCGATCAGCTGCGCCGGGCTGCTCAACAGGCCCTGGATCACGGCGAGTACGCCCCAGGTCACGGTGGACCAGGCGACCAGTCGGCGGGCGCTGCGCTGCTCGGCGTAGATCGTGCCGGGTATCTGGAAGAAGAAGTAGCCGAGGAAGAAGGACGCGGCGATCAAGGAGTCGGTGCCTGCCGACAGATGCAGCTCGTCCGCCATGCCGCCCGCCGAGGCGATCGCGTAGTTCGACTTGTCGAGGTAGGCGAGCAAGTACGTGACGAAGGCGACCGGCATCAGATACCGGGCGCGCGCCGAACGCCAGAACCCGGTGGGCGCCGCCTCGGGCACCGCGGTCTCGGTGGCAGGTGACGTCGCTGTCATTCCTGACCCCCTGTTTTCCGTGAGGTGGAAAATGTTTCACTGGACGGGAAGAACCGTACGAGAAGGAGATCCCGTTGACCAGAGCTGTGCACGACTCCGCCCCCGACGTGCTTCTCCCCTGGCCCGGCCTGGACCGCGCTCACGGCGCCTGGCCCGAGGGCGTGCGGGTGCACGTCTGGGACGGGGTGACGCCGGACAGCGAGCCGGACGCCGACACGCTCGCTCGCGTCGGTCTGTGGGTCATGCCGTACGCGGTTCCCGACGCCGTACGGCTGCTGCCCCGGCTGACCGGGCTCAAGGCGGTGCAATCGCTGAGCGCGGGCGTCGAGAAGCTGCTCCCGCTGCTGCCGCCCGGTGTCGAGCTGCACAACGGGCGCGGGCTGCACGACGCCTCCACCGCCGAGCACGCGCTCGGGCTGATCCTCGCCGCGCAGCGCGACCTGCCGCAGTGGGTCGCCGACCAGGCGGCCGGACGCTGGGAGCCGCACTTCACCCGCTCCCTGGCGGACGCGCGGGTCACGATCGTCGGCTACGGCTCGATCGGCGCCGCTCTGGAGCAGCGGCTGCTGGCCTGCGAGGCCCAGGTCACCCGGGTCGCGCGGCGGGCGCGCCCGGAGCAGGACGTGCACCCGGTCCCGGAGCTGCCCGAACTGCTCCGCAGCACCGACATCGTCGTCCTGGTGCTGCCCGAAACCCCGGAGACGGAGGGGCTGTTGGGCGCGAAGGAGCTGGCCGCGCTGCCCGACGGGGCGCTGGTCGTCAACGTGGGGCGCGGACGCACGCTGGACACCGAGGCGCTGCTCGCGGAGACCGCCGGGGGCAGGCTGCGCGCGGCGCTGGACGTGACCGACCCGGAGCCGCTGCCCGCCGCCCACCCGCTGCGCCACGACCCGGGTGTGCTGATCACCCCGCATGTCGGGGGCGGTTCCGCCGCGTTCCGGCCGCGCGCCGAGCGGCTGATCGTGGAGCAGGTGCGCCGCTTCGCGGAGGGCCTGCCGCTGCTCAACCCCTTCGCGCGCGGCTGACGCGCCGTGCCGCGCGGCTGACGCCCGGCGTGCCGTGGCCCGTGCGACACGGGCCACGGCGTGCGCGCTCCCGGAATCGGGCGCGGGCGTGTGTGGGCGCCGGTCAGCTGGAAACCCGTAGGGGACGGCGGGAGCGGGCGCCGTGTGCGCACCGCTCACCGGCTTGACGGCATACGCGATCCTGTCGACGGGTGCGGCCCACCCCTGTGGCTCCCCGCCGACGGCGCGTGAACGGACTGAACGGACGCTTCACGACGCGGACGCTTCACGACGCGGACGCTTCACGACGCGGACGACGATCTGGGAGGCCGCGATGCAGGACCGGAACGACCAGCGGAACGACGGGCAGGAGAGCGGCGCTTCGAAGACGCCGCGGGAGCGGTCCCCCGAGTCCGTCGCCGATGTGCTGAGCGGACCGGGGGTGGACCGTCCCTCGTTCGCCGAGCCCACCGAGCCCACCGGACCGCCCCCTGCCCAGCCCGACCAGTCCGCTCCCGCCACGGTCGGTCCCACCGGCCGCCCGAGCGGCGCCGAGCGGGACCTCAGGGAGCAGGACGGCGCGTGGCTGACCACGGCCCAGGGCAATCGGCTGTACGACACCGATCACTCGCTGAAGGCGGGCGCGCGCGGCCCGGTGCTGCTCCAGGACCACCATCTGCGGGAGAAGATCACCCACTTCGACCATGAGCGGATCCCGGAACGTGTGGTGCACGCACGGGGTGCCGCAGCCCATGGTGTGTTCCAGGCCTATGGAAACGCCTCCGGGGTGACCCGGGCCGCCTTCCTCCAGGAGGGCGCCGAGACACCGGTGTTCGTGCGCTTCTCGACCGTGCTCGGCTCGCGCGGCTCGGCCGACACGGTGCGCGACACCCGCGGGTTCGCCACGAAGTTCTACACCAGCGAGGGCACGTTCGACCTGGTGGGCAACGACATCCCGGTGTTCTTCATCCAGGACGCGATCAAGTTCCCGGACGTGATCCACGCGGGCAAGCCGCAGCCGGACCGGGAGATCCCGCAGGCGCAGAGCGCCCACGACACCTTCTGGGACTTCGTCACCCTGCACACCGAGGCCACCCACCACACGATCTGGAACATGTCCGACCGGGGGCTGCCCAGGTCGCTGCGGACGATGGAGGGCTTCGGCATCCACACCTTCCGGCTGGTGAACGCCGACGGCGAGAGCACGCTCGTCAAGTTCCACTGGAAGCCCAAGCTCGGCGTGCACTCCCTGGTGTGGGAGGAGGCGCAGCTCATCTGCGGCATGGACCCGGACTTCCACCGGCGCGATCTGGCCGACGCCATCGAGGCGGGCGCGTATCCGCAGTGGGAGCTGGGCATCCAGACCTTCCCGGACACGCCCGACCAGACCTTCGACGGCATCGACCTGCTGGATCCGACGAACCTGGTGCCCGAGGAGCTGGCGCCCGTGCAGCCGATCGGGCTGCTCACCCTGAACGCCAACCCGGTCAACTACTTCGCCGAGACGGAGCAGGTCGCCTTCCACCCCGGGCATCTGGTGCCGGGCATCGACGTGACCGACGATCCGCTGCTGGCCGGGCGGCTGTTCTCCTATCTGGACACCCAGATCAGCCGCCTGGGCGGCCCCAACTTCGCGCAGATCCCGGTCAACCGGACCGAGGCGCCGGTCAACGACATGCTGCGCGACGGGATGCACCAGACCGCCGTGCACACGGGCGTGGCCGCCTACCGGCCCAACTCCCTGGACGGCGGCTGCCCGTTCCTGGCCGGACAGGCGCAGCACGCCTATGGGGAGACCCCGGTGACCGTGCCGGAGGGGCAGAAGGTGCGCGAGGCGCCGGAGACGTTCGCGGACCACTTCAGCCAGGCCCGCCGGTTCTGGCTGAGCATGAGCCCGGTCGAGAAGGAGCACATCGTCGCGGCGTACACCTTCGAGCTGGGCAAGTGCTACGAGAAGACCATCAAGGAGCGCGGCCTCCAGGTCCTCGCCAACATCGACCCGGAGCTGTGCGCGGGCGTCGCGGAGGGTCTGGGGCTGCCCGCCCCGGAGCCGACGGTGCCGCTGGCCGACGTGGCGCCCTCGCCCGCGCTGTCGCAGGTGGGGCGGGTCTGGCCGGTGGCGGGGCGGGTCATCGGGATCGTCGCCGGTGCCGGATCCGACCTGGACGCGGTGCGCGCGGTGCAGAAGGCGGCCCTGGCGGTGGACGTCGTCCCGCTGGTCGTCGCCCCGACCGGCGGCGAGCTGCCCGCCGACGGCGATCCGCTGACCGTGCAGCGCTCGTACGCCACGACGCGCTCGACCGAGTTCGACGCCGTGCTGCTGGCCGGGCCCGCGCCGGGCGGCGACGGCGGCGGCACCGACCCGCGTGTGGCCGTCCTGCTGGACGAGGCGTTCCGGCACGGCAAGGCGCTGGGCGGCTGGAACGGCGCCGAGGAGACCCTGCGCGCGGCGGGCGTTCCGCTGGACGCGCCCGGCGTGGTGACCGGCGAGAACGCGGTCGACGTACTGGAACAGGTGCTGACGCTGCTGGGCGGTCACCGGGTCTGGGAGCGGTTCACGCCCCGGGCGTGAGAGCGTCCCCCGCCGGAGCGGACCGAGGCGGAGCGGGCCGGGCCGATCCGGCCCGCTCCGGCCTGTTTTCCCGGAGCGAGGGCGGGGACTCGGGGACCTATGGTGCGAATCGGATACACGATGATGACCGAACAGGCCGGACCCCGGGAGCTGGTGGACCATGTGGTCCGCGCCGAGGAGGCGGGGTTCGACTTCTCCGTCACCTCCGACCACTACTTCCCCTGGCTGCGCGCGCAGGGCCACTCCCCCTACGCGTGGACGGTGCTCGGCGCGGCGGCCCAGGCGACCTCGCGGATCCCGCTGATGACGTACGTGACCTGTCCGACGGTCCGCTACCACCCGGTGGTCGTGGCGCAGAAGGCGGCCACGCTGCAACTCCTTGCCGAAGGCCGGTTCCGGCTGGGGCTCGGCGCGGGTGAGAACCTCAACGAGCATGTGACCGGCGGTGGTTGGCCCGCCGTGGACGTGCGGCACGAGATGCTGGAAGAGGCGGTGGACGTCATCCACGCGCTCTTCGAGGGCGGCCATGTCACCTACCACGGCACCTACTTCGACGTGGAGTCGGCGCGGCTGTGGGACCTGCCGGAGGTGACGCCGCCCATCGGCATCGCCGTCTCCGGCGAGCAGTCCTGCACGCTGGCCGGGCACCTCGGTGACCTCGTCATCGCCACGGAGCCGAAGAAGGAACTGCTGGACGCCTTCGACCGGCACGGCGGCGCGGGCAAGCCCCGCGTCGGGCAGCTCCCGGTGAGCTACGGCCCCGACCGCGAGGCGGCGATCGACCGGGCGCACGACCAGTTCCGCTGGTTCGGGCTCGGCTGGAAGGTCAACTCCGAGCTGCCGCACCCGGACTCCTTCGCCTCGGCGACCCGGTTCGTGACCCGGGAGGACGTCGCCGCGTCGATTCCGTGCGGCGACGACCCGGAGGCGTTCGTCGAGGCGGTACGACCGTACGTGGAAGCCGGGTTCACGGAGGTCGCCCTGGTGCAGATCGGCGGCGAGACCCAGCCGGACTTCATCGACTGGTCGCGCAAGACGCTGCTGTCCGCGCTGCGCGAGGCCTTCGGCTGAACCGTACGGCCCCGGGGCCCACGGTGTATGAGCCGGCGGCATGTGGGCCGTACCCATGGTGTGAGCCCGCGGTGTGTGAGCCGTACCCATGGGGTTACTCGGGTGGCCGGGAAAGCAGCGCCGTCCGCGAGGAGAAGACCGTGGCGATCCGGTACCAGCTCATCGAACGCGCGCCGGCCGATGTGTGGAGCGTGCTGGCGAACCCCTACCGCTACGCGGACTGGGTCGTCGGCACCGCCGAGACCGCTCCCCGCGAGGGCGACTGGCCCGAACTCGGCTCGTCCCTCTCGTACACGATCCCGCTCGGCCCCAGGACGGCCCGTGGGTACACGGTGGTGCGCCGCTACGATCCGCCGGAGCATCTGGAGCTGGAGGCGCGCAGCACGCTCGGCAGTGCGCGGATCGCCTTCGAGATCCGGCCCTGGGGCGAGAACACGCTCGTCATCGTGGACGAGCATCCGCTGAGCGGTCTGGGCGACCGGCTGCACAACACCCTTCTCGACGCGATGATCCAGCTGCGCCACCGGGGCATGCTCGCGCGGCTGGCCCGGGTGGTGGAGGAGACGCATCCGAGGACGCCGCCCGGGCGGACCGCGCCGTCCGCGCGGACCTCGGCGAGCGGGGAGACCGGTCATGACTGACGCGGTGGTGATCGGGTCGGGGCCCAACGGCCTGGTGGCGGCGAACATCCTCGCCGACCACGGCTGGAGCGTGACCGTGCTGGAGGCGGCGGACACGCCCGGCGGCGCGGTGCGCAGCGACCACGGGGTCCACCCCGACTTCGTCAACGACCTCTTCAGCTCCTTCTACCCGCTGGCCGCCGCCTCCCCGGTCGTCCAGGGGCTGCGGCTGGAGGAGGAGGGGCTGCGCTGGTCCCACGCGCCCGCCGTGCTGGCCCATCCGCTGCCCGACGGACGCTGCGCGGTCCTGGACCGCGACCGGCAGGCCACCGCCGCCAACCTGGACAGCTTCGCGGACGGCGACGGCCGGTCCTGGCAGGAGTTGTGCGCAACCTGGGACCGGGCGGGCAAGGACCTGCTCGGCGCCATCTTCGCGACCATGCCCCCGGTGAAACCGCTGGTCGCGCTGGGGCTGCGGATGCGGGCCCACGGCACCCTGCAGCTCGCGCGGAACATGCTGCTGCCCGTGCGCCGCTTCGGCGAGGAGGAGTTCGACAGCGAGGCCGCGCGCCTGCTGGTCGCGGGGACCGCCCTGCACGCCGACCTCGGCCCGGAGTCGGCGGGCGGCGGGGGCTTCGGCTGGATCATGACCATGCTCGGGCAGACGTACGGCTTCCCGGTGCCGGTCGGCGGCGCGGGCGCCCTGACCCGTGCGCTCCAGAGCAGGCTGGAGCGCCGGGGCGGCACCGTCCGCTGCGGCACCCGGGTGACCCGGGTGGTCGTCGACGGCGGCCGGGCCCTCGGGGTGCGGACGGCCGACGGCGACGCGCTCCCGGCCCGCCGGGCCGTCCTCGCCGACGTGTCGGCCCCCGAGCTGTACGGCGCTCTCGTGGCGCCTGAGCACCTGCCGGAGCGGGTCCGCTCGGACATGGAGCGGTTCCAGTGGGACTTCGCCACCTTCAAGGTGGACTGGGCGCTCAGCGGCCCGATCCCGTGGAAGGCCGAGGAGGCGGGCCGGGCGGGGACCGTGCACATCGCCGACAGCGTGGACGACCTGACCCGGTTCGCCGCGCAGATCGCCATGCGGCTCGTCCCGGACCGGCCCTTCCTGCTGCTCGGCCAGATGACCACCGCCGACCCCACCCGCTCGCCCGCGGGCACCGAGTCCGCCTGGGCGTACACCCATCTGCCCCGGGACATCAAGGGCGACGCGGTGGCGGGCGGCCCGCTCGACGGGACCTGGGACCGGGCGCAGTGCGAGGTCATGGCGGACCGCATCGAGCAGCGCCTCGAGGAGTACGCGCCGGGCTTCCGGGACCGCGTCCTGAACCGGCGCATCCTGGCGCCGCCCGCGCTCCAGGCGGCCGACGCCAATCTGAACGAGGGCGCGCTGAACGCCGGGACCACCAATCTGCACCAGCAGGCGGTCTTCCGCCCGATCCCGGGCGCCGGCCGCCCCGAGACGCCGGTACGGGGCCTGTATCTGGCCTCGGCCTCCGCGCCTCCCGGCGGCGGGGTGCACGGTGCGCCCGGCGCCAACGCGGCGCAGGCCGCCCTCGGCGCGCGCCGTCCCTTCGTGTGGACCGCGGCCGCGCTGCACCGCGCCCTTCAGGGGCGGTGACGGCCGGGAGGTGGCGAAGCGCCCTCGGGTGGCCGATGCTGGTCTGGCCGGACCGCCCCGTCACCAACGGCGTCGGGGTGACCACGAACAGCACCGTGACCGACGCACGACGCTCACCGGGAGAGGCCCATGGACTCCGCCTCGCAGAACGCGCGATCCGCCGCCGCCAAGCACGCCCTCGACACCGAGCCGCAGTACATCGACGCACCGCTCACCGCGGCGGCCGCGTTCCTGGTCCTGACGATCAACTCCGGCGAGCAGGCGATGGACAAGGCGCGCTCCGTGGTCGCGAGCACGGACGACCTCGTCAAGGACATCCGTATCCAGCAGGTCAATTCCTCGGTCTTCACCTGCAATGTCGGCATCTCCCACCACGCCTGGGAACCGCTGACCAAAAAGCCGCTGCCGAAGGAACTCAAGCCGTTCCAGGAGATCCGGGGCGCGCAGCACACGGCCGTCGCCACCGAAGGCGACTTGCTGTACCACATTCGCTGCGACTCGGTCGATCTCATCATCGAATTCGAGAAGATCCTCCTGGAGGCGTTCGGCGATTCGGTGACGGCCGTGGACGACGTCACCGGTTTCCGTTACTACAACGGCCGGGACCTTCTCGAATTCGTCGACGGCACGGCCAACCCCGACGGCCTGGACCTGCCGGAGGCCACCCTCGTCGGTGACGAGGACGCGCCCTACGCGGGCGGCAGTTACGTGGTCATCCAGAAGTATCTGCACAACCTGACCGCCTGGCGGTCGCAGACCACGGAGACCCAGGAAGCCGTCATCGGGCGCACCAAGTTCGACAACATCGAGCTGCCGGACGCGACGGAGGGCCAGAAGTCGCACAAGACCCTGTGCACCATCCAGGACGCCGAGGGCGAACACGACATCCTGCGCGACAACATGCCCTTCGCCAATCCCGGGCGGGGCGAGTACGGCACGTATTTCATCGGATACTCGCGACACCTGTGGGTCACCGAGAAAATGCTGGAGCGCATGTTCATCGGAGACCCGCCGCCGCTGCACGACCGCATTCTGGACTATTCGCGGGCCGTGACCGGCGTGACGTTCTTCGTCCCGGCCCGTAAATTCCTCAGCGATCTGGACGGCTGAGCCGCCGGGGGCGCCGCAGACTCCGTCCGGCGGGGCGGGACTTCGGCGCCCGGAGCAGCGCGGAGACGCGGGACCTGGGCGCCCGGTCCGTCGCACGGGAGGGGCGGCCGAGCAGCACTCCGGCCAGGACCAGCGCAAGGCCGCCCCACTGTCGTACGGTCAGCGCCTCGGCGGCGAGCACCGTGCCGAGCAGCACCCCCGCGACGGGGTTGAGCAGGCCCACCAGGCCGACCGTGCCCGCGGGCAGGTGCCGCAGTCCGGTGAACCAGGCGACGCAGGCCAGGGCGGTGGCGATCAGGGCGACATAGCCGAAGGCGAGCAGCGCCGGGACCGGGAGGGCGGGCGGTGGTCCCTCCACGAGGGCGGCGGCCGGGAGCAGCAGCAGCCCTCCGGCGGTGAGCTGCCAGGCGGTCGAGGCGAGGACGTCGGCGCCGGTGCCCCACCGCTTGGCCAGGATGTAGCCGAGGGACGACACCAGCAGGGCGGCGACGGAGGCCGCGACTCCGGGCAGGCTCACGGCCTCGGCGCCGGTGAGCAGCAGGAGGCACACCCCGGCGAGCCCGGTCAGGGCACCGGCCAGATGGGCACCCCGGGGCCGCTCCCCCACCAGGAGCCAGGCGATCAGCATCATCGTCAGGGGCGACACCGCCATGACGGTGGAAGCGACGCTCGTGGGCAGGAGTTGGGCGGCGACGTAGACGAGCACGAAGAACACGCTCACGTTGAGCAGGCCGAGGACGGCCGAGCGCCACCACCAGACGCCGTGCGGTCGCTTGCGGGCGAGGGCCAGCAGGACAAGACCGGCCGGGAGCGCCCGCAGCGCGGCCCCGTACAGCGGGCGGTCCGGCGGCAGGAACTCGTGCGTGACGAAGTAGTTGGTCCCCCATGCCACCGGCGCGACCGCCGTCAGTGCCACCCAGCGCCCATTAGCTTCCATGGAAGCCAATATAACTTCCCGGGAAGCTAAAGTGGAGGCATGGACAATCGGCACCCCGTGGACCGCGTGGCCCACATCCAGGAGGAGTGGCGCCGCGAGCGCCCCGACCTCGACGTCTCCCCGCAGGGCGTGATCGGCCGACTGCACCGGCTGGCGAACCGGCTCACCGAGGAACTGTGTCTGGTGTACCGCCACTACGGCCTCGGCGAGGGCGAGTTCGACGTGCTGTGCGCGCTGCGCCGCGCCGGTGCGCCCTACGAGCGGGCGCCCGGCGAGCTGGCCGCGCACACCATGGTGACCACGGGCGCGATGACGAAGCGGATCGACCGCCTGGAGCGGGCCGGACTCGTCACCCGGCGCCGCTCGGGCGACGACCAGCGCGGCCGGATCGTCGCCCTCACGGAGCCCGGACGCAAGCTGATCGACGAGGCGTTCACCGACCACATGCGCAACGAGCGCCAGCTGGTGGACCTGTTGAGCCCCGCCGAGGCCGAAGCGCTCGAAACCCTGCTGGGGACGTGGCTGTTGCGGCTGGACGAGCCGCGCGGCTGACCTCAGTCGCGCGAGGGGTCCGGCGCGGGATCGGGCGCGGGGTCCGGCGCGGGGTCCGGTGACGCGCCCTGCGGCGCGGCCTCTCGTGCGGTGTCCAGCGCCTTGGCCACGGCCGCGGAGACGGCCTGTTCCACCGTGCGCTTGCGGCGCCTGCGCAGGAGCACGTACCCGACCGCGAGGACGACGAGGGCGGCGAGCACGAGGAGTTGACCCCACGGCCACGCCCATACGGACCGGCTCGCGCTCGCCGGGGCGGCCCGCACCGGACCGCCTTCGCCGTCGGAGGCGACCGGCTCCAGGACCAGCCCGGCGTCCAGCCGGACGGCGGGCCAGACGCCCTGGACGGTGACGGTACGCGTCAGCGAGTCGCCGGGCAGGATCTCCGGCAGGTCACCGAGGGGCGCGCGCTGCTTGATCAGCCCGAACAACCCTTGGGACTGGACGATTTGACGGACTTTCAGCCGCACATTGCCCGTGTTGGTGACGGTGTAGGTGAGCCGCAGGCTGCCACCGCCGAGCGGGTCGAAGGTGCCGTCGTAGTCGGCGTGCAGCCGGCTCACCGCGAGGGCGGGCTTGAGCGGCCCGCTGACATGCAGATAGAGCCGCGCGCCGAGCCTGCGGTCGAGCCGTACGGTCCCGTCCTCGGACTTGGTGATCAGCGAGGTCACCACCCCGCCGGAGTGGTCGCCCGGGGTCGCGTCGGCGGGCACCTCGAGCGTGAAGGGCACGGTCGCGGACTGCTGGCTCTTCAGCCTGAGCGTGGTCGACTTCATGGTGATCCAGGAGCCGACGTCACGGGGCTTCTTGTCCCCGGCCAGCAGGTCGATGCCGCCGCTGGGCGTGGTGAACGCGTCGCTGGCGTAGACGCGGAGCCGGATCGTGCTGTCGCTGCGGTTCACCACGGAGAGGGCGTCGGTGACGCGGGAGCCGGGGGTGAGGGTGTAGACGAAGCGGCTGCGGCCCTTGCCGACGGGGGTGTCGGCGGGCGCCGCTCCCCAGGAGATCGAGCCGGGCGAACTCGATGGTGTGGCCCAGGAGTTGGTCGCCGTGCCCAGTAGGGCCGTGAGCGCCGTCAGCACGGCGGCGAGGAGGTGGAGCGGTGAGAGGGGTGGGGCGGATCTTCGGTTCATGGTTCTCTCCGTCGTCGAACGGCCGGCCGCGCCGTGGGGGGTGAGCCGGGTCCGGCCGCTCGCGACGTTGGTGCCGACCCGGCACGGGCGCCGTCTCTCAAGTCGGTTGCCCGTGCCGGGTGTGGTGCGGGTGTTACGGGTGTCAGCTGAGCGCGGTCAGCGTGAGGGTGGTGGTGTAGGTGCCGGACTCGGTGGTGGTGGGCAGCCGCAGGTCGAGCGCGGCACCGAGGGTCGCGGTGCCCTTGGCGTGCCCGGCGTCGGCGGAGCCGAGGACGGCGGACCCGGTCAGACCGGCGCCGCTGTCGATGCCCGAGGCCACGGCGGCACCGGCGTGCGCCCCGGCGCCCCCGGTGACCACCGAGGGGGTCCAGCCGAGGTACTTGCCGGACAGGCCGCCGGTGAAGTCGCCGGTCTGGCCGGAGACCGACCAGGCGGGGGCTCCGGCGCGGGTGTCGGTCACCTTGACCGGCTTCAGGTCACCGGTGGACTGGAGGTACGCGCCCTTGTTCACCGCGTCGGTCAGGGTCACGGCGTGGTCGCTGCCGTCGATGGTCCAGGTGAACTCACCGGCCTGCTCCGGCACGGTGGCCGTGATGGTCTGCTCCCCTTCCGAGGCCGCCGGGCCGTCACCGCCGTCGCCGTCGCCCCCGGCGGCAGCGGTGTACGCGACGCTCAGCGGCGTGGCGGGCTTGGCCGCGTCACGGGCTCCGCCGGAGGTGAACCAGTACGAGGACTGCCCCGTCAACTGCTGGAAGTCCACGAAGCTCTGCGGGAACGCACCCCAATACGCCTCGTTGGAGGCCGACTTGGCGGGCTGACCGGTCGTCCCGGAAGGAACCGACACCGACACGCCCAGGTAGTCCGGCGTCACCGTGAAGCCCGACTCCCCCAGCTCGACATGGCTCAGGTTGGCCAGGGTCACGGTCGTCGCGGGCAGCGGCACCCACTTGCCGGGGTCGTTCATGTCCGCGCCGTAGCCCGTCGCGGTCGCCGTCAACGTGCCCGTACCGTCGGCCTTCACCGTCAGTGTGGGGTCCGTGGCGGACCAGTAGGTCAGACCACCGTAGAAGACGGAGGTGAAGGAACCCTCCCAGTGGATCGTCGCCGTACCGGCCGAACGGTCCACCGTGCCGGTCCCGTTGTGGAACACCACCCGGTTCCGGGTCAGCGAGCTGGTCGAACCGGCGGACACGGCGGCGCCGTTGGGGTCCTGGCACTTCGTCGCCCAGGTCGGCTCCGACCACGCTCCGGCACTGTCCGGCTTCTCCACCGAGACGTCACCGTCGTGGGTCGCGTAGAACCCGTCCGACTGCGTCCACAGACGACTCGACCCGGTGTCCCCCGCCTTTCCGGCGGACAGGAAGTTGCACCCTCCGAAGAACGCGCCACCCCCCTGCTCACCGCTCAGACCCCACGCGAACGACGCGCCCGACACCTGCACGGAGGCGGCGGAGGCCGAGCCGGTGCCCGCGATCAGGCCGGACACGGCCAGGGCGCCGACGACCACGCCCGTGAGGGTGCGGCGGGTGTTCGCTCTCGCGCCGGTCCGGCGCGCAGTGATTCGATACATTTGCTTCTTCTCTCCCGTAGAGAAATCAGGTGGGACACGCGGTGTCCCACCGGTCGAGGGGCCGGGCGGGCAGGCCCGGCCCCTTCGGCTTGTGGTGGGGGGCTCGGCCGGTCGGCCGGTGCGACCGGCCGGTGGGGGGTCTCAGCGGTGCGCCCCGGCGGGCTGCCTGCGGCGCCGTACGACGACGACCAGCGCAAGCCCTGCGGCCACACAGGCGGCAGCGGCGGCGGAGGTGCCGAGGACAGGGGTGCCCGTGCCGGTGCTGGCCAGCGTGTCGCCCGGCCGGTACTTGAGGTCGGGCACGAGCGCGGAGTCGCCACCGGAGCCGCCGGAGTCACCGGCACCCGCGCCGCCCGTGGTCCCGCCGTCGGAGCCGCCGCCCGGCGCGGCCCCGCTGCCGGTGCAGCCGGACAGGAGCACGGTCGCGTCGTCGAGCTGCTGGCCCTTCTGGTAGAAGCTCGACCCCTGGAAGGTGAACGCCTTGGTGTCCAGGATCGCGGTGTGCATCGTGCGGGTGATGCCGGAGGCGCTGGTGCGCGGGACGGTGCCGGTCAGGTCGACGGAGGCCAGGGCGACGTCCTCGCGGGCGTCGGTCGTCGGCGTGCTCCCCGGGGCGCTGACGGTCAGGCTGACGTCGGCGTACAGCTTGCCGCTCTTGCCGTGCACGGTCAGCCGCGGGTCGGCGATCACGATCTTGAAGTAGTGGGCCGGGTAGGAGTACGTGACCTTGCCGCCGTACTGCACGGTGAAGTCGTCCGACGAGGTGTACGCGGAGCTGGACTCGAACGGCCACCGGTAGGTGCCGGTGCTGTCCTTGCCCGTGACGGCCAGGTCCTCGGAGAGGATCTTCAGTCCGTCGGCGGCGGTGATGCTGTTGCCCGCCGGACCGCCGACGTACGAACGGAAGCTCTTCTTGAATCCCCAGGTCAGACTGCCGCCCTTGACCCCGTCGGTCAGCTCGCAGGTGCCCCGCCCGGTCGCGGTGGCCGAGGGCGAGCCGGTCGGCTGGTGCGTCGGGGACGCGGTGGTGCTGGGCGTGGGCGAGGTGGTGGCCGGATCGCTCGGCGTGGGGTCGTCGGTGCCCCCGGCCGCGGTGTAGGACACGCTCAGCGGGGTGGCGGGCTTGGCCGCGTCACGGGCTCCGCCGGAGGTGAACCAGTACGAGGACTGCCCCGTCAGCTGCTGGAAGTCCACGAAGCTCTGCGGGAACGAGCCCCAATACGCCTCGTTGGAGGCCGACTTGGCGGGCTGCGCGGTCGTCCCGGAAGGGACCGACACCGGGACACCGAGATAGTCCGGGGTCACCGTGAAGCCCGAGGCCCCCAACTCGACATGGCTCAGGTTGGCCAGAGTCACCGTCGACGCGGGCAGCGGCACCCACTTGCCGGGGTCGTTCATGTCCGCGCCGTAGCCGGTTGCCGTGGCGGTGAGTGTCGCCGTCCCGTCGGCCTTCACGGTCAGCGTCGGATCGGTGGCGGACCAGTAGGTGAGCCCGCCGTAGAAGACGGAGGTGAAGGAACCCTCCCAGTGGATCGTCGCCGTACCGGCCGAACGGTCCACCGTGCCCGTGCCGTTGTGGAACACCACCCGGTTCTGGGTCAACGAGGTCGTCGAACCGGCCGACACGGCCTTGCCGTTGGGATCCTGGCACTTGGTCGCCCAGGTGGGCTCGGACCAGGCGCCCGCGCTGTCCGGCTTCTCCACCGAGACGTCACCGTCGTGGGTCGCGTAGAACCCGTCCGACTGGGTCCACAGACGGCTCGACCCGGTGTCCCCCGCCTTTCCGGCGGACAGGAAGTTGCACCCTCCGAAGAACGCGCCACCTCCCTGCTCACCGCTCAGACCCCACGCGAACGACGCGTCCGAGACCTGTACCGGGGCGGCGGAGGCCGGACCGGCGCCGACGACGACGCCGGAGGCCAGCACCGCGCCCACGAGGGCGCAGCGGACCAGGGGACCACGGCGTCTGATGCTCTGGGTACTCACTTCTCTCCCGAATTCACGGACGTGCCACCGCGCTTGCGTCGGCGCAGCAGCCAGAGGGCGGACAGGATGGCGGCCACCGCCACGACGACGGCGCAGCCGGCCACGAGCAGGCCGGTGCCGGAGACGGAGGTGGCGCTCACGACCGGGTCCGCCGACACGGCGGGCGTCGGGGACGGGGTCGCGGCCGGGGCGGCCGGGGCGGAGGAGGTCTCCTCCGGGGGCGCCGAGGACGGGCTCGCGGTGGGCGTCCGCTGTGCCTTCTTCTTCGCGGACTCCGTGTCCTCGGCCTTCGGCGTACCGGGACGTGCCGACTTGGTCGCGGGCGCCTGACCGGCGCCGGGTGCGGCGAAGTCGATCGGGGTGAAGGTCTCGTTGCGGGGGTTCGCCACGCCGTGCGCGCCGATGGTGATCACTCCGCACTGGACCTTGCGGCAGTCGACCTGACGGATCGCGCCGTCGCGGCCCTTGGCCGGGAAGACGGCCCCGGGCACGACCAGGGTCGCGTCCCAGGTGCCGTCCGCGCGGACGGTTCCCCCGTTGGCGGCGTAGGCGGTGGGGTCGCCGGGGAAGGCGACGAACCGCTGGTAGCCGTGGTTGTCCTTGGTCTCGGAGTCCTGGACGTAGACGTAGTCGACGCCGCTGGTGCCGCCCTGGCTGGGCCGCCAGGTGCCGCTGACGGTGCCGAACAGCACGTAGACGCCGCCGAATCCGTTCTTGACGGACTGGAAACCCGCGCCGTGCAGCCGGAGTTTCGTGGCGTAGTCGGGGTCGGCGGTGGCCGGGCTCGCGCTCACCCGGGCGGCTGCCATGGCGGGCGGTGCGGGGACGAGGACGGCGGCCAGGGTGAGGAAGGCGGCAGCCGCGAGGGAGGAGAACAGGCGAAGTCCCGTTCTCCGCCGTTCCGGTGGTACCGGTATGTGTTCGGTGGGCGTGGTCATGAGGAGGGCGTTCCTTTGCCGTTCCGTCGGGGGCCGACCAGCACCGAGCCGGTGACAGGGTGCCGGAGGACCTCGATGGGGAGCTGGTAGACCTCTTCGAGGAGAGGTTCGGTGAGTACGGACGCGGGCTCGCCCCGTTCGACCAGGCGGCCTGCGTGCAGGACGGCGATCTCGTCGGCGTAGGCGGCGGCGAGTTGCAGGTCGTGCAGGACGGCGAGCACGGCGTGTCCGGCGTCGGCACGTTCGCGGGCGGTGCGCATGAGCTGTTCCTGGTGGCGCAGGTCGAGTGCGGCGGTGGGTTCGTCGAGCAGCAGGACCGGGGTGCTCTGGGCGAGGACGCGGGCGAAGGAGGCGCGGGCCTGTTCGCCGCCGGAGAGCGTGGGGTAGCGGCGGTGCGCGAAGCCGGTCATGCCGGTGGCGGTCAGGGCCCGCTCGACGGCGGCCTCGTCGTCGTCCTCGGCGTCGGTTCCGGCCCAGGGCGAGCGGCCCATCGCGACCACGTCCGCCACGGTGAACGGGAAGGACAGCAGGGGGCGTTGGGGCAGGACGGCGCGGCGGCGCGCGAGGTCGGCGGGGTGTGTGACGGCGACGGGGAGGCCGTCGACGTGCACGGTCCCGGTGGTGGGCGGCTGGTCCCCGGCGAGCAGGGACAGCAGCGTGGACTTGCCCGCGCCGTTGGGTCCGACGACCGCGAGCAGGGTACCGGCGGCGAGGTCGAGGTCCACGTCCTTGAGCAGCCAGGTGCCGCTCACCCGCAGACCGAGGCCGCGCGCGGAGAGCAGCACGGTGCCGGGTTCGGGGGTGCGGGGCGGCCCGGGTCGGCGGCGGGCGAGGCGGGTCAGCGCGGTGCGGGCGTTCACGTCCAGCCTCCCGCCCGTGCGCGGGTGGTGCGCAGCAGCCAGAAGAAGAAGGGGCCGCCGACGAGGGCGGTGAGCATGCCGATCGGGAGGTCGGCGTAGGCGACGGCGGTCCGCGCGACGACGTCGGCGGCGGCGAGGAGCACCGCGCCGCCGATCATGCTGGCGGGGATGAGCACCCGGTGTCCGGGCCCGACGGCCATGCGCACCAGGTGCGGTACGACGAGCCCGACGAAGCCGATGACCCCGCTGAAGGCGACGGCCGCGGCGACCATGGTGGCGATCAGCACGATCGCGGTGACGCGGAGGCGTTCGACGTCGACCCCGAGGTGCCGGGCGGCCCGGTCGCCGAGGGCGAGCAGATCGAGGCGGCGGGCCAGCAGCACGGCACCGAGCAGTCCGATCACGGCGAACGGCGCGACGCTGCCGACGTAGGCCCAGCGGCTGCCGTTGAGGCTGCCCAGCTGCCAGAAGACGATCTGGTCGCGGGCGGTCTGGCTGCCGAAGAACATGCAGAAGGCGAGCCCGGCCCCGGCGACGGCGTTGATCGCGATCCCGGTGAGCACCAGGGTGACCACCTCGGTCCGCCCGCCCGCGCGGGAGAGCAGATAGACGAGGAGCACGGCCACGAGTCCGGTGACGAAGGCGGCCACCGGGACGGTGAACTGGCCGAGCACGTCGACCCCGGCGACGATCACGAAGGCGGCGCCGAGCGCGGAGCCGGAGGACACGCCCACGACCCCGGGTTCCGCGAGCGGGTTGCCGAACACGCCCTGCATCAGCGCGCCCGCGGTGGCCAGGACGGCGCCGACGAGGAGCGACATGACGACCCGGGGCATCCGGATCTCCCACAGCGCGGACTCCGCGAAGGAGTCGCCGACGGGGTGGCCGAGGCCGAGCGGCCCGGAGAGGCGGTGCAGTACGGAGTCGGCCACGTCCGTGAACCCGATGCCGTACTGGCCGACGGCGGCCGAGCCGAGGGAGACCAGGACCAGGGCGATGCCGAGCCCGGCGAACAGGGCGACGCGGGCGGTGCGGTGCGCGGGCCGCACCGGGTGCGGATCGGCCGACGGCTTCGGGGGCACGGGGGCGCTGCCGGTCTTCGAGGTGGTGTCCAGTGTGGTCACGGCTTCGCTCCGGCGGAGCTTCCGGGGACGGAGTCGGGCGCGTAGACGGCGCGGGCCAGCGCGTCCAGGACCTGGGCAGTGAGCGGTCCGAAGGACAGCACCTGGTAGTCGCTCATGTCGACGATGCGGTGGTGCCGCCCGGCCGGGGTCTGGGCGACGCCGGGGAGCTTCAGCGCCCCGTCCACGCCGCCGACGGAGCGCAGTCCCTCGCTCATCATCATGATGACGTCGGGTCTGGCCTTGGCCATGGCCTCGGCGTTGAGCGGGGTGAACCCGTTGATGCCGGAGTCGCTCGCCACGTCGACCGCGTGCAGTGCGGAGATGAGGGAGTCGGCGCCGGAGCCCTTGCCGAAGAGGTAGTAGACGCCCGCCTGTCCGCGTGCGTAGAGGAAGATGACGCGGGGGCGCCGGGCGGCGTCGGCGGGCACGATGTCGGCGATCTGCCGTTGTTCGGCGGCGAGTTCCTTGTCGAGCCGCGCACGCAGCTTCCGCCCCTCGGCCTTCACGCCGAGCCCGGCCGCGACCTCGTCCACGAGGGTGCCGACGGTGTCCAGCGAGCGCTTGGCGCCGACGACGACCACGGGCACGCCGGAGTCGCGCAGTTGGAGCACGGCGTCCCAGGGGCCGAGGGTGGTGTCGGTGATGAGCACGGTCGGGTGCAGGGCGAGGATCGCCTCGGCGTTGAGCTGGTGTCCGCCCCGGGTGACCAGCGGGAGCTTCTTGGCGGCGGGGAACCCGGTCGACTGGTCGCGGCCGACGAGGCGGTCCCCGAGGCCCAGTCCGTAGACGGTGGCGGCGAGGCTGCCGTACAGGTCGAGCGCGAGAATCCGGTCGGCGCTGCGGACGGTCACCTTGGTGCCCTGCGCGTCGGTGACGGTGGCCGGGAGGCGCGGGCGGGCGGCGCGGGTGACGGGGGTGATGCCGGGGTCCGCGACCCGGGCCGTGGTGGGGCCGTCGTAGGAGCGCGGGTCGGCCAGCGGCTTCACCTCGCTCCACGGGACGGTCCGGCTCGCCCCGGTCGCCTGCGCGCCGTGCGGGCCGCCCTCGCTCGCGCGGCAGCCGCTGAGGAGCAGGGGCACGACCACCAGGAGGGCGATGAGGGAGCGGGGGAACAGGGGGACGGCCGGGCGGGGCGGTCCCCCGCCGCGGGCGTGGGCCGACGGCGGTGAACTCGGGTGCGGGGCCTGTCTGTTGCTGCCCGTCACGGGGCTGCCTCCAGGTAGGACGGCGGGGCGTACGAGGGCACGGGCCGTGACGGCACCGGGTCGATTCCCCAGGTGAGACTTAGGTAAGGCTAACCTAATCGAACGACTCTCGCGTGTCACCGCCGGGCCCATGAAGACCCCTCAGACCCGCCCGGCCGCCTCAGCCTCCGAGCGGGTACGGCGCCTCAGGCTCCGAGCGGGAACAGCGCGTCGAGGTCCGCGAACACGGCGCTGTTCAGGGCGAAGGCATGGCGGCACTCCTCCACCACGCGCTGCTTCTCCAGCTCGTCCACCGGCAGGGCGTCGAGCATCTCCCGGTACTGCCGTTTGAAGGCGGCCGGGTTGTCGATGCCCTCGAAGACGTAGAAGCGCACGCCGTCGCCCTTGTGCTCCAGACCCCAGGTCCGCTCGGCGATGCTCCGGATGACCTGACCGCCCGACAGATCGCCGAGGTAGCGCGTGTAGTGGTGCGCCACATATCCGGCCGGCCACTCGGCGGCGACCTCCGCGACCCGCGCCACGTACCGCTCGGTCGCGGGCAGCGGCGCGATCCGCTCACGCCAGCCCTCTCCCAGCAGATGCCGCAGATCGCGCTCGACCTCCGCGACCCGCATCAGCTCCGGGCGCAGGAACGGCCCGGCGACCGGGTCCGCACGCAGCGATTCGGCGGCGCTCTCCAAGGCCCGGTACACGAAGAGCAGTTGCTCCGTGTAGCGGATGTAGGCGTCCACACCGAAACGGCCGCTGAGCAGGTTGTGCATGAACGGCGCGCTCTCGGCCTCGGTGTGCCGGTCCTGACTCGCCGCGCGAATGACCGTCGAGAAAAGGGGCGTTGACAACGATTCCTCCCAGGCAGGCTCGCAGTCATGCTGCAACTAAGGTTCCCCTAAGTCAACACCTTACCGACGCCTTGTCGGCATGAATTTTTAGGTTAGGCTCACCTAAGTTATCCGCTCGGCGCATGGTCTGGCGAGGGTTGCGACGGGCCATGCGCGCGCATCGGCCGCCCTCTCCTCGACGAACGGACGTCACCGTGTCCTCCAGACCGTTACCCGCACGACGCCTGACCCTCGGCCTCGCCGCAGCGGCGTCGGTACTCGCCCTGACCATCACCACACCGGCGCGGGCACAGCCCGACACGCGCGCCGCGCAAGGGACTTCCGGCACCGCGCACACCCTCCACCGCGTCCGCCACGCGAGCCTGGAGTGGGGCGTCAACGCCATCTACCAGGGCGGCAATCCGGCCAACGCGAACTGCAACTACTTCTCGGCCGGGACGCAGAAGGAGTTCCGCGCCGCCCGCGGGAACGTGCGCGTCGTCCACCGGATGCCCGACGGCACCGCCCAGGGCGTCTCGGACGCGACCAAGTGCGTACCGGGCGGCCCTGGAACCCGTCTGAACCAGCGCGTGCTGTTCACGAACGGCACCGGGAAGGCCGACGGCACCACCGGAAGCGCCACGATCCACTGGCGGGGCTCCTTCACCGCGAACGCGTACGGCGGCCTGGTCACCTGGTACCTCAAGAACCCCACCCTGAAGATCGCCCGCGACGGTTCGGGCACCCTCACCGCGACCGGCGGCGGCATGGGCGCCGACCGGGACGCCCCGGAGCGGCAGGCCGAGGTCCCGCCCCGCCGCGTCACCGTCGCGACCTTCGACCGGGTACGGCTCGACCGCACGGCGGGACGGGGCGGCGGCGCCCAGATCTCCCCGCGCTTCTCGGGCGTGGACTACTTCCCGCTGGTCGACGGGGTGCGTTCGACCACCTCCGCGATCCCCGACGCGGTCAAGAAGGCCGAGCCGGACTGGGGTTCCTGGCCCCGGTCGTTCGTGGACCTCCAGTACGAGACGGGCCTGTCCAGCTACTGGCACACCAGCGGCCTGAGCGCCGACCCGGACAAGCCGCCGTACGACCTCTCGGTACGGTTCGACTCCGCGCCCGAGATCCGCGACGTCCCCGTCATCCGCGCGAACCCCTCCACCACGGCCACCGCCCCGTACATCGAGGGCCGCGACCTCGTGATCAAGGCCGAGGCACAGCACGCCACCGGTTTCCAGTGGGAGCGCGCGGCCTCCGCGAGCGGCCCCTGGTCCCCCGTCGACGGCGCGAGCGGCGAGAGCCTGACCATCCGGTCCGTCGACTCCTCCTGGAACGGCACGTACGTACGCCTCGCGGCGACCAACGCCGAGGGCCGGGCCGTCTCGGCCGCGCTGCGCCTGACCACCGCGCCGTACGCGGCACCGACCTTCGCCGAGCAGCCCCGCGATCTGGCCGCCATCCAGGGCACGGACGCGACGGTCGCGTTCAAGCTGACCGGGAATCCGGCGATCGACCCCAAGGCCGTCGCACTGGAGCGCAGTTCGGACGGCGGGGCCACCTGGAAGCCCTGGACCGAGGCCCGATACGGGGGCGGCGCGGGCCAGTTCACCCTCCCGGCGATCCCGCTGACGGCCGACGGGACCATGGCACGCGTGCGGGCGGCGAACACGGAAGGCACGACGGTGACGTCGGCCCCCTTCGCCGTCCGCGTCTTCCCGGCGACCGGCAAGCCGCAGCTGGCGGTGATACCGGACCGACCCGTGGACCCGACGGTCGCGACCCGGCTGACCGTGCTCGGGGCGGGCTTCAACGTGCCGGACTGGGCGAGCCCCACGCTCACCTACTCGCTCGACCTCGGCCTCTTCGACGCCGAGGTCTGGCAGCCGGGACGGCAGGGCACGCGTGACTGGATCGCCACGTCCCCGCAGTCCAGCGGCGGTCAGCTCTATCACGACGCGCTGCGGGCGAGCGGGGGCGCGTTCACCGTCTCCCTGACCGTCCCGGCGGGCCGGCTGGTGCCCGGCCACGACTACGGGATCGGGGCGTTCCTGCGGCTCACCGACACCGTGACCTGGCGGGACACCTTCGAGAACCGGTCCCTGGACGCGTGGACGCCTCTTTCGGCGTCGCGGGAGGTGGTAGGTTAGGTGAGCCTAACCTAAGGAGGGTTGATGGCTCCCGGCCCCACCAACGCGGAGCGGGTGCGCTCGGTCCTGGCTCGTGCCGACTCCCTGAGTCTCACGACCGACGCCACCCGCTACGAGCTGATCTCCATGCACACCGTCGACGACGGCGGCACGCTGCGCCTGCGCGTCCCCGCGGCCACCCCGCTCGCCGCCGAGGCGGTGTCCGCGCCGCGTGCCTCGCTGCCGTGCCGACTGCACTTCACCGACATCGCGCCGACCCCGGTCCGTGACCGGGTGCGCAGCCGTGTCGCCCTCGCCGGACGCCTCACCCCGGCCGAGGTCCAGGCCGAGCCGGACATCCTGGTCCTGCGCCTGGACCTGTCCCGGGCGGCCCTGCAGCGCGACGACCGGGCCGCCCGCGTCGGCCTCCGCGAACTCGCCGCCGCCCGCCCGGACCCTCTGGCCATCGAGGAGACCGCGCTCCTCACCCACCTCCACCACGACCATGCCGACATGGTCAGCGCCCTCAGCCACCTCGCCGACCCCGGCTTCCACCACTCCCTCCGCCGCCTCCACCCCGTCGCCCTCGACCGCCACGGCCTCGTCCTGCGCTTCGAGTACGCCCGCAACCACCGCGACGTACGACTGACCTTCCCCTCCCCCGTCCGCGACACGACGGACCTCGGCGCCCGCCTGGACCAGCTCCTGCGACGCCACGGTGCCGGGGCGCGCGGGAGGAGCGGGGATCAGTCCTGAGCCGGGGGCCGGGTGAGGACGGCGCGGCCGTCCCCGCCCCTCACTGCCCGGTGCGCCCCTCCGTCCAGTAGGCGCGCGTCCGGATCTCCCACCGTGCGAGCCCTAACTCCCGCAGGACCGAGCGGAGCGCCACCCCGCCCCGGACGGGGTGGCCGAACAGCCTCTCTGCGTCTGTGGCCAGACCGGCGGGGACGCGGGGTACCGCGAACTCACCTTTCCACGGCGGCCGTCGGGGCGGCCGACAGCTCGGGCTGGGGGGCGGGCCGCTTCGGCAGCAGGGTGGCGGCGGCGAGCGCGGCGACGGCGGTGAGGACGCCGGAGACGAGGAACGCGCGGTCGTAGCCGGCGGTGACCGCGACCGGTCCGGCCGGGTCGGTGTGCTGCCGGGTGACGGTGGAGGCCACCGTGACAAGCACCGCCAGACCGATGCTCCCGCCGCACTGGCGGGCCGAGTTGAGCAGCCCGGAGGCGAGCCCGGCCTCCTCACGGGCCACGCCTGAGGTGCCGAGCGAGGTGTTGGTCACCATGCACAGGCCGAGGCCCACCGAGGCGATCAGGGACGGTCCGAGGATGTCGCCGGTGAAGCTGCCGTGCGGGCTGACCCGGCCGAACCAGCTCATCCCGACCGCGGCGAGCGCGAGGCCGCCGACCAGCAGCGGCCGGGGTCCGACGCGGGGCACCAGCTTCCCGGCGACGACGGTGCCCGCGACCACGCCGACGCTGAACGGCACGAAGGCGAGGCCGGTGCGGACCGGGCTGTAGCCGAGGACCCCTTGCAGATACAGGGAGGCGAAGTAGAACGCGCCGAACTGGCCGCAGGCGATGAGGAAGATGATCAGGCAGGACACGGACAACGACCGGGTCCGGAGAATCCCCAGCCGTACGAGCGGTGCGGCCGTCCGCCGCTCCACCACGACGAACGCGACGGCGAGCAGCACCGCCAGGGCGAGTCCGCCGAGCGTGTGGGCCGAGCCCCAGGCGTAGGTGTCGGTGCGCACCACGGCGTAGACGAGGGTCGTCATCGCCGCCGTCGCCAGCACGGCGCCGGTCACGTCCAGTCGGGGACGCCGGTCCGCGCGACGGCCGCTGATGCACAGCGCGGCCAGCGGGATCGCCACGGCGGCGATGGGGACGTTGACGAAGAGCACCCAGCGCCAGTCGAGGTATTCGGTGAGCACACCGCCGAGCAGCACGCCGACCGCTCCCCCGGCCCCGGCGACCGCACCCCAGACGGCCAACGCCCGGTGCCGCGCGGGCCCTTCGGCGAAGGTCGTGGTGATCACGGTCAGGCTGACCGGCAGCAGCACCGCTCCGGAGACCCCCTGGACGGCACGGGCGGCGATCAACTCCCCGGGATTCTGCGCGAGTCCGCCCAGCAGCGAGGTCAGCCCGAACAGGGCCAGCCCGGCCACGGCGGCGCGGCGCTGCCCGACGAGGTCGGCCAGCCGTCCGCCGAGCAGCAGCAGGCCGCCGAAGGTGAGCGTGTAGGCGTTGACGACCCATTGCAGCGCGTTGGTGCCGAAGCCCATCTCGGAGCCGATCGAGGGAAGGGCGACGTTCACGACCGAGACGTCCAGCACCACCATCAGCTGACACAGACACACCACGGTGAGCACCAGCCCGGCACGCGGTGGCCGCCTCCCCTCCTCCCCCGCCGCGTCCGCAGTGTTCTGTCCCGCTGGTGTCATGACGGCCTCCGGCCCGGTCGCGCGGCAGGTCAGGGGCGTTCGGCCCGAAACCCTGTTGGACAACGTCCAATTAGGTTAGCCTTACCTTCATTCCACGAACAAGTACCGCCGCCCGCACGTCGGCTGACGAAGCCGCAGGGGCAGCCGAGGAGACCGTCATGGCCCCATCCGCCCCACCGGACACCGCTTCCCCGCCGGACACCGCTCCTCCGCCCGCCCCGGTCGAGAACACCGGAGCGACCGGACAGCGCGACGCCCTGGGCAGGCTGATCGCCCCGGTCCGGGGACGGCTCGTCGCCGGAGCCGCCTGCCAGGCCGCGGGCGCCGTGGCGGCGGTGGTGCCGTACGTCTGCATCGGCGAGCTGGCGCGGACACTGCTGAGCACCCCGCCGGACCACGACCGGGTGTGGACGGTGGTCCTGGTGGCGGCAGCCGCGTTCGTGGCGCGGTTCGCGCTGGTCGGCGCCGCCGGTGCGATCAGCCACCACGCGGACACCGACCTCGGCCTCGACATCCGCACCCGGCTGGCCCGACGGCTCGGCCGGGTGCCGCTCGGCTGGTTCGGACGGCACTCCGGCGGTCAGATCAAGACCGCCGTACAGGACGAGGTGTCCGCGCTGCACACCCTGGTGGCGCACGCCGCCAACGACTTCGCTGCCGCCGCGATCACCCCCCTGGCCGTGCTGGGCTGTCTGTTCTGGGCGGACTGGCGACTGGCGCTGATCTCGCTCACGCCGGTGCTGTTCTTCGTCGTCGCCTACGCGCGCATCACCCGTGGCTACGGCGAGCAGATGAGCGCCTATGTCGCCGCACTCGGGCGGATCAACGCGGCGGCGGTGGAGTTCGTGCGGGGCATCGCCGTGGTCAAGGCGTTCGGGCAGGCCCGGCGGGCGCACGCCCGGTTCCTGCGGGAGACGGACGCGTTCGCGGCGGCGTTCCTCGCGTGGACCGCGCCCATGCTGCGGCCGTTCGCGATCGCCACGGCGGCCGTGTCGGGCCCCACCATGCTGCTGGTGATCCTGGGCGCCGGGCTCGGCTTCGTCGCGGCGGGCTGGTGCTCGGCCGTCGATCTGATCCCCTTCGTGGTGCTCGGCATCGGGCTGGCCGGTCCCCTGCTGAACCTGGAGCACTCGGCCTCGGCCCTCCAGCTGGCGCGCGGCGCCGCCGGGAACATCACCGCGCTGCTCGACACGGCGACCCTCCCCGAGCCCGGCGAGCCGAAGGAACCGGCCGGTTCACGCGTGGAACTGCGGGACGTGTCGTTCGCCTACGACCACCGCGCCCCCGTCCTCGACCATGTCGACCTGGTCCTCGAACCCGGCACGGTGACCGCGCTCGTCGGACCGTCCGGCGCGGGCAAGTCGACGCTCGCCGGACTGCTCCCCCGCTTCGCCGACCCCGGCTCCGGGTCCGTCCTGCTCGGCGGGACCGATCTGCGCGACATTCCCGCCGAGGTGCTCTACCAGCACATCGGGTTCGTCCTCCAGGACGTCGGACTGCTGCGCGCGAGCCTGCACGAGAACATCGCCCTGGCCCGCCCCGGCGCCACCCGCGAGCAGGTCGTCGCGGCGGCCCGCGCGGCACGGGTCCACGAGGTGATCACCGCCCTGCCACGCGGCTACGACACGGTGGTGGGCGAGGACGGGCACCTGTCCGGCGGCGAGGCGCAGCGGGTCACCATCGCGCGCGCCCTGCTGGCCGACGCTCCGGTGCTGGTGCTGGACGAGGCGACCTCCTGGGCCGACCCGGAGTCGGAGGCCGCGATCCAGGACGCGCTCTCCCGCCTGGCGCGGGGCCGCACGGTCCTGGTGATCGCGCACCGGCTGTCCACCGTGACCGGCGCCGACCAGATCCTCGTACTGGACGCGGGACGCGTGGTCGAACGCGGGCGCCACGACGAACTCCTGGCCCTCGACGGCCGTTACGCGCGGTTGTGGGCCGCGCAGTCCGCATCCGGGACCGACGCCGGGGAGGCGACCTCGTGATCCGTCGACTGGGACTCCTGCTCGGCGCCGAGGGCCGGGGCGCGTACCGCCGCTATCTGGCCGCGCTGTTCGGCTACAACATCCTCCAGGGCGCCGCCTACGTCCTGCTGGTGCCGGTGCTGCGCGACCTGCTGCGCGCTGAAACGGCCGACGCGGCACGGTGGTTCGCCCTGCTCGCCGTGGTCGTGGTCGCCGGCTGGCTGGTGTCGTACACCGCGCAGCAACTCGGCTTCCGGCTCGGCCATCTGCTCGCGCGCACCCTGCACCACCGGCTCGGCGACCATCTCGCGGAGCTGCCCATCGGCTGGTTCACCGGCGACCGGGTCGGCGGTGTCGGGCAGCTGACCAGCAAGGGCGTCATCGACATCATGGGGCTGCCCGCGCACATGCTCCAGCCACTGGTGTCGGCCGCCGTCACCCCGCTCACCGTGGTCGTGGGGACACTGCTCTTCGACTGGCGGCTCGGACTGTGCGCCCTGGTCACGGTGCCGGGCGTGTTCGCGGTCTTCGCGTGGGCCGCGCGGCGCGCCGCGGAGGTGGACGACGAGCTGCACCGCAACGGCGCCGAGGCGGCCGACCGGATCGTGGAGTACGCCCGGCTGCAGCCGGTGCTGCGCTCGACCGGCCGGACCCGTGCGGGCCACCGGCAGCTCATCGAGGCGCTGGCGGCCCAACATGCCGCACAGCGAAAGCAGTTGCTGCGCAGCCTGCCCGCGCTGGGCGCCAACGCCCTGACCGTGCAACTGGTGTTCACGGCACTCATCGTGGTCGGCGCCACCCTCGCGCTGCGCGATCCCGGCCGCACGCCCGAAGTGGTCGCCCTGCTCGCGCTGCTGGCCCGCTTCGCCGAACCCCTGGCCGCCTCCGCCGAGTACGGCGCCCTGCTGCGGGTCGCCCGCAACAGCCTCACCCGCATCAACGAGGTCCTGGACACCCCGCCCCTGCCCCACCCCGACACCCCCTCGGCCCTGTCCGGCCACCACATCGAGGCGGAGCACCTCACCTTCGCCCACTCCCCCGAGCGGCCCGTGCTCCGTGAGGTCGGCTTCACGGTGCCCGAGGGCACGACCACCGCCGTCGTCGGCCCCTCGGGCGCCGGGAAGACCACCTTGCTGTGGCTGCTCGCCCGGTTCCTCGACCTCGCTCCCGGCGACGGCACGATCCGCATCGGCGGCGTCGACCTGCGCGACCTCACCGCCGAACAGCGGGCCGCGCTGATCACCCCCGTCTTCCAGGACGTCTACCTCTTCGAGGGCAGCATCGCGGACAACATCCGCCTCGCCCGCCCCGACGCCACGGACGACCAGCTCGCCGAGGCCGCCCGGCTGGCCCGCGTGGACGAGATCGTCGCCCGGCTCCCCGACGGCTGGGACACCCAGGTCGGCGAGGGCGGCACCGCCCTGTCCGGCGGCGAGCGCCAGCGGGTCTCCGTCGCACGTGCCCTGCTCAAGCAGGCCCCGATCGTGCTCCTGGACGAGGCGACCGCCGCCGTCGACCCGGAGAACGAGGCCGCCATCACCGCCGCCCTCGCCGCGCTCACCACGACCCGCACCGTCCTCGTCGTCGCCCACCGGCTCACGACGGTCACCCGGGCCGACCAGATCCTGTTCCTGCACGAGGGCCGCATCGCGGAACGGGGCACGCACGCCGAACTGCTCGCGCTGGACGGCCGTTACGCGGCGTTCTGGCACCGGCGCCGACGGGCACGGGGCTGGCGTCTGGAGACCGGGGACGGAAGGGGTGGCGGCGACGCGGCCGGGAACGGGGCGGATGCCGGGGCCGGGGACGGGACGGATACCGGGGAGGCCACCGGGGACGGCGACACGGCCGGGGGCACGACCGGGGGCGGTGACAGCGCGGCTCCCGCAGGGGTCGGCCGGTAGCCGGAATCCGGCGCACCCGCAGGCTGTGAGACGGTAACGGGCATGGCAGCGACACCCGGCCGGCCTTCGCCCGCCCCCGCCTTCCGGCCCCGCAGGAACCCCAAGCCGAGACTGACACCGGACCGGGTGGTCGACACCGCGCTGCGACTCACCCGGGAACACGGGCTGGAGGGCTGGACCATCCGCCAGCTGGCCGCCGCCCTCGACACCTGGCCCAACACCATCGCGCACCACGTCGGCGACCGCGAGGCGCTGCGCCACGCGGTCGTGCAGCGCGTGGTCGAGATGATGCCCAACCCGCCCGCCGAGCTGGGCTGGCAGGACTGGTTCCGCGCGCTGCTCCACCCGGCCCGCGACATCATCGGCGCTCACCCCGGGGTCGCCCGCCGCCTCGCCCGCGACGGCGCCACCGTCCCCGCCGCGCTGCCCATCATGGACCGGGGCATCGGCCTGCTCACCACGGCGGGCTTCGGCGACCGTGCCCCGCTCGCCTACGCCGTCCTCCTCAACAACGCCGTCCTGCTCGTCGCCCTGGACGACGACCGCGCCCTCGCCGACCGCGACCGCGGCCAGGCCGCCGCCACCCTCATGGCGATGCCCCCGCCCGCGGACGCCGGCACCGGCTGGGCCTCCCTGCAGCCCTGGCTCCGGCAATGGGCCACCGACCCCGACACCAGCCGCCAGACCCTCTACCGCTACACGATCGAAGCCCTCCTCACCGGCCTCGCGGCCGACCTCGCCCACCGTCACGAGGGGCACGAGTGAGGGAGCCGGGCCGACTTCCGGTACCCCTGCACCGGGACCGACAGCGCTGGAGCACGGTGCGTGCGCGACGCAGCGTCCTCGGCGTCGTCCACAACATCACCTCCGCGACACGCCTGCTGGACCTGCTGTCCGTCTTCGACGGGGACACCCGGGTGCAGGTTCTTTTCACGCGCACGGGGTCTTCGGCGCTGGACGAGGGCACGGACGCCTTTCTCGCGGCACGGGGAATGCTGCAACTCCCCTGGGACGAGGCGATTTCCCAGCCTTTCGATCTGGCGATCGCGACAAATCGGGGCGGAAATCTTCACGACATACCGTTTCCGCTCGTTGGCGCACCGCACGGGGCGGGGTACAACAAACGCCTGTCTCGCCAGAAAATGAATGAGCATTCAGAGTCGGGAGCTTTTGGGCTCACGGATGAATGGCTCATGCATGACGGCCAGGTGATTCCCTCCGTCATCATCCTCTCTCACGCCGAACAGCTGAGTCGGCTCGCTGAAGGATGCCCACAAGCTCTCCCCCTGGCCCAGGTAGCAGGCGATCCGTGCCTGGACCAACTGAACGCCGGACTGCCCTTCCGCGAAAGCTACAGACAAGCCTTGGGCCTGCTCCCCGGGCAACGTCTGGTGGTCGTCTCCTCGACCTGGGGACCGGGCTCGATCCTGGACTCCCCGCATGCCGAGGTGCTGCGCCGCGCCCTCGCGGAACTCCCCGCCGAAGAATTCCGTGTTCTGGCCGCCGTACACCCCAATTCCTGGTTCGGACACGGCGCCTGGCAAATAAACATGTGGCTTGCCCCGCTTCTGGAAAGAGGCCTCCTCCTCCCTTCTCCAGAATCCGAAACCTGGAAGGCCGCCCTCTGTGCGGCCGATTTCCTCATCGGCGACACCGGATCGCTGACACTGTACGGAATGGAACTCGGCATTCCCTGCGTACTGGGCGCATTTCAGGAATCAGTCGTGGCCTCGGGATCTCCCATGGAGAGGCTGGGCAAAATCATCCCCCGGCTGCATCCCACACTCCCTCTGCTCGATCAGCTCACACGGGCCGCCCGTGTCCAGCAGAGCGACCCAGAACTCGCCGCGCTGCGCGGCAGCGTCACGTCGGAACCAGGGAGATCCGCCGCCCTCCTGCGCCGACTTCTCTACTCCCGGCTGCACATCCCCGAGCCCGCTCACCCTGCGACGACCCGCGCCATCCCCCTACCGTCGCAGCCCTCGGCCCACCCGCACCGATCACCCCACCTGCGGGCCATGCAGGTGACCACCCAGGTGAGTGCCACTGGCACCACACCGGCGGTATCCCTCCGGCGCTTCCCCAGTGGCCTTCGCGACATCCCGAGCACCCACCTGTCCGCCGATCCCGACGACCCGGATCGGCAGTGGCCCGCAGCGGCCGATGTGCTGGTGCTCTCACGCGAGAGATGCCCGCTTCCCGGGGAGTTGAAGTACTCGGACTTCAGCGGTCGGTTCCCGAGGTGTGGGGTGGTCGCTCTGGAGAAGGCCGACCGGGGCTGCGTGATCCTCTTCCCCGATGACACCCGCATGGGGGTGCGCTGGCTCGACCGTCCCGATTGGGCAGACTTCACCATCGCCGCATCAGCGATCTACGCATGGGCGCAGCACTCGCCCGAAGGGCATCGGCCGCTCGCTCCGGGGGTCCGGATCAGCATCAGGGCGGGCGAGGACCTGGCGCCGGCCCTATGCGAACTCACTGCCGGGCCCTGAGCCCTCCAGCCTGTCCCGCGCCTCGTCCGCGCGTCGGCTACGGGCCTCGATGAACAGGTCCCGCGCGCTCTCCCAGTCCACCGTCGCCCGAAGCACGTCGCCGAGTGCGCGGTAGAGATCGCCGCGCAGGAGATGAGCCGCGGCGAGGTTGTACTCGGACTCCGCCTTCGGCAGTTCCTCAAGGGCGGAATCGGCGGCCACAACCGCTTCCTCCAGCCGTCCGCAGACGCGCCGGTCCTCCGCGTACCTCAGCCAGCACTTGCCGATGTTGAGTGCGATGTCCTTGCCCTCACCGAGATGCTCGAAGTACCCCAGCGCCAACCGCAGGGCTTCTTCGGCGTCGTCGTGACGGCGCAGAGCGGTATAGGCGGCAGCACGGTGGTAGGCGAGCAGAGCGATGCCACGGGGATGGCTGATGCCGTCCAGGCTCTGGACCGCCTGGTCGAGGAGCGCAAGAGCAACCTGCGGGCGCTTCAATTTCAACTCCAGCAGACCGAGGCCCTCCAGCGCGCTCGACTGCGTGCGCCGCTCTCCCTCGCTCATGTCCGGCGCGCTGCGGCGCACCAGGCGCAGAGCCTCTTCGAAGTGCTCACGTGCCCGACCGACATCTGCCTCTTCGACGTTCCAGCGGTCCAGATACGCAAAGCCCAGTTGGTAGTGCATCCGGGCTTCGGCCATCAGGTCGCCGCAGCGCCGGGCTGCCGCGAGACCGATCTCATGTGACCGGATCCACTCGGCGTGGCTGGCCGTACGCAGATAGAAGCTCCACAAGCCCTGGCACAACCGCCATGCTTCGTCGTCCATGCCGATCTGGAAGGCAAGGAGCACGGCGGAGAGCAGTCCCGCGCGACAGCGAGAGAGATGATGTTCGACGGATGTCTCCCGCAGCGTGGCGAACTGCGTGTACCAGGCGTAGACGTTCATCGGGTCGTGCCGCCAGCGCGAGGAAAGTGCCGCCTCTCCGGACTCGGCCACGCTCAGCCAGTGGCGGACGATCCAGCCTGCCACCTCCTGCCACTGCGTACCGGCTATGTCTCCCGTCGCGATGGTCGCAACGTGGTCCCGGACCCGACGGTGCATCCGAAAGGTGGCGTCGCTCTCCCGCTTCACCAACTGTGCCGCTATCAGGCCGTCCACCGCGTCGCGGGCAGCGGCCGGTACTTCGTCCGGCATGAGCGCGAGCACGGTGTCCATCCTGAAGTCGACGTATGGCATGGCGTCGAGGCGCCGGTAGAGCCGGGCCGCACCCGGCGCGAGGCAGTGGTAGCCCAGATCAAGCACGTGAGGCGATCCCCTTGAGCCTGCGGCCAGTGCTGCTGCGAGCATCCCTGGAGTACCGGGCACCGCTGTCGTCAAGCAGCCTCTGATGACCCCGGCGTCCAAGGGCAGACGGGGCAACTTCCGGATGGCAAGGCGCAATTCCCTCGATCGCTGAGCGCTTGGAATTCCCTTGAAGGTCAGTTCGACGGTTTCCCCGTACGTCAGGGGCTCCACATCGATGGGCTGGAAGTCCAGTAGCGATTCCAGCCCCCGTGGCACTGTCTCTCCGGTCATCAGCAGAACGCAACTCGAGGAGTCAGGGAGCAACGGGCGCACTTGATCCAGCCCGGACACGTTCTCCAAGATGACCACCATCGGCCGACCTTGCACAAGTCGCCGTACCTCGGCGGCTTTCCGGTCGAGACCGGCGGGATGGTCGTCTCGCGGAGCGCCCAGTTCGTTGAGCCAGCGCTCAAGAATGGCATCGGGGTCGGCTGCTGACGCCCAGGCGTCCGGCGACAGGTCGGCGCGCAGAACGCCTTCCGGAAGCACATCCTGCCGGGACCGGACCCACCAGTGCAGCGCTGTGGACTTGCCTACACCTGATGGGCCGCGCAGAAACATCGCAGCCATCCGCTGCGCGGTGGTACACCGCGCCCAGTAGTCGTTCATCGAATCGAGCACGGTGGCGTTTCCGACAAGGTCGACACCATCCGGGGAGCTGACCAGGGGGCGGCCCAGCGAGTCGCGTCGCGCTCGTCGTGGATTCTCCGGCTCCACTCTGGCCAATGTGCGCCCTGCACCCACACCTCGACCGCGAAGCGCCACGAAGCGCCGTTTGCCCCACTGCCACACATCCTGGACGGCCAGTCCCACGAGGTAGTTCGCGCACACGAGCGCCAACGCCATTAATGCGGCTTCCACCGAATTCCCCCGTTCCGGACGTTCCGGTGGTCCGCGTCCGTCGAGAATGCGCGAGGGAAACCCCCTCCACCTTAAAGATATAGCGCAAGGGGGCCCTTGCGGCAAGGCCCCCTTCGTGGCTCAGAATGGGCGGCCGACGCCCGGAGTCGGGGCAAATCTGAGCTTTGCGATGTATGGACGCATTCGTTGGCGTCCGGGTGGCCGCACGGGCACCGATGGGGTGCCGGGTGGGCGGATGGGCCGTCTTGTGGGACAGGGGATTCATGGTTGACGTGATCGTGGTCGGCGGCGGGCCGACCGGTTTGATGCTGGCGGCCGAGCTGCGGCTGCACGGCGTGCGGACGGTCGTGCTGGAGAAGGCGGCGGAGCCGAGCTGGCAGTCGCGGGCGCTGGGGCTGCATGTGCGCAGTGTGGAGGTGATGGACCAGCGCGGGCTGCTCGACCGGTTCCTGGAGCTGGGGAAGAAGTTCCAGGTCGGCGGGCCGTTCGCGGGGTTCGCCGCGCCGTGGCCGCAGGGGGTGGACACCGCGCACCCGTACGGCCTGGCCATTCCGCAGGTCGTCACGGAGCGGCTGCTGGCCGAGCGCGCCGCCGAGCTGGGTGCCGACCTGCGGCGCGGGTCAGAGCTGGTGGGGCTGAGCCAGGACGAGGAGGGGGTGAGCGCGGAGCTGGCCGACGGCACCCGGCTGCGGGGGCGTTACCTCGTCGGCTGCGACGGTGGCCGCAGCCTGGTGCGCAAGCTGATCGGTGTCGGCTTCCCCGATGAACCCGCCACCGTCGAGACGCTGTTGGGCGAGATGGAGGCGACGGCGGAACCGGCGACGCTCGCCGCCGTGACGGCGGAGATCCGCAAGACCCAGCTCCGCTTCGGCGCGATGCCGCTCGGCGAGGGGACGTACCGGATCATCGTGCCGTCCGAGGGAGTGGCCGAGGACCGTACGGCGGCGCCGACACTGGAGGAGTTCAAGCAGCGGCTCCGGGAGCTGACCGGCACCGACTTCGGGGTGCACTCGCCGCGCTGGCTGTCCCGGTTCGGGGACGCCACCCGCCAGGCCGAGCGCTACCGGGTGGGCCGGGTACTGCTGGCCGGGGACGCGGCGCATGTCCATCCGCCGGTCGGCGGGCAGGGGCTCAACCTCGGCGTGCAGGACGCGTTCAACCTCGGCTGGAAGCTGGCCGCCGAGGTCAACGGCTGGGCTCCGGAAGGGCTGTTGGACACGTACCACGCCGAGCGTCACCCGGTGGCCGCACAGGTGCTCACCAACACCCGTGCGCAGTTCGTGCTGTTGCGGACCGACCCGGGCGTGGTGGCGCTGCGGGAGCTGTTCTCGGACCTGCTGGACTTCGAGGAGGTGAACCGGTACATCACCGAGATGATCACCGCGGTCGCGGTCCGCTACGGCCTCGGCGAGGGCCACCCACTGCTCGGCCGGCGCCTGCGGGACCTGCCGCTGAAGCGGGGACGGCTGTACGAACTCCTGCATGACGGACGGGGGTTGCTGCTCGACGGGACCGGCTCCCTGTCGGTGTCGGGCTGGGACAACCGGGTCGACCACGTCGTGGACGTGAGCGAGGACCTGGACACGCCCGCCGTACTCCTGCGGCCGGACGGACATGTGGCCTGGGTCGGGGACGAACAAGAGGAACTGGCGGGCCAGTTGGCGCGGTGGTTCGGTACGGCGGCGGCCCACTGAGCCGTGGCGGGGCGGCGTTCGGTGCCGATACGCCGACCGGCATCGACCGACGACGGCCCAGAGCCGCCCCGCGTCGCCACCCCGCCCGCACACTCCAGGACTGAACCGTCCGCCCGAGGGCAAGCGGGAGCCACCGGGCCGCAGCCACGGCCCGGTGGCTCCCGTACGGCCGGTCGGTCGTACGACGTGGCGTCGCCCGGGCTCCACGGCCCCCGTCGCCGTCGCTCGTGCGAGAGTCGCCGCAGGGATGCCGGACCCGAACCGGTCGAGGGAGGACGAGGCGTGCGGAGCGTGGGAGTGGAGGAGGAGCTTCTCCTGGTCGACGCGGAGACGGGTGAGCCCCGGTCCGTGTCGGCGGCGGTGCTGGCCTCGGCGGGCCGCGCGGCGGGGGCCGGGGAGGACCAGGTTTTCGAGCCCGAACTCCAGCGTCAGCAGCTGGAGTTCGCCACCCATCCGCAGACCCGCAGGGACGCGCTCGCGGCCGAGATCCGCCGTTTCCGTGCGGAGGCGGCGGACCACGCCGAACGCACCGGGGCCGCCGTGGCCGCGCTGGCCACCTCCCCGCTGCCGGTCAGCCCCACGCTGACCCCCGACCGGCGCTACCGCTGGATGGCGGAGCGCTTCGGGCTGACCGTCCAGGAACAGCTCACCTGCGGCTGCCATGTGCACGTCTCGGTGGACTCCGACGCGGAGGGCGTCGCCGTGCTCGACCGCATCCGCCCCTGGCTGCCCGTCCTGTTGGCGCTGAGCGCCAACTCCCCTTTCTGGCAAGGCCAGGACAGCGGATACGCCAGCTTCCGCAGCCAGGTGTGGGGGCGGTGGCCCTCCGCCGGACCGGCCGAGATCTTCGAGTCCGCCGAGCGGTATCACGCGCAGGTGCGGGACATGGTCGGCACCGGGGTCCTGCGGGACGACGGGATGATCTACTTCGACGCCCGTCTCTCCCGCCGGTACCCCACGGTCGAGATCAGGGTCGCGGACGTGTGCCTGGACGCGGACTCGACGGTCCTGCTGGCCGTGGTGACGCGCGCGCTGGTCGAGACGGCCGCCCGTGCCTGGCGGGCCGGGGAGCCTCCGGCCGGGCACGGCGTGGCACTGCTGCGGCTGGCCGCCTGGCAGGCCGCCCGCTACGGCCTCGAAGGCCCGCTGCTCCATCCCGGGACCATGCGTCCGGTCCCCGCCGAGACGGTGGTGCGGGCGCTGTACGACCATGTCCGCGACGCCCTGGACGACCACGGGGACGCCAAGGTCGCCGGGGACATCCTGTCGGGGCTGCTCCGGCACGGAAACGGCGCGATGACGCAGCGCGGCGTCCTGGAGCGGACCGGCAGTCTGCGGGACGTGGTGACCGAGTGCGCTCGGCTCACGCAGGCGGAGCGGGGTACGCGGCCGTGACCTCGTGACGGCACACGCGGCCCGGTGACAGCGCTGGGTACTCCGGCCGGGCCCCCGCTCAGGATGTCCCGGCGCGCACGATCACCACCGGGCAGGTCGCGTGGTGCGACAGATGCTGGCTGACCGAGCCGAGCAGCGCGCGGGCGAACCCGCCCCGCCCCCGGCTGCCCACCACCAGCGCCTCGGCCCCCTCGGCCGCCCGCAGCAGCACGTCGGGGGCGTTGCCGTGCACCAGGTGCATCTCCACCGCGCCGTAGCCCTCGCCGCCGAGCACTTCGGTCAGCTCGCGCCGCATCCGGTCGCGGGCCTCCTCGGCGTCGACGTCCATGTCCACGGCGGGCGCCGACCAGCCGTACAGCCCCGGCAGCTCCCACACGGCGATCGCCTCCACGGTGCCGCCGAGCAGACCGGCGTAGCGCATGGCCCAGCGCAGGGCGGCGTACGAGGACGGCGACCCGTCGATGCCGACGACGACCCTCGGCCTGGAGACACCCTCGTCCATCTGTCACACCTCTCGCCCGACCGGTCGCGCTCTCCTCTCCACGCTGCGTGAGGCGTCGCCGCACCGCCAGAGATGGACCTCCGAGCGCATGACGGACACGCCCGTTCGGCGGAGCGCGGCGTCGGCCGGGCGCCGGCCTTCGTGTACGGCACACTCATCCGGGACTCGTCATCACCCATTCCGTCTCACGCTCCTTACGCGAACGGCACCTCCGTCAAGTCGGCGCCGTGCGGGGCCACAACGACTCTCACCTGCGTCAACGGCCTTGTGCGGCGAGCCCGTTGAGGTCACTGCTTGGCCATCGCTTTCCCATACGTTGACCACATGTTCACCACCCACCCCTGATGCATCACGCCGTCCCGGGCGGAGAGTGATCGGCGGCCCGCGGTTCCACCCGGGCCGCCGTCGTTCCGGAGTGCTTCTCTCGCTCAAGAAGGGGCAAAAATGGCCGAGTTGACTCGTCGTAGAGTCCTGGGTTCGGCCGCGGGCGCGCTGGGCGCCGCCGCGGCGATCTCCCTCCTCCCGCCGAGCGTCCAGAAGGCCGTGGCCGCCGAGCCGCCCAGGCGCGGTTCGCTGCGCGACATCGAGCACGTCGTCCTGCTGATGCAGGAGAACCGGTCTTTCGACCACTACTTCGGCACGCTCTCGGGGGTCCGGGGCTTCGCCGACCGGCACGCCCTCACGCTGGACGACGGCAGATCCGTCTTCTACCAGCCGGACACCGAGAACCCGAAGGGGTACTTACTCCCCTTCCATCTCGACACCCACACGTCGAGCGCCCAGGCCATCCCGTCCACCAGTCACGCCTGGTCCGTGCAGCACCAGGCGTGGAACAACGGCAAGATGGACCAGTGGCTGCCCGCCCACCGCAAGGCCGACGGCGTCAACGGCCCCTATGTGATGGGGTATTACACGCGCGAGGACATCCCGTTCCAGTTCGCGCTCGCCGAGACCTTCACGGTCTGCGACAACTACTTCTGCTCGGTGATGGGGCCGACCTGGCCCAACCGGCTGATGTGGATGACCGGTTCGATCGACCCGTCCGGCCAGAACGGCGGCCCGGTCATCAGCAACAAGGCGCCGTCGCCCTATCGCTGGACGACGTACGCCGAACGGCTCCAGGCCGCCGGGGTCAGCTGGAAGGTGTACCAGCAGGACGACGACTACGGCTGCAACCTGCTGGAGCAGTTCGCCGCCTTCCGTGACGCGCAGCCCGGTTCGGAGCTGTACGAGCGGGGGATGCGTCCGCAGCCCGAGGGCACCTTCGAGGACGACGCCCGCAACGACCGGCTCCCGGCGGTGAGCTGGATCATCCCGACGAGCACCCAGTCCGAGCACCCGGACTATCTCCCCGCGGCCGGGGCCGACTTCGTCGCCTCGAAGATCGAGGCCATCGCGTCCAACCCGAAGGTGTGGCGCAAGACCGCCTTCATCCTCAACTACGACGAGAACGACGGCCTGTTCGACCATGTGGCCCCGCCGACCCCGCCTGCGGGCACGCCGGACGAGTTCGTCCAGGGGCTGCCGATCGGGGGCGGCTTCCGGGTGCCGGCCATCGTCATATCGCCCTGGACCGTCGGCGGCTGGGTCGCGTCCGAGGCGTTCGACCACACCTCGGCGCTGCAGTTCCTGGAGCGGTTCACCGGGGTCGAGGAGCCGAACATCAGCGCCTGGCGCCGGGAGACCTTCGGCGACCTGACGACCGCCTTCCGCTTCCGTGACAGCCATCGCCGCCCGCCCCGGCTGCCCGACGACACGGCGGAGCAGCTGGAGAAGGCGAAGGAAGAGGTGGCGACGCTGCCCGAGCCCACGCTTCCCGGCGAGGAGCAGACGTTCCCGCGCCAGGAGCGGGGGCGCCGCCCGCATGTGTGACCGCTCCATGCTCGACCGCCCCATGCGTGACGCCCACATGTGCGGCCCGCACGCGTGCGACGCCCCCATACAGGCCGCCCACATGTGTCACGACTACATGTGTCACACCCATACGTGACGACCACGACGCGTTCCGGGCGGCTCCCGCCGTCCGGAACGCGTCCCCACGTCCGCACATCCACGCGCCCGCACACCGACCACCCCGTCACCCAGCCGACCGCAGCCCCGGCAGCGTCAGCTGCCACCAGTCCCCCACCCGGTCGTTCACGGTCGCCGCACCCTCCAGCGCCTCGGTCAGCGAGCACAGCCCGAAGAACGCGCGGACCAGCGCGCGGGCGGCCTGGGCGGGCCGCACATGGGTGGCCAGATCACCCGAGACCCGTGCCTGGGCGAGCAGCCGCGTGACGGCGGCGGTCCACAGCGCGAAGGGGTCGGGGAGCGTGGCGTTGATGGTGTCGCGCTCGGCCCACAGCCGGGCGCCCGCGCGGGTCACGGGGTCCTCGGCCAGGGCCCGGGCGATCTCGTAGCTGAGGCCGACGAGCCGGTCCATCGGCGGAACCGCCTCGTCGGCGTAGCGCGGGGCCAGCTCCGGCCAGCTGGCGAACCGGTCCTGGACGACGGCGAGGGCGATGCCCTCCTTGCTGGCGTAGTGGAAGTAGATGGAGCCGCTCGTACGGCCCGATCTGGCACTTATGTCGTTCACGCTGGTGCCCGCGTAGCCGCGTTCGGCGAAGAGTCCGGCTGCCGCTTCCAGGAGTGCTCTGCGGGTAACCCTGGCCCGTTCCTGCAACGTCCCGTCCACCCTCGCTCAGCCTGCGTGACTGCGGAGAATGTAGTGCGCCCGCGTGCGCCCGGAGCACCCGACGGCCATACTCGCGCGGTTATTGCGTATTTCTTTCGAGGATGAACGCCGACGAGTGGCAATGGGCCCGATCCGCCGCCCTTTCGGCACCCGGCCCCCGCCCGACGGCTCCGGCGCGACAGCCGGACACCACGAGCTGAACATGCCTCAACTCTCCTCGAAACAGGTCACTTTGAGGGCCGACACCCCCACCGCTCCGCACACCGCTCCCCCACGCCCCATACACCTCACCACCCGCCCCCGTCGATAACTCCTTGTAGTCATTGTGTGACTCTCGGGCGCGAAAATAACGTAACGGCTGCGATGTTTCCGTTTGGTCATGGAAGACCAGGAATGCCGCATTCGCCGCGCTCAGGCTTCGCCGAGCAGGCACACATTCCCGGCACGACCGGCACGCGGGACACCGCCAGACCGACACCGCGGCCATGCCGCGCGCGACTGCTCGCTCCCCAGGAGACCACTGTGACCACCACGGCCCATCCCCTCTTCAACTGGTCCCCCGATGCCGTCGTCTTCGACTGCGACGGCACCCTGATGGACAGCGAACGTCACTGGCAGGACGCCCGTGGCCAGGCGTTCCGGGACTTCGGACTCCGCGCCCCCTCGGGGTTCGCGGAGCAGGCCAAGGGCGTGCACTACGCCGACTGCGGGCGACTCATGGCCGAGTCGGTGCACAAGCCCGAGCTGACCGCCGACCTCACGGCCGCCCTCCTCCGCCACTTCCTGGCCCTCGTCGCCGACGACCCGGTGACGATGCCGGGCGCGGTCGAGCTGGTGCGCTCGCTCTCCGGCCGGCTGCCGCTCGCGGTGGCCAGCAACTGCCCGGTGGAGGTGGTGGAGGGCAGCCTCGAACGGGCGGGGCTGCGGGCGCACTTCCAGCACATCGTCGTACCGTCCGCAGGACCGGAGAGCGGCACGGTACGCCCCAAGCCCTGGCCGGACGTGTACGCCACCGCTGTCCGCCTCTGCGGTGTCGACCCCGCCCGCGCGCTGGCCGTCGAGGACTCCCTGACCGGCATGGAGTCGGCACGCCGGGCCGGACTGCGGGTCGTCGGGCTCGGCCCCCGCCCGCACGGTGAGCAGGCGGAACACGCCGACCTGTGGGTTCCGGCCCTGCACAGCCCCGACCTGCTGGGCTGGGCCGACTCCTGGTCGGTCCGGGCATCGGGCGGCGACATCGAATAGCCCGCGCGGCCCGCTGGACAGCCGGCCGAACAGGCCGCCCGGCTAGGAGATGTCGACGCCGTGGGCGCGGGCGAGTCCTTCGAGTCCTTCGGCCCAGCCCTGGCCGAGGGCGCGCAGCTTCCACACCGACCGGCCGGCCGCCGTGTGCCGGTACACCTCGGCGACGGCCATCGCCCGGATGCCGGGATCGGCGGGCGGCCGGAAACTCCACGTCCGACCGGCACCGCCGTCCAGGCTCAGGGCGGCATGAGTGAGGGAACCGCAGGTCAGGCCCGTGTCGACGGCCATGTTCAGGGCGACGGTGACGCGGTGGACGTGCGGGGGCAGCGCGGCGGGGCGCAGGGACGCGCGCTCGACCGCGTACGGCCCCTCGGTCTGCTTGCCCAGCAGCCGGGCCGCGCCCGAGGCGCCGACGGGCTGGTTGTAGAAGACGAAGTCCTCGTCACCGGCGACCCGGCCGTCCGCGTCGGTCAGGAAGAGCGTCAAGTCGGCGTCGGCGCCCGCGAATTCGAAGGCGATCCGCAACTCCTGCCAGGCTGCGTCGGGGAGGACGACACTCTGTCCCTGGGCGAGTGGGGTCGCGGCGGTACGGCCCTGGGGTGCGGCCTGCTGCTTCCACTCGGCGAAGGGGCGGATGCGATAGGGGTCCGGCAGGGCGGCGGCGTGCGCGTCGGGGACGTTCGCGCTCAGGTCGCCGTCCAGCCCGGCCAGGGTCGCGTCGCCGGACACGGAGTCGTCCGCGGGGTCGTCCGCGTCGTCCTGGGCGCCTTCGAGCAGGCTCCGCAGTCCGGGCAGCTTGCCGACGTCCAGCGGCTTGAGGGTGCTGGACAGGTTCCCGGCGACGGTGGTGGTGACCGAGCAGACGACTCCCTGGCCGATGTCGAGGAAGCGCAGCGCGTCCTCGGTCCGCTGCCAGGGCCCGGCCTCGATCGCCCGGCGCGTCCAGCGGCCGTAGGCCACGAAGCCGAGGCGCTGATTGCCGGGCAGCCGGGTGAGGACGGCGAGGTCGATCGCGGTGATGCCCGGCGCGGTGGCGAACGCCTCCTTGAGCGTGGCGACGATGTTGGAGCCCATGGCGGTGAGCCACCACAGGGTGCGGTCGCGTTTGGTGAGCTTCTTGAGGGTGGGGCGGCCGGTGGGCGTGACCCCGGGCGTCTGGTCGGGCAGCGCGTCGATGTCCGGCTGCCGCATCACCACGGAGAGGACCGAGCCGTCGACGCCCACCGCGCAGCCCGAGGCGGGATTGTCGGCGAAGGCGTGGTTGACCGCGGCGCACACGGTCTCCTCGTCGTTGCCGATCAGGGCCCGCCACCACTGGTCGGCCTCGGCGAGGAGCCCGGTGTGCGCCGCGCGCAGCCGGGCCTCCTCCACGGCGAGGTACCCGGGGGCGTCCTCCTCGGCCTGCCGCTTGGCCGCACTGCGCGCACCGCGGGCGAACAGCCCGAGCCCGGCGAGGTGGTGGGCCTGCGCCTCCGCCAACGCCCAGGCCAGGTGCAGTCGTTGCGGTTCGGGGACCACGGGCGGGGTCAGCGTCGGGAAGGACTCCAGGTGGACGCTGGTCATGCGGTGCCGCAGCTCACGCAACTCGGCGATGGCCGCGTCCCGTTGGGCCTCCTGCTGGGCTCGTTCGGCCTGGCGGCGGGCCCGCTGGAGCTGGGCCGCCGAGGGGGCCACGGTCCGGCGCCTGGCCTGCGGACGACGGCCGCCGCGCAGCGCGCCGGACGTCTGGAACGGCCCGACGCCGGAGGAGATCCGGGTGCCTCCGCTGCCCGTGCTGACGCGTGCGATCCGGGGTCCGACGGAGGCGCGTACGCCCCGCGTCGAGACCCGCACGCTCATTCCGGGTACGCCCACACGAAAGCCGAAGCCCACGGTTCTCCTCTGGTCCTTGACGGGGTCGGGCCGCTGACGGAGCCGGTTCTACCGGTAGAAGACGGCGACACCGCCGTGGTGCGAGCAGGCGCCCTGGTGATGGGCGGCGTAGCTGTACGTGCCGTCGTTGCACTGGGCGGTGGCACCGGCGGGGTGGGACGTACCGCCCCCGGAGGCGGAGGAGCCGCCCGAGGTGGAACCGCCGGACGAGGAACCCCCGGTGGTGGAGGAACCGCCCGACGAGGAGCCGCCGGAGGTCGAGCTGCCGCCCGAAGTGGTGGACTTGGCGGCCGAGTTGCCAGTGGCGGGCTGCGCCGTTTTGGTCACCGTGACCGTCGGGCGGGGCTTGGGCTTCGCGGTGACCGTGATGGTCGGCGCGGGTGCGGGCGTCTTCGTCGCGGTCGCCGTGACCGTGACCTTCGGAGCCGGTGCTCCGGCGCTGGCCGAACTCGATCCCCCGCCGCCCACGGCGGCCCCGGCGACGAGCAGCGCGATGCCGCCCGCCCATACGCGCTTGCGCTTGTGCAGCGGCCGGATGTCGGGCATACGGACGGGCTCGGGCGGCTGGACACCCCACGGCTGCCCCGGCTGGTACTGACTCACGCGAAGACCCCCCACGACGAACACCGGACACCTGCGGCCCGGACAGTTGAGGACTTTACAAAATCTCCTCATGGAGTGCGCACCCTCGTTACACAACCGGGACAACACGCGGCACCGAAGCGGTCACACCGCGCAAGCGTCCCGGCGGCGCCGGAGCGGGCATTCCTGGCGAAAGAGGCCGCGTCTCTGGTCCGTCGGCCGAAAATCGCTGCCGTGACGGCCGGTGAGGGCGGAGACTCGTGTCATGGCTGACATGGGGGCGTTCCGGGAAGCGGCGATCGCATGGGCGGCCGGTGGACCCGGTGACCGGGCGCGGGAGCTGGCCGGACGGCTGCCCGTCCGCGCGGTCGTCCTGCTCGAAGGGCCGAGCGACGCGGCGGCGGTCGACGCGCTGGCCGCGCGCCGGGGCCGGGATCTGGCGGCGGAGGGGATCTGCGTGCTGCCGATGGGCGGCGCGACGAACGTCGGGCGCTTCGCCCGGCTGCTGGGCCCGGCCGGTCTGGGCCTGCGGCTCACGGGGCTGTGCGACGAGGCGGAGCGCCGCTACTACGCCCGCGTCCTGGAACGGGCCGACGCCGCGCAGGGGTTCTTCGTCTGCGCGGCGGATCTGGAGGACGAGCTGATCCGCGCCCTGGGCGTGCCCCGGGTCACGGAGCTGATCCGGATCGAGGGCGATCTGCGCCCGCTGCAGACCTTCCTGCGCCAGCCGGAGCAGCGGGAGCGCACTCCGCAGCAGCAGTTGCGCCGCTTCCTCGGCACGAAGAAGGGCCGCAAGATCCACTACGGCCGCGTCCTCACCGAGGCCCTGGACCCGGACGGCGCTCCCGCCCCGCTCGCGGAACTGATGGCCAGCCTCTGACGGGCAGTCACTCTCCCGCTACACCGCCGCATACCCCCCGTCCACGGTGAGCGTGGCCCCATGGATGTGCGACGCCTCGTCGCTCGCCAAGAAGGCGACGGCGGCGGCCACTTCGGCCGGGGTGCCGCCGCGCCGGGCAGGCATCCGCGTGATGATCGGGGCGAGGTGTTCCTCCATCGCCGCCACCTTCTCGGTCAAAGTCGGCCCGGGAGCAACCGTGTTGACGCGCACGCCGTACGGACCGTACTCGTCCGCCCACGACATGGTGAGGGAGTGCACAGCCGCCTTGGTCATGCTGTAGAGCGCCGAACGCGCCGCGCCTCGCAGTCCGTTGATGGAGCCGAGGTTGACCACGGTGCCCTGTCCGCGCTCGGCCATGGGCGGGGCCAGCAGACCGGTGAGGAGGAACACCGAGCGCACGCTGACGGCGAGTGCCTGGTCGACGGTCTCCTGGGTGACCTCGGCGGTGGGGGTGGGCGCGAGCAGGAGCGCCGCGTTGTTCACGAGGATGTCGATCCGGCCGCCCGCCGCGTCGAGCGCGTCGGCGGCGAAGCGGCGGAGCACGTCGGCGCCACCGGAGAGGTCGGCGCCGACGAAGGCCGCCGCGCCGCCGTCCTTCTCGATGCGGGCCACGACCTCCGCGCCGCGCCGCTCGTCGCGTCCGCCGACGACGACGAACGCGCCCTCGGCGGCGAGCCTCGCCGCGATGGCGGCGCCGAGGCCCGTGGTGGAACCGGTGACCAGGGCCGTGCGCCCGGTGAACCGCTCAGTCATGATGCCGTGCCTTCCGTGCGGGACCGGTTCCGCGGGCGGACCGGCCGGGGGCTGCCCAAGCTGCCACCCGAAAAATGGACCCGCAAGTCCAGAAAATGGCAGGATGGCGCCATGGCACGACGACTCACCGCCAAGGGCACGGCCACCCGGCAGCGCATCGTCGAGGGAGCCGCCGAGGAGATCCGCGAGCGCGGCGCGACCGAGACGACCCTGGACGACATCCGCGCCCGCACGGCCACCAGCAAGAGCCAGCTCTTCCACTACTTCCCGGGCGGCAAGGAGGAGCTGCTGCTCGCCGTCGCCCGGCACGAGGCCGGCCGGGTACTGTCCGACCAGCAGCCCCACCTCGGCGCGCTCACCTCCTGGCATGCTTGGTGGGACTGGCGGGACGCGGTGGTCGACCGCTACCGCGCGCAGGGGCAGCGCTGCCCGCTGGGCACGCTCACCTCGCAGCTGACCCGCGCCACGCCCGGCGCGCAGGCCGTCACCACGGAGCTGCTGGCTTCATGGGAGGCGCAGATCGCGGCGGGGGTACGGGCCATGCGCGCGCAGGGGAAGGTCCCGGCCGGTGTCGACCCCGGCCGGACGGCGGCGGCCCTGCTCGCCGCGATCCAGGGCGGTGTGTCGATCCTGATGTCGACCGGCTCGCTCACGCACCTGGAGGCGGCGCTTGACCTGGGCATCGAGCGGCTTCTCGGCGCGCCCGCGCGCTCGGCCGACTGACCCGGCGGTCCGGCGCGGGTGCCGCACCGGACGGCGTCACGGCCAGCGGTCGGGCTCGCGCGGGGCCGGGTCGTCCGGCTCCAGGGCGGTGGCGATGTCGTCGCCGTCCAGGATCTGGTCGCCGTAGAGGTCCTGGAGCCAGTTGGTCTGGTAGATGGTGTCGAGGTAGCGCTCGCCGAGGTCGGGGGCGATGGCGACGGCGGTGATGTCGGGGGTGCCGTGGCGCGACAGCCATTCCGTCGCGCCGCTGACCACCGTGCCCGTGGAGCCGCCGAACAGGAAGCCGCGCCGGGCCATGAGGTGGCAGGCGCGTATGGTGTCGGCCTCCTCGACCCGGATCACCTCGTTGACGTACGACTCGTCCAGGAGCGGGGGTCTCATGCTCATGCCGAGTCCGGGGATCATACGGCGGCCGGGTTCGCCGCCGAAGGCCACCGAGCCCACGCTGTCCACGGCGACGATGCGTACGGGGCGGTGCCACTGCCGGAAGTAGCGGGCGCAGCCCATCAGGGTTCCGGCGGTGCCCGTGCCGACGAACAGCACGTCGAGGCGCGGGAAGTGGCGGGCGATCTGCGGTGCCGTGGTGCGGTAGTGGGCCTGCCAGTTGCCGGGGTTGGTGTACTGGCTGAGCCACACGTACCGGTCGTCGGAGGCGCACAGCGAGCGGACGTATTCGAGCCGGGTGCCCAGGAAGCCGCCGTTCTCGTCCAGGTCGGCCACGATGTGCACCCGGCTGCCGAGGGCTTCCATGAGCAGCCGGGTGGACAGGTTGCACCGGGAGTCGGTCACGCACAGGAAGCGGTAGCCCTTGCTCGCGGCGATCATGCTGAGGGCCACGCCCAGGTTGCCGGAGGAGGATTCGACGATGACGGAGTCCGGCTTCAGGATGCCGTCCCGTTCGGCGCTCTCCACCATCTCGTTCGCGGCCTTCAGCTTGATGGAGCCCGCGAAGTTGAATCCCTCGCACTTCAGATAGAGGGGGTGGTCGACGACCGGCTTGAGGTCGACGAAGAGGTGGCCTTCGTTGAAGTCATGGGGAGCGGATATGACGGGCACGGTGGGCCTCCTGGTACCGGGGACGGGTGGCGGACCGACTCAGCCGTACCGGCGCAGGTCGTGGAAGAAGTGGTCGATGACGCGGAGGTCTCCGGCTCTCGCGGCCTGGTCGTAGACGTACTTGCCGACGGCGAGGTCGAGGACGCCGAGGCCGAACGGTGAGAAGATCACCGGCCGGTCGGCGGGCGGGGCGGCCCGGCCGAGCATCACGTCGTTGAGCGTGCCGTTGAGGAAGTCCCGGTCGCCGGTGTGCTGTTCGACCAGGTGCGGGGAGGTGTCGGCCTTGAGGCAGTGCTCGACGTCGTCCACGAAGTTGGCCGAGGCCAGCAGGACTTCGGGGGCGAGGTCGCGCAACGAGATGTGCAGGACCACGGGGTTGTGCTTGAACAGGGCCGGGTCGGTGACGTGCGGCTCGCCCGCGATCGTGGCGAAGACGACCAGGTCGCTCTCGCGGATCAGGTCCTCGGGCCGCTCGTGGACGGTGATCTGGGCGGTGGTCCCGCTCTGCTCCAGATAGCCGCGGAATCCGGCGGCGCTCTCGGCGGCCACGTCGTGCACACCGATGGTGTCGAACATCCAGCCGGTGCCCGCGAGGAAGGTGTGGATGTAGCGGGCGATGAGGCCCGTGCCGAAGAATCCGACGCGGGTCGGGCGCTGCCGGGTGCGGCTGAGCCAGTCCGCGGCCAGTGCGGCGGAGGCCGCGGTCCGGGTGGCGCTGATGATGGAGCTTTCCAGGCAGGCGAACGGGTAGCCGGTCACCGGGTCGTTGAGGATGAGGACCGCCGAGGCGCGGGGCAGCCCCGAGCGCACGTTCTCCGGGAAGCTGGAGATCCACTTGATGCCGTCGACGGCCGCCGAGCCGCCGAGGGAGGCGGGCAGCGCGATGATGCGCGAGCTGGGGCGGTCGGGGAAGCGCAGGAAGTACGAGGGCGGGTTGACCGAGTCACCGGCGCCGTGCAGCCGGTAGGTGGCCTCGACCAGTTCGGTGAGCTGCTTCTCGCGTCCTTCGAGCGCCTGGCGCACCTGGTCGCCGGAGATCACGGCGAAGGAGGGCACCGAGGGCGGCTCGGGCGCCACCGGCTGTGCGGGGGTGGTCAGCTGGCTGGTCATCGCGTGCCCTCCTGCGGAGTGGTGGCGCCGTCGGCCAGGCGGCGGGGCTCGGCCATGCCGACGAGCACCTGCCGGTCGCCGGTGAAGGGCTCTCTGCTGTGCGCGGTACGGATGTTGTCGACGAGCAGCAGGTCACCGGCCTGCCAGGGCTCGCGCCCGGTGTGCTTCTCGTAGGTGTCGTTGAGCACCTGGACGACGTCCTCGCCGATCGGGGCGCCGTCGCCGAAGCGGGTGTTGAACGGCAGGCCGTCCTCGCCGTACTCGTCCACCAGGTATTCGCGGACCTCGGGGGCGAGCGTCCACTCGTTGAGGAAGGCGATCTGGTTGAACCAGCAGCGCTCGCCGGTGACCGGGTGGCGGACGACGGCCGGGCGGCGCTGCGCGGTGCGCAGGGAGCCGTCGGGCTGCCAGGTGAAGTCGATGTCCTGGGCCCGGCAGTAGCGCTCGATCTCGGCGCGGTCGGCGGTGCCGAAGGACTCCTCCAGGGTGGCGCCGATCTCGTCGTTGTAGGAGCGGGTCAGCAGCCAGCCCTCGCGCTCGAAGCGTTCGGTCAGCGCGGCGGGCAGCGCCCGCAGGATCTCGGTGGCGTCGGCCACGGCCGTGGCGCCGCCCTGTTCGGGCGCGGTCAGGCAGGCGAAGAGCATCAGGCCGGGCGGTTCGAGCGTGTAGCTCAGCTCGTGGTGCATGCACATCGGCTGGTTGGCCGGCCAGGCCGTGGAGGAGTAGAGCCCCGGGCCGAACTCCTGGCGGGGCGCGAAGGATTCCCGCTCCGTCAGCAGACCGCCGGTCAGCCGGGAGAAGACGGCGCCGACCTGCTCCGTGTCGCGCAGCCCCAGACCACGGATCAGCAGCGCTCCGTGCTCGGTGACCTGAGTGCGCAGCACCTCGCGGTACTGGGCCGCCCAACTCGCCACGTCGGCGGGGGTGTCGACGTGGGCGACCGCCGGTCGGTCCGGCCGCGACTCGACAGCGAGCGGTGCGGCCAGGGATGAGGTGGACATCTCGGTTTCTTCCTTTCGGTTGCCGGTCCGCGGTACAGCGGGGGTCGGGGAGAGGAAAGGCAGGAGGTTCAGGAAGGGGCCAGCGGGGCTGTGGCGGCGAGGACCGCCTTGGCCGCCTCGTCCGGGCGCAGCCGGGTGAAGTAGTGGCCCCCGTCGGGGAGTTCGTGCAGGTCCACGTGGTCGGCCAGGAGCAGCCAGTCCCGGTGGGCGTCGGTGTGTCCGGCCGTGTACGGGTCGTCGGCGGCCACGACGACCGTCACCGGGGCCGCGAGTCTCGCCCGGGGCGGGTTCTCCAGGGCGTCGCTGAAGTAGCGGTGCGCGGCCAGGCAGTCGTGCCGGTAGGCGGCGCCGACACGTCCCGCGTGCGGCGCGGCGAGTTCGGCCAGCTCGGTGTAACCACCCTCCGAGGCAAGCCGGGCGGCGATGGCGGTGTCGTCCCGGCCGTCCAACTCGGTGATGGCGGCGCGGCGTTCAGCCACGGTGCCGGGCAGCTGTGCGGCCAGGAACAGCCGGGTCACCTCGATGCCGCGTTCCTGGAGCCTGCGGGCGGTCTCGACGGCCGGGGCGGTGCCCGAGGAGTGGCCCCACAGCATGACCCGGGTCAGCCCGCGTGCGGTGATCTCGTCGGCCACCCGCCGCGCCACCTCGGGGATCGGGGCGAACGGCTCCTGGTGGGCGGCGAGATCGTGTCCGGGCAGCTCCACCGCGAGCACCTGGGTATCGGAGGCCGCCAGCGCACCGGCCATCGGCTGGTAGTTGACGGCGTTGCCGCCCGCGTAGGGGAAGCACACCAGCGTGCTCTCCGGTGTCCCGGCCGTCTCCGCGAGCGGCTGGAGCAGTTCGGTGCGCGCACCGCTCGCGCCGTCGAGAAGGGCGGCCAGGTCGGCGAGGACCGGGTGGCGGGTGATGTCCTTGAGGGACACCGCGCGGTCGAGCGCGATGGTGAGCTTCACGGCCGTCAGCGAGGTGCCGCCCGCGTCGAAGAAGTGGTCGGTGCGTCCGATCCGCTGCTCGGGCAGACCCAGCAACTCCGCCCAGATGGCGGCGAGTCGGCGCTCGGCCGGGGTGCGCGGGGCGTCACCTGCCTCCTCGCGCTCGGGCGCGCTCTGTTCGGCCAGCGCGGTGAGCGCCTTGCGGTCGGTCTTGCCGTTGGCGGTCAGCGGCAGGGCGGACTGCCAGTGGAAGGCGGACGGGACCATGTAGGCGGGCAGGTCGGCGGCGAGCGTGTCGCGCAGCTCGTCCACGGGGAGCTGCCGCCCGGAGTAGAAGGCGATCAGGTGCTTGCCCTGGCCGGGCCGCTCGGCGACGACCACCGCGCCGTCGCGTACACCGGGCACCCGCAGCAGGGTGTTCTCGATCTCCCCGATCTCGATGCGGAAGCCGCGGATCTTGACCTGGTTGTCCCGGCGCCCGAGGAACTCCAGCTTGCCGCCGGGGTGCCAGCGGCCCCAGTCGCCGCCCAGGTAGAGCCGTTCGCCGGGGCGGTACGGGTCCTCCCGGTACGCCTCGCGGGTGCGCTCGGGGTCGTTGACGTAGCCCCGGCCGACGCAGACGCCGGAGAAGGCGATGAGGCCGGGGGCGCCGAGCGGGACCAGGTCCAGGTGCTCGTCCACGACGTACACGCGCACGTTGTTGACCGCGCGGCCCAGCAGGACGCGTTCGCACGGGCCGTCGATGATCTCGTGGTTGGTGTCGTCCGACGTCTCGGTCAGGCCGTAGGCGTTGACCAGCTCGATGCCGGGCTGGACGGCGAACCAGCGCTGGGTGAGTTCCGGCTTCAGCGCCTCACCGGTCACCGACACGCAGCGCAGATCGGGGAGTTCGCGGGGGTGCTGCTCCAAGTAGGAGACCAGGACCTCCAGATAGGAGGGCACGAGCTGGGTGACGCCGACCCGGACTTCGGTCAGGGTGTCGACGAAGCGCTCCACGTCGACCAGCACGTCCTGTCCGACCAGCAGGGTCCGGCCGCCCACGAGCAGTCCGGACACCAGCTGCCACAGGGAGATGTCGAAGCACTGCGGTGCGGTCTGGGCCACCGTGTCGCCCTCGCCGATGCCCAGGTCGTCGATCTTGGCGAAGAGGTGGTTGACCATGCCCGCGTGCTCGCACATCGCGCCCTTCGGCTCGCCCGTGGAGCCGGAGGTGAAGTAGATGTAGGCGAGCTGGCCGGGGTCGACCGTGATGCCCGGGTCGTCGTCGGCGTGCGGCTCGGCGTACGCGTCCTCGACGAGCAGCCTCTCGGCGTCGGGGACGGTGGCGAGCGCCTGGTCGAGAGTGCCGGTGCTGCCCCGCTCGGTCAGCACCAGGCGGCACCCGGCCCGGGACAGCGTGGCCGCGATCCGGCCGGGCGGGAAGTGCGGCTCGATCGGCAGATAGGCGCCGCCCGCCTTGAGGACCGCGAGGGTCGCGGCCAGCCAGTCGAGATTCCGTTCGGTGACGACCGCGACCACGTCCTCGCGGTCAAGGCCCCGGGCGAGCAGCGCGCGGGCCAACCGGTTGGCGCGGGCGTTGAGTTCGCCGTACGTCCACTGCCGGTCGCCCTGCACGGCGGCCACCGCGTCCGGGTGGGTCCGCACGCGCCGCTCGAAGAGTTCGTGCGCCCGCGCGTCGGGGAGCGCCCGCTCGGGCCCGGCCAGCCCCTCCAGCAGCTCGTGCCTCTCCCGCGCCGACAGCAGGCTCTGCCGGGTGTGTTCGGCGTCCGGATCGGCGGTCATCAGGTTCAGCGCGGTGAGGTGGTATCCGGCGATGCGGGCCGCGCTCCCGGTGTACAGGACGTCCGTCCGGTAGCGCAGCCGCAGCATGGGCGCTCCGTCGTCCCCGCTCCAGCCCACGTGCAGCACGACGTCGTCGGGGAGGGTGCCGTCGCCCGCTCCGCAGGTGACCTCGTACGGCGGTTCGGTCAGGGCCAGTTCGCGCCGGAGCGCGGCCACCGGGAAGTCACGGTGCGCGAGCACGTCGGCCCGCGCGCGGTGGGCCGCCGTGACCAGGTCGCGCCAGGTGCCGGGGGCGGCGGTCAGGCGCAGCGGCAGGGGTTCGCCGGTGGCATCGGCGAAGTGGCCCGTGACCACGTCCTGTTCGCCGGAGAGAGCGGCCAGCGCCTTGGCGTGGACCGCCAGCAGGAGGGCGTCGAAGGGCACGTGAAGCTCGTGTGCCAGCGCGTGCACGGCGTCCGCCAGGGCTTCGGGCACGGGCACCTCGTACTCGGCCACGCCGGCCGCCGGCTGCCCGGTCCACCTCGGGACCTGGGTGAAGCCTCCGGCGGTGAGTGTCCGGCACCAGAAGTCCCGGTCCGCCTCCACGTGCGCTTCCATCGATTGCTCCCTCAACTCACGGTCGTTGCGGCGGCGTTGTCCAGAAACGGGGGTGTTCTGCGATCCGGTCCCACGGGGGGCGGCGCGGTCTCGGGCAGGTCGGCGGCGGGGTTGCCGCCCCAGTGCGCGTGCGGCGGGACCTCCTCGCCCTTCATCAGGAAGGAGTCGGGCGCGAGCACGGCGCCCTCGCCCACCTTCACGCCGTAGTGCACGTGCGCGGCGACGCCCAGCGTGCAGTCGGCGCCGATCCTGGTGACGGCGGACTTGAAGGTGCCGTCCTCCTGCGAGTGGCACTGGATCTTGCATCCGGCGTTGAGCGTGGCTCCGTCACCGATGGCGGTGAGCGTGCGCTCGGTGATGAAGCTGCCGTCGTCGAAGACCATGCGGCCGATACGGACGCCCATCAGCCGCCAGATCAGGGGCTTGTAGGGGGTGCCGTTGAAGATGTTCAGGTGCTGGTCCGGGATCTTCCACAGCCGCTCCTGCTTCCAGAACGAGCGGTCGTAGATGGAGCACAGCTGGGGGCGCAGCCTGCGGAAGGACAGCAGGCAGCGTTCCACCACGATGTAGTAGCCGGTGGACAGCAGCAGCGTCAGCGCCATGTACCCGGCGATCACGAAGTGCCCCACCACGCCGTACAGGTTCACGGTGGCCAGCGCCAGGAGGGTGAGCGCGAGGACGTGCAGCCAGCGTACGAACAGCATCAGGGCCATCGAGCGCAGGTTGTAGCGGTTCTTCGCGGCGAGCCCCTGGCGCAGCGCCTCGCCGCCCCTGAGGTGGTCGAACCGCGCGTCGCGCTCCACCGTGCGGGGGATCTCGAAGCACGGCGAGCCGAGCAGTCCGACACCTTCACGGACCTCGCCGTCCAGCGGCACCATCACCTTGGTGGCCAGCAGGCAGTTCTCGCCGGTCCGGCCGCCGGTGGGGTAGGCGATGTTGTTGCCGAGGAAGTTGTGCGCGCCGATGGTCGTCCGCGAGAGGCGGAACGAGGTGGCGGAGTAGTCCGCGTTGATGACGGAGAGCCCGTCGGCCACCATCGTGCCGCTGCCCACGGTGACCAGGAGCGGGCTCTCGTGCTGCACCTCGGTGCCGAAGTTGGAGCCCGTCTGCTCGACGTGCGAGAGGTCGTACCCGATGCCGCGCAGGTAGCTCACGATGTACGAGCTGTCGCCGAAGAGCCACGCGAAGAACTTGACGTTGGTCATGCGCGCGGTCGCCCGGTGCACCGCGTACTGGAAGCCGTAGAGCGGGTACACCCGGTCCGGTCTCACGACCAGGCTCAGCAGGCGCGGGAGCGTGCAGAGGGCGGCCAGGCCCAGGACGACGAAGCCGAGGAAGAGGGCCAGCGAGAGGAGCACCGAGTCCCATGCCAGCTCGGACAGCGTGAGCGCGGCGGCGGGCTCCAGGCGCTTGCGGATCGCCGGCACCTCGGTGAACAGCATGTACATCCCGCCCACCCCCAGCGGGATGTACAGCAGGAGCAGCTGGAGCAGGGAGGCGCAGCCGAACCAGGTACGGCGCAGGGCGCCGCACGGGGCCGGGGCGACCCGCACATAGTCGACCTCGGTGGGCTGGGCGGGCGATCCGTGCCGGTGCTCGCCGTCCGGGACCGCCTGGCCCCGGTGCAGGGACGAGGAGTGGCCGAGCTGCGCGCCGTCGCCCATCGACGTGTCGATGTCCAGGATGGTCTTCTCGCCGATGTACACGTCGCGGCCGAGGGTGATCCGGCCGGTCTGGATGCGTCCCGCGTACGCCCGGTAGCCGAGCAGGAACGTGTCCTTGCGGACGACGGTGCCGGAGCCGATGGTCACCAGGTCGGTGCAGACCGGCATGGAGTGGGAGAGGATCGTGACGCCCTTGCCGATCCGCGCGCCGAGCGCCCGCAGATAGAGCACGTACAGCGGATTTCCGACGAAGAGAAGCATCGGATTGGCGTGGAGCAGCGACTTCACGATCCAGAAACGCAGGTACGCGGCGCTCCAGACGGGGAATTCGACGGGTTTCCAGCGGCCGATCAGCACCCATTTGGCGACGACCGGTATGGCGCACAGGACCAGGAATCCGGCGCCGCCGAACAGCAGGGAACGCAGATAGATCTCCCACAGCCCCGATCCCGAGGCGACCCATTCGTAACCGGCGGCGGTGCCGAATCCGGCGACCAGTGAATACCCCAGGAAGCACAGCGTCTGCAGAGTTCCGCACAGGACGTGGGAGGCCCGGCTCGCCCGCCGCACCGGTTCCGGCGGCACGGTCCGCACCAGCGGCGCGAGGGACGCCGGGGCGTCCACCTGGGGCGGGGCGGCCTGTTCCAGAGCCGCCGCCAGACCGCGGAGCGTGGGGTGCTGGTAGATGTCCTTCATGGACGGGGAGGGCAGGTCTCCGCGTTTGCGGACCCGCGCGCAGAATTGCGCCATGACCAGGGAATTGGCACCGAGGTCGTCGAAGAAATTGCCGTCGGGGGGAATGGTCTCGATCCCCACGACACCGGCCAGCACTTCCGCGAGGCGCGTTTCGGTGTCCGCTCTCACCGGACCGGGGCTGTCGCGCCGGGTGACGGCGCCGCCTTCCGGTCCGCGTATATCTGTCTCCGAGTGGACCTCCGAGGACTGCTCCACCATTTGATCTCCTCGAAGAGGTCTGGATCGCTGGCCGCTTCAGTTTCGGCCCGCGACCGCGAGGCTGCCACTCCGAGTCGATCACCCCGGGAACGGGAATACGCCTGGCAAGCCCGTGATCCCTGGGTGCACGCGGATGAGCGGCACTCCAGGGATCACCTGAACGGCGGAGCCCGGGACGGGGCGGACAGGCGGTGTGCTCAGCCGGTCACGCCGAGCAACCGCCCCCATTCCTCAACGGTGGCGGTGCCGATGTCCGGCCGGCGGATCAGCACCTCGCCGATGACCGTGTCGTGCAGGGCGGGGTCGCTGTCGGCACAGGCGTCCGACAGGACGGTGACGCCGTAGTCGAGGTCGGCGGCCTGGAAAGCGGCGGCCAGGACGACCCCGGCGGTGGAGACACCGGCCAGGGCGACGTGCTCGATACCCCGGGTGTCGAGGAGCTGCCGCAGGTCGTTGCCCGCGAAGGCGCTGACCCGGTTCTTGTGGACGACGATCTCGCCGTCGACGGGGGCCGCCTCGGGAACGAGCGCGGCGCCGGGGTCACCGGCGGTGTAGCGGCCCGGAGGGAGGGCGCCGAAGATCTTGTTGCGGGGGTGCGCGTCGACGTGGTCCGCGCGCAGCTGGAGCGCCACATGGATGACCGGCACACCCGCGGCACGCGCCGTATGGAGGGCGCGCACAGCGCGGGGCAGGTAGCCGTCGGGCATGTGGGCCGCGTGGGCGACCTGGAGGTCCATGAGGAGCAGGGCGGTGCGGGGCATGGGTGTGCCTTTCGTACGTCACTTCGCCGTCTGCGCGTCGGCCGCAGTCGCGCGGCCCAGCGTGCGGTCGAACACGGTCAGCAGCAGATAGAGCGCACCGGCGCCGAGCATGACCCAGGCGAGGTGGTGGATCCCGGCGGTGTCGGCGTGGCGGCCGAAGGACGCGGCGGTCGCGGAGGAGGCGACCATCGAGCCGATGTAGGCGAAGGTGCGCAGCAGTCCGGCCGAGGACGCGATGCGGTCGGGGTCGGCCTGGAAGTAGACGGAGTTCTGGAGGGCCAGGTTGTTCAGCCCCTGCGGGACGCCGAAGAGCAGGGCGACCAGCGGCAGCATCCAGAACGGGCTCTTCCCGGAGAGGGTGAGGATCAGCAGGCAGGCGACGATCTGCCCGGCCGCGCCGAGCAGCAGCTTGCCGCGCACGCCCTTGCGGCGCCCGGAGACGATCGAGACCCCGATGGCCATGAGGAACATGGGGATCTGCGCCAGTCCGGCGTGGAAGGGACTGAGCCCGTAGCCCTCCTCGGTCCACTGGCTGAAGCCGTAGAGGAAGGCGTAAGAGACGACATAGGCGACGAGCGCGCGGCCGTACGTCGCGATCAGCGGGGTGTTGCCGCCGAGGACGCGCAGGTCGATGAAGGGGGCGGCGGCGCGCAGCTCCCGCAGCGCGAAGGCGGTTCCCGCGGCGACGGCGATCAGCAGCAGGTACCCGTCGCGCAGATGCAGGTTCATCAGGAAGAGCAGCAGCGAGGTGAGCGTCGCGGCGAACAGGGCCATGCCGGGCAGGTCGAGCCGCGCGGCGGCGGGCCCGGACTCGTCCGTCCCGGGGGCGGACCTGGGCAGCCGCCACAGGCCGAGCAGGACGGCGAGCACGGCCAGCGGGACGTTCAGTGCGAAGGTGGCCCGCCAGCCGCCGACCGCGATGAGCAGCCCGCCGAGCAGCGGGCCGACGACGGCGATGGTCTGGTTGGTGACGGCGAGCGCGGTCAGCACCCCGCCGGGGCTGTCATGACCGGTGCGCCGGGCCTCGCTGCGCAGCAGGGCCATCGCGGCCGGGTAGCCCGCGCAGGTGCCGAACCCGAGCAGGACCCGCGCGACGATCAGCACCCCGAGGTTCGGCGCGAGGGCGCCGACGACACCGGCGACGCCGACGAGGCTCGTGCTGATCAGGAACAGTCTGCGCGGTCCGAACAGGTCGATGAGCCGCCCCACGACGGGCTGTCCGAGCGAGGTGGCCAGATAGAGCGCCGAGACGAGCCAGGCGGTCTGGGAGGCGGGGGCGCCCAGGGCCGTACCGATGGGGACGAGCGCGACGGAGATGATCGTCGAGTTGATCGGGTTGAGGACGGAGCCCAGCATCATGGGCGGCAGCAGCCGCCGGTCGAAGCCGGGCTTCTCCGTCTCGGATATGGCGTCCGCCTTCGCCTCAGTCACGGGTCAGCCGCTCCAGTACGGCCATGGCGGTGATCACGGTCTGCCGCTCCTCCTCGGTGCACCGGTCCAGCAGCCGCTCCGCGAGCCATTCGGTACGGGCCTGGCGGCCCTCCGCCACGCGGCGCCTGCCCTCGTCCGTCAGCACGATGAGCAGGCGGCGCCCGTCGTCCGGGTCGGGGTGGCGCTCCAGCAGGCCCATCGCGGCGAGCGAGGCGACGGTCGCGGTCATCGACTGGTGCCGTACGCCCTCGTCGGCGGCCAGTTCGCTCGCCGTGACACCGCCCTTGTCGGACAGACGGGCCAGGACGGACGCCTGGCTCAGGGTGAGGTCGTCGACCTCGGACGCCTTCAGGATGCGGCGGCGCAGTCGGCTGATGACGGTGCGGACGTCGCGCGATGCCTGGATCGCGGAGGGCGGCAGGCCGGGGTTCTCACTCATGCGGCCCACCGTAATCTTTACAGTTCCAACTGTACAGCTTTCCCTGTGGAATGAGATCACGAGGACCCCACAAGAGTTACCATCCGTGACATAACGCTTCTGATCAGTCACGGGCGGCATGGCTCTCCGGCTGGGTAGGCGCAGGGGCCGGAGTGGAGGTGCGCATGAGCCAACTGGCCGTCCCGATGTGGGACGTGAGCAACGGGCAGGGACTGCGGCAGCTGGCGGAGCTGGGGCTGGCGCTGGTGCTGTCGAGTGTCATCGGCTGGGAGCGGGCGGCCCAGCAGAAGAGCGCGGGGCTGCGCACGCACACCCTGGTCGGCATCGCCAGCGCCCTGATGATGGAGGTGTCCCAGTACGGCTTCACCGATGTGCTGGGTCTGGAGCACGTCTCGTTCGACCCCTCGCGGGTGGCGGCGCAGATCGTCTCCGGGATCGGCTTCATCGGCGGCGGCATCATCTTCGTGCGCCGGGACGCGGTGCGCGGTCTGACCACCGCGGCCACGGTCTGGCTCACCTGCGCGGTCGGCATGGCCTGCGGCGGCGGGCTGCCGATCCTCGCCATCGCGGTCACCGTCCTGCACTTCCTCGTCGTGCGCGGCTACCCCCGCTTCGCCGCCGGGATGATGCCCAGCTCGACGCCCTCCGCCTACGAGCTGCACATGACCTACCGCACCGGGACCGCGCTGCTGCCCCGGCTGATGGAGACCTGCACCCGGCGCGGGTTCCGCATCACCCAGGTCAAGGTCGAGCGGCTGCCCGGGCAGACCGATCCGGCCGCCCACGTCCTGTTCGAACTGGAGGGGACGGGCGACACCGGCGAGCTGACCTCGGAGCTGTTCCAGGACCCGGGCGTGATCGACGTGGCGCTGAACGTGTCCACGGACGACGACTGACACTCCCCGGACCGGGCGGCCGACCCTCCCGGACCGGCGTCCGGCCGCCTCCCGGCGGACAATGGGAGGACCATGGCACGGATGTCGGTCGACGGTGACGAGCTGGTCGTACGCCTGTCGCTGCGGGAGCGGGCGGCGGCCCGGCACGCCGATGTGCGCGTACCGCTGGCGGCCGTCCGCCGGGTGACCGCCGAGCCCGACTGGTGGCGTGCGCTGCGGGGAGTCCCCCGGCACGGCACCCGGCGGATCGGGACGCGCGCCCATCAGGCCGGGACGGACTTCACCGTCGTACGGCCCGGTGAGCCCGTCGTGTGCGTCGAACTCCGGCCGCCCGCGCCCTACCGCCTCCTCGCCGTGTCCGTGCCGACCCCGGCGAAAGCCCGGAGCACGGCCCGGTCGCTGGCCCGGAGTGTGCCGGGGCTCGACACCTCCACGCGGTACCGGCAGCCGCTCCCCGTCCCCGGGGAGGAGCCGCCCCGAGCCGCCCTGACCTGAGGGACCGCACGTTTCGTCCCGGGTTTCCCGGCAACCCGGGACGAACGGGGCACAGGCGAGGAGGGTGAGCCCAGATGGCGCGTTCGGTCGGCATCGACCTCGGTACGACGAACTCGGTGGTCTCGGTCCTCGAGGGCGGCGAGCCCACCGTCATCACCAACACGGAAGGGACGCGGACCACCCCGTCGGTCGTGGCCTTCGCCAAGAGCGGCGAGGTCCTGGTCGGCGAGGTCGCCAAGCGGCAGGCCGTCACGAACGTCGAGCGCACCGCGCGCTCCGTCAAGCGGCATGTCGGCGACCACGGCTGGCGCTTCCCCGACCAGGGGGACATCGACGGCAAGCGGTACACCGCGCAGGAGATCTCCGCGCGGGTGCTGCAGAAGCTCAAGCGGGACGCGGAGTCGTACCTCGGCGAGGACGTCACCGACGCCGTGGTGACCGTACCGGCCTACTTCGACGACGCGCAGCGGCAGGCGACCAAGGAGGCCGGGGAGATCGCGGGCCTGAACGTCCTGCGGATCGTGAACGAGCCGACGGCGGCTGCGCTGGCGTACGGCCTGGACAAGGAGGACGACCAGACGGTCCTCGTCTTCGACCTCGGCGGCGGCACCTTCGACGTGTCCCTCCTGGAGATCGGCGAGGGCGTCATCGAGGTCAAGGCCACCAACGGCGACACGCATCTGGGCGGTGACGACTGGGACCAGCGGGTCGTCGACCACCTGGTCACGACCTTCAAGAACCATCACGGCATCGATCTCGCCAAGGACAAGATGGCGGTGCAGCGGCTGCGCGAGGCCGCCGAGAAGGCGAAGATCGAGCTGTCCAGCGCGACCGAGACGAACATCGCCCTGCCCTACATCAGCGCCTCCGCTGACGGTCCGATGCACTTGGAGGAGAAGCTGACCCGCGCGCAGTTCCAGCAGCTGACGGAGGATCTGCTGGAGCGCTGCAAGGGACCGTTCCACAGCGCGGTCAAGGACGCCGGGATCGAACTGGCCGACATCGACCATGTGATCCTGGTCGGCGGTTCGACCCGGATGCCGGCGGTGACGGAGCTGGTGCGCGAGCTGACCGGCAAGGACCCGCACAAGGGCGTCAACCCAGACGAGGTCGTGGCCGTCGGCGCCAGTCTCCAGGCCGGTGTCCTCAAGGGCGAGGTCAAGGACATCCTGCTGCTCGACGTGACCCCGCTGTCCCTGGGCATCGAGACCAAGGGCGGCATCATGACCAAGCTGATCGAGCGCAACACCACGATCCCGACGCGCCGTTCGGAGATCTTCACCACCGCCGAGGACAACCAGCCCTCGGTGAGCGTGCAGGTCTTCCAGGGCGAGCGGGAGATCGCGGCGTACAACAAGAAGCTCGGCATGTTCGAGCTGACCGGGCTGCCGCCCGCCCCGCGTTCGGTGCCGCAGATCGAGGTGGCCTTCGACATCGACGCCAACGGGATCATGCACGTCTCCGCCAAGGACCTCGGCACCGGCAGGGAACAGAAGATGACCGTCACCGGGGGCTCGGCGCTGGCCAAGGGCGACATCGACCGCATGGTGCGCGAGGCCGAGCAGTACGCGGAGGAGGACCACCGGCGCCGCGAGGCCGCCGAGACCCGCAACCAGGCCGAACAGCTCGTCTACTCCACCGAGAAACTGATCAGGGACAACCCCGAGAAGATCCCGGCGGACGCGCGCCACGAGACGGAGACCGCGATCGCGGAGCTGAAGGAACAGCTCAAGGGCGAGGACACGACGGCGATCCGGTCGGCCCTGGAGCGGGCGAGCGAGTCGGCGCAGAAGCTGGGTGCCGCGCTGTACGACACCTCGCGGGCGCAAAGCGCGGGAAGCGCGGCGAGCGGGGAGAGCCAGGCGCCGTCGTCCGACGCGGGGTCCGCCGGGGGCTCGGCGGACGACGAGGTGGTGGACGCCGAGATCGTCGACGACGACAAGCGGGAGGCGGGCTGACGCGTTCCGTCTCAGCGGGCGCAGCCCACGTCCAGCACCTCGATCACGTCACCGTGGACGGTGTAGACGAGCCAGCACCACTCGCCGAACGCGGCGGCCAGGGCCGGGGGCTCGGTCTCCGCGTCCTTGGTGACCGCGTCGATGAGCATGATGATCTCCGCGTGCATCTCGTCGGGCACGCCGAAGAGCACGTTCGCGGCCTGGGGGATCAGTTCGACTCGCATGGGCGCCTCGCGACCGTTCGGAGTCCCGTACGACCACCATAAGTCGACTTTCCGTGCCGCTGTCGGCCCGGGGACAGGAATGAATGCCGCGTTCCTGCCTACTCGGAGACCATGGCCCGGCCCAATGACGAAGTGGCGGCCCTGTTCCAGGAGTACGCCGACCTGATCTCGATCACCGGCGGGGAGGCGTACAAGGCGCGCGTCTACGAGAAGGCCGCCCGTGCCGTCGGCGGCTATCACGCGGACGTGTCCACGCTGGACGCCAAGGGGCTGCGGGAGATCCCCGGGGTCGGCAGGTCGATCGCGGAAAAGATCGAGGAATACTTCCGCACCGGCGGTGTGGCGGCGGTCGACGAGCTGCGCGCCAGGATCCCGGCCGGGGTCCGGCGCCTGACGGCCATTCCCACGCTCGGTCCGAAGAAGGCGATGGCGCTCTACGACGAGCTGGGCATCTCCTCGGTCGAGGAACTGGTCGACGCGATCCACGCCGAGAAGCCGCGCGAGCTGAAGGGCTTCGGGCCGAAGACGGAGGAGAAGATCCTCCACGGCGTCGAACTCCTCCGGTCCTCGGGCGACCGCGTCCTGATCGACGTCGCCATGGACCTCGCGGACGAGATCGTCGCGGCGCTGTCCGAGGTGCCCGGCTGCCGCCGCTGCACCTGCGCGGGGTCGCTGCGCCGGATGCGGGAGACGATCGGCGACATCGACATCCTCGTCGCGGCCGAGAAGTCCGCGCCGCTGATGAAGGCGTTCACCGAACTCCCTTACGTCACCGAGGTGATCGCGCACGGCCCGGCGAAGACCTCGGTGCGCACCGACCGGGGGCTGGCCGTCGATCTGCGGGTCGTACCGCCGGACTCCTGGGGCGCGGCGCTGCAGTACTTCACCGGGTCGAAGGCGCACAACATCCGCACCCGGGAGCTGGCCGTGCACCAGGGGCTGAAGCTGTCCGAGTACGGCCTGTTCGACGCCGAGAGCGGGGAGAAGATCGTCTCCGAGACCGAGGAGGAGGTGTACGCCCGGCTCGGGCTGCCCTGGATTCCGCCACCGCTGCGCGAGGACCGGGGCGAGATCGAGGCCGGACTGCGCGGCGAACTGCCCGTCCTGGTCCAGGAGTCGGACCTCCGGGGCGATCTGCACACCCACACCGATCTGACCGACGGACTCGCGCCGCTGGAGGAGATGGCGGAGGCGGCAGCGGCACGCGGTTACGCGTACCTCGCGATCACCGATCACGGGCCCGACCTGTCCATGCAGCGGATGACCGAGGAGCGGATGCTGGCCCAGCGCGAGCAGGTGAAGAAGCTCGACGGCACGTACGGCAAGCGGGGCAGGCGGCGTGGGATGCGGCTGCTGCACGGGGTCGAGCTGAACATCGGCCCGGAGGGCGAGGTGGACTGGCCCGAGGAGTTCCTGGCGGGCTTCGACCTGTGCGTGGCCTCGGTGCACTCGCACTTCGACCAGAGCCGTGAGGCGCTGACCCGGCGGATCGTCCGGGCCTGCGAGAACCCGTACGTCAACGTCATCGGCCACCCCACCACCCGCCTCATCGGCAAGCGGTCCCCGCTGGACGCCGACCTGGACGAGATCTTCGCCGCCTGCGCCCGCACCGGCACCGCCCTGGAGATCAACTCCCACCCCGACCGCCTGGACCTGCGCGACGAGGACATCCTGCGCGCCCGCCGCCACGGTGTGAAGTTCGCCGTCGACAGCGACGCGCACTCCGTGCTCCATCTGGCCAACACCCGGTACGGGGTGGGGACGGCGCAGCGGGGGTGGCTGACGAAGGACGATGTGATCAACACCTGGCCGGAGACGCGGTTGCGGCGTTTCCTGCGCAAGGGGCGGCGGTCCGGCGCCCGGAACGCCTCGTGAGTCACCGGTCGCGCAACCGCTCCGCGCACCACTCCCCCGCCAGCCGCGCGACCTCCTCCAGGGTGCCGGGCTCCTCGAAGAGGTGGGTCGCGCCGGGTACGACGCGCAGCTCGTGCGGGGCGCGCAGCCGTGCCGCGGCCTCCTCGTTGAGCCGCAGGACTTCGGGGTCGTCGCCGCCGACCAGCAGGAGGACCGGGGCGCTCACCTGCTCCAGCGCGTCCCCGGCCAGGTCGGGGCGTCCGCCCCGGGAGATCACGGCGTAGACCCGCACCGATCGCTCGGCCGCGGCCACCAGTGCGGCGGCGGCCCCGGTGCTCGCCCCGAACAGCGCGACCGGCAGCTCCCTCGTGCTTTCCGGCTCCGCCAGCCAGTCGATCGCGGCGACGACCCGCCGCCCGAGCAACGGGATGTCGAAGCGGTGCTCGCCCGTGACGACGTCCTCCAGTTCCTCGCGTTCACTGAGCAGATCCATCAGCAGCGTCCCGAACCCGGCGTTCCTCAGCTCCCCTGCGACCATCCGATTGCGCGGGCTGTGCCGGGAACTCCCGCTGCCATGCGCGAACAACACCACCGCCCGCGCCCCGTCGGGCAACCCCAGATCGCCCTCCAACGCGGCCCCCTCGGCGGGAATCAGCACCATCTCGGAGATCACCGCCACCATCTCCTTCCGGGACCGGTCGGACGGCCCCTTCGCGCGGCGCCTCCCGCGTACCCGCCCAGCGGGCGTCTGCACACCGCACGAGGGGCCGCTCGCCCCGGATCAGCCCGCGCGCCCCACGGCCTCGGCGCCCGCCGCCTCGTTCCGCAGCCAGATCGTGCGCTGCGGGAACGGGATGTCGATGCCCGCGGTGTCGAGGTGGGCGTCCTCGCCCACCGTCTCGCCGAGGTCGACGGTGTCCCCACGCCGTACTGGTCCTCGAACATGATGAGGAGCCCGGAGAGATGGTCGGCGACCAGGCTCTGCGTGCCGAAGCCGACCGCCGATTCCCCCTCCTGTCAACGCCTGTTGACATGTCGTCCGCCGTACCGGGACGCCTCGGCCGATTCCGTGATCATCTCGGGCATGATGAGCCGGCCGACCGGCCACGACACCCCTGGAGCGAGCATGTCCGATATCCCGTCCGAGCTGCGGTACGCCGATTCGCACGAATGGCTGCGCACGGAAGAGGACGGTGCGGTGACCATCGGGCTCACCGACCACGCGCAGACGTCGCTCGGCGACGTGGTCTTCGTGGAACTCCCCGCGGTCGGGAAGATCCTCGCCGCTGGTGATCCCGTCGGCACGGTCGAGTCGGTCAAGGCCGCATCGGAGTTCTACGCGCCGGTCGGCGGCGAGGTGATCGCCGTCAACGACGACGTGAGCGAGGAACCGGAGCTGGTCAACGAGGACCCCTACGGCACCTGGCTGGTCAGGCTCAAGCCGTCGGACGCGAGCGAGCGCGACAAGCTGCTCGACGCCGCCGGGTACAAGGCCCTCATCGGGGAATGAGCCGTGCCGGGGCCGACGGTGAGGAGACGACATGGGTGACCAGGACAACAAGGGTGACCGGGACGACCAGGGCAACCGGGCGTACGGCCACAAGCCGTTCAAGCGCTCCCGGAGCCATTTCACGGACCGGATCACCGCCGACGGCCGCGACGGCTGGCCCGTGGAGTCCGGCCGTTACCGGCTGGTGGTCTCCCGCGCCTGCCCGTGGGCCAGCCGTGCGGTGATCTCCCGTCGGCTGCTCGGCCTGGAAGAGGCGCTGCCGATGGCGGTGACCGACCCGATCCAGGACGACCGGAGCTGGCGGTTCACCCTGGACCCCGACGGACGCGACCCGGTGCTCGGCATCCGCTATCTCGCCGAGGCGTACGAGAAGCGGGAACCGGGCGCACCCGGCGGAGTGAGCGTGCCCGCGATCGTGGACGTGCCCAGCGGGGAGCTGGTGACCAACGACTACCAGCAGCTCACCCTCGATCTGGCGACCGAGTGGACCGCCCTGCACCGCGAGGGCGCGCCGGACCTGTACCCGGAGCGACTGCGCGACGAGATCGACGCAGTGATGGAAGGCGTCTACCAGGACGTCAACAACGGCGTCTACCGCGCCGGGTTCGCCACGCACCAGAAGGAGTACGAGAAGGCGTGCGCCGGGGTCTTCCGGCGCCTCGAGATGCTGGCCGAGCGGCTGGCCGGGCAGCGCTATCTGGTCGGGGACACGATCACCGAGGCGGACATCCGGCTGTTCACCACCCTGGTCCGCTTCGACCCCGTCTACCACGGGCACTTCAAGTGCAATCTGTGGAAGCTGACGGAGAACCCGGTGCTGTGGGCGTACGCGCGGGATCTGTTCCAGACGCCGGGGTTCGGCGACACCGTGGACTTCGACCACATCAAGCGGCACTACTACCAGGTCCACTCCGGCATCAATCCGACCGGCATCGTGCCGCTCGGCCCGGATCTGAGCGGCTGGACGACCCCGCATCACCGCGAGCGGCTGGGCGGCCGTCCCTTCGGCGAGGGGACGCCGCCCGGTCCCGTGCCGCCGGGCGAGCGGGTCGGTCCGCCCGGGCAGGCCGGGTGGACCGGGCAGCTCGGGCAGCTCGCATGAGTAGCGCCTGGCGAGGAAGAAGCCTCCCATGGCGAAGAACACGACCACACGCAAACTGCCGCTGGCCTACAAGCCCGTCGGCTTCGTACTGAGCTGGACCGGCGGCGCGCTGGCCGGGCTGGCGTTCCGCAAGGCGTGGATGGCGATACGGCACGAGGAGGACGCCCCCGACGCGCTCGACCGCGACCGTGGCTGGGGCGAGATCCTGTTCGCGGCGGCGCTCCAGGGCGCGATCTTCGCGGTGGTGCGCAGCGCGGTCGACCGTACGGGGGCGAAGGCCATCGAGCGATCGACCGGGGTGTGGCCGGTCGCGGACCGGGGAGGACGGGACTGACACCGGGTGGTGGCGGTGGGGGTGAAGGTGAGGGTGGGGCGGTGGTGGCTCGGTTCGGCGGGTGGACGGGCGGTCGGCGTCGGTCCCGGCCAGGGCTGGCGCTCCGGCTCCGGCTCGTCCAACTGCCGGACCAGGGGCTCGGGATGGGCAAGGGGCCGGACGGGGGCCCGCGTTTTAGGCCGGATGCCGCGTCAGGATGCGGGGCACCTCGGTCCCGCCGGAGGATCACGATCATGCGCATCCTCACTTTCGCCCCGTCATGCGTCCGTCCCGCCCGGCCCCGTGGTGCGCGGCTCCTCATATCCGCCCTCGCCTGCGGCGCCCTGCTGACGGCGGCCACAGGCTGTGGCGGCACCGACGACCGGGCCAAGCCCGGTGGCCCCGCGCACAACGGCAACCCGGCGGCGGCCGGCTCCGCGCACCCCGTGTCCGGCCCGGGAGTTCCCGGCATCGGAGAGCGGACCGGCGCGCGCATCCCGACCGGCACCCGTCAGCTCGTGGTCGTCTACGGCGAGGACCGCGACTCCCCCGACAGCCTCGCCGTGCTGTACGAGAAGCACGGCACGCAGTGGGAACGCACCGCCGCCTGGCCCGCGCACAACGGCCGCCGCGGCTGGACGACGGACCATCAGCTGGACGACGAACGCAGTCCCGTCGGCGTCTTCACCCTCACCGACGCCGGAGGCTCGCTCAGGAGCCCGGGCACCAAGCTGCCCTACTGGTACGACGACCACGCCTTCGCCGCCTCCATCGACCAGGACGACGAGGACCACGCCCACGACTTCGACTACGTCATCGCCATCGACTACAACCACCTCAAGGGCACCCCGCCCTTCGACTGGAACCGTCCCGAGGGCGTGGAGAAGGGCGGCGGCATCTGGCTCCACGTCGACCACGGCGACGGCACGTCCGCCTGCGTCACCGTCCCCGAGTCCGGGATGAAGACCCTGCTCAACACCCTCGACCCGGCGCAGCACCCCGCGGTGGTCATGGGCGACCGGGAGCGCCTGATGCAGTGACGGTCCCTCCGGTCGGCCCGTCGACCGACCCCTCACCCATGGTGGGCGCACTCACTCCCGCGCCCAGAACTATGGTGTCCCACCACATACGACCCTGACCTGCGCGTTCCTACCGTGTGGCGACACGCATTCCGTCCCCCGTCACACGCCAGGAAGTGGTGCCGATGTCGTCACCCGCAAGCGCCCCGCCCGCTCCCACGAAGCTCCCCCGCATCGTCGCCGCCTCTCTCGTCGGGACCACAATCGAGTGGTACGACTTCTTCCTGTACGGGTCCGCGGCGGCGCTGGTGTTCAACAAGCTGTTCTTCCCGGGCTCCGATCCGCTGGTCGGGACACTGCTGTCGTTCCTGACGTACGCGGTCGGGTTCGCGGCGCGGCCGCTCGGGGCTCTGGTGTTCGGGCACTACGGTGACCGGCTCGGGCGCAAGAAGCTGCTGGTGCTGAGTCTGCTGCTGATGGGCGGTGCGACCTTCGCCATCGGGCTGCTGCCCACGCACGCGACCATCGGAAGCGCCGCACCGGTGCTGCTGACGCTGCTGCGTCTGGTGCAGGGCTTCGCGCTCGGTGGCGAGTGGGGCGGTGCCGTCCTGCTGGTGTCCGAGCACGGGGACGCGCGCAGGCGTGGCTTCTGGGCCTCGTGGCCGCAGACCGGCGCGCCCGCCGGGCAGCTGCTGGCCACCGGTGTGCTGTCGCTGCTCACGGGCGTCCTCTCGGACGACGCCTTCGGCAGCTGGGGCTGGCGCATCCCGTTCCTGCTCTCCGGCGTGCTGGTGATGGTCGGCCTCTGGATCCGTCTCTCCGTCGACGAATCACCCGTGTTCAAGGAGGCGCTGGCCCGGGCCGAGTCCAGGAAGGACGACGTGGAGGAGAAGCTTCCACTCGTCTCCGTGCTGCGCCATCACTGGCGGGACGTGCTCGTCGCGATGGGCGCCCGTATGGCGGAGAACATCAGCTATTACGTCATCACCGCCTTCATCCTCGTCTACGCCACCACGTCCGCGGGCGTCTCGAAGCAGACCGCGCTCAACGCCGTACTCATCGCCTCCGCCGTGCACTTCGCCGTCATCCCGGCCTGGGGCGCCCTGTCCGACCGCGTCGGACGGCGGCCCGTGTACCTCCTCGGTGCGGCGGGCATCGGGCTGTGGATGTTCCCGTTCTTCCGGCTCGTCGACCAGGGATCGTTCGGCTCTCTGATCGTGGCCGTCACCGTCGGACTGGTGCTGCACGGGGCCATGTACGCGCCCCAGGCCGCCTTCTTCGCCGAGATGTTCGCGACCCGGATGCGCTACTCCGGTGCCTCCATCGGTGCCCAGTTCGCCTCCGTCGCGGCCGGTGCGCCGGCCCCGCTGATCGCCACCGCGCTGCTCGAGGAGTACGACAGCTCCACGCCGATCGCGCTGTACGTGATCGCGGCCACCCTCCTGACGCTGATCGCCGTGGGTGTGGCCCGCGAGACCCGGCACCGTGACCTCGCCCAGGTGGCGGAGCGGGGCGCAGACCAGACCGGCGCGAGTGCGACCGCCGAGGCGCGGACGGCATGAGCCGTACATGACCTCGATCGGTCTCTCCACTGACCAGTCTCCGCTGACCGGCCCCTGCTGACCGGCCTCCACGCGGGGGCCGGTCAGTGCCGTCCCGGCACCGCCAGCCCGTGAAGCCGCAGGGCCAGTTGGATCTCCAGGGCGCGGGACGGCGTCTGCCAGTCGGCGCCCAGGAGCCGGCCCACCCGTTCCAGCCGCTGGGCGACGGTGTTCACGTGCACATGGAGGGTGTCCTTGGTCCGGGCGGGGCTCATGCCGCAGGCGAAGTAGGCGTCCAGCGTGCGCAGCAGGTCCGTGCCGCGCCGTTCGTCGTAGGACACGAGCGGGCCGATGGTGCGCTCGACGAAACCGCCCACGTCCCGGTCTGCGGCGAGCAGCAGGCCGAGGAACCCGAAGTCCTCGGCCGCCGCGCCGTCTCCGCCGCGTCCGAGGAGGTGCAGCGCGTCGAGACAGCGGCGCCCCTCGGCGTAGGCGGCGGCCACCGCCTCGGGCCGGTCGGCGAGGCGGGTGACGGGGGCGGAGGCGCCGACGGTGACCGGCTGGCGGACGGCGGCGCCGAGGTCGCGGGCGGTGCGGCGGGCCAGGTCGGTGGCGCTGTCGCCGTCGGCCAGCGGGAGCAGCAGGACGGTGCCGCCGTCGCGGGTGGCGGCCAGGCCGTGCCGGGTGGCGGCGAGGTGGGAGGCGGCGGACCACAGGCGTCGGCGGGCGGCGGCCTCCTCGTCGGCGTCGGCGGTGGGCGCGTCGAGCCGGGCGGCGAGGACGACATGGGTGGCGTCCAGGTCGGCGTGGAAGCGTGCGGCGCGTTCGCGGAGCAGGCGTGGGTCGCGGTCGCGGGCGTCCAGCAGGTCGTCCAGCAGCTCGCCGCGCACCCGTCGTTCGGCCTCGGCGGCGGTGCGGCGGGCGAGCAGGAGCAGCGAGGTGACCATGGCGGCGCGTTCCAGGGTGAGCTGGTCGACGGGATCGAGGTCCGGGTGGCCGCGCAGGACCAGCGCGCCGAGGGATTCGCCGCCCGCGACCAGGGCGGCGATCCAGTCGGTGCCGTGCCGTACCGCGTGGCCCTCGGAGCGGGAGGCTTCCAGGGCTTCGGCGGGTGCGGTGCCGGTCTCGGTGAACTCGACGGTCGCGCCGAGGACTTCGGAGACGGCTGCCGTCACGTCCGCCACTCCCCCACCGCGCAGGACGAGTTCGGCGAGGCGGTCGTGCACCTCGGAGGCGCGCTCGATGACGGCGCTGCGGTCGCGGATGATCTCGTTGGCGCGTTCGAGACCGGCCAGGGCGGAGCGGGTCTCGGTGAGCAGGTTGGTGGTGTCGATGGCGGCTGCCGCGAGAGCCGCGAACGAGCCGAGCAGAGCGATCTGTTCGCGTTCGAAGACCCGGGCCCGCCGGTCGGCGGCGTACAGGACGCCGATGACGTGCGGGCCGAGCATGAGCGGCACGCCGAGGATGGCGACCAGTCCCTCGTCGCGCACGGCGGCGTCGATGGTGAGGGTGTGCCGGAAGCGGGCGTCCTGGAAGTAGTCCTCGGTGACATAGGGCCGGGCCGTCTGGGCGACGAGTCCGCCGAGCCCTTCACCCATGCCGAGGCGGAGCTGCTGGAAGCGGGCGGAGACGCAGCCCTCGGTCACCTGAAGGTATGTGTCGCCCCGGTCCTGGGCGTTGAGGCTGAGGTAGGCGGTGTCGGTGCCGAGCAGGGAGCGGGCGCGCTGCACGATGGCCCGCAGGACGGCGTCCACGTCACGGAGTCCGGCCAGGTCGTGGGCGGTCTCGAAGAGCGCGGAGAGTTCCGCCTCGCGGCGGCGACGCCCTTCCAGCTCCGCGCGGACGCGCAGCGCGAGGAGCTTCGCCTGCTCCAGCGCGGCGATCCGCTCGGCGGGCAGACTCTCGGCGCGGGCGAGCAGCACCGGGCGTTCGTACATCTCCGGGGAGGCGTCCCGGGCGAGGAGTTCGAGGTACGGAATCTCCGTACCGGGTCGGGGTGGTGCCGCGACGGTCCCGGTGCCGGGGCCCGCGGCCTGGGGGGCTTGATCGCGAGACATGGTCACAGCATCGCCCATCGGCAGCCGGACGCGTCAGCCCTGTGGACAACTCCGTCCGCGAGCGCTGCGGGCCCGTTCAGTGCGCCGTCCATCCGCCGTCCATGACGAGGGAGGTGCCGGTGATGAAGGAGGACTGCGGGGCGCAGAGGTAGGCCACGGCCTCCGCGACCTCCTCCGGTTCGATCAGCCGCTGAAGGGCGCTGTCCTGGAGCAGGACCTCGGAGAGCACGCGGTCCTCGGGGATGCCGTGGGCGCGGGCCTGGTCGGCGATCTGCTTCTCGACCAGTGGGGTGCGCACATAGGCCGGGTTCACACAGTTCGAGGTCACGCCGTGGGGGGCGCCTTCCAGGGCGGCCGTCTTGGACAGTCCCTCCAGCCCATGTTTGGCGGCCACATAGGCGGACTTGAAGGCCGAGGCCCGCAGCCCATGGACGGAGGACACATTGACGATGCGGCCCCAGCCCTGCTCGTACATGTGGGGCAGCGCGCCCCGGATCAGCCGGAAGGGCGCCTCCAGCATCACGGTCAGCACGGTGTGGAAGACCTCGGGCGGGAACTCCTCCAGCGGGCGCACCAGCTGGAGCCCGGCGTTGTTCACCAGGACGTCGGTGCCCGCGGCGGCCCGTTCGGCGGCGTCGAGATCGGTGAGGTCGAGGACGTGCGGGACGACCGTGCCCGTGAGGTCCCCGGCCCGCTCGGCCAGTTCGGCCAGGCCCGCCGCGTCCCGGTCCACGGCCCGGACCTCGGCCCCGGCCGCCGCGAGCCGCAGCGCGCAGGCCCGGCCGATCCCACTGGCCGCACCGGTGACGAGCGCGACACGGCCGCCGAGGTCCAGGGCGACGGAGAAGGGGCGGGGGCCGGGCTGCGGGCTGGGCGACGTCATGTGCCGAACCCTAAGTGGAACGGATGGCTCACCACATGTGGTGATGACCCATACTTCAGCCGCTGGTCATAGGGTCGAACCATGTGGGTGCATCGGACATGGCCTGCTTGATCCGGAACAGCGCGAAGTCGTCCAGGTCGGGCAGCGCATTCACGGCGTACCAGCCGACCTCCAGCGACTCGTCGTCGTTGACCCGCGCCTCGCCCCCGGTCGCCCGGCAGCGGAAGGTGATGTCCATGTACTGGCAGACGTCGCCGTTGCCGTAGGTGACCGGTCCCAGCGCCTGGACGAGGACGACCCGCTCCACGACGCAGTGCACGGCCGTCTCCTCGTGGACCTCCCGCACGGCGCAGGCCGCGGGCTGCTCGCCCGGCTCCGGGATGCCGCCGATCACCGACCACTCACCGGTGTCGGTGCGGCGGCCCAGGAGCACCCGGCCCGCGTCGTCGAAGACGATCGCGGTGACTCCGGGGAGCCAGAGCAGCTGGTGGCCCGCCGAGGCCCGGAGCGTACGGATGAATTCAGGTGTAGCCATGGGCCGACCCTATGGCCCCGCACTCCCCCGGCGGACCGCTTCGGGGGGCGTACGGCGGTCGTACGGCTACGCGCGACCGGCGCGTCGACCGCGCATCCCGGCGCCGATCGCCCAGCCGACGCCGCCCGCGGCGACCAGGACAAGCGCGATCTCGGGCAGCACGCCGAGGCGGGTGGCGGGCGTCTCGGAGGAGCGCAGCGGGATCTTCTGGTCGAGGTAGGCGGGCACGAACATGCCGGTCTTCCCGGTGACCTTGCCGTCGGGCATGATGACGGCGCTGACGCCGCTGGTGACCGGCACGGTCACGGCCCTGCTGTGCTCGACGGCGCGGACGCGGGACATGGCGAGCTGCTGGTAGGTCATCTCGCTGCGGTCGAAGGTGGCGTTGTTGCTCGGCACGGAGATCATCTGCGCGCCGTGGGTGACGGTGTCGCGCACGGCCCAGTCGAACGCGGCCTCGTAGCAGGTGGCGAGCCCGACCTCGGTGCCGTCCATGCGGAACACGCCGGGCTTGTCGCCCCGGCTGAAGTCCTGGCGGACCATGCCGGTCCACTCGCTGTTGATCGCGCCGACGAGCGAGCGCAGCGGCAGGTACTCGCCGAAGGGCTGGATCTGCCGCTTGTCGTACGTCTGGGTCGGGCCCTTGCCCGGGGTCCACAGGATCTGCTCGTTGTAGAGCTTGCCGTTCCGCTCGACGACCGAGCCGACCGAGATCGGCACGCCGACCGCCTTGGCGGCGTCGTCGATGACGATGGCGGCGTCGGGGTAGGCGAAGGGGTCGATGTCGGAGGAGTTCTCCGGCCACAGCACGAAGTCGGGGCGGGGCGCCTTGCCCGCCTTGATCGCGGCGGCGAGCTTGAGGGTCTCGCGCGCGTGGTAGTCGAGCACGGCCCGGCGCTGGGCGTTGAACTCCAGGCCCGAGCGGGGCACGTTGCCCTGGATGAGCGCGACCGTGGCGGTGCCGTCCTCGGCCTTGTCGCTCACCAGGGTGCGGGCGGCGACGGCGCCCACGACGGGCACGGCGACACTGAGCAGCGCGGCCACGGCGGCCGAGCGGCGTACCTCGCGGGCGCGGCGGCGCTCGGTGACGAGCCGTACCGCCTCGTACAGGCCGAAGCCGCACAGGACGACCGCGAAGCCGAGCGCCGGGGTGCCGCCCACCGCGGCGAGCGGCAGGAAGACGCCGTCCGCCTGGCCGAAGGCGATCTTGCCCCAGGGGAAGCCGCCGAAGGGCATGCGGGCGCGGACCGCCTCCCCGGCGATCCACATGGCGGCGGCCCACACCGGCCACGCGGGCAACCGGGACACGGTGGCGATGCCCGCGCCGACCAGGGCGACGAAGATGGCCTCGATGGCGACCAGCGCGAGCCAGGGACCGGGACCGACCTCCACGCCGGTCCACACCAGCAGCGGCAGCAGGAAGCCGAGCCCGAAGAGGTAGCCGAGGCCGAGGGCCGCCTTCCAGGTCCGGCCGCGCAGCGTCCACGCGAGACCGGCGAAGGCGGGCAGGGCCAGCCACCACAGGGGGCGCGGCGGGAAGCTGAGGTACAGCAGCACACCGCACAGGGCGGAGGCGGCGGCCGGGATCAGACGCAGCAGACGGCGGCGGCCCGGCGAGACGGGCGGCCGGAGCTGTTCCGGCTGGTCCACGGAGGTTGCGGTGACGGTCACGCGGGGAGTCTACGGCGCGGGGTGGGACCGCTGACAGCGCGGGCCGGGCCGCCGACCTGCGCGGTCTCTCCCGTGGGTCCGGGTCGACGCACCGGCGTCCCCTATGTGTGGCGACACCATGTGGTCCGTTATGTGTGGCGACACCATGTGGTCCGTCCATGTGTGGCGACACTATGGTCCGCCATGGGCGCCCCACCGTGCGGTCCACACATGTGCCGCGGCGCCATGTGCTCCGCGCCCCGAGCGCAAGGCCGACGGCTCACCTCCACCCGGAATCGCGACCTTCCCGCGCAACTCGTCCACAAACCGGCCATCAGCCGTTACGGTGTGGCCCAGCCTCGGCGGTGCGGCCGGTCCCGGTGCGCGTGGCGAGGCTGCGGCCACAGGTCGGGGGACCGGGTGCGAGGGGCGACGGGTGGGGTCGACGGGGATGACGCGCGCGACGGAGACGGACGCGGAGCGTGCGGGGCGGAACGTTTCGGACGGGGCGGGCATGATCCTGCTCGGTCTGTGCGCGCTCTGGGCGCTGATCACGGCGGCGATGCATGACGGGCGTCCCGAGGGGGTGCTGCTCGCGGTGCTCGCGGCGGCGGCCGGGTGCGCCACGGGACGGGTATCCGGGGCGCTGCTCCCGGTGGCGGCGCCGTGCGCGGGGGCGGCCACCGGGCTGGTCCTGGCGGTGACGACGCCCGCGCTGCTGCCCGGACCGCCGTACGCCGACCCGCTCGGGCACACCGGTGCCACCGCTGCCGTGCTGGCGCTGGCCACCGGCGCGGCGTGCTGTGCCGCCTGGGCGACGCCCGTACCCGCGCTGAGGTCGGCGCTGTGGCTGCCGGCCGCGCTGATCGCGCTGTCCGGCGCTGTCGTGGGGTCGCCGGTGGGCTGCGTCGCGAGTGGCGCGGTGCTGCTCTGCTCGCTCGCCGCGGGCTCGATGCCGCACCGGGGTGTCGGTGTGGCCGGTCTGGCCCTGGCGGCGGCCGGTACGGCGGGCGGGGTGTGGGCGGTGGCGGCGGGCGCGCTGCCCGGTCCTCTCGCGGAGGCGGCCACCGACCGGCTCGGTCCGTACCGCGTCCACCTGTGGCAGGACGCCCTGGGACTGGCCGGGCGGGCACCGCTGGCCGGGGTCGGCCCCGGGCACTACGGCCGGCCGGGCACCGTCGCCCCGGGTCTTCCCGCCGAGGCCGGACCGCACTCGGCTCCGTTGCAGCTGCTGGCCGAGCAGGGGCTCGTGGGGGTGCTGCTGCTCGCGGGTGTCTTCTGCTGGGTGCTGCACGCCCTGTGGCGGGCTCCGCGTCCGACCCCGGTCGTGCTGACGGCGGGTGCGGCCCTGACGGTCCTGGCCGTCCTCGCCTCACTGGGCAACGCGCTGAGCTTCACCACCGTGACGGCGGGCGCGGGCCTGCTGGCCGGATGGGCCACGGCCCGGCCCTGGGCGGACGAGGAGCGCACGGCCCGCGAGGAAGCGGTGGCCGGGGAACGGACGAGGATCTGAGCGGGGGGGGCGTCACGGATGGCGGCCACATGTGGGGCGCCACATGGAGGCGCCCCACACAGGCACCCCCCTCAGCCTCAGCGCGCCGACCCCGCCGACCCCGCCGCCCCCGCCCGCAACCGGGACCGGATGACCCGCACCGCCGACTCCGCGTTGTCCACGGTGACGGTGAACGTATGGCCGTCCCACAGGCTCAGCTCGATGCCCTCGCCCCGGCGCACCACGACGGCCGTGCCGCGCTCCGGGCGCCAGCGGTAGCCCCAGCCGCCCCAGTGGCGCGGGGTGACATGGGGGATGAAGTCGGCGCCGACGACGTCGGACAGCGGGATGCGGCGACGGGGTACGCCCACATGGCCGCAGCGCACTTCCAGGCAGTCCTGGTCGAGGATGAGGTCCACATGGACGAAGGCGAGCGTGCCGTAGAGGACGAGCAGGCCCGCGGCGATGCAGCCGACGACGGACATGACGAGCGGGACGATGCCGGACGTCCAGGCGGACTGGACGGCCAGCGCGATACCGAGCGCCAGGCAGGCAGCGCCGACCAGCGCCAGCAGCCATTGCACGCGGTTGGTGGCGCGACCGGTCCAGACGTCGGGGTGCGAGTCCTCGGCGTCGTGGTGCTCCCTCATGCCTATGAGGTTACTCAGGTTTCGCTGCGCCGGTACCCGGTCGCGCTCGGTCACTGCTCCGGGCGGCCCACCGAGGCCGTCGGCCGCACCCCGTCACCACGGCGACGCGGCGCGGTCACCACCGCGACGCCACGCGGCGGCGAGCCGTCGTCACCGCCGGTCGGCCAGCCGTTCCGCGGCCGGGAGCAGGCGTCCCTCCGCGTAGTGCAGGGCGGCGGCGGGCAGCTCACCCTCGCGGCCGCTGAGGATCACGGTCAGCGTGCCCACGGCCGGGGCGCCCGGCGCGGGCTGCTCGCCGATGCGGCGCAGCGCCTGGGCGGCGATGGCACCGGCGGAGGCGTGCAGGACGAGCGGGGCGGCGCCGGGGCGCTGGACGGCGGCGCGGATGCGTTCCGCGACCAGCTCGTAGTGGGTGCAGCCGAGCACGACGGTCGTCACATCGTCGGGGGTGAGTTCGGCGGCGGCGGCGACGGCGGCCTCGATGGCGCGCTCGTCGGCGTGCTCCACTGCCTCGGCCAGGCCCCAGCAGGGCACCTCGGTGACCTGGACCCCACGGGCGAATTCCGCTATGAGTCCGCGCTGATAGGGGCTGCCGGTGGTGGCGGGGGTCGCCCAGATGGCGACGGAGCCGCCCCCGGCGGCGGCCGGCTTGATCGCCGGGACGGTGCCGATCACCGGGATGCCGGGTTCGAGGCGGGCGCGGATCGCGGGCAGGGCGTGCACGGTGGCGGTGTTGCAGCCGATGATCAGGGCGTCGGGCCGGTGGGCGGCGGCGGCCTCGGCGACGGTGAGGGCGCGGCTCGTCAGGTCCTCGGGGGTGCGCGGCCCCCAGGGCATGCCGTCGGGGTCGAGCGAGAGGACGAGATCGGCGTCGGGCCGCAGGCGACGTACCGCGGCGGTGGCCGCGAGAAGGCCGATTCCGGAGTCCATGAGCGCGATCTTCACCCGGCCACCATAGTCGATGGCCCGCGCACGGGCCGTCCGGTGGGGCAGACTGCGGCCGTGAGCGCCATCGAGTGGACCGCCGTCGCCTCTCTCGTCGTCTGGTGCTGGCTGCTGCTGGGCCAGGGGTTCTTCTGGCGCACCGACGTACGGCTGCCGCCCCGCCGTGAGCCGGACGTGTGGCCGTCGGTGTGCGTGGTCGTACCGGCCCGGGACGAGGCGGAGGTGCTGCCCGCGAGCCTGCCCTCGCTGCTCGCGCAGGACTATCCGGGGCGGGCCGAGGTCTTCCTGGTGGACGACGGGAGCGCCGACGGCACCGGGGAGCTGGCGCGGGAGCTGTCCCGGCGGTGCGGCGGGCTGCCGTTGACGGTGACTTCTCCGGGTGAGCCGCCCTCGGGCTGGACGGGCAAGCTGTGGGCGGTGCGGCACGGCATCGCGCTGGCCCGCGCGCGTGAGCCGGAGTATCTGCTGCTGACGGACGCCGACATCGCGCACGCGCCGGACAGTCTGCGCGCGCTGGTGGCGGCGGCCGGGACGGGCGGCTTCGATATGGTGTCGCAGATGGCGCGGCTGCGGGTGGCGAGCCCGTGGGAGCGGCTCGTGGTCCCGGCGTTCGTCTATTTCTTCGCCCAGTTGTATCCGTTCCGGTGGATCGCCCGCCGGGGCGGTCGTACGGCGGCTGCGGCGGGCGGTTGTGTGCTGCTGCGCGCGGAGGCGGCCGAGCGGGCGCGGATTCCGGACGCCATCCGGCAGGCCGTGATCGACGACGTGGCGCTGGCGCGCGCGGTGCGCGGCTCGGGCGGCCACATCTGGCTGGGCCTGGCGGACCGGGTGGACAGTGTGCGCCCCTATCCACGGCTGGGTGATCTGTGGCGGATGGTCTCGCGCAGCGCCTACGCGCAACTGCGGCACAACCCGCTGCTGCTGCTCGGCACGGTGGCCGGGCTCGCCCTGGTGTATCTGGTGCCGCCCGGCACGGTGGTGGCCGGGGCCGTGCTGGGCGACACCGCGACGACGGCCGTGGGCGCGGCGGCGTGGGCGGTGATGGCGGCCACGTACGTGCCGATGCTGCGCTACTACCGGCAGCCGCTGTGGCTCGCTCCCCTGCTGCCGTTCACGGCGTTCCTCTATCTCCTGATGACGGTGGACTCGGCGGTGCAGCACTACCGGGGTCGGGGGGCCGCGTGGAAGGGGCGCACGTACGCGCGCCCCGACGCGGTGGCCGACGAGGGCTGACCGAAGGCGTCACTGCTGACCGAAGGGGTCACTTCCGGCCGGGAGTCCAGTTCATGCCCCACCCATAGGCCCGGTCGACGGTCCGCTGCGGGCTCATCCCCCGTTCCGGTACGAGGTAGCGGGCCTCGCGCCGGACGACGAGGTCGCCGCCCTGGTTGGTGAGCAGGGCGAGCGCGCACACGGTGGAGGGCACCGCGCATGCGTCGAGCGAGAAGTCGACGGGGGCGCCGTGCTGGGGGCGCAGGGTGACGGTGGCGTGCAGTCCGGCGAAGGAGGTGGCGCCCTCGTAGATGGTGACGAAGACCAGGATGCGGCGGAAGTCGGCGGCGTGGTCGAGGTTGACGGTGAGGTTCTCGCCGTCGGCCGAGGCGCCGGTGCGGTCGTCGCCGTCGAGGTGGATGTACGGCGGCCGGTCCAGGGCGCCGAAGGCGTTGCCGAGGGCCTGTACGACGCCCTTGCGGCCGTCGGCGAGTTCGTACAGGGCGCACAGGTCGAGGTCGAGGTTCCGTGCGGCGCCCTTGGTCCACCGGCCCGCGCGCATCAGCCAGTTGAGGTTGACCCGGAGGGCTCCGGTGGTGGCGCCCTGCTTGGCGAGCGAGACGGCGGGGGCGGCCTTCGTGAGGGTGATCCTGGCGGGGCGGGCGGCCGACTCGGGTGGCGTGCGCCGGGGTTCGGGGCCGGGCTGTGGCAACTCGGGCCCAGATTGCCGCAGTTCGGGCGTCCCGGGTTCGGGTCGCGGGGGCTCGCGGCGTGCGGTGACGCCGTACTCCTTGGCCAGTCCGTCGTGCCCGTCGGCGTAACCCTGGCCGACGGCGCGGAACTTCCAGCCGCCCTGGCGGCGGTACAGCTCGCCGAGCACGAGGGCCGTCTCCACGCTCGCGCCGGTGTGGTCGTACTGGGCGACGGCCCGGCCGTCCGCACCGGTGACCCGGACGCCGAGGCCGGGGATCTGTCCGAAGGTGCCGCCGTCCGCCGTCGTGGTGAGGACGATCCGCTCGACGGCGTCCTCCACGCGCGCGAGGTCGACGGTGAAGACCTCGGTGGCGTGGTCGCCGTCGTGGCGCCGCTCCTCGTGGCGGACGGCGCCGGAGGGGTGTGCGGGGTGGTCGCGGGTGACGTGGTCGGCGTCGGAGCGGATCTTGCCGGATGTGAGCAGCAGGGCGGCGACCTCCGTCGCGGGGGTGCCGGGGCCCGCGCGACGGCTCGTCTCGATGCGCAGCACCGTGGTGGGTACCGGCGTGTTCGAGCCCTTCGACATGATCATGTCCGCCCCCATCAGATCTCGCCGTTTCCGGGCCCCGCGACCGTACCGGGACCGCTTCCCCCGCCCCGCGCGCGGGCCTCCCGAACTCCCCTGCCCAGTGCGGGAGAACCGCACGCCGCTCCCCGGCCACCCGCCGGAAACTCGCCCTTTACACGATCCAAACGTCGAATGGCGTCCATTTTTGCCAAGTTCGCTCGGATTAGCGATCCAAGTTCGCCACCGACACGGAAAACAACCTTCTTATCGGTCTCCCCAACCAGCACATCGTGGGCTTAACTTATGTGCCATGACCTCCCCCCGCTCCACCTATGGCGGCGGCTACTACTCCGCCTCCTTCCCGGACACCCCGATCTACGACTCGCTCGTGGCCGAGCGGGGCACCCCGCAGATCGCCCCGATCCGAGTCCCGGCCGCCTACGACACGCCCGGCGGGAACCTCCCCGTCGGCAACATGCCGGGCGCCCACATGGGCGGCAGCAACCTTCCGGCGCTGCCCTCCGCACTGCCCGCCCTCCCGGCCGCCCCGTCGCAGCCGGCTCCCGCGGCCTACGGCTACCCGCAGCAGCAGCCCGCACCTCTGCAGCAGGCGCCCACCGCGTACATCCCGCAGCAGGCCGCCGCGCCGCGCGGCTACCCGGGGGCGCAGCCCCAGCAGCCGCGCCCCGCCGCGCCCGGCACGGGGTACGAGGCGATGCGCCCGGCCGCGCCGCGCCCGCCGCAGCAGCCGTACCAGGACCCGTACAACAACCAGCAGCAGTACCGGGGTTACTGATCGGACCACCCCGTGGTCGGTGCCGTCCGGCAAGGTGACGCTACGGGGAGCCGGCCGGAGATCGCTCCGGACGCCGACGGACGACGGGGGGAAAGGTCGTCACACAGCGCGTGTGCCCACGTCGGGACGGACGCCGCCACCGAGTCTGACTCGGTGGCGGCGTCCGTCTTTCCGTTCGGGTCGCGGGCGGGGAACCGGGAGCGGGGTCCGGTCGTTCGCAAAGATGAGAATCTCATGAGAGTCGCCCGCCGGACGTGGCACCGTGGGCGAGGGGGTGGGGCCGTGCGTGCGATCAGCGGTCTGTGGCGCTGGCGGAGCAGTCCGCTGAGCCGTCCGACCGACCGGGCCGAGGCCTGGGTGTGTCTCGTGGCGCTGCTGCTGATCTGTGGTGCCGCGCCCGCGATCGGCTGGCTGACGGGGGCTGCCGCCCAGGACTCGTTGCGCCGTTCGGTGGCCGAGCAGCGCCACACCCGGCAGCGCGTCCCCGCGACCGTGCTGCGCCGGATGGTCTACCACCCGCCGGAGACCGATCCCGACGCCGGTTCCGTGCACACGGTCCGCAGCCGGGTCCTGGCGGGCTGGACGGCGCCGGACGGCACGCGTCGGCACGGTGCGATCCTCACCGGCCTCAAGTCCCCGCACCGGGGCGACCGTTTCATGATCTGGACGGACCGGCAGGGGCACATGACGAGCCCTCCGCTGGATACGACCACGGCCAAGGCGCACGCCGTACTGGCCGGATTCGGGGCGGCGTTGCTCGCCGCCGCGCTGATCGAGACGGGCCGTCGGCTGGTGGTGTGGCGCATGGTCCGCCGCAGGTACGCGCGTTGGGACCAGGCATGGGAGCGCGCGGGCCCCGACTGGGGCAAGGCCGGGACGGGCAGCTGACCTGCTTCGCGGCTCTGGTCAACCCGGCGTCCGCGCACACGCTACGGTGGACCGGCCGACTCCCTTTCGGCATCGACCCGCGCGCGAGCGAGCCGAAGGCCGCGCCGGAGTCCGGAGCGCACCCGCGCGGGCCCTCGGGGCCGCGGGCGGTCGCCTTCCCGGCATCCGGCGGCGGAGCCCCAGAGGCGGACGAGCACAAGTACCACGAGGTGGGGGCACAGCAACGCCATGGCACAGGGCACGGTCCAGGTGACGCACACCGGTACGTCGCGGTGGCGGCGCCGCACGGGTGAGTACGCTTCGCTCGCCGCCGCCCTGGAGGCCGCCGCGGAGGGCGACGTCCTCACCATCGCCCCCGGCACCTACCGGGAGAATCTGGTCGTCGGCCGCCCGGTGACCCTGCGCGGTCCCGAGGGCGCGCCGGGCTCGGTGCGGATCGCGCCGGTGGACGGGGTGCCGCTGACGGTGCGGGCCTCGGCCGTGGTGCAGGGGCTGCACGTGGAGGGCCAGGACGGCGCGGCGCCCGCCCTGCTGGTGGAGGACGGCACGCCCGAGCTGACGGATCTGCGGATCGTGACGCGTTCGGCCGTCGGCATCGAGGTGCGCGGCGGGGCCCGCCCGACGGTGCGCCGCTGCACGGTCGACAACCCGGCCGGTATCGGCATCGCCGTGCTCGACGGGGGCGGCGGGGTGTTCGAGGAGTGCGAGGTCGTCGCGGCCGGGCAGGCCGGGGTGGCGGTCCGGGGCGGCGCGCGTCCGCGGCTGGAGCGCTGCCGGATCCACCACTCCGCGGGGTCGGGGCTGAGCGTGACCGGGGAGAACTCCGCTCTGGAGGCGGTCGGTTGCGAGGTGTACGAGGTCCGGGGCTCGGGGGTGCAGATCACCCGGCAGGCGACGGCCCAGCTGACCGACTGCGCCGTGCACCGCACCTCGGGCGACGGCGTCACGTTGGACACGGACGCCTCGCTGACGCTGGCCGACTGCCGCATCCACGACATCCCGGAGAACGCGGTCGACCTGCGCTCGCGCTCGATGCTCACGCTGACCCGGACCACGGTGCACCGCTTCGGGCGCAACGGCCTGTCGGTGTGGGACGCGGGCACCCGTGTGGACGCCAACCAGTGCGAGATCTCCGACAGCACCGGCGACTATCCGGCGGTGTGGGTGAGCGACGGCGCCACGGCGGTGCTCGACTCCTGCCGGGTGCACGACGTGCCGGACGCCCTGTTCGTCCTGGACCGGGGTTCGCGGGTGGACGTGGTGGACAGCGATCTCCACCAAGTGCGCAACACGGCCGTGTCCGTGAGCGACGGGGCGACCGCGCAGCTGGACGACTGCCGCATCCGCGACGCGGCGACCGGTGCCTGGTTCCGGGACCACGGCAGCGGGGGCACGCTCGCCAACTGTGTGCTGGAGGGCACCCAGACCGGTGTGATCGTCACCAAGGGCGCCGATCCGTCCCTCGAACGCTGTGTGGTGGAACGCCCTGCCGAGGCGGGTTTCTATGTGTCCGCCGGAGGTAGGGGCAGCTTCCTGAACTGCCGGGTGAGCGGCAGCGGTGGCTACGGCTTCCATGTGATCGACGGCTGTCGTACGACGCTGCGTGGCTGCCGCACGGAGCGGTGTGCGCGCGGAGGCTATGAGTTCGCGGACGCGGGCCCCGACTCCGGCTCGGGCACGGGTCCGGTGGTGGAGGACTGCACGAGCGACGAGTCCGGTGGCGGCCTGCGGCCCCCCGAGCCGCCGCGCGCGACGGCGGTGCAGACGGCGGCCCCGTCGACCGGCGGGCTGCTCGGCGCGATCCCGGGTCAGCGCGCCATGGATCCGGAGGCGCCCGTGGTACCGGAGGTGCCGGAGCCCGAGGTCCGCGCGTCCGAGGCGGTGCTCGGTGAACTCGACGCGCTGGTGGGCCTGGAGAGCGTCAAGCGCGAGGTGCGGGCGCTGACCGACATGATCGAGGTGGGCCGGCGCCGTCAGAGGGCAGGGCTGAAGGCGGCCTCGGTCAAGCGGCATCTGGTCTTCACCGGCTCCCCCGGCACCGGCAAGACGACGGTGGCCCGGCTCTACGGCGAGATCCTCGCCTCCCTCGGCGTGCTGGAGAAGGGGCATCTGGTCGAGGTGTCCCGGGTCGACCTGGTCGGTGAGCACATCGGCTCCACGGCGATCCGTACCCAGGAGGCGTTCGGACGGGCGCGCGGCGGGGTGCTGTTCATCGACGAGGCGTACGCCCTCTCCCCCGAGGACGCGGGGCGCGACTTCGGCAAGGAGGCCATCGACACGCTGGTCAAGCTGATGGAGGACCAGCGGGACGCGGTGGTGGTGATCGTCGCGGGCTACACGGCCGAGATGGAGCGCTTCCTTTCCGTCAACCCCGGTGTGGCGTCGCGGTTCTCGCGGACGATCACCTTCGGGGACTACGGCCCCGAGGAGCTGCTGCGGATCGTGGAGCAGCAGGCGGACGAGCACGAGTACCGGCTGGCGGAGTCCACTCCGGAGGCGCTGCTGAAGTACTTCACGGAGCTGCCGAAGGGCCCCGCCTTCGGCAACGGCCGTACCGCACGGCAGACCTTCGAGGCGATGGTGGAGCACCACGCGGGCCGGGTCGCCCAGCTTCCCGACCCGAGCACCGACGATCTGACGCTGCTGTACGCGGAGGATCTGCCCGAACTCCCCTGAGCCGTCAGCCCGTCGGCGCCTCGTCCTGCTGTGCCGAGGGGCGCTGTGCGGGCAGTCCGGGGTGGAGGCGGCCGAGCAGCCGGGTCCGCGCGCGGGCGAAGGCGGGGTCGTCCTGGTAGTCGGAGTGGCCGAGGATCGGGGCGGGCAGCGGGTGTTGGGGGGTGCGGCCGTAGGCGCGGGGGTCGGCGAGCGGTTCGTGGTCGACGTGGGGCTCGCCGGGGACGCGGAGCGGGCCGCCGATGGGGTCGGTGCGGCGGTAGAGGTTGGTCCAGGGGCCGGTGTCGCGGTGCAGGGCGGCCAGCGCGTCCGGGCCGAAGTGGGCGGGGAACCAGCGGCCGTAGAGGCGTTCCAGCGGTGAGCCGTAGGTCAGCAGGGCGACCCGTTCGCGGGTGGCGGGGGTGAGCTGCCAGGCCGCCGCGGCGACGAGGACGCTGCCCTGGGAGTGGCCGGAGAGGACCAGGCGCCCGCCGGTGCGCTCGGTCCAGGTGGCTGTGCGCCAGGTCAGGTCGGGTACGGCGCGCTCGGCGTAGCAGGGGGGCGCGAAGGGGTGGGCGGCGCGCGGCCAGAAGGTGCCCACGTCCCACAGGATGCCTATGGTGCGCCGGGCGGAGGCGTCCTTGTAGGCGCGGCGGCCCCAGGTGACGAAGAGCAGCAGACCGAGGCCGACCAGCCAGGACCCGAGGGCCTGCGCGGTCTCGGCGGCGATCCGGACCGGTTCGTCGGCGCTGTGCGCGGCGCGCGCGGGCGGCAGTCCGGTGGTCAGGGAGCCGGTCAGGGCTGCCGCGCCGAGCAGCAGGATGGTGACGGCGACGACGGCGAGGAGCAGGGGCGCGCGGTCGGTGAGGGTGGCCATGGCGCGGGTGCGGGCGATGGCGCGGGTGCGGGAGGTGTCCTCGGGTTCGCCGGGGTGCTGGTGGCGCACGCGCGCGCGTTCGGCGCGGGCCAGGCGCGCGACACGCGCCCCGAGCAGCGCGGTCGTGGCGAGCAGGACCAGGAGCAGCGGGGGGATCGCGGCTGCCTGCCAGGTCAGGGTGACGGGTGGTCCGGACAGCGAGGAGCGGGTGCCGTCCAGCCAGTCGGCGACGCGCTGGGCGACTCCGCCGGAGGCCACTCCGCCGAGGGCGCAGGCGAGCAGGGCGACGGCGGGGCCGCCGAGGCCGCGCATGGCGGCGCGGGGGTCGGGGTTGCGGCGGTACAGGTCGTACGCGACGACGGCGAGCGCCACGGCGAGGACGCCCTGGACCAGCATGAGCGCGCCGAAGACGGGGTCGCCGGGCAGCCGTCCGGCGGAGTGCCAGCCGGGGCGGGACCAGCCCGCGTACAGCGCGGCGAGGAGCAGCAGGGCGAGGGCGCCGAGCGGGAGGCCGCGCACGAGGAGGCGGTCGGTCCCGGGGTCGAGGCGTGTCTCGCTGCGTCCCCGGCGGCAGACGACCAGGGCGACGGTGAGCGCCCAGCCGAGCAGGGCCGCGCCGAGGATCAGGCCCAGGGTGTGGAGGAGGGCGGCATGGTGGTCGTGGCGGAGGGCGGGGAAGGTGAGGGCGGCGGCGATGGTGAGCAGTCCGGCGGCGGTGTGGGCGGCGCGGAGCCGGGCGCCGAGGCGGCGGCCGTACCAGAAGCCGGGGCTGGCCAGGGCACCGGCGTTCGGGTCGGCCTCGGGGGTGCGGGTTATCGGGCGGTGGGACTCGTACGCGCTCCAGGTGCGGTGGGAGAGGTACCAGAGCAGGGCGGTCAGCGCGGTGGGGACGAGGGCGGCGAGGGCGAGGCGGCGGCCGGGCACGCTCCACCAGCCGTGGCCCGCGGGCGAGAGGAAACGCAGCCAGGAGTGGCGGCCGGAGCAGGCGGTGACGCCCGCGCACTGCCAGGCGACCAGGTCGAGGGCGACCTCGCAGGCGGCGGCGACCAGCAGCACGGTGAGGGAGAGCGCGGCCAGGCGGACGAGGAGGCCGTAGAGGCGGATGGTGCGGGTGCGGCCGGGGGCGGCGGGGCGCATCCAGTGGGCGAGGTTGACGACCATGAAGGGCAGGAGCAGGAGCCACAGGGCGCGGCTGGCGTTGCCGGAGGTGAGGTTGCACCAGACGTACGCCTCCTGGACCGGTTCGCCGCGGGGGCTGGTGCCGGGCGGAGGGTCGGTGTCGGCTCCGGTGGGCCCGACGTCCCCGGCGCGGCGGAAGACGGCGGCCGTGTCGTCGCCGGTGACGCGGACCGTGCGGGGGTCGCCGAGCATTTTCTCCGGGGTGGTGCCGCCGACCCCGTGCACCAGGAGTTCCAGGTCGGCCGGGCGTGTCGCCGCGGGTGTCCCGGGGGGACGCGCCGGGTCCGGCGCGGTGGTGCGCTTCTGCGCGCCTGCCACTGTTCGCTCGCATTCGTGTGACGCGGTCGGGGTGACGCGACGGCGGCGGTTCCCGTGCCGTACGGGGTCCGGGGCCGTGCGGGAATCAGGTTCTCCGATTCGGGCACCGCGTACACCCGCCGTCACTTTTCGTTACCGAATCTTCCCGATTCGTGCGACGGCGGCCCGGGTGGGCGCGGCGCCTATGTGGTCGCACCCCAGGTGGGCGCGGTGACAGCCGGTGGCGCGGCCTATGGGGCGGCGTGACAAGATGAGACGCCCGCATAGCTGCTGCCGGATGGAACGTCCTGGTCGGACCAGGTGTGCCGGGCGTGTCGGACGAGTGTGGGGCGAAAGGACCGGAGCGTACGTGAGTGAGAATCAGAACCTCCTCGCGGAGCAGCGCCGCGCCCTGATCGTGGACGAGGTACGGCGCCGGGGCGGGGTCCGGGTCAACGAACTGACCCGCAAGCTCGGCGTGTCGGACATGACGGTGCGCCGCGATCTGGACGCGCTGGCCCGTCAGGGTGTGCTGGAGAAGGTGCACGGCGGTGCGGTCCCGGTGGTCGAGGCGAGCACGCACGAGCCGGGGTTCGAGGCCAAGTCGGGTCTGGAGCCGACCGCCAAGGAGGAGATAGCGCGGGCCGCGGCGCGACTGGTCGCGCCGGGTGCCGCGGTGGCGCTGTCCGGGGGTACGACCACGTACGCGCTCGCCCGGCAGCTGCTGGAGGTGCCGGATCTGACCGTGGTGACGAACTCGGTGCGCGTCGCGGACGTGTTCCACGCGGCCCAGCGGGTCTCGGGGCAGCGGCAGGGCGCGGCCACGGTGGTGCTGACCGGCGGGGTGCGCACGCCGTCCGACTCGCTGGTGGGTCCGGTGGCCGACCGGGCGATCTCCGCGCTCCACTTCGATCTGCTGTTCCTCGGTGTGCACGGCATATCGGCCGAGGCGGGCCTGTCCACGCCGAACCTGGCGGAGGCCGAGACGAACCGGCGCCTGGTGCGCTCGGCGCGGCGCGTGGTGGTGGTCGCGGACCACACCAAGTGGGGCACGGTGGGCCTGAGTTCGTTCGCGACGCTGGACGAGGTGGACACCCTCGTGACCGACGCGGGGCTGCCCGCCGAGGCCCGCGCGGAGGTCTCCGAGCGGCTGCGGCGCCTGGTGGTGGCGGGCGAACCGGACGAGGACGAGGACGAGGGCGCGCCGGACGACGCCGAGGAAGCCTGACAACGCCCCCCCGACAGCCGACCTGAGCGCCCCCGGAAACGGCACCCGCTCAGTCCGGCCAGACCCCCGTCGCCAGCAGCGTCTCGATCGCGGCCGTGTACGGCGCGATGTCCAGCCCCTGTTCCTCCAGCCAGCTGTCCGAGTAGTACTTGTCCAGGTAGCGGTCGCCGGGGTCGCAGAGCAGGGTGACGACGCTGCCGGTGCGCCCCGCCGCGACCATCTCGGAGACGATCTTCAGCGCGCTCCACAGTCCGGTCCCGGTCGAGCCGCCCGCCTTGCGGCCGATGGCCCGCTCCAGGGCGCGTACGGCGGCCACGGTCGCCGCGTCCGGCACCTTCATCATCCGGTCGATGGCGCCGGGCACGAAGCTGGGCTCCATGCGGGGCCGTCCGATGCCCTCGATCCGCGAGCCGCAGTCGCAGGTGACGTGGGCGTCGCCGGTGGTCCAGCCCTCGAAGAAGCAGGAGTTCTCCGGGTCGGCGACACAGACGCGGGTGTCGTACTGCATGTAGTGGACGTAGCGGGCGAGGGTCGCGGAGGTGCCGCCGGTTCCGGCGGTGGCGACGATCCAGGCGGGCACCGGGAAGCGTTCCAGGGCGAGTTGGCGGAAGGTGGACTCCGCGATGTTGTTGTTGCCGCGCCAGTCGGTGGCCCGCTCGGCGTAGGTGAACTGGTCCATGAAGTGGCCGCCGGTCTCGGCGGCCAGGCGCGCGGACTCCTCGTACATGGTGCGCGGGTCGTCCACGAAGTGGCAGCGCCCGCCGTGGAATTCGATGAGGCGGCACTTCTCCGCGCTGGTGGTGCGCGGCATGACCGCGATGAACGGCACGCCGATCAGGCTCGCGAAGTACGCCTCGGAGACGGCGGTCGAGCCGCTGGACGCCTCGATGACCGGGCGGTCCGGGCGGATCCAGCCGTTGCACAGGCCGTAGAGGAAGAGGGAGCGGGCGAGGCGGTGTTTGAGGCTGCCCGTCGGGTGGGTCGACTCGTCCTTCAGGTACAGGTCGATGCCCCAGTGCTCGGGCAGCGGGAAGCGCAGCAGATGGGTGTCGGCCGAGCGGTTGGCGTCGGCCTGGACCTTGCGGACGGCCTCTTTCAGCCAGTCGCGGTAGGCCGCGTCGCTGCGGTCGACGTCGAGGGTGGCCCCCGCCCGGGCCGGTGGGGTGGTGCTCACGGCGAGGCTCCTTACGCGGTCGCGCCGACGGCGCCCCGCGCGGCCGGCCCCCCGATCATAGGCACCTCCCGTCACGCTTCTCACCTGCATCAACGCATCTTTCAGCCACCCAAAGGAAGCCTGGGACACCCCCGTAGGGGGCGTGTGGGGGCGCATTGGCGTGAGTACTCCCGGCGCTCGTGGCGCACTTCTTCCGCACCCTGGTGCTCCGGTGCTCGCGGGGGCAGACTGCGAACGGCACGCATCGGCGCGCGACACATGGGGCGAGCACACGACACCCGCAGCGGGCATGTGGCGCGCGGCCATGGACGACACGCGGACGATCGGACGACACGCGCAGGAGGGGACGGCGAGGATGGCGGAGCCCGAGTTCACGGCGAGAGGCGTGCGCATCGGCAAGGGGCTGCGCTCGCTCACCCGGGCCGGAAAGGTCCGGATCAGCGACGGCAGGGTGGAGCTGCTCAACAGCTACGACAGCGAGATCGACAGCGCGCCCGCCTCGGCGGTCCGCGCGTCCAAGCCCTGGTTCGCGCCGGACGACCGCGCGCGGGCGGAGCTGAACGGGCAGCGTTACGAGCTGACGCTGGGCGAGCAGGACCCGGCGCCGGGCGAGTCGGGTCCGCCCGCGGCCCGGCGGTTCATCGACGCGGTGCGCCGAGCGGCCCGACACGGCGACTGACCTGCGTACCGCCGCGGCGAGTTGCGGGAGGGCGGGCGCTGCGTCACGCTGATCTCACGTCACTCTGGGTTTACCTGAGGTAACGCTGAGGTCCAGCCGCCGGCCGCGCAGTCGGGTCGCCTCCTGGACGCGGGCGCCCTCCTGGATTTCCGTTGTTCTCCGTGTTCTTCCGGTTCCTTCCGGACCTCACATCGGGGAGTCGCAGCCGTGATCAGTCACCCCAACAGGCACTGCACGGTGGAGCTCCAAGCCCTGCCGTCGCGGATCGGACAGGTCCGCAGAATCGTCTCTGCGCAGTTGCGCTACTGGCATCTGGATCCCCTCATCGACCGCGCCGCACTCGGCGTGACCGAGCTGCTGAGCAATGTCCACCGACATGCGCGGCCCGACAAGTCGTGCACCGTCGAACTGGAGCTGCTGCCCGACGGGCTCACCGTGTCGGTACGGGACCGCGATCCGCGTCTGCCCGTGGTGGCCGACGCGGCCGACACCCGTGAACTCGCGCCCCTCGCCACCTGCGGGCGGGGCCTGGCGATGGTCGCGGCCGTCAGCGAGAGCTGGGGAGCGCGCCCGGACGGCGAGAGCGGCAAGGTCGTGTGGTTCACGCTGGCCGCCACCGTCATGGAGCCCGCCCGGCCGACCCGCGCCCCGCTCCGCGCGGCGGAGCCGCAGGCCAGGCCGCGCGCCGCCGAACCGCGTCCGGCACCGGTCAACCCGGTCGGCCCGGTCACTCCGGTCACCCCCGTGACTCCGGTGACGCCGGGCCCGGTCCCGGCGCCCCTCCCTGTCACGCCCGTGACTCCCGCACCCGCGCCCGTGAGCCCCACGCCGGAACCCGCGTTGGCGCCCGCCGCCGCCTCTTCCGTGGCGGAGCCCGCCCTGGCGTCCGCGCCCGTCGCCGCCGCGCCCGAGCCCGCGCTCGCGTCCGCACCCGCCGTGGCCCCGGCCGCGGCGGCCACCGCTCCCGCCCGGTCGGCCGTTCCCGGCTGACCGGGCGGTGACCTTCCCGGTACGGCGGCGGGGCGGCGGGTGTCGATGACCCACCGCCCCGCCCGTACGCCCGGGACACGGCACGGCGCCGACCCGGCCTCCGCCCCTGCCTCTCGGCCAGGCCCCTCAGCCCTTGCCCACGGCCCCGAACCGCTCGTCCAGCACGGACAGCCTGCGCCAGTACTCGTCCTCGTCGATCTCGCCGGAGGCGAACCGGCGGCCGAGCACCGCGACCGGTGAGTCGCCCAGGGGGCGCCCGGAGTCCAGCGACCGCCAGGGGGCACCCCGGCCACGCCAGGCCGTGCGCCGCAGCACGGTGACGACTCCCGCCACCGCGACCGCCCAGATCAGCGGGAAGAACAGTATCCAGGGGCCGGGTCCGCCGCCGTCCCAGTTCGCCAGGGTCTCCATCTCGGGCTCATCTCCTCGGTCGAGCACGCATCGGGTGATGCTCCGAGACTCCCTCCGCGAGGGGGTCCGGGTCGTCGTGCGGCGGGCGGCCGTGCGCGTACGACGCCGGGAGTACGGCCCCTGGAGCCGCGCCCGGCCTCGCCTTCTGTACCTATCGGTATGTACAGTGAGAGGATGAACACCTCCGAGCGCCTGATCGAGTCCACCCGCGAGCTGCTGTGGGAGCGCGGCTACGTCGGCACGAGCCCCAAGGCGATCCTGGAGCGTTCGGGCGCCGGGCAGGGCAGCATGTACCACCACTTCCGGGGCAAGCAGGATCTCGCCCTGGCCGCGATCCGCCGGAGCGCCGACGAGCTGGGCGCCACCGCCGAGCGGATCTTCGACGGTCCGGGGACGCCGTACGAGCGGATCGAGGCGTATCTGCGGCGCGAGCGCGACGTGTTGCGCGGCTGTCCGATCGGGCGGCTGACCATGGACCCCGAGGTGATGGCCAGCGACGAACTGCGCGCCCCGGTGGACGAGGTGATCGCGCGGATTCGCGGGCGGATCGCGGAACTGGTCGAAGAGGGCAAGCGGCAGGGGCAGTTCGCGGCCTCCCTGGACGGCGAGGAGATCGGCGCCGCCGTGGTCGCGACCGTGCAGGGCGGCTACGTCCTGGCGCGGGCCTCCGGTTCCCCCGACGCGTTCGACGCGGGCGTACGCGGGCTGCTGTCGCTGCTCGCGCCGCCGACTTCCGCCGCTCGTGACTGACTTGCCGCCGACGCACCGAGAGGACCCGCTCATGCACGCCCTCCAGTACGAGGTCACCCTGCCCGCCGACTACGACATGGCGGTGATCCGCGATCGCGTCGACCGGCTGGGACATCTGCTGGACGACTGGGACGGCCTCGGCGTCAAGGCGTATCTGGTGCGTGAGCGCGGCCGGTACGGCTCGCCGGTCAACCAGTACGCGCCCTTCTACCTCTGGAACACGTTCGACGGCATGAACCGCTTCCTGTGGGGCGGCGGCTTCCAGGGGCTCTCGAACGACTTCGGCCGCCCGCCGGTGCAGCAGTGGACCGGCCTCGCCTTCGAGCGCGGCTCCGTCTCCCCCGCGTCCGCCGCGTTCGCGGTGCGGCTGCGGCAACCGGTGCCGGAGGGCGTGGAGTTGGGGCCGTTCATGGAGGAGGCCGCGGCCGAGGCGATGCGGCTCGCGGGCGAGGACGGTGCCGTACTGGCGGCGGCTGCCGTGGACGCGCGCCGCTGGGAGCTGGTGCGTTTCTCGCTGTGGGACCACGCATCCCCCAAGGCGGAGGGGGACTTGTTCCAGGTACGGCATCTGTCCGCGCCCGGGCTGGACAGTCTTCCGCGCGGCAGGCAGTGGTAGCCGCGCGTCTGACGGTGCGTCAAGCGTTCAAGTGACGAGGCGTCAGCCGAGCGCGCTCAGCGGGTCGTCCAGCACCGGCTGCCAGGCGAGTTCGGCCGCGCCGACCAGGCTGTCGTGGTCCAGGGTGCAGGGCAGGATGGGCACGCCGCCGCTCTGGCCGCCCCACAGGCTGCGCTCGGCGACCACCGCGCACAGCCGGTCGGGGTCGGCCTCCAGCAGGGTGCGGTGCAGTCCGCCGAGGATGATGCGGTCGGGGTTGAGGATGTTGACGAGCCCGGCGAGCCCCAGGCCGAGGCGGTCGATCAGGGTCTCGGCGGCGCGGCGTACGGCCGGTTCGTCATAGCGGGTGCGCAGCAGGTCGGTCGCCTGCTGGAGCAGGGAGACCTCGGGGCCCGGGTCCAGGCCCGCCTCGACCAGCAGGGCCAGCGGGTCGGCCTCCACGTCGAGACAGCCCCGGCTGCCGCAGTGGCAGGGGCGGCCCTCGGGGTTGACGGTGAGGTGGCCGACCTCCAGGGCGAGGCCCGAACTCCCGGTGTGCAGACGGCCGTCGAGGACCAGTGCGCCACCGACGCCCCGGTGTCCGGTGGCCACGCAGAGCAGATCGCGGGCGCCCCGTCCGGCGCCGTGCCGGTGCTCGGCGAGGGCGGCGAGGTTGACGTCGTTGCCCGCGAAAGCGGGGCCGGTGATGCCCGCCGCGCGCACGCACTCCACGAAGATGCGGCGCACCGGCTCGCCCACGGGCCAGGCCAGGTGCAGCGGGTTGAGGGCGAGACCGTCGGGTTCGGCGACGGCGGAGGGCACGGCGAGTCCGGCGCCCACGCAGCGGCGGCCGGTCGCGCGCAGCAGCTCGGCGCCCGCTTCGACGACGGTGCCGAGCACCTTGGCCGGGTCGGCGTCCACGGTCTCGCAGCCGGGCGTGGTGGCCACGATCCGGCCGCCGAGCCCGACCAGCGCGGCCCGGAAGCCGTCGGCGTGGATCTGTGCCGCGAGCGCGACCGGGCCGTCCTCGGCGACCTCGAGGCGGTGCGAGGGGCGCCCCTGGGAGCCGGAGGCCGCGGCGGGCCGCGCGTCGACCCGGATGAGGCCCAGCGCCTCCAGCTCGGCGGCGACCGCCCCGGCCGTGGCGCGGGTGACGCCCAGCTCGGCGGTGAGGACGGCGCGGGTCGGCGCCCGGCCCGTGTGCACCAGCTCCAGCGCGGGGCCGAGGGCTCCGCGCCCACGGTCCAGGCGCGCTCTCGTGGTGGTCTCTTCCCCCGCCTTCCGGGGCTCCGCCATGCCGCTCATGAGGGCGAGTCTCCCATGATCCGGGCCGCTCGTGGCGGGGTGTGCTCACCCGGTGGAGGACGCGAGTCCACTCACCCGCAGCGTGATGTTCAACCGCCCGGTGAGCCCGAGCGCGCCGGGTGCCGTGTCCGGCCGTACGCGCGGTACTCCGTGGTAGGCGAGGCGGGACGGTCCGCCGAAGACGAACAGGTCGCCGCTGCGCAGCTCCAGATCGGTCCAGGGCCGGTTGCGGGTCTCGGTGTTGCCGAAGCGGAACACGCAGGTGTCGCCGAGGCTCAGCGACACCACCGGGGCGTCCGCGTGCTCGTCGGCGTCGCGGTGCATGCCCATGCGGGCGTCCGCGTCGTAGAAGTTGATCAGCGCGATGTCGTACGGCTCCCCGGGGAGCGCGTCCGGGCCGAGCGTGTCGGTGACCGCGCGGCGGGCCAGTTCGTCCAGCCGGGCCGGGAAGGGCTTCACCGGGGAGCCGTCGCCGTCGACCGCCGTGGGGGCGTAGCCGTAGGGGTACCAGTGGTGGCCGAGGCAGACCTGCCGGGCGGTCATCGTGCCGCCGCCGGGGGTGCGGACGGTGCGCAGTCCGGCGGGTGGGCGTGCCCAGGCGCGGCAGGCGGTGAGGAGCGCGCGCTGCTCGTCCGGGTCCAGCCAGGCCGGGACGTGCACGGCGCCCGGGGCGGTCTCGGCACGCTCGCGGGGGAACAGTTCCGCGTCCATGCGCCCATCCTGCCCGACGGCTGGGCGACCGGTCCTGAGCTGCGGCTCGGCTAGCCTGGTGGGCGATGAACGACCGTATGACGACTCCGTGGGGCGAGCTGGACCTGTCCCGCTTCCCCGACGATCCCCGCGACCGGCTGCGTGCCTGGGACGCCTCCGACGCCTATCTGCTGCGGCATCTGGCCGAGGAGGGGGTAGACCTGTCGGGCGAGGTCGTCGTGCTCGGCGACCGCTGGGGCGCGCTGGCGACCGCGCTCGCCTCGCACCGGCCCGCGCAGATCACCGACTCCTTCCTGGGCCAGGAGGCGACCCGCGCGAACCTGGCGCGGGCCGGTGTCGAGCCCGGCGCGGTGCGGCTGCTGACCACGCAGGACCCGGTGCCGGAGCGAGTGGACGTGCTGCTCGTGCGCGTGCCGAAGAGCCTGGCGCTCCTGGAGGACCAGCTCCACCGGCTCGCCCCGGCCGTGCACGCGGGGACGGTGGTCGTCGGCACCGGCATGGTGAAGGAGATCCACACCTCCACGCTTCAGCTCTTCGAGCGCATTCTCGGGCCGACCCGCACGTCACTGGCCCGGCAGAAGGCCCGGCTGATCTTCTGCACCCCGGACCCGTCGCTCGCGCGGCCCGCGAACCCGTGGCCGTACGCGTACGCGCTGGAGGACGGCATCGGCGCGGCCTCGGGGCGCCCGGTCGTCAACCACGCGGGGGTGTTCTGCGCCGACCGGCTGGACATCGGCACCCGGTTCTTCCTCGGGCAGCTGCCGCCTCCGCGCGGGCGCCGGGTGGTGGACCTGGGCTGCGGCAACGGCGTGGTGGGTACGGCGATGGCGCTGGCCGACCCGGACGCCGAGGTGCTGTTCGTGGACGAGTCGTTCCAGGCGGTGGCCTCGGCGGAGGCGACGTACAAGGCCAACGGGGTGCCGGGGCATGCCGAGTTCCGGGTCGGGGACGGTCTGGCCGGGGTGGCGCCGGGCAGTGTGGACCTGGTGCTGAACAACCCGCCGTTCCACTCCCACCAGGCGACGACGGACGCGACGGCGTGGCGGATGTTCACCGGGGCCGAGCGGGCGCTGCGGCCGGGCGGTGAGCTGTGGGTGGTCGGCAACCGGCATCTGGGCTATCACGTGAAGCTGAAGCGGCTGTTCGGGAACTGCGAACTGGTCGCGAGCGACCCGAAGTTCGTGGTGCTCAAGGCCGTCAAGAAGAGCTAGCGGGCGCCGTGCCGAGGACGCCGATGATCCGGGCGACCTCGGCGGCCATCGCCTCCCGGCCCGCGCCGAGGTAACCCCGGGAGTCGACGGCCTCGGGGCGTTCGGTGAGGTGTCGGCGGACGGCGCCGGTCAGGGCCGTGTTGAGCGCGGTGCCGACGTTGACCTTGCCGATGCCGCCCGCGACCGCGCGGGCCAGCGCGTCGTCCGGCACGCCGGAGGAGCCGTGCAGGACGAGCGGAACGGGCAGGACGGCCGAGAGCCGTCGCAGCAGCGCCTGGTCGAGCGTGGCGGTGCGGGTGGTCATGGCGTGCGCGCTGCCGATGGCCACCGCGAGGGCGTCCACCCCGGTGTCCTCGACGAACGCGAACGCCTGGTCGGGATCGGTGCGGGCACCCGGCGCGTGCGCGTCCAGCGGCGGTCGCCCGCCCTTGCCGCCGATCTCTCCCAACTCGGCCTCGATCCAGAGCCCTTGCGCGTGCGCCCAGGCGGCCGTGGCGCGGGTGGCGGCGAGGTTGTCGGCGTAGGACAGCCCTGAGGCGTCGTACATCACCGAGCTGAATCCGGCCTCCGGCGCCTGGCGCAGCAGGTCGTCGCTCTGGACGTGGTCCAGGTGCAACGCGACGGGTACGGCGGCCTGTTCGGCGGCGGCGCGGGCGGCACGGGCCAGTGGCAGCAGGCCCCCGGCGCGGAACGTGACGGTGTTCTCGCTGACTTGGAGGACGACCGGCGTCCGTGCGGTCTCGGCGCCGGTGACGACGGCTTCGATGTGTTCCAGGGTGACGATGTTGAAGGCGGCGACGGCGGAGCCGGAGCGGGCCGCCCGGGTGACCAGGTCGCCGGTGGTGGCGAGGGGCACGGTGTCTCCCTTCCGGGTGGTGTTTCCCTTCCGGTGCCGGGTCAGGGGGCGAGGATCACCGAGCGGGTGAGGTGGCGCGGCCGGTCGGGGTCGAGGTCCCGGAGTGCGGCGACGGCGAGGGCGAGCCGCTGGGCGCGGACGAGTTCGGCGAGCGGGTCGAGAGTGCCGTCGATCCAGCGGGCGCCGGTGGCCCGGACCTGCTCGGCAAGACCTTCGGGGGCCGGGCCGAACATCCACGTGGCGGTGCCCGAGGTGCTGACGCTGATGGGCCCGTGCCGGTACTCCATCGCCGGGTACGCCTCGGTCCAGGACAGCGACGCCTCGCGCATCTTGAGCGCGGCCTCCTGGGCGAGTCCGGTGGTCCAGCCACGGCCGAGGAAGGTGAACTCCTCGCAGCGCGCCAGCCCTTCGGGCAGCGGGGTGGCCAGCGCGGTGCGCGCGTCGGTGACGGCGGCGGGGGTGTGCAGTCCGAGGTGGGCGCGCAGCAGGGTGAGGGCGGTGGTGGCGAACCGGGTCTGTACGACGGAGCGTTCGTCGGCGTAGTCGAGCACGATCAGGTCGTCGGCGGTCTCCTTGACCGGGGTGGCCGGGTCGGCGGTGATCGCGGTGGTCGGCGTGTTCAACTCGCGCAGGAGGTCCAGCACTTCCGTGGTGGTGCCGGAGCGGGTGAGGGCGACGACACGGTCGTAGGAGCGTCCGCGCGGGAACTCCGAGGCGGGGAAGGCGTCCGTCTCCCCGTGGCCCGCCGCCTCGCGCAGGGCCGCCGCGGACCGGGCCATGAAGTAGGAGGTGCCGCAGCCGGTGATCGCGACGCGCTCCCCCGGCGCGGGCAACACGTCGGTGTACCGCGTCACTTCGGCGGCGGCGCGGGTCCAGCACTCGGGCTGGCTGTTCAGCTCGTGCTCGGCATGGCTCATGCCACGTCCTCCCCGTTGCTGATCGCTCCCGACGGTACAGCGGCCGTTCGCGCGCCTTCAAGGAGCGTGCGGGGCACGGCCGTTCGGGCGGACCGGACGACGCGCTCAGCCGGTGGCGGCCGGGCCGTACGACGCGCTCAGCCGAGCCAGCCGGGGCGCACGAGCCCGGACTCGTAGGCGAGGACGACGAGTTGGGCCCGGTCGCGGGCGCCGAGCTTCACCATGGCGCGGCTGACGTGGGTCTTGGCGGTGAGCGGGCTGACCACCAGGCGGCGGGCGATCTCCTCGTTGGACAGGCCGATGCCGACGAGCGCCATCACCTCGCGCTCCCGGTCGGTGAGCCGGCCGAGGGCGTCTGCGGCGGCCGGTTCCTTGGAGCGGGCCGCGAACTCCGCGATCAGCCGACGGGTGACCCCGGGCGAGAGCAGGGCGTCCCCGTCGACCACGGCCCGTACCGCGCGCACGAGTTCGTCCGGCTCGGTGTCCTTGACGAGGAACCCGGAGGCGCCGGAGCGGATGGCCTCGAAGACGTACTCGTCGAGTTCGAAGGTGGTCAGCATGATCACCTTCACGTCGGTGAGCGCGGGGTCCTCGGTGATGCGCCGGGTCGCGGCCAGGCCGTCCAGCACCGGCATCCGGATGTCCATCAGGACGACGTCGGGCCGCAGTTCACGCACCCGGCGCAGTGCCTCGGCGCCGTCGGCCGCCTCCCCGGCGATCTCGATGTCCGGCTGTGCGCCGAGCAGCGCCCCGAACCCAGCCCGGACCAGCGACTGGTCGTCCGCGAGCAGGACCCGGATCACCGCGCCTCCCTGGTCCGCGCGGGCAGGACGGCGAGCACGCGGAAGCCCCCGTCGGCGCGGGGCCCGGCCTCGATGGTGCCGCCCAGGGCGGCGGCGCGCTCGCGCATCCCGGCGAGTCCGTTGCCGGTGCCGCCCGCGTCGGCGCCGGTGGCGGGCCCGTCGTCGTCCACGGTGAGGCGCAGCTGGTCCGCGCCCTGGGCGAAGCGTACGCGCGCGTGCCGTGAGCCCGAGTGGCGTACGACGTTGGTGAGGGCTTCCTGGAGGATGCGGAAGGCGGCCAGGTCGGCGCCGGGCGGCAGGCTCGGGGGCTCGCCCTGGACGTCGACGGTGAGCCCGGCGGCGGCTGCCTGCTCGACCAGTTCGGGCAGCCGGTCGAGGCCGGGGGCGGGCGCGCGCGGGGCGGCGCCGGGGGCGCGCAGGGTGTCGAGGACCTGGCGCACCTCGCCCAGCGCCTCCTTGCTGGCGGCCCGGATGGTGGTGAGCGCGGTGCGGGCCTGCTCGGGGTCCTTGTCGAGAAGCGCGAGGCCCATGCTGGCCTGGACGTTGATGACGGAGATGCTGTGCGCGAGCACGTCGTGCAGTTCGCGGGCGATCCGCAGCCGTTCCTCGTCCGCGCGGCGCTGGGCGGCGCGGGCGCGGTCCGCGCGTTCGCGGGCCCACTGCTCGCGCCGTACCCGGGCCAGTTCGGACACGGCGACCACGGCCGCGACCCAGGTGGCGGCGACGATCTCCTGCCCGGCGCTCGCGCCGGAGTCCCCGGCGGGCGGGAGATAGCGGTAGAGCCAGAGCGCGATCAGCAGATGACCCGCCCAGAGCAGGCCGAGCGCGGCCCACGCGGCGCGCCGGTGCCCGGCGACGACCGCGCCGAAGCAGCCGACCGCGACGGTCAGGAACACGGGCCCGTAGGGGTAGCCCGCCGCCAGATAGGCCAGGGTCACGACGGACGTGGTGAAGGCGACGGCCACCGGGTGGCGGCGCCGCCACAGCAGGGCCACCGATGCGGCGACCAGCAGCACGCGCCCGGCGACGTCCGGCGCCTCGCGATGGGGCTGGGCGTGCGCGGCGAAGGCCGATCCGGCGAGCACGACGGCGGTGATCAGCGCGGTGGAGAGCCAGGGCCACCGGGTGGCGCCCTCCCGGGACTCCGGGTCGGCGCCGGTGCGGGACTCCGCGTCGCCGTCGGTCCGGTGCCACCAGGGCGGTCCGTACCGCCACCACCCGGGTCCGTGCTGCTCTTCCATGCCTGCCACGCTAGACGCCGCCAGGGTGCGCGGGCGTCGGCCGAGCGTGGTGATCACGGGTACTCCCTGGGGAGTACGGGAAACCGGCTCGCGGCGTACGAGCCCTCACGCCCCTGTCAGCCCCACGCTCTCCCCCAGCCGCCCCGCCGCGTACCGGAACAGTTCCGCACGGTCGGTCACCATCCTGTTGAACTGCCCGAACACCTCGAACCCGACCAGCCCGAACAGCTCGGACCAGGCCGCCACCAGCGCGGGCGCGGCCACGGGCGGCAGGGCCGGGGAGATCTCGGCGGCGAGGCGTTCGGCCTCGGGGCGCAGCTCGGCGGGCAGCGGCGGCAGCGGGCGGCCGGTGCCGTCCCGGTGGGCGTCGCCGACGATGCCGACGAGGAGCAGCCCGACGCGGGCCGCGGAGGGGACGGTGGTCGGGGGCGCGGCGTAACCGGGCACGGGGGAACCGTAGATGAGCGCGTACTCGTGGGGGTGGTCGAGCGCCCAGGCGCGTACGGCCTCGCAGACGGTGGTCCAGCGGAGCAGCGGGCCCGTGCCGTCCGGGAGGGCCGCGTGGGCTCTCTCTGCGGCCTCGCCGAGGGAGTCGTAGGCGTCGATGATCAGCGCGGTGAGCAGGTCGTCGCGGCTCGGGAAGTAGCGGTAGAGGGCGGAGGAGACCATGCCCAGCTCGCGTGCCACGGCCCGCAGCGAGAGCTTGGCGGCGCCCTCGGCGGCGAGCTGTCTGCGGGCCTCGTCCTTGATGGCCGCGGTGACCTCGGTCCTGGCCCGTGCGCGGGCGCCCTGTGTGGTGCTCATACGCCGAGTCTGCCATGGAACGAGAGCGGCGCCCACAAAAGAGAGCACTGCTCTTGCGCGAGAGCGCCGCTCTCGGCACACTGGAGGAAAGCGAGAGCACCGCTCTCCCACAGCATGGGGGTCCTCATGTCGTCTTCGTCGTCGCCGTACTACGTCCAGGGCAGCCCGATGGCCGTCCGCTTCAACAACCTCATCGGCTGGCTCGCCCGGCACGGGCTCAGCTTCGCGGGCAGCGCCGAGCTGTCGGTGCGGGGGCGCAAGAGCGGCCAGCTGCAGCGCATCCCGGTCAATCCGCACACCTACGAGGGCGAGCGGTACCTGGTCTCGGCGCGCGGCCACTCCCAGTGGGTGCGCAACATGCGGGCGGCGGGCGGCGGGGAGCTGCGGGTCGGCCGCAAGGTGCGCCCGTTCACGGCGGTGGAACTGCCGGACGCCGAGAAGGTGCCGGTCGTCCGGACCTATCTGGAGCGCTGGGGCTGGCAGGTGGACGCGTTCTTCGCGGGCGTGACCGCCAAGTCCTCCGACGCGGAGATCCTGGCGGCTGCCCCCGACCATCCGGTGTTCCGGATCACCGTCGCGGACTGACGGCGGTCTCGGCACCGGGCGCGATGATGTCCTCGGCGCCGGTCACAGCGCCCTCGGCCACCGTCGCGATTCGGCGGCCGTCACGAAGCGGCCCCCGTCACGAAGCGACGGCCGTCACCGGTCCGCGGCCGTCACGAATCGACAAGGTCCTCGTCCGCGTCCGAGACGTCCGCCCCGTGCCCCCGGTCGAGGAAGGCGATGGTGCGCTGGGCGAGCGGGCGGGACCTGACCATCTCGCCGAGCGAGGACGCGCCGCTGGTGATGTCGCGGAACGCCTTCCAGGCGGGACGGAAGCCGGTCAGGGCGGCGTGGAACAGCCCGGGACGGCGTTCGAAGGCGGCCAGCAGCCGCTTGCCGACGCTCATCTCCACCCCGAGGCCCGCCTTGACGGCGAAGGCGTAGTTCAGCGCCTGGCGGCGGGTGTCCACCGCGTCGTGGGCCTCGGCGATGCGCACCGCCCACTCCCCCGCGAGGCGGCCCGAGCGCAGCGCGAAGGAGATGCCCTCGCGGGTCCAGGGCTCAAGCAGCCCCGCCGCGTCGCCGCAGACCAGCACCCGGCCCCGCGAGAGCGGGGAGTCCTCGGCGCGGCAGCGGGTCAAGTGCCCGGAGGAGACGCTGGGTTCGAACCCGGCGAGGCCGAGCCGGGCGATGAAGTCCTCCAAGTACCGCTTGGTGGCGGCGCCTTCACCGCGCCGGGAGATCACACCGACGGTCAGGGTGTCGCCCTTGGGGAAGACCCAGCCGTAACTGCCGGGCAGCGGGCCCCAGTCGATGAGCACCCGGCCCTTCCAGTCCTCGGCGACGGTGTCGGGCACCGGGATCTCCGCCTCCAGACCGAGGTCGACCTGGTCCATCTTGACGCCGACGTGGGCGCCTATCCGGCTCGCGCTGCCGTCGGCGCCGACGACCGCGCGGGCCAGCACCGTCTCGCCGTCCTGGAGCACCACGGCGACCGTGCGCCGGTCCGGGACCGCCGAGCCGTGCTGCTCGACGCGCTGCACGGTGACGCCGGTGCGCAGTTCGGCGCCCGCCTTCTGCGCGTGCTCGACCAGCTGCTGGTCGAACTCGGGCCGGTTGATGAGCCCGAACAGCATCTGCTGGGAGCGCCGGGTGCGGGTGAAGCGGCCGTTGTGCGCGAAGGTGACCGCGTGCACCCGGTCCTTGAAGGGGAGTTCGAAGCCGGGCGGCAGCGCGTCGCGCGAGGGTCCGATGATGCCGCCGCCGCAGGTCTTGTAGCGGGGCAGCTCGGCCTTCTCCAGCAGCAGTACCCGCCGTCCCGCGACCGCCGCCGCATAGGCGGCCGAGGCCCCCGCAGGTCCCGCGCCCACCACGACGACGTCCCAGACCCGCTGCACGCCGTCCGCCGAAGAGTTCTCGCCGCTCACGATGGTCTACCGCTCCGATCCAGCCGATGCCGCTCTCCCGGGCTCCCGGCCGCACCGGAGCGGGGAAACCCATGTCATCCGGCATCCTACGGCGATCACCGCCGAGGCCCACTGTGGGAGGATCGGGGGTATCCCAGCAGTTCAACGTCGCGTACACAGCGTCGCACCCCTGAGGAGCGTGCCCCATGCCGTCGAATCCGGTCGCCGAGACCGTCGCCTCGCTCATGCCCCGCGCCAAGACGGAGCTGACCGAGCTGGTCGCCTTCAAGTCGGTGGCGGACTTCGCGCAGTTCCCGAAGAGCGAGAGCGAGGGCGCCGCGAACTGGATCGCGGACGCGCTGCGCGCCGAGGGCTTCACCGACGTGGCGCTGCTCGACACCCCGGACGGCACCCAGTCGGTGTACGGCTACCTGCCCGGCCCCGAGGGCGCCAAGACCGTGCTGCTCTACGCCCACTACGACGTGCAGCCGCCGCTGGACGAGTCCGCGTGGACGACTCCGCCGTTCGAGCTGACCGAGCGGAACGGCCGCTGGTACGGGCGTGGCAGCGCCGACTGCAAGGGCGGCCTGATCATGCACCTGCTGGCGCTGCGCGCCCTCAAGGCCGACGGCGGTGTCCCGGTCTCCGTCAAGGTGATCGTGGAGGGCTCGGAGGAGCAGGGCACGGGCGGCCTGGAGCGTTACGCCGAGCAGCACCCCGAGCTGCTCACGGCCGACGCCATCGTCATCGGCGACACCGGCAACTTCCGCGTCGGCCTGCCGACCGTGACCAGCACCCTGCGCGGCATGACGCTGGTCCGCGTCCAGGTCGACACCCTCGCCGGGAACCTGCACTCGGGCCAGTTCGGCGGCGCCGCCCCGGACGCGCTCGCCGCGCTGATCCGGGTCCTGGACTCGCTGCGCGCGGAGGACGGTTCGACCACGGTGGACGGCCTCGCCGCCGACGCGCGCTGGGACGGACTGGAGTACGCCGAGGAGCAGTTCCGCTCGGACGCCAAGGTGCTCGACGGGGTCGGTCTGATCGGCGGCGGCTCGGTGGCGGACCGCATCTGGGCCCGCCCCGCCGTCACGGTCCTCGGCATCGACTGCCCGCCGGTCGTCGGCGCCACTCCGTCGGTGCAGTCGACCGCCCGCGCGCTGGTCAGCCTGCGCGTGCCGCCGGGCACGGACGCCGCCGAGGCGTCGAAGCTGCTCCAGGCCCACCTGGAGACCCACGTGCCGTGGGGCGCCAAGGTCACCGCCGAGCAGATCGGCAGCGGCCAGCCCTTCCGCGCCGACACCACCAGCCCGGCCTACCAGGCGATGGCCACCGCCATGGCCGCCGCCTACCCGGGCGAGACCATGCAGTACGCGGGCCAGGGTGGCTCCATCCCCCTCTGCAACACCCTCGCCGCCCTCTACCCCGAGGCGGAGATCCTGCTGATCGGCCTCAGCGAGCCCGAGGCGCAGATCCACGCGGTGGACGAGAGCGTGTCTCCGGAGGAGCTGGAGCGCCTTTCCATCGCCGAGGCCCTGTTCCTCCAGGAGTACGCGGCGAACTGACCCACCCTCGCGGACGGCCCCCGGCACCGAACACCGCCGGGGGCTGTTCCCCTACGGCCCGTACACGCGCCCGAGCAGCGTCCTGCTACAACCTCGGTAAAGTGGTCCTGATCCCGTGCCGGGGTCAGCCCACCGGCGTCCCCGCCTCCAGATAGATCGCCGCTCCCCGTTCGCGCGCCCGCAGGGCCCAGCGGAGGCGTTCGTAGCGGACCGGCGGGAGCATCGTGGCGGCCTCGTGTTCGGAGGCGAAGCGCCAGGCGCGGAGTTCGGGGCCTGGGAGGTGGACGCGGGAGGCTTCGGACGGGGTGAGACGGCCGCCGTCGAAGAGGAGGCGCAGGCCGCCGTAGCGGGGCGGGTCGGGGCGTTCCCAGTCGACGACGAGCAGCCGGGGGGCCTCGCGCAGCCGGATGCCGGTCTCCTCGGCGACCTCGCGCATTCCGGCGCGGGCCGGGGCCTCGCCGGGTTCGACCACTCCGCCGGGGAACTCCCAGCCGGGTTTGTAGGTGGGGTCCACGAGGAGCACATGGTCGTGTTCGTCGAAGAGGAGGACCCCGGCCGCCAGGGTCTCGGCGGTCGGCTCGGGGGTCTGCACGATGTCGCAGGGCCGGGCCGCACCGCTGCCGACGGCCTCGGTGACGCGCAGGGCGGCCTCGTACGGCGTGAGCGAACCGGTGTCGATCGGGTGGGCGTCGACGGCGAGCCAGGAGGCGAGGGCGGCACGGTAGGGCTCGATGTGGTCGTACGACCATTGCCGCACCCGTATCTCGCCGTCGGGGAGGTCCGGCGGGATCTCCCGGGCGGCTATTCGCGCGCGCAGGATCGTTTCGGCCGGGGCGAGGACCAGGTGGCGCACGGAGATGCGGCGGGCGGCGAGACCGCCGAAGATCTCGTCGCGGTACTCCTGGCGCAGCAGGGTCATCGGCACGACGAGCGTGCCGCCCAGCTCGGCGAGCATCGCCGCCGCCGTGTCGATGACCAGGCGGCGCCAGATCGGCAGATCCTGGAAGTCGCCGACCTCGGCCAGGTGCTTGGCGGGCAGCAGGCGGGACAGCTCCGCGCCGATGATCTCGGGGTCGAAGAGCGTGCTGTTCGGGATCAGTTCGATCAGTTCCCGTGCGGTGGTGGTCTTGCCCGCACCGAACGCGCCGTTGATCCAGACGACGGTCACGGTTCCCCCTCTTCTGTTGGCCCCCTGGGGCTTGCCCGTTCCACCCTGCCACGGAAACCACCCCCAGTTGAGGGCGCACAGCACGGCGCCGGCACCCCTTCGGCAGGGGTACCGGCGCCGTGGCGGCGCTGTCACGCCGTACCGAGCGTGCCCTCGTCCAGGTCCAGGCTCTCCTGGCTGACGAGGTGGTCGACCGTGCCCAGGGTGTCGGTGATCCTGAGGTCCTTGAGCGCGCCGTCCTCGGTCGCGTGGGACGGGGTGACGGCGGCCACGACGAATCCGGTGGCGAGGCTGGCGATGGCGAGCATGCTGCGCTTCTTCATGCCCTGATCAACTGCCGGAGCGGCGAGGAGTCACGCGGATTCGCCCGCGCAGCCCGTGCAGAAGGACAGGATCGCCGAGGTGAACGCCTCGGGCGCCTCCTCGGGCACATAGTGTCCGCACCCATCGATCACGAGTTCCGTGACGTCGGAGGCGACATGTCGTACGTCCCGGGCGACGGCCGCGCCCCGGAAAGCCGCTCCCCCGACGGCCAGGACGGGCATCGGCAGAACGGCACGCGCCCGCGCCCGGTTCTGCCCGATCGTGGCGTCCAGGGCCCGGTAGTACTGGAAGCTGGCGTGCAGGGCTCCGGGCGCCCGGAGCGCGTCGACGTACACATCGACGACGTTCTTCGGCATCGCGGTGGGCGTGGCACCCTTCACGGCGAACTGGTCGCGGTAGTAGATGTCCTCGCGCCCCCTGACCAGCTCCTCATTGACGGAGGCAAGCCGGTTGAACATGAAATGCCAGGTGGCCTCGGCCTGACGGCTGTCGGCCGGAAGGGCCCCGGGGTCGTCGGAGATCCCGGGGAGGGCGGCCTCCATCAGCACGAGTCGCGTGACCCGGGACGGGTGGTCGGAGGCGAGCGCGTAGCTCAGCATCATGCCGACGTCATGACCGACCAGCCGGAAGCGGTCGTGCCCCAACACGCTCATGAGCCGGGCGAGATCGCCTGCCGCCGTGGCGCTGTCGTAGCCCGTCTCCGGCTTGTCGGAGCGTCCGACGCCTCGCGGGTCCACCGCGATCACCGAGAAGTGCTCCGCGAGCGGAAGCATCACCTTGCGCCACTGCCACCAGAACTGCGGCCACCCGCCCACCAGGAGCAGGGCAGGGCCCGAACCGCCCGTGACGGCGTGCAGGGTGATGTCACCGAGGTCGTAGCGGTGGCTGCGGAACCGGTCGAGGAATCCGTCCGGCAGGTCGGGCAACGCCGTCACGGTGCCGAACCCGCTCACGGGCTCCGCTGGAACAGAAGTCATCGCTCCTCCAAGGAACCGGCTTAGGTGGTTCCTTCAACGTAACAGGATCCGCATGAACCAGCTAGGGTGGTTCACACGGTGGCCGACGGACGGCGGAGGAGGTACGGCGATGGCGGACGGCGGGCGCGCGGATGTCGATTCCCAGCCCCTGTGCTTCCGCTTCACCAAGACGGCGAAAGCCCGCACCGACCGCACGCCGAAGGAACTGCTGCGCCGGCCCTCGGACCTCGCGGAATGGCTCGCCGCCGCAGGTCTGACCGAGGGTGGGCGACTGCCTGAGGTGGACGAGCAACTGCTGTGTGAGGCCAGGGAGTTGCGCGAGTCGATCTATCGCGCCGCACGATCCGTCGCCGACGGCCGACCGCTCACCGAGGCGGACCGCGACCGCATCAACGCCTGGGCCGCCCGCAACGACGCGTACCGCGCGCTCGACGACACCGGCGCCGTCTGGCGCTTCCCCGGCCCCTCACCGGCCCGGTCCGCCCTGGCGGTGCTGGCCGCCGACGCCGTCGACACGCTCGGGGGCGCCAGGTCCGGCACGATCAAGGTGTGTGCGGGGACCGGCTGCGTGGCGGTGTTCCTGGACACCACCCGCGGCCGTTCCCGCCGTTGGTGCTCGATGGGCACGTGCGGCAACCGTGCCAAGAAGGACGCGATGCGCGTACGGCACGAAACGGCGCCGTCACCCGGCACTTGACCCCGAGAGGGGTCAGTGGTCCCTGTCGTCTCGCCGAAACCCACACAACCGAACGGCTGATACCCGTTTGCCGCGAGGCTTCCAACAGAGTCCCACAGGTCCTACCGTAATCGCGCACCGCTGACACGAACATGCCGTCACCCGCGCACACGAGTCGGAGGACCGTGGACGATGCGTCACCCCCACACGTACAGATCCCACAGATCCGGCGTCATAGCGGTCGGCGCACTCGCCGCCGCCCTGCTGGTGAGCACGGCCGCGCTGACCGCGCCCGCTGCCGCAACTCCCGTACGGAGTAAGGCTGTCGCCTCGGACGACGGTCTCGCGCTCACCCCGCCCATGGGCTTCAACAACTGGAACTCCACCCATTGCCGGGCCGAGTTCGACGAGAACATGGTCGAGGGCATCGCGGACCTGTTCGTCGACAAGGGCCTGAAGGACGCCGGTTATCAGTACGTCAACCTGGACGACTGCTGGGCACTGCCGAACCGGGACGCGAACGGGCAGTTGGTGCCCGATCCGGTCCGGTTCCCCCACGGAATCAAGGCCGTTGCCGACTACGTGCACGCCAAGGGCCTCAAGCTCGGCATCTACACCAGCGCGGGCACCAAGACCTGCGACACCACGGGCTTCCCCGGCGCGCTCGGCCACGAGGCCAGTGACGCACGGCAGTTCGCGGAGTGGGGCGTCGACTATCTCAAGTACGACAACTGCAACAACCAGGGCGTGGACGCGCGCCAGCGCTACCGCACCATGCGCGACGCCCTCAGGGCCACCGGGCGCCCCATCGTCTACAGCATCTGCGAGTGGGGCGAGAACAAGCCCTGGGAGTGGGCGGGCGACGTCGGCCAGCTCTGGCGCACCACCGGCGACATCAGCGACAACTGGGGCTCGATGCTGTCGATCCTCAAGCAGAACCTGCCTCTCGCGCCCTACGCCGGTCCGGGCCACTGGAACGACCCCGACATGCTGGAGGTCGGCAACGGCGGCATGACGGACACCGAGTACCGCTCCCACTTCTCCCTCTGGGCGGTCATGGCCGCGCCGCTGCTCATCGGCACCGATCTGCGCACGGCGTCCCCGGAGACCCTGGACATCCTCGGCAACAAGGAGGTCATCGCGGTCGACCAGGACCCGCTGGGCCGCCAGGGCGCGGTCGTCTCGTCCGAGGGCGGCCGGTGGGTCGTCGCCAAGGAGATGGCGGACGGCAGCCGGACGGTGGCCCTCTTCAACGAGTCCGCGACCGCCCAGCACATCGCCACCAGCGCCTCCGCCGTGGGCCTGCCCACGGCGCCCGGCTACACCCAGCGCGACCTCTGGCAGCACCGGAGCCTCAACACGGCGGGCACGATCGCCGCGACCGTCCCGGCCCACGGCACGGTTCTGCTCAGCGTGTCGGCCGACGGCCACTGGGCTGCCCATCCCCCGGCTACCGAACTAGGCGTGGCCGAACAGCCGTTGATCGAGGCAGCCACGCCGACGGCACTCACCACCACCCTGACCGACCTGGGGCGTACGACGGCCCACCAGGCGTCCGTGTCCCTGACGGGCCCCGAGGGCTGGGGAGTTCACGCCCTCTCCCCCACCCGCGCCGGAACGCTCGCACCGGGCAAGTCCCTGCGCACCCGTTGGCGCGTCACGGCCCCCGAGGGTACCCCCACCGGCTCCTACACTCTTTCCCTGCGGGCGAGTTACCGCTCGGCCACCGGAACACGCGTCACCGACGTGCTCCCGCTGACCGCCGCCGTGGTGGTACGGCCCCCGACCGGCACGTCGTATCTGAGCGACCTGCCCTGGATGTCGGCCACCGGCGGCTGGGGCCCGGTCGAGCGCGCCACCAGCAACGGAGAGAGCGCGGCGGGCGACGGCAACCCGCTCACGATCGGCTCGGTGACGTACGCCAAGGGTCTCGGCACCCACGCCCCCAGCGAGATCGCCTACTACACGGGCGGCCGGTGCGCGAAGGTCACCGCCGAGGTGGGCGTGGACGACGAGAAGGACACCAGGGGCACCGTCGCCTTCGAGATCTGGGCGGACGGCACGAAGACCGCTTCGACCGGCGTCCTCACCAATGCGATGCCCGCCCAGCCCCTCACCGCCGACGTCACCGGCGCCCAGGTGGTCCGCCTGGTCGTCACCGACGGCGGCGACGGCATCGACTCGGACCACGCGGACTGGGCGGACGCGCGCCTGACCTGCCGAGAGCGACACCTCACCGGGTCCTCCCGGTGAGTGAGCCACCCCTCCACCGCCCGTTCACGCGTCCCGGTGAACACGAGCCGCCGCCCCCTGCCGCAGTCCGGCCGGGGGCGGCGGCTCAGCCATGCGGCACCTGATCATCGACGACAGGTCCGGCACCCTCACCTGTCCGCCGGGGCACGCTCGCCGCACACAGGACTCACGAGCCCGGGACGAGGGCGGCCCCCAGTGCGGCGGCGGCGGCGAGTTCCTGACGGGTGGCACCGGCCGCGGCCTCGACATTGAGCCCTTCGGCGGTGGCGACGACGATGCGCGCCAGAGCGGCGCAGTCGGTGCCGGGGGGCAGGTCGCCGTCGGCGAGGGCCTTCTCGAAGCGTTCCAGCAGGGCCTGGCGGGTGCCGGCGCGGTAGGTGGCGAGGAGTTCGACCACCTCGCGGTCCTCCTCGGCACAAGCCAGTCCGCCCTGGACGGTCATGCACCCGGCCGGCCGGTCGGGCAGGGTGGCGGCCTCGGCCGTCCCGGCCAGGAAGCGCAGCACGGCGGCGCGGGCGGTGGGTTCGGCCATCGCCTCGCTCAGATACCGGGCCCGTTCCTTCGAGTAACGCCGGAGGGCTTCCTCGAAGAGCGCGCGCTTGTTGCCGAACGCCGCGTACAGGCTCGGCGGGTTGATGCCCATCGCGGAGGTGAGGTCGGCGACGGACGTGCTCGCGTACCCGCGTCGCCAGAACATCTCCATGGCGGTGTCCAATGCGGCGTCCCTGTCGAACGCGCGCCTGCGGCCTCGTGGCATGTCCATCCTCCTGCTTCCCGGTGTCCCCATTCTCCGGCTTGCTTTTTCTTAGCGGTCGCTACATTGTAGACGGCGAGCACCTTAGCGATCGCTACACAAATATGATCACCGCAGGAACGAGGAAACCGATCATGGGCAAGCTGGACGGAAAGACCGCGGTCGTCACCGGCGGCACCAGCGGCATCGGACTGGCCACGGCGAGGCGGCTGGCAGCCGAGGGGGCACATGTCTTCATCACCGGCCGCCACCCTGAGGCCCTGGCCAAGGCCGAGGCGGAGATCGGGTCCAACGTGACCGGTGTGCCAGGTGACATCTCCGACCTGGACGACCTCGACCGGCTGTGGGACCGCGTCCGCACCGAGCGCGGCTCGGTCGACGTGATCGTCGCGAACGCCGCGTTCGTCGAGCTGGCCACCCTGGCCGAAGCCACGCCCGACCATTTCGACAAGACCTTCGGCACCAACGCGCGGGGCACGTTCTTCACGGTGCAGAAGGCGCTGCCGCTGCTGAACGACGGCGGATCCGTGGTGCTGGTGTCCTCCACCGGGCACCTGCTCGGCGTCCCCCCGTACACCGCCTACTCGGCGACCAAGGCCGCCGTCCGGTCCTTCGCCCGGAGCTGGGCGGCGGAGCTCAAGGAGCGCGGTATCCGGGTCAACTCGGTCAGCCCCGGCCCGATCGACACGCCCATCTTCGAAGCCCAGGCCGGAAAGGACGCGGATGCCCTGCGTGAGCAGATGCGCGCCGCGATCCCGATGGACCGGCTGGGAAGTCCGGAGGAGGTGGCCGCCGCGGTGCTCTTCCTGGCAGGCGACGACTCCAGCTTCACCACCGGCGCCGACCTCCAGGTCGACGGCGGCCAGACCCAGATCTGACCCCCGCTCCGGCCCGGCCCCGCCCGCCCTTCCGCCACAGACGGCTTCCCGGACTTCCAGCCCGAGATCCGGTGGCAGATCGCCAGCGGCCCCATGGTGACCACCTACAAGATCTACCGCGGCACCCACCGGGGCCCCGTCCTCGGAGTCGCGCCCACCGGCCGCAGCGTCGAATTCGAGACCGTCGACGTCATGAAGGTGGAAAACGGCCGGATCACCGATCACTGGGGTGTCGGCAACCTCCTCAAGATGCTCACCCAGCTCGGCGCCGTCACCCTCTGAGCCCCCGGGCTCGACACTCCCGACAGAAGGAATCCTCACTCATGTCCGACAGCCTCACCCTCACCGGCCAGAACGCCCTGGTGACCGGTGCCACCAGCGGCATCGGGGCGGCCATCGCCCGCAACCTCGCCGCTCAGGGCGCCCACGTCATCGTCGTGGGGCGCAATGCCGCACGCGGCGCCGCCGTCGTGGGCGAGATCACCGACGCCGGTGGCAGCGCCCGGTTCGTGTCCGCCGACATCGGCGACCCCGCCGGCATCGAGGCACTGCGCAAGGAGGCCGGCGACGTCGACATCCTGGTCAACAACGCCGGTCTCGCGATCTGGGGACCGACGCAGACCCTCACCGTCGAGGACCTCGACGCCACCTACGCCACCAACGTCCGCGGCCCCTTCCTCCTGGTCGCCGCGTTCGTCCCCGCCATGCTCACCAAGCGGAGCGGGGTGATCATCAACATCGGCAGCCTCGCCGCGACGATCGGCATCGCCGGTTCCTCCGCCTACGGCGCCAGCAAGGCCGCGCTCACCTCGCTCACCCGCGAGTGGGCCGCCGAGTTCAGCGGGCAGGGCATCCGCGTCAACACCGTCTCGCCCGGCCCCGTCGACACCCCCATGGGCAGCCCCGACGTCCTCGACCAGCTCGCGGCCACCACCGCCGTGGGACGCGTCGCCCAGCCCGAGGAGATCGCCGAACTCGTCGGCTTCCTCGCCTCCGACCGGGCTGCCTACATCACCGGAACCACCGTCCACATCGACGGCGGGCGCACCGCCATCTGAACCACCGTCCCCCTGCCCGGTCGCTGTGCGGACGACCGGGCGGACCAGGGGACCGACCCGAGGCCGTGCCCCTGAAACCCTCCAGGGGCACGGCCTTCCCTCGCTCGGCCGCACCACCGGTGACGTGTGGCAGGCTTGCCGCGCGCCCTCTCCGGGACGAAGTCGGTCCAGGGCAGCCCCGGCTGCCCGACCGCACACCGGGTCCGGAGGACACGCCACCCGGCCCCCGTACGACGAAGGCCCTGCCGCTCCTCACACCCCCGCAGCCGCCGCCCCCGACCCCCGGCTCAACGCCGCTGCAGCCGCTCCCACCAGCCCCGCGTCCGTCCCCATCTGCGCGGGCGCGACCGTCAGCCGCTGGACGAAGGACAGCGTCGCGTAGCTCGCGAGCGCCTTCCGCAGCGGGGCGAAGAGGACGTCGCCCGCCTTGCCGACACCCCCGCCGATCACGGCGATGTCGATCTCGACGAGGGTCGCGGTGGCGGCGATTCCGGCGGCCAGGGCCTGGGCGGCGCGTTCGAAGGCGGCGGCGGCGACCGGGTCGCCCGCGCGGGCGGCGGCGGCCACGGCGACGGCGGAGGTGTCGCCGTCGGGGCCCGGCCGCCAGCCCTGTTCCAGGGCGCGGCGGGCGATGTTGGGGCCGCTGGACAGGCCCTCGACGCAGCCGCGCGAGCCGCACGGGCACAGTTCGCCGTCCAGGTCGACGCTGATGTGGCCGATGTGACCGGCGTTGCCGGTGGGGCCGGGGTGCAGTCGGCCGCCGAGGACCAGGCCGCCGCCGACGCCCGTCGAGACCACCATGCACAGCGCGTTGTCGTGGCCGCGCGCCGCGCCCTGCCAGTGTTCGGCGGCCGTGATGGCCACGCCGTCGCCGATCAGCTCCACCGGGAGGCCGCCGCCGGTCGCCGCGCGCACCCGTTCCACCAGCGGGAAGCCGCGCCAGCCCGGCACGTTGACGGGGCTGACGGTGCCCGCGGAGGCGTCCACCGGTCCGGCGCTGCCGATGCCGATGGCCTCGGCGCGGGACCACAGCGGCGAGGCGGCCAGCTCGGCCAGCACCTCCTCGACCGCGTGCATAACCGTTTCACCGTCCTCGCGGGCGGGCGTGGCGCGCTGCGTACGCGTGTGGATCCGGCCGTCGCCGTCCACCAGCGCGCCCGCGATCTTGGTGCCGCCGATGTCCAGCGCAGCCACGAGGTCGGTGTGCATCAGTGTCAGGTCTCCCCGTCGAGCCGTGAGATGGAGCGAAGCCGGAAAACGCCCCCGACCGGTCACGACGGACCTGGACCGGGGACGGCGGTGGACAGTCTCTCGCGCACCTGACAACGTTGTCCAGGCTCTATGCTCGACGCCACATGCTCGTACCGGCCCCGACCTGGGGCACCGGCCAGTGAAGACCACGGACGACAGGACAGCACATCGTGCCCGAGACCACCCGCGGAGCAGAACGCGCCAACGGCACCGGCCGTTACGGCAACCGGCCCACCATGAAGGACGTGGCCGCGCGGGCCGGAGTGGGCCTCAAGACGGTCTCCCGCGTGGTCAACGGCGAGCCCGGGGTCACCCCGGACACCGAACGGCGCGTCCAGGAGGCCATCGAGGCGTTGGGCTTCCGGCGCAACGACAGCGCCCGGGTGCTGCGCAAGGGCCGTACGGCGAGCATCGGGCTGGTCCTGGAGGACCTCGCGGACCCGTTCTACGGCCCGCTCAGCCGCGCGGTCGAGGAGGTGGCCCGTGCCCACGGCGCCCTGCTGATCAACGGCTCCAGCGCCGAGGACCCGGAGCGGGAGCGGGAGTTGGCGCTCGCGCTGTGCGCGCGGCGGGTGGACGGGCTCGTGGTGATCCCGGCCGGGGACGACCACCGTTATCTGGAGCCGGAGATGCGGGCGGGCGTGGCCACCGTGTTCGTGGACCGTCCGGCCGGGCGCATCGAGGCGGACGTGGTGCTCTCCGACAACTTCGGCGGCGCCCGGGACGGGGTGGCCCATCTGATCGCGCACGGGCACCGCAGGATCGGCTTCATCGGTGACATGCCGAACATCCACACGGCGGCGGAGCGGCTGCGCGGCTACCGGGCCGCCATGGAGGACGCGGGGATACCCGTCGAGGACGACTGGATGTCCCTCGGGGCGACCGATCCGGAGCGGGTGCGCCGCGCGGCGCAGGAGATGCTGACCGGTCCTTCGCCGGTGACCGCCGTCTTCACGGGCAACAACCGGGTGACCGTCACCGTGATCCGGGTGCTGGCCGGGCACGCGCGCCCGGTCGCCCTGGTCGGGTTCGACGACTTCGAGCTGGCCGATCTGCTCCAGCCGGGGGTGACGGTCGTCGCGCAGGACTCGGCCGCGCTGGGGCGTACGGCGGCCGAGCGGCTGTTCCGGCAGTTGGACGGCGCGCTCGTGGCGCCCGAGCGGATCGAGCTGCCGACCCGGCTGATCGAGCGGGGCTCGGGCGAACTGCCCCCGGCCGACTGAGGCTTGCGCGCGCTCAGGCCCGGCGGCCACCAGGAGCCGCGTAGGACTCCAGGGCGTCCCGGGCCAGCCCGGTCAGGGCGGTGACCTCGGCGGTGTCGAGGGCCCCGCAGTCCAGGCCGCGCAGGAGATGGCCGCTCAGCGCACGGGCGGTGGCGGGCTCGTCCAGGACGTCGCCGCCCGCGCGAGCGGCGTAGCGGGCGAGCCGGTCGGCGGCGCGCTCGAACCCCTCGCGGTAGAAGGCGAAGACGGCCGCGTAGCGGGTCGGCAGCTGGCCGGGGTGCATGTCCCAGCCCTGGTAGTAGGCGCGGGCGAGGGCCCGGCGGACCAGGTCGTGATGCAGCCGCCAGGCCGCGTGGACCTGCTCGGCGGGGCCGACGGGCAGCACGTTGGTGGAGCCGTCGGACAGGCGTACGCCGGTGCCCGCGGCGGCGACCTGCATGACCGCCTTGGCGTGGTCGGCGGCGGGGTGGTCGGGGGCCTGGTGGGCGGCGGAGACGCCGAGGGCGGCGCTGTAGTCGAAGGTGCCGTAGTGGAGGCCGGTGACGCGGTCCTCGCCCGCCTGGATCATGCGGGCGACGGTCGCGGTGCCGTCGGCGGCTAGGACGGCCTGGCTGGTCTCGATCTGGATCTCGAAGCCGAGGCGTCCCCGCTCCAGGCCGTGGGTCTCCTCGAAGGCGTCCAGCAGCCGCGCGAACGCGGTCACTTGCTCGGCGTACGTCACCTTCGGCAGCGTCAGCACCAGCCCGTCGGGCAGCCCGCCCGCCGCGAGCAGCCCGGTGAGGAAGACGTCCAGGGTGCGGATGCCCCGCTCGCGCACCCCGGCCTCCAGGCACTTGACGCGGATGCCGGTGTACGGCGGCGCCGTGCCCTTCTCGTACGCCTCGGCCACGAGCCGGGCGGCGTGGGCGGCGGCCTGGTCCTCCTCCTCGGCGGGGCGGATGCCGTAGCCGTCCTCGAAGTCGACCCGGAGGTCTTCCACCGGTTCGCGCTCCAGCTTGGCGCGGACGCGGGCGTACACGGCGTCGGCGAGTTCGGCGGGCAGGCCGAGGACGGCCGCGAAGCTCTCGGCGTCGGGGGCGTGCCGGTCCAGGGCCGCGAGGGCGCTGTCGCCCCAGACGCGCGGGGTGTCGGCGGCGAAGGCGTCGGCGGGGACGTAGACGGTGTGGACGGGCTGCCGGGTGCCCGGGTCGCCGGGGTAGCGGCGGGCCAGGTCGGCGTCGACCGGGGCGAGGAGGGCGCCGATGTGGTCCGTGACCGCGTCCGCCAGGCTGGTCCTGATCTTCTCCTGCCCGTCCATCCACACCCTCCCTCTCGCGCGGCGCGGAACCGGACGGGTCCGCGCGCCGAAGCTATCCGGGGTGATTCTCGCTGGTCAACACCCTCCGGACGGGGCGGAAAACGCGGAACCCCCGCGACCGGAGGCCGGTCGCGGGGGTTCTGTGCGCGCACGGGAGCACACGAGCGTGCTCCGCCGGGATCAGCCCTTGCGGGTCTTGATCTCCTCGGTGAGCTGCGGGACGACCTCGAAGAGGTCGCCGACGACGCCGTAGTCGACCAGGTCGAAGATCGGGGCCTCGGGGTCCTTGTTGACCGCGACGATCGTCTTGGAGGTCTGCATACCGGCGCGGTGCTGGATCGCGCCGGAGATGCCGTTGGCGATGTAGAGCTGCGGCGAGACCGACTTGCCGGTCTGGCCGACCTGGTTGGTGTGCGGGTACCAACCGGCGTCGACGGCGGCGCGGGAAGCACCGACGGCCGCGCCGAGGGAGTCGGCCAGCGCCTCGATGATCGCGAAGTTCTCCGCGCCGTTGACGCCACGGCCACCGGAGACGACGATCGCGGCCTCGGTCAGGTCCGGACGGCCCGTCGACTCACGCGGGGTGCGGCCGGTGACCTTGGTGCCGGTGGCCTGGTCGGAGAAGGTGACCGACAGGGCCTCCACGGCACCGGCGGCCGGGGCGGCCTCCACGGCGGCCGAGTTCGGCTTGACCGTGATGACCGGGGTGCCCTTGACGACACGGGACTTGGTGGTGAAGGACGCGGCGAACACCGACTGGGTGGCCACCGGGCCCTCGTCGCCGGCCTCGATGTCGACGGCGTCGGTGATGACGCCGGAGCCGGTGCGCAGCGCCAGACGGGCGGCGATCTCCTTGCCCTCGGCGGAGGACGGCACCAGCACGGCGGCCGGGGAGACGGCCTCGACGGCGGCCTGGAGGGCGTCGACCTTCGGGACGACCAGGTAGTCGGCGTACTCGGCGGCGTCGTGGGTGAGGACCTTCACCGCGCCGTGCTCGGCCAGCGTGGCGGCGGTGTCGGCGGCGCCGTTGCCCAGCGCGACCGCGACGGGCTCGCCGAGGCGGCGGGCCAGGGTCAGCAGCTCGAGGGTGGGCTTGCGGACGGCACCGTCCACGTGGTCGACGTAGACGAGGACTTCAGCCATGGGATTGCTCTCCTGCGTAACGAAGTTGAGGGGCGGTCGGGGCGCGGGCCCTTAGATGAACTTCTGGCCCGCGAGGAACTCGGCGAGCTGCTTGCCGCCCTCGCCCTCGTCCTTGACGATCGTGCCCGCGGTGCGCGCCGGGCGCTCGGCCACGGCCTCGACCTTGGTGTACGCGCCGTCCAGACCGACCTCCTCCGCCTCGACGTCGAGGTCGGACAGGTCCCAGGACTCCACCGGCTTCTTCTTGGCCGCCATGATGCCCTTGAAGGACGGGTAACGCGCCTCACCCGACTGGTCGGTGACGGACACGACCGCCGGGAGGGACGCCTCCAGCTGCTCCGAAGCGGTGTCGCCGTCGCGGCGGCCCTTGACGGTGCCGTCCTCGACGGAGACCTCGGACAGCAGCGTCACCTGCGGCACGCCGAGGCGCTCGGCGACCAGGGCGGGTACGACGCCCATGGTGCCGTCGGTGGAGGCCATGCCGGAGATCACCAGGTCGTAACCGGCCTTCTCGATGGCCTTGGCCAGCACCAGGGAGGTGCCGAGGGCGTCGGTGCCGTGCAGGTCGTCGTCCTCGACGTGGATCGCCTTGTCGGCGCCCATCGAGAGGGCCTTGCGCAGCGCGTCCTTGGCGTCCTCGGGACCGACGGTCAGCACGGTGACCTCGGCGTCGTCCGCGTCCTCCGCGATCTGGAGGGCCTGCTCCACCGCGTACTCGTCGAGTTCGGAGAGCAGACCGTCCACGTCGTCGCGGTCGACGGTCAGGTCATCGGCGAAGTGCCGGTCGCCAGTGGCGTCGGGCACGTACTTCACAGTGACAACGATCCTCAAGCTCACGCCGGCTCTCCTACTGCATCGTCTATTTCCGGGCTGCCTCTTGAAGGCAGCATAGGCGCCTCAAGCGGCCTGTCCCGGTCGGGGCGTCGGTGCGCTCCCGGCCGAAATATTACTCGCCAGTACATCCAGTTCGTGCCCGCTGAGCAAGCGCTTTGAACTGTGACCTTCGCAACGCAGCGTAACCGGAACTCGACGGCGACGCAGCAGCGGGCCACCGCCCCGGGAGCGGGGCCCGGCCCCGGTCAGTCCCGCAGCGCGTTGAACCGGCCCTGGTGGTAGAGCAGCGGGCGGCCGGTGCCCGAGGGGTCGCCGAGCACGACCTCGGCGAGCACGATCCGGTGGTCCCCGGCCGGGACGCGGCCGACGATCCGGCAGACCAGCCAGGCGAGCACGTCGTCCAGGACGGGCACACCCTCCGGGCCCTCGCGCCAGGCAGTGGGGGCGCCGAAGCGGTCGGCGCCGCTGCGGGCGAAGGTGGCCGCGAGGTCGTGCTGGTGCTCGGCGAGGAGGTGGACGCCGACGTGCTCGGCGCGCGAGACGGCGGGCCAGCTGGAGGCGCCGGTGCCTATGCCGAAGGACAGCAGCGGGGGTTCGGCGGAGACGGAGGTGAGGGAGGTGGCGGTGAAGCCGACCGGGCCGTGCTCGGCGCGGGCGGTGATGACCGCGACACCGGCGGCGTGGCGGCGGAAGGTGGCGCGCAGCAGTTCGGGCGAGGCGGTCTGGTGGGTGCCGAGATCGGGCGTGGCCGTCATGGAGTTGTCCTTCTGCTGAGGGGGGCGAGCGGAGCGGAGGCCGTGGCTGCTCAACAGCCCGGACAGCGCGCGCTCGCGGTGCGGGCCAGGTCGACGTGGGCCCGTCCGACGAGAAGGAGTTCGGTCGGCATACGGTCAGGCTGACGATGGATGGCGCGCACAGTCAAGTACGTTCCATGATCTGGAAGAGGCCCGGTCAGGCGGTCGCCGCCGCTCACAGGGCCTCCCCGAGGGCCGCGATCACATCGGCTCTGCGCGGCTGTCCGGCGGCGCGGCGCACCACGCGTCCTTCCGCGTCGAGGACCAGGACGGTGGGGGTGCGGACGATGCCGAGGGCGCGTACCAGGCCGAGATGGGCCTCGGCGTCGATGTCGACGTGGGTCACGCCGGGGACCATGGCGGCGACGTCGCCGAGAGTGCGGCGGGTGGCCCGGCAGGGGGCGCAGAAGGCGCTGGAGAACTGGACGAGGGTGGCCCGCTCGCCCAGTGCGCCGCTCAGGTCGGCCGGTTCCAGCCGCTGTTCCTCGCCCTGCCCGCGCACGCGTGTCCTCCGCTCCGCCGCTCGCGCGGCACGTGTCCGGCCCGTCGGCCGGTCCTGTCGTCCTCAACACAAGCGCGCGGGCGCCGCGAAGGATTCCCGCGTCCGCGGGGAGGGTATGCGCGGGGCGGGTGAGGCGCGTGCGCCGCCGCTCGACGGGCTGTTACCGGGACGTGACGAGGATCTCGCCGCCACGGGGCACCAGGACTGGCTACCCGTCCGTTCTTGGGGCACGATCTGGAGACGCCGTAAACCTACGGCTGCGTAACTTCCCGCCGGGAGCCCCTTTCCCGAGCAGAGCAGAAAGGGCCGACCCCGCCCATGGCAGAACTGGTCTACCGTCCCGTCGTCGGTTTCGCGAAGACGATGTTCAAGGTGTGGGACCTCAAGATCGACTGCAAGGGGTCGGAGAACATCCCGCGCACCGGCGGCGCCGTTCTGGTGAGCAATCACATCAGTTACCTGGACTTCATCTTCAACGGTCTGGCCGCGCTGCCGCAGAAGCGGCTGGTGCGCTTCATGGCGAAGGAGTCGGTGTTCCGGCACAAGGTGTCGGGTCCGCTGATGCGCGGGATGAAGCACATCCCGGTGGACCGCGCGCAGGGCGAGGCCGCGTACGAGCACGCGCTGAACTCGCTGCGCTCCGGTGAGGTCGTGGGGGTGTTCCCCGAGGCCACCATCTCGGAGTCCTTCACACTGAAGAGCTTCAAGTCGGGTGCGGCGCGGCTCGCCCAGGAGGCGGGCGTCCCGCTGGTCCCGATGGCCCTGTGGGGCACCCAGCGGCTGTGGACCAAGGGCCACCCGCGCAACTTCAAGCGCAGCCACACCCCCATCACCGTCCGCGTCGGCGAGGCGCTGGAGGCACCGCGCGACCAGTACGCGGGCGCGATCACCCGTCGTCTGCGCGAGCGTGTCCAGGACCTCCTGGACGCCGCCCAGCGCGCCTACCCGGCCCGCCCCAAGTCCGCCGAGGACTCCTGGTGGCTCCCGGCCCACCTCGGCGGCACGGCCCCGACGGCGGAGCAACTGCGCGCGGTCCAGGCACTCTGAGGCCCGGCGGCCCGGCCCCCGTTCAGAGGGAGTCGGGCAGCGTCCCGCGCAGGCGCACGGCGACCAGTCCGTGCAGGACGTACCCGGATCCGGCGTCATGGGCCAGCCGCTGATAGCACAGGGCCGTGGGGATGCCCTCGGCCCGCAGCAGTGCGGCCAGCGCGTGCGCCTTGGCGTGGCAGCTGCCCGTGCCCTGCTCCAGCACGTCGGAGGCCCGCCAGGTGACGCGGGGGTCGTCGGCGTCGGCCGAGTGCGTGACGGTGTCGCGTACGAACTCGTAGGCGGCACGGGCGTACGAGGACGCGTCACCGGTCCTGCCGGCCAGTCGGGCGGCCGCCGAGCAGAGAAATGCGGCCACCCGGACTCAATGAGTTTTCGGGTGGCCGCATATTCATGCACTCACTCCTGGCGCGCCATCTCCTCCTTGAGCGCCGACACGAACAGGTCGACGTCGTCCTCCGTCGTGTCGAAGGAGCACATCCAGCGGACGTCACCGGCCGCCTCGTCCCAGAAGTAGAAGCGGAAGCGCTTCTGGAGGCGTTCGCTCACGTCGTGCGGGAGGCGGGCGAAGACGCCGTTGGACTGGACGGGGTACAGGATCTCCACGCCGTCGACCGCGCGGGCGCCCTCCGCCAGGCGCTGGGCCATCTCGTTGGCGTGGCGGGCGTTGCGGAGCCAGAGGTCCTTGGCGTACAGGGCCTCCAACTGGACCGAGACGAAGCGCATCTTGGAGGCGAGCTGCATGGACAGCTTGCGCAGGTGCTTCATGTGGGAGACGGCGTCCTGGTCGATCACCACGACCGCCTCGCCGAGGAGGGCACCGTTCTTCGTCCCGCCGAGGGAGAGGATGTCCACGCCGACCGCGTTGGTGAAGGTCCGCATGGGGACGTTCAGGGAGGCGGCGGCGTTGGAGATACGGGAGCCGTCCAGGTGCACCTTCATGCCGTGCGCGTGGGCGTGCTCGCAGATCGCGCGGATCTCGCCGGGCGTGTAGAGGGTGCCCAGCTCGGTGGACTGGGTGATCGAGACGACCTGCGGCTTGGCCCGGTGCTCGTCGTCGAAGCCCCACGCCTGCCGGTCGATCAGCTCGGGCGTGAGCTTGCCGTCCGGCGTGGGCACGGTGAGCAGCTTGAGCCCGCCCATCCGCTCGGGGGCGCCGCCCTCGTCCACGTTGATGTGCGCGCTCTCGGCGCAGATCACCGCGCCCCAGCGGTCGGTGACCGCCTGGAGCGCGACGACGTTCGCCCCCGTGCCGTTGAACACCGGGAACGCCTCGGCGCTCGCACCGAAGTGGCCGCGGATGATCCGCTGAAGGTTCTCGGTGTACTCGTCCTCGCCGTACGCCACCTGGTGGCCGCCGTTGGCCAGGGCCACGGCGGCCAGCACCTCGGGGTGCGCACCGGCGTAGTTGTCGCTGGCGAAACCCCGGACCGTCGGGTCGTGACGACGACGCGCGTCGGTCCTGGGAGGGTTCACGGCTTCTCGGTCAGCCACAGACGGGTTCCGTTCACTTCGGCGGCGGGCTCGTTCCAGACGCCGGCGACGGCGTCGGCCAGGTCCTTGACGTCCGTGAAGCCCGCGAACTTCGCGTTGGGGCGCTCGGCGCGCATCGCGTCGTGCACCAACGCCTTCACCACCAGGATCGCAGCGGCGGCGCGCGGCCCCTCCTCGCCCCCGGCCTTGCGGAAGCCGTCGGCCATGGCGAGCGTCCACGCCTCGGCGGCGGCCTTGGCGGCGGAGTACGCCGCGTTGCCCGCCGTGGGCTTGGCCGCGCCCGAGGCGCTGATCAGCAGGTAGCGGCCGTTGCCGCTCTGCTGGAGGGCGTCGTAGAAGGCGAGGGAGGTGTTCTGGACGGTGCGGATCAGCAGCTTCTCCAGCAGGTCCCAGTCGGCCAGGTCGGTGTCGGCGAACGTGGCGCCGCCGCGCCAGCCGCCCACCAGGTGGACCAGGCCGTCGATCCGGCCGTGTTCCTTCTCGATGCCCGTGGCCCAGGCCCGGGTCGAGTCGAGGTCGAGCAGGTCGACCGTCTCGCCGGTGACCGTGGCGCCGCCGTTGGCGTAGCGGGCCGCGTCCACGGCCTCCGCAAGGCGGGCCGGGTCGTTGTCCGCGCCGACGACGGTCGCTCCCGCCTCGGCCAGCCGGACGAGCGCCGCGCGCCCCGCCGGTCCGCCCGCTCCGGCGACCGCGATCACCGCACCCCGCAGAACCCCGTTGCCCATCGTCTTCCTCTCCCGCTCCGCGCTCTCGTGTACGCCGCTCTCGTGGACGTCGCCCACCTGGACGCCGTCGCTCACGCGGCGGCCCGCTCGGCGCCGTCCGCCGTGATGCCCTTGGTCGAGGCAATCACGTTCTTCAGCTTCTTGGACAGGGCCTCATAGAACATGCTGAGCGGAAACTCGTCCGGGAGCACGTCGTCCACGAGCTTGCGCGGCGGCAGGCTCAGGTCGAGCGCGTCGGGGCCCTTGGCCCACTTGGAGCCGGGGTGCGGGGCGAGATAGGTCGCCACGAGGTCGTACCCGGCGAACCAGTGGACCAGCTTGGGCCGGTCGATGCCGTCGCGGTAGAGCTGCTCGATCTCGGCGCACAGCCGGTTGGTGACCTCGGGGGCGCGCTCCCAGTCGATGGAGAGCTTGTTGTCGGTCCAGCGGACCACGTCGTGCTTGTGCAGGTAGGCGAAGAGCAGCTGGCCGCCGAGCCCGTCGTAGTTGCGGACGCGGTCGCCGGTGACCGGGAAGCGGAACATGCGGTCGAAGAGGACCGCGTACTGCACGTCACGGGCCTGCGGGACGCCGTCCGACTCCAGTTTCACGGCCTCCTTGAAGGCGGTGAGGTCGCAGCGCAGCTCCTCCAGGCCGTACATCCAGAACGGCTGGCGCTGCTTGATCATGAACGGGTCGAACGGCAGGTCGCCGTGGCTGTGGGTGCGGTCGTGGACCATGTCCCAGAGCACGAAGGCCTCTTCGCAGCGCTTCTGGTCGTGGACCAGCTCCGCGATGTCCTCGGGCAGCTCCAGGCCCAGGAGGGCGACGGCGGCGTCGGTGACCTTGCGGAAGCGCGCGGCCTCGCGGTCGCAGAAGATGCCGCCCCAGGAGAAACGTTCCGGCGCCTCGCGGACGGCGATGGTCTCCGGGAAGAGGACGGCGGAGTTGGTGTCGTAGCCCGAGGTGAAGTCCTCGAAGGTGATGCCGCAGAACAGCGGGTTGTCGTACCGCGTGCGCTCCAGCTCGGCCAGCCAGTCCGGCCAGACCATGCGCAGGACGACCGCCTCCAGGTTGCGGTCCGGGTTGCCGTTCTGCGTGTACATCGGGAAGACGACCAGGTGCTGGAGGCCGTGCTCGCGGTGCGCGGCGGGCTGGAAGGCCAGCAGCGAGTCGAGGAAGTCCGGCACCTCGAAGCCGCCCTCGGCCCAGCGGCGCAGGTCCTTCACCAGAGCCTCGTGGTAGGCGGCGTCGTGCGGGAGCAGCGGGGCCAGCTCCTCGACCGCCTCGGTCACCCGGCGGACGGCGGCCTCGGCGTCGGCCCGCGTGGGGGCGCCCTCGGCCGCGAAGTCGATCGATCCGTCCTTGGACTGCCATGGCCGGATCCGCTCCACGGCATCCTTGAGCATCGGCCAGGCCGGGTGCTCGATCACCCTGGTCAGCGAAGGAAGCCGCTCCTCCGCACCCGCCTGCACAAGAATTTCCGTCATGACCCATCCTCCACGGGAGAACCTCGCGTATGGACACCGTATGCATACCCGGTTTCACCGAACAAGAGGGGTCTCGGGAAATTATTCTGCGCAGCCGCCGTTCAGCCGCTGTTTTTCCTGCGGTAAACCGTGACGGCGCTCACTTCCGTCGGACGGATACGACCGCACCGGCGCCTGCGGGTTTCAGCCACCCCGCGCGCGGGCAGCGGCACACGGTCCGTGACGGGGCGGACGCACATGAAGAGCCATCCCAGGGCGGGGCCATTAGGCTGCGGAACGTGCCGCGCGGTCGACGACGTCCGTCGGGTCCGCGGACCGGGCCGCCGTCGACGGAAGCGAGTTGAACCTTGAACTTCCTTACCATCGGACACCGCGGGGTCATGGGCGTCGAGCCCGAGAACACCCTCCGTTCCTTCGTCGCGGCGCAGCAGGCCGGCCTCGACGTCATCGAACTCGACCTGCACCTCAGCAAGGACGGCGCGCTGGTCGTCATGCACGACGCCGAGGTGGACCGCACCACCGACGGCAACGGGGCGATCTCCGAGAAGACCCTCGCGGAGCTGCGCGCGCTCGACGCGGGGCTCGGGGAGCAGGTGCCGGTCTTCGAAGAGGTCCTGGACGCAGTGAGCGCGCCCCTCCAGGCGGAGATCAAGGACGTGGCGGCGGCCAAGGCGCTCGCCGAGGTCATGCACCGCCGGGACCTGGTCTCCCGCGTGGAGGTGCTGTCCTTCCACGACGAGGCGCTGGCGGAGATCTCCCGGCTGGTGCCGGGGGTGCGTACGGCCCTCGTCGCCAGCCGGTACGGCACCGACGTGGTGGACCGGGCGGTGGCGGTGGGCGCCACCGCCCTCTGTCTCAACATCCGCAGGCTCACCCAGGAGACCGTGGAGAAGGCGCGCGCGGCGGACCTGCGGGTCTTCGCCTGGGTGGTCAACACCCAGGACGACCTGCGGCTGGTGCGCGCGCTCCAGCTCGACGGGGCGACGACGGACTATCCGGAGATCAAGCGCACGGGCCGCTTCACGGCCTGAGCCGCTGAGGACGGCTGCCGGGTCAGGCCAGCGGCTTGACCAGCAGCTCGAAGCGCAGGTCGTCCCGGCGCGGTATGCCGAAGCGCTCGTCGCCGTACGGGAAGGGCGAGGTCTTTCCCGTACGGCGGTAGCCGCGCCGCTTGTACCAGGCGATCAGGTCCTCGCGGACGGAGATCACCGTCATGTGCATCTCGGTGACGCCCCAGCTCTCGCGGACCTGGCGCTCCGCCTCCGCCATGACGACCTTGCCCAGGCCCGCGCCCTGGAGGGCGGGGCTGACCGCGAACATGCCGAAGTAGGCGTACTCACCCCGGTGTTCGAGCTGGCAGCAGGCGACGGCGTGGCCGTCCCGCTCCACGACGAGCAGCCTGCTGTCCGGCGACTTGACGATCTCCCGCACGCCCTCGGGGTCGGTCCGCTGTCCGTCCAGGATGTCCGCCTCGGTGGTCCAGCCGACCCGGCTCGCCTCGCCCCGGTACGCCGACTCGACCAGTGCGACGAGGGCGTCCACGTCGGCGTCGGTGGCGTCGCGGAAGGTCAGTCCGGTGGGGTGGTTCATGGGATGTTCTCCGACTTCTCGGGCGCGGCTCGGCCAGGGTCGAGGGTAACCGGGCGATTAGGCTTCGCCCGCATGGTGCATGTACTCGGCAGTCGTCTGCTCGTCCGCCCGACCGACCCCGACCGTTCCCGCGCCTTCTACGGGGATCAGCTGGGGCTCGCCGTCTACCGCGAGTTCGGTACGGGTCCGGAGCGCGGGACCGTCTATTTCCTGGGCGGCGGTTTCCTGGAGGTCTCGGGGCGCTCCGAGACTCCTTCGTCGCCCGAGGTGCGGCTGTGGCTCCAGGTCCCGGATCTGCGGGCCGCGCACAAGGAGCTGCGGGAGAAGGGCGTGGAGATCGTCCGAGCGCCGGAGCGGGAGCCGTGGGGACTGGACGAGATGTGGATCGCGGACCCGGACGGCATTCCGATCGTGCTGGTGGAGGTGCCCGAGGAGCATCCGCTGCGGTACCGGCCGGGGATCTGACGCCCGGGGCGTGGCGGCTTCAGGCACGCAGGCCGCCGAGGTGGCCCTCCAGTCCGTTCAGGAGCACCGCGAGCAGGTCGGACAGCTCTTCCTGGCCCTCGGGGGCGAGTGCGGACAACACCGCCTTCTCGTAGGCGAGTTGCTCGGGGAGGATGCCGTCCACGAGGGCGCGGCCCGCGTCGGTGAGGCGGAGGTGGGCCACCCGGCGGTCGCGGGTGTCGGTGCGCCGTTCGACCAGTTTGGTCTCGGTGAGCCGCTTGAGGCGCTTGGTCACGGCGGCCCCGGAGGAGAAGGTCTCGCGGGCCAGCTCTCCCGGGGTCAGCTCGTGGCCGGTGCGGCGCAGCGCGCCGAGCAGGTCGAACTCGGCGCGGCTGAGTCCCGCGCGGCGCAGCGGGGCGTCCTCGGCCTGCTGGAGGAGGGCGGCGCAGCGGTTGATCCGGCCGATGACCTCCATGGGGCCGGTGTCGAGCCCGGGGTGCACGGCACGCCACTGGCCGACGACCGCAGCGACGGTGTCGGTGCGGGGCGGGGTGTCGGCGCCGCTCCTGGCACCGGCGCCGTCGGCCGTCGGTCCGGGGCCGTCCGTCCGTTCGTCCCCGGTGTCCGGCTGCCCGTTCCTCGCCGTCATGGCCGTACTGCCTCCGTCGTCCCGCTGTCGTGCGCCTGCGCGTGTGCGGCCCGTCCGTGGCGCACCGTCTCGGTGAGCGTACGGTGTCCGGCCTGCTCGGCGCGCAGGACCCGTTCCTCGGGCAGGGGCCGCTGCCACCACTCCCCCAGCGCGGTGTCGGCCGTGGCGCGCAGGTCGACCAGGGCCACGGCGAGGGCGCGGCGCGCGGCGTCCAGGTCGGCGGCACGGGGCTGTGCGAGCAGCCGGTCGGCGTGGGCGCGGGCCTCCTCGGCGGCGGTGAGGGCGTGCTCCATGTGCCGTCCCGCGCGCCGGTTGGTGACGAGGACGGCGGCGGCGAAGCCGGTCAGGGCGCCGACCAGGGTGTCCAGGACGCGCTGGGTCATCAGCGGGCCGGGGTCCTGGAGGCGGGTGAACTCGGTGATGAGCAGCGCCATGGGCGTGACGCAGACGCTGCCGAGCCAGTAGTTGCGGGCGATCAGCGCCTCGGCGCCGAAGTTGCAGGCCGCGCAGCACAGCACGAGCACCACAGGGTGGAGGTGGGTCAGCGGGGCGAGGGCGGCGAAGAGGAGCACCCCGAGCAGGTTGCCGAGGACTCGCTGGAGGGCGCGGCTCCAGGTGCGGGTGACGTTGGCCTGGTAGAGCGCGGCGGCGGTGACGAGGGCCCAGTAGGGGCGGCCGACACCGAGCGCGAGGGCCGCGTATCCGGCGAGCGCGCAGCCCAGCGCGGTGCGGGCGGCGAGCGGGGCGAGGTGGGCCAGGGGGATGCGGCGGGGGCGGGGGTGCGGCGGTTCCGCGACCGTGCCGGTGGCGCTGGGAACGGGGCCGGAGCCGCGCAGTGCGTCGGCGTGGGCGCGCAGTACGGCGGCGTCGGCGTGCGGGGTCGCGAGGGCGGTCTCGGCCTCGGTCAGCAGGGCGGCGAGGGCCTGCCGGGTGGGGTCGGGGCGGACGCCGGGGGCGTGCAGGGCGGACCGGGCGGTGTGCAGGGCGGCGTAGGCGGCCGTACGGGACGGTCCCGCGCCGCTTCCGGCCTGGGCGGCGACCGCGCGCAGGGCCGCCGCGACGGCGCGGCGTTCGGGGCCGTGCGGGCGGAACAGGCCCGGGGCCATGCCGATCAGCCAGGCCCAGGCGCCCGCGCCGAGCGCGAGGGCGAGGTGGCCGGGAATCTGGCCCAGGGCCTGGGGGACGAAGAGCGCGGCGGACATGACGAAGGCGACGACCACGTTGCCGGGCGGGCCGATCCGGGTCGCCTCGCAGACGGTCTTCTGCACGGCGGCCAGCAGGGCGCCGACGGTGACCAGGACGACCGGGTCGGAGGTGAGCGACGCGGCGAGGAGGGCGGCGGCCAGACCGGCGGTCATGCCGAGGACCGCCAGGGCGAGGACACGGGCCCGGGCGGTGTACGGGCGGTCGTGGGCGTAGAGCGCGCACAGCGCCCCGGCCATCGTGTAGAGGGCGAGGTCGAGTCGGCCGAGGGCCAGCAGGACCAGGTTGGGCGGGAGGGTCGCGGCCACGACGCTGAGGGCGGGTTTGAACCAGATCGCGGAGGGCCGTCCGAGACGGAGCGTCTGAGCGAGCGGAAGGGGGCGGAGGGACAGGCTGCTCATACGGATGAACTTAGCATATGTTTTACCCGTAAAAGATATGGCCTCCGGGCGTGCGCGCTCCGGCGAGTGCTCCCCGTGTACTCCCTTGCGCTCGCGTGCGCTCCGCGTGTCGTGGGCATCGCATCTCTCGACCGACGTCGAACGGGGGTGGTGGGCGTGCACGGTCCGGCTTCACCGGCCTGGCTGCTGGTCGCGCTGTGCGCGGCGACCGGGGCCTACTGCCTGCTGCGGATGCGCAGCGGCGTCGAGGAGCAGCGCCGCGCGGCGGGCGGCGAGGCGCTGATGGGCTTCGGGATGGCCGCGATGGCGGTCCCGACGGCGGTGTTCGCTCCCCCGCGCTGGGTGTGGCCGGTGTACGCGGCCGTGTTCGGCGCGGCGGCGCTGCGCGCGCTGTGGGCGGCCCGCCGGGACGCGCATCATCTGCACCATCTGATGGGCACCTCGGCGATGGTCTACATGTCCGTGGTGATGGCCCTCGCCCCGGCCGGGCACCACCACATGCCCGGCGGCTCGGGCGTGGCCCCGCTGACGGGCGCGCTGCTGCTGTACTTCACCGGCTATGTACTGCTGACCGGAGCCCGTCTGGTACCGGCCACCGCTGGTACGGGACGGGGCGCTCCGCGCTGGGGCGACCGGACCGAACTGGCGCGCGTCTGCCGTCTGTCGATGGGGATAGGCACGGTCGCGATGCTGCTGACGATGTGAGGGCGCGGCGGCGGGCAGGACGGTCAACCTCCGTCGCACGTCCGGGCGTTGTCTGCGTCACTTCGGCGGACCGGGTGGCTCCCGGTGGCCGCTCGCGCCCATAGGGTGCTGCCCATGATGGTCCCCGTGGCGCTGCTGCTGCTCGGCATCCTGACCTCCGCCGCCGCTCCCCGGCTGCTCGGGCGGGCGGACTGGCCGGACCGGGAGCCGGTGGTGGCGCTGTGGGCGTGGCAGTGCGTGGTGGCGGCCGTCCTGCTGTGCTGCGCGCTGTCGATGACGCTCAGCGCGGCGGCGGCCTGGCAGGCGGTGCGCGGGCGGGTGTTCGCCCCGGCACCGCACGCGGTCGTCGAGGCGTACGCCCTCGGCACGGGCGGGGCCTGGGCGGCCGGGACGGCGGTGGCCCTCGCCTGCGGTGGCCTGTGGAGCGCCGCGATGCTGGTCCGCGAGGTGGTACGGGTCCGCAGGTGCCGTGGCCGGGACCGGGCCGAACTCCTGCTCCGGGCCCCGCTGTTGCCCGGTGAACTGCCGTCGGAGGGCCGTCTGGTGGTGCTGGAGGGCGAGCGGCCCGACGCGTGGTGGCTGTCCGGTACGGCTCCCCGGCTCGTCGTCACCACGGCCGCGCTGCGTCGCCTGAAGGGGCGTCAGCTCGATGCCCTGCTGGCCCATGAGCAGGGTCACGCGCGGGCCCGGCACGACTGGCTGCTGCACTGTTCGGCGGCGCTGGCGGACGGTTTCCCGCGCGTGCCGGTGTTCGCCGCGTTCCGCGACGAGATTCACCGGCTGGTCGAGTTGGCCGCCGACGACACCGCGTCCCGGCGCTTCGGCCGGGTGACGACGGCGCTCGCGCTGGTCGAACTCAACCAGCACCGGGGCGTGTTCGGGCCGTGCCCCACCCCCGAGTCACATGTGCCGCAGCGGGTGGACCGGCTGCTGACCGCCCCGGAACGGCTTCCGGCACCCCAGCGGCTGCGGTTGACGGCGGCTGCCGCGCTGATCCCGGTGATTCCGGTGCTGGTGACGCTCGTTCCGGCGCTGCGGGCACTGGGTTAAGCCCGCTTCTGCCGCCGACGCGCCGGGACGGTGGGATGCCCATGTACCGCCGTATGTACGAGGATCGCGGCATGTGTCACCAGCCCGCCCGCGCGACTCCCGCCCACCGGCCCTCCCCCGCGCTCCGCACCGCCACTCTCGTCGTGGCCGTCCTCGCCGCCTGCTGCGCCGTCCTGATGTCGCTGGTGGCGGTCGAATGGGCGCCGCTCGTCGAGGCGGACGGCTCCGTGTCCCGGACGACGCACCGCTGGGCGGTCCGCGACGGCGCGGCCACCTCGGTCATGCGGGTGCTGTCGGACTGGGTGCTCGATCCGCTGACCATGCGTCTGGTGTGCGCGGTGGTCGCGCTGTGGCTGCTGTGGCGCCGGGCGGCCTGGTGGACGGCGCTGTGGCTGGTGCTGACCGTCGGGGTGGCGGTGGTGGTGCAGCAGTCGGTGAAGGCCGCGGTCGGTAGGCCGCGTCCGGTGTGGCCGGACCCGGTGGACTCCGCGCGCTTCGCGGCCTTTCCCTCCGGCCATGCGATGACGGCCACCGTGGTCTGCGGCCTGCTCCTGTGGCTGCTCCACCGCGACGGGACGCGTGGGGCCCTGTGGTGGACGGCCGTCGCGGTCGCGCTCCTCGCGGTGGTGGGCGTGGGCGCGACCCGGGTGTGGCTCGGTGTGCACTGGCCCTCGGACGTGCTGGGCGGCTGGCTGTTCGGGGCGCTGGTGGTGGCGGTCGCGGTGGTGGTGTACGAGTGGCGCCCGCGTGGCGTACGGGGACGCGGGCCCGGGTAGGGTCGCGCGCATGAACGCCGTCCTGTTCGACTTCTCCGGCACCCTCTTCCGTATCGAGTCGACCGAGTCGTGGCTGCGCGCCGGGCTCGCGGCCACCGGCGGGCGGCTCGATGAGGCCGAACTCGTCGCCGTGGCACGGCGGTTGGAGGAGGCCGGGGCGCTCCCGGGCGGTGCGGAGCCGCTGCGCGTGCCGGACGGGCTGGCGGAGTCGTGGGAGACCCGCGACCAGAACGCGCAGGCCCACCGGGCCGCGTACACCGGCCTCTCCCGGCTCGTCCCGCTGCCCGACCCGGGGCTGCACGACGCGCTGTACGACCGGCACATGAGCCCGGCCGCGTGGACGCCGTACCCGGACGCGGCGGACGTGCTGCGCAAGCTGCGGGAGCGGGGGACCGCGATCGGGGTGGTCAGCAACATCGGCTGGGACCTGCGTCCGGTGTTCCGCGCACACGGGCTGGACGCGTATGTGGACACCTATGTGCTGTCGTACGAGCACGGGATCAAGAAGCCCGATCCCCGGATCTTCACGCTGGCCTGCGAGCGGCTGGGGGTCGAGCCGCGCGAGGTGCTGATGGTCGGGGACAGCCGTCCGGCCGATGGCGGCGCGGCCGTGCTCGGGTGCCGGGTGCACTTCGTGGACCATCTGCCGGTGGACCGGCGTCCGGACGCGCTGCTGCCGGTGCTGGAGCTGAGCGGGTGAGAGGGCCCCGCAGGGGGCGCTCACCGGTGTGCCGGCCGCCTGAGACGATCCCCCGCGTCGCCCCAGACGGACGGCACCCCTGAACAGGCCCCGCGCGAAGCGGTGCCTGGTCCGACGAGTATAGTTGGCCGCCAGCCAGTCAACGCAGGAGTTCGACGATGTCCCCGCGCAGCGCCTCGGTCAACGAAGAGCTGCGCCGCCGTTCCCGGGAGCGTCTGCTGCAGGCCGCGGTGGAGCTGGTCGGCGAACGCGGCTACGACGCGACCACCCTCGGAGACATCGCGGACCGCGCCGGTTCGGCGCGCGGACTGGTGTCGTACTACTTCCCCGGCAAGCGCCAGCTGGTGCAGTCCGCCGTGCACCGGCTGATGCACCGCACGCTGGAGGAGGCGCTGGAGCGGGAGCCGCGCACCGAGGACGGGCGCGAGCGGCTGGCCCGCGCCGTCGACGCGATCCTGGGCCTGGCCCGGGACCGGCCCGTGCTCATGCGCCAGCACATGGCGGGGCTGCTCCAGGCCGAGGGCTTCGTGCAGTGCCCGGAGCAGCGGCGCCTGTCGGAGCTCCTTGGCGACACGGTGGCGCGGTACGGCTCGGCGGACGTGCCCGCCGACTACCCCATGCTGCGGGCGCTGCTGATGGGCGCGGTGTACGCGGCGCTCGTGCCCGGGGTGCCGATGCCCGTGCCGGTGCTGCGCGCGGAGCTGTTCGAGCGGTACGGGCTGGACTGGGAGCTGGGGGTGCCGCCGGAGAGTGCGGCGGCCGGGGGCGAGGCGGAGCGGGATCTGTCGCGGTTCTTCGCGACCGGGGAGCGGCCGGAGCCGGACCGGGCCTGAGCCCTGCCGATCGCCCACCGGCCCGGCACCGGCACCGCCCGGACTGAGCTCGGGACCGCCCGGGCCTGAGCGCGGCACCGCCCGGGTGGCCTGCCAGCTCCTGCCGCCGTGGGCCGCCGGTGCCATGCTGGAGCCGTCAGGGCACTCTCCCGATGCCCTCGGGGTGAGGAGGCCGCCGTGCTGCGTGTCGCCGTCGTCGGCTCCGGACCGAGCGGGTGCTACACCGCGCAGAATCTGGTCCAGCTCCGTCCGGACGTGCAAGTGGATGTGCTGGACCGGCTGCCCGCGCCGTTCGGCCTGGTCAGGTATGGCGTCGCCCCGGACCACGAGAAGATCAAGTCGCTCCAGGACAGTCTGCGGACCGTGCTGGAGCACGAGCGGGTGCGGTTCCTCGGCGGGGTCGAGGTCGGCGGCCCGGACGGCATCGCGCCGGAGCGGCTGCGGGAGACGTACCACGCGGTCGTCTACTGCGTGGGCGCCGCCACCGGGCGCCGTCTGGACATCCCCGGCGAGGATCTGCCGGGCAGCTGGGCGGCGACGGACTTCGTGTCCTGGTACAGCGCCCACCCGGACGCGGCGGGCCTCGGCTCACTGAGCGACGTGCGCTCGGCGGTGGTGATCGGCGCGGGCAACGTGGCGCTGGACGTGACCCGGATGCTGGTGCGGGGCGCGGAGCAGCTGCACGGCACGGACATGCCGCAGGCGCCCCTGGACGTGCTGGCCGCGAGCGGTGTCGGCGAGGTGCACATGGCGGCGCGGCGCGGGCCGACCCAGGCCCGGTTCACCACCAAGGAGCTGCGCGAGCTGGGGCAGCTGCCCGGCACTCAAGTCCACGTGGAACTGGCCGAGTTGGCGCTCGACCCGGCCTTCGCGGAACTGTCCGCACTGCCCGCCGCGCAGCGGCGCAACGCGGAGGTGCTGCGCGACTGGGCAGCGCTGCCGGGACCGGAGGCGGAGCGGAACATCCGGATGCGGTTCTTCCTGCGGCCCGTCGAAATCCTGGAGGAGAACGGCCGGGTGGGCGGCGTGCGCTTCGAGCGGACGGCACCGGACGGGCGGGGCGGTGTCGTCGGGACGGGCCGATTCGAGGACGTCCCCGCACAGTTGGTGCTGCGCTCGGTGGGCTATCGCGGAGTGCCGCCCGAGGGGCTGCCATTGGACCCGGCGACCGGGACCGTGCCGCATCAGGAGGGCCGGGTGCTGCGGGACGGGGTGGCCTCGCCCGGTGAGTACGTCGCCGGGTGGATCAAGCGGGGGCCGACCGGGGTCATCGGCAGCAACCGGCCCTGCGCCAAGGAGACGGTGGCCTCGCTGCTCGCCGACGCCCCCGCGCTCGCCGCCCGCGAGGTGCCGGACGAACCGCTCGCCGCGCTCAAGGAGTCGGGGATCGAGCCGGTGCCGTGGCCGGGCTGGCTGGCCATCGAGCGGGCCGAGGCGGAGCTGGGGGAACGCCTCGGGCGCAAGGTGGTCAAACTGGCGGACTGGGACGAGCTGTTGGCGGCGGCGCGGACCGTGTAGGCGACGCGCGCAGGGAAGTTGGCATCTCCGCGCCCCCGGTGGGGCAGGACACACGGCGGCAACGCCGCGGAAATCAACAATCTGTTCAAGGCGCTTACCGTCGCCTGCAGTTCGGATGCCGCTCCCCCACCGCCGCTCTGGAGTCCCCATGGCAGAGACCGCAGTTGTCCATCCCGTCGACGAGATACCACCGGTGCGCAGCCTCGCGGCCTTCGGTCTGCAGCATGTGCTCGCGATGTACGCGGGCGCGGTGGCGGTGCCGTTGATCGTGGGCGGCGCGATGAAGCTGTCCGCCGCCGACCTGGCGTATCTGATCACCGCCGATCTGCTGGTGTGCGGGGTGGCGACGCTGATCCAGTGCGTCGGGTTCTGGCGGTTCGGCGTACGGCTGCCGATCATGCAGGGGTGCACGTTCGCGGCGGTCTCGCCGATGGTGCTGATCGGGACGACGGGTGGTGGACTGCCCGCGATCTACGGCGCGGTGATCGTCGCGGGTCTTGCGATCATGCTCCTCGCACCGGTGTTCGGCAGGCTGCTGCGCTTCTTCCCGCCGCTGGTCACCGGCACGGTGATTCTGATCATCGGGGTCTCGCTGCTGCCGGTCGCGGGCAACTGGGCGGCGGGCGGAGCGGGCGCGAAGGACTTCGGGGCGCCCCGGAATCTGGCGCTGGCGGCGTTCGTGCTCGTGGTGGTGCTCGGGGTGCAGCGGTTCGCCCCGGCGTTCCTCTCCCGGATCGCCGTGCTGACCGGCATCGTGGTGGGCCTCGCGGTGGCCGTGCCGTTCGGCTTCACGGACTTCGGCGGGGTCGGGGACGCGGACTGGGTGGGGATCAGCACCCCGTTCCACTTCGGGGCGCCCGAGTTCCGGGTGTCCGCGATCGTCTCCATGCTGGTGGTGGCGCTGGTGACGATGACGGAGACCACGGGTGACCTGATCGCGGTGGGCGAGCTGACGGACCGTCAAGTGGAGTCGCGCTCGCTGGCCGACGGGCTGCGCGCGGACGGGTTGTCGACGGTGCTCGGCGGGGTGTTCAACACCTTCCCGTACACGGCGTACGCGCAGAACGTGGGCCTGGTCGGGATGACCCGGGTGCGCAGCCGCTGGGTGGTCGCCGCGGCCGGGGGACTCCTCGTGCTGCTCGGTCTGCTGCCCAAGCTGGGCGCGCTGGTGGCGGCGGTTCCGGCCCCTGTGCTCGGCGGGGCCGGGCTGGTGATGTTCGGGACGGTCGCGGCGAGCGGGCTGCGGACGCTGGCCCGGGTCGACTTCAAGGACAACCACCATCTGACGGTCGTCGCGGTCTCGGTGGCGGTCGGGGTGCTGCCGGTGGGCGTGCCGGACGTGTACGCGAGGTTCCCGGACTGGTTCCAGACGGTGATGAACAGCGGGATCAGCGCGGGGTGTCTGACCGCGATCGCGCTGAACCTGCTGTTCAACCATCTGCCGTCGAGGAGCGGCGACGGAGCCGTACCGGCCGACGCGACGCCCGCGCAAGAGGCTCCCGCACAGAGCGCCTAGGCCGCGTCCTCCTCCTTCGGCAGCAGCCGTACGACCGTCTCCTCCAGGCGCGGCAGGGCCCGCTGGCCCGCCACCGCGAGGAGGATCGCCAGGGCGACGCCGGTCCAGGCGACGGGCCCGAGCGGGGTGCAGCCGACGAGGCGGCTGACGCCGGGGGTCTGGATGACGGCGACGAGGACGGCGGCCGAGCCGAGGGCGGTGAAGCGGACGAGGGTGCTGTCGCGGCGGTCCAGGAGCGTCTGCACGAGCTGGGTGCCGACCACGCCGCACAGCGCCATGGTGCTGGAGCGGCGGGCCGTGCCGGGGGTGAAGCGGCCGATCAGCCAGGCGACGGTCGCGCCGAGCGCGGTGGTCAGGGCGCGGTGCCGGATCTGCCGGATCAGGGGCGCGCCGAGGACGCCGCCCGCCGCGTCCTCCGGGGTGGTGGTCCACTCCCCCGCGTCCTCGTCCTCGGGCGCCTTCGGGGTGACGGCGACCGCCATGGCCGGGAACAGGTCGGTGAACAGGTTGACCAGCAGCATCTGGCGGGTGGAGAGCGGTGCGGTGCCCGAGACCAGGGTGCCGAGGATGCCGAAGCCGACCTCGCCCGCGTTGCCGCCGATGAGGATGGCGATGGCGTCGGCGACGCTGTGCCACAGCGAGCGGCCCTCGCCGATGGCGTCGATCAGAACGGTCAGGTCGTCGTCGGTGAGCACGATGTCGGCGGCGTTGCGGGCGGCGGCCGAGCCGCGGGCGCTGATGCCCACGCCGATGTCGGCGGCGCGGATCGCGGCGGCGTCGTTGGCACCGTCCCCGACCATGCCGACGACCCGGCCCGCGTCCCGCAGCGCCTCGACGACCTGGAGTTTCTGCTCGGGCGCGACCCGGGCGACCACTCCGGCGTCGCGCAGCATCCGGGCCCGGGTCCTGCGGTCCGCGGCGGCCAGTTCGTCCCCGGTGACGACCTCGGTGCCCTCGGGCCAGCCGAGGTCGCGGGCGATGGCGCGGGCGGTCTGCGGGTGGTCGCCGGTGAGCATGACGGGGCGTACGCCCTCCTCGTACAGGCCGCGCACCAGGGCCCGGGAGGTCTCGCGGGGGACGTCGGAGAGCGCGAGGAGGCCGTTGAACTCCAGGGCGTGCAGCGGGTCTTCGAGGACTTTTGTCTCGTCCTCGTCGTCGGCGAGGGGGCGGGCGGCCACCGCGAGGACGCGCAGTCCGTCCCCGGCCAGCTCGTGCGCGGTGGCGAAGGCGGGGTCGGGGGTGCCCTCGCAGGCGGGCAGCACGGTCTCGGGGGCGCCCTTGACCACGAGGAGGCGCGGTCCTTCGCCCTCACGGCCGACAGCGGCGGCATAACCCCGGGCGGCCTCGAAGGACAGGCCGCCGAGCTGGGTCCACTCGGGATCGGGGCCCGCGGCGTCGAGGACCGCCTCGTCGGTGGCGTGCACGGGGCGTCCGGAGCCGCCGTTCACACGGGGGCAGGCGCGGGCGGCGCGCAGCAGGGTGCGCGCGGGGCCGGGGTCGTCGACGGCGCCGACCGTGCCCTCGGCGTCGGAGACCCGCACCAGGCGGAGCCGGTTCTCGGTGAGGGTGCCGGTCTTGTCGAAGCAGAAGGTGTCGACGCGGCCCAGCGCCTCCAGGGTGCGCGGGGTGCGCACGAGCACGCCGTCGCGGCTGAGCCGCCGGGCGGCGGCGAGCTGGGCGACGGTGGCGACGAGCGGCAGCCCCTCGGGCACGGCGGCCACGGCGACGGCCACGCCTCCGCTGACGGCCTCGCGCACCGGGGTGCCGCGCAGCAGCGCGAGTCCGGTGACGGCGGCGCCACCCGCGAGGGTCAACGGCAGGGCCTTGCGGGTGAGTTCCTGGAGGCGGCCCTGCACTCCGGCGGCCGGGGGCGTACGGCCCGCGAGGTGGACGGCGCGGGCGGCCTCGGTGCGTTCCCCGGTGTCGACCACGACGGCGTGCGCGGTGCCCGCCACCACGGTCGTGCCCTCGAAGACCATGCAGCGCCGCTCGGCGACGGCGACGTGCGGGGTGGGGTCGGGGTCCTTCTGCACCGGCAGCGACTCGCCGGTGAGCGCGGACTCGTCCACCTCCAGGCCGTCCTCCCAGAGCAGCCGGGCGTCGGCGGGCACCACGTCGTCGCCCTTCAGCTCGATCACGTCGCCGGGGCGCAGCGTGCCCGCGTCGACGGTCACGGTGCCGCCCGCCGGGGCCTCCTCCGGCGGGGGTGCCACGCGGGCCTTGCGCTGCTGTTCGGCCTGGAGCCCGGACAGCGCCCGTTCGGCGCGCAGCCGCTGGACTCCGCCGACGAGCGCGTTGAGATCGAGGGCGCCGACGACCAGCAGGGCGTCCACGACCGAGCCCAGGATGGCGGAGGCCGCGGAGCCGACGGCGAGGACCGGGGTGAGCGGGTCGTCCAGCTCGCCGCGTACGGCCTGGCCGAGCTGCCAGCTCCAGCGGGCGGGGACGAGCGCGGGGTGCCGTACCGCGTGCCGTACGGTACGGCGGGCCGTGGCCAGCGCGCGTTCCAGGGCGGTGGGCGGGGCGTCCGCGGTGCGGTCCAGGCGCTCCATGGCCTCCTGGGGGCCGAGTTCGTGCCAGCGGACCCGGGCGCGCGGGCGCGGGGTGCGGGCGGAGGCCACGCCGAGGGCGGCCCAGATGCCGGAGAACAGCGCGGTCAGCGCGCCGGTGTCGACCGGGGCGTGCCGCAGTCCGGGCAGCAGTGAGTGGCGTCTGCCGCGGTGGCCGTCCCCGATGGCGACGAGGAGGCCGGAGAGCGCGGCGCCGGAGCGGGCGAGGACCTGTCCGCGCCGGCTCACGTCGCGGGCGGCGGGGATCGCGGTCAGCAGCCGCCACACGTCGGGCAGTCCGTGCGGGGCGAGGACGTCGGCGCCCCAGACCACGGCGCCGCCGTGGTCGGTGAGCACCACGGCGATGTCGCTGCCGCGCAGCCCGGCCAGCACCTCGCGCTCCTCGGCGGTGCGCGGCCGGGCCACCGTGATGACGACGTCCTCCCGGCCGCAGGCGGCTTCGACGTCCTCCTCCTCGCCCACCTCGGCGCGCAGGGCGTACACCACGTCGTCCAGCGGGCGCCGGGCGTCCACCACTTGGTCGGCGAGCCCGGTGAAGTCCTCCAGGGCGGGGTCGTCCACCAGCACGACGCGGAGTCCGGCGCGGCGGGCGGCATCGAGCACGGCCTCGGTCCAGGGGTCGGCCAGTCCGTCGTCGGTGCGCAGGGCGCTCGGGTGGAGGACGAGGGTGCCGGCGGTCTCCAGCTGTCGCAGCCGCTCGGGGTCGCGGACGAGCACGCCGTCGCGGGCCAGCGACGTGCCGAACACGGCGTGGAAGGCGGCGGGGGCGTAGCGGGCGGCCTTGGGCGAACCGGCGAGCACGGCCTCGGCGGCGGAGTTGGTGTCGTGCTTGACCAGGAAGGCGGCCACCGCGCCGAGCACGCTGCCGATCGAGGCGTGGGCGGCGTACGCCTGCACCGGGGACTCGCGCAGGGACGGGCGCGGGGTGTCGTCGCCGGTGACGCTCACCCGGCCCGGGCCGCAGAGCTGGTCGTGGACCGTGTCGAAGGCGGCGGCGCGGGCCACGGTCTCGGCGAGCTGGCAGCCGCGCAGGGTGCCGTCGAGCACCAGGGAGGTGGGGGTCTGCCCGGCGGCGTGGACGGTGGCGTTCGCGGTGGCCAGCAGGAGGTCCATGCGGGTGGCGCCGATGCGGGAGCGCAGCAGGGCGCGGAAGCGCGGGTTCTCGCGCAGGAAGGTCACCACGGCGGTCAGCGCGCGAGGCGTGGGCGGGGTACGCAGCAGGAAGGTGGTGACCGCGACGGAGATGCCGAGGATGTCGATGCCGAGGGTGGTCGCGGCGGCGCGTACTCCGGCCGGGTCGGCGGGGTGGGTGTTCTCCTCGGGGTCGCCGCCCGCCACGAGCAGTCCCTCGCGCTGCGCGAGGTCGGCCGCGTGGTCGACGACCCGGTCGAGCATGTCGTCCTCGGTGACGGTGACGACGAGCCGGGCCAGGCCGTCGTCCCAGTAGGCGAAGACCACGTCGGGCCGCTCCGCCAGGGTGACGGCGATCCGGCGGGCCAGGTGCGCGGTGCCGCCTTCGTGGCGTACGCGCTCCGGGTGCGCGGCGCGCAGCGGGAGGTGGGCGCGGACGCCGGAGCGCCAGTGGGCGGGGCCGCCGGGCAGGGCGGAGCGCACGACGCGGGCGACCCGGGCGGTCGTGTCGGCGGCCCGTACGCCCGCGCGGGCGGTGCCGACCGCGGCGCCCGCCGCCAGTCCGACGGCGGGCGCGGCGGCTCCGGCGAGAAGTCCGGGTACGGCGGGCAGCCGTCGGACGGCGGTGACCGGTGACGTCAGCAGCTCGAGCACCATTGCGGCGCCGTCAGAGGCTGGTGCGTTCGGGGCGGGCGGTGGGGCCGAGCGGGCCCGTGGTGCCCTTGGCGTGGGCGCCGGTACGGGCCGGGTTCGCCGGGGCCGCCTTGACCGGGCCGGGGGGTTCCTGGTGGTGCGCCTCCGGCTCGGCGCCGGAGCGGAGGGCGGCGCTGCCGAGGTCGTGCGCGGGCTCGCCCGCCACCTCGTGGGTCTCCTCGGCCGGCGGCTCCTCCTGACCGTTCGCGTGGTGCGCCGGGCGGGGCTGGGTCAGCCAGGCGACGGCCGCTCCGGTGAGGGCGACCGGCCACTCCACGACACCGGTGACCCCCAGGACCCCCGCCCCGGCGTACACGAGCACCCGGCGGCCACGTGGGGACACCACGCCGACCTTGTCCAGCGTCTCCTGGGCCGCCTTGCCGACCATGGCGGCGCCGGGCACTTTGCCCAGGACGGAGGCGGCGCCGCGCAGGGGCGCGGTGAGGAACGACGAGGACTTCCGCTCAGCCATGACTCTCCTCGGGTGCGTTCGCCTGCCGTGCCCCACGAGCACGCACACGCTGTCCACCCCCTCCTCCCAGGGAACGCCAGGGCGGGGCCCGCCGCCACTCGGCGGGGGCGGGCGGGGTACGCGGCGAGAGCACGCCCGCCGGCCGGGCCGTAGCGCCCGGCACTACGACCCTCGGCGGAACCGCTCAGCCCGCTCCGAGCAGCCCCACCGGCCCCGCCAGCTCCCGCTGGTACTCCGCGTAGGCGGCCCGCAGCCGGTCGCCCGGCCAGTGGGGCGGGAGGAGTTCGGGCGGGAGGACCGGGTCGGTCAGCAGGTGGCGGACCATCGCGGCGTAGGCGGCCAGGCGGGTGGCCGGGGTCTCGGCCGCTGCCGCACCGGTCAGCAGGGTGTTCGCGGTCGTCGCCCAGGCGGGCAGCGGCCACAGGCGCGCGACCAGGCGGGAGGCGGGCTCGTCGGGGCGGCCCCGGTAGGTGAGGGCGACCCGGTCCAGTTCCGGGGGGAGCGGGCGTGCCAGGTTGGCCGGGCGGAGCCAGACGCCCTCGCGGAGTTCGGCCAGCCGGAGTTCCCCGAGACGGGAGCGGAGGTCGGCGCGGGCGGCGGGGTCGCGGCCGGTCGCGGTGATGACGACCATCTCCCAGTCGCCGTCCCAGGGCCGGGTCAGGGGTCGTACGGCCTCGTCCTGGCGTCGCTGGCGGGCCAGGAGGCGGTCGCTGAGGCCGTACACCGCGTCCGTGCGGCGCAGGTCGCCCGCCGCGACCATCCGGCTCAGCGCGGCGCGCAGGGTGGAGCCGCCCACGCCGAACGGCTCGACCAGCCGGAGCAGGTCCTTCACGGGGAGCCGGGGCGGGTGCGCGCCGAGGAGCAGGCTCAGGACGACCGACCGCGCGGACAGGGGGCGCGGTGCGGGGGCGGTCCCGTGCGGCGGATCTTTCAGGGGCATGGGCACGTACTGTACGGGCGGATCATTGTTGCACTATTGCTGCGACCGCACGAAGAGTGCAACATGGCCGTATGGACCCGATGCCCGCGCAGCCGCTCCCGCCGTCGTCCGCCACCCACGACGTCACCAACCAGCCCCCGCCCCTGGCCCCCTACGACGCCTCCGACGACCGCGCCCTCCTGGAGGGCCTGCGCCGCGAGGGCGCGGAGTGGGCCGAGGCGGACGTCCGGCGCCTCGGTGTGCGCGCGGGCGGCGGCGAGGCGCAGGAGTGGGGCGAGCTGGCCAACCGGCACGAGCCGGAGCTGCGCACCCACGACCGCTATGGCAACCGCGTCGACGAGGTCGACTTCCACCCCAGCTGGCACGACCTGATGCGCACCGCCGTCGAGGAGGGCCTGGCCGGTGCCCCGTGGGCGGACGAGCGGGTCGGCGCGCACGTGGCGCGTACGGCGGGCGGCCTGGTCTGGGGGCACACGGAGGCGGGCCACGGCTGCCCCACGTCGATGACGTACGCCGCCGTACCCGCCCTGCGCGCCGAGCCGGACCTCGCCAAGGTCTACGAGCCGCTGCTGACCAGCCGGGTGTACGAACCGGGGCTGCGCGTGCCCACCGAGAAGGCCGGGCTGCTCGCCGGGATGGGCATGACCGAGAAGCAGGGCGGCTCGGACGTGCGCACCAACACCACCGTGGCCACGCCGACCGGCGAACCCGGGGTGTACACCCTGCGCGGGCACAAGTGGTTCACCTCGGCGCCGATGTGCGACGTGTTCCTGGTGCTGGCCCAGGCGCCGGGCGGGCTCTCCTGCTTCCTGGTGCCCCGCGTGCTTCCGGACGGCACCCGCAACACCTTCCGCATCCAGCGCCTCAAGGACAAGCTCGGCAACCGCTCCAACGCGTCCTCGGAACCGGAGTTCGACCGTACGGTGGCCTGGCTGGTGGGTCCGGAGGGGCGCGGGGTGAAGACCATCATCGAGATGGTCAACTGCACCCGGCTCGACTGTGTGATGTCCTCGGCCACGCTCATGCGCAAGACGCTCGTCGAGGCGGGTCATCACGCCCGGTACCGCAGCGCGTTCGGCGCCCGGCTGCTCGACCAGCCGCTGATGCGCAACGTCCTGGCGGACCTGGCCCTCGAGTCGGAGGCGGCGACGACACTCACCCTGCGGCTCGCGGGGGCGGCGGACCGGGCGGTGCGCGGGGACGCCGGGGAGCGCGCCTTCCGCCGGATCGCGACGGCCGTCGGCAAGTACTGGGTGACCAAGCGGGGCCCGGCCTTCACCGCCGAGGCGCTGGAGTGCCTGGGCGGCAACGGGTACGTGGAGGACTCCGGGATGCCCCGGCACTACCGGGAGGCACCGCTGCTGTCGATCTGGGAGGGCTCGGGGAACGTCAACGCGCTCGACGTGCTGCGGGCGCTGGTCCGCGAGCCGGAGAGCGCCGAGGCGCTGTTCGCCGAACTCGCCCTGGCCGAGGGCGCGGACACCCGCCTGGACGCGACGGTGACGGACCTGAAGCGGCAGCTGGCCGAGGCCGACCAGGTCACCGCGCGCCGTCTGGTCGAGCGCATGGCCCTCGCCCTCCAGGCCGCCCTGCTGGTGCGCCACGCCCCGCCCGCCGTCGCGGACGCCTTCTGCGCGACCCGCCTGGCCGGGGACTGGGGGCACGCGTTCGGCACGCTTCCGGCGGGGACGGATCTGGACGCGATCCTGGAGCGGGCGCTGCCGGAACGGGGCTGACGGCACCCCTGGGCACGGGGCTCTGCGGCCTCATCCCGTTCTGCCCGTTCTGCGGGCCCCTCAGCCCGTCGTGTGCCCCCACCGCGGTCCGAGTCTGGCCCACTCCGCGTCCCAGTGGGCCAGACGGCGGCGCTCCAGGGCGGTGCGGACGACGCGTCCGCAGACGAAGGGGACCGCGCCCGCCGCCGTCCCCACCAGGGTGCCGAGGAGACCTGCGCGGAAGGTGGCCTCGGCGGCGGTGGCCGGACGGGTGACGAGATGCCCCTGCGGGTCGGTCCAGACGGTGACCGGCGTACCGGCCGGGCTGCCGGGCGCGACCCGGACCTGGCCGGTGTGGGCGGAGCCGTCCGCCACGGTCCAGCGGACCTCGGCCCACACCCGCTCGGCATCGGACTTCGGCCGGTGCGCGGACTTCCCGGGGACGCGGGAGACGACACGGGCGACGGCCTGATGCCAGGTGGCACGGTCGCGGGCGAGCCCGCTGTCCACCGAGCGGGCCGCCGCGAGCCCGGCCAGCACCCCGGCGAGCACCGTCAGCGCCCAGGCGCCGAGCACCACCCACGCCTCCACCACGTCGACACGGCGCCTGAGCGGGTTGCGCCGCCAGCGCCAGAGCCACACCTGCGGACCACGGAACGCCATCAAGGGCATCCTCCTCACCGAGCGCGCCGACCGGCCGTACCGTCCTCCCATACGGGCGGCCCCGCCCTGTTGCTCAGGACGGACCGCCTTCCCGACGGTCGCACGGGAGACACCTCGCGCGCAGGAACATCCGGCAGACCGCCCGGACGACCCCGGTCACCGGCGGTCGGTCCGCCGGGCCGACCCCCGCCGACCTGCGCGGACCTGACGGATGGACACCCAGGCCATCGGCACGGTGGCCGAGATGCGGCGGCTCACTTCCCCGCGAGGCGGTCGATCAGCTCCAGCAGGCGCCGCACGGCCGCGTCCGCCTCCGGGCGGCGCACGGCGACCACGCTCGTCTCCAGGTACGACGACGCGCCCCGCAGCGGGACGAAGACCACCCCGGGGACCGGGAAGCCGCTCAGCCGCCCGGGCAGCAGCCCGACGCACAGACCGGAGGCCACATAGCTGTACAGCCCGGAGAGATCGTCGGCCACCGCGCGGCCCCGGGGTGTGAACCCCACGTCGTGACAGGCGAGTTGGACCTGCCGGGCCAGGGTCGGCAGGGCGACGGGGTCGGGCAGCACGAAGTCCTCGTCGCTCAGGTCGGCGAGGTCGACCTCCTCGGCCCCGGCGAGCGGGTGGTCGTCCGGCAGGGCGGCGGCGATGCGCTCCACCACGAACGGCTCGCTGACGAGGTCGTCCGACACGGACGCGGGGTCGCGGAGGAACCCGAGGTCCAGGGCCCCGGAGCGCACCAGGTCGGCCACGGCGACCGAGGAGTCGTGGTGCAGATGCACCCGCAGACCGGGCAGTTCCTCGGCCACCGCGCGCAGGAAGCCGGGCAGATAGAGGTGGCTGAGGACGCTCACGTACCCCACGCGCACGACGCCCTCCAGGCCCGCGGCCACCCGTCGCACCCGCTCGATCGCGGCGGACTGGGCGTCCAGGAGGCGCCGGGCGTCCACGGCGAACGCCTCGCCCGCCGGAGTCAGCGCGACCCCGCCAGGACCCCGGTCGAACAGCCGCACCCCGAGGCCCCGCTCCAGGCGCTGGATCGACTGGCTGAGCGGGGGCTGGCTCATGAAAAGCCGCTCCGCCGCCCGGCCGAAATGCCGTTCGTCGGCCACCACCAGAAACTGTTCGAGGAGGCGCTTCGTCAGATTGATATCGTCAGCCATATCGAACGCTAGCCAATCATATATTGGACAGACCTGCGCGCGAGGCGTCCACTGGTGACACGGGGATGCCGCGCGATACGGCGGCGGCTCCCCGGCACTACCGGTTTCAGCAATCCCATACGGGAGAGGCCCGGGCCCGTACGGCGGCCCTCTCCCTGGAGGCCCCATGCGCAAGCAGGATGTCGCCCGGCTCTTCACCACCCCGGTGGATTCCCCGGCCTACGCGCCCACGCGGTACCGCTTCACCGACCGCGAGTACCTGAACATCACCTACCGCACCGACCCCGAGGCGCTGCGCCGCCTGGTCCCCGAGCCGCTGACGGTCCCCGAACCGCTGGTCCGCTTCGAGGTCATGCGGATGCCCGACACCACAGGGCTGGGCGACTACACCGAGGCCGGGCAGCTCATCACCGTCGAACACGATGGTGAGCGGGGCGAGTTCAACCTCGCGATGTACGTCAACAGCGTCCCCGCGATCTCCAGCGGACGCGAGTACAGCGCGTACCCGAAGAAGTCCGGCTCCCCCACGCTGTACGTCGACTCCGACACCCTGGTGGGCACGCTGGACTACGGCAGCCTGCGCGTGGCCGACGCCACCATGGGCTACAAGCAGCGCGCGATGGACCTGGACGAGGCCCGCGCGGAGATCTGTGTGCCGACGTTCATGATCAAGACGGTGCCGAACTACGACGGCACCCCGCGCGTCTGCGACCTGGTCCGCACCCGGATCACGGACATCACCGTGAAGAGCGCGTACACCGGCCCCGCCCGGCTTCAGCTCTTCGCCCATGTGATGGCGCCGCTGGCGGATCTGCCGGTGCTGGAGGTCGTGAGCGCCAGTCACATCCTCACGGATCTGTCCCTCAACCCGGTCGAGCCGGTCTTCGACTACCTCGCGCGAGCCTGAGGCCGCCCGAGCGGGTCCGGCGCGAGCCCCCGTCCCCCGCTTCTTCCTTCTCCGAGCTTCGAGAAAGCCGCGACATCATGTCCTCTGTTTCCGAACCCACCGCTTCCGGCCCCGCCCCGGCATCCCGCAAGCGTGCCGCGATCGTCGGCGGCGGCGTCATCGGCGTCTCCTGGGCCGCCCTCTTCCTCGCGCACGGCATGGAGGTGGTCGTCAGCGATCCCCGGCCCGGCATCGAGGAGATCGTCCGCGCCGGTCTCGCCGAGATCGCCCCGACGCTGGACGAACTCGGGCTGCCCACCGAGCACTTGGCCGACCGGCTCTCCTTCGAGGCCGACCTCGCGACCGCCGTCGCGGACGCGGACGTGGTCCAGGAGAACGGACCCGAGCGCCTGGACCTCAAGCAGGAGATCTGGCGCACCGTCGAAGAGGCCGCCCCCGCGCACGCGTTGCTCGCGACATCGACCTCCAGCATCCCGGCGACCGCCATCGCCGCGGGCCTCGCCCAGCCCGAACGGCTCGTGGTGGGGCATCCGTTCAACCCGCCGCACCTGGTGCCACTGGTGGAGGTCGTGCCCGGCGAGAAGACCTCGCCCGAGGTGGTCCGCGAGGCCGTGGACTTCTACACCGCGCTCGGCAAGAAGCCGCAGGTGCTGCACAAGGAGATCCCGGGCTTCGTCGCCAACCGCCTCCAGTCCGCGCTGTTCCGCGAGTGCGTGCACCTGGTCAAGGAGGGCGTGGTGACGGAGGAGGAGCTGGACGAGATCGTGACCTCGTCCATCGGGCTGCGCTGGGCCGTCGCGGGCCCGTTCCGCACCTTCCACCTCGGCGGCGGACCCGAGGGCCTGCCCCACTTCATCGACCACCTGGGCCGCGCCATGGCCGACCACATGTGGCCCGCACTCGGCAATCCCACGCTCGACGACGCCACGGTCGCCCTCCTCTCCGACCAGGCGCGCGACGCCTTCGGCGACGGCACCGTGGAGGAGCTGGCCGCCGAGCGCGACCGCGCGCAGATCGCGCTCATGCGCGCCCTGGGCGAGACCCCGGACCGGCAGGACGCCGACCGGGCCTGACCGCCCGCACCGGCAGGACGCCGACCAGGGCCGACCGCCCATACGGCAACACCGCCCACAGACAACCGCTTTCACCGCCCCCCCCACGCGAGAAACGCACACCCATGAACCTCACCGAGAAGATCACCCGGGCGATCGACGCCCCCGCCACCGACGACGCCTTCGACGTCCACGCCGAGACCGCCGATGTCCTCGCGGGCATCGGGCTGAAGCCGGAGGACACCGGCGGCACGATCACCTTCGAGGGCGCCGACCCGGTCGTCCCCAGCACTCTGCGCCTGGGCGCCGCCTCCGGCATCGCCCTGGTCGCCAAGTCCGCCGCCGTCGCCGCCCTGTGGAAGGACCGCACCGGTCGCGGCCAGGACATCCACATGGACCTGCGCGTGGGCCCGCACCGGCTGTGCCCGTTCTACGAGCAGAAGTGGGAACTCCTCAACGGCTACACCGGGGGCACCCCGTCGATCATCAACATGGCCCTCGCCAACAACTTCTACCGCAGCGCGGACGGCCGTTGGATGATGCCGTTCAACATCTACCCCAACATCAAGGTGGCCGCCGAGCGGCTGCTCGGCGTGGGTGACGTGCCCGAGCACGTCGCCGCCGCGATCGCGCAGTGGGACGCGCGGGAACTGGAGAAGGCGGGCGCGGAGGCCGGCTGCGTGATGCCGATGGTGCGCACGCCCGCCGAGATTCTGACGGAGCGTCAGTACACCGATGTCCTGGCCCACTTGCCGCTGGTGGAGATCACCCGCGTCGGCGACAGCGACCCCGAGCCGCTGCCCGCGGACCCCACCGCCCCGCTGGACGGCGTGCGCGCGCTGGGGATGGGCCACATCATCGCGGGTGCGGGCTGCGGTCGCGCCCTCGCTCTGCACGGCGCGGACGTGCTGAACCTGTGGCGGCCGTACGAGCTGGAGCACGACGTCACCTACCTGACGACGAGCGTCGGCGTGCGCTCCGCCACGGTGAGCCCGTACACCCCGGAGGGCCTGGCCCGTATCCATGAACTCCAGGCCGGAGCCGATGTGTTCTACGCCAACCGGCGCCCCGGCTTCCTGGAGTCCATCGGCCTGTCCGAGGAGGAGGCCGTCGCGCGGCGGCCCGGACTCGTCTACGCCACGGTGTCGCTGAACGGGCACGAGGGTCCGTGGAAGGACTACCTCGGCTTCGACCAGACGGCGGGCGCGCTCACCGGTCTGCTGCACCTGGAGGGCGACGGCGACAAGCCCGCGCTGCCGCCCATCACGGTGGTCAACGACTACCTCGTCTCGTGGTTCCTGACGGCCGGGATCGCCGAGGCGCTGCGCCGCCGTGCCGTGGACGGCGGCAGCTACCGCGTCCATGTCTCCCTGTCCCGCGTCGCCCTGTGGATCCTGTCCATGGGCATCTTCGACCAGGACTACGCGAAGGAGATCGCGGGCACGGGCGAGGCGCACGCCTACCCGGACCCCGAGCTGTTCACCGCCGAGACGCCGCTCGGCCACTACCAGGGCATCACCGACCAGGTGCGGATGTCGGACACCCCGGGCGCCTACCGGCAGATCCTCGTGCCGCGCGGCTCCCAGCGCCCGGAGTGGCTCCCGGCCGCCTGATCCGGCGGGCCACCCGCGCGACGGCCGGCGGGGCGCCGGGGACCATCGAGGTCCCCGGCGTCCCGCACACCGCTACGGCAGGCGCCAGTCCACCGGCTCCGCGCCCTGCTGCGCGAGCAGTTCGTTGGCCCGGCTGAAGGGGCGCGAGCCGAAGAAGCCGCGGTCGGCCGACATGGGCGAGGGGTGGGCGGACTCGACGGCCGGGTAGTCGCCGAGCAGCGGGCGCGCGTTGCGGGCGTCGCGGCCCCACAGGATGGAGACCAGCGGCTTGCCGCGCGCGGCGAGGGCGCGGATCGCCTGTTCGGTGACCTCTTCCCAGCCCTTGCCCCGGTGGGCGCCGGGCTTGCGCGGGGCCGTGGTCAGCGCCCTGTTCAGCAGGAGGACGCCCTGCCGGGTCCAGGGGGTCAGATCGCCGTTGGACGGCCGGGGCAGACCCAGGTCCGAGTGCATCTCCCGGTATATGTTCTCCAGGCTGCCCGGCAGCTGCCGTACCTCCGGCGCCACCGCGAAGCTCAGGCCGATCGCCATGCCCGGCGTGGGATAGGGGTCCTGGCCCACGATCAGGACCCGGACATCGTCAAAGGGCTGCTGGAAGGCGCGCAGGACGTTCGCCCCGGACGGCAGATAGGTCCGCCCCGCCGCCACCTCGGCACGCAGGAAGTCACCCATGGCCGTGATACGGCCCTCCACCGGCTCCAGGGCCTTCGCCCAGCCGGCCTCAACAAGTTCACTCAACGGTCGTCGTGCCACGTCAAGTCACTCTAGTGGCCCCCACCGACAATCTCCTCCGGCGAGGGGAGAAGCGCGCGACAGCCGGGACGCCGGGCCCGTACCCCGCTACTCTTCCTCCCCGTGAGCCGTGTGCCCGAACGAGCCGAGCGGAGTGCAGCCTCCGCCTTCCTCGCCGTGGACTCCGGTGGTTCCGGGATCCGGGTGGCGGTGGGCGTCCCCGGCACGGGCCGGACCGCCGAGGCGGCGACCCGGGAGCCGGTGCGGACCTCGGAGCGCGGCATCGACGCCGGTCACCTCATGGCCCAAGTCGCGCCCCTGGCGCGTACGTTGGCGGCCGAGGCGGGGGCCGACCGCATCGCGTGGGCCGTCGTCGGCGCCGCCGGGTTCGCGAGTCTGGGTGAAGCCCTGCGCGCCGAGCTCCCGGGCACGCTCGCCCGGGAGCTGGGGACCGGGACCGTGGCCCTCGCCGCCGACGCGGTGACCGCCTATGTCGGCGCCCTCGGCCCCCGGCCCGGTGCCGTGCTCGCGGCGGGTACCGGTCTGATCGCCGTCGGCACGGATCTGACCGGCTGGCGGCGGGCAGACGGCTGGGGGCATCTGCTGGGCGACTGCGGCGGCGGGGCCTGGATCGGCCGGGCCGGGCTCGAGGCCGCGCTGCGCGCGCACGACGGGCGGGACGGCGGCTCGGCCGCGCTGCTGAAGCGCGCGACCGAGCGGTTCGGGGCGATGGCCGAGCTGCCCGCCCGGATCTATCCGCGTACCGACCGTGCCGCAGTGCTCGCCTCCTTCGCGCCCGCCGTGGCCGAGTGCGCGGCGCACGATCCGGTGGCGGCCGGGATCCTGCGGACTGCGGCCCGGTATCTGGCCGAGTCGGCCGTCGCCGTGTGCCCGGCGGACGGGGCGCCCGAAGTGGCGCTCACGGGTGGCCTCTTCAAACTGGGCGACCCTCTCCTGGCGCCCCTGCGCGAGGAGTTGGCCGAGCGGCTGCCGCACGCCACGTCCGTACCGGCCGAGGGCGATCCGCTGCACGGTGCCGTACGGCTCGCGGCGGATCTGGCGGCCGGGCGGTGCGATGTCCCGGTTGCGCCGCCCCTGCTCCATGTGGTCACCATAAGGACGGATTGAGTCCGCCGAAGCGCCAAGTGTCCGGCGCGGGGCGGGAAGAGCCGCCTCACCTGCGCACCTCATCAGACAAAACCGGACGGATACCGCTCACCTGCACCCTCCCCGAACAGGGGAGCCCAGGAAACCAGTAACATGCGGCGCCATGAGCTCCCCCACTGGACCCGAGTCCGGCCTGCCAGTACGAATGCCGCGACCCCGCCAGCCAGGACGTCACCGTCGTCCGGAACCGCTGGTGGCTCCCGAGGACGCGCCCGCGTTCGTCCTCGCCGTGCCCGGCGCGCCCAGCGCCGCCACGCGCAGCCTCGCCGAGGAGGTCGTGAGCATCGCCCGCTCCGAGCTGCCCGGCCTGGATGCCCGGATCGGCTACCTGGACGGGGACGACGCGGACTTCCCGACCCTCAAGTCCGTACTGGCGCGGACCGCCGAGGAGCGCACCGCCCGCTACGAGCAGGCCGTCGCCGCCGGCAGTGACGTGAAGAAGCCCGAGGGCCCCGTCGCCGCGGTCGTCCCGCTGCTGGCCGGTCCCGACGGCGCCCTGCTGCGCCAGATCCGCCAGGCGATGATGGACAGCCGGGTCGCCGCCGAGCTGACCGACGTGCTCGGCCCGCACCCGCTGCTCGCCGAAGCCCTGCACGTGCGGCTCTCCGAGACGGGCCTGGCCCGCGCGGACCGCGCCCGGCTGTTCACCGTCACCACCACGGCCGACGGCATCATCCTGGCCACCGTGGGCGGCGAGGAGGCCGTGCAGGCGGCCGGTATCACCGGCATGCTGCTCGCCGCGCGTCTGGCCGTGCCGGTGATCGCGGCGGCGCTGGACCAGGAGGGCTCGATCGCCTCCGTCGCCGAGCAGCTGCGCGCGTCCGGCTCGCAGCAGCTGGCCCTCGCGCCGTACCTGATCGGTCCGGAGATCGACACCTCGCTGCTGACGGCCGCCGCCGAGGAGGTGGACTGCGCCACCTCGGAGCCGCTGGGCGCCTACCCGGCGATCGGCAAGCTCGCGCTCGCCAAGTACACGACGGCGCTGGGCATCGCCCCGCAGCAGTCGCAGGGCGCGCCGGTCCGCTGACGCGGCACGACACCCGTACGACATGAGGGCCCGCCCCGGGCGACCGGGGCGGGCCCTTCGGCATGCCTGAGCAGGCCCTTCCGGCCGCGTGAGCGGGGTTCTCCGGGCCGCTCAGCCGAAGATCACACAGGAGGCGGCGGGGACCGCCAGGGAGCCGTCGTAGCGCGGCAGGCCGGTCCTGTCGTCCACGGTGAACCAGGTCACGTCGCCGGAGCGTTCGTTGGCGGCGTAGAGGCGGCCGTCGTGCTGGGCCAGGGCGCGCGGCCAGTGGCCGCCGCAGGGGACCGTGCCGAGCGGGCGGAGGACGTCGTCCTCGACGCGGAAGGCGGACAGGACGTCCTCGCCCCGGGTCGCGGTCCACACGAAGCGGCCGTCGGGCGCGACCACGATGCCGGAGGGGTAGGCGTCCCCGGCCGGGGCGCCGGGCAGGACGGGGACCTCGGTCAGCGGTCGCAGGGAGCCCGCGCCGCCGTCCCAGCGGCAGACGGTGACGGTGGGGGTGAGCTCGTTGACGACGTAGGCGTGCGTGCCGCCGGGGTGGAAGACCAGATGGCGGGGGCCGGAGCCGGGCCGCAGGGCGATCTCGCGGTGCAGCACGGGCACGCCCGCCTCCAGCGTGCACACCCGCACCGAGTCGCTGCCGAGGTCCACGCTGACGGCCCAGCGCCCCTCGGGGTCGGACTGCACCTGGTGGGGGTGCGGGCCGCGCTGGCGGCGGTCGTGCGGGCCCGAGCCGGTGTGCTGGAGCTGTCCGGAGGGCGCGGGCGCGAGGGTGCCGTCGGAGCGTACGGGGACGGCGGTGACGCTGCCGCTGCCGTAGTCGGCGGTGAGCAGATGCCCGGCGTGCAGACCGAGGTGGGTGGGTCCGCTGCCGTCCACCGGCACGGGCGGCCCGGCGGGCTCCAGCTTGTCCCCCCGCACCCGGTAGGCGGCGACCGCGCCCTCGGCCGTCTCGCTGACCGCGTAGAGCATGTCCCCGGCGGGAGAGAGGGCGAGGTACGACGGGTCGGGCACGGCGCCGAGACCGCCGGTGCGGATCAGGGCGCCGTCGTCGGGCCGGACCTCGGCGGTCACCAGACCGGGGCCGCCGGCCGCCGTGTACGAGCCGATGAACGCCCGGCGGGGCACCGGTCCGCGTTCGCCGCTTTCTGCCACGTCTGTCCCCTCTCGGTCGAGACGATGCCGACGCTAGCAGCAGGTCACCACCGGTCTGGACCAAATGGCGGAGGGGTGCGCGCCGGGACGACGGGGGGGCGCACCGGCCGGGCGCAGGGGTGCGCGTCAGGCGCCGACCAGCCGCGTGGGCGCCGGGGCGTGCAGCGGCTCGGCCAGTTCGGCGAGGGCGCGCTCCAGGCCGTGGAGGTGGGCGAGGGCCGGTTCGGCCGGGGTCTCGGCCGGGCGCAGGATGTGCCCGGCACCGCCCTCGGTGAGCGCTTCCACGGCGGCCTCCACGCGCCAGCAGGCGGCGGCGAGCCGGGCGTCGTGCGAGGCCACCGGGTCGGCGGCGATCGCGACCAGGCCGCGCACCTCGCGGGCGCAGCCGTCGAGCAGGGCGAGCACGCGGTGGGCACGCCGCTTGCGCCACAGCAGCGGGTTCAGCGGGTGGGTGAGCGGCGCGACCGAGAGCCGGACCCGGGCGAGCAGCTGCTCCAGCTCGGCCACGCGCGGGGCGGGGTCGGCGGCGGACCCGGCGAGGCGGGCGGCGGCCTCGGCGGTGCAGGCCCGCACGCAGCGCAGGGCGCGCTGGATCCAGGCGTCGGTGGTGAGGTGGGTGGTGACCGGCAGCACGAACAGCACGGCGAGCGCGGCGCCGACGACACCGACGGCGGTCTCGGCCACGCGCAGCGCGAGCAGGCCGGGGCCGAGGACGCCGAAGAGGCCGTAGAGGAGTTCGGCGAGGAGGGTCACCCAGAGCATCATCCAGGTGTAGGAGACGGCGGCCGTGTAGAAGATCCCGAAGACGGCGACCGCGACGAGCACCGCGCTGGCGACCGGGTCGCCGTGCAGGGGCATCGCGACGAGCACGCCGAGGGCGACGCCGAGCAGGGTGCCCAGGACGCGCCGGAAGCCGCGGACCAGGGTCTCGCCGCGCGAGGCGGTGTTGACGAAGACCCACCAGGTGGCGCCGACGGCCCAGTACCAGCGCTGCCCGGACACCAGCTGGCCGACGACCAGTGCGAACCCGGCCCCGGCCGCCGCCTGGACCGCCTGCCGGGTGGTGACCCGGGCCAGACCGGTGCCGCCGGGCGGCGCGGGGACGGCGGCGGGAGGCATCCGGCGTTCGTAGCACCACAGGCCGAAGCGCACGGCCGAGGCGGCGAGCAGGGAGAGCAGCAGGGCGGCGTACAGCTCGGGCAGGTGGGCGGGGGTGACCCGCAGGAACTGGCCGACGAAGAACATCATGAACGCGAACACGCCGAGGCTGTGTCCACGCGGCCCCCAGCGGCGGGCGTACACCCCGGCGCCGACGACGGCGAGGAAGGCGACGTCGCGGCCGACCGGGTGGGTGTGCAGCCCGGCGGCCAGCGCGAGCACCGGGATGCCGACGGCGGGGAGCAGGGCGGTGGTGACGGCCTGGCCGCGCACGGTGGCGTCGGCGACGGTGAAGAGCGCGAGCAGCGCGGCGAGTCCGCCCGCGACCATCCCGACGAGGGAGTGCCCGGCGAGTCCGCACACGAGGACCGCGAGCCCGATCCCGAGGACCGCGCGCGCGGCGAAGCGCAGCCGCATGTGTCCCGGGTCCGGCGCCACGAACACCTTCTTCAGCACTGCTGTCCGCCCCCTTGTGGCCGTCCGCACGAAAAAGGCGCCGCGGTGATCCGCAGCGCCATCGACCTGACTATATGAGCATCACAGGGCCACTTGGCTCAACTGACCCTCGATTCACTGGGCCATTGGATCAGCAGCACGCGAGAGCGTGGAGCCGTCGGCAGGCCAACGGTCCAGGTCGCACGGTATACAGGGGAGGCACCGCGCTGGGCCATTGGTACAGTCGCCCGCAACCGGGGGTACGAGGAGGCAGGACTGTCATGGCCGTGGACGAACTCGACACGCGCATCCTGCGGTTGCTCCTCGAGCAGCCGCGCACCAGCGTGCGGGAGTACGCCCGGATCCTCGGTGTCGCCCGGGGCACGCTCCAGGCGCGCCTCGACCGCATGGAGCGGGACGGCGTGATCACCGGCACGGGGCCCTCGCTCTCCCCCGCCGCGCTCGGGCATCCGGTGCTGGCGTTCGTGCACATCGAGGTCACGCAGGGCCATCTGGACGATGTCGGCGAGGCGCTGGCGTCCGTGCCGGAGATCGTGGAGGCGTTCTCGACCACGGGCGGCGGGGATCTGCTGGCCCGGGTGGTGGGGCGGGACAACGCCCATCTGGAGGACGTGATCCAGAAGCTGATCAGTGTGCCGGGCGTGGTGCGCACCCGCACCGAGGTGGTGCTGCGCGAGCGCGTGCCGTACCGGCTGCTGCCGCTGGTGGAGTCGGTGGGGCGGGCGGCGGCGCGCTCCTGACCCGGTCGTACGGGCCCGGGGCACCGGTCGTGCGGCGCCGGGCGGGGCGGATCTCCGCGCGCGCCGGACGCGCCCCCTGCATAGCGTGATCGTATGACTACAGTCCAGACCCGCCCGGCCACCGGCGACCGACGGCGGTGGCAGGCGCTCGCGGTCTGTCTGACGGCGGGCTTCATGACGATGCTCGACAGCTCGATCGTGAACGTGGCGCTGCCCTCGATGGAACGCGGCCTGGGCGCCGACGCGGCCGACGTGTCCTGGGTGGTGTCGGGCTTCGCGCTCACCTTCGGACTCACGCTGGTCCCGGCGGGGCGGCTCGGTGACGTGCGCGGACGGCGGGCCGCCTTCCTGTTCGGGCTCGCGCTGTTCACGCTGTCCTCGGTCGCGTGCGCGCTGGCTCCCGGTGCGGGCTGGCTGGTGCTGTACCGGCTGGTGCAGGGCGCGGCCTCGGGTGTCATCGCCTCGCAGACGACGGGGCTGATCCAGCAGATGTTCCAGGGTGCCGAGCGGGCGCGCGCGTTCGGGCTGCTGGGCAGCGTGGTGGGCGTCTCCACGGCGGTCGGGCCGCCCGCGGGCGGGCTGCTGATCCATGTGTTCGGGGTGGCGGACGGCTGGCGCTGGATCTTCTACATCAACCTGCCGATCGGTATCGCCGCCTTCTGCGCGGCGCTGCGGCTGCTGCCCCGTACGCCCGTGGACCCGGCCCGCCCGCGCGAGGGCGTCGATCTGCCCGGGGTCGCGCTGCTCGGCGCCGGGACGCTCGCGCTGATGCTGCCGCTGGTGCAGGAGCAGCAGTGGCCCGGGCGGGAGAAGTGGGCGCTGCTGCCGCTGGCGGGGCTGCTCCTTGCCGCGTTCTGGGTCTGGGAGCGGCACCAGGGGCGGCGCGGCCGGGCTCCGCTGGTCGACCTGAACCTCTTCGCGCTGCGGTCCTTCACGCTCGGTGTGCTGCTGAACGTGGTGTACTTCGCGGGCTTCACCACCGTGTTCTTCGTCTACACCCTGTTCCTGCAGAACGGCCTCGGCTACAGCGCGCTCGCGGCGGGGATGGCCTCGCTGCCGTTCGCGGTCGGCTCGGCGGTGGGCGCGGCCCGGGGCGGTCGGCTGGTGGTGCGCTACGGGCGCGCGCTGGTGGTCCTCGGGCTGAGCGCGGTGGCGGTCGGGCTGCTCGCGGTCGTCGTGGCCGTCCAGGCGGTGCCGGGGCGTGACGTGGCCTGGGCGGCGGCACTCCCCCTGCTGATCGCGGGCCTCGGCTCGGGCATCACCATCTCGCCCAACACCGCGCTCACCCTGACCCGGGTGCCGGTCCAGCGGGCCGGTGCGGCGGGCGGCGTCCTGGTCACCGCCCAGCGCGTCGGCTCGGCGGCGGGCATCGCGGCCGTGGGCGCGGTGTACTTCGCCCACCTCGCCAACGACGGCAACCCCACGACGGCCCTCCAGCTCGGCCTGCTGACAGCGGTCGGCATCATTCTGATCGCCCTGGCCCTGGCGGTGGCGGACCTGCGTGAACGCCGGAACCACCCGGAGCCGACGGAGGCCGTCGAAGGCCCTGCGGCGCCCGAGCCGACGAGCGCGGGGCGCTGACCTCGCGGGCGGTTCCCGCCGCTCAGGACTTGCGGCGGGGCTTGCCCGATCCCTTGCCGGACGAGCCGGAGCGCCCCCGGGTGCCCCGGCCGGACGTCTTCGCGGCGCCGCCGGACCTGGACTTGCCCGCGCCGCTCTGGTGACGGCCCGGCTCCGGGCGCTTGGCCTGCTTCTTCGGCTCGGCCGCGGTGGAGCGCCCCCGCGTGCTGTTGACCGTACGGCCGCGCACGATGCCGATGAAGTCCTCCACCAGGTCGGTGGTGGCCTCCTCCGGCCAGGAGAGGGCGATGCTGGACTGGGGGCCGTCGGTCAGCGTGCGGTAGGTGAGGTCCTTGCGGTGGTACAGGCGGGCCAGGGACTGCGGGACGACCAAGAGGCCGACGCCCGCGGCGACCAGCTCGATCGCGTCCTCGGTGGTGGCCGGGCGCTCGAAGGCGGGCTCACCGGGGGGCGTGTCCCAGTCGAAGACGTCGTCCAGGGGGTGGAAGAGCACTTCCTCGGCGAGGTCGGCCAGGGTCACCTCTTCGCCCGCCGTGAACAGGTGGTCCTTGGGGACGACGACCACGGTGGTCTCGGTGTAGAGCGGGATCGCGCTGAAGAACGTACGGTCCACCGGCAGCCGTACGAACGCGGCGTCCGCCCCGCCCGCGCGCAGCAGCCCGTCGGTCTCGGCGGCCGGGACCTGGAGCAGGGTGAGCGGGATGTCCGGCAGCCGCTCGTTCCAGATCCGCGCCCATTTGGCGGGCGTCACTCCGGGAACGTACGCGAGCCGGAACGACGGTGTTTCCTCCGAGCCTGTCACCAGGCCAGGCTACCGGCCCCGGTCGGCTCACCCGCACACGGCCGATACCCTTGACCTCATGAGTTCGCAGCAGAGCACCCAGACGATGAAGCCCGCCACCGCGGCGAAGAAGCTGGGTGTGTACCTCCCCGCCACCCCCGCCGAGTTCCAGGAGGGTGTCGTTTCGCGCGCCGAGCTGAACGAGCTGCAGGCCGACCCGCCCCAGTGGCTGCGCGAGCTGCGCCAGAACGGCCCCCACCCGCGTCCCGTCGTCGCGGCCAAGCTCGGCGTGTCCATCGCCGGTCTGGCGCGCGGCGGTGTCACCGAGGCGCTGACCACCGAGCAGATCGACGCGCTCAAGCAGGAGCGTCCCGAGTGGCTGGAGAAGGAGCGCGCCACGCAGGTGGAGGTCCGCAAGGAAGCCGTGCGGATCAAGAACCTGAAGCAGGAGAAGGCGGACCGCGAGGACTGACCCCGCCCGCCCCGCACCCGCCCCCCGGCCTGGCCGGGGGGCGTTGTCAGTGGTGCCGCCTACAGTTCCCCTCACTTGATCACCACGGTGCGGGGAGGCACGTATGGGGTGGGTGTCGGCGGGTGGCTACGAGGTCACGCTCGACGGCGGAAAGGTGGTGTGCCGCAACGCGGCCGGACGGCGGCTGAAATCGGTGCCGCCGAAGATCGCCGACGATCCCGCGGTCGTAGGGCTCGCGCAGCTCACCGAGTGGCTGGAGCGGCACGAGCGGGAGTGCCTGGCGGATGTGGAGCGGTGGATGGTCCGCTCGCTGCCGGTGCCGCTCGCCGTGCTCACCCGCGTCTGGCCCGACCCCGCCTGGCAGGGGGCGCTGCGCGACCTCGTGGTGACCGGAGACGACGGCCGGATCGCCGGTTTCCTCCGCGACGCCGGCCCGGAGCGCGGTCTCGGCCTGGTCGACCTGGACGGCGACACCGTGCGCCTGTCCCCCGACCTGGTCCGCATCCCGCACCCGGTGCTGCTCGACGACCTGGCGGACCTGCGGGAGTTCGCCGTCGAACTCGGCGTGGAGCAGCGCGCCCAGCAGCTCTTCCGCGAGGTGTGGCACCGCCCGGCGACCGTGGCCGAGGACGCCACACAGGTCGACACGTACGCGGGCGGCGCCTTCAAGGAGCTGCGCTTCCTGCACGGCCGGGCGGCCCAGCTGGGCTACCGGGTGCGCGGCGGCCAGGCGGTCTGCCCCGTCCTGGAGGATGGCCGGAGCGTCGAGGCCCGCGTCTGGATCGGTGACTACGACGGCTGGGCGGACACCGAGACCGGGCCGCTGATGTGGACCGACCCGGCGGGACGGGTGATCGGGCTCGGCCAGGTGGGGCCGGTCGCCTGGTCGGAGGGGATGCGCATGGCCGCCGCGCTGTACGCGGGGCGCGACGTGGAGAACGAGGAGCGGGCGGCATGACGACGTACGACGAGACCACCCTGGCCGCCCTCCTGGAGGCGGGCGCGGTCCTGCCGCCCGGCAGCACCGCGCGCGAGGACGCCGACACGCTCACCGTCCGCACGTACACCCACCCCGCGCTGGACGACCGCCAGGTCGTACGGCTGGTGCCCGGCACCCTCGGGGAGGCCGAGGACCTGGCGCTGGAGTTCCTGGGCCTGGCCCGGGAGCCGGAGGCCCCCGAGGTCGGGCAGGTGCGCCGCGAGACGCTGGGCTTCCCGGCCTGGGCGCTGGTGCACGACCCGGCGAACGGCCATCACGCGCTCGCCCTGGTCAAGGACGTGGAGCGGCTGGCCCGGCAGGCCAAGTCCCGTCCGGGCAGCGCCAAGCAGGGCTTCGAGGAGCTGGGCGCCCGGCTCGGGCGGGCGGTGCCGCACTTCCTGCCGACGTTCTACGAGCAGGCCGCGCGCGCCTTCCTCCAGCACGAGAACACCACCTACGCCGCCGCGTTCTTCGGCCGGGCCCGCGAGGCCGAGCGGGTGCACGCGCTCGCGGTGGACGAGGAGCGGCAGCGGGCGGTGTTCCTGGAGTTCGCCTTCGCCGGGGCGCTGACCGTGAAGGCGCTCAAGGAGCATGTGAAGGATCTCGGCCGCCGTCTCGACCCGGCCGCCGCGTGGGCGCAGTTCCGGCAGCTGACGGTGGAGCGCTGCGCGGCCGGGATGCCGCCGTACGCCTCGCTGCCGCAGGACGCGCGCGGGCTGATCAAGGCGGCCGGGCTCGACCGGGAGGCCGAGGAGCGCGCGCTCGTCGCCGATCTGCTCACCTCGCCCGCCGCGGTCCGGGCGCCCGCGTCGTTCTGGACGGCCTACCGTCCGGTCCTCGGCGCCCTGGCCGAGGAGCGGCCCGAGGTGCGGACGCGGCTCCTTGAGATCATGCCCGCCGGGCTCGGACGCGGGGTGGAGAACGACGAGTTCTGGCTGGCGCTGCTGGCCGAGACCGGCGCCGACCGGCTGCTGACGGACGAGACGGCGGCTCGCGCACACGGCGTGGACGCGGCCGACTGGCTGACCCGCTGGGCGCTGCACCGCAAGCGCGGCAGCGCGTTCGCCGACCGCTCCCCGGCCACGCTCGTGCTGGCCGCGCGCATGGCGCCGCTGCTGCGCTCCGCCGGGCGCCCGGTGGATCTGTTCGCCGGGAACTGGGGGGCGAGCGCCCACCTCGATCTGCTGGACCTGTGCGTCGCCGAGGGCGTACCGCTGTCGGTCCCGGCGCCGGGCGACGCGGTGCGGCTGTCGGTGACCCACTGGCTGTCGGACACCGGGGAGGGCCGCCGGGACCTGGTGGCGCTCGCGGCCGACCCGCGGGTGCGGCCACTGCTGCACTCGGCGGTGGAGGACGCCGGGCCTCGATACGGCCGCAGGGACGAGCAGTTGAAGGCGCTCGCCGCCCATCCGGTCCTCTCCGAGCTGCTGCGGGAATGGCTCGACGAGGTGTCCGGGGAGTTCACCCGCGCGGCCGGGCTGCCCGCCGCGAGCGCGACGCTCGACCGGCTGCGGCCCTTCCGGCCCGTCGCCCTCGGGGCAGGGCCCGAGGCGGTCGCCCGGATCGCCGCGCACCCGGTCGCGCCCCTGCTCGGCCGCACGCTGCGCGCCGGTGTCCTGGACGAACTGGGCTGGCCCGCCCTCGAAGAGGCGCTGGACCTGCTCGACGCCCAGACCCTGGACCCGAAGAACCCGCGCCGTGAGGTCACCGTCCACGAGGCGTGGCCCGCGCTGATCGTCTCCCGGGGGCACAAGGCGCTCGTCGTCGGCCCGGAGAAGATCCTCCTGGACCACGACCTGCGGCTGCCCCAGGACCTGGACCGCCATCAGCGCCCCCGGTTCCGCCACGTGGACGGGGAGCTGCTGGTGATCTGGCGGCAGGACGGCAAGCAGCGCGCCTACTGGTCGAGCCGTCCCGCCGAGGTGTTCGCACTCGGCGGTGAGCAGATCCCGACCTGGTGGTACGGCCAGGACGACCTCGCCGCCTCGATCCCGCTGCCCGGCGGTGGCCGCGCCTCCGGGGGCCGCGCTCTGCACGCCGGTGACACGGCCCTCCCGCCGAGCCGTCCGGTCCTGGGCGACGGCACCGGCTATTGGCGCGAGGGCAGGCAGGGCGTGCGCACGGTGTGGCTGGAGTACGACCCGGTGACGGGCGGTCACGGCCGCGCCTCGCTGCCCGCGCCGCTGCGCGCCGGTGTCCGCGAGGACGCCGAGCTGATGGCCGGGATGTGCGAACTGCTGCCGCTGCGACCCGGCCTGGAGCAGAGCCCGTTCGGCACCGACGGCACGGTCCTGGGCCGCTGGGTGCGCACCGAGGGGGACACCGGGGAGCGGTTCCGCACCGCCGGGACGCCGGACGGCCGTACGGTGTCGATGCCTGTGACGGACGCCGTCCCGCTGGGCGCGCTGCGGCTGCCGGGCGCCGAGCCCGTCGTCGCGCGGATGTCCCAGACCGTCGCGCTGTTCGCGGGCGACGACCGCGACGCGACCGGACGGCTGGGCCACGTGACGCCGAACGGCCCGGGCGGGGAGTTCGCGGCGGGCACCCCGCTGGTGCCCCCGCTGCCGTTCTGGCACGCGCTGCGGCCACGCGACGAGCGGGGCTCGGCCGTGCTGCGCGCCGTCACCGACGAGCAGGCGGCCGAGCTGATGCGCGGGACGGCCGAGGTGCTGGCCGGGCGTCAGGCGGCCCTGAAGCGCGCCGGGGACGACAAGGGCGCGCGGGAGGCCGTTCCGTCCGAGGCCGAACTGACCGTCCGGGTGGTGCGCGAGGAACTGCCGGGCCTCACCGACGCCCGGCTGATCCTCGGCGTGGCCTCGCTGGTCCGCTCGGCGCTGCGCCTCGACGGCTCGGCGACCGCGTTCGCCGAGCCGCCCAAGGAGCGCCCCGCCCAGCGGCGTGAGCACACCGAGGGCATGTTCTGGGACTACAGCCCGGAGCACGGCGAGGACAGCACGCTGCGCGAGGCGCTGGCCGGGATCGTGAGCGTGTACGGCTACTGGCACGGCGAGCAGCGCACCACGCTGCGCCAGATCCGGGCCGTGAACCACGTGCTCTCCGGCCACGCCGCCCACGGCAAGCCGCTGCCCGCCGCGGAGCGCGACGCCGTCCTCACCGACGGCTGGCGCAGCGAGACGCACACCGTCCCCGGGATCGGCCTGGGCTGGCCCGCCGCCCTGGGTGCCCTGCGGGCGCTCGCCTTCCGGGCCGCCTCCGCGACGCTGTCCGAAGCGCGACGCGAGGCGCTGCTCCTCCTGTTCGAGGCGCTGGGCGAAGGGCCGCTCGTCTCGGGGCCCGGCACCCTGCGGGAGGTCACGCTGAGCGAGCCGTACGACCGGCTGGACCGGTTCGGACAGGTGCTGCGGCGCGGTGAGCGCACGGTCGTGATCCTCGGCAGCCAGCGCGTCGACCAGCTACGGAAGCGCACCGACTGGCTGGCGGTGGACCACGATCCGTCGGGCGCGTTCGGCCCGGTCGCCCACTTCGCCCTGAGCGACGAGGTCCGGCACGACCCGGGGATCTCCGGCGCGGACCTGGCCGCCGTCACGCGGCTGATCCGCGCCAAGGGCGCCGCTCCCTGGCAGTCCGGGGCCCCGGAGATGCTGACGGCCGCGACCGGTGGCGGCCTCGGTCCGGTCCAGGCGACGGCGCTGCTGGCCGCGCTGCCGCCGGAGCCCGGCGCCGAGACGCTGGCCCTCACCGGTCTGAAGTCCCGTCAGTGCGCGTACGGCGTCTCCCGGCTCGGCCGTCTCCCCGCCGAGACGCGGAACGCCCTGCTCGGCGCGCTGCTGCCCGCCGACCCCGAGGCGCTGTGGACCTCGGGCCCGGACACCGGCGCGGCCGGACGCGTCTGGGCCGATCGGCTCGGCTCGGCGCTCCGGCTGCCGGAGGACGTCGACGCCGAACTGGCCGGGATGACCGCCGAGTACGCCGAGGACGTCCTCAACCCGGCGCGGACCCCCTGGCTGGCCCGCACCACCCGGCTGCGCCCGGACGCGAACGGTGAGCTGGGGCCGGAGGACCCGGCGGCACTGCCCGGCGGGCGTTCCCTGTCCGGCGCGGTCACCGCGCTCGCGGCGCTGGCCTACGTCCTGCCGTACGGCCACCCGCTGCGCGCCGCGCTGCCCGAGGGCCTGGCCGCCGTGCGCCGCCGGATGGCCGACCCGGAGCTGCTGCTCGACGCGGAGGTCGGGTGGACGGAGAAGGGCACGCCCACGTCGGCCGAGGTCCGCAAGGCGTACGGGCTGCCCACGACCGGCGGCGCCGACGCGCTGGGGCTGACCCCCGTGGGCGAGGCCCTGGTGCTGCGCCCCTGGTACCACGGCGAGGCGGTCCTGCTCCGCACGGCCGCGCTGAGCGGCCCCGACGACCCGGTGTTCGGGCTCCTCGAGGGGCTGGTCGGCCCGGAGCGCGGCGACCATCTGCGCCCGCTGAGCACGGTCCTCGGGCCCGAGCTGGAGCGCGCGGTGGCCGCCGGTGCCGACGGGCCGCGGGGCCACGCCCAGGACCCGTCGGTGAGCGTGCCCGAGCTGGTCGCCGAGGTCGCCGCCACGCACGGTCTCGGCGAGGACGCGGCCGTGCTCTACCTCCAGTTGCTGGCGCTGCCCGACCCGACGGACCGCGACCGGGCGCGCTGGACCGGCTGGAAGCCCGCCCGGGCGAAGAAGGCACGGACCGAACTCGTCGCGAGCGGCCTGGTCGTGGAGGCCAAACGGCCGCGCGCCGGGCGCACCCTCTTCCTGCCGTGCGGCTGGCGGGACCTGAAGTCCCCCGCGCTGCCGGTGGAGACCTGGAAGGAGGGGCTGTACCCGGTGCCGGTGCGCCGTCGTGCCGTGCCCCTGCTGCCGGTGCCCGAGCTGTTCACCCGCGCCTGGGAACGGGTCCGCTCGGGCGACGGACCGGCGTACGAGGAGCTGACCACCCGCGCGAACCGGAGGGGACGGCGCAGGTGACCGCCCCCGCCCACGACGCTCCCGGAGCGGGCGGCGCCAATGACCGCCCGCTCCCCCGCACGACCGCGAAGGACTCCCGCTCATGACCACCGACCTCGCCCCCGACGCGGCACGCCAGGACGCGGCACGCCAGATCGTCCCGCCGGAGGATCGGTACGCGACCGAACTCGCCTTCCTCGCCGCGTACGACACCGGACCGCGCCCGCCCGCCTGGCGACTGACGCCCCGCGCCGTCGTCACCTTCGTGAGGGGCAGCGAGGGCCGCGCCCTCGCGCTGCCCGCCGACGCGGTGGTCCCGGCCGGTGTGCCGCGACGCCTTGAGATCACCGGCAAGTTCGTGGGTGACCGCGCGCTGGTGGAGCGGTGTGTCGTCACGCTCGCCGGGGAGCGGGGCCTGCTGCTCGTCGGTGAGCCGGGCACGGCCAAGTCGATGCTGTCCGAGCTGCTGTCGGCCGCCGTGTGCGGCACCAGCGGGCTGACGGTGCAGGGCACGGCGGGTACGACCGAGGATCAGCTCAAGTACGGCTGGAACTACGCCCTGTTGCTCGCCCAGGGGCCCAGCAGGCAGGCGCTGGTGCCCTCGCCGGTGCTCACCGCGATGACGCGCGGGGCGATCGCGCGGGTCGAGGAGGTCACCCGCTGTCTGCCGGAGGTGCAGGACGCGCTGGTGTCGCTGCTGTCCGAGCGGCGCATGGCCGTACCCGAACTGGCGGGCGGCGAGGACGCGTTGGCGCACGCGGCACCCGGCTTCAACCTCATCGCCACCGCCAACCTGCGGGACAAGGGCGTCTCGGAGATGTCCGCCGCGCTCAAGCGCCGCTTCAACTTCGAGACGGTGGGCCCGATTTCGGACCTCGACGCCGAGACCGCGCTGGTGCGGGGGCAGGCGAGGGCGGCGGTCGAGCGCTCGGGCGCGGCCTTCCAGGTGGACGACGCCGTGCTGGAGGCCCTGGTCACCGCGTTCCGGGACCTGCGTGAGGGGCGGTCGGCGGAGGGCTGGGAGGTGGAGCGGCCCTCCACCGTGATGAGCACCGCCGAGGCGGTGTCCGTCGCGGGCGCGCTCGGGCTGGCCGCCGCCTACTTCCCCGGGGACCGTGACGTGCTCGGCCTGCTGCCGGGTCACCTCCTGGGCGTCGTACGCAAGGACGACCCGGCCGACGCGGCCCGGCTGCGCGGCTACTGGGACGGTCCGGTACGGCGCCGGGCCGAGCAGGGCTCCGCCACCTGGCGCACCCTGTGGGACCTGCGCACGGTACTGGAGGGCTGAGCACCGTGTCCCACGCATCCCCCGAGGCGGCGGTGGCCGCCCTGACCGACCCGGCGGCGCCGTATCTCATCGGGGTACGGCACCACGCGCCCTCGCTGGCGGCGGCCGTACCGGCGCTGCTTGACGCGGCGAAGCCGGACGTGCTCCTGGTGGAGCTGCCCGCCGAGCTGGAGGAGTGGCTGCCGTGGCTCGCGCACGAGGAGACGCGGGCGCCTGTCGCGCTGGCGGCGGCGCCGGGTTCGGGGCCTGGGGGCTCGGGGCCTTCGGGAGGCGGCGGGGGGCCTGGGGGCGGAGGCGTGGGGCCCGCCTTCTATCCGTTCGCGGACTTCTCGCCGGAACTGGCGGCGGTGCGGTGGGCGGCCCGGCACGGGGTGCCGGTGCTCACCTGCGATCTGCCGCTGGCGGACCGGGCGTGGGCGGGCGGCGAGGCGGAGGCGGTACGGCGGGCCACGTCCGGTCCCGGCCTCACCGCGGCCCTCCGCTCCCGGCTCACCGGGCGTCCGGACGACGACCTGTGGGACCGGCTGGTCGAGACCGCCGCGCCCGGTTCACCGCCGGAGGCGCTGCGCCGCGCGGCGCTGCTGACGGGGTGGGCGCTGCGCGAGGAGGCGGCGGCCTCGGGCGGGGTGCCGGAGCTGGATCTGCGCCGGGAGAGCTGGATGCGCTCCCGGCTGGCCGCCGCCACGGCCGACGGGGAGCGGGCCGCCGTGGTGGTGGGCGCGTTCCACGCCCCGGCGCTGCTCGCCCCGGCCGAGCCTGCCGAACTTGCCAAACTTGCCGAAGTTGCTGACGCACGGCCGTCGTCGGCCCCAACCTGGACGACGGCCTGGACGACCTCCCTCATCCCCTACACCTACGCCCTGCTGGACGAGCGTTCCGGTTACCCGGCCGGAATCCGCGACCCCGAGTGGCAGCACCTGGTGCTCGACGCGGCCGGTGATCCCTCGGCCCTGGCGGACGCGCTGACCGGCGCCGCCGTGCGGATCTGCGCCGAGCTGCGGGGGCTCGGGCATCCGTCGGGGCCCGCCGACGCACGGGAGATCACCCGGCTCGCCGGTGATCTGGCCCGGCTGCGGGGGCTGCCCGCGGCGGGCCGGGGCGAGCTGGTGGAGGCGGTGCAGACGGTGCTCGCGCAGGGCGAGCCGTACGGGCGTGGGCGGGCCGTGGCGCGGGCGATGGAGCGCGTGCTCGTCGGCACGCGGGCGGGGCGTCCGGCGCCGGACGCGCCGCGCAGCGGTCTCGCCCCGGCGGTGGAGGCGGAGTTGGCCGAGCTGGGCCTGCCGGGACCGGCCGGTCCAGGCACCGTCCGCGACCTGCGCCTGGACCCGCTCCGCTCGGCGCTGGACGCCCGTCGTGAGGTGCTGCTGCGCCGCCTGACGGTGTGCGGGGTGCCGTACGCCGAGCCCCAGGAGGTCGGCGCGGCCGGTGGTGGCGAGGCGCTGACCTCGCGCTGGGAGGTGCGCTGGACGCCCGCGACGGCGGCCATGCTGAACGCGGCCGGGGTACGGGGCGTGACCTCGGCCCAGGCCGCGGAGGGACTGCTGCGCGAGCGGCTGCGCGCGGAGCGGGACGAGGGCGGCCCGACGGCGGCGCAGTCGCTGCGGGGCCTGGAAGAGGCGGCACGCTGCGGGCTCCCGGGGCTCACCGAGGAGCGGGTGGCGGACACCGCGTCCGTGCTGCCGGACTCCGGCACGCTGCCCGAACTCCTCTCGGGGCTCGCCCTGTTGGACCGTCTGCGGGCCGGGCACATCGCCGGATCGGGTGCGGTGGACGAGAGCGGGTCGGCCCGCTTGGCCGCGGTCGCCGAGCTGTTGACCACGGCCGCCGTGCGCCAGGTCGACGGCCTCACCGGTTCCGACGACCCGGCCGACGCCCGCGCCCTGTTCGAACTCGCCCACCGCGCCGATGGGTTCGGCGGCATCCGGCTCACGGACGCGCTCGCCCGGCTGGCCCGCGAGGGCTCCCCGCTGATGCGCGGGGCGGCCGGGGCCGTACGGGTGCTGCTCGGACACGAGGAGCCGCAGGCGCTCGGCGACCGGGTCGCGTCCTGGGTGGACGGCGCGGCCGACGCGGCGACCCGTACAGCGCTCATGGACCGGCTGACCGGGCTGCTCACGGCCGCCGGACCGCTGCTGGAGTCCGCGGCTGCCGCCCTGGAGCCGCTGCTGGGCCGGGTGGCGGACCTGTCCGACGAGGACTTCCTCACCCGCCTCCCGGCCCTGCGCGGCGGTTTCGACACGCTGAGCCCGGCGGCGCGCGAGCGGCTGCTGTCGACCGTGGAGGAGCGGCTGGGGGCGCACCGGCTCGGGGACACGGGGGCCGTCGATCCGGTGGCGCTGGCGAGGTGGACGCGGGCCGACCTGGCGGCGCGGGAGGCTCTGGCGGCGGCGGGGTTGCTTCCTTCGGCTGCGGAGCCGGTGGTTCCCAGTGTTGCCGACCCCTCCGGCGAGGACTCGGTCCCCTTCTCGGGACGCATCGCGCCCACCGACCGCTGGCGCCTGGTGCTGGGCCGCCGCCGCGACCAAATCCCGCCGTCCGCACGCCGCTTGGCGACCGCGCTCGACGAGCTGTACGGCACCGGTCGCGGTGAGGGCAGCCGGGGCGATCTCACCGGGGCCGGGTCCGGTTCCGGTGGCGGCCGGGAGGCGCCGTATCCCGGGGTGCGGGAGTGGTCGGAGGAGCTGGCGGCGCTGTTCGGGCCGGGTGTCCGGGAGGAGGTGCTGGCGGCGGCAGCGGCGACGGGCCGGGCGGACGTCTTCGCCGAACTCGACGCGGAGAGCGTGCGCCCCTCGGTGGACCTGCTCCGCTCGGTGCTGCGGCACGCGGGCGGTCTGCCCGAGGCACGGCTCGCGACGCTGCGACCGCTGGTACGGCGCCTGGTGGAGGCGCTGACCAGGGAGTTGGCCACCCGGCTGCGGCCCGCGCTGCACGGCACCGCGCTGCCCCGGCCGAGCCTGCGTCCGGGCGGCGGTCTCGATCTGGCCCGCACCCTGCGGGCCAACCTGGCCACGGCCCGCCGGGCCCCGGACGGCACGGTGACGGTGATCCCGGAGCGGCCGGTGTTCCGCACCCGGGCCCGCAAGGCGGCCGACTGGCGGCTGATCCTGGTCACCGACGTGTCCGGCTCCATGGAAGCGTCCACGATCTGGGCGGCGCTCACAGCCTCCGTGCTGGCCGGAGTGCCCACCCTGTCCACGCACTTCCTGGCCTTCTCCACCGAGGTGATCGACCTGACCGACCAGGTGGAGGACCCGCTCTCGCTGCTGCTGGAGGTGAGCGTCGGCGGCGGTACGCACATCGCGGCGGGGCTGCGGCACGCCCGCGAACTGGTCACTGTCCCCTCGCGGACGCTCGTCGTGGTGATCAGCGACTTCGAGGAGGGCTATCCGCTCGGCGGTCTGCTGGGCGAGGTCCGCGCGCTGGTCGGCGCGGGCTGTCACGTACTGGGCTGCGCGAGCCTGGACGACGCGGGGCGCCCGCGCTACTCGACCGGTGTGGCGGGCCAGTTGGTCGCCGCCGGGATGCCCGTGGCCGCCCTCAGCCCCCTCGAACTCGCCCGTTGGATAGGGGAGAAGATCGCATGAGCACCCAACTGCCGCCCGTCGCACCCGAGGTGACCGCCGCGCTGGTCGAGGCGCTCTCTCCCCGGCTGCGCAAGCGCCTGGACGCGGGCATCGCCAAGCTGGCGGACCGCCCGGTGGGCCGCGAGGGCGACACCGTACGCATCGCCGTGGACGACACCACGCACGTCGAACTCCACGCTCCCGGCGGCACGGTGACGACCCCGGACGCGGTCCGCTGCGGGTGTCTGCTGGCGCCGGACTGTCTGCACCGGGCGGCGGCCGTGTCGTCGGCACCGGTGGCGGAGGCCGAACCGGCTGCCGAGGCAGTGCCGTTGACGGACGGACCGGCGGAACCACAGGACCCCGGGGAGATCACGCTCCCGGAGCCCGAGCGGCCCACTCCAGCCCAACTCACCGCCGCCCAGGCCGTATGGAGCGCGGCAGCGGCCGTACTGGACGCGGGCGCCGACGGCTGCGGTGCCGTCCTCCAGGCGGAGTTGCTGCGCGCCGCCCACACCTCGCGCCTGGCCGGACTGCATCGCGTCGCCGCCGCGTCGTCCTCGGTGGTCACCGCGTTGCGCGCGGCCCGCTCGGCCGACCCGGCGTACCGGCTCGCGGACCTCGTCGCCGCTCTCGGTGACGTCCTCGCGGTGTCCCATCGCCTCCCGCTCGCCGAGGGCGCGGAACTGGCCGCTCTGCGCGGCACCGCGCGGCAGCCGTACCGCCCCGACGGCTCCCTGCGGCTGTACGGTCTGTTCACCGAGCCGGTGCTGACGGCGAGCGGGTACGCGGGCGTGGTGACCTGGACGGCCGACGCGGACGGCAGGCTCTACCAGGTGTCGGACGTGGCGCCCGGTGGCGCGTCCCGGGCGACGGGCGCCGCCGACCGTGCGGTACGGCTCGGCGACACGGCCCTCACCCATCGCGAGCTGTCCCGGGCGGGGCTCGCGGTCTCCGGGGCGACGGTCTCCTCCACGGGCCGACTGGGCGCGGGCGCCACGGTGCGCGCGGTACGCGCCCCCGGCGTCGACTGGCGCGCGGAACCCCTGGACGGGCTCTGGCGCGTCCCCCTCGCAGACCAGCTGACCCGTGCCCTCGCGCCCGACTCCCCCGGCCTGCTCTTCCTGGAGGTGACCTTCACCGGCACGGCCCGCGAGTCGGCGGGCGACTGTCTGCTGGCCGCCTCCGACGGCCTCGCCCTCCGTCTGACGGCGGCCCACGACGACCCCGCCCTCCCCCACCGCGACAACCTCCGCCTCCTGGCCGCCGCCACGGACAAGCCCCTGCGCGTCATCGCCCGCCTGACCCCGGCCTCCCACCCCCGGGCCACCCTGCTGGCGACGGAACACCCGACCCTGCCGGACACGCACGTGGACGTGGGCCTGGACCGCCTGCAGAAGGCGGACCTCCCGCCCCACGCCTCGCCCCCGCACCCCGCTCCCCTGTCCGACGAACCCCCGGTGCACCTCCTCGTCCGCCGCATCCACCAGAGCGCGGCGGGCGGGCGCCGTGCCCTGGCCCACCCCGGTACGGACGGCGTCACCGACCCCCGCCGCCTCGCCGCCCACGGCCTCCCGACGGCGGCGGCCCTCCTGACGGAACTGCACTCCTCGGCGGCGACCCGTTCCCGCGACGCGTTCGGGCGGCTGCTCCCGGCCGATCCGACGCGCTTCACCCAGGCGTGGCTGAAGGCGCGGGAGTACACGGTGGCGCTGGACAGGGCGTTGTGTGTGGCGGGCTGGAGCGCGTGACGGGCGATAAACCGCTCGACAGCCCCGGGGCTCACCCGGAAAAGTACCCCGCCGTGACGAGCAGCGAACTGTGGAGCCGTGCCACCGCCGAGCGGTACGACGCGGAGGACACCGAGATGTTCTCCGCCGCCGTACTCGACCCGGCCCTCGCCTTCCTGGCCGAACTGGCGGGCGACGGGCCCGCGTTGGAGTTCGCCATCGGAACCGGCCGCGTCGGCGTCCCCCTGCGGGAACGGGGTGTGCCCGTGACCGGCGTCGAACTGTCCGAGCACATGGCGGCCGTGCTGCGCCGCAAGGTGGACGAGGAGACCCTGCCGGTCGTCATCGGAGACATGGCGACCACCGTCGTACCGGGCGAGTTCACCCTGGTCTACCTCGTCTACAACACGATCTCCAACCTGCTCACCCAGGACGAACAGGTGGAGTGCTTCCGTAATGCCGCCCGCCACCTGGTCCCGGGTGGCCGCTTCGTGGTGGAGCTGAACGTGCCCCCGCTGCGCCTCCTGCCACCCGGCGCGACCGCCGTGCCGTTCGACGTGTCGGACCACCACCTCGGCTTCGACACGTTCGACCTGATCGAGCAGATCCTCGTCTCCCACCATCTGACCCGCGACGGGGAGGACGGCCGCTACCGGCGCAACGCCTCCCGGCACCGCTATGCCTGGCCGGCCGAGCTGGACCTGATGGCACGGCTCGCCGGGCTCGAACTGGAACGGCGCGTGGCGGACTGGGACGGAACGCCGTTCACAGCGGACTCCGGGAAGCACGTCTCCGTCTGGCGCAAACCGGCCTGACCCGGCCTACGCCCCCTTCTTCCCCACCAGCCGATCCAGATGGGCCAGCACGCCCGCGTTGAACTTGTGCACGGCCTCGTCGATGCTGCGGATGAAGCCCGCTTCCGTGTTCCCGCGCTGCGCGCCCATGCTCTTGAAGAGGGAGAGCCGGAAGCCGGTGATCTTCACGCCGGTCTTCGGCAGCATGTCGCCCGGTTCGGGGCGCAGGCGTTCCAGGGTGCCGCGCGGGCCGCCGGTCTCACCTTCGACCAGGGTCTCGATGTGCAGGTCGGCGGGTGCTTCCGCCAGTTCGCGGACGATGCGCTTGGCCCAGGAGAGCGGGTAGCCCTGTTCGGGGGCCGGGATGTCGATGGAGGTGCGGATCTTCGTGGTGCGCAGGTCGGCCGTCACGCCGAGGACGCCCGCGACGCCCTCGATGCGCAGCTCCGCCTGCAACTTGCCGTCCTGGCACAGCTGGTCGGCCATGCGGGAGCGCCGGGCCACCGCGTCCGTGTCCCGCCGGGCACGCTGGACGGGGAGGACCTTCAGCCCGAGTTCGCCGCCCAGGCCCAGCGACACCTGGCGCACCAGCCGCTCCCAGCTCTCGACGGTCTCCAGCGCCCGGGGGTCGCCCTGGCAGAGCGTCTCGTCCTGGATGCCGCTGCGCACGGGCACCCACGCGGGGCCCATGTTCTGGAAGCCGTGGCAGCCGGAGTTCTCATGGAGGAGGTAGTGCAGCAGTTCCTCGAGGAGCCAGGCGTGCGCCGGGTTCACCACGCCCTCGTGCCGGATCAGCATCTGCGCCTGGTGCGCCACCTCGGCCCAGGACAGGTGCCACAGGCTGACCTTGTTCTTGCGCCGCCGGTCGATCTTCACCTCGACCAGTGGACTGCCCTCAAGCGCCACGTCGTTGGAGAGCGTGATCACCGCCTCGTACCCGCGCCGCGCCGCGATGTCGGCGTACGCCTGCACCTGCTCGGCCTTGAGCGGGTTGCCGTTCGTCTTGGTCTCCACGAGCGCGGTCCAGAGCTTGCCCGCGCGCTCCACCCGGATGACCCCGTCCGGTCGCCGGGGCGTGTCCCCGTGCGGCAGCGACACCTCGGTGAAGGTCTCCATCCGCCCGGCGGGAGCACCGAACCCGGCGGTGAGCCTGCGCCCGAACTCCGGCACCTGCGCCATCACCGCGAGGAGCACGGAGGTGGCCCGCATCTCCCGGTCCCGGTCGCTCTTCAGCGCGGAGACGGGGAAGAGCCGGGCACCGTGCCACGCGTCGTTCTCCGCGAGGGACTTCTTCAGCGCCTTGGGAAGGGTGACCTTCTTCTTGGCGGTACGGGGGCGCGTCTTCCTCGGCGCCGGTACGGCATCGGTGTCGGGGGTGCGCGGTGACGGGACGGCGCCGGTGACAGGCGCGACGGGCTCGGGCGTCGACCTCGGCTCCGGGATCTGCTCGGTCACCGGCCCGGCCGACGGCGGCTCCTCGATCGCGGCCTCCCCGACCGCCTCGGTCTCCACCCCCGCATCGTCCAACCCCGCATCGTCCATCCCCGCGTCGCCCACCGTCTCGGCGTCGTCCTCGATGTCGACCCCGTGGTCGGACGCGAGCGCGGCGAACCCGGACTCGTACCCCTGCCCGACCGCGCGGAACTTCCACTCCTCCCCACGCCGGTACAGCTCGCCGAAGATCAGGGCGCTGACGCCGCCCGCGTCCCCGACCTCGTACGTCAGCAGGGGTTCGCCGGAGCCGTCACTCAACGTCAGCCGCAGGTCCTCGAGTTCGTCGAACCGGGCCGATTCGTACCGGCTCGCGGCGACGAGGATCGTGGCGACGTCGTCCGGGAGTGCCTTGAGGTCGAAGCCGATCCGGTCCTCGCTGCCCTCCCCGACCGGGGTCTTGCCGAGCAACTGCACGCTTCCGTCCGGCGCGCAGGGGTTGTTGTAGAAGTAGAAGTCGGTGTCGCCGCGGACCTTGCCGTTCTCGTCCAGCAGCAGGACGGAGACGTCCGCGTCGCCCTCGCCGGTCGGGCTCACCCACCCCAGGCTGACCACCACGGACTCGACGTCCTCGTCACTCAGGCTGCCCAGAACGACGTTGGCACCCTTGGTCATCTCGTGCACACGGCCTCCCGACCGATCACCAGGCAGAAGGAACCCCCCGCCCTCACCGAAACCTCATGTGGAGATTCGGTGCACCTGATGTGAACGAGACGACTCTATCGATCAACGGGGAAAGTCACCCCAAGGAGACGCGAACCGGTTACGACCCGGGCACGCCGGTTGCGACCCGGGCACGCCCGGAAGGCCGGGTCAGCCCGTCCGCCTGCCCTCGCCCTGGGTCGCCTGGAGGTCGGCGAGGAGTTCGGCCTGGCCCGCGAGGACGCCCGAGAGGATCGTCCGCGCCACCCGCAGCAGCTCGGCCACGTGCGGGCTGGTCAGCGAGTAGTACACGTTCGAGCCTTCCTTACGCGTCCTGACCAGGTTAGCCCGGCGCAGGACGGCCAGCTGCTGGGAGAGGCTGGCGGGCTCGACGCCCACCTCGGGCAGCATCTCGGCGACCGCGTGCTCGCGCTCGCTCAGCAGCTCCAGGACGCGGATGCGAGCGGGGTGGCCCAGGGTTTTGAAGAACTCCGCCTTCAGCTGGTACAGCGGCGTACTCACCGGGCCGTCTCCCCTTCCGCGCGGCGGCACCGTGCCACCGGGCCCGCCCCGGCGCCTCGTGTGCGGCCATTCGTCAACACCATGAACCCATCCTCGCGTGCGGCAGCGGCCCGGCCGAATCCACGTCGACGACGGGAGCCGCCGGATGCGGCGGCGATGACCTCGTGAATCGCCGAGATTAGCAAGTCTTCGAAACGGCGGATCGGCCCGTGTTCCAGCGGTTCCACCGGCGGCGCCACCCCCCCTCAGAGCGGGAGCGTGATCCAGATGGCCTTGCCGCCCCCGTCGTCATCGGCCTGGACGGCGGCGCTGCCACCGAGACCCAGCGTCAGCTCCATGACCGTGGCCAGGCCGCCCGTCCCGGTGTCCAGGCCCGGTCCGTCGAGCCGGGGCCGGTGGGGATGGCGGTCGTGGACGGCGAAGGCGACCCGGTCGGGGGCCGCCGCGTAGACCACGGTGACCTGCGGGGAGAGTACGGCGGCGTGCCGCACGCTGTTGGTCACCAGCTCGCTCACGATCAGCAGGGCCGGGTCGACGGCCGGGTGCCGCAGCCCGATGCCCCACTCGGTCAGCGCCCGCTCGGCGGTCTCGCGGGCGACGCGTACGGCGGAGGGTTCCGTGGGCAGCGTGAGCACATGCCGGTGCGGCAGGGCGTTCAGCTCGGTGAACATCACGCCTCCACGGCCGTCGTCGCGGCGCCCGGCTGCGGGGCGGGTACGGCGGGCAGCACTCCGGCGTGCTCCAGGTACTCCCGGGCGCCCCGGATCGCCTCGGGCGTCGTGGCGTACTCGCGCCCGTCGTGCCGCAGCAGCTCCAGCGCGCCCACGGATTCGAGGACCCGGCGCTGACCGGGCCGTACCCCGGAGGCGAGGACGCGGATGCCGCGCCGCTCCAGCTTCTCGACCGCGTCCTTGAGGACGAGCACACCGGTGGCGTCCATGGTCGAGACCCGGGACATGCGCAGGATGACGACGCGTACGTCCGCGACCTCGGTCAGCTCCAGCAGAAAGCGGTGGGCGGCGGCGAAGAACAGCGGCCCGTCGATGCGGTAGGCGACGATGTGCTCGGCGAGCAGGGCGTGTTCCTCGGCGGTGTGGTCGGCCCGGTCGAGCGGCACCTGTTCGAAGCGGGCCTGCTTGGCGACGGCGCGCAGGGCGAGCGCCCCGGCGACGACGAGGCCGATGACGACCGCGTAGACGAGGTCGAGCGCGACGGTCGCGACGGCGGTCAGGACGAGGACCAGGGCGTCGGAGCGGGTGGCCCTGACCATGGCCCGCAGCGCGCCGACCTCGACCATGCGGATCGCCGTGGCCAGCAGGACTCCGGCGAGCGCGGCCAGCGGGATCTTCGAGACCAGGGGCGCGGCGGCGAAGACGATCACCGCGAGGACGGCGGCGTGGGTCAGGGCGGCGAGCCGGGAGCCCGCGCCGGTACGGACGTTGACCGCGGTGCGCGCGATGGCACCGGTGGCCGGGACGCCGCCGAACAGCGGGGCGGCGATGTTGGCCAGCCCCTGCCCGAACAGCTCACGGTCCGGGTCGTGCCGCTGCCCGACCGTCATGCCGTCGGCCACCGAGGCGGACAGCAGGGATTCCAGCGCGGCCAGGGCGGCGACCGCCACGGCGGGGCCGAGCAGGCTGCCGAGCGCGCCGAGGTCGAGGAAGGACAGCGAGGGCGCGGGCAGCCCGGCCGGAAGATCGCCGATCGGCTTCGCCGCGTCGAATCCGCCGACCTGCGCCACGATCGTCGCCGCGATCACGGCGACGATCGAGAACGGTACGGTCGGCCGCCACCGGGCGCCCACGAGCATCACCGCGGCCACCGCGACGGCGAATCCGGCCGCCGTCCAGTTCGGGGTCCGCGCGAACTCCTCGATCGCCCGCCAGGTCACGACCAGCACCCGGTCGCCCTCGGGTTTGGGCACGCCCAGGGCGCTCGGGATCTGCTGGAGCCCGATCACACAGGCGATGCCGAGGGTGAAGCCTTCGACGACGGGTGCCGGGACGTACCGCATGTACTTCCCGGCCCGCAGCAGTGCCAGGCCGACGAGCATGACGCCCGCCATGAGGCCGACGGTGAGCACCCCGCTCGGGCCGTACCGGCCGACGATCGGCACGAGGACCACGGTCATCGCGCCGGTCGGCCCGGACACCTGGAGGTTGGAGCCGCCGAAGACGGCCGCCAGCGCCCCGGCGACCACGGCGGTCGCGAGGCCCGCCTCGGCGCCGAGCCCGGAGGAGACCCCGAAGCCCAGGGCCAGCGGCAGCGCGACGATGGCCACGGTGAGTCCGGCGAGCAGGTCACGGCGCGGGGCGCGCCGCATCTCCGCGAGGTCGCCCCGGCCGGGCAGCAGCGCGGCGACGGAGGCCCCCAGACGACCGGCCTTGACCTGGTACGACGGAACGGACACGGGCCCCTCGGCTTCCTACCTGCGGACACAACCAGCACAGCATCTAAGCAATTGCGAAATTATGCAATTCCTCAAGAGGTGCGGGCCTTGATCGTTCCGCCATTCCAGGGGTGCCCGGCCTCCGGGCTCAGGCCTTCTTGACCACGCTCGACTTGAGCTGCATCGCGCCGAACCCGTCGACCTTGCAGTCGATGTCGTGCCCGTCGACCCCGTCGACCAGCCGGATGTTCCGCACCTTGGTCCCGGCCTTGATCCCGGACGGGCTGCCCTTGACCTTGAGCGCCTTCACGACCACGACACTGTCGCCGTCCCGCAGCACATTGCCGACGGCGTCCTTGACGACGCGCTCGCCGCCCTCGGCACCGGCCTCGCCGGGAGCCCACTCATGGGCACATTCGGGACACACCACCAGGGCGTTCATCTCGTAGGTGTACTCGCAGGAGCACTTCGGACAGGGAGGAGGATTCTCAAGCATCCGACCAGCCTATCCGGCCCCTGACCTGGTGAAGCCCAGGGACAGCGTCACCGCTTGATGCGTCCTCGCACGGCCAGCACGGCCAGGGCCAGGAGGAGGGGTTCGGCAACCCGGGACGCCATTTCCGTGTACGTGCCGCATACGGTCAGCTCTTCTTCCGAGGAGCGGAAGACCACGGAGTTGACGGTGACGCGCAGCGCCTTCTCGAATCGCTCGCCGGTCAGACGTCCGCGCCACGGGCCCGTCGGGTCGACCGGGTCCTGGGTGTCCGTCACGGCGCTGATCTTCCGGCCCGAGATCGCGCCGACCGTCTCCTGTTTCGGCGAGTCCTTGGGCAGCCCCCAGAGCATGAGCGCCAGCGCGGTGACGGTGGCGGCTGCCAGCAGACAGCACACGGCCCGCAGCGCGCGCAATCCGTATCCGGACACGGCCCAGTACAGGAAAAGCAGGACTCGCTCCATGAAAGGACGCGTGGGGTCGTGGCGGCGCATCTCCATCTCGCCGTAGTAGAAATCCGCCGCGTCCGGCTCGTTCTTGTCGTCCTCGAAGGCTTTCCGCAGCTGACGGTAAGCGGGGGCCAACGCCGTGGGACCGGCCGGGGGCTGCCCCGGGGGACCTGCCGCCCAGCCTGCCGCGCCCCGGGACGCGCGCCAGTGATGTTCCTCGGCGAGGGTACGGCGGCGCGTCCAGCGCACGGGAAGCCACCCGCGGCGCCTGAGCCCACGGGGAGCGAAATCCAGCTGGAAGTGCCCTTCCAGGCGCAGTTGGTCGAGATGAATGGTCCCGAGGAGACGACAGGCCGACAGATCGACATCCGTCAGAGTCAGGTACGACGCGTCCACACCGCTCAGCGAGGCCACCGCGACACCCGGGTTCTTCCCGGCCAGGAGCGTTTCTCCGGCGGAAAAGAACGGCGTGGCGCGGGCCGAGACCGTGAACGGATACTCGAACGTCGCGTTGGTGAGATCGACGGTCGCGTACCGCAGACGCAGCGACGCTTTCGCTTCCCAGCGTGTCCCCTTGCAGGTGACGCGACCCGCCGCTGCCGCCATGGCCACGGGGGCCGTGAACACGGCGCTGTTCAGGTCGAGCGTCCCGGCGCACGCGAGGGGGCCGAAGGCCGTGGCATCGCGGAACACCGTGCGGTTGAACCAGGCATGCAGCGCGAACGTCGCCTCCGTGAACCGGGCTTCGGCGGCGAACAGCGCTCCGGTGAAGCGCGCCTCCAGCCCGAACTCCGCCTTTCCGAAGTCGGCCGACGCCTCGAAGACGGCCTTGGAGAACGTCGCCCCTTTGCCGAAGCGCGCCTTGGAGAAACGGGAACTGCCGCCGAAGGACGCCCGCGTGAAAGAAGCACCGTCCCCGAACGCGGCCTGATCGAACCAGGCCCCGGCGGCGAAGGACGCTTTCCCGAAGTTCGCGTCCTTGCCGAACACCGTCCCCCGGAAATCGGCGGCGTCCTCGAACACCGCCTCCGCAAACCGCGCGTCATCCGGGAACCGGGCCCCGTTGAACCGCACTCCCCCCGCGAACCGCGCCTCGTCGAACCAGGCACTGCGGAACTCGGCCCGGGTGAAGTCGGCCGACCCGCTGAACGTCGCCCCGCTGAACCTGGCCGTACCGAACCTCGGCGTTCCGTCCGCCGGATCCCTGACGGCGTCGAGGAGTCGCCCCAGCAGCTCCCCGGTCAACTCGGTGCCCCGATGGTCCACGGGGCTGCCGCTGTGCAACCCGGCGAAGTACGCGGCCCGTTGACCCTCCGACATATGCGCCAAGCACGCCCCCGAGTCGGCCACCCGACGACCACGGCAGCCGACGGGATCGGTGGAGCCGACATCACGACCACACAGAGGCCACACGGGCCGATCCGGCGACACGGTGGGGTCCGTCTGGGTAACCATAATCAGCTGACCTTACCGAACCACCAGGGCGCCCCCGTTCCCTCCAAGGGAGTTCCCTCTCCCCCCAAGTCCGCCCCGCGCACTGACGCCCCGTCATGTTCAGCGTGCCCGACGAACTGGACACGGTGTCGTCTTCCTTTACGACGAGCCGGCCCGCGGTCTCCTCGACGTCCTGTACGACGGGCACATCGGACCGCTCGACAGCACTCAGACGGCCGTCCTGAATTCCTTGCGCCCGGCCTCGGGTCTCCAGCGCACGATTCATCCCCAGGCCAAGCGCCCTCCGCGCACCGCGAGAAGCCGGCCGAGGCCGAAGCGAAAGCGTTAGGTTCATCGGCAGCGCCGGAAACACCACGGGCACGGCGCACTCGCACAGGACTCGAGGTCAGCGTGACTTCGGCGGGTTCTGGGTGTCGAAGGCGAAGAGGGTGTTCTTGGCGGCGGCCACGACCACCGCGCGTCCCGCGAGGGTCACGCGCGGGGTCGCGCCCAGTTCGCCCGTCAGGCCGTCGGCGCGCGCGCCCGTCGCCCACAGGAACTTCCCGTGGTCCGGCGACAGTGCGACGACCCGGCCGGTGGCCGAGCTGAAGTACAGCGCTCCGTCGCCCGCCACGGGACCGGACGCGCCCTCCACCCCGGTCCGCTGCGACCACTTCTTGCGGCCGGTCGCGGGGTCGAGGGCCATGACGAGACCGGTCTGCCCGCTCACGTAGACGGTGCCGTCCGCCATGCCGGGCGTCCCCGCACAGGTCCGGGCCAGTGGGGAGTACGTGACCTTCCCCGAGGCCGGATCGACCCGTACCACCGCGTCGTACCCGTCCGGGACCGCCGCCTCCTCGGTGTGTTCCCGGAGGAGGACGAGACTGCCGTCGGCGACGCCGACCGGCACGGCGGGGCCGTCGACCGCGACGGGAGCGCCCAGTTTCCCCGAGGTCCGGTCGAGCGCGTACAGAGTGGGGTGGCGCGCCGATACGGCATCCACCTCGGCGTCCGTCGCGCACATCGCGAGGAGCCGGGTGCCCACCGGGACGGGAGCGCACCGCGTGCCCGCGGGGAACGGCGTCGTCCAGAGGACCTCACCGCTGTGCGCGGCCCGTGCCTCGAAGCGGGAGTCGGAACCGTCGACCGACACGACGGCGGAGCCGATCACGAGGGCGTCCTGGGTCTGGCCCGTGACGGCCTGCGACTGGGCACCGGACGGCGCGGACCACAGCTCCCGGCCGCTCTTCGCGTCGATGGCCACCACCTCGGTGGGAGGGGACTGCGGGTCGTCCTGGGCGGCGATGCGGTATCCGAGCACCGTGTCGTCGGTGGCGCCGACCATGTGCATGCCCTGCGCGGGGACGCCCGGGCTCTTCACCGTCCATCGGTGGGAGCCGTCCTTGACCCGGATACGGGTCGCGACGACACCGCCGCCTCCGCAGTAGACCGCGTCGCCGCGCGCGACGCACCGCAGTTCGTCGGGGAGGTCCTGGCCGCCCCGCACGGTCGTACGCCACGGCTTGAAGCCGTCCGGAAGCGCGGCTCCCGACGTCACGACGCTGTCGCCCTTGCCGTCGCCGACGCCCCCGAAGTGGCTCGCGTTCAGCGCGGCGACTCCCCCGCCGATCGCCGCCACCGCGACCGCAGCCGCGAGCACGGGGCGCCATCGGCGGCGGAGGCGACGGCCGGTGAGGGTGCCGGTGCTTTCGGCGTCGGGGGCGGAGGGGACGGCGGGCTGGGCGGAGAGGGGAACGGAATCCGAGGCGTCGACCCGGGCGGAGTCCGGAGCGGCGGTCGGGACGGCAGTCGGCGCGGTCGACGCCAGGGAGGTCGGCGTGGCGGAGTGCTGTTGCGTGATCATGTCGCGGGTACGGCCCGTACCGACGCCACTCGCGCCGTCCCCGTCCGCGTCGGTCCCGCCGAGGTCGGTGGGCAAGTCCCGTAGCAGCACGAGGAGTTCATCGGCCGAGGGACGTCCCTTCGGCTCCTTGTCCAGGCACGGCTCGACGACCGCGCGCAGGGTCGTCGGCACGGCATCGAGCGACGGCTCCTCGTGCACCACCTGGTACGCCGTCATGTAGGGACTGTCGGCGTCGAAAGGCCCCCGCCCGGTCGCCGCGTACACCAGCAGCGTGCCCAGCGAGAAGACGTCCGACCACGGCCCCACCTCACGCGGCGACTGCAGCTGCTCCGGTGACATGAAGGGCGGCGTACCGATGACCCGCCCCGTCATCGTCAGCGTCTCCTGGCCCACGGCGCGCGAGATGCCGAAGTCGATGACGCGCGGCCCCTCGGGCGAGAGCACGACGTTCGAGGGCTTGAGGTCACGGTGGACGACCCCCACCCGGTGGATGTCACGCAGCGCCTCCGCCATCCCGATGGCGAGCCGCCGCAGCTCCGCACCACTCAGCGGCCCCTCGGTGGCGCAGTGCTGGGCGAGCGTGCGCCCCTCGATGTAGGTCGTCGCCATCCACGGCTGCTCGGCCTCGGGCGCCGCGTCGACCACGGCGGCGGTGAACGCACCACTCACCCGCCGCGCCGCCGCCACCTCCTGCCGGAAACGGATGCGGAACTCGTCGTCCTCCGCGAACTGCCGGTGGATCAGCTTGACCGCGATCGGCCGCCCCGAACTCGTCCGGGCCAGGAAAACCGTGCCCATCCCACCCGAGCCGAGCCGCGCCTCCAGTGGATAGCCGCCGATCTCGGCCGGATCACCTTCGCGCAGCGACACCGTCCCCGACCTCCCGTTTCCCCTCGCACCTCACCCACGGGCCCACACACCCACCCGCACAAACTAGCCGCAGGGCGGTACGTCGTGGCACAGCGGGTGACGAACAGGGCGCGCCAGACCGCCCCGTAGGCCGCACACCAGACGATTTCACGCGTCCCCGCAGCTCACGAGGGCGGGAGCGAACCCCTAGCCGAGGAAGCCCAGCCGCACCTGGCGATTCGGATCGTCCTCAAGCTCAGCGCGCACGCGTGGCCGCCACCTCGGCGAGAGAGGCCAAAGTCGCCTCCATACCAGCCGTGTTGTGCGCTTTCAGGTCGAGTAGTTCCTCCCGGCTCGTGCCCATGACCGGGAAGAGGTGTTCGACCTGCCAGCTTTCGGTCACGAGGGTGCCTCCGTCCTGGGGGCGGAGGCGGTAGTGCCACAAGGCGGCGTCCACGCCTTGGACTACGACGTACCAGGCGAATTCGCGTCCGGCCTCGGCCGCGTGGACGCGTGACCGCGTCACCCATTCATGGTCGTGCCGCACATCGGCGTTGACGGCGGTGAACCATGAGCCCACCTGCGGCACACCCGCGGTCTCATACGTCGCGGAGACCAGATCGGGTGTCCACGCGACGGATGCCTCCACGTCGCTGATCAGGTCGTACACGGTCTGAGGGGGCGCGTCGATCCACCGCTCACGCCGCACCCGCAACGCGGACAGTTCGATCAGGTCTGCCATGGTGAGCCCTTCGGTTGCATCGAAAGTCGCAGGCGCCGAGGTTCGGCAGAACGGCGCTCGAAGCCGGAGCGGCGCGGTCCCTACCTTCGGATGGTCACTCTCCACCGTCCGAGAGGAACACACATGTCCTCGCTCATCCGATCGCATCCACTGCTCGCCTTCTTCACTCTCGCCTGCGCACTCAGCTGGCTCGGCTGGGTGAACTACATCCTCTCCGACCAGGGCCTGGGCATCACCGGCGTCGATTACCCGGCCGTTCTCGGGACCACTCAGCTCCTCGGTGTGCTGCCCGGCGCGTACCTCGGCCCGATCGGCGCGGCCCTCATCGTCACCGCCGTCGTCGACGGTCGCGCCGGGCTGCGCGCCTGGGCCGGACGGCTGCTTCGGTGGCGTGTCGGCCTGCGGTGGTACGCCGCCGCGCTGCTGGCCGTTCCCGCAGGGCTGCTGGTCGTCGGAACGGTCTTCTCGGGCGGCCGGATCGCGGCTCCGTCCCTGCTCGCCGCGTATCTCCCGGTCCTCGTCCTCCAGTTGGTCACGACCGGACTCGCCGAGGAGCCCGGCTGGCGCGACTTCGCCCTGAGCAGGCTGCAGCGGCGGTACTCGCCGCTGGTGTCCGCCGCGATCCTCGGGCCGGTGTGGGCGGTCTGGCACTACCCCCTCTTCCTCACGGACTGGGCGGAGGGCAACCGGGGGTGGGCCGGGCTGCTCGCCTTCACCGTGTTCTGCGTGTCGTTCAACGTGGTGATGTCGTGGATGTTCAACCGCACGAACGAGTCGCTGCCCCTGTCGATGCTCATGCACGTCAGCGTGAACACCTTCGTCTCCGTGCTCTGGGCGGACCTCTTCCCCGGCCTCGCCACCGTCGCCGTCCCCGTCATGTCCGTGGGTTCCGTGGTGGCGGCGCTCGCGATCATCGCGCTCACCCGGGGCCGGCTCGGTCAACCGGCCTCGGAGGAACCGTCGTTCGCGCGCCGCGCCGCTCCCCTACACTCCTGATGATGACCACTTCGCCGAGCACGCCCGGGCGTGCATCGCCGAACGACACCGTGGTCGCGGGGATCTGCTGCCTCGTCCTCGGCCTCGCGATCCTCCTGGCGGTGCCGCCCGTGGCCGACGTGCCGGGCAGTTCCGGCACCGTTCCCGCCGTGGGCTCCGCCACGTGGTACGCGATCCTCGTCGCTGTGGCGGTGCAGTCGGCCGCGGTCGCGACGAGCACGCGAAAGCCTCGTACCGCCGTAGCCCTGGTCATCCTCGCCGCACTCCTGCTCGCCGGTGTCGCGCCGGGCGACCTCGTCAGCGTGACCGCGGTGCCCGAGACCGCCGCCGCCTATCTGCTCGCCGTGACGAGCGGTCACCGGCTCCGGAACGGGACGGCGGCGGCGCTGTTCGCCGGGGTCACGGTCGCCACAGCCTTGAACGCCGTACGCTCCGGCGCGGCGGGTCCTCTCGTCGCACTGGGCCTGGGCGTCGGTCAGGGTCTGATCGTCGTCGGGGTGCCGCTGCTCATCGCCCTTGTCGTCGTCGGCAGACGTGAAGTGCACGCGGCCCACGAGCGGGAGATCGCCGCGCTGACGGGCGAGAGGGAGGCCCTGGTCGCCTCTGCGGTCGCCGCCGAACGCGTCGCCCTCGCCCGCGATCTGCACGACATCGCCGCCCACCACCTCTCCGGCATCGCCATGCTCGCGGCAGCCCTGGGACGGCAGATCGACGACCGGCCCACCGCTCGGGAGTCGGCGGACGACATCCGCGCACAGAGCATGGCCGTCCTCGGCGACCTGCGCAGAATGGTGGGGCTGCTGCGCGACGACGACATGGCACCGCTCGCCGAGCGCTCCCTCCGGGCGATCCCCGACCTGCTCGCACCACGGCGCACGGACGGTCACGGCATCGGTCTCACCGTCCGGCCGGACGGTGCCGACCTGGGCGACGGCGTCTCCGCCCTCGCCCAGGTGGTCGGCTACCACATGGTCCAGGAAGCCCTCGCGAACGCGTCCCTGCACGCACCCGGCGCACGATGCTCCGTCATGCTCGACGGCACGGCTGACGACCGAGTCGCCATCACCGTCCGCAACGATCGCGCTCCGGGTCCTGTCCCCGTTCCGAGGCGGGAGGGCTTCGGCCTGATCGGCATGAGCGAGCGGGCCGCCCTCGTGGGAGCGAGCGTCGACTACGGGCCGACGCCCGGCGGCGGTTGGCAGGTGCTGCTGGTGCTCCCGCGCGAACGGCCGTCGCACCACCAGCGGCTGACGGGAGGGGTGACGTCGTGACCACGGGAATCCGCGTGGTGATCGCCGATGATCAACCACTCGTACGGAAGGGGCTCGCCGCGCTCCTCGCCACCGAGGACGGCATCGAGGTCGTCGGCGTCGCCGAGGACGGGGCTCAGGCCCTGCGGCTGATCCAGGAACAGCGGCCGGACGTGGCATGCCTCGACATCCGCATGCCGCGGATGAACGGCGTGGAAGTCGCGCGCGCCGTGCAGCACGACCCGGTCGAAGTGCTCATGCTCACCACCTTCGACCTGGACGAGTACGTCTTCGGGGCGCTGGAGGCCGGGGCCGCTGGGTTCCTGCTCAAGGACTCCGATCCGGATCTCATCGCGCACGCCATCCGCCAGGTCGCTCTCGGCCGAGGCATGCTCGACCAGGAACTGACACGGCGTGTCCTGCGTGCCTTCGCCGGGCGGCGTGCGCCGCGGCCCGTCACCGTGCGGGACGGCACGGCCGCCGACGGCATCCTCACCCTGCGCGAACTCGACATCCTGCGCCTGCTCGCCCAGGGCATGAGCAACAGCGACATCGCGTCCGAACTGCATATCGAACCGTCCACGGTGAAATCCCATCTCGCCCGGATGCTGCCCAAGCTCGGCGCGGCCTCCCGTCTCCAAGCGGTCGTCTGGGCCTACCAGAACCGGGTGGTCGTGCTGCCCGAGGAGGACTCCTGACTCATGTTGATCACACAAACGGATCGCACCGTGCCCATCACCGTGTTCGCGAGGGCGTCGGTCTCCCCCGGAACGGCGTTCGCCGTCATCGCGCCGATCGACCTCTCCCTGGTCTTCAAGGCGGACCGCTTCTTCCCGGGCGTCAGCCACATCGAGGGGCAGCACGCCCCATGGGACCGCGCCGGGGTCGCCCGGGAGCCGCACTTCACCGACGGCTCCCACGTCACCGAGCGGCTGACCGAGTACACGGCACCGCACGGCTTCGCCTACGAACTCACCGGGTTCACCAACGTGCTCAACAGCCTGGCGCAGGGCATCCGCGGAGAGTTCTCGTTCCTGCCGGACGGCAAGGGGACGAACATCCGGTGGACCTACGAGTTCAAACCCCGGCGCGGGCGTGGCTGGGTCCTCAACGGCCCGTTCAAACCCCTGTGGCAGCGCTACATGCAGCGGGCCCTCGACCGCATGGTCGACGTGGCCGAGGGACGGGATCCTCGATAGCCACAGCTCACTGGCCGAGGAAGCTCAGCCGCACCTGACGGTTGGGGTTGTCCTTGTTCGTGTCCACCAGACACACAGACTGCCACGTCCCCAGGGCCAGGCGGCCGTCGATCACCGGGAGGGTCGCGTGGGGTGGGACGATCGCGGGGAGGACGTGGTCGCGGCCGTGGCCGGGGCTGCCGTGACGGTGCTGCCAGCGGTCGTCGGCGGGGAGCAGCGTGTGCAGGGTGGCCAGGAGGTCGTCGTCGCTGCCTGCTCCGGTTTCGAGGACGGCGATTCCACAGGTCGCGTGGGGGACGAAGACGTTGAGCAGTCCGTCGCGGCCGTGCGCCGCCTCGCGCAGGAAGTCCTCGCACGCGCCGGTGAGATCGACGACCCGCTCGTGGGAACCGGTGGAGATGTTGAGCACGCGCGTGGTGAAGGCATCTGACATGCCCCCATCCTCACCCGGACCCGGGACTTCACGCGCCCCGACGCGACCGATTCCGCTACGGGCGAGGCGTGCCCGTTCTCCGATACGCACGGTCCATCAGGCGAGACACCGTTGACCCGCGACCGGTCGGCTGGCTACTTTCACCGGCATGTTGCGTTCAGCCCTGCTCACCACGCGCGGTCACATCGACCTGCTGCGGGTGGCCTCCGCCGCGTGTCGTCGCGGCCGCTGACGCCCTTCCCGCTCGTTTCCCCGCACCGTCCTGCCCCGCCAGGGCGATCCCCGCGGCATCCGTACGCCGTGCTCACGCGGCACCCGTACGCCGTCCCCGCGTACCCCTCGTGACCACGTGCCCGGCCTCGCCGTCCGGTCCGGTGACCCCTGATCCGGACCGGCGCGGAACCGCGTCCCGTGCCCCGCCTCACTCCGTGGAGCAGCCATGAGCATCAGCCATGCCCCACCCAGCGCCCACGATCCGGACACATCCGGCATATCCGCACCCCCCGCACCCGATTCCCTCCAGCGTCTCGTCCCCGGCTCGTTCCGCCGCGCCCGCGTCCCCCGCTGGCTGCGCCGCACCACCGGACCTCTCCTGCTGCTCCTCCTGTGGCAACTCCTCAGCTCCACGGGAGTGTTGACGCCCGACGTGCTCGCCTCGCCGGGGCGGATCGCGCGGGTCGGCGCCGACCTCGTCGGGGACGGTTCGCTGCCCTCGGCCGTCGCGACCTCGCTGGGCCGGGTCGCGGCGGGGCTGGCCCTCGGCACCGTGACCGGCGTCGGACTCGCCCTGCTTTCCGGGCTGTTCCGGATCGGCGAGGACCTGGTGGACGCCCCGGTGCAGATGCTGCGGACGGTGCCGTTCGTCGGTCTCATCCCGCTGTTCATCATCTGGTTCGGCATCGGCGAGACCCCGAAGATCGCCATCATCACGCTCGGCGTGACCTTCCCGCTCTACCTCAACGTCTACGCGGGCATACGCGGTGTCGACTCCCAGCTCATCGAGGCGGGCGAGTCGTTGGGCCTGTCCCGCTGGGGGCTGGTGCGCCATGTCGTGCTGCCGGGCGCGCTGCCCGGCGCCCTCACCGGGCTGCGCTACGCGCTCGGCGTCTCCTGGCTCGCCCTGGTCTTCGCCGAACAGGTCAACGCCGACTCCGGCATCGGCTTCCTGATGGTCCAGGCGCGGGACTTCCTGCGGACCGACGTGATCGTGGTCTGCCTCATCGTCTACGCCTTCCTCGGCCTGTTCACCGACTTCATCGTCCGCTCCCTCGAAAGGCTGCTGCTGCAATGGCGACCGACGTTCACGGGCCGGTGAGCCCCGCGGCGACCGGGCTCTCCCCGGTCGTACGCGTCGAGGGACTGACCCGCTCCTTCGACGGCCGCGCCGTCATCGACGACCTCGCGCTGGACATCGCGCCCGGCGAGTTCGTCGCGCTGCTCGGGCGCAGCGGCTGCGGCAAGTCGACGCTGCTGCGCGTCCTGGCCGGTCTTGACCGGGACATCGAGGGGACCGTTCTCGTGCCGCGCCGCCGGGCCGTCGCCTTCCAGGCGCCCCGGCTCATGCCCTGGAAGAAGGTGTGGCGCAACGTCGTCCTGGGTCTGCCGGGCAGGCCCGAACGCGCCCTCGCGGAACGCGCGTTGGAGGAGGTGGGCCTCGGGCACCGCGCCGACGCGTGGCCGAAGACGCTCTCCGGCGGCGAGGCCCAGCGGGCCTCCCTGGCCCGCGCCCTGGTGCGCGAGCCCGATCTCCTGCTGCTCGACGAGCCGTTCGGCGCGCTCGATGCGCTGACAAGGATCAAGGCCCAGCGACTGGTCGGCGAGGTGTGGCGGCGCCGGGGCTGTGCGGTGCTGCTCGTCACGCACGACGTCGAGGAGGCCGTCCTGCTCGCCGACCGTGTGCTGGTGATGGACGGCGGGCGCATCGCCCATGAGCAGCGGGTCGCGCTCGACCGGCCGCGCGACATCACCGACCCCCGGTTCGCTGAGATCCGCGCGGGGCTGCTGGAACGGCTCGGCGTCGACACGGCGGCCGAAGCCGCCTGACCGGCGCTGCCCCAGCTGTTCCGAGCTGTCCGAGCCGCCCCGAGCCGGACCGCGCTGTCCCGAGCCGGACCGTCCTGTTCCGGCCTGCCTCGGCGTGAAGACGCCCGGGCCCACCCCCGCCCCCACGCCTCATCCCCGTATCCGCCTCCGTACACGAACGGAACCGCCATGCGACGACGTCTGCTTCCCGCCGCGCTGCTCCTCCCCCTCTCCCTCCTGATCACCTCCTGCGGAGGTGACGCGACCGCCGGGACGGGGACCGACACCGACGGTTCGGGGTCCGTCACCCTCGCCGTCGGTGACCAGAAGGGCGGTTCCGAGGCCGTCCTGCGGGCCGCCGGGGAGCTGAAGAACCTGAAGTACCGCATCAAGTGGTCGACCTTCACCTCCGGCCCGCCCCTGCTCGAAGCCGTCAACGCCCGGGCCGTCGACATCGGCGGCGTCGGCAACACGCCGCCCGTCTTCGCGGCCGGTGCCGGTTCGAAGATCGCGGTGGTGGCCGCGCAGCACGGCACCTCGCTCGGCGACGCCATCCTCGTGCCGAAGGGGTCGAAGCTCACCGCTCCGAAGCAGCTCAAGGGCCGGTCGGTGGCCGTCGCGCAGGGCTCGTCCGCCCACTACCAGCTGGTGGCCTCCCTCAAGGCGGCCGGGCTGAGCCTCAAGGACGTCAAGGTGAAGTACCTCCAGCCGGCCGACGCGCTCGCCGCGTTCAACTCCGGCAAGGTCGACGCCTGGGCGGTCTGGGATCCGTACACCTCCCAGGTACTGGAGGCCGAGCAGGGCCGCGTGCTCACCACCGGCGAGGGCGTCACCAACGGGCTGTCCTTCCAGGTGGCCGCGCCCGGCGCACTGCGCGACCCGAAGAAGGCCGCCGCCATCAAGGACTATCTGGCCCGGCTGCGGCGCGCGCAGGTCTGGGTCCACGACCACCAGCAGGAGTGGGCGAAGGTGTGGGCGAAGGACACCGGACTGCCCTACGAGGTGGCGCTCGCCTCCGTACGGCGCACCAACTCCACCCGCGTCACGGTCGCCGTCGACAAGCCCCTCGTCGCCTCCGAGCAGCAGATCGCCGACACCTTCACCACGCTGGGGCTCATCCCCAAGAAGGTCGACTTCGGTGACTTCGTGGACACGCGCTTCAACGGCGATCTGCCCCCGTCGACCACCGCCCCGGCCCGGAACTGACCCAGGAGAAACCCGAGATGACCGTACGACTGCACTGGTTCCTGCCCACGGGCGGCGACGGCCGGACCCTGGTCGACCGCCACGCCTACGGCCCGAACGGCAAGGCGGGGCGCAGCACACCCGGGCTGCGCCTGCCCGACATCGAGTATCTGGCGCAGATCGCCAAGGCCGCCGAACAGCTCGGCTTCGAGGCGGTGCTGACCCCGACCGGCACCTGGTGCGAGGACGCGTGGCTGATCACGGCCGCCCTCTCCCAGCACACCGAACGGCTGAAGTTCCTGGTGGCGTTCCGCCCCGGGCTGCTCTCCCCCACTCTGGCCGCCCAGATGGCCGCCACCTACCAGCGGGTGACGCGCGGACGGCTGCTGCTCAACGTGGTGACCGGCGGCGACTCCTCCGAACAGCGCCGCTTCGGCGACCACCTCGACCACGACCGCCGCTACGAGCGCACGGACGAGTTCCTGTCGATCGTGCGCGGCGTCTGGCGGGGTGAGCCGTACGACTTCCAGGGCGCCCACTACCAGGTGGACGGCGGCCTCACCGCGCTGCCGCCCGACCCGGTGCCCGAGGTGTTCTTCGGCGGCTCCTCGCAGGCCGCCGGGCCCGTGGCCGCCCGGCACGCGGATGTGTATCTGACCTGGGGCGAGCCGCCCGCCCAGGTGAAGGAGAAGATCGACTGGATTCGCTCGCTGGCCGAACGCGAGGGCCGCGACGTCCGCTTCGGTGTCCGGCTGCACACCATCTCCCGGGACTCCTCCGCGGAGGCGTGGGCCACGGCGAACCGGCTGCTCGACGACCTCGACGCCGACACCATCGCCGCCGCGCAGGCCGCGCTCGGGCGCAGCGAGTCGGTGGGGCAGCGCCGGATGCTGGAACTGCACGGCGGCTCCCGCGACCAGCTGGAGATCCACCCGAACCTGTGGGCCGGTGTCGGCCTGGTGCGCGGTGGCGCGGGGACCGCGCTGGTCGGCAGTCACGCGGAGGTGGCCGACCTCATCGAGGAGTACCACGCCCTCGGCATCGAGCACTTCGTCCTCTCCGGCTATCCGCATCTGGAGGAGGCGTACTGGTTCGGCGAGGGCGTGATCCCCGAACTCGCCGCACGCGGCCTGCTGGACCGTACGGCGACCGGGGGTTCCGGCGGCGGTGCGCCGCTGCTGGTGGCGGGCGGGCGCTGAGGCCGGACGCCTGCGGCGGGGAGGCGAGGGGGGCGGGTCCGGGACGTGCTGTCCTGCCGGGCTCGCCCGCCCGTCCTGCCAGCCGCTCAGCCTTCAGCGGGACTCTGGGCCACCGGTGTCCGGTGCGCGGCGTCCGGGCTCCCGTCAGGGCTCCCGCTCGGGGTGCCCGGGTGTGCGGTGGCGGTCCGCTGCTGGTTGAACTCGGTCACGTTGCGCATGTGCTCGATGTAGTCGGAGGTGAAGCGGGTGTCCCCGGGCTTGACCGTGACGAAGTACAGCCAGTCGCCCGTCGACGGACTGAGCACGGCCCGCATCGCGTCCTCGCCGGGATTGCCGATCGGGGTGGGCGGCAGCCCCATGCGCTGGTAGGAGTTGTACGGGCTGTCGATGCGGGTGTCGTCGGTGCTGGTGCGCAGGATGTGGCGGTCGAGCGCGTAGTTGAGGGTGGCGTCCATCTGGAGCGGCATCCCGCGCTCCAGCCGGTTGAACACGACCCGGGCCACCTTGCCCATGTCGGCCTTGCTCCCGGCCTCGGCCTGGACGATGCTCGCGATGGTGACAGCCTGGTAGACGTTCAGCGAGTTGCGCTGGGCCCCCGCGGCGACCGGCGCGGCGTCGAACTTCTCGTTGGCGGTGTCGACCATCAGCCGCAGCAGCGACTCCGCCGTGATGCCCTTCCGGAGCGGATAGGTGGCGGGGAAGAGGTAGCCCTCGGGGTTGCCCTCGGCGTCGTTCGACAGCTTCAGCCCGGCGGTGGGGGCGGCCTTGCGGGTGGTGCCCGGTTTCAGTTCGAGGGCCTTGTCGACGGCGTCGTAGATCTGGCTCGCGCGCCAGCCCTCGGGGATGACCAGGGTCGCCGTCTTCGACTCTCCACTGAAGAGCGCGATCAGCGACACCGCCACGGCGGTACCGGCCAGAACGGTGCCGACCCCGGCGAGGACGAGTCTGCCCCGGCGCGTCAGTCGCATCGTGCTCCGTGACGGAGTGTTGATGTTCATGCGGGCAAGGTAATACGCATATCACCCGATTCCCCGCATATCACCAACTCGCGTACTCCCGTCGCGCGTCAGGCGACGGGGGCCAGCTGGGCGTCCCGGCGCACGAGGGCCGCATAGCGCCCGTCCTGGTCGAGCAGTTCCTCGTGCGTGCCGCGCTCGGCTATGCGGCCGGAGTCGAGCACGACGATCTGGTCGGCGTCGCGGACCGTGGACAGCCGGTGGGCGATCGTGATCGTCGTCCGGTCGGCCGAGAGGACGTCGATCGCCTCCTGGACGGCGGCCTCGGTGCGGGTGTCCAGGGCGCTGGTCGCCTCGTCGAGGATGAGGACCGGCGGGTTGCGCAGGATGGTGCGGGCGATCGCGAGGCGCTGCTTCTCGCCACCGGAGAAGCGGTGTCCGCGCTCTCCGACGACCGTGTCGTAGCCGTCGGGCAGGGCCGCGATGTGGTCGTGGATCTGGGCGGCGCGGGCGGCCTCGTGCAGCTCCTCGTCGGTGGCATCCGGCTTGGCGAAGCGGAGGTTGTCGGCGACCGAGGCGTGGAACAGGTACGTCTCCTGGGAGACGACGCCGACCGCGCGGGCGAGGGTGTCGAAGTCGAGGTCGCGGACGTCCACGCCGTCCAGGGTGACGCGTCCGCCGGTGACGTCGTACAGCCGGGGCACCAGATGGCCGAGGGTGGACTTGCCCGCGCCGGTGGGTCCGACCACGGCGAGACCGGTTCCGGCGGGCACGGTGAGGTCGATGCCGTCGAGAACGGCGCCGCCCTTGTCGTCGTAGCGGAACTCGACGTCCTCGAAGCGGACCTCACCTCTGATCTGGTCGAGGTGGACGGGCCGGGCGCGTTCGGTGATGTCGATGGGCAGGTCCAGGTACTCGAAGATCCGCTGGAAGAGGGCCAGCGAAGTCTGGATCTGGACGCCGGTCGCCAGCAGGCTCACGGCCGGGCGGAACAGGCCCTGCTGGAGGGAGACGAAGGCGACGAGCGTGCCGAGCGAGACCTCGGGCCCGCCGAACCGGAGCGCCAGACCGGCGGCCCAGTAGATGACGGCGGGCATCGCGGCCATCACGATCGTGATCACGGCCATGCGCCAGCGTCCGGCCATGCTCGACCTGACCTCGAGGTCGACCAGCCCCTCGGACTCCGCCGCGAAGGCCGACGTGAGGGATTCCGAGCGACCCATGGTGCGGCCGAGCAGGATGCCGCTGACGGACAGCGACTCGGTGACGGTGGCGGCCATCGTGGCCATCTGTTTCTGCCGTCGGGTGGTGATTTTCTTGCGCTCCGCGCCGACCCGGCGGCTGATCCAGACGAAGACCGGCAGCAGGACCAGGGAGACGACGGTGAGGCGCCAGTCGAGCGCGACCATGGCGACGACGGTGGCGATGACACTGGTGGCGTTGGACACCAGGGAGGTCGCGGTGGAGGTGACCGTGGCCTGCATTCCGCCGATGTCGTTGGCGATGCGGGACTGCACCTCGCCGGTGCGGGTGCGGGTGAAGAAGGCGAGCGACATCCGCTGGAGGCGGCCGTAGACGGCGGTGCGCAGGTCGTGCATGACGCGCTGGCCGACGGTGGTCGAGATCAGCGTCTGCAGGACGCCGAAGACGCTGGAGAGGACCGCGCTGAGGATCATGCCGAGCGCGAGAAGGCTCAGCAGTCCGGTGCGGCGCTGCGGGATGGCGACGTCGAGGATCTCCCTGAGGAGGAACGGCGTGGCCACGGAGACCAGCGAGGCCGCTCCGACCAGCAGGGCGACGATCGCCAGCCGCCCGCGATAGGGGCGGAAGAGCTTCAGGATGCGGCGCACCTGCCGGGGCTGCTGCCCTGCGTCGGCAGGTGGGTTCCAGGTGATTTCACGTTCGGGCTTCATGGGCTCCTACGAAGGGGGAAGGGGGCCGGTCACGCGGGCCGGCCGACGATGACTCGAAGAGCATAGCTCATTGTTACCTATACTCACAATGAACGGGGTCCTGATATTGTTCCCGGCATGAACACCCCCGACCCCGAAAGCGCCCTCGCGGAGCAGTTGCTGCGGCTCACCCGCCGGGTGCACCGCATCCAGAAGCGCCACCTGGAGCAGCGCGATCTGGGCGTCACCCCCGCCCAGTCCCGCCTGCTGCGCGTCCTCACCCACTACGACTCGCCCCCGCGCATGGCCGATCTGGCCGAGCGCTTGGAGGTGGTGCCCCGCGCGGTGACGACCCTGGTCGACGGGTTGGAGGCGAGCGGCAAGGTACGCCGGATGCCGGACCCGGCCAACCGCAGGGTGACCCGCATCGAGCTGACGGACGAGGGGCGCGCGACCCTGCGCGAGCTGCGCGGCGCACGCCGCTCGGCGGCCGAGGAGATCCTCGCCCCGCTCACCGACAAGGAGCGGCAACTGCTCGGTCTCCTGCTGGACACCCTGATGGACGGGGATCTCCCCAGGCCCTGCTGAGCGGCGGGCGTCCCCGCAGGCTTCGGGACGACGGACGGCGCGGCTTGGTGGAATCTCGCGGCGGACCGGGAAAACCGGTTGAAATTCACCACCGCGTGAGGCGACCCTTTCACGGCTTGCCGCCGTCTGTTGCCCTCCTCCGGACACGAGCCACTGGGACGCCATGCAGATCCAAGACCTTCCGTACTCCGATCCGGGCGTGGCCGACGCACGTTCGGGTCCGCACCTGCTGTGGTGGCTCTTCCGCAACCAGCGGGGCGGCCAGCTCAAGGCGTTGCTCTGGGGCCTGCTGCACTTCTCCGCCGTCTGCGCCCTGCCCTTCTGCGTCGGGCTGGCCGTCGAGGCGGCAGTGCAGGGTTCGGCCTCCGGACTTCTGCGGACGGGCGGCCTGCTGCTCCTGTGCGGCACCTGCGTCGCCGTCGGCGACACCTTCCTGCACCGGGCCGCCGTCACCAACTGGATCACGGCCGCCGCCCGGCTCCAGCAGCTGCTGGCGCGCAAGGCCGCGCACCTGGGCTCCGCGCTGACCCGGCGCGTGGCGGCGGGCGAGGTCGTGGCCGTCTCCACCGGTGACGTGGAGAAGATCGGCTGGTTCGTGGAGGCCGTCTCCCGCTTCACTGCCGCCGCGCTGACGGTGGTCCTCGTCTGTGTCGCACTCATCGTCTACCAGCCCGCTCTCGGTGTGGTCGTCGCCATCGGTCTTCCGCTCGTGGCCCTCGCGGTGCTGCCACTGCTCCCCCGCGCCACACGCCGCGCCGACGTCCAGCGCGAGAAGGCGGGCCGCGCCACCGAACTCGCCTCGGACACCGTCGCCGGGCTGCGCGTCCTGCGCGGCATCGGCGGCGAGGAGCTGTTCCTCACCCGCTACCGCAGCGCCTCGCAGGAGGTGCGGCACGCCGCCGTGCGCAGCGCCCGCATGTGGTCGCTCATCTCCGCGATCCAGGTGGTGGTGCCGGGTCTGCTGCTGATCGCGGTGGTCTGGCACGGCGTCCAGCTGGCCCGCGAGGGCCGGGTGACGGTCGGTGAACTGGTCACCGTCTACAGCGCGGTCATGATCGTCGGTTACCCCACCCGGCACTTCGAGGAGATCGCGATGGCCTTCTCCTTCTCACGTCCGTCCGCGACACGCGCGGCACGCGTCCTGTCCCTCCGGCGCCCGACGGACACCGAGGGTGCGGGAGCCGCGGGCGCGGGAGCTGAGGGCACTGGAGCCGACGGCGCGGGCACCGGCAAGGTGCCGGGCGGCGACCTGCACGACCCCCTCACCGGGCTTGTCGCCCCCGCCCACCGGTTCACCGCCGTGGTGTGCGGAGACCCGGACGCGGCGGGCGAACTGGCGGCCCGCCTGGGCGGCCACCCCGCCGAACCGGGGCCGTCGGTCCTGCTCGGCGGCGTCGCGCTCAACGACCTCCCCCTGGACCTGGCCCGCACCGCCGTCCTCGTCCAGGACAAGGACCCGGTGCTGCTGTCCGGCTCCCTGCGCGAACTGCTCGACGTGCCCGCCTCCGGCTCCGTCCAGGCCGAGGACGCGCTCGCCGCCGCGCAGTGCGACGACGTCCTGGACGCCCTGGCGCAGGCTTCGCTCGACGCATCGGACCCCATGGACACCCGCATCACCGAACGCGGACGCTCCCTGTCGGGCGGCCAGCGCCAGCGCCTTGCCCTGGCCAGGTCGCTCGTCACGGACCCCGAGGTACTGGTCCTGGACGAGCCGACCTCGGCCGTGGACTCGCACACCGAGGCCCGGATCGCCGAGGGCCTGCGCGGACTCCGCTCCGGCCGCACCACCGTGGTGTTCACCTCCTCGCCTCTGCTGCTGGACCGCGCGGACAGCGTGGTCTTCCTCCACAAGGGCACCGTCGCCGCGACCGGCCCGCACCGCGAGCTGATCGCCACCGACCCGCGGTACCGGGCGGTGGTGACCCGCGAGACCGAGGACGAAGAGGACGGCAGCCCCCGCGCTGGCACCACTGACCTGACCGGTCGGCTGGAAAAGGCCGACGGCGACGCCCTGTTGGGCGAACTCGACCGGCTCGAAGAGAACCGGCTCGAAGAGATCGAGGAGAGCGCATGATCGGCGTCGTGCCACCGGCGTACGACCCGGCGGCCCCGAAGACCGCGACCACCCTTCCCGTCGGCGCGGCATCGACGGTGCGCGCCTACGTCGCCGAACTGTTCCGTCGGCACCGCCGGGCCTTTCTGCTCCTCATCGGCGTCAACACGGCCGCCGTCATCGCCTCCATGGTCGGCCCCTACCTGCTCGGCGACCTCGTCGAGCGCGTGTCGGACGATGCCCGCGAGCTGCACCTGGGGCTGACGATCGGCCTCTTCGTGATCGCGCTGGCCGTGCAGGCCCTGTTCGTCCGCCAGGTGCGGCTGCGGGGCGCGATGCTCGGTGAGCGCATGCTGGCCGACCTGCGCGAGGACTTCCTCGTCCGCTCGGTGGGGCTGCCGCCGGGCGTCCTGGAGCGGGCGGGCACGGGCGACCTGCTCTCCCGGATCACCACCGACATCGACCGCCTGGCCAACGCCATGCGGGAGGCGGTGCCACAGCTGGCCATCGGTGTCGTCTGGGCGCTGCTGCTGCTCGGCGGTCTCGTCGTGACGGCTCCCCCGCTGGCCGCCGCCGTCCTGCTCGCGGTGCCGGTGCTGGTCGTCGGCTGTCGCTGGTACTTCAAGCGTGCGCCCTCGGGCTACCGCTCGGAGTCGGCCGGGTACGCCGCCGTCGCCGCGGTCCTGGCGGAGAGCGTGGACGCGGGCCACACCATCGAGGCACACCGCCTGGGTGCCCGCCGGGTCGCGCTGTCGGACCGGCGGATCAAGGAATGGACCGCGTGGGAGCGGTACACCCTCTGGCTGCGCTCGGTGCTCTTCCCCGTGATCAACGCCGTGCACATCATCGTGCTCGGCTCGGCGCTCATGGTCGGCGGCTACTTCGTCCTGCGGGGCTGGATCAGCGTGGGGCAGCTGACGACGGGCGCCCTGATCGCCCAGATGCTGGTCGATCCGGTGAACCTGATCCTGCGCTGGTACGACGAGGTGCAGGTCGCCCAGGTGTCGCTGGCCCGCCTGGTCGGGGTGCGGGACATCGAGCCGGACGCGGGTGAGGCCGCACTCGCCCCCGAGGGCCGGGACGTGCACGCGGACCGTGTCCACTTCGGCTACCGCGAGGGCGTCGACGTGCTGCGTCAGGTGTCCCTGGAGGTCGCGCCGGGCACCCGGCTCGCCCTGGTCGGCCCCTCCGGCGCGGGCAAGTCCACCCTGGGCAGGCTGCTCGCCGGCATCTACGCGCCCCGTGACGGCCACATCACCCTGGGCGGTGCCGAACTGTCCCGGATGCCCGCCGAGCGGGTCCGCTCGCACGTCGCCCTCGTCAACCAGGAGCACCACGTCTTCGTCGGCTCCCTGCGCGACAACCTGCTGCTTGCCCGTGCCGGGGCCGAGGACGCCGCGCTGTGGGCGGCTCTCGGCGCGGTCGACGCGGACGGCTGGGCCCGCGCGCTGGACGACGGCCTCGACACCGAGGTGGGTTCCGGCGGGCTGGCGCTGACCCCGGCGCAGGCGCAGCAGATCGCGCTGGCCCGGCTGGTGCTGGCCGACCCGCACACGCTGGTCCTGGACGAGGCGACCTCGCTCCTGGACCCGCGCGCCGCACGCCATCTGGAACGCTCGCTGGCCCGTGTCCTCGACGGCCGCACCGTGGTCGCCATCGCGCACCGGCTGCACACCGCCCACGACGCCGACGTGATCGCCGTCGTGGAGAACGGCCGCATCAGCGAGCTGGGCAGCCACGAGGAACTGGTCGCGGCGGACGGGGCCTACGCGGCGCTGTGGCGGTCCTGGCACGGCTGATGTCACGGCCGCACGGCCCGGCCCGCGCCGCTGACCGCGCGGGCGGCCGGGCTCGCCTGCACCCGCGACGGCATGCCGCACGGTCCCGTACCGGACGGTGTGCCGTTGCGCGGTCCCGAACCGGGATGGAAGGCTGGACGAGGAGACCGGTTCGGGGGACGCCGGGGGACGGTCCGGTCCGCGCCGTGTGACACCCGCGCCGACGGGCCACCGCGCCACGCGATGGCGCCGGGCCGCGCCCAGGACCTGGAGGTTCCCGTGAACAGCGCCGACGGCTGGGGGGACGACGTCTACCAGCCCGATCCTTCCGACATCCAGGAGGACGCCGGGCCGCTCGACGCCGACGACACTCTGATCTCCGACGGCGTCGCCGACCCGCTCGACCGGGGCTGGTCCCCGCCGGAGCGGCCGTGGGCGGTAGAGCACGACGGTGTGACGGCGGCGGAGCGCCAGGCCGGGGAGACGCTCGACCAGCGGCTCGCCGAGGAGCTGCCCGATTCCGCCGCACCCGACGGCGACGGCCTCGGCGACTACGACGGCGGTGACGGCGAACTGCTGGACAACGAGGTCGGCCGACTGCGCTCCGGTCGGCTGGTCGCCCCCGACGAAGGGGCGCACGAGGACGACGAGAGCGCGCTCGTGGCCACCGACGTCGGCATCGACGGTGCCGCCGCCACCGCCGAGGAGGCCGCGGTGCACATCGTCGACGAGGACTCCCTCCCCGGCTGATCCACCCGCACCCCGCCCCACCGCCCCGCGCGAGGAGCCGCCATGCAGCAGGACAAGCACCCCGAGTACCGCCCCGTGGTCTTCCGCGACCGGGCCGCCGGGTACGCCTTCCTGACCCGGTCGACCGCGGTCAGCGAGCAGACCATCGAGTGGGACGACGGCGAGACCTACCCCGTGATCGACGTGGAGATCTCCTCGGAGAGCCACCCCTTCTACACGGGCAAGGCCCGCACCGTGGACACCGAGGGCCGCGTCGCCCGCTTCGAGCGCCGGTACGGCGGAGCGGACTCCGGCGACGCGACCTGAGAGGGGGCCGCGCGTCAGATCACGTTGAGGGCCGCCGCACAGCCCACGCCGCCGAGCACCATGAAGACGGGCATCAGCACCTTGATCTCGACCCAGCTGCCGGCCCGGAACCGCATCACCTTCGGCGGCCCCAGCGGGTACCAGCGCTTGCGTCCGATCGGGATGGGCCACAGGATCGGGCAGCCCGAGACGGTCAGCGCGTCCCCGATGTCGTGGACCAGGGCGCCCAGGACGATCGGCAGGCCCAGCCACAGGTACTCCTGGCCCTGCGCCTCGAACAGCCAGTGGGAGCCGTTGCCGTCCTTGTCCAGCATTCCCGCCAGGATCCAGGCGCTGGTCGCGGCCAGCAGCCAGACCAGGACATCGCTGCTGGAGCCGCGGGCCGCTCGCCACAGCAGGCCCTCGATGGCCAGCACCATGTGCACGAAGAGGATCGCCAGCACCGCCCAGCGGCCACCAGTGATCGCCAGCGCCGAGCAGGCGGCTCCGATCATGACCGCCCACAGCCAGGTGTGGGTGAGCGTGCGGTGCCCGCCCGAGCGACGCGCGTCGCCCGGCTTCCTGGTCGCCTTGTAGACGGCGTACGACAGCTTGTCGACGACTTCGCAGACCCTGCGCGACACCGGCCCGAACGACCGCGAGATGGTGGCCGCCTTGTGATCGAGGTCCGGGGCGAGCGCGGCACCCGCGCAGATCAGGGCGCCCACCAGCAGGACCGGCCAGGGCATCGGATGACCGAAGGCCGCGGTGGCGGCCCCCACCCCGAGCCAGGCAGCGGCTCCCGACAGTGAATGTGCTGGTCCCATCATGGCCGCTTTCCGCCCCATTCCTCGTGTACCACTGTGCAGTTGAGCCGGAGCGTTGACGCCCCGTCGGCGACACAGCGTAGCTGCCATGATCATGGAGGCGACAGCCGATTCCCCGGTTGGCACCGAGGCCAGGCAAGATGGGGGCGTGACCCTCATCGATCAGCTGCCGCCGACCGCCGACCCCGACGCCCTCTACGAAGCCTTCGAGTCGTGGGCCGACGAGCGCGGTCTCACGCTCTACCCCCACCAGGAGGAGGCGCTGATCGAGGTGGTCTCCGGGGCGAACGTGATCGTCTCGACGCCCACCGGCTCGGGCAAGAGCATGATCGCCGCGGGCGCGCACTTCGCGGCACTGGCCCGCGACGAGGTCACCTTCTACACCGCTCCGATCAAGGCCCTGGTCTCGGAGAAGTTCTTCGAACTGTGCAAGCTGTTCGGCACCGAGAACGTCGGCATGCTCACCGGCGACGCCTCGGTGAACGCCGACGCGCCCGTGATCTGCTGCACCGCCGAGATCCTGGCGTCCATCGCCCTGCGCGACGGCAAGAACGCGGACGTCGGCCAGGTCGTGATGGACGAGTTCCACTACTACTCGGAGGGCGACCGCGGCTGGGCCTGGCAGATCCCGCTCCTCGAACTGCCGCAGGCCCAGTTCATCCTGATGTCGGCCACCCTCGGCGACGTCTCCTTCTTCGAGAAGGACCTCACCCGCCGCACCGGCCGCCCCACCTCGGTGGTCCGCTCGGCCACGCGCCCGGTCCCGCTCTCCTACGAATACCGGCTCACCCCGCTCACCGAGACACTGACCGACCTGCTGGAGACCAAGCAGGCCCCGGTGTACATCGTGCACTTCACCCAGGCGCAGGCCGTGGAACGCGCGCAGGCGCTGATGAGCATCAACATGTGCACGCGCGAGGAGAAGGAGCGGATCGCCGAGCTGATCGGCAACTTCCGCTTCACCACCAAGTTCGGCCGCAACCTGTCCCGTTACGTACGGCACGGCATCGGCGTGCACCACGCCGGCATGCTGCCCAAGTACCGGCGTCTGGTGGAGAAGCTGGCCCAGGCCGGTCTGCTGAAGGTCATCTGCGGCACGGACACCCTCGGCGTGGGTGTCAACGTGCCCATCCGCACAGTGCTGTTCACCGCGCTGACCAAGTACGACGGCAACCGGGTGCGCACGCTGCGGGCGCGGGAGTTCCACCAGATCGCGGGCCGGGCGGGGCGGGCGGGCTTCGACACCGCCGGTCTTGTCGTCGCGCAGGCCCCCGAGCATGTCATCGAGAACGAGAAGGCGCTCGCGAAGGCGGGCGACGACCCGAAGAAGCGCCGCAAGGTGGTGCGCAAGAAGGCTCCGGAGGGCTTCGTCGGCTGGACGGAGAACACCTTCGACAAGCTGATCACCTCCGAACCCGAGCCGCTGACCTCGCGGTTCCGCGTGACGCACACGATGCTGCTCTCGGTGATCGCCCGGCCCGGCAACGCCTTCGAGGCCATGCGCCACCTCCTTGAGGACAACCACGAGCCGCGCAAGCAGCAGCTCAAACACATCCGCCGGGCGATCGCGATCTACCGCTCCCTGCTGGACGGCGGGATCGTCGAGAAGCTCGACCAGCCGGACGCCGAGGGCCGCATCGTGCGTCTCACGGTCGATCTCCAGCAGGACTTCGCGCTCAACCAGCCGCTGTCCACGTTCGCACTCGCCGCGTTCGAACTGCTCGATCCTGAGTCGCCCTCCTACGCCCTCGACATGCTGTCCGTGGTCGAGTCCACGCTGGACGACCCGCGCCAGATCCTGGTCGCCCAGCAGAACAAGGCGCGCGGTGAGGCCGTGGCCGCCATGAAGGCGGACGGCGTCGAGTACGAGGAGCGCATGGAGCGGCTTCAGGACATCACGTACCCGAAGCCGCTGGAAGAGCTGCTCTTCCACGCGTACAACACCTACCGCAAGAGCCACCCGTGGGTCGGCGACCACCCGCTGTCCCCGAAGTCGGTCGTCCGTGACATGTACGAACGGGCGATGTCCTTCACGGAGTTGGTGTCCTTCTACGAACTCGCCCGCACCGAGGGCATCGTGCTGCGCTACCTCGCCAGCGCCTACAAGACCCTCGACCACACCATCCCGGACGACCTGAAGTCCGAGGACCTTCAGGACCTCATCGAATGGCTCGGCGAGATGGTCCGCCAGGTGGACTCCAGCCTGCTGGACGAGTGGGAGCAGCTGGCCAACCCGGCGGAGATGACCGCCGAGGAGGCCCAGGAGAAGGCCGACCAGGTGAAGCCGGTCACCGCCAACGCGCGCGCCTTCCGGGTCCTCGTCCGCAACGCCCTCTTCCGCCGTGTGGAGCTGGCCGCGCTCGACCAGGTCGAGGAACTGGGCGAGATGGACGCCGAATCCGGCTGGGACGCCGATGCCTGGGGCGAGGCCATGGACAAGTACTGGGACGAGTACGACGACCTCGGCACCGGACCCGACGCCCGCGGCCCCAAGCTGCTGGTGATCGAGGAGGAGCCGCAGAACAAGCTGTGGCGCGTCCGCCAGATCTTCGACGACCCGAACGATGACCACGACTGGGGCATCAGCGCGGAAGTCGACCTCGCCGCCTCCGACGCGGAGGGCCGTGCGGTCATCCGTGTCACCGATGTCGGCCAGTTGTGAACAACAGGAGAACCCACCGATGACGAACCCGGCCGAGAGCCTGGTAGACCTGCTCGACCTGGAGCAGATCGAGGTCAACATCTTCCGTGGCCGAAGCCCGCAGGAATCCCTCCAGCGGGTCTTCGGCGGCCAGGTGGCCGGCCAGGCACTGGTCGCCGCCGGACGCACCACCGATGGCGACCGTCCCGTGCACTCGCTGCACGCGTACTTCCTGCGGCCGGGTCGCCCCGGCGTGCCGATCGTGTACCAGGTGGAGCGCGTCCGCGACGGACGCTCGTTCACCACCCGGCGGGTCACGGCCGTGCAGCAGGGCCGCACGATCTTCAATCTGACCGCCTCCTTTCACAAGCCCGAGGAAGGACCGTTCGAACACCAGCTGCCGCCGGCCCGTGAGCTGCCGGACCCCGAGTCCCTGCCGCCGGTCGCCGAGGAGATCCGCAAGCATCTGGGCGCGCTGCCGGAAGCCCTGGAGCGGATGGCCCGCCGTCAGCCCTTCGACATCCGCTATGTCGACCGGCTGCGCTGGAACCCGGAGGAGATCGACGGCGCCGACCCCCGCAGCGCGGTGTGGATGCGCGCGGTCGGCCCGCTCGGCGACGATCCGCTGGTGCACACCTGCGCGCTGACCTACGCCAGTGACATGACTCTCCTGGACGCGGTCCGCATCCCGGTCGAACCCCTGTGGGGTCAGCGGAACTTCGACATGGCGTCGCTGGACCACGCCATGTGGTTCCACCGCCCGTTCCGCGCCGACGAGTGGTTCCTGTACGACCAGGAGTCCCCGATCGCGATCGGCGGCCGGGGCCTGGCGCGCGGCCGTATCTACGACCAGCAGGGGAACCTGCTGGTGTCGGTCGTCCAGGAGGGCCTGTTCAGGTCCCTCTGAGGCAGGTGCGTGTCCCGTCGGAGCGCCTGGTGCCGGTCGGCGCCAGGGCGTTCCGGGAGCGTCGGCCGCGCAGCCATGCGAGGAGCCTGCGGCGTTCGCGCGCGGCTTCCGGAGTCTGCGGGCGGACGAGCGATCCGGGCCGCCGCGGCATGGAGGCGGGGCTGGGACGGGGCGAGCGGGCTCGTGCTTCCTTGGGTGAGTCCGCCGCCCGGGCCTCCCTCAACGCCTGCTCCAGGTCGGCGCACAGCCACATGATCTCGTCCGGGTCCTGTGCCGTCATCAGTTCCTCGGCGAGGTCCGCGGATGGGGTGCCCGGGGCGCCGTGGCGGGGTGGCACCGGGCGGAGCCGGTCGAGACGTGCCCGCTCTGCGGGAGTCTCGGTGGCGGCTGCGACCTCGTCGGGCGGGAGCAGGGACGCCAGCGCTCCGGCTCGCGCCCAGGGGTCGCCTTCCGCGTCCCTCAGCAGGAACCCGAGATGACGGCCGCGCCAGTTGCGGGCGCGCAGATCCACGCCCGCCGCCACCTGGCTTCTCAGGGTCTCGGGTGTCCGGCCCTCCAGGAGATGGGCGTTGACGTCACGCGCCGCGAACTCCTCCACTTCTTCGGCGAGGTACTGCCAGACCACGACCCGGTAGCGGTTGAGATAGAAGCGCACCGGCACCAGCAGTCCCAGGCGTGCGAGCCGGGCGAACCGGCCCGGAGAGATGTCCATGAGCGCCGCGGCGCCGGTCGTGGTCACGAGCCGCACGCGCGCCCGGAGAGTCTCAGGGAAGCCGTCCTCGGCACGGATGCGGTCGATCTCCGTGCGCTCGACGCGGCGTCCGCCGCCGCCCTCGTCCCGCATGGTCCGGACGCGGCCGAGCTGGACGGCGAGGTCGAACTCGGCTCGGTTCAGCCCCAGTTCCCGTGCGGCGCGGCTCGGGGTGCAGGTGGTGGGGCTCGGTGAGGTCAGGGTGGTTCCCGGCATGGTCGTACTCCCCCGTGGAGTGTGTGGCTCACGCCCTGTGCGTTCGCCGTGCACACACCGTAGCCGGTTCCGTGCTCTGCGTGGCAGCCCTGTGGATAACTCCGACGCGAGCCACAAACCCGCAGGTCAGATGTCTGCCACTGGGGTGTGCTCGGGTCGGCGGGCGTCCACTTGGAGATGTTCTCCGACCCGGTTGACGAGCACCGTCATCTCGTAGGCGATCTGTCCGATGTCCGCCTCCGCCCCGCTGAGCACGCACAGGCAGCTGCCCGAGCCCGCGGCGGTGACGAACAGTACGGCGTCGTCGAATTCGATCATCGTCTGGCGGACCCGGCCGGCCCCGAAGTGCCGGCCCGATCCCTTGGCAAGGCTGTGCAGGCCGGAGGCCACGGCGGCGAGGTGCTCCGCGTCCTCCCGCCGAAGTCCCGTACTGGCTCCGGTGACCAGGCCGTCGTTCGACAGGACCAATGCATGGCGAACGTGGTCCACGCGCTCGGTCAGATCGTCAAGAAGCCAGCCAAGTCCTTGGTTATGCCCCATGTTCCGTCTCCCCGTGCGACCTCTCCCCCTGGCCGGAGGATCTATCCGCCAGCCTTCCCCACCTCCGGCGTCCGGGCAAGCAGGATGGGCGTATGGCACAGAAGATGACCGACGAGGAATGGCGGGCGTTCGTCTCGTACGGCACCCGAACCGGCAAGCTGGCGACGGTCAGGGCGGATGGGAGCCCTCATATCGCCCCGATCTGGTTCCTGCTCGACGGTGACGAGCTGGTCTTCAACACCGGCAAGGAGACCGTGAAGGGGCGAAATCTCGCCCGTGACAACCGCGTCGCCCTCTGCGTGGACGACGACCGGCCGCCCTACTCCTTCGTGGTGCTCAACGGGGAGGCCCGTCCGACGGAGGATCTGGACCAGGTCCGGCACTGGGCCACCCGGATCGCCGCACGGTACATGGGCGAGGAGCGTGCGGAGGAGTTCGGCAGCCGCAACGGCGTTCCGGGCGAACTGCTGGTCAGGGTCTCCATCGACCATGTGGTCGCGATGAAGGACATGACGGACTGAGAAGGCTCTCGGTGCACGGGCGCCTCGGCCCACGATCTCGCGGCGCCCGAACCACCCGTGCCTCAGCCCACCCGTACCTCACCCCACCGGTGCTTCAGCCCATCGACGCCTCAGCTCACCGAGTCCAGCAGCCGGGCGGTGTGCATCCGCCCGGCGTACTCGACGAGACGGATCAGCACCTCCTTGCCGGAGTCACGGTCCCGCGCGTCGCACAGGACCACGGGCGTGCCCGAGTCCAGGTCCAGAGCGCGGGAGACGTCGTGGGCGCCGTAGGAACGGGCGCCGGGGAAGCAGTTGACGGCCACCACGAACGGGATGCGCCGGTGCTCGAAGTAGTCGACCGCCGGGAAGCAGTCCTCAAGGCGGCGGGTGTCGGCGAGGACCACGGCCCCCAGGGCACCTTGCGACAGCTCGTCCCACAGGAACCAGAAGCGGTCCTGTCCCGGCGTCCCGAAGAGGTAGAGGGCGAGGCCGGAGCGGATGGTGATGCGGCCGAAGTCCATGGCGACGGTCGTGGTGGTCTTCTGGTCCACGCCGTCGGTGTCGTCCACCAGCCGCCCCGCCTCGCTGAGCATCTCCTCAGTGCGCAGCGGCCGGATCTCGCTGACGGAGCCGACCAGGGTCGTCTTGCCGACGCCGAATCCGCCCGCGACAAGTATCTTCAGCGCCAGGGCGGAGCTGTCGTCGACGTCGGAGTGCTCAGAGGCCATGATCACTTCTCTCGGGAGGGCCGGCTGCGGTGACGTGCTCGGAGCGTGGGGTCAGCATCATGACAACTGCGGCACCACTGCGGGCGTTCGGACTGAAAAACACTCGAAGTGACCGCTTCCCGGCCGAATGGTTGCCGAACGAGTGCGGGACGGCGTAGGGGCGAGCCGCGGGCCGGTCGGGAACGTTCATCTACAGTGCCCGCAATCCCTCGATGACCTCACGCAGAATCCGTTCGTCCGGCAGATGGGCCGGGGGAACAGGGCGGCTGACGGTGACACAGCCCAGCTCCAGGAGGTCGCCGAGGAGCACCCGGACCACGCCCACCGGGAGGTCCGCGTCCGCCGCGAGTTCGGCGACGGACTGCGTCTCCGTACGGCACAGCTCGATCAGGGTCCGGTGCTCGGGGCCGAGCGCGGTCCCGTCCATTCCGGGCGCGGCGGGGTCGAGGGTGACGAGCGCGATCAGGTCGAAGGCCACTCCCGTCGGGCCGGGCTGGGTGCGCCCACCGGTCATCGCGTAGGGGCGGACCAGCGGTCCTGCCTCGCCGTCGTACCACTGGCTGCCCTGTTCCACCGGGGCGCCTGGCGGGTTCTCGGTCATCCGTGCCGACCCTTCCGGTTCATCCTGCGGCGGGCGGCCGCGCCACGATGCGCGGAGCCGTGGAGAGGTGTTCACCCACCCGCTTGACCAGGCGTGCCATCTCGTAGGCGACCAGGCCGATGTCGGCGGTGACGGCCGTGAGGACCGCGAGACAGGAACCGTCACCGGCGGCTGCCACGAAGAGGAAGGCGTCGTCCATCTCCACCATGGTCTGGCGCACGCCACCCGCGCCGAAGTGGCGTCCCGCGCCCTTGGCGAGGCTGTTGAAGCCGGAGGCCACGGCGGCCAGATGCTCCGCGTCGTCCCGGCCGAGGCCGCTGGAGGAGCCGACGGCCAGGCCGTCGTTGGAGAGGACGACGGCGTGGCGCACCTCGTGCACGCGCGTCACCAGGTCGTCCAGCAGCCAGTCGAGTTCGCCGGACCGCTGCGCGCCCGTTCTGTTCGAGTTCTGGATCATGCCGGATCTCCTTCAGTGCTGTCGCTGCCCGTTCGGGGCTCCTGGGCGGCGGTGCGGCCGGGCCGTCTGCCGCCGCCTCGCGCCCAGCCGTCTCGATAGGCCGCCATGCGCTGCCGTACGAGTTCGGGGGTGCGTGCGTCGTCCGCGTCGGGTTCGGGTTCCGGCGCCGCCTCCTCGGGGCGCTGCTGCCGGAGCTGGGGGACGAGGTTCGCCTGGCGCACGCGGCGTGGGAGGTCGTCCGTGGGCTCGGAGTCGTTCGGTGGGTGGTGCGGCCTCAAGGTGCTGACTCCGGGAAGCGGTGGTTCGGGCGCCGGAGTGGGCGCCGGTGGGGCGGTGACGGCCAGGGCGGGGCGGTCGACCGGGGCGGCCACCGCCTGCGGGTGGGACGGAACCTCGGGCACGCGCGCGTACTCGGGGCGCGGCTCCGGGAGCGCCGGGGGCTGCTCGGCGTCCGGTTCCTCGGGGCCGTTGTGGACGAGGGCGGTGGGCAGCAGGACGACGGCGGTGGTACCGCCGTACGGCGAGGTGCGCAGGTGCACCTTGATGCCGTGCCGGGAGGCGAGCCTGCTGACCACGAAGAGTCCGAGGCGGTCGGTGTCGAAGAGGTCGAGGGCCTCGGACTGCTCGATGCGCCGGTTGGCGTCGGCGAGGACGTCGGGGCCCATGCCGAGCCCGCGGTCCTCGACCTCGAGGACGTAGCCGTTGCCGACGGGTTCGCCGGAGACGCGCACTCGGGTGTGGGGCGGCGAGAACTGGGCGGCGTTCTCCACCAGTTCGGCGAGCAGGTGGGTGAGGTCGGCGACGGCCGCGCCGACGACGGAGGCGGCGGGCAGCTGGCGCACCTCCACGCGCGCGTAGTCCTCGACCTCGGACACGGCGGCGCGGACCACGTTGGTGAGGGAGACCGGCATCCGCCAGGCGCGGCCGGGTGCCGCTCCGGAGAGGATGATCAGGCTCTCGGCGTGGCGCCGCATCCGTGTGGTGAGGTGGTCCAGGCGGAAGAGGTCGCTCAGCTCGTCCGGGTCGTCGGAGCGCCGCTCCATGCTGTCCAGCAGGCTGAGCTGGCGGTGCACCAGGACCTGGCTGCGCCGGGCGAGGTTGACGAAGACGCCCGAGATACCGCTGGCCAGTTCGGCGCGCTCCATGGCGGCGCGGAGGGCCGCACGGTGCACGGTCGTCAGGGCTTCGGCGACCTGACCGGTCTCGTCCTCGGCGGGGGGCCCGGCGGGCGCCTCCGCCCGGATGTCGATCTCCTCACCGGCGCGCAGTTTCCGCATGGCGGCGGGGAGTTTACGGCGGGCGATCTCCAGAGCGTCGTTGCGCAGGCTCACCAGCTCGATCACCAAGCCGCGTCCGATACGGACGGAGATCACCAGCGAGGCGATGACCGCGGCGAATCCGAAGAGCACGGCGGCGCCCGCGGGGCTGAGCAGTCCGCCGGTGAACGGGTCGGTGCGGCCCGCGACTTCCCGGCTCGTGTCCGCCGCGACGGCGGACATCCCCTCCTGCACGCGCGCGTACGCGACGGTCCAGACCGACCCGGACGACGAGTCGACCGCCTTCGCGTCGTCGCCCGCGGTGAGAACGTCGTCCTCGCTCGCCGTGAGCGACGTGTAGGCGCTGTCGCTCGCCACACGGCTCCAGGCGGCGCGCTGGGCGGCGGGCAGGTCCGCGACGGCCGTGTCGGTCAGGGCACGGCGGGTGGTCACGGCGGCGTCGAACAGCCGCAGCCGTTCGCCGCGCAGCACCGTGGTCGGCCGGGTACCGGCGACGACGGCGTTCTCCTGGGCCAGTGCCTCGGCGGCGCGGGAGAATTCCAGCAGTACGCGCGCGTCGGAGCCGGTGTCGGACTGCTGGATGCCGGTGAGCGCGCCGTCCACGGCGAAGGCGCTGCCGATGGTCTTCGTGTACTGGTCGTACGCCTGGTTCCAGCCGGTCGTGCGGTCGAGTACGGCCGTGCGCAGGGTGCGTAGTTGTTCGGCGCCCGTCACGAAGGCTGTCAGGCGGCTGCCCACCACGGCGGGCAGTTCCTGACCGGAGGCGACGGTGCTGTGGTCGCCGAGGCGCAGCGCGGCCACGGTCCGGTCGGTGCGGGAGACGAGGGTGCGGAGGTCGTCGGCGTGGGCCGCGCTCGGGTCGTTCGCGTACCGCACGGCGGCGGTGCGTTCGTTCTGGAGGGCGGCGACGGCGGCGGCCACCGGGCTGCGCAGTTCGTCGTCCACGCGTTGCGACTGGCGCAGGCGGGTGACGTCCTGGGCGGTGGTGACAGTGGCGTACGCCCACAGGGCGAGCAGGGAGACGACGGGCACCATCAGCAGGCAGACCACCTTGGCGCGCACGGTGCGCGGGCGCATGTGCCAGCGCCCCGCACGCGGGGGCGCGTGGTCCGGTGGGAAGTCGAGGAGCGCGTCCAGGGGCTCGTCGGCCGGCGGTCCGGCGTGCGCGCGGCGACCGCGTCGCGGGGGCGGAGCCTGCGTCGACGCAGCGGCCTGTGGTGTGCTTCGGGGTGGGCGCATGGCCTCCTCGCTCTGGACGTGGTTCGGTGCTGTCGGGTCCGGGCTCCCGCTAGCGGACGGCGCTCTCGACGGGCTGTTGGGCGGTGGCGGACGCCGCGCGCTCGTCGGCCGTGGGCGAGAGGGCCACGAAGGCCGAGGTGATGAACAGGTAGGAGCCGAGGCCGACGGCGAGCGGGAAGATGAACTGCATCGCCGTGGCTCCGGGCAGCGGCTCGCCCGAGGGGTCGACCCGCACGCTCACGGCGAACATCCCGCTGTAGTGCATGCTGCTGACGGCCGCGCCCATGACCAGGGAGGCGAGGGTCACCGCGACGGGCGACTTGATGTTGAGGCCGGCCCACAGCGCGGCGGTCGCGGCCACGACAGCGATCACCACCGAGAGGCCGACCAGGGCGGGGTCGTAGGTGACGTGCCCGTGCAGCCGCACCGCCGCCATGCCGAGGTAGTGCATCGCGGCGACACCCAGACCGGTGGTGAGGCCGCCGATCAGGAGCGCCCTGTTGCGGTCCTTGCTGTAGCCGACGGCGAAGACACCGGCGCAGACGACGACCATGGCGACGACGAGGCTGAGAATGGTCAGTGGCACGTCGTATCGGATGTCGGTGCCGCTCACCCGGAAGCCGAGCATGGCCACGAAGTGCATGGTCCAGATGCCGGTGCCGATCGCGGAGGCGGCCGTGACGAGCCAGTTGCGGCGCGCGCGTCCGGTGGTGGCGAGCGCGCGCACGGTGCAGCGCAGGCCGAGCGCGGCACCGGTGCAGGCCATCGCGTACGACAGTGCGGGGGTCAGCCAGCCGAAGGCGGCGTGGTCCATATGTCCCATGGCTCACGGACGCTAGCCGGGGCAGGGGCGTACGCAGGGGGCGCGTTTCGAAAGGTGTCACAACATGACACAAACGCTGTCACAGCATGACGCAGAGTTGCGATGAACGGGTCGCATCGTGCCCGATCATGCGCGCGGCGGCGTCATCGGTTCGGGTGAGAGATCATGCGGAACATGAGTGACGACCACACACACGTCCAGGAGTTCTTCGGCGCCCGGGCGGCCGGCTGGGACAGCAGGTTTCCCGACGACGGCCCCGCCTACGAGGCCGCGGTCGCCGATCTCGGGCTCAACGAGGGCGACCGCGTGCTGGACGCGGGCTGTGGCACGGGTCGCGCGCTGCCGTTCCTCCGGTCCGCCGTCGGGTCCGAGGGGACGGTGATCGGGGCCGACCTGACCCCGGCGATGCTCCAGGCCGCGGTGGGCGCGGGCCGGGACCGCGACGCGGCTCTCCTGCTCGCCGATGTCGTCGCGCTGCCGCTGCGCTCGGAGTCCCTGGACGCCGTCTTCGCGGCGGGACTGATCGCGCACTTGCCGGAGCCTGCCGAGAACCTGCGTGAGCTGGCCCGTGTGGTGCGGCCGGGCGGACTGCTCGCGTTGTTCCACCCCATCGGCCGGGCCGCGCTGGCGGCACGCCAGGGACGGGAACTCACCCCGGCCGACCTGCGGGCCGAGGCCAATCTGGGGCCGCTGCTCGCGGGTTCGGGCTGGCGCATGACGTCGTACGTCGACCAGGACGACCATTTCCTGGCCCTGGCGGTGCGCGAGCCCTGAGGCGGACGATCGGACACTCGCGGTCGGACGCGGGGGCGCCCAGCTCGACCAGGTGTTTCCCGGCTTCCGTTCACTCCGGCGCGTCGGCCGCCGAGGTGGGCGTGTGGCGTACCGGGCAGCCGCCGAGCCCGGGTACGGGCCGGGTGCCCAGGTCGGCGGTCCGGTAGCCGTCCGGGTAGCTTCTGACCTCCCAGTTCTGGCGGGCGAAGTGCGGGGTACGGCGCGGTGGCAGCAGCCGGACCAGGCGACCGCGCGTCCGCACGGCACGGCGTACAAGCGAGGTGGCTGCCTCACCGGGTGGTTCGTAGCGGAAGGCGCGCAGCAGCGGCTCGTCGAGCAGCGCGAGCGTGGTGGTGCGCAGCAGGGGTGCGAGGGGGCGCGGGTACCAGGAGGCCATCAGGTCGAGGGTGGCGTCGGAGACCTGCCGGGAACGCTCGTCCCAGGCGAAGTGGGTCTCCTCGTAGGTGTCGAGCAGGTCCTCGAACTCCTCGTAGGTCTCCGGGATGCCGGGGATGCCCAGGTGGCGGCCGAAGGTGCGGTAGTACTCGGTGGTGGCGACGACCTCGTGGCGGGACAGGCGCCGCCAGCCGTAGGCGTCGATCCAGCGCCGGGGCATCACGACGAAGGTGGAGAGGACGTAGCGCATGTCCTCGTCGCTGATGTCGTAGGCGCGGTGCATCTGGTTGATCCGGCGGATCGCGGTGCGGGCCTGTTCGGCGGCGAAGCCGTGCTCCATGACTGCGTCCAGGAGCAGCGAGGTGTCGTCGTACCTCTTCTGTGTGCGTTCGGTCAGCTCCGCCGTCTCCGCCAGCAGGCGTCCGATGCTCGGGACGGCGTAGGTGCGGAACAGCGCGAGTTCCAGCGCCCGTGTGTAGTCCCAGGGGAATTCGAACGCCGCACTGAGCCGGTAGATCTCGTGGGCGTCGGCGACCGGGTCCATCCGCCGGATCTCCTGGAGCCGCGCGAACCGTTTCACTGACATGTCCCCTTCTGCCGTTGAATTTCCAACTCTACGGTGAGCAGCGGCAGATGCTCGATCGGCGACTACCCCGGTCAGGGGAAAGGCGGTCCGCATCTTCGATGCGATTCGCAGGTACGCGGCCAAGTTCCACAGCACCTCCTCACAGGTGAAGCCCGTGGGGAGCCCGGCACGGCGCACCCCCAACTTGTTCGAGGCGGCGGCCGCCTATGTGGCGGCGCGCGCCGAGGACGATCAGGACGGGATCGACGAAGCGTCGGCGTGGGTGTCGCCGGAAGCGCTGTCCTTCGGGGTCGGCGAGCTGGCGTGTCGCGCGGTCGTCACCCTCGCCCGGGAGCGGTCCATGTCTCCTCGCGCGGTCGCCCATGACCTCCTCGGCCTGCCCGCGGTGTGAAAGGCGGCACGGACGGACAGCGGGTGATTCGCCCCTGTCCGGGCGGAAAACCGCAGCTCCGCGTGGTGCGCGAAGTCGTGACAAGCCTCTCCCGCGCCCACTAGGGTGCGCGCCACGGACGAACCACTGGGGAGGCTGAGTTGGCCGGGACGGACGAGGAGGCCGTCGCCTCCAGCGACGCGCTGTACGTACTCACGGCGGTGCTGCTGACACCGGCGCAGTTCCCCAGCGTGCTGGGTGACGACTACCCGGAGGCGTGCGCGGCACTGGGACTGGCGCCGCGTGCCGACGGATACGGGCTGGTCCTCGGGCAGGACGGTGACGGGGCCCGCTGGACAGCCGTGATCGACGACGTGTCGCTGGTCGCCGTGGCCATCGCGTCCTGGGACTGCGGTATGGAGTACGACCTCTCGCCGGACGAGCGGACCGTCGTGGCGGCGCTGCCCGGCTGGCCTCTTGCCGTCGCCGTCGCGGCACCCGACGTACCCGCACCGCACGACCCGTCCCCGGAGGACGGGGGTAGGGAACCGCTCGTCCCGCCCGATGCCACGGTCTGGGGGCCGCCGCAGCGTCGTCTCGGGGCCGACGAGATAGCGCTCCAGTGGGCGACATGGCGGAGCAAGCTGCGCGGCGGCGTCTTCGCCACCCCGGACGACTCGGAGGAGTCGGAGAAGTCGGAGAAGTCGGAGAAGGGGGAGGCGAAGGCCGCGCCCTCGGCTGAGGAGCGCAAGCCGAAGAGCGGCCATCCGGGAGTCCGGCGGGTGCTGGCGGAAGCGCGCGCGTACCTCGACGCGCCGCCGCCGCTCGGCCGGATCCGCTCGGCGTTCGCCCCCGGGGACGCCCGGACGCTGCGCGCCGACGGACCCGGCTGGTCGATCGTGGCCCGCACCGACGACATCGCCTTCGTCCTCCTCGACGAGAAGCCCGGCGAGGTGCTGCCGGTGGGCCGCGGTCCGGAGCTTCCCGGACTGCTGGAGGCGCTGGACAAGATGGCCGTCCGGCCCAACTGATCCGACAGATGCTCCCGGCGGCACCGGAGGAGCCGCGCCACCCGCGCGAGCGCGGCCTCCGGTGCACGGTCCGCCGACGGCCGACTCGGCGAGAGGATCGACGCGGCTCGCGTCAGCGGCCCAGCTCCTTTCGCGTGACCCGGCGCAGCCTGCGCCGCTGCGAGGGGTCCAGCGCCAGATAGGCGGCGGTCGGGACTCCCACGATGACCAGAAGCGCCACCCACCAGGGCAGCCATATCAGCAAGATCAGCCCGACGGCCAGACCACCCACCGCGATCTTCGCGTTCCTGGACATGAGCGTCGCCTCCTTCGTCGCAGCCATTGCCGCTCTCTGCATGGGAAACGGCCTCGCGAGCCCTGCGGTTCCGGCTTCCACCCCTGAGACGCCCCTGAGGAACCCCTGAGACGCATCTCGGGGGCCTCTCAGGGACTACGAAGCGGTGAGGCCGGGTACATACCCGTACTCCACCCGGCGCGAGTGCTTCAGCCCCGCGCACCGAGCAGGTGGTCCATCGCCAGCTGGTCCAGCCGCTCGAAGGCCATGCCCCGCGCACCGGCGGACTCGACGTCGAAGTCCTCGAACGCGGTGCGGTCGGCGAGCAGCGGGTCCAGGCCGTCCGCCGCCGTCGGCTGGGCGAGCTGGTCCAGACGCGAGGCGCGCAGGGCCTCCTGGACCTCGGGATCGGCCCGGAAGGCGGCGGCGCGGTCCTTCAGGATGAGGTAGTTGCGCATGCAGCCTGCCGCCGACGCCCACACCCCGTCGAGGTCCTCGGTCCGCGGCGGCTTGAAGTCGAAGTGCCGGGGGCCGTCGTAACCGGCGCTCTCCAGCAGGTCGACGAGCCAGAAGGCGGACCGGAGGTCCCCGGCGCCGAAGCGCAGGTCCTGGTCGTACTTGATGCCCGACTGGCCGTTGAGGTCGATGTGGAAGAGCTTGCCCGCCCACAGGGCCTGGGCGATGCCGTGCGGGAAGTTGAGGCCCGCCATCTGCTCGTGCCCCACCTCGGGGTTGACGCCGTACAGCTCGGGCCGCTCCAGGCGCTCGATGAAGGCGAGGGCGTGACCGACGGTCGGGAGCAGGATGTCACCGCGCGGCTCGTTCGGCTTGGGCTCGATGGCGAAGCGGATGTCGTAGCCCTGCGCGGTGACGTACTCGCCGAGGAGGTCGAACGCCTCCTTCATCCGGTCCAGCGCGTTGCGCACGTCCTTGGCGCCGCCGGACTCGGCGCCCTCACGGCCGCCCCAGGCGACGTAGGTGCGGGCGCCGAGTTCCACGGCGAGGTCGATGTTGCGGATGGTCTTGCGCAGGGCGTATCGGCGCACGTCGCGGTCGTTGGCGGTGAATCCGCCGTCCTTGAAGACCGGGTGCGTGAAGAGGTTGGTGGTGGCCATCGGCACGGTCATGCCGGTGGCGTCCAGGGCCTGCCGGAACCGCTTGACGTGCGACTCGCGCTCGGTCTCCGAGGCGCCGAACGGAATGAGGTCGTCGTCGTGGAAGGTGACCCCGTGGGCGCCCAGCTCGGCCAGGCGCTGGACCGTCTCGACCGGGTCGAGGGCACGGCGGGTGGCGTCGCCGAAGGGGTCCTTGCCCTGCCAGCCGACGGTCCACAGACCGAAGGTGAACCTGTCCTCGGGGGTGGGCTGGTAACTCATGTCGCGGCTCCTTCGCTGCGCACGGCTATTTCGTCATGGCCGTTTACAAATTAGTATGCGAACACATCTCTGGGAAGAGACAAGGTGTCTTGGACAGTGAGGCGGGCCCTCGACGGGTGTCGCGCGGGTTCGACGGAAACGCGGATCACGCCGGTGCCGGGGCCTCTCGCCGTCTGCCCCGCAGAGCCGCGGAAGAGGAGAGCCCGATGTCAGCAGCCGAGGGTCCGCTCGTCGTCGGCGTGGACACGTCCACGCAGTCCACGAAGGCGCTGGTCGTCGACGTGGCCACCGGGGAGGTGGTGGCGAGCGGTCAGGCGCCCCACACGGTCTCCTCCGGCGAGGGCCGGGAGAGCGACCCCCGCCAGTGGTGGGAGGCCCTGTGCGAGGCGCTGCGTCAGTGCGGCGACGCGGCCCGAGAGGCGGCGGCCGTGTCGATCGGCGGCCAGCAGCACGGCCTGGTCACGCTGGACGGGCGCGGCGAGCCGGTACGCCCCGCGCTGCTGTGGAACGACGTCCGCTCGGCGCCGCAGGCCCGCCGCCTCGTCGACGAACTGGGCGGTCCGAAGGCCTGGGCGGAGCGCACGGGAAGCGTGCCCGGCCCCTCGTTCACGGTGACGAAGTGGGCGTGGCTGGCCGAGCACGAACCCGAGGCGGTCTGCGCCACCAAGGCGGTGCGCCTCCCCCACGACTACCTCACCGAACGCCTCACCGGTCAGGGCACCACCGACCGGGGCGACGCCTCCGGCACCGGCTGGTGGGCGTCCGGGACGGAGACGTACGACGAGGAGACCCTGGCGCACGTGGGTCTCGACCCGGCGCTGCTGCCGCGTGTGGTGCGGCCCGGCGAGGTAGCCGGAACCGTTCGTGACAGCCATGATCTGCCGTTCTCCAAGGGAACGCTGGTCGCGCCGGGCACGGGCGACAACGCAGCCGCCGCGCTCGGTCTGGGACTGCGCCCGGGCACCCCGGTGCTCAGCCTCGGCACCTCGGGCACGGTGTACGCCGTCTCCCGGCACCGGCCCGCCGATCCGACCGGCACGGTCGCCGGTTTCGCCGACGCCCATGGCGACTGGCTGCCGCTGGCCTGCACTCTCAACTGCACGCTCGCGGTGGACCGGATCGCCGCCCTGCTGGGCCTGGACCGCGAGGCCGTGGAGCCGGGTGCGTCCGTCACGCTGCTGCCGTATCTGGACGGCGAGCGCACGCCGAACCTGCCACACGCCTCCGGTCTGCTGCACGGGCTGCGCCACGACACGACCGCCGGTCAACTGCTCCAGGCGGCCTACGACGGCGCGGTCCACTCCCTGCTCGGCGCCCTCGACCTGGTGCTCGACCAGGATGCCGACCGCACCACTCCCCTGCTGCTGATCGGTGGCGGGGCGCGTGGGACGGCCTGGCGGCAGACGGTACGCAGGCTGTCGGGCCGTCCGGTCCAGATCCCCGAGGCCGGGGAGCTGGTCGCGCTCGGCGCCGCAGCTCAGGCGGCGGGCCTGCTGACCGGCGAGGACCCGGCGGCGGTGGCCCGCCGCTGGAACACGGCGGCGGGTCCGGTGCTGGACCCCGTGGAGCGGGACGAGGCCGCCCTCGCCCGGATCTCCGGGGTACTCTCCGACGCGGCCCCGCTGCTGGAGCGGGATACGGAACGGCGCTGAGCGGAACGGCTCGGCCGCGCACTCACGGACCGGCGGCGCACCATGGACGCCGTCGACGCCGTGAACCCGCAGGGCACCATGGTTGCCGTCGACCGACGGGACATCATGGACCGGCGGTACGAGGGAACACCGAGGAAACGACGGAGGCATGACCGCACCCCTGCCCGACGCGCGCCCGCCGAGAAAGGGACGCGCGCTGCCGGACACCCAGCACGGCATACGCCGACGCAACCTGGGGCGCGTGATGCACGCCGTCAGCGCGGAGGGCCCATTGTCGCGCGCCGCGGTCGCCTCCCGCATCGGCCTGACCCGGGCGGCCGTCTCGACCATGGTCGACGATCTGATCCGCTGGGAACTCCTGGAGGAGCTGGGTCCTGAGCGGCCCAGCCGGGTGGGCCGCCCCGGATCGGCGCTCGCGGTCAGTGGGCGGGGCCCCGCGGGCATCGGTGCCGAGGTCGGGGTGGACCATCTCGCCGTGTGCGCCGTCGACCTGCGCGGCAGGGTGCGCGCCCGGGCGGTGCGCCACGGCTCCAACCGGGGGCGCGCTCCCGAACCGGTGACGGAAGAACTCACAGGCCTGATCCGCCAGGTCGTGGCCGAGGCGGAACGGGACGGCCTGTGGGCCGCGGGGCTCGCGGTGGCCGTACCGGGGCTGATCGCCCGTGACGGCCGTACGGTCGTTCGCGCGCCGAACCTCGGCTGGCAGGACACCGACCTCGGCGCCCTGCTGCCCGCCGAACTGTCCCCGTCCGTGGACAACGAGGCTAATTTCGGCGCTCTGGCGGAGCTGTGGCTCGGCGCCGGTACGCCTCCCGACTTCCTGCACGTGTCGGCGGAGATCGGCATCGGCGCGGCGGTCGTCGTGGACGGGGACCTGCTGCGCGGAACGCGGGGATTCGCGGGCGAACTGGGCCATGTGCCGGTCCGGCCCGACGGGCCCGCGTGCCCGTGTGGCGGCCGGGGATGCCTGGAGCAGTACGCGGGCGAGGAGGCGGTCCGGCGCGCGGCCGGCATCGCGCCGCACGAGGAACTGCTCGGGCTGCTCGCGGAGCGCGCCGAGTCGGGCGACCGAGCCGTACGCACCGCCCTGAGCGACGCCGGTACGGCGCTGGGCATCGCCCTGACCGGAGCGGTCAATCTCCTCGACCCCGACACGGTCGTCCTCGGCGGGGCCCTGGCCGGGCTCTCGCCCTGGCTGCTGCCCTCGCTGGAGGCGGAGTTGCGCGGTCGCACGGCCGGTCCGGCCTGCCCGGTGACGGTGTCCACGCTCGGTCCGGAGGGTCCGCTGCTCGGCGCGGCCCACGCCGTGGTGCGGGCGGTGCTGGACGATCCGGCGGTGGTGGCGGAACGGGCCTGATCCCTGGCCTGCTGAGGCGCTGCGAATCGGTTCCTGGTGCGGCTCGGTGCCCGGCGCTCGGTACAGCTCGGTGCCCGGCGTCGCGACTGCCGAAACTCACTCGTTCAGGCGGCGGAGTTGTCCACAGCCCCCGTCTCGTCCACGGAAACGTCGCACGGTCTTCTGCGCAACTCGCCCTCGCCGTACCGTGATTCACACGAGGCGCGACCGCCGGACCAGCCCGGCGGCACACGCACTCCGGTGAGCCGGACGCGTGCCGGTGGGCAACCCGGGAGGCCCAATCCCCTCGGCCGCCGCGCGTGGCACTGAACTGCTCGCACGTGGCGGGGATACACACGTGACAGCCGTTCATGTGTGCGGCGTTCCCGATAGGCGGGCGCGGCCTCGGTACGGGGCCGGGCACCGGCTCCGGCAGTCGGCCACCGATCGGCTGTACCCAACGTCCCACCCTCAGAAAGGCATCGACGATGGAAAAGAAGCGGGCCCTTCACCACCCGAGCCGACGCGGCCTCCTGAAGGGTGCGGCACTCGCCGCCGTCCCTTACGCGGTGCTTTCCGGACCCCAGGCGAGCGCGCAGCCCGCCCTGGACTATCCCGACGGGGAATGGCATCCGGCGAGCAGCGCCAACTACACCGCGTCGAGCCGCCCTTCCACCTACACGATCGATCGTGTGATCATCCACGTCACCCAGGAGACCTTCAACGGCGCGCTGAACATCTTCAGCGACCCGGAGAAACAGGTGTCCGCGCACTACGTCGTGCGCTCGGCGGACGGTCACGTCGCCCAGTGCGTGCGGGAGTCCGACATCGCCTGGCATGCGGGCAACTGGGACTACAACACCCGCAGCATCGGCATCGAGCACGAGGGCTGGGTGGATCAGCCCTCCTACTTCACGAACGCGCTCTACGAGCAGTCCGCGCGGCTGACGGCGACGATCTGCGCCAAGTACGGCATCCCGAGAGACAGAGAGCACATCATCGGCCACTACCAGGTGCCCGGCACCGATCACACCGACCCGGGCGTGAACTGGGACTGGGTCCGCTACATCAGACTGGTCAATTTCGCCTAGTTGCACGTCATGCCGGTTGTCCACGCCGACACCGCGCGTGACGATGACCCCAGCTGTTCCACCGTCCGGGGAGGACGAGTTGACCGATCAGTGGGTGGCCCTGGAACCAGGAGCCGACCCGGCCGAACGGGTCCGGACGCTGCGCCAGGCGCACGAGAAGTTCACCATGGCGGGCACGGTGCCGCAGCGGGTGCGGTCGGTCGTCGCGGAGTCCTGGCGGCGCAGCGCGCGGGCGGGCGTGCGGGTCGACGGGACGGCGAGCGTGGAGCTGACCGACGGCGACCTGGGCGTCTATCGTGCCGAGCATCCGCTGGCCCGGGTGATGCCGCTGTTCAGAGAGCTGCTGGGCACGTTCGCCGCCGACGGCGAGCATCTGCTGGCGGTGTGCGACGCGCACGGCAGGCTCATGTGGGTCGAGGGCCATCCGGCGACCCGGCGCCAGGCGGACCGGATGAACTTCGTACCGGGTGCGCGCTGGTCGGAGACCGCCGTCGGGACCAACGCGCCCGGCACCGCCGTCGCCGTGGACCGGCCCGTGCAGGTCTTCTCGGCCGAGCACTTCATAAGGCGCGTGCAGCCGTGGACGTGCGCGGCGGCGCCGGTGCACGATCCGCGCACCGGGCGGGTCCTCGGCGCCGTCGACATCACCGGTGGGGACCGGCTGGCGCATCCGCACAGCCTGGGCTTCGTCCAGGCTGTGGCACGGGCGGCCGAGTCGCACCTGGCCCTCCTCGCCCCGCCGGGCAACGCCGAGGACGCGCCGTTCCTGAGCGTGCTGGGCCGTGACGAGGCGCAGCTCCGGCTGGGCGACGGGCAGCGGATCGGGCTCAGCCGACGGCACAGCGAGATCCTTGTGCTGCTGGCCCGTCACCCCGAGGGCATGACCGGCGACGAGCTGCTGTGCGCGCTGTACGCGGACGAGTCGGTCACACCGGTGACGCTGCGCGCCGAGCTGGCCCGGCTGCGCCGACTCCTGAAGCCGGGGCTCCTGGCCTCACGCCCGTACCGGCTGACGGCGCCGGTGGAGTCCGACGTCGCCGTGGTGGAACGCAGGCTGGAGGCAGGGGCGCTCACCGCGGCGTGCAGGGCGTACCGGGGTCCGCTGCTGCCGGGTTCACAGGCGCCCGCGGTCGTACGGCTCCGGCGACGGCTCGCCGCCGCCCTGCGGACGGCACTGATCACGCACGGCGATCCGGATCTGCTCGCCGACTGGGCGCACGCTCCGTGGGGCGAGGCCGATCTGATGGTGTGGCGAGCGCTGGCGGCGGTCCGGCCGACGCCTCCGGTACGAGCACGGCTCGCGGCGCTGGAGGCCGAACTGGCCGCTCCCGCGCCTGTGCTCCGGCGGCCACCCAGGGCTCGCACACCCGTTCTGACCAGCGACGCAACATATTTGCAACGTCCGCCCGTCTAGTTTTCTCACCGAGAGCCGTCCAACGGCGGGCGGCACTTCACCGGGAGGCAGAGCAGCATGACCCGATACGCGACGCCCGGATCCGAGGGCTCGATCGTCTCCTACCAGCCGCGCTACGACCACTTCATCGGCGGTGAGTACGTCCCACCGGCGCGCGGCCAGTACTTCGACAACCCGTCACCGGTCAACGGGCAGCCGTTCACCGAGATCGCGCGCGGCACGGCGGAGGACGTCGAGCGGGCGCTGGACGCGGCCCACGCGGCGGCACCGGGCTGGGCCCGTACGTCGGTGACGGAGCGTTCGGACATCCTGCTCAAGATCGCCGACCGCATGGAGGCCAACCTCGAGGCCCTGGCGGTGGCCGAGACCTGGGAGAACGGCAAGCCGGTCCGCGAGACGCTGGCCGCCGACATCCCGCTCGCCATCGACCACTTCCGGTACTTCGCGGGAGCGATCCGCGCGCAGGAGGGCTCGCTCGGCGAGATCGACGACGACACCGTGGCGTACCACTTCCACGAGCCGCTCGGCGTGGTCGCGCAGATCATCCCGTGGAACTTCCCGATCCTGATGGCGACCTGGAAGCTCGCCCCGGCGCTCGCCGCGGGCAACGCGGTCGTCCTCAAGCCCGCCGAGCAGACCCCGGCATCCATCCACTACTGGATCAGCCTCGTCGCCGACCTGCTGCCGCCGGGCGTGCTGAACATCGTCAACGGCTTCGGGGTGGAGGCGGGCAAGCCGCTGGCCTCCAGCCCCCGGGTGGCGAAGGTGGCGTTCACCGGCGAGACGACGACCGGGCGGCTGATCATGCAGTACGCCTCGGAGAACATCAAACCGGTCACCCTGGAGCTCGGCGGCAAGTCGCCCAACATCTTCTTCGACGACGTGTGGCTGCACGACGACGACTTCCGTGACAAGGCGCTCGAGGGCTTCACGATGTTCGCCCTCAACCAGGGCGAGGTGTGCACATGCCCGTCCCGTGCGCTCGTCCAGCGCGGTCACTACGCCGAGTTCATCGAGGCCGCCGTCGCCCGCACCAAGCTCATCAAGCCCGGTCACCCCCTCGACACCGAGACGATGATCGGCGCCCAGGCGTCCAACGACCAGCTGGAGAAGATCCTCTCCTACCTGGACATCGGCCGCCAGGAGGGCGCCAAGGTCCTCACCGGCGGCGAACGCGTCGAGTACGACGGCGAGCTGAAGGGTGGTTACTACGTCCAGCCGACCATCTTCGAGGGCGACAACCGCATGCGGATCTTCCAGGAGGAGATCTTCGGCCCGGTCGTCTCGGTCACGTCGTTCGACGACTTCGACGACGCCATGAAGCTGGCCAACGACACCCTCTACGGCCTCGGCGCCGGCGTCTGGACCCGCGACATCAACACCGCCTACCGCGCGGGCCGCACCATCCAGGCGGGCCGCGTCTGGACCAACTGCTACCACGCCTACCCGGCCCACGCGGCCTTCGGCGGCTACAAGCAGTCCGGCATCGGCCGCGAGACACACAAGATGATGCTGGAGCACTACCAGCAGACGAAGAACCTGCTGGTGTCGTACTCCCCCAAGAAGCTCGGATTCTTCTAGGCACAAGCGAAAGGCGCCTGCCCAGGGTTCTCACCCGTCAGGCGCCTTTCGCTCGCCGGGGGTGTCTACTCCCGGGCCTGGTTCGGGTCGATCGGGATTTCCCGGGCCATGTTCTCGGCGCGCTTTTCGGCGCCCAGCTGCTGTGCCGCGGTGCCGCAGCAGCGGTCGTACTGGTTCTGCCAGTCCGTCATGAAGGTGTTGTAGTTGGACTGGCCGGTGAGCTTCAGGTTCGACTCGTCGTTGTGCCAGATGCCGTTGCTCGTCCAGTTCGAGGAACCGACGAACACGAGCTTGGAGTTGGCCGTACCCGCGTAGGTGCCGTTGATCATCATGTACTTGTCGTGCGTGTAGTGGAGAGCGTTGCCGTTCGCGTCAGTGCCGCGGCTGGTGTCGTGCACGTCGATGTTCGGCCGGTTCTTCAAGTAGCTCTGCACGCTGTCGTCGACCTGGTCGGCGGTGATCAGGATATGGATCTTGACGCCGGTGCCGGCCAGGCTCACCAGCTTCTTCGGCAGTTCCAGATAGTTCCGGTCGCCGGGCTGGCCGTGCGAGGTCCACTGGAACATGGCGATGTTGATCGTGGCCGGTGCCTTGATGTTGTTCAGGAAGTCGACCCAGGTGTCGCTCCCGGAGCGCGTCTTGGGCCACTGGTAAGAGGGCGGAGACAGTTTCCTGGCGGCCTTGCCGTCGGTGGAGTTGTAGTAGTCGGGCGCCAGCGGGCCCGGGCCGTTGAGCGCGCCCTTGGCCATCGCGGTGAAGTAGTGGACGTAGGAGTTGTACAGGTCGACATTGCCCTTGACGGTGGCGCTGCTGTTCCACGCCGTTCTGGCCTGGGCGCCGGTGGGGTTGGCGCTGCTGACGGTCACCGTCCGGTTCGCGTCGCTTCCGCCGCTGAGCATGTAGTACTTCGCGTGCAGGGCGGAACCCTCGAAGTGGGACAGACAACCGCCCGGGCACAGCGCGGCAAAGCTGGAGGCTCGCGGGTCGTTGCCCAGCTCGGTGACCATCGACTGCCAGACCGCGTTGTCGCTGTGGGCGTCCATCAGCGCTTTGACGATGACACCGCGCTGGTGCGCCGCGATCAGGGCGTTGGCGAAGTCCGGGCCCGGCTGTCCGCCGCTGATCGAGTACATGGCGACGCGGATGGTCTGCCCGCAGCCGGCGCTGTTGATCGAGTCGATGATCGGGCCCATGACCTTCATCTGGGCGGCGGGGTCCTCCGGGTCATTGAAGCGCGCGCCCGGGCTGGAGGTGAACGTCCGTTGCTCACAACTGAGCGGGTCCTTGGCCTTCTTGACCGCGGCGTGCGCCGGTGCCGTCGACAGCAGGGTGAGGACCAGCGCGGTGAGCAACGTGATCGTTCTCTTCATGGGCGGCCTTTCGCTGGGCTGTTGCTGACGAAGAGTCGGGTTGCCACGAGAGTCCCGCAGCAACCAAGCCGCCGTGAGCGGAATCTACTGCTGTCCCACTGATTGTTCCGGAATCAGTGTGCAGTCCCCGCCTCATGCATCGCAAGATCCCTCGAGCGAGTGAGCGGTCTCGGGGCGCCGCTCCGTCGGCCTCCCGCTTTCGTCGTGATGGTGCGTCACCCCGCGTCACCCCACCGACGCGCGTTCCCCGGCAAAGGTCTCCGCCAGCCCTTCGATGAGCGCCGCCGCCCAGCAGGAATGGTCGTGACCGCCCAAGTAGACGTTCAGGGAGGCGTCGAATCCGCGGGCCGCCATCAGCGTGTGCAGCCGGTGCAGGTCGTCCACCATCGTGCCCTCGTTGGAGCCCACGTCCATGCGGACGCGGACATCGGTGACCGGCGCCTGGGCGACCTGCTCGTACAGCCACGTGTCCCGTCCGTCGACGCCCGTCTGCGGACGTGAGGCCATCCCGGGGCGCCACCAGGTGGAGGCCGAGTGGGCGAGAACCGCACCGAAGGCGGCCGGTCGCCGCAGAGCCGTGGCCAGAGCGGTGAGTCCCCCCAGGCTCTGTCCGCACAGCACGGTGCGCCGAGGTCCGGCCCAGCCGGGCAGTTCGGCGGTCACCGCGGGCAGCAGTTCGTCGGCCAGCATGTCGATGAACGCCGGGTTGGCGCCGAGCTGGCGCATCCGTGCCGCCGGATCGGACCCCGCCTCGACACCCAGGACGGCCAGGGGCGGCATCCGGCCCGCCTCGACGGCGGCGGTGACGGCGGCGGTGATGCCGTACTGGTCGAACCACCGCTCGCCGTCGAACACGACGAGCAGACCGGGTGTGCCCCGGGAATCGTCGAGGTCAGGGACGAACCGCCGTACGCGGTAGGTGGTCCCGTCGGTGGCGGGGAAGTCGAATGCGTCGGTGCGGCACGCGGAGGAGGGTGCGGGGGAAAGCCACTCGGCGAGCGAGGGCGCGCCTTCCAGCTCGATCAGGGAGCCGAAGGGACCGGTGGCGTGCGGGTTCAGCGGGTCCGTCCGGTCGTCCGGCAGCAGCCGTGAGGCGCCGTCGCGGGGACCGTCCGGCGTGAGGTGCGGATCGTCCGGGCCGAAGGGATGGATGCGGTAGGCGCAGCGCAGGCCCACGGGCAGTCGCAGGCTGACGTACCAGACGTCGGTGCCGTCGAGTCGGCGCATCATCCCGCGCCGTACACGGTGCTTGTCGGTGACGCGGTTGGCCAGGAGATAGACGCCCGTGACCGGCCGGTCCTGGCGCCACACCACCGTCACCAGGCGTTCGCCCGGGGCGTCTTGCAGAGGTTCGACCAACGGCGTGCCCCGGTGGGTGACATCTCGCCAGAACTGGTCGAGCACTTCGCGCCCCCCGGTGCGCACTTCGGTCAACAGACGTGCCAGGAACGGGCTTTCGGGGTGTGTCGACGGTGTCTCGTTCGTCATGACGAGTTCGCCTCCCTCAACAGGCCGCGATAGAAGTTTAGGTAAGGCTAACCTAAGTAATGGAGTCGCTTATGCGTGTGCTCTTCATCGGACCGCCGCTGTACGGACTGCTGTATCCGGTCCTCTCCCTGGCCCAGGCGTGTGGCAGCCGGACCTCGTCGTCTATCCGCCGCTCGGAGTCGCCGGGCCGCTCGTCGCGGCCAAGTACGACCTGCCCGTGGTCATGCAGACCGTCGGCTTCGGACACCAGCGCCGGCACATCGAGGGCGTGACACGCTCGATGGACGACGCCTACGCCCGGCACGGCGTCGCGGCGCCCCAGCCGGACCTGGCCTGGCTGGACATAGCCCCGCCGAGCATGCGCGTGCTCGACGAGCCGGACCTGTGGTCGATGCGGTACGTCCCCTTCAACGGCGGCACCGTCCTGGAGGACTGGTGGAGCGCCGACACCGGACGGCCCCGCGTCGTCGTCAGCCTCGGCACGCTCAAGCCGATGGTCGACGGCATCGATCTGATCAAGTGGGTCGTCGAATCCGCCCACGAGTCGGACGCGGAGTTCGTCCTGTCGCTCGGCGAGCACGGGCAGCGGGAGATCGGCTCGCTGCCGGACAACGTCCGCCTCGTGTCCTGGATCCCGATGGGGCCGCTCCTGGGCCGCGCCGCCGGGTTCATCCACCATGGCGGCGCCGGGAACACGCTGACCGCGCTGTCGGCCGGAGTCCCGCAGATCGTGTTCGGCCAGGGCGCGGACCGGCCCGTCAACGCCGAGACCGTGCGGGATCGCGGTTGCGGATTCGTCCCGGCCGAGCACGGGCTCGTCAAGGCCGACATCGACCGGCTGCTCACCGACCCGGCGCTGCGGACCGCCGCCGCCGAGGTGCGCGACGAGATGCGCACGCAGGACCCGCCGACCGTCGTCGCCCGGCGGCTCGCCGAACTCGTCGCCTCGGGCACCCGGCCCGGCCGGACGACCTCACCCGCACGCAAGGACCGCTGAGGAGACATGCCGATTTCACTGTTCCCCACGACAGGACCCGGCTGGCTCCGGCGGCTGATGAGCATCTGCCTGAGCCGCAAGCGGCTCATGACCGCGATCGTGCTCTCGTCCATTCTGAGCATCGTCCTCGTGACACTCGGCCCGCTGCTGACCAAGGACGGCGTGAACCAGGCCGTCGCCGGTGACAGCGGCGGCATCGCCCGGGTGGCCGGGGGTCTCGTCCTGATCGCCGCGATCGACTTCGCGGGCAACTACGTCCGCCGCTTCACCGGCGGCAAACTCGCCCTCGACGTCCAGCACAGCCTGCGCGAGGACGTGTTCCGCAGCATCCAGCGGCTCGACGGGCCCGGCCAGGACAAGCTGCGCACCGGCCAGGTCATCTCCCGCACCAACAGCGACCTCCAGCAGATCCAGCAGATGCTGACGATGCTTCCGGTGCCGCTGACCGTCGTGACGTACTACCTCTTCGGCATCACCGCGATGTGCTGGCTCTCGCCCCGGTTGACCGTGGTCACCGTCGCCGTGGTCGTCGCGCTCGGTGCCGTCGCCCTGTGGACCAGGCGCCGTGTCTTCGAGACCTCGGCCCGGGCGGCGAACGACGCGGCGGAGGTGACCGAGCACATCAAGGAGGTCATCGACGGCGTCCGCGTCGTCAAGGGCTTCGGCCAGGAGGAGCGGGAGGTCCGCTGGCTCGACCGGGCCACACGCGGCCTCTTCGGTCGGCGGATGCGGATGATGCGGGTGCATGCCGCCCCCGGGGCGACCATGCTCGCCCTGCCCGTCCTCGGTCAGATCGCCGTCCTCGTCTACGGCGGCAGCATGGTCATGGACGGCTCGATCGACATCGGTACGTTCATCGCCTTCGCCGCGTATCTGACCATGCTGACCGGCCCGACCCGGGTGTTCGCGTCGTACCTGGTGATCGCGCAGCGCACGCGCGCCTCGGCCGAGCGGATCTTCGAACTCATCGACTCCCGGCCGGAGATCCACGACGGAACCGCCGATCTCCCCGTATCCCCCACGGAGTTGGTGTTCGAGAACGTCGGCTTCGGTTACACCCACGACGACCCGGTCCTGTGCGACGTCTCCTTCCGCGTCGGAGCCGGGGAGACCGTGGCCGTCGTCGGCCCCTCAGGGTCCGGCAAGTCGACGCTGTCGCTGCTGATACCGCGGTTCTACAACGCCACTTCCGGCACCATCGCCCTGGGCACCGCGGACGGCCGCACCGACATCCGCGAGCTGCGTCTGGAGGCCCTGCGGGCCGACGTCGGCGTCGTCTTCGAGGAGCCGTTCCTGTTCGCCCGCAGCGTCCGGGAGAACATCGCCTACGGACACGAGGGCGCCACGGACGAGGAGATCGTCGCCGCGGCCGAGGCGGCGGGCGCGCACGCGTTCATCGCCGCGCTGCCCGCGGGCTACGACACCGAGCTGACCGAGCGCGGGCAGAACCTCTCGGGCGGTCAGCGTCAACGCCTAGCCCTGGCAAGGGCGTTGCTGCAGCGGCCACCGGTGCTGATCGTCGACGACGCGACCTCCGCGGTGGACGCCACGACCGAGGCCGCCATCCACCGCGCCCTGGAGGAGTACGTCGGCGGCGACCGGATCACCGTGCTCATCGCCCGCCGCCGCTCCACGCTGGAACTCGCCGACCGGATCGTGGTGCTCGACGGCGGTCGCGTCGCCGACATCGGCACCTACGCCGAACTGGCCGAACGCAGCGTGCTCTTCCAGGAGTTGATCGCGGGTGACGGCGACGCCATCGACGCCCGCACCGCGCGTACCCCGAGCGAGCTGTGGCCGGCCCGGGAACAGGGGGACGAGGAGGATTCCACGGCCCCGGCCGGTCGGCGCGACCGGTTCGCGGAGATCCCGCCCGCGGTGCTCGCCGACGTGGCCCTGGAGACGCCGCCCACGCTGAGGGCGATCCTGCGCCCGGTGCGGGGGCTGCTCATGGTCGCGCTCGGGCTGATCGCCTTCGACGCGCTGGCGCGTGTGGTCGTGCCGGTCCTGCTGCAACGGGGCATCGACGACGGCATCTCGCTCGGCTCGATGAGCACGGTCTGGTGGATCGCCGCGATCTCCCTCGCCCTGTGCGCGGCCAACTGGTTCGTCTACACCTACCAGACCCTGACCAGCGCCCGCGCATCCGAGTCCGTGCAGTACGCCCTGCGGCTGCGCAGTTACCGGCATCTGAACCGGCTGGGCCTGGACCACTACGAGAAGGAGAGCGCGGGCAGCCTGCTCACCCGGATGACCGTGGACATCGACTCCCTGTCGAAGTTCCTTCAACAGGGCATGGTGCAGGGCCTGGTGAGTGTGCTGACGATGGGCGGCATCGCCGTCGCCATGTTCGTGCTGGACCACCGGCTCGCCCTCGCCGCGCTGGCGCCGTTCCCGGTGATCGCGCTGATCACGCCGGTCTTCCGCAGGCTGAGTTCGAGCGCGTACCAGGAGGCGCGTGACCAGCTCGGCAAGGTCAACAGTTCCCTGCGGGAGAACGTCGCGGGCCTGCGCGTCGCCCAGTCCCACGGCAAGCAGCACAGCACGGAGAAGCACTTCAGCGCCTTGTCCAACCTGAACCGGCTCATCCAGGTGAAGGGCCAGCGGTACATCTCGCTGTACTTCCCGTTCCTGGCGTTCTGCTCCGAACTGTCGATGGCCCTGGTCGTGCTGGTCGGCGGACACCTCGTGGCGAGCGGCTCCGTGACGACCGGTGTGCTCGCGGCGTTCCTGCTGCTGCTCGGCCAGTTCTACGGGCCGAGCAGCAGCTCTCGTCCATCTACGACTCCTATCTGCAGACCCGTACCAGCGTGCGTAAGGTCACCCAGCTGCTCGCCACCGAACCGGCCCGGTCCCCGGCCGCCGATCCGGTCCCGGTGTCCGGCCGGTTCAGCGGACGTCTCGAACTGCGGGACGTGACCTTCCGGTACGAGGGAGCGGCCGAGGACACGATCGACATCGCGGACCTCACCCTGGAGGCCGGGCTGAGCGTCGCCGTCGTCGGCGCCACCGGCGCGGGCAAGTCGACCCTGGTGAAGCTCCTCGCGCGGTTCTACCGCCCGGCGTCCGGCACGATCCGCCTCGACGGGGTCGACATCGGCCACTACGACCTGGCCGGTTACCGGCAGCGGATCGGCATCGTCCCGCAGGAGGCCCATCTGTTCGAGGGCGACATCGCGGAGAACATCCGCTACGGCCGCCCCGACGCGAGCGATGCCGAGGTCACCGCCGCCGCGCGGGCGGTCGGCGCGACCGCGGCCATCGCCCGGCTGCCCGGCGGGTTCCGGCACGCCGTGCGCCAGGCGGGCGGCAATCTGTCGGCCAGCGAGCGTCAGCTCGTCGCCCTGGCCCGGGTGGCGCTGGTCGAGCCCGACGTGCTGCTGCTCGACGAGGCCACCGCGATGCTCGACTCGGGCACCGAAGCCGCCGTGCTCGACGGCATGTTCCGGGCCGCCCGGGACAAGACGGCCCTGCTGGTGGCCCACCGTCTGACGACGGCCGCCCGCTGCGACCGGGTTCTGGTGATGGACGCGGGCAAGCCGGTCGAGTACGGCACACACGACGAACTCCTGGCGCGCCAGGGGGCGTACGCCCGGCTGTGGGAGAGCGCGCGGCCCCAGGCGCCGTCCCGTCAGGAGGTCGGATCGGGGGTCTGAGCCGCGCCCCCTCGCCCTGTACGACGGAGTCCCCCCGGCCATCGCCGGGGGGACTCCTGTCGGACCTTCCGGTCACACGTGATGCGCCTTGCGCTCCCGCAGCAGCAGCCACGCCAGGAACAGGCCGCCGCCGACCCCGGTCACCACTCCCACGGGCATCAGGGCCGATCCGGTCACGCGCTGCGTCACCAGATCGGCGGTCGTCACCAGAAGGGCGCCCATCCACGCGGAGGGCAGCACGTTCGGCCCCGCCGCCCGGGTGACGCGCCGGGCCAGCTGGGGCGAGGCCATCGCGAGGAACGGGATCGGACCGGCGGCGGCCACCGCCATCGCGGTCAGGCCGGTGCCCGCGCACAGCAGGATCAGGCGGCTGCGTTCCGGCGGCACACCCAGCGCGCCCGCCGTGTCGTCGCCCATCTCCAGTATGGTCAGCCGACGCCCGTGGACCAGGACGACGGGAACGCAGACCACGAGACCGAGCCCGGCCATGCGTACCTCGTTCCAGCCTCGGTCGTTGAGAGAGCCGATCATCCAGCTCGCCGCCTGCGCGGCCTTGCCGATGTCGGCGCGGACGTACAGGAAGCTGGTCGCCGCCCCGAGCACCGCGGACACGCCGATGCCGACGAGCACGAGCCGATACCCGTGCACGCCACGGCGCCAGGCCAGCAGATAGACCGCCGTGGCCGTGGCGAAGCCGCCGACCAGCGCGCCGAGCGCGGTCTGCGGGGCGCCCGCGTTCAGGAAGATGATCGCGACGAGCGCGCCCGCGGACGCGCCGTTGCCGAATCCGATGATGTCCGGGCTGCCCAGCGGGTTGCGGGTGAGCGACTGGAAGACGGAGCCGGCCATGCCGGTGCCGAAGCCGACCAGGACGGCCACAAGGGCACGGGGCAGCCGCAGGCCGAGCACGATGAACTCGGCGCCGGGCGGCCCGTTCCCGGCGAAGGTCCGCAGGACCTGAGCGGGCGACAGCTCGTAGGTGCCGGTGCCGACGGAGAGCACGACCAGGAACGCCGTCAGCACGATCAGCGCGAGGCAGACGAGGACCGTGCGCGGGTCGAAGCGGAGAGAGTAGCGGCCCACACGGAGTCGGCCCGCGCGCAACTCGACGCGGATCGGGCGCTGTTCGTCCTGAACCAGGGTCGTCACAGCTGGGCCACCTTCCGCTGGCGTACGAGGTGGACGAAGAGCAGCCCACCGAGGAACGAGGTGACGATGTCCGCCTGGATCTCGGACGGCGACGCGACGACCCGGCCGATCACGTCGGCCCCGAGGAGCAGGGCGGGGGCGAACAGGGCGCAGTAGGGGAGCATCCAGCGCGGGTCCGGTCCGGTGAACGCCCGGACGGCGTGCGGGATCATCAGGCCGACGAAGCCGATCGGGCCGCACACGGCGGTGGCGCTGCCGCACAGCAGGGTGATGGCCACGACGGACAGGATCCGGGTGCGGCGTACCGAGGTGCCGAGCGCACGCGCGTGGTCCTCGCCGAGCGAGAGCGCGCCGAGCGGCCGGGCCAGGGCGAAGGCCAGCAGGGCACCGGTGACCAGCAACGGCAGGGCGGCGAGCAGGAGTTCGGGGTCGCGTTTCTCCAGCGTGCCGACGGACCAGTAGCGCATCGTGTCGAGGGTGCTCAGGTCCCACAGCTGGAGGCCGTTGACGTAGCCGAACAGGGCCGCGTTGACGGCGGTGCCCGCGAGGGCGAGCCGGACCGGGGTCGCCGCGCGGGTGCCGCCGAGCGCGTTGACGAGGACGGCGGCGACGGCGGCGCCGAGCAGCGCGAACCACAGATACCCGGTGAACGAGGTGATGCCGAGGACGCCGATCGCGGTGACGACCGCGGCCGAGGCTCCCGCGTTCACGCCGAGCAGTCCCGGATCGGCGAGCGGATTGCGGCTCAGGACCTGCATCACACCGCCCGCCAGGCCGAGCGCCGCGCCGACGGCGATCCCTATGAGGGTTCGTGGCAGCCGCAGTTCACGGACGATGTTGTCGTACCGGGAGCCGGAGGGCGAGAACAAGCCGGACCACACGTCGCCGAGCGGGATGTGCTCCGCGCCGACGGCAAGCGACAACGCACACGTCGCGACGAGGAGGACCACACCGGTCACCAGGCCGGTCAGCCGTGGGGAACGGCGGGGTGGCGTGGCCGATAGTCGCGGCGTCTCCCCCGGGCGGGGACGCGTTTCAGTCACCATGCACTTAGGTTAGGCTAACCTAAACGCGCATGCCAGTGATCACACTGCCGGAACTGCTCGGCCGTCGGCCGATTCAGCGGAGGAAGAGGAGACATGCGCGCCCAGACCGCAGGCCCCGCCCCGGATCTGACGGACCGTCGGCCGGTCCGCTTCACCGGTCCTCGGCGCCGGACCGCGTGTCACGGACCTCCGCGCCGTCACCTCTCCTCGCCCCGCGCGCCCGGTCGCCGGTCGGCCGAACGCCGCGCGGGCCCACCGGCCCGCCGCACATCCCTTCCCCTCTTGTTTCCTTAGGAGCATCACGCACATGTCCCTCAACCGAACCTCCCGCCGCGCGGTCCTGCTCTCCTGCACCGCCGCCGTCACGGGAGCCCTGCTCCTGAGCGCCTGCGGCAGCGACGACAGTGACAGTGACAGCGGGAAGGACAAGACCGCGGCGGCCACCACACGTCAGATCACCGACGCCCAGGGCCGCAAGGTCGAGGTGCCCAGCGACCCGCGGAAGGTCGTCACGCTCAGCGAGCCGACCACCGATGCCACTCTCGCCCTCGGCATAGAGCCCGTGGGTGTCACCGCAGGCCGGGGCCAGCAGGGCGTCTCCACCTACCTCGCCGACAAGGCGTCCAAGGCGCAGGTCGTCGCGACCGTCGCCGAGGCCGACATGGAGAAGCTGGCCGCGCTGCACCCCGACCTGATCCTGCTCGACGAGACGACCGGTGCGAAGAAGACCGTCGACAAGCTCCAGGAGATCGCGCCGACCGTCGTCACCGCGAAGCTGAACGAGGACTGGAAGAAGTCCTTCACCGACACGGCCGACGCCCTGAACAAGAAGGCGGACGCCGAGAAGTGGCTGACGGACTTCGACACGGAGGTCGCCGGTCTCAAGAAGCAGCTCGGTGGCAACGCCGGGCGGTCCGTGTCCGTCATCCGCTGGCAGGACGGCGCGCCCTCGGTCGTCGGCAAGGGCGACGGGGTCGTCGGCTCCACGCTGAAGGCGCTCGGCATGACCCGCCCGAAGGACCAGCAGGGCGCGAGCGCCGGGCACAGCGAGCCGGTCTCCCTGGAGAAGCTCACCACCATCGACGGCGACTGGCTGTTCTTCGGCACGCTCGGCGACAAGGCCGACGGCGAGAAGGCGTACCGCGAGGCGCGGAAGGTCACCAACTTCGGGAAGCTGCGGGCCGAGAAGGACAAGCACGTCGTGGTCGTCGAGGGCTCGGCGTGGAACAGCGCCGGTGGTCCGCTCTCCGCGCGGATCGTGCTCGACGACATCAAGGGCGCGCTGGCCGAGCGATAGCCCCGGCGTCCGGTCAGGATCCGGCGGGCGCCGGTAGGCCCGCGCCCGCCGGTCGCACCGCCCGCGCGGCGAGGAGCACACGCCCCGCCGCCCCCGAGGGACGGACGGTGACCTGACGACGACCTTCCCCCTCGAAGTATGGTTAGCCTAACCTAAGTTGACCGCCTCTTCAGTGACGGAGATTGCAGGCCATGGTGCCGTACCAGACCTCCCGTTCCCTTCGCCCCACCGCCGATGCCACGCGGGACACCCTCCGGAAGGCCGTGGTCAAGTGAGGTCGCACACCGCCCCGGACGACCACGGACTCGCGGGCCGGATCGCTCTGGTGACAGGCGCCGGACGCGGAATAGGCGAGGCGGTGGTGCGGGCGTTCGCCGAACGGGGCGTCCGTGTCATCGCCACCGACCTCGACGGCGACCAGGTCGGACAGGCGGCGAAGCTCACCGCCGGCCTCCCCGGCACGGTCCTCCCCCGGCGCCTGGACGTGACCGACGCGGCGGCCGTCGACGCGCTCGTCGGCGAGATCGAGGAGACCGAGGGCCCGCTCGACATCGCGGTCAACGTCGCCGGTGTGCTGTGGAGTTCACCGGTGGAGAGGCTCAGCGACGCGCAGTGGGCCGCCACGTTCGCGGTCAACACCACCGGCGTCATGCATGTCTCGCGCGCCGTGACCCGCCGTATGACGGCCCGGGGCCGCGGCTCCCTCGTCACCGTCGCCTCCAACGCGGCCGGTATTCCCCGGTCCGGGCTGTCCGCCTACGCCGCCTCCAAGGCCGCCGCGGTCATGTTCACCAAGTGCCTCGGCCTGGAGGTGGCCGCGCGCGGGGTGCGGTGCAACACCGTCTCCCCCGGCTCGACCCTCACCGACATGCAGCGGGCCCTGTGGACCGAGGGCGAGGACGAGGCCGCCGCCCGCCGTGTCATCGAGGGCGACCTCGCGGCCCACCGCACCGGCATTCCGCTCGGCCGGATCGCCGACCCCGCCGACATCGCCGACGCCGTCGTCTTCCTCGCCTCCGACCGCGCCCGCCACATCACCATGCACGACCTGTACGTGGACGGCGGCGCCACGCTCCGGGCATAAGACCGCCCCGCACCGCACCGGTCCCCCCTCATCGACGGCCGACCCGCACCGGCCCCACTCCACCATCGACGGCCGACCCGTGCCGGCCCCCCACCGAGTGCCGCCGCGCGGCGGCCAGTTCCCACGGAGATCACCATGTCCACCCCTGTACGCGCGTCCGGCGTCCCCACCCAGGACGGTTCCGACGCCCTGCACCGGCCGCTTCCCTCGCACCTCACTCCTGGTGCGGCCACCGCTCTCCTCGACGCCTACCGGCCCGGCGAGGACCGCTTCCTGGCCACCCCTCATCGCACCCTGCTCGGCCATGGCACCGCCACCGAACTCCCGTCCGGCGACGAGCCGGTGACCGTACGGGTCAAGGCCGTGCTCGACGCCCGCCGCCGGGCCGGTGACCGCGACCCGGTCGTCCTGGGCGCGCTCCCCTTCGACCCCTCGGCACCCGCCGCGCTCGCCGTGCCGCGAACGGTGCGGCGCGCCCAGGCGCTGCGCGAGGACCCGCTCATCGCCCTGCCCGCGACCGCCCCCGCGCCCGTCGACTGGCGCGTGCGGGAGGTGCCGTCGGCCGCGGAGTACGGCGAAGCGGTGGCCGCCGCCGTGGCACGGATGAAGGCCGGTGACTTCGCCAAGGTCGTTCTCGCCCGCACGCTGGAACTGACCAGCGACACCGAGCCGGACCTGTCGGCGATGCTGCGCCGCCTGGCCCGCCGCGACCCGTCCGGCTACACCTTCGCGGTGCCCAGCGGCCCGGGCCGCACCCTGGTCGGCGCCAGCCCCGAACTCCTGGTCTCCCGCACCGGCCGCCGTCTGACCGCCAATCCCCTGGCCGGGTCGGCGCCGCGCTCCACGGACCTCGCCGAGGACGTACGACGCGCGGCGGCGCTGCTGGAGTCGGAGAAGGATCTGCACGAGCACGCCGTCGTGGTGGACGCGGTCCGCGCGGCCCTCGCACCGTACTGCTCGCGCCTGAAGGTGCCCGAGCGGCCCACCCTGGTGCGCACGGCGGCGATGTGGCACCTGTCGACCACCGTCACCGGTGACATCACCGACCCCGCGACCACCGCGCTGGATCTCGCCTGTGCGCTCCACCCCACCCCGGCGGTGTGCGGGACTCCGACCGGCCTCGCCCGCAAGGTGATCGCGGAGTCCGAGCCGTTCGACCGCGGCGCCTACACGGGCATGGTCGGCTGGCAGGACGCCGACGGTGACGGCGAGTGGGTCGTGACGATCCGCTGTGCCGAGGCCGAGGGCCGCACCCTGCGCCTGTTCGCCGGGGCCGGGATCGTCGCCGGGTCCTCGCCGGAGGCCGAGACCGCTGAGACCGGTGCCAAGTTCGGCACGTTCCTGACCGCCGTGGGAGCCTCCCTGTGACCGCGCCGGACACCGCGAGCACCGCCCTGGCGACCACGCCGGGACTCGACGCCCCCACCTGGCCCGCCGAGTTCGCCGCACGGTACCGGGCGGCCGGCTACTGGCGCGGGGAGACCTTCGGCGGGGTGCTCCGCGACCGCGCCGCCGCCCACCCCGACCGGATCGCGCTGGTCGACCCCGCCCCGGAGCGCCGTACCTGGACCTATCGGGAGCTGGACGAACGGGCCGACCGCCTCGCCGCCGGGTTCGCCGCGCGGGGCATCGGCAAGGGCGACCGCGTCGTCCTCCAGCTGCCCAACATCGGGGAGTTCGTCGAGGTCGTCTTCGCCCTCTTCCGCCTCGGCGCGCTGCCGGTGTACGCGCTTCCGGCGCACCGGGAGACGGAGATCGCCTACTTCTGCTCCTTCACCGAGGCCGTCGCGTACGTGGTCCCCGACCGGCACGCCGGTTTCGACCACCGCGAGCTGGCGTCGAAGGTGAAGGCGAACACGCCCAGCCTGCGGGAGGTGTTCGTCGTCGGCGACCCCGGTGAGCACACCGCCCTCGCCGACGTGCCCGCCGACCCCGTGGACCTCCCCGCCGGTCCGCAGCCGCACGAGGTGGCCTTCCTCCAGCTCTCCGGCGGCACCACCGGACGGTCCAAGCTGATCCCGCGCACCCACGACGACTACCTGTACTCGCTGTGGGGCTCCAATGAGATCTGCGGTGTCGACGCGGGCACCCGCTTCCTGGTCGTGCTCCCTGCGGCGCACAACTTCCCGATGAGTTCGCCCGGTTGGCTCGGCGTGCTGTACGCGGGTGGCACCAGCGTGCTGTGCCCGGCGCCCGACCCGGCGACCGCGTTCCCCCTCGTCGAGGCCGAACGGATCACCATGACGGGCATGGTGCCCCCGCTCGCCCTGGTGTGGACCGACGCCGCCCCGGACAGCGCGTGGGACCTGTCGAGCCTGGAACTGGTGCTGGTGGGCGGCGCCAAGTACAGCGAGGCCGCGGCCCGTCGTCTGGAACCGGCACTGGGATGCCGTCTGATGCAGGTCTTCGGCATGGCCGAGGGACTGGTCAACTACACGCGCCTGGACGACGATCCGGAGACGGTCGTCACCACCCAGGGTCGCCCGATCTCCCCGGACGACGAGATCCGCGTCGTCGACGACGAGGACCGCGACGTCCCCGACGGCGGCTTCGGCCATCTGCTGACCCGTGGCCCGTACACCATCCGCGGCTACTGGCGGGCCCCCGAGCACGACGCGCGCTCCTTCACCCCGGACGGCTTCTACCGCACCGGCGACATCGTCCGACGCACCCCCACCGGCCATCTGGTGGTCGAGGGCCGGGCGAAGGACCAGATCAACCGGGGCGGGGAGAAGGTGGCGCCGGAGGAGGTCGAGAACATCATCCTCACCCACCCGGCCGTCCACGACGTCTCGGTGGTGGGCGTGGCCGACGACTACCTGGGGGAACGGACCCTCGCCTACGTCGTCCTGCGCAAGGACGCCGAACCGCTGAAGCCCGTGCACGTCAAGAAGTTCGTGCGCGAGCGCGGCATCGCCGCCTACAAGGTGCCCGACCTGGTGGAGTTCGTCGACGCCTTCCCGCAGACCGGCATCGGCAAGGTCAGCAAGAAGGGACTGCGCTCCACCGCGAGCGCCGCCGAGCAGCAGCCGTCGCCGCCCCCACAGCACTGAAAGGCCCCCACCCCATGGCGCTTCCCGCCATCTCCCCCTATCCCCTGCCGACGGCGGACCAGCTCCCGGCGAACCGCGTCGAGTGGGACATGGACCCCGCCCGCGCCGTACTCCTCGTCCACGACCTGCAGAACCACTTCCTGCGCGCCTATCCGGCCGGTCGGCAGCCGCTGACGGGCATGCTGGACAACGTCGCCCGTCTCGTCGAGGCGTGCCGTCGCGCCGGTGTGCCGGTGGTGCACTCGGCGCAGCGCGGCGGCCAGACCCCCGAGGAACGGGGTCTCCAGCTCGACTTCTGGGGTCCTGGCGTCGCCGACGACCCGGGTGCCCTGGCCGCGCCGGAGCAAGTCGCCCCGGCGGAGGGCGATCTGACCGTCACCAAGTGGAAGTACAGCGCGTTCGTCCGCACCGAGCTGGAGCGGCTGATGCGCGAGCGCGGACGCGACCAGCTCGTCGTCGTGGGTGTCTACGCGCACATCGGCGTCATGATGAGCGCCGCCGATGCCTGGCAGCGCGACATCAGGACGTGGGTCGTCGCCGACGCCGTCGCCGACTTCTCCCGCGAGGAGCACGACATGGCCCTGCGCTGGGCCGCCGGCCGCTGCGCGGTCGTCACCACCACCGACGCGCTGCTCAAGGAGATCTGAACCCCATGGCACTCACCCTGGACCAGATGCGGCACGACGTCGCCGACACCCTCGGCGAGGACCCGCAGGACATACCTCTCGACGAGAACCTGATCGACTACGGGCTGGACTCCGTGCGCATCATGGCGCTCCTTGAGCGCTGGCGTCGTGTCCACGGCGTACAGACGGACTTCGTCGCCCTCGCCGAGCGGCCCGCGCTGGAGGCGTGGGCCCCGCTGCTGGGGGTCGCCTCATGACCGCGCGGTTCACCGAGGTCTCTCCGCCCGCGGCCACGGCTTCGGGCGGCCCGCTGCCGCTGACCGCCGCCCAGTCCGGCATGTGGTATGCCCAGGCTCTCGACCCCCTCAGTCCGGCGCAGAACACCGCCGAGGTGCTGGAGATCGACGGGCCGCTCGACCAGGAACTGTTCGATGCCGCGCTGCGGCGGGTGGCCGACGAGGCCGAGACGCTGCGGGTCCGTTTCGAGGACACCCCGGACGGCCCCCGTCAGTACGTCGTGCCCGGGGCGGCGGCGCAGCTCACCGTCGTCGACCTGCGCGGCGCCGGCGACCCGGACGGCGAGGCCGAGGCGTGGATGCGGGCCGACCTCGCCCGCCCCTGTGACCTGGCCGCCGGGCCGCTGGTCCGGCAGGCGCTCTTCCGCGCCGCCGACCAGCGGTGGCTGTGGTACCAGCGCGTCCACCACCTGGTCATCGACGGCTTCGGCCACTCCCTCCTGGTCCGCCGCACCGCGGAGGTCTACTCGGCCCTGGTACGCGGGGATGAGCCCCCGGCGCGTACCTTCGGCACCCTCGCCGACCTGGTGGCGCAGGACGCCGGGTACCGCTCTTCCGACGCGTTCGAGGCCGACCGTCGCCACTGGTCCACGGCGTTCTCCGATCGTCCGGAGGCACCGCACCTGGCGGGTCGCGGCGCGCTGCCCGCGCGTACGTTCCTGCGCCGCACCGCGCAGCTGACGCCGGACACCACGGAGGCGCTGCGTGAGCTGGGCGGTCGTCTCCGCGCCACCTGGCCGGACGTGATCATCGCCGCGCAGGCCCTGTACACCTCGCGCGCCACCGGCCGCCGCGACGTGGTGCTGGGGCTGCCGATGATGGGCCGCATGGGGTCGGTGGCGCTGCGGGTGCCGGGCATGGTGATGAACGTGCTGCCGCTGCGGCTCACCGTCACCCCCGAGGCGACCTTCGCCGAGCTGGTGCGCCAGGTGGTGCTCGCCGTCCGCGAGGTACGCCGCCACCAGCGCTACCGCTACGAGGACATCCGCCGCGACCTCGGCCTGCTGGGCGAGAACCGGTCGCTGGTGGGCCCGCTGGTCAACGTCATGCCCTTCGACTACGGCGTGGACTTCGCGGGCGTCCCCGCCCGGGCCCGCAATCTGTCCGCCGGGCCGGTGGAGGACCTGACGGTCAACGTCTACGACCGCGCGGACGGGCGGGGTCTGCGCATCGACCACGACGGCAACCCCGCGCTCTACGACGCGGACGGCCTCGCCGATCACCAGACCCGCTTCCTGCATCTGCTGGAACGCCTCGCCGCCACCGATCCGCAGGCCCCCCTGGCGGGCCTCGGTATCGCCACTGCGGCCGAACACGCCCTGGTGATCGATGAGTTCAACCAGACCGACCGCGACCTGCCGCCCACCACGCTGGTCGGCCCCATCGAGGCACAGGCCGACCGCACCCCGAACGCGACGGCCCTGGTGTACGGCGGCACCACTCTGACCTACCGTGAGCTGAGCACCCGGGCCAACCGCCTCGCCCGGCACCTGCAGTCGCTCGGCGCCGGTCCCGGCACGGTGGTGGCGGTGTCGGTGCCCCGCTCTGCGGAGCTGGTCGTCGCCCTCCTCGCGACGGTGAAGTCCGGCGCCGCCTATCTGCCGCTGGACCCGGACTACCCCGCCGAGCGGCTGGCGTTCATGCTCCAGGACGCCGCGCCCGTCTGTGCCGTCACCGACCGCGCGGACCGGCTCCCCGAGACGGCAGGCACCCCGCTGGTCGTGCTGGACGGGCTCGACCTCAGCGGCTGTCTGACGATCAACCCGTCGCGCCCGCTGACGCCGCACCATCCGGCGTACGTCATCTACACCTCGGGTTCCACGGGCCGCCCCAAGGGCGTCGTCGTCCCCCACAAGGCGATCGACAACCGGCTGCGGTGGATGCAGGCCGCGTACGAACTGGCGCCCGGAGACCGGGTGCTGCAGAAGACGCCGTCGTCGTTCGACGTCTCGGTGTGGGAGTTCTTCTGGCCGCTGCGCGTGGGTGCCACCCTCGTGGTGGCCGAGCCGGGCGGCCACAAGGACCCGGACTACCTGGCCCGTGTCATCCATGAACAGGCCATCACCGTCTGCCACTTCGTCCCGTCCATGCTCCAGGTCTTCCTCTCCGCCGAGGGTGCCGCCGCCTGCGGTGGTCTGCGCAGGGTGTTCTGCAGCGGGGAGGCACTGCCACGGGACACCGCGGTCGCGTTCGCCCGGGCGCTGCCCGAGGTCGCACTGCACAACCTGTACGGGCCGACCGAGGCCGCCGTCGACGTCTCGTACCACGCCTGCGAGGCCGACGGCTCGGGTCCGGTGCCCATCGGCCGCCCGGTCTGGAACACCCGCCTGTACGTCCTGGACGCGGCGCTCCGGCCCTGCCCGCCCGGCGTCCCCGGTGAGCTGTACCTCGCGGGGCGCCAGCTCGCCGACGGGTATCTGAACCGGCCCGAGCTGACCGCCGCCCGTTTCGTCGCCGATCCCTTCGGCGCGGCAGGCTCCCGGATGTACCGGACCGGCGATCTGGCCCGGTGGACGGCCGAGGGCGAGGTGGAGTACCTGGGCCGTACCGACTTCCAGGTCAAGCTGCGCGGCCAGCGCATCGAACTCGGCGAGATCGAGGCCGCGCTCGCGGCCCAGGACGACGTCGACGGGGCCTGCGCGGTGGTCCGGGAGGACGGCTCCGAGCAGCGTCTGGTGGGGTACGTGACCGGTGGCGCCGACCCCGTGGCGGTGCGCGCCGGGGTGGCGAGGGACCTGCCCGAGCACATGGTGCCGGTGGCCGTGGTGGCTCTGGACGCGTTCCCCCTCAGCCCCAACGGCAAGCTGGACCGGCGCGCGCTGCCCGCACCGGTGTTCACCGGCTCCGCCGCACGACGCCCGTCGGGTCGGCGCGAGGCGACGCTCACCCGCCTCTTCGGCGAGGTGCTGGAGGTCGCGAAGACCGGTCCCGACGATTCGTTCTTCGACCTCGGTGGCACCTCCCTGCTGGCGGTGCGGCTGGTGGGACGCATCCGCGAGGAGCTGGGCGCGGAACTCACCATCGGGTCGCTCTTCGAGTCGCCCACCCCGGCGGCCCTCGCCGCCCGGCTGGAGAGGTCCGGCCCCGCCTCGGCGGACGCCCTCGACGTCCTGCTGCCGTTGCGGGGCGCAGGGGAGGCGACCCCGTTGTTCGTCTTCCATCCGGCCGGTGGCATCGCCTGGTGCTACGCGGGGCTCGCCGCCCGTCTCGGTCCCGGGCAGCCGGTGTACGGCCTCCAGTCACGCGGCCTGGTCCGGGACGAGCCGCTGCCGGTGACGCTGGAGGAGGAGGCCGCCGACTACGTGGAGCGCATCCGTGAGGTCCGACCGCACGGTCCGTACCGGCTCGCGGGCTGGTCGGTCGGTGGTGTCCTCGCCCACCACGCCGCCGTCCTGCTCCAGGAGGCCGGCGAGGAGGTCGAACTGCTCGCGCTGCTCGACGCCTTCCCCTCCGAGCAGTGGCGGGAGCGGCCCGCCCCCGAGGAAGGGGACGCCCTCACCGCGGTGCTGCGCATGGCCGGTCTCGAGCGCACCACGGAGCGCGACCGGGACGATGTGCTGGCGACCCTGAACGCGGGCGGCAGCCCGCTGGCCGGACTGCCGGACCACACGCTGAACAGCATCGTCGACATCGTCCCCAACCACGCCCGCATGATGCGCGAGCACACCCACCGGCCCTACGACGGCGACGTGCTGTTCTTCACCGCGGCGGCCCCGCGCGCGGAGGACTGGCTGACCTGTGCCGCCTGGCGCCCGCACGTGCGGGGCGAGGTCGTCGGCCACGACCTCGCCTGCACGCATCCGGCGATGATGCGCGACGCCCAGCTCGACGAGATCGCCGCCGTCCTGGCGGCCCGGCTGAAGGAGCTCGACGGATGACGCCGGTTCAGGCCACGCCGAGCAGTTCGACCAGTCCGTCGGCGAGTTCGGTACGCCAGCACAGGTAGTCGTGGCCGCCGTTGAACTCCCGGTGGACCGCGTCGTCGTACCCGGCCCGCGCCAGGACGTCGCGCAGCCGCCGGGCGGCGGGCAGGACCACCCACTCCTGTTCTCCGAAGGAGAGCCGGAAGCGCACCGGCAACCGCGGTGCGGCGGCCAGTTGCCCGGTCAGCCACTCCGCCTCCGTGGCGTCCTCGGCGTTCGGCCACCAGAACGACCCGGACTGTGCCAGGACGTTGCCGAACCGCCACGGAGCCCGGTAGGCGGCGTACGCGGCGGTGAGGCCGCCGAGGCTCTGCCCGGCGACGACCGTCCGCGCGGGGTCGGAGGTGAGCGGCAGCCGTGCGGCGGCCCAGGGCAGCAGTTCCTCGGTGAGGAAGTCGGCGTACGCGGGGCGGCAGCTGAGTTCGTCCCAGCGGGTGGCGGGGTCCACCGAATCGGGCAGGAGGGCGGCGACCGGCGGGATGCGGCCGTCGGCGATCAGGTTGTCCAGCATCCGGGCCACCCCCAGCTCCTCCTGCCAGTGCTCGCCGTCGAGCAGGACGAGGACCGGCAGGTCCCCGGCATGCCCGGACGGCACCGGCGGTTCGTAGAGCCAGACCCTGCGGTGGCCCCCCAGGTGCGCGCTGGGCACCTGGGGGGCGCGAACGGTGCCGCGTGCCACCCCGGGCCGTTCCTCCCAGCCGAACGCCACGGGGGCTCCGGGAAGTTCGGCGTACGGGACCGGGTCGCCACCCCAGCGCCGGGGTGTGGTGCGGGAGTTGAAAGGGTCGGGGCGGCGCCGGGTGCGCAGCCACTGCCAGTACTCGGGTGTGCCGTGCTCCGGACCGCCGCCCTCGTCGACGAAGAGGTCGTAGGTGCCGCGCCAGTCGCGGCGCAGGCGTGCCGTCCAGTGCCAGACGTCCGTGCCGGGCACGTGCTCCATGAGGTTGTCGTGGGGCGCGCGCGGGTCGCCGATCTTGTTGGGCATGACCTGGACCGCCCGGGTCGCCGCGGTACCGCGCCAGAGCCAGGTGACGGCCATGTGGTCGTCGTCGTCCAGCGGGTCCGGGCCGGTCAGGGGGGTGCCCTCGCGCCGTACCGCCGCCCAGAACGCCTCGCATCCGTCGGGCGCCGGGAGCCGGCGGCACGATGCCGTCAGCCGGGGCGTCGGGGTGGGCCGCTCCAGACGGGGCGGACGGCGTGGGGTGTCCCGGGGCGGCACGGCGGCGACGGTCATACGGCGGTTCTCTCTCCTCGTACCGGTTCGTGTTGTGCCCAGCACCACACGAGAGTCGGTCACAACTTAGGCAAGGCTAAGCTAAGTTGGACCCGGAAGCGCCTCCTTCAGAGGCGCCTGGTGTCAAGGAGATGCACGCAGCATGACCTCATCCACCACCCGCCCCTCCCGCCGGATCATCGCGACCGCCGTCGCCCTCGCCGCGGGCGGCGCCGTCGCCCTGACCGGCACCGGGACGGCGAGCGCCGCCGCCAAGTCCCCGTCCGTGGAGTCGGCCCCGGTCGCGAAGGGCCTCTACCAGTCCGCGTACTCCGAGCGGAACCACGTCCTGTGGGCCACCACCGCGGTGGGCCGCCCGCCGGTGACCTCCTCCGCCCTGCTGAAGCTGGACCCCGAGACCCTCGAGGTCGAGGCCACCTACACCCCGCCGGTGACCGATGCCGCCACCGGCGCCGTGGAGGCCGTCTACGGCGTGGCCGTGGACGACGAGCACGACACCGTGTGGACGACCAACACGCGCGACAACTCGGTGGCGGTCTACAGCCAGAAGACCGGTGCGCATCTGGCCACCTTCCCGAACGTGGCCCACGCCCGCGAGATCGTCGTGGATCCGGTGCACAACACCGCCTGGGCGAGCGGCTTCGGCGACGGCACCCTGGCCGCCTTCGACACCAGGACGCTGAAGGAGAAGAAGCGCGTCACGGTGGAGGGCAGCAGCCCCGCCGGGCTCGCGGTCAACAACATCACCGGCACCGTCTACGCGGCCGACCTGAACAACGACCGGATCATCGCCGTCTCGCCGTACGCGCGGACCCCCCGGCTGATCCCCACCGGCGACGGTCCCATCTCCGTCTCCCTCTCCCGCACCGGCCTGACCGCCTACACCGCGGACCAGGCCGCGGGCACCCTCTCCGAGGTCGACCTGCTGACCGGCAAGGTGACCAGGACCGTCGCCACCGGCGCGGGCGCCCTCTCCGTCGCCACCGACACCCGCTCGGGCCGGGTCGTCGTCGCCAACCGCACGTCCGCCACCGTCACCGTGGTCGACCCCTGGAAGGGTGACGTCGTCAAGACCGTCGCGGTCGGCGCCAACCCCAACCACGTGGAGATCGCCGACGGCATCGCGTACGTCACCGAGAAGTCCGCCGCCGGCCCCGGCGGCGAGGACGTCGTCCACCGCGTCACCGTCGGACGGTGACACGGCATCGCCCCGCGCCAGGTGCGGCGCGGGGCGATCGAGGGGCGGGGCAGGTCGCCGGTCAGGTCGCCGGGGTGACCTCCTGGAGGTTTCCGGCGTTCAGCAGGTTCGGGATCGTCGTGCTCGTCACGTACTGGGTGCCGAGGCCGGGCTGGCCGAACCAGGGGCGGATCGGACCTGCCTCCACCGTGAACGGCTTGACCACCTTGTAGAGGTGGTAGTTGTACGCCGGGTCGGAGGCGTTGTACTCGTCGAGGTTGGTCGGCGGGATCGCACGCCGGTTGTACGGGGTGCCCTGCGGGGCGAGGAAGTTGCCCCGGCCGCTGCCGAAGAGGTCGACCATCTGACCGGCCGTCAGCGTCTTGGTCTCGTGCACGGGGCGGCCGTCACGCAGGACGAAGCCGTCGTTGTCCGGGTACCACCAGCCGGACTTGTTCTGCTGGTCCGTCTGCCAGTAGCAGCCCAGGAACCAGTACTGCGAGGTGCCGTCCTGCGGCTTCCAGCCGCGCAGCATCCGGGCGATCGGGCCGGTGCGGGGCAGATGGCTGGGGCCCAGCCGCCAGTCCTCGCGGTAGTACGTCTCCAGCCCGGTCGGCGGTGCCGTGGTCGTACCGGCCGACCGGTGGGTGGTCGGGCAGCTCTGCCCGGCCACGCCGGTGGCGGCGGCGGGGGCGCCGGCGGCCTCGACGGGGGCACCGGCGGCCTCGACGGGGCCCGGTGCGAGGCCGATCAGCAGGAGCGGCGACGTGAGCGCACCCACCACGAGGCGACGCAGTAGCTTCATCCGAGTCTCTTCCCTGTCCCTTCTCAGCCGGTGCCGCACGGCACCGGGCACACGGGCGATGCCCGTGACGGAGCCATTAGTGGCGGCCGGGAGAACGAGATACCGGGATGGTGGGGCCGGAAAGACCTTCGAACGGCGCAGCGAGGAAACCCGCATGGCGCAATTGTGTGAGCGGACTCACGTGCGGGACCGTGTTGCTCTTGGGGAGCCGGGGTAGCAGGGTGCCGGATGTACTGCGGGGACGGCCGATCACTGGGGAGTGTCATGGCCGTCCCCGTAGTGTGTCCGGGCAACGCCGGTCAGGCGGACCCGAGTTCAGCTGGACGGAACGGCATCCGCCGGGGCGGTGTGCCAGTTGGTGACGATCGGACGGTCGACGGTGATGGTGCCGACGCGCAGGGACACCGGATTGGGGTCGTCGTCACCGATGGCGACGATGATGAAGTCCAGTTCCTTGCCGCCGTTTTCCTTGGTGGTCTTCGGGTTCACCCCCGCGTAGGCGGCCGTGTTCCCGCTCAGCTTGATCTGCTGGCCGACGCTCTGCTCCGCGGGACGCGCCTCGGTGCCGTCGGAGCCGAACGCCACGGTCGGGAGCGCGGCGGGCAGGTAACAGGTGATCCCGGGCTTCGCCTTGGCGGTGATCAGGATGTATCCCCCGCCCTGCGTCTCGGACTTGGTGCTCCAGGAGATGTCGTTGGCACCGCAGCCCTGCTCGACGGGCTCCCGCTTGCCGCCGCCGGTGTCGGCGCCGGAACCGGAGTCGGAGCCCGCGCCGGTGGACGCGCCTCCGGTTCCCTGGCCCGTCGCACCGGAGTCCTTACCGGTGTTCTTTCCGCCGCCCGTAGCCGCCGCCCCGGACGAACTGGGCACGTCACCGGTGGGAGTGGCCGACGACGAGCCCTGTGCGGCACCCGAGTCCGCGGTCGCGTCGCCGTCCTGACATGCGGTCATCAGCATGGCTCCGCCGACGAGCGCGGCGGAGACGAGGAGGGTCTTGCGACGGTTGCCGAACATGAAATCCCCTTTGGTCATCAGCAGATGCGACCGAAGCGCGTGTCGGCTCCCGGTGGTCGCTCGATCACTATGCGGGGTCTGTGAGCCGGGAAGAAGCGGCACCGTCGTTCCATGACAACGCTGTCGCAGACCGGTGACATGATCACGGCGGGCCCCAGGTCCCGCCCCGGCGGCCGGACAGGCTGTCGGCATGAGCACCCGGCCCACGCCCCTGGAGCCTGTGGTTGGGGCACATCCCTCGGCTAGTGAATACGCAGAGTGATGAACGAGAAGAGGACGCTTTCCTTGCCCGCTGTCACCTACGCGGGTTTCAGACCGACCGGCAAATGGAGGGCGGCGTCGCCTGCCGGCGGCGGACGACGGGGGACGGTTATTCGCCCGTCCACCGGTTGCGGTCATGCTCTAATCGCCGGATGACGAAGATCGAATCAGAGCTGATACGACGTTGGCTGAACGGCTGGACCGTGGCTCGCTCCCTGCCCGAAGCCGAGCCGGTCGAGTCCGCCGGGGACGGCCTGCGGTCCAAGTGCGACCAACCCGGCCGCGAGGTCGAGGTGTTCGCGCTCCGTGCGGACGAGGAGCCCGAGTCCTTGGCACGGCTGGCGGCAGCCGTCGCCGCCGCGCGGCAGATCACCTGGCTCACGGTACCTACGCTGCGCCCGGCTACCGTCGAAGCCGTCGTCGATGCCGCCGGACTGGAGTTGCTCCACCGGTCCGAGTGGTTCATGACGACCGATCTGGCCGAGCACCCGCAGCACGCGCCTGCCGCGCCGTACGAGCGCGAGGTCCGCACGGAGGGACCAGTCACGGTCGTCTCCCTCCACGACTCCTCCGGAGAGGTGGCGGCGCGTGGCACCATCGCCGTGGTCGGCGCCGATGCGGTCGCCGATCGTATCGAGACGGACGCGGCACACCGGCGACGCGGCCTGGGCCGCGCCATGATGAGCGCTCTGGTGGAGGCCGCCGTGGCCCAGGGCGCCCGTACCGGTCTTCTCATCGCCAGTGAGGAAGGCCAGCGCCTTTACTCCTCCCTCGGCTGGCGCCACGAAGCCGATGTCCTGATCGCCCGGGGGCCGGTGGTTCCCTCCAGCCGGTAGGACTGGCTCACACTGGCCGATCCGCCCATACGTATGGCGCACTCCTGCGGATCCCACCGCGAAGATGCCCGTCATGTCGACGGTGGTGGAGAAGATGATGCTGTTGGCCATCAGGTCGAGGAACTTGACGGCTTTCTCCTGGAGTTCGGGATCGCGGGAGCGCAGGTAGCCGTCTCCGCCGAAGTGCAGCCATTTCGTGTACCCGTTGTATGCCTCGGCCTTGTTCGCCGCCCTGGTGATCTGTTCCCGCAGTTGTGGGTCCGACAGGTAGCGGAGCAGAACGATCGTGCGGACGGCGCGGCCGACCTCGCGGAAGACCCGGTAGATCTGATTCTTGCGGGAGTGGTTGTTCAGGCGCCGCAGGAGGGTGACGGAGGACACGGTGCCTTCGCGTACCGACAGGCCGACTTGCATGAGGTCCTTCCAGCCGCTCTCGATGAGCTGCCAGTCGATGCAGGTGCGCGGATCAGCGGAGAACAGCGCGTCGATATGCCGGTAGCGCACCTGGGGATCGGGGCGGTGGAAGGTGAGGTCCTGGAAGTTGCGGATCCGCGGCAGCAGGTCGATGCCGAGCAGGTGGGCGAGCCCGAAGACCGGGAAGGACTGGCCCTGGGTGTCGGCGTGTACGGTGTCCGGCCTGACCTCCGACTCGTTCGCAAGGAGCGAGTCGATGAGGTAGACAGCCTCCCACACCCCGCACGGGATGAACCGGGAGAAGAGCGCAACGTAGGTGTCGGAGACGAGATGGTGGGCGATCCCGCCGTAGCCGCCGTAGCGGATCGATGTCTCGGCGAGGAGGTTGCCGATGACGGTGTCCATCATGGTGCCGTCCACCGCCGCCACCGACCCGTCACCCCACGCCGCCGTCAGGTCCAGGCCGGCGTGGGCGTTGACGACGTCGGCACCGCACCGGTTGAGAACTGGGATAGTGAAGTGGCGCTGCGCGATCGCGCCGAGTTCGTGCGCGGCCACGCTGCCTCGCATAGGGCGTACTGCCTGAGCGGGGCCGAGCCCGGCGCCGTAGACGAACGCGGTGGTCACGTAGCGCGGCAGGGGTTCCTTCAGCTTCGGGTCGCTGCCCGAGCGTGGGCCGGACCGTTTCCACCAGTTGGTCCAGTGCGCCGCCCGCGCCAGATGTTCCAGCACGCTGCGGGCGGGAAGACGCTCGGAGAGAGCTTCTTCCAGCTTCTCCGCGGAGGCGGTGCGCTCGCCTGCTCTACGTACCGCGAGGGAGGGGACGCCGGTGACCGGGTCGATGGTGAGGTCCTTGTTGTCCGGGTACCCGGCGTCCACGGTCTCGGCGATCGTGGTGAGCCGCTCGCGCAGCCGAACGGTGAACTCGCTCGCAGCGGTGGGGAGGCCGGCCTGCTCGCAGAAGCGCGCGAGCTTGGGCTCGCACTGCTCCCAGGGCAGGAGCATGCGGGTCCAGTCACCGTAGTCCTCGGCGCCGATCACGGCGACATCACCGCAGCGCAGCTCTTCCACGAGACAGGCGTACACCATTGCCTCGAAATGGCGGCGGACCAGCATTCCCGGATGTTCACGGGAGTAGACGGTCTTCAGCCACATCTTCGGCGCGAACGACAGGTCCAGCCGTACCGACTCCCCGTTCTCGTCCGTGCGGGTGGGATGCGTGTCCGCCACGAGGGGCCGGGTGAGGTGCTGACAGGCGAGGACGTGGTCCAGTGCGTCCAGCACGCTGCGGTCGGTCGAGGTCGCGGTGAACGACAGACGGCGGGCGATCTTGAACATGGTCGGCCGGTCCGGTTTGAAGAAGCGCTCAACCAGTGCCGTGTAGTTGCTGCCCCGGTAGGCGTCCAGGGCCTCCAGCTCCGCCAGCTGGGCCTCGAACCCGCCCGCCGTCTCGATCGCAGCCCGGGCGTTCTTCAGCGCCAGCAGGTCGTCCAGCGACGCTTCCCCCTCCCACGCGCCGGGAGCGGCCTCGCCACTGCCGCGCAGGGCGGTCAGCACGTCCCGGAAGGTGGCCAGGAGCTGCTCGGTGGTCTCCTTCTGCCGCTTCTCGATCTCCAGCAGCTCTTCCTGGGCCCGCTTGAGGTGCCAGGACATGCGCTTGGAGAGCATGACCACGGTCTCGTCCCGCACCGCCGCCTGCACCTGCGCCAGCAGGCACACGGTCATCGCGGTGCGCCGGGGCTCGGCGATGACCTTCATCTCGCCCACCGACAGCACCCTCGCCTGCTCGGCCAGCGCGGCCACCTTCGCCGGCGGTGTCTTCCCCACCCAGAAGACGGCATCCCCCAGCCCGTCCACCCTCTCCATCCGCTCCGCATGCGCCCTAAACCGCGACCAGGTCGCCCGCCGGGCGGGCTGCTTGATCCACGCAAACAGGCTCTGGTACTCGCCCCCGACGACCTCCAGCATGCCCGCGACCCGCTGCCGCGCCGCGTCACTCATGCGCGCGACGATCGCCTCGCACTGCGAGGCTTCCACCTCGGAGCGGATACGGGCAGCCACCCGGTCCAGGGTGGAGAAAGCCGGAAGCTCCAGCCGCTCCTTTTGCCGGACCAGCTCCTCCAGCGCCACGTTCACCAGGTCCGCGGTATGCGCCTTCACCGGCGCCGCCGCCCGCATCGCGACTTCCGCGACCGAGCGGGCCTCGGCCGGCTTGTGCTTCAGCTCCAGGCGGTCACGTACGGCGGAACGGTAGCGCTCCTCGCTCCGTTCGGAATCCGTCTCTGGCACTGTCCCCGCAGCGAGCCCCGCCTGATCGCGCACGTGGGCCACGACCACCTCGGGTATCTCCCCAATCTTGGGGACACGGCCCAGCCGTGATGCGGACTTCAGCATCACGGCTGGGCCGTGTCCCTGCCTGGGCGGTCATGCGTACGCTCACGTGCCCACGCCACCTCCTCCGCCGACGGCGTGAAGAACTCCCGCAACTCCCGTTCCGAGATCAGCCTCTTGAACCTCGGATACGCCGTCCGCTCCAGCGACGCCACACCAACCGCCCCACGCCCGACCGACTGACAGCGGCCACCATGAACAGCGACGATCCCGGGAGCAGGGCCAGGGCCAGATCACGGAGCGTAGGCACACTCACCGCATTCGAGCGTCACGCTCTGCTACGAAGTGGCGGCTTTTACGCGTATCTCCTCCGCCCACCTGACACAGCGAATCCGTATCGCGAGCAGAGCATCGGCGATGGCCACCGCGCAGGTCCGGTGGTTGCGGGGCGAGCTGGAACGGACCGCCCCCGGCGTGGTGGCGGAGTTCGTTCCCGTGAGCACGGTGGGCGATCGCTGGGCCGGGCCGCTGGCCGAGGTGGGCGGCAAGGCGGTCTTCACCAGCGCGGTGACACGCGCGGTCCTCGACGGCCGGGCGGATCTCGCGCTGCACTGCTCGAAGGACATGCCCGGGGACGGCCCGGAGCCCGAGGGGACGGTGTGCCTGTACCCCCGGCGGGACGACGTCCGTGACGTCCTGGTCGACCCCGGCGGGCGCCGGTTGGACGACCTGCCCCCAGGCACCCGCGTGGGCACCTCCGCCCCGCGCCGGATCGCTCAACTCACCGCCTCGCACCCGCATCTGAAGCTGGTCCCCGTACGCGGCAACGCGGACACCCGCCTGGCTCTGGCCCGTACGGGCGAGGCCGTCGACGCCGTGGTCCTCGCCGGAGCGGGGCTGCGGAGGATCGGCCGGGAGGCCGAGGCCACGGACGTCCTGGACGCGCACCGGATGATGCCCGGCCTGGCGCCGGGCAGCTGGCCATGCAGACCCGGGCGGCCGACGAGGCCACCCTCGCGGTCCTGGCCCCGCTCGTGGGCGCCGACGCGACCCGTGCGGCAGTCGCGGAGCGGACGCTGTTGCGCGCGCTCGCCGGACACTGCCACGCCCCGATCGCCGGGCACGCCACCGTCGACGCCTCGGGCGAAGTCCGCCTCGCGGCCCGGGTGTACGCCCCGGACGGCTCCGTCGTCCTCGGCGCCGAGCGGGCGGGGCGCGCCCCGGAGGAGGTCGGCCGTGCCGTGGCAGACGATCTCATCGGCCAGGGCGCGGCCGACGTCCTCGCCGCCTCCCGGCGCATCTGAGACACCGCGCGCCGAAGAACCGCGACGGGCCGAGGAGACCGCGCCGCGAGGAGTTCTACGCCCGCTTCCCCGGCCCGCTCGACCTGACGCTCCGCGCCGACGAGGACGCGTAACAGCGGTCGGACGCCCAGGAATTGACGGGTGCGGCCCGAAGTCGCCCCACCCGTCACGCGCAGCATTGACGTGCTCACGTCTCATCGCTACGTTGCACAGCGTTTCGGCGCCCGTCACCGCTCTCCGTACGAGCCGCGCTGCCCTCCGCCGTGACCAGTCGTCACCACGCGCACCCTGAACGACCCCACGCTCCGGCCGGAAGGCCCCGCTCCACCCGCGTCACCTCTCAGACAACGTTGTCACCCACCCAGGAAACACAGCGAGTCCGCCCCTCCCCCACTCCCACAGGAGGCACATCGCGATGTTCGGGATCTCGTCGTCAAGCAGACGCCGGAGCGGCCCACCCGGATGGGCGTCGGGTCGGTCGCGCCGGGGGTACGCGGTCCTCGGTGCCGTGGCCGGGGCCGTGCTGTTCGGTGCGTACGCGCTGCCCGCGCCCGCCGCCGTGGCCGCCGTCGTACGCCCGGCCGATCTCGTGGCTCACCCGGCCGACCTGGTCAATCCCTTCATCGGTACGTCCAACGACGCCAACGACTTCCCCGGCGCGGACGTGCCCTTCGGCATGGTGCAGTGGAGCCCGGACACCCCCTCACGGCCGCCGGGCGGCGGGTACGAGTACAAGGACTCTTCGATCACCGGGTTCAGCCTCACGCACATCGCAGGTCCCGGCTGTGGCGCGGCCGGGGACGTGCCGGTGCTGCCCACGGTCGGCGCGGTCAGCAACTCCGCCACCGACTCCTTCTCGCACGCCAACGAGTCCGCCACGGCGGGGTCGTACAAGGTCGCGCTCGACAACAAGGTGACCACCGAGCTGGCCACCACCACGCGCAGCGGCATGGCGCGGTTCACGTTCCCCGCGACCACCCAGGCGAATCTGCTGTTCAAGCTGAACGGCAGCCAGAACGGCGGGAGTTCGACCCAGTTCACCGTCGTCTCCAGCACCGAGGTCAGCGGGCAGGTCACGAGCGGCAGGTTCTGCGGGGCCGGGAACAGCTACACCGTCTACTTCGACATGGTCTTCGACCGGCCGTTCGCCACCAGCGGCAGCTCGCTCGCGCCGTCGAAGCAGGCGGCACCGAGCGTGAAGCGGGCGGGCACGAACGCGGCGGACCGGCCCAACCATCCGCGTCTGCACGGCACCGGCCCGAAGTCGGCGGTCAAGGACGGCAGTTCCGGGAACACGACGCCGAAGGCCGCCGCGTCCAACGCCCATGTCACCTTCGACACCAGCGCGAACCAGGTCGTCCAGGCCAAGGTGGGCGTCTCCTACGTGTCCGTCGCCAACGCGAGCGCCAACCGCGCGGCGGAGAACCCGAATTGGAACTTCGACGCCATCCGCACCTCGGCGCACGACGCCTGGGACTCGGCTCTCGGCAAGGTGCTGATCGGCGGCGGGACCTCGGACCAGCAGAAGATCTTCTACACCGCGCTCTACCACTCCCTGCTGCACCCGAACGTCATCAGCGACACCAACGGACAGTACTTCGGCTTCGACGGCAAGACGCACGCGGTGGACTCCGGACACCGGGCCGCGTACGCCAACTACTCCGGCTGGGACATCTACCGCTCCCAGGCCCAGCTGGAGGCGCTGGTGAGTCCTCAAGTGGCCTCCGACACCGCACAGTCGATGGTCGACGACTACCAGCAGACCGGGATCTTCCCCAAGTGGTCGGAGAACAACGGGGAGTCCTACGTGATGGTCGGTGACCCGGCTGCGGCGATCATCGCCGACTACTACGCCTTCGGCGCACGGGACTTCGACACCCCGGCGGCGCTCTCGGGTCTGCTGAAGCAGGCGAGCACCGCGAACAACGACCGCCCTGGCCTCAATTACCTCGACAACCCGGGGTACGAGCCGCATGACGGCAGCTACGGCTGCTGCAACTTCTACGGCCCGGTCGCCACCACACTGGAGTACGACACCGCCGACTTCGCCCTCTCCGCCTTCGCCGGAGCACTCGGCGACAGCCAGAGCCAGAAGACGTACGCCCACCGGGCGCAGGACTGGCGCAACGTCCTCAACCCGGCCTCCGGTTTCGTCCAGCCGCGCAACCTCAACGGCACCTGGACCGGCGGGTTCGACCCCACCAGCGGGACGGACATGGTGGAGGCCGACTCCTGGATCTACACGGGCATGGTGCCGTTCAACGTCGCCGGACTCGCCACCGCCAAGGGCGGCAACAAGGTGATGGGTGACTATCTCGACACCGTCCTGCGCAGCTACACCGGCGCGAACGGCTATGCCTGGGTCGGCAACGAGCCGAGCATCGAACTGCCGTGGGAGTACGACTACATCGGCATGCCGTACAAGACCCAGGCGACCGTGCGCGCGGTGCAGGACCAGATCTGGTCCAACTCCCCCGCAGGGCTTGCCGACGGCAACGACGACCTCGGTGCGATGAGTGCCTGGTACGTCTGGTCGGCGCTCGGCATGTTCCCCATGACACCGGGCACGTCCGATCTCGCCCTCGGTTCACCCTTGTTCCCGCAGGCCCAGATCACGCTGCCCTCGGGCAAGACGCTCACGGTCAACGGCATCGGTGCGGCGGACAACGCGCCCTATGTCCAGTCCGCGACGTTCAACGGCTCGGCGTGGAACAACGCCTACGCCCCGGCATCCGCGCTCACTTCGGGCGGCACCCTCGGCTTCACCCTGGGGAGCAGCGCCAACACCTCATGGGCCAGCGGGACTTCGGCTGCTCCCCCGTCCTACCCGGGTGACACCTCCGCACCGGCCAAGCCCCGAGTGGGGCCGGTGAGGTCGGGTGTCAGTTCCTCGCTGTGCGTGGATGACGCCAACTCCGGTACGGCGGACCACACGGCGATCCAGCTCTGGTCCTGCAACGGGACGTACGCCCAGGACTGGACGGTCGCCTCGGACGGCACCCTGCGCACGCTCGGGAAGTGCCTCGATGTGACGAACAGCGGGACCACCAACGGCACCCTCGTCCAGCTCTACACCTGCAACGGCACCGGCGCGCAGGCGTGGACGATCGGTTCGGACGGCTCGCTGAAGAACGCCAACTCCGGGCTGTGCCTGGACGATCCGGACTCCGCCACGGCGGAGGGCACGCGGTTGCAGATCTATGGCTGCAACGGGTCGGCGGCCCAGAAGTGGACGCTTCCGGCGGCGTAGCCCACCCGTAGCGGTCCACGCGGCACGTTCCTTCGCCCTGCCTCCTTCCTCTCGGAGGGGGCAGGGCGAAGGCGTCTCCGGATGTGCAAGGTCTGTAAGAGGCCTACGGCGAGGCGGAGTTGGCGCATACCCTGATCGCTCCGCACTCCGAGAACGACAGTCGCTGTGCCGACGCCCTCGCCTTCTGGAGAGTCACCGTGACCATCAGCGGTCCCGTCGCCCGCGCCGTCATCGACCCCTTCGGCGCCGATATCCCCGCCGAGATCGCCGAGTTGCACTCCCTCGGCCCGGTCGTCCCTGTCGAACTGCCCGGCGGTATCCCCGCCTGGGCTCCCACGGGATACGACGTCCTCAAGGACCTGATCCTGGACCCCCGGGTCAGCAAGGACCCCCGGCGGCACTGGCGGCTGTGGCCCGAGATCCCCGAACACCCTTCCTGGGGCTGGGTCCTGGGCTGGGTGGGTGTCGTCAACATGTTCACCACCTACGGCTCCGAACACGCGCGGCTGCGCAAGCTGGTGGCGCCGAGCTTCACCCACAAGCGCACCGAGGCGATGCGCCCGCGCGTGGAGTCGATCACGGGCGAACTGCTCGACTCCCTCGCGGAGGCGGGTGCGGACGGCCGGGTCGTAGACGTCAAGCGGATGTTCGCGCACGAGCTGCCGATGCGGATGATCTGCGAACTGTTCGGTGTGCCACCGGAGTTGCGGGCGGACACCGCCGGTCTGATCGCGGCCATCATGGACACCTCCGACCCGGGCCCCGAGCACACGGCGTTCGTGCAGGAGCGGATCGGGACCGTCCTGGGCGGCCTGATCGCGTACAAGTCCGGGCATCCGGGCGACGACATGACCACGGAGCTGATCCGGGTCCGCGACGAGGACGGTGACCGGCTCAGCGACGAGGAGCTGCTGTACACGCTGCTGCTGGTGATCGGCGCCGGGTTCGAGACGACGGTCAACCTCATCGGCAACGCGGTCGTCGCCCTGCTGGACGACCCCGCGCAACTGGCCGCCATACGCTCCGGCGAGATCTCCTGGGACGCGGTGATCGACGAGACGCTCCGGGTGCAACCCTCCATCGCCGCACTGCCGTTGCGCTACGCGGTCGAGGATCTGACCGTCGGAGACATCACCATTCCGGCGGGCGACGCCATCATCACGACGTACGCCGCCGCCGGACTCGACCCGGCCCACTACGGCACCGACGCCCACACCTTCGACGCGGCACGCGGAGCCGACGACCATCTGGCCTTCGGTCTCGGCGTCCACCGCTGCATCGGCGCCCCCTTGGCCCGCCTGGAGGCCCGCACCGCGCTCCCCGCCCTGTTCACCCACTTCCCCGACCTGACATCAGCCTTCCGCAAAGCCGAGCTGCACCAGGTCCCGTCCTTCATCGCCCTCGGCTGGCAGGAGATCCCGGTCCGCCTGCGCGGCTGATCATCGCGTCGGCGGACCGTGGGTCCGCCGAGGGAAGCCGGCGTCATCCACGGGTGATGTCAGCTCATCGGCGGCCGTGTGACATTGCCGCTCAGCCGAGCGGCTTGGAGAGCACTGCCTTGCGGTGGCTGAAGGTGTCCAGTGAGTAGCGGCCGTGGTAGCTGCCCATGCCGCTCTCTCCCACGCCGCCGAAGGGGAGGTCGGAGACGGTGAGGTGCGCGAGGGGGAGGCCGTGGCCGAGGGCGCCGGAGGAGGTCTCGGCGGCGAGGCGGTCGCGGGTGGTGCCGGAGTCGGTGAAGACGTACAACGCCAGGGGCTTGTCACGGTCGTTGATGAAGTCCACCGCCGCGTCCAGGTCCGGAACGGTGACGATCGGGAGGATGGGGCCGAAGATCTCCTCCCGCATCACGGGCGCGTCGGGGGCGACATCGGCCAGGACGGTCGGCGCGATGTACTTGTCCCCGCGGTCGCTCTCCCCGCCGACCACCACCCGGCCGGAGTCGAGCAGGCCCGAAAGGCGGTCGAAATGGCGCTCGTTGATGATGCGGCCGTACTCCGGCGAGGCCGCCGGGTCGACGCCGTAGATGCCTTCGACGGCACGGAGGAGCGCGGCCTCCAGGGCGGGGGCGGTCTCCGGGTCGGTGAGGACGTAGTCGGGGGCGACGCAGGTCTGCCCGGCGTTGAGGAACTTGCCGCGCGCCAACCGGTCCGCGACCACGTCGAGATCCGCGTCCCGGTCGACGAACGCCGGTGACTTGCCGCCGAGTTCGAGGGTGACCGGGGTCAGGTGCTCGGCCGCCGCGCGCATGACGATGCGGCCCACCGTGCCGTTGCCGGTGTAGAAGATGTGGTCGAAGCGCTCGGCCAGCAGGGCCGTGGTCTCCGGGATGCCGCCTTCGACCACGGCGACCGCGTCGGTGTCGAGGTAGGCCGGGATCAGTTCGGCCAGCGCGGCGGAGGTCGCCGGGGCCAGCTCGCTCGGCTTGGCCACGACCGCGTTGCCGGAGGCCAGCGCGCCGACCATGGGGGCGAGCAGGAGCTGGGCCGGGTAGTTCCAGGGGGCGATGACGAGGACGACGCCGAGCGGGTCGTACTGCGTCCAGGCCGTCGCGTCGGCACCGAGGTGCGCGGGGACCGGGGCCGGCTCGGGGCGCAGCCACTCCTCCAGGTGCTCCAGGGTGTGGTCGATCTCGCGGATCGTGAAGTCGATCTCCGTGCGGTGCGCCTCGGTGGCGCTCTTGCCCAGGTCGGCGTGGAGGGCGGCGGCGAGGTCGGTGCCGTGCTCGGTGAGCATCGCGCGCAGGCGGCGCAGCTGCTCGGTGCGCCACTCGACCGACTTGGTGCGGCCGGTGCGGAACGTGCTGCGCAGGCGGGCGACGGTGTCGGCGGGCTGCTCGGTGGGGGCGTGGTTCACGGGTGCCTCGCGTTCTCGACTAACAGATGTAAACACCAACCTTTCAGGTGGCCGCGCACATTCCGCGGATTGCCCGGAATGACACAGATCACGTTCCGTACGCGGGAGGGCGCTCCGCCGATGGCGTCATGCGCCCGGCCCCAGCCGTACGTCCAGCCCGTCGTTCTCCGTCCAGAAGCTGTCGTCCGCGTCCTGGAGGCGGGACGCGGCGTGGCGGAGGTGGCGGCGGGCGGCGGCCTGGGCGGCCTCGGGGTCGCGGGCTTCGACGGCGGCCAGGATGGCGTGGTGCTCCTGGCGCACCGCCTCGATGAAGTCGCTGCGGCGGGCCTCGTTGGCGCGGGTGACGCGGATGCCGCCGCGCGCGACCTCGCCCAGGTAGCGCACCGTCTGGACGAGGACCGGGTTGCCGGTGGACTCCGCGATGGAGCGGTGGAAGGCCAGGTCCTCGTCCACGCCGTCGCCGTCGGCGGCGACCGCCGCGTCCAGCGCGTCGAGCGCCCCGCGCATCCGGGCGATGTCGTCCGGTGTGGCACGGGTGGCCGCCAGGGCGGCGGCCTCGCCCTCCAGCGCGGCGCGGACCTCCACGATCTGGAGCACCTTGGCCTTGGTGCCGGGCGACTCCGCCTCCAGGTCGAGCGGCCGGATGCGCCGGGGCAGGACGAAGACGCCGAGGCCCTGGCGCGGCTCGACCAGGCCCGCGTTGCGCAGCCGGGACACCGCCTCGCGGACGACCGTACGGCTCACGCCGAGCTGCTTGACCAGCGCGACCTCGGTCGGCAGTTTGTCGCCCTCGGCGAGCCGCCCGGACTCGATCTCCTCCGCGAGGATCGCGGCGACCCGGTCCGCGAGCCGTATCGGACCGCTCACCTTGGAAAACATGCTTTTCAGTCTATCGATCCGCGCTCTGCCGCCCGGCCCCGAGCCCGGTGACGGCGGTCACCGCGTCGGCGTGGTCGGCGAGGTACTCCCGGACGACCGATGCGAAGTCGGGGTCGGCCGCGAGGCCGAGCGTGGCGGCGCGCGCGTTGTCGAAGTCGGCGGGCCAGGAGCCCACGATGGCCTCGACGGCGGGCTCGGGCGCGACCGTCACCAGGTCCGCGACCGCGTCCCCGGCCACCTGGCGCAGGGTCTGGAGCATGTCGGCGACGGAGACCGTCAGCGCGGGCAGGTTGACCGGGAGCCGCCCGCTGAGCCGACCGGGGCCGTCACCGCGCTCCAGCTCCGCGACCCGGAGGATGCCCGCGACCGTGCGCCGGGGCGAGGCCAGGGCCACCCGCAGGGCGGGGTCGACGGGGCAGACGGCGGGCAGCCCGGCCAGGGGCTCGCGGACGATGCCGGACAGGAAGCCGGAGGCGGCGGCGTTCGGCTTGCCCGGCCGCACGGACACGGTCATCAGCCGGGCCACGCGCCCGTCCACGTAGCCACGCCGTGTGTACTCGGCGACCAGCTGCTCGCAGACGAACTTCTGCACGCCGTAGCTGGAGCGCGGGGTCGGCAGCGTGGCCTCGCTGACCACCTCGGGCAGCGGCAGCGCCGGGTCCGAGCCGTACACCGCGACACTGCTGGAGAACAGCAGCCGTACGACCGGTCCCCCGGCGGCGGACTGGGCGCGGGCGGCTTCGAGCAGGGCGCGGGTGGTGTCCACGTTGGCGGCCATGCCGAGGTCGAAGTCGGCCTCGCACTCGGCCGACACGGCGGAGGCGAGGTGGATCACCACGTCCACCGGCTCCGCGAACAACTCGCCAAGCCGCGCGGTCAGATCACCCTGGACGACCTCCACGAGCGGGTCGGCGGTGAGTGGTGAGGCGTCCGGTACGAACAGGTCGGCCAGCACCAGCCGTTCCACGGGTGTGCCGCCGAACGTCCCTGTCTCCAGCAGCCGTTGGGCCACCTGGCGGCCCAGGAAGCCGAAGCCACCGGTGATGACGATCCTCATGCGTGTGCTCCTCGGTAGTCGCGCAGCCAGCCGAGCCCGTCGCTCGTCCCGGCGCGGGGGCGGTACTCGCAGCCGACCCACCCCTCGAAGGCCAACTCGTCGATGACGCCGAAGAGATGGCCGATGTTCAGTTCGCCCGTGTCGGGCTCGTGCCGGTCGGGCACCCCCGCGATCTGGAGATGCCCGACCCGGCCGGTCGGCAGGTCCCGGCGCAGGGCCGTGGTGAGGTCGCCCTCGGTGATCTGGCAGTGGTAGAGGTCCAGTTGGACCTTGAGGTTGTGGGCGCCCAACTCCTGGACGACGGCGTGTGCTTCGGCCTGTCGGTTCAGGAAGTAGCCCGGCATGTCACGGTGGTTGATCGGCTCGATCAGGAGGTCCACCCTGGCGGCCCCGGCCCGCTCGGCGGCCCAGGTGAGGTTGCCGAGGTAGGTGTCGCGGTGCCGGGCCTCCTCGGCGGGGGTGGCTCCGCTCGGCAGCAGTCCGGCCATCACGTGCACGCGCGGGCAGTCCAGGACGGCCGCGTACTCCAGCGCCCGCTCGATCCCGGCCCGCGTCTCCGCCTCGCGTCCGGGCAGCGCGGCGGTCCCGCGCTCACCCGCGTCCCAGTCGCCGGGCGGGGCGTTGAACAGCACCTGCCGCAGCCCGTGGTCGTCCAGCAGGCGGCGCAGTTCGGCGGGGTCGTACGCGTACGGGAACAGGTACTCGACGGCTTCGAAGCCGTCCGCCGAGGCCGCGGCGAAGCGGGCCGGGAACGGGTGCTCGGTGTACATCATGGACAGGTTCGCTGCGAACCTCGGCATGGTCACTCCCATGACGCCGGTAGGGGCGCCGGTCAGCGGTTGACGACGTCCTTCTTGGTGGTCAGTACGGCGGCGGCGCCCACGACGAGGCTGAGCGCCAGCACGTACATCGGTATGGACGCCGAACCGGTGCTGTCCTTGAGCGCGCCGATCATGTAAGGGCTGGCGAAACCGGCCAGGTTGCCGACCGAGTTGATGAGGGCGAGCCCGGCCGCGGCGGCCGTACCGCCCAGGAAGGCGGTGGGCAGCGACCAGAACAGCGGGGCGCAGGTCAGCACGCCGGCTGCCGCGAAGGACAGGGCGATCAGGGACAGCGCGGTCGAGCCCGACCAGGAGGCGGCCAGGGTGAAGCCGACGGCGCCCATGAGGCTCGGGACCACCAGATGCCAGCGGCGTTCCCGGCGCCGGTCGGCCGAGCGTCCGAACAGGTTCATGGCGACCAGCGCGGCCAGGAACGGCACCGAACTGAGCACGCCGATCGCGAAGTTGCCCTTGATACCGGTGGACTCCACGAAGGTCGGCATCCAGAACGTCAGCGCGTACTGGCCCATCACGAAGCAGAAGTAGATGAGGCTCATCAGCCACACCTTGGGGTCACGGAAGCCGTCCCAGACCTTGCCGTGCACGCTCCGGTGCGCGGCGTCCTCGGCGAGCGCCCGCTCCACGACGGCCTTCTCCTCGTCGCTGAGCCACTTCGCGTCCCGTACCCCGTTGTCCAGGTAGAACAGCGTGACCACCCCGACGACCAGCGCCGGAAGCGCCTCCAGCGCGAACATCCACTGCCACCCCTGCCAGCCGCCCGTGCCGTGGAAGGCGTCCAGGATCCAGCCGGAGAGCGGGTTGCCGAAGATGCCCGCCACCGGGATCGCCGACATGAACATCGCGATGACGCGGGCCCTGCGGTGCGAGGGGAACCAGTAGGTGCAGTACAGGATGACCCCGGGGTAGAACCCGGCCTCGGCCGCGCCGAGCAGGAAGCGGAGCACGTAGAACGTCGCCTCGTCGGTGACGAACACGAACGCCGCCGAGACCACGCCCCAGCTGATCATGATCCGGGCGATCCAGGTACGGGCGCCCACGCGCTGGAGCAGCAGGTTCGAGGGGACCTCGAAGAGGAAGTACCCGATGAAGAACAGCCCGGCGCCCAGGCCGTACGACGCCTCGCTGAACCCCAGGTCGTCGGACATCTGGAGCTTGGCGAAGCCGACGTTGACGCGGTCGAGGTAGGAGACGATGTAGCAGAGGACGAGGAAAGGGACGATGCGCCGGACGACCTTGCGGAAGACGGCGTTCTCGCGGGTGAGGTCGGCTTCGGTGGCGACCGTGGGGAGGGACATGACGAATCCTTAGAGCGGCTCAGGGGGATTCTGGGGGACGAGTGAGCGGGTGTCGGGGCGGCTGTCGGGGCGGGTTCACCAGCGGGCGCCGAACACGGAGCGCAGTTCGGCGAGTTCGGGTTCCATGAGCGGTGCGGGCCTGCGGTCGGTGAGCAGCCACAGGCGTGCCGTCTCCTCGAGTTCTTCGAGGACGGCGAGGGCGGAGGCCGCGTCGGGCCCCCAGACGACCGGGCCGAGCCGGTCGAGCAGCACGGCCCTGATCGGCGTACCGCGCGCGGCGCGTTCGGCGATGCGGGCGGCCACGAGGTCGGCCACGCGCGGGTCGCCGGGCCGGTGATAGGGGACGAGCGGGACGTGCCCGACCTTCATCACGTAGTACGGGGTGATCGGCGGGAGCACGTCGTCCTGGCTCCACACTCCGGACAGGGTCAGCCCGACCAGGTGGGTGGAGTGGGTGTGGACGATGAAGCGGGCGGTGGGGTCGGCGGCGTAGATACGGCGGTGCAGGGTGAGGGTCTTGCTGGCGCGGTCGCCCGCGCGTTGGTCCCCCTGCGCGTCGACGAGGGCCAGCCGGTCGGGTTCGAGGAAGCCCAGGGCGGCGTCAGTTGGGGTGATCAGGTGGGAGTCGCCCACCTGGGCGCTGATGTTGCCCGCGCTGGCGTGGACGTAGCCGCGGGCGAAGAGGGTGGTGCCGACTCGTACGATCTCGCGGCGGGCCGCTTCGACGGGGTCTGACATGGCGGGGTCTGACATGGCGGGATCGGTCACGGCTTCCGTCATGGCTTCTGTCATGGCTTCTCCAGCAGGGCGAACGCGGCGGAGAAGAAGTCCGGGCCGCCGAAGTTCCCTGATTTCAGGGTGAGATGAAGCGTCTCCCCGTCGGGCAGGGCCGCCGCGCACCACGGCACACCGGGGTCGATCTGCGGGCCGATGCGGAGTCCGGTGACGCCGAGCGCCTGGACGACGGCGCCCGAGGTCTCGCCCCCGGCGACGACGAGTTGACGCACTCCGCGCGCCACGAGCCCCCGCGCCACCTCGGCCAGGGTGCGCTCGACCAACTCACCGGCCTCGGCGGCGCCGAGCCTGCTCTGCACGCCGCATACGGCGTCGGGGGCCTCGGTGGAGTAGATGAGTACGGGGCCGTCGGCCAGGTGGGCGTCGGCGAAGGCGAGGGCTTCCCCGGCCACGTCCTCACCGGCCGCGATGCGCAGCGGGTCCACGCTGAACGCGGGGCGACCGCTGTCCAGGAACGCTTGGACCTGGCCGTTCGTGGCCACGGACACCGAGCCGGAGACGATGGCCTGGCGACCGCTGGCGGGCGGCAACTGGGCTGCTGCCGTGGACGGTTGAATCCCCCAGTTCGCGGGCATCCCGATGGCCAGGCCCGAACCGGCGGTCACCAGCGGGAGTTCGCTCACGGCCTCGCCGAGGCGTAGCAGGTCGTCGTTGGAGACGGCGTCCACAATGGCGAACGCGACGCCTGCGGACCGGAGTTCGGCGATGCGCTCCCGGACGGCGTCCGCACCGGCCGCGAGGACCGTGTGGTCGATGAGTCCGACAGGACGCGTGGTCTGCGCGCCGAGCACATGGACCAGGTTGGAGTCGGTCATCGGTGTCAGCGGATGGTGCCGCATGCCGCTCTCGCTCAACAGCACGTCGCCCACGAAGAGATGCCCCTTGAAGACGGTGCGCCCGTTGTCGGGGAACGCCGGGGTGGTCACCGTGAAGTCGGTACCCAGCGCGTCCATCAGGGCTTCGGTGACCGGCCCGATGTTCCCGGCGGGGGTGGAGTCGAAGGTCGAGCAGTACTTGAAGTAGATCTGCTCGGCGCCCGCGCTCCGCAGCCACGCCAGGGCGCGCAGGGAGGCGTCGACGGCCTCCGCGACGGGGACGGTACGGGACTTGAGCGCGATCACGACGGCGTCCGCGTTCTTGGCGATGTCGTACCCGCCGTCCTCGGGGACGCCGATGAGCTGGACCACGCGCATGCCCGCGCGCACCAGGTTGTTCGCCAGGTCGGTGGCGCCGGTGAAGTCGTCGGCGATGGCGCCGAGTCGGATTCCCATGTCAGCCGTCCTCCGGCTTCGGCAGGTCGACCCCCGGGAAGATCTTGATCACCGCGCTGTCGTCCTCGCCACCGAGCCCCGAGGCCGCAGCCTGGAGGAACATCTGGTGGGCGGTGGCGGCGAGGGGCAGGGGAAAGCGCTCGGGGCGGGCGGAGTCGAGCACGATCCCGAGGTCCTTGACGAAGATGTCGACGGCGGACAGGGGCGTGTAGTCACCGGCGAGCACGTGCGCCATACGGTTCTCGAACATCCACGAGTTGCCCGCGCTGTGGGTGATGACCTCGTACAGCGTCCCGGCCGGGATACCGGCCTTGATGCCCAGCGCCATCGCCTCGGCCGCTGCGGCGATATGCACGCCCGCGAGCAGCTGGTTGACGACCTTCACCTTGGAGCCGAGCCCGGCGTCCGCCCCCAGCCGGTGCACGGTCGCGCTCATCGCCTCCAGGACGGGATCGGCCACGGCGTACGCCGCTGGGGAGCCGGAGGTCATCATGGTCAGCTCTCCGGCCGCCGCGCGGGCGGCTCCGCCGGAGACGGGGGCGTCGAGGTAGAGCACGCCCAACTCGGCCAGTCTGCTGTCGAGTTCAGCGGACTCTGCGGGGTCGATGGTGGAGCACATCACGAACACGGACCCTGGCCGCAGCCGCTCGGCGGCGCCGCCCTCACCGAACAACACCTGCTCGATCTGAGCGGAGTTGACGACCACACCGACCAGGACATCGACGCTCGCGGCGAGTTCACCGGGCGCCGGGAAAGCGGTGCCGCCCTCCCGGGCGAAGTCGGCGGCCACCTCGGGGCGCAGGTCATGAACCCCGACATCGAACCCCGCCTTCCGCAGGCTCCGTGCCATCCCGAGCCCCATGGCCCCGAGTCCCACCACGCCCACGCGGGGCAGGGCGGACCTTTCCTGCTCGTTCACGCGCAACATCCTTGTCTCGCTGTGGCCGCGCCCGGACGCCGTTCCCTGCCCGGCCCCTTCGCCGACGGTCAGGTCATATGATGACCTGATGACGAGAGTTGATGCACTGTGATGCCGGTCACATTCTCTCCGAGAGGTCGGCTCAGACCGCGCCGGGGTAGGGCCACCCCTCCAGGTAGTCCCGCATGTTCTTCAGGATGCCCGCGATACGCCCCGGCCCCCATGCGGCGACACCGGCGTGGTCGAAGGCGGGAAGCGGCACGGTGGCGGAATTGTGGTGGAGTTGAGCGGTCGCGCCGCCCATGGCGCGGGCCACATCGGCCTCCTGGTAGGGCGGTTCGGCCGTGCCGGGGAGCCACCGCAGGAGCGCGAACGTGGCGGGTTCGTCGTGGCCGGGGACGTCCACCTGGACCACGTACCGGCCGTCGGTGGTGGCCACCGGCCCGGGCACCGCGACCGCGCCGGAAGCGGCCAGGCCCTCCAGCCACCGCATCTCACCGCGCTGTTGGCGAACCGGGCGCCCGTCCCTCAGGGACAGGCGCCCCGCGAAGGAGCCCGCGCCGGGCGAGGTGATCCGCCACACGGCGTTGTCCTCGTACTGCTGGACCTCCATCCGTACGGGTGAGCGCGGCGCGCGTCAGGGTTTCGAGGAGTTCGAGCTGCGCGGCGTGGGAGAGCTGCGCGAAGGGCGCGACGTCATCGTCCATGAGGCAGACGTATCAGAGTGCCGCACTTGCCGACGAGGCCCCGAACGAGGGCTTTGCGACCTGGCTCGCCTACGCCCCCGAAGGCTGCTCCTCGACCGTGCCGCCCCGCGATGGTGCCCGCACGTTCACGTCCTCTCGGATGTCCGCCCCCTCCGGCTGTGCCCGTACGTCGGTCACCGGGCGTTCCTCAGCCGCGCGGCGCCCCCACGTGGTTCCGGCGAGGACGAGGACGGCGCCCAAGTACCCGAGAACGCCGGGCTCGTCGCCGCCGAGGGCGACGCCGATGACGGCGGCCCAGAGAGGTTCGGTGCCCTGGAGGAGGCTGACGCGGGAGGGGGAGCTGCGGCGTACGGCCCAGAGTTGGACGAAGAAGGCGAACAGGGTGCACATGAGGGACAGGTAGAGCAGGTTGATCCACTGGGCGCCGGTGAAGGAGGCCGCGAGGTTCCAGGGCGGGGTTCCGCCCAGGGGCGTCAGGAGCGCGAACACGGCGACAGCTGTGGAGAGTTGGACGAAGGTGAGAGCCGCGTCGTCGGTGTCACGTACGGCCGGGAGTCGGTGGATCACCAGCACGTTGACCGTACGGGCGACGGCGGCCAGCAGCATGAGCAGGTCGCCGAGGGAGGGTGCGGTGAAGCCGGTGCCCTGGGTGAGCAGGGCGACGCCGAGCAGGGAGAGCGCGGCTGCGGCCAGGAAGGAGCGGCTGGGCGGGGTGCGGTTGAGGGCGGCTTCGGCGAGCGGGGTGAAGACCATGGTGAGGCTGATGATCAGCCCGGCGTTGGTCGCCGAGGTGTGGACGACGCCGTAGGTCTCCAGCAGGAAGATGGCGGCGAGGATCAGCCCCAGAACGCCTCCCCCGCACACCTCACGTACCGTCAGCCGCCGTAGCGCCCGCCGCGCCACCAAGCCGAGGAGCGGGACGGCGACGACGAAGCGCAGCAGGAGCAGCGTGATGACGGTGTCTTCGCGCGTGATGTTCTTGGTGGCCAGATAGCTGGACCCCCAGACGACGGCGACCAGAAGTACGGGGCCGTCGGTCAGCCAGGCTCTGCGGGAGCCGGGGGTGGCGGGCGCGGTGGGCATGGGACGTCTCCGGGGGTGAGCGGGCAGCGCCCCGGCCGGTGGTGCCGGGTCGGCCGGGGCTGATGTGAGCGCGGGAGTCGGCGGGCGGTCGGGCCGAGTCCCGCTCCGGCGGGCACCTCAGCAACCCCGTTGTGGCTGAAGCATCCAAAGATCGACTTTGAACGGCCGACGCTACAAGCAGTTGTCGGCTCACACCCCGGTGACATGGATCACTTACTCTGCGGCGCTCGCTCACGAGCCCGCGAAGTCCCCACGCCGGGCCGCCCGGTAGGCCGTATGAGTGGCGAGGACGGTGGCCCCGGCGAGTGCGGTCGCCGCCGGCGGTGCCGGTGGTGCCGGCCACGGCGCGGGCGAGCGGCCCGGACGTCGTTTCCGATCTGCAGCTGTCGATCATGCGTCTGCTGGTCACCGGCAGCACCGACTCCGCCATCGCCCACCGCCTCGGCGTCAGCACGCGCACCATCACCGAGCACGTACGGCGGATCTCCGGGCGGCTCGACAGCGGCAGCCGGGCGCGGCTCGGCTGCCTCATCGCCACGTCGGGGCTGCTGGACGAGCCGGTCTCCGAGAACTGACCGGGGTCAGGGTGCCGTCGACCGGCGCACCCGCCCGCACCCGCCCGCACTCCCCCGTCAGCGAGACTTCCGTGCCCGCGCCGCCCGCCGGGCCTCCGCCAGCTTGCGTGCCTCGGCTGCCTTGCGGGTCTCCTTCGCCGGGCGGCCCGGGCGGGTGCCCATGCCTCGGAAGGGGGCGTTGGTGTTCTTGGCGGGGGTGGTCGAGGGAGCGCGTCGGGCGCCGGTGATGTCGGTCAGCTTCGCCTCGCCGGAGCGGACCGGGGTGACCGTGGGGCGGATGCCCGCGTCGGACGTCATGCGGTTGACCTCGCGGCGCTCGCCGGGGGTGACCAGGGTGACCACGCGGCCGGACTCGCCCGCGCGGGCGGTGCGACCGCCTCGGTGGAGGTAGTCCTTGGAGTCGGCGGGCGGGTCCACGTTGACGACGAGGTCCAGGTCGTCGACGTGGATGCCCCGGGCGGCGACGTTGGTGGCCACCAGCACCGTGACCGCGCCGGACTTGAACTGGGCCAGCGTGTGGGTGCGCTGGGGCTGGGACTTGCCGCTGTGCAGGGCGGCGGCCTGGATGCCGCTGTCCCGCAGATGGCGGGTGAACCGGTCGACGGCCACCTTGGTGTCGAGGAACATCAGCACCCGGCCGTCGCGGGCCGCGATCTCGGTGGCGGTGGCGAGTTTGTCGGCCGGGTGCACGAGCAGGACGTGGTGCTCCATCGTGGTCACCGAGCCCGACGGCCGGTCGACCGAGGCGTATACCGGGTCGTGCAGGTGGTGCTTGACCAGCTGGTCGACATCGCGGTCGAGCGTGGCCGAGAACAGCATCCGCTGCCCGTCGGGGCGCACCTGGTCGAGAAGTTCCGAGACCTGCGGCAGGAACCCCATGTCGCACATCTGGTCCGCCTCGTCCAGGACGGTGATCTCCACCCGGTCCAGATGGCAGTCCCGGCGCGAGACCAGGTCGGTCAGCCGTCCCGGGGTGGCGACGACTACCTCGGCCCCGGTCTTCAGCGACGCCGCCTGGCGGCTGATCGACAGACCGCCGACCACGGTCGCCAGCCGGACCCCGAGGACCTGCGCGTACGGCGTCAGGGCATCGGTCACCTGCTGCGCGAGTTCCCTGGTCGGTACGAGGACCAGCGCGAGGGGCCGCTTCGCGTCGGCACGGCGGCCCGCCGTACGGACCAGCATCGGCAGACCGAAGGCGAGCGTCTTGCCCGAGCCGGTGCGTGCCCGGCCGAGGATGTCGCGGCCCGCGAGAGCGTTCGGCAGGGTGGCCGCCTGGATCGGGAACGGCTCGCGCACCGCCAGCTCGGTCATCGTCCGGACCAGCTCCGACGGCAGGTCCAGCTCGTCGAACGCCTCGATGGGCGGCAGACCCGGCGTCGTCGCGCCGGATGCCGGGTCCACGTCCTCCGGCGTCTGGGTACGGTCGTCGGCACCGGAGCGCCCTGGCTGCCCGGGGTTCGGCGTCTTCGCGTTCATGGGGACCTTCCTCTGCTGGTGACCCCGAACGGGACAGGGCCCGCGCCTTGGTCGGCACGGGCCCTGTGTGTTTCGAAGCGTACGGTCATTTTACCAGCGTGCGGCCCGCCGCGATCGGGCATCCCGCGCGGCCCCCGTCCGGCGTGGTCGCCCGTCCCGCGTCCGAGACGACCCCCACGTAGCCGTCCGGACGGACGAGTACGAGCGTGCGCTCCCCGGCGCCGTACGCCCGCCGCAGGTGACCGCAGGTATCGACGACATCGTCGTCCCCCGTCGCCTCGTCCACGACCCGAAGCGTCCTGACATCGAAGTGCGGGACCACGACCTCGGCCCCGGCAAGGACCCTCGCGCCCCCGCCGCCCCCTCCCCGAAACCTGGCCGAATCACGCCGTTTGAAAAATCCCCGCACGCTCATTGACGCCCACCCGCCCGACTGCAATCGTTCTCTGACAACGGTTTCAGCGACGAAACGGGAGTCCTCTGTGAGCACCATCCATGATGTGGCTGCCCGCGCCGGGGTCTCCGCGGCCACGGTCTCGCGGCATCTGCGCGGTCAGCGCGTGCGGAGCGCGGAGGTGATCCAGGAGGCCATCGACGCGCTGGGATACCGGCCCAGTGTCGTCGCGCAGTCGCTGAAGTCCGGGCGGACACGGACGATCGGTGTCGTCGTTCCCGACATCAACAACCCGTATTTCGCCGCCGTCGTGAAGGGGATGGAGTCGGTCTCCCGCGACCGTGGGTACCGCATCCTGCTCGCCAACAGCGACGAGAGCAGCGAGCGCGAGGACGACGTGCTCTCCGACATGATCCATCAGGTTGACGGGGTGATCCTGGCCCCCGCGACCGAGCAGGACGAGACGCCGCTGCATGTCCGGGACGCGGGCGTGCCGCTGGTGTTCGTGGACCGTGATCTGGCGGGCGGCGAGCACTTCGACGCCGTGCTGGTGAACAACCACGAGGGCGGTCGGCAGGCGGCCTCCCATCTGCTCTCGCTCGGACACACCCGGATCGCCGCCGTCAGCGGTCAGCAGGAGACGACACCCGGACGGTACCGCCGCGAGGGGTTCGTGGCGGCGCTGGCCGAGGCCGGTGTGGAACTCCTGCCGGAGTTCGACCTGATCGGTGATTTCCGGGAGGAGAGCGGCTACCAGCTCACCCTGCGCCTGCTGTCCTCGGCCGAGCCGCCCACGGCCCTGTTCACGGCCAACAACCTCATGACGCTGGGGGCGTTGAAGGCGCTGCACGACATGCGCGTCGGCGTCCCCGGCCAGATCAGCGTCATCGGCTTCGACGACCTCGACACCGGACCGCTGCTGAATCCGCCGCTCACCGTCGTCGACCGCCCCATGGTCGAACAGGGCGTCCTCGCCATGCGCCTGCTGCTCCAGCGGCTGGGCCAGGACGAGGACCGGGGCGGCGGTTCCCGGCGGATCACGCTCGACACCAAGCTCGTTCAGCGCGGTTCCACGGCGGCGCCCCGGCGTTAGCCGACACCGGTGCCGGGCCGCGCCCCCGCCGTAGACACAGACACAGACGCCAACACCCCTCAGGGCAGCGCTCCTTGCGCCGTGCCCCTCCCCCGCCCATGCCAAAAACAGGAGGAAGACCGCGATGACCCGCACCGGTGTTCTCGTCGTCGGCAGCATCACCGCGGACGTCACCGCGTTCACGCGACGGCTGCCCCGCCCCGGCGAAACCGTGCTCGGGGACGACTTCACCCTCGTCCTCGGTGGCAAGGGGGCCAACCAGGCCGTCGCCGCGGCCCGTTCGGGCGCCCCCACCTGGATGGCCGGCTGTGTCGGGGAGGACCTGTTCCGGGACCTCGCGCTGGACGGTCTGCGCGGGCACGGCGTGGAGACCTCCGAGGTCCGTACGGTCCCCGGGCGCACCGGTGTCGCCCACATCCGCGTCGACGCCTCCGGTGAGAACGACATCGTCATCACCCCGCTGGCCAACGCCTCGCTGACGCCCGAGATGGTGGACGAGAGCATCGCCGCGACCCGGGACCGCACGAGCGTCCTGCTGCTGCAGCTGGAGGTGCGGGCCGAGGTCACCCGGCATGCCGCGCGGGCGGGTGCCGAGGCCGGGTTCACCGTGGTGCTCGATCCGGCGCCCGCGCAGCAACTGCCGGACGACATCTGGGAGTACGTCGATGTCGTCACCCCGAACGAGAGCGAGGCCGCCGCGCTGACCGGCGTCGAGGTGGACGGGCCCGAGTCCGCCGAGCGGGCGGCCCGCTGGTTCCTGGACCGGGGCGTACGGCACGCGCTGATCACGCTCGGCGGGGCCGGGGCGGTCTCGGTCACGGCGGAGGCGGTCCGGCACTTCCCGGCCTTCCCGGTGACCCCCGTCGACACCACGGCGGCCGGGGACGCCTTCACCGGCGCGTTCGGCGCCGCCCTCGCCTCGGGCCTGGACGCCGACACCGCCGTACGACGCGGCATGGCGGCCGGTGCCCTGGCCACCACCCGTCCCGGGGCCAGCCCCTCGCTCCCCGACCTGGCCGCGGTCGACGCCCTGCTCGCCGCCGCGGACACCGGCCCCACCTCCGGCCCGGCCCTCGCCGACGCCGCGACCGACCTGGAAGGAGCCGCCTCGTGAGGCGCAACAACGGAACGCTCAACGGGCAGCTGGCCCGGGTCATCTCCGAGCTGGGCCACACCGATCAGCTCGTCGTCACCGACGCGGGCCTGCCGGTCCCGCCCGGTGTGGAGCGGGTGGACCTGGCCGTCGCCGAGAACCTGCCGCGCTTCCTGGAGCTGCTGGACGTGGTCCTGGCCGAGGTCGCGGTGGAGGACGTGCTCCTGTCGGAGGAGATCAAGGAGGCGAGCCCGCAGATGCTCGCCGAGATCGAGAAGCGGTTCGCCGCGCTGGGGGTGGGCCTGCGCTTCGTCCCCCACACCACCTTCAAGCAGGCGACCGCCGCCGCACGGGCCGCCGTTCGCTCCGGGGAGTTCACCCCGTACGCGAACGTGCTGCTCACGGCGGGCGTCGTGTACTGAGGAGCGGGGCATGAGGCTACGACTTGAGGACGTCACCAAGTCCTTCGGCGAGAACAGCGTGCTGCGCGGTGTCACCTTCGAGGTCGGTCCGGGCGAGGTCGTGGCCCTGGCCGGGGAGAACGGGGCCGGGAAGTCCACGCTCACCCGGGTCATCTCGGGCGCGCACCAGCCGGACTCCGGTCAGGTCGTCATCGACGGCGAGCCCGTGACGTTCAAGAACCCGCAAGGAGCGATGGCGCGGGGCATCGAGGTCATCTACCAGGAGTTCCGGCAGAACCTCTTCCCGCATCTGAGTGTCGCCGAGAACATCCATGTCCTCGACCGTGAGCGGCGGTTCGGGCGGCTGCTGGTCTCCCGGAAGCGGATGGCCGAGGAGGCGCGGTCGGCGCTGGCCGCGCTCGGTATGGACGGCATCGACGTGCTCGCCCCCGTGGGCACGCTGGGTGTCGCCGAGCAGCAGATGGTCGAGATCGCCAAGGCCACCTCCCACGAGCTGCGGCTGCTCATTCTCGACGAGCCGACGGCGGCGCTCGACGAGCGCGAGTCCGAGCAACTTTTCGAGCAGGTACGGAGGTTGAGGGACGAGGGCGTGTCCATCGTCTACATCAGCCACCGTCTGGACGAGATCTTCGAGCTGGCGGACCGCATCGTCGTCCTGCGGGACGGTCTGGTCGCGTTGGACTCCCCGATCGCCGAGACCGGCCCGGCGCAGGTCGTCGCGGCCATGGTCGGCAACACGGTGGACGACTTCTATCCCAAGGAGCGCAACGCCGGGGAGGAGACCGTCCTGCGGGTCCGGGGCGGCTCCGGCAGTGTCTTCCAGGGGGTCGATCTGGAGGTCAGGGCCGGGGAGGTCCTGGGCATCGGCGGGGTGGTCGGCTGCGGTCGCAGCAGTCTGCTGCGCGCGCTGTTCGGGCTCGAACCGCTCACCTCCGGCACGGTCGAGGTCGACGGCCGGCTGGTGCGGCTGCGGAACATCCGGGACGCCATCGCCGCCCGCATCGCCTACGTCACCCCCGACCGGCAGGCGGAGGGGCTGTGCCCCGACCTGTCGGTGGAGGCCAACGTCTCGCTGGCCACCTTGCGCAGGCACACCGGTCCGGGCGACCTCGTGCGCCGGGCCCGGGAGCGGGAGGCCACCGGCGAGGTCATGTCCCGGCTGCGGGTACGGACCGCCTCCCCGGAGGCCGCGGTGACCTCGCTGTCCGGCGGCAACCAGCAGAAGGCGCTGTTCGCCAAGTGGGTCCTGACCGGTCCCCGGGTCCTGCTCATGGACGAGCCCACCCGAGGGGTGGACGTCGGGGCGAAGACCGAGATCTACCGCATCATCAACCAGCTCACCGCGGACGGGGTGGCCGTCGTCCTGGTGAGTTCCGATCTCCCCGAGCTGGTCGCCATGTCGGACCGCGCGGTCGTCATGCGCCAGGGGCGGGTGGTGGCCGAGATGACCGGCGACCGCCTGAGCGAACAGTCCGTCCTGGAACACGCATTGGTGGGTGCCGCATGACCTCCGTCCTGAAATCCGTGGCCCGCCAACTGCGCGCCGTATGGATGCTGTTGCTGGTGGGCGTCGTCCTGAGCATCGCCTCGCCCGTCTTCCTGACCAGCACCAATCTGCTGAACGTCGGCCTGGCCACCTCGGTGGTCGCGCTGCTGGCCATCGGGCAGACGTACGTCATCGTCCTGGCGGAGATCGATCTGTCGGTCGGCGCCGTCCTCGGCTTCTCCTCCGTGGTGACGGCCCTGGTCCTGCGCGATCACGGGCTGCTGCCCGCGCTGGCGGCCGGGATCGGCGTCGGCGCGGCGGCCGGTCTGGTCAACGGGCTGCTGGTCACCCGGACCCGGATGCCGTCCTTCATCGCCACGCTGGCGATGATGTCCATCCTGTCCGGGCTGACGCTCCAGCTGACCGACGGCAACCCGGTCGGGGTCGACGACTACGGCTTCCAGGGCATCGGGCAGGACTATCTCGCCGGGATCCCCCTTCCCGTGTGGCTGATGGTGGCGGGGTACGTCGTCTTCGGCGTGCTGCTCGCCCGTACCGGCTTCGGCCGTTTCGTCTACGCGACCGGCGACAACCTGGAGGCCGCGCGGCTGTCGGGCATCCGCACCCAGCGGGTCAAGGTGCTCGCCTTCGTGATCAGCGGAGTCCTCGCGGCGCTCGGCGGCTTCATCCTCACGGCCCGGCTGTCCACGGCCGAGCCGACCGCCGGTACCGGTCTGGAGCTGGAGTCGATCGCCGCCGTGATCATCGGCGGCACCAGCCTCGCCGGTGGCCGGGGCAAGCTCCTTGGCACCCTGATCGGCGCGCTGGTCCTCGGTGTCATCGACAACGGCATGAACCTGCTGGACGTGTCGCCGTTCCTGCAGAGCGTGGTCAAGGGCGTGGTGATCCTGCTGGCCGTCTTCCTGGACCGCAATGTCGACGGGCTGCGGGCGATGGTCGCCTGGCGCAAGCCGACGCTCCCCTCCGGACCTCCGGCGCAGGAGACCGTCCTCGCCCCGGCGGCCGTCCCCACCGCGCGCCACACCCCCTGAAGGCCCCGCCCCCGAACGCCCCCAGCGCACGCCCCGAGCACCCGCTCGACGTCCCCTGTACGACCCTGAAGGAGCCGCACCATGTCCGTCACCCGTACCGTAAGAGCGGCCGCCGCGCTCGCCGCCGTCACCGCGCTCGCCCTGACCGGCTGCAGCCGGGGCTCGGCCTCCGACACCGCCTCCGCCAAGGGGTCGGGCAAGAAGACCGCCACCCTGATCATGAGCACCCTGAACAACCCGTTCTTCGTCAGTGTCGGCAACGGCGCCAAGTCCCAGGCGGCCAAGTCCGGGGTGAAGCTCAGTGTGCAGAACGCCAACAACTCCGACTCCACGGCGCTGAACCTGGCCACCACCGCCGTCTCCAAGCAGGTCGGCGCGCTGATCATCGACCCGGTGAGCAGCACGTCCGCGACGGCGTCGGTCAAGCAGGCCAACGGCGCGGGCATCCCGGTCATGGCCTTCGACCGCAAGCCGGAGGGCGGCAAGCTGGCGTCCTTCATCGGCTACGACGCGATCCAGGCGGGCCGCAACGCCGCCGACGCGCTCGCCAAGTCCCTCGGTGAGAAGGGCACGATCGTCGAGATCCAGGGTCTGCTCGGCACGAACGTCGCCCAGGACCGCAGCAAGGGCTTCGAGGAGGAGATCGCGAAGTACCCGAAGATCAAGACCGTCGCCAAGCAGGCCGCGGACTTCGACCGGGCCAAGGCGCTCGACGTGATGACCAACATCCTCCAGGCCCATCCGGACATCGACGGGGTCTACGCCGCCAACGACGAGATGGCGATGGGCGCCCTGGCCGCCCTCAAGTCCCGTCACCTCGCCGGGAAGGTCAAGCTCGTCGGCAACGACGGCATAGCCGACGCGCTCGCCGCGATCCAGGCGGGCACGATGTACGCCACCAACGCCGAGTCGCCGTACGCCCTCGGCCAGAAGGTCGTCAGCCTCACCGGCCAGGTCCTCGACGGCAAGAAGGTGTCGGCCGCGGAGACCCTCCAGGGCAAGCTCGTCACCAAGTCCACGGTGCAGGAGTACGCCCAGTACCTGGTCAGCATCGGCGACTCGGCGGACGTACCGGCGGCGCTGCGGAAGTAGCGGTCGCTCTTCTCACGGTGGAGGTCCGGAGCCCGGGCCTCCACCGCTGCGTTTCACGACTTCCCCGGCCGTACGGCCCCGCCCCGCGAGACGACCTGTTCGGCGATGCGCCGCCGGTAGTTCGGGCACTCGGTGATGTCCTCGTACGCGCAGTTCAGGCCGCCCTCGATGAGCTCCAACGAGGCCCGGGCCGCGGCGATTCTCGATCGGAGCTCTTCGGCCTCGGCACGCAGGATCCCCTGCCGTCCGGCACGCCCGGCGGTGGCGGACAGGCTCCTGATGGTCTCCAGGCTCAGGCCGGCCTCCTTGAAGACGAGGATCGTCGCCACGCGGGTGAGGTCGCTCGCGCCGTAGCGGCGGCGGCCGCCCGCGTCCCGTACGGGGTGCAGCAGGCCCCTGGACTCCCAGTGCCGCAGGACGTGTGTGGCGAGACCGAACCGTGCCGCGAGAGCGCCGATGCTCATCAGACTCGCGCCGTTGTCTCCGCTTGACTTCATGCTGACATTAAGTTGCAGCCTGGCATCCATGTTCAAGGACCAGGAAGCACCGGAAGAGCACCACGACACCCAGGCCCTGCTGGCCGTCCTCGACGCCGCTGACCGGTTGCCGAGCGCCGGCCTGCTGCGGGCCCGCTCCTACGAACTGCTGTCCCTCGTCCCGGCCTCGACCGTCGTGGACGTCGGCTGCGGTGCCGGGCGTGCCGTCGCCGAGCTGGCCGGACGCGGCGTCCACGCGGTGGGCGTGGATCCCGATCCGCGGATGCTGGCCGCGGCCCGGGAACGGTGGCCGGCGGGCGAGTTCCGGGAGGCAGGGGCGGAGGAACTGCCGTTCGCCGACGGGAGCGTGCGCGGCTACCGCGCCGAAAGAGTCTTCCACGTCCTCCAGGAGCCGGGGCGGGCGGTGACGGAGGCACGGCGTGTTCTCTGCCCGGGCGGCAGGATCGTCCTGGTGGGACAGGACTGGGACGCCATCATGGTCGACTCCGACGACGCGACGCTCACCCGCACGATCGTGCACGCCCGCGCCGACCTCCTCGGCACGCCACGCGCCGGCCGCCAGTACCGCGCCCTGCTCCTGGACGGCGGCTTCGACGACGTCACCGTGGAGGCGCACACCAGCGTGTTCACCGATCCCGCGATGCTGTCACTGCTCACCAGGCTCGCCGAGGCGGCCTGCGCGAACGGCGCCGTCGACCGTGACCGGACCGATGAGTGGCTCGCCGAACAGCGCCGACGCGCCGAGACCGGCCGCTTCCTGATCGCCATTCCGTTCTTCGTGGCCGCCGCCTCTGCCTAGAGGGCAGCTGGAGGCATGCGTCGGCGGGCAGGTCGGCGTGGGTGCCCGCGGCCCGCTCCTCCGCGCTACTCGTTCACCAGGAGGATCTTGCCGATGTGGCCGCCCTCCTCCATGAGCCGGTGGGCCTCGGCGGCCTGGGACATGGGGAGGCGTCGGTCGATGACGAGCTGGACGGTGCCGCTCTCGATCATCGGCCAGACCGCGTCGCGGACCTGGGCGACGATCGCGGCCTTCTGCTCCCTGGACCGTGTGCGCAGGGTGGTGCCGTGCACGGAGGCGCGCTTGAAGACCAGCTCCGCGAGGTTGAGGTTGGCCTCCAGACCGTCCTGGAGGCCGATGACGACCAGGCGTCCGTCGGGGGCGAGGGCGCGTACGTTGCGTTCGAGGTAGCTGCCGCCGACGACGTCCAGGATGACGTCGTAGGGGCCGTGCTCGACGAAGTCCTCCGTGCGGTAGTCGATCGTGACGTCCGCGCCCAGCTCCCGGGCGCGCGCAGCCTTTTCAGGACCGCCGACCGTGGTGACGACCCGGGCACCGAGCGCCTTGGCGATCTGGATCGCCATGGTGCCGACGCCTCCGGCACCGCCGTGGACGAGGAAGGTCTCGCCCTTCTTCAGTCCGGCGGTCATGACGATGTTGGACCACACGGTCGCGACGGCCTCGGGCAGGCCCGCCGCGTCGACCAGGCCGATCCCCTCGGGCACGGGGAGCAGCTGCCCCTGCGGTACGGCGACCTTCTGCGCGTAGCCGCCGCCGGTGAGCAGCGCGCAGACCTCGTCGCCGACCTGCCAGCCGGTCACGCCCTCGCCGAGGGCGCTGATCCGGCCCGAGACCTCGAGGCCCGGGTAGGGCGAGGTGCCCGGCGGGACGGGGTAGAGGCCCCAGCGCTGCATCACGTCGGCGCGGTTCAGGGCGCTGGCGACGACATCGACGACGACCTCTCCGGCGCCGGGCGCCGGGTCCGCCACGTCGGTCCACTCCAGCACCTCGGGGCCGCCGGGCTCCTTGATCGACACTGCCTTCATGATGCTCCGTCCCTGGGGGTGAGGGCTCCCGTGCGTGCGTCGGCGCGCATCCGGAAGCTCGATGTTTACAGCACACACATTAGGCCGCGAGTGTGTGCACTGTCAACATGGGGTGGCTTCCACGCCCTCCGCCACCCCTAGCGCGCCAGGGCGGCCGACGCGGCGAACAGCGCCCGTACGGCCCCGCGGACCTGCGCGTCCACCACTTCGGAGGTCGAGGAGTCGAGCTTGCCGTCCAGGCACAGAAAGGCCAGGCCGTGGACGAGGGCCCACACCGTGGTCGCGAGCGCTTCCGGGTCGGCGGCGCCCGGGAAGGCGCCGCGCACGATGTCGTGGACGTACTCCGAGATGGCGGCGGTCGCCGCGACCCGCTCCTCGCTGGTCGGGTCGCACGGCTCCGCGAACATCACCCGGAACATCGCGGGCCGGTCGAGCGCGAAACGCACGTACGCGACGGCGACGGCGGCCAGTTCGTCCGGAGTCGTGGGCGCGGAATGCGCGGCGGCCAGCGATCCGGCGAGTTCGCGGTACCCCTCGGCGGCGACGGCCGAGACCAGCGCGTCACGGTCCGCGTAGTGGCGGTAGGGAGCCGTCGCCGACACGCCCGCCCGGCGCGCCACGGCACGCAGCGACAGCCCGGCGCTGCCGTCCTCCTCCAGCAGCCCCAGCGCGGCGCGCAGGCAGGCGGCGCGCAGATCGCCGTGATGGTACGAGCCGGTCGCTTGCGGCATAGGTCACACTCCTTGAAGTTTACGGCGCTTACATTCCTGACCTAATGTGAACGCTGCACACATTGTAAGCGATGAAGATCGAGAGGGGAAAGCAGGATGACCAGCGAACTGTTCGCGCAGTTGTCCCTGCGCTCCGGCCAGGTACTGCGCAACCGGATCGCCAAGGCGGCCATGGAGGAGAACATGGCGGCCGACGGCCAGCTACCGGGCCACGAGCTGTTCGGGCTGTACCGGCGCTGGGCCGAGGGCGGTGCCGGACTGCTCATCACCGGCAACGTCATGGTCCACGCCGAGGCACTGACCGGGCCCGCCGGTGTCGTGCTCGACGAGGCCGCGCCGCTGGAGCCGTTCACCGAGTGGGCGAAGGCCGGCAAGGCGGGAGGCGGGAAGATCTGGATGCAGATCAACCACCCCGGGCGCCAGATCGCCTCCGACATGCCCGGCGTCGTCTGGGGCCCGTCCGCCGTCGGCGTCGACCTCGGCAAGCACAGCAGCCGCTTCGGCCGCCCGGTCGCCATGACCGCCACGCAGATCGGCGAGACCGTGACGCGGTACGCGGTGACCGCCCTGCGCGCGGAGGAGGCGGGCTTCGACGGCGTCGAGATCCATGCCGCGCACGGCTATCTGCTCTCGCAGTTCCTGTCGCCCCTGGTCAACAAGCGCACCGACCAGTGGGGCGGCTCGCTGGAGAACCGGGCCCGGATGCTGCTGGACATCGTCCGCGCCGTACGGGCCGCCGTCTCGCCCTCCTTCGCGGTCGCGGTCAAGCTGAACTCCGCGGACTTCCAGCGCGGTGGCTTCGACGCGGACGACGCGCGTGAGGTGATCGAGATGCTCGCCCCGCTCGGTGTCGACCTGGTCGAGCTGTCCGGCGGCAGCTACGAGTCCCCGGCGATGTCCGGGCGCCCGGCCGACGCGCGCACCCAGGCCCGTGAGGCGTACTTCCTCGACCTGGCCAAGGACCTAGTCAGGACGAGCCCACTGCCGCTGATGCTGACCGGTGGCATCACCCGGCGCGAGACCGCGGACCGGGTTCTCGCCAGCGGAGTCGCCGTCATCGGCATGGGCACCGCGCTCGCCGTCACACCCGACCTGCCGAGGCGCTGGCGCACCGGCCGCGAGGCCGAGCGGCAGCTCCGCCCGGTGACCTGGTCCGACAAGGCGCTCGCCTCGGCGGCGGGCATGGCCCAGGTCCGCCACCAGATGCGCCGGATCGCCCGGGGCAGCCGCCCCACGCCCGGCACGCACCCGGCGGTCGCCCTCATCGCGGAGCGGCGCAAGCAGCGGCGGGCGCTGCGCCGCTACCGCGCGTGGCTGGGCGCGACGAGGGACGCCGCGTAGTCCGCCGTCGGAGAGGCGCCCCAGGTACTCGGGTATCTGGGGCGCCTCTTCGGTTTCCTTCGGTGCCACGCACGACGCGAGCGGCGCGGCTCTCTCGGAGCCGCGCCGCCTGGTTTCCGGTGTCTCAGCGGGTGCCGATCGCCTTCAGCACCTTCAGTCCCGTCGTCAGCAGTGCCGCCCAGGTCTCGGGCGGGATGCTCTTCGGCGGGGTGAACCCCTGAACGCGCTGGTGGGCGATGTTCTGCGCCTCGGTGTACTTGAGGATGCCCTCGGCACCGTGGCGGCGACCGAGCCCGGAGTCGCCCATGCCGCCCATCGGCGCGTCGACGCTGCCCCACGCGGCGGCGAACGCCTCGTTGACGTTGACGGTGCCCGCGTGCAGCCGGGCGGCGACGGCACGCCCCCGCGAGGCACTGCGGGACCAGACGCTGGCATTGAGTCCGTACGGCGTGGCGTTGGCCCGCGCGACCGCCTCGTTGTCGTCGCGCACGGGGTAGATCGAGACGACGGGTCCGAACGTCTCGTGCTCGCACAGCGTCATGTCGGGGGTGACGTCGGCGAGGATGGTCGGCTCGTAGAACAGCGGTCCGAGATCGGGGCGCGCCTTTCCGCCCGCGAGGACCCGCGCCCCCTTGGCCACGGCGTCGTCGACGTGGTCGGTGACGGTCTTCAACTGGGCGGCGGTGGTGAGGCTGCCGACATCGACGCTGAAGTCGTACGCGGCGCCCACCTTGAGGCTCCTGGCGCGCGCGACGAACGCGGCGACGAACTGGTCGTGCACCGACTCCGCGACGTACAGACGCTCGATGGAGACGCAGAGCTGACCCGCCGAGGGGAAGCACGCGGCGACGGCGCCCTCGGCAGCCTTCTCGATGTCGGCGTCGTCCAGGACCAGCATGGCGTTCTTGCCGCCGAGTTCGAGCGAGGAGCCGATGAGCCGTTGCCCCGCGTCCCGGGCGATCTTGCGGCCGCTGGCGGTGGAGCCGGTGAACATCATGTAGTCGGCGCCCGCCATCAGCGCGCCGCCGATGGAGCTGCCCCGCCCGATCACCATCTGCCAGACGCCGGAGGGCAGTCCGGCTTCCCGCATCAGTTCCAGCGACCACAGTGCGGTGAGCGCGGTCTGGGTGTCGGGCTTCTGGACGACCGCGTTGCCTGCCATCAGCGCCGCGATGGCGTCGCTTGCGGCCATGCTCAGCGGGTAGTTCCAGGGCGAGATGATCGACACGACGCCCTTGGGATGGCGCAGTTCGGTGGTGTGGGTGAGCAGCGGGAACGCGCCCCGGCGGCGCTTGGGCGCCAGGTACCGGGCGCCGTTGCGGGCGTAGTAGCGGGACACGAGGGCGATGTCCACGACTTCGAGGAACGCGTCCCGCCGGGTCTTGCCGTTCTCGGCCTGCATGAGGTCCAGCGCCTCTTCCTGGCGGGCCAGGACGAGGTCGTGCAGGCGCAGCAGGATCTTCTTCCGCTCGCTCAACGGCGTGGCGGACCAGGTGCGTTGGGCGATCCGCGCCCGCGCGAAGGCGTCCTCGACGTCGGCGGGCGTGGAGACCGGGAGGTCCGCCAGGGGTACGCCGGTGTAGGGGGCGGTGGTGGTCACGCGCGCCGCGTCGGGCGAGGCGCTGACCAGGTTCGCCAGCCGCTCGATCCGCGCGGGCGTCAGGGACGCGGGCAGCGGGGAGGGGCGGGCGGCGGGCGGGGCGGTGACGTGATCGGTGGCCATGTCGGAACTCCTCGCTTACCGGCTGCGGACCGAGGTCGGGACCGGCATGTGCAGGGCGAGCTGCCCCTCGGTCACGACGTCGAACTGGATGGTCCGGATCGGCTTGAGGGAGCGCAGGTCGTCGGCCATGCGGCCCTCCCCCACCTCGAGTTCGACATCACGCGGGACGAGCGAGGTGCCGGAGGCCAGCACGTTGGTCTGGCTCAGCGTGGAGTGCCACGCGTCGCCGATCGTCGTGTACGAGGTGAAGGTCGAGACCCGCTTGCCGCTCGGGTAGAGGGTCTGGGCCGGGGTGAGCGCCGAGAGCGCGAGGTCCGTGCCGCCGGAGTCGTTGGCCACGCGCGCGGTGGTGCGCCGTGCGTCGATGTCGACGTCGAGATCGGTCACCCACTTGGGGAAGCCGTAGCCGTCGTGGCCGCGCACCTGGGCGATCTCCGAGCTGACCGGCAGGGAGAGCACATAGGCGTCGAGGTGCTCGTTCTTGAGGGCGGCGACGAGGTCGACGAAGCCGAGCTTGCCGTGCCGGGCGGGCTTCACGGCGATGCCGACGGTGGCCTCGGTGTAGAAGTCGATGTCGCACACGTCGTACCGGAAGAACATCGCGGAGACCAGGCCGAGCCCGGGCGCGACCTCCAGCGGGGCCAGCTCGCGGGGCAGCCGGGAGCGGATGGCGCGGGTGGGCGCGAGCATCGTGAGCCGGGCGGTGGAGATGCGGTAGTAGAAGTTCGGGGTCAGCGTGGGGCCGATCGGGGAGTCGACCTTGGTCTTCGGCAGCTTGCGGAAGAACTCCACGCCGCTGACGCGGGGGTCACGGGCGATCTCGTCGAGGTCGGTCTCCATCCGGTAGCGGTCGTAGAGACCGCCCTTGGGGACCGAGACCGTACGGCCGCCGAGGTCGACCTTGACGGTGCCCTGCGGGGATTCCGGCCGGGGGTTCTGCTGCGATTCCTGCGGGGACGAGGACATGACGCGGCTCCTGAGTCGCATGTTGACGGTGATTACATCAGCGTAGCCATCAATGTAAGCACCGTCAACACGTGAGGTCGTGCGCGCCGTCTCAGTCCTCGTGCAGGGCGTTCCCCAGGAAGTCGATGGCGATCTTGCGGGCGATGGTGGCCGCCTTGGTGTCGCGCAGGCTGTCCAGGAGCAGGAAGTCGTGGACCATGCCCGCGACCCGGACCGAGGTGACGTCGTTGCCCGCCTCGCGGAGCTTGTTGGCGTACTTCTCGCCCTCGTCGCGCAGCACGTCCGCCTCGTCGGTGATGACGAGGGTGGGCGGCAGCCCCTGGAGTTCTTCGAGCGACGCCCGGAGCGGCGACGCGTACACCTCGGCGCGCTGGGCCGGGTCCGTGGTGTAGGCGTCCCAGAACCACTTCATGGCGTCGCGGGTGAGGTAGTACCCCTCGGCGAACTGGTGGTACGACGGCGTGTCGAAGTCGGCGTCGGTCACCGGGTACAGCAGGCACTGGGCCTTGAGGTCGATCCCGCCGCGGTCCTTGTTCATCAGCGTGAACACCGCCGACATGTCACCGCCGACCGACTCGCCGGTGACGGCGATGCGCGAGGTGTCCAGGCCGTGCTCGGCGCCGTGCTTCAGGACCCACTGGCCCACGGCGTAGTTCTGCTCCACCTGGGTGGGGTACTTCGCCTCGGGCGCGCGGTCGTAGACCGGGAAGACGCCCGCCGCGCCCGCGCCGACGGTGAGTTCGCGGAAGAGACGGTCGTGGGTCTTGTCGTCGCCGAAGACCCAGCCGGCGCCGTGGATGTAGAACAGCACGGGCAGCGGGCCCGTCACGCCCTTGGGCCTGATGATGCGGGTGCGGACGGTCCCCCACTCACCGGCGTCGACGTCGACCCACTCCTCGTCGACCTCGGGGCGCGGCACGCTCAGGTCGCTCTGCAGGTCCGCGAGGATGGCCCGGCCCTGTTCCGGCGGGACCTCGTAGATGCGGGGGTGCGGGTCGGTCGCCTCGGCCAGTTCCCGCGCGGCGGGTTCCAGGTACGGGGTGACGGGCGGCGGGATGTCGGTCATGGCCACTCCTTGGGATCGGCACACGAATGTCGCGTCGGACTCGCGTCACGCGGCCGCTCCGGCCGCTGCCGGTGACGACTGCCCCGAGCCGGAGATCACCCACACGTGTGGGGCACAGATCCCCGTGTCCATGTTTGGCGCCTGCGCGGTGGGGCGCAACCGGCCGCCGCGAGCCCCGCCCGGCTCAGGCGCCGGAGGGCTCCTGCGGGATGCGCACGAACGCGAACACCTCGCCGACGAGGGCCGCCAGGGACCGGTCCTCGATGTCGTCGGCCCAGCGTTCGAGGGCGACGTCGAAGCAGGCCAGGGCGGCGGTGACCATGGTCCGCGCCTTCAGCTCGGCGGCGGGACCGTCCTCGCACATCCGGGCGGTGATCTCGGGTACGAGGGCTCCGGTCCAGGCCAGGTGCTTCTCCAGGTACCGGGCGCGCAGGGCGGGAGTGTGGCAGATGACGCGGGTCGCCCGCTTCCAGCGCCCCGCCTCGCTGTCCATCTGCCCGGCCGCGACGACGAAGGTGTCCCGCAGGGCGTCCCAGCCCGGCTGCCCGTCGAGATGGCGGCACAGCTCCTCCCGTACGTCCTCGGCACTGGGGATGCGGTCGCCGAAGACGACGTCCTCCTTGTTGCCGAAGTAGCGGAAGAAGCTGCGCTGGGAGATGCCCGCCGCGCGCGCGATGTCGGCGACGGTCACCTGCTCGAACCCGGAGGCGTCGAACAGTTCGAGGGCCGTGTCGGCCAGCGCCTCCGTGACGAGCCGACGGGTTCTCAGGCGCAGTCCGGGCGTGGTCGTGGTCTCCCTCATACCGAGAGGTTATCAGTGCCGAACTTGGCATACTGTGCCAGAAGTGGCGTACGGTGTTATAGACGGGGTGTCCGTCGCCCGGGGAACCCGTCGTACCGGCGACCGTCACCGGTCGCACCGGTCGCAGAGGCCGCACAGGTCGCACAGGTCGTCACCACAGAGGGAGCAACAGCCATGACCAAGGTCCTCTTCGTCGTCTCCGCGGCCGACCGCTGGACGCTGAACGACGGCACCGAGCACCCCTCGGGCTACTGGGGCGAGGAATTGGCGATGCCGCACAAGATCTTCAGCGAGGCCGGGTGGGAGATCACGCTCGCCACTCCGGGCGGCAAGCCCCCGACCCTGGACCGGCTGAGCATGTCCCGCACCGCGGGGCTGCCCGGCAAGCTGCGCGAGGTCGGCCGCTACCTGGACTCGATCCGGGCCGAGCTGGACACCCCGCGCCCGCTGGCCGAGGTCGATCCCGCCGCGTACGACCTGGTCTTCTACCCCGGCGGGCACGGCCCGATGGAGGACCTGGCGTACGACGAGGTCTCGGGCGCCCTGCTCACCCGTGTCCTGCACTCCGGCAAGCCGCTGGCCCTGCTGTGCCACGCCCCGGCCGCGACGCTGGCCGCCCGGAACGCCGACGGCTCGTGGCCGTTCGCCGGATACCGGATGACGGGTCTGTCCAACACCGAGGAGAAGCTCAACAGCTTCGGCCGCAAGGCCCCTTGGCTGCTGGAGGACCGGCTGCGCGAGGAGGGCGCGGACTACGTCAAGGCCCGGCTGCCGCTGCTGCCGTTCGTGGTGGTGGACCGCAACCTGTACACGGGCCAGAACCCGATGTCCTCCGAGCGCCTGGCCAAGCGGCTGGTCGCGGACCTGGACGAACGCTGAGCCGAGCCGTTTCGCACACCGAGGAGCACACCCCGATGAGCAGCCGCATCCTTCTCCTGGGCGCCACCGGTTACACCGGCGGCCTGGTCCTGGACGCCCTTCTCCGACGCGGTGTCCGGCCGACCCTGGCGGGGCGCAGTGCCGCCGCACTGACGGCTCTTGCCGCGCGGAGCGGCGGTCTCGACCACGTGGTGGTGGACGCCACGGACTCCGGGGCCCTGAGACGCCATCTTTCGCGGGGCGACGTACTCGTCACGACCGTCGGCCCCTTCGAACGCCTCGGCCACTCCGCCGCCGAGGCCGCGGCGGAGACCGGGGCCCACTACGTCGACTCCACGGGGGAAGTCGGCTTCGTCCGCACCGTACGCGACAGGTACGACCGACGAGCCCGCGAGACCGGCGCGGTGATGCTCCCCGCCTTCGGCTACGACTACGTCCCGGGCATCCTCGCGGGCACGCTCGCCGCTCGCCAGGCCGGGGCCGCCGTACGCGCCCTGGACATCGGCTACTTCGCGACCGGCCCCCTCTGGCGCGGCATCAGCCAGGGCACCCGGACGACCATGCGCGACGGCCTGACCCTGCCGTCCCCGACCTGGCACGCACACCGGCTGACGGACGAACGCACCGCGTCCCGCGTCCGCGAGTTCACGGTGCGGGGCCACCGCAAGTCCGCCTTCCTCGTCTCCGGCACGGAAGTCCTCTTCCTCCCGGGCGACTTCCCCGTCCTGGCCGACATCACGGTCTTCAACGGCTGGTTCCCCGCCCTCAGCCGCCCCCTCACCCTGCTCTCGGCCGCCGCCAACACCCTGACCCACCTCCCCGGCGGCCACCACCTCACCACCCTCCTCACCCTCCCCTTGACCTTCGGCCCTTCCGGCGGCCCGGACGCCACCGAACGCGCCCGCACCCGCTCCTACGTGGTCGCCGTCGCGTCGTCAGGCGCCCCCGGCGCCTCCCCCCTCGCTCAGATCCACCTGGAAGGCCCGAGCGCCTACACCCTCACGGGCGAGCTGATGGCCTGGGCGGCGGTACGGCTTGCCGCCGGGGCCGGTGGGGTGGCGGGGGTGGTGGGTCCGGTGGAGGCGTTCGGGCTGGATGTACTGCGGGACGCTTGTGCGGAGATGGGGCTGGTGTCGGTGGGGTGAGGGGGTGCCTTCGGTGTGCTTCTGGGGGCGCGATGCGCCGCTTCGAGGCGTATCGCTGACGTCGCTCACCTACCAGGCCCTCGATCCGGTACTGCCGGGTCAGGAGGTTGTTGACGCGCGTCCGCCAGGCAGCACTGAGACGACGAAGTCTGCTAGACGGAGGAGGTCGTTGCGCCCGAGGCCCTGGTTCGACTGCGCAGATAGTCCATGCCACAGAGTCTGAAGCGATGCAGCGAGTGTGGCCGGGTCTGTGCGCTTCGGGACTTGCCCATCGTCCTGAGCTTGTTCGATGCGCTTGAGCAGCAGGCGCTGGTTCGACGCGTAAAGGTCGTCGAGGTAGGCGCGAGTGTCGATCGTATCCGGGCTGTCCGTCATCGCGGCGCTGCTCACCAGGCAGCCCGGGTGCCCTGAGTCGGGTTGGGTGAACTCTTCGACGGATCGACGGAACAACTGGTCGAGGGTGTCAGCGAAGTCGGGTTGCGCACACGCGTCCTGGTGGATGACCCGGTACCGCTCGGCGTACGTTCGCACCGCTTCCTCGAACAGCCCCGCCTTGCTCCCGAACGCGGCATAGATACTCGAAGTGGACATCCTGAGCGCGGCGCCCAGTGCCCGCGTGGACGTGCCGGAGTAGCCGCGTTGCCAGAAGAGCCGTGCCGCTTCGAGTACAACCGTGGCTCGATCGAACTGGGGAGGTCGTCCTGCTCGGCTGGGGCGCATGCTTGCATTGTAGAGCGGATGCTCCATAATCCACGTTGTGGAGCAATCGATACAGAAGAAGGTGCCGCGTCCGGACGGCAGTTGGGTGAGCGTCGACATCTATGGCGCTGCGGCGGAGCCGGGGCTGCTCATGCTGCCCGGCGTGATGAGCGATGCGCACAGTTGGCGGCACGTAGCTCGCTCACTCGAGGCGTGGCCTTCGGTGTCTGTCGTCAATCGCCGGGGGCGAGCACCCTCAGGACCGCTCGGAGACCAGTATTCGCTGCGAACCGAGGTCGACGACCTCTGCGCGGTGATCGAGGCCGTCGGTGAGCCGAAGGCCGTCTTCGGTTGGAGCTACGGGGGCCTGGTCGCCCTGCTTCTTGCGTGCGAGCGCCCGATGAGCCATGTGATCGCTTACGAGCCGGTCGACCCCGGCTTCGGCAACGCCGCGCTGCCTTCGCTCCGCGCCGCAGCTGCCGCACAGGACTGGGATCGAGCGGTCGAGATCGTGAACGAGCGGGTGTCAGGCTTCTCCACGAAATACGTCGATGCGCTGCGCGCTGATCACAGTGCGTGGTCGACGTTGCGCAGACTGAGCGAACCGCTCTACTCGGAACTGCAGGCGCTGTCCGATGCCGAACTCGGCACGGATCTCGGCTCCCACGCGGCCGTCATCGACCTGATCGTCGGCGAGCGGAACGTCGGCGCGGAGCCGTACGGAACCTCGTTCCAGCGGGTCGTGAGCAGACTCCGCGGTGGCACGGTCCATCCACTGGCCGGCCAAGGACACCTCACCCACCTCGAAGGCCCTGCCGCCCTGAGCAGGCTCCTCGACAAGCTCGAAGACCGAGGCAATGCGACGCGAGCACAAGTGGTCAGCGGCGCGGATCGCGTTTGAACTCAACGAGACTGGCGTTAGCACCAGCCGTCGCGCCACGAGCCGAATCCTTGCCCAACTCGGGTTGAACCCTTTCCGGCTGGTTGCTCAGCACCACCGTCATCACCGGCATCACCCGGCGAATCGCCCGCCCCTGACACATCAGGGCTGAGGCTGCTCGGCCGTGTCCTCCGCAGCCGCCGTCTCCGCCGCCGCGATGTCGATGAAGCGACGTATCGTCTCGGCGGGCATGTCGAGCCCCTGGGAAGCCGCATGTTCGTCGCCGAAGACCTGGACGGCTTCGGCGACGGCCAGGGCGAGTTCGGCTTCTGCCTTGCGCAGCTTGACCTCGGCCTTGTCGACGGTGTCGACGACCGCCAGCTGGCGGCGCTGCTTCTCCTGGAGTCGCTGTTTGCGGGATGGCGTCTTGCCCGTGTTCTGCACAGTCACACCAAGATCATAAACAGGGACGCGGTCAGAGATGTAATCGACAACTTCGCCTAAGCGCGGGGCTGTTCACGATCCGGCGCGCGGAAGACGGCTCAGGCCGACAGCTCCCACGCGTACGGCGGCTCCGCCCCCGGCCGGGAGCAGGTCAGCGCGGCGGCGCGCGCCGCGAAGCCGAGTACGTCGCGCCAGACCTCGGCATCCAGGCCCGCGACGGCCGCGTGGCTCAGCGCGTCGATCTCCCGCAGCCGGTGGAGGAGCGCCGCGTTGACGGTGTCGCCCGCACCGATCGTGTCGACCACCGTGACCTTCGTACCCGGCACGCTCACCTGCCCCGCGCCCCGGCTCCACACGCTGAGGCCGTCGCCGCCTCGGGTCAGGACGATCGCCGCCGGGCCGTACTCCAGCCACGCGGCCAGCTGGGCGTCCAGGTCGCCGTCGGGGCCCAGGTCCGCGAGCCAGCGGGCGTCCTCGATCGAGAGCTTCAGCAGCGCGACATGCGGCAGCCAGGCGAGGAACCGCTCGCGGTAGGCGTCGGCGTCCGCGATCAGACCGGGCCGGATGTTGGGGTCGAGGGCGGTGAAGACGCCGTTCTCCGACTCCCGCCGCAGCAGCGCCTCGTACGCGCTCGCGCCCGGTTCCAGTACGAGCGAGCAGGTGCCCACGGACAGGGCGGTGGCGCCCTCCGGCAGCGCGGGCGGAAGCGTGAAGAGGCGGTCGGCGGTGCCCTCGGTGTAGAAGCCGTAGCCCGCCGAGCCGTCGCTGCCCACGTCGGCGACGGCCAGCGTCGTCGGCTCGGGGCCCCGCTGGACCAGCGCCGTGTCGACACCCGCGTCCCGCAGCCCCGCCAGCAGGGCCGCGCCGAAGGCGTCCGTGGACACGCGCGAGCAGAACGCCGTCGCGGAGCCGAGGCGGCCGAGCGCGACGGCGACGTTGTACGGACCGCCGCCCCGCCGCGGGAGGAGCTGCGGCAGCGGGGACGCCTCGGAGGCGGTGGCGGGGGCGGGCACGAGGTCGATCAGTGCCTCGCCGGCGACGACGATCACAGTGCTGGTTCCTTTCGGTGCGCCGTGGAGCGGCGGGGCGTGCTTGATTGGCCAGGGGGATAAGGGAGTTGGGGAGGCCAGAGGGCTTGCGCCGGGCTACGGCGACGCCATCGGGAAGTCGGTCGCTGCGGACCCGACGGCACCGGCCCCCGGCGGGCAGCCGCAGGACGTCCGGTGGACCACCTCGCACGGCAGCCGCACCGTCCGCGCCGCCCGCCCCGGCGTGTCCAGCCGCTCAAGGAGCAGCCGCAGCGCCACCCGACCGACCTCCCGGCTCGGCTGGCGGACGGCCGTGAGGCTGGGCGAGAACAGGTCCGCCCACTCGAAGTCGTCGAAGCTGACGAGCGCGATGTCCTCGGGGATGCGCAGATCCGCGTCGCGGAGCGCCTGGAGCGCGCCGATGGTCATCGCGTTGTTGGCCGCGATGAGCGCGGTGGGACGGGCGGGCCCGGACAACAGGCGTTCGGTCGCGCGACGGGCGCCCTCGGACGCGGAGCTGCCGTGGGCCAGCAGCCCGGGGTCGTACGAGAGCCCGGCCGCCCGCAGCCCCTCCCGGTACCCCTCGATGCGCTCGGTCGTCGTACTCAGCCCGGCGAGGCCCGCCACCATCGCGATGCGGCGGTGGCCGAGCGCGGCGAGGTGTTCCACCAGTTCCCGCACGGGTGCGGCGCCCTCGGCGCAGACCTGGTCGTACGCCGGTTCCTCGGACTCGTCGACAAGACGGTCCAGGAAGACGGCGGGGACGGCGGCGCGGGAGAGGTAGTCGAGGAGGGCCGACGGTTCGGCCGAGGGGGCGATGATCACGCCGTCGACCCGGCGCTCGTGGAGCATCCGGACCACGCTCAGTTCGTGCGCGGGGTCGTCGTGCGGGTCGGCGATGAGCAGCCCGTACCCGGTGGCCAGCGCCTCGGCCTCGACGCCCTGAAGGATCTCGGTGAAGTACGGGTTGCTGATCGCGGAGACGGCCAGGCCGACCGAGCGGGTGCGGGAGGTGACGAGGGAGCGGGCAAGGGAGTTGTGGATGTAGCCCAGCTCCTCGATGGCGCGGAGCACCGCGTCGCGGGTCGCGGGCCGTACCGGACGTGTGGCGTTCAGCACGTGGGAGACGGTGGCCACCGAGACACCGGCGTGCCTCGCCACGTCCGCCATCGTCCGCATCCCGTACTCCTTCGTGTGCCCCGTGCCGGTCCCGTACCGCCCTGTGCCGGTCCCGTACCGCGTGTCCGCCTGCCCACGGTGGAGCCGGACGGGGGCGGGCGCGGTGGGGCGGCGCGGCCGGTCCGTCCAGGAGACCTCGTCCGTCGGTGGGACAGACGCCGGAGACCTATGAAAAGTCATACGTAAGCGTTTGCGCAAGCGCTTACGTGGCGATTATGTTTCCCCGCGTCTTCGGACATCCGTCCGCACACCGCTGTGAGGAGGCGCCATGCGCGCTGTCGTGGTCACCCAGCCGGGAAGCGCCGAGCTGACCGACCTGCCCGATCCGAGTCCCGGTCCCTCGGAGGTGGTCGTCCGCGTCAGCTCCTGCGGCCTCTGCGGCACGGACATGCACATCCTGGGCGGCGAGCTGCCGTCCGTGAGCTACCCGCTCGTCCCCGGCCACGAGCTGACCGGCGTCGTGGTGGAGACCGGCCGGGACGTACGCTTCCCGCTCGTCGGCCAGCGTGTCGCCGTGGACCCCAACACCCCTTGCGGCGCCTGCCATTACTGCCGGATCGGGCGTGGCAACCTCTGCGAGCACTACACCGCGGTGGGCGTCACCCGTAACGGCGGGTTCGCCGAGTACGTCGCGGTCCCCGCGGGCCGCTGCCACGTCCTGCCCGAGGGGCTGTCCGAGGCCGCCGCTGGTCTGGTCGAGCCCCTGTCCTGCGCCGTCCACGGCCTCAGCAGGCTCCCCCGGCGGCCCGGTGAGCACTACCTCGTCTACGGCGCCGGGACCATGGGCCTGATGATGGCGGCCCTGGTGGCGCACTCAGGCGCGGCCTCCGTGTCCGTCGTCGACCCCAACACCCGCCGCCTGGACCTCGCCCGGCGGATGGGCGCCGACGCCACCGCCGCGAACGCCGACGAGCTGGGTCGCGAGCAGGGCTTCGAGGTCGTGATCGACGCGACCGGTGTCATCGCGGCGATCGAGGACGGTCTGGGGCGCGTCCGCAAGGGCGGTACGTTCCTGCAGTTCGGCGTCGCGGACCCGGCCAAGCGGGCCTCGTTCTCGCCGTTCCTGGTCTACAACCGCGAGATCGACATCATCGGGTCCATGGCGGTGCACAACGGCTTCCAGCCTGCGGTGGAGATCCTGGCCGGTGGGCTGGATCTCGACCCGCTCGTCAGTGATGTGCTGCCGCTGGAGAGGTTCGACGAGGCGGTGGGGCTGTTCCGGGCGGGGTCCGGGCAGAAGATTCATCTTGCGCCGCAGGCGGGGGATCCGCGGGTGGCGGGGGCTGGTCGGGGGGCGGCTGCGGGTGCGGCCCGTGGAGAGGTCGCGGAGGGTTCCGCTGCCGCGGCGGCTACGGAGCTGGCGACGGCTGCGGCGGTCGAGGCGGCTGGGCGGCTTGCGACGGCTGCGGGGACGGGTACGGGTACGGCTGCGTCCGCGTCGACGGGTGCGGCCTCGTGAGCCGGGTGGTGGGGTCCGGGGCGGCGGAGCCGGAGGCGGCGGAGCCCGAGATGATGGGGTCCGAGACGGCGGGACCTGGGGCGGCGCCTAAGCGGCGGCCCCGGCTGCGGAACGCCCTGATCTGGGTGTTCGGTGCCCTCGGCGGCATCCTGTGGGGCTACGACACGGGCGTGATCTCCGGCGCGATGCTCTTCATACGCCAGGACATCGCCCTGACGCCGCTGATGGAGGGCCTGGTCGTCTCCGGGCTCCTGGTGGGCGCGATGGCGGGCGCCGGTCTTGCCGGAAAGCTGTCGGACGCATGGGGTCGGCGTCGGCTGATCCTGGGCGCGGCGCTCGTCTTCATCGCGGGTACGGTCGGCGCGGCACTCTCCTCCGAGGCGTCGCTGCTCATCGGCGCGCGAGTGCTCATCGGTGTGGGCGTGGGCATCGCCTCGGTCGTCGTACCGCTGTATCTGACGGAGCTGGCGCCGATGGAGGTGCGCGGCGGCCTTGCCTCCCTCATGCAGCTCCTGGTGACCGTGGGCATCTTCTTGGCCTACCTCACCGACTACGCGCTGGCCCCGGCGCACGCGTGGCGCTGGATGATCGGGCTCGGCGTACTGCCCGCGGCCGTCCTCGCCCTCGGCATCCTGACCCAGCCGGAGAGTCCTCGCTGGCTGGCGGGGCGGGGGCGCCGGGACGACGCCCGTGCCGCCCTGGCCCTGCTGCGCGGCGACGACGAGACCGCCCGTACCGAGCTGTTCGACATCGAGAAGACGCTCGCGGAGGAACGTGCGGCGACGCAGCGGCTGACGCTGCGCGACCTGCTGTCCCCCCGGCTGCGGCCCATGCTGGTCGTCGGCCTTCTCCTGGTGTTCTTCCAGAACTTCGGCGGCATCAACACGATCATCTACTACGCCCCGACGCTCCTCACGAGCATCGGCTTCGGCGACAACGGCGCGATCCTCGCGAACGTCGGCATCGGTCTCGTCAATATGCTGATGACGCTCCCGGCGATGCGCCTCATCGACCGCCGCGGCCGTCGCCCCCTTCTGCTCTGGGGCTCGGTCGGCATGTGCGCGGGCATGGCCGTCCTGGCCGCGGTCAACCTCACCCCCCTCCACCACGGCTCCCTCCTCGCCCCGCTCACCCTCTTCGGCGTCGCCCTCTACGTCGCCGCCTTCGCCGCTTCCTGGGGCCCCGTGCAGTGGGTGATGCTCCCCGAACTCTTCCCCACCCGCATCCGCGCGGGCGCGGTCGGCGTCTGCGTCGTCTTCAACTGGCTCTTCAACATGGCGGTCGCCCTGGTCTTCCCGTCCCTCCTCCACGCGTGGGGCGCGGGCGCGAACTTCGTCATCTTCGCGGTGACGACGTTCCTGTCCGGGGTCTTCGTGAAGCGGCTGCTCCCTGAGACGAAGGGGCGGTCGTTGGAGGAGATCGAGCGGGAGGTGCTGCGGCGGGACGCGGGGGCTGCTTCGACTGCGTCGGTGTCCTGACCGGGACGTAGTCACGTCGCACAACTGCGCGGGCCGCGCCGGGGGTTGACTCCTCGGCGCGGCTTGCGTCTACGCACACCCTCGGTGCCCCTTGGCGCCATCCCCTGCCGACACGTTCTGCAACGACGGACCTTCGGGCGCCCTTTCCCGGTGTCCCCATTCAGCCAATCGGGCAATTGCGAGCACTGGGCCGGAACTGTACGTTCCCGCTGACGGATCATCGCGACTGCGGGAGGGGCAGGGATGCCTGGATACGGCCGTGCGGACAGTGAATGGGAAGAGCTGGTGCATGCCGGTCGTGGCTTCCTCGTCGAGCGAGCGACGCGGGGCGAGCTCACCACGTATACCGAGCTCAATGTGGCTCTGGCCGAGCAAACAGGCTGCCGTCCCTTCAACTTCGAGCGTGCCGACGAACGGGCCGCGATGGGGCATCTGCTCGGACTGATCGTGGAGCGGGACCAGGAGCTCGCCCCCTCGGAGCCGCCTGTCATGCTCTCGGCCCTGGTGAACTACGAGGGTTCCAACGACGCCGGTTCTGGCTTCTATCAGTTGGCCAAGGATCTCCGGCTTCTGCCCCTGAGTGCGTCAGCCGATGAGAAGTTCGGCTTCTGGGCCAGGCAAGTGAAGCAGCTCTACGCTCTTCATGGACCGGATTCGGTGGTGGCGTGAGATTCAGGCACTCTGCATGCCTGACTGTGTGGCGACGCCGAAAAGCCACGGCGCGTCCCTGCTTACAACTGGTCCCCGTTCTTGGGTGATTTCGGTGGGTGCGGGCCGCCGCCGTCCTTGACGTCCTGTTCGCAGGTTCGGTCGTCGTGGGACTGGTCGTTGGGGATGAGGAGGACTGCGGCGACCTGGTCGGGGTGGTCGACGGTGAGCCAGGCGTCGCCTGTACCGTTCGGGCCGAACGCCTCGGACGAATAGACCGTCGTGCAGATCATCGCCACGCGCTTCTTGTCGACCACGCAGGCGTCGACAGCGGGGCCGGAGGTCTCGTCTGCGCCGTCGAAACGGTAGTGGAAGTGGACCTTGTCCCCGGCGTCGGGTTGCTGCGGGTGGGGCTCAAGGCGCCAGTCGACGACCTTGGCGGTGACACCGAGAAGCTGCCCGGACGCGTCCACGACCTGCACGCTGACACCGGCCGCGCCGCGCTTCGCGGTCGTGTCGGTACAGCCCCAGGAGGAAGCGCAGCCGGACAGGGCGAGGATCGCCAGGGCCGACGACGCAGCGGCGAGTATGCGGGCGGGAGGCATTCAGCTGTCCTTCTCGTAGCGTGCGAGCAGGTCGCGCCAGAAGGGGACCGTCGCTCGCGGGTTCCAGCCCTTGCCGGTCTCGCCCCGGGTCTCGTCGAACTCCCGGTGCGTGTAGTCGACCAAGTCCAGGCCGTAGTGGATGACGTCGGTCTGCCACAGGGAGAGCACGGGATGTCCGGAGGTGTCCCGCCCGGCGGGCAGGTAGCGGTGGGCGTAGACCGGCACCAACACCGGCGCCTCCGCCAGCTGCTGCCGCGCCCTTTCCAGCGCCACCGCCCTGGAGGCCGGACGCTCACCCCAGCTCGCGTGCCAGAACCCGCTGTGTTCGACGTCGAGCAGAACGCTCTCGACCGGCCAGTCCAGCTGTCGACGCAAACTCTCCAAGTCGCCGCCCCGCCACTCGGGCCAGGGCTTGAGCCACGTCTGCCCCTCCTCAGGAGGGACGTTGACCGGGAGCCCGGCCGCGAGAAACGCCCGGTGATCAGCTGCGAACTCGAACCCGTACTCGCGCTCGATCCGCTCGAACTCGGCATCCGTGAGCCCCGGTTCGAACGCGTAGAGCCCCGTCCCCGCCAACCGGAGCGCGGCCTCCGCACCCAGTGCTGCTCCCTCGGTCCTGATCACTACGGCACGCTAGCGCCAACCGGCCGCGCAGTCACCCGAGTTGTCCACGGACCCCGGTCCCGCCTCACGGCACCCCGCGCTCGTGTCGTGCCCGCATGCGCGATGAGAGGCACGACGAACCGCTGTCGGACGCGGAATTGGAGTTCTGACTCAGAGCCTGTAATCAATCTCCTTTTCGCGCATCAGGGTCTCGAACTCCTCGTCCGACAGCGGGTGTAGAGAGTCCAGGAAGCTGCGCAGCCCCGCTTCGTCCAGGGTCTGGCTGGAGACTTCGATCTCGGCGTTCTTGTGGCGGCGGGTGAGGGTGGTGGTGTGGCCGCCGGGGAAGGTGGTGAGGGTGCGCAGGTTGTCGGGGGCGGTCACTTTGCAGGTCGTGCCCTTGGGGAGGACAGCGGGGCATTGGAGGGTGGGGGTGAGGGGCGGGCGGACCACGAGGTCCAGGGAGGCGCGTTCGTCCTGGCGGACGGGGCGGTAGGCGACGCTGAAGTAGGCGGGGCCGATTTCGGCGCGGGAGAGTTCCATGTCTGGGGGTGGGGTGCCCAGGTACTGGAGTTCCGCGTGCTCCCGGTAGCGGGTGAAGTCCGCTTCGTGGCGGCGCTGTTGGGCGTGGGCCGGGCCGATGAGGCTTCCGTACGCCACCCCGGCCGCCAGGACGGCCACCGCGCCCAGGCGGACCCACCTGCTCGGCACGAAGAACGCGGCGGCGACGGCGTACGGCACTCCCACCAGTGCGATCCGGGTACCGGCGCTCCCCAGGTCGACGTCCGCGCCGTAGGCGACCAGGCCCGCCACGACGCCGAGCGTGCCGAGCCCGAACACGGCCACCGCCCAGCCGAGTCGCCGCCATGGGGACTCGCACAGCGGGACCACGGTCCGCGCCGGTAGCGCCGCGACGGTCAGCGCGACCACCGTCAGGGGCACCCCCAGCGCGAGCACCGGCCCCATCGCCCCGGCTCCGCCCTTCCACGCCGACGCGAACAGTACGAAGCCGAGCACCGGCACGGCCGCCGCCGTCAACGCCCAGACCAGGAAGAGGTGCAGGGCCGTCAGGGCCCGTCCGTCACTCGTCATGCCGCCGGATGCTGCCAGTTGGGGTGGGGGGCCACATGAGTACGCGTACTCATCGCGAACGCGCCGTGCCTGGCGGCTACTTCACGAGGACCGCGTGCTCGAAACCACCGTCCGGGACGCATCTGGTGCGGATCGGTGAACTGGTGCCGGTTCTGCTGTACATGCTGATCCGCGATCAGGGGAACTTGGTCGAGTCGCAGCGGGCCACCGAAGAACGTACGGTGGCCCGCCCGGCGTCTCACGAGCGGAGCGGCTCGGTCAGCGCAGTACGCGCCCGAACCGTGCCGAGGTCGCCGGGGCACCCACCTTGGTGGGGCCGAAGGCGATCGCGCCGGTGGTGGTCAGGCCCGTGGACGTGCCGTTGAGGGACCAGATGGCGCCTGCGGCGGCGTTCTCGTTGGAGGCGGCGACGGCGAGGTCGCGGTGGCCGTCGCCGTTGGTGTCGGCGAGGGCGCAGGCGTCGCCGAAGCGGTCGTTGCTCTCGGCGACGCCGGGGACGCCCGCGGTGTTCTGGTGCATGACCTGGCTGCCGGTGCCGGTGACGCCGGTGGACGTGCCGTGCAGCAGGGCGAAGGACCCGGCATCGGTGAGGCCGCTGAAGTCCTCGCCGCTGATGCCGAGCGCGACCTCGGCCTTGCCGTCGCCGTCCACGTCGGCCACCGCGACGCAGGAGCCCAGGTCGTCGCCCTCCTCCTGCGCGCCATAGAAGCCGGGCAGGCTCTGGTCGAAGGTCTGGGTGCGCTTGGTCAGGTCCGCGTCGGGCGCGCCGAAGCCGATCGTGACGTACGGGCGGTCCTCGCCGGAGCCGGACACCACGTCGTCGTAGCCGTCGCCGTCCACGTCACCGACGCCGACCGCGCCGTCGAAGCCGGGCGCGCGGACGATCTTGAAGCCGGTCGGGGTGCTCAGGAGCACGCGGTTGGCCCAGCTGCCGTCGCCGGTGTACAGCCTGATCACGACGTCCTGGAGGTGGTCGCCGTTGACGTCACCGGTGCCCAGGGCGACGACGGGTCCGGCGATGGAGTGCGGGCCGTTGACGCAGGTGTCCTTCGCGGCGCACGCGTCGGGGCCGTCGTCACCGTCGTCGCCGTAGCCCCACCAAGTCGACTTGTCCATGAAGTCACGTGTCGCGGCAGGCTTGCCGGTACGGGAGATCGGGCCCTTCCACAGCGCGGCGGGCTGGTCCACCGGGTCGTCGCCGAAGGCGTCCGGGTCGCCGAAGAGGGCGAGGTCGGTCTTGCCGTCGCCGTCGAAGTCCCCGGCGATCGGCGTACGGCGGTACTTGCCCAGGGACGTGCCGCCGGTGAGGCCGGACGGGGAGCCCCACAGGACGACGGCGTCGGAGCCGTTCTTGCCCGCGCCGATGACGAGGTCGCTGTAACCGTCGCCGTCGAGGTCGCCCTTGGTGAAGGAGTCGCCGAACCCCTCCTTGGCGACGGCCGCGCCGGGTACGCCGCTGGTGGAGCGGGAGATGACCGACTTGTGCGCGGGCGAGAGGCCGGAGGCCGAGCCGTACACCACCGCCACGTATCCGGCGCCCGCCTTGTCGGAGACGGTGCCGGTCGACGCGCTCACCACGAGGTCCGCGTAACCGTCGCCGTTGAAGTCGTCCGCCTTCGTCACCTGGGACGCGTGGCCGGTCGACGCGTAGGCGGGGGCTGCGGTCAGGGTCAGGGCGCTCATCCCGGTGGCCGCCAGCAGCGCGGCGGCGAGCGGGGCGGTGACGCGGGCGCGCCGGACACGGGGCGCGCCGCCGGTCACGCGGTGCTCGGGGCCGACGGGGCGTCGTATGTGCGTCATCGCGAAGTCCTTCTGTCGTGGGTCTACGTTCACAAGACCCACCGGGGAGGGATTGGTTGCACGCGCCACGGGAATCGGCACGAGAATCACACACGGTGCTCCTGGTCGAGAGGAGCGCTCACGGCACCCGTGGTGACGAGTCCCCCGTGATCCACCCCCCGTACGCCGCGCGGCGGGGCAGACTTGGGTCATGTCGCAGCGAGATGAGCGGGTACGCGAGATTCGTGCGCTCTCCGACGAGGAGGCCGTGCGGGCGTTGACGGTGCTGGTGGAGGACAGGGGGTTGCTGTCCTCGGCCGTGGACATCGCTCTGCCCGACGCGGAGTTGGCGGACGCCCTCAGCGCCGCGGGGGTCGGACCGGGTGGCGGCGGAGGGGAAGGCGACGTCGCGCGGGCGGCGTTGGAGTATGCCGCCCTGGACGGGGCCGGATACCGGGACGGCGATGTCGGTGAGGCCGTGGAGTACGCGCGGTCGCCGTTGGACCGGCTCGACCCGGTGTCCGTGTCCGTGGGAGTGCTGGCCGTCACGCTGTTGCAGACCGATGTCCTGGTCAAGCGGGACGCTCGGGGGCGGTGGACGGTGACCGTGCACAAGCGGGCCCTGAAGGACACGGCGCTCGCACGGGTACTGACGGCATTGCTCGCGCACTTCACCGACAGCAGGTAGACCGGCGGTGACGGTCTCCACGAGGGCGCCGTACGCGTGGCGTTGCGAGCGGTGCGGTCGGCGGTGTCAGGCGCCGGTGTGGCGCATCGTCGACAGCCGTGAGCGTGCCGATGTCCTGGAGAGCCGTGACGGGCCGGACGGGTTCGGGCCCGGGCTGCACCGGGCCGACTGCCCCGGCTGCGGCACCCGGGCACCTGTCGAGGCGCCGGTGCTGGTGCTGCGGTCCGGGGCGTTCGTACCGTCGTTGTTCGCCACGTCCGTCGCGGAGCTTCAGCGCGATGCCACCGCGAGCGCGGCCACGCTGGTGGAGGAGGCGCGGCTGGCCGGGGCCTTCGCGAGCGGGAGTTTCCGCGGGAACGTGATCGTGCTGCCCCGCAGGCTGCTGCCGTTCGTACTCGGCCGGGACACGGAACGGGATCTGGCGGACCCCGAGGCGGCGTGCGCGGAGCTGGCACCGTACGGGGCGCCGACGGTGGACAACTACCGGATCTTCCTGGACAACGTGGCGGCGGAGTCGGCGGGAACGGGCGTCCGGGACCTGCTGCACGCCGTCACCGTGTCCCTGCCGGACCGGCTCGCGGAACTGGTCCGGGCGCATCCCGGGCTCACCGGGGACACCCTGGTGCGCGACGCCGGGGCGCGGGAGCTGCGCGAGGTCGCCGGTACCCCGCTGGAGGCTCCGCTGCGGCTGCGGCAGCGGTTGCTGGAGGATCTGTGCGGGGGCCGTACGCCCGTGAGTACGGCGCTCGAGCGCTACGCGGCGGCGCTGGCCGACTTCGGGCAGGGGCTGCGGGCCCGGCTGTACGAGATGTGCGACCGGATTCGGGGCTCGGACGGCCCGGAGATCGTCCCGCTCGTGCGTGCGGCGCTCGAACTCGCCGAGCAGACGGGCGAGATAGAGGTGGAGGGTGAACTCGCCGCGCGGCTGGGCGGGTTGCTGGCGGCTTCCTTGCACACGGCCCGGCCCGCCGACCCCGCCGAAGCGGTGAGCGCGCTCCAACTCGCCCTCGCCCGGCTGCCGGAGGGCTCCGTCCAGTGGGCCGAGGCGGCGACCGATCTCGCCTCCGTCCAGTACTTCCGGGAGGACGGCGATCACATCGAGTACTGGGAGGCCGCCCGCGATCTGCTCGCCCGCGCCACCGCCGTGGTGGATCGCCGCGCCCACGGCGGCTGCTGGGCCCGGGTGCAGACCAACTACGGGCTGTTGCTCGGTCAGCGCCCGGGTGGCGGTCCCGACGATCTGAGCCTCGGCATCGCACATGTCCAGGCCGGTCTGGCCGAGCGCTCCCCCGAGCGCGACCGCGTCGACTGGGCCTACTCCCTCATCAACCTCGGGATGCTTCTCTTCCGGCGCGGCGGGCCGGGCGACCCGGAGCGGGCCGAGCGGTGCTACCGGGACGCCCTCGGCCGGCTGCGTCCGGAGGACGACCCCGTGCTGTGGGCCCAGCTCCGGTGCAACCTGGCCGACCTGCTGCTCGCCCCCGACCGCGCTGCCGCCGACCCGCACGGTGCCCGGGCCGCCGCGTCCGCCGTCGTCGCCTTCGACACCGCGCATCCGGGGCTCCTCGACATCAGCCGTGCCACCTGGCTCCTGGCCCGCGCCGCCGATCTGCTCGACGGTCCGGAGAGCGCCGAGGGACTGCGGCTGCGGCGCACGGCGCTGACCGCCGTACCGCCGCGTGTCTCTCCGCATCTGCATCTGTCCCTCGCCCGGGAAACGCTCGACGCGCTGGCCGCGACCGGGGACTGGGACGGCGCGGCCGATGTGGCGGCGGGCATGCTGACCGCCGTCCACGCGCTCTACGACGCCCAGGTGACCGCCGCCGGACGCCGGGGAGTGCTCACGCTGACCCGTGGCACCGCCCGCCAGGCCGCGTTCCTGCTGGCCCGTGCGGGGCGCCCGGAGCGTGCGGTGGAGGCGATCGAGCGGGGGCTCGCCCGTGAACTGTCGGTGGTGACCGGGCGGGACACGGTGGACCTGGCGGCGCTGGAGGCGGTCGATCCGCTGCTGGGCCGCCGCTACCGGGAGGCGCGGGAGCGGTACCGGGTGGTGGCCGCCGGGGTCGAGGAGCCGGGCCCCGCGGCCGAGGGGACAGATGTCGAGCCGACCAGGGGGTTCACCGCTCCGGACGGTGGATTCGGGGGCGCGGCCGGAGGGCTCGTCGCCTCCAGGGACGCGCGGGCCGCCGCCGAGCGAGGTGTGCGCACCGTGGTCGAGGAGATCCGGGCGATCCCCGGCTTCGAGGGGTTTCTGCGGACGACCGAGGTGGCGGACGTCGTCCAGGCGGCGGGCGGGATGCCGCTCGCCTATCTGGTGAATTCGGTCTGGGGCAGCTGTGTCCTCGTGGTGCCCCGGGACACCCGGGCCGGGGTGCGCGCCGAGTTCGTCCCCGAGGTGACCAGCTCCTCGATCGTCCGCCTCCTGACACTGGACCCGGAAACATCGGAAGCGGGACTGCTCGTGGTCCAGCAGGCCGGTGCGCTCACGCGACGACGTGAACTGCCGCGCGCGGTGGACCGATTGAGTGCCCTCGCCCCCTTGCTGCGGCCTCTCGCCGGGCTGCTGGCGGCGGACCCGGGGCACGAGGTGGTCGTCGTACCGACCGGGCTGCTGGGGCAGGTGCCGTTGCAGGCCGTACCGGTGGGGGACGGTGGTGAACTGCTCGATGATCTGGGGACGTTGACGCTCGCCCCCTCGGCCGGGGTGTACGCCGCCTCCCGGGTCGCCGCCGACCGGCCGCCGTTACCCGTGCCCCAACTGGTCGCCGTCGCCGACCCCGACGGCTCGCTGCCGGGTGCGCGCGGTGAACTGGCCGAGATCCGGGAGCTGTTCGAGGCGACCGGGGAGACGGTGTCCGCCGTGGGGGACGATGCCACGGTCGAGTGGCTGCTCGGGCATCTCGCGGAGGCGTCGTATCTGCATCTGAGCTGCCATGGGAGCGCCGAACTCGCCGGGCGGGGCGGCACCTTGTCGCTCGCGGACGGCATCCTGGATCTGGACGCGCTCGTACGGCACCGGCTCCCGCGCTGCCGGCTGGTGGTGGCGGGGGCCTGCCAATCGGGGCGGTACGAGGTCGTCGACGCGCCCGACGAGTTCACCGGGCTGCCGGGCGGCTTCCTCCAGGCGGGGGCCGCCTGTGTGATCACCAGTCTGTGGCAGGTGAACGACCTGGCGACGGCACTGCTGTTGACCCGCCTGTACGAACTGCTCGCGCCCGTCGGCGGTGCGCACGGTGCGCCTCCGGTGTCCGCGCTGCGCTCGGCGCGGACCTGGCTGCGGCGGCTGACCTGGTCCGGCCTCGCGCGGTACGCCGACGCCCACCCTCATCTCGCGGACCTGGCCGCACGTCATGCCCGGCCGGGGCGCGACACCCGCGAACGGCCTTTCGCCTCCCCCGTGCACTGGGCGGCGTTCACAGCGTGGGGGGTGTGAGCGGGTCAGCCCTGGTAGGTCGGACCGGATCGCCCGAGCGTGAAGAAGGTGTCGGGATAGATGGACGACTGCGGGGCCCTGACTTCCATGAGGGTGTAACGGCCATCGGCAAGGCCGGAGACGATGACCGTGGCGGTCGAAGTGGCCCGCGAACCCTCGGCACAGCTCGGTTGGCAGACCTTCTCCGAGACGTTGCCCCGCGCGGTGGCCGTGGCGCTGCCCCAGTCTGTCCAGACCAGGTCGTACAGCGTGGCCCCGGCGTCCCCGCAGTAGAGCAGGAGTGAGTCGGGCTCGGCCAAGGGGTCGCCCCAGCAGTCGATGATCGTCCCGGTCTGCCGGGTCCGCTGCGGGGCGGGCGGTGGCTGGCTGGTGGGGGTGGCGGGGTCCGTGGAGGGGGTCGGCTCCTCGGTCGGTTCCTGCTGCGGAGGCGTCCGCTGCTGCGGAGTGTCGTCCTCGGTCGGCTGGAGCCGGGTCGGTCGGCTCGTCGCCGGGCTGTCGGCGGTGCGGGTGTCACCGTCGCGGCCCGGCACCAGGAGAAGCAGCGCCGTGATCACCACGCCGACGAGGACGGCGGCCACGATCGCGAGGGCGAGCCGGGCTCCGGACAGACCGTGCGCCTTGGGGCGCGGCGGCGCCTCGACCGGGGTGCCGGGTGGCGGGGTGTCGGATGGCGAGGTGTCCGATGGCGGGGTGGTTGCAGCGGGTTTGATCAGGTCGTCGACCTCGACCGTCCAGACGGGCTCCTCAGGCGCCATCGCCCTGATCAGGACCAGCAGTTGGGCAGGAGTCGCCCGCTCCTCGGGATGCTCAGCCAGGCATACGGCGACGACCTGCCGCAGCCGCACCGGCAACTGGTCGAGATCGGGCCGCCGGTCTCTGACACCGGTGTACGCGGCGACGAGCAGCATCCCCAGCGCGACCATGTCGGCCGCGGGCACGGGCGCCCCGCCGTCCCGCCCAGACGTGTCCCGCCCGGGCGCGTCACCGGCGAGCCGTGGTCCGCCGTGCGTCAGCAGCACGTTCCCGGGCCGCACCGCCCCGTGGGCCCGCCCGGTCCGGTGCAGCACGGCCAGTGCCCCGGCCAGCCCGGCCGCGACCCACAGCACCGCGTCCTCCGGCAGGCCGCCGGAAGCCCCGACGACCTCCGCCAGCGAAGGCGCGGGCGCGGCACGACCGGCACCCTTCGCCACCTGCCCCGGCCCGCTCCCTGCCCGACCGCCGTCCGCCGAACGCCTCATCACGTCCCCCGACCAGAAGAAGTTCCAGGACGAGTCTGGCCAGATCCGGTTCGGCCTACAAGGACTTGGCGCCGGAGACCGCCCCTTCACCACAAAAGCGACCTCAACGACCAACAAGGGGCCGTTTCTTGTCAGCAGCCGCACACATCCGGACCGGGAGCGACGCTTCTCGGCTGCCCGCGCACCGGCACGCACCCCACTCCCGCCCGCCCCGTTGACGCGCGTAGCAATCGTCCGGCACCGTCGTTAGTCCTTCACCTTCCTTCAGGAGGCGCGATGTTGAGACGTCATGTCCGGAGCTTGCTCGCGTTTGTCATGCTCGCATCATTGACGGTGCTCGGTGGAGTGGTGACCGCCGGGACCGCGCACGCCGACGGCTGTTACACGTGGAATCGGACGCTCAGTCAGGGAAGCAGCGGCGAGGACGTACGGCAGTTGCAGATCCGGGTCGCGGGGTACCCGGGCTACGGCTCGGTCCTCGCGATCGACGGGGAGTTCGGCCCGGCGACCAAGGCCGCGGTCACGCGGTTCCAGCAGGCGTACGGGCTCTCGGCGGACGGGGTCGCCGGGTCACAGACGTACACCAAGCTGTACGCGCTCCAGGACGACGACTGCACCCCCGTCCACTTCACCTACGCCGAGATGAACCGCTGCAACTCGGACTGGTCCGGCGGTGCGGTGTCCGCCGCCACCGCGAAATCCAACGCGCTGCAGCAGATGTGGAAGCTGGAGGCGCTGCGGCACGCCCTCGGCGACCGCCCGCTCACCACGAGCAGCGGCTTCCGCTCCAAGTCCTGCAACAGCGCGGCCGGGGGTGCGTCGGGCAGCAACCATCTGTACGGGCGCGCCATCGACCTCACCGGGTCGCCGTCCTTCTGCGAGATCGCCAAGCAAGCCCGCAACCACGGCTTCAACGAGATCCTCGGCCCCGGCTACCCGGACCACAACGACCACGCCCACCTCGGCAGCCAGAGCTCACGCTTCTGGTCGGCGTCGTCCTGCGGGATCTGAGGGGGCGTACGGCCACGTGAGACAGCGCGTCCGCCCCTGGTCGGCGAGGCGGGCGTGCTGTCCCTCAGCGGGTGAACTGAAGCGCCGATCACCGGAGTTGAGCGTCCGCCGCCGAACCGTCAGCACGCCCGGTCGTAGAGCGCCCGCAGCCACGGTTCTCCGGCGGTGGGCATGCGGGCGAGCGTGTTCCGGAACGCGTACGGGGACGGCTGGAACGGATAGGACGGGTGGGGCGGCAAGGGGTCGTCCCGCTCCGTGCCGGACGGTAGGCCGCCGACCGCCGGTAGCCGGGTTCGGTGGGGTGGGAAGGCGAGTTCGGCCCAGAGTGCGGCGTCCATGGGGACCGGCACCGCACCGGAGTGCGGCTGCCAGACGGCGCCGGTCTGGGGATGGATCGGGACGAGTACCAGGTCGGCGGGCGGCTCGCCGTGTCCCGGTCCCGCGAGCTCCAGCCGCTTCGCGGCGGCCTTTCCGGTGGGCAGCAGCTTGCCGAGGGCCCGGCCGAGAAGGTCGGCGACCGGGCCGGGTGCCGCCTCGATGGGTGCGCCGTCGGCGGCCACCACCACATGGGCGAGGGCCACGCCCGCCGGGATGTCCCGGAACGTGCTCAGCCGGTGCCACAGCGCGTCGGTGGCCAACAGCTCCGGCCAGTCCATGACCGGCCGCTCCGGTGGGCCGGGCAACCGCACCACCGCCTCGGGGACGAGCTGGACGACCTGCCAGCAGCCGCACTCGTCCAGCCGCGTTCCGACCGGCAGATCGCAGTCCAGGCAGGCGAGGTTCGGGCCGTCCCGCCCGTCGATCCCCCTGCAGTAGCCCGCGGCCCGCTCCAGGATCAGCCGGGTACCGCGCGTGTCGCCGGGGGCGAGGAGGACGGCGTCCGACAGTGCGGGGGCGACGGCATAGGTGCCGCCCTCCAGCAGGGGCGGATGCAGCGTCTCCCAGTGGGTGTCGGCCAGATGGACCGGCAGCGCCACCTCCGACACCGCCGCCGTCAGCACCGCGCCACAGCCCGCACACCCGAACACCGCCAAGCTGTCCCCTCCCACCGTCGCCCCCGCATCCCATCAACGGGCGGACCAGGGAGCAACGGAATATCGGACGACCCGCGCTCCGCGTCCTCCGGGCTCCGTCAGCCCGAGTGCCAGCGGTTGCGGCCGTCGGAGGCGGGGCCGCAGACCATGGCGGTGCCTGCTTGGGTTACGCCTCGCGCGCCTGCGGGGGAACAGAAGGACCCGGGGTGGACGACCGGGCCGCCACCGCCGCCTCCGGTGGAGGATGAGCCGCCGCCGGAGGCCGAGGAGGCGCCGCCACTCGTGGACGAACTCCCGACGCCGATAGTGGAGCCTCCCGACGTTCCGCCCTCTCCCCCGGTTCCGCTGCCCCCAGTCGGCGTACTCCGCACCCGGTCATCCGCGTGATCCCGGTAATCCGGAACCCCGTCATCGTCCTTGTCCCCCAGGTACGAGCCCTCCGTCGCGCACCCGACCTCCGGCGAGGCCAGCCCGAGTGTCACCTCGGCGGTGATGTCATCGCCCTTGGCCGGGTTCTGGTCACACACGCGCCACGAATCGTGATCTCCCTCGGGCAGCGCATCGTTCATGTAGTGCGACTCGACCCGGATCGCGGACTCGGATACCTCAAAGTCCCTCAACTCCCCCACAGCAGCCCGCCACGTACGACCCGACAGGTCCGGCATCACCGGCCACGGGATCTTCGCGCCGTCCTTGTCCGGGCACGGCTCCCCGGACTTGACGGCGGCGAAGGTGATCGCCCTGGGACCGCCGAGGGAAGTTCGGAAGCAGACCTGCCAGCCCGATCGCACGACGATCGCGCGGTGGTCGACGGAGGCATCGTGGTGGTCGGTGGTGTAGCCCGCGTCGCGAGCCGCGGTCTCCGCCTGGTCGAGCGGCTTGCCCCGGTAACTCGGCGGCGGGGTGGGCTCGTTCTTGGGTTTCCGGGACGGCTCGGTGCTCGGCGCATGGGTCCGTACCGAGGCCGGTTTGGCGTCCGTCCGTGCGGGGTCGTCGAGTTGGCCACCCACGCCCGCGCCGATCGCCAGGAGGACGAACGCCCCTACGCTCGCCCCGAGTCTGGCGAACCAGCGCCAGGGCGGGAGGAACCAGAGCAGGGCGACGGCGGCGATCAGCGCGAGGAAGCTCAGCGGGAAGCTGAACGCGCCGATGAGGGCGACCGCTGCCAGAAGGCCGAGGCCGACGGGGGTGGTCTTCCACCAGGGGCGTGGGGAAGGGGGGTACGGGTTCACGTGGGGCTACCTCGTCGGGCGGGATGGGAGGGCGCTCGGTTCACGCGGGGGATGCCCTTTTCGCGGGTGCGCCCAAGTCGCCCCACTTCAGCGGCATGTCACCCCTTGTACGGCACCTTCGCGTCCACGTCCCGCGCGCCCCTCACCACAACCGGCCCCTCACAGTGACCTGTCCCCCACCCCCACACTCCCCCGCCCGCTCAGCCGGAACAGCAGCAGGAGGGACGGGACGATCAGGACCGCCGCCACGCACGCCACGCCCACGACCACCGCGAGCGTCGCGTCGGGGGCGGCGGATGCGGTGAGGGTGAGGTGGGTGCCGAGGAGGTAGGGGTACTGGGCGACGCCCCAGCCCGCGACGACCAGGGCGACGGTCCCGGCGGCGAGGGCGCGGACGCCGAAGGTCCTGTGGGCGCCCAGCATCGCCAGGCCCAGGACGCCACCGACGGCGGCCAGGACCACCAACGGGAGGGCACGGCCGGTGAGATGGGCGAAGAGACGGGGCGCGTCGGCTTGGAGGACGAAGATGCCCGCGATGCTGACCGCGCCGGTCACCGCTCCGGCGGCGAGGGCGCGGTCACGGAAGTACCGGTAGAGCGTGGGGGCGCGGCGCAGGGCTTCCACCGTGAGGTAGGTGGCGGCGAGGTAGCCGCAGGCCAGGACCGCGAGGACGCCGCCCAGGACGCTGGTGGGGTTGACCCAGCTGCTGACGGCGTCACCGTTGCCCGCCGTCGGGACGCGGCCGGAGGCCAGCCCGCCCGCGATGGCGCCGAAGCAGTACGGCGTGAGAACGGAGGACAGCGCGAACGCGGCGCCGTACAGGCGTTGTTCGGGTGTGCTGATGGTCGCCTTGCGGAAGGCGAACCCGGCGCCGCGCAGGACGATGCCGAGCAGGGCGAGGAGCAGCGGGATGTACAGCGTGGTCGTCATGGCGGAGAAGGCGGTGGGGAAGCCGCTCCAGAGGACGACCAGGCAGTAGATGAGCCAGGTGTGGTTGGCCTCCCACACGGGGGCGAGCGAGGAGTCGATGAGGTGGCGGGGCGCTCGGCCGCGCCGGGCGCCGCCCGCGATCAGATCCCAGAGGCCCGCCCCGAAGTCGGCGCCGCCGAGCACCGCGTAGGCGATGACGCCGATGAAGAGGAACACCGCGACCACGTCGGCCATTTACGACACCTTCCCCTCGGAGCGCTCGCGCGGGGCGTCCGGCCCGTACGGCACGTCGACCGTGCCGTCGCCCTGTTTCCGCCACCGTCTCTTCATGGAGAGCAGGACCCAGATGGCCGCGGCCCCCACGGCGGTGTAGAGGGCGACCACGACCCCGAAGGTGATCCACAGGTTGCCCTGGGTGGCCACCGCGTCCCGGGTGCGCAGCAGGCCGACGACGATCCAGGGCTGGCGGCCGACCTCGGTGACCACCCAGCCGCTCTCCATGCTGAGGATGGACAGCACCCCGCAGACGGAGGCCGCGCGCAGGAACCAGCGGTCGGTCTCCAGGGTGTGGCGGCGCTTCCACCACAGCCACACGAACCAGGCGGCGACGGCCAGCATGACCATGGAGGTGCCGACCATGATGTCGAACGCCCAGTGCACGATGTTGACTTGCTCGGTGGTGGGCCGTACGGCCACGGGTACGGCGTCGAGTCCCTTGATGGTGGTCGACGGCTTGAACCCGGCGAGGACGGAGGCCACGCTCGGCACCGAGATGCCGTAGCGCACCTCGCCGTCGATCAGGAAGCCGCCCAGGGTCTCCGGGACGTGACTGCCGGTGGTGGGGAGCAGTTCGATGGCGGCAAACTTGGCGGGCTCGTCGTCGAAGACCTCGCGCGCGATGGTGTCGCCGACGAAGATCTGCACGGGCAGCGCGGCGGCAGCGGTGACGAAGCTGATCAGGAAGCCCAGCCGCTGGTAGTGACCGCGCCGTCCCCGGAGCATCCCGACCGTGTAGACGCTCGCCACGACGAATCCGGCGACGATGTAGGCGGCGAGCAGCATGTGCCAGAACTGCCACCAGAAGGCGCCGTTGAAGAAGACCTCCGCCGGGCGTACATCGACCACCTTGCCGTCGCGCAGGGTGATGCCGCTGGGCTGGTTCATCCAGCTGTTGGCGGCGATGACGGCCGCCGCTCCGCCGACGCTGGCCAGCGCCACGGGCACACCCGCCCAGAAGTGGGCCCAGGGGCGCATCCGGTCCCAGCCGTAGATGTAGATGGCGACGAAGATGGCCTCCAGGAAGAAGAAGAGCCCTTCGATGGCGAACGGGAACCCGAAGGCGGCGCCGTAGTTCTTCATCAGCCCGGGCCAGAGGATGCCCAGTTCGAAGGAGAGGACGGTGCCGGTGATGGCGCCGACCGCGAAGAGCACGGCGGCGACCTTCGACCAGCGCCGGGCGAGGAGCAGGGCCGCCTCGTCGCCCTTGCGCAGTCCCCGGTGGTTGGCGATCAGCATGAGGGAGGTCAGCGCCACGCCGAAGGGCACCAGGATGATGTGGAAGCCCAGGGTGAAGGCCATCTGTTCCCGGGCGCGCAGCAGCTGATCCGGGTCAGCGGCGGCCAGGAGCGCGGTGAGTCCGGCCGGGTCGACCGTGAACATGGACGGTTCCTCCTCGTGCGCGGGAGGGACTGCGGCCACCGTGGGACTTCGGCCGCCTTCCATGGATCTGTTTCACGTCGTACGTCGGGTTCGGATGCGTCCCGATATGCATGGATCTAGACGTGTGTGTCTGCCTGTGGATCTACAGGTGTACGGCCGGGGCGTCGGACAGGGTGGTCCGGGCGACCAGGCCCCCGGGAGCGGGCCGGGCGCGCAGCAGGTCCGTGACGGCCTCGGTGGCGAGCGCGTGCCAGGTGGGCAGGCGGCGGAGCATGGCGTGGTCGGCGTCCGCGAGGACGACCATCCCGGCGCGGGCTCCCTCGGCGCGGGCCCGCTCGACGAAGCGGGTGGAGTCCGCCGCGTCCGTGACGTGGTCGGCGTCGCCGTGGAGGACAAGCAGCCGGGCGCCGTCCAGGTGGGCGGTGGGTTCGCCGGGCGGCAGCCAGGGGGCGAGGGCGAGAACGCCGCGTACGGCGGGATGACCCGCCATGCGCAGCGCGGCCCGGCCGCCCATCGAGTGGCCGACGAGGACGACGGGGACGGGGCCGTAGCGGGCGGCCAGTTCGGCGAGGGCGCGGTGGACGTCGTCGGCGGCGGCGCCGTCGTTCCAGCCCCGGTGCTGGTAGCGGATCTCGCCCAGCAGGACGTGGTCCGGGGGCAGTCCGGTGCCGACCGCGCGCAGCAGGGGGCGCATGCGCAGGGCGGCGAGGTGCCAGGGACGGGAGAGGGTGTGGTCCTCGGCCCGGCCGCCGTGCGCGGTGAGGACGGCGGCCCGTACGGTCTCGGGTGCGTGCCGTACGAGCAGGGCGCTTCGCGTCCCACGGCGGTCCGTCGCCGTCCGGTCCGTCGTCATCCGGCGTGCTCCTCGCCGTCGTGATCGCCGTCCGTCGTGGGGAATCCGTAGCCGGTCGCCGCGCGGCTTGGCCCGGGTCTGACAATCCCATGGGCCGGGAAGCGGCCGGTCGGCGACCCGGCAGGTCTGAGCGCGCCGGACCGGGGCACCCGTCATCGGGCAAGGAACGCACGCCCGCGAGAGACCCGAGGTGGAACCATGACGAAGGAGATCAAGGATCTGACCCCCAAGTACACCGTCCCCGGTATCGAGCGCGAGGCGGCGGGTCGGCTGATCGGGCTGCTGCGGCTGCGGCTGCACGCGCTCAACGATCTGCATCTGACGCTGAAGCACGTGCACTGGAACGTCGTCGGGCCGCACTTCGTCGCCGTGCACGAGATGATCGACCCGCAGGTGGACCGGGTGCGCGAGATGGCCGACGACGTGGCGGAGCGCATCGCGGCGCTGGGCGGCGTGGCGCAGGGGACGCCGGGCGCGCTGGTGGAGGAACGCACCTGGGACGACTACTCGATCGGCCGGGGCGACGCCATCGCCCATCTGGGTGCCCTGGACCTCGTCTACACCGGGGTGATCGAGGGCGTACGGGCCGCGATCAAGGAGGCGGGTGAGATCGACCCCGCCACGGAGGATCTGCTGATCGAGCAGCTGCGGGACCTGGAACAGTTCCAGTGGTTCGTGCGGGCGCATCTGGAGAGCGCGGGCGGCACGCTCGCGACCGGCGGCGCGCACACCGAGGAGGAGGCGGCGGCCAAGGGGGCCGCGCTCAGCTGAGGCGGGCGGGAGCGGGGGCGCGGCGTCACGGGGGTCCGGCGCCGCGCTCCCGCTCGGTGCGCAGCACCTCGTCCAGGTCGCGGAGCCGGTCCAGGCCCTGGACGGCGCGCGTGGTGCGCGGGTTGCCCGCGAGGACGGCGCGGTGGCGGTGGACGAAGGACCAGTAGCCGGTGGTGAAGGGGCAGGCCCGCGCGCCGGTGCGGTCGCCGGGACGGTAGGCGCAGCCGTCGCACAGGTCGCTCATGCGGTGGATGTAGGCGCCCGCGGAGGTGTAGGGCTTGGTGGTCGTCCGGCCGCCGTCGGCGTACTGGGACATGCCGACGACGTTGGGCAGCATCACCCAGTCGTAGCCGTCGACGAAGCAGCGGTGGAACCAGTCGGTCACCGCTTCCGGTTCCCAGCCCCGCTGGAGGGCGTGGCTGCCGAGCAGCATCAGGCGCGGGATGTGGTGGGTCCAGCCGGTGTCGCGGACCTGGGCGAGGGCGGTGGCCAGACAGCGGGCGGTGACGGCGTCGGCATCGAGGCCGGTGAACCAGTCGGGCAGCGGGGCGTGGTGGCGCAGGGCGTTGCGGTGGCGGTAGTCCTCGCCGAAGTACCAGTAGAGGTGCCAGACGTACTCGCGCCAGCCCGCGATCTGCCGTACGAAGCCCTCGGCGCTGTGCACGGGCGCGTGCCCGGAGCGCCAGGCGTCCTCGGCGGCGGCGACGGTCTCGGCGGGGTCGAGCAGGCCGAGGTTGAGGGAGGACGAGAGCAGGCTGTGGCTCATGACGGGGTCGGCGGCGAGCATGGCGTCCTCGTGCGGGCCGAATCCGGCGAGCCGGTGCTCGGTGAAGCGGCGCAGCGCGGCGCGGGCCTCGCGGCGGGAGGCGGGGAAGCGGCGGGGGCCGTCGCGGCCCACGAAGCGGATGCCGTCGTGCTGTTCCCAGCGGTCGAGGTCGGCGCGGACCTCGGCGTCGATGTCGTCCTCGCGGGGGCGGTAGGGGGCGGGGGCGCCGAGGGTGCGGGCGCCCTTGGGCGGGGGTTCGCGGTTGGCGTGGTCGTGGTTCCACCGGCCGCCTGCCGGGGTGTCGCCGTCCATGAGGAGGCCGAGTTCGCGGCGGACCCAGCGGTAGAAGTCCTCCTGGCGCAGCCGTCGTCCGTCGCGCCCGTCCGCCCAGACGCGGAAGGCGTCGTGCGGCAGCAGGAAGGCGGGGGTGGGCAGCACGCGGACCCGGTCCAGGGAGCGGACCAGGCGCAGGGCGGCGCGTGAGGTGGGGTGGTGGACGGTCACGGGGGCGTCGCCCACGGCTTCGCGCAGGCCCTCGCGGTAGGTCTCGGCGCGGACGTAGTGGACGCGGTCGCCCAGTTCCGCGGCGCGGTGGCGCATCGCGGAGAGGATCAGGTGGGCCTTGGCGCGGTGGAAGCGGCGGCGCCGGAAGACCGAGCGGGCCTCGATCATGACGACGGGCGCGTCGCGGGCGGGGCCGTCGTCGCCGGGGGTGAGGAAGTGGGGGCCGAGCTGGTCGCCGAAGAGCCAGTGCGGGTCGGTCATGCGCGGGCCTCGTCTCCGGCGTCGTCTCTCGGGGCGGCCGGTTCCCCGGGTGCCGTCGGTCCAGCGGGGTGTCGTCAGCCCGCGCAGGTGCCGTCAGTCCAGTTCAGGTGCGGGGCGCGGGGTGCGGCGGAAGAAGGTGGTGGCGCGTCTGATGCGGGAGGCGGTGTCGTTCGGGCGCCAGAGGTTGCCGAGGTAGGGGGCGTACCGGCGGGCGCCGTGGTGGTAGAAGCCGGGCAGGTGTCCGGCCAGGGGCGGCTTGAGATCGAGGGAGCGCAGGCGGGCGAAGGGCACGAACTCGGGTGTCATCCCCGACTCGCGGGCCACGGGGTGCTGGCCCTGGGCCGAGCCGTCGGCGGCGAAGACCAGGTCGACGGTGCGCTGCCGGTTGTCGGGGTCGACGGCCTCCAGGACGAAGGCGACCCGGGTGGGTTCCACGGCGAGGCCGGTCTCCTCGCGCATCTCGCGGCGGGCGCAGGCGGCCATGCTCTCGCCCATCCGGGGGGTGCCGCCGGGCAGCACCCAGTCGTCCAGGCCCTGGGCGGTGCGGTGGACGAGCAGCACGCACTGGCCTCGGAAGAGGATGGTGGAGCAGCGGAGCATCATGTCGTCCGGCATCGTCATGCCGACCTCCTCGCGAATAACGTGCGGGTCTGCCGGCAGAGGCCATCGGCGGCGCGTTCGCGTCCGCGGTTACGGCGAGCCTCATCGCCGCGAGTGCTGCGTCCATTGTCGAACCGGTCGTCGGCACCGGCAAACGCTGCGCCCTACTCCGCTCCCCCGGGCGGTCCGAGGCGGGCGAGGAGGAGGGCCGTGTCGTCGCCGGAGGACTGGTCGAGCGTGTCCAGGAGCATGTCGCAGATGTCCTGGAGGGAGCCGGTGGCGGCAGGGCCACCGGTGGACCCGGTGGCCCGTTCCAGTGCGCGGCTCAGGGCCTCGATGCCGACGTCGATGGCGTCGTGCCGGGACTCCACGAGGCCGTCGGTGTACAGGGCCAGCAGGGAGCCCTCGGGCAGTTTGGTCTCCAGCGTGCCGAACGGTACGCCGCCCACGCCGAGCGGGGCCGCGGGGGGCAGGGTGAGGAGCCGGGCGCCCTGACCGGACTGGACGAGGACGGGCGGCAGATGTCCGGCGCTGGACAGGACGCAGGTGCCGCGCTTGGGGTCGCAGACGGCGTAGACGCAGGTGGCGAAGGACTCGCTCAGCTCCGCGGCGGTCTCGTCGAGATGGCCGAGCAGTTCGGCGGGCGGCAGGTCGAGACGGGCCAGGGCGCGGGTGGTGGTGCGCAGCTGGCCCATGATCGCGGCGGCGCGTATGCCGCTGCCCATCACGTCGCCGACGACCAGGGCGACCCGGCCGTCGTTGAGCGCCAGCACGTCGTACCAGTCGCCGCCGACCTCGGTGCCGCTCCCGGCGGGCCGGTAGCCGACGGCGATCTCCAGGCCGTCGGGCTGGTCGGGGGGCTGCTGGGGCAGCAGGCTGTGCTGGAGGGTGAGCGCGGTCTCGCGCTCGCGGCCGTAGAGCAGGGCGTTGTCCACGCTGACGGCGGCGCGGCCGACGAGTTCGCAGACGATCTGGAGGTCGCGGCTGTCGAAGGGGCGGGTGTCGGCGGTGCGGTACAGCGTGAGCACGCCGAGCACGGAGCCCCGGGCCAGCAGGGGCGCGGCCAGGACGCTGCGGACCCCGGCGCCGCGCAGCGCCTCGGCGGCCTGCTCGTCCCGGGCGATCTCGCGCAGCGCGCCGTCGTCCACGCGGGGCATCAGCACGGGGGCGGCCTCGCGGACGCTGCGGCACAGCAGCGGGGACGAGCCGGAGCCGGTGAGGCCGTCCGGCAGCTCGGCGGTGCCGTCGCTGCCGTCGGGGCGGGCGGCGGCGACCGCCAGCGTGCGGAACCCGCCGTGGTCGCCGCCCGAGTACGGGACCAGGGACCGCTGCCCGATCACGACGGAGTCCAGTACGTCGACGGTGGCCAGGTCGGCGAACCGGGGTACGACGGCGGCGGCCAGCTCCCGCACGGTCTGCTGGAGGTCCAGGGTGCTGCCGATGCCGGAGCTGGCCTCGGTGAGGGTGGCGAGGTGCCGGTGGGCCGCCGCGATCTCGGTGGCGGCCAGATGCCGTTCGGTGACGTCCACGACGGACACCGCGACGCCGAGCGGGTGGCCGCGCTGGTCCTCGATGCGGTAGTACGACTCCGACCAGGCGTGGTCGTGGTCCGGGTCGAGCGGGGTACGGCCCACCGTGCGCTGGTCCAGGATCGGCTCACCGGTGCGCAGCACCTGGCGCATCGCGGACTCGATCGCGGTGGTGTCCAGCTCGGGGAGCGTGTCCTCCAGGCGCCGCCCGCGCACCTCGTGCTCGGTGACCCCGTTGGCGGTCGTCAGGGCGCGGTTGATCCGCATCCAGCGCAGATCGGTGTCGAACACCGCGAGCCCGACCGGGGACTGGTCGATCAGCAGCTCGGACAGCGCGAGATCCCCCTCCACGCGCCGTACGGTGCCTTCGTCGGCGGCGAGCGCCAGGCCCAGCACCCGGCCGTCGGGGTCGTGCAGGCGGCCCTTGCGGTACTCCACCAGCCGGGTGGAACCGTCCTTGCACCGGGCCGGGAAGACACCCGCGAAACTCTCCCCGGCGTGGATCCGCCCGAACCGCTCGTGCGCGTGCTCCACGTCCTCCGGCGCGGCCAGCAGCTCGTCCACGGACGCGCCGAGCGCCTCCTCGGCGGCGTACCCGAAAAGCTCCTCCGCCTCGGGGCTCCACAGGACGATACGGCCCTGCCCGTCGACCACCACGGCCGAGGCGTGCAGCAGATCCAGCAGGCCCCCGGGCGCCCCGGCGTCCCGGCACCCGGCCGGTCCGGCCCCGTGGCTCCAGAGGTCCTTGCCACCCATACCCGCCGCCTCCCGTCGCCCGACCGGCATGACCACCGCCCGGGCCGCGCCTTTTGCGTCAGTTGATACCACTATGCCGCGAGGGACGCGGCAGTGCGGGGGCGCTGCCGCGCGGGCGTAAGCGGGGGTGGCGTAAGCGGGGGTGCTGTCGTGCGAGGGACGCGGCGGTGCGGGGCGGGGCTGGGGTGGCGTAAGCGGGGGTGCTTGTAGGCGGGGGTGCTGTCGTGCGACGGAGTGGGCGGGAGCGCTCCGGTGCGGCTCCGGTGCGGGGAGGCGCCGGGCCCAGGTGCGCCGCCGCGCGGCGAACGAGGCGGGGCGGCGGTGCCGTAGCACTGGGTGAGTCTGCGGCAGGGAGGAGCGACCAAGGGCCGGAAAGGAACCGCGCGGAGGCGGAAGCCGTGCCGACGGGTGTGTTCGATCAGCACCGCCGCTGGAGCCGGGTCGACAAGAGCGCCTGCCGACGACCCCGCCGCTTCCCGCAAAGCGCGCCGCAGGCGCATCCGGGCAGCACTCACGCCTCCGCCCCCGTTTCCGCCGCCACAGGCACCGCCCCGGCCGCGCCCCGGCCGGAGGCCCACCGCACGGCTGGGCCCATCGCCAGGCCCGCCGCGAGGAACAGCGCTCCCAGGAGGAGCCAGCCGAGGGTGCCGCCGGAGAGGATGAGGGTGGTCAGGAGGAGGGGGCCGATGAGGCGGGCCACAGCGGTTCCGGCGCCGTAAAAGCCCTGGTACTGGCCTTGTTTGTCGGCGGGGGCGAGGGCGAAGCCGATTTCCCAGGAGCCGGAGCCGAGCAGCATCTCGCCGAGGACCTGGACGCAGGCGGCGGCGAGGAGCAGCAGCGCGGCGGTCCAGGCCGTGGTGCCGGAGGCCGACAGGGCGAAGCAGGCGCAGGCGGCGAGGAGGACGAGCCCGGCGTGCCGTATCGCGCGGGACGCGGAGGGCAGGTCCCTGACGCGGGCGGCCATGCGGACCTGGAAGAGGACCACGCCCACCGTGTTGACGACCAGCAGCGCCGAGACCGTCCAGCTCGGCGCCTCGGTGCGCTCCACGATCCACAGCGGCAGCACCACGCTGAGCAGCGGCATGTAGAGCAGCATGATCATGTTGAGGAGGGAGACGAGGGCGTACGGCCGGTCGCGGAGGACCGTGAGGCTCGGGCCGCCCGATCTCGCGGGCGCCGCCACCCCGGTCGGGGGCCGCAGCCGCGCCAGCACCAGCGCCGCCACCAGGAAGCTCGCCCCGTCCGCCGCCAGCGCCGTCAGATACGACGCCTCCGTGTCGAGCCGCAGCGCGATGCCGCCCAGCGCGGCGCCGAGGGCCAGCCCGGCGTTGACGGTCGACTGGAGATACGCCCGGGTCTCGGTCCGCCGGGCGGGTTCGACCAGCCCGGCCAGCAGGGCCTGGCGTGCCGCGCCGAGCCCGCACTGGCAGCAGGTGTACGCGCAGACGGCCACCAGGAACGCCGGATACGAGCGGACGAAGAGGAACGACCCCACGGCCAGGCCCGTCGCCACGGACATGAGGATGGCGATCCCGCGCGGACCCCGCCGGTCCGCCAGGTGGCCGAGCGGCACCCCGGCGACGGCGCCGAGCGCCCAGCCGAGCGTGAGCGCGAGGCCGATCCGGGTGGGGCTGAGGCCGACGATCCGGCTGAAGTAGAGGACCGAGCAGACGTAGTACGCGCCGTCGCCGACCGAGTTCGTCAGCTGGGCCAGCGCGAGGGTGCGCGCGGGCCCGCCGGGCGGGACGATCCGGATGAAGCGCACGTGCGGTCCTCTCGGTCGGTGGCTCGCTCGTCGGGATGCCGGGGCTCAGTCGAGTGCGTAGTCGAACCAGATCCGGTGGGTGCCGTCGGTCTCGATCTCCAGGCCGCCGGTGCCGGAGATGCCGGTGAGATCGCCGGTACCGCTCGACGGGACGATGACGAAGAACCGCGCGGCGCGGTCACTGCCCGTGGTGGTCGCCGAGTGCGCGAAGTTGAACGCGCCCTCGTGCCCGTGCAGCGAGCCCTCGAAGGACTCCATCGCCACATAGGTGCCGACCCCGGTCGTCTGGTCGAACGCGGCGGTGAACAGGGTCGCCGCGCGCCCGGTGATCTCGCCCTCGAAGTGCTTCTCCATGCGCGCGACCCCCACCGGGAGGCCGGTGGGGACGGCCGGGTCGGGTGTCACCTCGGTCGGGACGAACGCTTTCACGGTGAACGTGCCGTCAGCTCTCATGGGCCGACCGTATCCCCGGGGTCTGACAATCCGGCCCGGCCGCACGGACGCCCCGTCAGCCGCAGGTGCGGAAGTGCGTGGTCAGCCGTGTTCCGGCGGCGGGCGCCACGAGGCCGACCGGGTCGTCGGGGGACTCGGCCTGCAGTTCCAGGACGTGCACGGCGTACCCGGGCGGAGCCGTCCGGTCGATCACCTCGCCCCACTCGTCGGTCCCGGTCTCCCAATCGAGCCGGAGCGTGGAGGTCACACCGGGGCCGAGGGCGAGCGGGCGGTCCGCGAAGGTCGTCACGGTGGCGGAGTGCGTGTGGCCGCCGAACACCGCGACGATCCCGGGGTGTTCGGAGATCAGCGCGGCGAACTCGTCGGCGTTGTCGAGCATGATGGAGTCGACCAGGCCGCGCCCGAGTGCGACGGGCGGCTGATGCAGGGCGAGGGCGACCGGTGTGCCCGGGGGCAGCGCGTCGCGGATCGTGGTGCGTACCCAGGCCGCCGTCTCGCCGGCCAGGTGGCCCTCGTCACGGCCCGGGACGGTCACGTCGAGCATGAGGACGGCGAGGGGTCCGACCCGGTGGAGCCGGTTGACCGGCGTGTCGGAGGCGGGCTCGCCGAGGAGGACCTTGCGGTAGGGGCCGCGCACGTCGTGGTTGCCGGGCAGACACAGCACGGGGGCCGGGAAGTCCGCCAACAGCCTTGCGGCGGCCTCGTATTCGGGCTCGGTGCCGTGGTCCGCGATGTCCCCGGTGACCAGCAGCGCGTCGAACGGCCCCGGCATGGACCGCAGCCGGTCGAGCACCCGGACGGCACGCTCCTCGGCGCGGGCGCCGCCGTCGAGATGGAGGTCACTGACGTGGGCGAGGGTCACACGTGAACCCTGGTGCTCTGTACGCGAGTTGTCCGCTGTCACTTCCTGGGCCATGCCGCCACCTCTCGTCTCGTTCTCACGGTAAAGTGGACCATAACCGTTAGGAGGACTCATGGAAACCCGCAGCACGCAACCAGGGACCACCACTGCGGCACCCTCACCCCTCCATCTGACGGGCACCGTCCACCATGACGGCCACGGCGGGGTGACCGACGACCTCGCCACCGTCGCGGGGTTCCTCGCCTGGGCTCCGCCCGGCACTCCCGAAGAACTCCGGGACGAGGTGATCGACATACGACGGGCGGTCCGCACACTGTTCGCATACGCCACCGGCCGCGAGGACTCCCGCGCCGATCCGGGTCTTTCCCGGGCGCAGGCCCTCGACCTGCTCAACTCCTACACGGAACGGGGGAATGTGACGGTACGTCTGGACTGGCCGGACCCCGGCGCGGCACCGCTTGTGCGGCTCACGGCGGCCGACCCCGCCGACCTGCCCGCTCAACTGGCCCGCTCGGCGGTGGAGTTCCTGGCCGGTCCCCAGCGGGAGCGGCTGCGCGCCTGCCCCGCACCCTACTGCGTGCGCTACTTCGTCCAGGACCACGGCAGGCAGACGTACTGCAAGACCTCGTGCGCCAACAGGGCACGTGCGGCGCGGCATTACGCCAGGAACCGGTAGGCGCGCCGGGGACGGCAACGGCAGGGCCGGTCCAGGGAGACCGACCCTGCCGTCAACTGCGCGGGGAGTACGGCTACTTGCTCACCGCCGCCTTGTCGGCGCCCTTCAGACCGAAGATGCTGACCGCCTGGTAGTAGGTCCAGGCGGTCGCGTTGCAGCTGGTCTTGGTGGCGCCGGAGTAGTTGTTGCACACGCGCTTGAGGTCTTCGTAGAAGGCGGAGTCGAGACGGGACTTGTTGGCGTCGAAGGCGCCGGCGGCTTTGTAGTTGCGGTAGCCGAAATCGTGGCGGGCACAGGACGTCTGGAACGGGAAGCCGAAGGGGTTGTCCGGCGAGGAACTGCAGTAGTCCGTGGACCAGTCGAACCCGTAGGCCGCCCACTGCCCCTGGTTCGAGCGAGCGGCGTACCAGGCGTTGTAACTGGCCGCGCTGGTCTGCGTCCAGGAGCTGAGCACCTGCATCTTGTCGGCGGGGGCTGCCGATGCGGTGGCGGCGGGGATGAGGACCGCGGGCAGCGCGAGAGCGGCGACGACGAGGGGAGCGGCATGACGACGACGCATGGAGACCTCCGGTGTGTGGGGCCCGTGAGTGCTCGCGGGGTTCGCGAGGCGGGCTCAGCTTGGCCCAGGAGCGCCGCCATGAACAGTCCATGTCAAAAAATAAAGGGCGAGAATTCGACCGCGCGGCATCTTCAAGTTCCGCAAAGTTCGGCAAATCTACGCGAGTTGACTGGGGTTCATATCGGGCCGACCGCGCTCAGTCCGCCGTCGTGACCCGTACCGTCTCCACCCACGGCGGCGGCTGCGGCGCGGACGGCCCGATGAGGGCCGCGATCAGACGGCAGGACACGGGTTCCGGCGGCCAGGGTGTCAAGCCGTCGGTCAGCACGACGACGATGTTCGGCCGCTCCGGGGCGGCGAGCGCCCTGCTGATGCCGACGCCCATGTCCGTCCCGCCCCCACCGGCCAGTTCGACCTGGTCGACGGTGGTCACCCGGGAGACGGCGCGCACGTCGGCGTCGCACGCGAGGACGGTCACCCGGTTGCCGCCGACGCCCACTTCCCGCAGGACGCCCGACACTTCGGCGAGGGCCGCGGCGAGGGCGTCCTCGCCCATGGAGCCGGAGGTGTCGACGACGATCGCCACGCGCGGCAGCGGTCTGCGCAGGCTGGGGAGCACGATCCGGCCGCCCAGGGCCGGGGTGCGGCGGGACGGGCGGCGGTAGGTGTAGTCGACCGCGCCGCCCGCCCAGGCCGCGGCCTCGCGGACCGCGCCGCTCAGCGCCTTGCGCCAGTCGACGGTGGGTTCGAGGACCTGTTCCGCCCAGCGCCGCCAGCCCGCCGGGACGGTGCCCCGGGAGCGCTGGTGCGCACGGACGGCCTGCGCGGCCTGACGGCGCAGCGCCTCCGCCTCCACCGGCCCGACCCGGGCCGTACCGCCCCGCTCCCCCAGCTCCCAGGACGACGGGACACCGTGTGCGCCGGAACCGCAGTCGAGATGGTGTCGCGGGGTCGCCGGGATTCCGGGCAGATAGCCCTCGAAGAGCCCCCCGGACGGGAGGCCGAACAGGGCGGGCTCCACGCGGCCCGCGGGCAGGCGCAGTCCGTCGGCGAGCAGGTCGTCGTTGATCTCGCAGTCCTGCGCGATGTTGACCCGCAGCGGGTCGCCCTGGTCGGCCGCCGGAAGCCGTGCGGCCCGGCCGTGGTGGTCGCGCAGCAGGTGCGCGACCTCGTGCACCCACACCCCGGCGAGTTCGTCGACGGCGGTGCCCGCGACGAAGGCCGGGGCGACGTAGCACCGCCAGTGCCGGTCGACCGCCATGGTGGACACCTGCTCGGAGGCGACCACCGTGAGCGCGTACAGGGCGGAGGCCAGATAGGGGCGTGCCTCGGCCGCCTTGTAGCGCGCGGCGAGGAGCTTGGCGCGGTCCAGCGGTGGGTCGTCCGACGGTTCGCGGTGGGGCGACTCGCCGTGCGGCCGTTCATGGCTCGGCGCCTCGTGGCCCAGCGACTCACGGTCCGGTCGCTCGCGGTCCGGTCGCTCGGCCGGTTCGCGGGTGGCTGGCACGGGGCGGCCGGTCAGTGCGTGCCGGGCAGGGCGCCGGCGAGCTGGAGCAGTTCCAGGAAGGCGTCGATGCCGGGCGGGACGGGCCAGTCGGGCTCGCGCATCGCGGCGAGGTCACCGGCGGCCCGCGCGGCCACGTCGGGTACGCCCGCGTCGACGGCCTTGGCCAGCACCTCCCAGCCCGCCTCCCAGCGGGGGCGGGTGGGCTCGCTCTGCACGGCGGCGACCACGGCGATGAGGAACGCCAGCTGGCGGTCGCCGCGTTCGGGCAGGGCGAAGGCGGCCGGGTCGGCCAGTACACGGTCGGGGTCGGGCAGGTCCAGGTTCTCCAGATAGGAGAGGAGTTCGATGCCCGCCGCCTCGCCGACGGCGCCCATCAGCGCGGCGGCCCGCGCCTCCGCCCGGGCACCGGAGGCGTATCCGGCGGCGAGCAGACGCAGCGCCATCTCCCAGGTGCGCGGCGACGGCCAGGCGCGGCCCCGGCCCTCGGCCTCCTTGGGCATGTGGTGGACCAGGCCGGGGCGGGCGGTCAGGAAGCCGGATATCGCGCCCCGCGCCCGGGCGGCGGCACCGGACGCACGGGCGGGGTCGACGGCCGGGAGCGCGGTCTCGGGCCACGTACCGGCCATGCCCCGGGCCACGGTGCGCGGGTCGTGCGTCCAGTCGAGGTGGACGAAGCGGTTGGCGAGCGGCGGGCTGAGATGCCAGCCGTCGGCCGCGCTGGCGGGCGGGTTGGCGGCGGCGACGATACGCACCGAGGGAGGCAGGGCGAGGCTGCCGACCCGGCGTTCGAGGACGACGCGCAGCAGGGCGGCCTGCACGGCGGGCGGGGCGGAGGAGAGTTCGTCGAAGAAGAGCAGTCCGTGCCCGGTGCGGGCCAGTCGGACGGCCCAGTCGGGCGGGGCCATGGGGACACCGGTGGTGGCGGGGTCGTCGCCGACCACGGGGAGCCCGGCGAAGTCGGAGGGCTCGTGGACGCTGGCGATGACCGTCTCGAGCCGCACCCCGAGCGCGGCGGCCAGCTGCTCCATCCCGGCGGACTTGCCGATGCCCGGCTCGCCCCACAGCAGCACCGGCTGGTTGGCCGTCACCGCCAGGGCGAGCGCCTCCAGCTGGGGGTTCGCGGCGGACTCGCGCCGGGTGACGCCGAGCCGGGCGTTGAGGGCGTCGGCGGCGGCGAGGGGGCCGGGAGGCGCGGCGGGGGCGGACGGGGAGGTAGTAGCCGAGGTGGCGGCGGAGGTGGTCATGCCCGGTCGTCCTCGTGCTGGGTGGCGGGGCGGCCTTCGCCGGGCGCCCAGGGGTCGTCGGAGTGGTCGGGCTCCGTGGCGGAGACGGGCTCCGCGGCGGGGTCCGGCGCGAACTCCCCGTCGGCGTCGGGCTCTTCGGTCGGCCAGTCGTTCTCGGTGGGCGGATCGGGGTCCTCGCCCGGTTCCGGCTCACCGCCGTCCGAGTCGTCGTCCCAGTCGAAGGGAGGGTCCTCGTCCCAGTCCGGTTCCTCGTCCCGCTCGCTCAGGTACGCGTCGTACCACTCATCACCGATGCCCGGGTGCTCCTTCAGCACGCGGCGGCGCAGGAACATGAGGTCGTGCCGCTCGTAGGAGCGGATGACCTGGGCGAGGGACAGCCCCCTGTCGTTGACCCCGTCGATCCGGGCGCCCGCGTCGAGGAGGTCCTGGACCAGGTCGGCCGAGCCGCGGTGTTCGACGGCGTTCTGAAGCGGGGTGCGCCCCGTCTTGCTCCGTGCCTCCAGGTCGAGACCGGCCGCCAGCAGACGCGGCAGCAGCTCACGGTGGTCCAGCAGATGCAGGACGTGCAGCAGGGTCAGCCCGGCGGCGTCCCGGACGTGCGGGTCCACACCGGCGTCGAGCAGGGCGAGCACGCCGGGCGCGTCCCCGTGCTGGGCGCGCTCGAACAGGTCGCGCTGCTGGGCCCGCAGGGCGCGCGGCAGGCGGCCCTCGCCGCTGGTCCAGGTGTGCTGGGTGGCGAAGCAGCCGGAGACGGCGCCGCCGAAGGCGCGCAGGGCGATCTCGCGCCGCTGCTCCTGCTCGGTGTGCGGTACGGCGAGTCTGCCGTCGCGGGAGACGACCTGGTGCCACTCGCCCCGGCAGCGGACGCGGACCGGGACGGGTTCGGGCGGTCCGTCCGGGCCCGTGGCGGGGCCCGCCTGCGGCAGCAGGGCGGCGGCGACGAGCGGGTGCAGCGCCTCGGGGCGGATCAGTCCCGCGCGCAACAGGGCGATGTCGGGCAGCCGTTGCCACGCGTAGCCGGGCAGGAAGGGCGTGCTGTCCTTGTCGTTGTGCTCGCGGCCGGTGACCCGGGCGGGGGTGCCGTCCGGGGCCGCCGGGACGACGTCGACGCGGAGCTGGCCGCGCCAGCGCACGGGGACGAGGAAGCTCGTACCGTGTCCGGCTCGCTCCAGCAGCCGGATCTCGGGGACGATCCTGGTGAGGTCGAGCCCGTCCTGGTGGGCCAGCGCGGCCACGTCGAGCTGCCGGTAGGAGCGCGTGCCGAGCGGCGGGGCCGTGAGGTCGAGATCGAGGCCGGACAGGGTGTACGCCTCGGCGTACTCGCCCCGGGACTGGAGCACGGCGACCCACTCGGCGCGGGCGGCCGGGTCGGCGGGGCCGGGGTCCTCGGTGGGCAGTTCCTCCGGGGTGAGCGGGGTGCCGTCCGGGTGGAGGAAGGGCAGTCGGCCGGAGCCGAAGCCGCCCGCGCTGTACCGCAGTTCGCCGGTGTGGCGGGCGTCCCAGAAGCGGCGGGCGGCGGTCCAGTCCTCGGTGCCGTACCTCAGGCCGTGGAGCTGGTCGCGACCGGGCGCGGCGGCGGGGCCGAGGTGGAGGCGGAGCCGCTGCGGGCCCCTCAGCATCGGGGAGGTGGTGACGGAGAGGACGGGTCCGGTGCCGTAGGCGGCGAGGGCGACGCGTCGGGCGGGGGCGGGACCGGTGTGGCCGCCGAGGGGGCGGGGCAGGTGCCAGCGCAGCAGGTCGGGGGCGAAGTGGCGCAGGTCGTCCGCGAGGCGTGCGGCCACGTCCGCGCCGTAGGTCTCGGCCGCGCGCTCCGGGTCGGCGCCGGGGGTGATGTCCACGGCCGCCGCGTCGCAGGCGGCGCGCCAGTCACCGGCGAGCCGGGCCTCGGTGGCGCGCTCGATCATCCAGCGGGGTACGGCGTAGCGGCGGACGCGGGCCCAGGTGGAGGTCTCCTCGCGTGAGAGGGCGCCGGGCGGCAGCGGGCGCGGGCTCATCGGTACACGCTGCCGATCGCGCGCAGGTCCGGGTGGGTCGGCCGGGCCGGGCGCATCCGCTCGGCGAAGGAGCGCTTGACCCGGCGGGGCAGGCCGGGGCCGAGGCCGATGTACTCCAGGCGGTGCCCGTCGGGCAGGGCGGCGAGCAGGGTCTTGGCGCCCCGCCCGGTGATACCGGTGTGGCGCAGTTCGAGGCGGCGCAGCGGGCTGCCGGGCAGGGCGTCGGCGAGGGCCCGGGCGCCGTCGTCGCCGGTCGCGTTGCCCGGGGCGCCGAGGCTGCGTTCGGACAGGGCGCGTCCGAGGTCGAGGTGTTCGATGCCGCCGAGGGCGTCGGCGAGGGCGCGGGCGCCCTCGGGTCCGATGCCGTTGCCGCCGAGGCCGAGGCGCAGGGGGCGGGCGGGGTCGGCCGCGCGGGCGAGGACGGCGGTGCCCTCGTCGCCGAGGTGGTTGGCCGTGAGGTACAGCTCGCGCACGCCCGCGTCCCGGACGAGGGCCGCGAGGAGCGGGGCCTCGGCGGCGGTCAGGCCGTTGCCGCCGAGGAAGAGCCGTTCCAGCGGGGCCGGGCGGTCCAGGAGGGCGTCCGCGAGGAGGCGTACGCCTGCGGCGCCGATGCCGGAGTTGACCAGGTCGAGCGTGCGCAGCGTGGTGTTGCGGCGCAGCAGGGCCGCGAGGGTGCGGGCGCCGTCCGGCATGACGGGGTTGCGCTTGAGCCAGAGGGCGCGCGGGGCGGTGTCGGCGGCGAGGGCTCCGGCGAGGGCGGTCAGGCCGTCCGGGCCGATGCGGTTGCAGCCGAGGTAGAGGGTGTGCACGCCGTGGGCGGCGGTGTCGCTCAGGGCGGTGGCGACCGAGCGGGCGCCTTCGTCGCCGAGGGCGTTGGTGCCGAGGAGCAGATGGGCGGCGTGCGGGGAGGCGGCGGCCACGGGCAGCAGCCGGGCGGCGCCGTCGGGCCCGAGGCCCTGTTTGCACAGGTCCAGGCGGCCGTCGGCGCGCAGGGTGCCGAGCGGGAACGTCTCGTCGGCGCTCACGGGGCGCGGGTCCGCGAGGCGTTCGAGGAGGGGGCCGAGCGCTGCGGGGTCGGCGAGGGGCAGGTCGGGGTGCTCGATCGCCGGGCAGCGTACGGGCGTTGTCGGCTGGGTCATCACACTCACCGGTCCTTCGCCGGGGCCCGGCGGTCCGTGTCGACTCGCGGTCGACATGAGAAGAGGAGGTGCAAGACCGGTCGGATTCGAACCGACGTCCTCCTGCTTGATGCGTGGGCGCGACGACCTCTGCGCTACGGCCTTGCGTGAATGACCTTAGCCGCGCGGGAACAGATTTTCGATCACTGGTTCGAGTGAATCACGCCTCAATCCGGCTTGCTCAGCAGCCGCGTCACGCTGTCGCCCGCCTCCGCCGTGAGCCGCCCCTCGCACTCCACCCCGACCGCCGTCGCCAGGTCCCTGCCGTGCAAGTCGGCCAGCGCCTCGGCGAGTTCCGCGAAGGACGCGGCGGCGGTGCGGCCCCGGGACAGGCCCGTCAGAACGGTCGCCACGCCGACGAACGCGGCGGGCCACCACCAGACCGCCAGCAGGAGGTAGGCCACGCCCCAGGCGCTCAGCCGGGCCGCCGCGCTCAAGGCGCCCCGCGCGGTGCTGAGTTCCGTGCGGGTGCTGTCGGGCGCGAGGAGCCACAGGTGGGGCCAGGCCGTCGAGAGGTCCAGGCGGTAGGCACGCCAGACGCGCTGGTCGGGGGCCGCGACCCGGTCCCCCGTCCAGAACGGGTGCCGGGGCCGGATCAGGGCGATCCGGTTGCGCTCGGCATAGCGCGCTTCCGCCTCGTCGGTCAGGGAGTCGGCGTCGTCCCGGCCGCTCAGCCGGGCGCGTCCGGCGGCGACCAGCGCCGCGCGGTAGTCGGCGTCGGCGGTGCGCCAGCGGCGCAGTCGGCGCGCGGTCAGCCGACGGGTCAGCGGGCCCCTGGGCGCCATGAGCCAGACCCGCTCGATCAGGGCGCCGAGCGCCTGCGCCGCCGTGCCGGTCAGCGCGGCCCCGGCCAGTACGGCGACCGCCGCGACCGCGAGGGCGCCCGGGCTGTGGGCCCCGGGAGCCTCCGCCAGGGAGTCCAGGCGGGCCCGCAGCCGACCGGTGTCGTACCAGTGGCGCTGCCCCAGGGTGACCGCCGTGGCGAGTGCCACCAGGTACACCAGTCCGGGGATCGCCAGCAGGGCGAGCCAGCGTTCGGCCATCTTGCCGCTCAGCGCGCCGAGGAACGCGTTCACGGGCGGCGCAGCCCGGTCTCCCGCAGGGCCTCGCCGAAGATCCGGCAGGCCGGGCGCCCTTCGCCCTCGGAGGGCGGTGCCTCGACGCGGGCGCAGCGGCCACGCGGGCAGGTGAGGAAATGGAGCGGGGGATGACCGGGTCCGGTGGCGGGGAAGCGCTGGTACGGGGGCGGGCCGTCGGTGCGGTAGGAGCCGAGCCCGGCGCTGAGCCCGGAGGCGAGGAGCAGATCCTCCAACTCGTCGAAGTCTTCTTCCAGTTCCCCGGGCGGACGGCCGCCGCGCACCTCCGAGGTGATGTGCTCCATCAGGAGACGTACCGGTGGATCGAGGTCGTCCGTCCCCGGGGAGGTGGTCAGCTGGTCGCACAGGGCCGCCAGCCGCTCGTGCCCGAAGCCGTCCGCTCCCCCACCGGTGCCGTCGCCGGGCACGCCCGCTCCCCCGGCCGCGCCGTCACCGAGTCCGCCCATCGCCGTACCTCCATGGATCAGCCGGTCGTCGCAAGCTCACCACACCGAGCGTGACAGCGGGGCTTCCTGGGTAAAATCGGGCTTCGGAGTTCCCGCCGCGTGCCACGGTCGAGGGCCCACAGCGAACCGCACGGGGGCGGCCGATGGCAGACGTCGATGAACCGGACAGCGACTCCCTCGATCAAGTCGTCGCACTGGTCGGACACTTCCAGCGCACCGGCGACCGCCGTCCGCTGGACAGCGGCGTCGGGATCTGCCGGGCGGTGCTGAGCACCGGTCCTGCGGCCGAACACGTGCGCACCACGTGGGAGTCGACCCTGCGGCTCACCCTGGTGCTGCGCTGGAACGCCTTCCGCGACCGGCGTGACCTGGACGAGTCGATCGAGCTGGGCCACCGGCTGGTGGTGCGCCGGACCGTGCGCGAACAGGACCTGCGGCTGCTGGGCCGCATGCTCGCGGACCGTTTCGAACTCGACCGGGACCAAGCCGACATGGAGGCCGCGATCGAGGTCTTGCGACGCGCCGCCGCGATGCCCGAGGACGGCACGAACCAGCCCTCCGCGACCCTCGACACCCTCTCCTCCCTGCTGCTCGAACGCGCCAGGACGACCGGCAGCACGGCCGATCTGGCCGAGGCGGAGCGGTCGCAGCGTCATGCGCTGAGCCTGCTGGGCGACGCTCCCGAGAACGCGCGGGACATCGAGGCCCTGCGCACCAACCTGGCGTCCACGCTCCAACTCGCCCTGAAGTTCCACCGTTCCCCCGCCGTCGCGCACGAGGCCGTAGGGCTGCTGCACACGGTCCTCGCGGGAATGTCCGCCGACTCTCCCCGGCGCACGACGGCCCTGCTCCATCTCGCCACGGCCTCCTTCGCCCTGGCCGAACTCACCGGCGACGCCGCCGACATCGAGGCGATGATCACGGCGGGCCGGGCCGCCCTCGCCGCCGTTCCCCGGGGTCGTCCCGCGCACGCGCGCGCCCTGGCCGAACTCGGCGTCGCCCTGCGCCTCGCGTCCGAACACACCGAGGACACCGCACTGTTGGACGAGTCGGTGGCCCTGCTGCGTGAGGCGGTCGAGAGCACCGCCCCGGACGACCCGTTACGCCCGCAGCGGCTGAACAGCCTCGGCAACGCCCTGCACCGGCTGGGTGAACGCACGGGCGACGCGGCGCTGTTGGACCAGTCGGTGGAGATCCTGCGCACGGCCGTCGCGGGACGATCTCCAGAACTCCCGGACCACTTCGGCCGCTTGACCAACCTGGCCGTCGCCCTGCGCGAGCGCTTCCACCAGACCGGCGATCTCGCGGCCCTGCGCGAAGCGGCCGAACTGGCCCGGCTCGCCCCGAGTTTCCCTCACTTCCCGCATCAGTCCGCCCAGCAGCTGGCGAACCTCGGGGTCGTCCTCCAGACCTGGTACGACCGTACGGCGGACCCCGGCACCGCCCTGGAGGCCGTCGAAACGGCCCGGCAGGTCCTCGCCCTGACCCCGGAAGGTTCCCCCGAGCGCGCCAAGCATCTCAACCACCTCGGCAACGCCCTGCACAAGCGGTTCCTCAGCGACGGCGACCCGGCCGATCTGGACGAGTCCGCCGAGGCGCTGGACCTCGCGGTGGAGGGCACGGCGTACGGCAGCCCGGAGCACGCGAGTCATCTGCACAACCTGGGCCTCACCCTGCTCAGCGCGGCCCGGCTGTATGAAGACCCGGCGCTTGTGGCCCGGGCGGTGTCCACGCTCGGCCGGGCGGTGTGGGCCTCCGCCACCGGCACGGCGCACGCCGCCGAGTATCTTCAGTCGTACGCCTCGGGGTTGCGCACCCTGCACCTCGCGTCCGAGGACCCCGCCGTCCTGCGCGCGGCCGAGGACGCCTACCGGCAGGTGGCCCGGATCGAGGCGCTGCCCGCCGCCCGGCGCGTCCTGGCCGCCTGCGACTGGGGTGCGGCGGCGGCCGACGGGGGCCGGTGGGAGGAGGCGCTGGAAGGGTTCGAACTCGCCCTCGCTCTCCTGCCGTTCAGCATCACCCGGCGGCTCGCGCGCGACGATCAGGAACACGGGCTGCTGAGTGTGCAGGGGCTCGCCGCCGACGCCGCCGCCTGTGCCGTGCGGCTCGGCAGGCTCGACCACGCCGTCCTGCTGCTTGAGCAGGGGCGCGGGGTGCTGCTCGGCCAGGCGATCGCGGAGCGGGCCGAGTGGGAGCGGCTGCGCGCCGAACATCCGCTCACCGCCGAGCGGTTCGCCCATCTGCGTCAGCTCATCGAGCTGACCGATTCCGACACGGCCGCCGACACCTCCGGCGGCCCCGACGGCTCCGACCCGGCGGGCATCGCGGATCTCCGGCACACCCTCGCGGGCCGCTGGGAGCAACTGGTCACCGAGATCCGCACGTTGCCCGGCTTCGAGGGCTTCCTCGGTGCGCCGACGTACGCCGAGGTGCTGGCGTGCGCCGAGGACGGCCCCGTCGTGGTGATGTACTCCAGCGTCTACGGGAGCGACGCCCTGGTCGTACGGCCGGACGGGGTGACGCCGGTTCCGCTGACCGGGGTGACCCCCGAGGCACTGGAAGAGCAAGTGACGCGACTGCGAGCCGCGTTGGACGCCGCCACCGTGCCCGGGCGGGAGCGGGCGGCCCAGGACGCGGTCGGGGAGGTGCTGGCCTGGACGTGGGACCGTGCCGCCGAGCCGGTCCTCGGCAGGCTCGGGCTGCTCGACCCGCCCGCCGACGGCGCCTGGCCACGACTGTGGTGGTCACCGGGCGGTGCGCTCGCCGCGCTCCCCCTGCACGCGGCGGGCCACCACGAGGAGTTGCCCGATCTCCAGGCGCGGACCGATCCCCTGGCACCGACCGCACCCCGGCCACGGACGGGCTCCCGGCCGCGGGCCGTGCTCGACCTCGTCGTCTCGTCCTACACGCCGACCGTCCGCGCCCTGGCCTACGCCCGCGCCCGGGCGGCGACGCCCTCTCCGCCGGGGGGCCTGCTCGCGGTGGTCGTCCCCGACGCGCCCGGCACCCGGCCGCTCGGCGGTGTCCGCCGTGAGGTGCGGGAGTTGCGCGCCCTGTTCCCGGTCCCTGGCGTGCTCGCGGGCCCGCGCGCGACGCGCGGCAACGTGCTGGGGGTCCTGCCCGCCCACCCCTATGTGCACTTCGCCTGTCACGGGGTGAGCGACCCGGAGAATCCGTCGCGGGCCCGGCTGCTGGTCCATGATCACCAGGAGCACCCCCTGACGGTCCGTCATCTCTCACGTCTCGAACTGCCGAACGCCCGGCTCGCGGTGCTGTCGGCGTGCGACACGGCGCGGGGTTCCGATCTGCTGGCGGACGAGGCGATCCACATCACCTCGGCCTTCCAGATCGCCGGATACCCGCACACGATCGGCACGTTGTGGCCCGTGCACGACGCGGTGGCGGTCCGTGTGACCAGGAGTCTCTACCGCCAGTTGCGGACCGGCGTACCGGCCGCGTCCCTCGCCCTGGACACGGACCGGGCCGCGCTCGCGCTGCATCACGCCGTACGGCAGTGCCGTACCGCCTTCCGGAACAGCCCGAGCCTGTGGGCGGCCCATGTGCACTCGGGGGCCTGACCGGAAGAACCTGAAGAGGAAGCCGACGAGAAGGAGTTGGTCGCGACATGGCCCCCTTGTGGCGCAGGAAGCGCGACGACGAACCACCACCGACAGTTTCCGCCGAACCGGACCAGCCCCGGGCGGCCGATCTGGTGATGACGCGCCTGCACGACGACGGCACGGAGGAGGAGATCGTCCGCGTCGGCATCCCGCCGCACGAGTTCTACGGCATGAAGGCGAACGCCGCCTACGAACGGCTCGGCCCCGAACACCCCGACACCTTGCTGGCGTTCCGGGACTACGCCCGCGCACTGGCGGGCACGGACGGACGCCGCGAGGAAGCCCTCGAACGGCTCATGGACCTGGTGCGCCTCCAGACGCAGATGCTCGGCTTCGGGCACGAGGACACCCTCACGACCGCCGCCGACATCGCCGAACTGCTGCACACCATGGGCGATCCCGGCAAGGCCGAGGAGGTCTGGCGCAGCGTGTGGACCAGCCGGGCCGAACTGCTGGGCCGTGACCACCCGGACACCCTGGAGAGCGCGAGCGGTCTGGCGCGGGCGCTGGAACAACTGCGGCGCGAACCCGAGGCGGTGGGGCTCCGCCGGGACGTGCTGGAACGCCGCAAGCGGCAGCTCGGACCCGAGCATCCCAAGGTGCTGTACGACACCGGACAGTACGCGGCCTCGCTGATCAAGTGCGGTCACTGGGCCGAGGCGGAGACCGAACTGCGCGCGCTCCTGGCCACGTTGGAGCGGCGCGGCGAGCGGGACGGGGAGACCGGCCTCTCCGCCCAGGCCAACCTGGGGGCCGCGCTGTGCCGCCTTGAACGGCTCGACGAGGCCGAGGCGGTGATGCGTACCGTCCTCGCCGCCCAGCAGCGGGTCAATGGCCCTGCGGATCCGGAGGCGCAGTCCACCCGGAACAATCTCGCGGCCGTGCTGCACGCCAGGGAGCGGTACGGGGAGGCGGCCGTGATCCTCCGCGAGGTGCTGTCCGAGGTCACCCGGAGGAAAGGAGACGGCCACCCCTCCACCGTCCAGGCCCGTGACAACCTGGCCAACGTCCTGATCGACGCGGGCGAGCACACCGAGGCCGCCGCCCTGCTGCGCCGCTGCCACGCCGACTACACCCGCGTCTACGGCCCCGGCCACCCCCTGACCCGGACGGCCGCCGAACGCCTGGCGTGGCTTCGTGACAACTCGACGTGACGCAAAGCCGGTTGAACGCTCTGCTGCGGGGGCTTCGGACGGTGGCGGCACCCGGTCAGCCGGTGACGTTCTCCGCGACCGGCTCCGCTTCCGCCTCCGTGGGCCGAGCCGTCGCACGGGATCGCGGCAGGGTCGCGGCGAGGAGGAGGGCGACGGCGACGAGAGCGGCGCCGATACGGAAGGCGAGCTGGTAACCGCCCGTGAGCGCCGAGATGTTGCTCGCTCCGCCGTCCAGCAGGGCGTCCGTGTGCGCGGTGGCGAGAGTGCTGAGGACCGCGAGGCCGAAGGCGCTGCCGATCTGCTGCATGGTGTTGAACATGCCGGAGGCGATCCCGGAGTCCTGGGGCGTGGCCGCCGACATCGCGAGCGTGGCCAGGGACGGCATCGCGAGGCCGAAGCCGATGCCGAGGGGCAGCAGTGCGGGGAGCACGTCCACGGCGTAGCTCCCGCCCGCCGGTACGCGGCCGAGCGCGGCGAGACCCGCGGCGATGAGCGCGAGTCCGGGAAGGAGGACGGCGCGGGGGCCGAAGCGGGCGATCAGCCGGGGCGAGAGGCCGAGGGACAGCGCGCCGATCGAGACGGAGACCGGGAAGATGCCGAGGCCGGTGCGCAGTTCGTCGAAGCCGAGCACCTTCTGCAGATAGAGCACGCAGAGGAACTGGAAGCTGAACATCCCGGCCACCATGAGGGCCTGGATGCCCAGCGCTCCCGAGACCTCGCGTGAGCGGAACACGCGCAGCGGCAGGAGCGGGTGGGGCGCCTTCGCCTGGCGGGCGACGAAGGCCAGGAGCAGGGCGAGTGCGGCGGCGCCGAAGCCCAGCGTGTGGGCGGAGGTCCAGCCGTGGCCGGTCGTTCCGACGATGGTGTAGACGCCGAGCATCAGCGCGGAGGTGACCAGGAGCGCGCCCGCGGCATCGGTCCCCCTGCCGAGGCCGACGCCGGGCTCGGACGCGAGCACACGTCCGGCCGCCAGCGCGGCCACGATGCCGATCGGGACGTTGACGATGAAGATCCAGTGCCAGCCGACGGTCTGGGTCAGGGCGCCCCCGGCGAGGAGGCCCAGCGAGCCACCGGCGGACTGGACGAAGCTGTAGACGCCGATCGCCCTGGCCCGCTCCCTCGGCCGGGGGAACAGGGTGACGACCATGCCGAGCGTGACGGCGGAGGTCACCGCGCCGCCGATGCCCTGGACGAACCGGGCGGCGAGCAGCGCCCCCGGGTCCTGGGACACCCCGCACAGCAGCGAGGCGGCCGTGAAGACGCCCAGGCCCGTGACGAAGACGCGCTTGCGTCCGACGAGGTCGCCGAGGCGCCCGGCGAGCAGGAGCAGACCGCCGAAGGGGACCAGGTAGGCGTTGAGCACCCAGGCCAGGCCGGACGAGGAGAGGCCGAGGTCCCGCTGGAGGGCGGGCAGCGCCACGTTCACCACGGTCCCGTCGAGGATGACCATCAGCTGCCCGGCGCAGAGCACGGCCAGCGCCGACCACCGTGATGTGCGTGCGGATGTGTGGGTTCGCCACATGTGGGTTCCTTCCATGGTGCACGACTTGTTACAGCGGTCATCGTCTGTAACCATGACGCGCGGCGGAAGGAGGCACTTTCGTGTCACGCAGTCACACCGATGTGTCCGACCAGGTCAGCAACGAGGCGTGCCCGCTCACCGAGGTGCTCGACCACGTCGCGGGCAAGTGGAGCATCGGCATTCTCGTCGCCGCCGCCCACGGACCGGTCCGGTTCACCGAGCTGGAGCGTGCCATCACCGGCATCAGCCGGCGGATGCTCACCCTGAACCTGCGCAAGCTGGAGCGCGACGGCCTGCTCGTCCGGACCGTCTACCCCACCGTGCCGCCGAAGGTGGAGTACAGCCTCACGCCCATGGCCCGCGAACTCCACGCGACCCTCGCCGGGCTCGTCGGCTGGGCGGAGCGGCACCGGGCGGACATCACCGCCGCGCGGGCCACGTACGACGCCGCCCTGGAGGAACGCCCCTGAGCGAGGGGCGCCGGAGCGACGGCCCCTGAGCGACGGCCCTTCTGCCGTCGCGCCGCCCTGCGGCACTGCGGGAACCGCCCCCGGATACGGTGGCCCCCTCAGCGAACAGATCCGGGAGAAGCCCCATGCCCGTCCCCCTCGGCCAGGACCTGGTGGCGCTGCTGCGCCGCCCCAGCACCTGCTACCTCGCGACCACGATGCCCGACGGCTCGCCCCAGCTCACCCAGACGTGGGTGGACACCGACGGCGAGTACGTCCTGATCAACAGCGTCGAGTCGCACCAGAAGACCCGCAACATCGAGCGCGACCCCCGGGTGGCCGTCGCGGTCTCCGACCCTTCGGACCCCTCCGACTACGTCCAGATCCGCGGCCGGGTCGTCAAGGTGACCAAGGAGGGCGCCGTCGACCACATCGAGAAGCTGTCGCAGAAGTACCTCGGCGGGCCGTACCCGTGGTTCGGGGGCCGCGACCAGGTCCGGGTGATCTACGTGATCCAGCCGGAGCGGATCAGCAGCCCGCGCGGCTGACACCACCGGGGCTCCCGCAGCCGGGCGCGCGAAGGCTGCGGGACGCCCGGCTCAGAGTCTGCTCAAGTCGCTTGGCCACCGCCCCTGTTGCCGCGCAGCATGATGCGTATGACGGAGATCAAGCACCTCAAGGACCTCACCGGCAAGCGTGAGTTCGCCCTGGTCGTCCGGGACGCGGACCTGGTGTCGGCCGCGCTCCGGCAGGCGCTCGCGGAGGCCGGACCCGAGGAACGGCCGGGTCTGGAGCGGGCGTTGGAGATCGTCGCGGCCACCGGGGGCGCCGACGACGACCAGCTGTGCGCCCGCTGGTTCCGGGACCGGCTGGCCGCCGCCGGGTTCACCGGGGACATCGGCTCCATCGCGGCGCTGAAGGCGCTGCGCCAGTCGGAGCGGGGGCTGAGTCTGCTGACGGCGGTACGGCTGCAGAAGGCGGCGGTGGCGCACCCCGAGTGACCGTCGAGTCTCCGCCACCCGGTCAACTCCCGTCACTGGGCGCCCTGTTGTGGTCATCGAGCGATCGGCGATCGATGCCTCCCGGTCAACACCCCTCACTCCCGAAGACCTTCGTACCGGCGCCGGTGCGGCTCGCCTAGCGTGCGGGCACCGGGCGCGGATCACGTCGCGCCGGTTCGTAAGAGGTTCAAGGGGAGGATCACCATGGCGAGTGTCGAGGTTTCGCTCAAGGAGATGATGGCCGGGGTCGAGGGGGCCGTGGGGGCGGCGGTCGTCGACTACACCAGCGGGATGGCCCTGGGCACGCTGGGCGGGGGCAAGGACCTGGACCTGAACATCGCGGCGGCGGGCAACACGGACGTGATCCGTGCCAAGGTGCGCACGATGGAGGAGCTGGGGCTCAAGAGCCAGATCGAGGACGTGCTGATCACGCTCGGCTCGCAGTACCACCTGATGCGGCTGGTCACCGGCCGCAACGGCAACGGTCTCTTCCTCTACCTGGTGCTGGACAAGTCGCGTTCCAATCTGGCGATGGCCCGCCACCAGCTCAAGCGCGTCGAAGAACAGCTTGAGGTCTGACACCTTCTCCGGTCCCGGGCCGACGCATGCCCACGATGTGAAGACTTCTTCAAGTCGCGACATCAGCATGATCCCAACTCGCGGTCGTGCGCGGCCCGGGACGAGAAGGATCGCCCGTACAGGGCGTACGGCGCGCGGCGGCGCCCTCCGGGCCGCCGCCGCGTCCTGGACCGACCGTCCCCGACGCGGCAGGGAGCGAGCCCGATGCAAGTCCCCCTCTATCAGGCCAAGGCGGAGTTCTTCCGGATGCTCGGGCACCCCGTGCGCATCAGGGTTCTCGAACTGCTCCAGCACGGACCCGTGCCGGTGCGGGACCTGCTGGCGGACATAGAGATCGAGCCGTCCAGCCTCTCCCAACAGCTCGGTGTGCTCCGGCGGTCCGGGATCGTCGTGTCCATCCGGGAGGGTTCGACGGTGAGTTACGCGCTCGCCGGGGGCGATGTGGCCGAGCTGCTGCGCGCGGGCCGCCGCATCCTCACCGAACTCCTGGCCGGGCAGAACGAACTCCTCGCGGAACTGCGGCAGTCGGACGAGTCCACGGCCGACGGCCCCGCACTGTCCTCGCGCACCGCCACCTAGCCACGCCCCGACACCCGCCTCCCGTCGAAAGCATTGACGCGGGCGCGCGTACTTAGACTAGCCTTCCCTAAGTTGACCGGTTCCGGAGGGTGGCTGGTGGGAACAGGGAAGCCGTCGGGGCGGGACGTCCTGGCACAGGCCGTCCGGCGTCAGGGGCGCCGCCTCACGCTCGCCGTGCTGCTCGGCGCGGGCCATCAACTGGGCGAGGTCGCCGTGCCGGTGCTCATCGGCGTCGTCGTGGACCGCGCCGTGGCCCGCTCGGACGGGCGTCTGCTGGTCCTCTGGCTCGGTGTGCTCGCCGTGGTCTACGTGGGCCTGTCCTGGAGCTTCCGGCTGGGTGCACGAGCCGGGGAACGCGCCGCCGAGGAGGCCGCGCACGATCTCCGGGTGGCCCTGGTGCGCCGGGTCCTGGACGCCCGGGGCGGCGCGGAGACGGGACGGCTGCCCGGCGAGCTGGTCAGCGTCGCCACCGAGGACGCCAAGCGGGTCGGCGCGGTCAACATGGCGCTGATGAGCGGGATTTCGGCCTTCGTCGGAGTGGCGGGGGGAGCGGTGGCGCTGCTGTTCGTGTCCGTGCCGCTCGGTCTGATCGTGCTCCTGGGCACCCCCGCGCTGCTGTGGGCCGGGCATCTGCTCGGCAAGCCGCTGGAGCGACGCAGCGAGGCCGAGCAGGACCGGGCCGCGCACGCCTCCGGGGTGGCCGCCGACCTGGTCGCGGGACTGCGCGTCCTCAAGGGGCTCGGCGCCCAGCGCGCCGCGGTCGAGCGCTACCGGCGCACCAGCCGCGACTCCCTCACCGCCACCCTGCGGGCCGCCCGCGCCGAGTCCTGGCAGACCGGCCTCGTCCTCGCCCTCACCGGTGTCTTCATCGCGCTGATCGCCCTGGCGGGCGGCCGGCTGGCCCTCAGCGGCGCCATCACCCTCGGCCAGTTGGTCTCCGCCGTGGGACTCGCGCTCTTTCTCCTGGGACCACTTGAGGTGTTCGCCTGGGTCAACGCCGAACTCGCCCAGGGCCGTGCCTCCGCCACCCGCGTCGCCGCCGTCCTCGCGGCCGAGCCCGCCGTGTCCTCGGGCGACGCCGAGCTGCCGAGCCCGCTGCGCGGTGGCCTGCGGCTGCGCGACGTACGGCTCGGCAGCCTGGCCGGGGTGGAACTCGATCTGCGCCCCGGCGAGCTGACCGGCATCGCCGTCACGGACCCCGCCGACGCCCAGGCCCTGCTCCACTGCCTCGCCCGCGAGCGCGACCCGGAGGCGGGCAGCGTCGAGCTGGACGGCGTACCGCTGACCGCCCTGGACCCGGCGCTGCTGCGCACGGCCGTCCTGGTCGCGGCGCACGACGCGGCCCTGTTCGAGGGCACGCTGGCGGAGAACCTGGGTTCCTGGGCGGGCGCCGACCAGAATGGCTCACCCGCGCGGAGCGACCACGTCCTCACCGCCTCCCGGGCCGACGAAGTCATCCGCTCCCTCCCCCACGGCCCCGCCACCCCCATCGGCGAAGGCGGCCGTTCCCTCTCCGGCGGCCAGCGGCAGCGCGTCCTGCTCGCCCGCGCCCTCGGCGCCGCACCCGACGTCCTGGTGCTGCACGATCCGACGACCGCCGTCGACGCGGTGACCGAGGCGCGGATCGCGTGGGGGGTGCGGAAGGTACGCGGGGGCCGGACCACGGTCCTGGTGACCAACAGCCCCGCCCTGCTGGCCGTCACCGACCGGGTCGTCCTGCTGGACGGCGGCCGGGTCGGCGCACGGGGCACCCACGCGGACCTCGTACGGACCCACGCGGCCTACCGGACGGCGGTACTGGCATGACCCTCCCCGAGGCACCCCCGCCCGCACCGGACCAGGCACTTCTGCCGACCGCCACCGCGGCCCGCACCCGCGCCGCCGTCCGTGAACTGCTGCGCCCCCAACGCGCGCTCGCGGCAACGGGGTTCGGCCTCCTGATCCTCTCCACCTCCGTCGGACTGGCCACCCAGCCGCTGCTCGGCCGTGTCGTCGACCTGGTGACCGAGCACCGGCCGCCGAGCGCGCTCACGGCACCGGTCGTGGCCCTGGCCGCCGTCGCGGTCGTGCAGGGCGTGACGACCGCGCTCGGCATGGCGCGGGTCTCCCGGCTCGGCGAGACGGCCCTCGCCCGGCTGCGCGAGCGGTTCGTGGAGCGGGCCCTCGCCCTGCCCCTGGACCGGCTGGAGCGGGCCGGTTCCGGCGACCTCAACTCCCGTGTCACACGCGACGTTTCCCGCGTCGCGGAAGCCGTGCGCACCGCGCTGCCCGAACTCGCCCGCTCGGCCCTGTCGATCGTGCTGACCCTCGTCGCGCTCGCCGTGCTGGACTGGCGGTTCCTGCTGGCCGCGCTGATCGCCGTACCCGTCCAGGCGCACACGGCCCGCTGGTACGTACGCAACGCCGTGCCGCTGTACGCCCGCGAGCGCGTCGCCACCGGCGCCCAGCAGCAGCAGCTTCTCGACAGCATCGGTGGCGCGACGACCGTACGCGCTCTGCGACTTGAGGCGCCGCACCTGCGCCGGGTGACCGAGCGGTCGCGGGCGGCGGTGGACCTCACCATGCGCGGTGTCGGTCTCGTGCTGCGCTTCTACGCCCGGCTGCACATCGCGGAGTTCGCCGGGCTCGCGGCCGTCCTGGCCACCGGCTTCCTGCTGGTCCGCTCCGGTTCCGCCTCGCTCGGTACGGCGACGGCCGCCGCGCTGTACTTCCACAGCCTGTTCGGGCCCGTCAACACCGCCCTCGTCCTGCTCGACGACGCCCAGTCCGCCACGGCCGCGCTGGCCCGGCTGGTCGGTGTCGTGGACGAACCCCCGGCCAAGGAAAGGGAAGGTGACAAGCTGCCCGGCTCCGACGCGGGCGTCAGCGTCGGCGGTGTCTCCCACGCCTACCTGCCCGGCAGCCCCGTACTGCACGACGTGGACCTGGACATCCAGCCCGGCGAGACCGTCGCCCTGGTCGGCACCACCGGGGCGGGCAAGTCGACGCTGGCGAAGCTGATTTCGGGGCTGCACCGGCCGGACGCGGGCCGGATCGAGGTGGGCGGTGCGGAGCCGGACGAGTACGGCCGCTCGGTCGCGCTGGTCACCCAGGAGGTGCACGTCTTCGCCGGACCGCTCGCGGACGACCTGCGGCTGGCCCGCCCGGACGCGACCGACGGGGAGCTGCTGGAGGCGCTGGCCGCCGTGGGCGCGCTGGACTGGGCCGAGGCCCTGCCGGACGGCCTCGCCACGGTGGTGGGCGACGGCGGGCACCGGCTGACCGCCGACCGCGCTCAGCAACTGGCGCTCGCCCGGCTGTGGTTGGCCGACCCGCCGGTCGCCGTGCTGGACGAGGCGACGGCGGAGGCGGGCAGTTCGGGCGCCCGGCTGCTGGAGTCCGCGGCCCGGCAGGTGCTCAAGGGCCGGACGGCGATCGTCGTGGCCCACCGGCTCGGGCAGGCCGCGACCGCCGACCGTGTCGTGGTGATGCGCGAGGGCCGGATCGTGGAGCAGGGCCGCCACGAGGAACTGCTCACCGCCGGGGGCGCGTACGCCGAGCTGTGGCGGGCGTGGTCCGCGCAGCGCCCGTCGTCCCCCGACGGCCTCGAAGGCTCCGCAGCCCCTCCCACAACCCCCGAAGCCCCCGAGGACTCCCCCGCACCCAGCCCCTCGGAATGAAGCCCCCCGCACCGACCGACCGTTCACGACCGTAAGGATGATCACTCGATGGCCCGTGCCAGAAGAGCCACCCGGCTGACCGGACTGCTCGCCTCCGTACTCCTGCTCGTCGGCGCGGCCGTCGCGTGCGGCTCCTCCTCCGACGACGACGCGGGGTCGCCCGGCGGATCGGGCTCGTCGGCGTCGAGCGGCGCCTTCCCCGTCACCCTCACACACAAGTACGGCAGTACGACGATCAAGTCCGAGCCGAAGCGGATCGTCACCGTCGGCCTGACCGACCAGGACGCCGTCCTCGCCCTCGGCAAGGTACCCGTCGGCACGACCGAGTGGCTGGGCGGCTACAAGGGTGCCGTCGGCCCCTGGGCCACCGGCAAGCTGGGCTCCTCCCCCGCGCCGACCGTCCTCAAGGACACCGGCACTGGCCCCCAGGTGGAGAAGATCGCCGCCCTCAAGCCGGACCTCATCCTGGCCCTGTACGCCGGGCTGACCAAGTCCCAGTACCAGAACCTGTCGAAGTTCGCCCCGGTGGTGGCGCAGCCGAAGCAGTACAACGACTACGGCATCCCCTGGCAGCAGCAGACCGAGGAGATCGGCAAGGCGCTCGGCAAGCCGGACGAGGCGAAGCATCTGGTCAAGGGCGTGCAGGACAAGTTCGCCGAGGCGAAGAAGGCGCACCCCGACTTCGCCGGGAAGACGGCCGTGATGGCGACGCCGTACCAGGGCGTCTTCGTCTTCGGCAGCCAGGACCCGCGCTCCCGCCTCCTGGCGGACCTCGGCTTCTCGCTGCCGAAGGATCTGGACAAGCTGATCGGCGACCAGTTCGGCGCCAACATCAGCAAGGAGCGGTACGACCTGCTCGACCAGGACGTGGCGGTGTGGATCGCGCCCGACACCACCTCGTCGGTCACCAAGCTGCACAAGAACCCGCTGTACGGCGACCTGAAGGTGGCGAAGCAGGGCCGTGAGGTCTTCGTCAAGGAGACCAGCGACTACGGCAACGCGGTGTCCCTCTCGACCGTCCTGAGCATTCCGTACGTGCTCGACCGGCTGGTGCCGCAGCTCGGCGCGGCCGTGGACGGCAAGCCGTCGACCAAGGTGGAGCAGCCGACGTCCTGAGGACGGAGCGGTCGGCGGCGGATGCTCCCGCCGTCGGCCGCCTCTCGTACGACGGCGTACGGGGTCCGGCTGCGAAGCACATTTATTTGACCGATCGTTCTGGATATGCTTGGGTCTTCACCATGGCCAGGACCAAGGAATTCGATCCGGACGCCGCACTGCAGTCGGCCCTTGAGCTGTTCTGGCGGCGCGGCTACGAAGCGACGTCGCTGACGGATCTGGTCGAACATCTCGGCATCGGCCGCGCCAGCATCTACGCGACCTTCGGCAGCAAGCACGAGCTGTATCTGAAGGCCCTGGACCGGTACACCGAGACGCACGACCCGGTCCTGCTCACCGAGTTGTCCCAGCCTGGCCCCGCGCTGCCCGCGGTACGTGCGGTGGTGCGCCGCTTCGCCGCGGAGGCCACCGCCGCCGAGGGCCGGCTGAGCGGCTGTTTCATCACCAACACCGCGACCGAACTGGCCCCGCACGACCCTGCGGCGGCCCGCCGGGTCGAGATCAGCTGGGAGCACGTCGAGACCCTGCTGCACTCCGCGCTCGTACGGGCCCAGGCCCAGGGCGAGCTGCCCGAGGACCGCGATCCGCGCACCCTGGCCCGCATGCTGCTCGTACTGCTCCAGGGGGTACGGGTCGTCGGCAAGGCGTCGAACGATCCCGCCCGGGTGCGGGACGCGGCCGAACAGGCCCTGGCCCTGCTGGACTGACTCCCCTCCATCGAATCCACCGGACTCTTGCCGCATGCCCGAATAATGAACCGATCGGTCAAATATTGGCGGGGGCCTGCTCACACTCGGCGGCAACGCTTCGTCCCTGCTGTCGCCCTACTGAACCACCGCACCAAGTAGCCCCTCACGCACGGGAGTCACCGAAATGAACCGCTTCACCGGCAAGACCGTCCTCGTCACCGGCGCGGGCTCCGGCCTCGGCCGCGCGATCGCACGTGCCTTCGCCGCCGAGGGCGCATCCGTGGTCGTCGCGGGACGCACCGCGGCCTCCCTGGACGAGACGGTCGCTCTCATCGAGGCCACCGGCGGCACCGCGACCGCCGTCACCGCCGATGTCACGGACTCCGGCCAACTTCAGCACCTCGTACGCGAGAGCGTCACCCGCTTCGGCGGGCTGGACATCGCGGTCAACAACGCCGGGATACTCCGTGGCGTCGGAGCCGTCGGTGACGTGAGCGAGGAGGACTGGGACGCGGTGCTGCGCACCAATGTCACCGGCGTCTGGCTGGCCATGAAGCACGAGATCGCGCACATGAAGGCGAACGGTGGCGGCGCCATCGTCAACATCTCCTCCAACCTGGGCGCACACCTCCGCATCCCGAACCTCGCCGCGTACATCACCTCGAAGGCGGCGGTCTCCGCGCTGACCCGCGCCGCCGCTCTCGACCACATCCACCAGGGCATCCGCATCAACGCCGTCAGCCCCGGCGCCTCCGCCGCCCCCATGTCGCTGCGGCCCGGCGAGACCGAGGCCGACCGTGCCGAGCGCGTGAAGGCGGAGAACCCGCTCGGCCGGGTCGCGGAGGCCGAGGAAGTGGCGGCTGCGGTGCTCTACCTCGCCTCGCCCGAAGCCGGTGCGGTGGTGGGCGCCGATCTGGTCGTCGACTGCGGGGCCTCGGCCTGACGGTTCATGGGCTTCGGCGACGCCCTTCCCCGCCGCGAGGCCCGTGGCAAAGCGGCCGGGGGCGGCTCCCCGGCCGGGGAGCCGCCCCCTTCGTCACGCCTCGGAGCCCGTCGGCCCTCAGGACCGCTCGGCCAGGCTCCTGGGCCGCATGTCCGTCCAGTGGGTCTCCACGTAGTCCAGGCACTCTTGGCGTCCGGCCGGGCCGTGCGCGACCTGCCAGCCCGCGGGTACGTCGGCGAAGTCGGGCCACAGGCTGTGCTGGCCCTCGTCGTTGACGAGGACGGAGTAGACGCCGTCGGGGTTCTCGAACGGGTTGGTCATGGGATGCCTTTCCGGGTCGTCGGGGTCGGTCGGTCAGTCGGTCTCGGCACGGGCGTCGGCCCGTCGTACGAGGGCTTCCAGGGCGCGGAACCAGGTCCGGGCGAGGTCGTCCACGGCCTCCTCGGTGAGCAGATGGGCCGCCCAGGCCCAGTGGGCGTTCAGCCGGGGGCCGTCGGCGCGGTCCTCGGTGAGGGCGTTGAGGGTGAGGGCGTGCGACATGGGCATCGCGGGGTCGGCGTCGAGGTCGGCGGCGTCCTCCTCCGGGGCGTAGGACCAGTCGGCGGCCTCGGCGTGGCCGAAGCGGCCCATGTAGTTGAACTCGATCTGGGGTTCGTCGAGTTCGGCGAGCAAGGCGCCGGTCTCCGGGTTGAGGTGGCGCAGGAGTCCGTGGCCGATGCCCGAGGTGGGCAGGTCCGCGAGGTGGTGACCGATGGCGGCGAGCGCGGTGTCCAGCGCGGGTCCGCCCGCGAGGGCGTCGGCGGGGTCGATGTCGCCGGGGTCGAGCCGGACCGGGACCACGCTGGTGAACCAGCCGACCGTGCGGGACAGATCGGCGTCCCCGGCCAACTCCTCCTCGCGGCCGTGTCCTTCGAGGTCCACGAGGACGGCGCGGCCCGCGTTCCCGGCGTCCAGTGTGCGCCGTCGCCAGTCCGCCACGGCGAGCGCGAACGCGGTCAGCAGCACGTCGTTGACGGTGGCGCCGAAGGCGGCGGGGACGCGGCCGAGCAGCGGTCCGGTGATCTCGGGCGGCAGGGTCAGCGACCGATAGCGGGTGGTCTCCACCGTGTCCTGCGCCGGGTCCAGCGGCCGGGCCAGCGGGAGCCCGGCGCCGGGGGCGAGTGCGGTGCGCCAGTGGGGCAGTTCGTCGGTGCGGGCCGGGTCGGTGGCGTGGGCGGCGAGCAGCCTGGACCAGCGGGCGAACGAGGTCTCGACGGGGGCGAGTTCGGGACGGCGTCCGGCGCGCAGGTCGGCCCAGGCGGTGGCGAGGTCGGGGAGCAGGACCCGCCAGGACACGCCGTCGATCACCAGATGGTGCACGAGGAGCAGCAGGCGTCCGGGCCGGTCGGGCCCGGCGTCGAACCAGACGGCCCGGACCATCGCCCCGGTGTCCGGGTCGAGCCCGTCGCGGGCGCGGGCGGCGTGCCGGGCGATGGCCTCGCGCAGCCCGGTGCCGTCGCCGGTGTCGCGGACGTCGACCCGGGTCAGCCAGGCGTCCGTGTCCGGGGAGCCGGGCACCCGCAAGGTCCACGTCCGCCCGTCCGGACCCCGGTCCAGGCGGGCGCGGAGCATGTCGTGGCGGTCGGCGAGGGCCCGCAGCAGGGTGCGCAGGCCGGGTTCGTCCAGGTCGGCCGGGGTCTGGACGAGGGCGGCCTGGTGGTAGGCGGCGATGGGGCCGCCGCGCTCGCGCAGGGCGTGCATGATCGGCGTGAGCGGGACGGTCCCGGTGCCGTCGTCGTGCCCGGGCACCCGCTCTGCGGCGTCGAGCGGTACGGCGACGGCGGCCAGCTCGACGACCGTGCGCAGCCGGAACACCTGGCGGGGCGTGATCCGCAGCCCGGCGGTGCGGGCGCGGGCGACCAGATGCATGGCGACGATGCTGTCCCCGCCGAGGGCGAGGAAGTCGTCGTCGGTGCCCACGGTGGCCTGCGGCAGGCCCAGGACCTCCGCGAACAGGTCGCGCAGCAGGTGCTCGGTGTCGTTCGCGGGCGGCCTTCCGCCCGCGCCGGTGAGCTGGGGGGCCGGGAGGGCCGCGCGGTTCAGCTTGCCGTTGGACAGCAGCGGCAGCCGGTCCAGGGCCACGACGGCGGCCGGGACCATGTACTGCGGGAGCCGTGCGGCCAAGTGGGCGCGCAGCTCGGCCGGTTCGGCGCCGCCGTCCGGGACCTCGGCGTACGCGACGAGCTGCCGTACGCCCGGCCGCATCTCGCGGGCGGTGACGACCGACCGCGCGACGGCCGGGTGGGTGTCCAACGCGGCCTCGATCTCGGCGAGTTCGACGCGGTAGCCACGGACCTTCACCTGGTCGTCGGCGCGGCCCGCGAACTCCAGCAGGCCGTCCTCGGTCCAGCGGGCGAGGTCGCCGGTGCGGTACATCCGGGCGCCGGGTGCCCCGAAGGGGTCGGCGGTGAAGCGCTCGGCGGTCTGGCCGGGCAGGCCGAGATAGCCGCGCGCCAGGCCGGGTCCGGAGAGGTACAGCTCTCCCGTGACACCGGGCGGGACCGGCCGCAGCGCCGAATCCAGCACATAGGCACGGGAGTTGTGGACGGCCCGCCCGACGACCGGCCGCTCGCTGTCGCTCACCCGTCCGATCAGGGCGTCGACGGTGGCCTCGGTGGGGCCGTACAGATTGACCGCGTCGGTGTCGCGCAGGGCGGCCAAGCGGGTCCACAGCGGTTCGGGCACCGCCTCGCCGCCGAAGCCGACGGCCGCGAGCGGGCAGTCGCCGTCCGGGGTGAACAGTCCGGCGTCCGCCATCCGGTCGAGCACGGACGGGGTGACCTCGATGAAGTCGATGTCCCGGTCGCGGATGAACGCGGTGAGCAGTTCCGGGTCGCGGCAGGTGTCGTCGTCCGCGATGTGCAGCGCGTGTCCGTCCAGGAGCCAGAGCTGCGGCTGCCAGGAGGCGTCGAAGGCGAACGACCAGGCGTGGCCGACGCGCAGGTGACGGCGTCCGGTGCGGCGCTTGGCCGGGTCGTGCAGGTCGTGCCGGTGGCTGTGGAAGAGGTTGGCGAGCCCTCGGTGGGTGACGACGACGCCCTTGGGGCGGCCGGTGGAGCCGGAGGTGTGGATGACGTAGGCGGGGTGGTCGGGCCCCGGCGGGGTGACCGTCTCCTCGGGGGCGTCGGCCAGGTCCTCCAGGCGTACGACCAGAACGTCCGTGTCCGGAAGGCCGGTTGCCAGGTCGGCCGTGGTGAGGATCAGGGCCGGGCGGGTGTCCGCGAGCAGGTCGCGCAGGCGGGCCTCGGGCAGGTCGGGGTGGAGGGGTACGTAGGCGGCGCCCGACTTCAGCACGGCGAGGATCGCGGCGATGTGGTCGGCGGTGCGGGGCAGCGCGAGGGCGACCAGCTGTTCGGGGGCGGCGCCCCGGGCGGCGAGGGCGCGGGCCAACCGGTCGGTGCGGGCGTCGAGTTCGGCGAAGGTCCACGTGGTCGTGGCATCGCTGACGGCGGGGGCGTCCGAGGTCGCGACCGCCTGTGCGGCGAACAGGGCGGGGACGGTGGTGCTCGCGGGGTCCGTGGGCAGCGCGGTGTCGTTCCAGGTCTCCAGGACCTTGTGACGGCTCTCCGCGTCCAGCAAGTCCAGTGCGCTGAGCGGCAGTTCGGGCTGTTCGGCCATCATGGTCAGCAGGGTGACCAGGGCGGCCGTGATGTGCCGTACGGTCCCCGCCTCGAACAGGTCGGGGCGGAACTCGGCGGTGAGCCGGAGCCGTTCGGCGGGCTCCACCGCCCAGGCGAACGGGTAGTGCGTGGCGTCCTCGTGGTCGCGGACGGTGATCCGGGGTCGGTCCGTGTGCTCGTCGTCTGGCTCCTCGGCCACCGGGTACGACTCGAACACCATCAGGGTGTCGAAGAGTTCACCGAGTCCGGCGGCGCGCTGGATGTCGGCGAGTCCGAGGTGCTGGTGGTCGATGAGACGGGACTGCTCGTCCTGGAGCCGTGCGAGCAGGGCCGCGACGCTCTCCCCCGGCCCGGTGCGGACGCGTACCGGCACGGTGTTGATGAAGAGGCCGATCATCGTCTCGGCGCCCGGCAGTTCGGGGGAACGACCGGCCACGGTAGCGCCGAACACCACGTCGTCGCGCCCGGTGAGCCGCCCGAGCAGGATGCCCCAGGCCGCCTGGACCAGCGTGTTGAGGGTGAGGCCCTGGGCGCGGGCGAAGGCGTCGAGAGCGGCGGTGCGGTCGGGGTCCAGTGCGACGGTGTGCGTGTGCGGGACCTCGGAGGCGCGGCCGGGGTCGGCGGGCGCGAGCCGGGTCGGCTCGGTCAGGCCGTCCAGGGCGTCGGTCCAGGCCCTGGCGGAGACCTCGGGGTCGCGGGCGGCGAGCAGCCGCAGCTGGGCGCGGTAGGGGGCGGGCGCGGGCAGGGTGCGGCCCTTGTAGAGCTGCCACAGCTCGGCGGTGAGCAGCGGCAGCGACCAGCCGTCGAGCAGGAGGTGCTGGTGGGAGAGGACCAGTCGGTGCCGGTCGGGGCCGAGGCGGGCGAGGAGCAGCCGCAGCAGGGGCGGCCGTGCGGTGTCGAAGCGGCGGCGTTCCTCGCGGAGCAGCTGGTCCCACCTGCCCTGGTCGTCGGCCGCACCCGCACCACGGGTGTCATCGGCACCACGGGTGTCATCAGCACCATCCGTGCCGTCGCCGCCGAGGTCGAGCTGCCGCCACGGCACCGCGACCGTGCGCGGTACGACAGCGACGGGCCGCCCGGAGGACAGGTGCCGGAATCCGGCGCGCAGGTTCTCGTGCCGGTCGAGAAGACGCTGGGCGGCGGCGCGCAACCGCTCGGCGTCCAGGGGGCCTTCGAGGTCGTAGGAGACCTGGACGGTGTACACGTCCGGGCCCTCGTCGCCGTCGTCCAGGGCGGCGTGGAAGAGCAGTCCGGCCTGGAGCGGGGTGACGGGCAGCAGCTCGGTGCCCGGGGACAGGCCGGTGAGTTCGGCGCGTTCGGCGTCGGTGAGGGCGAGCAGGTCGGCGGTGTCGTCGGCGGTCTCGGACGGGGTCGGCTCGGTCGCGGTGGCGGCGAGTCCGGCGGCCGTCTTGTGCCGGAAGACGTCGCGCGGGCTGAAGGCCAGCCCGGCGGCACGGGCGCGCGCGACGAGCTGCATGGCGACGATGCTGTCTCCGCCGAGGGCGAAGAAGTCGTCGTCGGGGCCGACCCGTTCGAGCCCGAGGACCCCGGCGATCAGCGCGCACAGGGTCTCCTCGCGCGGGGTGCGCGGGCGCGTGTCCGTGACCTCGGCGGCGAAGTCGGGCGCGGGGAGAGCCGCCCGGTCGAGCTTGCCGTTCGGGGTGAGCGGGAGCGCGTCGAGCGGGACGACGGCGGCCGGGACCATGTGGTCGGGCAGGGTGGTCGCGGCGTGAGCGCGCAGCAGCGCGGAGTCGGGCTCGCCGTCGCCGGACGGGACGACGTACGCCACCAGGTGTCCGTCGCGGAGCAGGACGGTGGCGTGGGCGACGGACGGGTGAGCGGCGAGTGCGGCCTCGATCTCGCCGGGCTCGACGCGGAAGCCGCGCAGCTTGACCTGGTGGTCGGTGCGGCCCAGGTACTCCAGCTCGCCGTCGGCCGTCCAGCGGGCCAGGTCTCCCGTGCGGTACATACGGGTGCCGGGGGCGCCGAAGGGGTCGGCGACGAAGCGCTCGGCGGTGAGGGCCGCGCGGCCGAGATAGCCGCGCGCCAACTGGACGCCGGACAGGTACAGTTCCCCGGCCACTCCGGGTGGCACCGGGCGCAGTCCGGCATCGAGGACGTAGGCGCGGGTGTTCCACACCGGTCGGCCGATCGGGACGGTCACCGGGTCGGGGCGCACCTCGTGCGCGGTGACGTCGACGGCGGCCTCGGTGGGGCCGTAGAGGTTGTGCAGGGCGGTGCCCGGGAGCACCTGGTGGAAACGGGCGGCCAGCGGGGCGGGCAGCGCCTCGCCGCTGCTGAACACCCGGCGCAGGACCGCGCCGTCGGCGGCCGAGGGCTCGTCCAGGAAGGCCCGCAGCATGGACGGCACGAAGTGCGCGGTGGTGACGCCCTGTTCACGGACGAGGCGCGCGAGCCGCGCCGGGTCCTTGTGCGCCTCCGGCGGGGCGACGACGAGGGTGGCGCCGGTGATCAGCGGCCAGAAGAACTCCCACACCGACACGTCGAACCCGGCCGGTGTCTTCTGCAACACCCGGTCGTCGGGGGTGAGTTCATAGGCGTCCTGCATCCACAGCAGCCGGTTGACGATGGCCGCGTGCGGGACGGTGACGCCCTTGGGGCGGCCGGTGGAGCCGGAGGTGTAGATGACATAGGCGAGGTGGAGCGGGTCGTACGTGCCTGGGAGCGGCGCCAGTTGAGAGGCGACCGGGGTGCCGTCCAGGTCCACGGTGAGGCGGGGCACTCCGGTGTCCGGGAGGTCGATGCCGTCGGCGGTGACCAGGCAGACCGGGCGTGCGTCGGTGAGTGTGTACGCCAGCCGGTCGGCCGGGTGATCGGTGTCGAGCGGCAGATAGGCGGCGCCCGCGCGATGGGCGGCGAGCAGCGCGACGACCAGCGCGGTGGAACGGGGCAGGGCGACGGCGACGGTGGCCTCGGGTCCGGCGCCGTGGGCGCGGAGGGCGCGGGCGAGCCGGTCGACGCGTCGGTCCAGTTCGGCGTAGGTGAGGGAACTGCCCTCGCACACCAGGGCGGTGGCGTCGGGGGTGCGGGCCACTTGGTCGCGGAACAGCTCGGGCAGGGTGACGGCCGGGACGGGGTGGTCGGTGGCGTTCCACTCGGTGAGGACGCGGGCGCGTTCCTCGTCCTGGAGCACATCGAGGTCGCGGACGCGGCGGCCGGGGTCGGCGGCGGCCTGCGCCAGGAGGCGTTCCAGACGGCGGGCGAGCCGTTCGGCGGTGGAGTGGTCGAAGAGGTCGGCGCTGTACTCGATCCAGCCCTGGATGCCCTCGCCCTCCTCCACGAAGTCGAAGCTGAGGTCGAACTTGGCGGTGGTCTGCCCGACCTGCTCACGCCGGGCCTCGATGCCGGGCAGCGCGGGCCCGCCACCGGTGCCCGCGAGGTGGACGACCATGACCTGGAACAACGGGTGCCGGGCCAGCGAGCGTTCGGGGTTCACCGCCTCCACCAGCCGCTCGAACGGCAGCTCCTGGTGGTCGTAGGCGGCGAGGTCGGTCTCCCGGACGCGGGCGAGGAGGTCGGCGAAGGTCGGATCGCTGGACAGATCGGTCCGCAGCACAAGGGAGTTGACGAAGAACCCGACCAGGTTCTCCAGCGCCTCGTCGGTACGGCCCGACACCGGGGCGCCGAGCGGTATGTCGTCCCCGGCGCCGAGCCGGTGCAGCAGGGCGGCCACGGAGGCTTGGGCGACCATGAACATGCTGACGCCGTGCGTGCGGGCCAGTTCCCGCAGGGCGTCGGCCAGTTCGGGCGCCACGGTGAAGCCGACGGTGCCGCCACGCCCGCTGGACTCGGCGGGGCGAGGCCGGTCGGTCGGCAGGTTCAGCTCGGCGGGCAGTCCGCGCAGGGCCTGGGTCCAGTGGGCGAGCAGTTCGGCTTCCGTCGCCTCCAGCAGGTCGCGCTGCCAGAGGGTGTAGTCGGTGTAACTGGCGGGCAGCGGCGTCCAGTCGGGCGCGCCGCCTGCCGTACGTGCCGCGTACGCCGTGCTCAGGTCCCCCAGCAGGGGCCGGTCGGACCACTCGTCGGTGGCGATGTGGTGGAGCAGGAGCAGCAGGACGTGTTCGTCGGGGCCGGTCTCGAAGAGAGTGGCCCGCAGCGGCAGTTCACGTTCCAGGTCGAAGACGTGGGCGGTGTGGGCGGCCAGTTCCGCGTACGGCGCCTCGGTCAGCGGGACCTGGGCGTCGGCCGGGTCGAGCACTCGCTGGTACGGCACCCCGTCGACGGACGGGAAGACGGTGCGCAGCGGGGCGTGCCGGGCCACCACGTCGTTCAGGGCGGCCCGCAAAGCCGACCGGTCCAGCGCCCCGGTCAGTCGCCAGGCGGCCGGGATCGTGTACGCCGTGCTGTCCCGCTCGACCTGGGCCAGCAGCCACAGCCGCCGCTGGGCCGCCGACAGCGGCAGCGGCTCCGGGCGCGGCCGGGGGTCGGCCAGTGCGGGGCGCTGCCCCGGAGCGGGCGCATCGAGACGGGCGGCGAGCCGGGCCGGGGTGGGCGCGTCGAAGACGGTGCGCAGGGTGAGTTCCGCGCCGAGCTGGCTGCGGACGCGGCTGACCAGGCGCATCGCGAGCAGTGAGTGGCCGCCGAGGGCGAAGAAGTCGTCGTCCGGGCCGACCTGTTCCGCGCCGAGGACGGCGGCGAACTGCTGGCACAGCAGCTCTTCGCGCGGGGTGCGCGGGGCTCGGCCGCCCGGCCCGGACAGCGCGGCCGGGTCGGGGGCGGGCAGCGCGGCCCGGTCGAGCTTGCCGTTGACCGTGCGGGGCAGCGCGTCCAGGGTGACGAAGGCCGCGGGCACCATGTGCTCGGGCAGCCGGGCGGCGGCGTGGGCCCGCAGGTCCACGGGGTCGAGGCTCGCCGGGTCCGGGGCCCCCGGCACGACGTAAGCGACCAGCCGTGCCACCCCCGGCCGGTCCTCCCGCACGACGACGGTGGCGGCCGACACCCCCGGGTGCCCGGTGAGCACGGCCTCGATCTCCCCCGGCTCGATCCGGAAGCCCCGCAGCTTGACCTGGTCATCGGCCCGCCCGAGGAAGACGAGTGTGCCGTCGGGACGGCGCCGCACCAGGTCACCCGTGCGGTACAGCCGCGCGCCGGGTTCCCCGAAGGGATCGGCCACGAAGCGCTCGGCGGTCAGGCCGGGGCGGCCCAGATAGCCCCGGGCAAGGCCGACGCCCGCGAGGTACAGCTCGCCGGGCGCCCCGACCGGAGCGGGGCGGAGCAGCGGATCGAGGACGTGGGCGCGGAGGTTGTCCAGCGGGGCCGCGCTGTCGCCGTCGGCGGTGTGGTGCCAGCCGTACGCGTCGACGGCGCACTCGGTGGGCCCGTACAGGTCGTGCACGGCGGTGCCGGGCAGCGCGGTCAGGCGCCGCCAGAGGTCGGGCGGGGTGGCCTCGCCGCCGACGGCGAGCACGGCGGGCACCCGGGTGCCGGGGGTGAGGAAGCCGTGGTGGATCAGCTCGCGGAGATAGGTCGGGGTGAGGTCGGTGAAGTCGATCGCGCTGTCGTCCAGGCGGCGCAGCAGCGCGGCCGGGTCGAGCATCGTCGTCTCGTCCACCACGTGCAGTTCGTGGCCCGCGAGGAGCCAGAGCAGGGGTTCCCAGGAGCCGTCGAACACGAAGGAGGCGGCGTGTACGGCGCGCAGGGTGTCGCGGCCGGTGTCGTGCACCGCCGGTTCGATGAGGTCGCGCAGGTGGGCGGCGTAGAGGTTGCTCAGGCCCTGATGGGTGCCGACGACGCCCTTGGGGCGGCCGGTGGAGCCGGAGGTGTAGATGACGTAGGCCGCGTCCTGGGGATCGGGCGTCCGGACCGCGCCGGGGGCGGGGAGCGGGGTCTCGTCCAGCAGCAGGAGGGGGGTGTCCGTGGGCAGGCGTTCGGCGAGGGCGCGGGTGGTGAGGACGCGGACGGGTGCCGCGTCGCCGAGCATGAACTCCAGGCGTTCGGCGGGGAGTTCCGGGTCGAGCGGCAGATAGGCGGCGCCGGAGGCGAGGACGCCGAGGAGTGCGGGCACCATCGCGTGCCGGGGCAGGGCGAGGCCGACGACGGAGCCGGTCGTGACGCCCCGGGCGTGCAGGAGGGCGGCGACTTGCGCCACCTCACCCTGGAGTTCGGCGAAGGAGGTGCGCCGCAGGTCCTCGTCCGGCCCGGTGACCAGGGCGGTACGGCCGGGATGCGCGCGTGCCGTGTCCGCGAGGATCTGCGCGACGCCGCGCGTCTCCACCGGCCGTGCGGTGTCGTTCCAGTCGGTCTCCCGCTCCCCCGGGGTGAGCAGGTCGAGCCCGGCGAGCGGGGTGTCCGGGGTGCGGGCGGCCTCGGTGAGGAGGAGGACCAGGCGGCGGGCGAGGAGGTCGGCGGTCTCCGGGTCGGCCAGATCGGTGGCGTACTCCAGGAGCAGGGTGATGCGCCCGGTGCTGTCGGACTCGTCGACGAAGGTGAAGTCGAGGTCGAACTTGGCGGTCCCGGTGTCCATGTCGTACCACCGGCTCACCGGCAGCCCGAGCAGGGTGCCGGGGTCGCCGTCGGGGCGGTGGTGGTAGCCGAGCATGACCTGGAAGAGGGGGTTGCGGCCGCTGACGCGGGGCGGGTTGACCGCCTCCACCACGTGGTCGAACGGCACGTCCTGGTGCTCGAAGGCGACGAGCGAGGATTCCCGTACGCGGTCCACGAGTTGGCGGTAGGTGAGGGCGTCGCCGGACAGATCGGCGCGCAGGACCAGGGTGTTGACGAAGAAGCCGACCAGGTCGTCCAGTTGGCTGTCGGTGCGGCCCGCGATGGGGGCGCCGAGGGGGATGTCGTCGCCCGCGCCGAGGCGGTGGAGCAGGGCGGCGGTGGCGGCCTGGAGCAGCATGAACATGCTGGCGCCGGTCGCGGCGGACAGCTCGCGCAGGGCCCGTCCGGTGTCCTCGGGGACCGTGCACCGCACGGTGGCGCCCTCTCCGGTGGGCGCGGCGGGACGCGGCCGGTCGAGCGGCAGGGTCAGCTCGTCCGGGAGGCCGCTCAATGCCTGCTGCCAGTAGCCGAGTTGCTGTTCCCTCAGCCGGTCCAGGAGATCGTCCTGCCAGAGGGTGTAGTCGGCGTACTGCACCGGCAGCGGGGCCCAGTCGGGGGCGTGCCCTGCGGTGCGGGCCGCGTAGGCGGTGTCGAGGTCGGCGAGGAAGGGGCGGTCGGACCACTCGTCGGTGGTGATGTGGTGGAGGACGAGCGCCAGGACGTGGTCGTCGGGCGCCAGGTGGAACACCTCGGCGCGCAACGGGAGTTCGCGGGTGAGGTCGAAGGGGCGGCGCTGGGCGGCCTCGATCAGCTCGGGCAGCTCGTCCTCGGTGCGGTCGGTGACGGTCAGGGTGGGCGCCGTAGCGGCCGGAAGGATGTGCTGGTACGGCTCCCCGTCGTGCTCGGCGACGAGCGTGCGCAGGGACTCGTGGCGGGCGGCCACGTCACGCAGCGCGAGCCGCAACGCCTCCGTGTCCAGGGCGCCGCGCAGCCGCACGACCAGCGGGAAGTTGTAGGCGGCGCCGGAGCCGGTCAGGGATTCCACGAGCCAGAGCCGTCGTTGCGCGGCCGACAGGGGCACGCGGTCCGGGCGGTCGGGGACGGCCGTGACGGTGGGCCGGGCGGGCCTGCCGTTGTCGGCGCGGGCCGCGAGCAGGGCCGGGGTGGGTGCCTCGAAGAGGTCACGGATGGCGAGTTCGGTGCCCAGCTCGGTGCGGGCGCGGCTGACAAGGCGGGTCGCGAGCAGCGAGTGCCCGCCGAGGTCGAAGAAGCCGTCCTCGGCGCCGACTTCGGGCAGTCCCAGCACCTCGGCGAAGAGACGGCACAGCGTCTCCTCCTCGGGGGTGCGCGGTCCGCGTCCGCCGCCCAGCGCGGTGACGGGCTCGGCGTCGGGCAGGGCGCGCACGTCGAGCTTGCCGTTGGCGTTCATGGGCAGCGCGTCGACGGTGACGAAGGCGGACGGGACCATGTAGTCGGGCAGTTCGCGGCCCAGGTCCTCGCGCAGCCGTCGGACCAGCGCGCTGGTCTCGCGGGCGGCGGTGGGGTCGTTGGCGTAGGGGGCGGTGCCCGCGCCGGGACGGTAGAGCCCGGCGGTGAGCCGGAGTTCACCGGAGGCGGCGACGAACACGGCGTCATAGGTGCCGGGCACCGAGGACCAGGTGGTGAGGACCTGGTGACCGGTGCGGGCGCCGAGGTCGTGCAGGCTCTCGGGCTCGATCCCGCCCGCGACGGTGCGCCCGTCGGGGACACCGGTGACGCGCAACGGGCCCTGAGCCACAAGCTGTTCCAGCTCTCCCAGCCCGGGCCACGACACAGTGGGCAGCCCGTCCAGAAGCGCGTCCGGCTCGCCCCGGTACATCACCACGTCGTACCGGTGCCGGGTGAGTTCGTTGTGGTGGTGGCCCCGCTTGGTGCGCAGGTCGACGTGGTGGCCGAGGGTGGTGAAGTAGTCGGGGTCGACCAGGAGTTCCTTCTCCAGGCGCAGGCCGCGCTCCACGGCCCGCTCCAGGTCGGCCTCGTCCGTGCCCCGGGCGCGCTGGATCTCGGTGTGGAAGAGGCGGGCGTGCCGGAGGTTGCGTACGTCGCCGACGAACAGGGCACCGCCGGGGGCGAGGAGGTCCATCGCGCCCTGGATGACCGTGGTGAGGTGGTCGATGCTCGGGAAGTACTGGACGACCGAGTTGATGACGATGGTGTCGAACCAGCCGGTGGGCAGCCCGGTGAAGTCCTCCGCGCGCTGGCAGCGCAGCTCGACCTTGGCGGCCAACTCGGGTGCGGAGGTGCGCAGTTCCGCACCGATCTTGCGGATGACGGGGGCCGCGAAGTCGGTCGCCCAGTACGCCTCGGCGGCCGGGGCGAGACCGGAGAGCAGCAGCCCGGAGCCGACGCCGATCTCCAGGACGCGGCGGGGGCGCAGCGCGGTGATGCGGGCGAGGGTGGCCTCGCGCCACTCGTGCATCTCCGCGAAGGGGATGGGCCGGCCGTCGTAGGAGCTGTCCCAGCCGTCGTAGCGCTCGGTGCGGACGGCGGTGCCGATCTCCTCGTACTCGTCGGAGTAGATCTCCTGCCACTCCCCCACCTGGGCGTCCTCGGCGGTGGAGCGTTCCTCGGTGCTGGTGCGGGCGGGGACGACGTAGCCGACGAGGCGTTCGTCGCGCACGACGACGGCGGCCTGGGCGACCAGCGGGTGGCGGCTGAGGGCGGTCTCGATCTCGCCGGGTTCGACGCGGTAGCCGCGGATCTTCACCTGGTCGTCGGTGCGGCCGAGGAAGTCGAGATTGCCGTCGGGGCCCCGGCGCACCAGGTCGCCGGTGCGGTACATCCGCTCGCCGGGCCGCCCGAAGGGGTCGGCCACGAAGCGGTCGGCGGTCAGCCCTGGGCGGTCGAGATAGCCCCGGGCCAGGCCGATGCCCGCGATGTACAGCTCGCCGGGCACGCCGTCGGGCACCGGGCGCAGCCAGGCGTCCAGGATGTGGGCGCGGGTGCCCCGGATGGGGCGGCCGACCGTCGGGGTGGCGCTGTCGTGGGTGCCGCCGCCGAGGGTGTTGATGGTGTACTCGGTGGGGCCGTAGAGGTTGTAGCCGTACGTCCCCTCGGTGTCGCGCAGGGCCGTCCACACGGTCTCGGGCACCGCCTCGCCGCCGAGCAGCACGAGCGGCGGGACGTGGCCCTCCAGCAGGCCCTGCTCGATGAGGATGCGGGCGTAGGTGGGGGTGACGTTGACGACGTCGATGCGGTGTCGTTCGCAGTAGGCGGTCAACGCCTCGGCGTCGCGGCGCAGTTCCTCGTCGCAGATGTGCACCTCGTGGCCTTCGACGAGCCAGAGCAGTTCCTCCCAGGACATGTCGAAGGCGAAGGACACGGTGTGCGCGATGCGCAGCCGCCGTCCGCCGGCCGAGGCGACGGCGGGGTCGAAGATCTCCTTCTGGTGGTTCAACTGCATGTTGGTCAGGCCCCGGTAGGGGGTGACCACGCCCTTGGGCCGGCCGGTGGAGCCCGAGGTGTAGATGACGTAGGCGGGGTGCTCCAGGCTGAAGCGCCGCCGTACGGGTGTGGCGGGCAAGGCGTCCAGGGCGGTGCGGGTCGCCGGGTCGTCAAGGAGTACGCGGGGCAGGTCGCCGTCCAGGGTCGCGGAAACGGCGGTGGTGGTGAGCAGGAGCAGGGGGCGGGCGTCGGCCAGCATGAGCGACAACCGGTCGGCCGGGTGGTCGAGTTCGAGCGGGAGATAGGCGGCGCCGGTGCGCAGGACGGCGAACAGCGCGATGACCGTGTCGAGAGAGCGGGGCAGGCCGAGCGCGACGATCTTCTCGGGTCCGGCGCCGTGTTCGATGAGCAGCTGGGCCATGCGGTCGACGGCGGTGTCGAGTTCGGCGTAGGTCAGGGTGCGGTCGCCGAAGACGAGGGCGCGGGCGTCGGGGGTGCGGGCGGCCTGCGCGGCGAGCAGGTCGGCGATGGTGTCCTCGGGGTCGGGGACGCGGCTCGCGGCCCACTGGCGGTCGAGCGCGGCCCGTTCCTCGGGGAGCGCCGGGTCGAGAGAGCCGACCGGGGCGGTGAGGTCGGTGGTCAGCCGGTCGAGCAGCAGGGCGAAGCGGTCGAGCAGGGCGCGGGCGTGGTCGGCCGGGATCAGGTCGGGGCGGTGGGTCAGGGTGACCTGGACGTTCGGGCCCGGGGTGACGACGAGGTTGACCGGGTAGTGGGTGGCGTCCACGTTGGCGACCGCGGTGGCGCCGTGCCGGGTGCGCAGGTCGGCCAGCCGCTCGGCGGTGTCGTTGTTGCGCAGCACGAAGAGGGTGTCGAACAGCTTGCGGTGCCCGGTCTCGGCCTGGAGCACACCGAGGCTCAGGTGCTCGTGCGGCATGAGGTCGAGCCGTTCGCCCTGGACGCGGCGGAGCAGGTCGAGCACCGGCTCGGCGGGGTCATAGGCGATGCGGGTGGGAACCGTGTTGAGGAAGAGGCCGATGATGCGCTCGACCTCGGGGACCTCGCTGGGCCGTCCGGCGACGGTGGTGCCGAAGACCACGTCGGTGCGGCCGGTGGCGGAGGCGAGGGTCAGCCCCCAGGCCGCGTTGAGCAGGGTGTTGAGGGTGAGGCCGTGCGCGCGGCCGGTCTCCCGCAGCCGCTCGCCGAGGTCGGTGGGCAGCCAGAGGTCCAGCTGGTCGGGAATCACCGGGTCCAGGCCGTCGGCGCCCGGGGCGAGCAGGGTCGGCTCGTCCAGTCCCACGAGGGCGGTGCGCCAGGCGGTGGTGGCGTCGCTGTCGTCCTGCGCGTCGAGCCAGGTCAGGTAGTCGCGGTAACTGCCGGGTGCGGGCAGGGTGTTGGCATCGCCGCCGGTGGCGTAGAGGGTGAACAGCTCGTCCAGGAAGAGCCATGCCGACCAGCCGTCCCACAGGATCAGATGACGGCCGACGATCAGCCGGTCCCCGCGCTCCGCGCCGAGCCGTACCAGCAGCAGCCGGAACAGCGGGGGCGCCGTCAGGTCGAAGCGGCGCTCGCGCTCGGCGGCGGTCAACTCGGCCAGCCGGGCGTCCTGTTCGGCGGGCGGCAGCCCGGACAGGTCGGCCTCTTCGAGCGGGATGCCGGGGTCCTCGGTGAGGAACTGCACCGGACGGCTCAGCCCGTCGCTGGTGAACCCGGCGCGCAGACCGGGGTTGCGGGCCAGCAGGGTGCGCACGGCCGCGCGCAGCCGCCCGGCGTCGAGCCGGTCCGCGAAGTCGAAGGTCTCGTGGACGGTGTAGACGTCCAGGGTGGAGCCGTCGTCGTAGTTCGAGTGGAAGAACAGGCCCTCCTGGAGCGGGGCCAGCGGCCAGACGTCCGCAAGCCCGGCCGCTCCGGCGAGGGCGCGCACCCGGGACCGCTCGGCGTCGGTGAGGGTGAGCGCGGAGGCCGTACGGGCGCCGGGCCCCACGGCGACGGCGGGGGCCGCCTCGGCCAGCGCGGCCGGGGTGCGGTGGGTGAACACGTCGCGCGGGCTGACGTCGAGCCCGGCCGCGCGGGCCCGGCTGGAGACGGCGATGGAGCTGATGCTGTCGCCGCCGAGCAGGAAGAAGTCGTCGTCGGGTCCGGCGTCCGGGATGCCGAGGACCGCGCCGAAGATCCCGGTGAGCAGCCGCTCCCGCTCCCCCTCGGGCGCCCGGCGTACGGCGCGCTCGGCCTCGGGCGCGGGCAGCGCGGCCTGGTCGAGCTTGCCGTTCGGGGTGAGCGGGAGCGCGCCGAGGACCACGTGGTCGTCCGGCACCATCGCGGCGGGGAGCGCGTCGGCCAGGGCGGCGCGCAGGTCGGCGGGCTCCACCGTGCGGTCGGCGGCCGGGACGACGTACGCGACGAGGCGGCCGTCCCGTACGGTCACGGCGGCCTGGGCCACCGCGTCCAGCGTGGTGAGCGCGGCCTCGATCTCGCCGGGTTCGACGCGGTTGCCGCGCAGCTTGACCTGGCGGTCGGCGCGGCCGAGGTAGTCGAGCGTGCTGTCGGGGCGGCGGCGTACGAGGTCGCCGGTGCGGTACATACGGGCGCCGGGCGTGCTGGCGTACGGGTCGGCGAGGAACCGTTCGGCGGTCAGACCGGGGCGGCCGTGGTAGCCCCGGGCCAGCTGGACGCCGGTGAGGTACAGCTCGCCGGGGACGCCGTCGGGCACCGGGCGCAGGCAGGAGTCGAGCACGCGCAGGCCGGTGTTCCAGACGGGGCGGCCGAGCGGCACGGTCGGGTCGGGGGCGCCGTCGTAGGGGTGGTGGGTGACGTCGACGGCGGCCTCGGTGGGGCCGTAGAGGTTGTGCAGCGGCACCCCGGTCAGGGCGTGCCAGCGGGCGGCGGCGTGACCGGGCAGCGCCTCGCCGCTGCTGAAGACCCGGCGCAGGCTCGCCGCCCAGCCGGGGTCGGCGGTCACCTCGTCCGAGGCGAGGAACGCCTCCAGCATCGAGGGCACGAAGTGCAGGGTGGTGACCCGCTCGGACTCGACCAGCCGGGAGAGGTACGCCGGGTCGCGGTGGCCGTCGGGCGCCGCGAGTACGACGGCGGCGCCCTCGCACAGCGGCCAGAAGAACTCCCAGACGCTCACGTCGAATCCGGCCGGTGTCTTCTGCAACACCCGGTCCTCGCCGGTCAGTTCGTACGCGCCCTGCATCCAGGCCAGCCGGTTGAGGACGGCCCGGTGGGTGACGACGACGCCCTTGGGGCGGCCGGTGGAGCCGGAGGTGTGGATGAGGTAGGCGGGGTGGTCGGGGTGGGGCGCGACTTCGACGGCGTCGCGCTCGGAAGCGGCGGCGTCGGGCCCGGCTCCGTCGGCATCCTGCGCCGAGTCGACGGAGTCCACGGAGTCCACGCACACGAGGTCCAAGTCGCCCGCGTCCGGCAGCCGTTCGGCGTCCCGTGTCGTCGTGACGACCGTACGGGCCCCGGAGTCGGCCAGCAGATAGGCCAGCCGGTCGGCCGGATAGTCCAGGTCGAGCGGCAGATAGGCGGCCCCGGTCTTCAGGACGCCGAGCAGCGCCACCATCAGCTCGGCGGACCGGGGCACGGCGACGGCGACGAACCGCTCGGGGCCCGCGCCCCGGGCCCGCAGCCGACGGGCCAACGCCTCGGCCCGTGTGTCGAGTTCGGCGTACGTCAGCGAGGTGCCCTCGAAGACGACGGCCGTCGCGGACGGGGTGCGCGCGGTCTGCGCGGCGATGACGGCGGGCAGGGTGGTCGCGGGCACCGGGTGCCGTTCGCCCTCGGGGTGGGCGCTCGCCCGCTCGGCCGGGGTGAGCAGATCGAGGGCGGCGACCGTGCGGCCGGGGTCGTCGGCCAGGGCGTTCAGGACGAGGGTGAGCCGGTCCGCGAGGGTCTGCACGGCCTCCCCGGACAGCCTGCCCGCGTGGTGCTTCAGGCGCAGGTCCAGGCGCTTGCCGGGCTTCACGATCAGCGCCAGCGGATAGTGCACGGTGTCCTGGAAGGCGTGCCCGGCGATCCGTACCGTGCCCGTGGGGTCGGTGAGGTGGGGCTCGGCCGGGTAGTTCTCGAACACCACCAGGGTGTCGAAGAGTTCACCGCCACCGGGGTGACCCGCGACGCGCTGGATCTCCGCGAGCCCGAGGTGCTGATGGTCGAGCAGGGCGCTCTGCTCCCGCTGCAGCCGCTCCAGGAGGGCGCCGAGCGTGTCCGAAGGACCCCAGGTGAACCGGGTGGGCAGCGTGTTGATGAACAGGCCGATCATCGACTCGATGCCGTCCACGGCGGCGTCCCGGCCGGAGACGGTGGTCCCGAAGAGCACGTCCCGCCGGTTCGTCATGCCGGACAGCAGCAGACCCCAGGCCGCCTGGACCACCGTCCCGAGGGTGACACCGTGCTCACGGGCGCGGGCGGCGAGCAGCGCGGTGGCCCGCTCGGGCAGCACGACGCGGATCTGGGCCGGGGCGAGGGGCCCGGTGCCGCCCGGGGTCTCCACCATGCGGGTGGGCTCCTCGACCCCGGCGAGCGCGGTGCGCCAGGCGTCGCGCGCGGCGTCGCGGTCGGCGCGGGCGATCTTCGCCAAGTACGCGCTGTAGGGCGTCGGTTCGTCCAGTGGCGCGGGCTCGTCGCCGTAGAGCGCGAGGAGTTCGCGGTGCAGGACGGGCAGGGACCAGCCGTCCGCCACGATGTGATGAAACGTCAGGATCAGCCGACTGCGCTCTCCGCCGAGCCGGACGAGGGCGCAGCGCAGCAGCGGCGGGCGGGCGAGGTCGAAGCGGTGGGCGCGTTCGTCGGCGGCGACGGCCTCCGCGAGGCCCGCGCGGACGGCGGGTTCCTGGGCGGCGAGGTCCACCTCGCGCCAGGGCAGTTCGAGGCCGGTGGCGATCAGCTGGGCCGGGCGCCCGTCGGGGAGTTGGCGGAAGCAGGCGCGCAGCGGGGCGTGCCGGTCGAGCAGCCGCTGGGCCGCCCGGCGCAGCAGGGTGCCGTCGACGGGTCCGGTGAGTTCGATGACCTGCTGGACGACATAGGCGTCGCTCTCGCCGCCGTCGACCAGCGCGTGGAACCAGAAGCCCTCCTGGAGCGGGCCGAGCGGCAGCACTTCGGCCACGTCGAGGGGGTGCTGCCCTTGGAGCGCGGCGAGTTCGGCGTCCGTCGGCCCGGCCCAGGGAGTGTCCTCGCTGTCGTCCGGGGCGGCCGGGACGCGCGCGGCGGTGGCGAGCTGGGCCACGGTGCGGTGCCGGAACACATCGCGCGGGGTCAGTTCCAGACCGGCACGGCGGGCGAGGACGAGCAGCTGGATGGCGGTGATGCTGTCGCCGCCGAGGGCGAAGAAGTCGTCGTCCACGGTGACGGAGGGCACGCCGAGGGCGCGCGCGTACAGCTCGCACAGCAGTCGTTCGCGCGGGGTGCGCGGGGCACGCCCCGCGCTGAGCAGGCCGTAGTCGGGGACGGGCAGCGCGGCGGCGTCGAGCTTGCCGCTCGGGGTGACGGGCAGCCGGTCCAGCGGGACGAGGGCGGCCGGGACCATGTACTCGGGCAGGGACGCGGCGGCGTGCGCGCGCAGCGCGGTCATCAGCGCGGTGACGTTGCGGAACGGCGCCGGGCGGTTGGTGAGGGGGCGGCCCTGGCCGGGGACGTAGAGCGGACCGGGCGCGGCACCGTCGCCGTCGCCGTCGCCCTCGCCGAGGAGGAACACCGCGTCGACGCTGCCGTCCTCCGCGTCCCCGTTCCAGGTGAGGTCCGCGCGATACCCGTGCCGCGCGGCCGTCTCGTACAGCGTCTCCGGGTCGACTCCCCCGCCGCCGCTGCCGGAGCGGCTGCTGTCGTCCAGGGTGCCGAGGGCGGCGAGGTCGGGGGCGAGCCGGGCGTTGGGCACACCGGTGACGCGGAGCGTGGTGGGCCGGTCGCCGCTGAGCCGGTCGTCGAGAGCCCGCGGGCTGCCGAGGGCGGACCAGGGGACGGTCTCGACGGGCGCCTCTTCCGCAAGGTCACCCGACGGCCGCAGCACCACGTCGTACCGATAGCGGGTCAGCTCGTTGTGATGGACACCGCGCTTGATCCGCACCTCGGCGCTGAACCCGTCCAGCGTGGCGAAGTAGTCGGGATCGACGAGGAGTTCGCCCTCCCAGGCGACCGCCCGGTCCACGGCCGCGCGCAGCGACTCCTTGTCGGTCCCGTCCTCGGCGCGCGTGTGCTCGATCGCCGCGCACAGGGTGCGGTGCAGCCGCAGGTTGCGCACGTCACCGACGAAGAGGGAGCCGCCGGGGGCGAGCAGCCGGGCGGCGGCGCGCAGCACGTCCGTCAGATACTCCGCGCCGGGGAAGTACTGGATCACCGAGTTGACGACGACGGTGTCGAAGTGGCCTGCGGGCAGGCCGCTGGTGTCGTGCGCGGGGCGGGCGAGCAGCGTGACCCGGTCGGCGAGGTCTGGTTCGGCGGCCACCTGTGCGCGGAGGGCGCCGATCGCCTCCTCGGACAGGTCGGTGCCCCAGTACTCGGCGCAGTCGGGGGCGAGCCGGGAGAGCAGCAGGCCGCTGCCGACGCCGATCTCCAGGACGCGGCGCGGCCGGAGCGCGCGGATGCGGGCCACGGTGGCGTCCCGCCATTCGCGCAGGTCGGCCAGGGGGATGGGCAGCCCGTCGTACATGCTGTTCCAGCCCGCGAAGTTCTCCTCGAACCCCTCCGAACCGGCTGCGGAATACAGCAGTTCGTGCAGGTCCTTCCAGTCCGCGACCTCGGCGTCGCCGTCCAGCGAGGGCACGACGTAGGCGGCCAGGCGGCGGTCGCCGGGGCGGTCCTCGCGGACGACGACGGCGGCCTGGTCGACGGCCGGGTGGGCGCGCAGGACGGACTCGATCTCGCCGGGCTCGATCCGGAAGCCCCGGATCTTGATCTGGCTGTCCGCGCGGCCGTGGAACTCCAGCCTGCCGTCGGCCTTCCAGCGCACCAAGTCGCCCGTGCGGTACAGCCGTTCGCCGGGTGCGCCGAAGGGGTCGGCCACGAACCGCTCGGCGGTGAGCGCGGGGCGCCCGAGATAGCCGCGCGCGAGCCCGTCGCCGCCGAGGTACAACTCCCCCACGACACCGGCCGGTACGGGCCGCAACCGGTCGTCCAGGACATAGGCGCGGGTGCCAGGGTCGGGGACGCCGATGGGCACGATGGTCCCCGCCGGGGTGTCCGGATCGCACCGGCCCAGCGTGGAGTTGGTGGTGGCCTCGGTCGGGCCGTAGGCGTTGAACATCATCCGGCCGCGCGCGTACCGCCCGACCAGCTCGGGCGAGACCCGTTCGGTTCCGGCCAGCAGGGTTGCCGTGGCGGGGAGGTGGACGTCGTCGGGCAGCGCGGCGAGCAGGGCGGGCGGCAGGATCATGAAGGTGATGCCGTGCTCCAGGGCGTACTGCGCGAGCGGCGCTCCGGGGTAGCGGCGGTCGGCGGGTACGACGACGAGCCGGCCGCCGGAGAGCAGGCCCAGGCAGAGGTCCCAGAACGCCACGTCGAAGCTGGGCGAGGCGAATTGGAGAACGCGGCTGTGCGGCCCGATCCCGAAGCGCTCGCTCTGGGTGGCGACGAGCCCGGCGACGCCCGCGTGGGTGAGGACGACCCCCTTGGGGCGGCCGGTGGAGCCGGAGGTGTAGATGACGTAGGCGGCGTGGTCGGTGGTCAGGGCGCGGGCGGTCTCGGGGTCGCCCGGCGCGAGTCCCGCCAGCTCGGCCGCGGTCTCCGGGGCGTCCATGAGCAACAGCACCGTGTCCGGCGGCAGTTCGGGCGCGACCTCGGTGGTGGTCAGCACGCAGACCGGCTGGGCGTCCCCGAGCATGTAGGCCACGCGGTCGGCCGGGTAGTCGGTGTCCAGCGGGAGATAGGCCGCCCCGGACTTCAGCACGGCGACCTCGGCGACGACCAGGTCCGCCGAGCGGGGTACCGCGATGGCCACGACCCGCTCGGGCCCGGCCCCGCGCGCGGCGAGTGCCCGCGCCAACCGGGAGGCCCGGTCGTCCAGTTCGGCGTAGGTGAGGGTCACGTCCTCGTGGACGAGGGCGACGGCGTCGGGGCGGGCGGCGACCTGGGCGGCGAACATCTGGGGCCAGGTCAGGGCGGGCACGTCGTGCGCGGTGTCGTTCCAGGCGTCGAGCACGACGGCGCGTTCCGTCGCCGTCAGCAGCTCCAGGTCGCCCACGGGGGTGTCGGGGCGGGCCAGGGCGTCGGCGAGGAGGGTGGCGTAGTGGCCGAGGACGCGGTCGGCGGTGGCGGGCTCGAAGAGGTCGGTGCGGTAGGTGAGTTGGAGGTCGTCCCCGGCCTGGAAGGCGAGGTCCAGCGGGCTGTCCCAGGGCTCCGGTCCGAAGCCGGTGGCGCACAACAGGGCGCCGCCACGGCCGGGTTCAAGGGTCAGTGCGGCGAGTACGTCGGCGGTGGGCAGCCGGTGTTCCTCGGCGGCGGCGATCTCCGCCTCCACCCGGGAGCACAGCTCCGCGAAGGTCGTCGTAGCCTCCACGGCGACCCGCAGCGGGAGCCCCGCACGGGCCACGACGAAGTCGGTGGCCGCTCCGCCGTACCGGCGCAGGAGGGCGAAGTGGGCGGCGAGCAGGACGTGTTCGGCCGGGCGCGGCACGCCGAGCGGATGGTGCCGGGTGGCGGTGGGGACGGAGGCGGGGGCGACGGAAGCCCGGGGTGCCGCCGAGGCGGAAGCGGGGGGTGCGGACAGGTCGACCGGCAGTGCGGTGTCCGCCGGTGGCCGGGCGAACCGTTGCCGCCAGTGCTCCTCCACGGTCGCGCCCCCTGTGGTCAGGGGTCCTTCGGTCATCGCCTCTTCAGCAGAACGCGTGTTACCCGACACAGCGGCCCGTGCCTCCATTCGCGAGACGGAACCGGCTCTGGGGAGCCGCAACCGCTCGCATAGTAAGGTAAGCATTGCCTTACCTGATAGCCCTCTTCGAGAAGATCGACCCGATGGGCGACAACTGAGGTTATGCTCGCCTTACCTGTCAACCAGGCGCCCGCGAACGGACGATGACGTGGAGAGAGTCCAGTGGCCCCAGGCGGAAAGCTGCGCGGCTCGGCGCTCGTCGGCCTCGTCGTCGCCGTACTCCTGCTGCTGTCCCTGCTGTCGGTCTCGCTGGGCGCGCTGAGCGTCCCGCTGGACCAGGTGGTCCACGCCCTCCTCGGCCACGCGCCCAACAGGACGGTGGACAACGTCATTTGGGAGGCGCGTCTCCCGCGCACCCTGCTCGGTCTGACGACGGGGGCCGCGCTCGGTCTGTCCGGGGCGCTGATGCAGGCGCTGACCCGCAATCCGCTGGCCGACCCGGGCATTCTCGGGGTCAGCGCGGGGGCGTCGTTCGCGATCGTCGTCGCGGTGGGCGTGTTCGGGCTCTCCTCGCTCTACGGCACCGTGTGGTTCGCGTTCGCCGGGGCGCTCGCGGCCAGCGTCCTCGTCTACTTCCTCGGCAGGCTGGGCCGTTCGGGGGCGACCCCGGTGAAGCTGGCGCTCGCGGGCGTCGCCATCACCTTCATGCTCTCCTCGTGCACGAGCGCGATCGTGCTCACCGACCCGGACGCGCTGGACCGCTACCGCTTCTGGTCGGCGGGTTCGCTGGCCGATCAGGACTGGGGCGACCTGGTGAGCGTGCTGCCGTTCCTCGCCGTCGGCGCGGTGCTCGCGCTGGCCTCGGCGCCCGCGCTCAACAGTCTCGCCCTCGGGGACGACGTGGCCGCCTCGCTCGGCCGCCGCCTCGGGCTGGTGCGGCTCCAGGGCGTGACGGCGGTCATGCTGCTGACCGGCGCCTCGGTGGCCGTGATCGGCCCGGTGGTCTTCCTCGGTCTGGTCGTCCCGCACCTCGCCCGCGTGCTCGCCCAGGCGGCCGGTATCGGCCCCGACCACCGCTGGCTGCTGCCGCTGTCGGCGGCCATCGCGCCGATGCTGCTCCTGGCGGCGGACATCCTCGGCAGGCTCGCCGCCCGGCCGACCGAGATCCAGGCGGGCGTCCTGGTGGCGTTCGTCGGCGGCCCGTTCTTCATCGCCCTGGTACGGCGCCGCAAGCTCGCGGAGGTCTGAGGATGCCCGCCCACCCCACCGCCACGGCGATCCCGGCGCCGCCCGTCCGGCGCGGAAGGCCCTTCCGCCTCGCGGTGCCGCCCGTCTCCGGCGTGCTGCGCCCGCGGCTCCTCCTGACCGGCGTGCTGGTCGGCGCCGCCGCCTTCCTGCTGTTCTGCTGGGGGCTGACGCTCGGGGACTATCCGATCTCGCTGCCCGACGTGGTCCGCGCGCTCACGGGCGCGGGCGATCCGGGCACGGTGATCGTCGTCCAGGATCTGCGGCTGCCGCGCGCGCTGACCGGGCTGCTCGCCGGGATCGCGTTCGGGGTCTCGGGCGCGGTGTTCCAGACGATGACCCGCAATCCGCTGGCCAGCCCGGACATGATCGGGCTGACCGAGGGCGCGGGCACGGCGGTCGTGGCGGCGGTCGTGCTCGGCTGGACCGGCGGGCTCGGGCTGCAGACCCTGGGGCTGCTCGGCGCGCTGGCCACCGCCGCCGTCGTCTATGCGCTCGCCTGGCGGGGCGGGGCCACCGGGTACCGGATCATCCTGGTCGGCATCGGGGTGTCGTGGATCTGCACCAGCGCGACCGACTTCCTGGTGGCGCGCGGCAACCGCTTCGAGGCCCAGGAGGCGGTCGGCTGGCTGGTCGGCAACCTCAACGGCCGCACCTGGGAGCAGGTGGACACCCTCGCCGTGGCGATGGCGGTGCTGCTGCCGGTCACGCTGGCGATGGGCCGCTGGATGCGCACGCTCCAGCTCGGGGACGACGTGGCGGCCGGGCTCGGCACGCCGGTCCAGCCGGTGCGGCTCGCGCTGCTGGTGACCGGGGTGGGTCTGGTGGCCTTCGCGACGGCCGCGGCCGGTCCGGTGGCCTTCGTGGCGCTGTCCGCCCCGCAGATCGCCCAGCGGCTTGCCGCCACCGACTCGCCGCCCCCGCTCGTCTCCGGTCTCACCGGCGCCCTCGTCGTCCTCGGGTCCGACCTGATCGCCCGGGAGGCGATCCCGGGTACGGAACTGCCCGTGGGGATCGTCACCGGTGTGCTCGGCGCCCCGGTCCTGCTCTGGCTGCTCATCCGCGCCAACCGCGCGGGCTCAGGAGGCTGATCGCATGGCATCCACCGACGCGCGCACCCCGCTGACCGAGAAGGTGGCCCAACCCGGGCAGCACGAGCCGAGGTTGACCGCGCACGATCTCCATCTCGCCTACGACGGACGGGCGGTGGTGGAGGGCCTGGACCTGGCCGTGCCGACCGGCCGGATCACGGCCATCGTGGGCGCCAACGCCTGTGGGAAGTCGACCCTGTTGCGGGCGCTCGCCCGGCTGCTGGCCCCGCGCCAGGGGGCGGTGGAGCTGGACGGCGCCGCCCTGCGCTCGATCCCCACCCGTGAACTCGCCCGCAAGCTGGGCATCTTGCCGCAGACCCCGGTGGCCCCCGAGGGGCTGACCGTGCTGGACCTGGTGAGCCGGGGCCGCTCCCCGCACCAGACGTGGTGGCGGCAGTGGTCGAAGGCGGACGAGGAGGCCGTGCACGGGGCGCTCGCGGCGACCAGCCTGACCGGCCTCGCGGACCGCCCGGTGGACGAACTCTCCGGCGGCCAGCGGCAGCGCGCCTGGATCGCCATGGCCGTCGCCCAGGGCACCCCCGTACTCCTCCTGGACGAGCCGACCACCTATCTGGACCTCGCCCATCAGATCGACGTGCTCGACCTGATCACCGACCTCAACCGGCGCGAGGGCCGCACCGTGGTCATGGTGCTGCACGACCTCAACCAGGCGTGCCGGTACGCCGATCACGTCATCGCCATGAAGGGGGGCCGGATCGTCGCCGAGGGTCCTCCGGCCCAGGTGGTGACCGAGGAGACCGTCGAGGACGTCTTCGACCTACGCTGCCGGATCACCACCGACCCGGTGAGCGGCACCCCGCTGGTGATACCGATGGGCCGCCACCACGCGGACTCCAAGGAGCCCGCGACGGCGGCGGACTGACGCTCACTCAGAAAGCCTCAGACCGGGGTCACTCGGGCCGCGAGGTGAGGTAGCCCCCCATCGTGCGGAAGTAGTCGGTGGCGGCCAGCTCGGTGCCGTCCTCCGTCCGCACCCGCCGCACCAGCAGCCCGTGCCCCTGCCCGCTGTGCGCGTCCGGGCCCGCCACGACCACCACGCCGTCGCCCTCGCGGATGAAGATCCGGCCCGGGGTGCCGCCGTAGCGCCTCTCGGAGACGGCGGCCGACACGATCCGCAGCCGCTCGCCGCGGTGGAAGGCGTACGCGTTCGGGTACGGGTCGGACTGCGCCCGCACCAGCCGCTCCAGGCGCTCGGCGGGCCAGCTCCAGTCGATGCGGCTGTCCTCCAGGGAGCGCTTGTGGAAGAAGCTGGCTTGGCTGCGGTCCTGGGGCCGCCAGCGTCCGGCGTCGGCGCCGGAGGCGATCAGGTCCAGTGCCTCGCGCACCACGGGGGCGATGAGGTCCACGGTCAGATGGAAGAGGTCGGTCGCGGTGTCGGCCGGGCCGACGGGGACGGCGCGCTGGATCAGGATGTCGCCCGCGTCGAGTTCGCCGTTCATGCGGTGCGCGGTGACGCCGACCCGCTCCTCGCCGTTGATGAGGGCCCAGATCAGGGGCGAGAACCCGGCGTAGGAGGGCAGCAGGGAGTCGTGGATGTTGAGCGTGCCGTGCGGGGGCAGGTCGAACAGCTCCGGGGGCAGCCAGGTGCGCCAGTTGTTGGCCACGATGATGTCGGGGCGCGCCTCCCGCACGGCGGCGAGGACTTCCTCGTCGTCGGGGCGGTTGCGCAGCAGCACGGGTATGTCGTGCTTCTCGGCGAGTTCGGCGACGCTGTCGTCCCAGATTTTCTCGTACGCGTGCTCACTGGCCGGATGGGTGAGGACGAGGACGACCTCGTGACCGGAGTCCAGCAGCGCCTGGAGCGTGCGGTGGCCCCAGGTCTGATAGCCGAACATGGCGACGCGCATGAGGATCTCCTCTTCGACGACTCCGTTGCTAGGTAAGGCTAACCTTATCTAACATGTGGCTGCCTGAGGGAGGCGATGCCACGGTGAAGTCACCTCGCACGGAGTTCGACGTCGTCCATGATGTCCTCGGAATCGGGTTCGGTCCGTCAAATCTCGCACTGGCCATAGCGATTGAGGAACACAACGCGGGCCGCCCGGAGGGAGAACGCCTCACCGCCCGCTTCCTGGAACGTCAGCCGCGCTTCGGCTGGCACCGGGGGATGCTCATCGACGACGCCACCATGCAGGTGTCGTTTCTCAAGGACCTGGTCACCCTGCGCAATCCGACCAGCGACTTCAGCTTTCTCTGCTTCCTGCGCGAGCGCGGCCGGCTCATCGACTTCCTGAACCAGAAGACGCTGTTCCCGCTGCGCGCCGAGTTCCACCAGTACTTCGAGTGGGCCGCCGACCGGGTCGGCCATCTCGTCGGCTACGACAGCGAGGTGACGGCCGTCGAGCCAGTGCGCGACGAGGCCGGCACGGTCGCGTACTTCGACGTGCACTGCCAGGACCCGGAGCGTCCGGGCCGTACGGTCCGGTACCGGACGCGCAACATCAGCGTGGCGATGGGGCTCGAGCCGCATGTGCCGCCCGGTCTGGAGCTGGGCGAACGGGTCTGGCACAACAGCCAGTTGATCCCCCGCGTCGCCGGACTCGGCGCCACCGGGGCGCCCGTGCGCCGGGCGGTCGTGCTCGGTGCCGGGCAGAGCGCCGCCGAGGCGGTGGACTTCCTGCACCGCTCCTTCCCGGACGCGGAGATCTGCGCGGTCTTCGCCAAGTACGGCTACACCCCGGCCGACGACAGCCCGTTCGCCAACCGCATCTTCGACCCGGAGGCGGTGGACCTGTACTTCGGCGCCCCGGCCGAGGTGAAACAGTCCCTGTTCGACTATCACCGCTCCACCAACTACTCCGTGGTGGACATGGAGTTGATCGAGGCGCTGTACGCGACCTCGTACCGCGAGAAGGTCGCGGGCCGCGAGCGGCTGCGCTTCCTCAACGTCTCCCGGGTGCGCGACGTACGGCCCCGGTCCGGCGGCGACGCGCTGGACATCAGCGTGGAGTTCCTGCCGACCGGTGAACACGAGACGCTGGAGGCCGATGTGTTCGTCCTCGCCACGGGGTACCGGCCGCGCGATCTGACCGCGCTCCTCGGGGAGTCGGCCAAGCTCTGCCTGCGTGACGACGGCGACGCCCTGCGGGTGGGCCGCGACCACCGGGTGGCGACGGCACCGGAGGTCACCGCCGGGATCTACCTCCAGGGCGGCACCGAGCACACGCACGGGCTGACCAGCACCCTGCTGTCCACGACGGCGGTCCGCGCGGAGGAGATCCACCGCTCCCTGCTCGCGGGGCGGGCACCCGCCTGACGCCCGGCGCTCCGCCACCCGTGACACCCCCGGCACCGGCTCACCCGGGGGTGCCCACCCACCGCTCCACCGGCGCCTTCTCGACACTCCCGCGCCCGCCGAACGCCGCCACCAGCGCGTCGGTGTCGGTGATCACGGCACAGGTCGCGGCCAGCCACCGTACGGCCATCGCATGCTCGGCGGCCGTACGGTCGGCCACCGCGTCGGCGGCGACGAAGGGCTCCAGATCCTGCATCCAGGCGTCCGCGGCGGTGAGCAGTATGTCCGTCGCGGCGGCGACCCCGGCGACCACCAGCTGGTCGCGGCCCAGCTCGGTCAGCCGTGCGCGCAGCCGGGTACCGGCGAAGGCGCTGCACCGCTTCCCGGTGAACAGGCTGTCGCCGGGCCGGGGTTGGACGGCGTCGACGACACCGCGTCCCGGCTGGACGGCACCCTGCTCCGGCACCCGTACCGCGTAGACGACGGGCACGCCCGCGTCCCGCGCGGCCCGGACCAGCCGCTCGGTGCGGGCGACGAACCCGGAGCCGTCCGCCACGGGACAGCCGCGTACGTCACGGACGAGGAGCACGGCCCGGCGCACCTCCAGACACCAGGAGGGGCCGCCACCGGGCTCGGGCGTCCCACCAGGGCCCGCACCGGCGGACACATCAGGGAGTTGGGCGGGTCCGGACAGCGGGACGGCATCGGCGGACGGGATCGCTCCGGACGGCATCACGGTCTCGGGGAACGGGAACGGCATGGGCTTCGCCTCTCGCGGTCGGCTCGACGGGTCGCACCCCGCCCTCGGGTACGGCCGCGTGTCGACGCGCCCGGGTGTCGCCGGGCGGGGCGAAGCCGGTCGGGGCCGCCGCGCGTTCCGGTGCCGAGGGGCACCGCCACACCTTCCGCATCCGGCGGTCGTGCCGCCGTCCACCCCGTGCGGCGCGCGCATCGGCGCACGCCGTCCACGGCTCCGCTCCGGAGACGAGAACCCAAGTTAGGGTACCCTAAGTATGCGCGCGGAACGGCGAAGCGCAAGCTCCCGCGCTCAGGCCGGTCCGTGGGTCCAGCGACCGCCGAGCATGGTCGCGAACACGGGCATCGCGCGCAGGGTCGTCAGGTCCGCCTCCCGCGGGTCCACGTCCGTGACCACCAGGTCGGCGGGGTCGCCCACCCTGACCAGCCGCCTGCCCCGGGCCGAGGCGGCGAGCGCGGCGGCCAGGGGCACGCGCTGCTCGGGGTGCCAGGCCGGGCGCTCGTCCCCGGTGCGGCCGACGGCCGACGCGATGCCGAGCCAGGGGTCCAGCGGCGAGACCGGCGCGTCCGAGCCGAACTCGAGCCGGGCCCCGGCCGCGAGCAGGTCCCCGTAGGCGAACGCGCGGTCCGTGCGGCCCGCCCAGTGCCGGTCCGCGATGTCCCGGTCGTCGGTGGCGTGCCGGGGCTGGACGCCCGCCGTGACCCCGAGCGCGGCGAACCTCGGCAGGTCGGCGGCGCTGAGCAGCTGGGCGTGCTCGATCCGGCCACGGCAGCGCACCGCCTCGAAGGCGTCCAGGGCGACCGTGTTGGCGTGGTCGCCGATGGCGTGCACGGCCGGTTCGATGCCGTGGGCGGCGGCGCGGCGCATCAGCGCGACCAGCTCCTCGGTGCCGGTCTCCTGGATGCCGTGCGCCTCGGGGGTGTCCCCGAGTCCCGGGTAGGGGTCGCGGCACAGGGCGGTACGGGTGTTGAGCGAACCGTCCGTGAACAGCTTGAGCGGGCCGACGCGCACGACTCCCGCTCCCTCGTCGACGGGTGAGCCGGTGCGCAGCCCGCGCTCGATCGCCGCGTCCAGATACGACGGGTAGACGGCCGCGTCCACCCGCACCGGGAGCGGTCCGGCCGCGCTCCGCCGCGCCCACTCCGTGACCGTGTCGCCGTACTGGAAGTCGATGATCCCGGTGACCCCGCGCGCGGCGGCGGCCCGGCAGGCTTCCTCAATGCGGCGGTCGACGGTCTCGACGGGCGCCTCGGGCAGCGCGGCGAGGGCTTCCAGGCACTCGTGCTCGCGCAGCAGTCCGCTGGGGTGCCCCACCCGGCCGATCAGCGCGAGGCAGGCCGAGTTGAGCCACGCGGTGTGCAGATCCTGGCTGACCAGCGCGACGGGGACATGGGGGACGACCGCGTCGAGCACGTCCTTGTGCGGGGCGTCGGGCCAGAGCCCGTCCCGGAAGCCGAACCCGGTCAACACCCCGTCGTCCAGCGCCTCTTGGGCCCGCTCGCGGACGGCTTCGGCGACCGCGCGGGCCGAGTCGAGTCCGGACACGTCGAGCCGGGTGCGGGCGGCGGCCCACTCCCCCAGGTGCACATGGGCGTCCCAGAGGCCGGGCAGTACGGTACGCCCGGCCAGGTCGAACACCGGCTCACCGGAGGCGAGTTGGCGGCCCGCGTCCTCCTCGGCCCAGATCCCGGTGATCCGGCCGTCCGCGACCCGGACGCGGGCGAGCGGGCCTCCGGCGCCGAGCCGTACCCGGGCGAGCCACAGCGGCCCCGCCCCCGCGCCGGCCGTCGCGGTGGACACATCGGCGGTGCTCGTCATGGCGGCCTCCAGCGGAAAGACGGGACGTCCGGCCACCGCACCCTACTTAGGCATGCCTAACTCACGCCAGGGCGGCGGCCGTCTCGCGCGCGAAGACCTCGGGGTTGTCCAGCATGATGTTGTGCCCGCAGTCGGGGACGGCCACGACCCGCACCCCGGCCTCCTCCAGGGCCTCCGCACCGGGGAACGGGCCGTCGGCCTCGGGGTAGAGAAAGGTGCGCAGAATCGGCAGCTTCAGCAGCAGCTCACGCATCGTGGGGGTGGTGCCCCGGGTGAGCCGGACCGCGCTGCGGTGCAGGGCCGTGCGGTCGGCCAGGCGCATGGTGGACCACCAGTGCGGGCCCGCCGCCTCGCGGACCTGCTCCCAGCCGCCGTCCAGGAACTCCCGCTCCGAGAACGCGGTGATGCCCGAGCTGCCGGGGGCGCCGGGGACGGGCGTGATCGGGTCCAGGTTGGCGTCGATCAGGACCAGCCGGGAGACCAGTCCGGGATGGCGTGCGGCCAGGACGATCGCGACGGAGCCGCCCATGCTGTGCGCGATCAGCTCGGCGCCGCTCACCTCGGCGGAGGTCAGCGCGGCGGCCAGGGCGTCGGCGTGGGACTCCAGGCTGTAGTCGAAGTCCGCCGGGCGGTCGCTGAGTCCGTGGCCCAGCAGGTCGATCAGCAGCGAGCGGTGACCGGCGAGCAGGGGGTGCACGGCGGTCTCGGTGAAGTAGGCGGGCGAGGTGGCGCCGAGGCCGTGCACATAGACGCGCGGGGCGTCCCGGCCGGGCAGCTCGACCCAGCGCATGAGGTCCCCTCGGGGCGTGACGGCGGCGTTGCGCATGGTCTGCTCCTTGATCACGACGAACGGACGAGTGTATCCGCCCGCACGGACCGCCGGAGCAGCGGCAGGGCAGCTCACGACCCCCGGCAACGCCCCGTGGAGGAACCGCCGAAGGCCCCCTCAGCCCTGTCGCGGCAGCCGTACCACCTGGACGAAGAAGTCGTCGATCTGGCGGACCGCCGCGATGAACTGGTCCAGGTCGACCGGCTTGGTGACGTACGCGTTGGCGTGCAGCTTGTAGCTGCGCAGGATGTCCTCCTCCGCGGCCGAGGTGGTGAGCACGACCACGGGGATGTGGGACAGGTCCGGGTCGGACTTGATCCGCTCCAGGACCTGACGGCCGTCGTACTTGGGGAGGTTGAGGTCGAGCAGGATCAGGTCCGGGCGGGGTGCGTCCGCGTGCTCGCCCTGGCGGTAGAGGAAGTGCAGCGCCTCCTCGCCGTCCCGGACGACATGCAGGGTGTTGCCGATCTTGTTGTCCTCGAACGCCTCCCGGGTCATCAGCTCGTCCCCGGGGTCGTCCTCGACCAGGAGGACGTCGATGGGGGTGGCGGCGGGGGTCGTCATGTCAGGGCCTTTTCCTGGGAGTCGGCGCCGGTCTCGTCCGGGACGGGGGCGGCCGGGGGGAGGGTGAGGCAGAAGCGGGTGCCGTCCGTGCAGGCGGTGTCGAGCCAGATCCTGCCCCCGTGATGTTCCACGATCTTCTTGCAGAGCGCCAGCCCGATGCCCGTACCACCGTAGGCGTCCCGGCTGTGCAGCCGCTGGAAGATGACGAAGACCTTCTCCGCGAACTGGCCGGGGATGCCTATGCCGTTGTCCTTGACGCAGATCCGGACCATGCCGGGCTCGTCGGGGTCGGGTTCGCAGGTGACGGTGAGGTGTGGCACGCGTTCGGCATCGCGGAACTTGAGGGCGTTGCCCACCAGGTTCTGCCAGAGCATGGCCAGCAGGGTCGGGTCGCCGACGACCTCGGGCAGCGTGTCCGGCCGGTCGATGACGGCGCCGGACTCCTCGACGGCCGCGCCCAGGTTGGTCAGCGCCTTGTCCAGCGCCTGGTCGAGACCCACCGGCACGCGGGTGTCGTTGAGGCGGCCGACGCGGGAGAAGGTGAGCAGGTCGTTGATGAGGACCTGCATCCGCTTGGCGCCGTCCACGGCGAAGTCGATGTACTGCCGTCCCCGGTCGTCCAGTTGGTCGCCGTAGCGCTTCTCCAGGAGCTGGCAGAAGGAGGCGACCTTGCGCAGGGGTTCCTGGAGGTCGTGGGAGGCGACGTAGGCGAACTGCTCCAACTCGACGTTGGACCGGCGCAGTTCGACGGCCTGGGCGTCCAGGTCGGCGGTCTGCTGGGCCAGGGTGCGCTCCTGGTCGCGGGAGGCGTCGAGTTCGGCGACGATGCGCTTGCGCATGCCCTCCACGTCGTCGGCGAGCGCGACGAGGTCGGCGGGGCCGCTGCCGGTGATGACGTGGGCGAAGTCACCGCCCGACACCCGGCGGGAGGCAGTGCCCAGGATCTCCAGCGGGCGGGCGACCAGCATGCGCACGAGGAAGGCGAGGGCGATGCCGGTCAGCAGGAAGAGGGCCACCATGCCGCCGAGCACCGAGTTGCGCACGGTGCGTTCGTGGGCGATCTCGACGTGGCCCTCGCGGACGGAGCGGGCCAGGTCGGCGTTCTGCTTCGCCCACGTGGCGCGCAGCCGGTCGAAGTCGCGTCGGCCGCGTTCGGCAGTGGTCTTGTCGACGCGCTTCGGGTCGCCGGGGGTGACGGAGGCCGCCATCGGCTCGGCGTAGGAGCGGCGCCAGTCGGCGGCCTGCCGCTCGACGGCCTCCAGGTCCGCGAGCAGGTCGGGGCGGTCCCCGACGAGCTTGCGCAGCCGGGCGGCCGAGCGGGCCTCGTCGCTCTTGCCCTCGGTGTAGGGGGTGAGGAACTGCCGGTCGGCGGCGATCGCGTAGCCGCGGATGCCGGTCTCCTGGTTGACCAGGGCGGCCTGGAGCCGGTACGCCTCCGTCCGCGCGGGCTGGACGTGCCGGAGCAGCCCGTCGGTGGCGGCGGCCGTTCGGCCCAGCAGGTCGGCGCCGATCACGGTGCCGACCACCACGAGCAGGGCCATCAGCGCCAGCACCAGCTGGAACCAGCCCTGCACCGTCAGGCTGCGCCGGTGCGCGCCCTTGTCGTTCCTCACCGTGTGCTCCGACTCCGTTGGTGTCACTTCTAGTTCCAGCTCACATGAACGACGGCCACATCGTCCGCGAGTCCGCCGCGTTCCTCGGCGAGGCCCTCGGCGCGGTCGATCAGGGTGTCGACGAAGTCCTCGGCGGGCAGGGTGGCCGACTCCCGGGCGAGGGCCAGCAGCCCTTCCTCGCCGAGGCGTTCGGGGCCCCGGCTGACGTGTCCCTCGAACAGGCCATCGGTGAACAGCACCACGGACGCGCCCGGCGGCACCGGCAGTTCGGAGGTGGGCCACCCGGCCACGCCGGGGACCATGCCGAGCGCGGGTCCGCCGGGCACCTCCACCCAGTCCACCTCGGCGCCGGTACGGCGCAGCAGCCCGGGGTGTCCAGCCCGTACGACGCTGGCGCTGTGGGCGCCGGGTACGGCGGCCAGGCTCACCAGGGTGGCGAAGACCTCGTCCCGGGCGCGCTCGGCGACCAGCAACTCCTCCAGGCGGCCGACCTGTTCGGCGCCGGTGATGCCGCTGAGCACGAGGGTGCGCCAGGCGATGCGCAGCGCGACACCGAGGGCGGCCTCGTCGGGGCCGTGTCCGGAGACGTCCCCGACCAGGGCGTGGACGGCGCCGTCGGCGCTCTGCACGATGTCGTAGAAGTCGCCGCCGAGCAGGGCCTGGGCGCGGCCGGGGCGGTAGCGGGCCACCACGTCGACGCCCTCGGCGCGCAGCAACGGCCTGGGCAGCAGGCCGCGTTCGAGGCGGGCGTTCTCCCGGGCCTGCATCTGGCTGGCCTGGAGGGCGACGGCGGACTGCTCGGCCTGCTTGCGCTGGATCGCGTAGCGCACGGCGCGGCCGAAGAGTTCGGGTTCGACGCGGCCCTTGACGAGGTAGTCCTGGGCGCCCGCCGCGACGGCGGCGAGGCCGGTCTGCTCCTCGGCGAGGCCGGTGAGGACGACGACGGCCACCTGGTCGGCGTGCGCCTGGACCAGGGACAGGGCCTCCAGGCCCTGGGCGTCCGGCAGATGCAGATCGAGCAGGACGCAGTCGGGCACCTCGGCGGCGAGCACGTCCGCGGCCTCGGCCATCGAACGCACCCAGCGCAGGCTCATCTTGAGCGCACTGTCGGTGACCAGTTCCTCCACCAGGAGGGCGTCCCCGGGGTCGTCCTCGACCAGCAGCACCGACGGCTCCCGGCCGTCCCACTCCGCCTCGTCCCGTGCCGTCGGCACGAGCCGTGCGGCATCCGACCGCGACGTCACCATGGCCCTGCCCCTCCCACCCCTACCCCGTCGCCTACGCTCAGTGGACGCCGACCGCCAGGGGCCGAGCATACTCATCGCGCCCATCCGATGGTCACCAGTCCCCTATGCCCAGGGAGCGGGGAAAGTGATCCGGGCAATGGGCCGTGCGGCCACGTTTTTCGCGACGGTGCCGGAAAGCCGACCGGGCCTCCAGGACGTTCACCCGGGGTTCGCCGATGAAGCCGAGTGTCCGCCGCTCCGTGTGCGCGCCGACCAACCACCGCACCTCGGACACGGGTTGACAGCCTCTTACGCCGCCGGGGCCGCCCTTGGCGAGGCTCTTACGGCGACGACTCCGCAGGTCGGCTCCCCCGCTGGAGCCTCGCAGAGGTACGGCGCAGCTCGGCCGTGGTGGCGCCCACCGCGAGGACCGCGAGGACGCACAGCAGGCCGCCGCTGACGAGTGCCGTCGTGCCCGTGGTGACGGACGCGACGAGGCCGCCGCGCACGTTGCCGAGGTCGGGCCCGGCCTGGCCGACGATCTGTTCGGCGGCGCCGACCCGGCCGAGCAGTGCGCGCGGGGTGTGTGCCTGGACGACGGTGCCGCGGGCCACGACGGACACCGTGTCGGCGGCGCCCGCGAGGACGAGGCAGCCCAGGCCGAGCCAGGGGTCGGTCGCCAGCCCGAAGAGGATCAGGGCGGCGCCCCACGCGGCGGAGGCGACGAGCATGACCAGGCCGGGGCGCGGGCTCCGGGTGAAGGTCCCGGAGAGCAGGGAGGCCGCCACGCCGCCGACGGCGACAGCGGTGAGGAACAGTCCGAGTGTGCGCGGGTCTCCGCCGAACCGTTCCGCGTTGACCAGCGGGAACAGGCTGATCGGCATGGACAGCACGGTCGCGGCCAGGTCGGTGAGCAGGGCCCCGCGCACGACGGGGGTGCGCACCAGGAAGGCCAGCCCGTCCCGTACGCCGCGCAGTCCGGGCCTGGCGGGCTCGGCGTCGCCGTCCGGGCTCATCCGGGGCAGGCCGAGGGCGCCCAGGAGCGCGGCGAGGAAGGTGAGGGAGTCGATCAGATAGCACCCGCCGACGCCCACCCCGCTCACGAGCAGGCCGCCCAGCGCGGGTCCGGCCAGCATCGCGGCCTGCATGGCGATGCGCCGCAGGGCGAGTCCGGCCGCGCGCTGCGGCTCGGGCAGCAGGTGCGGGACGAACGTCCGCGAGACCGGCGCCCCTCCGGCGACGAAGCAGGACTGGAGGGCGACGAGGCCCAGGACTCCGGCGGGCGGCAGCTGCCCGAGGAATCCCTGGAGGGCGAGGAGCAGTGAGCAGAGGGCCTGGCCGCCGGTCGTCCACAGATAGAACCGGCGCCGGTCCACCCGGTCGGCCAGCGCGCCCGCGAAGAGCCCGAGCCCGACGAGCGGCACCGCCTGCGCCAGCCCGACGGCACCGGTCCACGCCGTGCTCCCGGTCAGCTCCCAGATCTGGAACATCACGGCGACGGCCGTCATCTGGCCGCCGAACCCGGACAGCGTCTGCCCCAGCCACAGCCGCCGGAAGGCGGGCGACGACCGCAGCGGGGTCACATCGAGCAGCACGCGTTCCAGGCCCATGACCGGCCAGTCTGCCCCAGCGGCAACCGAGTTCACGCCACCCGCCCCGAACCGGTCATCCCCTCCCCCGCCTCGCATGAGTCCGCCCATGCCGGGGCAGTCTGAGCAAGCCCGCCACATCCGCCCGAGAGGTGCCGAAATGCCCGACGACGACACCGACTTCGTACCGGCGAAGAGCGGACGGACCCTGAACGTCATCGGCGTCCACCTGTACGCGGAGGACCCGGAGGGCCGCGTCCTGCTCGGCCTGCGCCATCCCGACTCCGCCTACCAGGGCGGGAGTTGGCACTTCCTGGCCGGACACTGCGAGCAGGAGTCCGCCGTCGCGTGCCTGATCCGGGAGGCGTACGAGGAGGGCGGGCTGGTGATCGACCCCGCCGACGTGGAGTTCGCGCACGTGGTGCATCTGCGGGACGCCCCCGGGAGGCGACCCCGCATGCAACTGATCTTCCGCGTGAGCGAGTTGAAAAGCACCCCCGAGGTGCGAGAGCCCGACAAGTGCCTGGCCTGGCGCTGGTGGCCCCCGGACGCCCTCCCGGACCCGCTCGTCCCTTACGCCCGCGCGGCCATCGAGGGCATCCGCGCCGGACGCACGTACACGGAGCTGGGCTGGTGAGCCGGATGAACACCAAGTCGCGCTCCCGGAGCCGCCGTTGAGCACCGAACACCGTCACCGTCACACCGAGCCGGCGCGGCCGACAGTCCGAACCGCCCTTTCACGGAGGCCCGTTGAAACAGAAACCCCTCGGGAAGAAGGTCTGGCTGCCTCCGGAGGAGTACGCCGAGACGGTCATGAAGGCCACCGGTTTCGCCTGTGTCTTCTTCACCGACGAGCACGACCGGCCGCTGCAACTGCACGGCGTCTACAGCGCCACGCACCCCTGGCAGTTCCCGGGCGGCACGATGGAGCCCGGGGAGCGGCCGTGGGAGACTGCGGTCCGGGAGTGTGAGGAGGAGACCGGCATCCGGGTGGCCGGCCCGCCCCGGCTGCTGGCGACGGTGTTCGGACTGCCGGGCTCCCCCTGGCCGTACAGCACCATGGGGCTCGTCTTCGACGGCGGGCGGCTCGGCGCGGCACAGCTCCGGGGGCTCGTGCTGGACCCGGAGGAGCACGACGAGGCGCGGGTGCTGCCGCTCGCCGCCTGGCAACCGCTCATGCCGGTACGGGACTTCGCGCGGCTGAGCGCGGTGGTGGAGGCCCGCACCACCGGGGTGGCGGCCTATTTCGACTCATGGGACTGGGAGACCGAGTGAGCATCGTGCTGATGTCCGACGACCGGGTGGCCGGGATACCGGTCGAGGAGTGCGGGGAGCGGCTGATCGACGTCCGCACCGGGGACACGCTCCGCGTGGACGCCCGCCGCCGGGACGCGGCCGGAGCCTTCGCGCATCTGCGGGAGGGGGTCGTGGAACGGCTGCTGCACGCGCGGTCACTGCTGCCGGACGGGCTCGGCCTGCTGCTCGTGGAGGGGTACCGGCCTCCGGCCCTGCAGCGCCGTTACTTCGCGGACTACGCGGGTGAACTCGCCCGGGACAACCCCGACTGGCCGCCGCACCGGCTCCGCGCCGCCGCCAGCCGCTATGTCTCGCCCCCGGAGATCGCCCCGCACAGCGCGGGCGCCGCCGTCGACCTCACCCTAGTCGACAGCGAGGGCGTCGAACTCGACATGGGCACCCGGATGAACGCCACCCCGGAGGAGAGCGAGGGCGCCTGCTACACCGATGCCGCCAACATCAGCGACCGCGCCCGCGAGCACCGCGCCGTCCTCTCGGCCGCGCTGACCTCGGCGGGCCTGGTCAACTACGGTACGGAGTGGTGGCATTGGAGCTGGGGCGACCGCTACTGGGCCTATCGGACGGACCGGCCCGCCGCGCTGTACGGCCCGGTGGAACACCCGCAACTCCCCCCGGAGCACTGAGCCGATGACACCGCCCAGCCTGCTCGCCGTCTTCGCCCACCCCGACGACGAGTCCCTGGTCTGCGGCGGTGTCCTCGCCCGGCACGCGGCGGCGGGGGCCCGGGTGACGGTCGTGACCACCACCTGGGCCCCCGGCACCTATCGCGCCGACGAACTGGTGGACTCCGTACGGGCGTTGGGCGCCGAGCCGCCTCGCCTGCTCGGCTACGCCGACGACCGCGTCCCCGACTCGGCGCCGGGGCAGCCGCATTGGTGCGACGTACCGCTGGACGAGGCGGTCGCCCGGGTGGTGGCCGCCATCCGGGCCGCCCGCCCGGAGATCGTGCTCACGCACGACGCGTACGGCGGCCTCACCGGGCACCCGGATCACCGCCGCACCCACCAGGTCACCCTGCTCGCCGCAGCCGCCGCCGGACTCGGGGACCTCCACCCGGAGGCGGGCGAGCCGTGGCAGCCGAGGGCCGTGTACCTGGCCACCCACCCGGACACGGCACTGACCGACCTCGTCCCCCTGCTGGCCCGGGCCCGCAAGTCCGTCCTGGCCGTGCCGCAGCACCAGGTGAGCGCGGTGGTGGACGTACGCCCGTGGCGGGACCGGAAATGGGCGGCGATCCTGGCCCACCGCAGCCAGGTGGAGCGCGAACGCCCCCTCCCCGGCATCCTCGCCCGCCTCCCCGCCGCGACACGGCACCGGATCATCGGCACGGAGTACTACCTGCGGGTCGGCCTCGTCCCGGCCTCACCGCCCCTGACCGATCTGACGGCCTGAACGCCCCGAGGAACAGTCCCTCACCCGAGCGTGACCAGCCGCGCCCCGCCGTCCGCCTCCAGCACCGTCCCCGTCAGATTGCCGTTCGTCGCCGCGAGCGCCACCACCTCGGCCACCTCCTCCGCCGTGGCGACGTGCCGTACCGGCAGGGCTGCGGCGGCCTGGGCGAAGTAGCCCTGCCGCGCCTCCTCGGGGAGTCCGTCCCACCAGGGGGTGTCGACGAGCCCCGGGGAGACGGCGTTCACACGGATCGGGGCGAGTTCCACGGCCAGCGGCCGTACCAGCGCCTCGACCGCGCCGTTGACGGCGGCGAGGCCCGCGGTGCCGGGCATTCCGGTGCGGGCGCTGACGGCGCCGAGCAGGGTGATCGAGCCGTTCGGCGCCAGGTGCGGCAGGACCGCCTGGAGGGTGGCGAGGTGGGCCCAGAGCTTGGCGTCGAACGCCCGGCGCAGGACGGTGAGGTCCAACTCCGCGAGCGGGCCCGCGCCTTCGCCGCCGCTGGCCGCGAGGACCAGCCAGTCGACGGTGCCGATGCTCTCGGCGACGGCGCGGATCGCATCGCCGTCGGTGGCGTCGGCCCGGTGGCCGACGAGGACGGGATCGGTGGCGGCGAGCCCGTCGAGCCGTTCCTTGCCGCGGCCGACCACGTGCACGGCCGCGCCGCGCGCCGCCAGGAGGCGGGCCGTGGCGAGCCCGATCCCGGACGTGCCGCCGACCACCAGAGCTGTGTGCTGGGACATGAGCAGGTCTCCTCCGTGCGGGCCGTCGTCGCGACCCGCTAATTTCGAACCGTCGCGTCTCGATTAAGCTAGCCCCCATGGCCATGGACGAGCAACCCCCACCGCACGGCACCCCACCGCCCCCGCCCCGCCGGGGCCGCAAGCGCAGCGAGGAGAGCCGGACCGCGATCCTGGCCGCCGCCTACGCACTCGTCGCGGAGGCCGGATACGCCGACCTCACGATCGAGGGCATCGCGAGCCGCGCCGGCTGCGGCAAGCAGACGATCTACCGCTGGTGGCCGTCGAAGGCGCACGTCCTGCTGGAGGCGCTGGCGGCGAAGGCCGGGCTGTTCGTGTCCAACGCGGACCACGGCTCCTACGCGGCGGACCTGAGGGCGTTCCTGACGGACACCTTCGCGCTGAGCCGCAGAAGCCCGGTCGGCGACATCCTGCGGGTCCTGATGGCACAGGCCCAGATCGACCCGGAGTTCGGCAAGGTCTTCCGCACGGACCTGCTCCAGCGCCGACGGGACGCGCTCCAGGTGGTCCTGGACCGCGCCCGCGTCCGGGGCGACCTGCCGTCCGCTCCCGCCCCGGACACCGTCCTCGACCTGGTCTTCGGCGCCCTGTGGTACCGCCTGCTGGCCACCGGCCGCCCGGCGGACGACGCCCTCGTGGACGACCTGGTGGCCACCCTCGCCCGCGCGTGAGACACGCCGAACCCGCACACGAGACACCCTCGCCCGCGCGTGAGACACGCCCACCCGCGCCTGAGGCACCCTCACCCACGCGCTGGAGGCCGCCCGTCAGCCGTCGAGCCTGCGCACCAGCTCCCGCAGCACCGGCCCGTACTCGGCGTGGGACAGCGCGTGCGCCATCTGGGCCACCAGATAGTCGGCGGGGTTGCCGGTGTCGTACCACTCGCCCTGGATGACCTGGCCGTAGACCGCGCGATGGGCGGCGTAGGCGTTGAGGGCGTCGGTGAGGTAGACCTCGCCGACGGGCTTCCCCTGCCGTTCGGCCTCGTACCAGAGCCGGGTCCGCTCGCGGAGTTCGTCGACGATGCCGGGGGTGACGACGTAGCCGCCGATGGCCGCGTACGCGGACGGCGCGGTCTCCGGTTCCGGCTTCTCGACCAGGCCGGTGATGCGCAGCATGCCGTCGCCGAGGTCCTCCTTGACGACGGGGACGCCGTAGCGGCGCGAGTCGGCCGGGTCCATCGGGAGGAGGGCGAGGACGGGGCAGCCGGTCTGCTCGTAGGCGCGGATGAGCTGCTGGGCGCGGGGGACGTCGGCCACGAACACGTCGTCGGGCCACAGCACCAGGGCGGGTTCGTCGCCGAAGCTGCGGGCGGCGTTGAGGACGGGGGTGCCGTTGCCGTACGGGCCGTGCTGGTCGAGGTAGGTGATGTGGCCCTGCCGGGCCAGCTCCGCGACCTCCTCCACGGCGTCGGCGTAGGCGTCCTTGCCGTCGGCGCGGAGCTGGCGCACGAGCGCGGGGTTGGGGCGGAAGTGATCCTGGATCAGGGACTTGCCGCCGGAGACGACGATGGTGATGTCGGTGATGCCGGAGTCCACCAGCTCGCGCACGGTGTGCTCCACGACGGGCTTGTCACCGACCGGCAGCATCTCCTTGGGCGTGGCCTTGGTCAGCGGCAGCAGCCGCGATCCGAGCCCGGCGGCGGGGATCACGGCCCGGCGGATGGTGGGGGGCATCAGCGCTCCAGGGGTTGTTCCGAGGGGGTGTCACAGCAGGCACCGACGCTAACGAGGAAGGCTGTGGAGGGTTGACATCCCCCGCACAGGCCGGGGACAGGAGGGCTCCGCACGGACGGCACGCGAGGAGACCTCCGACATCAGGAAACCCCCATCAAACCCCTGATATCACCCCACACCCTGACATAGTTCCGCCATGCCTCTCCCCCGTCGCACCCTCCCCCTCCTCGTCCTGACCGGTACCGCCGTCGCCCTCACCGCCACCGCCTTCCTGGTCCTCGAACCGCGCTCCAGGACCCCGGGCGCCCATCCCGCCCCCGGCACCACCCGCACCGCCACCCGGCAGGCGGCCGACGTCCCCGCGCCCGGCGCGCCCGGCATCGGTGACCCGCTCGTGCCGCTGGACGGCAACGGCGGCTACACCGTCGACCGGTACACCCTCGACTTCGACTGGCGGGCGCCCCGCACGCCCTTCCCGGCCACCGCGACCATCGCCGCGACCGCCACCCAGGCCCTGTCCCGCTTCGATCTCGACTTCGCCGGGAACACGCTGGGCGCCGTCACCGTGGACGGCGCACCGGCGAGGACCGAGCGGAAGGGGGACGAGCTGGTCGTGACACCGGGACAGCCCCTCGCGCGCGGGCACCGGTTCACCGTGCGGGTGGCGTACACCGCCGACCCGACCCAGCGGCGCCACCGCGACGACGCGATCCAGGACTACGGCTGGGTGCCCACCGACGACGGCACGCTGCTGTCGCCCCAGCCCGACGGCGCCAAGATGATCTTCCCGGCGGACGACCACCCCAGCCTGCGCGCGCCGTACACCTTCCACGTCACCACCCCGCCGGGCATCACGGCCGTCGCCAACGGACGGCTCGTCAAGCGCGAGCCGCGGCCGGGCGGGCGGACCCGGTGGACGTACGACTCGGAGCAGCCGCTCGCCGCCCAGCTGGTCCAGCTGGCCATCGGCAGACTGACCGTCATCGACGGCAAGGGCCCGAACGGGCTGCCGGTGCGGGACGTGGTGCCGGACGGCCTGGTGGCCGACACCAAGGCGTACCGTTCGCTGACGCCGAGCCATCTGGCCTGGCTGGAGCAGCGGCTCGGGCCGTATCCCTTCCGCCGCTACGGCGTGCTCGTGGGCGCCGGTGACCTGCCCGTGGCGCTGGAGACCCAGTCGCTGTCGACCGTGCCGAGCGCCGATCTGCTGGGGGATCAGGTGACGGCCGAGCGCAACCTCGTCCACGAACTCACCCACCACTGGACCGGCGACAGCGTGGCGATCCGCCGCTGGTCCGACCTGTGGCTGAGCGAGGGTCACGCCCGGTTCTACGAACTGCTGTACGCCGACACCCACGGCGGCCGGAGCATGGCGGACATGATGCGTTCGGCCTACGAGCAGCACGACCAGTGGCGCCACGACGACGGCGCCCCGGCCGAACCGACCGAGGGAACGCTGTTCCGGCAGATCCGCTACGACGGCTCCGCGCTGGTCCTGTACGCCCTGCGGGAGGAGGTCGGCGCGGACACCTTCGCGCGGATCGAGCGCTCCTGGGTGACGGAGTACCAGGGGAAGACAGCGGGCACCCGAGACTTCGTCAGGCTCGCCTCGAAGGTGGCCGGGAAGGACCTGACAGCGTTTCTGGATCCCTGGCTGTACGGCGCGCACACCCCGCCGATGCCGGGTCACCCGGACTGGCACACGGACCCGGTGACGGAGGACTGAGCCGCCGTCCGCCGGGCGGGGCGCGACTGCCGCCGACCGGGTGGCCTCGGCGCGGGGGATGGTCCACGCGGTTGACGCTCGGCGCGACGTGGCGCGCGAGGCAAGGAAACGTACGAGGGGTGACGTGCAGGGCCAGCCCCTGTGCCCTGGTCGCATTCTCTGGCCACGCCGACCTCGTTGGAGCCTCCCGTATGAGAAAACGCGTCGCCCCCCGCGTCTCCGGTTATGTGCGCGGACACCGGCGAATCGTCTGTGTGAGCGCTTCGGCAGCACTGCTGCTGCCGCTGCTGCTGCTCGACCACTCGGACGACGGCGGCGGCCCGTCCGACAATCGTCTCCAGGACGACTACACCGCCGCCGCGGCCGAGTACCACGTGCCCCGCAGCGTGCTGATGGGCGTCTCCTACCTCCAGTCGCGGTGGGACTCGCACCCCGGCGTCGCGAGTGTCGTCGGCGGCTACGGCCCGATGCACCTGGTGGACTCCGCCGGACCCCCGCCCGAGCAGCCGCCGCACCATGTGACGCCCCGGCCCCAGACGCTGACGCCGAGTCCGGCCGCCTCCCACGGGACCGCCTCCCGGAACGCAGTCGGGCAGGCGGACCTGCGGCGGGCCGCCGGACTCCTCAAGCTTCCGCCGGAGCGGCTGCAGAAGGACGACGCCGCCAACGTGCGCGGCGGGGCCGCCCTGCTCGCCGAGACCCAGCGGGGGCTGGGCAAGCCGCTCAGCGCCGACCCGGCCCAGTGGTGGGAGGCGGTGGCGAAGTTCGCCGGGACGACCGACACGGCGCAGGCCGAGGCGTACGCCAACGACGTCTTCGACATCATCCGCAAGGGCGCGGACCGGGTCAACGACGCCGGGCAGCACGTGATCCTGGCCGCGAGCCCGCAGGTGCGCCCGCGCCCCGCCACCGCGCAGGGCGCGCAGCGCTCGAAGAACACCGAGTGCCCGCCGGAGCTGAACTGTTCCTGGCTGAGCGCGCCCTACGTCCGGATCAACGAGGACGCCTACGGCAACCACGACCTGGCGAACCGTCCCAAGGACCAGCGGATCGAGTACATCGTCATCCACGACACCGAGGCACCGCTGGCCTCGATGCTCGCGACCATCCAGGACCCGGAGGAGGCGTCCTGGCACTACTCCATCCGCTCCAGCGACGGTCATGTCACCCAGCATGTGAAGACCAAGGACGCGGCCTGGCACTCGGGCAACCAGTTCGTCAACGGCCGCTCGATCGGCATCGAGCACGAGGGCTTCCTGCGCCAGCCGGACGCCTGGTACACCGAGCAGATGTACCGGTCCTCGGCCCGGCTGGTGAAGTATCTGGCGAAACGTTACTCCATCCCGCTGGACCGGTGGCACATCTTCGGCCACGACAACGTCCCCTCGCCGACCGAGGGCAGCATCCCGGACATGCACGACGACCCGGGGCCCTTCTGGGACTGGCGGCACTACTTCGACCTGCTCGGCGCGCCGCTGAAGGCCACCGCGGGCCCGGACAGCGACATCGTGATGATCCTTCCGGACTACGGCAAGCACAAGCCGGTCTTCACGGGCTGCACCGAGAGCGGCGAGAGCTGCGCGCCGCACGGTTCCAGCGCCGTCCGGCTGCACACGGAGCCCTCCGAGGACGCGCCGCTGATCCAGGACCCGGGCCGCCGTCCCGACGGCGAGGACACCACGGTCGACGTGGACGACCTGGGCTCGCGGGTCTCGGCGGGCCAGGACTTCGCGGTCGCGGAGCGCAAGGGCGACTGGACGGCGATCTGGTTCCAGGGCCACAAGGCATGGTTCAAGAACCCGAAGAACCAGCCGACGGCGGTCGGCGCGCGCGGCCACATGATCACCCCCAAGGCGGGCCAGAGCGAGATCCCCGTCTTCGGCCGCGCGCTCCCGGAGGAGTCCGCCTACCCGGACGGCGTGGACGAGGCGCAGGAGGCCCCGCTGCCGTACACCATCAAGGCGGGCCAGCGGTATGTGACCGGGGCGCGGGTGTTCGGCTCGTACGTGGACCGCTCCTCCTTCCCGGACGTCCCGGCACCGGTCATCAAGGGCCAGGAGCCGTACTACGAGATCCAGTTGGACCACCGGCTCGCCTACGTCCGGGCGAGCGACGTGGACGTGATCTCGACACCCGGCGCGGCGGGCGCGCCCGCGCACGCGGGCCCGACACCCCAGCGCTGACCGCCACTTGAGGGCCGGCTTCGCCACCGGAGTCGGCCCTCACCCGTGAAGTACGCGTGCTGGACGTGCTGGTGGGGAGTCAGCAGACTGGAGCACGGGAGGAAGCGATGGCAGACGAAGAGGTCCCTCGCGTCCAGCTCACGCCGCAGGCGGCCGAGCTGGTGCGCACGCTGCGGGCCGAGCACGGTCCGCTGATGTTCCACCAGTCCGGCGGCTGCTGTGACGGCAGCGCGCCCATGTGCTACCTGGCCGGCGAGTTCCGCACGGGCGGCTCCGACGTCCTGCTGGCCGAACTCGTCGTGGAGGACGTGCCGGAGCCGGTGCCGTTCTGGATGTCCAGGTCCCAGTTCGAGGTCTGGAGCCATACGCGCCTGACCGTGGACGTGGTGCCGGGCCGGGGCAGCGGCTTCTCCCTCGAGGCACCCGAAGGGGTCCGGTTCCTGATCCGCTCGCACGTGGTCGAGAGCTAGCCGCGCCGTGAACCGCCGGTCGGCGGTGGCCGCCGCGTGCGGTGCGGTGTTCGCGCTGCTCACCGTGTTCGTGGCCCCTGCGGGGGCGGCTCCGGACGGCGGCTCGGTCGTACGGGGCGTGCGGTACCGGCAGTTCGACGTGGCCGGGGTGGCCGGGACCGCGCGGGTGCATCTGCTCACGGTCGACCTGGGCGACCGGCATGTCCGGGTCCGGCTGCTGCAGCCGGGCGCGGTGGCCGCGCGCGAGACCGTCTCGCGGCTCGCGGAGACGTCCGGGGCGGTCGCGGGGGTCAACGGGGACTTCTTCGACATCACCGAGACCCAGCATCCGGGTGTCGACGCCACGGGCGCGAGCGTGGGCCCCGCGGTCGCGGACGGACGGCCGATGAAGGCGGCGGTCCCGGCGGGCCAGCGGTTCGGACCGGCGCCGCCGCCCGGCACGACCGGGCGCGAGGTGTTCGGCGTGGGCGTCGACCGCAGGGCCCGGCCGGGACGGCTGCGGCTGGTCGGCTCGGTCCGCACAGCGACGGGCACGTTCCCGCTCGGCGCCCTCAATCAGTACGCACTCCCCCAGGACTCCATAGGCGCCTTCACCATGTGGTGGGGCACCGTCTCCCGGGCCCGCGCCGTGTGCGGCACCGACACCAACAGGGCGGCGGGCTGCGATACGGATGCCCGGGAGGTGACGGTGCGCGGCGGGCGGGTGGTGAGCGTGTCCGAGGGGCCCGGCGGGGGCCCGATCGACCGGGACACGACGGTACTGCTCGGGCGCGGCAGCGGGGCACGACAACTGGGCGGCCTGTCCGTGGGCGACCGGGTGCGGGTCCGGTACGGCCTGGTGGCGGGGTCGGTGCCGTACGCCTTCGCGATCGGCGGCTTCCCGGTCCTCAGCCGGGGCGAGCCGCTGCCCGGTCTGAACGGCACCGTCCCGGCCGTACGCACGGCGGTGGGCGTCACCCCCGGTGGCCGTCGGCTGCTGCTGCTCGCGCTGGACGGCTCGGCCGACTACCGGGCCGGTCTGACCCTCGCCGAGGAGGCCGCGGTGCTGCGGAAGCTGGGCGCGGCCGAGGGGTTCAACCTGGACGGCGGCGGGTCGACCGAGCTGGTCACCCGGGAGCGGGGCGGGGTGGTGATCCGCAGCCATCCGAGCGGCGGCGCGGAGCGGCCGGTGCCGAACGGGATCGGGGTGTTCGCGGTGCCGTGAGTCAACTCGGCCTGGGTGAACGGACTTTCGGGGCGCCCCGCGCGTCAGGGCCGCAGCCCGCTGACCAGTTCGGCGGTGGCGGTGAGCCCGCTGGAGATGCTGGGGCCCATGCTGGTGCCCGCCAGGCAGAAGCCGAGCAGGACACAGGTCAGGGCGTGGGAGATCTTCAGCGCGCCGTTGCGCAGGAAGACCACCGCCAGGATCAGGAGCAGCAACATCACCGAGATGGAAACGGCCATCGGAAACCTCCTCCGCCACGCCCCTTGAGCGGCGTTCGGCCGCAAGTGTGGCGTAGCGGAGGGTTCGTCCGGGCAGCTGACGTGTCCCCCGTCCGGGTGATGTCGCGCGGACGGGGGCGGTGCGGGACCGCTGCCAGGGCCGGTGTCAGGGCGCCTGAAGATCGACCAGTGCGGCCAGGGCCTCCCGATGGGCGCCCGCCGTGCCGTACGCCAGCGAGTCGGCCTTGGCGCGCTTGAGAGACAGGTGCGCGGGGTGCTCCCAGGTCATACCGATGCCGCCGTGCAACTGGACGGCCTCCTCGGTGGCGTGGACGGCGACCGGAGCGGCGTACGCCTGGGCGACGGCCACCGCGACCTCGGTGTCCACGCCCGTGGCCAGCGCGTCGGCGGCGGCGCGGGCTGCGGCACGGAGGTTGACGACCTCCAGCCACAGCTGGGCGAGCCGGTGCTTGAGCGCCTGGAACCCGCCGACGGGCCGGTTGAACTGCCTGCGCTCCTTGAGATAGCGCACGGTCTCGGTCAACGACCAGTCCGCAAGCCCCAGTTGCTCGGAGGCGAGCAGTCCGGCGGCAGCCGTCAGGGCACGTCGTACGGCGGGTTCGGCAGCCCCGAGACGACGGCCCTGCGCACCGGCGAGGGTGACGGTGGCGAGCGGGCGCGTGAGATCGAGCGAGATCTGCGGGGTGACGGTCACCGCGTCGGCGTTCACCGCGTAGAGGCCGCCGTCGTCGGCCGGGACGAGCAGCACGTCGGCGGCGGTGGCGTCCGCGATGCCGGTGAACTCCCCGTGCAGCAGCCCCTCTTCGAGACGGGCGACGGGGAACGCGGCGCCGGGTGCGCGGTGCAGGCCGACGGCGAGGGCGGCGACGACCCGCCCGGAGGCGAGACCGCGCAGCGACTCGGCGTCCTCACAGGCGAGCAGCGCCTCGGTGGCGGTGACCGCACTGGTGAGATACGGCACCGGCGCCACGGAGCGCCCCAACTCCTCCAGCACCACGGCGACTTCGCGATGCGTCGCGCCCTGCCCGCCCAGATCCTCGGGGATCAGCAGTCCGGCCAGCCCCATACCGTCGGCCAGCAGCTTCCACAGGGCGAGGTCGTGCGGGGTGTCCGTCTCGATGCGGGCGAGCACGGACTCCGGGGCACAGTGGTCAGAGAGAAGGTCACGGACGGCGGCGCGGAGCGCTTCTTCCTCTTCCGAGTAGAGCAGATCGGGTTCGGTGTCCGGCGTCCGCACACCGGTGTTCGTCGTGCTCATCGGGCGAGGTCCTTCCAGGCGACGTCCTTGTCGGTGCGTGGTTCGGCGGGGAGGCCGAGGACGCGTTCGGCGACGATGTTCAGCAGGACCTCGCTGGTCCCGCCCTCGATGCTGTTGCCCTTGGCGCGCAGATAGCGGTATCCGGCGTCGCGGCCGGTGAAGTCGACCAGTTCGGGGCGGCGCATGGTCCAGTCGTCGTACAACAGGCCCTCTTCGCCTCGGAGTTCGACCTCCAGGCCGCTGATCTCCTGGTTGAGGCGGGCGAAGGCGAGCTTCATGCCGGAGCCCTCGTAGCCGGGCTGTCCGGCGACGAGCTGCTGGCGCAGGCGTTCGGCGGTGAGGCGGGAGACCTCGGACTCGACCCAGAGCTTGAGGAGACGCTGGTGCAGGTCGTGGGTGCGCAGTTCGGGGCGTTCGCGCCAGGTCTTCGCGACCGGGCCGATCATGCCGCCCTCGCGGGGCAGCCGCATGCCGCCGATGGAGACGCGCTCGTTCATGAGGGTGGTCTGCGCGACCCGCCAGCCGTCGCCGGTCTCGCCCAGGCGGCGCGCGTCGGGGATGCGCACATCGGTGAGGAAGACCTCGTTGAACTCGGCCTCGCCGGTGATCTGGCGCAGCGGCCGGACCTCGACGCCCGGGTCGCTCATGTCGCAGATGAAGTACGTGATGCCGGCGTGCTTGGGCACGTCCGGGTCGGTGCGGGCGATGAGGATGGCCCAGCGGGCGAGGTGGGCGCTGGAGGTCCACACCTTCTGCCCGTTGACGACCCACGATCCCCCACTCTCGGCTTCGCTCGAGCGGGCGGTACCCCCATCCTCGCGCACGGCGCGGGTGCCGAGCGCGGCCAGGTCGGACCCGGCGCCGGGCTCGCTGAAGAGCTGGCACCACACCTCCTCGCCGGTCCACAGCGGGCGCAGGAAGCGGGACTTCTGCTCGTCGGTGCCGTAGCGCAGGATCGTGGGCGCGGCCATGCCGAGGCCGATGCCGATGCGCCGGGGGTCGTTGTCGGGCGCCCCCGCAGCCGCCAACTCGGCGTCCACGACGGCCTGGAGGGCGCGCGGGACACCGAGGCCGCCAAGGCCCTCGGGGTAGTGGACCCAGGCGAGTCCGGCGTCGAAGCGGGCGCGCAGGAAGTCGAGCCGGTCGGTGGTGGCGGGCGGGTGCGCGGCCAGCAACTCGGCTGTGCGGCGGCGCAGTTCCCCGGCGTCGGTCATGCGGCGGCTCCGTTCTCCAGGACCACGGCGATACGGCCCGTGGTCGTACCGTCGGCGACCCGCCGCACGGCGTCGGCCGCGCCGCTCAGGGGCACGCGCTCGCTGATCAGCGGCTTGATCGCGCCGCGCGCGGCGAGTTCGGTCAGTTCCTCGTGGCAACGCAGGATCAGCTTGGGGTTCTTGGTGTTGTACAGGCCCCAATGCAGGCCCACGATCGAGTAGTTCTTCACCAGGGCGTGGTTGAGGGCGGGGCTCGGGATGGTGCCGCTGGCGAAGCCGACGACGACGATCCGGCCCTCGAAGGCGACCAGCTTGGCGGACTGCGCGTAGGCGGCGCCGCCGACGGGGTCGTAGATCACGTCCGCGCCCCGGCCGCCGGTGGCCTCCTTGACGGCGGCGACCACGTCCTCGCTCAGCCGGTCCACGACCACGTCACAGCCCAACTCGCGGGCAACAGCCGCCTTTTCGGCGCCGCCCACGACGCCGATGACGCGTGCCCCGGCCGCCTTGCCGAGCTGGACGGCCGCGCTGCCGACCCCTCCGGCGGCGGCGTGCACGAGCAGGGTCTCGCCCGCTTCCAGGTGGGCCCTGCGGTGCAGCCCGAACCAGCCGGTCTGGTAGCCGATGTGCAGGGCGGCGGCCTCCGCGTCGTCCAGCGAGTCGGGGGCGGGCAGCAGCGCGCGGGCGTCGGCGAGGGCGTACTCCGCGAAACCGCCGTACGGCAGTGCGGGGTTGGCGATCACCCGGCGCCCGTCTTCGGTCTCGCCGCAGATCTCGACGCCGGGTGTGAAGGGCAGCGGGGGCCGGATCTGGTACTGGCCCCGGCACAGCAGGGCGTCCGGGAAGTTGACGTTGGCGGCACGCACCCGGAGCAGCACCTGCCCCTCGCCGGGCACCGGCTGGTCCACTTCCGCGAGGCGCATCACCTCACCCGGCTCGCCGTTCTCGTGCACCTGCCATGCCTGCATGTGAAGCCTCCACGGGACTGCCTCGTGCGACCGGGGTCCTCGGCATACTAAGCGGTCGCTTGCCGGTGAGGGAAGGGCGGTCACGCGGCGCCGGTGGCCGACCACGCGCCGCTCGCCCGCGCTCGGCCCCGCCCACCCGGAACCCCGGGCCGCCCCCGGCTCACTCCTTCTCGCCCTGCCGCCCCGTCCGCGCCCGCACATGCATCCGCTCCCCCTGCGGCCCGAACAGGCTCAGGAACTCCACAGGACCCTCCCCCGTGGACCCGAACCAGTGCGGCACCCGGGTGTCGAACTCGGCCGCCTCGCCCGGCCCGAGCACCACGTCATGGTCGCCCAGCACCAGCCGCAGCCTGCCGGAGAGGACGTACATCCACTCGTAGCCCTCGTGGGTGCGCGGGTCGGGTTCGCGGACGCGCTGCGGCTCCAGCACCTTGAACGCCTGGAGGCCGCCGGGGCGCCGGTTCAGCGGCAGAAAGGTGCGCCCGTCCCGCATCAGCGGCTTGGCCCGCACCCGTGGATCACCGACCGGCGGCGCCCCGACCAGCTCGTCCAGCGGGACCTGGTGCGCCTGTGCGATGGGCAGCAGCAGCTCCAGGCTGGGCCTGCGCAGCCCGGACTCCAGCCGGGACAGGGTGCTGACGGAGATGCCGGTGCGCTCGGAGAGGGCGGCGAGGGTGACGTCCCGCTGCTTGCGGATACGGCGCAGGCGCGGCCCGACCCCGGCCAGCACCTCTTCCGTGCTCTCCTCGGTGCTGTCCTCGGTCCCCCGGTGGCTGTGGTTCATGTCTTTCATTGCAGAATCAGCAAAGAGGTTTGTCAACACGGCAGGGAACGCGCGACCGTCGGAGCCGGAGGTGGTCACCTTGACCGAGAGTTCCGGGAACGCGGACAACTACAACGAGAACAGCTACGACGTGGTCGTCGTCGGAGGCGGCGCGGCCGGACTGTCCGCCGCGCTGGTGCTGGGCCGGGCCCGGCGGCGCACGCTGGTGGTGGACGCGGGTGAACCCCGCAACGCCCCCTCGGCCCATCTGCACGGCTATCTGTCGCGCGACGGCATGGCACCGGCCGACTTCCTGGCCGTGGGCCGCGAGGAGATCGCCCGGTACGGCGTGGAACTGGTGCGGGACCGGGCACTGACGGCGATCCGCGACGCGGACCTGACACCGGGCGCACCCGGCCGCGCACCCGGCGGCTCCGACCTGACCCCCGACGGCTTCACCGTCACCCTCGCGAGCGGCCGGACCGTACGCGCCCGGCACCTGGTCGTCGCCACCGGCCTCAGGGACGAACTCCCGCCCCTCCCGGGCCTGGCCGCCCGCTTCGGCCGGGACGTGATCCACTGCCCGTACTGCCACGGCTGGGAGGCCCGCGACCTGCCCACCGGCGTGCTCGCCACCAGCCCGCTCAGCGCGCACCAGGCGCTGATGGTCACCCAGTGGTCCGACGACGTACGGCTCTTCCTGCACGAGGTCCCGGAGTCCGACCTGGCGGACGAGGACCGGCGCAGGCTGGCCGCCGCCGGGGTGGAGGTCGTTCCCGGCGAGGTGACCGGCCTGGTGGTGACCGACGACCGGCTCACCGGGGTCCGGCTCGGCGACGGCACGGTCCACGACCGCGCGGTGCTGTACGTCGCCCCGCGCCCCGTACCCCGCGACGAGCTGCTGACCTCGCTGGGCGCCGAGATGCGCGAGACGCCGTTCGGCCGGTACCCGGTGATCGACGAGCGGGGTCTGACGAGCGTGCCGGGGCTGTGGGCGGCGGGCAACGCGAGCGGATTCGCGGAACAGGTGGTGAACGCGGCGAGCCGGGGCTACCGGGCGGGCGCCGCCATCAACGGCGAACTGCTCTTCGCGGACCTGGACGCGAAGGCCGCGGAACCCGCGTAGCCCCGGCTCCCGTATCGGGGTGTGATCCGCCCGCCCCCGATGCACCATGGCTGCATGTTGCTGACCCGCCTCGCGGAGGTCTCCCGGGAGGTCGCCGCCACGGCGTCCCGGAACCGCAAGACCGCCCTGCTCGCGGAGCTGTTCCGGGACGCGGAACCGGCCGACGTGCCGATCGTCATCCCGTATCTGGCGGGACGGCTGCCGCAGGGGCGGATCGGGGTCGGCTGGAAGGTGCTGGGCGAGCCGGTGCCGCCCGCCGACAGGCCCTCGCTCACCGTGCGGGAGGTCGACGCCCGGCTGACGGAGCTGGCCGCGGTCTCCGGCGCGGGCTCGCAGAAGGAACGCGCCCGGATCCTCGGCGAGCTGATGGGCGCGGCAACGGAGGACGAGCAGCGCTTCCTGCGGGCCCTGCTCACCGGCGAGGTGCGGCAGGGTGCGCTGGACGCGGCGGCCGTGGCGGGGCTGGCCGCGGCGACCGGCGCGGACCCGGCGGAGGTGCGGCGGGCGGTGATGCTCGCCGGGTCGCTCCAGCCGGTGGCCGGGGCGCTGCTCGCCGAGGGGCCGGGGGCGCTGGAGCGGTTCCGGCTCACGGTGGGGCGGCCGGTGCTGCCGATGCTGGCGCGCAGCGCGTCCTCGGTGGCGGAGGCGGTGGAGAAGCTGGGGGCGTGCGCGGTCGAGGAGAAGCTGGACGGCATCCGGGTCCAGGTGCACCGCGACGGCGACGCGGTAGGCATCCACACCCGCACCCTGGACGACATCACCGACCGGCTGCCGGAGGTGGTGGCGGCTGCCCTCGAGCTGCCGGGCGAGCGGTTCGTGCTGGACGGCGAGGTGATCTCGTTCGGCCCGGACGGACGGCCGCGTTCCTTCCAGCAGACGGCGGGCCGGGTGGGCTCCCGGGTGGACGTGGCGCGGGCGGCCGAGGAGGTGCCGGTCTCCCCCGTCTTCTTCGACGCGCTGTCCGTCGACGGCCGCGATCTGCTGGACCTGCCCTTCGCCGAGCGGCACGCGGAGCTGTCCCGGCTGGTGCCGGAGCCGATGCGGGTGCGCCGGGCGCTGGTGGCGGGGCCCGAGGAGACCGGCGAGGCGGAGGCGTTCCTGGCGCAGACGCTGGCGCGCGGCCACGAGGGCGTGGTGGCCAAGGGGCTGGACGCGCCGTACAGCGCGGGGCGGCGCGGCGCCTCCTGGCTGAAGGTGAAGCCGGTGCACACCCTGGACCTGGTGGTGCTGGCCGCCGAGTGGGGACACGGCAGGCGCACCGGCAAACTCTCCAACCTGCATCTGGGCGCCCGCACCGCCGACGGGGGTTTCGTGATGCTGGGCAAGACCTTCAAGGGCATGACCGACGCGATGCTCGCCTGGCAGACCGAACGCCTCGGGGAGCTGGCCGTCGAGGACAACGGCTGGGTGGTGACCGTACGGCCCGAACTCGTCGTGGAGATCGCCTACGACGGTCTCCAGCGCTCCACCCGCTACCCGGGCGGTGTCACCCTGCGCTTCGCGCGCGTGGTCCGCTATCGCGAGGACAAGCGGCCCGAGGAGGCCGATACGGTGGAGGACCTGCTCGCGGCCCACCCGGAGGTCATGGCGTGACAGTGCGTGCGACGAAGCGCAGCGCGGGACTGCTGGTGTTCCGCCACACCGATGACGGACTCGAGGTGTTGCTCGGCCATATGGGCGGCCCCTTCTACACGAAGAAGGACGCGGGCGCCTGGACGGTCCCCAAGGGCGAGTACGAACCGGACGAGCCCGCGTGGGAGGCGGCCCGGCGGGAGTTCCGCGAGGAGCTGGGGCTCGAACCGCCGGACGGCGAGGCCCTGCCCCTGGGCGAGATCGCGCAGCGCAACGGGAAGATCGTCACCGCCTGGGCGGTCGAGGGCGACCTCGATCCCGGGACCATCTCGCCGGGCACCTTCACGATGGAGTGGCCGCCGCGCTCGGGGCGTACGCAGGAGTTCCCCGAGCTGGACCGGGTGGCCTGGTTCACCCCCGAGAAGGCCCGCGAAGTCCTCGTCGCCGGGCAGGGGGCGTTTCTCGACCGGTTGGCGGAGCACTCGGGCTGAGACGGACGGCCACGCGTTGCGCTGCCCCGCACCGCGCGCGAAGGTCGAGGAAAAACCCGCTCAGGGAGGCCAGCCATGCCCATCGCGACGGTGAACCCGGCGAACGGCGAGACGCTCAAGACGTACGAGCCGATGGACGACGCCGAGGTGGAGCGCAGGCTCCAGCTCGCGGAGGCCACCTTCCGCACCTATCGCACGAGCCCGTTCGCCGAGCGCTCCCGGCTGCTCAACCGGGCCGCCGACCTGCTGGACGCCGACCGCGACGAGGTCGCGCGGGTCATGACCCTGGAGATGGGCAAGCCGATCGGGCAGGCCCGCGCCGAGGCCGCCAAGTGCGCCAAGGCGATGCGCTGGTACGCCGCGCGCGCCGCGGAACTGCTCGCCGACGAGGTCCCGGACCCGGAGGACGTACGGGACTCGGGCGCCCTCGGGGTCCGGGTCGTCTACCGCCCCCTTGGCCCGGTCCTCGCGGTGATGCCGTGGAACTTCCCGCTCTGGCAGGTGATCCGCTTCGCCGCGCCCGCGCTGATGGCGGGCAACGTCGGCCTCCTCAAGCACGCCTCGAACGTGCCGCAGACCGCCCTGTATCTGGAGGACCTGTTCCACCGGGCGGGCTTCCCCGAGGGCTGTTTCCAGACCCTGCTGATCGGCTCCTCGGCCGTCGACGCGATCCTGCGCGACGACCGGGTGAAGGCCGCGACGCTCACCGGCAGCGAACCGGCCGGACGCGCGGTCGCCGCCACCTCCGGCGAGATGATCAAGAAGACGGTCCTCGAACTGGGCGGCAGCGACCCCTACCTCGTCCTGCCCTCCGCCGACCTGGACCGCGCCGCACGCACGGCGGTGCTCGCCCGGACGCAGAACAACGGCCAGTCCTGCATCGCCGCGAAGCGGTTCATCATCCACCGGGACGTGTACGACGCGTTCGTGACCGAGTTCGTCGCCCGCATGAAGGACCTGACCGTCGGCGACCCGCTGGACGAGAACGTGGACATCGGCCCGCTCGCCACCGAGCAGGGCCGCAGCGACGTGGAGGAGCTGGTCGACGACGCGCGCCGCAGCGGGGCCGAGGTGCTGTGCGGGGGCGAGGCGCCCGGGGGCGTGGGCTGGTTCTACCCGCCGACCGTCCTCGGCGGGATCACCCGCGAGATGCGCATCCACCGCGAGGAGGCGTTCGGGCCCGTGGCCACGCTGTACCGGGCCGACGACCTGGAGGAGGCGATCCTGATCGCCAACGACTCGCCGTTCGGTCTCAGTTCGAGCGTGTGGACGCACGACACGGAGGAGATGGCGCACTGCGCGCGGGACATCGAGGCGGGGGGCGTGTTCATCAACGGGATGACGGCCTCTCACGCGGCGTTCCCCTTCGGCGGTGTGAAGCGGTCGGGGTACGGGCGTGAGCTGTCCGGGCAGGGAATCCGGGAGTTCTGCAACATCACGACGGTTTGGCAGGGGGCGTGAGGGCGGCGGGGCTACGATCCGGACTGTGACCCGCGAAGTGACGTTGCCCTTGATCGTGGACGACCGTGGTGCGCTGTCGGTTTCAGCGGCCGATGTGAGTGCGTTGCTGCGCAGTGTGGGGGCGCGGTGGGTGCATCTCGTCGAGGCGGGGGAGAGGCTGGACGAGGATACGGTCGCCGCGTTGGCCATTGAGTTGGCGAAATTGGCTGACCGGATCGATGTGGCGTGCATCGCGCACAGCAGTGGGGCGCCGTAGTTCTTTCGGCCGGATGTCGGGTGCGGGTGCGTGGTGGCTGATCGCGCCCACGCGGCGGAGCCGCATATCGACACAGCCCCGCGCCCCTTGAGGGAGTTGCCCTCGGGCCTGATTTCAAGTGGCCGCTGACCTGCGCAAACAAAAGATCGTCACTCTCTGTTCTCGCCGGTTCGGCGTAACACCGCGCGAGTTCGTCGCTCTCTTGGGTGAGTGTGGGTGGACCACCTTCTGACCGGCGGACGAAGGCCCGCCGGACGGCGAAAGCAGGGACCGCTCATGGCGACTTTGTGCAGACCCTCGGTGTCCGTGCCGGAGCATGTGATCACGATGGAGGAGACGCTGGAGCTGGCGCGTACGCATCACGCGGACAACCCTCAGCTCCCGCTGGCCCTCCGGTTGATCGAGAACACCGGAGTGCGCACCCGGCACATCGTGCAGCCCATCGAGGAGACCCTGAAGCACCCCGGGTTCGAACAGCGCAACAAGCTGTACGAGTCGGAGGCCAAGGCCCGTGTCCCGGCAGTGATCCGCCAGGCGCTCGACGACGCGGAACTCCTCACCTCTGACATCGATGTCATCATCTACGTGTCGTGCACGGGCTTCATGATGCCCTCGCTCACCGCGTGGCTGATCAACGAGATGGACTTCTCCAGCACCACCCGGCAGCTGCCCATAGCCCAGCTGGGCTGTGCGGCCGGTGGTGCGGCCGTCAACCGCGCGCACGACTTCTGTTCGGCCTACCCCGACGCCAACGCCCTCATCGTGGCCTGCGAGTTCTGCTCGCTGTGCTACCAGCCCACCGACCTCGGCGTCGGATCGCTGCTGTCCAACGGCCTGTTCGGCGACGGCATCGCGGCGGCCGTCGTACGCGGCCAGGGCGGCCGGGGCGTCGAGCTGGAGCGCAACGGCTCGTATCTGATCCCCAAGACCGAGGACTGGATCTCGTACGACGTGCGGGACACCGGGTTCCACTTCCTGCTGGACAAGCGGGTGCCGACCACGATGGAGCCGCTGGCCCCGGCGCTCCAGGACCTCGCGGGCACCCACGGCTGGAACGCCTCCGACCTGGACTTCTACATCATCCACGCGGGCGGCCCCCGCATACTCGACGACCTCAGCAAGTTCCTGAACGTCGAGCCGCACGCGTTCCGGTTCAGCCGGTCCACGCTCACCGAGTACGGGAACATCGCGAGCGCCGTCGTCCTGGACGCGCTGCGCCGGCTGTTCGACGACGGCGGCCCCGAGGAGGGGGCGCGCGGGCTGATGGCCGGGTTCGGCCCCGGCATCACCGCCGAGATGACCGTCGGCCGCTGGTCCGAGGGCAGTTGAGAGGAGGCGCCATGTCCGAGAAGACACTCACCGAGACCCAGCCTCCCGTCCGGCAGTGGCCCGCGGTCGACCTGGCCGGGACGGACTTCGACCCGGTGCTCACCGAGCTGATGCGCGAGGGCCCGGTCACCCGCATCCAGCTGCCCAACGGCGAGGGCTGGGCGTGGCTGGTCACCCGGCACGACGATGTGCGCATGGTGACCAACGACCCCCGGTTCGGCCGGGAGGCGGTCATGGACAAGCCGGTCACCCGGCTCGCCCCGCACTTCATCCCGGACCGGGGAGCGGTCGGCTTCCTGGACCCGCCGGACCACACCCGGCTGCGCCGTTCGGTCGCCGCCGCGTTCACCGCGAAGGGCGTGGAGCGGGTCCGCGAGAAGTCCCGCCACCTGCTGGAGGAGCTGGTCGACGAACTCCTCCAGGACGGTCCGCCCGCCGACCTCACCCGCTCGGTGCTGAGCCCCTTCCCCATCGGGGTGATCTGCGAGCTGATGGGCGTCCCGGCCGCCGACCGGCACTCGATGCACGAGTGGACCCAGCTCATCCTGTCCTCCGCGCACGGCAAGGAGGTCAGCGAGAAGGCCAAGCGCGAGATGAGCGCCTACTTCTCCGACCTGATCGCGCTGCGCGAGGGCAGCACCGGCGAGGACGTGACCTCGCTGCTCGGCGCTGCTGTCGGCCGGGCCGAGGTCACCCTGGAGGAGGCCGTCGGGCTCGCCGTACTCCTCCAGATCGGCGGCGAGGCGGTCACCAACAACAGCGGGCAGATGTTCTATCTGCTGCTGACCCGGCCGGAGTTGGCGGACCGGCTGCGCGCGGACCCGGCGATCCGCCCGCGGGCCATCGACGAGCTGCTGCGCTACATCCCGCACCGCAACGCCGTCGGCCTGTCCCGGATCGCCCTGGAGGACGTGGACATCAGGGGCGTGCGCATCAGGGCGGGCGACGCGATCTACGTCTCCTACCTGGCCGCCAACCGCGACCCGGAGGTCTTCCCGGACCCGGAGACGATCGACTTCGAGCGCAGCCCCAACCCGCATGTGGCCTTCGGTTTCGGCCCGCACTACTGCCCCGGCGGCATGCTGGCCCGGCTGGAGTCCGAACTCCTGGTGGACACGCTCCTGGACCAGGTGCCCGGCCTCAGGCTCGCGGTGCCGCCGGACCAAGTGCCCTTCCGCAAGGGCGCGTTGATCCGGGGTCCAGAGGCGCTGCCGGTGACCTGGTGAGCGGCCCATGACCACCGAGGGACTGCTGGTACCGCCGGGAGCGGGCCGGGTCGTCGAGACGGCCGCCCAGCGGGTCACGTTCAAGGTCACCGGCACCCACTCGCGGACGGCCTCCACCTTCGAGGTGGAGGTCCCGCCCGGGTTCGACGTCGGCGCCCATGTCCACACGCGCAGCGAGGAGTTGTTCTACGTCCTGGACGGCGAACTGGACGTCCTCGCCTTCGAACCACGCATCCGCACCCCCGACAACTGGCAGAAGTGGGAGTCGAGTTCGGGCACAAGGGTGGTAAGAGCCACGCCAGGCACCCTCATCGTCGTCCCGCCCGGCTGCCCCCACGCCTTCGCCAACCCGACCGACACCCCGGCGAAGATGTTCTTCCAGGCCTCTCCCCCACCGGACCACGAACGCTACTTCGAGGAGCTGCTGGAGATCCTGGACAGCGGAGGCCCGCCGGACCACGAGGCGATAGAGGCGCTGCGAAAGCGCTACGACATCACCCAACTCACACCCTTGAAACACCGGTGAGTTGACCAACCTCAAAGGGGCGCGGGGAACTGCGCGACAAGCCACAGACGACCGTCAGTCCGCAACGCACCCGCGCCCCCACGGCGCTACCGAATCGGCACCCCGGCAAGCGTCCGCGCAATAACAAGCCGCTGAATCTCGCTGGTCCCCTCGAAGATCGTGTAAATAGCCGCATCCCGATGCATCCGCTCCACGGGATACTCGCGCGTGTACCCGTTCCCCCCGAGAATCTGAATCGCCTGCCCGGTGACCTTCTTGGCCGTCTCGGAGGCGAACAACTTCGACATCGACCCCTCGGCCGCAGTGAACGGCTTCCCATTGACCGCCATCCAGGAAGCCCGCCACACGAGCAACCGAGCCGCGTCGATAGAGGTCCGCATGTCGGCAAGCTGGAACGCAACCCCCTGGTTGTCCACAATGGCCCGCCCGAACTGCTCCCGAGTGACGGCGTAATCGAGGGCAACCTCATAAGCAGCCCGAGCCGTACCCACCGCCATGGCCCCGACGGCAGGTCGAGACGCCTCGAACGTGGCCATGGCCGCGTTCTTGACCCGCTCGCCACTGCGGGCCCGCTCCCGCGCCCGCGCCAGCCGCTCGTCCAGCTTCTCCTTGCCCCCGAGCAGGCAGGACCCGGGCACCCGGACGTTGTCGAGCACGACCTCCGCCGTGTGCGAGGCACGAATCCCGTGCTTCTTGAACTTCTGCCCCTGGGAAAGACCCGCCGTGCCGGGCGGGACGATGAAGGAGGCGTGGCCCTTGGAGCCGAGGTCCGGGTCGACCACCGCGACGACGACATGGACGTTGGCGATGCCGCCGTTGGTGGCCCAGGTCTTGGTGCCGTTGAGCACCCACTCGTCCTTGGCCTCGTCGTATACGGCACGGGTCCGCATCGAGGCGACGTCGGAGCCCGCGTCGGGCTCGGAGGAGCAGAAGGCGGCGACCTTCACGTCACTGGCGTCGCCGTACATCTGGGGTATCCAGGTGCCGATCTGCTCCTCGGTGCCGTTGGCGAGGACGCCGACGGCGGCGAGGCCGGTGCCGACGATGGACAGCGCGATGCCCGCGTCGCCCCAGAACAGCTCCTCCATCGCCATGGGTATGCCGAGCCCGGTGGGGTCGAAGTACTGCTGGGCGTAGAAGTCGAGGGAGTAGATGCCGACCTTGGCGGCCTCCTGGATGACCGGCCAGGGAGTCTCCTCACGCTCGTCCCATTCGGCGGCAGCGGGACGGATCACATCGGCGGCGAAACCGTGCAGCCAGTCCCGGACCTCCTTCTGTTCGTCGTTGAGCTCCATGGTGAACTCGGCCATGTCCCCTCCAGCGGCGGCGCGTACTACTGTTACTAGCGGTAACCAGAGTCTGTTACCGACCGGTAGCGGAAGTCAACTCCGTAGGGCCTCTCGGTATCCCGTTCGATGTCAGGGGGCCTTTCAGTGTTACTTTGCGCAGGCGTCACCGAATCAGCACAGGTGGGGAGAGCACATGGACACCACGCAGCGGACCGATCAGCAGCGGTCCGCCGACCGCCGACGGCGCGAGTTGCTGGAGGCCGCCGACCGGGTGGTGCTGCGCGAAGGACCGCAGGCGTCGATGAACGCCATCGCCGCGGAGGCGGGCATCACCAAGCCGATCCTCTACCGCCACTTCGGCGACAAGGGCGGGCTCTACGCCGCGCTCGCCAAGCGCCACACCGACGCCCTGCTGGACTCGCTGCGGGCGGCCCTGGACGCGCCCTCGGACCGGCGCGAGCGGGTGGAGAACACGCTCGACACCTATCTGGCCGCCATCGAGGCCCGGCCGCAGGTCTACCGCTTCCTGATGCACCCCGCCGAAAGCGGCCCGTCCGGCGACCCGGGCTTCGACGTGGGCAAGCACAGCGTGCCGCTGCTGCGGCGGATGGGCGAGGAGCTGGCGCAGGTCATCGAGGAGCGCGTGGACCTCGGTCCGGGCAGCGAGCAGCTGGCCCGGGTGTGGGGGCACGGGATCGTCGGCATGATGCACGCGGCCGGTGACTGGTGGCTGGGCGAGCGGCCCTGCTCCCGGGCCGAACTGGTGCGTTCCCTCGCGGACTTGCTGTGGGGCCGCCTCGCGGCTGCCGGGGACCGGGTCGGCGGCCCCGGTTTCTGACGGACCCGGTAAGCCCTCAACCAAGCCCGGAGGACCTTCAGCGGCTCCAGTCGGCCCGCCTCACCTGCCGCTCCAGCCGCCGCTTGCGCCAGCCGGTGACCCGGTCGGCATAGACCGTGCCGTCCAGGTGGTCGCACTCGTGCTGGAGACAGCGGGCGAAGAAGCCCGTGCCGTCCACGCTCACCGGTTCGCCGTCCTTCGTGAATCCCTCGACCACCGCGTGGTCGTACCGTTCCGTGCCCGCCTCAAGACCGGGCAGGGACAGGCAGCCCTCCGGTCCGCGCAGCTCGATCCCGTCCGCCGTCACCAGGCGCGGGTTGACCACGTGGCCGAGGTGGCGGACCTCCTCGTCGTCGGGACAGTCGTAGACGAACACCCGCAAAGGGACGCCGATCTGGTTGGCGGCGAGGCCGACTCCCCGGGCCGCGTACATGGTCGCGAACAAGTCGGCGACGAGCCGCGCGAGTTCCGGGCCGAAGTCGGTGACCTCCGCGCAGGGGGCGTGCAGAACGGGGTCGCCGAGGAGGGAAAGCGGCCTGACGCGCCCTCGGGCGCCCGGGATGGAGCGTTGTCGCATGGCGGCAAGGGTACGGTTCGTTCGGCCCCTCACCACCGCGCGGTGTGGGGCCGGGATTCGGGTGTGCGAACGGTTCTCGATAGGCTGAGGCCCCCACCACGTTGCCGGATGGCCTGAGGCGCGGCGCGTACGCAAGGAGGATCGAGAACTGATGGCAGGCAACTCGGACCCGCTCTCGCCGCGGGCCAAGCTGGCCGTGACCGCGGGCAAAGCGGTCGCGGCGGCATCACGCGCCGCCGGACGCGGCAGCGGGTCGGTGATCGGCGGGAAGGTCGCCCTGCGGCTCGACCCCGACCTGCTGGCCCGGCTGGCCACGCACCTGGACGTCGTCCTGGTGTCGGCGACCAACGGCAAGACCACCACCACCCGGCTCATCGCGGAGGCACTGCGCGCCGCAGGACCGGTCGTGTCCAACGCGCTCGGCGCCAACATGCCGGCCGGTATCACCTCCGCCCTGGCGGGCGGCTCGGACGCCAAGTTCGGCGTCATAGAGGTGGACGAGAAGTACCTGGCCGGTGTGGCGCGGGACACCAGCCCGAAGTGCATCGCGCTGCTGAACCTCTCCCGCGACCAGCTGGACCGCGCGGCCGAGACCCGGATGCTCGCCGAGAACTGGCGCGAGGGTCTGTCGGGCTCCAAGGCCGTGATCGTCGCCAACTGCGACGACCCGCTGGTGGTGTGGGCGGCCTCGTCCTCCCCCAACGTGGTCTGGGTCGCGGCCGGACAGATGTGGAAGGACGACGCCTGGTCCTGCCCGTCCTGCGGCGGTGTCATGCAGCGTCCGGGCGACGACTGGTTCTGCGGCGAGTGCGGCTTCCGCCGTCCGACGCCGAGCTGGGCGCTCTCCGGCGACCATGTGCTCGACCCGCACGGCTCGGCCTGGCCGATCCACCTCCAGCTGCCGGGCCGCGCCAACAAGGCGAACGCGGCCAGCTCCGCGGCCGTCGCCGCCGTCTTCGGGGTGCCCCCGCAGGTCGCCCTGGAGCGGATGTACCAGGTGCAGGCGGTCGCCGGACGCTACGACGTGGTCCAGTTCCAGAACCGCGATCTGCGCCTGCTGCTGGCGAAGAACCCGGCCGGCTGGCTGGAGACCTTCTCCCTGATCGACCCGCCGCCCACCCCGGTGATCCTGTCCGTGAACGCGCGCGGCGCGGACGGCACCGACACCTCGTGGCTGTGGGACGTGGACTACACGCGGCTGACCGGCCACCCGATCTTCGTGATCGGTGACCGCAAGCTGGACCTCGCCGTCCGCCTGGAGGTCGCGAACCAGGACTTCCAGGTGTGCGAGAACCTCGACCAGGCCGTGCAGCTCGCACCGCCGGGCCGTATCGAGGTCATCGCGAACTACACCGCGTTCCAGGACCTGCGCCGCCGGGTCGGCAACTGATCAGGAAGGGCGATCACCTCATGAGCGACAACCAACTGCGGCTGGTGTGGATCTATCCCGACCTGCTGAGCACCTACGGCGACCAGGGCAACGCGCTCGTCGTCGAGCGCCGGGCGCGCCAGCGCGGCCTGGACGTGGCCCGGCTGGACGTGCGCAGCGACCAGCCGATCCCGACCTCCGGTGACATCTACCTGATCGGCGGCGGCGAGGACCGGCCCCAGCGCCTGGCGGCCGAGCGGCTGCGCCGCGACGGGCACCTCCAACGGGCGGTGGAGAACGGCGCGATCGTGTTCTCCGTCTGCGCGGGCTACCAGATCCTGGGCCACGAGTTCATCAACGACCTCGGCCAGCGCGAGCCGGGCCTCGGTCTGCTCGACGTGGTCTCGGTGCGCGGCGAGGGCGAGCGGTGCGTCGGCGACGTCCTTGGCGACATCGACCCGCAGCTCGGCCTGCCCCAGCTGACCGGCTTCGAGAACCACCAGGGCGTCACCCATCTGGGCCCGACCGCCCGCGCCTTCGCCCAGGTCCGCCTGGGCCGGGGCAACGGCACCGGGGACGGCACGGAGGGCGCGTACAACGGGACCGTGTTCGGTACGTACATGCACGGCCCCGTGCTGGCCCGTAACCCGCAGATCGCGGACCTGCTGCTGAAGCTGGCGCTGGACGTGAACGCGCTGCCGCCCATCGACGACCGGTGGTACGAGGCGCTGCGCGACGAGCGGATCGCGGCGGCGAAGCAGCCCGCGTAAGGGCGAACCCCACACACGGGGTCAAAGCAGTGCACTTCAGGCGGGCCTGTGACGGTGTCACGGGCCCGCCTGACTGTGTGTCCGCTCACCTGTGCGGACACGTCCATCAGGCGGACGCCCGGTGGGGCGCGGAGCGTCCGCGCCGTACTCTGGCCGGGAAAGCCGCCGGACAACGCGGTCCGGCCTCCCGGTACTCGTCGAGAAGGTATCTCGGGCTATGCGCATTGGTGTCCTCACCTCCGGTGGCGACTGCCCCGGTCTGAACGCCGTCATCCGGTCCGTCGTACACCGTGCCCTCGTCGACCACGGTGACGAGGTGATCGGCTTCCGGGACGGCTGGAAGGGCCTCCTGGAGTGCGACTACACGAAGCTCGACCTCGATGCCGTCAGCGGCATCCTGGCGCTCGGCGGCACCGTCCTCGGCTCGTCCCGGGTGCGCCCCGAGCGGCTGCGCGGCGGGGTGGAGCGGGTCCGGGGCCATGTCGAGGAGCTGGGCCTGGACGCGATCATCCCGATCGGCGGCGAGGGCACGCTCAAGGCGGCCCGGCTGCTCTCCGACAGCGGGCTGCCCATCGTGGGCGTGCCGAAGACCATCGACAACGACATCGCCGCGACGGACGTCACCTTCGGCTTCGACACGGCGGTCGGCGTCGCGACCGACGCCCTCGACCGGCTGAAGACCACCGCCGAGTCCCATCAGCGGGTGCTCATCGTGGAGGTCATGGGGCGCCACACCGGCTGGATAGCGCTGCACTCGGGCATGGCGGCGGGCGCCCACGCCGTCCTCGTCCCGGAACGGCCCTTCGACGTCGAGGAGTTGGCGCAGCGGGTCGGCGCCCGGTTCGCGGCGGGCAAGCGGTCGGCCATCGTGGTCGCGGCCGAGGGCGCCGAGCCGCGCGCGGGCTCCATGGAGTTCGACGAGGGCGGTACGGACGTGTACGGCCACCGGCGCTTCGCCGGGGTCGCCCGGCAGCTCGCGGTGGAGCTGGAGCGGCGGCTCGGCAAGGAGGCCCGCCCGGTGATCCTCGGGCATGTCCAGCGCGGCGGCACCCCGACGGCGTACGACAGGGTGCTGGCGACCCGGTTCGGCTGGCACGCGGTGGAGGCGGTGCACCGCGGGGAGTTCGGGATGATGACCGCGCTGCGCGGCACCGAGATCGTGACGGTGCCGCTGGCGGAGGCGGTGAGCCGGCTGAAGACGGTCCCGGCGGAGCGGTACGCCGAGGCGGAGTGCGTGGTCTGAGGGGCCGGGGGTACGGGCGACCCCGCTCACGGGCGGGCACGGCGGCGCCCGTACCCTGAGTGCGGACAGAATCCGCACAACCCCCACGAACCAGGAGCCGCCGGATGGACCACAGCGGGCACGGCATGATGCCGGATCTGCCGCCGTTCACGCTGGGACGGGGGCTGGAGTGGTCGGCGGACCCGTTCTTCCTGATCGCCTGTCTGGCCGGGCTCGGGCTGTACGCCTGGGGCGTGGTGCGGCTGCGGCGGCGCGGGGACCAGTGGCCGGTGGCGCGGACGGTGTCGTTCGCGGTGGGCGTGCTGACGATCGGCCTGGTGATGTGCACCAAGCTGAACGACTACGGCATGGTCATGTTCAGCGTGCACATGGTGCAGCACATGATCATCAGCATGCTGTCGCCGATCCTGCTCCTGCTCGGCGCCCCGATGACGCTGGCGCTGCGCGCGCTGCCGACGGCGGGCAAGGGCCGCACGGGGCCGCGCGAGCTGCTGCTGGCCCTGCTGCACAGCCGGTACATGCGGGTGATCACGCACCCGGCGTTCACCATCCCGATGTTCATCGCGAGCCTGTACGCGCTGTACTTCACCCCGCTGTTCGACTTCCTGATGGGCTCGCCGCTCGGGCACATCGCGATGATGGTGCACTTCCTCGCGGTGGGCGTGGTGTTCTTCTGGCCGATCATCGGCGTGGACCCCGGTCCGCACCGGCCCGGCTATCTGATGCGGATGCTGGAACTGTTCGCGGGGATGCCGTTCCACGCGTTCTTCGGTATCGCGCTGATGATGGCGTCCGAGCCGATGGTGAAGACCTTCCAGCACCCGGCGGCCTCCCTCGGCATCGACGCCCTCTCCGACCAGAACGCGGCGGGCGGCATCGCCTGGGGCTTCAGCGAGGTCCCCTCGGTGCTGGTGCTGATCGCCCTGCTGTTCCAGTGGTACGGCTCCGAGCAGCGGCAGGCCCGCCGCAAGGACCGCGCCGCGGACCGGGACGGTGACAAGGAGCTGGAGGCGTACAACGCCTATCTGGCCTCGCTGAGCGGGCGCCAGGGCTGACGCCACCGAGGGAACACGGGTCGTACGGGGCCGGTCGCGAAGAACGCGACCGGCCCCGAGTCGTGCCACGGACGGCGGACACGGGGCACCATGGGGGTGGACCGACCACGAGGAGGGTGCCGCGATGCCCGGTTCCACGAACGGTTCCACCAACGGCTCCACCAGGATCATGGGAGCCCTGACGGTCGGCGGCCTCGTCGTCGTCACGGCATACACGGTCGCCCTGGGCGGCAACGGCTGGCTCTGGTTCGGCTGGATCGTCCTGGTCCTGCTGACCCTGGCCCTGGTCCTGACCAAGTCGTAGGGCGCCCCCTGGCCAGGCTGATTACAGTTCCCGCATGAGCAGCAGGGCCGCGTCCTTCGACGATCTCGACCGGAAGATCATCACCGCGCTGATGGCGAACGCGCGGAGCAGTTTCGCCGAGATCGGGGCGGTGGTCGGGCTGTCGGCCACGGCGGTGAAGCGGCGGGTGGACCGGCTGCGGGAGAGCGGGGTGATCACCGGGTTCACGGCCACCGTGGAGCCCTCGGCGCTGGGCTGGCGCACCGAGGCGTATGTGGAGGTCTACTGCGAGGGGGCGGCCCCGCCCCGGCGCCTTGCCGAGGTCGTGCGGGGGCATCCGGAGATCGCGGCGGCCATGACGGTGACCGGCGGCGCGGACGCGCTGCTGCATGTGCGGGCGCGGGACGTGGAGCACTTCGAGGACGTGCTGGAACGCATTCGCGCCGAGCCCTTCATCCGGAAGACGATCAGCGTGATGGTCCTGTCCCACCTTCTCCCGGACAGTCCGGAAGCGGGCGCCACCCAGGCCGCACCGGAGTGATCATCCGATAAACCTCGAATAGGCGCAGGTGTCGTGCGTTCTCGTCGGCCAAGACGCAGCGATACTGCACTGACACGCAGCTTTTGTTTCTTGTCCGCCGTCGCCGGGTGTTCTTACCGTGGTGACATCCCCGAGTGACACACCGGAAAGCGGAGGAAACCCTCTGTGGCCGAAACCCGTGTGCGGCGCCCCCGGCGCTTCCTGGTCTGCGAACCCAGACACTTCGAAGTGCGGTACGCCATCAACCCCTGGATGCGTCCCGACGCCCCCGTGGACGCCGAGCTGGCGCGGACCCAGTGGCGCACGCTGATCAGCGCCTACCGCGACCACGGGCACACCGTGGAGGAGATCGACCCGGTCCCCGGACTGCCCGACATGGTGTTCGCCGCCAACTCGGCGATCGTGGTCGGTGGCCGCGTCTTCGGCTCGCTGTTCCACGCCCAGGAGCGGCGCCCGGAGTCCGAGCACTACGACGCCTGGTTCAAGACGGCGGGCTACGACGTCTACCGCCCGCTGTCGGTGACCGAGGGCGAGGGCGACCTGGTGTGGACCGGCCGGTACGTGCTGGCGGGCACCGGCTTCCGCACCTCCCGCGAGGCCCACCGCGAGGTCCAGGAGTTCTTCGGGCACCCGGTGATCGCCCTGACCCTGGTGGACCCGTACTTCTACCACCTGGACACGGCCCTGTTCGTGCTGGACGACGACAACATCGTCTACTACCCGGAGGCCTTCTCGGCGGGCAGCCAGGAGGTGCTGCGGCGGCTGTACCCGGACGCCGTGCTCGCCACCCGGGACGATGCGCTGGCCTTCGGCCTGAACTCGGTCTCGGACGGCCGTCACGTCTTCATCGCCCCCCAGGCGGAGGCACTGGCCGCGCGTCTGGACGACCATGGATACACCCCCGTTCCCGTCGACCTGTCCGAGCTGCACAAGGCGGGCGGCGGCATCAAGTGCTGCACCCAGGAGATCCGCTCATGACCGCACCCGCGCACCCGCGCACCACCGACGACCTCATCCGGGCGGAGGAGCCGGTCCTCGCGCACAACTACCACCCGCTGCCCGTCGTCGTCGCACGGGCCGAGGGCGCCTGGGTGGAGGACGTGGAGGGCCGCCGCTATCTCGACATGCTGGCGGGCTACTCGGCCCTCAACTTCGGCCACCGCCACCCGGCGCTGATCCGGGCCGCCCACGACCAGTTGGACCGCCTCACCCTGACCTCCCGCGCCTTCCACAACGACCGGCTCGCCGAGTTCGCCCAGCGTCTGGCCGCGCTCACCGGTCTCGACATGGTGCTGCCGATGAACACCGGCGCGGAGGCGGTGGAGAGCGGCATCAAGCTGGCCCGCAAGTGGGCGTACGACGTGAAGGGCGTCCCCGACGGCCAGGCGAACATCGTGGTCGCGGCGGACAACTTCCACGGGCGGACGATCACCATCGTCAGCTTCTCCACCGACGAGTCGGCGCGGGCGGGCTTCGGCCCCTTCACGCCCGGCTTCAAGATCGTGCCGTACAACGACCTCGCGGCACTGGAGGAGGCGGTCGACGAGCACACGGCCGCGGTCCTGATCGAGCCCATCCAGGGCGAGGCCGGGGTGATCATCCCGGACGAGGGCTATCTCACCGGGGTGCGCGAGCTGACCCGGCGCAAGGGGTGCCTGTTCGTCGCGGACGAGATCCAGTCCGGGCTCGGCCGCACCGGGCGCACCCTCGCCGTCGAGCACGAGAACGTGGTGCCGGACGTGCTGCTGCTCGGCAAGGCGCTCGGCGGCGGCATCGTGCCGGTGTCGGCGGTCGTGGCCCGGCGCGAGGTCATGGAGGTGCTGCACCCGGGCGAGCACGGCTCCACCTTCGGCGGCAACCCGCTGGCGGCGGCCGTCGGCACGGCGGTGGTCGAACTCCTGGAGACCGGCGAGTTCCAGAGCCGGGCCGCCGAGCTGGGCCTGGTCCTGCACGAGGGTCTTACGGCGCTGCTCGGCCACGGCGTGACCGGGTTCCGGGCGCGCGGGCTCTGGGCGGGCGTGGACATCGACCCGGCGCTGGGCACGGGGCGCGAGATCAGCGAGCGGCTGATGCGCGAGGGCATCCTCGTCAAGGACACCCACGGTTCGACGATCCGGCTGGCGCCGCCGCTGACCATCACGGCGGAGGAGCTGCGGGGGGCGCTGGACACGCTGGCGAAGGTGCTGGGGCAGGCGGGCTGAGTACGGAGCCGGTGGGCCGGGCGCGGGCGCGTCCGGCCCACCGGCGTGCCCGGCGCTACTTGTCGCCGTCGAGGAGCTTCCTCATCTCCGCGATCTCGGCGCTCTGGCCCTCGATGATGGCGTCGGCCATCTTCGTGGCGGGGGTGTAGCGGCCCTTGTCCTTCTCCGTGGTGGCCATCTCCACGGCGCCCTGGTGGTGGCGGATCATCAGGGAGAGGAAGGCGGAGTCGAAGTCGGCGCCCTTCTTCTTCTCCAGGTCCGCCATGTCGTCGGCACCCATCATTCCGGTCATGCCGGTGTGGGCCGAGTGGTCCATCCCGGCCATGGGCGGCTGCTCGCCCCAGGACTTCAGCCAGCCGGTCATGGTGCGGATCTCCGGGTCCTGGGCCTTCTCGATCCGCGCGGCGAGGTCCTTGACCTGGGCGGACCCGGCCCGCCCGGCGGCGAGCCGGGCCATCTCCAGGGCCTGCTGGTGGTGCGGGATCATGCCCTGCGCGAAGGCGACGTCCTGGGCGTCGTGCGCCGCCGCGGTGGCGGAGGCACCGTGCGCGGAGTGGGCGCCGGTGTCGGTGTGGGCGCCGCCGCAGGCGCCGAGGAGGAGCGCGGCGGAGAGGGTGGCCGCGCCGAGCGTGAGGGCGCGCAGGGGTTGACGGATGGTCATGTGGAACTCCTGTGGTCCGAGGGTTCTGAGGGCACACCGCTGAACGCGACCGCGTACGGCCGCGCGGGTGCCTCTAGATCCGCAGGAGTTGGAGTTCCGCCAGGGAGGGCGGCGCGCGGGCACCGTCCGGCGCCGACGCGGCACGGGCGGGCGAGAGGGCGCCGGGTACGGGGGTGACGGCGTCCGGGGAGGCGGGAAGCGCGAGTTCGGGCCCACCGGGTACGGCGCCGGACGCACAGGTGGCGTCGGCGTGGTGCACATGCCCGCTTCCGTCGTGGCCGTGGTGGGCCCCGCAGTCGCCGGGAGCGCTGAGCACGACGGCCGCGTGCGGGGCGCTCGCCCGGTGCACGGGTCCGAGTCCGCCGCCGGGCGCCAGACCGTGCATGCCGAGCAGCCCGCCCAGCACCAGCAGCACGAGCAGCCGCCACGGGGGCGGGCCTGGGGTGCGCTGACGGGTGCCGGACATCGGTCGCATCGTACGACGGCACTGTCCCGGGCCCGCGCCCGGACCCGCCGGTCGGCGCGCGCGGGGTCAGCCCGAGGCGTCCGACGCGGAGCAGAGCACGCACTGTTCGGTGACCTGGCCGCACGACCCGCCGGTCCGCCGGAGCCGCCCATGGCGCCTGCGTGGGCGACCGGGTGGGGCTACTCGTGGCAGCGGTGGCACTCCGAGGCCGTCAGGATGCCGTAGGTGACGGTGCCGTAGACCAGGTGCGGGACCACGTCCGAGGTCCAGTCGACGGGGGACCAGGTTCTCGGGTCGCTCACGCCGAGGCGGGCCATCGGCACGTCGGCGCCGGCCATGGCGAGGGCGCCGGTCACGAGGCCGCCCAGCCACCAGGGCAGCCGGATGCCGGCCCCGCGCAGCAGGCCGACGACCACACCGGTGGCGCAGCCGACGCCGATGCCGGTGAGCGCGGCGATGCCGGTCAGCCGGTTGTCCAGGGTCTCGCCCTTGCCGGGGACGGGGTGTCCCACGTCGTGGGCGATCTTGTCGACGACCTCGGAGGGGGCCTCGCTGGCGGGCCTGCCCCGCAGCGCCATGTCGGCGTAGGTGACGGCGTTCAGGACGGTCGTTCCGGCGGCGCCCGCGACGCCGCCGCGCAGAATGGTCTGGATCATGCCCGCCGTGTTCCCAGGCGCGCGCGGCCGAATCCTGATCGGGCCGCCGTGCTGATCCCGGCCGTCCCGCCGTACACCCCGGAGACGGAGAGGGTGCCGCCCCGGCGCACGGTGTCCAGGTCCGAGCGGCCGGTGGCCGATCTGTGCGGGGCGTATGACGGTCCGCGTGTACGGGTACCCGGCGGGCCGGAAAGCAGGTGAATCGCGCGTATATGCCGGGAGGCGGCTGCCATGGCGGACACGGGGCTGAACGACAAGGGCGGCCTGCGGGTCGTGGTCGTCGGGGCGACCGGCAACGTCGGCACCAGCGTGGTGCGGGCGTTGAGCGAGCGCCCGGAGGTGGGGTCGGTCCTCGGTCTGGCCCGCCGGACACCCGACTGGCGGCCGGAAAAGACGACCTGGGCGGCCGTGGACGTCGCCCCCGGCGGCGGCGACCTCCTCCCCCACTTCAGGGGCGCGGACGCGGTGATCCAGCTGGCCTGGAAGTTCCAGCCCACGCACGATCCGCTGACGACCTGGCGGACCAACGTGCTCGGCAGCAGGCGGGTGTTCGAGGCCGTCGCCGAGGCCGGGGTGCCCGCGCTGATCCACGCCTCGTCCGTGGGCGCGTACTCGCCGGGCCCCAAGGACCGTACGGTGGACGAGTCGTGGCCGACCGACGGCTGGCCGCAGGCGGCGTACTGCCGCGAGAAGGCGTACCTGGAACGCTGCCTGGACGCCTACGAGTTGGCGCGCCCGGAGATCCGGGTCGTACGGATGCGTCCCGGCTTCATGTTCAAGCGGGAGTCGGCCGCCGAGCAGCGCAGGATCTTCGCGGGGTCGCTGATCCCGCCGCAGCTGATACGGCCGCAGTTCGTACCGGCGGTGCCGAAGCTGCCCGGGCTGGTGTTCCAGGCGCTGCACACCGACGACGCCGCCGACGCGTTCGCGCGAGCCGTCACCCTGCCGGTGCGCGGCGCGTTCAACCTCGCCGCCGAACCGGTCCTGGACTCTGCCGAGTTGGGCAAGCTCCTGGAGGCGAGGCCGGTGCGGGTGCCGCTGCCCCCGCTGCGGGCCGCGCTCGCGGCGGCCTGGTGGCTGCGGCTGGTGCCCGCCTCCCCCGACCTCTTCGACGCGGTGCTGCGGCTGCCGCTGATGAACTGCGCCCGCGCGCATGAGGAGTTGGGCTGGCGGCCGACGCGTACGGCCCTGGAGGCGATCCAGGACTTCCTGGACGGGCTCGGTGAACGCGCGGGCATGGACACCGCGCCGCTCGCCGCCTGAACTCACCTGATGTGAGGAGGGCTTGATGCCTGAGCTGCCCGATGTCGAAGGATTCCGTGGGGTGTTGGAGCGCTGCGGGCAGGGGCGGCGCGTCCAGGAGGTCGACGTCCGTGACGCGGGGGTGCTGCGCGAGGTCTCCGCCGAACGGCTGCAACACACCGTGGAGGGACGGCGGTTCGGGGAGCCGCGCCGTCACGGCAAGTTCCTGGTCGCGCCGCTGGACGACGGCTCGGGCCCCGCCCTGGTCTGGCACTTCGGCATGACCGGCGCCCTGCTGTGCGCCCCCGCCGACGAGCCGCCGCACGAGCACGACCGGGTGCTCCTGACCCTGGACGACGGCAACCGGCTCGGCTATCGCGACCAGCGCAAGCTCCAGGGCGTACGGCTCGCGGACACCCCCGACGACGTGGCCGCGCTGCTCGACGGCCTCGGACCCGACGCGCTCACCATCGGGCGCGACGACTTCGTGGACCTGCTCGCCGACCGGCGCGGCGCGGTCAAGAGCCTGCTGATGGACCAGTCCGCGCTCGCGGGCCTCGGGAACCTGCTCAGCGACGAGATCCTGTGGCGGGCCCGCATCGCGCCCGGCCGCCCGGCGGGCGAGATCGAGGAGGCGGAGGCGCGCGGGCTGTTCACGGCGATGGGCCGCGTCCTCGACACCGCCGTACGTGACGCACGCGTGCCACCACGCCGGAACTGGCTCACCGGCCGCCGCGACGACACCGAGCCGCAGTGCCCGCGCTGCGGGGGCCCGCTGGACTCGCGCCGGGTGTCGGAGCGGCGGACGGTGTGGTGCCCCCACTGCCAGCGATGAGGCTCCCGCGCACCCGGGCACGTTTCGGCCCGGCTCACCTGGAGAACCGGCAGGTGGACGCGGACCCGTCCGGGACGGCACCGGCCTTCCCGGACACGGTCGGAGGTGGTCGCTCATGTCTGCTGACCTGGCCCGGGTCGACCCCGGCCAGATGCCCGAGGCCCTGTGCCGCGCGTGCGTGGGGCCGATGCGCGTCGACGGCGCCTCCGTCTCCCTCGCGGGCGGCCCGGGCGTACGGGCCGCCTGGTGCGCCAGCGACCGTACGGCGGCGCGGCTCGCGCAGGCGCAGTACGCACTGGGCGACGGCCCCTGCCAAAGCGCGCTGGACGGCGCGGCGACGGTGGAGGCCGCCGACCTCACCCGGGGCCCGGACGCGCACCGCTGGCCCGAGTTCGCCGCCGAGGCCGTGAGCCTGGGCGTGGGGGCCGTGTTCTCGCTGCCGCTGGGCGTCGACGGAACCACCGTCGGCACGCTCGATCTGTACCGCGACCGCCCCGGCGCGCTGTCCGAGTCCGATCTGCGGATCGCCCGGTGGACCCGGGACGCCGTCACCTTCGCCGTCACCGATCTTCCGCCCGGCCACGAGGCGGTCGGCGTGGTCATGGCCCGGCTCGGGCTGTCCCCGGAGCAGGCGCTGGACCGTATCCGGGAGGCCGCGTTCGCCGAGGGGCGGACGGTCGGCGAGCTGGCGCACGAGATCGTGCTGCGCGGGTCCGGCTTCGGGCCGGAGCCGGGCGAGGGCCATGTTTGCCCCGCGCCGCACCGGTGACTCGGCCGAGGTAGCCCTGCGGGGACTCCGAAGGAAGTTGAAGGCCGTGACCAGCGACACCGCCATGACCAAGGACACCGAGGACAGCACCGGGGACACGCGGGAGTGGGCGTCCGTCCGCGTCGTCGAGACCGGCTGGGCCAGGGCCCGCCGCCTGCGCGGCCAACGGGTGCGCACCTGTGTGGCCGCGGTCGTCACGAAGGACTCCGCTCCCCGGACCGGTGCGGAGGAGAACATCGTCAGGGGCGAGGACTGATCGCCCAGGCCCACCGGTCGGCCTATCGGCCGGAGACCTCGGTACGCGTTTCCGACCTGCGGACATGACGGGATCCGGGTCCGCCGCCCCCGCGTTTCACCTGGTGTCCGCCGGATACTTGAAAGGGAGTGTTTCCTCCGCCCGAGAGGGTGTTTCCCATGGATGTCGTCTATCTGTCCGAGCGGGAATTGCGGGCATTGGCCGAGATGGACAAGACCTTGGGCAGGGAGCCCTTCCTGATCCGGCACCTGCGGGGGCGGCGGCTCGCCGTGTGGGTGTCGGTGCTCGCGTTCGTCTCCTTCTGCCTGCTCGCCCTGGACGTGGTGTTCCGTGATCCGCTGCTGACCGGCGCGTTCATGGCCGTCTGGGCGGTCACCCTGACCGGTCTCGTGGGGCTGGTCGTGCGCTGGAGCCATCGGTGGAAGAGGCAGGTGACGATCCGTATATGAGGAGGCCGGAGACCGGGGCGGCGATGAGGGAGCCGGAGGGCGGAGAAGCGGGGTACGAGCCCGACCCGCGCCGGTGGCGGGCCCTGTCGGTCACGCTGGTGGCCGGGTTCATGAGCCTGCTGGACGTGACGATCGTGGCGGTCGCGCTGCCGACCATCCAGCGGGATCTGCACGCCTCCCCCGCCCAGGTGCAGTGGGTGGTCTCCGGCTACGCCCTCACCTTCGCGCTCGCCCTGGTCACCGCCGGGCGGCTCGGCGACGCGCTGGACCGGCGCCGTATCTTCCTGCTGGCGCTCAGCGGCTTCGTGCTGTTCAGCGCGGCCTGCGGGGCGGCCCCCGACATCACCCTGCTGGTGATGGCGCGGCTCGCGCAGGGTCTTGCGGCGGGCTTCATGGCGCCGCAGAACTCCGCGCTGATCCAGCAGCTGTTCCGGGGCGCCGAGCGCGGCCGGGCCTTCGGCTTCTTCGGCGCGACGGTCGGCATCTCCTCCGCCGTCGGCCCCCTGACCGGCGGCGCCATCCTCGCGCTGGCCTCGGGCGACCAGGGCTGGCAGTGGATCTTCTACGTCAACGTGCCCATCGGCATCCTCGCCGTCCTGCTGGGCCGACGGCTCCTCCCCCGGGTCCGCCGCAGCGGCCGGGGCCATGTGGACGTGCCCGGGGTGCTGCTCCTCGGGCTCGGCGTGCTCGCGGTCATGTTCCCGATGGTCCAGGCGGACTCCGGGGGTATCGGGCGCCTGTGGTGGCTGTTCCCGGTGGGTGCGGCGCTCCTCCTGGTCTTCGCCGCCTGGCAGCGGCGGCTGGTCGCCCGGGGCACCCAGCCCCTGCTGGACCCGCGCCTGTTCACCACCGTGCGCGGCTATGCCGTCGGCGCGGGCGTGGGCACGCTGTACTTCATCGGCTTCAGCGGTGTCTGGCTGGTGTTCGCGCTCTTCTACCAGCACGGTCTCGGCTTCTCGCCGCTGCTGTCCGGGCTCGCGGTGACCCCGTTCGCGCTCGGCTCGGCGATGGCCGCCGTACTGGCCGGGCGGCTGGTGGAGCGCTTCGGCCGGGTGCTCACGGCGTGCGGTCTGACGGCGGTGATCGCGGGCCTGGGCGGCACCGCGCTCCTGCTCCGCCTCGCCCCGCTCGGCAGCGCCCCCTGGCTGGCGGCCCCGCTGCTGCTCCTGGGCGGTGTCGGCAGCGGGTTCGTGGTGTCCCCGAACATCACCATGACCCTGCGCGAGGTGCCGGTCCGCATGGCGGGCGCGGCGGGCGGCGCCCTCCAGACCGGCCAGCGCCTCGGCGCGGCGGTGGGTACGGCGGCGCTGCCCGGCCTGTTCTACGTGGCGCTCGGCGGTCACGGCGACTACCGCTCCGCGCTCACCACGGCCCTGGTCGCCGCCCTCGTCGGCATGGGGGCGTCCCTGGCGCTCGCGACGTTCGACTGGCGGCGGGACCGGCGCGCGTCGCGGGCGCGGCGGGCGTGTCCGGACGAGGTCGCGAACGATCCGGTGAACGCGCGGCAGAGCTGAGGGCGGCATCGGCACGCGGTGTGCTTTTCCGACCACTGCTCCACTCGTGTGCGACAACCACCCGTACGGCGGCATGTCGACCGCCCGGGGGCGTCCTTCTCCGGCCCGAGCCACCAGGATTGCGCTCATCTACGCCATGGGGCGGCCGGACCGCGAACACCAGGAGAAGCGCAACTCGTGACTACCATCGACCGGCCCGAACCGGCAGCGGAGGACTCGTCCGAGAACGAGCTGCTGGTCCGGCGCAGCGAGCCCGGCAGTGTCGTGGTGAAGTGGCTGACGACCACCGACCACAAGACGATCGGCACGCTGTATCTCACGACGTCGTTCGCCTTCTTCCTGGTGGGCGGTGTGCTCGCGCTGCTCATGCGCGCCGAGCTGGCCCGCCCGGGCCTGCAGATCATCTCCAACGAGCAGTTCAACCAGGCGTTCACGATGCACGGCACCGTGATGCTGCTGATGTTCGCGACACCGCTGTTCGCGGGGTTCACCAACTGGATCATGCCGCTCCAGATCGGTGCGCCCGATGTCGCGTTCCCCCGGCTGAACATGCTGGCGTACTGGCTGTATCTCTTCGGCTCGCTCATCGCGGTGGGCGGCTTTCTCACCCCGCAGGGCGCGGCCGACTTCGGCTGGTTCGCCTACTCGCCGCTCTCGAACGCCATCCGCTCCCCCGGCGTGGGCGGCGACATGTGGATCATGGGTCTGGCGCTTTCCGGCTTCGGCACGATCCTCGGCTCGGTCAACTTCATCACCACGATGATCTGCATGCGCGCGCCCGGCATGACCATGTTCCGGATGCCGATCTTCTGCTGGAACGCCATGCTGACCAGCGTGCTGGTCCTGTTCGCCTTCCCGGTCCTCGCGGCTGCGCTGCTCGCCCTGGAGGCGGACCGCAAGTTCGGCGCCCATGTGTACGACGCGGCCAACGGCGGCCCCCTGCTGTGGCAACACCTCTTCTGGTTCTTCGGCCATCCGGAGGTGTACATCATCGCCCTGCCGTTCTTCGGCATCGTCACGGAGATCATCCCGGTGTTCTCCCGCAAGCCGATCTTCGGCTACATGGGCCTGATCGCCGCCACGATCGCGATCGCGGGCCTCTCGGTGACCGTGTGGGCGCACCACATGTACGTCACCGGTGGTGTGTTGCTGCCCTACTTCTCCTTCATGACCTTCCTGATCGCGGTGCCCACAGGAGTGAAGTTCTTCAACTGGATCGGCACCATGTGGAAAGGCTCGGTGTCCTTCGAGACACCGATGCTGTGGACCACGGGCTTCCTGGTCACCTTCCTCTTCGGCGGCCTGACCGGCGTCATCCTGGCCTCCCCGCCGATGGACTTCCACGTCTCCGACTCGTACTTCGTGGTCGCCCACTTCCACTACGTCGTCTTCGGCACCGTCGTCTTCGCGATGTTCGCCGGCTTCCACTTCTGGTGGCCCAAGTTCACCGGCAAGATGCTGGACGAGCGCCTGGGCAAGATCACCTTCTGGACGCTGTTCATCGGCTTCCACACCACGTTCCTGGTCCAGCACTGGCTGGGCGCGGAAGGCATGCCGCGCCGCTACGCCGACTACCTCGCGGCCGACGGCTTCACCGTCCTCAACACGGTCTCGACCATCGGCGCGTTCCTGCTGGGCCTGTCGATGCTGCCCTTCTTCTACAACATCTGGAAGACCGCGCACTACGGCAAGCTCGTCAACGTGGACGACCCCTGGGGCTACGGCCGCTCCTTGGAGTGGGCGACCTCCTGCCCGCCCCCGCGCCACAACTTCCTCACCCTGCCCCGCATCCGCAGCGAATCCCCCGCCTTCGACCTCCACCACCCCGACATCGCGATGGCCGAGCACGCCGCGCACTCGATCCGGCCGTGAGCACGCGGAGACACCATGAGCGACCCAGCGGGACGTGAGGCCGAGGACGCCAGGCTCGGCAACGAGGTCGAGGGATACCTGCTGTGGCAGGCCACCATCGCGGTCGCCGAACAGCGCGCGCGTGACTTCACCGGTCCCCTGGACTGGCTGACCACCGCGCAGCGCGAGGAGATCGAACGGCACTACATCGCCGACAGCCTCCACCGCGCCCGCCAGGACCTCGAACGCGTCGCCGCCCGCTGCCGCTCCCTGCGCGCGGAGTACGAGGAGCGCTACCGCACCCTCCGCCTCCGCTGCGTCGCCTGCACCCTGGCGGCCGTCGCCTGCCTGACCTCGGTGACGACGGCCGCGGTGTCCCTGGCCAGATGACCCGGCTCCCTCCGTGACGAATCCCGCCTGCCCGGGTACCCGGCAGGCCTCACGGAGGGAGCCCGTCCATGAGCTTCGAGACCCCCACCCCGTCCCAGGCCGAGGGCGAACGCGACCCGGACATCGAAACCCCCGGCCACCCCACCCACCGCGACGTCCCCCGCACGACGCCGTCCCAGGCGGAGGGGGAGGACCCGGACGAGGAGGACGGCTAGGACGGACGCACGGTGCCCCTCAGCCCGGGACAGTGTTCGCCGCGTACTCCACGACAAGGGGGCTCGCCACTACACACCGAGCACGGGCGGGAGTGCTCGGAAGAACCCCGGTGACCCGCGCGTATCCGGTCATCATCGCGGACGTCTCGATGCTGTCGTCCCCCCGGTCCAGCGCGTCGAGCAGTTCCCGCACACCCCGGCCACGCAGACGCGCGGCCGTCCCGGATCGGCTCTACTCCTCCGCCAGCGGGTCACGGTGCGTGGTGAGTGCTTCCACGACCCGTCCTGCCCTGGTGACGAAGGCGGTTCCCAGGCTGGAGGCCGAGTTCTCCGCCTCCAGCGCGGGGCCGTCCACCGGCACCGGGGTCCAGCCCCTCAGATGACGGGCCGACCCGTGCATGAGCAGGCGGCAGCCCCGGTCCGTCTCTCCTCCGGCTGCGGGGTCCACGAACAGGACGAGGTCCTGGTGGGCGCCGCTGAGCATCACGCACCGCAGCGGCGCTTCGAACTGCACCCACTGACCGGGACGTAGATCAGGGGCCGCGTACCAGTCCGCCACGAGTTCGACGTGCGTCCGGCCCGATACGGAAGCAAATCAAGCCAGTTGCCCGCCGAACTCGCTACCCGGAGCCGAGAATGGGCAGGCACGCACCACATACGGCGATGACCTCGGGGGATGTCATGGAGGACAGGCTTGAGCCGGAGTCGGCACTGGACCGGCTCAGTGAACGCATCGTAGGCGTGGAGAAGGGGCAAGCGCGTCACGAGGAGAAGCTGGACGGCTTCAGGACCGGTCTGCACGATGTGCGGACCGACCTCGTGAAGCTCGGCGACGAGGTCACCGGTGTGCGTACGAAGGTCACCGGGCTGGAACACTCGATCACCGACACACGCCAGAGACTGGACGGCTTCCTGGAGCAGTACGGACGCGACCGCGAAGTGTCGCGAGCCCAGGCCGAGTTGTCCCGCCTGACCACCGAATGGCACGCGCACTTCGCCCAGCGCAAGCAGACCCGCGCCCTGGCCCGCAGCCTGGTGCACACCCTCACCGCGCAGGCCGTCGAGGGAAAGGTGGTGAACACGGCCACGGTGCGCGCCTGTTCCGAGGAACGGCTGCTCCTGGAACCGACGTACTGGCTCGCGCCCGCCACCATGGCGGTCGCGGCCGATTTCCGCCGCGAGCGGGAACAGGCCGAACGCGCCCAGTCACACGCCTGCGCCCTGGACGCCGCCAAGGCCAACCTCTTCTTCTCGCTGACGTGCTCTCGCCTGGGCAACGAGACCCGAGCCGCCGCATGGATGGACCTCTACCTCCAGTCCCTCGATCCTGACGAACTGGGGCAGGACTTCTGCGTCGTCCTGGACGCGGTCGCGAGCAGAGAACTGGGCGAGAAGGCGCGTGGGTACACCCAGCAGACCATGGCGCGCTGGAACCGCGGAAGCCTGCGCCTCTCGGCCGACTCGCGCATGGCGCGGGGCACCCGCGGGGGCGCTCACCTGGAATCCCGCCTGCTGAACCTGCGCAGCCGCATCACCGAGAAGCAGTACGCGGCGCTGCGCACGACCTGCGGAAAGGACTGGCAGAACCTCCTGAGCGGCTGGGAACTCGCGACCGTGCCCGGCGGGATCCTGACCCATCTCAAGCGCCGGTTCCCCGACGGAGCCGAGGGGGTCGACGCACCGGTCGGCGGCGGCGGTCACGCGGAGAGCGCTCTGGACCGCCTCATCGAGCAACTGGAGCCGGACGAAGCGGACATGCGCGAGAAGATGCGGCGGCTCGAGCGCGTCATCGAACACGAGGGAGACCTTGAGAAGGCCACGGCGGCACACCGGTCGTCGCTCGCCCCTGACGCGGCCCCGGTCGCGTTCATGACGCTCCTCGATCAAGCCGTCTTCGAGCCGGACGACGTTCCGCTCGGCGAGCCGGCTCGCCACATGGCCCTGCGTGTCGTGTGGCCGGGCTTGGAGAACGCCGCACAGCGGTTCGTCGCCGACTCCCGGCAGCGCCTTCCGCCGCACCTCACCTTGCGCATCGCGGGCTGGAAACGCACCGTCCCGACGGACTCGCGGACACCGGTCCAGCCAGGACCTCTCGTCGACGAACTCGCCACGCACCTCGAGCGACAGACCCAGGCCCAGTCGGATGCCGTGGTGCGCAGATGGCCTCGCGTGGTCGCCGCTGTCGTGATGGGCGTCGTCGCCGGGGCGCTCGTGGTGCCGTTCGTCGACGGCATGTCCCAGTGGATGTTCGGCCTGCTCGCGCTCGCCCTGTTCGGGTGGGCGATCTGGGAGTTCTGGAGCGTTCCGTTCCGGAAGAAGCAGGTCCGCGACCAGGGAGATCGCTTGCGGCACGAGGCCGTCACCACCTTGTCCCAAGCGCTGCGCCAGCGGGAGGAATTCTTCGAGGACTGGCGTGACGCGATGGATCAACTGCCCGCCCTCCTCCGATGGGGCGCGCCCTACAGGCAGGACTGACCGACCGCCTCGGCCGCGACTGCCAGGACTTCTTCGGCCCCTACGACGTACAGGCACTCAACGCCTTGTCAAAAGGTGAGTCGCAGGGCGGCCCGTTTATCCGCATGACAGCCCGGCGCCGGTCTGCCTACGATGCGCGCGATGAAGAACTCCTCCTCTTGTGGATCGGGGGAATCGTTCGCGCAAGGTGAGTGCTGATGGCACATCACTTCGTGAACGTTCCGACCCGACTGTCGATGTGGCGGCGCGTACGGGAGTACGCGGTGCCGCTGTCCATGATCGAGACGGCCACCGCGCGGCGTGCGGTCGGTGACTGGGGTGGCGCCTGTGCGGCGGCCCGGGTCGATGTCGCTCTCGATCTGCGCGCCGTGCGTGAGCGGTACGGCACGGAATTCACCGGTCTGCTGCGGGCGGATCTGCGGGGACTGGTGCCGGATCTGCTGCGCTGGCACATGCCCCGGATCGCCCCCGACGGGCGGCTGCGGCCCGGCCTCACCGTGACGCTCGCCCGCTATCCCGGGCCCGCCCCCGTGCATCTCGTCGTCCGGACGCCGCCCGCCTGGGCGGATGCCGGGCAGCGGATGACGCTGGGCCTGTGGGAGGGGCCGGGGAGCCGCTACGGCGGTCATCATCCGCATCCGCGTCCCGACCGGCGTTTCCGGCTCGATCTGCACCGGCGGCTGTGGGACGCCCGGGAGTGCGGCACGCTCGGGCGACCGCCCGGCCGGGCCGCGCCTCCCGAGGGGCTGGAGCTGCCCGCACCGTGGGCCGTCGGGGACTGGGCGGCCGAGGCGGAGGCGCTGCTGCGCGCCGAGGAGCGTGCTCGGGGGGCGTTCACCGTCCGGCTCGGGTCGCGTCGTCGTGTCGTCCTCGAACTCGTCGCGCCCGATGACAGTCATGCGCCGAGGGTCCGGCTCGTGCGGGAGGCGCTGCCCGCGCAGGAGGTCGCGGCGCTTCCGGTGCTGCCGGAGGCGGCGGCGCGGGTGCTGCCGGACCTGGAGCTGCTGCGGGCCGGACTGGTGACGCCGTCGCGCTTGCATCCGCTCGTCGGGGCCGCGTTGGCAGCGTACGGGACGGGGGCCTGCGTCGAGTCTCCTGCCGACCCGCACGATCCGCATCGGGTCGAGTGCCGGGGTGAGGTGCACCGGATCGCCCTGCGGGACGGTGTGCTGACCGCCGTCGACCACGATCCCGCCGAACTGCGCCGCGAGGAACTGCTGGTGGGGCTCGGCGGTCCGCCGCTGCCGTGTCTGCGGGCGATCGACGCCGTGCACCGCGGTCCCGAGGCGCTGCCCGCGATCCGGGAGCGGCTGCGGCACGGCGACACCGCCGGGGCACTGGCCGTGGTGGAGGGGCTGCTCGGTCCAGGGGCGCTGCTGCGCGACGGGCCGTTGCGGGACGAGCTGGAGTCGGCGGCGACCGGCCGGATCGAGCACGGCCTGTACCGCTCGGGGCTGGTCGCCGTGCACCCCGCCGCCGAGGCCGCCTGGGAGGCGGAGCGGCGCCCCCGCCTCGGCCGCCGCTCGCCCCTCCCCCTGCGCCTCAAGCGCGACAGGAAGCACCGGCCCCGAACCGGCCAGCGGTCCTGACCGACTTCATCCGAAGTCCGCTCAACCATCCCCGTTTTCACCCCCCTTGGGACATGCCCGTCCCCCTGCCCATCTCAGGTGATGCCCATGAACCCCAGCACGCCCCAACTCGTCCTCGCCCAGGACCTGTTGACCCTCCTGCGCACGACCACCACCGAGCCCCGCCCCGACGAGCAGCTCGAAGCGCTCGCGCTCGCCGTCGCGGCCGATCTGCCCGTCCTGCTGTGGGGCGAGCCCGGCATCGGCAAGACCGCCGCCCTGACCCAGCTCGCCGACACCCTCGAACTGCCCCTGACGACCGTGATCGCCAGCGTCCACGAGCCGTCCGACTTCTCCGGGCTGCCCGTCCTGGGCGAGGACCCGGAGGTGCGCGGGGTGCCGATGGCGCCGCCGCAGTGGGCGGTCGAACTGGTGCGGGCCGGAAGGGGATTGCTGTTCCTCGACGAACTGTCCACCGCCACCCCGGCCGTGCAGGCCGCGCTGCTCCGGGTCGTCCTGGAGCGCAGGGTCGGCACGCTCCAACTCCCTTCGGGCGTACGGATCGTGGCCGCCGCCAACCCCCGCGCGTCGGCGGCGGACGGCTGGGAGCTGAGCCCGCCGCTGGCCAACCGGTTCGTGCATCTGCACTGGACGCACGACCGCGAGGTGGTGGTGCGCGGGCTGGGCGGCGTCTGGCCCCACGCCGAACTTCCGCGCCTCGTACCGGAGTTGCTGCCGGATGCCGTCGCTCTCGCACGGCGCACCGTCACCAGCTTCCTGCATGCCCGCCCGACCCTGATCCACCGCCTGCCCACCACCGAAACCCGGCGCGGCGGCGCCTGGCCCTCGCCCCGCAGCTGGGAGGCCGCGCTGACCCTGCTGGCCTTCGGTACGGCGGCGTCCGTCTCCCGCGACGTGCTGGCGCTGCTCGTACGGGGCGCGGTCGGGGACGGTCCCGGGCTCGAACTCCTCGCCCACATGGACCGGTTGGACCTCCCCGACCCGGAGACCCTGCTCGCCGACCCGGCCCGTGCCGAGCTTCCGGAGCGGGGCGATCTGCGGCAGGCGGCGCTGGAGGCGGTGGTCGCCGCCGTGGGGGCCCGGCCGGAACGGCCGCGCTGGGAGGCCGCCTGGGCGGTCCTGGTCCGGGCGCTGGAGACCGGCGCCCCCGACCTCCTGGTCGCTCCGGCTACGACCCTGGCCGCGCTCCGGCGCGACGACTGGGACGTACCGGACGCGGTGGAGCGGCTGGCCGGGGTGATCGGCCTCGCCCGAGGGGCCGACCGGTCGGTGGAGCGGGTGGCCGTGGCGGCGGGGGCGCGGAGCGCTGCGGGGGCACGCCGATGACGGGGGCCGCGAAGAGCCCGAGGACCGGCACGAACGCCGCGTCCGCCGCCGCGAAGCGCCCCGTACCGCGCCCGATGCCCCCGCCACCCCGTCCCGTGAACCCCGTAAGCCCCACGAACCCCGCACCCCCCACCGACCCCGCGCTCTCCCTCCCCCTGGACCTGCCCAAACTCCTCACCGCCCGCCTCCACGCGGTCAAGGTCCGCCCCTATCTCGCCGACGCCCTCTTCGCGCTGCATGTCGTGGCGGACCGCTCGGTGCCGACCATGGCGGTGGACCCGCACTGGCGCTGCTACGTCTCCCCCGCCTTCGTGGCGCGCACCCCCGTGGAGGAGCTGGCCGGGGTCTGGGTGCACGAGGTCTCCCATCTGCTCCGGGACCACCACGCCCGGGGTGAGCGGTACGCGCGGGAGCACGAGGCGCACGGCCCTGGCGAGCCGCTGCGGCGGAACATCGCCGCCGACTTCGAGATCAACGACGACATCTACGGCGAAGGGCTCCCGAAACCCGCCGGGGCCGTGCTCCCTGGACTGCTGGACCTGCCCGCCGATCTGCTGATGGAGGAGTATCTGCGCACGGCCTCGCTGTCCGGGCTCACCTCGGATCTGGCCTGGCTGGACTGCGGCAGCGGTGCCGACGGGCGGGTGCGGCCGTGGGATCTGGGGCCCGACGGGGCGTACGGGCTGAGCCGACAGCAGCGGGACGCGGTGCGGTTCCGGGTCGCGGAGGGGATCAAGGGCAGGCCGGGCACCGCGCCGGACGGCTGGCGCCGGTGGGCGGACGAGGCGTTCCATCCGCCGCAGCCGTGGCGGCAGTTGCTGGGGGCGGCGGTCCGCTCGGCGGCCTCCGCGCCGGGCGTGGGCGAGAACCACACCTACCGGCGTCCCTCCCGCCGCTCGGCCAGTGTCCCCGGGGTGGTGCTGCCGAGTCTGCGCCGTACGCCGCCCCGGGTCTGCGTGGTGATCGACACCTCCGGGTCGGTGAGCGACACCGAGCTGGGCAGTGCGCTCCTCGAGGTGGCGGCGATCTCCCGCGCGGTGGGCGGCCGGCGCGACCTGGTCTCGGTGATCTCCTGCGACGCGGCGGCCGGGATCGCCGTACCGCTCTGCCGTGCCGAGAGCATCGAGCTGATGGGCGGTGGCGGTACGGATCTGCGGTCCGGGTTCGCCCGGGCGCTGCGCGCGCGACCGCGCCCGGACGTGATCGTGGCCCTGACCGACGGCCAGACTCCCTGGCCGTCGGCCCCGCCGCCGTGCCGTACCGTCGTCGGCCTGTTCCCGCGCCCGCCCCGGGCGCAGGACGAGAAGGACCCCGACTACGTCCCGGAGGGGCCGCCCGCGTGGGCCCGGGTGGTCACCATCGGATGACGGTGACCGGGCCTCGGTGACGGCTCAGCCGACCGTCAGGTTCTGCGCGACCGTGTTCCCGGCGAAGCCGTTCACCCCGAACAGCCCACTGGCGTACGTCGAGTCGGTCGCGTCGATGACCGGATCGGTGCCGTTGCCGAGCCAGACACGGATGCGGGCGCCGTTCGTCTGCACCTTGAGGTGATAGGTGCGGCCCTCGACGACGGTGGTCTTGTACGTGGCGATGTCCTTGCCGGGGCGCCAGAGTTTGACGACGCCGCTGGTGTCGATGTTCGCGGTGTACCCGGCGCCGGACGCGTCCGCGCGGAAAGTGAGCCCGGTGGCGGTGCCGTTGGTGACGGACAGGTCGCCCTGGTAGGTGAAGTCGGTGCCGGTGCGGTCGCTGAGGTAGAAGCCGTCCTGGGCGGTGCGGCCGTGCAGCCCGTCGGGGCCGGTCGTCCAGGTGCCGCCGCGCGGTGTCCACCGTCCGGCGGGGAAGGAACTGAAGCCGCCCGTGCCGGTGTTGAGGTTCTGCACGGTGGCGGTGCCGCTGTAGACGTTCGCGCCGAACACCCCGCTGGCGTACGTCCCGTCGGTCGCGTCGATGACGGGGTCGGAGCCGTTGTCGAGCCAGACGCGGATGCGGTCGCCGTTCGTCTGCACCTTCAGATGGTGGGTGCTCCCGGCCGCGATGGGCGTGGCGTACGTCGCGATGTCCCGGCCGGGGCGCCAGAGTTTGACCACTCCGCTGGTGTCGATGTTCGCCGTGTACCCGGCGCCGGAGGCGTCCGCGCGGAAGGTGAGGCCGCCCGCCCGGGCGGAGTCGAGGCTGATGTCGCCCTGGTAGACCGCGTCCCCCGCGCTGGTGGCGCTGAGGTAGAAGGCGTCGCCGGAGGCGGAGGCCCGCTTGCCGCCGCCGACGTCGCTCCAGGTGCCGCCGGAGGCGTGCCAGGGGCCCTTGAGGTTGCTCAGGAGGGTGGACTGGCCGGTGCCCCAACTGGTGTTGAGGCGGGTGAAGGTCGCGCTGTCCAGGGTGACCTTGCCGTCGAGCGCGAAGAGTCCGATGCCCTGGCTGTCGGCGCCGGAGTCGAAGTAGGCGTTGTCGGACAGGGAGTAGAGACCGCCGTCGGCGAACAGCTCCAACTGGCCCCGGTCCACGAGGAGTCGCAGGGTGACCTTGCCGTTCCGCGGCTTGAGCGGCTTGCCCTGGAGCGTCTGGGCCTTGAGGTCGTAGACGACCCGGCGGTCGGCGGAGCCGTCCGAGCGCAGATGCAGATCGAAGCCGAACCGGGAGGCGGTGGCGCCCTTGACGTCGAACTGCGCGGTCAGTTCGTAGGTGTCGGCCTTGATGCCGTCGAGCAGGTTGCCGGACCTGGCGGTGTCGATCGTCCGGTTCTTCCAACTGCGGCTGTCCGAGGCGAGGGTGGACAGTTCGGTGACCGGGGTGCGGGTGATGCGGGGTCCGTCGGGGGTGGTCACCAGGGCCAGGGTCGCGGGGAAGGTCGCGTTGCCGGTCCAGGTGCTGCCGTAGTTGCCGCCCTGCCAGGCCATCTGCACGGTACGGCCGTCGGGGGTGTTGGTGAAGGTCTCCGCGGCGTAGAAGCTGCCGCCCGCGTAGGTGGTGCCGAGGTCCATCTGCTGGGGCTGGGTCCAGTCGGTGCTGAAGGTCTTGCCGTCGAAGGAGCCGACGACGTACTGGCTGGAGGCGGAGGTGAGGATCCACTTCTGCTGGCCGGACTTGCCGTCCAGGTTCAGCGGGTACATGTCCGGGCACTCGAAGAGCCAGGGCGCGCTGAAGCGGCTGGCGAACGTCCAGTCCAGGAGGTTGGGCGACGTGTAGATGTTCACGCCGTTGCCGCCCTGCGAGGACCACACCACCATGGCCCAGCGGTGCCGGGCCGCGTCCCAGAACACCTTGGGGTCACGGCTCTCGTCCGGGATGTCGATGACCTTGCGGCCCTTGTCGTAGGACTGGAAGCTGCGCCCGTCGTCGTTGCTGTAGAAGACGCTGACGCCGTTGGTGTTGGAGAAGACCACAATCGGGTCCAGTGAACCTGTCTTCAGGCCCGAGGTGTTGTCCTTGTCGACGACACCGCCGCCGGAGAAGAGCGTGCCGGGGTGGACGCCCGGCTCCAGCGCGATCGGCTTCTGGGTCCAGTGGACCAGGTCGGGGCTGGTGGCGTGGCCCCAGTGCATGGTGTCCCAGGCCAGGCCGTGCGGGTTGTGCTGGTAGAAGAAGTGGTAGAGCCCGTTGGCGTAGACGAGGCCGTTGGGGTCGTTCATCCAGCCGGACTGCGAGCTGAAGTGGAACTGGCCCCGGTACGGCTCGCTGTAGGTGGTCGGCGGGTACGGGAACTCCGGGTAGTCCTGCACCGTCCCGGCTGCCGCGGGTGTGCCCGGCAGCATCGCCGCCAGGAGCGCGATCAGGGAGACGAGCAGGGCTGCGGCTCTTCGACGCACGGGAAACCACCCTCACCTGGGGACATGTGCATGTCATCGTTGACATCGTTATCGGCGCGCGGTCGATCAGATGATGGGGCCACGGGGTCAACTCGTCAACGGACAGGGCGAGTTCGGTTCAGCCGACCCTCCAGGCACCGTCCCGCATGAGGACCCTGCCCCGCAGCTCGGACACCCCTCGCCAGGCCAGCACGGTGCCCAACTCGACGCGCACATAGGCGAACGGCCCTTCCTCGCTCCGGGGATCCCACCCGAACTTCCCGGCGAACCCGTCCGCCGCCTCCCCGGGCACCTCGTCGTCCGGGAAACACCGCGCCTCGCCGCGCAGCAGAACGACGTCGAAGCTGTCCGGCAGCGCCAACTGCACGCGTGGCTCCGCACGGAGGTTGCGCACGGTCGCGGAGTCCCCGCTCGTGCACATCCACAGGGCCCGGCCGTCCCACCAGAACCACAACGGCACTTGGTGCGGGCCGTGTTCGGGGTGAGCGGTCGACACCCACACGTCCCGCTCCTCGGTGAGCCGTCTGATCGTGTCGTTCCGTCGCCGCGCCGTGTCCCGGCGGCTGGTGTTCGTGGTCTGCATGCCGATCAACCTAGCCAGCGGTGGGGGCGTGCGCCTGAGGCATTGGGCCTACGACCTGCGACCGAAGGCTGGGCCGAGGTGGCGGGTTCAGGGCGCTCAGGGTGCGGTGAAGAGGGCGGGGAAGCGGGGCGCGAGCCAGGGCTTGCGGCCCCAGGCGAGCACGCCGCCACGCGCCATGGCCTGCCAGGGGCCCAGGCGGCCCAGTGCGATGAGGAGGAAGGTGACCGGCTCGGTGAGGAGGGTGCAGTCGGACCGCTCCGGCGGCCCGGGCAGCACCTCGACCGTGCCGTCGGCGAAGGTGACGCCGAACGCCTCGCCGCCCCGGACGCGCAGGGTGTAGCGGGCCGTCACCCCGGCGGCGGCATTCGCGTCGGCGACGCGCGGCATCGCCGTCTTGAGGAACGGCAGGCACAGGGCGACCCGCGTCCGGTCGATCATGTGCGGGCGGCGCAGGGCGCGGGCGAGGTCGTAGCCGTGGCCGAGCATGTGGGTCAGCAGGTAGGAGGCGAGGACGGCCTGGTTCATGGGCCCGAGCGGGGTCAGGAGCGTCCGGCCGGCGGTCCCGTCCGGCGCCCCGCGCTCCACCGCGTCCAGGAACGCCTCGGCCCGCTCCACGATCATCGTGGCCAGCGGCTCCGCCCCGCGCTCGGGGAACTCGGCCAGGCTCCGCGCGTTGGCCGCCGCGAGGCTCTGCGGGGTGCCGTCCCCGTAGCGCCGTTCCTGCCCGGACGCGAGGTCGGCCATCAGCCCGTTGGCCAGCGCGAGGTGCGCGGCCGTCTCCCCGACGGTCCACTCCAGGCCCGGCACCGGCCCGGCCATGTCCGTCGCGCCGTCCAGGAGCGCGGCGATGTCCCCGGCGGTCTCCCGTATCGCCCGCCCGAGCCCTTCCGGCAGGGCGCCCCCGGTGCCCGTCTCCGCTTCCCGCTCCACGCCGTCCGCTCTCCTCGTCGCTCCGTGATCACGCCCTCGTAGCGCGGTACAGAACCAGACGGCACCGGGCCGGGACAAGGGCGCGGGGCGGTGAGGTGGTCCGGCGTGGTCGGCGGTACGGCTCAGACCGCCCGCAGGGCGCCGGGGCGGCGGCCGGTGAGCCGGTCGAGTGCGGCGGCGCTCGCTTCGTCGGCCGGCAGATGGACGACGAGCTGCTGGTCGTCGTCGGCGGTCAGGCCGAGCGTTTCGTACCACAGCCGCAGCTCCCCCGCCTTGGGGTGGACCATGCGCACCACGCCGTTCGCCCGGGGCAGCCCCGGCAGGGTCCGCAGCCGGGCGGCGAAGGGTTCCCCGGCGGACACCGTCAACTCGTCCATCAGGGCGCCGACATGGACATCGCTCTGCCCAGGACCCTGCTTGAGGGCCGCGACCTGTTCGTCGGCGACCGTGTCCCAGTCGGGGTAGACCGTGCGGGCCCGTGGGTCGGTGAAGACGAAGCGGGCGAGGCTGGGCCGCACGCCGTCCAGCAGGCCGAGCGGTCCGGCCAGCCGCCGGTAGCCGTCCGTGTGGGCCAGGATCTCGCTCAGCCGGTTCACCAGGACGGCGGGCGTCGGTTCCAGCCGGTCGAGGAGCGCCCGCATCGTGGGCCGGACCGCCCGGTTCGGTCCCGCCGCACCCCGGCAGCTGAAGCCGGGGTCGGCGCCCTTGGCGAGCCGGTGCAGATGGACCCGCTCACCGGGGGCGAGCAGCAGCGCGTCCGCCAGGGCCGCCAGCACCTGCACCGAGGGCCTGCGGTCACGCCCCTGCTCCAGCCTGGTGACGTACTCGACGCTCACTCCGGCGAGCGTGGCGAGTTCCGCGCGGCGCAGTCCCGGCGTACGGCGACGCGGCCCGGCGGGCAGTCCCACCTGGGCCGGGGCGACGGCCTCCCGGCGCAGGCGCAGGAAGAGGCCCAGCTCGTTGTCGCTCATTCCTCGAACGTAACACCGGCGGCGACGGCGGATCGTGGCCCTGCCCCTACCACCCTTCGCCCGGTCTCCCTCGTCCGCCGCGCGCCCGGCACCGTGGAGCGCACGTCCCGTCGGCCCGTCCTCAGGAGAAGCCCCGCATGTCCAGTGCACGACTGAATCTCGTGGTGATCATCAGCAGTGTCCGGGAGGGCCGCTTCGGCCCGGTGGTGGCCAACTGGTTCGTCGAACAGGCCAAGCGTCACGACCAGTTCACGGTCGACCTGGTCGATCTGGCGGACATCGACCTCCCGCTCGCGCTGCCGCCCACCTCACCGGCCCGGCAGCCCGACCCGGAACGGCCCGCGGGCATGGCCGAGTTGACCCGGCGGCTCGACGCCGCCGACGCGGTCGTCATCGTGACGCCCGACTACAACCGCAGCTTCCCGGCCTCCCTCAAGGCGGCCATCGACTGGCACTACACCCAGTGGAAGGCCAAGCCGATCGGCTTCGTCGGCTACAGCGGTCTCAGCGGCGGCCTGCTGGCGATCGAGCAACTGCGGCAGGTCTTCAACGAGTTGCATGCCCACACCGTGCGCGACTACGTCTCCTTCCCCCGCTACTACCTCCTCTTCGCCCCCGACGGCACGCTCCAGGACCCGCAGGGCCCCGAGGACGCCGCCAGGGCCATGCTCGATCAGCTGCTCTGGTGGGGCGCGGTGCTGCACGACGCCCGTCGGGACCGCCCGCTGTAGCGCCTACGGGTGGGCGGCGTCAGCGCGTGGCGTCCGATGCCTACGGGTGCGCGGCGTCCGGTGCCGGGAAGCCCGTGAGGGCCGCCGCTCGGGTCAGCAGGGAGGCGTGCAGAGCGCGGACGGCTCTCGGCACGTCGCCCTTGCGGCGTTGCAGGACGACTACGACGTGTGTGGTCTCGCCGAGAAGCGGGCGATAGGTGATCAGCCCCGCCCGCTCCAGCGGGTCTCCCGCCACGCTGAAGTCCGGCAGCAGTGTGGCGCCCAGGCCCTCGGCGACCAGGACCTTGCCGAGTTCGGCGCCGTCCGTGGAGTAGGCGAACCGGGGGGCGGTGCCGCTGAACAGGCGGTGGGCGTAGCGGTGCATGGCGTATCCCGCGCGCATCCCGATCAGCGGTACGCCCGCCAGGTCGGCGGGGGTGAGGGCGCTCCGCTCGGCCAGGGGGTGGTCGGTGCGCAGGCACACGACCGGGCGGCCCCGCAGCAGTTCGGTGGTCTGGAGGTCGGGCGGGGTGTCGTCGCCGTCGAGGTAGTTGACGAGTCCCAGGTCGAAGCGGCCTTCGCGCAGGCCCCGGTGGATGTCGTCCTGCTGTGAACCGACCATCTCGACCTGGGTCGCCGGGTGCTCCGCGCGGAAGTCGCGGACCGCGGGCACCAGGAGCGGGACCGTCGCCGCGTTCACGGTGCCGACGCGGACCATCCGGCTGCTGTGGTGCTGGTCGTGGGCCGCGCGGCGCAGCCGGTCCACGGATTCCAGGACGCCGATGATGTGGGGCAGCAGCTCGCGCCCCTCGTCGCTGACCTTGGCGCCCGAGCGGTGCCGGTCGAGCAGTTCGACGCCCAGCTCGCGCTCCAGATTGCGGACGGTCTCGCTCAACGCGGGCTGGGAGATGTGCAGTTCGGATGCCGCGCGGCGCAGCGAGCCGAGCCGGGTGACCGCCTCGATGTACTCCAGCTGTTCGGTCCGCACTCCGGATCCCCTCACCGTCGCAGGCGCACAGCCACTCTCACTCTGACCCGCATGAAAGGGAAACCCTATCAGGGTCTCGTGATTACCGACTCGACGGACCGGCCGGACGGCTGCTTGAATCGAGTCATGGACGCAGGGCGACAGAACCTCACGCGGCGACGTCACGTCGACCTCGCGCGGGTCTGCAGTGCCACCTGTCGCCGCTCCCGCTGAGCCCTTTCGCGGCTTCTCGCACCCGAACCCCTCCCGCTCGTGCGGCGGTCGAGGCCGACCCTGTGTGCGACTCGATCCTCTGCCGCTGACTGCCGCGGCGTACCCGCAACCGCCCCCGTCGCGTACGCCACGCGCTCCGACTCGCTGATTCAGCAAAGGACTTACCGTGGCCTTTCTCCTCACCCGCACAGCCCATCTCGTCGCGCACCTGGGGCGGCGCTTCGTCGACGACGGCCACGAGGTGCGCCACGTCGACGTACGCAATCTGCCCGCCGAGGCACTGCTGCCGCTGGCCACCGGCGGCTCCCCCGCGCACGTCCTCGCCGTGGACTACGCGCTGCGCCCCGTCCTCACCTCGCTGGGCGCGGAGGTCGCGCACGGCTGGTTCGTCCTGGACCGGCACATCGGCGTCGACGCCGACCGCGCCGTCACGCTCGCGCCCGAGGCGCACGACGCGCTCACCCCGGTCGTCGAGCGGTTCCGCGCGGCGCTGCCCGGCCGCTCCCGGCTCGCCGCCGCCTGATCATGGCTATCGGCTTTCCCTTTCACCTCGCCGTCCCCCATTCCGCGGAAGGGCCCCCGCCATGACCACCGCCACCCGCTCCACCGGCTCCCCTCGTGTCACGCCGTTCGGGCCGGACACCACGGACGCCGAAGTACTGTCCGTCGTACGCGAGTTGGCCGCCGCGTTCCGTACGCGGGACGCCCGGCGCGACGCCGAGCGGATCCTGCCGTACGACGAGATCCGCACCCTGGGCGAGGCGGGCCTGTTCACGCTGACCGTGCCCAAGGCGCACGGCGGCCCCGAGCTGTCGACGCGCACGCTGGGCGAGGTGTTCACCGAGCTGACCGCGGGGGACGCCAGCATCGGGCAGATCCCGCAGAACCACTACTTCTTCGTCAACGTCCTTGCCTCGGCCGGGACTCCGGAGCAGCAGGCGTTCTTCTACGAGGAGATCCTCCAGGGGCGCCACTTCGGCAACGCGCTGTCCGAGCGCGGCTCGCGCACCGCCCGCGGCTTCGAGATCGGCTTCGCCCGGCAGCCCGACGGCAGCCGCATCGTGCACGGCACCAAGTACTACGCCACCGGCGCCCTGTTCGCCCACTGGATCCCCGTCTACGCCACCGACGAGGAGGGCCGGGTGCACGCGGCCTGGATACCGGCCGACGATCCCGGCGTCAGCGTCGAGGACGACTGGAACGGCATGGGGCAGCGCACCACCGGCAGCGGCACCGTCCGCTTCGAGCACGTCCGGGTGGCCGCCGAGCGGATCGTGCCGGTGTACACGATCTTCGAGAGGGACGAGGTGTTCGGTGCGTTCGGGCAGTATCTGCACGCGGCCATCGACACCGGTATCGCGGTCGCGGCGCTGCGCGACGGCAAGCGGCTCATCCACGAACTGGCGCGCCCCCGCAAGGAGACCGGTCTCGACCGGGCCGCCGACGAGGAGGCGGTCATCGACCTCTTCGGCGAGCTGGCGCTGCGGGTGCGCACGGCCCGCGCCCTGCTGCGGGAGGCGGGCGAGGCCGTGGACGCGGCCCGCGCCGACCTCAACACCCGTACGGCGGCGGAGGCTTCGGCCGCCGTCGCCGCGGCCCGTGCCCACTCCGACGAGGTGTCCCTGAAGGTCTCCAGCGGCATCTTCGAACTCATCGGCACCCGCGCCGCCGACCGCGCCCTGCGTCTGGACCGGCACTGGCGCAACGCCCGCACCCACACCCTGCACGACCCCCGCCGCCTGAAGTTGCGCCATCTCGGCGGCTGGGAGCTGAACGACACCCCGCCGCCCGCCAACGGCCTGGTCTGATCGGCCCCGCACAGGACTGAGGATCACCATGTCCCTGACCTTCCACTGGTTCCTGCCCACGAACGGCGACAGCCGCCACATCGTCGGCGGCGGCCACGGCGTCCCCACCGGCTCGGCCGGCGGCGACCGTCCCGCCTCACTCGCCTACCTCGGTCAAGTCGCCCGCACCGCAGAACAGTTGGGCTTCGAGGGCGCGCTCACCCCGACCGGCGCCTGGTGCGAGGACGCCTGGCTGACGACGGCGATGCTCGTCCAGCAGACCGAACGTCTGAAGTTCCTGGTCGCGTTCCGCCCCGGCCTGGTCTCCCCCGCGCTCGCGGCGCAGATGGCCGCCACCTATCAACGGCACTCGGGCGGGCGGCTGTTGCTCAACGTCGTCACCGGCGGCGAGGACCACGAGCAGCGCGCGTACGGCGACTTCCTCGACAAGGAGGCCCGCTACGCGCGCACCGACGAGTTCCTGCACATCACCCGGGCGCTGTGGCGCGGCGAGACGGTCGACTTCGACGGCGTCCACGAGCGGGTCGCCGACGCCCGGCTGACCCGCCTGCCCGACCCGGTGCCGCCCGTCTACTTCGGCGGTTCCTCGAAGGCGGCGGGCCCGGTCGCCGCCTGCCACAGCGACGTCTACCTCACCTGGGGCGAGCCGCCCGCGCAGGTCGCCGAGAAGATCGGCTGGATCCGGACGCTGGCGCGGGCCGAGGGCCGCGAGGTGCGCTTCGGGATCCGGCTGCACGTCATCGCCCGCGACACGGCCGAGGAGGCGTGGGCGCAGGCCGGGCGGCTGCTGTCCGGCATCGATCCGCAGGTCATCGCCAACGTCCAGGCGGGGCTTGCCCGTTCGGGCTCCGAGGGGCAGAAGCGGATGCTCGCGCTGCACGGCGGTTCCACGGACGGTCTGGAGATCTACCCGAACCTGTGGGCCGGGGTCGGCCTGGTACGCGGCGGCGCGGGCACCGCCCTCGTCGGCTCGCACACCGAGATCGCGGACCGGATCGCCGAGTACCACGCCCTGGGCATCGACGAGTTCGTGCTGTCCGGCTACCCGCACATCGAGGAGGCGTACTGGTTCGGCGAGGGTGTCCTGCCGGTCCTCGCCGAGCGCGGCCTGTGGCGCCACCCGGACGCGGCGGCCCTGGACCGGACACCGTCGGCGGTGCCCTTCGCCTCGTGACCCGCGTGTGAGGCCCCCGGGCGGCTCCGGGGGCCTTTCGCGTGCCGTCGGCCGCATCGGTGCCGCGCCGAAGGTTCCGCACCAGCCCCTCGGGGCGCCACGGAAGGCATGCGCTGCTGACCGAAGCGGCGCCGCCGAGCCCACAGGGGGCCACCCGTGTGAATCCCGTGCGGAATTCCGGTCGGCAGGAATCGACGCGGGACCGTGAGTCGTTGGCCCGGGTATGAAGGCAATCACCGTCGCCGCTCCTGGCGACACACCACAGCTCACCGAACAGCCGGACCCCAAGGTCGGCCCGGACACCGTGCTCGTACGCGTCAAGATCGCCGGAGTCAACCCGGTGGACTGGAAGGTCGCGGCGGGCCGTCTCGACCCGATCCTGTACGTCTACCTTCCGCTGATCCCCGGCTGGGACGTGGCGGGGGTCGTGGAGCGGGTGGGCCCTGCCGTGACGGAGTACGCGCCCGGTGACGAGGTGATCGCCTACGCCCGGACGGACACGGCGCAGCACGGTACGTACGCCGAGCTGGTACCGGCGCCCGTCCGTTCGGTCGCCCGCAAGCCCGCCTCGCTCACCTGGCAGCAGGCGGGAGGGCTGCCGCTGGCGGGGCTGACCGCCCTCCAGTCGTTGCAGGCCGCGGAGGTCACCAAGGGCGACACCGTGCTGGTGAGCAACGCGGCCGGTGGCGTCGGTTCCTTCGCCCTTCAGATCGCGGCGGCCACCGGGGTCCGCGTCATCGGTACGGCGAGCGAGGCCAAGGCCGACTACCTGCGCTCGCTGGGCGCGGAGCCCGTGACGTACGGCGAGGGGCTCGTCGAGCGCGTACGGGCGCTGGCACCCGAAGGGGTGGACGCGGCCCTCGACTTCTACGGCGGTCCGGCCACCGTCGCCTCCCTGGAGCTGACCAAGTCCCCGTCCCGGGTCGTGTCCATCGCCGACCCCGGCATCCGCGAGCGGGGCGGCCGTTACGTCTTCGCGCGTCCCGATCACGCCGGGTTGACGAAGCTGGGCGACCTAGCGGACGCCGGGAAGCTCACGGTCCATGTCGACCGTGAACTGCCGCTGGCGGAGGCCGCCCAGGCATGGCGGCTCAGCCAGGAGGGGCACACCACCGGAAAGATCGTCCTGCGGGTCTCCTGACGCGGAAGCCGATCGAAGGCACCAGAGAGCCGGGACAACCGGTTCCCTGCTGCCGAGCTGTCTGATGCCCCCTATCCATCTGATAGGGGGCATCAGACAGCTCGGCGGCAGGTCGGCATGAGTTCTGCTGAACGTGGTTACGGATGACCGCGGGTGCACACGGGCAGGATTCTGTTTCTCCGCGTCGGCCTGCGGGAACTGCGGTCACCAGTGGATCTGCCGAAGTGAGGGACGGGCCGTGTTCTACAACCTGCTCAAGTACGTTCTGCTGGGGCCGCTGCTCAGAGTGGTGTTCCGGCCGCGGATCGAGGGTCTTGAGAACGTCCCCGAGGACGGGGCGGCGATCGTCGCGGGGAATCATCTGTCGTTCTCGGACCATTTTCTGATGCCGGCGATCCTCAAGCGGCGGATCACGTTTCTCGCGAAGGCCGAGTACTTCACCGGGCCGGGGATCAAGGGGCGGCTGACCGCCTTCTTCTTCCGGAGTGCGGGCCAGATCCCGGTGGACCGGTCGGGCAAGGAGGCGGGGCAGGCGGCGATCCGGGAAGGGCTCAAGGTGCTGGGGCGGGGCGAGCTGCTGGGGATCTATCCGGAGGGGACGCGGTCGCACGACGGGCGGCTGTACAAGGGCAAGGTCGGGGTGGCGGTGATGGCCCTGAAGGCGGGGGTGCCGGTCGTGCCGTGCGCGATGATCGGGACCTTCGAGGCGCAGCCGCCCGGCAGGAAGCTCCCCCGGCTGCGGCCGGTGGCGATCCGGTTCGGCAAGCCGATGGACTTCTCCCGCTTCACCGGGATGGAGGGCGAGCGGGCGGTGCTGCGGGCGGTCACGGACGAGATCATGTACGAGATCCTCGCGCTGTCCGGGCAGGAGTACGTCGACGAGTACGCGGCCGTCGTCAAGGAGAGCCAGGGCGAGCGGCAGCGCAGATTCCCCCGCGCACCACTCAGCTGACCCACGCCGCCCGACCGACCCGCGCCACTCAGCTGACCTGCCCCGCTCGGCCCACCCACACCCGCCCCGCCCCCGTCCCGCTTCCGCTGTCGGCGGACTCCGCTCTCGGCGCAAGCACGCGTCAACCCCCCTGCGCACGGCCAAGATCGCCCCATGAAGCGAGCTGTGGTGATCGGTGGCAATGGGCAGATCGGGCGTCCCGTGGTGGACGCGCTGGTCCGGGACGGATGGGAGGTGACGGCCGCCACGCGGAGCGGCGGCCGGAGCGCGGCGTGGGACGCGGGGGTGCGCGCGGTCCCGCTGGACCGTGCCGACGACGCCGCGCTCGGCGCCGTGGTGGGCGACGGCTGCGATCTCGTGGTGGACCTGGTCGGCTACGACGCCGTCCACGCACGGCAGTTGACCGCTCTCGCGGGCCGGATCGGTTCGGCCGTGGTGATCTCCACGGTGGCGGTGTACGCGGACGACGCGGGACGCGGTTTCGACACCATGGACGAGCCGGACGGCTGTCCGGACTTCCCGGTGCCGATCCCGGAGACCCAGCCGACGGTACGGCCCGGCGACGCGACCTACGCCACCCGCAAGTCCGCCCTGGAGCGTGAACTCCTCACCAACGAGGCCGGGTTGCCGGTGACCGTCCTGCGTCCTGGCGCCGTCCACGGGCCGGACAGCCCACTCCCCCGCGAGCTGTACTTCGTCAAGCGCAATCTCGACGGGCGCCGCGCACGCGTGCTGGCCTTCCGGGGCGAGTCCCGGTTCCACACCGCGAGCGTCCACAACATCGCGGAGCTGGTCCGGCTGGCCGCCGCCCGGCCCGGGACGCGGGTGCTCAACGCCTGTGATCCGCAGGCGCCGACGAGCGAGGAGATCGGGGCCGCGATCGACGCGGTCATGGGGGTGAAGACCAGGACGACACGACTCGACGGGCCGCCACGAGAGGGCTCCGTCGGCCTCAACCCGTGGGCGGTCCCCCGGCCGGTGGTGTGCGACATGTCCGCCGCCGAACGGGAGTTGGGCTACCGGCCGGTGGTGTCGTACGAGGACAGCCTGCCGGAGACGGTGGAGTGGCTGACGGCCGAACTGCGCGCCGGTAGCTGGGACGAGCGCTTCCCGCTGCTCGCAGGGGCCTACCCGGAACTCTTCGCCTATGCGGCGGAAGACGCCCTGTCGGGCGCGGAGAAGGCATGAGAAGAGGGGCGGCCGGAAGGCTCCGGCCGCCCCTCCGTCTCGTACCGGGTGTTACGGCTCCGGCGTCGCGTGCGGGGCGCACGTCACGTCGGAGCGGTCCAACTGGCCCTTGAGCAGGTAGGCGTCGACCCGCTCGTTGATGCAGGGGTTGACCAGGCCGGTCACGCCGTGCGAGCCCGCGTCCCGCTCGGTGATCAGGCGCGAGTTCTTGAAGCGCTTGTGCAGCGAGACGGCGCCCTCGTACGGGGTGGCGGCGTCGTTGGTGGACTGCACGATCAGGACCGGCGGAAGACCGCGGTGCGTCGTGACCTCGACCGGGGTGTGCTGCTTGGCCGGCCAGGTGGCGCAGGGCAGGTTCATCCAGGCGTTGGCCCAGGTCATGAACGGGTAGTCCTTGTTGAGCCGGGTGTTGTCCCGGTCCCAGGTCTTCCAGTCCGTGGGCCACTTGGCGTCGGCGCACTCCACGGCGGTGTAGACCGCGTTGCCGTTCTCGGAGGACGCGTTGCCCGCCGTGTCCGACAGGTCCGGGGCCGCCGCGTCGACGAGCGCCTGGGTGTCACCGGCGACGTACTTGCTGAACACCGTGGCGACCGGCACCCACGACGAGTCGTAGTACGGCGCGCTCTGGAAGAAGCCGATCAGCTCGGCCGGGCCGACGACCCCGCCCAGCGGCTGCTTCTTGGCCGTCGCGCGCAGCTTCAGCCACTTGGCCTGGACGGCGGCGCGGGTGGTGCCGAGGTGGAAGGCGGCGTCGTTGGCGGCGACCCAGTCCTCCCAGTCCTTCCAGCGGCCCTCGAACGCGATGTCCTGGTTCAGGTTGGCCTGGTACCAGATGTTGTCGCGGTCCGGGTTGACCACGCTGTCCACGACCATGCGGCGCAGGTGACCCGGGAAGAGGGTGCCGTAGACGGCGCCCAGGTAGGTGCCGTACGAGACGCCGAGGTAGTTCAGCTTCTTCTCACCGAGCGCGGCGCGGATGACGTCCAGGTCGCGGGCGGTGTTCGGCGTGGTCATGTGCGGCAGCATGGCGCCGCTGCGCTCGCCGCAGCCCTCGGCGTACTCGCGGGCCAGCTTGCGCTGGGCACGCTTGTCGGCCTCGGTGTCGGGCACCGGGTCGGCCTTGGGCGCCTTGACGAACTCCTGCGGGTCGACGCAGGAGATCGGCGCGGAGTGGCCGACGCCGCGCGGGTCGAAGCCCACGAAGTCGTACGCCTTGGAGACGTTCGTCCACAGCGGGTTCTTCGTGGTGACGCGGGTCGGGAAGCGCATCCCGGAGCCGCCGGGGCCGCCCGGGTTGTAGACCAGCGCGCCCTGGCGGTCCTGCTTGGTGCCGGTGTTGCCGATGCGGTCCACGGCGAGCTTGATCTGCTTGCCGTGGGGGTGGGCGTAGTCGACCGGCACGGTGACCCAGCCGCACTGGATGGGCTTGGCCAGCCCCCAGTCGGCGGGGCAGTCCTGCCAGTCGATGCCCCGGTGGGCGGCGCGGGCGGCGGCGATCGCGGCACCGCGCGCCTCGCGGTCCTGCCCGTGCCGGCTGTCGGCGGTGGCAGCGGGGGCCGCCACCGCCCCGGCTATCAGGCTGGCGACGAGTGTTCCGGCCGAACTCAGCGCCAGAATAAGGTTCTTCGGTCTGTTCTCCCTCAAGGAGCCCCTCCCCGTGCCTGATGGACATAGTCAGGCGGGGATCCTCTCGGCTGTGAGCCGTCTGAGAACAGGGTCTGCGGATCTTCTTTACCAATCCGATAAACGGATCACCGCATACCGGTGAGCGAGCGACCCCGTGCGCTGCTACGCCAGCACCGCCAGCGCCTCGTCCAGCCGCCGTCGCAGGGCCAGCGCGTCGGGGGCCACGGCGCTGACGAGGACGGCGGGACCGGCGAGCGGCATCAGCGCGGCCCCCTCCCCCAGCAGCCGCGCCTCGGGCCGCTCCTGAGCGAACTCCGGCCGTACGACGACCAGTTGACCGACAGCTCGCATGCCGCCGAGGACCGCGGGGCCGTCCCAGCCACCCGGTGCATCGGGGCCGCAGGACAGCTCCTGATCGAGGACGGTGGTCCCGGCGATCCGTACGGTGAGACGGCTGGTGAGCCTCCCGGGGTCCTCGCCGACGCGGCCGAGTACCTGCTCCTCGCGCAGCACCAGCCGTGCGTCTGGGGCGAGTTGGACGCGCGTGGTGACGTACAGGTCGCTTCCGGCGGCCGAGATCAGCTGTTCGGGGAGCCAGTGCAGCTCGCCGCCGTCGGACACGTCGAGCCGTACGTCGTAGCGCGCCTCGTGCTTCGTCTGGCCGGGCAGCGCGATGGTGGCGGCGGCCGAGCCCAGGTGCAGCCGGGCGCCCTCCCCCACCTCGGCCGCCACGGTGAAGTGGTCGCCGCCGAGGGGGCCGCTCATCGCGCCGACGAGCAGGACACGCGCCTCTCCCCCGCGCGCCCGGGTGCGCCGGAGGGCCAGCGGGCCGTCGCCGTCCAGGACCGGGAGCGCGGTGCCGCCGCGCCCGTCGGCACGGGCGGCGATGCGGGCGTGGGCGCGAACACCATTGGCGCGCAGGCCCGTTGCGGTCGGGCCGCCCACCCCGGCCGCTCTGGTCACCCCGGCCACCTCGGTCGCGGCGTCACGCATCACGCATTCCACGCCGCGAGCCGCCCCCGCACCCACTCCGCCACGTCCGTGACGCCCGCCTCGGTGCGCAACGACTGGAAGACGACCGGCAGTTCGGCACGCTGCGCCTTCGCGTCGGCGGCCATCCGGGCGAGGTCGGACCCCACGTACGGCGCGAGGTCGGTCTTGTTGACGACGAGCAGGTCGGCGGTGGTGACGCCGGGCCCGCCCTTGCGCGGGATGTCGTCGCCGCCCGCCACGTCGATCACGAAGACCTGCGCGTCCACGAGCCCCTTGGAGAAAGTGGCGGTGAGATTGTCGCCGCCGGACTCGACGAGGATGAGGTCCAGTGGCCCCACCGCGTCCTCCAGATCCTCCACGGCTTCCAGGTTGGCGGAGATGTCGTCGCGGATCGCGGTGTGCGGGCAGGCGCCGGTCTCCACGGCCGTGATCCGCTCGGGCGGCAACACGGCCTCCCTGAGCAGGAATTCAGCGTCCTCGCGGGTGTAGATGTCGTTGGTGACGACAGCGAGGGACAGCTCGTCGCGCAGCGCCCGGCACAGCGCGGCGACGGTCGCGGTCTTGCCGGACCCGACGGGACCGCCGAGCCCGATGCGCAGCGCACGCCGCGTGCCGTCGGGCCGTCGGGCGTCGGCGCTGACGGCGGACGGGCCGGTGTGGGTGTGGTCGAGATGCATGAGCGGCTCCAAGTTCGGTGCGGGGTGAGGCGCTAGGAGGCGAAGAGACGGACGGGCCAGGCCGCGTGCCACTCGGCACCGGTCTCCAGCAGGGGTGCCGAGGCGGCGGGCAACGCGTCGGTTCCCTCGGTCACCGCCCGCCGGGCCGCCTCCACCGCCCGGTCCACCACGCGGTCCAACTCCGGTGCCAGGCGGGCCAGTACGCCGGTCGCGTCGAAGGGGTCGAGACTCAGCAGCCGTACGGTGGCCGTCGCGGGGCCGCTCACGCTCTCGTACGCGGCGCAGTACGCGGCGTCCTCGGGCGCGAGACCGGCGGCGCGGGCGGTGAGCCCGAGGACGACCGGTTGATGGGCGCCCTTGGGGAACTCGGCCGCCAGAGCGTCGAGTTCGGGCGACGGCCAGGCGGCACGGGCGGCCCGCGTCAGCTGGCGACCCAGTCGACGTGCGGCGGTGCGCAGCGCGGGCGACGGCGTACGGGCGTCCGCCGCCGCGTCCAACTCCCGCGCGGGCAGCCCCCGTACGGCCGCCGCCGCGAGCGCCGCCGCGACCAGTCCCGAGGTGTGCAGCCGTCCCCGGCAGAACTCCTCCAGGCTCGCGGCCGAGGTGATACGGCCCGCCTTGACCGCGGCCTCGGCCCCGCCGGAGTGCGCGTGCCCTCCGGCGGGGAAGCGGCCGTCGGCCAGGACGAGGAGCGCGGCTCGGGACATCAGAGACCTCAGAAGAGGAAGTAGCGCTGGGCCATGGGCAGTTCGACCGCCGGTGTCGCCTCCACCAGCTCCCCGTCGATGTGCACGGCGAAGCTGTCGGGGTCGATCCGGACGTCCGGCATGGCGTCGTTCTCGCGCAGATCGGCCTTGGTGACCGCGCGGGTGGACTCGATGGCCACGAACCGCTTGCCGAGCCGGAGGCGTTCGGGCAGGCCGTCCTCGATCGCCAACGGGGCCACGAAGTTGACCGAGTTGGCGGCCGGGGCACGCCCGATCGCGCCGTACATCGGGCGGGGCAGGATCGGCTGCGGGGTGGGGATGGAGGCGTTGGCGTCGCCCATCTGCGCGTAGGCGATCTGGCCGCCCTTGAGCACGAGCAGCGGCTTGACCCCGAAGAACGCGGGCTCCCACAGCACCAGGTCGGCGAGCTTGCCGGTCTCGACCGAGCCGATCTCGGCGGCAAGGCCCTGGGCGAGGGCCGGGTTGATCGTGTACTTGGCGACGTAGCGCCGTACCCGGTGGTTGTCGGCGCGGCCGTCGCCGGGGAGCGCCCCGCGCCTGCCCTTCATCACATGCGCGGTCTGCCAGGTACGCAGGATCACCTCGCCGACGCGGCCCATGGCCTGGGAGTCGGAGGAGATGATCGAGATCGCGCCGAGGTCGTGGAGGATGTCCTCCGCGCCGATGGTGGACGGCCGGATGCGGGACTCCGCGAAGGCCAGGTCCTCGGGGACCGCGGGGTTGAGGTGGTGGCAGACCATCAGCATGTCGAGGTGTTCCTCGGCGGTGTTGACGGTGAACGGCCGGGTCGGATTGGTCGAGCTGGGCAGCACGTTGGGCTGCGAGACGACCGTCATGATGTCGGGTGCGTGCCCGCCGCCCGCGCCCTCGGTGTGGTACGAGTGGATGCCCCGGCCCGCGATCGCGGCGAGGGTGTCGCCCACGAAACCGGCCTCGTTGAGGGTGTCGGTGTGGATGGCGACCTGGATGCCGGTGCGGTCGGCCACGGTGAGCGCCGCGTCGATGACGGCCGGGGTGGAGCCCCAGTCCTCGTGCAGCTTGAGGCCGACGGCGCCGCCCCGGATCTGCGAGAGCATCGCGTCCTGCGAGACGGTGTTGCCCTTGCCGAGGAAGCCGACGTTGACGGGGTACGCCTCCATCGCCTCCAGCATCCGGGCCAGGTGCCAGGGGCCGGGGGTGACGGTGGTGGCCTTGGAGCCCTCGGCGGGTCCGGTGCCGCCGCCGACCAGTGTGGTGACGCCGGAGGCCAGCGCCTCGTCCGCGATCTGCGGGCAGATGAAGTGGACGTGCGCGTCGATGGCGCCCGCCGTGAGGATGCGGCCGTTGCCCGCGATGACCTCGGTCTCGGGGCCGATGACGAGGTCGGGGTGGACGCCGTCCATGGTGTCCGGGTTGCCCGCCTTGCCGATGCCGGTGATCCGGCCGTCGCGGATGCCGACGTCGGCCTTGACGACGCCCCAGTGGTCCACGACGACGACACCGGTGATCACGGTGTCCGGGGTGCCGTCGGCACGGGTCGCCCGGGACTGGCCCATGGACTCGCGGATGACCTTGCCGCCGCCGAACACCGCCTCGTCGCCGGAGCGGCCGGGGCCGCCGGAGCGGTCCTCCTCGATCTCGATCAGCAGATCGGTGTCGGCGAGCCGGATGCGGTCGCCGGTGGTGGGGCCGAACAGGTCGGCGTAGGCGGCGCGGGAGATCTCAGGCATCGAGGGCACCTCCGGTCTCGCCGCGCAGTCCGGGGACGATGCGGGCGCCGGTGAGCGGGACGAGTTCGACCTCCACGGGGATGCCGGGCTCGAAGCGGACGGCGGTCCCCGCGGCGACGTTCAGCCGCTTGCCGTGGGCCTGCGGACGGTCGAAGTCCAGGCCGGGGTTGGCCTCGGCGAAGTGGTAGTGGGAGCCGACCTGGACGGGCCGGTCGGCGGCGTTGAGCACGGTGAGCCGGGTGATCTCACGGCCCTCGTTGCAGACGATCGGGCCGTCCGCGAACAGCGTCTCTCCGGGAATCATCGCAGGCCCCCTCAGACGATCGGCTCGTGGACGGTGACGAGCTTGGTGCCGTCCGGGAAGGTCGCCTCGACCTGTACGTCATGGATCATCTCGGGCACGCCCGCCATGACGTCGTCCCTGGTGAGGACCTTGCGCCCGGAGGACATCAGCTCGGCGACGGTGCGGCCGTCGCGGGCGCCCTCCAGGATGTGCGACGTGATGAGCGCGATGGCCTCGGGGTGGTTCAGCTTCAGCCCTCGGGCCCGGCGCCGCTCGGCCACGTCCGCCGCGACATGGATCAGCAGCCGCTCTTGCTCGTGCGGGGTCAGTTGCACGTCCCACCTCACAGTCCTCGCTCCGGACCGTGCGGGGCCCGGTTGCCGCCGCCACCTCGTGGCTCCGCCGGCTCGGCCGGAAAAGCCCTGGTGGCGTGGAGGGGAAGGCTAGTTCGCGAGCGTTTCGGCGAGGTTAACCGGCACCCGTTCGGCGCGTCCGGCCGCACGGCCCCTCACGAGGCCCCCGACCCTCGGTGCTCCGCCGCGATCCCGAACCGCTGCCGCACCCCCGCACCGCCCTCGTGCACCCGCGACACCGAACTGACAACCCGCTCCTGCTCCGCCGCGTCCAGCGCCTCCAGCCGCTCCAGATCAGCGGCCGACACCAACGCGACCAGCGGCTTCCCGTGCCGGGTCACCACCACCCGCTCCCCGCCGTACACCACCCGGTTGATCAGATCTGCCAGCTCAGCCCTGGCTTGCGTCACCGGAATCTCATAGGCCATGGGGGCAAGTGTAGGCACCGCCCGAAATGGGGTGATCAGACGGCGCTCGGTTGACGAGGTCCGCCGGGCGGACTGCCGTGGCTGCGCCGCTCAGCCCCGTGCCGCGTCGGCCCGTGCGCGGAACGTCGTGCGGTACGCCTTCGGGGACACCCCGATCACCGCGTGCAGATGCTGGCGCAGCGAAGCGCCCGTCGCGAACCCGACCTCGCCCGCGATCCGGTCGACGGACAGGTCGGTGGTCTCCAGGAGGTGGCAGGCACGACGCACCCGCTGCTGGATCAGCCAGCGGCCGGGGCTCGTGCCCGTCTCGTCCTGGAAATGCCGGGCGAACGTACGCGGACTTGTGCGCGCGTGCGCCGCCAACTCGGCCAGGGACAAGGGGCGTCGAAGGTTCTCCAGGGCCCATGCCTGGGTGGCGGCGGTGCCGCTGGCGCCCTCCTGCGGCACCGGCTGTTCGATGTACTGGGCCTGGCCGCCCTCCCTCCACGGCGGGACGACGCACTGCCGGGCGACCCGGTTGGCGACGGCGCTGCCGTGGTCGGAGCGGATCAGATGCAGGCAGACGTCGAGTCCGGACGCGGCGCCCGCGGAGGTCAGGAGGTCGCCGTCGTCGACGAACAGCACGTCCGGGTCCAGGGCGATGTGCGGGAACATCCGGCGGAACTGATCGGCCAGCACCCAGTGCGTGGTCGCGGGCCGACCGTCGAGCAGTCCCGCCGCGGCGAGCGTGAACGCCCCGGAGCAGATGGAGACGATGCGCGTGCCGGGCCGGATCCGGGCGAGAGCGGCGCGCACCGGTTCCGGCAACTCGGCCGAGATGCAGGCGGAATCGTAGGGCGGCACGATGACGGTGTCCGCGCTCTCCAGCGCTTCGGGCCCGTGTCCGACGGTGATCGTGAAGTCGGCGTTGGTCAGCACCGTGCGGTCGTCCGTCACCGCGCAGCTCACCACCTCGTACGCGCCCTCGACGTAGGGGAACACCCGGTTCGGGATGCTCAGCTCGAAGGGGTAGACGCCGTCGAGCGCCAGGACGACGACGCGGTGGACGGGGGGCGTACGGAACTCCGTGGCGGCGTCGGCAGTGCGGGGGATCGAGGCCATGTCCTGATTCTATCGTTTACTGTCCATCTTGCCATTGCCCAGGTCAGAGCCACTGCCGCACGCTGATTCCATCCCCTCCCGGAAAGGCGTTTCCCATGGCCAGGCAGATTCAGTTCGACCGGCTCGGCGGCCCCGAGGTTCTTCATGTGCGCGAGGTGGAGACCGGCGCCCCCGGCACCGGGGAGGTGCTTGTCCGCGTGGACGCGATCGGCCTGAACCGGGCCGACGCCATGTTCCGCGAGGGCAGCTACTTCCTCCAGCCGTCCTTCCCCAGCTCCCTCGGCTACGAGGCCGCCGGAACCGTCGAAGCGCTCGGCGAGGGCGTCACCGGCCTCGCCGTCGGCGATCCGGTCGCGGTGGTCCCCGCCTTCTCCCTCACCGACTACGGCACCTACGGCGACCACGTGATCGTCCCCGCCTCCGCTGTCGTCCCCCGCCCGGCGGCCCTCGACCCGGTCACGGCCGCCGCCGTCTGGATGGCGTACCTCACCGCCTACGGCGCGCTCATCGACGAGGGCGGGCTGCGCCCGGGTGACCACGTCCTGCTCACGGCGGCCTCCGGCGGCGTGGGCCTGGCCGCGATCCAGACGGCCCGTCGCATCGGTGTGACACCGATCGCCACCGTCCGCGGCACCTCCAAGCGCCAGGCTCTCCTCGATGCCGGGGCGGCCCATGTCATCGACACCGAGAACGAGGACCTGGTCGCCCGCGTCAAGGAGATCACCGGCGGCCGGGGCGTCCAGCTGGCCTTCGACCCGGTGGCGGGCCCCGGCGTCGACACCCTCGCCCAGGCGATCGCCCCGGGCGGCAAGCTGCTGGTATACGGCGCCCTCGATCCGCGCCCGACCCCGCTGCCCAACGCCGCGTTCTACCCGGACCTGCTCACCGGCATGTTCACCATGTTCCGGATCACCGCGGACCCCGAACGCCTGCGCCGCGCGGTCGCGTTCGTCGACGCGGGCCTGAGCGACGGCTCCCTCGCACCGGTCGTCGACCGCACCTTCGACCTGGACGACGTCGCCGCCGCCCACCGCTACATGGAGTCCAACGCCCAGACGGGCAAGATCGTCCTCACCGTCGGCCATGACACCGACGCCTCCTGACTCCGGTCGTCGTCGCCGGTCACCGCACGACAGGAAGGAGCCCCGGCTCATGCGCGCGATCGTTCAGCACACCTACGGAGGGCCCGACATCCTCACCGAGACCGAGGTGCCGCTTCCCGAGCCCGGCGTGGGTGAGGTCCGCATCCGCGTCGCGGCGGCGGGTGTCAACCCCACCGACTGGAAGCACCGCGACGGCACCATCCCCTACGACCACGGCCTTCCGGCCACCACCGGCTGGGACGTGGCCGGAACCGTCGACAAGACCGGCCCCGGCGTCACGATCTTCGAGGAGGGCGACGAGGTCTTCGGGATGCTGCCCTACCCGTACGCGCCCGGTAGTTACGCCGAGTTCGCGACCGGCCCGGCCCGCGCCTTCGCCGCCAAACCCGGCACCATCGACTTCGCCCAGGCCGCCGCCCTGCCCCTGGCCGCGCTCACCGCCTGGCAGGCGTTGCACGACACCGCCGGGCTGAGAGACGGTCAGCGCGTCCTGATCCAGGGCGCGGCGGGAGGGGTGGGGCACCTCGCCGTGCAGATCGCCCGTCACCTCGGCGCCGAGGTCACCGCCACCGCGTCCGCCGCCGACGCCGACTTCGTACGCTCCCTGGGCGCCGCCCAGGTCTTCGACTACCGCACCACCAGCATCAGCGACGTCCTCTCGGACGCCGACGCGGCCCTGGTCCCCTTCACCGGGCAGACCCGCCTGGACTCCCTGCGCGCCGTTCGTCGCGGCGGTGTCCTCGTCTCCCTGCTGGGGGCCGACGAGGAAGCCCTCACCCTGGCCGGTGAACGCGGCGTGCGCTACCGGAGCCTGATGGTCCAGTCCGACCACGCCGGGATGCGGGCCATCGCCGACCTGGCCGCCGAGGGGGCGCTGCGTGCCAAGATCCACGCGACGCTCCCGTTGTCCCGGGCCGCCGAGGCCCACCGTCTGGGCGAGGACGGGCAGATCGACGGCAAGCTCGTCCTCCTCCCCTGACCGGGGCACACGCGGACCTGCCGACCCCGGGCCGGGGTCGGCAGGTCTTCTCGGCGGGCGGGTGGGTGCGGAGCTACTGCGCGATCCTCACCAACTTGCGGTTGAGGAATTCCCCGATCCCCAGTTCGGCCAGCTCGCGGCCGAATCCGGAGTTCTTGACGCCTCCGAACGGCAGGCTCGGCGAGTCGGCGAAGCAGGAGTTGATGTACACCATCCCCGCTTCGACACGGGCGGCCACCTGCTGGGCGTGCTCGACGTCGGCGTCGAAGACGTAGCCGCCCAGGCCGAACCTGGTCGCGTTGGCCAGCCGTATCGCCTCGTCCTCGCTGTCCACGACGTAGAAGGACAGCACGGGCCCGAAGGCTTCCTCGTGGAAGAGCGGGTTGTCCTCGGTGATGTCCGTGATGATCGTCGGTTCGAGGTAGAAGCCGGGGCGGTCGACCCGGTGGCCGCCGTGCACGATGCGACCGCCCGCCTCCTCGGCCTCCCGGATCTGCCGGAGCAGGCCCTCCAGGGCGCGCTCGCTGGACAGCGGGCCGACCTGGGTCTCCTCGTCCTTCGGGTCGCCCACCTTGATCGCCGCGAAGCGCTCTTCGAGCGCGGCGAGCATCTGCTCGCCTCGGTCCCTGCCGACCACGATCACCCGCTTGATGTTCACGCAGCCCTGACCCGAGTTGTAGGTCCGCCCCCTCACCACCTGCTCGACCGCGTGGTCCAGCGGCGCGCCTTCCAGGATCAGGGCCGGGTCGCTGCCGCCCAGCTCCAGGACCGCCTTCTTGAGGTTGCGGCCTGCGCGCTCGCCGACGGAGGCGCCTGCCCGCTCGCTGCCGGTGAGGGTGACGCCGCGTACCCGGAAGTCGTCGATCAGCCTGCCGATCTGGTCGATGTCGCAGAAGAGGTTCGGGTAGGCCCCCTCCGGCGCGCCCGCCTCCTCGAAGAGACGGGCGAAGGCCAGGGCGGACTGCGGGACGCTCTCGGCGTGCTTCATCAGGACCACGTTCCCCGCCACCAGCTGGGACGCGGCGACCCGGGCCGGCTGGTAGTAGGGGAAGTTCCACGGCTCGATCGCGAGGATGACGCCGATGGGTTCGGTGATCAGCTTCGCGCCGGGCTCACCGGGCAGTTCCTGTGCGGCGAGGAACCTCTCCCCGTGCTCGGCGTAGTAGTCGAGGATGTCGGCGACGAGATCGACCTCGAAAGAGCCGAAGCGGGTGACCTTCCCCATTTCGAGGGTCAGGTATTCCACGTACTCGTCCCGCCTCTCGCGCAGGATCTCCGCCGCGCGGGCGACGATGCGGGCCCGCTCCGCGACCGGCCGGAACCTCCAGTCCTCGCGATAGAGCCGGTCCGCGGTGTCGAGCGCCGCGAACACCTCGTCGTCCGACTGGAACGGGAATTCCTTCACGAATTCACCGGTGGCCGGGTTGATCGTCTGAAAGCTCATGATCTGCTCCTTCGTACCGTGTGGGTCGCGCCGCTCCTTCGCGTCGCCGTCGAACCGCGCCCGGTGCGCGCCCGGCTCGACCCAGTCCTGAGCGCGGCGCAGCCATACCTCGGCGGACGGTTCGAGCCCGGTGGGGTCGTCGAGGGTGCCGGCCTTGACGATCATGAGATCGGGCCTCTCGTGCAGGACGGTGAAGATTGGCGTGCCGCAGTCTCCGCAGAAGAGCCGGTCGCGCGGGTTGCCGTTCTCCGCTCCCGTGGTCCGGTACGACCTGGGCGCTCCCTCGATCTCCAGGGAGTCGCGCGCGACCAGGACGTTCACCGAGAACGCGGAGCCGGTGTGGCGCTGGCAGTGGCCGCAGTGGCATACGACGACCGCCTCGGGCTGGGCGTCGAAGCGGTAGCTGATCGCGCCGCACAGGCAGTGTCCGGTTCGTGTGCGGTGGGCGGGGGGCGTATCGGTGGTGCTCATGTCTGTGTCACATCCATGGTTCGGGTGCCTGACGGGTCGGGGAGCCGCCGATCAGGACAGTTCGACAATCCGTCGGGCACGCCCCGTTAGCCAGACACCCACTTCGTCTACGTCTCGTGGAGCTGTCACTGGCAGGGACAGGCTGAGCTGCGGGAACCGCGCCATACTCGATATATGGCAACCGATCACGCCGCCCGCACAGGCGCTTCGAAAGCGTCGGCATCGGCCCCGCGTCCGGGGCCTCGGGCGCAGCCGCACGAGGTCCTGGACCCGCGCGCGGAGCTGAGCGAGTTCCTGCGCACCCGCCGTGATCGCCTCAAGCCGGCCGATGTGGGGCTCACCGACTACAGCCGACGGCGCCGTGTCCCGGGCCTGCGGCGCGAGGAACTGGCCCATCTCGCCGGAGTCTCCGCGGCGTACTACACGCGGTTCGAGCAGGGGAACGCCCGCAACGTCTCGCGCGAGGTGGTGGACGCGATCTCCCGCGTCCTCAGGCTCTCCGACACCGAGCACGCGCACCTCCTGGAGCTGGCGCAGCCCAAGCGGCGTCAGGGGAGGCGCAGCGACCCACCGCGCCAGCAGGTCAGGCCCGAGGTGCGCGAACTGCTGGCGGCGATGGAGGGAATCCCAGCCTACGTGTGGGGGCGCGGGTCCGATGTGCTGGCGTGGAACCAGACCGCGTCCGCCGTCTTCGGGGACTGGGCGGCGCGCGCCCCGCAGGACCGGAACTGGGCCAGGGTCACCTTCCTCGATCCCGCGTCACGGAGGCTCTTCGCCGACTGGGACGCCAAGGCCCAGGACGTGGTGGGACAGCTGCGGCGGTGGGCGGGGCTGCACCCGGACGACACGCGGCTCGCCTCGCTGATCGGTGAACTCTCCATGAAGAGCGCGGAGTTCCGCGCGCTGTGGGCCGCCCACGACGTCAAGAAGAAGACCCACGGCACCATGCGTCTGACGCATCCCCTCGTGGGTGAGCTGACCCTGCGCTACGAAACACTCGCGCTCCAGGGCGACCAGGACCAGTACCTGAGCAGCTACCACGCCGAACCCGGGTCGGCCTCCGAGCAGGCGTTGCGCCTGCTCGCCAGTTGGGGCGTGGACGCGCTCCAGGACCGCTCCCCCGACGCGTCGCACTGACCGCCCCGCTGCCCCCTCCCGCTCTCGAAAATGACACCTCGTCAACCACACCCGGCGTACGTCCTGTACATTTTTTACAGAAGCGAGGGCCCATCACCGGCCCGCTCGTCAGGAGGGGTACGCCCATGTCCCGTTCGTCCGCCCGCTATGTCCTGCCCGAGTTCACCGAGCGCGGTGCGACGGGGCCGCGCACGCTCGATCCGTACGCGAAGTTGTTCGAGGGGCGGATCGTGTTTCTGGGGACGCCGTTGGACGACACGGCGGCGGCGGATGTGATCGGGCAGCTGATGCAGCTGGAACACACCGCGCCGGAGCGGGACATCACGCTGTATCTGAACAGCCCGGGCGGCTCGTTCCACGCGATGACCGCCGTGTACGACACGATGCGGTACGTCTCGTGCGACGTGGCGACGTACTGCCTGGGCCAGGTCGCCGCCGTCTCGGCGGTGCTGCTCGCGGCCGGGACGCCGGGGAAGCGGTGTGTGCTGCCCGGGGCGCGGGTGGTGCTGGAGCAGCCCGCACTGGGTGAGCCCGTGCAGGGGCAGCCGAGCGATCTGCTCATCCAGGCCGAGGAGCTGGCACGCACGCGCGCGCTGATGGAGGACATGCTCGTCCGGCACACCGGGCGGGACGCCGCGCGCGTGCACGCCGATCTGGAGCGGGAGCTGGTGCTGGACGCGCGGGACGCCGTCGCGTACGGGCTCGCGGACGAGGTCGTACAGCGCCGCGCCCCCGGCGCCCGGTGAGCGCGCCGTGCTGCCGGACCTGCCGCCGCTGCCCGCGCTGACCCGCGCCGAGGGCGAGCTGATCGACCGTTACCTGGAGGCCGCCGAGCTGCTGGGGCGGATCAACCCGGCCCGGCAGGAGGACACGTACAGCGGTCTGCGGGCCGCACAGGCCCTCGTGCGCAAGGCGACAGAGCTGCGGGACGCACTCACGCTGATGCACCAGCGGGGCGAGACGGAGCTGCACGGGAGCACGCTGACACGCGCGCTCCGCGTACTGGACGGCGAACGCCGCACCGCGCGGGTCGTGCTCCCGGCGGACGACGGGACGTGACCCGACGCGCCGGAATACCGCCCGGTGTCCCCCGGCCCGGCACGCCCGCCGCTCCCGCCCCCGCCGCGCTCCCGCCCGACCACGACCCCGCGCCCGGACATCCGGCACCCCCGACGGGCGCGGCGCGTCGAGCACTCCCCCACTCGGGGAACCGAAACGGGCCGAACGTGGTACCGCCGACCGTGGTATCTCCGCCCGGGTTTCCGCGGCCTCCGACTTGCGCAGCACGGGGACGACGGCGCCGCCCAGGACCCTCGCGCCCCAGGTCCGGGGCTACGCCCGGGGGCTGACGGAAGTTCGGAAACGGGACTGTCCACCCGAACGGGTGAGTGGTGAGTAACACCACAAACCGCCGATTCCATTGGGATTTTCGGTCGGTAGTACGTGAAGATCCCTGTCTGACGACAAGCCCCCGCCACAGCGGCGGGGCGGTCCGGGCGGACGCCGAGTCCTGCCGCCGCCCGGATGACCGGTCGACAGGAGTGCATCGGCAGGAGTGGAGGACCCGAGCAAGACGGGTCGCCGGGACGGACGTTCGCGCACCGCGGGCGGTCGTGCCGAGTGGCCCTTGGGGTGAAGCCGTGGCGACACGGCCGGGCAACTTCGCCAGCCCGAATCCGACAGGTCATCCTTCACAGGCGGCTGACGAAGGGTTGCGCATGACTGCGCTCAATCGTGTCCCGTCGCTGATGGCCCGGGCCGGAACCGCCTCGGCCCTCACCCTGGCCGCCGTCGGCGGCTCGATCGCGGTACCGGGACTGGCCACCGAGGCCTCCGCCGCGACCACCGCGACGAAGGCGCTCCAGATCGCGGCGTCCAAGAAGGGCTCGCCGTACAGCTACGGGGCCACCGGACCGCGCCGGTTCGACTGCTCGGGGCTCACGCTCTACTCGTTCAAGAAGGCGGGCAAGAAGCTGCCCCGCACCGCCGCCCAGCAGTACAACAGGACGCACCACATTTCGTCCGGCCACCGCAAGGCGGGCGACCTGGTGTTCTTCCACTCGGGGTCCAGCGTCTACCACGTCGGGATCTACGCCGGTAAGGGCAAGATCTGGCACGCCCCGAAGACCGGGGACGTGGTGCGCCTGCAGAAGATCTGGACCAAGAGCGTCTGGTACGGCCGGGTGAACTGACCCGGCGCGAGCGCCTACGGCTCCTGACGCGCCGCCGCCGTCAGGGGCCCGGCCGGTGCCGTCCAGGGCAGCTCGACCGCGACCGTCTTGCCGCCCTCGCGGGTGGAGCGCACCCGGAGCCTGCCGCCGCACTCGGCGGTCAGGTACCGGATGATGACCATCCCGCGCCCGTTGTCCTGCTGCACGGCCGCGGGCAGCCGCCTGGGGAAGCGCGGGTGGCTGTCCGTCACACCGATGCGCAGCCACTCGTCCCGCACCAGGACGAGGTCCACGGTGAACGTGGGCGACTGCCCGAAGGTGTGCTGCACGGCGTTGGTGGCCAGCTCGGAGAGGATGAGCCGTACGGTGTCGGCGGCCTCGGCGTCCGCGGGCAGACCCCACTCCGCCAGCACGCCGAGGACGTAGGTGCGGGCCGTGGCGACCGAGGCGGGCTCACTCGGAAGAGTGACGGATGCTTCCAGATGGTCTGCCATGGCGACGTCGTCCCTTTCCACGCTGGGCGGTCAGCCTGCCACCACCTGAGGGGCCGGGGGCACCAACCCCCGATATATGCACATATCTATCGCCCGATGCGGTGAACTCTGCGACGCGAGAACGGATTTGGGGTTCACGACACGCTCCGGCGCACGCCCGGCTCACTCCGGCCCGCGCCGGGCCTACGGCCGCGTCCCGCCGATCACCCGCACCGCCCGCGCGATCTCTTCCCCGCTCAGATCCGCCCGCGCCGTCAGCCGCAGCCGGGAGACCCCGTCCGGCACCGACGGCGGCCGGAAGCACCCCACGGCAAGACCGGCGGCGCGGCAGCGGGCCGCCCACTCGACGGCGCCGGACGCGGAGGGGGCGCGCACGGAGACCACGGCGGCGTCGGGACGTACCGCGTCCAGGCCCTCGGCGGTCAGCCGCGTGTGCAGCTCGGCGGCGACCGCACGGGCCCGCGCCGCCCGCCCGGGCTCGCGGCGCAGCAGCCGCAGCGCGGCGAGGGCGGCGCCGACGGAGGCGGGGGCGAGGCCGGTGTCGAAGATGAACGTACGGGCCGTGTTCACCAGGTGGGCGATCACCCGCTCCGGGCCGAGCACCACACCGCCCTGGCTGCCGAGCGACTTGGACAGGGTGGCCGTGGCCACCACGTCACCGGCGCCCGCGAGGCTGGCCGCGTGCGGCGCGCCCCGGCCGCCGTCGCCCAGGACGCCGAGCCCGTGGGCGTCGTCCACCACCAGGCCCGCGCCGTGCGCCCGGCAGGCCGCCGCGAGCGCGCCGAGCGGGGCCGCGTCGCCGTCCACGGAGAACACCGTGTCGGAGACCGCGACGGCGGCGCCCCGGTGGGTGCCGAGCGCCTTGTCGACGGCCTCCGGGGCGGCGTGGGCGACGACCTGGGTGGTGCCCCGGGCCAGTCGGCAGCCGTCGATGAGCGAGGCGTGGTTGCCCGCGTCGGAGACGATCAGCGAGCCGTGCGGGGCGAGCGCGGTGACGGCGGCGAGGTTGGCGGCGTACCCGGAGGAGAAGACCAGGGCGGCCTCGAAGCCGCAGAAGGCGGCGAGTTCGCGCTCCAGGTCGGCGTGCAGCTCGGTGGTGCCGGTGACCAGACGGGAGCCGGTGGAGCCGCCGCCCCAGGCGCGGGCGGCGCGTACGGCGCCCTCGACGGTCTCGGGGTGGCGGGCGAGGCCCAGGTAGTCGTTGCTCGCGAGATCGAGCAGCGGGGAGTCGGACGGACGGGGGCGCAGGGTGCGTACCAGTCCGGCACGGTGGCGGGCCCCGGCCTCCTCGTCGATCCAGCCGAACGCCATGGGTCCTCCGGTGCTTTTGTAGGTAGCGGACAGACACTAGCGGCCCGCACGGCCGCCCATGATGTGGCAATACCCACACTCCGAACGGCTTCTGTTGTGTGAAGTCTCCTTGGCCCGGGGCGGTGCCGTAGGACAGGATCGGGCCCCATGGACCTCCTGAACACGCTGGTGGACAAGGGACTTCGACGCGAGACGCCGACGCGGGCCGAGGCGCTCGCCGTGCTGGCCACCTCCGACGACGACCTGCTCGACGTGGTGGCGGCGGCCGGACGGGTGCGTCGGCACTGGTTCGGGCGGCGGGTGAAACTCAACTATCTGGTCAACCTCAAGTCCGGCCTGTGCCCGGAGGACTGCTCCTACTGCTCGCAGCGGCTCGGCTCGACGGCGGGCATCCTCAAGTACAGCTGGCTGAAGCCGGACCAGGCGTCCGAGGCAGCAGCCGCCGGGCTCGCCGGGGGTGCCAAGCGGGTGTGCCTGGTGGCGTCCGGGCGCGGGCCGACGGACCGGGACGTGGACCGGGTCTCGGAGACCATCAAGGCGATCAAGGACCAGAACGAGGGCGTGGAGGTGTGCGCCTGCCTCGGCCTGCTCTCCGACGGCCAGGCCGAGCGGCTGCGCGCGGCGGGCGCGGACGCCTACAACCACAACCTGAACACCTCCGAGGCGACCTACGGCGACATCACCACCACCCACACGTACGCCGACCGGGTGGACACGGTGCACAAGGCGCACGCGGCGGGGCTGTCCGCCTGCTCGGGGCTGATCGCGGGCATGGGCGAGAGCGACGCGGACCTGGTGGACGTGGTGTTCGCGCTGCGCGAGCTGGACCCGGACTCCGTTCCGGTGAACTTCCTGATCCCGTTCGAGGGCACCCCGCTGGCCAAGGAGTGGAACCTCACCCCGCAGCGCTGTCTGCGCATCCTCGCGATGGTCCGGTTCGTCTGCCCGGACGTGGAGGTGCGCATCGCGGGCGGCCGGGAGGTCCATCTGCGCACGCTCCAGCCGCTCGCGCTGCACCTCGCCAACTCGATCTTCCTGGGCGACTACCTCACCAGCGAGGGCCAGGCGGGCAAGGCCGACCTGGAGATGATCGCGGACGCCGGGTTCGAGGTGGAGGGCGCGGACGAGGTGACGCTGCCGGAGCACCGGGTGGCGGGCGGGGGCGGGTGCGGTCCGGGCACTGCCGGGGAAGGCGGCTGCGGTGCGCACGGTGTGTGCGGTACGGCGGACTCCGCACCGGCGAAGACCCCGGCCCAGGCGACCGCCCCGGACGAGACGACAGCCCCGGCCGACGCCGAGCCCGCCTCCGGCACCCCCCGCACCGACCTGGTCGCCGTCCGCCGCCGTGGCGCCGGAACCGACCTCGCACCCAATGCCTGACCTCGGCACGGCCGACCTGCTGGACCTGGACCGGCGGCACGTCTGGCATCCGTACGGCCCGATGCCCGGGCGCACCGAACCGCTCGTCGTGGAGTCGGCGAGCGGGGTCCGGCTGCGACTGGCCGACGGCGGGGGCGAGTTGGTCGACGGCATGTCGTCCTGGTGGTCCGCGATCCACGGCTACCGGCACCCGGTGCTGGACGCGGCGGCGCGGGAGCAGCTGGGCCGGATGAGCCATGTGATGTTCGGCGGGCTCACGCACGAGCCCGCCGTACGCCTGGCGAAGCTCCTTGTCGACATGTCCCCCGAAGGCCTTGAGCACGTCTTCCTCGCGGACTCCGGCTCGGTGTCCGTCGAGGTCGCCGTCAAGATGTGCCTCCAGTACTGGCGCTCGCTCGGCCGCCCCGCCAAGCGGCGGCTGCTGACCTGGCGCGGCGGCTATCACGGCGACACCTGGCACCCGATGTCGGTGTGCGACCCGGAGGGCGGGATGCACGGGCTGTGGTCCGGGGCGCTGCCGCGCCAGGTGTTCGCGGACGCGCCGCCCGCCGCGTACGAGGAGGCGTACGCGGAGCATCTGCGCGCCCTGATCGAGCGGCACGCGGACGAACTGGCCGCCGTGATCGTGGAGCCGGTGGTGCAGGGCGCGGGCGGGATGCGCTTCCACTCCCCCGCGTATCTGCGGGTGCTGCGCGAGGCGTGCGACGCACACGGTGTGCTGCTGGTGTTCGACGAGATCGCCACCGGCTTCGGCCGCACGGGCACGCTGTTCGCGGCGGAGCACGCCGGGGTGAGCCCGGATGTGATGTGTGTGGGCAAGGCGCTGACCGGCGGCTATCTGACGATGGCGGCGACGCTGTGCACCGCGCGGGTGGCCGACGGCATCTCGCGCGGCGAGGTCCCGGTGCTCGCGCACGGGCCGACCTTCATGGGCAACCCGCTCGCCGCCCATGTGGCCTGCGCCTCCGTCGAGTTGCTGCTCGGGCAGGACTGGCGGGCGGAGGTCAAGCGGATCGAGGCGGGGCTGACGGAGGGTCTGGCGGAGGCGGCCGGGCTGCCCGGCGTACGGGACGTGCGCGTGCTCGGCGCCATCGGGGTGGTCCAGCTCGACCACGAGGTGGACATGGCGGCGGCCGGCCGGGCCGCCGTGCGGGAGGGCGTGTGGCTGCGCCCGTTCCGCGATCTGGTCTACACGATGCCGCCGTACGTCACGGACGACGCGGACGTGGCACGGATCGCGCGCGCGGTGTGCGCCGCCGCGCGGGAGGGATGACATGCCGGTACTGGTGATCACGGGCACGGGCACGGAGGTCGGCAAGACGGTCACGACCGCCGCCGTCGCCGCGACCGCGCGCGCAGCGGGGCGTTCGGTGGCCGTGCTGAAGGCCGCGCAGACGGGTGTACGGCCCGGCGAGCGCGGGGACGCCGACGAGGTGGCCCGGCTCGCGGGCCCGCTCACGACGGCCGAACTCGCCCGCTATCCCGAGCCGTTGGCGCCGGGTACGGCCGCCCGGCGGGCCGGTATGGCACCGGTACGGCCGCAGGAGGTGGCCGAGGCGGCGGCCAAGCTGGCCACCGAGCACGATCTGGTGCTGGTGGAGGGCGCGGGCGGGCTGCTCGTACGGTTCGACGCGGCGGGCGGCACGCTGGCGGACGCGGCGGTGCTGCTGGGGGCGCCGGTGCTCGTGGTAGCTCCGGCGGGTCTCGGGACACTCAACTCCACGGAGCTGACGGCACGTGAACTACGGCTACGACAGCTGGAGTTGATCGGTGTGGTGATCGGCTCCTGGCCGAAGGACCCTGATCTGGCCGCCCGTTGCAACGTGGCCGATCTGCCGGAGGTGGCCGGGGCGCCGCTGCTCGGGGCGATCCCGGCGGGGGCGGGCACGCTGACCCCTGCCGACTTCCGTGCGGCGGCGCCGAGTTGGCTGTCGGCGCGGCTGGGCGGGGAGTGGGACGCGGGGGCCTTCCGGGAACGGCAGGCGGCGTTCTAGCGGCGGGGTACTCCACAGCCGGGTGCGCGAGGTGGCCCCTGTCGCCGCGAGGGCGGGACATTCCGCGCGTCCTCGGGAAGAATCGTCCTGTAGGCGGGACCGTTCCCCGGGAGGCTGCCATGCGACTGTCCTCGACCCGCTCCGGCCGGGCGGCGGGGCCCGACGGCGTCCACCATCCCCTGTTCGCCCGCTGCTGGGCCCACCTCAGCGCGAGCGCGGACACCCGGCTCGGCCTGGCCGCGCTGCGCGAGCGGCTGCTCGCGGGGCTCTCGGGGCGGGTGATCGAGATCGGCGCGGGCAACGGGCTGAACTTCGCCCGCTATCCGGCGGCCGTCTCGGAGGTCGTGGCGATCGAACCGGAGCCGCTGCTCCGGCGGTTGGCCCTCCAGGCGGCGCTGCGGGCGGACGTGCCGGTGGACGTCGTACCGGGGACGGCGGAGGCGCTGCCGGTCAAGAGCGAGTCGTTCGACGCGGCCGTGCTGTGTCTGGTGCTGTGCAGTGTGCAGGACGTGCGGCGGGCGCTGGCGGAGGTGCGGCGGGTGCTCAAGCCCGGCGGCGAGGTCCGCTTCCTGGAGCACGGCCGGGGCGGCGGGCGGCTGATGCGGTCGGCCCAGCGCGCCCTGGACCGCACGGTGTGGCCCCGCCTGGCCGGAGGCTGTCATCTGTCCCGGGCCCCGCTGACGGCGCTGCGTGAGGCGGGCTTCACCGTCGGACCGTACGAGCGGGTGAGCCTCCCGGACCGGGGTCCGAGGCTGCCGTGGTCGTACGGGGTCCTGGGGACGGCCCGGCGGCCGGGGCCCGCGACCTAGGGACGGCCCACCCGGAAGGGTCAGTGCCGTACCCGTCGCGGCCGGGGCCCTGGCCCGTCATGGCGAGACCACCCCGCCCCGCGCGGCCGGGGTTCCCGCGCAAAGGCTCGCCCCCGATCTCCCCTGTCGCCGGTGCCGCGAAGCGGAGCGGATGTGGGGCCGGTCACACTAGGCTCGGCTGGGGAGTCGGGACGTCTAGGTGACCTGGAGGCGGTCTTGTTCACATCTGCCGAGGAGAACGTGCCGGGGGCCGAGCCGGGGCGGGGCACCGCGGCCCGGGCTCGCGGGCTGACCAAGGCGTACGGCTCGGGCGAGACCGCCGTGATCGCGTTGGACTCGGTCGACGTGGACATCGCGCGCGGCCGGTTCACCGCCGTGATGGGCCCCTCCGGCTCGGGCAAGTCCACGCTGATGCACTGTCTGGCGGGCCTGGACACCGTCTCGGCCGGTCAGGTGTGGCTCGGGGACACCGAGATCACGGGGCTGAAGGACAAGGAGCTGACCCGGCTGCGGCGCGACCGGATCGGTTTCATGTTCCAGTCGTTCAATCTGATCCCGACGCTGAACGCGGCCGAGAACATCACGCTGCCCATGGACATCGCGGGCCGCAAGCCCGACGAGCAGTGGCTGGATCAGGTGATCGACACCCTGGGGCTGCGCGGCCGTCTCAAGCACCGGCCCTCGCAGCTCTCGGGCGGTCAGCAGCAGCGGGTGGCGTGTGCACGGGCGCTGGCCTCGCGGCCCGAGCTGATCTTCGCCGACGAGCCGACCGGGAACCTGGACTCGCGGGCGGGTCTGGAGGTGCTGGGCTTTCTGCGCCGCGCGGTGGACGAGCTGGGGCAGACCGTCGTGATGGTCACCCACGACCCGGGCGCCGCCGCCCACTCCGACCAGGTGCTCTTCCTGGCCGACGGCCGGATCGTGGACCGGATGGAGCGGCCGACGGCGGACGCGGTGCTGGAGCGGATGAAGGCGTTCGACATCGTGCGGGGCCGGATCGGCGGCGACGCCGTGGCACAGGAGGACTGATCCGGTGCTCAGGGCGACGCTGAGGAGCTTCCTCGCGCACAAGGGACGCCTCGCGCTGTCCGCACTGGCCGTCCTGCTGTCCGTGGCGTTCGTCTCGGGCAGCCTGATCTTCTCCGACACGGTGAGCCGGACCTTCGACCGGCTCTTCGCCTCGACGGCCGCCGATGTGACGGTGAGCCCGAAGGAGGACCTGCGCTCCCCGGTGCCGGGCGGCACCGTGCAGACCCTCCCGGCCGCGCTGCGGGACAAGGTGGCCGAGGTGCCCGGGGTGGCGAACGCCCACGCGGACGTGTCCGTGCAGAACATCGTGGTGGTCGACAGCCGCAACAAGTCCGTCGGCCCGACGACCGGCGCCCCCACCATCGCCATGGCCTGGCACCTCACCGACCGCAGCCCGGTCGAGCTGACCTCGGGTCACGCGCCGCGCGGTGCGGGCGAGGCGCTGCTGGACGCGGACACCGCGAGCAAGAAGCACGTACGGGTCGGGGACACGCTCACCGTGCAGGCGCAGCCGGGCACCTTCCAGGTCCGGGTGGTCGGCATCGCCACGTTCACCACGACCAACCCAGGGGCGGCCCTGGTCTTCCTGGACCCGGCGGTGGCCGCGCGCGAGCTGCTGGGCTCGGACACCCGGGCCACCGCCATCTCGGTGGACGCGGCCCCGGGCGTCGACGACAAGGTGCTCAAGAGCCGGGTGGCGACGGCGGTCGGGCCCGGGAACTACGACCTGAAGACCGCCGGTGAGCAGGCGAAGTCGGCCGCGGCGAACCTCGGCGGCTTCCTCGACGTGATCAAGTACGTGATGCTGGGCTTCGCCGGGATCGCCGTCCTGGTGGGCATCTTCCTCATCGTCAACACCTTCTCGATGCTGATCGCGCAGCGCACCCGCGAGCTGGGGCTGCTGCGCGCGCTGGGCGCCGACCGGCGGCAGGTGCGCCGCTCGGTGCTCCTTGAGGCGCTGCTGCTCGGTGTGGTCGGCTCGACGCTGGGTCTCGCGGCCGGGATCGGCGTTGCCTTCGGGCTGATCCGGCTGATGAGCGCGTTCGGGATGAACCTGAAAGCCACCGAGATGGTGATCGGCTGGGGCACGCCGGTCGCGGCGTACGTGGTCGGCGTGGGCGTCACCTTCGTCGCCGCGTATCTGCCCGCCCGGCGCGCGGCGACCGTCTCCCCGATGGCCGCGCTCTCGGACGCCGAGATCGCGGGCGTCGACAAGCCGCTGACCGCGCGGGCGATCGCGGGCGGAATCGTCGGGGTGGCCGGTGCGGCGGCGCTGGCCGGATGCGTGGCGTCGGACAAGGCCGGTACGGCGGCCTCGCTGCTCGGGCTCGGTGTGGTGCTGACGCTGATCGCGACGGTGGTCGCGGGCCCGCTCCTGGTCCGCCCGGTGATCCGGGTGCTCGGCGCGGCCTTCCCGGCGCTGTTCGGCTCGGTGGGCCGGATGAGCCAGCGCAACGCCCTGCGCAATCCGCGTCGTACGGGCGCGACGGCGGCGGCGCTGATGGTGGGCCTGGCGCTGGTCGGCGGGATGTCGGTGGCGAGCGCGTCGATGTCGGCCTCGTTCGACCGGCAGATCGACCGCACGCTGGGCGCCGACTATGTCGTGCAGAGCCAGAACTTCACGCCGTTCACCAAGGAGGTCACCCGCGCGGTGGAGGGCACCCCGGGCGTCGGTCTGGTCGTCCAGCAGCGGCTCACCCCGCTCGCGCTGCGGCTGCCGGACGGCAAGCGGGTGGAGACGGCGGCGGCGGGCTACGGCCCGCATCTCGACCAGGTCGCCCATCTGGCCTACACCCAGGGCGGGACGGCCGCCGCGCTGGCGGACGGGAATCTGGCGATGGACGCCGGGTTCGCCAGGGACCACCGGGTGAAGATCGGCAGCGTGCTCCCGGTGGAGTTCCCGGGCGGCCGACGGGCCGCGCTGACGGTGGGCGCGCTGACCAACCTGGACACGGGCGACGGCTTCGGCACCCAGGGCGGTGTCTTCCTGGGCCTGGGCACCCTGGAGAAATATGTGCCCGGCGGCCAGGACTCCTCCCTGTACGTCAACGCCTCCCCCGGCACCGACGCGAGCGCGCTGCGCGGCGCGCTGGACACGTCCCTGAAGCCGTTCCCGCAGGTCCAGGTGCGCGACCAGGCCGACTACAAGAAGCTGGTCCACGACCAGATCGCCGTCCTGCTCTACCTGGTCTACGCCCTGCTCGGCCTCGCCATCGTCATCGCCGTCCTCGGGGTGGTGAACACGCTCGCGCTCTCGGTGGTCGAGCGCACCCGTGAGATCGGGCTGCTGCGCGCGATCGGGCTCAGCAGGCGGCAGTTGCGCCGGATGATCCGTCTCGAGTCCGTGGTGATCGCGGTGTTCGGCGCGGTCCTCGGGCTCGCCCTCGGCCTGGTCTGGGGCGTGTGCGGCCAGCAGGTCCTGGCGCTGCGCGGTCTGAAGGAACTGGCCGTCCCCTGGGGCACGATCGTCGCGGTGGTGATCGGCGCGGCGGTGGTCGGCGTGGTCGCGGCGCTGCTCCCGGCGCTGCGTGCGTCGCGGATGAACGTGCTGGCGGCCATCGCGCACGAGTGAGCCACGCGTTCGGCCCCGGCCGGGCGCGCACCGTGATGGAATCGCGGGGTCAGCTCAACCAGCCGTAGGTGGAGGAGAGTTCATGCCGCGCCCGTTCCGGTTCGGAGTCAATCTGCTCACCCCGTCGCCCGGCGCCGAGTGGCGGGCGAGATGCCGGCTGGCCGAGGAGCTGGGGTACGACGTGATCCTGGTCCCGGACCATCTGGGCATGGTCGCGCCGTTCCCGGTGCTGGTGGCGGCTGCGGCGGTGACCGAGCGGCCCCGGCTCGGCACGCTGGTGCTCAACGCGGGGCTGTGGAACCCCGCCCTGCTGGCCCGCGAGGTCGCCACCACGGACGCGCTGACCGACGGGCGCCTGGAGCTGGGCCTCGGTACCGGGTACGTCCGGGCCGAGCACGAGCGGGCCGGGCTGCCGTTCGGTGCCCCGCAGGAGCGGGCGGACCAGCTGCGCCGCACGGTGGAGGAGCTGGAGCGGCTGCTCGGCTCCGGCGAGGCGGGGTTCCGGCCCGTCCAGGACCGGGTGCCGCTGCTGATCGGCGGCGACGGCGAGCGCACGCTGCCGCTGGGGGTGGCGCACGCGGACGTCATCGGCTTCACCGGGGCGCGGATGGTGGGCGGGCAGCTGCGGGCGATCCCGGCGAAGGAGGTGGCCGAGCGGGTGGCCCGCTACGAGGAACTGGCGGCGGGCCGTGCCGTACCGGCGGAGCGGAACCTGCTGCTCCAGACCGTCGCCGTCACCGACGATCCGGCGTCCGCGCTGGCCCCGCTGCTGGAGTGGCAGCCGGGGCTGACCCTGGAGGAGGCGCTGGAGCTGCCCGTCGTCCTGGTGGGCTCGCTGGACGAGGTCGTGGCGAAGGCGCTCGCGCTGCGGGAGCGGTACGGATTCTCGTATCTGACCGTGCTGGAGCCGTATCTGGAGGTGTTCGCACCGGTGCTGGAGCGGCTGCGGGCCGCGGACGCTTAGACCATTCGGGGTTTTCGTTCCGTTTCGGGACGGTATACATGCTTCCGTACCGCGTGACCCGCACGGGGTGCGCCCGGGCGCGGTGTGGAGCCGTACGGCCCGGACGCGGCCGTACGTCTTGCGGGCGGCCCGGCGCGCGTGCGCTCAGGGGCCGCCGGGCGCCCCCGCGACCGCCTTCCGGAAGAGGGATGCGCCATGACGACAGACACCGGCGACGGGCAGGTCGGCTTCGCCGATCTCGAACTGGCCCCCGAGATCGTGGGGGCGCTGACCGCGCTCGGCTACGAGGAGCCCACCCCGATCCAGCAGGAGGCGATCCCGCCCCTGCTCGCGGGGCACGACCTGCTGGGGCAGGCGGCGACGGGCACCGGCAAGACCGCCGCGTTCGCGCTGCCCCTGATCCAGCGCCTGGCGCGCGACGGCAAGCGCGGCGCGGGGCCCTCCGCACTGGTGCTGACGCCGACCCGCGAGCTGGCCATCCAGGTCTCGGAGGCGGTCCATCGCTACGGCACCGACCTGGGCGTACGCGTCCTGCCGGTGTACGGCGGCCAGCCCATCGGGCGCCAGCTGCGCGAACTGCAGCGCGGGGTGGACGTGGTGGTGGCGACGCCTGGCCGGGCGCTCGACCACATCGCGCGGGGCACGCTGAAGCTGGACGACCTGCGCACGGTCGTCCTGGACGAGGCCGACGAGATGCTGGACATGGGCTTCTCGGAGGACATCGACGCGATCCTGGAGCACCTGCCCGAGGAGCGGCAGACAGTGCTGTTCTCGGCGACGATGCCCGCGCGGATCGACTCCATGGCGCGCAAGCACCTCAGCGACCCGGTCCGGGTGCGCATCGAGCGGGAGGCGCCCGCGCCGGGCGAGGCACCCCGGGTGCGCGAGTCGGCGTACGTCGTCGCGCGCAACCAGAAACCGGCCGCGCTGGGGCGGCTCCTCGACGTGGAGTCGCCGGAGGCGGCGATCGTGTTCTGCCGCACCCGTGACCAGGTGGACCAGCTCTCCGAGACGCTGAACGGGCGCGGCTACCGCGCCGAGGCGCTGCACGGCGGCCTCAGCCAGGAGCAGCGGGACCGGGTGATGGGGCGGCTGCGCAACGGTACGGCGGATCTGCTGGTCGCGACCGACGTCGCGGCGCGCGGCATCGACGTGGAGCATCTGACGCACGTGATCAATTACGACGTGCCGTCGGCGCCGGAGTCGTACGTCCACCGGATCGGGCGGGTCGGCCGCGCGGGCCGCGAGGGCGTGGCGATCACGCTGGCGGAGCCGCGCGAGTCCCGGATGCTCAAGACGATCGAGCGGGTGACCGGGCGGAAGGTCCCGCTGGAGAAGGTGCCGTCGGTGGCGGACCTGCGGGCCCGGCGCCTTGAGCTGACGCGGGCGGCGCTGCACGAGAGTCTGCTGGACGACGAGGACCTGGAGCGGTTCCGGGTGGTGGTGGAGACCCTCGGGGACGAGTTCGACGTGATGGACGTGGCGCTGGCGGCGGTGAAGCTGGCGCACGAGTCGGGCGGGGCCGCGTTCGACGAGGAGGAGATCCCCGAGCTGGCGCCGAGGGACGACCGGGACCGCGGCCGGGACCGGGGCCGCGGGCGGGACACGCGCGGGCCCCGGGGCCCCCGGCGCTCCTCGCCGGGCATGACCCGGCTGTTCGTGAGCGCCGGGCGCAGTGCGGGCATCCGGCCGCAGGACCTGGTGGGTGCCATCGCCGGGGAGTCGCGGCTGAGCGGCCGGGACATCGGCTCGATCGAGATCGCCGACCGCTTCTCGCTGGTGGAGGTGCCCGACGCCGCGGCGGAGGACGTGATCCACGCGCTGCGCGGAGCGACGATCAAGGGGCGGCGGGCGCAGGTGCGGCGGGAGCGGGAGCAGCAGCGCTAGCCGGGGCACTCGCCTCGGCGGCTGTCGTGGCGCCCGTCTCGGCGCTGACGGAAAATTCCCTGGCCCGGCCGGACGGCGTTCTGGTTGGGTCGGGGGACATGAGCGATCTTCAGATCCGGCCCGCCGCCGTCCCCGACATCGACTCCGTGCTGGAGTTCTGGCGGGCGGCGGCGGAGGGCACGAGTATCAGTGACGACCGGGACGGCGTGGCCCGGCTCCTCGCGACGGACCCCGAGGCGCTGCTGCTCGCGGAGCGCGACGGGGTGCTGGTCGGGACGGTCATCGCCGGTTTCGACGGCTGGCGCTGCTCGGCGTACCGCCTGGCCGTGCACCCGGACCACCGCCGCCGGGGCATCGCGAGCGCCCTTCTTGAGGCGGCGGAGCGGCGGTTCGCCGCGCGCGGCGGGCGCCGGGCGGACGCGATGGTGCTGGTGCGCAACGAGACGGCGCACCATGCCTGGGGCGCGGCGGGGTACGCGCCCGAGGAGCACTGGCGCCGCTGGGTGAAGCCGCTGACGCCCTGAGGCCGGTCCGGCCCGGCCGTACGGACGCTTTGCGCTTCCTTTACCATTGAGGTGTCATCCGGTCCTCGATGAAAGGTTGTGAGCGTCCGCCCATGGGCGAGCCTCCCAGTACGCGACATCGCGCGTTCCGCGCCCCCGTGCCCGATCATGGGACGGGGGTGACCCGATGACCGAAGTGCTGCTTCTTCTGGTGGCGATCCTGCTGTCGCTCGCCTGCGGTGCCTTCGTGGCGGCCGAGTTCTCGCTGACCACGGTCGAGCGCGGCGAGCTGGAGCGGGCCGCCGCGCGCGGCGAACGCGGTGCCCCGGGCGCGCTGAAGGCCGTCCGCAATCTGACTTTCCAGCTCTCCGGCGCGCAGCTCGGCATCACCGTGACCAACCTGGTGGTCGGCATGCTCGCCGAGCCGTCGATCGCCAAGCTCCTTTCGGGGCCGTTCCGGGCGATGGGCCTGTCGGCGACCACCTCGAGTTCGGTCGCGCTGGTGCTCGGTACGGCCCTGTCGACGGTGTTCCTGATGGTCGTCGGCGAGCTGGTGCCGAAGAACTGGGCGATCTCCTCGCCGCTGGCCGTGGCCAAGCGGGTGGGTACGCCGCAGCGGTGGTTCAGCAATGTGTTCCTCCCGTTCATCACGCATCTGAACAACACGGCCAACCGCGTGGTGCGCCGCTTCGGCCTGGAGCCCGCCGAGGAACTGGCCTCGGCGCGCGGCCCGCAGGAACTGGTGGCGCTGGCCCGGCACTCCGCACGGCAGGGCGCGCTGGAGCCGGACACCGCCGAGCTGTTCGTGCGCACGCTGAACCTGGCCGACCTCACCGCGGAGAACGTGATGACGCCCCGTGTCCAGGTCGTCGCCCTGGACACCCAGGCGACCTGCGAGGACGTGGCCAACGCGACCCGGGCGACGGGGCTTTCGCGGTTCCCGGTGTACCGGGGCGGGCTTGACGCGGTGGTCGGCGTCGCGCACATCAAGGACGTGCTCGCGGTGCCCGCCGAGGACCGGCCGGTGCGCTCGGTCACCCAGATCATGCGCGATCCGCTGCTGGTGCCGGAGTCCCTGACCGTGGACCGGCTCCTCGACCGGCTCTCCGGCCGGCGCACGATGGCCGTCGTCATCGACGAGTACGGCGGCACGGCGGGCGTCGCGACGCTGGAGGACATCGTGGAGGAGGTCGTCGGCGAGGTCCGCGACGAGCACGACCCGCACGAGACGCCCGACCTCGCGCCCGACGGCAGTGACGACGAGGGGCGCCTGGTGTACGCGGCGGACGGCGCCGCCCGCACCGATCAGCTCGCGAGCGTCGGACTGCGGGTGCCCGAGGGGCCGTACGAGACGCTGGCCGGGCTCGTCGCGACCCGGCTCGGCCGGATACCCGAGGCCGGGGACCGGGTCGAGGTGGCCGGGTGGCGGCTGGACGTGACGGACGCCTCCGGGCACCGGGCCGCGCGGGTGCGGCTGCACGCGCCGTGGGGCGCGATCCGGGGCGGGGCGGAGCAGGGTGGCGCGGAGCACGGTGAGCGGACGGAGGGGGCGCGATGACCGCCGTACAGCTGTTGATCGGACTGGCGACCCTGGTCGTCAACGCCTTCTTCGTGGGCGCCGAGTTCGCGCTGATCTCGGTGCGGCGCTCGCAGGTCGAGCCGCTGGCCCAGGAGGGCGACAAGCGGGCCAAGCGGGTGGTATGGGGCCTGGAGCACGTCTCCGCGCTGCTCGCGGCGGCCCAGCTCGGGATCACCCTGTGCACGCTGGTCCTCGGTGTGGTCGCCGAGCCCGCGATCGCGCATCTGCTGGAGCCGGTGTTCCACGCGGCCGGGGTGCCCTCCAGTGCGGGGCACGTGGTGTCGTTCGTCATCGCGCTGACCCTGGCGACGTATCTGCACATGCTGCTCGGTGAGATGGTCCCGAAGAACATCGCGCTCGCGGAGCCGGTGCGCTCGGCGCTGCTGCTCGGGCCGCCCCTGGTGGCCCTCTCCAAGGCCCTCCGCCCGGTGATCTTCACCATCAACGCCTTCGCCAACGGGCTGCTGAGGCTGCTCCGCGTCGAGGCCAAGGACGAGGTGTCGGCCACCTTCACCGACACCGAACTCGCCGAGATCGTCAAGGACGCCAGCGAGGCGGGCCTGATCGACAACCGTGCCCAGGAACGCCTCAACGACGCCCTCGAACTCGGCAGCCGCCCGGTCCGCGACGTCGTCGTCCCCCTGGAACGCGTCGTCTACGCCCGCATCGGCATCACCCCGGAACAGCTCGAACGCCTCTCCGCCGAATCGGGCTTCTCCCGCTTCCCCGTCGTGGACGACGGCCGCCGCATCGTCGGCTACCTCCACGTCAAGGACGCCCTGGACGCCTCTCCCCGCGACATGCCCTTCCACCTCCGCGACATGCGCCCCATCGCCCGCATCCGCGAAACCAGCCCCCTGGACGACGTCCTCACCGCGATGCGCGGCAGCCGGACGCACGTGGCGGCGGTGATCGGAGAGGACGGGCGACTGGCGGGCCTGGTGACGATGGAGGACGTACTGCGGGAGCTGTTCGGGCAGACAGCGTGAGGGGTGCCGTCCGGCGGTCGGGCGGCGTGCGCTGGGGGCGGGTGTGCTGCGGGGCGGGGTCTGCATGCGGCGCTGGGCGGCGGTGCGCGGGGGCGGGGGGTACCGACCGGTGAGTATGCGGGGCAGGGATACCATCGCTGTCGCCATGCACACGAACTCCACGCCCCCCGCGCACGCCAGCCTCGTCGCCGTTGGTGACTCCTTCACCGAGGGGATGTCGGATCTGTTGCCCGACGGGTCCTATCGGGGATGGGCCGATCTTCTCGCCGCGCGGATGGCGGCGCGTACGCCGGGGTTCCGGTACGCCAATCTCGCGGTGCGGGGGAAGCTGATCGGGCAGATCGTCGAGGAGCAGGTGGATCTCGCGGCGGCGATGCGGCCGGATGTGATCACGCTGGTCGGCGGCCTGAACGACACGCTGCGGCCCAAGTGCGACATGGGCCGGGTCAAGGGCCTGCTGACGGAGGCGGTCGAGCGGCTGGCGCCGCACTGCGAGCAGCTGGTGCTGATGCGCAGCCCCGGCCGCCAGGGCCCGGTGCTCGAACGGTTCCGGCCGCGCATGGAGGAGCTGTTCGACTGCGTGGACGGGCTGGCGGAGAAGCACGGCGCGGTCGTGGTCGACCTGTATGCCGCGCCCTCGCTGGCCGATCCCCGGATGTGGGACGTGGACCGGCTGCACCTGACCCACGAGGGCCACCGCCGGGTCGCGGAGGCGGTGTGGCAGTCACTCGGCTACGAGCCCGAGGACGCCGCGTGGCACACCCCGATGCCGCCCACCCCGCCGCCGGGCTGGACGGCCCGCCGTACGGCGGACGTCCGCTTCGCCCGGCAGTACCTGCTGCCGTGGATAGGCCGCCGTCTGACCGGCCGTTCCTCGGGTGACGGCCGCCCCGCCAAGCGCCCGGAGCTGCTGCCGTACGAGGGCCCCGTGAGCTGAGCCGTAGCGCCCTTGTAGGTTCCTCCGAACACCCCCAGGGCGCTGGCCTGCACGAATTGCCAGTAAACTCGGTGCACGTGACTTCAGCGCCCGCCAAGCCCCGCATCCCGAACGTCCTCGCCGGACGCTACGCCTCCACCGAGCTGGCCTCGCTCTGGTCGCCCGAGCAGAAGGTGAGGATGGAGCGGCAGCTCTGGCTCGCCGTGCTGCGGGCGCAGAAGGACCTCGGCATCGAGGTGCCCGACGAGGCCATCGCCGACTACGAGCGCGTCCTCGACACCGTGGACCTCGCCTCCATCGCCGAGCGCGAGAAGGTCACCCGGCACGACGTGAAGGCCCGGATCGAGGAGTTCAACGCCCTCGCCGGTCACGAGCACGTCCACAAGGGCATGACCTCCCGTGACCTCACGGAGAACGTCGAGCAGCTGCAGATCCGCGTCTCCCTTGAGCTGATGCGCGACCGTACGGTGGCCGTCCTCGCCCGCCTGGGCAAGCTCGCGGCGGAGTACGGCGAGCTGGTCATGGCAGGCCGCTCGCACAACGTGGCCGCCCAGGCCACCACCCTCGGCAAGCGCTTCGCCACGGCCGCCGACGAGCTGCTGGTGGCGTACGAGCGCGTCGAGGACCTGCTCGGCCGCTACCCGCTGCGCGGCGTCAAGGGCCCGGTCGGCACCGCCCAGGACATGCTGGACCTGCTCGGCGGGGACGCCGCCAAGCTGGCCGAGCTGGAGCAGCGGATCGCCGCCCACCTCGGCTTCTCGCGGGCGTTCACCTCGGTCGGCCAGGTCTACCCGCGCTCGCTGGACTACGAGGTCGTCACCACGCTGGTCCAGCTGGCGGCGGCGCCGTCCTCGCTCGCGAAGACGATCCGGCTGATGGCGGGCAACGAGCTGGTCACCGAGGGGTTCAAGCCGGGCCAGGTCGGCTCCTCGGCGATGCCGCACAAGATGAACACCCGCTCCTGCGAGCGCGTCAACGGCCTGATGGTGATCCTGCGCGGCTACGCCTCGATGACCGGCGAGCTGGCGGGCGACCAGTGGAACGAGGGCGACGTGTCCTGCTCGGTGGTGCGCCGGGTCGCGCTGCCGGACGCGTTCTTCGCGCTGGACGGCCTCCTGGAGACGTTCCTGACCGTGCTCGACGAGTTCGGCGCCTTCCCGGCGGTCGTCGCCCGCGAGCTGGACCGCTACCTGCCGTTCCTCGCCACCACCAAGGTGCTCATGGCCGCGGTGCGGGCCGGGGTCGGCCGCGAGGTCGCGCACGAGGCGATCAAGGAGAACGCGGTCGCCACCGCGCTCGCCATGCGCGAGCAGGGCGCCGACCGCAACGACCTGCTGGACAAGCTGGCCGCCGACGAGCGTCTGCCGCTGGACCGTGCGCGGCTGGAGGCCCTGATGGCCGACAAGCTGTCCTTCACCGGCGCCGCCGCCGACCAGGTCGGTGTGCTGGTCCGCCGTATCGACGAGATCGCCGCCAAGCACCCGGAGGCCGCCCGCTACACCCCCGGGGCGATCCTCTGAGCCTCACCCAGGCGGAGCTGGAGGCCGCCCGCGACCGTCTCGTCCCCGACGTGATCGCGGACGGCCTCCACGTCCTGTTCTGCGGCATCAACCCCGGCCTGATGTCCGCCGCGACGGGTCACCACTTCGCCCGCCCCGGCAACCGCTTCTGGCCGGTCCTCCACCGCTCCGGCTTCACCCCCCGGCAGCTGAAGCCCGCCGAGGAACGCGACCTCCTCTCCTACGGCCTCGGCATCACCAACGTCGTCGCCCGCGCGACCGCCCGCGCCGACGAACTGAGGCCCGAGGAGTACCGCGAGGGCGGCCGGCTGCTGGCCGCCAAGGTCGAGCGGTACGCGCCGCGCTGGCTGGCCGTGGTCGGCGTGACCGCCTACCGCTCGGCCTTCGGCGACCGCACCGCCCGGATCGGCCCCCAGGACCGCACCATCGGGAACACCCGCGTCTGGGCTCTCCCCAACCCCAGCGGCCTGAACGCCCATTGGACCCTGGAGACGATGACGGAGGAGTTCGCGCGCCTCCGGGAAGCGGCGACCGAAGCGTAGCCGCCCCACCGCTCGTCGAACCGCACGACCCTCGCCTCCCGCAGCACGCACAGCTCCTCGGCCACTCGCTCAGGCGTCCCGGCGCCGCACGCACCACGCCCCTGCGAAAAGCGCCGCAGCCGACCACAGCGCGGTGACCGCGAGCCCGGACCAGGGGCCGAGGGTGCCGTCCCAGGTGCTGTGCAGGGCGATCTGACCGGCCCGGTCGGGCAGGTAGTCGGCCGCGCCCGCCGAGAGGTCGCCGATGACGAAGGACACGATCAGCAGGAAGGGGATCAGCAGGCCGAGCGTGGTGACGCCGCTGCGCAGGACGGCCGCGAGTCCGGCGGCGAGGAGCGCCATCAGCGTGAGGTACAGCGCGCTGCCGAGGGCGCCACGCAGCCCGTCGCCCCAAGGAGGCGCGTCCGCACCGAGGTTGGCCCGGCCCACCGCGAGGGTCAGCAGGCCGGTGACGAGGCCGGCCGCGAACACCGGGAGCGCGACGGCGACCGCCTTGGCGGCGAACCAGCGCGTGCGGTCCGGTGCGGCGGTCAGCGTCAGCCGCAGCGCACCGCCCCGGTACTCCCCGGCCACCGCCAGGGCGCCGAAGGCGATCGCCGCGATCTGGCCGAGGCTGACGCCGAAGAACACCGAGAACAGCGCGTCGGAGTGATCGGGATGCGCGGAGGTGACCGCCGAAAAGCCCACGGTCACAAGGAGGATGGCGGCGAGAGCACCCACCAGCGACCGCAGCGTACGGATCTTGAGCCACTCGGCGTGCAGCACAGGAACGAACGGCATGGTCAGACCTCCTGGGGCTGTGCGGTGAACTCGGCCTCGGCGGCCGTGAGATCGAGGTACGCCTCTTCCAGACTGGCTTCCTGGTCGGCGAGTTCGAGCACGGGCAGCCCGGCCTCGGCCAGCAGGTGCCCCAACTCCTCGGCGCGGGCGTGCCGTACGGTCCAGGCGCCGTCCGCGTCCCGCTCGGCCTCGTGGCCGTGGAGCAGGAGCAGCGCCCCGAGGGCGTCGGAGTCGGCCGTGCGCACCCGCACCCGGGGGCGCACTCGCGCGTCGATGAACTCCCGTACCGGGGTGTCCGCGAGGAGGCGGCCCCGGCCGAGGATCACCAGGTGGTCCGCGAACGCGGCCGTCTCGCCCATGAGATGGCTGGAGACCAGGACCGTACGTCCCTCGGCGGCCAGCTCGCGCAGCAGGGAGCGGACCCAGACGATGCCCTCGGGGTCGAGCCCGTTGGCGGGTTCGTCGAGCAGGATCACCTCGGGGTCGCCGAGCAGCGCGGCGGCGATCCCGAGCCGCTGGCGCATCCCGAGGGAGAAGGTCCGCACCCGGCGCCGGGCCACGGAGGCGAGCCCGGTCCGCTCCAGGACGGCGGTGACCCGCGCCACGGGGATGCGGTTGGTCGCCGCCAGCACCCTGAGGTGGTCGTGGGCCGTGCGGGCGCCGTGCGCGGCGCGGGCGTCCAGCAGGGAGCCCACCCGGCGCAGCGGCTCGGTGAGCCGGTCGTAGGGGCGGCCGTCGAGCGTGGCGGTGCCGGAGGTGGGCCGGTCCAGGCCGAGGACGAGCCGCATGGTGGTGGACTTGCCCGCGCCGTTGGGGCCGAGGAAGCCGGTGACGCGGCCGGGGCGGACGGTGAGGGTCAGGCCGTCGACGGCGCGTCGGCCGCCGTACTCCTTGGTGAGGTCGCGCAGTTCGATACTGGTCATGGCAGTGAGCCTCGCCGGGCGGGCGCCCCCGCGCCTCCCCCTGGCGTGGGGATCGCCTCCCCCGCGCGAGGGAGGTGGGTCACCGGTGCGGCCTGCGACGATGGCTCCATGGTCCGCTTCCTGCGCCCGCTGCTGCGCGGGACGACGTACACACGCCTGCTGCATCTGTGGGTGCCGATGCTGATCGTCAGCTGCTGGCTCTTCATCGACCCCAGGACGCCCTGGATGCCCGCGCTCCTGATCGCGCCGGCCGGTCTCGTGGCCGGGGTGCGGATGGGCGAGGGCGTGCAGGCGCGGCTGCTGCTGACGCCCGGCGAGAAGGAGCCGGGCATCTCCGCGGTCCCGGCGGCCTCCTGGCGCGACCGGTGGCGCACCGTGCTGTGGCTGGAGGCGCGGATGGTCCTCGGGGCGGCCTCGGTGTTCGCCTGCGTATGGCTGCCGACGCTGGCCTTCGACCTCACCAAGTACGCCTGGGGGAAGCCGCCTTCGGGCATCCCCCTGCTGGACCGGCTGCCCCCGCACCCGGCGTACGCGCTGCTGGCCCCGCTCCCGCTGCTCGTTCTGTACGGCGCGGTGGTCGGGCTCGGCGCGCTTGTCACCGCGTGCGCACGGCAGTTGCTCGGTCCCTCGGCCGCCGAACGCCTGGCCGCGCTGGAGGAGCGCACCGAGCAGCTGCTCGAACGCACCCGGATCGCACGGGAGTTGCACGACTCGATCGGGCACGCGCTGACCGTGGCCGTGCTCCAGGCGGGTGCCGCGCGGGCGGCGGGCGACGCGGAGTTCACCGGGCGCGCGCTGACCGCCATCGAGGAGACCGGCCGGGCCGCCCTCGACGACCTGGAGCGGGTGCTCGGGGTGCTGCGCGAGGCGGAACGGCCGGTGGGCGCGCGGCCCACGCTGGTGGACGCGGGACGCCTGCTGGAGTCGGCGCGGGCCTCGGGCGCCGAGGTGGACTCCGAGGTGACGGGTCCGGTGGAGGCGGTGCCGGGGCCGGTGTCCCGCGAGGGCTACCGCATCCTCCAGGAGGCCCTGACCAACGCCCTGCGGCACGCGGGCCCGGTGCCGGTACGGGTCCGGGTGGCCGTGGCGGAGCAGAGGCTCACGCTGGAGATACACAATCCCCTCCCGGCGGGACTCGCCGAGAGCCGGGGCGGCAGCGGACTGCGCGGCATCCGCGAGCGGGCGGCACTGCTCGGCGGCAGCGCCCTGACCGGGCCGTACGAGGGCCAGTGGCGGGTACGGGCGGAGCTGCCGCTCGGCTGAGGCCGCGCGGGCACTCGGCCGACGACCGGCACCGCCCGTACTGATCTACGCTGGCCGCATGCCGGTCACCGTCCTGCTCGTCGACGACGAACCCCTGGTCCGCGCCGGTCTGCGGGCCGTGCTCGACACCCAGCCCGACATCGAGGTGGTCGGCGAGGCCGCCGACGGCGCGGCCGTCATCCCGCTGGTGCGTCAACTGCGGCCGGATGTCGTGGCGATGGACGTGCGGATGCCCCTCCTGGACGGCATCGAGGCCACGCGCGCGGTGCTGCGCACGGTGGCCGAACCGCCCAAGATTCTCGTGGTGACCACCTTCGAGGACGACGCGTACGTGTAGGAGGCGCTGCGCGCGGGCGCGGACGGCTTCCTGCTGAAGCGGGCCCGCCCGGAGGAGATCGCGCACGCGGTACGGCTGGTGGCGGCGGGCGACTCGCTGCTGTTCCCGGCGTCCGTACGGCAGTTGGCCGCCCGCTACGGCGGGGAGCGGAGCGCCACCGATCCCCTCTCGGCGGCCCGGCTGACGGAGCGGGAGGCGGAGGTGCTGCGGCTGATGGCGCGGGGGCTGACGAACGCGGAGATCGCCGCCCGCCTGGTGGTCGGCGTGGAGACGGTGAAGTCGCATGTGAGCGCGGTGCTGGCCAAGCTCGGGGCGCGCGACCGGACCCAGGCGGTCATCGCCGCGTACGAGTCGGGGTTCGTCGCGCCAGGATGACCCCGGCCCGGCCCTCGCCGGGAGGGGCGGGCCCGAGTACGATCCGCCCCACGACGCCCGCGAGCTGGGAGGACGGACCGTGGGGCAGCTGACCGGTGGCGATCCCTCGCTGCTGCGGAGGATCAACTCCGCGGTGGTGCTGCGCGCGCTGCGCGACACGGAGTGTGCGACGCTCACCGAGATCACCCGGGTGACCGGGCTGTCCCGGCCCACCGTCGAGGGGGTCGTGGAGGGGCTGGCCGAGGCGGGGCTCGTGGTGGAGACGGCGGCCGAGGAGGGGACGGCCCGGCGGCAGGGGCGCCCGGCGCGGCGGTTCAGGTTCCGGGCCGAGGCGGGGCATCTGCTGGGCCTGGAGATAGGAGCGCACCGGGTGGTGGCGACCCTGTCCGACCTGGACGGGCGGGTCCTCGGCACCCAGACCAGACCCGTCGACGAGAAGGCCCCGGCCGACGAGCGCCTGGAGCGGCTGCGCGGCACGGTCGCCGAGCTGCTGCGCCGGGCCGGGGTCGCCCGTGGCTCGCTGCGCGCGGTCGGGGTGGGCACGCCGGGCATCGTGGAGGCCGACGGAACGGTTCGCCTGGGGACGGCGCTGCCCGGCTGGACGGGGCTGCGCCTCGGTGACCGGCTGAGCCGTTCCTTCAAGTGCCCGGTCCTGGTGGAGAACGACGCCAACGCGGCCGTCGTGGCCGAGCGCTGGAAGGGCGCGGCGGCCAAGAGCGACGACGTGGTGTTCGTACTGGCCGGGCTCAGCCCGGGCGCGGGTGCGCTGATCGGGGGGCGGCTGCACCGGGGGTTCGGCGGGGCGGCCGGGGAGATCGGGGCGCTGCATCTGCTGGGCCGCGAGGCCACCCCGGAGACACTGCTGTCCACCACGGGCGAGCCGCTGCCCCCGCTGGACGAGCAGGCGGTCACCGAGGTGTTCGCGCTGGCCCGCGAGGGCGACCGGGCGGCCCAGGCCGCCGTGGAGCGCTTCATCCAGCGGCTGGTGCACGACGTGGCCGCGCTGGTCCTGGCCCTCGATCCCGAACTGGTCGTCATAGGAGGCTGGGCGGCCGGTCTGGACGGCGTCCTGGACCCCCTGCGCCGCGAGCTGTCCCGCTACTGTCTACGCCCGCCGGGCGTCGCCCTCTCCCTCCTGGGCGAGGCGGTCGTCGCGATGGGCGCGCTGCGGCTGGCGCTGGCGCATGTGGAACGGCAACTGTTCGCGGTGGAGGGGGCGGTGGGGGCGGCGGACTGAGCCCCCCCCCCCCCGGCCGAAGAACACTGAGCCACCCCGGCCAGAAAACACCGCACGCCCCGCCAAGTCGGCGGAGCGTGCGGTCAGTTCACAGCGTCCGTCAGGACGCCCGCCGCGCCGGATCCTCGTGTATCTCCACGTCCGGCGAGTCCCCGAAGGTCAGCCGGCACGTGTCCGCCCGGTACGTCGCCACGGAGAGCGCCGCCGTGCGGCCCGCCGCGTGGAAGCGGGTCGTGAGGACCAGGACCGGGGAGCCCGGCAGCCGGTCGAGTTCGCGGGCGTCGTCCGCCCCGGCGGAGCCGAGTTCGACGGCGCGGTCCTGCCCGTCGAGTTCCAGCCGGTGCAGCTCGCGCAGGACCGCACGCGCGCGGGACGGGCCCGAGGGCGCGTCGATCGCGGTGAGGTCGGGCACCGAGGCGGCCGGGACGTAGAGCAGTTCGGTGGCGACGCTGCGGCCGTGCGAGGTGCGGGAGCGGCGCACGGTGTGCACCTCTTCGCCGCCGGTCTCCAGCGTGGCGGCGACGGAGGCGGGCGGCACGGACCGTACACAGTCCACGGGCTGCCAGGCGTCGTCCCCGGCCCCCGGCCAGGTGTGCCGCGAGGTGCCGACGGCGACGCCCATGCGCGGCGGCGCGACGGTGGTGCCGACGCCCCGGCGACGCTGAAGGCGGCCCTCCAGCTCCAGCTGCTCCAGGGCCTGGCGCAGCGTGGCGCGGGCGACGCCGTAACGGGCCGCGAGGTCGCGTTCGTTCGGCAGGATCTCGCCGACCGAGAACTCCGAGTCGAGCGCCTCGGTGAGCACGGTCTTGAGATGCCAGTACTTCGGTTCCGGCACCGATTCCAGTTGCGTGGTCCCCACCCTGTCCTCCGCAAGCCGTTGTCCGGCGGTTTTGGCGCCCTTGTTTATTAAAGGTTGTTGCAGTTATCAGTGACCATAAAACGGACCTGACCCTTGGTCAAGACCAATCCTCTCTCCGGGGCCCATATCGGCGGGCCCCGGACACCCGGGCGTTCACACGGTGTTCGCGAGAGAGCGCAGCTTGTCCGGGTTGCGAACGATGTAGACCGTGCTGACGAGGCCGTCCACGATGTCCACCTGGAAGACCGAGTCGGGCTTGCCGTCGAGCAGGACGAGCACCGCGACGCCGCCGTTGACCTCGATGAACTCGTACGACATGCCGGGTACGACGCCCTTGCCGACGGCGCCCGCGAGGAAGCGGCCGACCTTGTCCGCGGTGTGCAGCTCGCGCACCGGCGCCTTCGCCTTGCCGCCGCTGTCGCCGACGAGCCGGGCCTCGGGGGCGAGCAGTGACATCAGCCCTTCGAGGTCGCCCTCGGTCGCGGCGGCGAGGAAGCGCCGGGTGAGGTCGCGGCGCTGGGCGGGGTCGACATCGTAGCGCGGGCGCCGCTCCTCCACGTGACGGCGGGCGCGTCCGGCGAGCTGGCGCACCGCCGCCTCGCCGCGGTCGAGGAGTTCCGCGATCTCGGCGTACGGGTAGCCGAACGCCTCGCGCAGCACGAACACCGCGCGCTCCAGCGGGGAGAGCGATTCCAGGACGACGAGGACGGCGAGGGAGACGGAGTCGGCGAGCAGGGCGCGGTCGGCGGTGTCGGGGACGGTGTCGCCGAAGTCGGTGACGTAGGGCTCGGGCAGCCAGGGGCCGACGTACGCCTCGTCGCGCGCCTTGACCTGGCGCAGCCGGTCGATGGCGAGGCGGGTGGTGACGCGCACCAGGTAGGCGCGCGGTTCGCGGACCTTGGCGCGGTCGGCACCCGCCCAGCGCAGCCACGCGTCCTGGACCACGTCCTCGGCGTCGGCGACACGGCCGAGCATCCGGTAGGCGACTCCCATGAGGAGGGGGCGGTTCTCTTCGAAGACGTCGGTCGCGGTGTCGGTGGTCACCGCCTCATCCCAGCCGACCCGTCCGCCGGTGTCCAGACGGTATCGCCCGACACGCCCCGGGAGCCCGTCCGGAATCGGCCGCTCCGCCACCGGGGCGGGCGCGTTCACGGCCCGGCGCGGGTACTACCCGCCGGTAGCCATTGCTGACAAGCTGTCCACCGCGTCCGTCAGCAGCCCACCCGAGGAGCATGTCATGTCCGCCACCGCCTCCTTCCCGGTCACCGGCCCGCACGGCACGGGAGATGTGACCGTCTCCTACGAGCGCGTGGGACGCGGCGAGCCACTGGTCCTGCTGCACGGCATCGGGCACCACCGGCAGGCGTGGAGCCCGGTGATCGACATCCTGGCCACCGAGCGCGAGGTCGTCGCGGTGGACCTGCCGGGCTTCGGCGCCTCCCCCGCCCTGCCGACCGGCCTGGACTACGACCTGCCGACGACCAACGCCGTGCTCGGCACGTTCTTCCGCGAACTGGGCCTGAGCCGCCCGCACGTGGCGGGCAACTCGCTCGGCGGGCTGCTCGCCCTGGAGCTGGGCAGTGCGCGGCTGGCGCGTTCGGTCACCGCGCTGTCCCCGGCCGGGTTCTGGACCGAGGCCGAGCGGCGCTACGCCTTCGCGGTGCTGCTCGCCATGCGGGGCATCGCACAGCGGCTCCCGCTGCCCCTGGTGGAGCGGCTGGCGGGCAACGCGGTGGGGCGTACGGCGCTGACCAGCACCATCTACGCCCGCCCCGCACGCCGTTCACCCGAGGCGGTGGTCGCGGAGACGCTGGCGCTGGCCGGGGCGAGCGGGTTCGAGGCGACGCTGCGCACCGGCACCACCGTGCGGTTCACCGACACGGTGCCCGGGACGCCCGTCACGGTGGCGTGGGGCACCCGGGACCGGCTGCTGCTGCGCAGGCAGGGGGTGCGCGCGAAGCAGATGATTCCGCACGCCCGCCTGGTGCGGCTGCCCGGCTGCGGGCACTGCCCGATGAACGACGACCCGGCGCTCGTGGCCCGTGTCCTGCTGGACGGCAGCCGCTGACCGCTCGCGTCCCGTACCCTCGGTAGTGCCGCGCACCGGCGTCATCCCCCGGAGCGCGGCACCTCTTCGCCGGGGTCAACTCGCCTGTAGGGTGAGCACGTTGCGTGGCTGATGGGGCGGCATACGGGGCGTCGCGGCGGATCACGGCCGTAGAAAATGCAATGAAATCGACCCAATCAGCCTTTACCCATCGGTCACAGAGCGTTCGTGATCACGCAACACCACTGCGTCACAGTGGCCGCATGACACCAGAGACTTCTCGGACGATGCGCTCCCGGCACGGGCGCCCGGTGCACCACTGGCGGCGCGATCTCGTGGAACTGGCCGCGCTGTTCACGGCCGTTGCCGTCGCGGACGCGGTGGCGAACCTGATCGGACACGGTCCCGACGGTCCGGCGCTCCTGGTGGTCTCGGCGATCGCGCTGGCCGCGACCGCCGGTTTCCACACCTGGTGGTCCCGGCGCCATGGACACGCACCCCCGGTCCCGGACAGCGATACCGGCGCCCGGTCCGCCGCCACGGTGCGGTCGGCCGGGCAGTCCGACGACGAGGGCTCCTCGGTCGACGGGCCCGTGGGCGGGCCGGGCGCGCTGTGGCGGATGCGGACGACGGTGCGGGACGAACCGGGCTCGCTGGCCGTGCTGTGCACGGCGCTGGCCGAGGCGCGGGTCGACATCCTGAGCCTCCAGACGCATCCGCTGGCCGACGGCACCGTGGACGAGTTCCTGCTGCGGGCGCCGGAGACGCTGACGGCCACCGAGCTGACCCGGACGGTCGCCCGGGCGGGCGGCTCCGCCACCTGGGTGGAGCGGGCCGACGCCCACGACCTGGTGGACGGCCCCACCCGGGTCCTCGGCCTGGCCACCCGCACCGCTCTCGACACCGCCGAACTGCCGCTCGCTCTGCGTCAGTTGCTGGGGCGGTGCACCGTACGTTCGCTGCCGGGCAGGCCGGTGGACGAGGACACGGTGCCCGTCGAAGGCGTCCTCGAGGACACGGTGATGCGGCTCCGGGCCCCGGGCGGCGGGGTGTTGAGCGTGGAGCGGCCGTATCTGCCGTTCACACCCACCGAGTTCGCGCGGGCGCGGGCGCTGGTGGAGCTGGACGGCAGGCTGGGTCCGCGCATTCCGCGCGGCCGTGACGTGCTGACGCTGCCCGAGGGCAACGACATCACCGTGCGCCGGGCGGACACCGGTGACCTGGAGGCCGCCCGCGCGATGCACGAGCGCTGCTCGCCGGGCACCCTCGCGCTGCGCTACCACGGCCCGGTCGTCGACGCCGACCGCTATCTCAACCATCTGCTCAGCCCCCGCTTCGGCCGCACCCTGGCCGCGCAGACCACCTCGGGACGCGTGGTGGGCCTCGGTCATCTGCTGTGGGACGGCGACGAGACCGAGGTCGCCCTGCTGGTCGAGGACGACTGGCAGCGGCGCGGCGTCGGTGCCGAACTCCTGGGCCGTCTGGTCGCGATGGCGGTGGAGGCGGGCTGCGAGAGCGTGTACGCCGTGACCCGCTCCTCCAACACCGGGATGGTCGCGGCGATGCGGGGTCTGGACCTGCCGCTCGACTACCAGGTCGAGGAGGGCACGCTCGTCATCACCGCCCGGCTGGACGCGGCCCAGGTCCCGGTGCCGGTGGCGCGGGAGGACGGCCGGGTACGGCTCGGCGGCGCGCCCGAGCACGGCTGAGCATGGCTGATCACGGCTGCTCGCTGCTGAGCACGGCCGATACGGACGTACGGCCCGAACGGCGCCTGGAGACAGGTCCGTTCGGGCCGTACGCCGTTCACCCCACCGCCTCGCTCAGCGGCACCGGCGTGCGGGCGACCGTCCCCAGCGCGCCGTCCAGATCCGCCCACAGGTCGTCCACGTCCTCCAGGCCGACCGAGAGCCGCAGCAGCCGGTCGCTCACCCCGGCGCCGCGCCGGTCGTCCGCGTCGACGATGCGGTGGCTGATGGACGCGGGGTGCTGGATGAGGGTGTCCACGCTGCCCAGGCTGACGGCCGGGGTGATCAGCCGGACGCGGGAGATCACCTCGTGCGGGTCGCCGTGCGTCTCGAAGGCGATCATCGCGCCGCCCAGGCGGGGATAGCGGACGCGGGCCACGCGCGGGTCGGCGGCGAGCCTGCGGGCCAGTTCGGCGGCGCTCGCGGAGGCGGCCCGTACCCGTACCGGCAGCGTGGCCAGGCCCCTGAGCAGCAGGTATCCGGCGAGCGGATGCAGCACCCCGCCGGTCGCGAAGCGGATCCGGCGCAGCTGTCCGGCGAACTCCTCGTCGCAGGCCACCACCCCGGCGAGCACGTCCCCGTGGCCGCCGAGGTACTTGGTGGCGCTGTGCAGCACCAGGCGGGCGCCGAGCTGGGCGGGGCGTTGCAGCACGGGGGTCGCGAAGGTGTTGTCGGCGAGCAGCGGGACCGTGCCGCAGGCGTGGGCGACGGCGCGCAGGTCGGTCTCGGCGAGGGTGGGGTTGGCCGGGGACTCGACCATCACCAGGCCGGTGTCGGGGCGCAGCGCGTCCGCGATGCCCGCCGGGTCGGTCCAGGTGACCTCGGTGCCGAGCAGTCCCGCGGTCAGCAGATGGTCGCTGCAGCCGTACAGCGGCCGTACCGCGACGACATGGCGCAGGCCCGCCGCGGAGCGGGCGAGCAGGACCGCGCTGAGGGCGGCCATGCCGCTGGCGAACGCCACGGCGGACTCGGTGCCTTCGAGCCGGGCGAGCGCGGTCTCGAAGCGGGCCGTGGTCGGGTTGCCCAGACGGCCGTAGACCGGCGGCCCCACGAGGTCGGCGCCGTCGGCGGCGAAGGCGTCGATGCGGGCCGCCTCGGCGCGGCTGTCGTAGGACGGATAGGTGGTGGACAGGTCGATGGGCGGGGTGTGCAGGCCCTGGCGGGCGAGGTCGTCGCGCCCGGCGTGCACGGCCTCGGTGGCCAGAGCGCGGGAAGCGGTGTCGTCGAAAGCGCCGTTGCTCGCTGAGTCCATGGCGCCAGGGTGAACACCGGCCGGGTTCAGGGGACCAACGGCCGTGTTACGTTCGGCACATGGCCGATTCCGTCGTACTGGACCCGGTGGATCTGCGGCTGTTGCGGCTGCTGCAGAACGACGCCCGGACCACGTACCGCGACCTCGCCGAGCAGGTCGGGGTGGCGCCGTCGACGTGTCTGGACCGGGTGGCGCGGCTGCGCCGTTCGGGGGTGATCCTCGGGCACGAGCTGCGCCTGGACCCGGCGAAGCTGGGGCGCGGCCTCCAGGCGCTGCTCTCGGTGCAAGTACGGCCGCACCGGCGGGAGTTGGTGGGGCCGTTCGTGGAACGGGTGCGGGCGCTGCCGGAGTCGCGGACGGTGTTCCATCTGACCGGCCCGGACGACTATCTGGTGCATGTGGCCGTGGCGGACATGGCCGATCTTCAGCGGCTGGTGCTCGACGAGTTCACCTCGCGGCGCGAAGTGGCCCGGGTGGAGACCCGGTTGATCTTCCAGCAGTGGGACTGCGGCCCCCTGCTCCCGCCCGGCGCACCGTGATCCGAAACAGGGTGACGTGGCACGTCGGGGCGGCGAGGATGGGCGCCATGTCTGAGACGAAGAGCGCACTGCCCCGTCAGGTCGCCGACGCGTACGTCGACGAACTCGTCGCCCTCGACCCGGTCACCGGCACCTACCTCGGTATCGCGGAAAGCTCCGGCAGGCTTCCCGACTACTCCCCCGCCGGCCATGCGGCCCTGGCACAGCTGGCGCGCACCACCCTCGCGCGCCTGGACGAGGCCGAGCGCCTGCCCGGTGCGGACAGCGACGCCGAGCGCCGCTGCGCCCGGCTGCTGCGCGAGCGGCTGACCGCCGAACTCGCCATGCACGACACCGAGGAGCACCTGCGCGCGGTCGGCAACATGCACACCCCGGGCCACTCGGTGCGGGACATCTTCACCGTGACCCCCGCCGAGACCGAGGAGGACTGGGCGGCGCTCGTGGAGCGGCTGCGCGCCGTCCCGGCCGCCTACGCGGGCTATCGCGCCTCGCTGGAGCTGGGCCTTGAGCGCAAGCTGTACGGGGCGCCCCGGCCGACCGCAACCTTCGTCGAGCAGCTCACCGAGTGGGCGGACACCGGTGAAGGCCGGGGCTGGTTCGAGGACTTCGCCGCCGCAGGACCCGAGGCGCTGCGCACCGAGCTGGATGAGGCGGCCCGCGCGGCGACCGCCTCGGTGGCCGCACTGCGCGACTGGGTGCGGGACGTGTACGCCCCGGCGATCGAGGGCGCCCCGGACGTGGTCGGCCGGGAGCGCTACGCCCGTATGTCCCGCTCGTTCAACGGCACCGATCTCGACCTGGACGAGGCGTACGCCTACGGCTGGGCGGAGTTCCACCGGCTGCGCGCCGAGATGGCCGAGGAGGCGGAGAAGATCCTGCCGGGTGCCGAGACGCCCTGGGTGGCGCTCGCGCACCTGGACGAGCACGGGCGGCACATCGAGGGGGTCGAGGAGACCCGGCAGTGGCTCCAGGACCTGATGGACCGGGCCATCGCGGACCTGGACGGCACGCACTTCGAACTGGCCGAGCCGGTACGGAGGGTGGAGTCGCGCATCGCCCCGCCCGGCAGCGCGGCGGCCCCCTACTACACCGAGCCGTCGGAGGACTTCTCCCGGCCGGGCCGCACCTGGCTGCCGACCATGGGCGCGACCCGGTTCCCGGTCTACGACCTGGTCTCCACCTGGTACCACGAGGGCGTGCCGGGCCACCATCTCCAGCTGGCGCAGTGGGCGTACGTGGCGGACAGCCTCTCGCGCTACCAGGCCACCGTCGGCATCGTGAGCGCCAACGCCGAGGGCTGGGCGCTGTACGCGGAGCGGCTGATGGACGAGCTGGGCTACCTCACGGACGCGGAACAGCGGCTCGGCTATCTGGACGCGCAGATGATGCGTGCGCTGCGGGTGATCGTCGACATCGGCATGCATCTGGAGCTGGAGATCCCGGCGGACTCGCCGTTCCACCCCGGTGAGCGGTGGACGCCGGAGCTGGCCGAGGAGTTCTTCCGCGCCCACAGCAGCCGTCCGGCGGACTACGTGGCCAGCGAGCTGACCCGGTATCTGACCATGCCGGGCCAGGCGATCGGTTACAAGCTCGGCGAGCGGATGTGGCTGCTCGGCCGGGAGCGGGCGCGTGAGCGGCACGGCGACTCCTTCGATCTGAAGGCGTGGCACATGGCGGCGCTGTCGCTGGGCTCGCTGGGCCTGGACGACCTGCTGGACGAGCTGTCCCGGCTCTGACCTCGCGGGCCGTACGGAGGCAGGCGCCGCGCTCGGCCGTACGGCCCTCTCCCGCTGGCGCGGTCCCGCGCACCGGCTGCTTGCTGGTGCGGGGGCCGTCGCTCGGGAGGTGGGCCGCTCATGCAGGTCAAGGGGCGCAGGGGGCCGGGCCGGGAGGTGCTGGAGACCCCGCGCGCGGCCGGTCTCGCCGGGGTGGTGTTCGCGCTGCTCCTCGCGGCGACGATCGTGCTGATGCGGCTCGGCATCCCCGAGGGCGCGGGCGCGGCGGCGGCGCGGGGGTTCACGGACCCGGGGCGGCGCGAGGCGGTCCGGACGGCGCTGGCGCTGATCCCGTTCGCGGGCATCTTCTTCCTGTGGTTCCTGGGCGCGGTGCGCGCCCATGTGGGTGAGGTCGAGGACCGGTTCCTCGCGACCGTGCTGCTCGGCAGCGGACTGGTCTTCACGGCGACCCTGTTCGGCGCGGCAGCGGCGGCCTCCGCCGTGCTGGCGGTCTCGCACCCGGCGGGCAGCACCCCGTCGCCGCAGACCTGGGACTTCGGACGGCACTTCGCGTACGGGCTGATGACCGAGTACGCGATGCGGATGGCGGCCGTCTTCGTGTCGTCGATGTCCGTGATCGGCAAGCGGCTGGGCGTCCTGCCGCGCTGGCTGGTCGTACTGAGTTCGCTGACCGCCCTCGCCCTGCTCTTCGTCTCCTCGAACGTGCCCTGGGCAGAGCTGGTCTTCCCCGCCTGGTCACTGGTGCTGAGCACGCACATCCTCGTGGTGAGCGGACGCCGGCGGGCCTCGGGCACCCCCTAGGGGAACGGTCACCCGATCGGCGGCTCCCGGCGCGCGGCCCGGTGCCCCCGGCTCCCATGCTGGCGGGCGGGGGACGACCGCCGTCCGGGACCGCGCGCCGCGCAAGGGGGCGGGCACACCGGACCTGCCACCGGAAAGGGCGGAGCGTCGATGAGGATCGTCGTCGATCTCAACAAGTGCCAGGGGTACGCCCAGTGCGCGTTCCTGGCCCCCGACGTCTTCACCATGCACGGCGACGAGGCGCTGCTCTACAACCCGCACGCCGCCGACGAGGAGCGGGACGCGGTCGCCCGGGCCGCCGCCGCCTGCCCGGTCAAGGCGATCACCGTGGAGGGGCTGTACCAGGGCGCCCCCGCGGAGGACGCGTGGGTCGCCGCCGGAGCCGCCCGGGAGCTGTCCGATGGCCGCTGACTACGTGGACCGGCTGCGCCGCGAGGGCCGCATCGTCATCGTCGGTGCCTCGCTGGCCGGGCTGCACGCGGCCGAGACGCTGCGCGAGGAGGGCTTCACCGGCGCGCTGACCCTGATCGGCGACGAGCCGTACGAGCCCTACGACCGGCCGCCGCTGTCGAAGGCGGTGCTGCTCGGCAAGGCGTCCCCGCAACACACCGAGCTGCCCCGGCGCCGGGACCTGGACGCCGAGTGGCGGCTCGGCGTCCCGGCGGCCGGGCTCGACCTCACCGGCAAGCGGGTGCTGCTCGCCGACGGCGAGGAGGTGCCGTACGACCGGCTGCTGATCGCGACCGGTGTGCGCGCCCGGCCCTGGCCCAAGGAGGAGGAGGCCGAGCTGGACGGCGTGTTCGTGCTGCGCACCCGGGACGACGCGACCGCGCTGTGCGACCGGCTGCTGGCCGGGGCCCGGCGGGTCATGGTGATCGGCGCCGGGTTCGCCGGGTCCGAAGTCGCCTCCGCCTGCCGGGAGATGGGCCTGCAGGTGACCGTCGCCGAACGCGCGGGCGCCCCGCTGGTGGGCGCGCTCGGCGGGGTGATCGGGGCCGTCGCCGCCGAACTCCACGAGGAGAACGGCGTGGACCTGCGCACCCACGTCACGGTGACCGCGCTGGAGGGCGACTCGATGGGCCGCGTGCGTGCGGTGCATCTGTCGGACGAGAGCGTGGTCGAGGCGGACGTGGTGGTCGTCTCGCTGGGCTCGCTGCGCAACACCGAGTGGCTGACCGGGTCCGGGCTCGGGGCGGGGCCGCGCGGCATCGCGAGCGACGCGGGCTGCCGTGCCTTCGACTTCCGGGGCATCGTCACCGACGACGTGTTCGTGGCCGGTGACGTGGCCCGCTCCCCGCATCCGCTGTTCGGCTACCAGTTCCTGTCCCTGGAGCACTGGGGCAACGCGGTCGCACAGGCGGAGACGGCCGCGCACAACATGATCTGCCAGCCGTACGACCGGCGGCCCCACCTGTGGATGCCCGCCTTCTGGTCCTCGCAGTTCGGGGTGAACATCAAGTCGGTGGGCGTGCCGCCCATGGGCGACCAGCTGATGATCACCCAGGGCTCGACGGCGGAGCGCCGGTTCGTCGGTGTCTACGGCTACAAGGGCCGGATCGTGGCCGCGGTGACCTTCGACAACGCGCGCTGGCTGGAGTACTACCAGCGGCAGATCGAGCAGGGCGCCCCCTTCCCGGCCGACTATCCGACGATGGACCGGCGTCCCGAGGGGCGGCGGGCGGTGCCGTCCGACTTCCCCGACCCCTCGCTGCCGACGCACGGCCCGACCGTGACCCTCAGCGGCTACTCCCCGGCCGACCGCCGCCTGGTCTTCACCCCCGGCCACCACTGACCGCCGCACGCCCCAAGGACCTGCCATGACGCGAGCCTCGCTGGTGCGCCAGATCACCGACTTCGCCAACCGCGCGAACCCCTACCCCCTCTACACGGAGCTGCGCCGCACCCCGGTGCTGCACGAGGAGGAGGACGGGCCGTACGTCATCAGCTCGTACTGGGACATCGAGAGTCTGCTGCACGATCCCCGGATCAGCTCCGACGCGGCCAATCTGGCGGCGGCGGGGGCCGACGAGCTGAACCTGGCGGAGACCACGGGACTGCCGCCGTCCTTCATCCGGCTGGACCCGCCGGAGCACGACCGGCTGCGGCGCATGACCAACAGCGCCTTCGGACCGCCGGACAAGCCGCGCCGCATCGACGACATGCGCCCCGAACTCCACGCGATCGTGAGCGAGTTGATCGACGGATTCGGCGACGCCCGGGAGGTCGACCTGGTGGACCAGTTCGCCTATCCCTTCCCGGTGACGGTGATCTGCCGGCTGCTCGGGGTGCCGCGCGAGGACGAGCCGCGCTTCCGGGCCTGGGTGGACCCGCTGGTGGCGAGCCTGGACCCGGACACCCGGCAGGGCGCGGACCCGGAGTTCGTGAAGTCCGCGCAGGAGGCCCGGATGCAGCTGGGCATGTATCTGGCCGGGCTTGTGGAGGAGCGCACCAAGGAGCCGCGCGACGACATGCTGTCCGACCTGGCCACCCACCGGGGCCCGGACGGCACCATGACGATGATGGAAGTGCTCAGCACCGCCGTGCTGCTGCTGATCGCGGGCCATGAGACCACGGTCAATCTGATCACCAACGGCATGCTGACCCTGCTGCGCCATCCCGAGTACCTGGACCGGCTGCGCGAGGACCCGGACCTGGCCCCCAACATCGTGGAGGAGTTGCTGCGGTACGAGCCGCCCGTGCAGCTCGTGCCACAGCGCACCTGTATCACCGACATCGAGGTGCGCGGGGTGCGGATCCCGGCGGGCTCGCGGATCTGGCTGATGCTGGCGGCGGGCAACCGCGACCCCGAGCGGTTCAAGGACCCCGACCGCTTCGACCCGGACCGGGGCGACATCCAGCACCTGGGCTTCGGCAGCGGCATCCACAGCTGCTTCGGCGCGCCGCTGGCCCGTCTGGAGGCCCAGATCGCGCTGGCCGAGCTGGCCCGGCGGCTCGAAGGACCCCGGCTGGTGGAGGACCCGCCGCCGTACCGGCCCAACGCGGTGCTGCGGGGGCCGCGCCATCTGTCCGTCACCTTCGAGGGCGTACGACCCTGAGCCGAGGGTGCCTCAAGCCCCGCGCAGTCGCAGCGTGGACCCCGATCTCCCCTTCACGACCTCCAGTTGGGCGTGGACCCGGCGCCGCAGGTCGGCCACATGGCTCACGATGCCGACACTGCGGTCGCGTTCGCGCAGGGAGTCAAGCACGTCCAGGACCTCGTCCAGGGTCTGGTCGTCCAGGCTGCCGAAGCCCTCGTCGATGAACAGGGTGTCCAGCCGGACCCCGCCCGCCTCGTCGGTGACCACGTCCGCGAGGCCGAGGGCGAGCGCGAGCGAGGCGAAGAAGGTCTCGCCGCCGGACAGGGTCGCCGTGTCCCGCTCACGTCCGGTCCAGGCGTCCACGACATGCAGCCCGAGCCCGCTGCGCCCGCGTCCGCTGCGGTCGTCGGAGTGGACGAGGGTGTAGCGCCCCGAGGACATCATCCGCAGCCGGGCGGTCGCGGCGGCGGCGACCTGTTCCAGGCGGGCGGCGAGGACGTACGACTCCAGGCGCATCCGGCGCTCGTTGTCGGCGGAGGTGCCCGCGGTGAGGGCGGCCAGCCGGGCCACCCGGTCGTGCTCCTCGCGCAGCGGGGCGATCCCGCGGGCGCCGTCCTCCGCGCGGGCGGAGAGCCGGTCCAGCTCGGCGGTGGCCCGCTGGGCGGCGTCGCGCGCGGAGGCGGCCTCGCGCATCCGGCGTTCCGCCCCGGCGGCGCGCTGTTCGGCGGCGGCCGTGTCGGCGGGCGGCTGCTGGGCGGCCCGCGCCGTCTCGGGCTCGGCGAGCGCGACGCGTACGGCGGCCTCCTCCGACTGCCAGGCGTCCAGGCGGTGTTGCAGCGCGCGATGGGCGGCGGGGTCGAGCAGGGCGTCGGCAGCGGCGGCCGGGGTGTCGAAGCCCGCTCGGTAGGCGGCGTCGGCCAGGCGGGCGTCGGCCTCCTTCAGACGGGTGGCGGCCTCGTCGGCGGCGCGGGCGGCATCGGCGGCACCGGTCAACAGGACGGCGCGGCGCTCCAGTTGGGCGGCCCGGTCGGCCACGCTGGCCGCGCCTCCGCGCGCCCGGGCCAACTCCTCTTCGAGGGCGGCCTGTTCGCGCTCCAGAGTCTCACGCCGGGTGACCCGGGAGGCGGTGCGCACGGCGGCGCCCTGACGTGCCTCCAGGCGCTGTTCGCGTTCGCGCTCGGCCTGGCGGAGTTCTTCCTGGGCGGCGTGCAGGGCCGAGGCGTTCCGGCGGGCCTGCTCGAACTCGCCCTCCAAATCGCGGAGTTCGGACGCGAGCCGGTCGGCGGGGGTGTCACCGGCCTCGGTGGTGAGGGCGGTCAGGGCGGTCCGGAGCTCCACCGTCCGGCGCTGGTCCTTCGCGTGCTCCTCCTCGGCCTTCTGATGCGTCTCGAAGGCACGCTGCTCCGCCTCGCGGTCCACATGCCCGGTGTCCTTGCGCGCCGGGGCGGGGTGCTCGGTGGCTCCGCAGACGGCGCAGGGTTCGCCTTCGGTGAGGTGGGCGGCGAGTTCGGCAGCGATGCCGTTCAGCCGCTGTTCCTTGAGGTCGAGCCAGTCTCCCCGCAGCTCACCCGCGCGCTGCCCCGAGTCCAGCACACTGCGGCGGGCGGCCTCCAGCTCCTGCGTCAGCGCGTCCCGCCGCCGCGCCGCGTCCAGCCGCCGCCGGGCGGGCTCACGCCGCGCGCCGAGCTGCTCCGCCCGCACGGCCGCCTCCCCGGCGGCGTCGATCCGCCCCTGGAGCCCGCTCCGCAGCGCCTCCCATCCGCTGAGCCACGCATCCGCCTCCCGCAGCGCGTGCTCGTCGTCCCGCTCCTCGCGGTCGAGCCCGGCGCGCTCGGCGAGCAGACGAGTGAGCCGTCCCTCGTCGCGCCGGGCGGAGTCGAGCCCGCCCAGCTCCTCGGCGGCGCGGCGGGCGGCTGCCGCGAGCCCGGTCGCGTCGGCCCCGGCGTGTTCGGTGGGCAGCGGTCGCCGGGCGTGTTCCTCGGCGCGGGTGGCCTGCCGGTGGGCCGTCTCGGCCTCCCGGCGCAGTTCGAGGGCGGGGGCGACGGACTCGGCCTTGCGACCGCGTTCCATGCGCTGCTGGGCCGCCCGGTGTTCGCCGGAGCGCTCCTCCAGGCGTGCGGCTCGCTGCCGGGCCTCGGTGAACCGGGCCTGCGCACGGGCGAGTTCGCGCGTCTCGCCCCACTCCCGCTGGGCGTCCGCGTGGTCGGACTCGGCTGCGGTCAGTCGGCAGTGGGCGACGGTGAGGCGTTCGCGGGTGGCGCTGCGGGCGACGGCGGCGGCCTCCAGGACGGCCGCCGCGAGCCCCGGGTCGCCGGGGGCGAGGTCGGGCAGCTCCATGGCGTCGCCCGCGGCCTGCTGCATCCGGTGGGCGTCGGCGAGCAGCGCGGTGTCGGCCTCGCGCACCCGTGCCTCGGTGGTCCGCCTGCGTTCCGCGAGCCGCTTCTCCACCTCCGCGAAGCGCCGGGTGTCGAAGAGGCGCCCGAGCAGCTTGCCGCGTGCCTCGGCGTCCGCGCGCAGGAAGCGGGCGAAGTCGCCCTGGGGCAGCAGGACAACCTGGCAGAACTGCTCGCGGCTCATCCCGAGCAGCTGGGTGATCTCCTCACCGATCTCCTGGTGCGAGCGGCTGAGGTCCTTCCAGGCGCCGCGCCCGGCGTCGTACTCGCGCAGCCAGGTCTGGGCCTTGTCGAGCGTGGTGCCGGTGCCGCGCTTCTTGGGCCGCTCCCACGGGGGCTGCCGGGTGATCTCCAACCGCCGTCCCGAGACGGTGAGTTCGAGGCGGACCTCGGTGCGCGTGCCCGGCTCGGCGTGGTCGCTGCGCAGGTGGGTGCCCTGGCCGTTCTGCCGGGCGCCGGGGACGGAGCCGTACAGGGCGTAGCAGACGGCGTCCAGGACGGAGGTCTTCCCGGCGCCGGTCGGGCCGTGCAGCAGGAAGAGTCCGGCGGCGGAGAGGGCGTCGAAGTCGACGCTCTGGGTGGCGCCGAAGGGGCCGAAGGCGGTGATGTCGAGTCGGTGCAGCCTCACCGGGCCACCTCCCGCACGGTGTCGTCGGCGCGTACGGCGTCGAAGGCGTCGCGCAGGACGGCCGTCTCGCGCGGGTCGGGTCCGGCGCCGCGCACATGGGCGACGAAGTCCTCGGCGATCTGCTGGTCGTCGCGTCCGGCGAGGCGGCGGGCGTAGGAGACGGCGGGGTCGTCGGGGGCGCGCTCGGGGTCGAAGACGAGGCTGAGGGTGTGCGGGAAGCGGGCGGCGATGCGGGCCATGGGGTCGGCGGGGCGGATCGCGTCGGTGAGGGTGGCCTCGACCCAGGCGCCCTCGTGGCGCTCCAGACTCGGGTCGGCCAGGAGGTCGTCCAGGGTGCCCCGGAGGCGGGCGAGCGGGCGCGGGGCCGGGCAGTCGAGGCGTTCGGCGGTGACCGTGCCGTCGGCGGCGAGGTCGACCAGCCACATGCTCTTGCGGTGACCGGCCTCGGAGAAGGAGTAGGCGAGCGGGGAGCCGGAGTAGCGGACGCGCTCGGTGAGGGTCTGGCAGCCGTGCAGATGGCCGAGGGCGACGTAGTCCACACCGTCGAAGACTCCGGCGGGTACGGCGGCCACTCCGCCGACGGTGATGTCCCGCTCGCTGTCGCTGGCCTGGCCGCCGGTGACGAAGGCGTGGGCGAGGACGACGGAGCGGGTGCCGGACGGGCGGGCGGCGAGGTCGGCGCGGACCCGGTCCATGGCGGCGGCGAGCACGGCCTCGTGTCCGGCCTTGGTGACACCGAACTCGTCCTTGACCAGGGCGGGTTCGAGGTAGGGCAGGCCGTAGAAGGCGACCTCTCCGTGGGCGTCGGCGAGGACGACCGGGGTGCCCGTGGCGGCGGGTTCGGTGCGCAGGTGGATGCCCGCGCGGTCGATGAGTCCGGCGCCGACGCCGAGGCGGCGGGCGGAGTCGTGGTTGCCGGAGATCATCACCGTGGGCACGCCGAGGTCGGCGAGGCGGTGCAGGGCGTCGTCGAACAGCTCGACGGCGGCGAGCGGCGGGACCGCGCGGTCGTACACGTCCCCCGACACGACCACGGCGTCCACGGCGTGCTCGCGCACGGCGTCGACGAGGTGGCCGATGAACTCGGCCTGCGCACCGAGCATGTTCACCCGGTGGAAGGACCGGCCGAGATGCCAGTCGGAGGTGTGCAGGAGTCTCATGGTTCCCGAGACTAACGGGAGGGTCGGACAACGGGCTCCGTCGCTTGCGTACCGACCGCCCCACACTTGCCCGTTATGCCCGTTTCATTCCAATTGCCGGGCGCTGTCGTCCGATTCCGTCCTTCAGGCGTCGCCGTAGGCTTCGCCGCCCAGCTCGAAGGCGGCCGTGCCCGCCGTCGCGTCCGCGAGCCAGCCCCGGAAGGCGGCCACGTCGGCGTCCGGGAGGGCGATCTCGATGGCGACCGCCTCGCCGTAGCGCACGTCACGCACCTCGCGGCCGGTGGAGCGCAGATCGTTCTGCACCTTGCCCGCGCGCTGGTGGTCGACGGTCACCGTGGCCAGGCGGTAGCGGCGCCGGGTGCGGGTGCCGACCGTGTCCAGGGCCTCGCCGACCGCGCCGCCGTAGGCCCGGATCAGACCGCCCGCGCCGAGCTTCACCCCGCCGTAGTAGCGGGTGACGACGGCGACGACGTACCGCATGTCGCGGCGCAGCAGCATCTGGAGCATGGGGAGCCCGGCGGTGCCGCCCGGTTCGCCGTCGTCGCTGGCCTTCTGCACGGAGGCGTCGGCGCCGATGACGTACGCCCAGCAGTTGTGCGTGGCGTCCGCGTGCTCCTTGCGGACGGCCGCGACGAACTCCTGCGCCTCCCGTTCGGTGGCGGCCGGGGCGAGCGCGCACAGGAAGCGGGAACGGTTGATCTCGGTCTCGTGCGTGCCCGCGCGGGCCACGGTGCGGTACTCGTCCTGCATCCCGCCAGCCTATGCGGAGCGCCGTCCTCCCCCGCCCCCGGTGTGCGGGGGAGGATGCGGGGCATACGCGCCGAGCGATCAGGCGGCCGGTGCACCGGTCGCCGTCCGAGGAGGCAGCACCGTATGACCCGCGTCCCCGTGCACCCCGACGCCACCGGCGCACCCGGACGGCACGGCGCGCTCGCCCGGTGCCGGGCGTGGTTCCTGGAGGGCCTGAGCGAGCAGACGGCCCGGCATCCGGGGCCGCACCGCACCCCGCGCCCGGGCCAGGAGGGGCACTCGTGGTGGCGGGTGATGTGCCTGACCGGCGTCGACTACTTCTCCACCCTCGGCTACCAGCCCGGCATCGCCGCCCTCGCGGCCGGGACGCTCTCCCCGCTGGCCACCCTGGTGCTGATCGCGCTGACCCTGTGCGGCGCGCTGCCGGTCTACCGCCGCGTCGCGCACGAGAGCCCGCACGGCGAGGGCTCCATCGCCATGCTGGAGCGGCTGATGTCCTGGTGGTCCGGGAAGATCCTGGTCCTGGTGCTGCTGGGGTTCGCGGCCACCGACTTCATGATCACCATCACGCTGTCCTCGGCGGACGCGGCGGCGCACGTGCTGGAGAACCCGTTCGCCCCGCACTGGATCGAGGGCGCCAACACGTGGATCACACTCGTCCTGATCGGACTGCTCGGCGCGGTCTTCCTCAAGGGCTTCACGGAGGCCATCGGGATCGCGGTCACCCTGGTGGCCACCTATCTCACGCTCAACGTGGTGGTGCTCGCCGCCTGCGCCTACGAGGTCCTGAGCCGCCCGGTGCGGATCTCCGACTGGACGCACGCGATGACCGCCGCGCACTCCTCGCCGCTCGCCATGGTCGGCGTCGCCCTGCTGGTCTTCCCCAAGCTCGCGCTCGGCATGTCCGGCTTCGAGACCGGTGTCGCGGTGATGCCGCAGATCAAGGGCGCCCCCACGGACACCTGGGAGAACCCGGCGGGACGCATCCGGGGCGCGCGCAAGCTGCTGACCACCGCCGCGCTGATCATGAGCTGTCTGCTGCTCCTGTCCAGCCTGGCGACGACGATCCTCATCCCGCAGGAGGACTTCAAGTCCGGCGGCCCCGCCAACGGCCGCGCCCTCGCCTATCTGGCCCACCGCTACCTGGGCGAGATCTTCGGCACGGTCTACGACCTCTCCACCATCACCATCCTGTGGTTCGCGGGCGCCTCCGCCATGGCGGGCCTGCTCAACCTCGTCCCGCGCTATCTCCCCCGCTACGGCATGGCCCCCGAGTGGACCCGTGCCGTACGCCCGCTGGTGCTGGTCTTCCTGGTCGCGGCCGTGCTGATCACCCTCTGGTTCCACGCGAGCGTGGACGCGCAGAGCGGCGCCTACGCCACCGGTGTGCTGGTCCTGATGCTGTCGGCGGCCTTCGCCTCCACGGTCGCGGTGCACCGGCGCCACCACCGGGCGGCCACGATCGGCTTCGGGCTGATCACCGCCGTGTTCGTGTACACCCTGGTCCTCAATGTGATCGAGCGGCCCGACGGCATCAAGATCGCGTCCATCTTCATCGTGGCGATCATGCTCACCTCCTTCGGCTCGCGGGTGCACCGCGCCTTCGAACTGCGCGCCACCGACGTGGTCTTCGACGAGGCCGCGCTGCGCATCATCGACGCCGCCGCCGAGCGCGGCCCGCTCCAGCTGATCGCCAACGAGCCGGACGAGCACAGCAAGCGGGCCTACCGCGCCAAGGAGCAGGAGCAGCGCGAGCACACCCGGCTGCCCAAGGGCGCCGACGTGATCTTCCTGGAGGTGTTCGTGCGCGACTCCTCCGACTTCACCGCGGAGATCACGGTGCACGGCGACGAGAAGCACGGGGTACGACGGCTGCGCGCGGACGGGCCCACGGTGCCCAACACCATCGCGGCCGTGCTGCTCGCGCTGCGCGACCGCACGGGGATGCCCCCGCACGTCTACTTCAACTGGACCGAGGGCAACCCGGTCAGCCATCTCATCCGCTTCCTGGTCTTCGGCAACGGCGAGTCGGCCCCGGTCACCCGCGAGGTCCTGCGCCGCGCGGAGCCGGACCAGGAGCGCAGGCCGTGGGTGCACGTGGGCTGAGGGGGCCTACGCCTTCTCCGGGCCCGGCGCCTTCTCCCCGCGCGGCACCGTGACCGAGGTCAGCCGGGCCGCACCGGGGACGAGCGCCGCCCACTCTGGCCCCTCCCAGTCCAGCACCGCGATCGCCGACGTGGGGAACTTGGCCCGCACCCGCTCCAGGGCGTCGCCCTCCGCCTCCCCCGCGAGCCCCGTGATCAGCCCCTCAAGGCCGGGGCTGTGCCCGATCAGCAGCAGGGTCCGCACCTCGGGCGGTGTCTCGCGCACGACCTCGAGGAGGCGGCCCCAGGGCGCCTCGTAGATCCGCCGGTCGAAGCGGACCGGAGGCGCCCCGGTCCACGCGGCGGCGGCCAGCTCCCAGGTACGACGGGCCCGTACGGCGGTGGAGCACAGGGCGAGGTCGGGCAGGCCGAGGCCGGGTGACGCGAGCGCGCGTCCGGCGGCGGGGGCGTCGCGCAGACCGCGCGGGCCGAGCGGGCGGTCGTGGTCCGCGACGCCCTCGGGCCAGGCGGACTTGGCGTGCCGCAGCACGACCAGACGCCGTGCCGGTCCGCTCACGCCGTGCCGCCCAGGCCGCTCGCGAGATCGAGGGCGAGAAGCCGGTCGGCGTACATGTACGTCTCGAAACGGGCGCCGTCGGGCACTCCGGGCGCCTGGGCGACCTCGCGCAGCACGGTCAGCACGCCCGGCAGATCGAGGTCGTCCTCCCAGGCCGCGCGCAGCCGCGTCCGCACCTCGTCCGGCACGGGACGCGAGGGCTGCCGTGCCCAGCCCGCCACGTCCGCGCGCCACCGGGCGACGGTCCGCGCGGCCTCGTCCAGCGTCGCGCGGTCCAGCGGGACCGGTTCGGTGCGCGGGACGGAGAGCAGGGCGAGGCGGAGGGCGTCGGGGTCCTCCAGCAGCTCGGGCAGCGGTTCTTCGGCGCTCCCCGTCCACTCCGCCGGGGCCACGGCGAGCACCGGTCCGGTGCCGGGCGCGGGCACGTCCCGTCTGAGGACGTGCACGGTCTGCGCCTCGCCGAGTCCGGAGGCCAGGTCGCGGCTGTCCTCGAAGGGGCGGATGCCGAGGGTGGTCCCGGCGGTGCGCAGCTCGGCCTGGTCGCGGGGCGCGCTGAGCAGGGTCCACAGCGGGGTGCCCGCCAGTTCCAGGGCGCGCACGAGGAGGTCGGCGGCGAGCAGGACCCGTAGCGCGGTCAGGTCCAGGCCGGGCACATGGGCCTCGACACGGGTCAGCCCGCGGCGGGCGGGGGTGGGGGTGACGGGCTCGCCGGTCCGGGCGTCGAGGATGCGCAGCACGCAGCGAGCGTAGGCGTGCGCACGCCCGAACGCAGCACCTTGCGCCGATTTGGCCCACGTCGGGGCCGGATGAGGGGTCCACTCGGGTTCCGGGCGGGGGCCGGTGGGGGAATCGGCGCGCGCGGGGCGTTGTTCGAGCCCACGGCACCCATCCCGCCGAGACCCGAGGAGGCCGCCGTGTACGGCGACGAGGCGACGATCCGCAGCATCCTGACCGAGCTGGGCGACACCTGGGCGGTGGTCGGGTTGTCCAGCAACCGGGACCGGGCCGCGTACGGCGTGGCACAGGTGCTCCAGCGGTTCGGCAAGCGGATCGTGCCGGTGCACCCGAAGGCCGAGACCGTGCACGGCGAGCGGGGGTACGCCTCGCTCGCGGACATCCCCTTCGAGGTGGACGTGGTGGACGTGTTCGTCAACAGCGAGCTGGCCGGGGCGGTCGCGGACGAGGCGGTGGCCAAGGGCGCGCGGGCGGTGTGGTTCCAGCTGGGCGTGGTGGACGAGGCGGCGTACGAGCGGACGCGGGTGGCGGGGCTGAGCATGGTGATGGACGCGTGCCCGGCGATCGAGATCCCCCGGCTGGGCCGCTGAACCCGGCGGGCCGCCCCGCACCCCCGGCGCGGGCCCCGCGAGTCCGGCACAGGTCCCGCGCATCCGGCGCGGGTCTCTCACCTGCGCATTCTATGCAGGTGACAGGTGCATGTTTGGCCGTTCGCGACCACAATGTCCCCGTGGGCGCGGCGCGTCCAGGCGCCGCCCGGCGGAAGGGGACCGATGTGAGCCACCGTCACTCCCACCATGCGGGCCCGCTCCACCGGCTCGCCCATCTCCTCACCCCGCACTCCCACGCCACCGCCGACCGGACCGACTCCGCCCTGGAGTCCTCGGCGCGCGGGCTACGGGCGCTGTGGGTGTCGCTGGCCGTGCTCGGCGCGACCGCGCTGGCGCAGGCGGTGGTGGTGGTCGCCTCCGGGTCGGTGGCGCTGCTCGGGGACACCGTGCACAACGCGGCGGACGCGCTGACGGCCCTGCCGCTCGGCATCGCGTTCCTGCTCGGGCGCCGGGCGGCGACCCGGCGGTTCACCTACGGGTACGGGCGGGCGGAGGACCTGGCCGGTCTGGTGATCGTGCTGACCATCGCCGCCTCGGCCGTGTTCACCGCCTGGGCGGCGATGGACCGGCTGCTCGACCCGCGTCCGGTGGAGCATCTGCCCGCCGTCGCGGGGGCCGCGCTGGTGGGCTTCCTGGGCAACGAGTGGGTGGCCCGGTACCGGGTGCGGGTGGGCCGGGAGATCGGCTCGGCCGCGCTGGTGGCGGACGGCCTGCACGCCCGCACCGACGGCTTCGCCTCCCTGGCCGTACTGCTCGGCGCCGGGGGCGCGGCGCTCGGCTGGAGCGCCGCGGACCCGCTGGTCGGACTCGCCATCACGGCCGCGATCGCCCTCGTCCTGCGGGACGCGGCCCGCGAGGTGCTGCGCCGGATGCTGGACGCGGTCGATCCGGAGCTGGTCGACCGGGCCGAGCGCGCGGCGCGGAAGGTGCCGGGCGTGCGCGGGGTGGGCGAGCTGCGGATGCGCTGGATCGGCCACCGGCTCCGCGCCGAACTGGCCGTCCTGGTGGACGGCGAGGCCACCGCGCGCGAGGCCCACGCGGTCGCCGTGGCGGCCGAACACGCCCTGCTGCACGCCGTACCCGGGCTCACCGCCGCCCTGGTGCACGCCGATCCGGCACCGGTGGAGGGCGAGAGCGACCCGCATCTGCCGCTGGCCCACCACGCACCGGTCTGACCCAGGACCGGCTCAGCCGATGCCGAGTCCTTCGATCACCACGGCCCCGGGCAGCTGCGCGAACACCTCGCCGGGCACGAGGAGTTTGCCCTGCCTGCGCCCGCTGCCGACGAGGACGTACGGCAGCTCCACGACGGCGGAGTCCACCAACAGCGGCCAGCTGTCCGGCAGTCCGATCGGGGTGATGCCGCCGTACTCCATGCCGCTCTCGCCGGTCGCCGTGTCCATCGGGGCGAACGACGCCTTGCGGGCGCCGAGTTGGCGGCGCACCACGCCGTTGACATCGGCCTTGGTGGTGGAGAGCACCAGACACGCGGCGAGCGTGGTCTCCCCGCCCCGCTTGCCCGCGACCACCACGCAGTTGGCCGAGCGTTCCATCAGGTCGGCGCCGTAGTGCTCCACGAAGACGGCGGTGTCCGCCCAGCGCGGGTCGGTGTCCACGTAGACGATCCGGTCGGCCGGGGTCTTGCCCTGCCAGTCGCGCAGGGCGGCGGCGACGGGCGCGGTCAGCCGGTCGAGGGCGTCAGGGGCCGGGAGGGCGGTGTCGAAGTTTCCGATGGGGGCGCGCATGGCGGCACGCTAACAGGCCCCGCAGGGGCCGCTCAGCGCACGGGCGGGACGGAGACGGTCATGACCATCTCCATGGGCACGTCGCCCTCGTTGCCGTACGTGTGCGGGGTGTTGGCCTCGAAGGTGGCGCTCGCCCCGGCCGGGACGCGGTGGGGGGTGCCGTCCACGGTGAGGGTCAGCTCGCCCGAGGTGACGTGGACCAGTTCGACCGTGCCGGTGGGGTGCGGGTCGGAGGGGCTGCTCTCGCCGGGCATCAGCCGCCAGTCCCACAGCTCCAGCGGTCCCGGCGCCTCGGTGCCGGTGAGCAGGCGGCTGTAGCTGCCCGTGTCCGTGTGCCACAGGCGGACGGCCTGCTCGGCGGGGACGACCCGGACGCGTGGCCCGCGCTCGTAGTCGAGCAGGGTGGGCACGCTCACGCCGAGCGCGTCCCCGATCTTGACGACCGTGCCGATGCTGGGGTTGGTGCGGGCCTGCTCGATCTGGATCAGCATGCCCCGGCTGACCCCGGCGCGGGCGGCAAGCGTGTCCAGGGTGAAGCCGCGCTCGGTGCGCCAGCGTCTGACGTTGCGCGCCAGGGACTGGGTCAGCAGGTCGAGGTCCGACACATCACGTCCAACGGGTCCAGCAGGTTCGGCAGGGGCACGTGCGGGGGCGGTACGGGGGCCGGGCATACGGTGCGCTGCACCCCGTCGTACACCGCACTGTACTGCGGACGGTCGACGGACAGCAGCGCGATACGGCACCGGACGCCGGGGTCAGCCCTCCGCGTCCAGCCGGGCCAGCCGCTCGATCTGCTCCTCGTCCAGCTCGGCCAGCGCCCGGAACTGCGCCGGGGTCGACCCGTCCGGTGGCGGCACGGGGGCCGGGGTGCGCAGCGGGGGCTGCCAGCCCTCCTCCGGGGTCCAGCGGCGGACGACCCGGGCGGGGGCGCCCGCGACCACCGCGTGGTCGGGGACCGTGCCGCGCACCACCGCACCGGCCGCGACGACCACGTTCCGGCCGATCCGCGCGCCCGGCAGGATCACCGCGTTGGTGCCGATCCAGCAGCCGGGGCCGATCTCCACCGGCTCCATCCGGGGCCACTGCCGTCCGATGGGCTCGTGGGGGTCGTCGTAGGAGTGGTTGGTGGAGGTGACGTAGACGTACGGGCCGAAGTAGCAGTCGCGGCCGATGGTGACCGAGGTGTCCGCGATGACGTGGCTGCCGCGGCCGAGGACCACGCCGTCCCCGATGTTCAGGATCGGCTCCGGCCCGAGATCGAGGTCGGGCATGAGTCCGGCGGTGAGGGTGACCTGCTCGGCGATGATGCAGTAGGCGCCGAGCCGGATCCAGGGTTCGCCGAAGACGGTGCCGAGCGGGAAGGCGAGCCGGGTGCCCTCGCCGATCGCGCCGAAGCGGAGGCGGCCGGGGTGCTCGGCGCTCACGGAGCCGGTGCGCCGCGCCCACTCCCAGACCGCGTGGACGGCCCGCTGGGCGAGGCCCTTCCGCCAGGAAGAGAAGGTGTTCTGGGACTTCGGCACGCGCTCACGTTACTCACCGGTCGCCTCCGGCGAGGGGCCGTACCGCTGTGATCTTCACCCCATACGACAGTCCCCTACGACCGGAGGGGGCATGCACTAGCGTGCGCGGGTACGCGACCGCGACGACTCGAAGAAGAGACGGTGGACTCGGATGACGCACCAGCCCTTGATCGTGGGCATCGGCGGCAGGGAGCCGAAGATCGACCCGGACGCCTTCGTGGCCCCCACGGCCTCGGTGATCGGTGACGTGACGCTCGGCGCGGGGGCGAGCGTCTGGTACGGCGCGGTGGTGCGCGGCGACGTCGAGCGGATCGCCGTCGCCGCGGACGCCAACGTCCAGGACAACGTCACCCTGCACGCCGACCCCGGCTTCCCGCTGACGATCGGCGAACGCGTCTCCATCGGCCACAACGCCGTGGTGCACGGCGCGACCGTCGAGGACGACTGCCTGATCGGCATGGGCGCGACGGTCCTGAACGGCGCGGTGATCGGCGCGGGTTCCCTGGTGGCGGCCCAGGCACTGGTCCCCCAGGGCATGGTGGTCCCGCCGGGCTCACTGGTGGCGGGGGTGCCCGCGAAGGTCCGCCGGGAACTGTCGGAGGAGGAGCGCCAGGGCGTCACGCTGAACGGCACGCTGTACGCGGACCTGGCGAAGACGCACCGGGCGGTGCACGAGTGAGGTGCCGGGCGCCTCGCGGGTGACGGCCGTACGGGGGCGGGCCCGCGCGGAGCCGGGCCGCGCGGGGGTCAGTCCCCCGCGCCCACCGGCTCCGCCTCCGGGGTCTCCTCGGTGGCGGACTCGTTCCGCCGGGCCCGGCGTCTGACGATCAGCATCGAGCCGATGCCGAGGGCGAGGGCCACCGCGAGGCCCACGTACGAGAAGCGCTTGAGCCAGTCCTCGGCGACGATGCCGACGTAGTGGACGACGGCGGTGGTGCCGCCCGCCCAGACGATGCCGCCGAGGACGTTGGCGATGAGGAACTTCCAGTAGGGCATCTTGAGCACGCCCGCGAGGGGCCCGGCGAAGATGCGCAGCAGGGCGATGAAGCGGCCGAAGAAGACGGCCCACATGCCCCACTTCTCGAAAGACCGCTCGGCGGTGGCCACATGGGCCTCGCTGAAGTGTCTCGGAAGTTTCTTGGCGAGCCAGGCCAGCAGCGGACGGCCGCCCTTGCGGCCGATCGCGTAGCCGATGGAGTCACCGATGACGGCACCGGCCGTGGCGCACGCGCCGAGCACGAACGGGTCGATGCCGGAGTGGCTGGAGGACATGAGCGCGGCCGAGACGAGGACGATCTCGCCGGGCAGCGGGATGCCCAGGCTCTCCAGGCCGATCACCAGAGCCACCACGGCGTAGACGGCGAGCGGGGGCACCGAGTCGAGCCATTCCTGGACGTGCACCGCCGGTTCCTCCCAGTCGCCGTCCCTGAGCGCGGGGGCCACGCCTGTTTCAGGGGTTCTCCGGGAAGGCTACCCGGTCGGCGAGGGCGGACGGCCTGCCTCCACCCGCTCGGGGGCGTGACCCCCGCCATGCGGGGCGCGGGGCGCGACTCGGGGGCGGGCTGCACGGCTCAGGGGCGCGTGCCCGCCGAGGCCGCGCCCCCTGAGTCCGTCCCTGACCGGTCAGCCGTTCGGCCGCAGGGTCCAGACGACCGTCATCTCGCCGGAGACGGAACCGTCCTCGCGCTCGATGGTGATGGCCACCGGGAACTCCGGCCGCCGGCCCGCGTCGAGATCCGCGACGACCTCGGCCGCCGGACGGCCCAGGGTGGCGGTCGCGGTGACCGGGCCGAGAGCCAGCTTCTTGTAGTCGATCTCGGCGCGCACCGCGAGCGGCACCGCGCGCGAGAGCTGCTCGCCGAAAGCCGTCAGCACGATGGCACCGCTCGCGGACTCGGCCAGGGTGAACATCGCACCGGCGTGCGGGCCGCCGAGGTGGTTGTGGTACTCGGACTGGTCCGGCAGCCGGAGCACCGCGCGCTCGGGCGTGACCTCGATGAACTCCAGGTTCAGGGTCCGCACCATCGGCACCGCGGCGGCCAGCATGTCGCCCATGGAGGCGCTCTCAACTGTCATGTCCGTGATGTTACCGACGGGTAGCCAGCCTGGCCAGTCCGAATCATGTCCATGGCGCATTAGGGTTGCTGGCCATGTGGCCAGGAGAGCAGCCGCCAGGGGGCGCGCAGAACCCGCAGCACAACCCGTACCAGCAGCCGGGTTACCAGCAGCCGAATCCGTACCAGCAGCCCGGCTACCAGCAGTACCCGCAGGGCAGCCCCTACGGGCAGCAGCCGCAGTGGGGTGCGCCCCAGCCGCCGCAGCCGCCGAAGGGCGGCGGGAACCGGACCAAGGTCGTCGCGATCGTCGCGGCCACCGCCGTGGTCGTCGCGGCGGCCGTGACCGGCTATCTGGTCCTCGGCAAGACGAGCCACGACGAGGCCCGTGACGGCAAGGGCGGCAAGACCGCGCGGCCGACCACGTCCGCCCCGTCCACGAGCGCGTCCACCCCGGACGACAACCCGCGCGGGGCCGACAGCGCCGTGAAGCCGGTGATCGCGGGCTGGAAGCCCGTCGTCAACCCCAAGTTCGGCACCGCCTTCGACGTGCCGCAGGACTGGCAGCTGGAGTCCGTGGACACCTCCTACTTCATGGAGGACCGCGCCGACGACGACAAGCTGATCACCTCCGTGTCGGCCCCGGCCGTCTACAAGTCCAAGTGGTGCACCTCGGACAGCGACCGGGACGGCCGCAGCGACGACACCTCGCTGGCGGTCGCGGGCACCCGGGGCGAGAACGGCGCGAAGACCACGGCCCAGGCGGCGGTCGCGCGCGTGCCCTGGTACGTCTACGGCGGCTACACCCAGCCCGACAAGAAGAGCATCACCTTCGACAAGAAGGCCAAGCACTACGTCACCAAGTCGGGCGTCGAGGGCGACTACGCGTGGGCGCGGTCGGACAAGACCCCGCAGAAGGGCAAGTGCGCGAGCGACGGCCAGGCCATCTCGTTCGCGTTCAAGAACGCGGCGGACGACATCGTGTCGTTCGACCTCTACGGCGCCAAGGGCGTCAAGGGCGAGGTCGACACCGCGACGATCATGAAGATCCTCAGCTCGGTGCGGCTGCACGGGCAGCCGACGGGAGGCTGAGCCGGGCGCTCACCGCGCGGGCGGGCGGCGGGACTTCGTCGGCGGGAAATCCGGCTTGGCAGGTGCGACGGCCAGGGGCGATAGTCGCCGGGTGACCTCAAGACCGGACCCCGCCGCCCAGGAATCGCCCGCCGCCGAGCCCGCCGATCGCCCCGCCGTCCCGCGCACGGGATCGAGACCGGGGTCAGGGTCGGGGTCGGCGTCAGGGTCCGGCTCGGGGGTCGGCTCAGGGACCGGGTCCGGGTCCGGGCCGGGCTCAGGGTCGTCCCCTACGGGCCGCAACTACCGGCTGCTGACGGCCGCGGCCGTCGTCACCGCGCTCGGTTCCAACGCCTCGTTCATCGCGGCGGCGTTCGCGGTCCTGGACGCGGGCGGCGACAGCTCGGACGTGGGTCTGGTCGCCGCTTCCCGCACCCTGCCGCTGGTGGTGTTCCTGCTGGTGGGCGGCGCGGTGGCGGACCGGCTGCCCCGGCACCGGGTGATGGTCGCCGCCAACGCCCTCAACTTCCTCTCCCAGGGCGCCTTCGCGCTGCTCGTCCTGACCGGCGAGGCCCGGCTGTGGCAGATGATGCTGCTCACCGCGCTCGGCGGCACCGGGCAGGCGTTCTTCAGCCCGGCCGCCGAGGGGATGCTGATGTCCTCGGTGGACGGCGAGCAGGCGGGGCGGGCGTTCGCCCTGTTCCGCATGGCCACCCAGGGCGCGGCGCTGGGCGGTGCCGCACTCGGCGGCGCGCTCGTGGCCGCCATCGGCCCCGGCTGGGTGCTCGCGCTGGACGCGGTGGCCTTCGCGGTCGCCGGGTCGCTGCGCGCGTTCCTCGACGTGAGCCATGTCCCGGCACGCGCGCCGGGCGGTGGTCTGCTGTCCGATCTCCGGGAGGGCTGGCGGGAGTTCATCGGGCGGCCCTGGCTGTGGGGCGTGGTCGCGCAGTTCTCCCTCGCCAACGCGGTGGTCGGCGCGGCCGACGCCGTCTACGGCCCGGTCGTCGCCCGCGACAGCCTGGGCGGCGCGGCCCCCTGGGGCCTGGCGCTCGGCGCCTTCGGCGCGGGCACGGCGGTGGGCGCCCTGCTGATGACCCGCTGGAAACCGCGCCGTCTGCTCTTCACCGGCACCCTCTGTGTCTTCCCGCTCGCCCTCCCCTCGGCCGCGCTGGCCGTCCCGGTGCCGGTGGAAGTGCTCTACGCGGTCATGTTCTTCGCCGGTGCCACGGTGGAGGTCTTCGGCGTCTCCTGGATGACCGCCCTCCACCAGGAGATCCCCGAGGACAAACTCTCCCGCGTCTCGGCCTACGACTGGTTCGGCTCGGTCGCCCTGATGCCCCTGGCCACAGCCCTGGCGGGCCCGGTCGAGTCCGCGGTCGGTCTGACCGCCGCCCTCTGGGGCAGCTCGGCCCTGGTCGTCCTCGTCACCGCCCTCGTCCTCCTGGTCCCGGAGGTGCGCACCCTGACCCGGCGGACGGCCCGGGTGACCACCGTCGACCTCTGAGAGAGCCGCCCGGTCCGAGGAAGCCGTCCGGTCCCACGGCGCCGTCCGCCCTGGCGGGCCCGCCCGGCTCAGCCGATGCCGAACGCCCCGTCCGGCGGCTCGGGGGACGGTACGGCCTCGCCGTCCTCCACCGGGCGGGCCGCGCCGGTGAACTTCCGCAGCGCGGGGCCGTGTTCGACGCGGGCGGGGAACACGTCAGCGGCGGTACGGCGGGCCAACGCGGCCAGGTCCAGGGGGCGGTGGGAGGCGAGGAGGATGGCGTTGCCGAAACGGCGACCGCGCAGCACGCCCGGTTCCGCGATGAGTGCCAGCTCCTCGAACAGGGCGCCGAAGGTGGCCAGTTGGGAGCGGAGGAAGGTGAAGGGCGTGCCGTCCGCGAGGTTCGCCAGATAGACGCCGTCCGGCCGCAGCACCCGCTCGGCCTCGGCCGCGTAGCCGAGCGAGGTGAGGTGGGCGGGGACGCGGGAGCCGCCGAAGACGTCCGCGACCAGGACGTCCGCGCTGTCGTCCGGGGCGGCCTCCAGCCAGCTGCGGGCGTCGGCGGTGTGCACCGCGATGCCCGAGCCCGGCGGCAGCGGAAGGTGCTCGGCGACCAGTTCCGCCAGGCCCCGGTCGGCCTCCACCACGTCCTGCCGGGAGCCGGGCCGGGTGACGGACACGTACCGGGGCAGGGTCAGCGCGCCGCCACCGAGGTGCAGCACGTCCAGCGGGCGGCCGTCCTCGGCGGCCACGTCGAGCGCGTGCCCGAGGCGGCGCGCGTACTCGAACTCCAGATGCGCGGGGTCGTCCAGGTCGACGTACGACTGGGGCGCCCCGTCCACGGTGAGCAGCCAGGCCCGCTCCCGGTCCACGTCGGGCATCAGCTTGGCGGTGCCGTGGTCGACGGTCCTGGTCACGGGTATGGCTTCGGTCACGGGACCATTGTCCCCCGGCGCGCGGGTGCCCTCGTGTGCGCGGGGACGGCCGCCCGTCCCCGCGCACACCCGCGCTCACTCCACCGAGGTCACCGTCCCGGCGCCGACCGTCCGGCCGCCCTCGCGGACGGCGAAGCCGAGCCCCGGCTCCAGCGGGACCTCGCGGCCCAGCTCGACGGTCATCTCCACCGTGTCACCGGGCCGCGCGACCGCCGTCTCGCCCAGGTCGATGTCCCCGACCACGTCGGCGGTGCGGAGGTAGAACTGCGGCCGGTAGCCGGTCGTGACCGGGGTCGTCCGGCCGCCCTCGCGCGCCGAGAGGACGTACACCCGGGCCGTGAAGCGCCGTCCGGGCGTCACGCTGCCCGGCGCCGCCACCACGTGCCCGCGCCGGACCGCGTCGCGGGGCACCCCGCGCAGCAGCAGCGCCACGTTGTCCCCGGCCTGCGCCTCGTCCATCGGCTTGCCGAAGGTCTCCAGACCGGTGACGACGCTCTCCACCTCCGCGCCGAGCACCGCCACCCGGTCCCCGACCCGCACCCTCCCGCGCTCGACGGCACCCGTGACGACGGTGCCGCGCCCGGTGATGGTCAGCACGTTCTCCACCGGGAGCAGGAACGGCGCGTCCAGATACCGCTCCGGCATCGGCACATAGGTGTCCACCGCGTCGAGCAGCGCCTCGATGGACGCCGTCCACCGCGGGTCGCCCTCAAGGGCCTTGAGCCCGGAGACGCGTACGACGGGTACGGCGTCGCCCGCGTAGCCCTGTGCGGTGAGCAGTTCGCGGACCTCCAGCTCGACCAGGTCGGTCAGCTCCTCGTCGCCCGCGTCGGCCTTGTTGAGCGCGACCACGATGTGGTCGACGCCCACCTGCCGGGCGAGCAGCACGTGTTCGGCGGTCTGCGGCATGATCCCGTCGAGCGCGGAGACGACGAGGATCGCACCGTCGAGCTGGGCGGCGCCGGTGATCATGTTCTTGACGAAGTCCGCGTGGCCCGGCATGTCCACGTGGGCGTAGTGTCGGGTGTCGGTCTCGTACTCGACGTGCGCGATGTTGATGGTGATGCCGCGCGCGGCCTCCTCCGGCGCCCGGTCGATGCGGTCGAACGGCACGAAGGTGCCGGTGCCGCGCTCGGCCAGGACCTTGGTGATGGCGGCGGTCAGGGTGGTCTTGCCGTGGTCGACGTGGCCCATGGTGCCGATGTTGAGGTGCGGCTTGGTGCGCACGTATGCCGTCTTGGGCATGGGAAGTCCTCGTGGTGGTGATGCGTGAGGCGCGGGAACGCGCCGGACCCCGGTGACTCTCCGACCCTCCCCCTGCGGGGTCCGCCGGACGATCCGGAGAGGGTCAGCTTCGGGCGCCGTCGGCAGCGGCCACGAGGAACGGGACGGCAGCCTTCGGTGCATCCGCGAGCGCGGATGCTGCGAGAAGGAAGGCGTACCGGAACATGACGCAGATCATTGCGGACGCGTCGCCCCACGTCGAACGGTTTTTCCCGGACGGGTCGGCCTCCGACGGCCGCCTTCCGTACACCGATCACACCCCCGCGTCGGTTAGGGTCACCGGATGCCCGCTGCCACCAACCGCTCTGGGGGCACCGCCATGGCCACACCCCGGGCCACCGTCGCCGAACCGGCGCTCACGGTCACCGAACCAGCGCTCGCCGCCTCCCCGGTTGTTCCCGAACCAGCCCTCGTGCGCCGGGGATTCGCCGCGCGCGGAGCCGCCGTCCTCCTCTCTCCTTACGCACGCCTGGCGTTGCTGCTGCTCCTGCTCGGGGGCGGCGCCGGATGCGTGCTCGCCTTCGCGCCGCAGCAGCTGCTGACGCGGCAACTGCCGCCGGGGCTCGGCATGGTGACAGCAGCCACCGTGTTCGCGGTGGGGTACGGCCTGTGCACGGTGGCGTTCGTACCGCGCCCTCTGCTGAACCTGGCCGCGGGCGCGCTGTTCGGCTCCCCGCTGGGGCTGACCTCGGCGCTCGCGGGCACGGTGTTCGGGGCGGGGCTGGCGTTCGTGCTGGGCCGGGCGCTGGGGCAGGACGCGCTGCGTCCGCTGCTGCGGGGGCGCTGGCTGCGGGCGGCGGACGGGCAGTTGAGCCGCCACGGGTTCCGGTCGATGCTGGCGGCGCGGCTCTTCCCGGGGGTGCCGTTCTGGGCGGCGAACTACTGCGCCGCCGTCTCCCGGATGCGGCTCACCCCGTTCCTGCTCGCCACTGCACTGGGCTCCATCCCGAACACGGCCGCCTACGCCGTCGCGGGCGCCCGCGCCTCGGCGCCGACCTCACCGGCCTTTCTGATCGCGATGGCCTGCATCGCCGTACCGGCGCTGGCGGGGACATGGGTGGCGTGGCGCAAAAGGCATCATCTGAACGGCAGTTGAACAGCGACTGGACGGCGGCTGGACGGCGCGTGCTCCTACAGAACCGGCGGCGGGCCGACGGCCTGGATGACCATCCCATGACCAACCCCCGATGATTGCTTTGCCGTAGGGGCCCGCTACGCTGCCCCCGTCACATGATCACGTCTGTCTTTCCGAGCGCTTGGACCTCCTGCCGCCATGTCTTGGTTTGAATCCCTCGTCCTGGGACTCGTCCAGGGGCTCACCGAGTTCCTGCCCGTGTCCTCCAGCGCCCATCTGCGGCTGACCGCGGCCTTCTCGGGCTGGAAGGACCCCGGCGCGGCCTTCACGGCGATCACCCAGATCGGCACGGAGGCGGCGGTGCTGATCTACTTCCGCAAGGACATCGGGCGGATCGTGTCGGCATGGTTCCGCTCGCTGTTCGACAAGGCGGCGCGGGGGACGCACGACGCACGGATGGGCTGGCTGGTGATCGTCGGCTCGATCCCGATCGGTGTGCTCGGACTGACGCTGAAGGACCAGATCGAGGGGCCGTTCCGTGATCTCCGGATCACGGCGACGATGCTGATCGTGGTCGGCGTCCTGATAGGCATCGCCGACCGGCTCGCGGCCCGCGACGAGTCCGGCGCCCGCCACCGCTCCCCCAAGCAGCGCAAGACCCTGGAGAACCTGAGCGTCCGCGACGGCCTGATCTTCGGCCTCTGCCAGGCATGCGCGCTGATCCCCGGCGTCTCCCGCTCCGGCGCCACCATCAGCGGCGGCCTCTTCATGGGCTACCGCCGCGAAGCCGCCGCCCGCTACTCCTTCCTCCTCGCCATCCCCGCGGTCCTCGCCTCCGGCGTCTTCGAGGTGAAGCACTCGCTGGGCGAGGGCGGGGACGTGTCGTGGGGGCCGACCCTGTTCGCGACAGTGATCGCGTTCGCCTCCGGATACGCGGTGATCGCCTGGTTCATGAAGTGGATCTCCAACAAGAGCTTCATGCCCTTTGTCTGGTACCGCATCGCCCTCGGCATCGTGATCATCGTCCTGGTGAGCATGGGCGTACTGAGCCCGCACGCGGCGGAGTCGGCGGGCTGACCCGGGCGCGGATGCCGCGGCCCCTCGGAACTCCCTTGCGTCAGGCGGTGAAGCCGCCGTCGACATGGATCGAGGCTCCGGTGATGTACGCCCCGTCCGCGCTCGCCAAGTGGGCGACGGTGGCCGCGATCTCGGCCGGTTCCGCGTAGCGGCCCACCGCCGTGAAACCGGTGATCGTCTCGGCGTCGGGCCTGTCGACGGGGTTGGTGTCGGTGTCCGTGGGGCCGGGATGCACCAGATTGACGGTGACTCCCCGCGGACCGAGTTCCCGGGCCAGCCCCTTGGTCATCCCGGTCAGCGCCGTCTTGCTCATCGAGTACAGCGCCAGTCCGGGGAAGACCGCGCGCTCGCCGACATTGCTCCCGATGCTGATGATGCGGCCACCCCGCTCCATGTGACGCACGGCCGCCTTGGACGCCACGAACGGCGCCCGCACGTTCACCGCGAGCGTGCGGTCGATCTCCGCCGGTCCCAGATCCTCCAGCGGGCCGACGAGGAAGACACCCGCGTTGTTGACCAGGATGTCGAGCCTGCCGAACAGCGCGGCGGCCTCGTCCACGGCGGCGGTCAGCTCCTCGGGAACCGCACTGTCGGCCTGGACAGCCAGTCCCCGCCGCCCCTGACCCTTGATCCCCTCCACCACCTCAGCGGCACGGTCCGCACCGCTCTCATACGTCAGGACCACATCGGCCCCCTCCTCCGCCAACCGCAACGCCACAGCCGCACCAATACCCCGGCTGCCACCCGTGACCAGAGCCACGTTTCCCTCAAGTCGATTCATGCCATCGAGCATCCCGAGCACGAGCCCCCAAAGCTCGCGGCAATCCGACCTGACGTTCCCCGCTCCCGACCGGACTGTCGTAGCTCCCTGACGGCCCCGAATCAGTCACCCACCCGGCAGAGCATGATCATTGCCGTTGACCCCGACTCCATCCCCCGTACACAATCTGCGGGCCCGCGACGCCCGCGGGCTCACGGGGAGGGGCGCCCATGTGTGAGAAATGTGATCAGCGGGAGACCTTGACCGCGCTCGCGGGAAATCCCGCCGCGCCGGTCGACGTACTGGCCAGGATGCTGTCCGAGGAGGCCAAGGAGGCCTGGGGCAGGCTTGTTTGGCGGGAGTTGCCGGACGAGGTGGTGGACGCCATAGTCGCGGATGGCGATCACCGGCTGCGGGAGAGGTTCGCCGAGAGCCCCTCGGCGGCGGAACACCGCGTCCGGCTCGTGGACGACGCCGACCCCCGTGTCCGCCTCGCGCTCGCCGCCGGGCCCCACTGGTTCCGCGTCGCCGAGGAACCGCTGCCCCTGTCCGCCCAGCGGCGCCTGCTCGCCGATCCGGACCCGGAGGTCCGCCGCAACGCGGCCTACAGCCGGCTGACCGCCCCGAGCCTGGTCGCCGCACTGGCCGACCACCCGGACGCGGAGCTGCGCCGGATGGCCTGCGGCCAGTGGCACCTGCTCGGCGAGGACACGCGGAGCCGTCTGCTCGACGACGCGGAGGGCGACGTACGCCTGGCGGCCATGATGCGGGCCTGCCACGAGGACGCGGACCGCACGGACCTCCTTCTCGAGGCCGGGCTCAGCTACCTCCCCCGGTGCGAAGTGATCCGGTACGGCGCCATGAGCGCGGCGACCGCCGAACGGCTCGCGGCGAGCCCGGAGGTGGAGGACAGACGGGCGCTGGCGGCCAACCCCGGCCTTCCCACCGAGATCGTCAGGACGTTGGCGAGCGATGCCGAGCACCGCGTCCGGCTGGAGGTGTCGGCACGCCCCGAACTCACCGAGGCCGAGCGGGCCGCCATCGACATCACCATCGAGCCGTCCGACCGGCTCCGTCCCCTGGAGTGGGTGCGCCACTGCACCGATCCCGACGCCCTGCGCCGGTGCGCCAGGTCCTCCCACACCTGGCTGCGCCGCAGCGCCGCCGTCAGCGAGCACCTGCCCGCCGACGCCGTCGACCTGCTCGCCGAGGACGACGACTACGCCGTGCGGCTCCTGCTGTGCGAGAACCAGCCCACCGTCGACGGCGAGGTGGTGCTCCGGACGTACCTGGACTGCGAGGTCATCACCAAGGGCGCCCTCCTCAATCACCCGAACTTCCCCCGCACCGGCAACGCCCGACGCTTCGCCGACGACCCGGACCCCGACCGGCGCCGCCTCGTGGGCCTCGACCCCGAAGCCCCCGCCGACACCATGGCCCGACTGCTCACCGACCCCGACAAGAGCGTGCGCACCATGGCGGCGGCACACCCCGCCCTCCCCGTGGACCTCGTCCTCCAGAGCCTCCAGGACCCGGAGACCGCCCCCTACGCCCTCGGCAACCCCGGCCTCCCCGTGGAGGTCATGCACCGGTGTCTGGACGAGCTGGGCGTCCCGCGCTGAACAGGACCCGGCGGGCACCCCGGGCCCCTGTCCTGGATCACCCCCCGCGTCGCACACTGGAAGCAAGCCCGAGGAGTGGGGAGACTCCGGATGAGCAGCGGTGCGTGGGATGCCGGGTGGTGGGTCGAGGGGCCGTGGCGGCGCTCCGGTGTCGCCGTGGTCGCGGGGGCGCTGCCCGTGCTCGCGTTTCCGGGGCCCGCGTGGTGGTGGCTGGCGTACGTCGCGCTCGTGCCGTGGATACTGCTGGCGCGGTCGGCGCCGACTGCGCGCAGGGCGGCGTACGACGGCTGGTGCGGCGGGTTCGGGTTTCTGCTGGCGGTGCACAACTGGCTGTTGCCGAGCCTGCATGTGTTCATCTTCCTGATCGCCGCGCTGCTCGGGGTGCTGTGGGCGCCGTGGGGATGGCTGGTGCGCAGGCTGCTGGGCGGGCTGCCCTCGCCGGGGCGGTGCGCGGCGGCGATGGCGGTGCTGCCGTCGGCGTGGCTGGTGGTGGAGCTGGTCAGGTCCTGGCAGGGGCTCGGCGGGCCGTGGGGGATGCTCGGGGCGAGTCAGTGGCAGGTGGAGCCCGCGCTGCGGCTCGCCTCCGTCGGCGGGGTCTGGCTGCTGAGCTGGCTGGTGGTGGCCGTCAATGTCGCGGTCGCCGCGCTGATCGCGGTGCGCGCGGCCCGGCTGCCCGCCGCCGCCTCGCTGCTGGCCACCGCCGCGGCGACCTCGGCCGCGTGGGCGTGGGCGCCGCGCCCGGCGACGGAGGGGACGGCCCGGATCGCCGTCGTACAGCCCGGTGTCGTGGGGGGTCCGCGCAGCGTGGAGGACCGTTTCGACCGTGAGGAGACGCTGACCCGGCGCCTGGCCGGGCAGGACGTGGACCTGATCGTGTGGGGCGAGAGCAGCGTCGGGCGCGATCTCGCCGCCCGTCCGGATCTCGCCCGTCGGCTCGCCGCCCTGTCCCGGCTGACCGGCGCCGACCTGCTGGTGAACGTGGACGCCCGCCGCGCCGACCGCCCCGGTGTCTACAAGAGTTCGGTCCTGATCGGCCCGGACGGCCCGACCGGCGAGCGGTACGACAAGATGCGGCTGGTCCCCTTCGGGGAGTACATACCGGCCCGCTCCCTGCTCGGCTGGGCCACCTCGGTGGGCAAGGCGGCGGGCGAGGACCGGCACCGGGGCACCGAGCAGGTCGTGATGGACGCCGGACACGGGCTGCGGATCGGCCCGCTGGTGTGCTTCGAGACCGCGTTCCCGGACATGAGCCGCCACCTCGTGGACGACGGCGCGGGCGTGCTGCTCGGCCAGTCCTCCACCTCGACCTTCCAGGGCAGCTGGGCCCCGGAGCAGCACGCCTCGCTGGCCGCGCTGCGGGCCGCCGAGACCGGCCGCCCGATGGTGCACGCCACCCTGACCGGGGTGAGCGCCGTCTACGGCCCGGACGGCCAAAGCCTCGGCCCCTGGCTCGGCACGCACGCCGACACCGCCCACGTCTACGACGTACCGCTCGCGCGCGGTGTCACCCCGTACGTCCGGCACGGCGACTGGGCGGTGCGCGGCGCGCTCCTGGTGCTGGCCTCGCTGGGCGCGGTGGAGGGCGTGCGGACGCTCAGGCCGCGCCGGACGGGTCCTGAACCGCTCGTACGACCCGCTCGCACAGTTCGTGGGTGGCCAGCGCGTCCCCGGCACTGAGCACGTTGCCCGCGCGGACGGCGTCGAGGAAGGTGCGGACCGCCTGCTCGATGCCGCGCTGCCGGGAGACCGGCACCCAGTCGCCGCGCCGCCGCAGGGTCGGCTGGCCCTTGTGGTCGATGACCTCGGCGAGGTTGACGACCTGGCGCTTGGTGTCCTGCCCGGAGACCTCCAGGATCTCCTCGGCGGAACCGCTGAGCCGGTTCATGATCCCGAGCGCGGTGAAGCCGTCCCCGGCGAGCTGGAGCACCACGTGGTGCAGCAGCCCGTTCTCGGAGCGGGAGCGCACGGTGATGTCGTCGACCGGGCCCGGCACCAGAAAACGCAGGGTGTCCACGACGTGGATGAAGTCGTCCAGGACCATCGAGCGGGGCTCCTCGGGCAGCCCGACCCGGTTCTTCTGGAGGATGATCAGCTCGCGCGGGTGCTCCAGGCACTGCGCGTACGCGGGGGCGTACCGGCGGTTGAAGCCGACGAACAGGGAGACGCCCCGCTCCTCGGCGAGCGCCACCAGCCGCTCGGCGTCGGCGAGTTCATAGGCGAGCGGCTTGTCCACGTAGGTGGGCACGCCCGCTTCGAGGAGGCGGGTGACGATCTCGGGGTGGACGGCGGTGGGCGCGTGCACGAAGGCGGCGTCGAGACCCGCGTCCAGGAGGGAGTCCAGGCTCTCGTGCCGCCGCTCCTCGGGCAGGTGCAGCGAGTCCGCCACGGCCGTCAGAGTGGCGGGGGTGCGGGTCTGGAGGTGGAGGTCGACCCCGGGCAGTGCGCCGAGCACCGGAAGGTAGGCCTTCCGCGCGATGTCCCCGAGTCCGATGCAGCCGACCTTCACATGCTCTCCTAGTGGCGGTACTCCGTGTGTTCCTCTGGGGAAGGATACGGCGGCTGCCAGTTCGCGACGGTGTCGAAGCCGCGCAGCAGCAGGGTCGGGACGGCCTTGGAGGCGAGGGCGAGCGCGTTGTCGCGCAGGGCGCAGGTGATGCGGCCGTCGGCCAGGTTGAGCCGGGCCGCCTGGACGGACCGGCGCGCGATGCCGGTGGCGCGCGGAAGCCGTTCGGCGGTGTACGCGGCCAGGTCGGGGGCGTGGTGGGCGGCTTGGCGGGCGGCTCGATGGGCGAGGACCACGGCGTCCTCGATGGCCTGGTTGGCCCCCTGCCCGAGCATGGGCGGCATGGCGTGCGCGGCGTCGCCGAGGAGCGCGGTACGGCCGAGGTGGTAGGCGGGCAGGGGCCGCGCGAGGTGGTACACGTCGTGCCGGAGCACGTCCTCGGGGCGGGCGGCGGCGAGGATGTCGGGGACCGGCTGGTGCCAGGTCCCGAACTGCCGCCGAAGTTCGCTGAGTTCGTCGTCCGGGGCGTGCTGTCCGGGGGGCGCGGCGGTGGCCGCGTACGCGTAGACCCGGCCGTCCTTGAGCGGATGGGTGCCCCAGAGGCGGCCCCGGCCCCAGGTCTCATGGGAGGCGAACTCCGCCCCTGGCAACGGGATCAGCAGGCGCCAGGTGGTGAAGCCGGTGTACGCGGCGCCGGGGTGGTCGGGGAACAGGGCTTGGCGGACACGGGAGTTGACGCCGTCGGCGCCGACGACCAGCTCGGCTTCCCACTCCTCGTCGCCGACGGCCACTCGGGCGGTCCTCTCAGCACTGCCGGGGTCGACGAGGTGTGCGGGGGCCGCCGTTCTGACGGCACCCGACGGCAGCAGCGCGGCCAGCCGGTCGACCAGCGTCGCGCGCGGCAGCAGGACCAGCGGACCGCCGAAGCGTGCGGCCATGGCCTCGGCGTCGGACCGGGACAGCCAGCGTCCGCTCGGCGCGCGCAGCCCCCCGTCGCCCTGCCAGGCGGCCAGGTCACGGATCTCGTCCCCGAGGCCGAGGACGTCGAGGGCGCGCAGGCCGTTGGGGGCGAGCGAGAGGGCGGCGCCGACCGGCTCCAGCGAGGGGGCCCGCTCCAGGACGGTGACCTGCCAGCCGCGCCGGTGCAGGGCGGCAGCGGCGGCGAGACCGCCGATCCCGCCGCCGACGACGAGTGCGCGCGTGCGTTCCGCCATGACTCCTCCGGTTGACTCCACCTGCGACTACACCTGTAGTACACGGCCGACCTTACTACATCCGTAGTACCCCGGTGCGGCGCGGGTAGGGTCGACCCATGCCCGTGAGCACCCCGAACCGCGCCGCCCTGGTCGCCGACACCGCCATCACCCTGCTCGCCGAGCGCGGGATGCGCGGGCTGACCCACCGGGCCGTGGACGAGGCGGCCGGGCTGCCGCAGGGCTCCACGTCGAACGTGGCCCGCACCCGCCAGGCGCTCCTCGAACTCGTCGTACGACGGCACGCCGAGCGCGAGACGGGGATGCTGGCCGAGGGCGAGCTGCCGGACCCCGCCGGTGGCCCCGAGTCCCTGGCCGACGCTCTCGCACTGGCGGTCCACCGGCTGCTCACCGAGGGCCGCGCCCTGCTGGTGGCCCGCTACGAACTCGCCCTGGAGGCCACCCGCCGCCCCGAGCTGCGCGCCTTCTACGACGCGACGGGCGCCGCCTTCAAGGAGCGGCTGGGCGCCCTGCTCACCGCCGTGGGCTCGCCCGACCCGGCCCGGCATGTGCTGTCGCTGCTGGCCTGGATGGACGGCCTGATGTTCGCGTGCACGGCGGGCTCGTTCAGCCGCGAGGTGCCGGGGCTGGAAGAAGTCCGGGCGGATCTACGGGAGTTGCTGACGGGGATGCTGCGCGGCTGAGGCCCGGGGCGGCGGGCGGAAATCCCCTGTCGCCGCCGGGACTCGGCTGCGAGGATGCCGATCATGACTGCTGAGAGCCAGGCCCCCGCCGAGACCCCCGCCCCTGCCGAGAACGACGCCCCCGCCGACCGCCCCTCCCCCGCCCTGGACGCCGGGGAACGCGCCATGCTGGAGGGCTGGCTCGAGTACCACCGCCGGACCCTCGCCTGGAAGTGCGAGGACCTGACCGACGAACAGCTGCGCACCGCGTCCGTGCCGCCGTCCGACCTGTCGCTGATGGGCCTGGTGCGGCACATGGCCGACGTGGAGCGGGCCTGGTTCCGCAAGGTGCTGGCCGGAGACGACCAGGGGTGGATCTACTGGAGCGACGAGGACCCGGACGGCGACCTCCACCTCACCGAGGCGGACACCTGGAAGGACGCGTACGCCGTCTGGCAGGCCGAGATCGAGGCCGCCCGGAGCGACGCGGCCCGCTTCGAGCTGGACGACCTCTCGCTCGGCAAGCGCCGCCCCCACGACGAGCGGCGCTACAGCCTCCGCTGGATCTACACCCACATGATCGAGGAGTACGCCCGCCACAACGGCCACGCCGACCTGCTGCGCGAACGGATCGACGGCCGCACCGGCGAGTGAGCGTCAGCCTCGGTACGCGTATGTCCTCCCTGCGGGCGACGGGATCACTCCTGCGAGTGGATCACCCGTGCGTAGCTGATGCCAAGGCGGCGGCCCGGCCAGCAGAGTTGCCCGAGTGCATCGACCGACGACCACCGCAGCGCTCTGGGTCACCGTGGCCGTCTCGGCCCTCACCGCCTGCGTGACCGTGCGGGGCCCGGCGCCCCTCGCTCCCCGCCCGGCGGCGGGCACGGCGACCCCCCGCCCGGTGCAGGCCCCGGCCCGAGAGGCCCTGGCCCGCATGGGGCCGTCCCCGGACGACCCGAAGCACCCGGCCTCGTCCCCGCGGCCGTCCACTCCCCCACCGGCACCCCCGGCCGCGCACCCCACCCCCACCGGCCAGGCCCCGGGCCATGCCGCACCCCCGGCCCCCGCGCCCCGGTCCCGCCCGACCATCAAGGCACCGGACATCTGCGCCCTCGGCCGCAAGTACGGCGGCTGGCAGAAGGACAGCCCGGCATCGGTGATCTGCGGGCGGGCGTACGGGCGCTGAGGGGCGGGGTGGGTGCCGCTCGCACAATGCCGGGCGCGGGGCGGGTGGCCCCTCGCGCGACGCCGGGCGTGGGCCGGGCGCTGGCTGCCGGTCGCCGGTAGCCGGTCGCCCCAGCAGGCACCGGTGCCCCCTGCGCCGCCCCGCGACCGGCCCGGCGCTTCGCCCGACCGGCCCGGGGCTCCCGCCCGCGCACCCGCGCGATCGCGCCCCGCTATCCCACCGGCCGCTGGCGCGGCGGGCCGAACCCCTCGCCGTCCCCCAGCCGCAGCTCCAGGCGGCTGATCGCCGCGCGCACCCCCGCGCCGTAGCCGTCGTCCGCGAGGGAGTCGGCGGCGTGGCGGGCGCGGTGGAGGTGGGTGCGGGCGGCGTCGGAGCGGCCGAGCTTGAGGTAGTCGGCGGCGAGGTTGAGGTGGAGGGAGGGGTAGAAGCCCCGGACCGGCGAGGGGTCGGCGCCGGTCAGCTCCTGGGCGGCCGACAACGCCCGTAGATCCCAGGCGAGTTCGGCGTCGGGGTCGTCCTGGGTGTCGGCGAGGTAGTGGGCCAGGGTGCAGCGGTGGAGCGGGTCACCGGCCTCGGCCGTCTCGGCCCACAGCTCCAGGAGGCGGCGCCTGGCCTCCTCGCGGTCGCCGCCGTGGTGCAGCATCACGACCTGCCCGATCCGGGTGAGCAGGGCATCCGGCGCCGCCTGCTCCTGCCGCTCCGCCACCGCGCCCTCCGAGCCGTCACCCCGGGCCGCCGTCCGGCCCGCCTGCCCCGACGCTAGCCGCAGCCGGTGGAGATGCCGGGCAGGCGGCCCCGTACACCGGGGTGACACACCCGAACCAGCACCCCCACAAACCCCCTACAGGCCCCCTCAGCCCGCCAGGTCCGGAATCCGCCAGTCGATCGCCTCGTGCCCCTGCTTCTCGATCGCCTCGTTGATCTGGGTGAACGGGCGGGAGCCGAAGAACCGCTTGGCGGACAGCGGCGAGGGGTGCGCGCCCTTGACCACGACATGGCGGCTCTCGTCGATCAGGGGAAGCTTCTTCTGCGCGTAGTTGCCCCACAGGACGAAGACCGCCGGGTCGGGCCGCGCGTCCACGGCACGGATCACCGCGTCGGTGAACTTCTCCCAGCCCTTGCCCTTGTGCGAGTTGGCCTCGCCCGCGCGCACCGTCAGCACCGCGTTCAGCAGCAGCACGCCCTGCTCGGCCCACGGCATCAGATAGCCGTTGTCCGGGACCGGGAGGTCCAGCTCCTCGCGCATCTCCTTGTAGATGTTCCGCAGCGAGGGCGGCGTCTTCACGCCGGGCCGCACCGAGAAGCACAGGCCGTGCCCCTGGCCCTCGCCGTGGTACGGGTCCTGGCCGAGGACGAGGACCTTGACCTTGTCGTACGGCGTCGCCTCGAGCGCCGCGAAGACCTCCTCGCGCGGGGGGTAGACCGGGCCCTTCGCCCGCTCCTCCTCGACGAACTCGGTCAGCTCCTTGAAGTAGGGCTTCTCCAGCTCGTCGCCCAGAACCCCGCGCCAGGACTCGGGCAGCATGGCGATGTCGGTCACGTCAACGTCCTCACGATGTGCGGTCACTTCCAGGTCTCAGAACCTACAGGCGACCACTGACAACCAGCACGCGAGGCTGTCGCAGGCCCCCGCTCACCAGCTGGTCTTCCGGTACAGCTCCCACATCGTCATGATCGTGGAGGGGTCGAGCGCCCGCTCCCCGCCGGAGATGTCCCCGCTGGCCGCGACGTACTGCCGTCCCTGCCACAGCGGCAGCAGCCGCGCGTCGTCCGCGATCTCCTGCTGCGCCTCGCCCATGTCCTTGACCACCTCGGCGCGGTCGCGCATCGCGCGTGAGCGGGGCAGCAGGACCGAGGTGATCTTCTTGGCGGGGTAGGGCGTGCCGAGCGCGTTGTTCTCGCCGACGAACGGCGTGATGAAGTTGTCCGGGTCGGGGAAGTCCGGGAACCAGCCGCGCCCGAACACCGGGTACTCCCCCTTCTGGTACCCGGCCACATAGCTCTTCCAGGGCCGCGCCTTCAGGGTGATCGTGAACAGCCCCGAGGCGTCGAGCTGCCGCTTCAGCTCCTGGAACATCAGCGCCGTCTCGGAGCCGTAGCGGTCGCTGGTGTACCAGAGGGTGAGCGGGACGCGCTGGTCGATGCCCGCGCCGGTGAGGATCTTGCGGGCCTTGGCGGTGCTCGGGTCGCCGAAGGTGTCGAAGAACGGCGTGGTGTGCCCGACCAGGCCCTTGGGGACCATGGAGTACAGCGGGTCCACGGTGTCCTTGTACACCCGGTGCGCGATGGCCCCCCGGTCGACGACCTGGGCGACGGCCCGGCGTACGGCGTCCTTCCGGGCCCAGGGGTCCTTGGGGTTGAAGACGAGGTAGCTGATGTCGGTCCCGGCGCCGTCGATCAGCTGGAGGTCGGTGCGGTCCTGCTTCTCCAGGGTGACGATGTCACCGGCGGCCAGACCCCGGTAGGTGACGTCGATCCGCTTGTCGCGCAGCGCCTGGACCATGGAGCGGGAGTCCTGGAAGTAGCGGATGGTCACCGCGTCGTTGAGCCGCTTGGCATAGCCGTCGTAGCGGTCGTTGCGGACCAGGACGGCCTCCTTGCCCTCGTCGTAGGACTGGAGGCGGTAGGGGCCCGAGCCGTGGACGTCGCCCTTGTCGCGCAGGGAGTTGGCGGGGTAGTCGCGCGGGTCCACGATCGACATGGCCGGGGTGGCCAGCACGAACGGGAAGGTGGCGTCCGGCTTCTTGAGGTGGAAGATCACGTCACGGTCGCCGGAGGTGTCCACCCGGTCCAGGCTGCCGAGCAGCCCGGCGGGGCCGCCCGGGGCGTTGATGACCCGGATGCGGTTGATCGACGCCTGTACAGCCTGGGCGTTGAGCGGGTGGCCGTCGGAGAACTTCATGCCCGGGCGCAGTCGGCAGTGGTAGGTACGGCCGCCCGAGTCGGAGAAGCCGCAGCTCTGGGCGGCGTCGGGCTGGGGGGTGGTGGCGCCGGTGGGGTAGGCGAGAAGCGTCTGGTAGACGTTGCGGAACAGTTCCCAGGAGCCGTCCCAGGACCCGGCCGGGTCCAGGGTGCTGGGGGCGCTGGTGGTGCCGACGACGATCGGGCCGTCGTCGGTCCGGGCGCTTCCGGGGAGCAGGGCGCAGCCGGACACCAGGCTGATGGACGCGACCGCCGCGACTCTTCGAAGGAATCGGTTCCGCTTGAACACGCGCACGCTCCTCGATCCGCCGTACCAAGGTCGGCAGACCATACCGCAGCATTACGCCTCCTGAACCTCCCCTGAAACAGCCGTTGTTGACGGATCGAACGGTGACAACGTCGTCATGGCGGCAACCGGTCGCCGTACGGCGCTCCGGGCGCCGTTCCGCTGGGGAACGGCGCCCGGAGGAGACGGCCGGTCAGGGGCCGGACGGCCCCCGGGGGCGGGTCAGCCCACCCCGGCGTTGAGGAAGATGCCGCCGTCCACGACGAGCGTCTGGCCGGTGACCCAGTCGGACTGCTCGGAGGTGAGGAAGGCGGCGGCCCCGCCGATGTCGGAGGGCACGCCCAGGCGGCCGAGCGGGTAGGAGGCGGCGGCCTCCGCCTCGCGGCCCTCGTACAGCGCCTCGGCGAACTTGGTCTTCACCACGGCCGGGGCGATCGCGTTGACCCGCACCTTGGGCGCGAACTCGTGCGCCAGCTGCTGGGTCAGGTTGATCATGGCGGCCTTGCTGACGCCGTACGCGCCGATGAACGGCGAGGGCGCGAGGCCCGCGACGGAGGCGATGTTGACGATCGCGCCGCCGTGCTCGCGCTGCCAGGCGTGCCAGGTCTTCTGGGCGAAGCCGAGCGCCGAGATGACGTTGGTCTCGAACACCTTGCGGGCGACGTTCAGGTCGACGTCCGCGATGGGGCCGAAGACCGGGTTGGTGCCCGCGTTGTTGACCAGGAAGTCGATGCGGCCGAAGGCTTCCATGGTGCGCTCGACGACCGTGCTCTGGTGGTCGAGGTCGTGCGCCTTGCCCGCGACGCCGATGACGCGCTCGGCGCCGAGCCGTTCGACGGCCTCCTTCAGCGCCTCCTCGTTGCGCCCAGTGATGCACACGCGGTCGCCGCGCGCTATCAGGGCCTCCGCGACGCCGTAGCCGATGCCCCGGCTCGCGCCCGTGATGAGCGCGACCTTGCCGGAGAGCTCCGGGAGTTCAGTCATGTCCGTGATCCTCAGATTCCCGAGTGACTAGGTTCTTCAGCTGCCCGGGCGACTAGTCGAGCGGTCCGCCGGCGACGTACAGCACCTGGCCGGAGACGAACCCGGCCGCCTCGCCGGTGAAGAAGGCGATGGCGTTGGCGATGTCCTCGGGCTCGCCGACGCGCTGGACCGGGATCTGGGTGGCGGCGGCCTTCTTGAAGTCGTCGAAGCCCATGCCGACGCGCTCGGCGGTGGCCTTGGTCATCTCGGTGGCGATGAAGCCGGGGGCGACGGCGTTGGCGGTGATGCCGAACTTGCCCAGCTCGATGGCGAGGGTCTTGGTGAAGCCCTGCAGACCCGCCTTGGCGGCCGAGTAGTTGGCCTGGCCGCGGTTGCCCAGCGCGGAGGACGAGGAGAGGTTGACGATCCGGCCGAAGCCCGCGTCGACCATGTGCTTCTGGACGGCCTTGGTCATGAGGAACGAGCCGCGCAGGTGCACGTTGAGCACGGTGTCCCAGTCGGACGCGCTCATCTTGAACAGCAGGTTGTCGCGCAGCACACCGGCGTTGTTGACGAGGATCGTGGGCGCGCCCAGCTCCTCCACGACCCGGGCGATCGCGGCCTCGACCTGCGCCTCGTCGGAGACGTCGGCGCCGACCGCGATGGCCTTGCCGCCCGCCGAGGTGATCTTCTCGACGGTGTCCTTGCCCGCGGCCTCGTCCAGGTCGACCACGGCGACGGCGTGACCCTCGGCGGCCAGGCGTACGGCGGTGGCGGCGCCGATCCCTCGTGCCGCGCCGGTGACTACCGCGACCCGCTGTTCAGTGGTGGACATTGCTGCTTCTCCTCGCCCTTGAGAGAACCCGAGTGGCCCCTTGACAGGACCCGAGTGCGGTGAGCGACCGCTTAGTACCTTCCGCACCCGTGACGCTAGAAGCCCTGGCACCCGGTGTCAACGGGACACCGGGTGGTGTGATCCATTACCTGACCAGGAGGTCGAGCAGCCGTTCGGTCTCGGCCACCGGGTCGGCGGTCAGGCCGGTGTGCACCGAGCCCGGCTGGACGACGGCGGAGCGGGGCGCGATCAGCCAGCGGAAGCGCCGCCCGGCGTCGTCGCCCGCTGCCTGACCGGCGCCCTCGCCGCCCGCGCAGATCCGCTCGACGGCACCGAGCGCGGCCCGGATCCCGGCCACGTCGGCCTCGGGGTCGAGCGCGAGCAGCCGGGCCTCGTCCAGGTGGGTGCGGGCGCCGACGTAGTCGTGGGCGCGGCAGTAGACGATGACTCCGGCGTTGATCCGCTCGCCGCGCTCGACACGGGGGACGACCCGGATCAGGGCGTACTCGTACACATCGCGGTCGCCGCCCTGGCCCGTGCGGGTGATGTGGCGCTCGACCACATGTCCGGCCATGTGAATGTGGTGCTCGCTCACTTGCTCTCCTGGAGGCCGTTGATGCGCTCGTGGGCGGAGACCGCCCGGGCGAGCAGGGGCCGGGCGTAGGCGCGGCGCAGGTCGTCCGGTGTACCGAAGCCGGGCTCGCCGGTCAGCCACGCGTCGGGGATCTCGGCGGTGACCTCGGCGAGCAGGTCCTCGGTGACCCGCGGGGCCAGCTCGGCGGCAGCGGCGGCGACGTCCGGGGCGAAGCGGGCCAGCGCGTGGTCGGAGGCGTCGTAGGGGCGGGCGGCCGAGGTGTCGGCGGAGGGCCAGTTGTGGTGCCAGATCATGGTGGCGCCGTGGTCGATGAGCCACAACTGCCCTTGGTGCACGAGGAGGTTGGGGTTGCGCCAGGAGCGGTCCACGTTGTTGATCAGCGCGTCGAACCAGACGATCCGGCCCGCCTCCTCGGACGTCACCGGGAAGGCGAGCGGGTCGTAGCCGAGGGCGCCGGAGAGGAAGTCCATGCCGAGGTTGGCGCCCCCGCTGGACCGCAGCAGCTCCTGCACCTGCCGGTCGGGCTCACCGAGGCCGAGGACGGGGTCCAGGTCGAGCGTCACGAGCCGGGGCACCCGGAACCCGAGCCGCCGGGCCAGCTCACCGCAGACGACCTCGGCCACGAGCGTCTTGCGCCCCTGTCCCGCGCCGGTGAACTTCATGACGTACGCCCGGAGATCGTCCCCCTCGACGAGGCCTGGCAGTGAGCCGCCCTCACGCAGGGGCGTGATGTACCGGGTGGCGGTGACTTCGGTCAGCATTTGCCCAGGCTATAACGCGGATTGTCCCCGGATTCCGGTGCGCCGCCGCCTCGCCGCCTCTCCCGTACACCCCTGCCGCGCCTACGATCGGCCCCGCACCGTCCCGTTCGCCGCACGCCGTCCCGTACGACCGTCAGGAGAGCCATGGACACCGCGCCCGCGGGGCCCCCGCACCGTCTGGACCCCGCCGGAGGCTGCCCGCACGCCGACAACGCCCGGCTGCTGGCCCTCGGCCCGGTGGCGGCCGTGGAACTGCCGGGCGGCGTCGAGGGGATGGCCGTACTGGGGCACGAGGCGCTGAAGGAGTTCCTTCAGCATCCCGAAGTCGCCAAGGACGCACGGCACTTCGCGGCGCTGCGGGAGGGGCGGATCGAGCCGGGCTGGCCGTTGCTGACCTTCGCCACCGTGCGCGGGATGACCACGGCGGACGGGGAGGACCACCGGCGGCTGCGTTCCCTGGTCGCGCGGGCCTTCACACCCCGGCGGGTCGAAGCACTGCGCCCGCGTGTCGTGGCGCTGACCGACGCCCTGCTGGACGATCTGGCGGTGGCCGCCGAGGCGGGCGCGGGCGTGGCCGATCTGCGACGGCACTTCGCGCTGCCGCTGCCCCTGGGGGTGATCGGTGAACTCCTGGGCGTGGACGAGAAGTTCCGCGACCGGCTGCACCGGCTGAGCAACGCGGTGACGGGGACCGACATCGGCCCCGAGGCGGTGCTCGCCGCGAACCGCGAACTCGTGGGCGTGCTCGGGGAGATCGCCGCCGACAAGGCCGCGCGTCCCGGCGACGACCTGACCAGCGCCCTCATCGCCGCCCGCGACGAGGGCGGCGACCGGCTGGGCCACGAGGAGCTGATCGGCACGCTGGTGCTGCTGATCGTCGCCGGGCACGAGACCACCCTGAACCTGATCACCAACGCGGTGCGCGCCCTGTGCGGCCACCCCGGCCAGCTCGCCCTGGTGCGCGCGGGCGGGGCGAGCTGGGCCGACGTGGTGGAGGAGACCCTGCGCTGGGACGCGCCGGTGAGCTACTTCCCGTTCCGCTATCCGGTACGGGATCTCCAGGTCGGCGGCACCGTGATCCCGGCGGGCACCCCGGTCCTCGCGGGCTACTCCGCCGCCGGACGCGACACGGCGGCGCACGGCCCGGACGCCGACCGCTTCGACCTCACCCGTGCGTCCCGCCCCGGCGCCGTACGTCATCTGTCCCTCGGCCACGGCGCCCACTTCTGCCTCGGCGCCCCGCTCGCCCGCCTCGAAGCGACCGTGGCCCTTGAGCGCCTGTTCACCCGCTTCCCGGACCTCGAACTCGCCGCCGCCGAAGCCGACTTGCGCCGCCACCCCAGCTTCGTCGGCAACACGGTGCACGCGCTCCCCGTCCGGCCCGCCCCGAGCGCTCGACCTCGAACGGACTGACCTCCGCCGGGTCTTACGCCCTCCTCATACCCGAGCGGTGAGGATCGGGTCACGTGGCTGAACGGGTGGTGCCGGTGGACCGTACCCCTGGGCAGCTCACGTACGACCACCCCGGCGGAAGGGAACAACCCCATGACCAGCGCATCGTCCCAGCCCGTAGCGAATCCCGCCCGGCGTACCGTGATGGCGGCGGCCGGTGCCGCCGGGCTCACCGTGGCGCTGGCGGCCTGTGGCTCGGACGGCGGTTCGGACACCGTCGGCAGCGGCGCGGCCGGTACCGCGCTCGGCAAGACCTCGGACATCCCCGAGGGCGGCGGCAAGATCTTCAAGGACGAGGGCGTGGTGGTGACCCAGCCGTCGGCCGGGACGTACAAGGCGTTCTCCGCGAAGTGCACCCACCAGGGCTGTGCGGTGGGCAGCGTGAGCGACGGGGTGATCGTGTGCCCGTGCCACAACAGCCACTTCTCGGTGGAGGACGGCAGCGTGAAACAGGGGCCCGCGACACAGGGGCTGCCCGCGAAAAAGATCAACGTGTCCGGCGACACGATCGAGTTGGCCTGATCACGCTCCACCGGGCCGTGTTCCTTTTTCTGGCGCCGTGTCAGAAGATCGGCGGCACGGGGGTGTTCTCGGCACGGGGGTGTCTCGTGGACAACTGGGGAGAAGAGGGGGCCGTATGACCGTCACCGAGCAGCGCCGGGGCCGGAAGATCATGATGACGCCGGGCGAGCTGGACGCGTTCCTGACCGTCCAGCGCACCTGCCGGGTCGCGACCGTCGCGGCGGACGGCACCCCGCACGTGAGCGCGCTGTGGTTCGTCTGGGACGGCACCTCGCTGTGGCTCTACTCCGTGGTGCGCAGCAGGCGTTGGGCCCAGCTGAGCCGTGACCACCGGGTCGCGGTGGTGGTCGACGCGGGCGAGGAGTACGACCAGTTGCGCGGGGCCGAGCTGTCCGGGCGGGTGGAGTTCGTGGGCGAGGTGCCGCGCACGGGCGAGCTGTGTGCCGAACTCGACGCGGTGGAGACGCTGTTCGCCCGCAAGAACTTCGGCCTGGACGAGATGCCGCACGACGGGCGGCACGCCTGGGCCCGGCTCACCCCGGAGAAGATCGTCTCCTGGGACTTCCGGAAGCTGGGCAAGGCGTAGAGTCACCCCGGCCTCAGCCGAGCTGCCGGGCCGCCGTCCGCAGCGCCTCGACCGCCGCACGGATCGAGGGACGGCGGTCCGCGTCCGCTCGCCAGACCACGTAGACATGCCTGCGCACCCGCTGCTTGAGCGGGACCAGGACCACGCCCGGCGGCACCGGGTCGCGCCCCAGCAAGGGTGCGATACACACCCCCAACCCTGCGGCGACCAGCGCGAGTTGGGTGTGGGTCTCGCCCGCCCGGTGGCCGACCAGGGGCTCGACCCCCTTGGAGCGCAGGGTGAAGATCAGCCACTCGTGGCAGAACTCGCCCTCGCCCCAGGTGATCCACTCGTCCTCGGCGAACTCGGCGAGGTCCACCTCGTCACGGTCCGCGAGCGGATGCCCGGCGGGGAGCGCGACCTCCGCCGGGTCGTCCAGCAGGGGCGCCTTGACCAGGCCGTCCGGCACCGGCATCGGCTTGTTGTACCAGTCGAGCACCACCGCGAGGTCGAGATCACCGCGGACGACCCCGGCGACACCCTGCTCCGGCTCCAGTTCGCTGGAGCGCACCCGCAGTCCCGGGTGCAGGGCCCGCAGTCCGGCGAGCGCGGCCGGGAAGAGCCCCCGGGCGGCGGTGGGAAACGCGGAGAGCCGCAGCTCGCCGACGACCTGCCCCCGGTGCGCCTCCAGGTCCGACTGGGCCAGCTCCACCTGGGAGAGGATGCGCGCGGCGTGCTCGGAGAGCAGTCGCCCCGCGTCCGTGAGCCGGACCCCGCGCCCGTTCTTGGCGAGCAGCCGCTGCCCCACCTCCCGCTCCAACTTGCCCAGTTGCTGGGACACGGCGGAGGTGGTGACGTGCAGCGCGTCGGCGGCGGCGCTGACCGAGCCGTGCCGGGCGAGGGCGTCCAGGGTGCGCAGGCGCTCCAGATTCAACATGTAAGCGATCCTAAGAGATACCGGGTGCCAATTCTCGATTGTGCTACGAAGTTGCTGCCCGCATCTTTGATGGCATGAGCACGGTCTCCCCTTCCCGCACGGCGACACCCGCGTCCGCGTCCGCCACCACGTCCGCCGCCACGTCCGCCCCGGCGTCCACCCCGGCCGCCGCCACCCCACGCCCCCGCACCGACTGGCGGCTGCGCTTCGGCGTGCTGTCCCTGATCTGGGGCTTCAGCTTCCTCCTCATCAAGGTCGGCACGACCTCCTACGCCCCGTTCCAAGTCACCCTCGGCAGGCTGGTGTTCGGCACGGCCGTGCTCGCGGCGGCGATGGCCGTCAAGCGCGAGCGGCTGCCGCGCGGGGCCCGCGTCTGGGGGCACATGGCGGTCGCCGCGTTCTTCCTGAACGCCGCGCCCTTCTCCCTCTTCGCCTACGCGGAGCTGACCGTCCCCTCCACCCTGGCCGGCATCTGCAACGCCACCTCGCCGCTGTGGGGCATGGTCCTCTCCCTGGTCGCGCTCTCCGAGGACCGCCCGAGCCGGGTGCGCTTCGCGGGGCTCGGCCTCGGTTTCCTCGGGGTGCTGACGGTCCTCGGCGCCTGGCAGGGCTTCCACGGCATCGACGCCACGGGCACCGCGATGGCCCTGCTGGCCTCGCTCTGCTACCCGGTCGGCTGGATCTACGTCCGCCGCACCCTGTCGGGCACGGGCAACTCGCATCTCGCCATGACCGGGGCCCAGTTGTTCCTGGCGACCATCCAACTGGCCGTCGTAACCCCCCTGTTCACCTCGCTTCCGACGCGCTTCGCGCTCGTCCCGCTGCTCGCGGTGGCCGCGCTCGGCGCCCTCGGTACGGGGGTCGCGGTGCTCATCCAGTACGGGCTCGTCGCCGAAGTCGGGCCCACCACCGCACAGATGGTGACCTACTTCATCCCGGTCATCGCCACGGCGGCGGGCGTGGCGATCCTCGGGGAGTCGATCGCGTGGACCACTCCGGTGGGCGCCGTGATCGTCATCGCGGGGGCCGCGCTCACCCAGGTGCGGCGCAAGAGCTGACCGACGGGCCCGCCGCACGAGCCGGGGCGGAAACCGGTGCGCCCCGCGTCACCCGTAGGACCGCGCCGGTGACGGCCGTACCGCCGCCGCCACGGCGTCCGCCAGCGGCTCGATGTCCGCCTCCGTGAGCGGCGAGACGGTGATCCGGACGCCGGGCGGGGTGTCGAGCCGGAAGCGGGCGCCGGGCGCGACCGCCCAGCCGGACTGGAGGAGCCGCGCGACGGCACCCGTCTCGTCCGGGACCGGCACCCACACGTTCATGCCGCTGCGGCCGTACGCGATGACCCCGCGCCGGGCGAGCGCGTCGGTCAGCGCCGCGCGGCGCGCGCCGTAGGACCGTGCCACCGAGCCGTCCACCGCGCCGTCGGCCCACAGCCGGGCGACCGCGCGCTGGAGCAGCAGGCTCACCCAGCCGGGCCCGAGCCGCTGCCGTCCGCGCACCAGGTCGACGGTGCGGGCGTCCCCGGTGAGGACGGCGACGCGCAGATCGGGGCCGTAGTTCTTGGAGACCGAGCGGACGAAGGCCCAGTGCGCGGTGGCCCCCGCGAGTGGATGCGGCGCGAGGTCGACGAAGCCGTGGCCGTGGTCGTCCTCGATCAGCAGCACGTCCGGGTGCGCGCGCAGTACGGCCCGCAGCGCCCGCGCCCGCGACGCGCTCACCGAGGCACCGGTGGGGTTCTGGGCGCGGACGGTGACGATCAGCGCGCGGGCCCCGGCCGCGAGGGCGGCGCGCAGGTCCTCCACCCGGGGCCCCTCGTCGTCCACGCCGACCGGTACGGCGCGCAGTCCGAGCGCCGGGACCAGGTCCAGGACGCTGCCCCAGCCGGGGTCCTCCACCGCGACCGCGTCGCCGGGCCTGAGGTGGGCCGCGAGGACCCGTTCGACGGCGTCGAGGGAGCCGGAGGTGACGGTGAGCGGGCCCTCGGGCACGCCGTCGGCGTCGAGTCCGGCGCGGGCGATGCGCGCGAGGCCGGGGTCGACCGGTTCGGTGCCGTAGAGGACGGGGGCGCGGTCCGCGCGGTCGGCCGCGTCGGCGAAGGCCGGGCCGAGCGGGGGCAGCAGGGCCGGGTCGGGGTTGCCGGTGGACAGGTCCCGCACCCCGGGCGGCACCTCCACGCGCAGCTCGTCGCGCCCGGTCGTGGCGGGCCTGGGCCGCACCCGGCTGCCCCGGCGCCCGGCGGTCTCGATCACTCCGCGCTCGCGCAGGGTGCGATAGGCAGCCGCGACGGTATTGGGATTCACTCCGAGCCGGGACGCCAACTCCCTGAGCGGAGGCAGCACTTGGCCCGGCCGCAGCTCACCGCCGCTCACCGCGCGCTCGACACTGGCCGCGATCTCCGCTGCGCCACGCCCTTCGATCCGATACTCTCCTAGCACAAAGCAGATTATGCACTAGTGCAATAACAGAGTCCAGGGAGGGACCGCCATGCAGGGGACCGAGGAGAAGCCCGCCGCCTACACGCCGACCGACCGCACCGTGCCCACCCGGTCCGCCGAGCGGGCGGCGTACGACAAGGAACTGGTGCACGCGATCCTCGACGAGGGATACGTCTGCCACCTCGGCTTCGTCCGCGACGGCGCCCCGGTGGTGCTGCCGACGCTGTACTGCCGCGTCGGCGAGCGCCTGTACGCCCATGGCTCCACCGGTTCGCGCCCGCTGCGGATGACCGCCGCGGAGGACCCCGGCCTGCCGGTCTGCCTCACGGTCACCCACGTCGACGGCCTGGTCCTGGCCCGCTCCGCCTTCCACCACTCGATCAACTACCGCTCGGTCGTGGTCCACGGCATCGCCCGCCAGGTCACCGACCCCGACGAGCGCGCGCTGGCCCTGGACGCCCTCGTGGACCAGGTCGTCCCCGGCCGCTCGGCCGACTCGCGCCCCGCGAACAAGAAGGAACTCGCCGCCACCGCGGTGATCCGCATCGACCTCGCCGAGGTCTCGGCCAAGCTCCGCACGGGCGACGCCAACGACGAGCCCGAAGACCTCTCCCTCCCGCACTGGACGGGCGTGGTCCCCCTCCGCAAGGGTTACGAAGTCCCGGTGCCCAACGGCGACTTGGCGCCGGAGATCGAACTCCCGGACTACCTGGCCAAGTTGGCGGAGCCGACGACGGAGACGGTCTAGCCGCGCCGGGGCCGGGGCGGCTCAGCCCCGGCCGGTCGTACGACGCGCGGCGCCGGTGGGGCCGCGGCGCGCGACTGCGCCAGGACGACCGCCCCGATCACGGCGACCGCGCCGAGCAGTTGGAGCGGGCGCAGGGTCTCGTCGAGGACGAGATAACCGAGGACCGTCGCGCACAGCGGGGAGGCGAACGAAAGGAACGACACGGCGAGGGCGGGCAGCCGCGCCACCCCTCGGAACCACAGCGCGTAGGCGACCAGGGCGCCGATGACGCCGAGGTAGGCGAAGCCGCCGAGGTTGCTCCAGGTGAGGCGGTCCGGCAGACCCTCGTACGCAAGAGTGAAGGGCGTCAACACCAGCCCGCCCACGGCGAGTTGCCAGCCGGTGAAAGCCAGCAGGCCCACACCGTCGGGGCGGCCCCACTTCTTGGTGAGCACCAGTCCGGACGCCATGGACAGCGCGCCGAGGAGCCCGGCCGCGATGCCGATGCCGTCGAGACCCGCCCCCGGTTGCAGCACCAGCAGGCCGACACCCGCCGCGCCGAGGAGGCAGGACACCAGATGCCGCGCCCGTATCCGGTCGTTCAGCAACAGCGAACTCAGCACCAGCACGATCATCGGCTGGGCGGACATCACGAGGGCGGCGACCCCGCCCGGCAGGTGATAGGCGGCGAGGAAGAGGAGAGAGAAGAACGCGCCGATGTTCAGCACGCCGAGCACGACGGCCCGCCACCACCAGCTGCCCTTCGGCAGCGTCCTGGTGACCAGCAGCAGGATCAGCCCCGCGGGCAACGCCCGCAGCGTGGACGCCAGCAGCGGCCGGTCGGGCGGCAGGAACTCGGTGGTGACGACATAGGTGGAGCCCCACACCGCCGGGGCGAGAGCGGTGACGGCCGAGGTCACCGCGCCGCGCCGACCGCTCACTTCGCCTCTCCGGGGACCTGGTCACGACGCCCGGCACGGGCCCCGTGCGGGGTCGAGCCGTAGGTCTCCCGGTGGACCGTCAGGGAACGGTCCCGGCGGCCGGGATGCAGCCGGGTCTCGGCCGGACGGCCGAGCGGCAGGAGCAGGGCGATATGGAGATCGTCGCGGTCCGAGATGCCGATGGCCTTCTTGACCTCCGTCTCGTCCCAGCCGTTCATGGGGCTGGTGGCGAGCCCTGCGGCGTGCGCGGCGATCATCAGGAAGGACGCGGCGATCATGGCGTCCTTCACCGCGTACTCGCGCTCGAGACCCCGGCGGCGCGGGTCCGTGTAGAAGGCGCGCACATCGGCGGGCGAGGCCGCGGCGAACGGCTCCGGCCACGCTCCTCCGCACCGCGCCCGCTCCCAGATGTCGTCGCGGTCCTCACTCCAGGCGCCGGACTCGGCGACGAAGACCAGCGTCACCGGGGCCTCCCGGGGATGCGGCTGCCCGCTCGTGGCCTCGGCGAGCGCCGCGCGGCCCGGCTCGTCGGTGACGACGACTATGGACCGGGCCTGGAGGTTGAAGCTCGACGGCGCCTCCAGCGCCAGATCGACCAACTCCTGGAGCAGAGCGGGCGGTACGGGGTCCGGCCGATAGTGACGGATGCTGCGACGTGAGCGGATGACGCGGGACACGACGGCGCGCTCCGGCGGAGACGACTTCACGACCGAATACCTCACTTCGACGTCGAACTGTCTGGCGTCGAGAAACTACGCCGTCACCTAGGATGGCGTCAAACACTTCGATGTCGAACTGAACTGGTCCGGCGAAAGCAAGGATGAGGTGACCACATGCGGGACGCCGTCGACGGCTTCCTCGGTCAATGGGCCGACCAGCGCGCGGACTTGGACCTCGACGCGATGGGCACGATCGGCCGCGTACTGCGCCTGTCCCGGCTCGTCAGCGCGCACTTGAAGGAGTACTTCGCACAACACGGCATCGAGACCTGGGAGTTCGATGTGCTCGCCACGCTCCGCCGTGGTGGCCGGCCGCTCACGGCCAAGGAACTGGCCGCGAGCGTCATGATCGGCTCGGCGGCCCTGACCAACCGGGTCGACCGGCTCGTCGCCCGGGGCCTCGTCACCCGCGAGCCGGTCCCCGGCGACCGGCGCAGCCTGCACATCGACCTGACCGAGGAGGGGCGGGAGCTGGTCGACGCGACCGTGGAAGGACATGTCCGCAACCAGCGCGAGATCCTCTCGGGCCTGGCCCCGGAGGACGCCGACGAGTTCAACCGGCTGCTGCGCGCCCTGCTGGTCTCCCTCGGGGACGAGGCCCGCTGACACGGTCCACCCGCTCGGGGCCGGGCCGTGCCTGCGGGCCACCGCGGCTCTACGCGGCCACCGACACCCGGCCTCCGGCGGCACGCGCCTCCCCCACCGCGAGCGCCGCGACCGCGCCGAGCATCAGCAGCGTGCCCGCGACCGTCGCCGTCGTCAGATGCTCGCCCAGCAGTCCGACGGCGAGCACGGCGGCCGTCACCGGCTCCAGGAGCATGATCACGGAGACGGTGGCGGAGCGTACGGCGGCGGCTCCCGCGAAGTAGAGGGCGTAGGCGAGGGCCGTGGGGACGGAGGCGAGGTAGGCGAGCAGGGCTAGGAGCCGCAGGGGGTGCCCGGTGTGCGGGAACAGCCCCTCGGCGAGGGCGAACGGCAGCAGGCACAGGGTGGTGACCGCGAAGGCGCCGACCGTGGTGGCGCCCGCGTCACCCACTCCCGTACGGCCCCACCAGCGGGTCAGCAGGGTCATCGCGCTGTAGCCCGCGGCCGAGCCGAGCGCGCAGAGCACGCCTGCCGGGCGGACGGTGTTGCCCGAGCCGCCTAGGGTGAGCACGGCGAGCCCGGCGAGCGCGCCGACGACCGCGAGGAGACCTCCGGCGCCCAGCCGCTCCCCGAGCAGGAACCGGGCGCCGAGCGCGATGAGCACGGGACCGGCGCCGAGGGTCACGACCGTGGCGACGGCGAGGCCGGTGGCCTCCACGGCGGCGAAGTAGGCGGTCTGGAAGACGGCCAGGCCGACGCCGGTGGCCAGCGCCTGCCGGAGCAGGGCGGCGCGGTCGCGCGGGGCGGCGGCCGGAGAGCGGCGCCCACGGCGCGGCAACCGGCCCGCGGCCAGCAGGACAAGTCCCGCCGCGCAGCGCCAGAAGGACAGGGCGAAGGGGCCCATGTCCCCGCTCCGGTAGACCAGGGAGGCGACGACGCCCGCCGTGCCCCAGGTGGCACCGGTGACGATCAGATAGAGGAGGCCACGCCCGACGGGCAGGCCGGAGACAGCGTTCGACACGAGGTTTCTCCGCAGCAACGCACTGGATCAGTGCGGAAGTTGGCAGGCGTCCGGCTCGGACGCGAGGACTTCATCTGCGGGCAGCACCGTCCCGCCCGGCGCGATGTGCGCGGGGCGAGTTCTTCCCGGAGGCCCGCCTCAGGCGGCCGGGGGCGGAAGGACGAGTGCGTGCGAATGCATGATCGCCAGCCTAGGCGGCGGTCCCCCGCGCGGACAACTCCCGCTCCGCGCCGCCGCTCCCCGCGACCGGCTCCGCGAACCCCTTGGCGGGCGTGGCGGACTGCGCGATGAACGCGCCGACGAGCACGACCGCGCCGCCGAACACCTGCGGCGCCGACAGATGCTCCCCGAGCAGCACCCAGGCGAGCACGGTCGCGATGACCGCCTCCAGACAGGCGACGACCCCGGCGACCTGCGGCGAGAGCCGCCGTACCGAGAGCACGCCGGTGACGTACGCGAGGACGGTGGCGACGAGGACGATCCAGACGAGCAGCGCGGCGGCGGGTACGGCACTGCCGTCGAGCCGCACCGTGCCGCCGAGCACCCGCCAGTCCATGCCCCACGGGCGGGCGACGACGGTGAGGACGGCAGCGCCGACCAGCAGGCCGTACGCGATCACGCCCAGCGGGTCCGGTGCCTCCTCGCCCGCGTCGCCGCCCTGGTCGGACAGGACGAAGTAGCCGACCTGGCAGCAGGCGGCGCCGAGCGCGAACAGCAGGCCGAGCACGTCGAAGCTGAGCCCCGACCAGACCTCCACCACACAGGCGAGCCCGCCCGCCGCGAGGACCACACCGAGCGCGGCGGCCTTGGTGACCGGCCTGCGCTGCACGAACCGCACCCAGCCGAGCACCAGCGCGGGCGCCAGATACTCCACGAGCAGCGCCACGCCGACCGGTATCCGCGAGAGCGAGGCGAAGTAGCACGCCTGGACTCCGGCCACGGCGAGCAGTCCGAACCCGGCGAGCAGCGCGGGGCGGCGCAGCGGCAGGGCGCGATGTCGTACGGCCACGGGCAGCATGACGAGCGCGGCACCGGCCACGCGCAGCCAGACGACATGCAGCGGGTCGAGCCCCGCCTCGATCAGCGGCTTGGCCGCGACTCCCGACCCACCGAACGCCACGGCCGACACCAGCGCGAGCCCCAGCCCGGCGCCACGGCCGCCTTCTCTGCTCCCAGACGCGTGCACGCGCACATGATGACAGGCGACGACATGAGCGTCACCCTTATTCGCTCCTGTCTCAGAGGCTGGACGGAACGCGGGCGCCGGGCGCCGGGATCAGCAGGGCGCCGCGCCATCGGCCGTACGACCCGGCAGCCGCTCCCGCAGCTCGGCCGCCGGAATCCCGGCCCGCTCCAGCACCTCGACGGCCCGCGACGCCGGATCGGCCACCAGGGCGGCGAGCAGATCGACGCCGTCGGCCGCGCCCGGGCCCCGGCGCAGGGCGGCCCGCACCTCGGCGTCCCGCAGCGCGGCGGCGGCGACCGGCGACCACCGCTCACCACCGGCGGCGACTTCCGCGCCGGGCACCTCGGCACCGCCCTGCCAGCGCAGCCCGTACCCGATGCTGCGCTGCACGAGATAGCCGAGCAGCCGCGCGAGCTGGGTCGGGGTGCCGACGGCGGCACGGGCCTCGGGGTCGGACTCCAGGAGGGAGTGCAGCAGATGGGCGGTGTCGATCTGCCGGTCGCCGTCGCGGACGGCTCTGCGGCGGGCACCGGCGATCACCGACCCGAAGCCGGTGCCGGGCCCGGCGTCGTTCTCGGCACTCGGCACGCCCTCGTGCGGGACGGACCGGCCGACTGTGCGGGGTTCCACACAAGACACCTCATCAGCCACCGGAGCGGACGGCATCCACGAGGGGAACCATTCTCGCGTCCCACGGTGAGCGGACAACCGGCCGGTCCGCCTCATCCTCACGGAGGAGATCCGGTCGATTCCGCCTCAGGGGCGCGCGCCGCCTTGCATACGCCCCATGACGCAACCTCTTGCCCCATTCGTACGTCACACAACAAGTGGAGGACGGATGCCTGTGCTGGCTGGTGGGCCTGCCGGCAGTGGACGGCAAGCAGTACGTGTACCGGGTGTACGCCCCGCACGACGCCCTGCTCGCCGACCTGTTCTGGGATGCCTGGCACTGCCATGACGAGAGCGCCTTCCCGCGCGCGTGGGACGTGTTCGACGCGGCGGTGATACGACGCGTGCGGACATGAGGCAGGCTCAGTCCTCGTCCGCGAGGATGAGATACAGCTTCTTGCGGGCCTCGTTGATGACGGTGAGCGCCTTCTCGCGCTGTTCCTTGGTGCCGGTCTTCCACACCTGCCCGAAGGCTTCCATCAGCCCGAACCCGGCCTGCCGGATCTCGCCCAGCGCCTCCCAGTCGACACCGCGCGTGGCCTCCTCCCAGGGAGCCTCGGGACCTTCCTCGGCGGAGGCCCGCCCGCTCTCGGTGAGGGAGAACAGCTTCTTGCCGCCCTCGCTCTCACTGACGATCAGACCCTCGTCCTCCAGCAGCTGAAGCGTGGGATAGACCGAACCGGGGCTCGGCTTCCAAGCACCCCCGCTACGCTCCGCGATCTCCTGGATCATCTCGTACCCGTGCATCGGCCGGTCCTTGAGCAACGCCAGGATCGAGGCCCGCACATCACCGCGCCGCGCCCGCCCCCGGCCACCGCCGCGCCCCATCCCACCCCAGGGCCCCGGCCCGAAACCAGGCCCGAACCCGTGCCGCCCAGGCCCCCCGGGCCCGCCAGGACCGAACCCCGGCCCCCCGGGCCCGAACGGCCCGAACGCCTCCCGCAGCCCCTCGACTCCCCCGAACGCCCCCCAGCCATGCCGCCCGGGCCCGCCGGAACGATGCCCACGCTCGAATCCGTGGTTACGCATCGCGACCACTCCATTCCATCGTCGATCAGTCACGTACCCATCACGTCTCTTACGCGACACCTCAACGATATATCGCTTCCACACTTACGACAATGCCCTGAGGTTGGAGGCGTGGTGGGGGCAGCGGCTCATGCGTACGGTGATCCGGCGTTATCGGCCTTTGAGCTGGACTTTCTTGAGTCCGGTGAGCGTTGTCGCGGACCGTTGGGTCAGTTGTGGGGTGCGCGGTTCGAGGGCGTCCAGCCGGTACGTGAGTTCCGGTGGGCGAAGGGCGGGGAGAGCTTCCCGGGCTGGTACTTCGCGGCGACGACCAGCGGCCACGTGGGCTACGAGTCGTGGCTGGAGCGGGACTGCCTGATCTTGCTGGACCGTGATCCGAGGGTGGTCGGGATCGCCTCGCAGCCGTTCTGGTTGCACTGGCAGGACGGTCCGGAACGGCGTCGCCATGCGCCTGACTACTTCGTACGCCTTGCTGACGGGCGGGCCAGAGTGGTCGATGTCCGGTCCGCGGACCGGCTGGACGAGCGGACCGGGGAGGCGTTCGCAGTGACACGTCGGGCCTGTGAGGCGGTGGGCTGGGAGTTTGCGTGGATGGGCACGCCCGAGCCGGTGTTCATGGCGAACATGCGCTGGCTGGCCCGCTACCGGCGGACCCGCTCGGGACGCCCGGAGCGGGTGGCGGCCGCACTGGTGGAGGTCTTCGAGGAACCGCTGCCGTTGTGGTCGGGAGCCGGGCGGGTGGGCGATCGGCTGCAGGTCCTGCCGGTGCTGTTCCATTTGCTGTGGTCCGAGCGACTGGGCACGGACCTGGAGTCCGCGGTGCTGGGGGCGGACAGTCTCGTCTGGGCCGAGGGGCGGGCAACACGGGCAGGATGAAGCGTCCGGGACGGGTCGCGGTCGGTGACCGGGTGCGGTTCGAGGGCCGGATCCGCGGAGTGCTCGCCGTCGCCGCCCAGGCGGTGACGGCGACGGACGGCGAAGAGCCGTATCGGGTCGTGCCGTTGCTCGAGTTGTTCGCGGCGTCCGACTTCGAGGTCATGGACAGTCCGGTCCGGATGCCGTTGCCGGCGGCTTCGCTGCTGGAGGCGTTTCCCGCCCGGGAGGTGGAGAGGGCCCTGTGGTGGGAGGGCCACATCCTGGAGGTCCTGCATGGGTTGCCGCCCAATGCCGAGCCCGGCACGACGGCCCGGCCTGAGTACGGGCCGGATCGGTCCTTGACCGCCCGGCAGCGGGCGAAGGCCGCTGAGCTGACTGCTGCGGGTCACAAGGTCTCTGCCAGTACGGTCGCTCACCGGCGGCGTCGCTACCAGGAACGCGGGGTGCTGGGTCTGGCCGATCACCGGCCGGTCCGCAGGACGGCTGAGTTCGGGGAGGTCGACGATGCGGCGGTGGCCGCGATGCGGATCCCCGCGACGTTCATCTACGCGGGCATCGACATCGAGCACGGCAGCCTGCTGACCGGCACTCGCGGGGCCCAGATCGCTGGCCGTTTCACGCTGATCCCCACCCGTCCCTTCCCTTACAACAGTGAGTGGAGAGGTCTGGTCGCCACCATGGAGAAGGCTCTCGCCCTGCGGCGGCACCGGCCCGGCACCCTGGCGAGACTGGACCGCTACCTACACGACCGCACCAGCGGCATGATCGGCGCCCTCTCCCACCAGATCCGCGGAGCCGCGATCGACGCGATCTTCAACGGCACCGAGAAGATCACCAAAGCCGGGCTGAAGGCCGTCCCACTGGATGTCGCCGCCGAATCGCCTCACGTCCGCGGGCCCAGGTCCTCCAGATGACCACCGAGAACGTCCGCATCCTGCCCTTCCAAGTCCGGCCCCGGGCGGGCGAAGGCATCCGGTCCTTCATCGTCCGCCTGGCCCACGCCAACCATCTCCCGCCCCGCTACCTGCGGACCTACCTCTGCGAACCGCCCGAGCACCTCGGTCTTCCCAGTTGGACCCGGCTGGCCGCCGCGACCGGCCGCGCCCCGGAGACGCTGGTGGCCACCCTGGAAACGAGGCGGTGCCTGGAGTGCGACGGGGAGATACCGCCCTCCGACGTCATCGGCCGCCAGGCCCTGCGCTGTTCCCAAGCATGCCGCGAGAAGGCATACCGGAAACGGCTTCCTCGAGCCCGGTCCAGAAGGCCCCCTGCAGAGAGTGCGGCAAGAGCATGAAGGTCCAACCCGGACAGCGCTATCGCCTGTGTTCGTCCGCCTGCCGACGGGCCAACTACCTCAAGCACGAGGAGAAGTGGCTGGCCGAGGCAGACCCGGCCGATCCACCCGGACCACGCGTCTGCCCCGTCTGCGACGGCCCGATGTTCTCAGCAGCACGCCGGACACGCTCAGACCGATGCCGCCAACGAGCACGTCGCCAGCAGCTCAGGCAGCCTCCCCCGAGCCCACCTTCTCCACCGTCGGTGACATCGCCAGCACCACGGCCCGCACCACCACCTCAGCCACTCGAACCAGCTCTCGCACCATTATCAAGACCCTGCGAGACCTGCGGAGGACCTCTACCACCCGGACGCTGCCAGCAACAACGCCGGACGTGTTCACAGCGCTGCCGCCAGAAGGCATACCGCCAGCGGAAGACCGCACTCGCGGCCGCCACCGAGACATCCACAGCAAGGTGACCTGGGAGGCAGATCAGACGGAATCTAGCCACAGGTAAAGTCGATCCGCCACCGGGGTGCACAGCAGGGAGGGCCGCCATGACCAATCGGAACAATGAGTCGGAATACGGACCTCACAGTCCGGACTACGGCCTGTCTTACGAACCCGACCCATGGGCCGACCCCGAGCCCGTCTATGACCCGGACTCATGGGAGAGCGACTTCCGGGAGCAAGACCCGAACGAAGACCACGCTGAGGCCTGGTGGGAACAAGCCCTACGCGAGGGCCACATCACCAGAGAGCAGTTTGCGCGGCGCCGCGAGATCCACGTTCCCGACACGCCATTGCCTGAAGCACCAGGCCAAGGCCCGGTCATCAGGTCGGCAGTGGAGAAGCTGCGGGTCAAGCTGGCTGATCCCAACCTCAGTGCCGAAGAGCGAGCCGATGACGAGAGGACCCTGGCGACACTGGAACGCATGCTCAAAGAGGACGAATAGAGACCACGGAGCCTGCCCGCTCCAAAAGGTCAAACTTCACTGACAACGGTCAAACTTCGTTATCACAGGACAAACGCGCTCAGTTCAGCAGGGCAGCCGTGAACGTCTCGCGGTTGGCCACCAGCCAGGTCTGCAGGCGGTCCCAGCGTTCCCATCCACCACGCTCGGCCAACGCCTGGAGATACAGGGGGTCTCCGTCGGCCACGCGGCGAGCGACGAAGCCCCGGCAGACCTCCGTGGCCTGCTCGACGACGCCGGGCAGCTCGGCGCGGTCCCCCGCCGAGAGGCCGTAGCCATCGGCGAGGACCCGCAGCCGTACGGCCGCGTCCAGCCCGTGGGGATAGAAGGCGGTCGCGGACCCGGGATCGAGCATGGGCACCCAGTAGCGGGCGGTCATGGCAACGTCCCAGAGGGCGCGGCCGGGGGCCGCCAGGTCGAAATCGATCAGGGCCACGGCACGACCGTCGCGGAAGACGACGTTCTCCGGGCACACGTCGTTGTGGCACACGATCGGTCCCCCCTCCGGGTCGGCGAGGTCCCCGGGCCACTCGGCACGGGTGTCGACCGCGACGGCCGCGCTGATCTCATGCAGTCGCCGCATCAGGCTCCCCACCGATGCGAGGGCGGAACGCGTCATCGCCCAGTCCGGGAACGGCGGCAGCGCCACATCGCCCGGCATGAAGGTCAGCCGCTCACGGCCGTCCGCGGTGAGACCGACAGGGACGGGCGCCGCGTCGAAACCGTGCTCCCTCAGTGCGAGGAGATGGGCGTGCAGGGCGCGCGCGTTGCGCGGTGCCGGGCGCTCCACCCACTCCCCCCGACGGAAGACCGCCCCCGCGTTCGCCATCCCGCCGGTCAGCGCCTCGCCCTCAGCCGTCACGAGGTTCCCGCTCGGACGACGGAACGCGCGACGCGGAATCCCACGTCGTCGACCTGGAATGCCGGGTGGCTGCGGCGCCGCGCGGAGGCCCGGCAGCTCCAGTGCTCATCGAACCAGCCACCGCCACGGAGCACCCGGTAGGCGCCGTAGACCTCGGCGTCGTAGACGTCCCAGCACCAGTCCCAGACGTTGCCGAGCATGTCGTGCAGCCCCCACGCGTTGGGGCGCTTGCCGCCGACCTCGTGAAGGCGCTCGTGCGAGTTGCCGCGGTACCAGCCGATCTCGTCGAGCTGCCCGTAGCGCGGCCCGGTCGTCCCGGCACGGCAGGCATGCTCCCACTCGGCCTCGGTCGGCAGTCGATACCCGTCGGCGGACGTGTCCCACTCGACATCCTCGGCATCTGCACCGCAGCGGTACGCGGGCGTGAGGCCGACGCGCCGGGACAGGGCGTTGCAGAACCGCACCGCGTCCCACCAGGAGACACACTCGACGGGCAACCGGTCCCCACGGGCGGTGCTCGGCCGCCGACCGGTGACCTCTGCGTACAACGCCTGGGTGACCGGGAATGCCGCGAGCTGGTAGGGCTCGACTTCCACCACCCAACTGCGCTGTGTCCGCCGGTCCGACAGCGTCACCTGCCCCGGCGGGACGGCGATCATCTCGTTCCCCATCAGCAGCTCCATGAACAGAAGACCCTAACGAGAGCCGGCACCGACGAGACACGGATCACCGCCCTCCTCATGAGTAAGGTGGCGAACAGCTCCTGCCCGATCGTCCGTTGAAGCGGCGGTACGAGCGGCGGGTATCCGCCTGGAGGCACAGGTGAAGAGCCCTGACACATCCCGCCACGCTCGCCTGGCAGCCCACGGCGCCGTTTCCACCTCGCTGGCCCTCCACAGTGATCGCCAGCTGCGCGAACTCATGGACAGCGCCACACCGGTCGGTTCCGGCATCGGCGGGGAAACGGTACGGCTGGAAGTCGGCGGAACCCCGGTCTTCGTCAAGCAGGTGCCCCTGACCGAGCTGGAGCGGCGGCCGGAGAACGTGCGCTCCACGGCGAATCTGTTCGGGGTGCCCTCCTTCTGCCAGTACGGGATCGGCAGTATCGGCAGCCCGGGGTTCGGAGCCTGGCGGGAGCTGGCCGTGCACATCATGACGACGGACTGGGTGATCGCGGGAGAGTACGAGGGGTTCCCGCTGATGTACCACTGGCGGGTGTTACCCGGGCCTGAACGGCCGCTCCCCCAGGAACTGGCCGATGTGGACCGGGCTGTCGCCTACTGGGGCGGCGATGCGGGCGTACGCCGCCGGATCGAGGCGCTTCAGCGGTCCACGGCGCGCCTCACGCTGTTCCTGGAGCACATCCCGCACAACCTGCACGACTGGCTGGGCGTCCAGATCGGGGCCGGTGACGAGGCTGCCCGGCGGGCCTGCGCCATGGTGGACGCCGAATTGCGAGCCGGTACCTCGTTCATGAGCGCGCGCGGACTGCTGCACTTCGACGCCCACTTCGAGAACATCCTGACCGACGGCCGCCGCCTGTACTTCGCGGACTACGGCCTCGCCCTCTCCTCCCGCTTCGACCTCTCCCGCGACGAGGCCGCCTTCCACGCCCGGCACCAGAGCCACGACCGCTGCTACACGGCCTCGTACCTGGTGTACTGGCTGGTCAACGCCCTGTACGGCTACGGCTGGGACGACCGCCTCGCACTGGTGCGCGCGTGCGCCGAGGGCGAGCGCCCCACGGGAATCCCGGAGGCAGCCGCAGCCCTCATCACCCGCCACGCACCACTCGCCGCAGTGATGTGGGACTTCTTCCGCAAACTCCAGGAGGAGGACCGCGAGACGCCCTACCCGCTGGAGGCGATCCGCCGGATCGGACAGCAGGACAGCCCACTCGAGGCGGCGACAGGGCCATAAGACTGCCGCTGTCAGTGGCCCCGCATACGGTGCCCCCGTGAACGGATCGAACCCACCCGGCACGTTGCTGCCCCTCCTGGCCGCCGACAAGGAGGTCATCGCGTTCTTCGCCGAGGTCGCGGACCTGGACGCGACGGACCCGGCCTCCCACGAACTGGAGGACGGCGTACGGCTCGCCTCCGGAGCCCGGCTGGAGCAGTTCGCGCGGGCGGGGTCGGGCGACGCGTACTGCTTCGTCGGCGAGGGCGGCGAGGAACGCCCCGTGGTGTACGTGAGCCTCGACGGCGAGGCCGGGCCGCTCGCGGTCGGCCTGCCGGAGCTGGTGCGGCTGTGTCTCGTGCCGCCGTGGTGGCGCGACGCCCCCGGCCGGACGCCCGCCCAACTCCGGGCGGTCGCCGACGAGTACCGGGCGGACCTACCCGACCTCGACCACCGCCGCGACCACGCGACCCGGGCACTCGGCCTCGACCCGGCCGAACTGCCGTCGGAGGCAACGGCGTTGGACCGGCTCGTGAACCTCTCCCGTGGACCAATGGCAGCGGCCTGTCGTGTCATCGGCCACGAGGGCGACCCACTCGACCCCCTCTTCGCCCCCGCGCTCTCCCCCGCCTGAGAGGACCCCGCCGCCGCGCGTCGCGACCGGGCCACCCCACCCCAACTGGCCTTGGACGCCCGGTCGTCCAGCGCTCTAGGGTCTGCGCCATGCGCATTCGAATCGTGGACGCCTTCACCGATCTGCCCTTCACCGGGAACCCCGCCGGGGTGGTCCTCCTGGACGACGTGTTTCCCGACGACGACTGGCTGCAGAACGTCGCCGCCGAGGTGAACCACCCCGAGACCGCGTTCGCCCACCGGCTGCCGGAGGGCGGTGAGGCGGACTGGGCGCTGCGGTGGTTCACTCCGCGCACCGAGGTCGCCATGTGCGGGCACGCCACGCTGGCCACGGCCCACATCCTGTACACCACGGGCACGTTCGAGGGGCCGGTACGGTTCGCCACCCGCAGCGGGGTGCTCACGGCCACCCCCGGCGACGACGGCTGGATCACCCTGGACTTCCCCACCTCCCCGCTCACCGAGGTGGCCGCCCCGGACGGCCTCACTCGCGCGCTCGGCGCGGACCCGGTGACCGTCTACGACACCGGCGCCGAAGTGGGCGATCTGCTGGTCGAGTTGGCGGACGAGAAGGCCGTACTGGAGCTGTCCCCCGACCACAAGGAACTCGCCGACTGTTCCACGCGCGGCGTGATCGTCACCGCCCGCGCCGAAAACCCCACCCTCGGCTGCGACTTCGTCTCCCGCTGCTTCTTCCCGAACGTCGGCATCGACGAGGACAGCGTCACCGGCAGCGCTCACACCGCCCTCGCCCCCTACTGGTCCGGCCGCCTCGGCCGCGACGACCTGACCGGCCTCCAGGCCTCCCGCCGCACCGGCTACGTCCGCACCCGCCTGCGCGGCGACCGCACGCTGCTGATCGGCCGCGCGGTGACAGTGATCGAGGGGGAACTGCACGCGTAGGCACGTCCGTTGGGCATGCCCGCGCAACCGACGGCCTGAGCGGACGGCATCGGCTCAGGCCGCCGCCCGCTCAGGCCGTCGGCAGCCAGCCCACCTTGCCCGCGAGCAGGGCGTAGCCGACGAAGGCGCCGATGTCGAGCAGGGAGTGGGCGACGACCAGCGGGCCGACGCGGCCCCAACGGCGGTAGAGCCAGACGAAGACCACGCCCATGACCATGTTGCCGATGAAGCCGCCGATGCCCTGGTAGAGGTGGTACGAGCCGCGCAGGACCGCGCTGGCCACCAGGGCGGTACCCGGTGTCCAGCCCAACTGCCCCAGCCTGCGCAGCAGATAGCCGACCACGATCACCTCTTCGAGGACCGCGTTCTGCAGGGCGGACAGCACCAGCACGGGAAACTTCCACCACACGTCGGGCAACGCCTCGGGCACCACGGTGAGGTTGAAGCCGAGGCCCCGTGCGGCGAGGTAGAACGCGATGCCGGTACTGCCGATCACCGCCGCGACCACCGCGCCCCGCGCCAGATCGGACCACGGCCTGCTGCGGTCGAACCCGATCACCCGCAGGCTCTTGCCCTCGCGCTGCAACAGATGCGCCACGAGCAGCACGGGAACCAGCGCGGACGCGATGCCGAACAGCTGCCAGGCGAGGTCCAGCCAGGGACGCCCCGGCGCGGCGGAGGCGTTGAGCGTGGCCGCCTGGTCCTTCAGACCCCCCGGCTCGGTCACCGACCCGACGAAACTGATGAGCGCGGACACCCCGCTCGCCCCGAGCGAGAGCGCCAGCACGAGCAGGGTCTCGTCCCGCAGCATCCGCCGCGGATTCCGCTCCCGGGGAAGGGACTCGGCCACCGGTTCAGCCTCCACCTGCGCTCGACCTCAGACGACCCACCGGCCCCCTGCGCACCTACGTCCCGCAAGGATCGCAGAAGCGGGCAGCCGAGCCGCGCACAGGGTCACGTACGGCGTACCGCCCCGTGAGCCGGGCACGACCGACGTACGCCGGGGCGGGTCACCCCGGGGCCATAGCGCGGCCGATCCCCAACGCCCGCAGAGACGCCCCGGGGGCGTAGTCGGGCCCGACCGACCCCGCCGTCCCCGAGACACCCAGCGCTTCGGACCTCCACCGCACACGTCGCTCCCGGGCACCGGCATGAGCCGCCCTGGCAGCCCAGCGCCACCCCCGTCGAGAACCCGAGCACAGCGGCCGTGACCGACTGGTCGCCCCGGACCACCGACACGGTCGGACTCCACCACCACAGACCTCAGCAGCACCCGGCACAGCCGACCTGGCCAGACCCCGCCCCGGCGCACCGGCGGGGCCGACCCGCCCGCCCCTCTCACCCGAGAAGCACCGGCACGGCCGGCCCCACCCCTCCCGCCACCTCAAAAGCACCCGACGCGGCAGACCCCACCGCCCCGGTCACCCCAGAAGCACCCCACACCTCAAGAACCACACCCCGCACAACCACCCCGCCAACCCCGCAGCGCGCCCCTCACCCCAGCGCCACCGCCGACGGCACCCCCACCGGCCACGTGTGCACCGGCTCCCCCGCGTGCATCAGCTCGCCGTACCGACGTGTCGTAGCCGCCAGGGCCGCCTCTCGGTCCATACCCCGTTCCAGGGCGCGGTGGAAGGTGGCCGCCTGCCAGGAGGCTCCGTTGACGCGGCGGCGGCAGCGTTCCTCGATGACGCCGAGGTAGAAGTCGCGGTCGGCGGGTTCGATGCCCCAGGCGTCGAGGCCGGAGGAGGCCAGGGGGAGAAGTTCCTCGCGGACGAGCGTGACCGCGTCGATCTCGCCGACGCCGCCGTAGCGACCGCGCCGGGGCCAGACGAAGCGGGCGTCGATGCCGTACCGGCAGGCCGCGTCGAAGTTGGCCTCGGCGGCGGTGAAGGGGAGCCGGGTCCACACGGGGCGCGATTCCTCCGCGAGGGCGCGCACCAGGCCGTAGTAGAAGGCCGCGTTGGCGATCACGTCGGTGATGGTGGGCCCGGCGGGCAGCACCCGGTTCTCCACGCGCAGGTGCGGGACGCCGTCCGCGATGTCGTAGACGGGCCGGTTCCAGCGGTACACCGTGCCGTTGTGGAGGACGAGTTCGGCGAGCCGGGGGACACCGCCCGCGTCCAGCACCTCCAGCGGGTCCTCGTCGTCGCAGATCGGCAGCAGCGCCGGGAAGTAGCGCAGGTTCTCCTCGAACAGCTCGTACGCGGAGGACACCCACCGCTCGCCGAACCAGGTCCGCGGCCGTACCCCCTGCGCCTGCAGCTCGGGCGGACGCGTGTCGGTGGCCTGGAGGAACAGCGGCGGCCGGGACTCGCGCCACAGCTCGTGTCCGAAGAGGAAGGGCGAGTTGGCCCCGACCGCGATCTGGGCCGCGCTCGCGACCTGCGCCGCGTTCCACACGTCCGCGAACCGCCCCGGCGTGACCTGGAGATGCAGCTGTACGGAGGTGCACGCGGCCTCGGGCACGATGGACCGGGAGGTGCACCGCAGGTGCTCGACCCCGTCGATGTCGAGCCGGAAGTCCTCACCGCGCGCGGCCACGATCTGGTCGTTGAGGAGGGCGTACCGGTCCACCTCGGAGAGGTTCGAGGAGACCAGGTCGTCACGGCCGAGCGTGGGCAGGATGCCGATCATCAGGATCCCGGCGTCGACCTCACCGGCCTTGCGGTCGGCATAGGCGAGGGACGTGCGCAGTTCCTCCGCCAGCCCGTCGAAAACGCGCCCGCCCAGCCGGTGCGGTGCTATGTTCACCTCCAGATTGAACATGGCGAGTTCGGTCTGGAAATCCCGGCTGGCGATCCGCTCCAGAACCTGACCGTTCAACATTCTCGGCAGGCCGTCGGCCCCGGCGAGATTCAATTCGATCTCCAGCCCCATGAGGTTCTTGGGCCGGTCGAAACGCCTCTCTGCCAGCAGCCGCTCCAGTCCCGCCAGGCACTTCTGGAGCTTTTCGCGGTAGCGCCCGCGATCGGACAGGTCGAACGACCCTGCCACGACCTTCTCCCCCATGCAAATATCCCTCCTCGGACGGGCGGCCCGAGGGTCCGGCCGCCGGGCTCACCGGTCCGGGCTCCCCGGATCAGGTGGGATGATGCCCAGCGGAAGCGATCCATAACGCCGCATCCGGCCTCGTCGCCCGTTATTCTGTCGTGGTGTCCTGCGGCACATTCACTGGGCATACCGCAGCACGCACCTTCGGGTGCCCAGATCGTCTCGTGAAAAACGCCGACGACATTCGGCCGACCGCGTGACACGCGGAGCACGAGGTCAGCGGCGCGGACCGCCCGGGAAATCGGGAGGAATACCGCAGATTCCCGGCCGGATATCCGCTTGTTCCGATCACCGGAATCCATTAGCCGAAACACCACCTGAACACGTGTCGTATAAACTTCGCGAAGAAGGCCGAAGGTTGGCGCCCCGGTATCGGTTTCCGACGCGTTCCCACCGTGTTCCCGCCGTCAGGTGACGGACGACGGGCCTCAGCCACACCCGCGTCCACCGCTCCGGGCCCCCATCTCCCAGGCCGCCCACCTGTGAGCAGACAGCGCCGTCCGCCCTACCCTCCTCGCGCCGCCGCGCCTGTCGAACGAGAGGCGACCCACCATGCCGCTGCACGTTCCCCCTGCCCCCGCGCCCGCACTGCGCACCGTCCTCACGGCCCTCGGTTCCCCCACCGCGGTACGTGAGGCCCGCACCCCCTCCCTGCGCGCAGCCCAGGGACCTGTCACCCCCGAACTCCCGCTTGCCGTGCACGTGTTGGACCACGCCACCGACCCGGGTCCGGCCGCGACCCGGCTGGCCGGCTGGCGCTTCCTGATCCGCTCAGGCGACCACGCCGTGGCCGCCGCGGACACCATGCTGACCCCCGACGGCTGGGCCTTCTCGCGCTTCTTCGAGGGCCCCTACCTGCCGTCGACCGAACGCGCGCTCCAGCAGGCGGAGACCCTGCAACAGCCGTACCAGCCACGCCTGTTGTCCGTGCCCGGCCTCTACATGCTCACCCTGTGGCTGCACGGCGACATCGCGGCCGACCCGGCCGAGGGCCTTCCGGCCGCCGACGATCTGCTGATCCCGCTCGCCCCGGCCCCGCCGGGCATCTCCGCCCATCGGCCGCACCGGGTCTCGGAGTTGCTGCCCGTCCTGACCCTCCGGGCGAACCACGTCCCGCTGCTCGGCTCCCCCGCCTGACCCGGCCGGAGCAGAAACCGCCGTACCCCGCTTCCGCGCGCCGGAAGCGGGGTACGAGTGTCTGCGGGCCGACGCCACGACCCGCAGGGAGCCCCCGGATCATCCCGGACCGCCCATGTGGACCATGCGGACTAGCCCCTTCCGGTGACTGCGAACCACCCAAAATGACAGTGCAGTTGGATTGAACCGTCCGCGTGGGTGACACGTCATCAACCTGTGAGAAGCGGTGCCGCGAAATCCCTGCGGAACGACCTCCGTGGGGCAACACTGGGTTCCGACCGACTCATTACGGGGGACGGACATGACCACGACAGAGCGAGAGATCCCACCCATGTGCCAGCACCAGCCGCCGTGCCCGCCAGCCGAGTCCGCCGCCCGCGAGTCCGCCCGCCTCGTGGCGCACCACCCGGAGCAGGGATGGAGTCTGCTGTGCAACGGCGTCCTGCTGTTCGAGGACACCGGTGAGCTGCTGCCCGACGGCCGGGTGATCGCGCCGCACCGCCCGCTCGGCGCGGACCATGTGATGACCGCCGCCTGAGCGGCACACCGAGCACCACCCGGGAGCCCGGCGGGGCGCCCGGCGATCCGAGGGGCCGGACGCACACAGACCAAGGTGCGCACCGGCCCCGACGCATGTCCGGGACCGGAACGCGACCCGACGGCCGGGCTCCCCTCTCGCCACCCCTCCCCGTCAGGGACCTGTCAGAGACACCCCGTCGGCTGGTCGGATCGCCCCGGTGGAGGTGGGATGGAAGGAGAGCCCCGCGCGCGGGGAGAGCCGTCACGAGGAACGGTGCTGTGATGCCGGGTTACGACGCCTCCGTCACCACCCGCGTGGTGGCCGGCGTGAGCGGGTCCTTGGGCAGTGTCGCGGCCCTGCGCCAGGCCACCGCGCTGGCCCGCCGACTGGGCGCCGAGCTGTGGCCCGCGCTCGCCTGGGAGCCGCCCGGCGGAGAACCGACCGCGCGCCGCGCACTCGTCCACGACCCGCTCCTGGAGGAGTGGCAGCGGCTGGCCGAACAGCGACTGGTCTCGGTCCTGGAAGAGGTCTTCGGACAGACAGGTCCCGGCTTCCCGCTGCACCCCGTCATCATCCGGGGCTCACCGGGCCGCGCGCTGGTGACCGTGGCGGACCGCGAGAGCGACCTGCTCGTCGTCGGCGCCGGGCGGCGCAAGCTGCGCCACCCCTTCTCCGGCCGGGTCTCCCGGCACTGCCTCGCCCACGCCCACTGCCCGGTCCTCGCCGTACCCCCCTCCCCACTGGAGTCCCAACTGGTCGCCGTCCACCGCCGCAACGCCTGGCACCTACGCATCGACACCCGCGAACTGTGACGCCGACCCGCACGGGGACGGCGTACTCCCCTTCCGCCACGCCCCCTCCCCCTCCGTACACCCACCGGCTGCGGACCCGCCCCGCCCAAGGCAGCATGGAATTTGTCGTACGAGACGCGTACGACACGCATGGACGACCTAGCCAGAGATGACGCTCGGTATCTGACCCGGGAGCGCGTCCCGCCTCTCCCCCGACCCCTGTCCGTCGTGCCCCGGTAGGCTCCGGGCCTCCACTTTTGCTGCTTCGCCACCACCAGTCGGGCCATTCTTAACGCAAGATTGACGCCCTCGGCTCCGGCAGGGCATGGGCCCTGGCGTCACTCTCCGCTTACGCTGGTGCCGCCGTCCGCGTGATGGCCGCAGAGAGCCGCAGAGAGCTGAGCCGCACCCCAGGAGCACGCCGATGGCCACGACCGAGCACCCTCCCAGTCGCCTGCGCGCCTGGATGCTTGAGGGGCTGTCCGACATGGGCAGGAGCGGCGGCCTGACCGGACCCCATGCCGAGCCGGAACCCCCGCACAAGGGGCAGCGCTGGTGGCGGGTGATGTGCCTGACCGGAGTCGACTACTTCTCCACCCTCGGCTACCAGCCGGGCATCGCGGCCCTGGCCGCCGGACTCCTCTCCCCGCTCGCGACCGTGGTCCTCGTCATCGTCACGCTGGCGGGAGCGCTCCCGGTGTACCGGCGGGTCGCGCAGGAGAGCCCGCACGGCGAGGGCTCGATCGCGATGCTGGAGCGGCTGCTCTCGTTCTGGAAGGGCAAGCTGTTCGTCCTGACCCTCCTCGGCTTCGCGGCCACGGACTTCCTGATCACCATCACCCTGTCCGCCGCCGACGCCTCGACCCACCTGGTGGAGAACCCGCATCTGACGAGCCTGCTCCAGGGCCATCAGATGCTGATCACCCTGCTGCTCGTGGCGCTGCTCGGCGCGGTGTTCCTCAAGGGCTTCCTGGAGGCGATCGGTGTCGCCGTCGCCCTGGTCGGCATCTATCTCGGGCTGAACGTGGTCGTGGTGATCGCGGGCCTGTGGCACGTCCTGACCGCCGAGCACGTGGTGACCGACTGGACCACCGCGCTGACCGCGCAGCACGGCAGCGTCTTCATGATGATCGGCGTCGCCCTGATCGTCTTCCCGAAGCTCGCCCTCGGCCTGTCCGGCTTCGAGACCGGTGTGGCCGTGATGCCGCACGTCAAGGGCGACGAGGGCGACACCGAGGAACGGCCGACCGGCCGCATCCGGGACACCAAGAAGCTGCTCACCACAGCCGCCGTGATCATGAGCTGCTTCCTCATCACCACCAGCCTCATCACCACGCTGCTGATCCCGGCACAGGAGTTCAAGGCGGGCGGCAAGGCGAACGGCCGCGCCCTCGCGTATCTGGCGCACGAGTACCTGGGCAACATCTTCGGCACGGTGTACGACGTCTCGACCATCGCGATCCTGTGGTTCGCGGGCGCCTCCGCCATGGCGGGCCTGCTCAACCTGATGCCGCGCTATCTCCCCCGCTACGGCATGGCCCCGCACTGGGCGCGCGCCGTCCGCCCGATGGTCATCGTCTTCATCCTGATCGCCTTCCTGGTCACCTGGCTCTTCGACGCCAACGTGGACAAGCAGGGCAGCGCCTACGCCACCGGTGTGCTGGTGCTGATCAGCTCGGCCGCCATCGCGGTGACCATCGCCGCGCACAAGGCGAAGGAGCGCGGCTGGACGATCGCGTTCGCGGTCATCTCCGCGGTGTTCCTCTACACGACCGTCGTGAACGTCATCGAGCGCCCGGACGGTGTGAAGATCGGCGCCTGCTTCATCGCGGGCATCATGCTGGTCTCGCTGCTGTCCCGGCTGGCCCGCGCCTTCGAGCTGCGCGTGACCAGCGTGACGATGGACCCGATGGCGGAACGATTCATCAGGGACATGGCCAGCCGGAAGATCCGGTTCATCGCGAACGAGCCCGACCAGCGCGACCAGGCCGAGTACCGCGACAAGATCGAGCAGATCCGGGCCGACAACGACATGCCCGAGCAGGAGGACTTCGTCTTCGTCGAGGTCAAGGTGTCCGACCCCTCGGAGTTCGAGTCCTGCCTCACCGTGCACGGCGAGGTCCTGCACAACCGCTACCGGGTGCTGACCGTCGAGTCCGCCTCGATCCCCAACGGCCTGGCCGCGCTGCTCCTCCATGTGCGCGACATGACGGGCCGTACCCCGCACATCTTCTTCGAGTGGACGGAGGGCAACCCGTTCGCCAACTTCCTGCGCTTCTTCCTCTTCGGACAGGGCGAGGTCGCCCCCGTCACCCGTGAGGTCCTGCGCGAGGCGGAGCCGAACCGGGCCCGCCGCCCGCGCGTCCACACGGGCTGAGGCTCCCCGCGCGGCAAGCCCCTCTCCTCGTCCACTCGGACCACGGCGCGTGACACGCGAAACCGGACCCGTGTGCCCCGTTCCCGACCTCTGGATTTATGGTGACGAACATGCAGTCATACACCATCGGCCAGGCGGCGCGGCTGCTCGGCGTGAGCCCCGACACCGCACGACGCTGGGCCGACGCCGGCCGCATGGCCACGCACCGCGACGAGTCCGGACGCCGCTTGATCGCGGGCAAGGACCTCGCGGCCTTCTCGGTCGAGCTGGCCCAGACGGGCGCCGCCGAGGAGGAGACCTCCTACACCTCGGTCCGCAATGCCTTCCCCGGCATCGTCACCGCCATCAAGCTGGGCGACGTCGCCGCCCAGGTGGAGATCCAGGCGGGCCCGCACCGGCTGGTCTCCCTGCTCACCCGGGAGGCGGTGGACGAACTCGGCCTGGAGGTCGGCATGGAGGCCACCGCACGCGTGAAGTCCACGAATGTCCACATTGACCGCATCTGAGCTTTTATCGGCATCTGGCCATAAACATGGCTTTACGCGAATTTCCGGACCGGACGAAAAGCGACTTTCGGGCCGGAAATCGATGAAAGAAATCTCACAGACCGGACATTGACGGCCCAGCCGTCCAGAACGTCACCAACGCCCCCGGAGCGTCGTTCGCGCAGCTCAGGAAGCCGCCACCGACGCGACCGGTGCGGGCGTGCCGAAGTGGTAGCTCCCGTCCACCCGGACCACCCTGATCCCGCTGATGTGCCGAGCGCCGCAGCGATCCTGGGGCAGCACCAATTGCGGACCCGCCGCGTCCAGCGAGGCACCGTCGATCGTGACCCCGAGAAGTACCGGAGCGTGTGCGAAATCGGGGTCGATCTCGGCCCATGACAACACTGCGTGATGCCCGTCCGTCCCTGTCACCGCAATGAGAAAGCGGAGTCGGTCCTTGCGCCGGGCCGGGTCGAAATGAGGGCCCGCGTCGGTGAGCACGTCGTAAAGGCGCGGCCCCGAAAAACGGTGCCGCTGAATGCCGCTCGTGGCGCATTCGAACGTCACGTCCGCCCCGTACTGCGGCCAGCCCAGCAGGTCCCGCACGGTCAGCCGGGCGGGTCTGGCCAGGTCACCGGTCATGACCCATTGCGCGAGTGACACCCTGCGACCACCTCCCAGGAATACGTACCCGTAAGACGGTGGCGCACAAACGCATATGCCAGCCCCAGGTAACAACTTGGCCGCTCATGCAATGTGACAGATGGTCTACCACCTGCAATTGCGGCAGTATCATCGCCGCATGGCCGATCTCCGGCCGTGGAAGAGCACAAATGGCTGTTCCACTGATCGTGAGGAGTAGAACCGTGATGACCCGTTCCGTACGCCGGACCCGCCGGATGCTGCCGCTGGCCGGTGTGGGAGTTGCCGCCCTGCTGGCGCTCAGCGCGTGCTCCTCCTCCGACGGGTCCACGCCTGCCAAGGCGGACTCGTCGGACTCCGCTTCGGCGAGCCCGAAGCTGAAGGGCGATGTCACCGTGTTCGCGGCGGCCTCCCTCAAGGAGACCTTCACGACGCTCGGCAAGGAGTTCGAGAAGCAGCACCCGGGTACGAAGGTCGAGTTCAACTTCGGCGGCAGTGACACCCTCGCCGCGAGCATCACCAGCGGTGCCCCGGCCGACGTCTTCGCCGCCGCCAGCCCGAAGACCATGCAGATCGTCACCGACAAGAAGGACGCCGTGGGCACCCCGGCCACCTTCGTGCGCAACCAGCTGGAGATCGCGACCCTGCCGGGCAACCCCGACAAGATCGAATCCCTGAAGGACCTGACCGACCCCAAGCTCAAGGTCGTCCTGTGCGACAAGACGGTGCCCTGTGGCGCCGCCGCCCAGAAGGTCCTGGACGCCAACCACCTCAAGGTCACCCCGGTCTCCTACGAGCAGGACGTCAAGTCCGCGCTCAACAAGGTCCAGCTGAAGGAGGCCGACGCCTCCCTCGTCTACAAGACCGACGTCAAGGCCGCCCAGGGCAAGGTCGCGGGCGTGGAGTTCGCCGAGTCCAAGGACGCGATCAACGACTACCCGATCGCCCTGCTGAAGAACTCGGACAACGCCGAGACCGCCAAGGCGTTCATCGCCCTGGTCCAGTCGCCCGAGGGCCAGAAGGTGCTGACCCAGGCCGGCTTCCTCAAGCCGTGACCGCACTCGACGGCACCGGCGCCGCGGCTCCCCGCAAGGGAGGGCCGCGGCGCCCCCGCGTCCGCGCGCATCGGCGCGGTGTCCCGCTCCCGCTGCTGGTGCCGGGCCTCGTGGCGATCGCGTTCCTGCTGGTGCCCCTCCTCGCGCTGCTCGTGCGCGCTCCCTGGAAGAGCCTGCCCGACCAGCTGACCAGCCCCGAGGTGTGGCAGGCGCTCCAGTTGTCCCTGATCAGTGCGACGGCCGCCACCGCGGTGAGCCTCGTCCTCGGGGTGCCGCTGGCCTGGATCCTCGCGCGCACCGAGTTCCCCGGCCGGGGCTTCCTGCGCGCGCTGGTGACGCTGCCGCTGGTGCTGCCGCCGGTCGTCGGCGGTGTGGCCCTGCTGCTCGCCCTCGGGCGCAACGGCGTCGTCGGCAAGTGGCTCGACTCCTGGTTCGGGATCACCCTGCCGTTCACCACCACCGGTGTGATCATCGCGGAGGCGTTCGTCGCGATGCCCTTCCTGGTCATCAGCGTCGAGGGCACCCTGCGCGCGGCCGACCCGCGCTTCGAGGAGGCGGCCACCACGCTCGGCGCGTCCCGCTTCACCGCGTTCCGCCGGGTCACCCTGCCGCTGATCGCGCCCGGCATCGCCGCCGGTGCCGTCCTGGCCTGGGCGCGCGCGCTCGGCGAGTTCGGCGCGACGATCACCTTCGCGGGCAACTTCCCCGGCCGTACCCAGACCATGCCGCTCGCGGTCTACCTCGCCCTGCAGAACGACCCCGAGGCCGCGATCTCCCTCAGCCTGATCCTGCTGGCCGTGTCCATCGCGGTCCTGGCGGGGCTGCGGGACCGGTGGATGACAGGAGCGTGACGGTGCCGCGAGGATGGAAGTCGCCCCCCGCGCGCGTACCGACGAAGGACAGTTCCTGGATGACCGAGACCAACACGCCCCGTACCGGCGTGAGCGACGTGGCGGCCAGGGGCGAGCAGGGCCTGGACGCCCGGCTCGTCGTGGACCGGGGCACCTTCCGCCTCGATGTGTCCCTGCGCGCCGCTCCCGGTGACGTGGTGGCGCTGCTCGGGCCCAACGGCGCGGGCAAGACCACCGCGCTGCGGGCGCTCGCGGGCCTGATCCCGCTGACCGAGGGGCAGCTGCTCCTGGACGGCGCCCGGCTGGAGCGCACCCCGCCGGAGTCGCGCCCGGTCGGCGTGGTCTTCCAGGACTATCTGCTCTTCCCGCATCTGTCCGCCCTGGACAACGTGGCGTTCGGACCGCGCTGTCACGGTGTGGGCAAGGCGGAGGCGCGCGCTCAGGCCGCGGTCTGGCTGGACCGGCTGGGGCTCGCCGACCACATGAACGCCAAGCCCCGGCGGCTCTCCGGCGGCCAGGCCCAGCGCGTCGCCGTGGCGCGGGCGCTGGCCACCCAGCCGCGCCTGCTGCTGCTCGACGAACCGCTGGCCGCCCTGGACGCGCGCACCCGTCTGGAGGTCCGCTCCCAACTGCGGCGCCATCTCGCGGAGTTCGAGGCCGTCGCCGTCCTGGTCACGCACGATCCGCTGGACGCCATGGTGCTCGCCGACCGTCTGGTGGTCGTGGAGCACGGCCGTGTGGTGCAGGAGGGCAGCCCCACGGAGATCGCCCGCCATCCGCGCACGGACTACATCGCCCAGCTCGTCGGCCTCAACCTCTACCGGGGCACCGCCGACGGGCACACCGTACGGCTGGACGCCGGGCCGGAGGTCACGACCACGGAGGAGCTGACCGGACCGGTCTTCGTCGCGTTCCCGCCGGTCGCGGTGACCCTGTTCCGGGACCGGCCGACCGGGGCCAGCGCCCGCAACCTGTGGCGCTGCCAGGTCGTCGGCCTGGAGTCCCACGGCGACCAGATCCGCGCCGATCTGACGGGTGACCTGTCGCTCGCTGCCGACCTCACCACGGCCGCGGCGGCGGAACTGGACCTTCACCCGGGCGCCGCGGTCTGGGCGACCGTCAAGGCGACGCAGACGCACGCTTACCCAGAGTGAGTGTGTGGACCCATTACGGTGGGGCGCCATGACCATGAGTATCCGCAACCAGCTTCCCGGCACCGTCACGGCGGTCCACTCCGGCGAGGTCATGGCGACCGTCAAGGTCCGGCTGACCGGCGGTCAGGACATCACCGCGGCGATCACCCTGGAGGCCGCCGAGGATCTGGGCCTTCGCGCGGGCACGTCCGTGCGCGCCCTGGTGAAGGCGACGGAGGTCTCGCTCGCCACCGAGCCGGTGCACCACATCTCGATCCGCAACCAGCTCGCGGGCACCATCACCGACATCGCCACCGGTGAGGCCATGGCCGCGGTGAAGATCGCGGTGCCGGGCGCCGAGCTGACCTCCGCCATCACCCACGAGTCGGCGGAGGAACTGAAGCTGGCGACGGGCTCCGAGGTGGTCGCGCTGATCAAGTCGACGGAGGTCTCGCTGGCCACCGTCTGAGAAGACGCCGAGGGGCGGCTCCCCACCCGTGAATCCACAAGATCCACGGACGGGGAGCCGCCCCTCGGGTGTATGCGGACTCAGTCCTCGTACGCGTCCGGCGGCGGGCAGGAGCACACCAGGTTCCGGTCGCCGAAGGCCTGGTCGATACGGCGCACCGGCGGCCAGTACTTGTCGGCGGCCGAGACTCCGGCCGGGAAGACGGCCTCCTCGCGGCTGTACGGGTGCGCCCACTCGCCACCGAGGGCGGCGGCGGTGTGCGGGGCGCCGCGCAGCGGGTTGTCGTCGGCGGACCACACGCCGGAGCCGACCTTCTCGATCTCCGCGCGGATCGCGATCATCGCGTCGCAGAACCGGTCCAGCTCGGCCAGGTCCTCCGACTCGGTCGGCTCGATCATCAGCGTGCCGGCCACCGGGAAGGACATGGTCGGCGCGTGGAAGCCGTAGTCGATCAGGCGCTTGGCCACGTCGTCCACGCTGACGCCGGTCGCCTTGGTGAGCGGGCGCAGGTCGATGATGCACTCGTGCGCGACGAGGTTGCCGGGGCCGGTGTAGAGCACCGGGTAGTGCGGCTCCAGGCGCTTGGCGACGTAGTTCGCGGAGAGCACCGCCACCTGGGTGGCGCGCTTGAGCCCCTCGCCGCCCATGAGGCGGACGTACGCCCACGAGATGGGCAGGATGCCCGCGCTGCCCCAGGGCGCGGCCGAGATCGGCCCGACGCCCGTCTCGGGCCCCGCGGCGGACTGCAGCGGGTGGTTGGGCAGGTACGGCGCGAGGTGCGCGCGTACGGCCACCGGGCCGACGCCCGGACCGCCGCCGCCGTGCGGGATGCAGAACGTCTTGTGCAGGTTCAGGTGGGAGACGTCGCCGCCGAAGTGGCCGGGCTTGGCGAGGCCGACCAGCGCGTTGAGGTTGGCGCCGTCGACGTACACCTGGCCGCCCGCGTCGTGCACCTGGGCGCAGATGTCGGCGACGTGCTCCTCGAAGACGCCGTGCGTCGACGGGTAGGTGATCATCAGCACGGACAGCTGGTCGCGGTACTGCTCGATCTTGGCGCGCAGGTCCTCGACGTCGATCTCGCCGTCCTCGGCGGTCTTGACGACGACGACCTTCATCCCGGCCATCGCGGCGCTCGCGGCGTTGGTGCCGTGCGCGGAGGACGGGATGAGGCAGACGGTGCGCTGCTCGTCGCCGTTGGCGCGGTGGTAGGCGCGCACGGCCAGCAGACCGGCCAGCTCGCCCTGGGAACCGGCGTTGGGCTGCAGCGAGACCTTGTCGTAGCCGGTGACCTCCGCGAGGCGGTCCTCCAGCTCGTGGATGAGGGTGAGGTAGCCCTCGGCCTGCTCGGCGGGTGCGAAGGGGTGCAGCTGGCCGAACTCGGGCCAGGTGACCGGCTCCATCTCGGTGGTCGCGTTCAGCTTCATGGTGCAGGAGCCGAGCGGGATCATGCCCCGGTCGAGCGCGTAGTCGCGGTCGGACAGGCGGCGCAGGTAGCGCAGCATGGCCGTCTCGGAGCGGTGCTCGTGGAAGACCGGGTGGGTGAGGTAGTCGTCGGTGCGCAGCAGCGCCTCGGGCAGGGCCTCGGCGGCGGTGGCGTCGAGTGCCTCGATGTCGCCCTCGACGCCGAAGGCGGCGAACACGGTGGCGAGCTGGGCGCGGTTCGTGGTCTCGTCGCAGGCCAGGGAGACGTGGTCGGCGTCGACCAGGCGCAGGTTGACGCCGCCCTTGCGCGCGGCGGCGACGACGTCGGCGGCGTTGCCGGGCACGCGCGCGGTGAGCGTGTCGAAGTAGGCGCCGTGGACGATCTCGATGCCGCCGGCCTTCAGGCCCTCGGCGAGGATCGTGGCGTAGCGGTGGGTGCGGCGGGCGATGGTGCGCAGGCCCTCGGGGCCGTGGTAGACGGCGTACATCCCGGCCATGACGGCGAGCAGGACCTGCGCGGTGCAGATGTTGCTGGTGGCCTTCTCGCGGCGGATGTGCTGCTCGCGGGTCTGCAGCGCGAGCCGGTAGGCCTTGTGGCCGTCCGCGTCCACGGAGACGCCGACGAGCCGTCCGGGCAGGCTGCGGGCGAACTTCTCGTGCACCGCCATGTAGCCCGCGTGCGGTCCGCCGAAGCCCATGGGCACGCCGAAGCGCTGGGTGGTGCCGATGGCGATGTCCGCGCCCAGCTCGCCGGGCGAGGTGAGCAGGGTGAGGGCGAGCAGATCCGCGGCGACGGTGACGAGCGCGCCCCGCTCGTGCGCCTGCTCGATCACCGGCTTCAGGTCGCGCACGGCACCGGAGGCGCCGGGGTACTGGAGCAGCACGCCGGTGATGTCACGGTCGGCCAGCTCGGCCGGGATGCCCTCGCTCAGATCGGCGACGACGACCTCGACACCGGTCGGCTCGGCGCGGGTCTCGATGACGGCGATGGTCTGCGGCAGCGTGTCCGCGTCGACCAGGAAGAGGCCCTTCTTGTTCTTGCCCATGCGCCGGGAGAGCGCCATGGCCTCGGCGGCGGCGGTGCCCTCGTCCAGGAGGGAGGCGCCGGAGGTGGGCAGCCCGGTCAGCTCGGCGACCATCGTCTGGAAGTTCAGCAGGGCCTCCAGGCGGCCCTGGGAGATCTCCGGCTGGTACGGCGTGTAGGCGGTGTACCAGGCCGGGTTCTCCATGACGTTGCGCAGGATGACCGGCGGGGTGAAGGTGCCGTGGTAGCCGAGGCCGATCATGGAGCCGAGGACCTGGTTGCGGTCCGCGAGGGAGCGCAGTTCCGCGAGCACCTCGGCCTCGGTGCGGGCGTCCGGCAGGTCGAGGGCGTCGGTGTTCTTGATGACGTCCGGGACGGCGGCGGCGGTCAGCTCGTCGAGCGAGCCGTAGCCGACCTGCGCGAGCATCTTGGCCCGCGCCTCCTGGTCGGGCCCGATGTGCCGCTGCTCGAAGGGGATGCCCGCTTCGAGTGCGGAGAGCGGAATGCGAGGGGCGGTCATGTGCGGAGGCCTCCTGGTCTGGCGCGACCTGCGAGGGGCACCTCGGCGCGGGTGCCCACCGGCCTCCCCCTCTGTCATCTCATACCTGAGAGCTTCACCGGATGCCCGAGGGCCCCGGCTTTCACCGTCGGTGAGAGCGGGAGCCGTGGACGCCCGCCCTGCTTTCCAGAGTGACCTCGTCCGTGCGGTACGGGGGCCTGAGAGATTCCGGGGAGGAGTTGCTCCTTCGGCGCCTCCGACTTTGCTCGGAGGACTCTCCCGCACGGGGTCAGCAGCCGTTGTCAGCGTACCAGCGGGGCATGACACGCGGCGTTCGAGTGGCCGCCACGCTCATTCTGCTCTTTTGTAGTGCTAACGGATGAGTTGGGACCACGTGGAGGGAGAGGGACCGTGCAGACCGACATCGATCCGCGCAATCTGATCGGCCGCAAGGCGTTCGACCGCAACGGCACCAAGATAGGCACCATCGACGAGGTGTATCTCGACGATGCGACGGGCGTCCCCGAGTGGGCCGCCATACGCACCGGACTCTTCTCCCGCGACGCCTTCGTCCCGCTCGAACCGAGCGAGCTGGTCGAGGGCACCCTCCAGGTCCCCTTCGAACGCGCGCTCATCAAGGACGCCCCGGACTTCGGGGTGGGCCGCCACCTCTCCCCCGAGCAGGAACTCCAGCTCTACCACCACTACGGTCTCGACACCTCCTCCGCTCCCACGGTCCCGGACCGCGACTTCGGCAAGCTCGCGGGCACCGAGGACGCCTGACCTCCCCCCTCTCACCTCCCCTGTCCGTCGGCCGCCCGCACCACCAGGGGCAGCGGGTCGGCCGGTTCCAGGTCCGGGTCGTCCACCCGGAAGGTCCGCACCCGGCCGGGCACCGCGTCCTCCGGTGTCTCGAAGCGCACGGTGACCCGGCCAAGACCGCTGCCCTGCACCCAGCCGGGCCCGTGTTCGGCGTGCCGCACGTCCTGGCCGGGCCGCCACTGCCGCTCCGGCGGCGGGGCCGGTGCTGCCGGAAGCGGCTCGGGCACGGTCTCCTCCGGCATCTCGGTGGCCAGCTCCCCCGCGGCCTGCGCGAACAGATCCTCCTGGGTGTAGTCGGCCAGTCCGGTGACGCCGACGCCGAGCAGCCGCACCCCGCCGGTGGTGTCGACCGACTCCAGAAGCCGCTCGGCCGCCTCCCGGATCACCGTCGGGTCGTCGGTGGGCCCGCGCAGCGTCTCGGAGCGGGTCAGGGTCGAGAAGTCGTACCGCCGCACCTTGAGCACGATGGTGCGGCCGGACAGCCCGGCGCCGCGCAGCCGCCGTACGCAGCGGTCGGCGAGCCGCCGTACCTCGAAGCCGATCCTCGGGCGGTCGTGGATGTCCACGTCGTAGGTGTCCTCCACGGAGACCGACTTGGTCTCGCGCTCGGCCACCACGGGCCGGTCGTCGCGGGCCAGCGCCATCGCGTACAGCGCGTGGCCGTGCGCCTTGCCGAGCAGCCGGACCAGTTCGTCCTCGCCCGCCTCGGCCAGCTCGTCCACGGTGGTGATCCCGGCCCGGCGCAGATGGTCACCGGTGGCGGGGCCGACCCCGGGCAGGGTGCGCACCGGCATCGGCCCCAGCAGGGCGCGCTCGGTGCCGGGCTCTATGAGGCACAGTCCGTCGGGCTTGGCCCGCTCGGAGGCGATCTTCGCGAGCATCTTGGAGGCGGCGAGCCCGACCGAGCCGGTCAGCCCGGTGACCTCCCGGATGTCGGCGCGCAGTTTGACCCCGGCCGCCCGCGCCGAGGGCTCGTCCCAGGCCGTCCCCCCGGCCTCCAGGTCCACGAACGCCTCGTCCAGGCTCAGCGGCTCCACCAGCGGCGACAACTCGCGCAGCAGGGCCATCACCTGCTCGCTGATCGACCGGTAGAGCGCGAAGCGCGGCGTGACGTACGCGGCGTTCGGCGCCCGTCTGCGCGCCTGGGCCGTCGGCATCGCCGAGTGCACCCCGAACACCCGTGCCTCGTACGACGCGGTCGCCACCACCCCGCGCGGGCCCAGGCCGCCGACCACGACCGCCTTGCCGCGCAGGCTCGGCTTGGACGCCTGCTCCACCGAGGCGTAGAAGGCGTCCATGTCGAGATGGAGGATCGTCGGCGCGGCTCTCACATGTCCGATGGTGCACCACACCACTGACAACGCCTGTCACCGGCGCCGGGATGCTTCGAAGTGCTCAGACGGCCCGGTTGCGCCGCCTGGCCAGTTCGTCCGCGGGGTTGTGCCCGATCAGCGTCTCGCCGGTGTCGACACGCTCACCGTGCAGCTGGGACAGCGCGCTCTCCACGTCCCGCCACACCACGCCGACCGCGATGCCGAAGATGCCCTGGCCGCCCTGGAGCAGAGCGTGGACCTCGTCCGGGGAGGTGCACTCGTAGACCGTGGCGCCGTCGCTCATCAGCGTCATGCGCTCCAGGTCCTGGAAACCGCGGTCCCTGAGGTGCTGTACCGCCGAACGGATGTTCTGCAGCGAGACACCGGTGTCCAGGAAGCGCTTGACGATCTTCAGGACGACCACGTCACGGAAGCTGTACAGCCGCTGGGTGCCCGAGCCGTGGGCGGGGCGCACGCTCGGCTCCACCAGACCCGTGCGCGCCCAGTAGTCGAGCTGCCGATAGGTGATGCCCGCCGCCGCGCAGGCCGTGGGCCCGCGATAACCGATCTCCTCGGACGCCGTCGGCGCCGCCCCTTCACCGTCCGGCACCGCCGTCGGCCGCTGCGGGGCGTGCTCGACCCCGCCACTGGGCTGGGGATACCCGCCGCTCGGGCGGAGCCGCGAGCTCGGGGGAGGGTACGGACCGCTTGCCCCGAACCCGTTTCCGGGGGCGCCCCCAGCCGTACCGTCGCCGCTGGTTCTCACGCCGACCTCCGTCCTTGACCTGCCATCTCGACGGTAGGCAGTCACCAGGGGTGCGTCAACGATCGCCACACTCGGCACGCCGAGTGATAATCACCCTGAGAGTGGTTTCTCGTGTCCCACCGCGGGGAAAGGCTAGCCGAATGCGCTCGCGAGAGGTCGTAGGACGCTCTCACGCGCCGTTGGCAATTGCCCGCTCGTGAGGCCGCCCGCGACGGCACGGCAAGGCGGCACCGACCGCCCCCGTGGCCTTCTGACCACGAGGTCCGCGCCGGTGCCTCACTGGCTGCTGGTGCCGAAGTCCTCGGGCGAGATCTGGTCGAGGAACTCGCGGAATTTCTCCACCTCGTCCTCCTGCTCGTCCGGGATGGCGATGCCCGCATCGTCGAGCACCCCGTCACTCCCGTAGATCGGCGTGCCGGTGCGCAGGGCCAGCGCTATGGCGTCGGACGGACGCGCGCTCACCTCGACCCCGCTGGCGAACACCAGCTCCGCGTAGAACACGCCTTCACGCAGATCCGTGATGCGCACTTCGGTCAGCTCCTGACCGACGGCCTCCAGCACGTCCTTGAACAGGTCGTGCGTCAGTGGCCGCGCGGGGGCCATGCCCTGCTGGGCGAAGGCGATCGCCGTCGCCTCCCCGGGCCCGATCCAGATGGGGAGGTAGCGGTCGCCTCCCACTTCGCGCAGGAGCACGATCGGTTGGTTGGAGGGCATTTCGACCCGGACACCTACGACATCGAGCTCGTTCACACAGCAACCCTAGGCCGTGCCCGGGACGTTTGGGTAGTCGGGCCGGGAACAGGCGGGCGATCCCGTCCCCCCTCCGGGGCCCCGGATCAGGGCAGCCGGACCCCGAGCGCGGACTTCACCAGAGCCGCGTGCAGCTTCATGGTGAGCGCCGCCAGCTCCTTCGTACGCGCCTCGGCGAGCGCCCGGGTCTGCGGGTTGCGATGGCGCTTCAGCGGCGCCACCACCTGCTCCACCAGCCCGGCCTCGCGCTCGGCCGCCGCCTTCATCACCCGCAGATGGCGCGGCTCGATCCCGAACCGGCCCAGCTCGGCCACGAGGGCCGCCACGGTGACGGCCTCGGCGTCGTAGACCCCGTCCGCCAGGGGAGCGATGAGCCCGTACGACTCCCACTCCCGCAGTTCGGCCTCGTCGATGTCGGCGGCAGCCAGCAGTTCGCCCCGGCCGATCCGGGCCACCGTGGGCCCCTCGGACGGCTCGTCCGCCATGTCCTCCGCGGAGCGCTGGCGCCCCACGACGGGCAGCTGGACCGCCTCACCGCACTCCACGGCGTCCAGGTGCTCCCGGATCACCTTCAGCGGCAGATAGTGGTCCCGCTGCATTCTCAGGATGTGGCCCAGCCGCTCGACATCGTCCGCACCGAACTTGCGGTACCCCGAGGGGGTCCGGCGCGGCTCGACGAGGCCCTCCGACTCCAGGAAACGGATCTTGGAGATGGTGACTTCGGGGAACTCGTCGCGCAGCATGTTCAGCACGGTGCCGATGCTCATCGGTTCACTGTCCCTGGCGGCGGTACCGCTTCCGGCACCGCCGCTCGGTGTTTGAAGCATGGACCTTCCCTGGGGTTCCCCCGGACGGGTGCCCGGGGGGAGGTCAGACGCCCTGCCGACTCGCGTAGAAGACGAGCCGGTACTTGCCGATCTGCACCTCGTCACCGTTCGCCAGAGCGATCTCGTCGATCCGCTCCCGGTTGACATAGGTGCCGTTCAGACTGCCCACGTCCGCCACCGTGAAGGACCCGTCCGCAGCGCGCCGGAACTCCACGTGACGGCGCGAGACCGTCACGTCGTCCAGGAAGATGTCGCTCTGCGGATGACGGCCGGCCGTGGTCAGGTCACTGTCCAGCAGGAAGCGGCTGCCCGAGTTCGGACCCCGGCGCACCACCAGCAGGGCGGAGCCCGCAGGAAGCGCGTCGACCGCCGCCTGCGCCTCGGGCGACAGCATCGGGACCGCCGTCTGACCGGTCATCTCGGCGTCGTACGCCTCGAGACCGGAGATGGAGATCGTCGACGTGGTCTCCGAAGCACGCTCCGGCGTGGCGCCGGGGCGCAGCGGGGCACCGCAGTTGGAACAGAAACGGGCGTTCTCCGCGTTGCGGTTCCCGCACCTGGAACACTCCAGGACCGACATGGACCCCCCGGGGGCGTTGGACGCGGACGGGTCGGAGGCAAACCCTCCACCCGCACTTGAGGTTGACGGTTGCCCGAAACCTATGCCGCCGGACCGGGCAGGGTCAACGGACGCCGCGCCCTGGCCCCCCGAATTGCCACCGGCCGGACCAGCGACCTCGTCGCGGAACAGCGGACGGGGGCCTTCCTCTTCGGACTGTGCGCGATGACGGGCCGTCGCGTTGTCGCTGCCCTCTCGCGCGCTCTTGCCGAACAACTTCCCAAACAACTTCACGGGCGATTCCCCTTGACCGAAACAGACCCGCCCGTGGGGCAGGACGAACCCTGATTGCCGACACCGGCCGATCCGGACATCTTCACAACGTCCGTATCCACCAGACAGTTTCCACCACGCACCACCCCTTCGGTGCGCCGACCCCCCGCAACCTCATGCCCCTGCCGGACTCGGCCCATGCACCACCGGTTCACCGGGAGGACGACCGAGCGTAGTCAGGCTGCTTCGCCTGCCGCAAGGCATCCACGACGATCTTGTTCGACCGCTCGACACTCACCGTGGCCTGCTCCTTCTCGAAGGTCTGCACCACGCCCCCAGGGATGTTCAGCGCCGGTTCCAGGTCCTGCGGCTTCCCGATGACCTTGAAACGATACGGCGCGTCGATCTTGTTCCCGTCGACCCTGACCGTCTTGCCCGAGTCGGTGAGATACGTGTTCGCGACCACACGAACGCCGTTGATCTGGATCGCCTCCGCGCCCGCCGCGCGCAGTTCCTGGATCGCGTCGAGCAGCATGTCCGACTCGACCGTCCCCTTCGCGTCGTCGATCGTCATGGTGATGCCGGGCCCCTGCGCCGCCACCGTGCCCGCGAGTATGCCGAGTTGCTTCTCCTTCTCGGCGGTCTGCTTGCGGGCCTCGGCCGCCTGGTCGGAACTGCTCTGCAATTCCTCCCGCTGCTTCTCGAGTCCTTGCTTCTCGTCCTCAAGACGCTGAGTACGGTCGTCCAGTTCATCGAGGATGCGGACAAGATCCTCCTGGCGGGCGCCGCGCAGCGCGCTGTCGCTGTCGCTGTTGGACGCCACCTGGATGGCCAGGCCGAAACCGAGCCCGAACAGCAGCAGGGCGACGATGAATTGGGCCCGGGTCAGCCGCGGCGGCCACAGCCCGGCGGCCAGCCGCTGACGCCCGGTGAGCCGGGGTTCGGCCTCGGGCTCCGGCTCGGGCGCGCTGCCGGGCTCGGGCGCGGACTCCAGCTCGGGTGCCAGGGCGGGCTCCGGCGCGGGCGACTCGCCCCGGCGCTCCGACACCGGTACCTCGTCGGGCAGTTCCTTGCGCAGCCTGTTCTCCGGCCGCTCGTCCTGGTCGCTCATCGCGCTCACGCCCGGAAGACGTGCCGACGGATGGCGGCGGCGTTGGAGAAGATGCGGATGCCGAGAACGACCACGACACCGGTCGACAGCTGCGCGCCCACGCCCAACTTGTCGCCCAGGAACACGATCAGGGCGGCCACGACCACGTTCGACAGGAACGAGACCACGAAGACCTTGTCGTCGAAGATGCCGTCGAGCATGGCCCGCAGACCGCCGAACACGGCGTCCAGCGCCGCCACGACGGCGATGGGCAGATAAGGCTCGACGACCGCCGGAACCTCGGGCCGGACCAACAGGCCGGCCACGACTCCCACGACGAGGCCCAGTACGGCGATCACGATGTGCCCTTCTCAGTCTTATCGGTCTTCTCGGCGTTCGGCCGCGCTGTGCGTACGATCACACTGGGTGCGGACGGCAACCGGACGTCCTTCTCCGCGGAGAGGGAGACCCGGATGCCGAAGTTGTCCTTCAGGGCGTGGAGATACAGCCCGTCGGCGGTGTTCTGGAACCTGGTGGCCAGCCGCTGCCCGTCCCCCACCGCGAGCACCGTGTACGGCGGCACCAGCGGCCTGTTGTCGACCAGTATCGCGTCACCCGCGTTCCTGATCGCGGACAGGGCGGTCAGCCGCTGCCCGTTGATGGAGACGGCCTCGGCACCGGACTCCCACAACCCGTTGACCACGCGCTGCATGTCCCGGTCGCGCACCCGGCCCGTGTCGGAGAACCCGGAGGCCTCACGCGGGTCGGCCGCGTCTCCCCCGGCGCTCGCCTCCTTGGCGTCGTTCACCACGAGCCGCACCCCGGGCCCGTGCACCGCCGTGGCACCCGACAGGATGCCCATCAGATCGACCTGGCTGCCCCCGGTCTGCTTGAGCGCCGCCCGCTGGCGCGCGCTCACGTCGTCCCGCAGCTCGTCCACGCCGGACTCCAGACGGTCGGCGGCGGCGTTCTCGCGGTCGATACGGTCGATCAGCTCCTGGCGCTCCTTGGCCACCACCGGCGCCGCCACCCGCGCCTGCGCCGCCCCCACGGTCACCACGAGCGCCGCGAGGACCAGTCCCCCGGCGAGACCGAGCTTGGCCCGCAGGGTCTTCGGCAGCCCGCGTTCGCCGCCGGACTCCTTGCGGGCGGCGGCCTCGGCGTACCCGTCGTCGAGGCTGTGGTCCATGACGTTGGTGATCAACGACATGGAGGCGTCCGGACGCCTCGGCCGCGTGGGGCTGCTCCGAACGGGGGGTTGCTGCGGCATGTCGCACATAGTCCCATGCCGCGAACGGTGCTTTCGAACGGCCCCACCCCCGCGACCGGACCCCCGAAGGGGGCGGAAGCGGACACGACCGCGGGCCGCCGCCCGGTGGGACGACGGCCCGCGCTGCTCCGTATTACCCGATCACCGGCCCGCGCTGTCCACGACGGCCGACCACTCGTCGAGCAGGGCCTGCGCCGAGGCGTCGTCCGGGCCCTCCGCCCACAGATGCGTGACGGCCTCGGCGGGGTCGGGCAGCACCATCACCCAGCGCCCGTCGCTCTCGACCACCCGCACCCCGTCCGTGGTGTCCACGGACCGGTCACCGGCCGCCTCCACGACCCGCCGCATGACCAGACCCTTGACGGCCCACGGCGTCGCCAGGTCCCGCTTGAGGACATGCGCCCGCGGAATCCGCGCGTCGATCTGGCTCAGCGTGAGCTGCGTCCGCGCGACCAGGCCGATCAGCCGCACGAACGCGGCCGTGCCGTCGTAGACGCTGCTGAACTCGGGGACGATGAAGCCGCCCTTGCCGTCACCGCCGAAGATGGTGCCCTCTTCGCCGCCCACGCGCGTGAGGTCGTCCGGGGACGTGGTCGTCCACTCGACCTGCGTGCCGTGGTACGCGGCCACCTGCTCCGCGATCCGGGTCGTGGTCACCGGCAGCGCCACCCGGCCACTGCGCCGCTCGGCCGCGACCAGGTCGAGCATGACCAGGAGCGCCCGGTCGTCCTCGATGATCCGGCCCTTCTCGTCCACGAGCGACAGCCGCTCGCCGACCGGGTCGAACCGCACACCGAACGCGGCCCCCGAGGACGCCACTATCTCGCCCAGCCGCTCCAGGCCGCGGCGGCGCATCTCCTCGGTCTCGGTCGGTCTCGACTCGTCCAGCCCGGGGTTGATGGTCAGCGAGTCCACCCCGAGCTTGCCGAGCAGGCTGGGCAGCACGAGCCCCGCACTGCCGTTGGAGGCGTCCACGACGACCTTCAGCCCGGCTTCCGCGATCCCGGTCGTGTCGACGTTCCGCAGCAGCGAGCCGGTGTACGAGTCGAAGACGCTCGACGGGAAGTACAGGTCACCGATCTCGCCGGGGAAGGCACGCCGGTACTCCTGGCGCGCGAACACCCGGTCCAGCTTGCGCTGGCTGCCCTGGGAGAGATCCGCGCCCTGCCCGTCGAAGAACATGATGTCCACGGAGTCGGGCACACCGGGCGAGGTACGGATCATGATGCCGCCCGCACTGCCGCGCGCGGTCTGCTGCCGCGCCACGGGCAACGGCACGTTCTCCAGGTCGCGTACGTCGATGGCGCTGGCCTGGAGCGCCGAGATGACCGCCCGCTTGAGCGCACGGGCACCCCGGGAGTGGTCGCGGGCCGTGGTGACCGTGGCGCCCTTCTTCAGGGTCGTCGCGTACGCACCGGCGAGCCGGACCGCCAGCTCCGGGGTGATCTCGACGTTCAGGATGCCGGTCACACCACGGGCACCGAAGAGATGCGCCTGGCCGCGGGACTCCCAGATGACCGAGGTGTTGACGAAGGCACCGGCCTCGATCGTCTTGAACGGGTACACCCGGACGTTGCCCTGGATGATCGACTCCTCGCCGATCAGGCACTCGTCACCGATGACCGCGCCGTCCTCGATCCGGGCGGCCCGCATGATGTCGGTGTTCTTGCCGACCACACAGCCGCGCAGATTGCTGTTGTGCCCGATGTAGACGTTGTCGGCCACGACGGCCTTGTGCAGGAAGGCGCCGCTCTTGACGACCACGTTGGAGCCGACGACGGTGTGCTCGCGCAGTTCCGCGCCCGCCTCCACCTTGGCGTAGTCACCGATGTACAGCGGCCCGCGCAGCACCGCGTCCGGATGCACCTCGGCACCCTCGGCCACCCACACACCGGGCGAGATCTCGAATCCGTCGATGTCGACGTCGACCTTGCCCTCCAGGACGTCGGCCTGGGCCTTCACATAGCTCTCGTGGGTGCCGACGTCCTCCCAGTAGCCCTCGGCGATGTAGCCGTAAATGGGCTTGCCTTCCTTCATCAGCTGCGGGAAGACATCGCCGGACCAGTCGACGGGCACATCGGGCTCGACATAGTCGAACACCTCGGGCTCCATGACATAGATGCCCGTGTTCACCGTGTCGGAGAAGACCTGGCCCCAGGTCGGCTTCTCGAGGAAACGCTCGACCTTGCCTTCCTCGTCGACGATGGTGATGCCGAACTCCAGCGGATTGGGCACCCGGGTCAGACAGACCGTGACCAGGGCGCCCTTCTCCTTGTGGAAGTTGATCAGCTCGGTGAGGTCGAAGTCCGTGAGGGCATCACCGGAGATCACAAGGAAGGCGTCGTCCTTCAGCGCTTCCTCGGCGTTCTTGACGCTTCCGGCGGTACCGAGTGGCTTCTCCTCGTTGGCATAGGTCAGCTCCATGCCGAGTTCTTCGCCGTCACCGAAGTAGTTCTTGACGAGCGACGCCAGGAACTGGACGGTCACGACGGTCTCGTTGAGTCCATGCCTTTTGAGCAGCCTGAGCACGTGCTCCATGATCGGGCGATTCACCACGGGCAGGAGCGGCTTGGGCATGCTAGAGGTCATCGGGCGCAGGCGTGTGCCTTCGCCACCGGCCATCACGACGGCCTTCATGTCGGAAGCGTCCTCCTCAAGAGATGACGGTCCAGCCGACTTCACCCGTCCAGATTGTCCCGCACTTTTCCCGTGCGGGCCATCGAAGCGTTACGGAAGCATCGCCTCCGGGCAGCGCCGCCCGGGCTCAATCGGCCATGGCATCCGCGCGCACCAGACGGCGGACCTGAACCACGTAAAGCACTCCTGCCCACCAGTACAGGGTTGTACCCCACCCTGCGAACGCCCATCCGAAAACGGCGGCGAGTGACGCGATCCAACCGCTTCCGTCACTGAGCAGAAGCAGCGGGAACGCATACATGAGGTTGAACGTGGCGGCCTTCCCGAGGAAGTTCACCTGCGGCGGCGGATAGCCGTGCCGACGGAGGATGCCCACCATCACGAGCAGCATCAGCTCACGCGCCAGCAGAAGCGCGGTCAGCCAGAGCGGAAGGATCTCCCGCCAGGTCAGACCGAGCAGCGTGGAAAGGACATAGAGCCGGTCCGCGGCGGGATCGAGCAGCCGGCCGAGACTGCTGATCTGATTCCAGCGCCGGGCGAGCTTGCCGTCCAGATAGTCACTGACCCCGCTGAGCGCCAGGACCAGAAGTGCCCAGCCGTCGCTCTTCGGACCGCCGAACTCCGGCCTGAGGATCAACCACAGGAACAGGGGTACGCCGGCGAGCCTTGCCATGCTGAGGATGTTGGGGATGGTGAGGACCCGGTCTGTCTGGACGCGGGTCTCCTGGACCTCCACCCGGGGGCCTCCTGTTACGAAACGTGCCAACAATTCCCCACGACCTTACCCCAACGCAAAAAAGCTCCGGCCCTCGGGCGGTTATGCCCAAGAGCCGGAGCTGTAAAAGGAGTTCGGCGGCGTCCTACTCTCCCACAAGGTCCCCCTTGCAGTACCATCGGCGCTGTGAGGCTTAGCTTCCGGGTTCGGAATGTAACCGGGCGTTTCCCTCACGCTATGACCACCGAAAC
>NZ_KB891994.1 GCF_000373625.1 Streptomyces sp. LaPpAH-108
GGGGGTGGGGGTAGGGGGTCGGGGGCGTGGGAGTGGAGGTGGTGGCCGTGGGGTCCGGCCCCATGTGCGTCGGCTCCATGTGCGTCGGCTCCATGTGCGTCGGCTCCATGTGCGTCGGCTCCAGGTCCCCTGGCTCCCTCGGCTCCATGTGCAGCGACACCATGTGGCCGGACGCCAGAGGGTCAGCGGACATCGGCGCAGCGGACATGGGGGCGGAAACCATGTGCTCGGACGCCAGGTGGCCGGTGCCGCCCGTGTGGCGCAGCTGCGTGTGCTCCGGACCCATGGGGCCAGGCGCCATGTGGGCCGCCTCCGCGTGCGGAGACGACACATACCCCGGCCCCATGTGCCCCGTAGCCATCCCCACGGCCCCCTCCTCCGAGGGCGTCTCCGGGTAGCCGGACCCCGTCGTCTCCAGGTGCTGCTGGGTCTCCGCCAGCCCGATCCCGCGCTGGAAGGCGGCCATCAGGCCGGGGTCGTGGTCCGCGACGGCGTCGCCCTCCTGGCGGGGGGCGGGGCCGCCACGGAGTTGGGGGACGATGTGTTCCTGGGCGCGGCGCCGGGGCAGTTGGGGCCGCTCCATGGTGCCGCGCACCGCACCGCCGACACGCGGAGTGGGGAGGGCGCCTATGGTGGCTTCCACCATGGACCGGTCCTCGGCGCTGACGCCGGGCACGGCTTCGGCGGGGTTGGGCCGCCGCTCATGGGCACCGCGCGTGGGCAGAGGCGGCGGTGTGCCCCCGCCTCCGTTCCCACCCGCTCCCGGGGCCTGGGCATGCCGCCCCCGCCCGGTGCCCGGCGCCTTCCCTGTGTTTCCAGTGGAAACGCCCGGCACCGCCCACGTCCGACCGGAGCCCCTGCTCTCCCCCGCACCCGGGTCACGACCCGCGTCACCGCCGACCGCTCCCATGTCCACAGGTGCCGCGCCCTCATCACGAGCCACGCGCGACTCGCCACCGGACGCACCGTCCGCCGCCGACACGACATCGCTCGTCGCCCCCGGCGCCAGAGAAGGCCGTCCAGCCGCAGCCATCAACTCCCCGGTCCCGGACGCAACCTGGGCCTGCTCAGCCCCCTCCCCCTGTCCAACAGCCCCCGCAGCGCCGGACATGATCCCCGGTGCCGGTCCCAGCAGGGCCTGCGGGATGACCAGCACCGCCTGGACGCCGCCGTAGATGTTGGTCTGGAGCCGTACGCCGATGCCGTGGCGGCGGGCGAGTTGGGAGACGACGTAGAGGCCGATGCGGCCGTCGGCGAGGAGGCTGGCGACGTTGACCTGGTCGGGGTCGGCGAGCAGGGCGTTCATGCGGTGCTGTTCGTCGACCGGCATGCCGAGGCCCCGGTCCTCGACCTCCACGGCGAGCCCGGAGGTCACGAGGTTGGCGCGCAGCAGTACTTGGGTCTGCGGGGCGGAGAACACCGTGGCGTTCTCGACCAGTTCGGCCAGGAGGTGGATGACGTCGGCGACGGCGTGTCCGCGCAGTTCGCCGTCGATGGGCGGGACGAGTTTGACCCGGGAGTACTGCTCGACCTCGGCGATGGCGGAGCGCAGCACCTCGGTCATGTCGACCGGGTTGCTCCACTGCCGCCGGGAGACGGCGCCGCCGAGCACGGCGAGGTTCTCGGCGTGGCGGCGGATGCGGGTGGCGAGGTGGTCGACGTGGAAGAGCCCCTTGAGCAGGTCGGGGTCCTCGATCTCGTTCTCCAGCTCGTCCAGGATGGAGATCTCCCGGTGCACCAGGGACTGCAGGCGCCGGGCGAGGTTGACGAAGACCTCCAGTTTCTGTTCGCTGCCCGCCTGGCTGGAGAGCTGGGCGGCGCGTACGACGGCGGTGACGGCGCCGTCGTGGGCGCGGGCGAGGTCGGCGGCGAGGAGTTCGAAGTCGTCGGCGTCCTCGGGCGGCCTGCGGCGCGGCTTGCGCTGCGGGGGCGCCTCGCCCTTGCGCAGCGCGTCGACGAGCGTGCGCAGGTCGGCCTCGCCGCGTGCGGCGCCACGGCGCAGGGCGCCGACGCGTTCTCCGACGGAGCGCGCGGCGCGGTCGGCGGCCACGGCCGCGATGGCGATCGCGGCGGCGGCCACCACGACGGCTCCGGCGAGCACGACCCACAGACCGAGGCCCAGGGGGACGCGGCCGGAGCGGACGCAGAAGACGACGGCCGCGACCGCCGCGAGCGCGACCGCGACGGGCGGAAGCACGGCGAGCCGCACGAGTTGGGGCCGTATGTGCGTCTCGGGCAGCGCGGGAGCGGGTCGGGCGACCGGTCGTCCGTGCCTGCCGCCCTCCCGGCGGTCGGCACGGTTGGCCGGTGCGCGGAGGTGAGACATCTGCGTCCTCGTACTGGTCCGTCGGGCCTGTCCTCGCGTGGTGCGCCCTGGGGGCACCACGCCTGGCGGTGTCGGCGGCACGGGCCGGGAAAATGCCCCGCGTCGTCCGACGGACACTCACGGTAGTTGCCTGCGCATCCGGTCTGATGGGCAGTTGGCAAAGTCACCCGGCCGACATCCCGCTCTGGTATGAGGCTTCGTACGGCAGACCGATAATCGCGCCGAATTCCCGTACGCGAGACAGGACACAGAGAAAAGAAAACAGTCCGACTCGGTCAGAAAATGGCGTCACCGAACAGCGCGGTCGAGACCGGGTTCCGAGGCGGCGGGACGCTTACTCGGGTTGCAGGACGAAGTCGTACGTGGCGTGCAGATACGGCTCCCCGACGGGGGCGCCGTCCGGCGCGGTCCCGGCTGGACGCTCGGTGAACCGTACGATCAGCGGGGCCTTGGTGCCGAAGACGACGTCGCTGTCGAGATATTCGCTGCCCTCCTGGAAAAGGTGGGTGATCAGCTTCCGGTGACCGGGTTCGTCGATCAGGAAATGGATGTGCGCGGGCCGGAACCAGCTGATGTCCGTCCGGTGGATCAGATCGCCGACCGGACCGTCCATGGGAATGGCGTAACCGCGCGGCGCGATGGTGCGGATGCAGTACGAACCGTCTTTCCGCGTACGGTATTTGGCGCGCAGCCGCGCCTCGTCGATTTCGGGGAGCTGTGCCTCGTACGCGCCGTCGGCGTCGGCCTGCCAGACGTCGAGCACGGCGCCCGCGAGGGGCTTGCCCGCCGTGTCGGTGACCTTTCCGGTGATGTAGAGCGGGGTGCCGGGAAGGCCCTCGGACAGGTCGAACCCGTCGGGCACCGTGGGCGATCCGTCGATGTGGAACGGGCCGAGGACGGTGGCGGGGGTGGCCTCGGGGCCGAAGCGGTTGTTCAACTGGACCACCAGCATGCTCAGTCCGAGCACGTCGGAGGCGAGGATGAGTTCCTGCCGTTTGTCGTCACAGGTCTGCCCCGCGGCGGTGAGCCACTGGATCGCGGCGGCCCATTCGTCCTCGGTGAGACGCACTTCCGCCGCGAAGGCGTGCAGATGGCGGACCAGTGCGGTCATCAGCTCGCCCAGGCGCGGGGAGTGGGCGGTGGCCCAGCGCTGGACGGCCAGTTCGGTGATGTCGTCCTCGTCGGCGAACACGGTGCGGCCCTGCCTCTCTTGTCGCGTGGGTCCGTCCGTTCGCGGACCTCGCGCGGCGCGGCTCACGGCACGCGGGGTCGCGGGCGCGGTCAGTCCTCCGGCCGTGGTCCGGGGTGCGGGGGCCGTGCCAGGGGTTCGGGTGCGAACGGGTCGGGGGGTACGGGGGCGTGGTGGAGGTCCACGGACAGGAACACGTCGCGTGCGACCGGATGGCGCAGTTCCTCGGCGAGTTGGCCGATCAGTCCGGCGGTGCGGGCCAACAGGGCGAATCCGCGCAGGAGTTCCAGGGGCAGGCCGAGGTCGGCGAGGGCGGCTCCGCAGACTCCGGCTCCGTTGAGGGGCAGGGTGCGGCCGAGGACGGCCGGATGGACCCGGCCGATGGCCGCGAAGAGCGTCAAGTGCGGCCCGGACAGGCCCTCTTCCTCCGCGATGCGCATGAGTCGCGGCGTCCTCGGGTCGCCCTCCTTGTGGACGTGGTGTCCGAGACCGGGTACGAACGCTCCGGCCGCGCGGCTCTCGCGGACGGTTCTCGACGCGACCTCGTCCCAGCCCTGTTCGTCCTTCGGCAGGTCGCCGTCCAGGGAGAGCAGGACGTCGTGGAGGAAGCGTCCGGTGTCCTCGGTGACGCCGAGGAAGCGGGAGCCGCCACCGAGCAGTCCGGCGGCCAGCGCACCCTGCACCGAGTCGGGTGCGGAGAGGTAGGTGAGGCGGGTGACGATGGCGGTGGGGGTGAAGCCGTGGTCCGCGAGGGCGGCGAGGACGGCCTCGAACACCCTGGTCTCACCAGGACTCGGCCGCCGCTGGGCGGCCAGCCAGAACGCGAGTTCCCCGAAGCCGACCGAGCCCATGATGTCCTCGGCCAGGTCGTGGCCGAGCAGGGTGATGCGGTCGGGGTCGGAGGCGCCGAGGGCGGTGGGGTAGGCGGGGCGCGGGATCTGCCCGGCGGTCCCTTCTCGGTCAAGGGGCTCGCCGGTCATGGCCGTTCACCCTCGGGGTCGGCCAGCCACTTGCGCAACTCCGCGCCGTGTTCGTCCAGTTCGGGTGGCGGTAGGCGGTAGGTGGCCGGGGTGGCGGAGAAGCGGATGGGGTGCCGGGTGGTGGGTACGGCGCGTTCGCCCTCCCCCACGCTGACCACCGGGTCGAGTCCGAAGCGCTCGGCGAGGGCGAATCCGCCGTCGATGGTGTTGATGGGCCCGCACGGCACTCCGGCCGCGACGAGCAGGTCGAACCATTCCTCGGCGCCGCGTGTCACGAACCGCTCGGTCAGCAGGGGGTGGAGTTCGTCGCGGTGGGCGGTGCGGTCGGCGTTGTGGCGGAAGCGGGGGTCGTCGGCGGTCTCGGGGATGTCCAACACCGCGCACAGTTTGCGGAATTGGCCGTCGTTGGCGGCGGTGACGACGAGGTCGCGGTCGGCGGTGGGGAAGGGCTCGTAGGGGCAGACGCTGGGGTGGGCGTTGCCCATGCGGTAGGGCACGGTGCCGCCCGCGACGTAGGCCGAGCTGTGGTTGACCAGGCCGGTGAGCGCGGAGGAGAGCAGGTTGACCTCGACCAGCTGGCCCTCGCCCGTGGTGTCCCGGTGGCGGAGGGCGGCGAGGATGCCGATCGCGGCGTGGTTGCCCGCCATCACGTCGAACACGGAGATCCCTGCGCGGTACGGCGGCCCGTCGGGTTCGCCGGTGAGGCTCATCAGGCCGGAGACGGCCTGCACCATGAGGTCGTAGCCGGGTACGTCGCGTCCGGCGCCCGAGCCGAAGCCGGTGATCGAGGCGTAGACCAGGCCGGGGTTGTCGCGTCGTACGGTCGCGAAGTCGAGTCCGTACTTGGCCATGCCGCCGGGCCGCAGGTTCTCGATCAACACGTCCGCGCGGCGGGCGAGTTCGCGGGCGGTCTCGGCGTCACGCTCGTCGCGCAGATCGAGGACGAGGGAGCGCTTGCCCCGGTTGATGCCGAGGTAGTAGGTGGAGACCTCGCCGCGCACCGGGGGCGTCCAGGTGCGGGTGTCGTCGCCGTTCGGTCCCTCGACCTTGATGACGTCGGCGCCGAGGTCCGCGAGGAGCATGGTGGCGTACGGCCCGGCGAGGACGCGGGAGAAGTCCGCGACCAGGACTCCGGTGAGCGGGCCCGTGCCGGTCGTCGTCGGCGGGGTGTGCGGCTGGGTGCTTCGCTGCATCGGCCTCGCCTCTCTGTCCGCTGCACGGACGTTCGTCCGCCAAGGGATTCTGGGTCGGCGGCGTCGGGGCGTCAAGGGGGCCGTACGACCTCAAGTGCGCGCGGCAGAGGTGGCGTTGGGCAGCTTCAGCTCCGGTCGCCGGACCGTGTGGGGTGCGGATTCCAGGCGGGCGAAGTCGAGACTGATCTCGCCCGCGGCCTGGAGGAGGAGCGGCAGATGGTCGTTGACCAGGACCTCCGCCGGGGTCTCGGCGGCGTGCGCGTTGACGTTGACGCTCGCGACGACGCGCCCGGAGCCGTCGCGCAGCGGGGCCGCCACCGAGCGGATGCCCCGGGCCAGCTGTTCGTCGGTCATCGCCCAGCCCCGGGCGCGCACCTCGCGCAACTCGGCCTCCCATTCGGTGCGTTCGGGCTGCCACACCGGGTCGAGCCCGGACCGGCTGGGCTCGGCGACGACCCGCGCCGCCTCCTCGGGCGGGAGCGCCGCCAGCAGGACCTTGCCGAGCGAGGTGGGCAGGGCGGGGAAGCGGGTGCCGATCTGCACCACGAGGGCGACGACCTTGGGGACGGAGACCCTGGCGACGTAGACGATGTCGGAGCCGTCGAGCTGGGCGATGGAGCACGACTCGTTGGTGCGCTCCACCAGCCACTCCAGGTGGGGGCGGGCCACATCCCACAGCCCCATCGACCGGGTGTAGGCCACACCGAGGTCGAGCACACGGGGAGTGAGGGCGAAACCGTTGTCCTGCTGGCGCACATAACCGAGTTCGGCCAGCGTGAGCAGGATCCGGCGCGCCGTCGGCCGGGTGAGGCCGGTGGCGGTGGCGACGTCGGTCAGCGTCATGACCGGCTGCCGGGGCTGGAACGCGGTGATCACCTCAAGACCCCGGGCCAGTGCCTCGATGAAGTCGGGCCCGGTTCCCTCGCGCGGCATGGCAACCCCTTCTGTCCGTGTGCGCCGTTCGTGTGCGCTGTCCGTGTCAGGCCGCCCGTTCCGTGGACGGTGTTCTCGCGGAACTGTACGCGGTATTGACACGGCACCGCCCCGCTGAACACCATCGGAGCGGACCGATTGTCCGCTGCACGGACAGTCGTACGGACAGCTGCACAGAGACCGTCGAAAGCGCGGCCGTACACCGGTCCCCCAGGCCAGTCACCCGCCCACGAACGGGAGTTGCCGTGCCGATCCAGTCCGCCCCGTTCGCACCGGGCCGCCCCTTCGTCTTCCGCGACGCCACGGTGCTGACCGTGGACCGTACGCACCGGGTGCTCCCCCGCACCGACGTCCTCGTGACCGGCGACCGGATCACCGCCGTCGGCCCGCGCCTCGACGTCCCGGAGGGGACGGCGGAGATCGACGCGGCGGGCGGCATCGTGATGCCGGGCATGATCGACACACACCGCCACATGTGGCAGACCGCCATGCGCGGCTACGGCGCCGACTGGACGCTGACCCAGTACTTCGTCTGGTACTACCTCGAGCACGGCAAGGTCTTCCGGCCCGAGGACATCCACGCCGGGAATCTGCTGTCCGCCGTGGAGGCGCTGGACGCCGGGGTGACGACGGTCGTGGACTGGTCGCACGGGCTGCGGACGACCGACCACGCGGACGCGGCCGTGGACGCCCTGCGCTCGGTGCCCGGCCGCTTCGTCCTCGCTTACGGCAACATCCACCAGGCACCGGCCGCGTGGACGACGGCCCCGGAGTTCCGGGACTTCGTGCGCCGCCGGATCACCGGTGACGACATGCTCGGCTTCCAACTGGCCTTCGACGTCACGGGAGATCCCGGGTTCCCGGAACGGCCCGCCTTCGAGGCCGCCCGCGAGCTGGGCGTCGCCGTCACCACCCACGCCGGGGTGTGGGGCGCCACCGACGACAGCGGCATCCGGCTGATGCACGAGCACGGGTTCATGACGCCCGAGACGGTGTACGTCCACGCCTCCACGCTCTCGGCCGACTCCTACCACCGCATCGCGGCGACCGGCGGCAGCGTCTCGGTCTCCACCGAGAGCGAGCAGAGCGCGGGCCAGGGCTATCCGACGACCTGGGCCCTGCGCGCCCACGGCATCCCGGTCTCGCTGTCGATGGACACCAGCGTGTGGTGGAGCGGCGATCTCTTCTCCGCGATGCGCACCACGCTGGGCGCCGACCGGGCCCGCGAACATCTGGAGGCCCACGCCCGGGGCGAGACCGTCACCCATGCCGCGCTGCGTGCCGAACAGGTCGTGGAATGGGCGACGGCGGGCGGCGCCCGGGCCATCGGCAGATCCGACGACCTCGGCAGCGTCGAGCCCGGCAAGAAGGCCGACCTGGTACTGCTGCGCAACGACCGCTCCCCCGTGTCGTTCCCGCTGCTCAACCCCCATGGCCACGTGGTCTTCCAGGCCCAGCGCGGCGATGTCCACACCGTGGTCGTGAACGGCCGGGTGGTGAAGTACGAGCACCAACTGGTCGGCGTCGACCTGGCTGTTGTACGCCGCACGGCCGAACGGAGCGTGGAGCACCTGCGATCGGTCATCGGGGAGGAGGCGTGGGCCGCCGGGATGAACCCGGACGTGCCCGCGACCAAGGTGCTCGACAACCCGTACACCTATACCGATTACCGCAGTTCGGGCACGCGGCCCCGCTGAGCGCGGGCCCGGCCCCGCTGAGCGTGATCCGTATGTGATCAACACCCCGTACTCTCCGCCTGATCGACGCCTGACGGCGTTCAACATCTCGGCGGGGGACGGAAGATGACATACAGACGTGCGCTGTTTCCGGCGGCGGTCGGAGCCGTGCTGGTCACGCTGGTGCTGTGGTGGGCGGGGGCGAGCGCGCAGGCGCTGCGGCTGCCGGGCGCGGGCACCATGCTCGACCCCGAAACGGCCGCCCAGCTACGGCAGTTGCTGATGCCGTGGTCGTACGACCCGCCGTCCGGGATGCTCAGCGGGGGCGAGTACGTCAGCCTCTACCGCGCCGCGATGCAGATCAGGTACGTCATGGTCTTCGTGCTCTTCGTCGCGGGCGCGGTGTTCCTGCTCCGCGCGCTGCCCCCGGCGCGTGGCCGCGCCACGGCCACCCTGCTCGCGGTGTGGACCTGGAGCCTGGCCGCCGGGACGCTGGCCACCGCGGTGTCCGCGCCGTGGCTGCTCGCCTCCCGGGGGCGCGGGAGCTTCCGGCTGCTGCCCCAGCTGTCGGGGGTGATCGCGTCGGGAGCGCAGGTGACGGTGGTCGCGGGTCTCCTGGCGGCGGCCGGGACGGTGGTGGTCGCGCGGATCAACACCGAGGACGTGGACGAGCCGGTCCGCCGCGACGTCCCGCGCCATGCCGCCCGGCTGTCCGCGAGCGTCGGCACGGCCGTCGTCGCGGTCTCGGTGATCGTCCTGTCGTACCAGTCCGTCGCCGCGGCGATCCAGACGTCGCCCTACGGCACCGGCTACCTCTCCGAGCCGGGCGAGCTGCTGCGCCAGTGGCTGCTCCTCGGCTTCTGGACGCCCCCCACCTCGACCGCCCTCACCGACTGGCTGCTCTTCCGCCTCCTCGACGCCCTGCTGCTCGTGGTGGTGTGGTGGTCCCTGCGCCTGCTCCCGGGGCTCTTGACCCGGGTCACCGTGCCGGTGATGGCCCTGTGCGGCGTCTGCGCGACGGTGCTCGGCCTGCTGGTGAGCCAGCTGGGCCGCATCCCGCTGACCGGCGACGTGGCGGGCTGGGGGCCGCTGTATCTGCTGGGTCGGCTGGGCGGCGGCGTTCCGGCGGCGGTGACGTTCGGTACGGCGGCGGGAGTGGCCGCGGCGGTGGTGTGGCGGGTGGCAGGGGGGACGGTCGACCCGGCGGAGGTGCCGGTGGCGGCGAAGGCGCCGGAATCGACGGAGGGGGCGGCGGAGGCGTAGGGGGTCGGCCGGGGGCGCGCCGTTTCACGGGGTGGAGGGCCGACCATCGGCCGGGGCGCCGCTGACACTCGCCCGGTACGCGGCGAAGCGCAGCCACCACCGAAGCCCCCGGAACCGAACGGAACCCGAACCGGACGGAACCCGAACCGGACCCCGCTCCACGCAACGCCAGGCCCGCCCCCTCAGGCGATCGCCAGCACGACCGCCAACGTCGAGTCGTACTCCTGCTGCCGCCCGGCCAGGGACTCCAGCACCTGTTGCGCGCTCTCCCACTGCTCGGGCTGGGCCTTGGCGAAGCCCTGCCAGCCGATGACGATGAGCAGTCGGCCCGGTACTTCCGGTCCCCAGCCGATGTCACCGGCGGCATCGGTGAAGGCCTGCCAGTTGCGGGCCGCCGAGGACGGGAGGTCGAGGGCGGGCAGGCAGCGCTGCATGAATCCGGCCTGGTCGGTGACGCCGGCCAGGTCGAGCGGGATGATCTTCCAGCCGGCCTCGTGGACCACCTGGGCGAGAGTCGCTGTGGGCATGTCCGTACCGCCTTGCAGGGTCCGGTCCTCCCCGCCGACACGGGGAGCGGGTCGATCCACCCATCATGCCCCACGGTGAGCGATCCCTCACGAGGAGCCGGTCGCGCCCCGGGCTCCCACGGGACGACGACGGTAACCGGCCACGCGCTACCCCGGAACCGCCCGACCCGCAACCGCAGCGCCGGGTTGCCGCGAGGCGCGTGCGCGAGGACATGTGACCGGTAGCACCCGCACCCCCATACCCGCAGGCCCAAGCACCTTCAGAGCAGCGCAAGTTGACTGATCCTCACCCCCTCATTCACAGGCGACTTGACTGGTCCATACCAATGCGATTGAGTGCGGCCCACACCCCCCACGGCCACCCCCACGCGCCTTGTCCGGTGCCACTGGCGCCCGCGCGGGTATCCCGGTCCCGTCGTCGCACGCTGCCCGGGTACGGCCGTTTCCTGCAAAGGAGTTGACTCTGTGTCGAGACGACACGTCTCCGCCGCGCTGACCGCGCTCGCCCTCGCGGTGACCCCGCTGGTGATGTCGGCCCCGGCCGCGTCGGCGGCTCCGGCCACCACGGCCGCGTCGTGCGCGAGCTACCCCAACTGGGTGGCGGGCAAGTCGTACGTCACCGGCGACATCGTCCGTTACACGGACGGCAAGACGTACATCGCCGAGCACGACAACCCGGGTTACGACCCGATCATCAGCACCTGGTTCTGGGAGCCGTACAACTGTGACGGCGGTTCGACCACGCCGGTCGGCAACTTCGTCGTCAGCGAGGCCCAGTTCAACCAGATGTTCCCGAACCGGAACTCGTTCTACACCTACCAGGGCCTCGTCGCGGCCCTGAACGCCTTCCCGGGCTTCGCCAACACCGGCAGCGACACCGTGAAGAAGCAGGAGGCCGCGGCCTTCCTCGCCAACGTCAACCACGAGACCGGCGGTCTGGTCTACGTGGTCGAGCAGAACACGGCCAACTACCCGACGTACTGCGACTGGAGCCAGTCCTACGGCTGCCCGGCCGGTCAGGCGGCGTACTACGGCCGCGGCCCGATCCAGCTCAGCTGGAACTTCAACTACAAGGCGGCCGGCGACGCGCTCGGCATCGACCTGCTGCACAACCCGAACCTCGTGCAGACCGACGCGGCGGTCGCCTGGAAGACCGGCCTCTGGTACTGGAACACCCAGTCGGGGCCGGGTTCCATGACCCCGCACAACGCGATGGTCAACCAGGCCGGGTTCGGCCAGACCATCCGCAGCATCAACGGCTCCCTGGAATGCGACGGCCGCAACCCCGCCCAGGTCCAGAGCCGCGTGGACGCCTACCAGCGCTTCACGTCGATCCTGGGCGTCTCCCCCGGCGGCAACCTGTACTGCTGACCCACCTCGCTCGCCCATCGCGGCCGCGGCCCCCAGGGGTCGCGGCCGTGGTGCGTGTGGCGTCGTCATGGCGAGCACCGGGGTCCTCCCGACCGTGAAAGCGGTACACGCGGCATGCCCCCACCTAACATTGGGGAGTGCATCGTGACATCGTGGATGCCCTGGCCCAGGGCGAGTTGAGGCCCTTGCGCGCGTGGCTGGCCGGGAATCAGGTGGAGACCGACCGACTCGTCGAGCTGCCCCAGCGGGCAGCCACCGTCGACACCGAACAGCCGCCCGCGAGCGACGGGGCGGCCGACCGCGCCGAGATCGCGGCGGCGGAGATCCTCGCACAGTGGTCGAAGGCCTCAGCGGTGCCGGGCGGCGTGCCGCTGTTGCTGCTGCTGGTTCTCATCGCCGTGGAGGCCGAGTGGAACATCTCGTACCACTTCCGGCCCCTGCACGACACGCTGGCAGGCGCCGCCCGGTGCATGCGGGATCACGGTGCCGCCCTGGACGCCCCCGACCGGCCGGCCGCACGGGCGGTCGTGGCGCTGATGGACAGCGTTGCCGCGCAGATCAACGCCGAAAACGCCATGGTCACGGGCCAGTTGGCTCCTCACGAAGAGGCGATGAGCACGGCTGTGGCGCGTGCTCATCAAGCTGCGGAACTGGCGCGGCGGGCGGCTGCCGAGCATCCGGACCTGAGCCGGTACATCATCATGCGGGCCGAGGAGATCGAGACCTGCGGCCTGGCCGTCGCCCGTGCGGTGGGAGGACTGCGCCGCTTCCTCGACACGGGCGAACCGCTCGACGACGTCGCGGCGGAGATCGAACGGGCCGAGTCCTCCGACGCGATCGCCTCTTCCGGGTACCAGAGCGAACTGCGTGCTCACCGTCTCGCTCTGCTCTCCCTGGAGGAGAGGAGGAATGATCCGTGGCTGCGGATCGACCGGGGCCGGATCACCTACGTCTATCCGTTCGCCGTACGCCGTACCGCGCCCCGCGAGGTGGTCGAACGGGTCGGTGCGCACGGCTCCGGCTGGCAGTTGGGCGGGGCGGCGGTCCTGTCCGTCAACAACTCGCTGAACCTGGACGACGTCTGGAACGGCTCGGACGCGTTCAACCGACGTTACGGCGGCGCGCTCGTCGAGCTTCCCGACGTGGCGGTGCAAGGTTCCGACGGGCAGCGGCTCGGGAACCTGCGGGCTGAGATCCGCTTCTCCAGACTCGGCAACCATTACGTACGGTTCACCGCCGACATCGCCGACGTCACACCGGCGGAGCTGCATTCGATGATGCTGCGGGCGGCACCGGAGTACGGCCATGTACGGGTGTCGTTCGGCGGGCAGGAGGGCCGGGCCTGGGAACGGCTCGCCGCGCTCGCGACCGACCTGACCGAGGACGTCTGCGCACGGCTGGCCGAGAGTGCCGAAACTCCGGACCTCCGGCGCCCCGAGCCGAGCCCGGGAATGTTCCATGTCATCGTGGCCGTCAACGCGGCTTCCACCACACAGGGCCCGGCCAGGTCCGCCCCGCGCCACGAGATGCGCACGGCGAGGGAGTTGCTGGAGGCGATGGGGGCGCAGGTGCTGACGAGCCCCGTCACACCGATGGTCGGCTCCCTGGCCGAGTGGGGGCGGTACGTCCGTGAGAGCGACCTGATCGCCGACATCACCGGCTCGACCGGGGAGAAGCTTCTCCGCACCTCCAACACCACGGCGATCGCCGCACCCGGAATGGCGGCCTTCACCCAGACCACCAAGATGACCGTCGCGGAGTTCACCGCCTCCCTCGACGGTCTCTTCGCCGGATGGTCGCTCGAACTCGTCGATCACTACCAGCGCGTCGAGGAGTTCAGGGTCCGGGTCGACGCGGTCGAGCGCGAACAGAGCGGCAGCGCCGCAGCGTTGCGCGCTCTCGCACGTGAACTGGACCTGGAGAGAACGCGCCTGAACGACTTCTCCACGTCGGTCAGGTCCACCATCACACTGATCAGATCGCCCTCCCTGGTGTCGTCCCCGGTGGTCGCCGACATCATCCGGCTCGTGCTGGACGGTTCGAACTTCCGCGAGAGAGTGACGGAGCTGCAGGCGCTCATCGAGGACGTGGCACAGGACCAACTCGGCTCCAGCATCGAGAAGCTGGCCAGGCGGCGAGAGGAGCAGGAGGCTCACGAGGAAGAGCGGCGGGAGACCAGGCAGCGCGCCAAGCTCGAAGTGATCCTCGCCGTGATCGCGGCTGCCGGGATGTCCGGCGTGGTCCAGGTTCTGCAGGCGGGATTCTTCGAGTCCGTCAGAGCCGCGGCATGGGCCCTCGCGAGCGTCGCCGCGATCCTCGTGCTGGCCGTGATCGTCGGGGGCTTCTTCTGGCCGAGAAGAGACTGAAGCTCATCTCAAGAAAGGTGGGGGTGGCGGTCACGCCTCACCGGCGAAGTTCAGATCGTTGTTCCGCTCCTCGACGTCCGCTGTCGCCACCCCCTGAGCCTCGCGCCACGGACGGGCGATCGGCCGGGAGATGGTGCGCCACCAAGGGGCGGTGGGGAGCTTGCCTGCCGGTTCGAAGGGTTCGCCGGGGTGGGGGGACGCCACCGGCTGGTCGGCGGCGTCAGAGGCGTCGCGGGTCCACTCGCCCGGTTCTGCCCAGGGGTGCATCGCGAGGTTGAAGGTGCCCCAGTGGATGGGGAGGAGGACGCCGTGGGGGGTGCCGCCCTGGAGGTCGAGGTGGGAGCGGAGGCCCTCTTCGGGGGTCATGTGGATGTCGGGCCAGTAGGGGCTGTAGGCGCCGATCTGGATCATGGTGAGGTCGAAGGGGCCGTAGGCGGCGCCGATGTCCTGGAAGCCCTCGAAGTAGCCGGTGTCGCCGCTGTGGTAGACGCGGTGCTCGTCACCGGCGACCACCCAGGAGGCCCAGAGGGTGTGCTGGGTGTTGCGCAGGCCGCGGCCGCAGAAGTGGCGGGCCGGGGTCGCGGTCAGGGTGAGGCCGCCGATCCTGGTCGACTCGTGCCAGTCCAGTTCGCGCAGGCGGTCCGGGGAGACGCCCCAGTGTTCGAGGTGGGCGCCCACGCCCAGCGGGACCGCGAACAGGGTGTCCGTGTCGGCCAGCGCCTTGATCGTGGGCATGTCGAGGTGGTCGTAGTGGTCGTGGGAGATCACCACGACGTCGACCGGACCGAGCGCGGCCAGCGGCAGCGGCACCGGGTGCAGTCGGCGCGGGCCCGCGAAGGGGAACGGCGAGCAGCGCTCACCCCACACCGGGTCGAACAGCACCCGGTGTCCGTCGATCTCCACCAGCACGCTGGAGTGGCCCATCCACGTCACCCGCAGCCCCGTGGCGGGCGGCGCCGCCAGGTCGGCCAGGGTGGTGGGGTGCACCGGGATCGTCCCCCGAGGGGCGCGCGCGGGGCGGGTGTCCTTGTCGAAGAACGCCTTCGCCAGCTCCAGCGCGGAGCCCGAGGGCCGCGTGCTCGCCGTACCGCCCGGGTTCTGGAAGACACCGTCCTTGAAATGGGGCGACCGGCGAATACGCTCCAGGCGCTCACCGCTCGGTTCCGCGCCGAAGGCCGCGGGCTGTAGAGCACGGAGCCCTGAGCTCTGGGAACGCAGGCCGGTCACGGTACCTCCAGGTAACGGCGTCTTGGTGGTGCCCCATTATGGGCGGCACCCCCGGCACACGGGTCCGCCGGGGGCTGAGTGACTCAGCCGGGACAGAGAAACGCCCGGTACGGCGTCGCTATTCCCACCCCGGTAAAGGAGCACCCCGTTGACCACCCCCGCCCCCTTGATCTCCCTCACCTGGACCGACCACCTCACCGGCCGCCAGGGCTTCCTCGTCGTCGACCGGCTGGTGCGGGGCGTGGCCAGCGGGGGCCTGCGGATGCGGGCCGGGTGCACGCTGGCGGAGGTCACCGGGCTCGCGCGCGGCATGACGATGAAGGAGGCCCTGCACTACGACCCGGCGAGCCGCTACGTCCCCCTCGGCGGGGCCAAGGGCGGGATCGACTGCGATCCGCGCGACCCGGAGGCGTACGGGCTGCTCGTGCGGTACCTGCGTGCCATGCGGCCGTACATCGAGAGCTGCTGGACCACCGGGGAAGACCTCGGGCTCACCCAGGACCTGGTGGACCGGGCGGCGGCGGAGGCGGGGCTCGTCTCCTCGGTGCAGGCCGTGTATCCGCTGCTGGACGACGAACCCGCCGCCCGCGCACGCCTCGCGGCTGCCTTCGCGGTCGAGGTGGACGGGATCGGCCTGGACGAGCTGGCAGGTGGCTGCGGAGTCGCCGAGGCGTGTCTGACCGCGCTGGACCGGGCCGGAACACCCCGCCGTGGTACGCGTGTTGCCGTGCAGGGGCTGGGCACGATGGGCGGGGCCACCGCCCGGTTCCTGGCGCGGGCGGGCCTGACCGTCGTGGCCGTGGCGGACGTCAAGGGGACCATCGCCAACCCGTCGGGGCTCGACGTGGAGGCGCTGCTGGCGGCGCGGGACGCCCACGGGACCGTCGACCGGGCCGTGCTGCGGCCGGGCGACCGCGAACTGCCGGGCGACGCCTGGCTGTCGGCCGACGCCGAGGTGCTGGTGCCCGCCGCCGTGTCGTACGCGATCGACGCCACCGACCAGGAACGCATCAGGGCGCGCTGGATCGTGGAGGCGGCCAACATGCCCGTGCTGCCGGAGGCGGAGGCCGCACTGACCGCGCGCGGGGTGTGCGTCCTGCCCGACGTGGTGGTCAACTCCGGTACGAACGCCTGGTGGTGGTGGACCCTGTTCGGTGACATCGGGCCCGACGCCGAGGAGGCGTTCGCGCAGCTGCGCCGGTCGATGCGCGCGCTGACCGGGCTGATGCTGGACCGCGCGGAGGCGGACGGTACGACACCGCGGGCCGCCGCCCATGCCCTGGCGGCCGACCGGCTGCCGGTGATCGCGGAGCGGTACGGCTGGTACCGCTGAGCGGGGCCGAGCAGGGAGTGGGTGCCGGGCGGGGAGTGGGTACGGCGCACATGTGGCTGGCGCACATGTGGCCAGCACCTATGTGTGCCGACCACATGTGCGCCCTCACCGCCTCACGCCACCGAGGCGATCCGCATCTTGATGTCCGCCGGTGACAGCATGCCCTTCGCCGTCACATGGTCCCCGGAGGACTCCCCCCGCAGCCTGCGGCCGATCCACGGCACGAGGTGCTGGCGGGCCCAGTGGACGTCGTCGCGGCGGATCTCCAGCGTGCCCCGGGGCGGCAGCTCCGGCCAGGCCTGCTCCGGGTCGGCCGGGATCTTCACCCCGAGGGCCTGGCCCGCGCGCAGGGCGACCCGGGTGTGCCCCTCGGGCGAGAGGTGCAGCCGGTCGTCGTCCCAAGCCCTGCGGTCCTGGACGGACTTGAGGGACCACAGGTCGAGCACGGGGCAGCCGTACCGGTCGGCGACGGCACGGACATGCCCGTTGTAGGTCGCGATCTTGCCGCGCAGATGCTTGAGCAGCGGCACGCCGCGTGTGTCGAAGCCGGTCGCCACCAGCACGGTGCCCGCCGAGGCCGCGAGCAGCGCCACCGCCTGCTCGAACCGCTCGGCCACGTCGTCCGGGTCGGTGCCGGGGCGGATGATGTCGTTGCCACCGGCGCAGATGGACACGAGGTCCGGGGCGAGCCGGGCGGCCTTGGGCACCTGGTCCGCCGCGATCTGGTCGAGCAGCTTTCCGCGCACCGCGAGGTTGGTGTACGTGAAGTCGCCTTCAGGCCGCCGGTCGGCGAGGAGTACCGCGAGCCGGTCGGCCCAGCCCACGAACGCCCCGTCGGGGCCGGGGTCGCCGACGCCCTCGGTGAAGCTGTCCCCCACCGCCACGTACGACCCGATCATTGATGTGTTGTCACTCTTCGAATCGTCTGCCACATCGCACCATGATTCACCCTCGGATGTGACTTACGCGACCGTAGGAAGGGGTTGACGAACGGTGAGATAAGACACTCTTAAAGAGTTTGCCAATCACGGAATAGGCGGCGCCGATCAAAAGCGGGGTGGAAAAGCGGTCGGAATGCCGCGCCGAAAGCCCTGCTGAAAGCCCGTCGGAAAGCGGCGCCGAAAGGGACGTCTTCGCAGCTCCGGCGCCGGGTGGAGCACGGACCCGGGCGGGACGGAGGCGATGTCGTATCGTCGACTCAGCGCCCGCCGCCGAGCCGCGCGGCGGGGCCGACCGGGAGGAGCATCCGTGACGCAGCAGGTCCCGTCGACCGAGCCCGAGCTGGCCGCCGTACGCAATTTCCGCGATGTGGGCGGACTGCCGACCGTGGACGGACGGCGGGTGCGGCACGGTGTGCTGTTCCGCAGCGGTCATCTCGCGCACGCGACCGACGAGGACGCCGCTTTTCTCGCGTCGCTGGGGCTGCACACGGTGTTCGACTTCCGCAACGCGGCCGACCGCCGTCTCGAAGGCCCGGACGTGGAACTGCCCGGCGTGCGGAATGTGAACCTTCCGCTGAGCGACCCGGCCGACGGCGCCGAGTTCTGGAAGCTGGTGCGGGACGGGAATCTGGACCAGCTGCGCGGCATTCTCGCGGGCGGCAAGGGCGCGGACCGCATGGTCGCCTCGTACCGGAAGATCGTCAAGGAGCGCACCGCCGAGCACTCGCGGGTGCTGCACGCGCTGGCCGAGGACAGTGTGCCCGCGCTGATGCACTGCGCGGCGGGCAAGGACCGCGCCGGGATCTCGGTCGCGGTGACGCTGCTCGCGGTGGGCGTGGAGCGCTCCGCGATCACCAGCGACTATCTGATGTCCAACGCCAAGCACCGCCGCTACAAGGTCCGGCGCAGCGGCAGCCCCGACACCGCGTACACGCCCGAGGTGATGGAGCTGCTGAGCCCGCTCTTCGACGCCCGCGCCGAATACCTCGCGGCGGCCTTCGACAGCATCGAGGAGACCTGGGGCGACGTGGACGCCTATCTGGAGCGGGGTCTGAAGCTGGCCGACGGGACGCGGGAGCGGCTGCGCGCCCGCCTGGTCGACTGAGCGAGCGGCGGGCCCGCCGAGGCCCGCCCCGCTCCGGCACCAGCGCGCCCCGCCCACGGCACGCCCCGCCCGAGCGGCCCCCCTCACCTCACCCCTTCGCCCCCAGCGAGAACAGCAGGAACAGGAACGCGGCCAGGACGTGCCCGAGGGCGACGTACACCACCAGCCGTACCCACAGCGAGCGCGGCAGCTTCTCCTCGTAGTCACTCATGACGGCCCTCCGGTCGGGTGCCCCAGGCACAGCGCGGCCGTGGGGCTCTGGAGCAGGGTGTGGACGAACAGCAGCTCGACCCCGTCGTGATCCTCGGCGGTGAGCCGGTGCGGGGTGAGCGAGTCGAAGTGGGCACTGTCCCCGGGCCCGAGCAGATGGCTGCCGTCGCCGAGGCCGAGCCTGAGGCGGCCCTTGAGGACGTACAGCCACTCCTCGCCGGGGTGGACGCGCACGATGTCGGGCCGGGCGCGGTACGGGATCTGCACGCGCAGCGCCTGCATGCCGCGCCCGGAGGAACCGGCCTGAAAGTAGGTCCAGCCGGCCGCGCCGGTGGGCTCCATGTCGGCGGCGCGTACGATCGCGTCGCGGTCGGCGGTGGTCTCGCCGAGCAGTGCGGAGACGGTCGTACCGTAGATACGGGCGAGCGCGAGCAGCATCGGCAGCGAGGGCTGGCGCTGCCCGGTCTCGAGCCGGGAGAGATGGGCCGGGGAGAGCCCGGCGGAGGAGGCCGCGGCCTCCAGGGTGAGCCCGGCGCGACGGCGCAGGGCGCGCAGCTGCGGCGCCACGGCGGGCAGGTCGTCCCCCTGGCCCGCCGGTGGCACGGCGTCTGAGGCGTTCATGCCTCCATTGAGCCGCACTTTTGCCTGTGCGGCAATTTTCTTGCCTCAGAGGCAAAAACGCCCCAGGGCCCGAGGCTCAGCGCAACGTCACCGCCCCGCGACCGCCTGTTTGATCAGCGTCCGCCCGAAGTCCCACATCAGCCCGCCCCCGCTGTGCGCGTCGTCCATGACCGCAGTGAACGCCTCCACGAACCGCTCCACGTCCGCCTCGTCGATCACCAGCGGCGGAATCAGCTTGATCACCTCCAGGTGGTCGCCGGAGACCTGGGTGAGGATGCGGTGCCGTTGCAGCAGCGGTACGACGACCATCTGCGCGAAGAGCCCCTTGCGGGCGGCCTGGAGCATGGTCCAGCGCCCGCGCAGCTTGAGCGAGTCGGGGCGCCCGAACTCGATGCCGATCATCAGCCCGCGCCCACGCACGTCGGCCAGCAGCTCGTACGTGGCGGTCAGCGCGGCGAGCCGGGACTTCAGCAGCTCGCCGACCGTACGGGCGCGGGCGACGATCTGCTCGTCCTCCATGACGGAGAGCACGGCGAGTCCGGCGGCCATGGCCTGGGCGTTGGAGCCGAAGCTCGCGGAGTGCACCAGGACGCGGTCCATGGAGGAGTAGACCTTCTTGAAGATCCAGTCCTTGCCGAGGGTCGCGCTCACGGGCACATAGCCGCCGGAGAGGGCCTTGGCCACGCAGACCAGGTCCGGTTCCACGCCGTCCTCGTGCTGGTAGGCGTAGAAGTCGCCGGTGCGGCCGAGGCCGGTCTGCACCTCGTCCGCGATGAGCAACGCCTTGTGCTGGTGCAGGAGTTCCTGCGCGGCCCGCAGATAGCCGGGCGGCGCCTCGTGCACGCCCTTGCCCTGGATCGGCTCCACGACGAGGGCGGCCACGTCGCCCTTTTTCAACTCCCGCTTCAGCGCGTCGAGATCACCGAGGGGTACGGCGGTGTCGGGCAGCAGGGGTGCGAAGCCGTCGCGGAAGCCGCGCTCGCCGTTGACGGAGAGGGAGCCGGTGGTGAGGCCGTGGAAGGCGTGGTCGCAGTAGAGGATGCGGGGGCGGCCGGTGGCGTAGCGGGCGAACTTCAGCGCGGTTTCCACGGCTTCGGTGCCGCTGCTGCCGAAGAACACCCGGTCCAGGTGCGGACTGTGGGCGAGGAGCCGTTCCGCCAGGAGCCCGGGCAGGGGCTGGCAGTCGAAGCGGGTGAGGTCGGCGAGGTCGAGGTCGAGCACGTCGTGCAGGGCCTTGCGGACGACCGGGTGGTGACGGCCGAGGCCCATCACCCCGAACCCGGCGAGCATGTCCAGGTAGTCGTTGCCTTCGGCGTCGTAGAAGTGGGCGCCCTCGGCCCGCTCGTAGACCTTGTCGAAGCCGATCGTGTGCAGCATGCGCGGGAGTTGGGGGTTGAGATACCGCGCGTGCAGGTCGTAACGTTCGGCGCCGCGCTCGGCGAGGAGGGCGCCGAGATCGAACTCCGTGCTCATTCAGCTCTCCTGTTTCTCCTGGCCCGGACGCCGGTGTACGTCGTGTGCGGCGAGGCTCCCGCTGATCCGCCCCGCGATCTCGACGGGCGTGAGCCCGATGTCCGCCAGTACCTCGGCCCGCTTGGCGTGGGCGAGGAACTGCTCCGGAATCCCGAACCGCCGTACGGGCACGTCCACATCGGCGTCCCCGAGCGCGAGCGCGACGGCCGACCCGACCCCGGCGGAGCGGCTGTTGTCCTCGACGACTGCCACCAGCCGGTGTTCGGCGGCGAGTTGGGGCAGCGCCGGGTCGACGGGCTTGACCCAGCGGGGGTCGACGACCGTGCAGCCGATCCCGCGTGCCGTGAGGAGGTTCGCCGCCTGGAGGCATACGGAGGCCATCACGCCGACGGCGACCAGCAGGACCTGGGGCTGTTCGTCGCGGTGGAGGACGTCCATGCCGCCCACCTGGCCGACCGCCGGGATCTCCGGTCCGGCGGACTCCTTGGGGAAGCGGACCAGCGTGGGCGCGTCGTCCACGGCGACGGCTTCCCGTAGCTGGGAGCGGAGTTGGACGGCGTCGCGCGGGGCGGCGATGCGCAGTCCGGGGACGACCTGGAGGACGGACATGTCCCACATGCCGTTGTGCGAGGCGCCGTCCACGCCCGTGACCCCGGCCCGGTCCAGGACGAAGGTGACCCCGCAGCGGTGCAGGGCGACGTCCATGAGGAGCTGGTCGAAGGCGCGGTTGAGGAAGGTGGCGTAGACGGCGACGACCGGGTGCAGTCCGCCGGTGGCGAGTCCGGCGGCGGAGACGGCCGCGTGCTGTTCCGCGATGCCCACGTCCCACACCCGGTCGGGGAAGCGCTCGGCGAAGCGGCCGAGGCCGACGGGGTGGAGCATGGCCGCCGTTATGGCGACGACGTCCTCGCGCTCCTCGCCGATGCGGACGATCTCGTCCTCGAACACCGAGGTCCAGGAAGGCCCGTTGGAGGGGGCGAGCGGGGCGCAGGTGAGCGGGTCCATCACGCCGACGGTGTGGAAGTGGTCGGCCTCGTCCGCGAGGGCGGGCGCGTAGCCCCGGCCCTTCTCGGTGAGGCAGTGGACGAGGACGGGGCCGTGGAAGCGTTTCGCGCGGCGCAGCGCGGACTCGACGGCGCCGATGTCGTGGCCGTCGATGGGGCCGACGTACTTCAGGCCCAGGTCCTCGAACATGCCCTGCGGGGCGAAGGCGTCCTTGAAGCCCTTCTTGGCGCCGTGCAGGGCCTCGTAGACGTACTTGCCGACGATCGGGGTGCCCCGGATCACCTGCTTGCCCCAGGCGAGGGCCTGTTCGTAGCCGTCGGTGGTGCGCAGGGTGGCGAGATGGTTGGCGAGGCCGCCGATGGTGGGGGCGTAGGAGCGTTCGTTGTCGTTGACGACGATGATGAGCGGGCGGTCCTTGGCGGCGGCGATGTTGTTCAGCGCCTCCCAGGCCATGCCGCCGGTCAGCGCGCCGTCACCGATGACGGCGACCACATGGCCGCGCTCCCCCAGCACCTGGCGGGCCTTGGCGAGGCCGTCGGCCCAGCCGAGCGCGGTGGAGGCGTGGCTGTTCTCGATGACGTCGTGCTCGGACTCCTCGCGCGAGGGGTAGCCGGACAGACCGCCCTTGCCGCGCAGCTTGGAGAAGTCCTGACGTCCCGTCAGCAGCTTGTGCACATAGCTCTGGTGGCCGGTGTCCCACAGGATGCGGTCCACGGGCGACTCGAAGACCCGGTGCAGGGCGATGGAGAGTTCCACCACGCCCAGGTTGGGCCCGAGATGGCCGCCGGTCCGGGACACCGCGTCCACCAGGAACTGCCGTACGTCGGCGGACAGTTCGCCCAGCTCTTCCTTCGTCAGCGCCTTCAGATCACGTGGTCCCCGGATTCTTTCCAGAATCGTCACGCCGGCCCCCTCTCGGTCCGTGTGCCGTGCCCTGTCTCAACTCGCCTGTTCCGACTCCTCGTTGGCTTCCTCCGCGAGCCGCATCGCCTCCTCGATGAGCGTTTCCACGATCTTCGACTCCGGGACGGTCTTGATGACTTCGCCCTTGACGAAGATCTGGCCCTTGCCGTTGCCGGAGGCGACGCCGAGGTCGGCCTCGCGGGCCTCGCCCGGGCCGTTCACCACGCAGCCCATGACCGCGACGCGCAACGGGACCTCCATGCCCGTCAGCCCGGCCGTGACCTCCTCGGCCAGCTTGTACACGTCCACCTGGGCACGGCCGCAGGACGGGCAGGAGACGATCTCCAGGCCGCGCTGCTTGAGGTTCAGGGACTCCAGGATCTGCAGGCCCACCTTGACCTCCTCGGCGGGCGGGGCCGACAGGGAGACCCGGATCGTGTCACCGATGCCCTGGGAGAGCAGCGCGCCGAAGGCCACCGCCGACTTGATCGTGCCCTGGAACGCGGGGCCCGCCTCGGTCACACCGAGGTGGAGGGGGTAGTCGCACTGCGCGGCCAGCTGCCGGTACGCCTCGATCATCACGACCGGGTCGTTGTGCTTCACCGAGATCTTGATGTCCCGGAAGTCGTGCTCCTCGAAGAGGGACGCCTCCCACAGCGCCGACTCCACCAGCGCCTCGGGGGTCGCCTTGCCGTACTTCTGCAGGAGGCGGCGGTCCAGGGAACCCGCGTTCACCCCGATGCGGATCGGGGTGCCGTGGTCCTTCGCCGCCCGCGCGATCTCCTTGACCTTGTCGTCGAACTGCTTGATGTTGCCCGGATTCACCCGGACCGCCGCACACCCCGCCTCGATCGCCGCGAAGACGTACTTCGGCTGGAAGTGGATGTCCGCGATCACCGGGATCTGCGACTTCCGCGCGATCGTCGCCAGCGCGTCCGCGTCGTCCTGCGTCGGACACGCCACCCGCACGATCTGGCAGCCCGACGCCGTCAGCTCCGCGATCTGCTGCAACGTCGACCCGATGTCCGACGTACGCGTCGTCGTCATGGACTGCACGGACACCGGCGCCCCGCCCCCGACGGGCACCGCGCCCACATGGATCTGGCGCGATGTCCGCCGGGGCGCGAGCGCCCGGGGCGGTACCTCGGGAACGCCCAGGGATACGGCGGTCACGGCCTCACTCCCGGTTTCCTGAGACGGTCTCGCGCATGGCCCGCAGCGACTCCTTGAGGGAGCCCATGGTGGCGAGGACGGCGGTGGGCTCGTAGCCGCAGTGCGCCATGCAGTTGGCGCAGCGCGGGTCCTTGCCGCGGCCGTACTTGTCCCAGTCGGTGTCCTCGATGAGCTGGCGGTACGTGGGCACGTAGCCGTCGCTCATCAGGTAGCAGGGGCGCTGCCAGCCGAAGAGGGAGTAGTTGGGGATCGCCCAGGCGGTGCAGGGGAAGTCGACCTTGCCCTCCAGGAAGTCCAGGAAGAGCGGGGAGTGGTTGAGCCGCCAGCGCCTGCGGTTGCCGCCGGAGAAGGCCTTCTTGAACAGCTCGCGGGTCTGCTCGACGCCGAGGAAGTGCTCCTGGTCGGGCGCCTTCTCGTAGGCGTAGGCGGGCGAGATCATCATCTCGTCCACCTTGAGGTCGTCGTTGAGGAAGTTCAGGACCTCGACGATGGTCTGCGGGGTGTCGGTGTTGAAGAACGTGGAGTTGGTGGTGACGCGGAAGCCGCGCCGCTGGGCCTCCTTGATGGCCTCCACGGCCTCGTCGAACACGCCCTCCTTGGCCACGGACTCGTCGTGCCGCTCGCGCAGCCCGTCGATGTGCACCGCGAAGGCGAAGTAGGGCGAGGGGGTGAACTTGTCCATCTTCTTGCGCAGCAGCATGGCGTTGGTGCACAGGAAGACGTATTTGCGCTTGGCGACCAGCTGGCGCACGATCTCGTCGATCTGCGGGTGCATCAGCGGCTCGCCACCGGCGATGGACACCATCGGCGCGCCGGACTCGAGAACGGCGCCCACGGCCTGGGCGACGGGCATCCGCTGCTTGAGCACCCCGGCGGGGTGCTGGATCTTGCCGCAGCCCTCGCACTTCAGGTTACAGGCGAAGAGCGGTTCGAGCTCGACGATCAGCGGGAACTTGTCCCGCTTGCGGAGCTTCTGTTCCGCCAGGTACGTAGCGACCTTGATGGACTGACGCAACGGCATGGCCATCTGGCTCACCTCCGGGGGAGCGGCAAGGAACGGTGCCATTCGAAAAACGCGGGAAGTACGGAACGCAACACACGGAAGGCCGATATTCCACCGCGTACCGTTCCGATGCGGACGAGTTCATGTTCTGGAGCGTCCACGACCACCCGTACGGCCGCAACCTGGCGGGCACCGACGCGGACGGCGGTCAGCAGGGTGGCGGCCGATTCCATGTCCACCGCGATGGCGCCGGTGGCCAGGAGGTCGGCGCGCTCGGGGCCGCGCACCACGTGGTCGGAGCCGGTCAGGGGACCGGTGTGGACGGTACGGCCGGGCAGGGCCCGGGTCAGCTCCTTGACGAGCAGATCGGTACGGACGCACGGCACGGTGCCGCGCGGGTCTCGGGTCTCCTCGGCGACCACGAGGTCGCCGGGGTGCATGCCGGGCGCGAGCCCGGCGCAGAAGCCGGTGGCCAGGACGGCGGCACCGGCGAGGTCGGGTGTGGCCAGCATCCGGCCGACGACCCGCTGCGCCGCGCGCGGGCCCATGCCCGTGCGGACGACGACGGGCCTGCTGCCGGAACCGCCGCGGTCGCCGGTGCGCAGGGCGAGGCGTTCGATGCCGAGCGCGCAGGCGATCAGCAGCGGTGCCGGGGCGGGCCGGGTGGTCATTCAGCGGCCCTCGGCTCCGGCGTGCCTGCCTCCTGCGGTGGCGAGGGGTGCCTTGTCGAAGGGGTCGCCGTGCAGATAGCGGCCGAGCGCGGTGAGCGGGAACACCTGCCGGTAGAGGTGGTAGTTGATGGAGAAGTCCCAGGGGAAGCCGGTGCCGGTGAAGTAGGGCTCGTCCCAGGAGCCGTCCTCGCGCTGGGTCTCGGCGAGCCACCTGACGCCGCGTTCGACGGCCTTGGCGTCCTTCTCCCCGGCCGCGAGGAGCGCCATGAGGGCCCAGGCGGTCTGGGAGGCGGTGGAGGTGCCCCGGCCGCTCCATTCCGTGACGTGTTTGTAGGAGCGCAGGTCCTCGCCCCAGCCGCCGTCGTCGTTCTGGACGCGCTCCAGCCAGGCGACCGCGCGGCGGATCGCCGGGTGCGAGCCGGGGAGTCCGGCGGCGGTGAGGGCGGGGACGACGGAGCCGGTGCCGTAGACGTAGTTGACGCCCCAGCGGCCGAACCACGAGCCGTCCGCCTCCTGTTCGGCCAGGAGCCAGTCGATGCCGCGCCGGGTGCGCGGGTCGTGGGCGAGTCCTTCGGCGGCGAGCATCTCCACGACGTGCGCGGTGACATCGGCGGAGGGCGGGTCGATGACCTCGCCGAAGTCGCAGAAGGGCAGCCGGTTGGGGAACGGGCTGGTGTTGTCGACGTCGAAGGCGCCCCAGGCGCCGTTCTTGGACTGCATCCCGAGGTTCCAGCGCACGGCGCGGCCGATCGCCCCGTCCACGCGGACGGGTTGGGGATGGCGGACCCGGCGCAGGGCGAGGGCGACCTCGGCGGTGTCGTCGATGTCGGGGTAGTTGTCGTTGTGGAATTCGAACGCCCAGCCGCCCGGCGGGAGTTGAGGGCGTTTGACGGCCCAGTCGCCGGGGCGGCGGATCTCCTCGCCGAGCATCCAGTCGGCGGCCTTGACCAACTGCGGGTGGTCCGCGGGGAGTCCGGCGTCGGCCAGGGCGATGGTGGCGAGGCAGGTGTCCCACACCGGGGACTGGCATGCCTCGATCATCCGGGAGCCGTCCTCGCGCCAGACGGCGAAGCGGTCCAGGGACGCCAACCCCGCGCGCATGACGGGGTGTTCGAGGTCGTAGCCGAGCAGGTGCAGGGCGATGACCGAGTAGACGGCGGGGGGCTGGATGCCGCCCCAGCAGCCGTCGTTCTCCTGGCGTTCGATGATCCAGCGGGCGGCGCTGCCGATCGCGGCGTCGCGCAGACGGCGCGGTACGGCCCGGCGCAGCTTGTGCACCATGCGGTCAAGACGCTGGAAGGCCCCGTCCCAACTGGCCAGCGGGGCGAAGGGCCTTGGCGGGTTGGGGTGGGCCGGGTCGGTGTGCAGCTCGTCCAGCGCGAAGGGCGCCGGGCGCACCGGGCGCTTGGCGGAGACGATGGTGAGCGGCACGATGGTCTGCCGCGCCCAGCAGCCGAAGTCGTAGATGTTGAGCGGCAGCCAGGTGGGGAACCAGATGAGTTCCGGGGGGAGTTCGGGCAGGTCCTCCCATTTCCACCAGCCGAACAGGGCGAGCCAGATCCGGGTGAAGACGCGGGCGGAGGCGATGCCGCCGCGCTCGCGGACCCAGGCCGAGGCGCGGGCCATGTGCGGGGCGTCGGGGGCGTCTCCGGCCAGACGGAGGGCGACGTACGCCTCGATGGTGGCGGAGAGTTCGCCGGGGCCGCCGTAGAAGGTGGGCCAGGCGCCGTCCTCGCGCTGCTCGCCCCGGATGTACAGGGCGGCGGCCCGGGTGGTGGCCTCGTCGCGGATGCCGAGGAACTGGCGCAGGAGCAGGTCCTCGGCGTCCATGGTGACGTTGGTCTCCAGGTCGCCCTTCCACCAGCCCTCGGGGTCCTGCCTGGCGAGCAGGTGCTCCGTGGCCCGGCGTACGGCGCGTTCGGCGGCCTCGGGTACCCCGGCCGCCTGGGGGGTGGTGCTGTCGGTTTCGCTGGCCGCGTCGGCACGGGGCGGAATGGTCGCCCCGGTGCTTCCGTCGGTCGTCGCTGTCATGGCTTCCCCTTCGTGCAGTCGTACGAGTCGTGCTGCTGCGGGTCCGCCGTCGGCCGGTGTCGGTCATCGCGCCGCACCGGCCGGCGACTACGCGAGGGTTATTCGGCCGATAGTGATCATCTCTTCCTGACGACGACGAAGTCGGCGAGCGCCGTGAAGGCGACCCGCACCCGGTCGGGCATGTCGACGGCGTCGAGGGCCTGGACGGCGACGGCGTGCTGGCGCCGGGCCTCGTCCGCCGTCCACTCACGGCCGCCCGCCTCCTCGATGAGGGCGGCGCGGGCCGCGAACTCGGCCTCGGAGAAGTTCGCGAAGTCGCTGCTCTTGGCATCGGCGGCAAGGATCTCGCCCAGGCGCTCGGAGGCGGGGCCGCCCGCGGCGAGCGCGGCGACCACGGGCAGGGACTTCTTGCGCTGGCGCAGGTCGCTCCAGGTCTGCTTGCCGGTGGACTCCGGGTCGCCCCAGATGCCGAGCAGGTCGTCGACGGCCTGGAAGGCGAGGCCGAGGTGGTAGCCGTACCGTTCCAGCGCGTCGGCGGTGGCGTCACCGGCGCCGCCGAGGACCGCGCCGATGGAGGAGGCGCAGGCGAGCAGGGCGCCGGTCTTGTTGCCCTCCATCTCCAGACACTCCTCGACGCTGACGCGGTCGCGGTGCTCGTAGGAGATGTCCTGGGCCTGACCGTCGATCAGGGCCCGGGTGGCGGTGGTCAGCCGCCGGGTGGCGCGCCCGGCCTCGACGGTGCCGAGCTCCAGCAGGACCTCGTTGCCGAGGGCGAACAGGGCGTCGCCGACCAGGATGGCCTGGGCGGGGCCGTGCACCTTCCAGACGGTGTCGCGGTGGCGGCGCTGCTCGTCGCCGTCCATCAGGTCGTCGTGCAGCAGCGAGAAGTTGTGGACCAGTTCGACGGCGACGGCGCCGGGCACGCCCACCTCGGGGGCGGCGCCGGTGACCTCGGCGGAGAGGACCGCGAGCGCGGGGCGTACGGCCTTGCCGCCGTCGCCGTCGGCCGGGTTGCCCGCCGCGTCGATCCAGCCGAAGTGGTAGGCGGCGACGGTGTCCATGGGCGGCGCCAGCCGGTCGACGGCCGCGCGCAGGACCGGGGTGGCCAGGGTCCGGCCGCGCTCCAGCAGCGCGGTCACGTCCACCGCGTCTGCGGCGGTCGAGGCCGGGGGCGGCACAGTGGGCACAGTCTCTCCTCTTGTTGCGGTACCGGGGGTGCGGGGCCGGCCCGCGTGCTCCTGATCGAGCATCACGCCGCCTCCTCGAGAGCGAAGAGGTGACGGGGGCGGGGGCGGCCGAGGGCGCCGAGGGCGGCGTCGGCCGCACTCACGCCGCTGCGGACCGCACTCTCCATGGTCGCGGGCCACCCGGTGGCGGTCCACGCTCCGGCCAGGTACAGGCCGGACGCCTTGGTGCGGGCGCCGGGCCGCAGCCGTCCGACGCCGGGGGCGGGGGCGAACGTGGCGGTGCGCTCCCGGGTCACGAAGAAGTCCCGTACGCGCGCGGTGCGGGTGCCGGGGATCAGCCGCTCCAGCTCGGGCAGATAGCGCTCGCGCAGTTCGGCGACGGGGGTGTCGATCTCGTCCTGGGCGGCCGACTGGGACAGCGCCAGGTACTGGCCGCCGGTCAGCCCGGAGGCGGCGGTGCGGTCGAAGACCCACTGCACGGGCGAGCCGAGCGCGGCGAAGAAGGGCCGGGCGAGGACCTGGCGGTCGTAGACGACATGGACGTTGAGGATCGGCGCGGTGCCGATGCGCAGCAGCCGTCCGGGGTCGTCGAGCGCGCCGGGCGGCAGCAGGTCGTGCGCCTCGCGCTGGGGTACGGCGAGGACGACGGCGTCGGCGTGCAGGCTCTCGCCGGGAACCTGAACGCTCCAGCCGCCGTTTCCGTTCTGGGTGAGGGAGGTGACGCGTGTACGGACCTCGGTGCGCACGCCCGCGGAGTCGAGCGCCTTGCGGGCGAGCCGGTCGTGCAGTTCGCCCAGCGGGACATGGGCCCAGCCGATGTCGGCGGCGCCCGGGTCGGACAGCAGACCGGTCTTGAACACCATCGCGGCGAGTCCCAGCGAGGCGTCGCCCGCGACCGCGTTGAGGGTGGCGACACCGACCAGGTCCCACAGGGCCTCGACGGCGCGCGCCGACTGGCCGTGGGCGGCCAGCCAGCCGCCGAAGTCCTGGGTGTCCAGGGCCGGATCGGTGGGGTCGAGCCCCTTGAGCGCGAGCGCGGCCCGTCCGACGGCGGCACGCTCGGCGAGCGAGAGGTGCGGATAGGCGGCCAGGCTGCGCCCCAGGTGGAGGGGGACGGGCAGCGGGTCGCGCCGCAGCCTGCCGAGCCGCCTGCCCTCGGGCTTGTCGGCGTCCACGACGGGTACGTCGAGACGGTCCTGCAGCGGTGCCAGTGCCGCGCCCTCGATGCGGTCGAGGAACCAGCGGTAGGCGGTGCAGCAGCGCAGATAGACGTGCTGGCCGTTGTCCACGGTCAGTCCGTCGCGCTGGAAGGAGAAGGCGAGGCCGCCCAGGCGCGGCCTGCCTTCGAGGAGGGTGACGCGGACGCCCGCGTCGGCGAGCGCGAGGGCCGCGGTGGTCCCGGCGAGGCCGCCGCCGACCACGACGGCGTGCCGCGGTGTGCCGTCCGCGGGTGCCGTGGGGCCGGAGTGCTCCGGTGCGGGGCGTGCGCCGTCGCTCATCGTGCGTCCTTCCGTGCGTGCCGCGCGTGCTGGTTGAACGGTGCACGCTCGGCCGTCGCAGTCAGGGACGCCACGCCGCAGTCCGGGGTTGCCCGCCCTCTCGGACGGGTGGCGCCCGTCTCGTCCGCCGGGGCCATCAGGCGCGCCTCCTGAGGGTCTGGCGGGTGACGTGCCGGGTGTCGAGCCCGGACAGGCCGCGCACGGCGACGTACGCCTTCTCGCGGCCGGGCAGCGAGACACGGCCGCGCAGCACGGCCTCGGGGTCGCGCTCGATGCGGTCGAGCAGGCGGCGGTAGATGCCGGCCATGGCGGCGACGCAGGCGCCGCTGCGCCGGTCGAGCATGGGCAGCAGCCGGTAGCCCTCGGCGAACAGAGCGCGGGCGCGGCGGACCTCGAAGTGGACGAGGCCCGCGAAGTCGGAGCCCTCGGGCGGGGTGGGTCCGGCGAACCCGGCCGAGCAGCCGAACTTGGCGAGGTCGTCGGAGGGCAGATAGGTACGGCCGCCCTCGGCGTCCTCGCGGACGTCGCGCAGGATGTTGGTGAGCTGGAGGGCGAGGCCGAGGGTGTCGGCGTACTCGGGGGCGCGTTCGGCGCCGCGCGCTCCGGGTTCGGTGCCGAAGACGCCGAGCGAGAGGCGTCCGATGGCTCCGGCGACGCAGCGGCAGTAGACCTTGAGGTCGTCCCAGGTCTCGTAGCTCTCGCCGCGCACGTCCATCTGGACGCCGTCGATCAGCTCGTCCAGGCCGCCGAGGGGGATCGGGAAGGCGCGGGCGGCGTCCGCGAGGGCGACGGCCACCGGGTCGGTGTCGTCCTCCTCGACTTCGCCCGCGTGGACGCGGGTGAGCAGCGCCCGGGTCTCCTCCAGGCGCGCGACCTTCACGTCGTCGGGCAGCTCGCCGTCGCCGATGTCGTCCACGCGCCGGGAGAAGGCGTAGAGCGCGGACATGGCGCGGCGCTTGGGTGTGGGCAGCAGGCGGATGCCGTAGGCGAAGTTGCGGGCCTGCTGGCCGGTGACGGTCTCGCAGTACCGGTAGGCGGCGAGTACCGGTGCGGACACGTGCGGTGTGGACTCCACGGACCGGATCACCCCTCTCCTCGCAGGGTCACGCCCACCTCGCGCAGCAGCCGGAGCCTGCCGGGTCTGGGAGGGCCGGGAAGGACGTCGAATCCGGCGGCGGCGATCGCGTCGACCGCCGCCCTTCCCCCCGCCACGAACCCCGCGAGCAGCAGCTTGAGCCTGCCGTGGACGCTACCCACGAGGGGGGCGCCTTCATTCAGCAGATCGCGGGCGCGTTGTGACTCGTACGCGACCAGCGCGCGCACCGATGCGCCGGCGCTCTTGGCAGTGAGGTCGGATTCCTGGACGTGGAAGCGCTTCATGTCCTCTGCGGGCAGATAGATCCGGTCGCGGCCGAGGTCCTCGGCGACGTCCTGGAGGTGTTCGACGATCTGCAGCGCGGTGCAGATCGCGTCGGACAGGCGGACCCGCTCGGGCGTCGTCGTGCCGGTGACGGCGAGGACGAGGCGGCCGACGGGGTTGGCGGACAGTTCGCAGTAGGCGCGCAGGTCGTCGTAGGTCTCGTAGCGCTTGACGAGCTGGTCCTGGCGGTTGGCGGCGATCAGGCCGAGGAAGGGCTCGGGGCTGATGCGGCAGCGGCGCACGGTGGGCTGCAGGCGTCGCAGCAGCGGGTGGCGTGGGGTGGCGTCGAAGACGCGGCGCAGGTCGGCCTCGAAGGCGTCGAGGACGGCGAGGCGGTCCTTGGCGTCGGCCTCGGGGACACCGAGGACGCGGGCGTCGGCGCCGCCGGGGGCGAGGTCGCCGTCACCGATGTCGTCGACGAGGCGGGCGAAGCCGTAGACGGCCATGAGGTCGTCGCGCCAGGCGCGGGGCAGGAAGAAAGGGGCCACGGGGAAGTTCTCGCTCGTGGCCTTGTCCAGTGTGGCGCGTTCCAATGCCGTCGCCGTGTCGGTTCCCGTCACCGCGCGCTGCCCGGGGCGGGGACGGCACATGCTGCGCTGAGCTGGGGAGTTTCCGTAGCCATTGCCGTCACATCTCCCGTTCTACACTGCGGAACCGATACACACTATTTCGGACACGCCGCCTGCCCTCCGGGGGAGGTCGCCCGGCGGAGGGTGTCGCGCATTATCGCCCTACTTGCCGGTTTCCGGCACCGGTACAGCTTACGTTGTACAACGCGACAGGGTTCGTCGGGGTGTCCGGCGCATCACAACAACACACCGATTGGCGTCAAGATTCCTACGCGCGGCCGGAGTTGACGCTTCTTTTGCAGACGCCGGGCCCCGCCGGAGAAGTTCCGGCGGGGCCCGGGGCCGCTCGGGTCACTTGCCCGTGAACTTCTCGTACTCCTTGAGGACCTCTTCGGTGGGTCCGTCCATGCGGAGTTCGCCGCGCTCCAGCCACAGGACGCGGTTGCAGGTGTCGCGGATCGACTTGTTGTTGTGGCTCACCAGGAAGACCGTTCCGGCCTCCTTGCGCAGCTCGCGGATGCGGGCCTCGGAGCGCTTCTGGAACTTGCGGTCGCCGGTGGCCAGCGCCTCGTCGATCATGAGGACGTCGTGGTCCTTGGCCGCCGCGATGGAGAAGCGGAGCCGGGCCGCCATGCCGGAGGAGTAGGTCCGCATCGGCAGGGTGATGAAGTCGCCCTTCTCGTTGATCCCGGAGAAGTCGACGATGTCCTGGTAGCGCTCCCGGACCTGCTCGCGGGACATGCCCATCGCGAGACCGCCCAGGATGACGTTGCGCTCACCGGTCAGGTCGTTCATCAGGGCCGCGTTGACGCCGAGCAGGGAGGGCTGGCCGTCGGTGTAGACCTTGCCCTTCTCGGCCGGGAGGAGACCCGCGATGGCCCGCAGCAGGGTGGACTTGCCGGAGCCGTTGGAGCCGATCAGGCCGATGGCCTCGCCCCGGTAGGCGACGAAGGAGACCCCGCGCACGGCGTGCACCTTGCGCACCCCGCGCTCCTCGCCGCGCTTGACGATGCGGCTCAGGGCGGCGGTGGCGCTGCCCTTGCCGGTCCTGGCCCCGTTGACCCGGTAGACGATGTGCAGCTCGTCCGCGATGACGGTCGGACGGTGATCGCCGGTGTTGTGCTCAGCCACGGCCGTACCGCTCCTCAGCCTTCCAGAAGTACACGAAGCCGCCGCCGAAGATCACCACGGCCCAGAAGGCGGCGAGGCCCCACACGTGCGGGGGCAGGTTCGAGGCGCCGTAGCCGTCGATCAGCGCGAAGCGCATGAGGTCCATGTAGACGGCGGCCGGGTTGGCCTGCAGGGCGCGGACGAGCCAGTCCGGCTTGCCCGCCAGCATGTGGTTGATGGAGAACATGACGCCCGAGGCGTACATCCAGGTGCGCAGCAGGAAGGGCATCAGCTGGGCGAGGTCGGGGGTCTTGGCGCCCATGCGGGCCACGATCAGCGCGAGACCGGTGTTGAAGAGGAACTGGAGCACCAGCACCGGGATGATCAGCAGCCAGGACAGCCGGGGGTAGTTCCCGAAGCCGATCGCCACCAGGAACATGACGATCATGGAGAACAGCAGCTGCTGGAGCTGCTGCAGCGAGAAGGAGATGGGCAGCGAGGCGCGCGGGAAGTGCAGGGCGCGCACCAGGCCCAGGTTGCCGGAGATCGCGCGGACGCCGGACATGATCGAGCTCTGCGTGAAGGTGAACACGAAGACGCCCGTGACCAGGAACGGGATGTACACGTCGTGCGACATGCCCCGGCTGGCGTGCAGGATGAAGCCGAAGATGAAGTAGTAGACGGCCGCGTTCAGCAGCGGGGTGGCGACCTGCCACAGCTGGCCGAGCTTGGCCTGGCTGTACTGCGCGGTCAGCTTCGCCTGGGAGAAGGCGACGATGAAGTGGCGCCGGCCCCACAGCTGGCGGATGTACTCGACGAGCGAGGGCCGGGCGCCGCTCACCGCGAGCCCGTACTTGGCGGCCAGCTGCTCCGCCGTCAGTCCCTCGTCGGGCGACGGGGCCGCGGTCACCGCGACACCGCCGTCATGGAATGTCTCACTCACGGGTGGAAACTTTCGTCTTCGAGTACGTCGTATACATCGGGTACGTCGTGCGTTCGTCTTCTGGCCCGGGGCCGCCGTCTTTTGCCCGGGGCCACCGTCGAGCTTGTCAGATCACCGGCGGCCGGCCCAGCCGGGTCAGCCGCCACACGGTACGCCAGCTCATCGGGCGGCGGGGACCGCACGGGGTGCTCCAGCCCTCCTTGAAGCCGCCGAACCACGCCTTCAGGGCCGGTCCCGAGGGGCGGCGCAGCAGGGTGAGCAGCAGCCAGACCCCGAGGTAGACGGGGACGAGCAGGGCGGGGAGGTTGCGGCGGGCCAGCCAGACCCGGTTGCGGGCGACCATGCGGTGGTAGACCGCGTGCCGGGAGGGCGCGGTGGTCGGATGGAACAGCACCATGTCGGAGCGGTAGTCGATCATCCAGCCCGCGTTCAGCGCGCGCCAGGCGAGGTCGGTCTCCTCGTGGGCGTAGAAGAACTCGTCGGGCAGCCCGCCGACCTCGGTGAACACCTTGGTGCGTACGGCGTTGGCGCCGCCGAGGAAGGTGGTCACCCGCGAGGAGCGCATCGGGTCGGAGGCGCGCAGCCGGGGCACGTGACGGCGCTGGGTCTCGCCGGTCTCGGGGTCGGCGATGCGGAAGCTGATGATGCCGAGCCGGGGGTCGGCGGCGAACGCCTCGCGGCACAGCTCGGCGGTGTCGTACCGGGCGAGGAGGCCGTCGTCGTCCAGGAAGAGCAGGATGTCGACGTCGCTGCCGCCGGGTCCGAACGCCTCGATGCCGACGTTGCGTCCGCCGGGGATGCCCAGGTTCTCGGGCAGCTCGACGGTGCGCACGCCCTCGGGAACGTCGGGCACCGGCGAGCCGTTGCCGACGACGACGACCTGGACGTGGTCGCCCTCCTGCTTGGCGACGGAGTCGAGCAGGGCCCGCAGCTCCTCGGGCCGGTTGCCCATCGTGATGACGACCGCGCCGACCTTCATGCCGTTCGTCTCGGCCATGCCGTTCACCTCAGCCTGCTGGACACGAGAATGGACACCAGGTGCAGCACGGTCTGCAGCAGGGCGATGCCCGCCAGCACGGCGGTGCCGAGCCGGGTGAAGAACAGGTCGCCGCGCGCCTGGTCCACGATCGCGAGGACCAGGATCAGCAGCGACGCCTCGATGCCGAGGATGAGCCGGTGGAACTTGAGCGCGGCGGCGGCACGCCGGGCGAGCGCCATCCCGGAGGAACGCGGCTCGGCGGCCGACTCCTTGACCGGGGGCATCCCGGCCTGGTGCCGGGCGACGCCGACGAGGTCGGTCTCCGCCTTGATGAGGATCGCGCCGAGCGCGGCGAGCGTGCCGAGGAAGGCCCACAGCCAGTCGATGCGGCCGGTGCCGAACAGGTCGGCGGCGCGCAGGCCGAGGCCGACCAGGACGGCGGCGTCGGTGAGGTAGGCGCCGACCCGGTCGAGGTAGACCCCGCCGAGCGAGTACTGCTTGCGCCAGCGGGCGATCTCGCCGTCCACACAGTCCAGCAGCAGATACAGCTGGGTGGCCACGATGCCGAGGACGGCGCCCCAGATCCCCGGCACCAGCAGGGCCGGGGCCGCGAGCACGCCGCAGACGGTCATCAGGTACGTGAGCTGGTTGGGCGAGATCCTGGTGTTGACCAGGTAGCGGTCGATACGCAGGGACACCTCGCGCATGTAGAGGCGTCCCGCCCAGTGCTCACCGCTGCGCCGGTCCTTCACCCCGGCGGGGTGGACGACCGGACGGAGTTCAGCTACCGATGGCCTTGACATAGTCGGCGTAGATGTCCTTGATCTGGGTCGGCTTGAGGTCGAGGTGTTCGAGGATCGTGTAGCGGCCGGGCCTGGTCTCGGGGGCGAACTCCACGACGCGGACGAACTCGTCCACCGTGAAGCCCATCTCCTCGGCCCGGACCGGCAGCTCGTGCCGGCGCAGCACCTCGGCCATGTGGGCCGATTCCTCGTGCGCTCCGCGCAGGTACATCGCGAAGGCGGCGCCGAAACCGCACTGCTCGCCGTGGCTGGCGGCGCGCTGCGGGAAGAGCAGGTCGAAGGCGTGGTTGATCTCGTGGCAGGCGCCCGAGGAGGGGCGCGAGTCGCCGGAGACCGACATGGCGATGCCGGAGAGGACCAGGGCCTCGGCGAGGACCTGGAGGAACTCGTTGTCGCCGATGGCGCCGGGGTGGCGCAGCACGGCCTCGCCCGCCTGGCGGGCCATGGCGGCGGCGAGTCCGTCGATCTTCTCGCCGTTGACCCGGTTGGCCAGCTCCCAGTCCGCGATGGCGGAGACGTTGGAGATCGCGTCGCCGATGCCGGAGCGCACGAAGCGTGCCGGGGCGTCGTGGATGACGTCCAGGTCGATCAGGACGGCGATGGGGTTGGGCACACCGTAGGAGCCCCGGCCCGCGTCGTTGTCCAGGGTGGCGACCGGCGAGCACAGGCCGTCGTGCGCGAGGTTGGTCGGTACGGCGACGAGCGGCAGGCCGACCCGCGCCGCGGCGTACTTGGCGCAGTCGATGATCTTGCCGCCGCCGAGTCCGACCACGGCGTCGTAGTGACCGCCGCGGATCTCGTCGGCCAGGCGGATCGCGTCGTCCAGGGTGCCGCCGCCCACCTCGTGCCAGCTCGCGCCGGGCAGCTGGGGGGCGACGCGCTCGCGCAGCCTGGCGCCCGAGCCGCCGCTGACGGCGACGGCGAGACGGCCGGAGTGCGAGACGCGCTCGTCGGCGAGGACGGTGGCCAGGTCGTCGAGGGCACCCGGGCGGATGTCGACGACGACCGGCGACGGGATGAGCCTCGTCAGTACCGGCACGCGATCTCCCGTCCCCGGGCGAGGTCGTCGTGGTTGTCGATCTCGACCCAGGAGACCTCGCCGATCGGCTGCACGTCGATCTTGAAGCCGCGGTTCACCAGCTCCTGGTAGCCGTCCTCGTAGTACAGCTGCGGGTCGCGCTCGAAGGTCGTACGCAGCGCGTCGGCCAGCTCCTCGGCCGCGTCACCCTCGATCAGGGTCACGCCGATGTACTCACCGGTGGCCTCCGAGGGGTCCATCAGCTTCGTGATCTTCTGGACACCCTTGTCGGGGTCCACGACGACCTTCATCTCCTCGTCCGCCAGGGACTTCACCGTGTCCAGCGCGAGGATGATCTTCTTGCCCTCACCACGCGCGGCGAGCAGCGTCTTCTCGACCGACACCGGGTGCACCGTGTCGCCGTTGGCCAGGATCACGCCGTCCTTGAGCGCGTCACGACCGCACCACAGGGAGTAGGCGTTGTTCCACTCCTCGGCCTTGTCGTTGTCGATCAGCGTGATCTTCAGCCCGTACTTGGCCTCCAGGGCCTCCTTGCGGGCGTACACGGCTTCCTTGCGGTAACCGACGATGACACCGACCTCGGTCAGACCCACCTCGGCGAAGTTGCCCAGGGTGAGGTCGAGAACGGTCAGCGACTCCTCGTCGCCCTCCGGCCCGACCGGCACGAGCGCCTTGGGCAGCGTGTCGGTGTAGGGGCGCAGACGCCGTCCGGCGCCGGCCGCCAGCACGAGGCCGATCATGCGGTTTCTCCTTCGTCGTGAACGGCGGGCGCCCCTGCGGACACCCAGAAGCGGATGCTCTCGGCGAGCACCAGCAAGGCGATGACCACGGCGAGGACCGTGAGCGCGACGGTGAACCGCGAGGCGGTCAGCAGCGCGGCGAGGACGGCGACGAGCAGGACCCGCCCCTCCTGACCGCCGATGGCGCGCACGAGCCACGCGGGCGGCGCGCCGGCGCCGCCGCGGATGCGGTACACCGTGTCGTAGTGATGGTAGGCGACGGCCGCGACCAGCCCGAACGCCGCCGGGAGGGCCCCGGGGACGTCGGCGCGGGCGGCGAGGGCGAGGACCGTGCCGTACTCGGCGGCCCGGAAGAAGGGCGGCACGAGCCAGTCGAGGGCGCCCTTGAGCGGGCGGGCCACGGCGAAGGCCGAGGCGAGGACGTAGAGGACGGCGCCGACGACCGGCAGCGGGCTGCCGTAGCCGGGCAGCGCCGAGCAGAGGACCACGGCGGCGGCGCCGAGGAGGGCGACGGCGGGGGCGCCGTAGCCGGGCAGGCCGCGCCGGAACAGGCGGCTCAGGCGCTGGGCGAGCGGGCCGGGGTCGGCCAGGTCGGCCAGCGCCTCGGCGGCCCGGTCGGTGCGCCGGGCCTTGCGGGTCACCGAGCGGAGGACGCGCCCCGCCGTGGTGTACGTCGCGGCCAGCGCGCAGCCGATCAGGAGGACGGAGAAGGTGATGCGCGGCGTGGTCGCGGCGGTGAGGACGGCGATCATGGCCCAGCGTTCGCCGATGGGCAGGACGATCATCCGGCGCAGCCACACGGTCCAGCCGACGCTGTCGAGCCTGCCGGAGAGGGCGGCGGTGGGGCTGGTGTTGGCGGTGGCGTCGTGGTTGGCCTCGTTGAAGGAGAAGTCCACGACGTGGCGGCAGGTCTGGAGGATCATCGCGGCGAGCGCGAGGGCCCATACGTCGTCGCCGCCGCGGGCCGCGCCGAGGGCGAGACCGGCGTAGTAGGCGTACTCCTTGGCGCGGTCGAAGGTGGCGTCGAGCCAGGCGCCGAGGGTGGAGTACTGCAGGGAGTAGCGGGCGAGCTGGCCGTCGGTGCAGTCCAGCACGAAGGAGGCGATCAGCAGGACACCTGCGGCGATGAACCCGGCGCGGGTGCCCGTCGCGGCCGAGGCCGCCGCTATGAGCGCGGTGAGCAGCGAGGCGGTGGTGACCTGGTTGGGGGTCAGGCCCCGGCGGGCGCACCAGCGGGCGAGGTAACGCGAGTACGGGCTGATGCAGAAGGTGGTGAAGAAGCCGTCCCGGGACTTCACGGCGGACTTCAGGCGTACGGCCTCGTCGTCGACGGCGGCGACGGCCTGCCGGGCCTCGTTGCGGACCTGGGGGTCGGTGGGGACGGTGGCGACGAGGCTGCCCAGCTCGGGGCGGTGGACCTCGCCGTAGTCGGCGTCCAGGGCGGTGACCAGGCGGTCGGGCAGGCTGTCCACGGCGACGGCGGTGCCGCCGCCCGCGCTGGTCTCGCGGGTCAGGGCGCGGCTGAGGGCCTGGCGGGCGGTGGCCTGCGCGGTGACGGCGCCGGGGACGGCGGCGAGCGGGAAGCGGGGGTCGGTCAGGCCGAGGCGCAGCGCGTGCGGGTGGCCGACGAAGCGGGCGTCGACCAGGGCGACGCGGTGGCTCGTCGGAACGGTCGCGAGCAGGGTCTCGGCCTCGGCGGCGTCGGCGGCCACACGCACGTCGAAGCCGAGGGACCGCAGATCGCCCTCGAGAGACGATCCGGGTACCGGCTGACCGGTGACGATGGCGGTCGACAACCGAACTCACTCCCTGGGTGCCGGCGCGTCGGCGCCGGTCGCTTGCGTGATGCGTGATGGGGCGCCCTGCCTTCGGCACCCTGGGCGGCATGTCGGCAGAGGCTATCCGATCGGCCGGAGCCGTCGTTCACCGGGCGTTCACGGGCCGGCCCTCGCGGGTCCGTCGTGGCGTCCTCCCTGCCCATGCCGCGATCATCATCGGGGATGCGGGGGCCGCCCCACAAACCGCGGGGCGCAGACCCGGGCATCGCGGGACAGAGGGGCGGCGGTGCGGGTGCCGCCGGGGCGGGTGCGGGGCGGCATAGGGTGGGCGACCATGACGTGGCTGATCACCGGCGGAGCCGGATACATCGGGGCACACGTGGCGCGGGCGCTGGCCGGTGCCGGGGAGCGTGCCGTGGTGCTCGACGACTTGTCGGCCGCCGTGCCGGAGCGGCTGCCCGAGGGGGTGCCGCTGGTCGAGGGCTCGACGCTGGACGGGGAGCTGCTGAAGCGGGTGCTGGCCGAGCACGGGGTGAGCGGTGTGGTGCATCTCGCGGCGCGCAAGCAGGTCGGGGAGTCGGTGGCGGAGCCCGTCCGCTACTACCGGGAGAACCTGGGCGGTCTCGGCACGCTCCTGGACGCGATGGCGGAGGGCGGGGTGCGGCGGCTGCTGTTCTCCTCCTCGGCGGCGGTGTACGGCAACCCGGACGTGGACCTGATCACCGAGGACACCCCGTGCGTGCCGGTGAACCCCTACGGCGAGACCAAGCTGGCCGGTGAATGGCTGGTGCGTGCGGCGGGCCGGGCGCACGGCATCTCGACGGTGTGCCTGCGCTACTTCAACGTGGCCGGGGCCGCCGCCCCGGAGCTGTCGGACACCGGCGTCTTCAACATCGTCCCCATGGTCTTCGACCGCCTCGCCCGGGGCGAGGCCCCCCGGATCTTCGGCGACGACTACCCGACCCCGGACGGCACCTGCGTCCGCGACTACATCCACGTCGCCGACCTCGCGGACGCCCACCTCGCGGCGGCCCGCCGCCTCTCCGACGACACCTTCACCGGCGACCTGACCCTGAACATCGGCCGCGGCGAGGGCGTCTCGGTCCGCGAACTGATCTCGGTGATCGCCGACATCACCGGCGCAACGACCCCGCCGGTCGTCGACCCCCGCCGCCCCGGCGACGCCCCCCGCGCCGTCGCCTCCGCCACCCGCGCCCGCACGGAGCTGGGCTGGCAGGCCCGCCGGGACGTACGCGAGATGGTGGCGTCGGCGTGGGAGGGGTGGCGGCACCATCACGGGTGAGTCCCGGCGCGCTCACGGACGGCTCCCACCCGTGAGCGCACGGCCGGGTGGCCGCTCTCCCCTAGTCGTAGTCGACCCACTCCTCGCTGCTCCGCCGCCGCCCCAGCCCGACGGCATCGAACTCGTCGCGCCCGGCGTCCGCCCGCACACCGAGCCGTCGCAGCGCCCGGGAGACGGGGCTGCCCTCGGCCGGAAAGGGCTCGTCCTCGTCCACGTGGAGCGGGCCCAGCACCACCGCCCCGCCCTCCCACACCGCGGCCCGCTGCTCACCGACTCCGCCGAAGACCTCGGCTTCCACGCAGGCCACGGGCCCGGCGGCCGACCAGCGCGCGAGCATCGCCTCGAACCCGTCGGGCAGCCCCCGGAATCCGAGCGCGGTCACCTCGCTCCCGTCGGTGTCGGCGGCGAACAGCGCGTCGGTGAGGGGTAGCAGCGCCAGACCCTGGGCGAGCGGTGCCAGGCGTGCGGCGGGCAGCTCCCGTGCCGTGCTCTCCAGGCGCGCCCAGTCGGCGATCACCGCCCGCAGTTCGTACCCCATCCTCGCGTCCCCCTCTGCCTCCGAAAGGGTCATCCTCACTCACCCGGCCCGGACCCGGAACTGTTTTTCCACGCGCCTGACCTGCGGTTCGTTTTCGCAGGTCAGGGGACATGACAACGGTGTTCAGTGCCGCGTTGCCCGGGAGGTGCCGGGCGTTGTTCACTGTGAGCCGGTGGGCAGACGGAAGGGTGGTCTTCGGTATGGGGGCAGGGCACGACCACGGCCATGGGCACGGTCATGCGTCCACGGGGACGGCCGCGGCCGTCTACCGGGGGCGGTTGCGGGTGGCGCTGGGGATCACGCTCGGCATCATGGTGGTGGAGATCGTCGGCGGGCTGCTCGCGGACTCGCTCGCGCTGATCGCGGACGCGGCCCATATGGCGACCGACGCGGTGGGGCTGATCATGGCGCTGCTCGCCATCCACTTCGCGGCCCGGCCGCCGAGCGCGAACCGCACCTTCGGTTACGCCCGCGCCGAGATCCTGGCGGCCCTGGCCAACTGTCTGCTGCTGCTCGGGGTCGGCGGGTACGTCCTCTTCGAGGCGGTGGAGCGGTTCGTCCACCCCGCGGGGACCGAGGGCGGTCTGATGATCGTCTTCGGTGCGATCGGTCTGGTCGCGAACTCCGTCTCGCTCCTGCTGCTGATGGGCGGGCAGAAGGACAGTCTCAATGTGCGCGGCGCCTTCCTGGAGGTCGCCGCCGACGCGCTCGGTTCGGTCGCGGTGATCGTCTCGGCCGCCGTCATCCTGGCCACCGGCTGGCAGGCCGCCGACCCGATCGCCTCGCTGGTGATCGGTCTGATGATCGTGCCGAGGACGGTCAAGCTGCTGCGCGAGACGCTGGACGTCCTCCTGGAGGCGGCCCCGAAGAACGTGGACATGGCCGAGGTGCGCGCGCACATCCTGGAGCTGGACGGCGTGGAGGACGTGCACGATCTGCACGCCTGGACCATCACCTCGGGCCTGCCGGTCCTCTCCGCGCACGTGGTGGTCAGCACGGAGGTGCTGAACGCGATCGGCCACGAGAAGATGCTGCACGAACTCCAGGGCTGCCTCGGCGACCACTTCGACGTGGAGCACTGCACCTTCCAGCTGGAGCCCGGCGGCCACGCCGAGCATGAGGCCCGGCTCTGCCACTGACGGCGGTCCGAGGGGTCCGCGCCCTGCCGCCGGGCCCGGTGGCGTACGTTGACGGTGCGCACCCGTGTGCGAGGGCTTCGCGAGGTTCCCCGCAGCAGGTGCCGGGCACGATGTGCTTCCGGGCCCCGCTTCCGCCACACCTGGCACGGGACATGCGGACGTGCCGGGAAGTGCCGGGAGTGCCGGATTCGTACGGCAGACTTGGGGTGCGAAGACCGAGGCGAAGGATGGGTATGCCGATCACACCTGCCACCGAGACGCACAGCTCGTCGAACGGCACCACACAGTCGATTCTGCTGGAACTGGTCGACGAGAAGGGCGTGACGATCGGCACCGCGGAGAAGCTTGCCGCGCATCAGCCGCCGGGGCAGCTACACCGGGCGTTCTCGGTGTTCCTCTTCGACGAGCGCGGCCGACTGCTGCTCCAGCAGCGGGCGCTCGGCAAGTACCACTCCCCCGGTGTCTGGTCCAACACCTGCTGCGGCCACCCGTACCCGGGCGAGGCCCCCTTCGCGGCGGCGGCCCGGCGGACGTACGAGGAGCTGGGTGTCTCCCCGTCGCTGCTGGCCGCGGCGGGCACCGTCCGCTACAACCACCCGGACCCGGCCTCGGGCCTGGTGGAGCAGGAGTTCAACCACCTCTTCGTCGGCCTGGTCCAGGAGCCCGTGGCGCCGGACGCGGAGGAGGTCGAGGAGACCGCCTTCGTCTCCGCCGCCGAGCTGGCCGAGCGGCACACCCGCGAGCCGTTCTCGGCCTGGTTCCTGACCGTCCTGGACGCGGCCCGGCCCGCGATCAGGGAACTGACCGGCCCCTCGGCGGGCTGGTAGCACCCGGGCGGCTCCGGGGAGCCGGGGGCGGTCTCACCGCTGGAGCGCGGGCTTGAGCGGCAGGGCCGCCCAGATCACCTTGCCGCCGCTCGCCGTGTGCTCCACGTCGACCGTGCCCCCCGCCTCCCGCGCCACCTCGCGCACGAGCAGCAGACCGCGCCCCCCGGTCTGGCCGTGGTCCGCCTCCAGCGCGGTCGGCCGGTAGGGGTGGTTGTCCTCCACCGACACCCGCACCCACTCCGCGCCGACGGCCACCTCCACGGCGAGCATCGGCGAGAGCAGCGCCGCGTGCTTGACCGCGTTCGTGACCAGCTCGGAGACGATCAGCAGCAGCCCGTGCGCCACGTCGTCGGCGACGGGCACGCCCTGGCGCAGCAGCAGGTCGCGCACCGCGTGCCGGGCCTGTGGGACCGAGGCGTCCACGGTGGCCGCGGTGAACCTCCAGACCCCTTCGTACGGCAGTGTTCCGGGCGTCGGCGGGGCGCCCTCCTCCGCTGGGCGCGGCACGCTCCCGCGCCCGTGGTTGTCCATCGTCCGGTCGCCACCCTCGCGCTCGATTGTCACCACACCTCGAGTGTTGGTAATGATCGGCTCCGCACCGGATGACTGAACAGAAGTCAGCGGGTATCGAACGTTTCCGACCGTTCGCGTATGACCTGGTCGCCCCGGCGACTGTTCCTGTCCCCCGGACGCCGGTTCCCGAACTCTTCGGGTTGTACGGGTTTGCTCTCGGCGTCGATCCGGCCGGGGCACCAGGGGCTTACCCGCGGGATGCGCCCGGCCGATACGATCCGCCGCATGGAGCCGCAGCTGTCGCACCAGGTCACCGGTCACGTCGTCACCGTCGTCATCCGCAACCCGGCCAAGCGCAACGCCATGACCGCCGCGATGTGGCGGGCGCTGCCCCCGCTGCTCGACGGGCTCGCCGCCGACCCGGACGTACGGGCGCTGGTGCTGACCGGTGAGGGCACGACCTTCTGCGCGGGTGCCGACATCTCCTCGCTGCGGGAAGGGCCCCAGGAGGCACAGGGGCTCGCGGTGGCCGCCGAGGAGGCTCTTGCCGCGTTCCCGAAGCCGACGCTGGCCGCCGTCCGGGGGCACTGCGTGGGCGGGGGCGCGCAGCTCGCGGCGGCCTGCGATCTGCGGCTCGCGGAGGAGGGGACGCTGTTCGGGGTGACCCCGGCGAAGCTCGGCATCGTCTACCCCGCCTCCTCCACCCGGCGCCTGGTGTCGCTGGTGGGCCCGGCGAGCGCCAAGTACCTGTTGTTCTCGGGCGAGTTGATCGGCACCGAGCGGGCGCTGCGCACCGGTCTGGTGGACGAGGTGCTGCCCGCGGGGGAGCTGGACGCGCGGGTGGACGGGCTGACCGGGGTGCTGGTGTCCCGCTCCCGGCTCACCCAGGCCGCGGCGAAGGAGTTCGCGGACGGCCGCACCGACCGCGACGCCCACTGGGCGGAGCAGGCCCGCACCGCGAAGGACACCGAGGAGGGCGTCTCCGCGTTCCTGGAGCGCCGGGCGCCCCGCTTCACCTGGAGCGTGCCCGCGCCGCGGTGACCGGGGCGCGCAGCGCGGGGCGTGGGCGGCGGCCGACGGGGTACCCGGAGCGGCCCGGACGCCTTGTCCGGAAGCCCGTGAGATCCGTGAGAAGGGAGAACCGATCGTGTTCCGTGCCATCGCCGACGTACTGCGCCAGATCGGCGGAGCCGTCGCCACCGTCGTCACCCTGCCGTTCCGGGCGCTCGCCCGGCTGTTCGGGGGCGCCTCGGGCGGCAGCCGCGCCTGACGGGCGCGCGCCGCCGGACACCGACGGGCCGCCGGAGCGCCCTGCCGTCCGGATGTCGGTGTCACCTGCCACAATTGCCGCGCAACCTCAGTGGAGAAGGCGGTACGGGATCGTGACGACACCCCTCACAGCGTCCATCGAAGGCAGGATCGCCGGGGAACTCGGCGTACGGGAGCGGCAGGTGAAGGCCGCGGTGGAGCTGCTGGACGGCGGTTCGACGGTGCCCTTCATCGCCCGCTACCGCAAGGAAGCGACCGAGATGCTCGACGACGCGCAGCTGCGCACGCTCGAGGAGCGGCTGCGCTATCTGCGGGAGCTGGAGGACCGGCGGGCCGCGATCCTGGACTCGGTGCGCGAGCAGGGCAAGCTCACCGAGGATCTTGAGGCGCGCATCCGGGGCGCCGAGACCAAGGCACGCCTGGAGGACATCTATCTGCCGTACAAGCCCAAGCGGCGCACCAAGGCGCAGATCGCGCGCGAGGCGGGTCTCGAACCGCTGGCCGAGGGGCTGCTGACCGATCCGTCGGTCGACCCGGCCGCCGCCGCTGCCGCGTTCGTGGACGCGGACAAGGGCGTCGCGGACGCGCAGGCCGCGCTGGACGGCGCGCGGGCGATCCTGACCGAGCGGTTCTCGGAGGACGCCGACCTGATCGGTGAGCTGCGCGAGCGGATGTGGACGCGCGGGCGGCTCTCCGCCAAGGTCCGCGAGGGCAAGGAGGAGGCGGGCGCCAAGTTCGCCGACTACTTCGACTTCACCGAGCCGTTCACCGAGCTGCCCTCGCACCGCGTCCTCGCGATGCTGCGCGGCGAGAAGGAGGAGGTGCTGGACCTCGTCCTGGAGCCGGAGGAGCCGGTCGAGGGGCCGTCGACGTACGAGGGCTTCATCGCGACCCGGTTCGGCATCGCGGACCGGGGCCGTCCGGCCGACAAGTGGCTGGCCGACACGGTCCGTTGGGCCTGGCGCACCCGGGTGCTCGTGCACCTCGGCATCGATCTGCGGCTGCGGCTGCGCACGGCCGCCGAGGACGAGGCGGTGAACGTGTTCGCCGCCAACCTGCGCGACCTGTTGCTCGCCGCCCCGGCGGGCACCCGCGCCACGCTGGGCCTGGACCCCGGTTTCCGCACCGGGGTGAAGGTGGCCGTGGTCGACGCGACCGGCAAGGCCGTCGCCACCGACGTCATCTACCCGCACGTCCCGGCCAACAAGTGGGACGAGGCGATCGCCAAGCTGGCGCGTCTGACCAAGGAGCACTCGGTCGACCTGGTCGCCATCGGAAACGGCACCGCCTCCCGCGAGACGGACAAGCTGGCCACCGAACTCATCGCCAAGCACCCGGAGTTGAACCTCACCAAGGTGATGGTGTCGGAGGCGGGCGCGTCGGTGTATTCGGCGTCGGAGTACGCCTCCCGCGAGCTGCCCGGCATGGACGTGTCGCTGCGCGGCGCGGTCTCCATCGCGCGCCGTCTCCAGGACCCGCTGGCCGAGCTGGTGAAGATCGACCCGAAGTCGATCGGGGTCGGGCAGTACCAGCACGACCTGTCCGAGGTGAAGCTGTCGCGCTCGCTTGACGCGGTGGTCGAGGACTGTGTGAACGGCGTCGGGGTGGACGTCAACACCGCGTCCGTGCCGCTGCTTTCGCGGGTGTCCGGCGTCTCCGCCACCCTCGCGGAGAACATCGTGGCGCACCGCGACGCCAACGGCCCCTTCACCTCCCGCGCCCAGCTGAAGAAGGTCTCCCGGCTCGGTCCGAAGGCGTACGAGCAGTGCGCGGGCTTCCTGCGTATCCGGGGCGGCGACGACCCGCTGGACTCCTCCAGCGTGCACCCGGAGGCGTACCCGGTGGTGCGGCGGATGGTGAAGACCACGGGCCAGGAGGTCGCCTCGCTGGTCGGCAACACCGGGGTGCTGCGCTCGCTGCGCCCGGCCGACTTCGTGGACGACACCTTCGGTCTGCCGACGGTCACCGACATCCTCAAGGAGCTGGAGAAGCCGGGCCGCGACCCGCGTCCGGCGTTCAAGACGGCCACCTTCAAGGAGGGCGTGGAGAAGATCTCCGACCTGTCCGCCGGGATGGTGCTCGAGGGCGTGGTGACGAACGTGGCCGCCTTCGGCGCGTTCGTGGACATCGGCGTCCACCAGGACGGTCTGGTGCACGTGTCCGCGATGTCGAAGACGTTCGTGAAGGACCCGCGTGACGTGGCCAAGCCGGGTGACATCGTCAAGGTGAAGGTCCTGGACGTGGACATCCCGCGCAAGCGGATCGCGCTGACGCTGCGCCTGGACGACGAGGCGGCCCCGCAGGGGCAGGACGGCAAGGACCGGCGTGGCGGCGGCTCCCGGCCGCCGCAGCAGCGCCGGGGTCAGGGCGGCGGGCGCCAGGGCCAGGGTCAGGGCGGCCGTCAGGGGCAGGGCGGCCGGGGCGGCGACCGCGGTGGTCGTCAGGCGCCCGCGCCTGCCAACAGCGCGATGGCGGACGCGCTGCGCCGCGCGGGTCTGCTGAACCCGGGCAACGGGCGGGGCTGAGCCGCCTTCGGTGCCGGGCGGTGGGGATGAGCCACCCGCCCGGCACCGGATCTCAGCGGTGGCGGGCATCGACGCCGGGCACCGGCCCCCGCCGGGGCATCGGCACCACGCGCCCGGCAACGGCCGGCGACTTCGGCGCGGGCCGCCCGGCGGCGGGCGACGGGCGACGGCCCGGAGCGCCCTGCGTGGGACCACGGCGGGGCGCCCCGGCGGGGAACGGCGAAAGCAGGCGCTAGCGCTCCGTCACCTTGCCGTCCGCCACCTCCAGGCGCCGGTTCACCTTGACCGCGTCGAGCATCCGGCGGTCGTGGGTGACCAGGAGGAGCGTGCCGTCGTAGGCGTCGAGGGCCGACTCCAGCTGTTCGATGGCGGGCAGATCGAGGTGGTTGGTCGGCTCGTCCAGGACGAGCAGGTTGACGCCCCGGCCCTGGAGGAGGGCGAGGGCGGCGCGGGTGCGCTCGCCCGGGGAGAGGGTCGCGGCCGGGCGCAGCACATGGTCGGCCTTCAGCCCGAACTTGGCGAGCAGGGTGCGGACCTCGGCCGCCTCGGTGTCGGGCACGGCCGCCTGGAAGGCGTCGAGCAGGGTCTCGGGGCCGTGGAAGAGGCCGCGCGCCTGGTCCACCTCGCCGACCAGGACACCGGAGCCGAGGGCCGCGTGTCCGGCGTCCAGCGGGACGCGGCCGAGCAGGGCGGCGAGCAGCGTGGACTTGCCCGCGCCGTTGGCCCCGGTGACCGCGATGCGGTCGGCCCAGTCGATCTGGAGGGTGACCGGGCCGAAGGTGAAGCCGTCGCGGCGTACCTCGGCGTCGCGGAGGGTGGCGACGACCGCGCCCGAGCGGGGCGCGGAGGCGATCTCCATGCGCAGCTCCCACTCCTTGCGGGGCTCCTCGACGACCTCCAGGCGCTCGATCATCCGCTGCGTCTGGCGGGCCTTGGCGGCCTGCTTCTCGCTGGCCTCGCTGCGGAACTTGCGGCCGATCTTGTCGTTGTCGTTGCCCGCCTTGCGCCGGGCGTTCTTGACGCCCTTGTCCATCCAGGAGCGCTGTGTCTGGGCGCGGTCCTGGAGGGCGGAGCGCTTGTCGGCGTACTCCTCGTAGTCCTCGCGGGCGTGTCTGCGGGCGACCTCGCGCTCCTCCAGGTAGCCCGCGTAGCCGCCGCCGTAGAGGTTGATCTGCCGCTGGGCGAGGTCGAGTTCGAGGACCTTGGTGACGGTGCGGGTGAGGAACTCGCGGTCGTGGCTGACGACGACGGTGCCCGCGCGCAGGCCGGTGACGAACCGCTCCAGGCGCTCCAGGCCGTCCAGGTCCAGGTCGTTGGTGGGCTCGTCCAGGAGGAAGACGTCGTAGCGGGAGAGCAGCAGCGAGGCGAGGCCCGCGCGGGCCGCCTGGCCGCCGGACAGGGAGGTCATCGGCCGGTCCAGGTCCACGGCGAGGCCGAGCGAGCCCGCGATCTCCTCGGCGCGTTCGTCCAGGTCGGCGCCGCCGAGGTGCAGCCAGCGGTCCAGGCTGGTGGCGTAGGCGTCGTCGGCGCCGGGCGCGCCGTCCACGAGTGCCTGGGTGGCCTCGTCCATGATCCGCTGCGCCTCGGTGACGCCGGTGCGGCGGCCCAGGAACTCCCGCACGCTCTCCCCCGGCCTGCGCTCCGGTTCCTGCGGCAGATAGCCGACGGCGGCGGTGGGCGGGGAGAGCCGCAGCTCGCCCTCCTCGGGCCGGGTGAGCCCGGCGAGGAGCGTGAGCAGCGTGGACTTGCCCGCGCCGTTGGCCCCGACCAGCCCGATCACGTCCCCGGGCGCGACGACGAGGTCGAGCCCGGAGAAGAGGGAGCGGTCGGCATGCCCGGCGGCGAGGTTCTTGGCGACGAGGGTGGCAGTCATCAGGGGGCCGATTTTAATGTCCGGCGGAGCGGCCCACGGCCACGCGTCAGGGGGCGGCCGGTGCCGTCAGGACCGTGCCCGTCGTGCGGGCCACGACGTACGCGGCGCCGCGTACCGCTCTCGGGTCCAGGGGGAGGTGGTGGGTGCCCGGCGGGAGGACTTCGTCCAGGAGTCCGCGGACGTGGACACGGCGCAGGCGGTCGCGGCGGTAGGCGAGCAGGCGGACCCGGCAGGCGGTGGCCACGTCGAGTACGGCGGTGTGGCGGTCGGCGGTCAGGGTGGTGATCCGGCGCGGGCGGAGCGGGTCGCGGTCGAGCGCCTGCTCGGTCTGGGCGACGAGGAGGGGCACGATCGGTGCGAGGGCGTCCACGTGGGCGGTGCCGACACCGGCCCGTCCGAACGCCTCGCGGACGGCGGCCCGGCGGGCCTCGGGGACGCCGGGGGCGTACAGCACGGCGTCGTAGCGGCGCAGCTCCTCCGCGGGGACGTCGTCCACCTCCGGGGTGACGTCGGCGCCGATGCCGGTGCCGCGCAGCGCGGCGGCAAGGCGGGCGGGCACCCCGGCGCGGGGGCCGGTCACCAGGACGTGGGGGCGGGGCGCGGGCGCCGTGTCGGGGCGGGCGAGCAGGGCAGTGAGGGCGGCCCGGTAGGCGGGGCCCCGGAAGCGGAACGGTCCGGTGCCGCCGTACCCGTCGCGCACCGGCTCGGCGCGCTCGCCGTCCTGCCAGGCGAAGTCGCGCCAGACCACGTCCTCGCCGTCCCGCTCGACGACGGCGGTCAGCGCGCCGCACGCCAGATCCGCGCACTCGGGGCACCCGTACACCACGAACCGCCCACCGGGCAGCGGGGGTTCGCCCTCGAGGAGCAGCCCCCGCACCTGCCCGGCGAGCAGTTCGGGCGGTACGTCGGAGGCGAGCGGGGTCACCGCGTCCAGGTCGGGGAACCGGAACAGCAGGGGCTGGCCGTCCACGACGAAGTCCGTGAAGTCGCGGTGGATCTGATAGCCGCCGTCGGGCAGTACGCCGCCCGCGCGGAACGCCGGTACCAGGCCGAAGGTCGCGTAAGCGGCAGACATGCTGCGAGTATCCCGGCGCCACCGGGAGCGGGAGCCCGCCGGGAGCGGGGTCGCGGGACACCCGTCGCACGGTGGCCGGAATTCCCTTGGTCCGCACGGGGCGACGGGCGTACGGGTGGTCGAGGGCGTACGGGTTCGTACGGCGCTGGACGGCGTGGCCGGACCTGTACGGGGCGGCACGGTCTCCGGCTCCCGGCGGCTCGCGGTCTACAGCTCCGACTCGCCCCACCTGCCGACGACCACCTCGTCCCCCACGGACACCTTGCCGGGACGCAGTACGGCGAACTTCGTGCCGAAGGCGACTCCGCCCTCCGTCGCCCGGCGGTATCCGGCGAGGGTTCGCAGCGGTTCGGGGCCCGATCGCGCGCCGGTCTCCTGGTCGACCATGGTGACGGCGCAGCGGATGGCGAGCTTGGCGTAGCCGAGTTCGGCCGCGCCGAGGGTGAGGAGCAGGGCGCGGTCCTCGGTGTGGGGCTCGTCCCAGCCGTCGACGACGATGTTGGGCCGGAAGCGGCTCATCGGCAGCGGTTCGGCGCCGCGTGCGGTCAGCCGCCGGTTCAGCTCGTCCAGGGTGGCGCGGGAGACGAGGTGCACGGCGCAGCTGTCGGCGTAGCCGGAGGTGCCCGGGGTCCGGCCGTCGGTCACCCGGTCGTGGTCGGGCGGTACGCGGACCAGTCGGCTGGGCGTGCCGAGCACCTGGGTCAGCCAGTCGGCCACCGTGTCGCCCTGGTCGATGCCCCGGTAGGCGGTGCCGAACAGATCGACCGGGCGGGCGGGGCCGGACGCGTCCACGGGGAGGCGCACCGTGTCGTACCCGGGTGCGTGGAGGGCGAGTTGATCGCCAGCGGGATCGATCTCGGGCTGGATCACCGCCAGTCGGGGGTCGCGTCGCTGGGTGCGGAAGACGCCCTCCTCGCTGACGACCATGAAGCTGCGGTCGTGTGCGAGTCCGGCGGCGGTCAACCGGGCTTCCGCCACCGGGACTTCGGCGCAGCCCTTGACGGGGTAGTACGTCAGGTGGGTGACGGTGGCCATGTGCGCCTCGGGCTGCTCGGTCTGGGCAACTGTCTGTCTGTGGGGGCCGGTTACTCGGTGACGAGTGCCAGGGTGAACCCGTCGTACCCCTTCGCCCCGACGGTCTGGAGCGTGGTGGCGGTCAACCTCGGGTGTTCCGCGACGAGTTCGGTGAAGTCGCGGACGCCCTGGACGCGGGGGTCGGCGCTCGTCGCGTCCGTCACCGCGCCTTCCCGTACGACATTGTCCCCGATGATGACGCTGCCGGGCCGGGTGAGGCGGAGCGCCCAGCGCAGATACTCGGGGTTGGACGGCTTGTCCGCGTCGATGAAGACCAGGTCGAAGGGGCCCACGCCCTCGTCCGCGAGCAGCGGCAGGGTGTCGACGGCCTTGCCGACGCGCAGGTCGACCAGGTGGCCGACCTCGGCGCGGGCGATGTTGGCGGCGGCGACCTCGGCGTGGTGCGGGTCGGCCTCCAGGGTGATCAGCCGGCCGCCCTCGGGCAGCGCGCGGGCCAGCCAGATGGTGCTGTAGCCGCCGAGGGTGCCGATCTCGAGGATCGAGCGGGCGCCCTGGACGCGGGCCAGCAGATGCAGGAACTTTCCCTGGTTCGGGGCGACTTGGTGGGGAGGGAGTCCGGCCGCCTCGCTCTCCTCCGCCGCGCCCCGCAGCGGGGCGTCCTCCTCGACCAGCAGGCCGTTGAAGTAGTCGTCCACGGCGGTCCAGAGCTTCTGCGACACGGTAGGTTCCCTTTCGATACCGACCAGGTTCCGAAAGGGAACCTACTATGGGCGCACGGCGGCCTGTCAACGGCTTCCGGCGGCGCGTTCCTGGGGAGTCTGGGGAGTTACGACGATGGGGCCACGACGATGAGGCCACGGCGCGAGGCGGACGACGCCTGCGGCATCGCCCAGGCCGCCGCGGTGGTGGGCGACTGGTGGAGCCTGCTGGTGCTGCGGGAGATCGCGCGCGGTCATGTGCGCTTCGACCGGCTCGCGGAGGAGCTGGGCGTGTCCCGCAAGGTCCTCGCGGAGCGGCTGCGCGCGCTGACCGGGCACGGGGTGCTGGAGCGCCGCCGCTACCAGGAGAGGCCGCCGCGTCACGAGTACGTGCTGACCGAGCAGGGCCGCGGCCTGCTGCCCGTCCTGGTCTCGCTCCAGGACTGGGCGGACCGCTGGCTCCTCGGCGACGGCACCCTCACCGGGCAGGCGCCCGACGACGGCGCGGAAGCCCGGCGGGTCGCGGCCCTCGTCGGTGAGCGCGTGCCCCCGGGGGTACGCCTGCCGGGAACGGACGGCGCCGTCCACGACCCGGTCTCCCCCACCGCCCGCGCGACCGTCCTGTTCGCCTACCCGGCCACCGGCATACCCGGCCTCCCGGCCGACCCGGCGTCCTCGGCCGTCCCCGGCAGCGCGGGCTGCACGCTGGAGAACCGCCAATTCCGCGCGGCCTGGCCCGAGTTCGAGAAGGCCGATGTCGCCGTGCACGGGGTGAGCACCCAAACCCCTTCAGAACAGGCCGCGTTCGCCCGCGCCGAGGAGCTGCCCTTCCCGCTGCTGTCCGACGACCGGCTCCAGCTGACCGCCGCCCTGCGTCTGCCGACCTTCCGCGCCGGACAGGACCTGCGCATCAAGCGGCTCATCCTGATCGTGGACGCCGAACGGACCGTCCGCCACGCCCTGTTCCCGGTCACCGACATCCCGGCCGCCGTCTCCCGCAGTCTCGGCCTCGCCGCCGCGTGCCGGTGAGGATCGCGGCCATGGCGACGGTGACGGCGCTGCGCCGCTACCCGGTGAAGTCCATGCTCGGCGAGTCCCTGACCGGCGTCGCGGTCACCGCGCGCGGACTGCACGGGGACCGGGTGGCGGCGGTGCTCGACGAGACGGGCGCGATCGGCTCGGCCAAACACCCGCGCAAGTGGGGCCCGTTGCTGACCTGCCGGGCACGGCTGTCCGGCGCCGTGAGGGTCGAGCTGCCGGACGGCACGGAACTCTCGCCCGGTGACCCGGAGCTGAACGCCCGGCTGTCCAAGCTGCTGGGCCACGAGGTCGTCGTGTCGGACGATCCGGCCCGGGGCGGCGGCGGTGCGCTGGAGCGCGCGGTGCCCGAGTACGAGGGCGGACTCCCGGACGTGCTGCGGGAGACGGCCCGTACGGATGCCACCGGTGCGGCCATCACCTCCGGCCGGGTCGCGCCGGGGACGTTCTTCGACTACGGCAGGGTCCATCTGGTCACCACGGCGTCCCTGGCCCGGCTGCGGGCGGCGTATCCCGCCGGGGACTTCGACGCGCGCCGCTTCCGGCCGAACCTGGTCGTCGACACCCCGGGTGTCCCCGGCTTCCCCGAGGACACCTGGGTCGGGGGTCAACTCCGCGTCGGGGAGGTGCTGTTCCGCGTCACCGTACCCACGCCCCGCTGTGTGGTCCCGACGCTGGCCCAGGCCGGTCTTCCGGCCGACCCGGGCGTCATGCGTACCGTGGCCCGTGAACACCGGGTGCCGGTCTTCGACTTGGGCCGTCTGTCCTGTGTCGGGGTCTACCTGGACGTGCTCGAACCGGGCACCGTGCGGCTGGGCGACACGGTGCAGCCGTCGCCGTAGCCGCTCGCGCACGCGGGGGTGCCGACGACGGTGAGGGTGCGTGCGGCGGGCACTCCGGCGGTGGCCCGGGCGAGGGCCTTGGGGCCGCCGTCCAGCGGGAGTTGAGCCCTGGTGCGGGAGAGGTCGAGGGTGAGGGTGGGGCGGGTGGCGGGCGGTTCGATGAGGTCCTTGTCGGTGCCCGCGACGACGAGGGCCAGCCGGTGGCCCGCCGGGACGACATGGTCGGTGGCGGCCAGGTCGAGAGTCATCGTGTAGGCGCGGCCGGGGGTGAGCGGGGTGCCCTTGGCGAGCGAGGCGTGGTGGCCGAGGTCGGCCCAGCCCCGGCTGACGACGGTGGCTCCGACGTGGGCCGTCTTTGCCGCCGTTTCCTTGAAGCAGGCGCTGTCCCCCGCCGTGCTCTCGCCCCAGCAGGTGCGGTCGGTGAGGGTGGTGATGCCCTCGCCGCCGTCGGCGTAGTCGCGGATGGTGTCCGGGCCGAGGTCGACCAGGACGGCGGACAGATGGGCGGAGGCGGTGCTCGACGTGGCGGTCACGGTGACCTGGGAGGAGCCGGAGATCCGCAGCGGGGCGGTGAGCGCCGGGGTGATGAAGGCGGCCTTGTCGGGCGTGGACTTGGTGAGGTCGGCCGCCCAGTCGGTCTCGCTCCGGCTCGGGTCGTCGGTGAACTTCTCGGTGCCGGTGGACCGGCCGAGGGCCAGGGTGCCGACGCCGGGGGTGGCGCCGCGTCCCGGGTACAGGGTGGTGGTCCGGGTGTCGCGCGGGGGCCAGACGGCGGAGGTGACCCACTGGTCGGGGTGGCGCTCGATGTCGGCCATCGGCTCGCGGTCGATGCCGTTGTCGTAGCCGAGGAGTTCATGGTCGAACCAGCGGTGCAGGGTGTCGACCCAGGCGCCGCGCCGGTAGTCGAAGGGGTCGACGTGGCCGGTCTGGGAGAGCCAGATCTTGCGCTCGACGCCGTGCTCGGCCAGCGCGTCCCACCACTGGCCGAAGTGCTTGGTGCGGACGTTGAGGTCCTGCATCCCGTGCACCAGGAAGACGCTGGCACGGACCTTGGCCGCGTCCTTGACGTAGTCCCGCTCGGTCCACAGCCCGGTCCAGTCGCCACTGGCGGGGCTGCCGTCCGCGAGCTTCTTCTGGACGGCCGCGCAGTGCGCCTGGGCGGCCTCGCTCTCGACGTATCCGGCCAGCTCGTCGGGGCCGCCGTCGTAGAGCTGGGCGCCCTGGGCGAAGTAGTAGTCGTACCAGGAGGAGATGCCGCTGATCGGCACGATGGTCCTGAGGTTCTTCACGCCGGTGGCGGCGACGCCGTTGGCGATGGTGGCGTCCCAGCTCTTGCCGATCATGCCGGTCGCGCCGGTGGTCCAGCTCGCCTTGACCGGGGTGCCGCCGGTGCGGCTGGTGTAGGCGCGGGCCCGGCCGCCGAGCCAGTCGACGACGGCCTTGGCGGAGCGGATGTCGGAACGGCCGCCGACGTCCACGCAGCCGTCGCTGCGGTTGGTCCCGGCGAGGTCGACGCCGACCACGGCGTAACCGCGCGGCACGAAGTAGTTGTCGTAGAAGAGCGGCATCTGGACGACGTGGCCCTGCGCGTCGTACGTCTTCAGCTGGCTCTCGTTGCCCCGGCCGCAGCAGGAGTAGTAGGGGCTGGCGTCCATGATGACGGGCACCTTGCGGCCCTCGCGGGCGGCCTCGGCGGGGCGGACGATGTCGGCGGCGACCCGGTCGGTGCGGCCGTCGCCGTCCCCGTCCAGGCCGGTGTCCACCCACACCGACTCGCGGACGGCGTGCGCGTACGAGTAGACGGGCCTGCTCTCGCGGGGTGCCGCCTGGGCGGCGGTCGGGACGAGGAAGACGGCCGTCAGGGCTCCGACGGCCAGGATCGCGAGCGTTCTCCACAGCGTGCGAATCGGCATGGGCGGACGGTACTCCGGTCAACTGCCGTACAGAAGGGGGCGCTTCGGGGCGGGGGTGGCGTGTCGCTTCGGGCGCGGGCGGCGTGCCGGCTCGGGCGCGGGTGGCGTGTCGGCCGAATGGCGATCGTGTGACAGGAGCGGCCGTGGACACCCACGGGGCCACAGGGACTCAATAGGCTCCGAACAGACTTTCCGTACCGACGACTTGGAGCTGACGTGCACCGCAGAATCATCGCGCCGGGCTCGCTGGCCGCGGCCTCCCTCCTGCTGGCGGTCCCGGCGTCGGCCGCGACCTTCACGCCGGGCGCGCCGGGCATCGGAGACCCCTACTACCCGGCCTACGGCAACGGCGGCTACGACGTCTCGCACTACGACCTGCGCCTTCAGTACCAGCCGAAGACGGACGAGCTGGAGGGCACCGCGACCATCCTGGCGAAGACCACCCAGGACCTCTCCCGCTTCGACCTGGACTTCCTGCTCGACGTGAGCGAGGTGCGGGTCAACGGCGTCAAGGCCACTTTCACCTCCTCGGGCGAGCATGAACTGGTCGTCACACCGAAGGCGCCGCTGCCGACGGGGACATCGGTCACCGTGGTGGTCCGCTACAGCGGGGTGCCGTCCACGAAGAGCGCGTACGGCTTCACCACCTGGCACCGCACACCCGACGGCGCGGTGGCGGCCGACGAGCCCGAGTCCGCCTGGTGGTGGTTCCCGAGCAACGACCACCCCAGCGACAAGGCCACCTACGACGTCTCGGTGGCCGTCCCGGACGGCACCCAGGCCATCTCCAACGGCACGCTGACGTCGGCCAGTTCGAAGCTCGGCTGGACCCGTTACACCTGGCGCCAGGACAAGCCCCAGGCAACATATCTGGCCACTCTCGCCCTCGGCCGCTTCGACATCACCACCTCCACCTCCGAGGGCGGGGTGCCGGTGCTCAACGCCTACAGCAAGGACCTCGGCGCCAACGACGGCGCCGCGCGCGCCAGCGTCGAGCGCACCGGGGAGCTGGTGGACTGGCTGAGCGGCTACTTCGGGCCGTACCCCTTCTCCTCGGCGGGCGGCTACGTCCCCAACACCACCACCGGCTACGCCCTGGAGACCCAGACCCGCGTCTACTACAGCCCGAAGCAGTTCGCGCAGGGCTCCAACACCTCGGTGGTCGTGCACGAGCTGGCCCACCAGTGGTACGGCGACGACGTCTCCCTCAAGGACTGGAAGGACATCTGGATCAACGAGGGCTTCGCCCGCTACGCCCAGTGGCTCTGGTCCGAGCACGAGGGCGAGGGCACGACCCGCGAACTGGCCGACTACGTCTACGCCTCCCACCCCGCCGACGACCCCTTCTGGACGGTCAAGCCCGGCGACCCCGGCGCCGACGCGCAGTTCGACCTCGCCGTCTACGACCGAGGGGCCCTGGCCATCGAAGCGCTCCGCCACGCCATCGGTGACGACGCCTTCTTCGCCCTTCTGAAGGGCTGGCCGAAGACGCACGCCTACGGCAACGCCTCGGTCGCCGACTTCCAGCGCTACGCGGAGGAGGTCTCGGGCAAGCCGCTGTCGTCCCTGTTCGACACATGGCTGTTCGAACCGTCGAAGCCGGCCTCGCCCGCGACGGGGGCCTCCCTCGCCCGGAGCGCCGCGCAGGTGACCCCGCCGAAGTCCTGGAAGAAGATCGAGGCGACGAACGACATCCACGGACACTGAGCGGCCCGTCCCGGCCGACCGCGTCCGCGCGGCGGCCGGGACAGGAGGCGGACGAGCGGGGCGCGGTCTCAGAGACTCCAGGTGTTCTTCGGGTGGTCCAGCCAGGCGCGCTGCTCGTCCGCGGTGACGGTGAGCCCGAACCGCTCGTACCCCGGTTCGCCGGCCGCCCGCCACCAGTCGAGCGCGGCCGACACCTCGTCCCAGAGCCTGCGGGGCCCGGACTGCCACACGGTGGCCTCCGCGCGGCCGTCGCGGAACATCACGCAGGCCCAGGAGCGGTCGGTGAGGCCGTAGAACCACACCGGCCGGGCACCGTCGCGCTTGTCCGACGCCCGGTGGTGGCAGTCGCGTCCCGCAGTCCCACGGCGAACCGCGCGACGGCGAACCGGCCGTCGCCGAGCAGCCGCTCCTCGGTGACGGTGGTGGTGCCGCGGTCGGCATCGCCCACCCCGTCCGGCACATAGGCGGCGTGCCCGGCGAACGGGGACCGCTGGGACCGCAGTTTCATGAACTCCACCGGCCCCAGGAACCGGCCGGACGCGCGACCGCCGTCCTCGTCCCTGTGGAGCCGCACAAGGGCGTCCCCGTTGCCGTAGTGCGTCCCCCACGGCGCGAGGATGATCCCACCACGGGTGGCGTGCCGGACCCACGCCCCAGGAATCCGCCGGACCCCGGCCGTGGCGATGATCCGGTCGTACGGTGCTCCCGCCTCGTCTCCGTGCGCACCGTCCCCGGTGAGGACGCGGCCGAGCAGCCCCCTGGCCCTCAGCCGCTCCCGCGCGGCCTCGGCCACCGTCGGATCAACCTCGATGCTCACCACGCTGTCCGTGCCCAGCCGGTGCGCCAGCAGCCCCGCGTTCCACCCGGTCCCGGTACCGATCTCCAGCACCCGATGCCCCGGCTCGACCTCCAGCGCCGCCAGCATCCGGAAGACGACCGAGGGCATGGACGCCGACGACGTGGGCACGCCGCCTTGCCGTTCTGTCATGCCGTCGTCCCACTGGGTGACGATCGGAACATCGGCGTTGGCGTACGAGGTCCAGCGTTCCGGCTCCTCGCGCCGCTCGACGGCGACGGTGATGCCGGTGTCCATGTCGTGCGGCCACATGACCTCCGGCAGAAAACCAGCCCGAGGCACCGCCACGAACGCCGCAAGCCAGTCAGCCGTCAGATACGCCCCCTCCAGCAGAGAGCGCCCCAGCACGGCCCACTCCCCCTCACCTCCGGTGAGCGTTTCCTTCATCGCGTTGTCCTTCGGTGTGTTCATGTTCCTTGCCACCACACCAGGCCGGGAACTCCCGTAGGGGGCCGTGTCGTTCGTCAGCGCGTCGCGATGTCCACCAGATCCAGCAGGCTGTCGATGCGCCAGTCGGCCTCGCCGCCCGCGTTCGGGACATCCGCCCACAGGCGGCCCCAGGGGCCTCGCCGGATGTGAGCCGTCTTGAGCCCGGCCGCCTTCGCCGGGAGGGTGTCGTTCTGTGGGTGGTCACCGACGTACACGACGGAGTCGGCCGGTGCCTGGGCGACCTCAAGGACTTTGCGGAAGAACTCCGGCTCGGGCTTCGCCACGCCCCATTCCGCCGATGTCACGATGAGGTCCGCGGGCAGATCGAGCCCCCGCAGCAGCTCCCCGACTCGGGCGGTCTGGTTCCCGGCGATGACGGTGCGCAGCCCGGCCTGCCGGAGCGCCGCCAGGGCCGGACGGACATCGCTGTAGAGATCGTCCTCGTCGACCTTCGCGCCACATCCAGCCGCCTCGCGCGCCGCGTACTCGGCCGCCAGGTCGATGCCCGGGCGTATGAGGCGCAGGGCCTCGGCGTTGTCACGTCCCTGGGCGACGAAGGCCCCCACGAGCGCGGACAGCGTGTGGCGAGGTACACCGAGCCAGTCGGCCCAGGACGCCCAGTGCCGGTCGTCCCGGGTGAGCGTCTCGCCGACGTCGAACACGATGGTCTTCATCATCCGGGCAGCCTAGGAGGCTCCGCGCGCGGAGAAACGAATATCAGGAATACGCGCCCCTGGTCGGCGCGGCGGGGTAGGCGACGAACGAATCGCTCAGTCCGTCAGAGCCGCGCCCGCGAGCAGCCCCTCCCGGCCGATCGCGTCCACCCGGTCCGCCGGGATCGTGCACGCGTGCGCTCCCGCGACCGCGCCGTAGTGGGCGCAGCGCTCCGGGGGTTCGTCCTGGAGGTGGGCGTGGAGGAAGGCGGCTGCGAAGGCGTCGCCCGCGCCGTTGGAGTCCGTGACCGGGGCGGGTGGGGTGGCGGGGGGTATGTGGGTGAGGGTGCCGTTCGTTAGGAGGTGGGCGCCCTTGGCGCCCGCTGTGGCGACGACGGTGCGGGCGCGGCCCCGCTCCGCTATGTGCCGCATGGTGGTTTCGGGGTCCTTGAGAGCGGTGGTGGAGAGGAAGACGAGGTCGGCCGCGAGGGCGAAGGGGGCGTGGTACGGGTTTTCGCCGTCCCAGTCGTGGAGGTCGGTGGAGAGGGGGGTACCGGTGTCCAGGAGGAGGGGCAGTGCCTCGGCGCAGGGGTGGGTGATCGTCACGTGGACGTGCCGGGCGGCCGAGGCGAGCGGGCGCAGTACCTCGGGCGGGAAGCGGTCGTCGGGGTGGGCGCGGCTCGTGTCGTACAGGGAGAGGCGGCGGCCGTCCGGGCCCACCAGGTTGACCGCGCGCTTGGTTCCGGCGGGCTGGGGGAGGGCGGTCAGGGCGATGTCGTGGTCGGCGTGCAGGGTACGGACCAGGTCGCCCTCGGGGTCGTCGCCGAGGAGGTCGAGATGGTGGACGCGCAGGCCGAGGGCGGCGAGGCCCAGGGCGACGAAGTCGCCGGTCTGTCCGGCGCGGGTGCGGATGCCGGAGTCGATCATGTAGCTGTCGGCGTAGGGCAGCGGCAGCTCGGGGACCGGCACGATGGTGTCCACTCCGGCGCCACCGAGCACCAGTACGTCGATCCCGTCCCGCACGGTCATGGACCGCCCTCCCCGTGGTCGTACACCGTCACCGCGATGCCCCGCCGCACCAGCCGCTCGGTGATCAGCGGCTCCACGCGCGGCCAGCTGCCGCCCGCCAGGCCGCAGCCTATGCGAGGCAGGTGCACGGAAGCGCCGAGTCCGATCACTTGCCCGGCGAGACGGCCGAGGGCGGCGTCGATCGCGTCGTAGCGGAGGGGGGCAGGAGCGGGGGCGGTCCTGCCGGGTCTTCTGACGCCGCGCTGCCCGATCATGTGGGCGATCACCCGTGTGCCTCCCGCACACGGCTCGGTGGCGTCACCCCGGACGTAAACGATCTCCGACATGACGCCACCGTAGCGGCGGCCACTGACAACGCCGCCGACCTGCGAGGCACCGGGCCGCAGGCGGCCCGGGAACGGCTACTTCGCCAGTTCCACCGGCTCCTTCGCCGCGTTCCGGGCGACCCGCCCCCGCACCCCGTACCAGCCCGCGACCAGCAGCACCGCGATGACCGGGATGAGCAGCAGGGTCTTGCGGCCCACGTCCGGGTCGTTCCACATCATGCCGAGGCAGACCAGCAGGAAGACGATCGTGGCGATCTCGGTGACCGGGCTGAACTTCAGCTGGAAGTGCGGCCGGGTGACCTGGCCCGCGCGGGCCCGGCGGACGAAGATCATGTGGCAGATCATGATGATCACCCAGGTGCTGATGATGCCGAGCGAGGCGACGTTCAGCACGATCTCGAAGGCCTGGCTGGGCACGAGGTAGTTCAGACCGACACCGAGCACGCAGACCGCGCAGGTCAGCAGGATGCCGCCGTAGGGCACCTGGCTGCGGTTCATCCGGGCGGTGAACTTCGGCGCGGAACCAGCGGACGCCATGGAGCGCAGGATGCGGCCGGTGGAGTACAGACCGGAGTTCAGCGAGGACATGGCGGCGGTCAGCACGACCAGGTTCATCACGTCACCGGCCGCCGGGATGCCGATCTTGGACAGCACCGTGACGAACGGACTCTGGTCCGCGGAGTACACCGAGCCGGGCAGCAGCAGCGCGAGCAGCACGACCGAGCCGACGTAGAACAGGCCCACGCGCCACATGATCGAGTTCACCGCGCGCGGGACGACCTTCTCGGGCCGCTCGGTCTCACCGGCGGCGACGCCGACCAGTTCGAGCGCGGCGTACGCGAAGATCACGCCCTGCATGACGAGGACGACGGGCATCATGCCGTGCGGGAAGATGCCGCCGTGGTCGGTGATGACGCTCAGGCCGGGCTGGTGGCCGCCCACGTCGTGCTGGGTGGCCAGCAGGAAGATGCCGACGAACATGAAGCCGACCAGCGTCGCGACCTTGATGATCGCGAACCAGAACTCCATCTCGCCGAAGATCTTCACCGAGATCAGGTTCACGGCGAGCACCACCGCGAGGGCGATCAGCGCCAGCACCCACTGCGGGACCGGCGTGAACATGCTCCAGTAGTGCGTGTAGAGCGCGATCGCGGTGATGTCCGCGATGCCGGTGGTCGACCAGTTCAGGAAGTACATCCACCCGGCGACGTAGGCGCCCTTCTCCCCGAGGAATTCGCGCGCGTACGACACGAAGGAGCCCGAGGAGGGGCGGTACAGGACCAGCTCGCCGAGCGCCCGGACGACGAAGAAGGCGAACACGCCGCAGACCAGGTAGGCGATCGCGAGCGCGGGGCCCGCGTTGTGCAGACGGCCACCGGCGCCCAGGAACAGGCCGGTGCCGATGGCACCGCCGATGGCGATCATGTTGACGTGACGGGCCTTGAGGTCCTTGCTGTATCCGGCGTCGCCCGCGTCCGCGGGCGTCTGGGACGCCTGGGCCGCCTGTACGGCGGCCGGTGCCGATTCCACGGCTTCCTTGCTCACGGGTCGTTCCACTCTCTGGTGCGCCCGGACCTCGTGGGCCCGGGGTCCTGACAATTCGGCCCGCCCCGCCTCGGTGTTCGCGGTTCAGACCAAGGGAGCAGCTTCCCAGAGAGATCACCCGTAATGCGGTGGTCCACGTCACAGAGCGGTACTTCTCACACATCCTCCCCTGCTTTCACAGCACCGGTACGGCGGCGATACTGCTGCGCATGACGAGCGAGGACGGCGCGCAGGACGACCGCGGCCACCGAGGACTGCCGCGCGGGACGACCGAGGCCGAGGAGCCCGCCCTCACCATCGACGAGCTGGCCGCGCGGTCCGGCGTCAGCGTGCGCACGGTCCGCTTCTACGGCACCCGGGGACTGCTCCCGCCCCCGGTGATAGGCCCGCGCCGGGTGGGCCGCTACGGCCGCGCGCACCTGGCCCGGCTCGCGCTGATCGAGGAACTTCAGCTCCAGGGGCTGACACTGGCCGGGATCGAGCGGTATCTGGAGCGGCTTCCGGCCGACCTCTCCGACCAGGACCTCGCCGTGCACCGCGCGGTGGTCTCCTCCTGGGCGCCCGAGGCGGTGGAGACGCTTTCGCGCGCGGACCTGGAGCGCCGGGCCGGACGCCCGCTGGACGACGACGCCCTACGACGCCTCGCCGCAATGGACGTCCTCACCCCCGACGGCGACGGCTGGCGCGTGGACGCCGGTCTGCTGCGCCTCGGCGTACGCCTCCTGGACGTCCCCCTCTCCCAGGAGGTCATCCTCGCCGCCCGCACCGCCCTCCTCGACCACTCCCGCGCCGCCGCCCGCGAACTCTCCGACCTGCTGCGCGGCGCGGTGACGGAACGGGACGCCCGCGACGTCCGCTCCCTGTCGGCCCACATGCAGCCGCTGGTGGTACAGGCCCTGCTGACCACGTTCCAGCGGTCACTGAAGCGGGAGGTACGGCAGTGGCTGGCGGGGACGGAGACGGAGGACGGGGAGTCGTCTCTGGAGAACACGGACTAGGAATCCGCGAGGAGTGCGTGAGACGGCCGCCGCTGACGAACCGGCCGCAGCGGAGACGGGGGGGCTCTGGTGAGAAAACGCCGCAGTCTGTCGCTGTTCTGGGCGGGATACGCCGCCTCCCAGATCGGGACCTCGGCATGGCGGCTCGCCCTGCCCTGGGTCACCTTGGTGCGGACCGACAGCGTGTGGTCCTTGGTGGCCGTGTCCGCGGCGACCATCGTCCCGGAACTTATCTTCGGTCCCCTGGGCGGAACCCTGGCCGACCGGCTGCCGCGGCTGCCCTCGCTGATGACCATGGACGCGGGCCGGGCCGCGCTGTACGGGATCACCTGCCTGGTGGTCGTGGCGAACGGCCGTTCGTCGGCAGTCACTTACGGTCTCACCGCCGTGCAGGCCCTGGATGCCGGTGTCGGCATCCTCTCCACCTCCACCCGTACCGCGGTGCTCCGCGAGCTCTCCGCTCACGCCGGTGTTCCTCTCAAGACGCTGCTGGGCAAGGACCGGGCCGTGCGCAACACCGCCGACATCGTCGGCACCGGCGCGGGCGGACTCGTCGTGGCCGCGACCTCCCTGCCGGTCGTACTGGGCGCGAATGCCCTTTCCTTCTTGCTGTCCCTCGTCGGTCTGAGCCTGGTCCGGTCGCTGTTTCCCCGCGCCGAACGCCGGGCCAGGCCCGCCGCGGGGACACCCGATGGAAAGTCCTTCACCTGGGAGGGGGCACGCGTCGCCCGGCGGCAACCGCTCGTTCGCGACGCGCTCAGCAGGCAACTGGTCCTCAATCTCCCCATGCCCGTGATCACCCTCGGGTTCCCGATCGTCCTTGCGGCCCGGGGCGCTTCAGCCACCGTGCTCGGGTTCACCTGGGCCGGCTTCTCGCTCGGCTCCCTGGGCATGTCGCTCTTCACCGGACGGCGCGAGGTGAAGTCGCCGCTCCTGGGCAACAGCCCCCGGCGCGGCTGGCTGATCACCGCGGGCGCGAGCGCGCTCCTGGCCGCCGCGTTGGCCCTGCCGACTCCCTGCATGCCGGTCCTGCTCGTCGTCCTCGGCGCCCTGTTCACCCGCACCCTGCTCGACGCCAACCTGCAGTGGCAGACGCGGCTGGAATCCCGGCTCACCGGCCGGGTCGCCGCGTTGGCCTCCGTACTCGCCCGCCTCGCGGCCCTCCTGGCGACGGTGGCCGTCGCAGCCGTCGCCTCCCGGGGGCACGAGAGCACGGGGCTGCCCTCGACCGCACTCGCCATCACCGTCGTCGCGCTCGTCTTCTTCCTCCTCGCGCCCCGCACCGACGCGGTAGCGACCCCGGCCCAGCCCGGCGTGCCGACACCCACGCGTACTGCCGACACCTCCTGACACGGGGTCGTCCCCGAGGGAGGCGGACGGGAAAACCGGCTGCGGACCGGCCGCCCCATGGTGTGTCATCGACGGCATGGCCATCGTGCTGGGCAAGCCGGGTGTCGACGAGGTGTCCGAGGCAGTGGGGGCGCTGCGGGGGTGGCAGGCCGACGGGGCGCCGATGCAGTTGCATCCAGGGGATCTGGGGTGGTTCCGGCGGTTCGGTGCGGAGGCCGCGGCCTCGGCGGTGCGGACCTGGAGCCGTGGTGGGCGGATTCTGGCCGTCGGGCTGCTGGACGGGCCCGGGCTGCTGCGGCTGGCGGTCGCGCCGGAGGCGTGGCGGGACGAGGGGCTGGCGCGGCGGCTGCTGGCGGACGTGGCCGCGCCGGAACGCGGGGTGCTGCCGCCGGGGCGGGCGTACGTCGAGGCGTCGCCGGGCGCGCTGGTCCACGAACTGCTCGCCGGGGACGGCTGGCGGCCCGACGAGCCGTGGACACCGCTGTCCCGCGACCTCGCGGAGCCGGTGGCCGACCCCGGCGTACGCGTCGAGACGACCGGCCCGGCGCAGGCCGGCGTCCGCGCCGCCGTACAGCGGGCCGCGTTCGACGGGTCGGTCTTCACCGCGGGGCACTGGCACGCGATGGCGAGCGGATCGTCGTACGCCGCTGCCCGGTGTCTCGTCGCCTACGACGACCAGGACACCCCGGTGGCGATGGTGACGGTGTGGTCGGCCGGGCCGGGCAGGCCCGGGCTGCTGGAGCCGATGGGGGTACACCGGCACCACCGGGGTCGCGGCCACGGCCGTGCCATCACGCTCGCGGCGGCGGCAGCGCTGCGGGAGCTGGGGGCGTCCAGCGCGCGGGTCTGCACGCCGAGCGCGAACGCGGGTGCCGTCGCCACGTACCGGTCGGCGGGGTTCGAGGTGCTGGGCGAGGCGCGGGATCTACGGCGGGACGCGTAGGCGCCGTGTTCGGCCGCTCGATGAAACGCTCAGTCCAGGCAGAACTCGTTGCCCTCGACGTCCCGCATCACCATGCACGACTCGTTGACACCGTCCGCCCGCAGCAGCCGCTCCCGCACCGCCCCGAGCGCGACCAGCCGCGCGCACTCGGCCTCCAGTACGGCAAGGCGCTCCTCCCCCACGAGCCCGGTGCCCACCCGCACATCCAGATGCACCCGGTTCTTGACGACCTTCCCCTCGGGCACCCGCTGGAAGTACATCCGCGGTCCCACCCCCGAGGGGTCCATACACACGAACGCCGCCCCCTGCCGCTCGGGCGGCAACGTCCGGTCGAACGCGTCCCAGCTCTCGAACCCCTCCGGCGGAGGCGGTACGACGTACCCCAGCACCTCGCACCAGAACCGGGCGACCCGCTCCGGCTCCGCGCAGTCGAAGGTGACCTGAACCTGCCTGATCGTTGACATCGGCGCACCTTAGCAAGGGAGTTGGGCTGGTCACCAAGGTTTTTCGAGCCGCGAGCAGGGCGACACCGGCCCGGCTCGTCGACGCCGCAGCGCGGTGTACGACGCGGGCGCCCCCGGCGGACGAATCCGGCCGGGGGCGCCCCTAGTTGACGCTGCGTCAGCTCGCGTCCGTGAAGATCTCGCCCTTCTCCGCCTTGTCCACCAGCAGCGCGGGCGGGGCGAAGCGGTCGCCGTAGCGCTCCGCCAACTCCCGTGCCCGGGCCACGAAGCCGGGGAGGCCGCCCTCGTAGCCGTTGATGTACTGGAGGACGCCGCCGGTCCAGCCGGGGAAGCCGATGCCGAGGATGGAGCCGATGTTGGCGTCGGCGACGGAGGTGAGGACGCCCTCCTCAAGGAGGCGGACGGTGTCCAGGGCCTCCGAGAACAGCATCCGCTCCTGCATGTCGCGGAACGGGATCTCGTACCCCGGCTTGGTGAAGTGCTCGCGCAGGCCCGGCCAGAGGCCCGCGCGCTTGCCGTCCTCGTAGTCGTAGAAGCCCGCGCCGCCGCTGCGGCCGGGGCGGTCGAACTCGTCGACCAGGCGGTCCACGACGGTGTCGGCGGGGTGCGGGGTCCAGGTGCCGCCCGCCTCCTCGACGGCGCGGCGGGTCTCGGCGCGGATCTTGCGCGGGAGGGTCAGGGTCAGCTCGTCCATCAGGGAGAGGACCTTGGCGGGGTAGCCCGCCTGGGCCGCCGCCTGCTCCACGGAGGCCGGTTCGATGCCCTCGCCGACCATCGCGACGCCCTCGTTGATGAAGTGGCCGATCACCCGGGAGGTGAAGAAGCCGCGCGAGTCGTTGACGACGATCGGGGTCTTGTTGATCTGGCGGACCAGGTCGAAGGCGCGGGCCAGGGTCTCGTCGCCGGTGCGCTCGCCCTTGATGATCTCGACCAGGGGCATCTTGTCGACCGGCGAGAAGAAGTGCAGCCCGATGAAGTCGCCCTGGCGCTCGGCGCCTTCGGCCAGCGCGGTGATGGGCAGCGTGGAGGTGTTGGAGCACAGCAGCGCGTCGGGCTCGACGACGGACTGCACCTCCTGGAACACCTTGTGCTTGAGCGCGGTGTCCTCGAAGACCGCCTCGATCACCGCGTCGCAGCCCGCGAGGTCGGCCACGTCGGCGGTCGGGGTGATGCGGGCCAGCAGGGCGTCGGCCTTCTCCTGGCTGGTACGGCCCTTGGCGACGGCCTTGGCGCACAGCTTCTCGGAGTAGCCCTTGCCCTTGACGGCCGCTTCCAGGGCGACGTCCTTGAGGACGACCTCGATCCCGGCGCGCGCGCACGAGTAGGCGATGCCCGCGCCCATCATGCCCGCGCCGAGCACGGCGACCTTGCGGACCTGGCGGGGCTCGATGCCCTTCGGCCGGTTGGCGCCGGAGTTGACGGCCTGGAGGTCGAAGAAGAACGCCTGGATCATGTTCTTGGCGGTCTGCCCGGCGGCCAGCTCCGCGAAGTAGCGCGCCTCGATGACCTGCGCGGTCTCGAAGTCGACCTGGGAGCCCTCGACGGCCGCGGCGAGGATGTTGCGCGGGGCCGGGTAGGGGGCGCCGTTGGTCTGCTTGCGCAGGGAGGCCGGGAAGGCGGGCAGGTTGGCGGCGAACTTGGGGTTGGCCGGGGTGCCGCCCGGGATGCGGTAACCGGGCTGGTCCCAGGGCTGCTTGGACTCCGGGTGGGCGTCGATGAAGGCGCGGGCCTTCGCGATCAGCTCCTCCGGCGTCTCGGCCACCTCGTGCACGAGGCCGTTGTCCAGGGCGCGGCGCGGGTTGTACTGGGTGCCCTGGAGGAGGACCTTGAGCAGCGCGTCGGTGATGCCGAGCAGTCGTACCGTACGGACCACGCCGCCACCGCCGGGCAGCAGGCCGAGGGTGACCTCGGGGCAGCCGATGCGGGAGCCGGGGGCGTCCAGGGCGATGCGGTGGTGGCAGGCGAGGGCGATCTCGAAGCCGCCGCCGAGGGCCGCGCCGTTGATCGCCGCGACCACCGGGACGCCCAGGGTCTCGATGCGGCGCAGGTTCCGCTTGATGGCGAGGCCGCCGTCGTAGAGGTCCTGGACGGTCTCGGGGGTGACCCGGATCAGATCGCGCAGGTCGCCGCCCGCGAAGAAGGTCTTCTTGGCGGAGGTGAAGATGATGCCCCGGATCGAGTCCTTCTCGGCCTCCAGGCGGTCGGTGATCGCGGCGAGGGAGTCGCGGAACGCCTGGTTCATGGTGTTCGCGGACTGGCCGGGATCGTCCAGGACGAGGGTGACGACACCGGTGTCGTCCTGTTCCCAGCGGATGGTGGTGCTCTCGGTCATGACAGTCGTCTCCGTAGAAGTAGCTTGGTTCCGCCGGGAGTTCAGACGCGCTCGATGATCGTGGCGATGCCCATGCCGCCGCCCACGCACAGGGTGGCCAGGCCGTACCGCTTGTCCTGGCGCTCCAGTTCGTCCACGAGGGTGCCGAGGATCATCGCGCCGGTGGCGCCGAGGGGGTGGCCGAGCGCGATGGCGCCGCCGTTGACGTTGACCTTGTCCAGGGACAGGCCCATGTCCTTGACGAAGCGGAGCACGACGGCGGCGAACGCCTCGTTGATCTCGACCAGGTCGATGTCGTCGATGGTCAGCCCGGCCTTGGCGAGCGCCTTGCGGGTCGCGGGCGCGGGCCCGGTGAGCATGATGGTCGGCTCGGAGCCGGAGACGGCGGCGGAGACGATCCGCGCGCGCGGGGTGAGGCCGTACCGCTCCCCCACCTCGCGCGAGCCGATGGCGACCAGGGAGGCGCCGTCCACGATGCCGGAGGAGTTGCCCGCGTGGTGGACGTGGTCGATCTTCTCCACCCAGTGGTACTTCTGCAGCGCGACCGCGTCGAAGCCGCCGAGTTCGCCGATGTCCGCGAAGGACGGCTTGAGCTTCGCGAGGGAGTCGGCGGTGGTGCCGGGGCGCGGGTGCTCGTCGTGGTCGAGGACGGTCAGGCCCGCGCGGTCCTTGACCGGGACGAGGGAGCGGTCGAAGCGGCCCTCCTTGATCGCGGTGGCGGCGCGCTCCTGGGACAGGGCCGCGTACTCGTCCACGTCGCGGCGGGAGAAGCCCTCGATGGTGGCGATGAGGTCGGCGCCGATGCCCTGCGGTACGAAGTTGGTGGCCAGGTTGGTCATCGGGTCGTTGAACCAGGCGCCGCCGTCCGAGGCCATCGGCACCCGGGACATCGACTCGACACCGCCCGCGAGCACCAGGTCCTCCCAGCCGGAGCGGATCTTGGCGGCGGCCATGTTGACGGCTTCCAGACCCGAGGCACAGAAGCGGTTCTCCTGGACGCCCGCCACGGTGTCCGGGAGTCCCGCCGCGACGGCGGCGATGCGGGCGATGTCCGAGCCCTGGTCGCCGACGGGGCCGACGACGCCGAGCACGATGTCGTCGATGGCGGCCGGGTCCAGCTCGGGGTATCGGCCGCGCAGTTCATGGATGAGGCCGGTGACGAGGTCGACGGGCTTGGTGCCGTGCAGGGCGCCGTTCGCCTTGCCGCGGCCGCGCGGGGTGCGGATCGCGTCGTACACGTACGCTTCGCTGCTCACTGGGGGTGCCTTTCGGGAGGGTGGGCCGGGAGGGGCTGTCGCGGGGGTCGCCGCTGTCAGTCGGCGCCTGCGAGGGAGTCGTCGTGGAGGCCGTCTTCGTGGCGGTCGTCCAGCGCGGGGATGCCCCACTCCTGGGCGACCTCTGGTGTGCCGCTGCCCGGCAGCGCGGGGCCGGTGCGGACGCTGGTCGGGGTGGCGGAGAAACGGGGCGCGGGAGCGGGCTGGGTGAGCCCCGCGTGGTCGGTGAAGGTGCCGCGCGCGGCGAGGTGCGGATGGTGCGGGGCCTCGGTCAGCGAGAGCACGGGGGCCACGCAGGCGTCGGAGTCCGCGAAGACCGCCGTCCACTCCTCGCGCGTGCGGGCCTTGAAGCGGGCCGCGATCCGCTCGCGCAGCTCGGGCCAGCGGGTGAGGTCGTGATGGGCGCTCTCCAGCCCGTCCAGGCCGAGCAGGCGCAGGAACTCGCCGTAGAACCGGGCCTCCAGGGCGCCCACCGCCATGTAGCGGCCGTCGGCGGTCTCGTACGTGCCGTAGTACGGGCAGCCGCCGTCCAGCAGGTTGGCGGCGCGGCGGTCCTGCCAGGCGCCCGCCGCGAGCATGCCGTGGATCATGGCGGAGAGATGGGCGGTGCCGTCCACGATCGCGGCGTCCACGACCTGTCCGGTGCCGCTCTCGCGCGCGTGGTGGAGGGCGGCGAGGACGCCGACGACGAGGTAGAGGGAGCCGCCCGCGTAGTCGCCGAGGAGGTTGGCGGGCAGGGCCGGGGGCTCGCCGGGGCGGCCGATCATGCCGAGGGTGCCGGTGAGAGCGATGTAGGCCGCGTCATGGCCCGCGCGCTGGGCGAGCGGTCCTTCCTGGCCCCAGCCGGTCATCCGGCCGTAGACCAGCCGGGGGTTGCGGGCGTGGCAGTCGGCGGGGCCGACGCCCAGGCGCTCGGCGACGCCCGGCCGGTAGCCCTCGATGAGGACGTCGGCGCGCTCGGCGAGGTCGAGCACGCGCGCGGGGCCGTCGGGAGCCTTGAGATCGAGGACGACGGAGCGCTTGTTGCGGTTCGTCACGTCGTACGCCGGGTCGACGCCGAGGCCCGCGCCGCCCGGGCGGTCCACCCGGACCACGTCCGCGCCGAGGTCGGCAAGCAGCATCGCGGCGAACGGGCCTGGCCCGATACCGGCCAGCTCCACCACGCGCACACCGGTGAGCGGGCCCTGCCCCGGCGTCGTTGCCGTCGTCATGCCGTCAGCCCCCAAGCGTGTGTGACACAACCGATGTAACACCGGTGATGCTAGGAAGACGTTCCACCGGGCACAAGACCTGAACGAGCGAGCGCTTAGCCGAGTGCCCGACGGGCTTCGCCCGCTTCTTCCGGGTATTCCCGGGCACCCGCGCCCGCGCCCCCGGCCCGCCGCTCGTGGTCCGTACCGCCCACGCTAGCCTCGGCCGACCGGCGCGGCGCGGGCTGTACCACCAAGGGGTGGCACGGGCGGGAGGGTCATGGACAGGGGTGTCATGAGCAGAGTGAAGACGACGGACCGTCCCTACGACATCGTGCTCTTCGGAGCCACCGGTTTCGTCGGCACCCTGACCGCGCGCTATCTCGCCGCGCACGCCCCCGCCGGGCTGCGCTGGGCGATCGCGGGCCGCGACGAGGCCCGCCTGGAGCGGCTGCGCGCGGAGCTGCCGGGCGGCGAGGACGTAGGGGTGCTCCGGGCGGACGTGGCGGAACCGGCCACCCTCCGCTCCCTCGCCGAGCACGCGCGTGTGGTGGCCACGACGGTCGGCCCGTACGTCACCCACGGCGAGGACCTGGTCGCCGCCTGCGCGGACACCGGCACCGACTATCTGGACCTCACCGGCGAGCCGGAGTTCGTGGACCTGGTGTACGTACGGCACGACTCCCGCGCGCGGGAGACCGGCGCCCGCCTGGTGCACGCGTGCGGCTTCGACTCGGTGCCGCACGACCTGGGCGCGTACTTCACGGTCCGGCAGCTGCCCGAAGGCGTGCCGCTGACCGTGGACGGCTTCGTGACGGTGGACGCGGCCTTCTCCGGCGGCACCCTGGCCTCCGCGCTGGGCCAGTTCGCGCGCGGCGGGCGGATGCTGGCCGCCGCCCGCGACCGCGCCCGCCACGAGCCCCGCCTGCTCGGCCGCCGGGCGACGGCCCCGGTCGGCGCCCCGCGCTACGCCGGGGAGATCGGCGCCTGGGCGCTCCCCCTCCCCACGATCGACCCCCAGATCGTCCGCCGCTCGGCCCGCTCCCTGGCCCGCTACGGCCCCGACTTCCGCTACCGCCACTACGCCGCCGTACGCCACCTGACCGTCGCGGCGGGCGGCATCGCCGCCGTCGGCGCCCTCGCCACCGCCGCCCAGCTCCCGCCGGTCCGCCACTGGCTCTCCGCCCGCCTCCGCCCCGGCGAAGGCCCCGGCCCCGAGCGCCGCGCCCGCAGCTGGTTCCGCGTCCGCTTCATCGGCGAGGGCGACGGCCACCGCGTCTGCACCGAGGTCACCGGCGGCGACCCCGGCTACGACGAAACGGCGAAGATGTTCGCGGAGGCGGCCCTCTCGCTGGCCTTCGACACCAATCCCCCGGTCTCCGGGCAGGTCACCACGGTGACGGCGATGGGGGACGCGCTGACGGAGCGGCTGCGGGGGGCGGGGATCGGGTTTCGGGTGGTGGCAAAAAGGTAGGACCACGGGGGCGGCCGGTGTCCGGCGACAACGGACACCGCGCCCCACTCGAAGCCTCGGGGGACTGTCAGAGCTGACGAATGATCAATAACCTTACGGAACACGTCATTCCCGGTCCCGACGGAGCATCATGACCACTGCGGCACAGATACCCGACATCCTCTCGCCCGAGTTCGCGGCGGACCCCTACCCGGCCTACCGGCTGATGCGGGAGACCGCACCCCTCATCTGGCACGAGGCCACGCAGAGTTACATCATCTCGCGCTACGAGGACGTCGAACGCGTCTTCAAGGACAAAGACGGGGAGTTCACCACCGACAACTACGACTGGCAGATCGAGCCGGTCCACGGCAAGACGATCCTCCAGCTCAGCGGCCGTGAGCACGCCGTGCGCCGGGCGCTGGTCGCCCCCGCCTTCCGGGGCCGGGACCTGCAGGAGAAGTTCCTGCCCGTCATCGAGCGCAACTCGCGCGAACTGATCGACGCCTTCCGGCACTCCGGCTCCGCCGACCTCGTCGCGGACTACGCGACCCGGTTCCCGGTCAACGTGATCGCGGACATGCTGGGCCTGGACAAGGCCGACCACGCCCGCTTCCACCGCTGGTACACGACGGTCATCGCCTTCCTCGGCAACCTGTCCGGCGACCAGGGGGTGGCCGCCGCGGGCGAGCGCACCCGGGTGGAGTTCGCCGAGTACATGCTGCCGATCATCGCCGAGCGCCGCGAGAACCTGGGCGACGACCTGCTGTCGGTGCTGTGCGCCGCCGAGGTCGACGGGGTGCGGATGAGCGACGAGGACATCAAGGCGTTCTGCAGCCTGCTGCTCGCGGCGGGCGGGGAGACCACGGACAAGGCGATCGCCAGCATCTTCGCCAACCTGCTGAGCCACCCCGACCAGCTCGCCGCCGTACGGGCCGACCACAGCCTGATCCCGCGGGCGTTCGCGGAGACCCTGCGCTTCACCCCGCCGGTGCACATGATCATGCGGCAGTCGGCGACCGAGGTGAAGCTCAGCGGCGGCACCATCCCGGCCGGGGTCACCGTCACCTGCCTGATCGGCTCGGCCAACCGGGACGAGAACCGCTACCGCGAGCCCGGCCGCTTCGACATCTTCCGCGAGGACCTCACCGCCACCAACGCCTTCTCGGCCGCCGCCGACCACCTGGCGTTCGCACTGGGCCGCCACTTCTGCGTGGGCGCGCTGCTCGCCAAGGCGGAGGTCGAGATCGGCGTCGCACAGCTGCTGGACGCCATGCCGGACCTGCGCTTCGCCGACGGCTTCGACCCGGTCGAGCAGGGCGTGTTCACCCGCGGCCCCCAGGCCCTCCCGGTGCGGTTCACCCCCACCGCCTGACCCGCGCCCGCTGGGCCCCCTCCCTGCGGGGGGCCCAGCGGGGAGGCGGCTATCCGTCGACCGGAGTGAACCGCACCGGCAGGGTGGTCAGCCCCCGCATCCAGATGGACGACCGCCAGGTCAGCGCGTGCGGGTCCACCGCGAGCACCAGATCGGGCAGCCGCTCCAGCAGCGTCTCCACGGCGGTGCGCGCCATGACGTCCGCGAGCAGCGGCGCCGGGTACGGGCACCGGTGCTCGCCGTTGCTGAACGACAGGTGCGCGGCGTTCTCCGCGCCCACATGGCCCTCGGGCCACAGACTCGGGTCGGTGTTGGCGGCGGCCAGCCCGAGGACCAGGCAGTCACCGGCCCGGATCTGACGGCCGCCGAGCTGGGTGTCGCGTACCGCCCAGCGGCCGATGAAGTTCTGGGTGGGCGTGTCGAGCCAGAGCACCTCGTTCAGCGCCTCGCCCACGCTGACCCGGCCGCCGGACACGCTGAGTTCGAACCGCTCGTCGGTGAGCAGCAGCCGGAGCGCGTTGCAGATCCAGTTGGCGGTGGGCTGCTGCGCGGCGGCGATGACCGAGATCAGGTCCTGGACGATCTCCTCGTCGCTGAGCCCCGCCGGGTGCAGCACCATCCGCGAGGTGACGTCCTTGCCGGGGTCGGCCCGTTTGTCCTGGACCAGCCGCGCCAGCCGTTCGCCCACCCGCCCGTAGGCCGCCACCGGGTCGTCGCCCTCGGCCGCGTCCAGGGAGATCCGCAGGTCGTCCACGAGCTGCTGGGTGTCGGCGCCGGAGAGCGGCATACCGCACATCTGCACCACGGCCCGCATCGGCAGCGCGTGGACGTAGGAGGCCATCAGCTCGGCCCGGCCGCTGCCCGCGAACCGGGCGATCAGCTCGTCGGCGATCAGCTCGCAGTCGCGGGCCAGCTCGAACTGGTCCACCCCGGACAGCGCCTCGGTGATCACCCCGGCCCGGCGGCGGTGCTCCTCGCCCTCGGTGAACAGCACCGAGGGCTGGTAGCCGACGAAGGGCATCAGCGGCCAGTCGGGCGGGATGTCGTCCCACTGGTTCCAGCGCCGCGAGTCCCGCGCGAACAGCTCGTCGTGGCTGGTGACCTGGGCGACCTCGTGGTAGCCGAGCACCAGCCAGGCCGGGATGTCGCCGTCCAGCAGGACGGGTGCGACCGCGCCGTGCTCGCGGCGCAGCGCCCGGTACATCTGCGACGGCGTCTGCTGGTACTCCAGGCCCGCCAGGCGCACCGCGTCGGTGTGGGCGGGGCAGCCGGGCGGCGGTGCCTGCTGCGCGGAGAAGGAGCCGGGGTCGGTCACGGGGTCGCCTCCTGGGCGGTGGCCAGGGTGTACACATGGTCCACGAGAGTGATCAGCACGTCCTTGCCCGACTGCCGGTCCCGTGCGTCGCAGTCGAGCATCGGCACGTGATCGGGCAGCGTGAGGGCCTGCCGGATCTCGGCCAGGGAGTAGTGGGCCGCGTCGTCGAACCGGTTGACGGCCACCACGAAGGGCGTGCCGTGGTGTTCGAGGCGGTCTATCGCGTACCAGGAGTCGTCCATCCGGCGGGTGTCCACGAGGACGACGGCGCCGAGGGTGCCGGAGAAGAGCCGGTCCCACAGGAACCAGAAGCGCTGCTGGCCCGGCGCGCCGAACAGGTACAGCACCATGGTGTCGTTGAGGCTGATCCGGCCGAAGTCGAAGGCGACGGTGGTGGTCGACTTCGCGGCGACGCCGCTGGTCTCGTCGATGCCGACGCCGGCCTCCGTCATCACCTCCTCGGTGTTCAGCGGCCGGATCTCGCTCACGGAGCGGACCAGCGTGGTCTTGCCGACACCGAAGCCGCCCACGACGACGATCTTCAGACCGGTTTCCGCCGCGTCGGCCAGTGGCGTGCGGTGGGCGGGCAGCTCAGAGATTGCGGAGCCCATGGAGCACTTCCTTGAGAAGGGCGGGATCGGGGAGCGAGGGGTTCACCGGTGGGTGGCGTGCGGTGATCCGGCCGGTGTCGAGCAGGTCGGCCAGCAGGATCCGGACGACCGTGATCGGCAGTTCCAGCTCGGCGGAGATCTCCACCACCGAGGTCGGGTGCTGGCAGAGGGTCAGGATGCGGGTGTGCTCCGACTGCATGCCCGTGGTCGGCTGGCACTCCGCGACGATGAGGGTGACCAGGTCCAGGGTGTCGTCGACGCTGCTGCGCCCGCCGGTGACCGTGTAGAGCCGGTCGGGGGCGCCGGTGTCGACCGGCTTGCGGGTCACGACGGGGTACTCCCCTGGAGCGGCTGCCGGGGCGCGGCCCGCAGATGCTCGCCGATCTTGTCGACCAGCCCGGTCATCTCCTCGCCCAGGCGGCCGGGGTCGGCGTCCTCGGCGGCGACGACCGCGAGGTGCGCGCCCTCACCGGCGCCGACGATGCACAGCAGGCCGCCGTGGAAGGCGGTCATGGAGTGGAGCACGCCGCCGGTGCCGTCCCCGAACTCCACGGACGCGCCCTGGGACAGGGCCTGGAGGCCGGAGCAGATCGCGGCGAGCTGGTCGGCCTGATCCGCGGCCAGGTCGGGGGTCCAGCACAGTTTGAGACCGTCGCGGGAGAGGACCAGGGCGTGCCGGGCACCGGGCGTCTGGTCCAGCAGGTTCTGCAGCAGCCAGACGAGGCTGTTGTCGGTGGTGGTCTGCATGATGGGTGATGGGACGGTGGTGTCCGGTTGATCGGTCACCGGCCCGTTCCTCCAATCTCATGGGCACGAGGGGGGGTGTGGCTGCCGGGGGCGGGCCCGGCGGGGCTGGGGTGGGGGCTACCCGGCGGTCGGCGGCTCGGGGTCGGGTCGGCCGCCGCCCTGGGTGCCGCCGGAGGGCTTGCGCGAGCGGTGGAAGGCGCCGAAGCGGGAACCGACGTCGTGCACGGGCCGCTTGCGGGGCGGGGCGGTCTCGCCCGTGGGGCGCTGGGCTCGCTCGGCTTCGCTCATGGTGCGGCCGGGTTTGCGGACGGGGAGGCCGTTCGGGGTGGCGGAGACGGGCGTGGTGGAGGCGGGCGTGGCGGCGGGCGGCTCGTGCCGGGTCTGCCGGGGGACCTCCCGCAGGATCACGGGGGGATCGGGGCGTACGTGCGCCTCCGTGACCGGCGCCTCGACGACGGGATCGGGCGTCGGCGCTTCGGGCGCGGGGACCGGCCGGACGGTGGCCGTCTGGGCCGCCTCCCGCTGCGCGGGCCACGGGTCGCGCTGCTGCGCGATGAGGTGCCGGGGCAGCAGGACGACCACGCCGGTGCCGCCGCGCGAGGAGGGGCGGTAGTTGACGTTGATCCGGTACTTGAGCGCGAGCAGTCCGACCACGGCGAGGCCCAGCCGGGTGCCCTGGAGGGAGGCGAGGTCGGCCATGCTGCCGGTCACCGCGCCTTCGGCGTGCTTCATCGCCGCCTCGGACATGGTCAGTCCGCTGTCCTCGACGGTGACGACGATCCCGGCCCGGTGCTCCTCGACGTAGACATGGACCTCGTCGGTGGGCGGGGAGAAGTTGGCCGCGTTGTCGATCAGTTCGGCGAGGAGGTGCATCACGCCTTCGGCGGCGAACCCGGAGATCGCCGCCTGGGAGGTGAAGTGCAGCCGGACCCGCTGGTAGGCGGCGATACGGCCGATGGCGCCCCGGAGGATGCTCTCCATCCGGATCGGCTTGTTCCAGGTACGGCTGGTCTTGCCGCCCATGAGCAGCGCCAGCCGGTCGGCGATCAGCACGAGCTGGGAGGTCTTGTGGTCCAGCCGCATCAGGTCGCCGAGCATCTTGCCGTCGTGCTCGTCCTGCATCGCCCGCAGGTCGGCGAGCATGCTGACAGCCTTGGCCTGGACCCGGCTGAGCGCCTTGGTGGAGGCGATCCGGGCACCGCCCGCGCGCCGCTCGCTGCGCGCCAGTTCGCGGACGAACCGCTCGCCCAGGTCGTGCATCAACGGCGTCCGGGGCAGCGTGAGTTCACCCAGGACGGTGTCGGCCGAGCGGCCCTCGGCGAGCCGGGCGACGGCGGCGGGCAGTGTCTCCCGCGTGAGCCGGTCGGCTTCGGCCAGAACCTCGTTCAACGCCTCCTGGGTCTGCCGGGATTCCTCGTCCGCGGCGGCGGCGCGGCCCACGGCCTCCTCCAGGGCACCGGCGGAGAGGTGGGCGAGCCGGCGCAGGTTCTGGTCGTTGGGCATCGACACCCCGGCGAGCGCGTCGGCGGCGGCGGTGCCGGTCAGCACCAGGTTGTGCAGGGAGGGCAGCGTCACGTTGACCAAGTGGCCGGTCTGCGCGGCGGTTTGCTGCGCCTGCGAGAGGAGCCGGTCGTTCTCGGCGGCCTGGGTGGCGGCGGCGAGCCTGGCCCGGCGGACGAGGAGGTGTCCGACGAGCACCGCGACGGCGACGCACGCCCAGCCCGCGCCCGCCACGATGAGCGTCCACCCGCGGGTGCCGGACGGGGCCGCCCCCACCGCGACGGCGGCCAGGACGGCGGTCACCGCCACCACGGCCGCGGGCACCGCCCACGAGCTGCGCCGAACGGCCGTCGAGCGGTGTTGAACGGACGGTGCAGGAACTGACATTCCGCGGTCCCTAGGTCTGCGAGCAGAAGAATCGGCGACCGAACGCCTCGATCGCGGTCCGGGAGCGGCCGCCTCGGAGGAAGGCGATCTTCCAGTCCGGTTACGCCCACATGCTAATCACATTGGAGTGTGCCAAGTTCCGAATGGCCCCTCCTGATACCCGGGACCTGAAGTCGTCGTGAAGCAACCATCGCGACGACGGGCCGTGTTAAGGAGTCGGCCGGGCTGTACCGCCGGTGCCAGGACCGGAAAGACCCCATACGCCCCCGCCGTCCCGCCACCGGAGCAGCTGCCGCGCACCTCACCCGAGGCGTCAACTCCCTCGGGAGGGAGCCCTTTCCAGCCAAAAACTCGTCCGCACGCAGCAGCGGCAGTCGGCTCAGTCTCGGTCGACAGCAAGGTCTACGACTGTTTCGCCGAGGCCCGGACGTACGCGGCGCGCACGCCGACCGGACCCCGACCGGGTGAGGTCCCGGCGTCATCCGGTGGAGCCCACCGCCTCCCGCAACGCCCTCCGGCACAGCGCGTCCGCTCTGCGGGTCGTCTCGGGAAGGCGGTACTTCGGGGTCAGCGCCAGGGTGTGGGCGATGGCGTTGGGGAGGGTGATGCGGTGGCCCACGGAGACGTAGACCGGTTTCACCCCCTCGCGGGTGCGCAGGGCCCGGCCCACCTCCTCCGTGCCGTCCAGGAGGGGGGCCGTGCTGCCGCGCGGGGCGGCGGGGGCCGAGCACGTGAAGGTGAAGGGGTTCTTCGCCACGCCCAGCGCGGGGAGGCCGGTGAGGACGCCGAGGTGGCAAGCGAGGCCGAAGCGGCGGGGGTGGGCGAGGCCGTAGCCGTCGCAGACCAGGAGGCCCGGCGGGCAGGGCAGCGCCGACAGGGCGGCCAGGAGGGTCGGGATCTCGCGGAAGGCGAGCAGGCCGGGGACGTAGGGGAAGGAGACGCGGCCCACGGCCGTCGACTCCGCGACCGTCTCCAGGGTGGCCGCGTCCAGGACGACGGCCGCCGCTGCCACCAGGTCGCGTGCGTCGTCGTAGGCCACGTCCAGGCCCGTCACGTGACCGGTGCCCGGCGGCGGGCCGGGTTCGGAAAGGATCACCCTGTCCCGCAGCGCGTCCTGGACCGCGCGAGCCTGCGCCTCCGTGGTGGGCCAGTCCCCGGGCACCGGTGCGATCGTCGTCATGGTGGGGCCGACTGTATGGCGCCGGGCGATAGGGTCGCGATCATGTTCGTGCTCGAATTGACCTACACCGCCCCGCTCGACGCCGTCGACGCCGCTCTCGCCGCGCATGTGAGCTGGCTGGACGAGCAGTACGACCAGGGGATCTTCCTCGCGTCCGGGCGCAAGAACCCGCGCGACGGCGGGATCATCCTGGCCGTCGGCCAGGACCGGGGCGCCATCGAGGAGGTCGTGGCGGGCGATCCGTTCGTCACCGCCGGGGTGTGTGAGTACCGCGTCACCGAGTTCACCGCGACGAAGACGGCGCCCGGGCTCGAGCGGTACCGGGAGACCCTGGGCTGAGCCTCAGCTCTTCTTCTCGTCGAGAGCCCGCCGCAACTGCTCCTTGTTCATGTCGGAGCGGCCGTGGATGTCGCGCTGCCTGGCCTCGTTGTAGAGCTGGTCGTAGGTCGGGCCGCCGGGGCCCTTGCCCGACCGCTTGCCGCCGCGCTCACCGGAGGACATGTCCTCGGTGGAGGTGCGGCTCGCGGTCTTCGACTCGCCGGTGCGGGCGCGCTCCTTGTTGACCGTGCGCGCGGCGATCTCCTCGGCCCGGTCGGTGCTCGCGCCCCGCTCCAGCTCGCTCTCCTTGATGTGCTCGTACTGACGCTCGCGTTTGGGGCTGGAACCGGCAGGCATGGTCACTCCCGTCGTCGTGCCGTCGTCTTCCACGCATCCCCGCCCTGAGGGGACACCGCCCCCTTCTGAGGGGACACCGCTCGGGTACCCCGTTCGCGCGGGCTCACCGGCCGGACCCCTACGGTGACCGACGTCACGTTCCCTCCCTGTGCACGGAACGGCCGCTTCCGTCGTCTCTCCCGGTGTCAGGTCGCCAGACGCCCCGAGGACGTCCGGCCGTCACGAGGGAGCAAGGTGTTGTCCACCATCGAGCAGGTAGTGGAGGCGCGGCTGGTCGCGGCCGCCCCGCGCATGCCGACCATTCCCGTCACGCTGCACTACGACCGCCACGACCCCTTCGCCGTCCGCATGACCTTCCCGGCCCCGGCCACCCTCGCGGGCGTGGAGATCTGCTGGACCTTCTCCCGCGAACTGCTCTCCGCCGGGCTGGCCGGTCCGGAGGGCCAGGGGGACGTCCGGGTCCGCCCCTACGGGTACGACCGGACCGTGCTGGAGTTCCACGCCCCCGAGGGCATGGCCGTGGTGCATCTGCGCTCCGGCGACGTACGGCACTTCCTCGCGGCCACCGCCGAGCTGGTGCCCGTGGGGCTCGAGCACCTTCAGCTGGACCTGGACCACGGCCTGGCCGAGCTGATGCGGGACGCCTGCTGAGCGCGGGACGGCATAAATCTGCGGGGCGGCATAAATCTTTTGACAGCCCTCCCGGCCGCTCCTACGGTGTACAGCGGTTCTGTTGTCGTCGATCGGAGTAGGACGTTGCTCGTCTGAGGTCCTGAGACACCGCGTGCACACCCCATGGGGTGTCCGTGGCGTACGACCTCGGCGTCCGAGCCGTCCCCCAGACACAGGCCCGTTTCCCCGCCTCTCCTGGTCCCCGGTCTCCGCCTCGCGGTGTCTCGACACGCGCCCACCGACCGCACCGGCATTCCGCGAGGCTCCATGTCATCCGCACCCGCGTCACTCACCTGCACCTCCCTCTCCTTCGCCTGGCCCGACGGCACCACCGTCCTGGACGGCCTCGATGTCGCCTTCGGCCCCGGCCGCACCGGTCTCGTCGGCGCCAACGGGTCAGGAAAATCAACCCTGTTGAAGCTGATCGCCGGTGAACTCACCCCGTCCGGCGGCGCCGTGAAGGCGGCCGGCGAGACCGGCTACCTCCCGCAGCACATCACGCTCGACACCGCCCTGCGCGTGGACGAGGCCCTGGGCATCGCCGCCCGGCGGGCCGCCCTGCACGCCATCGAGGCGGGCGACGCCGCCGAGGAACACTTCGAGACCCTGGGCGACGACTGGGACGTGGAGGAACGCGCCCTCGCGACCCTCGGCGAACTCGGTCTCGGCCACCTCGAGCTGGACCGCACGGTGGGCGAACTCTCCGGCGGCGAGGCCGTGTTGCTGCGTCTGGCCGCGCTCCTGCTGCGCCGCCCGGACGTGCTGCTCCTGGACGAGCCCACCAACAACCTGGACCTGTACGCCCGCAGACGCCTCTACGCGGCCGTCGCCGCCTGGTCCGGCGTCCTCGTCGTGGTCAGCCACGACCGCGAACTGCTCGACCTGGTGGACCGGATCGCGGACCTGCGCTCCGGCACGGTCACCTGGTACGGCGGCAACTACACCGCCTACGAGGAGGCGTTGGCGGTGGAGCAGGAGGCCGCCGAACGCACGGTGCGCGCGGCCGAGGCCGACGTGCGCCGCCAGAAGCGCGAACTGTCCGACGCCCAGACCAAGTTGGCCCGCCGCAAGCGGTACGGGCAGAAGATGCAGGACTCCAAGCGCGAGCCGAAGATCGTGATGGGCGCCCGCAAACGCGCCGCCCAGGAGTCGGCGGGCAAGCACCGCATCCTGCACGAGGAACGGCTCGCGGAGGCGCGCGACCGGCTGGACGAGGCGGTGGACGCCGTACGGGACGACGACGAGATCCGCGTCGACCTGCCGTACACCGCGGTGCCGCCCGGCCGTCAGGTGCTCACCCTGGAGAACCTGGAGACGGTCTTCGGGGCGCGCGTCGAGGGCATCCTGGAGCTGCGCGGCCCGGAGCGGATCGCGCTCGTCGGGCGCAACGGCTCGGGCAAGACGACGCTGCTGCGGACCGTCGCCGGGGAGCTGGCGCCGGTGGCGGGCGAGGCGCGGGCGCACGTCCCGCTCCGCTTCCTGCCCCAGCGTCTCGACGTGCTGGACGACACGGCGACGGTGGCGCGGAACGTGGCCCGCTTCGCGCCGGAGGCCACGGTCAACCGGGTCCGGGCCCGGCTCGCCCGCTTCCTGTTCCGGGGCGCGAAGGCCGACCAGCTCGCAGGCACCCTCTCGGGCGGTGAGCGTTTCCGGGCGGCGCTGGCCGCGCTGATGCTCGCCGAGCCCGCGCCCCAGCTGCTGCTCCTGGACGAGCCGACCAACAACCTGGACATGGCGAGCGTCCGGCAGCTGACCTCGGCCCTGGAGTCGTACGAGGGCGCGCTGCTGGTCGCGAGCCACGACCTGCCGTTCCTGGACTCGGTGGGGATCACCCGCTGGCTGCGGATGGCGGACGGGGTGCTGCGCGAGACGAGCCGGGAGGAGATCGAGGCAGACCCGGCGGAGTGACCTCCTCACCCGAATGGCCCCGGAACCGACGGTTCCGGGGCCATTCGGCGTACCGGTCACCGCCGCTCCGAAACGCGCTCCCACCTGCCGCGCAGCCGTCCTTACGCCACCCTTAACCTACGGGTTCGTAACCTACGGAGACGTAGCCTACGATCTCGTAGGTTCGCGGCGTCGGCCCGTCATCGGCCTGCCGTCCCCTTTCACTTCATCTGTGCTCCCCGCTCGGCATTACCTGGAGTTCCCGTGACGATCACCTCCCCTCATCTCGGCAGCCCGTCCGTGTGGACCGACGCCCGGCTGCTGTTCGCGCTGGAGGAGGTGGTGGAGACGGAGCTGAACCGGCATCTGAAGGTCGCCAAGGACTGGATGCCGCACGAGTACGTGCCCTGGAGCGACGGCCGCAACTTCCCCGGCCTGTTCGAGGACGGCGAGGCGTGGGGCAAGGAGCAGTCCAAGGTCACCGACATCGGCCGCACCGCGCTGGTGGTGAACCTGCTGACCGAGGACAACCTCCCGAGCTACCACCACGAGATCGCCTCGCTCTTCGGCCGCGACGGCGCGTGGGGCACCTGGGTGCACCGCTGGACCGCGGAGGAGGGGCGGCACGGCATCGTCATGCGCGACTATCTGCTCGCCTCGCGCGCGGTCGATCCGGACGCGCTGGAGCGGTTCCGCATGTCGCACATGAGCGAGGGCTTCGAGTCGGACAACCGGCACTCGATGCTGCACTCGGTCGCGTACGTCGCCTTCCAGGAGCTGGCGACCCGGATCTCGCACCGCAACACCGGGCACCAGTCGGGCGACCCGGTCTGCGACCGGATGCTGGCGCGCATCGCCACCGACGAGAATCTGCACATGGTCTTCTACCGGAACCTGCTGAAGGCGGCCTTCGAGCTGGCCCCCGACCTCACCATGCAGGCCGTGCGCGATGTCGTCGTCAACTTCCGGATGCCTGGTCACGGCATCCCCGGCTTCGAGCGGGCCGCCGCGCAGATGGCCATCGGCGAGGTCTACAACCTGCGTATCCACCACGACGACGTGCTCCAGCCGGTGCTGCGCTTCCTGAAGGTCATGGAGATCGACGGCCTCGGCCCCGAGGGCAGCGCGGCGCAGGAGGAACTGGGCCTGTACATGGGCGGTCTGGACGCGCAGGCGACGACGTTCGACGAGCGGCTGGCGGCCCGCAAGGCGCGGATGGCGGCGCGCGCGGCGGGCTGACCCGCACGACCCCTGTCACCTGTCTGCGGCGTGCCTCCCCGGTTCAGCGGGAGGTACGCCGCAGTGCCATGCGTTCCTTCTCGGACATCCCGCCCCACACCCCGAAGCGCTCGTCGTGGGTGAGCGCGTACTCCAGACAGGCGGAGCGGATCGCGCACATGCCGCAGATCCGCTTCGCCTCGCGGACGGAGCTGCCGGGCTCGGGGAAGAAGAACTCGGCCCCGGTCTGCGCGCACAGGGCCTGGTTCTGCCAGTCGGTGCCGGCCGGGGTCATCGTCTCGGTGTGCATGGAACGGATCGTGCCGGGCCGCGAAAAACGTTCTATCAACGCGGGTTCAACAGCGTCGGCCGCACCGGCGTCCGCCCCCATCGTGCCGGGCCGGTGATCTCCCCGCACGGCGGCGCGCGCGGACGCGCTCCGGCGGCGCGGGCCGGTGCGCGGTGCCAGACTCGGCAGTGCCACGGACCGTGAGGAGGGCGAGCCATGCTCAGCACCCGTGCCCTGGAGGGCGCTCCGAACTGGATCGACCTCGCCTCCCCGGACCTGGACGGCGCGCTCGCCTTCTACGGCGCCCTCTTCGGCTGGGACTTCCGCCCCCTGGGCCCGGACGCGGGCGGGTACGGCTTCTTCCAGCTGGACGGCAGGACGGTCGCCGGTGCGATGCCGACCGGTGCGGGGCGCGAGCTGCCGGGCTGGACGGTGTACTTCCGCACCGAGGACGCCGAGGCCACCGCCGAGACGGCCCAACAGGCGCACGGCAGCGTCCTGTTCGCACCCGGCGACGTCATGGGTCTCGGCCGGATGGTGGGCCTCGCCGACTCCGCCGGGGCCGTGTTCCGCCTCTGGCAGCCCGGCGAGGTGGAGGGCCTGGACGCGGCGAGCGAACCGGGCGCCCTGTGCTGGGTCGAGCTGCACACCCCGGACGTGGCGGCGGGCGCTGCCTTCTACCACCGGGTGCTGGGCCTGGAGACCTCCGCCGCCGAGTTCCCCGACGGCATGTACACCTGCCTCAACCCGCCCGGCGCCGGGGAGGACACGATGTTCGGCGGGGTCGTCCGCTCGGCCGACGACCCCGCGGACGCGGGGGCGGGGGCGTACTGGCTGCCGTACTTCGCGGTGACGGACCCCGACGCGGTGGCCGAGCAGACACGGAAGGGCAGCGGCACGGTCCTGCTGCCTCCGGTCACGGTCCCGGGCGTGGGCCGCATGGCACGGCTCACGGACCCGTACGGCGCCCGCTTCGCGGTGATCAGGGGCGAGCCGTCCCGGAGCTGACGTGCTGTCGATGGGGCAGCGGAGGATGCGGGGCGATACCGTGCCGCCGTGTGCATATCAACAGGTGAGGCCGCGTTCTCCGGCACGATCGTGTACTGCGGGCGGCAGCACCACCCCGAGCACGGCCTGGTTCACGTCCTGGGCTACCAGAACACCGCCGCCAACCTGGCGGACGGCCCGAACGCCATGGTGCTGCACCTGCCCGCCAGGCAGCTCACGCCCCGGCACTTCCTCTCCTCAGGACGCACCGGCGACGTCCTGCACCGCATGGTCGACGCCGTCGAATCCGCCGCCGCGGCGACGGACGGCATCGCGTGGATGGGCTCGGAACTCCAGCCCGTCCAGGTCTTCGACCACGACATCTACACGGTGCTCCTCGCCACCGACCCCACCGCGGTCCCCGCCGCGCTGCGGCAGGTGCCACCGCACCGGCGCCCCGACCTCGACCCGGATCTCCTGCGTTTCTACGCCGACCACTTCGCCGACCACACCATCGCCGTGTGCTGCTTCGACAACGCCGACGCGCGACGCGCCAAGCCCTGTTGCTGTGGTACCCGCCCCTCGACCCCGACCGCCTGAACGTGCCCGCCCTGGACAGCCACACCGGAGGGGCGCCGGATCTCGACGCCGCCGTGCCCGTGGACCACTGGGTCCTGTTCTCCACCGACCAGGCGCCCGCCGACTGGGGCGCACCCGTCGACTATCCCGGCGACATGCGCCACCGCCTTCGCGCCTTCCTCCCCACCGCTGTCGTGGGCCGGTACTACGGCCGCGGACAGGCGCTGCCCAACGGGGACTTCTCCATCCGTCACAGCGACCTGCTCGCCGGTGACCTCGACCGCATCGAGCGGCTGCGCCCGAACCGCCGCCGAGGAGCCGGACACGCGGCAGGTCACTGACGCGTCAGGAAGGTCAGGCCGTCGCCCGTCGCACCAGTGTCGTCGGCAGGACGACCGGGGAGGGTGGGTCGGGCGGTGATGTGCGGTCGTGCAGGAGGAGGTGGGCCATCAGGCGGCCCATTTCCTCGATGTCCTGGCGGACGGTGGTCAGGGGTGGGTCGGTCTGTTCGGCGACGGGGGCCATGTCGTCGAAGCCGATGAGGGCGACGTCCTCGGGGACGCGGCGGCCGTGTGCGCGCAGGACGCGGAGGGCGCCGAGGGCGGTGAGGTCGTTGGCGGCGAAGACGGCGTCGACGTCGGGGCGGCGGGCGAGGAGTTCGCGCATGGCGTGTTCGCCGCCGGAGGGGGTGAAGTCGCTGTAGACGACGAGGCCGGGGGCGTCGGTGCCCATGACGTCGCGGTAGCCGTCCAGGCGGTCGACCGCCGAGGTCTGGTCCAGGGGGCCGGTGATGTGCGCGATCCGGGTGCGGCCGAGGGCGACGAGATGGCGTACGGCCGCGCGGGCGCCGCCCCGGTTGTCGCTGTCGACGTAGACCGGGCCGCCCCTGCCGTCGCTCCAGTCGGGGCGTCCGCCGAAGACGGTCGGGACGCCCGCGTCGTGGATGAGGCCGGGCAGCGGGTCGTCCAGGTGGAGGGAGAAGACGAGCGCGCCGTCCACATGGCCGCCCGCCAGATAGCGGGCCACCCGCGCGTGGTCGTCCCGGCCCTCGGTGAGCAGCAGCACCAGCTGGTTGTCGTGGGCCGTCAACTCCTTGCTGATACCGCGCAGTTGGGCGGCGAAGAAGGGGTCGGCGAAGACGCGGGTGCCGGGTTCGGCGATGACGACGGCGACGGCGTCGTGCCGTCGGGTGACGAGGCTGCGCGCCGCGCGGTTGGGGACGTAGCCCAGTTCCTCTACGGCTTCCTGGACGCGGGCGACGAGGGGGGCGCGCACGCCGTCGCCGCCGTTGACGACGCGGGAGGCGGTGGCCCGTGACACCCCGGCCCGCGCGGCGACGGCCTCCAGCGTGGGGCGCGACACTGCCTCGGTCACTCGGTGCTCCTCATCGGGCGGCTGCCCGCCCAGGATAACCGCGAGGCGGCGCCCGGCACCGGGGGCGACGGCCTCAGGAAGCCTCGTCCTTGCGGGCCCGGCTCGGCTGGACCCGCTTGGGCTCGCCGGGCATCTTCGGATACTCGGGCGGGTACGGCAGATCGCCAAGGCCGTGCTCGCTCTCGTCCTTGCGGGCCAGCTCCAGAAGGGCGTCCAGCGAGTAGGCGTGCTCGTCCATGTCGGCGTGCACGTCCCCGACCTCCGCGAAGCGCACCGGCATGGTCGCGAGATCGAAGTCGCGGGGCCGGGCGTCGGCCACCTCGTCCCAGCGCAGCGGGGCGGAGACGGTCGCCTCGGGGCGGGGCCGCACGGAGTAGGCGGAGGCGATGGTGCGGTCTCGGGCGGTCTGGTTGTAGTCGACGAAGATGCGCTCGCCGCGCTCCTCCTTCCACCACTTCACCGTCACCTGCTCCGGCATCCGGCGCGCGAGTTCGCGGCCGACCGCGATGGCGGCGCGGCGGACCTGGGTGAAGGTCCAGCGCGGTTCGATGGGCACGAAGACATGCAGCCCGCGCCCGCCGGAGGTCTTGGGGAAGCCCCGCAGCCCCCCGAACTCCTCCAGCACCGCACGGAGTTCGAAGGCGGCACGGACCGCGTCCTCATAATCGGTGCCCGGCTGCGGATCGAGGTCGATGCGCAGTTCGTCGGGGTGGTCCACGTCGTCGCGGCGCACCGGCCAGGGGTGGAAGGTGAGCGTGCCGTACTGCGCGGCCCACACCGCCGCGGCCTCCTCGGTGGGGCACATCTCGTCGGCGCTGCGCCCGCTGGGAAAGGTGATGTGAGCGGTGGGGATCCAGTCGGGCATGTTCTTGGGCGCCCGCTTCTGGAAGAACCACTCGCCGTCGAGCCCGTCCGGGTAGCGCTCCAGGGTGGTGGGGCGGTCGCGCAGGGCGCGCAGGATGCCGGGGCCGACCGAGGCGTAGTACTGGGCGACGTCCAGCTTGGTGAATCCGCGCTCCGGGAAGAAGACCTTGTCCGGGTGGGTCAGCCGTACGGTCCGGCCGGCCACCTCCAGTTCCACCGCATCGCCCATGCGGCCACCGTAGGCGTCCCCCGCACACCGCGCACACCGGGCGCGTACGGCGGGGTGCGCGCAGAATCGGAGCCATGGATCTGCCGGTGATGCCGCCCGTGAAGCCGATGCTCGCCAAGCCGGTGACGAAGATCCCGCCGGGCATGCACTACGAGGCGAAGTGGGACGGCTTCCGGGCGATCGTGTTCCGCGACGGGGACGAGGTCGAGCTGGGCAGCCGCACCGGCAAGACGCTGACCAGGTACTTTCCCGAGCTGGTGGCGGCGCTGAAGGAGCGGCTGCCGGAGCGGTGCGTGCTGGACGGGGAGATCGTGATCGCGCGGGAGGGGCGCCTGGACTTCGACGCGCTGACCGAGCGCATCCATCCGGCCGACTCGCGGGTGCGGACGCTGGCCGAGCGGACGCCCGCCTCCTTCGTCGCCTTCGACCTGCTGGCCCTGGACGACCACGCCCTGCTCGACGTACCGCTCGCGGACCGGCGGGCCCTGCTGGAACGGGCGCTGGCCGGGGTGACACCGCCGGTGCATCTGGCCCCGGCGACGACCGACATCGAGGTCGCCCGGGAGTGGTTCGAGCAGTACGAGGGCGCGGGCCTGGACGGCATCGTGGCCAAGCCGCTGGCGCTGCCGTATCTCCCGGACGAGCGGGCCATGTTCAAGGTCAAGCACGAGCGGACGGCGGACGTGGTGGTGGCGGGCTACCGGCTGCACAAGAGCGGCCCGGTGGTGGGCTCGCTGCTGCTCGGGCTCTACGACGACCACGGCGTCCTCCAGCACGTGGGCGTGGCCGCCGCGTTCACGATGAAGCGGCGCGCGGAGCTGATCGAGGAGCTGGCGCCGCTGCGGATGACGGACGTGAGCGGGCATCCGTGGGCGCGCTGGGCGGAGGAGTCGGCGCACGAGGAGGCCCGGCTGCCGGGGGCGCCGAGCCGCTGGTCCGGCAAGAAGGACCTGTCCTGGGTGCCGCTGCGCCCGGAACGGGTCGCGGAGGTGGCGTACGACCACATGGAGAACGGCGCGCGTTTCCGGCACACGGCGCGCTTTCGCCGCTGGCGTCCGGACCGCACCCCGGAGAGCTGCACTTACGCCCAGCTGGAGGAGCCGGTGCGCTACGACCTCGCGGAGATACTGGGCGGCGCGCAGTAGGCGGTGAGCCGGACCGGCGCGGACCGGCCGGTCACGCCGTACCCGCGCTCCGTGCCTGCTCGGCGCGGGCCACCAGGCCGTCGGCGCCGCAGGAGCGGGCCAGTTCCAGGCCCCGGTCGAGATCGGGGGCCGAGTCCGCCAGGATGCCGTACTCCACGAGGGCGGCGGCGTGCTCGTACTGGCAGGGGGACGCCTCCAGATAGGCGACCGCCTTGCGCGCGAGCCGTATCGCCTCCTGGCCGGTGGCCAGCGCGGCGGCGCAGCGCAGGGCCTCGCCGATCGCGGTGTCGGTGCCGAACCGCTCGGCCTGGCGGCGGGCGTCGGCCGCGAGCGCCCGGGCGCGGGCGGGGTCCTGGACGGCGAGGGCACGGGCCAGGTCGACGGCCCAGGGGGCGAGGACGGGGTTGTGTCCGCCACGGGCGACGGCGGTCTTCTCGGCGGCCTCCAGCTCGTTGATCCCCTCCTCGGTGCGGCCGACGGCGAGGAGCAGGCGACCGCGTACGGAGTGGAGGTCGGGCAGCACGATCGTGGACGGGTACGGCGGGGCGAAGCCGCTGCGCTCGGCCACGGCCCATGCCTCGTCGAAGTGGCCCCGGGCGAGGAGGGTGTCGACCAGGCCGCACATCGCGGACCAGTACAGCGGCAGTCGGCGGCCGACCCGTTCGGCGAGGGCCAGGGCCTCGCGCAAGGTGGCCTCGGCTTCCTTCAGCTTGCCCTGGCGGCGCAGGGCGAGGCCCAGATAGGAGTTGGCCAGGGAGAGGTGGCCGCCGTGCCATCCGGCGCTCTTGTAGGCGCGCAGGGCTTCCGCGAAGAGGCTGTCGGCGAGGTCGAGCCGGTCGGTGTAGGCGTAGGTGCTGCCGAGCATCATCAGCAGCTCGACGCCCCACTCCTCGTCGGTCCAGCCGAGGCCGGGCGCGAGGCGGTTGTTGACCAGGGCCCGGTCGCACAGCTCCACGACGGCCTCGGCGTTCTCGCCGTGGGTCATGCCGTCGAAGCCGCGCAGGATGAGCAGCGCGCGTTCGGAGTTGTCGCGGCCGGTGCAGGTGTCGGCGAGTTCGGCCAGACGCCGGGAGCGTTCCGGGGAGATCGTCTCGCGGTGGATGGCCTCCCACATGAACCGGAAGGCCTCCAGGCGCATCCGCACCGGGCCCGGCCGGTACTTGGCGGCCTCGGCGCCGACGGTGCGGACCGCCTCCTCCAGCTGATCGTTGTGGAGCAGGGCCTGGGAGAGGCGGATGACGGCCTCGACGCGCTCGGCGTGGTCGAGGCCGGGCGTGGCGAGCGCGGCCCGCAGATGCTCGACGGTGACGGCGGGCGCCGTCAGACGGGTGGAACAGCCCAGTTCGTAGAGGACCTTGGCGCGGATCTCGGGGCGGGGCGGTTCCTCCAGGGCGCGTTCCAGGCAGCGGCAGGCCGCGTCGGGGGCGCCGACGGCGAGGTGTTCGCGGGCGGCCTCGCGCAGCTGGGCGACCAGTTCCTCGTCGCCCTCCGGGTCCACCTGGAGCAGATGCCGGGCGGCCTCGGCGGCGCCGCGTCCGCTCTCGGTGACGATCCTGGCGGCGATGCTGTGCAGGAAGCCGCGGGTGCTGTCCGTCATGGAGTCGTAGACGGCGCTGGCGACCAGCGGGTGGACGAACTCCAGGACGGTGCCGTGCGGCCGGGGCTGGGTGGGGTCCGGGATGCCGTCGGTCAGGATGCGGGCGACACAGAGGCGTTCGGCGCACTCCTCGGCGGCCGTCGGGCTCATCCCGACGACCCGGGCGACGAGGTCCACGGTGCTGCCGGTGCCGAGGACGGCGGCGGCCCACGCGAAGCGGGTGGCCTCGTCGCCGAGCACGGACAGGCGCTCCACCACTCCCCCGCCGCGCCCGGAGTGGTTCAGGCCGCGCAGTTCGGCGGCCCGGCCCTCGACCGGCTGGAGTTCGCTGTCGCGGACCTTGGCGAGGAGTTCGACGGTGTCGTAGGGGATGCCGCCGGTGACGGCCCAGACCTCGCGGCAGAACGGGTCGTCGGCGTGCGGGCCCACGGTGGCGCGGGTCAGCTCGGCGGTGGCCGCCGGGGTGAGGGTGCTCAGGCCGTCCACGCGGTGCCCCGCGCTCTCCACCGTGTCGAGATGGCGGGCGGTGCCCTCGGGCAGGGCGCCGGAGCGGCGGGTGACCACGACGAGCACGGACAGCTCGCCGAGGTCCGCGGTGAACGCGGCGAGCCAGCGCAGCGTCTCCAGGTCGGCCCAGTGGACGTCGTCGATGAGCAGGACCAGCGGCCACTCGCGGGTGGCGAACCGGCGCACCGTGGCGACGAGTCCGTCGCAGACGTACTGCGGGTCGGCGGGGGCCGCGCCGGGTTCGACGATGCCGAGGGCGGGTCCTGAGATGTCGTACCAGTCGCCGAGGTACGCGCGGGCCTCCTCCGGCAGCAGCGAGGTCAGCATGGGCTGGAGGAGCTGGCGCAGGACGTGGAAGGGGACGGTGCGCAGGGTCTCGCCCGCGCGGGCCGACCAGACGGTGCAGCCCTGGCGTTCGGCCAGGCGGCGGGTCTCGGTGAGCAGCGCGGTCTTGCCGAGTCCGGCCTCGCCGCGTATCACGAGCACGTTCCCGCCCGAGGAGCGGTCGGCGCGCAGCTCGTCGATCGCCCGCGCGATGGTGGCGAGTTCCGCGTCCCGTTCCCACAGGTGGGGCGGGGCGCCCGCCGACGGCCGTGCCCGCGTCATCCTGTTCCCTCCCCAGGTCGCCCGGACGGCGTGCAGACCACGAGCGTAGCCGTCTCGGGGGAGGGTTGGTGGTCCGACCGGGCAGTGTCGTATCCCCATTGCGGACTGGTCACCGGCCAGTCGGCCGCACTCCGGCCCGACCGGTCGGTCTGCGCCCGATGAGGCGTCAATAATGCCTGGATTGGTGCGAGTTGGGAACGGGAGCGGGTTCTCCGGGCGTGACGGAAGTCACGCCCGGACGGCATCGGGCCGGGCGGGTCGGGCGTCTGGGCCGGGGTGCTCTCATCACGCTTTCACCGTCGCCTCATACGGTGTGTCCATGACGCAGGTGACTCCTCCCGGCTGGTATCCCGATCCCGGGCAGCCGCACAACGCTCCGCCCGCCGAACGCTGGTGGGACGGCACCGCCTGGACGGCCCAGGTCCGCCCGGCCGGACACGGCACGTACCCCGCTCCCCCGGCCTACCCGGCGGCGGGCCCCTATCCGCCCCCGCCCGCGCCCCGGCGCGGACTGCGCATCGGCATAGCCGTCACGGCGGCGGTCGTGGTGCTGGCGAGCATCGGGGTCGGGGTGTTCGCCCTCGCCAGGAACTCCGGCGGCGGCCAGGACCGCGCGGGCGCGGGACAGGAGCAGCGGGGCCGGGGCGGCGGGCCCGAGGGCTCCGGGCCCGAGGACCGGGGCGGGCCGGGCGACCCCGGGCAGTCGCCGTCGCCGCGCCGCTCCGCGATACCCAAGGTCAAGGGCGGGGGCACGCTGCCCGATCCGTTCAACGGGATCAGCATGCCGGTGCCGGACGGCTGGACCGGCGAGATCATCAGCATCGGCGCGCAGGTGACGTCCGACAAGTCCTACAAGTGCCCGGGCAACGCCTCCCAGAGCTGCACGGCGGGCGGCGCCTACACCGCGTCCGCCTCGGCGCTCGGCACCAAGGGCGACACGGCCGAGGCGGTCGCCAAGGCGGACATCGCGGCCAACGCCAAGCAGGCGTACGGCGGGACGACCTACGGCAGCATCACCTCGCACGAGGTGCTGGCCTCCAAGTCCGTGACGGTGGCCGGGCAGAAGGGCTATCTGGTCCGCTGGAAGGCGGTCACCAGCAAGGGCGCCGACGGCTATGTGGAGTCGGTCGCCTTCCCCTCCCCCAACGACGCCCACCAGATCCTGGTGGTCCGCTTCGGCCTGGACGTGGGCCAGCGCACGGCGGTGATCGACGAGATCCTCAAGGGGATCAAGGTGTGGTCGGGCGGCGGCAGCGGCCAGGACGTGTGAACGGGATCGGCCGGGTGGGCGCCCCTCCGCTCAAGGGGCTCCCACCCGGCCAGGGGGTGCGCGCCGCCCCCGTCCCCACGGTGCGGCGCGAGCAGGTCACCGTTCAGTCATCCCGTGAACGGCGGCCTGGGTCTCAGGTGAGTCCGAACGCGGGCAGCACGGCTGCCTCCACGAAGCGGACGAGGTAGTCGGCGTCGGCGTACTGGCCGCTGAGCACCGGGCGCACCCGCAGGACGCCGAACATCATCGCGGGCACGAACTCGAGGGCGGGATGCCCGGCCGGGACCTCGCCGCGGGCCACCCCGCGCGCGATCATCTCCTCCAGCGCGGCGATCTCGGGCGTGACCAGCGCGTCCCGCAGCGCCTCGGCCAGCTCCTTGTCGACGGTGGCGGCGGGCATGAGCGCCTGGAGCAGCCGGGTGTCCTTGCCCGACCAGTCGCCCGCGGCCCGGGCGGCCTGGCGCAGGTCCTCGGCGAGGGAGCCGGTGTCGATCCCGGCGAAGCGCACCCGGCGGTTGGCCCGCAGGGCCGCCGCGACGAACTGCGGCTTGGTCTTCCACTGCCGGTACAGCGTGGACTTGCTGCACCGGGTGCTGGCGGCGATGCCCTCCATGGTCAGCGAGTCGTACCCGCACTCGCGGACCTGGTCGAGCACGGCGTCGAAGAACTCCCGCTCACGCTCCGGCGTGATCTTGGAGCGGCGCGAGGCGGCGACCGTGTCCGGTCCGTCCGCGGCCTGCGACGTCATGCGTGGCTTCCCCTCACCTCGTCACCCGGGACCGCGTCCGTGCGGCCCGCTCCCAGTGTTGCCCTAGGTCAAGCGATACGCAAGCGTACCGGAACTCGACCGTATCGGTACACTGTCGTATCGGTACATGGTCGTTTCGGTACACTGACGTTTCGGTACGGAGACGTATCGCATCGCTGAGTTCCGGGCATCCGGTCCGGGACCGGCAGCACCACCGTCAAGAAGGGGGCCGGGGGATGAATGCCCGAACCGAGCCTTCCCCAGCGGAGCCACCCTCGACCGCGAGGCCCCCGCTGCTGCGCGAGTTCCTGCTCGTCGCGGGGCTCTTCCTCGTCTACAAGTTCGGCCGCCAGCTGGCCATCGGCCACACCTCCGAGGCGTTCCGCGACGCCCACCGGGTGTGGGGGCTTGAGCGGGCCGTGCATCTGCCGGACGAGAGCGACGTGCAGGCGCTGCTGCTGCACGGCACCGCCCCGGTGCACCTGGCGAACACCTACTACGCCACCGTCCACTTCCCGGCGACCGTGGCCTTCCTGATCTGGCTGTACCTGCGCCGCCCCGCGCACTACGTGTGGGCCCGCCGGGTCCTCGCCCTGGTGACCGCCGCGGCGCTGATCCTGCCGTTCACCTTCCCGCTGGCCCCGCCCCGGATGGTCACCGGCACCGGCCTCCTGGACACGGCCCGCATCTACGGCCCCTCGGTCTACGGCCCGCCCGCCCGCGACCACCTCTCCAACCAGTTCGCCGCGATGCCCTCGCTGCACTTCGGCTGGGCCCTGATGGTGGCGGTCGGCCTGATCGCGGCCACCCGCTCGCGCTGGCGCTGGCTCTGGCTGCTGCACCCGCTGATCACGCTGATCGTCATCGTGGGCACGGCCAACCACTACTGGCTCGACTCGATCGTGGCGACCGCGATGCTCGGCATCGCCCTGGCCGTCGTCCACCCGCCGCACCGCGCGCCGGGGCGTGGCGCGGGCCATCCGTTCGCCTTCGGCGGGCCCGCGCGGCTCGCCTCCGAGGGCTCCGTGCTGACGGGGGCCGCCCGATGAGCGCCGCGATCCTGATCGCCGTCGGCCTCTCGCTGGTCTCGGCCGTGGCCTACGCGGCTGCCGCCGTCGCCCAGGAGCGGCTGGCCGCTCGTGACGGGGGCGCGGGCCTGGGTGCCATGCTCCGCAGCGGTGCCTGGTGGTCCTCGGTCGGCCTGAACTCGGGCGCGGCGCTGCTGCATGTCGTCGCGCTGCGGTTCGGACCGCTGACCGTGGTCCAGCCGCTCGGCGCCCTCACCCTGGTCGCGGCGGTGCCGCTCGGGGCGCGGGCGGCGGGCCGCCGGGTCAGCCCGGCGGAGTGGCGGGGTACGGCGCTGACGCTGCTCGGGCTCGGCGCGCTGCTGATCACCGCCTCGGGTCCGGCGCCGCACCGGGTGCTGAGCCTGACGGCGGCGCTCGCGGTGGCGGGTACGACGATCGCGGTGATCGGTCTGCTGTCCCGGCCCGGCACCCGGCCTGGCCTGCGGCACGCGGCGGCCTCCGGCTTCGCCTCGGGTGTCGCCTCCGCGCTCACCCAGACCGCCACGGTGGCGGCCACGGACCACTCGGGCCCGGCCCTCAGTCCCCGGGTGATCGTGGTGGCCGTGCTGGTCGCGGCGTTCGCCACGGGCGGGCTGCTGCTGTCCCAGACCGCCTACCGGGGCGGACTCGGCGCCCCGCTCGCGGTGGTCACCCTGGCCAACCCGGTCGCGGCGGCCGTCATCGGGCTGACCCTGCTCGGCCAGGGGCTGCAGGGCGGCACCGGCGGCATCCTGCTGGGCGTGACGGGGGCGCTGCTGGCCTCGTGGGGTGTGGTGGTGCTGACCCGGGTGGCGCCCCACGGCGCACCGGACCCGGACCCCGCTTCGGTCCCGGCTCCCGCTTCAGCTCCGGCTCCCGCTCCGGTCGACGACGAGCATCCCGTCGCGGCCGTGCTCGCGCTGCGGGCCGAGACGGCGACGGCCGAACCGGCGCTCGTGCCGCGCCAGCCCGGGCGGAACCGGCTGACGCCCCTGTGACGCAAGCCCCCGTACGCGAGGCGGCGGCCGTGTGTCCCACCGGACACACGGCCGCCGCCTTCTCGCTGGGCGAGGGGATCAGCCCAGGCCGCGCGCGTCCTGCTTGAGCGCGGTGTCCACGGTCAGGGCCGCCGCCACCACGAGGCTCAGCAGCGGGTCCGACAGCGGCCGGTGGATCTGGAGGACGTAGTTGTCCGCCGTGGTGAACAGGGTCTTGGTCAGACCCTCCCAGGTCTTGGTGATCCGCGCGACCTCGGTGTCCTCGTGATCGGTGATCGCGAAGTTCCAGGCACGCCAGTTCTCGGCCTTGATCGCGCCGATCTCGCGGCCCTCGGCGGTCATTGCGAAGTTGATCTTGCCGATCATGTTCTTCTGCACGATCTCGCCGACCGGCGAACCGTCGGGACGCGTGACGACGACCCGGGACTTGAAGATCTTCGCGGGCCGGGTGAGCAGCAGCACCGGCTGCCCCTGGGCGTTCCGGATCTCCAGGCGATGGGTGAGGTACTGGTCCCAGCTCGTGAAGAGGCGCAGCATCTTGCGCAGCACGCCCTGACCGACCTCGACGACCGAGCCGATCCGGCCGCCGTTCTGGTCCATCACGGTGTACTCGTTGGTCAGCTCTATGAGCTTGGCCTTCTGGTTCACCACGAGCACGGGCTCGGTGAACAGGGTGCCGCCGCCGGTGGTGGTGGGAGCCACCCCGGCCTGCTTCTGCACCTGACGCTGGACCTTCGGGTCGGCGTCGGAAGGGAGGTTCGATTGCGTGGTCACCGGGGCACAGTAGGGCGATTGACCAGTACCTGACCAGCCTTTATCCGAATCGTGGCCGAACGGACGCACAGCCGGCCGCCCGGTCCTCCCGGACGGCCGCCCGCGCCCCTCGCGTCAGGAGGTCTGGTACGCCTCCACCTCGCTGAACTGCCCGGCGGGCCAGCCCGTGTTGGCGCTCACGGTCAGCCGCAGATAGCGCAGGTCCGTCCCGCTGGGCAGCGCGACGGTCGCGGTGTTGCCCGAGGCCGGATCGAACCGGTAGTCCTTCGCGCCCACGACGGTCGAGTAGCCCGAGCCGTCGGCGCTGCCGAGGACGGCGACGGTCTGCGTCCGGGCGCCCCAGGCCGAGGACGGCGGCAGCTTGAGGACCAGCCGCCGCACCCCGTACGACGAGCCGAGGTCGACCGTCCAGGACTGCGGGAAGGCGTTGTTGGCCGACTCCCAGTAGGTGTCGGCGTCGCCGTCCACCGCCTTGCCCGGGGTGTAGACGTCCTGCGAACCGGTCGCCGTCGCCGGACGCCCCTTGGCGAGGTTGCGGTTCGGGTCCGGGTCGGGGTTGCCCTGGCCCGGCTGGGGCCAGGAGGAGCAGTCCGACCAGGTGCTGGACCAGCCGGAGTTGCCGCCGCCGTCGGTGAGAGCGAAGGAGCCGGAGTTCGACGGGTAGGGGCAGTTGTAGATCCCGGCGACGCCGACCTGGGTCGCGGTCACGTTCTTGAAGGTCGCCGCACCCTGCGCCTCCGCCTGGACGACGACCGTGCCGGTGTTCTTCACGGTCGCGCCGCTCACGTTGACGTTGCGGACTGGGTAGCCCTGACCGCCGCCGGAGACGAACTCGAAGGCGGAGTACGGGCTGTCGGCGATCGTCGTGTCGGTGATGTTGACGGTCGCGTTGATCGCGCTGTCGTAGGAGTCCACGCGCAGGGCGCCCATGGGGTGGTTCCAGTTGGGGTTCATCGCGCCCGCGCGGACCAGGGTGTTGCCGCTGACCGTGATGGTGCCGGAGAGCGGGGAGAAGGGGTCGAGGAACTTCTGGTTGGAGATCGCGATGCCGCTGCCGAGGGCGTTGGTGTCGGACACCAGGTTGTTCTTGACCGAGATGTCGGTGCCGCCGTAGATCGCGATGCCGTTGGCGAGGTTGGGCTGCGAGATGGTGTTGTTCTCGAAGCTGGAATTGGTGTCGGGGGCGTAGAGGGACCACATGGCGAGCGAGTCGTCGCCCTGGTTGCGCAGGAAGTTGTCGCTGACGCGCACGCCCTTGGCGTTGCCGTTGAGGTTGAGGCCGTCGGCGGTGGTGTCGAGGATGCGGTTGTTCTCCACCACCAGGTTGTCGTTGTTGCCCATCAGCCAGAAGCCGACCTTCAGGTGCTGGAGCCACATGCCGGAGACCGAGGAGTTCGGGCCGAGCGAGCCGTTGACGAAGTTGTCCGGGTTGGAGTCGACGCGCTCGGTGACCTCGCCGATGACGGCGAAGTCCTTGATGTGGACGTTGCCGGAGGAGCTGGACTGGTCGATGAAGCGGGAGGTGTGCACGACCGAGTGCCAGCTGCCCGCGCCCTGGAGGGTCACGTTCTGCACGCCGCTGAGCGAGGAGGTGATCCGGTAGTCGCCCGGCGGGATCCAGACCGTGCCGCCCTGGGCTGCGGCGATGGCGTCGCGGAACGCCTGGGTGGAGTCGCCGCCGCCGCTCGGGTCCGCGCCCTTGGAGACGACGGACACCGACCCGGCGGGCTGCGAGGCGGCCCCGCCGACCTGCTCGAAGTCGGCCACGTCCACGGTCACTTGGGTGCCGGTCGACTGGAACGCCACCTTGTCACCGGCCTGGAGGTTCTGGCCGAGCAGCAGCCGGGAGTTGTCGAAGAAGTGGTGCGTCTTGGCGCCCGGTATCCAACTGGTGTCGATGTAGGAGTACTTGGAGGTCACCGGGAGCGTCTTGGAGATCTTGGTTCCGTTGACGTACACGTCCAGCGAGCCGGACTGGCCGTCGGGGACGCTGTAGGAGAGGTTCACGGCGTTGGCCGCGCGCGGCACGGTGAACTCCACGCGCTGCCCGGAGGTGAGCCGTACGGCCTGGCGTCCGGACGCCTCCGAGGCGAGGGTGCCCTGGGTGTAGTCGGGGCCGATCTTGGTGCCGGTGCTGGTCGCGGATTCCGCCTCGACGGAGGTGAAGGGCAGGCTCGCGCCCGAGGCGGCGTGCGCGGTGGGGGCCACGGCGACGATCATGCCCGCGGCGAGGGCGACGGCCGCGCCGACGGCGGGCAGTCCGAGGTGTCTGGTGGTGCTGCTGGCCATGTGCTGATCCCTTCGTGGGGGGGGTGCCGGGGATAGCAGAAGTCGTGCGGGTGCGGTCAGGCGCGCAGCCAGACCGCCGTGTCCTGCGGCAGTCGGCCCTCGTCGTCCAACGGGCCACTGCCGAGCAGGAGTTCAGAGTGCGCGGGCAGTTCGGCGGGTGCGTCGGAGAGGTTCACCACGCACAGCGCGCCGTCCGCGCGGGCGAAGGCGAGCACGCCTTCGGGGGCGGGAAGCCAGGTGAGCGGTCCTTCGCCGAAGGCGGGGCGGGCGGCGATGGCCTCGCGGTAGAGGGTGAGCAGGGAGTGCGGGTCCTCGCGCTGCCGGTCGGCGGCGTACGCCTCCCAGCCCGCGGGCTGCGGCAGCCAGGGCTCCTCGCGCGAGCCGAAGCCCGCGTACGGCTCCCCGGCGGACCAGGGCAGCGGGACGCGGCAGCCGTCGCGGCCCGGGTCGGTGCCGCCGGAGCGGAAGTGCATCGGGTCCTGGATGCGCTCGCGCGGGATGTCGGCCTCGGGCAGGCCCAGTTCCTCGCCCTGGTAGAGGTAGACCGAGCCGGGCAGGGCGAGCGAGAGCAGGGCGGCGGCGCGGGCTCTGCGGGTGCCCAGGGCGAGGTCGGTGGGGGTGCCGAACTCCTTGGCGGCGAAGTCGAATCCGGTGTCCGCACGGCCGTAGCGGGTGACGGTGCGGGTGATGTCGTGGTTGCAGAGCACCCAGGTGGCGGGGGCGCCGACGGGGGCGTGTTCGGCGAGGGTGGAGTCGATGGCGGCGCGCAGCCTGGCGGCGTCCCAAGGGCAGGACAGGAAGGCGAAGTTGAAGGCGGTGTGGAGTTCGTCGGGGCGCAGATAGCGGGCGAAGCGCTCGGCGTCGGGGAGCCAGACCTCGCCGACGAACACCGCGTCGTAGGGGTCGGCGACCGTGCGCCAGGAGCGGTAGATCGCGTGGAGTTCGTCGCGGTCGACGAAGGGGTGCGAGTCGGGTTCGCTTGCGAGGTCGGGGAGTTCGGGGTCCTTGGCGAGCAGGGCGGCGGAGTCGATGCGGACGCCCGCGACACCGCGCTCGAACCAGAAGCGCAGGATGTCCTCGTGTTCGCGGCGGACGGCGGGGTGGGCCCAGTTGAGGTCGGGCTGTTCGGGGGTGAACAGGTGCAGGTACCAGTCGCCGTCGGGCAGCCGGGTCCACACCGGTTCGGTGGAGCCGACGAACTGCGACGGCCAGTCGTTGGGCGGGAGTTCGCCGTGCTCGCCGCGTCCGGGGCGGAAGTGGAACAGCTCGCGCTCGGGGCTGCCGGGTCCGGCCGCGAGGGCCGCGCGGAACCAGGGGTGCTGGTCGGAGACGTGGTTGGGCACGATGTCGACGAGGGTGCGGATGCCGAGTTCGCTCGCCTCGGCGATCAGCTTCTCGGCCTCCGCGAGGGTGCCGAAGGCGGGGTCGACGGCGCGGTAGTCGGCGACGTCGTAGCCGCCGTCCTTCATCGGGGAGACGTACCAGGGGTTGAACCACAGGGCGTCCACGCCTAGTTCGGCGAGGTAGGGCAGTTTCGCGCGGACCCCGGCGAGGTCCCCGGTGCCGTCGCCGTCGCCGTCCGCGAAGCTGCGGACGTAGACCTGGTAGATGACGGCCGAGCGCCACCAGTCGTCACTCGCGCGGGCAGGGGTGGGCTGTGCCACGGTGCGTGCCTTTCTGATCGAGGGCCGGGGCTGCGCTTGCGTCGGGTCCGGGTCAGCCCTTGGTGCTGCCCGCGCTGATCCCGGCGATGATGTGCCGCTGGAAGACGAGGAACAGGGCCACCATGGGGATGCTCGCGATCACCATCGCGGCGACGAGCACGGTCAGTTGGATGTTCTGCGACAGCTGGACCAGGGCCACGCTGATGGGCTGCTTGTCGGTGTCGGAGAAGACCATGAGCGGCCACAGGAAGTCCTGCCAGACGGCGACCAGCGCGAAGATCGACACCACGCCGAGGACCGGCCGGGACATGGGCAGGACGACCGACCACAGGATGCGCAGCCTGCCCGCGCCGTCGATCTCGGCGGCCTCCAGTACGTCGCGCGGGAGCTGGTCGAAGAACCGCTTGAGCAGATAGAGGTTGAAGGCGTTGGCGACGGCGGGCAGCCAGATGCCGAGCGGGTCGTTGAGCAGACTGGTGTGGATCAGCGGCAGGTCGGCGACGGTCAGGTACTTGGGGACGACGAGGGCCTGGGCCGGGACCATCAGGGTGGCGAGGATGCCGCCGAGGACCACCTTGCCGAAGGCGGGCCTCAGCTTGGACAGGGCGTAGGCGGCGGCCGTGCAGAACACCAGCTGGAATGCCCAGGCGCCGGCCGCCTGCACCACCGTGTTCCACAGATGCTCGGGGAGCTGCATCAGGTCCCAGGCGTCGGTGTAGCCGGTGAGGTGCCAGTGGTGGGGCACGAGGGTGGGGGGTGTGCGGGCGATCTCGTCCGGGGACTTCATCGCGCCGGAGGCCATCCAGTACACGGGGAAGAGGAAGGCGAGCGCGAAGAGGACGACGACGGCCGTGAACACCGTCCAGTAGAGGGCCTTTCCGCGCGGTCGGGCGACGGTGGCCGGGGAGACGAGGGTGCGGGTGCTCATGCTTCCCCCTCGGTGCGGGTGCTCATGTGCCCTCCTCGGTACGGGTGTTCACGCGTCCCCCTCGGTGCGGGTGAGCCGCAGATAGACGGCGGAGAAGGCGCCGAGCAGGACGAGCAGCATGACGCTGAGGGCGCAGGCGCCGCCGAAGTCGTTGTAGAGGAAGGCGTACTTGTAGATCAGGTAGAGCACGGTCACGGTCGCGCTCTCCGGGCCGCCGCCGGTGATCACGAAGGGCTCGGTGAACACCTGCATGGTGGCGATGATCTGAAGGAGCATCAGCATCAGGATCACGAACCGGGTCTGCGGGATCGTGACGTGCCGGATGCGCTGGAGCAGGTTCGCCCCGTCGAGTTCGGCGGCCTCGTACAGCTCGCCGGGGATGGACTGGAGGGCGGCGAGATAGATGAGGACGGTGCCGCCGAGGTTGGCCCAGGTGGCCACGATCACCAGGGAGATCAGCGCGGTGTCGGTGCCGTTGGACCAGTTCGAGGTGGGCAGGTGGAGGAAGCGCAGCGTCTCGTTGGCCAGGCCCGCGCCGGGGTCGTAGAACCACTTCCACAGCAGCGCGCTGACCACGGGCGGGATCATCACCGGCAGGTAGACGACGACCCGGAAGAACGCTTTGGCGTGCCGGAGTTCGTTGAGGACGAGGGCGAGGACGAAGGGGACGGCGAAGCCGAGGAGCAGGGCGAGCAGGGTGAAGGTGAGGGTGTTGCGCCAGGCGGCGCCGAACTCCGGGTCGTCCAGGACGTGGGTGAAGTTGGCGGTGCCGACCCATTCGGGCGGGGAGCCGGGGGTGTACTTCTGGAAGGCGATGACGACGGCGCGGATCGCCGGGTACCAGGAGAACAGGGCGAAGCAGACGAGGCCGCCGACGAGGAAGGCGTAGGCGCGGGCCTGGTCGAGCAGGATCCGGCGGCGCCGGCCGCCGCCCGCCGGGTGCGGGCCGGGCGGGGCCGGGAGGGCGGCGGTCTCGGTGGGCCGCCGCTCGGCCGTCTTGGTCATGGCGTCAGCTCCGGGCGAGGATGCCGTCGATCTTGCCGGACGCTTCCTTCAGCAGTTGGTCGATGTTCGCGTCCTTCTTGGTGAGGACGGCGGAGACCACGCCGTCGAGGACGGAGTAGATCTGCTGGGCGTGCGGCGGCTCGATCTTCAGCTCCAGGCTGTGGTTGCCGTCCAGGAACGCCTGGTAGTTCTCCACCGGGACGTTGGCGTTGGCCTGCTTGACCCGCTGGTCCGTGGCGTCGGCGGCGCCGGTGAACAGGCGCGGCTCGGGCAGGCCCACCGGGGCGTCGTGCTTCTTGGCGCGGGCGTAGTCGCCGAGGAAGCCCTTGCCGGGGGTGAGGAACATGTGGTCGAGCCACTTGAGTCCGGCGCGGATCTGGGCGGGGGTGTCCTTCTTGTTGAACATGTAGCCGTCGCCGCCGATGAGGGTGCCCTTGCCGCCGGGCATGGGGGCGAGCGCGAGGTCCTTGTAGGAGCCGCCCTTCTCCTTGACGAGGATCGGGATGTTGTCCGGCGCCGAGAGGTACATGCCGAGCTTGCCCGAACCCATCAGCTGCTGCGCGTCGTTGATGATGAGGAGCTGCTTGCTGCCCATGGAGTCGTCGCGCCAGCGCATGTCGTGCAGGTTCTGCAGGACGGCGCGGCCCTCGGGGGTGTCGACGGTGGCCTTCTTGCCGTCGGCGCTGACCACGTCGCCGCCCTGGGAGTACAGCTCGGCGGTGAAGTGCCAGCCGCCCTGGTTCTGGGCGCTGTAGTCGGCGTAGCCGACGGTGCCGTTCCCGAGCGCGGCGATCTTCTTGGCGGCGGCGCGGACCTCTTCCCAGGTGGCCGGGGGCTTGTCGGGGTCGAGTCCGGCCTTCTTGAAGAGGGCGCGGTTGTAGAGCAGCCCCATGGAGTAGCCGGTGCGCGGGATGCCGTAGACCTTGCCGTCGGCGGTGTAGATGTCCCGCAGCTGCTTCTGGATCGCGTCGTAGTGCTTGAGTTCCTTCAGATACGGGGTGAGGTCCGCGGCCTGGTGGATGTCGACCACATGCCGGGCGTCGGTGAAGTAGGTGTAGAACACGTTCTCCATCTGGCCGCCGGCGAGCTTGGCGTCGAAGGTCTTGGGGTCCTGGCAGGGGAAGGCGTCGTGGGCGACGACGTCGATGTCCGGGTTCTGCTTCTCGAAGGCCGCGATGTCCTGCTCGAAGAAGGCGCGGTCGGTCTTGGCGCTCTTGGGCGGCTCGCAGTTGACGGTGATGCGGGTCTTCCCGCCCGCCGAGCTGTCGTCGTCGCCCGATCCGCACGCGGCGGCGGTGAGCGCGAGGGAGGAACAGACGCCGATCGCGGCGAGGGTGCGGCGGAACCCGGTGCTTCTCATCGGTGGACCCCTCATGGCGGGAGCCATGGGTGCCGCGCACAGGTGTGGCGGGCACTCACGGCGGGAGCAGTGGGCGCCGCACACTCAAGCACCGCCGACAGAGGGCCGCAAGATGTCGCGCAGAATCTGTAATTATTCGACAGTCGACCGGATCTCGGGATCCCGATCCGGATCTCAGTCGCGCGGGGCCTGCCCGGTGGAGCCCCGGACCACCAGCTCGGGCTCGAACAGCAGCTCCTCGGCGGGGACGGCGGTGCCGCCGATCTGCGCGTTCAGCAGTTCCACGGCGGCGCGGCCCATGGCCTCGATGGGCTGGCGGACGGTGGTGAGCGGGGGCTCGGTGCAGTTCATGAACGCCGAGTCGTCGTAGCCGACCACCGAGATCTGCCCCGGCACGTCAAGTCCCTTGCGCCGGGCGGCCCGCACGGCGCCGAGGGCGAGGGGGTCGCTGGCGCAGATGATGCCGGTGACGCCCTGGTCGATCAGCCGGGAGGCGGCGGCGTGGCCGCCCTCGATGGAGAAGATGGCGCGGGCCACGCGGGAGTCCGGCAGGCCGCCCGCCAGGGCGTGGGCGGCGGCGAGCTTGCGGGCGGAGGGCACATGGTCGCCGGGGCCGAGCAGCAGCCCGATGCGCTCGTGGCCGAGGGAGGCCAGATGGCGCCACGCCTGCTCGACGGCGACCGCGTCGTCGCAGGAGACACCGGGGAAACCGAGGTGTTCTATGGCCGCGTTGACCAGCACCACGGGCACCTTGCGGTCGGCGAGCCTGCGGTAGTGGTCGTGCGGGGCGTCGGCCTGGGCGTAGAGCCCGCCGGCGAAGACGACGCCGGAGACCTGCTGCTGGAGGAGGAGTTCGACGTAGTCCGCCTCCGAGACGCCGCCCTTGGTCTGCGTGCACAGCACCGGAGTCAGCCCGAGCTGCGCCAGCGCACCCCCGATGACCTCGGCGAACGCGGGGAAGATCGGGTTCTGCAGCTCCGGCAGCACCAGGCCGACGAGCCGGGCGCGCTCGCCGCGCAGCTGGGTGGGGCGCTCGTAGCCGAGCACGTCCAGGGCGGTGAGGACCGACTGCCGGGTGGCTTCGGAGACTCCGGGCTTGCCGTTGAGCACCCGGCTGACCGTGGCCTCGCTGACCCCGACCTTTTTCGCCACTTCCGCAAGTCGTCGCGTCATGCGCGCAAGGGTAGCGCAAGTCACGCAAGCCGTTTGCGTGACGAGGAGCGCTGTCCCGGGCGCGGAATCACGGGTGCGCATGACGGGGGCTCATGACGGGTGCGTATGCCGGGTGCGGACCAGGTGCGGATGACCCGGCGCCGTCGGTGACCTGAACACCGACGGGGCCGGGTCAGGACTGCGGGGGCGGGACGACCGTCAGATGGGCCCGGTGGGCCGGGGTGGACGGCGTGCGGGGGACCATCGTCAGACGGCGGTGGCCCAGCTCGCGCAGGAGGGGCGGGGTCTCGTCGACGACGCGGCACTCGGCGGTGCCCCGGCGCGGGTCGGGGTGGTGCAGCAGGCGTACGGCGCCGTCGAGCCGGGCCGCCGACTCGCCCACCACGCGTATCCAGTGCGGCAGCCCCTGCCGGTAGGCGGCCTCCATGATCGGGTCATGGGCCACGTCCTGGCGTATCGCCTGGAGTTCGTGGTCGTGGCCGTACGCCTCCATCGCGGACTTCAGCTGCGCCAGCATCGGCAGGCACCAGCCCGGTTCGTGCTCGCCGAGCACCTGGGCCGCGTCGGGGTGGAAGAGGACGAAGCGCAGGAAGTTGTCGCCGGGCATCGCGGTGGGATGGGGGCGTACGTCCCCGAAGAGCGTGCCGAAGGCGCCGTTGGCCAGCACCACGTTCCAGCGGAGGTCCACGACGAGCGACGGGAACGGGGCAGCCTCCACCACGGCGGCGTAGTCCTCGAGATACGCCCGTGTCCCGGAGCTCTCGGGGACGGGCCGCGCTGCCGGCCGCCGCCCTCCTGCCTGGTGTGCCATCGAGAGGTCACCCCTCTTGCCTCGGCCGCCTTCACGCGGCCCTGCGATCCTGGGGCCCGGACGAGAGCCGTGTCAACTATCGTGGCATTCCATGCCTGTTGACGGCTGAAATTCGCCACAGTTGTGGCGAGACCTGGATGCGAGTTCGAACGACCGGCTACTCTCCGGGAAGTTCACTCGCGGCCGGCGGTGACGGAAGCGGACGCGGACGCGTCGGTCGACGGCCCCGGAGACTTGCCTTGAGAGACGTAGGAGTTCTGTCGGTGACGGATGGCTACGAGAATCCGGGCGCCACGGCGACCGCTCGGCTGTCGGCCGTCGTCGCCCGCGTCACCGCGCTCGCCGACCGGCTGGGCGTCCCGCACGCCGAGGTCTTCGGCACCGGGCGGCTCTCGGTCGCCAGCGGTGTCCCCGAGCCGGTGGTCAGGGCCCTGCTCGGCGGGCGCCCGGCGGGCGAGCCGGATGTGCAGGCCCGTTTCCTCCAGCGGCTCGACCTGCTGCGCCGCACCCGGCTGAAGCCAGGCGGCCGCAAGTACACCCAGCAGGAGATCGCCGACGGCGCGGGGATGTCCCGGCAGCAGGCCGGTGCCCTCATCAACGGCGACCGGCGCCCCACCATGGAGCACTGCGACGCGCTCCAGCGGTTCTTCCGGGTGCACGCGGGCTTCCTCACCGCGGAGGACCCCGAGGCACTGGCGAGCGCGCTCCAGTACACCGAGCAGGAACTGCTGCAACGGCTCGCGGACCGGGAGCGGGCCGCGGTGAGCACGGCCGAGGACCCGCTGGAGCGGCTGCTCCAGGACCACGGGGTGCGCGGGATCGCCTGGCGGGCCGCCCAACTCCCCACCGACCAGCACCGGGACAAGGTCGCCGAGTGGCTCGACATGCTCCTGGAGAGCGTCCGGCAGCCCGAGTCGTGAGCCGGATGAAAGGCATCGGCAAGGACATGCGACGACTCTGTGCCGAGCTGGTCGGGCAACTCGCCCTGCCCGCGCCGGTTCCGCCGCCCGAGCTGTACCAGGCGCTGTGCACGGCGATGAGCCGCAGGCGCGGGCGCCCGGTGCAGTTCCGTACGGCCGTCTTCCCGCCCGGCACGGCCAGCGGGCTGTGGCTGGACATGACCGACCGCGATCTGGTCGTGGTGGAGGAACGCACCGCCCCCGACCACCAGTTGGTGATCCTCGGGCACGAGCTGTGGCACATGCAGGCAGGGCACTGCGATCACCATGTCGAAGGGCTCGGGATGGGCGTGGCCACCCGGCTGCTGGCCGACGACACCGACCCGGCCGCGCTCCAGGCGGCCGTGCAGCGGGTGGCCGCCCGGACCCGCTTCGACCTGGACGCGGAACGTGACGCGGAGACCTTCGGGCTGCTCCTGGCGAGCAAGTGCCGTTCGCGGATGAGCGGTTCACCGCTGAGCGGCCCGGTGATCCGGGACGACGTGGCGGGCCGCATCAGCACCTCGCTCGGATACCCGGGCCCGCAGAGCTGACCTCGCCGGTCGCCGCTCCCCCGCCCGGCCGACGCCGCGGGCTCGCGCCCACATGGCCTACGGCACGGACCCCGCCCTGCGCCGACCGGGCGACACCCGCGCTGTGCGAGGCGGGGCGTTGTCAGTGGCGGACGGCAAGCTGGACCCCGCGCCGCAGCGCGCGTGACCCATGACGCCGAGCCGGGGAGAGCCGACCGATGGCCACCGCCGTACTGACCGACCCTGAGCGCACCGCCGTCCAGGCGTATCTGCGGCTGCTGCACACCGTGCGCGCCGCGTTCGACGGCCCGGCGGCGGCCGGGCCGAGGCCCGCCGTCGTACCGCCGACGGTGCTCGCGGAGGCGGAGCGGGCCCTGGCGGGCGCCGGGCTCGCGGGGAACGAGGAGGAGTTCTTCCGGCTGGTGGGGAGCTGGTGCCCGGAGGGATGAGGGCGCCCGGGGCCGGTGCTCAGCCGCGCGGCACCGACACCGCTGTCAGCACCAGCCCGTCGCCGGTCACCCACCGTCCCTCGAACCCCGCCCGCCGCACGCCGTCCACCACCGGCCCCGGCACCAGAAGCCGGGCGTGGAAGACGCCGCGCGTACCGTCGTCCGCGCCGGGCACCAGCTCGATGTCCGCCTCGGAGAAGTCCAGCCATGCGCGGGTCAGCGGGAACCACGCCTTGTACACGGACTCCTTGGCGCTGAACAGCAGCCGGTCCCAGTGCACGTCGGGCCGGGCGGCGGCGAGCGCCGCGTGCCGTTCGCGCTCACCGGGCAGGGCGATCGCGTCGAGGACGCCCTCCGGCAGGGCCGCGTGCGTCTCGCCGTCGATACCGAGCGAGGCCAGCTCGCCGGTGCGCACGAGCGCGGCGGCACGGTAGCCGTCGCAGTGGGTCATGCTGCCGGTCAGCCCCTCGGGCCAGAGCGGGGCGCCGCGTTCCCCGGTGAGCACGGGCGCGGGCGGGACGCCCAGCTTCTCCATGGCGTGCCGCGCGCAGACGCGTACGGAGGCGAACTCGCGGCGGCGCTTGGCCACCGCGCGGGCCACCAGCGGCAGCTCCTCGGGGTACAGCGCGCCGTCCGCGTCCTCCGGTTCGCCGAACGCCTCCACGGCCACCACGGACTCCGGGAGCAGTTCCTCGATCACCGGACAGGACCTCCAGGGGCGGTGGGCGCGGCGCGGATCTCACCCCAGCACATCCACCCCCACCGGGCAAGGCCGGCCGGTGCGTGAGGCCGCGCCGGGGGCGGCGGATCCGTAACACGCGCGTTGCACGCGCACACCGTCCAAGGCCGTATGATCGCCCCAACATCGACGCCCAACCTCCCCTTGTCCAGGGCGCTTTGGTGATCCTTCCTCCTCCCTGCCCGGGCACGGGCCGCTGAGTCGTGCCCGAAAACCCCGAAAGGCGGCCCGCATGGTCTCTCGCGTACGCGTATGGCTCAACCGCACGTACGCGGAGAACGTGTTCTTCATGGATCAGCTGCGCAGAAACCCGAGCGACCGCGCGGTGGAGATCCATGCCACGCACGGCGACCCGGACTCGCCCGTGCTGGCCGCCGCCGACACCGCGGACCTGGAGCCGGAGGGGCTGTCCCCGGCCGGGTACGTCGAGTTCGCGCTCGACCAGTGCGCGCGGCGCGGCATCGACGTGTTCGTGCCCCGGCTGCACCAGACGGCGATCGTGGCGCACCGCGCGGAGTTCGAGGCGGCGGGCACCGCGCTGCTCGCGCCGACGCCGGAGGCGGTGGCGGTCTTCGAGGACAAGGCGACGGCGTACGAGGCGGTCACCTCCGTGGGTGTCGCGGTGCCGCCGTGGTGGCGGGTGCGCACGGCGGACGAACTCGTGGCGGCCGTGGAGGAGTTGGAGGAGGCGGGGCACAGGGCGTGCTTCAAGCCCGCGGCCGGTGCGGGCGGGGTGGGCTTCCGGGTGATCACCCGTTCGCCCTTCTCGCTCACGCATCTGAGCGGCTTCCCCGGGCCGTACGTCCAGCTGGACCTGGTGACCGAGGCGCTGCGGCGGGCCGAGGAGCCGGTGGACTGGCTGGTGATGCCGAGGCTGGAGCAGCCGGAGGTGTCGGTGGACTGCCTGACCGGTACGGACAACCGGGTGCGGCTGTCGATCGGCCGCACCAAGAACGGCCGCAGGCGCGGGTTCACGCTGGACGAGCGCTGGCTGGAGCCCGCGCGGCTGATCGCGGAGGGCTTCGGGCTGCACCATCTGTCCAACATCCAGTTCCGGATGTTCGGCGACCGCCCGGTGCTGCTCGACGTGAACACGCGCGCGGCGGGCGGGCTGCACCAGCTGGCGCTGTGCGGGGTCAACGCCCCCTGGGCGGCTGTGCAGTTGGCGCTGGGTGAGGACCCGGGTGTGATCGAGCCGCCGTTCCTCGGGCAGGACTACACGACGGTGTCCGGGCCGCGTCCGCTGCGCCCGGTGTCGGTGCCCCGGCAGCGTACGGAGGAGGCGGAGGTGCTGCTGCCCGTCGCCCCGGCGCCCGCCGAGCAGACGGCGGCCCGCGCCGAGGCGCTGCCGCTCCTCTGATCGCCGCTTTCCGAGGTCTCTTGGTATGGGCCAATTCGGTTCGATGTCTTGACAGTTGAATTGGTCCATACCACTTTGGACGACGCACCTCCTTCGCACTCTGTGCACTCCCGGACACCTCCATCCCCACAGGGAGATCGCGTGCGTCATCCATTCGGGCGTCCCAGACGCCGGCTTCTCGCCCTGCTCGGTTCCGCCGCCCTCGCGCTCGGCGGGGCCGTCGCCCTGCCGGGCACCGCCCAGGCGGCCAACGTCCTCACCAACCCCGGCTTCGAGTCGGGGAGTCTGTCCCCGTGGACCTGTACGGGCAACCTCGGCTCGGTCGTCTCCTCCCCCGTGCACGGCGGGTCCAGGGCCCTCCAGGGCGCGGTGAGCGACAGCGACAACGCCCAGTGCAGCCAGACGGTCGCGGTCAAGCCGAACACCACGTACGCCCTGAGCGGCTGGGTCCGCGGCTCGTACGTCTATCTCGGCGTCGACGGCGGCGCCTCCACCTGGACCACCTCGCCGTCCGCCTACAGCCAGCTCAGCCTCTCCTTCACCACCGGTGCCTCGCAGACCAGCGCCAAGATCTATGTGCACGGCTGGTACGCGCAGGGCACCTACTGGGCCGACGACATCAACCTGGACGGCCCGGGCGGGGGCGGGGGCGGCGGTGACACCCAGGCGCCGAGCGCGCCGAGCGGGCTCACCTCCACCGGCAAGACCTCCTCCAGCGTGTCGCTGAAGTGGAACGCCGCCTCCGACAACGTGGGCGTGACGGCGTACGACATCTACAGCGGTTCCAATCAGATCCTCAGCGTGGCGGGCACGTCGGCCACCGTCAGCGGGCTGTCCCCCAGCACGGCGTACACCTTCACCGTGAAGGCGCGGGACGCGGCCGGGAACGTCTCCGGGGCGTCCAACTCCGTGAGCGTGACGACGGACGCGGGCTCCGGGGGCGGGGGCGGCGGCTTCAAGCAGGCCGCGCCGTACCTCTACGAGGGCTGGGGCGATCCGCCGAACCCGCAGACCGTGATGAGCGCGACCGGGGTCAAGTGGTTCACCATGGCGTTCGTGCTGGACTCCGGTGGCTGCAACCCCTCGTGGGACGGCAGCAGGCCGCTGACCGGCGGCGCCGACCAGACCGCGATCAACCAGATCCGCTCGGCGGGCGGTGACGTCGTCCCGTCCTTCGGCGGCTGGCAGGGCAGCAAACTCGGCGCCAACTGCTCCTCGGCGAGCGCGCTCGCGGGCGCCCTGCAGAAGGTGATCGACGCCTACGGGCTCAAGGCGATCGACATGGACATCGAGAACACGGACGAGTTCGAGAACGAGGCCGTGCAGGCGAAGATCCTCAACGCGCTGAAGACGGTCAAGGCGAACAACCCGGGCCTGAAGACCATCGTCACCTTCGGCACCTCGACCACCGGCCCGACCTACTACGGCAACCGGCTGATCGAGCAGGCGCAGTCGCTCAACGCCAACATCGACGTCTTCACCATCATGCCGTTCGACTTCGGCGGCGGCTCGGACATGTACGGCAACACCGTGAACGCGGCCGAGGGCCTGAAGAACAAGCTCAAGTCCACGTTCGGCTGGGACGACGCCACCGCGTACTCCCACATCGGCATCTCCGGCATGAACGGCCTGTCCGACCAGCAGGAGAACACAACTCCCGCCATCTGGACGCAGATCCGCGACTGGTCCAACTCCCACCACATCGCCCGCCTCGCCTACTGGGCGGTCAACCGCGACCGCTCCTGCCCCGGCGGCGGCGTGGTCAGCAACTGCTCCGGCATCAGCCAGAGCACCTGGCAGTTCACGTCGATCACAGCGGGCTTCACCGGCTGAGATCACACCACACCCGACGGAGGGCCACTCGGCGGAGTGGCCCTCCGTTCAGCGCAGGTACGCCAACTCCGGGTGCACGGCGGTGTAGCCGTCGAGCAGGCGGTGGGCCACGTTCACCGAGTCGACCAGGGGGTGCAGGGCGAACGCCTTGATCGCGCTCGCTCGTGAGCCGGAACCGGCGGCGGCCAGGACCTCGCGTTCGACGGCCTTGACCGTGCAGACCAGGCCGGTGGCGTGGGCGGGGAGGGGGGCGGTGGTGAGGGGGTGGGCGCCGTCGGCGCTGACCAGGCAGGGGACTTCGATGACCGCGTCGGCGTCCAGGGCCGAAAGGGTGGTGCGGTTGCGGACGTTGAGGATCAGGGTCGTGCGTTCGTCGCGGGAGATGGCCCGCATCAGGGCGAGGGCGACCTGTTCGTAGCCGCCGGACAGGTCTTCTTCCTCCCGGTCGCCCGCTCCGGCGCTCTCCCGGTTCTCCGCCATGTACGTCGCCTCGCGTTCGGCGCGGGTGCGGTCCCAGGCGGCGAGGGCGGAGACGCCGGGGTCGGCGGCCTCGGCGTAGAAGCGGGCCTGCTGCTCGCTGAGGAAGGCCCCGCGCGTCAACTCGGCGTCCTGGTAGGCGCGTACGGTCTCGCGGTTGAAGTAGTAGTAGTGCAGGTACTCGTTGGGGATCGCGCCGAGCGACTGGAGCCAGTCGGTGCCGAAGAGGCGCCCCTCCTCGAAGGAGCCGAGCAGCGCCGGGTCGGCGAGCAGACGCGGGAGTTCGTCGTGCCCCGCGACGCGCAACCCCCGTACCCAGCCGAGGTGGTTGAGGCCGACGTAGTCCACGAACGCCTCGCGCGGATCGACGCCGAGCACCCGGGCGATACGGCGGCCGAGGCCGACCGGGGAGTCGCAGATGCCGATGACGCGGTCGCCCAGATGCCGGGACATGGCCTCGGTGACCAGCCCGGCCGGGTTGGTGAAGTTGATGACCCAGGCGTCCGGCGCCAGTCGGGCCACCCGGCGGGCGATGCCGTCCGCGACGGGCACGGTCCGCAGCCCGTACGCGATGCCCCCGGCGCCGACGGTCTCCTGCCCGAGCACCCCCTCGGCCAGCGCGACCCGCTCGTCCTCGGCCCGCCCCCGCAGCCCCCCGACACGGATCGCGGAGAACACGAAGTCGGCCCCGCGCAGCGCCTCGTCCAGATCGACGGTGGCCGTGACCCGCGGCGCGTCCGCCACCCCCGCCGCCTGCTCCCCCAGCACCCGCGTGACGGCCCGCAGCCGCCCCGCGTCGGTGTCGTACAGCACGACCTCGGTGACCCGCCCCGCGCCCCGGTCGCCCAGCAGCGCGCCGTACACGAGCGGCACCCGGAATCCGCCGCCCCCCAGAATCGTCAGCCTCACGTCCCTGCCCTTCGCGCGCCGCCCTCGGTCACCTCCCCGGATCATGGCACGCGCGGGGCGGGTACGGCGCGATCTGCTCCGGTACGGGCGGCTTCAGGGCGTGAACTCCCTTGCACCGCAAGGACTTTCCTTGCTTCAACCCTTGACGCCCGCAGGGCCGCGGAGCACATTGGCCGCATCTTGAGAGCGCTCTCAAGGGCACCCGCAGCACTTTCTCCCCGTACCCGGAAGGCACCCCCATGAGCGAAACCTCCGGTATACCGCGCGCGGTCGGCAGACGCCGGTACTCGGTCCGCCGGGCCCTCGTCGCGGCCATCGGCACGCTGGGCCTGGCGGCCGTGGCGGCGGCGACGGGCGTCGCCCCCGCCGACGCCTCCGCGCCCGCACCGTCCTCCGGCTGGAGCCAGGTCTTCCTCGACGACTTCGACGGCGCGGCCGGTTCCGGCGTCAACACCTCCAACTGGCAGTACGACACCGGGACTTCGTACCCGGGCGGCGCCGCGGGCTGGGGCACGGGCGAGGTCGAGACGATGACCTCGAGCACCAGCAACGTCGCCCTGGACGGCAACGGCAATCTGCTGATCACCCCGCGCCGCGACGGCTCCGGCAACTGGACCTCGGGCCGTATCGAGACCAAGCGCACCGACTTCCAGCCCCCGGCGGGCGGCAAGCTGCGCGTGCAGGCACGCATCCAGCTGCCCAATGTCACGGGCGCGGCGGCCAAGGGCTACTGGCCCGCGTTCTGGATGCTCGGCGCGCCGTTCCGGGGCAACTACTGGAACTGGCCGAGCGTCGGCGAGCTGGACATCATGGAGAACGTCCAGGGCCTGAACACCAACTGGTCCACCGTGCACTGCGGCACCAACCCGGGCGGCCCGTGCAACGAGACCACCGGCATCGGCGGTTCGACCTCCTGCACCGGCACCTCCTGCCAGGCGGGCTTCCACACCTACGCGATGGAGTGGGACCGCTCCACCAGCCCCGAGGAGATCCGCTTCTACCTGGACGGCGTCAACTTCCACACCGTCAAGGCGAATCAGGTCGACGCGACCACCTGGGCCAACGCCACCAACCACGGCTACTTCATCATCCTCAACGTGGCGATGGGCGGCGGCTTCCCGGGCGCTTTCGGCGGCGGCCCGGACGGCGGCACCGAGCCGGGGCACCCGATGACCGTGGACTACGTCCAGGTGCTCCAGTCCGGCGGTGGCGGCACCACTCCCCCGCCCACCGGCGGCAGCCGTGACGCCTACGGCACCATCCAGGCCGAGTCCTACGACAGCCAGTCCGGCACCACCACCGAGTCCACCACGGACACCGGCGGCGGCCAGGACCTCGGCTACGTCTCCAACGGCGACTGGGCTCTCTACAAGGGCGTCGACTTCGGCTCGACCCCGGCCACGCAGTTCAAGGCCCGTGTCGCGAGCGGCGCCCCCGACGGCGTCAGCGGCCTCATCGAGGTCCGCCTCGACAGCCGCTCCAACGCCCCGATCGGCAGCTTCGCCGTCGGCAACACCGGCGGCTGGCAGACCTGGCGCACGGTCCCGGCCAACATCTCCTCGGTGACCGGCAAGCACGACGTCTACCTCACCTTCAGCAGCGGCCAGCCGGCCGACTTCGTGAACGTGAACTGGTTCGGCTTCGCCCACTGAGCGTCCGGTCGGCGAGTTCTGCCGGCGAGTTCTGTCAGCGCGCGGGGACGGCGGCTGTCGCCAGGGGGTCCGCCTCCTGGCGACAGCCGTTTCCGGGGCGCGCGCCCAGTTCCGTCAGCCGGTCCAGCAACCCGGCCCGTACGCGCACCAGTTCGTCGATCCGCGCCTGGACCACGGTCAGCCGCCGGGCGAACAGCGCCGTCTTGGCGCCGGGTTCCGCGCAGGTGTGGGTGCCCGCGAATTCGTCGCGCAGGCAGTCCTCGATCAGGAGCAGGTCGTCGGTGGTGAGGCCGGAGGCCAGGAGCAGCCGGATGTTCTCGACGACGCGGACGGCGTCGGGGCCGTAGGAGCGGTAGCCGTTCGCGGAGCGTTCGGGGCGGAGCAGCCCGTGTTCCTCGTAGTAGCGCAGCGCCCGCGTGGTGGTGCCGGTCGCCCGGGCCAGCTCCCCGATGCGCATGGTGTTCCCTCTTTCCCGGAGGTCAGGCGACGTGCTCGCCCGGCCGGTCCGCCACGGCGCCGCGCCGCTCCCCCGCCGCCTCCCGCAGGGCCCACGCCAGCGCGGCGAGCGCGATCAGGCTACCCGCGAGCGGCAGCCGGTCCAGCCCGGCCCCGGCGGTGAGCAGCCGTCCGCCGAGCCAGCCGCCCAGCGCCGTACCGAGGTTGAACGCCGAACTCTGCACGGTGAGCGCGAGGGTGCGGGCCCGTCCGGCGGCGACATCGAGCAGCCGGGTGTTCACGGCCGGGATGACGGCGTAGTAGGCGGCGCCGAAGAGGAACAGGGCGGCCACCGCGGGCGCCTTCGCCCCGGCGGTGACGGCCAGGAGCAGCAGGGTCGCGGCGAGCGCGCCCACGGTCCAGCCGATCGCGCCGGTCACCGAGCGGTCGGTGAGGCGTCCGCCGACCGTGCTGCCCACGGTGCCGCCGATGCCGAACAGCAGCAGGAGCACGGTGGTGGCGGAGGGGCTGAAGCCGACCGTGTCGGTGAGCAGCGGGGTGACGTAGGTGTACGCGGTGAAGGCGGCTGCCGCGCTCAGCGCGGTGATGGCGGTGACGGCGCGCACGGGGCGGTCGCCGAGCACGCGCAGTTCCGTCAAAAGCCGTATCGAGGAAGCCGGTTCGGGGGCGGCCGGTTCGGAGGCGGCGGCCGGTTCCTCGCTGTCCCGTTCCGCCGTCCCCGGCACCAGCCGAGCCACGCACACCGTGACCACGACCGTCAGCGCGGCCACGGCCCAGAAGGTGGCCCGCCAGCCCAGCCACTGCCCGACGGCGGTGCCGAGCGGCAGCCCGGCGACCATCGCCAGGCTGAAGCCGGTCGAGACCCGCGCGACCGCCCGGCCGCGCCGCTGCGGCGGCACGAGGTCGGCCGCGGTGCGGAAGAACAGCGGCATCAGCGCGGAGTGCGCGAGGGCGGCGAGGACCCGGCCCCCGGCGAGGAGGCCGAAGCCCGGGGCGAGGGCGGAGACGACGTTGCCGAGGACGTAACAGCCCATCAGGGCGACGAGCAGTCCCCGGCGCGGGGCCCGGCCGGTGCCGAGCGCGAGGACCGGGCCGCCGCCGACGACGGTCAGGGCGAAGGCGCTGACCAGCAGCCCCGCCGTGGACAGCGGGACCGAGACGTCGTCGGCGATGCCGGGCAGCAGCCCCGCGATCATGATCTCGCCGGTGCCGAGGGTGAACGAGCAGAGTGTCAGGACCGCGAGGGCCCGGGACGGGTGGGGCGTTCGGTTCATGTCGGCAGCCTCGGCCTTCACGCCGGGGTGAAGGTCAAGTCCGCCCCCGAGGTCCCGCCCCGACTCAGCGCAGTTCCGCCCGGAACGCCACCGGTGTCTGCCCCGTGTGCAGCTGGAAGAACTTGGAGAAGTTCGCGGCGTCGGGGAAGCCGACGGCCGCGCCCACCCGGCCGATCGGCATGTCCGTGTGGGCCAGGAGGCGTTTGGCCTCCAGGACGACCCGGCGGTCGATGAAGCCCTTGGGGGTCTGGCCGGTGGCGGCGCGCACCGCGCGGACCAGGGTGCGCCGGGAGTAACCGAGCGCGTCGGCATAGGCGTTGACGCTGTGGTTGGTGGGGAACCCCTTCTCGACCGCGTCACGGAAGAGGGTGAAGGTGGTGTCCGCCTGGCGCCGGGACGCCTCGGCGGAGCTGGCCGCGAGGTGGGCGAGCCGGAGCAGGAACGCCGTCAGGCTGTGCCGCAGGACGGCGGTGTGCAGGCTGAGCGGGAGGGTGGTGGTGTCCTCGTACTCACGGCGCAGCTGGTCCAGGGACGCCTGGAGGGCGGCGAGCTGGTCGGGTTCGGGGTGCAGCAGCGGCGGCAGGTCGTAGCGGTAGAGGTTGGTGGCCTCGACGGTGGAGCGGGGCAGGAAGCCGGGCTGCATGGTGAGGACCGTGCCCCGGTACTCGCTGGTGCGGTCGAAGCGGTGGATCTGGCCGGGGCGGATCCACAGGAGGTCGCCGGGCCCCGCCTCGTACTCGGCGAAGTCGATCATGTGCCGTACGGGGCCCTCGGTGAAGAGCATGACCACGTGGAAGTCGATGCGGTGGACGCGGTCGAGCGGCGCGTCGGCGTGCCAGGTGTGGTCGGTGCCCATCGCCCCGACCTGCATCCCGACGCCGCCCACCGCCAGCTCGGTCGGGAAGGGGAAGGTCGCGATGCCCTCGCCGTGCCGACCGCCCGGAGCGGCTTGAGTGGTTCTGTCCGCCATGTTCTTTTCGCGCCGTCCCTCTCACGCGTTCGATGTCCCAGATTCACCACAGGCTGACACACCCCGACCTTTCCGCGAAAAAGTCAGACTTTTAAGTTTGAACGCGTTTGATCAGTAACCCGGCTTCGAACGAGGACTTCTTGAAGATGAGCACGCAGACACCCGAGAGCTTCGAGTGGACCGATCTCGACCGCCGCGCCGTCGACACGGCCCGGCTTCTCGCGGCCGACGCCGTGCAGAAGGTCGGCAACGGCCACCCCGGCACCGCGATGAGCCTCGCGCCTGCCGCGTACACGATCTTTCAGAAGGTGATGAAGCACGACCCGGCGGACCCCGAGTGGACCGGCCGTGACCGCTTCGTGCTGTCCCCGGGCCACACCTCGCTGACCCTCTACACCCAGCTCTTCCTCGCGGGCTACGAGCTGGAGCTGGACGACCTCAAGGCGTTCCGCACCCAGGGCTCCAAGACGCCCGGCCACCCGGAGTACGGGCACACGGCCGGCGTGGAGACGACGACCGGACCGCTCGGCCAGGGCGCCGCCAACGCGGTGGGCATGGCCATGGCCGCCCGCTACGAGCGCGGCCTGTTCGACCCCGAGGCCCCCGCGGGCACCTCCCCCTTCGACCACACCATCTGGGCGATCGTCTCCGACGGCGACCTGGAGGAGGGCGTCTCCGCCGAGGCGTCCTCGCTCGCCGGCCACCAGAAGCTCGGCAACCTGGTCTTCCTCTACGACGACAACCACATCTCGATCGAGGGCGACACCGAGACCGCCTTCTCCGAGGACGTCCTCAAGCGGTACGAGGCCTACGGCTGGCACACCCAGCGCATCGAGCCCACCGCCGAGGGCGACGTGGACGTCCCCGCGCTGTACGCGGCCCTGGCCGCCGCCAAGGCCGAGACCGGGCGCCCCTCCCTCATCGCGATGCGCACGATCATCGCCTGGCCCGCCCCGAACGCCCAGAACACCGAGGCCTCCCATGGCTCGGCGCTCGGCGCCGAGGAGATCGCGGCCACCAAGCGCGTCCTCGGCTTCGACCCGGAGCAGTCCTTCGAGGTCTCCGACGAGGTGCTGCGGCACGCCCGCCGCGCCCTGGACCGGGGCGCCGAGGCGCACGCCGCCTGGGACAAGAAGATCGCCGAGTGGCGCACCGCCCAGCCCGAGCGCGCCGCGCTGTTCGACCGCGTCTCCAAGGGCGAGCTGCCCGAGGGCTGGCAGGACGCCCTGCCGGTCTTCGAGGAGGGCACCTCGGTCGCCACCCGCGCCGCCTCCGGCAAGGTCCTGAAGGCCCTCGGCCCGGTCCTGCCCGAGCTGTGGGGCGGCTCCGCCGACCTCGCGGGCTCGAACAACACCACCATCGACGCGAGCAGCTCCTTCCTCCCGGAGGGCAACCCGCTGCCCGAGGCGAACCCGTACGGCCGTACGGTCCACTTCGGTATCCGTGAGTTCTCCATGGCGGCCGAGATGAACGGCATCGCCCTGCACGGCAACACCCGCATCTACGGCGGCACCTTCCTGGTGTTCTCCGACTACATGCGCAACGCCGTGCGCATGTCGGCCCTGATGCAGCTCCCGGTGACCTACGTCTGGACGCACGACTCCATCGGCCTCGGCGAGGACGGCCCGACCCACCAGCCGGTCGAGCACCTGGCCTCGCTGCGCGCGATCCCGGGCCTCAACATCGTCCGCCCGGCGGACGCCAACGAGACCGCCATCGCCTGGGCCGAGATCCTGAAGAGGCACGCCACCGACCCGGCCCCGCACGGACTCGCGCTCACCCGCCAGGGTGTCCCGACGTACGCTCCGAACGAGGACGCGGCCAAGGGCGGCTATGTCCTGCGTGACTCCTCGACCGAGGTCCCGGAGGTGATCATCATCGCGACCGGCTCCGAGGTCCACCTCGCCGTGGCCGCCCGGGAGGCCCTGGAGGCCGAGGGCATCGGTACGCGCGTGGTGTCCATGCCGTCCGTGGAGTGGTTCGAGCAGCAGGACCGCGCCTACCGCGAGAGCGTCCTGCCGCCCGCCGTCAAGGCGCGCGTCGCCGTCGAGGCCGGCATCGGCCTGACCTGGTACCGCTATGTGGGCGACGCGGGCCGCATCGTCTCCCTGGAGCACTTCGGCGCCTCCGCCGACGCCAAGACCCTGTTCGCCGAGTACGGCTTCACCCCCGAGAACGTCGCCGCCGTGGCCCGCGAATCGCTGGCCGCCGCGCGCGCCTGATCCACGCGACAAAGAAAGAATGAGCACTGTGACCGAAGCAATCAGCACCCCCGGTTCCCTCAAGCGCCTCGCCGACGAGGGCGTCTCGGTCTGGCTGGACGACCTGTCGCGCAAGCGGATCACCTCGGGCAGCCTCGCCGAGCTGGTGACGGGCGGCGGCGTCGTCGGCGTCACCACCAACCCCTCCATCTTCCAGGCCGCCATCGGCTCGGGCGAGGGGTACGAGGAGCAGCTGACCGACCTGGCCGTGCGCGGCCTGACCGTCGACGAGGCCGTCCGCATGATGACGACCGCCGACGTGCGCGACGCCTCCGACATCCTGCGTGGCGTGTACGACGCCACCGAGGGCCGCGACGGCCGGGTCTCCATCGAGGTCGACCCCCGTCTGGCCCACAACACCGTCGCCACGGTCGCCGAGGCCAAGCAGCTGAACTGGCTGGTCGACCGCCCCAACGTGATGATCAAGATCCCGGCCACCAAGGCGGGCCTGCCGGCCATCACCGAGGTCATCGGCCTGGGCATCAGCGTCAACGTGACCCTGATCTTCTCCCTGGAGCGCTACCGCGAGGTCATGGCCGCCTACCTGGCCGGTCTGGAGAAGGCCAAGGAGCGCGGCATCGACCTGTCGCAGATCCACTCCGTGGCGTCCTTCTTCGTCTCCCGCGTGGACTCCGAGATCGACAAGCGCCTGACCGCTCTCGGCACCGACGAGGCCCTGGCCCTGAAGGGCCGCGCCGCCCTCGCCAACGCCCGTCTGGCCTACGAGGCGTACGAGGAGGTCTTCTCCTCGGACCGCTGGCAGGCGCTTGCCGCCGCGGGTGCCCACAAGCAGCGTCCGCTGTGGGCCTCCACCGGTGTGAAGGACCCGGCGTACAAGGACACCCTGTACGTGGACGAGCTGGTCGCCCCCGGCACCGTCAACACCATGCCCGAGGGCACGCTCAAGGCCACCGCCGACCACGGCGACATCACCGGTGACACGGTGACCGGCCGCTACGAGCAGGCCCGCGCCGACCTCGCCGCCGTGGAGAAGCTGGGCATCTCCTACGACGAGGTCGTCCAGCAGCTCGAGGACGAGGCCGTCGCCAAGTTCGAGGCCGCCTGGCTGGAGCTGCTGGAGGCCGTGACCGAGTCCCTGAAGAGCAAGGGAGTGGACGCGTAATGGCAAGCAAGTCAGCCGGGGCCAAGGCGGCCCCCGCCGAAGCCGGGGCCGCGCAGGCCCCGGCCGAGGCCGAGGTCGAGGCGGCTCCCGCCGAGGCCGGGACCAAGACGCGCGCCAAGGCCAAGGAGCGGCCCGCCGCGGCCCGCGCGGCCGAGCAGGTGCGCGTCCCGGTGGCTCCGGCCGCCGACTGGGACAACCCGCTGCGCGACGCCCGCGACCGCCGCCTGCCCCGCATCGCGGGGCCCTCGGGCCTGGTCATCTTCGGTGTCACCGGTGACCTGTCCCGCAAGAAGCTGATGCCGGCCGTCTACGACCTGGCCAACCGCGGTCTGCTGCCGCCGGGCTTCTCCCTGGTGGGCTTCGCCCGCCGCGACTGGGAGGACCAGGACTTCGCCCAGGTCGTCCACGACGCCGTCAAGGAGCACGCGCGCACGCCGTTCCGCGAGGAGGTGTGGCAGCAGCTCGCCGAGGGGATGCGGTTCATCCCCGGCGACTTCGACGACGACACCGCCTTCGACCAGCTCAAGCAGGCCGTCGACGAGCTGGACGCCTCCCGGGGCACCGGCGGCAACTTCGCGTACTACCTCTCGGTGCCGCCGAAGTTCTTCCCCAAGGTCGTCCAGCAGCTCAAGAAGCACGGCCTGGCGGACGCCCCCGAGGGCTCCTGGCGCCGCGCGGTCATCGAGAAGCCCTTCGGCCACGACCTGGCCAGCGCGCACGAGCTGAACGCGATCGTGCACGAGGTCTTCGAGCCGGACCAGGTGTTCCGGATCGACCACTACCTCGGCAAGGAGACCGTCCAGAACATCCTGGCGCTCCGCTTCGCCAACCAGATGTACGAGCCCATCTGGAACCGGTCGTACGTCGACCACGTACAGATCACCATGGCCGAGGACATCGGCATCGGCGGTCGCGCGGGCTACTACGACGGCATCGGCGCCGCCCGTGACGTCATCCAGAACCACCTGCTCCAGCTCATGGCGCTCACCGCCATGGAGGAGCCGATCGCGTTCGACGCGGACTCGCTGCTCACCGAGAAGCTGAAGGTCCTCAAGTCGGTCCGCCTCCCCGACGACCTGGGCGAGCACACCGTGCGCGGCCAGTACGCCTCGGGCTGGCAGGGCGGCGAGAAGGTCGTCGGCTACCTCGAAGAGGACGGGATCAACCCCGAGTCGACCACCGACACCTACGCGGCCGTGAAGCTGGAGATCGACAACCGCCGCTGGGCGGGCGTGCCGTTCTACCTGCGCACCGGCAAGCGGCTCGGCCGTCGCGTCACCGAGATCGCGATCGTCTTCAAGCGCGCCCCGCACTCCCCCTTCGACTCCACCGCCACGGAGGAGCTGGGCGAGAACGCGATCGTCATCCGCGTCCAGCCCGACGAGGGCATGACCGTGCGCTTCGGCTCCAAGGTGCCCGGCACCTCCATGGAGATCCGGGACGTCTCGATGGACTTCGCCTACGGCGAGTCCTTCACCGAGTCCAGCCCCGAGGCGTACGAACGGCTCATCCTGGACGTGCTGCTCGGCGACGCCAACCTGTTCCCGCGCACCCAGGAAGTGGAAGAGTCCTGGAAGATCCTCGACCCGATCGAGGAGTACTGGGACACCCACGGCAAGCCGGCGCAGTACGACTCCGGCAGCTGGGGACCGCGGGAAGCCGACGAGATGCTCGCACGAGACGGACGGAGCTGGCGCAGGCCATGAAGATCGACCTGACCGACACCACGGCAAGCAAGATCAACAAGGCGCTGGTGGAGGGCCGCCGAGCGATCGGCACCCCGGCCGTCGGCATGGTCCTGACGATGGTCATCGTCACGGACGAGGAGAACGCCTACGACGCGATCAAGGCCGCCGAGGAAGCCTCGCACGAGCACCCCTCGCGCACCCTGGTCGTCATCAAGCGCCACCCGCGCACCCTGCGCGACCGGACCCACTCCCGGCTCGACGCCGAGGTCCGGGTCGGCTCCGAGGCCGGCGCCGGTGAGACCGTCGTGCTGCGCACCTACGGCGAGGTCTCCGACCACGCCGGGTCCGTCGTGCTGCCGCTGCTGCTCCCCGACGCCCCCGTGGTCGTCTGGTGGCCGGTGGAGGCCCCCGAGGCGCCCTCCAAGGACTCCCTGGGCGCGCTCGCCCAGCGCCGGATCACCGACCTGTACGCGGTCGAGCGGCCCCTGGAGGTCCTGGAGACCCGGGCCCGCACCTACGCCCCCGGCGACACCGACCTCGCCTGGACCCGGCTGACCCCGTGGCGCTCGATGCTCGCCGCCGCGCTGGACCAGGCGCGGGTCAAGGTGACCTCGGCCGCCGTCGAGGCGGAGGCGGACAACCCCAGCGCCGAGCTGCTCGCGCGCTGGCTGGAGGCCCGCCTGAACGTGAAGGTGGACCGCGTCGTCAGCGACGGCCCGGTCGTCACCGCCGTACGGCTCGGCACCGCCGAGGGCGAGATCGTGATCGACCGGCCCGAGGGCCCGCTGGCCACGCTGACCCTGCCGGGCCAGCCGCCGCGCACCCTGGCGCTGAAGGTCCGCCCGACCTCGGAGCTGATCGCCGAGGAGCTGCGCCGCCTCGACGCAGACGAGATGTACGCCATCGCCCTCAAGGGCGAGGCCACCAAGGAGAACTCCTGACATGTCCGACGCACCGTCAGACACCCCCAAGCTCACCCGCAGGCCCGAGTGGACGGCGCTCGCCGACCACCGTGCCACGCCCCAGCCGCACCTGCGCGAGCTGTTCGCGGCGGACCCGTCCCGCGCCGAGCGGTACGTCGTCAAGGTGGGCGACCTGCACATCGACTACAGCAAGAACCTGGTGACGGACGAGACGCTGGCGTTGCTCCAGGAACTCGCCACGGCCACGGACGTGTTCGGGCTGCGGGACGCGATGTTCCGTGGTGACCGGATCAACGTGACCGAGGACCGCGCGGTGCTGCACACCGCGTTGCGGGCTCCGCGTGAGGCCGTGATCGAGGTGGACGGCGAGAACGTCGTCCCGGGCGTGCATGCCGTGCTCGACAAGATGGCCGCCTTCGCCGACCGGGTGCGCTCGGGCGAGTGGACCGGTCACACGGGCAAGCGCATCAAGAACGTCGTGAACATCGGCATCGGCGGCTCGGACCTCGGTCCCGCCATGGCGTACGAGGCGCTGCGCGCCTTCACCGACCGCGACCTGACCGTGCGGTTCGTCTCCAACGTGGACGGCGCCGACCTGCACGAGTCCATCCGCGACCTCGACCCGGCGGAGACGCTGTTCATCGTGGCGTCGAAGACGTTCACGACGATCGAGACGATCACCAACGCCACCTCCGCGCGGCAGTGGCTCCTGGAGACTCTGGGTGACGAGAAGGCGGTCGCCCGGCACTTCGTGGCGCTGTCCACGAACGCCGAGAAGGTGTCCGGTTTCGGGATCGACGTGGACAACATGTTCGAGTTCTGGGACTGGGTCGGCGGGCGGTATTCGTTCGACTCGGCGATCGGTCTGTCGCTGATGATCGCGATCGGTCCGGATCGGTTCCGGGAGCTGCTGGACGGTTTCCGGATCGTGGACGAGCACTTCCGCACCGCCTCGGCGGAGGCCAACGCGCCTTTGCTGATGGGCCTGTTGGGGATCTGGTACAACAACTTCTTCGACGCGCAGTCGCTGGCGGTGCTGCCGTACAGCCACTATCTGTCGAAGTTCACCGCGTACTTGCAGCAGTTGGACATGGAGTCCAATGGCAAGTCGGTGCAGCGTGACGGGGCGCCGGTGGAGTGGCAGACCGGCCCGGTCGTCTGGGGTACTCCGGGCACCAACGGGCAGCACGCGTACTACCAGTTGATCCATCAGGGTACGAAGCTGATCCCGGCGGACTTCATCGGATTCGCGCGTCCGGCCGAGGAGTTGAGCGACGCGCTCAAGGGCCAGCACGACCTGCTGATGGCCAACTTCTTCGCCCAGACCCAGGCCCTCGCCTTCGGCAAGACCGCCGACGAGGTCCGCGCCGAGGGCGTGGCCGAGGAGCAGGTCTCCGCGCGCACCTTCCGCGGCAACCACCCCACCACGACCGTGCTGGCCCCCGAGCTGACCCCCTCCGTGCTCGGCCAGCTCATCGCCCTCTACGAGCACAAGGTGTTCGTGCAAGGCGCGGTCTGGAACATCGACTCCTTCGACCAGTGGGGCGTCGAACTCGGCAAGGTCCTCGCCAAGCGGATCGAGCCCGCCCTCACCGAGGGCGCCCAGGTCCCTGGCCTGGACCCCTCCACCACGGCCCTCGTCGCCGCCTACCGTTCCCTCAAGGAAGTGAACTGACATGCAGCTCGGACTCATCGGCCTCGGCAAGATGGGCGGCAACATGCGCGAGCGCATCCGCCGCGCGGGCCACCAGGTCATCGGCTACGACCGCAACCCGGAACTGACCGACGTCAAGGACCTCGCCGAGCTGGTCGAGAAGCTCGACGCGCCGCGCACCATCTGGGTGATGGTCCCGGCCGGTACCGCCACCCAGGTCGTCGTCGACGAGCTGAAGGACCTGCTCTCCCCCGGCGACATCGTCGTGGACGGCGGCAACTCCCGCTGGACGGACGACGAGAAGCACGCCGCCGAGCTGGCCATCAAGGGCATCGGCTTCGTGGACGCGGGCGTCTCCGGCGGTGTCTGGGGCCTGGAGAACGGCTACGCCCTGATGGTCGGCGGCGACAAGGAGAACGTCGACCGCCTGAAGCCCATCTTCGACGCCCTCAAGCCCGACGGGCCGTACGGGTACGTGCACGCGGGCCGCGTCGGCGCCGGTCACTTCGCCAAGATGGTCCACAACGGCATCGAGTACGCCATGATGCAGGCGTACGCCGAGGGCTGGGAGCTGCTGGAGAAGGCGAACTCCGTGGACAACGTCCGCGAGATCTTCCGCTCCTGGCAGGAGGGCACGGTCATCCGTTCCTGGCTGCTCGACCTCGCGGTCAACGCCCTGGACGACGACGAGCACCTGGACGAGCTGCGCGGCTACGCCGAGGACTCCGGCGAGGGACGCTGGACCGTCGAGGCCGCCATCGACAACTCGGTGCCGCTCCCGGCCATCACCGCCTCGCTGTTCGCGCGCTTCGCGTCCCGTCAGGACGACTCGCCGCAGATGAAGATGATCGCCGCGCTGCGCAACCAGTTCGGCGGCCACGCGGTCGAGAAGAAGGGCTGACGTCGTGGGGGACCTCCTGCTCGTCCGCCACGGCGAGACGGAGTGGAGCCTGTCGGGACAGCACACCAGCTGGACCGATCTGCCGCTCACCGCACGCGGTGAGGAGCAGGCCAGGTCCCTCGCTCCGCTCCTCGCCGGGCACGACTTCGCCGTCGTCCTGACCAGCCCGATGGGCCGGGCCCGGGACACCGCCCGGCTGGCCGGTCTGACCGGCGCCGAGTCCGACCCCGACCTGGTCGAGTGGGACTACGGCGGCTACGAGGGCGTCAAGACCGTCGACATCCACACGACCCGGCCCGACTGGAACCTGTGGACCGACGGGGTGATCCCGGGCCCCGAGGGGCATCCGGGCGAGTCGCCCGAGCAGATCGGGGCGCGCGCCGACCGGGTCCTGGCCCGGATCGACAAGGCGCTCCAGGAGGACGGCGGCGACGTGATCCTGGTCGCGCACGCCCACTTCCTGCGGGTGCTCACCGCCCGCCGCCTCGGCCTGCCGGCCGCCGACGGCCGCCTGTTCCAGCTGGCCACGGGCACGGTGAGCCGTCTCTCGACGGAGCACGGGCGCCCCGTGATCGTGGAGTGGAACCGGCTGCCCTGAGACAGCCGGGGTCCTGAGGTGAACGGCCGAGGCCCGGACCACCGTGTGTGGTCCGGGCCTCGCCATGTCCGCGGGCGCTTACCGCCGGGGCACCCCGTAGGCACGCTCGACGTGCAGCTTCACCACCAGCCGCCGGTCGCGGACCATCGCGGCGCGGTAGTCGTCCCAGTCCGGGTGCTCGCCCAGCACGTCCCGGTAGAGCCGGATCAGCTCCTCCACGGTCTCGTCGTCCGGGTCCTCGGCGACGGGAGTCAGCTCCACCGTCCCCTCGGCGACCGTGTACGCCCAGCGGTCGTCGCTGGTGACGTAGTACGACGCCCGGGGCTCACGGCGCAGATTGCGGGTCTTGGCCCGGTCGTCGGTGACCGAGACACGGATGATCCGCTCGGCCGGATCATAGGCATGGCTCACATTGGACAGCTGGGGCCGGCCGTCCCTCTTGAGCGTGACCAGCACACCACCGTGCCCCTCGGAGAGCAGCTTGAGCAGGGCGTCCTGCGTCGTCGGGTCGTCAGTCATACCGGGGTCAACGGAAGCGGCGCCGGTGAGCATTCCCCGCCGGTGCCGAAGACGCCCGCCGGAGTCACCCGCGGACCGCGTATCCACCGCTGCGATGGCCTGCGGCGAACGTGAAACCCTTGAACAGGGGGCTCTCGCCCTGCCCGGCCCCCCGCTGGCGAAGGGCGTAGCTGACCAGAGCGTGATGCAGCATGTACAACCGGTGTTCCTCGCGGCCCCCGGGGGAGAGCTGGTCGATCACCCAGGCGATGGGCGTGGCCCCGGCGTAGGCGTCCCTGGGCTCGAACAGTAGGTGCGCGGCACCCACCTCGCCGAGCACGTTGAGCGTATAGGCGAAGGGGTACGGGCGATTGACGCGGTCATCGTCCGTGCGGTCCAGGTCGGGGAAGCAGTCGACCAGCCTCTCGATGGCGCTGCCGTCGACCAGGTCCATGCGGCCCATGAGCATGGCGGTCTGGATGACGTAGGCGTACGCGATCCCGTTCAGAAAATAGTTCTCCCCGGGGTCGATGTGCCGCCACTGGCCCACGACGTGCTCGACGAAGGCGTTCCGGTCCGGCAGTTGCTCGTCCAGGCGGCCCAGGTTGTGCAGGGCGACGAGATAGTAGAGGCCCATGTGCGTGCGTTCGACGGGGGTGATACCGGCGAACAGTTCTCGGGCCTCGGCCAGCCGGTCCCGGCCGTGGTCCAGGTACGTCTCCGGGCGGCGGGTCATGGCGACGGCGTTGAGCATGGTGAGCAGCGGGTAGATCCGCGCGAAGCTCTCCGACATGGGCTGGGGGAACGCCGGGGGCAGATTCAGCTCGTCCGCGCGGTCGAGGTAGGAGAGAACGCCTTGCACATGGTCACGGCCCTCGTCGACGAACCAGGACTCGTATCCGAGCAGCGAGATCACCGACAGCAGCATGGCCCCGCCCCGGCCGCGGAAGAACGGAGCCGGGATCTTCTCCAGCAGGCCCAACGCCTCACGCACGTGGTTCCGGCGTCCGGTCACCAGCCTCTCCTTCAGGCCGAGTTGACCGAGGGCGAGGAACACCGCGGAGTACGCGGAGAGCTTCTCGTAGTGGCCGTGGCGTCCTGCGTTCTCGTCCTTGATGCGGTCCGGCTCGATCGTGTCGACGGCAGCCAGGATCTCGGCCGGGAAGTCGGTTCCGTCCTCGAAGAGCAGATGCCGGTCCAGTCCCAGCTTGGCGACGGCATCCATGAGCACGCAGCCTGCCATGACCCGGAAGTAGGGGTTCTCGACGGCCCGGACGGCGTCGAGGATCGGGCTCAGGTCGCGAGCGAGGTCGGCACGGCGCAGATTCCGTCCGGGGTGCGCGACGTCGAGGACGAAGTCGGCCAGGAGCCGGGAGAAACGGGTGTAGGCATCGTCCACGCCCTTGGCGTCGAGAAGGGCGAAAGCGTGCCGGATCCGGGTGGCGGCCTCGGGGTCGTAGGCGACGGGATACTGGCCGAGGCCGATGCCGCGCACCATCCGGCTCCACGGGGTGGCGATCACACGGCTCTCGTGGGACAGGTGGTGCAGTCCGTCCACCGGGACCGCGAACGGGAGGACAGTCATACGGGGACTCCTTCGGTGGGGAGTTGGTCCTGGAGCTGTGGGGAACCGTCGCCGGGCGGGCGTGGTCGGGTGAGGCCGCCCGGCGACGGGGGTGCGGGAAACCGGTGTGCGCTCAGCCGGCCAGGTGCGGCAGCGGCGGTACGGCGACACCCAGGAACTCGGTGCGTGTGCCTTCCAGCATCTGCAGAGCCCAGTTCAGCCACTTGATGCCCTCGCAGTAGATGGCGACTGGGCGGCGCTGGGTCTCGTAGGTGTCGGTGAGGGTGCCGTCCAGTTCCTTCTGGAAGTGGAAGGGCGGCATGGCCGTGAAGTGCTGGCCCATCATGAAGACGAACCGCACCAGCCAGTAGGGGTCGTCCCGCAGGTAGGGCGACGCGGGGTCGTCCAGCCGGAGCGCCGCCGTCATGACGGACGCGAAGTAGTCCTCCATGCCCGTGGGCGCCCCGGTGTCGACCGTGCCCCCCTTCGCGACCACGTCCCGTACGCGGTAGGCCTTCTGGTACGGGTTGCCCTCACGGAAGGCGATGGAGACGGTGGGGGTCCTGCCCTCGCCGGTGTCGACGCTCAGGGTGAACTGCTCGAAGTGGATCTCGTCGTAGTGGCCCAGGGAGTTGTGCCAGGGCTTGTTGTCGTACATCGCGTCGTCGCGGGTGTCCTTCCCCTCGCCGGCGAACCCGATGGCCCGAGGGTCGAGGAACCTGATCCCGAGCGACGCGGGAGTGATGTCCGCCAGGGCCGCGTCGACGTCCCGCTGGGGTGCCCCGGACTCGATCAGCCGCTGGGCGTGCTGGAGCGGCCCGATATGGGTGATCTTGATGTTCTCGGTGTTGGTGTCGCCCATGACGAGCGAGTGGAAGGCCGGTTCGAGGACGGCGGCGAAGTCGGGGTTCTCCCTGAACCGCCTCAGCAGAGCGGAGGAGTTGAGGTAGGAGATCCCGTCGACGACGATCCGCTCGGTGTCGAGAAGGTGCCGGTGGAAGGTGCGCGGCGCCGTGCGGCGGCACAGGTCCAGCCGGTCCTCGATCTTACGGAAGTAGGAGGTGTCGAGCGTGTCTCCGGGCGCGGGGACGCGGCCCACGCTGTGCACGTCCTCGTTCAGCACACGGATGATCTGCTCGTAGAGCCGGGCGACGACGGCGGGCGGCGGCGTGTGCTTCTCGACGTACCGGCTGACCTCCTCTCCCCCCACGTAACTCATCTCGTAGATGACTTCCCGGTCGACCGCGCGGTCGGCCTCGCGCAGGCGGGACGGGACGGGGACCTCCCGCTCCAGGACCGAGTGGACCTGGGGGAAGTAGTCGCGCACCGTGTCGGGGAGGCCTTGCAGGTATTCGGCCTGCTTCCTGGCCTTGGCGAACGGTGGCAGCATCACACCGTCGCCTTCCGGGTTCCATCGCGCCGTCGTCAGCGACTCGCTGAGGATCTTCCGGACCGTGACATGGTCCTCGCCGTCCTTCCTGACGAAGACGGTCAGTGACTCGCTGCCACCCTGGCCGAAGCTGACGATCGACTCGTCGCTGCCGATGTATGCCTGGACCGTGCTGGACAGCACCCGACGGCTGCGGGCGGTGGCGAGGACCCGCTCGTTCTCCTCGGTCAGGGCGAGGACGCAGTCGTACTCGAACGCGTCCAGAGCGGGGTTGAGCCGCTTCTTCCAGGTCTGGGCCGGATGCGAGACGGCGACGACACGGGTGGCGTACGGACCGGTGTCCACGTCGGTGGCCGGCTGCGAACCGAGGGCGATGATCTGGCAGTTGCCGTTGAGGTGGATGTGCCGCGTCCCGCCGTCGAGGGCGTCGCCCCGCAGGACGGCACGAGTGGCGGCGGCCAGGTGCTTGCGGGACTGGATCGGCACACCTTCGACCGAGACCAGCGGGACTCGGGCGTCGGCGAGGCCGTTCAGGATGCGCTCGGTCTCGTCCTCTGCGGTGTGTGGCGTGCCTAGGGCGACGGCGTCGGTGAGGGAGAGAACCCCGGACACGGCCAGGGCGGCCAGCCAGCCCGGCACGTCGCCGCCCTCCAGGTAGTGGTCGCTCTGCGCGAACAGGGCAGGCCGGTGCTGGGCGAGGGCGTGGAAGAGGAGGTACTGGTGGAGAACCTGCTGGCCGACCGGGGAGAGGCCTCCGTCGAGGGGGGATGTGCCGAGAAGCGTGTCGCGGATCTCGTGCGCCGTCGGCTGGGTGTCGAGCAGCAGACGGGTGCGGCGGGCCAGGCTCTCCTCGCTGGTGTCGTCCGGGGCACCGAAGTGGACGACGACCACCTCGGGGAGGCTCGTGTGGACCGTCCGCGTCCGGATGTCACCGGCCCGGTCGAGCACATTGAGTTCCACATACGCCTGCCCCAGCAGCGCGGAGTCCCCTGCGGTGATCCTCTTCTTCAGCCGGGCCCGGGTGACCAGTTCACCGCGGTCGACGGCGATGTGGTCGCGGTGCCGCCGCGTGTGCTGCAAGATCTCGAGGAACCGGTAGAAGGCGGGTGCCCCCTCCCGTTCGGGGCGCAGCATCTCCACGGTGACGACTCGTTCGAGAACGCGGGAGAAGTAGGCGTCGCAGAACTCGCTCCCGGCCGCGACGCGGAACAGCTCCCGCAGCAGGTGGTGGTCCTGGTCGGGGAGCTGCTCGCCCGTGGTGTACAGCGTCTCCAGCCGTGACATCAGGGCGCCCACCACGTTGATGGCGCGCAGGAGTTCGGCGGTGTCCTCGTGCGAGCCGGTGTAGCCCGTGGCGGGGGCGGCGACCGCGTTGTCCCGCAGCAGCCGGAGAGACTTGTCGCCCAGTCCCAGCTCCAGGACGAGGTCCGCGTCGAGACCGTTCAAGGTCTCGCAGGTCTCCCGGGACGCCATGACCCGGTCCGTCATGGCCAGGATCCCTTCGCGCACGGTGGACGCGGTGGTCAGCAGGGACATGTCGTGGTTGGAGACCACCGGAACCCGGGGCGTGCCGAAGCGGATTCCCTCGGCGGCGAGGAACCGCTCCAGGGCGGCGCGGGCGGGCCGCATCCGCGCCGAGTGCGCGAGGAAGACGGTCGGTTCCTTCAGGTCCCATGTGGTCGTGCCCGGGTGGGCGCTGAGGAAGCGGTCGAACGCGGGCCTGGCGCCGGAGCGGACGTAGAGGTTCGTCTGGGTCGGCGCATACGTCTTGTGCGGTTCGACATCCGTCGGCGGGAACGCCGTACGTGCCGCCTCCAGCACCCGTGCCAGTTCCTCCGGGCTCTGCGCCTTCACCGCGACCACGTGGTACGGCTCCGGAACGAGGGGGCTCCGACGCACGGACTCGTCCAGGTAGCCGGTCACGGTCCGGGCGAACGCCTCGTCGGTGTTCCGTGCGTCGGCGGCCTGGAGCATCAGCGGCGTGAAGGCCTGGGCGATGCGGACGCCGTCGTGGACGGAGAGGGAACCGCTCGCCACCGCGGCCGTGAGGATGCCGAAGCTCTCACCGGTGTAGGCGACGAAGGCGGCCGGTGTGCCGTTCTTCTCGATCCGGTCGCGCAGGTAGGCGTCCAGGGCGAGGCTGTGCACCAGCAGCGCGGCTCCGATGAAGCCCTGCCGCTCCAGCTTGCCGGCCGGGAGTGCCTCCGGGTCCAGCAGCAGGAGGTCGGGGCGGGCGGGGATGCCGAGGGCTCGGGCGGCCTCGCGGTAGATGCCGGTGACCTCGGGGACGTCGGAGTCGATGAGCAGTCGACCGAGGCTCCGGTAGAAGGACCGGCTGCCCAGTCCGGGGAAGAACCCCGCCACACGTATACGGTCCTTGGCGCTGAGGACGTCCTCGACATGAGCGGGCTGAAGGCGAGGGACCGGGGCGGCTTCGGTGTCACGCGTGAGCGAGGTGGAAGTGTCGGAAGGTGCGGAGGAGACAGGGGATTCGGGGGCAACGACGTCGGAAAGAGAGCGGAACACAGGAATCGCCTCTCGGGTTTTCTCCGTACGGTGGCGTCGCGCTCGCCTTTGGGCGCGGATGAATTCATTTCTCGGCTGCAAAGGAATTCTTTCCGTCTGCCCGCACCCTCTTCAACCCACACCGATACAGAATTGTTCAAGGCGCTACATGCCACTTCAAGGAACGTCAGAGGAATGTCAGAACCGATGCTCAGCGCCTTACGAGGGGCCACTCCGGGCAAACAAAAAGTCAGGGTCGAGAATCCTAGGGATTCTCGACCCTGACCTTCCTGAATTGTTTACCAAATGCTGCGCGACGTCTTACTGAACGCCCGCCTCGACCGCCTCCGGCCGGGGCGCGACACCTCCGGAGGCCTTGGACACCGCGGTCCTGCCGCCGAACGAGCCTCCTGCCACGACGACGAGTCCGGCGAGGGCGAGCCCGGCACCGACCCACAGCGGGGAGGCGTATCCGTACCCCGCGGCGAGGGCCAGACCGCCGAGCCAGGCGCCGAGCGCGTTGCCGACGTTGAAGGCGGCGATATTGGCGCCGGAGGCCATGGTGGGCGCGTCGGAGGCGTACTTCATGGTCCGCACCTGGAGGCCGGGGGCGCTCGCGAGCCCGATCGTGCCCATGAGCAGCAGGGCGACGAGGGTCGCGATCTTGTTCTCGGCCGTGAGGGCGAAGACACCCATGATGACGGTGAGGGCGGCCATGATGCTGATCAGCGTGGTGTTGAGGGACTTGTCCGCGGCCTTGCCGCCGACGAAGTTTCCGATGAAGGTGCCGGCACCGAACAGCACCAGCAGCCACGGAACCGTGCTGGCGGCGAAGCCGCTGACGTCGGTGAGGGTGAAGGCGATGTAGGTGTAGCCGCCGATGACACCGCCGAAGGCGAGAATGCTGAGAGCGATGGAGACCCATACCTGACCGCGCCGGAAGACGGCGAGTTCGGCACGCAGGTCGGTCCGCCCGGCCGCCGACGTCTGCGGCACGAGAACCTGAATTCCGATCAGCGCGACGACACCGATGATGGTGATGGCCCAGAAGGTGGAACGCCAGCCGAGCTGCTGACCGAGGAAAGTACCCAGCGGCACACCGAGTACATTCGCGGCGGTCAGCCCGCCGAACATGAGGGCAATGGCACCGCCCTTCTTGTCCTCCGCCACCATGTCCGAGGCGACAACCGCCCCGACGCTGAAGAAGGCTCCGTGGCACAGGGCCGCGACGACCCGGCCGACCATCAGCAGCTCGTAGTTGGGGGCGATCGCGGAGATCAGGTTGCCCGCGATGAACAGCGTCATCAGGCCGACCAGGATCTTCTTGCGGTCGAAGCGGGTGATCGCCGCAGTCAGGCCGAGGGCACCGACGGCGACACTGAGCGCATAGACGGAGACCAGATATCCGGCGAGCGTTCCGGAGACGTGGAAGTCGCCCGCCACCTCGGGCAGCAGTCCTACGATCCCGAACTCGGTGAGGCCGATACCGAAGCCCCCCAGCGCCAGGGCGATAAGCCCGATAGGCATGAGAAAACCCTCCGTTGCAATGGCATGCGGTGCGGGACCGTGCCGTGCGGGACACTGACGTATCGAAGTATCGCAGAACCTCGATACGTTGTGTCAAGTGGAGTCCGGAGCCTCTGAGTTGGAGGGCGCGATCAGAGCCCGCAGCTTACGAGCGCGTAACGTATCGATTATCATCGATACATCAACAGTCGGCTCCGCGTACGCACCGGAAGGCCCATGACGACTCACGACATACCCGCGACAGGCGACCTCGCGCCCCTGCTCGAACCCCTCAAGGCGCTCGCCAACCCCGTGCGGCTGCAAGTGCTCCAGTGGCTGCGCGAACCGGAAGAACACTTCCCGGTCAACCCGGCCGTCACCGATCCGCGCACCGTCGGTGTCTGCGTCAGCCACATCCAGGCGAAATCGGGCCTCGCGCAGTCCACCGTCTCCGCATACATGGCCGTGCTCGAACGCGCGGGCCTGGTGCAGTCCACACGCGTCGGGAAGTGGACCCATTACCGGCGCGACGAGGAACGCATCGCCTGGCTCGTCGGAGAGATCGAACAGGGCATAGGCAACGCCCAGACGCCCGATCTCCTCCCCTGACCTCGACTGCTTCCGCAGGTCCGGGCCCGGGCCGGCTTTCCTCGCCCAGGGCCCGGCATCGTTTCAGCGCCGCCGCGCCGGTCAGTCGTGTGCCGCTTCGGCAGACCCGGGTGGCGTCGCCGTTCCGGTCGGCCCAGCTGTCGGTTCGTCCGCCTCCGGCGGACGACTCGTGCGCAGGCGGGGCAGCATGCCCGGGGAGGCGAGCCCCGGCAGCACCAGCCGCCACAGCGCCGAGATCCGGCCGGGCAGATCCTGGCGATCGCTGTATGCCTGGGACATCACCTGCAGGCCCGTGAACGCGCCGACCACCGTCGAGGCGACCTCCGACAGATCCGTCCCCGGCAGCAACTCCCCCTGTTTCTCGGCTTCCCGCAGCAACTCCTCGACCACGGTGATCGACTGGTTGTAGGGGGTCTGGGCCGAAGTGACGAACGACGACTGCTCCACGGCCAGCCGCACGCTGGCCCGCAACACCTTGTCCGTCTGGAGCCGACGCGAGAACGTCAGGGTCAGGTCGATGACCGCCTGCAGCTTCACCGGCTGATCCGGCACGACCAACGCCTCGCCCTGCGCCTCCACCAGCGCGACCGCGATGGCTTCCTTCGAGGGGAAGTGGTGATACAGCGCACCCCGGGTGAGACCGGCCTTGGCGAGGATCTCGTTCGTGCTCGCCGCCTCGTATCCGCGCTCGCCGAACACATCCGCCGCGGCTTCCAGGATCGAGCGCCTCGACCTGATCCCTCGCTCCTGTCGAGCCATCGCGGTCCCTCACATTCCGGGCTCGGAAACATACAGACCTGTCTGCATTGTATCCGGCAAACCGCATCTGGTTACCCGCCCGTCCACCCATGCGTCACGCACGCCCTATACGGAAGCCGACCCCCCGCACCGTGACGATCCAGCGGCTCGACCCGAGCTTGCCGCGCAGGCTGCTGACATGGGTGTCGAGAGTGCGGCCGCGGTACGACCATTCGTCGTCCCACACCTGACTCAGCAGCTGGCGGCGGGAGAAGAGGGTGCCCGGCTGCGACGCCAGCAGGAACAGGAGGTCGAACTCCTTGGGGGTGAGATCCACCCGCCGGCCCTCCAGCAGGAGTTCACGGGCTCCTGCGTCGATCCGCAGCGGACCGTACGTGACAACCCGTGCCGCCGACCGCTGAGGACGGACTCTGCGCATCACTGCCTGGATCCGGGCCAGCAACTCCCTGAGGCCGTACGGCTTGACGACGTAGTCGTCGGAGCCGGCCTGCAGCCCGAGTACCCGGTCGAGCTCGGCCCCGCGTGTGGTCACGGTGATGATCGGGACATCGCCGACCGCCCGCATCCGGCGGCACAGCTCCAGCCCGTCCAGATCGGGCAGGTCGAGCCCCAGGAGGACCAGGTCGACATCGTGGTGGACCCGCAGCGCCTCGGCGGCGGTGGCCACACTGCGTGCGAGATAACCGTGCCGCAGCAGTTCCTGCACCAGGTCTCCGGCGGCCGAGGCATCACTCTCGACGACGAGAACCCTCAGCGCGTCACCATCTCGTTGCGCGATGAGCTCTTCCTCGATGCCCACTCTGGCCGGATGCACGACCTGCTGATCCATCGCTCCCCCAAGGTACGCCTCATCGAACTACTGAGCACTCACCCCGAGGGAAGTTACCAGACAGGTCCGTCGGTTTGTCAATGCAAAGCATCCAGCAACACATGCAGCCGGACCCACACCCCAACCGCGCACTAAAGCGCCATAACTGAGGGAAAATCAGGCAGGATTTCCCTCAGCCCGCCGACACAGAGCTAACCCCCGCCCGCACAAACGGATGCACGATGCATGTAACCGGCGCGTAAACCAAACAGCCTGCACAGTTTTAGGCAGGGTTTACTTTAAAACCCGGCCGCTCTGTCTGTATGTTGAAGGCGACGCGTATCCAGTGGTGACGGGGGTCCGGACACGCGTCCCGGTCACCCCTGTCCGCAGACAGACAGGAGTGCCGCGGATGCTGAACACCGCTCAAGCGCCCACGACCCCCAGTGCTCCGGTCATGGGCCCCCTTCTCACCAGAACCGTCCCGCGCGAATACGTCCACCGCGCCTCCGTGGCGGAAGTCTTTCTGACCGACTGGACGGCCGAACCGGCCGCCGCCATCGCCGGCTCCTCCTTCGTGGTGCAGGCTCAATGGCCGCGCAGCCACGGTCTGTTCGCCCCCGCCGACGGCTACCAGGACCCGCTGCTTCTGGCCGAGTCGATCCGGCAGACCGGCAGTCTGCTGGCCCATGCCGAGCACGGGGTTCCGTTCGGGCATCAGTTCCTGATGTGGAACCTGTCCTTCGCGGCCACCGCCCCGGCATTCGAGACCGGACCCGCTCCGACCGAGGTCACCCTGCACACCATGTGCCGCGACATCGTCCGCCGGGGCAGCACCATCGCGGGCATGCGCTACGAGGTCTCCGTCCGGCGCGACGGGCGCACCGTGGCGACCGGCGGTGCACGGTTCAGCTGCACCAGCCCGGCCGCCCACCGTCGGCTGCGCGGCAACCGCCCCACCGTCACGGACCGCTCCCTCCCGGCCCCTGTCGACCCGGCCGAAGTCGGGCGCCCGTACCCGGGGCACGTCGTGCTCGCCTCCCCCGCGATATCCAGCGACGCCCGCTGGGAACTGCGGGTCGACACCGACCACCCCGTCTTTTTCGACCATCCGGTGGACCATGTTCCCGGCATGATGCTGATCGAGGCCGCACGGCAGGCGGCCCGCGCCGCGACCCGGCGGCCCCGAGCCCTTCTCCTCGGGCTCGACGCCGAGTTCACGCGCTACGCCGAACTCGACGCACCCTGCTGGATCGAAGCCGAGGTCGACGTGCCCGACGCCTCCGGTCACCTGCGCGTCCGGGTACGCGGCACCCAGCAGGGCGAGCAGGTCTTCACCGCCGACCTGACACTGCGCGACAACGCGCCCGCCTGAGGCGCCCATGCCGTCAAGGGAGTTCGAGTGCGCACCGTTCTGATCACTGGCGCCGGTGGGTTCATCGGCGGCCACGTGGTACGCGAAGCCGCCGCACGACCAGGCATCTGCCTCGGCCTGCTGTCCCACCGTCGTCCCGTACCGTCCGCCGGGTCCGGGCACCGCGTCGTCCCGGTCGATCTCACCGACCCCCGCTCCCTGAAGGGCGTGTGCGCGGGGGCGGACGTCCTCCTGCACTGCGCGTCGTACGTCGGCCCGGAACCCGAGACCAACGAGGCCGTCAACGCCGAGGGAACCAGGAACCTCGTCGCAGAGGCTCGCCGCTCCGGGGTGTCGCGCATCGTCTATGTGAGCACGGCGTCCGTCTACGGCCGGGGTACCTTCCGGGACGCCGCCCCCGAAGAACTCGTCCGCGCCCCCGGTTCGCCCACATCGGCGAGCCGCGCGGCGGCCGAGGACGCCGTTCTGGAGGCCGACGGGATCGTGCTGCGCCCCCATCTCGTCCATGGCGCCGGGGATGTGTGGGTGGTCCCCGGTCTCGTCGCGCTGCTCTCCGCGCTGCCCGGCGATGTCAAGAACTGGCCGGCCCTGCTGTCGGTCGTCTCGGCGCGGGAACTGGGCCGCCTCGTGGTCGGCACCGGCCTCGCTCCGGCCGCCGACCTGACACGCAGGACCTATCACGCGGCCCACCCTGTTCCCGTCGCCGCGGGACGTCTGCTGGGCGCAGTGGCCCGGTATGCCTCGGTCCCCAGGCGGGGGCCCGTACTCACGGTGGCCGACGCGCAGGCGCTTCTCGCGGAGAGCCGCCAAGCCACACACGTGCTCGGCATGTTGGCGACCGACCACTGGTTCGACGCCGACCCGCTCTGGCGTGATCTGCGGCTGGAACCCGGTCCGGACTTCGACACGGCCTTCGCCGACTCGGCGTCCTGGTACCACCGCGACCTGTTCTCTGTCTGAGGGACATCACTCCGAACCTCCCGCAGGCCCACGCCTCCTGACGGAACGTGACCGGACCGCCGACCGGACGCACTGTCGGATCGCTCACTCGCGTCGCCGACGTGCGGGTCCTTCCCCCGGTCCTGCGCGACCATGAGGAACAACAGGTCGTCCCGGTGACCGAGCCGGACCGCGCGGCGGACGACGCGACCGTAGGAGAGCGAGCGATGGCACAGCTGCGACAGGAAGTCGATCCGGAAGAGGCGGGGCTGGACGCGAAGGCGCTGGACCGGCTGGATCAGCACGTGGCCCATTACGTGGACGAGGGGCGGCTGCCCGGCTTCCTGGTGTCGGTGGCCCGGGGCGGGCGCGTCGCGCATCTCACCGTGCACGGTCACCGGGACCGTGCGGCGGGGTTGCCGGTCGAGCCGGACACCTTGTGGCGGATCTACTCCATGACCAAGCCGGTCACCGCCGTCGCGGTGCTGATGCTGGTGGAGGAGGGGCTGCTGTCGCTGGACGACCCGATCGACCGCCACCTGCCGGAGTTCGCCAACCCGCGCGTGTACGAAGGCGGTTCGGGCGCGGACGTACGGACCCGTCCGGCGTCCGGTCCGATCCTCGTCCGCCATCTGCTGACCCACACGGCGGGTCTGACCTTCGCCTTCTACCACAGCCACCCGGTGGACGCCCTCTACCGCGAGGCGGGCCTGGAGTCCTCCGTGCCGCCGGGTGCGAACCTGGAGGAGACGGTGGCGGTGTACGCCCGGCTGCCCCTCCAGTTCGAGCCCGGCACCCAGTGGAACTACTCGGTCGCCTCCAATGTGCTGGGCCGTCTGATCGAGGTGGTCTCGGGGCGCCCGCTGGACGCGTTCTTCGCCGAGCGCGTCTTCGTCCCGCTCGGCATGACCGACACCGGCTTCCACCTCACGCCCGAACAGACGCCCCGCCTGGCCGAGTTGTACGGCGAGACCGAGAACGGGGGCATCGAACCCGTCCCCGGTCTCCCCCTGCGCGGCCGTCCCCGTTTCCTCTCGGCCAGCGGCGGCCTGGCGTCGACCGCCCACGACTACCACCGCTTCATGGAACTGCTGCGCCGGGGCGGCGAACTGGACGGCGTCCGCCTGCTCCGGCCGGACACGCTGGCCCTGATGACCCGCAACCAGCTCCCCGGCGACGCCGTCCTGCGCGCCTTCGGCGCCCCCGCGCACCAGGAACGCGCCAACGACGGCCTCGGCTTCGGCTTCAACGTCTCCGTCGTCACCGACCCCACCCGCACGCTTGCCCCCTCCGCCCCCGGCACCTACGGCTGGACCGGCGTCGCCACCACCGCCTTCTGGATCGCCCCCGCCCACGACCTCACGGTCCAGTTCATGACCCAGCTCCGCCCGAAGACCCTGAAGATCTTCCCGGAACTGCGCCGTCTGGTCCACGAGGCGGTGACGGGCTGAGGCGCGGATAGGTTCGCCCCATGGGCTTCACCAGCGAGTCTCGACGACGATCTGGCGCGCTTGGTCGCCGAGGCCGTCCGGGGCCTCTTCCGAGCCATCGGTCCCGCGCGGGCCGCGCTGTTGCCGGGGTGGTGCGGGAACGTCGTGCTCACGTCCGCCGAGGTGCGCGGCGCTGCCCCGAAGGACGCCGAGCGGCGCGGTGGGCTCGACTACGCGGTCGGCGAAGAGTCCGTCCTGGACGGCCCGTTGCGCCTGTGGCGGCTCGCCGCACAGGCCCGGCTCGGGCTGTGCGGCGTGTCGCTCGTCCTCGACTGAGCCGGGTTCAGGAGCCGTGGCCCACCGCGTCCAGGTGCGGGAGGTCGTGGTCCAGGCGTTCGCGCTTGGTGCGGAGGTAGGTGATGTTGTTCTCGCTGGGCTCGATCAGGAGGGGGACCGTTTCCGCGACCTCGATGCCGTGACGGGTCAGCGCCTCGCGCTTGCGGGGGTTGTTGGACATGAGGCGGACCGAGCGGACGCCGAGGTCGTGCAGGATCTCGGCGGCGACCCGGTAGTCACGGGCGTCCACCGGGAGACCGAGGGCGAGGTTGGCCTCGACGGTGTCCAGGCCCTCCGCCTGGAGGGCCATCGCGCGCAGCTTGGCCAGCAGACCGATGCCCCGGCCCTCGTGACCGCGCAGGTAGACGACGATCCCGCTGCCCTCGGCGGCGACCGCGCGCAGCGCCGAGGACAGCTGCTCACCGCACTCGCAGTGCTGGGAGCTGAACGCGTCCCCGGTCAGGCACTCGGAGTGCAGCCGGGTCAGCACGCTCTCCTCGCCTATCTCACCGAAGACCAGGGCGACGTGTTCGTCACCCCGGTCGTGGTCCAGGTAGCCGATCGCCTGGAATTTCCCGTACGCGGTGGGCAGCGGGGTATTCACGACGCGTTCCGCGCCCGAACGCCGCGGGGACTTCTTGCCGAGGACGCCGAGGTTTTCTGTCATGATCTGATTCCTAAGCAGAGACGAAAGGCCGTGAAAAAGATGAGTGGTTCGGGCGCGCGTGCGGCGGCGGCACACGGAGTGCTGCCGACGGACACCACGGAGGACGTACGGAAGCGGGGGGCGGGTGTCTCAACACAGGTCGCCGTCCTTCCCGTGGGCAGCTTCGAACAGCACGGCACGTACCTCCCACTGGCGACCGACACGCTCGTCGCCTGCGCCGTGGCGCGGGAGATAGCCGCCGCGTACCCGGTGCACCTCCTTCCCCCGGTGACGGTCTCGTGCTCCCACGAGCACGCGGCCTGGCCGGGAACCGTCAGTATCTCCTCCACCACCCTCCACGCCATCGTGCGGGACATGGCGGATTCGTTGCGCCGTTCGGGTGTCGAGGCCCTGGTGGTGGTCAACGGCCACGGCGGGAACTACGTCCTGGGCAACGTCGTGCAGGAGGCATCCGCGCGCGGTGAGCGCATGGCGCTCTTCCCGGCCGCGGAGGACTGGGAGGCGGCCCGGGAGCGCGCGGGCGTGGTGACCTCGCTGCTCACCGACATGCACGCCGGGGAAATCGAGACGTCCATTCTTCTGCACGCTCATCCCGAATTCCTCCGCCCTGGTCATGAGACCGCCGATTTCACCGCCGACGACCGTCGTCATCTGCTCACCACGGGAATGTCCGCCTATACCGAATCGGGCGTCATCGGACGCCCGTCCCTGGCCACGGCGGAAAAGGGCAAGAGCCTGCTGGCGAGCCTGGTGGCGGATTTCGCGCCGTACTTCGAGCTGGTGACCTCGGAAAAGCTCCCGGTCTCCGGAGAACTCGCGGCTTCCGGCGCGGCGGTCTCCGGCGAGGTCCCGCCCACAGGGGAGACGCCGTCCGCCGGTGAACTCCCGGGCGCCGTACGGGAGTAGCCCCGCAGCCCGGCGTACCAGCGGGCGACGAGGACGACGGCGCCGGGCAGGCTCGCCACGAAGCTGAGCACGCCGTAGACGACCGCGACCGCGACCCCGCTGCTCGCGCCGAGCCCGGCCGCCGCGAACGCCCAGGCGGTGACGCCCTCACGGGGGCCGAAGCCGCCGACGTTCAGCGGCAGGCCCATCGCGACCAGCGCGAGCACCGCGAGCGGCAGCAGCACCGCGACGGAGGCCCCGCTCCCGGCGACCCGGGCGGCGACCACGAACATCCCGAGGTGACCGGCGAGGACGACCGCCGAGGACAGCGCGACCCCGGGCCCGCTCTCGCGGGACAGCAGCCCCCGGCGCGCATCCGCGAGGACGCCCGCACGCCTGGCCCGCGCGGAGCCCCGGTTCAGCCGTACGGCGACCGCGACCGCGCAGGCGCCCGCCACCGCGAGGGCCACGGGCGCGGCGACGGTGCGCACGTCGTCCCGTACCGGCGAGGGCAGCGTCAGCAGCAGCGCGGTACCGGCCACGGCGAGCGCGATCTGCCCGGCGACGCGCTCCAGCACGACGGCCTTGACCCCGCGCCGTACGTCCCCCGCGCTCTGCCCGTGCCGTACCGCGCGGTGCACATCGCCCAACACCCCGCCGGGAAGTGCCGCGTTGAGGAACAGAGCGCGGTAGTAGTCGGCCACGGCGGCACCCAGCGGCAGCCGGATGCCGAGCCCGCGTGCCGTCAACTGCCAGCGCCAGGCGCTGAACACGGTGGTGAGGACACCAACAGCGAGAGCGATCAGCACGGTTGGCGTGTCGATCCGCCGCAGGCCGTCCAGCAGGGGGCCGGTGCCGAGCCGCCACAGCAGTCCGCCGAGGATCGCGACCCCGGCGACCGTGCCGAAGTGGGTGCGCAGCGCACGGGAGGTGAAGCGTCCCCGGGCAGGCGCCCCCTTCACCGGCACGGTCTCGGCCGCCGGAGCCGGACGTGTCTGCGGCACGCGGACCTCCGTGGCGACGTCCCCCGTCGGCGTGTTCATCCCACGCCTCCCGCCGCTCGGGGCAGCGCGAGCAGATCGCTGTGGTGCACGACGACGCGCAGTTCGCCCGCCTCCAGGGCGGCCAGCCGCTCGGCGAGGTAGGCGGCGGCCCGCTCGCGCAGCTCGGGCCGCTGCTCGACCGCAGCGCCCACCCAGCCGCGCAGCCACTGCGCGGTCAGCGCGGCGTGCTCGGGGCCGAGCCGCCACGGGCTCGGATGCACCCGTACGGTCGCCCCGTGCTCAGCGAACGCCTGGCAGGCCACGGTGACCGCGTCGGGGCCGAGCATCCCGGTGCGGCGCTGGTGGTCGTTGAACGCCTCGGCGAGCTGCGCGTCCAGCGGGTCGGACGGCTCCAGTTCGACCCGTCCGGCGACGGACAGGGTGAGCAGCGCCGGGCAGCCCGCCCCGGCGCAGGCGGCGGCCAGGGTCTCGACCTCCTCGCGGGTGAGCACGTCGAGCAGCGCGGAGGCGGTCACCAGGTCGGCGCCGGTCAGCGCGTCCGGGGTGAGCCGGGCGACATCGCCGCGCCGGGTCTCGACGGTGACCTGGGCGCCGTCCGCGGCGGCGCGCGGGGAGGCGACGGCGGCGAAGTGCAGCAGGTAGGGGTCGAGGTCGTGCAGGACCCAGTGCTGGGCGCCGTCCAGGCGGGCGGCCAGCCAGCGGCCCATGGAGCCGGTGCCGCAGCCGAGGTCGTGCACGACGAGTCCGCCGTCCGTGCCGGGCCGTTCGGCCACCCGGGTGGTCAGCGGCTCAAGGAGGACCTCGGCGCGGGCATCCGCGTCGGCGGCCTCGCGCAGCCGCAGCCACTCGGGCGCGTAGCGGGGCGCCTCCTCGGCGTCGCCGTCGCGCAGCCGTACGGTCGCGCGTTCGCCGGGGCGGGTCACGGGTCCGGCGCCCGCGATGACGTCGTCGGTGTTCACCGGGTGCTCCTCGGGTGCCGTGGCGTGGCCGGGTTCGGGCCCGGTGACCGTGGTCGTCTCGCTCATGCGGCCCGCCGCGGCGCGTCGGGGAGCCGGCCGAGGACCCCGGCCAGGCTGCGGGCGGTCGCGGCCCAGCCCGCGAGGGCGGAGCGGCGGCCCCGGGCGGCGGCCTTGAGGCGGCGGCGCACGTCGGCCTCGTTGAACCAGCCGCGCAGTTCGGCGGCGATGGCGCCGGGGTCCTCCGGCGGGACGAGGATGCCGGGCACGCCGCCGTCGGGGGCGCGGCCGACGGCCTCGGGCAGTCCGCCGACATCGGTGGCGAGGACCGGGATGCCCCGGGCCAGCGCCTCGGTGACGGCCATGCCGTAGGTCTCGGCGTACGAGGTGAGGACCATCAGGTCCGCGGCGGCGTAGCTGGCGTCGAGATCGGCGCCGGAGCGCGGCCCGGTCAGGTGCAGCCGGTCGGCGAGGCCGTACCCCTCGATCTGGGCGCGCAGCCCGTCGACGTACTCGGGGTCGTGGCCGAGGCCGCCGACCAGCGAGCAGGTCCAGGGCAGGTCGCGTACGGCGGCGAGGGCTTCGACCAGGCGGTGCTGGCCCTTGCGCGGGGTGACGGCGGCGACGCACACCAGGTGCGAGACGCCGTCGGTGCCGGGCGCGAGCGGCGCGATGTCGGCGCCGGGGGCGGCCAGGTGGACGCGGTCGGGGGCGAGGCCGTGGTGGGAGACCAGGCGGCGTACGGCCCAGTCGCTGGTGGCGATGACGGCGGGCACCGCGCGCAGCACGGTCCGCTCGCGGGCGTCCAGGTCGGCGGCGACGGCCGGGTCCAGGCCGGTCTCGTCGCCGAGCGGGAGGTGCACGAGGACGGCCAGGCGCAGCCGTTCGGCCTCGGGGACGACGACCTCGGGCACCCCGCAGGCGACCAGGCCGTCCAGCAGGACCACGGTGCCGTCGGGCAGCTCGCGCAGGGTGCGGGCGAGCCCTTCGCGGGCGGCGCTGTCCGGGTCGGGCCAGGCGCCGGGCGCGGCGTGACGGACGGCCTGCCACCCGAAGCCGGGCAGGTCCAGGCAGACGCGGCGGTCGTAGGCGTTGCCACCGCTGGGGGCGGCGAGGTCGTCGACGCCGCCCGGCATGACGAAGTGCACGGTGCGCAGGGACATGGGGAGGATCCCGACGGTCTGGGGGGCGGTGGGCTGCGGGGGGACGTAGGCGAGGGAGCCGGTCTTCGCGCGGTCGGTGCTCTTCGCGCGGTCGGCGGGGGCCTTCGCGCGCTCGGGGGCGACCTTCGCGCGGTCGGCGGTCTTCGTGCGGTCCACGGTCAGATCGTTCACAGGTCACGCTCGTAACTCGCCCAGGCGATGTGCGACTCGTGCAGGGTGACGGTCAGGTTCGAAAGACCCCGCGCTCCTTCGCCGAGGGCGCCCTGGTGGATGCGCTCGGCGAGGCGGTCGGCGACGACCTTGGCCAGGAACTCGGTGGAGGTGTTGACCCCCGCGAACTCGGGTTCGTCGTCGAGGTTGCGGTAGTTCAGCTCGCCGACCACGGTGCCCAGTTCCTTGGTGGCCAGGCCGATGTCGACGACGATGTTGTCCTCGTCCAGCTGTTCGCGCCGGAAGGTGGCGTCCACGAGGAACGTGGCCCCGTGCAGGCGCTGCGCGGGACCGAAGACCTCGCCGCGGAAGCTGTGGGCGATCATCAGGTGATCGCGGACGGTGATGCTGAACAACGGACGACCCTCCAGGTGCGGCGCGTCTGGTGCCCCCCGCGGTTCCCGTCGGGGGTTGACGACTAGTACGGCTGCTCGCTTCCTCGCGTTCAGCCCTCTCTCACTCTTTTCTCAGGTCAGGCGGTCGCCGACGCTGATTCCTTTTCACACGCCGGACGGGCGTGGCGCTCGTTTTCCCGCTCAAACGGCCGCGTCGTACCGGATGCGGTGGCACAGGGCGGGCAGCTCGCCGGAGGCCAGGCGGGGCATGACCTCGGGCAGTTCCTCGAAGTCACTCTCACCGGTGACGAGCGCGTCGAGCGCGGGGTCCGCCAGGAGGTCCAGGGCGAGCGCCATCCGTTCGGCGTAGCCCCGCCCCGCGCGGGCGGCCGGGGAGACGGTGCCGACCTGGCTGGCGCGCACGGTGAGGCGGCGGGAGTGGAAGGACTCGCCCAGCGGCAGGGTGACGCGCCGGTCGCCGTACCAGCTCAGCTCGATCACCGTGCCCTCGGGGGCGAGGAGTTCGAGGGCGCGGGTGAGGCCCTGCTCGGTGGCGCTGGCGTGGACGACCAGGTCACAGCCGTCCAGGGCCTCCTCGGGCGTGGCGAAGTCGACGCCGAGCGCGTCGGCGGTCTCGGCGCGGGCCGGGTCGGCGTCCACGAGCTGGAGCCGTACGCCGGGGAAGCGGGCGAGCAGCGCGGCGACCGAGCTGCCGACCATGCCGCCGCCGACCACCGCGATCCGGTCGCCGACGAGGGGCGCGGCGTCCCACAGCGCGTTGACGGCGGTCTCCACGGTCCCGGCGAGCACGGCGCGCGCGGCGGGCACCCGCTCGGGCACGACGGTGACGGCGCTCACCGGAACGACGTAACGGGTCTGGTGCGGATACAGACAGAAGACGGTGCGGCCGATCAGCTCAGCGGGGCCCCGCTCGACGACGCCGACGTTCAGGTAGCCGTACTTCACCGGGGCCGGGAAGCCGCCCTCCTGGAACGGCGCCCGCATCGCGTCGTGTTGGCTCTCCGGCACGCCGCCCCGGAAGACCAGGGTCTCGGTGCCCCGGCTGACGCCGGAGTACAGGGAGCGCACCAGCACCTCACCCTCGGCGGGCTCCGGGAGGGTGACGTCACGCAGCTCGCCGTGGCCGGGTGAACTGAGCCAGAACGCGCGGGCGGCGGGGTTCATCGGCATCCTCCTGAACGATCGGGAACTTGCTCACGTACCGAGAAGGGCACAGGCCGCGCACAGTACGCGGCGATGATCGACTCTGTCACTCGGCCGGAGGATGTGCGGTGGCCCTGAACAACACGTATGACGCGAGGCTCCAGCAGGAGACGGCCGTGGGAGCGGGCGTACAGCTTCTGCTGCTGGCCCTGCTCGGCACGGCCATCGGCATGGGGGTGGCCGGCTGGCTGACGGGGCTCGCCTTCGCGTTCGCCACCTGGGCGGTCCTCTCCCGCGCCCTGCACCGCTCCGCGCTGCGCTCCTTCGGACCGGCCAACCGGGTCACCCTCGGCCGGGCCACCCTGGTCGGCGGGGTGACGGCCCTGGTCGCCGACTCCTTCGAGAGCGCGCCCCCGGTCACCCTGCTGGTCGGTCTGACGGCGGTCGCGCTCCTGCTCGACGGCGTCGACGGCAAGGTCGCCCGCCGCACGGGCACCTCCAGCGCGCTGGGCGCCCGCTTCGACATGGAGGTGGACGCGTTCCTCATCCTGGTCCTGAGCGTGTACGTCGCGACGCGGCTCGGCCCCTGGGTCCTGCTGATCGGCGCCATGCGCTACGCCTTCGTCGCCGCCGCCCGCTTCGCCCCCTGGCTCAACGCCCCCCTCCCCCCGTCCTTCGCCCGCAAGACGGTCGCCGCCCTCCAGGGCATCTGCCTCCTGGTGGCGGGCGCGGGCCTGCTGCCGTACGCGGCGGAACTCGCGGTGGTCCTGCTGGCGCTGGGGTCGCTGGTGTGGTCGTTCGGACGGGACGTGGCGTGGCTGTGGCGCAACGCGCGGCAGGTGGTGGTGCCGGTGGAGGAGATCCCGGCCGCTCCCGCGAAGGCGCCGAAGACCCCGGAGCTGGTCGCGGGCTGAGAGCGGACGCGGCCGCACGCGTGACATGCGTGCGACCGCGCTCGGGTACGCCGGGGGCGTCTGTGCCGCTTACGGCACTCGCGCCACCCCCACGTAGAACCCGCACCGCTCCTGCTCGGGAGCCGGGTCCTCCTGGTACCACTCCGTGGCGAACACCAGCCCGGGGTCGACGAGTTCGAGGCCCGCGAAGAACGGCTCGACCTCGGCGCGGGTGCGCATGCGCAGCGGGATCGCGCCCTTCTTGTACGTGTCCTCGACCCGGTCCTTCAGCTCGGGGTGCTGGTCGGCGGTGCCGTGGGAGAGGACGAGGTAGCTGCCCGAGGGGAGGGCGTCGACCAGGGTGCGGGTGAGGCCGTAGGGGTCCTCGGAGTCGGGCAGGAAGTGCATGAGGGCGATCAGGGAGAGCGCTATCGGACGGCTGAAGTCCAGCCGCTGGCGCGCGTGTTCCAGGATCTCCCCGGGCTTGCGCACATCGGCGTGGATGTAGTCGGTCGCGCCCTCCGGCGTGCTGATCAGCAGCGCCTCGGCGTGCCGCAGCACGATCGGGTCGTTGTCGACGTAGACGACCTGGGCGCTCGGCGTGATCGCCTGCGCTATCTGGTGCAGATTGGGCTCCGTCGGAATGCCGGTGCCGATGTCGAGGAACTGGTCGACGCCGTTGCGGGCCAGCCACGCGGCGGCGCGGTGCATGAACTCCCGGTTGCGGGCCGCGCTGCGCCGCGATTCCTCCGGCAGCGTCTCACCGACCTGCTGGTCCACGGGGTAGTTGTCCTTCCCGCCCAGCAGCCAGTCGTAGACGCGCGCGGGGTGGGGTTTGCTGGTGTCGATACGAGGGACGGGTACGCCGGCGGTCACGGGACACTCCTCCATACGCGAGAACACGGCTAACCGAGCATCCGGCCGGGGCGTGCGCACCGTCGACGGACGGCACTCACGCGCAGGTCGGCGGCGCCAGCGTAGTCGTAGCCGCCGACGAACGGTCCGGCGAGGCCGGGCTTCCGCGACCGTGCGCGTGACGATCACTGACGTTCCGTCATATCCGCAGGTCGGCGCCGTTGTCAGTGGCTCCCCTTAGATTCGTCTCACGTTCCGCCGCTCTGGCGTGAGCGTCCCTTTTCGCATGCATGGGAGTGGTGTGTTGTCCGTCTGGGAGAGGTCGAGCGCGGCACGGGTGGTGCCGTCGGCACGGCCGCGGAAGCTGGCCAAGGTGCCGTTCGTCGAGCTGGCCGACGGGCGCTTGCAGGGGGTGGTGTCCAGTGGGTCGGACATCGAGCGGGTCTACGTCTCCTCGGTGGCGGCGGGGACCTACGCGTTCGCGTGCAGCACCAACAACAACCGCCCCTGCGGCGGGGCGCGCGGCATGTTCTGCAACCACATACGGGCGCTGATCGGCGAGGCCGTGCTGCAGTACGGCGGCGAGCGGGTGGCCCGGTATCTGAAGATCGAGGCCCAGGACACCGACGCGGGCGTCCTCACCGCCGCCATGACGGGCACGCGCCCGGCGCAGGACGGGAGTTCGGCCGCGGCCCAGGTCTTCAGCCGCTTCCTGCGTCACCTCGCCTATCTCGAACTGCCCGCCACCACCGTGCCGTTGCCGGAGATGCAGTGGTTCCCGACCACGAAGGCGGTGGCCTGATGCGCGTCGATCTGCTCACCGATCCCGTCGAGGGGCTGGCGGAAGCCCTCGCCGCCGTGGACGGTTTCGACCAGGCCCTCGTCGGCGGGCTGCTGCGCCCGGGGCCCGGGCAGGCCGACGGGCTGACCGGGCTCGCCGCCGCCGTCGCCGGATCGCCGCTGGCCGCGCGGGTCGCGGAGGCGGCGGAGAAGGCGGCGGCCGGGGCCGCGGGCGAGGACCACTTCGTCGCCCTCGCCGCCGCCCGTACCGCCCTGCTCGGCTCGGCGCACGACGCGCTGACCGAGCGGGTGCGGGAGGCGGTGAGGCGCGCGTACGACGACGACCGCGCTACGACCGGCGCCGCGCAGCAGCCCGTCAACCTCCTGTTCGCCGCCCGCAGTTGGCTGTGCGACCTGGCGCGGGCCGGGTGGCAGGGCATCGACCACGAACTCGTCGGCGGGGCCGCCCCCGTGGTGTTCGCGATGCTGCCCGACCCGGCGCTGCGCCGACTCGCCGCGCTGCTCGACGGTTTCGCCGCCGAACTCGCCGCCTCGTGCCCCGGCGCGACCCTGGAGCGGGTGCCGGAGCGACGCTGGGCCGACCTGTGGTCGCGGGCGCTGCTGCTGACCGTGCCGGGCGCGCTCGGCACCCCTGCGGTGACCGAGGTGACAGGCCGCCTGCTGCCGCTCGGCGTGGATGTGCAGGAGCACGCCACCGCCGTACAGGCGCAGGTGCACGCGGTGTTCGAGCCCGCCGACGGCGGCGGCGCCCGGCTGGTGCGGGCCTCGGTGTCCGCGCCGAAGCCCGATTCGGTCGTCGGCGCCGGTCTGTGGCAGTTGCTGCGCCCGCACATGTCGCTGCTCGCCGCCCTGGGCGAGGGCCGGGCGATGGACCTCGACGCCATGCCGGTCACCGCGGAGGGCGACCTGCTGTGGGACGACGCGCGGGCGCGCGCCGGTGAGCCCGCCGAGCCGTTCACCACGGCCCGGGTGGCGCTGCCCACCGCCTCCGCCTTTCCGGCCGCCCCGCTCGACCGGCATCCGGCGCGGATCGCGGTGCCGGTCCTGGTGGAGGGGTACGCGGTGGACGAGTCCGACGGCCTCGTCCTCGATGTCGCCGGATGCCGGTTGCGGGTCGACGCCGACCGCGTCCCGGCCGCCGGGCCACTCACCCCGGAGGCCGTCGCCGCGTCGTCCGCGTGTCTGGGGCTGCTGCGCTGGGACGCCGGGGAGTTCCTGCTCCAGCCGCTCGCGGTGGAGCGGACGGTGCGGAAGAAGGCGGTCGCCGTGCACGCGGGCGCGTGGGCCGGGGGCACCACCGACAAGGCCGGGGTGCGCGCGGAGAAGGCGGCCACCGACGCGGTGACCGTGCTGCGCGAGCGGGCGGGAAGGCTGCTGCGGAAATGACCGAGGAGACCGCCCGGGACATCACCTCCGGCACCGGCCAGGGCGCCCCCGTCAGCACGGGCCCCGCCACCGCCCCCGACCCCCAGGAGAACCGCCGCCAGGTCCTCTACTGGCGCCTGCTGGCCCGCCTCTTCGACCCCGAGGAGCAGGCCGGTCTCGAGTCCGCGTCCCTCGCCGTGGTCGAGGACATCGGCCTGCCGCCCGCGCTGCTCGACCCGGACGCCTCCGTGGACTCCGTCGTCCAGCGCCACCCGGAGCTGGCCGCGGAACTCGACGGGCTGATGACGCCCGCGCCGGACCCGGACGGCGCCCGCGACCGCACCGCCGAGGTACGCCGCGCCGCGCTCGCCTCCAAGCTGCTGCTGAACGTGTTCGCTGCCCGCCCCGGCGAGGTCACCGCCGGACAGCTGGCCCGCTGGCAGGCCGACGCCGACTGGCTGGAGCGGGCGCTGGGCTGCAAGCCGGGCGAGCTGCGCGGCGGCAGGACCGGGAGCCGTACGGCGGCGGGCAACGGCACCGGCTACGGCGCGCCCACCCCCGACCTGAGCCGGCTCGTCCCGGAGATCGGCCCCGAACTCGGCGCCATCGAGGCCGGTCTGGTCCAGCGGATGCGGCTGCGCGAGGTGCTGTCCGATCCGCGGCTCGCGGCCAAGCTGACCCCGAGCATGTCGCTGGTCGAGCAGTTGCTGCGCGACAAGGACAACCTCTCCGGGGTGGCCCTGGCGAACGCGAAGTCGCTGATCAAACGGTATGTGGACGAGGTCGCACAGGTTCTGCGCACCCAGGTCGAGAAGGCCACGGTCGGGGAGCTCGACCGCTCGGTGCCGCCCAAGCGGGTCTTCCGCAACCTCGATCTCGACCGCACCATCTGGAAGAACCTCACCAACTGGAGCCCGGAGGAGGAGCGGCTCTACGTCGACCGCCTCTACTACCGGCACACCAGCCGCAAGACGACGCCCCAGCGGCTGATCGTCGTGGTGGACCAGTCGGGCTCCATGGTCGACTCGATGGTCAACTGCACCATCCTGGCGTCCATCTTCGCCGGACTGCCGAAGGTCGACGTCCATCTGATCGCCTACGACACCCAGGCGCTGGACCTCACGCCCTGGGCGCACGACCCGTTCGAGACGCTGCTGCGGACCAAGCTCGGCGGCGGCACGGACGGCACGGTGGCCATGGCGCTCGCCCAGCCGAAGATCGCGGAACCGCGCAACACGGTCGTGGTCTGGATATCCGACTTCTACGAGTGGCGCGGCCAGGAGCTGTACGACAGTTTCGCCGCCGTGCACCGCTCGGGCGTGAAGTTCATCCCCGTCGGCTCGGTGACCAGCTCCGGGCGCGGCAGCGTCAACCCGTGGTTCCGGGAGCGGCTCAAGGACCTGGGCACGCCGGTGATCTCCGGCCACATCAAGAAGCTCGTGCACGAACTCAAGACGTTCCTCACCTGATCACGGGGCCCGAGCCGCGACTCACGCTCTTCCCTCTGATCTTCCCTGTACCGAAAGGCACTTCACCATGTCCGACCTGCTGCGCGCCCCCGCCGAGATCAAGTACGCCGAAGAACTGGACTGGCTGGAGTCCGTCGACGACGGCCCCAAGCCGTTCTCGTGGCGGCTGTCGCCCAAGATGGTCCGGCTGTTCATCCTGGGTTCCGAGCGGGCCGACGGCCTGGACCGGGAGATCTCGCAGAAGTGGTTCGGCGACCGCAGTTTCGTGGAGCGGTCCATCGTCACCCTCGCCTCCGACCGGGGGCTGCTGCTCATCGGTGACCCGGGCACCGGCAAGAGCTGGCTGGCGGAGCTGCTGTCGGCCGCGATCTGCCGCAACTCCACGCTGGTGGTGCAGGGTACGGCCGGTACCACCGAGGACCACATCAAGTACTCCTGGAACGTCTCCATGGTGATCGCCAAGGGCCAGTCCCGGGAGTCGATGATCCCCTCCCCGATCATGACGGCGATGGAGGGCGGCGCGATCGGCCGCTTCGAGGAGCTGACCCGCTCCACCAGTGACGTGCAGGACGCGCTGATCTCGATCCTGTCGGAGAAGTACATATCGGTGCCCGAGCTGGACAGCGACAACATCGTGTTCGCCAGGCCCGGTTTCTCGATCATCGCCACGGCCAACAGCCGCGACCGGGGTGTCAACGACCTGTCGTCCGCGCTGAAGCGCCGGTTCAACTTCGTACGGATCCCGGTGGTGACGAACAAGAAGAGCGAGGCGGAGATCGTCCGCTTCCGCACCGAGGAACTGCTGCGGCGCCACTCGATCGACCTGGACGTGCCCCCGACCCTGCTCGACGTGCTCCTCCAGAGCTTCGCGGACCTGCGCGCGTCGGCCGCCTCGGCGGGCAGCGACGACGAGAAGCTGGAGTCGGCGCTCTCGACGGCCGAGCAGATCGGTGTCCTGGAGGACGCCGTGCTGCACGGCAACTTCTTCGGGGAGCGGACCCTCACCGCCCGTACGCTCGCCTCCTCGCTGGTCGGCTCCCTCACCCGGCGCGAGCCGGAGGACCTGGCCATCCTCAACAAGTATCTGCACGGTGTGGTCGAGCCGCGCAGCAAGGAGGAGGGCGGCTCCTGGCCGGAGTTCCTTGAGGGTGGCCGCGACGCGATCGCCACCCTGTCGTGAGCGCGGAGCACGCCGTGCCGAGCGGCACCCCCGAAGGCGCGTTCGACGCGCTGCGCGGCCAACTCCAGCAAGCGGCGACCGAGTTCGCGGGCGGCCCCGACGCCCTGGAGGGCATCCTCCTCGGCATGGTGGACGACGTGGACCGGGCGGTGCGCGAGCCGCTGGAGATCTTCCCGGTCTGCCACCACTCCCCCGCCTCCGCGCTCGCCATGGCCCGCAGGCTGCGCGAGAAGCAGCCCAAGGTGGTGTACCTGGAGCTGTGCGAGGACATGGCCCCGCTCCTGACCGAGCTGCGCAACTGCCGTCTGCCGGTGGCGGTGCAGGCGTTCGCGGGCAAGACCGACGGCTTCCCGGCCGAGTGGGCGCCGCTGTCGGTGGTCGCGCCGATCACCGAGGCGTCCGCCGAGTACCAGGCCATCGCGTACGCCCTGGACACTCCGGGGGTGGAGCTGGTCCTGGTGGACCGCTCGGCCGACCACGTGTACCAGTGGGACACGAGCCGTACGCCGCAGGAGGCCGCCGACGACGAGGCGCCCGAGGAGGCTCAGCTCCACGGCGAGGCCGTCGGGGTGGAGATCGGCGACCTGCGTCCGCGCTTCGCCGAGCTGGAGGAGCATCTGCTGCGGCACGGCCGGGTGCGGCACTGGTCGGAGTGGTGGCACCAGTACGTCGAGGTGCCGCTCGCGGGCAGCGACCACGACACCTACCGCCAGGCCATGTTCCTCATCGGCAGCCTCTTCCGGCGCCTCGCCCCCGGTGACGAGGGCCGGGTGCGGGTGGACGAGGACCGCGAGCGGTACATGTGGACGCGGATGCGCGAGCACCTGGCGGCCTCCGGCGCCGACCCGGCGGAGTGCCTGTACGTGTGCGGGGCGTTCCACGCGGCCAGCCGGGTGGCCGAGTTCGGCGTCGAGGGCACCGGCACGTTCACCATCTCCCCGCGTACGGCGACGCCATGGCAGTACGGCCTGATCCCGTCGAGCCACGCGGCCGTCGAGGCGCAGTTCGGTCTCGCCGCGGGTTCGGTGTCGATCGCGGCGACGGAGTGGACGAAGGGCCTCAAGCGCTCGCGCATACGGCCGTACCGGCTGGCGGGGCAGAAGGGCGCGGCGAAGGAGGCGGCTTCGACGAAGGCCGTCGCGCCCGCGCCGGGCCCCGCACCGGACCGTCTCACCGGGTTCCTCCAACAGGCGCCCGCGCTGGACATGTTGGACGAGGCGGAGCTGCTGGGCTGGTCGGTGGACATCGTCCGCGCGGCTCGGCGCAACGGCTATCTGGCCTCCACCGCCGACGCCATCGCCGTCTTCGAGACCTCGATCCTGCTGGCCGGGATGCGTGACCGCGCCAAGCCGACGCCGTACGACTTCCAGGACGCGGCGGTCACCTGCATCGAGAAGGACGCGGTGCCCGGCCGGCGCGACGTACGGCGCCTGGTCGAGATCATGATGGGCGGCGACCGCATCGGCCAGGTCGGCTACGACGCCCTGCCGCCGCTGGCCCGGGACGTGCACGACCGGCTGGCGCCGCTCGGGCTCAAGCTCCAGCAGCGGGGTGTGCAGCGGGCGTTGCTCGACATCGTGTCGCGGCCCGAGCTGGCCGCCTGCTCGGACGTGCTGTGGATGCTGCGCCGCCTGCTGCCACAGGGCGCGGCCCGCCCGATCATGGGTGAGCGCACGCTCGGCGAGCGTTCCCTCCAGGAGTCCTGGGACCTCGCGATCGGCACCCACCAACGCGCCCTGATCGAGCTGGGGTACGAGGGTGTCAGCCTCGAACAGGTCCTGGAGCAGCGGCTGCGGCGCGAGGCGTACGCCCCGCAGGCGACGGCCGCGGCCGTCCTGGCGGCGGTCGAGGACGCGACGCTGTATCTGGGCGGCGGCCGTCTCGCCGACGAACTCGGCACCCACGCGCTGAAGGTGCTGGCCACCGAGCGCACGGTGGACGGGGCGCCGGAAGTGCTGCGCCGGGTACGGAGGCTGCTGGCGTACTACCGCACCCACGAGCCGGTGCTGCCGCCGTGGATCGAGTCCTTCGCGAAGACCGGGTACGCGCACTACTGCACGCTGCTGCCGACGGCGTTCCGCGACGAGGACGCCACGGTGGGGCAGGTCGCGGCGATGCTCGGGTTCCTGTTCGGCATGGAGACCCTGGCGCTGTCGCTGGGCTGCGACCGGGCCCAACTGGAGCTGGCGGTGGCCCAGTCGCACCCGGAGGACCCGGCGAAGACGGCGCTGCTGTGGGCGGCCCAGGTACAGCTCGGCACGCTGTCCCGCGCCGAACTGCGGGCGCGGTGCGCGCAGTTGCTGGACAACCCGCTGGTCGTGCCCGCCTACCCGCGCTATCTGAGCGGGTTCGTGCACGCCCTGGAGCCGGTTCCCTCCCTCGCGGACGTGGTCGTGGAGGCGGTGTCGAACGCCTTCGGGCGGCTGCCGGACGCGGTGCTGCTGCCCTGGCTGCCGCTGCTGATCACCACGCTGCGCTCCCAGGCGGGCGAGCTGGCGCCGCTGCTGATCCGGGAGGCCGCCCGGATCTTCCCGGCCCGGCTGGCGGCGCTGGACGCGTGGACACCGCCGTGGCTGGCCGAGGCGCCGACCGTGGTGCGCCCCGAGCCCCGGGCGCCGCGTGGCGTGGCGCTGCTCCCGGCGCATCCCGCGACCTGCGACGCGCTCGCGGAGCTGCTGGGCTGCGAGGAGGGCTGGGCAGCGCCCGATGCCCCGGTCGCTCGGGGTGCCGCACTGCTGGCCGCCCACCCGGCGACCTGCGACGCCGTGGCGGGACTGCTGGGCTGCGAGGACGGCTGGGCCGAGCCGGACGGTACGGCTCCCCCGGCCTCGGCCTCGGCCTCGGCGCTGACCGACCGCCACCCGGCCACGGCGACGGCCTGGGAGTCCTTGCTCGCGCACACCTGACGGGTGGCGGGCTCGGCGCTCGCCCCCACCCGACGGCCGGGGCCGGGTCCGACGCACCTCGGACCCGGCCCCGCCACGTCTCAGTCGGCGACGAGCTTGCGGTGCGCGTCCACGATCTCCGCGTACCGCCGTCCGCTGCTCTTCACCGTCCGCCGCTGTGTCTCGTAGTCCACGTGGATGAGCCCGAACCGCTTGGCGTAGCCGTAGGCCCACTCGAAGTTGTCGAGGAGGGACCAGGCGAAGTACCCGGCGAGCGGGGCGCCCTTGCGGGCGGCGGAGGCGCAGGCGGCGAGGTGGGACTCCAGGTAGGCCAGGCGCTCGGGGTCGTGGACGGTGCCGTCGGGGCCGACCGTGTCGGGGAAGGACGAGCCGTTCTCCGTGACGTAGATCCTGCGGGCGCCGTAGTCCTCGGTGAGCCGCAGCAACAGGGCCTCGATGCCCTCGGGTTCGATCTCCCAGTCCATGCCGGTGCGGGCGACGCCCTCGCGGCGTACGGCGCGGGCGTGCGGGACGGGGCCCTCGGGGTCGTCGATGACGTAGGCGGGGAAGTAGTAGTTGAGGCCGATCCAGTCGAGGGGCGCGGCGATGGTCTCCAAGTCGCCGGGCTTCTCGGGGAGTTCGACGCCGTACAGCTCGCGCATGTCGGCGGGGAAGCCGCGGCCGTGCACGGGGTCGAGCCACCAGCGGTTGACATGGCCGTCCTGGCGGCGGGCGGCGGCGGCGTCCTCGGGGCTGTCGGTGGCGGCGTGGACGGTGGAGAGGTTGTTGACGATGCCGACCTCGGCGCCGGGCGCGGCGGCGCGTACGGCCTGGGCGGCGAGGCCGTGGCCGAGGAGCAGGTGGTAGGAGGCGCGGACGGCGGCGGTGAGGTCGGTCCAGCCGGGGGCCATCGTGCCCTCCAGATGGCCGATCCAGGCGGAGCACAGGGGTTCGTTGAGGGTGGCCCACAACTTCACGCGGTCGCCGAGGCGTTCGGCGACGACGGAGGCGTACTCGGCGAGCGCGTGCGCGGTGTCGCGTTCGGGCCAGCCGCCCCGGTCCTGGAGGACCTGTGGCAGGTCCCAGTGGTAGAGGGTGACCGAGGGGGTGATGCCCGCTTCCAGGAGGGCGTCGACCAGGCGGTCGTAGAAGGCGAGGCCCTTGGCGTTGACCTGGCCGTCGCCGCCGGGCAGGACTCGCGGCCAGGCGACGGACAACCGGTAGGAATTGACGCCGAGTTGGCGCATCAGCGCGAGGTCTTCGGGCCAGCGGTGGTAGTGGTCGCAGGCGATGTCGCCGGTGTCGCCGCCCGCGGTCCTGCCGGGTGTGTGGGAGAAGGTGTCCCAGATCGACGGTGAGCGGCCGTCCTCGGCGACGGCGCCCTCGATCTGGTACGCCGCCGTGGAGGTGCCCCACAGGAAGTCGTTCGGCAGGGCGGCGAGGTCGATGGGTTCGGACACGGAAGTCCCTTCACGGTGAGGGGTGTTGATCACTTGACGGCGCCCGCGGTCAGTCCGGCGACGAGGTAGCGCTGGAGCAGCAGGAAGCCCGCGACCACGGGCACGCTCACCACCAGGGAGGCCGCCATGATCTGGTTCCAGTAGACGTTGTAGAGGGTGGAGTAGCCCTGGAGGCCGACGGCGAGCGTGCGGGTGGTGTCGTTGGTCATGACGGAGGCGAAGAGGACTTCGCCCCAGGCGGTCATGAAGGCGTAGACGGCGACCGCGACGATGCCGGGCACGGCGGCCGGTACGACGATCCGCAGCAGCGCGCCGAGCGGTCCGCAGCCGTCCACCAGCGCGGCCTCGTCGAGGTCGCGGGGCACGGAGTCGAAGTACCCGATCAGCATCCAGATGGAGAACGGCAGCGAGAAGGTCAGATAGGTGAGGATCAGTCCGCCGCGCGAGCCGAACAGGGCGACGCCGGTGGCGTTCCCGATGTTGACGTAGAGCAGGAACAGCGGGAGCAGGAAGAGGATGCCGGGGAACATCTGGGTGGACAGCACGGTCACCGTGAAGACGCGTTTGCCGCGGAACTCGTAGCGGCTGACGGCGTAGGCCGCGAAGACGGCGATGACGACCGAGCAGACGGTGGCGGCGCCCGCCACGATCAGCGAGTTCACGAAGTAGCGGGCGAGCGGGATCGTGGACCAGATGTCGATGTACGGCCGGATCGTCAACGCGCTGGGCAGCCAGTGGAATTCGCCCGTCACGTCGCCGAGCGGCTTCAGCGAGCTGGAGACCATCACGTAGACGGGCAGCAGGACGAAGCCGGTGAGCAGGGTGAGGAAGATCCGCCGGGCCCAGAGGAACGAACGGGGCCGGGACAGCGGGGACTTGGGCATCGGCTTCGCCTTGGTCACAGTCAGCGGCTCAGACATCGGCGCCCTTCCGTCCGCGCGAGGTGAACAGCAGATAGCCGCCCGTCACGACCAGCAGGAAGAGCAGCAGCAGGACGGACATGGCCGAGCCGGTGCCGAAGTCCCAGGTGAGGAAGGTGGTTTGGTAGATGTGCACCGAGATGAGGTCGGCCGCCTCGGGGGCGCCCCGGCCGAACAGCACGAAGGGCGTGTTGAAGTCGTTGAACGTCCAGAGGAACAGCACCAGGACGAGTACCTGGTTGACGGGCCGCAGCGCGGGCAGCGTGATGTGGCGGATCTGCCGCCACATCCCGGCGCCGTCGAGCGCCGCGGCCTCGTACAGCTCGCCCGGGATGTTCTGCAGCCCGGCCATCACGATGAGGAAGGCGAACGGCCAGCCCTTCCACACCGAGACGGTGAGCAGGGCGTAGAAGCTGTTGTCGCCGAGCAGCCAGAAGGAGCGCTTGTCGGTGAGGTGGAGCTGGTCGTGCAGGACGTGGTTCACCAGGCCGTTGTCGTGCTGGAACATGAACACCCAGGTGATGACGGCCGCGTAGACGGGCAGCGCGTACGGCACCAGGAACAGGGCGCGCAGCAGGCCGCGGCCCCGGAAGGTGTCCTGCATGAAGAGGGCGGCGGCCGTGCCGATCAGCCAGCACAGGGCGACGGACAGCAGGGTGAAGCCGACGGTGACGGCGAACGAGTGGAGCAGCGCCTTGCCGACGGGCGCGTCGAAGTCCACGGCGACGCGGTAGTTGCGCAGTCCGCTCCAGGGCGCGGTGGACCAGTCGCGGATGTGGAACCGGGTGAGTTCCCGGAAGCTCATCAGCGCGCCCATGACCATCGGCACCAGATGGACGAGGAGTTCGAGGACGAGCGCGGGCAGCAGGAGCAGGTACGGGAGGGTCACGCGCCGGACGCGCCCGGTGCGGCGCGGGGCCCGCGCGGCACCGGGCGCGTCGCCGCGCACCGGTTCCTTCAGAACGGTGGTGGTCATGGTCGTCAGGCCGCCGGCATCTGCTGCTGGGCCTTCTCCAGCTTGGCCTTGACGGAGGCGGTGGTCACGGCGCGTCCCGCCGCCGCGTCGGCGAACAGGTCCTTGACGGCCGTACCGACGGCGGTCTCGAACTGCGACTCGTCGGCGACCTGGGGCAGCGCGGTCGCGCTGGTGGCGAGGGTGTCCTTGAGGACGGCGGTCGCGGGCGCGCTGAACGCGGGGTCCTGCTGGGCGGTCTTGACCGGCGGGATGGAGCTGTACGCCTTGTTGAGGATCTTCTGCTCGCTGTCGCTGGTCATGAACTTCACGAACTGCGTGGCGCCGTCCAGGTTGTGGCTGTCCTTGAAGACGGCGAGGTTGATGCCCGCGACCATGGAGTTGACCTGGGTGCCGGTGCCGGGCTTGCCGGACTGGACGGGCACGGGGGCGATGCCGTAGGCGTCGTCGCTCATGCCCTGCGACTTGAGGTTGGCGGCGGCGGACTGCCAAAGAAGCATGGCCTGCTTGCCCTTGGCGAAGTCGCTGACCGACTGGTTCTGCGCGTACTCGGCGTTGCCCGCCGGGATGACCTTGTCCTTGGCCATCAGGTCGACGTACTGCTTGACCGCGTCGACCACCTTCGGGTTCGTGAAGTCGGGCTTGCCGTCGGTGCCGAAGAAGTCGGCGCCGTGCTGCTTGGCGAAGACGAAGACGTGGTGGATGTTCTCGGAGACGTTCGCGCCCTCGGCGCCCAGCGGGGACTTGCCCTTGGCCCGGATCTTCTTGCCGTCGGCGATCAGCTCGTCCCAGGTGGCCGGGGGCTGGGAGATGCCCGCGTCCGCGAAGATCTGCTTGTTGTAGTAGAGCGCGTACGCCATCGAGTACAGCGGTACGGCCGCCGGGTCCTTGCCCGCCGCGCCGGTCGAGCCGAGCGCGGAGTCCACGAACCGGTCGCGTCCGCCGATCTTCTCGAAGTTCTTCGCGTCCCAGGGCAGCAGCGCGCCGGTGGCCTGGAGGGATGCGCTCCAGGTGTTGCCGATGTTGAGCACGTCGGGGCCCTGGCCCGAAGTGGCCGCCGTGAGAATGCGGTTGAGCAGGTCGGACCAGGGCACGACCTCGACCTTGACCTTGATGCCGGTCTGCTTCTCGAACTTGTCCAGCTCCGGCTGGAGCACCTTCTTGTCCACGGCGATGCTCGCGCCCTGGTTGGAGGCCCAGTAAGTCAGCGTCTTCGACGACCCGTTGGCCCCGTCCCCGCCCGACGTACCTCCTCCGCATGCGGTGGCCGCGAGGGCGAGAGACATGACGACGGCGCCGGTGGCCGCGGCTCGGATGCTGCGCATGGCTCCAGAAGTCCCTTTCCGGGAGTCGAGACCCCGAGGACCGCTCACGACAGCCGACACCCGTTCGACCCCCGAAGGCTCCTCATGGCTTAATTTAGGACGTGAGTTAAACCTTCGTAGGGGGTGGAGTCAAGGGATTGGGCGGGTTTTGCAGCGGTGGGGTCGGGCGCGCGTGCCACCCCATACGTCGACCTCTCTATGTGGTGCCTCCACACATGTCGTCCCCTTCTATAGCGCGTCTACCATGTGCGGCCACCGGAGCGGCATCGCGAGAGGTACGGGGGGACACACCATGGGGCGCGGACACACAGAGCAGGAGCACACGGGTCAGGAGCACACGGTCCGCGACCACACAGCCCCCGGCCACACAGACGACCCCCCGCACCGCGTCGGAGCACTCCGCACCCGCCGTATCCCCACCGACCGCCTCACCGTCCACGTCACCGACCTGCGCGACCACGGCGACCCCGTCGTCTTCCTGCACGGCAACGTCTCCTCCTCCGCCTTCTGGCACACCGCCCTCCCCCGCCTCCCCGACCGCTACCGCCCCCTCGCCCCCGATCTGCGCGGCTTCGGCGCCACCGACCCGTTGCCGATCGATGCGACCCGCGGCCTGCGCGACCACGCGGACGACCTGGCTGCCCTGTTGCGTGCCCTGGGGATCGAGCGGGCTCATCTGGTGGGCTGGTCCATGGGTGGGGGCGTGGTGCTGCAGTATTTGCGCGACCACCCGGAAACGGTCCGCTCGGTGACTCTGGTCAACCCCGTCTCGCCCTACGGTTTCGGCGGCACCCACGGAGTCGACGGCACCCTCAACTCCGCGGACGGCGCGGGCTCCGGCGGCGGTACGGGCAACCCAGGGTTCGTGGCACGGCTGGCCGAGGGCGATCGCGGGGCGGACTCCCCGCTCTCCCCGCGCTCGGTCCTGGCCGGTACGTACGTCAAGCCGCCGTGGCGCCCGCACCCCGCCGACGAGGACGCGTACGTCGACTCGATGCTCACCACCCGCACCGGCGACGACCACTACCCCGGCGACAGCGTCACGTCCCCCGCCTGGCCCGGCACCGCCCCCGGCACCCGGGGAGTCCTCAACTCCCTCTCCCCGCTGTACTTCCGGCTCGACGACCTCCACCTGATCGACCCCAAGCCCCCGGTGCTGTGGATACGCGGCGAGGACGACGTGATCGTGTCGGACACCTCGCTGTTCGACCTGGCGCACCTCGGCGCGCTCGGCGCGGTGCCGGGCTGGGACGGCACCCCGGCCCAGCCGATGGTGGCCCAGACCCGTCACGCCCTGGCTCGCTACGCGGCGCACGGCGGTACCGTACGGGAGGTCGCCGTACCCGACGCGGGGCACGCGGTGCATCTGGAGAAGCCCGAGGCATTCATGACGGCGCTGCTGGAGGTCCTGTCCGTATGACGGTGTGCACGACCGAGCAAGGTGCCGTCCGGGGCCGTACCGGCGCGGACGGTGTGGTGTCCTTCCTGGGAATCCCATACGCGGCACCGCCGTTCGGCCCCCTCCGCTTCAAGTCCCCCGCTCCGCCCGAGGCGTGGACCGGTGTGCGCGACGCCACCGCCTACGGTCCGACCGCACCCCACGCCCCGTACGCCCCGCCGTTCGACGCCCTGATCCCCGAGGACAGCATCCCGGGCGAGGAGTGCCTGAACCTCAACATCTGGACGCCCGCGCCGGATCCGGGTGCCCGGCTGCCGGTGATGGTGTGGCTGCACGGCGGCGCGTTCTCCAACGGCTCTGGTTCCGCGCCGGGTTACGACGGCAGCACCTTCGCGCGCGACGGCGTGGTGTGCGTGACCCTCAACTACCGTCTGGGCGTGGACGGTTTCCTCCGCCTCCCGGGCGTCCCCGACAACCGTGGCCTGCTGGACCAGCTGGCCGCGCTGCGCTGGGTGCGGGCCAACATCGCCTCCTTCGGCGGCGATCCCGACCAGGTGACGGTGTTCGGCGAATCGGCCGGTGCCATGAGCATCGGCGCGCTGCTGTCGACGGGCGAACTGCGCGGCCTGGCACGCCGCGCCATCCTCCAGAGCGGCTCGTGCCACTACTTCCTGCGCCCCGGTTCGGCCTCCCGGATCGCGGCCCATCTGGCGGCGAAGCTCGGTGTCGAGCCGACCCCGGACGCACTCGCCGCCGTCACCCTGGACGACCTGCTCCCCGCCCAGGCCGCCCTGCGCGCCGAACTCAACGCCCGCCCCGATCCCGCGCTTTGGGGCGAGGCGGCACTCAACATGATGCCCTTCGAGCCCGTCCTGCCCGACCTGTCCCTCCCGGGCCCGGACTGCGGCATCGACCTCCTCATCGGCACCAACCGTGAGGAGTACCGCCTCTTCCTGGCGCCCACGCACGTCCTCGACGTCTTCCCCGAGTCCCGCCTGCGCACGATGACGGCGGCCTACGGCGTCGACCCCGACCAGGCCCTCCCCCTCTACCGTGCCTCGCGCCCCACCGCCACCCCGGGCGAACTCCTGGACGCGGTGGCCACCGACTGGTTCTACCGCCTCCCCGCCATCCGCCTCGCGGAGTCCGTCCCTGGCTCCCACCTCTACGAATTCGCCTGGCGCTCCCCCCAGTTCGACGGCCGCCTGGGCGCCTGCCACGCCCTCGAACTCCCCTTCGTCTTCGACCGCCTCCAAGACCCCACCTACGCCCCGCTCTTGGGCCCCGTCCCACCCCAGTCCCTCGCCGACACCATGCACCGCGCCTGGCTCTCCTTCGCCCGCACCGGCGACCCCGGCTGGCCCGCGTACGACAAGGTCACCCGCACGACGATGGTCTTCGCGGAGGAGTCGGCGCCGGGGAAGGATCTGCGGTCCGAGGAACGGCAGTTGTGGGACGGGGTGCGGTAACTCCGGCGCCCGTCATCCCAGCGGATCGGCCAGCCCCCACCCCTCCCCCAGCACCCGGTCCACGGCGGCGAGGGCGCGGTCCAGCCGTGTCTGCCGGTCGCCCGACATCTCGAGCCATTCGGCGCCCGAAGCGGCTAGGACCTCGCGGAAGCGGTCGGTCATCCACGGGCGCAGATGTTCGCCGTCGCGCAGGCCGTCGTCCTCGAAGGGGACGCCGTGGTGGGAGGTGAGCAGGTAGAGGGCGCGGGGTGGCACGGTGGCGGCGAGGTCGCGGACCGGGCCGGTGGTGCGGCCCCGGTAGCGTTCCTGCCAGACGGTGGTGGCCAGCGCGTCGGTGTCGCAGACGAGCACGGGGCCGCCCGCGCGGGCCGCGTCCTGTTCGAGGCGGTTCTGGCGGTGGGCGACCGTCTCGAAGTCGCCGTCGTCCCAGTCGAGTTCGGCCACCTCGGGGGCGGGCCGGTCCGGGGCGGCCAGCGCGCGGGCGCGAGCGAGTTTGACGACGGTCAGTTCGCGGCCGTACTCGGGCACCCAGCGGGTGAGCGCGTGCGCACCGCCTCGGGCGCGCAGAGCGGTGGCGAGGTCGCGGGAGAGCGTGGTGGTCCCGGTGGACTCGGCACCGAGGACGACGACCCGGCGGGCGAGCCAGGCTCGTACCGGCGGTTCGATCTCGTCCCAGTGGGCGACGGGGTCGGCGCGCACCTTGGTGCCGGAGACGGCGAAGGTCGTACGGCCGAGATCCAGCAGCACCGGTGCGGCATCGAAGCGGCGGGCGAGTTCCGTGCCGTAGGGCTCGGAACTGAACACCGCGTCCACGGCGGCGGCGTGCGGTCCGGTGGTGAGGGCCTGGCGCATCAACGCGACGTGTCCGTCCCAGAGTTCGGCGCTGTCGTAGTCGACCGGCAGATCGTCGACGATGCCGACGACCGCCACGTGGGGCCGCTCGGCCCAGTGTTCGCGTATCCAGGCGACGCGTTCCGCGAGGGGGATCGACTCGCGCCCGGCGGCCATCACGACAACGGTGACGCGTGCGCAGGAGTCCGCGGCGGAGCGGATGAGGAAGTGGTGGCCGGAGTGGGGCGGGTAGAACTTGCCGATGACCAGGCCGTGGGCGAAGGGCGTGCTCATGCGGTCACCGCCCGGTCGGCGTCACCGGTGTCGCCGGCGTCACCGGTGTCGCCGGTGCCGCCGGTGCCGCCGGTGCCGCCCCTGTGGCCCGCGCCGCTCGCGCTGTCCGCTCCGGTCCCGTCACCCGCTCCGCTCGCGGCCCGGTCGACCGCCAGCTGCCGCCGCCAGGACCGCCATCCCATCAGGCACATGGTCAGGAACAACACGTAGACGATGCCCGTGAGATCGAGCCCCTTGCTGAAGTAGAGCGGGATGTAGACGAGGTCGGCGGCGATCCAGAAGTACCAGTTCTCGATCTGCTTGGTGTTCAGCAGCCACTGCGCGGCCAGCGAGAGTGCCGTGGTCAGCGCGTCCCAGAAGGGCGCGACGTCGTGTGCGCGGGTCAGTAGTACGGTCAGGCCCCAGGTGGCGGGGACCAGCAGGGCGAGCAGGACGAGCAGGGTGGATCTGGAGGCGTGGCCCACGCGTCGCCGGGAGCGGCGCTCGCCTCCGCGCAGCCAGAGCAGCCAGCCGTGGGCCGCGAGGACCAGGTAGACGATCTGGAGCGAGGCGTCCGCGTAGAGGCGGGCGCTCCAGAACAGGGCGAGGAAGAACAGGTTGTTGAGGATGCCTACGGGGAAGTTCCCCACGCTGGCCCGTACGCACAGCCATACGCACACCGCGCCGGTGGCGAAGCCGAGCAGTTCGGACCAGGTGACCGCGTCCTGACCCAGCTGGAACACCTGCTGGTTCAGTGGCGCGATCAGGCCGCTGAGCATGTCCGGGACAGCCATGCCGTCCTCACCCCTCCCGTTAACGTCGAAGTGACGATAACAAGTGGGCGCCGACTCCACAATCCCCCTCCCACCTCTGTGCTTTTCGGCCATGTGCCCCCACGCCGATTTCGGCCTTCGCCACGTCTGCCGCCCGCTGCTAGCGTCGGGCCGAGCCGACGAACGGGGGCAGACGGTGACCACGACCGACGTGATCGACCTGGTGGCGATGGGCGAGGACTTCGTCCGCGACCCCTATCCGGTGTACGCGGCGCTGCGCGAGCGGGGCCCCGTGCACCGGGTGCGCATTCCGGAGGGCGCGGAGGCGTGGCTCGTGGTCGGCTACGAGGCCGGACGGGCGGCACTCGCGGACCCGCGCCTGTCGAAACGGTGGGAGAACGCCTCGCCCGCGTTCCCGATCTCCAGCCCGGCCGCCGGACCCCACATGCTCAACCAGGACCCGCCGGACCACGGACGGCTGCGCAAGCTGGTGGTCCGCGAGTTCACCCCGCGTCGTATCGAGCAACTGGCCCCGCGTGTCCAGCAGATCACCGACGAACTTCTCGACGCGATGATCGCCGTTCCGGAGGGCCGGGCCGACCTGGTCGAAGCGCTCTCGTTCCCGCTGCCGATCTCGGTGATCTGCGAACTGCTCGGTGTCCCGATGCTGGACCGGGCCGCGTTCCGCCACTGGACGAACACGATCCTCTCCAGTGCCGAACCCGAGGTACGACAGGCGGCGACACGTGAAACGGCCGCGTATCTGGCCGAGTTGATGGAACGCAAGCGCCAGGCCCCGGGCGATGACCTGATGAGCGACCTGGTCCGCGCCACCGACGAGGACGGCGACCGTCTCTCCCACGAGGAACTGCTCGGCACCGCCTGGCTGTTGCTGGTCGCCGGGCACGAGACCACGGTCAACCTGATCTCCAACGGCGTCCTGGCCCTGCTCACCCACCCCGGCCAACTGGACCTGCTGCGCAAGGACATGACGCTCATGCCCAACGCGGTGGAGGAGATGCTTCGTTACGACGGCCCGGTGGAGACCCCGACCTTCCGGTTCACCACCGAGCCGATCGAGATCGGCGGCACGCTCGTCCCCGGCGACGGCCAACTGGTCCTGGTCGCCCTGGCGGACGCCAACCACGACCCCGCCCGTTTCGCCGCCCCCGACGACTTCGACATCCGCCGCCCCACCGGCGGCCACGTCGCCTTCGGCCACGGCATCCACTACTGCCTCGGCGCCCCCTTGGCCCGCCTCGAGGCCCGCCTCGCCCTCACCTCCCTGCTCACCCGCTTCCCCACCCTCACCCTCGACGCCCACCCGGCCGCCCTCACCTGGCGCGAGGGCATGCTGATCCGCGGCCCGCACAGCCTCCCGGTCCGCTGGGACACCTGACGCCCCCCCGGCCGGGCTACCGTGAATCGACCGACACGAGGCTGACCCGGGGGGCGGAGCCGTGGCCGTGCCGAAGGACCCCGCCGCGAACTCGTCGGGCTACGCCCTGTCGCTCGCGGACGGCTCGTACGCCTGGTACCGCCGCGCGGCGATCAAGGCCCGCCGCTTCCACCGCGCCGCCGAGACCCTGCTCCTGCTGGTCTCGGCCGCCATCCCGGTGAGCGCGGTCGTATCACCCCATGACGCCACCACCCCGGCCGTACTGGGCGGCGCGGTGGTCGTCCTCACCGGACTGCGGGCCCTCTTCCACTGGCACGACGACTACGTCCGCTTCAGCCAGGCCCGCGAGGCGGTCGAGGCGGAACGCCGCCTGTACCGCACGGCCGCCGAGCCGTACGCCGACCCCGCCACCCGCGACCGCCTGCTGGCCGCCGCCGTCACCCGCATCGAGCAGCAGGAGATGGGGACATGGGTCCAACTCGTCGGCACGCCAAGGGAGTCCACGGGCGACTCGACGCCCGACCGCTCGACACCACCGACATGACGAGGCCGCTCCACCGGGAACCGACGCCCCGCCGCCGAGCGGCACGGAGCACACGGTGAACCCCCTGGCCGCCGGGCTCGTCACGGCCGTCGATCTCGCCCTGCTGATGAAGGCCGCCGCGTTCATCCCCGACAACGTGTGGCTCTGGCGCAACGGCCCCGGCATCCTCACCCACCTGCGGCACGAGCAGACCCCGGACGTGGATCGCGTCGAAGCCCTCGGCGTACGCTGCGACTTCTGCAAGGCCGACATCCGGCCCCGCCCGCGCACCTCGCTCCGTTACAGCCGCCGCCACCCACCGAACCGTGGCCCGGCCAGCACCGGTGTCCTGCGCGGACGGCTGCGCGGTGTGGTCAACCTGGTCTTCTGGACCCCGCTGCTCATCGCCGGGTGCGGGACCTGCCTGATCCTCCTGTCACCGGCCGCGCCCGCGCCCCTGCTCGGACTGGGCGCAGCGGAGATCGGCCTGCTGGGCCTGCTCACCCTGCTGGCCGCGCTGGTCATCCGCTACTCGCTGGGCACCTACGATCTCTTCTACTCCGACATGGGCCGGTACGTGGGCTTCTTCTCCCGCCGCTCCCTCGCCCACGGTTCGGCCGCCCAGGCACATTCGGTCTACCTCGCGGCGCTCCTGTTGCTCTCGGTGTGCTGCTACGCCGTCACCTACCACGGCCTCTACGCGATCCGGCCGGACCAGTTCGCCGGGCACACGAGCCCCGGCTTCACGACCTGGCTGTACTTCAGCGCCACGATCGCCTCCACCACCGGAGGCAGCGGGATCTACCCGGTCGGCACCGTGAGCCGACTCGTGGTCACGGTCCAGACCGCGACGGGTCTGATCCTGCTGTGCTGGGTGTTCGGAGTCCTGGCCTCCCTACGACGCGAGCGGCCGACGCGCTGACGGCTCCCGTCGTGATCGCCGCCGTCCCGCACGCCCTCTCCACACCACCTGGTGTGCGCGGCGGCTGCGATGACCTGCGCCGACAGGCGATCAGCGCGCGCACGCCGTAGCGGACCAGTGCGACAGTGCTCCACGCGCTGCGGCCCGCCGCCCGTGGCCGCCAGTCGTAGTCGACGTATGCCGAGGGGAACGGCAGGCTGGAGAACAGGCCCCGCATATAGCCGTGTTGGCCGGGGCGGGCCAGCGCGACGGTGGCCACGCGGCGTGAGATGAGCCGGAAGTCGCCGGTGCCCTCCACCAGTTCGACGTCGCACAGAACGCGGGCCAGCAGATGGAAGACCCGGCTGCCCAGCCGTCGGCCCGCGCCTCCGGAACGGCTGGGCCGCCGCCGGGCCACTACTTGTTCGTAGCCACGGGTGTGCTGCTCCACCATGGGTGCGAGCAGGGCGGTCGGATGCTGGAGGTCGGCGTCGACGAAGACGACGCAGTCCCCGGCCGTACGGGCCAGACCGGCGGCCATGGCCGCGTCCTTGCCTCGGCGGCGGCCGAGCGACAAACAGGCCACTCGGCGGTCGGCCGCGGCGAATGCCCGCAGCCTGTACAGCGTGCCGTCACGGCTGCCGTCGTCGACATAGACGATCTCCCAGCGTGGGCCGACACCACGCAGATCGGCCAGCAGCGTGGCGTGGAACGCGGGGAGGACGGCGGCCTCGTCGCGGCAGGCGACCACGACCGAGAGCCGGGGCGACCGCCGCGCCGACGCCGGGCCGCTCATGTGCGGACGGCTCTGAGGGCACCGTCCTGGCCGCCGACGCAGACGATCCGGCCGGACACCGTCGGCCGGGTGAGGACTGCGCTCTCCGTCTCGCACCGCCATCGGACCCGGCCGCTCACCGCGTCCAGGGCCCACAGGCCGTGGTCGTCGCTGCCGATGTAGACGGTTCCGTCCGCGACGGTGGGGGACGCCTGCAACCATTCCCCGACGCGCCTGCGCCACCGCTCATGGCCGGAGGTGGCGTCCAGCGCGTACAGGTTGCCGTCGTGCGACCCGATGTACACGAGGTCTCCCGCCACGGCGGGTGAGGACCGCACGCGGTCGCCGGTGCGGTGGCGCCAGCGCTCGGCGCCGGTCTCCGTGTCGACGGCGTGGAGGAAGTCGTCATCACTGCCGACGTAGACCGACCGGTCGTGGGTGGCGGGGGACGAGCGAACGGCACCCCCTGTGCGAAACCGCCACCGTTCGCGGCCGGTTGCGGTGTCCAGCGCCCATAGGCAGCGGTCGTCGGAGCCGACGTACACGGTGTCGCCGCACACCGAGGGGGACGAGTCCACGTCGCCCACCGTCCGGAACCGCCAGCGTTCGTGGCCGTTCGTCGCCCCGATCGCGTACAGGTGGTGATCACGGCTGCCCACGAACACCGTCCCGTCCACGACCGTGGGGGACGACCAGACGGCCCCGCCGGTGGTGATCCGCCAGCGCTCCAGGCCGGTGTCGGCGTCGAGGGCGTAGACGTTGTGGTCCTGGCTTCCCGCATGGACGGTGTGGCCCGCCACCATGAGGCTCGACCACACCGCGCCCCCGGTCGCGACGGACCACCGTTCGGCGCCGGTGTCGGCCTCCACCGCCCGCACCCGGCCGTCACCGCTCCCGAAGTACACCGTCCCGCCGAGCACCCGGGGCGACGACTGCACCAGTCCGCCCGTGGTCACCCGCCAGACCGTCTCCCCCGGGCTCGGCTCCCTGGGATCCGAGGGCGAGGGGCCGGACGGGACAGCCGTGAGAGCGGTCTCGGACCGGTGTGCCGGAGACGGCTCGCGCAGTCCCAGTTTCTCCCGCAGCAGCACCGCGAGGCGGCCCGCCGGAGTGGTGCGGGCGTCGATGTAGCCGATCGTGGGGCGCAGCCCCGGCAGCTCGGTGTCGTCGAAGCGGACCGGCAGCAGATATTCACCGGGGTCGGCCAGCGCCCGGGCCTGGGCGCTGCGGCGCTCATGGGTGGTCCACATCTTCGCCGCGTACGCCGCCGACACGAACACCACACAGAACAGGGCGGACCTGCGGTAGATCTCGTCGAGATGCTCGGGCAGTTCCTTGCCCCACAGCGACGCTTCCTCGTCGTTCGCGTAGGAGAAACGCAGCCCGAGGTCCCGCAACGCACGGGCGACCTGCTCCACGTACTCCCGCTCCTCGCTCGCGAAGGACAGGCAGACGTCGTAGCCGTACTCGTGCTCGGGCAGCGGGACGCTCACGGGCCCGATGATAGGGCGTCGAGCAGCCGCGTCCGGGGCCCCGGGCGAAGCGGCTCAAGCGCGGGTAACCGCCCCGGCCGGAGCCCCGCGTCGGAAGACGTCCTTCAGGTAGACCACGAGCGCGGCGGCCAGCACCCACAGGGGCAGGATCACCAGGGCCCGGGTCAGGCCGTCGTCGTGGAAGCGGGACAGGCCCTGGATGGCGCGTACGCCCACGCCGACCGGCAGGATCTGGGACAGGGGGCTCAGCCAGGCGGGGAGGTAGGCGGGGGGCATGGTGCCGCCGCTGGTGCTGTTGCCGAGGATCAGCAGGAGGACCGACGCGATACTGACGCCCGCGGAGCCGAAGAGCCGCAGGAGGGCCATGGTCGTGGCGCCGACCGCGACGCCCATCAGTGCCACGACGAGGGCGAGGAGGGGGAAGGGGCCGGGCAGCGCGCCGAAGCCCGGGTCGCCCGCGATGGCGGTGACCAGGATGCCGCCGACGGCGCCGAACAGGGCCAGGCTGGCCATACGCCAGCGGTACGGGAGCCGGGGCGCGAGCTGGTACGTCGTCATACCGAAGAGGTATCCGGCCAGGACCAGCCCGAAGGCCGCGTAGAACACCGAGAGGCCCCGGGTGTCTCCCGGCGCGGCCGGGGCCACGTCCTCGGGGGAGAGGGCATGGTGCTCCGCGTGTGCCGCGGCGCCGAAGGCGGTGGTCACGGTCCCGGTGACGGAGGCCCCGTTGGCGCTGCCGTAGAGCAGCTTCCCGTTGCCGAGGTAAGCCGCGTACACGGATCGGTCCTGGACCGCCTGCCGGGCGGTGGACGCGTCCGGGTAGGTCACGAGCGCGAAGCCGCCGGGAACGGCACGGGCGAGGTCCTGGCGCAGATGGGTCTGGTGCGTGCCGGTCTCCGTCGTGCCCACGCGGAGTTGGTGGGGGCGCGGTGCGTGGAAGGCGGCGAGATAGACGCTGACGAACACGGCGCCGATCAGCAGGACGACAGCCACGGGAAGCAGCACGGCACGCCAGGTCCCGGAGGGGGAGGCAGGGGTGGCTGGGTCCGGGACGTGCCGGTGAGGTCGGTGGGTGGCGACTTGCTGGGACAAAGAAGTGATCCTGGGGAAGAAGGTGACGGCGACAGGCGGCCGGTCGCGGCGGAGCCGGGTCGGACGGGCCGAGGGGTTCCGTGCCGCGACCGGCCTGCGCGACCGGCCTGGGTGAGTCAGAGCGAGACTTGGGAGGCCGCGGCCTGGCGCTTGGGCTCGGGGTAGACGGTCCCGAGGTCGAGCGGCGCGGGCAGCTGCGCGAGGGTGTCGATCACACCGGGGCGATGCGGCTGCCAGCCCAGCTCCGTGCGGGCCTTGTCCGAGGAGGCACGGCAGTTGAGCCAGAAGTCGAGTTCGTTGGCGCGTCCGTTGAGTGCGCGCATCGTCGGATAGTCGACCAGCTCGACCTCGCCGCCGAGACCGGCCGCGCGGCTCACCGCCCGGGCGACCTCCATCTGCGGCACCGTGTCGGTCGCGCCGATGAACAGGCCGCGCGTGTCCGGGGCGTTGAGGGCGAGCGCGTACAGATCGGCGAGGTCGTCGACGTGGACATAGGTGAACGCGTTGTCCCCGGGCGCCACGGCGGCCACGAAACCGTGCTGCCGAACACCGTTGAACAGACGGGCGATCGGTCCGATGTAGCCGCCGCCACGGCCGTACAGCTGCCCGGGAGCGAGGATGATCGTCCGCACCGCGTCGGCGGACATCAACTTCCGGTAGATCTCGACCAGATGCGCGTAGAAGTAGGGCGGGGCGACGGGGTCGGCCTCGGTGACCACGCGCTCCGGGACCATGATGCCCGTGTCGAGCCACATCCCGGTGCCACCGGTGTAGAGGTACGGCTTGTCCGTGCCCGCCAGCGCGTCGAGGATCACGTCCGTGGTCCGCATCGCCGCGTCGACGGTCTCGAGCGCCTGAGCCAGAAAACCGCCCGTGGCGATCTGCACCACGGCGTCGGCGTCCCGCGCGGCCCGCGCGAGGACCGCGGTGTCTCCCATCGCGCCGCGCACCGGGGTCACCCCCATGTCCGACAGTGCCGCTACCGAGGCGTCCGAACGGGCCAGTCCGGACAGCACATGACCATCGGCCCGCAGGCGCTCCGCGACGACCGAGCCGATGTAGCCCGTCGCGCCGATGACGAAGATCTTCATTCCGCACCTCTCGTCTCACTAACGCACATTGCTGTGCGATAAGCCGATGGTAGCCGCGCCCCAGGAGGCGGGGCAAAAGGAGGACCACCGGTTCCGCGGTCGTTCTCAGGGACCGGCACAGATCGCGCGACGGCGCGTTCGGCGTCCGACGCGGCTGCCACCGGACGGGAAAAACAGGAGGTCACAGGGTGTGCGGCCGGGCCCGCAGAAGCCATGCGCATGCCGCTTGAGCGCCCGTCAGGCGTCGGCACGGACGGAGCGGACCACCCTCATATCCGGCGGGCCGACCAGCAGCTACGACCTGGGACTATCCACTAATATGCACAGTGTGACCGACCTCATCACTCGTCGCACCGGGGGCCGAAGCGCCCGGGTGCGACGCGCGGTCCTGGACGCGGCGGCGGAGCTGCTGATCGAGTCGGGCCTCGACGCCACGACGATCCCGGCGATCGCCGAACGTTCCGGCGTGCACCACACGTCGATCTACCGGCGGTGGGACAGCCGCGGCAGCCTCCTCCGCGAGGTGCTGCTCGAAGCCGTCGACCTCGCCGTCCCGGTGCCGGACACGGGAGATCTCCGGTCGGATCTCATCGACCTCTTCGAAGAGGTCCGTGATCTCCTGGAGTCCCCCATGGGGAAGGTCCTGTTCGACGTCATACGGAGTACGGACGACTCGCTCGCCGACCTCCGGGGCGGCTACTGGCACACCCGGCTCGAGCAGTGCGCGATCGTGATCGAGCGGGCCCGTGAACGTGACGGGATTCCGGAGAGCGTGGACTCACGCGTGATCTTCGAAATGCTCGTCGGCCCGCTCCACGCCCGTGCGCTCATGAGCAACGAACCCCTGGGAACAGTCGACGCCCGCCTCGTCGTGGACACCGTCCTGAACGGCATGCTGACCGGCTGACCGGGCGGAACACCGTCCGCGCATTCGCACAACGCATTCGACACAACGCGATCAGGACAACGCGGCGAGGGCCCCGACCTTGATGGTCGAGGCCCTCGCATCCGTATCGCTACGGCAGGTGTGTCCGAGGGGGGACTTGAACCCCCACGCCCGATAAAGGGCACTAGCACCTCAAGCTAGCGCGTCTGCCATTCCGCCACCCGGACCAGGTGTCTGTCGCCTTCGGGGTGTGTTCCCCGCGGCGACATGGACAACAATACCAAGGTTTCGGAGTGCGTTTCACCTGCGTATTCGTGCCGTGGGAGGGGGGTGGACCTGGGGGTACGGAGTGTCAGCGAGCGGTAGCCGCGCGTGAGCGGGGCGGGGTCACGGGCAGCGGATGACCTGGCCCGCGTACGAGAGGTTGCCGCCGAAGCCGAAGAGGAGGACGGGGTCGCCGGTGCGGACGGCGCCCTGTTCGACGAGCTTGGAGAGGGCGAGGGGGATGCTGGCGGCGGAGGTGTTGCCGGACTCGGTGACGTCGCGGGCGACAACCGCGTTCACGGCGCCGATCTTGTGGGCCAGGGGCTCGATGATGCGCAGGTTGGCCTGGTGGAGGACGACGGCCGCGAGGTCGGCGGGCTCGATGCCGGACCTCTCGCAGGCCCGGCGGGCGATCGGGGGCAGCTGCGTGGTGGCCCAGCGGTACACGCTCTGGCCCTCCTGGGCGAACCTCGGCGGCGTGCCCTCGATACGCACGGCGTTGCCCATCTCCGGCACCGAGCCCCACAGCACCGGGCCGATGCCGGGCTCCTGATCCGCCGTACACGCCTCAACCACGGCCGCACCCGCCCCGTCGCCGACCAGGACGCAGGTCGTACGGTCGCTCCAGTCGGTGACCTCGGACATCTTGTCCGCGCCGATGACCAGCGCACGCGTCGCCGCGCCCGCGCGGACCGTGTGGTCGGCGGTCGCCAGCGCGTGGGTGAACCCGGCGCAGACCACGTTGACGTCCATCGCGGCCGGCTGCGGGATGCCGAGGCGGGCGGCGACGCGGGCGGCGGTGTTCGGGGAGCGGTCGATGGCCGTGGACGTGGCGACCAGGACCAGGTCGATGTCCTCGGGGGCCAGGCCCGCCGCCGCGAGGGCCTTGGCGGCGGCGTGCGCGGCCAGCTCGTCCACCGGCTCGTCGGGGCCCGCGATGTGCCGCGTACGGATGCCGACCCGGCTGGTGATCCATGCGTCGCTGGTGTCGACCATGCCCGCCAGGTCCTCGTTGGTGAGCACCTTGGCGGGCTGGTAGTGCCCGATCGCGGTGATGCGCGAGCCGATCATGTCGAGGTCCCCTTGTCGCCGTAAGTCACGGGACCGTCCAGTCTGATCAGTGACTCACGGGTACGCGGACACGTGAAGCCACAGGAATCGGGCATCCGAGTTGTCGGCTTCCCGCAGACCCTCGGATGTCCGCATACTCAGCGTTCCGAGCCCGCCGGGCTCAGGCCCACGGTCCGTGACACCGGCCGCTCACCCCGTGAAGAGCTGGGTCGCCTTCCGTACGAGTTCGTACAGCCCGTAGGCCAGCGGCGCCGACACCCACAGCCAGGCGAAGACGATCAGGCCCCGCAGATCGCGCGGGGCGCTCTCGGGATCACGCGGGCTGCTCTCGCCGGCCATCGGCGGCCTCCTTCGGGTCGGGCACGTGGTGCCGGTCGTGGACGGGTCGGACGAGTTCGTTGGCGGCGAAGCCGACGAGGAGCAGGCCGATCATGATGGCGAAGGAGAGCCCGTACAGGGCGGGGCCGTGTTTGCCCGCGTCCTCCTGCCGGTCGGCGATCCAGTTGACGATCAGCGGGCCGAGGACGCCCGCGGTGGACCAGGCGGTGAGCAGGCGGCCGTGGATGGCGCCCACCTCGTACGTGCCGAAGAGGTCCTTCAGATAGGCGGGGATCGTGGCGAAGCCGCCGCCGTAGAAGGAGAGGATCACCAGGGCGCAGAGCACGAAGAGGGGCTTGGCGGTGTCGCCGAACAGGGCGATCAGGAGGTACATCAGCGCGCCGACGCCGAGGTAGACGCGGTAGATGTTCTTGCGGCCGATCAGGTCGGAGGCGGACGACCAGCCGATGCGGCCCGCCATGTTCGCCGCCGAGAGAAGGGCCACGAAGCCCGCCGCCGCCGACACGGAGACCGGGGCGGAGCTGTCCGCGAAGAAGTCCGTGATCATCGGGGCGGCCTTCTCCAGGATGCCGATGCCCGCCGTGACGTTGGTGCACAGGACGACCCACAGACACCAGAACTGCGGGGTGCGCACCGCGCTGCGGGCGGAGACCCGGATGCCGGTGGGTACGGCGGCCACCGCCTCGCCCGTCGGCCGCTCGGGCGCGCGCGGGACGCGGATCAGCAGCACGCCGAGGGTCATGAACACGGCGTACGACAGTCCGTGGACGAGGAACGCGAGGGCGATCCCGTGCGGTCCCGTGCCGAAGGACTCCAGCATCTGGGCCGACCACGGCGAGGCGATCAGGGCGCCACCGCCGAAGCCCATGATGGCGATGCCGGTGGCCATGCCGGGCCGGTCCGGGAACCACTTCATCAGGGTGGAGACGGGCGAGATGTAGCCGATGCCGAGGCCGATGCCCCCGACGAAGCCGTAGCCGAGGACGATCAGCCAGTACTGCTCGGTCTGCGCGCCGAGCGCGGAGATCAGGAACCCGGAGGAGAAGCAGACCAGGGCCACGGTCATCGCCCAGCGCGGGCCGTTGCGCTCGACGAGCGTGCCGCCGAACGCGGCGGACAGGCCGAGCATCACGATCGCCAGCTGGAACGGCAGCGCGCTCTGCGTGCCGTCCAGGTGCAGCGCGGATTCCAGGGGCGGCTTGAACACGCTCCAGGCGTAGGCCTGGCCGATGGACAGATGGACGGAGAGGGCGGCGGGCGGGACCAGCCACCGGCTCCAGCCCGCGGATGCGACAGGGGGGCTGCTCATGGGGCCGGACGGTAGGGCGGGGCACGGGAGTTGAGAAGGTGGCGGGGCGGCGGGATGCGGTGAGCGGTAGGCGTCGTGCGTCCAGCGGTCGGTACGGACCTGGCCACCGGCCGCCGCGCCAGTGCCGCTCGGCCTCGCATCGGGGCCGCTCAGCGGCTACGACGGTGCCCCTCAGCCGCTACAGCGGTGCCGCCCGGCCGTCGCGTCGGCGCCGCTCACCTCCTACGACGCCCTACGACGGCTCCCTCACTCCCCCGCCCCGAACCGCACCTCCGCCGCCCGCACCACGGTCCCCAGCCTCGGGAAGTCCAGCCGTACCGACGCCTCGTGCTCGGCAGCCGTGAACGCGGACATGGCGTCCTCCGCGAAGACCAGGTCGTAGCCGAGGTCGGCGGCGGCGCGGGCGGTGGACTCGACGCCGAGGTTGGTGGTGATGCCGCCGAAGACCAGCGTGTCGATGCCGTGCTCGCGCAACCGGGCGTCCAGCTCGGTGCCCTGGAAGGCGCCGATGGTCCGCTTGACCACCTCCAGGTCGCCCGCGTGACGCAGTCCGGCGACGAGCCCGCTGCCCGGCGGCTGCTCGGCGAGGGCCGGGCGCTCGACCCGGACGAGGACGACCAGGGCGCCCTCGGCCCGGAAGACGGACGCCAACTCCTCGGCGGTGGACTGGACTTCGATGCCCTTACGGGGTTCCAGGGGCAGCGCGACGATACGTTCCATCAGGTCGACGAGGACGAGTGCGGTGCGCTGCGGATCGAGTACGGGAGCTGCGGTCATGACGGAACGTTAGCCGTCGCCCCCGGTCCGTGGCGCTAATCCGGGTCAACGGGGCGGTGAACTGAACGCGTTCGGCGGTGGGGCGGCGCAAGGATCCGGCCACCGTGCGTCACGTCACGTCACGTCGCCTCGCATCACCGCGCGGACGGCCGTACGTCCGGACGGTCCGGCTCCGGCGCCCGCTCCGGCTCTTCCCCTGGCTCCGCTTCCGGGGCGTCGGCCGCCCGCCGCTTCGCGAGCACCGCGCACACCATCAGCTGCATCTGGTGGAACAGCATCAGTGGCAGCACGGCCAGCGAGGCGTGCGCGCCGAACAGCACGCTCGCCATGGGCAGCCCCGAGGCGAGGGACTTCTTGGAGCCCGCGAACTGGATCGCGACCCGGTCGGCGCGGCCGAAGCCGAGCGCCCGGGCGCCGTACCAGCTCACGCAGAGCATCACGGCGAGCAGCACCGCCTCCACACCGAGCAGCGCGCCGAGCCGCAGCGGGCTCACCTGGTGCCAGATGCCCTGGGCCATGCCCTCGCTGAAGGCGGTGTAGACGACCAGCAGGATCGAGCCCCGGTCGACCAGGCCGAGCACCTTCTTGTGACGGGCGACGAAGCCGCCGATCCAGCGCCGGAGCAGCTGCCCGGCGAGGAACGGCACCAGCAGCTGGAGCACGATCTTCAGGAGCGAGTCGGCGGAGAAGCCCCCGCTGCCGCCGAGCAGCGCGGCGGCGAGGAGCGGGGTGAGGACGATGCCGACGAGGGAGGAGAAGGAGCCCGCGCAGATGGCGGCGGGCACGTTGCCGCGCGCGATCGAGGTGAAGGCGATGGAGGACTGGATGGTGGAGGGGACCAGGGTGAGGAAGAGCAGGCCCTGGTAGAGCGGCTGGGTCAGGACGTGGGGGACCAGGCCCCGCGCGGCCAGGCCGAGCACCGGGAAGACGAGGAAGGTGCAGGCCAGCACGGTGAGATGGAGCCGCCAGTGGCGCAGTCCGTCCAGCGCCTCGCGGGTGGAGAGGCGGGCGCCGTAGAGGAAGAAGAGGAAGGCGATGGCCGCCGTGGCGGCGCCGGAGGCCACGTCCGCGCCGGTCCCGCGCGCCGGGAGCAGAGCCGCGACGCCCACCGTCGCGAGCAGCAGCAGGATGTACGGGTCGACGGGCAGCCGACGGGGCAGGTGCGGGCGTTTCACGGTGCTCCGGGTGCTGGACGACGGGGACAGGGACGAGCGGAGGCCGACGAGCGACGCGGCCCGGCTTCCATGATGCCCCGCGCCCCGTGCGCCCCCTCCGGCACGGAATCACCCCTCCCGCCGCCGTCCGCCTCTTCCGGGCGCGGAATCAACCCCTGCAAAGCATGGGCTATACACCCATACCCTTGACCAAGGCTTGACGCAGGGTTGACCGGGGTACATCGTTTGTTCACATCAAAACCGCAGGTCGTTCCGGAGTCCTCGAACACCTGGCGTCGCCCGCGGCCACCGCGTCGCGCCCCTCTGGGAAGGACCGGTTCTGCCATGCCGTCCCGTCTCGCCGCCCTCGGCGAACGTCTCCTGCCCGCCCGCGTCCGGCACGAACGTGCCGAGCAGCGCCGTGCCGCACGGCAGGAGGCCGAGCGCGAGGAGGCGGAGCGGGCGCACGCCGAGGCCGTCGCCGCCCGGCGCGCCCGGCTGCTCGCGGGGGACGCCGAGCTGCGCGAGATATCCCGGCAGGACCGCGTCTACATCGGCCGCCGGGTGCGCTCCCTGAGCGCCGCCGACGCCCGCACCCGCAATCTCGCGCTCGTCGCGGACGCGCTGGAGCACGCCGGGGTCGCGTACTTCCTGCTGCCCGGGAACTCCCCGCTGCGCCACGCCGTCGGCATCCGTATCGAGGACCGCAAGGCGTTCCTCGGCGCACTGCGCGAGCTGTACGCCGACACCGCCCTGTACGCCCTCAAGCCCGGCAAGGACCCGTGGCCCGCCGAGGCCGCGCTGTACGCCGACGGCGCGCTGCCCACCCCGCTCAAGCGCCAGGACGTCATGCGGGTCGGCGAGATCCTGCTCGGCCCCGACGACCAGGTGCTGGCCGGGCTCGTGCACGGCTGCGACGTGGAGTACTGGCGCGACGGCGCCGCCCTCCTGGCGAAGGCCGAGGAGCCGCGCACCGCCGAGCGGCTGCGCTCCCTGCGCGTCCAGGCGCCCGAGCCGGTGCTCGCCGAGGCGCTGGTCGCCCCGCGCGGCAACCCGGTCTCCGACGTGCTGCCCGCCGACGCCCGCACCCCCGCGACCCGTACCGTGGCGGGCCGCTCCTACCCCACCTGGGACGCCTTCCAGCGGCCCCGTGTGGAGGCCGTCGACTTCCCGCTCGACGTCGTCTACACCTGGGTCGACGGCGACGACCCCGAGCTGGCCGCCGCCCGCGAGGCGCACCGGCCCGGCGGACCGCGCCGTATCCACGCCCGCGAGACCGGCAGCTCCCGGTACACCAGCCGGGACGAACTCAAGTACTCGCTGCGCTCGTTGGAGATGTACGCGCCGTTCGTCCGCGACATCTACATCGTGACCGACGGCCAGACCCCCGAGTGGCTGGACACCGGCGTCCCGGGCGTCCAGGTCATCGACCACAAGGACGTGTTCACCGACCCCGGCGTGCTGCCGGTCTTCAACTCGCACGCCATCACGACCCAGTTGCACCACATCGAGGGTCTTTCCGAGCGCTACCTCTATCTCAACGACGACGTGCTGCTCGGCCGTCCCGTCACCCCCGAGCACTTCTTCCACGGCAACGGCATCGCCAAGATCCCCTTCTCCTCGTACCAGTTGGGGCTCGGCGCCCCGAACGCGGACGAGCCTGCCCCCAACTCGGCCGGGAAGAACGTGCGTTCCCTCATCGAGGAGCGGCACGGGCGTTTCACCGTCAACAAGTTCATGCACACCCCGCATCCGCAGATCCGTGAGGTGATGCGGGACATGGAGCGGTGTTACCCCGAGGCGCTGGAGCGGACCAGCCGGTCCCGGTTCCGTTCGGTGACCGACATCGCGCCGGGTGCCTCGCTCCACCATCACCACGCGCTGCTCACCGGCCGTGCGGTGCCGGGCAAGTTCAAGCTGCGTTACATCGACGTGGCGCTGCCCGAGGCGGCCGAGCGGATGGCGCAGCTCCTGGAGGGGCGGGCCTACGATTTCTTCTGCGTCAACGACGTGAACACGCCCGCCGAGCGGCAGGAGGAGGTCGGGCGGCTCGTGGCCGGTTTCCTGGAGGCGTACTTCCCCTTCCCCAGCCGCTGGGAGAAGGCGCGGGGACCGGTCAGCGGCCCCCGCGATACGTCAACTGCTTGACCCGGCGCAGGAACGGGGTCGTCTCCACGTGGCGCACCCCGTCCAGGCGGCCGAGCGGCCCGCTGAGGTAGGCGTACAGGCTCGCGGTGTCGCGGACGACGACGGTGGCGACGAGGTGGGAGGGCCCGGTGGTGGCCGCCGCGAAGGCGACCTCGCCGTGCCCGGACAGGGCCTCGCCGACGGAGTGCAGCGCGGCGGGCTCGGTGGTGATCCACAGGGCGGCCGTGCGGGCCTGTCCGGAGCGCTCGTAGTCGTACTCGATGTCGATGTAGATCGCCCCCGAGGCGAGCAGGGCGCCGAGGCGGCGTTTGACGGCCGACTCCGAGCGTCCGGTGGCCCGTTGGAGTTCCTGGTGTCCGGCGCGGCCGTCCCGGCGCAGGACGGCGAGCAGCGGTTCGTCCTCGGGTTCGATGCGGGCTTCCCCCTCCGGGCGGGCCGGGTGGCGGGGCCGTAGCGCGGCGATCTGATCCGCTTCCAGCGCACCGGACTTGACGATCCAGCCGCTCGGGCCGCCGTCGAAGCGGTGCAGGAGCTGCTGGGCGTGGACCTCCATCACGCTGGGCGTGCGCGGGAGTTTGCCGAGCAGGAGGTCGTCGTGGTCGCCGGGGCTGCGCGGGTGGGTCATGCAGACGATCTCGGTGCCGCCGGAGGCAAGGCCGATCCAGGAGGTGTCGGGGCGCTTGGCGAGGGCGTCCGCGATGACGGGGGTGCTGTCCGGGGCGCAGCGCAGCCGGAGCATCCACTGGTCCTGGCCGAGGACGAACGCGTCGCGCCGGGCGACGACCCGGAGACCGGCCTCGGCGGTGAGGCGGCGGTAGCGGCGGGCGACGGTCTGGTCGGAGACGCCGAGGACCTGCCCGATCCGGGCGAAGGAGGCGCGGGCGTCGACCTCCAGGGCGGAGAGGATCAGCACGTCCAGCTCGTCGAACCTGTCGGATTTCGTCGTCTGCATGAGGTTCCCCGTCGGTTTTCACCGGCCCGAGGGCCGTGGCCGGGGTGTTCGGCCCGGTCCCGCGCATCGTACGGGCGAGGGCGCGGTCACGCGTCACGGTGTACGGAAACGGGAATGGCGGGAGGCGGGTCATGCGGACCTGGGGGACGCTCACGGCGGTGTGCCTGGGCACGTTCATGCTGCTGCTGGATGTGACGATCGTGGTGGTGGCGCTGCCGGACATGAGCCACGCGCTGGGCGCGTCGCTGGGCGATCTCCAGTGGGTGGTGGACGGTTACGCGCTCGCGCTCGCCGCGCTGCTGCTCGGCGCGGGCGCGGCGGCGGACGTGCTGGGGCGGCGGCGCACCTACGTCGCGGGCGTGGTGCTGTTCGCGGCGGCCTCGCTGCTGTGCGGGCTCGCGGCCGGGCCGGGGACACTGGTGGCGGCGCGGGTGATACAGGGCGTGGGCGCGGCGGCGATGTTCGCGACGACGCTGCCGCTGCTCGGCTCGGTGTACCAGGGAAAGCAGCGGTCGGTGGCGCTCGGCGTGTGGGGCGCGGTGAGCGGCGGCGCGGCGGCGGTCGGGCCTGTGCTGGGCGGGCTGCTGACCGAGGGGCCCGGCTGGCGGTGGATCTTCTTCGTGAACCTTCCGGTGAGCGTGGCGGCGGTGTGGCTGACGCTGCGGGTGGTGCCGGAGTCGCGGGGCGGCGGTGCGGGCAGCGCCTGGCAGCGGGTGGACTGGGCGGGTACGGCGGCCTTCGCGGCGTTCGCGGGCGGGCTGACGTACGCCGTCGTGCGGGCCGGTGAGGACGGCTGGGGCGCGTCCGCGACGCTCACGGCGTTCGGCTGCGCGCTGCTGGCGCTGGTGGTGTTCGTGCTGGTGGAGCGGCGGGTGGCGCATCCGCTGCTGGACCTGTCGCTGCTGCGCAACCGCACGTTCGTGGGTGTGATGGCGGGGGCCTTCGCCTTCAACGCGGTGGCGTTCGGTGTGACGCCGTACCTCTCGCTGTGGATGCAGACGCTGCTGGGCATGAGCCCGGTGCGCAGCGGGCTGACGCTGCTGCCGATGACGGTCGCGGCGATGATCGTCGCGGTGCTGGTGGGGCGGCTGCTGCACGGGGCGCCGTCCCGGCTGACCATCGGTGGCGGGCTGCTGCTGATCGGCGCGGGCTGCGTGTGCCAGGCGGTCCTTTCGGCGGGCTCCGACTGGACGGCGCTGATCCCCGGGTTCGTGCTGGTGGGCGCGGGTACGGGGCTGGTCTCGCCGACCGTCGCCGGGGCCGCGCTCGCCTCGGTGCAGCCGCACCGGGCGGGCATGGCGGGCGGCGCGGTCAACACCGTGCGCCAGCTGGGCTACGCCCTCGGCGTCGCCGTCTTCGGCACGATCCTCACCTCGCGCATGGAGTCCACCCTCCCCCACGGCGCGGCCCACGCCCTGGCGGGCGGCGCGGCGGGCGCCCTGCGGGCGAGCTTCCCGGACGAGGTCCTGCACGCGGCCTTCGCCTCCGGCCTGAACCGGGCCCTGCTGACGGCGGGGGTGGCGGGTCTTGCTGCGGGCGCGCTCGTCCTGGCGGTGGTCCGCACGCCGCGGCCCGCCGCGGAGCGGCCGACGGCGGGCGGGGCGCCGGTGGAGACACCGGTGCCCGGACGGCGGTAGGTGCCGGGCCGGTGACGCCCTGCGGAGGGCGCCACCGGCGAGCAAGGGGCGGCTCGGGCCTGTCGGCCGGGCCGCCCCCCGTCTGTCGGCCGGGCCGCCCCCGTCTGTGTGCCGAGGCGGATCCGTTGTGTGCCGGGGCGGCCCCCGTCGTGCGCCAGAGCGGACCCGTCGTGTGTCAGGGCGCCCCCGTCGTGCGCCAGAGCGGACCCGTCGTGCGCCAGGGCGGACTCGCCTGGTGCGCGCGACGGGGGCGCCCCGGCGGACGCCACCCGGCGCCCGCCGCCCCCGCACCCCGCCATCCCGACGCCGCCGCTGCCGCATCACGCCACCCGCACCACCCACCCGAGCCCCTACCACCCGACCAGCAGGCCCGATTCCCCGCGCCCCGCCATCCCGACACTGCCGCATCACGCCACCCGCACCACCCGAGCCCCCACCACCCGACCACCCCACCCGCACACCCGAACCCGCCCCCAGCAGCCTCGCACTCCGTCGAACCGCCGGACGGCAAGCCGTGACCAGGCCGTACAGATTCGGTGGAGATTGGGGTGGGTTCGGCTGAGCGGTCGCCCCCGTCGTGTCCGTACCTTCCCCTTGTGCGGGCATTTTCCGGGCGACGGCGGGCGCGAATGCGCGGGTTGCCCGGATTCGGGACGGCTCCCATCCGGCCAACGGGTGGGGTAGCGTCACGGCGCTGTGAGGAACGGAGGGCGGAAACTTGCAGGGCTTCACCAATCCTCCGACGACAACGACGTCGGCACCGGCGCCGGCCGGCGGACTGGCCGACACCGTCTTCGAGTACGCCCGGGTGGACCCGCAGCACATCGCGCTCGGCCGCAAGGACGGGTCGGGCCAGTGGCGGGACGTGACCGCCGCCGAGTTCCGTGACGAGGTGCTGGCGCTGGCCAAGGGGCTGCTCGCGAACGGGATCCGCTTCGGCGACCGCGTCGCGATCATGTCCCGTACCCGCTACGAGTGGACGCTGTTCGACTTCGCGCTGTGGACGATCGGCGCCCAGGTGGTGCCGGTCTATCCGACCTCCTCGGCCGAGCAGTGCTTCTGGATGCTGTACGACGCCGAGGTGACCGCCGCGATCGTGGAGCACGAGGACCACGCGATGACGATCGCCACCGTCATCGACCGCCTCCCCCGCCTCGGCCGCCTGTGGCAGCTGGACGAGGGCTGCGTACGGGAGCTGTACGACGCGGGCGCGCACCTGGACGACGAGCTGGTGCACCGGCACCGCCGCGCGGTCACCCCCGAGGCGGTCGCCACGGTGATCTACACCTCGGGCACCACGGGCAGACCCAAGGGCTGTGTGCTCACCCACGCGAACTTCATGTTCGAGGCGGACGCGATCATCGACCGCTGGGAGCGGGTGTTCCACTCCAAGAAGGGCGACGAGGCGTCCACGCTGCTGTTCCTGCCGCTGGCGCACGTCTTCGGACGGATGGTGGAGGTCGCCGCGTTCCGGGGCCGGGTCCGCTTCGGGCACCAGCCGGAGCTGCACGCCTCGGCGCTGCTGCCGGATCTGGCCGCGTTCCGGCCGACGTTCATCACCGCGGTGCCGTACATCTTCGAGAAGATGTACGCGGCGGCCCGCCGCAAGGCGGAGAAGGACGGCAAGGAGGGCCCGTTCCAGAAGGCGGTCGACGTGGCGGTGCGCTACGCCGACGCGCTGGAGGCGAAGGCGTGGGGCACCGGGCCAGGACCCTCGGCGGCGCTGCGGATGCAGCACCAGCTGTTCGACAAGCTCGTCTACTCCAAGGTGCGCGCGGCGATGGGCGGCCGGATCCGCAACGCGATGTCCGGCGGCTCGGCGATGGACCGCCGTCTCGGCCTGTTCTTCGCGGGCGCGGGCGTGCAGATCTACGAGGGCTACGGCCTGACCGAGTCGACGGCCGCCGCGACCGCGAACCCGCCCGACCGCACCCGCTACGGCACGGTCGGCCAGGCCGTTCCCGGGGTCTCGGTGCACGTCGCCGAGGACGGCGAGGTCTGGCTGCGCGGCGGCAACGTCTTCCAGGGCTATCTCAACAACCCCAAGGCGACCGACGAGTCGCTGCACGAGGGCTGGCTGGCCACCGGTGATCTGGGCACGCTGGACGAGGACGGCTATCTGACCATCACCGGCCGCAAGAAGGAGATCCTGGTGACCTCCGGCGGCAAAAGCGTCTCCCCGGGTGTCCTGGAGGAGCGGGTGCGTGACCATCCGCTGGTCCACCAGTGCATCGTCGTCGGCAACGACCGGCCGTACATCGCCGCGCTGATCACCCTCGACCAGGACGCAGTCGAGCACTGGCTCCAGATGCAGGGCAAGCCGCGCCCGGACATCTCCCGGCTGGTGCGCGACCCGGCGCTTGAGACGGAGGTGCGGCGGGCGGTGGTGGCCGCCAACACGCTGGTGTCGCAGGCGGAGTCGATCCGTACGTTCCGGGTCCTGGCACAGCCGTTCACCGAGGAGCACGGGCTGCTGACGCCGTCGCTGAAGCTGAAGCGGAAGGCGATCGAGAAGGCGTACGAGCGGGAGATCGAGGCGCTGTACCAGGGCTGACGGGGGACCGGCCGGCCGGCCGGGGCCCGACGGACCGCAGGTCGGGGCCGGTCGGATCGCCCGGTCAGGAATGCATTCGGGCCCGTGATCGTTGACGATGGTGTACGACCCTGTCCACAACCGAAGGATCAAGAGCTCGTGAGCAGCAAGGTCCCCCCGATCGTCCTCAACAACGGTGTCGAGATGCCCCAGCTGGGGTTCGGCGTCTGGCAGGTGCCGGACGGCGAGGCCGAGAGCGCGGTCGCCACGGCGCTGGAGGCCGGGTACCGCAGCATCGACACAGCGGCGATCTACGGCAATGAAAGGGGCACCGGCAAGGCCATCGCGGCCTCCGGCCTGCCCCGCGAGGACATTTTCGTCACCACCAAGCTCTGGAACAGCGACCACGGGTACGACGCGACGCTGCGCGCGTTCGACGCCTCCCTGGAGAAGCTGGGCCTCGACTATCTCGACCTGTATCTGATCCACTGGCCGGTTCCGGCCCAGGACAACTACGTCGACTCCTACAAGGCGTTCGAGAAGCTGTACTCCGACGGCCGCATCCGCGCGATCGGTGTGTCCAACTTCCTTCCCGAGCACCTGGAGCGGCTGATCGCGGAGACCTCCATCGTCCCGGCGGTCGACCAGATCGAGCTGCACCCGCACCTCCAGCAGCGCGCGGCGCGGGAGTTCAACGCGGAGCAGGGCATCGCGACCGAGGCGTGGTCGCCGCTCGGCCAGGGCAAGGGCCTCCTGGAGGTGCCCGCCATCGTCGCGATCGCGCGGAAGCACGGCCGTACGCCCGCGCAGGTCGTGCTGCGCTGGCACGTCCAGCTGGGCAACATCGTGATCCCCAAGTCCGTGACGCCGTCGCGGATCAGGGAGAACATCGAGGTGTTCGACTTCAGCCTGGACGACGAGGACCTCGCGGCGATCAGCGCGCTGAACGAGGACAAGCGGCTGGGGCCGAACCCGGCCGAGTTCAACGTGGTCTGAGACCTCTTCAGGCCCACGGCCTGAACTCCCGTACGCCACAAGGCCGTCCGCCCCGCCATCACCGGGGCGGACGGTTTTGTGCACGAGGCCCCCCAACTCTTCCTCCTCTCCCCCGACTTGAAGCGCTTCGACGTGAAGGATCACCCATGCGCCCCCGCCCCCTGGGCCTGGCCACCGCGGCCGGAGTCGTCCTGCTCGCCTCGGCGACGCTCTACGTCGTCCTGGACCGCTCCACCGGCTCGGCCCGCGAGGGCGCGGTGTCCGCGTCCGACCTGCTGGCCAAGGTGAAGTCCTGCGACCGGATCTCCGACGGGCTCTACCGCACCGACGAGGAGAAGCCGGCCACCGTCCCCGTCTGCGGCACCAAGGGCGCGGTCTTCTGGAAGGCGGACATGGACGTCGACTGCGACGGCGTCCGCACGGCCACGTGCAACAAGGACCGCGACCCCTGGTTCCAGGACGACACCGCCTTCCACCAGTCCGACGGCAAGCCCCTGCGCGCCGACACTCTCCCCTACGTCGTGGTCCCCAGCTCCAGCGCCCTGTGGGACTACACCAAGTCCGGCGTGAAGGGCGGCGGTGTGGTCGCCGTCATCCACGACGACAAGGTCGAGTACGCGGTCGTCGGCGACACCGGCCCGTCCCGCATCATCGGCGAAGCCTCGTACGCCGCCGCCGAGGGCCTGGGCATCGACCCCGACCCGGCCACGGGCGGCGCGGAGTCGGGCGTGACGTACATCCTCTTCACGGGCGCGGAGTCCAAGGTCACCCCGATCGAGAGCCACGAGGCGGCGGTGGAACTGGGGGAACGGCTGGCGCGGGAGTTCACGGGGCGGGACTGAGCGGGCGCCCGGCCGGTCACTTACGGGCGCGGAGGAAGGCGGGAATGTCCTCGCGCGTCGGGTAGTCCGGCAGGGGCGCGGGTGCGTCCCGGAGGAACGCGGTGATCACGGCTGCCGCGCGGCGGTTGTTGTCGTCCAGCCCGTTCCACAGGTGGTGGCCGACGCCGGGCAGGTACTGCGTGCGCCGGATGCCGGGGTCGGCGGCCAGGACGGCGGTGGCCCACCGGCGTACCTGGGAGGAGCATTCGGCGATCATCAGCATGGCCGGGACGCGGGAGTGCTTCAGGCGTGGGGCGAGGGACGGTGAGTCCTTCACCGTCCGCTGCACGCGAAGGCTGGCGGCGGGGCTGAAGGAGAAGTTCCGCGCGCTGTCCTCGGCGGGGATGCGGTGCGCGTCGCGGGCGCAGTAGGCGGACGCGGTGTCGCTGCCGAGGTCGGCGGTGGTGAACGCGTTGTCCCCCTCGGCCTGTCCGATCAGCCCGGTGCCGGGGGTGAGGAGCCCGAGGCGCATGAGGCCGAACGCCACCGCGTACCGGGGGACGTGGGTCGAGCGGGGGCCCGTCATCGCGGGGGCGAGCCCGCGCGCGGAGGGGCGGCCTCGCTGTCCGTCGATGCGTGCGGTGGGGCCGTCCATGGGGCCGGGCTCCGCGATGATCGCGCGATGTATGTGGGCGGCGACCATGGGGGTGGCGAGGGCGCGGGTGAGGACGACGGCGCCGGAGGAGAAGCCGAGGATGTCGGCCTTGGCGGTGCTGCGGGGTTTCGCGGCGCCCAAGTGGTCGAGGACTGCGGCGAGGTCACGGACCGACCGGGATATCGAGTACTGGTCCATGGGGAGCAGCGCGCTGCGGCCCGCACCCGCCGGTTCGTAGGCGTACACATCGTGCCCCTGGCTCGCCAGCAGCCGCAGGAAGCGGTGGTCGAGCAGTGAAATGCCGCGTACGGGGCCGCCGTTGAGGTAGACGAGTGGGACGGCCGAGCGAGGTGCGGAGCCCGTCGGCGGATAGTGGTACACCGCGACGCGGCTGCCGGTGGACAGGTCCCAGTGCCGCATCGCGGCGGAGGGCAGTGCGGGCGGATACCGGCGGGCGGTGGGCGCGGTGGGCACGCAGACCGACCCGGTGAGCGCGGCCGCGAGGAGTACGGGCCCGAACAGTGCGAGGCGGCGCGCGCGGGTACGGTGCCTGCCCCACCGGAGTGCGACGGCTACGGCGAGCCCGGTGGTGACGCACCAGGCGGCGAGCCCGGACCCCGCCCCGTCGGTGAGGACGATCAGCAGGAGAAAGGCGACGACCAGTGCGAGGACAGCGCCAACCACCTTGGCCAGGCGTGCGGTTGAGCGGACGAGACGTAAGGCGAACGCGGGCATGACGGATCCCCCAGAGTTTCCGAACGCTGTTTCAAAACGACGTTACCAGAGGGGCTAGGCTGCTCGTCATGGGCAGGCCGAGAACGAACGACGAGGGTGTCGCGGAGCGACTGGTGGCGTCCGCGACGGAGATGCTGGCCACACGCCCCCGGGAGTCGGTCACGGTGCGCGTCGTGGCGGCGGACGCCGAGACCTCGACGGCGGCGGTGTATTCCCTGTTCGGCGGCAAGGACGGGCTGATCGCGGCGGTGCGCGGCCGTGCCGTGGCCGGACTCTTCGCCGACCTGTCGGCGGTGCCGGCCACCGAAGACCCCCTCACCGACCTGCACGCGCTCGCCGTCGCGTACCGGCGCTGGGGGCACGGCCACCGGCATCTGTACACGGTGCTGTTCGGCGGGGTGCAGTCCTTCGAGCCGTCGGGGGAGGCCGGGGCGGCCGACCCGGTGGGGCCGCTCGTCGCGGCGATCGAGCGGGCGGTGGCGCGGGGGGTCCTCGACGGCGACGCCACGGCGATCGCGCTCTCGTTCTGGGTGGCGCTGCACGGGGTCGTGACGCTCGAACTGGCCGGGGCGCTGGACGTGGTGGCGGCCGACGCGGCGTTCGGGGCGGCGGTGGGGGCGACGTTGCGGGGGTGGGCTACGGCCGAGGCGTTTCCTGACCTGCGGCGTGAATCCTGACGGAGTGCGTGGGCCCTGGCAGAGTGCGTGGGCCCTGACGGAGTCCGGCTCTGACCGAGGGCGCGCCTCCGTCAGGGCCGGGGACTTCTCCGTCAGGGCCCAGGGCTCCGGTTACGCGGGGCGTACCGCCGTGTGGATCGTGTAGGCGTCCAGGAGGAAGACGTCCGGGCGGTGGTGGACGCTTGCCGGGTCGGTGGGGTCCAGGAGGCGGTCGAGGGTGGTGCGGTCTTCGGGGGTGAGGTCGTCGGGGGCGGCGTCGCGCAGGCGGGTGAGGGTGGTGGCGACGTGGGCGCGGGCCTGGTCGGTGGCCGGGGCGGGGAGGTCGAGGAGGAAGCTGCGGGTGCGGGTGGGGCGCAGTCCGGCGGCGGTCAGCAGGGCGGGCCAGTCCTCGGTCTCGGGGACGGCGCCGGGGAGTCCGGCGCGCATCCGGGCGAACCACTCCTCCTCCAGCGCGGTCAGGCGGGACTGGAGTCCGGGGCGGCCGATGCCGATGTAGCGGGGCAGGAAGCGGGCGGGGAGTCCGCCTTCCAGGAGGGCCAACGTGCCGCCGGGGGCGAGGTGTTCACCGAAGGCGGTGAGCGCGGCCTGCTGGTCGCCGAGGTGATGCAGGCTGCGGCTGGCCCAGAGGAGATCCACGGGACGGTCCAACTTCCCCAGCACGTCCGGGAGTTCACCGGTCAGGATGCTGAAACGGTCGCCCAGCCCCTGCTGTTCGGCACGCTCCCGCGCCCGTTCGAGCAGCGGGCCCGCGCCGTCGACCGCCACCACGTGCGCCTGTGGGAACGCCTGCGCGAACAGGCACGCCACGACACCGGGTCCGCTGCCCGCGTCCACGATCAGCTTCGGCGCGGGCACCTCCTCCGCGAGCCAGGCGAGGGCCTGCTCGTACGCGGGGGTGTACAGCTCCGCCTGCGCCTCCAGCATGGGGCCCTGCTCGGCCCAGTCGAGGTCGGTGTGGGTGTGCCCGTGCGCCTCGTGGTGCCCGTGGTGCTGGTGGTGATCGTGTGCCATGGTGGCCCGCCTCTCTTCTCTGCCGATGGGCCCAGCGTGCGGCTGCGGGACGAGCAGGGGCCAGTTCTGTTGCCGTTACGGCAAGTGCGGATGCCGTACGAGTGGTGGACGGGGCGGCGGAACCCACGGAGCACCCGACGATGTGATCGCGGCGATCCTGTCGCCCGAAGCGGACGGGCCAGACGGGCCGGACGTGCCGACTCCGGGCGACGGCACCCGGCTCACCCCGGCTTCCGATAGGCCCGCAGTCTGAACACCGGGTCCGCCCGGCGTCGGTCCTGGTCCGGGAGGCGGGACAGAAGCTCCGCGAAACGGGTCGCCTGCGGGGCGCCCGGGGGGAGCGTGCTGAACCAGCCGCGGCCGAGGTCGGTGATGGTGGTACGGGGGCTGCGGCCCTGGCCTACGCCCACGAAGTGGCCTTCGCCCGACGGGATCAGGCCGGATTCGGTGGCGTGAGCGGTGACGGTGTCGGGGGCGTCGGCGGCCGGTGGGCGGGTGCGGGGCGCGAGGACGGCGTCGATGTCGCTGCCCACGTCGTGGGAGCGGGCCTTGCCGACGGTGGTGACGTAGGTCCCGCCGGGGCGCAGGACGCGGGCGATCTCGGCGAGGGCCGCGCGCCGGTCGGCCGGGGCGGTCAGCAGGTGGAGCAGCCAGATGCTGGTGACGGCGTCGAAGGTGGCGTCGGGGAAGGGGAGTTGACGGCAGTCGGCGCGCAGGATCGCGCCGGGGACGAGGGCGGCGGAGCGGCGGACCATCGCGCGGGCGCGGTCCACGCCGGTCACGCGCAGCCCGGGGCGGGCGGCGACCAGGCGCCGGGTGACCGTGCCGGTGCCGCAGCCGAGGTCCAGGAGGCGGCCGGTGCGGGCGGGGATCAGGGCGAGGACGGCTTCGGTGGCGGCCTCGGCGCGGGCCTCGCCGCCACGGGAGGCGTCGTAGGTGTCGGCTTCCTTCTCGTAGTCGAGCACGGGGCCAGTGTGAGGTCGGCGTGATCGCCATGTCCCGTTATTTGTAAAGGAGTTGACAGATCATCAGGTATACGTTCCCGATCTTTCTTACCTTCGGGCACGTGTGCGGAGGCCCCGCTCATGACAGACTGGTGGCACGACGTCGGCACGCAGGGGAGGGGCGGGCGTGAGTGAGCGGCGGGCCGCGCCCACCGTGGGCCAAGTGGTCCTGGGCAAGCGGTTGCAGGAGCTGCGCGAGGCGGCCGGTCTCGGCCGGGACGCGGCCGCGCGGGTGCTCCATGTGAACGCCGCGACCGTACGGCGCATGGAGACGGCCGAGGTCGCCCTGAAGATCCCGTACGTACAGGCACTGTTGTCCACGTACGGCGTGACCGGCGCCGAGGCGGCCGCGTTCGTCCAGCTGGCCGAGGAGGCCAACCGCCCTGACTGGTGGCAGCGGTTCCACGACGTGCTGCCGGAGTGGTTCAGCCTCTACGTCAGCCTGGAGGGCGCCGCGCGGCTGATCCGCTCCTACGAACCCCACTTCGTCCCGGGCCTGTTGCAGACCGAGGCGTACGCGCGCGCCGTACTGGAGGCCGGGACCATCGGCCAGCACGCGCCGGACTCGGTCGAGCGACACGTCACCCTCCGCATGGAGCGGCAGCACCTGCTGGAGCGGGACGACCCGCCGCACCTGTGGATCGTCATGGACGAGACGGTCCTGCGCCGCCCCGTGAGCACCCGCTCCGAGGTCATGCGCGACCAGCTCGACAAGCTCCTCGAATACGCCGAGCGCGACCGCATCACCCTCCAGCTCGCCGAGTTCGCCACGGGCCCGCACCCCGGCACGTACGCCCCGTTCACCCTCTTCCGCTTCCCCCAGCGGGAGTTGCCCGACATGGTCTTCACCGAATACCTCACCGGCGCGCTGTACCTCGACTCCCGCGAGGAGGTCGCCACCCACCTGGAGGTCCTGGACCACATGACGGCCCGCGCGGCATCCGCCCAACGCACCCAGAAACTGCTGCGGGAGTTCCGCGAGAGCTTGTAGCACCCTTCACGCGGAGCCGGGTCTTCACCGCCAGGAGGTCTGGAGGCTCACTCGGTGAGATTCCGCTCGACCGCCGCCAGAATCCTGGCCAGATGAGCGCGGTCCTCTTCGCCGACACCGGCCAGCGTGCGGTCCTCCAGTTCCTGCCACATCGTCGCCACCTCGGGGCGCAGCGCTTCCCCGGCTTCCGTCGCCGCCACCAGCACGGCACGGCGGTCTGCCGGGTCGGAGCACCGGGTGACGAACCCCTTCTGTTCGAGCCGCTGCACCATCCGCGTCACCGTCGACGCGTCGAGGTCGAGCATCTTGATCAGCTCGGACTGCCGTTGCGGGCCGGTCTCCCACAGCCGCATCATGAGCAGCTCCTGTCCGGCGTACAGGCCCATGCGACGCAGCAGTTGCCCGGCCGTGCCCCGGTGGGCCCGGGCGACACGGGAGATGGCGTGGCTGATCTGCCCGTTGCCACCAGCGTCTTGACCTGTACGGAAGTCGTCACGGGTCGCGTCGGTCGGGGTGTGGGTCACGAGGTCAGCCTCCTTGGCCGCTGCGGTTCTGACTCCATTATGTTGGCTGGCCAAGTAATTGCGCTACGGTGAGCCCGGGCCGAATCATTGGCCGACCAAATAACAGTCGAGGGGACTGTCATGCCTACTGCTTTCGACAGCGTCACCATCGGGAAGACCAGGCTCGCCAACCGGATCGCGATGGCACCCATGACCCGCAGCCGCGCCTACGGCGGTCTGCCGTCGGAGCTGACGGTGGAGTACTACGCACAGCGCGCCTCCGCCGGGCTGATCATCACCGAGGGCATCCAGCCTTCAGTCGTCGGCCAGGGCTACCCCTTCACCCCGGGCCTGCACAGCGCCGAGCAGGTGGCCGCCTGGCGCAAGGTCACCGACGCCGTGCACGCGCAGGGCGGCAAGATCTTCGCCCAGATCATGCACACCGGACGCATCGGCCACCCGGTCCTGCTGCCCGACGGTCTCGTACCGGTGGGCCCCTCGGCCGTCGCCGCCGAGGGGCAGGGCTTCACGCCCGAGGGCCCGAAGGACTTCGTCGTCCCGCGCGAGCTGACCGAGGCGGACATCGAGCAGACCATCGCCGACCACGTGACGGCGTCCCGCAACGCGATCGAGGCAGGCTTCGACGGTGTCGAACTGCACGGCGCCAACGGCTACTTGATCCAGCAGTTCCTCGCACCCGACAGCAACCGGCGCACCGACGCCTGGGGCGGCTCGGTCGAGGGCCGCATCCGCTTCGCGGTGGAGCTCACCACGGCGGTCGCGGACGCCATCGGCGCCGACCGACTCGGTCTGCGGCTGTCCCCCGGCTCGACGCTCAACGACATCCACGAGCCGGACCCGCGTCCCACCTACGACGCGCTGGTGCGGCAACTCGCCCCGCTCGGCCTCGCCTACCTGCACGTGCTGGAGGCGGGCGACCGGGACGTGACACTGGCCCTGCGCGGGCTGTTCCCCGGCACCTTCATCCTCAACCCGAACACCGGCGAGCGCCCGACCGGACCCGAAGACCTCGTCCTGATCGAGAACGGCACCACCGACATGCTCGCTTTCGGGCAGCTCTTCCTCGCCAACCCCGACCTGCCCGCCCGCCTCGCCGCAGGCGGCCCCTTCAACACGGCCGACCCGGCCACCTTCTACGGCGGTGACGCGACCGGCTACACGGACTACCCGACGCTGTCGGCCTGACGCCGCTCCCTGTGCTGCCGGGGGGCGTGGTGCCCCCGGTCGTCCCAGGGGCACCGCCCGTCCGGATCAGGCCAGTTCGGCCGTCAGTGTGATCGGGACGCCGGTCAGGGCCTGGCTGACCGGGCAGTTCTTCTTGGCGTCCTCGGCGGCCGAGACGAAGGCCGACTCGTCCAGGCCGGGGACCTCGCCGCGGACGGTGAGGTGGATGCCGGTGATGCCCTCGCCGGGCTGGAAGGTGACGTCGGCCTTGGTCGTGAGGCTGGTGGGCGGGGTGCCCGCGCCGGTCAGGCCGTGCGAGAGCGCCATGGAGAAGCAGCTGGAGTGGGCCGCCGCGATCAGCTCCTCGGGGCTGGTGCGGCCGTTCGCCTGCTCGGCGCGCGACGGCCACGAGACCGGCTGGGAGCCGATGCCGGAGGAGTCGAAGGTGACGGTGCCGTTGCCCGTCAGGAGTTCGCCCTCCCAGACGGTGTGTGCGGTGCGCGTGGTGGCCACGGTGGTTCCTTTCGCATGTGATCCCGTTTCCGGGCTCTGTGTCACCCATCCGATCACATTCGGCGGCGCGGCGGTGTGAGGACCCGTCCGCGCTCAGGCGGCGCGCCGGTCGCCGTCGGTGTCCAGCGGCACCTCCGGGCCGCTCAACTCCCGCAGCCAGCGCCGCAGTACGGTGTGCACGTCCTCGGCCCCGAAAGGCTCACCGCCGTCCTCCGCGGGTGCGGACAGCGCCAGCGGGGAGAGCAGGAAGGGGCGGGACTGGGCGCCGCCGAGGCCGCCGTGGGAGCCGATCTGCTCCTCGAAGGCGAGGACTTCGCCGGTCTCGGGGTCGTAACAGGAGTTGACCATGACGTCGGCGGTGTGCGGGAACGCGTGCGTGCGGCGCACGGCTTCCACCGCGCCGGGGCCGAAGGGGGCGAGCGGGCCCGGCCGTTCGTCGAGGTCGGCGAGCGGGATCTCGGTGCCCGCGGGGCCGAGCACCACACCGCCGTGCTTCTCGCTGCGCACCAGCAGGAAGCCGACGCCGGGGTGGTTGGCGAGGGTCGCGAGCAGGGCGGGGTGGCGGAGGTCGATCTCCTCCTTGGTCAGCCGGTGCGGCATGTCCGGGAAGGAGATCAGGCCGAGGTTGCCGGATGCGAGCACGACCGGTTCGAGACGGCGCGCGGGGCGCGGGGGCGCCTCGTCGGGCTCGTCGGGCCTGCCGAGGGCGGCGCGGACGGCGGCGCGGGCCTCGGCGCCGCTGTGGGTGCGCTCGGCGCGGCGCGGTACGGGCAGCCCGCAGCCCGCGCGGACGAGGTTGGCGAGGGTGAGGCCGTAACGGGAGCGGAAGGTCTCGCCGGGGCTCTGGCCGTGGTCGGAGAGGATCACCAAGTGGTAGGGGCGGGGCGCGTGTTCGGCGGCCTTCTCGATGAGCGCGACGGAGCGGTCGAGGCGGCGCAGCACCTGTTCCACGTCCCGGCTGTGCGGTCCGGAGTGGTGGGCGACCTCGTCGTAGGCCACGAGGTCGGCGTAGACGACGCTGCGCCCGGCGAGCAGGTCGCCCATGACGGCGGCGACCACCACGTCGCGTTCCACGACGGTGGCGAAGGCGCGGATGAAGGGGTAGAGGCCGCCCCGGCCCACCCGGGGCCGCTCCTGGCGCAGCCGGGCGCGCACGGACTGGCCGATCTCGCGGCCGATCTCGGCGGCGAAGGAGAGGGCCGTGCGCACGGCGTTGGCGGGGTCGCTGAAGTAGGCGAAGTATCCGGCGCGGGAACGGTTCTCCCGGCCCCGGCGGCGGGTGGCGATGGACAGTACGAGCGCCTGTTCCCCGGCCCCGCCGCTGAACAGGTTGCCCCGGCTGGCGCCGTCCATGGCGAGCAGCCCGCGTTCGCCGGTGCGGATCATGGCGCGGCGCTGGAGTTCGGCGGCGGAGGTGGGCCGGTTGCAGACCATGACCTCGCCGCGCTCCTTCTCGTACCAGCGGAAGGCGGGCACGTCGAAGGTGCTGCCGTGCAGGATGCCGAGCTGGCTGGCGCCGGTCTGGCTGGACCAGTCGGTGCGCCACGGGGTGAGCCGGTGCGTCGGCTCACCGAAGTCGCCTCCGGTCAGCAGGCGGGCGAGGGTCGGCAGCCGCCCGGCACGGACGGCGGCGGTGAGCACGTCGTGGCCCACGCCGTCGAGCTGGACGCAGACCAGGCCGGGACCGGCCGGGCAGGGCGGGGTGCCCCGGCGGCGGCGGTCGGCCAGGCGCAGCAGTCTGCGCCGGTAGGCGTCGTCGTCGCGCACGGCGAGGGCGCCGCCGGTCGCGGAGGCGACGGCGGACATCACGGCGGCCACGATGACGGCGGTCTCGGGCGCGGCCTCGCCCTGCCCGGTGGGGCTCAGCCGCAGGGCGAGCAGCAGCAGGGAGCCGTTGAGCGCGAAGACGAGGAGGCCGAGGAAGAGGGCGGGCACGAGCAGCAGCAGCCGTACCAGGAGGGGCCAGACGAGGGCGGAGAGCAGACCGAAGGCGCCCGCGCCGCAGGCCGCGGTGATCGCGATCCGGGTCGCGCTGTCGCCGTCGGCGGACTGGAGCCGGAAGTCGGGCAGCAGCGCGGCGAGCGCGAGCATGGTGAGCGTGGAGACCGCCCACACCGTGACGCTCCGCCCGATCTGACCGGCGGTCCGCCGCCACCGTACGCCCCGCACGCCCCGTGCACCTCTCCTCCGGCCCGCACCGCGCCGGGCCCCGTTCCACCTTGCCACACCGGCGCGCGAAGCCCCGGGCGGTCGTCCTGGGCGGTCCGGGACGAAAGCAGAGGCGGGGGCCGTACGGGCAGAGGCGGGGGCCGTACAAGCAGAAGCGGGTCCGTGCGGTCAGCGGCGGGGACCGTGGCGTCAGAGGCCGTCGTACCCGGCCGTCGGCATCGAGAGCCTGCGGTGCACCCGCGCCTTCATCGCCGCGTCGTACGCCGGTTCCGCGCGCCCCACGGTCTCCACGCGCACCCCGCGCCGGGCGCACTCGGCGGTGAACTCCTCCACGGAGGACAGGGCGCGTTCCAGGACGCGTCTGCTGGGGGCGACGAAGACGTCCACGCCGGAGCGCACGCCGTCCCACAGCGCGCCGTGGTCGAAGCGCAGGCCGCCGACGAGGAGTTCCCGTGTGACCACGTAGCCCTGCTCGGCCGCCCAGCGGGCGCACATGGCGTGCTGGCTGCGGGAGTCGACCAGGAACGGGTCCTCCTCCAGCTCCTCCAGCGGAGTCAGGCTGGCGATGGCGGTGACCCGCACCGGCGCGATCCCGTCGGCGGCACCCCGTAACGGTCTCATGGCGTCCCCTCACCTCCGGGTTCGCCGCAGACCCTACCGCTGCCCGTAGGCTTCAGGGGAGTCGCGCGAAGGAGGTGCGGGAGTGCCGGTGGAGGTCACCTGGTGGGGGCATGCGACCTGTGCGATCCAGGATTCGGACACCCGCGTGCTCACCGATCCCCTGTTCGCCGCGCGTCTCGCGCATCTGCGCCGCCGCAGGGGCGCGTTGCCCCCGGCGCGCGCCCGGCGCGCGGATCTGGCGCTGGTCTCCCATCTGCACTCCGATCATCTGCACCTGCCGTCGCTGGCCGAGCTGGAACCCGGTACGCGGCTGCTGGTGCCCCGGGGCGCCCCGCGCGCGGTGCCGGGGCTGCGACGGCTGCGCCACCTGGACATCGCCGAGGTCGAACCCGGGGACGAGGTCCGGGTCGGCCCCCTGCGGGTACGCGTGGTCTCCGCCCGGCACGACGGACGGCGGCTGCCGTTCGGCCCGCACCGCTCCCCCGCGCTCGGGTACGTGATCGAGGGCGAGGGGCGGACCTACTTCGCCGGGGACACCGGTCTGTTCGACTCCATGGCCGAGGAGGTCGGCCCGGTGGACGTGGCGCTGCTGCCGGTGGGCGGCTGGGGTCCGTTCCTCGGCGAGGGGCATCTGGACGCGGGACGGGCGGCGCGGGCGCTGGCCGGACTCGGGCCGCGCTGCGCGGTGCCGGTGCACTACGGCACGTACTGGCCGATCGGCATGGACGCGGTCCGCCCGCACGAATTCCACGCCCCCGGCGACGAGTTCGCGCGCCTGGCGGCCGAGACCGCGCCCGGGGTCGCGGTGCACCGGCTCGGGCACGGCGAGAGCGTACGGCTGGAGGTCGCCCGGTGAGATGCCCGGCGGGCGTGACGCTGCTGGCGGCGGCCGTCCCTCAGGTCGTACCGCCCGAGTCCACCCAACAGGCTCTCGGCTACCCGTCGTTGTTCCTGCTCGTGCTCATCGGGGCGCTGGTGCCGGTGGTGCCGACGGGGGCGCTGGTCAGCTCGGCGGCGGTGGTCGCCTTCCATCAAACGGCGCCCTATTCCCTCGCGTTGGTCTTCGTGACGGCCTCGCTCGCGGCCTTCCTCGGGGACGCGGCGCTGTACTGGCTGGGGCTGCGCGGGCTGCGTTCGCAGAGCGGATCGCGCTGGCTCGAGGCGATACGCGACCGGGCCCCGGAGGACAAACTCACCGGCGCCCAGGAGAAGTTGGCGGACCACGGGGTCGCGGTGCTGGTGCTCTCCCGGCTGGTCCCGGCGGGCCGGATACCCGTGATGCTCGCCTGTCTGCTGGCGAAATGGCCGCTCCGGCGCTTCGCCCGGGGGAATCTGCCGGCCTGTCTGGCGTGGGCGGTGACGTACCAGCTGATCGGCATCCTGGGGGGCTCGCTGTTCCCCGAACCCTGGGAGGGCGTGGTGGCGGCGGTCGCGCTGACGGTGCTGGTCAGCGCGGTGCCAGGGGTGGTACGGCGGTTGCGGGGGCGGGTCAGGAGAAGCTGAGGGGGCTCTTGTACGGGGGTGCGGCCCCGGGGTGTGGGTCAGTCCAGCACCCGTGAGGCCCCGATCGGCAGGTCCCACAGGTCGTCCCGGTCGTACCCGGCCTTCTCCCAGGCGGTGCGCACCCGGGTGAGCGGTTCCAGGACCGGTTCCGCCGACAGGACGAAGGTCCCCCAGTGCATCGGCGCCATCCGCCGGGCGCCGAGGTCTTCGACGGCCTGGACGGCCTCCTCGGGGTCGCAGTGCACATCGCTGAGCCACCAGCGCGGGTCGTAGGCGCCGATCGGCATCAGGGCCAGGTCGATACCGGGGTAGCGGCGGCCGATCCGGCCGAACCAGTGGCCGTACCCGGTGTCCCCGGCGAAGTAGACGCGCTGTCCGTCGGGCGCGGTGAGCACCCAGCCGCCCCACAGGCTGTGGCAGGTGTCGGTGAGGGTGCGCTTGGACCAGTGGTGCGCGGGCACGAAGTCGAAGCGGACACCGTCGAGTTCGGCGCCCTCCCACCAGTCCAGCTCGGTGACGCGGGTGAACCGCCTTCTGCGGAACCAGCCTCCGAGCGCGGCGGGCACGAACATCGGTGTGTCGCGCGGGAGCAGGCGCAGCGTGGGGGCGTCCAGATGGTCGTAGTGGTTGTGGCTGATGACCACCGCGTCCACCGGGGGCAGCGCCTCCCAGGGGACGCCGACCGGGGTGACGCGGGCGGGTGTGCCGAGGATGCGGCGCGACCACACCGGGTCGGTGAGCACGGTCAGACCGCCCACCTGGACGACCCAACTGGCGTGCCCCACCCAGGATGCCGCGACGGTGGTGGCGCCCACGAGGGGCAACGGGCCGGGTTCGTAAGGGAGTCGGGGGATGTCGGCCAGGCCCTCGGGGTCGGGGCGTATGGCGCCCTCGCGGGCGAAGCGGGCCATGGCCTTCAGGCCGGGCAGCGGCGCGGTGAGCCGGTCGTGGAAGGTGCGCGGCCACACCCGCCGCTCACCGAGCGGACGCGGCTCCGCGAGCGGCGGGAAGGCGGGCGGTGGCGGGGACTTGGGCACCCCGCTCACGGGGAGGGCGGTGGTCGTGCCGACGGTCGCGCTGGTCGCTTCGGGGGTCGTGGTGGTGGACCCGGGCTCGTGCGTCTGTTGCGTCATCGAGGATGCTCCCATCGCTGAGCGTCGTCACGGAGATCGTCGAAGACCGACCCCAAGGACATCAACGCGCGTTGCACATGCGGCAGTTCCGTCGGCGTGGGTGAGGTGAGGCTTTCGATGCGTTCCGCGTCGGTCGTGCCGGTCAGGGAGCCGGTGGCGAGCCGTACCCGCAGCGCGCCGAGGTCGTCGCCGAAACGGTGGCCGCCCGGGGCGGGCATCGGCAGCCGGGCGGTGAGACAGTCCTCCAGTTCCTGGGCGTCGCCGACACCCCGCGCGGCCAGCGCCTCGCGCAGCGGCCCGAGGTCGGCGTACAGCTGGCGGCCCGCCTGCGGCGGCCGGGCGAGCGCGCCGCCCGCCACGACCACGTGCCGTACGGCGGCGGCCAGCCGCGCGTGCAGCCGTACGGCGGCCTCGCGGCGGGCGGTGACGGGCTCGGGCTCGTCGAGCGCGTAGCGCGCGGCCTCCGCCACGGGCGCGGCGACATGGGCGCCGAGCGCGGTGAGCGCGTCCAGCACCCGCGCGTGCAGCCCCTCCCCCGCGGGTCCGGCGGGGAAGCGGGCGACGGCGGCGGGCCAGCCGGACGGGAGCAGGGCACCGGCCAGGTCGCTGACGACGGTCACCCGGTCGGGCAGCATCTCGGCGGGGCTGAGCAGCACGGTCTCGTGCGGGGCGTGCAGGGTGTCGCGCCAGGTCTCGTCGCTGACCAGGTGCAGCCCCTCGGCGACCGCCGCCTCGACCGTCTCGTACAGCGGCTCGGGCGGGGTGACGGTGCCGGTCGGGTCGTCCGCGACGGAGAGCACGAGGAGCCGGGGGTCACCGCCCTCGGCCCGTACCCGGCGGACGGTCTCCAGCAGGGCGTACGAGTCCGGTACGCCCCCGCTCTCGGGCGGCACCGGCACATGGAAGACGCGTCTGCCGAGCAGCCGGGCACACGGCTCCCACCAGGCGGCGTGCGGGCGGGGTACGAGCACGTCGCCGCCGTCGGCCGCGAGCGCGGCGGTGATCGCGAGCAGCAGCGCGGGGGCGCCGGGGGCGGCGGCCACCTGGTCGGGGACGGTGGGCAGCGCGCGGCGGGTCCAGTAGCCGCAGGCGGCCTCCAGGAGGCCGGGGGCGCCCCCTACGGGCTGGGCGGGGGCGCGGTCGGCGGCGGCCAGGCGCGCGGCGAGTTCGGGCAGCACCGGCAGACCGTCGCCGGGCAGGGACGGGCCGTAGCGGACGGGGCCGTGGCCCTCGGTCTCCGTCGGTCGCATCGTCGCCTCCGCGCTGGGTGTGCTCGTTGCCGCTCACTCGCCTGGTGCCGTGTGACCCGTGTGCCGGTAGTGCCCTCGGTGTGGTGTGTACCCGGCGATCGACGCGACATGGCTGCCGGTCCGGGTTGCCCTGGTCACAGCGCGGGGCGTCAGACGTCGGACGGACGCCGTCGCCTGCGGGACAGATACGGCGCGCCGATCCGGTGCAGGGCGGCGGCGCACGCGGCGGCGATCAGCACGCCGCCCGCGACCAGCAGCGGGACGGAGCCGTCGAAGGAACCACCGGTCCCGGCGTCCACGCCGTGCTGGACGGTGGGCGGGCGGTCGCCGGTGTCACCGGTGCCGTCAGTGCCGCCGGTGTCGTGGCCGCTGCCGCTGCCGGTGCCGGGGCGGTCGCCGGTGCCGCTCCCGGTGCCGTTGCCGTTGCCGCTCCCGGTGTCCGGGCGGTCGCCCGTGCCGCTGCCCGTGCCCTCGCCGGTACCGGGGCGGTCCCCCGTGCCACTGCCGCTGTCCCGCCCCGGGGTCTGCCCCGTCCCGGGGTCGGCCTTGCCGGGCGCCGGGGAGCGGCCCTCACCGGTACCGGGCGCCTGGGAGCGGGCCGCGCCGGTGCCGCTGCCGGACCCCGCGTCCGTGCCCGGCGTGTCCCGGGCCCGGTCCGGCACTCCGGGCGCGAGCTGCTGGTCCGCCCCGTCGGGCGCGTCGGGCACGTCGGACGCGCCCTCGCAGTCCCCGGCGCTGTCCTCGGGGGCGTCCCCGAGGTCGTCGTCGGGGAGGTCCCCGGAATCGTCCTCGGGGATCTCCGCGCGCGGCACGGCAGGGGTGTCACACGCGGCGGCGGCCCGCGCGGCGGGCGCGTCCGCGCCCCACCCGGAGGCGAAGGCCGCGGTCGGGCCGGTTATGACGAGCACGGTGGCGGCCGTGAGGGCGCGGGCTGTGCGGTGCATGGGGCGGGCTCCTCGGCGGGGCGGCGATGACGGCCGACGCCTGTCGGCAACCGGTACCGCGCCGGTCGTCGGCCCGTCTGCGGGACACGGCTCTCGTGCCCTCGCTTGCCATCACAGCCCGCCGCACGCCGCACCGCGCGCGGCCGGACCCCATTCGCGGGACGCGAACACCCGTGCGGGTGATGCGGGCAGCCCGAAACGGGGCTCTCCCCAGGTCCCCTGAGGTCCCGGGCATCCCCTGCTCAAGTCGCGTCAGGTCCCGGCCGTCCCCGGCGCCGCCGCCTCGCCGCAGCCCCGCTCGCGGGCCCCCTCGCGGGTGCGCCCCGCGCTGACCAGGCGGCGCGGGTTGCGGCGCAGATACTCGCCCTCCAGCTGCGCCATGCGTTCGTTGTGGGCGCGCAGCGCGTCGTTCGAGCCGTACAGGAGCGTGTCGTGGCGTGTGCGGTGGATGGTCTCCAGCTCCTTCATGAGCTGCTGATCGTCCAGCCGGCTGGGGTCGACTCCGGTCATGGTGGTACCCCGCTCGTCGTGTCCGCGTTCCCTGCGTCCACTGTACGAACATCCGGACCGGCGGGCCTCCGCGCCCGGAGCGGGGGTCGTGCGGGGCTCAGCGCACGCGGTCCACCCGGCGTTCGTCCCACACGGGCTCCGGGGTCTCCCGGACCCGGCCGTCGGTGCCGAAGACCAGGAAGCGGTCGAAGGAGCGGGCGAACCAGCGGTCGTGGGTGACCGCGAGGACGGTGCCCTCGAACGCCTCCAGGCCCTCCTGCAGCGCCTCGGCGGACTCCAGGTCGAGGTTGTCGGTGGGCTCGTCGAGCAGCAGGGCGGTGACTCCGGCGAGTTCGAGGAGCAGGATCTGGAAGCGGGCCTGCTGGCCGCCGGAGAGCCGGTCGAAGGGCTGCTCGGCCTGCGCGGTCAGCTCGTAGCGCCGCAGCCGGGACATCGCCGCGCCCCGGTCCTGGGCGTGTTCCTTCCAGAGGATGTCGAGCAGCGGACGGCCTTGCAGCTCGGGGTGGGCGTGGGTCTGCGCGAAGTGGCCGGGTACGACGCGGGCGCCGAGCTTGAAGGCGCCGGTGTGCGCCACGTCCTGGCCCGCGAGCAGGCGCAGGAAGTGGGACTTGCCCGAGCCGTTGGAGCCGAGCACCGCGACGCGTTCGCCGTAGAACACCTCCAGGTCGAACGGCCGCATCAGACCGGTGAGTTCGAGCCCTTCGCAGGTCACGGCGCGGACGCCGGTGCGGCCACCGCGCAGCCGCATGGTGATGTTCTGCTCGCGCGGCGGCTCCGGGGGCGGTCCCACCTCCTCGAACTTGCGCAGCCGGGTCTGCGCGGCGGCGTACCGCGAGGCCATCTCATGGCTGACGGCGGCGGCTTGGCGGAGGTTCAGGACCAACTTCTTGAGCTGGGCGTGCTTCTCGTCCCAGCGGCGGCGCAACTCCTCGAAACGGGCGAAGCGTTCACGGCGGGCCTCGTGATAGGTGGCGAAGCCGTCGCCGTGCACCCAGGCGTCGGCCCCGGCGGGCCCTGGCTCGACGGAGACGATCTTCTCGGCGGCGCGGGCGAGGAGTTCGCGGTCGTGGGAGACGAACAGGACGGTCTTGCGGGTCTCCCCCAGCTGCTGTTCCAGCCAGCGCTTGCCGGGCACGTCCAGGTAGTTGTCCGGCTCGTCGAGCAGCAGCACCTCGTCGGGGCCGCGCAGCAGCGCCTCCAGGACGAGCCGCTTCTGCTCACCGCCGGACAGGGTGCGCACCAGGCGCCACTGGGCCGTGTCGTACGGCATCCCGAGCGCGGCCATGGTGCACATGTCCCACATGGTCTCGGACTCGTACCCGCGCACCTCGGCCCAGTCGGCGAGCGCCTGCGCGTAGGCGAGCTGGGCGGCCTCGTCGTCGACCGTCATGATCGCGTGCTCGGCCTCGTCCACCGCCTTCGCGGCCGTGCGGATGCCGGGCGGGGCGACGGAGACCAGCAGGTCGCGCACGGTCGTCTCGTCCCGTACGGAGCCGACGAACTGGCGCATCACGCCGAGGCCGCCGCCGACGGTGACCGTGCCGCCGTGCGGCTTCAGTTCACCGGAGATCAGCCGCAGCAGGGTGGTCTTGCCCGCGCCGTTCGGCCCGACCAGGGCCACCACGGCGCCCTCTCCGACCCGGAAGGAGACGTCGCCGAGCAGCGTCCTCCCGTCGGGGAGGTGGTACTCGAGATGCGCGGCTTCCAGGTGTCCCATGCGGCGCATTCTCCGGTGGCGCGACAGCGGCACGCAAACTCGTTTCCCGTGGTCGGCGGCGGGGCCCGCGCCCCGACGGCCCACATCCCGCACAAGGAAGCCCCGCTTCGGGGTAGTCGGACGCCATGAGCCCTGATGTCGACCTGACCGCCGTCCCCGTCCCCGGCCGCTCGGTGCTGCGGCGGCTGCTCGCCGCCGACGCCCGGCTGTTCGAGGTGGCCGCCGAACGGAACTGGCCCGGCGCCGAGCGCGTCCTGCCGAAGCTGAGCCGAACGGCGAACCACGGAGTGCTGTGGTTCGCCGCGGGCGCCGCCATCGCCGCGACCCGCACCCCGCGCGCCCGCCGGGCCGCGGTGCGCGGCATGGCCTCGCTCGGTCTTGCCTCGCTGACCATCAACACCCTCGGCAAGCGCTCGGTGCGCAGGCCGCGCCCGGTGATCGCGCCGGTTCCAGCGGTCCGGCGGCTGAAGCGGCAGCCGATCACCACGTCGTTCCCCTCGGGCCACGCCGCCTCGGCCGCCGCCTTCGCGACCGGGGTCGCGCTGGAGTCCCCGGCGTGGGGCGCGGCGGTGGCGCCGATCGCGTTCTCGGTGGCGATGTCCCGGGTGTACACGGGCGTCCACTTCCCGAGCGACGTGCTGGCCGGTGCGGCGCTCGGGGTGGGCGCCGCCTTCGCCGTACGGGCCCTGGTGCAGACCCGTGCCCAGGCGCGGCCCACCGCACGGCCGTCCGCCGACGCCCCGGCGCTGCCGGAGGGCGAGGGGCTGGTGATGGTGGCCAACCAGGCGTCCGGTACCGCCGACCGGGTGAGTGTGCTGCGTACGGCGCTTCCGGGCGCCGAGATCGTCGAGTGCGCGCCGCAGGACGTGGTCGCGGAGCTGGAGAAGGCGGCGGCCCGGGCCCGGGTGCTCGGGGTGTGCGGCGGCGACGGCACGGTGAACGCGGCGGCGGAGATCGCCCTGCGGCGCGGGCTGCCCCTCGCGGTGCTGCCCGGCGGCACCCTCAACCACTTCGCCTACGACCTCGGCGTGGAGGACGAGCGCGATCTGGCCGACGCCCTGCGCGAGGGCGAGGCGGTCCGGGTGGACGTGGGCCGCTTCACCACCGACACCGGCTCGGGCGTCTTCCTCAACACGCTCAGCCTCGGGGTCTACCCGGAGCTGGTGCGCGAGCGGGAGCACTGGTCGCCCCGGATCGGCGGCTGGGCCGCGGGGGTCCTCGCCGCGCTGCGGGTGCTGCGCGCGGACTGCCATCCGCTGGAGGTGGAGGCGGCCGGGCGGCGCCGGGCGCTGTGGATGCTGTTCGTCGGCAACGGCGTCTACCACCGCCGGGGTCTCGGAGCGGGCCGCCGTACGGACCTGTCGGACGGGCGGCTCGACGTGCGGGTGGTGAACGGCAGCGGCCACCCGGCGCTGCGGCTGCTCACGGCGGCCGTCGCGGGCCCGCTCACCCGCTCCCCCTCCCACGCGGCCGTCCAGCTCGCCCGGCTGCGCCTGTCCGGCATCGCACCCGGCACCCCGCTGGCCTACGACGGCGAGGTGACCCCGGTCGGCGGCCGGATGACGCTGGAGGTGCTGCCCCGCGCCCTGACGGTCTACAGCCCCGGCGCCACCGTGAACTGACACTCAGTCAGTCCGTATGGTGAAACGCGGGTCTCACGATACGGCGCCCGGGCGTAGCGTTCGGTCCAGCACGGCCACGGTGTCCGCAACGGGCCCGTGGCCGGACCGTCGAGCGGTGAGGGAGATCCGGCCATGCCGAAACCGCGGGAGACCGCCGTCTACACGCACGGGCACCACGAGTCCGTACTGCGCTCGCACACCTGGCGGACGGCCGCCAACTCGGCGGCATATCTGCTGGGTTCACTGAAGCCGCACATGAACGTCCTGGACATCGGCTGCGGTCCGGGCACCATCACCGCCGACCTGGCCGCGCTGGTCCCGGACGGCCGGGTGACCGGGGTCGACCGCGCGCCCGGGATCCTGGAGCAGGCCCGTGCGACGGCGGCCGAACGCGGCCTCACCAACACCGAGTTCGCGGTGGGGGACGTGCACGCCCTGGACTTCCCGGACGACACCTTCTGCGTGGTCCACGCCCACCAGGTGCTCCAGCACGTGGGCGATCCGGTGCGGGCGCTGCGCGAGATGGTCCGGGTGACCCGGCCGGGCGGGATCGTCGCGGTGCGCGACGCGGACTACGCGGCCATGACCTGGTACCCGGCGGTGGACGGGCTGGACGACTGGCTGGACCTGTACGAGCGGGTCGCCCGGGCCAACGGCGGCGAGCCGGACGCCGGGCGGCGGCTGAAGAGCTGGGCGCTGGCGGCCGGGCTGCGGGACATCACGGCGACCTCCGGCACCTGGACGTTCGCCACCGCCGAGGAACGGGCCTGGTGGAGCGGGCTGTGGGCGGACCGCACGCTGGCCTCGGCGTACGCGGACCGGGCCGTCGGGGGCGGCCACGCGAGCGCGGAGGAGCTGCGGGCGGTGTCGCGGGCGTGGCGGGAGTGGGGGCGGCGGGAGGACGGCTGGTTCGCGGTGCTGCACGGGGAGATCCTGTGCCGGAAGGAACCCCGGGACTGAACCGGCCGTCCCCCGCTCCCGACGCCCCTCAGCTCACCATCGCCTCCTCCACCAGCAGCTTCGCCGTGGCCGTGATGTTCGCGGCGTCGATCCCGGCCGCGTGCAGCTGTTCCTCGGGCGTGGCGGAACCCGGCATCGTGCGCACCGCGAGCCGGACCAGGCGGGGCACCGGGCGGCCGTCGGTGAAGGCCTCCACCACGGCGTCCCCGATGCCGCCCTCCTCGCGGTGGTCCTCCACGGTCACCAGGCAGCCGGTGTCCTCGGCGGCCCGGCGCAGGGTCTCCACGTCCACCGGCTTGACCGAGTACAGGTCGATGACGCGGACCCGGACGCCGTCCTCGGCGAGCCGGTCGGCGGCGGTCAGCGCCTCGGGCACGGTGACCCCGGCGGCGACGATGGTCAGCCGGTCCTCGGCGCTGGAGCGCAGCACCTTGCTGCCGCCGATGGGGAACTCCTCGTCGGGGCCGTAGATCACCGGGGTCTTGCCGCGCGAGGTGCGCAGATAGCGGATGTCCTTCAGGTCGGCCATGGCGGCGGTGAGCCGGGCGGTCTGGTTGGCGTCGCACGGGTAGAGCACCGTGGAGCCGTAGACGGACCGGAACATCGCCAGGTCCTCCAGGCCCATCTGCGAGGGGCCGTCCTCGCCGATGGCGACGCCCGCGTGCGAGCCGACCAGGTTGATCCCGGAGCCGCTGATCGCGGCCATGCGCACGAAGTCGTAGGCGCGGGTCAGGAAGGCCGCGAAGGTGGCGGCGTAGGGCAGCCAGCCGCGGGAGGCGATGCCGACGGCGGAGGCGACCATCTGCTGTTCCGCGATGTACGTCTCGAAGAAGCGGTCCGGGTGTTCCTTGGCGAACTGCTCGGTGCGGGTGGAGTCGCCGACCTCGCCGTCCAGGACGACCACGTCGCCGCGCGCGGTGCCGAGCGCGGCGAGGGCGCCGCCGAAGGCGTCCCGGGTGGCGACCTCGTCGCCCACGTTCCAGCGCGGCAGGCTCAGCGGCTCGGTGGCGATGCGGCGCGGGGCCCCGGCGGGCGGCTCGGCGACCCGGACGCGCGCGTCGCGACGGCCGCCCAGCTCCTCGATCGCCTCGTCGGCGTCGGGCAGCGGCTTGCCGTGCTGGCCCTCGCGGTCCTCGACGGCGGCGACGCCCTTGCCCTTGAGGGTGCGGGCGAGGATCGCGGTGGGCTGCCCGGTGGTCGACAGGGCCTCGCCGTAGGCACGGTCGATGGCGTCCACGTCGTGCCCGTCGACCTCGATCGTGTGCCAGCCGAAGCCCTGGAAGCGGCGGGCGTAGGCGTCCAGGTCGTGGCCGTGCCGGGTGGGGCCGCGCTGGCCGAGCCGGTTCACGTCCACGATGACGGTGAGGTTGTCCAGGTGCTCGTACGCGGCGGTCTCGGCGGCCTCCCACACGGAGCCCTCGGCCATCTCGCTGTCCCCGCACAGCACCCATACGCGGCTGTCGGAGTGGTCCAGGCGCTTGCCCGCGAGGGCGATGCCGACGCCGACGGGCAGGCCCTGGCCGAGCGAGCCGGTGGCGGTCTCCACCCAGGGCAGCCGGCGCGGGGTCGGGTGGCCCTCCAGGCGGCTGCCGAGCCTGCGGAAGGTGAGCAGCTCGCCGTCGTCGATGGCCCCGGCGGCCTTGTACGCGGAGTACAGCAGCGGGGAGGCGTGGCCCTTGGAGAGGACGAAGCGGTCGTTGGCGGGGTTGTCCGGGCGCTCGAAGTCGTAGCGGAGGTGGTGCGCGAGCAGGACGGCCATCAGGTCCGCGGCCGACATGGAGGAGGTCGGGTGACCGGAGTTCGCGGCCTGCGCGGCCCGTACGCTGTCCACCCGCAACTGCTGTCCGAGTGCGGCGAGTTCTGCGGTGTTCATGAGTCTCCTTCCGTGGGGTCCGAGACGGTCGGACGGCGTCCGGGACCGGGGCCGCCGCCTACGGTCACCGTGCGTGAGCGCAGGGTGTGCGGCCCGTCCGACCTCCTCCGCGTATCCGGAGGGGCGCCGGGCAAACGCCCCGCGGGTCATCCGGGTGACGGCCGCTGCCCGGGCGCCCTCGAAGGCGACGGCCTGCGCGGGCCGGGGACAGCCTGTGCGGGCCGGGGGGACCGCCTGTGCGGGCCGGGTCGTCCCAACTAGGCTCGTCCGTATGGAGATTCTGGGCGCCACACTGCGCATCTGCGTCGACGACCTCGAGACCACGATCCCGTTCTACGAGCGGCTGACGGGCACCCGGGCGCACCGGTTCGGGCGGGGCGGGGTGCAGGCCGCGGCGATCGGCTCGTTCCTGCTGATGAGCGGGCCGGAGGCCGAGCTGGAGGTGCTGCGCAAGGTGACGGCGACCATCGCGGTGAAGGACGTGGACGAGGCCCACCGGCAGCTCACGGAGCTGGGCGCGCGCGTGGTCGCGGGTCCGCTGGCGACCCCGGCGGGCCGGAACCTGCTCGCGGTGCACCCGGACGGCTCGGTCTTCGAGTACGTCGACCAGCCGGGCTGAGCGGGGCGCCCCGACGAGGTGCGGACGCCGGTGTCGGCTCTGGCCCGTATCGGTCGTCAGCCCCCGGCCCGCATCTCGGTCGTCAGCGCCCAGCGTTCATGGTCGCGCCACTCGCCGCCGACCTGGATCATCTTCGGCGAGAAGCCCTCGAGCCGGAACCCCGCGCCCCGCGCGAGCGCGATCGACGCGGTGTTCCCGGGCTGGACGTTGATCTCCAGCCGGTGCAGACCGAGCGCCCCGAAGGCGTACCCGATCACCACCTCCAGCGCCTCCCGCATCAGCCCCCGTCCGGCGGCGTGCGCGAAGGCGCCGTACCCGAGCGCGCCGCACTGGAAGCCGCCCCGCACGATGTTGTTGATGTTGACGAACCCGGCGATGTCCCCGGAGCCCTTCTCGCAGACCAGGAATCCGGCCCGCGCCGGGCTGTCGATCAGCTGGGCGGCGTACTCCGCGTAGGCGGCCTCACTGTCGGGCAGCACCAGCCACGGCGCGTGCAGGTCCTTGCTCTCCCGCACCCGCCGGACGAACTCCTCGCCGTCCTCCCTCCGGAACCGCCGGACGGCGACGCGGGGACCTTCGGCGAGGTGGTGACGCGAACTGTGCGGCATCGGCCCAGCTTAAGCTCGACCGCCCGGCCCTTCGACGGAGTCGGCCGCGCGATCCCGGGTGAGGGCGAGGACCAGCGCACGCGGATCGTCCGCGTGGAACCTGAGGGTGCGCACCCGGCCCCGCTTACCCAACGGGCGGACGTACGGCACCGGTTCGGCCAGCTCCACCGTCACCGTGGTCTGGCCGCCCACCGAGAGGTCCAGCTCCCCGGCCGGGCCGACGCACAGCAGGCCCCGGCCCGGACAACGCCGGTCGACGCGCGCGCAGGCGATGGCGTCGGCCGGGACGTGGAGGTCGAACAGCACGCCGTACCGTACGCGCAGCGAGCCGTCCGGGCCGACGAGGTGCGGCCGGGTCACGCAGGCCGCGTGCAGCGCGAGGACCAGCACGATCCCGTACACGTCGAGCACGAGCAGGATGCGGTGGACCAGTGGCCAGGGGATCAGCAGGGCGAGCATGACGGTCTCCACGACCGAGACGAAGAGCAGGCCGTACACCATGGCCGTCTGGGGCTCGGTGTAGGGGACGGCCAGGGCGCCGTCGGGGACCTGGCGGCGGCGCAGGGTCCAGAGCGCGAGGGCGTACAGGGCGCGGACCTCGTGCGCGACGATCCGGCGTACGGGCGTGGGGACCAGTCCGGCGAGGGCCGCGGCCCGTCGGGCGCGGGTGGTCATGCTCCGCTCCGCTCGATCCGGGCGGCCAGGTCGGTCATCACCCGGCGTACCACCTCGGCCTGGGCCGGTGGGTAGTCGGCGAGCAGCGCCTCGCCGAAGCCGGGGTTCGACCGGCCCGGTCCCGCCGGGATCGCGGCGACGACCTCGTCGGGCACGGCGGCGGCCATGTCCTCGGCCAGGGCCGCGATCCGGGGGTCGTCCGGCGCCGCGTCCTCCAGTGCGTCCAGCCGCTCGTACAGCCCGAGCAGCGCCGGGTCCTCGGACAGCGGGAACAGGGCGTCGTACACCGCCTCGCCGCCCGCCACCGTCTCCAGCAGGGCCAGGTGTTCGCGGTCCTTGGCGGCGGAGGGCGACGTGGTCGCGGGGGCGGCGCGCAGCAGGGCGGAGAGGGCGGGTGAGAGCGGGGCGTCCGGGGTGAGGGGGCCCGCCAGGAGGTCGGCCAGGACCTCGCGGCGCCGCCGGATCTCCTGTTCCTGGCGGGCCAGGTCGGCGTCCAGTTCCCGCAGCACCTCGGCCAGTTCGCGCCCGGCGTCGTCCGCGAGCACGTCCCGCACCTCGTCCAGCGAGAGGCCCAGTTCGGTCAGCCTGCGGATGCGGGCCAGCAGCACGGCGTGCCGCAGGGTGTAGGAGCGGTAGCCGTTGGCCCGCCGGACCGGCTCGGGCAGCAGGCCGATGTGGTGGTAGTGCCGCACGGCTCGGGTGGTGACTCCGACGAGCGCGGCGATCTCTCCGATGCGCATGCGGCCAGTAAAAACGTTGACGTCGCGGCAGGGTCAACTCATCGCAGCGCCGGTTCCGCCAAGGTCAGCGTGCCCTGGTCCGCGTCGAGTTCGGCCGTCACCCCGAACGGGATCGTCAGCGCGTCCGCGCCGTGCCCGAAGCCGAACTCCTCGGCGACGGGCACCCCGAGGGGGCCGAGCCGGTCGGCGAGCAGGGGGCGGACCCGGTCGTAGGGGTCGCACTTCTCCCAGGAGCCGAGGAGGACGCCGCGCACCCCCTCCAGCCAGTCGGAGCGCAGGAGTTGGGTGAGGTAGCGGTCGAGGCGGTACGTCTCCTCGCCCACGTCCTCCAGGCAGAGCAGGCCGCCGTGGGCCGAGGGGCGGGCGTGCGGGGTGCCGAGTTCGGCGGCGAGCAGGGAGAGACAGCCGCCCAGGGTGACACCGTGGGCCCGGCCGGGGACCAGGGCGCCGCCGCCCGAGGCGATGACCTGGACCTTCTCCGGGGCGAGCAGGGTGAGCCGCAGGTGGTCGCGGGCGCGCTCGCTGCCGATGAAGTCGATCCCGGCCGCCATCGGGCCGTGCAGGGTGACCAGGCCGAGCCGGGTGGCGATGGCCTCGTGCAGCACGGTGATGTCGCTGAAGCCGACGAACACCTTCGGCCCGGCCGCCCGCATCGCCTCCCAGTCGAGCAGGTCGACCATGCGCTGGACGCCGTAGCCGCCGCGCGCGCAGAGCACGGCGTCCACGGAGGGGTCGCACCAGGCGCGCTGGAAGTCGGCGGCGCGGTCGGCGTCGGTGCCCGCGAGATAGGCGAACTCGTCGTGCCGGTCCAGGACATGGGGCGCGACGACCGGCTCGAGGCCCCAGTCGCGCAGCACGTCCAGGCCCGCGCGCAGCCGTTCGCCGGGCACCGGCCCGCTGGGCGCGACCACGGCGATGCGGGCTCCGGGGGCGAGCCGGGCGGGGCGTACCAGTTCTCTCATCCGTGCAGCTCCAGCTTCGGTACGTCCGTCACGTCCAGTCCGAACACCTGGGCGTACAGGGAGAGTTCGGCTTCCAGGGCGCGTACGAGGGTGTCGGTACGGCGGAAGCCGTGGCCCTCGCCCTCGAAGGTGAGGTAGGCGTGCGGGACGCCCCGGCCCGCGAGTTCGGCGAGCAGGTGCTCGCACTGGGCGGGCGGGCAGATCACGTCGTCCAGGCCCTGGAGCAGCAGGAACGGAGCGGTGAGCCGGTCGGCGCGGGTGACGGGCGAGCGCTCGGCGTACCGCTCGGGCACCTCCTGGAGCGGTCCGACCAGCGACTCCAGATAGCGCGACTCGAAGTCGTGGGTGTCGCCGGGGCCCCAGGTGGCGAGGTCGAGAATGGGGTAGCTGATCGTGCCGCAGGCGTAGACGTCGGTGCCGGTCAGCGAGGCGGCGGCGGTCCAGCCGCCCGCGCTGCCGCCCCGGATCGCGAGCCGGTCCCGGTCGGCGGCGCCCTCCTCCGCGAGGCCGAGGGCGACGGCCGCGCAGTCCTCGACGTCGACCACGCCCCACTGTTCGCGCAGCCGCTCGCGGTAGGCGCGGCCATAACCGGTGGAGCCGCCGTAGTTGACCTCGGCGACGCCGATGCCGCGCGAGGTGAAGTAGGCGATGTCGAGGTCCAGGACGAGCGGCACCCGGCTGGTGGGACCGCCGTGCGCCCAGATCACGTAGGGCGGCAACTCGCCGTCGGGGGCGCTCCGTTCGGGGTGGTGCGGCGGATAGACGTGGGCGTGCACCTCGCGGCCACCGGGCCCGGTGAAGACGCGGGCCCGCGGCTCGGGGTAGTAGGCGGGGTCCACGGGGTCGTGGTGGCGGGCGCCCACGGCGCGGGCCCGCCCGGTGACGGTGTCCAGCTCGACGACCTCGTACCCGCGGTGCGGACCGGCACCGACGGCGACGACTCTCGCGCCGTGCGCGGCCAGGGTCGAGGCGTACTCGGTCCAGGGTCCGGCGGCGTCGGCCACCTCGCCGGACTCGGGGTCGAGTATCCCGAGCACGGCGGCACCGCGCCCGTGCAGCACCGCGATCAGCCCGCTGTCCAGCGGCGCGAACCAGCGCAGGCCCAGCTTCCACAGCGGGCCGCCGAACTCCTCCGCGCGCGGGCACAGCGGGGTGCCGTCCCGGTAGAGGTTCCACCAGCCGTCGCGGTCACTGGCGTACAGCAGCCGCCCGTCGGCGGACCACTCCACCTGGGTCACGGACTCCTCGGGCCCGCCCGCGACGACTTCGGGCTCGCCCAGCGTTCCGTCGTCCCCGACCTCCGCGACGAGGAGTTCGGTGCCCTCCCACGGCATCCGGGGATGGTCCCAGCCGAGCCACGCGGCCCGCCGCCCGTCCGGCGACAGCCGGGCTCCGGTGACGAACCGGTGCCGCTCCGGGGCGAGTTCGCGTACGGCCGTACGGTCCTCGGCGGCCGAGCCGTCCAGCGGTACGGCCACCAGGACGCGGCGCAGGTCGCCCGGCCCCTCGCCGGTGAACTCCTCCAGGACGCACCAGACTTCGCCCCGGGCGAGGTCGATGCGCGGCTCGGCCCAGCGCAGCCCGCCGCCGACCGGGGAGAGCGGGGTCAACGGGCGCGGCTCGGCGCCGGGTTCACGGAGGTAGAGCCGCTGGTCGGCGAAGTGGGTGAAGACGAGCAGGGGGTGACCGCCGTGGGGTACGGCGTCCCAGGGACGGCCGCCGTACTCGATGACGCGGTTGCGCACGTTCCACGGCGCGGGCAGCACCGTCTCCTCGGTGCCGTCGGCCGTGCGCCGGACGAGGGTGCGGCGGCCTCCCTCGGCGGGCCGGGGCTCGGTCCACCACACCTCGTCGCCGACGAACCCGGCCCACTCCGGGTGCCCGTCGTGCGCGGCGGCCAGGGCCGCGTCGACGGGCGAGGGCCAACTGCCGTACGCCTGCTCGATCATGTCCTCCCCCATCCGTTCAGGCCGTGCGCAGGAAGTGGTCCAGGACGCGGACGCCGAAGTGCAGCGCGTCCACGGGCACCCGCTCGTCCACGCCGTGGAAGAGTGCCTGGTAGTCGAAGTCCTCGGGCAGCCGCAGCGGGGCGAACCCGTATCCCTTGATGCCGAGTGGGGAGAACTGCTTGGCGTCGGTGCCGCCGGACATGCAGTACGGCACGACGTGCGCGCCGGGCGCGAACTCCTCCACGGCGGCGCGCATCCGGGCGTAGACCGGCGCGTCCACCGGTGCCTGGAGGGCGACGCCGTGATGCACGAAGTCCCAGTCCACGTCGGGGCCGGTGAGCTGGTCGAGGGTGGCGCGGAACTCGTCCTCGGTGCCGGGGAGGAAGCGGCCGTCGACGTGGGCGCTCGCCTCGCCGGGGATGACGTTGACCTTGTAACCGGCGCCCAGCATGGTCGGGTTGGCGCTGTTGCGGACGGTCGCCTCGACGAGCTTGGCGGCCGGGCCGAGCTTGGAGAGCAGCAGGTCGGCGTCGTCCGGGTCGTCCTCCAGGCCGTAGAGCGCGGCGAGTTCGGTGAGCGCGGCGCGGACCGTGGGGGTGATCCTGAGCGGCCACTCGTACTCACCGATGCGGGTGACGGCGGCGGCGACCCGCGTCACCGCGTTCTGGCGGTTCACCTTCGAGCCGTGCCCGGCCCGGCCGCTCGCGGTGAGCCGCAGCCAGCCGGTGCCGCGCTCCCCCGCCGCGACGGGGTAGATCTCGCGCCCGGTGCCGTCGTGGAAGGTGAAGGCCCCCGACTCCCCGACGGCCTCCGTACAGCCCTCGAACAGCTCCGGGTGCGCGTCCGCGAGGAACCCGGCGCCGTCGACGGCACTGTCCTCCTCGTCGGCGGTGAACGCGATCACGATGTCACGGCGCGGCCGTACGCCCTCCCGGGCCCAGGCGCGCGCGACCGCCAGGATCATCGCGTCCATGTTCTTCATGTCGACGGCGCCGCGCCCCCACACCACGCCGTCGCGGACCTCGCCCGAGAACGGGTCCACGCTCCAGTCGGCGGCCTGGGCCGGCACCACGTCGAGATGCCCGTGCACCAGGAGGGCGTCGGCGTCCGGGTCGGTGCCCGCGATCCGGGCGACCACATTGCCCCGCCCGGGTGTGCGCTCCAGCAGCACCGGTTCCAGACCGGCCCCGGCGAGGCGCTCGGCCGCGTACTCGGCGGCGGGCCGCTCCCGGCAGTCCCCGCCGCCCCGGTTGGTGGTGTCGATCCGGATGAGATCCGAGGTGAACTCGACGACCTCGTCCAGGGCTTGCTGGTCAGCCATACTGCTCCTCCACGGCGGACGAGGCGATCGTGGTGACCGCCTTGAACGTGCGAATGCACTCGTACATGGTGTCTGCGGTGTACGCCGCCTTCCGCTCCCCGATCCGCGTGACCCCGGGGACGACGGTGACGGCCATCGCCAGATGCTCGGCGTCGAACTCGACGGCGACGGTGAACGGGCCCGCGTCCTGCGGTTCTTGGCGGACCGCGAGCCGGGCCGCCTCCCTGGCGGCGGCGCGGATGTCGGCCGCGGTGCGGGCCGGGGTGCGGCAGACGGCCGCGTACCGCGACACATGGTCCTTGACGGCGACCTTCAGCGCCTCGGGCGCGTAGCCGAGCGCGTCCTCGCAGGCCAGGTCGTCGCCGGTGACGAGCACGACGGGGACGCCGTACTCGGCGGCCACATGGGCGTTGAGCAGGCCCTCGCTCGCGCGGACGTCGTTCAGCCAGACGCCGGTGATCTGGTTGGCGAGGTAGGTGTGGGCGAGGACGCCCTCCATCCCCGCCCCGGCGTGGTACCCGATGAACGCGATCCCGTCCACGTCCCCGTGCTGCACGCCCTCCACCATGGACAGCGACTTGTGCCGCCCGGTCAGCATCTCCACCCGCTCGTCCAGGTCCTCCAGGAGCAGGTTCCGCATGGACCAGTGGGCCTCGTTCACGAGGACCTGATCGGCGCCCCCCTCGAAGAACCCGACCGCCGCGGCGTTCACGTCCGACGTGAACAGCCCCCGGCACCGCTCCCACTGCGGCGTCCCCGGCAGCACATCCCCCGGCCAGGTGACACCCGTCGCCCCCTCCATGTCCGCACTGATGAGGATCTTCACCCGCACCTCCACCCTCTCCCACTCGCCACACCCGTCTGCCCCCATTGTCGACAACACCCACGTCGCCGGACGTCAGCACACGAACGTGGCGGGTGTGCCGGAGGGCAGCGTGAGTGTATGCAGGGAACTGATCACAGGGCGAGGAAGGGCTGGGACTGCGGCTCCGCTTGCTGCCGGCGCCTACGTGAACTGCGCGGACACGAGCACCACGGCCGACAGCGAGTCGCGCTCAGCGGGGCTGCTCCTCCTCGGTCCGCCGTGCGGCGAACGGTGGCTTCGCGGGGCGGGGGCGGGCGTAGTGCGTGGCGAGTGCCTGTGCGACCTCGTGTCGGTACGGGAAGGCGCCCGGTTGATAGGCGCACCAGGGTTCCTCGGCGTAGGGGTCGCCGGTGATGCCGTAGGCCCGTGAGCGGGAGCCGCCGCATACGCGGCGGAACTCGCACGCGCCGCAGCGACCGCGGAGCATTCCGGCGGCGCGCAGGCCGGTGAAGAGGGGGGAGGTGCGGTAGAGGGAGGTGAGCGACGCCCGGCGGACGGTGCCCGCGCTGAGCGGGAGGCATCCGCCGGGGTGGACGGTGCCGGTGGGCGAGACGTGGACGAAGCCCCGGCCGGTGTCGGCGTCCAGGGGCGGACGGGTGCGGGTGCCGAGGCCGGGGGTGCGGTCCCGCAACTCCCGGTAGAGCGGCCCGAGTCCGAGTACGGCGACAGGGTCGTCACCGTGCTCGGCGAGGATCCGCCGCTGCAGGACGACGCGGCGGAAGTGGTGGGCGCCGGTGGTCTTGACGGGCAGGGCGAGGCCCGCGTCGTGGACGAAGTTGAGCACGTCTTCCACCTCGCGGGCGGTGAGGGCCCGCAGGCCACCGGGTCCGGGCGCGGCGGGTACGGGGAAGCAGGCGCTCCACAGGGCCGCGCCGTGCCGGTCGACCAGGCGGACGATGTCGGGCAGGCCGCGGAGGTTGCGGCGGCTCACGGCGGTGTCGATCCGTACCTTCAGGCCGAGCGCGCGGGCGGTGTCCCAGGTGTCCAGGGTCCGCCGGTGTGCGCCGGGCATCTCCCTTACGGCGTCGTGCAGTTCGGCGGTCGAGCCGTGCAGGCCGAGGACGAGCCCGACGGCGCCCGCGTCCCGTACGGCCCGCAGCTGTTCGCCGCTGAGCGCGGGCGCGCCGGTCGGGCTGAGCGCGGTGCGTACGCCGAGACCGGTGCCGTAGGCGATCAGCGCGGGCAGGTCGTCCCGGCGGAACGGATCAGTGCCGGAGACGACGAACAGCGGAGCGGGCCGCCCGAACGCGGCGACCTGCCGGACCAGGTCCCGGGCCTCTGCCGCGTCCAACTCCCGTTCCCCGGGCTCCCCTTCACTCCCGTCCGTCTCCCACACGACGACGAACGGCCGCTCCGCCGGATCGTGCGCCACCCGCCGTTCCCCGCTCACCGGGCCCACCCCCTGGACACGAACCGTCCGGCCGCCCCTCGGTCAGGGCAGACGATCCGGGCGGCCGGACGACGACCGACCAGGGCACGGAACACTCCCCGCCGCGAGCGACGGCGACGGGATCGGCCTTGAGGAGGGTCGATGCGTTCGTACACGGGATACCTCCGGATCGGTCCCCGTGAGCATCCCCCGGGCCCGGTCCCGCCCGCGTCGGCCGATGGTCCTGCCGGGGTGGGTCAACGGTCCCTGTGTGCGGGGGCCATGACGCCCTGCGGATACGTGGAGGCCGCGCACAGGGAAGCCGCACACATGGAGGCTCCGCACATGGAGGTCCCGCACATGGAGGGCGCCCCCATCACTCCGCTGTCGGCGAACCCGGCTGGGCGTCGGCCGCCGGCACTGCTTGGCTGTCGGTATGGACATCTTGGTGCTGGGTGGAACCGCGTGGGTGGGCCGGGAGCTGTCGCGGCAGGCGATCGAGCGGGGTCATCGGGTGACCTGCCTCGCTCGCGGGGAGAGCGGCGAGGTCACGGACGGCGCGGAGCTGGTGATCGCCGACCGGAGCGACCCGGCGGCGTACGCACCGCTCCTGGACCGCGACTGGGACGAGGTCGTGGAGGTCTCCTGGCAGCCAGGCTTCGTCCGTGAGGCGCTCGCCGCGCTGGGCGACCGGGCCGGGCACTGGACCTACATCTCCTCCGTCAGCGCCTACGCCTCCCACGACGTGCCGGACGCGGCCGAGTCCGCGCCCCTTCTGCCACCGGCCGAGGGAGCCGAGGCCGACCGGGCGTCGTACGGCGAGGCGAAGGTCGCCTGCGAGCAGGCGTCGACCGCCGCCGTGGGCGACCGTCTCCTCATCGCCCGCGCCGGTCTCATCGGCGGCCCCGGCGACCAGAGCGGGCGCTCCGGCTACTGGGCCGCCCGCTCCGCCCGCGACCCGCAGGGCCCCCTGCTGATCCCCGACACCCCCGCCCTGCCGACCCAGGTGATCGACGTACGGGACCTCGTCGCCTGGCTCCTCGACTGCGCCGAGTCCGGCGTCACCGGCACCTACAACGCCGTCGGCCCCAGCGTCCCCTTCACCGAGTGGCTGCACGTCGCCCGCACCGTCGCCGGCCACGTCGGCCCCCTGGTGGCCGCCGATTCGGACTGGCTCCTCGCGAACGGCGTCGCCGAGTACATGGGCCCCGACTCCCTCCCCCTCTGGCTGGTCAGCCCCGGCCACGGCGGCTGGTCCACCCGCAACGGCAAGGCGGCCCACGCCACCGGCCTCCGCCACCGCACCCGCGCGGAACTCCTCCTCGACACCCTGTCCTGGGAACGCGAACAGGGCCTGGACCGCCCCCGCCGAGCGGGCCTCAGCGCGGAGCGCGAACGGGAGCTGCTGGAGAAGCTGGGCGGAGGCGCTGTCTGACTCCGGCCCCCGGCCGACTTGAAGGCACGCCCGCGCCCACCCGCACCAGATCCACCAGACGCCCGGAGCCACCCGGCCCCATGAGCGACCACCCTGCCCGAATCCGCGAACTCACCCTCTACCGCCAGTACTTCGACCTCGTCGCCTCCGGCCGGAAGACCATCGAGGTCCGGGTGAAGTACCCGCACCTCGCCGACCTCGCGCCCGGTGACGTCATCCGCTTCCGCGTCAAGGGCGGAGACGACATCTGTGAAGTCGAGGTCGGGCGGGTCACCGAGTACCCGGGGTTCGAGGCGCTGCTCGACGGTGAGGGGCCGGGCAGCATCAACCCGACCGTCTCGCGGGAGCGGCAGCTCGCGGACATCCGGGAGATCTATCCGCCCGAGAAGGAGGCGCTGGGCGTTCTCGCCATCGAGATCGTGCGGAGCGGTCGCTGACCCGCTGGGCTCCTCCTCAGTCCGCCCCGACCCCGTACGCCGTCACCAGCGCCGCCACCCCCGTCGTCATCGCCGCAGCCATACAGAGAGCGGTGACGAGAAGCGCGCGAGGTCGACGCGGGATGGGCACGGGCGGGGCCGCGCGCAGCTCGGCCCAGTCGCGGGCCGCCTCCTTGGACTCCCGGCGGCGGAGGATCGCGGCGCGGAGACGGAGGGCCGTCGTCGTCGCCGCGCCCGCGGTGAGGGGCACGGCGACCGGCCACCATCCCTCCGTCAGGAACAGCACCAGCGCCGAGCCACCTACCGTGGCCCAGCCCGTCAGGCACGCCGTCGCGGCCGTGCGATGGGAGGGCGGGCGGTCGGCGCCCGCGCGGAGGGCAATGTACGCGGGGACGTACCAGGCGGAGCCCGCCGCCGTCATCAAGGTGGCGCTGGCACCCAGGACCAGGTGTGTCACGGCTCAGTGCACCGGATCGAGGGCGGCGATCTCCGGGTGGTGGAGGTCGAAGGCGGGAGATTCGCTGCGGATGCGGGGCAGCGAGGTGAAGTTGTGGCGCGGGGGCGGGCAGGAGGTCGCCCACTCCAGGGAGCGGCCGTAGCCCCAGGGGTCGTCGACGTCCACCGGCTTGCCGTACTTGGCGGTCTTCCAGACGTTGTAGAAGAAGGGCAGCACCGACAGGCCGAGCAGGAACGAGCCGATGGTCGAGAGGGTGTTGAGGGCCGTGAAGCCGTCGGCCGCGAGGTAGTCCGCGTAGCGGCGGGGCATGCCCTCGGCCCCCAGCCAGTGCTGGACCAGGAAGGTCGTGTGGAAGCCGACCGTGAGGGTCCAGAAGGTGATCTTGCCGAGGCGTTCGTCCAGCATCTTGCCGGTGAACTTGGGCCACCAGAAGTGGAAGCCCGCGAACATGGCGTACACGACCGTGCCGAAGACCGTGTAGTGGAAGTGGGCCACCACGAAGTACGAGTCGGACAGGTGGAAGTCCATCGGGGGCGAGGCGAGGATGACGCCGGTCAGGCCGCCGAAGACGAAGGTGATCAGGAAGCCCGTGGTCCACAGCATCGGTGTCTCGAAGGACAGGGAGCCCTTCCACATGGTGCCGATCCAGTTGAAGAACTTGACCCCGGTGGGGACCGCGATCAGGAACGTCATGAAGGAGAAGAAGGGGAGCAGCACACCCCCTGTCACATACATATGGTGCGCCCACACGGTCACCGAGAGGCCCGCGATGGCGATGGTGGCGGCCACCAGACCCATGTAGCCGAACATGGGCTTACGGGCGAACACCGGGATGATCTCCGAGACGATCCCGAAGAACGGCAGCGCCAGGATGTACACCTCGGGATGCCCGAAGAACCAGAACAGGTGCTGCCAGAGCAGCGCTCCGCCGTTGGCCGCGTCGAAGACGTGTGAGCCGAACTTGCGGTCCATCTCCAGCGCGAACAGCGCCGCCGCCAGCACCGGGAACACGATGAGGACCAGCAGCGCGGTGAGCAGCACGTTCCAGGTGAAGATCGGCATCCGGAACATCGTCATGCCGGGCGCCCGCATACAGATGATGGTCGTGATGAAGTTGACCGCGCCGAGGATGCTGCCGAACCCGGACAGGGCCACCCCCATGATCCACAGATCGGCGCCCAGACCCGGCGAGTGCACCGCGTCCGACAGCGGGGCGTAGAGGAACCAGCCGAAGTCGGCCGCCCCGCCCGGGGTCAGGAAGCCGAACGCGGCGATGGACGAGCCGAACAGGAACAGCCAGTAGGCCAGCATGTTCAGCCGGGGGAACGCCACGTCCGGCGCGCCGATCTGGAGCGGCATGAGCCAGTTGGCGAAGCCGGTGAACAGCGGCATCGCGAACATCAGCAGCATGATCGAGCCGTGCATCGTGAACGCCTGGTTGAACTGCTCGTTCGACATGATCTGGAGCCCGGGCCGGGCCAGTTCGGCCCGCATCAGCAGCGCCAGGACCCCGCCGACGATGAAGAACACGAGCGCGGAGACCAGATACAGCGTCCCGATCTTCTTGTGGTCGGTGGTCGTCAGCCACTCCACCCACGTCGGCCGACCGGCCGTCCGCACGGCCACGCCGGATTCGCCGGACCCCCCGGATTCGCCGGCCTCCTCACGGACGGCCGGACGTATCCGCTCCCGCTCCGCGCTCGTCCCCTGATCGACCTGTGCCTCGTCCACCGGACGGTGCCTCCCCATCTGCGTTTGTGGCTGTCGGGCCGGGGAGGCTCCGCACACATGGTGCAGCCACACGTGGTGAGGCCACACCTGGTGACCGCGCACATGGGCGCCCCACACATATGGGCCGCACACACAGTGGTGGGACACGGCGTCTCCCGGCCGCCGCCACATGATCGTCGCTGGGTACCCCCGGCCCGATAGGGGCGAACGGTCCCGGCCTCATCGAACGGCCGGGACCAACGGCACTACGCCGATCGGCCCGGTCCTACCGGCGCGCGAGCACGAACCACCGCGCGGGCAGGTCGATCCGCGACCCGTCCGGGAAGTACTCCGTCTGCGGCAGCGCCGTCTCTCCGGTGGCCAGAATCTCCAGTCCCGCCTCCCCCAGCAGCCGCGGGATCTCTCCGTCCGGCGCGTCGGCGGGCTTGAGCCGGTGGTGGAAGACGCGGCGCAGCTTGGGCGGCGGCCCGTCCGGACCGGCGGCCGCGCGCTGCAGCACCTCCCGCGACTCGGAGGTCAGCTCGACCACGAACGCCCGCCCCGCGCTGCCGATCAGCTCGGCCACGGCGGCGGCGACGGCGGGTCGCGCCTCGGGCTCGCTCTGGTGGATGACGGCCCGCATGTAGACGTTGCTGTCCCCGAGCCGGGCGTGCAGCTTCCGCACCGCCTCGGCGTCCGTGAGGTCCAGCTGCTCGAACTCCACCGCGTCGTCCTTGGCGGCCCGGCGGGCGTGTTCGACGGCGGCGTGCGAGAGGTCGACGCCCACCGCGCGGGCGAACCGGGTGGCGAGATAGCGGGTCTGCGTGCCGTTGCCGCAGCCGAGGTCCACGATGACGCGCCCGGAGTCGGCGTGCGGCAGGAGGAGTTCGCTGTGCGGTCCGGCGGAGAGGGACGGGTCGGCGTCCCAGATGGCGGAGCCGCCCTCGCCGGGCGTCCCCTCCCAGTAACTCTCCCAATTTGAACGGTAGTTGTCGGACACGTTCATGGCGATCTCCCCAAGGTCGGTGGCGTGCTCGGGATATCGCGCCCGCCACCGCCCGGGCAAGAGGCCGGAAGGCACCTTTACGGGATGCGCGACCGGTTCTTCACCCGTCAACCACCGTCGCCTCAGCGACCGCTGCCCAGCCCCAGCTCGAACCACACCGTCTTCCGGTGCCCGCTCCCGCTCGCGCCCCACTCCCGCGCCAGCCGGTTCACCACCCGCAGCCCCCGGCCCTCCTCGTCCCCCGGGCCCGCGGCGAGCAGTCGGGGCAACTCCGGTTCCGCGTCGGTGACTTCGAAGAGCAGCGCGTCGGTGCGCACCACCCGCAGCCCGACCGAGCCGCCCCCGCCGTGCCGTACGGCGTTGGTGACGACCTCGCTGACCAGCAGCCGGGCCGTCTCGACGACCTGCGGCAGCCCCCACTCCAGCAGCCGGTCGGCGATCAGCCGACGGGCGCGGGCCACTTCGCGCGGGTCGGCCTCCAACTGCCATTCGGCCACATGGTCGTCGGGGATGCCGTTGAGCCGGGCCATCAGCAGGGCCACGTCGTCCTTGCGGCCACCGCGGGTGTTGAGGGCGCGGATGATGGTGTCGCAGGCGGTGTCCATCGAGGCGGCGGGATGCGCGGCGGACTCGCAGAGCGCGGCCAGGCCCTCCCCGATGTCGGTGCCGCGCACCTCGACCAGGCCGTCGGTGCACAGCACCAGCCGGTCGCCGGGCGCCACCCGGATCACATCGGCCTCGAAGGGCACCCCGCCCACGCCGATGGGGGCGCCGGTGGGCAGGTCGAGCAGGGTGCTGCTGCCGTCCTCGGCGCGGACCAGGACGGGCGGGATGTGTCCGGCGTTGGCGAGCTGGAGTTCGCCGCGGATCGGGTCGTAGACGGCGTAGAGACAGGTGGCGAGGTAGTTCTCGCCGAGGCGTCGGGCCAAGTCGTCCAGGTTGCGCAGGAGTTGGGCGGGCGGGGTGGCCATCGCGGCCATGGTCTGGACGGCGGTGCGCAACTGGCCCATCATCGCGGCCGAGTTGAGGCCGTGGCCCATCACGTCGCCGACGACGAGGGCGGTGCGGGAGCCGGGCAGCTTGATGGTGTCGAACCAGTCGCCGCCGATCCGCCCGAGCAGGGTGCCCGGCAGATAGCGGGTGGCCACGTCGCACCCCGCCATGCGCGGGGTGACCTGCGGCAGCATGCTGTCCTGGAGGGTGTCGGCGACGTTCTCCTGGTAGGTGTACATGCGCGCGTTGTCGAGCACGAGCCCGGCGCGGGCGGCGAGTTCGGCGCCGGTGGTGCGGTCCATGTCGTCGAAGGCGGGCCGGTCCGGGCGGCGCATCAGCACCATGAATCCGAGGACGACGTTGCGCGCCTTGAGCGGGACGATCAGCAGGGAGCGACCGCCGATGAGCGGCCTGAGGTCGCGCTTCTCGAACTCGCCGGAGATCCGCTCGGACAGTTCGTCGGTGACCTTCGGGATGAGGACCGGCTCACCGGTGACCATGCACTTGTAGAACGGGGTGTGTTCGGGGAAGGCGAAGGACTCGCCGACCGGCACGGTGTCGTCCCAGCGACCGGGTTCGTCGTTGTGCTCGACCCAGACGCGGTGCATGTCGGTGGTCGCGTCGGGCGGCCCGTCCGGGAAGCCCTCGCCCGCGAGCACGGCGGCGCGCAGATGCGTACCCGCGAAGTCCGCGAAGCGGGGTACGGCGGCGCTGGTCACCTCGCGGATGGTGGCGCCGAGGTCGAGGGAGGTGCCGATGGCCGAGCTGACCTCGTTGAGGAATTCCAGCCGCTCGCGTACGGCCGCGTACTCCAGGTCGTGTTCGGCTCCGGCGGGGATCACGGGGGCGCTGCGCCGGGCGGGGACAACGCTGTCAACGTGCACACGGCCCGCCCTGCGCGGCACGCCCCAGTACGGGGTGACCGGCACCCGGTCGGACTGGTTGAACTCCAGGACGGGATAGCCGAGTTCGAGCACCTGGGAGACGATGCGGGCGCTGAGTCCCGGGCCCATGCTGGGCAGGATCTCGGGCAGCCGCCGGGCCAGTCCGTCGGGGTCGGGGAGTTCGGTGTGGCGGGCGAAGCCGGGGGCGATGCGCTCGGTGGTCTCGTCCGCGTGGCCGCGTTCGGCGCGCAGCCGGGTGGCGTCGGCGGCGAGCACCAGCATCCGGGAGGGGCCGGGGCCGACCAGCGGGTAGGCCCACCAGAGCACGTCGATCCGCTCGGCCTCGGCGGAGTCCTCGAACTCCGCCGAGGCCGCGTCCCTCGTGTCCTTCTCATCCTTCTCGGGGGTCAGTCGGGCCCGTCCGGCGGTCGGATATCCCGTCTCGCCGCCGAGCGAGACCCGCAGATCGGGTCCGAGGCCGTCGTACACCTCGTCGGCGTAGGCGTCGTGGGCGCCGTCACCGGCGGGTGCCGCATCGGGCAGATCGTCGGGCAACGCCCCCGCGACGGGGAGCAGATCGGCGGCCGGGCGGCCCACCGCCTCCTCGCGGCCGGGACCGAACAGCCGACGGGCCCCGCTGCTCCAGTGGGAGACGAGTCCGGCGCGGTCGACGACCACCACGGCCAGCGGGATCCGGCCCGGCGCGGTGTCATCGGCGCCGCGGCCGGGAGGTGTGTCCCGTTCGCTGCCACGGTCCATGACCCAGGCCCTCTCTCCCACGGCTGTCCGCAAACGATCTGTGCCGCCCGCCACTACCGTACGGGTGCGTCCGGTCGCGATGTGGGGAGATTCCTGGAATTGGTCGCCCCGCCCCGGACCGGCCCGCCCACCGCGCCCCCGTCACGCTCCCGGCGCACGCTCCCACCCGAGCGGGGCGCGCACGCCACCCGGGCCCGACAGCACACTCCGTCCGAGCCTGACGGCGCACGCCACCCCGGACCAGGCACACACACCGCCCGGACCAGGCGGCACACACCGCCCGAGCCCAGCAGCGCACCCCGCCCGGACCAGGCGCACACTCCGCCCGAGCCCGGCAGGGCACGCCACCCGGCCCAGCCAGCGCACTCCGCCCGAGCCAGCACACGCCCCGCCCAGGCGCGCGCCCCAAGCGAGCCGACCGCACGCCCCGACCGAACCCGGCGCGCGCCCCAAACAAGCCGGACACACGCCCCGACCGAACCGTCCGAGCCCGCACCGAGCCCAACCGCTCCCGCCCCAGACCCGCACGCCCGGCACGGAAACGGCCCCGCCCTCAGTCCTCGTGCCCCAGCTGAAGATCCCGCTCGGTACGCCCCCCACCCGCCACCTGCAGCACCGTGGCGACCGGCGGATACCCCGCCGCGATCACCGTGTACTCCCCGGAGGACAGGTCCACGAACCGGAAGGTCCCGTCCGCGCCGGTGGTGAGCGTGTCGACCACGTTCCCGGCGGCGTCGAGCAGGGTCACGCGCGCGTCCTCCACGGCACGCCCGCCGGTCGCCCGGACGGTGCCCTTGAGGACGGCGCCGCCCGCGAGTTCGACGTCCTGCCGGGTCTCGCGCGCGGCCTGGACGGAGACCGGGAGCGCGGCGGGGCGGAAGGCGGGGGCGCTCGCGGCGAGGGTGTACTCCCCCGCGACGAGTTCGGTGATGACGTAGCCGCCCTCGCGTCCGCTGCGGGTGGTGGCGACGACCTCGCCGTGCACGTTGGTGAGGGTGACGATGGCGTCGCGTACGGGGCTGCCGTCGGCGGTGACCACGCTTCCGGCGAGGCGCCCGGCGCCGCCGAGCACCACGTCGAGTTCGACGGGCCGTTCGCCGACGGTGACGGAGACGGCCTGCGGCTGGTGGCCTCCGGCGGCGGCGATCAGGACGTACGAGCCGGAGCCCGGGGTGGCGAGCGCGTAGCGGCCGTCGTCGCCGCTCGCACCGCGTCCGATCTGCTGTCCGGCGACGTCGATCAGGGTGAGCGCCGCGCGCGGCACCACGGTCCCGTCGGGGTGCTGCACCGTGCCGCACACGGGGATTCCGGCCGCGTACGGCGAACGCGCGTGCGGTACGGCGGAGTTGAACGGCGCCGTCTCCGGCTCGGTGGCGGGGGCGGGGGCGTTGTGGGACACCAGTGGTTTCTCCTTGAGGAAGAAGGCGATGACGAGGCCGAGGACGAGCACCGGGACCAGATAGAGGAAGATCCGGGGCATCGCGTCGGCGTAGGCGCGGATGTAGGCGTCGCGCAGGTCCGCGGGCAGCGCGTGGACGAGCTGCGGGGTGATGGACTGCGCGTCCGGCAGCTTGGCTCCGGCACCCGGTGGCAGGTCCTCGCGCAGGGCGTCGGTGAGCCGGTTCGCGAAGAGGGTGCCGAAGATGGCGGCGCCGACGCTGCCGCCGATCTGCCGGAAGTAGTTGTTGGCGCTGGTGGCGGTGCCGAGGTCGGTGGGGCGCACGGAGTTCTGCACGGCGAGGACGAGGACGGGCATGACCAGGCCGATGCCGGTACCGAGGACGGCCATCCAGATGCTGTACGCCAGCCGGGAGGTGTCGACTTCGAGCAGCGAGAGCAGCCACATGCCGAGCGCGGCGAGCGCGCTGCCGAGCAGCGGGTAGAGCCGGTAGCGGCCGGTGCGGCTGATGAGCTGGCCGCCGATGATGGAGGCGCCGACGATCCCGGCCATCATGGGCAGCATCAGCAGCCCGGACTCGGTGGCACTGGCGCCGTCGACCATCTGGAGGAAGGTCGGCAGATAGCTGGCCGCGCCGAAGAGGGCGACGCCGATCACCAGGCCGACGAGTCCGGAGACGTTGAAGACGGAGTCCCTGAACAGCCGGAGCGGGATGAGGGGTTCGGCAGCGAAGCGCTCGGCGACGAGGAAGAGCACGATCGAGGCGAGCGCGCCCGCGCCGAGCCCGAGGATCTGCCGGGAGCCCCAGGCGTACTCGGTCCCGCCCCAGCTGGTCAGCAGCACCAGGCAGGTCGAGGCGGCGGCGAGCAGCAGGGCGCCGGGCACGTCGAGCCGGGCCCGCACGCGCGGCCGGGGCAGCTTGAGGACGAGGGCGACGACGCAGAGGGTGACGAGCCCGAAGGGGACGTTGATGTAGAAGCACCAGCGCCAGGAGAGGTGGTCGGTGAAGTAGCCGCCGAGCAGGGGTCCGGCGACGGAGGCGAGGCCGAACACGGCGCCGATCAGGCCCATGTAGCGACCGCGCTGCCGGGGCGGCACGATGTCCGCGATGATCGCCTGCACGCCGATCATGAGGCCGCCCGCGCCGATGCCCTGGACGGCGCGGAAGGCGATCAGCTGGTCCATGCTCTGCGCGCGTCCGGCGAGCGCGGAGCCGACGACGAAGACCACGATGGCGAAGAGGAAGACGCCCTTGCGGCCGAAGAGGTCCCCGAGCTTGCCGTAGAGCGGCAGGCCGATGGTGGAGGTCAGCAGATAGGCGGTGATCGCCCAGGACATCTTGTCCAGGCCGTGCAGCTCACCGACGATCTTCGGCAGCGCGGTGGCGACGATCATCTGGTCGAGCGCGGCGAGGAGCAGCGCGCACATCAGCCCGAGGAAGACCAGCCGGACCCGGCGCGGCCCGAGACCGAGGCCGGACCCGGGAGTCGGCGGTTCCGCGTCCGCCTGTTCGGCCGGGACCGGGATCGGGATCGTCGCGGCGATCCCCTCGTCCGGCTCGTCCCGCACCAGCGTCGTCCCGGCCACGTGACCGCTCCCCTCGTCGCATTTTTCGCACATTTCCCGCGTCAAGGGACAACTGCGAACAAGTACGGCGAGTTACGGCCAAAGCTCAAAGGGAATCGATGTCACCCGAACCGGTGAAGGGCACAACACCCCTTCACCGGACGGATGTTGAGACAGCCGGGGGTTACTTCTCCACCTGGGCGGCGAGGTTGGCGAGGATCGCGCCGTAGATCCGGTCGAGGCCCTTGGGCGCGAAGGTGCGCTCGAAGAAGCCGCCGATGCCGCCCGCGCCCTTCCAGGTGGTGGTCGCGACGACGCGGGTCCTGCCGTCACCGGCCGGGGTGACCCGCCAGGTGGTGACCATGGTGGAGTTGCGGTCCTTCTCGACCAGCTCGCCGTCGGTGGGCTCACTGACCTCCAGCAGGCAGTCGCGCACGCGCTTGCTGGTGGCCTGGAGCTTCCAGTGGACGAGGGTGCCCGCGCCATCGCCGCCCTCGCGCACCTCGTACTCGCTGAAGTGCTCGGGGAGCAGCCGGGGGCGGCTGTCGCGGTAGTCCGCGAGCGCGTCGAACACCGTCTCGGCGTCCGCCGCCACGATCCGTTCCGTAGTGGCCTCGACCTGCGCCATCGCTTTCCTCCACGAGCTGGTTCCTGGGGTTCGGCCAAGCCAATCACCCGGGGGCCCGGGGGCCCAAATCGGGGGCGGCCGAACCGGGCTCCGCCCGTCAAGGGAACACATGTTCTATTCTGGGTTTCGAGCTACCGAGGAGGCGTCATGCGCTGGGAGAACCTGACCGACGAGTCCGGTGGTCACGGCCGGACCCCCGACGGCGCGCTGTTCGAGGCGGGCGCCGTCACGACCCGGACGTTCGACACCCCGGAATTCGCGGGCATCACCTTCCACGAGGTGCGCGCCCGCTCGATCCTGAACCGGGTGCCGGGCGCCTCGCGGATGCCGTTCGAATGGACGGTGAACCCGTACCGGGGCTGCTCGCACGCCTGCGTGTACTGCTTCGCCCGCAAGACGCACAGCTATCTGGATCTCGACACCGGCCTCGGCTTCGACAGCCAGATCGTCGTCAAGGTCAATGCCCCCGAGGTGCTGCGCCGCCAGCTCGCCGCGCGCAGCTGGCGGGGCGAGCACGTGGCGATGGGCACCAACGTGGACTGCTACCAGCGCGCGGAGGGCCGCTACCGGCTGATGCCGGGCATCATCGACGCCCTCACCGAGTACGCGAACCCCTTCTCCATCCTCACCAAGGGCACCCTGATCCTGCGCGACCTGGACCGGCTGACCCGCGCGGCCGAGGTGACCGACGTCGGCGTCTCGGTCTCGGTCGGCTTCACGGACCCCACGCTGTGGCGCACGGTGGAGCCGGGCACCCCCGCCCCCGAACGGCGCCTGGACGTCGTCCGCGCCCTGGCCGAACGGGGCATCGGCTGCGGGGTCCTCATGGCCCCGGTCATCCCCTTCCTCAGTGACGAACCGGACCAACTGCGCGCCACCGTACGGTCGATCGCCGCCTCCGGCGCCACCTCCGTCACCCCGCTGGTGCTGCATCTGCGCCCCGGCGCCCGCGAGTGGTTCATGAGCTGGCTCGCCCGGCACCACCCCCACCTGGTCCCGCGCTACGAACGCATGTACGCCCGCACCGCCTACGCCCCCACCTGGTACCAGCGCCGTATCACCCGCCAGGTCCACGAGCTGGCCCGCGAGTACGGCATCGGGCCGACCCGGGCGAGCACGACACGCGGAGTCCGCCGGGAGCAGGAGCCCACGGAGCCGTCCGCCGCCGAGCCGACCCAGCTCACGCTGATGTAGTCCACCCGGCGCGTTCGAGCGCATCCCGCGACCCGATCGGGTCAAGTCCGGCGAAGACGCGTTCGCACGGAGGCTCCGTCCGGGACGATGCGGCGTGGACCGCGGCCGGCGCGGTCCGCGCCGCACGCCGTACCCGGGAGGACTCCTTGAGAACACGCGCAGCCGTGCTGTGCGCGGCCACCGCCGTGCTGGCGACCTCGCTCACGAGCACCCACGCCCAGGCCGCGCCCGCCCGGGACACGGCGGGCATCACCTGGAAGGACTGCGGCAGCGGCTCGTCCCCGGCCCTCCAGTGCGGCTCGCTGAAGGTCCCCCTGGACCGGACCCGCCCGGACGGGCCGCAGGTCACGCTCGCCCTCTCGCGCGTCCCGCACACCGCGAAGACCTCCCAGGGCCCGCTGCTGGTCAACCCCGGCGGCCCCGGCGGCAGCGGCCTCTCGCTCGCCGGGTTCGTGGCGTCCTCGCTGCCGAAGAAGGTCGCCGCGCAGTACGACGTGATCGGCTTCGACCCGCGCGGCGTCGGCAAGAGCACCCCGGCCCTGGACTGCGCGCCCGGCCACTTCGACCCGGTGCGCCCCGACAGCGTGCCGAGCACCGCCGCACTGGAGCGGAAGAACGTGGAGCGGGCCCGCGCCTTCGCCACCGCCTGCGCCCGCGCCCACGCGGACGTGCTGCCGTACATCGACACGGTGGACGCCGTGCGCGACATGGACGCGATCCGCGCGGCCCTCGGCGCGCCCCGCATCAGCTACTTCGGCTACTCCTACGGCACGTATCTGGGCGCGGTCTACGCCAAGCTCTTCCCGCAGCGGGTGCACCGTCTGGTCCTGGACTCGATCGTGGATCCGACCGGCGTCTGGTACGAGGACAACCTCGCCCAGGACGTCGCCTTCGACGACCGCCACCGCGCCCTGATGGCCTGGATCGCCAAGAACGACACGGCGTACCGGCTCGGCACGGACCCGGCGAAGGTCGAGGAGAAGTGGTACGCGATGCGCGCCGCCCTCGCGAAGAAGCCCGCCGGGGGCAAGGTGGGCGCCTCCGAGCTGGAGGACACCTTCATGCCGGGCGGCTACTACGACGGCTACTGGCCCACCCTGGCCGAGGCATTCTCCGCCTACGTCCGCGACAAGAAGACCGCCCCGCTGGTGGCGGCGTACGAACGGCTCGCGGCGGTCGACCCCTCGGGCGACAACGGCTACAGCGTCTACACGGCCGTGCAGTGCCGGGACGCGGGCTGGCCCCGGGACTGGTCGCGCTGGCGGCGGGACGCCTGGCGGACGCACGCGAAGGCGCCCTTCATGACCTGGAACAACACCTGGTACAACGCGCCCTGTGCCTTCTGGCCGACCGGTCCCCGGCAGCCGGTGAACGTCGCCAACGGCAAGCTGTCCTCCGCGCTGCTCTTCCAGGCGACGGGCGACGCCGCGACCCCGTACGCCGGGGGCGTCATGGCGCACCGGCTGCTGGCCCACTCCAGCCTGGTGGTCGAGGAGGGCGGCGGCAACCACGGTGTCACGCTGAGCGGCAACGACTGCCTGGACACCTACCTCGCGGACTATCTGGCCGACGGTACGGTCCCGCGCGGGCGCGGCCTCGTCGACGCGACGTGCGCGAAGTCCCCGGGCCCCGAGCCCGAGCCCCGCACGGCGAAGCGGGCCGCCACGGTGGCCCGCGGCTCCACCCTGCACGGGCTGCTGGGCTTCCGCCGCTGAGCCGGTGCCGGGCCACCGGCACCCGAATTCACGCGCGGCACCCCCGGGACCTTCCCTAGGGTGCCGCCATGGCCCCCTCCCCGCATGCCCCGCACACCCCCCTCCGCATCCGCCCCATGCTGCTCACCGACTGCGACCGCGTCTCCCGGATCCGGGTACACGGCTGGCAACAGGCGTACCGGGGCATCGTGGCGGACGCCTACCTGGACAAGCTGGACGTGGAGGAGGACGCGGAGCTGCGCCGGGCCCGCTTCGGGCGCGGCGACGGTGTGCACCTGGTGGCCGAGCGGGCCGGTGAAGTGCTCGGCTGGGCGGCGTACGGTCCGGGCCGGGAAGGCGAAGTCCCGGACGGCAACGGCGAGTTGTACGCCCTCTACGTCGACCCCGAGCACCTCGGCGGCGGGATCGGCCGGGCGCTGCTCACCGAGGTGACCGAGCGGTGCGCGGACTATCCGCGCGTATATCTCTGGGTGTTGACGGGGAACACCCGCGCCCGCCGCTTCTACGAGGGCGCCGGTTTCCGCCCCGACGGCACCGAGCAGTCCTTCGAGGCGGGCGGCCAAGAGGTCTTCGAGGTCCGTTACGTGAAGTGAGGCGCGAAGTGAGGCACCGTCAACTCCGGTCCAGCTGACGGGGGATGCGTGCCAGCGCCCCCACCGCCGCCTCCGCGAGCACCGGATGGGCGAGGGCTTCGTTCAGCACCCGTCTGGCGCGCGGGTCGGCCAGCTCCCCCAGCCCCTCCACGCAGGCCAGCGCCACGCGCCGGTAGGGATCGTGCGGGCGCAGTCTGCGTTCCAAGGTGGTGATGAGCGCGGGCACGGACTCGGGGGCGCGCAGTTCGACCAGGAGCCGCACCGGGTGGAGGGCGTAGGCGACGCGGAGTTCGTTGGTGGCGAGGGCGGCGGCGGCGCGGGCGGTGCGCGGGTCGCCGAGGCGGGCGAGCGCGGTCGCGGCGGCGGCGCAGCGGGGCGGGTCGCGGTGGTTGAGGAGCAGGACCAGCGACTCGAAGGCCCGGCGGTCCCCGGCGCTGCCGAGCCGGAAGGCGGCCAACTCCCGCGCCCACAGCGGTTGTCCGGGCGCGGTGAGGACCCGGGCCAGCTCGTCGTGGTCCTGGGTGTCCAGCAGGCGTTCGCAGGCCGCCGCGCCGCGCGACTCCTGCCGTAAGCGCTCCGTGAGCGCTCGCAACTCTTCGTCCACGGTTTCAGATTAGGCACGTCACACGCGCTTGGGGAGGTACATCACAAAGTCCCGTCGCCGCGCAGGTCTGGCGCGCTCGTTACTCACTGGTTAAGCTCAGACGAGCGAGTTACCCACTCGCGGCTCCGCTCGGGGCGGTCTGGTGACGCGGCCGTCGTGAGCGATCGACGTCGCAGGTACCTCGGTACCTGCGGTACGACCCGGCTCCGGGACAGGGCCGGTCGGCACACCGCCGTTCGCGGGTCTGTGCGTGACCCGCGAGGACGGCACCGGGCGTGTGCGCTCGCAGCCCGGAACACCCGCATCGACCGGAACATCCGCATCGACTCGGCTCCGGCGTGCGCCCCTCGGCGCATCCGGCGCGTTCCCTCGTCGTCACCCTTTCTGGAGTCCCGTGATGGCCACTCCCCTGTCCCCCTCCTCCCCTTCCCCGCTGCGTACGGTCGCCGTGGTCGGCCTCGGCACCATGGGCACCGGCATCGCCGAAGTGCTCGCCCGGGCCGGCCGTGAGGTGATCGGCGTCGACATCAGCGCGGCCCAGGCCGCCCGGTTCGTCTCCGCCCTGGAAGCCACCACCGCCCGCGCCGTGGCGCGCGGCCGGCTGTCCGAGGAGGAGCGCGTCGGCCTCCTCGCCCGGGTGCGCACCTCCACGGATCTCGCGGCGGTCGCCGATGCCGATCTCGTGATCGAGGTGGCGCCGGAGTCGTACGAGATCAAGCAGCAGATCTTCCGTGAACTGGACGCCGTGGTGCGCCCGGAGACGATTCTGGCGACCGGGACCAACGCCCTGTCGGTGACCCGGCTGGCCTCCGGTTCGGCCCGCCCCGAGCGCGTGCTCGGGCTGCACTTCTTCAACCCGGCACCGGCCATGAAGCTGGTCGAGGTGGTCTCCTCGGTGCTGACCGCGCCGCAGGCGGTGGCCACCGTGACCGACCTCGCGGTGGAGCTGGGCAAGGAGCCGGTGGCGGTGGGCGACCGGCCCGGGTTCGTCGCGGACGGCCTGCTGTTCGGCTACCTCAACCAGGCCGCCGCGATGTACGAGGCCCGCTACGCCTCCCGTGAGGACATCGACGCGGCGATGCGGCTCGGCTGCGGTCTGCCGATGGGCCCGCTCGCGCTGCTCGACCTGATCGGCGTGGACACCGCGCGCACCGTCCTGGACGCCATGTACGCCGAGTCCCGCGACCGGCTGCACGCCCCCGCGCCCCTCCTGAAGCAGCTCAGCGAGGCGGGCCTGACCGGCCGCAAGGCGGGCCGCGGCTTCTACACCTACGCGGCGCCGGGCAGCGCCGAGGTGGTCCCCGACGCCCTGACCCCGGCCGCCGACGGCACCGGCGTGCGGGGCCGCACCGTGCGTTCCGTCGGTGTCGCCGGGTCGGGCACGATGGCCTCGGGCATCGCGGAGGTGTTCGCCAAGGCGGGGTACGACGTGATCCTCGCGGCCCGTACCGAGGAGAAGGCGGAGGCGGCCAAGTCCCGTATCGGGAAGTCTCTTTCGCGCTCGGTGGCCAAGGGCCGGCTGACCGAGGAGGCGGCGGCCGGGGTGCTTGACCGGATCGTCCCGGCGGGGTCGTACGAGGCGTTCGCGGACGTGGATCTGGCCGTCGAGGCGATCGCGGAGGACCTGGACGTCAAGCGGCAGCTGTTCCAGGCGCTGGACAAGGTCTGCAAGCCGGGCGCGGTCCTGGCCACCACGACCTCCTCGCTGCCCGTGGTCGCCTGTGCCCGCGCGACCTCCCGGCCGCAGGACGTGATCGGGATGCACTTCTTCAACCCGGCCCCGGCGATGAAGCTGGTCGAGGTCGTGCGCACGGTGCTGACCGGCGAGGACGTCCACGCGACCGTCCGTGAGGTCTGCGCGCGGATCGGCAAGCACCCGGTGGACTGCGGCGACCGTGCCGGGTTCATCGTGAACGCGCTGCTGTTCCCGTACCTCAACAACGCGGTGAAGATGGTCGAGGAGCACTACGCCACGCTCGACGACATCGACGCGGCGATGAAGCTGGGCGGCGGCTACCCGATGGGGCCGTTCGAACTCCTGGACGTGGTGGGGCTCGACGTGTCGCTGGCCATCGAGAAGGTGCTGCACCGCGAGTTCCGCGACCCGGGGCTCGCCCCGGCCCCGCTGCTCGAACACCTGGTGGCGGCGGGCTGCCTGGGCCGCAAGACCGGCCGCGGTTTCCGCGAGTATGCCCGCCGCTGACGGAGCACGGGGCCGCGGTCGCGCGGAGCCGGAGTGGGGCGGACTGCTCGATCCCGGCGGGTTCTCCCCCACCGCCGGGCGGTCCTCCGCTCCGGCGGCCGGGGGCGGCCGGACCCCGGGCAGACGCGGGCGCCCGGCGGGCCGGGGCGGGCGCGCACCGCGCGGCAGTGGACGGGCCCCGGCCGCCGATGCGGCACCCGCCGCCGCCCCGCCCGCCGCGTCGGCCCCCGCCCGCGGCCCCGCTCCAACCCCCGCACCCGCGCGTGAAAGTGGCTCCATGCAGTACGTTCGGGGCATGTCCCAGCCCGCCAGGTCCTCACGTACACCAGCCACGCCCGACGCTCCGGAGAGCGCCGTGGGCGGTCGCGCCGCCGCCCAGCGGCTCAGGATGCGCCGGGAACTGGCCGCCGCCGCGATGGAACTCTTCGCGACGAAGGGGTACGAGGCGACCACCGTCGACGAGATCGCCGCCGCGGCCGGGGTCGCCCGTCGTACCTTCTTCCGCCACTTCCGTTCCAAGGAGGAGGCGATCTTCCCGGACCATGACGACACCCTGGTGCGGGCCGAGGCGGTCCTCAACGCGGCGCCCGCGCACGAGCATCCGCTCGACACGGTGTGCCGGGGCATCAAGGAAGTCATGAAGATGTACGCGGCCCAGCCGGAGATCTCGGTGGCCCGCTACCGGCTGACGCGCGAGGTGCCCACCCTGCGCGAGGCCGAGATCGCCTCCGTGGCGCGCTACGAGCGGCTGTTCACCCGCTATCTGCTCGGCCACTTCGACGAGCACGCGCACGCCGACGACGCCAACGACGACCCGCTCCTTGCCGAGGTCGCCGCGTCCGCCGTGGTCACCGCCCACAACCATGTGCTGCGGCGCTGGCTGCGGGCCGAAGGCCAGGGCGACGTGGAGGCGCAGCTCGACCACGCCTTCGCGATCGTCCGCAAGACGTTCGGCACGGGCATCGGCGCCGGGCGCAGCGCGTCGTCCGGGACGGGCACGGCCACCGCACCGGCCGCGGTGTCGGCGCAGGGCGAGGTCCTGGTGACGGTCGCGCGCACCGACGCCCCGCTGGACGAGGTGATGCGGACCATCGAGGAGGCGCTGAAGGCCCGCTGAGCCTCCGCCCCACCCGCGCGACGACGGCCACCCTCCGGGGTGGCCGTTTCGCGTGCCCGGACGTCCCCCGGACGTGCCCGGATTGCCTCCCCGGCGCCGTTTCCGCCGCTTTTCGGACCCCCGTTCGATCGATCATCGCTCATTTGTTAAGTGAAGATTTCATTTGAGTCCGGTTTTTGGCACTCAGTGCCTTGCCGACTGACACGCGGTGTCATACGTTGAGAGTGTCCGGGCGGCCGGCGCGCAGAGTCCCTTCGCGCGTCGGCTGTCCCCTCAAGCCCCACTCGGCTTGTGCGCCCGGACGCCTGCGTCACAGGCACCCTCCCGCGCCACCCAGCGCTGCCGAAGCACCCCGCCGGAACCCCGGCCCACCCCTCGCCCCCTCAGCAGCACTCCCGCACCACCGACGAACCGCCAGTGCCCTTCCCTCGGGGCACTCACCGCCGGAGGCACTACCGTGACCGTGAAGGACATCCTGGCCGCGATCCAGTCGCAGGACGCCACGTCCGCCGACTTCGCCGCCCTGCCGCTCCCCGACTCGTACCGCGCGATCACCGTGCACAAGGACGAGACCGAGATGTTCGCGGGCCTCGACACCCGCGACAAGGACCCCCGCAAGTCGATCCACCTGGACGACGTCCCGGTGCCGGAACTCGGCCCGGGCGAGGCGCTGGTGGCCGTGATGGCCTCCTCCGTCAACTACAACTCCGTGTGGACCTCGATCTTCGAGCCGCTGTCCACCTTCGGGTTCCTGGAGCGCTACGGCCGCACCAACGAGCTGGCCAAGCGGCACGACCTGCCGTACCACATCATCGGCTCCGACCTCGCGGGCGTCGTCCTGCGCACCGGCCCCGGCGTCAACGCCTGGAAGCCCGGTGACGAGGTCGTCGCGCACTGTCTGTCCGTCGAGATGGAGTCCTCGGACGGCCACAACGACACGATGCTCGACCCCGAGCAGCGCATCTGGGGCTTCGAGACCAACTTCGGCGGCCTGGCGGAGATCGCGCTCGTCAAGTCCAACCAGCTCATGCCGAAGCCGGACCACCTGAGCTGGGAGGAGGCCGCCGCCCCCGGCCTGGTCAACTCCACCGCCTACCGCCAGCTCGTCTCCCGCAACGGCGCCGCCATGAAGCAGGGCGACAACGTGCTCATCTGGGGCGCGAGCGGTGGACTCGGCTCGTACGCCACCCAGTTCGCGCTGGCGGGCGGCGCCAACCCGATCTGTGTCGTCTCCAGCGACCAGAAGGCCGACATCTGCCGCTCCATGGGCGCCGAGGCGATCATCGACCGCAACACCGAGGGCTACAGGTTCTGGAAGGACGAGCGGACCCAGGACCCCAAGGAGTGGAAGCGCTTCGGCAAGCGCATCCGCGAGCTGACCGGCGGCGAGGACATCGACATCGTCTTCGAGCACCCCGGCCGCGAGACCTTCGGCGCCAGCGTCTTCGTCACCCGCAAGGGCGGCACCATCACCACCTGCGCCTCCACCTCGGGCTACATGCACGAGTACGACAACCGCTACCTGTGGATGTCGCTCAAGCGCATCATCGGCTCCCACTTCGCCAACTACCGCGAGGCATGGGAGGCCAACCGCCTGATCGCCAAGGGCAAGATCCACCCCACCCTGTCCAAGGTGTACTCCCTGGAGGACACCGGCCAGGCCGCGCACGACGTGCACCGCAACGCCCACCAGGGCAAGGTCGGCGTGCTCTGCCTCGCCCCCGAGGAAGGGCTCGGCGTGCGCGACGAGGAGCTGCGCGCGCGGCACATCGACGCGATCAACCGCTTCCGGAACGTCTGACGGCAACGGAGGCCACAGATGACACAGCGTCAGAAGGACCGGCCGTGGCTCATGCGCACGTACGCCGGCCACTCCACGGCGGAGGCGTCCAACGAGCTGTACCGGCGCAACCTCGCCAAGGGCCAGACCGGTCTGTCGGTCGCCTTCGACCTGCCCACCCAGACCGGCTACGACGCCGACCACATCCTCGCCCGCGGCGAGGTCGGCCGGGTCGGCGTGCCCGTCTCGCATCTGGGTGACATGCGCAGGCTGTTCCAGGACATCCCGCTGGAGCAGATGAACACCTCGATGACGATCAACGCCACCGCCATGTGGCTGCTGGCGCTCTACCAGGTCGTCGCCGAGGAGCAGGGCGCGGACATCACCCGGCTCCAGGGCACGACCCAGAACGACATCGTCAAGGAGTACCTCTCGCGCGGGACGCACGTCTTCCCGCCGGGGCCCTCGCTCCGGCTGACGACGGACATGATCGCGTACACGGTGTCCCACATCCCCAAGTGGAACCCGATCAACATCTGCAGCTACCACCTCCAGGAGGCCGGTGCCACGCCGGTCCAGGAGATCGCGTACGCCATGTCGACCGCGATCGCCGTCCTGGACGCGGTGCGCGACTCCGGCCAGGTGCCGCAGGAGCGCATGGGCGACGTGGTCGCGCGCATCTCCTTCTTCGTCAACGCGGGCGTCCGCTTCGTCGAGGAGATGTGCAAGATGCGCGCCTTCGGCCGCATCTGGGACCAGGTCACCCGCGAGCGGTACGGCATCGAGAACCCCAAGCAGCGCCGCTTCCGCTACGGCGTCCAGGTCAACTCGCTCGGCCTGACGGAGGCGCAGCCGGAGAACAACGTCCAGCGGATCGTCCTGGAGATGCTGGCGGTGACGTTGTCGAAGGACGCCCGCGCGCGTGCCGTGCAGCTGCCCGCCTGGAACGAAGCGCTCGGCCTGCCCCGGCCCTGGGACCAGCAGTGGTCGCTGCGCATCCAGCAGGTGCTGGCGCACGAGAGCGATCTGCTGGAGTACGAGGACATCTTCGCGGGCTCGCACGTCATCGAGGCGAAGGTGGCCGCGCTGGTCGACGAGTCCTTCGCGGAGATGGCCCGGATCGAGGAGATGGGCGGCGCGATGGCCGCCGTCGAGTCCGGGTACCTCAAGGCGCAGCTCGTCGCCTCCCACGCCGAGCGGCGGGCGCGGATCGAGTCCGGCGAAGAGAAGATCATCGGCGTCAACATCTTCGAGACGACCGAGCCGAACCCGCTCACCGCCGACCTGGACACCGCGATCCAGACGGTCGACCCGGCGGTCGAGGACCGGGTGATCACCGCGCTCCGGAACTGGCGCGACACCCGCTACCAGCCGCCCTTCAACCACCCGCGCCCCTGCAAGGCGCTGGAGCGGCTGAAGGAGGCCGCCAAGGGCACCGAGAACCTGATGGAGGCCACGCTGGAGTGCGCCCGCGCCGGGGTCACGACCGGCGAGTGGGCGGGGGCGCTGCGCGAGGTGTTCGGGGAGTACCGGGCGCCCACCGGGGTCTCCTCCGCGCCGGTGGCCGTGCCCGCCGAGGCCGGTTCCGCGATGGCCGGGGTGCGCGCCCGGGTGGACGCCACCGCGCGCGACCTGGGCGTGGGCAAGCTGCGCTTCCTGGTCGGCAAGCCGGGCCTGGACGGGCACTCCAACGGCGCCGAGCAGATAGCCGTGCGCGCCCGTGACGCCGGGTTCGAAGTGGTCTACCAGGGCATCCGGCTGACCCCGGAACAGATCGTGGACGCGGCCCTCGCGGAGGACGTGCACGCGGTCGGTCTGTCCATCCTGTCCGGCTCGCACGCCCAGCTGGTGCCGGACGTCCTGGAGCGGCTGCGCGAGGCCGGTGCGCACGACATCCCGGTGATCGCGGGCGGCATCATCCCGAACGCGGACGCCGAACAGCTGAAGTCCGCCGGTGTGGCCGCCGTGTTCACCCCGAAGGACTTCGACATCACGGGAATCATCGGCCGTATCGTCGACGAGATCCGCACAGCGAACAAGCTCGACCCCCTGGAGGTCCCCGCATGACGTCCCCTGTCAACCGTCTGCGTCCGCGCCGCTCCTGTCTGGCGGTGCCGGGAAGCAATCCGCGCTTCCTGGAGAAGGCGCAGGGTCTCCCGGCCGACCAGGTCTTCCTGGACCTGGAGGACGCGTGCGCGCCGCTCGCGAAGCCCGAGGCGCGGCACACCATCGTCAAGTTCCTCAATGAGGGTGACTGGACGGGCAAGACGCGGGTCGTGCGGGTCAACGACTGGACGACCGAGTGGACGTACCGCGATGTCGTGACGGTGGTTGAGGGCGCGGGGCCGAACCTTGACTGCATCATGCTGCCCAAGGTGCAGAACGCCCAGCAGGTGGTCGCGCTCGACCTGCTGCTCACGCAGATCGAGAAGACCATGGGCTTCGAGGTCGGCCGGATCGGCATTGAGGCGCAGATCGAGAATGCACAGGGTCTCAACAACGTCAATGAGATCGCGTCCGCCAGTCCACGTATCGAGACGATCATCTTCGGCCCTGCCGACTTCATGGCGTCGATCAACATGAAGTCGCTCGTCGTGGGCGAGCAGCCGCCCGGCTATCCGGCCGACGCCTACCACTACATCCTCATGAAGATCCTGATGGCCGCCCGCGCCAACGACCTCCAGGCGATCGACGGCCCCTACCTCCAGATCCGCAATGTCGACGGCTTCCGCGAGGTGGCCGGCCGCGCCGCCGCGCTCGGCTTCGACGGCAAGTGGGTGCTGCACCCCGGCCAGGTGGACGCGGCCAACGAGGTCTTCTCGCCCTCGCAGGAGGACTACGACCACGCCGAGCTGATCCTGGACGCGTACGAGTACTGCACCTCCGAGGCGGGCGGCAAGAAGGGCTCGGCGATGCTCGGCGACGAGATGATCGACGAGGCCAGCCGCAAGATGGCCCTGGTCATCGCGGGCAAGGGCCGCGCGGCCGGAATGCGGCGGACGACCAAGTTCGAGATTCCGGAGGCGTGAGATGCAGTTCGGGCGCACCTACGAGGAGTTCGAGGTCGGGGCCGTCTACAAGCACTGGCCCGGCAAGACGGTCACCGAGTACGACGACCACCTCTTCTGCCTGCTCACCATGAACCACCACCCGCTCCACATGGACGCGCACTACGCCGAGAGCACGACCGACTTCGGCAAGAACGTGGTGGTGGGCAACTACATCTACTCGCTGCTGCTCGGCATGTCCGTGCCGGACGTGTCGGGCAAGGCGATCGCCAACCTGGAGATCGAGTCGCTCAAGCACGTGGCGCCGACCTTCCACGGCGACACGATCTACGGCGAGACGACCGTGCTCGACAAGTGGCCGTCGAAGTCGAAGAACGACCGCGGGATCGTGCACGTGGAGACCAAGGGCTACAAGCAGGACGGCACCCTGGTGTGCGTCTTCCGCCGCAAGGTCATGGTGCCGACCGAGACGTACATCAAGGAGCGCGGCGGCGAACAGCCCGGCCGTCCGGAACTCAAGCAGCAGGAGAAGTAGGCCATGGCCCGACTCGCCCAGACCGCAGGTCTGACGGACATCCAGCGGGAGATCCTTTCCACGGTCCGCGACTTCGTGGACAAGGAGATCATCCCGGTCGCCACCGAGCTGGAGCACCGCGACGAGTACCCGCAGCAGATCGTGGACGGCCTGAAGGAGCTGGGGCTGTTCGGTCTGATGATCCCCGAGGAGTACGGGGGCCTGGGCGAGTCGCTGCTCACCTACGCGCTGTGCGTGGAGGAGATCGCCCGGGGCTGGATGTCGGTCTCCGGGATCATCAACACGCACTTCATCGTGGCGTACATGCTCAAGCAGCACGGCACGGAGGAACAGAAGTCCTACTTCCTGCCGAAGATGGCCCTCGGTGACATCCGGGGCGCGTTCTCGATGTCGGAGCCGGCGCTCGGCTCGGACGTGTCGGCCATCACCTCGAAGGCGGTGAAGGACGGCGAGGAATACGTCCTGAACGGCCAGAAGATGTGGCTGACGAACGGTGGCACCTCCTCGCTCGTGGCTGTCCTGGTCCGCAGTGACGAAGGCCACCCCGAGGGCACCGCGCCCCACAAGTCGATGACGACCTTCCTGGTGGAGAAGGAACCCGGCTTCGGCGAGGTCCGGCCGGGGCTCACCATCCCCGGCAAGATCGACAAGATGGGCTACAAGGGCGTCGACACCACCGAGCTGATCATGGACGGCCTGCGCATCCCGGCCGACCGCGTGCTCGGCGGCGTCACGGGCCGGGGTTTTTACCAAATGATGGACGGTGTGGAGGTGGGCCGCGTCAACGTGGCGGCGCGTGGCTGCGGTGTCGCGCAGCGCGCCTTCGAGCTGGGCGTTCAGTACGCGCAGCAGCGGCACACCTTCGGCAAGCCGATCGCCCAGCACCAGGCCATCCAGTTCAAGCTGGCCGAAATGGCCACCAAGGTCGAGGCAGCCCATGCGATGATGGTGAACGCCGCACGCAAAAAGGACTCCGGGGAGCGAAACGACCTGGAGGCCGGGATGGCGAAGTACCTCGCCTCGGAGTACTGCAAGGAAGTGGTGGAGGACGCCTTCCGCATCCACGGCGGCTACGGCTTCTCCAAGGAGTACGAGATCGAGCGCCTTTACCGGGAGGCTCCCATGTTGCTCATCGGTGAAGGCACCGCCGAGATCCAGAAAATGATCATCGGGCGCAGACTGCTCGAAGAGTACCGGTTCCAGGGCTGATTGTCCGGGGACGGGGTGTTTTCTTCGTAGGGAAGATCACACCCCGTTGACGGTCTTCAGCCGTCGACTCGGCTTCCTGGCTTGCCCAGTTGCGGCCCGCTCCCGGTACGATCCCGGAAAGCCGCCGTCCCCCGTCAAGCGCGGCATCATCCGCTACGAAGGTCATCCATGCCCCACAGCCAAACCTCTGCACCTCGCGACAGCCGGGCCGGCGTACGCCTCGCGCGCGGAGCATCGCCGTGGCTCCTCCCGACCGTCGCCACCGCAGCCCTCAGCCTGGCCCGCGCCCGCCGCTCGGGCGTCGCCAAGGCCGTCGCCGTTCCCGCCACCGCGCTCGCGGCGGGAATGCTGTGGTTCTTCCGCGACCCCGAGCGCGAGATCGCCACGGGCCGGGTCATCTCCCCCGCCGACGGTGTGGTGCAGAGCATCATGCCGTGGAAGGACGGCCGCACCCGCGTCGCGATCTTCATGAGTCCGCTCAACGTCCACGTCAACCGGGCGCCGCTGGCGGGCACCGTGACGTCGGTCGAGCACATCCCCGGCGGCTTTGTTCCTGCTTTCAACAAGGAGAGCGAGAACAACGAGCGCGTAGTCTGGCATTTCGACACCGAACTCGGCGACATCGAGATGATCCAGATCGCGGGCGCGGTGGCTCGTCGTATCGTGCCGTACCTCCCCGAGGGGACGAAGGTCGAGCAGGGCGAGCGCATCGGTCTGATCCGCTTCGGCTCGCGTGTCGACCTCTACCTGCCCGAGGGTGTGGAGGTCGCGGTCGAGGTCGGGCAGAAGACCGTGGCTGGGGTGACTCGCATTGACCGTGATTGATCCGGAGACACAGGCGGGCTGGGTGCCCGAGGCCGACGCGGTCGACGACGAAGAGGAGATGCCTCTCTCTCTGCGCCTGTCGATAGCGGACACGCTCACGCTCGGCAACGCGACCTGCGGGTTCATGGCGGTGTACTTCACCACCACCGGCATCCTCATCCCGCACCTCACCGGCAGCCAGGAATCCGGCATGGCCCGCCACAGCGCGGCCACGGCGGTCATCCTGATGCTCTGCGCGGCGATCTTCGACCTCTTCGACGGCCTGGTGGCGCGCAAGCTGCGCTCCTCGCCGATGGGCGCGGAGCTGGACAACCTCTCCGACCTCATCAGCTTCGGCCTGGCGCCCGCGTACTTCGTCCTCGTCTACGGCATGGTCGCCGACGACGCCCACCAGCGGGTGGCGGCGCTCGGCGCGATCGTGGTGCTGCTCGCGGTGGTCCTACGCCTGGCGCGCTTCTCCTGCGTGACGCTGAAGGACGGCATGTTCCAGGGGATGCCGTCACCGTTCGGCGCCCTGACCGTCGTCTCGATCGTGCTTCTGGAGCTGCCCTTCGTGGCGACGCTCCTGGCCATCCTGGGCACCGCCTGGCTGATGGTGAGCCGGGTCGAGTACCCGAAGCCGCGTGGCCGCCTCGCCGGGGCCATGCTCTCCTGGATCGTCCTCTCCATGGGCCTCCTCGCCGCCTGGGCCTTCGACGCCCCCAGCGGCCAGCTCCTCCTCCAGACGGGCTGTGCACTCCAGCTCGTCATGGGCGCGGTCATCCCCCTGTTCGCCACGGCCCGCCGGGTGAACAACTTCCGCGACAACCGCCGGGAGGCACGAGCGGCCCAGCTGCCGTAGCCCCACCGGTCCAGCAGTGTTCACCGAGGGCCCCGACCTGTCACAGGTCGGGGCCCTCGGTGTTTCGCGCCGGAAGCCGTTGCCGCGCTCGGGCGGCCACGCCGGCTCAGGTCAGGTGGTTCTTGGCCAGGTGGGTGGCCAGGCGTTCCAGGAGGGGGCCTGCTTGGGCTCGGCAGGTGGATTCGTTCGGTTCGAGGGAGGTCAGGGGGTAGGCGTGGGTGATGCCTGCGGTGCGGAGGGCGGCGGGCGACAGGGTCAGACGGCCGCAGACCGCGACCACCTCCTTGCCCGCCGCGCGGGCCGCCGCGGCGACTCCGGCCGGGGCCTTGCCGTGCAGGGTCTGTTCGTCCAGGGAGCCCTCGCCGGTGATGACCAGGTCGGCGCGGTCCAGGGCGGCGGCGAAGCCGAGGGTGTCCAGGACGACCTCGATGCCGGGGCGGAAGCGGGCGCCGAGGAGGAGGGCGGCGTAGCCGAGGCCACCGGCGGCGCCCGCGCCGGGGAAGGTCGCGAGGTCGGCCGCGCGAGGGAGGGTGGCGGCGAGGACGGTCACGTAGTGGGCGAGGGCGGCGTCGAGACGGGCCACGTCCGCCGGGGAGGCGCCCTTCTGCGGGCCGTAGACGGCGGCGGCGCCCTGCGGCCCGGTCAGCGGGTTGTCGACGTCACCGGCGAGCACCAGGTCCACGGAGGCGAGGCGCGGATCGAGGCCGGACAGGTCGGCACGGGCGAGGTCCACGAGCGCGCCGCCGCCGGGGGCCACCAGCTTTCCGTCGCCGTCCAGCAGCCGGGAACCGAGCGCCGTCAGCATCCCGGCGCCGCCGTCCGTCGTGGCGCTGCCCCCGACGCCGAACACGATGGTCCGCGCGCCCGCGTCCAGCGCGGCCCGCAGCAGCTCCCCCGAGCCGTACGTGGAGGCCGTGAGCGGCGCCCGTACCCCCTCCGGCAGCCGCCGCAGCCCACTCGCCTCGGCCATCTCGACCACGGCGGTGTCGCCGCGCACCGCGAAGGCGGCGGTCACCGGCTCCCCGGTCGGCCCGGCGACCCGCGCCTCACGCCGCTCGAATCCGGCCGCGAGCGCCGCGTCCACCGTGCCGTCGCCCCCGTCGGCCACGGGCAGCGCCTCCACCACCACGTCCGGCACGACCCGCCGCAGCCCGGCCGCGACCCGCGCGGCCACCTCGGCGGCCGTCAGCGACCCCTTGAACTTGTCGGCGGCGACCAGCACCCGCCGCCGCCCCGCACCGTCCGTCACCACACGACCCCTCACCGTCCGAACCCACGCTCGCCCCAGGGAGCACCGCTGCGACCCTAAGGGCTGCCGCCCAGGGCACGCTGCCGCGCCCGCGCAGCTCCGTCGACGACGCCAATGCGCCGCCGACTCGCCCGCAGCCTCGATGCCCAGCATGCCCACGCCACGCCAGCAGCACCGGGCACGCCGACGACCAGCTCCACAGCCCGCGCCGAGCACGCAGCCCCCGTACACCACCACCCCGCCCCCAGCCCGCGCCAGACGCACCCCCGCGCCCCCACCGCCCCCTGTGCCCGCGCCCCCGCGCCTGGCTACGCTGCCAGGATGACCACCTCGAACGACTTCGCCACGTACATCGCCGGTCTCCCCCGTGTCCTCGCCGCCGCCGCGTGTCTGTTCCGGGACGCCGAGGGACGGGTGCTGCTCGTCGAGCCGAATTACCGGCCGGGGTGGGGGCTGCCGGGCGGCACGATCGAGTCGGATCAGGGGGAGACACCTCGGCAGGGGGCGCGGCGCGAGACGCTGGAGGAGATCGGCCTGGACCTGGAGCCGGGGCGGTTGCTCACCGTGGACTGGGTACCGGGACCGGGCCGCCCGCCGCTGGTGGCGTACCTCTACGACGGCGGCGTGCTGAGCGAGGCCGAGCTGAAGTCGATCCGTCTCCAGGAGGAGGAGCTGCTGTCCTGGCGCCTGGTCCCCCGCCCCGAACTGCCGGACTACCTCCCCTCGCCCCTCTCCGACCGCATCCTGACCGCCCTGGACGTCCTGGCGGAGGGCAACGGCCCGGCCGAGCTGGAGAACGGCCACCGGGTGGTCTGACCGTGCGGCGATATCCCCTCGCCGCCCCGCCCCCGCCCGCCCTACTCTCGGTCCCATGGCCAAGCCCCTCGTAGCCGTCCTCAGCGGCGCAGGCATCTCCACCGACTCCGGTATCCCGGACTACCGCGGCCCCAACGGGCTGTGGCGGCGGGATCCGGAGGCCGAGAAGCTGGTGACGTACGCGTACTACATGGCGGACCCGGAGATCCGGCGCCGCTCGTGGCAGCTGCGGCGCAAGAACCGGGCGCTGAGCGCGGAGCCGAACGCCGCGCACCGGGCGGTGGCCGAGCTGGAGCGCTCCGGTGTCCCGGTGCGGGTGCTCACACAGAACGTGGACGGGCTGCATCAGCGGGCCGGGATGCCCGCCCGGAAGGTGCTCGAACTGCACGGCAACGCAAGGGAGTTCGTGTGCACCAAGTGTCACGCGAGGGGGTCGATGGAGGACGCCCTCGCCCGCGTGGAGGCCGGTGAGGAGGATCCGCCGTGTCTGGAGTGCGGCGGGATCCTGAAGTCGGCGACGGTGATGTTCGGGCAGAGCCTGGACCCCGTCGTCCTCGGCGAGGCCCTGTCGATCAGCAAGGCGTGCACGGTGTTCATCGCCGTCGGCAGCACGCTCCAGGTGCAGCCCGCCGCCGGTCTCGCCGGGGTGGCCGCCGACCACGGCGCCCGGCTGACCATCGTCAACGCGGAGCCGACGCCGTACGACGACCTCGCCGAGGAGGTCGTCCGCGAGCCGATCGGCACCGCGCTGCCCGGCCTGCTGAGCGCGCTGGCCGGGCGGTACGGCGACTGACCCCACGGCCGGTCAGAACAGGCTCTCCCCCTTCTCGGCCTTCTCGAACTCCAGCAGCTTCTGCTTGCGGGCCAGGCCGCCGCCGTAGCCGGTGAGGCTGCCGGTCGAGCCGATGACCCGGTGGCAGGGGACGATGATGCCGATGGGGTTGCGGCCGTTGGCGAGGCCGACGGCGCGGGAGGCGGTGGGGTTGCCGAGGGCGGCGGCGAGCTGGCCGTAGCTCCGGGTCTCCCCGTAGGGGATGAGGGTGAGCTGCTCCCAGACCCGCTGCTGGAACGGCGTGCCCGCGAGGTTCAGGCGGAGGGTGAAGTCGGTCAGGTCGCCCGCGAAGTAGGCCGCCAGCTGCTCGCGGGCCTCGGCGAAGGCGCGCAGGCTGTCGTCGCGCGGGCCGAAGGTCTCCTCGGCGGGGCGGTGGCGCTGGCCCTCCATGTAGAGGCCGCACAGCGTGTCGTCGGCGTCCGCGACGAGCGTGAGGGGCCCGTAGGGGCTGTCGGTGACGGTGTGGTGCTTCATGGCGGTCATGGCAACTTCCTCAGTCCGGAAGGACGTTGATCGGGTGGCTGTCGGTCGCCCACAGGTACTGCACGGCGTACGCCCGCCAGGGCCGCCAGGCCTCGGCGCGGCCGGTGAGCGCGGCCGGGGTGGCGGGGAGCCCGAGGCGCTCGGCGGCGCGTCGTACTCCCAGGTCGGTGACGGGGAAGGCGTCGGGGTCGCCGAGGGCGCGCATGGCGATGACGTCGGCGGTCCAGGGCCCGAAGCCGGGCAGGTCGAGCAGGCGGGCGCGGGTCTCGGCCCGGTCGGACTCGGCGCCGAGCCGCAGCGTGCCGTCCGCGAGGTGCCGGACGAGCGTGGTCAGGGTGGTGCGCCGGGTGCGCGGCATGGCCAGGGTCTCGGGGTCCACAGCGGCCAGTGCCTCGGGGGTCGGGAAGAGATGGGTGAGCCCGCCCTCGGGGTCGTCCAGCGGTTTGCCGTGCGCGGTGACCAGGCGGGCCGCGTGGGTGCGGGCGGCGGCCGTGGACACCTGCTGTCCGAGCACGGCCCGTACGGCGAACTCGGCCTCGTCCACCGTGCGCGGCACCCGTCGTCCCGGCGCGCGGTCCACCAGCGGGGCGAGCGCGGGGTCGGCGCGCAGCCGTTCGTCGACGGCGGCCGGGTCGGCGTCCAGGTCGAGCAGGGCGCGGCAGCGGCTGATCGCCACGGTGAGGTCGCGCGGGTCGCCGAGCGTGAGACGGCAGGCGATGTGCCCGGCGGCCGGGGAGAGCGCCACGATCCCGTGCCCGTACGGCAGCGAGAGCGTGCGCCGGTAGGCGCCGTCCCGCCACTCCTCCACGCCGGGTACGGCGGTGGCGGCCAGGTGTCCGAAGAGGTTGCCCGGCTCCAGCGGGGCCCGGTACGGCAGCCGCAGGGAGATCGTGCCCGGGGTGGCGGCGGGGCCGACGGCCGGGACGCGGGCGCGCAGCTCGGTCGGGGTGAGGGCGTAGACCTCGCGGACGGTGTCGTTGAAGGTGCGCAGGGAGGCGAAGCCCGCGGCGAAGGCGATCTCCGCCATGGGCATGGCGGTCGTCTCGATCAGCAGCCGGGCGGTCTGCGCGCGCTGGGCGCGGGCCAGGGCGAGTGGTCCGGCGCCCAGCTCGGCCAGGAGCTGGCGCTCGATCTGGCGGGCGGAGTAGCCGAGGCGTGAGGCGAGGCCGGGGACGCCCTCGCGGTCCACGACGCCGTCGGCGATGAGCCGCATGGTGCGGGCCACCAGGTCGGCGCGCTGGTTCCACTCCGGGGAGCCGGGGCTGGCGTCCGGGCGGCAGCGCTTGCAGGCCCGGAACCCGGCCCGCTGGCAGGCGGCGGCGCTCGGGTAGAAGGTCATGTTCCGCGGCTTGGGCGGGACCACCGGGCAGCTCGGCCGGCAGTAGATGCCGGTGGTGAGCACCGCCGTGAAGAACCACCCGTCGAACCGGGCGTCCTTCGACTGCACGGCGTGCACGCAGTGCTCCCGGTCCAGGTGTGCCACCGAGGGCGCCGGGGCCACCAGGGTCACCGGGTTCGCCCCCGGCCCCGGCCCCGCACCTGTCGTCCCGCTCGTCGCTGTCCGCATGCCTACAAGGATGGCCACCGGGAGGCCCGGTCGCTGGCGAGAATCCGACATGTACCTGGGGGTGACCAGGCACCGCCCCGAGCCCTGGTCAGACCGACGCGCGATACGCCCCGACCCACTCCGAAGTCGTCCGCAGCCCCCCGAACGTGTAGAAGTGCGCTTTCACCGCCCCGTGCCGCTCCGGGTCGTACCGCAGCGCCAGCTCGTGCAGGAAGCGGTCCGGGCCCGCCGTTCCCATGAGGTTGGTGAGAGAGAGGCCGTACTTGCGGGCGACGGAGGCGCTGGTGGCGACGCCGAAGCGGGAGGCGTAGCCGAGCAGCCGACGCACTCCGGCCGGGCCGGGGACGCCGACGCGCACGGGCAGCCGTATCCCGCGCGCCCGGACCGCCTCCAGCCAGGTGAGCACCGGGTCCACGGCGAAGCCGAACTGGGTGATGATCTCGCCGCCGAACCCCTCGGCACCGAGCACCGCCGCCTTGTCGGTGAGCGCGGACCACAGGGCGGGGCCGGTGAGGCCGGGGTGGCCCTCCGGGTAGCCGGTGATGCCGATGTGGCGTACCCCGTGGCGCTGGAGCAGTCCGGTGCGGATGACGGAGAGGGCGTCCTCGTACGGGCCCTCGGGGCGGGCGGGGTCGCCGCCGACCACGAAGACGTGCTCGCCGGTGCCGTCGGCGGCCAGTGCGGACAGGAACTCCTCCAGGTGGGCCCGGGAGGGCAGACGGCGGGCGGAGAGGTGCGGGACGGGGACGAAGCCGAGCCGTTTGACCGCGCGGGCGGCGGCCAGCCGGGTGCCCAGGTCCTCGCCCGCGAGATAGGTCACGTTGATGCGGGTGCCCGGGGGTATGCCGGGGGCGGCCTCCTCCAGGCGGGGCACGTCCTTGCCGGTCATCTCCAGGGAGAAGCCGTCCAGCAGGGCGGCGCCCGTGCCCCCGGCTTCCGTCGCGCGGGCGGCCGGGGCGGAGGGGACGGGGTTCATCGTGCTCCTTGCGCGGCGGCCTCGCGCGTACGCGGGACCGCGTCATGAGGGGGTGGCCTCGGCCGATGATGTCACGCGCACGCGGACGCCTCGACGACACACCCGGAAGTAACGATTCCGTATCGTTCGGCCCGTAAAGCCGCACAGGTTGCCGTGGTTACCTGAGCCAAATCCGCAAGTGCTTTAATGATCCGCCGACATCACGGCCGAATGCCCCTTCCTCCTGTCGCGTCACGAGGAGGCGGACACCCGGTGAACAGGTTCGGAACACGGCACGTTTTCCTTTTCGAGGGAGCTTCGATGACCAGGCTCAATCGCGGGCGGTTGCTGCCCTCGGCGGGCACAGTCGTCGGCTCGGCGACCGCTGCGGCGATCCCCTCCGGACAACCGGGGCCACCCGCCCCGACGACGCGTCAGAACCGCACCGCCCCTTGTCACTTTGCTCACGCTTCGCCCGTAATGCGGCATTTTTCCCTGTCGTACATTGCTACGCGGGCCGCATAAGCCATACGGCCACCCTTTCCGCCCCCGGCCCGCCGGGAGCGGTACACCCCCCGCATACGCTCACCCCGTCCGTCGCACCCCCAGCAGGAGCCCAGCCCGTGCCCTCCGCCGGACTCGTCACCCGTCGCATCGCGCAGCTGTACGCGGTGTTCGCGATATTCGCGCTCTTCGCGGCGCAGCTGATCGGCGCGCTGCTGCCGATCGTGCCGCTCTTCGTCGCCGCGACCGCGGCGGGCGTCGCACTCGAAACGTACCTTCAGTACAGGCGGCCCGCGGCGCTGGCGCAGCTGAACCGGATCCGCCTGGACGTGACCGTGCGGCAGCTGCTGCGCGACATGCTCGTCATGGTGGCGCTGCTGCGGATCGAGGGGGTGGAGCCCCGGCGTGAGCAGGCCCCCCTGCTCGTCGCCCTGGGCGCGTACTACAGCCTGCACTTCCTGTGCCAGGCGATCGCCATCATGGTGCGCCGCGCCCGCTCGCTGCCGATCGTCACGCGCAACATCGACGCCGCCGAGCTGAACCTGAGCGCCGCGCCGCCGCGCATCCTGCTGCGCCGCCCGGCGCACCGGCTGCTGACCTTCGCCGTTCCCGGCACCGTCGGGCTGCTCCTGACCGCCCTCACCGCGCAGGCGCGCTGGGGCGCGATCGGCCTGGCCGTCTCCGTCGCGCTGATGGGCGCCGGCACTCTGCACCTGGCCCGCTGGCTGACCGGCAAGAAGCGCGCCAAGAGCGACGCCGAGGTGCTGGAGTGGGTGGACAAGTGGCTCGCCGGCTACCGGCCGACCGTCGCCATGTACTTCTCCGGCGGCACCACCTCCGCCTACCAGGCGAACATGTGGCTGTCCACGCTCTCCCAGCTGGAGCGCCCGCTGATCGTGCTGCGCGAGCGGTTCATGGTGCAGAAGATCGACGCCACCGACGTGCCGATCATCTGCTTCCCCAAGGTCTCCACGATGTTCGCGCTGGAGAACTCGACGCTGAAGATGATGCTGCACCCGGCGAACTCCGGTAAGACCTCGCAGGTGCTGCGCATCCCCTCCATCAAGCACGCGTTCATCAACCACGGCGAGAGCGACAAGCTGTCCTCCTGCAACCCGTACGCCAAGGCGTACGACGAGGTGTGGGTGGCCGGTCCCGCGGCGCGCGAGCGGTACGCGCTGGCGGAGGTCGGCGTCGAGGACAAGGACATCGTCGAGGTCGGCCGCCCGCAGCTGGCCCCGATCCGGCCGTACGCCGGTCCGCCCACCGGTGAGTACACCCACGTGCTCTACGCCCCCACCTGGGAGGGCTGGGACGGCAACCCCGGCAACACCTCCGTGGTGCTCGCGGGCGAGAACATCGTGCGCAAGCTGCTGGCCGACCCCGGTGTGCGCCTGGTCTACAAGCCGCACCCGATGACCGGCTCCGTCGACCCGCGCGCGGGCGCCGCCAACGAGCGGATCAAGGCGATGATCCGCGAGGCCGCCGCGAAGCGCTCCGGTGCCCGTCCGGGCCCCGAGGCCGCCGCCGAGCTGGCCCGCCGCACCGCCGAGCTGGAGAAGCTGACCTCGGTCTCCTTCCGGCCGGGCGCCGACGAACTGGAGCGCATGCTGCTCCAGGGCACCCCGCAGGGTGACCGCGAGGCCGAGATCGAGCGAGCGACGGCCGCCTGGGAGGCCGCTTACTGGGCGTCCTTCCCGGAGTGGGAGCACCTGATCGTCACCGACGCGCGGCCCGCGATCTTCGCCTGCTTCAACATGGCGGACCTGCTGATCAGCGATGTCTCCAGCGTGGTCTCCGACTGGCTGACCAGCGAGAAGCCGTACGCCGTCGCCAACACCTCGGGCATGAGCGAGGAAGCCTTCCGCGCCGCCTTCCCGACCGTGACGGCGGCCACCGTCCTTGCACCGTCCGCGAAGGGTGTCCCGGGCCTGCTGAAGTCGGTCCGGCACCCCGAGAAGGACCGCTATGCCGAGCGGCGCGCGGCGCTGAAGGAGCACCTGCTCGGGCCGTCCGACCCGCCGTCCATGGAGCGCTTCCGCGGTGCCGCCGAGGCGCTGTGCGCCAAGGCCGACGAGCGCCGCGAGCGGATGGCCGCGCGGCTCGCCGCCCCGGCGATCCCCGCCCCGCGCGGCGCGGGCGACGACGACGCGGCGCGCGAGGCCGCCGCGGAGTCCGTGGAGGCTGTGGAGTCCGTGGAGGGTGACGCGGAGGACGCGGTCACCGCGTAACCGCGCACACGACGAAGGCCGCCGTGCGGGACCACTGATCCGGTCCCGCACGGCGGCCTTTTCCCTGCCCCCGTTTCCCTGTCCCGCCGCTCAGCCCAGGTGGCTGTCCAGCCACGTGAGGACGTCGGGGGTCACCGGGTCGGTGATGTCGGCGAACTCCTCGTGCCGCTCCAGGAACTTCGCGACGTACGGGCAGACCGGCACGATCCGCTTGCCCGAGGCACGCACGTCGGTCAGCGCCTCCTGGACGAGCCGGGCGGCCAGGCCCTGTCCGGCAAAGGCGTCGTCGACCTCGGTGTGGTAGAAGACGCGCTGGTCACCTCGGTCGCGATAGGCGGTGAGTCCGGCGCGCTCGCCGTCGACGTGGATCTCGTAGCGGTGCTTGGCGGTGTTGTGCTCGACGGTCGGGGTGGGCTGGGTCATGGGATGCCTTTCGGGCTTTCGGACCTGTGGAAAAGGTGCTCCCGGTTCGGCCGGGGCTCAGCGGCGCCCGGGGTTGCCCCGTGGCCGCAGCGCCGCGTTCGGCAGCTCGGGGGCGGGGAGCCGGTCCCCCGGGTATCCCTCGACGGCACCGAAGCGGCCGGACGCGCTCTGCCACTCCTCGCGGGCCTTGACGATGTCCTCGTGGCTGCGTCCGATGAAGTTCCACCACATGACGATCTCCTCCTCGAACGGGGTGCCGCCGAGCAGCACGGTCCGCGCGAGGTCGTCGGTGTCGTTCGTGAGCGTGAGGGTGTCGCCGCCCGGGGGCAGATGGCCCAGCTCGGCCCGGTCCAGCGACTTACCGTCCAGCCGTACCCGCCCCTGGTCGACCAGCAGGCCGTGCTCGAAGGCGGGGTCGACGGCGAGGGTCAGCGTGGCGTGCGGCCGGAGGACGATCTCGGCGCCGAGCAGGGGCGTGAAGGTCCGCACGGGTGACCGTCCGACTCCGGGGAGAGTCCCCAGGAAGACCCTGATCTCGGCGCCGTCGACCCGTACGGGCGCGGGGACGTGGTGCTGGAAGTCCCGTTCCGTGTCGCGGTGTTCCTCCGGCAGGGCGACCCAGAGCTGGACGCCGTGCAGGACGGTGGTCCCCGGGGTGGAGACCTCCGAGTGGCAGATGCCGTGGCCGCCGGTCATGAGGTTCAGCTCGCCCGACCGTACGAAGGCGTGGCTGCCCAGGCTGTCGCGGTGCTCGATCTCCCCGCTGAACAGCCAGCTCACGGTTTGCAGCCCGGTGTGCGGATGCGGGGCGACGTCCATGCCGCCGCTCACGGAGACGTCGTCGGGGCCGTAGTGGTCGGCGAAGCACCAGGCGCCGATGGTGGTCCGCCCGCGCTGCGGCAGAGTCCGGCGGACGGTCATGGCGCGGGGCCCGCCGAGGGGTACGTCGCGCGGGGTCAGTACGTCGACCCGTTTCTCTTCGCCGTTGCTCACGCCCGGCTCCTCCCGCCATATGTTGTTCTACATTCAACTAATATCGCCATCATAGAGCGATCACCCCCACAGGTACACCCCGCACAGCGAGGGGCCGGTCAGGCCCCGGAGGAGATCAGGTTGAGCACCCACACGGACGCGGACACCTCCCGGCGCGTCTTCATCGACAAGCAGAGCCCCGCCGCCCAGCAGGCACTGATCCGGACCTCGGAGCAGGTGCGCGCGGTCGCCGCCCAGGCGGGCCTCGATCGCACCCTCGTGGAGCTGGTCAATCTGCGCGTGTCCCAGATCAACGGCTGCGCCTACTGTCTCGACGTCCACACGAGGGCGGCGACGCGGGCGGGCGAGACCACGCAGCGGCTCGGCGTCCTGGCGGCCTGGCGGGACACCGAGGTGTTCACCGCGCGGGAACGCGCCGCACTGGCCCTCGCGGAGGCGACCACCATTCCCGGCGACGCCGGGCTCCAGGAGACGGCGTGCGCACAGGCGCGCGAAGCGCTCACCGATGACCAGATATCGGCCGCGATCTGGGTCGCGGTCACCATCAACGCGTTCAACCGGGTCTCGATCATGAGCAAGCATCCGGTGCGCGCGGCACGGCAGGCGTGAGCAAGCGGCCATCGCGGACATAAGGAATGATCGCAACAAATGGCTCCACCCTCACCAGCATCCCGATTTGTTGAAGCTTCACACATCGACTTAAGTGTCCCAGAAAGGCCCTCGCATGACTTCCCCCCACCGACCTGCTCCTTCGCTGCGCGCCTACGACGTGGGTCTGCTGGTCATCCGTCTGGCGATCGGCGTGATCCTCTTCGCGCACGGCACCCAGAAGCTGTTCGGCTGGTTCGGCGGCGGCGGGGTGAGCGGCACCGGTCAGTTCTTCACCATGAGCGGTTACCCCGCCGGTGAGGCGTTCGCCGTGGTCGCGGGGCTCACCGAAACCCTGGGCGGCATCGGTCTCGCCCTCGGCCTGCTGACCCCGCTCGCCGGCGCCGCGGCCCTCGGCACGATGATCAACGCGATGGCTGTCGCATGGGGCGGCGGTTTCTTCGCCCCGAACGGCTACGAGTTCCCCCTCCTGATGGCCTCCGTCGCCCTCGGCCTCGCCCTGACCGGCCCCGGCCGCCTCGCCGTCGACCGCTTCCTGCCCTTCCTGCGGTCCCACCGACTCGTCTACGGCGTGGCGGCGGTCGCCCTCGCGGGAATCTCGTCACTGGTCATCCTGCTCATCCGCGGCTGACAACGCGAGCCCGGCTGCGGCCACAGCGCGCTCGCGCCGGGCGTTGAGTACCCCTACTCATGTCTTCGCTCAACTCCCCGGTAAAACTGCCGACATGGACTCCTCGTGCCCCGAACTCCGTGCCCTCGCCCCGCGTTTGTCCGGCGCCGCCGTCACCGGTGCCGGGCTGGCTGTCGGGGCGGGTGCCTATCTCGCGCGGGCGCAGGGGCGGAGCGAGGGGGTGTGTGCGTCGGACGGGCCCTGCGTCACATGGGGGAATCTGACCGCGCTGCCCGTGGTGATCGTGACCGCGCTGGTCGTGCTGGTGGTGGTGTACAAGCGGTTGGGCATCAGGCCGCGGCTCGCCGTCATACCGCCGACGCTGCTGCTCGCGCCGCTGCCGCTGATGGCGGCGCAGACGGTGCTGGGCCCGATGGCCACCGCCGTCGCGGGGGCGGTCTGGGCGGGGGCGGTCGCGCTGACCGCCTGGGACCGGTACCGCGTGCTCGGGGTCACGGCGGGGGCCGTGCTGGTGTGCGGCTCGCTCGTCGTGCTGTACGGCTGAGGCGCCGGTCCCAGTGAAACGTCACGCGCGGGCGAAGTCGCCCGGGTGGAAGCGGCCCTTCTCGAGGTGGGCCTCGATGTCCTCCAGGCTGTGGCCGGTCAGCTCCGGCATGCGGCGCCGGACGAAGAGCCAGGCCGCGACGTTGAAGCAGCCGTAGATCCAGAAGACCTGGCCGACGCCGAAGGCGTTGATCATCGTCAGCAGGGTCAGGGTGATGAGCAGGTTGGTGCTCCACAGCGTGGCCGACTGGACGCTGGTCGCCGCGGCGCGCACCGACAGCGGGTAGATCTCGGAGCCGGTGAGCCAGCCCATCAGCTGAAGGCCGCCCGCGTTGAAGAACATGAAGGCCAGCAGGCAGGCGACGATGCCCGGGATGTCGGAGCGCCCCGAGTGGCCGGTCACGAAGTACGCGCCCAGGGCGAACAGGCTGAGCGCGGCGCCCGGGACCATCACGAGGGTGAGCCGACGGCGCCCCACCTTGTCCACGATCCACAGGCCGACGATCATCATCACCAGGTACGTCACGCCCAGCGCCACGCTGATCCGCAGCGCGTCCTCCTGGGAGAAGCCGTTGTCCGTGAGGATGGTCGGCGCGTAGTAGATGATCATCTCGATGCCGGACAGCTGGGTGAAGACGGCGATGCCGCAGCCGACGATCAGCGCCGGGCGCACCCACGGCTGCCGCAGCCCGCGCCAGCCGCGCCGCTCCCGGCCGACCGTCCGCTGCTGCCCCGCCAGGGCCACGATCTCGTCCAGCTCGGGCGCGATCGCGTAGCCGTCGGGCCGTACCGCCTTCAGCACCCGTTCCGCCTCGTCCACCCGGCCCTGCTCGACCAGCCAGCGCGGACTCTCGGGCAGCCGGAGCTGGCCGAGCAGCATCACCAGGGCCGGTACGGCCGCCGCGCCGATCGCCACCCGCCAGGACACCGACTCGCTCGCGCCCACCAGGGTCGCGATGACGATGCCGACCCCGATCGCGAGCTGGAAGCAGAGCACCAGCCGCCCGCGGATCGTCCTCGGGGCCAGCTCGGCCACGTACATCGGCACGGTCTGCGTGGCCCCGCCGACGGCGAAGCCGAGCAGTACGCGGGCCAGCGCGAGGCCGACCGCGCTGGGTGCGAACGAGCAGGTCAGGCTGCCCGCGATGAACACCACGCAGATCAGCAGGATGGTCCGGTGCCGTCCGATCCGCTCGCACAGCAGACTGCACGCGAGGGAGCCGATCACCGCGCCCAGCAGGATCCCGGCGGCGATGGCCTCCTTCATGGAGTCCCCGATGCGGAACTCCTTGGAGATCTGGAGCAGGGCGCCGGAGATGATGCCGGTGTCGTAGCCGTAGAGCAGCCCGCTGATCGCGGAGACCACGGCCGCCGTCAGCATGCGCCCGTTCAGGCCCCGGACCGGCGGCGGGGCGTGCTCGACGGCTCGGCTCACGGTTCCTCCCGGGTGGCGGCCCTGGTGGGCGGCTCCGGGGAGGAACGGCCCGGTCGAAACCGTAACGCCGGGCCCGGCCCCCGACCGGGCGGCTCGCGCGATGGCGACCGCCCGGCTTCGTACGAGGCGGTGCTACGCCTCGGTCCCGTTCACGCGCTCACCCGCTCACGCGGCGAGGTCGTGACCCGGGTGGAGCACCACCTTGGTGTAGCCCTCGATCCGCTGGTCGAACTTCTCGTACGCCTGCGGGGCGTCCTCCAGCGGCAGTTCGTGGGAGACCACGAAGCTGGGGCGGGCACGGCCGGAGGCGATCAGGTCGCGCAGCTGGCGGTTGTACCGCTTGACGTTGCACTGGCCCGTGCCCATCTTCTGGCCCTTCTCGAACATCTTGCCGATCGAGACCAGCAGTTGGCCGTGCTTGGCGTGCTCGTCGGGGCCGCCGGGGTCGGACGGCACGTACAGGCCCGGTATGCCGAGCCTGCCGGTCGGCCGGACCGTCTCCACCAGCTGGTTGAGGACGATCGCGGGTTCCTCGTGGTGGGTCTCGTCGCCCGCCTGGGCCTGGTAGCCGACGGCGTCGATCCCCTTGTCGGTGCCCTCTCCGTTCGTCTGGGCCTTGATCTGCTCGGCCGGGTCGCCCTGGGTGAAGTCGATCGGGATGGCCCCGATCTCCGCCGCCTTGGCGAGCCGTTCGGGGACGCGGTCGACGACGAACACCTTCGAGGCGCCGCGCAGCAGCGCCGAGTAGGCGGCCATCAGGCCGACCGGTCCGGCCCCGTACACCGCGACGGTCTCGCCGGGCGACACCTGGGCGAGTTCGCAGCCGTGGTAGCCGGTCGGGAAGATGTCGGCCAGCAGGACGTAGTCCGTCTCGTTCTCGTCGCCCTCGGGCAGCTTCAGGCAGTTGAAGTCGGCGAACGGCACCCGCAGCCGCTCGGCCTGACCGCCCATGTACGGGCCCATGGCCACATAGCCGTAGGCACCGCCCGCGAAGCCGGGGTTGACCGTCAGGCAGAACCCGGTCTCCCCGGCGAGACAGTTCTTGCAGAACCCGCACGCGACGTTGAACGGCATGACGACGCGGTCGCCCACCTTCAGGGAGGTCACGCCGTCGCCGACCTCCTCGATCACGCCCAGGTTCTCGTGGCCGAAGACGATGCCCGGCTCGGCCGCCGTGCGCCCCTCGTACATGTGCAGGTCCGAACCGCAGATGGCGGACGACGTGACCCGGACGATCACATCGTTGGGGTGCAGGATCTGCGGATCCTCCACCTCCGAGACCGTGACACTGAAGGGCCTCTCGTAGACAACGGCTCTCACCTCTGTCACCTCCGCGTCTGACGCCGGATGACGGTGGCGAGCGCGGACCGCCGCCGAGGGCGCGCAGAAAGAGCGGGCCCCCGGTCATCCACCGTGGCCTCGAACCCTCGCTTCACCGCCGGATACTTCCAGGTAACTCCGGTGACACGAGTGCCGCAAGCCTCGCAGGTGAGGGGGCCGGGGCGTCAGAGGTGGCCGAAGAAGCGGGTCCACCAGGTGGCGTGGCCGGGCGCCTCCGCGGCGAGCCAGGTGCTCACGCCGTCGTAGGGCCGGTGCAGCAGCCGTAGGGGCACCGGTGTGCGGCCGAGGTCGCGCAGAGCGGTGTCGATCCGGTCGAGCGTCTCCGGGGAGACGGCGCCCTCCGGGATGCCGTGGCCGGAGGGGCCCGGAACCGTCACGGCCGCCAGGTCGCCGTGGTTGCTCAGCCGCACGAGGACGGGTACGCCCGTGCCGGTCGCCTCGCCCGGCACGGCGATCTCGAAGTGGTAACTGGCGTCCTGGTTCCGGTCGTCCAGGGCGCAGGGGTGGCCGAGGTCCCGGGTCAGGCGGTCCTGGAGCCGGAGGGCTCGCGCCGTTGCCCGGGCGTGGTCGTAGCCGTCGGGAAACTCCAGGTGGGAGGGGCCGGGCAGGCGGTCCACGGTGTGGAGCAGGGCCGTGATGCGGGTGTCTTCGGCCTGCGGGTCGTCGTTCATCGCGGTCACCTTACGCAACCGGCGGGCGGTCGGTGCCGTCCCCCTTCACGGGCGGGAGTGATCATCTCCTGGGCCGGGGCGGGAGGCGGGACCGTGGGTGTCGGCGGGTTCAAGAGGATCTTGGGGTGGGGCGTGGTGTTCGTCCCGCTGTCCGTCCTGCTCCTGGTGCGGGCGGGTGGGCTGGACGGGGGGACGCCGCTCGCCGTGGCCGTGGTGCTGTTTCCGTACGCGGCCGTGGTGAGCGTGCTCGTGCTGGTCCTGGTGCTCGCGGTACGGGGGCTGCGGTCGCGGGCGGTGATCGTCGTCGCGGGGGTGCTCGCGGCCGCTCATGTGGCGTTGCTGGTGCCCCGGTTCGTGCCGGAGCGGGGGCATGTTCCGGCGGGGGCGGCCGAGTTGAGGGTGGCCACGCTCAACACCCATGTGGGGAAGGCGGATGCGCGGGCGGTCGTACGGCTGGTGCGGTCCGGGCGGATCGACGTGCTGGCGGTGCAGGAGCTGCCGTCCGCCGGGGTGACCGCGCTCGCGGAGGCGGGCCTCGGCCGGGTGCTGCCGTACCAGGAGCTGCATCCCGAGAACGACTCCTCCCTCTACTCGCGGCTTCCGCTGACGCACGGCGGCCCGTTGAGGGCGGACACCGCGTGGCCCCAGACCACCGCGCGGGTGAGGGTCGGCGGGCGGACGGTACGGCTGGTGGCCGTGCACACGTACTACCCGCTCGGTGACGCCGCCCGCTGGGGCCGCGACATGACCGCCCTCACTGCGGTCGCCCGCGCCGACGGTCCCGACACGGTGTTCCTCGGCGATTTCAACGCCTCCCTCGACCACGCCCGCATGCGCACCCTCCTCTCCTCGGGCCGCCTCACCGACACCCACGCCGAACTCGGCCACGGCTGGTCCCCCACCTGGCCGTCGGACAACCCCCTCCTCCCACCCCTGGTCCAACTCGACCACATCCTCCACGGCCCCGGCCTGACGGCCCTCTCTGTGACGGAACGGACCGTCCCGGGCACGGACCACCGCGCGGTGATCGCCCACCTGGCACTGCGCTAGAGGGCCACGGCCCGGTCGACCCCGAGATCCCGCCGCATCACGTCCCGCAAGCGGGCGAGCGCGCCCTCGTACGCGACCCGGCCCCCGGTGTACGCCTCGTCCCTGGCGAGCGCACCGGACGCGGCGAGGTCCCGTACATTCCGCAGGCGCTGGAACAGGCGCGTTCCGTCGGCCGGTTCACTCCCGTTCACGACAAGTGGTGGGCGCCCCGACCGCGCTCACCACGGGTTCTCGTCAGTCCGCGATGGACGGTCGGCGGCGTCGGGCGGCCGGGCACTTCTCATGCCACCTTGATGACCACCTTGCCCGAGGCGTGACCGTTCTCGACGGTGGCGAGGGCGGCCGGGGCGTCGGAGAGCGGATGGACCGCGGTGATCACGGGTGCGAGGAGTCCGTCGAGGGCCAGCCGGGCCGACCGCTCCAGGTTCTCGCGGTCGACGCGACGCTCGACGAAACGCCCACCGAGATCGGGCACCGTCATATCACCCACAGCGATGACGTTGCGGGGGTCCTGGGCCAGCGGAGCGACCGTCCGCAGCGAGGTGCCCCCGGCCAGGTCGACGATCCCGTCGAAGCCGTCCGGAACCAGCTCGCGTGCCGCGGCGGCCACGTCCTCGACGGTGTAGTCGATGAACCGCACCCCGATGGCCTCGGCGTGCTCGCGTTTGGCGGTACTCCCGGTACCGATCACACGCAGCCCGCGCCCGGCAGCCAGCCGGGCGACGGCGAGGCCGACCCCGCCCCCGACCCCGTTGACCAGGACCGTGGCACCGGCCGGGAGACTGAGCTGGTCGAGCGCGTCCACCGCGGTCGTCCCGGCCACCGGCAGCGTCGCCGCCACGGTCACGGACAGACCCTCCGGGATGCGCGCGGTGTTCGGCGCGGACAGCACCGTCGTCTCGGCGTAGGTGCCACCACCGGTGAGCGCGAAGCCGAAGACCGCGTCACCCACCTCGAGCCCGTAGCCGTCCTCGCCCAGAGCGAGAACGGTTCCGGCCGCCTCCATGCCCAGCGCACGGGGAAACGGACGCCCGCCGTCGAGCCCGTCGACCAGACCCGAGCGCAGAAAGTGGTCGAGCGGATTCACACCGGCGACGTCGACCCGGATCAGCACCTCGCCCCGGCCGGGGACGGGATCGGGGCGATCGAAGAACTCCTGCACCTCGGGCCCGCCATACCTGCTGAAACCCCATGCCTGCCCCATCTTCCGCCGCCTCTCGTACGACCCACCCGGTGCTTCCGGGCGGTATCGCCATCCTCACCTCTGACATTGATGTGAGGGGCAACCGTCTGAGACGCAGATCACAGGGTCAGGCCGACCGCGCCACCGGTTCCGGAACCGTGGACAACTCCGCCCGGTGTCGGCTGTTGGCCCTGATCAGCACGTCGAGTGCGTCCCGGGTCTCGATCAGGTGCGTGATGTCGGCGTCGATCCGGTCGCGCTCGCGCATCATCGCCGTGAACGTGTCCTCGGCGACGCCCAGGTCACCCGGGACGTCCACACACGGCAGCACAGTCGCGATCACTCTGCTGGACATGCCCGCGTCGAACAGTTGCCGGATGAGCGACACACGCTGGACCGCGGCATCGGCATAGTGACGCTGCCCCGCGTCGGAGCGTGAACTGGTCAGCAGGCCCTGCTCTTCGTAGTACCGCAGTGAGCGTGGACTCACGCCCGTGCGCTTCGACAACTCGCCTATCCGCATCCTTCGGAGCCTACGCTCGCGGACACCCTCACGGCCGCAGGGTGGCCAAGCGGCATCCCCGGAGAGTGACACAGCCATGTGATCGACCTGATGTCAGTCCACGTGCCGGGCGAACGCCTCGTACGCCGTCTCGTCGAAGAGGACGAAGCGGATCTCCTCCACCTCGGTCGGCAGGGTGCGGACGGTCTCGACGGCTATGCGGGCCGCGTCGGCCATCGGCCAGCGGTAGACGCCGGTGGAGATGGCGGGGAAGGCGATCGTGCGGGCGCCGAGGTCGTCGGCCACGCGGAGGGATGCGCGGTAGCAGGAGGCGAGCGGGTCCGGGTCGCTGTCGGGGCCCTGCCAGACGGGGCCGACGGTGTGGATGACCCAGAGGGCGTCCAGGCGCCCCGCTGGGGTGGCGACGGCGTGACCGGTGGGGAGGCCGCCGCCGTAGGAGGAGGCGCGCAGGGCGCGGCAGGCTTCCAGGATGGCGGGGCCGCCGCGTCGGTGGATCGCGCCGTCGACGCCTCCGCCGCCGAGGAGCGAGGAGTTGGCCGCGTTGACGATCGCGTCGGCGCGCTGGCGGGTGATGTCGCCCAGGACGAGGTGCAGTGTGGTCATCTCTGCCTCAGCCTCCTCCAGACCGCCTTGGCGGCGTTGTGCCCCGACATGCCGTGTACCCCGGGACCGGGCGGGGTCGCGGAGGAGCAGAGGAACACGGCCGGGTGCGGGGTGCGGTACGGGAACGCCGACAGCCGGGGGCGCAGCAGCAGCTGGAGGCCGGAGGCCGCGCCGCAGGCGATGTCGCCGCCGACGTAGTTGGCGTTGCGGGCGGCCATCTCGGCGGGTCCTGCGGTGGCGCGGGCCAGGACGCGGTCGCGGAAGCCGGGGGCGAAGCGCTCCAGCTGGCGTTCGATCGCGTCCGTGAGGTCGCCGCTCCAGCCGTTCGGGACGTGGCCGTAGGTCCAGAAGACGTGCTTGCCCTCGGGCGCGCGGGTGGGGTCGGCCACGCTGGGCTGCACGGTGATCATGAAGGGTCTCTCTGGGGCGCGGCCCTCGCGGGAGGCGGCGCGCAGGGCACTGTCGATCTCGGCCCGGCTCGCGCCGATCTGCACGGTGCCCGCGCTACGCGCCTCGGGGGCGGTCCACGGGACCGGGCCGTCCAGCGCGTAGTCGATCTTGAAGACGCTGGGGCCGTAGCGGTAGCTGTCGTAGTACCCGCCGAAGCCCGCGATCCGGGCGAGCGCGGTCGGTGAGGTGTCGAAGACGTAGGCGCGGGCGGGCGGCAGGTCGTCCAGGCGTTTGACCTCGTAGTCGGTGTGCACGGCGCCGCCGAGGTCCTTCAGGTACGCCGCGAGCGCGTCGGAGATCGACTGGGAACCGCCCTCGGCCACCGGCCAGCCCCGGGCGTGCGCGGCCAGGGCGAAGACCAGGCCGATGGCGCCGGTGGCGAGGCCGTTGAGCGGGGCCATCACATGGGCGACCAGGCCGGAGAAGAGCGCCTGCGCGCGTTCGTCCCGGAATCGGCGTATCAGCGCGGTGGCGGGCGGGAGCCCGGCGAGGCCGAAGCGGGCCAGGGTGAGCGGGTCGCGCGGCAGCGCGGTGGACGGCAGGGACATGAAGTCGCGGACCAGGGTGTCCCAGCGGGGCAGGAACGGGGCGACCAGCCGCCGGTACGCCCCCGCGTCGCGCGGCCCGAAGGACGCGGCCGTCTGCGCCACGGACCTCGCCAGCACCGCCGCGCTGCCGTCGGGGAACGGATGCGCCATCGGCAGGTCGGCGTGCAGCCAGCGCAGGCCGTACCGCTCCAGCGGGAGGGCGCGGAAAGCGGGCGAGTTGATGCCGAGCGGGTGGGCGGCCGAGCAGGGGTCGTGGCGGAAGCCGGGGAGGGTCAGCTCCTCGGTACGGGCGCCGCCGCCGACGATGGACCGGGCCTCGAAGAGGGCCACGGAGAAGCCGCGCCGGGCCAGTTCGACGGCCGCGGTCAGTCCGTTCGGCCCCGCACCCACCACGACGGCATCGAGCATCGACGGCACCTTAGGACCCCCTCGTCGGCCGGTGGCAACTCGGATCAGGATAGGCGGGCGGCTCGTCGCTCCCCCGGCGGGTGGCGCGTCGCCCTTGTCGGCGCGGGTGGCTCCCGCCGCTCGGCCCTCGCGCGGCTCCGATCGGCTCCCCGCCCTCTCTTCAGGACCCCGTGCGCAGCAGCTCGGCCACGCGGCGCGCGGTCGCGGCGTCGCGGGCGGCGGTGAACGGCAGCACGTTGCCGCCGGTTATGCGGAACGGCTCGCCGGTGAGGGTGAGATGGGCGCCGCCCGCCTCCTCGACAAGCAGCAGGCCCGCCGCGTGGTCCCAGGCGGCCTCCCAGGAGAAGGCGACGGCGTCCGTGTCGCCCCGGGCGATGGCCAGGTACTCCAGGCCCGCCGAGCCGCAGGAGCGCGGGGCGACGCCGTCGGTCCACAGGGCACGCAGCGCGCGCTTCTGTTCCTCGGTGGTGTAGTCGGGGTGGGACACGGCGACGCTGACATCACGGCCGGGCTCGGGCGGCCCGGCGAACAGCCGCTCCCCGTCGAGATAGGCGCCCTGGCCGCGCACGGCGGTGGCCATCTGGTCGCGCACCGGCGCGTACGTCCAGGAGGCGAGCACGGTGCCCCGGTGGGCGAGCGCGACCAGGGTGCAGAAGCCGTCCTTGCCGTGGACGAAGTGCCGGGTGCCGTCGACCGGGTCGATGATCCAGACCGGGGCGTCGCCCTTGATCGCCTCGTACGACGCGGGGTTCGCGTGCACCGCCTCCTCGCCCACGGCGACCGAGCCGGGCAGCAGGGCGCACAGGTCGGCGGCGAGGCGGCGCTCGGCGAGCCGGTCGGCGTCCGTGACCAGATCGTGCGGTCCGCTCTTCTGGTCGACCTCGTGCGCGGCGAGTCTGCGGAAGCGGGGCAGGATCTCGGCCGCGGCCGCCTTGCGGATCGCCTCCTCCACATCGGTGGAGTGCCGGGCGAGAAACTCTTCGAGGGCTTCCGTGTCGTCGATCATGTGTCCATGAGACCACGCCCGGCGGACATTCCCCCGTCAGGCTGTGGAAAACCCAGAAAACACATGGTCAGCGCGCCTTAGCGCCCCACCGCGTACCCCTGCATCCCCCGTGGGTTCGCGGCCGCCGACAGCACGCCCGTCCGGGGATCGCGCGCGACCGCGCACAGCCGTCCCTCCGACCACGCGGGCCCCACGGTCACGTCGTGCCCCCGGCGCCGCAGCTCCGCGACCACGGCCTCGGGCATCCGGGACTCGACGGTCACGCTGCCCGGACGGCTCGTGCGGGGGTGGAAGGAGCTGGGGAAGCCGTCGTTGTGCCAGTTCGGGGCGTCGATGGCGCCCTGGAGGTCGAGGGCGCCGCGCACCGGGGCGCGCAGGGTGGCGGCGAGGAAGAAGTGGAGCTGCCACTGGTCCTGCTGGTCGCCCCCGGGGGTGCCGAAGGCGAGCACGGGGACGCCGTCGCGCAGCGCGAGGGAGGGGGTGAGGGTGGTCCGGGGGCGGCGGCCCGGCGTCAGGGAGTTGGGCAGACCCTCCTCCAGCCACGCCATCTGGAGCCTGGTGCCGAGCGGGAAGCCGAGTTCGGGCACGACCGGGTTGGACTGGAGCCAGCCGCCGCTGGGCGTCGCCGCGATCATGTTGCCCCAGCGGTCCACCACGTCGAGATGGCAGGTGTCGCCCCGGGTGGCACCGTCGGCACTCACCCGAGGCTCCCCGGGCATCGTGACCGCGGCGGGCTCCCCGGCCGCCCCGAGCACCGGCTCCCCCACCCCGCCCAGCCCCACGGTCGGCTCCCCCGCTCCCGGCAGGCTCGCGCCCGCGTCCCCCCGCGTCCCCGCCCGCGCGGGCAGACGCGGCTCCCTTCCGCCCACCGTCCCCGGCCGCAGCTCGTACGACGCCGACTCCCCGACCAGCGCCCGCCGTTCCGCGTTGTACTCCGCCGACAGCAGTTCGGCGAGCGGGACGTGGGCCGCGTCGCCGTACCAGGCCTCCCGGTCGGCCATCGCGAGCTTGCAGTTCTCGATGAGCAGGTGGACATGGTCGGCGGAGCCGTACGCGGGCAACTCGGCGGGCAGCAGCGCGAGTTGCTGGAGGAGGGCGGGGCCCTGGCTCCAGGGGCCCGCCTTGCAGAGGGTCCAGCCGTTCCAGTCGTAGGTGACCGGGTCCTCGTACGACGCGGACCAGTCGGCCAGGTCGGCCTCGGTGAGCGTGCCGGTGTGGCGTTCGCCGCTGGTGTCCAGGGTGGGGCGGCGGGACTGGCGCAGCAGGGCCTCGGCGATGAAGCCGGTGCGCCACACCTCGCGGGCGGCGTCGATACGGGCCTCCCGGTCGCCCGCGTGGGCGGTCTCGGCGAGCAGCCGCTGCCAGGTGGCGGCGAGGGCGGGGTTGCGCAGCAACGCGCCGGGGCGGGGCGCGTCGCCGCCGGGCAGATACACCTCGGCCGAGGAGGTCCACTCGGTCTCGAACAGCTCCCGCACGCTCTCCACGGCCGCGCCGACGTTCTCCACCGGCGGATGGCCGTGCTCGGCGTACCCGATGGCGTACTTCAGCACGTCGTCCAGGGACTTGGTGCCGTGGTCGCGCAGGAGCAGCAGCCAGGCGTCGAAGGCGCCGGGCACGGCGGCGGCGAGCGGGCCGGTGCCGGGGACCAGGTCGAGACCGAGCCCCTGGTAGTGCGCGACGGTGGCTCCGGCCGGGGCGACGCCCTGCCCGCACAGCACCCGGACCTCGCCACCGGCCGGGGCGAGCAGGATGGGCACCTCGCCCGCGGGGCCGTTCAGATGCGGCTCGACCACGTGCAGTACGAACGCCCCCGCCACGGCCGCGTCGAAAGCGTTGCCCCCGTCCTCCAGCACGGCCATCGCGGACTGGGAGGCGAGCCAGTGGGTGGAGGAGACCATGCCGAAGGTGCCCTGGAGGGTGGGGCGGGTGGTGAACATGGGGTCTCCCGTCTGCGTGGCCTGCACCTGCGGGACGAGACTTTCCGCCCGGCCACCCGCGCGTCAACCACGCCTCACCGGCGCGTCAGCGATGCCCTGTACGGCCGTCAGCCATGCCCTTTACGGGCGTCGGCACCGGCCCGCCCGCACGTCAGCCCCGTCCCGCCCGCGCACCGAGCCCGCCCCGAGCCCCGCCCATCCCGGCCCCGAGCCCCGCCTCAGGCCCCGCTCACGCCTCCGCCTCGGCCTTCACCCCGGCCAGCGTCTTCTCGATGCCGGTGCGGAGCAGGGCGAGGCGACCGTCGACGATCTGCTCCTCCCGCTCCGGGTACCGCTCGACGTAGGCGTTCAGCGGGCCACGGCCGGGCCCCAGACGCATCCCGTGCCGCAACCGGGTGCCCGAGCCGTCCGCGAGCGGTTCCAGGGTGAACGTCCAGATCGCCAACGCATCGCCGAGGTCACGCTCGTTGTAGCGGACGACCTCCCATGCGAAGACGCGGGGCTCGGTCAGCCGGGTGACGCGGCTGACCGTGCGCCACTCGCCCAGCATGTCGTTGTGATTGCGGCCGGAGAAACACGCGCCGACGGCCGGTTCCTCGGCACCGTCGAGCCATTCCACCTCCTGAAGTTCCGGGCTGTGGCGGGCCGGTGTGGCGATGTCCGACACCAGGGCCCACACCCGCTTCGGCTCGGCGGCGATCTCCGTCACGCACTCCACACGGGGAACGTCGGCAAGTCGCATCTCTTCTCCCTGAGTTGTCGAAGGCGATGACCGAAGTATGGGCCTCAGCGCGGGGGAACACGGAGGGGCCCCGCCGGTCGTCCGACTCCGGCGGGGCCCCTGCGGGACGTGGTCAGGCGGGGTGCGGCGTCAGGCCGTGTGCAGCGTCAGCCCGTACCGGTTCAGGATCTCGTTGATCGGCTGGAACCAGGTCTCGCCGCCGCTGGAGCAGTTGCCCCAGCCGCCGGAGGTGACGCCCTGGGCCTGGTCGCCGCTGATGAACGAGCCGCCGGAGTCGCCGGGTTCGGCGCAGACGTTGGTCTTGGTCAGCTGATGGACCGCGCCCTGGCTGTAGTTGACCGTCTCGTTGAGGGCGAGGACGGTGCCGCAGTGCCAGTGGGTGGTGGAGCCGGAGCGGCAGATGGAGGTGCCGGGCGGTGCCACGTTGGAGCCGCGCACCAGCTGGTCGGAGACGGTGCCCCAGCCGAGCACGACCGGTACGGTCCACCAGCCGCTGCCGACGTTGACCCAGGCGTAGTCGTTGTCCGGGAAGGACGAGCCCTGGAAGTTGCCGACGTAGGAGCGGTCCCAGCCGTAGACGGCGGCGGAGGGCTGTCCGCAGTGTCCGGCGGTGACGAAGCCGCCGTAGACCGAGAAGCCGATGGAGCAGCGCACGTTGCCGGTGTAGAAGGGGTCGCCGCCGACGGTACCCGCGGCGAGGGTGCCCGCGGCCTTGGAGACGGTCTCGACGGTGACGGGTCCGGCCGCGCGGGCGCGGGTCAGGAAGCGCTGGACATCGTTGTCGGCCCGGCGGTCGCGCACCACGTCGACGACGACGGTGCCCGCCTGCGGGTCGACGTGCCAACTGCTCACGCCCTTGGGTGCCTTGAGGCGGTCGATGCGGGCCTTGGCGGCGTCCAGCTCGCGGGCGCTGTGGCGGACGGTGCGGACGGTGGCACCGGCCTCGCGCAGGGCCGCGCGAGTGGCCGGGGAGGCGGCGTCGGTGACGGCCACGGTGAGCCGTCCGCTGTCCGCGTCGTACCAGGAGCCGCCGTACGCCGACCCGGCCGTCTTGCGGGCCTCGGGGTCGAGCTTCGTGGCGGCGCGTTCCGATGCGAGGCGGGCCTCGGCCTGTTCCCTCGTCAGGCCGAAGTCGTGCCGCATCGCGGTGAGCAGGCCCTCGGAGGCGGGGGCCTTGGCGGCGGTGGCGGAGTCGTTCGCGGTGGCGGGGACGGTGCCGGCCGCGGTCAGTCCGCCGAGCATGAGGAGTGCGGCCCCGGCCGCGCGCAGAAGTCGCTTGCGTCTCACGGGAGTTGCCCTTCGTCGTTCCAGCAAGGTGGGGGTGGAACAGCCGATGACTGAGAGCGCTCTCATCTGTGCGGGGCAGAGCCTAGTCGGACCTCGATGACAGGTCCATACCAACGGACGGAATCGGTGCCGCGTATCGCCCCGGACGGACAATTCCCGGCATACGACGCCTTCTTGAACGGGCTGGGTCACCGGCCGAGTACGCAGCGAGTTGGCCCTTCCGCGCCGGGGGCAGTCGTGTGAGACTGTCGTCTCCGTCCACCCTGCGGACCCTTCCGCACCCCCTCCCCCACGAGAAGTGCGCCGTGCGATCCCTTCCTCTGCCGCTCGCCCTCACCGCACGTCTGTCCCCTGTCGTCGTGCTGGCCTGCGTGGGCTGGACCCTGTCCTCCGGCCCGGCCACGCCCGCCGCCGCCGAGCACCGTTCCTCCGGCAAGGAGAGCGCTCCGGCCGCCTCTTCCGGCGGTGACGGCGCCGCCTCCTCCGCCCCGGCGGTGAAGACCTACGACGCGGCGCCCGCGCCGTGCACCGGCGTGCCCGTCGACACCATCAAGTCCCTTGTCCCCGGGGCCAAGACGGCGGGCAAGGAGATCCCCTCCACCGACTCCAAGCTGCGCCGCACCTGCTCCTGGAACGCCCTCAAGGGCTTCGACTACCGCTGGCTCGACGTCTCCTACGAGGTCACCGCGTCCGACGAGGCGGCGACCAAGGAGTACCAGCAGCGTGTGACCGAGAAGAGCGGCGGCGGCTCGGTCCCCGGCCTCGGGGACAGCGGCTACTCCGTCGTGAACCTCACCACCGAGGACAAGCAGCAGACCCGCGAGGGCCTGGTGATGGCCCGCGCGTCCAACGCCCTGGTGGTCATCACCTACAGCGGCAGCGACTTCGAGAACAAGAAGGCCCCCGCCACCGACGAGATCAACAAGGGCGCCATCAAGGCGGCGAAGGCCGCGATGGCGACCTTGAAGGCCAGCGCGGGCAAGTCCGACTGAACGGAGTCCGCCGTGTGCGGGCGCAGCACCTCGAACGCCTCCTCGCCGCTACCTCGGCATCGCCCAGCTCCAGCAGCTGGGTGGCCAGGGCCGGCGGATGCAACGGGGTACGACCGGGTGCGGCGGTCGAGGTGGGCGGCGTCCGCAGGGGCGCACCCTGGCCCGCGCTCCAGGCACCGTTCGTCGTCGCCCCCGCGGGCGGCGGCGCGGCGCCCCGGTGATCCGTCTGATCGCCGGGGCGCCGCGCAACTCAACTCCTTTACTCCTCCCGCTGCTTGCGGTTCGTGGCTGCCGTCAGGGCCAGGTACAGCACCAGTGATGTGCCGAGGCCCACCGCCCAGCCGTAGTCCGCGAGGGGGCTCAGGAAGGGGATGGGGCGGCCATCGATCAGGGGGTGGAAGTCGGCGCCGCCGATGGCGAGGACGCCGCCGACGACGAAGGCGGTCACCGCGCGCCAGTTCCAGCCGCCCGCGTACCAGTAGCGGCCGTCCTCGCGGTAGAGGTCGGCGAGGTCGAGGCGGGTGCGGCGCACCAGCCAGTAGTCGGCGATCAGGATGCCCGCGACGGTGCCGAGGAGGCCGCCGACCAGGCCGAGCCAGGTGAAGATGTAGCCCTGCGGGTCGGAGTAGAGCCGCCACGGGAAGATCAGCACCGCGAGGACGGCGGTGATCAGCGCGCCGGTGCGGAAACTGACCTTGCGGGGCGCGATGTTGGAGAAGTCGAAGGCCGGGGAGACCAGGTTGGCCGCGATGTTCACCGAGAGGGTCGCGACCAGCACGGTGACCAGGGCGTAGAGCAGGCCCACCACGTTGTCGGTCTTGGCGGCGAGCTGGACCGGATCCCAGATCGGCTTGCCGTAGACCGCCTGCGAGCCGGAGGTGACCAGGACCGACAGGAAGGCGAACAGGGTCATGGTGGTGGGAAGTCCCAGCGCCTGGCCCCGCGTCTGGGCGCGCTGGCTGCGGCCGTAGCGCGTGAAGTCGGGGATGTTCAGGGAGAGCGTCGACCAGAAGCCGATCATGCCCATCAGGGAGGGCCAGAACAGCTTCCAGAAGTCGCCGCCCCAGCCCAGCTTGGAGGGCTGGTCGAAGAGCGGGCCGACGCCGCCCGCCTTGTCGCTCATCCACCACAGCATCACGAAGGCGCCGACCAGGACGAAGGGCGCGGCCCAGTTCTCGAAGCGCCGGATGGTCTCCATCCCCCGCACGATGATGGCGACTTGGAGCACCCAGAAGAGCGCGAAGGACAGCCACATGGTCCAGGCGTAGCCGCCGATGTGCGAGGCGTTCGACCAGCTGTCACCGATGAGCTTGCCCGCGAGGAAGTAGATCGCCTCGCCGCCGATCCAGGTCTGGATGCCGAACCAGCCGCAGGCCACCAACGCCCGTACGACAGCGGGGAGGTTGGCGCCCCGGATACCGAAGGAGGCACGGGCGAAGACCGGGAAGGGGATGCCGTACTTGGGTCCGGCGTGCCCGGTGAGCAGCATCGGCACGAGCACGACCAGGTTGGCCAGGGCGATGGTGAACACCGCCTGCTTCCAGTCCATGCCGACCGCGATGAGCCCCGAAGCGAGCGTCCAGGAGGCGGTGTTGTGGGCCATGCCCACCCACAGCGCGGAGAAGTTGTACGTGGTCCAAGTGCGCTTGGCGACCGGGACCGGGAGCAGGTCCTCGTTGGCGAAGCGGCCACTGGGCTGGGGAGCCTCGGCGGGGATCTCCACCCGGCCGTCGGGGAGGGTGACTTGGGCGGTCGGCGGCGAGGCGGTGGGAGCGGTGTCGGTCATGGGACAGGCCAATCGGATGAGTGGGACGACGGGACAGGCCGTGCGGGTGGCGCCGATTGGGGGGTGCGTCCGTAATTCCGTACGGGCGTCCGGCCCCCTCCCGCGCAAGGGACGTTCGGGGAGGGGGAGTTCGATCCGACTGCGGACGGTCGGGTCGGCGAGCGGTCAGGCCGACTGCGGCCGGTCAGGCGCCGAGCGCCGGGATGACCTTCGCGCCGTAGGCGTCGATGGTCGCCTCCTGCGCGTCGTGCATGTCGTAGACGGCGAACTGGTCGACGCCCAGCGCGCGCAGCGCCGTCAGCTTCTCGATGTGCCGTTCGACGGGGCCGATGAGGCAGAAGCGGTCCACGATCTCGTCGGGCACGAACTGGGTGTCGGGGTTGCCGCTGCGCCCGTGGTGGGCGTAGTCGTAGCCCTCGCGGGACTTGATGTAGTCGGTGAGTTCGTCGGGCACCTGGGCCGAGTGCTCGCCGTACTTGGCGACGAGGTCGGCCACATGGTTGCCGACCATGCCGCCGAACCAGCGGCACTGGTCGCGGGCGTGGGCGAGCGCTTCGGGCGAGTCGTCCTCGGTGACGTAGGCGGGGGCGGCCACGCAGATGGTGACCTCGGACGGGTCGCGGCCCGCGGCCACGGCGGCGTCCTTGACCGCCTTCACCATGTACTCGGTGAGATAGAGATCGGCGAGCTGGAGGATGAAGCCGTCGGCCTCCTCGCCGGTCATCTTGAGCGCCTTGGGGCCGTACGCGGCCATCCAGACCGGGAGTTGGGCGTCTGGCTTGGTCCACGGAAAGCGGATCACGGTGCCGCCGAGGTCGGCCTCCTCGCCCCGGCCGAGGGCGCGGATGACCTTCATGGCCTCGCTGATCCGGGCGAGCGTGTTGGGCTTGCGGCCCGCGACGCGCATCGCGGAGTCGCCCCGGCCGATCCCGCACACCGTGCGGTTGCCGAACATGTCGTTGAGGGTCGCGAAGGTGGAGGCGGTGACCTCCCAGGTGCGGGTGCCCGGGTTGGTGACCATGGGCCCGACGGTCAGCCGCTCGGTGTTCGCGAGGATCTGGCTGTAGATGACGAACGGCTCCTGCCAGAGCACGGCGGAGTCGAAGGTCCAGCCGTACGTGAAGCCGTTGGCCTCGGCGCGCTTCATGAGGTCGACGACGCGGGAGGCGGGCGGGTCGGTCTGGAGGACTAGTCCGAAGTCCATGGGCGCCACTCCTAGTTGAGGTACTGACAGGTGGAGCGCGGGGTGTAGACGCCGTGCCCGGCGTGGCCGGTGTACTCCCGCTCGGTGATCACGGGCACGCCGCGCGAGAGCACGGTCTCGACCCGGCCGGTGATCCGCCTGCCCTCGTACGCCGAGTAGTCGACGTTCATGTGGTGGGTCTCGGCGGAGATGACCTGCTCGGCGTGCGGGTCGTAGATCACCACGTCGGCGTCGGCGCCGGGGGCGATCGTGCCCTTCTTCGGGTACATGCCGAACATGCGGGCCGGGGTGGCGCAGGCGATCTCGATCCAGCGGCGGCGCGAGATGTGCCCCTCGACCACGGCCTGGTGGAGGAGGTCCATGCGGTTCTCCACGCCCGGCATTCCGTTCGGGATCTTGGAGAAGTCGCCCCGGCCCAGCTCCTTCTGGCCCGAGAAGCAGAACGGGCAGTGGTCGGTGGAGACCACCTGGAGGTCGTTGGTGCGCAGGCCCCGCCAGAGGGCGGCCTGGTGCTCCTGGGGGCGAAGCGGCGTGCTGCACACGTACTTGGCGCCCTCGAAGTCCGGCTCGGCGAGGTTGTCGGTGGACAGGAACAGATACTGCGGGCAGGTCTCGCCGAAGACGTTCAGCCCCTCGTCGCGGGCGCGGGTCAGCTCGGCGACCGCCTCCTGCGCGGAGACGTGCACGACGTAGAGCGGGGCCCCGGCGACCTGGGCGAGCTTGATCGCGCGGTGGGTGGCCTCGGCCTCCAGGAGGGCCTTGCGGACCTCGCCGTGGTAGCGGGGGTCGGTCTCGCCGCGCGCGAGGGCCTGTTCGACCAGGACGTCGATGGCGATGCCGTTCTCGGCGTGCATCATGATCAGTCCGCCGTTCTCGGCGGCGCGCTGCATCGCCCTGAGGATCTGGCCGTCGTCCGAGTAGAAGACGCCCGGGTAGGCCATGAACTGCTTGAAGGAGGTCACCCCCTCCTCCACCAGCAGGTCCATCTCCTTCAGCGTCTCCTGGTTCACATCGGAGACGATCATGTGGAAGCCGTAGTCGATCGCGCAGTTGCCCTCGGCCTTCTGGTGCCAGGCGTCCAGGCCCTCGCGCAGGCTGCCGCCGACGTTCTGGATGGCGAAGTCCACGATGGTGGTCGTACCGCCCCAGGCGGCGGCGCGGGTGCCGGTCTCGAAGGTGTCGGCGGCGTAGGTTCCGCCGAACGGCATCTCCATGTGGGTGTGGCCGTCGACGCCGCCGGGGATGACGTATTTTCCTGTCGCGTCGATGACGGTTTCCGCGCTGAAGGCTTCGGCGGCGGGGGTGCCTGCGGCGGCCAGGGCGGCGATTCGGCCGTCCTCGATCAGTACGTCGGCGTGGATCTCGTCGGAGGCGGTGATGACGAGGCCGTTCTGGATGAGCGTGCGGCGGGACATGGGGTCCTCTCCTTGTGGTCCGCTGCGGGTCGTGTGTGGCTGGTCGCGCAGTTCCCCGCGCCCCTACGTGACCTACGGCCTGTTTTTACGGCGCCGTCAGCGGGTTGTACGCGCCCGGTGCGCGGTCCCTGTAGAACTGCCACCGGTCCCGTACCTCGCGCAGCTTCGCCATGTCGAGGTCGCGGACGACCAGTTCGGTCTCCTTGTCGCTGGCGACCTCGCCGACGAACTGGGCCTCCGGGTCCACGAAGTAGGTGGTGCCGTAGAAGTCGTTGTCGCCCAGGTCCTCCACGCCGACCCGGTTGATCGCGCCGACGAAGTACTCGTTGGCGACGGCGGCGGCGGGCTGCTCCAGCTGCCAGAGGTAGCGGGAGAGTCCGCGCGAGGTGGCCGAGGGGTTGAAGACGATCTCCGCTCCGGCGAGGCCCAGCGCGCGCCAGCCCTCGGGGAAGTGGCGGTCGTAGCAGATGTAGACGCCGATGCGGCCGACGGCGGTGTCGAAGACGGGCCAGCCGCTGTTGCCCGGGCGGAAGTAGAACTTCTCCCAGAATCCCTGTACTTGGGGGATGTGGGTCTTGCGGTACTTGCCGAGGTAGCTGCCGTCGGCGTCGATCACGGCGGCGGTGTTGTAGAGGACGCCGGGCTGCTCCTCCTCGTACATCGGCAGGACGAGGACGATGCCCAACTCCCGGGCCAGCGCCTGGAAGCGGCGGACGGTGGGGCCCTCGGGGATCTGCTCGGCGTACTCGTAGAACGCCTTGTCCTGGACCTGGCAGAAGTAGGGGCCGTAGAACAGCTCCTGGAAGCACAGGACTTGGGCGCCCTGGGCGGCGGCGTCGCGGGCCGCCTGCTCGTGCACCTGGATCATGGACTCCTTGTCGCCCGTCCAGGCCGTCTGGAAGAGGGCGGCGCGGATCACTCGGCTCATCGGGGACCTCCGGTAGCTCGATGTGGCTGGGGCGGGCATCGGAAGCCGCGTCGTCCGCCCGAAGGGCGGGCCGGGCGGCGTCCGGTGCGTGCTCTCGGTGTGCCGGGCGTGATCCCTCGTACTGGATGTACTAGGGCTCACGCCCGGTGCAGCGAGAGTGCGTGCTGGGCGTCGGCGGGCAGACGGGGCTTCCGATGCCCGCCCCAGGAGCCTAGGAAGGGCGGGTGGCCGGTTTTGAGTGGCAGGGTGTCACGTGTGCGGGGGTCGGCCGTGTCACCGTGTCACGAGTCGGCCGGGCCATGTTTCAGCGCCGTTTTCCCAGGTCGTGGCGTGTTTCAGTGGCGTTGCGCGTCATGGGCGAGCAGGGCGATGTGCACCGAGGCGGCCTGCTCGAAGTCGTCGAGGTCGATGCCGAGGCGCGTCTGTATCGCCTCCAGGCGGCGGTAGAGGGCGGGCCGCGAGACGTGGTGGAGCTGGGCGGTGCGGGACTTGTTGCGGCCGGTCGCGAGGTAGGTGCGCAGCACGTCCAGCAGCTCGCCGCCCTCGCCGCACAGCAGGCCGTCCAGCTCCCGTTCGGCGAAGGACTGCACCTGCGGGTCGTCGCGCAACAGCCGTACCAGGCCGCGCAGATGGACGTCCCGCAGCCGTACCACGGGCGGCCGGTCCAGGGCGGCGTCGGCGCCCGCGAGGGCGTCCGCGACGTGCCGGGCCTCGCGCAGCCCGGCGGGCACGTCGTCCCAGGTCTCGCGCGGTTCGGCGGCGGCGACGGAGGCGTCCGGCTCGGTCGTGCGCAGCCGGGCCGCGAAGCGGGCGGTGAGCGCCTCGGCGTCCTGGTCGTGGGCGAGGCTGAGCAGGGCTGCGGTGACGCCGTCCCCGAGTTCGGCAACCAGTCCGGCCAGGCCGAGCGCGCGCAACACCCGGTCCAGTACGGCGGGTTCGGCGCCGGGCACGACCAGGGGGACGAAGGTGCGGCGGCCGACCGGCAGCCCGGCGGCGCGGGCCCGGGGCAGCAGCTGCCGGGCGGGTACCGTGCCGGAGGCGAGGTCGGTGAGCAGGCCGCGCGCGGACTGTTCCTCCCAGGCGGCCGTGGAGCCGCCGCCGAGCATCCGGTGCAGGACCAGGGCTTCGGCGGCGCGGTCGGCGAGCAGCCGTCCGGTGGCCGCCTCGCCCCGGTAGCCGCACAGCAGCAGCCGTCCCCAGCGCTCGCCCCGGCCGCCGAGTTCGGCGCGGACCCAGCCGTCGCCCTCGCTGCCTCCCGCCTGCCGGGCGATGCGCTCCCAGTCGCGCAGCACGTCGTCCACGGCGGACCGCTCCCCCGCCGTGGCGAGGACGCGGTGGGCGAGGTTGGTGACGACGACCGGACAGCCGCTGTGCCGGGCGATCTCGTCCAGGAGGCGCTGCAGCGGGGCCCCGGCGGTGATCAGTCCGGTGAGGCCGGTGCGGACGGTCTCGGAGAGGCTGACGGCGGCGAACTTCCGCCGTACCAGCCGTGATTGGACCTCCTCGGTCAGCTCCGCGAAGGGGAAGGGCCGGTGCAGGACGACCATGGGCAGCCCGTACCGTTCGGCGGTGCGGCACATCGTCTCGGGCGGGGCGGGGAAGGCGCGGCCGAGGCCGAGGACCACGGCTGCGGCGTCCGCGTGGTGCAGGGAGCGGATGTAGGCGGCCTGTTTGGCCTCGTCGCCCGCGAGCAGCACCCCGGTGGTGAGGACCATCTCGCCGCCGCTGAGCATCACCCCGACGTCGGCGGCCTCGGCGACGTGCACCCAGCGCACGGCGCGGTCGAGCTGTCCGGCCCCGGCCACCACCTCGGGCTCCCCGGCGAGCACGCGTTCCAGGGTGAGCACCTGCCGGACGGACAGGGCCGGTCCGCCGGCGGGCGCGGCCGGGTGCCAGGACTCCGAGGTGGTGGTCATGGGCGGTACCTCGTCTCTCGTACGGGCTCCTCAGCGCGCTCTCAGTACGTGCTCCTCAGCGCGTCCTCGAGGATGTCCGCGCCCTCCTCCGCCTCCGCGACGGTGAGCGTGAGCGGCGGCGCGATGCGCAGGACGCTGGTGTCGTGGCCGCCGCCCTTGCCGATGAGCAGGCCGCCCGAGCGGGCGGACTCCAGGACGGTGGCGGCGGCGAGGGGGTCGGCCTCGTCGGTGCCGGGCCTGACCAGTTCGACGCCGATCATCAGGCCGCGCCCGCGCACCTCGCGCACGCCGGGCAGCCGGGCGGCGACGGCGCGCAGCCGCTCGAGGAGCAGACCGCCGACGCGGCGGGCGTTGCCCTGGAGGTCGTGCTCCAGGTGGTAGGTGAGGTTGGCCAGCCCGGCGGCCATGGTGATCTGGGTGCCGCCGAAGGTGGAAATGCTGCTGGCGTCCAGGCAGTTCATGATCTCGGCGGGGGCGATCACCCCGCCGATGGACATACCGTTGCCGATGCCCTTGGCGAAGGTGACGATGTCCGGCGGGCCGTTGCGGTCGTGCGCCTGCCAGCCCCAGAAGTGGTCGCCGGTGCGGCCCCAGCCGGTCTGCACCTCGTCGGAGATCCACAAAATGCCGTGCTCGTCGAGGACTTCACGGAAGGCGGCGTACAGGCCGTCGGGCGGCGAGGTGAACCCCCCTACGCCCTGGACGGGTTCGGCGATCAGCGCGACGGGCGTGCGGCCCTGGCCGATCAGATCGCGCAGGTCGGCCACGCAGGCGTCGATGAACGCGCGGTCGTCCAGCGCGGCGTACGGCCCCCGGGTGCGGACGGCGCCGTGGACGTAGACGGTCTGGAGCGGGGAGAGGGAGGTCGTGGACCAGGTGCGGTTGCCGGTGATGCCGACGGCGCCGAAGGAGCGGCCGTGGTAGCTGTTGCGCATCGCTAGGACGGTGTTGCCCTGCCGGTAGGCGGTGGCGAGCAGCATCGCCGTGTCGTTGGCCTCGGTGCCGGAGGTGGTGAAGAAGACCCGGGCGTTCGGGATGCCGCTCAACTGGGCGATGCGCTCGGCGAGTTCCACCATCGGGCGGTTCAGGTACAGGGTCGAGGAGTGGATGATCCGCCCGGCCTGCTCGCTGACCGCCTTGGTGACCTCGGGCAGGGCGTGCGCGGTCATCGTGGTGAGGATGCCGCCGAAGAAGTCGAGATAGCGGTTGCCCCGCGCGTCCCAGACGTGGCGGCCCTCGCCGTGGGTGATCTCCAGCGGGTCGTCGTAATACAGGGCGAGCCAGTCGGGCATGACCCGGCGGTGGCGGGCGAAGAGATCGGTCATGGCCGTACCAGCCCTTCGTACGCGTCGGGGCGCCGGTCGCGGTAGAACGCCCACTGCTGCCGTACCTCGTCGATGAGGTCGAAGTCCAGGTCGCGGACGAGGAGTTCCTCGCTCTTGTCACCGGCCGGATCGCCGACGAACTGGCCGCGCGGGTCCACGAAGTACGAAGTGCCGTAGAAGTCGTTGTCGCCGTACTCCTCCTGGCCGACGCGGTTGATCGCGGCGACGAAGTACTCGTTGGCGACGGCCGCCGCGGGCTGCTCCAGCTGCCACAGGTGGGCGGAGAGTCCGCGATGCGTGGCCGACGGGTTGTAGACCAACTGGGCGCCCTGGAGGCCGAGTTCGCGCCAGCCCTCGGGGAAGTGGCGGTCGTAGCAGATGTAGACGCCGACTTTGCCGACGGCGGTGTCGAAGACGGGCCAGCCGAGGTTGCCGGGTTTGAAGTAGTACTTCTCCCAGAAGCCCTCGACCTGGGGGATGTGGTGCTTGCGGTACTTGCCGAGGTAGCTGCCGTCGGCGTCGATCACGGCGGCGGTGTTGTAGTAGAAGCCGGAGCCGTCGATCTCGAAGACGGGGGCGACGATCACCATGCCGGTCTCGCGGGCCAGCTCCCGCATCCGCGTCACGGTCGGGCCGTCCGGGACCGGTTCCGCCCAGCGGTAGTGCTCGGGCTCCTGGACCTGGCAGAAGTACGGGGCGTTGAAGACTTCCTGGAACCCGATGATCTTCGCGCCCTGCCGCGCGGCCTCGCGGGCGTGCTCCTCGTGCTTCGCGATCATGGACTCGGTGTCGCCGGTCCAGGTGGCCTGGACCAGTGCGGCACGTACGACGTTGGCCATGAGCTGCTCCTTCGACGCGGCGTCCGAGCCCTCCACGCCCGTAGAAACGGCCCGTAGAGGGACGAAAGTAAGCCTCCTGGACGCCCTTGCCAAGACCATCGTCGGCAACCCGCTGAGTCGATCTCGATTCACACTCCGGTGGGTGAGCGCGTGGGTGCAGCCAACACCCGCCGTGTTACGTCCCGACTACGCGCGGTTTGCGGTCCGCGTCAGGCGTCACCAGGACCGACAGGCGCCGACCAGGGCCGCCGGGCGTCGAGCGCCGACCAGGGCCGGGCCGTCAGGCGTCCACCAGGACGCAGAGCGCCGCCAGCTCGTCCATGGAGAGGCCGAGCGCCCCGGCGAGGGCCGCCACGGTGAAGAAAGCCGGGGTGGGCGCCCGGCCGGTCTCGATCTTGCGCAGCGTCTCGGCGGAGATCCCGGCCACCGCCGCGACCTCGGTCATGCTCCGGGGGCCACGGGCCGCGCGCAGCAGCGCACCGAGCCGTTCGCCGCGCTCGCGCTCTTCTGGGGTGAGGGGGGTGCGCACCATGGCACCCATTCTAATACCGGTATAGTAATTGGCATGATGGAACTCAAGACGGACGCGTCGATCGACGCGATGCACGCCGCGGGCCAAGTGGTCGGCCGCGCCCTGACCGCCGTACGACAGGCCGCCGGGATCGGGGTGAGCCTGCTGGAGCTGGACGAGGTCGCCCGCGAGGTGCTGCGCGAGGCGGGCGCCACGTCCCCCTTCCTCGGCTACCGCCCCTCCTTCGCCCCGACCCCGTTCCCGGCGGTGATCTGCGCCTCGGTGAACGACGCGATCGTGCACGGCATCCCGACCGCGTACCGCCTGCGCGACGGCGATCTGCTCTCGGTGGACTGCGGCGCCCTGCTGGACGGCTGGGCCGGTGACTCCGCGACGAGCTTCGTGGTCGGCCGCCCCGACCCGGCGGACCTGCGCCTGATCGAGACCGCCGAACGCGCCCTGGCCGCGGGCATCGAGGCGGCCGTCGTCGGCAACCGCATCGGCGACATCGCCCACGCGATCGGCCGCACCTGCCGCCAGGCCGGTTACGGCATCCCCTCCGGCTTCGGCGGCCACGGCATCGGCCGCCGCATGCACGAGGACCCCGAGGTCCCCAACGAGGGCCGCCCCGCCCGAGGCATCCCCCTCCGCCCCGGCATGGTCCTCGCGATCGAACCGATGCTGATCGCCAGCGGCAAGAACGCCTACTACGAAGCGGAGGACGGCTGGACCCTCCGCACCTCGGACGCCTCAAGAGCAGCCCACGCGGAACACACAGTGGCGATCACGACAGAGGGCCCCCGAATCCTGACCTCGCGGCAGCCGACCTGAAAGGGGCGCGGGGAACGGCGCGAGCAACCACGGACGCCCCGCACCGGAGAGACGGCATAGACCACATCTGAAGGGGCGCGGGGAACTGCGCGAGAACCCACCACGACCCGCACCCGACAGACAACCCGCACCACCCCCCGCCGTAGCCGTCCGCAGGTGCCACTCGGAGAACGACGTGCCATCGTTGGCAGAAGGGCCACCGGCCTCCCCGCACATCGTCGGCGAAGGACGGAAACGATGACCAGCGGTTACACCGGTCCCCCCGAGGGCGACCCCTTCGGGGAACTCTTCTCCCGCTACTTCGGCGGAGCCCCCGGCACCCCAGGCCAGCCCGGCCCCCGCCCCATCGACATCGGCCGCCTGCTCAGCCAGCCGGCCCGCGAGCTGGTCAGAGGGGCCGCGCAGTACGCCGCCGAGCACGGCAGCCGGGACCTGGACACCCAGCACCTGCTGCGCGCCGCCCTGTCCAGCGAGCCGACCCGGAGCCTGCTCTCCCGCTCGGGCGCGGACCCGGACTCGCTGGCGACGGAGATAGACGGCCGCGCGGGCCCCTCCCAGCACCCGCAGGGCAAGGTGCCGCCGACGGCACTGTCCCTGACCCCGGCGGTCAAGCGGGCGCTGCTCGACGCGCACGACATGGCGCGGTCGACCGGCGCCGGATACATCGGCCCGGAGCATGTGCTGAGCGCGCTCGCCGCGAACCCGGACTCGGCGGCCGGGCACATCCTGAACGCGGCCCGCTTCCGCGCGGGCCCGCTGCCGCCCCCGCCGCCGGAGGGCGCCGCCGGTCCCACGCAGGTGCGCGTGGAGCGCCCGCAGCCGACCGGTACGCCGACGCTCGACAAGTACGGCCGCGATCTGACCGAGCTGGCCCGGCAGGGCCGTATCGACCCGGTGATCGGGCGGGAGAAGGAGATCGAGCAGACCATCGAGGTGCTGTCGCGGCGCGGCAAGAACAACCCGGTGCTGATCGGTGACGCGGGGGTCGGCAAGACGGCCGTCGTGGAGGGGCTTGCGCAGCGCATCGCGGACGGTGACGTGCCGGAGGGGCTTGAGGGGCGCCGGGTGGTGGCCCTCGATCTGACGGCGGTGGTGGCCGGTACCCGGTTCCGGGGCGACTTCGAGGAGCGGCTGAACAACATCGTGCAGGAGATCCGCGCCCACTCCGACCGCCTGGTCGTGTTCATCGACGAGCTGCACACGGTCGTCGGCGCGGGCACGGGCGGCGAGGGCGGCGCGATGGACGCGGGGAACATCCTCAAGCCCGCGCTCGCCCGGGGCGAGCTGCACATCGTGGGCGCGACGACGCTGGAGGAGTTCCGGCGGATCGAGAAGGACGCGGCGCTGGCCCGCCGCTTCCAGCCGATCCTGGTGCCGGAGCCGACGCCCGAGGACGCGCTGGAGATCCTGCGCGGGCTCCAGGACCGCTACGAGGCCCACCATCAGGTGCGGTACACGGACGAGGCGCTGGCGGCGGCCGTGGAGCTGTCGGACCGCTATCTCACCGACCGGCGGCTGCCGGACAAGGCGATCGACCTGATCGACCAGGCGGGCGCCCGGGTACGGCTCGGCGCGCGGACCAAGGGCACCGACGTGCGCGCGATGGAGCGCGAGGCCGAGCAGCTGGTCCGGGACAAGGACCAGGCGGTCGCGAGCGAACAGTACGAGGAGGCGACCCGGCTGCGCGACCGGATCGTGGAGCTGAAGGAGCGCATCGCGGCCAGCGACGACGGCGAGGCCGACGAGGGCCAGAACCTGGAGGTGACGGCGGAGGCCATCGCCGAGGTGGTCTCCCGGCAGACCGGGATCCCGATCAGCAGGCTGACCCAGGAGGAGAAGGAGCGGCTGCTGGGTCTGGAGGATCATCTGCATCAGCGGGTGGTCGGCCAGGACGAGGCGGTACGGGTGGTGGCCGACGCGGTGCTGCGCTCGCGCGCGGGTCTGGCCAGCCCGGACCGGCCGATCGGCAGCTTCCTGTTCCTCGGGCCGACCGGTGTGGGCAAGACCGAGCTGGCGCGGGCGCTCGCGGAGGACCTGTTCGGCAGCGAGGACCGGATGGTCCGCCTGGACATGAGCGAGTACCAGGAGCGGCACACGGTCTCCCGGCTGATCGGGGCGCCGCCCGGCTATGTGGGGCACGAGGAGGCGGGGCAGCTCACCGAGGTGGTGCGCAGGCATCCGTACTCGCTGCTGCTGCTCGACGAGGTGGAGAAGGCCCACCCGGACGTCTTCAACATCCTGCTCCAGGTGCTGGACGACGGGCGGCTGACGGACGCGCAGGGGCGCACGGTCGACTTCACCAACACGGTGATCGTGATGACCAGCAACCTCGGCTCCGACGTCATCAACCGGCGCGGTGCCTCGATCGGCTTCGGGCCCGGCGGGCAGGACGCCGACGAGGAGGCGCGGCGCGAGCAGATCCTGCGGCCGCTGCGGGAGCACTTCCGGCCGGAGTTCCTGAACCGCATCGACGAGATCGTGGTCTTCCGCCAGCTCACGGGTGAGCAACTGCGGCGGATCACCGACCTGTTGCTGGAGAGCACGCGCGAACTGGCGCGGGCGCGGGACGTCACGGTGGACTTCACCGACGCGGCCGTGGACTGGCTGGCCGAGCGCGGCTACCAGCCCGAGTACGGCGCCCGCCCGCTGCGCCGCACCATCCAGCGCGAGGTCGACAACCAGCTGTCGCGGCTGCTGTTGCGGGGCGAGGTCGCCGAGGGCGGGCGGGTGACGGTGGACGCGGCCGACGACGGACTGGACTTCCGGGTCGAGAACCGGGAGCGGGCCCGGTCGGCCGAGGCCGCGTCCTGAGCGTCCTGAACAGCGGGACGCGATGGGAGCAGTTGAGTCAGGGCGCCGGATGCACCACCATCGCCGAGCCGCCACCGCGCCGTACCTTCTCGGCGGCGGCCAGCCAGCGTCCGTCCGGCAGGCGTTGGACGCCGGTCGCGGCGCCGATCTCCGGGTTGAGCTTGAAGCTGTGCCCGATGGCTTCGAGCCGTGCTCTCAACGGGCTGTCGTAGAGGGCGGGTTCGAGTTCGGTCTGGGCCGCGTTGCGCTGGCTGGCGCGGGGTGCGGCGATGGCGTCGACCAGGGGCAGGCCCCGGTCCACGAACCCGGTGAGGGTCTGGAGCACGGTGGTGATGATGGTGGCGCCGCCGGGCGAACCGAGGGCCACCACGGGCCGGTCGTGCCGGTCCAGGACGATCGTCGGGGAGATGGAGGAGCGCGGTCGCTTGCCCGGACCCGGCAGGTTGGGGTCGTGGACGGCCGGGTCGGCGGGGGCGAAGGAGAAGTCGGTCAGCTCGTTGTTGAGCAGGAAGCCCCGGCCGGGGACGGTGATGCCGCTGCCGCCGGTCTGCTCGATGGTGAGCGTGTAGGAGACGACGTTGCCCCACTTGTCGGCGGTGGTGAGATGGGTGGTGTTCTCGCCCTCGTAGGTCGTCGGGGCGGCCTTGCCTCCCGTGCCGCAGGCGGCGGGGTGACGCGGGTCGCCGGGGGCGAGCGGGCTGGTGAGGACCGACTCGTCCTTGATCAGGCAGGCGCGCGAGTCGGCGTACCGCTGGGACAGCAGGTCCTTGGTGGGCACGTTCTCGAAGCTCGGGTCGCCCACCCAGCGGCCCCGGTCGGCGAACGCGATCCGGCTGGCCTCGATGAAGCGGTGGAGATAGCGCACATCGCTGGCGCGCGAAAGGTCCGTGTTCTCAAGGATGTTGAGGGCTTCCCCGACGGTGGTGCCGCCGGAGGAGGAGGGTGCGATGGAGTACACCTTCAGGCCCCGGTAACCGGTCTCCGTGGGGCTCTGCGGCTTGGCGCGGTAGGCGGCGAGGTCCTGCGCGGAGAGCTTGCCCGGGCGGGCGTTCCAGCCCGAACCGGGGTCCACGGGCGGCTTGTTGATGGTGGAGACGATGTCCCGGCCGAGGTCACCCTTGTAGACCGCGTCGACACCCTTGCGCCCCAACTCCTGGTACGTACGCGCCAGTTCCGGGTTCTTGAACGTCGAGCCCACGACGGGCAGTTGTCCACCGGGCAGGAACAGCCGCGCGGTGTCCGGGAAGTAGCGGAACCGCGTCTCGTTGTCGGAGGTCTGCGAGCGGAAGGTGGAGTCCACCGTGAAGCCGTCGCGGGCGATGCGCTCGGCGGGCCGGAGGACGCTCGCCAGCGGCCGGGTGCCCCACTTGTCCAGCGCGGTGCTCCAGGTGGCGGGCGTGCCGGGGGTACCGACGCTCAGCCCGCTGCTGACGGCGTCCGCGAAGGCGAGCGGCTTGCCGTTCTCCTGGAAGAGGTCGCTCCCGGCGGTCAGCGGAGCCGTCTCGCGGCCGTCGATCGTGCGCACCGTACGGGACTTGGCGTCGTAGTAGACGAAGTAGCCGCCTCCGCCGATGCCCGCCGAGTACGGCTCGGTGACCCCGAGCGCGGCGGCGGTGGCGACAGCCGCGTCGACCGCGTTGCCGCCCTTCCTCAGCACCTCGATGCCCGCGGCGGTGGCGTCGGCGTCCACACTGGCGACCGCGCCGCCGTAGCCGACGGCGACGGGGGTCTTGGCGGGCTGTCCTGCCGGGTGCGGCGGCCCCGCGGCCACGGTCGACAGAACGGCGGCCGAGACGGCGACCACCGCGAGCCCGCGCGTGCCAGGACGTGCCATGCGTACCTCCCGGGGGTGACGTCCGCGCAGCGTAACCGGATCGGGGATGTCTCGACAGTACGCCTCAGCCTCCCGTCACACGACCGCCACAGACCGAACGCCGGTACGAGGCGGGGCTCTGGGCCCGATAGCATGCGCGGCCATGAACGACGACGTACGGAACATCGTCCTGGGTGTCATAGCCGCCGGTGTCAGCGCCGCGCTCGGCTGGCTCGCCCGCACCTACCTGTGGCGGCGCAGGCTGCGGCGCGAGCAGGCGTTCTTCGGGCTGCCGGAGAACGCGGAGTCCCTGCTCGTCGTCAACCGCGACCCGGCCGCGACCGAGCCCGCCGTGCACCGCTTCGACGTGTTCGCGCTGCTCGAACTGTCCGCGCTGGTCAAGGAGTGCGGAGCGCACTTCCAGGTGGTGACGCAGGACGCGACCCACCAGGGGTTCGGGGAGCGCACCGAGTTCTGTGTGGGCGGCCCGGCCTCCAACCGGCGGATGCAGGCCCATATGACGGCGCTGCTGCCCGGCATCCGGGTCAACACGGAGAAGGAGAAGGGGCCCAACCGGGGCGCGTTCCGCATCGGTTCGCAGACCTACCGGATGGAGCCGGGCACGACCGAGTACGTGCTGCTCGCCAAGGTGACGGCGGGGCGCGAGACCCGGCCGGTGTTCCTGTTCTGCGGGCAGCGGGCCATCACCAACCAGGCCGCGACGCGCTATCTGGCCCGCAATCACCCGCGGTTGGCGCGCAAGCACGGCAACGGCCCGTTCGTGCTGCTGCTGAAGGTGGTCAACTCCCAGGCGTACGGCCCGGATCTGGTGGAGCTGGTCGCCGATGTGACCCGGGCCGCGCAGGCGCCCTTCCCGGTCACGGAGGAAGAGGCGCGACCGGCGTCGCAGGCGTCGTAGCGTTCACCGCTCGCGTTCAACAGTCCCGACCGACAACCTTTACCCGTACGTAACTTACCGACGGGTTACTTGACTCGGCAACCGCCCACTACCCTCGGGTCACTTTGCACTGGCACGCGTCAGGAGTGACCCATGCGATCCCCCCACCGCACCCTGCGCACCTGCGCCGTCGGCACCGTCTCGGCGGCGCTGGCCGCCGGGGCCCTCGTCGGACTGGCCCCGGCGGCCCAGGCCGCCGCCCCCTCCGTACGCTTCGTCGACATTCCCGGCGACGGCGGCACCGTCCTCAAGGCCAACGTCGTCACACCCCCCGGCGACACCGCCACCGGCCGCCACCCGCTCCTCGTCCTGCCCACCAGCTGGGGCCTGCCCCAGGTGCAGTACCTCGCCCAGGCCCGCAAGCTCGCCGAGTCCGGCTATGTGGTCCTCACCTACAACGTGCGCGGCTTCTGGCAGTCCGGCGGCGAGATCGAGGTGGCCGGGCCGCCCGACCTCGCGGACGCCTCCAAGGTGATCGACTGGGCGCTGGCCCACACCCCCGCCGACCCCGACCGCATCGGCATGGCGGGCGTCTCCTACGGCGCGGGCATCAGCCTGCTCGCCGCCGCGCACGACCCCCGCGTCAAGGCCGTGGCGGCGCTCAGCGGCTGGGCCGACCTGATCGGCTCGATCTACTCCGGCCGCACCCAGCACGTCCAGGCGGGGGCCCTGCTGGACGGCGCGGGCCTGGTCACCGGCCGCGAGGGCCCCGAGCTGCGCGGGATCTTCGACAGCTTCTACGCCTCCGACCTCTCCAAGGAGAGCGAGCTGACCGCGTGGGGCGACCGGCGCTCGGCGGCCTCCTATCTGGACCGGCTGAACAAGACCAAGCCCGCCGTCCTCCTCGCGGGCGCCTGGAGCGATTCGGTCTTCCCGGTCAACCAGTACGCCGACTTCTACGAGCGACTGACCGGCCCCAAGCGCCTGGAACTGCGCTCCGGCGACCACGCCACCCCGGAGCTGACCGGCCTGTTCGGGCTGCCCAACGACGTGTGGTCGGACACCGCCCGCTGGTTCGACCACTATCTGCGCGGCGTGGACAACGGCATCGACCGCGAGCGCCCCGTCCAGCTGGAGTCCCGCGACGCGGGCGGCTACGAGGGCTACCCGGACTGGAAGTCGGTCGCCGCCACCGAGCGCAAGCTCGCCCTTCCCGGCACCACGACCATCCACGCGAACGTCGACTCCGGCGCGGACGGCGGCGTCGTGCTGCTCTCCGGCGCCCTGGACCAGTTCGCCAAGCTGCCGCCGATGGCCTCCATTCCGCTGCTGCCGCGCCGCTGGGCGGCCGTGTGGCAGTCGGAGCGGTACGGCACCCCGCAGCGCGTGCGCGGCACCGCACGGCTGCACACCACGCTCACCCCGACCGCAGAGAGCGGCACCCTGGTGGCCTATCTGTACGACGTGGGCCCGCTCGGCATCGGCAAGCTGGTCACGCACGCCCCGCTGACCTGGCACGGGAAGACGCCGGGCGAGCCGTTCGGCGTGGACCTGGATCTGTTCTCGACGGCGTACGACGTGCCGTCCGGGCACCGGCTGGCCCTGGTCGTGGACACCGTGGACCCGCTCTACATCGAGCACAACCCGTCCGGCGCGCAGCTGACCTTCTCCTCGCCTCAGGCCGACCCGTCGTACGTCTCGGTCCCGCTGCGCGAGCAGTGATCTCCGGCTGCCGCCGGACGAGCATGGCCCGTTGTCCTGCCGCCCCCTTCACGGCTTCGGCGCCGTGGGTGGCTCCCCACCGGGCAGCAGTGTCCCAGGACCGGCCTCGGCGACCGCCACGGCCTCGGTCTTGGGACTGCGCTGCTCCCGGCGGGCCACCCAGCCGGCGAACCACGAGAGCAACATGCACATCCCGATGTAGATCGGCGAGATCACCATCACCACGGGGATGAACGGCAAATCGTAGTCGAGGTTCGAGGCGATGAGCTTCCCGGCGTGGAGGAACTCCTCGTAGGTGATGAGGAAGCCGAGCGAGGTGTCCTTCAGCGCGACCACCAACTGGCTGATGATCGCGGGCAACATGGCCCGCACCGCCTGCGGTACGAGCACGTAGGTCATGACCTGGGTCTTCCGCATGCCGAGCGCGAACGCGGCCTCGCGCTGGCCGCGTTCGACGGCGTTGACGCCGGAGCGGAAGACCTCGGCGAGCACCGAGCCGTTGTAGAGGGTCAGTCCGGCGACGAGGGCGGGCAGCGCCTGCACCTTGAGCGCCACGAAGATGAAGAAGATCATGACCAGGACGGGCATCGCGCGGAAGAACTCCACGACGAGCGTGGCCAGCCAGCGCACCGCTCGGTGGTCGGAGAGCCGTCCGACGGCCAGCAACCCGCCGAGGGCCAGCGAGAGCACGGCCGCCATGGCGAACGCCTTGAGGGTGTTGCCGAGGCCGCGCAGCAGCAGTTCCTGGATGCCCTTGTACTCGAACGGCATCCACTTGGTGTAGGTGAACTGGTCGGTGGCGAACAGGAGATAGAGGATCCAGGCGACCAGGCCGAGCAGCACGGCCGTGGAGAGGACGGCGTAGAGGGTGTGGCGGCGCCTCGTGCCGGGTCCGGGGACGTCGTAGAGGGCGGTGGTGCCGGTCATCGGGCGACTCCCCAGCGGCGCTCCAGGAGGTTGAACAGGGCGCTGATCGCGAGGGTGATGATCAGGTAGCCCACCGCGATCCAGACGAAGATCCAGACGATGTTGTAGCCCAGCTCGCTCAAGGTCTTGTAGGTGCCGAGGAGTTCGGTGACGCTGAAGGCGCCCGCGATGGCCGAGTTCTTGGCGAGCGCGATCAGGGTCGAGCCGATGGGCGGGATGACCGAGCGGAACGCCTGCGGCAGCACGACCACGCTCAGGGTCTGCGAGAAGGTCATGCCGAGGCTGCGGGCGGCTTCTCCCTGGCCCCGGGGCACGGTGTTGATGCCGGAGCGCAGCGCCTCGCAGATGAACGCCGAGGTGTAGCAGCCGAGCGCGAGGACCGCGAACGCCTGGAAGGGCAGCACGAGTCCGAAGCGGGGCAGCCCGAGCAGCACCGCGAAGAACAGCAGGGTGAGCGGGGTGTTGCGCAGCACGGTCACCCAGGCGGTGCCGAAGACCCGCAGGGAGGCCACGGGGGCGACGCGGAAGGACGCCATCAGGAAGCCCAGGGCGAGCGCCAGCAGGGAGGCGTAGACGGTCAGTTCGACCGTGCCGAGGAAACCCTCGCCGTAGACGGCGAAGTTGTCTGTCAGTACGTTCATGCCGTCCTCAGTCAGCTCGCCGGATAGCGGTCGATCAGCGGAGGTTGGGGGGCGGGCACGCCGGACAGGCCGAGTGTCGCGTTGTACGCCCTCTTCCAGTCGCCGTTCTTCTCCCGGGCCGCGAGGGCGTCGTCCAGGGCGAAACGCAGGGCGTTGTCGCCGTGCGGGACGCCGATGCCGTAGGGCTCCTTGGAGAACGGCCTGCCGACGACCTTGAGTTCGTCGGGGGCCTTGGCCGCGTAGCCGATCAGGATCGCGTCGTCGGTGGTGACCGCGTCGACCTGATAGGTGAGCAGGTTGTCGACGCACACCGAGTAGGTGTCGTAGGCGACCAGGACGGCCTTCGGATAGTCGTCCTTGATGCGCTGGTACGGCGTCGAACCGGCCGCCGAGCACACGCGTTTGCCGGCGAGGTCCTGCGGGCCGTGGATGTCGTCGGTGTCCTTGCGCACCAGCAGGGACTGGCCCGCCATGTAGTACGGGCCCGCGAAGCCCACCAGCTTCTTGCGGTTGGCGTTGATGGTGTAGGTGCCGACGTAGTAGTCGATCTGGCCGTTCTGCAGGGCCGTCTCGCGGTTGGCGGAGGCGATGGTGCGGAAGCGGACGCTGTCGCCGGGGAAGCCGAGGGAGGCGGAGAGCATCTTGGCGATCTCGATGTCGAAGCCCGAGTAGACGCCGGTCGCCGGGTCCTTCTCGCCGAGGTAGGGCTGGTCCTCCTTGGCGCCGACGACGAAGTGGCCGCGCTTCTTGGCCCGCTTCCAGGTCGGGGACGCGGGCAGGGTGAAGGTGCGGTCGACCGCGTAGTGCGGAAGCTGCTCGGGGGCGGGGCCCTTGGCGGGCGGGCTGCCGTCCTTGCCGCAGGCGGCGAGCGGGGCGAGCAGGGCGAGCAGGGCAAGGAGCACGGACAGGACGGGCAGCAGCCGGGCGCGGGGCGCACGGGTGTCGCGGGACATGGGACGCACTCCCCCGGTCAGTGTTTGAGGATCTTGGAGAGGAAGTCCTTGGCGCGCTCGCTGCGCGGAGCGGTGAAGAACTCCTCCGGGGTGCGGTCCTCCATGATCCGGCCGTCGGCCATGAAGACGACCCGGTTGGCGGCGGAGCGGGCGAAGCCCATCTCGTGGGTGACGACGATCATGGTCATGCCCTCGCGGGCCAGCTGCTGCATGACCTCCAGGACCTCGTTGATCATCTCGGGGTCCAGGGCCGAGGTCGGCTCGTCGAAGAGCAGCGCCTTGGGGTCCATGGCGAGGGCGCGGGCGATGGCCACGCGCTGCTGCTGGCCGCCGGAGAGCTGGGCCGGGAACTTGTCGGCGTGCGCCAGCAGCCCGACCCGGTCCAGGAGTTCACGGGAACGGCGCTCGGCGTCGGCCTTCTTGCGGCCGCGCACCTTGATCTGCGCGAGGGAGACGTTCTCCAGGACGGTCTTGTGGGCGAAGAGGTTGAACGACTGGAAGACCATGCCGACCTCGGCGCGCAGCCGCGCCAGCGCCCGGCCCTCCTGCGGCAGCGGCTCGCCGTCCAGGGTGATCGTGCCGGACTCGACGGTCTCCAGCCGGTTGATCGTGCGGCACAGCGTCGACTTGCCCGACCCCGAGGGGCCGATGACGACGACCACCTCCCCCTTGCCGACCGTGAGGTCGATGTCCTGGAGGACGTGCAGATCCCCGTAGTACTTGTTGACGTCGCGCAGTTCGATCAACGGATCGACGGCCATCCGCAGCCCTACTCACTCTCAGCCGTGTCGTGCTGGCCGCAAACTATCCAGCCGACCGCCACACGGATGGACGACACGCGCCTTTCGGGCATTAGCCGTATTTACACGCCCGAGCCGGGCCGGGCGGGGGCGTGGGCGGCGCGGCGCAGGGCGGGGCGGGTGTTCAGACCTCGGACAGCTCCGCGTACAGCTGGGACAGCTCGGGGACGCCCCCGGAGGCCCACTCCCGGCCGCAGTCCACGACCTCCACCTCCCGGCCCGAGGCGAGCCGCAGCACGGGCTCACCGTCCTCCCGCAGGTGCCAGGCCGCGCCGGGTACGGTGCGCACGACGACGGTGCCCAGATAGAGCCCGGCGTCGTTGCCCAGCCAGGGCAGCAGCTCCGTGTCGTCGCGCCAGCGCGGAAGCAGCTGGTCCAGGGCCTCCAGGGAGGCCGGGGTGTCGTCGAGACGGAAGCCCGCCTCCTCCGCCTGGGAGCGCAGCAGCTCGCACTCGGAGAGCAGCGCGGCGATGGCCTCGGGGTCGGCCGGCGGCGCCACGTCACCGCTCTTGCGGTGCCGGGCTCCCAGGAACGGAATGTTCATGCCCCCAGCGTGGCATCACACGTCGAGGTCGACCACCACGGGCGCGTGATCCGAGGCGCCCTTGCCCTTGCGCTCCTCGCGGTCCACATAGGCGTCCTTGACGGCTCCGGCGAAGGGGTCGTTGCCGTAGACCAGGTCGATGCGCATGCCGCGGTTCTTCGGGAAGCAGAGCTGGCGGTAGTCCCAGTACGTGAACGGCTTGTCGTACTTCAGCGGGCGCGGGACCACGTCGGTCAGCCCGGTCTCGCGCAGGGAGGCGAGGGCGGCGCGCTCGGCGGGGGTGACATGGGTGGAGCCCTCGAAGGCGGCGCGGTCGTAGACGTCGTCGTCCGTCGGCGCCACGTTGTAGTCCCCGAGGATCGCGAAGGGACGGCCGCCCGCCGCGTCACCGGCGACGGCCGCCTTCAGAGCCTCGAACCACTGGAGCTTGTACGCGTAGTGCGGGTGGTCCACCTCGCGGCCGTTGGGCACGTACACCGACCAGACGCGGACCGGGCCGCAGGTGGCCGACAGGGCGCGGGGCTCCACCACGCCGTCGTACCCCGGGTCGCCGGGCAGGCCCTTGACCACGTCCTCGATGCCGACGCGGGAGAGCACCGCCACTCCGTTCCACCGCCCGGTGGCGTGCACCGCCGCCTCGTACCCCAGCTCGCGCAGCGGCTCGAACGGGAACTGCTCCTCGGCGATCTTGGCCTCCTGGAGGCAGAGCACGTCGGTGCCGCTGCTCTCCAGCCAGGCGAGCAGCCTCGGCAGCCGAGCGGTGATCGAGTTCACGTTCCAGGTGGCGATGCGCATGTCCCACAACCTACCCGCCGGGTCCGACAACGGGCCTTCGGGCGAGGGGGCTCGGCGGGCCTCAGAGGCGGGCGTCGTCCCCCGGGGCCAGGCGCAGATGCTCGGCACCGGTGAGGGAGCCGATCTGGCGGTCGTAGATCGGGCGGGCGAGGTCGGTGAGCAGGGCGTCGTGGATGTCGTAGGCGCGCTGAGGCTTGACCTCGCGGACGTACTCGATGACCTCGGCGATCTTGTTCCAGGGGGCCATGACCGGGAGCAGCAGGGTCTCCACGGGCTGGTCGGGGACGGTGAGGGCGTCGCCGGGGTGGAAGATCGTGCCGCCGTCGATCAGATAGCCGACGTTGGTGATGCGCGGGATGTCCGGGTGGATGACCGCGTGGAGTTCGCCGTGGACCTGGACGTCGAAGCCCTCGGCCGTGAAGGTGTCGCCGTGGCCGACGGTGTGCACACGGCCGGGGAAGGCGGCGGAGATCTGGTCCGCGACGGACCTCAGGGTCCAGATCTCGGCCTGCGGGTTGGCCTCCATGGCAGTGCGCAGGCGGCCCTCGTCGAAGTGGTCCGGGTGCTCGTGCGTGATCAGGATGACGTCGGCGCCGAGGGCGGCGTCGGTCTCGCTGAAGCCGCCGGGGTCGATGACGAGCGTCCGCCCGTCCTTCTCCAGGCGTACGCACGCGTGGGACTTCTTGGTGAACCTCATGGTCTCCATCCTGTCGCCTCGGGCCGCCCGGCACTCACTCGGCGGGCGTGGTCTCCTCGCGGATGACGCGCTGGGCCACCCGGAAGGCTCCGGCGGCGGCCGGGACTCCGCAGTACACCGACGCCTGGAGCAGCACTTCCTTGATCTCGGCCGGAGTCAGGCCGTTGCGCAGCGCCGCGCGGGTGTGGAAGGCCAGCTCCTCCAGGTGGCCGCCCGCGACGAGCGCGGTGAGCGTGACACAGCTGCGGGACCTGCGGTCTAGGCCGGGGCGGTCCCAGATCTCGCCCCAGGCGTAGCGGGTGACGAACTCCTCGAAGTCGCCGGAGAAGGCATCGGCCTCCGCGAGCACCCCCTCCACGTGCGCGTCGCCCAGCACCTCGCGGCGGATCTTGAGCCCGGTCTCGTACCGGTCGGCCACACCGGGCGCCTGCTGCGGTACGACGACGGGCGGGGCGATCTCCAGCGGCGCGACCGGCACGGGCTGCGGCGGCGCGGCCAGCGCGGGGACGGCGGTCGCGGCGGGCAGCGCCGTCTGCCCGGTGTCGTACGGCTGCTGCCAGGCGGTGGAGAAGTGGCGTACGAGCAGGTCGGTGACGGCGGCGGGCTGCTCGACCGGCACCAGGTGGGAGGCGCCGGGGACGACCGCGAGCCGGGCGTCGGGCACCCCGGCGACCAGCGTGCGGGCCTCGGCGGGGCCGGTGACCTGGTCCTCGGAGCCGACCAGGACGAGCGTCGGCACGCCGACCCGGCCCAGCTCGGGCCGTACGTCGAAGGCGGCCAGCGCCTCGCAGGCGGCGATGTAGCAGCCGGGGTCGGTGGTGCGCACCATCTGCACGGCCCACTCGGTGATGGCGGGCTGCGCGGCGGCGAACCCGCCGGTGAACCAGCGCTCGGGCGCGCTGCGGGCGATCGGGTCGAGCCCGTTGGTCCGTACGATCACGCCGCGCTGGCGGAACTCGTCGGGGGTGCCGAAGCGGGGCGAGGCGGCGATCAGCGCGAGCGAGGCGAGCCGTTCGGGGTGGCGCAGCGCCAGTTCGAGGCCGACGGCGCCGCCGAGTGCGCAGCCCGCGTAGCCGAAGCGCTGGACGCCGAGCGCGTCGAGCGTGGTCAGCAGCCGGTCGGCCAACTCGCCGACGGAACCGGCCGGGTGGGCGGGGGCGCCGCCGTGCCCCGGCAGGTCGAACCGGAAGACCCGCCACTGCTTGACCAGTTCCGGCACCTGACGATCGAACATGTGCCAGGTCGTCCCGAGGGAGGGCCCGAGAACGATCACGGGGGCGTCTTCGGGGCCGTCGAACCGGTACTGGAGGGCAGGGGTCTTCTTCTCACTCACCGCACCACGCTAACCGCCGGTCGGGTGTGCCCGTTTCGTGGGGGGCGGTGCGGGGGGTGCGTTGACGGGGATCGCCGGGGAATCCTCACACGGTCTTCACGGCCGGGACGGCTGCCGGGGGTCCACGGTCCAGTGATGGGTGCGCAGGGTCCGTCCGGCGAACTCCACGTCGGTCTCCGCGACGAACTGGAAGCCGAGGGAGCGGCAGACGCCGTTGGACGGCGCGTTGTCCGTCGCGGGGAAGGCGTGCACGATGCCCCAGCGGTCCTCCTCGCGGGCCCGCGCGAGCAGTGCGCGCACCGCCCGCTTGGCGAGCCCCCGCCCCTGGAACTCGGGCAGCACCATCCACCCGATCTCGGACATCGGTCCGTGGGGGGTGTCGTGCAACCAGAGGGTGACGGTCCCCGCGACCGTCCCGGGGTGGGCCGGGTCCGGGACGATCATCTTGATCCAGGCCCGGTCGGCGGCGGCCTGCTCGGCGTCCCTGCGGACCTTGTCGGCCATGCCCGCACGGGGCAGCGGGCCGCCGAGGTCGGCCATCATGACGGGGTCGCAGCGCATCCGTATGTACGCGTCGAGGTCGTCCGGGGTCACATCGCGCAGGTGCAACGGGGGCCTCCTGTCGGGGCGTTCGCTGTCGGGGCATTCGCTGGTGCGGCCGGTCAGAGGTCGGCCAGGGCGTCCAGGGCGGTGAGGGCGTCGACCGGGTCGAGGGCGGGGGTGCCGCGGGGCCACCAGTCGGCGCGGTCCGGCTCGGACTCGTAGGCGTACCAGAGGCCGTCCTGGCCGAAGCGGAGCTGGACGTGGCCGAGCGGGTGGGTGAGGTGGTTGTGCCAGGGGCGGAACGGGGGCAGTCCGGCGGCGATCAGCAGCGGGCGGGCCCGGTCGAAGCGGCCCGCCGGGGGGTTCCACGGCTCCTCCAGGACGTCCAGTCCCGCGAGTCCGCCCTGCCGCCAGGCGGCCACCGCGCGGGCCAGGTCGGCGGGGGTACGGCCCGCCGCCGAGGCCAGCGTGGCGTACAGCGCGCGGGTCGCGGCGGTCAGGCCGGAGCCGGGGCGGGCGGCGGCGAGGCGCACCGCGTCCTGCCACAGGGTCAGGCCGCCCACCGGGTCGCGGCCGGTGGTGAGCAGGGCGTGCGCGCGGGCGGCGGCGTCGGTGGCGAGCTGGTCCAGCGCGAAGGGGTCGGGGCCGCCGGGGACCGCCGGGTACACCGGGGGCTGCTCGGGGTGCGCGGGGGCGGGCAACGGCGGGGGCGGGGGCGGCAGTCGTCGCTCGGTAAGCGCCTCCGTGGCCCGTACGCCCGGCAGGTCCTCGGACAGCCCCTCCCGGGCGGCGCGGGCCGCGTGGGCGGCGCTGCGCCGCGACAGCGTGTCCAGCAGCTCGCGCTCGCCCCGGCCGCGCAGCAGAAGCAGCACGAAGGGGTCGGCGTCCAGCAGCCGTGCCGTCTGGTAGCAGAGCGCTGCCGCGTGCTTGCAGGGGTGGCCGGAGTCGGGGCAGTTGCAGCGGGGGGTCAGCTCGGCGGGGCCGGGCAGCAGGGGTGCGCCGCAGTCCGCCAGGGAGTGCGGCAGCTCCTTGTCGAGCAGCGCGGCGATGTGCCCCGGGCGCTCCACGGCGGCCTCCAGGAACCGCTCCCAGTCCGCGTCCTGGAGTGTGGGCAGGGTGACTTGTACGCGGTAGGGCCGGGGGCGGCTTCCCCGTACGTACGCCAGCACCTGACCCGGCGTCACGGTGATCGCGTCCACGTGCCCCGCGTCCGCGTAACCCCGGCCGCGCGCCACTCGCTTAGGGTCCAGCGCGCCCCGCTCCAGCGCCTCCACCCAGGCGTTGCCCCACCAGGTGTCGGCGAACCCGTCCGTCTCCTCGCGGGGCGCGAACGCCGGGAAGGTACGGCGGAGTTCGTTGTCGCGGTGCGGGGTGGCCATGGTGGCGGGGACGTGCGGGGCCGCGTGCGCGGGCTCTGGCGGGACGGGGTGGGAGCGCGTGAACTCCGGCTCCGGGGCGGGGTCTTCGGCCTCCGTGGTCTCCTCGGGGGCGTCCTCCCAGGTGGGCATGCGGAAGGCGGTCGCGAGGAAGTCCCGTACTTCACGGACCACTTGAGCGCGAGCGGCTGCGGGCGTTCCCTCGGCGGGAGCGGCGGCGGCCTTGGGCACCGCCTTACGGGCCGGTCGCCGCTTCTCCTGCTCGGCCTGAGCCCGCAGCGCCTCCGCCCGCGCGGCCCGCAACGCCTCGCGGGCGGCGTCGCCGGGGCGGCGGGGGGTGGCTGGGCGGGTCGCGGGAGTGGGGGCTTCTCCGGCCAGGTCGCCTTCGGCGGTCGGGTGGGCGCTGGTGGGCTCGGCTTCCGAAGCCGTCGGTCCGTCAGCCGCCTGGCCGGTGGGTACGGCGTCCGCCGCCGGGCGGGGGGTGGGGTCGACCGTGGCCGGTTCGGGGACGGTGCCTTCCGGCACCGGGCCGGGGGCGGGGTGGGCCATGCTCGGGCCGGGGGCGGTTCCGTCCGCGCCAGGGGCGAGGGCAGCGCCTCCGGGGCCCGCAGCGGCGAAGCCAACGGACACACGGCCGGTGCCGGGGCCCTCCGCTCGCAGGCCAGAAGCGGCGCCGACCTCGCTCGGACGGGAGCTGACGCCCTCCGCCCTCGGCGCGGGGCCAACGCCATCCGCCCCCAAGCCAGAAGCGGCACCGGCCGCACTCGAACCGGAACTGACGCCCTCCGCCCTCGGTACGGGGGCAACGACTTCGGCGCCCGAAGCGGCGGAGCCATCGACCGCTCGGCCGGGGCGGACGCCATCCGCCCCCAGACCAGGAGCGGCACCGGCCGCACTCGGACCGGAACTGACGCCCTCCGCCCTCGGCGCGGGGGCAACGACTTCGGACCCCAAGGCGGCGGAGCCACCGGCCACGCGGCCGGTGCCAACGCCATCCGCCCCCAAGCCAGGAGCGACGCCGACCGCACTCGGACCAGAGCTGACGCCCTCCACCTTCGGCGCGGGGGCAACGACTTCGGCGCCCGAAGCGGCGGAGCCATCGACCGCTCGGCCGGGGCGGACGTCGTCCGGCTCCAGGCTGGTGTCTTCGGGCTCGGGGACAGGGGCCGCCCCGTCGGTCGCCGCCAGGTCAGAGGGCGTTTCCGCCGTCGTCGAGCCAGCGGCAGCGCCCTCCGCTCGGGCGTTCCCGCTCAGCCGCTGGGTGACGGCGGCGCGGAGGGCGGCTCGGGCGATGTCCCCGGCCCGGACGGGCTCACCCTGCTCCCCCGCATGGGAGGACTCACCGGTCCAGGACGTGAGGCCCGACGGCCTGGGCTCCTCGGCCCCCGAAGGTTCGGCTCGTCGGGGCGCCGGCGCTGTCGTGTCCTCCTCCGCCGAGGCGGACGCCTTTGCCCGGGCCTCCCGCAACGCCCTCCGGGCCGCCTCGGCCGGGCTGGAGCTGGACTCCGTCATGACGGCCTCCGCAGCGAGACCAGGTCGGACAGTTCGCGGTCGGTGAGTTCGGTGAGGGCGGCCTCGCCGGAGCCCAGGATGGCGTCGGCCAGGGCGCGCTTGGCCGTCAGCATCTCCGCGATGCGGTCCTCGACGGTGCCCTCGGTGACCAGGCGGTGGACCTGGACGGGCTGGGTCTGGCCGATGCGGTAGGCCCGGTCGGTGGCCTGGTCCTCCACCGCGGGGTTCCACCAGCGGTCGAAGTGGACGACATGGCCCGCGCGGGTGAGGTTGAGGCCGGTGCCCGCCGCCTTGAGGGAGAGGACCAGGACCGGGGTCTCACCGGCCTGGAAGCGGTCGACCATGCGCTCCCGCTCGGGTACGGGTGTGCCGCCGTGCAGCAGGTCCACCGGAACCGCGCGGGCGCCGAGGTGGGCGGTGATCAGCTGGGCCATGCCGACGTACTGCGTGAAGACGAGCACCGAGCCGTCCTCGGCCAGCACCGTGTCCAACAGCTCGTCGAACAGAGCGAGTTTGCCGGAGCGGGCGGCGAGGCCGTCCGGGCGGGAAGCGCCCTCCTTGAGGTACAGCGCGGGGTGATCGCAGATCTGCTTCAGCGCGCCGAGCAGCTTGAGGACGAGCCCGCGCCGGGCGATGCCGTCGGCGGACTCGATGGCCGCCATGGACTCGCGCACCACCGCCTCGTACAGCGCGGCCTGTTCGCGGCCGAGCGGGACCGGGTGGTCGGTCTCGGTCTTGGGCGGCAGTTCGGGGACGATACCGGGGTCGGACTTCTTGCGGCGCAGCAGGAAGGGCCGGACGAGGCGGGCCAGGCGCTCGGCGGCCTCCTGGTCCTCGCCGTTCTCGACCGCGCGCGCGTGCCGGGCGCGGAAGGACTGGAGGGGGCCGAGGAGTCCGGGGGTGGTCCAGTCGAGCAGCGCCCACAGTTCGGAGAGGTTGTTCTCGACGGGGGTGCCGGTGAGCGCCACGCGCGCGGGGGTGCCGATGGTGCGCAGGGCCTTGGCGGTCGCGGAGTACGGGTTCTTCACGTGCTGGGCCTCGTCGGCGACGACCATGCCCCAGGGGCGGTCCGCAAGCTGTTCGGCGGCGGAGCGCATCGTGCCGTAGGTGGTGAGGACGAAGCCGCCGAAGACCCCGTCCAGCGTGCGGTCGGCGCCGTGGAAGCGGCGGACGGGGACGCCGGGCGCGAAGCGGTTGATCTCGCGCTGCCAGTTGCCGAGCAGGGAGGCGGGGCAGACCACGAGGGTCGGCTCCGGGTGGGCGCGCTTGAGGTGCAGGGCGATGAGGGTGACGGTCTTGCCGAGGCCCATGTCGTCGGCGAGGCAGCCGCCGAGGCCGAGGGAGGTCATGAGGTCGAGCCAGGCCAGGCCGCGCAGCTGGTAGTCGCGGAGGGTGGCGGCCAGCCCTGGCGGCGCCTCGGCGGGGGCGAGTCCGGCGGTGAGGCGGTCGCGCAGGGCGGCGAGGGCGCCGGTGGGGACGGCCTCGACGGTCTCGCCGTCCACCTCGGCGGTGCCGGTGAGCGCGACGGAGAGCGCGTCGACCGGGTCGAGCAGGCCGAGTTCGCGTGTGCGGGCCTTGCGGACGAGCGCGGGGTCGACCAGGACCCAGCGGTCCCGGAGCCGTACGACGGGCCGGTGGGCCTCGGCCAGGGCGTCCATCTCGGCCTCGCTGAGCGGGTCGCCGCCGAGCGCGAGCTGCCAGCGGAACTGGAGCAGGTCCTCGCTGTCGAAGAAGCCGGTGCCGTCGGTGGCCGAGCCGGGCGCGGGGCGGACCACGGCGGCGGCGCTGAGGTCCTGGGCGAGGTCGCGGGGCCAGTGCACGCCGACCCCGGCGGCGGCGAGCCGTCCGGCCGCGGCCCCGAGCAGGTCGCTCACCTCGTCCTCGGACAGCGCGAGCACGTCGGGGACGTCGCGCTCGGCCAGCCGTTCCAGGGGCGCCCACACGCGGGCCGCGCGCCGGACGGCGAGGGCGGCGTCCACGCGCGCGCGGGGTCCGAAGGCGGTGTCGGCCTCCCCCGCCCACAGGGCCGCCGCGTCGGTGACCAGGGTGGGGTCGGCGAGGCTGTGCACCTGGACGACGGCCGCGCCCGCCGCGCGCGAGCCGCTGTCGTCGCCCGCGTCGAAGACCGCGTACGCCGACAGGTCCAGGCGCAGCGAGATCCGGACGCCCGCGTCCATGCCCGCGGCGACCTCGGCGGCCCAGTCGTGGGCCCCGGGCAGCGGCTGGGGTTCGCGGGCGGCGAAGGGGCGCCCGCCGGTGTGCGGGGCGGCGGGGGTGCGGGGCAGGGTGTCGGCGACCGCGTCCAGGAAGGAGCGGACCAGGGCCTCGGGTTCGGGCAGCCGGAGCGGGCCCGGGCCGGGCAGCGGCACGGCGTGGCCCTCGGCGGGCAGGGCGGCGGCGACGGCGCGCAGGTGCGCGATGTCGTCGGGTTCCAGCGGGCCCGCGCGCCAGGCGTCGTGGCCGCTCGGGGTGAGGCCGGGCAGCAGTCGTCCCCGGGCGGCCAGGCGCAGGGCGTGCAGCGCGGCGGCGCCCCAGCAGACGGTGGCGGGGTGGGCGGTGGTGTCGTGCCGGGCATTCGCCAGCAGCGGCAGCGCGTCCATGAGCGGCAGGGTCAGCGCGGGGACCTGGCGGCGTCGTACGGTCGCGCCGTGGCGGCGGACGACGGTCAGCTCGGTGAGCGTGCCCCCGGAGCCGTCCGGTTCGGGCAGCGGGGTGCCGTCGGGCGACCAGAGCGCGATGCGGCCCTCGCGGGGCAGGGGCGCGGGCAGGTAGAGGGTGGCGAGGTACGCCGGGATGCGTCCCCCGATCGCCTCGGAGTACGCGCGCTCGCTCAGCACGGCCGTGCCGCCGTCCATACGTCCTGTCACCTCCCGCCCGCTTGTCGGACCAGTTGTCTCCGACTGTACGGGCGGGGTCTGACAATCGGCTCCGGCGGCCGTCCCGACCGGCTCACGGCACCGGCCGGGGCCCGGTCACGGCACCGTGCGGGAGACCGCGTAGACCATCGGGTACTGCGGGTCGGAGAGGTTCACGACCACGTCCTGGGTGGGGGCCGGGTTCTTCTGGGCGCGGGTCAGGCCGACCCAGGGGCCGGGGCCCGCGAAGTTCCAGCCGGAGACCTTGCGGTCGCGGGCGCCGATGGTGAGGTCGCCCTTCTTCAGCTCGTCGCGGCGCAGGCCCATGGTGGCGAGGAAGCTGTCCAGGCCCGCGTCGTTGGTGCGGAACTGCACGTAGAGACGGCTGGTCTTCCAGTTGTTGGTCTCGTAGTAGGCGAGGTAGTCGGCGGGGCGCGGGACGGCGACCTGGTAGAGACGGCGCTGCACCTTGGAGGGCCAGCCCGGGGTGAGGCCGGTGGCCGAGTACTTCGCCTCCTTGTCCTTGCCGCTGTCGCGGCTCTGGTTCGCGGAGATCACCAGATAGCCCGCAGGTACGCCGATGAGCAGCACGATGATCAGCAGCGTGAGCGCGCGGCGGCGGATGCGGTGGCCGGGGTTCTCGGCGGGGGCGTGCGGGGTGTCTGGGGACGCCGCCTGGTGCGGCAGCGAGGTGGTCATGCGGTGTCCCGGTCCCGGCGGCCCTGGACGTACCGCTCGTAGCGTTCGTGCCGCTCGACGCGGCGGCGCTTGGCGCGGCGGAAGCGGCGGGCGACCAGGCGGGCGAGGTCGGCGGCGCCCACCATGCCGGCCTCGGGGCCGAGCTGGGCGCGGGCGATGCGGGCCTCGGGGCGGTAGCCGCGCCCGGTGAGCTGGCGCTTGAAGGCGTCCCGGGCGGGGCCGATCAGCAGGTCGTCGGCGGCGCTGACGCCACCGCCGATGACGAAGCAGGAGGGGTCGAGGGCGGCGGCGAGGTTGGCGATGCCGACGCCGAGCCACTGCCCGATGTCCTGCAGCAGCTCGATGCACATCGCGTCGCCCTCGCGGGCCAGCTCCGTGATCATGGGCCCGGAGATGTCGCCGATCTGGCCCTTGACGTGCTCGATGATGCCGTAGGCGACGGGCGAGTCGGCGGCGGCCAGCTCCTTGGCCTCGCGCACGAGCGCGTTGCCGGAGCTGTACTGCTCCCAGCAGCCCCGGTTGCCGCAGGGGCAGCGGTGTCCGCCGGGCACGACCTGCATATGGCCGAACTCGCCCGCGACGCCGAACTTGCCGCGCTTGACCTGGCCGTCCTCCAGGATGGCGCCGCCGATGCCGGTGCCGAGGGTGATCATGACGAGGTGGTCCTCGCCGCGTCCGGCGCCGAAGCGCCACTCGGCCCAGGCGGCGGTGTTGGCGTCGTTGTCCACCAGGACGGGCACCGAGAGGCGGCCGGAGAGGCGGTCGCGCAGCGGTTCGTTGCGCCAGGACAGGTGGGGGGCGAAGAGCACCCGGTTGCGGTCGGCGTCGACCCAGCCGGCCGCGCCGATGCCGACGGCGTGCACGTCGTGCCGGTCGGAGAGGTCCAGGACCAGTTCGACGATGGTGTCCTCGACGACCTGGGGGCTCTTGGACTTGTCCGGGGTCTCCGTGCGGAGCTTCTCCAGGATGTTGCCGTCGGCGTCCACGACGCCCGCCATGACCTTGGTGCCGCCGATGTCGATGCCGACGGTGGGCACGCGGGGAGCCGTCAGAAGGGAACGGCGTTCCCGGGTGCCGACGGTCCGCAGTACGGGCGCTCGGCGGGAACCGATGGGGGCCGTGAGGTCGCGGTAGGTGCTCATCGTCGTCGATTCTGCCTCAACGGGCGAGTACGTGGTGTCAACGCGGGATAAGGGAGCGCGCGCGACCATGGACGCCGCGGGCGCGCTCCCGGCCGCCGTCAGCCGCGCCGGAGTTCGTGCACCAGGGCGTCGAGGTCGGCGCCGCCCGCCATCTGCTTGGTCAGCTCGTCCAGGGTGATCTCGTCACGTGTGTGATTGCCCACCATGGTGCCGCGCCGCAGCAGTACGAACCGGTCGCCGACCAGGTACGCGTGGTGCGGGTTGTGGGTGATCAGCACAACGCCCAGGCCCTCGTCGCGGGCTGCGGCCACATATTTGAGGACCACACCGGACTGCTTGACGCCCAGTGCGGCGGTCGGCTCGTCCAGGACGAGAACCTTGGCGCCGAAGTGGACGGCGCGGGCGATGGCGACGCACTGGCGCTCGCCGCCGGACAGGGTGCCGATGGGCTGGTCCACGTCACGCAGGTCGATGCCCATGCGCAGCAGTTCGGCGCGGGTGGTGCGGCGCATGTGCTCGATGTCCAGGCGGCGGAAGGGGCCCCGGCCCTTGCGCGGCTCGGAGCCGAGGAAGAAGTTCCGCCAGACCGGCATCAGGGAGACGACGGCGAGGTCCTGGTAGACGGTGGCGATGCCCCGGTCCAGAGCGTCACGCGGGGAGGTGAGCCGGGTCTCCTCGCCCTCGATGCTCAGGGTGCCGCCGTCGTGGCGGTGCAGTCCCGCGATCATCTTGATCAGGGTGGACTTGCCCGCGCCGTTGTCGCCGAGGACGCAGGTGATCTCCCCGGCGTGGACCTCCAGGGAGACGCCCTCCAGGGCGCGGACGTTGCCGTAGTGCTTGCTGACGTCGGTCAGCTCGACGAGCGGCACGCGCTCTTCGGTCACGGTCATTTCGTGGCCTCCGCACGCTTGCGGACCCAGGTGTTGAGCAGGGTCGCGAGGAGGAGCATCGCTCCGAGGAAGAACTTGAACCAGTCGGGGTTCCACTCGGCGAAGACGATGCCCTTGCTGGTCATGCCGAACAGGAGCGCGCCGACCGCCGAGCCGACCGCGCTGCCGTAGCCGCCGGTGATCAGACAGCCGCCGATGACGGCCGCGATGATGTAGATCAGCTCGTTGCCGACGCCCTCGCCGGACTGGACGGCGTCGAAGGAGAAGAGCAGGTGCTGGCCGGAGATCCAGGCGCCGAAGGCGACGCCCATGTACAGGCCGATCTTGGTCCTGGCGACGGGCACGCCGACCGCGCGGGCCGCGTCCGCGTTGCCGCCGACGGCGAAGATCCAGTTGCCGACGCGGGTGCGCAGCAGCACCCAGGAGGCGACGGCGACCAGGGCGAGCCACCACAGGATGGTCACCTTGAAGTCGACGCCGCCGATCGTGAGCGTCGAGGCGAAGAGGGCGTGGGCGCTGGGGAAGCCCTCCATGTCGCCGATGCTCTTGGTGGAGACCGTGCCGTCGATCAGCTTGGTGAAGCCGAGGTTCATGCCGGTCAGCATCAGGAAGGTGCCGAGCGTGACGATGAAGCTGGGCAGCTTGGTGCGCGTCAGCATGAAGCCGTTGAAGGCGCCGATCGCGAGCGTGACCAGCAGGGAGACGCCCGCGCCGACCCAGACGTTGGCCGTCATCTGATAGCTGAACATCGAGGAGATCAGCGCGGACGACGTCACCATGACGCCCGCCGACAGGTCGAACTCGCCGCCGATCATCAGCAGGGCCACGGGCACCGCCATGATGCCGATGGTCGAGGAGGCGTAGAGGACGGTGCTGAGGCTCGCCGCGTGCAGGAAGCCGTCGGCGACGAAGGCGAAGAACACGAAGACGGCGAGGGCGCCGACGACCGAGCCCAGCTCGGGACGGGCCAGCAGCTTGCGCAGCGGGGAGGTCCGCAGCAGGCGTTCGTCGGCGGACGGCCCGTCGGGGCCGGGCGGCGCGGCGATGCCGGTGGTCGTACTCATCGGGTGCCCCGCTGGGTGTACTCGGCGAGCGCGCCGGCCTGGTCCTTGGTGATGATCTGCGGTCCGGTCAGGACGGGCTTGCCGCCGCCGAGCATGTCGCCGTTGTACTTGTACAGCCACAGCAGGTCGATCGCCTCGTAGCCCTGGAGGTAGGGCTGCTGGTCGACGGCGAAGCCGAGGGTGCCGTCCTTCAGCTCGGCGGCGACCTTGGCGTTGAGGTCGAAGGTGTCGATCTCGGCCTTGCTGCCCGCGTCCTGCTTGGCCTTGGCGGCGGTGTCGGCGTAGGGGGCGCCCAGGGTGACGACGGCGTCCAGGGACTTGTCGGCCTGGAGCTTGGCCTCGATCGCGGACTGCACGTCGGGCATGTTGGTGCCGTTGACGTAGAGCTTCTGCACGCGGCCGTGGAAGGTCTTGGCGACACCGTCGCAGCGCTGCTCGTGGCCGACGTTGCCCTGCTCGTGCAGGATGCACAGGGCCTTCTTGCGGCCGCGCTTGTTCAGCTCGTCGCCGACGGCCTCACCGGCGATGGTCTCGTCCTGGCCGACGTGGGTGAGGGCGCCGAACTTCTTGGAGTCGGCGGACCCGGAGTTCACCGTGACGACCGGGATGCCGGCCTTCTCGGCGCGGGCGACCGCGGCCTTGAGCGCGGCGGGCTTGGCGAGGGTGACGATGATGCCGTCGACCTTCTTGTCCACGGCGGCGTCGACCAGCTGCGCCTGCTGCTGGGCCTCGTCGTCGTGCGAGTACAGGAAGTTGATGTTGTCCTTGATCGCGGCCTGCTTGGCGCCGCTCTGCACGATGTCCCAGAAGGTGTCGCCGTCTCCGGAGTGGGTGATCATCGCGAAGGTCCAGCGGGGGGTGTTCACCGCCGACCTGCCCTGGGCCGCCGCTGCCTTGCGGGCGTCCTCGGCGCGCTTGCCGCCGGTGCTGCTACAAGCGGCGAGCGACAGACAGGCGATCACACCGAGCGCCCCTGCCATCGTCCTGCCCACCCGGGTCCGAAACCGTGCCACGAGGCCGTGCCCTTCTTGCTGCGTAACTAGACCGTGCTCCAACGTGCGAGAGGGGCGGGCGAGCACTCCGTCGGTTCGTCCCGGCGGTGCCGTCACCTGCCCCAAACACTTCAGTATCGAACATACGGAACACTCGTTACATGCCCGGGGCACCCATTACGGTCACTTTGTCCGGACATCCGGACATGCGAAGGGGCGGATCGAGGGCACCTCAGGACGGGCTCGGGGCCGCCTCAGGACCGTACGAGGAGCTGGAATTCGAAGGAGTAGCGGGCCGGACGGTAGACATGGTCGCCGTACTCGACGGCCCGGCCGGTGTCGTCGTACGTGGCGCGTCTCATGGTGAGCAGGGGGGCGCCCTCGGCCTCGGTGAGCCGTTCGGCCTCGGCGGGGGTGGCGCCGCGCGCGCCGATGGACTGGCGGGCGCTGTGCAGGGTGATCCCGGCCGCGCGCATCATCCGGTACAGGCCGGTGGCCTCCAAGCGGCCGGTGTCGAGGTCGAGCAGGCCGGGCGGCAGATGGTTGACGAGGTACGCCATCGGCTCGCCGTGCGCGAGGCGCAGCCGCTCGACGCGGTGCACGTCGCTGCCCTCGGGCAGGCCGAGCGCGGCGGCGACCTCGGTGGACGCGGGCACCATGGTGTTGACGAGCACCTTGGTGGCGGGGCGCTGTCCGGCCGCCTCCAGGTCGTCGTAGAGGCTGCTCAGCTCCAGCGGGCGTTTGACCTGGCTGTGCACGACCTGGGTGCCGACGCCCCGGCGGCGCACCAGGAGCCCCTTGTCGACCAGGGACTGGATGGCCTGGCGGACGGTGGGCCGGGACAGACCGAGCCGCGCGGCCAGCTCGATCTCGTTGCCGAGCAGGCTGCCCGGGGTGAGCGCGCCGCGCTCGATGGCGGCCTCCAGCTGCTGGGAGAGCTGGAAGTACAACGGGACCGGGGAGCCGCGGTCCACGCGGAGGGCGAGCGCCACGGTCGGGTCCACATCTGGTTTCGGCACGGGCCCGAGCGTAGTCCGGTGCCCGGTTGACGGGAAGTCGTGAAGTCCGATTGTCCGGACATACTGATTGACAAGTACAGGACGGCCCTCCACTTTGTTTCCATGCGCATCGGGGTCATCGGTACGGGCCGCATCGGCACCATCCACGCGAACACGCTCAGCCGCCACAGGGAGGTCGGATCGCTCATCCTGACGGACTCGAATCCGTTACGGGCACAGGAGTTGGCACACCGTCTGGGCGAGACGGCGGCGCCCGGGGTGGACGAGGTCTTCCAGTGGGGCGTGGACGCTGTGGTGATCACCACGGCGACGTCCGCGCACGCGGAGCTGATCGGGCGGGCGGCCCGCTCGGGTCTTCCGGTGTTCTGCGAGAAGCCGATCGCGCTCGACCTGCCGGGCACGCTGCACGCGCTCGCGGAGGTCGAGTCCGCCGGAACCGTGCTGCAGATGGGCTTCCAGCGGCGCTTCGACGCGGGGTACGTGGGCGCGCGCGAGGCGGTGCGCTCCGGCAGACTCGGGCGTCTGCACACCGTGCGGGCGCTCACCTCCGACCAGTCGCCGCCCCCGCCGGAGTGGCTGCCGCTGTCCGGCGGGCTGTTCCGGGACACCCTGATCCACGACTTCGACGTCCTGCGCTGGGTGACAGGGCGCGAGGTGACCGACGTCTACGCCAGCGGCTCCGACGCCGGGCCGCCGATGTTCCGCGCGGCCGGTGACGTGGACACCGGCGCGGCGGTCCTCACCCTGGACGACGGCACCCTCGCGACCGCGACGGCGACCCGGCTGAACGGCGCGGGCTACGACGTCCGCATGGAACTGGCCGGGGAACGGGACACCGTCGTGGTCGGCCTGGACGACCGCACCCCGGTCGCCTCCACCGAACCGACCGGCCCTCCCCCCTGCGACAAGCCGTGGGGCGGCTTCTTCGAGCGCTTCGGCTCCGCCTACGAGGCGGAACTGCGCGCCTTCGTGGACGTCGTCCGAGGCGAACTCCCCAACCCCTGCGACGGCCGCGAGGCCCTCCATGCCCTGCGCATCGCGGAGGCGTGCGAGACGTCGCGCCGCGAGCGGCGTGCGGTGGCACTGGCGGAGGTCCCGGACCGGCTGGGGACGCCTTATGAAGGGGACGCGCTCAGGGTGTAGGGGCGGCCTCTTCTCGTCGTCGGTGCGGCGATTCCGGTCGCCGCACCGACGACCACGGGGCTCCGCCAGCACACGCCCCGCTTCACCCCCCGGCGAGGACCACGCGCCAGACCGCCAGCAGCGACACCGACGCCGCGACGGGAATGACCCACCGACGGGCGATCGGACGGTACGTGAGGTTCTTGCGGCTGCGCCTCGCCCGCACCGCGTCGGCCGCGGAGAACAGGCACAACGCGGGGAACACGGCGAACGAGACGCCGAAGAGGTGATCGAGGAACATCCCCGACACGATCCCGAGCGCCGCCAGGAAGGCCCAGTGAGCCGCCGAGAGGGAGAACATGTCGTACGCCTCCCCGGCATCACACTCACCCCGCTGAGACCGCCGCAACCAGGACGTCAGATCCGCCTGGAAGCTCGCCGACCGCCTCCCCTTGGCGGAGTTCTTGAGAACGAGCCGGTACAGCACCTGCCCAAGAGCGACGGGCGCGGCTTCCACCTCTCCGGCACAGCGGTCGAACACACCTCTGGCGTCCTTGCCGGGCATCGGCCCGCTCTCCTCTCGCGGCGAGGTTCCCTACGGCGGGCGAGCGGTCACGGACCCGCCCAGCGACCCCTGGTGTGGGGGGAAGGGTCGCTGGGCGGGTCGTGTGGGGGTGGGTCAGCAGCCGAAGTCGATCAGATCGAACGTGGCGTAGTGGTCGGAGGTGTAGTAGTCCTCCTCGTACGCCTGGCCGGTGACGATGCGTCGGGCGCCGCGGGTGGACTCGCCCGGGGTCTTGACGGTGTACTCGTGGTAGTAGCCGTTGGACTGGCTGGGCAGGACGCCTTCACGGTTCTGGAAGACGACGCCGTCCTGCGAGTAGGGGAACGGGCCGCCCTGGTCGATGAGTTCCAGGGTGTCGTAGGCCTGCGAGGGCAGCGAGCCGTAGCAGATGCTGCCGACGGAGGCGGTGGCCGCGTCCGCCGTGCCGGTGGCGACCGTGCCGCCGACGAGGAGCGCGGAGAGCAGCGCGGCGGCGGCACCGATGCGAGACGTTCGTGGGGGGAATCTCATGCCCTCATGATGACGCGCGTAGACGTGGGCATGTCAATGCCAAAGATGTGGATTTTCCCGTCAGGTCCGATGAGTTCTCGCGGAGTTAACCTCCCGGGAGGGGGCCTTCCGGCCCCGTCCCACGCGTCGCGAGGCGGCGCCTCACGCCTCGTCGGGCAGCGCGAAACTGCCGTACTCGGGGTCGCCCGCCACGTCGTACGTCTGGAGGGAGACACCCGTGCTCGTGACGCGGCCCGCCGTGTGGCGGAAGCGGGTGGGGACGGCGCCCTCCGCGAAGAGGCGGCGGCCCGCGCCGAGGACGACCGGGAAGGTCGCGAGGTGGAGCGTGTCCAGGAGGCGGAGGTTGATCAGGGCGCGGACCAGGGCGCCGCTGCCGTGGATCTGGAGCTGCCCCTCGGTCCTCTCCTTGAGGGTGCGGACCTCCTTGGCCAGGTCGCCGGAGAGGACGGTGGTGCGGTTCCAGGACGGGTCCTGAAGGGTGGCGGAGACGACGTACTTGGGGAGGCCGTTGAGCTTCGCCGCGATCAGGTGGTCCGGGTCGGTCACGTGCGGCCAGTACGAGGCGAAGATGTCGTAGGTGTGACGGCCGAGCAGGAACGCCTCGGGCTTCTCGAAGACCCCGGTGATGAACTCGCCGAAGTCCGGGTCGGAGAACGGCACGGTCCAGCCGCCCTGGCCGAAGCCGCCGCTGGTGTCCTCTTCCGGGCCGCCGGGCCCCTGGTACACACCGTCCAGGCTGACGAAGACGGTGGAGACTAGCGTGGCCATGAGGTGCCTTCTTCCGCTGCGGGGTCCGTTGTCGGCGGGTGCCGCCGTGGTCAACGGTGCAGACCCCGGCCCGGCCCGCAACTCATCGGTCGGGCCCTCCAGTACCCGGCGGCCCCGCATGCCCCCGGTACGCGATCTGCCGCCGGTCAGGGCTGCGCTCCCGTCGGGGGTTCGCCGCTGTCGGCATAGACGACCAGCGTCTGTTCCGGTTGTTCGGCCAGGTGGAAAGCGGTGTACGCGTACTCGACCGCTCCCCGCTGCGGGTGCCGTAGCCGTTTCCGGCCGCTGTGCCGGGCCTGCACCTCGTACTGCGGCCACCAGTCCCGCACCTGTGGGCTGCCCTCGTTCAGCTCCTCGATCAGCCGGGTGTACCGCGCATCGCCGCAATGGCGTGCCGCCAGCGTCCGGAGCCGGCCGAGCAGGCCGCGCGCTTCGGGTTCCCAGTCGACCAGGACGTCCCGGGCCACCGGTTCGAGGAACACCCAGCGGGCGAAGTTGGCGGGCCGGTCCGCCCCGGTGACGAGCCCCGGGAACAGCTCGTGGGCCGCCTGGTTGTGACTGAGGACGTCATAGTTGCCGCCGATGATGTACGCCGGGTTCGGCTGGAGCAGCAGGGGGACGGCACCCGCCTCGGCCGTCAGCGGCTCGCGTTCCTCGGCCTCGGTCGCGGGCGTGTGACCGGCGAGCTGGAGAAGGTGATCGCGCTCGGGCCGGTCGAGCCGCAGCGCCACGGCGAGGGCGTTGAGCACCTGTTCGGAGGCGCGGATCTTTCGCCCCTGTTCCAGGTACGTGTACCAGGTGGCGCTGATCCCGGCCAGCAGTGCCAGCTCCTCCCGGCGAAGTCCCGGAGTCCGACGGCGGCCGGTTGGGGGCAGGCCCACCTCGCCGGGGGTCAGGCGCTCTCTCCGGCTGCGCAGGAATTCGCTCAGCTGACGGCGTTGGTCCGGCTGCGTGGACATGACGGATGGCACCCTCAGTTCCAGAATAAACACGGTCTGGATACCAGGCTAAGCCCCTCGCAGACTGGTGTGCGAGCACGGGCCGCGGCATGACCGACGGCCTCACACGGTCACACCGGCACCCGGCCCCGGCCCGGTGCCGGTTCCGATGAGGGAGAGGGCAACTCATGTCCGGAATCAAGGGCAAAGTGGTGGCGATCACGGGAGCCAGCAGCGGCATCGGTGAGGCGACGGCCCTGCTGCTCGCCGAACGCGGCGCGCGACTCGTCCTCGGCGCACGCCGGTCCGCACGCCTGACGGACCTGGTGGCCCGGATCGAGAAGGCGGGCGGCACGGCCGTGCGGATCCGCACCGACGTGACCCGACGGGACGACCTGCACGCCCTGGTCGCGCTGGCCGGTGAGCGCTTCGGCCGACTCGACGTACTCGTCAGCAGCGCCGGAGTCGGCACCATCTCGCCTCTCGACGATCTGCGCGTCGAGGAGTGGGACCACATGGTCGACGTCAATGTGAAGGGTGTGCTGCACGGGATCGGCGCCGCGCTGCCGGTGTTCCGGGCGCAGGGCACCGGCCACTTCATCACCATCGCCTCCACGGCCGCGTTGCGCATCGTGCCGACCATGGCTGTCTACGCCGGTACCAAGGTCGCGGTCCGGGCCATCTGCGAAGGACTGCGCCAGGAAGCCGGCGGCTCCCTGCGGGTGACCACCGTCTCGCCTGGCGCGACCGCGACCGACTTCGCCGAGGCGTCGACCAACTCCCGGGTCAGAGAAGAGATCACGAAGATGCGGGACGACATCGCGATCCCGCCCGACGCGATCGCCCGGGCCATCGCCTTCGCGATCGAACAGCCCGCCACGGTCGACGTGAACGACATCGTCGTCCGGCCCACCGCCCAGAGCTGACCTCCCCCGCCCTTCCGGATCACTTACGCGGACCGCCCGCTTCGCGGCCGACGCCGCGCCCCGGAACAGCAGGCCGTGGTGGCCCCGACAACACCCTGCGCCGTAGCGAGTTTCACCAAGAACGGTCAATGGATCATTCCCATCCGCCGGGAATTCCGTGGCATCATGAGCGGAAACTCGTCCGGCGGCCCGGAAAGGACCGACATGGCCTCCATGAACGACGATCTTCTTGCCACCATCGCGGCGGAGCGGGAGATCTACCGGACTTTCTACACGTTTTTCCGGCTGGTGGACACGGGCCGTTACGAACGGCTCGTCGACTGCTTCACCAAGGACGCCCTGATCGAGTACGACGTGATGCCCGGGCCCACCCAGCGCTTCCACGGCCGCGACGAATTCACCGCCTTCATGTCGGCGGGCAGCCGCCGACGGCGCGAGCCCACGGTCGCCCACGTCCTCGGCCAGACCCTCATCGAATGGACTGAAGGCCGCCCCCACCTGCAGGCTTACGCCACGGTCTGGCACTGGAACGCCACCCGCACCCCCGACGGCCGCCCCCGCCCCGCCGACTGGACCGTGGTCGGTCTCGTGGAGGACGACTTCGAACAGGAGGACGGCCGCTGGCTCATCAGCCGCCGTTACGTGGCGCCGGTGGCGGGGCTGGTCGCGGCGGGGACGGGGCCGATGTAGGTCCTTTTCCCACGCGTGAGCGCGGGCGGAGATCGGGACTTTCGAAAACTGTCACCGATGTATCCGAATTTCCGTCACCGGTGTTTCGAAATAAACGCTTCCCATGCCACCGAACAAATACACCCGGGCGATATCAGCCGCCCACAAAATCAGCAGGCTTCTCGGCGCCGGGCTCCTCAGCCACAGATCTCGCCACCACGCGCCCCGGGATGAACAGACTCGCCACGATCATCACGACCAGCGCCACCCCCACCGCCAGATACGCATGGCGGAACCCGGCCCCGGGATGCGCCGCGCCCGCGTTCTGCATCAGCAGCGCGACCACCGCGATGCCGATCGAGGCGCCGAGCTGGTTGAGCATGTAGAGCACCGAGCTGCCCTGCGGGACGAGTTGGGGTGGCAGCGTGCGGTAGACCGAGCCGATCACCGGGGCGCCCGCCGAGCCCGTGCCGATGCCGAGGGTGAAGGCGGCCAGGAGCGGCCACAGTTGCACGGTGTGCGCGTCGAACCGGCTGAACGCCAGCGAGCTGAGCAGGGCGATCGCCGCGCCGGTCAGGGCGAGGTTGCGGGAGCCCCAGCGGTCGGACAGGCGTCCCGCGAGCGGCATCACCAGGGCGGAGCCGACACCGAAGGGCGCCAGGCGCAGTCCGGACTCGAACACGCCGTAGCCGCGCACCTGTTGGTAGTACAGCGGGATCACGAAGATGCTCGCGAAGGTGGCGAGCCCCAGTACGGCCGCCGCGACGACGCTCGCGGTGAAGCCGCGCCGGGTGAAGAGCCTGAGGTCGATCAGCGGCGGGGTCGCGTGGGTGGGGAGCGCGTGGAGCGCATACCCGGCGAGCAGGACGACGGCGACGGCGAGCGGGAGCAGCACCTGCCCATGGGTGAGGGAGCCGCGCTGGGCGACCTCCGACAGCGCGAGCACGCCGGTCGCGACGCCGGGGCCGATCAGCGCGACGCCCAGGACGTCGAGGCGGCCGACCGAAGCGCGGCCCTCGGGCGGGTCGGCGGGCAGGGTGCGCCGGGCGAGGACGAAGGCGACGAGCACGATCGGCACGTTGACGAAGAACATCCAGCGCCAGTCCAGCCCTTGCAGGATGACGCCGCCGACGATCGGCCCGAGCACGGGCCCGGTCGAGCCGACGATGCCCATCACACCCATGACCCGGCCGATCAGGGCGGGTCCTGCGGCGCGGGCCAGCAGGGTGAGCATCAGCGGATCGAGGATCCCGGCGCCGACGCCCTGCACCACGCGGAAGAGGATGAGACTGCCGATGTTCCAGGCGAGCCCCGAGGCGACCGACCCGGCCAGGAACAGCACGAGGCCGGACAGCCACAGCCGCCTGCCGCCGACCCGCTCCACCGCCCACGCGGTGACGGGGATGGTCACGGTCAGCGCCAGGAGATAGCCGGTCGACACCCAGCCGGTCATGGTGAGCGAGGCGTCGAAGCGGGTGGCCAGGGTGTCCACGGCGACGGCGGTCATCGACCCGTCGAGGATGCCCATGATCCCGCCGATGAGGATCACACCGATCGTCCGCCGTAAGGCCGGGTCGAGCTTGTCGTCCAAGGGGGTGGTCATCGTCGTCTCCCGCCGGAGTCGGCTTGCTAAATGAACCTGCGGGTTCAATTTACCAACCTCGTGAGTAAAGAAACGGCCGAGTTCGGAAAACTGCACCGACGGGTACGGGCCGGGTCGTCGGCGGTTAGCCTGGACGCATGGCATCAGCAGCGGCGACGCAAGCGCGGACGGCCTCACGCGGTCGCATCGACAAGCGGCGGGCGATCCTCGACGCGGCTTTCGACGTGTTCGCGGAGCACGGTTACGCGAACGCGCTGGTGCAGGAGATCGCCGAGCGCGCGAAGGTCGCCAAGCCGACGGTCTACAACCACTTCACGGACAAGGAGACCCTGTTCCGGGAGACCCTGACGGCCGCGGCCGACGCGGTGATGGACCGCAACCTCGCGGTGCTCGACCGCATGCGCTCCCCGGGCGACGACCTGCGCGGAACCCTGAACGAGGTCGCGTACCAACTGGTGCGCTCCTGTTGCGACATCCGCTCCCGCTCACTGCGCCGACTGACCTATGCGCAGGTGACCCGCTTCCCCGATCTGATCGAGGCCGTCCAGGACCGCACCTCGGTGCGCATCGCCGAGGCCATGGCGGACCGGCTCGCCCGGCTCACCCTCTCCGGCCGTCTGCGCCCCTGTGAACCCGCCCTCGCCGCCGAGCAGTTGCTCGCCCTGATCACCGGCCCGCTGGAGATCCGCTCCCGCCTCGGCACCCGCAAGCCGGGCACGGCGGAGATGCGGGCGCTGGCGGAGGCGGCCGTGGACACGTTCCTGCGGGCCTACGCGGCGGAGTGACCGCCCCGGGCGGCGGCGGGTGATACGGCCGGTCTGCTCAGCCGCCCGACTCCCGGTGCCGCGCCGCGAGTTGCGACGCGCCCGCCTCCGTGAGCGAGCCGTACAGACGGAGCCGGGAGATGCCGCCGTCCGGATAGATGTCCACCCGCGCGTGCGTCCCGACGGCCGGGGCCGGGAGGACGAAGCGGTGGCGGGTGTCGGGCTGGAGGCGGGTACGGGGCAGGATCTCCGTCCAGTCCTCGTCCTCGCCCTTGCCGTCCCGTACCGACACCGACGCCCACCCCGCGCTGTTGCCCTTCAGATACGCCGTGTCGATCTCGATCGCCCGGATCTCCGACTGGGCGGCGAGGCGATAGGTGATCCAGTCGTGGCCCCGGTCGCGCCGTCGCCGTGTCTCCCAGCCCTCGTCCATACGGCGTGAGGTGCCCGGCAGGATGGTGTGGGCGGCCGGGGAGTAGAAGCGGTCGGAGGCGTCCTCGGCGCGCCCTCCGTTCTCCAGCGCGACCACGTCGAAGGTGCCGAGCGCGGCGAGCCAGGACGGGTCCGGGACGACCTCGCCGTACACCCGCAGCCGCGCGATCCCGCCGTCGGGGTGCTGGCTGAGGCGCAGGTGGGTGAAGCGCTGCCGGGCCGACACCGTGAAGCCGTTGGCCGCGTGGCCGCCGACGGGGGTGCGCGGGACGAGCGTCGTCCACTTCACGTCGTCGCCGACGAGCTGGTGCGGTGACGGGGTGCCGGGCACCGAGGCGGCCTCGACGGAGACGGCTTCGGGGTGGTTGCCCCGGAAGTGGGCGGTGTCGACGACGATCCCCCGGATCACCCCGGGCGCGCCGAGGCGGATCAGCGCCCAGTCGTGGTCCTCGGCGGTGGGCCACGGGTGCCCGGCGTCCGTGCCGCGCCGCCGCCGGGTCTCCCAGCCGTCCATCACCTTGCCCTTGTGGCCGAACCGTTCGGGGTCGAAGACGGCCCGGCCGGGCGTGAGCAGGTTCTCCCGCTCGGCGAAGAACTCGTCGTTCGCGGCGACGACCCCCGCGCCGAGCCGCCGGTCGGCGAGGTCGGCGTACGTCGTGAAGGCGAAGTCGGCGGTGCGGTAGTCGGCGTAGGGGTCGCCGCCGCCGAACGGGGCTGCGGGGCCGGTGAATCGGGGCTCCGTCACGGGGTTCCTCTCGCTCGGGCGGGGGTTCATCGGGTACGGGTGAGGAGGCGTCCCCTGGGTTCGGTGAACTCCCCGTCCGCGTACACCCGTTCGCCGCGCAGCCAGGTCGACTTGACGACACCGTGCAGCGTTCTGCCCGCGTACGCGGTGACCGGGTTGCGGTGCTGGAGCCGGGCCGGGTCGACGGTGAAGGTCTCCTCGGGGGCCAGGACGGCGAAGTCGGCGTCGCGGCCGGGTGCGATGGCGCCCTTGCGGTCGAGACCGGCCAGGGCGGCGGTCCGCACGGACATCCAACGGACCACGTCCGTAAGGTCGTGGCCTCGGCGGCGCGCCTCGGTCCATACCGCCGGAAGGCTCAGCTGGAGGCCGGAGATGCCGCCCCAGGCGGTCGCGAAGTCCGGCGTCTTGAGGTCGGCGGTGGACGGCGAGTGGTCGGTCACCACGCAGTCGATCGTGCCGTCCGCGAGCGCCTGCCAGAGCAGGTCCTGGTTGGCGGCCTCGCGGATGGGCGGGCAGCACTTGAACTCGCTGGCTCCGTCCGGGACTTCCTCGGCGGTGAGGGTGAGGTAGTGCGGGCAGGTCTCCACGGTGAGCCGGACGCCCTCGGTCTCGGCGGCGGCGATCAGCGGGAGCGCGGCGGCGGAGGAGAGGTGGAGGACGTGGATCCGGGCGTCCAAGCGCCGGGCTTGCTCGATCAGTTGGGCGATGGCCTCGGTCTCGGCGGCGTGCGGGCGGGAGGCGAGGAAGCCCGCGTACGCGGTCCCGGCGGGGGCGTCGGCGAGCCGGGCCGGGTCCTCGGCATGCACGATCAGCAGACCGTCGAATCCGGCGATCTCCGCGAGCGAGCGGGCCAGTTGCTCCCGCTCCAGATGCGGGAACTCGTCCACGCCGGACGGCGACAGGAACGCCTTGAACCCGAAGACGCCCGCCTCGTGCAGCGGACGCAGATCCTTGACGTTGCCGGGCAGCGCGCCGCCCCAGAAGCCGACGTCGATGTGCGTACGGCCTTGCGCGGCGGCCCGTTTGACGTCCAGGTGGGCCGTGGTGGTGGTCGGGGGGAGGGAGTTGAGCGGCATGTCCACGAGCGTGGTGATGCCCCCGGCCGCCGCCGCGCGCGTGGCGGTGCGGAAGCCCTCCCACTCGGCCCGGCCGGGGTCGTTGACGTGCACATGCGTGTCGACCAGGCCGGGCAGCAGCGCGTGATCGCCCAGCTCCTCCAGCCGGGTCGCGTCCGGCAGCGGCGTGTCGTACGGCAGCACCGCGGTGACGGTCCCGGCGGCGACGGTGACCGTGGCGGCCCGCGTCCCCTCCGGTGTGACGACGCGCGTCGAACGCAGCGCCAGCTCGGCGTCGGACACCCGGACCCCTCTCGGCCGTCGACCAGGCGGTTCACATTCCGGAAACGGGATTTACGCCCATGTAACGGAATTCAACGTTCTGTTGAAGGAGTCTTCACGGCGGGCGGTGCGCCGTCAAGGGTGCGCGGGTGTGGCGGAGGTGGCGGGTGCGGAGCATGATTCCCGGCTGCCGGGTATGCAGCACCCATGACACCGACCTCGCAGACCCCTCGCGGCGACCTCGCCGGGCTGCTCCTCGCCGCTGGCGGCGGCAGCCGGCTCGGCGGGCACCCCAAGGCGCTGCTGCCCTACCGGGGGCGCCTCCTGGTCGAGCACGCGGCCGGAGTCCTGCGCGCCGCCGGATGCGCCCGGGTCCACGTGGTCCTGGGCGCGCAAGCGGCCGAGGTCCGCGAGCGCGCCCGGCTCGACGGCTGCGTCCTCGTCGACAACCCCGACTGGCCCGACGGCATGGGCTCCTCCCTGCGCGCCGGACTCCGCTCCCTCGCGGGTACGGGCGCCCGCGGCGCCCTGGTGAGCCTGGTCGACCAGCCGGGTATCGGTCCGACGGCAGCCGCCCGGGTCCTGGCCGCGTTCGAGGACGAGCGCTCCCTCGCTTCGGCGGCCTACGACGGCGTACGCGGCCACCCGGTCCTGCTCGGCTCCGTCCACTGGCCCGGCGTCGCCGCGACCGCCACCGGCGACCGGGGCGCACGGGCCTATCTGCGGGAGCACGCGGCGGACCTGCGGCTGGTGGAGTGCGGGGACGTGGCGGAGGCGTACGACATCGACACGGAGGCCGATCTGAAGCGGCTGGAGTGACCCGCGCGCGGCGGGTGCCGCCCCGCCGAAGATCCGCCCCCCGTTGAGGTTCCCCCGGGAAAAACCTACGATCCGCTTCTCGGAAGCGACCGTCCGTGCAGCGACCGTGCCTGCAGATGACCGTCCATGCAGTGAGGAAGTGACCGCTCATGTCCGCACCCGCGTCGTCCCCGCCCACGGTCGTGGACGCCCCGTCGCTGCCCCGGCAGGAGGAGGTGCTGACCGACGAGGCGCTGGCGTTTCTCGGGGAGCTGCACCGGCGTTTCACGCCCCGGCGGAACGAGCTGCTGCCCCGCCGGGCCCGGCGGCGGGAGGAGATCGCGCGGACGGGCACGCTGGACTTCCTGCCGGAGACGGCGGACGTGCGCGCGGACGCGTCCTGGCGGGTCGCCCCGGCGCCGCCCGCCCTGGAGGACCGGCGGGTGGAGATCACCGGTCCCACCGACCGCCGGATGACGGTGAACGCGCTGAACTCGGGCGCCCGGATCTGGCTGGCCGACTTCGAGGACGCCTCGGCGCCCACGTGGGAGAACGTGGTCCTCGGCCAGCTCAACCTGAGGGACGCCTACGCGCGCCGCGTGGACTTCACGGACGAGCGCACCGGGAAGTCGTACGCGCTGCGCCCGGACGAGGAGCTGGCGACCGTCGTGATGCGCCCGCGCGGCTGGCATCTGGACGAGCGGCATCTGGTCGGCGCCGACGGCACCCCGCTGCCCGGGGCGCTCGTGGACTTCGGGCTGTACTTCTTCCACAACACCCGGCGGCTGCTCGATCTCGGCAAGGGGCCGTACTTCTATCTGCCGAAGACCGAGTCGCATCTCGAAGCCCGGCTGTGGAACGACGTGTTCGTGTTCGCGCAGGAGTATCTGGGCGTCCCGCGCGGCACCGTACGGGCCACCGTGCTGATCGAGACGATCACGGCCGCGTTCGAGATGGAGGAGATCCTTTACGAACTCCGCGAGCACGCCTCGGGGTTGAACGCGGGACGCTGGGACTATCTCTTCTCGATCATCAAGAACTTCCGTGACGCGGGGCCCGAGTTCGTGCTGCCGGACCGCAACGCGGTCACGATGACCGCGCCGTTCATGCGGGCGTACACCGAACTCCTCGTCCGTACCTGCCACCAGCGGGGTGCCCATGCGATCGGCGGGATGGCGGCGTTCATCCCGTCCCGCAAGGACGCGGAGGTCAACCGGGTCGCCTTCGAGAAGGTGCGCGCGGACAAGGACCGTGAGGCGGCGGACGGTTTCGACGGCTCCTGGGTAGCGCATCCGGACCTGGTGCCGATCGCCCTGGAGTCCTTCGACAAGGTGCTCGGCGACCGCCCGCACCAGAAGGACCGGCTGCGCGAGGACGTCCGGGTGACGGCGGCCGACCTGCTGGCGGTCGGGGCGCTGGAGGCGCGGCCGACGTACGACGGGCTGGTCAACGCCGTTCAGGTGGGCGTCCGTTACATCGAGGCGTGGCTGCGGGGCCTGGGCGCCGTGGCCATCTTCCATCTGATGGAGGACGCGGCCACGGCGGAGATCTCACGGTCGCAGATCTGGCAGTGGATCAACGCGGGCGTGGAGTTCGAGAACGGCGAGCGGGCCACGGCCGAGCTGGTGCGCTCGGTCGCGGCCGAGGAACTGACCGCCATCCGCGAGGAGTTGGGCGAGGAGGCGTTCGCCGCGGGCCGCTGGCAGGAGGCGCACGATCTCTTCCTCCAGGTGGCCCTGGACGCGGAGTACGCCGACTTCCTGACGCTGCCCGCCTACCGGCACCTCAGGGGCTGACCCCGGGCGCCGGGTCGCCTCCCTTGTCCGAGTGACCGAGGGAGCGGCCCGGGGCCACCCGGTCGCGGACCAGCCGCTTGACCGCCGTGGGCTCGGGGAAGCCCTGCTCGCGGCGGTCCCAGACCACCTCGTCGTCGACCCGGACGACGAAGACGCCGCCGGTGCCGGGCTTGAGCGACAGCTCGGTCAGCTCGCTCTCGAAGGTGGTGAGCAGTTCCTGCGCCAGCCAGGCCGCGCGGGGCAGCCAGCGGCACTGGGTGCAGTACTCGATCACGACACGATGGCTCATCGCGGCCCCCTCGTTGCAGACGCACCGCTCATTTCAGATGCACCGACCAGTCCTGTTCCGCCGCCGGTCTGCCGTGCAGATCGGGCACCGCCTTGAGCCAGTCCGGACGCCCCCGCTGGGTGCGTTCCGCGCGCGCGGCGTTCTCGGCCGCGATCTCCTCGCGGCTGGGGAACTCGGTGGGCAGCCACTGCTCGGACAGCCGGACCCGGTCGAGGAGGTAGTCGACATAGGCGGCGCGCACGTCGTCCGGGGTCGCGAAGCCCGCGTCCTCGGCGAGCCAGGCGTCCGGCACCTCGGCGACCACGCGGCGCAGCAGTTCCTCGGTCACCAGCGGGGCCAGTTCGGCGTCGGCGGCCCGTACGTCGGGGCCGTAGACGCCGAGGGCGTGGTGGCGGAAGTCGTACTTCTTGCCGGGCGCGGTGGTGTCCCAGCGGTGGTGGAAGACGAGGGCGGCGCCGTGGTCGATGAGCCACAGGCGCGGGGGCACGGTGCCGCGCGTGGGCCAGAGCATCAGGTTGGAGCTGTGGACGGTGCGGTCCACGTTGGCGGTGAGCGCGTCGAGCCAGACGATGCGGCCCGCCTCCAGCGGGTCCACGGGGAAGTCGCGGGCCAGCTCGGGGGTGAGGTCGACGGCGCCGGACAGATAGTCCATGCCGAGGTTGACGCCCGCGCTGGCGCCGTGCAGCTCACGCACCTCCTGGTGCGGCTCGTCGGCGGCGATGGCCGGGTCGAAGTGCACCAGGACCAGTTCGGGGAAGCGCAGCCCGAGCGCGCGGGCCAGCTCCCCGACGATCACCTCGGCGACCAGGGCCTTGTGTCCCTGGGCGGAGCCGGTGAACTTCACGACATAGGTCCCCAGGTCGTCGGCCTCGACGACTCCGGGCACGGAGCCGCCGGACCGCAACGGGGTCACGTATCGGACGGCGGTCACCTCGCGCAGCACACCGGCCAGCCTAGATCACCCGCCCGGGTGTCCGTCGGCCAGTGGGTTGGGCAGCGGCAGATAGCGGGCGTCCGCGCCGTCCGCGCCGGTCCACCGCAGCAGCAGATTGGTCTTGCCCGGCAGGCTGGGCGCCGTCAGCAGGGCCGGTATCTCGCGCAGCCCGTCCGGCAGCCCGTGGCGGGCCAGTTCGCGGCGGGCTGCGGGCCACGGGTCGAAGCCGGGGTGGTGTTCGGCGAGGGCGGCGGCGATCTCGATGAGGTTGTTGACGACCAGGCAGTACACCAGCCGCTCCCAGCCCGCCGCGCGGGAGACCTCCGGCAGGAGCTTCGCGCCCTCGGCGTCGCGGAAGAGCGCCTGGACGGGCGTACCACCGGCGTCCACGGCGACCAGGGTGTTCTGGAGATGGGCCTCCAGGACGACGCCGTGGGTGTCGAAGGCGGTGAGCGCGGGCGGCACGACCGCCCGCAGATAGGCCGCCCACCAGGCGTCGGGGTCGGACGCGGCGGCCAGCGGACTGCCGTCGAAGCCCTCCGCGAGCCCGGCGGCGAGCAGCGGGGTGGCGCCGGGCAGGACGTGGTCGCGCAGGCCGTCGCGGACGAGGACGGCCAGTTCCTCGAAGGCGAAGGCGGCGGTGCGGTAGCCCCGGTCGCTCAGCCAGGCGGCGGGGCCGCCCATGGCCGCGAAGGCGCCGGTGGCCGCCGCGTCGGTGCGGCCGAGCTGGGCCAGGTCGTGGCGCCACAGGCGGCGGATGTCGTTGGTGATGCGGACATCGAGGCTGAACTTCAGGAACAGATCGCGCCCGGGCTCGTACACCGTGCGGACGGCGGCCGTCGGCCACACCACGAACGGCGTCTCGCCGAGCCGGACAAGGCGCCCGTCCTCGAAGGCGGGGGCCAGTTCACGGGCGAGGAGGTCGAGCTGCCAGGGGTGGGCGGGCAGCAGCCGGTAGCCGGGCGGGGCGGTGCCGAGGGCGTCCAGGGCGCTGGTGTCGCCCTCCTCGGCCACCTGGTCCGCGCGGACGCCGAGCAGGGTCAGCGGGAAGCGGCCGTGGGCCTCGGGGGCGTAGCGCAGCCAGGCGGCGGCCGGACCGCCGCCGCGCGCCTTGGGGGCGGGGTGGTGGGGGTGGCCGGTGATCAGCGACTGTTCGGAGCGCAGATACGGGTCCTCGGGCGCGACGGTGCGGGCGCGGGCGGTGAGCAGCGCGGCGACCGTGTCCCGGCTGTCGATCATCTCGGCGGGCAGATCGCCCCCGGTCAGGCCGGTCTGCCGACGCAGCTCCTCCGCGACGAGTTTGACCAGCTCGGTGTGGCCGATGCGCTGCCATCGGTCCCCGGTGCGCACCTCGGGCTCCGCCGGGCGGCGGCCGGGGCGCACGCGCAGCAGCCGACCGGTGCCGGGCAGCCGGTGGACGGGCCGCTCGCCGGGGTCCGGGAGCGGCGTGGCGACCTCGCGCAGCAGGCAGTTGAGCAGCGGCGCCGCCGCGTAGGCGTCGGCACGCCGGCCGGCGTCGTCGGTGTGAGGGTGGAGGTCCACGCGATCCATTCGTTCGTGCTCGTCGGGCTCTTCGACCGTACTCGTGGGGCTTTTCGACGCCGGTGTCCTCACGCGGGCGGACCGCGCCGTCCGCCGGTTCGCGTCCGGGGGCCGGTCGCGTTCAGTATGGCTCGCGTAGCCGACAATCGTGCTCTGAGCTGCCCGTCCCCGAGGAGCCGACGTGTACCACTCTCCCACTGCCGAGGCCGAGATCGCCGAGGAGCTGGCCGCCGTACGGCCCGCCCTGCTCGGCCGGTACACGGCCGCGCTGCCGGGAGCCCGGGGGGCCGTCCTGACCCGGCTGTGGCGGGCGCTGGTCCACGAGCCGCTGCCCTGGATCACCGGACGCGCCACGGACGCCGAGGGACACACCCTGCGCCTGGCCGACGGCCGGACGCTGCGCGGCCCGTACTGCGACCCGTACGCGACCGGCGACCACGTCCGTGCGATACGGCTGGACCGGGAGCGCTACGACGACCCGGCGCGCCTGATGACCGACCTGGCGGTGCCGCACGCGGCGGCCTTCGCCGGTGAACTCGCGGGCAGCGTGGCCTCGCTGGCGCTCTCACGGGCGGACGCCGAGGTGTCGAAGGAGCGGCCCGGGCACGACTGGGAGTGGGAACAGCGCGTGGTGGACGGTCATCCGTACCACCCCAACTGCCGTTCCCGGCCCGGTTTCTCGGTGGCGGACCAGCTGGCGTACGGCCCGGAGCACCGGCCGGTGGTCTTGCTGGGGACGGTGGCCGTACCGGCGTCGGAGTGCCTGGTGTCGGGCGGCTGGCCCGAGGAACTGCGGGCCGGGGGCGATCTGTTGCTGCCGGTGCATCCCTGGCAGGCGGCGCATGTGCTGAAGCGGTCGGCCGAACCCTGGTGCGCCGCACGCCCGTTGATGGCGTTGCGCACGCTGGCGGTCCCGGGCGGCCCGCACGTGAAGACGGCGCTGAGCGCCCGGCTGACCTCCTCGGTGCGGGACATCTCGGTGTACTCGGTGCGGGCGTCGGCCACGCTCTCCTCGTTCGCGACGGAGCTGGCCGAGCGCACCGACGGTCTGCTGCACGTCACCCGCGCACTGGGCGCGGCCACCGCCCACTCCCCCGATCTGGCCGCGCAGTTGCGGGAGTCGCCGGAGCTGTACGCGGGTCCGGGCGAGCGGGTGGTGCCGGTGGCGGCGCTGGCCGCGACCGAACTGCCGCGCTCCGCCGAGTGGATGGCCGCCTTCACGCGGCTCGCGCTGACCATCGGGCTGCGGCTGCTGGACCTCGGGGTCGCGCTGGAGGCGCACGGGCAGAACCTGCTCGTGGTGCTCGCGGCGGACGACACCCCGCTGCGGCTGGTCTACCGCGATCTGGCGGACATCCGGATCAGCCCCGAGCGGCTGGCCCGGCATGGCATCACGCCGCCCGCGCTGACCGGGCGTCTGATTTCGGACGACGTCACGGTGTTGCGGCGCAAGCTGTTCGGCTCGCTGGTGGCGGGCGCGCTGGCCGCGACGGCCGGTTCGGGCCCGGCCCTGGCCGCCGCGCTGCGGGCCGCGTTGCCCGGACTGCCCCGTACGCCGGATCTGGCGGCGCTGTGCGAGGAGCCGCTGCCCGCCAAGGCGTTGACGCTGATGCGGCTGTCGCCCGAGACGCCGGGCGACCAATGGGCGGCGCTGCCACACCCATTCGTTTTGGAGCGGGGCGCGTCCGGTCAATAGGATCCGCCGATGATCAGAAGACATCGGCTGGCGACAGGCGTCTGCGCCCTGCTCGCGGCCCTGGGAGCCGGGATCGCGTTTCCCGGCGGAGCTGTGGCGGACGAGACAGAGCCACAGGCGGCTGCTCCGAAGGTCGAACTCGTCCTGGACGTCAGCGGGTCCATGCGGGCCCGGGACATCGACGGCGGCACCAGAATGGCCGCGGCGAAGCAGGCGTTCAACGAGGTTCTCGACGCGACGCCCAAGGAGGTGGAACTCGGCATCCGCACCCTGGGCGCCAACTACCGGGGCAACGACCGCAAGACCGGCTGCAAGGACACCGAACAGCTCTACCCGGTGGGCCCGTTGGACCGGACGGAGGCCAAGACGGCGGTGGCGACGCTCTCGCCGACCGGCTGGACCCCGATCGGCCCCGCGCTGCTGAAGGCCGCCGACGACCTCCAGGGCGGCGACGGCACCCGCCGCATCGTCCTGATCAGCGACGGCGAGGACACCTGCCAGCCGCTCGACCCGTGCGAGGTGGCCCGCGAGATAGCCGCCAAGGGCATCGGGCTCACCATCGACACCCTGGGCCTGGTGCCCGACGCCAAGACCCGTGACCAGCTCAGCTGCATCGCGGACGCCACCGGCGGCACCTACACCTCCGTCCGGCACAAGGAGGAACTGTCCGACCGTGTCGGCCAGTTGGTGGACCGCGCGGCCGACCCGGTGGTGACCCCGGTGGCCACCGACGGCGCCGCCTCCTGCGCCGCCGCCCCGACGCTGAAGTCCGGACTCTTCACCGACCGTGAGGAGTTCGGCCGCGAGCGCTGGTACAAGGTCGACGTGCGGCCCGGTCAGGAGCTGCGGGCCTCGGTGAGCGTCGCGGACGACCGCGCCGTCTCCCCGGACTACGGCGTGCTGCTGCGCGCGGTGACCGCGAAGGGCCGCGAGATCGTGCGCGGCGAGGCGGCCGGCCGGGGCCGCACGGACGTGATCTCCACGGGTCTGCGCTACGCCAAGCCGGACAGCGACGACGACACCGCGACCGCGGAGCCGGTGTGTCTCCAGGTCACCAACTCCTTCTCGGCGGCGCCGGGGGTGAAGACCACGCCGGGTCTGCCGCTTGAGCTGACGGTGGACGTGGTGGACGGTCCGTCCGCGGCCCATGACGTGGCCGCCTTCGGTCTCGGACGCGGCTGGTGGCTGCTGGGCGCGCTGGTGCTCACCGGCTTCGTCGCCGGTCTGCTGTGGGGCTGGCTGTCGCGCTGGCGGGTCGCGGTCTGGAGGACCAACTGATGCGTTTCACCCATGTGTTGAGTGTCGCCGCGCTGGCGCTCGGGCTCGCCGCCGCTCCGGCCGTGGCCGACTCCTCCCCGTCGCCGAGCGCGTCGTCCGACGCCAAGGCGCCCACCCAGGCGGGCACCTCGTTCCGTACGGCGGCGGAGATGGACCAGGGGCAGACGGCCACCGCGTCCGGCTCCACCGGTGACTACTTCTACTGGTCGTTCGCGGCGGACGCGGGCCAGCGCCCCACCGTGCGGGCGACGGTGAAGCTGCCGCAGGCCCACGCGGGCCAGACCTGGCAGATCGACGTCTATGACGGCCTGCGCCGCCGCCAGGCGTGCCAGTACGGCGCGGCGACGCGCACCGCCGCGCAGGACGCGCCCTCGGTCGAACTGGCCTGTGTGCTGCGCACGGTGCGGGCCTGGTCCGAGCCGTGGGCGAACGACCCGCTGCCGGGCACGTACTACGTCCGGCTGACGGTGCTGAACCTCTCCTCCGGCGACCTCGGCAAGCCGGTGAGCACCGAAGTGCGCGTCGGGTCCAAGGACATCGGCGGCGCGGCGGCGGTCGACGGTTCGCTGGCGAAGCCGCTCGTGCCGGGCATCGCGGTCAAGTCCCAGGCGGAGGACGACGGTTCGAAGTCGGCCGTGCTCTCCGGCATCGAGCCGGACGACGGCTGGTCCTCCAACTGGTGGTCCGACCGCTGGGTGTGGACCGCGATCGGCGGCGTGCTGGCCGCGCTCGCCGGTATCGGCGGGTACGCGCTGACGCGGGGCTCGGGACGGCCGTACCGGGTGCCGCCGGGCGCCTGAGCGGCGGCTGAAGTCAGTGGCCGTACACCCTAGTTGAAGCCCGTGGCCGAAGGCCCGCCCCCGAGGCGGGCCTTCGGTCGTTCCCAGGGCTCACTCCTCCCGGAGCGCCTTGCCCAGCGGGCTGTCGCCGGTCACGGTGATCCGCCCGGCCTGTATCCCCTCGGGAACCGTCAACTCGCCCCGGACGACGGCCGTACAGGTCCCCTCGTCCATCACGAGCCGCGCGTCCGCGCCGCCGGGCGCGGGTCCGTCGCCGTAGACCGGGCCGTCCTCGGCGCCGACGTACAGATGGAAGTTCCCTTCCTCCAGGCCGACTTCCAGCGTTCCGGGCCCGGTGTCCACCCCGCGCAGCGCGGTCAGCAGGGGCAGCGCGAACCAGTGCGCGCGGACGGCGTCGGTGGGGCGCCGCTCCTGCAGGCCGTCCCGGCCCCACTCCCCCAGCGCCTGGAGCACGGGCAGCAACCCACGTCCGCGCGGGGTGAGTTCATAGACGAAGGCCGCGCCGGGCGGCGGGAGGCGGCGCCGGGTGGCGAGGCCGTCGCGCTCCATGTCCTTGAGGCGGGAGGCGAGGACGTCGGTGCTCACCCCGGGGAGGTCGGCGTGCAGATCGGTGTAGCGGCGCGGACCGGCCAGCAGTTCCCGGACGATCAGCAGGGTCCAGCGGTCCCCGACGAGGTCGAGGGCGCGGGCCGCGGAGCAGTACTGGTCGTAGCGTCGGCGAGGTGGCATGGGACGCAGTCTAGACAGTTCGTTGGACTTTCCAAGCTCTCGCTTGGTAAAACCAAGTGTCACCAGACGGCGAAGGGGTGCGGCGCATGGAATTCCGGCAGTCGAACAAGCTGAGTGAGGTCTGCTACGAGATCCGTGGCCCGGTGATAGAGCACGCCGACGCGCTGGAGGAAGCGGGGCACAGCGTGCTGCGCCTGAACACCGGCAACCCGGCCGTCTTCGGGTTCGAGGCGCCGGAGGAGATCCTCCAGGACATGATCCGGATGCTCCCGCAGGCGCACGGCTACACGGACTCGCGCGGCATCCTCTCCGCCCGCCGCGCGGTCGCCCAGCGCTACCAGGACCTCGGCCTGGAAGTCGACGTGGACGACGTGTTCCTCGGCAACGGCGTCTCGGAACTGGTCTCCATGGCCGTACAGGCCCTGGTCGAGGACGGCGACGAGATCCTGATCCCGGCCCCGGACTTCCCGCTGTGGACGGCGGTGACGACGCTGGCCGGTGGCAAGGCGGTCCACTACCTCTGCGACGAGCAGGCCGACTGGACCCCCGACCTGGCCGACATGGAATCCAAGATCACGGACCGCACCAAGGCCGTGGTCATCATCAACCCGAACAACCCGACCGGCGCGGTGTACCCCAAGGAGATCGTCGAGGGCATCCTCGACCTCGCCCGCCGCCACGGCCTCATGGTCTTCGCCGACGAGATCTACGACCAGATCCTCTACGACGACGCCGTGCACCACTCGGCCGCCGCCCTCGCCCCCGACCTGGTCGTCCTCACCTTCTGCGGCCTCTCCAAGACCTACCGGGTGGCGGGCTTCCGCTCCGGCTGGCTGGTGGTCACCGGACCCAGGCAGCACGCCAGGAACTACCTGGAGGGCCTGACCATGCTGGCCTCCATGCGGCTGTGCGCCAACGCGCCCGCGCAGTACGCCATCCAGGCCGCGCTCGGTGGCCGCCAGTCCATCCGTGACCTCACCACCCCGGGCGGACGCCTCCACGAACAGCGCAACGTCGCCTGGGAGAAGCTGAACGAGATCCCCGGCGTCTCCTGCGTCAAACCCAAGGGCGCCCTGTACGCCTTCCCCCGCCTGGACCCCAAGGTCCACAAGATCCACGACGACGAACGCTTCGTCCTCGACCTCCTCCTCCGCGAGAAGATCCAGGTCGTCCAGGGCACCGGCTTCAACTGGCCCGCTCCCGACCACTTCCGCATCCTCACCCTCCCCCACGCGGACGACCTGGAGGCGGCGATCGGCCGGATCGGGCGCTTCCTGAGCGGATACCGGCAGTAGCCGGAGGGCGTTGTCAGACCCCCGCCGTACGCTTCGGAAATGGGTCCGCCGGTGGGCGGGTCCAGTTCGGGTGCGGAGCGGAGGGAGTCGGTCGTGGGAGGACCGCCGAGTGCCGCGCAGCGGCGGGTCATGGAGGAGGCCGATCCGGAGACGGGGCGGTTGCGGGGGACGGAGGCGCAGCTCGCGGGGCTGGTGAAGCGGGGGCTGGCCTTTCGGCATCCGAGACCGCCGCACGATCACTTTCTGACTCCGGCGGGGCAGCGGATACGGGAGGAGGGGGCGGACGCACCGGCGGCCGTGTCCCAGTCCGCCTCCGGCGGGGTCTTCGCGGCGCGGGCCGGGGGCGAGGAGGAGCGGGGGGCCTCCTCTGGTCCTGCCCGGCTGCGCGAGGTGCGCGGGGCCTGGCAGGGGCTCCTCGAGATGCGGCGGATGACCAACCGGGACGGCGCGACGGACCGCCCCTGCGCGTGGGAGCGCAGCCACCTCGTGCGGGCCGCCGCACTCGCCCTTGAGGCGGCCGGGCACCAGCCGGAGAGCGGGGAGACACCCGGTTACCGGGTGCGCGCCACCCCGCAGCCGGAGGCGGTCGCCGTGTACGCGCCGGACGAGGAGAGCCTGCGGGCCTGTGCGGCCACCCTGGAGGGGGCGGGCTGGCAGCCCGGGGTGTGCACCGAGCCCCGTACCCGGGTCCGGTATCTGCTGGCGTCCCCGCGCCGGGTGTGAGCCGCGTGCCAAGATCGGGTGACCGGAGAAGTCCGACGCGAGAAGGGGACGCAGTGCCCGAACCGTTTTCCGTCCGTGTGACCGTCCGCGGCTACGAGACCGACACCCAGGGCCACCTCAACCAGGCGGTCTACCTCAACTACGCCGAGCACGCCCGCTGGTCCCTCCTCCAGGCCGCCGGAATCAGCCAGGCGCGCCTGGTCGGCCGGGGCGTGGGTCCGGTCGCCCTGGAGACCACGATCCGCTTCCGGCGCGAACTGCTCGCCGGTGACGAGACCGACGTGACCTGCGCGTTCGAGTGGACCGAGGGCAAGACCTTCCGCATCCGCCAGGAGATACGCAAACTCGACGGCACCCTCGCCGCCGAGGTCACCGCCGTGGGCGGCCTGATGGACCTGGCGAAGCGCAAGCTGGTCGCCGACCCGCGCGAGGTGTTCAAGGAACTGGCCGCGGACCCCGTCCTGTTCGGGCTCTGACCGGACGAACCGGCCCGCGCCCCCGCGCCCCCGCGTCACGCCTGTCCGGCGATCCGCGCCAGTCGCCGCGCCTCGGCCCGGGTCGCGCGGGCGACGGCCTCCTCGTCGACGTGCAGCAGGCGTCCGTCCGCCACGATCTGCCGTCCGCCGACGAACGACGCCGTGACCGGGGCCGCCGCGCCGAGGACCAGGGCGGCGACCGGGTCGGCGATGGAGGCGTGGGCCAGGGTGTCCAGGCGCCACAGGACCAGGTCGGCCAGCTTGCCCGGCTCCAGGGAACCGATCTCCCCCGCACGGCCGAGGACTTGGGCGCCGCCGTAGGTGCCGAGCCGCAGGGCCTGGCGGGCGGTGAGGGCGGACTCGCGGTGGGGGCCGAGGCGGTTGACGAGGAGGGCGTTGCGCAGTTCGGTGTGGAGTTCGCCGGACTCGTTGGACGCCGTGCCGTCGACGCCGAGGCCGACCGGGACACCCGCGCGGAGCAGGTCGGGGACGCGCGCGATACCGGCCGCGAGACGGGCGTTGGAGGACGGGCAGTGGGCGACGCCGGTGCCGGTGCGGGCGAAGGCGGCGATGTCGGAGTCGTTCATGTGGACGCAGTGCGCCATCCACACGTCCTCGCCGAGCCAGCCGGTGGACTCGAAGTAGTCGGTCGGGCCCATGCCGAACAGCTCGTGGCAGAACTTCTCCTCCTCCACCGTCTCCGAGCCGTGCGTGTGCAGCCGCACCCCGAGCGAGCGCGCCAACTCGGCGCCCCGGCGCATCAGTTCGGTCGAGACCGAGAAGGGCGAGCAGGGGGCGACCGCGACCTGGGTCATGGCACCGAAGGAGGAGTCGTGGTGCTCGCGCACCGTCGCCTCCGTGGCCGCCAGCGCGTCGTCCAGGGACTCCACCGCGAAGTCCGGGGGCAGTCCGCCGTCCGACTCGCCCCGGTCCATCGAGCCCCGGGCCAGGGTGAAGCGCACGCCGGTCTCGCGGGCGGCCCGGATGATCGCCCCGGACAGGTCGCCGGTGCCGCGCGGATACACGTAGTGGTGGTCCATCGCGGTGGTCACTCCCCCGCGCGCCATCATCGCGAGGGAGCCCTGCGCGGCCACGCGGACCATGTCCTCGTCAAGGCGCGCCCAGGTCGGGTACAGCGCGACCAGCCAGTCGAAGAGGTTGTGGTCGGTGGCCAGGCCCCGGGTGAGCCACTGGTAGAAGTGGTGGTGGGTGTTGACCAGGCCGGGGGTCGCCAGATGCCCGGTGGCGTCGATGCGGCGGCCGACGTCCGTCAGCCCCTCGGGCGCCGGGCCCGCGCCGACCGACTCGATCCGGTCGCCCGCGAGGACCACATGCCCCGAGGCGTACTCGGTGTCGTCCGCGTCGACGGTCGCGATCGCGCAGTTCTCGATGACGATGCGCTCGGCTGCTGCCACGGGTGCGTCCTTTGTGCTCGGGGATGGCTCAGAGATTGGTCAGGTCCACCGGGATCGCCGCCTCGCGCCCCTCCCGCAGGACGGTCGCCTCGATGAGCCCGTAGGGCCGGTCGGCGGCGAGGTACACCTCGTTGTCGTTGGTCAGCCCGAAGGGCGCGAGGTCGACCAGGAAGTGGTGCTTGTTCGGCAGCGAGAGCCGGATCTCGTCGATCTCGTCGCGCGTCTCCAGCACCTGCGAGCCCATCGCGTACAGGGTCTGCTGGAGCGAGTACGAGTACGTCCCGGCGAAGGCCGTCAGCAGCTGGCGCCGGGCCTCCTCGTACGAGACGTCCCAGTCGGGGGTCTTGCCCTCGCCGGTCCAGCCGTACCGCCAGCGGGCGGTGACCTCGGTGGCCAGCACGCGGTCGTACGCCTCGGGCAGCGTCGTGTACTCGTCCTTGGCGTACCCCCAGAACTCGGAGTCGGTCGAGTTCAGCACCACCAGGTCCGCGAGGCCCGAGACCACCTCCCACGCCGAGCCGTCGTACGTGATCTGGGCGAGCCGGGTCTCCTGGCCCTTGCGGACGAAGGAGTGGCCGCCGTCGGGGGCGCCGGGCAGCGCGATCCGCTCCCAGGCGTACTCCTCGATGCGGATACGCGCCCGCCCGATCGCTTCCCGCGAGGTGACGAAGTGCCGGGCGAGGTGGATGCCGAACGCCTCGGCGGACTCGATGCCGTGCTGCTTGGCGAAGGCGTACACCGTGTTCTTGGTGGTGTCGGTCGGCAGCACGTTGGTGTTGGAGCCGGAGTAGTGGACCTCGTCCATCTCGCCGCTGAGCGTGACGGAGACGTTGAGGTCCTTGATGTGGTGGGTGGTGCCGTCGCGGGTGATCCGGACGACCCGGTTCTCGGCCTTGCCGTACTGGTTCTGGCCCAGGAACGCGGGGCCTGCGGGGCGGGACACATCGGCCATGGTGCTAACTCCCTCGGTATACGGAGTAGCCGAACGGGCTGAGCAGCAGCGGTACGTGGTAGTGCTCGCCGGGGCGTACGGCGAAGGTGACGCTCACCTCGGGGAAGAACGCGGACGTCCCGGACGCGGCGAGGTACGGCTCCACGGCGAAGTCCAGCCGTACCGCGGTCGTGCCCTCGGGCGGGTCGGGCAGATCGCGGCAGCGGCCGTCGGTGTCGGTGGCCCCGGTGCCCGCCTCCCGCCAGTCGGCGTCGGGCGCGGCGCGGGCGAGGAGCCGTACGGCGATACCCGCGGCGGGGCGGCCCGCGGCGGTGTCGAGGACGTGGGTGGAGACGGAGGTGGTGGGCATGGGTCACGCGTCCTTGGCGACGAGGCGGGTCAGCCGGATGCGGTTGATCCTGCCCAGTTCGGCGCGAGCGATCTCCCTCTCGCGCTCCGGCGTGTTGCCGATCCGCTCCTTCAGGGCGTCGCGCATCCGCTCGGCGGTCAGTCCGGTGGCGCAGATGAGGAAGACATGGCCGAACCGCTCCTGGTAGGCGAGGTTCAGGTCCAGCATCTCCGCGCGCAGGTCGTCGGAGGCGCCCGCCATGCCGCGCTGTTCCCGGGCGGAGGCGGGGTCGCCGGGCTTGGGCCGGCCGATCGGGGGGTGGCCCGCGATGGCCTCCGTGAGGCCGGGCTCGTCCAGCTCCGCGAGGGCGGTGTCGGCGGCGGCGTACAGCTCGTCCGGGGTGGCGTACGGCCGGGCGGCGAGCAGACGGCGGCCCCACTCGGCGGCGGCGCAGACCTCGTGGAGGGCGGCGCGGGCCGCGTGGTCCTCCAGGGCGTTGAACCGGGCCAGTCCCGGGGGTGTCGCTGGCGAAGTCACGGGCGCCTCCGTGGCCGCGTGGGCCGTCGTGCCGGACGAGGTGCGGTCAGCTAACGCCTGACGGCGACGGCACGTCAACACTTTGTTGAAAATTCCGGGTTAACAGGCCCCGGAAGGGCGCCCGGGCCCCTCTGCTGCCAAGTCCCTCGGCTGCCCCGCCTCTCAGCGGCCCTTCTCCCGGTTGAGGTAGTTGTAGATGGTGAAGCGGCTGACGCCGAGCGCCCCGGCCACCGTCTCCACTCCGTGCCGTACAGCGAAGGCACCCCGCGCCTCCAGGGTGCGGACGACCTCCTGCTTGGCCTTGCGGTCCAGGTCGGCCAGCGGGCGGCCCCGCGCGCGCTCCATGGCGGCGAGGATGTGGTCCAGGGACTCCGCGAGCTGGGGCAGCCGTACGGCGACGACATCGGCGCCCGCCCAGGCGAGGACCACGTCGTCGGGGCCCGCCTCGTCCGGCGGGAGGAGCCGGCCGCCCATGGCGTCGACCAGCGGTTTCACGGCGGCGACGAAGGGCTCGTCCGGGGTGGGGGTCATCTGCCCTCCTCCTCGGCGCCGATCACGTTGACCTGGAGGGAGATCCGGGTGGCGCCCGCGCCGAGGGTGCGGCGCAGCACCTCGTCCAGCGCGGCGAGCACCCCGTCGGCGCTGCCCTCGACCGTGTTGCCGAACGGTCCCACGTCCACGGCGTCGAGCCCGGCGCCCTCGATGACCTCGCGGGCCACCACGGCGTGCGCGGGGGCCTCGTCCAGGTCGAAGGGTTCGGTGGTGAACTCCGCTCTCAGTCGCACGGGTGCCCCCTGACGTGGTGGATCGCGCAGCGCGGCCCGGCCGGCGTGGCGTGCCCCTGCCGTTCGGTCATGACCTTAACGGAGGGCGCGGGGGCGGAGGTCAGTGACTGTTGCTGTGGACCGTCCGGCCCTGCGGAGTGCGGTCCGCAGGGCCGGTCCGTCGCTCACGTCACTTCGGCAGCTCGCTCTCGTCGGTCGCCCAGGTGGTGTTGGGCGCCGTGGTCAGGTGGAAGTCCAGCCTGGCGCCGGAGCGGAGGACGTCGGGGCCGAGCCAGGAGCGGGTGAGCGGGTGCCCGCCACGGCGTACGGCGTCGATGTAGAGGTGGGTGTCATCGGCCTCCGGGGCGGTGATGACGAGGTCGCGGTGGTGCGGGCGGGCGACGGTCGCCTTCGGGAAGAGGGGGGCGCCGAGCAGGAGGGTGGCGCGGCCCGGGGTCTCGGGGTAGATGCCGAGGGCGGAGAAGACGTACCAGGCGGACATGGTGCCGAGGTCGTCGTTGCCGGGCAGGCCACCGGGGCCCGTGGTGTAGACGGTGTCCAGGATCTGGCGGACGGTGGCCTGGGTCTTCCAGGGGGCGCCGAGGGCGTTGTAGAGCCAAGGGGCGTGGATGCCGGGCTCGTTGGTGGGGTCGTAGCGCAGCGCGTCACCGCCGCGTACCGACCAGGAGCCGTCCGGCTTGTGGAAGAAGCCGTCGAGCCGGGCCTCGGCCTGGCTCCGGCCGCCCATCGCCTCGGCGAGCCCCTGGACGTCCTGCGGAACCATCCAGGTGTACGTGGCGCTGGTGCCCTGCGCGAACCCGAGGTCGCTGCCGGGGCTGAACGGCGTGACCCAGGAGCCGTCGAGACGGCGGGCCTGGATGTAGCCGGTGTCCGGGTTGAAGACGTTGCGCCAGTAACCGGCGCGCTCGGTGAAGGACTTGGCGTCCTCGGTGCGGCCGAGCAGCTTCGCCCACTGGGCGAGTCCGAAGTCCGCGACCGCGTCCTCCAGGGTCTCGGCGGCGCCGCCCCAGCAGTGGCACACGTCCTGGGCGGCGTAGTGCGAGGTCAAGTACTGGGCCAGGTTGGGGCGTTGGCCCTCGCACTGGCCGGGGCAGCCCGCGTCGGAGAGGTCGGCGGGGGTGGGGACGGTGGCCTGGCGGACGAGGGAGGCGTAGGCGCCGTTGTAGTCGAAGTTGCGCACTCCCATGGCGTAGAAGGTCGCCAGGGTCGCGGCGGAGGGGTCGCCGGTCATCACGTGGGTCGCGCCGCTGATGTGCACCCAGCGGTCCCACACTCCCCCGTTCTGCCGGGCGAAGTTGTACAGCGACTGCGCGAAGTCGCCCGCGACGGTGGGCCGTAGCAGCGCGAGCAGCTGGATCTGGGCGCGGTACTGGTCCCAGCCGGAGAAGTTGCTGTACTGCGCCCGCTGTCCGCGCGCGAGCCGGTGCACGGCCTGGTCCATGCCCCGGTAGCGGCCGTCGGTGTCGCTGATCAGGTTGGGCTGCATGAGGGAGTGGTAGAGCGCGGTGTAGAAGGCGGTACGGCGGGCCGTACTGCCGCCCTCCACCCGTACGGTGCTCAGCTCGCGGTCCCAGGCGCGCGCCCCGGCCGCGGCCACGTCGGCCACGCTCGCGTGCGGGGCGATCTCGTGGCGGAGGTTGGCCTCGGCGCCCGCGAGGCTGACGTAGGAGATGCCGATCCGCATGTGGACATCGTTGTCAGCGCGGGTGTCGAAGCCGACCCAGCCGCCGGAGCCGCGTCCGGCCCGGTCATTGCCGGTGGCGTATCCCTCGCCGCCGTCCGCCGAGGTGGCGCCCGGTGAGAGGGTGCCGTCGTGCCAGGTGCCGGTGGTGGCGAAGTCGCGGTCGAAGGTGGCGCTGAAGTGGAGGCGGTAGTAGCTCTTGCGGTTGTTGGTCCCGCCGTTGGCGCGACGGCCGCAGAAGGCGCCGGTCAGGACCCAGCCGCTCACCTTGCGGTGGGCGGCGTCGATGTCGACGTGCGCGTCCTCGCTGCCGTTGAGGGAGTTGGAGACGCGGAACAGCAGGCTGGCCGGGCGGTCGGCCGGGAAGCGGAAGTCGGCGACCCCGGCGCGCTCGCTCACGGCCAGGTCGGCGGAGGCGCCGGAGGCGAGGCCGAGGGTGTAGCGCCCTGGCACGGCCTTCTCGTCGGCGTGGGAGAAGTCGGCGGCGTACACCGCGTCCCGGGTGTCGGCGCTCGGCGAGGAGGTCACGTCCCCGACGAACGGCATGATCGGCACGTCACCGGCCGCGCCGGGGTGACAGCCCGCGCCGTTGACGTGGGTCAGGCTCAGGCCGCGTATCCGGGTGGTGTTGTACGCGTAGCCGTTCGCCGCCCCCGTGTTGGTCTGGTCCCCGGTGGTGCTCGTGGGCGACCAGGCGATCATGCCCTGGGGCAGGGTGGCGCCGGGGAAGGTGTTGCCGCCGTTCGCGGAGCCGAGGAGCGGGTCGACCAGCTGGGACAGGGGTTCCTGGCCGGTCGTCGCTGCGGCCGGGAAGGGGGCCGCCACGGCGAGGGCCGTGGTGACCGCCACGACAGCGGTGCGCGTACCGAGCCGTCTCGCTGCGCGCGTGAGCAGATGACGCATCGTCAAGTCGCCTTTCTGGACGGGACAGTGGGCGACGTGAGGCTAGAGGGGCGGCCGGTGCGGGGGAAGAGTGCGGGCGCTGCGGATGATGAAGCCTGGGCGAACTCTTGCGGCGGCCGTCCCGGTGGGGGCGCGGGGGTACGCGGGGGCGGGTACGTGGGTCCGCGCGATGTGCGGGTGCGTGGGGTGCACGGGTGCGGGGGGGGTGCAGGGTGCCGGGGGGTGCGGAGGTGCGCGGGTGCGCGGGTGCGCGGGTGCGCGGGGTGCGTATGACGAGCCGCTCCGACGTGCGCGGCCCCGCCGTCGGCAGGAGGCTGGACCCATGGCCGCACCCCACCACCCCCACATCGTCGTCCACGCCCCCGCCCTCGACGGCTCCCGCCGAGTCACCGAGGGCGACGTCACCCTCGGCCTCGCCTCCCACCTGGACGACGTGATCGAGATCCTCCGCATGGCCGACCTGGACCGCATCGAGGTCGAGGAGAGCGACTTGATCGACTGGCAGGGGGGCGGTCCGGACGAGTGGCCGGGGCTGTCGGAACCGGAGCCCTAGCGGGGCCCTGGCGGGCGGCTCAGGGCCTCGTTCCCCCGCCCTCACTCCTCCGGCAACCCCAGCCGCGCCCACCTCCCCCGCGCGTTCCGGTCTGCCGTGTTTCGCGCATCCGTGATGGTCAGGCCCGCCGCCCCGCAGGCGTAGGCCAGATGGTTGGCGCCCCAGGGGATGGACCGGTCGCGCTGCCAGAAGCGGAAGGGCCAGTAGGCGGGGTCCGAGTCGTGGGGCCAGAGACCTATCTCCCCGGTGTGGACGACTTCGCCGTCGCGAGCCAGGGCGCCGAACGCGCCGCCCTTGGGGTTGAAGTAGAGGCCGTAGGCGGTGGTGCCGGGTGAGACGGCGCGGAGGAGGGGGCTGTCGCTGGGCAGATAGCCGTCCTGGGTGATCACGCAACCGCCCGGGGTGCCGTCCACGTGCCGGACGGCGACGTATCTCAGGGACTCCTCCCAGTCCAGCCCGTCGAACTCCGCCCCGTCCAGGTCCTCGACGGGACAGTCCGCGGGGTCGGCGCCGAGGCGGCGGATCACCTCGTCCTCGGTCAGATCGCGGACGAAGCAGACGCCGAGGCCCTCGATCCACACCGGTTCCGTGCTGAAGGCCGCGATCAGCGCGTCCGCCGCTCGCTGGGCGGCGATCTCCGCCTCGGAGAGTTCCACCGCGCCGGGGAGGTCCCGTACGAGCGGGGCCAGCGGCGTGGTCAGCAGCAGCCGACCCGGGGACCAGGGGCCGAACTGGGGCGTCCAGGCGTCCGCTCCGGCGGCGAGCAGCAGCCGAACGCGGTCCTCGTCCATGGCGCACACCGCGTGCCAGAGCGGGGTGTGGCCGTCCTCGTCCCGTAGGTCGGCATCCGCGTCCTCGCCCAGCCGGTCCAGGAGCACCCGGACCGCCTCCGCCGAACCCCACTCGGCCGCCAGGTGCAGCGCGGTGGTGCCGGGCCGTCCGACGGAGGCGGTGGGCGCGGCCCCGCCGTCGAGCCGGGCCCGGATCAGCGCCGCGTCCGCCCAGTCGTCGTACCGCAGCCCCTCCCAGTCGGCACGGGGGACGTAGCGCTGCCGGGCCTCCTCCTCCCGGCGCAGTCGCTCGATCTGGTCGCGGCTCAGGGGCGGGGCCAGGAAGGCCGCGGGGCCGCCCATCGCCGTCCACGCCAGGGCCGTCTGTCCGGCGGCCTCCGGCTCGGGCGCCACTGACCTCGCCTCCGGCCACACCTCCACCACCCCCGCCGCAGCCGCGCGCAGCGCGTCCGTGTCCACAGCGGTGCGCGTCTCCGCTATCGCCTCGTCGGGCCACTCGACCACCAGCTCGGCGCGCCCCGGCGGCGGCAGCTCCGGCAGATAGAGGTCCACGTCCGTTCTGAAGAGGGCGGGGCGGAGTCCCGGGTCCAGCGGTATCAGGCCGATCGCCTGATCCGTCTGGGCCACGCGCGGCTCGCCCTGCGGACCGGTGAAGGCGATCCGGCGCGTCGTGACGCCGTCCAGGGAGGTCACCCGGCGCCCGTCGGGCAGGAGCAGGCCCACGCGGAGGCCGGATTGCCGTGGCGCCCCGCCGCCGTTCCGGCGGGTCCGGCGGAAGACCGCGAGGTGCAGGGTGACCGAGCCCGGCCACACGGACCAGCCGGTCAGCAGTACCCGGGTCTCCGGCCCGGTCCCGGCCGGTTCGACCTGGGCGACCCGCACCGGCACGTACCGGTCCAGGGGCGGGGCGTACCGCCCGTCGTCCGCGTCCGGCGGGCGCAGCCGGGCGAGTACGTCACCCGCCTCCGCCGGCTCTTCCGGCAGGACCAGATCGTCGAAGAATCCCATGCCCGGAGCGTGACACACGCCACTGACAACGCCCGGCGCGACGACGGACCGCCCAACCTCAAATCAACCTCTGAACCCGCCCGGGAATGCTTCAACCACCCTTTGCGACGGGCAGATTACGACCACGCGGGGCCCGCCGGGACGGGGGCGGCGAGGTCCCGCACGGGGGACTCGTGGGGCGCGGCCCGGCCGGTCGGGCCACGGGGGTGGCCGCGCCCCACGAGATACCGGAGCGACATCACTGCGTACGGCCTCCGGCTCCGTACGACGACCTCGCTCCGTACGACCCGCTCAGTCCCCGACCCCCTCAGTCCCCGCGCAGCTCCCCGTACGTCTCCCGCAACTCCACCTTCCGCACCTTGCCCGACACGGTCATTGGGAACCCCGCCAGGATCTGAAGACGGCTCGGGATCTTGTAATGGGCGAGCCGGTCCCGGCAGTACGCGTGCAGCTCCTCCAGGGTGAGCGGGTCCGCCGCGTCCTGCGGGACGACGCAGGCCAGGACCTCCTCGCCGTACCGCTCGTGGGGCACGCCGACCACCTGGACGTCGCGGATCTTGGGGTGGCCGTAAAGGAACTCCTCGATCTCGCGCGGGTAGATGTTCTCGCCGCCCCGGATGATCATGTCCTTGATGCGGCCGACGATCTCGACGTACCCGTCCTCCCGCATGACCGCGAGGTCCCCGGTGTGCATCCAGCGCCCCGCGTCGATCGCCTCGGCGGTGCGCTCGGGCTCGTCCCAGTAGCCGAGCATCACGCTGTAGCCCCGGGTGCACAACTCGCCTGCCGCGCCTCGGGGTCGGGTGACACCCGTGGCCGGGTCGACGACCTTGACCTCCAGGTGGGGCAGCACGCGGCCGACGGTGCCGCAGCGGTGTTCCAGGTCGTCGTCCACGCGGGTCTGGAGGGAGACCGGGGAGGTCTCGGTCATGCCGTAGCAGATGGAGACCTCGGCCATGTGCATCTCGGCGACGACCCGCTTCATCACCTCGACCGGGCAGGGGGAGCCCGCCATGATGCCGGTGCGCAGGGACGAGAGGTCGTGGTCCGCGAAGCCGGGGAGGTTCAACTCCGCGATGAACATGGTGGGTACGCCGTACAGCGAGGTGCAGCGCTCCCGCTGGACCGCCTCCAGGGTGGCCTCCGGCTCGAAGGACGGGGCGGGGATGACGATGCAGGCGCCGTGCGAGGTGGCCGCGAGGTTTCCCATCACCATGCCGAAACAGTGGTAGAACGGGACGGGAACGCAGACCCGGTCCTGCTCGGTGTAGGAGACCAACTCCCCGACGAAGTAACCATTGTTGAGAATGTTGTGGTGGGAGAGGGTGGCTCCCTTCGGGAAGCCGGTCGTCCCCGAGGTGTACTGGATGTTGATCGGGTCGTCGCAGGACAACTCCGCGTCTCGGGCGTCCAGTTCGGCCGCGCCCAGCCGCTCGCCCCGCGTGCCGAACTCCTCCCAGCCCGGCTCCCCGAAGTACACCGCCTCCCGCAACTCGGGGCACCTGCCGCGCACTTCCTCCACCATGGCGCGGTAGTCGCTGCTCTTGTGGGCCGGGGTCGCGAACAGCAGGGAGATGCCCGCCTGGTTGAGGACGTACTCGACCTCGTGGGTGCGGTAGGCCGGGTTGATGTTGACCATCACGGCGCCGATGCGGGCGGTGGCGTACTGCACGAGCATCCACTCGGGGCAGTTGATCGCCCAAACGCCGACGCGGTCGCCCTTGGCCACCCCGCTCGCGAGCAGCGCGCACGCCAACCGGTCGACGTCGACGGTGAATTCGGCGTAGGTCCAGCGCCGCCCGGAGGGCACGTCGACCAGGGCCTCCCGGTCCGGCCACGTGGCCGCCGTACGGCGGAGGTTCGCGCCGATGGTGTCGCCGAGCAGGGCGGTGTCGCCCGTGCCGTGCGTGTACGACAGGGCAGTGGTCACCGGAAGTCCTCCTCGCGGTACTCGTTCTCCGAGCCCTCGGCCGTGGCCTCGCGCAGTTCGATGCGGCGGATCTTGCCGGAGATGGTCTTGGGCAACGGGCCGAACTCCAGCCTGCGCAGCCGCTTGTAGGGCGCGAGCACTTCGCGGGAGTGCGCGAAGAGGGCCTTCGCGGTGCCGGGTCCGGGCTCCCAGCCGTCGGCGAGCACGATGTACGCCTTCGGTACGGCGAGCCGCAGTTCGTCCGGCGCGGGCACCACGGCGGCCTCGGCCACCGCCTCGTGCTCCAGGAGAGCGCTTTCCAGCTCGAAGGGGCTGATCTTGTAGTCGGACGCCTTGAACACGTCGTCCGCGCGGCCCACATAGGTGAGGTAGCCGTCCGCGTCGCGCGAACCGATGTCCCCCGTGCGGTAGTAGCCGCCCGCCATCGCCTCGTCCGTGCGCTCCGGGTCGCCGTGGTAGCCGGTCATCAGGCCCACCGGGCGCTCCGACAGGTCGAGCGCGATCTCGCCCTCGGCGGCGCCGGGCGCGCCGGTCACCGGGTCGAGGAGTTCGATGCGGTAGCCGGGTCCTGGGCGGCCCATGGAGCCCGAACGCAGCTCCTGGCCGGGGCTGTTGGCGATCTGGACGGCGGTCTCGGTCTGTCCGAAGCCGTCCCGGACGGTGACGCCCCAGGCCCGCCGCACCTGGTCGATGACCTCGGGGTTGAGCGGTTCCCCGGCGGCGACCGCCTCGCGGGGCTTCGTGGCGAGCTGGGTGAGGTCGGCCTGGATGAGCATCCGCCACACGGTGGGCGGCGCGCAGAAGGTGGTGACCCCGGCCCGGTCCATCTCGGTCATCAGCCGACCGGCGTCGAAGCGGCTGTAGTTGACGACGAAGACGGTCGCCTCCGCGTTCCACGGCGCGAACAGGTTGGACCAGGCGTGCTTGGCCCAGCCGGGCGAGGAGATGTTGAGGTGCACGTCGCCGGGCTTGAGGCCGATCCAGTACATGGTGGCGAGATGGCCGACCGGGTACGAGGTGTGGGTGTGCTCGACCAGCTTGGGCTGGGCGGTGGTGCCCGAGGTGAAGTACAGCATCAGCGGGTCGTCGGCGAGGGTCGGACCGTCCGGCACGAACTCCGGCGAGACGGCGTACGCGTCCTCGTACGGCTCCCAGCCCTCCTCGGGCAGCCCGCCGACCGAGATGCGGGTGTAAGTCCCGGGCACCTCGGCGAACTTGGCGGTGTCCGCGGCCCGTACGACCACGTGCCCGACCTCGCCGCGCCCGACCCGGTCGCGCAGGTCGGCGGGGCCGAGCAGCGGGGTGGCCGGGATGACCACGGCGCGCAGCTTCATCGCGGCGAGCATGGTCTCCCACAGCTCGGCCTGGTTGCCGAGCATGACCAGGACCCGGTCGCCCGCGGCCACGCCCCGCTCACGCAGATGGTTCGCGACCCGGGACGAGCGGGCGGCCAGGTCCGCGAAGGAGAGCCGCGTCTCGCCGCCGTCCTCCTCGACGATGTGCAGGGCGGTGCGGTCATTGCCCTCCGCGATCACGTCGAACCAGTCCAGCGCCCAGTTGAAGTGCTCGGGCCGGGGCCAGCGGAAGCCCTCGTACGCGGCCTGGTAGTCCTCCCGGTTCTCCAGCAGGAAATCGCGGGCGCTGCGAAACAGCTCCGTCGGCGTCGTCATCGGGCTTCTCCTTCGGGGATACCCCGGCCTTCAGGCAGGGGAAGAAACGAAGCTCCTGCGGAGCAGGGCAGGGAAAGGTCGTCCGCCTCCAGGGCGGACCGGTATCCACCGGCCACCACCAAATACCCTCCGCTTACACGGGAGCTGACATCATGTGAGGCGTGACGCAGCAGGTCAAGCGGGCTTTCAAGTACCGCTTCCACCCCACGGACGCGCAGGCAGCTGAGCTGTCGCGCACGTTCGGCTGCGTCCGCCTCGTCTACAACAAGGCGTTGGAGGAACGCACGCGCGCCTGGTACGGCGAGCAGCAGCGCCTCTCGTATGGACAATCCTCGGCCGCGCTGACGGAGTGGAAGAAGACCGAGGAACTCGCCTTCCTGACGGAAGTGTCCTCCGTTCCCCTTCAGCAGGCGCTGCGGCATCTTCAGACGGCGTTCGGGAACTTCTTCGCCAGGCGCGCCAAGTACCCCCGGTACAAGAGCCAAAAGAAGTCCCGCGCGTCCGCTGAGTACACCCGTTCCGCCTTCAAGTGGCGCGACGGGTACCTCACTCTGGCGAAGATGGCTGCCCCGCTGGACATCCGCTGGTCGCGCCCCCTGCCCGAGGGGGTGGAGCCGACGACGGTGACCGTGTCCCGCGACAGTGCCGGACGCTGGTTCGTCTCCATGCTGTGCGACGACCGCATCGCTCCGGCCCCTGTCACGACGAACGCAGTCGGTATCGACGCGGGCATAACAAGCCTCGTGACCTTGTCGACCGGAGAGAAGGTCACCAACCCGCGCCACGAGCGCCGCGACCGCGCCCGGCTCGCCAAGGCACAGCGGGAGCTGTCGCGGAAGACGAAGGGATCGATGAACCGGGAGAAGGCCCGGCGCCGCGTCGCGAAGGTCCACGCGCGGATCGCCGACCGTCGCCGGGACTTCCTGCACAAGCTGACCACCCGGCTCGTCCGTGAGAACCAAACGGTCGTGATCGAGGACCTCACCGTCCGCAACCTGCTGAAGAACGGCAAGCTGGCGCGCGCCATCTCGGACGCGTCGTGGACGGAACTGCGCTCCATGCTGGAGTACAAGTGCGCGTGGTACGGGCGCGAGCTCGTCGTGATCGACCGCTTCTTCCCCAGCTCCAAGCTGTGCGGGATGTGCGGCACGGTCGCGGCGAAGATGCCGTTGAACGTCCGTGAGTGGACGTGCGACTGCGGCGCGGTGCATGACCGCGACGTGAATGCGGCGCGCAACACCCTGGCCGCCGGGCTGGCGGCTTCTGCCTGTGGAGGCGGTGTAAGACCTCAACGGGAGTCCTCCCGGACGGGGCGGTCGTCGATGAAGCAGGAAACCCAGCGGGCGACCGCTGGAATCCCCCGCCTTTAGCGGGGGAGGAAGTCAACCGTGTCCTCCTCGCGGCTGCGGTCGCCCGCCGGACCGGGCGGAACTCCCGCGTCCCGGGCCATTGCCGGGCGGCTCGTTGCCATCGTCTAATCCGTGATGCGCATCTCACCACCCCCGAACGGGGGTGCGTGGACACGGAAGGCCGGGCCGAAGGGGCAGGGAAGTGGCGGCAGAGGCGGTGGCGACGGCGGAGATCCGGGCTGCGCTGAACCGGCTGCGGCACACCACGGGGCTGCCCGTCGCGTTCGGCGGGCTGGTCGAACCGGGTGGCACGCGCATCCGGATCAGCGAGCTGAGCGGGACGGAGACCGCCGCGCTGCGCTCGCTCGCGGTGACCTCCGGGACCGGGCTGGGCGGCAAGGCGGTCGCGCTCGGCCGGGTGTGCGCCGTGACCGACTACTCCGTCTCGCACCGCATCAGCCACGAGTACGACGCGCCGGTGGCCGCCGAGGGCCTGCGCTCGGTGCTCGCGGTGCCGGTGGTGGTGCGGCGCCGGGTGCGCGGGGTGCTCTACGGCGCGCTGCGCACCGCCCACCCGCTGGGCGACCGGGTGCTGGGCGGGGCGGTGGCGGCGGCGCGGGAGGTCGAGCGGGCGCTGGCGGTGCGGGAGGCGGTGTCCGCGCCGGGTCAGGAGGCGCGGGGGCTGCCCATGGGCGCGCGCCCGGAGGCGGGGCCGGGGTGGGAGCAGGTGCGCGAGGCGCACGCGGCCTTGCGCGCGCTGGCGCCGCGTATGGCCGATGCGGGGCTGCGTGCGGAACTCCTCGCGGCCTGTGACCTGCTGTCCGCTCCCGGTCCCGGCCCTGATCCGGCCGCCGGTCCGCTGCTCGCGCCCCGCGAGCTGGACGTGCTGGCCTGGGTCGCCACGGGTGCGACGAACGCGGCCGTGGCCGAGCGGCTGGGGCTGAGCCCCGAGACGGTGAAGGGCTATCTGCGCTCGGCCATGCGGAAACTCGGCGCGCACACGCGAGGCGAGGCGGTGACGGCGGCCCGGCGGGCGGGAGTGCTGCCGTAAGGGGTCTCCCCTGGGGGAACATCCCTGGGTGAGTACCCCGAGGGAGTTACCGGAGCCGATTGAATTTCCGGGTCGGTGGACCGGTTGTAATTTCCCTCACCTCCACTTCCGGCCGAATTCGGGCCTCTGTTGCCTAGAATTTGGCCAGGACACGACACGAGGGGAGCGGCGACCGTGCGACGGGACTTCCAGGAGCCTGCCCGATGCCGCCCCGACCTGGTCATCGGCCACGAGGACCTGTTCGCGGCCGCGAAGGACCATCTCGGCTCCGGGGGCAGTGTGCTGCTGCACGGCCCCGCCGGAATAGGAAAATCGACCGTGCTGCGGGCATTGGCCGAGGAATACGGGGCGCACGCGCGCACCGTGTTGCGCTGCTCGGCCACGGAGTCCGAATCGCATCTGCCCTTCCTCGCGCTCGCCGACCTCTTCGGACTGGTGCTCGACGAGATCGCGCCCCGACTGCCCGCGGCCCAGCTGACCGCCCTGGAGTCGGCGCTCACCGGGCGCGGCGAGTCCAGCCTCCAGCGCGACGGCCTGGCCCTGCGGCTCGCGGTGCTCTCCGCGCTGCGCGCGCTCGCCGCGCACGGCCCGGTGCTGATCGTCGCCGACGATCTCCAGTGGCTCGACCCGGCCAGCGCGGAACTGCTCGGCTTCGCCGCCCGCCGCCTGGAGGGCACCCCGGTACAGCTGCTGTGCGCGGTGCGCACGGAGGGCCCGGACTGCCAGGAGTACGACCGCCATCTGCGCGCCTGTCCGCCGGGCACCGCCGCGCTCCGGCTCGGCCCGCTCGGCCGCGCCCAGGTCGCCCGGCTGCTCGACCACCGGGGCCACGGCGCGCTCCCCCGCTCCACCGTGCGCGAGATCCACCGCACCAGCGGCGGCAATCCGCTCTTCGCCCTGGAACTCGGCCGCGCCCTCGCCGACAGCCCGACCCCGCCGCGCCCCGGCGAGCCGCTGCCGGTGCCGACCTCGCTGCGCGCGCTGGTGCTCAGCCGCCTGGACATGCTCTCGGTCGAGGCGCGCCGCACCCTGCTCGTGGCGAGCGCGGGCGCCCGGCCCACCACGGCCCTGCTGCACGCGGCCGGACGGGAGAACGCCGAGGCCGAGTGCGCCCAGGCGGCCGAACTCGGGCTGCTCGCCACCGAGCCGGAGGCCCCGGCCGTACGGTTCGCGCACCCGCTGATCTCCGCCGCGCTGTACGCGGAGGCCCCGGCGCCCGAGCGGCGGGCCGCGCACGCCGCACTGTCCACGGCGGCCTCGGACCCGATCGAGCGGGCCCGTCATCTGGCCCTCGCGACCACGGGCGCCGATCCCGAGGTGGCCGCCCGGCTCGCGGAGGCGGCGGCGCTCGCCCGCGACCGGGGCGCGCCGTCCGTCGCCGCCCAGCTCGGACTGCTCGCCGCCCGGCGCACCCCGGCCGACGGCACCCCGGGCCCGGACGAGCGGCGGCTGCAGGCGGCCGAGGACGCGATCACGGCGGGCGAGGTCGACCTGGCGCGGGACATCGCCCGCGAGGTGCTGACCCGGGCGACCGTGCCCGCCCACCGGGTGCGGGCCTGGATCGTGGTGATCGACACCGCCGGGCACACCATGGCGGAGGTGGAGGCGGTCTTCCCGCAGGCGCTGGCCGACGCGGGCGACGACGCCCGGCTGCTGGCCCAGGTCCACTACCAGCTGGCCTGGCGGGCGCTCATCGTGGAGGGCGACTTCACCGACGCCCGCACCGCCGCCGCGCACGCCGCCGAGCTGGCCGCGCGCGGCGGCGACCGGCGCACCGAGCTGCTGGCGCTGGCCTTCCAGGCGCAGACCGAGACCCTGATGGGCCACCCGGAGGCCCCCCGCACCATCAAGCGGGCCCTGACCGAGCCGCAGCTCCCGGAGGTGGCCTGCCATCACAACGGCGCGGGCAGCGCCCGGTTCCGCTGGCTGGTCATGGGCGACCGCCTCGCCGAGGCCCGTACGACGGTGACGGCGCTGCTGCGCGAGGTCCGCAGACGCGGTTCGGTGGAGAGCGAGGTGCACTTCCTGCGCGGTCTGGCCGAGACCGAGCTGCGCGCCGGGCACTGCGGACGCGCCCTCGAAGTGGCCCGGGACGCGCTGCGCCTTGCCCGTGACTCCGGGATCGGCGAGACCGCCTCGGCGATGCTCACCTCGCTGGCCGAGGCGTCCGGCGGCGACGTGGACCGGGCGGTGGCGCTGGCCCGGGAGGCGGCGGAGCAGGCCGAGCGGGACGGCGACCAGATGTATCTGTCCCGGGCGCTCGGCGCGCTCGGCTACGCCCAGTTGGTGGCGGGCGATCCGGCGGGCACGGTGCGTTCGCTGCGCCGGGTGCGCGCGCTGGAGCGGGATCTCGGCATCACCGATCCGGCGCGTGGCCGCTGGCAGGGTGACCTCGCGGAGGCGCTGGTGCGCACCGGTGAGCCCGACGAGGCGCAGGACGTCATCGACGCGAGCCGCGAACACGCCCTCAGGCTCGGCCGGGAGAGCGTCCTCGCGGTCCTGGACCGGGCGGAGGCCCAGGTCAGGGCGGCGCGCGGGGATCACGAGGGCGCGGTGGCCCGGCTGACGTCGGCTCAGGACCGGCTGGCCAAGCTGGGCTACGGCCTGGAGGAGGCGCGGGCCGCGTTCGCGCTGGCCCGGCTGCGCGCCCGGCGCCCCGAGGCCGGGCGCAAGCGGTCGCAGGCGGCGTACGACGAGGCGACCCGGCTGTTCAGGCGCTGCCGGGCGCTGCCGTGGCTGCGCCAGGTGGAGGAGGCGCGCAACGCGCCGGAGCCGGAGGCCGCGCCCGCCGTGCCGGAGGCGCTGGACGCGCTGGCGGGGCTGGCGTCGATGGAGCGTCAGGTGGCCGCGCTGGTCATGGAGGGGGCGACCAACCGGGAGATCGCCGCGCGGCTGTTCGTGAGTGTGAAGACGGTGGAGGCGACCCTGACCCGGGTCTACCGAAAGCTGGGCATCAGGTCCCGGGTGGACATCGTCCGATTGGCCGCAGGTCGCCGCGCGAAGTGAGGGCACGCCCGGTTAACTGAGCCGGACCGAGGGTTTTCCCTCCCCTGTCCCCCTAGGGGGTTCCCTCATTGGGAGGCGGGAGTTCCCGGTCCTAGCGTAAGGGCGTGCCGCTCGCCCGGGCACACGGGGTCGGTCCCTCCCGCTCTCGGCTCCGCTGGAGCAGGAGGTGCCCCAGCCCCGTGCCTCACCCCCACACCCGCGCGACCCCCACCGGCAACCCCCACTGAGGAGACTCATGTTCGGGCTCACTCGTGCCAGAAAGACCGCCGCGATTCTGGTGGCCACCGCCGCCGCGGCGGCCACCGCGCTGATCGCCTCCCCCGCGGCGAGCGCGGCTCCCCAGCCCATCGTGGGCGGCACGACCACCACCGCGTCGGCGTACCCGTACGTCATGCAGATCACGGACGCGTCGGGCAGTCAGTTCTGCGGCGGCACCCTGGTGGCCGCCAAGAAGGTCGTGACGGCGGCGCACTGTATGGTCGGCGAATCGACGAGCAGCGTGCGCGTGGTCGGCGGCCGGACCTATCTGAACGGTACCGACGGCACGGTGAGCCGGGTCAGCAAGATCTGGATCAACCCGGACTACACCGACGCCACCAACGGCGACGACGTGGCCGTGCTGACCCTGTCGACGTCGATGCCGTACAGCCCGGTGTCGTACGTCTCCTCTTCCCAGACCAGCGTCTACGCGGCCGGTACCACGGCGCGGATTCTCGGCTGGGGCACGACCCGGGAGAACGGCAGCTCCTCCAACCAGCTGCGGACCGCGACCGTTCCGGTCGTGTCCGACTCCAGCTGCCGTACCTCCTACGGCTCGGACTACGTGCAGTCCGACATGGTGTGCGCCGGACTCAGCTCCGGTGGCGTGGACACCTGCCAGGGCGACAGCGGCGGTCCCCTGATCATCGGGGGCGTCCTGGCAGGGATCACTTCCTGGGGAGAGGGGTGCGCGGAGGCCGGTTACCCGGGTGTCTACACCCGGCTGACCACCTTCTCGAACCTGGTGACCGCTCAGGTCACCTCGTAACCCAGGGGACTTCCCGGGGGTTTCCCCGGGTGCGAGACCAGGGGGACGCTGCGAGCGACCACGAGCGGCCCGCAGCGTCCCCCTGTCCACTACGGGTATCCAGCAGGGAATGACCAGGAGGGGGCGCCCCGGGCGCCCGCCGGACCCAGACGCGTGTACGGCCCACTCAAGGTGGTGACCGGTGGCGCGGGACCACCCGGCGGACGCGCCGGGGCGCCGTCGTGTGCCCGGACGCTGCGCCGGGCAGGTGAGCGCGGGAGCGAACCGGCTGGTGGGCGCCGGTGATTCCCTACGATCGGGGCGTGCCTCTCTTCACGCTCGAACGCACGGTCCCCCTTCCGCTCGCGGAGGCGTGGCGCCGGCTCACCGACTGGCCCCGCCACGCCGACGTGGTGCCGCTGACCCGGGTCACGGTGGCCACGCCCCCGCCGACCGGGGTGGGCACCCGCTTCGTCGCCCGGACGGGTGTCGGGCCGCTGACCTTCGACGATCCGATGGAGGTCACGATCTGGCGGCCCCCGGTGGACGACGAACCGGGGCTGTGCCGTCTGGAGAAGCGCGGCCGGGTGGTGCTGGGCTGGGCCGAGATCGAGGTACGGCCGGGGCCGGGCGGCCGGACCCGGGTGGTGTGGCGCGAGGAGCTGCGGGTGAGTTTCCTGCCCCGGTCCTTCGACGGGGCGACCACGAGCGCGGCCCAGTCGATGTTCGGACGCGCGGTCAACGGGCTGCTGCGGCGGGAGTGAGACCGCCCGGCCGGGGCCCGTTCAGTCCTTGACCCGTTCAGTCCTTGGCCCGTTCAGTCCTTGCGGCCGGTGACCGCGACCGTCACGCCCAGGCCGATCATCGCGAGGCCGCCCGCGCCGCCGACGGCCGTGAGCCGCCCGGGTGAGCGCGCGAACCAGTCCCGGGCGGCGGAGGCGACCAGCCCCCACAGGCTGTCGGAGGCCAGCGCGATGGCGTTGAACACCAGCCCGAGCAGCAGCAGCTGGGCCGGGACATGGCCCTGCCCTGGATCGGCGAACTGGGGCAGTACGGCGGCGAAGAACACGATCGTCTTGGGGTTGGCCACCCCCACCGCGAACCCCTCCCCCAGCGTGCGCAGCGCGCCGTGCTCCGGCCCCGGCTCGGCGGCGGCGACCGCGTCGCGCAGCGAGCCGCGCCGCCGCCAGGCCATGACCCCGAGGTACACGAGGTAGGCGGCGCCCGCGAGTTTGAGCACCGTGAAGGCGAGGACCGAGCGCTCCACCACCGAGCCGATGCCGAGGGCGACGGCCGCGACGAGCACATAGGCCCCGAGGGTGTTGCCCGCGACGGTGGTCAGCGCGGCCCGGCGCCCGTGCGCGAGGGCCCGCCCGACCACGAACAGCACGCTCGGGCCCGGCACCACGATGAGAACGAACGAGAGGGCCGCGAACGCCAGCAGCCGGTCGGCGGAAACCATGTGCCCATGCAAGCACGGGGCCGGGGAGGGGCGGCAAACGCTTTTCCGGGGCCGGACCGGGGGCGCGCGGGGAGCATGCCTGGTGCGCCGGGACACGCGCCGCCACTCCCCCGCGCCCCGGCCACGCCCTCAGGCGTTCAGGCCACCGACCCGACCCGCCGGGCAGCCCGGTCGGGCGCCTCGTGGTGGATCGGGGTGTGGGCTCCGGTGAGCGGTACCCCGGTGCCGCCGCGCCGCCCTGCGACGATCTCGGCGGCGATGGACAGCGCGGTCTCCTCGGGGGTGCGGGCGCCGAGGTCGAGTCCGATCGGGGAGTGCAGGCGGGCGAGTTCCAGCTCGGTGAGCCCGGCCTGGCGCAGGAGTTCCAGGCGGTCCAGGTGGGTGCGCCGGGAGCCCATCGCGCCGACGTAGGCGACCGGCAGGCGCAGGGCGCGGCGCAGCAGCGGCACGTCGAACTTGGGGTCGTGGGTCAGGACGCAGAGCACGGTGCGGGCGTCGGTCGCGGTGCGTTCCAGATAGCGGTGCGGCCAGTCGACCACGATCTCGTCGGCCTCCGGGAAGCGGGCCCGGGTGGTGAAGACGGGGCGCGCGTCGCACACGGTGACGTGGTAGCCGAGGAAGGCGCCGACGCGGACCAGCGCCGACGCGAAGTCGACCGCGCCGAAGACGATCATGCGGGGCGGCGGCACCGAGGACTCGACCAGGACGGTCACCGGGGCCCCGCAGCGCTCGCCCCGTTCGCCGGTCTCCACGGTGCCGGTGCGGCCCGCGTCCAGGAGGGCGGCGGCCTCGGCCGCGACGGTGCGGTCCAGTTCGGGGCGGGCGCCGAAACCGCCGAGCAGGGTGCCGTCGGGGCCCACGAGCAGGGCGCGGCCCAGCAGTTCGGCCGGTCCGGCGACGATCCGGGCGAGCGCCGCCGTACGTCCCCGGGCCGCGGCGGCCAGCGCGGCGGTGAGCACCGGCCGGTCGGGGCTGTCGGCGCGCACCGGGGTCACCAGGATGTCGAGGGTGCCGCCGCAGGTCAGCCCGGCGGCGAAGGCGTCCGCGTCGTCGTACCCGAAGGGTGCGAGCACGCTCTCGCCGTCCGCGAGGGCCTGGCGGCACAGTTCGTACACCTCGCTCTCGACGCAGCCGCCGGAGACGGAGCCGATGGCCGCGCCGTCGGCGTCCACCGCGAGGGCCGCGCCCGGCGGGCGGGGGGCGCTGCCGCCGACGCCCACCACCGTGGCCACGGCGAAGTCGCGGCCCTGGGTCACCCACCGGTCCAGCTCCTCGGCGATGTCGAGCATCAGTCGGCCTCCTGACCGTGCGCCGGTCTCATGCCGTCCCCGTCAGGTGCTCGGGCCGTACCGGGACACGGGTGAGGTCGAGCCCGGTCGCGTCGCGGATCGCGGCCAGTACGGCGGGAGTCGAGGACAGGGTCGGCGCCTCGCCCACGCCGCGCAGCCCGTACGGGGCGTTGCTGTCGGCGAGTTCGAGGACGTCGACGGGGATGGTGGGGGTGTCGAGGATGGTCGGGATGAGGTAGTCGGTGAAGGAGGGGTTGCGGACCTTCGCGGTGACCGGGTCGACCTGGATCTCCTCCATCACGGCGATGCCGAGGCCCTGGACGGTGCCGCCCTGGATCTGGCCGGTGACCGAGAGCGGGTTGAGGGCCTTGCCGACGTCCTGGGCGCAGGCCAGCTCGATCACCTTGACCAGGCCGAGTTCGGTGTCGACCTCGACGACGGCGCGGTGCGCGGCGAAGGAGTACTGCACATGTCCGTCGCCCTGTCCGGTGTGCCGGTCGAAGGGCTGGGTGGGCCGGTGCCGCCACTCCGCCTCGATCTCGACACTCTCGCCCTCCAGCACGTCGGCCAGCGCGGCCAGGACCTCTCCCCCGTCGGTGACCACCTTGCCGTCCTCCAGGAGGAGTTCGGCCGTGGCCCAGGCGGGGTGGTGACTGCCGTACTTGCGGCGGCCGATGGCGAGGACCTTGTCGCGCACCAGCCCGCAGGCGTGGCGTACGGCGCCTCCGGTGACGTACGTCTGCCGGGAGGCCGAGGTCGAACCGGCGCTGCCCACCCGGGTGTCGGCCGGTTTGATGGTCACCTGGCTGACGCCCAGCTCGGTGCGGGCGATCTGCGCGTGCACGGTGACACCGCCCTGGCCGACCTCCGCCATCGCGGTGTGCACGGTGGCGACGGGCACGCCTCCGGCGACCTCCATGCGGACCTTGGCGGTGGAGTAGTCGTCGAACCCCTCGGAGAAACCGACGTTCTTGATGCCGACCGCGTAGCCGACCCCGCGTACGACGCCTTCGCCGTGGGTGGTGTTGGAGAGACCGCCGGGCAACTGGCGTACGTCGGCGCCCTCGCTGGACTCCCACTGGCGCTCGGGCGGCAGGGGCAACGCCTTGACACGGCGCAGGAGTTCGGCGACGGGAGCGGGCGAGTCGACGATCTGCCCGGTGGGCATCACGCTGCCCTGCTCCATCGCGTTGCGCCGGCGCAGCTCGACCGGGTCCATGCCGAGCGCCTTGGCCAGCTTGTCCATCTGTGCCTCGTAGGCGAAGCACGCCTGGACCGCGCCGAAGCCGCGCATCGCGCCGCAGGGCGGGTTGTTGGTGTAGAGGGCGACGGCCTCCACGTCGACATCGGCGACCTCGTACGGCCCGACGCCGAGGGAGGCGGCGTTGCCGACGACGGCCGGGGAGGAGGAGGCGTAGGCGCCGCCGTCGAGGACGATGCGGGCCTTGACGTGGGTGAGTTTGCCGTCGCGGGTCGCGCCGTGCTCGTAGGTCAGCTTGGCCGGGTGGCGGTGGACGTGCCCGAAGAAGGACTCGAACCGGTTGTAGACGATCTTCACGGGGCGTCCGGTGCGCAGGGCGAGCAGACAGGCGTGGATCTGCATCGACAGGTCCTCACGGCCGCCGAACGCGCCGCCGACGCCCGCGAGGGTCATCCGCACCTTGTCCTCGGGCAGTCCGAGGACGGGGGCGATCTGGTGGAGGTCGGAGTGGAGCCACTGGGTGGCGATGTAGAGGTGGACGCCGCCGTCCTCCTCGGGGACGGCGAGCCCGGACTCGGGGCCGAGGAACGCCTGGTCCTGCATCCCGAAGGTGTACTCGCCCTTCACGATCACATCGGCGCGCTCGGCGGCCAGTTGGGCGTTCCCGCGCACGATCGGCTGGCGGTGGACGATGTTGGGGTGCGGGACGTAGGGGAAGTGGTGGTCGTCGCGGTCTTCGTGAACGAGGGGCGCGTCGGGGGCCGTTGCCGAGGCGTGGTCGGTGACGACGGGCAACTCCCGGTATTCCACGCGGATCTTGGCGGCGGCGCGGCGGGCGGTCTCGGGGTGGTCGGCGGCGACGACGGCGACGGGCTCGCCGTGGTGGCGGACCTTGCCGTGGGCCAGGACGGGGGTGTCCTGGATCTCCAGGCCGTAGTGGCGCGCCTCGGCGGGCAGGTCGTCGTAGGTGAGGACGGCGTGGACGCCGGGCAGGGCCAGCGCCTCGGCGGTGTCGATGGAGACGATCTCGGCGTGGGCGACGGTGGAGCGCAGGATCTGGCCCCACAGCATGTCCTCGTGCCAGAGGTCGGAGGAGTAGGCGAACTCGCCGGTGACCTTGAGGATGCCGTCCGGGCGGAGCGTGGACTCGCCGATGCCGCCCCGGGCACCCGAGCCCTGGGTGATCTTCGTGGGGGCGCCCGACGGGCGGGTGGGGGTGGGGAGTTCGCGCGGTGTCATCTCACGCCCCCTCGGTCTGGCGGGCGGCGGCTAGGCGGACCGCGTCCATGATCTTCTCGTAGCCGGTGCAGCGGCACAGGTTGCCGGACAGGGCCTCGCGGATGTCGGCGTCGGACGGTTCGGGGTTCTGCTCCAGCAACTCGTCGGCGGCGACGAGGAGTCCGGGGGTGCAGAAGCCGCACTGCACGGCGCCCGCGTCGATGAACGCCTGCTGGATCGGGGCGAGTTCGCCGCCGGTGCCGGGCTGCCACCGGCGCGCCTCCTCCAGGGACGTACCCGCCGTTGAGGTGTCGTCCGCGCGCTGCCGGGCGTGTTCCGCGAGTCCTTCGACGGTGACCACCTCGCGGCCCTCGACCTGGCCCGCCGCGACCAGGCAGGAGCAGACCGGGACGCCGTCGAGGCGGACCGTGCAGGAGCCGCACTCGCCCTGTTCGCAGGCGTTCTTGGAGCCGGGCAGGCCGAGCCGTTCCCGCAGCACGTAGAGCAGGGACTCGCCCTCCCAGACGTCGTCGGCCTGCTGGGGGCGTCCGTTGACGGTGAAGCTGACGCGCATCAGGCGGCTCCCTCTTCGGTGGCGCGGCGGGTGTCGCGGTAGGACTCCCAGGTCCAGGTGAGCGTGCGGCGGGCGAGGACGCCGACCGCGTGGCGGCGGTATCCGGCGGTGCCCCGGACGTCGTCGATCGGGTTGCAGGCGCCCGCGCACAGGTCCGCGAACTGCTGGACGAGGGAGGCGGCGAGCGGCTTGCCGGTGTCCCAGTGGCGGCCCTCCGCCAGGGCCGCGTTCACGAACTCCTCCGCGACCAGGGCCCGTACGGGCGTCGGGGCGGCGGAGCCGATACCGGTGCGCACGGTGCGGGTCTCGGGGTGCAGGGCGATGCCGAAGGCACAGACGGCGATGACCATGGCGTTGCGGGTGCCGACCTTGGCGTACTGCTGGGGGCCTTCGGCCTTCTTGATGTGCACCGCGCGGATCAGCTCGTCGGGCTCGAGGGCGTTGCGCTTGACCCCGGTGTAGAAGGCGTCGATGGGGATCATGCGGGTGCCCCGGGCCGCCGACTCGGCCTCCACCTCGGCTCCCGCGGCGAGCAGGGCGGGGTGGGCGTCCCCGGCCGGGGAGGCGGTGCCGAGGTTGCCGCCGACGCCGCCCCGGTTGCGGATCTGCGGGGAGGCGACGGTGTGCGCGGCGAGCGCGAGCCCGGGCAGTTCGGTGCGCAGGTCGCGCATGATCGCCGCGTAGGGGACGCTCGCGCCCAGCCGTACCGTGTCCTGGCCGGTCTCCCATTCGTAGAGATCTCCGACCCGGTTGAGGTCGAGGAGGTGCTCCGGTCGGCGGTGGTCGAAGTTGATCTCCACCATCACGTCGGTGCCGCCCGCGATCGGCACGGCGCCGGGATGCGCGGCCTTGGCGGCGAGCGCCTCCTCCCAGCTGGCGGGGCGAAGGAAGTCCATGACCGGTTCTCTTCCTCGTCTCTGGGTCGGCAAAGCCGATTCATTCGAGTGTTTTTGGCGGGGAGTGCTCTCAGTACACCGTCGCGCGCGCCGCCCGGGTCAGTCACGGAAACCATGAAGGAGTTGGCTGGCCAGGGCGGGCATCTTGTAGATTCGTATGAACGGAGGTCATCGGCAATCTCTCCGTTTCCCCCCGGAAACGTTTCCCCCTCTCCCGGAAACATTTCCCCCGGGGGACACGGGGACGGTCCGGCGGCACGGACCATGTTTTCGAGACAAAGAATGGCGGCGACGAGATGCGGCTGCGCGCACTGCTGGACACCGACGCGCTGGGCCTGCGGCTGCTCGGCGGCGAGGACGAGCTGGACCGCACGGTGCGCGGGGTCATGACGACCGACCTGCGCGACCCGAGCCGCTACCTCTCCGGCGGCGAGCTGGTCCTGACGGGGCTGGCCTGGCGCAAGGACGCCGAGGACTCGGACGCGTTCGTCCGGCTGCTGGTGCAGGCCCAGGTGGCGGCCCTTGCGGCGGGCGAGGCCGAGCTGCGCGACATCCCCGAGGACCTGGTGCTGGCCTGCGCCCGGCACCGGCTGCCGCTGTTCGCGGTGGACGAGTCGGTGGCGTTCGCGACGATCACCGAGCACGTCGTACGGCAGGTGTCCGGCGAGCGGGCCGGTGATCTGGCCGCCGTGGTGGACCGGCACCGGCGGATGATGACCTCGGGCCCGGCGGGCGGCGGCCCCGACGTGGTGCTCGACCTGCTCGGCAGCGACCTGGACCTGCGCGCCTGGGTGCTCTCGCCGACCGGCCGCCCGATAGCGGCCCCCAAGTCGGCGGGCCCGGCGCCGGACGCGGAGACGTTCGTACAGCTCGCCGCCGAGCATCTGGCGGCCACCCGCGCCGGGCGGCCCGGACCGCACCGGGTCGTGGTCGACGGCACGACGTACTCCCTCTTCCCGGTCCGCTCCTCCGGGCGTTCCCCGCAGGCCGCGCCGGACGTGCGCGAGACGGTGCTCACCGACTGGCTGCTGGCGGTGGCGGCGGACGCGGCGGACTGGCCCGAGGAGCGTCTTGACCTGCTGCGGGGCGTCACCCAGCTGATAGCCGTGGAGCGCGACCGGCGCGAGGCGTCCCGGACCGTGCGCCGCCGCCTCGCGCAGGAGGTCCTTGAGCTGGTGCAGTCCGGTGCCGCGCCCGCCGAGATCGCGGCCCGGCTCCGGGTCGCGGCGCCGGTGCTGCTGCCCGGCCTCGGGGCGGCCCCGCACTGGCAGGTGGTCGTGGCCCGCGTCGAGTGGGAGGACGGCGCGGTCGCGGGCGGCCCGGTCGCCCAGTCCCTGCTCGAAGAGATCCTGGCCGATCCGCTGGCCACCGGTCCGGACGCCGCCGACCGGGTGGCGGTCGCGCACACCGGTGACGAGGCCGTGGCGCTGGTGCCGCTGCCCGCCGTCTCCGCCGAGCACGACGGCTCCGAGACCGGGCTGCTCGCGGACGCGCTGCTGCGCTCGGTACGGGACGCCCTCACGGCGGGCCTGGACGGCGACGGCCGCCTCACCCTCGGCGTCAGCGCCGCGGTGCACTCCGCGGAGGGGCTGCGCGGGGCCCTGGAGGAGGCCCGGCACGCCCGTGGCGTCGCGGCGGCCCGCCCCGGCCGCGTCTGCGCCGCCGGGCACCAGGAGCTGGCCTCCCACGTCCTCCTGCTCCCCTTCGTCCCGGACGACGTACGACGCGCCTTCACGGCCCGCCTCCTGGACCCCCTCAAGGAGTACGACCGCCGCCACCGCGCCGAGCTGATCCCCACCCTGGAAGCCTTCCTGGAGTCCGACGGCTCCTGGACCCGCTGCGCCGCCCGCCTCCACCTCCACGTCAACACCCTCCGCTACCGCGTGGGCCGCATCGAACAGCTCACGGGCCGCGACCTGTCCCGCCTGGAGGACAAGCTGGACTTCTTCCTGGCACTGCGCATGAGCTGAGCCCTCCGGGGGTTCGACCGGGTGCCCACCGGGCCGGGGAGGGGCTGCGGCGGCACGGGGCCGCGCCCTGCCCGCCGGTGTACTGGTCGCCGCCCCGAGCCCCGCCCCAGGCCCCTCAGACCGTCCCGAGGCGGGGCCGGAACGCTGCCGATCGGTACCGGGCGCGACGGGACACCTCCGCCGCCCTGAAGCGCCTGGGGGCGCCGCCCGGCTCCGCGCCCATGCCCCGTCCCGAGGCTGCGGTCCAGAAGGCCGCCGACCGATACCGGGGCGGCGGACGCCGCGCGGCCACGCCGCCGCCCAGGAGCCCAGGGCGCCCCGCCCGGGCCCGAATCGGTGGCCCGGAAGGCCGACGGCGTCGGTACCGAGGACGAGGGGGCGTGTCCCGGCCACCGCGCCGCCCTGAAGCGACGGAGTGCCGCGCGGCAAACTCCCAGCGCTGGGCGCGGGCGTTCAGAGAGGGGGGCCGCTCGGCCCAGCGGGTGTCGGACATCTGGTCGAGCGCCCCCGGCGCACCCGTGCGCCGGGAACTTTGTGAAAACATTCACCCATCCTCTTGGCCTCGCGCGGAGATCGGTGCTGGAATGCCGCCACCACTCATCGGCTCGACGGCGTGCTGGAGGAGGCAACGTGGCGTACACCGCCATGTCTGGTTACGGAACGACCCCCGGTGACGATCCCCTCCAGACCGCGGTGTGGCGGCTGCGCTCCCGGGCGTGCTGGGCGGACGCGGCGGCGCTGCTGCCGGCGGACACCCCCGGCACGGCCCTGCAGCGGGCCGCCCTGCTCGTGGAGCGCTGCCTGTACACCGAACGGGGCTGGGAGGCGGCGGAGGACGCGCTGCGTACGGCGGAGGCGCGGGCGCACACCGACGACGAACGCGGCGCGGCAGCCTGCGAGCGCGGCCAGCTCGCCTACGCGTCCACCCTGCACGGCGTACGGGACCGGGCCGACGAGGCGCGGGCCGCGCTCGGCCGGGCGGCGGCCCTGATCCCGCCGGGCTCCGCCGCACGGGCCCTCCTGGACTTCCGGCGCGGACTGCTCGCCGAGAACCTGAGCAGCTCCCCGCAGGCGGCCCGCGCCGCCTATCGCCGGGCCCACGCGGGTGCCACCGCCCACTCCGCCCCGCTGCTGCTGTCCTTCACCTGGCGCCACCTCGCCGGACTCGCGCTGCGCGAGGGTGAGTTGGCCGAGGCCCGGCACGGCTTCGCCGAATCCCTGCGCATCCGCGAGGAGTTGGGCTACCTGGTCGGCACGGCTCCCGCCCTGGCCTCCCTGGCCGACACCGAGACCGAACCGGAAGCCTCCCGCCTGCGCGAGGAGGCCCGCCGCCTCTTCCGCCTGCTGGGCGGCGTACCCACCTGGCTGGCCGAGCAGTTGAACCCACCGGCACCGGGGGCGGCCACGGCGTGATCGCGGACGGGGCGGGGGCGCGCCCGCGGTCTCCCACCGGAGGTCCCGGCGAGCTGGCCACCGCGACACCGGACGGCCGCGCGGCGAGAACGTCCCGCACGCCGGAGCGTCCTCGCATGAAGGCACGCGACCTCGCACCTGCGGTTCCGGCTGCCGCAGCGGCAGAGCCATGCCCGTACCCGGACGGCCGCCTCGGAGCGGCATTTCAGCGCGTGGGGCGCGTCACACCAGGCGACCGAGGGCCACTCTGCGCCCCGGAGAGAGCCACCGACAAGGCGCCCCGCGCGGGCCGACGGGCCGCGCGTCAACGCCCCCGCGCCAGCGCCCAGGCACCCCCGTCAGCGCCCCCCGCCGAAGTGCTCCCCCACCAGCCGCGCCGCCTCGTCCCCCTCGCCGCACACCAACGCGTCCAGCAGCGCGAGGTGTTCCGTCGCGTCCGCCAGCAGCGCCGTACGGCCGCGTCGGGACTGGGGCCCCACCAGGGGCCACTGGGAGCGGCGGTGGAGGTCTTCCGCGATGCCGACCAGTTGCTCGTTGCCCGCGAGGGAGAGGACCGCGCGGTGGAAGGCGCGGTCGGACTCGGCGTAGACGGCGGGGCAGCCGGAGCCCGCGGCGCGGACCGTGTCCTCGGCGAGCGGGCGGAGGTCGGCCCAGCGGGCGGGCGGGAGGGTGCGGGCGAGCCGTAGCAGGACCGGCACCTCCAACAGGGCCCGTACCTCGGCCAGTTCGGCCAGCTCCCGCGCACCGCGCCGCACGACGCGGAAGCCCCGGTTGGGGACGACCTCGACCGCGCCCTCCAGTACGAGCTGCTGCATCGCCTCCCGGACGGGGGTCGCGGAGACGCCGAAGCGTTCGCCGAGGACGGGGGCCGAGTAGACCTCGCCCGGCTCCAGTTCACCGGTGACCAGCGCGGTGCGCAGCGCGTCGAGGATCTGTCCGCGCACCGAGGAGCGCTGGACGGCGGCGCGCGGCACCGGGATCGGCGACTCGCCGTGCGTGTGCTCGCCGCGCACGCCCGCCGTACCGGCGGCCCGTTCGCGGGGCGCGGCGCCGGGCTCGGACGGCCGGGGCTGCGGCGGCACCCGGGGGGTGGCGGGGCGCGCCGCGCCCCATGGCAGTCCCGCTCCGGCGAGGTCGTGCAGTCCCTGCTTCACGGGGTCCTCCTCCGGCTGTCGGCGGTCGGGTCCTGAGGTCCTGGTGGGCCCTGGGACCGAGGGGGACATCGACGGCGGTCTGTCATATGTCCGTCAAGAACCTTAGGCGCCAGGGGCGGCAGTTCAAATTCCCCGAAGGACGGGTAAGGTTAGCCTTACCTGCACGTCAGCGCCCGTGACTCACGATCGGTGGTCCCGCCATGCCCGCTGCGGCCTCGCCGCTCACCGCCGCGTACGCCCGTCTCGCCGAGGTCTATCCGTACCTCACCGTGACGCTGCTGGACGGTCCGGCGGAGCCGCTGCCCGACGGAGAGGGCTGGGTGACCGGCGACGGCCTCGCGGCGAACGGCGAACAGCTCGACTCCTTCCTGGCCTGGGACGACGAGCAGGTCCTGCGGGACTACGGACAGCGGGGGCGCCCGGACGTCATCGCGAGCTTCGGCCTGCACCGCTACGCCTGGCCGCTCTGTCTGATGATCACCCTGCCGTGGTTCCTGCACCGCCGCGTGCCCCGGCTGCCCGCCGCGCACGTCGCCTATCACCGCACCACCTCGCACATGACCCTGCGCCCGGGCGCCTTCGCCTGCTTGCCGGACGACCCGGCGGCCGACGAGCCCGGCGCGGTCGTCGTGGCCGACGAGGAGGCCCTGCGGGCCGAGGTGCGCGCGGCCGTCGCGGAGCACCTGGAGCCGGTGCTCGGCGCCTTCGGACCCCGGATGCGCCGACGCGGGCGCGCGCTGTGGGGCATGGCGACCGACGAGATCGTGGAGGGGCTCTGGTACGTCGCCGGGCTGCTCGGCGAGGGCGAGGAGTCGCGCGCGATGCGCGAGCTGGAGCGGCTGCTGCCGGGCGCCACGAAGCCGTACGCCGGTTCGGCCGCCTTCCGCGAGCTGCCCGGCCCGGACGGGGCGCCGGTGTCCACGCGGGACCGCGTCAGCTGCTGCATGTTCTACACCCTGCGCCCGGCGGAAGCCTGCGACACCTGCCCGCGCACCTGTGACAGCGAGCGGATCTCCCGGCTGGCCGCCACCACCGCAGCTGCCTGAGCGCCGTCGCCTACCACCTGATCCCCGTCACGGAACCGTCCGTACGAGGAATCTTTATTCGAACTCAACTCACGTCCCTCAAGCGGTAGTTCGAACGATTCGCCACTCCGGTCACCCCAGGGCACTTCCTTGGCGGTCTCTTGCCCCGAAATCCCCGGAGTCACGCCGGGTATGGGCCACTATGGCGGGCGTTACACCCCATCCCAATGCGAGGGACCGCTGATGCGACTGACCGACATATCGCTGAACTGGCTGCTGCCGGGCGCCGTACTGCTCCTCGGGATGCTGGTGGCGGTGGCGGTACTCGCGCGCGGCAAACGTGCCTCCAACGAGAGTGCGAACGCGGACGATTCATGGGAGCGCAGCGAGGAGCGCCGCAGACGCAAGGAGGCCGTGTACGGCACGGCGTCCTACGTCCTGCTCTTCTGCTGTGCGGCGGTGGCGGCGGCCCTGTCCTTCCACGGACTGGTCGGCTTCGGCGAGCAGAACCTCGGACTGACCGACGGCTGGCAGTACTTGGTGCCGTTCGGCCTCGACGGCGCGGCCATGTTCTGCTCCGTGCTCGCGGTGCGCGAGGCCAGTCACGGCGACGCCGCGCTGGGGTCGCGCATCCTGGTGTGGATGTTCGCCGCGGCGGCGGCCTGGTTCAACTGGGTGCACGCGCCCCGTGGCGTGGGCCACGACGGCGCACCGCAGTTCTTCTCGGGCATGTCGCTCTCGGCGGCCGTGCTGTTCGACCGGGCGCTGAAGCAGACCCGGCGCGCGGCACTGCGCGAACAGGGCCTGGTGCCCCGTCCGTTGCCGCAGATCCGCATCGTCCGCTGGGTACGGGCCCCGCGTGAGACCTTCCGCGCCTGGTCGCTGATGCTCCTGGAGGGCGTCCGCAGCCTGGACGAGGCGGTCGAGGAGGCCCGTGACGACAAGCGGCAGAAGGAGGAGACCCGGCAGCGCCGCCGCGACCAGAAGCGCGTGGAGCGCGCCCAGTTGAAGGCGCTGAGCCGGGGCGCGAGCGGGGTCGTCGGGCGCACCCCGGCCCGGCAGGTCGAGGTGCAGATGGACCGTGACGCGGCGACGGCGTCCGCGGAGCCTGCCATATCGACACCGGACACCCTGCCCGGACGCTCGCGGCCGTCCCTCCAGCCCGTAAGGAAGGGGACTGAACCGGTCACCGTCGACCTCACCGCCGAGGACGACACCATGGCCATCCCCCGCCTGGACTCGCTGGAGCGCAAACTGAAGGATCTGGAGCAGCAGTTCGGCTGAGCGGGCCGCACTGCGGTACGGGACGGGGCGCCACCCACGTGGAGGGCGCCCCGTCCCGTTCCCGTGTGCCGTCCGGCCGACTAGCCCGCCTCGGCGCCGAGTTCGAACCACACCGACTTGCCCACCCGGTGCGGTCGTACGCCCCAGGCGTCCGCGAGGGAGCGCACCAGGACGAGCCCCCGGCCATGGGTGTCGTCGGTCGGGTCGGCCGCGCGGAGCAGGGGTCTGCGGGTCATGAAGTCCCGTACCTCCACGCGCAGTCCGCGCGGGGAGACCACGGCGGTCAGCACCGCATCGTCGTCGGTGTGGACCAGTGCGTTGGTGACCAGTTCACTGGTGAGCAATTCGGCCGTCTCCGCGCCGCCGGGCCGTCCCCAGCCGCGCAGCAGCCGTCGCAGATCGCGGCGCGCCTCGGGCACCGCCGCGAGATCGGCGCGGGCCAGCCTGCGGCTGAGCCGTCGCCCCTCGTCCGTATGGTGGTCCGTCCCTTCCCCCGTGTCCGCAGCCGGCGCCCCGGTGTCGCCGGGTCCGCCGCCTCGTGCCCGTCTGGTGGTGCCCCCCGCCCGCACGTGCCTGACCTCCCCCTCCTGGTCGAGCCTCGAACGCATACCCCGGGATGCTTGCCCAGCGGCCCCGGGGGCAGTCATGGGCGCGCGCCGACCGCCGCCTGTTCGGCCATGTGCGGGCGGGGTCCGGCCGGTGCCGTCCACGGCGGCTCGTGGGGGCCGGACGCGCCCAGGAGGCCGTACGGCGCCCCGGGCGTCCCCGTGGCCGCGTGCGCGACCGTGCGGCACCGGAGGTCCACACTCCGTGAACATGGTGTGAAAGTGGCCGGAAACATACGCTCGGTGACGGTGGATCAGGGCCGGGGCACGTTCCGCAGATTGGAACGGGCCATCTGGAGCATCCGGCCGACGCCGCCGTCCAGCACGATCTTCGAGGCGGACAGGGCGAAGCCGGTGACCATCTCGGCGCTGATCTTCGGCGGGATGGAGAGCGCGTTGGGGTCGGTGACGACGTCGACCAGGGCAGGACCCTTGTGCCGGAAGGCGTCCCTCAGCGCCCCGGCCAGATGCTTCGGCTTCTCCACCCGCACCCCGTACACCCCGCAGGCGCGGGCGACTTCGGCGAAGTCGGGGTTCACGTCCGTGGTGCCGTACGAGGGCAGGCCCGCGACCAGCATCTCCAACTCGACCATGCCGAGCGAGGAGTTGTTGAACAGCACGACCTTCACCGGCAGATCCAGCTGGACCAGGCTCAGGAAGTCGCCCATCAGCATGGTGAATCCGCCGTCGCCGGACATGGAGATGACCTGGCGGTCGCGGTCGGCGCACTGGGCGCCGATGGCCATGGGCAGCGCGTTGGCCATCGAGCCGTGCGAGAACGAACCGATGATCCTGCGACGGCCGTTGGGCGAGATGTACCGGGCGGCCCACACGTTGTTCATGCCGGTGTCGACGGTGAACACCGCGTCGTCGTCCGCGAGTTCGTCGAGCACGGCGGCCACGTACTCGGGATGGATCGGGACGTGCTTCTCCACCTTGCGGGTGTACGCCTTGACCACGCCCTCCAGCGCGTCGGCGTGCTTCTTCAGCATCCGGTCGAGGAAACGGCGGTTGGTCTTCTCCTTGACCCGGGGTGTCAGCGCGTGCAGCGTCTCGCGGACGTCGCCCCACACGGCCAGGTCCAGCCGGGAGCGGCGGCCGATGACCTCGGGGCGCACGTCGATCTGCACGATCTTCACGTCGTCGGGCAGGAAGGCGTTGTACGGGAAGTCGGTGCCGAGCAGGATCAGCAGGTCGCACTCGTGGGTGGCCTCGTACGCGGAGCCGTAGCCGAGCAGACCGCTCATGCCGACGTCGTACGGGTTGTCGTACTGGATCCACTCCTTGCCGCGCAGCGCGTGTCCCACCGGGGACTTGATGCGCCCGGCGAAGTCCATGACCTCGGCGTGGGCGCCCGCCGTGCCGCTGCCGCAGAAGAGGGTGACCTTCTCGGCGTCGTCGATCAGCCGCACCAGCTGCTCGATCTCGGCGTCGCCGGGGCGGATCGCGGGCCGGGAGGTGACCAGGGCGCTCTCGAAGGACTTGTCCGGGGCCGGTTCGTCGGCCACGTCGCCGGGGAGCGTGACGACGCTGACCCCGCTCTGCCCGATCGCGTGCTGGATGGCGGTCTGGAGCAGCCGGGGCATCTGCCGCGGGTTGGAGATCATCTCGCTGTAGTGGCTGCACTCCTGGAACAGCCGCTCAGGATGGGTCTCCTGGAAGTAGCTCAGGCCGATCTCGCTGGAGGGGATGTGGGAGGCGAGGGCGAGCACCGGCGCCATGGAGCGGTGGGCGTCGTAGAGGCCGTTGATGAGGTGCAGATTGCCAGGGCCGCAGGAGCCCGCGCACGCGGTCAGCTTGCCGGTGATCTGCGCCTCGGCCCCGGCCGCGAACGCGGCGGTCTCCTCGTGGCGCACATGGACCCAGTCGATGCCGGGGTGGCGGCGGATGGCGTCCACGACCGGGTTGAGGCTGTCACCGACGACGCCGTACATACGGCGTACCCCGGCGGCGGCGAGGATGTCCACGAACTGCTCGGCGACGTTCTGTCTGGCCATGGCGGTCGGCTGCTCCTTCGCGGTCCCGGATCACGCCTCTTCCGGTTCCATGAAGTCACAGGGTCCGCCGTCACGCCTCCCACACGGCCGCCGCCGTACGGTCGTCGGCGTACCCCTTCACCCGGGTCTGGGTGTCCGCCAGGAACGCGGCGAGACCCGGCGCCACGGTGCGGGACCAGCGGCGGGCGAGGAACGCGCCCAGTGCGGGCTCCCCGCGCAGGGGCTCCGCGAGACCGCCGGTGCACATCAGCAGCACGTCACCCGGGCGGGCTACCGAGGCCCGGAACCGGAAGGCGGGCTGGGGACCGGCGGCGGGTGCCGGGGCGAAAGCGCTCGGCGGGGCCGGCAGACCGAGGTCCAGGGTGAGCCGGTCGCCCTCGGGGGTCGCGGCGGGCAGCGCGCCGAAGGGGGCGCCGGTGTGCGGGTCGGCCTCGGTGTCCGCGGTCGGCGGGCTCGGCTCGATGTCCTGCCACTCGCCGCGCCGCAGCCGGAACAGTCCGCCGTCGCCCGCGCCGAAGAACACGCGGTTGCGGCAGTCGGGGTCGGCGGACAGCAGCAGACAGCGCAGGCTCGCGGTGTACAGCTCGGGGTCCAGCTCCTGTTCCGCCGCGCTCGTGCGCAGCATCCCCAGGCTGCGGTCGGTCAGCCGGTGCAGCCCGGACTTGAGGTCGCCCTTCCGCCCCGCCCGCACGTCCTCGGCAAGGCGCTCATGGCTCCGCCCGACCGCCCCCGCGATCCACCGGCACGCCTCGGCCGCCGCCCGGTGCGCCTGGGGTGCGGCGCGGGCGCCGGTCGCCATGGCCACGAGCACGAGCGCGTGCTCCCCGCTGCCGAACCGGGCGGTGAGCAACGCGTCCCTGCGGGGTTCCCCCCGGTACCGGGCCGAGTCCCCGCGCAGGGAGGCCGCCCGCAGCGTGCACGTCCCGTACTGGGCGCCGTCCAGCACGGTGTCGGAGACGAGGTCCGCCAGGGCGTCGGGGTCGGCGGTGGGGAGGGCGACGGGTTCGGGGTCGTAGGTGGGGGGCCGGGTTCCCACGTAGGTGATGGCGGGGGTGGGGGCGGGTTGTCGCAGGGGGGCCTCTGGGGGGTCGGGGTCGGGGGCGGGGATGCCCAGGTGGACCGTCCCCGAGCCGGTGGGCGAGGGTTCGGACGGGGGTGCCTGGGGGGTCTCGGGGTGGGGTGTGTCCGGGGTCGGGGATGGGATCCGGGTTTCGGGCGCGGGTGACGGGGCCGAGTCCGGGGAGTCTTCGGGACGGCCTCGGTCCGCGGACGGGGTTTCGGGCGCGGGTGAGGGGCCCGGCTCCGGGCGGTGTCCCTGGACTCCCAGGTGGACCGTGCCGGGGTCGGCGTCCGGAGGCTGCGGCGAAGGTGTCCAGTCGGGCTTCGGGGGGTGCGCGGGGAATCCCGGGCGGACCGTCCCGGAGTCGGTATCCGGAGGCTCCGAGCCCGGTGCCGGGTCGGGCTCCGGGGAGTGACCGGGACGTCCCGTACGGGGCGTCGTACCGGGCGCGGGCGACTGGGCGTTCGCCGGGGAAGGTCCGGGGCGTCCCGGAGGGACCGCCCCGGGTTCCCCGGACGCGGTGGCGGGCCAGCCGGGCATCGGCGGGAAGGTGGGGCGCGGGCCGGTCTCGGGCTCCGGGGGTGTCCAGGGCGGTGCCGCGTCGGTGGGCGGGGCGGGATCGGTGTCGGGGTCGGTGCGCTGACCGGGGATGGGGTCGAAGCGGGCCTCGGTGTCCGGAGCGATGCCAGGGTCGAAACCCTGACCCGCGTCGGGGACAGCGCGCCGATCAGCCTCGGGGCCGGGCCCCCGGTCCGCACCGGAGCCCTGGGCTCCCTCCGAGTCGGCCCGTTGCCCAGGTAACGACACCTGCGGCCGGTCCTCGCCACCAATCGCCGCCCCGTCCCCCGGCGGAGCCGACACCGTGTCCTTCGCCGAGGCGAAACGGTCGTCCAGGGAATCGGGCGCGGCCGTGGGGCCGGTGTCGTCGGCCGATTCGTCGTACAGCTGCCCCCACCAGTCGTCGTCACGACGGGCGGGCCTTCCCCCCTGCTGGCTCATGCCCTTGATTCTCACCGCAGCGGCGGTACGAAAACGGGGCATCGGAGAAATCCGGCGCTCCCACCCATCTCGAACGGCCTATCGAGTGAACGAGTGGACGGCAGTACGAAAATCTGCCCTCGGTGGTGGAGAGCCTGCTCCGCCGCCGTGACCTGCATTCCTCTCCCGACTCCGGCACCCTGGGCAGATGGGAGCGTGGGAACTCCTGCTGGTCGGTCTGGTCATCGCACTGGGCCTGTGCGGTGTGCTGGTGCCCGGCGTGCCGGGGTCGTGGCTGGTGTGGGCCGGGGTCCTGTGGTGGGCGCTGACCAGCCCGGGGGCGCTCGCGTGGGCCGTACTGGTCGGCGCCACCGTCGTCCTGCTGCTCGCGCAGGTGGTGCGCTGGGTCCTGCCCCCGCGCCGACTGCGCGAGAGCGGCGCCACCCCTCGTATGGCGGTGTACGCGGGCCTCGGCGGCGTACTCGGCTTCGTCCTGCTCCCCGTGGTGGGCGCCGTACCCGGCTTCATGGGCGGGATCTACCTGGGCGAACGGCTCCGGCTCGGCCGTCACGGCGAGGCGATGGCCGCGCTGCGCACGGCGATGCGCTCCGGCGGCTCCAGCGTCCTGGCGGAGTTCTTCGCCTGCCTGCTGATCGCGGGCGCGTGGCTGGGCGCGGTGCTGTGGAGCTGACGGCGCCCCGCCGACGGCCACGCCTCAGCCGCTCACCGCCCCAGCGCCTTCCCGACCACCGTCGCCACCGCGGCCATCCCGTCGTCGTCGAAGTGCAGATGGTCCCCGGGGTCGTACGTCGGCAGCAGCCGCTCCGGATCGGCCGGGTCGCGCAGCGCGGCGTCCGCGTCCGCCACCGCGTCGAAGACACCCCCGTCCCGGATGAACGCGTTCACCCGCTGCCGTACCCCCTCGCGCACCGCCGAGTACGCGGGATGACCCCGATACGGCGTCAGGGTCACCCCGACGACCCGGATGCCCCGGGCATGGGCGCGGGCGACGATCGTGCGGTATGCCTCCGCGTAGGCGTCGGGGTCGGTGGCCGTCGGGGTGCCGTTGAGGTCGTTGACGCCCTCGAAGAGGACGAGGATCCGGACCCCGGCGCGGTCGAGCGCGTCCGTGTCCAGGCGGGCGAGGGCGCTGGGTCCGGTGCCGTCGCGCAGCAGCCGGTTGCCGCCGATGCCCGCGTTGAGGACGCCGAGGCGGTGGCGGCGCAGCCGGTCGGCGAGCAGGTCGGGCCAGCGGTGGTTGGTGTCGGGGGTGGACCCGGTGCCGTCCGTCAGGGAGTCCCCCAGGGCGACGACACTGCCGGTGGCGGGGGCACGTACGTCGACGCCGGTGAGGTAGTACCACCGGCTGACGGCGGTCGCCGTGTACGCGGCGTCGTCCTCGTCGGCCGCGTGGCCCGCGCCGTCCCGGGCGACATAGCTGGTCTGCAGGGCGGTGCGGTGCTCGGTGGCCCGGCCGCAGTCCTCGGGGACGAACACGGTGACCAGCAGGTCGGCGGCGGCTCGTACGGTCAGCCGCACCGGGTCGCTGAGCAGGTCCCGGCCGGTCGGCACGACGGCGGTACGGCCGCCCCGGAACGTCACGGTCCGCATGCTCCCCGCCACGGCCCCGGCCCCGCTCCCCCGCCGCAGCGCGACGGTGACCGCCCCGACCCGTAGGGGCAGGGCCCCGAACCGGTTGCCGATCCTGACCCGCACCGCGCTGCCGCCGACGCTGAGGTGGACGACGTTGCGTACGGCCGCCCCGGGCAGTCCCGCGGTCGTCCCGGAGGGTGCTGCCTCCCAACTCCCGGTCCAGGCATGCCCCGTGCGGTCGGGGGCGGCGGCCGTGGCCGTGCCCGGCACCAGGGCGACGAGTACCGCCGCGAGCCCCCGCACGACCTTGCTCACGCGTGCCCGCCCTTCGCCGCCGTACCGTCACGGCCGACCGTCCCACACGCGCGGCACGCCTGGTCGGCAGCGGCACCAGCGGCCCACCCGCTCGGCTCAACCCCCGTTCGGCCGGGCGGAGATGGGTACGGCCGCGCTCAGCCCTCCCCCGCCACCCGCAGATGCTGGAGCGCGTACGTCCGCCACGGGCGCCAGGCCGCCGGAGCCGCGCTGCCGGGCGGGGCCACGTCGGGGTCGCCCAGGGCGCGGGCGCGCAGGGTGGTGACGGCGGCCGGGGTCAGGCCGGGGATGGTGAGCAGGGTGCGCTCGGCGTGGGCGCGGTCGGCGCCGGGGTCGAGGCGGAGGGTGCCGTCGGCCAGGGCGGTGGCGAGGGCGCCGAGCGGGCCGGGGGCGCCCGCGAGGGAGGCGGGGTCGGGGAAGAGGTGGGTCAGGGTGCCGCTGGGGGCGTCCAGGGTCTTGCCGTGGCGGCGCACCAGGTCGGCCACGGCCTCCGGCGGTCCGGCGAGGGCGCGGGCGGCGGCTTCCAGCGGGTCCACGGTGCCGGGGACGCGCAGGCCGGGGCGGGCGGCGACCAGCGGGGCGAGGCGGGGGTCGGCGGCGAGGCGTTCGTCGACGGCGTACGGGTCGGCGTCGAGATCGAGGAGGCGGCGCAGCCGGTGCACGGCGGTGGTCAGGTCGCGGGGGTCGGTGAGGTGCACGCGCGCGTCGAGCCAGCCACCGGGGTGCGTGCCGCCGCCCGCCGGCTGTCTGCGGCCACGCTCGCGCACGGCGGCCACACCGGTGCCGTACGGCAGCCGCAGGGTGCGCCGGTAGACCCGGTCGCCCGGGGTGCCCTCGACCTCCTCGACGCCGGGCACGGCCTCGCGCGCGAGCTGGTCGAAGACCGGGCCGTACCCGTAGGGGCCCCGGTGGGCCAGGCGCAGCGGGATACCGGTGCCGGGGGCGGCGCGGCGGGCGGGAGCGGCGTCCCGTACCTGGGTCGGGGTGCGGGCGTAGACCTCGCGGACCGTGTCGTTGAACTGGCGCACGCTGCTGAAACCGGCGGCGAAGGCGATCTCGGTGACCGGCAGGGAGGTGGTCTGGAGCAGGACCCGCGCGGTGTGCGCGCGCTGGGCGCGGGCGAGGGCCACGGGTCCGGCGCCGAGTTCGGCGGTGAGCTGGCGCTGCACCTGGCGGGTGCTGTAGCCGAGCCGGGCCGCGAGGCCGGTGACGCCCTCGCGGTCCACGACTCCGTCGGCGATCAGCCGCATGGCCCGCCCTGCCACGTCCGCCCGCGCGTCCCACTCGGCCGACCCGGGCACGGCGTCGGGACGGCAGCGGCGGCAGGCCCGGAAGCCCGAGCCCTGCGCGGCGGCGGCCGTGGCGAAGAACCGCACGTTCTCCCGTTTCGGGGTCACGGCGGGGCAGCTCGGGCGGCAGTAGATCCCGGTGGTCCGCACGGCGAAGAAGAACACCCCGTCGAACCGGCCGTCCCGGCCCCGCACCGCCTCGTACCTGCTGTCCTGGTCCATCACGCTTCCAGTGTGGGGCGGGGGGAGGGGGCGGGGCCAGCGGAAATCGGACATGGGGATGGGGCCCTTAGGGGGCGACCCCGAAGGGCCCTCCCCCTAGGGCCCTAGGGGGGCTCCCCCGCCCTACGACCACCGCCCCCGCTTGGCCTGTGCGGCGGCCCGTCCCTCCGCGCCCTTCCGCTTCCAGTCCCGCTTGATCTCGGCGCGGAGCCGGGCGTCCGTCTTGGCGACGATCCGCTGGTTCTCGCGGATCAGCTTGCGGTAGCTGTCGAGCCGGCGGTGGGGCAGCTCGCCGCTGTCCACGGCGGAGCGCACCGCGCAACCGGGTTCGGTGTCATGGGCACAGTCGGGGAAGCGGCAGCGGCGGGCCAGTTCCTCGACGTCGGAGAAGACCTGGCCGACCCCGCTGCTCGCGTCGAAGAGGCCGACACCGCGCAGCCCCGGCGTGTCGATGAGGACACCGCCGCCGGGCAGCGGCAGCAGGTTCCGGGTGGTCGTGGTGTGGCGCCCCTTGCCGTCCACGTCCCGGGCGGCCCGTACGTCCATGACGTCCTCGCCGACGAGGGCGTTGGCCAGCGTGGACTTGCCCGCGCCGGACTGGCCGAGCAGGACGGCGGTGCCGGAGCCGACGAGGGCGCGGAGCACGTCGAGCCCGTCGTCGTACAGCGCGCTGACGGTGAGCACGGGCACCCCGGGCGCGGTCGTCTCCACGTCCTGGACGAGGTGCGCGAGCGTCACCGGGTCGGGGACGAGGTCGGCCTTGGTGAGGACGGCCACGGGCTGCGCCCCGGACTCCCAGGCGAGGGCGAGGAAGCGTTCGACGCGGCCGAGGTCGAGTTCGACGGCGAGGGACAGGGCGATGACGGCGTGGTCCACGTTGGCGGCGAGGATCTGCCCGTCGGACCGCTTGGAGGAGGTGGAGCGGACGAAGGCGGTACGGCGGGGCAGCAGCGCCCTGACGTAGCGGGGCGCACCGCCGGGGTCCACGGCGGCCCAGTCGCCGGTGCACACGATCCGCAGGGGGTCGTGGGGCGTGACGAACGCGGTGTCGGCCCGGACGACCCCGCCGGGCAGCAGCACATCGCACTGCCCCCGGTCGACCCGGACCACCCGGCCCGGCAGCAGCCCGCGCTCGGCGTACGGCGCGAACTCAGCCTGCCACTCGGCGTCCCAGCCGTACGGGGCGAGCGGGTGCGCGGAGGAAGTGGAAGCGGAGGTGGAGGAACCATCGAGGAAGTTCAAAGGAAACCCTTCAAGGGGCGGCCCCGGCCGGTCGCGCGTCAGCGCGGGTGAGTGACCCTGTCGCAGGGAGAGTTCAGCCGGAGACCACGGAGGTGGCACGAACGGTCTGCTGAGCGCGGGCAGCGCTCGTCACGAAGACGGTCATCGGGCTCACCTCTCATTCCTCGATCGCGGTCGACCGCGACGGCGAAGGGCCACCGCGGGAAGCGTCGTCAGCCTAGAAGCACGGGTGCCGGGGCGCCACTGATTTATCGCGCCCACCGCGAGGCGGCAGTGACCTGACGCTTCATCACTTCACGTCGCAACGATCTCCGTTGAGGGTGAAGCCGCGCGGGTCGTCGTTCGCCCCCTCGTGCGTGCCGACGAATCCGAACGCGAACGACCCGTGTGCCGCGACGGACTTGTTGTAGCTCTTGGCGGAGGCGGTGACCTGGGAGCCGGACTGGTGCGGGGTGGCGTCCCAGGTCTGGCCGATGCGCTGGCCGTCGTCGAAGGTCCAGGCGAGCTGCCAGTCGGTGAGGGCGTCGTCGGTGGTGACGGTGAGGGTGGCCTGGAAGCCGTTGCTCCACTCGTCGTCCAGGTGGTAGGCGACGTGGCAGGTGGGGGTGTGGGAGGCGGCGTCGGTCGGGCCCGGGGCGGGAGCGGAGACGGTGGCGGAGGCGCTGTCCCGGTGCTTCGGAGTGGGGCTGGCACGCCTGGTGCGGGTCTTCGGGTCGCTCGGGGTCGGGCTGACCGGGACCGTGCGGGTGGTGGCCGGGGCGGCCGAGCGGGAGGGGGCGTGGCTGGAGGCTTCGGCGCTGGGGGCGGCGACCGGGTGCTGGTCGTCGTGGGCGGCGGCCTCGTCGCCGTCCGAGGTGCCGAACGGCATCAGCGAGGCGCCGAGCGCGACGACGGAGATCAGCCCGGCGGCGGCGAGCAGTCCGCCGCGCACCACCCGGCTGCGGGAGGTGTCCCGGTCGGGGTCGCCGGGCCCGGTACGCCCCGGTACGCCCGCGCCGAGGCGGACCTCGGCGGCCCGGCGGCGGCGCTCCAGATAGGCGAGTCCGCCCCAGCCGACGACGCCCGCCGCCAGGGCCGCGGGCAGGGCGCCGCCCGTCAGGCGCAGACAGGCGGCGGCCTCGGCGCAGGGCACGCAGGTGGCGAGGTGGCGGGAGAGGTCGTCGGGCTCCTCGGCGCCGGGCGAACGGGTGACCGCGTCGAGCAGCCGGGCATAGCTGCGGCACTCGGCGTCCAGCGGGGTGTCCCGGTGGGCGCGGTGGCAGCGGTCGCGGAACAGCACGCGTACCTGGTCGAGTTCGGGGCCCACGGTCTGCGGGTCGAGCCCCAGGCGACGGGCGACGACGCTCAGCGGCAGCGCCTCCACCTCGGCGAGCCAGAGCAGGGTGGCGTCCGCCTCGGGCATGTCCCTGAGGCCGCGCAGTGCGATGGGCCGGGTGAGGGGCGGACCCGAATAGCGGGCCGCCGCGTCGGAGTTGAGCCACAGCCTGAGGCCGGGGTCCAGCCCCTGCCCCTTCCCCGCGTTCTCCCACTCGGCGGCCGTCTCGCGTACGGCGGTGAGGAGTTCGGGCACGACCGGCAGCCGTGCGGGGCGACGGCCCGGGCCGCGTACGGCCGTTCCCTCGGCGCGCAGGCGGCGCACACCCAGCGTGAAGGCCTCGTCGGCCAGTTGACGTGCCGTCATGGAGCCGGAGGTGCACAGGTCCGCGTACGACAGGACCGCGTCCCAGCATGCGGAGAACAGCGCGGTCTCGTCGGCGTCCTGAGGGGTCGGCAGGTCGGACAATCGAACTCCCGCGTCCACGAACGAGGTCAACTCACCACAGAGGCGATGGAGTTGGCGATACCCCGCGGCGGCAGGAGCTTTTCACGCCGCTGCGGCGGCTGACAAGCGGACCGTGCGGATCCGGTGAGCCTCCGGTCGCTCGGTGTGACCGCGTGCGCCACTCCTTCGGAGGATACGGGCAGGGGCGCCCGCGTGTTCAACGCGAGCGCCCCTCGTTTCCTTCGACCGGGCTCCGCCTGTTCGACCGGACTCTCGTCGAGTCGGCCGGCCGTCAGATCTCCACCGACTCCTGCGCGGGCAGGCTGTCCATGAAGGAGCTGACGGAGAACACCGCGTTGCCCGGGCCGGGCGGGCCGTAGCCGGGCGGGGAGGAGAGGCCGAAGTCGTCCATGGTGTTGCGGTACGCCTCGAGGAGGCGGATGTGGTACTCCAGCGGGGCGCCCTGCGGGTTGGCCTTGCCGAGCGGGGTGGTGGGCTCGGGGCACCAGGTGGTGAAGCGGGGCGTGATGCCGTGCGACATGAAGAAGCGCAGGCCCTCGGTGGTGGAGGCGATGGCCTCGTCGACGCTGGTGAAGCCGAAGGGCTCGGCCATCTCCACGCCCGCCACGAAGTTGGGGATCACGTTGCGCGCGCCGAACACGTCGGCGGAGTCCAGGATGCGCTTGTGCCACTCGTCCCGGCCGACGTACCGCTCCTTGCCGGGGCAGTACATCTTGAACAGATACTCGTCCCACACCTCGAAGTTGGGGTGGTAGATCTGCACGCCGTAGTCCTTGAAGCGCTGGACGTCCGGCTTGGGCAGCGCCTGGGCGACGACCTTGCCGATCCAGCGGCCCGGGAAGTGCTCCTCGATGGCCTTGGCGTACCGCCCGTAGAAGTCGGCCTCGTCCAGCCCCTGGACCTTCGTCGTGATCGCGCCGCCCGTGAGCGTGTACGCGGTAGAGATCTTGGCGGTGTCGTACTTGTCGATGATCTCCAGCGCCTCGAGGACCTCGTCGACGTCCTTCACGCCCGTGTACGGCCGTCCCGCCGCCTTGTGCTGGCGCCAGTTGTGGTTGATGTCGCAGTACTGGCATTCCTCCTTGGCGCCGAAGTACTGGCAGACCCGGAACGCGGTCAGATAGATCAGGTAGCCCCACTGGATGGTCGGGGCCACCTCCATGACCGACTTCCCGTTGGAGAGCTTGTGCCGGTAGTACTCCGGCATCGGCGGCACACCGACGTCGGAGATCCGCTTGCCGTCCAGGTAGAGGCCGAGCTGGCCGTGCTCGTCGGCGGCGACCCGGTAGGGGGAGGCGGGGTTCACCCGTACGGAGACCACCGTACGGCGCAGGTCGTACGGCCCGCCGGTGAGGATGATCTCCTCCGGGGGCCTGCGCAGGGCGGCCTCGCCCAGCTCGGGCAGGGTGCCGTGGTCGAAGGAGAAGATGAAGTACGACTTCGGCTTGACCTCGCCGTCCTCGTTGTCGCTGAGGGCCGAGGCATCGAAGGCGACTCCGCCCCGGAGCAGGTCCTCCTTGAAGACGGCTTCCCGCGGCACATGCGGGAACCGCTCCATCAGATCCTCGACCAGCGCGGTGCGGCTGCCCATCCCTGTCTCCTCCCGGCTCACGCGTTCACCCCTCACCGTATGCCCCCGTCCCCGGTGGGGACGTCCCGGGGGCGGCTCGGCGCGTGGCGTTTTCGCCGGCACGGCGCCCCTGACGTGCGGTGTGCCGTCCCTTGAGTGATCTTCCCCAGGGGGCTTCGGGGTGAGAAGGTCGGCGCGGACGGCACTCTCGGGGAGGGACGACGATGACGGAGACGGCGCGCACGGCCGGGCGGCAGGCGGTCACCAACTGGGCCCGCAACATCACCTACACGGCGCAGGAGTTCCACCGCCCGGAGTCGGTGGCGGCGCTGCGGTCCCTGGTGGCCGCCGCCGCGCGGATACGGGTGCTGGGCAGCGGCCACTCGTTCAACACGGTCGCGGACCCCGGCGGCGAGGGCGTCCTCGTCTCGCTGGCCGCGCTTCCCCCGGCCGTCGACGTGGACACCGGGGCCCGTACGGTCCGGGTCTCGGGCGGCGTCCGGTACGCCGAACTGGCCCGCGCGGTCCACGCCCAGGGGCTCGCGCTCGCCAACATGGCCTCGCTGCCGCACATTTCGGTGGCGGGCTCGGTGGCGACCGGCACCCACGGCTCGGGGATCGGCAACGCCCCGCTCGCGTCGGCGGTCCAGGCGGTGGAGCTGCTGACGGCGGACGGTTCGACGGTGGAACTCGCGCGTGGGGACGCCGGGTTCGACGGCGCGGTCACCTCGCTCGGCGCGCTCGGTGTGGTCACCGCGCTCACCCTGGACCTGGAACCGGCGTACGAGGTCGAGCAGTACGTCTTCACCGAACTGCCGCTCGACGGGCTGGACTTCGAGGCGGTGGCCGGATCGACGTACAGCGTCAGCCTGTTCACCGACTGGCGTGCGCCGGGCTTCCGTACGGTGTGGGTGAAGCGGCGCACCGACCAGGCGCCGGTGGACTTCCCGTGGGCGGCGCCCGCGACCGAGGCGCACCATCCGGTGCCGGGGATGCCCGCCGTCAACTGCACGGAGCAGTTCGGGGTGCCGGGTCCGTGGCACGAGCGACTGCCGCATTTCCGGGCCGAGTTCACGCCGAGCAGCGGCGCGGAGTACCAGTCGGAGTATCTGCTGCCGAGGGCCGCCGCGCCGGACGCGCTGCGCGCGCTGGAGGCCGTCCGCGCGGAGATCTCCGGGCCGTTGCTGACCTGCGAGGTCCGCACGATCGCCGCCGACACGCAGTGGCTGAGCCCAGCCTACGGCCGCGACTCGGCGGCCGTGCACTTCACCTGGGCCGACGACCTGCCGGCCGTACTGCCTGCCGTCCGCGCGGTGGAGACGGCCCTGGACCCGTTCGCGCCGCGCCCGCACTGGGGGAAGGTGTTCCGGACTCCCCCTTCCGTGCTCCGCGAGCGGTATCCGCGCCTGGCCGATTTCCGGGCGCTGGCGCGGGAGTTGGACCCGGCGGGCAAGTTCACGAACGCGTTCGTGCGGGAGGCGCTGGAGCTGCCGTAGCAATTTCCTAGATACCCTAGGATTCCACCGAGGAATCCTAGGGAGGTGGGCCGATGGCCCGTGCGGGGATCACCGTGGACCGGCTGGTCACGGCCGCCGCCGAACTCGCGGACGAGTCCGGCTTCGAGAACGTCACGCTGTCCGCGCTCGCGCGGCGCTTCGGCGTGAAGGACGCGAGCCTCTACTCACACGTCCGCAACCTGCACGACCTGCGCACCCGGCTCGCCCTGTTCGCGGGCGGCGAGCTGATCGACCGCATCGCGGCGGCGGTGGCCGGACGCGCGGGCCGCGACGCGCTCACCGCCTTCGCGGGCGCCTACCGCTCCTACGCGCTCGACCACCCCGGCCGCTACGCCGCCACCCAGATCCGGATCGCCCCGTCCCTGATCGCCGACTCCCCCGCGCTGCGCCGCACCGCCGAGATCACCTACGGGATGCTCCGCGCCTACGACCTGACGGAACCCGACCTCACCGACGCGGTCCGCCTCCTGCGCAGCACCTTCCACGGCTACTGCGTCCTGGAGTCGGCGGGCGCCTTCGGCGCGGACCGGGACGTCACGGCGTCGTGGGACAAGGGGGTGGAGGCGCTGGATCGGGCGCTGACGCACTGGCCGAGGGGGGCGGGCGATGCGTGAGGAGCGACTCGCCCGTACTGCTGGTGGCACGGGGCATCCCAGCAATTCGGGTCGCAAGTAGGATCGGCTTGAGACGAGGCCGAACCCCACGGCTTCGTGGTCCCTGCGTCATGTGGGGGTGGCCCCCGAGAACATGATTGGCGAGGCCAACTCTGGCCCCCGCGCATGCGGGGTGTAGTCCCCCCAGGCGGCGGACGCGGACGGCTTCAGCTGCGGTGCCTGCACTTCTTTGTCAACCGAGGCTACCGTCGTCGCGTGACGGGGCGACAAGCCTTAGCAGCCCCAACATGCATAGAAAAGGCCGGACTTGACCCCTCGACCATCGGTGGTGCGACGGTTCGAGAGGTCCGGCCTCCCATCTCCAAAACCTAGCGAGCCTTAGAGATAAGGGGATTGTACCCATGCATGCCTTAACGAGTCCGGGTCCGGCCGATGGCCCTCCCTGGGGCCTCATCATCGCGATGATCGGCGCCTCCCCCGACCGCCCCTGGGTTTGGGCGCTGCTCTGGCGCAAGCGCTGACGCCTCCGGGGGTGGGGCTCGTGGCCCCACCCCCGGTTCGTCCTGCTTCTTCATCTGCCACTCGCAGCCTCCGGAGGAAACGACATGGCGGCGAACCCGAAGATTCCCGGTTCAACTCTCCCTGGGGGTATCCCGGCGCCCCTGTCGGAACCGGCCAGATCCGCATGGGCCAAGCACGATCGCGACAGCGACGGCTCGCTGCCCCTCTGGCGGCACATGGCGGACAGCGGCGCGGTCGCCGGAAAACTGTGGGAGGAGTGGCTTCCCGCATCCGTGAAAACGCTTGTGGCGGAGCCGCTGCCAGGAGGGCAGGAAGACGCCGAGCGGCTGGTCCGATTCCTCGCCGCGTCGCACGACATAGGTAAGTGCACACCCGCATTCGCTTGCCAGGTCGAACAACTGGCCGGTCGGATGCGGGACCGCGGCCTGGAAATGCGCACGGCCAAGGAATACGGCCAGGACCGCCGGTTGGCTCCGCACGGGCTGGCAGGGCAGATCCTGCTTCAGGAGTGGATGCGGGAGCGCTTCGGCCTGGGAGCCCGCGCGGCAGGGCAGTTGGCGGTGGTCGCCGGTGGCCACCATGGAGTGCCGCCGGAGAGCGGGCAGATACACGCTCTGCAGCTCCGTCCTCACCTGACGCGGCACCCCGGTCCGAGCGAGGAGGTCTGGCGCAGCACACAGTTCGAGCTGCTGGACTGGTGTGCCGACCTCACGGGTGTGGCCCCGCTGCTGTCCTCGTGGAAGGACATCCGCCTGCCGCAACCCGTACAGGTGCTGCTGACGGCGGTGGTGATCCTCGCGGACTGGATCGCGAGCGCCCCGGAGTTGTTCCCGTACGCGCCGGAGTCGTGGCAGCCCGTGGGACCGGAAGGTGAGGCACGAAGGCTCCGGGCGGCCTGGGAAGGGCTGGATCTCACTGAGCCGTGGCGGCCCGCGGTCCCGAGCGGATCGGCGCAAGAGTTGTTCGCGGAGCGCTTTCCGCATCTGGGAAACGCCGGTCTGCGCCCCGTACAAGCCGAAGCGGTCCGGCTGGCCAAGGAGATGAACTCCGGTGGCCTATTGATCATCGAGGCACCGATGGGAGAGGGGAAGACGGAGGCCGCGCTGGCGGCGGCCGAGGTGTTGGCTGCGCGGTCCGGAGCCGGGGGGCTGTTGCTCGCGCTCCCGACAAGGGCCACCGGCGACGCGATGTTCGGGCGGCTGCTGTCCTGGCTGGAGGCGCTGCCGTCGGACGGCGCGCGGGCGTGGTCGGTTGTGCTGGCACATGCGAAAGCGGCGCTCCAGAGCGAGTGGGCCGGGTTGCTCCGTGCCGGGAACCGTGCGATCACGGCGGTGGATCCGGACGGTGACGGGAGTGTCGGTCTACGAGGCGGTATGCATCCTTCCGGCCTGCACGCCCACCAGTGGCTGCGCGGACGGAAGAAGCAACTGCTCGCCTCCTTCGCCGTCGGAACCGTGGATCAGGTGCTGTTCGCGGCGCTGAAGAGCCGGCACCTGGCTCTGCGGCACCTCGCGGTGGCGGGGAAGGTCGTGGTGATCGATGAGGTGCACGCATACGACGCGTACATGAACCGGTATCTCGACCGGACGCTGGAGTGGCTGGCCGCCTACCGCGTGCCGGTGGTGCTGCTGTCCGCCACATTGCCCGCGGAGCGCAGGCGTGCCCTCGCCGCCGCTTACGCGGGCGCTGAAGGGGCCGCAGGTGTGGAGACGGCGAGCGACGCGTATCCGCTTCTCACCGCCGTCTCCCCGGGAAGTGAAGCGCGGAGCGCACGCCCGGCGGCGGCCTCGGGGCGGGGCGCGCAGGTCGTGGTGGAACGGCTGGACGACGACCCGGTGTTGCTGGCCGACCGGTTGGAGGAGGAACTGGGGGACGGCGGTTGCGCGCTCGTCGTGCGGAACACGGTGGCACGGGTGCTCGAGGCCGCCGACGTACTGAGGGAGCGGCTGGGGGACGACCACGTCACCGTCGTGCATTCGCGGTTCCTGGCGGCCGACCGGGCGGCCAACGACGCCCGGCTGCTGGGTCGTTACGGACCCGGGGGCACCCGGCCCGAGCGGCATGTGGTCGTGGCGAGCCAGGTGGTGGAGCAGTCGCTGGACGTGAGTTTCGACCTGATGGTGACCGATCTCGCGCCCATCGACCTCGTGCTTCAGCGCATGGGGCGGCTGCACCGGCATCCCGCGCGCAGACCGCCGCGCCTGGCCACCCCCAGGTGTCTGATCACCGGTGTGTCCGACTGGGACGCGTCGCCGCCGACACCGGTGAAGGGGGCGCGAGCGGTGTACCAAGGGGACTGGACCCTCCTGCGCGCGCTCGCGGTGCTCGAGCCTCATCTGGACGGCATTCCCGTGAGGTTGCCGGAGGACATCAGTCCGTTGGTGCAGCGGGCCTATGGGGACGGTCCGGTCGGACCCACGGAGTGGACCGAGGAGTTGACGGCGGCCGAGGAGAAGCACCGCGCGCTGCTGGCGGCGAAGCGGCGCCGGGCGGACGGCTTCCTGCTGGGACCGGTACGGCCGGCGGGGAGGCCGGTCTACGGATGGCTGGAGGCGCACGCGGGGGACGCGGACGACAGCACGACGGGACGCGCCCAGGTCCGTGACTCCGAGGAGACGCTGGAGGTTCTTGTCATCCAGCGGACGGAGGACGGGCGTTTGACCACCGTGCCGTGGCTGGACGGCGGCAGGGGCGGGCTGGAACTGCCGACGGACTTCCCGCCGAACCGGCGGTTGGCGCAGGCGGTGGCCGCCAGTGCTCTGACGCTGCCGGGGCGCTTCAGTCATCCCGGCGTGATCGACCGCACCATTGCCGAGCTGGAGCGATTCAGGGTTCCGGCCTGGCAGGTGAAGGAGTGCCCGTGGCTGGCCGGTGAGCTGCTGCTGGTTCTCGACAGTCGTTGTCAGACCCCCCTGACAGACTACGAGTTGAGCTACAGCCGAGCCGAAGGGCTGCGGTTCGCCGAGCCCGGCATGCCTTCTGCCGGAGGGAGCGGGGCGGAAGGCAGGGGGGAGATCCGTGATGCGGTTGAAGCAGAGGGAGGGCCCTCGGACCCACCGAGGGATGCATCCGCTGCTCGGCACGTGGAGCCCGGGGCGAGGACCGACGAAGTGGGGGGTGAAATGGGAACAGTGAGCACCGCGGTCACTGGTTCCTCGGCGTTCAACCTGTCACAGGACGCGTGGCTGCCGGTGCAGCGGACCGACGGCACGGTGGTGGAGCTGTCACTGCGAGATGTCTTCACACACGCCGGTGAGCTGAGGCGGATCGTCGGAGACGTTCCCACCCAGGAGATCTCCCTGCTTCGGTTGCTCCTGGCCGTGCTGTACGACGCCCATGAGGGCCCTGGCGATCTCGACGACTGGGTGGACCTGTGGGAAGCCACCGACCCTTTCTCCCAGGCCGTGGAGTATCTGGACCGGCATGCCGAATGTTTTCGGCTCCTGGACGAGGAAAGGCCGTTCTTCCAGGTGGCCGGCCTCCGGACGGAGAAGGACGAAGTGGCTCCGCTGAGCCGGATCGTCGCCGACGTGCCGTCTGGCGCGCCACTCTTCTCGATGCGGCGGCCGGGAGTGGAACGGCTTTCCTTCGCGGAGGCGGCCCGATGGCTGGTGCACGTTCACGCGTTCGACGTGTCGGGCATCAAGTCCGCCATGCGTGAGGACACGCGGGCGAAGGCGGGCAAGGTGTACCCGCTCGGCGTCGGCTCCCTCGGGATGCTCGGAGGCGTGTACGCGGAGGGCGACACGCTGCGGGAAACGCTGCTGCTCAACCTCGTTCCGTTCGAGAACGCCTATGGAGGCAGTGGCTTCGCCGACGGGATCGAGGACGATCTGCCGGTCTGGCGTCGTGAGAAACCGTACGGGGCCGGCCCCCGCGACGTTCAGGGAGGCGGCCCCGAGCCGACGGGGCTGCGGGACCTCTATACCTGGCAGACCCGCCGGGTGAGACTGGTGGCGGACGGCGACAGCGTGACAGGTGTCGTACTCGGCTACGGCGATCCGCTCGTCCAGGAGTCGCCGTGGCTGCTGGAGCCGATGAGCGCCTGGCGCCGCAGCCCGGCGCAGGAGAAAAAGCGGCAGCGGCCTGTCTACTACACACCTCTGCGTCATGATCCACGCCGATCGGCCTGGCTGGGGCTGGAGGCATTGCTGGGCGCAAGAGCCGGTGCGGCAAGGAGGGGAGCATCCGACGAAGCTCCCGGGAAACTGCCGCCCGGGATCGTGCGGTGGCTCACCGAAGCGATCACCGAAGCCGAAGTGGCTCCAGGAAAGTTGGTGCGGCTGCGGACGGTCGGAATGGAGTACGGGACGCAGCAGTCGGTCATCGACGAGATCGTGGACGATTCCGTGGCGCTTCCCGTGGTCGCTCTCCACGCGCACAATCCGGTCTACGGGGAAGCGGCCGTAGACGCTGTGGACGACGCCGACGAAGCGGTGAGGGCGTTCGGGCAGCTCGCCGTGAACCTCACTCTCGCCGCCGGCGGCGACCGCACGGATTCTGCCGGCGAGACCGCCCGTGACCTCGGTTACGGCGCGCTGGACGGCCCGTACCGGACGTGGCTGCGTGAGTTGGCGCGGCTGCCCGACCTCATGACGGCCCGGCAGCAGTGGCGGGAGACCGTGCGTCGGCACATCCTGCGCCTGGCCCGGCAGGAGATCCGGTCCGCAGGGCCTGCTGCCGTCGAGGGACGGATGGTCGACCTGCCAGGCCGCGGCAGGACACTGCTGGACGCGGGGCGAGCAGAGCTCTGGTTCCTTTCCCGGCTGGAGAAGGTGTTGGGCTCAACGGCAACCGGCGGCCCGACGCAGGGTTCCCACAAACCGTCCTGAGCGGTCGGCTCCGGCTTGAACCACCGTTGTCGGGGGTGCCCCGGCGCACTGGTCGGGCCGGGGCGTGGCACCGCTTGGCGTTCTCGTTCCAGGAGAAGAATCCATGGCATCACGCACCACAGCTTCACCGCACATGCCCGGTCCGGACGGACGTCTCCCCCCGCTACCCGGACTGGCGGTCAGGCAGGTCATCGGCAAACTCCAAGCCGGATACCGACAAGACGCTCCGTGGGCCGTCGCCTCAGTAGCACGGTTGCGTCGCGAGGCCGGCAGGGAAGCGCATGTCTCGCCGACGGCCTGGGGGCTCGAGCACTTGGAACGGCTGGCCGACCTTCGTGAGGAACGTCATGAGGCCGTGCAAGAAGCACGCGCTGCCCGGACCGTGGATCCGGTCTACCTCACTTCCCGCCCCTATCTCGCCCGCGAGGACAACGAGCACCGGGAGGACACCGCTGTCCACCTGGCGGTGACGGTGTGGGCACTGCATCAGCAGTCGCTGCGGGACGACGCCATGCACCAGCCGGGATGGACTCTCGGCCGGGCCGTGCGACGGCTCGCCCACAAAGGCTCCGCCCCCCGGACCACGGCTGATCCGGGGGACACGAAAACCGGCCGTGCACAAGCTTCCGGCGGAGGAGCTGAGGGCTCGGGAGCCGTCGAGGAGGTCAGCGAGACCGTCCGCCGACGCTTCGTGCGGGTCGGCACTGCGCCGGACACGGAGGTCCTGGCCACTCGGCTCCGGGAACTGGTGCTGCTCCTGCGCACAGCACGTATCCCTCTGGACTACGCCCTCCTCGCCGATCAGCTCTTGTGGTGGCAGGACGAGAACCTCCGGGACACCGTACGCCGGACGTGGGGACGCGACTTCCACCGCAGGTACCGACCGGCTGTTGACGATGCCGAAGAAGGAGCTGCCGGTTTGCCGGACTCCTCGGAGTCCCCGGACAGCATGGCTCTGGATCCGGAGGAATTCGACGGCGATTCCTGATCAAGCTTCCCGGAACCCGGTCACAACAGAAAGGGAACTCCTGTGACCCGCACCATCCTGGACATCCACATCCTGCAGAACGTGCCGCCCAGCAACATGAACCGCGACGACACCGGAACACCGAAATCCGCGTACTTCGGTGGCGTACGCCGGGCCCGTGTGTCCAGCCAGGCATGGAAGCGCGCCACCCGGAAGCGCTTCGAGGAACTCCTGCCGCCGGAGGAGCTGGGCGTGCGGACGAAGAAGGTGGTGGAGGCGCTGGCACAGCGCATCACGGCGCACGATCCGGCTCTCACCGACAGCGCGGCGAAACTGGCGGAGGAGGTACTGAAGTCCGCCACCGGCTCGTCGCTCGAGGTACCGAAGCGCAAGGTGAAGGACGACAGCGAGAGGACAGCGGTCGCCGAGTCGAAGTACCTCATGTTCCTCAGCCGCCGCCAGCTCGATGCGCTGGCCGAGCTGGCGGTGACGGCGAGTGGTGGCGGAGACGTCGATACGCTGAAGAAGTCCCTCAAGGAAAAGGAGCAGAAAGCGCGGGCCCGCAGCGCGGTCGACACCCGGCATTCGGTCGACATCGCGCTCTTCGGCCGGATGGTCGCCGACTCGGCGGACTTGAACGTCGAGGCGGCCACGCAGGTCGCGCACGCCCTCAGCGTGCACCGATCCGACATCGAGTCCGACTACTACACGGCCGTCGACGACCTCAACGAGGAGTCGGAGACCGGTGCGGGCATGATCGGCACCGTCGACTTCAACTCCGCGACCCTGTACCGGTACGCGGCTGTCGACGTGGACGAGCTCCAGCGCAACCTCGGCGTCGGCCTCAAGGACGGTGAGTCTCCGACCACCCCGGCCGCCAAGGCGATCGCCGCTTTCCTGGAAGCGTTCATCACCTCTCTGCCGACTGGGAAGATCAACACATTCGGCAATCACACCGTGCCGTCCGCCGTGATCGTCAAGATCCGGGACCGGTGGCCGCTGAGCTTTGTCGGTGCCTTTGAGGAGCCGGTTCCGAAGACCGACCAAGGTGGCTTCCTCCGGGAGAGCTGCCATCGACTCGCGGCGTATGTGCGGGACGTCGAACGGCAGTACGGGATCGAGGGCGGCCCGACCTGGGTGTTCCGTGTGGGAGAGGAGACCCGTGAGCTGGCGGCCCTTGGGGACGGGGTGACACTGAAGGAGCTGCTCGACCGGATTCGGCGGACGGTCGGGGAGCGGTTGGAGACCGGCGTATGACAACGCTGTTGCTACGGCTCGCCGGCCCGCTCCAAGCGTGGGGATCGGCTGCCCGGTTCACGCAGCGCACCACGGAGAACGCTCCCACCAAAAGCGGCGTCCTGGGTCTGCTCGCCGCTGCCCAGGGCCGTCCGCGGGGCGCCGACCTGTCGGACCTGGCCGCACTGCGCTTCGGTGTCCGTATCGACCAACCCGGCTCCCGCCTCAAGGACTTCCACAAGGCGGAGAACACCGACACGGGCCGTGTCATGCCTCTGTCGGACCGGTACTACCTTGCTGACGCCGTCTTCGTCGTGGGCGTGGAAGGCGACGAGCAGTTCGTCCGACACCTCCACGAGGCCGTCGCCGCACCTCGCTTCCTTCCCTATCTGGGGCGCCGATCCTGCCCTCCCTCGCGTCCGCTCCTCTTCGAGGAGTCGCTCAGTGACCTGCCCCTCGACGATGCTTTGCGGGAGGCACCGTGGCAGGCGGCCCGCTGGTACGTACGGCAGACGGAGCGGGTGCCCAGGGGAGGGTTTCGTGCGGAAGGACGGCTGTCCGGCCCGCAGGAGTTGGACCTGCTGCTGGACTGTCCCTCCGACGAGACGCCCGACTTCTCGCTCCGTGACACACCGCTCACCTTCGACCCCCGCCACCGGCAGTACGCCATGCGCGGCATACGGACCGGTCATATGGACGCGCCGCTCCCGCACGACCCGACCGCCCATCTCCGCCCGGTTCCACCGGAAGCCCCGTCATCCTCGAACGCGGGCTCTTTCTCCGCTGCCGCCGACTTCGACCAGCCGACCACGGATGCCTCCTAGGACCGACGATGTACCTGACCCGCTTCCGCATCAACACCGCCCGGACCGATGCTCGACGACTCCTTGGTTCACCGCACCGTCTGCACGGCGCGGTGAACATGGCGTTCCCGGAACCTCTGGCGAGGGACGGAGCGGGCCCCCGCGTCCTGTGGCGGCTGGACCAGGCCCCGGGAGGCCGGGCTGACTTGCTCATCTCCAGTCCTGGTCGGCCGGACCTCACTCACCTCGCCGAGCAGGCGGGCTGGCCGACCCTCGGCCAGGAGGGCTGGACCACGTTCGCCTACGGGGAGTTCCTGGACTCTCTCGCCGAGGGCGATGTATGGGCCTTCCGTCTCACCGCCAATCCGGTCCACCACATCCGGCGCGAACAGGACCCCGTCGGTGCTCCGACCAAGCGGGCAGCCCATGTCACCGTGCGCCATCAGCTCGACTGGCTTCTCAAGCAGCAGGAACGAGCCGGGTTCACGGTGTTGCGCCGGTCGGTCCCCGCGACACCCGCGACCGTCGACACCATGGAGGCCGCGCCGGAAGCGGACACTCCCCTGCCGAGCCCGGTCGACGACGAGCGCACGACGACAGCACCGGTCCTGGCCGGGGAACCTGAGGAGTGGGAATACCAGGTCGTCGTCCACGACCGCACTCCGGTCCGTTTCGGCAAAGCGCCGGGCCGCACGTCACGCTCTTCTGCCGTGTCCGGTCGAGACGTCCGCTTCGCGCGGGCCACGTTCGACGGACGCCTCCAGATCACCGACCTCGCGGCCTTCCGTCGTACGCTCACCCACGGGCTGGGCAAGGCGAAAGCGTACGGCTGTGGCCTCATGACCCTCGCACCGGTGCGGTGAGCGACATGAGCACCGTCGGCAAACGAAGTCTCTCCTCGCCGCGCGAACTGACACGGGTCGGTGACCGCATTTCCTTTCTCTACCTGGAACGTTGCACTGTCCACCGTGATGACAACGCCATCACCGCGACGGACGCCGACGGCGTCACCCACATCCCCTCCGCCACACTCGGCACGCTGCTGCTCGGCCCCGGCACACGTGTCACCCACCAGGCCATGGCCCTCCTCGGAGAGAGCGGAGCCGCGGTGATCTGGGTCGGCGAACATGGCGTGCGCTTCTACTCCGGCGGACGCGCCCTCACCCGCTCCTCGGGGCTGCTGGAGGCACAAGCGACGGCGTGGGCGAACCGTCGCACGCGGGTGGAAGTGGCCCGTGCCATGTACCGCATGCGCTTCCCGGACGAGGATCCCGCCGGTCGTACACGTGACGAACTGCTGCGCATGGAGGGGCGGCGGGTCAAGGAGTGCTACCGCCGGGAATCCGCCCGGACCGGTGTCCCGTGGGTCCGACGTGACTACCACCGCAACGATTTCTCCGCCGGTGACGCTCCCAACCAGGGCATCACGGCGGCGGCTCAGTGCATGTACGGTGTCGCCCACGCGGTGGTGGCAGCACTCGGCTGCTCGCCGGGGCTCGGCTTCGTGCACTCAGGGCACGAACGCTCCTTCGTCCTGGACATCGCCGACCTCTACAAGACCGAGATCGCGATCCCGGCGGCCTTCGATGCTGCTGCCGCAGGCGAGGACGACGTCCCTACCCGCACTCGTCGCGCACTGCGCGACCGCATCAACGAGACCGGCCTTCTCGAACGTTGCGCGGACGACATCAAGAAGCTCCTCCGCTACCCCCAACTCACGGCCAAACAGGCAGCCTTCAGTGACGAGGACGCGGACAAAGTGGGCCTGCAGACCGACAGCGGTCACTTGCTCGCAGGTGGCCGCAATTACGGGGACGAGCCCATCTGGTGACCGTGATCATCCTCACCAACTGCCCTGCCGGGCTGCGCGGCTTCCTCACACGCTGGCTTCTGGAAATCTCGCCCGGAGTCTTCCTCGGCTCCCCATCAGCGCGCGTACGCGACATCCTATGGAATGAGGTCCGCACCTACTCCGGCCAAGGCCGCGCCCTGCTCGCCCACACGACCGACAACGAACAGGGCTTCACCTTCCGTACCCACGACCATGCCTGGCACCCGACCGACCACGAGGGCCTCACCCTCCTCCACCGCCCCGCACCCCCCGCCCAGCGCCACACCGGAGGCACCCCTCCACCACCGAACCAAACCCCCGAGCAGGGGTGGAGCAAGGCGGCCAAGAGACGGAGGTTTGGCCGATAAGTTCCTCTATTTCACGAATCAGCGATATGTCGCACCTTGGTAAAGTGGGTAAAATCCACCGTCCGTACGTCTGAACATGCAGCTCAGCGCCAGTGGTCCCCGCACATGCGGGGGTGGTCCCGGGCCGCTGGGGCAGTGGCGGAAGAAGGGATGGTGGTCCCCGCACATGCGGGGGTGGTCCCGGCACGTCGGCCGGGGCCGAAGCGGGGGGTTCGTGGTCCCCGCACATGCGGGGGTGGTCCCGCCAGCTGCTCCGCGAGCCGGTTCTCGCCGGAGTGGTCCCCGCACATGCGGGGGTGGTCCCATCCTCGCCGCCGCCGACAGCGCCCCCGGTAGGTGGTCCCCGCACATGCGGGGGTGGTCCCCGCCGGCCTTCTACGTCGCCACCTCGCGGATGGTGGTCCCCGCACATGCGGGGGTGGTCCGGCACGGCAGCGCGGACAGGTTCAGTGCTGGCAGTGGTCCCCGCACATGCGGGGGTGGTCCCTCCGTCGGAGACCTCGCCATGGACTGGGTGACGTGGTCCCCGCACATGCGGGGGTGGTCCCGTGCCACCCCCCGCCTGCACGGTGCCGCCCATGTGGTCCCCGCACATGCGGGGGTGGTCCCGTGCCACCCCCCGCCTGCACGGTGCCGCCCATGTGGTCCCCGCGCATGCGGGGGTGGTCCCTCGCCGCCAAGGACCTCCAATACGAAGGTCTGGTGGTCCCCGCGCATGCGGGGGTGGTCCCGCTCACGGCGGAAGTGTCCGCATGAGCCTTCCGTGGTCCCCGCGCATGCGGGGGTGGTCCCTTGTCCCGTCCCGGGAACGCGGGCGGGGTGAGGTGGTCCCCGCGCATGCGGGGGTGGTCCCACGACCTGTTCGGCATCCCGCCCAAGCCCGGCGTGGTCCCTGCGCATGCGGGGTTGGTCCGACGTCTCCGGCGGCCACAGCCAGTCCGTCAAGGTGGTCCCTGCGCATGCGGGGTTGGTCCCGCGGGCGTGCAGCTGGAGCAGTTCAAGCGGCGGTGGTCCCTGCGCATGCAGGGTTGGTCTCTCGTCCAGGGCCTTGCCGAGACCGAGTTCAACGTGGTCCCTGCGCATGCGGGGTTGGTCCCTTCTTTCGCAGGCCCACGGACAGGGCCGTCAGGTGGTCCCTGCGCATGCGGGGGTGGTCCCGGCGGCGCCACGCTCAACCCGCAGGTCCGCTGGTGGTCCCTGCCCATGCGGGGGTGGTCCCAGGGCGGGCAGGACTCGCGACACCGGCCCCCAGTGGTCCCTGCGCATGCGGGGGTGGTCCACGGTGCCGTCCGGGTCCAGGCCCCGGAAGGACGTGGTCCCTGCGCATGCGGGTGGTCCCGACGCCGTGGAGTAGCCGACTTCTGTGGCCACGTGGTCCCTGCGCATGCAGGGGTGGTCCCGCTGATGCGCATCCTGCGCAAGCCATATCGCTGTGGTCCCTGCGTGTTCGGGACCAGCTCGGGTGGGATCGCGGCTCTCGACCTGCTCGCCCGGCACCCCGGCCGGCTGGCGCACGTGGTCGCGCACGAGCCGCCGTGCCTGTCGGTGCTGCTGGACGGCGCGGAGCGGCGGCGTGAGCTGGTCGCGGCGGTGGATGGTGGTGAACGGCCACGTCCTGAGGGTCCGATGGGTGTCTTTCTCGCACATGTGTTGCGCCCGTTCACGGCGTACGTGCCCGCCGCACCGGCCGAGCCGGGACGGCTGACGCTCGCCGTGGGGGCGGACTCGCGGGGTGAACTGTCGGGCCGGGCCGCCGAGTTCCTGGCCTCCCGGTTCGGCAGCCGGTTGCTGGAGTTCCCGGGCGGGCATCTGGGCACGCTGGAGCATCCGGTGGAGTTCGCGGACCGGCTGACCGAGGTGCTGCTCGGGGGACTAGCTTCGGGGGTATGAGCAGCGATCCCGGTACGAGCCGCGATTCCGGTGCACGCGGCACCCCCTCGCTGGCCGAGGCACTGGCCGCCGGGCCGCTCGTGCTGGACGGTGGTCTCTCCAACCAGCTCGCGGCGGCCGGGCACGATCTGTCGGACGAGCTGTGGTCGGCGCGGCTGCTGGCCGAGCGGCCGGAGGCGGTGGCCGAGGCCCATCTCGCCTATTTCGCGGCGGGCGCCGACGTCGCGATCACCGCGAGCTACCAGGCCACCTTCGAGGGCTTCGGCAGCCGCGGGATCGGGCGGGCCACGGCCGCGCGGCTGATGGCGTCGAGCGTGGAGCTGGCGCGGGAGGCGGCCCGTGCGGCGGGGGTGGCGCGTCCGTTGTGGGTGGCGGCGTCGGCGGGGCCGTACGGGGCGATGCTCGCGGACGGGTCCGAGTACCGGGGGCGGTACGGGCTGAGCGTGGCGGAGCTGGAACGCTTCCACCGGCCGCGCCTCGAGGTGCTGGCGGAGGCGGGCCCCGACGTGCTGGCCCTGGAGACCGTGCCCGACACCGACGAGGCGGTGGCGCTGCTGCGCGCGGTGCGTGGGCTCGGGGTGCCGGTGTGGCTGTCGTACACCGTCGCCGGGCGGCACACGCGGGCCGGGCAGCCGCTGGAGGAGGCGTTCGGGCTCGCGGCCGACGTGGACGAGGTGATCGCGGTGGGCGTCAACTGCTGCGCCCCCGAGGACGCGCTGCACGCCGTCGGGACGGCCCACCGGGTGACGGGCAAGCCGGTCGTGGTCTACCCCAACAGCGGCGAGTCCTGGGACGCGGAGGCCCGCACGTGGGACGGGCGCGCGACCTTCGACACCGGTCTGGTGGACGCCTGGCGGGCTGCGGGGGCGCGGCTGATCGGGGGGTGCTGCCGGGTGGGTCCGGAGACGATCGGGGCGGTGGCGGGGCGGGTGGCGGAGGCCCGCTGAGGGGGCGGTGTGTGGAGGATCGGGGCGGTGGCCCGGCGGGCGGCGGAATCCCGCTGAGCGGAGGGGCGGCGGGTGGCGGATCGGGGCCGTGGCCCGGCAGGAGACGGCGACCGGCAGTGGAGTCGGCGGGACCGGGCCCGGGGCGCCGGGTGGCGGAATCCCGCTGCGCAGGGGCGGCATCTGACGATACGGTCGGCGGGTCCAGGGCCGGTGGGCCGGGCCTCGTCGGTCGGTTCGGCCTGTGCCGGGCGGAGGGCGGTCGGGCCGAACGGCGGCCACGGGGCCGCGAGCCGGACGGCTGCCGCGTCCGCGCGTCCGCCCCGACCGGCGCCCCGGGTGCCGCGCGGCGACTCCCACGCCGGGTGTCGATGCCGCGCGGCGATGGACGGCGACTGCCGCACCGGACGGCCGCGCCTCCGACCCCTCAGTGCCGTCGGCCCACCGACACCCGCCGCAACCGGCGTACCGCCGAGGACAGGTCGGCCCTGGGAATGCGGACGATGGACGTCGTGGGGGTGGGTTCCCGTAGGGGTGGGGCCGTGGCCCAGAGGGCGATCTCGGGGTCGTGGGGGCCGTGGGTGAGGCCGGGGCCGTCGCCGTCGTCGAAGACCCTTACGGGGTGGGTGGCGTCCCACGCGGGCCAGCCGGGGTCGCCGGTGGCGGCGAAGCGGACCCAGGCGGCGTGCATGGTGTCGGCCAGGTGCTGCGGGGCGCCGTGCCCGGCGAGCTTGACCGACTCCGGCACCTCGCCGGTGTCGAAGACGAAGCCCAGCTCCAGGGCGTGGCAGGCGCCGAGGCCGGGGCGGTGGGACTGCCAGGCGAACTCGTAGAGGTGCGCGGCGCCGGGGCGGGCGTCGGCGATGCGGTGCAGCGGCACGCGCACCATGTGGTCGGTGACCATCTGGCCGACGATCTCGGCGGCCCCCGCCTCCGGGTGCAGGGCGCGGTAGCCGCGCGGTACCTCGTAGCCGACCCGGCACCGGGCCATGGCCCCGGCCAGTGCGACGGCGCCGAGCCGGTCGACGCGTTCGACGAGCCCGCCGGGGACCAGCCACAGCCGGTACTCGTCCCGGGTCCAGCCCATCAGCAGTTCCACACCGGGTGCCGCCGTGCCGTCGACCAGCGCCTGGAGCGGGTCGGCGGGGACGAGGTCGCCGTCCGGGACGATGCCGAAAGCGGGCCCGCCGAGCACGGGGCTGCTCAGCCGCCCCACCTCGGCCTGGGCGCGCAGCAGCAGGTCGCGGTCGACGGCGGCGAAGGCGGCGGCCGTGGCCGGGACCTTCAGCCGGGCGGCCATACGGCGCACCATCCGCCGTACCTTGTCGCGCTCGGAGACCTCCGGCGCGCCGCTCTGCAGGACGGCCCGCCGCACCAGCCCCCGCGTCTCGGGGACGGTGAGCAGGACGCCGACGCTGATGGCACCGGCCGACTGACCGGCCAGGGTCACGTTCGCGGGGTCGCCGCCGAAGGCCGCGATGTTCTCGTGGACCCAGCGCAGGGCGGCGAGCTGGTCGCGCAGGCCGGGGTTGGCGGGCGCGTCCGGGAACAGGCCGTAGCCCTCGATGCCGAGCCGGTAGTTGACCGAGACGAGGACGACCCCGTCACGGGCGAAGGCTCCGCCGCCGTACACCGGCACGGCCGAGGATCCCCTGGTCAGCGCGCCGCCGTGCAGCCAGACCAGGACAGGGAGCCGGGCGCCGGGGCCGGGCTCGGGGGTCCAGACGTTGAGGTTGAGGCATGCGTCGCCGGGGATCACCGGGTCGGAGAGGTAGCCGGAGAACGCCTCGGAGTACGGCACCTGCGGCGCGGTCGGGCCGTAGTCCCCGGCGTCGCGCACCCCGTCCCAGGGCTCGTGCGGCTCGGGCGGCAGGAACCGCCGGGTGCCGAAGGGCGGCGCGGCGTACGGGATGCCCCGGAACACGGCGACGTCCTGCTCGTACCGTCCGTGTACGGCCCCCTGAAGCGTGCGGACCACCGGGTCCGTCCGGTCTGCGGTCATCGCCCACCAGCCCTTCGCCGCGCACATGTGTCGATCACACACAGAGCGTGTGGCGATCGCTCATGGCACCACATAGCAGAGCACCACATGTCAGAGCGCCGCACAGGGCTGGTGTATTCCCTTGCACGGACCCGTGCAACACCCCTCCGTACGCCGGGACGGCCCGCGCAGGTCACACGGGGCCCGCGCCCCCGCTCACCGCTCCGGGTGCCCCCGGTCCGTGCCGCCCTTGGGCGCATGGTGGGTGTTCCTGGCGTGGGTGCGCAGCCGTCCGGTGATGTCCTCGGGCGGCAGGAAGCGGGACCAGCGTTCGGGGAACTCGGAGGGCATGTCGGGGTCGTCCGGGTCGCTCTCGCGGGCCGCGGCGGCCCGGGCCACGTACTCGGCGATCTGGACCTCGCGCTGGCGTTCGTTGGCCTCGCGGGCGGCGGCCGTGGCGGCGGCGGGCCAGACCCGGTCGATGGCGGCGTTCACCGCCGCGCCCACGAGCACGGCGAACGCGGACACACCGATCCACAGCAGCACGGCGACGGCGGCGGCCAGGGAGCCGTAGATGGTGGCGCCCTCGATGGTGTGGGTGAGATACACCCGCAGCAGAAGGCTGCCCAGGACCCACATGGCGAGCGCGACCAGGGCGCCGGGCACGTCCTCGATCCATGGGGAGCGGACCGGGACGGAGACGTGGTAGAGCGTGGTCAGGAAGACGATGGACAGGACGATGACCACGGGCCAGTAGAGCACCTTGACGACCGTCGCCGACCAGGGCAGCACCCCGACCACCGCGTCAGGACCGGCCACCATCAGCGGCAGCGCCACCGAGCCGATCAGCAGGGCCACGATGAACAGCAGGAAGGCCATGATGCGGGTCTTGACGATGCCCCGGACGCCGTCGAGCCCGTACATCACGGTGATGGTGTCGATGAAGACGTTCACCGCGCGGGAGCCGGACCACAGGGCGAACAGGAAGCCGATGGAGATGACGTCGGGTCTGCCGCCCTTCATCACGTCGTCGAGGATCGGCTCGGCGATCTCCTTGACGCCCTTGTTCGACAGGACGGTGCGCGAGGCCTCCAGGAGGTTGGTCTCCAGGCTGTGGATGGTGTCGGCGCCGGTCCAGTCGTCGACGTAGCCGAGGAGGCCGATGAGGCTGAGCAGCAGGGGCGGCACGGACAGCAGCGTGAAGAAGGCCGCCTCGGCCGCGAGGCCCAGGATGCGGTACTCCATGCAGGAATTGACGGTGTCCGTCAGCAGCAGCCAGGCGGTCCTCCGCTTGGAGACGTTCCGGTAAAGAGCTCTGGCCCGGTGGAGGCGGCCCCGGAGCCGTTCGGGGGTTTCACTTGCTGACTGCACGTCCTAACGGTATCCGGCGCGGCGCGCGGCCCTCACCTCGCGGGGCGGAACGCCTGTGCCGCGAGGCCGATGAGCGCGCATGGGCCAGGGCGCGCACGACGGGTCCGCACGCGCCGGGTGGCGCCGGGCGGCGCCGGTGTCCGCGCGCCGGGCGGCCGTCCGCGGGGGCGCGGGGTCTCGGAGTCGCCGCGTCTCGGGGGCGCCTGGTCGCGTCTCCAGGGCCGTTCTCCGGGTCGCGGGGGTGGTGCTGCGCCGACACGGCACCACCCCCGCCCCTCGGGCCCCTTGGAGGGCGCGCGCACCGCCCGAGGGCGGCGCAGGGCTCAAGTGTCGGTGCGCTTCGTGCCGTTCACCAGGGTTGCAGGGGGTTGCAACTTGTTGCCGAGAGTGCGCGGAGCGGTGTGCCCGGACCCCACTCGACGGCAGTATGGGGAACCGCTGTCCCGGAAGCCGCCGCCGGGTTGGCTCGACACATGTGTTGGACGCCTATCTTCCGGGAGGCGCAAGTGGTGGACCCGCCTATGAACATGGCGCGACTGGCCGCCGTGGACGCGGCACAGGCGGCGCGGGTGCTGAACGAGGTGCGCGAGGCCCGACTCGCCGGGAAGCGGGCGCGGATCGCGCCCCGGCCGGTGATCGAGCAGTCCTGGGCGCGGGTGCTGCGCAGCGGCGTGGACCCCGAACAGGCCCGTGGCGCGCGGTTGCTGTCCGCCGAGGAGGTGGGGCGCAGACGGCGGGAGTCGCCACTGCGGCACGTGCTGCCGGTGCTGCGCGAGGGTCTGCTGTCGTCGGTCGCGGACGTGGCCCGGCACATCATGGTCGTCGCCGACGCCGAGGGCCGCGTGCTGTGGCGCGAGGGTGCCCCGGCGGTGCTGCGCAAGGCCGACGTGCTCGGCTTCGAGGTGGGGGCCGACTGGCGCGAGGGCGCGGTCGGCACCAACGGCGTGGGCACCCCGGCGGTCGTACGGCGCCCGGTGCAGGTCTTCGCCGCCGAGCACTTCGTCCGCTCGCACGCCTCCTGGACCTGTTCGGGCGCCCCGATCACCGACCCCCGGGACGGCCGGCTGCTCGGTGTGGTGGACGTGAGCGGCCCGCTGGAGACGATGCACCCGGCGACCCTCGCCTGGGTGGACTCGGTGGCCAAACTCGCCGAGGCCCGGCTGCGCGAGCTGCATCTGACCTCGCTGGAGCGGCTGCGCACGGTCGGGGCGCCGGTGCTGGCCCGGCTGGAGGGGCGGGCCCTGTTGGTGGACCGGGACGGCTGGACGGCGGCGGTGACCGGCATGCCGTACGTCCGCCGTCTCCCGCTGCCCAACTCCCTGTCGCCGGGCCGCCGCTGGCTGGCCGCGCTGGGTTCGTGCGCGGTGGAGCCGCTGGCCGGGGGCTGGTTGGTGCGGGCGGCGGACGAGACGGGGGCCGCGGTGCGGATGACGCTGGACCTGTCACGGGCCGACCGCCGCACGCTGACGGTGTCCGGGGCTGCCGGTCCCTGGTCGCGGGAACTGAGCGCCCGGCACGCCGAGTTGCTGCTGCTTCTCGCCGAACACCGCGCGGGGCGCAGCGCGGCCGGTCTCGCGGAGGACCTGTTCGGCGACGCGTCCCGGACGGTGACGGTGCGGGCGGAGATGTCGCGCGTACGGCGTTATCTGGGCGCGCTGTTGCTGGACCGGCCCTACCGGTTCCGGGAGGACGCGGACGTGGAGGTGCTGCTGCCCGAGGAGCCGTCGGAGCTGCTGCCCCACTCGACCGCACCGGCGCTGGCGCGGCTGCGCACTCCGGCGCGGGCCTCGGCCGGGGCGTCCCCCGGCACCGAGTGCGAACACCCGGTCCGAACAGAGTAGGGTGAACGCCCCCCGAACGCGGGCGTCTTCCCCAGTATTTGCGGGGTCCTCCCCCCGGAGCGCCGCTCGCTGCCGTAGCATCCCTGACGGGTCCGCCCAACGGCCTCGCGATCAACGCAACGATCGCCGGGCGCAGTTGGACCGCCTCGGGAGGAGACATGAAGCATCGCGGCAGACACCGCAGGCGCAGACGGGGCATGGCCCTGCGCGCGGTCCTGACCGGGACCGGCCTCGCCCTCACCGCCGCGGCCACGCTGATCAGCGCCTCGCAGGCCACGGTCACCGGCAACCCGGGCTCGCTCAAACCGCTCACCGCGCAGGCGGACACCGCCCCGCTGCGGCTCCAGGAGAACCTGGTGCCCGCGCGTACGCTCGACCGGCTCGCCGGGTCCATGGGGCGCCCGGTCGGGGTGGACACGGTGCTGCGCGGCGCCGACCGCACGATGCGTGTGGGGTCCGCCTGCGACTCCGAGGAGCGCGGCACCCTGCCGCTCACTCCCACCGCCACCCGCTCGTACTGCTGGGACCGTGCCGACGCCGCCGACACCGCCTGGCGTCCCGCCTCGGTGACCACCTCCGGGGACGCGGACGAGGACGGCGTCTGGGGCACCCACCGGGTGGTCCTCACCGGCTGGAGCCACAGCACCACCCGGGGGCCCGGCGCCGAGCGCGGTCTCGCCCGGGTCGCCTTCGTCGACTTCGACGACCCGGCCCGGCCGGTCTACCGCTGGGTGCTGCTCGTGGTGCCCGAGGACGGCGGCCGTGACTACCGGGGGCTGGACTCCCGGATCTCGGGGATGGTCTGGTACGACGACAAACTGCTGGTCAGCGCGGGCCGCACGGGCGCCGAGGCGCTCTACGTCTACGACCTCGACCGTATCCAGCGCACCACCGTGGACGCGCCCGCGATCGGCCGGGTGCCGCACGGCTGGTCGGCGGGCGGCTACCGCTATGTGATGCCCGCCATCGGCTCGTACCGCTTCCACGACGGGCGCTGCGGTGCCTCGGGGCCGCCCTGTCCCGGCCCGCTCTCGCTGGACCGGGGGACCTCGCCCGACAGCCTGGTGGCCGGGGAGCGGACCTCGGCGGGCGGCGAGCGCCGGACCCGGCTGTGGCGGTACGCGTTCAGCAACGCGCCCGCGCGCGGCGGTCTGCTCGCCACCGACTCCACCGGCCGCGCCGACGCGGTCGAGGTGTACCGGACCCGGGCGCGCGACATCCGGGGTGTGCTCTCCTACCACCGTCCGGGCACGGATGTGTCGTCCTGGTACATAGGGACACAGTCGAAGGCGGCGGACAGCCGGGGCGGTCTCTGGCGTCAGGACATCCGTGGCGCGGCGGCGGCCCGCTGTGGCTCGGACTCCTCCCACCACTGCTGGACGGACTCGGCGGGCTCGCTGTCGTACTGGCAGGAGACCGGCGAGGTGTGGTCGCTCTCGGAGCGGATGCTGTTCGCGGTGCCGCTGGCGCGCCTCGAGGAGTCGCTGGACTGACTCCGGGGACGAGGACGGGGACGGACGTGACGAAAGGGATCGACATTCCGACGCGCCCGATGATTCCCTGGCCCTCATGAGCAGCGTCCCTGTCACCACCTGGTCCCTGGAGCAGAACTCCCCCACCGACCTCCTGCCGGCCGCCGCGCCGGAAGGCGACGCGGTGCGGATCGTGCGCGCCGAGGCGCCCTCCCCGGAGTTCAGCCGCTTCCTGTACGCGTCGGTGGGCGGCGACATCCGCTGGACCGACCGGCTCGGCTGGAGCCATGCCCGCTGGCGGGAGTATCTGGAGCGGCCCGGGGTGGAGACATGGGTGGCGTACGAACACGGCACTCCGGCCGGATATGTGGAGCTGGACGCCATGGGTGACGGCGTGGTGGAGATCGCCTACTTCGGGCTGCTGCCCGCTTTCCGGGGACGCGGCATCGGCGGCCATCTGCTGTCGTACGGCACGGCGCGCGCCTGGGATCTGGCGACGCGGTGGGCGGAGCTGCCGCCGACCAAGCGCGTGTGGCTGCACACGTGCAGCTGGGACGGCGAGTTCGCCCGGGCCAACTACGAGCGGCGCGGGTTCACGCTGTTCAAGACCGAGGTCGAGCCCCGGCCCGCGGTGGCGGCGCCCGGTCCGTGGCCCGGCGCGTTCGCGGAGTGAACCCCGTGGCGGGACGGACCGGGCGGAGGCTCCCCGTCCGTCTCGCCATGCAGAATGGATGCGTCCAGAATCCGGACAATGGTGGACTGCCCGGAGATCCGCGTGCAACGCTGCCGTCATGTCTGGAACTGGAATCGCCCTGGTGAGTCGACGGCACGTCGATCTCGGCCGCATGTCCAGCGCCATCTGTCCGGCGAGCTGACACACCAGCCCTGCCGATTCTCTTTTCGCTTTTCGCGCATCGCCGCGCACGTGAATTGCCCACGTGCGCGCGCACGTGCGCAGGCTGAGCCTCCCGCCCGTCGCCCGACCGCCACCCCTCAACGACGGCGCTGCGCGCCGGCCCCTGTCCGATGCTGTCCCGTAAGGACTCAAGAACCATGGCCGCCACCCCCCAGCCCCCCGCTGCCTCCGCGCCCCGCCGCAAGGCAAGCCGCCACCGCGGCGAGGGCCAGTGGGCGATGGGACACCACACCCCGCTCAACGGCAACGAACAGCTGAAGAAGGACGACGACGGTCTCAATGTGCGGACACGCATTGAGACGATCTACTCCCGGCGCGGCTTCGACTCCATCGACCCGAACGATCTGCGCGGCCGGATGCGCTGGTGGGGCCTGTACACCCAGCGCAAGCCGGGCATCGACGGCGGCAAGACGGCGGTGCTGGAGCCGGAGGAGCTGGACGACAAGTACTTCATGCTGCGGGTGCGGATCGACGGCGGCCGTCTCACCACCGAGCAGCTGCGCGTGATCGGCGAGGTCTCCGAGGAGTTCGCGCGCGGCACGGCCGACATCACCGACCGGCAGAACATCCAGCTGCACTGGATCCGCATCGAGGACGTGCCCGAGATCTGGAACCGCCTCGAAGCGGTCGGGCTGTCCACGACCGAGGCGTGCGGTGACGTGCCGCGTGTGATCCTCGGCTCGCCGGTCGCGGGCATCGCCGAGGACGAGATCATCGACGGCACCCCGGCGATCGACGAGATCCACCGCCGGATCATCGGCAACAAGGACTTCTCCAACCTCCCGCGCAAGTTCAAGTCCGCGGTCTCGGGCTCGCCGCTGCTGGACGTGGCGCACGAGATCAACGACATCGCGTTCGTGGGCGTCGTCCACCCCGAGCACGGCCCCGGCTTCGACCTGTGGGTGGGCGGCGGTCTTTCGACCAACCCCAAGATCGGCGTCCGGCTGGGTGCCTGGGTGCCGCTGGCCGAGGTGCCCGACGTGTACGAGGGCGTCATCTCGATCTTCCGCGACTACGGCTACCGCAGGCTGCGCAACCGTGCCCGGCTGAAGTTCCTGGTGGCGGACTGGGGCGCGGAGAAGTTCCGGCGGGTGCTGGAGGACGAGTACCTGAAGCGTCCCCTGCTCGACGGCCCCGCGCCCGACCAGCCGGTGGAGCGCTGGCGGGACCATGTGGGCGTGCACCGGCAGCAGGACGGCCTGTTCTACGTCGGGTTCGCGCCCCGGGTCGGCCGGGTGGACGGCGCGACGCTCGCCAAGATCGCCGGTCTCGCGGAGGAGCACGGCTCGGGCCGGGTGCGTACCACCGTCGAGCAGAAGATGATCGTGCTCGACGTCGAGGCCGACCGGGTCGAGTCGCTGGTGGCGGGACTCGAGGCGCTGGATCTGAAGGTCGGTCCCTCGCCGTTCCGGCGGGGCACGATGGCCTGCACCGGTATCGAGTTCTGCAAGCTCGCCATCGTGGAGACCAAGGCGCGCGGCATCTCGCTGATCGACGAACTGGAGCGCCGTCTCCCGGAGTTCGACGAGCCGATCACCATCAACATCAACGGCTGCCCGAACGCCTGCGCCCGTATCCAGGTCGCGGACATCGGTCTCAAGGGCCAGTTGGTGCTCGACGACGACGGCAACCAGGTGGAGGGCTTCCAGGTGCACCTGGGCGGCGCGCTCGGCCTGGAGGCGGGCTTCGGCCGCAAGGTCCGTGGTCTGAAGGTCACTTCGCAGGAGCTGCCGGACTACGTGGAGCGGGTGCTCAAGCGCTACCAGGCCGAGCGCGAGGACGGCGAGCGGTTCGCCGTCTGGGCGTCGCGGGCCTCCGAGGAGGCACTGTCGTGAGCGAGCGTGCCGCGCCCTTCTACTGCCCCTACTGCGGAGACGAGGACCTGCGCCCCAGCGAGGAAGGACACGGGGCCTGGGAATGCGGGGCCTGCAACCGGGCCTTCCAGCTGAAGTTCCTCGGGCTGCTCGCCCGGGGACTGCGGCGAGCCGACGACGGAGGGGACGGACCGATATGACGGCCACTCAGGCGGAGCGCACCGACGAGGAGTTGAAACGGCTGGCCGAACAGGCCGGCCGGGAGCTGGAGGAGGCGTCCGCGCCGGAGATCCTGCGCTGGGCGGTGGACACCTTCGGCGAGCGGTTCTGTGTCACCTCCTCCATGGAGGACGCGGTGGTCGCCCACCTCGCCTCGCGGGTACGGCCGGGCGTGGACGTGGTGTTCCTGGACACCGGCTACCACTTCCCGGAGACCATCGGCACCCGGGACGCCGTGGCCGCCGTGATGGACGTCAACGTCATCACGCTGACGCCCGCCCGGACGGTGGCCGAACAGGACGCCGAGCACGGCCCGAAGCTGCACGACCGCGACCCCGACCTGTGCTGCGCACTGCGTAAAGCCAAGCCGCTGGAGGCCGGGTTGACGGGTTATCAGGCATGGGCGACCGGACTGCGCAGGGACGAGTCCCCGACCCGGGCGAACACCCCGGTCGTCGGCTGGGACGCGCGGCGCGGCAAGGTCAAGGTCTCCCCCATCGCCCGCTGGACCCAGGACGACGTGGACACCTATGTCACCCAACACGGCGTCCTGACCAACCCGTTGCTGATGGACGGCTACGCCTCCGTCGGCTGCGCCCCCTGCACCCGCCGGGTGCTCGAGGGCGAGGACGCGCGCGCCGGACGCTGGGCCGGGCGGGCCAAGACCGAGTGCGGACTGCACGGATGACGGCCGCACGGATGACGACCGAACCGACTCAGGAGCGACACGTGACGAGCGGAGCCACCGTCTGGCTCACCGGTCTGCCGAGCGCGGGCAAGACCACCATCGCCACCGAACTGGCCGGAGAACTGCGCGCCCAGGGACACCGCGTGGAGGTGCTCGACGGCGACGAGATCCGCGAGTTCATCTCCGCCGGGCTGGGCTTCAGCCGCGAGGACCGGCACACCAACGTCCAGCGCATCGGCTTCGTCGCCGAACTGCTCGCCCGCAACGGCGTCCTGGTGCTGGTGCCGGTGATCGCGCCCTACACGGACAGCCGGGAGGCGGTGCGCAAGCGGCACGCGGCGAGCGGCACGCCCTATCTGGAGGTGCATGTGGCGACCCCGGTCGAGGTGTGCGGCGAGCGGGACGTGAAGGGGCTGTACGCCCGGCAGGCCGCCGGGGAGCTGACCGGGCTGACCGGGGTGGACGACCCGTACGAGGCACCGGAGACACCGGACCTGCGGATCGAGACCGAGGGCCGGAGCGTGGCGGAGTCCGCGGCCACGGTGCGCGCGCTGCTCGGCGAGAGGGGACTGGCATGACGACCGTCGCCAAGGTCACGGGCGGCGACGAGGGCACGGACAGCCCGTACGCCCTCTCGCACCTGGACGCGCTGGAGTCCGAGGCGGTGCACATCTTCCGCGAGGTGGCGGGCGAGTTCGAGAACCCGGTGATCCTGTTCTCCGGGGGCAAGGACTCGATCGTCATGCTGCATCTCGCGCTGAAGGCGTTCGCCCCGGCCGCGGTGCCCTTCACGCTGCTCCATGTGGACACGGGACACAACTTCCCCGAGGTGCTGGAGTACCGGGACCGTGTGGTGGCCGCACATGGGCTGCGGCTCCATGTGGCCTCCGTACAGGACTACATCGACCGGGGTGTGCTCAAGGAACGTCCCGACGGCACCCGTAATCCGCTCCAGACGCTGCCGCTGACGGAGAAGATCCGCAGCGAGAAGTTCGACGCGGTCTTCGGCGGCGGGCGCCGGGACGAGGAGAAGGCCCGCGCCAAGGAGCGGGTGTTCTCGCTGCGGGACGAGTTCTCGCAGTGGAACCCGCGCCGCCAGCGCCCCGAGCTGTGGAACCTGTACAACGGCCGGCACGCGCCGGGCGAGCACGTCCGGGTCTTCCCGCTGTCCAACTGGACCGAGCTGGACGTGTGGCAGTACATCGCCCGCGAGGAGATCGTGCTGCCGGAGATCTACTTCGCGCACGAGCGCGAGGTGTTCCGGCGCGACGGCATGTGGCTGACGGCGGGCGACTGGGGCGGTCCGGGGGACGACGAGTCCGTGGAGCGGCGCCTGATCCGCTACCGGACGGTCGGGGACATGTCCTGCACGGGCGCGGTGGACTCGGATGCGGCCACGCTGGACGCGGTGATCGCGGAGATCGCCGCCTCCCGGCTGACCGAGCGCGGCGCGACCCGCGCCGACGACCGGCTCTCCGAGGCCGCGATGGAAGACCGCAAGCGGGAGGGGTACTTCTAGCCATGAGCACGATCACGACCGAGGCGCTCTCGGCCACCACCCTGCTGCGCTTCGCCACCGCGGGCTCCGTGGACGACGGCAAGTCCACGCTCGTCGGACGGCTGCTGCACGACTCCAAGTCGGTGCTCGCCGACCAGCTGGAGGCCGTGCAGCGGGTGTCGGTGAGCCGGGGCCAGGAGGCGCCCGACCTGGCGCTGCTCACCGACGGACTGCGCGCCGAGCGGGAGCAGGGCATCACCATCGACGTGGCCTACCGCTACTTCGCCACCCCGCGCCGCCGGTTCATCCTGGCCGACACGCCGGGCCATGTGGAGTACACCCGCAACATGGTGACCGGCGCCTCCACGGCCGAGCTGACCGTGGTCCTGGTCGACGCGCGCAACGGCGTGGTCGAGCAGACCCGCCGCCACGCCGCCATCGCCGCGCTGCTGCGGGTGCCCCATGTGGTGCTGGCCGTGAACAAGATGGACCTGGTGGACTACGCGGAGCCGGTCTTCGCGAAGATCGCCGAGGAGTTCACGGCGTACGCGACCGAGCTGGGCGTGCCCGAGGTGACCGCGATCCCGATCTCGGCGCTGGCCGGGGACAACGTGGTGGACCCGTCGGCCCGCATGGACTGGTACGGCGGCCCGACCGTCCTGGAGCACCTGGAGACGGTGCCGGTCAGCCACGATCTGGCGCACTGCCACGCCCGGCTCCCGGTGCAGTACGTGATCCGCCCGCAGACCGCCGAGCACCCCGACTACCGGGGCTACGCGGGCCAGATCGCGGCGGGCACCTTCCGGGTGGGCGACGAGGTCGCGGTGCTGCCGTCCGGGCGCACGACCCGCATCGCCGGGATCGATCTGCTCGGGGCGCCGGTGGACGTGGCGTGGACGACGCAGTCGGTGACCGTGCTCCTGGAGGACGACATCGACGTCTCACGCGGCGATCTGATCGTCCCGGCCAAGGACGCGCCCGAGGTCACACGGGACGTGGAGGCGACGGTGTGCCATGTCGCGGACCAGCCGCTGACGGTCGGGCACCGGGTGCTGCTCAAGCACGGCACCCGTACGGTCAAGGCGATCGTGAAGGACATCCCGTCCCGGCTCACCCTGGCCGACCTCTCGCTGCACCCGCACCCGGGGCAGCTGGTGGCCAACGACATCGGCCGGGTCACGGTCCGCACGGCCGAGCCGCTGCCGGTGGACTCCTACGCCGACTCGCGCCGCACCGGCTCCTTCATCCTGATCGACCCGAGCGACGGCACCACGCTGACCGCGGGGATGGTCGGCGAGTCGTTCGCGTCCCCGGAGCCCGTCAAGGACCCGGCCGAGGACGAGGGTTGGGACTTCTGACCATGAACTCCCCCGACTTCTATTCGACGTTCGCGAAGGAGGGCGGCCGTGTCGGCTGGGGGTACCCCCGCGCGAAGCGTGGGGGAGGCAACCTCGGCAGCGGGCAGGGCGGGGTCGCGCGATGTGTGCGATGACGTACGCGCACCGCTCGCGCGCCCTGACCCCCCACCCGGATCCGTCCCGGCACAGACGAAAACCATTTGCCGAACTCCCGGCCACGGTCTGAAAGTTCCGTGACCGCCGGGCCGACGAGAGGAACGACCTCCCGTGCCTGCCACTCGCGTACCGCTCCCCCGCCGGGGCCTCCCCGCGCTCGCCATACTCCCCCTGCTGGCCCTCGCCGCCTGCGGTTACGGCTCCGAGGCCGCCAAGGACGACTCCGCCCAGAAGGTCGCCGCCGGGGCGAAGAAGATCGACGGACTCGACACCGTGAAGATCGGCTACTTCGGCAACCTGACCCACGCCACCGCCCTGGTGGGCCGGGACCGGGGCGTCTTCCAGAAGGAACTGGGCGCCACCAAGGCCCAGTACGCCACCTTCAACGCGGGCCCCTCGGAGATCGAGGCGCTCAACTCCGGCTCCATCGACATCGGCTGGATCGGCCCGTCCCCGGCGATCAACGGCTGGACCAAGTCCGGCGGCAAGTCCCTGAAGATCATCGGCGGTTCGGCTTCCGGCGGGGTCAAGCTGGTCGTGAACCCCAAGAAGGTGAAGTCCCTCAAGGACGTCAAGGGCAAGAAGATCGCCACCCCCCAGCTGGGCAACACGCAGGACGTGGCGTTCCTCAACTGGGCGGCGGAGCAGGGCTGGAAGGTCGACGCGCAGAGCGGCAAGGGCGATGTCACCGTGGTCCGCAGCGACAACAAGGTGACCCCGGACGCCTTCAAGAACGGCTCGATCGACGGCGCCTGGGTGCCGGAGCCGACCGCGTCCAAGCTGGTCGCGGAGGGCGGCAAGGTGCTGCTCGACGAGGCCGACCTGTGGCCGGACAAGAAGTTCGTGATCACCAACATCATCGTGTCGCAGAAGTTCCTCGAGGCCCACCCGAAGGCCGTCGAGGCGGTCCTGCGGGCCTCGGTGCGCACCAACAAGTGGATCAACGCCCACCCGGACGAGGCGAAGGCGGCGGCGAACAAGCAGCTGGAGGCCGACTCCGGCAAGGCGCTGCCCGCCGACATCCTCGATCCGGCCTGGAAGTCGATCCGGATCACCGACGACCCGCTGGCGGCCACCCTGAACACCGAGGCCGACCACGCGGTCAAGGCGGGCCTGCTGGAGAAGCCCGCCCTCAAGGGGATCTACGACCTGACGATCCTCAACAAGGTCCTGGGCGCCGAGGGCGAGCCCAAGGTCGACGCCGCCGGTCTCGGCACCAGCTGATCCGGTACCCCGACGATTCCCAGGAGGTGACGACCATGGCCACCACCCTCGCCAAGGCCGGACCGGCGACCGAGTACGCCGCCCGCCTCGATCACGTATCGAAGTCCTTCGCGGGACCGGGCGGAGCCCAGCCCGTCCTCGACGACATCAGCCTCGATGTCGCGCCGGGTGAGTTCGTCACCCTCCTGGGGGCCTCGGGCTGCGGCAAGTCCACGCTGCTGAACCTGGTGGCGGGCCTGGACCGGCCCACCACCGGGTCCATCGCGACGGACGGCCGCCCCGCCCTGATGTTCCAGGAACACGCGCTCTTCCCCTGGCTGACGGCGGGCAAGAACATCGAACTCGCCCTGAAACTGCGGGGAGTTCCGAAGTCCGACCGCCGCGCCCGGACCGAGGAACTGCTCGGTCTGGTCCGGCTGAACGGCGCGTACGGCAAGCGGGTGCACGAGCTGTCCGGCGGTATGCGCCAGCGGGTGGCCCTGGCCCGCGCGCTGGCGCAGGAGAGCGGCCTGCTGCTGATGGACGAGCCGTTCGCCGCGCTCGACGCCATCACCCGGGACGTGCTGCACGACGAGCTGACCCGCATCTGGGCGGAGACCGGCCTGTCGGTGCTGTTCGTGACGCACAACGTGCGCGAGGCGGTACGGCTCGCCCAGCGCGTGGTGCTGCTGTCCTCCCGCCCGGGCCGGGTCGCCCGCGAGTGGACGGTGGACATCCCGCAGCCGCGCCGTATCGAGGACGCCCCCGTGGCGGAACTGTCCCTGGAGATCACCGACGTACTGCGGGGGGAGATCAGCCGTCATGGCAGGCACTGAGACCACGACCGGGCCCGAGCCCACGAAGACCGCCGACGGCGGTGTCGAGGCGGGCCTGGACGCGCTGGAGACGGCGGGCACCGCCCGGCCGCCGCTGCGCCGGACGCTGACCACCAAGGTGCTGCCGCCCGTCACCGCGGTGCTGCTGGTCCTGGTGGTGTGGCAGGCGCTGGTGACCTTCAAGGTCGTAGACGACCCGACCAAGCTGCCCCCGCCGTCGGCGGTGTGGCACGTCGTCCAGCACGACTGGCTGGAGGGCAAGCTCCTCGGCTACATCTGGACCAGCGTCTCGCGCGGTCTGCTGGGCTTCCTCCTCGCCCTGGCCATCGGCACCCCGCTGGGGCTGCTGGTGGCGCGGGTGGGGTTCGTGCGGGCGGCCATCGGGCCGATCCTGTCCGGGCTCCAGTCGCTGCCCTCGGTGGCCTGGGTGCCGCCCGCCGTGATGTGGCTGGGCCTGAACAACTCGATGATGTACGCCGTGATCCTGCTCGGCGCGGTCCCCTCCATCGCCAACGGACTGGTGTCCGGGGTGGACCAGGTGCCCCCGCTGTTCCTGCGGGCGGGCCGCACCATGGGCGCCTCGGGCCTGCGCGGCGTCTGGCACGTCCTGCTGCCCGCCGCCCTGCCCGGCTATGTCGCCGGGATGAAGCAGGGCTGGGCGTTCGCGTGGCGCTCGCTCATGGCGGCGGAGATCATCGCGTCGTTCCCCGATCTCGGCGTCGGCCTCGGCCAGTTGCTGGAGAACGGGCGCAACGCCCTCGACATGGCCATGGTGTTCGAGGCCATCCTGCTCATCCTGTTCGTCGGCATCGCGATCGACCTGCTGCTCTTCAGTCCGCTGGAGCGGTGGGTGCTGCGCAGCCGCGGCCTGCTGGTGAAGAGCTGAAGTCCCATGTTCCACAAGCCCGTTCTCCTCGTCGTCGCCCACGGCAGCCGCGATCCGCGGCACGCGGCGACCGTGCACGCGCTGGTCGCGCGGGTGCGGTCGCTGCGGCCAGGGCTGCGCGTGGAGACGGGCTTCCTGGACTTCAACACCCCCTCGGTGAGCGAGGTGCTGGAGTCGCTGGCCGCGCGCGGGGTGCGGGACGTGGTGGCCCAGCCGCTGCTGCTGACCCGCGCCTTCCACGCGAAGGCCGACATCCCGGCCGTCCTGCGGGAGGCGCCTCATGGCCTGCGGGTCCGCCAGGCCGAGGTACTGGGCCCGTCGCCGCTGCTGGTCGGGGCGCTGGAACGCCGGCTGTACGAGGCGGGGGTACGGCACGCCGACCGGGCCCGCACCGGGGTCGTGCTGGCCTCGGCAGGGTCCTCGGACCCGGAGGCGATCGCGGTGATCGAGCGCATGGCGCGGCAGTGGCGGCGCACCGGCTGGCGGGCCGTGCGGCCCGCGTACGCCTCCGCCGCCCTGCCGCGCACCGAGGACGCGGTGCGCGAGCTGCGCGCGCTCGGCTGCGAGCGGGTGGCCGTCGCGCCGTACGTACTGGCCCCCGGCTTCCTCCCCGACCGCATCGCGCGGGGTGCGGCCGGGGCGGATGTGCTGGCCGATGTGCTGGGCCCGGCGCCGGAGGTGGCGCGTGTGCTGCTGGAGCGCTACGCCGGGGCGGCGGCCTCGCTCCCGGTGCCGGTGGGGGTCTGAGCGGGCTGCCCCCGGGTCAGAGCTTGAGCCCGTTGATGAGCTGCTGGGTGTAGGTGAGGCTGCCGGTGCCCGCTCCGGCGCCGATGCTGACCGCCTCCAGGGCGGAGCGGATACGGCCCCGGTTGGGCGGCAGCCCGTCGTCGGCCGAGAGCGCCAGCTCGGCCTGGATCGACTCGCCCCAGCCGACGAGCGCCGGATACTCCGCGTGCAGCGCGGCGGTGAGGCCCGCGGCCAGCTCGATCAGGGTCTCCAGTTCGAGCCATCCCCGGGCCGCCGCCTCGTATGCGTACCCGCCGGGCGTGTTGCCGTGCTGGTCGTACGTGCTCAAGGCCTGTCCTCACTCCTGATCCGGGACCGGAGGCCGACGTTACCGAGACGACGGGTGCCCCTGCGGGTTCCGGCCACGGGATGGGGGGCCGAAAACGCCGAGGGGGCCGGCCGAAAACCGCTGTCGGCCGTCACCCTGTGCCATGTGTCCAGCGGCTTTCGGTGGCCGTCCTCACCCTTCACTCTCGTACCGTGACGCCGGGGCGTCGACTATCGGCCAACTTCATTCCGTAAGCCCGGGGTTGACATCTCGGCCCTGACATGCCCGCGCCGACGCGGCCGTCTCACTCCGCCGTCAGCTCCACCAGCTTGCGCACGGTGTTCCAGTTCCGGGAGGTGGCGATCAGCCCCTTGGTGAGGCGGGGCCGGGCCAGCACCTCGGCGAGCTTGCTGCGGCCGAGGCCGTCGGGGACGTACAGGTACAGACAGCGGTCGCCGAGGCGGAAGTCCTCGGGGAGATACGCGGCGGGGTCGATCTCCGCGAAGCGGTCGGCGGTGACCGGCCCGGAGAAGTAGGTGATGTGCAGCTGCTTGGGGGCGAGTTGGGTGGCGGGGAAGGGGCAGGCGTCGGCCACGGCGCTCAGATAGGCGTGGTCGCGCACCATCACGTCGACGGAGAAACCGAAGCGTTCCTGGATGGCCTGCCCCAACTCGGCTTCCAGCGCGGCCTCTTCGCGGGTGTCGGTGCTGAACACCGCCTGGCCGCTCTGGAGATGGGTCCGTACGCCGTCGTAGCCGAGGCCGGTCAGCAGGGTGCGCAGGTCGGCCATGGGGAGCTTCCTGGCGCCCCCGACGTTGATGCCGCGCAGCAGCGCCGCGTAGGTCGTCGTCATCCGCCCACCGTAAAGGGCCGTCGTGCCCCGTGGGGGTGGGCACGACGGCCGTGGACCGGCGGACCGGTACGTCGGAACTCTCGCGGATCGAGCGGGCCCGGATCAACTCCTACACGCAGCTGTGACTTGTTCAACAAGTTTTTGTCATCGCAAAGTGGATCTACGAAGGGCGGATCGGACACCGCATCAGCGCTGGTAGCGGGCGAGAACGAGGTTGCCGTCCCGTTCCAGTCGGCGACGCAGTTCGGAAAGCCCGATCGAGCCGGAGTAGTACTCCTGGTAGGCCGGAGTGGCCACCTTGTCCTTCCACTCCGGGTAGCCGCGCACGGACTGCGCCGGGGCGGGACGGAGGTGCGCGGCGAGGGCGGTGCCGGTGGCCCAGCCGTCCTTGCGGGTGTGCAGGGCGGGGTCCTTCAGGGCCTCGGTGCCCGTGGGCAGCATCCAGTCGCCGAGGGCGAGGCGGACCATGTTGCGCGGGCGCAGCAGGAAGTCCAGGAAGGCCGCCGCCTCCTTCTTGTGGGGGCTGTCGGCGGCGATGGACAGGGTCTGCGGGCTGACGCCCTGGGTGAGCCCGTCGGCCCCGGCGGGCGCGGGCAGCACCTCCCAGTCGAAGCCCTTGGGCGCCTGGAGCGCGACCTGCTGACGGTAGGAGAAGCCGAGCGGGACCATGGCGTACTTGCCGCCGAAGAAGCCGGGCAGCGTGTCGGAGCCGCCGCTGCCGAGGGTCGAGGCGGGGGCGCTGTGGTCGACGGCGACCTGGTCGTGGACGGTGCGCGGTACGACGGCGTCACCGGACCCGAACCGCACGCGCACCTTGCCGTCCGCGTCCTGGTGGAAGAGCCGCCCTCCGGCGGACAGGGAGAGGTTCAGGGTCGCGGAGACGGGCTCCTTGAGCGGCCAGGCCACGCCGTACTTGCCGGGCCCGCTGAGCTTCTTGGTGACCGCTCTGAACTCCGTCCAGGTCCACGGGTGTTCGGGAGTCGGCACGCGCACCTTTGCCCCGCGCAGCCACTTCGTGTTGGCGATCAGCACCCTCGGTTCCTGGAGGAAGGGCACGCCGTAGACGCCGTCCCCGAACCGGGTCGTGTCCCAACTGCTCTGCGGGATGTCGGACTTGAGGCGGTCGGAGAGCAGTCCTGTGAGGTCCGCGAGGTAGCCGCCGTGGGCGAAGTCGGCCAGGTCGTCGGAGGCGTCGTGGAGGACGTCGGGGGCCTCGCCGCCCTCGAAGGAGGTGAGCAGCTGGTCGTGGACGGAGTCCCAACTGCCCTGCACATACTCGACCTTCACGCGGGCATGGCTCGCGTTCCACTCCCGGACCAGCTTCTTCGTGGCGGCCACGGACTCGGGCTGCCAGGCGAGGGACTGGAAGCGCAGGACGACCTTGCCGTCGCCGCCGCCCGGCCGGCCGGAGGAGCAGCCCGCGAGCAGCAGCAGAAGGACGACGGCGGCCACGGCGATCCTGGTGCGCATCAGCTCTTCACCGCCCCGGCGAGCAGGCCGCCCGACAGCCGCTTCTGGACGAGCGCGAAGAAGACCAGGGAGGGCAGCGTGGCGAGGAAGGCCGCGGCGGCGAGCGGGCCGAGGTCCGCGACGCCCTCCGCGCCGATGAAGTGGGTGAGCACGACCGGCAGGGTCTGTTTGCCGGGGCTCTTGAGCAGCACGAGTGCGAAGAAGAACTCGTTCCAGGCGGTGACGAACGCGAAGAGCGCCGTCGCCACGATCCCCGGCGCGAGCAGCGGCGCCGTCACCGACACCAGCGTCCGCACCCGTCCGGCGCCGTCCACGGCCGCCGCCTCCTCCAACTCGACCGGCACGGACCGCATCTGCCCGACCAGCAGCCACAGCGCGAACGGCAGCGACCACACCACGTAGACCAGCACGAGCCCTGGCGCCGAGTCGATCAGCCGCAGCTCCCTGAGCAGCAGGAACAGCGGGATGATCAGCAGCACGAAGGGGAACGCCTGGCTGACCACCACCCAGCCCGTCGCCGCGCGGGAGAGCAGCCCCGGGCGCCGGGCGATCACGTACGCCATCGGGGTGGCGAGCACGACGGCGACGACGGCCGTGGCGAGTGCCACCAGCAGCGAGATCAACGCCGCGTGCGCCAGGGGCTGTTCGTCCAGGGCGCGGCGGAAGTTGGCGAGGGTGGGGTGGCGCGGGATCCAGGTGGGGTGCAGGGAGGCCAGTTCGCGCGGCGGTTTGAAGGCGGTGGAGAGCAGCCAGAGCAGCGGGAAGGCCAGGAAGACGAGGTAGGCGAGCAGGGCCGCGTACTGGGCGGCGCGCGCGGCGGGGCGGGTCCTCACCGGTCCTCGCCCCCGCGCAGCCGCCCTGCGAGGAACACCGCGAGCAGGACCGAGATCACCGCGACCATCACGCATCCCATCGCCGCCGCATAGCCGAACTGGCCGTAGCGGAAGGCCTCTTCGTAGGCGAACAGCATGGGCAGCCGGGTACGGCCGCCGGGTCCGCCGCCGGTGAGCACGTACACCAGGGCGAAGGCGTTGAAGTTCCAGATCAGGTTGAGCGAGGTGACGGCGAGGGCGACGGGCCGGAGCGCGGGCCAGGTGACCGCGCGGAAGCGGCGCCAGGCGCCCGCGCCGTCCACGGCGGCGGCCTCGCGCAGTTCGCGGGGCACGTTCTGGAGTCCGGCGAGCAGGGCGACGGTGGTGCGGGGCATCCCGGCCCAGACGCCGACGACGATGACGGCGGGCAGCGCGGTGGCGAGGGTGCCGAGCCAGTCCCGGCCGCCGCCGAGGCCGAGGTCGCGCAGGGTCTCGTTGAGGACGCCCGCGTCCGGGTTGTAGACCAGCCGCCACATGACGCCGACGACGACCTCGGGCATGGCCCACGGGACGATCGCGAGGGCGCGGGCGAGGCGGCGCAGCCGCAGGTCCTGGTCGAGCAGGAGGGCGAGGCCGAGCGCCAGCAGGAACTGCGGCACGGTGACGCCGACGGCCCACAGCAGGCCGATGCGGAAGGACTCCCAGAACAGGGTGTCGTGCAGCAGGTCCTGGAAGTTGAGGACGCCGGTCCAGCGGGTGGGCGCGGTGCGCCCCGACTGGGCGTCGGTGAAGGCGAGCAGGATGCCGTAGAGCAGCGGGCCCACGCTGAGGACGAGGATCGGGATCAGGGCGGGCAGCACCAGGAACCAGGCGCCGTGGTCGCGGGCGGGCGCGGGGCGCGTGCCCGGCCGTGCGGCCGTCCGGGCCACCGTCGTCATGACATCAGCCCCCGTCAGCCCCTTCGCCTCCGGGAGAGCCCCTTCGCCCCCAGGATTGGCGTGTTCATGGTTGCGAACGGCCGCGATCGCGTCAAGGGACCGCGCACACGGCCCGACCTGTGCGAATGCGAGACTTGCCGGAGACCGGGGCGTACGGCACCCGGCACGGACATGGGCGACGGGACACGGAGGCGGACGATGGACGAGGCGCGGGCGCGGGACGTACTGGCCGGGGCGAAGGTGCTGCCCGGCCCGGCGCGGGACGCGCGGCTCCTCGCCCTCGGTGAGAACGCCGTCTTCGCCTCCGGCGGCCTCGTGGTCAAGGTCGGCCGCGACGAGAGCCTGCTGGAGCGCGCCCGGCGCGAGCTGGCCGTCGCGGCCTGGCTGGCCGAACAGGGCGTACCGGCGGTGCGCGCGGCCGAGCCCGAGCCGCTGCTCGTGGAAGGGCACCCGGTCACCGTGTGGCACCGGCTGCCCGACGCCGTACGCCCGGCCGAGCCCGAGGACCTGGCACGGCTGCTGCGGATCGTGCACGCGCTGCCCGCGCCGCCGGTCGCGCTGCCGCCCCGCGAGCTGCTGGGCGGGGTGGAGCGCTGGCTGCGCCTCGCGGGCGACGCGATCGACCCGGCGGACGCGGCGTATCTGCGCTCCCGGCGTGACGGCTTCGCCTCGGCGGCTGCCGCGCTGACCCCGCACCTGACGCCCGGTCCGATCCACGGTGACGCGCTGCCGCGCAATGTGCACATCGGCCCCGACGGGCCGGTCCTGGTCGACCTGGAGACCTTCTCCGCCGACCTGCGCGAGCACGACCTCGTGGTGATGGCCCTCTCCCGCGACCGCTACGGGCTGCCCGCCGGGAAGTACGACGCCTTCACCCAGGCGTACGGCTGGGACGTGCGCGCGTGGGAGGGCTGCTCGGTGCTGCGCGGCGCCCGCGAGACGGCCAGCTGTGCCTGGGTGGCCCAGCACGCGCCCGCCAACTCCAAGGCGCTGGCGGAGTTCGAGCGCCGGGTGGCTTCGCTGCGGGACGGGGACGAGTCGGTGCGCTGGTACCCCTTCTGAGCCCGGGGCGCTCGGAGAACGAGCGGGATCAGACCCGCTCCTCCACCAGCTCCCGCACCGGCCAGGTCCCGTCGACCACGGCCTCCGTGTCGCCCTTGCGGCGCAGGAAGCTCTGGAAGTCGGCCGCCCAGGCCGCGTACCACTCGATCTGGCTTTGGTGCAGCTCGGCCGGGCCGAGCGCGGCGATCTTCGGGTGCCGCTCGGCTATCGCGACGGCGAGGCGGGCGGCGGCGAGGGCGTCGGCCGAGGCGTCGTGGGCGGCGGCGAGGACGATGCCGTACTCGGCGCAGACCGCCTCCAGGTTGCGCTTGCCCCGGCGGTAGCGGTCCACCCAGCGGTCGATCGTGTACGGGTCGACCACCGGGCCCAGCGGTTCGCCGCCGAGGCGCTCGGAGAGCGACGGCAGCCCGTGGCGGCGCAGTTCGGCCGAGAGCAGGGTGAGGTCGAAGGCGGCGTTGTAGGCGACGACCGGGACACCCGCCTGCCAGGAGGAGACGAGGGCGGTCGCGACGGCGTCGGCGACCTGGTCGGCCGGGCGGCCCTCGGCGCTCGCGCGCTCGTTGCTGACGCCGTGCACGGCGACGGCGTCGGCCGGGATCTCCACACCCGGGTCCGCGAGCCATTCCCTGCGGCCCAGGAGTTCGCCCGCGCCGACCTCCAGGACGGCGGCCGTGACGATGCGCGCCTCCTGCGGGTCGGTTCCGGTCGTCTCCAGGTCGAAAGCGGTCAGCGTGTGCCGGTGCCAGGCCATGGGTGGTCCCCCTTTTCGTGGTGGTGCGTTCCCCCAGTGGCCTCCACCATGGCACGCGGCACTGACAATCCCGGGCGGACCCCCGCCGCACCGGGGGGACGATTCAGGACACCGGGCGCGAATCCGCCCAAGCCGTCTCGAATTCCTCGCGGTAGGTCGGGAACAGCCCGGCCTCGCCCACCTGGTCGGGGCGGACCACCCGGCTGCCGCCCCGCAGCACCAGGACCGGCGACTCCATGCCCCGCGCCCCGCGCAGATAGGACTGCACCACGCCGACCCCGTCCGCGCCGTCGCCGTCCACCAGGTAGGCGGTGAAGCGCGGTGTCTCGTCGTAGACCTGGATCTCGAAGGCGCCGGGGTCGCGCAGCCGGGAGCGGACCCGGCGCATGTGCAGGATGTTCATCTCGACCGAACGGCTCAACTCGCCCCGTTTCATGCCGAGTTCGCGCTCACGGCGCTTGACCGCGCTGGAGGCCGGGTTGAGGAAGAGCAGCCTCACCCGGCAGCCCGTCTCCGCGAGCCGGACCAGGCGGCGTCCCGAGAAGTTCTGCACCAGGAGGTTGAGCCCGATGCCGATGGCGTCCAGCCGCCGGGCCCCGCCGAACAGGTCCTCGGCCGGGAACTGCCGCATCAGCCGCACCCGGTCGGGGTGGACGGCCACCACGTCCGCGTACCGGTCGCCGACCAGGTCCTCCACCGCGTCCACGCGCAGCCGCCCCGCCGAGGGCACGTCCCCGCCCGCGCCGAGCAGTTCGAGGAGGCGGGCCGAGGCGCGCTCGGCCTGGCCGAGGACGGCCTCGGACAGGGCGCGGTTGCGGGAGACGACGTTGCGCGTCACCTCCAGCTCGTCCAGGGCGAGTTCGAGGTCGCGGCGCTCGTCGAAGTAGGGCTCGAAGCACGGCCAGTGCTGCACCATCAGCTCGCGCAGCTGGGGCAACGTCAGGAAGCTGAGCACGTTGTCGTCGGCCGGGTCGAGCAAGTAGCCCTTGCGGCGGCTGACTTCACGTACCGCGACGGCCCGCTGCACCCATTCCTGTCCGGCGGGTCCGGCGGCGGCCACCACCCAGTCGTCGCCGTGGACGGGCTCGTAGACCGGGCGCAGTACGGCGGCCACGACGGCGCGCAGCCGCTGTTCGACGAGGTTCAGCCAGATGTAGGCCCGGCCGGCCCGCTGGGCGCGGGTGCGCACCTCCAGCCAGGCGCTCGCGTCCCAGTCCAGTTCCGGTCCGATCGACCCCGCGTCCATCGGCCGCGCCAGGGACACCGCGCCGGGCGGGACGTCCGTGGAGCTCCCCTCGTGACCCTCGCCACCAGGGGGCAGCTCCAGCCCTCCCGACCCCACCCTGCACCGCCTTCCGTCCCCCGGACCTTTCCCGTCTCAACGATCAAGGAAGGGTACTCCGGGAGCGGTGGGCGGTGCAGCCGGATGGACAGGTCGGTTTCCCAACTTCTGGGCAGGCAGTGGCCGTTCCGCGCCACGCGGGCGACGGGAGTGAGCGGATTCATAGCGGTGAGGGCGCCGGGGCGGCCACGTCCGCGCAGGTACGGGCACTGCCGGACCGTCAGCGCGCCGGGGGCGACCCGGCGGAACCCCGTGTTGACCCGCGCTCGCCCCGGCGCCGTGTCCCGGCCGATATCCGTCCGGCCCGCGGCCGAGGCGCCATGGGCCCGTCAGACGGGGTAGTCCTCTGAGGGTTCCTCACTTTCGGGGAGACTCGCCGCCGACGCGCCCCCAGCGGGGCCGCCCACCTGAAAGAGTCGTGTCCATGCAGGTCTGGCCTGGAGAGGCGTATCCACTCGGTGCCACCTATGACGGCGCCGGAACCAACTTCGCGGTCTTCACGGAGGCCGCCGACCGAGTAGAGCTGTGTCTGCTGCACGACGACGGCTCCGAGACGGCGGTGGAACTGCGCGAGAGCGACGCGTTCGTGCGGCACGCGTACGTCCCCGGCATCATGCCGGGCCAGCGCTACGGCTTCCGTGTGCACGGCCCCTACGAGCCCGAGCGCGGGCTGCGCTGCAACTCGGCCAAGCTGCTGCTCGACCCGTACGCCAAGGCGGTCAGCGGGGCGGTCCGGTGGGGCGAGGAGGTGTACGGCTACCACTTCGACGCCCCGGACCGGCGCAACGACCTGGACTCGGCGCCGCACACCATGGCCTCGGTGGTGATCAACCCGTACTTCGACTGGGGCGACGACCGTCCGCCGCGCACCGACTACCACCACACGGTGATCTACGAGGCCCACGTCAAGGGCCTGACGATGCGTCACCCGGGCCTGCCGGAGGAGCTGCGCGGCACCTACGCGGCCCTCGCCCACCCGGCGATCATCGAGCATCTGACCAAGCTCGGGGTGACGGCCCTGGAGCTGATGCCGGTCCACCAGTTCGTCAACGACCACCGCCTGGCCGACATGGGCCTGACCAACTACTGGGGCTACAACACCATCGGCTTCTTCGCCCCGCACAACGCCTACGCCTCCTGGGGCGACCGGGGCCAGCAGGTCCTGGAGTTCAAGTCGGCGGTGCGGGCGCTGCACGAGGCGGGCATCGAGGTGATCCTCGACGTGGTCTACAACCACACCGCCGAGGGCAACCACCTGGGCCCCACCCTGTCGTTCAAGGGCATCGACAACCCGTCGTACTACCGGCTGGCCGAGGACCCGCGCTACTACATGGACACCACGGGCACCGGCAACTCCCTGCTGATGCGCTCCCCGCACGTGCTCCAGCTCATCATGGACTCGCTGCGGTACTGGGTGACCGAGATGCACGTCGACGGCTTCCGCTTCGACCTCGCGGCAACCCTGGCCCGGCAGTTCCACGAGGTGGACCGGCTGTCCTCGTTCTTCGACCTGGTGCAGCAGGACCCGGTGGTCTCCCAGGTGAAGCTGATCGCGGAACCGTGGGACGTGGGCGAGGGCGGCTACCAGGTGGGCAACTTCCCGCCGCTGTGGACCGAGTGGAACGGCAAGTACCGTGACACGGTACGGGACTTGTGGCGGGGTGAGCCGCGCGCGCTCGCGGAGTTCGGCTCCCGGCTCACCGGCTCCTCCGACCTCTACCAGGACGACGGGCGCCGCCCGCTGGCCTCCGTCAACTTCGTGACCTGCCACGACGGTTTCACCCTGCGCGACCTGGTGTCGTACAACGAGAAGCACAACGCGGCCAACGGCGAGGACAACCGGGACGGCGAGAGCCACAACCGGTCCTGGAACTGCGGGGTGGAGGGCGACACCGACGACCCGGAGGTGCGTGAGCTGCGCACCCGGCAGATGCGGAACTTCCTCGCCACGCTGATGCTCTCCCAGGGCGTGCCGATGATCAGCCACGGCGACGAGTTCGCCCGCACCCAGCGCGGCAACAACAACGCCTACTGCCAGGACAACGAGCTGTCCTGGGTCGACTGGCCCGAGGACGGCGGTGAACTCCTGGAATTCGCGCGGGCGATGGTGTGGCTGCGCCGCGACCACCCGGTGTTCCGGCGGCGCCGCTTCTTCCACGGCCGCCCGGTGGAGGGCACCCACGACGAGCTGTCGGACGTCGCCTGGTTCACCCCCGAGGGCGAGGAGATGACCCAGCGGGACTGGGACTCGGCGCCCGCCTCCGCGCTGACCGTGTTCCTCAACGGCAACGCGATCTCCGAGCCGGGGCCGCGCGGCGAGCGGATCACGGACGACTCGTTCCTGCTGATGTTCAACGCCTCCCCCGAACCGCTGGACTTCCTGGTCCCGGCCGACCACGGCAGGCAGTGGCAGGTGGTGGTCGACACCGCCCGCCCCGAGGGGGTGCCGCCGGACACCGGGCCGAAGGTGGCGGGGGGCGAGCGGATCACGCTGCCGGACCGGAGCCTGACGGTGCTGCAACGGCCCGCGTGAGGGAGCCGGGGGTGGCCGTGGCCGGTCCGTACGGGGTCGCCGCTGGTCCGTACGGGGACCGATGACACGAAACCGGGCGCACGGGGTACGTAGCACAGCATGACTGCTGCCGCGCGACCCCGGCCGGGCGTGCCCACGGCCACCTACCGACTCCAGCTCCAGCCCTCGTTTCCGTTCGCCGCCGCCGAGGCGGCCGTCCCCCATGTGGCGGACCTCGGCGTCTCCCATCTGCATCTGTCCCCGGTCCTCGAAGCCGTGCCGGGCTCCACCCACGGGTACGACGTGGTGGACCCCGGGCGCGTGCGCGAGGAACTGGGCGGCGAGGCCGGGCTCCGCTCGCTCGCGCACACCGCGCACGAGCACGGGCTCGGTCTGGTGGTGGACATCGTGCCCAACCACATGGCGATGGCCCCCCGGCACAACCGCGCCCTGTGGGAGGTACTGCGCGAGGGCCCCGAGTCGCCGTACGCCCGCTGGTTCGACATCGACTGGGAGGTGCGCGGCGGACGGCTGCTGCTGCCCGTGCTGGGCGGCCCGGTCGCGGCCGTACGGGACGAGCTGGTGGTCGACGGCGACGTGCTGCGCTACCACGACCACGCCTTCCCGCTCCGCGCGGGCACCGGGCATCTGCCGCTGCCGGAGCTGCTGGACGCGCAGTGGTACCGCCCGGTGTGGTGGCGCCTTGCCCGCACCGAACTGAACTACCGCCGCTTCTTCAGCATTTCGGAGCTGATCGGGGTCCGCGTGGAGGACCCCGAGGTGTTCGACGCGACCCACGGCACGATCCTGCGGCTGCTCCACGAGGGCGTGATCGACGGGCTGCGCGTGGACCACCCGGACGGCCTCGCGGACCCGGACGCCTATCTGGCGCGGCTGCACGAGGCGACCGGCGGACGCTGGACGGTCGTGGAGAAGATCCTCGCCGACGGCGAACGGCTGCCCGCCTCCTGGCCCGTCGCGGGCACCACCGGCTACGACGCCCTGCGCCACGTCGACGGCCTCTTCACGGACCCCGGCGGCTCCGGTGAACTCCTGGACCACTACCGGGCGTTCGCCATCCCGCAGAGCGACCGGGGCGGCGACTGGGACGCCACCGTGCGGCGGGCCGCCTACAAGGTGCTCACCCACGAACTGGCCGCCGAGACCGACCGCCTCACCCGCGCCGCCGTCCGCCTCTGCGCGGCCTCCCCCGACCTCGCCCTGCGCGACCGCGCCCCCTGGGCGCTGCGCACGGCCCTGGAGGAACTGCTCGTCCGGTTGCGCGTCTACCGCCCCTACGCCTGTGAGGACGCGGCCACCGTGCTCACGGCGCAGGCGGCGACGGAGGCCCGGCGCGCCTTCGCGGTGGCCGAGGAGGCCGAGGCGGTGGACGTGGTACGGGCGCTGCTGACCGGTGAGGACGACGGCTCGGTGCCCGAACTCACCGAGTTCCGCACCCGGTTCGCCCAGAGCGCGTCGGCCCTGCGCGCCAAGTCCGTGGAGGACACGGCCTTCTACCGCTATGTGCCGCTGCTGTCGGCGAACGAGGTCGGCGGCGATCCGGGCCGACCGGGCGTCTCCCCGGCCGAGTTCCACACGTACTGCGCCCGCGTGGCCCGTGACTGGCCGGACACCGGCACGGTCGTCACCACGCACGACACCAAGCGCAGCGCCGATGTCCGGGCCGCCCTCGCGGTGCTCAGCGAGTGCCCCGGCCGCTGGGCCGCCCTGCTCGCGGATCTCGCCCGCACCGGCGACCCGGCTCCGGACGGCCAACTCGCCTGGTCCGCCTGGCAGACGGTGTTCGGCCTCGGCCCGGCGAAGGAGGAACGCGTCCGCGAGTCCCTGCTGAAGCACGTGCGCGAGGCGGGCCTTTACACGAGCTGGACGGAACGCGAGGCGCCCTACGAGGAGGCGGTCAGCGCGTTCGTCGCGGCGGGCCCCTGCGGACCGCCCGGCGAACGCGTCGCCGCCCTGCGCAAGGCCCTGGACCCCCACATCCGCGCCAACGTCCTCGGCACCGCGCTGGTCCATCTGACGATGCCGGGCGTCCCGGACGTCTACCAGGGCACCGAGGCGGAGTACCGCGCCCTGGTGGACCCGGACAACCGCCGCCCGGCCGTCTTCCCCGCGAAGCTCCCCGGCGAGAAGGGCGCGCTGACGACAGCGGCCCTGCGGCTGCGCGGCCGTCGCCCGGACGCCTTCGGCTCGGCGGGCACGTACGCCCCGCTGCCCGCCGAGGGGCCGGGCGCCGACCACTGCCTGGCCTTCTCCCGCTCGGACCAGGTGATCACGGCGGTGACCCGGCTGTCCCTCCGCCTGGCCGAGTCCGGCGGCTGGCAGGGTACGACCCTCCCTCTGCCGCCGGGCCGCTGGCGGGACGTCCTCTCCCCGGACCGGGAGTACAAGGGCCGGGTACCGCTGACGGACCTCTTCGGACCGCTGCCGGTGGCGCTGCTGGAGCGGGCCGGCGAGGAGGACGGCACGGAGTCCTGAGGGCAGTGGGTCACGCGTCCAGCGCGAACACCGATCCCGTCCGCGCGGACAGGACGCACCCGTTGGAGAAGGTCCGGGTGTACTCGACGCGGTGGCCGTGCCAGACGCCGGAGGCGTGGGCGGTGACCGGGGCGTAGAGCATCGTGCAGAAGACCTCCTTCGGCGGGATGCGGTCGATGTCCCCGTCGGCGGCGGCGAGTTGGGCGCAGGCTTCGGCCGCGTGGGCGGTGCCCCGGGGCGGGTCGCACAGGAGGAGGGCGCGGGGGGAGCCGGGCGCGATGGTCTCGCCCTGGCTGACGGTGAGGTGGAGCCAGTCGCCGGGGAGGGCGGAGCGGGGGGTGGCGGTGGCGGTGGCCGGGGTGGCCGTGAAGAGGCCGAGGGCGGCCACCAGGGCACCGGCCGCCGCTGTCGCACGGGTGAGAGAGGTCATGCCCGGTGCATCGGCACGGCCGGACGGGTTCCGCACCGAGGATCACCCGAACGGGAGGCTCATGCGCCCGAAGGGGAGCACCCGTTCGAAGCGGTCAGGCTCCCGTCAGGGAACGTCAGTTCGAGCGTCCTCAGCTCGCCGACAGCCGGTACATGACCTTCCCGAAGCCGACCTGGTCGCCGTCCCGTACCACCGTCGCGCCGAGCACCCGCTGGCCGTTGACCGTGGTGCCGTTGGTGGAGCCGAGGTCGCGCAGGACCCAGAGGCCGCCCTGGTGGCGGAGTTCGGCGTGGACGCGGGAGACCGTGTCGTGGTTGAGGCGGAGCCCGTTGGCCGGGTCGCGGCCGATGCGCAGGGGGTGGCCGTGGCCCGGGTGGGGCAGGAGGAGCTTGGGCAGCCGCTCGGCCTGCCAGGCCCTGCGGAGCCGTACGGTGAAGCCGGAGACGGCCTCCACGGTGCCGAACAGGGCGCGGGCGAAGCCGTTTCCGCCGGGCAGATCGGCCGTGACGGCGGCGAGTTCGGCGTGGCTGCGGGCGGCGAGGACCAGTTCCATGCGCTGCAGGAACGTGTCGTGTGACATCCGGCCCATGGCGGCGCCGTCGCGCAGCACTCGCAGCGCCTTGTCGCGCTCCGCGTCGGAGATCCGCGCGGCGCGGACAGGGAACTCGAAGGACGACGTCACGCTGCTGATTGTCGGTCAGGCGGCCCGTGGTGTCCAGATCGGGAAGTCCGCTCCCCCGGCGCGCACTTGCGAGCCCGCGCGCACTTTCGCGACACCCGCCCGGAAAGCCCTGATCCGACGGCGGATTGATCGCTTTCGCGGCACGATGGACGGACTACCTCACGATGAGCAGACGAAGGGGAACCGTCCGTGCAGTTCGAGGTGTGGGCACCACAGGCAGAACGGGTCACGCTCCGGTGCGGTCAGGAGCGCCACGCGCTCGCGCGCGATCCGGGGCGCGCGGGATGGTGGACGGGGGAGGCGGACGCGGCGGACGGCACCCGGTACGGCTTCGCGCTGGACGACGGCCCTGAGCTGCCCGATCCCCGCGCGCGCCGCCTGCCGGACGGCCCGGACGGGCTGAGCGCGGTCGTGGACCACGACCGTCACGCGTGGCGGACCGCGTGGACGGGACGCGGGCTCCCCGGCGCGGTGCTCTACGAGCTGCACGTCGGCACCTACACCCCCGAGGGCACTCTCGACGCGGCGGCGGACCGTCTCCCTCACCTCGCGGAACTCGGCATCACGCACGTGGAGTTGATGCCGCTGTGCTCGTTCCCGGGTGAGCACGGCTGGGGTTACGACGGTGTGGCCCCCTGGGCGGTGCACGAGCCGTACGGCGGGCCCGAGGCGCTGAAGCGGTTCGTGGACCGGGCGCACGCGCTGGGTCTCGGGGTCGTTCTGGACGTCGTGCACAACCACTTGGGTCCGTCGGGCAACCATCTCCCGGCGTTCGGGCCGTACTTCACCGACACGCACCAGACACCGTGGGGCGCGGCGGTGAACCTGGACGCGCCCGGTTCGGACGAGGTGCGCGCGTACTTCCGGGACAGTGCGCTGGCCTGGCTGCGGGACTACCGCCTGGACGGGCTGCGCCTGGACGCGGTGCACGCGCTGCACGACACCCGCGCCCGCCACTTCCTGGAGGAGCTGTCGGAGTCGGTGGACGCGCTCGCCGCCGAGACGGGCAGGCCGCTGTTCCTGATCGCCGAGTCCGACCTCAACGACCCCCGGCTCATCACCCCGCGCGCCGCGAACGGTCTCGGGCTGCACGCCCAGTGGAACGACGACTTCCATCACGCCCTGCACACCGCGCTGACCGGTGAATCCCAGGGCTACTACGAGGACTTCGCGGTCGCGCCGCTCGCCGCGCTCGCCAAGACGCTCACCGGTGGCTACTTCCACGACGGCACGTACTCCAGCTTCCGGGGCCGACGGCACGGACGCCCGCTGGACCGCGCCCGCCTCGGCGGACACCGGCTGCTCGGCTACAGCCAGACCCACGACCAGATCGGCAACCGCGCCCAGGGCGACCGCCTTTCGGCCCGGCTCTCCCCCGGTCTGCTGGCCTGCGCGGCCACGCTGACGCTCACCGCGCCGTTCACCCCGATGCTGTTCATGGGCGAGGAGTGGGCGGCGGGCACGCCCTGGCAGTACTTCACCGACCACACCGATCCCGAGCTGGCCGAGGCCGTACGGCGGGGCAGACGGCGGGAGTTCGCGGCGCACGGCTGGTCCGAGGACGAGGTGCCCGACCCGCAGGACCCGGCGACGCGGGAGCGGTCCTGTCTGGACTGGTCGGAGCCGGGGCGCGCCCCGCACGCCCGCGTCCTCGACTGGTACCGGCGCCTGATCGCGCTGCGCCACGCGTACCCGGACCTCACCAGCCCCGGCCTCGCCGGTACCAACGTGGCCTACGACGAGGACGCGGGCTGGCTGGCGTTCCGGCGCGGGGACGTCCGGGTCGCGGTGAACCTGGGCAAGGAACCGGCGTCCATCCCGCTGGGCAGCGGCCGTATGGAGGTCCTGGCCGCATGGGACGAGGTGAAGGCGCCGGGCGCGGACGGACGGCTGCTGGTGCCGGGCGAGTCGTGCGTGGTGCTGACGCGGGTCTGAACGGGCCTGATTCCCGGCGGACTTGACGGCCGCCATGCTCACTCGAACTCGGTGACCCGCTCCAGCAGGATCGGCTCCCACGCCCGCCGCAGCCGGGTGCGCAGCAGCGTCGGATCGTCGGCGGTGCGGCCGTCGAGCCGGTCGGCGAGGCGGACGAGGGTGTCGCAGCGGGCCAGCCACAGGCCGCGCAGACAGGGGCGGGGGCCGTACCCGGCGAGGGTCGCGGCGCGGACGGCGGCCGGGGCGCCGACGGCGGCGGCGAGCCCGGCGATGTCCTCGGCCGGGTCGCCCACGGCCGCGCCGCCCCAGCCGAGGACGGCGCGCACCCGCCCCTCGGTGCCGACGAGCACCCGCGCGCCGGTCAGCCCGTGATGGGTGAGCACGGCGGTGCCGGGCTGCGCGGCGAGCCGGGTGGCGGCCGTCGACGGGAAGGGCTGGAGCCGGGTGCGGTCGAACTCGTCGGCGGCGGCGAGCCGTTCGGCCGTGTGCGCGGCGATGCGGCGCAGGGCCTCCAAGGAGCGTGGCGGCGTACGCGGCACGCTCATCGTCTCGGCCTGGCGCGGGGGCACCTCGCGCAGCCCGGAGAGCAGTCCGGCGAGGTCGGCCTCGCCGAGCGCGGACACCTCGTGCTCGTCGCCGCTGCCGCCGGACAGCCGGGCGTCGAGCACACAGGCGAGGCCGGGCACCCAGTCGCCGTGCGCGACCCCGGCCGGGACGGCGACCGGCACCCGGGAGCGCACCAGGTCGCGCAGGCGCGGTTCGCGGCGCAGCCGGGCGGCGGCTTCGCGGTCGGGGGCGAGCCGCAGCACATGCCGGGCGCCGACCCACCAGGTGTAGCCGTCACCGCCCGCGACCGGCCGGACCTCGATCCCGGCGGAGCTGTCGTCGGCCGTCCCGTCGTCCCTGATGAGCGCGCGTTCCTTGAGGAGGGAGCGGACGAGCGCGCGCACGGTGTCGACGGTGGGTGCGGGTGCCTGGGTCATGGTCTGGGCCGGCCGTTCCGTGTGCGGTCGCTGGGGTGTCTCCTCGGTCGATCAGTCCACTATGACCATCTCACGCGTGGTGTTGTTGAGGCGGCGCCCGCCGTCCTCGGTCACGGTCACGATGTCCTCGATGCGCACACCGAAGCGGCCGGGCAGATAGACACCGGGCTCCACGGAGAAGCACATGCCGGGCACCAGGGGCTGCTCCTCGCCCTCGATCATGTACGGCGGCTCGTGCGTGGTGACGCCGATGCCGTGCCCGGTGCGGTGGATGAAGTACTCGCCGTACCCGCCGTCGGTGATCACCGCGCGGGCGGCGCGGTCCACCTCCTGGCAGGCCACCCCCGGCCGTACGGCCTCGAAGCCCGCCTGCTGGGCGGCGCGCACCAGGTCGTGGACGCGCCGCTCCTCGTCGGTGGGCTCGCCGACGTGCACCGTGCGCGTGGTGTCGGAGCCGTAGCCGTCCTTGAGGCCGCCGAAGTCGAGGACGACCATGTCGCCGTGGCGGATGAAGCGGTCGCCGACCTCGTGGTGGGGGTTGGCGCCGTTGGGGCCCGAGCCGACGATGGTGAAGTCCACCTGGGAGTGGCCGAAGCGGCGCAGCAGGTCCGCGAGGTCCTGGGCCACGTCCGACTCGCGGCGGTCCGCGAAGGGCACCTTGCGGATCTCCTCGAACGCCGCGTCCGCCGCCGCACCGGCCGCCGCGAGCAGTTCGACCTCGGCGGCGTCCTTGACCGCGCGCAGCATGGGCAGCGCGTCGGTGAGGGCGGCGTACGAGCTGTGCGGCAGGGCGCGCTGGAAGCCGAGCAGATGCATGGCCCAGGCGTTGTCGCTGACGCCGAAGCGGCCCCGGCCGTCGAGCAGGGAGGCGGTCATGGCGTACGGGTCGACGCCGTCGGTCCAGTCGCGCAGCCCGAGAGCGGTCGAACCGGCGGCGGCCTCCGCGTCGGGTGCCTCCAGCGTGGGCACGACGAGCACCGGCTCGCTGCCGGGCACGAGCACCAGCAGGGTGAGCCGCTCTGTGGCGGCGGGCGGGGTGTAACCGGTCAGCCAGACCATGTCGGGTCCGGGCGCCACCAGCAGCCCGGCGAGTCCGGCCTCGGCCGCCTCCCGGGTGGCGCGGGCCATGCGGGCCCGGTAGTCGTCGGCGGTGAAGGGCGCAGGCGTACTACCGGTCATCCGGGCCTCCGGGCGGTCGGGGTGCGGGAGCGAAGCGGTGCCGGGCAGCATCCTGCCCGCCCCGACCGGCGCGCGCGACCCGGTCGGGGTACGGCGCGGCAAGGACGCGCGGGGCGGTGGCGCGCGAGGCGGACGGGGCGCGTGGGCGGCACGGGGCCATCATCGCGGGCGGCGGCCCGGGCGACCAGCGGGTTTCCGGTGGCCCCGGTCAGGTGGGGCCCGGTCAGGTGGACCCGGTCAGGTCACCACGCCCGGCACCGCCGTCAGACTCTGCTCCACCCCGTTCTGATGGCGCACGGTCACGATCACCTCCGCCCCCGGCCGCGCACCGGCCACCGCACGGGCCAGATCGGCGGCCGTGGCGATGGGCGTGGCGCCGAAGCGGACCAGGGCGTCGCCGCGCACCAGGCCCGCCGTATAGCCCGGGCCGGGCACGTGGACGGCGGTGATCAGCGCACCCGCCCTCTGCCCGTCGTCCACGGCTTCCAGACCGAGCGTGGCACCGGAGCGGGTCTCGGCGGCCCCGGCCGCGGCGGGAGCGGAGGCGGGGGCAGCGGCAGGGGCGGCGGGTGGGGCCGCGTGGTGTGGCCTCGCGCCCGGGATACCGAGGCCGAGAGCGCTGGCGCCGACAGCCCCCAGCCCGACCCCGGACAGCACCAGCACACTGCCGACGGAGAGGGAGAAGACCACGCTCCTGATCCGCCGCCCCCGCGACCGCGCGCCGTGCGGATGACCGGCGGGCGCCTGCTCGACCGGCCCGGTCCGCCCACTCTCGCTCCGCCCTCGTCCGGGCATCGGCCGGGCCCGCAACACACTCTGTTCCATGATTCCTTCGCCTCCCCCCGTGGCCTACCCAGGTCACCCGCCGCTGACGAGCCACGAACGGGTGACACGGCGCCGGGGCATCGGTGGGAACGTCAGCGGTCGGCCGCCAGTCGCCCGACCAATTCCCCGACGGCACCCGCGAGCCCGGCCCCGTGCAGCAGCTCGGTGCGGTGCACCAGCCGGGGCGCGGCGAGCGGTACGGCGACCGTGCCCGCCACCGCGGCAGCCACGAACCGGGGCAGCAGCGCCAGCCCCTGCCCGGCCGCGACCAGCGTGGTGAGCGTCCGCACATCGGTGCCCGCGTAGCCGAGCGCGGGCCGGAACGCACCGCCGCCGTTCACGGCCCGCAGCCGGGCGAGGGGTACGGCGGTGTCGGGGGCGTCGATCCAGCGGGCGTCGGCGAGGTCGGCCAGGCGCAGTCCGGGGCGCCCGGCGAGGGGGTGGGCGGTGGGCAGCAGGACGGCGAGGGGTTCCTCGGTGACGGCGCGGGAGGTCAGCGGCGCCACGTCGGGCAGCCGCAAGGGGTCGCTGGGTGCCGCCGGACCGTCGACCAGGCCGAGGTCGGCGCGCCCGGTGGCGACGGCTGCGGGGATCTCGTCCGGGCCGAGCACCTGGACGCTCACGCCCGACAGCGGGAGCGCGGCGAGGACGCGCGGGCCGAGCGCCGTCGGTGTGGTCGCGAGGCTCACGCCGCTCGGCGGGGCCGCGGCCATGCGGATCACGTCGGCGCGGGCGGCGTCCAGGCGGAGCAGCAGCGGGGCCGCGTGCTCCAGCAGGCGTTCCCCGGCGGGGGTGGGGACGACGGGCCGGCGGCCGAGCAGCGGGGCACCGAGGTCCTGTTCGAGGGCGGCGATGTGCTGGGAGACCGCCGACTGCGTGTACCCCAACTCCCGTGCGGCGGCGGAGAACGAGGCCAGTCGCGCCACCGTGACATAGGTGCGCAGCAGATGCGGGTCCATGGCGCACAGCATCCCACGCCCATCAGTACTGCTTATCGACGATGCATGAATCATCGTTGGACGTGAACGGCAACGGCCGCCCAGGATGGCTGTCATGACCGATACCGCAGTACGCACCGCCACCGTCGCCCTCGTCGGGGACCGCTCCCCCAACGTCGTCTCCCACACCCGCATACCGCGCCTTCTCGACGCCCTCGCCGAGCGGGACGGGCTGGTCCTGGACGCCTACTGGATCCCCTCGGAGGACGCCGAGACCGAGGGGGCGGTACGCGGCTTCGACGCGGTGTGGGTGCTGCCGGGCAGCCCGTACCGCAGCGAGGCCGGTGTACTCGCGGCCGTCCGCACCGCACGGGAGGAGGGCGTCCCGTTCCTCGGCACGTGCGGCGGCTTCCAGCACACCCTGCTGGAGTTCGCCCGCAACGCCTGCGGGCTGACCGGTGTCGCGCACGCCGAGAACGACCCCGGTGCGGAGGACCTTCTGATCGAGCCGCTGGCCTGCTCCCTGGTGGGACACGAGGCGACGGTCGTCCTGGAGCCGGGCTCCCTGGCCGAGTCGGTGATCGGCTCACCGCGCACGGTCGAGCGGTACTTCTGCTCCTACGGCCCCTCCCGTCATCTCGACACGCTGCGCGCCCACGGCCTGCGGTTCTCCGGGCACGACACGGACGGCCAGGTCCGGGTCGCCGAAATCCCGGACCACCCCTTCTTCCTGGCCTCCCTCTTCCAGCCGGAGCTGTACGGCGACGGCTCCCGCCCGCACCCGATGATCCGGGCGCTGGGCCGGGCCGCGATCGAGCACGCCACGAAGGCCGCCCAGCCCGCCTGACCCGGCCCGCTCGGATCCTGGCCCACCGGAGCCGCCCCGCCCGCGCGGACGGGAATCGCCGTCAGCCGATCAGCTGGAGTCGTGCCGGAGGCTGTCCCGGTACGAAGCGGTGGGCTCGGCCGCTCAGCCACTCCGCCTTGTAACGGTCCGCCGAGCGGTGCCAGTTGAGGATGCCCGCCAGCCAGTTCTGGAGGTCGAGCACATAGAGCGCCATCTCCGCGCGGGCTTCCTCGGACAAGCCGAAGTCCTCGTAGAGCACGGGGAGTTCATGGGCGATCACGTGCTCGAACTGTTCCATGCGCTGGGTCATCAGGTCGTGGACGACGGCGAGCGCGGCCGGGTAGTCGACGCCGAAGAAGTTCTGCACGACGAGGATCGCGTTGTGGATCTCGCCCTCGTACTCGATCTCCTTCTGGTACGAGAACACGTCGTTGAGCAGACAGGCGTAGTCCATGGCGGCGTTCTCCAGCGAGCGCACCGGACCGCTGGCGTAGACCTCGGGCGGGATGGCGGGGCCCCGGCCCGCCCGGCACATGCTCAGGGTGAGGTCGGAGCCGAAGGTGGCGCGGCGCATCTCCAGATAGTCGACCGGGTCCGGGACGCGGTTCTGGAGCTGGTTGGACAGCTCCCACACCCAGCTCTCCGTCATCACGTCCACCGCCGCCTTGAGGGTGACCCGCTGCTCGGCGGTCATCGGCGCCGTGGTCCGCTGCCACAGGTCGATCAGCGCGCGCTCCATGGCGTTGGCCGGGGCGATCTCCGGCGCCCCCTCCAGGGACATGCACCGGGAGAGCCGGGCTGTGGTGAGGCGGGCGGCGGCGAGGTCGCGGCGGTGTCCGTAGACGAGGGGGTAGTAGTCGTCGCCGTAGGTCCCCCAGGCGAGCCACTGGGCGCTGAGGTCGAGTGCCTCGGGGGTGGCGTCGGGGTCCAGTCCGGCGGAGCAGAGCGCGAGGTCGTAGGCGGCGAGTTTGTCCTCGTCCCAGACGCCCTCGCCGAGGATGCCCATCCGGGTGCACCAGGCGACCAGGTTGCGGCGCGAGGCGTCAACGTGCGGGCTCAGCTCCAGCGGGAACGGCATGTGGAACTCGGGCAGCAGGGACGGTCCGACCTTCTGGAACGGCACATGGGTGTGCCGCTGCAGCCGCTCGGTCGCCGCCGATGCCAGCAGGGCGGCGATGTCGGCGGCGGAGGCGCCCGGACCGCTCGGCAGCGCCCAGGGGGAGGTCGTACGTGCCCCCTTGTTCATGTAGCGGCTGGAGCGCAGATGCCACTCGTGGCCACCGCTCTGCCAGTCCTGGAGTCCCTTGGTGTACGCGGCGACGGCGGCGACCTCGTCCGGTCGGAGCCCGTTCTCCAGGGCGACGGCGGGGACTTCGGTGAGCGCGGTGTGCTCGAACTGGTGCAGGCGTGAGGTCAGGATGTCGTTGACGGTGTCGGCGGCCTGCTGGGTGGTGCAGTCGAAGAAGGTCTCCAGGACCAGGACGCCGTTGCTGTTCTCGCCCTCGTCCTCGACCTCGCGCTGGTAGGAGAAGAGGTCGTTGCGCAGGTGGACGGCGTCGGAGAAGGTCTCCATGAGCACGCGCAGCGGGCGGCTCTCGGCCACCGACGCGGGCACCTCGGCCGTCGCGTACTCCACGAGACCGGCGGACCAGGGGGCGCCGCCCACCTTGCGGCGCATCTCGATGTACTCGACCGGGTTGGCGATCCGGCCCTCGTTGATGTTGGACAGCTCCCACAGCGACTCGTTGAGCAGATGCTCGGTCGCGACGGCGAACCGGCGGCGCCAGTCCACCGACATGGCCGGCACCGTGCGCGCCCACAGATCGGCGAGCCCCGCCTCGACCGGGTTCTCCGGCTCCGGGACGGGCGTTTCGAGGTCGAGCGGCATGAACAGCGGCAGCCGGTCCAGGTGCGCCTTGCCCGCGGCCCGGTCCTGGGTGCGTTTGTACATGTCCAGGAAGTGGTCGTCGAAGAAGAACACCCACACGTACCAGTCGGTGATCAGCGAGAGCGCGGGCCCGTCGCAGTCGGGGTGGGTGTAGGCGCACAGCAGGCCGTAGTCGTGCGCTTCCAGGTCGGCCTGGTCCCAGATCCCGGAGCCTTCCAGCATCCCCATCTCGCGCGCCCACGCGGTCGAGTGGGCGCGCGCCTCGTCGACATGGGGATTGAGCCGCGCGGGATACGGCATGTAGAAGGGCGGGAGTTCGAACGGCTGCGTCATGACCGGGTCCTGCCCGGCGGCGGAACGGGCCATCCGCCGCACAGCGGACGATCACACCATCGCGTGAACCATCCCCGCAATCGGGAACTTCCGGAACGCGACCCGCCGTTGGGGGAGACAGCCGACGGGCGCTCCCACGTCAATCCCGGGGGTTGACCTGGATCAGGGCGTGGGTGCCGCTGGTACGCCAGGACCGGCCCTCCGCCGCGTTCAGGTCGGCCTCGGTGGCGGCCGTCAGGCCGGTGATCACGTCGGACTTGAGGGTGCGCAGGGTGGCGACGGGCCCGGGGAAGTAGGCAGTCACGTCGTGGAAGGGCGTGGTGGGCGGCCAGTACCGGTCGCCCACCAGGCGGCGGTAGTTGAGGTCGCCCTTGAAGAGGGTCAGCCGGGCCCGGGCGAACTCGGCACACAGGCCGTCCGGCAGCTCGGTGTACGGCAGCGGGGAGGCGAGGAAGGGATGGGTGCGTACGGTGAGGCGGCCGTCGGCCATGGCCGACCAGAGGAGGTCGCCGTAGTCGGCGGCGGCGCCGGAGGCGGACCGCAGGCGGGTCAGCGCGTCGACCACGTCGGCGGTCGTGGCGTCGGAGACGTAGTAGGGCCAGGGCTTGACGTAGAGGACGGCGCGGGCGATCCGGTGCTCGGCGAGGAGGTGGGCGGTCAGCAGCAGGTCGGGGACGAGTTCGCGGCCCGCGTTGTCGGCGACCAGGCAGAGGGTGCCGGTGCCGTCCGGCGGGAGCAGCGACCAGAGGGTGTCGCTGTCGTCGGCGACGAGACCCGGCGTGGCCTCGCCCGACGCGGCGCCCTCGGCGGACAGCTGGAAGCTGAGGTCGGCGCGGTTGCCCCAGAGCGAGCCGTGCAGCAGGGCGCGTCCGCGTTCCTCGGGCGACTTGCCCTGGAGCGCGTCGAGCGCGGCCAGTTCCTCCCGCGTCTCCGGGGAGCCGAGTTCGGCGTACTTGAAGGGGCGGAAGGGGTCGACGCCCTGCCAGGGGCCGGGGGCGAAGTAGCCGACGGCGTCGAGGAGTACGCGGTAGAAGTAGCTCTCGGCCCACAGCCAGGGCACCTCGAACCAGGACCGGCCGACATGGCCCGCGAGTCCCCACTCCAGCCAGCGGGCCCGGTCGTCGGGGTCCGTTTCCGCGGGCAGGTCCTCGATGACGCCCTCGGTGCAGGAGCGGAGCAGGCCGTCCAGCGCGCGGTGCTGCGCGGGGCCGTAGGGAGAGGCGTCCCGCACCTGCCGGATGATCGCGGGGTGCCGCTCGGCCAGCGTGCGGTGCGGGAAGGAGCCGGGCTCGTCGCCGGTGATCACGGGGGCGGTGGGGGCGTCGGACATGCCGTCACCGTACCCCGCCGGTCAGGCGGCCCTGATCTCCCGCTCCAGCTGCGTGGCGAGGGCGAGATAGCGGGGGCGGCGGTGCACCGGGACCAGGCCCCGGAGCATCAGGAACCACATCTCGGCGACCCTGCGCGGCAGCCGCGCGACCGGCTCGATGGAGCGCCCGGCGACCCGGGTGCCGACGAAGAAGCAGACGAGGGAGTGGGCGACGGTCCCGGCGTCCACGTCGGGGTGCAGATCCGAGTCCTTGACGGCACCGGCGAACTTCCGGGTCGCGAACTCCAGCCACTCGGTGAACGGATGGCGCAGCGGCGGGCGTACGGACACATCGGCGGTGACGAGCCGCAGCCCGGCGCGCGGCACCGGGTCGTCCACGGCGAGGCGGGCGATGCCGAAGGTGGTGCGCATCAGGCACTCCAGGGAGGAGCGGCCCCGGCTCTCGGCGTCGGCCACCACCTGCCGCACGGCCGCGGCCTGGAGTTCCAGGATCGCGTGGGCCAGATCCTCCTTGGCAGCGAAGTGGAAGTACAACGCGCCCTTGGTGACACCGGCGTGCCCCACGATGTCACTCAGACTGGTGGATTCGTAGCCCTGCCGGTCGAAGAGATCGGCGGCAGCCGCGATGATCGTCGCCCGGGTCTGTTCAGCGCGCAACTGCCTCGCCATCGACCGACCCCTCTCATGAACGAACGGGACACGCGGTTTGTTTTAACCCCGCGCATACGATAACTCACCGCAGGGGAACGGGAGTCCAGGAGGACGCAATGGATTTCGGCCACTTCCGGAGCGCGTCGCCCCGCTTCCGCCCAGCGGGGCGGTGCACGGTGTTTCCACACTCCAGCAAGGGAGTTGAGGCACTCCGCTTGTGCTGTTCGGTCGGGATCGAGCCAAGTGTGCGTACCCGTACGACAGATGAGCGCGGTGACGCTACGCGCGTGGAAACAGCCCGCGCGGTCGGTCTGAACGGCACGCTCCCCACGCGCGTACTGGTGGGGACAGCCCTGTTCCCGCGCCCGCCGAGGAGGCGTCCCGGATGACCCGGTCGACCCGGACCACCGCCCGCCTGAGCGTCACGGCGGCAGCCGCGACGGCCCCGCTCCTGCTCCTGCCCTGGACGGCGACCCCCGCCCTGGCGCACGGCGCCCCCACCTCGCCGGTCAGCCGGGTCTACGCCTGCTCCCCCGACGGCGGCAGCGCGGGTACGGCCGCCTGCCGGGCGGCGATCGCCGCGAACGGCGGCGCGTCCTTCGCCGCGTGGGACAACCTGCGGGTGCCCGGTGTCGACGGCCGTGACCGGCAGGTGATCCCGGACGGCAAGCTGTGCAGCGGGAACCTGTCCGCCTACCGGGGTCTTGACCTGGCCCGCGCCGACTTCCCGGCCACCCGGCTGACGGCGGGCGCCCGGATGACGATGACCTACGCCTCCCCCATCGCGCACGCCGGTACGTTCAAGCTGTATCTGTCCAAGCCCGGTTACGACCCGTCGAAGCCGCTGAAGTGGTCCGATCTGCCCGCCACCCCCTTCGCCGAGGTCAAGGACCCGCCGCTGACGAACGGGGCGTACCACATCCAGGCGACCCTGCCGAGCGGCCGGACGGGCCGTCAGATGCTGTACACGATCTGGCAGACCAGCAGCACGCCCGACACCTATTACTCCTGCTCCGACGTCGTCTTCTCCGGATCGGGCTCAGGGCCGGGATCGGGTACGGGCTCGGGCTCGGGCGGCAATTCGGGAACGGGCGCGAAGGCGGAGAAGAAGGAACCCGCCAGGAAGCCGTCCCCCTCCCCCACCCACGCCGCGCACCACACGTCCTCGGCCTCCCCCAGCCCGTCGGCGAGCGCGGCCGACGAGCCGCGCAAGGACGCCTCGTCCGCGCCGGTCACCTCGGACGACAGCACGCCGGTGGCCGAGGCGACCCGCGCGGACGCGGGCCCCTCGGCTCCGTTGCTGGCGGCCGGTGCGGCGGGGGTGCTGCTGATCACCGCTGCGGTGGCGTTCCTGCCCCGGCTGCGACGGCGCTGAACGGCCGTATGGAATCAGCTCAGTTGACGGAGACCGGGGCCCCGTTGTCGCTGACCGGCGCGTACTTGGCCGTGAAGTAGCCGCTCGCGAAGCACAGCGACGAGCCGGACACCTTGGTGAACTGCTGGTTGGTGAAGGCGATGCTGTTGTCGGCGTTGTCGGCCGTGCCGTTCAGGCTCGGCGCCTGGTAGACGCAGGTGATGCTGCCCAGCAGGGTGCGCAGCTTGACCGTGGTCTGGATGGTGGACCCGGCGGCGGGCAGCACCGTGAGGGTGCCGTCCGAGGCGACCGACGCGGTGTACGGCAGGTTGTCGACGGTGATGCCGCTGACGCCGAGCACACCGGTGACGTTGCTGGAACAGCTGGAGCTGTCGAAGCTGTGCCCGGTGACCGACTCGGTGGCCGTACCCGGCGCGTCCGGGTTGCCGGTGACGGTCGCGGTGAACTGGGAGGACGTGCAGACGACGCCGCTGGTGCCGGTGGCGCTGGAGTAGAGCGTGGCCGAGGTGCCGGAGGCCAGCGGCGCGCTGAGCGTGTCGCCGACCGCGACGGCGGTGCCGCCGGTGCCGCCCGTGGTCAGGACGGCGGTGCCGTCGGCCGAGGCGGGGGCCGCCGCGGTGAGGGCGAGCGCGGTGGCGGCTGTGGCGAGGACGAGGAGCGTGCGGGTGCGCATACGGGTGCCTCTCTTCGACGTGGGGGGAGTGCGGGGTGGGGCGCTGACGGTGCCGTGTGCGATGCCGAGCGGCGGGACCGGCCGGGGAACGGTGACCACAGGTCACGGGGCGACTGCCGGAGCGGACGGGTGCCGGGAACGCGGACGACGCCGCGCGGCGGGTCCGGCGCCACGGACCCAGGGGGAAACAGGGAGAGTTGTAGACCTGATGGTTCGTCAACGTCAATATGACGAAAGGCAATTGAGGGAATCAGCGAGCAGGCGGCGGACCGCCCGTAACCGCGCGTCCCCCAAGTCCGGGGCGGTGCGCGCAGTTTCCACACCCGGTTTTCACAACTCCCTTGACCCTTCAAAGTAACCGGCGGTAACTTCCTGGCAGGCTACCGCCGCGTAACACAACGGCCCTCGCATCCGCCGGGAGTGCGGGGACGGCGTGCGCGGCAGCCGCTGTCCGCGCCAGGACACCGCGCCACCTGAAGCCCACCCCGCATTGATCCGTGCCCATGGGAGCAGACATGGCCTCGTCCCCGGACTTCGCGTCCGCCGACCACACCCCCGAGAACCCCGACGGCGGTTCGCCCGCGCCCTCCCCGGACCCGGCCGCCGCCGGGAGCGGGAGACGCGGACGGGTCCGGCTGCGCCGGGCCGCCGTGCTGGCGGTGCCCGCGACGCTGGTCGCCGCCGGTCTCGCCGTCTTCACCGCCCAGGGAGCGCTGGGTGTGCAGTTCGCGATCTCCGGAATGCCGTTCACCGTCACGGCCACCGAGCTGGACGGCACCGGCTTCGAGCAGTTCGGCGGCCTGGACAACATGGCGGACGGCAGCCCCAACGCGGGCGACACCGGCGGCCAGGTGCTCGTCGTCACGTCCGCGATCAAGAGCGCCCAGCTCACCAAGTTGTGCCAGAGCGTCGACCTCGGCGGCACCAACCTGCTCATCACGGCGGGCGGCGGCAAGACCCGGGTGTCCGCGAAGGACCTCACCACGGACTCGACCACGCTGTCCGGCGACGCGTCGTTCAACAACATCGAGATCGGCAACGACGCGAGCACGCTCACCAAGGCGAACGCCAAGGGCCCGATCGGCGTCTTCAGCCAGCAGGCCGACACCGTGCACATCGCCAACCTGCGGCAGACCAACTACGCCACCACGGCGGGCGTGTTCAAGCTGCCCGGGCTCAACCTGCGCTTCAGCGACTCGGGCTGCTGATGCCCGGGCGTCCACAGCGGTCCGCGCGGGCGGCCTTCCGCGACTGGCGGGGCCGTCGGCCGTTCTGGGGCGGGCTGCTGCTCGCCCTGGGCGGGGCCGAGATCCTGCTCACCGAGAAGGCGTCGCTGAAGGTCGTCATGCACATCGGGATGCAGGGCGTGGCCGGCTATCTGCTGCCCGCCCTGATGGTGCTGCTCGGTCTGCTCATCCTGTTCAACCCCGCGCAGCGGCTCTTCTACTCGCTGACCGGCATCCTGTTCTCGCTGGGCACCTGGCTCACGTCCAACCTGGGCGGCTTCTTCATCGGCCTGCTGCTCGGCGCGACCGGCGCCTGTCTGGCCTTCGGCTGGCTCCCCGACCAGGAGCCGCGCGTCTCCCGGCGGCAGCGCCGCAAGCGGGCCCGCGCCCTGGCGGGCGAGCTGAGCGAGGGCGTGGAGAAGGCGGCCTGAACCCACGCGGCCCGCGAGGACCGAGAGGACCCTGGGACCGGGGAGCCAAGCCCCCAAGATCCGAGACCCCAAGACCCGAGCCCCCAAGACCTCAAGGACTCGAAGCCCCGCACCGGCGCCGGAAGCCGTCACGGCTCCGGCGCCGGATGTCGTACGAACCGGTCGCACCCCGCCCGAGCCCCGTCCTTCGATCAGGTGACAGGGGAACCCCGGCCGGGGCGCCGCGCGTTCACCGGAGGGTCGGCGACTCCGTCGCGCTCGCCTCGGCGGCCGTACCGACCGGACCAGCAGGAGCGGCGTCGACACCGGGCGTCGCGTTCTCCGTCTTCATCGCCTTCGCCTCGCTCTTGAGGATGCGCATGGACTTGCCCAGCGCGCGGGCGGTGTCCGGCAGCTTCCGGGAGCCGAACAGCACGATGAATACGATCGCGACGACCAGCAGATGCCAGGGTTCGAGTCCGTTGCGGAGCATGACCGCCCCTCCCTCTCTCACGGGTGTTCACGTGCTTTTCTCACGTGCTTCCTGACGGCCGGGGCTCCCACGCCGCCGACCCGCTCAGCAATGATTGCTACATTGCGCAACTGTACAACCCAGGGTGAGACACAAGAGGGCGCCGATGAGTATCACCAGCAGCCGGGGCACGGCACCGTCGCGACGGCGCGGTGGCGACCGCCCCGACCGCAGCGACCGGGGCGACCGCGCCGACCGCGCCGGGGCGGGCGACGGGGCGGAGTCCCCCCGCGCCACGGCCCGTGACCGGCGCCGCAAGCGTGGCCGCAAGCTGCGCACCGTCCTCGTCGTGTTCCTGTCCCTGGCCGTCCTGGTCACCGCCGGGGCGGGCTGGCTGTATCTCAAGTTCGACGGCGACATCCGCACCTTCGACTCCGGCGGCCTCTCCGACAACCGGCCCGCCGCGGGCTCCTCCAAGGGGGAGAACGTCCTGGTCATCGGCTCGGACGCGCGCACCGACGGCAACGCGGCCCTGGGCGGCGGCGACAAGACCGCCATAGGGCGCTCCGACACCACCCTGCTGCTGCACATATACGCCGACCACCAGCACGCGCTCGCGGTGTCGATACCGCGCGACACCTTGGTCACCATCCCGCCCTGCAAGCTGCCGAACGGCACCTGGACCCAGACCCAGCAGAACACCATGTTCAACGCGGCCTTCTCCGTCGGCGAGACCGACAAGGGCAACCCGGCCTGCACCCAGAACACGGTGGAGCAGCTGACCGGACTGCGCGTGGACCACACGGTGGTCGTGGACTTCAAGGGCTTCGCCTCGCTCACCCAGGTCGTCGGCGGCGTCAAGGTCTGTCTGCCGAACGACGTGTACGAGAAGGATCTGAACCCCAACCGCACGACGCGGGGCGCGCTGCTCTTCCCCAAGGGCGAGCAGCAGGTGGCGGGCAAGCAGGCCCTGGACTACGTACGGCTGCGGCACGGCATCGGCGACGGTTCGGACATCGGCCGTATCAAGCGGCAGCAGGCGTTCATCGCGAGCCTGCTGAAGGAGGTCAAGAGCAAGGGCTTCACTCCGACCCGGCTGCTGCCGCTGGCGACGGCGGCCACCAAGTCGCTGACCGTGGACCCCGGCCTCGGCTCCGCCGACAAGCTGCTCTCCTTCGCGATGTCGATGAAGGGCATCGACCTGCACAACACCAAGTTCGTCACCATCCCCTGGCGGTACTCCGGTTCGCGGGTGGCCGTGGTGGAGCCGGACGCGAGCGAGCTGTGGGCCGCGCTGAAGGACGACCGCACGATCGACGGCAAGGACGCCAGCGGCAAGAAGGGCCAAAAGAGCGAGGGCGCGAAGGAATCCGCCTCCCCCACCGCCTCGGCGGAGCCGGTCTCGGGCGCGGGCATCAGCGTGGCGGTCTACAACGGCACCACGGTGACCGGGCTCGGTGCCAAGGGTGCCCAGCTGCTCACCGCCGACGGCTTCACCGTCACCGGCACGGCCACCGCGACCTCCCAGGACCACGCGACGACGGTCGTGCAGTACGGCCCCGGCCTGGAGAGCCAGGCGCGGACGGTCGCCAAGGCGTTCCCGGGCGCCACGCTCGAACAGATCGGCGCGGCCCGGATCAACGTGGTCCTCGGCCAGTCGTACGCCACCGCCGCCTCGGCCGCCGCGGCCCCGGCGAAGGTGCCGAGCACCGTGGCGGACGGCGCGCGCTCGGCGGACGAGAACCCGTGCGACAACCTGACCTACGGCTGAGACGGCCCGTCCCCCGACCGGCGCCGGTCGTGGCGGGCCCGGGTCACGGCCAGCGCGAGGGCGTACACCCCGAGGACGGCGGCGAGCAGCGCGTAGTGGATGCCAGGCAGACCGGTCAGGCGCAGGGCCGAGCCCAGTGGGGAGAGCGGGATCAGCAGCCCGGCGGTGGCCAGGACCGCGGCCGACCAGCCGACGGGGCCGGGGCGGCGGCGCCCGGCCACCCGGCGCTCGGCCACTCGCCTCCCGGTGCGCAGCAGGACCATCACCAGGGCCTGGGTGAGCAGGTTCTCGGTGAACCAGGCCGAGTGGAACAGCACCGGGTCGTCCATCGCGGCGCCCCCGTGCGGGACGAGCGCCAGTACGGCGAAGGTGGCGAGGTCCGCGACCGCGTTGAGCAGCCCGAAGCCGGTGATGAAGCGCAGGAAGGCGGGCGGGCGCAACCGGGTCGGCCGCTGCAGCACCGCGCGGTCGGGGCGGTCGTGGGCGAAGGCCAGCTGGGCCGCGTCGAAGCACAGGTTCTGCGCGAGCACCTGGGACGGCAGCATCGGCAGGAAGGGCAGCAGCAGTCCCGCCGCGAGCATGGCGAGGACGTTGCCGAGGTTGGAGGAGAGCGTGACGCGCAGGTAGGAGGCGATGTTGGCGCTGCTGTGCCGCCCCGCGACGACCGCGTGCCCGATCGCGGTGAGGTCCTTGCGGCCGAGCACCACGTCCGCGCTCTCCCGGGCCACGCCCACCGCGTCGCGCGGGGCGATGCCCACGTCGGCGGCGTGCAGCGCGGGCACGTCGTTGACGCCGTCGCCGAGGAAGCCGACGGTGTGCCCGGCCGTCCGCAGCCCGGCGACGAGGCGCGCCTTGTCCTCGGGGGTGCAGCGCGCGACGACCCGTACGCCCCCGGCCCCGCAGGACAGCACCACGGACGCCGTCCCCACCTCCCCCGCCTCAAGCCCCAGATCGCGGCAGACGCGGGCGGCGGTGGCCGGGTGGTCGCCGGTGAGGACGTGCACGGTGACGCCGAGCGCGGTCAGTTCGCGCAGGGCCTCGGCGGCGCCGGGGGCGAGGTCGTCACGGAAGCCGACCAGGCCCCGGAAGGTGAGCCCGCGCGCGTCGGCCGCGCGGTAGGGCCGTACGGCGGCCGGGCGCTCGGCGGTCGCGACGGCGAGCACCCGCAGCCCGGCCTCCGCCTGCCGCGCGGCCAGCCCGAGCAGCCGCCGGTGCTCCTCCTCCGGCAGCGCGCAGCGGTCGAGCACGTCCTCCACCGCGCCCTTGGTGACCAGCACATGGCGTCCGAGTCCACCGCCCGCGACGACCGCCGTGGCCACACGGTGGGCGGGGTCGAAGGGGAGTGCGGCGACGCCGTCGTACTCCTCGCCGACGGGTCCTGCGGCGCTCAGCAGCGCCTCGTCGAGGGCGTCGGGCGCGGGCAGTTCGGCCAGCTGGAGGGTCCACCAGGCGCCGACGGCCGCCCAGCGCAGCACCTCGGGGTCGCTCCGGCCGTCCGGGCCGAGCGCGGCGGCGACGACGGGCCGGTCCTGGGTGAGCGTGCCGGTCTTGTCGACGCACAGCACGTCGACGGCGCCGAGGTCGTGCAGCGCGGGCAGGCGTCGTACAACCACCTGGTGAGTGCGGGCGAGCAGGGCGGCGGCCCGGGCCAGACAGGTGGTGACGATCACCGGAAGCATCTCGGGGGTGAGCCCGACGGCGACCGCGACGGCGAACGGCAGCGTGGCCACGCCCCGGCCGTGCAGCGCGGCGGCGGCCATGAGGACGAGGGGCGGGGTGAGCAGCACGAAGCGGACCAGCACCCAGGAGATGCCGTGCACGGACCGGTCGAAGGCGCTCGGCTCCCGCCGTACCGGGGTCTGCCGGGCGGCGGCGAACCGGGTGCGCGGGCCGGTCTCCACCACGACGGCGGTGGCGCTGCCCGCGACCACCGCGCAGCCCTGGAAGCACAGCTGGGCCTCGGCACCCGGCTCGGACAGGTCGGCGGCGTGTTTGGGCACCGGCGCGGACTCACCGGTCAGCGCGTCCTCCCGCACGGTCAGTCCCCGTGCGCGCAGCAGCCGTACGTCGGCGGGCACCAGGTCGCCGGGGCCGAGCCGTACGACGTCGCCGGGCACCAGGTCGGCGACCGGCACCTCGCGGGGGCGCGGCTCGGCCCTCTCGTCGGTGCGGCGCAGCACGGTGGCCGTGCCCGTGACGAGCCCGCGCAGCGCGGCCAGGGCGCGGTCGGCGCGGCGTTCGCCGGTCACCCGCAGGACGCAGCTGACGGCGACGAGGGCGAGGATGACGGAGGCGGTGCGCCAGGAGGCGACACAGGCCGAGACCAGACCGAGGGTCAGCAGCAGGGCGGTGAACGGGTCGCGCAGGGCGCGGGCGCAGCGGTGCGGCCAGGAGGGTCCGGCGATACGGGCGGGGGTGTTCTCGCCGAGGGCGGCCAGCCGTGCGGCGGCCTCGGTGTCGGTCAGCCCGCGCGGGCCGGTCTCCAGGCGCCGCAGCAGTGCGAGTGCTGTGTCCGGCACGGGTTCACAGGCCGTGCAGTCGGCGTACGGGCGCGGTGGGTCCGGTCTGCTGCCGGGCGGTCAGGCCGACGAGGCGGTGGACGACGTCGACGAGGGCGGCCTGTTCGTCGGTGTCCACGAAGTACACCTGGCGGCGGCCCTCGCGGCGGGAGCGGACGAGTCCGGCGAGTTTGAGCTTGGTCAGATGCTGGCTGACGGCGGGCAGCGCGCCGCCGACGCGCTCGGCGAGCCCGGTGACGTCGCTCTCGCCCTGGGTGAGCGCCCACACGATGTGCAGCCTGGCCGGGGAGGCGAGCAGTCCGAAGGCAGCAGCCGCCTCCGCGAACACCTCGGGGGAGGGGTCCTGCCGGCCGGTGCCGGGCGGTGTCGCCACTGTGCTCGTCCTCCTCGGCGCGTCTCGCCGTGTCTTGCCGTGTCTCGCCGTGTCCGTCGGTTTCCGGGGAGCCAGTGTAGGTCGCCGGAGCGGCCCGTCCGTGCCGGGCGGGAGGGCCGGGACGGCCGGGACAGGCGGAACGCCCGGCGGCGGTGTGCGCGCCGGGCGTTCCTGGCCGGTTCAGGCTGCCGTCAGCTCAGCCCCGCGGACTTCAGCCACGCCCGCGCCACGTCCAGCGGGTCCTTGTGCTGGTTCTGCACCTGGGTGTCCAGGTCGAGCAGCGTGTCCGTGTCCAGCTTGGCGGAGACGGCGTCGAGCGCGGCGGCCCCCTCCTTGGTCAGCGCGCCCTTGCGGACGAGCGGCTGGACGTTCTCGAAGCCGAAGAGGTTCTCGGGGTCCTGGAGGACCACGAACTTCTCCTTGGCGATGATCGGGTCGGTGCTGAAGATGTCCGCGACCTGTACGTCGTTCTTCTTGAGCGCCGTCTGGGTGAGCGGGCCGCCCGCGTCCAGCGCCTTGAAGGACTTGAACTCCAGGCCGTACACGTCCTTGAGCCCGACGAGCCCCTGGTGGCGGGTCTGGAACTCCGGGGAGGCGCCGATCACGAGGTCCTTCGCCGCGCCCTTGAGGTCGGCGATGGAGGACTTGTCGGTCAGCTTGAGCTTCTTCGCGGTGGCCGCGTTGACCGTGACCGAGTCCTTGTCCTCGGCAGCCGACGGCTCGAGCAGGGTCAGCTTGGGGTCGAGCTTGGCCTCGATCGCCTTCGTCGTCTCCTCGGCCGTCTTCGGGGTGGCCTTGGGGTCGAGGTAGGCGAGCAGCGCGCCGTTGTACTCGGGCAGGACGGAGATGTCGCCGCTCTTGAGGACGCGGTAGGTGGTCTCGCGGCTGCCGATGTTCGGCTTGTACGAGACCTTGATGCCCTTGGCCTTGAGGGCCTCGCCGTAGATGTCGGCGAGCAGGATGCTCTCGGCGAAGTTGTTGGAGCCGACCACGACGGTGCCCCCGGAGGGCTTGTCGCCGCCGGTCAGCGGGTTGTCGGAGGAGTCCTTGTCCGAGGAACCACAGCCCGCCAGCAGCGCCGTCGCCGCCACGAGCGCAGCCGCCGCCACGACTCGGTTCCTCCGGGTGGGCCTGCTGATGCGGTTGTTGAAAGTCACCCGTCGATCCAAGCCAGCGCGCTCCTGGCCAGTCAAGTGCGTCATGGTCACCAATTGGCTTCGATTAGTGGGGAGTTGTATGGATCGGTGCTGGATTCCCGGCATGGTTCAGCTGCTCCTTCGTACGCCGGGCGAGACCACCAGGCGGGAGAGGGCCCAGAAGAGGACGAGGGTGGCCAGCGCCATCCCGGCGACCAGGGTGGCGCCGCCGACGACCTTCTCGTAGTCCTTCTGGTAGAGCCCGTCGATGATGTACCGGCCCAGGCCGCCGAAGCTGACGTAGGCCGCGATGGTGGCGGTGGAGACGATCTGGACGGCCGCCGTGCGCAGTCCGCCGAGGATCACCGGGAGCGCGACGGGCAGTTCCACCTGGAACAGGATGCGCGTCTCGGTCAGTCCCATGCCGCGCGCCGCGTCCACCGGGGAGGGGTCGACGGAGCGGATCGCCTCGTAGGCGGTGACCAGGATCGGCGGTACGGCGAGGATGACCAGCGGGATCATCACGGGCAGCACACCGAAGCCGAGCCAGAAGAACATGAGTACCAGCAGGCCGAAGCTGGGCAGTGCCCGCGCGGCGGTGGCGGCCAGGGCGATGGCGTTGCCGCCGCGTCCCAGGTGGCCGGTGATCAGGCCGACGGGCAGCGCGATCACGGCGGCGAGGACGAGCGCTTCGAGCGAGTAGCCGATGTGTTCGAGGAGCCGGGTGGGGATGCCGTCGTAGCCGTGCCAGTGGGCGTTGTCCGCGAAGAAGGCGCGGGCGAAATCGAGTACGTTCACCGGGCGGCGCCCTTCTTCGGCATCCAGGGGGTCAGCAGGGTGCGCAGCGCGACGAGGGCCGCGTCGACGAGGGTCGCCAGCACCGCTGTGGTGAGCACGGAGTTCACGGCGAGAGCGGGCCGGTGGTAGATGTTCGCGTCGTTGAGCATGTTGCCGAGCGCGCCCTGGTTGCCGATGAGCATGCCGACGCTGACCAGCGAGATGCTGGAGACGCAGGCGACCCGGAGACCGGCCATGATCGCGGGCACGGCGATGGGCAACTGCACCTGGAGATACCGCCGTACGGGTCCGAGCCCCATCGCCTCGGCGGCGGCCAGGGTCTCCCGGGGCACCGAGCGGACGCCGTCCACGATGGCCGGGACGAGCACCACGAGGCTGTAGACGGCCAGCGGGATCATCACCGTGATCTCGCTCTGGCCCGTGTAGTCGATGAGCACGACGAAGAAGGCGAGCGAGGGTATCGCGTACAGGATCGTGGTGAAGCCGAGCACCGGTGGATACAACCAGCGGAAGCGGACGCAGAGTTGGGCCACGGGCAGCGAGGCGAGCAGTCCGGCGAGCACCGGCAGCAGGGCCTCGCGCAGATGCAGCCCGATGAGTCCGGCGTAGCTGTGCTGGAGGTCGCTGGGGAGGTCGAAGAAGCCGTTCATCCCGCGGCCTTCGCGTCCGTGCGGTGCTCGTCGTGCGCGGCGCGGATCGCCTCGCCGACGGCCTGCTGGGAGACCACGCCCAGGGCACGCCCGTCACCGTCCACGGCCACGGCCCAGCCGGTCGGGGAGAGCACGGCGCCGTCGAGCGCGGTGCGCAGCGAGTCGGTGCCGGGCCGGAACGGCCGCCCGAACGACAGCAGTTGGTCCTTGTCGATGCTCCCGGCGACGATCCGCTCCGGCTCGGCCCAGCCGAGGGGGGCGCCGTCGGTGTCGGTCACGAGGAGGTACGGCGCGGTGGCGGCCCCGGAGATCCGCTCGGCGTCCGCGTCGATCGGGACGACGGGCGCGGTCTCCAGCGCCAGTTCCCCGGAGGCGAAGAAGGAGAGCCTGCGGATGCCCCGGTCGGCGCCGAGGAAGTCCTCGACGAACGGGTCGGCGGGATCGCTCAACAGCTCGGCGGGCGGCGCGAATTGGGCCAGATGACCACCGGTGCGCAGCACGGCGACCATCGTGCCGAGCTTCACGGCCTCGTCGATGTCATGCGTGACGAAGACGATCGTCTTGCCCAACTCGTCCTGGATGCGGAGCAGTTCGTCCTGGAGCCCCTTGCGCACCACCGGGTCGACGGCGGAGAACGGCTCGTCCATCAGCAGCACCGGCGGATCGGCGGCGAGCGCCCGCGCCACCCCGACCCGCTGCTGCTGACCGCCGGAGAGCTGATACGGGTACCGCCGGGCGAGCGCGGTGTCGAGCCCGACCCGCTCCATCAACTCGGCGGCCTGCTCCCGCGCCACGCGTTTGCTCGTCCCCAACAGCCGGGGAACCGTCGCGATGTTGTCGATGATGGTGCGGTGCTGGAAGAGGCCCGCGTTCTGGATGACGTACCCCATCGACCGCCGCAGCGAGTTGACGGGCCGCTCTCTGACGTCCTCCCCGTCGAGCAGGATGCGCCCCTCACTGGGCTCCACCATCCGGTTGATCATCCGCAACGTCGTGGTCTTGCCACACCCGGAGGGTCCGACGAGCACGGTGATCGCACGGTCCGGAATGTCGAGCGAGAGCCGGTCGACAGCGACCGTGCCGTCCGGATACCGCTTGCTGACTGAATCTATCCGTATCAAAACGCCGCGCGCCCTTCGGTTTGGCAGGAGCCTTCAGACCGTGCCGGCCGAGTGTAGACGGCGGCGTCCCGGCACCCGGGCGGCGCGAAAAGACGACCGGCCCGGGGTGCGGGCGCGCGCACCCGTGGTCTGCCACGGCCGGACGATCCCAATGAATCGGCTTTCTGCTACCCCGTGACCGCCGTCCCACTCCCCCTTCTTTGTGACGCTTCCCACCTTGTTGCGCACGCGGTCAGGGCATCTCAGCCTTCCGTGTCGTCGGTCCGGGTCGAGAACGTCACCTGGACCTGGTGCTGTCCCGTGCGCACCACCAGCCCCTCCGCGAGGTCCTCGCCCGTTCTCCCGTCCATCAGCCACAGGTTGACGGCCGCGCCCAGCACCAGGGGATCGAGCGCGGGCCGGGCTCCGCCCCAGGGGCGGGCCGTACGGGCTTCGAGCAGGACGCTGCCCGGCAGGCGCACGACGGCCGACGCCTCGTCGATGCGGGCGACCAGTACCGCGGCACCGGGATTCCGCTCCGCCTCACGCAGACACCACTCGGGCGGCGACGGCGTGGCACCGGCGAGAACACGTGCCACGACGTCGGCGCTCTGCTTCCACACCGTGTGGGACGTCTCGGTGGCGACCGCGTAGAAGCCCCGCTCCCGGTCCCGGTGCCCCGCCACCAGGGGCCAGCGCTGCAGGTCGACCGTGCCGTCCTCGTGCACGGTGCCGGTCACCTCGTACGCGGTGGGCGGCAGCGTGCGGATGGGCTCCGGGTCCGGCACGGGGCTGGGGTCGGGCGGCTCCTCCGGGAGGCGTACCCCTCGGGGCTCCAGGAAGGCGTACAGACGGCGTTGGGTGAGTTCCCCCGACTTGTCGACATCCGCCAGCTGGCTGTCGACGATGGGCCGCAGCACGCTGGGGTCGTGCTCCTGCTCCGCGCACAGCAGCTGTGCGTACAGGTCGCCTTCGGGGTCGATCCGGGGAGCGTTCCGCCCGAAGGCGGCGGCGGGCGAGGACGGGTCCAGCTCGTCGAGGCCGGTCGCGGCGAGGAGGGTCACCCGGTCCGCCGCGGCGGAGTAGAAGGTGGTGCTGCCGTGGTCGCCGATCACGCAGTCACCCGCAACGACGACGGCGCGCCAGCCCTCCTGCGGGGGTATGACCATCAGCCCGGCGTCCATGGCCTTTCCCAGCCGCTCCAGGACCGCGAGCGAGGAGTGCCGGGCCCACACGTTGGGGTGGAAGACGGCGGCCACGGCGAACTCGTCGGACGGCAGCGAGGTGACGAGGTCGAGCGGCAGTCGCGGGTGCCGACCGAGCAGCGAGTGCTCGCTCCAGGTGGAGTGGATCACGACGAGGCGGCGCCCGTCCGCGACCCCGAGCCGGGCCCGGTACCAGTCGCGCATCTGACGGCTGGCCAGGATGCGCTGGAAGCACCAGTCGCCGATCACCGCCGCCCGGGGCACCGCCTCGGGACAGCTGCGGAGGAGCCGGGCGAGCTGATCGTGGTGCGACAGTCCGATGGCCGCGGGCACCACCCTGCCGCGATGGACCAGTTCCCGGCGCGACAGTCCGGCCGGTGACGTGGCGTCGCCGGTCGACTCGGTCACGAGCCGGTTGTACCCGGCCCCGTGCGGCAGCACCATCAGCGGCGCGCGGAGCCTGCGCATCGAGGGATGCACGGCACAGGCGACGGCCAGGTCGAAGGAGCGTCGCGTGGCCTCCTTCCACGTCAGCACGTTCACCCCGACCGACGCCAGATACTCCGGCAGCCCCTCGGCGAACGCCGACCCCGGATTGACCGTGCAGAACTTGTCGATACCGTCCTCGGGCCGCAACAGCCCCAGCACGTCCAGCACCCGGGTCGCCGAGGTGAGCGTCCGCGCGACCCCGAGCACCGTCGCCTTGGGGGGTGCCCACGTGTTCCAGCGTGACCGGGGGCACGGCAGTCGACGGCGACGCAAAAGGGGCAACGGCAACGGTCTCTCCGGGACGTCAGAGCGTGGGGTGTTGAGCAGAACAGGGTAGGAAAACGCGCGCGGCCGCTCACGCGTCGCCGGACAGCACCCCGGCGTCCCGCCGCAGCTCACGCGACTTCGCCTCGCACGCCGCCCGCAGCCGCGCGTCCTCGGCGCTCGCGGCGACCTCCCCCAGCACCCCGAGGGCCCGGTCGAGCCTGGCGTACAGCCCCTGGGCGGTCGCCTGCTCCGCCGCGCGCACCGCCGCCTCGGCCGCGTCCGCGACCCGGCCCAGCCCGTGCAGGGCCCGCGCCCGGACGATCCCGAGGCCCGGGAGCATCACGTCGTCGCCGCTCTCCTCGGCCAGCGCCGTGGCCTCCTCGGCCGCGTCGAGCGCCTCCCGCAGCCGCCCGCCCGCGAGCAGGGCCTGCGCGACGTTGTACGTCTGCACGATGACGCCGTGCCCGTCCTCCCGCGCCGCGTTGGCCTCGAGCGCACGGCGGAACAGCGTGTGCGCGTCCTCGGGCCGCCCGGCGGCCAGGGCGACGAGCCCCTGGGTCTCCCAGATCATGCCGCTGAGCCGTGTGTCGGTGGCGGGGCCGAGCAGTTCCGCGGCCGCGTCCAGCTCCCGCGTGGCCTCGTCGTAGGAGCCCAGTCCGTAGTGGGCGCGGGCCAGTTGGTTGCGCATCCGGATCTCGACGTCCGTACGCCCGGTCCATCGCGCGGCCTCGATGCCCATCCGGTGGGCCTCGATGGAGTCCACGTGGTGTTTGCGGTTGTGGTACAGCGGCCAGAGCGATTCGCACAGCTGCCACACCGCGTCGTACCACCGCTCCTCGGTGGCGACCCGCAGCAGGGCCAGCAGGTTGCCCCGCTCGGCGTCGAGCCACTCCAGCGCTTCCATGCGGTCGGTGAACAGCTGCTCGTTCGGGCAGAGTTCGGCCAGGGAGCGGGCAGGTGGCGGCTGGAGCCGGAAACGCCCGGCGCCGACGAGGCCGTCCGCGTGGGCCACGGCGTCCACGTAGAAGTCGGTCACGGCCCGGAGCACGGTCTCGCGCTCGGCCTCCGGCAGCTCGCGCACGATCTCCCGCGCGTGCGCCCGGGCCACGTCGTGCAGCCGGAGACGGCGCGGCCGGTCGGCGGACTCGGCCAGGAGCGCCAGGTTCGCGGTGAGCAGGTCACCCATCGCCGCGTCCACGTCCGGCACCCCGGCCGCCGCGACGAGGGCGGCCGTCACGGTCGTACCCGGCAGCCTGCCGAACAGCCGGTACAGCTCCCGGGTCGGTCCGGGCAGGCTCAGGTAGGCCATGTCGAGCACCGCGTTCACCGATGTGGTCCCGTCCTCCAGATGCGGTAAGCCGTCGGCGCCGAGCGCGCGGACGGCGTCGTTCAGTCCCAGGTGCGGGCGCCGCGCCAGCCACTCGCCGACGGCGCGCAGCGCGAGGGGCAGGCCGCCGCAGAGCCGGACGAGTGCGGCGGCCGCGTCGTCCGCGTCCGTGACGCGCCAGCTGTGCACGAACTCGACCCCGGCCACCCGGTCGAGCGGATCGACGGAGATCTGCTCCGCGCCGTCCATCGACAGGGCGGGCAGCCGGGTGCGGCTGATGACCACGAGCAGCCCGGTGCCCGGGACCAGCGGCCGGACCTCGGCGGCCTGCCGGGCGTTGTCGACGACGACCAGGGTGTCGCGGCCCGCGGTGACGCTGCGGAACAGCGCGGTGCGCTCGCCGAGGCCCGCCGGGATGAACTCCGGGTGCACGCCCAGCGAGCGCAGGAAGCCGGCCACGACACCGCCCACGTCGACCGCGCCGTCCCGTCTCACCTCTTCGAGATCCGCGTAGAGCTGGCCGCCGGGGAAGGGCTGCTCCAGCATCCCGGCGACCCAGTGCGCCACCAGCTGGGTCTTGCCCACGCCCCCGAGGCCGGAGACGACGACGATCCGCGAGGTGGCCGGACCCGCCCGGCGGTCGCTCTCGACGGCCCGCAACCGGCCGAGTTCATCCGTGCGGTTGACGAACAGCGTGCTGGGGCGCGGTACTTGACGGGGCGTCACTTCCGGTGGTGCGGCGGCCAGCGTCAGCGAGTCCACCCGTCCCGCCATGACCAGCGGTCCGGTGATCACCGCGTTCCCGGCAACGGAGTTGTGCGTGACCGACGATGCTCCACCGCTGTGCTCGCCCACCCGTTCGCCCCTCCGTCAGGCCCTGCCACCGGAACCCAAAGCTACTACCATGACCCACTCCGCCGTTGGCGGTCGGCAACGAAGGAGCAAGGGGGAATCATGGACGCGGAGTTGACGGCACTCGTCACATCCGGGGCGACGACGGTGGTCGGCCTCATGGTCACCGACGCCTGGCAGCAGGCGAGGCAGGGGCTCGTACGCCTCTTCTCGCGCGGCGACCGGACGGCCACCGTCGGTGGTGAACTGGACGAGCTGCGGGACGACCTGGTCGCGGCGAACGGCTCCCCCGACGAGGCGGCACTCGCCGACGACATCGCGGCGACGGTCCGGCTCCGGCTGCGCGGCCTGCTCCGCCAGGACCCGGAGGCCGCCGATGAACTCCGGCGCCTGGTCCAGGAGTTGACCCCGCTTCTGCCCAACGGGCCAGCGGGCAACACCGTGCACAACACCATCAGCGGGGGCACCATCCACGGCCACGTGATCCAGGGCTACTCCATCTCGAACCCGACCTTCAACGGCTCGAGCGGAGCAGCCCCGGATCGGAACGGCTGAACAGGGCCGCTCAGGACTCCGTCGGCTCCAGGCGCAGCGAGATGCTGTTGATGCAGTAGCGCTGGTCCGTGGGGGTCGGGTAGCCCTCGCCCTCGAAGACGTGGCCGAGGTGGGAGCCGCAGCGGGCGCAGCGGACCTCGGTGCGGAGCATTCCGTGGGAGCGGTCCTCGATCAGCTCGACCGCGTCGGTGTCCTTCGGGTCGTAGAAGGACGGCCAGCCGCAGTGCGAGGCGAACTTGGTGCCGGAGGTGAACAGCTCCGCGCCGCAGGCACGGCAGGAGTAGACGCCCTGGGTCTTGGTGTCCGTGTACTCACCGGTGAAGGCCGGTTCGGTGCCGGCCTGGCGCAGTACGGCGTACTCCGCCGGGCTCAGCTCCGCCCGCCACTGCTCGTCCGGCTTCTCGACGTCGTACGACATGAGACTCAGCCCCTTACTTCTGCGACAGGCGGTCCAGGATCAGCGGGCCCAGGTCGGTGACGTCACCCGCGCCCATGGTGAGAACAAGATCCCCCCGCTCCGCCATTCCCGCGACGACCTCGGGGATCTCCGTCTTGTCGTGCACGGCGGTCACCTCGGCGCCCGCCACGCGCGCGGCCTCGATGATCAGCTCGCTGGTGACGCCGGGGATCGGGTCCTCGCGGGCCGGGTAGATGTCGAGCACCACGGAGGCGTCGGCAAGGGCGAGCGCCTGACCCATCTCCTTGCCCAGCTCCTGGGTGCGGGAGAACAGGTGCGGCTGGAAGACGACGAGGATGCGGCGCGCGTCCCCGGCGGCGGCGCGCATGGCCTCCAGGTCGGCGGTCATCTCGGTGGGGTGGTGGGCGTAGGAGTCGATCACCTGGACGCCCGCCTCCTCGCCCTTGAGCTGGAGGCGCCTCTTGACGCCGGTGTACGCGGCGAGGGCGGGGGCCAGCTCGTCGGCGGGCAGCCCGAGGGCGACACCCGCGGCGAGCGCGGCGACGGCGTTGAGCGCGTAGTGGCGGCCGGGGACGGAGACGGCGAAGGTCAGCTCGCGGCCGTCCAGGACCGCGGTGACCTGGCTCTTCAGCCCCTCGGGCACGATCTTCAGGACCCGTACGTCGGCGTCCTCGGCCTCGCCGTACGTCACCGTCCGCACCGATCCGGCCACGCGCCGGGTCAGCTCGCGGGCGCCCTCGTGGTCGGCGGAGATCACCAGGGTGCCGCCGGGGACGATCTTTCCGGCGAAGGTCTCGAAGGACTCGTAGATCTCGTCCATCGAGGCGTAGTTGGCGTGGTGGTCCAGCTCCACGTTGAGGACGATGGCGACCTCGGGGGCGTACTTGTGGAAGCTGCGGTCCGATTCGTCCGCCTCGGCCACGAAGATCTCGCCCTCGCCGTGCAGGGCGTTGGAGCCGGGGGCGTCCAGGTCGCCGCCGATGGCGTACGAGGGCCGCGCGCCCAGCTCGGTCAGGGAGACCGCGAGCATGGAGGTGGTGGTGGTCTTGCCGTGCGTACCGGCGACGGCGATCGGCCGCAGGCCGCCCATCAGCGCGGCGAGCGCGTCGGAGCGGTGCACGACGGGGATGCCCAGCTCGGCGGCGCGCACCAGCTCGGGGTTGTCCTGCCGGATCGCGGACGAGACGACGACACAGCTGGCATCGTCGGCGAGGTGCGCGGCGTCGTGCCCGATGTGCACGGTCGCGCCGAGCGTCCGCAGCGCGTCCGCCGTCGCGGACTCCTTGGCGTCACTGCCCGCCACCTTCGCCCCGCGCTGCGCCAGAATCTTCGCGATCCCCGACATCCCGGCGCCGCCGATGCCGATGAAGTGCGGTCGGTCCATGGCGATAGGAAGGCCGGGTGCCATGCGATGTTCTCCCAGAGGACGAGACGAGCCAGAGCGCCCCTAGCCTATGCGCTCCGCGTGGGGCCGGTCCGCAATGGGCGGGGTCGGGGGCGGGGGCGGGGCGGCGTTCGCCTACGGCTGCGGCGCGGGCCGCTCCGCGAGGGGCAACGAGTCGGGGCGGCGTCAGCGGGAGTACGGCCGCCTGCGGCGCAGGGAGGCACGGGGGCGGGTCGCCTGCGGCACGGGGCTGCTCCGCGAAGGGCCCGACGCCTCGGGAGCGGGTAGGCGTCACGCCCAGCCGCGCGGCGGGACGGTACGCGACGAAGGCCCGGCACGGGGGCGCTCCGCGAGGAGCAACGGCTCGCGGGCGGGCTGACGTACCGTGCTCGGCCCGCCGGGGTGGGACGGGACACGGTGACGGCCCGGGGGCGGGGCCGCTCCGCGAGGAGCAACGGCTCGCGGGCGGCTGTCATGCCGTGCTCGGCCCACCGAGAGTGGGACGGGGCACCGTGACGGCTCGGGGGCGGGGCTGGCGCACCACGCTGAGCCGCACGGGGTACGGACGGACGACGGGTACGGGCCCGCCCGACGGGAACCATCGCAGCTCCGCCGCGCGGCGCAGCCCCGAGACACCGACCAGCTACGCCACAACCCCCGCCGGTCCGCCCGTGCCGCAGGCCGCTCGCACCTCGTCCCCCACTACCACCGCAGGCGAACCACGCGCCGTACCCCCGTCCCCCGCCACAAGGCACCCCCACCAACAACCCCCGCCAAACCCAGCGGAGCGCTCACGCCTTGCTGTGGGAGAACAGCTTCAGCACCGGCACCCCCACCTTGTGCCGCGCCCGGGAGGCCCAGTCGCGGTGGAAGAACTCCTCGACGTAGTGGGGGTCGGTGAGGACGATGACCTCGTCGGCGTGGACCTCTTCGACCAGGGACTTGAGGGCGTCGAGGGGGTGGTTCTCGACCAGGCGGCCCTCGGCCTGGCTACCGGCGGCACGCAGAGCGCGTACCGAGACGTCGAGCGCCTGCTCCCCCACGTTGCGCGCGTCCACGCCCTCGGGCGTCTCGCGCTCGTGGACGGCCTCGTCGATCTCGCCGAGCGCGATGTCGTCGATGGCCCGCAGCAAGCGGTCCGCCTGATCGCCGCGCGGCTGGAGCAGCACATGGAAGAAGACCGGCTCGTCCCCGTGCAAAGTGGTGACGAACTCGACGTCGGCCGACGTCAGAGCCTTCTCGATCATCAGAACGCTTGTGAACACCAGGCGCCTCTTCTCCTTCGAGGGTCTGCCGACCCTCTGTCCACCGTGGGCCCGAAAAGGCCTGCGGAAACCATCCTGCCCCGTGATCGCACGGGTAGTGCCGCACTAAGTGTGCCCGCCGGAAGCTAACCGGAACGGTAGATTCCGCTGTTTCAGCGCAGCGGTTTTCCGGGTCGGCGGTAACGCCCGAACAGAAATCCGTCCTCCTCCAGGAGTGACAGCAGCTCGAACCGGTGCGGGACCGCGACCGAAGGACCCCCCGCGATGCGCTGCGCGTCCCCCGCCGCGAGCATCGGCGCGAGCGTCAGGCACATCTCGTCCAGCACGTCCGCCGCCACCAGCTGGCCGAGCAGCCGCGGCCCGCCCTCGGTGAGCTGGCGGGTGTAGCCGAGCCCGGCGAGCGCGTGCACGGCGCGGGCGGGCTCGACACGCCGCCCCTCGCCCGCGACGATCACCCGCGCCCCCGCCCGCTCGGCGGCCCGCACCCGCTCGGCGGGCGCGTCGGTGCCGGTGAGCAGCACCGTCGGCACCAGCGGCGAGGTGAACAGCGGCAGCGAGAAGTCGAGGTCGAGCGCGGCGGTCACGATCGCGATCGCCGGTGCCGGGCCCTGCCCCGCCGCCTCCCGCGCGGCGGCGAACTCGGCCCGCGCCCGGGCGGGCCGGTACCCCTCCTGCCGTACCGTCTCCGCGCCCACGAGCACCACGTCCGCGAGCGCCCGCAGCGTGCCGAAGATCCGCATGTCGGCCGGGCAGGAGATGGGGTGGGAGTGCCCGTCGTGCTGGGCGGCCCCGTCGAGCGTGGAGACCATGTTGGCCCGCAGGTAGGGGCGGGGCGAGGCGGGGTCCGGCGCCGGATAGGCGTACGCGGCGGCCAGCTCCGCGAGCGGCCACTCACCACCGGAGCCGGACGGGACCGCGCCACCGGAGCCGGACGGCGCCGCACTATCAGAGCCGACGAGGGCTGAGCCACCAGAACCGGCATGGACCGCGTCACCGGGTCCGACAGGCCCCGCGCCACCAGGTCCGGCAGGGGCCGCCCCACCGGAACCGACGAGGGCCGCGCCACCGGGGCCGGCAGGGACCGCCCCACCAGGGCCGCCAGGCGTCGCGCCGCCCTCGTCAGGGGCCTGGGCTGCTGTTTCGTGGGTCACAGGGAACAGGCGTCGCATTCGTGCAGTCTGACATGACGTTTAGCATGGGTAATCGTGTCGTCCTCCACCACCGCCTCCGGTTCCGGCAAGCTGACCGGCGCGGCCCCGCTGTCCCTGTGCGCGCGTGAGCCGCATGTCCCCGCCGACCGCCTGGTCGCGGAGATGGTGCCGCCACCCCGCTTCGACTCGGTGCGCTTCGCCACGTACATCCCGGACCCGAACCAGCCCACCCAGACGGACGCCGTCCATGTGCTGGAGACCTTCGCGAGCGGGCTCGGCGGCGTGCACGCCTCCACCGCCAAGCGCGGCTTCCTCGGCTTCGGCCGCAGCAAGACCCCGAAGACCCCCTCCGGGCCGCGCGGGGTCTACCTCGACGGCGGCTACGGCGTCGGCAAGACCCACCTCCTCGCCTCCCTCTGGCACGCCACCCCCGCCGAACCCTCCCGCAAGGCGTTCGGCACCTTCGTGGAGCTGACCAACCTGGTCGGCGCCCTCGGCTTCCAGCAGACGGTGCGGACGCTGTCCGGCCACGCCCTGCTGTGCATCGACGAGTTCGAGCTGGACGACCCGGGCGACACCGTGCTGGTCTCCAGCCTGCTCGGCAAGCTGGTCGAGTCGGGCGTGGCGCTCGCCGCCACCTCCAACACGCTGCCCGGCAAGCTCGGCGAGGGCCGCTTCGCGGCGGCCGACTTCCTGCGCGAGATCCAGGGCCTGTCCGCCCACTTCCGCGCCCTGCGCATCGACGGCGAGGACTACCGCCACCGGGGTCTGCCCGAGGCCCCCGCACCCTTCACCGACGAACAGGTCACCCGGACGGCCCAGCGCACCGAGGGCGCTTCGCTCGACGCCTTCCCGCGGCTCCTCGACCACCTCGCCAAGGTGCACCCGAGCCGCTACGGCGCGCTGACCGACGGCCTGCGCGCGGTGTGCCTGACCGACGTCCAGCCGATCCCCGACCAGTCGACCGCGCTGCGCCTCGTGGTCCTTGCCGACCGGCTCTACGACCGCGAGGTCCCGGTGCTGGCCTCGGGTCTGCCCTTCGACCGGCTGTTCAGCGAGGAGATGCTGAAGGGCGGCTACCGCAAGAAGTACTTCCGCGCGATCTCCCGCCTCACCGCGCTGGCCCGGGATGCGAAGAGTCTGGTCGCCGACACGACGGACTGACAGATCGTCCGACTGACATACGATCACCAAAAGGGCGGGTCAGGGGCCGGTTCCGGCCACCGGACCCGCTCTTTTCACGCTCTTTTGCGCATGTAACCCGGCGTTAACCTTGCAAAGCCCCTCGCCGGGTTAACGTATTTCTTGACCATCCATTGACCAATGCTTGGCGCGTGCAAGAGACGCGGGTTTCCGCAGGGGGGTGCGCATGTCCCGGTGTACGACGGCCCGTTCCGTCCTCGCTCTGCTCGCCGCCGCACTGCTCGCCCTCCAGCTCTTCGCACCCGCGGGAACCTTCGCATCCGCGCATACGCTCGGTGAGACCCAGGCCAAAGACGCCCCCGGCATCGCGCTCGCCCTGCAACCGACGGCGGCGGCCGACGGGGAGACGATCCGTGAGCCAGGCCGCTCCCGGCTGCCCCACACCACCCCGCACACCCGCGACAAACGGCGCGGCGCGGCGTCCGGGGACGGCCCCGAGCGCCCCCTCATCATCCGGCGAGCGGCCGATCCGGCCCCGCCCGCGGCCGGTGCCCCGCACCCCCGTGTCCCAAGATCCTCCGGAGTCCGTTCACCGGCAGTGCTTCAGGTCTTCCGCTGCTGAGGAGCGGGCTCGCTCCCCCCACGTACGTCGTGCAAGACCGACGCGCCCTGAGGCGCGCCAGGAGGAGTCCACACACATGCAGCCCCTCATCGACAACGCCCGCACCTTCGGTCAGCGCCCTGAGGAGTTCGCCAGGCTCGCCGAAGGCCAGTCCCCCGAAGTCCTGTTCATCACCTGCTCGGATTCCCGGGTCGTCCCGGCCCTGATCACGGGCGCCCGCCCCGGCGAGCTGTTCGAGCTGCGCACCGCGGGCAACATCGTCCCGCCGTACGCCTCCGAGCGGCCCACCGGCGAGGCCGCCACCATCGAGTACGCCGTGGAGGTGCTGGGCGTCCGCGACATCGTCGTCTGCGGGCACTCGCACTGCGGCGCCGTCGGCGCGCTGGTGCGCGGCGACGACCTGGACGCCGTGCCCGCCGTGCGCGACTGGCTGGCGCACGCGACCCCGCGCCCGGCCGGTGCGGCCGAGGACCCCGAGGTCGCCGAGGGCGTCCAGAGCCATGTGCTCACCCAGCTGCTGCGGCTGCGCTCGTACCCGTGCGTGGAGCGGCGCGTCGCGCAGGGCCTGCTCGGCCTGCACGGCTGGTACTACGAGGTGCACACCGGCGCCGTCCGCTCGCACCGTCCGCACACCGACGCCTTCGAGGCCCTGTGAGCGCGCCCGCGGACCGGCACGGCCGGTCCGGACTCATAGCGCGCCACCCCCATCTGCGGCAGGACCTCACCGCGTCCCTCGTCGTCTTCCTGGTCGCGCTCCCGCTGTGCGTGGGCGTGGCCGTCGCCTCCGGGGTGCCTGCCGAGCTGGGGCTGGTCACCGGCATCGTGGGCGGTCTGGTCACCGGAATGATGCGCGGCAGCAGCCTCCAGGTGTCCGGGCCCGCCGCCGGGCTGACCGTGCTCGTCTTCGAGGCGGTCCAGGAGCATGGGCTGCCCCTGCTGGGCGTGCTCGTGCTGGTCACCGGTCTGCTCCAGGTGCTCATGGGCACGCTGCGGCTCGGCCGGTACTTCCGGGCGATCTCGCTCTCGGTCGTCGAGGGGATGCTGGCCGGAATCGGTCTGGTGCTGGTGGCCGGACAGCTGTATCCGGCCATGGCGGCCAAGGCGCCCGACTCCGGCATCGCCAAGATGGCCGGGCTGCCGTCGGGGCTCGTCTCCGCGCTCGGCGACGGGACGGCGCTGGCCTCGCTCGGGCTGTGCGCGGGCACGGTCGCGGTGCTGGTGGGCTGGAAGCACCTGCCCGCCCGGGTGCGTACGGTGCCAGGACCGCTCGCGGCCGTCGGGCTCGCCATGCTCGCCGTGCCGCTGCTGGGCCTGCCGGTGGCCACCGTGCGGGTGAGCGGACTCATGGACGCGCTCCAGCCGCCGCCCCTGAGCGCCTTCGGCGAGCTGGGGCATCCGGCGGTGATCGGCACGATCGTCGCGTTCACGCTGATCGCGTCCGCCGAGTCGCTGTTCAGCGCGGCGGCCGTGGACCGGCTGCACGACGGGCCGCGCACCTCCTACGACAAGGAGCTGATCGCCCAGGGCACGGGCAACGCGGTGTGCGGGGTGCTCGGCGCCCTGCCGATGACCGCGGTGATCGTGCGCAGCGCGGCCAACGTCCAGGCCGGTGCCCGTACGAAGCTCTCCCGGGTCGCGCACGGCGTCTGGCTGCTGCTGTTCGCGGCGCTGCTGCCGGGCGTCCTGGAGTACATCCCGATCCCGGCCCTCGCGGGCATCCTGATCTACTCCGGCGCCAAGCTGGTGCCGCTGCGGCAGCTGGCCACGCTGTGGCGCGAGCACCGGGGCGAGGCGCTGGTGCTGGCCGTCACGGCGGTGTCGATCGTGGCGGTGGGCATGTTCGAGGGCGTGCTCGTCGGTCTCGCGCTGGCGATCGTCAAGGCCGCCTGGGAAGCCTCGCACATCCGGCTGACGGTCGTGGACAAGGGCGCGGGCCCGGTGGACGCGTATCTGTCGGGCAACGCGACCTTCCTGCGGCTGCCGAAAATACTGGACAGCCTGGAGGCGCTTCCCCAGGACCGGCCGATCCGGCTGGACCTGTCAGGGCTGCTCCATCTGGACCACGCCTGCCGCAGCGCCCTGGAGAACTGGGCGGAGCGGCACAGCGCGGCCGGTACGGAACCGGTACGGATGACCGCGCCGGTACGGCCGGGCGAGCGGGCCGGTACGACGGCGAGCTGAGCCGGGTCCGGGTCCGGAGCGACGACCCGGACCCGGACCGCCATGGGGGCCGGGGTGCATTTCCGCACCCCGGCCCCTCCCATTCCCCGCCGGGTCCGCACCCCCGTCGCCGGGATCGTGGCCTCCAGCACCGAGCCGGGCATATCGTGGCAGCAGCGGACAGATCCGACTCTCGGGTAACCCTCGGGGAAGGGGGACACCATGCTTGCCGAGCTGGTGGCGGCCGTAGCGGTGGCCGGTGGCGCCTCTCTGGTGTACCTGGCCGCGGCGGCCCGCGTGATCAAGCAGTACGAGCGGGGTGTCCTGTTCCGGCTGGGGCGGCTCACGGGCGAACCCCGGCTGCCGGGACTGACCCTGGTGATCCCGGTCATCGACCGGCTGCACAAGGTCAACATGCAGATCGTCACGCTGCCCGTCCCGGCCCAGGAGGGCATCACGCGGGACAACGTGACGGTACGGGTGGACGCGGTCGTCTACTTCCGGGTGGTGGACGCGTCGAGCGCGCTGATCAAGGTGGAGGACTACCGGTTCGCCGTCTCCCAGATGGCGCAGACCTCGCTGCGGTCGATCATCGGAAAGAGCGACCTCGACGATCTGCTCTCCAACCGGGAGAAGCTCAACGAGGGCCTGGAGCTGATGATCGACAGTCCGGCCGTGGGCTGGGGCGTCCAGATCGACCGGGTGGAGATCAAGGACGTGTCGCTGCCCGACACCATGAAGCGGTCCATGGCCCGCCAGGCCGAGGCGGACCGGGAGCGCCGGGCCCGCATCATCAACGCGGACGCGGAACTCCAGGCGTCCAAGAAGCTGGCCGAGGCGGCCCAGCAGATGGCGGACACCCCTACGGCGCTCCAGCTGCGCCTCCTCCAGACGGTCATGGCCGTCTCCGCGGAGAAGAACTCCACGCTGGTGCTGCCCATCCCGGTGGAACTGCTGCACTTCCTGGAGCGCGGCAACCGGCCGGAGACCGCCTCGGGCAACGGCGACCGGCCCGCGACGGAGCGGAAACCGAGCGGGACCTCCGAGCCCGTGGAGCCCACCGAGCCCGCCGAGCCCGCCGAGGGCGCCGACGAGGCCCCCGAGGCCCTCACCCCTCCCCTGACCGAGCCCGCTCCCCTGACCGACCCGGTCCTCGGCCTCGGCCCGGCGGCGGACCCGGCGACCTCCCCGCCGGAACGGGCCTGAGCGCGCCGGACCCACCGGCGCCGACCCGTTCCGCACCGTCTCGCGCCGTCCCGCACCGGAAAAGGCGCCCCCACACCCGCCGGGCGGGTGATCGTGCCGTCGCGTCGGCGGCCGGTTGACCGGGCCGGTCTCCATACAGTCCTACTTTCATACGGTGATTGCACACGCACGCCGTATCACCGCCGTCTGCGTCCTCGGCGCGACCCTCGCCGCCTGTGGTGGCGCGGGTACGTCCGGTACCGCCAAGCCGGCCCCCGCCCAGCCCCATTCGTCCTCCCCGTCCCCCTCTCCCTCCAGCACGCGTCCCCCGGTCATGGCCCCGGGTCCGGGCGGTCTGGCGCCGGTGTTCGCGCACGGACCGCGTGACAAGGGCAAGACCGTCGCGCTGACCTTCGACGCCGACATGACCGCCGACGAGGGGCCGCGCGCGGCGGCCGGGGAGCACTTCGACAACCCCGGGCTCATCTCCGCCCTGCGCTCGCTGAAGGTCCCGGCGACCGTGTTCATGACCGGCAAGTGGGCCGACACCTACCCCGACGAGGCCCGCTCCCTCGGTCAGGACCCGAACTTCGAGGTGGCCAACCACTCCTACAGCCACTACGCGTTCACCTCCAGCTGCTACGGGCTGCCGACCATCGCGCCGGACCAGATCCGCACGGAGGTCGACCGCACGTACGCCTCGCTGCGCAAGGCGGGCGTGCCGGACCCGGTGCCGTACTTCCGCTTCCCGGGCGGCTGTTACGACAACCAGGTGCTGCGCACGCTCAACGCCAGCGGGGTCACCGCCGTCCAGTGGGACGTGGTGAGCGGGGACGCGTTCGCCACCGACGCCGACGCGGTCGTACGCCAGGTGCTCGACGGGGTGAAGCCCGGTTCCGTGGTCGTCATGCACTGCACCCGCAGCGCGGCCCCGACGACCGAGCGGGTCGTGCGCGCGGTGGTGCCGGAGCTGCGCAAGCAGGGGTACACCTTTGTGAAGGTGTCCCAGATGATCGGCGCGACGGCGGGCCACCGCTGACCGTCGCGGCGTCACACGGACCCCGAGCCGCCGTCCGGCGCCGGGCCCGGGCGGACCGTCCCGCCCGGCGCCGGACGGCGGCTCGTAGGGTTGACTCCCGTGAGCGAAGATCCCACCGTGCCCGTGACCGGCCAGTCCAGCCCTTTCCAGGACGAGCGCAACGCCCGTGACGAGGCACCCCAGTTCGTGCTGCCCCTCGTCGTACGCATCGAGCGCGACGCCCCGCCCGCCCGCACCGACGCGCTGGAGACCGCCGCGCGCGCCGTGCTCCTGCTGCTCGCCGACGAGCGGTCGGCCGGTGACGGCGCGTGGGCCGAGACCGTACGGAACTGGGAGGACGCCCGTATCCGCAAGGTCGTCCGGCGGGCGCGCGGTGCCGAGTGGCGGCGCGCGCAGACCCTGGACGGGATCACGGTGACCGGCACCGCGGCCGAGGTACGGGTCTTCCCGCCCGTCCCGCTGGACGGCTGGCCCAAGGACCTGGCCAAGCTCCAGGTCTCCGGCACCGAACTGGACGACCCCGAGCCCCCCGCCGCGCCCGACCCCGCGCTGCCCGTCCTCTGGCTGAACCCGGACCTGCGAATGTCCGCGGGCAAGACGATGGCCCAGACCGGCCACGCCGCCCAACTCGCCTGGTGGGCCCTGTCCGACGCGGCCCGCACCGCCTGGCACACGACCGGTTTCCCCCTGACGGTCCGCACCGCCACCCCCGCCCACTGGGCCGAACTCACCACCAGTGGCCTCCCGCTGGTCCGCGACGCGGGCTTCACGGAGATCGCCCCGGGCTCGGCCACGGTGATCGCGGACCACCCGGCGTTGCGGTAGCCCGGTACGCAACCTCAAATGTTCCTCTGAAGCCGTACCGTCCGGGATTCGGTGTCGCCCGCCGGGGCCATACCCCCGTCACGGAAGACGGCCGGAGGACGGGGGACGGGGCCATGCGGCGACTGGGTACGGGGATCGGGTGGCGGCCGGAGATCGCGGACGCCGTGGCCTCGATGCCGGGGGTCGACTGGGTGGAGGTCGTGGCGGAGAACGTGTGCCCGGGCCATCTGCCGGAGGCGCTGGTGCGGCTCAGGGAGCGCGGGGTGACCGTGGTCCCGCACGGGGTATCGCTCGGGCTCGGCGGGGCGGAGCGGCCCGACGCGGGGCGGCTGGCCGCGCTGGCGGAGCGGGTGGCGGCGCTGGGGGCGCCGCTGGTCACCGAGCACATCGCGTTCGTGCGCGCGGGCGGCCCGCTCACCGCGTCCCCGCCGCTGGAGGCCGGACATCTGCTGCCCGTGCCCCGCACCCGCGACGCCCTCGACGTGCTCTGCGAGAACGTCCGCATCGCCCAGGACGCGCTCCCGGTCCCGCTGGCCGTGGAGAACATCGCCGCGCTCTTCTCCTGGCCCGGCGAGGAGCTGACCGAGGGGCAGTTCCTGTACGAGCTGGCCGAGCGGACCGGCGTACGACTGCTCATCGACGTGGCCAACCTGCACACCAACCACGTCAACCGGGGCGAGGACCCGGCGCGGGCGCTCGCGGAGCTTCCCGTGGAGGCGATCGCGTACGTCCATGTCGCGGGCGGCTACGAGCGCGACGGCGTCTGGCACGACAGCCACGCGCACCCCGTCCCGGACCCGGTGCTCGACATCCTCACCGACCTCGCCACCCGGGTCGCGCCGCCCGGCGTCCTGCTGGAGCGGGACGACAACTTCCCCGAACCAGCGGAACTGGCAAGGGAGTTGAGCCGGATCAGGGCCACCGTCGACGCGGCGGCGAAGCGGACCTCCCGGCGGCACGACACCTCCGCGTCCGCCCCCGGCGACGACGCCCGCCGCAGCGTGGCCGTGCTCGCCCGCCCCGAGGCCCATCCCGAGGCCCGTCCCGAGGCCCGCCAGCGCGTCGGCGTCGCCCAGACCGCCGTGCTGTCCGCACTGGTGGCCGGGACGCCGGTGCCCGAGGGGTTCGACCGGGTGCGGATGGGTGTGCAGGCGCGGGCGCTGGCCGCGAAGCGGGCGTCGGTGGTGGCGAAGGTCGCGCCGGAGCTGCCGCGGATCCTCGGGGAGGGATACCGGGAGGCGTTCCTCGGCTACGCGCGCTCCCGCCCGATGCGCGGCGGCTACCGCCAGGACGCGCTGGACTTCGCCGGACAGCTGCTGAAGACGGGCCGGCCGACGGACACCCGCGCCCGGCGGCGGCTGCGCCTGTGGTGGCTGGACCGCATCGGTCCCACGCCCCGGGGCGGCGCGGCCCGGCTGCTGCGCCGCGCTCGCGGGGCACTCGCGGAGCGCTGACGCCCAGCCGCTGACCTGCGGGAAAAACGGAACGTCACATACCGCTAACACTCTGTCCCAGATACTGAACAAGCCATGGCGCTCACCCTGCGTACTGACATAGAAACACTCCATGTTCTGGGTCCTTCTCCTGCTCCTGGCCTGGGGTTTCGCCGGTTTCGCGTGCACCAGGCTGTGCCTGGCCGCCGGACGCGCGGGTGCCGCCGAGCGCGCCGCCGCGACGGCGGACGACCGCCACGAGCTGACGCTGTACGAGGCCGCGTACCTCTCCGGCGGCCCCGCGCGCGTCGCGGATCTGGCCATGGTGCGCATGGCCCGACAGCGCAGGCTGCTGCTCGCGCACACCGGCTGGGCCACGGTGGTGAACCCGCGCGGCCACGACGAGATGGAACGATTCGTCATAGCCGCCGTCGGCCCCGGCGGACAGTCCCGGATAGCCCCCGTACGGGCCGCCGCGGCCCGCAGCGAGGCGATACGGCACCTGGGCGACCGGCTGGAGCACGCGGGGCTCGCCGTACCCGCCGGATCGGGCAGCGACGTGGCCTCCGCCGTCCGCCTGGTGCGCGCCGCCGCGCTGGCCGTCCTCGTGCTGGCCGCGACCGCGCTGCTGCTGCCCTCCGACACCGAACTGCCCCTCCTGATGGCCTGCCTGTGGTTCCTGCTGCCCCTGCTGCTGACGCTGGGCTTCCTGCTCATCGCCCGCTTCGAGCTGCGCCCGTACACCCGCTGGGCCTCCCCCGCCGGGCAGCGGCTGCTCGGGGCACTGACCGCGCGCCGGGACCGGGAGGGTGCCGACGGCGACGGCTTCGGCGCGGACCGGGACGGCGGCGAGTCGGGCCTCCTCACCTCCCTCGCCACGCGCGGCATCCGCGCCCTGGCCGAGCCGGAGCTGCGCGCCGCCTTCAACCACCGCGATCAGCCCTGGCGGGAGTGACCGCGCGGGCGTGAAGGCGTCCGCTCCGGGGGCGCACGGGGAGCACTGACGCCGACACCGCCGGACGGTGCTTGCCTTCCCCGGCGGCCGTCCGAAACATCCCTTCTGTCGTCGCCGAGCCGTGGCAGCCGCGCCGTGGCCGCCGCGCATCGGAGGGATACGCGATGAGAGCTGCCGCCCTGTACTCGGCCGCCGGTTCCTTGCTGCTGGCCGGACTGGCCACGGCTCCGGCGGGCGGCACCCCCGGTACTCCCGGAGCCCCCGGCACCCTCGGCAGTCCCGCAGCGTCCGCCGCCTCTCCCGTCTCTCCCGCCTCCGCCGTCTCCCCCGAGTCGCGCGGAGTCGCCCTCGCCGCCGCCCGCGCCAAGGCCACCGGTATCCGCTTCGGTGCCTGTCCCGCCGAGCAGGAGGCCCCCGACGGCATGCGCTGCGGCACGGTGCGCGTCCCACTGGACTACGCCCACCCCGACGGCACGCGCCTCACCCTCGCCGTCAGCCGTATGCCCGCCACCCAGCGCGACCCGAGGAACAGCAAGCGCCGCGTCCCCCGCCAGGGCGCCCTCGTCTACAACCCGGGCGGCCCCGGCGCCTCAGGACTCGCCTTCCCGGTGATCGGGATCGTCCCCGAGTGGAAGCGGATCGCCGCCGCCTACGACCTGGTCGGCTACGCCCCGCGCGGGGTGGCCCCCTCGGCCCCGCTGTCCTGTGTGAAGCCCGAGCAGTTCTACAAGGCCCCGAGCCCGGCCCCGGTCCACCCCTCGGCGGCGTACAAGCGGGAGCGGATCGCCCGCGCGAAGGCGTACGCGCGCGGCTGCGCGGAGCGCTCGGGCAAGGGGCTGCGCTTCTTCAACTCCCTCAACAACGCACGGGACTTGGACGTCATCCGCGCCGCCCTCGGCGAGCCGAAGCTGACCTTCATGGGCGCGTCGTACGGCACCTACCTCGGCGCCCTCTACGCCACCCTGTTCCCCGCGCACGTCCGGCGCATGGTGCTGGACTCGGCGGTGAACCCGGCCCCGGCGAAGGTCTGGTACCGCGCCAACCTCGACCAGTCGGCCGCGTTCGAGCGCCGCTGGACCGACTTCCGCGCCTGGGTGGCCCGGCACGACGACGTGTACGGCCTCGGCAGCACGGCGGCGGCCGTCCAGCGCGCGTACGACACCGCGAGCGCGCGGCTGGCCACCGAGCCCGCGGGCGGCACCGTCGGCCCCGGCCAGCTGCAGAACACGTTCCTGATGGCCGGGTACTACGACGACTACTGGCCGAGCCGCGCCGAAGCCCTCTCCGCCTATCTCAAGGGCGACGCGAAACCGTTGGTCCGGCTGGCCGCGCCGAGCCCGGAGACGGCGAAGGAGGCCGAGAACGGCAGCGCGGTCTACTCGGCCGTCGAGTGCAACGACGCCCCCTGGCCCACCGACTTCGCGGTCTGGGACCGTGACAACACCCGCCTCGCCCGCGTGGCCCCCTTCGAGACCTGGGACAACGTCTGGGCCAACCTGCCGTGCGCCTACTGGCCGGTGCCGCGCCAACACCCGCTGGACGTAAGGACGTTGCCGGGCGCGACCCCGCCGGTGCTGATCCTCGCCGCCGAGCGGGACGCTGCCGCGCCGTACACGGGGGCGCTGGAGATGGCGCGGCGGCTGGCCGGGTCCACGCTGGTGACGGAGCGGGGCGCGGGGACGCACGGGGTGGGGCTCGGCCCCAACCAGTGCGTCAACGCCCACGTGGACGCGTACCTGTTGGAGGGCCGTCTGCCGGGCGCGCGCGCCGCGTGCGCCGAGCGCCCGGAGCCGCGCCCCGCCGAACCGGCCGGACGCGGCACCACCGAGGACCGGCGTGACGCCCTCAAGGGCAAGGGCTAGGCGAGCCCGGCCACCAGGTCCGCGACCGACTTGCGGCGCCCGGTGTAGAAGGGCACCTCCTCGCGGACGTGCCTGCGGGCCTCGGAGCCGCGCAGGTGACGCATGAGGTCGACGATGCGGTACAGCTCGTCGGCCTCGAAGGCGAGCATCCACTCGTAGTCGCCGAGCGAGAAGGAGGCGACGGTGTTGGCGCGCACGTCCGGGAAGCCGCGGGCCATCTTGCCGTGGTCGGCGAGCATGCGGCGGCGGTCCTCGTCGGGCAGCAGGTACCAGTCGTAGGAGCGCACGAAGGGGTAGACGCTCACGTAGTTGCGGGGCGTCTCGTCGGCGAGGAACGCCGGGATGTGCGAGCGGTTGAACTCCGCCGGGCGGTGCAGCGCCATGTTGGACCACACCGGCTCCAGGGCGCGGCCCAGCCGGGTGCGGCGGAAGAGGTTGTACGCCTCCTGGAGCTGGTCGGCGGTCTCGGCGTGCCACCAGATCATCAGGTCGGCGTCCGCGCGCAGGCCGGAGACGTCGTAGGTGCCGCGGACGGTCACGTCCTTCGCGGCGAGCTGGTCGAACAGCTCCTGGACCTCGTCGGCCCAGCCCGCGCGGTCCTCCGGCAGCACGTCCTTCAGCTTGAAGACGGACCACAGGGTGTAGCGGATGACCTCGTTGAGGTCCTTGGCCAGCTTGCCCTTGTTCGGGATGCGGGCCGGCTCGGTGGTGGGGGCGTCGTCACTCATGGTCCCTATTCTCCCGCTCCGCCGTGCAGGCTCTGCACCGGGTGGGCGCTCAGCTCGCGCACCCCGGTGAGGTCGCCGCCGAGCTGGTCGACGGCCGCGTGGGCGCTCGCGATGCACGCCGGGATGCCGACGCCGTCGTACTGCGCGCCGCACACGGCGAGTCCGGGCAGCTTGGCGACGTGCTCGCGGATGCGGGCCACGCGCGCGTGGTGGCCGACGGGGTACTGGGGCAGTCCGTCGGTCCAGCGGGTGACGTGGCTGTCGACCGGCGTGGCGTCCACTCCGGTGGCGGCGCGCAGATCGTGCCGGGCGATGGCGGTCAGCTCGGCGTCGTCGCGGCCGAGGATCGCGGTCTCGCGATGGCGGCCGACCGAGGCGCGCACCACGGTCAGCTCCGGGTCCTGCTCCCCGATCCAGCCCCACTTCTGGGAGGCGAAGGTCGCGGCCTTGACGGTGTGTCCGTCGACGGGCGGCACCAGGAAGCCGCTGCCCTCGGGCAGGGCCGCGTCGGCGCGGCGGTAGGCGAGGCTGATCAGCGCCATGGAGGCGTACTCGACGGCGGCCAGTTCGGCGGCGGCGCCTGGTGCCTCGGCGCGCAGCAGGTCGGCGGCGGGGGCGGCGGGTACGGCGACGACCACGGCGTCCGCACGCAGCACCCGGTCCCCGGCGCTCACCCGCCAGCCGGTGCCGTCCCGGCGCAGCTCGCGGGCCGGGGTGCCGGTCAGGATCTCGCCGCCGCGCGCCCGTACGGCGTCCGCGACGGCGAGCGGCAGCGTGCCGACGCCGCCCTCGATGCCGACGAAGACGGGCCCGGTCTGCGGGGCCCCGGCGGCCCTGGCCTGGAGGGCGCGGACGGCGGCGGTGAGGGAGTCGTGGGTGCGGGCGGCCTGGTAGAGCTGCGGGACGGCCGACCGCATCGACAGGCGGTACGCGTCGCCCGCGTACACCCCGCCGAGCAGTGGCTCGATCATCCGGTCGACGACCTCGCGGCCGAGCCGCGCGGCCACGTACTCCCCGACGGCCACGTCGTCCCCGACCTCGGTGCGCGGCAGTCCGGCGTCCTGCCCGATCCGCGCCAGCCCCTCTTCGGAGAGGATTCCGGCGAGCACGTCGGCGGTGCCGGGGACGCCCATGACGTGTCCCTTGGGCATCGGGCGCAGGGTGTTCCGGGTCCACAGGGACGCGCTCGCGGTGGCGGGCGTGACGAGCCGTTCCCCGAGCCCCACCTCGCGGGCCAGTGCGACGGCCTCGGGGCGCCGGGCGAGCATCGACTCGGCGCCGAGATCCATCCGGACCCCCGCGATCTCTCCGGGCAGCAGCTTGCCGCCGACCCGCTCGCCCGCCTCAAGCACCGTCACCCGGGCCCCGCGCGCCACCAGCCGGTACGCGGCTGCCAGCCCGGCGACCCCGGCCCCGATGACCACGACCTGGCCCTCACCCGTTCCGCTCATGCCCCCACTCTCTCAAAACCGGCCCCCGCTCCGGCCCCGGGCCACCCTTCCCGGCCGGGGTGCCCATCGGCCCTTGCGGGCTCCGGTGCCTCCCGCGTGTCCGGACCGTGACCGCATCGGGATGTGGATGGTCCAACGTTCGGGGCGGGCCCGGCGTCCAAGGAGCGTCGGTTGTCGTACCCATCGGGGGTTGCCCATGCGTGCATCACGTTCGTTCTCGTCCGCCCGGGGTCTGGCGGGGGCCCTGCTCGTCGCCTCGCTGGCGCTCGCCGGGTGCAGTGCGGCGGGCGGGGACTCGAACGCGGGCGGGAAGTCCATGGCGGACGGCCCGGCCCGGCAGACCGGTGCGGCGGGCGGGGGCGCCTCGGACGCCAGGGCCGGAAAGCGCCAGGTGCCCCGGATCACGGCGAGCGCGATCGTCCGGACCGCCTCGCTGACCGTCCAGGTCAAGGACGTGCCCAAGGCGCTGGACGAGGCCCGCACGAGCGCCGAGGACGCGGGCGGGTTCGTCGGGGACGAGACCACCACCCGGGACGCGCGCGGGCAGGAGCGCACCCGGGTCGTGCTGCGGGTGCCGACCGCGAAGTACGACGAGGTGATGGCCTCTCTCCAGGGCGCGGGCAAGCTCCTGGAGCGCGATGCGAAGGCCGAGGACGTCACCGATCAGGTGGTGGACGTGGAGAGCCGGATCAAGTCGCAGCGGGCGAGCGTGGCCCGGGTGCGGGAGCTGATGGACCGGGCGGAGAAGCTGAGCGACGTGGTCGCCCTGGAGGGCGAGCTGAGCACCCGCGAGTCCGACCTGGAGGCGCTGCTCGCCCAGCAGTCGTCCCTGAAGGACCGTACGAGCCTCGCGACCATCACCCTGTCGCTGTCCGCGACACCGCCCGCGCACCGGGCCGCGAAGGACGACGGCCCCGGCTTCCTGGACGCCCTCTCCGGCGGCTGGGGCGCCTTCCTCGCGACCTTGCGCTGGATCACCGTCGTCGTGGGCGCCGTGCTGCCGTTCGCCGCGCTCGCCGCGGTCCTGGCGTTCGTGTGGCTGCGGCTCGTACGGCCCCGGCTGCGCGAGCGGCGGGCCGGGGCGACCCCGCCGCGCTCGGAGGACTGACCGGCACGCGCCGGTCCCGCCCCGTAGCGTGGCCCGCATGAGCGAGCGGGACGGACGGGGCGGGGCACGGCGGCTGGTCGTGATCGGCGGTGACGCGGCCGGGATGGCGGCGGCGTCCCAGGCGCGGCGGCTCCGGTCGCCCGGGGAACTGGAGATCGTGGCCTTCGAGCGCGGCCACTTCACCTCCTACTCGGCGTGCGGCATCCCGTACTGGGTTGGCGGCACCGTCACCGAGCGGGACCAGCTGATCGCCCGCACCGCCGAGGAGCACCGCGCCCGCGACATCGACCTCAGGCTGCGCACCGAGGTCACGGAGATCGACGTGCCAGGACGCCGGGTCCGCGCGCACGACCTGGACTCGGGCGAGAGGTACTGGACGTCGTACGACAAGCTCGTCATCGCCACCGGCGCCCGCCCCGTCCGCCCGGACCTGCCCGGCATCGACGCCGACGGGGTGCACGGGGTGCAGACCCTGGACGACGGGCAGGCGCTGATCGACTCGCTGGCCCGCACGCGGGGACGGCGCGCGGTGGTCGTCGGGGCGGGCTACATCGGCGTGGAGATGGCCGAGGCGCTGATCCTGCGCGGCTTCGAGGTGACCGTGGTGGACCGGGGCGAGGATCCGATGTCCACGCTCGACCCGGACATGGGGCGCCTGGTGCGCAAGGCGATGACGGGCCTCGGGATCACGATGGTGAGCGGCGCCGAGGTCACCGAGGTGCGCACCGACGACGCCAACCGGGTGCGCGCGGTGGTCACTTCGGACGCGGAGTACCCCGCCGACGTCGTCGTCCTCGGCATCGGCGTCCGCCCCGAGACCACGCTCGCGCGCGCCGCCGGGCTCCCCCTCGGCGCGCGCGGCGGGCTGCTCACCGACCTGGCGATGCGGGTGCGCGGCCACGAGGACATCTGGGCGGGCGGCGACTGCGTGGAGGTGCTGAACCTGGTCTCGGGCCAGGAGCAGTACGTCCCGCTCGGCACCCACGCCAACAAGCACGGCCAGGTCATCGGCACGAACGTGGGCGGCGGTTACGCCACCTTCCCGGGGGTCGTCGGCACGGCGGTCAGCAAGGTCTGCGACCTGGAGATCGCCCGCACCGGTCTGCGCGAGAAGGACGCCGACCGGGTGGGCCTGGAGTACGAGGCCGTCACCATCGAGTCGACCAGCCGGGCGGGTTACTACCCCGGCGCCTCTCCCCTGACGGTGAAGATGCTGGCCGAGCGGCGCACGGGCCGGCTGCTCGGGACGCAGATCGTGGGCGGTGAGGGCGCGGCCAAGCGTGTGGACATCGCGGCGGTGGCGCTGACCGCGCGGATGACGGTGGAGCAGATGACGGCCCTGGACCTGGGGTACGCGCCGCCGTTCTCGCCGGTGTGGGACGCGGTGCTGGTGGCGGCGCGCAAGGCGGTGGCACGGGTGCGCGACGGGCGGGGGTGACCCCGCCGGGGCGCGCCTCGGGGATCACCGGTTCGGGGGCGCGATCGCGGGCAGAAGTCCTGTGTGGTCATACCCGTCCATGACGTCAATCCGGTGCGCCGCACCCCCGTGGTGACGTACGCCCTCATCGCCGCCAACGTCCTCGTCTTCCTGCTGACGCCCGGCACCGCCGCACTGGCCGGGGAATCGCATCTGGCCCAGCTGTGCCATCTGCATGCCTTCATGGACCACTACGCGGCCGTACCACGCGAACTGATCCACCACCAGCTGCCCCGGCTGGTGCCGACGGGCGCGACCGGCATGGGTCCGAACGGCCCGGGGTGCGTGGTGGGGCCGCCGTCCTACGACAAGTCCCCGGTCCTGTCGGTGTTCACGTCGATGTTCCTGCACGGCGGCTGGCTGCATCTGCTGGGGAACATGCTGTTCCTGCTGATCTTCGGCAACAACGTCGAGGACCGCATGGGCCACGTGCGCTATCTGCTCTTCTACGTGGTGTGCGGCTACGCGGCCGGGTACGGCTTCGCGCTGCTCAACGCCTCCTCCACCGATCCGCTGATCGGCGCCTCGGGGGCGATCGCGGGGGTGCTGGGCGCGTATCTGGTGCTGTATCCGAAGGCCAGGGTGTGGGTGCTGGTGCCGTTCCTGATCTTCCTGCCGCTGCGGCTGCCCGCGTGGCTGGTGCTCGGCTTCTGGTTCGGGCTCCAGGCCGCCTACTCCTCCGGGCACGGTGTCTCCGGAGGCGGCACGGTGGCCTACACGGCGCACGTGGTCGGCTTCGTGGCGGGGATGCTGCTGGCCTGGCCGCTCAAGGCGGGCACCCCACCGCCGCCGGAGCCGGGCCCGCTGCTGTTCGGCAGGCGGGCGCGGCCCCGTCAGGTGTGGTGAGCGCGGGTGCTGGTCAGCGGGCGCTGTGGGTGTGGACGTAGTCCACGAGGTGGGTCAGCGCGTCGGGGTCGGTGCTGGGCATGACGCCGTGGCCGAGGTTGAAGACGTGGCCCTCCAGACCGGCGGCGGCGTCCAGCACCTGCTGTGCCTTGGCCTCGACGACCTTCCGCCCGGCGAACAGGACGGTCGGGTCGAGGTTGCCCTGGAGCGCCTTGCCGGGGCCGACGCGGCGCACGGCCTCGTCCAGCGGGACGCGCCAGTCGACGCCCACCACGTCGGCGCCCGCCTCGCCCATGAGCTTCAGCAGCTCACCGGTGCCGACGCCGAAGTGGATGCGCGGGACGCCGTAGCCCGCGACGGACTCGAAGACCTTCGCGGAGGCGGGGAGCACCGAGGCGCGGTAGTCGGCGGGGGCCAGCGCGCCCGCCCAGGAGTCGAAGAGCTGGACCGCGGAGACACCGGCCTCGATCTGGACCTTGAGGAACGCGGAGGTGATCTCCGCGAGGCGGTCGAGCAGGTCGGCCCACAGCTCGGGGTCGCCGTACATCATCGCCTTGGCGTTCTCGTACGTGCGCGAAGGGCCGCCCTCGACCAGGTAGCTCGCGAGGGTGAAGGGGGCGCCCGCGAAGCCGATCAGCGGGGTGCGGCCCAGCTCGCCGGTGAGCATGCCGATGGCCTCGGTGACGTAGGGCACGTCGTCGGGGGTGAGGTCGCGCAGCCGGGCCAGGTCGGCGCGGGTGCGCACGGGCTCGGCGACGACCGGGCCGACGCCGGGCTTGATGTCGAGGTCGATGCCGATGGCCTTGAGCGGGACGACGATGTCGCTGAAGAAGATCGCCGCGTCCACGTCGTGCCTGCGCACCGGCTGGAGCGTGATCTCGGTGACGAGGTCGGGCCGCATGCAGGACTCCAGCATGGGAATGCCCTCGCGCACCTTGCGGTACTCCGGCAGGGAACGTCCCGCCTGCCGCATGAACCAGACGGGGGTGTGCGGAACGGCCTCACGCCGGCACGCCCGGAGGAAGGCACTGTCGTACGTCGCTGCGGGCTGCCCGCCGGTGGGGATCGCGTTGGCACTCACCCCGCAAGTCTCGCACGGCCTGCGCGAGGGAAGTGCCCCAGCCCTGTGTGGGTGTCTTGCCCTGCGGAAAGGTCTCGTTCCCCTTACTCTTCCCCGCATGGCTGCGGCTCAGGGACGACCGTCGGACGGCGGCGGCGCACAGGACGACGCGAAGGACACCGATCGGATGGAGGGCCCGGGGGGCAACGCGGTACCGCAGGCATTCCGGAGCGCGGTCGACGCGCTGCGCACCGCGCGGCTGCGCCCACAGGTGGAGGTGGAGCCGACACCCGCGCCCCAGCGGCTCGCGCCGTTCGCGCACGCGCTGGAGGCGGTGGTGGCCGACGGCGAGCAGGAGCTGGCGGACGGCCGCCTCGTGCTGCTGCACGACCCGGCGGGGCACGACGCCTGGCACGGGACGTTCCGCCTGGTGACGCTGGTGCGCGCGGAGCTGGAGGCCGAGATGGCGGCCGATCCGCTGCTGCCGGAGGTGTGCTGGTCGTGGCTGACCGGCGCGCTCCAGGCGCGCGGGCTCACCTACGGCGAGCCGAGCGGCACCGTGACCCGCGCGAGTTCGCACTACTTCGGCGGCCTCGCCGAGCGCCCGGCCGCCTCGCAGATCGAGATCCGCGCCTCCTGGACGCCGCGCGAGGGCCTGAGCGGGGTGCCGGACACCGCCGCGCACCTGGCCGCCTGGTGCGATCTGCTGGCCCAGGTCGGCGGACTGCCCCCGGCAGGTCCCGGCGACGCCTCGGTGGTGACCCTGCCGCAGCGCCGGGGTCCGCAGTCCCGCTGACGCACCGGGCACCGCCCACCGAACACACGATCCGATCAGCGCCCCGCCGACACGGCGGGGCGCTGCTTTGTGATCACTTCTCCGCCCATCTCTTTGTCGATACGGCCACTTTCCGCACTCGAATGGCACCACCCCGAACCGATTCGCTCTTCGGGTGATCGACCACGTGTCCGAATTGCACGCATTGGTACTCACTAGATCGTGATCATTCTCTAAAGGCGGACGGGTTTACTGCCGAAGACGACTGTGACCTTGAAAGCACGGTTCGTCCCGGCTACCTCCCCACCAGCCGGCCCCGTCCCCCACCCAGGAGGCCTGGTGTCCGTTCTCCTCGAGCAGCCCTCAAGCCTGGTCGCCTACCGCCCGAACAAGCCGACCGCCATGGTGGTCGTGGCAGATCCACGCGTGCGTTCCACCGTCACCCGCCATCTGTGGGCCCTCGGTGTACGCGATGTCATCGAAGCCTCGTCCATCGCGGAGGCTCGTCCCCGCATCGGCAACCCCCGCGACATCTGCGTCGCCGACGTCCACCTGCCCGACGGATCCGGACTGACCCTGCTGTCCGAGACCCGCGCCGCCGGCTGGCCCAACGGCCTTGCCCTGTCCGCCGCCGACGACATCGGCGCCGTCCGCAACGCCCTGGCCGGTGGGGTCAAGGGCTACGTCGTCACCGGCACCCGCACCAACATCGGGCTCCCCACCCGGCCGGGCGCCGCCCCCATCGGTTCCGCCGCCGCCCGTATGCACCGCCGCCCCCCGGGTACCCCGAGCCACCCGGGTGGCTACCGCGAACTGTCCGGCCGCGAGGTCGAGGTCCTGCGCCTCGTCGCGGAGGGCCAGTCGAACAAGGCGATCGGCGTCTCCATGGGCCTGTCCGCCCTCACCGTGAAGAGCCACCTGGCCCGCATCGCGCGCAAGCTCGGCACGGGCGACCGCGCCGGGATGGTCGCGGTGGCCCTGCGCACCGGCATCATCCACTGACCCCCACCCCTGCCCCGTACGACACTCCCCCCACACCCTGAACTCCCACGTCACCGGCCCCGTGCGGGCTCCCCTTCCCGGCGCCCGTCGGCGGAACGTTCCGCCGACGGGCGCCGGCGCGTGCGCGGGCCCGGCAAGCGCGCCGGGTCGGCCGGATTTGACCGGTCCGCACGCCGCCCGGCCGAACGCGCAGGCCAGCGGCGCGGCCATACGGATACCCTGGGCATGTGACCGAGGCCCAAGACACCGCAGCAGACAGTTCCCTGCGCATCACCGGAGGCACCCCTCCGGACGACGCCGGATCTTCTGTGACGGGGGCGTCCGCCCTGGCCGGGGCCCCGATCCCGCTGCTCGAGCCCCGTGAGGGCATCCCGCCGGTGATCGCCGACGCGGCCGGGCTCGCCGAGGTCGTCGCCGCGTTCGCCGCCGGTTCCGGACCGGTCGCCGTCGACGCCGAGCGCGCCTCCGGCTACCGCTATGGCCAGCGCGCCTATCTGGTGCAGCTGCGCCGCCAGGGCGCGGGCACCGCGCTGATCGACCCGGTCGGCTGCCCCGATCTGTCCTCCCTCGGTGAGGCGCTGTCCGGCGTCGAGTGGGTGCTGCACGCCGCCACCCAGGATCTGCCCTGTCTGCGCGAGATAGGCATGCTGCCCGACCGGCTGTTCGACACCGAGCTGGCCGGACGGCTCGCCGGGTTCCCCCGGGTCGGCCTCGGCGCCATGGTGGAGAACGTGCTCGGCTTCGTGCTGGAGAAGGGCCACTCCGCCGTCGACTGGTCCACCCGCCCGCTGCCCGAGCCCTGGCTGCGCTACGCCGCGCTCGACGTGGAACTCCTGGTGGACCTGCGGGACGCCCTGGAGAAGGAGCTGGACCGTCAGGGCAAGCTGGAGTGGGCCCTGGAGGAGTTCGCCGCGATCGCCGCCGCGCCGCCCGCCGAGCCGCGCAAGGACCCCTGGCGGCGTACGTCCGGGATGCACAAGGTGCGCAGGCGGCGCCAGCTCGGTGTCGTCCGCGAGCTGTGGGAGACCCGGGACCGGATCGCCCAGCGGCGGGACGTCTCGCCGGGCAAGGTGCTCAGCGACGCGGCGATCGTGGAGGCGGCGCTGGCGGTGCCGTCCAACGTCCACGCGCTCGCCGCGCTGAACGGTTTCGGACACCGCATGGGACGGCGTCAGCTGGAGCAGTGGCAGGCGGCCGTCGACCGGGTGAAGGCGCTGCCCGAGTCCGAACTCCCGCAGCCGGGGCAGCAGCTGACGGGTCCGCCGCCGCCGCGGGCCTGGGCGGACAAGGACCCGGTCGCCGCGGCCCGCCTCTCCGCCGCCCGCGCGGGGGTCACCGCGCTCGCCGAACAGCTCGACATGCCCCAGGAGAACCTGATCTCTCCGGACACGGTGCGGCGTCTGTGCTGGGAACCTCCGGTGGTTGTCGACATGGAGTCCGTTTCGGCAGTGCTTCGGGGGTTCGGTGCGCGGGAGTGGCAGATCGCGCAGGTGACGCCGGTGTTGGTGGCGGCACTGTCTTCCGACGGCGCGTAGTCGCCATAACGGGTTGCGCGGGTATGGCGGGTGCGGGCCGCCTGTGGCCGTTCGCGCAGTTCCCCGCGCCCCTAAAAGACAACAACCTCACCCCCTACCGGCCGTGGGCAGTCGTTCCGCTGGGGCGGAACGGGTGGGCACGGCCCTCAGTGCCGGGTGCCCTGGCAGCCCCGACCCGCCGGTGTGACGTTCACCGCTAGCCGGGGTGGGGCTGTGCAGCTACGTTACTCATAAGTAGCATGGGCTTAAGCAAGCGCTCAGCGTCCCGCACCCTGGAGGAGAGCCATCGTGCCTCGTACCGTCAGGGACGTCGTCTTCGTCGACGGCGTCCGTACCCCGTTCGGCAAGGCGGGCCCGAAGGGCATCTACCACGAGACCCGCGCGGACGACCTGGTCGTGAAGGCGATCCGGGAGCTGCTGCGCCGCAACCCCGGCCTGGACCCGCAGAAGATCGACGAGGTCGCCATCGCCGCGACCACCCAGATCGGCGACCAGGGCCTGACCCTGGGCCGGACCGCGGGCATCCTCGCCGGTCTGCCGCAGTCGGTCCCCGGCTACTCCATCGACCGCATGTGCGCGGGCGCCCTGACCGCCGTGACCTCGGTCTCCGGCTCGGTCGCCTTCGGCGCGTACGACGTGGCGATCGCGGGCGGCGTCGAGCACATGGGCCGCCACCCCATGGGCGAGGGCGTGGACCCCAACCCCCGCTTCGTCAGCGAGAAGCTGGTCGACGAGTCCGCCCTGTTCATGGGCATGACCGCCGAGAACCTGCACGACCGCTACCCGCAGATCACCAAGCAGCGCGCCGACGAGTACGCGGTGCGCTCGCAGGAGAAGGCCGCCAAGGCGTACGCCGACGGCAAGATCCAGCAGGACCTGGTGCCGATCTCGGTCCGCCGCACCAACGAAGAGGCGGGCGAGACCGGTTGGGGTCTGGTCACCGCCGACGAGCCGATGCGCCCGGGCACCACGCTGGAGAACCTGGCGGGCCTGAAGACGCCGTTCCGCGTGCACGGCCGGGTCACCGCGGGCAACGCGGCCGGTCTGAACGACGGCGCCACCGCGTCGATCATCGCGAGCGAGGAGTTCGCCCGCGAGCACGGCCTGCCGGTCAAGATGCGCCTGGTGTCGTACGCCTTCGCGGGTGTCGAGCCCGAGGTCATGGGCTACGGCCCGATCCCGGCGACGGAGAAGGCGCTGGCCAAGGCCGGGCTGTCGATCTCCGACATCGGCCTGTTCGAGATCAACGAGGCGTTCGCCGTCCAGGTCCTCGCCTTCCTGGACCACTACGGCATCGCGGACGACGACGAGCGTGTCAACCAGTACGGCGGCGCCATCGCCTTCGGCCACCCGCTGGCCTCCTCCGGTGTGCGTTTGATGACGCAGCTGGCCCGCCAGTTCGAGGAGCACCCCGAGGTCCGCTACGGCCTGACGACCATGTGCGTCGGCTTCGGCATGGGCGCGACGGTCATCTGGGAGAACCCGAACTTCGAGGGGGACAAGTGAGCACCACCACCGAGCTGCTGAAGGGTGCGGCCGAGCTGTTCCCGGACGAGGTCGTCACCTCGGCGCACGTACGCCACTTCGAGCTGCCGTTCGGGGCCGGGCGTTTCGCGCTCATCACCCTGGACAACGGCTTCGACCACACCAAGCCGACCACCTTCGGTCCGGCCTCGCTGGCAAACCTGAACACCGCCATCGACCAGGTCGAGAAGGAGGCGGCGGACGGCGAGATCGTCGGCGTCGGCATCACCGGCAAGCCGTTCATCTTCGCGGTCGGCGCCGACCTCAAGGGTGTCGAGCTGCTGAAGAAGCACGAGGACGCGCTCGCCATCGGCAAGGGCGGCCACGCCGTCTTCAAGCGCCTGTCGGGCCTCGCCGTGCCGACCTTCGCCTACTACAACGGCGCGGCCATGGGCGGCGGCGTCGAGGTCGGTCTGCACTGCACCTACCGGACCGTCTCGAAGTCGGTCCCGGCGTTCTCGCTGCCCGAGGTCTTCCTCGGCCTGGTCCCCGGCTGGGGCGGCTGCGCCCTGCTGCCGAACCTGATCGGCGCCGACAAGGCCGTCTCGGTCATCATCGAGAACAGCCTCAACCAGAACCGCCAGCTCAAGGGCAAGCAGGTCTTCGAACTCGGCATCGCGGACGCGCTGTTCGAGGGCGCGGACTTCCTGGAGCAGTCGCTGCTCTGGACCGCCCAGGTCCTCAAGGGCGACCTCACGGTCGAGCGCCCGGCGATCGACCGGGGCGAGGCGTGGGACCAGGCCGTCGCCAAGGGCCGGTTCATCGCGGACTCCAAGGTGCACGGCGCGGCCCCGGCCGCCTACCGCGCTCTCGACATCATCGAGGGTGCCAAGGACGGGGACCTGCAGAAGGGCTTCGACGCCGAGGACCAGGCGCTCGCCGACCTCATCATGGGCGGCGAACTGCGCGCGGGCATCTACTCGTTCAACCTGGTGCAGAAGCGCGGCAAGCGTCCCGCCGGTGCGCCGGACAAGGCGCTGGCGCGTCCGGTCACCAAGGTCGGTGTCGTGGGCGCCGGTCTGATGGCCTCGCAGCTCGCACTGCTGTTCCTGCGCCGTCTCGAGGTGCCGGTCGTGCTGACCGACATCGACCAGGAGCGCGTCGACAAGGGTGTGGGCTACGTCCACGCCGAGATCGACAAGCTGCTCGGCAAGGGCCGTATCCACCAGGACAAGGCCAACCGCCTCAAGGCGCTGGTGACCGGTGTCCTGGACAAGGCCGAGGGCTTCGCGGACGCCGACTTCATCATCGAAGCCGTCTTCGAGGAGATGGGCGTCAAGCAGAAGGTGTTCGCGGAGGTCGAGGCGGTCGCCCCGGCGCACGCGATCCTCGCCACCAACACCTCCTCGCTGTCGGTGTCGGAGATGGCGTCGAAGCTGAAGCACCCCGAGCGGGTCGTCGGCTTCCACTTCTTCAACCCGGTCGCGATCCTGCCGCTCCTGGAGATCGTGCGCGGCGAGCAGACCGACGACGCCTCGCTCGCGACCGCGTTCGCGGTGGCCAAGAAGCTGAAGAAGACCGCGGTGCTGGTGAAGGACGCCCCGGCGTTCGTCGTGAACCGCATCCTGACCCGCTTCATGGGCGAGATCCAGAACGTCATCGACGAGGGCACCCCGGTCGAGGTCGCGGAGAAGGCCGTCGAGCCGCTCGGCCTGCCGATGTCCCCGCTGGTGCTCCTGGAGCTGGTCGGTCCGGCGATCGGTCTGCACGTCTCGGAGACCCTCAACCGGGCCTACCCCGAGCGCTTCACGGTCTCCCCGAACCTCAAGGCGGTCGTGGAGGCGGGCAAGCGCGGCTTCTACGTCTACGACAGCGGCAAGCCGGAGCTGGACCCCGAGGTCGCCGCGCTGCTCAAGCAGGGCGACACCGTCCTGACCGAGGAGCAGGTCCGCGCCCGGGTCCTGGACGCGGTGGCCGAGGAGATCGGCCTCATGCTGGACGAGGGCGTGGTCGCCGAGGCGCAGGACATCGACCTGTGCCTGATCACCGGCGCCGGCTGGCCCTTCCACCTGGGCGGCATCACGCCGTACCTGGACCGCGAGGGTGTCTCCGAGCGGGTGAACGGCAAGCGGTTCCTGGAGCCGGGCGTGGCGAGCGTGCCCGCGTAACGCTCCCCGCCGAGCGACGAAGGGCCCCCGCGGTGACGCGGGGGCCCTTCCGCTTGCCCGGCGTTCGGGGTCGTTCACATCTCCCACACCATTTTTTCACCTTGTCGATATGGCCGGTTAGAATCTTGCAAGCTTCCGTCAAGGGAGTCGGTTCATCTCTTACAGAAGCGAGCAAGGCACTCCATGCACACGGCACTTCCGGAACTTTCGCCGAATCTCGCCACTGTGGACCGCCGGAAGGTCGTCACCGAGACCGACACCCGGGGTGCCGTTCCGGTCGAGTACCGCTTCCGTGCCGCCGATGCCGACGTCCGTCATCTGGTCGTGGTCTTCTCGGGCCTCGGCGCCCCCAACGGCTACCATTTCGCGGGCCGTTCGCTGAACGCGCTGCGTGCCAACGTCCTGTGGATCAAGGACGACTTCGAGGGCCACTACAGCTACTACCTGTGCCGCTCGATGAACTTCGACATCGAGGCCACCGTCCACCACCTCATCGAGTCCACCATGGCCCGGCTCAGTCTGACACACGATCAGGTCAGTCTGCTCGGTGTCTCCAAGGGCGGCAGCGCCGCGCTCTACTACGGCCTGAAGTACGGCTACCGCAACATCGTGACGGTCGTTCCCCAGTTCCTGGTGGGCAGTTACGTGCGCGACCGCGCGGTGACCGGGCGGTACATGCTCGGCGAGGACATGCCGCAGGAGCACGTCGCCGCCCTGGACGACGCGATCCCGGGGATGCTGCGGATGCGCGGCGGCCAGGGGCACCACGTCTATCTGTTCACCTCCGAGGCCGACGAACAGTACGAGACGGAGATCGCCCCGCATCTCGACCACTTCTGGGCCTGCGAGAACTTCAACCTGGTCAAGACCCGTTCGGAACTGGTCCGCCAGCACGGTGAAGTCTCCGCCTACAACCTCCAGTTGATCCTGGGCGTGCTGGCCGCGCTGGCCGAGGGCGCCGCACCGCGCCTGGGCTTCCTCGAGAACGGCGACCAGCACGTGGACGAGGAGGCGCGGCGCCGCCATCTGGCCGAGACGCGCGCCGCGGACACCCTGACCGCCGTCCTCACCCAGCAGGACGTGCGCGGCAGCAACCTGCTGCTGAGCGGCGAGGCGTTCCTACCCGGCGAGTCGCCGTACGGCGGCTTCCCCGAGAGCAAGTCGCTGGTCCTCGAAAACGGCGGCAGGCACTGGGAGTTCCCGCTGTCGACGACCGAGGCGAAGTACACCTACAGCCGCTGGTTCGACGGTTTCGCGCGGGACTACGCGGACGGCGGCTTCGCGCCCGAGGCGCCCTCCGGCATCCCGCTGCGGGGCATCCCGAGCGGGGCCTACGACCTCTCGGTGCGCGTCTCCAGCCCCTCGGAGGGCATCGACCGCCGCACCCCGCTGGTGGCCCGGCGCCCCTTCGACATCCGGCGGCCCTACGGCGGCCTGGAGATCGTCTTCACCGGTGACGAGAAGCGGGTGCGGGTCATCCGCCGCTCCGTGATCGGCCACTTCTCCCAGGAGGCCGTCTTCTCGCTGGAGAAGAGCTGGCTGGAGGGGCGCGCGCTGCATGTGGAGGGCGTGTTCTTCGTCAACGGCGTGCCAGCGGACTCCCACCAGCACGCCATGTACTACCTGGTGCTGCGCGGCGCGAAGTCCACGCACTCCTTCCGGCTCGGCAAGTCCCACCGCCCGAACGCCGTCCGCCCGCACGTGCGGCGCGGTGACTACGGCACCTACGACTACGGCTACTTCGCCACCTCGGGGTACAAGGGCGTCACGCTGCCGGAGACGGTGGCGGGCGAGTACGAGATGTACCTCTCGATGAGCACGGGCGGTTCGCTGTTCTCCGCATCGGCCGGACCGATCACGATCTGACGGAGCGTCAGGTCAGAATCTGACGCGACGTCACTTTCCGGACTCGTCCGGCAGGATGGCGAGCCCGTCGGCGACCGGGCGTTCGCGCACGGGACCGTCCTCGGTGTCGCGGGGGCTGTTGCGCAGCCGCCCGCACAGGACGACCGAGGTGGAGCCGCCGCCGTCCAGGTTGACCGCGTCCACCGCGCCGAGGGACCGGGCGAGCCGTGCCGCCTCGGCCGGGGTCGCGCCCACGCTGTGGTGGCGGGAGCGGCCGTCGACGGCGATCAGGAGCAGGGTGCCGTCGGCCGTGACGGCGGCCACGGTGCGCGGTTCCCGGCGTGTGCCGAGCAGCGCGGTGGCCACCGGGTCGTACGCCCCGCCGCGCAGCAGCCGGGCGCTGCCGCCCACGGCGGTGTCGACGGGTCCGGGCAGCGGGAGGCCCGCCGGGGCGGTGATCCGCTCCGAGACGGCCATGCGGGTGCCCGGCACCGCGTGCGCGCGCAGCCAGGCGGCACCGGTCCCGATGCCGTAGAGCGAGCTGCCGTTCGCGGGCAGCGAGCCGCCCGCGGGCGTGCGCAGCCGGAGGACGGTCCCGTCGGCGGCGAGCAGCGCCTCCGTGCTGCCCTCGGCGCCGGGCGGGGTGTCGCCGCCCCACTCGGGGGCGAAGGAGACCACCTCGTCGGGGTCGGTGCACAGCCCCGGGAACGGCTTCTCCTGGAGGCGGCCCGTGGTGGCGAGGCGGTCGCCGCCGGTGCCGCCGCAGCCGAGTATGCGGCCGGGCACCCGGTCGACGCCGTCGAGTTCGCGGACCGCGCCGTCGGCCGCGCGCAGCCCTCCGCGGGTGGCGACCTCGGCCACGCGGGCTTCGAGCCGTCCGCCGGTACGTCCGAGGAGGAGGGCGGGGCGGCCGTCCAGGGCCTCACTGAGCACCCGGCCGTGTTCCGCGTACAGCCCGATGGGGTCGCCCTCGTAGCCGGAGTGGTGGTGGCCGGTGCGGATGTCGAAGTAGGTGCCGTTGATCGCGGCGAGCGCGCCGGACCGGTCGGCCAGGGTGCGCACGGTGTCGGCGCGGGTCATGTCGGCGCCGTGCACACCGGTGACGCGCACGCGGGCGTCGGGGGCGACGCTGAGCACGGTCAGCCGGACGGGGGCGCCGGGCCCGAGGCTCCGGGTGAGCTGCCGGAAGCCGAGGCCCGGGGGCAGAGCGGTCGCGGCCGGGGCGGGTTCGGCGGGGCCCGGGTCCGCCGAGCCGGAGGACGACGAGGCCGACGACCCCGCCGAGGGCGCCGGAGTCGGCCGCGCCGGGGAGACCGCGACCGGCGCCGTACAGCCCGCCAGTGTCAACGCGAGCGCGACGACACAGCCCGCCGCCCGGGGGCGCCGGACCCTAGCCATGCACGGCCAGCGCGCCCGGCGAGGCCCCCAGGTCGCCGATGTGCACGGTCACCTCGGACCACACCCGGTGCCCGTCCTCGCCCTCGAAGGCCAGCTCGAAGCGGTCGTAGCCGAGGTGTTCGGGGTGGGCCTGGTAGCTGACGCCGCCGTCGGGCGCGTAGGTCAGCAGGCCCCGCTGGGCGCGGCCGACGGCGACCAGGCGCAGACCGGGGACCGGGGTGTGGCCGGGCGGCAGCAGGGCGCGCCCGCCGGGGCGCAGGGTGACGCACTGGCCGGGCAGCCAGTGGCGGCGCACCCGGAAGCCGGTGTCACAGACGGCGGCCGAGGGGACGAGCCGGTCCCCCTCCGCGGCCATCACCCCGACGACGATCCGGGGCAGCACCGTGGCGCCGTCGGGCGCCTGGGGGTCGATGCGGATCACGCAGCTCACGGTACGCGGCTCGTCGCCCTCGGTGACGTAGGTGGCGTACCGGCCGTTCCCCAGCAGGCTCAGCCCGGGGTGGCGCAGCATCTCGGCGGCCGGGGCGAGGGATTCGTCGATGAGGTAGCCGTAGGTGCGGTAGGCGCCCTCGGCGGGGGTGAGGGTCAGGGAGAGGGTGATCTCCTGGCCCGGGGCGACGGGCAGCGCGGGGTCGGCGTCCGCGACGAGGTGCAGGGTGCCCAGGGCCTCGGCGGCGCCGGGGCGGGTGACGTGGGCGAGGGCCAGGGGATGGTGGTCGTTCATCAGAGTCCTAGGTCGTCCGGGCTCTCCGCGTAGGGCACCGCCTCCAGCGGCACCGGGGCGTCCAGGTCGCGGAAGTGTTCCGGGGTGAGCAGCCCCTGCCGGTGCAGTTCGGCCGCCACGAAGCGGGCGCACTCGACGGCGCCCCGCTCCCTGAGGTGGGTGTTGTCGCGCAGCCCGTCGGGGTGGGCCGGGTGCTCGCCGGGTCCGAGGTGGGCGAAGAGGGCGCGGCTGCCCTTCTCGCCCGCGCGGCGCCACTGGACGGCGCTCCACTCCCCCAGGTCGATCACGGGCACGCACAGGCCCGCGCCCAGTTCGCGCACGGCGGCGTGGTACATCCCGAGCGGCCTGAGCAGATTGCCCTGGTCGTCGAAGAGGCGGCGTTCGTGGCTGGTCACCAGCACGGGGTGGGCGCCCCGGTCGCGGGCGCCGTGGACGTGGGCGCGCAGGGACCGCTGGTAGTCGCCGAAGGGCTCGGTGCCGCGCGGGTCGTCGGTGTAGACGTCGTTGAGGCCGAAGCAGGCGAGCAGCAGATCGCCGGGGGCGAGTCGGCCGAGGACCGCCGTGAGGGCGCCGGACTCCACGAAGGTACGCGAACTGGCGCCCGGCCGGGCCGTGTTGACCACCCCGGCCTGGGTGAGGAACAGCGGGAGCGCCTGCCCCCAGCCGGCCACCGGAGCCTCGTCGCGGCGGCGGGCGGCGGTGCCGGAGTCGCCCGTGAGGAAGATCCTGGGCGTCGTCATCTCAGCTCCTTCCCGCCCGCTGCGGCTCCGGACGGCCCATGACGAGCGGTGCGGAGGGCGGCCCGGGGTCGCCCGCGACGGCGGCGTCCATGGTGGCGATGACGTCGTAGGCGCGGCGGCAGTTGTTGGTGTCGCGCAGGACGAAGAACTCCTCCGCGCGGCGCCGGTAGCGCGGCTCGACCTGGAAGCCGCGCTCGATGGAGGCGATGATCTCCTCGACCGCGCGGTCGACGGTGCCGCAGGCGGGGCCGAAGCCGTCCCGGGCCAGGTCGAAGTAGCCGCGCTTGTAGTGCTTGCTGTAGAAGCTCTCGTCGTCGAAGTTGGTGTAGACGATCGGCTTGCCCATGTAGGCGACGTCGAAGAACACCGAGGAATAGTCGGTGACGAGCATCGAGCACTCGCGCATCGCCAGCTGGACGTCGCGCCCGGTGGTGGAGACCGTGATCGACGGGTGGTCGATGCGGAAGTGCTTGAGGTAGGGCCGGATCTCGTAGTGCGGCATGAACTCCAGCTGCACGTCGTACCGTTGGCACGCCGCGAGCAGCCGCTCGTCGCGCAGCAGGGCCGAGAAGAAGCGGTAGTACTCGGAGGCGGCGAACGGGATCTCCGGCTTGGCCGCCTTGTTGTACGAGGGCGCCACGATGTCACGGCGCCAGGTGGGCATGATCAGCACGCGGCGCGGTCCGTTGACCGGCTCCAGGGCGTCGAAGCGCGGCAGCCCGGTGGCGGCGACGCGGTCGTAGCCGTAGCCGCAGTGCTCGGCGTAGTAGGCGCGCTCGCTGCGGCCCGTGGTGAGCACCATGTCGACGTTGGTGACCTGGGCATGGATGGAGGGCGCCACGTCGTTGTAGACCACGCCGTGCTGGAGGAAGACCCGCTTGTAGCGCAGCAGATCGCCGTAGCCGGTGAGGAAGGCGCGCTTGGACAGGCCCGGGAAGCCGAGGTACGCCTCCAGGTCGTAGGCGTTGATCAGCCTGCTGGCGTGCAGCAGATAGACCCGGTACTTCCAGGACAGGCGGTCGATCACGCGGCCGAGCGGGACCACCTTGGCGCGGTCGGCGGCGGTGCCGTTGATGGCGTAGTACACCTTGCGGCGGCGCTCGTTGGTCCGTATCCACTTGAAGAGGTGGTACGAGTTGTCCTGCGCGGTGTCCTCGCGCTCGCCGATGATCCAGATGTCCTTGCCGCGCAGCCACGGGTGGAAGAGCCAGTAGAGCATCCGGGTGCGCCAGCCGGGGCGGCCGGGCAGGGCCATGCGGAACGCCTTGAAGAAACGTTTCGTCTTATGGGTGAGCCGCTTGCCCGCACCCGCGACCCGGCGCAGCGTGATCTTTTCGTCGGCGTCGATGTCCAGGAGCACGGTGGCCCGGCCCGCGCGGTGCACGCCCTTGAAGCGGTGCAGCATCTGGCGCGGGTCCACCGGGGCGTCCAGGTGCCGCTCGCCGTCGTGCACGCGCAGGGTGAGGGTCAGGTCCCGGTTGTCCAGCGCGGCGAAGTCCTCGGGCCGCACCACGGCACGCCAGCCGCTGTACCAGTCCTGCTCCTTGCGGGTGCGCCAGCGGTCGCGCCGGTACACCTGGCCGACGGGGACGGCCCGTTCGATGTGCCCGTCGGACAGGACGAGTTCGAGCCGGTTGTCGAAGAGCTGGGAGATGTCGACGCCCGAGAGGACCATCAGGCCCTCGAAGACGATCTGCTCCGCGTCTACCTGGCAGGTCTCCAGGACGAACCGGTGCCGGTCCACCCGCAGCAGCGCGGTGTCCGCCCGGTCCGCCAGGAGCCTGCGGAACATGCCCTCGTCGTCCAGGTACAGATGCGGCCGGAACCCGGGCGCGGTGTACGGGTCGCAGAACAGGTCCAGGTTCGCCGTGCGCACCGCGTGGTGCTGGGTGCGCGCGAGCGCGGCCGTGGCGTACTGGAGCACCAGGTCGTCGGGGATGTCCGCGTAGACCTGGCACAACGCCGGGAAGACGGCCGCCAGTTCGTCACGGCTCATGATCCGGTGCAGATTGCGCAGATACGGCTGGAAGGTGCGCACCACGAACCGCTGCGCCAGGCGCAGGGTGCGCGGGTCCAGCTCCGCGGCCCGGCGCAGGACATGACGGCACAGCCGGATCAGCTCCTGCGCCTTGACCGGGTCGTTCCACGGCAGGTCGAAGAGCGAGTCGTGCTGTTCGCCGTCGCGCTCGTAGCAGGTGGCGCCCGGCGCGATGGTGACCCGGCGGGCGTGCAGCAGCGCGGGCACGGTCAGCCAGGCGTCCTCGAAGCCGGGGCCCTGCCCGCAGCGCAGCCGCTCCTCGCGGACCATGCTGGTGCGCAGCAGCTTGGCGCTCAGGCTGGTGGAGAACACCAGGTACGGGGCGTCGCGCAGCCGCTCCACCTTGGCCGGCTTCGGCCCGAAGTAGCGCGCCCACGCCTCGTCGCCGGTCCGGCTCGGCTCGGGGAAGTTGTCGCTGCGGCCCACCGCGACGTCCGCCTTGGCGGCGCGGGCGGCGTGCAGCAGCCGGTGCACGCTGTCCTTGCCGAGGACGTCACGGGCGCGGGCGAACATGACGTACGGCGCGGTGACATGGCGCAGTCCGTGGTCGAACGCGGCGCGCATCCCCATGGCGATCTGGGAGACGACGGTGACGTTCGGCCAGCGGGCCGCGAACTCCTCGATCTGGTGGGCGGTGGTGTCGGTCGAGCCGTCGTCGACCAGGACGACCTGGGTGCCCGCGAAGTCGCGCTGGGTGTCGAGCGAGCCGAGGAACTCGGGCAGGTTGTACTCGTCGTTGTGGCAGTGGACGACCACGGCCGCGCCGTAGCGCTCGCGGCGGGCGAACGGCTCGGGCAGCCGCTCCGTGGTCCACCAGGTCCAGGGCGTGCCGCGCCGGTCGGTGCCGGCCTGCTGCTCCCGGGTCTCCGGGCGCAGCGCGAGGTTGCCGCTGATGGTCTCGTACATCTCGTACGTGGTCCCGGCGCCGGTGTAGCGCGCGGCCTCGATGTCGACGCCGCGCACGCAGACCGCCGTGGTGGCGCGCTCGCCCGCGTGCCGCAGCTGCACGAGGAGGTTCCACACCGCCGGGCGGTCCAGGGCGCCGAGGGTGGCGTCCAGGGAGATGGTGGCGTGGTAGCGGATGTGCTCCTCGTCCACCTCGATGCCGGTGACCGGGAAGGTGTGGTCGGTCTTCGGGCCCCGGCAGCGCAGGACGGCGACGAGTTCGAGCTTGTCCTTGGGGCCGACCCGGCCGAACTGGTTGCGGATGAAGCCGGTCAGGTGGAGTTCGCCGCCGCTGATCTCCAGCCGGGTGGCCTGGTTGAACAGCCGGGCGTCCGAGAGCCGGCCGCCGGTCAGGTCCAGGTCGGTGACGTCGAGGAACCGTTCGGCGTCCGGGCGGCCGAGCAGCGAGCCGGACCAGAAGACCCGGCCGTCGCGCTCGACCAGGTCGGAGCTGAGCACCGGGCGCCGCTGGGTGAAGTCGGCGGCGGTCAGCGCCACGTCGGGGCGGCCCTGCATGAGCGCGAAGCCGCGCACCCGCTCCAGCGGTCCGGTGAGGTCCCAGCACTCCTCGGGGAGGGTGCGCAGATAGGGTCCGGTGGCGCGCAGGAAGCCCTCGCGGTAGGCGTCGTCGCCCGCGCGCAGGGCGGCCATGTAGAGCCCGAGGTCGTGCGAGAGGAACTTGGCGGCCTTGCGGGCGATCAGCTCGTCGGCGCCCTGGCGGGCGAGGAAGTCGTCGGTCCACTGGTGGACGAGGACCCGGTCGCGGATGCTGCGCAGTTCGCCGCGCCGGTTGGTCAGCGACGGGGTGTCCGACTCGCGCTCCCAGATCCACCGGTAGACCGGGGTGGTGAGCAGGCTGATCGTGCCCGCGAACCAGTAGGCGAGCGTGGAGAAGTAGGTGTCCTCGAAGTGGACGCCCTGCGGGAAGCGGATGCCGTGCTCGTGCAGGAACTCGGTGCGGTACAGCTTGGCCGCCGCGATCGGGTCCTCGAACAGCTCGGGCATGGCGGCCAGTCCGCCCGCCACCGTGCGGTCGGCGCCGTAGAGCTGCGGCTGCCAGACGGTGTTCTCGCCCTTGTCCAGGTTGACGCGGATCGCCCGCCCGGCGGTGATGTCGGCGCCGGTGGCCAGCGCGGAGGCGAGCAGCGTCTCGCAGGCGCGGTGCGGCAGTTCGTCGTCGGCGTCCAGGAACATCAGGTACTGGCCGGTGGCGATCTCGATGCCGTGGTTGCGCGGGGAGCCCACGCCGCCGCTGTTGCGGGTGCGGACCACGACCTGGACCCGGGGGTCCTTCTCGGCGTACCGGTGGGCGACCGCGAGGGTGCCGTCGGTGGACGCGTCGTCCAGGACCAGCACTTCGAGGTTGCGGTGGGTCTGGCCGAGCGCCGAGCGCAGGGCCCGGTCGAGCGTGGCGCTCGCGTTGTAGGCGGCGACCACGATGGTGACGGTGTACGCGGAGGCGTCGGCGTAGGTGAGCGTGTCCACGTCGGCGAGGGCGCCCCGGGCGGGGGGCGCGGGGACCGTGGTGGGTGCGGCGGGTGCGGTGGCTGCGTTCGGTTCGTTCATCGCGCGTATCCCCCGTCCGTCCAGGGCTGAGGCTGGGCGTGGGGCTGGGTCTGGTACTCGGGGTACTGCGGGGACGGGTGCGGGGGGTACGGCTGGGCGTACGGGTCGGAATCGGGCTCGGAGTAGGGCTCGAACCAGGAGTCGTGGGCCGCCGCGGGCTGCTGGTACGGCTCGTACGACGCGGGGTCCTGGTACGGCTCGTGGTGCTCGTACCGCTGGTACGGCTCGTACTGCTGGTGCTGCGGCTGGTGCTGCTGCCCGTAGGGGTCGTACTGCGGGTACTGCTCGTGGTGCGGGAAGCCGAGGCGTTCCTCGCGGGAGGGGAAGTGGTCCTCGGCGCCGTGCTGGGGCTGGCTGGGGACTCCGGCGGCGAGCGGGGTCTCGGGCGCGGTCCAGGAGGGGCCGGGCTCGGCGGGCTCGGTCCAGGCGGGCGCGGGGGCGGGGGCGGGGGCGGTAGCGTCCGGCACGGCCGCCATGTCGCGTACGACCCGGTTGAAGTCGCGGGTGGAGAGCCAGAACTTGTACATGATGAACAGCTCGAAGGCCAGCAGCAGGGCGGCCGAGGCGGCTGTGGTCCACAGGATGCGGCCGAGCAGCGGGCCCACGATGAACACGAACATCTGGAACTCGATGCCGCTGAACAGATGCGGGCGTATCCGGGTGCGCAGCATGGCCCGGCGGACCCGGGTGTACCAGGGGAACTGGTCCCGGAACTGCTCGTGCAGGTCGACGACCGGGGCCTCGGCCTTGGCGCGCAGGGTCTCCACGGGGGTGGCCGGGTTGTCGCGCAGCAGGTCCTCCATGAAGACCAGCCGTCCCTCGCCCTGGGCGTCGCGCTGGGCGCGCTCGGCCTCGGCCCGCTCCGCGGCGGTCCGTTCGAGCTTGGTGCGCATGGACTGGCGCATCTTGTAGATCTGGAGGGCGTCCAGGTAGCGCAGCATGTCCAGGAAGACGACGCCGAGCGCGGCCAGCAGGAAGCGCGGGTCGTCGGTGCGCAGATACTGACCGCCCATCAGCGCGAGGGCGCAGCACAGCACGCGGATGCGGTCGAAGACGTAGTCGAGCCAGCCGCCGAAGACCGAGCCGTTGCCCTTGAGGCGGGCGAGCTTCCCGTCGACGCAGTCGAGCACGAAGCTGAAGTGGTAGAGCAGCGCGCCGACGACGAGGGACGTGGTGTCGCCCCGGTAGAAGAAGCCCGCCGAGGCGAGTCCGACGAAGAGCGCGGCCCAGGTGACCCCGTTGGGGGTGATGAACCGGAAGCGGGCCACGACCATCAGCAGCCGGGTGGCAAGCGGGTCGACCAGGAACACGGTCCACCAGGCATCGCGCTTCTTACAGGTCAGTTTCTGTACCGCCCGCAGCGACAGCTTGGCCATAACCCCTCAGATACGCACCGGACGAGACAAGGTTCTCCCGTGGCACGAAGGGCGTCCGACGGGTTTCTCACGCACGTACCTGCGGATTCACAGAACCATCACATGAGATGGTGAACTTTAACAACGCTTCAACTAAGTGTCGACGCGTGATCACCCTCCATACACGGCGAGGATGATCACAGCCCTTCCGTACAACCTTTTGCCGACTTCGGTGCTCATGTCTGCGTAACCCGTCTCCGACCGGGCTCACTCGGGGCACTTCGCACTGATCATTCGCGGTCAACGGCGATAGCACAGTGGGCACATCATCCACCGGATGTTTACAGATGCCTCACTTTTCCTACAAGATCAGTCAATCTTCCGCGTCCCCACGCCCCTTTCCCCCCCGCCCCGCGGGGCCACGACCCACGAGGAACTCGAAGCAGGATGAGTCACGTCTCGACGCCCCAGCACAGCGCCCCCGGAACGCCCGCCGGGCCCGGCACCGAAGCGGCCCCCAAGCGCAAACGCCGTACCGGCCGGAAGATCCTCATCGCCCTGGCCGTCGTCCTGGTCGCCGCGGGCGGCACGGGCTACTGGCTGTACGACAGCCTCGACTCCAACATCAAGGGCGTCGACCTGGACCGGGCCATCGGCGACAACCGCCCGCAGAAGCTGCCGACCTCCGGGCAGAACCTGCTCGTGCTCGGCTCCGACTCGCGCGCCGGTGCCAACGCGGCCCTGCACACCGGCAAGGTCTCCGGCGCCCGTTCCGACACCGCGCTGGTGATCCACATACCCGAGGGCCGCAAGAAGGCCGTCGCGATCAGCATCCCGCGCGACACCCTGGTGACCCGGCCCGCGTGCACGACCCGCAGCGGCAAGGAGCTGCCCTCGGCGCACCGCGTCATGTTCAACTCGGTCTACTCGGTGGCCGGTCCGGCCTGTGTCGTCAAGACGGTCGAGCAGATGTCGGGCGTGCGCCTCGACCACTTCGTGGAGATCGACTTCGCGGGCTTCCAGGGCCTGGTCGACGCGATAGGCGGCGTGCCCGTCACCGTGGACCGCGACATCCACGACTCCTCCAGCGGCCTGGACCTCAAGTCCGGCACGACCCGGCTGACCGGCGAGCAGGCCCTGCAGTTCGTCCGCACCCGGCACGGCATCGGCGACGGCAGCGACCTCGGCCGCATCGGCCTCCAGCAGAAGTTCCTCATCTCGCTGCTCTCCGAGATCAAGCAGCAGGACCTGCTGGGCAGCCCCACCAAGGCGTACACCGTCGCGGACAAGCTCACCGAGTCGCTCACCACCGACTCCGGGCTCGACTCCCTCACCAAGCTCGCGGAGTTCAGCCGCAGCATGAACGGCGTCGACCCCGCCACCATGGAGACGATCATGCTCCCGGTGCGCTACGACACCCAGGACCCCAACCGGGTCGTGGCCGCCGACCCTCAGGCCAAGGAGCTGTGGAAGGCGCTGCGCACCGACTCGGCGATCCCCGAGTCGGCCAAGAAGTCCCCGGCCCGGGGCGGCGACACCCCCTGAGTCCGGCGGGGCTCCGCGACGGCAGTGCCCGCGCGGAGCCCGGGTCCGCTCAGATCTCGCGCCATGCCTCCAGCGCGAGACCCGGCTCGTCCTTGCGGCGGGTCAGCAGCAGTTGCCCGCTGGACGGGGACAGCGCGGCGGCGACCGTACGGCCGTGCTCGTCCGTCGCCAGCGACACCACGGCGTCCTCGGCCAGCCGGGGGCCCGACTCGGCCCACCAGGCCCCGGCCGACTCCAGCTCCGTGGGGTACGCGGCGAACGCCACCCGGGAGTTCACGGTGCGCTGGGCCAGCAGGGTGCAGTCGTGCCCGTCGAGCGTGCAGCGCACGGCGGCCACCGGGCCCGGTCCCGCGGCGGGCAGCAGCGCGGTGGGCTCGGACCCCGGGCGCCAGGCGTGCAGGGTGCCGGAGCCGTCCGCGTAGTAGAGGGTCGTGTACGCCGGGGACGTGGCGAGCGCGTACAGGGTGCCGGGGCGGACCGGGGTCTCCAGGGCCTCCTTGAGGACCGGTTCGGCGCCCGCCTTCTCCTGGCGCCAGTGCAGGATGCCGCCGGGCACCGCCGCGTACAGCTCGATCAGGCCGGACTCCCCCGTCACCGCCGTGAGGCCGTCCTGGACGTCGTGGCCCTTGAGGTCCGTCCAGGGCTCCCAGCCGCCCTTCTCCTTCTGGAGGGCCATGCTCACCCCGCCGCCGTCGTTGCGCACGAAGACATGGGCGCGGCCCTGGGCGTCCACGGCGACGGCCGGGGTGCCGGTGCGCGGGCCCTTGGTGTCCGGGTGGCCGATGGGGGTCCAGTCCAGCGGGGCGAGATGGCCGCGGAAGTGGGTCGAGTGCACCAGACCCGCCTCGCCCTTGACCGTGGGGCGCCAGGAGACGAGGTGGGCATAGCCGTCGGCGCCCTGGCCGAGGGCCAGCACGGGGTGCAGTCGCTGTTCGCCGCCCGCCTTGCGCGGTGCGGTCCAGCCGCCGCCGGGCCCGCGTTCCGCCCGGCACAGGACGGCGTCGCCCGAGAGCCGGTAGACACTGAGCCGGCCGTCGCGGCCGCATATGAGCCAGTCGCCGTTCACGGAATCACCATAAACGGCCCGGTCCGGGCGCTGTCCCGCGCCCCCTCGGCACGGGCGTGGGACGCTGGAGTCATGGACGACGTGCAAGGCAACGCTGACCAGGACGGCCCCCTCCTCGCGATCGTGGACTGCGCGAACGTCGTCGGTTCACGGCCCGACGGCTGGTGGCGCGATCGCAAGGGCGCCGCCGAGCGGCTGCGGGACCGGCTGGCCGCCGACGGACTGCCCGGGCGCACCGACGACGTGGAGATCGTGCTCGTCGTGGAGGGCGCGGCCCGCGGGGTCGAGTCCGTGCCCGGGGTCCGGGTGGAGTCGGCCCCCGGCAGCGGCGACGACTGGATCGTCGAGCTGGTCGCCGGTGCGGGCGACCGCGACCGTCTCGTGGTCACGGCCGACCGCGAACTGCGGCGCCGGGTGGGCGACTTGGGCGCGGACGTGTCCGGGCCCCGGACCGCCCTGGGCTGAGTCCCCGGCCCCGCCCCCGGCCCGCGCTCAGTGGGCGGCGCCGCCCGAGGGCGTCTCCTCGGTCTTCTCCCGGTCCCGTACCGCGAGGCGGCTGTGGGTGCGGCCGTAGACGAAGTAGACGACGAAGCCGATCGCCATCCAGATGGCGAAGCGGAGCCAGGTCTCGGCGGGCAGGTTGAGCATCAGCCACAGCGAGGCGCACACCGAGAGGATCGGCAGGAACGGCACCCACGGGGTGCGGAACGCGCGGGGCAGGTCGGGCCGGGTCTTGCGCAGGATGATCACGCTGAGCGCGACCACGACGAACGCGAAGAGCGTGCCGATGTTCACCAGCTCGGCCAGCTCGCTCAGGCTGGTGAAGCCCGCGATGATCGCGATGATCACGCCGAGCAGGATGGTCGGCCGGTGCGGGGTGCGGAAGCGCGGGTGGACGCGGGAGAAGAAGCGGGGCAGCAGCCCGTCCCGGCTCATCGCGAAGAACACCCGGGTCTGGCCGAGCAGCAGGATCATGCACACGGTCGTCAGACCGATCACCGCGCCGAAGCTGATCACACCCGCGAACCAGGGGTGTCCCAGTGATTTGAAGGCGTCCGCGAGCGGTGCCTCGATCGACAGCTTGCTGTACTTCACCATCCCGGTCACCACGATGGACACCGCGACGTAGAGCAGGGTGCAGATGATCAGCGAGCCGAGGATGCCGCGCGGCATGTCCCGCTGCGGATTGCGGGTCTCCTCGGCGGCGGTGGCGACGATGTCGAAGCCGATGAACGCGAAGAACACCACCGACGCGGCGGTGAAGATGCCCATCACCCCGAAGTTGGCCGGTGCCCAGCCGAACATCAGCTGGATGAGCGGCGCGCTGAGGTCACCGCCCGCCTGGGCGGGCTGGGCCGGAGGGATGAACGGGTCGTAGTTGGAGCCCGTGACGAAGAAGGCGCCGCCGACGATCACGATGAGCACCACGATCACCTTGATGGCGACGACCACGGAGGTGATCCGGGCCGAGAGCTTCATGCCGACGACGAGGACGACGGTCAGCAGCAGCACCAGCGCGGCGGCCAGGATGTCGAAGCCGAACCCGCTCGCGCCGTCCCGGCCCGAGAGGTACGGGGGCAGGGTCGCGCCCCAGCTGTCCAGCAGCGAGCGGATGTAGCCCGACCAGCCGACCGCCACCACCGCCGTGCCCAGCGCGAACTCCAGGACCAGGTCCCAGCCGATGATCCAGGCGGGCAGTTCGCCCAGCGAGGCGTACGAGAAGGTGTACGCCGACCCGGCCACCGGGACCGTGGAGGCGAACTCGGCGTAGCAGAGCGCGGCCAGGCCGCAGACGATGCCGGCCACCACGAAGGACAGCGCGACCGCGGGGCCCGCGTTGTTCTTCGCCACCTGGCCGGTGAGGACGAAGATGCCGGTGCCGATGATGACACCGACGCCGAAGACGGTCAGGTCGAGGGCGGAGAGGGACTTCTTGAGGGAATGCTCCGGTTCCTCCGTGTCCCGGATGGACTGCTCGACGTTCTTCGTCCGGAAGAGCGTACTCACACGTACCTACCTCCCACGCTCGTCGACCTCGACATGATCGAGAGGGCCGGGGATGCGTGTGCCCCGGCAATGGCAGGTTCACGCAGGCGGGCCGGTTCCGCCACCCGGAGAGGCGGCGGAACCGGCCCGAAGGGTCGTTCCGGGAGCGCGCCTTCACGCGCGCGCTCTTCTCGCGGCTAGTCGCGCGCGGACTCCACGGCGGCGGCGCTCTCCTCGAAGCGGCCGTCCAGCTTGGCGACCAGGCCGGTGACCTGACGTGCGATGTCCGGCGCGGTCAGCCCGATCTCGGCCATGACCTCGGCGCGCGAGGCGTGGTCGAGGAAGCGCGGCGGGATGCCGAAGTCGCGCAGCGGCACGTCCACTCCCGCGTCGCGCAGCGCCTGCGCGATCGCGGAGCCGACACCGCCGACGCGGCTGTTGTCCTCCACGGTGACGACGACCCGGTGCTCGTTCGCGAGCGGCGCCATGGCCTCGTCGACCGGCTTGACCCAGCGGGGGTCGACGACGGTGGTGGAGATGCCCTGCTTGTCGAGCAGGTCCGCGATCTCCAGGCACATCGGGGCGAGCGCGCCGACCGAGACCAGGAGCACATCGGGCCGGTCGGCGCCGGGCTCGCGCAGCACGTCCATGCCGCCGACCTTGCGCAGGGCTGGTACGGCGGGGCCGACGGCGCCCTTGGAGAAGCGGACCACGGTCGGGGCGTCCTCGACGGCGACGGCCTCGCGCAGCTGGGCGCGCACCTGGTCGGCGTCGCGCGGCGCGGCCAGCCGCAGCCCGGGGACGACCTGGAGGATCGACATGTCCCACATGCCGTTGTGGGAGGCGCCGTCGGTGCCGGTGACGCCCGCGCGGTCCAGGACGAAGGTGACGCCGCACTTGTGCAGCGCCACGTCCATGAGGACCTGGTCGAAGGCGCGGTTGAGGAAGGTGGCGTAGACGGCGAAGACGGGGTGCACCCCGCCGTGGGCGAGACCGGCCGCCGAGACGGCGCCGTGCTGCTCCGCGATGCCGACGTCGTAGACGCGGTCGGGGAAGCGCTTGGCGAACTTGTCCAGGCCGACGGGCTGGAGCATGGCCGCCGTGATGGCGACGACGTCCTCGCGCTCCTCGCCGAGCTTGACCATCTCCTCGCCGAACACAGAGGTCCAGTCGGCGCCCGAGGTGGCGATCGGCAGACCGGTGTCGGGGTGGATCTTGCCGACGGCGTGGAAGCGGTCGGCCTCGTCCTGGAGGGCGGGCTGGTAGCCGCGGCCCTTCTCGGTGAGGCAGTGCACGATGACCGGGCCGCCGAACCGCTTGGCGCGGGCCAGCGCGGACTCCAGGGCCTCGACGTCGTGGCCGTCGATCGGGCCGACGTACTTCAGGCCCAGGTCCTCGAACATGCCCTGCGGGGCGATGAAGTCCTTCAGGCCCTTCTTGGCGCCGTGCAGGGTGTCGTAGAGCGGGCGGCCGACGACCGGGGTGCGGTCGAGCAGGTCCTTGGTGCGGGCGAGGAAACGCTCGTAGCCCTCGGTGGTGCGCAGGGTGGCCAGATGGTTGGCGAGGCCGCCGATGGTGGGCGCGTAGGAGCGCTCGTTGTCGTTGACGACGATGACGAGCGGGCGGTCCTTGGCCTCGGCGATGTTGTTCAGCGCCTCCCAGGCCATGCCGCCGGTCAGCGCGCCGTCACCGATGACGGCGACGACGTGGCTGTCGCGCTGTTTCAGCTCGTTGGCCTTGGCGATGCCGTCGGCCCAGCCGAGCACGGTGGAGGCGTGGCTGTTCTCGATGACGTCGTGCTCGGACTCGCTCTGCGCGGGGTAGCCGGACAGGCCGCCCTTCATCTTCAGCCGGGAGAAGTCCTGGCGGCCCGTGAGCAGCTTGTGCACGTAGGACTGGTGGCCGGTGTCCCAGAGCACCTTGTCCTTGGGCGAGTGGAACACCCGGTGCAGGGCGATGGTCAGCTCGACCACACCGAGGTTGGGGCCGAGGTGGCCGCCGGTCTTGGAGACGGCTTCGACGAGGAAGGTCCGGATCTCCTGCGCCAGCTGGTTCAGCTCCTCCAGGCTGAGCCGGTCCAGATCGCGCGGTCCCGTGATGCGGGTCAGCAGCGGCACCCGTGCCTCCTTGCAGATAAGAGCTGATCGAGCTGTTGCCGGGCTTGATGAGTCTAATGTTCCGTCCCGGGCCCCGGTGTCCGGGCGTGCCCCCGGTTGTTTCGCCGGGAATCGGGGAGGCGGAATCGGGGGGCCGGAGACGCCGAAGAGGCCCGGCGCTCCGTTGCGCCGGGCCTCTGAGCCTGCCTGCGGCTATGCGCGGCCGGCCGACTTCTGGGTCTTGCGGGTCACCGCGTCGATGACGACGGTCGCCAGCAGGACGCCACCGGTGATCATGTACTGCACCGGCGAGGGGATGCCCTGGAGGGCCAGGCCGTACTGGATCGAGGTGATGACCAGCACACCGAGGAGCGCGTTCCAGGTGCGGCCGCGGCCGCCGAAGAGGGACGTGCCACCGATGACGGCCGCCGCGATGGCGTTCATCAGCAGGTCACCGCCGCCCGCGCCCTGGTTGGCGGACGCGATCTTGGAGGCGATGAACAGACCGCCCAGCGCCGCGAAGGTGCCGGAGATGGCGAACACCGAGATGCGGACCAGGTCCACGTTGATACCGGCACGGCGGGACGCCTCGACGCTGCCGCCGAGCGCGAACACCTTGCGGCCGTAGGCCGTGCGGCGCAGCACGAAGTCGGTGACGAAGAGGACCGCGACGAAGATCACGACAGCCAGGGGCAGGCCCTTGTACTGGTTGAACACGATCGCGACGGCGAAGGCGAGGACACCGAGCAGCACCGTGCGCAGAATCGTCTCGCTCAGCGGCTTCGACGGCACACCGGCCGCCTCGCGGCGCTTGTTGGCGAAGAACGAGTTGAGGAAGAAGAGCACGGTCACGACGGCGGCCAGACCGTAGGCGGCGGCCACGTCGGAGAAGTAGTAGCTCGTCAGGTTGGCCACGAGGCCGTCGCCGTTGAGGTTGATCGTGCCGTTGTCGCCCAGGATCTTGAGCATCAGGCCGTTCCAGAACAGCAGACCCGCCAGGGTGACCGCGAAGGCGGGCACACCGATCTTGGCGAAGAAGAAGCCCTGGATGGCACCGGCGACGGTGCCCGTGAGGATCGCCAGCACGAAGGCCAGCACCTCGTTCATGCCGTGCGTGATGTTCAGCACCGCGAAGGTCGCGCCCGCGACACCGGAGAGGGAGCCGACCGACAGGTCGATCTCGCCGAGCAGCAGGACGAACACGATGCCGACGGCGATCATGCCCGTGCCGACCATGGCGACGGAGATGTCGGAGAGGTTGCCCGCGGTGAGGAAGTTGGAGTTCAGGCTCTGGAAGATGATCCAGATGATGATCAGACCGACGACGACGGGCATCGAGCCCAGGTCGCCCGCCTTCATCTTGCGCTTGAACTCGCCGACGTAGCCCGCGAGTCCCTGCTCGCGCACCAGCAGCCGGGGGTCGATCGCGACACCGGCGCCCGGAGCGGCGTCCGGGTTCGCCACGGCCGCGCCCCCCGAGGGCGTGGAGGTCTTGTCGATGCTCACTTCGTGCTCTCCCCATTGGTGCGCGCCGCACGACGGGTGACGGCATTGTCCGTGGCGCCGGTGATGGCGGAGATGATCTCTTCCTGGGAGGTCGACTTGACCTCGAAGACGCCGTTGTTGCGGCCCAGACGCAGGACGGCCACCTTGTCGGCGACCGCCTTGACGTCGGCCATGTTGTGGCTGATGAGGATCACGGCGTGGCCGCGCTCGCGCAGCCGCTCGACGAGGTCGAGGACCTGGGCGGTCTGCTCGACGCCGAGCGCGGCGGTGGGCTCGTCGAGGATCACCAGCTTGGGCTCGCCGAGCATGGAGCGGGCGATGGCCACGACCTGCCGCTGACCGCCGGAGAGCGAGGCGATCGGGATGCGGACGCTGGGGATGCGGATCGAGAGCTGGTCCAGCAGCTCGCGCGAGCGCCGCTCCATCTCCACCTCGTCCAGCACTCCGGCCCGGCGGACCTCCCGGCCGAGGTAGAGGTTGCCGACGACGTCGATGTTGTCGCACAGCGCGAGGTCCTGGTACACCGTCGCGATGCCCAGGTTCTGGGCGTCGTGGGGGCGGTTGACCTGGACGGTCTTCCCTTCCCACTCGATGACGCCCTCGTCGATGGGGTGCACACCGGCGATCGTCTTCACCAGCGTGGACTTTCCGGCACCGTTGTCGCCCACCAGGGCGACCACCTCACCGGCGTGGACCTCCAGCGTGACATCGGTGAGCGCCTGGACGGCACCGAATCGCTTGGAGACTCCGCGCAACGCCAGCACGGGCGTAGCGGACACGTGAACCAACTCCTTCGCCGCCTGACCCGGCGGGAGGTTGTGCAGAAGTTTGGGGGAATTCCTTCCGGCACCCCGCGACGAGCTTGCGGGGCTGTGTGATGCGCGGGGCACCGGAGGAGCCTGGTGCGGCCTGCGGCCCGGCCGGGGGCGGGACTCACGGTGGAGTCCGGCCCCCGGTCGGGGCGGCGGCGCTTACTTCAGGCCGGCCTTGGCGCAGGCGGCCTTGTACTGGGCCGTGCAGATGTCGGCCACGGTGTAGACGCCGTCCTTGATGACGGTGTCCTTGATGTTGTCCTTCGTCAGCGAGGTGACGGCGACGAGGACCGAGGGGACGCCCTTCGTGGTGGGGCTGTCGACCTTGTCCTTGGCGAGGGAGTCGAGCGACTTGCCCTGGGCCAGGTTCACGGCCATCTCGGCGGCGGCGGCGGCCTCCGGGGCGTACGGCTTGTAGACGCTCATGTACTGCGTACCGGCGACGATGCGCTGGACACCCGCCAGCTCCGCGTCCTGGCCGGTGACCGGGACGTCCGAGATGCCGGCGGCCTTGAGGGCGGTGATGATACCGCCGGCCATGCCGTCGTTGGCGGAGTAGACGCCGACGATGTTCTTCTTGCCCAGAGCGGAGATCGCGCCCTCCATGTTGGAGTTGGCGTTCTCCGGCTTCCACTCCTTGGTGTCGTACTCCTTGCCGATCTTGACCTTGCCGTCGAGCACCTCGTGGGCACCCGCCTTGAACTGCGCGGCGTTCGGGTCGGTGGAGGAGCCGTTCATCATGACGATCTTGCCGGACTTGGCCTTGGAGCCCAGCGCCTTGAGCAGCGCCTCGCCCTGGGTCTTGCCGACGGTCACGTTGTCGAAGGACGTGTAGGCGTCGATCGGGCCCTGCGCCAGGCGGTCGTAGGCCACCACGGGGATGCCCGCGTCGTGGGCCTTCTGGACCGAGTTCTTGATGGCCGCGGCGTCCACCGCGTCGACGACCAGGACGTCCACCTTGTTGGTGATCATGGTCTCGACCTGCTGGCTCTGCAGCGTCGCGTCCTGCTTGGCGTTGGCGTAGACGACCTTGCCCTTGCCGTTCGTCAGCTCCGAGACCTTCTTCTCGATCAGCGGACGGTCGAACTTCTCGTAACGCGCGGTCTGGTTCTCCGGAAGGAGCAGACCGACCTTGATCGCGTCGCCCTTCTTGGTGTCCGTGGACTTCGAGGCGCCGCCGCCGGATTCCTTGGCACTGCCACAGGCGGCGAGCGAGACGGCCATGGCACCAGCAGCAACGGCGAAGGCCGCACGACGCATACGCGTGTTCACTTCAGAAACCTCCCTGACGAGGCCGCGTCGTTGCGGCCGAGGTGGCTGGAAGTCAACTCGGCCACGCGTTCGGCGTCAAGAAGTAAATTCTTAACGAGATGGCAACGGTGCCAATCGTTGTTTAAGTGAACGCAGGCGCGACGACAGGCAGGGCGGCTGTCGCGGAACCGTCCAGAAGGGTCGAATCGCCCATCTCGCTCAGGGCGAGGGCGAGGGCGCCGAGCACTTCCGCTCGACCGCCAAGTGCCCCTGGAAGAATAGACAGTTGACGGCTCGCACTGGGAATCGCATAGCGTCCCACGGCCTCCCGGATGGGCCCGAGGACCAGTTCGCCCGCCTCCGCCAGATCGCCGCCCAGGACGACCCGGCTGGGGTTCAGCAGGTTGCACAGATTGGCCACCCCGCTGCCCACGTGCCGCCCCACGTCGGCGATGACACGGCGGCAGCCGGGGTCTCCGTCCCGCGCGAGGCGTACGACGCCCTCCATGGTCAGCGCGCTGCCGTGGCTCGGCTGGAGCAGCGGCAGGACGTACCGCGCGGCGGTGAAGGTCTCCAGGCAGCCGCGGTTGCCGCAGCGGCACACCGGGCCCGACTCGTCGATGGTGATGTGCCCGATCTCACCGGCCGTCCCGCCGGGCCCCCGGTAGATCTTGCCGTCGATCACCAGCCCGGCCCCGACGCCGCTGGCCACCTTGATGTAGGCCAGGTCGCGCACGCCCTTGCCGCTGCCCCAGACCAGCTCGCCGAGGGCACCCAGATTGGCGTCGTTGTCCACGTGGACCGGGACGCCGAGGCGTTCGCGCAGCTCGTCGGCGGGTTTGGTGCCGCCCCAGCCCGGCAGGATCGAGGTGGAGCCGAGCGTGCCCGACTCCACGTCGATCGGGCCCGGTACGCCGAGGCCCACCCCGGCAATCTTGGACCGGTCCACCCCGGTCGCCGCGATCAGCCGCTCGACCAGTTCCTCGGCCCGGTCGAAGCCCTGTGCGGAGGAGGCGTCCACGTCCAGCGGCTCGGACTCCTCGGCCAGCACCTGGTGTGCGAGGTTGCCGATCGCGACGCGCAGGTGGGTGTGCCCGAAGTCGATGCCGATCACGATCCCCGCGTCCCCGCTCAGCGACACGCTGCGGGCCCGCCGGCCACCGGCCGACGTGGGCGTGACCTCCACGGTCCCGTGGTCCTTCAGCTCGCGCACGATGTTGGAGACCGTCGCGGCGGACAGACCGGTCGTGCGGGCGATCTCGGCCTGCGTGAGCGACCCGGCAAGGCGCACCGCCCGTACGACTCTTTCCAGGTTGGCTCGGTGCAGCGACGACTGCGACCCCGGAGTCTCCATCGACCCATTCACTCCCGCCATCGGCCGGGCGGCCCCATCGCCGCCCGTGGCCCAGGTCACATCTGCGGAACCGGGCCACTTACAAGTTATGAACTCCAAGCTGTGCCGTAGGGGTTCCCGCAGTCAAGTCCTTGACGGAAATCGCCGTCAGAAGCTACGACATCGGGTGAGTGATCGACTCCGTACCGTGCGTGATCCTACTTGAGCGCCCCCGCCGTCAGTCCGGAGACGACCTGCCGCTGGAAGACGATGTACGCGGCGAGGACCGGCAGCATCGCCATGACCAGCCCGGCGAACAGTCCGGACCAGTCGCCCTTGTAGCCCTGGCTCACCGCGAGCTGCACGAGCCCCTGGGTGAGCACCTTCTTGTCCGGGTCGGTGTTCAGGACCGTCGGGAGCATGTACTGGTTCCACTGACCGAGGAAGTTGAAGATCGCGACGCTGATCAGTCCGGGCTTGGCCATGGGCAGCATGATCTGGAAGAAGGTCCGGCTGTGCGAGGCGCCGTCGACGAAGGCCGCCTCCGCCACCGAGGTCGGCAGCGTGCGGAAGAACGCCGTCAGGAAGAACACCGTGAACGGCAGCGAGTAGGCGATGTAGACCAGGATCAGCCCGTGGATCGTGTTCAGCAGGCCCATGTTGTTCACGACGTAGAACAGCGGGACCAGCGCGAGCATCACCGGGAAGCTCATGCCGCCGACGAACAGGTAGTAGACGAACCGGTTCCCTGGGAAGTCGAAGCGGGCCAGGACATAGGCCGCCATCGAGCCGAGGACCATCGTGCCGATGAGTGAACCCCCCACCACCAGAATCGTGTTGAGGAAGTACTCGCTCATGTTGGCCTCGGTCCAGGCCCGCGACCAGTTGTCGAAGTGCAGCGTGTCCGGCAGCGACCAGGGCGAGGTGAGGATCGCGTTGTCGTCCTTGAACGAGGTCATCACCGCCCACACCAGCGGCAGCACCACCATGATCGCCCAGATCACCAGTACGCCGTGGGAGAAGACGTTGAGGACGGCGCCCTCGGTCTCCTTGCGGCGGCCGGTCCCCGTCTCGCGCGCGGCCGGCTTGACGGTCTCCGGGCCGCGTTCGGCCGGCAGCGGGGCGGGAGGCTCGGTCGTCTTCATGGGTTTCAGTACTCCAGCCGCTCGCGGCGGCCCAGCCGCATCACGATCGCGGCGAACGCGAGGGTGACGACGAGGAGGGCGACGCCGATGGTGGTGGCGTAGGCGGCCTGACCGTCCCGGAACGCCTTCTGGTACACGTACAGGACCAGCACGGTGGTCGAGTAGTCGGGTCCGCCCGGGCCGGTCGTCATGATCTGGACGACCGCGAACGACTCGGCGCCGAGCGCGAGAATGCCCATGTAGACCCAGCCGGACTGCACGGTGTCCCACAGCAGCGGCAGGGTGACGCGGAAGAACGTGGCGAAGCGGCTCGCGCCGTCCAGGAGCGCCGCCTCGTACAACTCGACCGGGATCGAGGCCATCCCCGCGGAGAAGAGCACCACGAAGAAGCCGGTCGTGGACCACACGAGCACCGCCATCACGCACCACAGCGCGAGGGACGGATCACCCAGCCACAGCGGCTGGAGACTGCCCAGCCCGATGTCCCGCAGGAATGAATTGATCATCCCCGTGTCGGGGTTGTAGGCGAAGGTGAACAGCAGGGCCACGATGGCGATCGACAGCACCTGCGGAAAGAAATAGACGATCTTGTAGAACCCCGATCCCCGGACCCCGGAGATCGCCGGTCCGCCTCGGCGGCGCCGCCCGCCCACATTGATCATGAAGGCGAAGAACAGCGCCATGCCGAGCGTCACCAGCGGCAGCACCAGCGCGAACAGCAGACTGTGCCAGAGCGACTTCCAGAAGATGTCGTCGTGCAGCATCCGCTGATAGTTGTCGAAACCCACCGTCTTGAATTCCGGGCTCAGTCCGGTCCAGTCCGTGAACGTGTAGTAGATGGACTGGATGAACGGCCAGACGACGAAGAGCGCGTAGAGCCCGAGCGGAAGCGCCAGAAACCCCACGATGAACCGGTACTTGCCGTGCTGCATTGCTGCCGACCCCGATCTTTCGGTCAGATGCCGCCGCTGATGACGAAAGCCGCGCTACTGGTGCTTGTAATGCTTGATCGACGAGTCCTTGGCGGCCTGGTCGGCATAGCCCTGAATACGCTTGATCGCCTCGGCGGGGGTGATCCGGCCGGCCATCATCTCGCCCAGGCCGCCGACGCCGATCTTCTCCTTCTCCAACTGCACGTACCAGTCGGGGATGCGCGGGTTCACCAGGTTCGTCCCGGCCTTCTCCAGGACCGCGACGGCCGACTTCAGACCGGGGGTCAGGGTGATGCCGTCGGTGCCGCCGTTGAACGCGGTCAGCGACTTCACCTTGGCGGTGAAGTTCTTCGAGGACGCCTCGGAGAGCATGATGCGCAGCTGCTCCATGCCGCCCTCGGGGTTGGCCGCCTTCGCCGGGACGATGAACGGCTCACCGCCGGAGGCCCAGGTGGTGCCGAAGGGCATCTTGTCCGAGCTGTCGAGACCGGAGGGCGCCGCGACCGCGAGGTCGAAGTCCGCGGGGATGACGTTCGCCGACTCGTTCTCCACCCAGGAGCCGTTGGGGATGAACAGCGCCTCGCCCTTGGCCCACGCGGTCTGCGACTGGATGTGGTCGAGACCGGGGGTGCCCTTGAGGACGTAGCCCTTCTTGTACAGCTCGTAGTACGCCTCGAAACACGCCTTGACCGCCGGGTGCTTCCAGGCGTTCGGCTCCAGGTTGTCGATGGCGTTCAGGACCTCGACGCCGCCGACCTTGCCGATCATCGGGTAGAGCGAGAAGGGGATGTAGTACGGGTACTTGCCCGCGTAGGTCCAGCCCGCGATGCCCTTCTTCTTGGCCTTGGCGCAGACCTTGAGCATCTCGTCCCAGGTCTCCGGGTACTTCTCGTCGAGCGAGTCCAGCGCCTTCTGCGAGTACCAGACGCCGTACACCGTGTAGGCGTAGTACATGATCCAGACCGGGTCGCCGTCGAACTGGCCCATCTCCACGATGCCGGGGCGCAGGGTGTCGCGGACCTTCTTGGCCGGGTCGTCGTACGACGGTGCGTCAAGGAGCGGGGTGAGGTCGGCGAGCTGCTTCTTGCCGACCAGGCCGCCCATGTCCATCTGCTCGGCGCCGGAGTTGTCGATGAGGTCCGGCGGGGTGCCGCCGTTGAAGCGGGGCTGGAGCGTGGACTGGATCTTCTGGGTGGCCGAGAACTTCACCTTGGCGCCGGGGAAGTCCTTCTCGTAGATCTTCACCGCGTCCTCGGCGTACTCCTTGCCGAAACCGCCGTCGAAGAGGACGAATTCCATCCCCGCGCTCTTGTTGACACCGAGCGGGTTCTTCTTGGTCTTCTCGCCCGCCTTCGCCTTGCCCTGCGCGTCGCCCCCACTGCTCGCGCAGGCCGACAGCAGGCCCATTCCGGGGGCCGCGACCAAGCCGATCGCCGCCGAACGCTTGATCAGATCGCGTCGGCCGACGCCCTCTCCACCGCGGTGCGGAAGTGATCCCATGCTCAAGTCCTCGCCACTCAGGCGGTGAACCGGATCTCCCCCGGCCGCCGCGTCGGGTAGTGCTGGTTCGTGCAGGAAACGCCGATAGGTATAGTCCACTTCCCGCCAACGGGGCAAGATCGAGCACAACGCGACCTCGGGACTTTTCCGAGTTGAGACCTGCCGGAAATATCGGTGCGGCGGGTCCGGGCTCCTACGGCGAATGCGCGCGATAGCCCCCTGAATGCCACACCCAACACCCTTGACATCGTGGGCCACTTGACCACCTACTGGTTCTTGCGCAGCAAGTTGACAACGTTGTCCGCAGTGAGCGCAGGAGGGGAATCCGTAGATGCAGCGGAGAACTCGGCACAGAGGGACTCCGGCGGTCGTCCTCACGGCCGCCTTTGTCATGGCCGTGGGCGCGCAAGGGGCCGCGATCGCCCTGCCCGCCCAACCCAGGGCCACCGAATCGGAGTTCGCCTCCTCGTTCGAGGCGGGTGATCCGGCGCCCGACTGGCTCAGCACCGTGGACACCGGGCCGGACGGCGGCAAACGCTCCTCGGGCGTGGACGGCGGCTTCAGCAGCGGCATCCCGGGCAATGTCACCGACCACGTCACCGACCTGCGCGCCAACGGCGAGAACACGGGCGCGGGCGAGGTCAAGGAGAACCTGACCGACGTCGACCCGACCACCAAGTGGCTGACTTTCCAGCCCACCGGCTGGGTCGAGTTCGACCTCGACAAGCCGGTCAAGCTCGTCACCTACGCGCTCACCTCGGCCAACGACCACGACGAGCGCGACCCCAAGGACTGGAAGCTGCTCGGCTCGACGGACGGCAAGGACTGGAAGCAGGTCGACTCCCGCACGGGCGAGTCCTTCTCCGCGCGCTTCCAGACCAAGTCGTACGACCTGGCGGCCCCGGCGGAGTACCAGCACTTCCGCCTGGAGGTGACGAAGAACAACGGCGCCACCGACGCCCTCCAGCTCGCCGACGTGCAGTTCTCCACCGGCGGGAGCGACGGACCGGTCCCGCACGACATGCTCTCCCTGGTCGACCGCGGCCCCAGCGGCTCGCCCACGGCCAAGGCGGGCGCGGGCTTCACCGGCACGCACGCGCTGCGCTACGCCGGACGGCACACCGCCGACGGCCGCGCCTACTCGTACAACAAGGTCTTCGACGTCAATGTGAAGGTGGGCCGCGACACCCAGCTGTCGTACCGCGTCTTCCCGTCGATGGCCGACGGCGACCGGGACTACGACGCCACCAACGTCTCCGTGGACCTGGCCTTCACCGACGGCACCTATCTGAGCGACCTGGGCGCGAGCGACCAGCACGGCTTCCCGCTGACCCCGCGCGGCCAGGGCGACGCCAAGGTGCTCTACGTCAACCAGTGGAACAACGTGGCCTCGCGCATCGGTTCGGTGGCGGCGGGCAAGACCGTCGACCGGGTCCTGCTGGCCTACGACTCCCCCAAGGGCCCGGCGAAGTTCCGGGGCTGGCTCGACGACGTGGCGCTGAAGCGGGTGGCGCCCGAGCGGCCCAAGGCGCACCTCTCCGACTACGCGCTGACCACGCGCGGAACCAACTCCAGCGGCAGCTTCTCGCGCGGCAACAACTTCCCCGCGACCGCGCTCCCGCACGGGTTCAACTTCTGGACCCCGGTGACCAACGCGTCCTCGCTCAGCTGGCTGTACGAGTACGCGCGGGCCAACAACGACGACAACCTGCCCACCATCCAGGCGTTCAGCGCGAGCCACGAGCCGAGCCCGTGGATGGGCGACCGGCAGACCTTCCAGCTGATGCCGTCAGCCGCGAAGGGCACCCCGGACACCGGGCGTGACGCGCGCGAACTGGCCTTCCGGCACGAGAACGAGACCGCGCGGCCGTACTACTACGGCGTGACGTTCGAGAACGGTCTCAAGGCCGAGATGACCCCGACCGACCACGCGGCCTCGCTCCGCTTCACCTACCCGGGCGACGACGCGAGCGTGCTCTTCGACAACGTCACCGAGCAGGCCGGGCTCACCCTGGACAAGGAGCACGGGATCGTCACCGGCTACTCGGACGTCAAGTCCGGCCTGTCGACGGGCGCCACGCGGCTGTTCGTGTACGGCGTCTTCGACAAGCCCGTGACGGACGGGTCCTCCAGCGGGGTCAAGGGCTATCTCCGGTTCAACACCGGGTCCGACCACACCGTGACCCTGCGCCTGGCGACCTCGCTGATCAGCGTGGACCAGGCGAAGGACAACCTGCGCCAGGAGATCCCGGACGGCACCTCCTTCGACGCCGTGAAGGCGCGTGCCCAGCACACCTGGGACAAGCTCTTCGGCAAGGTCGAGGTGGAGGGCGCGACCCCGGACCAGCTGACCACGCTGTACTCCAGCATGTACCGGCTGTACCTCTACCCCAACTCCGGTTTCGAGAAGGTGGGTTCGAAGTACCAGTACGCCTCGCCGTTCTCCCCGATGCCGAACCCGGACTCCCCGACGCACACCGGCGCCAAGATCGTGGACGGCAAGGTGTACGTCAACAACGGCTTCTGGGACACCTATCGGACGACCTGGCCCGCCTACTCGCTGCTGACGCCCGGTCAGGCCGGTGAGATGGTCGACGGGTTCGTGCAGCAGTACAAGGACGGCGGCTGGACCTCCCGCTGGTCCTCCCCCGGCTACGCCGACCTGATGACCGGCACCTCCTCGGACGTGGCCTTCGCCGACGCCTATGTGAAGGGCGTGAACTTCGACGCGAAGGCGGCGTACGACGCGGCCGTGAAGAACGCGACCGTGGTGCCGCCGAGTTCGGGCGTAGGCCGCAAGGGCATGGCCACGTCGCCCTTCCTCGGCTACACCAGCACCGACACCGGCGAGGGCTTCTCCTGGGCCATGGAGGGCTACGTCAACGACTACGGCATCGCCAAGATGGGCGAGGCCCTGTACAAGAAGACCGGCCAGAAGCGGTACCACGAGGAGTCCCAGTACTTCCTCAACCGGGCCCGCGACTATGTGAACCTCTTCGACGACAAGGCCGGTTTCTTCCAGGGCCGCACCGCCAAGGGCGCCTGGCGCGTGGACTCCGCGAAGTACGACCCGCGCGTGTGGGGCTACGACTACACGGAGACCAACGGCTGGGGCTACGCCTTCACCGCCCCGCAGGACAGCCGGGGCCTGGCCAACCTCTACGGCGGTCGCAAGGCCCTCGGCGACAAGCTGGACACGTACTTCGCCACCCCGGAGACGGCCTCCCCGGAGTTCGTCGGCTCCTACGGCGGTGTCATCCACGAGATGACCGAGGCGCGGGACGTCCGCATGGGCATGTACGGCCACTCCAACCAGGTCGCGCACCACGTCATCTACATGTACGACGCGGCGGGCGAGCCCTGGAAGGCGCAGGCGAACGTGCGCCAGGCGCTGTCCCGGCTGTACACGGGCAGCGAAATCGGGCAGGGCTACCACGGCGACGAGGACAACGGCGAGCAGTCGGCCTGGTACCTCTTCTCCTCGCTCGGCTTCTACCCGCTGGTCATGGGCAGCGGTGAATACTCCATCGGCTCCCCGCTGTTCAAGAAGGTCACCGTCCACCTGGAGAACGGGCGGGACCTGGTGGTCAAGGCTCCGCGCAACAGCGACCGCAACGTCTACGTGCAGGGTGTGCGCTTCAACGGCCGCTCGTGGAACTCCACTTCGCTCCCCCACTCGCTGCTCTCCAAGGGCGGGGTGCTGGAGTTCTCGATGGGCTCCAAGCCCTCGTCGTGGGGCACCGGCAAGGACGCGGCCCCGGTCTCCATCACCCAGGACGACAAGGTGCCGAGCCCGCGCGCGGACGTGCTGAAGGGTGACGGCGCGCTGTTCGACAACACCTCGGCGACGAGCGCGACGGTCACCTCGGTGGACCTGCCGGTGAGCGCGGCCGTCAAGGGCGCCCAGTACACGCTGACTTCACCGGCGGACCACACCAAGGCGCCGACCGGCTGGACCCTCCAGGGGTCCACGGACGGCACCACCTGGACGACGCTGGACAAGCGGTCGGGCGAGTCCTTCGCCTGGGACCGGCAGACGCGGGCGTTCAGTGTCGCGAAGCCGGGGTCGTACGCGAAGTACCGGCTGGTGCTGGACGGCGAATCCACGCTGGCGGAGGTGGAGTTGCTGGGCTGACGCACCGGGCATGACGAAGGGGCGGGTCCTTACGGGCCCGCCCCTTCGGTGTGTGCGGGGTCAGTCGGTGGCGATGGTGAACACGTGCAGGTCGCTGTCGGCGGGAAGCTCGACGCTCTTCACCGCCTTGCCCTCCGGCGCGGTGAACGGCTTGGTGGCGAAGACGTAGGTGGCGACCGGGTCCTTGTCGGCGCCCGCGACATTGCGGTACGCGGTCTTGGCGACGACCTCGTTGCCGTACTGGACGGTGCCGCCGCCTCCGCCGACGGTCCAGTCGGTGAAGGAGAGGTCGGCGGTCGTGGTGCTGCCGTCGGTGTAGGTGACGGTGGCCTTGGCCTGCTGGTTGCCGTTGACGGCGCTGCCGACGAACGCCAACCGGGTCACGCCGTCCTTGAGTTGGATGGTCTGTCCGGCGCCGGTGGCGTTGTCCGGGCGGCCCGCGGGCGAGTCGGGCCAGGTGAAGGCGAGGCCGTTGGTGGCGTACTGCTTACCCGGGGTGAGTCCGGCCGCCGCGAGGGCCTGGCGGGAGTAGGACCAGCCGCCGCCGTCGTAGTCGGCCTCGTCGTGGTCGCCCTGGTCGTCGGAGACGCCGGTGTTGTCGTAGGCGGCGAGCAGGGTGCCGGGGGCGGCGACCGTGAGGGCCACGGGCTGTTCGTAGGAGGTGTCGCCGGAGGTCACGGTGACCTTGGCGGTGTAGAAGCCCTGGTCGGCGTCCTCGGCGGCGGCCAGGGTGATCTCCTGGGAGCCGCCGGTGACGGTGCCCTCGGCGGGCGTGGCCGTGACTCCGGCCGGGGTCTCGACCCGGTAGTGGACCTCGGGGCCGGTGCCGCCGCTGAGGGACAGCGCGCGGATGCCGATCTTCGTGCTGTCACCGGGTGCGAGGGTGGCCGTGGTGGGGCCGACACCGATCTGGTACGGCTGCTCGCCCTGCCGGAAGGACGGCGGCGGATTGTGGGCGCCCCAGGCGCGGTTGGCGGTGGTGCCGAGGGTGTAGTCGAGCCGGCCGCCGTCCCGGACGAAGGAGGCAGGGAGCCAAGGCCGGTCACTGGAGCGGCCGTCGACCTTCAGGGACTGGACGTAGGGGGCGTCGGCCGCCGCTCCGGTGGCGCGCACGGAGATGTCGTTGCCGTGCGGGCGGTTGATCTCGATCCGCGCGAACAGCGGGGAGGCGAGGACGAGTTCGGCCCGCGAGGGGACCTGGGGGTACATGCCCATCGCGGAGAAGACGTACCAGGCGGACATCGCGCCGAGGTCGTCGTTGCCGGGGATGCCGCCGGGGGTGGGGGTCCAGAGCTGGCGCATCGCGGCGCGGACGGTCTCCTGCGCCTTGTAGGGGGCGCCCGCGTAGTCGTAGAGGTACGGGACGTTGATCGAGGGCTCGTTGTCCAGCTCGGACTTGGCGCCGCCGTTGCCGGTCAGGGCCCACTTGCCGTCGGCGGTGTGGAAGAAGTCGTCCAGACGGGCCAGCGCCTTGTCGGTGCCGCCGAGTGCGGCGAACAGTCCGGCGGGGTTGTGCTGGACCATCCAGGTGTACTGGGCGGCCGAGCCCTCCACGAAGCCGTTGCCGGTGTCGGGGGTGAAGCCGGTGACCCAGCTGCCGTCGGCCTTGCGGTTGGCGATGTAGCCGCCGGTGGAGTCGGCCGCGATGTTGAAGTTGTTCTGCCACCACTGGGCGCGGTCGGCGAAGGTCCTGGCGGTGCTCTTCCGCCCGGCCGCCGTGGCGAGTTGGGAGAGGGAGAAGTCGGCGGTGGACATCTCCAGGGTCTCGGCGGCGCCGCCCCAGGCGTTGGAGACGCTGGGCATGTAGTGCAGCTTCAGATACTTGTCGAGGGAGGGACGCTGGCCGACCGACAACACCGGCTTGCCGGAGGCGGACAGGTCCTGCTCGGTGGGTACGGTGGCCGCCTTGACGAGGGACTTCAGGGCGCCCTCGAGGTCGAAGTCCGTGCCGCCGAAGGCGTGGATACCGGCGAGCGCGGTGGGTGCGGGGTCGCCGTTCATGACGTGGGTGCCGCTCGCGCCGTGCAGCCAGCGGTCCCAGACGCCGCCGTTCTGCTCGCTGAGTTCGTAGAGCGACTGGGCGATGTCGGAGCCGGTGTGCGGGTCGAGCAGGGTGAGCAGCTGGACCTGGTCGCGGTAGACGTCCCAGCCGGAGAAGGTGCCGTACTGGGCGCGGTGGCCGCGGGCGGTGCGGTGGACCGTGCCGTCGCTGCCCCGGTAGCGGCCGTCGGCGTCGCTGATGACGTTGGGGTGCAGCAGGGCGTGGTAGAGCGCGGTGTAGAAGGTGGTGCGCTCGTCGTCGGTGCCGCCGCCGGTCCTGATGGCGCCCAATCGCTCGCGCCAGGCCGCGCGGGCGGCGTTCTGCACGGCGTCGAAGGAGCGGTGACCGCCGTTCTCCGCGCGGAGGTTGGCCTCGGCGGCTGCCGTGCTGACGTAGGAGATGCCGACCTTGACGTTCACCGGTCCGGCGCCGGGTGCGAACTCGACGTATCCTCCGGCGCCCTTGCCCGCGACGGGCCTGCCGCCGTGGGAGAAGCCGCCGGTGCCGCCGGAGGCGCTGGTGGAGCCGGGGGTGAGTGTGTCGTCCTGCCAGGTGCCGGTGGTCTTGAAGGCGCGGTCGAAGTGGGCGGTGAAGTAGAGGGTGTAGTAGGAGCGTTGGCCCTCGGGGTCGAGGTAGCCGCAGAAGTTCCCGGAGGTGACGGAGCCCGAGATCGTGTGGCTTTCGGGGTCGATGCTGACCGTCGAATCCTCCGAGCCCACCTCGGAGTTGGCGGTGCGCACCAGCAGCGAGGCGGGCTTGTCGGCGGGGTAGGTGAAGCGGGCCGCGCCGGTGCGGGCGGTCGCGGTGAGGTCGGCGGTGACGCCGGAGGCGAGACCGAGCTTGTAGTGGCCGGGCTCGGCGGTCTCGTCGGTGTGGGTGAAGTCCGAGGCGTAGACGGCGTCCTTGGTGTCGCTCGCCGGGGAGGAGGTGACCTCGCCCGCGTACGGGAAGAACGGGATGTCGCCGCTGCCGCCCGCACAGCCGGTGCCGGACATGTGGGTCAGGCTGAAGCCTCTGACCCGGGTGGCGTCGTAGTGGTAGCCGCCGGGCGCGGCGGTGCGGGTGGCGTCGCCTCTGGTGTTCTCCGGGCTCCAGGAGAACATGCCGAAGGGCACGACGGCACCGGGGAAGGTGTCGCCGCCGTTGCTGGTGCCGATCAGCGGATCGACGTACGGGGTCGGGTCCTTGACCAGGGCGGGTGGTGCGTGGGTCGCCGCGAGGGCGGGGGTGGCGCCGCCGACCGCGAGCGCGGCGGCGAGCAGCAGGGACATCGGACGGAAACGCATGACGCGGCCCTTCCTCCTTGCGGACGGGTCGCGCCCCACGGGTCGCACAAGCCGCAGGGACAGTAACGTGCGCCGCCCGCCCCACGGAAGACCGCCCGCACCGGCTGGTCCGGTTCCCTCAACTGGGTTGACATCGTTGTCCGTTGAAGCGGTAAAGTCAGGTACGGACCCACTAGACAACGTTGTCGCCGCCCCACCCGGCGAGGCCCCCGCCTCTCCCCCACAAGCCGCACCACCCCGCAAGGCCAGCACCATCCGGACGGGCACCACCCCCTCGCCCACCCGGCTCGCGGACCCGGTGGACCGTTCTCCACCGGGTCCGCCCAGAGAGCTGCCGAGCATGGCTGCCGACGGTCCCGGACCGCGAGGTGCGGGGCACCGTGCGGCGCGCGTGACGGCTCAGGGGCGCAGCAGTCCGGTCAGTTCGCGGCGGCTGTGTACGCCGGTCTTCGCGAAGACGCTGGTGAACCGGTCCTGCACGGTCCACGGGGAGATCATCAGTTCCGCGGCCGTCTGCGCGGTGGAGCGTCCGGCGAGCATCTTCTCGACCACCTCGGTCTCCCCGGCCGACAGCCCGAAGCGGGCGCGCCAGGTCTCCGGTGTCAGCGGGGCCGCGACGGGTTCCAGGATCAGCGCGATCCGCCGGGCACCGCCGTCCGCGGTGGTCGCGCCCGCGTGCAGCGAGAACCAGCGGCCCGCCCTTGTCCGCACCCGGGCGGTGACGGGAGCGGACGCCGCTGCGGAGGCCCGGGCGAGGACGGCCATCATGAGGGCGACGTCCGGGGTCTCGGCCCGCCGTTCGTCCGGGTCGCGCAGTTCGGCCAGCACCTCGTCGGCCCGGGGTGTCGACTCCACGACGCGGTCGGTGTCGTCGAGCAGCGCCAGCACGGGGCCCGGCACGTCGTGGGCGAGCCCCGGTGAGCCGAGGGCGGCGTCGCGGATGCCCGCGGCCAGCAGCGGCGTGGCTGCGGCGACCACGCCGACCTCGTCCGGGTCGAAGGCGGGCCGGTCCTCCCGGCGGAACAGGTGGAGGAATCCCCAGACCCGGCCGTCGCTCCGCGCGACGGCCCGGATCTCGTCGCCGAGGCCGAGCGGGGCGAGCAGTTCCCGGTGGCGCGCGCTGCGGTCGAGCCGGCCGCCGGTCACCGCCGACAGGGCACCGGCCGGGTCCGGGCTGTCCGCCAGGGCGCGCAGCTTCAGGAAGTCGCGCTGGCCGAGTTCGTTGAAGTGCAGCAGGGCGGCGCCGGACCGGTCGAGGTTGCCGGTCGCGTAGGTGGTCGCGAGCAGCGACTCCGGGTCGGTCTCGGCGAAGCAGTACGCGTCGGCGCCGACCGCCGAGGCGATCCGGTCCGCGGACTCGTGCCGGAACGCGGACGAGCCCAGCCCCTGTCCCGCCAGTTTCCGAAGGCCCCGGTGGAGCCGGGAAGCGTTCATGATGCACCCGCCCTGACATGCGGCCGATTTCCCCAGCTTACTGGGTGTTCCGGGTACGCGGGTGAAACCTACGCTGATCGCGATTCCCTTTTCCCGATGCTCCGGTCCGTGAATCCGGTCCGTGAATTCGTATCCGACCCGTGAAAGCGAGGAGAAATGAAGATTCCCCACTATTCGCTGTACGTGAATGGCGAATGGACCGACTGCGCGGATCATGACACGATCACCGACCCCGCCACCGGCGAGCCGGTGGCGACCGTCGCGCGGGGCACCACCGAGCACGTCGACCGGGCGGTCGCCTCGGCCGCCGCCGCGCACGCGGACGGTTCCTGGCGCCGGACACCGCCCGCGCGACGCGCCCGGATCATCCGCACGGTCGCGGACGCGCTGGAGCGCCGTCAGGAGGAACTGGCCGTCCTCCAGTCGCGGGAGAACGGCGCGACGATCCGCACCAGCCGCGTTCTGCACCTCGGTCTGAGCATCGCGCACCTACGGTATTTCGCGGACCTGGCCGAGTCGTACCCCTTCGAAATACCCGGCCCCGACATGCATCCGTTCCGGAGCACCGGAATTCTGCGCCGGGAACCCCTCGGTGTGGTCGCGGCGATCGTGCCCTTCAATCTTCCGCTGACCGTGACCGCGCTGAAGGTCGGCCCCGCGCTCGCGGCCGGGAACACCGTGGTCCTCAAGCCCGACGAGCACACCCCGCTGCTGGCCCTGGAACTGGCCCGGGAGTTCGAGGCGGCGGGCCTGCCGCGCGGGGTGCTGCACGTGGTCACGGGGGACGGCGTACCGGTGGGCGCGCATCTCAGCGGGCACCCGGGCGTCCGCAAGGCCGCCTTCACCGGCTCCACCGAGGTGGGCAAGGAGATCCTGCGGCAGAGCGCCGACACGGTACGGCGGGTGACGCTGGAGCTGGGCGGCAAGGGCCCGAACATCGTCCTGCCGGACGCCGACTTCGACCTCGCGGTGGACGGCGCCCTGTACGCGGTCATGGCCAACAACGGGCAGGCGTGCGAGGCGGGCAGCAGGCTCCTGGTGCCGCGCGAGCGGGAGGCCGCCTTCGTGACCGCGCTCGCCGCCCGCGCGGGCTCCCTGCGCGTGGGCGACCCGCTCGACGCGGCGACCGATCTCGGCCCCGTGATCACGAGGGAGCAGCGGGACGGCATCCTGGCCCGCGTCGAGGAGGCCCGTGCCGACGGCGCGGCCGTCGTCTGCGGCGGGGGCGTGCCCAAGGGGGAGCGGTTCGAGACGGGGAACTGGATCGAGCCGACCGTCGTCGCCGGTGTCGCCGGTGACTCCCGCATCGCCCGCGAGGAGGTGTTCGGACCGGTCCTGACGGTCCTCCCCTACGACACGGTCGAGGACGCGGTCGCGCTCGCCAACGACACCGCGTACGGGCTGTCGGCAGGGGTGTGGGGCCGGGACGAGGAGCGGGCGCTCGACGTCGCGCGGCGGATCGACGCCGGGATGGTGTTCGTCAACGACTGGCACGTGACGCCGACGGCCTACCCGTTCGGCGGGATGAAACAGAGCGGTCTGGGACGCGAGGGCGGCCCGGGCGCCCTCGACGCCTACACCGAGTCCAAGTTCATCAGCGTCGACCGGTCCGGCGGCCTGGCGGACCACGCCGCCTTCGCGATGGTGCTGGGCTCATGACCGGGGCCGCGAGCAGGAGGGCGCGGGAGTACGACCACATCGTGGTGGGCGCCGGTTCCGCCGGGTGTGTCGTCGCCGCCCGTCTGCTGTGCCGCACCGACGGCCGCGTCCTGGTCCTGGAGGCGGGCGGGGAGCGCGACGACGCCCCGAGCCTGACCTGCCCGCGCCGGTGGGTGGAGAACTTCGGCTCGGCCTTCGACTGGAACTACCGGTACGCCCCGAACCCGCACACGGGCAACCGCACGCTGCCGCTGGCCCGGGGGAAGGTCGTCGGAGGCTCCGGTGCCGTCAACGCGCTGGTGTGGGCCCGTGGCCGGGCGGCGGACTACGACGGCTGGGCGGCGGCCGGGAACCCCGGCTGGGACTACGCCTCGGTCCTGCCGTACTTCACCGGGTCCGAGGACTGGGAGGACGGGCCGAGCGCCCACCGGGGCGCGGGCGGACCCCTCCGGGTGGAGCGGGCCAGGGACCTGCACCCCGTCGCGGACGCCCTGATCGAGAGCTGTCTGTCCTACGGCATGCCGTACCTGGACGACATCAACGTCCCCGAGCCCGTCGGCGCGGGGCCGGTCAGCATGAACGTCCGCGACGGGCGGCGCTGGAACTCCTGGCACGGCCATCTCCGGCCGCTGCTCGGCCATCCCCGGCTCACCGTGCTCACCCGGGCGACCGTCCGGCGGCTGACCTTCGCCGGAAACCGTTGCACGGGCGTGGAGTTTGCGCGGGAGGGCCGGGTGCACCGGGCCCGTGCCACCGGCGAGGTCGTGCTGTCGGCCGGTGCGGTCGACAGTCCCCGGCTGCTCATGCTGTCCGGGATCGGACCCGCCGACGAGCTGGCCCGGCTCGGCATCGCGCCGGTGGCCGACCTGCCCGGCGTGGGACGAAACCTCCAGGAGCACCCGCTGCTCGCGGGGCTGTGCTTCGAGACCCGGCGGGCGCTGCCGCCCCCGGACAACAACCTGGAGGGCAGCATCGCCTTCTGGCCCAGCGGTCCGGGCCGGGCGGTCCCCGACCTGATGTTCGTGTCCATCCAACTGCCGTACGTGTCACGGGAGATCGGCGCGACATCCCCGCCCCCGCCGTTCGCCTTCTCGGTGCTGCCGGGGCTGATGCGGGTCGAGAGCCGCGGCCATCTGCGGCTGCTGTCGGCCGAGCCCGGTGGCCCGCTGGAGATCCAGCCGAACCTGCTCACCGAACGGGCCGATGTGGACGCCCTGTCGGCGGCCGTGGAACTGGGCCTCGACCTCGCGGACCAGCCCGCCCACCGCGCACTCGTCCGGCGCCGGATCGCCCCGGCGGGCCCCCTGGACGGGCGGCGGATCAGGGCGTTCCTGCGGGACGCGTGCCTCCCCTACCAGCACACGGCCGGTACCTGCGCGATGGGCAGCGGGCCGGAGGCCGTGGTCGACGCCCGCCTCCGCGTCCACGGCATCACGGGCCTGCGGGTCGCCGACGCCTCGATCATGCCGACCATCACCTCGGCCAACACCAACGCACCGTCGGTGATGATCGGCGAGGCGGCTGCCCGGTTCCTCACCAGGGGTCACTCACAGGTGCCGCTGCCGCTGTAGCAGGGCGCATGACGTGTCGTCGACGTGGGCACCGGCACCGGGTGGCTCCGGTCGTAGTCATGCTGAACCCGCGCGAGCAGCGCCCCCACCGCCAGCGCCACGATCACCTGCGAGGCGACGGTCCAGGGCGCCCGGGAGAGCAGCGCGAGTACGGCGCAGACGGTCACGACGACGGCCGCGTTCCGCAGCCACGCGATCTCCGCGAGCGCGGCGGCGTCGATCTCCGACCGCTCCCCTTGTGCACCCCAGGACCGCAGGCCGTACCCGAGGACGGCTCCCCAGATCACCAGCGCCTCCACCGCGAGGAGCAGCAGGGCGACGGAGACGTCCGCGAACGTGGGGGTCCTGCGGGACCAGGGCCGTCTCCGGCGCGGCGGGGAGACGGAGCCGGGGACGGGGGGCGACGGTGTCATGCGCCTACCGTGCCGGTCCGGGCGTGGGGCCGCATGAGTACGCCTACTCAGTGCGCCCCAGCGCGCCCCAGTGGCGACGGCACGGCCGCCGCGCATGACGAAGGGCCGCACCCCCGAGGGGATGCGGCCCAACCGCGTTTCCGGACCGCTTACTTGGCGATCAGGTTGCGCAGCACGTACTGCATGATGCCGCCGTTGCGGTAGTAGTCGGCCTCACCCGGGGTGTCGATGCGGACGACCGCGTCGAACTCCACGCCGGTGTCGGTGGTGACCTTGACCGTGCGCGGGGTGGTGCCGTTGTTCAGCTCCTCGACGCCGGTGAAGGAGAAGGTCTCCTCGCCGGTCAGGCCGAGGGAGGCCGCGGTGGCGCCCTCCGGGAACTGGAGCGGGAGGACGCCCATGCCGATGAGGTTCGAGCGGTGGATGCGCTCGTAGGACTCGGCGATGACGGCCTTGACGCCGAGGAGCGCGGTGCCCTTGGCGGCCCAGTCACGGGACGAACCGGAGCCGTACTCCTTGCCCGCGAGCACGACCAGCGGGATGCCCTGGTCGATGTAGTTGCGCGAGGCGTCGTAGATGAAGGAGACCGGCGCGCCCTCGACGGTGAAGTCGCGCGTGTAGCCGCCCTCGGTGCCCGGCGCGATCTGGTTGCGCAGGCGGATGTTGGCGAAGGTGCCGCGGATCATGACCTCGTGGTTGCCACGGCGCGAGCCGTAGGAGTTGAAGTCACGACGCTCCACACCGTGCTCGGTGAGGTACTTGCCCGCCGGGGTGTCGGCCTTGATCGCACCGGCCGGGGAGATGTGGTCGGTGGTGACCGAGTCGCCCAGCTTGGCGAGCACGCGGGCGCCGGTGATGTCGGAGACCGGGGCCGGCTCCATCTCCATGCCCTCGAAGTACGGGGGCTTGCGGACGTAGGTCGACTCCGCGTCCCACTCGAAGGTGTTGCCGGTCGGGATCGACAGGGCCTGCCACTGGGCGTCGCCCGCGAAGACGTCCTCGTAGGACTTGGCGAACATGTCCTCGCCGATGGCGTTCGCCACGACCTCGTTGACCTCGGCCTCGGAGGGCCAGATGTCCTTGAGGAAGACCGGCTTGCCGTCCTGGTCGGTGCCGAGGGCGTCCTTGGTGATGTCCACCTTCATGGAGCCCGCGATGGCGTACGCGACCACCAGCGGCGGGGAGGCCAGGTAGTTCATCTTGACGTCGGGGTTGATCCGGCCCTCGAAGTTGCGGTTGCCCGAGAGGACCGAGGTGACCGCGAGGTCGTGGTCGTTGACCGCCTTGGAGACCTCCTCCGGCAGCGGGCCGGAGTTGCCGATGCAGGTGGTGCAGCCGTAACCGACCAGGTTGAAGCCGACCTTGTCGAGGTAGGGGGTCAGGCCCGCCTTCTCGAAGTAGTCGGTGACGACCTTGGAGCCCGGGGCGAGGGTGGTCTTGACCCACGGCTTGCGGGTCAGGCCCTTCTCCACGGCCTTCTTGGCGACGAGCGCCGCGGCGACCATGACGTACGGGTTGGAGGTGTTGGTGCAGGAGGTGATGGCCGCGACCGTCACCGCACCGTGGTCCAGCTCGTAGGTGGTGCCGTCGGGGGCGGTCACGGTGACCGGGTTGGACGGGGTGCCGTTGGGGGCGACGGCCGGGGAGTCGGAGGCCGGGAAGGACTCCTTGCCCGCCTCGTCCACGACGTCCACGTAGTTGAGGACGTCCGACTTGAACTGCTCGGCGGCGTTCGCCAGGACGATGCGGTCCTGCGGGCGCTTCGGTCCCGCGATGGAGGGGACGACCGTGGAGAGGTCCAGCTCCAGCTTCTCGGAGAAGTCGGGCTCGGCCTTCGGGTCCAGCCAGAGGCCCTGCTCCTTGGCGTACGCCTCGACGAGCGCGACCTGCTGCTCGGAGCGGCCGGTGAGCTTGAGGTAGTTCAGGGTCTCGTCGTCGATCGGGAAGATCGCGGCGGTGGAGCCGAACTCCGGCGACATGTTGCCGATGGTGGCGCGGTTGGCCAGGGAGGTGGCGGCCACACCCTCGCCGTAGAACTCGACGAACTTGCCGACCACACCGTGCTGGCGCAGCATCTCGGTGATGGTGAGCACCAGGTCGGTGGCGGTGGTGCCGGGGGTCAGCTCACCGGTGAGCTTGAAGCCGACGACGCGCGGGATCAGCATGGAGACCGGCTGGCCGAGCATGGCGGCCTCGGCCTCGATGCCGCCGACGCCCCAGCCGAGCACGCCGAGGCCGTTGACCATGGTGGTGTGCGAGTCGGTGCCGACCAGGGTGTCCGGGTACGCCTTGCCGTCACGGACCATGACGACGCGGGCCAGGTGCTCGATGTTCACCTGGTGGACGATGCCGGTGCCCGGCGGGACGACCTTGAAGTCGTCGAACGCGGTCTGGCCCCAGCGCAGGAACTGGTAGCGCTCCTTGTTGCGGCCGTACTCCAGGTCGACGTTCTGCTTGAACGCGTCGTTGGTGCCGAACTTGTCGGCGATGACGGAGTGGTCGATGACCATCTCGGCCGGGGAGAGCGGGTTGATCTTCGCCGGGTCACCGCCGAGCGCCGCGACGGCCTCACGCATGGTCGCGAGGTCCACGACACAGGGGACGCCGGTGAAGTCCTGCATGATCACGCGGGCCGGCGTGAACTGGATCTCCTGGCTGGGCTGAGCCTGCGAGTCCCAGCCGCCGAGGGCACGGATGTGGTCGGCGGTGATGTTCGCGCCGTCCTCCGTGCGGAGCAGGTTCTCCAGCAGGACCTTCAGGCTGTACGGCAGGCGGGCCGAGCCCTCGACCTTGTCCAGCCGGAAGATCTCGTACGACTCGTCGCCCACCTGCAGCGTGCTGCGGGCGTCGAAGCTGTTCGCCGACACGACAGTCTCCTTCATTGATGTGCGCGTTCCACCGCATCCTGCCGCCACGCCGGTCTGGCCAATCCGCTAAGGTAAGGCTAAGTTAGGTAACCCTTACCGGTACGGCTGCTGCGGTGCGCCTCGGCAGATATCTCGATGTCGAGATAACTCTAGTACATGGGGGCTGGCTGGTCATGCCCGGGCGGCGGGGTGGGCTTGGTCACGCGGGCGCCGACGCATGACAGGCTCATGCCCCATGAGCGACGACTTCGTGAAAGACCACCTGCACAGCCGCCTCCGGGACGTCCGCGAGACGATGCTCTGGAAGCTCGACGGCCTCGGCGAGTACGACGTCCGCCGCCCCCTGACCTCGACGGCCACCAACCTCCTCGGCCTGGTCAAGCATCTGGCGCTGCTGGAGTCCGCCTATTTCGGCATGGTCTTCGACCGGCCGTTCCCCGAGCCGCTGCCCCGGTGGGACGACGCCGAACAGCGCGGCGCCGACCTGTGGGCGACCGAGCACGAGACGCGCGACGAGATCGTCGGCCGTTACCACCGCGCCTGGGAGCACGCGGACACCACGATCACCGCCCTCCCCCTCGACGCCCCCGGCCACGTGCCCTGGTGGCCCCAGCCCGACGTGACGCTGTTCACCGTCCTGGTCCACATGCTCGTCGAGACGACCCGGCACGCCGGACACGCCGACATCCTGCGCGAACAACTCGACGGGTCGACAGGCATCCGCGCCAGGAACGCCGCCGCACAGCCCGACGCGGCCTCCCGGGAAGCCCAGTGGGCACGCGTGGAGCGAGCCGCGAAGGCGGCGGTGGCCGAGCGCGATCGCGCGGGTTCTGGCGACTCCATGCGTTAAGGCCTGAGCGGGGGTTGGGGGGCGACGTGTGGATACCGGCCGGGGCCTGGAGCTGGGATCGGAGCCGGAGCCGGAGCTGGGGCTGGGGCCGGGGTCGGGGTCGGGGCTGGGGCCGGGGTCGGGGTCGGGGTCGGAAAACGGCCGTACCGCATACGTCCGCGGCGGCACACTGACCCCACGCCCCGCCCTCCTCTGGAAGCTCGACGGGCTCTCGGAGTACGACGTCCGGCGCCCGCTCACACCGACCGGAACCAACCTCCTGGGGCTGGTGAAGCACGCGGCCGGGGTGGAGCTGGGGTACCTCGGGGACACCTTCGGGCGGCCGTCGGGTGAACCGCTGCCCTGGCTCGACGGGGGCGCGGAGCCGAACGCGGACATGTGGGCGCCCGCCGACGAGTCACGCGCGCACCTCGTGGACCTCTACCGCAGGGCGTGGGCGCACGCGGACGCCACGATCGACGCGCTGCCGCTGGACACGGTCGGCAGGGTGCCGTGGTGGCCGGACGGGAAGGACGAGGTGACGCTGCATCACGCCGTCATCCGCGTGACGGCCGACGCCCACCGCCACGCCGGGCACACCGACATCCTCCGGGAACGGGATGAACCAGGGCAACACCAGCCTGCCGCCGGGCGACGCGGAGTGGTGGGCGGCGTACCGGGACCGGCTGGAGGGGGTGGCCCGGGAGGCGACAGACCGGGAGAAGTGACGCCGCACCCGGCCCGCACACGGCAACTCCCCTGAACACCGCCACCCGGGTGAATCCCCTCGCCCGGCCCCCGCGCCCGGTGCAACCATCCCCCGATGAGCCCCTTCTCGCACCACCCACCCGCCCACACCCCCGAACCCCGGCGCGCGGAGCCCGGGGCGTGGCCGGGGTTCGAGAAGGCGCTCGCGGCCGTGAACCAGGACCTCGCGGCCACACTGCCGGACCATCCGCCGCTGGTCCTGACGGTCGACCCGGCCCACGGGTCGGACGAGCCGGACCGCCTCTACGTGGCACTCCCGGACGGCCGCCGGCAGGGCAACCCCGTACACCCCCAGGACACGACGACCAACTCCGCCGAACCGGAGCCGACGGACCCCGCAACCCTGCTCACCCTCGTCGCCGAGGCCGCGCAGGAGACGGTGATGGAGCTGTCCTGGCAGGTGTGGCCGGTGTGTCCGGCGCACAAGTTGGGGACGCACGTACGGTCCGACGCGGAGGCGGTCACTTGGTGGTGCCCGGGAGGTACGGAGACCGGCGGCCACCACGCCTCCCAGGTGGGCGAATTGTCCGGAACGTTGCCCGGCAAGTAGAGGCGAGCGCTTCGCCGGAGGGAGCGAACGAAGCAAAAGGGGGCAAAGAGGCAACGGAAATGAAGGTGCGGGTCAGACGCACGGAGCGCCGACAGGGCCACCCACGGAATCGGCCGACGTCCGGCCATCAGTAACCCGTTCGGGGGTATCCGAGTTGAGCGACCTTCCGTCGCATTGACAATCGGAGGAGACAACCGTGGGCCTCACGTTCCGCAAGAGCTTCCGCATCCTGCCCGGAGTCCGACTGAACATCAACCGCCACTCCTGGTCCATCACGACCGGAGGCAAGCACGGCCCCCGCCATACCCACAGCAGCACCGGACGCCGTACGACCTCGATGGATCTGCCCGGTCCGTTCGGCTGGCGCAAGACCACGACCAAGCGCCACTGACCCGGCATCACCCGAATGGACCCCCCGGAGAGGGCGCCATCTCATATCTGAGATAGCCTCAACCTCATGTCAGACGACTACCTCGTACGCATCGGCAAGCTCATCCGCGACGCCCGGCAGCACCGCGGCTGGACTCAGGCCCAGCTCGCGGACGCTCTCGGCACGAGCCAGAGCGCCGTCAACCGCATCGAGCGCGGGAACCAGAACATCAGCCTTGAGATGATCGCCCGCATCGGGGAGGCCCTGGACAGCGAGATCGTGTCGCTGGGCTACGCGGGCCCGATGCATCTGCGCGTCGTCGGCGGCCGCCGCCTGTCCGGCGCCATCGACGTCAAGACGAGCAAGAACGCCTGCGTCGCCCTGCTGTGCGCGTCCCTGCTGAACAAGGGCCGTACCGTCCTGCGCCGGGTCGCCCGCATCGAGGAGGTGTACCGCCTCCTGGAGGTCCTCAACTCCATCGGCGTCCGCACCCGCTGGATCAACGACGGCGTCGACCTCGAACTCGTCCCCCCGGCCCAGCTGGAGATGGACGCGATCGACGCGGAGGCGGCCGTCCGCACCCGCTCGATCATCATGTTCCTCGGCCCGCTGCTGCACCGCATGGACCGCTTCATGCTGCCGTACGCGGGCGGCTGCGACCTCGGCACCCGCACCATCGAGCCGCACATGATCGCGCTGCGCCGCTTCGGCCTGGACATCGCGGCGACCGAGGGCCAGTACCACGCCGTGGTGGACCGCACCGTCCGCCCCGACCGCCCGATCGTCCTGACCGAGCGCGGCGACACCGTGACCGAGAACGCGCTGCTGGCCGCCGCCCGCCACGACGGCGTGACGGTCATCCGCAACGCGTCCTCCAACTACATGGTCCAGGACCTGTGCTTCTTCCTGGAGGCCCTGGGCGTACGGGTCGAGGGCATCGGCACCACCACCCTCACCGTGCACGGCGTGCCGAACATCGACATCGATGTCGACTACTCCCCCTCCGAGGACCCGGTCGAGGCGATGAGCCTGGTCGCCGCGGCCGTGGTGACGGAGTCGGAGCTGACGGTGCGCCGGGTGCCGATCGAGTTCCTGGAGATCGAGCTGGCGGTCCTGGAGGAGATGGGCCTCGACCACGACCGCAGCCGCGAGTACTTCGCCGACAACGGCCGCACCCGCCTGGTCGACCTCACGGTCCGCCCCTCCAAGCTGGAGGCGCCGATCGACAAGATCCACCCGATGCCGTTCCCCGGCCTCAACATCGACAACGTCCCCTTCTTCGCGGCGATCGCGGCCGTGGCCCAGGGCAAGACCCTCATCCACGACTGGGTCTACGACAACCGCGCCATCTACCTCACCGACCTCAACCGCCTCGGCGCCCGCCTCCAGTTGCTGGACCCCCACCGCGTCCTGGTGGAGGGCCCCACCCGCTGGCGCGCCGCCGAAATGATGTGCCCCCCCGCCCTCCGCCCCGCCGTCGTCGTCCTCCTGGCAATGATGGCGGCGGAGGGAACGTCCGTACTCCGCAACGTGTACGTCATCAACCGGGGGTACGAGGACCTGGCGGAACGACTGAACTCGATCGGGGCCCAGATCGAGATCTTCCGGGACATCTGAGAGACGGGTGCCGCCATGCTGCCTGACCTTCTTTGAAGCAGGTCAGGAAAAGGTGTGGCGGCATCTCGCCGGTACGCGTTCGCCTCAATGGGCCTTCACCTGCCTCTTTGCACGCTCAGTACTGATGCCACTACAGTTTCGCGGAGCGACCTGCTCGATGTCCTCGCACCATGGAGAAACGGCCCGCTCGCATTCGGAATCGCAAGCCGCCGTGTCGCCTGACTGGGTTCCTCGGGAATAGGGCTGTTGACTGCCTCTCCCCCAGGGCCGGATGGTACGCGGCGCGCGCGGCACCGGACGTCCGCAGAGTGTTCACCACTGCGGGCCGACACGGGTGGAGGTCAAGGGCTGGGCAACGCCCGCGTTCTCTCGCTCTGCCCGTCGCGCCCGTGACGGCAGCCAGGCTGCCATCGCCAACGAGCGATCGGCCGACCCAGCGGAGCGTGGTCCTGTGGCGAACACGGCCAGCCAGCATTCCATTCCCCTCGATCAGACACAGGTCAGCCTCACGGCTTCCGTGATGCACCAGGCAGCCTTGGACTGTCGCGCCACAGACACCCCGGACGCTTCAATGGACGACCGCTCGATGGTCACCTTTGGCCGTATGGCCGCACTGTGGGCAGCCATCGCCGAGCGTGAGAAGCATTGCGATGTCGTCAACATCCATGGTGATCGTCTGTACAACATCTCGCTCACCGCAGAGGAGTGGTATCACGTGCGAGCAGCGCTCAGTGAACATGCCGCCCGGAAGACGCGCGTAGCGGGCCACTCGCCAACAGCTCGCACCGATCGTCACAGTGCGAGAAGGGCGCTGCTCCTCGTGGACCTCATCACAGAGGCGATCGCCGATGAGTGACGCGATCACTGACACCCAGAATCTCGCAAAGGAGAAGGAATCAGCGGAAGTTGACATTGCCTCCGGGTGGCAACCACCTCTCTGGCCCCTGCCTCGCACAGCCGCAGTCAACAACCTGGCGAATTCCCTACGCAGTCAAGGACTGACGGAAAGCAGCGCGCGGACCCTGTCACTCGCCTCCGTACGCCCAGACGACATGCGACGAAAGCTCGTAGAGCCAGCCGAGCTACGAGTCCAGGGGGGCACCCTGCTGATCGCGGAAACACGGCTGTGGTCGGTGGCCGTACTGCCGCATCCGGCCAATCCCCGGGAATACGGGCACCGCCAGTACGCGCTGGGCGGCTCCGGGACTTGGGGGGCGACGATAACCGAGCCCAAGTCGTATGCGTCGGGAGTGGCCGAGTTGGCCATGCACGTCGAGTCGCCCAGCGTGATCGCCCAGCGACTGGAAAGCGCCAAGAGCCGTCTAGTGCGGGACAATCCACTGGCCCAGGATCTGGCTGTCGAGGGTGTTCTCCAACCGTTGACCGTGGTTTCACTGAATGTGACCCATGAGGATGGACAGCCTAACCGGGCGCTGCTGATCGCCGCCGACGGATCGAGCCGTATCAGCGCTGCCCACGACATCCTGGGCTACGAGCCCTCGCGGATCGCCTGCGAGTGGATCGACGATGACCGAAAGCTGCGCAGTGAGGTCAGCCGCTGGGTTCGCCTGATGCAGCGTCAGGGATGGCAAAATCTCACCGAGGACGAGCGGCGGAAGCTCCGAGTCCTCAGTGTTCCCGCTCGCGTTGTCGTCGGCTTCCGGCCAAACGTACAGGCTGATCAGGCATTTCACACAGCGGTGCGTAATTTCATCGGCCTCACGCACATTCGCCCTCCGCGCCCCTACGGGCCGGCTGTGGAGAACGAGGCAAAGGCGGATGCCGTCCTGGACAATCTCGCCGAGCCTAGACCTTCCGGGGCCGCACACATCACGGAGGCAGAGAAAGGGTGGTTCGCAGGCACCATCTCCGAGGACGAGGTGACAGCGGCCGGCCTGAGCAAGCATCGTGACGTGCGCGCTGGGGAAATCGTCCGTTCCCTATTGGGCGGTGGATTGAGGACCGCGCGGCGGGTCAATGGTGGCATCCGGTCCCTGACCGCGAAGCAGCGGCCAAAGCGAGAGGAACGGGTCGATGTTGCTGTGGAGTTGATTCTGCGTCCGGCCCGCACAGGCACAATTGCGGACACGAAGTTCCTGCGTCCGAGGCGTGCGGTGTTGCAACGCGCGTACCGGCTGCCCGAGATCGAGGACCTGTCGGCCGACGTTCCCCAGGAGGGAGCCACGGCGGGGGGGCGTACTCTGGAACAATTGCGAGACGCAGCCCTGGCCGAGGCCGACAAAGGCTTGGGCGACAGCGGTCGGCTCGGCCCGGCACAGACAGAACTCGCCGTCAAGGCCGCCTTCTACATGGCGATGGCCGAACCTATGGCCCTTCAGCGCGAGGTCTTCGGCGTCGGGGCGAATGACGACCGGGGGGCGGCGACGGTACTCCGGGCGATGCTGTCCCGACGCCGCGGCATCCGCCAGGCATATGAAGTGGTCCGCTCCGGGCGAAGAGGAGACGCGCTCCCGGAAGTGGACGAGGCAGGAACTCCAGTACCGACGGCAAATGGCCAGCCCCGCAGCCTCACCGACGCCGTGGTCCGTCACACCTATGGCGGCAGCCCCGCCCCCGTTCCAGAGGCCAGGGTGGGTTTCAAAGCCGCCTCCACGAGCTGGGCAACCGTGCGCGAGAACGTCGAGACACTGCGCAGGGGAGTCTCAACCATGGAGCGAGTCCCCATGGAGGAAGACGGCCCGAGCCTCGTAATTCACGAGGGCTGGGATCCCGTACAGGTGAGAGAAGTGCGTGACTCTCTGGATCGAGTCAGCCGGAGAATCGCCGCTTGGGCGGATCGGTACGCGGAGCGGGCGGACGAGTCTGCCGAATTCTGAGAACTCACCGAGTCAGTCATTGGAAGCAAGCGTTTCAAGCATCTCCACCGCGCGTGCATGGTATAGCGCCAGCACATCCACATTGTGTGTGGCATCCCGAACCGCGGCGCAGACCGCTGCCGCCTCACCGCGTTCCCCCTGGACCAGGAACGCCTCGACCAGGTCGAAGCGGAGGTCGAGCACGTCGGCGGATCTCATGCCGTACTGCTTTCCGAAGTCGGGGAGCCTTTCGGTGAGCAGGTCGACCGCTTTGGCCGGATCCTCTGCGAGCAGACGTCGAATCTCGTGGTGGAGGTCTTTGATGTCGGCTCGCGGCCGGAACGTTCGCGTGATCGAGGAGGGTTCGGAGGCACGGAAGATGCTCGGTCCTTCGGGTGCGAAGAGCTCCCGGAACGGTAGCGTGGGGTCGCACGGCAGGAATCCCGCCGGAGGCGGATCGCCCGGGGCCGGCAAATAGGGACGGAGTACGCGGTTCACTTCGTCTGCGGTGGCCGGGCGATCTACGGGAACGAAAGCGAGCAGCCGCTCAACCAGATCCAGCACTTCGGTGGGGAGCCCGACGGTCAGGGAGCCCAGGGGGGAATGAGTGCCGTGCCGCAGTCTCTGGCGTTCCCACAGTTCCGACTCACCGGCGATAACAGGACGGCCCGTTAGCATCTCGTACAGCAGACTGCCCAGATTATAGAGGTCTGACTGCACGGTGACCTCGCCGCCCTCGAACTGTTCGGGTGACATGTAGAGCGGACTGCCAGGTTTGCCGCCTGTTCTCGTCAACCGCGTGTCTTCGGGCGCTCCGGGAACGTGGGCGATACCGAAGTCCAGGAGCTTCGTATAGCCCTTCTCGGAAATCATCACGTTCGATGGCTTGAGGTCGCGGTGCACGATCCCTTCGCGATGGGCTTCGGCGAGAACGTGGCAGAGCGGGACAATGACGCTCACGGCGACGGGAAGTTCGAGTTGTTGGCTCTCCTCGATCAAGTCTTTCAGTGACATACCCTCGATGAGTTCCATCACGAGGTAGAAGTATCCATGCTCCTCTCCCGCGTCATAGACCGCAGGAACCAGAACGGACGTGAACTGCGCGGTGACCCCCGCCTCTTGGATGAAGCGCTTGAGCATCTCCGCACGTTCCTTGGGCGTCGCCATCCCCGGAGCGAGAAACTTCACCGCGACCGGGCGGCTGAGGTTCTGGTCATAGGCTTGCCAGACCATCCCCATGCCCCCTTGTTCCAAGGGGCTGTCCAAGCGGTAGCGGGAGCGTAGGACAAAACCCGCGCGCAACTCGAACAAACTGCCGCCGTCTTCCCACGCCATGTCATCTCCACCTGTCATCGATCGGGTCGACCAGTCCTGCGGCCAGCGCGTGCGCCAATTGCCGGGCGACATGGCGTCCTTGATCCACCGCTACGGTCAACGACTCCTGGAACCGGGCGATGTCCTGGAGGGCTCGACCGATCGCGCGCTGCTCCTCCGGCGACCGCACCGGGACGAAGATGCGCCCGGTGTCCAGCCGGGTGCGGCGACTGGTCGATCCCGTCGACGTGAGGGAGCGCCCAATGCCGGTGTCGGCGCTCATAGCTCCGGCCAGGAACCACGGGTCCAGAAAAGCGCGTTCGGGCCGCAGTACGGTGACCCCCTGTCCCGCTGCGGCACCGTACTCCCGTCGTTCGGCGGGGCGTGCGCTCTCTGGTGCAGCGGCAAAGACCAGGACGTCCGCCTCACGGATGCGCTCAGTCTCGGCCACGTATGTATGACCACTGGGGCCGGCACGAGAGAGGCCGTCATCCAGTGAGAGCAGCGGGACGCGTGCCAAGTCCTTATCTGTCGGCCCCCGCGCGGCTGAGCCACGCCACTGGCGCAGAGCGCCCGAGCGGATGAGATCGTCCAGTGAGACAACCGCCGACGCGTCGGCCTCAGCGGCCCCCGTCTGGGACGCGGCTGGCTCTCGTACGGCAGGGAGCGCGTCCAAGAGTCCGTTCAGCGACCGCAGCCACTCGACTCGTTCCTCAGCCAGGCTTCCCGGATCGATGGCTGTGCCGAGGAAGATACGGACATGCCGCGCCGGGGTGACATCGACGTCGTTGCCCAGGAGGCCGGTCACGGGGACGCTACTGGCGAAATCGGTGTCAGGCTCCTCGCCCGCGCGGAACCTGTGCCACAGCGACGTGACCTCGGCATGTACCGCGTCCCATTTCACCGCGCTACCAGGCTGTTCCGGATTCGATACGAAGAGCGACTCCGCGTCGACGAACAGAATGTTGCCCGGCTGCACCGACTCCTGAGCAGGCTCGGCCACCCAGAGGTGAATGCCCGGTGTGCGGGGAGAGCCGGACGGAAGAGCCACCACGGCGCGAAGGACACCCCGGCGCACTAGTTCGGCCCGAATGCGGCGCCCCGAGGGCCTGGTCGCCACGCTTGGTGACATGGCGAGGACAGCGCAACCACCAGGGTCGAGGTGGGCCAGAGCATGCTGAAGCCAGGCCAGTTCGGGCTCCCCCTTCGGGGGAAGGCCATAGGTCCACCGAGTATCGTAGGCGAGTTCCGCCCGTCCCCAGTCCTGCTGACCCGAGGGCGGGTTGCACACGACGCCGCGTACTCGTGTGGTGGAGTGTGTATCCCTCAGCAATGAATCACCGGGCTCCACAGTCACATTCGGGCACCCGTGCAGTCGCAGTCGGATGGAGGCGACCTCCGCAAGGTCGGGATCAATGTCCTGCCCGAGCAACGACGTAGCCCCGCGTTCAGCGGCGCGCAGGAGTAGACCTCCGGTGCCGCATGCTGGGTCCAACACAGTCGCGAGCGCTTCACCGTCAGCGGGAGCGAGCAATGCACACATCAACTGCGCCACCGGAGGTACTGTCACTTCCGCGTGACGGGCATGAGCTTCCGTCCAGCGGTGGAGCAGTGCCTCGAAAGCCTCCGCGGCACCGTAGCGCGCTCCCAGGTCATCGATGTCGGCGCCCAACGCTGAGGGCAGTACGGCTGAGCCACCGACCACTCCGGCCAGACGATGGGGCAGTTCCTCACCCAGAAGCCGGAAGCCGACGGCCGCCAGTATCGCGCCAGGTCGCCCCGGATCACGCATGGCTTCCATGGCTCGCCATACCCCGTCGGCCGGTGTGATCCGCACGGATCTTCCGTGCTCTTCCAGCCAGTTCACCACTTCAGAGAGCAAGAACTGCGGACTGCCAGCCGTACCGCCCACTGGAGTGGGAAACTCCGGGTATCTCCGGCGCCAGTTGCTCACCGCCGCCGGACCAACGTCGGCGATCCGGGCGATCTCAGCAGCCGTGACCGTACTTTCGCGCACCATCCTGCCCTCCTCACGCGATGTCAGGCAGAACCATAACGTGTCGATTCGTTAATGCGCATCACCCGAAAGAGTCTGTTGACTCCATTCACAAGCGCGTGCTCTCATGAAGATATTCCGTCGAGCCCTACGCCACGGAGAACTTTATGCAGACATGGACACCACCCCCCGGAAGCACCTGGCCCACGCCCAACAGGTTGATCCGCGTGTTCGCGGGTTCGTCGCTGCGTCCGGACAGCGGCCACTGTCCGTACAAGAAGTCCCTCAAGGCACGCACTGGGCTTCGCCTACCTCCCGGCCCGCTGCGTGGGTACAAGCCTGATCACCGGGAAACCTTCAACCTCGGACCGGTGGGTGCGGCCCTTGACCTGGTCGAGTACGCGGGCGTGCATCCCGACGAGGCCATCCGCAGATCCCTGGCGGCCACGCATGAACGTCCGGAGGCCGACCCGGGTCTCGCCGCCTGGACTCGATTCGCGGTGGGGCAATATCTGGAAGGCAGGCCCCCAGGACTCCTCCCCGTCGACTGCACCTGGATCGTTGTCACGGCACTCGGCCAGACCGACGCCCGCGGTGCTAGGCGATACGAACAATGCGTCTGGGGGCGCCCCTACGTCTCCACGGACGGGCGCGTGCGCGAGTTGTGCGTACCGGTCGCTCGCTCCGCCACCCAAGCCAGGCGCACCGCAACGGACACGATCGATCCCACGGAACGTGCGGACCTGGCCGCGGCCGCCCATGTACTCAGTCGCGGTACCCCCCACCGGCTACCGGACCGCTTCCACTGGAGCGACGACGCCGCGCCTGCCACGAACGTCGACGAGGCAGCTTGGGGACCACCCGAGGAAGTACGGATCACCGAGGTGAGCTGCGTCGATGGAGAGCGCGTCGAACTGCTCCGGCACAATCCTGACGAAGTCGCGCAACGCTATGCCTCATACGGCGCTCCGGAATTGACCGCCGCTGTGTCGGGGAACGCCTTCGTTCCCGGTTTTGACTGCGAGGACTGCAAGTACGCCCCCTCCTGCCCGGCGTTGGGCCGCCTCGGCGGGGTCCTCGATATCGACGACCGGACGCGACCGCGCCGCGTCTGGTCGGTCACCAACGGGCGCTCTTACGCGGGCCGTCCGGGCCGAGACGAAGGCTGCCCAGCCCGCGAGCGACTACGACGTCTACGTCTGCCGGACCCGGAAGCCCGCTCGCTGACCCCGCATGTCATACGCGGCCACGCGGTGCACGCATGGATCCAACAGCGTCACGAGACGTACCCGGGCAGAGCGTGTCGACCCGAGGACGCTCCCGACGGACGGTCAGCCTGGTCCGCCGGGCGCTGGACCGTGCCGCAGGAGCAAGCCGAGCTCGGCGCCCGGATGGTCGCCGCGCACGCCCGTCACTGTCCGTACTCGCTTTCCAGTGTCCACGAGGTCATCCACGAGCGGACCATCGTCCTGCACGACACCTCGGCAGACGTTCTGGTACTGGCCAAGACTGACATGCTTTACCGGGATGGTTCCTCCTGGGTTTATCGGGAGACGAAGACGGACGCCCGACGCAACCCGGCCCAGACAACCGACATCTTCCGTGAACGACCTCAGTTGGCACTCGCCGTGCTGCTCAGCACCAGCCCCCTACTCGGCGACAACGTCTCTGCCGCCCGTGTGGAACTGGAGGTCCTGGGCCCGACTGGTGCACAGCTCACCATCATCGACCCGTTTGATCCGGAGAACCGTGCGGCAGCGCGCCGGGCCGTGCACGAACTGGCCGCCGACTGGCACAGAGACACCGTCGCTCCCGCCCGCCCAGGCTCGCACTGCCGTGACTGCGAGATGGCCGTATGGTGCCGCCCCAGTCTCCCAACCGGCCCCGCCTCCTATTCCGTCGCCAGCCCTGGCACCGGCGTGGTGAAAGGCTGACATGGACCAAAACCACGCGAACCGCGCTACCTCATGGCCCGATTCGGAGGGCATCCGCCTCCTCCGGAGCGTTGCCACCGCCATGGTCCGCCTCGGCGAGGCCACGGGCACGCAGTCGCTGAGCCGGCCGTATCCCGAGGAGGCACAGAGCGCGTTGAACCGCACCGTCCTCGCATGCCTCCTGCTCCAGGCCGAGCCGCCCACGAGTCTTCCTGACCTCGTCGCATGGGCGGCACAGCGCCCACTCGACCGATGGCCGCTTACCGTGCCCGCCGATGCCATCCGGCCGGGCGCACTGCTCCTCGACGAGGTAACTCACCAGCCGACCCAGCTCTGTTACGAATGGGCGGTCGACGCGGAGGAATCCACCGCCCTATCGGAGCAGCCGTTCATGAGTTCGGCATCCACACGGTGCCGGGAGGAGGAATATCCGGAGGCGTACCGCGCCTTCCGCCGTCTGTTGATCCGACATCCCGTCCTGACCCACCGCGCTCTGGTCACCCTTCCCGCGGCAGATGACCGTGACCTGGGACCTGTCGGAGAACTGCTGCATGAAATCTACCAGCCGGCACCCGCTGCCTTCCTCGATCGGAGGCGCAGGGTCTACACGGCATGCGGCCGGTGTCACGCGCTGCTGCATCCCACCACCACGGACAGGCTGTGGTGCGAACGGCGGACCTGCCAGAACCAGGACTCCGTGCGACCCGGCCGCGAGTACCGGGCCGATGAGGACGGAGGCATCCACCTCCTGATCCGACCGCTTCGCCAGTGGGTGTCGGCACCCGGGATCCTTGAGGAACGGCTGGCCCGAAAGCTGGAGAAGGTCGGTGCCGATGTCGAGCTGTGGCCCGATTACGGCGCGTACGGCATGCGGGTACGAATGCCTGGCGGCAGAACGCTGGCTGTCGAACACAAGGACTGGACGAATCCAGCATTACTGGGTCGCCGGGCCTTCCCGCCGCTCTCCGGACCCCCCTACGACCGGTGCGTGTGGGTCGTGCCAGCCGCCCGGCTTCGTGAACAGCCGACCTTCCGAATGACCTTCGAGCGCTACCGCCCTACCAGGATGCCAGAACTGATGAGCGACAAAGACCTCGTCGAGAGCGTACGCAAGGCCGTCGGACCCAACAGGACTGTTGTCAGCTTGTCCCACGCGACCTTGACGAAAACCGAACCATCCAGCAGCGAAGCCACGGAAACCGAGCTGACGGAGGGATTGTTCTAATGCGCGACCGCGTTTTCTGGCGCTCGCGGCACGCCAACCAGGTTCGCGGGGCGTGGCCCACGGACGTCGGCCCGATCCGGCCCTCCCGCCTCTTCCGTGTCGAACTCGGCCTCTACCTCCTGGAACAGCTTTGCCCCGGCCAACCAGCAATCGCCGCATGGCCGTTGTTGGGAGGCTATCCCTTCGCCCTCGCACTGAAGAGGACTCCAGAGCGGGAGCGGATGCTCAGAGTGGCCCGGCACCTGCTCTGGCCACTCCGGCGCCCCCGTACCTGGGAACGCGCCCTTCGGCAGTACGCCTCCTTCCCTGCCGAGGTACGCGGCTACAGGATCACCGATTCTCATGCTCCTGCCGTCCGTGAAGAGGCCACCGTCTTCGCCGAACGCTGGCAGGTGTACGAGCACGCACTCAACACCGCCCCCCGCTTCTATCCCCGGCCACGCGTGGCCATCGCACGGCCCGGGAAGTCGTACCGATTTCCGCAGGGCAAGCTCATCACCTCCGTACGGCTGCCCCGGGCGCTGCCCACCGCCCCCACACATCCGCATGTCCTGGTCCCCCCTCCCACCGCGGGGCGGCCGATCGAAACGACCCTGGAAAAACTCAGGGATACAGCCGCGTGGATGGACCGTAAACTGTGCATCACGGATGTGCGTGCCTCCTGGCTGCGACGTGTAAAGCGCATCGAGTTGGACGTCTTGGACGCCTCGCGGTTGTCCTTCGGTCCCCTCGGAACGAAGGACACACTGTCCGTCAGCGGGCTCTTCCATCTGGTGGGTATGGTCGGCGCCGGCAAAAGTACACTGCGCGACGTACTCACCGTGGAGACCGCTCGGCAGGGCCGGCGGGTCACTATCGTCGTGGGTGATGTCGCCGAGCAACTCAGAATGGTGGAGCTCTTCCGCCGACTGGATCTGAAGGTCGCTCCGGTCCTGGGTGCCTCTACCCGAGCGCGGAACGTCGAGCGGATGCACCGAAGGCTCACCGGGGCAGGCGCGGGTTCCCTACTCGGCCACGAGGCGGACCACTTCACCTACCTGAGTACGGCCTGTCCTCTCGACGCACTACGCGGCACCGAAGCCCTCCAGCCGCTCGACATCGCCGATGCCCCGTGCACCCGCCTTTATCCAGTCGAGCGCCATACGGACGAACCTCCGCCCGATCACTCTGCCGGCTCCGCCGCAGAAGCGCCCGAAACAGCTTCCGACCCACATCAGGACGATGCGGACAACGACCGACCGGGCACCGCAGAAGGCTGCCCGCTGTGGGGGGCATGCCCACGGCATCGTGGTGCGCACGAGCTCGTCGACGCGGACATCTGGGTCGCCAATCCGGCCAGCCTGATCTACGGATTGACGCCCCGGCACCAGAACCGGGAAAGGGCCCGTTTCCTGGAACTCGCGTGTGTCCGCAGCGACCTGATCATCGTGGATGAGGCGGATCGCGTGCAGATGCAGCTCGACACCATGTTCGTCCCCTCCGCGACCCTCGTCGGACGTTCACCCGATTCCTGGCTGGACGAACTCCAGACCCACACGACCGCTGAATTCGCCCGGAAGGGGCGCCACCAGCTATCCAGCGCGGAGGTGGATCGATGGTCCTCGTCCCTGACGGCCTCGGTCGCGGCCACCAACCGGCTGTACTCCATGCTCATGCGTCACCCCAGTCTCCAACGCTGGATCAGGAGAGACTATTTCAGCTCGTGGACGTTGCAGCAGAAGTTGCTCGAAGAGTGGTTCCGCAAGCGGGCCGACGACACACCGCAAGAGGATCAGGATGACGAGCCCGACCTCAACCTTGATGAGGAGCCTCACGAGGCCGACGATCTGGACGAGACGGACGACGACTCGGATGGCGAAACCTCTGCGTCTGAGCTGGAGGATCCCCTCGAAGCCCGGCGTGCCGTCATCAACGACGTGCTGGACGCTTTTCGCGACAACCCGCTCGGTGGTGAGCGGACGGAGAACACCGAACTCACCCGACTGATCGACTTGGCCCGTGCGCTCCTGCACACCCTTGATGAGGAGAGCACTCGCGTCCAGGCCACCACCACGCTCAGGCAGCTGTCTGGGCTCACCGCCGACTCCGATGACGAACTACGGCCCAGCGTCCTGCGTTTCGAGTTCACGATGCTGGTCTGCATTCTCCAGCAGCGTCTCGATGTCCTCACGGAGCTGTGGCCTTCGGTGGAAGCCGCGCTCAGCCTGGAATCGACGGACAATCAGCTCTCTCGTCGGCCTCCGCTCGACTACGGGCCACTGCTACCCGAATCGCCGATGGGTAACATTCTGGGATTCCAGCTGCTGGCCGAAGACCTGGACGAGACGTCCACCAACTCCACCGGGGCCGAGCTCCGCTTCTTCCGATGCACCGGGGTAGGACGTGCGCTGCTCACCGAACTGCACCGGGTAAGCGCACTCGACGGGAGTCCCACTGCCCATGTCCTTCTCATGTCCGGAACGAGCTGGGCCGGTACGGCAGCGGGGGCACATGTACTGGCGCCTGTCCGAGCGATCCTGAAGATCTCCTCCCGCGAACAGGCCGCCCTGCTTGGCACCACCTTCCGCAAAGTATTCGTTCCGGGCCCGGACGGAAGGCCGCTCCATCTGTCCGGCATGCGCCCGGACCGGCGCCCGAAGGTATTGGAACGCATGCTCGACGGACTTGCCCGACCACGTGAAGGGCAGTTCGAGAGCACTTTCGAGCAAGAATTGCGCCTGATCAAAAGCTCACGCCGTAAGCGTCTACTTCTTCTCGTAGGATCTTACGACGAGGCCCGCCGAGCTTTCGACGTCCTCGACGCCATCCCTCGCTGGAAGGGCAGAGTGTGCAGGCTCGTCCCGGACGATGCCGAGCTGGAAGTGTCCTTCGGCGGGGTCGATCTGAGTGAGGCGACTGCCGGTTCCGAGACGGGAACCCTGCGTCGAGGCGACGTCTCCGCCTTCGGAGCCATGGATGCCCAGATACTCATTGCTCCGCTTATGTCGGTGGAGCGCGGCCACAACATTCTGAACGATGCCGGCCAAGCAGCCATCGGCTCAGTGTTCTTCTTGGCCCGTCCCCACCCCCGCCCGTATGACATCGGCATCGCGGTTCAGGGCATCAACAACTGGGTGACTCGTCTGATGGCCGACGGTGGTTTCGACAGACTCGTCAACACAGCCTCCGATCTGGACACCGCGGGCCGTGCATTTCGCCGCGAGGCACGTATTCGTTGGAAGCATCTACTGACCCGCAAAATGGCCTGGCGACAGCTGAACGATGAGGACAAGGTCGCCTTCACCTGGGACCGCCTTGTGGTGATGTGGCAGGTCATTGGACGACTGGTGCGCGGCGGGGTGCCGGCCCGCGTGGTCTTCGTGGATGCCCGGTTCGCCGAGCGGGAAGCCAGCGGCCGGGGTCAGGACGACTTCCGCACCGGCTTGCTTGCCAGCATGCTTCACGTTCTCGCCCCGTACTTCGACGAGGATGGCCCGCACCCACTCGCGGACCGGCAACTGGTGAGGACGCTGTACGAACCCATCTATCAAGCGTTGAGGAACATCCCCCCACACCAGCCGGACACCCTGCACCGTACCTTCCGAGGAGCCGCGTGAAGCGTTACGAGACCATTCGCCTCGCCCGCTACGCCCCTGCCCCCAAAGCCGACTGGACCAGCTCCTACCACACTTTGCCCCTTCCGGAATTTCATAGGAAGCGGCTCCTGCACCTGTACCGGCTGGGACTCAAGCGGCCGGACACTTGCCGCAGCGTGCCGGTGGGGCGCCTCAACTCGCTCCTGCAAGCTCTCGCCCCCGAGGTGATTTCGGTGGCGAAATGGATCGACGTCACACGGGACGAGCCTTGGCTGTACGCCCGTACTCCGGTTCCCCGCGATGTCCTCTCGGCCCTCTTGACCACCTGGGTCCACGATCTGCGCCCTGAGAGCGAGCACCGCCAGGCGGTGCGCGAGGCACTACGCGAACTACGCTTCAGCACGCTGCGCTGGGAGAAGCGCAGTATCTCTCTACTGTCGAGTGCCACCACACCGGGCGGCACCGCCCACCCGCCGGACCTACTCTACCAGTTGCTGCCTGACGCGCTCGCCGACCGAGTACTGGGCCTCCCCGAACCATTCACCTATGAGGGCGGCACCTTCGCCTTCCACCGAGTCGCCCGACGCCCAGGCGACCGAGGCGCAGAGCTGCTCTCCTGGCCCCCCGGCCATCACATTGACCGCGACGGCCAGACATGGTACTTCTCGGCGCTTCTCACCGCGACACTCCAGTCTGTCCCCTTTTCATCGGACTTATTGATTCATGTACGCTCTGGTGTTCGCCGCTGGGCGACGCAAACCGGCCAGCACGGGCTGTACCTCCCCCCTCGCCGCGCAACGTCCGTCTACATGCTCTCGGACGCGCCTTGGCTCGGCGACAGCCCCGGCAATCAGCCCTCCGCCGGCTTCTCGGTGAGCCGACTCCGGTACGACAGCGAACTCGGCGCTCACTGCTGGGAGAATGGCGGCCCCGAGGGGATGCTGACCCGATTGCGTCTGTCCCGCCCGCTCCCGGCGCCAAGCCAGCTCCTGCGCAGCCCCGAGGGCTGGCTGCGGCGGGCCGACGGGCTCACGGCCGCCATTGTGCACAGCACTGCAATGGGCTCCCACGGTGTCAAGGCCGGCCTCATGCCCGGCGACCGGGTACCGCTCATGCAGTGGTTCGAGCAAGCCCTGCCCGAAGGGCTCATGCGAGTACCGGACAACGTCCGGGCAGACCGGTACCTCCGATCGCGACGCCGACCTCGAAGGGGCAACAGTCCGGCCGACCGGAAGGCGGAAGAGCTCGCGACGCTACGCCAGGAGGTAGCCGCCGCGCTCGGAGGCGAACCGCTGCGGCTGGAGTTCCTATGGCTCACCGAGCCCAATCGGGATGCCGGAGTACAGGCCCTCCGCACCGTACTCGGCCTCACGAAGGAGACCGAAACCGTGGAGCTGGACGAGGAAGCGGGGCGGGCTGGGGAGGTTGTCTGCTGGCGGACATCCGAGTTGATGGTGGAATTGCGGCTGACCCGCGTCGGTGAACTCGCGGACGGCCTGCCACTCCCCGCCGACGGCCGCATGAAGACCAGTGATCTGCACGCCGCCATCTCGGCCCGCCGCGACCAGGTTGTACAGCGACTGCCCAAAGCAACAGCCGACGGCAGGGTGACGCTGGCCCTCGTCGAGATCCATCGGAAGAAGGCGTATACGCCACGCTCCACCGACCCCAAGTTCGCTCTGCGCCTCGGTTTCAGGGACGCGGGTCGTGTGACGCAGTTCGCCACTAATGCACAACAGGTGACTCACGGTCGTTCCAAGGCCGACGACGCCAGGAGCAAGAAGTTCGAATCGTGCTGGACGGACGGTCTCCGTCAACTCGGTCACCGTACTGTTCCTGATCACCGCCTCGGAGAGGCAGTCCCGGCCGACACTCAGTACGCAGCCCTGTGGCTGGTACGACGGCGACGCGACGGCCCCACCCGCCAGGCGGACCTTGTACCGATTGCCGTACGCGTGCGGCCCGATGCGGCCGCCGCTGAACGGATCACCGGCTGGGACCACAGGTCCGGAGTATGGGTGCCGTACCCGGAGTTGCTGATGCGCCTCGCGGAATCGGCCGAGCTACCGGCAGCGGAGATCACCGAGAGTCCTTCGGAATGGAACGTGGACGAACCCGCCGACCAGGAAGAGGACAACTTCGGCGCGGATGCGGAACCCGACGGCCGTACGGAACAGCAGCGCAGAGCACTCGCGTCCACGGTGCAGGAAATCCTCTACGGTCTACGCGACCGCCCCACACTGCTGCTCCTCCACGCGCAGAACACCCGTCAGTTGTGGCCATGGCTGCAGAACGCCCACATCCAGCCCGACATGATCCAGCTTCACGGACAACCGGCACAGCGCATCGCGCTTCAAGGATCTGGCCTCCGGGTGGTTCGGATCCGGGACCACACCGGCACCGAGACCCCTCAGTGGTGGGGCCACGAGGCGCTTAGCCGGGAGAACTCCGATACGGAGGAGGACCGCTTCGGCCTTCCAACCGGACTGTGGAAACCGCCCGGCTGCGGTCCCCGGCATCGGGTCTTCGGCAGCACGAGCGAGAAGGCGGGCCCCGGCGCCACAGTGGCTGTAAATGCCTCCCGTTGGGCTCTCCGGTCCTCCACACGGAACGAAACGACGGTCATGACGATCGACACCGACAAACTGGCGTGGAATCCCGCTCTCCTGGAAATCACCGTGGCCGCATGCGGACCTGATGACGATCCCGAATTGTGGGCGGCCCTGTCCCACCGGCTGCGGCAGTCCCCCGGCCGTGCCCCCCTTCTCGCCCTTCCCCTCCCCCTCATTCTAGCCAGTAAAGCCGCCGAGTACGTCCTCCCCACCACACAGGATCAGCCCTCGGAGCCAGACGAAGACGACGGAGCCGTGCAACTCTCCTTCGACCTCGGAGTGACCACCGGATGAACTTCCCTGACCCGCAGCAGACACCCGACCTCCACAGCATGTGGGCGGACGCTCATGTCTCCTATTCCTCCCCCACCGGCCCCGTCGACTTGGGCCGTCCCCGCGGTGCACTGGCCGAACAAGAAACTGCGTGGCGAATCCGCCTGACCGAAACCGCGCCGAATGGTGGGTTGTTGGTCGAGAACAGCATGTTCGACGCGCTGCGCAGCGCCGACACTCTCCACCTTCTCCACGTCACGCAGTCCCTGGACCGCATCACGCGCCACGGCACACTCCGACCGTCCGGGGGGTGCTTGGTAGGAAGTATCTATTGCGCCCCTTTGACGCCTGCAGCGGAGGGACTCCGCATGCACAACCTCGCCGAATACATCCTCACAAAAGAGGCACCGGCCGCAGTAGCCCGCTCCTCGTTCCCCGGCCGGACGACGACACCGCTCGTGCTCCAGCTCAGCCTGCCAAACCACACATATCGCGGACTCACCGGCATCGACTACCTGCGACTGGGGGCGATCCATCTCCGAAACTACCTCGACCGGGAGTTCCTCCTCGGCCGGGAGGAGCGGTACCTCCTTCGGGAAACCGTGGTGAACCGCGTGAAGAACTCGGTGGGGTTCTTGCATCTTGCGGCGACCATCGCCATCAAACCGGAACCGGCGGAGCATGAGGCATTCTCCCGTCTACTCTCCGAAACGATTACCCGGCTCCCCATCCTGGGCTACATCTGTTTTGAAGCCCTATCCGAGTACCTCATGCTGTACTCCCGGTCTACGCAGACCCGACAGCTCGCAGAGCGAGGTGAACTCAACAACTGGCTCTCCAAGCAACTTCTCTTCGACGGTTCCCCAGGAACAACTGGCCATTTCGATCTGGCCCGCTTCCGCCCCGACTTCACCCGCCTGGAGGAGCTCCTGTATCAAATCGACCCGACTATCGACACGACCCACGCCGGCGCGCACCTCACTGCCCGCATCAGCCACCTCACGGCAGCTCGCCTCCTCGGGTCAGAAACGCCGCCCGAAGAGGCACATCGGACCCGTTGGGACTTCGGCAACGTGGTGAAGTCCTTCGGCCCCCTCCTGGGCCACCTCATCCACCGTGAACTGCGCCGCTTCCGGCGCTATCCGGACTTCTATCATTTCTACGATCAGGACAAGGCGTTTCAGGCGTGGAACTACTGGAATCAGCTGGATATCCCGCTTCCCTTCAACGGGACCATCCCCAAAGGGGAGATCGGAATCAATCCAGCCTATCCCGACTTGCAATATACTGCGTGGACAGCGGAACTCGGAGATGACGGTCTTCTCCATCTAGCCGAGGAAATCCCGCTGTGCCTCACTCCGCGCCTGGTCGGCACACAGTACGGAATCATGCGTGATAGACGCACCTGGACCAGACGGACAGGGTCCACGGGAAACCGCGCACTCACAGACAGCAGCGTGTGACAGCACGGCCCGAGCGTCATCCGCGATGATCCTTCACCTGGAGCACACGCATACGGGTCTACACACCGCCGCCGTCGCCCGCCACGGCGGTGTGTCTGCACGGACGTGGCAAGCAGCGTCTTCAACGTCCTGTGGCTAGTACCTTGCAGTACGAGGTCTCGGACACCGTGCCATCGCGAGTGAGCTCCTACTACCCTGCTTGGCTTCCTCGGCAGACGAAGAGGCGCTCTGCTGGCAGCATGCGCTAGTCCAGATCCGCCTGCCAAAGATCCGGCCCGAACACCTCGTACTGGATGTCCTCCGGTGCCACCCCCTGTTCGAGGAGGCGGGTGCGGACTGCCTGCATGAAGGGGAGGGGGCCGCAAAGGTAGTAGAGGGCGTCGTCGGGGAGGTCGATGTCCCGGACGTCGATGTGGCCTTCGAAGACGCCGCTCAGGGTTCCATGGTTTCGGCGCCGGTCTCGTACCAGGCGTAGAGTTCCGCGTCGCGCATCTCCAGAACGTCACTGCCGACCTGGCGGCGCAGGGGAAAGGACGCCTCGTCGAGGTCGTCACGGTGTCGCCCACCTGGACGACCTCGTGCAGGAGGGTCGACATCTCGCCGGTGGAGCCGATGCCGTCGCCGCGGACGCACTTGACCGAGAACTGGCGGTGTTCGCCCTCGTCGGCGCGGGTCAGGCTGTACTGGCGCGGCTGGCGGACCCCGTCCGGCAGCCGCATCCGTACGGTGACGTACTGGCCGGACAGGGAACTCTTCACCAGGCGGTCGTCGATCCACTTCAGTACGAAGGTGACCACGTCGGCGGTCTCGCGGATCTTCTTCTCGACCTGCCACTCCCGCCACACCGTCTCGGGCCGCGCGCCGCGCGCGCTGTGGAGGCCGCGCGCCGCGCGCGCTGTGGAGGCCGCGCGCCTCGTTGGTCAGGGAGTCGGCCATCAGCCAGTAGACCTCGTCCCAGGCGGCGGCGACCTCGGGGGTGCCCGCCGAGTACGTCGCCGATGGCCCACATCAGGTGGTCGTGGACGATCTGGTACTGGTCGGGGCGGATGCCGAGCGACAGGCCTCCCCGGCCGGGGCACGGCACCCCTGAGCGGCGCGGAACCGCGGACGGAGGAAGGTCCTCCGGGTGAATGATGCCGAGGGTGAGCCTGGGCCGGGGCCGGGCAGTCGCCTGCGGGAGGTGGTCCTCCACCGCGGCCGGGGCCTCGGGCGTTCCCCACCCAACGTATGCCGCGGGCGGGAACCGGGCGAGTCGGACACCGCCCCGCTGACTCCCCCTCAGGCCCCCACCACCACCGTCAGCAGCACCGTGGAGTCCTCCAGCGCCTCCAGCCCGTGCCGGGTGGGCGGTACGACGAGGAAGTCGCCGGTGCGGCCGTCCCAGGAGGTCTCGTCGGTGGTGAGGCGGACCCGGCCGCCGAGGACCTGGACGGTCGCCTCGCCCGGGTTCTGGTGTTCGGCGAGGACGGTTCCGGCGGTCAGGGCCATGAGGGTCTGCCGCAGCATGTGTTCGTGGCCGCCGTAGACGGTGGTCGCGCTGCGGCCGGTGGAGGCCTCCTTCGCGCGCTGGAGCTGTGTGCGGGCCTCGGCGTCCAGGGAGAGCTTGCGCATGGGTCGTCCGTTCTCCGGAGATGTCGGCACCTGGCAGATGCGACCTGGCAAGGGCAACGATGCCGGACGGTCCCGGGCACGGCACTGCCGGAGACCTCTTCCTCGGGCCTCCGGCAGCCGCTCCCACGGATCAGCCTCCTGTCGTCGCACCCGTGGTGGTCGCGCCGGTGCCGCCACCGCCGCCACCTGTGGTCGCCCCGGTCGTCGTGGCACCGGTTCCGCCGCCACCGCCGGTCGTCGCACCGGTCGTGGTCGCGCCGGTGCCGCCACCGCCACCGGTCGTCGCACCGGTCGTGGTCGCGCCGGTGCCGCCACCGCCGCCCGTAGTCGCCCCTGTCGTCGTGGCGCCCGTCCCTCCGCCACCGCCGGTCGTCGCACCGGTCGTCGTGGCACCGGTTCCGCCGCCGCCACCGGTGGTGGCGCCCGTGGTCGTGGCGCCCGTGCCGCCCGCTCCGCCCGTGGTCGCGCCGGTCGTGGTGGCGCCCGTGCCACCGCCGCCACCGGTCGTCGCACCGGTCGTGGTCGCGCCGGTGCTGCCGCCCGCTGTCGTGGTCGCGCCGGTCGTGGTGGCACCCGTGGTGGTGGTCGCACCTGTCGTCGTGGTGGTCGCGCCGGTCGTGGTCGCGCCCGTGCCACCGCCGCCGCCGGTGGTCGCGCCCGTGGTGGTCGCGCCGGTGCCGCCTCCGCCGCCGCGGTGGCAGAACTTCGGGTTCACCAGCATGCCGGTCTTGGCGTCGACCGTGACGACCTTGCCGTGCCGTACGACGAACTTGCAGACCACGTTGGGTGTGTTCGCCGACGCCGAGGACGGCGCCTTCGGTGTGTCGGCTGTCGCCCCGACGGCCATCACGCCGCCTGTTCCGACGAGTGCCGCAGCCAGGTAGGTGGCGCCGACCGCCTTGGGTACGTGCCTCCACTTGCGCGCCGCCATGATGCCTCCCTCTGGGGATTGGCCAGGTACTTCTCCAAGCTGAGGGACGGGCCATGACCGGGGCGTTGGTCCAGCGTGACACCGGCGTGACGCCGCGCGGGCCGCCCTGCGGGGGACCGGCCCGTTCGGCCCAGCAGAAAGTTCTTCCTGCCGCGCGGATTCCTATGCTGATCACACGGTCGCCGATCGCCCCGTACCAAGAGACGGCCGCCGCGAGGCGGAACCCCGGACCAAGGGGAGCACTGTGGAGCAACGCAAGGGCGTGGGTGAGACCGGGCTGCGGGACGCCGCTCCGCACGAGCGGCCGTACGCGGGCGGGGTGCTGGCGCCGGGGCCGAACGGCTCGTGGTCCATACCCTCGCGGCTGGTGCTCGCCGGGGTCCTCGTGGTCGCGACGACCGCCGTGGCGGTGCACCTGCTGCTCCTCTTTCTCTATCTGGCCCCCGCGAACGCCGTCAGCCGGAATCACACCGCTCTCGTGAACGGTTACGTCTATCCCGAGTTCGACCAGAACTGGAAGCTGTTCGCCCCCAACCCGCTCCAGGGCAACATCACCGTCGACGCGCGCGCCCAGGTACGGCTGCCGGACGGCTCCGTGGGCACGACCGGCTGGACCTCCCTCACCGGGCAGGACCTCGCCGAGATCCGGGACAACCCGGCCCCCAGCCACGCCCACCAGAATCTGCTCCGGCAGGCCTGGGACTTCTTCACCCGCACCCACGACGCCAAGGGCGCGCCCCTCGGCCTGCGCGGCGAGCTGGCGCAGGACTACGTCCGCCGGATCGCGGCGCAGCGGCTCGGCCCGCAGCAGCTCGACGGCCAGATCGTCGCGGTGCAGCTGCGCTCCACGTACCACCCGATCGCGCCCCCGGCGTGGAGCGGCGAGAGCGAAGAGAGCGACGACACGCGGACGACCACCGAGACACAGGCGTGGTGGCCGGTGACCGAGGAGGACTTCCGTTGACCGCCGACACGGACACCGGACGGGCGCCCTCGCCCTTCAAGGGCATGAGCAAGCGGGTCGACGCGCGGATCGTCAGGTATCTGAACGCCATCACGGGCCGGACCCTGTTCCCCTACCAGGCGGCCGTCGTCCGCATCGGTTTCGCGCTCACCTTCCTCCTCTATCTGGTGCGCGAGTGGCCGCACCGGCAGGAGCTGTACGGCGCCGCCGGGCCGTGGTCCTTCGGGCTGGCCCAGCGGCTGCTCGACTCGAACGGCGCCTTCTCGGTGCTGATGTGGTCGGACACGAACTGGTGGTTCGAGCTGGTCTACAACGGGACGATCCTGGTGTGCCTGGGGCTGCTGCTCGGCTGGCACACCCGCACGATGTCCCTGCTGTACATGGTGGGCGTGCTCTCGCTGCTGAACCGCAGCGTCCTGCTGGGCGACGGCGGCGACACCCTGATCCATCTGGTGGCGAGCTATCTGGTGCTCACCCGGTGCGGCACGGTGTGGTCGCTGGACGCCCGGCGGCGACGGCGCGCGGAGGCCCACCACACCACCGCCACCACTGCCACCACCGGCGACCCCGTGAGCGTGGCCCTGTGGGCGTTCCTCGGCGCGGCCCTCGCGGTGGCGCAGGCGACCGGATTCGCGGAACTCCACTGGGGCTGGGCGCTGTTCCTGTGGGGGATGTGGGCGATCCAGGCGCTGTGGTTCTGGGCGGAACGCGGCACGTTCACCGAGGTGCGGGGCGTGCTCGACGCCACGGCGAACATCGTGCACAACGCGGCGCTGCTGCTGATCGCCGCGCAGGTCTGCATCCTGTACGCGACGGCGGGCCTGTACAAGATCCAGGGTGCCCGCTGGCAGGACGGCACGGCGGTCCACTACCCGCTGCATCTCGACTACTTCAGGCCGTGGGCCCCGCTGTCCGGCACGCTCGACAGCAGCGGGCTGCTCATCACGGCGATCACCTACGGCACGGTGATCCTCCAGGTCGCCTTCCCCTTCACCCTGCTCAACCGCCGTGTGAAGAACGTGCTGTTGCCCGTCCTGATGGCCGAGCACGCCTCGATCGCGGTGCTGTGCGGGCTGCCGTTCTTCTCCATGGCGATGGTGTTCGCCGACGCGGTGTTCCTGCCGACGAGCTTCCTGCGCTGGTTCGGCGACGGTACGGCGGACGCGGCACGGCGGTTGTTCCGGCGCATCCCCTATCCCCGCAGCGCCGCTCCCCCGTCACCGGCCCACCGCAGCCGGGCCACGAGCTGATGCAGCCGCTGGGTGGGGCACAGGCCGAGTTCGTCGCGCAGGCGCCGTACGTACCGTTCGAAGTGGTGCACGGCCTCCGAGGGGTTGCCCTCCGCCAAGTAGGCGCGGATCAGGGAGGCTTGGCTGCTCTCGCGCAGGGGGTCGGCCTGGACGGCGGCCTGGGCGGCGACGACCGCGCCCGCGAACTCGGCGGCGTCGATGAAGGCTTCGGTCAGGGACTCCAGGGCGTGCAGACGCAGTTGCCGCCAGTGCTCGCCCTCAAGGAGGGCCCATTCGTCGTACCAGCCGGGGAGCAGATCGGCCGAGAGCTGGTCCACGGTCGCCGTGCTGAGGCGGAGGGCCGCGGGGCGCCCGCCGGGGTCGAGCAGCCCCTGGGCGAGGACGCGGGCGTCGCGCAGGTCCACGGTGACGCCGGGGGCGAGGCGCAGATCGGTCGGGGTGATGTCCAGCGCGCGCCTGCCGAGGCAGCCGAGCCGGGACAGGGCCGCCCGCAGATTGGTGTACGCGCAGTGCTCGGGCACTTTGGGCCACAGGCTGCCGGCGATCAGCCCCCGGGGCACGGGGGCGCGGTAGTTGAGCGCGATGAACGCCAGCAGGCGTCGTGAGCCCACCGGCATGATCACCGGTGAGTCGTTGACGACGAGGTCGAAACCACCCAGGAGAGCAATGCGCACGGAGGGCTTGATCTTCACGTCTCTGGACGTGATGGCATGATCACGTGCGGTCATATCTGCCTCAGCGCGTAGAGGGGTCGGCCGCGCCGCGTGCCCGGCCGTGCGGCCGTTGCCCACAGGCGTGCGAACCGCAGACTCGCTGTGAGATCCAGCTTGCTTCCGCCGTGTCGGTTTGTCTAGTTATAGGCGTTAGTTGAAACCCTCAGGACCCGGTCGGGGCGGGCGGACGGGTCGGCGGCGCGGGCAGAGGTGGCGGACCAGGAGCAGCGGCACACGCCGCAACTCGCCGGAACCGGCCTGGAGTTCGGCCGGGGCGAGGAGAGCCGCAACGTCCACGGATACGGAGGCGCACCGGTGACGATCCCCATCTCCGGTGCGCACGCGGGGAGTTGGAGGCCGAGCGGCGGAGGTGGCGCGCCCCGGCCGGGACGCTGCCGCACGCTCGGCCGACCCGGGCGGGTCAGTCCTCGACCAGCGTCACGTCCCGTTCGCCGCTCGCGTGGAACACCGGCAGGAAGGCGAGGCCCGAGGGGTGCAGCTCGGTGACGGTCGCCTCCACATGGGCCGGGCCGGGGAGCAGGGCGTCGTCCGGGACCTGGCCGGTGTTGGTCCAGCGGTGCCGGATGCCGTCGCACGTGGCCCGGGTGCCGCCGATGCCGTACTTCACACGGGAGTCGTCCTGGTCGACGGAGGAGCTGACGAACACCGGGCCGGTCGCGGACAGACAGCGGTAGGTGCCGGAGAGCGTCACGGTGCCGTCCTCCTCGATCGTGGCGACCGGGTCGACGGTGACGGTCTCGGACGGGGCCGCGACGGCCGCCGGTGCGGCGAGGGCGCACAGCAGCGCGGCGGCGCCGAGCACGGCGGCGAGGGCGGGGCGTACGGACATGGGGGTGCCTCCCGGTCGGATTCAAGGGGCCAGTCGGGTTCGAGGGGGTGGTTCCTGGGATGGGTTTCCCCCTCGGTGCCGGGCGCCCCGGGGCCGGGCGCGATCATCACCCGAGCGGTGGCACGTCACTGGGCCGGGCGTACCAGCCGCCCGTCACACCGGTGGTGACCAGCACTGATGTCGAAGATCTAAAATGATCAACGTGTCCGAGCAGCACGCCCCCAGGTCTCTCATCGTCACGCTCTACGGCGCGTACGGCCGCTTTCTGCCGGGTCCGATGCCCGTCGCGGAACTGATCCGGCTGCTGGCCGCGGTCGGCGTCGACGCCCCTTCGGTGCGCTCCTCGGTGTCCCGGCTCAAGCGCCGCGGCCTGCTGCTGCCCGCCCGTACGGCCGAGGGCGCCGCCGGGTACGAACTCTCCGCCGAGGCACGCCAGTTGCTTCAGGACAGCGACCTTCGCACCCGCGCCGCCGGGACCGCCGAGGACGCGGGCTGGGTGCTCGCGGTGTTCTCCGTGCCCGAGTCGGAGCGCCAGAAGCGGCACGTGCTGCGCTCACGGCTGGCCGCGCTCGGCTTCGGCACGGCGGCGCCCGGGGTGTGGGTGGCTCCGGCGCGGCTGTACGAGGAGACCCGGCATGTGCTGAGCGGGCTGGGCCTGGACCCGTACGTCGATCTGTTCCGGGGCGATCACCTCGGCTTCGCGGCGACCGCCGAGGCCGTCGCCCGCTGGTGGGACCTCGCGGCGATCGCCAAGGAGCACGAGCGGTTCCTGGCTGCCCACGAGCCGGTGCTGCGGGCCTGGCGGCAGCGCGCGGACACCCCGCCCGAGGACGCCTACCGCGACTATCTGCTCGCCCTGGACTCCTTCCGGCACCTGCCCTACGCCGACCCCGGGCTGCCCGCCCGGCTGCTGCCCGCCGACTGGCCCGGCCTCGCCTCGGCGGAGGTCTTCCGCGCCCTGCACGAGCGGCTGCGCGACGCGGGGGCCGGGTTCGCCGGAGTGTGAGGCGAGGGCGGCGCGGCGTGACAGCGCTGCCCGGAGCCGTCCGCGCCGGGGGGTGAACCCCTGCCCGCGGGGAGTGACCGCGCCCACGCCTCGTGCGCGCGCGTGTACGGAAGTGACCTCGTCCGCCCCCGGATCGTTTGTGAATGTCGTCACGTGCGTGCGGCCGGATCGTCCCTCGAACCCGGTCTCGTCACACGTGTCACCGGGGTTCGACAACGCCGTAACGGCTGGCACGGGCGGGTGCGGCGGGGTTCCCGGGCGGGTAGGCGACGGCGTGGCGGGGCCCTCGGGCACCGCCCGGCGGCGGCCGACCGTCCGCGAGGGCGGGCCCGTACCATTTCCTACAGTCGAAAGCAGGACAGCCTGCTCCATGAACGGACTACTCGCCTTGCACGAACGCCCCACCGAATCGGCCTCCTGGCGCATCGCGCTGCCGCACACCGCCGCGGCGGTGCCGGTGGCGCGCGCGCTGGTGCGGTCGGCGCTGGCCGGGGTGGAGCACACGGCCGACTGCGACACCGCGGAGCTGCTCACGGCCGAGCTGGTGGCCAACGCCGTGGAGCACACCGCCGGGAGCGGCCCGATCGAGCTGGTCGTGGAGCTGCGGCCGAGCGGCTGCCAGGTCGAGGTGCACGACCCGGACCCGGCGCCGCCGGGCCATCTGACCCGGCCCGTGATCGAGGAGCCCGACCCCTGGCAGGAGGGAGGGCGCGGCCTGTTGCTGATCCGCGCCCTCAGTTCGTCCTGCGGTCACCGCCCCACCTCGTCGGGCAAGGCGGTCTGGTTCAGACTGCCTGTGGTTCCCGCTCAGCGTCGCTCGGCGTGACGCCGGGGGCCTCGGTGCCCGCGCCCTTGGCCATCAGGGAGTGCCGGCGCCCGTAGGCGTAGTAGACGCCGAGGCCCACCACGAGGAACACCGCGAACTGCGCCCAGGTCCGCCAGCCCGTCTCGTACATCAGGTACAGACAGAAGGCGATGCCGAGCAGCGGGGCGACGGGGTACAGCGGCACCCGGAAGCCGCGCTTGAGGTCCGGCTGGCGGCGGCGCAGGGCGATCACCGCGATGTTGACGACGGCCATGATGGCGAGCGTGCCGATGGTGCACAGGTTGACCGTGGAGTCCAGCGAGGCGAAGGCCGCCGGGACCGCGAAGACGACAGCGACGATCAGGGTGCCCGCGACCGGCGTGGCGGTCTTCGGGGAGACCTTCTCGAAGACGCGCGGGACCAGGCCGTCGCGGGACATCGACAGCAGGATGCGGGTCTGGCCGTACATCACGGCGAGGACCACGGAGGCGATGGCGACGACCGCGCCGAAGGCGATGACACCGCCGCCGACGGCGGAGCCGGTGACCTGGTTGACGACGTAGGACAGGGCGGCCGAGCGGCTGCCGACCTCCTTGCCGCCGATGGCGCCGATCGCGGCGAGGGCGACCGCGCAGTACAGCAGCGTGACCAGGCCCATGCAGACGAGGATCGCCACGGGGATGTCCCGGCGCGGGTTCTTGGCCTCTTCACCGGCCGTGGTGATCGCGTCGAAGCCGATGTAGGAGAAGAACGCGGCGGTGGTGCCCGCGCCGATGCCGCCGAGCCCGGCCGGGGAGAACGGGGTGAGGTTGCCGTCCTTGAACGCGCTGTAGCCGATGGCGCAGAACGCGAGCAGGATGACCAGCTTGACCGCGGCCATGACGGCGGTGGCCCGGGCGCTCTCGCGCACACCGCGCACCAGCAGCACGGCGCCCATGGCGATGACGATGACGGCGGGCAGGTTCACGATGCCGCCGTCGCCGGGTCCGGCGGAGAGCGCGTCCGGGATCTGCCGGCCGATGAGGCTGTGCAGGAGTTCGTTGACGTACTCGCTCCAGCCGACCGCGACGGCCGAGATGGAGACGCCGTACTCCAGGAGCAGGCACCAGCCGACCAGGAAGGCGGTGGTCTCGCCGAGACCGGCGTAGGCGAAGGAGTACGAGGAGCCGGAGACCGGGATGGCGCCACCCAGCTCCGCGAAGGAGAAGGCGGTGAACACGCAGGTGATCGCGGCGAGGATGTACGAGATGACGACGGCGGGACCGGCCTGCGCGACGGAGGAGGAGAGGCCGACGAAGATGCCGGTGCCGACGATGGCGCCGACGCCGAAGCAGATGAGCTGGAAGAGGCCCATGGTGCGCTTCAGACCGTGGCCCTCGCGGTCGGCGCCGGATTCGGCGACGAGCAGCTGCGGGGACTTGATGCGGGGAGCGGGCATAGGGGTGGTGCTCGTTTCTGGGTGGTGCGGACGGCCCGGGTGAGGCCGCTGCGTCGGCGCGGCGGGGGTGGGGCCAGGCCGTCGGTCAGGATAAGGCCAGGTGAGGCGGGTCACGCAAGGGGTTGTGAGATATCGCCGAGCGTCGCCACCAGCACCGCCTTGATCGTGTGCATGCGGTTCTCGGCCTCGTCGAAGACCACCGAGTGGGGCGACTCGAAGACCTCGTCGCTGACCTCCAGCTCGGTCAGTCCGTGCCGCTCGAAGATCTCGCGGCCGACGGTGGTGCCGAGGTCGTGGAAGGCGGGCAGGCAGTGCAGGAACTTGACGTCCGGGTTGCCGGTGGCGCGCAGCACGTCCATGGTGACGGCGTACGGGCCGAGCAGCGCGATCCGCTCGTCCCAGACCTCCTTGGGCTCGCCCATGGACACCCACACGTCGGTGGCGACGAAGTCGGCGCCGTGCACGCCCTGCTTGACGTCCTCGGTGAGGGTGACGCGGGCGCCGGAGGTTCCGGCGAGCTGGCGGGCCAGGGCGACGATCGTCTCGTCCGGCCACAGCACGCGGGGGGCGACGATCCGTACGTCCATGCCGAGCAGGGCGCCGGTGACCAGGTAGGAGTTGCCCATGTTGTAGCGGGCGTCGCCGAGGTAGGCGAAGGTGATCTCGTCCAGGGGCTTGTCGCTGTGCTCGGTCATGGTGAGCACGTCGGCGAGCATCTGGGTGGGGTGCCACTCGTCGGTGAGGCCGTTGTAGACGGGGACGCCCGCGTGGGCGGCCAGCTCCTCGACGACGCCCTGGCCGTGGCCCCGGTACTCGATCGCGTCGTACATCCGGCCGAGCACCCGGGCGGTGTCCTTCACGGACTCCTTGTGCCCGATCTGGGAGCCCGCCGGGTCCAGGTAGGTGGTGTGGGCGCCCTGGTCGGCGGCGGCGACCTCGAACGCGCAGCGGGTGCGCGTCGAGGTCTTCTCGAAGATCAGCGCGATGTTCTTGCCGGTCAGGTGCCGCGTCTCGGTCCCGGCGCGCTTGGCGGCCTTCAGTTCCGCGGCCAGCTCGACCAGACCGCGGAACTCCTCAGCGGAGAAGTCGATCTCCTTGAGGAAGTGGCGGCCGGCGAGGACGGTCGGGACTGTCGCCATGGGGGCGCTCCAGGGGTACGGGTGCGGGGACTGCGGTAATTCTATACGAGGCGCGGCATGGCTATTCATTTCGCGGCATGATGATGCGGAGTCTCACAACGGTCCGCCGATCAGGCCCCGCGTCACACGGCCTCGCGTCACACCGCCTCGCGCTCCACCGGGCAGCTCATGCAGCGCGGGCCGCCTCTGCCCCGGCCCAGTTCGCTGCCCGGGATCTCGATGATCTCGATGCCCTGTTTGCGCAGATGGGTGTTGGTGGTGGCGTTGCGCTCGTAGGCGACGACGACGCCGGGTTCGACGGCGAGGACGTTGCAGCCGTCGTCCCACTGCTCGCGTTCGGCGGCGTGCACGTCCTGGGTGGCGGTGAGGACGCGGATCTCGCCGAGGCCGAGGGCGGCGGCGATGGCCCGGTGCATGTGCTCCGGCGGGTGGTCGGTGACCTTCAGCTCCTTGTCGCCCACGCCCGGCTCGATGGTGTACGAGCGCAGCATGCCGAGCCCGGCGTACTGGGTGAAGGTGTCGCCGTCGACCATGGTCATCACGGTGTCCAGGTGCATGAAGGCCCGCCTCTTGGGCATGTCGAGCGCCACGATGGTGCGCGCGGAGCCCGCCGCGAACAGCTTGTGCGCCAGCATCTCCACGGCCTGCGGGGTGGTGCGCTCGCTCATGCCGATGAGGACCGCGCCGTTGCCGATCACCAGCACGTCGCCGCCCTCGATGGTGGAGGGGTAGTCGGCCTGGCCGCGCGACCAGACACGGAAGGTCTCGTCGCGGAAGAGCGGGTGGTGCCGGTAGATCGCCTCGAAGTGCACGGTCTCGCGCTGCCGGGCGGGCCAGCGCATGGCGTTGATGGAGACACCGTCGTAGATCCACGCCGAGGTGTCGCGGGTGAAGAGGTGGTTGGGCAGCGGGCCGAGCAGGAAGTCGTCCAGGTCCATGACGTGGAAGCGGACCGAGGTGGGCTCCGCGTGCGCCTCCAGGAACTCCCGCTTGGTCATGCCGCCGACCAGCGCCTCGGCCAGCGCGTCCGGGGCCATCCCGTCGAAGGCGGCGCGCAGATGGTCGGTGGCGAGCGGGCCGTACTCCTTCTCGTCGAAGACCCGGTCCAGGACGAGGGCGCGGGCCTCGGGGACGGCCAGGGTCTCGGTGAGCAGGTCGCCGAAGAGATGGACCTCCACCCCGCGGTCGCGCAGCACGTCGGCGAACCCGTCGTGCTCGGCGCGCGCCCGGCGCACCCACAGCACGTCGTCGAAGAGGAGGGCGTCCTTGTTGCTCGGGGTGAGCCGTTTCAGTTCGAGGTCGGGGCGGTGGAGGATCACCCGGCGCAGCCGTCCGGCCTCGGAATCGACGTGGAATGCCATGCCTTCATCCTGGCCGTCCGCGACCGGGTTCACGCGCTTCCCGACCGTTTGCGCGCCCCTGTTTTCGCCGTGGGTCGCATCGGACGGGGGCGACCGGCGGGGGCCGGGCGTGACGTGTGCGCGGAGAGTGACAGGTGACGCACGCGTGGTTCCCGTGATCCGTGCGCGGTGGTACACACAGCGGAACGCACGTGTTCCTGTCCGCCAGCAGGAAGGTTGCTCCCGCATGTCCGCATCACGACGTCAGGTCCTGGCCTCCGCGAGCGCGGTGGGGGCGGGCATCGTCTTCACCGGCGCGCTCTCCGAACTCTTCGCGGGCACCGCCGCCGCACGCTCGCTCGGCCGTACCGGTTACGGCCCGCTCGTCCCCGACCCCGACGGGCTGCTCGACCTCCCGAAGGGCTTCCGCTACCGGGTGCTCTCCCGCGAGGGCGCCCCGCTGCGCTCCGGCGAGGGCCCGGTGCCGTCCAACCACGACGGCATGGCCGCCTTCGCCGGGCGGGGCGGACGCACCCACCTCGTGCGCAACCACGAGAACCGCCCGACCGCGAAGATCCGGGTGCCCGCCGTCAAGGGCCTCACCTACGACCCGGAGGGCCACGGCGGCTGTACGGCCCTGGAGCTGGACTCCCGCAACCGGGTGCTGTCGGAGCGGGTGGCCATCGCCGGTACGGCCGTGAACTGCGCGGGCGGCCGTACCCCCTGGGGCACCTGGCTGACCTGCGAGGAGACCGAGGACCGGGCGGGCGACAACGGCCACACCAAGGACCACGGCTTCATCTTCGAGGTCCACCCCACCGACCCGCACCGCACCGGCGCGGTCCCACTGACCGCGATGGGCCGCTTCCAGCACGAGGCGATCGCGATCGACCCGCGCACCGGCGTCGTCTACGAGACGGAGGACGCCTTCCTCAAGCCCTTCGGCCTCTTCTACCGCTTCCTGCCGCACAAGCCGCTCGGCGGAGTGGGCTCGCTGCGCGCGGGCGGCCGGCTCCAGGCGATGCGGGTACCCGGGGTACCCGATCTGTCGACGGTGCAGGAGACGGGGGCGAGCTTCGACGGCATCGAGTGGGTGGACGTCCCAGACCCGCTGGCGGCCGTCACCCCGACCCGGCTCCAGGACTACGGCACCGGCGGCATCACCCACGCCCAGAAGCTGGAGGGCTGCTACTGGGGCGGCAGTTCGGTGTACTTCGTGTCGTCCTTCGCCCACAGCGCGGAGGGCTCGGCCGCCGACCACTACGGCCAGATCTGGCGCTACGACCCGCACCGGCGCCGTCTCACCCTGGTGATCGTCTTCGGCCCGGACACGGACGTCCAGCTGCCCGGCGAGTCCCCGGACAACATCTGCCTCGCCCCGAGCGGGGGCCTGATGGTGTGCGAGGACGGCAACGGCGCCCAGCACGTCTTCGGCGTCACCCGGGGCGGCGAGGTGTACGCGATGGCCCGGGGCAGGCAGAACATCGGCACGCCCGAGCAGCCGGAGTGGGGCGAGTTCGCGGGCGTCACCTTCTCGCCGGACGGGGAGACGATGTACGTCAACTGCTACACGCCCGGCACCACGTTCGCGGTGACCGGGCCCTGGCACGGGTAGGCCGCACCAGGACCCGGGTCGCTACAGGCGCGGGTCCACCGGCTCCGACTCCAGCGCGAGCACCCCGAAGACCGCCTCGTGCACCCGCCACAGCGGCTCGCCGTCGGCGAGGCGGTCCAGGGCCTCCAGGCCGAGGGCGTACTCGCGGACCGCGAGGGAGCGCTTGTGGTTCAGGAAGCGCTGCCGCAGGCGGGCGAGGTTGTCCGGGCGGGTGTACTCGGGACCGTAGATGATCCGCAGGTACTCCCGGCCCCGGCACTTGACGCCGGGCTGCACCAGGCGGCCCTGGTCGTCGCGGACCAGGGCGCCGAGCGGCTTGACGACCATGCCCTCGCCGCCCCGCCCGGTCATCTCCAGCCACCAGTCGGTGCCCGCGCGGACCGACTCCGGGTCGCCGGTGTCGACGTACAGGCGCCGGGTGGTCTGGAGCAGTCCGCTGGAGTCGTGCTCCACCAGCCGGTCGAGCAGGGCCAGTTGCTCGTCGTGCGGGAGTCCGGCGAGGCTGCGGCCCCGCACCGCGAGCAGCTGGAAGGGTGCCAGACGGACGCCCTCAAGACCGTCGGTGGTCCAGCAGTAGCGGCGGTAGACGTCGGTGAACGCGGCGGCGTCCACGGCGCGTTCACGCTGCCGCTCCAGCAGGTCCGTCACCTCGGCGCCGCGTGCGGCGGCCGACTCCAGGGCGGCGAGCGCGTCCGGGAACACCGCCCCGGAGGCGGCGCCCACGGCCGCGTACTGGCGGCGCAGCAGCCCGCCCGCCTTCAGCGACCACGGCATCAGCTCGGCGTCCAACAGCAGCCAGTCGGTGGCCAGTTCGTCCCACAGGCCCGCTTCCGTGGCCGCCGAGCGCAGTCGGCCGAGGATCTCCTCGGTCACCTTCTCGTCGTCGAAGAAGGGGCGCCCGGTGCGGGTGTAGAGCGAGCCGGTGCGCCCGTCCTCGACGCCGAACCGCTCGCGCGCGGCCTCCGCGTCCCGGCAGACCAGGGCGACGGCCCGCGAGCCCATGTGCTTCTCCTCGCACACGACCCGTGCGACCCCGTCCCGCGCGTACTGCGCGAAGGCCTCGGCCGGGTGTTCCAGGTAGCCCCCCTCCCGAGAGGTGGGCGTCGGCGCCATGGTGGGCGGCAGATACGGCAGCAGGCGCGGGTCGACGGCGAAGCGGCTCATCACCTCCAGGGCGGCGGTCGCGTTCTCCTCGCGGACCGTGACCCGGCCCAGGTACCGCGTCTCCACGCCACCGCGTCCGCGCACGTCCGTCAGGTCCAGCGGACGCCCGTCACGCCCGCCGGGCGCCTCGGTGCGCAGCGGCTTGGCCGGTTCGTACCAGACCCGCTCGGCGGGTACGTCGACCACCTCGCGCTCCGGCCAGCGCAGCGCGGTGAGCTTGCCGCCGAAGACGGCGCCGGTGTCCAGGCAGATGGTGTTGTTCAGCCACGTGGCCTCGGGGACCGGGGTGTGGCCGTAGACCACGGCGGCACGGCCCCGGTAGTCCTCGGCCCACGGGTAGCGCACGGGCAGGCCGAACTCGTCGGTCTCGCCGGTGGTGTCGCCGTACAGGGCGTGCGAGCGGACGCGGCCCGAGGTTCGGCCGTGGTACTTCTCGGGCAGGCCCGCGTGGCAGACGACCAGCCGGCCGTCGTCCAGGACGTAGTGGCTGACCAGGCCGTCCAGGAAGCGGCGCACCTCGTCCTTGAACTCCTCGCTCTCGCCCTCCATCTGGGCGATGGTCTCGGCGAGGCCGTGGGTGTGCTGGACCTTGCGGCCCTTGAGGTGTCGGCCGTACTTGTTCTCGTGGTTGCCCGGCACGCACAGCGCGCTGCCCCCGCGGACCATGCCCATCACCCGGCGCAGCACGCCCGGGGAGTCCGGCCCCCGGTCGACCAGGTCGCCGACGAACACGGCGGTACGGCCCTCGGGGTGCACACCGTCCTCGTAGCCCAGCTTGGCCAGCAGCGACTCCAGTTCGGCGGAGCAGCCGTGGATGTCGCCGATGATGTCGAACGGTCCTGTGAGGTGGCGCAGGTCGTTGAAGCGCTTCTCGGTGACGACGGTGGCGTGCTCGACCTCTTCCACACCGCGCAGCACATGCACCTTGCGGAAGCCCTCGCGCTCCAAGTGCCTGAGCGAGCGCCGGAGTTCGCGGGTGTGCCGCTGGACGACCCGGCGGGGCATGTCGGCGCGGTCGGCCCTGGCCGCGTTGCGCTCGGCGCACACCTCCTCGGGCACGTCGAGCACGATGGCGATGGGCAGCACGTCGTACTGCCTGGCCAGGTCGATCAGCTGACGGCGGGCGTCCGGCTGCACGCTGGTGGCGTCCACGACGGTGCGGCGCCCGGCGCCCAGCCGCTTGCCCGCGATGTAGTGCAGGACGTCGAAGGCGTCGCGGGTGGCGCTCTGGTCGTTCTCGTCGTCGGAGACCAGACCCCGGCAGAAGTCGGAGGAGATCACCTCGGTGGGCTTGAAGTGCCGCCGGGCGAACGTGGACTTGCCGGAGCCGGAGGCGCCGACGAGCACCACCAGGGAGAGGTCGGTGACGGGCAGCACGCGCCCCTCGCTGTTCTCGGTCATGCCGCCTTCGCCTCCTTCTTCTCTTCCTGCGGGGTGGTGTGCCGGTGGAACACGGCCAGCTGGGTGGGCGGCCCCACCTCGGGGTCGTCGGGTCCGACGGCACGGAACTCGACGCTGTAGCCGTGCCGTTGAGCCGTGTCCTCCGCCCAGGCGCGGAACTCCGCGCGGGTCCACTCGAAGCGGTGGTCGCCGTGCCGGACGTGTCCGGCGGGCAGCGACTCCCAGCGGACGTTGTACTCGACGTTCGGGGTCGTCACGAGGACCGTGCGCGGGCGGGCGGCGCCGAAGACCGCGTACTCCAGGGCGGGCAGCCGGGGCAGATCGAGGTGTTCGATCACCTCGCTGAGCACGGCGGCGTCGTAGCCGGTGAGCCGCTTGTCGGTGTAGGCCAGCGAGCCCTGGAGCAGGGTGATGCGGGACGCCTGGCGCTCGCCCATGCGGTCCAGTTTCAGCCTGCGCGCGGCGATGGCGAGGGCGCGGGCGGAGACGTCCATGCCGACGATCTCGGTGAACCGGGGCTCCTGGAGCAGCGCGCGCAGCAGGGTGCCCTCGCCGCAGCCGAGGTCCAGGACGCGGGCGGCGCCGGACTCGTGCAGGGCGGCGAGGATGGCCTCGCGGCGGTGGACGGCGAGGGGGACGGGCTTGGCCGCGGTGGGGGTACCGTCGGCTTCGGTGGCGGGGTCGGCGGCGGGAGTACCCGCTTCGGGCCCGGTGCGGACTGCGACGCCGGTCGCGGTGCCGCCGGTGCCGGTGCCGGGCTCGATGCCGCCGGTGCCGGTTCCCGTCCCGGTGCCGCCCGTGCCGTCCTCGCCTCCGGATTCCTCGGACTCCTCGGACTCCTGCGTCTCCTGCGCCACCGCGTTGTCGATGTCCTCGACCTCGCTGTCGTCCGCCTCGGCGAGCCGGGCCAGCTCCAGGCGCTCCATCGCCTGCCGGGTCAGGGACCAGCGGCGGGAGAGATAGCGGCTGGTGATCAGCTTCTGCTCGGGGTGGTCCGCCAGCCAGCCCTCACCGGCGCGCAGCAGCTTGTCCACCTCGTCGGCGGAGGCCCAGTAGTGCTTGGCGTCGTCCAGGACCGGGAGCAGGACGTACAGATGGCGCAGCGCCTCGGCCAGGGTGAGGGTGTCGGACTCCAGGACGAGCCGGACGTAGCGCGAGTCGCCCCACTGAGGGAACTGGGTGTCCAGGGGGACGGCTTCGACGCCCACGGTCCAGCCCAGCGGCGCGAAGAGGCGGCGTACCAGCTCCGCGCCGCCTCGGGCGGGCAGCGCGGGCAGCTCGACGCGCAGCGGCAGCGGGGCGGTGGCGCGCTCCGGGCGGGCCTTGCAGACACCGCGCATGGCGCTGGAGAAGACCGAGCTGAGGGCGACCGCGAGCAGTGAGGAGGCCGCGTAGGGGCGGTCGTTGACGTACTGCGCGAGCGCGGTGTCGGGGGCGCCGCCCCGGCCCTTCCCCTTGCCCTTGCGGACGAGCGCGACGGGATCGATCTCCAGGAGCAGCGCCGCCGTGCAGCGCTCGGCGTCCGCCTGGGGGTAGAAGACGTGCGCCGTACCGTGCGAGGTGGTGAACGTCTGGGCGTGATCGGGGTGCTTGTGCAGCAGATACCCGAGGTCGGTGGCCGGGAGGGCGGCGGTGCCGCGCGTGGAGATCGTCAGGAACACGTGTCCGAGTCTGGTGGATTGTCCACCGTGGTGACCAGTGGTTTTCGCAGGGCGACGCGGGCGCGGTGTTCGGCGATCCCGCCCATGGTGATCACCAGTCCGAAGGAGGTCAACGCGGAGACGGCGATGGAGGTGTTGAGCCAGAAGTAGCCGTTCGTGCTGGAGCCGGTGCTGCCGTCGTCGAGGACGCAGTCGAAGCCGAGGGGGAAGTAGGAGCCCCGCTGGCCGCGCAGCCGGTCCATGGGGTAGGCGTCCCGGCATTCGTGGGCGGGGGTGGAGTCCGCGCCGTGGGAGGACTCGTTCACGGACATCGCGACGTTCCCGGCGCCCAGGAAGTAGAGGATCACCGCCGCCGCTCCCGCCATCCCGGCTCCCCAGCGCAGCAGGCTGTCCCGCCAGTCGGGGCGGCGTCCGGGGAGCGCGACGGAGAGGATCTTGCCGAGCAGAACCACACACCAGATGAAGGCCCCGATGGCGGCCGGGAAGAACAACAGGGCGAAGACGATCGAGCGCAGGACTTCCATCGCCCGAGAGGACCATCACGGCCCGTCAAGGGCCGTGATGGAAGCCACAGTTCCGGTCACAGGACCGTCACAGCCGACCGTCCCCGGGGCGCAATTCAGGACAGCTGCGGCATGACCTCGGCGGAGATCAGCTCCAGCTGGTCGAGGTCGGTCAGATCCAGGAGCTGGAGGTAGATCCGCTCGGAGCCCGCCTCGGCGTAGCGGCCGATCTTCTCGACGACCTCGGCGGGGGTGCCCGCCAGGCCGTTGGCCTTCAGCTCCTCGGGCTCGCGGCCGATGGCGGCGGCGCGGCGGGCGACCTCCTGGTCGTCACGGCCGACGCACACCACGAGCGCGTTGGAGTAGACGAGCGAGTCGGGCGCCCGGCCCTCCTCCTCGGCCGCCGCACGCACCCGGCCGAACTGACGGGCGGAGTCCTCGACGGACGCGAAGGGGATGTTGAACTCGTCCGCATAGCGCGCCGCGAGCCGCGGGGTGCGCTTCGCGCCGTGGCCGCCGATGATCACCGGGATCTTCGACTGGGTGGGCTTGGGCAGCGCGGGCGACTCGGTGAGGTCGTAGTACGTCCCGTGGAAGTCGTACGTCTTGCCCGCCTCGGTCGCCCACAGTCCGGTGACGACCTCCAGCTGCTCCTCCAGGCGGGCGAACTTGTCCTTCGGGAACGGGATGCCGTACGCCTTGTGCTCCTCCTCGAACCAGCCCGCTCCCAGGCCCAGTTCGACCCGGCCGTCGGACATCTGGTCCACCTGCGCGACCTGGATGGCGAGCACGCCGGGCAGCCGGAACGTACCGGCCGTCATGAGCGTGCCGAGCCGGATGCGCCGGGTCTCCCGGGCGAGGCCCGCCAGGGTGATCCAGGCGTCGGTGGGGCCGGGCAGACCGCTGACGTTGCCCATGCGGAGGTAGTGGTCGGAGCGGAAGAAGGCGTCAAAACCGAGGTCCTCGGTGGCCTTCGCCACGGTCAGCAAGGTGTCGTAGGTGGCCCCCTGCTGGGGCTCGGTGAAGATTCGAAGGTCCATACATCCATCCTGCAACACCTCCGTGCCCCACCTGCGGCAAGGACGCTCCTCAGCCCGCCTCTCTCTCGTGCACCATCTCCTCCCGCGCCGCCAGCTTGCGCAGCATCTCCAGGACCCGGTCGCGGGACTCGTCGGCCGCGTCGATGGCCTCCATGCACTGCCAGTACGTCGTCTCGTCCGCCGCCGCGCTGGCCATGCCGACCAGGGCGATGCCCACCTCGCCCAGGAGTCCGCACAGGCACAGCAGAGTCTGCCGGGCGTCGTCCAGTTCGGTGAGCTGGGCGGCCCGCAGGTCGCCTAACTCCAGCTCGGGCGGGTCGAGGACGCCGCAGCCGCGGCCCGCCAGCTCGGTCAGCCCCAGCGCCTCGCCGCGCAGCTCCGGCGGACCGGAAACCGCGAGGCGGCTGCCTATCGCCTGGGCCAGGGCCTGTGCCTGCCACACCTCCACCATGCCCTCGGGTGCCTCGGCCTCCGCCGCCAGGGCACGCCTGCTCGTCTCGATGAGCCGCACCGCATCCATCCGCTGCCCCCGGTCCGCCGAAGCCGCCGTACATCTGTCCGCACTTCTTCTGTTCACTACCCAGAGTGAGGGCGCTTGGTGCGAAAAGCCAGAGGAAGGCGGAAATCTGTGGACAACAATTCGGAATCGGCAGGGAAATTGACTCCATAGAGTGATAACGGAGTCTGATAGTCCGGTTATTGAGTGGTCGTCGCCTCTTTCTCGCCCACCTCAGGCGGCCCCTCCGTCGCCTCCCACCGGAAACCGTTTCTCGTTCCGCTCGATCTTGGCCGCGAGCGCCGTCAGCGGGTCGATGCCCAGCACCTCGCACAGCTGGAGGAGATAGGCGAGCACGTCGGCCACCTCGTCGGTGACCCGGTGCGCGGTGTCCGGGTCCGCCATCACCCGGGAGGACTCCTCGGGCGTCAGCCACTGGAAGATCTCCAGCAGTTCGGACGCCTCGACGCTGAGCGCGGAGACGAGGTTCTTCGGGGTGTGGTACGGCTGCCAGTCGCGCGCGGCGGCGAACTCGGCCAGCCTGCGCTGGAGTCCGGGGAGATCGGGGCGTTCGGTCACCCTCTCAGGTGTACCACCGTGACGCCCGGCGTCCCCGAGGCCCAGGACGCGTCGCTCACCGCCCCGACACAGCGGACATGGCCGCGCTCGCCCATCCGGGCCGCCAGCCCCAGCAGTTCGCGGCGCCGGGCGGGATCGAGGCAGCGGTCGAAGCCGTCGGCCAGCACGGTGAGGGTGCGCAGCGCGTCGGGCACCTCCCCCGGCGCGTCCACGTCCAGCACGCCGGGCCCGGTCATCAGCACCAGGGCGAGCGCGATGTAGCGCAGCTCGCCCTCGCCGAGCCGGGCCAGGTCGGTGCGGTGGCCGTCGCCCCGGTCGAGCAGTGCCCGTACCGTGCCGTCCGGGAGCCGTTCGGCCAGCAGGTCGGCGACCGGGCCCGCACAGCCCGTGCGCACCGTCTCGACCAGCAGCGCGTGCCGCCGTCCGCATTCGGTGCGGGTGCGGGCGACGACGTCGGCCAGGTTGTCGCACCCCGGCAGCAGCCGTCCCGACCCGGTGGGGACGGGTACCCGCATGAACTCGGGGCGCGGATCGCACGGGAAGACCGAGCGCAGCGCGACGACCATCTGCTCGGCCGCCGCCAGCACCCGGCGCTGTCCGTCCGTCGCCCCGGCCACGCGCAGCGGCAGCAGCGGGGTGCCGAGGCGGTCGTCGGGGAGCGGGGCGCGGGTCACCGGGGCGGTGCCCGCCGTGTGCCAGGCGGCCTGCACCGCCCGGCGGGCCGGATCGCGCAGCGCGGTCTCCAGCAGGACCGTCCCGCCCGCCGTCAGCCGCTCCCCCACGATCCTGAGCTGCGGCTCGGCCTGGACCGCGACGTCGAGCAGCACCGGCCCGGCGACGCCGTCCGCCGTACAGCCGATGCGGAAACCGCGTCGGCCCTCGCGGTCCGGGCGGGCCCGCTCCGGCACCCAGGCGAGCGGGTCCGGGAACACCTCGGCGAGGTTCGCACCGCCGCCGAGCCGGGCCAGCGCCTCGAAGGCGGCGAGCGCGGTCGACTTGCCCGTACCGCTGGGCCCGGCGAACAGGGTGACCGCGCCGAGCGGGAACGCGGCCCGGCGGTGCCCGGCGAAGGCGGACAGCCGCAGCTCGGTGATCCGGGCGCGGACGTCGGTGAGGGCGCCGGAGCCGGGGTCCGCCGGTGCGGCGTCCGCCACGGACGGCGCGGCGGGGACCACGGCGGTCGGCATGGCGGACGGCTCGGCGCACGGCGCCGCGGACAGCTCGGCGGACGGCTCAGCGGTCGGGGAAGGCACGGACATACGCGGACCGTAGGACCGCCCCGGACCGGTGAACCGTTTTGTCCCTCGGACCTTCCTACGATCGGGCGACCGGGTCAAAACGGGCACACCGTCCGCCCGGCCCAAGTCCTACGACCCTACGAGCCGCACGCACGAGACGCCATGACGGCGCCTCAGCCGCCCGACGCCTCCATGCCCATCAGCCCGCTGACCTCGGTCCCGGGCGGGGTCAGCAGGAAGACGTTGCGGTCCACCCGGTGCATCCCGCTGGCCAGGCCGAAGACCACGCCGGTGCTGAAGTCCAGGACGCGCTTGGCGACCTCGGTCTCCGCGCTGGACAGATCGAGGAGCACCGGAATCCCGGCCATCAGGGTCTCGGCCACGTCGCGCGCGTCCGCGAACACATTGACCCGCAGAACGACGAAACGGCGGCGGGTCTCGGTGTCGGCCTCCGGCAGCGAGCGGTGGTTCACCGCGGACGGCCAGGCGTCCCGGCCCCGCAGCGGCACGACCTGGGCGAGCCCTTCCCACTGTTCATCGGTGACGTCGTAACGGCTCACCGGCTCCCCCTGACCTGACTCGCTTGCGATGCCTGCACCTGCCAATTCTTACGCCAAGTCACCCGTTCAGCCCAACAGCGACACACTGTGCGACCCTCCGCATGTCCGCTCCAGGACCCATCCGCCGTGCGCACGGCGTCACATGGGCCGTCCAGAGGCCCGGATCACAACCGCAACGAGGGAAACGTCACAGCCCGGCCTTCTGCTGCCGTCTGAGCCCCTGTCCTAACATCCGAGCATGACGGTCCTGCCTGACGACGGGCTCTCCCTGGCCGCCGAGTTCCCTGACGCGACGCACGAGCAGTGGCAACGCCTGGTCGAGGGTGTACTGCGCAAGTCCGGCAAGGAAGTCTCCGGCGGCGCGGCTGAGGACGCCCTGTCCACGACGCTGGAGGACGGGCTGCGCACCCGCCCCCTGTACACCGCGCGCGACACCGCCCCCGACCCCGGCCTTCCGGGCTTCGCCCCGTTCACGCGCGGCGGCAGGCCCGAGGGCAGCACTGCGGGCGGCTGGGACGTACGGCAGCGGCACGCGGCGCTCGGCGACGGCACCGTCCTGGCCGACCTGGAGAACGGCGTCACCTCGCTCTGGCTGGTGCTCGGCGAGGGCGGCATCCCCGTCGCGGACCTCGGCCGGACGCTGGACGGCGTCTATCTGAACCTCGCCCCCGTCGTGCTGGACGCGGGCGCCGACACCGAGGCCGCCGCGACCGCGCTGCTGCGGCTGTACGCGGAGCGGGGCATCGCCCCCGAGGCCGTACGCGGCAACCTCGGCGCCGACCCGCTGGGCCACGAGGCCCGCACCGGCACCGCGCTGGACTTCGCTCCCGTGGCCGCGCTCGCGAAGCGGGTGGCCGGGGAGTACCCGGGGCTGCGCACGCTCACCGTGGACGCGCTGCCGTACCACGAGGCGGGCGGCTCGGCCGCGCAGGAGCTGGGGGCCTCGCTGGCCACCGCCGTGACGTATCTGCGGGAGCTGACCGAGGCCGGGCTGAGCGTCGAACAGGCCGCCGCCCAGCTGGAGTTCCGCTACGCCGCCACCGCCGACCAGTTCCTGACCGTCGCCAAGCTGCGCGCCGCGCGCCGGTTGTGGGCGCGGGTCGCGGAGGTGTGCGGGGCGCCGGGCGCGCAGGCCCAGCACGTGGTGACCTCGCCGGTGATGATGTCCCGCCGCGACCCGTGGGTGAACATGCTGCGCACCACGGTCGCCACGCTCGCGGCCGGGGTCGGCGGCGCCGACGCGGTGACCGTGCTGCCCTTCGACCACGCGCTGGGCCTCCCGGACGCGTTCGCCCGCCGTATCGCGCGCAACACCTCCACGATCCTGCTGGAGGAGTCGCATCTGGCGCGGGTGATCGACCCGGCGGGCGGTTCCTGGTACGTGGAGCGGCTGACCGATGAACTCGCCCGGGCGGGCTGGGAGTTCTTCCAGTGGATCGAGCGGATCGGTGGCCAGGCCGCCGCCTTGCGCTCGGGGCGCCTGGGTGAGGACCTGGCGAACACCTGGGAGGCGCGCACGGCGAAGCTCGCCAAGCGGCGCGAACCCATCACCGGTGTCAGCGAGTTCCCGTTCCTGGCCGAGAAGCCGGTCGTGCGCGAGCCCGCCCCCGAGCCGCGCTCCGGCGGGCTGCCGCGCGTGCGCCGGGACGAGGCGTACGAGGCGCTGCGGGCCCGCTCGGACGCCCACCTGGCGGCGACCGGAGCCCGTCCCCGTGTCTTCCTCGCCACGCTCGGCCCCGCCGCCGAGCACACCGCCCGCGCCTCCTTCGCCGCCAACCTCTTCCAGGCGGGCGGCATCGAACCGGTCACCGCCGGGACCTTCGAGGACAGCGGCGCCACCGAGGCCGTCCTGTGCTCCAGCGACAGCCGGTACGCGGAGGAGGCCGAGCGGACCGCCGAGGCCCTGCGCGCGGCGGGCGCCCGCCATGTGGCCCTGGCGGGCCGCCCCGCCGCGTACGCGGGCGTCGACAGTTACGTCTTCGCGGGCTGCGACGCCGTCGCCGTACTGACCGCGACCCTGGACCGAATCGGAGTGGCGTGATGGGAATCCCCGACTTCTCCGGCATCGAGCTGGGCACCCCGGCCATGGACGGGAGCGCCGAGGAGTGGCGTGCGGCCGTCGAGCGGACGACCGGGGGCGGTGCGCCGGTGTGGGAGACCCCCGAGGGCATCGGGGTGAAGCCGCTGTACACCGGGCGGGACCTGGAGGGCCTGGACTTCCTAGAGACGTACCCGGGCATCGCGCCGTATCTGCGCGGTCCGTACCCGACGATGTACGTCAACCAGCCCTGGACAATTAGGCAGTACGCGGGTTTCTCCACCGCGGAGGAGTCCAACGCGTTCTACCGGCGCAACCTCGCGGCCGGCCAGAAGGGTCTGTCGGTCGCCTTCGACCTGCCCACGCACCGGGGGTACGACAGCGACCATCCGCGCGTGACCGGTGACGTCGGCATGGCGGGCGTGGCCATCGACTCGATCCTGGACATGCGGCAGTTGTTCGACGGGATTCCGCTGGACAGGATGACCGTGTCGATGACGATGAACGGCGCCGTGCTGCCGGTGCTCGCGCTCTACATCGTGGCGGCGGAGGAACAGGGCGTACCGCCCGAGAAGTTGGCCGGGACCATCCAGAACGACATCCTCAAGGAGTTCATGGTCCGCAACACCTACATCTATCCGCCGAAGCCGTCGATGCGGATCATCTCCGACATCTTCGCGTACACCTCGCAGCGGATGCCGCGCTACAACTCCATCTCCATCTCGGGCTATCACATCCAGGAGGCGGGTGCGACGGCCGACCTGGAGCTGGCGTACACGCTCGCGGACGGGGTGGAGTACATCCGCGCCGGGCGGGAAGCGGGCCTGGACGTGGACGCGTTCGCGCCCCGGCTCTCGTTCTTCTGGGCGATCGGCATGAACTTCTTCATGGAGATCGCCAAGTTGCGCGCGGCCCGGCTTCTTTGGGCCAAGCTGGTCAAGCAGTTCGACCCGCAGAACGCCAAGTCCCTCTCCTTGCGCACCCATTCGCAGACCTCGGGCTGGTCGTTGACCGCGCAGGACGTGTTCAACAACGTCACGCGCACCTGTGTGGAGGCGATGGCCGCGACCCAGGGTCACACCCAGTCGCTGCACACCAACGCCCTAGACGAGGCACTGGCGTTGCCCACCGACTTCTCGGCGCGGATCGCCCGCAACACCCAGCTGCTGATCCAGCAGGAGTCGGGTACCACGCGCGTCATCGACCCGTGGGGCGGCAGCGCGTACGTGGAGCGGCTGACGTACGACCTGGCGCGCAAGGCGTGGCAGCACATCCAGGAGGTCGAGGCGGCGGGCGGCATGGCGCAGGCCATCGACGCGGGCATCCCGAAGCTGCGCGTGGAGGAGGCGGCGGCGCGTACCCAGGCGCGGATCGACTCCGGCCGTCAGCCGGTGATCGGCGTGAACAAGTACCGGGTGGACTCCGACGAGCAGATCGAGGTCCTGAAGGTCGACAACTCCTCGGTGCGCACCCAGCAGATCGAGAAGCTGCGGCGGCTGCGCGCGGAGCGGGACGACGTCGAGTGCCGGGCCGCGCTGGACGCGCTGACCCGGGCGGCGGACGGCGAGGGCAACCTGCTGGAGCTGGCGGTGCGCGCGGCGCGCGCCAAGGCGACGGTGGGCGAGATCTCGGACGCCCTGGAGAAGGTGTACGGCCGGCACGCGGGGCAGATCCGTACGATCTCCGGCGTGTACCGCAACGAAGCAGGGGAGTCCCCGAACGTGGACCGCACCCGTGCCCTGGTGGACGCCTTCGAGGAGGCCGAGGGGCGCAGGCCGCGCATCCTGGTCGCCAAGATGGGCCAGGACGGGCACGACCGGGGCCAGAAGGTGATCGCGACCGCCTTCGCCGACCTGGGCTTCGACGTGGACGTCGGCCCGCTGTTCCAGACGCCGGAGGAGGTCGCCCGGCAGGCGGTCGAGGCGGATGTGCACGTGGTCGGGGTGTCCTCGCTGGCCGCGGGGCATCTCACGCTGGTCCCGGCGCTGCGGGAGAAGCTGGCCGAGGAGGGCCGGGAGGACATCATGATCGTGGTGGGCGGGGTGATCCCGCCGCAGGACGTGCCGACGCTGCTGGAGATGGGCGCGACGGCGGTGTTCCCGCCGGGCACGGTCATCCCGGACGCGGCGCACGACCTGGTGAAGCGGCTCGCCGCCGATCTCGGCCACGATCTGTAGGCGCCGATGGCCGCGATGGATCTCGACGCCTATGTGAAGGGCGTGCTCGACGGGAAGCGGGCCGTGGTGGCCCGCGCCATCACGCTCGTCGAGTCCACCCGACCGCAACACCGGGCGCTCGCACAGGAGTTGCTGACCGAGCTGCTGCCGCACAGCGGGCGGGCGCGGCGGATCGGGGTGAGCGGGGTGCCGGGCGTGGGCAAGTCCACGTTCATCGACGCGTTCGGCACCCTGCTGACCTCGCTGGGGCACCGGGTGGCGGTGCTCGCCGTGGACCCGTCCTCGACGCGCACCGGCGGTTCGATCCTGGGCGACAAGACGCGCATGGAGCGGCTGGCCGTGGACCCGGCCGCCTTCGTGCGCCCCTCCCCCAGCGCGGGCACGCTCGGCGGGGTGGCCAAGGCGACCCGGGAGTCCATGATCGTCATGGAGGCGGCGGGCTACGACGTGATCCTGGTCGAGACCGTCGGCGTCGGCCAGTCGGAGACCGCGGTCGCCGACATGGTCGACTCCTTCCTGCTCCTCGCCCTCGCCCGCACCGGCGACCAGCTCCAGGGCATCAAGAAGGGCGTCCTGGAACTGGCCGACGTGATCGCCGTCAACAAGGCGGACGGTCCGCACGAGCGCGACGCGAAGTCCGCCGCGCGTGAACTCGCGGGCGCGCTGCGGCTGATGCACGGCAAGGACGCGTTCTGGACTCCGCCGGTCCTGCACTGCAGCGCGCGCGAGTCCAGCGGTCTGGACACGGTATGGGAACGCCTCGAACAGCACCGCACCCTGCTGGACTCCACGGGCCGCCTCACCGCCAAGCGGCGTGACCAGCAGGTCGGCTGGACCTGGTCCATGGTCCGCGACGAACTCCTCGGCCGCCTGCGCTCCGACCCGGCGGTCCGGGAGACCGCGCCAGAACTGGAACAGCGGGTACGGGAAGGGACGTTGACGGCGACGCTGGCGGCGGAGCGGATCCTGCGGGCGTTCGAGGACGGGATGCGGGGGCGGGAGTCCTGACCCGGTCCTCATTCATCGAGATATCCTGGTATATCGACGTGATGGAGACCGGACAGGACCCTGGGTGGACATGAGCAGGAACGACGAGACCGCCGCACGGGCCGAGCAAGCGCGGGAGGCGCCGGAGGCGCTGGAGTCACCGGAGGTGCTGGCAGCCTCGGAGGCACTGGAGGCGTTCAAGGCGCTGGCCAACCCGGTCCGCCTCCAGATCATGCGCTGGCTGCGGAACCCGGACACGGAGTTCGCGGCGTACGAGCCGATCGCGGACCGCGACACCGTCGGCGTGTGCGTCAGCCACATCCAGGCCAAGAGCGGGCTGGCCCAGTCGACCGTCTCCTCGTACATGGCGACCCTGGAACGAGCGGGCCTCGTCCGCTCCACACGGGTCGGCAAGTGGACCCACTACCGACGGGACGAGGAGCGGCTGCGACGACTGTCGGAGGCGGTGGGCGGGCTGGTCTGAGCGATCGATCGCGGCTCCGCCGACCTCCTGTCCTCTTCCATGTCCACCGGGGAATGCTGGAGTTCGTCGGTTACGAGCCGCTGCCGCCGGTCGTCACCTACGGCCCGGCCCGGATGTCGGAGGCCGAGCGGGAGGCGGGGCTGGCGGCGGTGCGGGGCGCTTTCGCGGGGATCGGGGTGACGGCGGGCCGCCTGTGACAGAGCCGCGACCGGAGGAGTGGCCTCCGCCACAGCCGGGGTGGTCCGGTCCTGGTCAACTCGCTTGATGCGCAGATCATTTGCCGACCGGGTCGCCGTCGGCACGCTCGCCGGAGCGGTGGCTCTCGTCCTCGCCGGATGCGGCACCCAGCAGGCGGACCCGCGTGCGGGCGGCGGGGCGAGCGGCGGGCCGTCGTGCCCGTCGGCCACGCCCACCCCCGGCAGTACGCCGCCGCTCACTCGGCCCACGGCTACGGTGGACGCCCCGCGACCGCCGGGTACGCCGAGTCCGGTGCCGTCGGCCGCGAACAGCGAGCGGGACGGGGTGCGGGTCACCGGGGTGTACTCCGGGGTCGTCGACCGGGAGGGGGTCTGCCGCCCGAACGGGCTCACGGCGGCGTTCTCGGTGAGCGGGACGGCCGCGCGCGAGATGACGTACACGATCATCTTCGACGCCGACGGGTACACCGGGGTGACCCGGATCGTCGGGCCGGTGCGGCCGGGGAAGACGCTGCGCGGGACGGTGGCGATACGCCGGAGCGTCGGTGAGCCGGTGAGCGGGCCGCAGGTGTCGGTCGTGTCCGTCCGCAGCGTCCAGACCGCCGAGGCGCCGTCCGAGAACGGCCCGTGTCCGGCGTCCGGGGTGCGGGTGTGGGCCGACCGGGGGGACGCGGCGATGGGGCTGCGGGTGACGGGGCTGCACCTGGAGAACTGCGGCACGAGTCCGTACACGCTGGACGGCCGTCCCCAGCTCCAGCTCCTCGACGCCGACCACAAGACGGTCGAGGGAATCCGCCTCGTACCCGGCGACGAGGTCGCCAATCTCGACGGCTCACCTGACGTCGTCCGCCCTGTCACCCTGAACCCCGGCGAACGCGCCCGCGCGACCATCGCCTGGCGCAACACCGTGCAGACCGTCGGCGCCCCCGTGAACGCCCCCTATCTCCGCGTCCGCGCCAAGCCGGGCGCCGCGCCCGTGATGGTGACCCCGGAACTGGATCTCGGCACGACGGGGAAACTGGGGGTCCGGGCCTGGCAGAAGGAGTGAGCGGCGGCGCGGGCCTCGGTGGGGGTCAGGCCCCGAGGAACACCCTGCACGCCCCCGACCGTTCGAAGACCGCCACGGCGATCTCGGGCAACTCCGAGCCTTTCTCCCGGCTGTAGGCCGGGCCCGCGCCCGGTGTGAACCCCGCGTCCATGACGTCCGTCAGTACGTCGTCGGGGGTCTTCTTCCCCGTGGCGGCGAGCCGGTTGTCCCGGACGAACGCCGGAACACCGTCGCATGGCATGGAGAACTGGACATTGAACGGATACCCGTCCAGAGCCTTGAGCGCACCGTAAGCGATGTCCTCGACCCCCTCAGGGAGGCGAACGCGGTGGTCGGACAGGGCCTGTTCGAGGCTGACGTCGGCGGAATCCGACGGCGACTCGTGCGGAAACGGCCCCGCACGCTCGGCGGAATGCAGCCCCTCCGGGTCACAGGCGACCAGACTCCCGGCGAGCACCAGGCCCGCGAGGAGCGCCGTCGCGCGGGGCAGTCGGTCGAACACCGTTTCTCCTGGCGGGTGTCGGGGGCTGCTGGCCGACCCGGCGGGTGCGGTGGCTCCCAGGGTGCCCAGGCCGGGCGGTCGGCGTCATCGGCTGTGACAGAGCCGTGACCGGGGAACTGGATCTCGGTACGCCGGGCAGACTGGGGGTCCGGACGTGGCAGAAGGAGCCGTGAGAACGTGACAGAAACCGAGCGAGTCCCGTACGCCGACAAGGGGCGCCCCTCGCCGCACGCGCTGACCGGTGCCGGTGTCGTCGTGACGGACCCGGCGGGCCGGGTGCTGCTCGGCTGGTCCAGGAAGCGTGCGGTCTGGGAGCTGCCGGGCGGCAAGAACGACCCGGGTGAGGCCTTCACGGCGGCGGGCGTACGGGAGTTGGCCGAGGAGACGGGCCTGCGGGCCGACCCGGACACGACCCGGACCCTGGCCCTGCTGATGGACTCCGTCCACGGCCTGCCCCGCCTGACCGCCGCCGTCCGCGTCCACGCTTTCACGGGCGAACCGGAGGTCAGGGAACCGCACTTGATCCACCACTGGCAGTGGCACGACCCCGCCGACCTGCCCACCCTCCCCGAACCGCTCTTCACCCCGAGCGCGCATGTGATCGACACGGTCTGGCCGGGCCTGCTGCCGTGCCTGCCGCCGGTGCACCGCTATCCGGTGGCGCGGGGCTGAGTGCCCAGGTCCTGCGTCCCCCACACCATCAGCAACGCCAGCCGTTCCGCGTCCTGGGTGCCCGGTTCCGCCGTGTAGACGATGATCCGTAGGTCGCTGCCCGCGACCGAGAGGATGTCGCAGTCCAGGGTGACGGGGCCGACGGCCGGGTGGGCGATGGTCTTGCGGGCGGCCTCGTGGACGCCGATCGTGCTGGAGTCCCACAGCCGGGCGAACTCCGGGCTGCCGTGGCGTAGTTCAGTGACGAGGGCGTGCAGGTCGCGGTCGGCCGGGTAGCGGGCGGCGGCGGTGCGGAGGTCGGCGACGAGGGCGGACTCGAAGGCGGCGCGGGCCTCGGGGGTGTAGGTGACGGGGCCGCCGGTGCCGAGGAAGTGGCGCCAGACGCCGTTGAGTTCACGCCCGCGCCAGCGGGTGGAGTCGCCCATCAGGGCGGCGTAGGGCGCGTTGGCGGCGAGGAGGGTCCAGGTGGCGTCGTGGACGGCGACCGGGGTGTGGGCCAGCCGGTCGAGCAGGCGGTGCACGCTGGGCGGGATGAAGACGGGCACCGTCCTCGGGCCGGGCGGTGCGAGTCCGGCCAGGCGGTGCAGGTGGTCCCGCTCCCCCGCCGAGAGCCGGAGCGCGCGGGTCAGCGCCTGGACGACCTGCGAGGAGGGGTTGACCGCGCGGCCCTGTTCCAGGCGGGTCACATAGTCGACGGAGATCCCCGCGAGCTGTGCCAGCTCCTCGCGGCGCAGCCCGGCCGCCCGTCTGCGGCCTCCGGCGGGCAGCCCCGCGTCGGCGGGGGCCAGCCGGTCCCGCCACCGGCGGATCGCGTCCCCCAGGTCCGTGGTCGTCATGCCCCCAGTGTGCCGCCGCGCGGCGGGGCGTGCCTGGTACCGCCAGTCCCAGGAAAAGCGGTCTTCTGGCTGGTGGCGGGCGTCCGGCGCAGGCTGGAGTCATGACGAGAACACTGATCACCGGAGCCAACAAGGGGCTCGGCCGCGAGACGGCCCGCCGTCTGCTCGCCGCCGGGCACACCGTCTATGTCGGCGCCCGCGACGCCGAGCGGGGGCGCCGGGCCGCCGAGGAGCTGGGCGCCCGTTTCGTCCCGCTCGACGTCACCGACGACGCCTCCGTGGCCGCCGCGGTGAAGACGATCGAGGCCGAGGGCGGCCTGGACGTGCTGGTCAACAACGCCGGGATCGAGCCGCGTCACCCGGACGGCGGCTTCGTCCTGGCCGCGGAGACCACCGCCGACGACGTACGGACCGTCTTCGAGACCAACGTCTACGGCCCGGTCCGCACCCTGCACGCCTTCCTGCCCCTGCTGCTGCGCTCGGAGCACCCGGTCGTGGTCAACGTCAGCAGCGGCCTCGCCCACACCCCGGCCCTGGCCGACCCCGCGGCCTTCGAGCACTTCTACCCGGGCCTGGCCTACCCCGCCTCCAAGGCCGCCCTGAACATGCTCACCGTGCAGTACGCCAAGGCGTTCGACGGCATCCGGATCAACGCCGCCGACCCCGGCTTCACCGCGACCGACCTCAACCACCACACCGGCACCCAGACCGTCGAGGAAGGCGCCGAGGTCATCGTGCGCCTGGCGTGCGTGGGCCCGGACGGGCCGACGGGGACGTTCCAGAACGCGGCGGGGGTGCTGCCATGGTGAGCCGCCCGGGCGGATGAACCCGGGGGCCGTCGCCGGTTCCCGCATTCACAGACGTGTCGAAATCTTCACCGGATCACCTCAGCCCCCGGTGCCCCCTCCCGGCCTCCTCCCGCGGCCGGGCCGGAGCGCCGGGGGTGCGGTATTCGGCCTGGCGGCGTCTGCTTCAAGTCGCGGGCGGGGTACGCGAGATCACGCATATCCGTACTTTCGTTCGGCGTTGCGAGGACTACGTTACGGACCGTATTCTCACCATCGTCATTGAGCTGCCGGCCATGCGCGGCAGCACACCGCGGCGGACCGGGAGGGGCGCCCCAGGACCAACGTCTTGCTCCAGCGCGTGACTTACGGCCCGGCCGCCGCCCGCACCGACGATCCGCCCCGGACACGATGAGCGGGCACGGACCACGTGAGTGGGCTCCGCACGAGACGGCCCCCGCTGGACATCCGGTTCGCTCGACGCCGCCACCGCACGCTCCGGTCCGTCGCACCCGCGCGCCCCGCGGCGTGACCCGGCCGATCCCCAGCAGGAGTTCAGTCATGCGTCTCTTACGGGCAGCCCGTACCGCTCGCGCCATCTCGGCGCCGCCGGAGGCGCACGGACCGACGGCCGGATTACACGCCCTCGCGCTCCCGTCGGGCGCGGGCCCGCACGCCCCCTCCCGTCACCGTGTCCGGCCCGCCGCCGACACCCCCCGCACCATCGTCGCGAGGACGGCCCGATGACCGAACTGATCCTGTTCCTGGTGCTCGTGGCGGTCGGCGCCGCGGCGGTGGCGTACTTCGCACGGGCCGCCGCACGGCAGCGGCGACGGGCCGAGCGGCTCCAGGAACGCGCCGAGACCCTTTCTCAACAGCTGCGCGCCGCCGAGCAGTTCGTCGGGAGGATCACGACCACGGTCGCGTCCCCGACGGCCGAGCCGGTCACCGCGCCCGTCCTGCCGCCCCAGCTCGCCGGTACCCCCCTCGCCCACGCGCTCACCGGGCTGAGCGAGGAGACCCGCAACGCCGTCGCCCTCCTGGAGCGGCGCGCGGAGGAGCGGGCCGAGGAGCGCGCCGCCGAGATCCAGAAGGCGGCGGACGCCCAAGTCGAGGGCGCCCGACGGGAGTCGGTCGATGTCGCCCGGGCCACCGTGCGCGCGTTCGCCTCCAGCCTGGTGCAGCGGGCCAAGAACCTGAGCCGGTCGGTGAGCGCCGGGGTGCGCAAGGTCCACATCTCCGACGAGGCGTACGCCACGCTCAACGAGATCGACCACCTCTCGCAGCAGATGCTGCTGATCGCCTCCGGCTTCTCCGTCCTCGCCGGGGACAAGCTCTCGGCACGCTGGCGGGCGACCACCCTGACCGACATCGTGCGCGCCGCCATGGGCCGCGTCGAAGGGTACGAGCGCGTCCAGCACCCGGAGATGGAGACCCTCGCGGTCGAGAGCCGGGCCGTCGAAGCCGTGATCCACACCCTCTCGGTGCTGCTGAGCAACGCCCTGCGCTACTCGCCGCCCGCCGCACGGGTGCACGTCACCCTGGACCACGGCCACAACGCTGCCTTCCTGATCGTGGACGACGCCGGACTGCGCATGGACGACGAGCGGGTGCTGTGGGCCCGCAAGGTGCTCTCCGGCGAACAGCGCGACGACATCACCGCGCTCGGCGCCTACCCGCAGACCGGGCTCCGCGTGGCCGCGGCGCTGGCCAAGGACTACGGCTTCCGCGTCGACATCACCGTCCCCAACATCTATGGCGGCACCCGTGCCGTCATCGTGCTCCCGCAGAACCTGCTGACCAGCCCCGAGTCGGCCCGCTCGACGCAGTCCCGCACCGCCTCCCGTGCCCAGGCGGTCCTGCCGGGGCAGCAGACGCGGAGCGCGCCGGAGCGGCCCCGGCCCGCGCCGTCCACCACGACGGCGAGCGGTCTGACCGTCCGCAAACGCGCCCCGCGCACCGACACCCCGGCCGAGCCCGGCACACCGGGCACACCGGGCACCCCGGGCACCCCGGGCACCAAGCCGGGCGCTCCGGTCGCCAAGCCCGCCACCCCGTCGGTCCAGCCCGGCAGCCCCGGCGTCGCCGCCTCCTGGATGGCGGGCACCCGGCGCGGCCGGGACCACCACAGCAGCACCCCCCGCACTGAAGAAGGACGTTGAACACCATGTCGGAGACTCACGCCAACTCCCTGGGCTGGCTGCTGGACGAACAGCTCGGCTCGGTCGAGGGCGTCCGGTACGCGGTGCTGGTGAGCGGCGACGGCCTGCTCAAGGCCCGTACGCACACCATCGACCAGGAGGGCGGCGAGAAACTGGCCGCCCTGACCGCCTCGCTGCGGGCCTCGGCCAAGGCGTGGGACGAGTTCACCGGCGGTGGCGGGGTGCGCCAGCACCTCGTGGAGTGCGCCAACAACTTCTGTCTGACGACGGCCGCCGGGCAGAACACCACGCTGATGGTCTGTACGACCGGACCGCTGGCGGACGTCGGCCTGATCACCGATCACATGGTGCGCCTGGCCGTGCAGTTGGGCACGCAGCTCTCCACCGGCGAACGCACGCCGGTTCCCCAGCGGGACGGGAGTCTCGGGGCATGAGCGGGCCGCGGCGCGACCCGGACATGGTCCGGCCCTACGTCCGTACCGGCGGCCAGATCCGCCCACGGGACGATGTGCGCTGGGAGAGCGTGGTCATCGCCGCGACCGGCTCGGCCGGTGAACTCGCCACGGACGAACGCCGGGTGATGAGCCTGTTCTCACCCGGCTGCGGCGGTCTGGCCGTGGCCGACATCGCAGCCGCGCTGCAACTGCCGCCCTCCACCGTCCGCATTCTCGTCTCCCGCCTCATGGACACCGGCCGCCTGACCAGTCCGGTCGACGCCGACTCCGATCAGCCGCAGGACGACATTCTCGTAAGGGTGCTCCATGGACTTCGACAACTCCTCTGACCCGCCCGTCACTTACGTGCCCCACACGGTGACGCAGTCGGCCAAGATCGTGATAGCCGGCGGGTTCGGGGTCGGCAAGACAACCTTCATCGGCAGCGTGTCCGAGGTACGGCCGCTGCGCATGGAGGAACCCATCACCGAGGTCAGCGTCGGCATCGACGACATGCGCGGCACCCCGGACAAGACCACCACCACCGTCGGCATGGACTTCGGCCGCATCCATCTGGCCGACGGCGCCCTGGCGTTGTACCTGTTCGGGCTGCCGGGCCAGGTCCGCTTCAAGCCGCTGTGGGAGGACCTGTCCGAGGGCGCGCTCGGCTGTCTCGTCCTGGCCGACACCCGGGACCTGGACGCCAGTCACGGCGCCCTCGGCCTCCTGGAGGACCGGGGCACGCCGTACGCGGTGGCGATCAACACCTTTCCGGACGCCCCGGTCTACGCCGAGGCGGAGCTGCGCGAGGCGCTGGCCCTCGATCCCGGCACTCCGCTCACCACCTGCGACGCCCGCGACCGCGTCTCCTCCCTGCGCGCCCTGATCACCCTCACGGAACACCTGGTCGGTCTCAGCCCCACCGCGTCCCTGGAGCCCCTGCGATGACCTCCGCCGACCCTCAGGCACCGGCCCGAATCCCGCTGTACGCACCGGAGTTCGCCGCCGACCCGCACGCCGCCTACGAGCGGATGCGCACCACGTACGGCACGCTGGTGCCCGTCGAGCTGTCCCCCGGTATCCCCGCCACCCTGGTGATCGGCTACGACGCCGCGCGCCGCATCCTCAACGACCCGCTGCGCTTCCCCGCCGACCCCCGGGTGTGGCAGAAGGCGGTGCCGCGCACCTGCCCGGTGCTGCCGATGATGGAGTGGCGGCCCAACGCGCTGCGCAGCGGCGGCACCGAGCACGCCCGCTACCGGGGCGCCAACACCGCGAGCCTCGACGCGGTGGACCAGCACCAGCTCCGGGCGCTGGTCGAGACGATCGCGGAGGAGGCGATCGCCGGATTCGGCGACACTGGGCGGGCCGACCTGCTCACGCAGTACGCGTGGCCGATCAGTTTCCGGGTGCTGAGCGCGCTGCTCGGCTGCCCGGACGACATCGGGGCGCGCATCGCGGACGGCATGGCGAAGATCTTCGAGGCGAAGGACGCCGACCACGGCAACGCCCTGCTCGCCCAGGCCATCGGCGAGCTGGTGGGCCTGCGCCGCGAGCGGCCCGGCGACGACGTGACCTCCCGGCTCATCCTGCACGAAGCCGCCCTGGACGACGAGGAGATGGCCCACCAGCTCGTCACGCTCTACGGCGCGGGCATCGAGCCGCTGACCAACCTCATCGCCAACACCCAGCTGAAGCTCCTCACCGACGACGACTTCTCGGCCGAACTCCACGCCGGGCAGTCGACGTTGCGCGACGCGCTGGACACCGTCCTGTACAGCGACCCGCCGATGGCGAACTACTGCATCAGCTATCCGCCGTACCCCACGGACATCGACGGCTGTCTGCTCCCGGCCCACCAGCCGGTGGTGATCTCCCTGTCCGCGTGCAACAACGACCCCGAACTCACCCTCGGAATGCCCGCGTCGAGCGTCAGCGGCAACCGCGCCCACCTGGCGTGGAGCATCGGCCCCCACACCTGTCCGGCGCGCTCGCACGCGTATCTGATCGCGGAGACCGCGCTGAGTCATCTCCTCGACGCCATCCCCGAGATGGACCTCGCCGTCCCGGCGTCCGAACTGCGGTGGCGCCCCGGCCCGTTCCACCGCGCCCTGGAAGCCCTCCCCGTCCTGTTCCCCGTCCATCGCTGAAGGAGCCCCGTGCCCGAACAGTCGATATCCGCGACCGAGCAGTCCGTCCTCGTCCTCGACCCCACCGGCGCCGACCACCACGCCGAGCTCAAGGCGCTGCGCGCCCGGGGTGCCGCCACCCAGGTGGACATCCTCGGCGTCACCGCGTGGTCCGTGACCGACCCCGACCTCCTCAAACAACTCCTGACCAGCCCCGACGTGTCCAAGGACGCCCGTGCGCACTGGCCCGGGTTCCAGGACGCGCTGACCAGCTGGCCGCTCATTCTCTGGGTCGCGGTCAGCAACATGTTCACCGCGTACGGCGGCGACCACCGCAGGCTGCGCCGCATGGTCGCGCCCGCCTTCAGCGCCCGCCGCATCGCCGTGCTCAAACCGGTGGTCGAGGACACGGTGGCGGGTCTCCTGGACGCCCTCGCCGCCCGTCCGGCGGACGAAGTCTCCGATCTGCGCGAGCAGTTGGCGTACCCGCTGCCCATCACCGTGATCGGCCGCCTCATGGGCGTCCCCGTGGACCAGACCGCCGTCTTCCGCACCACGGTGGACGGTGTCTTCGACACCACGCTGAGCACCGAGGAGGCCATGAAGAACACGGCCGGCCTCTACGCGGCGCTGGACGAGCTGATCGCGGCCAAGCGCGCCGAGCCCGGCGACGACATGACCTCCCTGCTGATCGCCACCCGCGACGAGGAGGGTGACGACACGGGCATGACGGACGAGGAGCTGCGCGACACCCTGCTGCTGGTGATCAGCGCCGGGTACGAGACCACGGTCAACGCCATCGACCAGGCCGTCACCGCCCTGCTGGCCGACCGCGAGCAGCTGGAGCACCTGCGGGCCGGGCGCGCGACGTGGGAGGACGTGGTCGAGGAGACGCTGCGGTTCGAGCCCTCGGTCAAGCACCTGCCGCTGCGCTACGCCGTCCGGGACATCACGCTGCCCGACGGCCGGGTCATCGCCGAGGGCGACGCGATCCTCGCCTCCTACGCCGCCGCCAACCGCCACCCGGACTGGCACGGCGCGACCGCCGACCAGTTCGACGTGACCCGCCTCTCCAAGGAGCACCTGGCCTTCGGTCACGGCGTGCACTTCTGCATCGGCGCGCCGCTCGCCCGCATGGAGATCGCCGCCGCGCTCCGGCAGCTCTTCGAGCGCTTCCCGGACATGGAACCGGCGGTGCCCGCCGACGAGTTGAAGCCGGTCCACTCCCTGATCAGCAACGGTCACCAGAGCCTGCCGGTACGGCTGCGTCCGGCCGGCTGACCCGCGCGACGGCCCGGGCCGCCGCGCGAGGTGCGTACGCGCGGCGGCCCGGGCGGCCCGCTCCCGCTCCCGACACGGTTCAGCGTCCCAGATGGACGACGCCCGCCCAGTGGGCCGGGGCGGTCATGGTGTCGCCCCGCTCGCGCAGGGACGCCTCGACGCGGGCGACACGGTCCTCGAAGGCGCGGGCGAGCGGTTCCGGAAATCCGCCCGGGGCTCGGCGCCCGGGGTCGCGCATCCAGCGCTGGGCACGGCGCAGCGCCTCGGCGGGCTCGCGGCCCACGCTCGGGTGGTGGTGGAAGACGGTCATCAGGAAGCCGAGGCGATGATCGCGCTGGTGCGGGCGGCGACGACATTGCCGACACAGCAGGCCAGCGAGACGCAGACACCGCGCGGGGAATCCGCGCCGGAACCGGGCCCGCTCGGGGCGCCCCCCGGCCAGGTCCAGCTCCCCGATCCGGTCGATCCCCAGCCCCCCGCCCGGCAGCTCAATCCGGGCACGCCACGACTCCGTCACATCGGCCACCAGATGCGCGGCGATGTCCACGACCGTGAACCTCCGCCGCGCGTCGGCGAGTTGACCGAGCAGTCAGGGCCCCGTGGCCTCGCCGGACGCGGGCACGACCACGTCGGGACAGACCGCCTCGTGCAGCAGACCGGTCGCGGCCCAGACGGCCTCCTTGCCCGTGAGCCCGTTGACCAGCAGGACGTCCCGGCCGGGCCCGACCCGGGGAAGGGCGGAGGCGGCGATGCGCTGACGGGCGATGGCTGTCTGGTTTCTTCCCGGTGGGGCGAATCGACATGCGGTACGCCCCACCGGGCGACGCCATCCAGCCAGGCCACGACGCGTCCGCGCGGCCCACGCCGCTCGAACGCCGCCGAATTCGACCCCGCCGAAGACCTAAGGCTCCTGACCCGTTACACGACCACCCCCGGCGGAACCAGTTCGAATAAACCCCCGAACAGGGCGTGCCACGCAACCCTCCCCACCACCCCCAGAACTGGCAAAATCCCCTCTTCATCTCCGAACCCCCCGAAAACCTAACCTTGGTGACGATCTCCAGCCGCTCCACGGCACGACCACACACCCGGGGGAATCACCATGACGGACCAGCTCTCGCTGGCGACCGTGGCCACGACCGCGCTGCCCCAGATCTTCGGCTTCCTGTTCGGCCGCCTCGGAGAAGCACTCGACCGGCGCGCGGAATCCCGCGAGGAGGAGGAGTTCCGCCCGGCGCTCGCGGAGCCTCCGGCCCCCTACGTCCTCCGCCCGGAGGCCCTGACCGGCGAACGCGTCGCCCGACTCTCGGGTGCGGAGCGGGAGTTGGACGTGTACCGGCGCAACCCCGGCCTCATCAGGCCGGAGGACGCGAACCTGGTGCGGACGCTGAGCCAGGTGCGCGACGACCTCGAAGCGGTCTACGGGCAGCGCTTCACCTTCGCGGGCGAGCGCCGCCCGGCGGCCGGAGTCCGGGTCGTCCAGCGGGTGGACGAGGTAGAGGCGAACGCCGTGGCCCGGGGTGTCACGGCGCGGCGCGTGACCGACCGGGCCGCCGTCGACATCGAGCAGACCACGCGGACCGTGCGTCCCGGCGGTGAACTCACCGGTCTCGACGTCGACGGCACCCTCGGCTGAAGCCACGCCGGTTCCGCGCACGTCTCGACATCACGGGGTCAGGAATGCACGACATGAACGACGAACAGCCCACGCCGCCCGACCCGTTGGGCCTGGCCGCGCTGCTGGAGAGCGACGCGGTCGCCCGGCTGCGCCAGCTCGCCCTGCTGAACTTCGGTGAGATGAACGCCGTCAAGGTCAGCGCGGGATTCGACATGCCGCTCGAACACGGCGCGTTCTCCGACGACTTCATGGAGGCGGTGCGCGCCGTCTTCGTCGCCCCGGAGGTCGGGGCGGTGGGGGACGCGGATTTCGACGCGCTCTACCGGTCGTGGAAGCAGCCCGGTTCGATCACCGTGCTCGCCGAGGGCCCCGGCAAGGGCCGTACCACCACCGCCCGCGCCCTGCTGGCCGAACTGCGCCACGAGCACCCGGACGTACAGGTCGGCCAACTCGGCTTCGGCGCCTCCCCCGACTTCCCCGCGCACCGGATCCCCCACACCACCGACTGGGCGTACGTGCTGGAACTCCCGCCCGACGAGGACGGTTTCGCGGTGGCCGACACCTTCGGCGCGAACCTCGGCCAGCTGCGGGACCACCTGGCCCGGCGCAGGGCACGGCTCGTCGTGCTGACCACCCCGGAGCAGTGGCGGCGCATCGGCACCGGCGCCCCGGAGGGCACCCGGCAGCACCTGGGTACGCCGCCCCCGCTGGAGATCGCCCGCAGCTGGCTCCGGGCGGAGTCCCCCGGCTTCCCGGTGGAACGGTGGCTCCAGGACCGGGACATCGCGGCGCTGCTGGAAGGACAGCCCCCGGTGGACGTGCTGGAGATCGTCGGCCACATCCTGCACGCCCACCGCTCGAACGACAGCAGGCTGCCGAACCTGGAGACGCTGGCGCGGAAGTACCGCCGCGAGGACGGCACGCCGTTCGACCGTCAGGTGCTGAGCGTGCTCGCCGCACGGTCCAACTGGCGTGTTCAGCTGCTCAGTTGGCACCGCAAGCACGGGCGTACCAGCTTCCAGCGCAACTTCCTGCTGTCCTGTGCGGCGCTGCGGGGCGCCCCGGTCGCCCATCTCTACACGGGTGCGGCCGACTTGGGGAGGCAACTGGGTGAGGGGGATGTCGCCCTCGACGGCCAACGGGAGCCCGGCGTCATCGAGATGGTCGACTCCATCGACGCGGAACTGGCGGAGGACGACACGGTCACCTTCGACCGGCCGGACTGGGACGACGCGGCGCTGGAGTACTTCTGGGTGGACCGGCCGCTGTCCCGTACCGGGTTCCTCACCTGGCTGGCGGAGGCACCGCTGAAGACCGACCGGCGCGCCCTGGACACCCTGAGCGCCGCTCAGCAGCGGGCGATGGCGCTGCGGATCGGCTCGTTCGCCGTGCAGTGGGCCGTACGCCAGCGGCGGCAGGAGCCGTTGCGCGTGCTCGCGCGGGCCTGGAAGGGGAAGGCGCCGTGGCCCTGGTTCGTCGAGGTCCTCACCTCCGCCAGTGTCCATACCGCGAGCGCGTCGTACCTCCACGAGATGCTGCTGCAGTGGGCGCGGGACGGAGACGCGGCCCAGCGTCTCGCCGTGGTCCAGGTGTGCGCCGGGGAGTTCGGCAGGCAGCACACCGTGAAGGCGCTGACCCGGCTGCGCCACGCGGCCAGGGCCCAGGATCCTGAGGTACGTGTCGCGCTCCGGCAGGCGGTGGAGGCGCTGTGGTCCGAACCCACCGCCCGCCGCACCCTCTTCGCCTACGTCGTGTCCTGGTGCGGCACCGAGGCGACGAGGGAGGCCGGGCGCGAGACCTTCCGTACCCTGGCCGCCACCACGGACGACGACGCCGCCGACCTCCCGGTCCTGCTCACCCGCGACGGCGCCAGCGACTTCACCCCGTCGACGGCGGACCTCACCACCGGCTGGCGCGCGGTGCTGCGCGGTGCGCGCGGGCTCGGACCGGACGACCCGGACGACCCGGACGACGCCGACGCGACGGCCGTCCGGCTCTGGCTGGACGCGGCCCGGCGCTATCCAGGACTGCTGGGCGAAGTCCTCAGCGTCCTCGCCACGGCGGTCCGCACCGAAGCCGACGAGGAACCGGCCGCGTGCGCGGAGAGCCCGCGCGACCGGCTCCGGGCGATCGTCCGTACCTGGGCCCGGACCCCGGATCCCGAGGCGTCCTCGCCCGACGCGGCCGAGCTGCCGGACCGCGCACCGAGCCGTGCGGACGTGTACGCGGCGCTGACCCAGCAGCTGGACGACGGCCTCGTGGACGGTTTCCGGAGCCGTCTGACCCGCGCCGACGAAGCGGGGGCCCCGGCGTGAGGTGGCCGAGTCGGCGCCGTACCCCGTCCGTCCACGCCTTCACCGACGTGTGCGAGAGCCGGGACGCGGGGCTCGCCTTCGAGGTGTCCGCCCGCGTCGAGTGGCGCTGGTCGCGGCGGGGACCGGCACCGGCCGACGCCCCGCTGATCGCCGGGCAGCTGGCGCGGCAGCTCGTCGAGAAGACGCTGGGCGAGTGGTCCGTACTGCGCCCGCACGCGGCCGAGCAGGATCTGGCGGCCGTACTGCGGGACGCGGTCCCGCTGGGCGGCGATGTGACGGTGACCGGTGTGACGGCCGCCCTGCATGCCGACGCCCCCGTGGTGGCGGCGGCCCGGCGCAAACAGCAGACCCGCCACGCCTGTGAACTCGACGAACTCGAACGCCGTCAGGCCCGCGCCCGCATGGAGTTCCTTCGCGACGAACTCCTCGCCGACCCGTCCTCGGCCCGGCTGTACACCCTGCTCCCGCCGTCCCCGCGCCTGGGCGGGCCGCTGCCCGGCACCGATCCGGCCGAGCTGGACGAGCTGGTCCGCCAGGTGCACCGCTGGCACCCGGAGTCACGCTGGGTCGTGATCGCCCAGGTGCTCCAGGTCTACGGCGAGCGCATCACCGAGGCAGCCGTCCAGGATCATCTGAAGATCCTGCGCGCCATGCTGGCCGCCCGGGGCCACCACGACCTGGCCGCGCAGGTCGCCGCCGTCGTGGCCCGCGGATAGCCCACCGCTCAGCAGCCGCCCTCCGCCACCAGCGCCTCCCGCTGCGCCGTCCGCGCCACCCGCGCGAGCAGCCGGCGCAGTTGGCGGGCGTCGGGTTCGTCGAGGTCGGCCAGGAGGCGGGACTCGGCGCGGGAGATGCGGGCGCGGGCCTGGTCGAGGAGGGTGCGGCCCTCGTCGGTGATCAGGACCTGGCGGGCGCGGCGGTCGCGGGGGTCGGGCCTGCGGGTGATGAGCCCGCGCGCTTCGAGGTCGTCCAGCAGGTAGGTCATGACGGTGCGGTCGAGATGCACCTGTCGGCCGAGGGCGAGCTGGGAGGGCGGCTCGCCGGAGGCCAGGGCGACCAGGACCAGATAGCCCCTCGGCCCGCCGGGCAGATCCTCGACCGAGCTGGTGGCCACGCGGCGGAACGCGGTGGAGACCATGCGGATGCTCCAGCCCAGGTCCGCTGCGAGGCCGGTGTCCTCTGCGGGCGGTCCGGCGTCGGCTGCGGAAGGCGTGTTGCTCACGGGCACAACCTATCGCACGATCCTGCCGACTCACAGATGTTCTTGCGAACAGAACATCTGTCGCGCATAGTTTCTGGCAGGGGCTGCGCCGCACACGTGCGGCGGACACATGTGTGCCGCGCCGATGTGTGCCGAGCACATGCACGCCGACCACATACGCGCCAAGCACATAGGTGCCGCGCACACCTGCGACGCGCAGCCCATGTGGACACGCAAGGAAAGTGGGATTTCGCGATGAGCACCAGCACCGACCTGAGCGGCAGCACCGCCCTGGTGACCGGAGCCACCTCGGGCATCGGCCGGGCCGTGGCGCAGCGGCTGGCCGAGCGGGGCGCGCGGGTCGTCCTGCACGGCCGGGACGAGGCCCGGGGCGAGGCCGTGGTGAAGGAGATCGCGCGGCAGGGCGGCGCGGCGCGCTTCGTCGCCGCCGACCTGTCCGACGCCGAGGACACGCTCCGGCTGGCCTCCGAGGCGGGAGCGGTGGACATCCTGGTGAACAACGCGGGGGTGTACGAGCTGATGCCGACCGTGCGGACCGACGCCGCCGCCTTCGACCGCCACATCGCGGTCAACACCCGGGCCCCGTTCCTCCTGGTGGGCGCCCTCGCCCCGGCCATGGCCCGGCGCGGCCACGGCGCGATCATCACGATCGGCTCCAGCGCGGCCCGGAACACCGCGCCGATCGGCGCCGCCTACGCCGCGTCGAAGGCGGGTGTGGAGACCCTGACCCGCTACTGGGCCACCGAGTTCGGCGGCAGCGGCGTACGCGTCAACGCCGTCTCCCCCGGCCCGGTGCGCACCGAGGGCATCTCCGCCGTGTTCGGCGACGGGCCCGACGCGCTGGCGCCGCTGGACCGGGTCAACGCGCGCGGCCGGGTGGGCGAGCCCGAGGAGATCGCGGACGTCGTCGCCTTCCTCGCCGGTCCGGAGAGCGCCTACGTCAACGGCGCGATCCTCTACGCCGACGGGGGCGAGGTCAGCACGCTGCCCGGCTGAGGGAACAGAGCTGCTGAGAGAACAGAGGGGAGCGGTCCCGGATGCCGCTCGGGCCCGCTCCCCCGTCGTCAGGCGGACGGGTTGACGATCACCTTCGCCGAGTTGTTCCCGGTGTCCGGGTCGAAGTCCAGGGACGAATAGCGGTCGGCGTGCGCCACGACGTGTCCCGTCGCGTCCGGGACGACCCGGTCGATCCGCAGCTGGAACGGGAAGTCGACCTTCAGGTCCGGCACGACCATCGCGTGGAGGGAGCAGGCGTAGTGGCCGACGGCCGGGTCGTCGCCGGACTTCCAGGCGTTGTGGCAGCTGTCGGGCACCGACGTGGCGGTGGTGCCCTCCGGGAGGTAGAAGTCGATCGCGACCACCGGCTCGCCGGAGATGACGTTGCCGACCCAGGCCGGGCCGTGGTTGACGAAGCGGAAGGCCGCGGTGACGGTGTCGCCCTCGGCGCCGCTGACCTCGGTGCCGTCCATCGCGAAGTCGGCGGTGTTGGCGGCCTCGATGTGCCAGGAGCGGCCGTTGTCCGTGCCGTCGAGATCGGTGACGCCGCCGCCGGGCTCGACCTCGTAGTCGAACCGCTCGTGCAGCGCGTACCCCTTGACGCCGAGCCGCAGCGGCTCCGGCAGCTCCACACTCGCGCCGGGCGCCACGTCTGTGTCGAAGTCGCAGGTCACGTAGGTCATGGAGGAGTACGTGCCGCCCTCGTCCGGGCCGGTGTACGCGCACTGCGGATAGCGGGTGACGACATCGAGGCCGTACGTCGCCCACAGTCGCACGCTGAAGCCGTGCGCGGTCTCGTTGCCGGTGTTGGTGACGGTGAACGGCACGGTGAGGGTGCTGCCCGGCGCGGCGCCGTCGAGGGGCTTCGGCTCCGTGACGGTGAGGTCCGGTCCGGAGCCGACGGTGACGGAGGTCTCCCAGGAGTGCTCCGGGGCGACGAGCCTGCCGTCGGGGCCGCCGGTGGCCTCGGCGGAGTACGCGATGGTGCCCTGGTCCCCCACGGCGGCACCGGCGGCGGCCCGCACCTTCAGCCGCAGCTGTGTGCCGGAGTGCAGCGGCACGTCCCCGGTGTCGCACACCGCGACGGTCCCGGCCGCGTCCGGCGCGCAGCTGTCGGGCCACGCCACCTCGGCGACCCCGGCGAGCCGGGAGGCGTCCACGGTCAACTTGCCGTCGGTCACGGTGAAGTTGGCGTTGTCGTGATACAGGCCGAGCGTCAGCGAGCGGTACTGCGCGCTCCCGCCCTCCGGCGCGACGGTCACCGCGTGGTCGTACGGCGCCTGGATCCACAGCTGATCGGTCTGCGGCTCGTCCTCGGCGACGGCGACCCCGCTCCCGAGCCCGGCGACGACCAGCGCCCCCACGGCTCCCGCACACACCCCGCGGCGCAGCACACGCCCGACGGAGACAGAACTCATGACTTCCCCCCACTGGGACAGAAGAAGAACCCGGCACCATGATCGACACCGGGCGGGGGTTGGACGGGCGGTGGGGGTGGACGGTTGTAGTCAACCTGAGTTTCTTTAGGTGAAGTTGGGGTCGTCGTGGGGCTGGGGGACGCGGCGCGGGCTCTCAGATACGGCCGCCGGTGAGCCGGGTCAGGGGGTCCGTCCGGGGCCTGGCCGTCGAGCGGCCTATCGCGAAGGCCGCTCCGGCGACGATCGCCTTGCGGTGCTTGACGACCGTCCACGCCGACCCGGCGACCTTGGCGGCGTTGGCCATCACGGCTTGCTGCCCGCTCTGGAGGCCGACGGGCCGCCGCCCGGCTCACCCGCTGGGCGGCCTGACCGGCCGACTGGACACCGGAGGCCGTCGAGTCCGTCGCCTCGCGCGCGGTCTCCTTGGCGGTGATCGACCGGATGACCGCGCGGAGATTGATATGGCCGAGATCCACGTCGGCGACGCACAGCACCAGATCTCCGGTGAGGACGGCACCGCCGTTCAGCAGGCGGTCGAGCAGGGCGATGAGGGCGACGGGCGGACCCGCGAGGGCTCGGGGTCGTGGACGCTGACTGTGCACACGCTCATACGGGCCCCGTCGGCGCGGGACCGCCGCTCGGCGTGCTCGCCCTCGCCCGTCTGGTCGTCGGCGTCGCGAACGAGTACGGCGCCCACGGCCCGGTCACCTAGACCCCGGCCCCCGGCCGCGCGAGCGCCAGCCGCTCCCGGAACTCCGCCACCGCGCCCAGCGGCACGAGGTACGCCTCGTTCTCGCCCCGCCCCGCGCACCACTCGCCCTGCTGGGCCGCCGCCAGCTCCTGCGCCTCCCGCGCCTCGACCTTCGCCAGGCCGGTCGCGGCACGGTACGCGTCCCGCACGGTGTCCCTCTGGGCCCGTCGGCGCCGCAGATAGGCGCGGCCCGTGTGGTGGCGGCGCCGGGCCCTGGCCCCTCGAACGTGGCTGCCGCTGCCGTACGGCCGCCTGCGGTACGGCGTACACCTTCACCCCGAGTCCCACATGGCCGTAGAACAGATCCAGCAGCTCACCGAACGGCACCCGCCGCTCCTCCAGCATCCCCGGCGACCCGCGCCTCGTCCCGGTACACCGTGGCAAGGCGTCCCAGCCGGTCCAAGTCCTCCAACTGGGCCACGAGAACGGCCTCTTCGAACCCGTCGGCAGGTCCGTCCTTGCCGTCCTCGTCGCTGCTGCTCATGAACCGTGCGACTCTCACGTATGCCTCGCGTCCGTACGGGCGTAGGGAGACGGGAGTTCCGTACCCGTCCGATGAGTTCTGTCGTTCGACACAGTCCAAGCCCGGTCGGCGAGGTGCCGACTTCGGCTTCCGTTTCGGAGGGAACGCATGACGCAGCTACTGCGGGTCCAGAACTTCACCGTCTCCAGCGACGGGATCGGCGCCGGGGAGGAGCAGAGCCTGGAACGGCCGTTCGGCCATGTCGATCCCGGGCGGCTGTTCTCCTGGGCGGGCGCGACGGCCAGTTGGCCCATGCGGACCGATGCCGGGGGCAGCCGGGGCCTGGACGACTACCTCACCCGGGACTTCTCCCGGAACATCGGCGCCGAGATCATGGGCCGCAACAAGTTCGGCCCGGTACGCGGGCCTTGGCAGGGCGAGGAGTGGCGCGGCTGGTGGGGCGACGAACCCCCGTTCCACACCCCCGTGTTCGTCCTGACCCACCACGAGCGTCCCCCGCTGACGCTCTCGGACACCACGTTCCACTTCGTGTCGGGCGACCCGGCGACGGTCCTCGCGCAGGCGCGGGAGGCGGCGCAGGGCAAGGACGTCCGGCTAGGCGGGGGCGTCTCGACCATCCGGCAGTTCCTCGACGCCGACCTGGTCGACACGCTGCACGTGGCGGTCTCCCCCGTGAAGCTCGGCCACGGGCTGCGCCTGTGGGACTCGCCCGACGAACTCCTGGACCGCTTCCACTTGGACGTCGTACCGAGCCCGAGCGGCGTGACGCATCACCTGTTCTGGCGGAAGTAGCGCGCCACCGGGCCGACGACGGTCCGGGCGCGCTGTGGCGGCCGACCAAGGCCAGGAGGAGGACGGGTGAGGGCGAGCGCGGCGGTCGGGCCACGCCCGCCGCGCTCGGCGCCTTCGCCGCCTGTGCCGCTACGGCCGACACCATGCTGGTGCTGATGCAGCCGAGGTGAGGGGCCGTCAGTGGTGCCGCAGCCACCACTCCACCCCGGCGACAAGGAGGGAACCGGCGCCCCCCGCGATACCGAGAACGGCACGGCGACCGGCTTCCCGCCACAGCTCCCGACGAGAACGGCCCGGCGGAGCGGTGAGGCGGATGCGGGTACGGGCCGGAGCGGGTTTGCGGCGGCGGTGTGCCATGGCAGGTCTCCCCCAAGGTGGCGGTGTGGTCACGGTGGTGCGCCGGGGCCCGGCGTCGATCCGAGACTGGCCTGGTGGGAGTGACGTGGTCTCAAGTACGGGGCGCATGAGGCGAGTCAGGCACTAATCTGCTGGTCCGCGCCGCTGCGGGCCGCTCGCCCGGTTCACCTGTTTCGGGTGCGCGCGCGTCGAAGGGGGCGACGGTCTGTGGGAGTTCATCGCGAGACGCTGTACCGCAGGCTGCGCGCGCTGCGCGTGAAGGCCGAGGCCGCGTACAGCCTCCGGCACGAAGGACGCGGTCTGCAGCTGCCGTTGGAGAGGCAGGTCCGCAGGACCGGGCTGCCGGGCACATCCGCGTGGGAGGGGAAGGTCGCCAGCCGGTGGGCGCCGAGGACGCTCGCGGGGTTCGGCGTTCCGCAGCCGCGCAGTGCCGACCAGGTACTCGCGATGGTCGCCGTATGGGAGTCCTGGACCGGCGCCCGGACGCTCGAGGACGACGGCCGGGTGAGGTCGGCGTGGCTCGCTTCCGACGCGGGCGGCCGGGACTGGCAACGGCTGCTGGAGGCCGCGCACCGGGAGAACGCCGGGGCGATCCGGCGCAAGGCGTCGGAGGCGTCGGCGTCGGCCTCCGGCGAGGAGGCGGAGGCCGACGCCGCCGTGGAGCGGTACTTCGCCCGCCTGGTGCAGACGTGCGGGCGGCTGAACCTCGATGTGCTCGGCGGGAGCGAGCGGGCCGGTGAGCAGCCCGCGATCCGGCTGCCGCAGGTGTTCGAGGCACCGCCCGCGTCCTGGGATCCGCCGAAGCCGGACCTGCCCGCACGTCTCTGGCAGGAACTGATGGAACGCGGCGAGATACCGGCCGAGGAGCTGCCGCCCGGTCTGCGCGCCGAGCAGGTCCAGGCGTGGCGCGGCTCGCGCGTGGAGCGTCCGCCGGTGCCGGTGCTGGAGGCGGTCGCCTCGCCGAAGGGGCGACGTCTGGTGCTGCTGGGCGATCCGGGGGCGGGCAAGTCGACGCTGTCCCGCTATCTGGCGCTGGCCCTCGCCGGTGGCCTGCCGGAAGTGCCGTCCGCCCTGCGCGAGTTGGTGACGTCCGGGACGGTGCCGGTCGTGGTGGAGCTGCGTCGGCTCGCCGACGGCAAGCAGTGGCAGGGGCGGACCGTGGAGGACTTCTGGGAGGAGTTCAACGCGACCGAACGCATGCGGCTGCCCCGGCATGTCCTGGAGTACCTGCTGGAGCGGACCCATCGGCCGGTGCTGGTGGTATTCGACGGCCTGGACGAGATCTTCGACCCGTGCAGGCGTGCCGAAGTCGCGCGCCAGGTGGCCGCGTTCGCCGAGGTGCACGCGCACGTACGCGTCGTCGTCACCTCGCGTGTCATCGGCTTCGGCCCGGAGGTGTTCGCCGACGCGGGCTTCAGCCGGGCCAAGATCGACGACCTGCCCCGGCGGCAGATCGAGTCGTTCATCCGCCGCTGGTACGCCGCCGCGCACCCCGCCGAGCCCGGCGAGGCGTCACGGCTGAGCGAGCGACTGATCAGCGCGGTGCGGGGGTTCGCCTCGGTGGCGGAGCTGGCGGGCAACCCGCTCCTGCTGACCATTCTGGCCTCCATCGGCCTCGGCGCGACCATCCCCCGCGACCGCCGCCAGGTCTACCGTCACGCCGTCGAAGTCCTCACCGGCCGCTGGGACCGCGACGCCAAACACCTCGCCCTGCCCCGCCAGCACCATCCCGAGGTCGCCGCCGCCCTCGACGAACTCGACATGGGGCTCCTGCAGGAACTCCTCGAACGCCTCGCCCGCCGCCTCCAGGAGAGCGCGAGCACCCCCGACGGCAGCCCCCTCATCTCCCGCGACGACCTCACCGCCATGATCGCCGACTACGTCACCACCGACATGAACTACGAGCCCAACGTCGGCCGCATCGTCGCCCACGCCATGGTCGAACGCCTCCAGGACCGCGCCTTCCTCCTCCACCCCTACGGCGCCGGCATGTACGGCTTCGTCCACCGCACCTTCCTCGAATACCTCGCCGCCCGCGAACTCGGCCAGCGGTACGCCGGGCGCGAATGGCCCCCGGAACAGCTCATCGACATGCTCGCCGAGCGCGCCGGGAATCCCGTCTGGCACGAGGTGATCCTGCTGTTCATCGGGCAGATCAGCCGACAGGCGGAGGCGGAGCACGCCGGGTTCATCGCGCGGCTTCTCCGCCTGCACCGCATCAGCGGCGCAGGCCAGGGACCGGACCAGCCTCCGACGTTTCTTGAGCTGGCCGTCCGAGCCCTCGCCGAGGCTCACCGCATTCCGCGCGCGCCTTCGCAGAACGAGGACCACCCCGAACTCTCGCTCGCCATACAGAGCAACGCCGTCATCGATGCCCTGATCGCCCACCTGGGGAAAAAGCCCGCGTCCTCTCTGGACGGCGCCATTCCCGCGTTGATGTCCTTTCCCTGGTCCTGGACGGGTCGGGAGCGCTTCCTGCGCTGGCACCGCGCCGAGGTGGACAACGGCCCGAGCGACACACCGCATGCCCTCGCGGCGGCGCTGTGTCGTACCCCCCAGGAAATCATCCACCTAGCGCGGCTTCCCTGGCCGAACCAAGGAGCGTCAACTGCTCTCCGCACGCTGGGAGAGCGGTGGCCCGAGCTGGAGGAGGTCCACGCCGCCGTCCTCGACGCCGCCCGCGACACCGGCACCGAGGCCCGCGACACCGCACTGGAGATGCTGGCTCAGCACTGGCCGGACCGGGAAGAGACCTACGCCATCGTCCTCGGCGCCGCCCGCGACACCAGCGCCTTCACACGGCACAACGCGCTGGAGGCGCTGGCCCACCACTGGCCGGACCGGGAAGAGGCGTACGCCACCGTCCTCGATGCCACTCGCGACACCAGCGCCTTCACTGCCGACATCGCGCTGGAAGTGCTGGCCGATCACTGGCCGGACCGGGAGGAGACCTACACCACCGTCCTCGACGCCGCTCGCAGCACCGACTCGCTCATCAGCAACACCACCCTGCGCGTGCTGGCTCAGTACTGGCCGGACCGGGAAGAGACCTACGCCGCCGTCCTCGGCATCGCCCGCGGCCCCCACACCCGCATCGACATCCGCGGCACCACCCTGTATGTCCTGGCACAGCACTGGCCGGACCGGGAGGACGCCTACACCACCGTCCTCGACATCGCCCGCGACACCACCACCTCCATCCGTGGCGCCGCCCTGAGCGTGCTGGGCGAGTACTGGCCCGACCAGAAGGACAGCTACACCGCCGTCCTAGACGCCGCCCGCGACACCACCGCCCCCAACCGGGGCACCGCCCTGCACCTGCTGACACGCCACTGGCCGGACCGGGAGGACACGTACACCACCGTCCTCGGCGCCGCCCGCGACACCACCGCCCCCGACCGGGGCACCGCCCTGAGCATGCTGGGCGAGTACTGGCCCGACCAGGAGGACGCGTACACCACCGTCCTCGATGCGGCCAGTGACCCCACCACGGACGCACACCACATCGCCCTCGGTGTTCTCGTCAAGCAGTGGCCGGACCGGGAAGGAACACACCGCACCATCCTCGGCGCTGCCCGGGACACCCGCACCGACACCTCCACCCGTGACACCGTCCTGCGCGGGCTGGCACGTCACTGGCCGGACCGGGAGGACACCTACACGGCCGTCCTCGGCGCCGCCCACGACACCACCGCCCACACCCGCAACACCGCCCTACGCCTCCTGGCACATCACTGGCCGGACCGAGAAGACACCCACACCACCGTCCTCAAGGCCACCCACGACACCACCGCGCACACCCGTGTCACCGCCCTGAACGTCCTGACACGCCACTGGCCGGACCGGGAGGACACCTACACGGCCGTCCTCGGCGCCGCCCACGACACCACCGCCCACACCCGCGACACCGCCCTGCACCTCCTGACACGCCACTGGCCGGACCGAGAAGACACCTACACCACCGTCCTCGACGCCACCGACACGTACACCCGCGCCACCGCCCTGCGCGCGCTGGCCCAGCGCTGGCCGGACCGGGAGGGCGCGCTCACGCGGGTGGCACACGCCGCGGCGACCCTCAGCGAGACAAACAACCTGCCTCTGAAGCTCCTGACCCTGGCCTGGCCCGATCACCCGGAAACACGGCGGATCCTGCTCGAACTCGCGGAGAAGGGCGTAGCCGAGACCGACGTCCGGATCGCCCTGCGCTACACAGAAAACTTCACCCGGAACCCAAGCCCCACGCCCACCCAGGAAGGCGGCAGACCACAACCCCGGTGACGCCCGAACAGGCCCGCCGCACGCGATCCCCCGCAAGCCCCCTTGACTTCGCGTGCACTCCAATTCGTACCGTTCCGGGCATGACCACTCCTGCACAGCACAAGATCGGATCGGGTTTCGGCGCCGACACCACCGCCGACGAGGTCCTGCACGGCATCGACCTCACCGGGAAGCTCGCGATCGTCACCGGCGGCTACTCGGGCATCGGCCTGGAGACGACCCGCGCGCTCGTGAAGGCGGGCGCCGAGGTGGTCGTGCCCGCGCGCCGCACCGACACCGCCCGGGAAGCCCTGGCGGATCTCGACGACGTCGAGGTGGACGAGCTGGACCTCGGTGACCTGGAGAGCGTACGAGGGTTCGCCGAGCGGTTCCTGGCCTCCGGCCGCACCGTCGACATCCTGATCGACAGCGCGGGGATCATGGCGTGCCCGGAGACCCGGGTGGGCCCCGGCTGGGAAGCCCAGTTCGCCACCAACCACCTCGGCCACTTCGCCCTGGTCAACCACCTGTGGCCGGCGCTCGCGGCGGGCGGCGCCCGGGTGGTCTCCGTGTCCTCGCGCGGCCACCACCTCTCCCCCGTGCGCTGGGACGACGTCCAGTGGCGCGAGGGGTACGACAAGTGGCAGGCGTACGGCCAGGCCAAGACGGCGAACGCCCTGTTCGCCGTCCACCTGGACCAGCTCGGCCGCGACGCCGGTGTCCGCGCCTTCTCCCTCCACCCGGGCGGCATCATGACCCCGCTCCAGCGCCACCTCACCCACGAGGAGATGGTCGAGCGCGGCTGGATCGACGAACAGGGCAACCCCGTGGACCCCTCCAGCTTCAAGACCCCCGAACAAGGCGCCGCCACCCAGGTCTGGGCCGCCACCTCCCCCCAGCTCGACACCCTCGGCGGCCTCTACCTCGAAGACTGCGACATCGCCGAACCCGCCCCCGAGGACGGCGCCTGGTCCGGCGTGAAGTCCTGGGCCACCGACCCGGAGCAGGCGGCCCGCCTGTGGGAACTGTCGGCGGAACTGACGGGCGTGAACGCGTTCGCGAAGTAGGCCCCGGCACCACTCCGGCTCGCGTCGGCGGCGGGGAAGTCGCCACCACCGACGCGAGCCGAAGAGCCGTCCCTGAAAGCCCGTCAGAACTCGCCGGACGGTCAGGCCCCGTCGACCACCAGCACGATCTTCCCGCTCGTCCGCCCCGTCTCCCCCAGCGCATGCGCCTTCGCCGCCTCCGCCAGCGGGAACACCTCCTCAATGTGGGCCCGCAGCGCACCGGAGGCCGCCAGTTCGGCGACGGTCTTCATCCCCGCCTGGTCGGCCTCCACGAGCAGCGTCTCCACCCGCACCCCGCGCGCCTCGGCCTTCGCCGCCTCCTCCGGATCGGTACCGGGCAGCAGCGAGACGAGCACGCCACCGGGGCGCAGCACGTCGAGCGAACGTACGCGGGTGTCACCGGAGACGGGGTCCAGCACCACGTCCACGTCCCGTACGGCGTCCCGGAAGTCGACGGAGCGATAGTCGATCACCTCGTCGGCTCCGAGCGACCGCAGGAACTCGTGCTTCGGCGCGCTCGCCGTGCCGATCACGTACGCCCCGAGCGACTTGGCGATCTGTACGGCGAGGTGCCCGACCCCACCGGCGGCGGCATGCACCAACACCCGCTGACCGGGCTTGACTTGGGCGGCGTCCACGAGCGCCTGGTACGCCGTGAGCGCGGCCAGCGGCAGCGCCCCCGCCTGGACGTGGTCGATCGAGGCGGGCTTGTGCGTGAAGGCGCGGGCGGGGCCGGTGACGTACTCGGCGTGGGCGCCGACGCCGTGCGGGTAGGGCAGCATCCCGAAGACCTCGTCGCCGGGCTTGAAGAGGGTCACGCCGAAGCCGACCGCCTCCACGGTGCCGGAGACGTCCCAGCCGAGGACGAGGGGGAGCCGGTCGAGGAAGACGCGCTGGGCGCGGTGCTTCCAGTCGGTCGGGTTGAGACCGGCGGCGCGGACGGAGACCAGGATCTCGCTCGGGCCCGGCTGGGGGCGGGGCAGCTCGGTCTCCTGCAGGACCTCCGGGGTGCCGTACTCGTCCTGGCTGATGGCGCGCATGGTGGGGTTGTTCGTCATACGTCCAGGTTCGCCGGAGCCGCCCGCGCGTACCATGGCAGGAAAGACATCTTTCAACGGGATCGTGCCAATGACCGCTCACCGTGTCGTCGTCCTCGCTCTCGACGGGGTGTACCCCTTCGAGCTGGGCATCCCCAGCCGGGTCTTCGGTTCGGCCGGGGGCCGCTACGAGGTGCTGACCTGCTCGGCCGACGGCGGCCCCGTCGCCACCAACTCCGACTTCTCGGTGACGGTCGGCCACGGGCCCGAGGTGCTGGCGACGGCGGACACGGTGGTGCTGCCGCCGTTCGACGTCGACCGCCTCACCCGCGGCCTGTCCCCGAAGGCCGACGCGGCGCTGGCGGCCGTACCGCCCGGCGCCCGGATCGTCTCCATCTGCACCGGCGCCTTCGTACTGGCCGCCGCCGGGCGGCTCGACGGCCGCCCGGCCACCACGCACTGGGCCCTCGCGGACCTCTTCCGCTCCTGGTACCCGAGGGTGTCGCTCGACCCGGACGTCCTCTTCGTGGACGACGGCGACATCCTCACCTCGGCGGGCGCGGCCTCGGGAGTCGACGTGTGCCTGCACGTCGTACGGAAGGATCATGGCGCCGCCGTCGCCAACCAGGTGGCCCGCGCGTGTGTCGTACCGCCGTGGCGGGACGGCGGCCAGGCGCAGTACATCCGGCGCCCGGTGCCCGAGGAATCCGCCCACAGCACCTCGGCCACCCGCCATTGGGCACTGGAGCACCTGCACGAACCCCTCTCGCTCACGGAGTTGGCCGCCCACGCCCGCATGAGCGTCCGCACCTTCGCCCGCCGCTTCACCGAGGAGGTCGGCACCAGCCCCGGCCGCTGGCTCATCCAACGCCGCCTCGACCGCGCCCGCCACCTCCTGGAAACCACGGACCTCCCCGTGGACGACATCGCCACCCAGGTGGGCTTCGCCACAGGCACCTCCCTACGAGAACACCTGCACGCGACGATCGGCGTGACACCCGTGGCATACCGCCGGACGTTCCGCGGAACGACGGTCACCCCCTAGAACCCGCGGGCCACCGATACGACACCACATCCGCCTCACTCGCCCCCACGAGCCGCAGCCGCCGTCCGCCACCCCGGGTGCGCGCACGGGGAGGTAGCCCCCGAACCCCCCGAAGCGATCACACGTCCCCTCGGCCGGCCGACGACCGTGTCGTACGCATCAGCCCCCTCCGCCGCACGGGTACCAGCTACTTCTTCACCGCGCCGTGCAGAGCCTCGGCAATCTTCGGTGCCAAGCGCTCGCTGTCCGCGCGTGCGGTGTCAGTGGTGGTGGGCAGGCTGACAGCCCAGGTGTCGCCGGTGACGGCGATGCCGCCCATGGTCTGCGAGACGCCGCTCCACCCGGCAAGCGCCTTACCGTTCGGGAACATGTTGATCCCGGCGTCCCCCGCCGCAGGCGCTCCGGCCTTGTCGGTGACCGTGAAGTCGTAGGCGCTGCCGCCGACGTCGCTGATGTACGACGCATCGGTGTCCTTGTGCAGCATGGACACGGTGAACCCAGCACGGTCGAGAGCGTCGGCAATGTCCTGCGCCGTTTTGTAGTGGCTGCCGGTGGCGGGAGCCGTATGAGGCGCTGCGGGCGCCGGTGTGCTCGCCGTCGGCTTCGCGTCGGCAGTCGTGACCTTTTCCGGGCCCAGCAGCGCCCACCCGGCGGCACCGACGACGATCCCGACGGCCCCGGCGATGGCTGCCGTGATCGTGGTCCTCACGCTTCCCCCTCCCCGTGATGGTGCGTCAGCTGCGGATGATCTCATCGGCCCCAGACAGGGTCAACTCGGGCACGATGCGGCCTGCGCGGTGAAGTACTACGCGCCCTGTAGCTCAGAAGGTGGCGGGCGGGCTGTCCTCCGCCCCGACTGCCACGTGCACGTCAGCAGACCTCCAGAGCAACGCGAAATCGCGCACGAACCTGGTGAGGATCTCACTTCTTTCGTCATCACCAAGGTGATCGGATCGGGCGCCCATACGTTCCGAATCGCAAGGGATGCCGCTCGATGAGACATGCCGTGCCCCGATCGCGGGGCCCCGCGATCGCCCGCCGTCGTCGTAGACGAACCCTGTCGGGTATCGCCCTCTCCGCCGCCATGCTCCTGGCGGCCGAAGCCGCTCTCCTGGTCGGCGACACGGGCGATGCCGTGGCCCTCAATCTGTCCGGCCAGAGCCCAAAGACGCACACCGCCAAGCCCAAGAAGCCGAGCGCCCAACAGGCGGCCGACATACCCTCCGCCCGGGTCGCCGCCCGCCTCTACGGCCACCGCGTCGAGGCGCTGAGTGAGCGTACCGAGACGTCGACGACGTGGGTGAACAAGGACGGCAGTCTCACCACCGAACTCGCTGCGGGTCCGGTTCGGTTCGAGCGGGACGGCCGGTGGACCGACGTGGATGTCGAGCTGCGGGAGACCTCCCAGGGTGTCGAGCCCAAGGCGCATCCGGAGGGTCTGCGGCTGGCCGGGAAGTCCGGGACGCCGGTGAAGTCCTGGAAGGCCGCGCGGGAGGCGAAGGCCACCGATCTGGTCACCCTCGGCGAGGGCGAGCGGCAGATCACCTTGCAGTGGAAGGGCGGCCTGCCGAAGCCGGAACTGGACGGCACCCGGGCGCAGTACACCGACGCCGTCCCCGGTGCGGATGTGGTCGTGGAGGCCACGCGGACCGGTTTCGAGCAGTACGTCGAGATCAAGGAGCGCCCCGGTGCGGAGGGCTACTCCTACACCCTGCCGCTGAAGGCCAAGGGGCTCAAGGCGAGACAACTGGCGGACGGCAGTGTCCTGTTCACCGACCGCAAGAACAAGAAGCGGGCCGTGATGCCCGCTCCGGTGATGTGGGACGCCACCGTCGACAAGCGCTCCGGCGAGCACACCCGCAAGGCGAAGGTCGGCCTCAAGGTGGTCCAGAAGGGTGCCTTGGTCGACCTGGTGATCACCCCGGACGCGACGTTCCTCGCCGACCCGGACACCCGGTACCCGGTGACCGTGGACCCCTCCACCTCCTCGCTGTCCAACGTCTTCGACACCTACGTCCAGCAGGGCGAGACCGTCGACTGGTCCACCGACACCGAACTCGACTTCGGCAACCCCGGCACCAAGAACGCCGACGGCACCCCGCGCACCGCGCAGTCGTTCATCTCCTGGAACACCACACCGATCCAGGACGCGCTGGTCCTGGACGCCAAGCTGTCCCTGTGGAACTTCCACTCGGGCAACAACGCCGACTGCAAGCTCTACCCGTGGGAGGTGTGGTCCTCCCCCGCCGCGTCCACCTCCAGCCGGTGGACCAACCGCCCGGTGATGACGGCGAAGAAGGCCACCTCCACCGAGACCCGCGGCAACGCCGACTGCACCAGCCAGCCCGACGGCTGGATCAACGCCGACGTCACCACCCTGACGCAGGAGTGGGCCTCGGCGAAGGCCACCCGCGGCCACATGGGCATCCGCGCCACCGACGAGTCGGTCACCGCCCAGTGGAAGCGGGTCAACTCCGCCAACGCCGCGTCCAACCCGCCCAAACTGGTGGTCCGTTACAACTACCGGCCGCGCACCGGCACCAAGCAGGAAGCCGGCCCGCCGTACTTCTCCTACAGCGGCACCTACGTCGTCAACACCACCACCCCGACCCTGCGGGACACCTTCGTCGACGCCGACGGCGACAAGGTCAACGGCACCTTCCAGATCTTCGACAACGCCACCAACACCCAGGTCGGCGACGTCATCGTCTCCAAGTACGTCCCGTCCGGACAGGTCGCCTCCGTGACCGTCCCCTCCGGAGTCCTCACGGACGGCAAGACGTACAAGTTCCGCACGTCACCGTACGACGGCACGCACTACAACACCGGCTGGTCGGCCTGGAAGACCTTCACCGTCGACACCAAGGCACCCTCCGCCCCCACCAAGATCGTATCCACGCACTACCCGGTGAACGCCTGGGTCAAGGGCGCGGGCCAGGCAGGCACCTTCACCGTCACCCCGCCCTCCGGCACCGACCACAACTGGCTCGAGTGGACCCTGGACGGCGTCACCTGGACCAAGGTCGCCACCAACGGCGCCGGCGCCGACAAGGCCATCAGCATCACCCCGCCCAAGGACGGCACCCACACCCTCCAGGTCCGCGCGGTCGACAAGGCGGACAACAAGTCCGACGCCGTCGAATACACCTTCCACGCCGGACCCGGCGGCTTCCTCCAGCCCTCCGATGGCGAACGCACCGCACGCCGCCTCCCGCTGGCCGCCGAGGCCGACGGCGGCAAGTACAACGCGGTGTCCTTCTCCTGGCGCCGCTCCGAAGCCGACCCCTGGGTCAAAATCCCGGCCGCGGACGTCACCTCCGGCGGCGATCCGCTCACCGCCTGGCCCGTCCCGATGACCGGCGGCAAGAACACACCCCTCGTCTGGAACACCACCAGCACCGTCGACCCCGACGGCACCGTACAGATCAAGGCCGACTTCACCGGCCCCAACAGCGCCTCCGGCAGCACCGAACCACTGACCGTCGTGGTCGACCGCAACGCCGACGGCGCGGCGAGCAACGAGGTCGGCCCGGGCAGCGTCAACCTGTTGACCGGCAATTACACCCTGTCGGCCACCGACGCCTCCGCATTCGACCTCTCCGTCTCCCGCACCGCCTCCTCGCGCGTCCCGGACAAGGGCGCCACGCAGGAGGGCCAGGCCCCGATCTTCGGCAAGGAGTGGGTCTCCGGCACCGCCGCCGAGATGACCGACTCCGACTTCAGCCACCTCCGCAAGATCTCCGACACCGCCGTCGCGGTCGTCGACGCCGAAGGCGAGGAGACCCACTTCACCGCGAACGCGGCCAAGACGGGGTGGATACCCGAGCCCGGTTCGGAGGACCTGACCCTCAAGGGCAGTGTGAGTGCCGCCTTCACGCTCACGGACACCGAGGGCACGGTCACCGAGTTCACCAAGCCCGAGGCCGGGGCCACCACCTGGCAGGTCTCCAGCACCCTGCTGGACGGTCTCTCGAACTCCACGACCACCGTGGTCTCCGAGACGGTGACGGTGGACGGCAAGAAGCTGGCCCGTCCCAAGCGGGTCATCGCCCCCACGTCGGCCGCGACGACCGCCGCGTGCACCTCGGACCCCACCACGAAGGGCTGCCGGGTCCTGGAGTTCGTCTACGCGACCGCGACCACCGGCACCGACAGCGCGTTCGGCGATGTGACCGGGCAGGTCAAGGAGATCCGTCTGTGGTCCACCGACCCCGGCGCCTCCGCGGCCACGTCGAAGTCCGTGCAGGCGTACCTGTACGACGGCAACGGCCGTCTGCGCCAGGCATGGAACCCGCAGATCAGCCCCGCCCTGAAGACCGAGTACGCCTACGACGGCGCGAGCCGCGTCACCAAGTACACCTCGCCCGGCGAACTGCCGTGGACCTTCACCTACGGCAAGGCGGGCAACGCCTCCACCGCCGGTGACGGCATGCTCCTCAAGGCGTCCCGTCCGGGCCTGAAGCAGGGCACCGCGGATGTCGAGGAGGGCACGGCGGCCACCAGCGTCGTCTACGACGTGCCGCTGACCGGCAGCGCGGCGCCGTACAAGATGGGCGCGGCGGACGTGAGGGCCTGGGGCCAGCTCGACGCACCCACCGACGCCAGCGCCGTCTTCCCCGCCGACGCCGTCCCGGCATCGCACTCCGGCGGCTCGCTCGCCGCGGCCGACTACAAGCGGGCCGACGTCCACTACCTCGGGGTGTCGGGCCGCGAGGTCGACTCCGCCACCCCCGGCGGGCGCATCTCCACCACCGAGTACGACCGCTTCGGCAACACCGTCCGTGAACTGTCCGCCGCCAACCGTGCCGTCGCCCTTGGGCTGACCGCCGACGACAAGGCCGTCCAGGCCGACCTCGGCATCGCGAAGCTCAGCGGCGCCGAGCGGGCCGACCTGCTGGCCACCCGCTCCGTCTACAACGACAACGGCACCCGGGAGCTGGAGGAGTTCGGGCCGCTGCGCCGTATCGACCTGACCGCCGACCTCAAGCAGGGCACCACCACCCTCGTCCCCGCCGGCACGTCGGTCACGGCCCGCACCTGGACGGTCAACGAGTACGACGCCGGGCGTCCGACGGACGGCACCGCGAAGGTCAAGGACCAGATCACCAAGGCCACCGTGGGCGCCCAGGTGCGCGAGCACCCCTCCGTCCAGGGCGAGATCCGGGCCACCCAGACCGTCTACGACTGGGCCAAGGGCCTGCCGACGAAGACCGTCAAGGACCCCGGCGGGCTGGCGATCACCGAGACGACCGAGTACGACGCCCAGGGCCGGATCACCAAGCAGCTCCTGCCCGGCGCCACCGGCACCGATGCCGGAACCCGCGTGACCACGTACTGGTCGGCGACCGGCACCGGCGCCTGTGCGGGCCGTCCCGAGTGGGCCGACCTGGTCTGCTCGATCGCCGCGGGCGGTGCCATCACCGGCGGCGGCTCGCAACCCGCTCAACTGCCCACGACCACCACCGAGTACGACCGGTGGGGCAGCCCGGCCAAGGTCACCGAGACCGCCAACAGCGTGACGCGCACGACCACCACGACATACGACGGCGCGGGCCGCCCGACCAAGGTCGCCATCACCGGCGGCACCGGCCAGGCGGTTCCCGAGTCGACCACCGAGTACGATCCGGCGACCGGCCAGGCGGTGAAGACCACCTCGCCCACCGGCGGCACCCTCACCAAGGCGTACGACAAGCTCGGCCGCCAGATCTCCTACACCGACGCCGACGGCGGGAAGACCACGACCGAGTACGACCTGCTGGGCCGCCCGGTCAAGGTCACCGACACGGCGCCGTCGACCGTCACCTACACCTACGACACGGCCGTCGAACCGCGCGGCCTCGCCACCAGCACCACCGACTCGGTGGCCGGCACCTTCCGTGCCACCTACGACGCGGACGGCTCGGTCGCCACCGAGAAGCTGCCCGGCGGTTACACCCTCACCCAGACCGAGGACACCACCGGTTCGGCCACCGACCGCACCTACACGCGTGACAGCGACGGCACGATCGTCTACTCCGACACCGTGACCGAGTCCATCCACGGCCAGGTCGCCGCCCACGCGGGCTGGTCCGACCAGACCTACCGCTACGACGCCGTCGGGCGCCTCACCACCGTCGAGGACACCACCGAGACGATCTGCACCCGCCGCGCGTACACCTTCGACGCACGCACCAACCGCAAGTCCCTGACCACCGCGACCGGCACCCCGGGCGCCGACTGCCCCACCAGCGGGGGCACCACCACCAACTCCACCTACGACAGCGCCGACCGCATCGTCGACTCGGGCTATACCTACGACGCGTACGGCCGCACCACCGCCGTCCCGAACCAGGGCACGATCGGCTACTACGCCAACGACCTGGCGTACCAGCAGACGGCCAGCGGCAAGCGCCAGACCTGGCAGCTGGACGCGGCTCTGCGCTTCCGCTCCTGGACGGTCGAGACCGGCAGCGGCAGCACCTGGACCCAGACCGCGTCCAAGCTCAACCACTACGACGGCGACGGCGACAACCCGCGCTGGATCGTCGAGAACACCACCACCGGAGCGCTGACCCGCAACGTCGACTCCGCCTCCGGCGATCTGGCCGCGACGACCACCAAGACGGGCGACACGGTCCTGCACCTGTCCACCATCCACGGCGACGTGGCCCTCCAGCTCCCGCTGGACACCAGCAAGGCACCCGTCGCCCTGGACGCGGACGAGTACGGCAACCCCCGCGCGAGCCAGACCGAAGCCCGCTACGGCTGGCTCGGCGCCAAACAGCGCTCCAGCGAGACACTCACCGGCCTGACGCTGATGGGCGTCCGCCTCTACAACCCGCAGACCGGCCGCTTCCTCTCCATCGACCCCGTCTACGGCGGGGGCGACAACCGCTACGGCTACCCGGGCGACCCGGTGAACCAGTTCGACCTCGACGGGAAGAACTGGTTCAAGAAGCAATGGAACCGGTTCAATAATAAGAGACATCGCGTGGGTCGTAATCCGAACTGGCGATCCTTCTATTGGTCCGGGAAGTTTGCGATAAGCACGGCGGGACTCATCGCTCCCTTCGGGCGGGTAAGGACCGCGAAGAACATGTACCGGGCGATCCGCGGCCCGAAGGGCACCCTCAAGCGTTGTGGCAAGTCCGCTGGCAGACTCGTCACCTGCGCCGGAGCTATCTGGGGTGTGCAAACCGCTGTCAACGACTTCAGGAACTGGAACAATAATCGGCGATTCCGCAATGACTGGAATGACGCCTTGACCAATGTTTCAAGGAGAAATGTATGCAGGAAGTACACAGGTAGATCGAGCTGCCGGTAGCGGCTCAGCCGGCGGCGGAGGGCGTCCCCTCCGCCGCCGGCATTCCATCTTTCATATCGAATCCGGGAGATTTTCATGCGTAATTACACGTTGACCATTTTCTTTATTATTTTTGTTCCCTTCATGGTGAGCAGTGCAGTTGATCGGGTTTCCGGTCAGGGATGGTCACGAGTATGGGGGGTGCTTGAAGCCGTCCTGGCTGTCGCGATCACGGCTGGTGCGGTAGTGGAGGTGCGCCAGGGCTGGAAGAGGAAGGCGGGCGACAAATAGAATTTCGACACACGTGACCTCGCTGAGTCGTTTTCACCCTGAATAGATGGAGGTCATCAGCGTGCTTCGCGATCAGGCCAGATCCGGCCCGCAACGTGCCCGCCGTTGCCTGTGCGGCCGAAGCGGCCACCCGCGCCGGGCGACTGCTGTCGGAGTCGGGGTGCCGCGTCATGTGTGAGGAATCCCGGAACGTGGAGGTCAAGGGTGCGGTACAGAAATCGAGTTGCCTTCGGCGCGGCGGGCGTCGGCATCGTCGCCCAACCATTCGTGGTGGCCTATGCGTTGCTCACGGCGAAGACCGACGGGAACAGCCTCGTGGATGCGGCGGCATTGCTCGGTCTGGCGTCGCTCTGCGCATGGTTCTTCGCCAGAATCGGCATACAACCGTCGATCGAGTGTGAGCACGGCCAGCTCAGCGTGCGCAACCCGCTGCTCTCGTATCGTGCATGGCTTTCCGACGTTCAGTTCGTCGCAGGCGATGGGCAAATCGGTCTGCGTATCGACGGGATCGGCATGGTCCATCCATGGGTCCTGTCCAGGTCGCTCTTCGACAGCAAGCACGCCCGGTCAGCCAGGAAGGAACTACGGGAGCTCATCACCGAGGCACATGTCACGACATCATCGGAAATACTGGCCGATGGAGATCCACCCGCCCACCGTTGGGTCCGCCGAGGGGCGACCGATCTCCTGCTCGTGCCGCCACTCGCTTTTTCCGTCTGGAACGTGATCGACATTCTCATGGGCAACTGATCGGCGACGAACCCTGTGACCCGTTACAAGAACCACCCCGTCTTCATCGCATCCGCAGGGCTCACCCTCGCCATGCTGTCGACCGCCGTCTACTTCCTGTTTCTCGACTCGGGCACACCACGCAACACCTGGGACGCGATCCTCGCCCTCGCCGTCCCCTGCGCCGTCATCTGGGTACTCACCCGCGTGGGACTGACCCCGTACGTCGAGTGGGGCGCGGGACGCATCACCGTCTGCAACCCGTTCATCGCCTACTCGGCCCCACTGTCCGAGATACGACTGCTCGGCAGATCAGAAACGCGCGCCGCGTGCGACATCACCGGCGTCGGCTCAGTGACCCCCTGAGCCATGACACGGTCCCTTTTCGACGGCCGCCGGGCCAACGAGGCCCGCCGCGACCTCAGGCATGCGGTTCTACGCACACCTGAGACGGGGAAAGACATCGATCCGAACGTCGGCAGGAGACTGCGCGTCGGATGGCACGACGCGCTTCTCGTCCCGTTCGTCACGGCCTGCGCCTGGGCCTTCATGCCGTGATCGCGTGAAGCGACGAAGGCGACGACCTCACCCGGCCCCCGCACATCACAGCCGACAGGCATACATCGCGGTGGTCGAAATCTCCCGCTCCAGCTGACCGGCCACGTAGGTACGGGGCGATGAGGACGCCCTGAAGACGGCGGACGAGCGCCGTACAGACGGGTCGGAGGCGCCGACGCCGACGCGGCGGACGACGATCGGCTCGCCGACGACCTCCAGGCCCGCGTTGCGCAGACTGGCACCGGTCTCGACGACATCGGCGATCACCTGGGCGACACCGAGTTCGATCGCCGCCCAGGACCGCTCGCCCTCGGCCAGGAAGCCGAAGACCAGGTCCTTGCCGCCGTAGGCCGAGGCGGGCTTGCGGAGCAACCGTTGGTCCCTCGATCGCACGGTCCAGGGTCTCCGGCCGCAGCCGGAAGGTCACCGGCACGTGCGCCCGGACGAGAGCCTGTTCTTCGCCAGTCGACAGGCCCTGGAACTCGGGGTCGTGGAGCAGGGCCAGGTTCGCCTTGTTGTCGTGAAGCGCGGCGGCGGGCGAGCCGATGAAGTCCAGCTTGCCAGCCGTATCGAGGTCCATCAGCGCGCGGTCGACGCGGGCGGCACGAAGTTCTTCGTCTCGTGCCAGGTGTACGCGGTGAAAACAGCATCCACCCGCCTGCCCCGGAAGTGGGCCCCGTCCTCGCTGAGGTCCAGCCCGCTGACGAGCCCGCAACTGATGTCGTGGCCCGCGGAGCGGATCATGTCGACGAAGAACCGGCGGCCACCGTCGAGGTCCGCCGGGTTGGCGGTGGCCTCGAAGACGTGCGGCGGCCCGTCGCCACGCGCCCGGGTGAGCCCGGCGAAGACGTCGAGCCACACCCGCGCCATGTCGGGGCCGTTCAGCCGCAGTCCGCGCGTGGCCAGGAAGGCGGCATACCGCGAGTGGCGGGTCGCGGCGGTGTACGGGGCCAGCGTGCTGAGTCCGCCCAGCGAGGCGACCACGTTCAGCTCGACGAGCTTCAGGCCCGCGTCGGTGACGACCAGGTCAGGCCGCATGAAGGCGGTGGCGACCCGGCGCAGCCGGGGTCGGCCCAGCGCCTCGGCCATCAGGGCGGCGTCCTCGTCCGGCAGGCCGAGGTAGTCGGCCCACGGCCGCCAGGTCGTTCCCGAAAAACGCCGATGACGTACAGGAACGCCAGGTCGATACCCGAGCAGAAGACAAGCCGTGCTGCTCGGCAGCCTGAACGCTCTGTCCCAGAGCTGGACGCGTGAGGTGATGGTCGCGATGCGCGGCGCGTACTTCGCCCGCAAGCTGCTCGCACACGAGCATGCGGAGCCCTTCGCCCGCCCGCCGAAGTGCGGCCGGTGCCAGGGGACGGAGATCGGTATCCGGAGACAGAAGGAAGAACGGCTGCCACGCGCCGTCTCCCGGGTTGGGAGCCACGCGTGCCTTGGGATACTTGCGGCGCAAGGGACTTGGGTAAGCACGCCCGGCGCCATGGGAGGAGACAAAAGCTCACGATGTCCACAGATCCGGTTGCGGACACGCCAAGTCCATCGCCAGAAGGCCAGCAACCTCAGTCAAACAGCCGGCCGGAACGCACTGCTCCGCAGCAGCGTTCACCACTGCTGGACAAGTCGAGTTGGGCAACGATCGTGATTCTTCCACTGGTCGGGGCACTGACCTTGTTCGCCGCCCAAGGCGCCTGGGGGTGGATCTCGGACAAAGTCTCGGACCCACCCGAACTGGAGGTCTACTCAGCAGGTCCCGACGGTTGTGCTCCCCGGTACTCAGAGTCGTCCCTCTCCGAGTTGAAGACGACCACCGCTGAGGCGGCCATCAACGGGGTGCCGGTGACGGACGCCCATTTCGATCCCGTAGAGATCCCGCTGACCTTGCAGGCCAAGGCGGATGAAGCAATTGTTGTCACTGGCATTAAAGTCCGGACTCTGTCTGATCGGAAGCTTCCTACGCGTGGAGTCATCGTGGAACCGACCGGCTGCGGTGGCGGAATGACGAAGCGTGAGTTCGACGTCAAGTTCGGTTCCGTTCCGGTCTCCGTGCGGCCACATGTCAGTCGATACAAGGACGGCGCCACAAGGACCAGTGCCGACTTCCCGTTCAAGATCTCGAAGAGCGATCCCGAACAGCTGTCCCTGTATCTCTTTCCCGGAGATCGTGATGTCCGGTTCTCGGTCGAGGTCCAGTGGGTATCTGGCGGTAACTTGGGCAGCGAGACACTCGACAACGACGGCCAGGGCTATCGAGTGATGGGCCCTGGGGGGATTCCGACGTTCTCCATGACAGAACTCTCTCGGTAGACCGCCTCCTCGCAGCGGGTACAGGGCGCGTGGCGGCTGCCCTCAAGCATCGGGGGCAACGGACACGACAGATTCTCCTGGACCGGCTACCGCGCCTTGGCCGGCCGTGCCCCATCTAGCTCAAGGCCCCCAGATCTTGATGACGGGACGGCGGCGACCTACGGCCCACCCCGGCCGTCAAGAACCCACGGTCACACTGGGGCATACGACGGGCACTACTCCCCCACCGCCCAGGCTCCGGGGAGCCCCACCAGCCGCGATCCGCTCAAGAACCGCGCGCAGGCATTCCCTGTTTGCCTTCGAAAGAGCGGCTCCTAGCCACGGAGTCTCTCAGGTCTTCCCTGAGACCTCCTACCGCGTCGCCGCGCGCGTCAGTAGCCTCGACGCGTTACGGACTATGGCTGGCTTGAAGGTAATTGAGCTGCCCAAAAGCCGACTGACGCCCCATCGGAACGGGCGTCAAGGTCAGGATCCCTTGGCGGCCGGTTCGAGGATCGCCACGCACTCCACATGATGCGTCATAGGAAACAGATCGAACGCCCGAAGCGTCCGCACCCGATACCCGTTCTCCCCGAAGTACTTCAGATCCCGGGCCAACGCAGCCGGGTCACAAGCGACATAGGCGATGCGACGCGCGCCCAGGGAGGCAAGATGCTCGACGGTCTTCTTGCCGGCGCCCGCGCGGGGCGGGTCCAGGACGATCAGGTCGACCTCGGTGATGCCGGTGCGGGGGAGGACGGACTCGACCTTGCCCTGTTCGATGCGGACGCGGGGGAAGTCGGCGAGGTTGTGGCGGGCGTCCTCCACCGCGCGCTTGCCAGATTCGATGCCGAGGACCGCGCCCTTGTCGCCGAGGCGGTCGGCCAGGGCGCCGGCGAACAGGCCGGCGCCGCAGTAGAGGTCCAGCGCCATCTCGCCCTTGCGGGGCAGCAGGCCCTGCATGACCGCAGTCACGAGGGTGTCGGCCGCCTTCGGGTGGACCTGCCAGAAGCCGCCGCTGCCGACGCGGTACGTACGGCCGTCGGCGCGCTCGCGGACGAAGGGGCGGCCGTGGACACGGTGGACGCCGCCGTCCTTCTCGTCGACCCGCATCACCGAGACCGGCTTGTCCAGCTCGACGATCGGCAGACGGGCCCCCGGGCGCGGGGTCAGGATGACCTGGCGGTCCTGCGAACCCGTCGCCGTGATCGCCTCGATCGACTCCATGCCGGACCAGTCGCGGGACTCGATGCCCAGCTCGGTGACGCCCTCCGCCGCGATCATGCAGCGGTCGATCCGCTCGACCTCGTGCGAGCGGTGGCGGCGCAGGCCCGCGTGGCCCTCGGCGTCCACGGCGTACTGCACACGCGTACGCCACTGGGGCACCTCGCCCGCGGGCAGCTTGTCGCCCTCGGCGGGCATCACGGTGCCGTCCCAGCCGACGTCCTCGGGCGTGAGGCCCGCGAGCCGCTGCAGCTGCTCGGCGATCACCTCGCCCTTCAGACGGCGCTGCGCGCCCGGCTTGGCGTGCTGCCAGTCGCAGCCGCCGCACTTGCCGGGACCGGCGAACGGGCACGGCGCCTCGATACGGTCCTTGGACGCGTCCAGGATCTCCACCGCGTCGGCACGCAGGAACCGCGCGCCCTCCTCGCCCTCCGTCACCCGGGCCACGATCCGCTCCCCCGGCAGCGTGTGCCGGACGAACAGCACCTGGCCCTCGGACGTACGGGCGATGCAGTGGCCACCGTGGGCGACGGGGCCGACCTCGACCTCGTACTCCCGGCCCACCAGAGACTTCGTCGATTCTGCCTGCATGGTGGGGGGACTCCAGATCAAGGGGCTGGGGGCGGTTACGACACCCCGTGGGGACAACAGCCCACCAGTCTACGGCGTCCCCGGCCACCCCAGGACCCGGGAGCGACCCCCGTCCCTGGAACCCGGGCTCCGGTGCGGACGGACCGTACGTCCACTTCGTCGACCAAGCCCAGCCAGCCCAGCCAGCCCGGCTGACCGAGCAGCCCGGCCCCCGGACGAACCCGCCGCCCAAGGGCCCGGCCGGAAAGCCCGTTCGCACCGGGCGCCCCCAGCCGCACTGTGCGATCCGAGAGCCTTCGTCCCCGGCAGCCCTGCGGGGCAGGAGACCCAGGCCCCGCCCCGAAGCGACCAACCCGACCGGCCCGACCAGCCACCGGAAAAGCTCCGGCCTCGGCCGGCCCACCCGCCACGGCGCCTCTGCCGCAGACAGACCGGCCCGCCCCTGGCTCCCCGCCCCAGACGGGACAGGCATTCCAGGGCCCCGCCCCGGGCCGCCCAACCTCAGCCAGAAACTCGCGGCCTTGGAAGCCCCCCGGCTCCAGAGCCACCCTCCCCACCCGAGGGCACCAACCAGGCCCCCCCCCGACCAGCAGCCTCCTACGCCGAAGGCAAAGCCCTCACTCCCGAACCCCCGCCCCCTCCTTCGCCCTCTCCGCCGGCCCCCGCCGCACCGCACCCGGCGCGCTCCACTCCTGCCGTCGCCGCGCCCGGTCGCGGGCGACCTGGGACGACTCCAGCTGATACGGCACGGACGTCACCATCACGCCCGGCGTGAACAGCAGCCGCCCCTTCAGCCGCAGCGCGCTCTGGTTGTGGAGCAGATGCTCGTACCAGTGGCCGACCACGTACTCGGGGATGATCACGGAGACCGCGTCGCGCGGGGACTGGCGGCGGAGGTTCTTGACGTACTCGATGATCGGGCGGGTGATCTCCCGGTAGGGCGAGTCGAGGACCTTGAGGGGAACGTCGATGCCGCGCCGCTCCCACTCCGCGCGGAGCGCCTTCGTCTCGGCCGGGTCGACGTTGACCGTCAGCGCCTCCAGGGTGTCGGAGCGCATCAGCTTGGCGTAGGCGAGGGCCCGCAGGGTGGGGCGGTGGATCTTGGAGATCAGGACGAGGGAGTGCACCCGGGAGGGGCGCACGCTGTCGTCGCTGGGCCCCTCGGGCGCGGCGATCTCGTCGGCGACGCGGTCGTAGTGCTTACGGATCGCGGTCATCGTGGCGTAGAAGATGCACATGCCGAGCAGGGCCACCCACGCGCCGTGGGTGAACTTGGTGACCAGCACGACGACCAGCACCAGGCCGGTGAAGAAGGCGCCGAAGGTGTTGATCGCGCGGGCGCGGATCATGCGGCTGCGCTTGGCCGGGTTCTTCTCGGCGGCCAGATGGCGGTTCCAGTGCCGGACCATGCCGGTCTGGCTGAGAGTGAAGGACACGAACACGCCGACGATGTAGAGCTGGATCAGCCGCGTGGAGTCCGCGCCGTAGATGACCACGAGAAGCATCGCCGTACCGGCCAGCAGCACGATGCCGTTGGAGAAGGCGAGGCGGTCGCCCCGGGTGTGCAGCTGGCGGGGCAGATAACGGTCCTGGGCGAGGATCGAGCCGAGCAGCGGGAAGCCGTTGTACGCCGTGTTCGCCGCGAGGAAGAGGACCAGGGCCGTCGCCGCCGCGAGGACGACGAACAGGAAGCTGCCCTTGCCGAAGACCGCCTCGGCGACCTGGGAGATCACCGGGTTCTGGACGTAGCCGGGGCCGATCGGTACGCCGCCCTTGAGCAGGTCGGTCGCCGGGTTCTCGGCCATGCGGACGCCGGTGGACATCGCGAGGCCGATGATGCCGCAGAACATGGTGACGGCCAGCAGGCCCATCATGGCGAGCGTGGTCGCCGCGTTCTTGGACTTGGGCTTGCGGAAGGCCGGGACGCCGTTGGAGATGGCCTCCACGCCGGTGAGCGCCGCACAGCCGGAGGAGAAGGCCCGCAGCAGCAGGAAGATCAGCGCGAAGCCCGCGAGTCCCTGGTGCTCGGCCCTGATGTGGAAGCCGGAGGTAGGGGCGTGCATGGTCTCGCCGAGGACCAGACCCCGGATCGCACCCCAGACGATCATGATGAAGACGCCGCCGACGAACACGTACGTCGGGATCGCGAAGAGCTTGCCCGACTCCTTCATGCCGCGCAGGTTCAGCAGCGTCAGCAGGAGGATCACCGCGCACGCGCAGAGCACCTTGTGCTCGATCACGAAGGGGATCGCGGAGCCCAGGTTCTCGATGCCCGAGGTGATGGAGACGGCGACGGTCAGCACGTAGTCGACCAGCAGGGCGCTGGCGACGGTGAGACCCGCCCGGGGGCCGAGGTTGGTGTTCGCCACCTCGTAGTCGCCGCCACCGCTGGGGTACGCGTGCACGTTCTGCCGGTAGGAGGCGACCACGGTGAACATCAGCACGACGACCGCGACGGCGATCCAGGGGCTGAAGTGGTACGCCGACACGCCCGCGATGGACAGGACCAGCAGGACCTCCCCCGGCGCGTAGGCGACGGAGGACAGCGGGTCGGAGGCGAAGACGGGGAGGGCGATGCGCTTCGGCAGGAGCGTTTCGCCCAGCCGGTCACTGCGCAAGGCGCGCCCGATCAGAATGCGTTTGGGCACGTCGGTCAGTTTGGACACGACAGAGGATCGTAAGGCTTCGAACAGGCAGCCGCCCACCCGAAAGACGCATTCTGCCTCACGAGTGAAATCAGGGGCGCGCGGAACCGCGGTTTCCGTGGTCCTCGCGCCCCCCGTGCCTAGATGGCAGACCGGCCCGTCGTCGCAGTTCATCGCCCTTCGGAGGTCCCATGCCCGCGACCGCGGAACTCATCGGAGCCGTCTTCGCGCTCCTCGCCCTCGGAATCCTGACCCGCCGCAGCGTGCGCAGCATCACGCGCCGCGGGGAACCCGGGGTGACGGGCGTCACCGATCCGCACAGGTGAGCACGTGATCAGCGGGTGCCTTACGGGTACCGCGCGTGTGTAGCTTTGGGCGTCGGTCTGAGACCCTGAGGCTGAGCAGTAACTTTTGGACACCGGAAGGACGGTCGTGCACATCGTCATCATGGGCTGCGGACGCGTGGGTTCCGCGCTCGCGCAGACCCTGGAGCAACAGGGCCACACGGTCGCGGTGATCGACCGAGACCCCACCGCCTTCCGACGGCTGGGCCCGGGATTCGGCGGTCGCCGGGTCACCGGCGTCGGCTTCGACCAGGACACCCTGCGCGAGGCCGGCATCGAGGAGGCGGGCGCCTTCGCCGCCGTATCCAGCGGTGACAACTCCAACATCATCTCCGCGCGGGTCGCCCGCGAGATGTTCGGCGTGGAGAACGTGGCCGCCCGCATCTACGACCCCCGCCGTGCCGAGGTCTACCAGCGCCTGGGCATCCCGACGGTGGCCACGGTCCGCTGGACCGCCGACCAGATGCTGCGCCGTCTGCTGCCCTCCGGCGCCGAGCCGCTGTGGCGCGATCCCACCGGTGGGGTGCAGCTCGCCGAGGTGCACGCCTCCGAGAAGTGGGTCGGCCACAAGATCAGCAAGCTCCAGGAGGAGACGGGCGTCCGCGTGGCGTTCCTGACCCGCCTGGGCGAGGCCGTGCTGCCCACCTCGCAGACGGTCCTGCAAGAAGGTGACCTGGTGCACGTGATGATGCGCACGGACGACGTGGAGAAGGTCGAGGCGGCGTTCGCCGGGGGCCCCGAAGAGGAGAGCGGTCACTGATGAGGGTCGCCATTGCCGGTGCCGGTGCCGTCGGCCGCTCGATCGCGGCCGAGCTGCTGGAGAACGGCCACGAGGTCCTGCTGATCGACAAGGCGCCGACCGCCATCTCGGTCGAGCGCGTACCCCAGGCGGAGTGGCTGCTCGCCGACGCCTGCGAGATCACCTCCCTGGACGAGGCCGCGCTCCAGCGCTGCAACGTCGTCATCGCCGCGACCGGTGACGACAAGGTCAACCTGGTGGTCTCGCTCCTCGCCAAGACGGAGTACGGCGTCCCGCGCGTCGTCGCCCGGGTGAACAACCCCAAGAACGAATGGCTCTTCAACGAGTCCTGGGGCGTGGACGTGGCCGTCTCCACCCCGCGTCTGATGTCCGCCCTGGTCGAGGAGGCGGTGAGCGTCGGCGACCTGGTCCGGCTGCTCCGCTTCAGCCACGGCGACGCCAACCTGGTCGAGCTGACCCTGCCGGAGGAGTCGGCCCTGGCCGGCACCCAGGTCGGGGACGTGGCCTGGCCGGAGGACACCTCGCTGGTCACGATCATCCGGGGCACCCGGGTGCTGACCCCCTCCAAGGAGGACTCCCTGGAGCCGGGCGACGAACTCCTCTTCGTGGCCGCGCAGGCCCGGGAGGAGCAGCTGGAGGACCTGCTGTCGGTACGGCGCGAGGACAGCTGAGTCCCGTACGACAAAGAACCCCGGCTACCAACGTCGGTAGCCGGGGTTCTCCGCGTTCCACGCGGCTACGCGCCTCTGCGGTGCCGCCCGCCCGTCGGCTCGCCCGCCTCCGCCGCCGCGCGCTCCCGCTCCGCCTTCTCGGCCTTCTCCGCCTGCTCGGCGGCCTCCATCTCGGCGAACACGTCGATCGGCGCGGGCGCCTTCGCGAGGAAGACCCAGGTGAGCCAGACCGCCAGCAGGAAGGGCGGGATCTTCAGGATGACCAGGACCCAGCCGAGCTGGGTGGTGTCCGCCCACCAGTAGAGCGGGAAGAGGATCGCGCACTTGGCGAGCAGGATCAGGCCCCAGGCCCAACTGGCCTTGGCGTACGCCTTCTTGCGGCCGGGGTTGCGGGTGCGCCAGGAAAGGTTCTCCTTGAAGACCGGGCCGAGCATCAGACCGATCAGGGGCACCCCCGCGAGGGTGGTGATGATGTAGGCGAGCGCCAGGCCCAGGGTGTAGAGCATCCCGGGGAGGTAGAAGTCCTTGGCGTTGCCCGTGAACATCGCGAAGACGACACCGAAGGCCACACCGAAGACGCCGCTGAAGGCGTGCTTGACGGTGTCCCGGCGCAGCAGCCGGACGACCAGCATCACGACCGCCACGCCCAGCGCGGCGAGCGCGGACAGGTGGAGGTCCTTGTTGATCGTGTAGATCGTGACGAAGAGCAGTCCGGGCAGGACCGTCTCGACCATCCCCCGGATCCCGCCGAACGCCTGGAACAGCGCGGCCTCGGTGACCGCGCGCGCGTCGTGGTCGTCGTCCGGTGGTGTCTGTCCGGTGTCCTGGGTCGGCTTGTCGAGGGACGTCACCGGCTACTCCCGTCCGAGGGGTCGCAGTTCGTATTTCGGGTTGAACAGCACGCGGCGGCCCCGGCTCATCGAGATCCGGCCCGATGCGATCAGCCTGCGCCCCGGTTCTATGCCCGTGATGGAACGCCTGCCGAGCCACACCACGTCCAGCGCGGCGGTGCCGTCGAACAGCTCCGCCTCCAGGGCCGGGACTCCGGCGCGCGGGCGCAGGGTGACCGTGCGCAAGGTACCAGTTACGGTGACGACCTGCCGGTCGTGGCAGTCGCCGATACGGGTGCAGCCCGACGTGTCGGCGTCCTCCCGCAGCTCCTCCGACTCCAGGTCCTCCTGCGACGTGGAGAGCCGGTCCAGCATGCGACGGAACCGGCCGACCGGCTTTTCGGAACGAGGAACGGCACTCATATCTGAAGCGTACCGGGGCGGGCCGACAAGGCCGTACTCGTGGCGCCCCCGCCTCCCCCGCACCTCACGTCCCACCCGCACCTCCCATGTCCCGCACCGCACCGGTCACTTCTCGAAGCGGTACCCCATCCCCGGCTCGGTGATGAAGTGGCGGGGGTGCGCCGGGTCGGCCTCCAGCTTGCGGCGCAGCTGGGCCATGTAGACGCGCAGATAGTTGGTCTCGGTGCCGTACGACGGTCCCCACACCTCGCGCAGCAGCTGCTTCTGTCCGACGAGGCGGCCCGTGTTGCGGACCAGGACCTCCAGGAGGTGCCACTCGGTGGGGGTGAGGCGTACGTCCTTGCCCGCGCGGTTGACCTTCTTGGCGGCCAGGTCGACGGTGAAGCCCTCGGTCTCCACGGTGGTCACGTCGTCCTCGCCCGCGCCGACGGGTTCGGCCCGGCGTACGGCGGCCCGCAGCCGGGCGAGCAGTTCGTCCATGCCGAAGGGCTTGGTGACGTAGTCGTCGGCGCCCGCGTCGAGCGCTTCGACCTTCTCGTCGGAGGAGTGGCGGGCGGAGAGGACCAGGACGGGCACCCGGGTCCAGCCGCGCAGGCCGCGGATGACCTCGACGCCGTCCATGTCGGGCAGGCCCAGGTCGAGGACGACCACGTCGGGGTGGCGGGAGGCGGCGAGTTCGAGGGCGGTCCTGCCGTCGGCGGCGGAGTCCACCTCGTACTGACGCGCCTTGAGGTTGATCACGAGGGCCCGCACGATCTGCGGTTCGTCGTCGACCACCAGCACCCTGGTCATAGGGCCTGCCTTTCTCGTTCCGTGGTGTCGCCACCGTCCTGCGTGGCGCGCTCGTCGGCGTCGCGTTCCTGGGCGCCCCGCCCCGCCGCGCGCAGGCTCAGCACCATGGTCAGCCCGCCGCCTGGGGTGTCCTCGGCGACCAGCGTGCCGCCCATGGCCTCGGTGAAGCCCCGGGCGACGGCGAGACCGAGGCCGACCCCGGCGCCGCGCGGGGCGTCGCCGTGGCGCTGGAAGGGCTCGAAGATGCGGTCCTTGGCCTCGTCGGGCACGCCGGGCCCCCGGTCCACCACGCGCACCTCCACCCGCTCGTCCAGCGCGCTGGCGGCGACCAGGACGCGGCGGCCGGGGGGACTGTACTTGACGGCGTTCTCGACCAGGTTGGCCACCGAGCGCTCCAGCAGGCCGGGGTCGACGGCGACCATGGGCAGCGTCTCGGGCACGTCCAGCGCGACGCTGTCCTCGGGCACCCCGACCAGCGCCATCGGGACCACCTCGTCCACGTCGATCTCGCGGATCAGCGGGGTGACGGTGCCGGTCTGGAGGCGGGACATGTCCAGGAGGTTGCCGACGAGGTGGTCGAGCCGGTCGGCGCCCTCCTCGATGCCTTCGAGGAGTTCGGCGCGGTCCTCCTCGGACCAGGCCACGTCGTCGGAGCGGAGCGAGGAGACGGCGGCCTTGATCCCGGCCAGCGGGGTGCGCAGGTCGTGGCTGACGGCGGCGAGCAGGGCGGTGCGGATGCGGTTGCCCTCGGCGAGGGTGCGGGCCTGCTCGGCCTCGGCCTGGAGGCGGCGCCGGTCCAGGACGACGGCGGCCTGGGCGGCGAAGGCGGCGAGCACCCGGCGGTCCTCGGCGGGCAGCACCCGGCCGGTGAGCGCGAGCGCCATGTGGTCCCCGACCGGCATGTCCACGTCGGCGTCCTCCGGGCGCTCCAGCGGCGGTCCGACGCCGGCGCGGCCCTGGCAGGTCCAGGGGTCGACGTCGCTGGCCCGCTCCAGCAGGGCGGCGGACTCCATGGCGAAGGTCTCCCGGACCCGCTCCAGGAGTTCTTCGAGGCCGGTCTCGCCGCGCAGGACGTTGCCCGCGAGGAAGGACAGGATCTCCGACTCGGCGCGCAGCCGGGCGGCCTGGTGGGTGCGCCGGGCGGCGAGGTCCACCACGGAGGCGACGGACATCCCGACGCCGAAGAAGATCGCGATGGCGACGATGTTCTTCGGGTCGGCGACGGTCAGCCGGTGCAGGGGCGGTGTGTAGAAGTAGTTCAGCAGGAAGGACCCGATGGCCGCCGAGGCAAGCGCGGGCATCAGTCCGCCGAGCAGGGCCGCGGCGACCGTGAGGGCCAGGAAGAGCAGCATGTCGTTGGCGAGGCCGAGGTCCACGCTGTTGAGCAGCAGCGCGAGGGCCGCCGGGCCGCCGACGCCCACCAGCCAGCCCCAGACGATCCGGCCCCGCCCGAGCCGGGCACCCCGGGCGACGGGCAGGCCACGGCCCTGGGCGACCGCCTCGTGGGTGACGATGTGGACGTCCAGGTCGGGGCCCGACTCGCGGGCGACCGTGGCACCGACGCCGGGTCCGAAGACGTACTGCCAGGTCTTGCGGCGCGAGGAGCCGAGCACGATCTGGGTGGCGTTGACGCCGCGTGCGAAGTCCAGCAGGGCGGCGGGTATGTCGTCACCGACCACATGGTGGAAGGTGCCGCCCAGATCCTCCACCAGGGTGCGCTGGAGAGCGAGTTCCTTCGGGGAGGCGGCGGTGAGACCGTCGCTGCGGGCTATGTAGACCGCCAGCACCTCGCCGCCCGCACCCTTCTCCGCCAGCCGGGCAGCCCGCCGGATCAACGTGCGGCCCTCCGGACCACCGGTCAGCCCGACCACGATGCGCTCCCGCGAACCCCAGATCCGGGAGACCTCATGCGCACTGCGGTACTCATTCAGATACTCGTCGACCCGATCGGCCACCCACAACAGCGCCAGCTCCCGCAGGGCGGTGAGGTTGCCGGGCCGGAAGTAGTTCGACAGCGCCGCGTCGACCTTGTCCGGCTGATAGACGTTCCCGTGCGCCATACGACGGCGCAGCGCCTGCGGCGACATGTCGACCAGCTCGATCTGATCGGCCCGCCGCACCACCTCGTCCGGCACCGTCTCACGCTGACGCACCCCCGTGATCGACTCCACCACATCACCCAGCGACTCCAGATGCTGGATGTTCACCGTGGAAACCACATCGATCCCGGCCGCCAGCAGCTCCTCCACGTCCTGCCACCGCTTGGCATTCCGCGAGCCGGGCACATTGGTGTGGGCCAGTTCGTCCACGAGGGCGACGGCAGGAGCCCGGCGCAATACGGCGTCGACATCCATCTCGGTGAAGAGAGCGCCCCGGTGTTCCAGCTCCCGGCCCGGGACGCGTTCCAGGCCGTGCAGCATCACCTCGGTGCGGGGTCTGCCGTGGTGTTCGACGTGGGCCACGACGCAGTCGGTGCCGCGCTCGACACGCCGGTGCGCCTCGGAGAGCATCGCGTACGTCTTGCCCACGCCCGGTGCGGCGCCGAGGTAGATCCGAAGCTTGCCGCGTCCCATGGCCCCATTGTCTTCCGGTGAACCGCTCCCCGTCCGGCGTCGACCCTACGGCCAACGATGCGGACAAAGCGGGCGGGGGGCCACCGGACCGGGGCGCTTTGACACAACCCTGACGCGCGGAGGACCTGGACCCGCGCGGCACCTGGACCCGCGAAAGGGGCCGTACCCCCGTGGGAGTACGGCCCCTCGCTCGTCGATGCCGGGGTCAGCGGACCTCGGTGATCTCCGGGCCGCGCTGGAGCTGGCCCATGCCGCCGGAGAAGCGGGAGCCCTCCTCCTGCTGGACGCCCTCGGGGACCATCTGGGCGTCGTTGGGCAGCTTGAGGACGATCGGGTCGCGCGGGGCCATCGGGCCCTCGCCGCGGACCACGACGGTGTCCCGGAAGATCTGCTCGAGGAGTCCGGCGGCCTGCGGCTGCACCGCGCCCTGGCCGGAGATCACACCGCGCAGGAACCAGCGCGGGCCGTCCACGCCGACGAAGCGGACCACCTGGAAGCCGCCGGTGCCGTCGGGCAGCTGGACCGGGACCTGCGCGCGCAGCTCCCAGCCGAGCGGGCCCTCGACCTCGTCGATGATGCCGCCCTGCTGGGTGATGCCGCCCGCGATCTCCTCGCGGACCTCGCCCCAGATGCCCTCGCGCTTGGGGGCGGCGAAGGCCTGCAGCTGGATGGCGCTGTCCCGCAGGACGACGGTCGCGGCGACGATCGCGTCGCCGGCGACCTCGACGCGCAGCTCCATGCCGTCCACACCCGGCACGAACAGGCCCCCGAGGTCGACACGGCCCTCGGCCGGGTCACGCACCTCGGCGGAGTCCCAGGGCCCGTCGGGCCGCGGCTCGGGCTCGAGACGCACGCGCTCACGCTCTCCGTCCGCCTCGGTGCCGACGGTGTCGACGACCTGCTCGGCCTCGCCGGCCGCGCCCTCGGCGGCACCCTTCTTGTTGCGACGTCCGAACACGTCACTGTCCTTCCCGGTCGGATACGACCGAAGCGTATCGATTCCCACCCGCCGGACCGCCCTCGGCGGTCCGACCGTCTGTGCCGCTTCCGCCGTCCACCGAGGCGTGACCCCCGGTGGACCCGAAGCCCCCCTCGGCGCGTGCCGAGCCGGGAAGTTCCGCGACCTCCTGGAAGCGGACCCTCTCGACCTGCTGGACGACCAGTTGGGCAATCCGGTCGAAGCGTTCGAACCGCACGGTCTCGCGCGGATCGAGATTCACCACGATCACCTTGATCTCTCCACGGTACCCGGCATCCACCGTCCCGGGGGCGTTCACGAGCGCCACACCGCAGCGGGCGGCCAGGCCCGAACGGGGGTGCACGAACGCGGCGTACCCCTCCGGGAGCGCGATGGCGATGCCGGTGGGCAGGACGGCCCGCTCACCGGGGCTCAGTTCGCAAGGCTCGGTGGTGCGCAGGTCGGCTCCGGCGTCCCCGGGGTGCTCGTACGCCGGGAGGGGGACGTCGGGGTCGATCCGGCGGATGCGGACGTCCAGCGGGGCGGTCCGGTCGGCGTTCACGGGTTCACCTCGAAGGCGCGGGTACGGCGGATCTGGTCCGGGTCGCTCATGGCGGCCCGGATCTCCTCCTCGCGGCCGTGGTCGGTGAAGTGGTCGACCTTGACCTCGATGAAGAGGGCGTCGGCACGGACGGCGACGGGCCCCTCGGGGCCGCCGAGACGGCCGGTGGCGGTGGAGTAGATCTTCCGTCCGGCGACGGCGGTGACCTCGGCCTCCAGATGGAGCGTGGTGCCCACGGGGACGGGCCGTACGAAGTCCGTCTCCAGTCTGCCGGTGACGGCGATGGTCCGCAGCAGCCAGTTCAGCGAGCCCAGCGTCTCGTCCAGGGCGGTGGCGAGCACCCCGCCGTGCGCGAGGCCGGGGGCGCCCTGGTGGGCGGCCTTGACGGTGAACTCGGCGGTCAGCGAGACACCGTCGCCCGCGCGGGCGTCCAGGTGCAGCCCGTGCGGCTGCCCGGGCCCGCATCCGAAACAGTGTTCGTAGTGGGTGCCCAGCGGCTGCCCGGGGGCGGGCGCGTCGGGATGACGGACGGGGCGCACCGCGTCGGCGGGCGGCTCAAGGGCTGGGGAACTACCACTCACAGGCGCAGACCTTACCCGGCCGCCCGGCACCCGCCACCGGCGTGCCAAGCTTGGCTCCATGCAGCTTGCCGCCACCCCCTACGAAGAACGTCTGACCGCCCCCCGCTCGTGGTGGCTGATCAGCTTCCTCGTGGGTGTCTCCTTCGCCCTGATCCTGCTCCCCTTCGGCACGCTGCCGCTGCTCGGCGGGCTGGTCGGGGGCACCGCCGTGGCGGCGGTCATGGCGAGCGCGTACGGCTCGCAGCGCATCCGGGTCGTGGGCGACGCGCTGATCGCGGGCGAGGCGAAGATCCCGGTGTCCGCACTGGGCGCCGCCGAGGTGCTGGACGCCGAGGAGGCGCGCGCCTGGCGGACCTACAAGGCGGACACGCGCGCGTTCCTGCTGCTGCGCGCCTACATCCCGACCGCGCTGCGCGTGGAGGTCACCGACCCGGAGGACCCGACGCCGTACCTGTATCTGTCGACGCGGGAGCCGGAGCGGCTGGCGGCGGCCATCGAGGCGGCGAAGGACACCTCGGCCGCGGCCTGAGGTCAGCTCTTCGGGCTTGCCGGGTTTTCGGGGCCCTCGGGGTCCTCGGCGATCTCCTTGATCCGCACGGGGTGTTCGGGCTGGTCCAGCGGGGGCTGCGCGGCCAGTTCGGCCCAGGGGACCTGGACCTTGCGCAGATCGGCCCGGACGCGTTCGGCGAGCTTTCTGGTGTCGCGGCGGTTCATCACCGCGCCGACGGCCGCGCCCACCATGAAGGGCGTCAGGTTGGGCAGGTTGCGGACCATGCGCTTCATGATCTGCTGGCGCAGTTCGCGTTTCATACGGCCGCCCAGGGCCGCGTCGATGGTCGACGGCTTCATCACGTCGATGCCGCGCTCTCCGGACCAGGAGCCGAGATACGCGGTGCTGCGGGCGCCGAGGCCGCCGGGGGCGCGCTGTCCGTAGACCTCGTGGAGTTCGGCGATGAGCTTCAGCTCGATCGCGGCGACCGCGGTGATCTCCGCGGCGAGTTCGGTCGGCAGGGCGGGCGGTACGGGCAGCATGGCCGCCGCTCCGATTCCGGCGCCGACGGTGGAGGTGGCTTTCGCGGCTCCCGCCACGAGCTTGTCCGCGAGCTGCTCGGGATCGAGGCCCGGGAACTGCCTGCGCAGCGTCGCGAGGTCGCGTACGGGGACGCGGGGGGCGATGTCGATGACGCGGTCCGCGACGTAGGCGATGCCCGCGCGGGCGTGGCCGCCGCCCCGGCGTGCGCCTTCGCGCGCCAGCTGACGGGCCCTGCCACGGATCGCCGCGGCCCGTGGGTGCCGGACCGGTGCGTCTGGACCGGCGGACTCCCCCGTCCCGGCCCGCGGAGCGTGGTGCTCCGCCGGTGGTTCGAGCGAGGCTCCCGCTTCCGGTGAGCCCCGCTCGTGGTCACGCGTGCCGTGCGAGCCGCCGAACGGCCCTTTGTCCGCTCCCGGGAACCGGAAACGGCGCTTCCGCGGAGGGGTCGAGCCAGTCACGGCCGACCCGTCCTCAGTCGCAGTCGCGGCAGATCGGCTGGCCGTTCTTCTCGCGGGCCAGCTGGCTGCGGTGGTGGACGAGGAAGCAGCTCATGCAGGTGAACTCGTCCTGCTGCTTGGGCAGCACACGGACGGCCAGCTCCTCGTTGGAGAGGTCGGCGCCGGGAAGCTCGAGGCCTTCGGCGGCCTCGAACTCGTCGACGTCCACCGCGGAGGTGGACTTGTCGTTCCGCCGGGCCTTCAGCTCTTCGAGACTGTCCGAGTCGACGTCGTCGTCGGTCTTGCGTGGAGTGTCGTAATCGGTTGCCATGGTCGCTCTCCCCCTCTGGGTGTCTGCGGTGTCTTCAGCGCACGTAACGCGTGAGAGGCCGGACTTGTGCCCGACCTGAGGCGGAGATTTTGCCTCACATCAAGGTCTGTTACTCAATCGACACCCAACCCGATTCCTCAAGAGTGATCGGCTTGGATGGCGGTGAGGACCGTACACGGTTCGAATGCCGCACCTCAAAGGCGCCTCATCGTGTACTTCCCGTGATCAGGAGGGCTGAAAACCCGGACTTTCCCGGCTTTGTGGCCCACTTCTTGATCACGTTCAGTACATGGCCGGAAATCCACACATGTGATTGATCACACAGGGACAACCCCGGCAGGGTGGTGGAAAATTCCGCGCGAAGCGAACATTCTCCGGGCGCGCCGGAGGCCCGCTCACAGCGGCAGGGTGACGCGCATCACCAGCCCCCCGCCCTCGCGCGGCCGGGCCACGATATGACCGCCGTGCGCGCGGGCCACGGACCGGACGATGGACAGGCCGAGCCCCACCCCCTTGTCGCTGCCCGTGCGCTCGGTGCGCAGCCGCCGGAAGGGCTCGAAGAGGTTGTCCACCTCGTACGCCGGGACCACCGGCCCGGTGTTGGACACGGTCAGCACCGCCTGGTTGTGCTCGGTGTCCGTGGTGACCTCGACCCACCCGTCCTCGGGCACGTTGTAGCGCACCGCGTTCTGTACGAGGTTCAGCGCGATGCGCTCCAGGAGCACGCCGTTGCCGAGCACCACCGCGCGCTTGCACTCGCCGCGGATCTCCACGCCCTTGGCGTCCGCCTCGGCGCGCACCTGGTCGACGGCCTGCCCGGCGACCTCCGCGAGGTCCACGGGCCCGCGCTCGACGATCTGGTTGTCGCTGCGGGCGAGCAGCAGCAGGCCCTCGACCAGCTGCTCGCTGCGTTCGTTGGTGGCGAGCAGGGTCTTGCCGAGCTGCTGCAGCTCCACGGGCGCATTCGGGTCCGAGAGGTGGACCTCAAGGAGGGTGCGGTTGATCGCCAGCGGGGTGCGCAGTTCGTGGGAGGCGTTGCCGACGAAGCGCTGCTGGGCGGTGAAGGCCCGTTGCAGCCGCTCCAGCATGTCGTCGAAGGTGTCGGCCAGCTCCTTCAGCTCGTCGTCGGGGCCGTCCAGCTCGATCCGGCGGGACAGGTCCGAGCCGGCCACCTGGCGCGCGGTGCGGGTGATCCGGCCGAGCGGGGACAGCACGCGGCCCGCCATGGCGTAGCCGAAGGCGAAGGCGATCACGGCGAGGCCGAGCAGGGCGAGCAGCGAGCGGCTGAGCAGTTCGTCCAGGGCGACCTGGCGCTGATGGTCGACGCACTGGCTGATCGCGTCGTTGAAGTCCTGGAGCGAGAGGCTGCTGGTGTTGATCGCCTGGCAGTTGTCGCTGGAGACCTTGAGCGCCTGGAAGCTGACGATCTTGAACAGCGGCTGGTTACCGGAGCTGATCGCCTGCGCGGCCAGCAGATAGATGATCGACAGCAGCAGGATGCCCGCGATCAGGAACATGCCGCCGTACAGCAGGGTCAGCCGTATGCGGATGGTCGGGCGCAGCCACGGGAAGGGCGGCTGGGGGCGGCGGGGATCCCAGGTGGGCTTCGGGGGCGCCTGGGGCGGCGCGGGGGTGGCGGCCATGGCGGATCAGATCCGGTAGCCGGAGCCGGGCACGGTGACGATCACGGGAGGCTCGCCGAGTTTGCGGCGCAGCGTCATCACGGTCACCCGGACCACGTTGGTGAACGGGTCGGTGTTCTCGTCCCAGGCCTTCTCCAGCAGTTGCTCGGCCGAGACGACCGCGCCCTCGCTGCGCATCAGCACCTCCAGGACGGCGAACTCCTTCGGGGCGAGCTGGACCTCGCGGCCGTCGCGGAAGACCTCGCGGCGGTTGGGGTCGAGCTTGATCCCGGCGCGCTCCAGGACGGGCGGCAGGGGCACGCTCGTACGGCGGCCGAGCGCGCGCACGCGCGCGATCAGCTCACTGAAGGCGAAGGGCTTGGGCAGATAGTCGTCGGCGCCGATCTCCAGGCCCTCGACGCGGTCGCTGACGTCGCCGGAGGCGGTGAGCATGAGCACGCGGGTGGCGATGCCCAGCTCCACGATCCGGCGGCAGACGTCGTCGCCGTGCACGAGGGGGAGGTCGCGGTCGAGGACGACCACGTCGTAGTCGTTGACGCCGATGCGCTCCAGGGCGGCCGCACCGTCGTACACGACGTCGACGGCCATGGCCTCCCGGCGCAGTCCGGTGGCCACCGCATCGGCGAGCAGCTGCTCGTCCTCGACGACGAGTACGCGCACGTCGCTTGTCCTTCCTCAGGTCCGCCCACGGCGCGCCGGGGCGCGGTCGGGCGGAGGGATGTCCGTGGGATTGTGCCCTCCATCCTGCCCTTTTCGGCCATAAGTCGGCGGTAAGCCGAGGACGGTCGCCGCAGGTACGGCGGTCGGAGGGCGAGAAAGCGGGATTTTCTGCGGCGTCGGAGGTTTCCCGGGCGAACAGCGGGGGGAGGACGGCTTTACACCCCGCGATCACGCTCCGCATGTGCCGAGGCACCATGCGGTCACTCCGCGATCAGCCCCGGCGGAGCGGGCGCGGGTGTCCGGCACCGCAGCCGCCCGGCAGGGCTGTGCCGGGCATCCGCGGGCCACGTGATCGCCCCTTCCCGACCGGCACACCCCCGTGCCACCGACCCACGACCCAGGACGAGGGGGCGCAGCATGGACGCTTTCACCGCAGGACTTCTGCAGCGCATAAAGACGACCGAGTCCGACCTGTCGCGGGCTCGTGACGAGGGCGACGACTTCCTCGCCGAGGTGGAGCAGGGAGAGCTGGACGACCTGCGCCGTCTCGCGGCCGAGCACGGTGTGGAAGTCGCCGTGTCACAGCCCTGAGCGGTACCGCCACGCGAGTGGGCCCCGGCGGATCTCTCCGCCGGGGCCCACTCGCGTGGCGGTACCGCTCAGTCGTGCCAGGCTCCGAAGTCCTCGAGCAGCGGCTGAAGCGCCTCGAAGACGGCCGGGGTGGCCGCGAACGTCAGGGCGGGTGACTCGGGCTCTCCGGGGCGTCCACCGGTCACCGCACCCGCCTCACGGGCGATGAGGGCACCGGCCGCGTAGTCCCAGGGGTTGAGCCCGCGCTCCCAGTAGCCGTCCAGTCGCCCGGAAGCCACGTCGCACAGCTCGATCGCCGCCGAGCCGCCCCGCCGGATGTCCCGGACCAGCGGGAGCACCCGGGCGGCCACCTGGGCCTGGTGGGCGCGGACCTCGGTGACGTAGTTGAAGCCGGTCGCGACGAGCGCCTGGTCCAGCGGGGCGGCCGGACGGCAGGCCAGCGCCCGCTCGCCCGCCCAGGCGCCAGTGGCGAAGGCGCCGCCGCCGCGCACCGCGTGGTACGTCTCGCCGCGCAGCGGGGCCGCGACGACGCCGACGACGGTCTCACCATGCAGCTCGGCGGCGATGGACACCGCCCAGGTCGGCAGCCCGTAGAGGTAGTTCACCGTGCCGTCGAGCGGGTCGATCACCCAGCGGACCCCGCTGGTGCCCTCGGAGACGGCGCCCTCCTCGCCGAGGAAGCCGTCGTCGGGGCGGCGCGCGGAGATCAGGTCGGTGATCAGCTTCTCCGCCGCGATGTCCATCTCGGTGACGACGTCGATGGGGCTGGACTTGGTCCTGGCCACGGCGAGGTCGGCCGGGCGGCCGTCGCGCAGCAGCTCACCGGCGCGGCGGGCGGCCTCCAGGGCCAGGCCGAGCAGGTCGTCGAGCAAGTCGGCGAGCTGGTCGTCGGGCAGGTCGGAGTGCGGGGTCGTCACGTGGCTCCTCACGCGTAGGGGCTGTCGGCACCGGCGGCGGCCGGGCGCGGGGCGCGGGCCGGGCAGCAGCCGACGGGACAGAGGTCGTGGCTCGCGCCGAGGGAGCCGAGGGCGCACGGGGTGACCCGCTCGCCGCGCTCGGTGGCGGCGCGCTCCTCGATCAGCTCGCGCACGGCGGCGGCGAAGCGCGGGTCGGCGCCGACCGTGGCCGAGCGGCGCACCGGCAGGCCCAGCTCCGCGGCCTTGGCGGTGGCCTCCGTGTCGAGGTCGTAGAGGACCTCCATGTGGTCGGAGACGAAGCCGATGGGCGCCATGACGACGGCGGGGACACCGGCCGCGTGCCGCTCCTCCAAGTGGTCGCAGATGTCCGGCTCCAGCCAGGGGATGTGCGGGGCGCCGGAGCGGGACTGGTAGACGAGCTGCCAGGGGTGGTCGACACCGGTGCGCTCGCGGACCGCGTCGGCGATCAGCCCGGCCACCTCCAGGTGCTGGCGGACATAGGCGCCGCCGTCCCCGTGGCCCTCGACCGGGCCCGAGGTGTCGGCGGCCGTGAGCGGGATGGAGTGCGTGGTGAAGGCGATGTGGGCACCGTCGCGGACCTCCTCGGGGAGGTCGGCGAGCGCCCGCAGCACGCCCTCGGTCATGGGCTCGACGAAGCCGGGGTGGTTGAAGTAGTGCCGCAGCTTGTCGACCCTCGGCACCTCCAGGCCCTCGGCCTCCAGCGTGGCGAGCGCGTCGGCCAGGTTCTCGCGGTACTGGCGGCAGCCGGAGTACGACGCGTAGGCGCTGGTGGCCAGCACCAGGACGCGGCGGCGGCCGTCGGCGGTCATCTCGCGCAGGGTGTCGGTCAGATACGGCTGCCAGTTGCGGTTGCCCCAGTAGACCGGCAGGTCCAGGCCGTGCTCGGCGAAGTCCTTGCGCAGGGCGTCGAGCAGCGCGCGGTTCTGCTCGTTGATCGGGCTGACGCCGCCGAACAGGAAGTAGTGCTGCCCGACCTCCTTGAGGCGTTCCCGGGGGATGCCCCGCCCGCGCGTGACGTTCTCCAGGAACGGGACCACGTCGTCGGGGCCCTCGGGGCCGCCGAAGGAGAGCAGGAGGAGGGCGTCGTAGGGACCGGCGTCCGGCGGGGGGACATCGAGCGCGTCTGGCATGTCTCCGATCCTGCCACCCGGCACCGACAGCCGGAAAACGGCCCGGGTCCGCTCACCGCCCACCGCCACGTGTCCCCCGCTGACCTGGTGCGTTAGGGTTACCTAACTCGTAAGCTGTATGCGCCCCTTTCACGCCTTACAGCCGTGCAGCGCGACCGTCCGCACCCCGCAGGACCGCCCGGACAACGGAGACCGCCGTGCCCAGCCCCTACCGCGCCCTGTTCACCGAACCGGGCACCAAGCGCTTCTCCGCCGCCGGTTTCGTCGGCCGGATGCCGCTGTCCATGATGGGCATCGGCGTGATCACGATGGTCTCGCAGCTCACCGGGCGCTACGGCCTCGCGGGCGCGCTCACGGCCACCATCGCGCTGTCCGCCGCCGTGTTCGGGCCGCAGATATCCCGTCTGGTGGACCGGTACGGGCAGCGCAGGGTGCTGCGCCCGGCCACCCTGGTCGCGCTGGCCGCCGGTGCCGGACTGCTGCTGGCCGCGCACTTCCGCTGGCCGGACTGGACGCTGTTCGTGTTCTCCGCCGCGATCGGCTCGGTGCCGAGCCTCGGCGCGATGGTCCGGGCCCGCTGGGCGGCGCTGTACGGGGGCACCCCGAAGCTGCACACGGCGTACTCGTTCGAGTCGGTCGTCGACGAGGTGTGCTTCATCGTCGGCCCGATCGTCTCGGTGGGCCTGTCCACGGCCTGGTTCCCGGAGGCGGGCCCGCTGTTCGCGGCCGTCTTCCTGGCGATCGGTGTCTTCTGGCTGACCGCCCAGCGGGCCACCGAGCCGGTGCCGCACCCGCGCGACGAGAACCACGTCGGCGGCAGCGTGCTGCGCTCGAAGGGGCTCCAGGTGCTGGTGGCCGCCTTCACGGCGACGGGCACGATCTTCGGCGCGGTGGACGTGGCGACCGTGGCCTTCGCCGAGGAGCGCGGGCACAAGGGCGCGGCGAGCGTGGTGCTCGCCGTGTACGCGGCCGGTTCCTGCTCGGCCGGGCTGGTCTTCGGCCTGCTGCGGTTCGCCGGGCGGCCCGAACGCCGGTGGCTGCTGGGCCTGGCGGCGATGGCCGTGAGTATGATCCCCCTCCTACTGGTCGGGAACCTGCCGCTCCTGGCCGTGGCGCTGTTCGTTGCGGGACTGTCCGTCGCACCGACGATGATCACGACGATGTCCCTCATCGAAGAGCACGTACCTCGCGCGAACCTCACCGAGGGGATGACCTGGGTGGGTACCGGCCTCGCCGTCGGTGTCGCGCTCGGCTCGTCCGCGGCCGGCTGGGCGATCGACGCCGCCGGGGCACGGGCCGGGTACGGGGTTCCGGCCGCCGCCGGGGCCGCCGCGGTCGCGGTCGGGTTCCTCGGGTACCGCCGGCTGAGCAGGCCGGCCGCGGGTCGGGGAGGCACCGTTGAGCAGCACGGCGAGCGGGAAGCACGGCACGTGGCGTAACTGGGGCGGCAATGTGACCGCCCGTCCGGCCCGGCAGGTGACTCCGGCCTCGGTGGCGGAGCTGGCGGCCGAGGTACGCAAGGCCGCCGAGGAGGGGCTGCGGGTCAAGCCGGTCGGTACGGGGCACTCGTTCACCTCCATAGCCGCGACCGACGGGGTGCAGATACGGCCCGAACTGCTGGCCGGTATCCGGGAGATCGACCGTACGGCGATGACCGTCACGGTCGAGGCGGGCACCCCGCTCAAGCGGCTCAACGCGGCCCTGGCGCGCGAGGGCCTGTCGCTGGCCAACATGGGCGACATCATGGAGCAGACCGTGGCCGGGGCGGTCAGCACCGGCACCCACGGCACGGGCCGCGAGTCGGGCTCGATCGCGGCGCAGATCACCGCGCTCGAACTGGTCACCGCCGACGGCTCGGTGCTCACCTGCTCACGGGAGGAGAACCCCGAGGTCTTCGCGGCGGCCCGGATCGGGCTCGGCGCCCTCGGGATCGTCACGGCCGTCACCTTCGCCGTGGAGCCGCTGTTCCTGCTGCACGCGCGCGAGGAGCCGATGCCGCTGGACCGGGTGCTGGCGGAGTTCGACCAACTGTGGGCGGAGAACGAGCACTTCGAGTTCTACTGGTTCCCGCACACCGACAGCACCAACACCAAGCGCAACAACCGCAGCGCGGGCCCGGCGCGTCCGGTGGGGCAGCCGGTCGGCTGGTTCGAGGACGAGTTCCTGTCCAACGGCGTCTTCCAGGTGGCCCAGTGGGTCGGCCGCGCCGCGCCCGCGAGCGTCCCTGCCATCGCCCGCATCTCCAGCAGGGCGCTGTCCGCGCGGTCGTACACCGACATCCCGTACAAGGTGTTCACCTCGCCGCGCCGGGTGCGGTTCGTCGAGATGGAGTACGCGGTGCCGCGCGCGGCCCTGGGCGACACGCTCCGTGAACTGAAAGCGGTCGTCGAGCGGTCGGGGCTGCGGGTCAGCTTCCCGGTCGAGGTGCGCACCGCCCCGGCCGACGACATCACGCTCTCCACCGCCTCGGGCCGGGACAGCGCGTACATCGCGGTGCACATGTACCGGGGCACGCCGTACCACGCCTACTTCAGCGCGGCCGAGCGGATCTTCACCGCGCACGAGGGGCGACCCCATTGGGGGAAGGTGCACACCCGTGACGCGGAGTACTTCGATCGGGTGTATCCGCGGTTCGGGGAATTCAGGGCGCTGCGGAACCGCCTTGATCCGGAACGACTGTTCCAGAACGACTACTCCCGGCGGATTCTCGGGGAGTAGGGCTCGCGGTCGGGGCGTCCGTCGTCGGGGCCGGGGTGGTCTCCTGCGGGCTGGACTCGGTGTCCTGCTTCCGCTGCCGGTCCGGGCTCCGGCTCGGCTCGGGCGTCGCCGAACCCGTCGTACCGCCGTCACCCGAAGGTGCGGTCTCGTCCGGGGAGGCCGGGTCCGTCCCGGTGGACGGGGTCCAGGAGGGCGTGGGGGCCGGGGACTTGTGGTGGGAGGCGTTCCGGCCGCCGACCGCGTCGCTGACCGTGGTGCCCTTGCCGCCGCTGAAGCTGCTGCCGGAGACCAGTTCGTAGACGGTGATACCGGCCATGGTCACGCCGAAGACGAGCGCCGCCGCGACGAGCGGGCGCTTCCAGCTCTTCACCCGCGCGCGGTAGACGGTCCCCGTACCGAACTGCCCCGGTACGGCCGCTGCTTCACCGGCCGTCTGCGGCCTCGGGCGGCCGTTCGTCTTGACCTCGCGCAACTGCTCGCCGGTGCGCCGGAAGACCTGCTGGAAGACGGAGCCGCCGCAGGTGGCGACGACACTCACCACCCCCGCGCCGAGGATCGTGCCGTACACCCCGAAGTACGAGGCCAGCTTGGCCGCCACGACGGCGGCCAGCGCGCTGCCCGCCACCTGGGGCACGCTCAGGTCGACCCGCTTGCGACCCGTCTCGGGCTTCTCACCCATACCCGGAACCTGCCTGCCTTTCCCCTACGTGACCGGTCTTGACCGGCGGTTTGCACGAGAGAGGGACGTATGGGCGAAACCTTTAGTTCCGTTTCTGGCGATTGCGTGAAGTTCACCACGTTGATGACTGATCAGACCGACTCGCGCGCGGCCGAGACGCGCCCCTCGCCGGAATTCGGGCGGCGCGTCAATCCACGCGCGTGGTCCGAATGGAGTACTGTTGCGAGCCCTGGGTCCGGTCTCCCACCAGGGTGTCCGGGGCCTGGCAGGACCGCCGGGAGGGGGCTACTTGCACAGGGTGATGGAGTTCGTCACTTAGCGTTGCGAACAGGTAACCGTGCCATAACGGCGAACTCGGGTCCGAGCCCGACACGCCGGGCAACTCGGCAAGGTTGTGGCAGGCTGCACCCGGGCAGGCCACACTCGACTAGCGGAAGCAGCGACGCACGTGACGTCGGCAGGCACCACCCGGGAGGTCCCCATGCCCGAACTGCGTGTCGTGGCCGTCTCGAATGACGGCACACGGCTGGTGCTCAAGGCTGCCGACGCGACGGAGTACACCCTTCCGATCGACGAGCGGCTGCGCGCCGCCGTGCGCGGCGACCGTCCCCGGCTCGGCCAGATCGAGATCGAGGTGGAGAGCCACCTCCGCCCCCGTGACATCCAGGCGCGGATACGAGCAGGTGCCACCGCGGAAGAGGTCGCCCAGCTCGCCGGTATCCCCGTCGACCGGGTCCGGCGCTTCGAGGGCCCCGTCCTCGCCGAGCGCGCCTTCATGGCCGAGCGCGCCCGCAAGACCTCCGTCCGCCGCCCCGGCGAGAACTCGGGCCCGCCCCTCGGCGAGGCCGTCCAGGAACGGCTGTTGCTGCGCGGCGCCGAGAAGGACACCGTGCAGTGGGACTCCTGGCGCCGCGACGACGGCACCTGGGAGGTGCTGCTCGTCTACCGGGTCGCCGGTGAGACGCACACCGCGAGCTGGACCTACGACCCGCCGCGCCGCCTGGTCCAGGCCGTGGACGACGAGGCGCGCTCGCTGATCGGGGAGTCCGACGACCTCGCCTCGGCGGAGCCGAGCTTCCCGTTCGTGCCGCGCATCGCCCGGCTGCCGCGCGACCGCACGATGGACCGGGCCCTGGAGCGGGGCGACCGCGACCGGCCGAGCCTGCCCGCGCAGGCGTCCGAGCCCGCCGAGGAGACCACCGCCGGTGAACGGGACTCGCTGACCAGCCTGTTGGAGGCCGTGCCGAGCTTCCGGGGCGATCTGGTGGTGCCGGAGCGCCCGCCCGAGACCGACGAGGAGCCCCCCGAGGAGCCCGAGGCGGAGGAGCCCCCGGCGCCCGCCGCGTCGGCCGGGTCCGCCTATGCGGACGTGCTCATGCCCCGCTCGGTCGGCAGCCACCGCGACCGGCTGGTGGGCGCCACCGACCGCCAGGCCGAGGCCGACGGGGTACGCCCCGGACGCCGGGCCGCCGTGCCGAGCTGGGACGAGATCGTCTTCGGTACGCGGCGCAAGAAGCAGGAGTAGCGGCGAGAGCAAACGGGTTGTACGACCGTTTGTGCGAATAGGCGTATCGCGGGGGCGTGTTCAGCGCGCCCCCGCTTCCGCGTGCTCGTTCTGTCGTGTCCCTAGCGGGGGTCAGGGCCCACCGCGACCGGGCGGGTCGGATCGGCGGACCACTCCGACCAGGAGCCGACGTACAGCTCCGCCGGGATGCCCGCGACCGCGAGGGCCAGCACCTCGTGCGCGCCGGAGACGCCCGAGCCGCAGTAGACGCCCACGCGGGCCTCGTCGGAGACGCCCAGTGCCTTGAAGCGGTCGCGCAGGTCGGCGGCGGGCAGGAAGCGGCCGTCGGGGCCCACGTTCTCCGTCGTCGGCGCCGACAGCGCGCCCGGGATGTGGCCGCCGACGCGGTCGATGGGCTCGGTCTCGCCCCGGTACCGCTCCCCCGCCCGCGCGTCCAGCAGGACGCCGACGCCCGCGAGTTCGGCAGCGCCGTCCGCGTCCAGGACGCCGGTCGCGCCGGGAGACGGCTCGAAGTCGCCCTCCGCCGGGGCGGGTTGATCGGTGGACAGCGGACCGTCCCAGGCCGTCAACCCGCCGTCGAGGACCCTCACGTCCGGGTGACCCGTCCAGCGCAGCAGCCACCAGGCCCGCGCCGCCGCCCAGCCCTGGCCGCCGTCGTAGACCACGACGGGCCGCCCGGCAGTCACTCCCGCACGGCGCACGGCCGCGCCGAAGACCTCCAGGTCGGGCAGGGGATGGCGGCCCTTCTCGCCGGGGGTGGAGGCCAGTTCGCGGTCCAGGTCGACGTAGACCGCGCCGGGGATGTGCCCGGCCGCGTACTCGGCCCGCCCGTCGAAGGGGGGCGCCCCCGCCGCCTTGGCCGCGGAGAGCTGCCAGCGGACGTCCAGCAGCACGGGGGGTGCCTGCCCGGACAGCTCCTGGGCCAGCTCGGACGGGGAAATGATGACTGTCATGGGGTCCATCCATACGCCAGGGGTAGCCCCGGCGTCCAGGGACGGCTACTCTGCTCGGCCGGACGGACACGATCACGGGGCGTACGCGACCGGGCACACATCGTGCGCCGGGCGCGTGCGCGGGAGGACGGCCTTTCCTCCGTACGGGACACCGGGCACGTACGGCACACCCGACACCGGTTCCGCCCTGGCGTGCGCCCCCTTCGGGTGACGCGCGCCCCTTCCGGGTGAGCGGACGCGACGCGGCCCCCGTGCGGGGCCGGAGGGAGAGTGGCGGATGACCCAGGCACAGCAGGCGGCGGTACCCCGGGCGTCCCGTGCGCCCGGCGCACCCTGGCGGGTGAGCCTGCTGACACACCGGCCGGCCGCCGCCGAGGAGTTCTACGGGGCGCTGTTCGGCTGGGAGTTCGAGCCGGGCCCCGGGCGCCGGACGCGGGCCCTGCTGGACGGGCAGGAGGTGGCGGGTATCGGCCAATCGCCGCCCGACCGTCAGCTTCCGGCCGCCTGGACGCCGTTCTTCACCGCGCCCGACGTGGACCTGGCGGCCGGTCAGATCCGCCTGTGCGGCGGCACGGTGGCCGTCGGGCCGCTCGACAGTCCCGGCGAGGGCCGCACGGCGGTCGCGGCGGACCCGGCGGGCGCGGTCTTCGGCCTCCGCGAGGACACCGGCCCCGCGTCGGCGCCGGGCGAGGACCGCCACGGCCTGCCGGTCTGGACCGAGCTGATCACCTACGAGACCGAACGCGTCGTCAAGTTCTACGAGACGGTGTGCGGCTACGCCCAGGACCCGGCCCCGCCCGACCACGTCACCCTGCTCGCCCACGGCCACCCGGTGGCCGCCCTGCACGGCGCGGGCCGCACGGTCCCCCGCGACCGCGGCGCCCACTGGCTCACCCACTTCCGCGTCACGGACGTGCCCCGGACCGTCGCCCAGCTGACGACCCTCGGCGGCCGGGTCCTGGAACCGGCCCGCCCGGGCACACGGGGGCGCGTGGCGACCGTGGCGGACCCGGAGGGGGCGGTGTTCGCGGTGCTCCAGGCGCCGGCCTGACGCCTGTCGGCCCCGGGCGGGTCACTTCTCGCGGGCCTCTCGGGAGGCTCGTCGGCTGCGGCGCAGTTCCTCGGTGTACGGCAGGACGACGCCTGCCGTGATGGTCGCGCCGAGGGCCAGTAGGTACGGGGTCGGGAGCGGGGGTTTCTTGGGCTGCAGGTGCCAGTCGTGGGGGCCCGGGCCGCCGTGGAGGGTGGCGCGGAGCTGGTCGGGGTGGTGGGAGGCGGTGAGGATGAGGGTGGTGAGGGGGAGCGTGTTCAGGAGGGTGTGGAGGTACCGCTCGGTGGGACGGACCGCGCGGTCGTCCGGGGAGGCGTCGTAGGCGGCTGTGGCGCAGTGGAGGGCGGCGGCGCCGGTCATCACCGTGAGCACCAGGGGGTTGATCCGCGCGACCAGTCCGAGGACCAGCGGCACCCCGGCCTCGGCCACCCTCAGCGCGTGCACCGCGGATTCCCGGGTGTCGACGGGGGTACGGCGGCGTATCCACCAGTCCGCCACGGCGGGTGCCACCCACAGGGGCAGGACGCCGAGCAGCGGGGAGTGGCGGGCGGCCTCCTCCGCCTCGGCGGGGCGCGGTCCGAAGACGCGCGGGTCACCGCCGTGTCGCCGGTGCCGTCGGGCCGTACCCGGCACATGCGGGACCACGTGGGGTGCGATCCGGATCGCCCGGTACGCGAGCCGTGCGGGAGGGGGCCATGCCGAGCGGGGTACGTGTCGGGCCACGCGGTACGCGAGGCGCGTCGTGCGCGGCAGCGGACGCAGGGCCATGGAATCCTCCGTGTCGTCACCGACCGGACGGCCGGACCGGGGCTTCGGTCGGCCCCCGCGTACCCCTGTTCCCCCGGGTGACACGACGCGCGGGCGACGCACGATCCGGCGTCCCCGGGGTACTCGGCACCCCGTCCGCACGTCCCCCTCCCCTACGAGCCCCGCGAGGTGCCGCCCATGCTCATCCCCGACGACCGGCCGGACGACGGCGAGCCGCGCGCCGCCGTGTTCGACGTGGACGGAACCCTCGTCGACACCAACGCCCTGCACGTGGTGACCTGGTGGGAGGCGTTCCGCCAGGCCGGGCACGAGGTGCCGACGCACGAGATCCACCGCTCGGTCGGGCTGCGGTCCGCCGACCTCGTCGCCCGGCTGCTCGGCGAGGAGACGGCCCGCGAGGAGGCGGACGCGCTCAGCGCGGCCCACAAGGCGCTGTACGGCCAGTACTTCGGGCGGCTCGCGCCCCTGCCGGGGGCCGGGGAACTGCTGCGACGGCTGGCCGGGGACGGCTGGCGGGTGGTGCTCGCCACCTCGGCGGGCGGCCAGGAGCTGTCCGCGCTGCGGCGCGCACTCGACGCGGACGAGGCGATCAAGGCCACCGCGAGCGCCGACGACGTGTCCGAGGGCAAACCGGCCGCCGAACCGGTGGAGCAGGCGCTGGAGCTGGCCGGGGTGTCCGCGGAGAACGCCGTGTTCGTCGGGGACACCGTGTGGGACATGCGGGCGGGCAGCGGGGCGGGGGTGCGGTGCGTGGCGCTGCTGTGCGGGGGCATCCCGCGCGAGGACCTGGAGGAGGCGGGCGCGGACGCGGTGTACGCCGATCCGGCCGCGCTGCTGGCGTCGCTGCACGCGGGCGCGCGGTGAGGCGGCCCGCGAGGTGAGGGGAACGGGCGGAGTGATGTCCGAGGTCAGGGGTACCCGCACGAGGTGAAATGCCGGAATTACCCGACCTGGTGCCACCAGACCGGCGACACCGGCCCCTGTGACCGCTCCCCCGGAGGCCCCCGTGCGCGAGGTGACCCCATGACCGCCCAGACCCTGACCGCCCCCGCGCGGCTGCGCTGCTGGGTTCCCCGGGGTGTCTACTCCCCCCAGGCCGACACCGGCCTCCTGCGCCGGGCCATGTGCCGCGAACGCATCGCCCCCGGCCGTACGGAGATCCTGGACCTCGGCACCGGCAGCGGGCTGCTCGCCGTGGAGGCGGCCCGGCGGGGCGGCCGGGTGACCGCGGTGGACATCTCCTGGCGGGCGGTGCTGACGACCTGGTGGAACGCGCGCCTGAACGGCCAGAGCGTCCGGGTCCGCCACGGTGACCTGGCGTCGGCGGTGCCGGGCCGCCGGTTCGACCTGGTGGTGACGAACCCGCCGTACGTCCCCGCGCCCGTCACCGCTCCCCCGCGCGGCCCCGCCCGCGCCTGGGACGCCGGGACGGACGGCCGGATGGTGATCGACCGCATCTGCGAGGCCGCGCCGACGGTCCTGCGGCCCGCGGGCACGCTGCTGCTGGTGCACTCGCATCTGTGCGGGGTGGACGACACCCTGACCCGTCTCGCGGCGGCGGGGCTGTACGGCGAGGTCGTGGACCGCGCCCGACTGCCCTACGGCCATGTCCTGCGCTCGCGGCTCGCCTGGCTGCGCGAGCGCGGTCTGACGGCGCGGGGGACGACCGAGGAGCTGGTGGTGATCCGTGCCGAACACGCCTGAGCGCCCCCGTCGCGTCCGGGTCCGCGTCCAGCGCGAAGGACCGCTGCTGATCGAGGGGCCGGTCGAGGTGGTGGACGAGAGCGGCCGGGTGTCGGTGTCCGACCGCTTCCTGGTGGCGGTGTGCACCTGCCGCCGCAGCCGGATGTACCCCTGGTGCGACACCAGCCACCGCCGCCACGCCAAGCGGCGCGGAGAGGGCACGCCATGACGACGACCCGGCTGCGCCCGCCCCCGCTCCCCACCGCCCGCGGCCCCCTCTCGGCGGCCGTGCTCACCGCTCTGCGCGACGGCACGGGACCGGATGTGCCCACCCCGCTTCCCGCCCCCTACGGCGACGACCTCCAGCTGGCCCTCTACACGCTCTACGAACTCCACTACCAGGGCTTCGCCGACGTACCCGAGCACCTGGAGTGGGACGCCGGTCTGCTCGCCCTGCGCGCCCGCCTGGAGGCCCGCTTCCTGGACGCCCTGCGCGCGGACGTGCCCGCGCACCCCGACGACACCCCGGAAGCCGCGCTGGACGAACTCCAGGTGGAGCCCACCGGCGAGGGCGGTGTCTCGCACTTCCTGCGCGATCACGGCACGCTCGGGCACGCGCGCGAGTACGCGGCGATGCGCTCGCTCTACCACCTCAAGGAGGCCGACCCGCACGCCTGGGTCATCCCCCGGCTGCGCGGGCGGGCCAAGGCGGCCATGGTCGCGGTGGAGTACGACGAGTTCGGCGCGGGCCGCGCGGACGAGATCCACGCCCAGCTCTTCGCCGACCTGATGGCGGACCTCGGCCTGGACACCGCGTACGGGGCGTACCTCGACGCGGCGCCCGCCGAAGCCCTCGCCACCGTGAACCTGATGTCGCTGTTCGGGCTGCACCGCGCGCTGCGCGGGGCGCTCGTCGGCCACTTCGCCACGGTCGAGGTGACCTCCTCCCCCGCCTCCCGCCGTCTGGCCCAGGCGCTGGAGCGGGTCGGCGCGGGCCCGGCGGCCGTGCGGTTCTACACCGAGCACGTCGAGGCGGACGCCGTGCACGAGCAGGTCGTACGGCACGACGTGGTCGCGGGCCTCCTGGAGCACGAGCCGCACCTCGCCGACGACGTGGTGTTCGGCATCCGCGCGACGACGTACCTGGAGGACCGGCTGGCGGAGCGGCTGCTCAGTGCCTGGCGGGCGGGCGGTACGGCGCTGCGGCCGGGCTACTCGGAGTCGGCGGAGGCCGGCTGAGCCAGGCCCGCCGTCCACTTGTCCTCGATGCGGGCGACCTTCCAGATGACCAGGGCGAGGATCCAGGTGAGGAAGAACAGGCCGACGATGACGTAGCCGATGATGTTGAGGTCCAGGCCGGAGACCCAGTCCCAGAAGGCGCCGTGGAGGTGGGCCTTCTCGGCGATCAGGCCGAGGAGTTCGACGGTGCCGATGAGGAGGGCGACGGCGACGGACAGGCCGGTGATCGTGAGGTTGTAGTAGACCTTGCGGACCGGCTTGGAGAAGGCCCAGCCGTAGGCGAAGTTCATGAACGAGCCGTCGATGGTGTCGAGCAGGCACATGCCCGCCGCGAACAGCACCGGCAGGCACAGGATCGCGTACCAGGGCAGCCCGGAGGCGGCGCCGGACCCGGCGAGGACGAGCAGGGCGATCTCGGTCGCGGTGTCGAAGCCGAGGCCGAAGAGCAGGCCGAGCGGGTACATCTGCCAGGGCTTGGTGATCGACTTCATCAGGCGGCCGAGGAGGCGGTTCATGAAGCCGCGGTTGTTGAGCTGCTCCTCCAGCGCGGCCTCGTCGAAGTGGCCGCCGCGCATCTCCCGGAAGACCTTCCAGATCCCGGCCAGGATCAGCAGGTTGATGATCGCGATGACGTAGAGGAAGACGCCGGAGACGGTGGTGCCGATCCAGCCGGTGACGCTGTGCAGCGTGGAGTCGTCGTGCTCGACCGGTCCCGCCAGCGCCTTCACGCCGAGCGAGAGCAGGAAGGCCAGCGCGAACACGATGCTGGAGTGGCCGAGCGAGAACCAGAACCCGACGGACAGCGGGCGGCGGCCCTCGTTCATCAGCTTGCGGGTGGTGTTGTCGATGGCCGCGATGTGGTCGGCGTCGAAGGCGTGCCGCATCCCCAGGGTGTACGCGGTGATGCCGATGCCGACCCCGAAGGTCTTCGTCCCCAGGCTGTAGTGCTCCGGCGCCACGATCGCCACGAGTGTGAACCACCCGATCACATGCAGCGCCACGATGAACGCCGCCATCCCGCCGAGCCGCGCCCACTCCTTACGGCTCATCGAGGCGCGGACGCGGTGCCAGGATATGGCGCGTCCGGTGTCGGGGCGGGTGAGCAGGGGATCGGGAGGGACGGTCATGGGGGCGGGGGCCTCGCTTTCACAGCTTTCGGGCGCGTGAGGTGCGTCAGCCTCCAGGTTTCTGCACATTCATTGCAACTACAAGCTGAGAGCGGAAAGCTCGCGTCAGTTTTGGTTCAACGCCGGGGAAAGGAAGCCCGCCGTCACCGGCAGGGGCTCACGACGCCGTGTCACCCGTGTCGGGCCGCTCGACGTACTCCATGACGAAGGGCTCGCGGTCTTCGACGACTTCCACCGTCACGACCCGGTGGGCCGGCTTCGTCAGCTCCAGACTGGACAAGTGCCTCTTCAGCTTCCTGGCCATGGGGCGGTAGGTCGCGAAAGTGAGCCCGCCGGAGACGACGGCGCCGACGACAGGGATCGCCTTCGAGACGCTTCTCGCGAAGGTCTGCTTGGTCAGCTGGACACCGAGGTAACTCGCGACCTTTTTCACCACCGGGTATATGACGCCCTTGGTGAGCGCCTTCTGGGGCAGCTTTCGGGCGACCTCCTTCGACATCATCCCCGCGACCTTGCCCACGGCCGTGTTCGCCGACTGGGTGCCGAACATCACGCCCAGGAAGAGCGTGAGCACCCCCATGGTCGCGTCGTCGAGGTCATCGCTGTCGCCGGACAGCAGGTCCGGCCAGCTGTAGAGGTAGGCGAGCTTCTGCGAGATGCGCAGCATGTGACCGAAGTACTGCGCCATGTCGGTGGGCACGGTGGCGGGGAGGAAGATCAGCCCGGGCAGTCCGGCAGCCGCGGAGAGCGCGCTGACCTTCGCGGTCTCGTACCTGATGGAGTCATCGGCCGCTTTCTCCAGGACGTCGAGAGGGATACCCGCCGCCGCGGGTGTCCCCGCGATCGCTGCGCGGATCTCGTCCTCGGAGCAGTAGCGGGACAGCGCCTTGCGCAGGTACGCGTCCCTGTTGATGCGCACGCCCGGCAGCCTCGCCGCGCCCAGCAGCACGGCCGCGAAGCTCGACTCCGGGTCCTCTACCTCTTTGCCTGTGGCCATGGCAGGAACCTACCTGTCCGGGAGCAACTACCTCCCCGTATCAGCGTTTTGATACGTGTACGGCGTACTCGGTCGGCAGGCGCGCCCGGCCTTCAGCCCGACGTGACCGGCAGGACGTCCGGGGACAGCGCCGCCGCCTGAGCCGAGGCCGCCGTCATGCGCCGCAGATGGTGGCGGCGGCAAAGGACCTCGTAGCCGATTTCCTGTTCGGGGCGGTTCACGTCGCCGATGACGACCTGGGCGCCCTCGACGACCATCTCGCCGCCGACGGAGCGAGCGTTGTGGGTGGCGCGGGCGCCGCACCAGCACAGGGCCTCCACCTGGAGCGCTTCTATGCGGTCGGCGAGTTCGATCAGCCGCTGGGAGCCGGGGAAGAGGCGGGTGCGGAAGTCGGTGGTGATGCCGAAGGCGAAGACGTCGAGGCCGAGGTCGTCCACGATGCGGGCGAGCTGGTCGACCTGCTCGGGGGTGAGGAACTGGGCCTCGTCGGCGATCACGTAGTCGACCTTGCCGCCCTTGGAGAGGCGGTGGACGAGGTAGCCGTAGAGGTCCATGCCGTCGGCCGCCTCCACCGCGTCGGTGACCAGGCCGAGGCGGGAGGACAGCTTGCCCTCGCCCGCGCGGTCGTCGCGGGTGAAGATCAGGCCGACGAGGCCGCGCGCGGAGCGGTTGTGCTCGATCTGGAGAGCCAGCGTCGACTTCCCGCAGTCCATCGTTCCGGAGAAGAACACCAGCTCGGGCATGAGAAGTTGAGCACCTTTCGGGGAGTGGGGGGAGGACAGGTCAGGAGCGTACTTCGAGCAGCGGGACCAGCTGCTCGGCGGGGGTCATCGAGCCGTGGTTGCCCACCATGAGCGATTCCTTCGGCTCCCGCTCGGACGCGGTGATCAGCACGTCGTCGTACGCGGCGGCGACCACGTCCCCGATGCGCAAGTACACGCGGTCGTCCACATGGGGGCCGAACCAGCCCGCCGTGATCGCCTCGTCGCGCGAGGCGATCCAGAAGCGGTCGCCCAGCACCTCGCGCCAGCAGGTGAGGACGTCGGACTCGGCGCCCGGGACCGCGTACACATGGCGGGCCCGGCCCTCGCCGCCGAGCAGGGAGACGCCCGCGCGCAGCTCCCAGTCCTCGTCGAAGTCGATGCGGTGCTCGTCACCGAAGGGGATGTCGATCATGCCGTGGTCGGCGGTGACGTAGAGCGCGCTGCGTGGGGGCAGCTGCTCGGCCAGGCGCTGGGCGAGGCGGTCGACGGTCATGAGCTGGCCGCGCCAGGTGTCGGAGCCGACGCCGTAGCGGTGGCCCGCGCCGTCCAGCTCGGCGTAGTAGGTGTAGACCAGCGAGCGGTCGCCCGCCGCCAGCTGCTCGGCGGCGGCGTCCATGCGCTCCTCGCCGGTGAGGCGGCCGATGAAGGTGCCGCCGCTGAGCGCGACCTGGGTGAGCGGGGTGTCGCGGAAGGTGGGCGAGGAGACCTGCGCGGCGTGCACACCCGCGCGCTCGGCCAGCTCGAAGACGGTCGGGTACGGCTGCCAGACGTGCGGCGGGGTCCAGGGGCGCCAGCGGAGCTGGTTCATCAGCTCGTCGGTCTCGGGGTTGCGGACCGTGTAGCCGGGCAGGCCGTGGGCGCCGGGGGGCAGGCCGGTGCCGACCGAGCCGAGGGAGGTCGCGGTGGTCGCCGGGTAACCGGCGGTCAGCGGGCGGCCGGTGCCGCCGCGCGAGGTGCCGAGCAGGGAGTTGAGGAACGGCGCCTCGTCGGGGTGGGCCCGCAGCTGCTCCCAGCCGAGGCCGTCGACGAGGAAGACGCAGACGCGGTCGGCGGGGGTGAGTTCGGCGATGGTGGCGGTGGTGCCGGGTACGCCGAGGCCCGCCGCGAGGGTGGGCAGGAGGTCGGCGAGCGAACCGCTGCCGTACTCCGGCAGCGGCGCGGTGTCCAGGGCGAGGGGTTCGTAGGCGTCCCAGGCGGCGGGCTGCGACATCAGCGCGCGGAGCCCGCGGTCGCCGTCGCCTCGGAGACGGCCTGGGCGAAGGCAAGCGCCTCGCGCACCGTCTCCGGGCCGTCCCCGGCCTCGCTGACCCGCAGGCTGAGGTCGTCGGCGGTGGAGCTGCCGGTGTAGCCGTGGTCGGCGTCGCAGTTGGGGTCGCCGCAGGCGGCGGGCTCCAGGTCCAGCCGGGCGACCGCGCCCCAGCCGACGGTCAGCACGACCTCGCGGGGCAGGGTACCCGGGGTGTACTTCTCCGGGTTCGCCACGACCCGGCTGACCACCACGGACGAGATCCGGCCGATCTTCACCGACTCCGTGGAGGTGGTGGCGTACGGCGTCGGGGAGGTGCTGTCGGCGGCCTGCTCGTCGGTGTGGCTGACGAGGAAACGAGTGTCGGTCAGAACCAGCACGGTGACATGACGCCGGACCTCGTTCTGGTCGAACGTGGTCTCCTGATGCACCAGGTACGACCGCACAGGCTCGCCACCCACGGCGGCCTCCACCGCCTCGGCCACGAGGGCCGGGTAGTAGCCGCTGCGCTCGATCGCCGCGCGAAGCCCCTGGGTCGTCGTACTGGTCTTGGCCATGGCGTCCATCCTAATCCGTGGAGGGGGGCGCTCCGGGCCAGTCAGGGGAGGGTCGGGGCCTGACAGGAGGTGTTCGTGAAGGGCGTGTGCGAGGGGTCACCTCGTGGCCCGCGATCACCGCCCGAGACGGGTTTCAAAAGTGGATCACGACAGAAGGCGGAGACCGGCCGCACGCTGCACGGACGTACGCGGGTGGCTAATACAGCGGCAGCGTGCGCGGCCCCAGGTCGTCCCGGGCCGGAGGCGGGGCCAGGCGGATCGTGGCGTCCAGGACGGTCAGGCCGTGTGGGGCGACGACGACCGGTTCCAGGGTGACCGCGACCACCTCGGGGTGGTCGTCGACCAGGCGGGAGACGCGGAGCAGCAGTTCCTCCAGAGCGGGGGTGTCCACGGGGGTGGAGCCGCGCCAGCCGAAGAGGAGGGGAGCCGTGCGGATGGAGCGGACCAGGGAGGACGCCTCGCGGTCGGTGACCGGGACCAGGCGGTGGGCGGTGTCGCCGAGCAGCTGGGAGGCGGCCCCGGCCAGGCCGAAGGAGAGGACCGCACCGGCCGCCGGGTCGATGACCGCGCGTACGACGGTGTCCACGCCGCGCGCCGCCATCGCCTGCACGACCGGGCGCAGCTGCTCCGCCGGGCCGAACAGCTCGGTCAACTCCGCGTAGGCCCGCCGCAGTTGCTCCTCGTCGGCGAGGTCGAGCCGCACTCCCCCGAGGTCGGCGCGGTGCCGTAGATGCGGGGCGGTCGCCTTGAGGGCGACGGGGTAGCCGAGCGCGTGGGCGGCCTCGGCGGCGGCGTCCGGGGTCGGCGCGGGCAGAGCGGGGCGTACCCGGATGCCATAGGCGGCCAGCAGTTCGCGGGTGTCCTCGGGGCCGACGGCCAGCCCCTCCCCGCGCTCCAGCAGACCGGCGATCAGCTTGGCAGCACCCCGCTCATCGATGTCGTCGTACTCCGGCACCTTGCCGGGCTCGGTCGCCTCCCGCCGCCACTGGGCGTACTTCACGGCCTCGGCGAGGGCGCGGACGGCGCGTTCGGCGGCGGGGTAGGCGGGGATGAGGCGGGGGTACGGAGTCGCCGAGGCGGACCCGCTTCGCACCGGGGCGCCGGAGGCGGCGCCCGGGGTCGGGGGCGTGCCGCGTACGGCGGGTGGCCGGACGGAGGGCGTGGGGGTGGCGGCGGAGTGCCGCTCTGCCGCCCGGTCGTCCGGGGAAGCGGAGGCGGGCCCAGCGGTCTCAGCGGTCTCAGCCGCACTCTCCGCACCGGACGCCTGCGCGGAGCCCACAGCAGCCGTCCCCTCCCCTGAGGGCACCGGCGCCGTGCTCGTCGCCAGCGACAACGCCTCCGCCAGGCCCCCCAACTCCACGTGGACCACCAGCACCGGCTTGTCCGGCGCCGCGGCGGCGGCCGTACGCAGCGCCTCCGCCAGCTCCACGTCACCGGGAGACGCCTCCCCGATCGCCGGGATCGCCGTGACGACCACCGCGTCGGAGGTGTCGTCCGCCAGGGCGTGGGACAGGGCGCGGTGGAAGTCGGCGGCCGTGGCGGAGGTCGTCAGGTCGATCGGCGTGGAGGGCTGAAGGCCCTCGGCCAGACAGCGGTCGTAGGTGAGCATGCCGAGGGATTCGGAGTTGCCGAGGATCGTCACGCGGGGGCCCGCCGGGAGCGGCTGGCGGTCCAACAGGAGCCCCGCGTCGACCAGTTCCGTGATCGTGTCGACGCGGATGACGCCCGCCTGGCGGAGCAGCGCGGACACCGTGTCGTGCGGGAGCCGGGTGGCGCGCACGGCGTGGCCCTGCGGGGTCGAGCCCGCGCTCTGGACGACCACCAGCGGCTTGGCGGCGGCCGTACGACGGGCCAGGCGGGTGAACTTGCGGGGATTGCCGATGGACTCCAGGTACATGAGGACGACATCGGTGTCGGGGTCGTCGAACCAGTACTGCAGGACGTCGTTGCCGGAGACGTCGGCGCGGTTGCCGGAGGAGACGAAGGTGGAGACACCGGTGACCCCGGTGATGCCGCCCCCGCGCCGGTGCAGCCGGGAGAGAAGGGCTATTCCGATGGCACCGGACTGCGCGAACATCCCGATCCGGCCGGGCCGGGGCATCTGAGGGGCGAGGGAGGCGTTGAGGCGGACATCGGCGGCCGTGTTGATGATCCCGAAGGCGTTCGGTCCGATGATCCGCATGCCGTACGCCCGCGCCTGCCGCACCAGCGCCCGCTGCCGCTCGCGCCCCTCGGGCCCGATCTCGGCGTACCCGGCGGAGAGGACGACCAGACCCTGCACCCCGTGCGCCCCGCACTCGGCGACGACGGCGGGCACCCGGTCCGCGGGGACGGCCACGACCGCGAGGTCCACCGGCCCCTCGATGTCCCGCACCGAGCGGTACGCCCGGACCCCGTCGATCTCCTTGACGTCCTCGGGGAAGGCGGTGTTGACGGCGTGCAGCGGCCCCCGGTACCCCGCGTCGCGGATGTTGCCGAGCACGCTGCGCCCGACCCCGCCCGGCGTGCGGCCCACCCCGATGACCGCGACGGACCCGGGCGCGAGCAGCCGTCGCACCGACCGCGCCTCCGCCCGCTGCTCCCGCGCGCGCTGCACCGCGAGGGAGCGGTCGGTGGGTTCGAGGTCGAACTCCAGCCGGACGACGCCGTCCTCGAAGCTCCGCTTCTGGGTGTACCCGGCGTCGGTGAACACCTTGATCATCTTGGTGTTGGCGGGCAGCACCTCGGCGGCGAACCGGCGGATGCCCCGCTCGCGCGCGACGGCCGCGATGTGCTCGAGGAGCGCGGAGGCGACGCCCCGGCCCTGGTGCGCGTCCTGCACCAGGAAGGCGACCTCCGCCTCGTCGGCCGGTGCCGAGGCGGCCATGCCGTCGGCCCCGATCCGGTCGTAGCGTACGGTGGCGATGAACTCGCCGCCTACCGTGGCGGCGAGCCCCACACGGTCCACGAAGTCGTGGTGCGTGAAGCGGTGGACGTCCTTGGCGGAGAGCCGGGGGTACGGCGCGAAGAAGCGGTAGTACTTCGACTCGTCGGAGACCTGCTCGTAGAAGCTGACGAGGCGATCGGCGTCGTCGGTGGTGATGGGCCGGATGCGCGCGGTGCCACCGTCGCGCAGCACCACGTCCGCCTCCCAGTGGGCGGGGTATTCGTGCCGGTCCTGCCGGTCCGCCGGGGTCTGCATGGGCCCCAGAGTACGGCTCGCGTACGACAACGGCGCGAGGCAACCTGTGGGGGAACGGAAGTCGGGCCGAGGCCGCGGTCCGACGACCGGTACGGAGAGGTTCCGGAGGGGTGAAGTGCCGCTCCGGGCACGGTTCCCCGTGTGGGAAACTGGTCTAGACAACCTGAGAGACTGAAGGGCAGCATCACATGGCTGAGCGCCGCGTCAACGTCGGCTGGGCCGAGGGCCTTCACGCCCGCCCCGCTTCCATCTTCGTCCGAGCCGCCACGGCCACAGGCGTCCCGGTCACCATCGCCAAGTCCGGCGGCACGCCGGTCAACGCGGGCTCGATGCTCGCCGTTCTCGGCCTGGGCGCCCAGGGTGGCGAGGAGATCGTCCTCGCCTCCGACGCCGAGGGTGCGGAGGCCGCGCTGGAGCGTCTGGCCAAGCTGGTCGCCGAGGGCCTGGACGAGCTGCCCGAGACCGTCTGAGTCTCGTTTCCGTTCAGCACGGAAGCCGCGTCACCTGTTCAAGGTGACGCGGCTTTCCGCGTTTTTACCTTCGGGTGCGAGAGGTGCCCTGGAATTCCGGCGCACTGCGAACGCACGGAGAAAATGGGCAGCAAAAACATCGCCATCGAAATAGCTGTTCTTTGTATACAGCGCCCGTGTTAATTCCGCTGACCCGCTGTGTTTACAACATGTTGCGGCTGGCGCAGCCGGTGCGCGAACGCCGCGCGCTCGGCGTGCAGCGCCGTGAGCGACCGCGCACGGTCTCCGTCCCCGCGCGCCACGGCGTCCACGATCGCGCCGTGCTCCGCCCAGGACTCGACCGGGTTCGCCGGGGCCTCCACCGTGTACATCCAGGCGATCTTGTGCCGCACCTGGGTGAGCATCGCGGTCAGCGACTGGCTGCCCGCGGCCTGCCCCAGCGTCTCGTGGAACCAGCCGCCCAGCGCCCGCAGATCCTCGCTGTTCCCGCGCCTGGCCCGCTCCTGGCCCAGCCGGACCAGGCCGCGCAGCACCTTGAGGTGGGCCTCGGTGCGCCGCTGCGCGGCCCGCGCGGCGCCCAGCGGCTCCAGCAGGCGGCGCATCTCCAGCAGGTCGGCCGCCTCCCGCTCGGTCGGCTCGGCCACGCACGCGCCCGCGTGCCGCCGGGTCACCACGAACCCCTCCGCCTCCAGCGTGCGCAGCGCCTCGCGGACGGGGACGCGCGAGACGCCGTAGCGGCGGGCGAGGACCTCCTCGGTCAGGCGGCTGCCGCGCTCGTGGACCCCGGCGACGATGTCGTCCCGGATCGCCGTGCATACCGAATGCGCCGGAATACGCATGAGCCACCTCCGCCTTAATCCCCGTGAAACGCCGACGATGGACGTCTGTTCCGTGACTCTATTGCAATGCGCGGGAATTTCCGACGGCGGACCGGAATTCATGGCTCTTTTTTGGACAGCGGGGCCGGGCGGCGGACGAACCGGCGGGCGAACCGGCGGGCGGGCGGCGCGCCGGGAAACGGTACGGAAAGGGCGGGAGCCCCGGCGGCGGTGCGGACCGGGGCTCCCTGGGGTGCGACGCGGGGGGCGTCGGCTTGGGCGCGGCTCGGCCTCAGACGTCCAGGCCGTGCTTGCGGAGGTAGCCGACCGGGTCGACGTCCGAGCCGTACTCGGGGCTCGTACGGGCCTCGAAGTGCAGGTGCGGTCCGGTCGCGTTGCCGGTCGCGCCGGACAGGCCGATCCGCTGGCCCGGGGTGACCTGCTGGCCCACCGTGACGCCGAGGGACGACAGATGGCCGTACTGGGTGTACATCCCGTCGGCCATCCGGATCACGACCTCGTTGCCGTACGCCCCGCCCCACCCGGCGGAGACGACGGTGCCCGCGCCGACCGCGTGGACCGGCGTCCCGCTCGCGGCGTGGAAGTCGATGCCGGTGTGGCTGCCGGAGGACCACAGAGAGCCGCCGGTCCGGTAGCCGGTGGAGACGTAGGAGTGGGCGATCGGCATGACGAAGGCGTTCAGCCGCTCGCGCTCGGCGGCACGGGCCGCGCGGACCTCGGCGGCGCGCGCCTCCTTCACGCGCGCGGCGGCGGCCTCCTGGGCGGCCTTGCGCTCGGCGGCGGCCCGCTGCGCGGACGCCTGGGCCTCGATCTCGGCGGCGAGGTCGTCGTTGGCGCTGATGACCGGGGTGAGACCGGTCTGCTCGGCGGAGTTGTCGGCGGCGAGGGCCGGGGCGGCCGTGAGGGTGCCGACGACACCGGTGGTGGTGAGGGCCGCGACTCCGGCCGCCCGAGCGGTGGTACGTGTGACACGTCCGGGCCTGCGGTGCTTCCCGGTGGCGCACATGAACGCCATGTGGTGGCTGGTCCTTTCCTTCCCTCACGCCTACCGGGTTAGCGGTGGGGGCGCCCCCGGGTCTTTCAGAGCTGGGGGAAGGTTCGGAGAGGAAGGTCTCCTACGGACTCCCCCGCTCGCGCGTGGGCGCCCGATTCACCTCGGGAACATGGTTCCCCGGCTCCCCAGGCTCGCGCCACGCGGGGACTCGGCGTCGGCTGTCCGGTGCCGCGGGCGCGGCGCACTGCGTGACGAACAGCCCGGAAGAAGCTAATGGGGACGGCGGCCGATACTCAAACGACTCCGGGCATTTGTAGCGCACGACACAGGGCAGACGGGCAACCTCCGCATCAATCCGGACATTTGCCGACCGATGCGCACACGAAAGGGCCCTGACGGGTCATCGGCCGTCAGGGCCCCTGCGCGCGTGCGGGCGTCGCCGCTCGACGCCGCTCGTGGCTGCTCGTCGCTACTCGGCCGACACCACGGTGACCGGACCGATCCCGAGGGCTTCCACCGGCTCCTTGATCTGAGCGGCGTCGCCCACGAGGACAGTCACCAGCCGGTCCGCAGGGAAGGCGTTCACGACGGCCGCGGTGGCCTCCACGGTGCCGGTCGCGGCCAGGCGGCGGTACAGCTCGGCCTGGTAGTCGTCGGGCAGGTGCTGCTCGACCTGGTCGGCCAGCGTCCCGGCGACGGCGGCGGCCGTCTCGTACTTCAGCGGGGCGACGCCCACCAGGTTCTGCACGGCCACGTCCCGCTCGGCGTCGGTCAGGCCCTCCGCCGCGAGGGTGTTCAGCACGGTCCACAGGTCCGCGAGCGCGGGACCGGTGTTCGGCGTGTCCACCGAGCCGCTGATGGCGAGCATCGAGGCGCCCGTGCCGTCGGCGGAGGAACGCAGCACCTGGCCGAAGGCCCGCACGCCGTACGTGTAGCCCTTCTCCTCGCGCAGGACGCGGTCCAGGCGGGAGGTGAGGGTGCCGCCGAGGCAGTAGGTGCCGAGCACCTGCGCGGGCCACACCCGGTCGTGCCGGTCGGAGCCGGTACGGCCGATCAGCAGCTGGGTCTGGACGGCGCCGGGCCGGTCCACGATGACCACGCGGCCGGTGTCGTCGGACGTCACCGGCGGCACCGGGCGGGGCGTGCCCGGCGTGCCCGTCCAGGCGCCCAGGGTCTCGGTGAGCAGCGCGTCCAGGTCGATGCCGGTCAGGTCGCCGACGACGACCGCGGTGGCCGTGGCCGGGCGCACGTAGCGGTCGTAGAAGGCGCGCACGGCGGACGCGTCGATCTTCTCGACGGTGTCCTCGGTGCCCTGGCGCGGGCGGGACATGCGCGCGGAGGCCGGGAACAGCTCCTTGGACAGCTCCTTGGCGGCGCGGCGGGCCGGGTTGGCCAGCTCGTGCGGGATCTCGTCCAGGCGGTTGCGGACCAGGCGCTCGACCTCGCTCTCCGCGAAGGCCGGGTCGCGCAGGGCGTCCGCGAGCAGACCGAGGCCCTTGGACAGCCGGGAGGCCGGGACCTCCAGGCTGAGCCGGACGCCGGGGTGGTCGGCGTGCGCGTCGAGCGTGGCGCCCGCGCGCTCCAGCTCGGCGGCGAACTCCTCGGCGCTCAGCTCGCCGGTGCCCTCGGAGAAGGCGCGCGCCATGATGGTGGCGACACCGTCGAGCCCGGCCGGTTCGGCGTCCAGGGGCGCGTCGAGCAGCACCTCGACGGCGACGACCTGCTGGCCGGGGCGGTGGCAGCGCAGCACGGTGAGGCCGTTGTCCAGCGTGGAGCGCTCGGGGGCCGGGAACGCCCACGGCTTCGCCTCGCCCGGCTGCGGCTGGGGGTGGAACTCCATGGTGGCGAGCTCGGTCACTTGGCCGTCTCCTCGTTGTCGTTGCCGGCCTCTACGGTGGCTTCGTGCTCCGGGTCGTCGGGCAGGTCGGCGTCCTCGACCGCCTCCGGGGACTTGGGCTCGTAGACGAGGACCGCGCGGTTGTCCGGACGCAGCCGGGCCTTGGCGACCTCCCGGACCTCTTCAGGAGTGATGTCGAGGACACGCTGGACGGCGCTCAGGGCGAGCTGCGGGTCGCCGAACAGGACGGCGAACCGGCACAGTTCGTCGGCGCGGCCCGCGACCGTGCCGAGCCGGTCCAGCCACTCGCGCTCCAACTGGGCCTGGGCGCGCTCCATTTCCTCCGGAGTCGGGCCCTCCTCCGCGAAGCGGGCCAGCTCCTCGTCGATGGCGGCCTCGATGACCGGGACCTCGACGTCGCCGGAGGTCTTCACGTCGAGCCAGCCGAGCGAGGGCGCACCGGCCAGGCGCAGCAGACCGAACCCGGCCGCGACGGCCGTACGGTCGCGGCGCACCAGGCGGTTGTACAGCCGGGAGGACTCGCCGCCGCCGAGCACGGTCAGCGCGAGGTCGGCCGCGTCGCTCGCGCGCGTGCCGTCCTCCGGGAGCCGGTAGGCGGCCATCAGGGCGCGCGCCGGGACCTCCTCGACGACGACCTCGCGCACCTCCTCGCCGATCACCTCGGGCAGCGCGCCGTCGCGCGGGGCGGGCTTGCCGTCGTGGCCCGGGATGGAGCCGAAGTACTTCTCGATCCAGGCGAGCGTCTGCTCGGGGTCGATGTCGCCGACCACGGAGAGCACCGCGTTGTTCGGCGCGTAATAGGTGCGGAAGAACGCGCGCGCGTCCTCGAGGGTGGCCGCGTCCAGGTCGGCCATGGAGCCGATCGGTGTGTGGTGGTAGGGGTGGCCCTCGGGATAGACCATGGAGGTCAGCTTCTCGAAGGCGGTGCCGTAGGGGACGTTGTCGTAGCGCTGGCGGCGCTCGTTCTTGACGACGTCGCGCTGGTTCTCCATGGACTCGTCGTCCAGGGCGGCCAGCAGGGAGCCCATGCGGTCGGCCTCCAGCCAGAGGGCCAGCTCCAGCTGATGGGCGGGCATGGTCTCGAAGTAGTTGGTGCGCTCGAAGCTCGTCGTGCCGTTCAGCGAGCCGCCCGCGCCCTGGACCAGCTCGAAATGGCCGTTGCCCTTGACCTGGCCCGAGCCCTGGAACATCAGGTGCTCGAAGAGGTGGGCCAGTCCGGTGCGGCCCTTGACCTCGTGCCGGGAGCCGACGTCGTACCAGAGGCAGACCGCCGCCACCGGGGTCAGGTGGTCCTCGGAGAGCACCACGCGCAGACCGTTGGCCAGGCGGTGCTCGGTCGCTGTCAGGCCCCCGGAGCCTGCCTGGGCTGTGGTCGTGTGACCCATGGGCATGTACGTCCCTTCGCAAGCGGAGGCGGTCGAAAGAAACCGCTGTTTTCCTGCCGTTCCTGCCACTGTATGCAAAGCGTGCGAGGGCCCGGCGGAGTTCCCGCCGGACGTACGCCCTGAGCGGATCGCGTAGCCTGCGTCAGGCGTGCTCATGGCGGGCGCGGTACCGGACGGCGCCGGATTGCGCGGTGACCGGACCGGGCGGACCGCCTGATGCCGGGGCTTTCCCCCTCTCGGACCGGGGCGCGGCCCGCAGTGTCAGTACCTCGGTCCACAATGGTCCGCGTCAGATCCGTCAACCGCCTCAGCAAGGAGCCGGCAGCGATGGCCCGCCGCAGTACGAAGACCCCGCCGCCCGACGATGCGTACGAGGAGAAGATCCTCGACATCGACGTCGTGGACGAGATGCGCGGCTCCTATCTCGAATACGCGTACTCGGTCATCTACTCGCGCGCCCTGCCGGACGCCCGCGACGGACTGAAGCCGGTGCACCGGCGCATCGTCTACCAGATGAACGAGATGGGCCTGCGCCCCGAGCGCGCGTACGTCAAGTGCGCCCGCGTGGTCGGCGAGGTCATGGGCAAGCTGCACCCGCACGGCGACGCGTCGATCTACGACGCCCTCGTGCGCATGGCCCAGCCCTTCTCGATGCGTGTCCCGCTGGTCGACGGCCACGGCAACTTCGGCTCGCTGGGCAACGACGACCCGCCCGCCGCCATGCGGTACACCGAGTGCCGGATGGCCGAGGCGACGAGCCTCATGACCGAGTCCATCGACGAGGACACGGTCGACTTCGCGCCGAACTACGACGGCCAGGAGCAGGAGCCGGTGGCCCTCCCGGCCGCCTTCCCGAACCTGCTGGTCAACGGTGCCTCCGGCATCGCGGTCGGCATGGCGACCAACATGCCCCCGCACAACCTGCGCGAGGTCATCGCCGCCGCCCGCCACCTCATCCGGCACCCGAACGCGGACCTGGACGCCCTGATGCGGCACGTCCCCGGCCCCGACCTGCCCACCGGCGGCCGGGTCGTCGGCCTGGACGGCATCCGCGACGCGTACGCGACGGGCCGCGGCACCTTCAAGATCCGCGCCACGGTCGCGATCGAGGCGGTCACCGCCCGCCGCAAGGGCCTGGTCGTCACCGAACTGCCCTTCACGGTCGGCCCCGAGAAGGTCATCGCGAAGATCAAGGACCTGGTCAACGCGAAGAAGATCCAGGGCATCGCGGACGTCAAGGACCTCACGGACCGCGAGCACGGGCTGCGCCTGGTCATCGAGATCAAGAACGGCTTCGTGCCGGAGGCCATCCTGGAGCAGCTGTACAAGCTGACGCCCATGGAGGAGTCCTTCGGCATCAACAACGTCGCCCTGGTCGACGGCCAGCCGCTCACCCTGGGCCTGAAGGAACTCCTCGAGGTCTACCTCGACCACCGCTTCGAGGTCGTCCGCCGCCGCAGCGAGTTCCGCCGCGGCAAGCGCCGCGACCGGCTCCACCTGGTCGAGGGCCTGCTCACCGCGCTGGCCGACATCGACGAGGTCATCCGGCTGATCCGCTCCAGCGAGAACTCCGCGCAGGCCAAGGAGCGCCTGATCGAGCGCTTCGGGCTGAGCGACATCCAGACGCAGTACATCCTGGACACCCCGCTGCGCCGCCTGACCAAGTACGACCGGATCGAGCTGGAGGCCGAGCAGGACCGGCTCAACCAGGAGATCGAGGAGCTGACCCGCGTCCTGGAGTCGGACTCCGAGCTGCGCAAGATGGTCTCCAACGAACTGGCGGCCGTCTCCAAGAAGTTCGGCACCGACCGGCGTACGGTCCTGCTGGAGTCCACCGCCTCCCAGGTCGCCACCGTGCCGCTCCAGGTGGCCGACGACCCGTGCCGGGTGCTGCTGTCCTCGACCGGCCTGCTGGCCCGTACGACGAACGCCGAACCCGTTCCGCAGGACGGCGGGCGCACCCGGCACGACGTGATCGTCTCGGCCGTTTCCGCGACCGCGCGCGGTGAGATCGGCGCGGTCACCTCGGCCGGACGGCTGCTGCGGATCAACGTGGTCGACCTGCCCCAGCTGCCCGACACCGCGACCGCGCCGAACCTCTCCGGGGGCGCGCCGCTGGCCGAGTTCGTGTCCGTGGAGGACGACGAGACGGTGGTCTGTCTGATGACTCTGGACGAGTCGTCACCAGGTCTCGCGCTGGGCACCGAACAGGGCGTGGTCAAGCGTGTGGTGCCCGACTACCCGTCCAACAAGGACGAGTTGGAGGTCATCACGCTCAAGGAGGGTGACCGGATCGTCGGCGCGGTGGAGCTGCGCACCGGCGAGGAGGACCTGGTGTTCATCACCGACGACGCCCAACTCCTGCGCTATCAGGCGAACCAGGTGCGTCCGCAGGGCCGTCCGGCCGGCGGTGTGGCGGGCATCAAGCTCGCCGAGGGCGCGAAGGTGATCTCGTTCACGGCGGTCGATCCGGCCGCCGACGCGGTGGTGTTCACGATCGCGGGCTCCCGCGGCACGCTGGACGACTCGGTGCACACGACGGCCAAGCTGACCCCGTTCGACCAGTTCCCGCGCAAGGGGCGGGCGACGGGTGGTGTCCGCTGCCAGCGGTTCCTGAAGGGCGAGGACTGTCTGTCGCTGGCCTGGGCGGGGCCGGTCCCGGCGCGGGCGGCTCAGAAGAACGGCCTTCCGGCCGAACTGCCCGAGCTGGACCCGCGACGCGACGGGTCGGGTACGTCGCTGGCGCAGCCGGTGGCCGTGGTCGCGGGGCCGGTGCTGTAGCGGCGGCTCTCGCCGGTGGTCATGTGCCGGGCTCGTCCTCGGAGCCCGGCACATAGCGCAGGACGCCCCACATGGCGTGGTCGTCGGGCTGGGGGGTGCCTTCGGTGCTGTCGGTGCTGTCGGTGTCGACGGCTCGGCAGGCGTCGAGTTCCTTGCGGAGGGCGTCGGTGTCGATGCCGGAGCCGATGAGGACGAGCTGGGTGAGGCGGTCCGCGTCCTGCTGCGGCCAGGGCTCCGGGTAGAAGCGCAGAAAACGGCCCACGGCGTGGACGGCGTACCGGTTCGCGGTGTCGTACGGCCCGAAGTCCACGTATCCCTTGATCCGGTACAGCCCGTCCGGCCTGCTGTCCAGGAACCGCATGAGTGCGCGGGGGTCCATGGGCGCGGCGGAGATGAAGGACAGGCTGTCGTAGCCGGTGTGCAGGTGGGAGGCGTGCGGGTCGTCGTCCGCGTCTTCGTCGCCGTCCGTGTGGAGGTCGTCGAAGGAGAGCTGGCCGATGCGCTCCTCGCTGGGCCTGCACTCGAAAAGGAACTCCGGGTCGATCCGGCCGTAGGTGGCGGCGACGACCGGGGCGCCGTCGGCGAGCGCGCGGACACCGGCCAGGATCCTGTCGGCGTCCTCGGCGCGGTCGAGCTTGTTGACCACGACCAGGTCCGCGAGCGCGAGATGCCGTTCGATCTCGGGGTGCCGGGCGCGGGTGTCGTCGAACTCCGCCGCGTCCACGACCTCGACGAGCCCGCCGTAGACGATCCCGGGCAACTCGCTGGCCAGCACCATCCGCACCAGCTCCTGCGGCTCCGCGAGCCCGCTGGCCTCGATGACGATCACGTCGATGCCGACGGCGGGCGCGGCGAGCCGTTCCAGGTAGGAGTCGAGTTCGCTCGCGTCGACGGCACAGCACAGACAGCCGTTGCCGAGCGAGACGGTGGAGTCGCCGAGCGCGCCCGCGACCGCCATGGCGTCGATCTCGACCGCCCCGAAGTCGTTGACGAGCGCCCCGATCCTGCTGCCCCCGCTGCGATGCAGCAGATGGTTGAGCAGCGTGGTCTTCCCTGACCCGAGGAACCCGGCGAGCACGACGACGGGAATCTGCTGCGGACTACGACTGCTCCCCACCGGGCGGCACCCTTCCTTCGGCTCTCACCGGGCACCGCGTCCCGGCGCGGGGCGCGGCGCCCGGCGGACGGACTGTCCGACCAGGATACGAGGGGTGGGGGCGCGGGGGTCGGGCGGCGGGGAGTGTCCGTGGTGTGGGCTGTACCGGGGTGCGGGGCGTACCCGGGGCGGCGGGCCGCGCTCAGCCGCCGACGGGGACCGCCACCGGTGCCTGGGGGCCGACATAGCGGGCGGCGGGGCGGATGATCTTCGGGTCGGCCGCCTGTTCCAGGATGTTGGCGCTCCAGCCGACCACGCGTCCGGCCGCGAAGGTGGGCGTGAACATCTCCCTCGGCAGCCCGCACAGTTCCATGACCACCCCGGCGTAGAACTCGACGTTGGTGTGCAGTTCCCGGCCGGGCTTGAGTTCGGCGAGGATCGCCTCCACGTGCCGCTCGACCTCCACGGCGAAGTCGACGCGCGGGCCACCGAAGCCGAGGGCGATCTCGCGCAGCATCCGGGAACGGGGGTCCTCGGTGCGGTAGACGGCGTGCCCGAAGCCCATGATCCGGTCACCGGCGAGCACGCGTTCCCTCACCCAGGGGTCGATCCGGTCCGGGGTGCCGATCGCGTCCAGGGTGTCGAGGGCGCGGCTGGGGGCGCCGCCGTGCAGTGGTCCCGACAGGGCGCCGAGGGCGCCGACCAGGCAGGCGGCGATGTCGGCGCCGGTGGACGCGATGACGCGCGCGGTGAAGGTTGACGCATTGAATCCGTGGTCAATGGTTGAGATGAGGTATTGCTCAACTGCACGAGCCTGTCGAGTACCGGGCTCTTCGCCGGTGAGCATGTACAAGTAGTTGGCCGCGTAGGGCAGATCCACGCGGGGCTCGATCGGATCAAGTCCCTTGCCGAGCCGGTACAGAGCGGTCAACAGAGTCGGGACGGCGGCACAGGCGGCAAGGGTGTCCGCACGGCGCCGGTCGGCGTCGATGTCGTAGACGGGCCGGAAGTCCCGCGCGGCGCCGAGCAGGGACAGCGCGGTGCGCAGTCCGGCCAGGGGCCCGGCGGTCCGGCTCGCGGCGGCCACGGCGGGCAGTGCGGCGGCGACCTCCCCGGGCAGCCGTCGTAGCCGCGCGACCTCGGCGGTGAAGGCGGCCCGGCGCTCGGCGTCGGGGAGGGCGCCGTGGACGAGCAGGTACCAGACGTCCTCGAAGCTCCGGGTGCGGGCGAGTTCCACGGCGGAGTACTGCCGGTAGTGGTAGAAGCCCTCGGTCCCCCGCACGTCGCCGATCTCGGTGTCGGTGACGACGACACCGGCGAGTCCGCGCGGTACGTCGACGAGGGGCGCGGTCCTGTTGATGGACATGATGTTCCTCCCTGAACTTGATCCGACTGTCCACGCTTGACCGAATGACTGTCAATATTGATTGAATCAACCTAGAGCCATCAACACATGCAGAGAGGGCTACGGTGGCCTCCATGCGCGATCACGACCTCGCCCCCGGCCGCCCCGAGCGGCGGCTGACCACCAAGGAGACCGCCGAACTCCTCGGCGTGAAGCCCGAGACGGTCTACGCCTACGTGAGCCGCGGCCTGCTCGGCAGCAGACGCGAGCCCGGCAGCCGCGCCAGCACCTTCGACGCGCAGGAGGTCACGGCCCTCGCACGGCGCAACAGGCGCGAGGCGGCCGGGCCTTCGGGCTCGGCCACGGACCTGTCCGTGCGGACCGGCATCACCCTGATCGAGGAGGACCGGTACTACTACCGGGGTGTGGACGCCACGGAGCTGGCGACGCGTCACTCCTTCGAGGAAGTCGCGGAGTGGCTGTGGACGGGCGAACCGACCCCCGGCGCCGCCTTCTTCGCCCCCGAGACCACGGTCGAGGCCGCCCGCCGGGCCGTGAACTCCCTGCCCGAGCACACCACCACCACGGACCGGCTGCGCGTCGCGGCGATCGCGGCGGCGACCGAGGACCCGCTGCGCTTCGACCTCTCCGAGGACGCCGTGCTCGGCGCGGGCCGCCTCCTCGTCCCGACGCTCGTCGCCGCGCTGCCCCAGAACCGGCCCGACCACCGGGACGACGGCCCCCTGGCGCGCCGTCTGTGGACCCGGCTGAGCGGCCGGGCGCCGGACGGTGCCGGTCTGCGGGTCCTGGACACCGCCCTCGGTCTGCTGGCCGACCACGACCTGGCCGCCTCCACCCTCGCCGTCCGGGTCGCCGCCTCGGCCCGCGCGCACGCCTACGCGGCCGTCTCGGCCGGACTCGGCGCCCTGGAGGGCCCCCTGCACGGCGCGGCCAGCGGCCTGGCCCACCGGCTGCTGCTCGACGTGCTCGACCAGGGCACGGCGGGTCCGGTGATCGCCGCCGAACTCCGGGCCGGGCGCCGCGTCCCCGGACTCGGCCACCGGCTGTACGCCGGTGAAGACCCGCGCGCGCAGGCGCTGTTCAGGCTTCTGGAGGAGATCCCGCGCGCGGAGCCCGCGTTGCTCGCCGCCCGCGACATCGTCGCCACCACGGCCCGGCACACCCCGCTGCACGCCAACGTGGACCTCGCGCTGGCCGTGTTCACCGTCTCCTGCGGGATGCCCGCGAGCGCGGGCGAGACCGTGTTCGCCGTGGCCCGGACGGCGGGCTGGATCGCGCACGCCCTGGAGGAGTACGGCGAACGCCCGCTGCGGATGCGCCCGAGCGGCCAGTACGTCGGCCCCAAACCCCCACAGCCCCTGCCGTACCCCTGACAACCACCCGTGAAAGTCCCCCCGTGAACCCTGAGTTCTACCCATCGGGAGCCGGACATACCCCTGCCGGGGAGCGACCCGGGTGGAAGTCAGGTTAGGCTCACCTCTGTGAGTAGGTGCGCGACCGTCTCCCGGAGCCTCGACGAGCCCGTTTCCGGTACGGCGGCCACGGCGACGACGTGGCTGCTGCTGGAACAGGCCGGGCCTTGGGGCGTCAAAGCCCTCACGTCGAGCCATCTCGACCCCGCGCTGGGCCGCGCCCTGGAGGCAGCCGCGCAGGGCACGGGGGTGCGCGTCGTGCTGATCCGGCGCCCGGGCCGCCACGCGGACCCCGGGACGCCCTCGGAGCGCCGGGTGTACGTGGCCCACACCGTCCCCGGGAACGTCTGGCTGTACGAGGCCACCACCCGCGATCCGCACCGCCTGCTCGGCCTGGACTTCGCCGCCCTCGGCGCGGGCGACCCGCGCTCCCTCACCTCGGTGCTCGGTGCCCGGCCGCACACCGGCGACCCGCTCGCCCTCGTGTGCACCAACGGCAAGCGCGACCGCTGCTGCGCCCTGCTCGGCCGTCCGCTGGCCGCCGAACTCGTCGCCTCCGGGGTACCGGGCGTCTGGGAGGTCACCCATCTGGGTGGACACCGCTTCGCCCCGACGGTGCTCGTCCTGCCGTACGGCTACGCGTACGCCCGCGCCGAGGCCCACACCGTCAAGCAGGCCCTGCACAGCGCCGAGGAAGGGCGCGTGATGGTCGAGGACAACCGGGGCTGCTCCGCCTGGGACCGCCCGGGCCAGGCCGCCGAACTGGCCGTACGGTCGGCGGCGGACGTGTACGAGGCGGGCGTGCTCGGCGTCGTACGCACCGAGGGCGCGGCCCCGCACTGGGAGGTCACCGTCACCCACACGGACGGCCGGGCCTGGCGCGTCGGCATCGAGCAGACGGCGTCACTGCCGCCGCGTCCGGAGAGCTGCGGCGCGACCGTGCTCGGAGCGCCGGGCCGCCTGGAGGCAGTGGCGATCCACGAGCTGCGGACGGCGGCACTGGCGGGCTGAGCAGCCAGGACGTCTCGTGCACGACCCCTGGGCCCGCGCGCGTCCGGCGCGTACGGTCCAGCCATGAGTGCCGCTTCCCCCGCCCGCCGTGTCCGCCTCGGACTCCCCCGGCGGGCGTTCTCACAGGTCCTGCTCATGCAGGTGACGACCGCCGCGGGCGTCGCGATCCTGGCGACCGGACTGTTCCTCGCCCCTCTGAGCAGGCAGCTGGACCAGGAGGCGATGCGCCGCGCGCTGGTCATCGCGCAGACCACAGCGCAGGACCCGGCCATCGCCCGCGGCGTCCTGACCACGCGGCCCACCCGGACCGGCCCGGTGCAGCGCGAGGCGGAGCGGATCAGGCGCGCGACCCGCGCCGAGTACATCGTCGTCATGGACACCCGGGGCGTGCGCTGGTCCCATCCCACGCCCGGCGAGGTCGGCCGCCGCGTCTCCACCGACCCGAGCCGCGCCCTGGCCGGCACCCAGGTCATGGAGATCGACCGGGGCACGCTGGGCCGCTCGGCGCGCGGCAAGGTGCCGCTGTACGACGACGGTCACCGGATCGTCGGGGCGGTCTCGGTCGGCATCGCCTACGACAGCGTGCGCGCCCGGCTGGTGAGCGCGGTGCCGGGGCTCCTGGCGTACGCCGGGGGCGCGCTCGCGGTGGGTGCGCTCGCCGGGTGGCTGATCTCGCGCCGGGTGCAACGGCAGACCCGTGACCTGGCGTTCTCCGACATCTCGGCGCTGCTCGCGGAGCGGGAGGCGATGCTGCACGGCATCCGCGAGGGCGTGGTCGCACTCGACCGCGCGGGCCGGATACGGCTGCTGAACGACGAGGCGGCGCGGCTGCTCGGCATCGGCGACGAGGCGGTGGGCCGCTCCCCCGACGAGGCGCTGGGCGAGGGCCGGGTGACGGACGTGCTGACGGGCCAGGTCACCGGCACCGACCTGCTCGCCGTGCGCGGGCCGCGCGTCCTGGTCGCCAACCGGATGCCCACCGGCGACGGCGGCGCCGTGGCCACCCTGCGCGACCGCACCGAACTGGAGCGTCTCGGCCGTGAACTCGACTCCACCCGGGGCCTGATCGACGCCCTGCGCGCCCAGGACCACGAGCACGCCAACCGGCTGCACACCCTGCTCGGCCTGCTGGAACTGGAGATGTACGACGACGCGGTGGAGTTCATCGGCGAGGTGGTCGGGGACCACCGGGCCACCGCCGAGCAGGTCACCGAGAAGATCCAGGACCCGCTGCTGGCCGCCCTGCTGGTGGGCAAGGCGACCGTCGCCGCCGAACGCGGGGTCGCCCTGCGGCTGTCGGAACGCACCTGGATCCCGGACCGGTCGGTCGATCCCCGCGCGCTGGTCACCGTGGTCGGCAACCTCGTGGACAACGCCCTGGACGCCGTCGCGGGCACCCCGCACGCGCGCGTGGAGGCCGAGTTGTACGCCGAGGGCCGTACGGTCGTCCTCCGCGTCCGGGACACCGGGCCCGGGGTGCCCGAGGGGCGGCGCGAGTCGGTGTTCACCGAGGGCTGGTCCACGAAGGAGCCGCCCGCGCACGGCAAGCGCGGCATCGGGCTCGCGCTGGTACGACGGCTCGCCCAACGGCAGGGCGGGAGCGCGACGGTGGGGGCGGCGGAGGGCGGGGGCGCCGAGTTCACGGTCGTCCTGCCGGAGGCGCTGAGCGAGGTCGGTGACAGGGCGACGGCCGCGCCCGTGCCCGCCGGGTCCGGCGAGTGGGGCGCGGCCGACAAGGCGCGCTGAGGGATTTCGCTGAGGGGATTTCAGCGGGCCGGGTGCCGGAGGGCCGTCACTTGGCCGCCTTCTCGGCGAACTCGGTGGTGTACGTCTTCTCCAGGTCCACGTCGGCGTTCTTGATGTTCGGGTTGAAGGCCTTGAGGACCTTCTCGACGGTCTCGGGCCCGTTCTCGGGCATCACGCCGTCCTTGGTGAACATCGGCAGCGTGCTCTTGATCGCCTCGGCGTAGAGCTTCTTGTCGCCCTGGGAGTAGTCGGCGGGCATCTTCGCGGCGATCTGGTCGGCACTGTGCGAGGACATCCACCGCAGCGTGCGGACGAACGCGTCGGCCAGCTTCTGCACGGTCGCCTTGTGGCTGTTCACCCAGTCGGTGCGCATGTACAGGCTGGAGGAGGGGTACGGCCCGCCGAGCGCCTTCTGTGACCCCTCGGGTGTGCGCATGTCGACCAGGACGCTGCCGGCCTTCTTCTCCAGGATCGTCGCGACGGTCGGGTCGGTCGTCATGCCCGCGTCGATGGAGCCCTTCTGGAGCGCGGCGATGAACGTCGGCCCCGCGCCGACCGCGACCGGGCTGAACTCGTTGACCTTCACGCCGTGCTTGACCGCGAGGTACTTGGTGAGGAAGTCGGTGGACGACCCCAGGCCGGTGACCCCGAGCTTGCGGCCCTTGAAGTCGCCGGGCGAGGTGATCTCGCCCTTCCGCTTGGCCGAGACCACCTCCACCTCGCCGGGCGCCTGCGAGAACTGCACCACGGACTCCACCGACTTGCCCTTCACCTGGAGGTCGAGGGTGTGGTCGTAGAAGCCGACGCAGCCCTGGACCTGGCCGGAGACGAGCGCGGTCTCGGCCTGGACCCCGGCGGGCTCGGTCAGCAGCTCCACGTCGAGCCCGGCGTCGCGGAAGTAGCCGAGGCGCTGGGTGAGCATCGCGGGCAGGTAGATGACCTTGTCCAGGCCGCCGACCATGATCTTGACCTTCTCGCCGTTGCCGCCGCTGCCCGACGAGGTCGTACCGGCCACCTCGTTGGCGCAGGCGGTGAGGGAGGAGACGGCGAGCAGACAGGCGGTGGCGAGGGAGGCGTAGCGGGCGCGGGTGCGCATGGGAGTCACGTCCTTGTGAGCGGGGGCGCGGAATGCGGGGCGGGTCGGGTCGGGAACGGAGCGGAGCGGTCACTGCTCGGAGTTCGAGGGCTTCCAGCGGAAGATGCGGCGCTCCGCGAAGGTCAGCAGTCCCTCCGCGAGCAGGGCCACGACCGCGAGGATGACCATCGCGGCGTACACACCGGCGGAGTTGAGGGTGCCCTGCGACTGGGCGACGAGCAGGCCGATGCCGCGGGTGGCGCCGATGTACTCGCCCACGATGGCGCCGATCAGCGCGAAGCCGAAGCTGACGTGCAGGCTGGTGAAGATCCACGAGGTGGCCGAGGGGATGACCACCTGGAGGGTCACCTGCCGGTCGCTCGCGCCGAGCATCCGCGCGTTGGAGACGAGGTTGCGGTCCACCTCGCGGGCGCCCTGGAAGGCGTTGAAGAACACCGGGAAGAAGACGAGCACCACGGCGGAGGCGACCTTGGAGGCCGGGCCGAGCCCGAACCAGATCAGGAAGACCGGTGCCAGGACGATCCGGGGAATCGAGTTGAGCACCTTGATGTATGGACCAAGCAGATCGGCGAGGAAGGCGACCCGGCCGAGCGCGATACCGAGGACGACACCGCCCGCGACCCCGATGAACCAGCCGAGCAGCGCCTCGTACAGCGTGTACCAGATCTGCTCGCCCAGCGAACCGAGCGCCGTTCCGTGCAGGGTCCAGGACTGGATCTGGTCCCAGATGGCCGACGGCATCGAGAAGTTGAACGGATCAATGATGTTCGCGCGGGACAACCCCTCCCACAGGCCGAGCACGGCCACGAGGAGCAGCACCCGGGCGGCCACGACGACCGCCTTGCGCCTGCGGGCGGCGCGTGCCCGCGACTGCGCGCGGTCCGGGGTCTTGGCGGTGGTGACCAGGGGCGTGGACAGGGTCTCAGGCGACATGCGCGGCACCTCGCTCACGGGTGATACGGACCTCTTCGCCGAGGGAGGACCAGATCTCGCGGTAGATCTCGATGAACCGCGGCTCCAGGCGCACCGACTCGACCTTGCGCGGGCGGGGCAGGTCGATGTCGAAGACCTGCTTCACGGTCGCGGGCCCGGCGGTCATCACCACGACTTTGTCGGCCAGGGCGATGGACTCCTCCAGGTCGTGGGTGACGAACACGACGGAGGCGCCGGTGCCCTCCCACAGCTCCAGCAGCTCGTCGGACATCAGTGCCCGGGTCTGCACGTCGAGCGCGGAGAACGGCTCGTCCATGAGCAGGATCTCGGGGTCGTTGACGAAGGTGGCCGCGAGGGCGACGCGCTTGCGCTGACCGCCGGAGAGCTGGTGCGGATAGCGGTCCTCGAACGCGGCGAGCCCGACCCGGGCCAGCCATGCGCGGGCCTTCTCCTTGGCCTCCGCCTTGGGCACGCCCCGGAAACGGGGGCCCGCCATCACATTGGCCAGCACGGTCCGCCAGGGGAAGGTGGCGTCCTGCTGGAAGACGAACCCGACCTTGCCGCCGACCCCGTCGACCGGCTCCCCGGCCACCAGGACCTCGCCCGCGCTGGGCTCCTCAAGGCCGCTGACGAGGGTGAGCGTGGTGGACTTGCCGCAGCCGGTCGGGCCCACGACGGCGACGAACTCGCCGCGCCCCACGGTCAGGTCCAACTCCCGGACAGCGGTATGCAGTTCGCCGGACGGCGTCCTGAAGTTCTTGGTCGCGCCCCTCAGCTCGATGGCGGGGCTGGTGTCTGCGCTCATACCGAGGGACGGTAGGTGTGGCCCCCGCCACAGCAGCAGTCTTGTGAGCGCAACCCGTTCTTTTGCTCGCAAGAGGCTGTTGTGCTCGTTTTGCTCACGCTAGAACTGCGGAGCCGAAACACGGGCTTAACGCGCGGGCCCCTTGCACGCCGGCCGGGGAAGGGTGGGCCTCATGATTGACGTCCTGGTGGTGGACGACGACTACCGTGTCGCCGAGATCAACGCCAAGTACGTGGGAAAGGTTCCCGGTTTCCGGGTCACCGCCCGCGCGCACAGCGCCGCCCAAGCCCTGGCCGCCGTCGAGCGCGGCAGCATCGACCTGGTGCTGCTCGACCACTATCTTCCGGACGGCACCGGCCTCGAACTCGTCCACCGGATGCGGCAGCACGGCCACAGCGCCGACGTCATCATGATCACGGCGGCGGGCGACGTGACGACCGTCCAGCAGGCCATGCGCCTCGGTGCCCTGCACTACCTGGTCAAGCCCTTCACCTTCGCCGCCCTGCGCGGACGACTGGACTCCTACGCCGCCCTGCGCCGCACCATGGAGCGCGTCGGCGGCCGTCAGGTGACCGGGCAGGAACAGGTCGACCGCATCTTCGGCGCCCTGCGCACCGCCCCGGCCCCCTCCGTGCCGGGTCTGCCCAGCGGCCACTCGGAACCCACCAACGAACTCATCTGCGAGGTCCTGCACCACGCCGACCACCCGCTGTCGGCCCACGAGGTCGCGGCCCAAACCGGCCTGAGCCGGTCCACCGCCCAGCGCTACCTCCGCCGCCTCGAACAGTCCGGCCGCCTGCGCCTCTCCCTCAAGTACGGCGACACCGGCCGCCCCGAGCACCGCTACGCCTGGGTGTCACCCTGACTCTCCAGGGCGCGGCCTGACCGTCCAGGGGCGTGGGGCGGTCGGTGCTGTGAACCACCGGTGCTCACACGGCCCCGGCGCCCGTCAGCGAACGCACCTCGGTCTCCGCGAACTTGGCCTCGTCCGGCACCTCGTCGGAGGTGACCGTGCCCAGCCAGCCCGCCACGAAGCCGAGCGGGATCGAGACGATCCCCGGGTTCTGCAACGGGAAGTACTGGAAGTCCACGTCCGGGAACAGCGCCCCGGGACTGCCCGACACCACCGGCGACAGCACGACCAGGACCAGCGCCGGAACCAGCCCGCCGTACACGGACCACACCGCGCCCCGCGTGGTGAACCCGCGCCAGAACAGCGAGTACAGCAACGCCGGAAGGTTTGCCGACGCGGCCACCGCGAAGGCGAGACCGACCAGGAAGGCGACGTTCAGATTGCGGGCCAGCAGCCCCAGCGCGATGGCGACGACCCCGATGAAGGCCGCCGCGACCCGCGCCACGGTCACCTCGCTGCGCACCTTGGCCGTCGGCCGCCGCAGCGACGCGTACAGATCGTGCGCCACCGACGCCGACGAGGACAGGGTGATCCCGGCGACCACCGCGAGGATCGTCGCGAAGGCCACGGCCGCCACCACCGCGAACAGGACGGTCCCGCCGGTCGACTCGGCACCGCCGCCCAGGTCGAGCGCGAGCAGTGGAATCGCCGTGTTCCCGGCCGCGTTGGAGGCGCGCAGCTTGTCCGCGCCGACGACCGCCGTCGCCGCGAACCCAAGGATGATCGCCATCAGGTAGAAGCCGCCGATCAGCCCGATCGACCACACCGTGGACCGCCGGGCGGCCCGCGCCGTCGGCACCGTGTAGAAGCGGGACAGGATGTGCGGGAGCCCGGCCGTGCCGAACACCAGCGCAAGCCCCAGGCTGATGAAGTCCAGCCGTGCCGTCCAGCCCCCGCCGTACTTCAGTCCCGGCGCCAGATACCGCAACCCGTTCCCGCTGCGCTCCGCCGCCGTCACCAGCAGCTGGTTGAAGTCGCCGTGGAATCGCACCAGCACCATCACGGTCAGCGCGATCGTCCCGACGAGCATCAGGACCGCCTTCACGATCTGGATCCAGGTGGTCGCCCGCATCCCGCCCAGGGACACGTAGATCACCATCAGCGCGCCGACCCCGATGACCGTCCACGCCTGCGCGGCCCCGCTGGTGCGCCCGAGCAGCAACGCCACCAGGCTGCCCGCGCCGACCATCTGCGCCACCAGGTAGAGCACCGACACCGTGACCGAGGACGTCCCGGTCGCGATCCGCACCGGCCGCTCGCTCATCCGCGCGGCCACCACGTCGGCGAGGGTGAACCGCCCGCAGTTGCGCACCAGTTCCGCCGCGAGGAACAGCACGAGCAGCCACGCCACGAGGAAGCCCACGGCGTACAGCAGCCCGTCGTAGCCGTACAGCGCGATGAGTCCCGCCACGCCCAGGAAGGAGGCGGCCGACAGATAGTCGCCGGAGATCGCGAACCCGTTCTCCAGCGGGGTGAAGAGCCGTCCGCCCGCGTAGAACTCCTCCGCCGAACCGTGCCGCCGACGGCCCACCCAGGTCGTGATGGCCAGCGTCACGGCCACGAAGACACTGAACAGCACCAGTGTCAGCGTCTGGTGATGGCTCGTCACAGGGCACCTCCCCGGACGCCTCGGGTCAATTCCTGGGTGTCCCAGCGCAGTTCCAGCGCGGCCCGGTCCCGGCGCAGCCGCGCGTGCCGGGCGTAGGCCCAGGTGAGCAGGAAGGTGCTGACGAACTGCCCGAGCCCCGCGAGCATTCCCACGTTCAACGCCCCGGCCACGGGCCTGGCCATGAAGCCCGGCGCGGCGGTCGCGGTGACCACGTACCCCACGTACCAGAGGAAGAAGGCCGCGACCGCCGGAACCACGAACCGCCGGTACCGGCTGCGTACTTCCTGGAACGCCTCGCTCCGCTGCACCTCGAGATACACATCCCGGGCCCGGACGGTCACCGCCTCGGCCTCACCGCGCGCGGCCGGCACGGTCGGAGCGGGGCGGCCCACTCCGTCCAGGTCGGCGCGGCCGGTGGTCTGCGTGTCGTGCCAAGGGTCCTCGTGCCGGACATCGGGGGAAGTCACGCCCTGCTCTTCCTGGTTGTCGGCCGCACCGTGGGGGCTCTCCTCGGCCCCGCGGGTCCGGCCGTTGCTCGACTGCATACCCAAGGATGGACAGATCGGGAAGATCCCCGACAGCTCCTGCCGTACCACTTCACCCCATCAGGTGAGGTAAGTCACTCTGCTCTCGGTCGCACCAGTCGTTTCGCGTAGGCGTAACGCACCGCCTGCGCACGGTCCTTGAGCCCCGTCTTCGCGAACAGGTTGTTGATGTGCGTCTTCACCGTCGCCGTGGAGACGTGCAACGTGTGCGCGATCTCCTGGTTGGTGAGCCCGTCCGCGATCAGCACCAGCACCTCGATCTCCCGCGCGGTGAGCCCGTCGGGTGCCTCGGGCGGCTGAGGCGCGGCGGCGACCTCGGTCTCCGACAGCCGCTCCAGTAGACGGCGTTGGACACTCGGCGCGAGCCCCGCGTCTCCCGACAGGACGCTCTCCACCGCCCGCACGATCTCGTCCCCGCCCGCGTCCTTGGTGAGATAGCCCCGCGCTCCCGCGCGCAGCGCCGCGAACAGCGAGTCGTCGTCCGCGAAGGTGGTCAGCACCACGACCTGCGTCCTCGGATACCGGCCACGGATGATCCGGGTCGCCTCCACCCCGTCGCAACGGGGCATCCGCAGGTCCATCAGCACCACGTCCGGGTCGAGTTCACCGACGAGCCGCACCGCGTCCTCGCCGTCCCGCGCCGAGCCGACGACCTCCAGACCGGGCAGCAGCCCGAGCAGCATCACGATGCCCTCCCGCACGACGGTCTGGTCGTCGGCGACCACCACGCGCGCGGCCTTCCGTCCGCCGTCCGTCCCTGTCATACGGGCACCTTCAATGTCACCGCGAACCCCTTCTCGTCCGGTCCCGCGTCCAGCGAGCCGCCCAGCAGTTCGGCGCGCTCCCGCATACCGAGCAGACCGTATCCGCCGCCGGACCGGGCGAGTTCTCCCGGACGGCCCCCGGCGTCGCGGACGTCCAGCGTCACCTCGCGCTCGCCGTAGTCCAGCCGGACCCGCACGGTGGCGCCCCGGGCGTGCTTACGGACGTTCGTCATCGCCTCCTGGGCCACCCGGCGCACGGCCTGGGAGCACTCGGCCGACAGCGGTCTGCGCTCACCCGTGACGGTGACCTCGGCGCCGTCGGTCCCGCTGACGAGGCCGGTCAGGAACTCCTCCAGCGGGCTCAGTTCACCGCGCAGCGCCGACAGCGCCTGCCGGGTCTCGTCGAGCCCGTCCCGTGCCATCCCCCGTGCCGCCACCACCCGCTCCAGGATCTGCTCCCGGTCGGCGCCGCGTTCGATGAGCAGCCGGGCCGCCTCCAGGTGGACCAGCTGCGCGGAGAGGCTGTGGGCCAGCACGTCGTGGATCTCCCGGGCGATCCTGGCCCGCTCGCCCAGCGCCGCCGACTCCGCCTCGGCCTCCCGCGCGGCCCGCTCCTGGGCGAGCAGCCGCTGTGTGTTGCCCCGGGACTCCGCGTCCAGCCGCAGGACGTACCCGGCGAGGGCCATCCCCGTCACGGTGGCGGCGGTGGTCAGCCACACGTCGTTGTTGAACGCGGAGTACGAGGCGAGCGCCACCGCCGCCACCGGTACGGCGGCTCCGAGCGGCAGTCGCTGGAGTGCCGTGATCCCGCAGGCGCACCAGATCACCAGGGCGGGCCCGCCGAATCCGGTGGCCTGCCCGAGGACCGCGATGCCCAGCAGCACGGACATGAGCGCCAGCGAGGAGACGAGCCGGTGTGCGTAGGTGGTCCGGAAGAAGCCCCACGCGGCGACGGCCGTGAGCAGGACCACGACGACGGCGACAGCCGCGCCCGCGATGGTCAGGTGTCTCCGGCTGAAAGCTCCCCACAGGAGAAGGGCGAGCAACAGCAGCCTGACACCTCGGGAGTACAGCCGCTTGGCCTGGGAGGTACCGCTGCGGCCCAGCGCCTCGCGGGACGGCCAGCGGGTCCAGATGTTCTCTTTCACACGCGCTCCTTCCAGGCCGGCCGCGTCCCGTCACCGTACGTCGGGGACGGGCCGGTGGTGGAGCCCGGGCTGCCGGGCGCGCTGCCGGGCGAGACGGTCGCCGAGTCCAGCGACCGGGCCCGCCAGATCACGACCCCGGTGCGGACCAGCAGGGTCGCGGCGAGACCGAGCATGAGCGCGGAACTGTCCTGGTGGACACCGAAGCCGCGGCCGAGCGCGAAGAGACCGCCCCGCAGGGCTATGCCCACGACCCACACCAGCCCGCTCGCCTTGGTGCTCTTCGTCCAGACGACGCCGTCCTCCGCCCTCCAGAGCTGGGAGGTCCACGCCCACCCGGCGCCGATGGCCAGGCCGATGACGATCTCCACGGCGAGCAGGGCGGCCGAGCCGACGCGGTGGTGGTCGTCGAGTATGCCCGGGCCGCGCAGCGCCATGAAGGCGAGGATCGCGGGCAGCAGCCACCAGCGCCGGTCGGTGTCGACCGCGCGGGCTCGGAACTGCCGCGTGATCACAATGGCGGCGATGACCACGATCACCAGCGCGTCGACCAGCCCGGACATGGCTGCCTCCGTGAGCGAGAAGGGGATTCGGCGGCGAGCGCTGCCGATGCCTTCGAAGGTACGGAAATCCGGGAGCCGGGAGATCGGAGCGGGGGTGGATCATGGGTGGAAACCGGGCACCCCTGTCCTCCACCCACGGGTGGAGACGCCCTGGGGGGAAACCCCGAAGGGGCGGGGAGGGTCTGCCCAGGCCCTCCCCGCCCCTTCCCAGCTCGCCACGGCCGCCCGGCACCTCGGGCCGCCCGGCACTTTCACCCCGCCCGACCGAAGCCCCGGCCGAAGCCGAGCGCAGCGCCTACGCGTCGATCCGCGACCGGTCCAGCGTCGCCGCCGAGCTGGAGATGAACTCCTTGCGCGGGGCCACGTCGTTGCCCATCAGCAGGTCGAAGACCTCCTCGGCGGCATCGAGGTCGGCGAGGTTGATGCGGCGCAGGGTGCGGTGGCGCGGGTCCATCGTGGTCTCGGCCAGCTGGTCGGCGTCCATCTCGCCCAGGCCCTTGTAGCGCTGGATGGAATCCTTGTACCGGATGCCCTTGCGCTGGAACTCCATGAGCTTGTCGCGCAGCTCGCGGTCCGAGTACGTGTAGACGTACTTGTCCTGCCCCTTCTTCGGCTGGATCAGCTCGATGCGGTGCAGCGGGGGCACGGCGGCGAAGACCCGGCCCGCCTCCACCATCGGCCGCATGTAGCGCTGGAACAGCGTCAGCAGCAGACAGCGGATGTGGGAGCCGTCCACATCGGCGTCGGTCATCATGATGATCTTGCCGTAGCGGGCCGCGTCGATGTCGAACGTCCGGCCCGAGCCGGCCCCTATGACCTGGATGATCGCGCCGCACTCGGCGTTCTTGAGCATGTCGGTCACGGACGAGCGCTGCACATTGAGGATCTTGCCCCGGATGGGCAGCAGGGCCTGGAACTCGGAGTTGCGCGCCAGCTTGGCCGTGCCGAGCGCGGAGTCTCCCTCGACGATGAACAGCTCGCTGCGGTCCACGTCGTCGCTGCGGCAGTCGGCCAGCTTGGCGGGCAGGGACGAGGACTCCAGGGCGGTCTTGCGGCGCTGGGCATCCTTGTGCTGGCGCGCGGCCACCCGGGTGCGGGCGGCGGCGACGACCTTCTCCATGACCACGCGGGCCTGGGCGGCGGCGTCGCGCTTGCTGGAGGTCAGGAACGCCTTGAGTTCCTTGGAGACCACGTTGTGCACGATGCGGCGGGCGGCCGAGGTGCCGAGGACCTCCTTGGTCTGGCCCTCGAACTGGGGCTCGGCCAGGCGCACCGTGACGACCGCCGTCATGCCCTCCAGGGCGTCGTCCTTGACGACGTCGTCCTCGGCCACGCGCAGCATCTTCTTGGCGCGCAGGGTCTCGTTCAGCGTCTTGGTGATCGCCTGCTCGAAGCCCGCGACATGGGTGCCGCCCTTGGGGGTGGCGATGATGTTGACGAACGACTTCAGGGTCGTCTCGTAGCCCGTGCCCCAGCGCAGGGCGACGTCGACGCCCAGCTCGCGGGTGACCTCGGTCGGGGTCATCTGGCCGTGCTCGTCCAGGACCGGGACGGTCTCCTTGAACGTGCCCTGGCCCGAGAAGCGGAGTACGTCGCACACCGGCTTGTCGGTGGCCAGGTACTCGCAGAACTCGCTGATGCCGCCGTCGAAGCGGAAGGATTCCTCGCCCTTGCTGCCACCCTCGCCGAGGCCCATCTCGTCGCGCACGACGATGGTCAGGCCGGGCACCAGGAACGCGGTCTGGCGGGCCCGCTGGTGCAGGTTCTCCAGGGAGAGCTTGGCGTCCTTGAGGAAGATCTGCCGGTCCGCCCAGTACCGCACGCGCGTGCCGGTCCGGGCCTTGGCGATCTTCTTGGTCTTGACGAGACCGCTCCTGGCCTCGAACTTGGCGTCGGCGCCCTCGCCGGTGAAGGCACCCGGCACACCGCGCCGGAAGCCGATGGCGTGGGTGTGGCCGTCGCGGTCGACCTCGACGTCCAGGCGCGCGGAGAGCGCGTTCACCACGGAGGCGCCCACACCGTGCAGGCCGCCGGAGGCCGCGTAGGAGCCGCCGCCGAACTTGCCGCCCGCGTGCAGCTTGGTCATGACGACCTCGACGCCGGACAGGCCGGTCTTCGGCTCCACGTCCACGGGGATGCCGCGGCCGTTGTCCCGCACCTCGACGGAGCCGTCGTCGTGGAGGATCACCTCGATGTGGTCGCAGTAGCCGCCGAGGGCCTCGTCCACGGAGTTGTCGATGATCTCCCAGAGACAGTGCATCAGACCGCGGCTGTCGGTCGAGCCGATGTACATGCCCGGGCGCTTGCGCACGGCCTCGAGACCCTCGAGGACGAGCAGGTGCCGCGCGGTGTAGTTGGAACCGTCGCGGTCTGCTCCTGCCAGCAGCGCTGTGGACGGCACGGACGTATCGGCGGTCACGCGGTTCGCTCCTCGCTGAATTTCAGATGTGCCCCTCATGGGTAAGGGGCAGGCTTCGGTCGCCGCTCAGAGGGTACCGATGCCTGGTAGAGCCGGTGTAACGCCACCCTCGTCGGGGAACTCACCCTAGTCCACGGTCGTACGGGCGTTCGATCCCTCGATGGAGTGAAGTCCACATCACGTTCCCTTCGAGGCATGAACCATTTAGGCTCCGGGCACGTCCTCATGAACAACCGGCAACCCGGCCGGGAGGACCAAGACCCCATGAGCGCGAACCCGTAAGCACACAAGAAACGCACTACGGCACATTCGCCGCCAACCGGCAGCAGACAGCCACCCGGAAAGATTTTTCCGACGGAAACCCCCGAGCGGGAACGATTTCGGGCTGGTTGGATGTTGACCCTGGTACGACAGCTCGTCGAGCTAGAGAAGAGGCGACGTGACTACTGTTCTGACCCCCGCGAGCCCCCTGACGGCCGCCGATCGCTGCGACCGCTGCGGCGCCCAGGCATACCTGCGCGTCGTCCTGCTCAGCGGCGGCGAACTGCTCTTCTGCGCCCATCACGGTCGCAAGTTCGAGCCGGAACTCAAGAAGATCGCCGCTGAGATACAGGACGAGACGGAGCGGCTGACGTCCCTTCCGGGCACCGCCGCCTCCAACGAAGAGCGCTGAATCTCGCACCCACCCGACGAGCCAGCCCCGGCACCAGGCCGGTGAACGGGCGGCCGTTCCCTTCGGGGGAACGGCCGCCCGTCGCTCGTGGTGGGAAGAACCCCCCTCAACCGGCCCCCTCAGCCGCCGTCGAAGGCGCCTGTACGGCGACTGACGGCTTCCTGAGCCGTTCCCAGCACCTTCGCGACCTCGGAGACCCGGGTGTAGACGCCAGGGCTTCCCGAGCGCCCACAGCCGTTCCCCCAGGACACCAGCCCGATCAGCCGACCATCGGCGACCAGCGGACCGCCGCTGTCCCCCTGGCAGGCGTCGGGCCCACCGGCGTCCTCCCCCGCGCACAGCATGGTGTCGGCGCGATAGGCCCCCTCCGCACCGCCCGGATAGGCCCGCTCGCAGACGTCGTCCGCCAGGACGTGCAGCCGTGCCGCGTGCAGCTGCCTCGCGTAGGCGCCCGCCCCGCTGGTGTCGCCCCATCCCGACACCAGCGCCTCCGTACCGGCCGCGTAGGCCGGGTCACCGGCTTCCGCCATGCGCACGACGGCGCTCTCCGGCAGCGGCCGGGCGAGCGTGAGGACGGCGTAGTCGCCGGAATTGGAGGCGGCGTCGTAGTCCGGGTTGACCTCGGCCTTGCTCACGGCGATCTCCTCGCCGTCCTCCGACAGCAGGTCGGTGCGGTTCGCGATGACCTTGAGGTCGCCGACGCTCTCGGGCGGTCCGCCCAGGGCGTCCTCGGACATGCAGTGCGCCGCGGTGAGCACCGTGGTCGGCGCGACGGCCACCCCGCCGCAGAACTGCCCCGCCCGCGTACCTCCGAACCGGTCACGGCTGGACAGCGCCACCGTCCACGGCGCTGTCGAGACATCGATCGGGAACCCGCCGACCACCACGCTGTCGGCGGCCGAGGGAGCCGCGCCGGTCAGGGGTATCGCGGTCAGGGTGGCCGCCAGGACCAGCGGCCGGATCAGCGTCCGGGAAACGGCACGACGCATCGGGGCACTCCTCACTCAGGGTGGCAATGAGACACCCAGGGTGATCCACTCCGTGCCCGCCCGCAGCACGAAGGCCCGGCTCCCACACAGGGAACCGGGCCTTCGTCGTCGTACGACCGGGACTAGTCCAGGTAGTCGCGCAGGACCTGCGAACGCGACGGGTGGCGCAGCTTCGACATGGTCTTCGACTCGATCTGACGGATGCGCTCACGCGTCACGCCGTAGACCTTGCCGATCTCGTCGAGGGTCTTCGGCTGACCGTCGGTGAGACCGAAGCGCATCGAGACAACACCGGCCTCGCGCTCGGAGAGGGTGTCCAGGACCGAGTGCAGCTGCTCCTGGAGGAGGGTGAAGCTGACGGCGTCGGCGGGGACGACGGCCTCGGAGTCCTCGATAAGGTCACCGAACTCGCTGTCGCCGTCCTCGCCCAGCGGGGTGTGCAGCGAGATGGGCTCGCGGCCGTACTTCTGGACCTCGATGACCTTCTCGGGGGTCATGTCGAGTTCCTTGGCCAGCTCCTCCGGGGTGGGCTCGCGGCCCAGGTCCTGGAGCATCTGGCGCTGCACACGGGCGAGCTTGTTGATGACCTCGACCATGTGCACCGGGATACGGATGGTGCGGGCCTGGTCGGCCATGGCGCGGGTGATCGCCTGACGGATCCACCAGGTGGCGTACGTGGAGAACTTGTAGCCCTTGGTGTAGTCGAACTTCTCGACCGCACGGATCAGACCGAGGTTGCCCTCCTGGATGAGGTCCAGGAAGAGCATGCCGCGGCCGGTGTAACGCTTGGCCAGGGAGACCACCAGACGGAGGTTGGCCTCCAGCAGGTGGTTCTTGGCGCGGCGGCCGTCCTCGGCGATGATCTCCAGCTCGCGCTTCAGCTTCGGGGCGAGCTTGTCGGAGTTGGCGAGCTTGTCCTCGGCGAACAGACCCGCCTCGATACGCTTGGCCAGCTCCACTTCCTGCTCGGCATTGAGCAGGGGGACCTTGCCGATCTGCTTCAGGTAGTCCTTGACCGGGTCGGCGGTGGCACCGGCCGCGGCGACCTGCTGCGCGGGCGCGTCGTCCTCGTCCTCGTCGGACAGCACGAAACCGGCGGCCTCGGTGCCCTCGGGCTCGTCGGTGGACTTGGTCTCCTCGACGACCTCGTCCTCGAGAAGCTCGGCGTCGTCCTTCTTGGCCGCCGTCTTCTTCGCCGCGGCCTTCTTGGCCGTGGTCTTCTTCGCGGCCGTCTTCTTGGCGGTGGTCTTCTTGGCCGCGGCCTTCTTGGCGGGCGTGGCGTCCTCGTCGTCACCCGCCGCGGAGGCGGCCGGGGCGGTCGTGGAAGCCGTGGCCTTGCGGGTGGTCACCGTCTTCGCCGCGACCGTCTTGGTGGTGGTGCGCTTGGCGGGGCTCTTCGCTGCGACGCTCTTGCGGGTGCGCTTGGGCTCTGCGGCACTGACCATCAGCGTCACACCCTCTTCCTCAAGGATCTGATTGAGGCTGCGCAGAACGTTCTTCCACTGAGTGGCCGGAATCTGGTCGGCTTCGAAGGCCCGACGCACATCGTCGCCGGCAATCTGCCCCTCAGCCTTTCCCCGCTCGATGAGCGCCATGACAGAGACGGACTCGGCGATCTCCGGCGGGAGCGTACGGGATGTGCTGGCCGACACGAACAACCTCTCGGAACGTTGGAAAACGGCTTCCGACTCCGTCCGACGCGGACAGGAGCCGACCACCGGCCTGGGGATGGGCCGACGGCGCGGGCGGGGCCGGGAAGCTACACAGCGCCTGGTACGGCGTCCGTATTCCCTCCGCGGCTTTCACCTATTAGGTCATCGCGCTGTTTCCACGAGCGTTACGCCCAATCTGCGTGGCCCGAGTCACACCCCGTAAGCGGTCAAAACTTGTCGGACACGAGCAGAACGGGCTCTTTTCATCCTAACGAGACGAGCCCGCTTTCGGCCGGGACTGAGCCTCCGTCCTCGGCGGCTCGCCGCACGGCGCCACGGAGTCCGCTCGGGCACCGTCCGGTCCGGCGCCACGAGGACCGGAGCCACAAGGGCCGACACCACGAGGACGGGCATCACGGCGACCGGCGTCACGGGCACAGGCCGGGGTCGCGACGGCGGGGCCCCGAGCCCGGCACCGCCATCACCACCTCCGCCGGAACCGCCCTCGTCCGTGGTGCACCGGCCCGGCGCGGGGCACCACACGCCGACGGCCGTCTCACTCGCCGTCGCCCGCGTTCGTCCGCGATGCGGGTCAGTGCTCGCGCGGCGCCGGGACCACGCGCTCCACCTCGGGGTGGACGGTGAGCAGCTGGCGCATGGCCGCCTCGGCCGCGCCGCCGTCGCCCGCGCCGAGCGCGTCCACGATCCGGCCGTGCTGGGTGAGCGACGCCTCGGAGGGCCGGTCGCAGCCGGTGACGGGGCCGCCGGAGACGTGGAGCGCGGAGGAGACGATCCCGGAAAGGTGCTCCAGCATCCGGTTGCCCGCGACCTGGATGAGCAGGGCGTGGAACTCGGTGTCGGCCCGGGAGAAGGTCAGCGCGTCCCCGCCGGAGAGGGCGTGGCTCATGATCTCGACCAGGTCGGAGAGTCGCTGCTGCACCTCCTCACGGCCGTGCCCGGCGGCGAGGCGGGCGGCGAGCGGCTCGATCGTCCAGCGCAGCTCGTTCAGCTCGCGGCGCTGGTCGTCGCGCTGCGGACCGAAGGCCCGCCACTCGATGATGTCGGGATCGAGCAGATTCCAGTCGCTCACGGGGCGCACCCGCGTGCCGACGTTCGGCCGGGCGCTGACGAGGCCCTTGGCCTCCAGGACCCGGAGAGATTCGCGGACGACGGTGCGGGAGACCTCGAAACGCTGGCCGATCTCCTCGGGCACCAGCGGACGGTCCGCCCCGAGGTCGCCCGAGACGATCATCTGACCCAGCTGCTGGACGAGCTGGCCGTGCAATCCGCGCCCGCGGCTGCCCGCGGCACGCCGACTGACGCGGCCCAGCTCTGAATCGGCCCCTTCCCAGGCGGGCGCGGTGGGGCGATCGGCCACCGGAGCCTCGGCGTAGGGGTAACGGTCGAGTTCGCCCGGGCCGGCCAGACCGGAGTCGGCGGAGCGGGCGGCGGTCATCATGGTGTGCGCAAGGGTACTCACGCATCCTTTGTCGGCGTTGCCTCCAACTGCCTTGAGGGCTTTGGTGAAAAGCACACGAAAGGGTGATCGCTCACTCCGTCGCAATTGACGCCTTATCGTAAAGAAACGGGCTTTCTGCGGGGAGTTGTGCGCACAGTGGAGCGGGAACCGTACGTCGGGCCTCACCTGACCCTGACGCGCGGCGTCGTAAACAGGTACGCGCACAGCAGCGCGGCGAGCGACAACACCATTGCGCCGCCCACGGGTTGGCCGACGATCCGGATCACCGCCAGCACATAGCGCTCGCCGCCGAAGGGCCACTGGAGCAGCAGCACGTCGTGCATCCGGACCGTGATTCCGGCGGCGGTTCGTACGGACGACCCCTCGAACACCTGGCGCACCAGCGGTACGACGGCCACCGGCACCGCGAGTACGGCCGCGAGCCCCGCCGTGGTCGAGCGGAAGACACCGGCCGCCAGCACCCCGGCCCACGCACACCCGATCACGAGCGCGAACCAACTCACGCCCATCGACAGCCAGTCCTCCGGAACCTGGGTCAATTCCCGGCCGTAGAGGAGATAGAGCGCCTCGGCGTCGCAGCCCAGGGCGAGAAAGGCGAGGATCGCGGCGGTGGCCCCGGAGACGAGGAGTTTCGCGGCGAGCAGCCCCAGCCGACGCGGCACGGTGGCTCGGTCCACCGCCAGCGCGGGATAGCGGAACTCGTCCCCGAAGGACAGCGCGCCGAGCAACCCGGCCGCCAGCGCCACAGGCGGGAGCGGGAACTCCCTCGGCCAGGCGGCGAACAGCCGTTCCTGCGGGGTGTGCCCGATCCGGGCCAGCAGTACGGCGACGAGCGCCGACACCAGCAGCGCGACCCCGCTGGTGAGAAACCCGGTACGGATTCCGGCGGCACGCCGCAGTTCGTACCGCAGGGGGCGGAGCGGGCTGGGGGTGGAGCGCACGGCGATGGGAGGCGGGAGGGGGGACGAAGCACTGTCGACCAGGGCGACTTCGGCCGCCGGGGACGCATCGCTGGAAGCGGCGCTCTCGGTTTCCAGAGTCTCGGCGGCCGGACGACCCTCGTCCTGAGCGGTGTCCGCGAGTTCGCCACCCGGACCCATGTCGCCGACCTCGTCCGCGAGTTGGTGGACCATGATGCCGTGCCGGTAGGCGGTCTCACCGATGTCGGCGGTCGTACTGCCGTACACGGAGATGCGGTTGCCGCCCTCCTCCACGACCTCGACGGAACGGCGCTCGATACGCGCCTCCTTGGTGAGCAGGGTCGCGAGGCGCGCCGCCTGCGGGGTGCGCACGGCGACACGGGGGCGGAGTCGGGTGCGGGCGAACTCCCTTCCCTCCTGATCCGCGACGACCCTGCCACCGTCGAGCGTGACGACGCGATCGGCCGTCCGCGCGGCTTCCTTGGGGTCGGCGGTGGTGAGGAGCACCGTGCCGCCCTGGTCGGCGTAGGCACGCAGGGCGGTGTGCGTCCAGCGGGCCTCGGCGGGCGCGAGGTCGGCGGTGGGCTCGTCCAGGACGAGGGTGTGCGGGTCGGGCAGCAGGGCGCAGGCGAGCCCCAGTCGGCGGTCCATGCCGCGCGAGAGGGTGCCGAGCCGTTCCTCGCGCAGGCTGACGATCCCGACCGCTTCGAGGACTTCGTCGGCACGGCGGGCGGGAACCCCGGTCGCCGCGCAGAGCATCCGCAAGTGACCGCGGACGGTGCGGGCGGGGTGCCCGGGCACATCGCCGAGCACGACCCCCACCTCGCGCGAGGGGTGGGCGATCCGGTGCAGGGGGCGCCCCCTGAAGTAGGTGATGCCACGCCCCTGCTGGAGTTCGAGCATCAGCCCGAGCACGGTCGTCTTGCCCGCGCCCGCCGCTCCGAGCAGGACGGTGAGATGCCCGGCGCGCGCCTCGAAGGAGACGTCGTCCACGGTGGGCGCTTGTGCCTTGCGGGGATTGCTGGTCAGTCCGACGGCCTGGATCACCCGAAGCAAGATAGCGCGCGAAGTCCGTTTTTTCGGCTATGACCCGATTCGCTCTACTGTGACGTGCGGCGGCGCGCAACTCGTGTGCGCCGTTCGGGGGTCACCCCCTTGGGGACATGACCGTGCGAGTCTCCGCGTAGTCCCGCCCGGACACCGGCCGCCGTACGGGCACCGCGCGGGCACTCGGCTCAGACCTCGGGGCGAAGCATCGGCGGGTTGAGCAGGGTGGCGCCACCGGCCCGGAAGAGCTGGGCCGGCCTGCCGCCCTGGCGGGTGGTCGTCCCGCCGGTCGGCACGAGGAAGCCTGGCGTGCCGGTGACCTTGCGGTGGAAGTTGCGTGGATCGAGAGCCACCCCCCAGACCGCCTCGTAGACACGGCGCAGCTCTCCGACCGTGAACTCGGGCGGGCAGAACGCCGTGGCCAGCGACGAGTACTCGATCTTCGAGCGGGCCCGCTCCACCCCGTCCGCGAGGATCTGACCGTGGTCGAAGGCGAGCGGAGCGACGGGCTCGCCGTCCCGGCCGTACCCGCCCTGCTGGAGCAGTTCCTCGACCGGCGCCCAGCGGGCGTTGCTCGCGTCGCCGCCCGCGCGGGGCGCGGGGAGGTCCGGAGCGAGGGCGAGGTGCGCCACGCTGACCACCCGCATCCGCGGGTCGCGCTTCGGGTCGCCGTAGGTGGCGAGCTGTTCCAGATGCGCGCCGTTGTCCTGGGCCGGGACGGCGGGGTCGTGGGCCCGGAGCCCGGTCTCCTCGGCCAGTTCCCGCGCCGCCGCCTGGGACAGGTCCTCGTCGGCCCGTACGAATCCGCCGGGGAGTGCCCAACGCCCCTGGAAGGGCTGCTCACCTCTCCGTACCGCCAGCGCGCACAGGGCATGACGGCGAACGGTCAGCACGACCAGATCCACAGTGACGGCGAATGGCGGAAACGCTGACGGGTCGTAGGGCATAAGGCGATCATAGTCGTCTCCTTGACGATAAACACTCCCTTCTGCGGTCGCTGTCGCGAACGTGGGCGGCCGTCGTCACGAGGGCGGTGGCAGTGGACTCGGTTGGCTCAGGGGATGCTCCGCGACCCGCGCTCATGTGTTCTCTCCGTCGGTCGCGCACGTCCGGGTGGCGTCCCGCCTCGTGTTTCCTCGCCGGGTGGGGGTGGTGGAGGCGTCCGGACGGTGGTTCGGGGGTCGTCGGCGGCCGGTGTCCGCGCGGGTGGGGCCGGTACTGTCGGGGCTGGTGTGTCCCGAGGGGCGACCTCGGCGTCGGCGGCGCGAGTTGGTGGCGGTCGTGGGCGGTGTGGCGGGGGCGCTCTCGGTTCGGTCGTCGCGGCGAGCCTGATCGTCCGGCCCAGAAGCGGGGGCGGAATCCTGAGCACCTGGCGCAGGGGACACATCCGCGCCCGACTTCACGTCGGCTCCCTCCAGGGCTGTCCCCCGCAGCCGGTTCGCCCGTTCCACTCGGAGACAGCGCCGGACCGCCTCCGGGTCGATCCCTTCGTTGCAGGCCTGGTGCAGCAGGCGGGCGAAGAGGTAGTCGGGGTCCGCGCCGAGAGCCATCGCCAGCGCCTCCCGCGCCTCCAGTTCGTCACCGGTGGACCAGGCGACCCAGCCGGCCAGTGTCAGCGGGGCGGCGGCGTGTTCGCGGTAGGGACCGACGCAGCGGCGGGCCACGGCACGCCAGAGCCGCAGGGCGGGGGCCGCCTCGTCGCCCTCCATCCAGGCGGCGGCCCGGTCGCGGGTCGTACGGTCCTGGAGGCCGAGGATCAGCGCGGCGGCCTCGTCGTGCGCGAGCAGGGTGTCGTCGCGCACGTCTGCCGGGTGCGTTCCGGACACGGGTGGCGCCTCCGTGAAGCGGCGGATGATCCGCTCGGCGAGGTCCAGGGTCTCCTCCGCGACCTCCGCACGGCTCGCCTCGTCCAGGATGCGGGGCACCAGGGACAGGCCCGCCGCGTCCAGGGCGATCTCCTGCTCCAGGGCGGCGGAGGTCTCCCAGGGCAGCATCCTGGCGCGCAGTTCCCGCAGTGTGCCGCGCACCTGGAGCCCGGCGTAGGTGGCCGCCGCCGCCAGCACCGACGTCCCGGGCAGCCCCATCACGGTGCCCTCGGCCGGACAGCACGCGTCGACCGGGCACACGTAGGACCAGAAGCGCCCGCCCGAGACGCACAGCGCCTCCACGACCGGGACGTCCAGGCTCCCGCACTCGGTGCGCAGCAGCTGGGCCAGCGGGCGGAGCCGACGCATGACGTCCTGCCCGGACTCACCGTCCTGTGGCTCCTGGCAGACGTACGCGACCATCCGCTCCGCACGCGCCCCGCGCCGCTCGCTGCTCAGCACCAGTCCCTTGGCCAGCTGCCGGGCCGCCGCACCCCAGTCGTCCTCGTTCGCGGGAATGCCCAGCCGGGCCCGCCCGCCGAACCTGCCCGGCCCGTCGCTGTCGTACAGCGCGACCAGGACCATGCTGTCCTCGGGCCGGTACCCGAGCAGATAGGGCAGCGCGTCGGCCAGCTCGGCCGGGGTCCGCAACGTCACCTGAGCGTCATGCACGACCCGCCCGCCGAGCGGCACCCCCGCCGGGCCGCCACCTCCTCCCGCCCCGACTCCCGAAAAGTCCCTGTCCTCACCGTTTTCGAACGGTCCAGCCGTTTCGCTGTGATTCGTCATGCGCTGACGATCTCGCAATTCGCGAAATCCCGCTGGGCCTGTGGATAAGTCGGATCAGGGACACGCCAAGCAGTGGCCGCCGGCCGACCCCGGCCGCACCCGGGCCGCCGCCGCTGCCCGCTACCCGCCGACCCCCAGCACCAACGGCAGAACCCCCTCCGCCCCCGCCTGTCGCAGCAGCCGCGCCCCCACCGCCAGGGTCCAGCCCGAGTCCGTGTAGTCGTCCACGAGGAGGACCGGGCCCGGGGTGGCCGCCAGGGCGGCGGCGAGGTCGGGCGGGACGGTCAGGGACGTGGCGAGGGTGCGCAGGCGCTGGGCGGAGTTGCTGCGGGGGGTGGGGTGGTCGTCGGTGAGGGTGAGGGTGCCGAGGAGGGGGAGTCGGCCGATGCGGGCGACGCCTTCGGCGAGGGAGGTGACCAGGCGGGGATGGGTGCGGGAGGGCATCGCGACCACGCCCACCGGGCGGGGTGTCGCGTCCGCCGTGCCGCTCGCCCAGCCCGACGGTGAGCGGGCCCAGTCGGCGAGCACCGTCACCACGGCGGAGAGCACGTCGTCCGGGACCGGGCCGTCGGGCGACTGGGGCGAGAGCAGGGGGCGCAGTCGATTGCCCCAGCCGATGTCCGAGAGCCTGCCGAGCGCGCGTCCGGTGGCCGCCTGCTGACCGGCGGGGATGCGGCCCTTGAGGTCGACGCCGATCGCGGGCATACCGGTGGGCCACATGCGGCGCGGCTCGACCTCCACGCCGGGGCGCTCCAGTTCACCCCGTGCGGCTGCCAGGGCGTCCGGGGCGACGGCGGGATCGAGCCAGGATCCGGCGCAGGTGTCACAGCGACCGCAGGGGGTGGCCTTCTCGTCATCGAGCTGGCGTTGCAGGAACTCCATGCGGCAGTCCGTGGTCGCCACGTAGTCCCGCATGGCCTGCTGTTCGGCCTCGCGCTGACGGGCCACGCGCGCGTACCGCTCGGCGTCGTAGGTCCACGGTTGTCCGGTGGCGGTCCAGCCGCCCTTGACGCGCTTGACCGCTCCGTCCACGTCCAGGACCTTCAGCATGGTCTCCAGCCGAGAGCGCCGCAGCTCCACCAGTGGCTCCAGCGCGGGCAGTGACAGGGGGCGTCCGGCCTGCTCCAGCACCGACAGGGTGCGCAGTACCTGTTCCTCGGGCGGGAAGCCCACCGAGGCGAAGTAGGCCCAGATCGCCTCGTCCTCGCGGCCGGGCAGCAGGAGCACGTCCGCGTGCTCCACGCCTCGGCCCGCGCGGCCCACCTGCTGGTAGTAGGAGATCGGGGACGAGGGCGAGCCCAGGTGGACCACGAAGCCCAAGTCCGGCTTGTCGAAGCCCATGCCGAGCGCCGAGGTCGCCACCAGGGCCTTCACCCGGTTCGCCAGCAGGTCCTCCTCCGCCTGGAGGCGGTCCGCGTTCTCGGTCTTACCGGTGTAGGAGGCCACCGGATAGCCGCGCTGGCGCAGATAGGCCGCGACCTCCTCGGCCGCCGCCACCGTCAGCGTGTAGATGATCCCGGAGCCCGGCAGATCGCCCAGCCGCTCCCCCAGCCAGGCCAGCCGGTGCGCCGCGTCCGGCAGTTTCAGGACGCCGAGCCGCAGGCTCTCGCGGTCCAGCGGCCCCCGCAGCACCAGGGCGTCCGCGCCGCCGGTGCCCAACTGCTCGGCCACATCGGCCGTCACGCGCGCGTTGGCGGTCGCCGTGGTGGCGAGGACGGGCACGTCCGCCGGAAGCTCGGCCAGCATGGTGCGCAGCCGTCGGTAGTCGGGCCGGAAGTCGTGGCCCCAGTCGGAGATGCAGTGCGCCTCGTCCACCACCAGCAGACCGGCCGTGGCGGCGAGCTTGGGCAGCATGTTCTCCCGGAAGTCCACGGAGTTGAGGCGCTCGGGGCTCACCAGGAGGACATCGGTCCCGCCGCGTTCGACCTCCGCACGGATGGTGTCCCACTCCTCCGGGTTGGCCGAGTTGATGGTGCGGGCACGGATGCCCGCCCGCTCCGCCGCCTCGACCTGGTTGCGCATGAGCGCCAGCAGTGGCGAGACGATCACGGTGGGACCGGCGCCACGGCGGCGCAGCAGCGCGGTGGCCACGAAGTACACCGCCGACTTGCCCCAGCCGGTGCGCTGCACGACCAGTGCCCGGCGGTGCTCCTCCACCAGCGCGGCCACGGCCTGCCACTGGTCCTCCCGCAGCCGTGCCGTGCCCTCGGGGGCGCCGACCAGCTCGGCGAGGACCGCATCGGCTTCGGCGCGCAGCGTGAGATCGTCCATGCCCCCATGCAACCCGATGGCACGGACAATCGGCGAATCCGGCCGGTGTGACGCACCCCCTCGCGCGCGGGCGTCGGCGCCGGGGCGCGGAAAGGGTGTGAAACGGTCACCCGAGGCATCGGCGGTGGTCGCCGGGGGTAGGGATATAAGTAACGGACCACCAGATAACCGTCGGCGGCCCCAATTGCTCGTTGCCGCATCCAAGTTCGACAGGAAGAATTGAAGTCCGCTCCCCGCACGGCTCGCCCGTGTTCCGGCTGGGCTTTACTGCGGTGCGCGCTCCCCCGAATCCGACCTCGCCCGCAGTGTGGGCGCGTAGCCGAAGGGAGGAACGTGACCTTCGGATTCGCCTCGTCCTCGGCGGCCTCGTTGTCGACGTCCGTGACCGCCGCTTCCGCCAGCCGTCTGCTCGAACCCGCCGAGTGGGCCGCCGCAGGAATCCCGCTGCTGCGCAACCCGCGCGAGGTCGTGGGCGGCCTGCACGTCCGCCATCGCCCCAGACCGTCCACGGCTGTCGTGGCCGTGCTCGATCCGGACGAACGGCTGTGTGCCAGCGCCTCGTTCACCCGTCGCCCCGCCCCGGCCGACGGCTGGATGTTCCGCAACGCGCTGCTCGACCAGTTGCGCCGGATCATCCCGCACGACCTGCGCCGCCGCACTCCGGTGCGCACCGCCGTGCTGCTCTACTGCCGCGAGGGCGAAGCGCGCTGGACCGAGGAGGACGGCGCCTGGATGTGGGGGCTGCGCGACGCGTGCACACTGCACGGGCTGCGCTGTGGCGCCTACATCACGCTGACCCAGGAGGGCTGGCAGGTGCTCGGTGAAGGACGAGGGGGCCGCAGTCCACACGCCCATTCGGCGCCGGAGGCGTTCGCCCTGTCGGAGGTCCCGCCCCTGGCGCCGCGCACCGGTGGCCCGGTCTCCGAGGTGCTGCGGCGGGCCGCGGCCCGCTGACCCCGGGTTCACGGTACCCGCACCCGCGAAACGGCGGCGGCACAGCGCCGCCGCCGGAACAGCATCGCGCACCATGAACGGTCACGCACCATGAACGCGGATCGCCGTCCGGTGGCCGGCCCATGACGGGGTCGGCCACCGGACGGCGGTCCAAGCGACGGCAGGACCGCTCAGCGGCACGGACGCCACCGGAGCGACCGATGACGCGTGCCGCCCGGGGTCAGGCCCCGGCGCCCAGGACCGAGTTGATCTGCTGCGGGTCGCCGCAGACGATCAGCAGGGCCCCGGCCCGGGAGTGGGCCGCGGACAGGGCGGTGGTGGCGGCCTCGGTGCTGCCCCCGTTGACGGCCACGAGGACCACGGGACGGGCGGCGGCACGGGCGGCGAAGGTCGCGTCCGTGTAGAACACGTCGTCGCCCGCGTCGTGCTGCGCCCAGTAGGACGCCTCACCGAAGGACAGTTCGTGCTCGGTCCACGGGTGCTGGGTGCCGGTGGTGATCACCAGCACCTCACCCGGGGAACGGCCCGAGTCGAGCAGCAGGTCCAGCGCCTCCTCGGCGGCGTCGAGCGCACCCTCGGCCGAGGCCGGGATCAGCTGGATCTGCGGGGTCGCCGCGGGGGCGGCGGAAGCGGCCGGGCCCGACGGGCTCGGCTTGGCCGGAGCCACGTCACGCGGCGTGCGCTGCACCGGCGGCGTCGGCCGCGGGGGGCCGGGACGACCGGGGCGGGCCGAAGCCGCGGGGCGGGGGCCGGGTACGGGGCGAGGGGTCGGCGCGACGCGGCTGCTGGCCGCCGTGGCGCTGGAACCCTGGGCACTCTCGTGAATCTGAGGCTCCTCGGGAATGAGAGGCATGAGCTGATTTTTATCAAACATTGAAACGACACCGACGTCCGGGTGGCACATCAGTGCGAGCGGAACGGTCAGAAGTCGAAGCCGAGCTGGCCTTCGATCTTCGGAGCGCCTCCGTCGGCCCAGCCGCGGGCTTTCTTGAGATGCCGCCACTGGGGCAGCGCATCAAGATACGCCCACGACAGGCGGTGGTACGGGGTGGGGCCCCGCTCCTCCAGTGCGGCCTTGTGCACGGGTGAGGGGTACCCGGCGTTGTCCGCGAATCCGAAGTCTGCATGGCCGGCACCGAGTTCGGCCATCATTTTGTCGCGCCGGACCTTGGCGATCACCGAGGCCGCCGCGACGGCCACGCACGACCGGTCGCCCTTGATCACCGTGCGCACCCGCCAGGGAGCGCCGAGATAGTCGTGCTTGCCGTCGAGGATCACGGCGTCGGGACGTACCGGGAGCGCTTCCAGGGCCCGTACGGCGGCCAGGCGGAGCGCGGCGGTCATGCCCAGGTCGTCGATCTCCTCGGGGGAGGCGTCTCCCAGGGCGTAGGCCGTGACCCAGGTCTGGAGTATCCCGGCCAGTTCCGTACGCCGCTTGACCGTGAGCAGCTTGGAGTCGGTGAGTCCCTCGGGCGGACGCCGGAGTCCGGTGACCGCCGCGCAGACCGTGACGGGCCCGGCCCAGGCGCCGCGTCCCACCTCGTCGACGCCGGCGATGACCTTCGCTCCGGTCGTGGCGCGCAGGGAGCGCTCGACGGTATGAGTGGGTGGTTCGTACGGCATGGCGCCCTTAGCGTACGCCGCCCGGAGCGGGGCGCGACACCCCGCCCCTCCCCCGCGAGGTCCCGGGCGGCCGAAGTCCGGCCGTACGGCGTCCGAAGAGCCTTCCAGGACCGGGCGTCGGCCGTCTTCGTCAGCGGCCGTCGGGCACCCACGCGGGCAGCCTCTCGGTCCGCTCCGACCACGTCTCGGGCGGTGCGCCCGCCGTCCCCGCGGCCAGGACGCCGCCCACGATCGCGCAGGTCGTGTCCACGTCGCCGCCCACCTGGGCGGTGAAGGCCCGCTCGAAGTCGGTGAGGGCGCGGGCGGCGGACCACAGGGCGAACGGGACGGTGTCGTGGGCGCTGGTACGACGGCCGCAGCCGAGGACGGCGGCGACGGTGGCCGCGTCCTCGTAGTCGAGCATGTCCCTCGCGCGCCTGAGGCCCGCCTCCACGGCGCTTCTGGGCACCAGGGCGATGACATCGTCCAGGAGCGCGTCCGGGGTCGGCGGGCCGTCCGGGGAGGCGGCCAGCGCGGCTGCGGCCGCCACCGCCATGGCGCCCGCCACGGCCTCCCGGTGCTGGTGGGTGGGGTAGGCGGAGATCTCCGCCTGGTGGGTGGCCTGCTCGGGGTCGTCGGCGTACCAGGCGCCGAGCGGGGCGATCCGCATCGCGGCGCCGTTGCCCCAGGAGCCCTGGCCCTGGAAGAGGCGGGCGGCCAGTTCGCGCCAGTCGGCACCCTCGCGGACGAGGCGCAGCAGCCGGTTCACGGCGGGGCCGTAGCCGCGGTCGAAGTCGTGGTGGTGGGCGAAGGAGTGGGCCAGGGCGTCCTGGTGGACACGGTCGTGGGCGGCGAGGACGGACACGACCGAGCAGGCCATCTCCGTGTCGTCGGTCCACTGCCAGAGTCCGTCGGGCAGCTCGCGCCGCTTGAGCAGGGGATGGTTCACCGGGACGAAGAACTGTGAGCCGAGTGCGTCGCCCACCGCGAGTCCGCGCAGACTGGCCAGGGCGCGGTCGAGGCGCCCGGAAGAGGGGGCTTCGGAGGTCATCTTCGGCCAGCCTAATCGTCGACCCAGTGTTCGATCATCCGATATTCAGTGCCCGGGAGTCGGCGCTCCGGCCCGGGGAGCGGTGTCCGCCCTCAACTGCCTATCCAGTACGGCACCGGCTCGCGCCAGCGCTCGAAGGGGCGGTCGAGCGCGTACTTGCCGTTCTCCCCGAGAACGAGCATCCGCATCTCGGCGTTCCCGGGATTCGACAGCGACTCGAATTCGGACACGGTCCAGTGGAACCAGCGCATGCAGAACAGCCGCATGGCCAGGCCGTGGGTCACCAGGAGGACGTTCGGCGGGTGGTCGGGCTCCTCGAAGCTGCGGAACAGGCTCTCCAGGAAGCCGCCGACCCGGTCGTACACGTCGGCGCCGGACTCCCCCTGCGGGAAGCGGAAGAAGAAGTGGCCGTACGCGTCGCGGTACGCCTTCTGGAGGCGTACGTCGCCGCGCTCCTGCCAGTTGCCCCAGTCCTGCTCGCGCAGCCGGGGCTCCTCGCGCACGCGTATGCGCGCGGGATCGAGGTGGAAGGAGTCCAGGGTCTCGTGGGTGCGGCGGTACGGCGAGACGTACACGCTCACGCGTTCGTTGCCGACGACCTCGCGGAGCCGTTCGCCGGTGTGCTCGGCCTGGCGTCGGCCGCGCTCGGTCAGGGCGAGGGCGTGGTCGGGCTCGCGCTCGTACACGGAGTCATCGACGTTGCCCGTTGACTCGCCGTGCCGGACAAGAATGATGCGCCGTGGTCGTGCCATGCCAGCACCCTAGATCGCCCCGGGGACGGTCGCGCACGCGTATCGGCTTCATACGGCGTAGGTCACACGCTCCGGGCGTCTCAGACCGTCCAGGACGGCTCCAGTTCCACGATGTCGCCGGAGAGGGCCGCGATGTCCGCCTCGGTCTGGGCGCGCAGGGCCAGGCGCTCGACGCGTTCGGTGCGGTACTTGCCGTGTTCGGCGGCCGAGCGCCACATGGACAGCACCAGGAACTCGTGCGCGGGGGCCTCGGCGAACATGCCCCTGATCATGCCGGGCGAGCCCGCCATGGCGGGGTTCCAGACCTTCTCCTGCATGAGGGTGAAGTGCTCGACGCGCTCCTCGTGCACGCGGCACAGGGCGACCCGGATCAGGTCCGCGTCGGTGAAGCGGGGTTCGAAGCCGGTCTTCACGTCGAAGCGGTACTCGAACAGCTTGACCTGGCTGTCCTTGAACGTGCCGGACTGCGAGGCGGCGAGGCGGTCGTGCGAGCGTGCCATGAAGGAGTCGTAGAAGGCCCGGCTCTCCCAGAAGGCGAAGATGTGCGCCACGCCCGGCCGCTGCCGACTCCAGCCTCCGCCCTGTCCCCGAAATCCCGGCTCCCCCAGAAGCCCCGCCCATTTCCGCTGTCCCCGTTCGAACCCCCGGCGGTCCACGACGGTGCAGCGCATCCACTTGACCAGCACTGCGCCATCGTAAGGCCACGGGACGTGGCGTCGGTCACGCTCCGGCTCATATCCCCCGCGCGGGCGGCCTGTTCGCGTGGCACGATGAACAACGAGAGCTTATGCAGCGGAAGTTGAGAAAGCGGACCTTCGGGAGAGGGGAAACCTGGTGACCGGATTCGGCAAGGGAATCCGCGGTGTCGAGGTGGCACTGAAGTGGAATCCCAGTCCCGCGGGGCAGCCACCCTCCGACCTGGACCTCGTGGCCGCGACGTTCACGGCGGACGACGCGTACGGGCAGCCCGCCTATCTGGTGTACTTCGACAGCCGCTCCCCGGACGGCACGATCTTCCTCAACCGCGACAGCCCCGACGGCAAGGGCTTCGGCTGGGACGAGGTCATGACCCTCGAACTCCACCGCCTGGACCGCCGCTACACGCGCGTGGTGGTCGGCGTCGTCATTCAGCAGAGCCAGGCCCGCACCACGTTCGCCTCGGTCCTGGACCCGGCATTCCGCGTCAGCGAGGGCTACACGGTGCTCGCTGAGAGTGACTTCGCCGCTGCCCCGGACGCCACGGCGGCGACGGTCGCCGAGTTCGTGCGAGACGGCTCCGGCGAATGGACCTTCCACGCGGGCGTCCACGGCTTCGACGAAGACCCGGTGACATTTACCCGGATCCTGGGAACCAAACGCCGCGGCTGAACCCCGCGACGCCCCGGCCGGTGAACGAGCGGCCGGGGCGTTGTCAGTGGTGCGCTGTTGAATGACCGTCATGAACGTGCACGACCTGCTGCCTCTGCTGCCCGAGCCTGCTGTGCTGGCGGCCCGCTGTTGTGCCTTCGCGGTGCTGGACACCGTCCTCGACCCGACGGCACCCACGCACACGTACCATCCCGACTGGCGCGAGGGGGTCGACCTGGCCTCCACGGCTTCGACCACGAATGCGACGCCACGCCCTGGCGGGAACATCTGCGGGCACACTGGCCGGGCCTGCTCGACGGCCTGCCCGCCTCCCTCGCGCACTACGCGACGGCGCCGGAGTTCCAGTTCGAGGGCTTCCTCGACGCCACGGTCTGCGCCTGGCGATGCGGCCCGGTGAAGTTCGCCGACGACGAAGCGGACGGCACCGCATGGCTGTTCGACAGCCTCACCGACGGCAGCCCGGAGGCGTACGTGAAGTCCGCCGAGGAGTACGGGGACCGGCCGATCGACCTCGATGCCGTCCGCGCCATCCTGACCGGCGCTCCCCTGACCCGGCGCATCACCACGCCCCTCTCCCCCACCGCGGACTTCGAGATCACGGCCAAGCGCGTCCACGTCCTCGGCCACCCCGTACTCCCCTGAACCGCCCCAGCAGAAGGGGCGCCGACCGTTTGGTCGACGCCCCTTCACCGAGCCCGTGTCACGGGCTCAGCCGCTGATCAGCTGCAACCGCTGGTCGAGCCGCAGCCCTCGCAGATGTAGCAGGAGCCGGCTCGCTGCATCTTGGTGCCGCAGGAGAAGCAGAGCGGGGCGTCGGCCTGGATGCCCAGCTGCATTTCGACGAGTTCGGCGCTGGTGTGGGCCTGCTTGGGGGCGGGCTTGACCGACTCGGCCTCGGCCTTGGGGGTCGCGACCGCCTTCAGCTCGGTCTGGCGCGGGGCGGACTGGGCCAGACCCTCGACGTCGACCTCGTCGTCGGCCGGCTCGTAGGAGCCGGTCTCCAGGTGGCGCTGACGCTCCTCGGCGGAGTGGATGCCGAGCGCGGAACGCGTCTCGAAGGGCAGGAAGTCCAGCGCCAGGCGGCGGAAGATGTAGTCGACGATCGACTGCGCCATCCGCACGTCCGGGTCGTCCGTCATACCGGCCGGCTCGAAGCGCATGTTGGTGAACTTCGAGACGTAGGTCTCCAGCGGCACGCCGTACTGGAGGCCGACGGAGACGGCGATGGAGAAGGCGTCCATCATGCCCGCGAGCGTCGAACCCTGCTTGGACATCTTCAGGAAGACCTCGCCGAGACCGTCGTCCGGGTAGGAGTTGGCGGTCATGTAGCCCTCGGCGCCGCCGACCGTGAAGGACGTGGTGATGCCGGGACGGCCCTTGGGCAGGCGCTTGCGGACCGGGCGGTACTCGACGACCTTCTCGACCGTCTCGCGGATGGTCGCCTCGGCCTTCGCGGTCACCTCGGCCTTCTCGTCCTCCTTCTTCTTGGCGGAGAGCGGCTGGCCGACCTTGCAGTTGTCGCGGTAGATCGCGAGCGCCTTGACGCCGAGCTTCCAGGCCTCGAAGTAGATCTCCTCGACCTCCTCGACGGTCGCCGTCTCCGGCATGTTGACCGTCTTGGAGATGGCGCCGGAGATCCACGGCTGGATCGCGGCCATCATGCGGACGTGGCCCATCGGGGAGATGGCGCGCTCGCCCATGGCGCAGTCGAAGACCTCGTAGTGCTCGGCCTTCAGACCGGGGGCGTCGATCACATTGCCGTGCTCGGCGATGTGGGCGACGATCGCCTCGATCTGCTCCTCCTGGTAGCCCAGGCGGCGCAGGGCCTGCGGGACCGTGCCGTTGACGATCTGCATCGAGCCGCCGCCGACGAGCTTCTTGAACTTGACCAGCGCGAGGTCGGGCTCCACACCGGTGGTGTCGCAGGACATCGCCAGACCGATGGTGCCGGTCGGGGCGAGCACGGACGCCTGGGAGTTACGGAAACCGTTCTGCTCGCCGAGGCGCACGACGTCCTGCCAGGCCTCCGTGGCGGCGGCCCACACCGGGCTGTCCAGGTCGTCCATGCGGACGGCCGTGGTGTTGGCGTCGGCGTGCTGCTTCATGACGCGCTTGTGGGCGTCGGCGTTGCGGGCGTAGCCGTCGTACGGGCCGACGATCGCGGCCAGCTCGGCGGAGCGGCGGTAGGCGGTGCCCGTCATCAGGGAGGTGATGGCGGCGGCGAGCGTGCGACCGCCGTCGGAGTCGTACGCGTGGCCGGTGGCCATCAGCAGGGCGCCGAGGTTGGCGTAGCCGATGCCGAGCTGGCGGAAGGCACGGGTGTTCTCACCGATCTTCTCGGTGGGGAAGTCCGCGAAGCAGATCGAGATGTCCATCGCGGTGATGACCAGCTCGACGACCTTCTGGAAGCGCTCGCTCTCGAAGGACTGGTTGCCCTTGCCGTCGTCCTTGAGGAACTTCATCAGGTTCAGCGAGGCGAGGTTGCAGGACGTGTTGTCCAGGTGCATGTACTCGCTGCACGGGTTCGACGCGGTGATCCGGCCAGACTCGGGGCAGGTGTGCCAGTGGTTGATCTGGTCGTCGTACTGGATGCCCGGGTCGGCGCAGGCCCAAGCGGCCTCCGCGATCTTGCGGAACAGCGACTTGGCGTCGACCTTCTCGATGACCTCACCGGTCATGCGGGCGCGCAGGCCGAAGTCGGTGCCGCTCTCGACCGCGTTCATGAACTCGTCGTTCACGCGGACCGAGTTGTTGGCGTTCTGGTACTGGACGGACGTGATGTCGTCGCCGCCCAGGTCCATGTCGAAGCCCGCGTCGCGCAGGACGCGGATCTTCTCCTCCTCGCTGACCTTCGTCTGGATGAAGTCCTCGATGTCGGGGTGGTCGACGTCGAGAACGACCATCTTGGCCGCGCGGCGGGTGGCGCCACCGGACTTGATGGTTCCGGCGGAGGCGTCGGCACCGCGCATGAAGGAGACCGGGCCGGAGGCGTTGCCGCCGGAGGAGAGCAGTTCCTTGGAGGAACGGATGCGGGACAGGTTCAGGCCGGCGCCGGAACCGCCCTTGAAGATCATGCCCTCTTCCTTGTACCAGTCGAGGATCGACTCCATGGAGTCGTCGACGGACAGGATGAAGCAGGCGGAGACCTGCTGGGGCTGCGGCGTACCGACGTTGAACCAGACCGGGCTGTTGAAGCTGAAGATCTGGTGCAGGAGGGCGTAGGCCAGCTCGTGCTCGAAGATCTCGGCGTCGGCGGGCGAGGCGAAGTACTTGTAGTCCTCACCGGCCTTCCGGTACGTCTTCACGATGCGGTCGATCAGCTGCTTGAGGCTGACCTCGCGCTGCGGGGTGCCGACGGCACCGCGGAAGTACTTGCTGGTGACGATGTTGACCGCGTTCACCGACCAGAAGTCGGGGAACTCGACGCCACGCTGCTCGAAGTTGACCGAGCCGTCGCGCCAGTTGGTCATGACGACGTCGCGATGCGCCCACTCGACCTCGTCGTACGGGTGCACGCCGGGGGTCGTGTGGATGCGCTCGATGCGCAGTCCCTTGGTGGCCTTGGTGCCCTTCGCCCGGGAACCTCGTGCCGGACCGCTCGCCGTCTCTGTCATGCCGCCTCCCTGTCGGGCAAAACGCCCTGAAGTGCCCCGATGTTCCCAGGACACGTGTTCTGTCTTGCGTCGCGGGCACCTTCGGCGCCACCCGCGACAGGTCTTCGTGAGCCGCCCTCCGGCCGGACTCCGGGACCGTTCCCGTCCTCCGGCCGGCCGGTCATTCGGCGGCGTGCGCGGGCACCGGGACCTGAGGGGTCCTCGGCTGCCCGGCTTCGTCCTCCTGGCGCCCCGCTTCCGTGTCCTCGTCGTCCGCGGCGGGGCCGCACGTCGTCTCCCTCAGCTCCGCGATCGCGGCCTCGAAGTCCTCGAGCGAGTCGAACGCCCGGTAGACGGAGGCGAATCGCAGGTAGGCGACGAGGTCGAGCTCCTGCAGCGGTCCGAGTATGGCCAGCCCCACGTCGTGGGTGGTCAGCTCGGCGCTTCCGGTGGCCCGTACCGCCTCCTCGACCCGCTGGCCGAGCTGGGCGAGCGCGTCCTCGGTGACCGGCCGCCCCTGACATGCCTTGCGCACGCCATTGATGACCTTGGTACGGCTGAACGGCTCGGTGACTCCGGACCGCTTCACCACCATGAGCGAGCACGTCTCCACGGTCGTGAAACGACGGGAGCAGTCAGGGCACTGGCGGCGCCTGCGGATCGACGTGCCGTCGTCGGTCGTACGACTGTCGACCACACGGCTGTCGGGGTGCCTGCAGAAGGGGCAGTGCATGATCTCCAACCCTCCTCACAGCAGACTCGATGGCCTCGCCGGACCTCAGGAGCCCCGCGAAGCAGCACCTAAGCATAGGCGATCGCGGAGGTGCGGAAGACCCCAGGACCGGCAACCACCACAACTTGTGGGTATCTGTAGCCATCCAACCACTACATGTGGGGATCACCTCGAACACCGAGGCAGACACGCGTGTCGCCGCCGGACAGCGGGTACAGGGCGGGCGCGGGGGCCGCCCCGGCCGGACACGCGGGATTCCTGTGCGCCGCAGAGAGAGACCTGGGGCTACGGTGAATACCGCGCGCGAGGGCGGCCCGTCCAGGCCCGGGGGAAGTCTCCGGGGAGGCTTCGACGGGGGCTGCACCGGGGGTCCGACATCCCCCACCTGGCCGGAAAGGCCCCGGATGACACACTGAGCGGCGCGCGAGGCTGCCCGCCCGATGGTGAAGAGTACAGCAATGGGCATTTTGCCCACCGCGGATCGCGCAAGCCATACACCTGGACACTTGATCGCGTCAGGTGAATCACGCTTTTTCACTCGAACGTGTGTTTGGCGCAACCTTTCGAAAGCAACTACCGTTGTGCAGCAGGGAGACCATCGAGAGGGGCCGACGTGACCACCACCGCCGACAGTGCCACCATCACTGCCCAGGGCCGAGCCGACGGCCGGACCGAGCCCGTGCACGCGATGAACGACGCCACGAATCCCGAGGGACACAAGCGCTCCCTGCCGGGCCGACCTCCAGGCATCCGCGCCGACAGCTCAGGTCTCACCGACCGGCAGCGCCGGGTCATCGAGGTCATCCGGGACTCGGTGCAGCGGCGGGGCTACCCGCCGTCCATGCGCGAGATCGGCCAGGCCGTCGGCCTCTCCAGCACCTCCTCCGTCGCGCACCAGCTGATGGCCCTGGAGCGCAAGGGCTTCCTGCGCCGCGACCCGCACCGCCCGCGCGCCTACGAGGTGCGCGGCTCCGACCAGGCCGTGACCGTGCAGCCCACCGACACGGCGGGCAAGCCGGCCGCGTCGTACGTCCCGCTGGTCGGCCGCATCGCGGCGGGCGGCCCGATCCTCGCCGAGGAGTCGGTCGAGGACGTCTTTCCCCTTCCCCGGCAGCTGGTCGGTGACGGCGAGCTGTTCGTGCTCAAGGTCGTCGGCGACTCCATGATCGAGGCCGCGATCTGCGACGGCGACTGGGTGGCCGTGCGCCGCCAGCCCGTCGCGGAGAACGGCGACATCGTGGCGGCCATGCTCGACGGCGAGGCCACGGTCAAGCGCTTCAAGCGCGAGGACGGCCACGTCTGGCTCCTTCCGCACAACGCCGCCTACGAGCCGATCCCCGGCGACGACGCGACGATCCTCGGCAAGGTCGTCGCGGTGCTCCGCCGCGTGTGACAGCCGCAGCGGACCGGGCCCCCGGCCCGTCCCCCTGAGCGGGCCCCGGAACCCCTGCGCCGGTTCCGGGGCCCCTGCCATTCCCTCCTCCTTGCGCGGAGGTACGGCCTCGGGGCCTACTCCCCCTCCGCCTGCTTCGCCATCGCGTCGATCGCCGCGAGCGACTTGCGCACCTGGTTACGGTCCGTGGTGTACCAGAACTCGGGCAGCGACGCCTTCAGATACTGGCCGTACCGGGCCGTGGCCAGGCGCTGGTCCAGTACCGCGACGACGCCCTTGTCCCCGGTGGCCCGCACGAGACGACCCGCGCCCTGGGCCATGAGCAGGGCGGCATGCGTGGCGGCGACCGCCATGAAGCCGTTGCCTCCCGCGTCCTCCACCGCCTTCTGCCGGGCGCTCATCAGCGGGTCGTCGGGGCGCGGGAACGGGATCTTGTCCATCACGACCAGCTGGCAGCTGGGCCCCGGCACGTCGACGCCCTGCCACAGCGACAGCGTGCCGAAGAGACAGGTCTTGGGGTCGGCCGCGAAGTTCTTGATCAGCTCACCGAGCGTCTCCTCGCCCTGGAGCAGGATCGGGAACTCGGGGATGCGCACCCGCAGCTCCTCGGCGGCGAGCTGGGCGGCCCGCATCGAGGAGAACAGGCCGAGCGTGCGACCGCCCGCGGCCTGGATCAGCTCGGTCAGCTCGTCCAGCATGTCGGCACGGTCGCCGTCCCGCGCCGGGCGGGCGAGGTGCTTGGCGACGTAGAGGATGCCCTGCTTGGGGTAGTCGAACGGCGAGCCGACGTCGATGCCCTTCCATTGCGGCAGGTCCTCGCCCTCCTGTCCCTCGGGGGCGAGCCCCAGGGAGGCCCCGACGCCGTTGAAGTCGCCGCCGAGCTTGAGCGTCGCCGAGGCGAGGACGACGCTGCGGTCCGCGAAAAGCTTCTCCCTGAGCAGGCCGGAGACCGACATGGGGGCGATACGCAGGGACGCCCCGAAACGGTCGTGGCGCTCGTACCAGACGACGTCCCACTCCGAGCCGTTCAGCACCCGCTCGGCCACGCCGTGCACGGTCTCCACCGAGGCCAGGGCCTGTTTGCGCACCGCGTCCTCGTCCTGGACCGACTTGTCGCGGGTCGAGCCGAGCGCGGTGATGACCGTGCGGGCGGCGTCGCGCAGCGCGGCCAGGGCGTAGCCGAGGTCTTCCGGGATCTCCTCCAGGCGGCCGGGCAGGGCCAGCTCCATCAGCCGCTCGAAGCCCTCGGCGGCGGTCTGGAGCTGGTCGGCGGCCTTCTCGTTGACGAGCTTCGCGGCCCGGCGGACGGCGCGGTTGACCTGGCCGGGCGTGAGTTCGCCGGTGGCGGCGCCGGTGACGCGGGAGACGAGTTCGTGCGCCTCGTCCACGATCAGCACCTCGTGCTGGGGCAGCACCGGGGCGCCCTCGATGGCGTCGATCGCGAGAAGGGCGTGGTTGGTCACGACGACGTCGGCCAGCTTGGCGCGCTCGCGGGCCATCTCGGCGAAGCATTCGGCGCCGTAGGCGCACTTGGTCGCGCCCAGGCACTCGCGCGAGGACACGGAGACCTGCGCCCAGGCCCGGTCGGAGACGCCGGGGGTGAGGTCGTCGCGGTCGCCGTTCTCCGTCTCGTCCGACCAGTCGCGCAGGCGGAGCAGGTCCTGGCCGAGTTTGCTGGTGGGGGCAGCCGCCTCGAACTGGTCGAAGAGGCCGTCCTCCTCGTCCTGCGGCATCCCCTCGTGCAGACGGTGCAGACAGAGGTAGTTCGACCGGCCCTTGAGCATGGCGAACTCCGGGCGGCGCCGCAGCAGCGGGTGCAGGGCGTCCACCGTGCGCGGCAGGTCGCGCTCCACGAGCTGACGCTGGAGGGCGAGCGTGGCCGTGGCGACGACGACCCGCTCCCCGTGTGCGAGCGCGGGCACGAGATAGCCGAGCGACTTTCCGGTGCCGGTGCCGGCCTGGACCAGCAGGTGGGATCCGTCGTCGATCGTTTCCGCGACCGCTTCGGCCATCGTGACCTGGCCGGGACGCTCCGTACCGCCGACAGCGGCGACGGCGGCGTGGAGGAGTTCGGGGAGTGAGGGCTTCGTCATAGCCCGACCACCCTACGGCCCCCGACTGACAATCGGGCCGCCGAACAGGGGACGGGGGCGGGGGCACGATCACCGCGATTTCCCTGGGCGAACTTTCTCGGATTTTTTTGACAAGTCGGAACCTGACGGGATCGCCGGACGTACAACATGTGACGGGCCATCCACCCTGCGTCACACGCGTCGGGGGTGGAGCCGGTCACGGATCATGAGGGCGGCCCGCTTGCCGGGCAGGTCGACCTCGGCGGCGCGCCGGAATCCGGCGCTCAGGAAGGCAGCCACGGAGGGGGTGTTGCGCATGTCCGGTTCCGCGACGACACGGGTGCAGAAGGGGCGGCGGTCCAGGATCAGGTCGGCGACGGCCGCGAGCAGGACCGAACCCAGCCCTCGCCCCCGGTGGGAGGCGTCGCCGATCAGCAGGTGGATACCCGTGTCGTGAGGGCGGGCCGGGTAGTGCCGGGCCAGCGGGTCCAGGTCGGCCCGGTAGATCTCCCAGTAGCCGACGGGCGTGCCGTTCAGGACGCCCAGACACGGTGCGCTGCGTCCATCGCCGTCGAGCTGCGCCCGCAGATGGTTCTCGGTCGTGCTCACGGGGCCTGCCAGTTCCCAGAAGGCGGCCACCGCCGGGTCGTTCATCCAGCGGTGGAGGAGCGGGAGGTCCCGGTCCAGGCGCACCGGCGCCAGCTCGAACCGGCCCACCGGGGTGACGGCCGCACCCCAGGTGGCCGGGGCGTCGAGCGGGTCGTCGTCCGTGAGGAGCGGACCCGGACTGCGCGTGACGACGAACTCGCTTGTGGAAGACACCGGTTGCTCCGCTCGGGAAGGAGGGCGACTCGAAGAAGCTCGAAGAAGAAGGGGACGGGCCTCAGGGATGGAGGGGGTTGGCGATGGTGACGTAGACGGACTGGGTGTCGACCGGGCCGACCAGTTCGTCCAGGCCGTGCAGCCGGGTCAGCAGATTGGCCTTGCAGCGCAGGACGGGTGAGTCGAGGAGGTGGCCGGGCAGGGAGCTGCGCAGCGCGGCAGGTCCCGAGGCGGCGGCGTCGAGGAAGCGGCGGAAGGCGGCGAGCAGCAGGCGCTCGTCGGCCAGGCGCTGCGAGCCGAAGGCCCCGATCAGGCCGAGCACGTTGTTGATGGCGAGGTAGTAGGCGAAGCGTTCGTCGGTGACCTCGTCGGAGACGAAGGTGTCGCTCCGCTCGCCGATCCCGGGCAGCCGGGCGTCGAGTTCGGCGCGGCGGGACTCGCGGAAGTAGTAGCCCTGGTTGTCGCGGTAGCGGCCCCCGGCGGGCCAGCCGTCGCGGTCGAGCAGCAGCAGGGTGTTCTGCTGGTGGGCCTCCAGGGCGATCCCGGCCTCGCTGTCGAGCCACAGCACGGGACGGACGACCTGTTCGAGATAGCGCAGGAACCACTCCGCGGCGACGGCTCCCACCGGGCGGCCGGTGCGACCGGCGAGGCGTGCGACGAGCCGGGCCAGCCGGGAGCGCAGCGGCCAGGGGTCCTGGGCGGGTGCGGCGTCGGTGCCCGGGGCGGCGATCGGGCGCGGGGAGACCAGTCCGGCGACGCAGCCCACGTCGTCGGCCGGGAGGAAGGGGTTGTGCCGGATCATCACGTCCAGCCCGGGCAGCGGCTGCCCGTCCGGGCCGTCCACGGAGAGCCAGGCCGGGTCGCGGACGATGTCGAAGGAGGGGTGCGCAGCACGCCACTGCTCGGACAGTCCGGTGCGCAGCAGGCGGTGCACCTCGACGCCCCGGTGGAGTTCCTTGCGCAGGTTCTCGCGGCGGGAGTTGGTGATGCGCAGGCCGAGCGAGAGCTTGAGCATCGCGGGGGTGCCGGAGCGGTGGACGGTGCGGACGGAGGAGGTGGGATGCCAGTCGGGCCCCAGGGGGCCGAGGTCGCAGAGCAGGCCGGTGTCGAGGAGTGCGGCGACGGCGGGGCGGTGGCGTAGGTCGCGGGCCTGCCAGGGGTGCAGGGGCAGGGCGGCGTAGTCCTCGGGGAGGGAGAGGTCGATTCCGGCGAGGCGCCGGATGAGTTCGGCGGCGGTGACGGTACGGCCGCGCTCGGTCCAGGCCGAGTCGGCGGCGAGGAGGGAGGGTGCCACGGCCATCCAGTGGAGCGGGAAGGAGCCGTTCGTCTCGGGCGCGTAGCGGCGGGCCTCGGATTCGGTCAGTCCCTCGCGGCTCTTGGGGGCCGGGTGCAGGGGGTGGCCGAGGAGCAGGGCCTGTTCGGCGCCGAGGAAGAGGTCCGGTCCGTCGGCGGGGTGCGCGCGGCGTTCGCTCAGGAAGGCGGCGGTGTTGCGCAGCGAGTCGGCGACCCGGGCGACGAGGTCGGCGCCGTCACCGGTGGGGTGCCCGGAGTCGGAGGTGGCGCTCCCGTGAGCCGCTGTCTCCCGGGAGAGCAGTGCGGCAAGGGTGACCGCGTCGACGGGCGGGGCCTGTTCGGGGGCGCCGTCCAGGCGGAGCGCTCCGAAGCGGTGCCAGCCTGCCGGGGACCAGTGGCGGACGGGCACGGTCAGGGCGGTGCCGCTGGCGGGCAGCGGGATGTGGAGGGTGCCGTCGTCCGGGGCCGCGATGCCGGTCTCGCGGGCCCAGCAGCGCAGCAGGTTGTCCACGGCTGCCGCCTGGGCGGCGGTGAGCGGGTCCGGGTGCTCCAGCGGGTCGGCGTCGGACTCCCCGGGGCGTACGGGGTCGGGGGCGCGCCGCTTCTGCTGCGGGACGGCCTCGGCGAGCGGTGCGGGGGCGGGAGTGGGGGGTGCGCCGGGGTCGAGCGGTTCGTCGGGGGTCTCGGAACGGCCGTCGGGTGCGGGTGTGGCGGTCAAGACGGCTCCTCGGGGCTGTGCGGGTGTTCGTGTGGTGCGGGTCGTGCGGGTGACTGCTGGTCGGGAGGACATGGATGAGGCAGTGGTGGCGTGGGAAACGGGGCGCCGGGGTGTGGGCGCCCGTCCGTCGTAGGGCCGGGTCGGCGCGACGGTGGTGGTTACCGGGTCGGCGAGGACGGGCCGTTCGCCCCGCTTCGGTGGGCGGGACGGTCCGGGTGGGTCGGCTGCCGGATGGGTCCGGGCGCCTGCGGTCGGCCGTGGTGTGCGGACCGCCGGGGCCGGGCGTCGCTCTCCCACCACTGCGGCCGGTCGTGGTGTTCGGGCCGCTGCGGTCGGCCGGCGCGGTCGGGTCGTGGCGCTCGGCCGAGGGGTTCGGGCCGGTGCGGCTAGCCGGTGCGTTCGGCCGGGATCGCGGGCCGTCGGAGCGGAGTGGCGGGGTGCGTGTGGTGGCGGGCTGCGGCCGTGACCGCGTCGGCGAGGCGGTCCAGGACGGCCGTCGCCTGTTCGTCGGTGATGGTCAGCGGCGGCAGGAGGCGGACGACGGCGTTGTGGCGTCCGCCGAGTTCCACGATCAGGCCACGGTCGAGGCATTCCCGCTGGACGGCGCGGGCGAGTTCGGGGGCGGCCGGGTGCGGGGGCGTGGCGGCGCGCGGTTCCCGGGAGCCGGTGCCGGGGGCGGTGCTCGGGCCTTCCGGGTCGACCAGTTCGACCCCGATCATCAGGCCGCGTCCGCGCACGTCCCCGACGCAGGGGAACCGGTCCTTCAGTTCGCGGAGTCGGGCGAGCATGCGGGCGCCGAGGGTGGCGGCTCGGTCGGCGAGGCCGTTCTCGCGGACGTAGGCGAGGGTGGCGGTGCCCGCGGCCATGGCGAGCTGGTTGCCCCGGAAGGTGCCCGCGTGGGCGCCGGGCCGCCAGACGTCGAGGTCCTCGCGGTAGACGACCACGGCCAGCGGGAGGCTGCCGCCGATGGCCTTGGACAGGACCATGACGTCGGGGGTGATGCCGCTGTGGTCGACGGCCCAGAAGGCGCCGGTCCGGCCGACGCCGGTCTGGACCTCGTCGGCGATGAGCGGGACGGACCGGTCGGCGGTGATCCGGCGCATCCGGCGCAGCCAGTCGTCCGGGGCCGGGAGCACGCCGCCCTCGCCCTGGACGGGTTCGAGGATCATCCCGGCGGGCAGCGGCACACCCGACTTGGGGTCGTCGAGAAGGGACTCGGTCCAGCGGGCGGAGAGTTCGGCGCCGTGCGCGCCGCCGACGCCGAAGGGGCAGCGGTAGTCCTGCGGATAGGGCAGCCGGGCGACCCGCACGTCGTCGGCGCCGCCGGAGACGGCGAGAGCGCCCGCGGTCATGCCGTGGTAGGCGCCGGTGAAGGTGAGGACGCCGGTGCGCCCGGTGGCGGCCCGGACCAGTTTGAGCGCGGCCTCGACCGCGTCGGTGCCCGCGGGCCCGCAGAACTGGACGCGGGCGCGGTCGGCGAGGCCGGGCGGCAGGGTGTGGAACAGCTCGGTGATGAACCGGTCCTTGACCGGGGTCGCCAGGTCGAGGACGGAGAGCGGGGCGCCGGAGTCGAGGACCTTGCGGATGGCCTCCAGCACGACCGGGTGGTTGTGGCCGAGGGCGAGGGCTCCGGCGCCGGAGAGGCAGTCCAGGTAGCGGCGGCCGTCGGCGCCCTCGATGGTCAGGCCGCGCGCCCGCACCGGCACGATGGGCAGCGCGCGGGCATAGGTGCGGGCCGCGGACTCGCGCGCCGACTGGCGCCCGAGAATCCCCTCGTGCACGGCCGGGGCTTCCCCGTACGCGCCTTCAGCCTCCGACTCGGTCACGGCCACGGCTCGCTGTCCTCCCCGCTGTCCACAGGCGAGTTGATGGTCGGGGACACCGGCGGCGGGCCCCCAACCGCTACCAACAGCGCACCGGCCGCCGGGTTACGGGTTGCCTCAAGATCCTTGCCGTGACGTAACCGTTGCGGTTCCGTCGGAAGTCCCCCACGGCGACCGCATAGTGTGTGTTCCCGTTCCCAGTCGGCCACGCCTTCGGCACGAACTCGCCCCGAGTCGACCGCCGGTGACGGGCCGAAGCACCATATTCCTTCACAGCAGGGGGAGTCACGACCATGCGATCCATACGTCCGTCGTCCATCGTTCGACGGGGAGGGGGCGGCGCCCGCAGAACGCTGGCGGCCGTCGCGTTGGTCTCCGCGCTCGCGCTGACGGCGACCGCCTGTGGGGGCGACGACAACGCGAGTGGTTCACCGACGGCAGCGGCGGGCGTGGGCGACGGCAAGGTCAGGGTTCCGGACGACCTCAGCAACAAGCTGCGGGAGCACGGGATCGACATGGACAAGTGGAAGAACGGTGCCTGGAAGGACTGGGACCGGGACGACTGGCTGCGCGAGGCCAACGACTTCATCAACCCGATCATCAAGGGCCTGTGGGATCCCGACCGGATGCGCGGCGCCGACGACCCGGCCAAGAGCGTCGGTGACGGCGACCTCTCCGGCGACCAGGGCGTGACGGACCCGACGCCGCAGCCGGTGGAGGCGCAGCCGGTCAAGGCGCCGTACCACGTCAACGCGGCCACCTCCGGGAAGGTGTTCTTCGACGCCCCCAAGGGCACGATGGTCTGCTCGGCGACGGTCGTGCAGGACCCGGCGCACCCCGGCAAGTCCAACCTGATCTGGACGGCGGGCCATTGTGTGCACGCGGGCAAGAAGGGCGGCTGGTACCGCAACATCGCCTTCGTGCCGTCGTACAACAACCAGAGCCTGTCGCCCGCCGGGATGAAGACCGCCTCGCGCGCGGAGGTCGCGCCGTACGGGGTGTGGTGGGCCGACTCGGCGAAGACCTCGCAGCAGTGGATCGACGGCGGTGGTGAGACCGGCGGCAACGGCGCCTCGTACGACTTCGCGGTGATCCATGTGACGCCGGAGCAGGGCAGCGGCGGCAAGTCGCTGGAGGAGACGGTCGGCGGGGCGCTGCCGGTGGACTTCGACGCCCCGGCGGCGACGGACGTGCGGAGCCTGACGGCGAGCGGTTATCCGGCGGCGGCGCCGTTCAACGGGCAGCGGCTGTACCAGTGCACCGACAAGCCGGGCCGGTTGTCGATCGCCAAGGCGGACCCGACGATGTACCGCATCGGCTGCACCATGACGGGCGGTTCCTCCGGCGGTGGCTGGGTGGAGGCCGGGAGTGGCGGCGAGCCGACGCTCGTCTCCAACACCTCGATCGGCCCGGCCTCCTCGGGCTGGCTGGCCGGTCCCCGGCTGGGTGAGGTGGCCAAGGGCGTGTACGACTCGGTGAGCAAGGAGTTCGCCGGGAACTGAGCCCGGCGCGCGACGAGCCCTGTGCATGACGAGGCCCCGCCGTCCCTTCCGTGAGGAGAGGGTCGGCGGGGCCTCGTCATGCGTGCGGCGGGCTGCGCCGCGTGTGGGTCAGACCGTGGCCGCGGGCGTGTACGGCGCCAGTTCGGCGGCCAGTTCCGCGTGCACCCGGACCTTGAGCAGGGTGCCCTCCGCGGTGTGCTCCTCGGAGATCACCTCGCCCTCGGTGTGGGCGCGGGCGACGAGCTTGCCGTGCGTGTACGGGACGATCGCCTCGATCTCGACCGAGGGGCGGGGCAGCTCGTCGTCGATCAGCGTGAGCAGTTCCTCGATGCCCTGGCCGGTGCGCGCCGAGATCGCGATGGACCGCTTCTCGACCCGCATCAGCCGCTGGAGGACCAGCGGGTCGGCCGCGTCCGCCTTGTTGATGACGACGATCTCGGGCACGTCGGTGGCACCGACGTCCCGGATCACCTCGCGCACGGCGGCCAGCTGCTCCTCCGGGGCGGGGTGCGAGCCGTCCACCACGTGCAGGATCAGGTCGGAGTCGCCGACCTCCTCCATGGTGGAGCGGAACGCCTCGACCAGGTGGTGCGGCAGATGCCGGACGAAGCCCACGGTGTCGGCCAGCGTGTACAGCCGGCCGCTCGGGGTCTCGGCGCGGCGGACGGTCGGGTCCAGGGTCGCGAACAGCGCGTTCTCGACCAGGACGCCCGCGCCCGTGAGGCGGTTGAGCAGGGAGGACTTGCCCGCGTTGGTGTAGCCCGCGATGGCGACGGAGGGCACCTTGTTGCGTCGGCGCTCCTGGCGCTTGATCTCGCGGCCGGTCTTCATCTCCGCGATCTCCCGGCGCATCTTCGCCATCTTCTCGCGGATACGGCGCCGGTCCGTCTCGATCTTGGTCTCACCGGGACCACGCGTGGCGAGGCCGCCGCGACCGCCACCCATCTGCCGGGAGAGCGACTGGCCCCAGCCGCGCAGCCTCGGCAGCATGTACTGCATCTGGGCCAGCGCGACCTGTGCCTTGCCCTCACGGGACTTGGCGTGCTGGGCGAAGATGTCGAGGATCAGGGCCGTACGGTCGATGACCTTGACCTTGACGACGTCCTCCAGCTGGATGAGCTGGCCGGGGCTCAGCTCACCGTCGCAGATCACGGTGTCGGCGCCGGTCTCCAGCACGACATCGCGCAGTTCGAGCGCCTTGCCGGAGCCGATGTAGGTGGCCGCGTCGGGCTTGTCACGGCGCTGGATCACGCCGTCGAGCACCATGGCGCCCGCCGTCTCCGCGAGGGCGGCCAGCTCCGCGAGGGAGTTGTCCGCGTCCTGCGCGGTGCCGGTGGTCCAGACACCGACGAGCACGACCCGCTCCAGACGGAGCTGCCGGTACTCGACCTCGGTGACGTCCTCCAGCTCGGTGGAGAGTCCGGCGACGCGGCGCAGGGCCGCGCGCTCGGAGCGGTCGAACTGGTCGCCGTCCCGCTCACCGTCGATGTCGTGACTCCAGGCGACGTCCTCTTCCATCAGGGCATCGGCCCGAAGCCCTTCGGGGTAGGCGTGCGCGCGGCGCTGGGAGTCCTGGGAAGGGGAAGAAGAGGAGGTCATTGGGTCCTTACGTCGATGGGATGCGGTCCGGGCCACGAAAGTGGCCGGACATCTGGGACAACGTTCTGGTACCCCAGGAGATTCCCCGGGCACCGTGCCGCGCCGCTCGAAGATGGTCGCACGGCGCGGCATGTCCCGTCACCGCGTTATCGCGGGGACGGAAGACGGGCGGAAGACGGGCGCGACACGGCCTGGGCTCAGGCCCCGCCCTTGGGGCCTCCGGCCCCCTTGGCCGGGGCCGGGGCGGCCGGTTTCCAGTCGGGGTGGCCGGGCATCGGCGGGGTCTTCGCACCGTAGAGCCAGGCGTCGAAGAAACCGGTCAGGTCGCGGCCACCGATCGCGGAGGCGAGCCGGACGAAGTCGGCGGTGCCGACGCTGGAGTCCCGGTTCTGCTGGACCCAGACCTTCTCAAGACGCTCGAAGGCCGGGCGTCCGATCTCCTGGCGCAGGGCGTAGAGGACGAGCGCGGCGCCGTCGTAGATGTTGGGGCGGAAGATGCCGATCTTCTGGCCGGGGGCGGGCGGCTTGGGGCGTCCGGGCGGGCCGCCCGCCTCGCGCCAGCGGTCGGAGGCGCCGTAGGCGGCCTTCATCCGGTCCGCCATGGGCCGGTCCGCCTTCTCGTCGGCGTACAGCTCCTCGTACCAGGTGGCGTGCCCCTCGTTCAGCCACACGTCCGACCAGGTGCGGGGGCTGACGCTGTCGCCGAACCACTGGTGGGACAGCTCGTGCACCATGACCGACTCGATGTACCACTTCGGGTAGGCGGGCTCGGTGAAGATGCCCTTCTCGAAGAGCGAGAGGGTCTGGGTCTCCAGCTCGAACCCGGTGCTGGCCTGCGCCATGAGCACGCCGTAGGTCTCGAAGGGGTAGGTGCCGACCTTGCTCTCCAGCCAGGCGATCTGGTCGGGCGTCTTGGCGAGCCAGGGTTCGAGGGTCGTGCGGTCGGCCGTGGGGACGACGTCGCGCACCGGCAGGCCGTGCGGGCCCTTGCGGTGGACGACGGTGGAGCGGCCGATGGACACCTGGGCGAGTTCGGTGGCCATGGGGTGCGCGGAGCGGTAGGCCCAGGTGGTGGTGCGGGTGCCCCGGGCGGTGCCGGTGGGCAGTCCGTTGGCGACGGCCGTGTAGTCGTTCGGGGCGGTGATCCGGAAGGTGAACATCGCCTTGTCGGACGGGTGGTCGTTGCACGGGAAGACCAGGTGCGCGGCGTCGGCCTGGTTGGCCATGGCGAGGCCGTCCGTGGTGCGTACCCAGCCGCCCTCCTGGCCCTTCGCGGCGACCGGGTCGCTGGTGTGCCGCACCGTGATCCGGGTCCAGCTGCCGAGCGGCAGCGGGTGGTCCGGGGTCACGACCAGGTCCTCCCCCGCGCCGGTGAACCGGGCCGGGCGCCCGTCGACCTCCACGGACTCGACGGTGCCGTGGGCGAAGTCGAGGTTGAGGCGGTCGAGCGTGGCGGTCGTCCGGGCCCGGATGGTGGTGACGGCGCTCAGCGGCTTGTCGTTGCGGCCGGAGTAGGTGAAGGCGAGGTCGTACGACGCCACGTCGTAGCCGGGGTTGCCCAGGGCCGGGTAGAGCCGGTCGCCGACGCCCAGGGGCTCGGCGGGGGCTCCGGCGGCGACCAGGCAGACCGTGACGGCGGAGGCGAGCAGGCCCGCCGTGGAACGGCGTACGCGACGCGGGCCGGGGATCGGACGCGGGTGGAGGTTGAACGGCATGCCCCACCGCTACCAGCGCGCCACCGCGCCGTGGCGACGGCGCGCGCCCGGCCCACCCGATCGGGTTGCGCCCGCGGCCCACGCTCAGGCTGCGGTCCCTTCCTGCGCCGCCCACCCCTGCGCCCCCGCTCCACGGTCAGGCTCCGTCGCCTCCCGCTCAGGACGCGGGCCCCTGCGCCCGGCTCACGTCGTACACCCCCGGCACGTCGCGCATCGCGCGCATCAGGGCCGGGAGGTGTGCGGCGTCGGGGAGCTGGAGGGTGTAGCTGTGGTGGACGCGCTGCTCGGTGGGCGGGGCCACGGTCGCGGAGATGATCTCGGCGCCCTCCAGGGCCATCGCCTCGGTGAGGTCGGCCAGCAGATGCGGGCGGCCGAACGATTCAGCGACCAGGGTGACCCGGCATCCGGCGTTGTCCCCCCAGCGCACTCCGACCTCCGTGCGCCCCCGCTCCCGCATGCGCTCCGCCACCGCGCACTCGGCGCGGTGCACAGTCACCACTCCCCCGCGCACGGCGAAGCCGTCGATCGCGTCGGGCGGCACGGGCGTACAGCACCCGGCGAGGCGTACGGCCGCCCCGGGCATGTCCACGATCACGTCGGCGGCCGGTGGCCGCTCGGCGGGGGCACCGGCGGCGGGGCGGGCCGGACCGGAGCCCTCGACCGGACCCTGGCCCTCGGCCGGGGCCTGCGCCTCCTCGGACTGGTCGTCGGCGACGGGGTGGGCCGCGAGCCACCGCTGGATGGCGATGCGCGCGGCCGGGGTATGGGCGTGCTCCAGCCATTCGCGGGAGGGCTCGGAGGCAGGGTCCTGGCCCATGAGGAGCTGCACGGTGTCGCCGTCGTGCAGGACGGTGCTGAGCCGGGCGAGGCGGCCGTTGACGCGGGCGCCGATGCAGGCGTGGGCGTCGTCGCCGTACTGCGCGTAGGCGGCGTCGACGCAGGTGGCGCCCTCGGGCAGGCCCAGGGTGCCGCCGTCGGGGCGGACGACGGTGATCTCCCGGTCCTGGGCCAGGTCCTCGCGCAGGGTGGACCAGAAGGTGTCGGGGTCGGGCGCGGCGCGCTGCCAGTCGAGCAGGCGGGAGAGCCAGCCGGGGCGGGTGGGGTCGGCGCGCTCGCCGTCGGCCGCCGCGGACTGTTCCTCGGGCGCCGTGTAGGGGTTGCCGAGCGCGATCACGCCCGCCTCGGCCGCGCGGTGCATCTGGTGGGTGCGGATGAGGACTTCGGCGATCTGGCCGTCGGCGCGGGCGACGGCGGTGTGCAGCGACTGGTACAGGTTGAACTTGGGTACGGCGATGAAGTCCTTGAACTCCGAGACGACCGGGGTCATACAGGTGTGCAGCTCTCCGAGGACGCCGTAGCAGTCGGCGTCCTCGTTCACCAGGACGAGCAGCCGTCCGAAGTCGGTGCCGCGCAGTTCGCCGCGTTTGCGGCTGACGCGGTGCAGGGAGACGAAGTGCCGGGGGCGGATGAGGACTTCGGCGGGGATGTCGGCCTCGCGCAGCACCGCGCGGACCTCTTCGGCGATCTCTTCCAGCGGGTCGTCGGCGCGGGAGGCGTTCTCCGCGATGAGTTCTCTGACGGTCCGGTACTCCTCCGGGTGGAGGATGGCGAAGACCAGGTCCTCCAGCTCGGTCTTGAGGGCCTGCACACCGAGGCGTTCGGCGAGCGGGATGAGGACGTCGCGGGTGACCTTGGCGATGCGCGCCTGTTTCTCGGGGCGCATCACCCCGAGGGTGCGCATGTTGTGCAGCCGGTCGGCGAGTTTGATCGACATCACGCGCACGTCGTTGCCGGTGGCGACGAGCATCTTGCGGAAGGTCTCGGGCTCGGCGGCGGCTCCGTAGTCGACCTTCTCCAGCTTGGTGACGCCGTCGACCAGGTAGCGGACCTCCTCCCCGAACTGGTCGCGCACCTGGTCCAGCGTCACCTCGGTGTCCTCGACGGTGTCATGGAGCAGGGAGGCGACCAACGTGGTGGTCTCGGCGCCGAGTTGGGCCAGGATCAGGGTGACGGCGAGGGGGTGCGTGATGTACGGCTCGCCGCTCTTGCGCATCTGGCCCCGGTGCGAGGACTCCGCGAGCAGATAGGCGCGGCGCAGCGGGCCGAGGTCGGCGTCGGGGTGGTGGGCGCGGTGGGCCTCGGCGACGTGCCCGATGGCGGCCGGGAGCCTGCCCCGGGTGGTGGGGCCCAGCAGCGCGGCCCGGCCGAGGCGGCGCAGGTCGATCCGCGGCCGGGACTTCCTGCGGGCCACGGTGGGCGCTGTGGGCGCTACCGGGCCGGCGGTCGCAGGGTTCGTGGCCTCCGCACTCATGGGCACCTCCGGCTCGTGGACCGGTGGACGGGGCTGCAGGGCGTACGCGGCTCAGGGATGGCGACGTTCCCCCGTCCGTGCCGGTGCTTGATGCTACCGAGCCCATCACGCGCGACCGACCGCCTCCCGCCGAGCGTGAAACGGATCACCCATTCGAGCGATGGAAATGAGGTTTGAGGTTTGCGCCACCTGGCCTGAAGTCGCCCGCGATTTCGAACCGGGCCGGTCGCGCAGCCGCTCCCGCCCCGGCGTCCTGAGTCGCCGGGGCCGAGGTCCGGCCTGGTCAGCCGAGTGCGTTCGCCAGCCATGCGGCGTCGATCTCGCCCTCGGCGACGATCACGGCGGGGCCCGTCATCTCGATCTCTCCGTCGGGCCGCTCGGTGATGACCAGACGGCCGCCGGGCACGTCCACGGTGTACGTCGCCGGGAGGCCGGTCACGGCCGGGTCGGCGCCGTCGCGGCGGGCGGTGGCCACGGCGACGGCGCAGGCGCCGGTGCCGCAGGAGCGGGTCTCGCCGGAGCCGCGCTCGTGCACGCGCATCGCGACGTGGCGGGGGGCCCGGTCGGCCACGAACTCGACGTTGACACCGTCGGGGTAGGCACCGGCGGGGCTCACGGGCGGGGCGTCGTACAAGGTGCCCGCGTGGTCCAGGTCGGCCACGAAGGCGACGGCGTGCGGGTTGCCCATGTTCACGTTCCGCGCGGGCCAGCTGCGCTCGCCGACGGTCACCGTGATCTCGCCCTCGGGGAGGCTCGCGCGGCCCATGCCGACGGTGATGTCGCCCTGGGTGTCGAGGGAGGCGGCCTTGTCGATGTGGACGCGCTTCACCCCGCCGCGCGTGGCGATCGCGAGGTCACCTTCGCCCACATGTCCGGCGTGCTGGAGGTAGCGCGCGAACACACGGACGCCGTTGCCGCACATCTCCGCGATCGAGCCGTCGCTGTTGCGGTAGTCCATGAACCACTCGGCCTCGCCGGCCATGTCCTTGGCCTCGGGGTGGGCGGCGGACCGCACCACGTGCAGCACCCCGTCACCCCCGATGCCGGCGCGGCGGTCGCACAGCGCGGCGACGGCGGCCGGGGACAGGTCGAGGGCGTTCTCGGGGTCCGGAACGATCACGAAGTCGTTCTCGGTGCCGTGGCCCTTGAGGAAGGCGATCCGCGTGCTCATGGATTCGATCGTACGGCGTCACGGGCGAGGCCGTGCTGTGGGCCCGCTGCCCTGTGGACAACCCGTCGCCGCCCCGTCGACCCCTGTGGACAACGCATCGCCGCGCTGGTGAGGGCGCGCTCAGCCGCAGACGCGCCAAGGCAGCAGACGCGCTCAGCGCAGCCGGGCCACCCGCCATACGGCGAGGACGGCGACGACCGCGACCACGAGCGCGTAGGCGAGCACGACCCGCCAGTCCGGGCGGCGGCCGGAGCCGCGCGCGGGCAGACCGGGCCAGGTGTAGCCGACCCGGCGGGCGGCCATCATGCCCCAGCCCGCCGCGCAGGAGCAGATCAGCAGGCCCAGCATGGCGATCACCGCGCCGCTGTCGCCGAAGTCGAAGGCGAGCGGGAAGGCGAACATCAGGGAGCCGAGCGCGGCCAGACCCACGATGGGCGCGAGCTGCCAGATGCGCAGCCGCCGCTGCGGCCGCAGCTCGACCTCGACCTCCGGACCGCTCGCGTACATCTCCTCGGGCGCGGGTCCGTCGGCGGTCACGCCGCCCGCCACGTCCTCGGGTCCGTCGTCGGTCAGATGGTCCTCGCCCCGGTCCGGCTCGTCACCGTCGGTGGTGACGTGCTCGGTGCCTGGTGCGGTGTCACGAGGGCCGGCCTCCATCGCCACGCGCCCTCCCAACTAGGACTTCCACTGGTCGATCGAAGCTCGATGATGGCACGGCGCCGAAGGCCGCGTTGACCGGCGGCGCATCCCGATGCCATGACGTGATCAGGCTGTGACCGGTCGTTCGACCAACGTGAGCGCCCGCTCGGGAAGTTCCCCCCGGTCGGCCGCCGCGCCGCTCAGCCACTCCACTCGGGGATCACGGCGGAACCAGGTGTCCTGGCGGCGCGCGAAGCGCTTGGTGGCGCGCACGGTCTCGGCGCGCGCCTCCTCCTCGGTGCACTCCCCGGCCAGCGCCGACAGGAGTTGCTGGTAGCCGAGCGCGCGGGACGCCGTACGTCCCTCGCGCAGCCCCTCGGCCTCCAGGGCGCGTACCTCGTCCACGAGTCCGGCCTCCCACATGACGTCGACACGGCGCGCGATGCGCTCGTCGAGTTCGGGGCGGGCGACGTCGACGCCGATCTGGACGGTGTCGTAGATCGAGTCGTGGCCGGGGAGGTTGGCGGTGAAGGGCTTGCCGGTGATCTCGATCACCTCCAGGGCGCGGACGATGCGGCGGCCGTTGCCGGGCAGGATGGCGCGGGCGGCGTCGGGGTCGGCGGCGGCCAGGCGCGCGTGCAGGGCGCCGGGGCCGCGCAGGGTCAGCTCCTCCTCCAGGCGGGCCCTGACCTCGGGGTCGGTGCCGGGGAACTCCAGGTTGTCGATGGCGCCGCGCACATAGAGGCCGGAGCCGCCGACCAGGATCGGCCAGCGGCCCTCGGCGAGCAGGGCGTCGATCCGCGCGCGGGCGAGCTTCTGGTACTCGGCGACGGAGGCGGTCACCGTGACGTCCCAGATGTCCATGAGGTGGTGCGGTACGCCGCCGCGTTCCTGCGGCGTCAGCTTGGCGGTGCCGATGTCCATGCCCCGGTACAGCTGCATGGAGTCGGCGTTGATGACCTCGCCGCCCAGCCGCTGGGCCAGGAAGACGCCGAGATCGGACTTTCCGGCCGCGGTGGGTCCGACGACGGCGATGACACGGGGGGCGCGGGATGCACTGCTCACCGCACCAGTTTCGCAAACCCCGGGGCCCGGTCTCCAACGAGTGATGTTCTGCGGGCGGTGTGTGAGATGGGCAACCGGAGCGGATCCGGGGTGTGACACGCGGTGCGCACGGGTAAACGTTCCCCCGCAAGCAGGCGCATCACGCGCAATTGGGTGTTTTCGGAAGGTGGATCATGGGTCTGTTCGACAACGTGAAGGCCGGTCTCGACACGGCTAAGGAGAAGGCGGCGGACCTGGCCCGCGAGCACGGCGACAAGGTCCAGGACGGCATCGACAAGGCCGCCCACCTCGTCGACGAGCGGACCAAGGGCAAGTACAGCGACAAGATCCACGCCGGTACGGACAAGGCGAAGGAGGCCGTGGAGCGGCTCGGCCACCAGGACGACGAGAAGCCCGAGGCGGACAAGAAGCCCTAGCTCCAGGAGGCCACCAGGTACCCGACGCCGTAGGGGGCGTCGTCGTACAGCAGGGTGCCGCTGAGGTCCGCGCCGTCGGCCGCTCCGGCGAGGACCTGCCAGGGGGCGCGGCCGGAGGCCTTCAGCTCGCGGGCGAGCCCGGCGTCCAGGGCGGTGAGGGCCGCCGGGTCGGCCGTCGCGAGGGCCCGGGCGGCCTCCGCGTCGAAGGGGGCGGCGCGCTCGTCGAGATAGCCGGGTGCCTTCACGGTACGGCAGGCGCTGCCGTCGCCCATCACCAGCAGGGCCGTCCGCCCGTCCTCGGCGCCGATCACGCGGCCCAGCGCGGCACACCGCTCGGGCGTGAGCGTGTCCTGCACGCCGACGCCCTCGACCGGGGACTCCGCCCAGCCGCAGCGCTCCAGCAGCGAGGCGGCCACGGCCAGCGAGTACGGCAGCTCAGGGGCGTCGGCTCCGGCGTCGGCCGCCGGGCCGAGCCGTACGGCCAGGTCGACGCCGAAGCCCCGGAAGGAACCCGGGGTGCCCTGCGCGTAGAGGCCGCCGCGCTCGTCGGGGCCGACGATCATCAGCCGGTCCGGGCGGGCCGCGGCGAGGACGCCCAGCGCCTCCGCGCAGGCGGCGCGGGCGGCGTCCAGTTCGGGTGCGGCGCCCGAGGCGACCTCGGGGACGAGCAGGGGCGGGCAGGGGCAGACGGCGGCTGCGACAAGCATGATCGGCAGGGTATCCCCGTGCGGCGGTGAACCCGCCCCACCCGTCGGTCGCACGCGTCGCACAAGGGCCCCGGTCCGGACGACGCCGGGCCGGGGCACCTCGTAGCCGGGGCCACCTCGTATCGGGCGCTGTCAGTCGCAGCCGCAGCCGCTCGCCGCGACCGGCAGCGGCTCGGGGACGCCGATCTTGGGCAGGCCGAGCATCACGCCGGGCTGCTTGGCGGCGGCCTCGGCGACATTGCGCTTCTCCCAGGCGTCGCCCGCGCGGGTGCGGCGCACGGCGAGGACGGGGCCCTCGGCGAGGAGGTGGTGCGGGGCGGCGTAGGTGACCTCGACGGTGACCATGTCGCCGGGGCGGACCTCCTCGTCCGGCTTGGTGAAGTGGACCAGGCGGTTGTCGGGGGCGCGGCCGGACAGCCGGTGGGTGGCGCCGTCCTTGCGGCCCTCGCCCTCCGCGACCATCAGCTCCAGGGTGCGGCCGACCTGCTTCTTGTTCTCCTCCCAGGAGATCTCCTCCTGGAGGGCGACAAGACGCTCGTAGCGCGCCTGCACGACCTCCTTGGGGATCTGGTTCTCCATGGTCGCGGCGGGGGTGCCGGGCCGCTTGGAGTACTGGAAGGTGAACGCCTGCGTGAAGCGGGCCTCGCGCACGACGTGCAGCGTCTCCTCGAAGTCCTCCTCGGTCTCGCCGGGGAAGCCCACGATGATGTCGGTCGTGATGGCGGCGTGCGGGATGGCCGCGCGGACCTTCTCGATGATCCCGAGGTAGCGCTCCTGGCGGTAGGAACGGCGCATGGCCTTGAGCACCGTGTCCGAGCCGGACTGGAGCGGCATGTGCAGCTGCGGCATCACGTTCGGCGTCTCGGCCATGGCGGCGATCACGTCGTCGGTGAAGTCGCGGGGGTGGGGGGAGGTGAAGCGGACGCGCTCCAGGCCCTCGACCTTGCCGCAGGCCCGCAGCAGCTTGCTGAACGCCTCGCGGTCGCCGATGTCGGAGCCGTAGGCGTTGACGTTCTGGCCGAGCAGGGTGATCTCGGAGACGCCCTCGCCGACCAGCGCCTCGATCTCGGCGAGGATGTCGCCGGTCCTGCGGTCCTTCTCCTTGCCGCGCAGCGCCGGGACGATGCAGAAGGTGCAGGTGTTGTTGCAGCCGACGGAGATCGACACCCAGGCCGCGTACGCGCTCTCGCGCCGGGTCGGCAGCGTGGAGGGGAACGCCTCCAGCGACTCGGCGATCTCGACCTGCGCCTCCTCCTGGACGCGGGCGCGCTCCAGCAGCACGGGGAGCTTGCCGATGTTGTGCGTGCCGAAGACGACGTCGACCCACGGCGCCCGCTTCACGATGGTGTCGCGGTCCTTCTGCGCGAGGCAGCCGCCGACCGCGATCTGCATCCCGGGCCGCGACGCCTTCCGCGGCGCGAGCCGTCCGAGGTTGCCGTAGAGCCGGTTGTCGGCGTTCTCACGGACCGCGCAGGTGTTGAAGACGACGACGTCGGCGTCCCCGTCGGCATCCTCCGGCGCCCGTACGTACCCGGCGTCCTCCAGCAGCCCGGACAACCGCTCGGAGTCGTGGACGTTCATCTGACACCCGTAGGTGCGGATTTCGTACGTCTTGGCTGAGAGAACGTCCACTGCCGGGCTCCGGTCGCTGCTGCTGGTCATGCATCAAGGGTAGGGGGTCCGGCGGACCGCCGATGCGGCCCTCCTGTCCGGTCACCGCGGGGTCCGGTCTCCGTCGTCCCGCAGCGCCAGCTCGGCCAGCCGGAGGAACGTGGCCGTGGTGGCCGGCCGCAGTCGGTCCAGTGTCCAGCCCGGGGACTGCAGTGCCGCGTCGAAGCCCACCTGGACCACGTGTCCGGCGGGGACCTGGAGCCGCCGGGTGAATCCCTCGGGCAGTTCGCGGCCGGAGCCGACGTCCATGTCCGTGGCCACGACCAGCGCCCGTCGTGCCAGCTGTTCCCGGCCGTTCCCCCTGAGACGGGCGAGGGTGCGCACGGCCGCGTCCAGGGACAGCTCGCCGGTCCCGCAGCACAGGATCAGCCGGTCGGTGTGATCGAGCACCGCCTCGGCCGTACCGTCCAGGTGCAGCGGTGCCCAGTCGGTGAGGACGAAGGAGTAGTAGGGCGCGGTCCGGACCAGTACCTGGGCGTACTCCTGCTGGTGGGACGGGTTGGGCGTGAAGTGACCCGCGCGGTGCGCGGCGACCTCCAGGCCGGACGGCAGGCGGGTGGTGCGGTCGCGGATCGTCTCGTACGAGGAGGGGTCAGGGAGCGCCGCCAGGTCGCGTACGACGGCGGGGTTGCGGTCGGTGAGGAAGGCGTCCAGCGCGCCTTCGGAGGCGGAGCCGTCGAGGGCCAGGACCGGTTCGCCGCGCACCGCCGCGAGGACCGATCCGAGCACCATGGTGGTCGTGGCCCGACCGCTGTAGTGATGGGCGCCCACCAGGGTCAGGCGTCGGCTGTGCGACAGGGGAACCCGCAGTCGTTCCAGTCGCCGCTCGGCCTCCCGGCGGGCGGCACCGAAGCGCGGGAGCCGCAGCTCGGGAGGTGTCGCGCCGGTGATCTCGGGCGGCGGTTGCGTGAGCGGCACGGAGCGGGGCCGGGTCTCCTGGACCGCCGACGACCGTGCACCGCCCAGTTGGAGGCGGGTGCGCGACACGTACCGGGCGAGTATTTCGGCGACCTCGCTCGCACTCGGCCGCCGCTCGGGCTCCGGGTCGCCGCAGCGCAGCACGAGCTTCCGCAGCTGTTCCCAGGTGTCGCCCTGCCACAGGTGCATGCCCTCGGGCAGCCCCGGCATCTCCCAGCCCGCCTTGCTGCTGATGACCTGAAGCAGCTCGCCGAGGGCCCGCACGTTGTCCTCACGGGTGGGAGCCACGCCGGAGCCCAGGTAGGTGCCGTCGACGGCACAGTCCGAGAGGTCGCCCAGGACCACGGTGCGGCGCAGGACGTACACGCTGTCGGCGTCCAGGAACGCGGGCACGATCCCGTTGACATGGCACAGCGCGACCGCGTTGGCGAGGTAGCAGGAGACCAGCAGGCCCTGCAGCAGGTCGAAGGGGGCGGTGCTGTCGGTCAGGGCCCGGGTGAAGATCTCCAGGAGCCGGGTCGGCTGTGCGTCGGGCGCCCCCGTGTCCGAGATCGGTGTCATGGCGAGCCAGGGCGGCGACTCGTCGAGCCCCGCGTCGAGCAGCAGGGGGGCGTACTGGCCCTGGAGGCGGGCCAGGACCTCCGCCTCCACCGCGATCAGTCCGGCGTTGACGGCGGGCAGGTCGGGGCGCGGCAGACGCACGACGGCTTCCCTGCCGTCGGCGTCCACGCCCCGGTAGACGACCGTGCGGCGCCCGCGCCTGCGCCCGCGCAGCTCGTAGCCCCCGACTCTGCGCGGGTCCTCGTCGACGAGCGGATCCCAGTCGTCGGTGTCCATGGCGTCCTGCCGGGCCGGACCCGTGGCGCGGCGGGTGTCGCCGAAGGACACGCCGAACCGGGTGAGCAGTCGGCGCTCGATGCTGCTGAACGGCAGTTGCGCGGCGGACAGCACGTCGGAGCCGTCCGGGTGGAGCAGCCATGCCGGGAAGTCCGGCGAGTTCCCGGCGAGTTCTTCCAGGCGGCGGGCGATACGGCCGCCGGTGCGCAGGAGTTCCGCCTGCGGTACGGCGTCCAGGAGAACCGTCTTGGAGTCGTCCGAGAAGTCGAAGACCCTGTGCTTGGCCGGGAGGGGGCCCGGGACGGGGGCGGGGTGGGGTCGCAGGAGGCCGCCGAGAAACACCTCGGCGAGGTGCGAGGTCGTGGCCGTCCAGGGCACTCCCCGCTGCACCAGCCGCATCACGGGTACGGAGAGCGGGGCCACGGCCGCGAGGTGGGCGGCCAAGCGGTACGCCTCGGGGGTGGCCGCGTCCCGGAAGTGCTGGACGCTGCTGAGGTCCCGTGCGGCGGCGACGGTGGCGTAGTTGTCCGGGCGCACCAGCAGCGGCAGTTCCACGGTGATCCCGGGCGAGGCGAGCAGCCGGGCCCACACCCGCAGCGACTGGGCCGTGGGCTGGAGGACGGGCACCGGGATGTCGTCGAAGCTGCCGAGTTCGGCGGGCAGCACGGGGTCGGTGATCCGCCAGGAGGTGTTGGCTCCGCCGATGCGCCGGGTGGTGGCCTGCCAGGGCGTGGCGGAGATCCCGGACGCCTCCCACATGTCGCGCGGCAGGGTGTGCAGGACGGCCACCGGGCCCCGGGCGGCCCGCTCGGCGAGCAGCCGGTGCATCGCCCCTGACCGCCAGGCGGGGCCCATGCCGTCGCTGACGACCAGCAACAGGGTGCGCCCGGACGGATCGTTGACGGTGCTCAGCGGCAGTTCGGTGCTGCCGGGGCTGAACGGCCTGGCGTGCAGCCGAGGCCGCTGCGGACTGCGCGTGTCGAGGCCGAGCACCCGCGTGACGGCGAACGCGCCAAGACGCTCCAGCAGCGCGCGCAGTTCGGTGCCGAGCCGATGCCACAGCAGCATGGACAAGCCGTCGTCGACGAGCAGGGTCAGGTCCAGCCAGCGTTCTCGTACGGGCCGTTCCACCACGTCGGGCAGGTGGGTCTCGGCGAGCGCCGAGGCGGTGCGGTCCTCGTCGATCTCGGTGCGGTGCCTGCTGTCGTGGCGGCGGCGCAACGGGCGCAGGGCGCGGCCGAGTTCCAGTTCGCCGACGAGAGCCTTGTCCTCGGGCACCCGCACGGGCAGCGCCCGGCGCGGTTCCCGGTCCGGGTCGGCCGCACGGGGCTCGGGGACCGGTGCCCGGCGGGCCGACGAGTAGAGGCTGGGGCTGGTGAGGTCCGGCAGTTCCGGATCGTCGTGCTGGGGAGCGGGCTGGGACGGGGTGGGGCGCTCCTGTGGCTCTTGGCCGTCGGGCGGCGGGCTCTGACTCGTGCTCGGCTGAGTGGACGTCTGCCGGAGCAGCGGGGCGTCGGCATCCGAAGGGAGGCGGCGGGCCAGCCACAGCACGTCGAGTATCTGATCGGCGTCCAGGTCCAGACCGCAGCCCGCGAGGGTCCGCAGCACCTCGGAGAGCCGCTCCCCACCGCCCGGCATGGTCACATCGCCCCGGTGAGCTGGTGCAGCACGGCGTCCAGCAGCCCTTCCGCGTCGAGCGCGACGCCTCCCGTACGCAGGAACACGGCGTTGAGCAGCTGGTCCGTGGCCAGTTCGCCCAGGGCGCGGCGGCGCAGGAACACCTCGATGATGTCGTCGGCCTCCCCCATCGCCTCCTCGCCGAGATGCGCGGCGACGATGGTGCGCAGCCGCTGCTCGTCGGGCAGCGGCAGATCGAGCCTGAGACACCGGCGCAGGAAGGCGGGCGGAAAGTCGCGCTCGCCGTTGCTCGTGATGACGACGACCGGGAACTCGGCGCACTGCACGAGACCTTGATGGACACGGACGGCGCCGCGATGGTCGTACGTCTGCACCTCCACGTTGGCCGAGTCCTCGGGCAGCCGGGAGAGTTCGGGGATGTCGAAGAACCCCTCCTCGAAGACCGTGAGCAGGTCGTTCGGCAGATCGACGTCGCCCTTGTCCATCTCGTCGATCAGCAGACAGCGCGGGGTGTCCGACGGGACCAGCGCGGTGCCGAGCGGGCCGAGCCGGACGAATGTGCCGATGGACGGTTCGCGCTCACCGCGATCGCGGCTGAGGGTCGTCTCGCGCAGCCGGCCGATCGCATCGTACTGATACAAAGCGTCCTTCACCGTCGAGCGGCTGTTGACGGGCCAGCGCAGCAGTTCGCCCAGGCTCAGTTCATGGGCTACGGCGCGGGCCAGGGAGGACTTTCCCGTCCCGGCCGGGCCGGTGACGAGCAGCGGGCGCCGCAGGTGCAGCGCCGCGTTGACGACATCGGCGTGCTGGGGCTCGATCACATAGGGCAGTTCGGGGCGGACGGACCGCGCCGGTGTGAAGCGGCGCCACGGCGGAGCCGGGGGCAAGGTGATGGGGCGGGGGACGCCGTCGCCGCGGAACAGACGCCAGTCGGCGTCGGCAGCGGATGTCATGCGCTCTCCTGGGGTTCGGTCAGGTGCAGGCGGGGCACGGTGCGGTCGGCGTCCGCCCAGGCGAGGACCGGGCGGCCGGGGAAGTCGGGCGGGTTGGCCTTGGCGTGGGCGCGGTAGTCCCGTACCCCGTCGGGCAGTTCGGGCGTGGCGATCTCGGCTGTGTACCGGACGGTGTGGGAGGTGCCGTCGCGACCGCGGTCCCACACCACCACCGGCACGCCGAGGGCGAGGCAGGTCTGCACGATGCCGTCCCGCGGTCCCGGGGGCACGTCCACACAGACGCGTACGGTGTCGAGTTGGTTGACCAGCCGGGAGTAGATCGCCTCGCGGTCCATGGAGTCGGAGACCACGAGGGTCTTGCCCGAGTCGAGCCGGCTCCACCGGCTGCGCCAGTGGGCCAGGAACCGCCCGTGTCTGCGCAGCAGTTCCGGGCAGTGCACCACCAGCGGGAACTCGACGCCGAGGACACCGGGCACGAGCGCTTCCGGGTCGCGTGCCGTCCATTCGTCCACCGGCAGGTTGAGGCCGCTCCGGTCCACCAGTACCTCGACCAGGGGCGGTCGTTCGTCGTCGGCCGGGGGCGCGAGGGAGTCGAGCACGCGGAGCACTTCGCGCGCTGCCTCCGACGCCGAGTGCGAGGTGACGCTGTCCGTCGAGATCTGCCGCAGCCCGGCGCCCTCGTCGCACCAGATCCTCAGCTGGTGCCGCGCCCGGCCGACGCGCGTCACCTGGACCAGGACCCGCACGCGCGCGGTCCGGGCCCGCAGGGACCGCACCCAGTCCTGGGCGTCGGAGCGGCGCTCACCGAGGGCGGCCCGCGGGATGCCCAGGCGCTGTGCCACGCTGTCGGCCCAGAACCGCAGGTGTGGCCGGACCGGATTCGCGCTCAGCGCGCTGACGTACTCCATCACCCTCAGCAGGGCGGGAACCCGGGGCTCACCGTCGCCCGCGTGGCCGTCGCCCGGCAGTGCCTCCAGGTGGTTGAGAAGCGCCTCCGCGGTGTCCGCGCCCGGCAGTGCGGCCAGGTGCGGGAGGGCGGCGCGGACCGCCTCGGGTATCCGGGCCAGTACGTCCGCCTCCACGTCCCGCAGATGCTTACGGAGCGTGGCGTACTCCTGCGGGGACAGCAGGAGGGGTGTCCGGGACAGGGCGCCCGCCGCCAGGACGCGGTCGGCGTCCCGGGGGGCGCCGCGCCGCAGGTTGCCCACCAGGGCGGCCAGGGCCCGCGGATGGGTCAGCAGGAAGGACGCGAACTCCTCGGGTGTGGGCGGGGTGACGTCGCTGCCGTGCGTCACGCCGCAGGACCGTGCCAGCCGCTTGGCGCTCTCCACCCGGCTGCTCGCGGAGGGAAAGATGTCCTCGATGGCCTGCACCAGCAGCAGGAAGGCGTGATCGTCCTCGTCCGGCGGTTCGGCTGCCAGGCCGTCCAGCACGCCGAGCGGGCGCAGTTCGGCCTCCACGCGCTGCCAGGGCGCGGCCCAGCTGCGTCGTGCGAGGTCCTGGGTGCTCGACGGGCGAGGGGCGCCGGTGCCAGGATCCACGGGCGGCATGAAGTGGGCGACCACCAGGCCGACCACGGCCTTCTCCTCCTCGCACCACAGCGGGCTGCCGCTGTAGCCGGGGCCGACCGCCATGCCGGTGGGCGCCCCGTCCAGATAGGCGCGGGAGCCGTTGAGGCGGCGGACGGTGAGAAGCGCGAACGTGGCCTCGACGCCGGAGCCGTGACAGGCTTCCACGTCCTGGCCGACCCGCATGGCCGTCCGGCGGGGTCCTGCGGGCAGACCGCCTGCCGGTCCGTCCACGCGCAGTACGGCCAGATCACCGAGCCATTCGTCGTCACCCGGCCGTACCGGGCCGCCGTCGTGGGCGCGGGGCGCGATCCAGTGGGCCACGCGTGCCCCATAGCGCTGCGAGGGCCGGTCGTCGTCGTGCACCTCGACCATGATCTCGTCCGGTCCGGGCGCGCGTGAGGTGAGCATGGGGCGGCCCAGCGCGGCGTTGACGACATGGGCGCAGGTCAGCACCGTGTCGCCGCCGAGGACGAATCCCGCGCCCATGGCTTTGGCGTCCACCGGCCGCCGGATGGACACGACGTGGAGGGAGGCGTCGCCGGTACCGTCCCCCGCGGTTCCGAACCATCCCACGCGTCACTCCACGGTCGGTGCCACGTCGGGCTGGGGAGCCGGCTTCCAGTTCGCGGTGATGGTGAGGTGTGCCTGGGCCGTGCCTCCGACGATCCCGAGTTTGAGGTCCTGGCCGACCTGGACGCCGAAGGTCACGCTCAGCTCGGTCGGCGGCGTCTGCACGGCGGTGGCCGCGGCGTGGACCTCTTCGAGCAGCGGCCCGAGCGGGCGGAGGGCACCGCGAAGGGCTCCGGCCGCGAAGTCGGCCACCACTCTCCCCCCGGCCGCCACGGGCACGGCCCTTCCCATGCCCTCGGGGAGGTCGTCGTCGGGTGCGGCGGGAACCTCACCGCCCGCGGGTGCGAGCACGAATCGGACGGGTGTGCCGTCATCGAGTTCGAGGTCATGTGAGAGAGACACGCCGACATTGTCGTCGGCGGAGCCCGGGTCCGCGCCTGTCTCGCGAAACTCGGTTACAAGATCGATACAGACAGCCACACATCCCCCCACATCCGCCTCGGCTCACGGGGTGAGAACGGTGGCCGTCAGGCGTCCTCGGCTATCCAGCCCTGGCCGCGCAGCACCGCCGCGACGTCCGGCGCCCGGTAGTGGTCGCCCTTGAGGACCTTGCCGTCCTCGCGGCGCAGGACCTGGCCGTCGGGGCCGAGCTTGCTCATGTTGGCGCGGTGGATCTCGGCGATCACCTCGTCGAGGTCGATGCCGTGGACCAGTGCCGTGCCGTACGCCACGTAGACCACGTCCGCCAGTTCCTGCGCGAGGTGGTCCAGGGGGCCCTCGACCGCGACCTCCGCGACCTCGGCGGCCTCTTCCGCGAGCAGTTCCCCGCGGTGCGCGGCCAGCTGCGGGGAGACCTCGGTGGGGGTCTCGCGGGCGTCGAGGCCGAAGGCGCGGTGGAACTCACGGACGAGGCGGGCGGGAGAAGTGCTCATGCGGGCGACTCTAGCCGCCGCCACCGACAGCCCCCGACGTTGTCCACAGGCTCTGCGGGCCGGTCCCGTGGGGTTGTCCACAGGTGCGCCCAGGGCTCTGGCGGGGCCACCGTCCGGGCTGGCAGGATCGCCCGCATGTCCACAACGTTCCCCGTGCCCGGCCGGCGGCCCGTCCTGTGGGGCACGGCCGTCGGGGTCGTGGTCCTCGGGCTCCTGGCGTGGTGGCTGCTGCCCCTCGGCGACGAACCGCCCACCGGCAAGATCGTCTTCAGCACGGGCACCTCGCGGGGGGTGTACGAGGAGTACGGGGAGCATCTGCGCAGCGCGCTGGCCAAGGACATGCCCGGGCTGAAGGTGGAGCTGACGAGCAGCGCCGGTTCGCAGGTGAACGTCCGCCGGGTGGCGGACGGCGAGGCGGACTTCACCATCGCGGCGGCCGACGCGGTGCAGTCGTACGAGCTGGAGAACCCCGCCAAGGCGGACCGGCTGCGCGGAGTGGCCCGGCTCTACGACGACTACGTGCAGCTCGTCGTGGCCCGCGATTCCAAGATCACCAGTGTGGCGGACCTGCGGCACAAGCGGGTGGCCACCGGCCTCGAGGACTCCGGGGTCCAGCTGATAGCCGAGCGGGTGCTGCGCTCCGCCGGGATCGACCCGCACAAGGACATCACCCCGATGTCCGTCGGGATAGACAACGGGCCGGACCTGCTGCGCGACGGCACGGTGGACGCCTTCTTCTGGTCGGGCGGTCTGCCGACGAAGGGGCTGTCGGGGCTCGCCAAGAAGTGGGCGTTCCGGTTCATACCCATCGACGGCAAGCTGGTCGGCAAGCTGCACAGCGAGGGGGAGGAGGCGCGCTACTACCGGACGACCAACATGCCGGAGTCGGCGTACCCCTCGGTGCAGCGGGGTGCCACGGTGGCCACGATCGCGGTGTCCAACCTGCTGGTGACCCGCAAGGACATGGACCCCCGGCTCACCGAGTGGGTCACCCGCACGGTGATCAAGAGCCGGGACCGCATCGGGGAGCGCGTGCACTCCGCCCAACTGGTCGATCTGCGCACCGCCATCTACACCGACCCGCTGGCCCTGCACGAGGGGGCCCGGCGCTACTACCGGTCCGTCAAACCCTGACGGGCCCGGGGTCGAGCCCTCCGCCGGACTCCGGCAGCGCCGCGCCCGCTCAAGGGTTCCGCGCCACCGTGACCGTCACCCGCAGGCCCCCCGGCTCGTGGTGCCCGTAGCCGATGCCGCCCCCCGCCGCCGCCAGCAGGGCGCGGCTGATGGAGAGGCCGAGGCCGGAGCCCTTGACGTTCTGGTGCCGGCCGCTGCGCCAGAAGCGGTCGCCCACGCGCGCCAGTTCGTCCTCGGTGAGGCCGGGCCCGGTGTCGGTGACGACGACGGTCGAGAAGTCGCCGCCGGAGGAGACGGTGACCCGCACCTCGCCGTCCTCGGGGGTGAACTTCACGGCGTTGTCGATCACCGCGTCCAGCGCGCTGGACAGGGCGATCGGGTCGGTCCAGGCGGTGGTGGGCGGGCACTCGCCGGTCAGCCGTACGCCCTTGGCGCGGGCGGTCGGGGTCCAGGCCGCGACCCGTTCGTCGGCCAGGGCGCCGATGTCGGTCAGCCGGAGGTCGGCCTCGGCGTGCTCGGCGAGCGCCAGGTCGAGCAGGTCGTCGAGGACCTGGGCGAGCCGTTTGCCCTCGGTGCGCACGGAGGCGATCTCCTCGTTGTCCTCGGGGAGTTCGAGGGCGAGGAGTTCGATGCGCAGCAGCAGGGCCGCGAGCGGGTTGCGCAGTTGGTGGGAGGCGTCGGCGACGAAGGCGCGCTGCTGTTCCAGGACGTCCTCGACGTTGTCCGCCATCTCGTTGAACGAGCGCGCCAGACGCCGTAGTTCAGGCGGCCCTCCGGCGGCGGCGACGCGGGACTTCAGGCGCCCGGTGGCGATGTCGTGGGTGGTGGCGTCCAGGACGCGGACAGGTCTGAGCACCCAGCCGGTCAGGCGCAGCGCGGCCCCGACGGCGAGGAGCATCGCGGCGGCCTCCCCGGCCCCGATGAGCAGCCAGCCGCGCACGGTGCGCGCCCGCATCTGGTCGGTGGGCGAGTCGGTGACCACGACGGCCACGACGTCACCGTCCCGGATGACCGGTGAGGCCACGACCAGGCGGCTGTGCTGCCATGGCCAGACCTGACCGGGGTCGTGGCTGCGCCTGCTGAGCAGCGCCTCGTCGAAGGCGGCGCCCAGCTCGCCCGCTCGCGGTATCCGCCAGTGGGCCGGGGCGCTGCCCATGGCCGTACGACTGCGGTAGAAGACACCGGCCCGGATGTCGTAGACGTCGTAGTAGCTGTCCAGTTCGCGCTGAAGCGTCTCCAGGCGCTCGTCGGGCACCGCGGGGCGGTTGCCCTTGGGCGCGTCGGTGACGAACTGGGCGAGCGCGGCGAAGCGCGCGGTGTCGTCGATGCGGTCGACGACCACCTTCTGCTGCTCGGCCGCGGCCAGGCTGACGGCGAGCGGCACGCCGAGGGAGAGCAGGACGGCCGCCATCAGGACGATGAGCAGCGGCAGCAGGCGGGTGCGCACCCCTGCCCGCTATCCGGCCGGGGCGACGAGCCGGTAGCCGACGCCCCGCACGGTCTCGATCAGCGCGGGCAGCCGGAGCTTGGAGCGCAGGGAGGCCACATGGACCTCCAGCGTGCGGCCGGTGCCCTCCCAACTGGTGCGCCAGACCTCGCTGATGATCTGCTCCCGCCGGAACACCACGCCGGGGCGCTGCGCGAGCAGGGCGAGCAGGTCGAACTCCTTGCGGGTGAGCTGGACGGCCGCGCCGCCGACGCTGACCTGCCGGGTGGGCAGTTCGATGCGGACCGGACCAAGGAGCAGGGCGGTGCTCTCGGCGCCGGTCGCGGGGTCCTCCTGGACGGTGCGGCGGCTGACGGCGTGGATGCGGGCGAGCAGTTCGCCGGTGTCGTAGGGCTTCACCACGTAGTCGTCGGCGCCGAGGTTGAGCCCGTGGATGCGGGAGCGCACGTCGGAGCGGGCGGTGACCATGATGACCGGGGTGGCGGTGAGCTTGCGGATCTTGCCGCAGACCTCGTATCCGTCCTGGTCGGGCAGGCCCAGGTCGAGCAGGACCACGCCGAAGCACTCGCTGTCGGGGACGAGTGACCGAAGAGCCTCCTCGCCGCTGCGCGCGTGGGTGATGTGGAAGCCGTGCCGGGTGAGGACGGCGGACAGGGCTGCGGCGACGTGGTCGTCGTCCTCGACGAGCAGCAGTCTCATCCGGCCCCCTCCGGTTCGGTGTGTGTACGGCCATGGTTCGCGCACGGTTGTCACGCGGTGCACGCACGCGTGCACCATGGCAGTGATGCCGATGGACAAGGACGGCGTCAAGAGCGATCGGGTCGCCCACTGCTTCCGTTATCCGGCCGATATTCACACTGAGGGCAAGTGCTACGACACGTATCCGATTGCTATCGGATCGTGATGCTCAGATTCACCTCAGATGTGATGACGCTGGTCGCCGTGGCTCACTAAGGTCCTCCGGAAACCGAGTGGGACGGAGCCCGAGAGCGATGACCGAAGTATCGGTGGCCAAGGAGGACGCGGCCGCCACTGACGAACTGGTCGTCCTGAAGAGCGTCAACAAGCACTTCGGCGCGTTGCACGTGCTCCAGGACATCGACCTGACGATCGCCCGCGGCGAGGTAGTCGTGGTCATCGGACCCTCCGGGTCCGGCAAGTCGACGCTGTGCCGCACCATCAACCGCCTGGAGACGACCGACTCCGGCACGATCACGATCGACGGCAAGCCGCTGCCCCAGGAGGGCAGGGCGCTGGCCCGGCTGCGGGCGGACGTCGGGATGGTGTTCCAGTCCTTCAACCTCTTCGCGCACAAGACCGTGCTCGAGAACGTGATGCTGGGCCAGATGAAGGTCCGCAAGGCGGACCGCAAGCAGGCCGAGGAGAAGGCCCGCGCCCTGCTCGACCGGGTCGGCGTGGGCACCCAGGCCGACAAGTACCCCGCGCAGCTGTCCGGTGGTCAGCAGCAGCGGGTCGCCATCGCGCGCGCCCTGGCAATGGACCCGAAGGTGATGCTCTTCGACGAGCCGACCTCGGCCCTGGACCCCGAGATGATCAACGAGGTCCTGGAGGTCATGCAGCAGCTGGCCCGCGAGGGCATGACCATGATCGTGGTCACCCACGAGATGGGCTTCGCGCGCTCGGCCGCGAACCGCGTGGTCTTCATGGCCGACGGCCGCATCGTCGAGCAGGCGGCACCCGAGCAGTTCTTCAGCAATCCGCGCAGCGACCGGGCCAAGGACTTCCTGTCGAAGATCCTGCACCACTGAACCGACCGGACGCACCACTGATCGCCCGGGCGGCTCACGGCACTTGAGCCGCCCGCCGGGCCGCTCGCGCCCGCAAGGACCTCGTTCTCCCCTCTCCCGCATCACGCAAAGGATGTCCACCATGAAGCTCCGCAAGGTCACCGCCGCCTCGGCCGTCGTGCTCGCTCTCGCCGTGACCGCCACCGCGTGCGGCGGCGACAAGAAGGACGACGCCGGTTCCTCGGGCAGCGGCGGCGACAAGATCAAGATCGGCATCAAGTACGACCAGCCCGGTCTCGGTCTGAAGCAGCCCGACGGCTCCTTCTCCGGTTTCGACGTGGACGTGGCCACGTACGTCGCCAAGCAGCTCGGCTACAAGCCGGGCCAGATCGAGTGGGTGGAGACCAAGAGCGCCGACCGCGAGAACGCGCTCCAGCGCGGTGACGTCAAGTTCATCGTGGCCAGCTACTCCATCACGGACGAGCGCAAGCAGAAGGTGGACTTCGCCGGTCCGTACCTGCTGGCCCACCAGGACCTCCTGGTGAAGAAGGACTCGAAGGTCACCAAGGGCACGGACCTCAACGGCAAGAAGCTGTGTTCCGTGACCGGTTCGACCTCGGCGCAGAACGTCCAGAAGTCGATCGCGCCGAAGGCCAACCTGCGCAACCTGCCCGGCTACTCCGAGTGCCTCGCCGGTCTGCAGAGCGGCTCCGTGGACGCGCTGACCACGGACGACTCGATCCTCGCGGGCTACGCCGCGCAGGACAAGTACAAGGGCCAGTTCAAGCTCGCCGGGCTCAAGCTCAGCAACGAGAACTACGGCATCGGCGTCAAGAAGGGCGACTCCGCGACCGTCGACAAGATCAACAAGGCCCTGGAGCAGATGGTCTCCGACAAGTCCTGGGACAAGGCCGTGGAGAAGAACTTCGGCCCGGCCGACTACAAGAACGAGCCCGCCCCGAAGATCGGCCAGATCGTCAAGTAGGCCCGTCGCCGCGGACGCGAGGACCGGACAGGCCCCGCACGGTCCCACGGCCCGCGCCACCGTCCACCGCTTCCCGGACGGCGGCGCGGGCCGGCCCACCCCTACGCCACACACCCGGAAGCGCGGGAGAACGTGTTCGACTTTCTTGAAGGCTACGACGTCCTGGGGGCGTTCTGGACGACGGTGCAGCTCACCGTCTTCTCCGGCGTCGGCTCCCTCGTCTGGGGCATCCTGCTGGCCGCCATGCGGGTCAGCCCTGTCCCCCTCATGCGCGGCTTCGGCACCGCCTACGTCAACATCGTCCGGAACATCCCGCTGACGATCATCATCCTCTTCACCTCGCTCGGCCTCGCCGACATCTTCGGCGTCACCATGGGCACCGAGGACTTCAAGATCCAGGGCTTCCGGCTGGCCGTGCTCGGTCTGACCGCCTACACCGCGGCGTTCGTCTGCGAGGCGATCCGCTCGGGCATCAACACCGTCCCGGTCGGCCAGGCCGAGGCGGCCCGCGCCATCGGGCTGAGCTTCACCCAGACCCTGCGGATCATCGTGCTCCCGCAGGCGTTCCGGTCGGTGATCGGCCCGCTGGCCAACGTGCTGATCGCCCTCACCAAGAACACCACGGTCGCGGCAGCCATCGGCGTCGCCGAGGCCGCCACCCTCATGAAGACGATGATCGAGAACGAGGCGCAGACGCTGGCCATCGGTGCCGTCTTCGCCCTCGGTTTCGTGGTACTGACCCTGCCCACCGGCCTGTTCCTCGGCTGGCTCGGCAAGCGACTGGCGGTGAAGCGATGAGTTCCGTCCTCTTCGACACGCCCGGCCCGCGCGCCAAGGTGCGCAATGTGGTCCTCTCCGTCCTGTTCTTCGTATTCCTCGGGCTGCTGGCCTGGTGGGTCGTGGCCAAGATGGACGACAAGGGCCAGCTGAAGTGGAGCCTGTGGGAGCCCTTCACCACCTCCCAGGCGTGGACGACCTATCTGCTGCCGGGGCTGGGCAGCACCCTCGAAGCGGCGGCGCTGTCCATGGTCATCGCGCTGCCCCTGGGCGCGGTGCTCGGCATAGCCCGCATGTCGGACCACCGCTGGGTGCGCGTACCCGCCGGTGTGATCGTGGAGTTCTTCCGGGCGATCCCGGTACTGCTCCTGATGCTGTTCGCCAACGAGCTGTACGTCCGCTCCACCGACATCGCGAGCGACGAGCGCCCGCTGTACGCCGTCGTCACCGGCCTGGTGCTCTACAACGCCTCGGTGCTCGCCGAGGTCGTCCGGGCCGGCATCCTCGCCCTGCCGAAGGGCCAGACGGAGGCGGCGTACGCCATCGGGCTGCGCAAGGGCCAGACCATGGCGGGCATCCTGCTGCCGCAGGCCGTCACCGTGATGCTCCCGGCCATCGTGAGCCAGCTCGTGGTCATCGTGAAGGACACCGCGCTCGGTGGCGTCATGCTCCAGTTCGCGGAACTCCTCAGCGCGCGCAGCACGCTCGCGGCGAACTACGCGAACGTCATCCAGAGCTTCGTCGTGGTGGCGATCATCTACATCGTCCTCAACTTCGTGCTCACCTCCTTCGCCTCCTGGCTGGAGCGCCGGCTGCGGCGCAGCAAGCGCGGCACGGGCACCGTGCTCGCCAAGGAGACGGTCGACGACCTCAACGCGGGGGACGCGGGCGTCCCCGCCTGACCTGGCGTCACTTGCGTTTCACGGGCGGGGCGGTGACGGACACGTCACCGCCCCGCCCCGTTGCGGACACGCCGCCGTTGCCCGATCCTTGAGGGTGTGATCGCCACGGGCCCCGGTCACTTGACGCATACTCTGCCAATGGGTTGCATACGTTCTGTGATCGTGCACCCCGCTTCACCTTCCTGTTCGTCCGAGTCCGTCAGGGCACCGCTGTGGGCAGGGGGCGTCGCGTCGTGGACCCGGTGATCGTCGTCGGAGCGGGGCCCGTGGGGCTCACGCTCGCCCTGGCGCTGGCCCGCCAGGAGGTGCCGTCCGTCGTCCTGGACGAGGGTCCGGGCGCGGACGAACCCCGCCTCGCGCGCACCGTCGTCCTGCGCGAGGACACGGCCGCGCTGCTGGAGCGGCTGACCGCGATGCCCGCCGGTGTGCTCGGGGCCAGGTGGTCCGGCTGGCGCTCGATGCGCCGTCGGCAGGTGGTGGGCGAGACCGACTTCGAGCGGGACGACCCCGCGCCGCTGCACATCGCCCAGCACGTCCTCACCGGCGCCCTGCGGGCCGCTGCCGCCGCCGAGCCGCTGGTCCGGGTGGCGGTCGGCAGCCGTCTCGACTCCCTGGAGCAGGAGCGCTCCGGTGTCACCGCGCACACCCGTGGCCCCGACGGCACGTGGTGGCGCGGCAGTTATCTGGTCGGCTGCGACGGCCCGCGCTCCACGGTCCGCAAGCTCCAGGACATCCGCTTCCCCGGCCGTACGGCGGTGGAGCGGCACGCGGTCGCCGCGCTGCGCGTCGAACTCCCCTGGGAGGGGCGCGCGTTGCTGCACCGCACGCCCCCGTGGCGCACCTCGGGGCCGCCCTGCTCGGAGATCACGGCCCGCCCGCTGCCCGACAACGTGTGGCGCCTGGACTGGCTGCTGCCCCCGGGCAAGGAACTGGTCACGCCCGATCTGCTGGTGACCCGCGTCCGCGAGACCCTGGCGGGCTGGACCAGTGGCGTCCCGGCGTACGACCTGCTCGACACCGGCGTCCACACCGTGCACCACCGGCTGGCCCGGCGGTGGCGCGCGGGCCGGGTCTTCCTCGCCGGGGACGCCGCCCATCTGCTCGGCGCGCTCGGCACCCAGGGCCTGGACGAGGGGCTGCGGGACGCCGACAACCTCGCCTGGAAACTGGCCGTCGCCTGGCACCACGGCCCGCACGAGGCGCTGCTCGACAGCTACCAGACCGAACGGCGCGCGGTGGTCGCCGCCCGGCTGCGCGCCGCCGACCAGCTGCTTCCGGTTCTGCGCGGCGGGGGCGGGCTGCGCGCCTACGTGCCCGGCGCCACCCGTGGCCAGGACGCGCTGCTGGCCGACGGCCATTTGGGGAGCGGCGCGCTCGGCGAGCCGGGGGCGTACACCACGTCGCCGCTCGCGCCCCGGTATCTGGAGGGCGAGATCCCGGTCGGCACCGAGCCCGGCGCCCCGGTCGCCGATGTGCGGGTCACGGCGGAGGACGGGTCGTTCGTCCGGCTGCGCGACCGGCTCGGCCGGGGTGCGCTGCTGGTCGTCCTGATCGCTCCGGGCACGGGTGTGTGGGACCGCAAGCACTGGATGTCGGCCGGGGTGATGCCCCGCCTCGCGGCTGCCGTGACCGCGCTGCCGCACCGGGCCGAACTGCTCGTCGCCGAGGAGTACCCGGGCGCGCCCGCGCACAGCGTGCTGCTCGTCCGTCCGGACGGCCATCTGGTCACCGCGCTGAGCGGGGTCCGCCCCGCCGACCTGTACGCGGCGGCGGAGGCCACGCTCGGGGGTGCCGAGCGGCCGGAGGACGCGGTGAAGGAGGAGGCGCAGGCGGGTTCCGCCGCGCGCTGACCGTGCGCCGGAGTGCTCCTGCGGCACGTCCTTCTGCCCTGTCCACATGGTGACCATGGATTGATTCGGGGCGTGGCCGCGTGCTGTACTCCGCATCATGACCGACACCTGTGTGCGCCTGTGGCGGAGGGTCCATATGGACCTCGTCCGCTACGCGGGCTGCATGTGTCGTCCGTCCTGCTGAATTCGCATCCCCCTTTTCTCCGGGCGCCGTCGTGCGCCCGTTCGGCGAACCCTTCTCAGGACGGTGCACGTGTCTGTCTCTCCCGTGTCCTCTTCCCCCCTCCCGTCCCCGGCCGCTGCGGCCCCCACGCAGACGGAACTGCTCGACTTCGTGCGGCGTACGGCCGCCGACGCGGAGCTGATCGCCTCGCTCCCGCTCGATCCCGAGGGCCGCACCTGGGTCCGGCTGACGGGGCCCGGCGGCAGCGAGGCGTGGCTGATCGGCTGGCCGCCCGGCACCGGCACCGGCTGGCACGACCACGCCGACTCCGTCGGCGCCTTCCTCACCGCCTCGGGCGAGCTGAAGGAGAACGCGCTGGCCGCCCGGCTCCCCACCGACGGCTGGCGGACCCTCGAACTCACCGACGGCGTCGACCGGGAACGCCGGCTGGCGGCCGGACAGGGCCGCGCCTTCGGCCGCCATCATGTGCACGAGGTGCTCAACGAGTCCCCCGACCGGCACGCCGTATCCGTCCACGCCTACTACCCGCCGCTGCCGCGCATCCGCCGCTACAGTCGCAGCGGTCAGGTACTGCGTCTGGAGCAGGTGGAACTCCCGGAGGACTGGCAGTGAGCGACAGCCGCCCGGGCGAGGGCGAACGGCCCCTCGGCATCGACGCGTTGCTGGAGCGGGTGCGCGACGGCTACCGGCGCGTGGAGGCCCGCGAGGCGTACGAGGCGGCGCGCGCGGGTGACGGCCTGCTGGTCGACATCCGGTACGCGGCGCTGCGCGAGCGGGACGGGCTGGTCCCGGGCGCCCTCGTCATCGAGCGCAACGAACTGGAGTGGCGGCTCGATCCGCAGGGCAGTCATCGTGTCCCCGAGGCCACCGGCCATGACGTACGCGTGCTGGTCCTCTGCAACGAGGGCTACGCCTCCAGCCTGGCCGCCGTCTCCCTGCACCAGCTCGGGCTGCGCCGGGCGACGGACGTGGTGGGCGGCTTCCAGGCGTGGCGTGCGGCGGGGCTGCCGGTGGAGCCGGTGAACGGCGTCCGTCAGTAGCCCTCGCCCTCCAGGAACTCCGTGTCCTCCCCCTCCTCCTCCAGGGCCTGGCGGACGACACGGAGGGCCATGCCCTCGGGGTAGCCCTTGCGGGCGAGCATCCCGGCCAGGCGGCGGAGCCGCTTGTCGCGGTCCAGGCCCCGGGTCGCCCGCAGCTTGCGGTCCACCAGCTCGCGGGCGGTCGCCTCCTCCTGTTCGGAGTCGAGCTGTCCCACGGCCTCGTCGATCAGCGCCGAGTCGACGCCCTTGGTACGCAGTTCACGGGCGAGAGCGCGGCGGGCGAGCCCCCGGCCGTGGTGCCGTGACTCCACCCAGGCGTCCGCGAAGGCGCTGTCGTTGATCAGTCCGACCTCCTCGAACCGCGACAGCACCTCCTCGGCCACCTCGTCGGGGATCTCCCGCTTGCGCAGGGCGTCCGCGAGCTGCTTGCGGGTGCGCGGCGTACCGGTGAGCAGGCGCAGACAGATGTTCCGCGCCCGCTCGGCCGGATCCGCCGCCGAGGGCTCCCCCCGCTCGGCCCTCGACGAGGAGAGGGAGCCCTCGGTCTCACCGCCCGGATCCCCGAAGCGGCGCCTTCGGCCACGCCCTCTGGCGGGACCGCGGCGGCCGTCGGCGGGTTCCGGGCCGTCCTGGCCGGGCCGGTCGTACGACGCGTCGCCGTACCCGCCGCGTCCGCCGTACCCGTCGTCCTCATGGCCCCCGTGACCATGAGTCCCGTACTCCCCGTGACCCCCGTGGTCGTGGTCACCCGTCCCGTGACCACGGCCTCCGTACATCTCGTCCCCGTATCCCAGGTCGTCACCGGCCGTGGCGGAGGCGGAGTCGCCCCCGATGCCCCTCCCCCGTGGGGCACCGGGGGAGGCGTACTCGTGCTCGGCCCAGTCGGTTCGGCGTGTCATGGGTCAGCTCTTGGCTGCGGCGGCCTTGGGCTTGGTGGCCTTGGTCGCCGGGGCCGCCTTGGTGTCGGGGGCGGCGGGGGTGACCGCCGCGTCCGCGCCGGGCTCGGCCGCGGGCTCCTGGGGACGGACGCCGACGCCCAGCTTCTCCTTGATCTTCTTCTCGATCTCGTTGGCCAGGTCGGGGTTGTCCTTGAGGAAGTTGCGCGCGTTCTCCTTGCCCTGGCCGAGCTGGTCGCCCTCGTACGTGTACCAGGCACCGGCCTTGCGGACGAAGCCGTGCTCCACGCCCATGTCGATCAGACCGCCCTCGCGGCTGATGCCCTGGCCGTAGAGGATGTCGAACTCGGCCTGCTTGAAGGGCGGCGCGACCTTGTTCTTGACGACCTTGCAGCGGGTGCGGTTGCCGACCGCCTCCGTGCCGTCCTTCAGGGTCTCGATGCGGCGGATGTCGATACGCACCGAGGCGTAGAACTTCAGCGCGCGGCCACCGGTCGTGGTCTCCGGCGAGCCGAACATGACGCCGATCTTCTCGCGGAGCTGGTTGATGAAGATCGCGGTGGTCTTGGACTGGTTGAGCGCGCTGGTGATCTTCCGGAGCGCCTGGCTCATCAGACGGGCCTGGAGACCGACGTGGCTGTCACCCATCTCGCCCTCGATCTCCGCGCGCGGGACGAGCGCGGCGACGGAGTCGATGACGATGAGGTCGAGCGCGCCGGAGCGGACCAGCATGTCCACGATCTCGAGCGCCTGCTCGCCGTTGTCGGGCTGGGAGAGGATCAGGTTGTCGATGTCGACGCCGAGCTTCTTCGCGTACTCGGGGTCGAGGGCGTGCTCCGCGTCCACGAAGGCGACCTGGCCGCCGGCCTTCTGGGCGTTGGCCACGGCGTGCAGGGTCAGGGTCGTCTTGCCGGAGGACTCGGGGCCGTAGATCTCCACGACACGGCCGCGCGGCAGGCCGCCGACGCCGAGGGCGACATCGAGAGCGGTCGACCCGGTGGGGATGACCTCGATGGGCTCCATCGACCGCTCGCCCATGCGCATGACAGCGCCCTTGCCGAATTGCCGTTCAATCTGTGCGAGCGCGGCGTCGAGCGCCTTCTCGCGGTCGGTTCCTGCCATGGGTTCCACCCGGTTTGCTTGAGTCGATCGCTTCACGTCCAAGACGCTAACGCCTGCCACTGACAATGCGCCCCGACGTCGGTCCGGCCTGTGGATAACTGGGGGATGTTTCTACCCGAACCACCATGAAACACCCGCCAGAAGCCTCGCCCGAGCCTCCATCAGAATGGATGTTCGATTTCCGTGTCAAGCGACTCCCGGGATGAGAGCCGTGTCGCCGAGCGGCCCCGGGTGCGCCCCCTCGCTAGGCCCGAAAACGCGCGGTCCGGCCCGAGACACGGAGCAGGAAGTCCGTCACCGGAACCCCGCCGTCACCGGGGACCAGCACGAACCCTGCCTCGTGGATCAGCTCGTCGGCGGCCAGGGCGGCGTCCTCGTCGGCACGCTCCCAGGCGTCCTCCGCCGCCTCGAACAGCGGCCGGGCGGTCTCCCAGGCGGGCCCGGGCCGGAAGAGGCAGTCGGTCCAGAACATGTCGGCGCCTTCGCGCGTCAGCGTTCCGACGAGCGCGTCCCCCCGCTTGAGCTGCCAGCTTCCGGCGGTCATGACGTCCCCGTCCGCCGGACCGTCAGCATCTGCTGTGCCTGGCCGACCGGTCCGTGGAGGTCGTGCAGGACCGTGCTGGTCACGCCCTGGCCCGTGGGGCCGAAGACCACCGAGGTGTCGAGACCGGTCCAGGGGCCCTCGGGGCGGCGGTGGAGGTGGAGGGTCAGGTCGACGTTGGGGAACATCCACTCGGTGGGCGGCTGACGGACCGCGATGCCGTTGGCGGTGTCCACGAGGGCCACGTAGGAGGCGAGCGGGCTCGCGGGCTGTCCGGCGACGAGGTCGAGTCCGCTGGTGACCCAGACGGTCGCGCGTCCGGGACGCGGGGGTGCGACCGGGCGCACGTCGAGGGAGGCGATGTAGCCGCCCGGCCAGAGGGAGGCCATCGGCCAGGACGCGAGCGCGTCCGGCGGGGTGAGCGGTTCGGGCGCGCCCCCGGCCACCGCCGCCGTGTCACCGGCCGCGAGGAACCACACGCGGCCACGCACCACCGGGCGCCCCGCGATGAGCACGACGGCCTCCACCAGCTCGATGGTGCGGCCGGGCCGGACGACCTCCACCCTGATCTCGCACTCGTCCAGGGCGAGGCGCCCCAGGATGTCGAAGCTGATCCGCGACGGCACCAGACCCCTGTCCGGCCGCCCGGCCAGCTGGCGGTCGATGGCGTGGACGATGAGGCCGCCCAGCGGGCTGAAGTGCTGTTCGTCGGTGTCCCAGGCGCCACCGGCGTGCGGGGTGGGCTTGTAGCGGTGCTCGTCGATGGGCTCGTAGTAGCTGCCGGTGCTCACGAAGACACTCACCTCTCGGCCGAACGGATCGGGCAGGGCCAGCGTGCCAGTACGGGATCTTGGAGCGGCACGCGGGCCCCCGCCCCTGCTTCCGCCGTCGTACGGCAGGTGCCTCCGGCCGTACGACGACCGCGCCGGGCGCCGCCGGAACGCTGGGCGCATGAAGAATCCACGCGCCGTCCGGCGTGCCGTAGGGCGTGCCGTAGAACGCCTCTGTCATGCGACCGGGCTGCTGCTCATGCTCTCCGGTCTCGCCCACCTGGTGGTGTTCGCGGTCGACGGCGGCCCCTGGGACGGGCCGGTCTCCTGGCGCAAGCCGGTCACGTTCGGGCTGTCCTTCGGGGTGACGCTCATGGCGGTCGTCTGGGTCACGTCGTACGTGCGGCTCGGCGCGCGCACGCGCGTGGTGCTGCTCGCCGTCTTCGCCGCCGACTGTGTGGTGGAGGTCGGCGGGATCACGCTCCAGGCGTGGCGGCGGGTGCCCTCGCATCTGAACATGGAGACGCCGTTCGACACGGGCGTCTCCATGATGCTCGCGGTCGGGGGCGGCGTCCTGGTCGTGGTGCTCACCGTCTTCGCCGTCGCGTCCTTCCGGCACCGGCCCGACGGGCCCGCGGGGATGGCGCTCGCGGTGCGCTCCGGGTTCGCGATCCTGCTGGTGGCGCTGGCCTCGGGCGCGGCCATGATCGCGCGCGGGGTCGTCCTCACCCGTACCGGCCACCAGGAGGGCGCCTACCACTCGACGGCGCCGCTCAAGCCGCTGCACGGGGTGAGCCTGCACGCCGTCCTGGTCCTGCCGCTGCTGGCGTGGCTGCTGTCCCGCACCTCCGCGAGCGCGCGGACCCGGTGGCGGACCGTGGCGGCGGCCACCGGCTGCTACGCGGTGGCGGTCGCGGGGGCCGTGGTGTGGGCCGTGCTGGCGTACTGAGACGGCCCGGCCGTGCCCGTCCGCGTCAGGAGGACGGCGCCTCCTCCTCCGTGCGCCGCTCGCGTGCCCACAGCATCCGGGGAAGCATTCCGGGCCGGTTCGCCCGCAGGCGGTGTCCCTGGACGCGCGGGTCGTCCGTGACCTTGTAGCGCTTCACGTACGCGCCGAGGAACGCCTGGAGCGTGGCGACCGCCGGGATGGCGATCAGGGCGCCGACCGCGCCGAGCAGGGCCGTGCCCGCGATGACCGAGCCGAAGGCGACCGCCGGGTGGATGTCGACGGTCTTGGAGGTCAGCTTGGGCTGGAGCATGTAGTTCTCGAACTGCTGGTAGACCACGACGAAGACCAGCACCCAGACCGCGTACCAGGGCGCCACGGTGAACGCGATCAGCATCGGCAGCGCACCCGCGAGATAAGTGCCGATGGTCGGGATGAACTGCGAGACCAGGCCCACCCAGACACCGAGCACGGGCGCGTACGGCACGCCGAGGGCCTGGAGCAGGACGTAGTGCGCGACGCCGGAGATGAGCGCCATGAGGCCGCGCGAATAGATGTAGCCGCCGGTCTTGTCGACGGCGATCTCCCAGGCGCGCAGCACCTCGGCCTGGCGCGCGGGCGGCAGGACCGAGCACAGGCCGCGCCGCAGCCGGGGTCCGTCGGCGGCGAAGTAGAACGAGAACAGCCCGACGGTCAGGAGCTGGAAGAGGCCGCCGAGCACCTGGGCGGACACGTCGAGGACACCGGCCGCGCTGTTCTGCGCGTACTTGCGCAGCCAGTCGGAGTGCAGCAGCCCCTCCTGCACGTCCACGCGCTTGAGCTGTGTGTGGAAGGTCTGGTTGATCCAGTTGATCAATGAGTCCAGGTACTCCGGGAAACCCTCGATCATCTTGATGATCTGTCCGGCCAGCATCGAGCCGAGCAAGGTGACGAAGCCCGCCGTGACGACCGCGAGGCCGAGGAAGACCAGGAAGGTGGCGAGTCCCCGGCGCATCCCGCGCGCGGACATCCGGCTGACGGCCGGTTCGATCGCGAGCGACAGGAAGAACGCGATCAGGATGTTGATCAGCAGTCCGGTGAGCTGGTGGAAGGCCCAGCTGCCGAACTGGAACGTGGCGATGAGCGCGAGCGCGAGCACCATGGCGCGCGGCAGCCAGCGCGGCATCCGCGCGGTGCGCAGGGTGGTGCCGTCGGCCGGCGCAACGGCGGGCGCCACCGGCTCGGCCGGGGGCGCCGCGGGCCCGGACGGGGATGCCGTGGGCCGGTCGTCGAGGTCGTCAGTAGGTGCCACGCGCCAAGTCTCGCCCACGCCGCCGACAGCCGGTGCCGCTCGGGACCGGCTCGGCCTATGACCGTGGACACATACGCCGCCGGACGGCCCCCGCGGCCGGGCGATCCGTGTATTTCAGGGGTGTCTTTCGGCCGATGTGGCCGGCCATCACAGGCGCGCGGAAATCAGTGCTTCTCGCTCGGCACGTCCATGACCGTACAGACCACTCGCCACACGTCCTTGGCGGCCCAGCCCGCGTCCAGTGCCTCGTTCACCGTGCGTCCACCCAGTTCGGACATGACGTGGTCCCGCGCGAACATCTCGGCGTACGACGCCGTGCCGAAGTGTTCCGCCATCCGCTGCCAGAAGACCGTCAACCGCATGATGCCCGCTCCATACCCGCTATGACCTGCATGTTCCCCCACCTTCGCACCCCGGCACGGCTACCCGCACCCGCGTCGGCGTGAAGCGGATGCGTGTACGCAGAATAAAGCGGGACGGACAGGAATCGTGGTGGGCGGTTCCCCGCCGAACGGGGAACCGCCCACCACGAGTCTCGGTCAGAGGTGCTTCTTGTAGAACGGGATCAGGCGCTCCAGCGCCGCCGCGACGGGCTCGGGCTTGTCGTAGAGGTCGTAGTGCGACGCGCCTTCGACGACGACGAGTTCCTTGTCCTTGGAGGCGGCGCGGCCGTAGATCTCCATACCGGCGCGGTAGGAGCCGAAGGCGCCCGGCCGGTCGCCGATCACGACGCACATCGGCTGGGTGAGCAGCACCTCGGCGCGGTCGAAGGCGTCCCAGTTGGCCAGGGCGGCCTGGCGCGAGAAGCGGAAGCTGGTCGCACCGTGCGGCGCGATACCGCGGTCGGTCTTGTAGTACTCCGTGGCCTCGCACACGTCGATGTCGGTCACGCCGGCCTCCTTGGCCGCGTCCATCGACGGGGGCAGGAGGTCGTTGACCACGCCGTCCGCCCCGCGCGCCTCGGCGGTGCGCTGCGCGGCGATGGCTTCCAGCGCCGCCAGCGGGTCGTAGTTGACGAAGCCCTCGCGCATCAGGCGGCCGACGTTGCCCGCGACGACGGTGCCGAGCGCCTTGATCCGGCGCTCCGTCATCGTGGCGTTGACGGCGTACCCGCCTCCGCCGCAGATGCCGAGGACACCGATGCGGTTCTCGTCCACGTACGGCTGCGTGACCAGGTAGTCGATCACGTAGCTGAAGTCGCCCACGCGGAAGGCCGGGTCCTCGGTGAAGCGCGGTTCGCCACCGCTGGCGCCCTGGAAGCTGGCGTCGAACGCGATCGCCACGAAGCCCTGCTCGGCCAGCGCCGTGGCGTACACGTTGCCCGAGGTCTGCTCCTTGCAGCTGCCGGTCGGGTGCGCGCTGATGATCACGGGGTACTTCTGCTTCGCGTCGAATCCCGGCGGGAAGTAGATGTCCGCCGCGATGTCCCAGGCCAACGCCTTGATCTGCACGGACTTGACGTTCTCATTGGCCATGACGGCTCTCTCCTCAGGGAGTGGAACACTCCCGGTTCTCCACGCCACCGAGCACTTCGCGAGGGTGAGCCGAAAAGCTTTCCGCCGAAGAGCGGGAAGGCGTGAATCATGGGAATCGAATTTCTGGCGGCCTGGACATTCGGCATGTTCCGTCGGCCACGAGAGAGAGATTCACATGCGCCGCAGGCCCTCACAATGGGACATCCTCAGCCCCCGACAGGGCTGTCCTGGGACAAAGTCGTCCCCCCACATCCGCACCACAGCCCGGTCCTCCGCCGCCGGAAGACCGTCAACCGCGCGACTCCAGTATCCCGCCCTCGGGGGTGCGCCTGTCCGGGACCGTCCACAAGGGCCGCGTCGCGCCCTACGGTCTGACCCATGTCCGACTCAGGAGCTACCCCACGCCCCCCTGCGCCCCCGGCGCACTCCCCGCTCTTCCGCGCCGAGCAGTTCGTCTGGCTCACCGCGCGCGTACTGGAGCAGCGGCTGTTCGCGTTCCACTTCCTGAACGGCGCCGCCGACCCGGTGGAGGCGGCGCTGGACGCCTATCGCAACGAGGACGGCGGCTACGGCCATGGTCTCGAACCCGATCTGCGCGGTCCGGTGAGCCAGCCGCTGCACGCCGCTCGCGCGCTGCATGTGCTGGACGTGGTCGGCCGGTGCGGCGGTCAGCGGGTGGAGCGGCTGTGCCGTCATCTGACCGCGGCGTCCACCATGGAGGGCGCGCTGCCCGCCATCGATCCCGCCCAGCGCGGCTATCCGGCGGCGCCGTTCGTGCCGATCGTGGACGATCCGCCGAGCGAACTGCTCGCGACCGGGCCCGTGGTGGGTCTGCTGCACCGCAACGAGGTGTGGCACGCGTGGCTGTTCCGGGCCACCGACTTCTGCTGGGAGGCGGTGGAGTCGCTGGAGAAGTCCCACCCCTACGAGGTGGAGGCGGCCGTGGCCTTCCTGGACTCCGCGCCCGACCGCCCGCGCGCGCAGGCGGCTGCCGACCGGCTGGGGCGCCTGGTGCGCGAGCAGCGGCTCGCGGCGCTGGAGCCGGACCGTCTCGACGCGTACCCGGTCGCGCCGGGCTACGCCCCCGCCGAGCACCACTTCCCGCACGACTTCGCCCGCACCCCGGACTCGCTCGCGCGCGCGTGGTTCACGGACGAGGAGATGGCCCGCTCGCTGGACTTCCTCGCCGCCGAGCAGCAGGAGGACGGCGGCTGGCCGATCCGCTGGCGCCAGTGGGCACCGGTACCGGCCCTGGAGGCGCGCCCGGCCGTCACGATCGACGCGCTGCGCACCCTCAGGGCGTACGGCCGCTACGTGGGCTGAGGCCGGCTCCCGTCACCCGCCGAGCATCCGCACCCCCGCCGTCACCGCCACGGCCGCCGCGACGACCAACAGGAACGGTGCGCGCAGCATCAGGGCGACGGCCGCCGCCGCGACACCGGCCGCGCGGGCGTCCAGGACGAGCGCGTGGCCGTCGGCGAAGGTCTGCTGGGCCGTGAGCGCGGCCAGGAGGGCGACGGGGAGCAGGGCGGCCAGGCGCCGTACCAGGGGCCGTTCCATGGCTCCGGCGGGGACGAGCAGTCCGGCGAGCTTGACGGCGTAGCAGCCGAGGGCGGTCGCGCCGATCGCGATCCAGGTGTTCAACGGTCCTCCTCCGCGTCGCCCGGCAGGGAAGCCGGGTCCGGTATGCCTTCGCCGCCCCGGCCGGTGACGCGGCGTTCCGCGAGCAGGGCGAGCGGTGCGGCCAGCGCCGCCACCAGGACCGGCACCCCGGCGGGCAGCACGGGCAGCAGGCCGAGGCCGAGCAGGACCGCGAGGCCCGCGACCGCGCGCTCGGTGGTGGTGCACAGCATGGGCGCGAGCAGGGCCAGGAAGACGGCGGGTCCGGCCGCGTCCAGGCCCCAGGCGTCGGTGTCCCCGATGGCGCGGGCGCCCAGCGCGCCGAGCAGCGTGGTCAGGTTCCACAGGACGTACAGGCTGAGCCCGGTGACGGTGAAGCCGAGCCGCGCGCCACGCCGGTCGCGCTGCGCGAGGGTGACGGCGGTGGTCTCGTCGATCACCCACTGCGCGGCGAACGGCCTGAGCGCGCGCGGAAGGGCCAGCACCTGCGAGAGGCGCAGTCCGTAGAACGCGTTGCGCACGCCCAGGAAGAACGCCCCGGCGGCGGCCGTGAACGGGCTGCCCCCGGCGGCGAGCGCCCCCACCAGCGCGAACTGGGAGGCGCCGGTGAACACCAGGAGGCTGAGCGCGCAGGTCTGCAGCAGCCCGAGCCCGCTTCCGGCCGAGGTGACGCCGAAGGCGAAGCCGGAGAGCCCGACGGCGACGCCCACCCCGAGGGCGTCCCGTACGACGGCGCTGTCCGGGCGTGCCGCGCTCTGGGCGGCCCTGTCCTCGAGTGCTGTCTGTCGCTGTGCCACGCCCGGACGGTACGGCCGCTCGCGCGCGCGGGTCTTGTACGTTCTTGCGCCCGCCCCTCGGCCCCTGGTGCCGCGCGCTTCTAGTGCCGCTCGCGCCGGTACGCCCCCGGCGGCACGCCCACGATCCGGGTGAAGTGGCGGTTGAGGTGCGGCTGGTCGGTGAAGCCGACGGCGACGGCGGCCTCGGCGGGCGAGGTCCCTTCGTCCAGGAGGAGGCGCGCGCGGCGGACCCGGGCGTCGGTCAGCCAGGTGTGCGGCGGCATCCCGTAGGCGGCGCGGAAGGCGCGCAGCAGGGCGAACGGGCTGGTGCCGAGGTCGGCGGCCAGCCGCTCGAGTGTGGGCGGGGCGGCCATCCGTTCCTGGAGCACGGCACGCGCGCGTGCGGCGAGCGAGGCTCCGGCGCTCCGGGGGCGCCGCTCGGGCAGCGGGCCGCCGTTGAGCCGCAGCAGCCTGGTGACGGCCACGCTCAGCAGGGTGTCGGCGGCCAGCGCGTTGCCCTCGTCGACGGCGCGCAGCACCTGGTGGACCAGGCGGGCGGCGTACGGGTCGTCGAGCACCGGGGTGACGAAGCCCGGGGTGCCCCGGATCGTGGTCGTCTCGGCGGCGATCCGGGCCACCACCTCGGGCGAGGGGTAGAGCGCGCCGTACCGCCAGCCCTCGGGGACACCGGCCCGGCCGGTGTGCGGGGTGTCCGGGTTGACCAGCGCGAGGGCCCCGGCGCCCGCCGACACGTCGCTGCCGCCGTGCTGGAAGACCTCGACCCCGTCGGCGATGGCCGCGATCACGAAGTTCTCGTGGGTGTGCCGGACGAAGGTCTTGCGGATGTAGCGGGCGCGCAGCAGGTCCACACCGGGCAGTTCGTCGTACCGCCAGTGCCGTGCCCGCTCCGTCGGAGGCGTTGCCCGCTCCGTCGAAGACCGTGCCCGCTCCCCTGAAGACATGCGCCCATTGTCCGCCACGCAAGGCCGGTCCGCGCGGCCCGCTTCCGTCCCGTTTGTGCAGGTCAGGCGGATTGTCAGTGGCGGGGTGCAGGATGGATGCATGGTCAGTTCCGCCCGCTCGGCCCTCGACGGCTTCTCCCCCGCGACCCGCGGCTGGTTCACGGGGGCGTTCTCCGCGCCCACCGAGGCCCAGGAGGGCGCGTGGCGGGCGATCCAGGAGGACTCGGACGCGCTGGTGGTCGCGCCGACCGGCTCGGGCAAGACACTGGCCGCGTTCCTCGCCGCGCTGGACGGGCTGACCTCCACGCCGCCCCCGGCCGACCCGAAGAAGCGCTGCCGGGTGCTGTACGTGTCACCGCTGAAGGCGCTCGCGGTCGACGTGGAGCGCAATCTGCGCAGCCCGCTGACCGGCATCCGCCAGGAGTCCGTCCGGCTCGGCCTGCCCGAGCCCGAGGTCAAGGTGGGCATCCGCTCAGGCGACACCCCGCCCGCCGAGCGCCGCGCGCTGACCACGCGCCCGCCGGACATCCTGATCACCACCCCCGAGTCGCTGTTCCTGATGCTGACGTCCGCCGCGCGCGACGCGCTGACCGGCATCGAGACCGTGATCCTGGACGAGGTCCACGCGGTCGCGGGCACCAAGCGCGGCGCGCATCTCGCGCTGTCCCTGGAGCGGCTGGACGAGCTGCTGCCGAAGCCCGCCCGCCGCATCGGCCTGTCCGCGACCGTCCGCCCCGTGGACGAGGTGGCCCGGTTCCTCTCCCCCGGCCGCAAGGTGGAGATCGTCCAGCCGAAGTCCGGCAAGGAGTTCGACCTGTCGGTGGTCGTCCCGGTGGAGGACATGGGCGAGCTGGGCGGCTCCCCAGCGGCCGACGGCAGTGAGGGCGCCGAGAAGCCGTCGATCTGGCCCCATGTGGAGGAGCGGATCACGGACCTGGTGCAGTCGCACCGCTCGACCATCGTGTTCGCCAACTCCCGCCGCCTGGCCGAGCGGCTGTGCAACCGGCTCAACGAGATCGCCTACGAGCGGGCCACCGGCGAGAAGCTGGACGAACACCACGCCCCGGCCCAGCTGATGGGTGGTTCGGGCGCGGCCCAGGGCGCCCCGCCGGTGATCGCCCGCGCGCACCACGGCTCGGTCTCCAAGGAGCAGCGCGCCCTGGTCGAGGAGGACCTGAAGGCGGGCCGGCTGCCCGCCGTGGTCGCCACCTCCAGCCTGGAGCTGGGCATCGACATGGGCGCGGTCGATCTCGTCGTCCAGGTGGAGTCCGCGCCCTCGGTCGCCTCCGGACTCCAGCGCGTGGGCCGCGCGGGCCACCAGGTCGGCGCGGTCTCCACCGGTGTGGTCTTCCCGAAGTACCGGGGCGACCTGGTGCAGGCCGCGGTGGTCACCGAGCGGATGCGCTCGGGGCGCATCGAGTCCCTGAAGGTGCCGTCCAACCCGCTGGACGTGCTCGCCCAGCAGCTCGTCGCCATGACGGCGCTCGACACCTGGCAGTACGACGACCTGCTCGCCATGGTGCGCCGCGCGGCCCCCTTCGCCTCGCTCCCGGAGTCGGCGTTCACGGCCACCCTGGACATGCTCGCGGGCCGCTACCCGTCCGACGCGTTCGCGGAGCTGCGCCCGCGCGTGGTGTGGGACCGCGTGGCCGGGACGATCAGCGGGCGCCCGGGCGCCCAGCGGCTCGCGGTCACCTCCGGCGGCACGATCCCCGACCGGGGCCTGTTCGGGGTGTTCCTCGCCGGGTCCGACCCGAAGAAGGGCGGCGGCCGGGTCGGCGAGCTGGACGAGGAGATGGTCTACGAGTCCCGCGTGGGCGACGTGTTCACCCTGGGCACGAGTTCCTGGCGGATCGAGGACATCACCCGCGACCGGGTCCTGGTCTCCCCCGCGCCCGGGGTGCCGGGCAGGCTGCCGTTCTGGAAGGGCGACCAGCTGGGCCGCCCGCTCGAACTGGGCCGCGCGGTGGGCGCGTTCCTGCGCGAGGTCGGCTCGCTGTCCAAGGAGGACGCCCGGCTGCGCCTGCTCACGGCGGGCCTGGACGCCTGGGCGGCGGACAACGTGCTGTCCTACCTGGACGAGCAGCGCGAGGCCTGCGGCCATGTCCCCGACGACCGCACGATCGTGGTCGAGCGCTTCCGCGACGAACTCGGCGACTGGCGCGTCGTCATCCACTCCCCCTTCGGCGCCCAGGTGCACGCTCCCTGGGCCCTCGCGCTCGGCGCCCGTCTGTCCGAGCGGTACGGCATGGACGCCCAGGTCATGCACGCCGACGACGGCATCGTGCTGCGCCTGCCCGACGCCGACCTGATGGGTCTCGACCTGCTCGACCATGAACCGGTGCGCGCCGGGACGGAGTTCGACAGCGAGCAGGCGCCGGTCGGCGCGGCGGACGTCGCCTTCGACAAGGCCGAGGTCGACCGGATCGTCACCGAACAGGCGGGCAGCTCCGCACTGTTCGCCTCCCGGTTCCGTGAGTGCGCCGCCCGCGCGCTGCTGTTGCCGCGCCGCAATCCCGGCAAGCGCACCCCGCTGTGGCAGCAGCGCCAGCGCGCGGCCCAACTGCTGGAGGTGGCGAGCGAGTTCGGTTCGTTCCCGATCGTCCTGGAGGCGATCCGCGAATGCCTCCAGGACGTGTTCGACGTGCCGGGCCTGGTCGAGCTGATGGGCGACCTGGAGTCCCGCAAGGTCCGCATGGTCGAGGTCACCACCCCCGAGCCGTCCCCGTTCGCCCGCTCCCTGCTGTTCGGTTACGTCGCCCAGTTCCTCTACGAGGGCGACTCGCCGCTCGCCGAGCGCAGGGCCGCCGCTCTCTCCCTGGACTCCCGGCTGCTGTCCGAGCTGCTGGGCCAGGCGGAGCTGCGTGAACTGCTCGACGCCGACGTGCTCACCGAGCTGGAGCGCGAACTCCAGTGGCTCACCGAGGACCGCCGCATCAAGGACGTCGAGGGCGTCGCGGACCTCCTGCGCCTCCTCGGCCCGCTGACCGACGAGGAGTTGGCCGAGCGCGGCGCCGAGCCCCAGTGGGCGCCGGAGCTGGCCGCCACCCGCCGCGCCATCAAGGTCCGTATCGCGGGCCGGGAGCACTGGGCCGCCGTCGAGGACGCGGGCCGTCTGCGCGACGCGCTCGGCACCGCCCTGCCGGTCGGTGTCCCCGAGGCCTTCACCGAGCCGGTCAAGGACCCCCTGGGCGACCTCCTCGCGCGGTACGCGCGCACCCACGGCCCGTTCACCTCCACCACCGCCGCCGCCCGCTTCGGCCTGGGCGTGGCGGTCACCGAGGGCGCCCTCCAGCGGCTCGCCGCGAGCAGCCGTGTCGTACAGGGCGAGTTCCACCCGGCGGGCATCGGCCAGGAGTGGTGCGACGCGACGGTGCTGCGCCGGTTGCGCCGCCGCTCGCTGGCCGCGCTGCGGCACGAACTGGAGCCGGTCCCGCCGCCCGCGCTCGCCCAGTTCCTGCCCCAGTGGCAGCACATCGGCAAGGGCCACACCCTGCGCGGCATCGACGGACTGGTGCGCGCCGTAGAGCAGTTGCAGGGCGCGCCGGTGCCCGCGTCCGCGCTGGAGAAGCTGGTCCTGCCGTCCCGCGTGGCGGACTACAGCCCCGCGATGCTCGACGAACTCACCGCCGCCGGAGAGGTCGTCTGGTCCGGCGCGGGCGCCCTGCCCGGCAAGGACGGCTGGGTCTCCCTCTACCTCGCCGACACGGCCCCGCTGCTGCTGCCCCCGCCGCCCCCGCTGGAACTGACCCCGCTCCACCAGTCCGTGCTGGACGCCCTCTCCGGCGGCTACGGCCTGTTCTTCCGCCAGATCGCCGACCAGGTCCGCGCCACCACGCACCCTGAGGCGAGCGACGCCCACCTGGCCGACGCCCTGTGGGACCTGGCCTGGGCGGGCCGCCTCACCAACGACACGCTGGCACCGATGCGTTCACTGCTCGGCTCGGGCCGTACGGCCGGTTCCACGGCCCACCGCGCCAAGCGCACCATCCCGCGCGGGCGGTACGGCTCCCTGACCGCCGCCGCGCGCGCCGCTTCCCGTACGGGCCCGCCGACGGTGGCGGGCCGCTGGTCCCTGCTGCCCGCGCCCGAGCAGGACACCACCGTGCGTGCCCACGCACGCGCCCGCGCGCTGCTCGACCGGCATGGCGTGGTGACCCGGGGCGCGGTCGCGGCGGAGGGCGTCGAGGGCGGCTTCTCGGCGGTGTACCGGGTGCTGTCCGCCTTCGAGGAGAGCGGCCAGGCCCGGCGCGGTTACGTGGTCGAGGGCCTGGGCGCCGCCCAGTTCGCGATGGACGGCGCGGTCGACCGGCTCCGCGCGGTGTCCAACGCCCGCGACCGCGGCGAGGCCCTGCCCGCCACGGCCCAGGACGGCTTCGCCCTGCCCGACGGCACCCCGCCGTTCCCGGGCGCCCTCGACCAGACCACCCCACCCACCCTGGACGGCGACTTCCCCTGGCCCCCGCCCGGCGACGGCATCGCACCGGACACGTACGCCCCGGGCGACCCCTTCGCCGACGCGGGCTACGGCGGCCCCCGAGGCGGCGGCTCCCCCGCGTCGGCCTTCGGCCCGGCCGCGAACCGCGCGAACCCGAACCACCCGATCGCGAACCGCACGTACGCGAGCCGCCGAGGCCGTACCCCCGCCCCCGACACCCGCGCGGTGGTCCTCGCCGCCGCCGACCCCGCCAACGCCTACGGCGCCGCGCTCCCCTGGCCCGACTCGCCGACCGGTGCCGGGCACAAGCCGGGCCGCAAGGCGGGCGCGCTGGTCGTCCTGGTGGACGGCGAGCTGACGCTGTACATGGAGCGCGGCGGCAAGACCCTGCTGGCGTGGCCGTCCGCCCCGGACGGCGCCGACACCGACGACCCACGGCTGCGCGCGGCGGCCGAGGCCCTGGCAGCGGCGGCTCGCGCGGGCTCCCTCGGCACCGTCACGGTGGAGCGGATCAACGGCTCCCCTGCCCTGACCTCCCCCATAGGCACCCTCCTGGAGAACGCGGGCTTCATCGCGACCCCGCGCGGCCTGCGGCTGAGAGTCTGACCACCCGAACACCTGACCACCGCCGAGCCCCCGCCCGCACCCGAGTGACCGAAGCCGCACCCCACCCCGCCATGGCACGCTGGACCCATGCCCGAAGGTGACACGGTCTGGCAGGCCGCCAAGCGGCTGCACGACGCGCTCGCGGGCCGGGTGCTGACCCGCAGCGACTTCCGGGTGCCGAGGTACGCGACGCTCGACCTCACCGGCCGGACCGTCCTGAACACCGTCCCGCGCGGCAAACACCTGCTCACCCGCTTCGAGGGCGGCCTGACCCTGCACACGCATCTGCGCATGGAGGGCGCCTGGAAGGTGTACGGCAGCGGCGAGCGCTGGCGCGGCGGCCCCGGGCACCAGATCCGCGCCGTCCTCGGCGCGGACGACCGCACGGCCGTCGGCTACCGCCTCCAGGTGCTGGAGTTCCTGCGCACCACCGACGAGGAACGCGTCGTGGGCCACCTCGGCCCGGACCTCCTCGGCCCCGACTGGAATCCGGAACTCGCCCTCGCCAACCTCCAGGCGGCCCCCGATCGCCCCCTCGGCGAGGCCCTGCTCGACCAGCGCAACCTGGCCGGTATCGGCAACATCTACAAGAGCGAGCTGTGCTTCCTGCTCGGCGTGACCCCCTGGCTGCCGGTCGGCGCACTGCCCCCGGACCGGGCCGCCCAGCTGCCCGCCGTGGCCCAGCGCCTCCTGGAGATCAACCGCGACCGCCCCGTCCGCCAGACGACGGGCGTGCACCGCTACGACCTCTTCGTGTACGGCCGCGCACCCCGCCCCTGTCTGCGCTGCGGCACCTCGGTCCGGGTGGCCGACCAGGGCGACGGCTCCCAGGAGCGCCCCACCTACTGGTGCCCCACCTGCCAGCAGGGCCCCGCCCCGGCCCCCGGCTCACCCCAGCGCTGGCGCGACCGCCGACCCCACCGGTCCTGACCGGAAACACTCACCCCGGCTGCTGCCCGTCCCCCGCACCACCGCGCTCCACAGGCGGCGCCGAAAGGGACGGCCCCGCATCGGCCGCCCCCACGATAGGCGCCACCGAAGCGGACACCCCCGAAACAGGCGGCCCCGAAAGAGCCGCCGCCCCCGGCCCCACCGCCGAACCCCCCTCGTCCCCGGTCCCGCTCGCGCCCCCGCTCCCCCGCCAGGCCTCCCGCCACCGCCCCGGCCCCACGGCCCCCGCCGCCCGCTCCCAAGCCACACAGTGCACCGGCAGGACCCCGAGCCCCCACCCGCCGAGCACCACGGAGCCCTCCAGGACCCCCGCGCCCTCCCCCAGGGCCAGCCGCACCGCGGCCACCCACCACGCCGCGCCCAGCCCGAGCACAGCCCCCCAGCGCATCAATCGCCCCACCATGGCCCGCCACCTCCAGCCGGACGCTAGACCGCCGCCTGTCCCGCGAGGAAGGCGCACCGAGGGCTCACCGGAGCAGGGCGGGGAAACGGACTCCCGCCCCGTGCCGTCCATCCGCCTAGGAGTTCTCCGCCTGCCACATCCAGTGATGCTTCTCGAGGTCACCCGTGATCCCGATGAGCAGGTCCTCGGTCACCGGGTCGGCATCGCCGGTCGCGTTGACCCGTTCACGCATACGGGTGATGACCGCGCCGAGGGCGCCGACCATCGCGCCGACCGCGTCGGTGTCCTTGATCCAGCCCGCGGGCGGGGCCTCTATGCCGCTGCCGGAGGCCACGGAGGCCGCCCGCCCGTCCGGCGAGACACCGAGCGCGGAGGCCCGTTCGGCCACCGTGTCGGAGTGGGCGCGCGCGGAGGCGACCACGTCGTCCAGCTGGAGGTGGATGGAGCGGAAGCGCGGCCCGACGACGTTCCAGTGGATCTGCTTGGCGACCAGCGAGAGGTCCACCAGGTCGACGAGCGCGCCCTGCAGGGCGTCGGACACGGTCTTCAGCGCGTCTTCGGGCAGCGGGCTCTTCACCACGTACATCGCCGTTCCTCCGGGGTTCTCGGGCAGCCACCAGCGGCCTGCCGGCATCGGCCTGCCTCCACCATGACCGGCCCCGTGGACCCCGGCAAACGGTGGAGCCGGGACGCAAGCCGCCACGCCGGTACCCGGCACAAGCCCCGCCGATCGGCGGAACGCGGACGCGGCGGACGCGCACACCCGGAAAGCCCGGCCTGCGAAAGGGGCGCGGACATGCGAAAGCCCCGGCCGGGCCTCACCAGGATCTCCCTGGGAAGCCCGGCCGGGGCTTCACACGTATGGGGCTGTCAGGCCGCGCGCGTGAGGGTCACGCGGCGACCACGTCGACCGCCTCGGCCGGTGCCTTGATGGTCACCCGTTCCGGTGGCACACCGGTCACCGAGACGGAACCCAGCATCGGACGGACCGGCGCCGGGACGGCGTCGGTGACCGCGGCGGACTGGGCCAGCTCGGCGAGGGCGAGCTCGTCGCTCACTTCCCGCATGAGTTCCGACATCCGTACGTCCAGCGCGTCGCAGATGGCGGAGAGCAGTTCGGAGGAAGCCTCCTTCTGCCCCCGCTCCACCTCGGAGAGATAGCCGAGTGAGACTCGGGCGGACGAGGAGACTTCGCGCAGAGTACGGCCCTGGCGCTGGCGCTGCCGACGCAGCACGTCACCCAGCAGGCGACGGAGCAGAATCATCGGTGGCTCCCTCCTCGGACCGCGTAGCCGCATCCTTCTCGCCCCACCGTACCGCCTCGCGCCGCGGCCGTGCGGGGAGCGATGTCGTGTTCACTCAGGGCTGCAAACATCAAAACCCCCCGTTCCGTTCCGTATCCTGTGCCCGCTCATTTCCGGTCTGTTCGCCCGCAAGCTCCCGTAGAAGCAGGGCGAGTACGCTCCGTACACTCTCCCTACGAATTTCCGCACGGCTGCCGTTCAACCGCAGGGCCTCCACTTTTCCGCCGGGGGCGGAATCAAGGCGCTCTCCGGCCGGTCCGGCGACGGCGACGAAGACCGTTCCCACCGGGTTCCCGTCCTGTGGATCGGGGCCGGCGACGCCCGTGGTGGCGATGCCCCAGTCGGCCCCGAGGGCCTGGCGCACCCCTGCGGCCATCTGGGCCGCGACCTGCGGGTCCACCGCCCCGCGCCGCTCCAGGAGGGCGGCGTCGACACCGAGGAGCCGGTGCTTGAGCTCGGTGGCGTAGGCGGTGACCGAACCACGGAAGACCCGGGACGCCCCGGGTACCGCCGTGATTTCCGCGGCGACCAGGCCACCGGTCAGCGACTCGGCGACCGCGAGCGTCTTTCCGCTCACTGTCAGTAGTCGGACCAATTCGGTGGCCGTGGTCGTCACGCTTCCTGTTCCTCCAACGCCGCGGCGCGCTCCGCGATTCCCCGGCGGCGCAGCACGATGGCCTGTCTCACATAGTCGAGTCCGGTGATCACGGTGAGGATCACCGCGGCGGCCATCATCCAGAACCGCAGGGTGGCCAGCCAGCCGGTCAGCGGCAGGACGTACATCCCGACGGCGACGCCCTGGGTGAGCGTCTTGAGCTTGCCGCCCCGGCTGGCCGGGATCACGCCGTACCGGATGACCACGAAACGCAGCAGCGTGATGCCCAGTTCCCGGCCGAGGATGACCACCGTCACCCACCAGGGCAGGTCACCCAGGGACGACAGGCAGATCAGCGCCGCGCCCATGATCGCCTTGTCGGCTATCGGATCGGCGATCTTCCCGAAGTCGGTGACCAGGTCGTAGGTGCGCGCCAGATGACCGTCGAACAAGTCGGTGATCATGGCGATGGCGAAGGCTGCCCAGGCGAACGCGCGCCAGGCCGGGTCGTAGCCGCCGTCCTCCAGCATCAGGACCACGAAGCCGGGCACCAGGACCAGCCGGAGCATGGTCAGCAGATTGGCCACGTTCCAGACGCTGGCCTGGTTGACGGCGGCGGCAGCGAGCTTGCCGCCGCGCAGGGGCCGCGCGTCCGGCGCGAGGGCGGGACCGGAGACCTCCGGAACACCGTCGGCGGCCCGGTCCGCGGCGCTGTGCGCGCCCGGGGAGCCGCCCGAGGCGGATGCCGGGACTCCGGTCATCTGGCCGCCTCCTCGCTACACACCGACGAGCCAGGAAGCGGCTCGGCCACCAGGTCGACACCCTCCGTGCCGACCACCTTGGCCTCGACGATACGTCCGACGCTCAGCCCCTCGCCGCTCGTGAGCAGCACCTGGCCGTCCGTCTCCGGTGCCTGGTGGGCGGCGCGGCCGTACGTGCCGTCCTCGCCGTCGATGGACTCCACGAGGACGTGCACGGTTTCGCTCAGGCGCTCCTCGGCGCGCTGCGAGACCAGTTCCTCGGCGAGTCGCGAGACGCGGGCGAGGCGCTCGGCCACCACGTCCTCGTCGAGCTTGCCGTCGTAGGTCGCGGCCTCGGTGCCGTCCTCGTCCGAGTAGCCGAAGACGCCGATGGCGTCCAGGCGGGCGCCGGTCAGGAAGCGCTCCAGCTCGGCCAGGTCGGACTCGCTCTCGCCGGGGAAGCCGACGATGAAGTTGGAGCGCACACCGGCCTGGGGCGCCTTGGAGCGGATGGTGTCCAGCAGCTCCAGGAAGCGGTCGGTGTCGCCGAAGCGGCGCATGGAGCGCAGCACGTTCGGCGCGGAGTGCTGGAAGGACAGGTCGAAGTACGGGACGACCTTCGGGGTGGAGGTCAGCACGTCGATCAGGCCGGGCCGCATCTCGGCGGGCTGGAGGTAGCTGACGCGCACCCGCTCGATGCCGTCCACCTCGGCCAGCTCGGGCAGCAGGGACTCCAGGAGGCGGATGTCGCCCAGGTCCTTGCCGTAGGAGGTGTTGTTCTCGGAGACCAGCATGATCTCCTTGACGCCCTGCTCGGCCAGCCAGCGCGTCTCGTTGAGCACGTCGCTGGGGCGGCGGGAGATGAAGGAGCCCCGGAAGGACGGGATGGCGCAGAAGGAGCAGCGCCGGTCGCAGCCGGAGGCCAGCTTGACCGAGGCGACCGGGGAGCCGTCCAGGCGGCGGCGCAGGGGCGCGCGCGGTCCCGAGGAGGGCGCCAGGCCCTCGGGGAGGTCGACGGGGGCATGCCCGGGCAGGGCGACGGAGGCCGCGGACTCCTGGCGCGCGGCCGGGCTGATCGGCAGCAGCTTGCGGCGGTCGCGCGGGGTGTGGGCGGCGTGGATGCCGCCGGACAGGATGGTCTGCAGCCGGTCGGAGATGTCGGAGTAGTCGTCGAAGCCGAGCACGCCGTCGGCCTCGGGCAGCGCTTCGGCCAGCTCCTTGCCGTACCGCTCGGCCATGCAGCCCACGGCCACGACGGCCTGGGTTCTGCCGTGGTCCTTGAGGTCGTTGGCCTCCAGGAGGGCGTCGACGGAGTCCTTCTTGGCGGCTTCGACGAATCCACAGGTGTTGACGACGGCGACATCGGCGTCCGCGGCGTCCTCGACGAGCTGCCAGCCGTCCGCCTCCAAGCGGCCTGCGAGCTCCTCCGAGTCCACCTCGTTACGGGCGCAGCCGAGAGTGACGAGTGCGACGGTACGGCGTTCAGGCATGGGCTCAAGACTACTTTGTCTGACCGGCACCCTATGTCGACGGGGTTGACCGCTCCCGGCCAACCCCGTCGACACACGCTCACCCCGAGGTCACCCCGGGAGGTCAGCCCACCTCGGGATCGCCCTTGGTGTACGTCAGACGCTCCACGGCACCCGGCCGGAAGTCGTCGTCGATCTTCTTGCCGTTGACGTACAGCTGGATCGCCCCGGCGTCGCCGAGGATCAGATTGATCTTGGAGCTGTCCTGGAAGGTCTTGGACTGGCCCTTGTCGAGCAGCCCGTCGAAGAGCATCCGGCCGTTGTGGTCCTTGGCGGAGATCCAGCTGCGCCCGTTGGCCGCGCTGACCTGGACGGTCACCTTGTCCTGCGGGGCGGCGGCGATGGCGCTGTCGGACGGGTCGGACTTCGGGGTGACGGGCTTGGCCGTGGTCGGCGCGGCGGACGGGGACTTGGTGACGGTGGGCGAGGGGCTGCCCTCGGCGGCCTGCGTGTCGGCGCCGCCGCCGTCACCGCCCTTGAAGGCGGTGAAGCCGACGAAACCGATCACGACGACGATCGCGGCGACCATGGCGGCCGTCCAGTTGGGCCCCCGCCGTTCGGGTCGGATGCGTTCGGCCTCGAACAGCGGCGCGGCCGGGGTGGGCGCGGGCCGGCCGCCGTGTTCGGCGTCGAACTGCGCGACCAGGGGCACGGGGTCGAGGTGCACGGCGCGGGCCAGTGTGCGAATGTGCCCACGGGCGTACACGTCGCCGCCACAGGGGGCGAAGTCGTCGGCTTCTATGGCGTGCACGATGGCGAGACGGACGCGCGTGGCGTTGCTGACGTCGCTGACCGTCAGACCGGCGGCGAGGCGCGCCTGCTTGAGGGCATGGCCGACGGAGGGACGCTCTTCGTCGGGTACGTCGTGGAACGGACGCTCGTCTTCGGGGGAGTTGCTGCCGATGGACACGGGGGCGCCTTTCGAGCGTGTGAGCCACCTGTGCTGGAGGTTCAGTCTAGGCGGGGTACGAAAGGGTGGGGCAAGCGGGCGACGGGACTTTGTACGCCATCGGAATGGCCGGTCAGTCCGACGGCGGGACGGGGGAATCGGCCCCCGAAGGAAACCTCTACCCCGCATCTCGCTCAACTTGACGTACTGCGAAGGGAAACGGTTGCTCGCCGAGATCTAACAGGTGGATCACGGCGGTGCGGCCACCCGGCGCAACACCGACACGCCGGGTGGCCCGCTCTCCTTCAGCGTGTTAGGGCCTGCTGTCGTGGCGGGCCCTAACCGTCAGACTCCCCCCGGATCACGGCAAGCACTCCGTCCAGTTCGTCAGGTTTCACGAGAACGTCACGAGCCTTCGAACCCTCGCTCGGTCCCACGATGTTCCGGGACTCCATGAGGTCCATGAGCCGGCCCGCCTTGGCGAAGCCCACGCGCAGCTTGCGCTGGAGCATGGAGGTGGAGCCGAACTGGGTGGAGACGACCAGCTCGGCCGCCTGGCACAGCAGGTCGAGGTCGTCGCCGATGTCCTCGTCGATCTCCTTCTTCTGCTTGGTGCCCACGGTGACGTCGTCCCGGAAGACCGGCGCCATCTGGTCCTTGCAGTGCTGGACGACGACCGCGACCTCTTCCTCCGTCACGAACGCGCCCTGCATACGGGTCGGCTTGTTGGCGCCCATGGGCAGGAAGAGGCCGTCGCCCTTGCCGATGAGCTTCTCGGCGCCGGGCTGGTCGAGGATGACCCGGGAGTCGGCCAGCGAGGAGGTCGCGAAGGCCAGCCGGGAGGGCACGTTGGCCTTGATGAGACCGGTGACCACGTCCACGGAGGGCCGCTGCGTGGCGAGCACCAGGTGGATGCCCGCCGCGCGGGCGAGCTGGGTGATGCGCACGATCGCGTCCTCGACGTCACGCGGGGCGACCATCATGAGGTCGGCCAGCTCGTCCACGATCACCAGCAGATACGGGTACGGCTGCAGCTCGCGCTCGCTGCCGGGCGGCGGGGTGACCTTGCCCTCGCGCACCGCGCGGTTGAAGTCGTCGATGTGCCGGTAGCCGTAGGCGGCGAGGTCGTCGTAGCGCAGGTCCATCTCGCGCACGACCCACTGCAGGGCCTCGGCGGCCCGCTTGGGGTTGGTGATGATCGGCGTGATCAGGTGCGGGATGCCCTCGTAGGCGGTCAGCTCCACACGCTTGGGGTCGACCAGGATCATCCGCACGTCGTCCGGGGTCGCGCGCATCATGATCGAGGTGATCAGGCAGTTGATGCAGGACGATTTGCCGGAACCGGTCGCACCGGCGACCAGTATGTGCGGCATCTTGGCCAGCGAGTGCATCACGTACCCGCCCTCGACGTCCTTGCCGAAGGCGACCAGCATCGGGTCGTCGTCCTCGGCGGACTCCGCGAGCCGCAGGACGTCACCGAGGTTGACCATCTCCCGGTCGGTGTTGGGGATCTCGATGCCGACCGCCGACTTGCCGGGGATCGGGCTGATGATCCGCACGTCCGGGCTGGCGACGGCGTACGCGATGTTCTTGGTGAGCGCAGTGATCCGCTCGACCTTCACGGCGGGGCCGAGCTGGACCTCGTAGCGGGTGACCGTCGGGCCCCGGGTGAAGCCGGTGACGGCGGCGTCCACCTTGAACTCGGAGAACACGGTGGTCAGGGAGTCCACGACCGCGTCGTTGGCGGCGCTGCGCGACTTGCCGGGGCCGCCCCGGGTGAGCAGGTCGAGCGAGGGCAGCGCGTAGGTGATGTCCCCGGAGAGCTGGAGCTGTTCGGCGCGCGCGGGCATCTCGCGGGGTTCGGGCGGCGGGGAGGACTTGGTGAGGTCGGGGACGCTGCGGGAACCCGACGGGGCATTGCCGGAGCCCGACGAGACGCCGCCGGAGCCCGTGGACGTGTCCCGCTGCGGCCGGGCACCCGGCACCGGAACCGGCGTCGTCTCCTCGCGGTCGCCCACGCTCACCCCCTGGGTGAGGTCGGCGACCACCGGGGAGGGCGGCATCCCGTGCAGCACGGCCCCGTCGAGCGCGGCGGCGGCTGCCGCGGCGACGTCCACCGCGTCCATCGGCCGCTTCGGGTCGGGCTGGGGCACGGCGGAGCGCCGGGGGCGGCTGCGGCGGCGCGCGAGGGCGTCCTCCTCGGCGCTGTCCGGGTCGTGGTCCGCCGGGGCGCCCCGACGCGTCCGGGAGCGTCCGGGGGCGCTTTCGCGCCACTCCTCGTCGTACTCCGCGAACTCCCCGTCCTCCAGGCCGTCGGCGGCCGGGTCGTGCACCACGCCCAGGCGCACCCCGAGCGCGCGCAGGCGCTGCGGAACGGCGTTGACCGGGGTGGCGGTGACCACCAGCAGCCCGAACACGGTCAGCAGCACCAGCAGCGGCACGGCGAGCACGGCGGTCATGGTGTACGTCAGCGGGGTCGCGGCGGCCCAGCCGATGAGGCCGCCCGCGTCTCTTATGGCCCGCATCCCGTCACTGCGGGCGGGCGAGCCGCAGGCGATGTGGACCTGGCCGAGGACGCCGATGACGAGCGCGGACAGGCCGATCACGATCCGCCCGTTGGCCTCCGGCTGCTCGGGGTGCCGGATGAACCGTACGGCGATCACCGCGAGCAGGATCGGGACCAGCAGGTCGAGCCGCCCGAAGGCGCCGGTGACCAGGATCTCCACCAGGTCGCCGACGGGGCCGCGCAGATCGGCCCAGGTCCCGGCGGCCACGATCAGCGCGAGGGCGAACAGCAGCAGGGCCACTCCGTCCTTGCGATGGGCCGGGTCCAGGTTCTTCGCACCCTGCCCTATGCCCCGGAAGACGGCGCCGACCGCGTGCGCGAGGCCCAGCCAGAGGGCGCGCACGAGCCGGTACACGCCCCCGGTGGGGCTGGGGGCGGGCTTCGCCGGCGCGGGCTTGCGCGCCGGGGCCTTCTTGGCCGCCGCCTTCTTGGCCGGGGCCTTCTTCGCGGGGGCCTTCCTCGCCGGAGCCTTCGCGGGAGCAGCCGCCTTCCTGGCGGGCTGCTTCTTGGCTGCGGAGGGACGTGAGGCCATGGGTGTGAGGTTACCGGTGAGGAGGACAACGGACACGTGTGCCCAGAGCTTCACCCGTTCGTGTCGCCCGTGCCGTGGCACGGAACTGACGTGCCCTCATGGCCGACCGCTCGGCGTGAGCGGCGGCTCCCGGCACGTCAGTTCTGCGGAGGCAGCGGCGCGCCCCCGCCGTCGGCGCCCGGTTCCAGTGCGTCCAGCGCGCGCCGCAGTCCGGTGAGCTTGCGCTCCAGATGCGCGGCCGTGGCGACCGCCGCCGCGTCCGCCGACTCCTCGTCCAGCTGCTTGGAGAGCGCCTCGGCCTGCTCCTCGACGGCCGCGAGCCGCGCGGACAGTTCCGCGAGCAGTCCGGCGGGCTCCTTGCCGCCGACCGCGTTCTTGCCGCCGCCCTCCAACTGGAGCCGCAGCAGCGCCGCCTGCTCCCGCAGCTGGCAGTTCTTCATGTACAGGTCGACGAACACCGACACCTTGGCGCGCAGCACCCAGGGGTCGAACGGCTTGGAGATGTAGTCCACCGCGCCCGCCGCGTACCCCCGGAAGGTGTGGTGGGGGCCGTGATTGATCGCGGTCAGGAAGATGATCGGGATGTCCCGTGTCCGCTCCCGCCGCTTGATGTGCGCCGCGGTCTCGAAACCGTCCATGCCCGGCATCTGGACATCCAGCAGAATGACCGCGAAATCGTCCGTGAGCAGTGCTTTGAGCGCTTCCTCCCCGGACGATGCCCGCACCAGCGTCTGATCGAGCGCCGAGAGGATGGCCTCCAGCGCCAGCAGATTCTCCGGCCGGTCATCGACCAGGAGGATCTTGGCCTTCTGCACCATGGCCCGCCCTCCTCGCCCCGGCGGTACACCGGGCGCCGCCCCAGGGGACGACTCCCTTTCGCCGCCCGTCCTTGTGCCGGTCATCGTAGCCGCACCCCGCCCGTCGCCACACCCTGTCACCGTGATGTCACTGTGCACGGAGCGGAAACGCGGACCAGGCCCGGAACGTTCCCGGAATCCAGGATTCCGACACCTGCCGGGGATGTGAGTCCTCGGTCACATCCCCTTCTGTCACACCGTCACCGGGGCGCGCGGTACTGCCACTACGGCCCCGGCCCCGGCCCCGGTTCTCCGGACCATCAGCCGCCGTTCGGCTCCGGCCGCATCCACTGTCGCATGACGCCCAGCAGATGGTCGGGGTCGACCGGCTTGGTGACGTAGTCGGAGGCGCCCGACTGGAGCGCCTTCTCCCGGTCGCCCTTCATCGCCTTGGCGGTCAGCGCGATGAGGGGCAGCCCCGCGAACTGCGGCATCCTGCGGATCGCCGTGGTGGTCGCGTAGCCGTCCATCTCCGGCATCATGATGTCCATCAGCACGACCACCACGTCGTCGTGCTGCTCAAGCACCTCGATGCCCTCGCGGCCGTTCTCGGCGTACAGCACCGCCAGCCCGTGCTGCTCAAGCACGCTGGTGAGCGCGAACACGTTGCGCACGTCGTCGTCGACGATCAGCACCTTCTCGCCGCCGAACCGCACGGCGGCCTCCGTCCGCACCTCGCCCTCCTGCTGCTCCGAGGGCGCCTGCGGGAGTTCGAGCCGGGGTTCGGGCGCCGTGTTCCGGCGGCGCCGCCGGAAGAGCGCGGCGGGGCCGTTCTGCGTCTCCCGGTACGACGTCACCTCGGCCGGGGTCTCGGTCTCCACCGCCGACAGCTCCGAGGAGACGCGCACCTCGGAGGCGGCGACCAGCTCACCGGCCTCCAGCTGCGGCACGGACTGCTGGTAGTAGCCCTGCGGCGGGAAGCCGTTCAGATGCAGCGGGAGATACAGCGTGAACGTCGAGCCGCGGCCCGGCTCGCTCTGCGCGTGGATCTCACCGCCGAGCAGCTGGGCGATCTCACGGGAGATCGACAGGCCGAGCCCGGTGCCGCCGTACTTGCGGCTGGTCGTGCCGTCGGCCTGCTTGAACGCTTCGAAGATCACCCGCATCTTGCTCGCGGCGATCCCGATACCGGTGTCGGTCACCGAGAACGCGATCAGCGGCGCGTCCGGATCGGTCAGCGACCCCGCCTCCAGCAACTGCTCCCGGATGGACTGCGGTACGTCCGTCCCGGCGGGCCGGATCACCAGCTCCACCGAGCCCGAGTCGGTGAACTTCACCGCGTTGGACAGCAGGTTGCGCAGCACCTGGAGCAGCCGCTGCTCGTCGGTGTGCAGGGTCGCGGGCAGCTCAGGGGAGACCCGCACCGAGAGGTCCAGGCCCTTCTCCGCCGTCAGCGGCCGGAAGGTCGCCTCCACGTAGTCCACCAGCTGGACCAGCGCGATCCGCGTCGGCGAGACGTCCATCTTGCCCGCCTCGACCTTCGACAGATCGAGGATGTCGTTGATCAGCTGGAGCAGGTCCGAGCCCGCGCCGTGGATGGTCTCGGCGAACTCCACCTGCTTCGGGGAGAGGTTGCTCTCCGCGTTGTCGGCGAGCAACTTGGCCAGGATCAGCAGGGAGTTGAGCGGCGTCCGCAGCTCGTGCGACATGTTGGCGAGGAACTCGCTCTTGTAGCGCATCGACACCGCGAGCTGCTCGGCGCGCTCCTCCAGGACCTGCCGCGCCTCCTCGATCTCGGTGTTCTTCACCTCGATGTCGCGGTTCTGCCGGGCCAACAGCTCGGCCTTCTCCTCCAGTTCGGCGTTGGAGGACTGCAGCGCCTTCTGCCGGTTCTCCAACTCCTCGGACCGCTCGCGCAGTTGCTCGGTCAGCTCCTGCGACTGCGCCAGCAGCTGCTCGGTCTTGGTGTTGACCGAGATGGTGTTGACGCTGGTCGCGATCATCTCCGCGATCTGGCTGAGGAAGTCCCGCTGGATGTGCGTGAACCGGGTGAAGGACGCCAGCTCGATGACCCCGAGCACCTTGCCCTCGAAGACCACCGGCAGCACGATCAGCTGCGCGGGCCGCGCCTCGCCGAGCCCCGAGGTGATCTTCAGATAGCCGGCCGGGGTCTCCTCGACCAGCAGCGTGCGCTTCTCCTGCGCCACCGCGCCGATCAGCCCCTCACCGGGACGGAACGACGTCGGCATGGCCCCCGTAGTGCAGCCGTACGAGCCCAGCAGCCGCAGCTCGTACTGCTCCTCGAAGTCGCCGCCGATGTCCTGGCCCTCCACCAGCGGCATCGCCAGGAAGAACGCGCCGTGCTGCGCGGAGACCACCGGCGTCAGCTCGCTCATGATGAGCGAGGCCACGTCCTTGAGATCGCGGCGCCCCTGCATGAGCGCGGAGATCCGGGCCAGGTTGCCCTTGAGCCAGTCCTGTTCCTTGTTGACGATCGTGGTGTCCCGCAGATTGGCGATCATCTTGTTGATCGAGTCCTGCAGTTCCTGGATCTCACCGGAAGCGTCCACATCGATCTTCAGGTTGAGATCGCCGCGCGTCACGGCCGTGGCGACCTTCGCGATCGCGCGCACCTGCCGGGTCAGGTTCCCGGCCATCTCGTTCACGGACTCGGTCAGGTCGCGCCAGGTGCCGTCCACGTCCCGCACACGCGCCTGGCCGCCCAGGATGCCCTCCGTGCCCACCTCGCGGGCGACGCGGGTCACCTCCTGGGCGAAGGACGACAGCTGGTCCACCATCGTGTTGATCGTCGTCTTCAGCTCAAGGATCTCGCCCCGGGCGTCAATGTCGATCTTCTTCGTCAAGTCACCCTTGGCGATGGCCGTGGTCACCATGGCGATGTTGCGCACCTGGCCGGTCAGGTTGGACGCCATCCCGTTCACCGACTCGGTGAGGTCCTTCCACGTGCCCGCCACACCGGGAACGTGCGCCTGACCGCCCAGGATGCCGTCCGTACCCACCTCGCGGGCCACCTTGGTGACCTGGTCCGCGAACGAACTCAGCGTCTTCACCATGATGTTGATGGTGTCCGCGAGCTGCGCCACCTCACCGCGCGCCTCGATCGTCACCTGACGGGTCAGGTCACCGTTGGCCACCGCCGAGGCGACCTGCGAGATGTTGCGCACCTGCATGGTCAGGTTGTTGGCCATCAGGTTGACGTTGTTGCTCAGGTCCTTCCAGATGCCCGTGACACCCGGCACATGCGCCTGACCGCCCAGGATGCCCTCGGTGCCCACCTCACGGGCCACCCGGGTCACCTGCTCGGCGAAGCTGGACAGCTGGTCCACCATCGTGTTGACCGTGGTGACCAGCTCAAGGATCTCGCCCTTGGCGTCGACCGTGATCTTCTTCGACAGGTCGCCCTTGGCCACCGCCGTCGTCACCTCGGCGATGTTGCGCACCTGGCTCGTCAGGTTGTTCGCCATGAAGTTCACGGACTGCGTGAGGTCCTTCCAGGTGCCCGAGACACCCTGGACCTCGGCCTGGCCGCCGAGGATGCCCTCCGTGCCCACCTCACGGGCGACGCGCGTGACCTCCTGCGCGAACGACGACAGCTGGTCCACCATCGTGTTCAGCGTGTTCTTCAGCTCCAGGATCTCCCCGCGCGCGTCCACGGTGATCTTCTGGGAGAGGTCACCGCGCGCCACCGCGGTCGCGACCTGCGCGATGTTGCGCACCTGGCCGGTCAGGTTGCCCGCCATGCCGTTCACCGACTCGGTGAGGTCCCGCCACACCCCGGCCACGCCCGGCACCTGCGCCTGACCGCCGAGACGGCCCTCCGTACCCACGTCCCGGGCGACCCGGGTCACCTGGTCGGCGAAGGCGGAGAGCTGGTCCACCATCGTGTTGATGGTGTTCTTCAGCTCCAGGATCTCCCCGCGCGCGTCCACGCCGATCTTCTGCGACAGATCGCCGCGCGCCACGGCCGTCGTCACCTGGGAGATGTTGCGCACCTGCATGGTCAGGTTGTTGGCCATCAGGTTGACGGAGTCCGTCAGCTCCTTCCAGGTGCCCGAGACGCCGTCCACCCGGGCCTGACCACCGAGGCGGCCCTCCGTACCCACGTCACGGGCCATCCGCGTCACCTGGTCGGCGAAGCTGGAGAGCTGGTCCACCATGGTGTTCACGGTGTTCTTCAGCTTCAGCATCTCGCCGGAGACGTCCACGGTGACCTTCTGCGAGAGGTCGCCGTTGGCCACCGCCGTCGTCACCTGGGCGATGTTGCGCACCTGACCGGTCAGGTTGCGGAACGCGGTGTTGACCGAGTCCGTCAGGTCCTTCCAGGTACCGGCCGCCCCGGACACCTGTGCCTGACCGCCCAGCTCGCCCTCGACGCCGATCTCCCGCGCGACCCGGGTCACCTCGGCACCGAACGCCGACAGCTGGTCCACCATGCCGTTGACGGTGTTCTTCAGCTCCAGCATCTCGCCGGCCACGTCCACCGTGACCTTCTGCGACAGATCACCGTTCGCCACGGCGGTCGTCACGGCCGCGATGTCCCGCACCTGCGTCGTCAGGTTCCGGAAGACCGTGTTGACCGAGTCCGTCAGGTCCTTCCAGGTGCCCGCCGCGCCCGGCACATTGGCCTGACCACCGAGCCGCCCCTCGGCGCCGACCTCGTTGGCCACGCGTGTGACCTCGTCCGCGAAGATCCGCAGCGTCTCGGTCATCTGGTTGATGGTCTCGGCGAGCTGCGCGACCTCGCCGCGCGCGGGCACCGTCACCTTCTGCGAGAGATCACCGCTCGCGACCGCCGTCGTCACCTGCGAGATCCCGCGCACCTGAGCGGTGAGGTTGCCCGCCATGGTGTTGACGGAGTCGGTCAGCTCCTTCCACACCCCGGCCACGCCCGGCACCTGCGCCTGGCCGCCCAGGATGCCCTCGGTGCCCACCTCACGGGCGACCCGCGTCACCTCGGAGGAGAAGGACGACAACTGCTCCACCATCGTGTTGACGGTGTTCTTCAGCTCCAGCATCTCGCCGGCCACCTGCACGGTGACCTTGCGCGAGAGATCACCGCTCGCCACCGCCGTCGTCACCAGGGCGATGTCCCGCACCTGGGCGGTGAGCCGGTTCGCCATGGTGTTGACGGACTCCGTCAGGTCCTTCCAGGACCCCGACATGCCCCGCACCTTGGCCTGACCGCCGAGCTTGCCCTCGGTGCCGACCTCGACGGCGACCCGCGTCACCTCGTCGGTGAACGTGGACAGCTGGTCCACCAGGTTGTTGACGGTCCGGCCCACCTTCAGGAACTCGCCCCGCAGCGGATGCCCGGTCCCGTCCGGCGCCTCGGTGCGCAGATCCATGCGCGGCGACAGATCGCCCTCCGCGACGGCCGTCAGCACCCGGCTGACCTCCGAGACCGGCCACACCAGCTCGTCGACCAGCGCGTTGGAGTTCTCCACGGCGCTCGCCCAGGACCCCTCGCAGGCCCCCGTCTCCAGCCGCTCGGTGAGCTTGCCCTCGCGGCCGACCATGCGCCGTACCCGGGACAGCTCACCGGTGAGATGGAGATTGCGGTCGGCGACCTCGTTGAAGACCGCCGCGATCTCCGACATCACCCCGTCCCCGGACACCGTGAGCCGCTTGCGGAAGTTGCCGTCCCGCATGGCCTCCAGAGCCGAGAGCAACCGGTTCAGGGCAGCCGTGTCCACGACGGTGGTGCCCCCGCCCCTCCGCGCGGACGGTCCGCCCTTCGCGCGCGTCTTCGTGCCCCGCGTCGCTGCGCCAGACTCCACTGTGTCCCTCCCGGAGGGGTAGACCGTCACTGCCGTGCCCGGCGGCGCCGGCCCGGTGCGCCGCCGGCCGGCGCACCGGATTGCTTCCGCGTACTCGTCACCGCCCGGTCCCTGCGACCGCCCGGTACTTCTGCCGATACCACTGTCCGCGAAGTTCCGGCCGCACCAGGGGCTGCTGCCCACCGCTCGAGGAACACACGCGGACCGGCCGGACCTTCATCAAAATCCTGCCCAGTGTTTCACCCCGGCCGAACCAGGCCATAACAGTTCGGCAGCTTCGCACATCGTCCGCACACTCTGGGGGGTAAACACCGGTGACCGGCATCCGCTCGGACGGCGAAGGTAAGTAACCTTGCACCGGGCTGTCCAGCCGCACCGGCCCGGCCGGCCCGTGCGCCGAGACGACGAAGAGCGGTTATCGGAGGGGCGGCCGCGGAGCATGACCGGAGCGATCCCGGGGGAACAGCACCCCGAGCAACGGCCGACGGGCGAGCGGATGCCGCGGCAGCGGCACGAGCCGGCCGGCCCCATCGCCTTGCACGTAGACGACAGGTCAGGGAGTTCTGTGATCACCGCGCGCGCGGTCGCCAGCTTCGAGCCCGTGGGGCGTTCGGTCGCGACCGCCCGGTCCTTCGTCCGCGACACCCTCCAGGGCTGGGGCTTCGCCGACATCGTCGACGACGCCGTGGTCCTCACCAGCGAACTGGTGACCAACGCCGTCGTCCACGCGGGCACCGAGGCCGAGGTCCTGTGCCTGCGCACCGAACCCGGCGTCCGCATCGAGGTCTCCGACCGCTATCCCGAGCGCGAGGTCCCGCTGCAGAACGCGCACGCGGTCATGGGCAGCCCCGACCGCGAGGGCGGTCGCGGTCTCCAGCTGTGCGCGGCCCTCGCCTCCCGCTGGGGCGTGGAGTACACCTCCACCCACAAGAACGTCTGGTTCCAGCTCGACCTGCCCGAACGCGCGCTCGGCACCCGAACCGCCGGTCCCGCCCTGCCCACCGATCTGCTGCCGACCGCCGACGGCCGGGTCCGCGTCGCCGTCCTCCAGATCGACCGCAAGGGCTCGGTCAGCGCCTGGAACGAGGACGCCGAGGAACTCTTCGGCTACGCGGCCGACGAGGTCGTCGGCAAGCCCCTCACCGACCTCGCCGCCTGGCCGCACACCCCCGGCACCGGCACCGGCATCGCCGAAGCGCTCCAGCTCTCCCGCTGGGAGGGCAGCTACGGCGTCCGCCGCGCCGACGGCCGCGTCGCCCCCGTCTACGCCTCCCACCTCCGGGTCCGCGACACCGGCGGCGAGCCCTCCACCGTCTGCCTCCTGGTCCGCGACCACGAGCGTGCCGTCCTCCAGACCCCCTCCCGCGTGCCCGCAGGCGACCAGGGCGGCGCCGAAGGCCCGAGCGCCGACCCCTTCGAGGTCTTCATCGGCTCCCCCGCCCCCGACGACCTCGACGGCCTCCTCCAGCGCACGGTCGAGCGCGCCCGCGACATGCTCGACGGCGACTCCGCCTTCCTGCTGCTCGCCACCGACGACGAGACCGAGCTGGAGGTCCGCGCCTCCACCGGCCTGCCCTCCGCCCGCCAGCGCTTCGCCCGCGTCCCCGTCGAAGCGGGCCCCGGGCGCTACGGCTCGGCGCGCATGCCCGCCGTCCACGAGGACCTGACCTCCGTACCCGGCGCGGTGCCCCTCCTGACGGGCACCGGGATGCGCTCGGTCGTCACGGTGCCGCTCAAGGTCGAGGGCCGCCTCACCGGCTCCCTGGGCGTCGCCGCCGAGGGGCCCGGCCGCTACTCCAACGAGGAGGCGCTGCGCCTCCAGTTCGCCGCCGACCGCATCGCCCTGGCCGTCGAATCGGCCCGCCTCGGCGAACTGGAGCGGCTGCGCAGAGGCTCGCTCAGCTTCCTGGTCGAGGCGTCCGACCTGCTGGCGGGCACCCTGGACCGCGACCAGACACTGGCCCTCATGGCCCAGATGACGGTGCCGACCCTGGCCACCTGGTGCGCGGTCTACACGATCGCCGACCCGGCCTCCGACCCCTATCTGTCGTACGTCCTCCACGAGGACGAGGAACTGATCGACGGCATCAAGTCCCTGCTGTCGAAGATCCCCCCGCCCGAGGCGGTCCTGACCCCCGGCGCCCAGGTCTGGCCGCTGCCCGGCGAGGTCGCCCACCAGGCGGCCCTGCGCAGCTCCATGCGCAGCCTCGGCCTGGCGGGCGGTCCCGCCCAGCAGGTCACGGCCGGCATCGGCCCGACCCTGGCGACGGCCTCCGCCGTCGGCGGCGAGACCGTGGTCCTGCCGCTGGTCGCCCGCAACCGCGTCATCGGCATGCTGATCCTCGGCAAGCCCACGGACGAACACTTCCGCCAGGAGATCCTGGAGCTGGCCGAGGACCTCTCCCGCCGTGCCGCGCTCGCCCTGGACAACGCCCGCCTGTACTCGGAGCGCACGGCCATCAGCCAGTCCCTCCAGCGCAGCCTGCTGCCCCCGGGCCTGCCGCACATCGACGGCGTCGAGGTCGACGTCATCTACCGCGCGGCCGGTGAGGGCAACGAGGTCGGCGGCGACTTCTACGACCTCTTCCCGATCGGCGACGGCGCCTACGGCTTCGCCATCGGCGACGTCTGCGGCACCGGACCCAACGCCGCCGCCGTCACCGGCCTGGCCCGGCACGCCCTGCGCCTGCTGGCCCGCGAGGGCCTGAGCGGCCCGGCGGTCCTGGAGCGGCTGAACTCCGCGATCCTCGACGAGGGCGACCGCAGCCGCTTCCTCACCCTGCTCTACGGCGAGTTGCGGCCACAGCCCAACGGCGGCGCCGAGATGAAGATGGTCTGCGCGGGCCACCCGCTCCCGCTGCGCCTGCGCCAGGACGGCACGGTGGAGACCGCCGCCGAACCCCAGCCCCTGCTCGGCGTGATCGAGGACCTGGAGCTGTACGAGGAGACGGTCACTCTCGACCCCGGCGACGTGCTGCTGTGCGTCACGGACGGCGTCACCGAACGCCGCGAGGGCACCCGCATGTTGGGCGACGACGGCCTCGCCGACGTCCTCACCACATGCACGGGTCTCACCGCGGGCGCGGTGGCCGCCCGCATCCTGCGCGCGGTGGAGCGTTTCGCCTCCGACGCGCCGTCCGACGACATGGCGATCCTGGCGATGCGGGTTCCGGGCCTTCAGCAGGACTGAGGCCCGGGGCCACCGGCCCTACCGGCCCCACCGGCCTCCGGACATGAAAAAGACCCCGCCCGAATGGGCGGGGTCTTTTTCGCTGAGCCCCCAAACGGAATCGAACCGTTGACCTTCTCCTTACCATGGAGACGCTCTACCGACTGAGCTATAGGGGCCTTGTCGCTTTCGAGGTTTCCCTCGCGGCAACAAGAAGATCGTACCCCGAACCCGCACGGGTTCCCAAATCCGTTCGGGCCCGATCATCAAGCGGGCTGAAGCAGTCCCCCAAGAGCGTTGCAGGCGGCGGCGATCCGGTGCATGTCCCGCTTCGTCAGGGCGGCTTCCACGGGCAGCGCCAGCGTCTCGTCGGCGGCCCGCTCGGTCTCCGGAAGCGACACACAGCGCCGGAATCCGGGCAGCCGGTGGACGGGCGTCCGCACGGGCACCCGGCAGTCAACTCCCCTGGCCCGCAAGGCGCGCGCGAACGCGTCCCGGTCCGGCCGTCCGTTGCCCGGCACCCGCACCACGTACTGCTGATAGGTGTGCCCGTCGCCCCCGGCCGGAGTGCGCACCCCCTTGAGCCGCGCGTCGAGATACGCGGCCCGCTCCCGACGGGAGGCCAGCTCGTCGTACGGTGTCTCGGACTCGCCGTGCTCCAGCACGAACAGCCCGTGCCGCGCGGCGACTTCGCGCAACGCCCCGGTGTCCGCCCGCCGTCCGAAGCGGTGCACGACAACAAGGGCCGCGGTGCGGGGAGTTACCGTCGCCTCCACGGCAGCGGCGTCGAGGCAGTAGGTGACGGGGTCTATGTCGGCGAAGGCCGGCAGCGCACCCGCCCGGGTCACGGCCTCGGCGATCTCCGCGTTCCCGAAAGCCGGTACGACGACCTCGTGACCGACGCCCACACCGGCGGCCCTGAGCATTTCAGCGGTAGCCATGGGCCCCATGCTTCGGGGGCAATATGAACGTAAAGTTAAGCAAAACAAAAAAGGGCTGGTCCCCGAACCGAAGTTCGGGGACCAGCCCTATCAAAAGGAGTTCGGCGGCGTCCTACTCTCCCACAAGGTCCCCCTTGCAGTACCATCGGCGCTGTTGAGGCTTAGCTTCCGGGTTCGGAATGTAACCGGGCGTTTCCCTCACGCTATGACCACCGAAACACTATGAAACTTTCAGACCGTCATGTGTGGCACATGAGGCTGTTCGTGGTTTCAGAACCAACACAGTGGACGCGAGCAACTGAGGACAAGCCCTCGGCCTATTAGTACCAGTCAACTCCACCCGTTACCAGGCTTCCATATCTGGCCTATCAACCCAGTCGTCTACTGGGAGCCTTACCCTCTCAAGGAGGTGGGAATACTCATCTCGAAGC
>NZ_KB891995.1 GCF_000373625.1 Streptomyces sp. LaPpAH-108
ATCTGGCGTTGATTTTTGGCACGCTGTTGAGTTCTCAAGGAACGGTCGCTTCCTTTGTACTCACCCTCTCGGGCTTTCCTCCGGGCTTCCCTTCGGTGTTTCCGACTCTATCAGACCGTTTTCCGATCCGATTTCCTCGGTGCTTTCCAGGTTCTCGCTCTCGCGTTTCCCTTTCCGGCGGTTCCGACTCTATCAGATCCTTTTCGGTGTCTGACCCCCAGTCAGCGGGGTTTGTCTTCCCGGCCTCGCGGCCGTTCCGACGTCTCAAACCTTAGCGGATCAACCCCGGCAGTTCCTAATCGGGCTGCCGAGCCCCATTCGAATTGAATTCGGACACGCCGAAAGCAATCCCAGGGGGAGATCGTGCTGATGGTTTGGGGTGCCGCTCCAGGCGGCGGAGTGTTGCGGGAGAACCGTTACGTCTCCGTGCAACCCGAAGAACTTTACGGATCCGCACGGGGCGAGTCAACCCCCGCTGTCAAGATTTTTTTGAGCGGCAGGTCAGTCCAGGTCGGTGAGCCGGCCGTCCGCGTCCGGCTGGGCGTGCTCCACGCGGCGCAGCAGCCGGGTGAGGACCTCTCCGAGCACGGCGCGCTCGGCGGGGGTGAGGTCCTGGAGCAGGTCCTCCTCGAAGACGGTGGCGAGGCGCATCGCCTCCAGCCACTTCTCGCGGCCCCCGGGAGTCAGCTCGACGATGACCCGGACCCGGTTGGACTCGTCGCGCTCGCGGGTGACCAGACCTTCGCCCACCATGCGGTCGATGCGGTGGGTCATCGCGGCCGGGGTGAGGCCGAGGCGCTTCGCCAGCTCGCCGGGGCCCATGCGATAGGGGGAGCCGGACAGGACGAGTGCCTTCAGCACCTCCCACTCGGCGTTGCTGATGCCCAGCTCGGAGGTCTGGCGGCCGTAGGCGACGTTCATCCGCCGGTTCAGCCGGGACAGCGCCGACACGATCTTCTCGACCTGGGGGTCCAGGTCCTGGAACTCGCGCTGATAGGCGGCGATCTGTTCTTCGAGCGTCGGCTCGGTGACGCCGGGGGTGTCGGCCATAGCCGCAGTATCGCACGGGCTCTCCTTGCTTTGAAGTCCTTCGATATGTAGTCTTTAGCTTCGAACTTTAGCTTTGAAGTCTTCACTCCTAACTGATGAAAGAGGTGAACGTGACCAGGGCGAGGGGAGCGGCGATGCGCCGCATCCACGTGGGCAACGCACTCAGTGCGTTCGGGCTCGGCTTCACGGTTCCGTATCTGTACGTCTATGTGGCGCAGGTGCGAGGGCTGGGAGCGATGACGGCGGGACTGGTGCTCGCCGTCTTCGCCGTGGCCGCGCTGGTCGTGCTGCCCTTCGCGGGCCGCGCGATCGTGCGCCGCGGTCCGCTGCCCGTGCTGCTCGCCGCCCTGGTCCTGGCCGCGCTCGGCGCCCTCGGCCTCGGTCTGGCGAGCAGCGCGGCGGCGGTCCTGGTGACGGCGGCGGCGCTCGGCGCCGGGCAGGCCGTGATGCAGCCCGCGCTGGCGACGATGATCGTGGACTGCTCGGCGACCGAGACCCGCTCGCGCGCGTTCGCGACGCAGTTCTTCCTGCAGAATCTCGGGCTCGGTATCGGCGGACTGATAGGCGGCCACCTGGTCGACACGACCAAGGTCTCCTCCTTCACCCTGCTGTTCGCGTTCGAGGCGGCGATCTTCCTGCTGCTGGTCGTGGTGATGACGACGGTGCGGATGCCGCGCGCCCCGCACATCACGGACCAGCCGGAGGGCGCGGCCAAGGGCGGCTGGCGCCGGATGGCCGGGAACCGCGCGATGGTGCAGCTCTGCGTCCTGGGCTTCGTCCTCTTCTTCGCCTGCTACGGCCAGTTCGAGTCCGGGCTGAGCGCGTACGGCGTGGAGGCGGCCGGGATATCCACGTCCACCCTCGGCACCGCGCTGGCGGCCAACACGATGATGATCGTCGTGGCGCAGTTCGCCGTGCTGAAGCTGGTCGAGCGGCGGCGCCGGTCGCGGGTCATCGCGCTCGTCGGGCTGATCTGGACCGTCGCCTGGCTGGCGGCGGGGTACGCGGGGCTCGGGCACGGCAGCCAGGAGATGGCCACGGCCGCGTTCGTGTCGACGTACGCGCTGTTCGGGCTGGGTGAGGCGATGCTGTCGCCGACGCTCGCCCCGCTGGTGGCGGATCTGGCGCCCGAGGGCAGCGCCGGTCAGTACAACTCGGCCTTCGCGCTGGTCAAGCAGCTCGCGCTGGCGATCGGTCCGGCGGTGGGCGGTCCGCTCGGGGCCTCGCTGCACGCGCCGTACATCGTGACGTTCGTGCTGTTCTCACTGGCGATCAGTGTGCTGGCGCTGCGGCTGGGGCGGCGGCTCACGGCCGCGCAGGACCGGCCGTGGTCGCTGGTGCAGAGCCGGGTGGTGGCCCGGGGCAAGGCGGCGGCGGAGTCCGTCAGCGCCTGATCCCGTCGGCCCCTGATCCCACGGAGGGCTCGCCCTTCGAGAGCAGGAACTCGCACCAGACCGCCTTGCCGCCGCCCGGTGTCTTCCGGGCGCCCCAGGCGGAGGCGATGGTGGCCACGATGTCGATGCCGCGTCCGGACTCGTCGGCGGGTTCGGCGCGGCGGCGGCGTGGGAGGTGGTCGTCGCCGTCGGTCACCTCGATGATCAGGCGGCGGTCGGTGCGGCGGAGCCGGAGCCGCATGGGCGGGATGCCGTGCTGGAGGGAGTTGGCGACCAGTTCGCTGGCGGCCAGGACGCCCAGGTCGTGCAGTTCCACGGGGAAGCGCCAGCTGGTGAGGACGCCGGAGGCGAAGGCGCGGGCGCGCGGGGCCGCCTCGATGCCGCCGAGCAGATCGAGGGCAGCGTTGCGGAAGAGGTCGCCCTCGGGGCCGGTGCGCGCGGGGTGCTGGAGGACCAGGACCGCCACGTCGTCGTCGTGGTCGGCGGTGACTCCGGCCGAGCGGACCAGTCGGTCGCAGACGACCTGGGGGCTGCCGGTGGCTCCGGCGAGGGCGCGTTCCAGGGCGGCGATGCCCTCGTCCAGGTCCTCGTCGCGCCGCTCGACCAGACCGTCCGTATAGAGGACGGCCGTGGAGCCGGGGCCGAGGGGGACCGAGCCGGAGGCGTGCACCCAGCCGCCGGTGCCGAGCGGGGGTCCGGTGGGTTCGTCGGCGCGCAGCACCGTGCCGTGCTCGTCGCGGACCAGGATCGGCAGATGGCCGGCGGAGGCGTAGACCAGGCGGCCCTCGTTGGGGTCGTGGACGGCGTAGACGCAGGTGGCGATCTGGTTGGCGTCGATCTCGATGGCGAGGCCGTCGAGCAGCTGGAGCACCTCGTGGGGCGGCAGATCGAGGCGGGCGTAGGCGCGGACGGCGGTGCGCAGCTGGCCCATGACGGCGGCGGCGCGCACGCCACGGCCCATGACATCGCCGATGACGAGGGCGGTGCGTCCGCCGCCGAGGGTGATGACGTCGTACCAGTCGCCGCCGACGGCGGCCTCGGTGCCGCCGGGCTGGTAGGTGGCGGCGACGCGCAGGTCGTCGGGTTCCTCCAGGTCCTGTGGGAGCAGGGAGCGCTGGAGGGTGACGGCGGTCTCACGCTGGCGGCGTTCGCTGGTGCGCAGGCGTTCGGCGGCCTCGGCGTGGTCGGTGACGTCGGTGGCGAAGACGAGGACGCCCGCGCCCCGGTCGCCGCCCTCGGTGACCGGGGTGCAGGTGAAGGTGTAGAAGCGGCCGTCGACGGCGCGGCGGGACTTCAGGGTGCGGGGGCGTCCGCTGCGCAGCACCTGGTCCAGGAGCGGGAGCAGGCCCAGTTCGGAGAGTTCGGGCAGGGCCGCGCGGGCGGGCTCGCCCGGGGTGCGGGTGCCGAAGGCCGCGCGGTAGGCGTCGTTGACGTAGGCGAGGCTGTGGTCGGGGCCGTGGACGAGGGCGACGAGGGCCGGGACGCGGTCGAGGACCTCGCGTGCGGGCAGTTCGTCGACGGCGGGGCCGAAGGCGGGCTGTTCGTCGGGGCGTTCGCCGCGGGCCGCGGGCACGGAGCCTTCTCCCGGTGGGTTCGGGGACACCGCCTGTACCGCCTGCTCGGTCCGTGCCGCGGCGCGGCGCTGCGTTCCGGGGAGCCGGGCGCTCCAGCGCGTGAAGTTCACAGTGGGGAAAGCCTCGTGTGTGCTGAGTGCGGGCGGATGCCCGGCCGGGGACATGGGCAGTCTGGCAGGTGGCCGTCCGGGGCGATATCCGTCAGACGCCCCGGTGCCGGGTGGAGTTCCCGGGTCCGGTCAGGACGACCCCTTCGGGTTGTCGGACGGGGGAGGTGGGGGGGTTCCACCGGCTGCCAGTTCGAACTCCGCGCGGGGGTGTTCGAGGGAGCCGAGCGAGACGATCTCGCGGCGGAAGAGTCCGGCGAGGGTCCACTCGGCCAGGACGCGGGCCTTGCGGTTGACGGTGGGCACCCGGCTGAGGTGGTAGACGCGGTGGATGAGCCAGGCGGGGTATCCGGTCAGCCGGTGTCCGTACACCTGGGCCACCCCTTTGTGCAGGCCGAGGGAGGCGACGGAACCGGCGTGGGTGTGCGCGTAGGTCTCCAGGGGTTCGCCGCGCAGGGTGTGGACGAGGTTGTCGGCGAGGACGCGGGCCTGGCGTACGGCGTTCTGGGCGTTGGGGGCGGTCTCGGTGCCGGGGTCGGCGGTGACGTCCGGTACGGCGGCGGCGTCGCCCGCGCCCCAGGCGTGCGGGGCGCCTTCGACGGTCAGCTCGGCGGTGCAGCGCAGCCGGCCTCGGTCGGTGAGCGGCAGGCCGGTGGCGGCGAGCAGGGGGTGGGGGCGGACGCCCGCGGTCCAGACGAGGGTGCGGGTGGGGAAGCGCTGGCCGTCGCTGAGCACGGCGATCCGGTCGGCGCAGGACTCCAGGCGGGTCTCCAGGAGGACGCGGATGTTGCGGCGGCGCAGCTGGGTGACGGTGTAGCCGCCGAGTTCGGGGCCGACCTCGGGGAGGATGCGCCCGGTGGCCTCGACGAGGACCCATTTCATGTCCTCGGGGCGGATGCCGGGGTAGTAGCGGGTGGCGTGGCGGGCCATGTCCTCCAGTTCGGCGAGGGCTTCGACGCCCGCGTAGCCGCCGCCGACGAAGACGAAGGTGAGGGCGGCGTCGCGGACGGCGGGGTCGCGGGTGGAGGAGGCGATGTCGAGCTGTTCGATGACGTGGTTGCGCAGGCCGATGGCCTCCTCGACGGTCTTGAAGCCGATGCCGTGCTCGGCGAGGCCGGGTATGGGCAGGGTGCGGGCGACGGAGCCGGGGGCGAGGACGAGTTCGTCGTAGCCGAGGAGTTCGTCCGGGGCGTCGCGCTCGGCGGTGGCGAGGGTGCGGACGGCGGCGGTGCGGGCGGTGTGGTCGAGGGAGGTGACCTCGCCGACGACGACGCGGCACCGGTCCAGGACGCGGCGCAGCGGGACGACGACATGGCGGGGTGAGATCGAGCCCGCGGCGGCCTCCGGCAGGAACGGCTGATAGGTCATATAGGGGTCGGGGCTGACCACGGTGATCTCGACATCGCCCTGTCTGAGCTGCGGTTTCAGCGTCCGCTGGAGACGCAGGGCGGTGTACATCCCGACGTGGCCGCCGCCGACGACCAGAATGCGCGCGCGTTCCTTCACCATCCCATGACGCACCCGGCGCCTTTGTTTGTCCACAGCCCCGGCGATTTGTGTGACCGGAAGACGGTGGTGCGCCGTGTGGGACGCGCCGCCCGGACGGGGGAATCGGGGCCGGGCCGCCCGGTGCCGCGAGCGGTGGTGAAGGCATGGAATCCGGACATAGATGGCTCGTACTCCGATCGGGGGCGCACTGTGCGGAACCTACCCCTTCTGAATTGACGCCCTCTCAACTATGTTCATGTGTCGACGGAGTGCGGGGAATGTGGCCGAACGGGGCCCGCGCGGAGCGGTTCCGCTCAGGGACCGGGCCGGTTCCGCGTACCTCCGGCGTCAGTGGCGGGGAGTCTCCGGGGGGAGACGTCATCACCGGGGGAACACATGCATCTTCAGGACACGCACTGGTCGGCCGCGTCCGTCGTGACCGGCGGCAAACGCGGGGACGGTCCGCGTTCGGCGCCGCTGCGGGTGGACGCGCAGCGCAATCTGGAGCACGTGCTGCGGGCGGCGCGTGAGGTCTTCGGCGAGCTGGGGTACGGCGCGCCGATGGAGGACGTGGCGCGGCGCGCGCGGGTCGGGGTCGGCACGGTCTACCGGCGCTTTCCCAGCAAGGACGTGCTGGTGCGGCGGATCGCCGAGGAGGAGACCGCGCGGCTGACCGAGCAGGCGCGGGCCGCGCTGGGTCAGGAGGACGAGCCGTGGTCGGCGCTGTCGCGCTTCCTGCGCACGTCGGTGGCCTCGGGCGCGGGACGGCTGCTGCCGCCGCAGGTGCTGCGGGTGGGGGTCGCGGACGACGAGGCCCGGGTGCCGCAGCAGCGTTCGCAGCCGGTCCCCGGTTCGGGTGAACTCCGGCTGGTGGCGGACGAGTCCACGAGCGTGGCCGCGCTCCTCGAGGTGGTCGGACGGCTGGTGGACCGCGCGCGGGCGGCGGGCGAACTGCGCCCCGATGTCTCCGTGGCCGACGTCCTCCTGGTCATCGCCACGGCGGCCCCGTCTCTGCCGGACGCGGCCCAGCAGGCGGCGGCCTCCGCCCGCTTGCTGGAGATCCTGCTGGAGGGACTGCGCTCCCGCCCGGCGTAGGGCCCGCGGAAGCGACCGTAGGCCCCGCGCGATCGATCGCAGGTCCCTCGGAAGCGAGGCCGGGCCCGGTGACCGTACCGGGCCCGGTATGGCCGTAGAACCTTCCTCATCCCGCCCCCGAAAGATCAACAACGTCCTTACGTGAACACCCCGTTCGGATTTTGTTCGCAAGGCGTGGGGATAATCCGCCCGGACGAGTGACGGGTCGGACGAGTGGCCCAGGGGTGTAAACCTTTGTGGCACCCTGAGCCGGTACGGATTCGGCTGTGCCGGGCATCGGGGGATTTTCGGGGATGAGTGTCGACGGGTGGGACGGCGCGCGCGGTGAGGGCGACGCGGAGGCCGGCGGGCTGACGTCGCCGCAGGTGCCGAGCCAGGGCGGGCGTGGTCCCGGGGCGGAGCAGCCGCGTCCGGCCGAGTCCGCCGAGGCGAGTCTCCCCGCCCAGCGTGAGGGCAGCGTGCTGCCGCCCCCGCGTGACCTGCCCCCCGCCGACATGCCCCCCGCCGACAGCGAGCTGATCGAGCGGATGCGGGCCGGTGACGACTCCGCGTACGAGGAGCTGTACCGCAGGCACGCCGACGCGGTGAAGCGCTACGCGCGTACCTGCTGCCGTGACGGCCACACCGCCGACGACCTGACCGCCGAGGTGTTCGCGCGGATGCTCCAGGCGGTGCGCGGCGGCTCGGGCCCGGAGTACGCGGTGCGCGCCTATCTGCTGACCTCGGTGCGCCGGGTCGCCGCGCACTGGACCAAGTCGGCCCGGCGCGAGCAACTGGTCGACGACTTCGCGGTGTTCGCGCAGCAGGCCGCCCGTTCCTCCGAGGTGTCCGACGACGACACCCTGGACCTCGGCGCGGACGTGCGCGCGATGCACGAGGCCGAGCAGTCGATGGCGATGCAGGCGTTCCGCTCGCTGCCCGAGCGCTGGCAGGCGGTGCTCTGGCACACCGAGGTGGAGGACGAGTCGCCGAGCGACGTGGCGGTGCTGTTCGGCCTGGACGCCAACGGCACGCGCGTGCTGGCCAGCCGGGCCCGTGAGGGGCTGAAGCAGGCGTACCTCCAGGCGCACGTCAGCGCGAGCCTCGTGAGCGACGAGGAGTGCGCGCGCTACGCGGACCAGCTCGGCGGGTACGCCCGCCGCAAGCTGCGGGTGCGCGCCGAGCGGGGCCTGCGCAAGCACCTGGAGGAGTGCGCCAAGTGCCGCCTGGCGGCAGCCCAGATCCAGGAAGTCGCGAGCGGCATCCCGGCGGTCGTCCCGGTGGCCGTCATCGGCTGGTTCGGTGCCGCCGGGTACGCGAAGGCGCTCGGGGTCATCGCGGGCGGCGCGGGAGTCGGCGCGGCGGGTGCCGCCGCAGCGGCGACCGGTTCCGGAGGCGGCGCGGGCGGTGGCGCGGCGGCCTCGGAGGGGCTGGGCGCGCCGGTGAAGGCGGGTATCGCGACCGGCGTGGTGGCGGTGGCCGCCGCGGCGATCGCCCTCGCGCTGGTGAACGACAACCACCCGACCCGGGAGATCGCCAAGCCCGCCCCGTCCCCGGTGATCCAGCAGCCGCACACCCCGAAGCCCGCTCCGAAGCCGAAGAAGCCGGACCCGGAGCCGGTCGCCGCCGCCCCCGCGCAGCCCCCGGCGCCCGCACCGAAGCCGACGCCCAAGCCCGCCCCGAAGCCGAAGCCCACCCCGAAACCGGCCCCCAAGCCGAAGCCCACCCCGAAGCCGACGCCGACTCCCCAGCCGACGCCGAAGCCGACCCCGCCCCCGAAGCCCGCGCCGAAGCCGACGCCCAAGCCCACCCCGAAGCCCACTCCGCCGCCCGCGCCCGAGGTCTACGAGACCAACGCGCTGAACTACGACCTCACCGGCGACGGCACCGAGCCCGAGGTGCGCCTCGGCGACAGCAGTTGGGTGTGGCGGCGCTACGACCTCTCGATCGGCGGCACGCACTACTCCCCCGGCATCACCGTGCGCGGCGACTCCTCGGTCACCGTGGACCTCAACCGCCAGTGCACGGCGTACGACGCCCTGGCCGGGGTGGACGACCTCAACCTCACGCACGGCAAGGTGGCCTTCTCCGTCTACGCGGACGGGGTCCGGCTGTGGCAGTCCGGTGCGGTGGAGGCCGGGGACGCGGCGGTGCCGGTGCATGTGGACCTGGCCGGGCGCAGGACGGTGCGGCTCGTGGTGGAGCAGCGGGGCAACGCCTTCGAGCAGGTGGCCTTCGCGGACTGGGCCCGCTCCCGGTTCACCTGCCGCTAGCGGCTCCCAGCGCGCCCCGCTGCGGGTCGATGCCCGCGGGTACGGCGCGGGCGCGGGCCGGGGTGCCGGTCCAGCAGCTGCCCCGGCGGGCGAGCAGACGGCCGAGCCAGAGTTCGACGGAGACCAGGTCGGCGAGGCCGTCCAGCGGGAGGGGTTCGCCCGCCGCCGCCGAGCGGACGGCCTTGCGGACCACGCGGGCCTCGACCAGGCCCGCGTCCGCGAGCAGCGGGGTGGCGAAGAGGTCCACGAGCGAGTCGGCGGCGACGCGCAGGCCCGTCCGGGCGGCGGCGGCACTGGACGCGTGCGAGGGGGCGCCCCAGCCGGGCGGCAGATCGGTGACCCCGGCGCCGTCCAGGACGGTGCGCAGGACGGCGGCGCGGGCGCCGGGCTTGACCCGCAGGGCCTCGGGCAGGGCGCGGCAGGCGCGGACGACCTGGTTGTCGAGGAAGGGCGCGTGCAGCCGCTGGGAGCGGACCTCGGCGGCCTGTTCGAGGACGCGCAGATCGGCGGCGTGCCGGGCGAGGACGGCGGCGGCGCGGAACTCGCCGGGGCGCAGCCCGGGTCCACCGGAGGCGCGGTCCGCCCCGGACTGCAGAAGAACCGATACTTCAGCCAGTGCTTCCCCCGTCAGCCACCGCGCCGCCGGACCGGGTCTCCCCCAGGTCAGCGCGGCGAGGGACGCGCCGACCGCCCCCTTGGGTTCGTCGAAGCCCCGCCGCATCAGCCGCTCGGCCAGCGCCGCCATGCCCGTGCGGTACGGCGTACGGGCCAGGCGCCGGGCCGCGCCGTAGACCCGCGCGGGGACCAGAACCGAGCCGTCGGCGCGGGTGAGGGCGGCGACCGGGCGGACCAGATGGCGCCGTCTGCGGTCGAGCAGCAGATCGGCGAGGCGGGCGGGGTGGGCGTCGAGGACCTGGCGGGCGCCGTGTCCGGTGAAGTGGTCGGCGCTGCCCGCCGCGAGCCGGGCGCGGTGCCGGGCGGCGGTGACCAGGGAGGGGCCGGGTTCGTCGGTGAGGGGTCCGTCCAGGTCGGCGTAGGGGAGGGTGTCCTCGCCGCCGGTGACCACCACGTGGTGCAGGCGCGGGTTGGCCGCGAGGGCTCCGGCGCGCTCCAGTTCGGCCTCGCGGCCACCGACGGCCAGGTCGTTGAAGGTGACGGCGAGCAGCCGCTCCCCCGCGCCGGTGCCGTGGCCGAGCAGGGTGCCGGGTCGGCCGGGCAGCCCGGCGGCGAGCAGGGCCAGGGTGCCGGAGGCCGGGCCGCCGGAGAGGTCGGCGCCGATGCCGGGCACCGGCATCCCGCGCGCCGCCCGCCGCTCGGCCGGGCCCATGCCGGGCACCGGCCCTGGATCGAGTCCGGGCACGTGCCGGGGCGCGGCGAGCCGCACCCGGACCGCCTCGATCAGGGCGTCGCGCACGGCGTCGACGGCGTGGGCCGGGTCGGCCGGGGGCGCGGCGACCGCGAGGGAGGCGACCGGCTCGTACCCGGTGATCTCGCGCGCTCCGGCGCGCAGGATCAGTGCGTGCCCCGGCGGAACGCGGCGTACGCCCTCGTACGGCGTGGTGTCGCGCAGCGCGGCCGGGACGTCCGGGGCGGCGAGCAGGGAGGCGAGGTGGCCGAAGTCGAGGTTGGCCTCGGTGAGGTCGGCCAGCGGCAGGGCGGCCGTGGCGAAGGAGGTGCCGCCGTTCCAGGGAGCGTGGAAGACCGGGCGGGCGCCCGCGAGGTCGCCGCAGACAGTGATGCGGCGCCCGGCCTGCACGACGGCGGTGTAGCTGCCGGGCCAGGCGGTCAGATGCCGGAGCGCGCCCCCGCGCGCGGTGAACAGGCCCCGGCGCAGCTCGTCGTCGGAGGCGCCGCAGATGCCGAGGACGGCGATGCGGTTCTGTGCGTCGCCCTGGACCACGCGGACCTCGTCGGGGCGCCAGTCGCCGACCGCCCACAGCGGGTCGGGGCCGCCCCACAGCAGCTGGGAGCCGACCGGGTGTGGGGTCTCGTCGTCGTATCCGGAGGGGTCCACGGCGCCGGGTCCGAGGCCGCCCGTCGCGGCGCTGTTCCACCCGACCAACCACCGCATCGACGCCTCCACAGGCTGTGGACAATCAGTGCACCGCACGAACCGGACCCATGCTGCCATGAAGAACGCGCCGGAGAGGGGCGGCGGCGCCGCCTTCGCGCGGGAGAAACCTGAGCGAAACGGCGTGCGGGGGTGGGCGCTTGGCACGGAAGGGCAGGGTCGCACCGGCGAGCGGCGGTCGGCGGGACCTGCGGACAACTCCCCTGGAACACCGGGCGTATGCGATGCGAATGCGCCCCGCTTCACTCCCCGAAAACCCCCTGTGCGCCCTCAAGTTCTCTGGTCGGAGCGGGGATCAGCGGTCCTGACGGAGGGCGGTTTTCGGCCAATTCGTGGGCGGCGTACGGCGGTTGAGCACGCTCCGTACAGAGCCGCGCAGAGCCCTGCGGACCGCGGGCCGCGCACAGTCCGGGAGGCGGGCATCGCCTCCCGGACCGGTCCGCCACCCGCGGGGATGAAGGTGGCGGTGTCCCCCAGCCCACTGGATTCAGTACAGCGGGCCGACCCACGCGAGTCCCATGGAACCGCTCCCGAGGTGGCCGGAGAAGAGCGCACGGACAGGCGCACGGCCACACGGCCGGGGGCACGCCGCGACAGGGTGTGCACGGTGCGTACAGGGCCGTACTCCCGTACGGACCGCAATCGCGCCATCCGGAACAATGCCCCTTAACGCTTGGGATGCGGCGAACTACGCTGTGTTTACGAATGCCGCGTGGTTATGCCAGCGGGGCAGCCGTCTGTGTCGAGGGGTGGCGCATGTCCAGGGAGCAACGCGGGCCGAACGAGAAACTCGGCGCCGTTCTCGCCCTCGCGGGAATCAGCAACGCGGGACTGGCGCGGCGCGTCAACGACCTAGGCGCCCAGCGGGGGTTGACCCTTCGCTACGACAAGACGTCGGTGGCGCGCTGGGTTTCGAAGGGCATGGTGCCCCAAGGGGCGGCACCTCACCTGATCGCGGCGGCGATCGGCCAGAAACTCGGCCGCCCGGTGCCGCTGCACGAGATCGGCCTGGCGGACGCCGACCCGGCGCCGGAGGTCGGCCTCGCCTTCCCGCGCGACGTGGGCCAGGCGGTCAAGTCGGCCACCGATCTGTACCGGTTGGACCTGGCCGGGCGCCGGGCGGGCTCCGGCGGGATCTGGCAGTCGCTGGCGGGCTCGTTCGCCGTGAGCGCCTACGCCACGCCCGCGTCCCGATGGCTGATAACCCCCGCCGACAGCTCGGTGGAACGCGAGGCGGCCTCGGCCGAGGGCGCCGGCGCACCGATCAAAGTCGGCCACAGCGATGTGCGCAAACTCCGGGAGGCGGCCGAGGACGCCCGGCGCTGGGACTCCAAGTACGGCGGCGGCGACTGGCGTTCGTCCATGGTCCCGGAGTGCCTGCGCGTGGAGGCGGCGCCGCTGCTGCTCGGCTCCTACTCCGACGAGGTGGGCCGCGCCCTGTTCGGCGCGGGTGCCGAACTGACCCGGCTGGCGGGCTGGATGGCCTTCGACACCGGCCAGCAGGAGGCCGCCCAGCGCTACTACATCCAGGCGCTGCGGCTGGCCCGCGCGGCGGCCGACGTACCCCTCGGCGGCTACGTCCTCGCCTCCATGTCCCTCCAGGCCACCTACCGGGGCTTCGGCGACGAGGGCGTGGACCTCGCCCAGGCCGCCCTGGAGCGCAACCGGGGTCTGGCCACCGCCCGCACGATGAGCTTCTTCCGGCTGGTCGAGGCGAGAGCGCACGCGCGCGCGGGCGACGCCCAGGCCGCGGGCGCCGCGCTGAAGTCGGCCGAGGGCTGGCTCGAGCGCTCCCGCGAGGGCGACAACGACCCGTCCTGGCTCGGCTTCTACGGCTACGACCGCTTCGCCGCCGACGCCGCCGAGTGCTACCGCGATCTGAAGGCACCCCGCCAGGTGCGCCGCTTCACCGAGCAGGCCCTGTCCAAGCCGACGGAGGAGTTCGTGCGCTCGCACGGGCTGCGCCTGGTCGTCTCCGCGGTGGCCGAGCTGGAGTCGGGCAACCTGGACGCGGCCTGCGAGCAGGGCGTGCGCGCGGTGGAGGTGGCCGGGCGGATCTCCTCGGCGCGCACCACCGAGTACGTCAAGGACCTGCTGCACCGCCTGGAGCCGTACGGCGACGAGCCGCGCGTGGTGGAGCTGCGCGAGCGGGCCCGGCCGCTGCTGATGGCTCCGGCGTGAGGGGCTGAGGGCGTGCGGGGCTGAGGGCGTGCGGACTGACGGCTCCGGTGTCATGGTCCGGCCAGTCGCGGTCGGCCGCGTTTGAAGCCGTTGTCAGTGGCGCAGTGCACTATCGAGTCGGGAGGTGGTGCAGGTGCGGACGGGCGCGTACGACTGTGATGTGCTGGTGGTCGGTGGCGGGATCGTCGGGCTGTCGACGGCGTACGCGATCACCCGCGCCGCGCCGGGTACGCGGGTGACGGTGCTGGAGAAGGAGCCAGGCCCGGCCCGGCACCAGACCGGGCGCAACAGCGGGGTGATCCACAGCGGGATCTACTACCGCCCCGGCTCCCTGAAGGCGCGGTACGCGGTGCGGGGCGCGGCCGAGATGGTCAAGTTCTGCGCGGAGTACGGCATCCCGCACGCGGTCACCGGCAAGCTGATCGTCGCCACCGAGCGCGCCGAGCTGCCCCGGCTGCACGCCCTGGCGCAGCGCGGCCGGGAGAACGGCATCACGGTGCGGGAGCTGGGCGCCGCCCAGATCGCGGAGTACGAACCGGAGGTGCGGGGACTTGCCGCGCTCCACGTCGGCACGACCGGCGTGTGCGACTACGGCGCGGTCGCGCGGCAGCTGGCCCGCGCCTCCGGTGCCGAGATCCGCTACGGCGCGCGGGTGGCCCGCATCGACCGGCGCCCCGAGCGGGGCGTGGCCGTGCTGACCTCCTCCGGGCAGGTGGTGCGCGCCCGCGTGCTGGTGAACTGCGCGGGGCTGTACTGCGACGAGGTGGCCCGCCTCGCCGGTGACGAGCCGGACGTGCGCATCGTTCCCTTCCGCGGGGAGTACTGGGAGCTGGCCCGCCCCGAGCTGGTGCGGGGCCTGGTCTATCCGGTGCCGGACCCGGCGTTCCCCTTCCTCGGGGTGCATCTGACCCGGGGCATCGACGGCGAGGTCCACATCGGCCCGAACGCGGTCCCGGCGCTGGCCCGCGAGGGGTACGGCTGGGGTGTCGTACGCCCCCGTGAGCTGGCGGGCACGCTCGCCTGGCCCGGCGCGTGGGCGCTGGCCCGGCGGCACTGGCTCTACGGCGCCGGTGAGCTGCGCCGCTCGGTGTCCAAGGGCGCGTTCCTGAAAGCGGTGCAGCGCTTGGTGCCCGCCGTCGGCTCGACGGACCTGGTGCGGGCCCCGGCCGGGGTGCGGGCACAGGCAGTGGCCCGGGACGGCTCCCTGGTGGACGACTTCCTGCTGCGCGAGACCCCCCGCACGATCCACGTCCTGAACGCCCCGTCCCCGGCAGCCACGGCCTCCCTCCCGATCGGCCGCGAGGTGGCGTCCCGCGCCCTGGCGATACTGAGCACGACGTGACCACCGAGCGACCGTGCCCCACCGGACGGGACCGACCCATCCCACGGCTATGCCCCGTCACGCGGGCCGGACCTACCGGGCGGCCGTGAGCCACCAGGCGAGGCCGACCTGCCACACGAACCGACCCACCGCACCGGCTCGATCCGCCACACGGCCATGACCCGTCACACGGGCCCGACCGGCCGAACGGCCGTGACCCACCGGACGGGCCGACCTGCCACACGGGCCCTACCCGCCCCACGGGCTCGGTCCACCGCACCGGCCCGCCCCACCGCACCGGCCCGATCCGCCACACGGCCATGACCCGTCGCGGGCCCGACCTGCCGAGCGGCCATGAACCACCAGGCGGGGTCGGCCTGCCACACGGCCACCCGCACGGGCTCGGTCCGCCACACGGCCCCGACCCACCGCACCGGCCCGCCCCACCTCGCGGCCATGACCCGTCACGCGGCTCCGACCTGCCGAGCGGCCGTAAGCCACCGGGCGAGGCCGACCTGCCGCACGGGCCCGAACCACCGCACCGGCTCGATCCGCCGCACGGCCATGACCCGTCACGCGGGCCGGACCTGCCGAGCGGCCATGAGCCACCGGGCGGGCATGACCCACCGGACGGGGCCGACCCGCCCCACGGGCCCGAACCACCGCACGTGCCCGGTCCGCCGCACCGACCCGACCCACCGCACCGGCGTGACCCGTCACACGAGGCGAGCAGAAGGGGGCGCCCCCGTCGACCGCCTAAAATCGGAGGCACTGTGTCTGACTTCGTGAACGCCCCCGAGACCGAGCGACCCGCCACCGACGGGTCGTCCGTTCCGCTGTCCGCCCGGACCTCCCGGAGCAAGGGGGAGCCCCGTTTCCCGGGTGGCCCCCAGGCCGATCCCGCCGGGTCGCACTTCGAGCGGCGCATCCGCAGCTTCCAGCCGCGCCGCAGCCGGGTGACCACCGGCCAGGCCGATGCCCTGGAGCGGCTGTGGCCGCAGTGGGGCATGGACATCGACGGGCAGCGGGTCGTGGACCTCGCGGAGCTGTTCGGGAACTCGAACCCGGTCGTGCTGGAGATCGGCTTCGGCATGGGCGAGGCGACGGCGCAGATGGCGGCGGCGGCCCCCGACGTCAACATCCTCGCGGTGGACGTGCACACCCCCGGCCAGGGCAATCTGCTGAACCTGGCCGACCAGAACGGCCTGACCAACATCCGGGTCGGCAACGGCGACGCGATCATCCTGCTCCGCAAGATGCTCACGCCCGACTCCCTCGACGGTCTGCGCGTCTACTTCCCGGACCCGTGGCCCAAGAAGCGGCACCACAAGCGGCGGCTGATCCAGCCCGCGTTCCTGAGCCTGGCCGCGACCCGGCTGCGGCCCGGCGCGGTCGTGCACTGCGCGACCGACTGGGAGCCGTACGCCGAGCAGATGCTCGACGTGCTCTCGGCACACCCCGACTTCGAGAACACGCAGGCGGAGGGCGGTTTCGCGCCGCGTCCCGGGTTCCGGCCGCTGACCCGTTTCGAGGGCCAGGGACTGGACAAGGGTCACGTCGTGAACGATCTTCTTTTCCGCCGCGTACCTCACCGGCAGCCGTAGGCCCGGCCGGTCGTCGCGTCGGGCCCGTATTTCCCGACGGCCCGCCGTCGGGTCACCGTTAGGGTCGATGCCGTGGCCACCAGCTCTCCCTCCCCGATAGCCCGGGAACACTCCGGACGCCATCACCCGCCGCACTGGTGGCAGCGCCGCTCGGTGCGCTACGGCGCGCTGAGCACGCTGCTCGCGCTGTCCGGCCTCGTCATCCTCGCGCTGGTGCGGCTGCAGACCGGGACCGAGGGGTTCCTGGTGGGGCTCGGGCTCGCGGTGCTGCCGGTGCCGTGGCTGATCGCCGCCTTCCGCTGGCTGGACCGGGTGGAACCGGGCCCCTGGCGGAACCTGATCTTCGCGTTCGCCTGGGGCGCCTGCGCCGCCGCGCTCATCGCGATCGTCGCCAACAGCTTCGCGACCCACTGGATCGCCACGGCCGCCGCCGACCCGGACGACGCCGACACCCTGGGCGCCACCCTGATCGCCCCGGTCGTGGAGGAGTCCGCGAAGGGCGCCGCCGTGCTGCTGGTCTTCCTCTTCCGCAGACGCGACTTCACCGGCCTGGTGGACGGCGTGGTGATCGCCGGGGTGACCGCGACCGGCTTCGCCTTCACCGAGAACATCCTCTATCTGGGCACCGCCTTCGGCGAGGACCGGGTCACCGGCGCCGGGGGCATCGTCTCGGTCACCGCCGCCACCTTCTTCGTCCGCGTGGTGATGTCGCCGTTCGCGCACCCGCTGTTCACCGTGTGCACCGGCATCGGCTTCGGCCTGCGCGCGCTCGCGGCGCCCCGGCAGCGGGTGCGGCGCGTGCTGTTCCCGATCGGCGGCTGGCTGCTGGCGATGACCCTGCACGGCCTGTGGAACGGCTCCGCGTCCTTCGGCCAGTTCGGCTTCCTCTTCGTCTACGCCGGTTTCATGGTGCCCGCGTTCGGCCTGCTGACCTGGCTGGCGATCTGGACCCGGCAGAACGAACTGCGCACCGTGCGCGAGGAGTTGCCGACCTATGTGTTCGCCGGGTGGCTCGGTCCGGCGGAGCCGTTCGTGCTCGGCTCGATGCGTGCGCGCCGGGTGGCCCGCGACCACGCCCGGCATCACCTCGGCGGCCGGCCCGCCGCCCACGCGGTCGCACGGTACGAGGCGTACGCCACCTCGCTCGCCTTCCTGCGGCGCCGGGCCCGCCGGGGCAGGGCCGGGGCGGACTTCCTCGCCCGCGAGCACGAGCTGCTGGCCGCGCTGTGGCGGCGCCGCGAGGTGGCCCGCCCCGCGCTGGAGTACGCGGCCCGGGTCACCGCGCCCCGGCCGCAGTGGCCCGCGTACGGCCACCCTGCGGTGCCGTACGCGGGCTACGGGTATGGCGGGTACGGGAGCGGCTACGGGTACCCGTCGGTGCCGTACTCCGGCTACAACCCGTACCGGTCGTAGCCCGCGCGCCCGCTCAGGCGGAGGCCGCGGTCAGCCGGTCCAGCTCGTCCTGGGTCAGCCGCAGGTCCGCGACCCCGAGCAGGGCCGGGAGCTGGTCGACCGTGCGGGCCGAGGCGATCGGGGCGACCACCGTCGGCTGGGCGGCGAGCCAGGCCAGGGCGACCGTGGCGACCGGAGCACCATGGGCGGCGGCCACCTCGTCCAGCACGGTGAGCACCTTCTGGCCGCGCTCGGACGCCAGGTACTTGGCGGCGCCCTCCGCACGGGGGCTGTCCACCTCGGTGCCGGGCCGGTACTTGCCGGTCAGGAAGCCGGAGGCGAGGGCGAAGTACGGCACCGCCGCCAGGCCCTCCCGGGCGGCGAGGTCCTGCACCGGGCCCTCGTAGGTGTCGCGGGAGACCAGGTTGTAGTGGGGCTGGAGGGCGACGTAGCGGGTCAGGCCCTCGCGGTCGGAGAACTCCAGGGACTCCCGCAGCCGGTCGGCGCCGATGTTGGAGGCGGCGATGTGCCGGACCTTGCCCGCCTTCACCAGCTCGTCCAGGGCACCGATGATCTCCTCGACGGGGACCTCGGGCTGGTCGAAGTGCGTGTAGTAGAGGTCGATGTGGTCGGTGCCCAGGCGGCGCAGGGAGGCGTCGGCGGCGGCCCTGATGTTGGCGGCGGACAGGCCCTTGTACTCCGGGTGCTGGCTGACCTTGGTGGCGATGACCACCTGGTCGCGGTTGCCCCGGGAGGCGACCCACTTGCCGATGATGGTCTCCGACTCGCCGCCGGAGTTGCCCTCGATCCAGGCCGAGTAGGAGTCGGCGGTGTCCACGAAGTTGCCGCCCGCCGCCGCATAGGCGTCCAGGACGGCGAAGGAGGTCTTCTCGTCGGCGGTCCAGCCGAAGACGTTGCCGCCGAGGGCGAGCGGGAAGACCTCCAGGCTGGAGGAACCGAGCTTGCGCAGATGAGGAGAGGCAGTCATGTCTCTCCTCAACGATCACTCGGGGCCCGTCCATTCCGCCTGTCGCACGAATGTCACCGGGGATCGCGCCCGTCTCGGGGATCAGGCCCGTCTCAGGGGTTGAGCCCCTTGCCGCGCAGCCAGGTCATCGGGTCGATGCCGGTGGCCTGGCCGCCGGGGTGGACCTCCAGGTGGAGGTGGGGCCCGGTGACGTTGCCGGTGGCGCCGACGCGGCCGATGACCTCGCCGGTGGCGACCTTCTGACCGGCCGAGACACTGATCGAGGACTGGTGGCAGAACCACAGCTCGGTGCCGTCGTCCAGGGTGAGGACGGTGCGGTAGCCGTACGCCCCGGCCCAGCCCGCCTGGGTGACGGTGCCGCCGTGGATGGCCTTGATGAGCGTGCCGGTGGGCGCGGCGAAGTCGAGACCGGTGTGGTAGCCGGAGGACCACAGCGCGCCGGGCTCCCCGAAGGTGCCGGTGATCGTGTACCCGGAGGTCGGCAGCGTGTACTGCTTGGCCAGCGCGGCCAGCCGCTCCGACTCGGCCTTCTTCTTGGCGTCGGCCTCCGCCTTCTCCTTGGCGTCGGCGGCCTGGGCGGCGGCCTCCTTCGCGGCCTTGTCGGCGGCGTCGGCGGTCTCCCGGTCGGCCGCGGCGACGGCCGCCGCAGTGGCCCGGCTCTCGGCCTTGCTCTGCTGGTACGCGGCCTGGGCGATGATCCGGCTGCGCAGGGCCTCGCCCGCGTCGGAGGACTCCTCGCTCTGCGCGGAGGCCGAGCCGACGGCGCTCAGCGAGGGCGCGGGGGTCTCGGAGCCGTGGTCGATGAGGGAGTCGACGCCGGGCAGGTCGGGCAGCGCGATGGAGACCGGCGGCTTGCCGGTGTTGGCGCTGGCCATGCCGCCCGCGCCGACGGCGGCGATGACACCGACGCCGAGCACGGTGGAGCTGCGGGCGAGCCCGCCGCCGCCACGCTGCTTGGCGACGCGGTGCCGGCCGCCGCGTGCGGCGGGGAGGGACTCCTCGGTGGGGTTCCACTCCTCCCAGGGCCCGTCGGCGCGCGGTGCGCCGTAGCCGAAGGTGTCGTGCTCGCCCGGGGTCGGTGCGAAGGGGGTGTGGGGGTCGGACGCCACGGGGGCGCGCTCCTTTCCTGCCTTCGCCTGCTACCGGGTACGCGGTGGGGGCGACCCCCGCCTCTGGGGCGTGGGGAGGGTGTGGGGATGCGGCGCGAGCGCACGGAGTCGTCTCGGGGACGGCTGGGACGGCCGCGCTGCGTTATCGAACGTTAATAGACCCGGCTGTTGGATTCCAAGCCGATCGGCTTGATCTTTAAGCTTCTTCGGGGCGGACTTAGCCACCAAGGTGGTCACAAAGAGGGCGAGTTGACCGGCGATCAGCAGCGAGCGCGTTTTTGATGATGACTCAGAATCGCTGCGGAGGGAAACCTTTACCTCACGGTGCGTGACGGTGAGGGGGTGGGGAGATGCCGGGAAAACACTCAGGGCCGGAATCCGATGAACTGGATTCCGGCCCTGAGTCTTCAGTAGCGGGGACAGGATTTGAACCTGCGACCTCTGGGTTATGAGCCCAGCGAGCTACCGAGCTGCTCCACCCCGCGTCGTTGTGTCTCAACCATACGTCATGCGCGGGGCCCGATGCACATCCATTCCACGTGACCTGCGCCTCAGGGGTAGGTTCCGGGTCTGCGTTAGCGGTGTCGGTCGATCCCTGACAGTCGGCTGGCAATCTTCCGACGCGCGTGAGTAACGCCTGTGGCCGGAAGCGATCAGTCTCGGGAACTTCGCGATCATCCGGCCAAGCATCACCCCGGGGAGTACGCGTCGGCGACGACGCGTGGGCTGGTGGTCTACGAGAGCCGTCTGGAGCTGGCTCGGCTGCTGCTGGCGGACTTCGACCCGCAGGTGATCGGGATTTCTGCCCAGCCGTGCCGCCTGCGGGCGCGGGTGGGCAGGCGGTGGCGGCTGCACGTGCCGGACTTCCTGCGCCTGGGAGGTGGTGCAGGACGGGGATCCGCTCACGGTCGCCGAACGGCGCCTGGCGGCGGCCCGGCCGGTCGAGGACGAAGCAGAGCGCCTGCTCAGCCTCTTGGACACGGCACAATCCTCCGTCACCTGGCCAACGGCCCGACCTACGGCCGGGGTGGCCGCAAGGCGCCTGCGATGACGGTGGTCACCATCTTGCGGATGGCGGCGGTCTGCGGCGGGGCGCTTGTCCGGTCGGCGAACAGCAGGTGCCCGGCCCCGACGAGGGTGGGGGCGAGTGTGTCGATGTCGGCGTCACCGGCCAGGCGCCCCAACTCCCGCTCGGCGGCGAGGTATGCGGCGATCATGGCAGTGCCTTGCATGGCCAGTGGGAGGCCGGTCAGACCGGCCTCGCGCAGCCGGGCGCGGAGGCCGTCGCGGAAGGTGATGAGCGCAACGATCGCCACCGTGACCGGCCCGAACAGGTCCTGCAGCGCGTCGGCGAGGTTGTCCACCACGCTCCCGGTCCCGGCGGCGGCACGCAGAGTCGTGGTGCGGTCCTCGATGCCGCGGACACGGTCGAAAACGAGTTCCGCCAGGAAAGCGTCGAAGTCGGCGAAGTGCCGATGCAGCACGCCCTTGGCACAGTTCGCCTCCTCCGTGACCGCCCGGCTGGTCAACGCGTCGGGCCCGTCCCGAAGCAGGACGCGCTCAGCGGCTTCGAACAACTGGCCGCGCACGTTGTGGATGTGCACCCCTGACGGCATCGTTTCCCTTTCCGTGCCGCCCCGCCTTAACAAGTGGGCAACCGCCCATTAGTGTGGGCGCATGCCCACTTTAGCGCAGGGACAGCCGGACGCGTCCGGACCCGAGCCCCACCGCCACCGGCAGACGGCCGAGTCGTTCGGCGTGGATGCCGAACGCTACGACCGCGCCCGACCGCCGTATCCCCAGGCCCTGGTGGACAGGATCGTCGCGGCAAGCCCCGGTCGGCACATCCTCGACGTCGGAGCCGGAACCGGCATCGAGGCCCGGCAATTCCAGGCGGCCAGCTGCACAGTGCTCGGTGTCGAGCCCGACGAGCGGATGGCCGCCTTCGCGCGACGCAGCCGCATCGAGGTCGAGGTCGCCAGGTTCGAGGACTGGCAGCCGGCCGGGCGGCGGTTCGACGCGGTCATCGCCGGCACCGCCTGGCACTGGGTGGACCCCGTCGCCGGCGCGGCCAAGGCGGCCCAGGTGCTCCGGCCCGGCGGCCGACTCGCCCCCTTCCACCACGTCCCCCAGCTCCCGGCCGAGTTGATCGACGCCCTCGCCGAAGCACTCCAACGGGTCGCCCCCGATTCACCGTTCAACCCCGGCCTGCTCAGAGGATCGGCCGTGGACGCCTACCAGCCACTGTTCGCGAAAATCGCCGACGGGATCCGGCAGACCGGCAGCTTCAACGAGCCCGAACAGTGGCGCTTCGCATGGGAGCGCACCTACTCCCGACAGGAGTGGCTCGACCAGCTCCCCACTTTCGGCGGCCTCACCCAACTCCCCGCAGGCAAAATGGCGCAGGTCCTGGACAGCGCCGGAACCGCGATCGACAAGCTCGGCGGCCACGCCACCATGCCCTACACATCCGTCGTGATCACCTCGACCCGCTCCCATACGGCCTGACCACCGCAAACGCCGGGAAAGTTCTCCGGCTTGTTGCACCGGACCTCAGCCCGACGGTCCGTCCCTGCGGGCCACACGATTGCTGAAGATCAGCCGATCGGCCCCCTGCTGACGCAACAGGGAATCCGGAGTTCCAGCAGGACCCATTGCTGACGGAGCGGCTCAACCTACCTGCGCCTCAGGGCAGCAGATGGCCGTTCGGGGCCTTCGCGGCGGCCTCGTACTCGGGCAGCGTCACCACCGTCACGCCCCCGTCCGCGAGCACCCCGGACCCGTCGGCCGCCGTCACGAAGGTGTCCGGTTCGCGCCAGGCGGTGACCACTCGGCGTACGCCCGAGCGCAGGATCAGCCCGGCGCACGGGACGGGCCGGGAGGCGCGGTGGGCGCACGGCTCCAGGCTGCTGTAGACGGTGGCGCCGGGCAGGCGGGGGTCGTCCGGGGCGATCTTCGCGAGGGCGGCCTCCTCCGCGTGGACCACCGGGTCGCCGTCCTCGCGCGAGTGACCGCGCGCCAGCTCGGTGCCGTCGGCGGCGACCACCACCGCGCCGACGCTGAAGGCGGTCTCCGAGGGCGGGCACAGCGCGGCCAGCTCGCAGGCGGTGCCGAGCCAGTGGCGGTCGGCGGCGACGGGCAGCGGTCCGGTGCCGGGGGCGGTGGGCTCGTAGCGCATCAGCACCACGTCCTCGATGCGGCGGCTCTCGGTGAGGCGGAGCCGGCCGCCCTGGTAGGCGCCGGGTCCGAAGAGGCGGGGCGCGGCCGGGTCGCCGACGAAGAGGGGGGCGAGGACGAGCTGGAGTTCGTCGGCGAGGCCCTGCTGGAGGAGCTGGGTGTGCACGGTCCCGCCGCCCTCGACCATCAGGCGCCGTACGCCGCGCTCGTCGTGCAGATGCGTGAGCAGCGCGCGCCAGTCGAGGACGGGGCCGAGGGAGACGACGTCGGCGGTGTCGCCGAGGACGCGGGAGGCCCGCTCGGCGCCCGGGTCCGTCGTATAGACGGCCTTCTCGCCGCCCGTGTGCCAGAAGTTGGCCTTCGGATCGAGGTCGCCGGAGGCGGTGACGGTGACCTTGAGCGGGTACTCCGGCCTGCCCTCGGCCCGGCGGGCGGCGCGGCGGCCCGGGGCGTTGACGAGGAGGCGGGGGTTGTCGGCGCGGATCGTGCCCGCGCCGATCAGGATGGCGTCGACGGAGGCGCGCACCTCGTCCACCCGGTCGAAGTCGGCGGGACTGGAGAGGAGGAGGCGGTCGGGCCCGGTGTCGTCCAGATAGCCGTCGAGGGAGACGGCGGCGGACAGCAGGACGTACGGGTACGGCATCGGCGCGCTCTCTCCGGGTGACTCGCGGGCTGATCTTGGTTCAAGTTTGAAACAAACCTACACTGGCGGCATGACGACCCGCTGGCTCACGCCCGAGGAGCAGCGCGCCTGGCGCGCGTACCTCGCCGCCTCCCGCTTGCTGGAGGACGCGATCGACCGGCAGCTCCAGCAGGACGCCGGGATGCCGCACCTTTTCTACTCGGTCCTGGCCACGCTCTCCGAGGCGCCCGACCGTCGGCTGCGCATGACCGACCTCGCGGAACAGCTGAAGATCACCCGCAGCAGGCTGACGTACGCGGTGACCCGCCTGGAACGGGATGGCCTGGTACGGCGCGAGGACTGCGCCTCGGACCGGCGCAGCAGTCTCGCGGTGCTGACCGAGGAGGGGACCTCTGTCCTGGAGCGTACGGCGCCCGGCCATGTCGGCACGGTCCGCGCGACCCTCTTCGGTCGGCTGGACCCGGAACAGGTACGGCAGTTGGAGGAGATCTGCGCGGAGGTGGCGCGGGGACTCCAGGGCGAGGAGGCGGGGGGTACGGCGGAGGAGGTGCCGTGGCGACGGCGCTCGACGCCGTGCGCGGAGCCGCCGCGCTGAGGCGCGCCGCCAGGCGGCGACGGACACTCGCCGTTGATTGATTCAACTTTGAAGCATGAGATAGGGTCCGGAACCGTACCTGTTTCAAATCTGAAGCAGCTGGAGCGCGGGCGACGACCGCGACGCCGACCGCACGGATCCCGGAGGCCCGATGCCCGACACCCCCGCCGCCACCCCGCGCGCCCGCGTCCGGGTGCCGCTGCGCTTCGGCGACGGCTACGCGGCCGACGCCGAGCTGGTCACCTTCCACGGGCTCACCGACGGCCAGGAACACCTCGCCCTCGTCCTCGGCGACCCCGGCCCGGTGCCGCTGGTGCGGCTGCACTCCGAGTGCCTGACCGGCGACGTCTTCGGCTCGGCCCGCTGCGACTGCGGACCGCAGCTGCGCGAGGCGGTCGAGCGCATCGCCGCACGCGGCGGTGTCCTCCTCTACCTCCGCCAGGAGGGCCGCGGCATCGGCCTCTACAACAAACTCGACGCCTACGCCCTCCAGGACCAGGGCCTCGACACCTACGCCGCCAACACCGCCCTCGGCCTCCCCGAGGACGCCCGCGACTACACCCCCGCCGCCCAGATGCTCCACGCCCTCGGCATCACAGAACTGGACCTCCTCTCCAACAACCCCGACAAATCCGCCCAGTTGCACACCCTGGGCATCTCGGTCCGCACCCGCATCCCGACGGGCGTCTTCACGACACCCCACAACGTGCGTTACCTGCGAGCAAAGGCAGACCAGACCCACCACACGCTCGCACTGCCGGGGTTGGAGGAGGACCAGCAGCCGGCCTGAGGGGTCACCTGGCGACGCGCGCGTTCCGCCGGGGCAACTTTCGGGTCACTGACCGATTTTTCTCTCGCCTGACATCAGATACGCCACGATCAACTTGGCAGCGAGATCGCCTTCCGACACCCCCTCGCTGAACGCCACCTTCGAGAAAGCCATGTGCTGATCATCCGTCAGGATTACGGCATTCAGGTTCCTTGCCTGCGGGTGCCAGTAGCCGCAGCACATGCGTCTTGTACAGATGGCAGCCGCCGACACGTAGACGTTGGGTGTCGTCCAGGGAAGATGGGGATAGCCAGACAATTCCCCTCGACAAGCCTGCAGATACTCCAACATCTCTGCCTTGTTCTTGTGGTGGACGTCACCGTAGTGGTGACGGAACCAGTCCCTGCGGCTCGCTTCGCGGATCTCACGTCGAGTTCGGCTCACGCGCTCCTCGAATCCGTGGAACATCCGAAGGGGCATGCGCCGGGTGTCGAATCCCACGGTCGGCTGCTCGCGATGGAGCTTCTGGTCGATCAACCACTCCATCGCCGTACGCTTGCCCTTCCAGTCATTGCAGGGCTTACACGCCGGCAGAAAGTTCCACCAAACGTCAGCCCCGTTGTCCGCGACGGGTTCCTCGTGGTCAAGGGTTGTCGACGGAGCGACAGCACAGTAGACACACAAGCCTTGGTTCGACGTCAGCGTCATCAGCCATACCCACGTTGGCTGCTTCGCCCGCTTGCCCCGCTGCACACTTTCCGTCACGACTGCCATGAGGATCTCCAACCTCCAGTGCCTTGAGTGAAGGACGCTAACCCCAGCCACTGACAGTGCGTAGTCTTTGATCACAGACAGCTACATTCTGCGTTAACGGGCTCAGAGGCACCTGCCCTGCGGACCTCCAGAAAGTCGCCAACGCGGGCAGGATCATGCCGCGCCTTGAACCTGGCTCCGAAACCGCCCAAAGGAAAAGCCCCGCCCCTACTCTGACAGTGCGACCTGTTCTGAGTGATTGGGGCGAGACCGTGTCATCTGACGCTACCCCGGACCCGTATGCCGACCCGCTTCGATTCGGCCAGCGCGTGCAGATCCTGCGCGAGCGGCGCGGCATGAATCGAACTCAGCTCGCGGACTTGCTCGGCATGTCACCGCACACCCTGAAGAAGATCGAGAACGGGCAGATGAACGCACCCGGCCTCGACATGGTGATGCGAATCGCGGAAGCGCTGCGAGTCCGTGACCTTGCCGACCTCACCGGGCTACCGGACATGCATGTGGATCTCTTCGTCGGCCCTGGCCACCCCCGACTCGCTGCGGTCAAGGCCGCCGTCGACAGCCTCTCCGTCGAGACGAACCCGGAACCGCCGCGCGTACCCCATTTGAAGGCCAGGCTGCGCGCGGCCTGGAAGGCGAGGCACCAGGCTCCCAACCACCGGGAGGCGATCGGGGCGCTGCTTCCCGGGCTGATCCAGGACGCCCAGGTCCTGGCCCGACACGCCGACAGCGCGGCGGACCGGCGGGCGGCACAAGCTCTCCTTGCGCAGACCTACTCCCTGGCGCAGTTCTTCCTCTCCTACCAGCCCGACGCCCCCCTGCTGTGGCGGGTGGCCGAGCGCGGCATGGTCGCCGCGCAGGAATCCGACGACCCACACGCCATCGGCGTCGCCGCGTGGCTCCTCGCGCAGGCACACCGGGACTCCGGACGCCGCCACTTCGACGCCGCCGACACCATCAACCTCCAAGCGCTGAACTTCCTGCGGCCCCTGCTTCCTGACGCGGATGACGACGTACTTGCCATCGCAGGTGCCCTGGAGTTCGAGCTGGGTTACACCGCAGCCCGCCGTCGGGACACCGGGACCGCATGGCGGCACTGGGACAGGGCCAACGAGGTGGCAGACCGACTGCCCGCCGGCTACTACCATCCCGTCACCTCGTTCTCGCGGGCGGTCATGGGCGCGCACGCTGTGACCGTTGCCGTCGAACTTCACCAGGGCGGCGAATCCGTCCGGCAGGCCGCCCGCGCCGATGAACTGACGATCCCCTCCCGGCCGCGCCGAGCCCGCCACCGGATCGAGGAAGCCCGCGGCTACCAGCTCGACAGGCAACCGGACGTCGCGATCGCCACACTGGAAAAGGCGTACCGCGCGGCCCCGGAGACGATCCGGTACAACGGCTATGCCCGCTCCATCCTCCTGGAGGAGGTCGAATCGAAGCAGGCGTCCCGGCGTCGGCGCGCGGCCGAGCTGGCGACCGAGATCGGGGTGCTCACCGCGTAGGGACCGGATCCCGGTCCTCGGTCCTACGGCACCGCCCCTACGGTCACAGCGTGAGGCAGATCACCGTGACCCGGGGAGGCAGCACTGTGCCGCAGGAAACCGATCGTCCGCCCGTGCCGCCGCTCCTGTCTCCGTTATTCGGAGCCGCCGCCGTCCGTACGGACTCCGACCCTTCCGAAGCCGTCGCCGCTTGGCTGGCGGGGGCGCACCCCAAGCCGAAGAGAGTGCTCCGTCACTGGGAAGCGGGCGCGGATGAGCTTCTTCCGCTCGGCGGACGTTTCGCGGCAGTGCGTATCCCTGGTGCCATCCTGCACGCCGCCGTAGGGAGCGATGACGACCAGGCGCTCACCGTCGTCGCCCGCGACACCCTGCGCGGCCCGGTCATCGCCGGAACGTACGCCCGCCGACGGACCTACTGGGCGCTCGTTCCCTGGCGTGCACACGTGTACTGGCCCAGCTACCTCACAGACACCCCGTATCTGGGTTCCGGCAGCTATCTGACCGTGCCCCCTCCCACCTGTATCAAGGAGCCCATCCCCTACTGGGTGACGCCGCCGCGCTACCGCTACGACCTCTGCTCTCGAGAGCATGTCTTCAACGTCATCATCCGCGGCTGCAGCGCCATGTCCCGGGAGGCGGGAAGCCGGTGATCTGCTCGCGCTGCGGCGCGCTCATCCAGGGAACACCCCTCGCGGTCTGCGTGGAGACCGGCTCGGCCGTGTCCGCGACCATCTACATCTGTCCCACCCCGTGCAAGTCCGAGGCCACCCGGCAGACCACGTCCAAGCCCGGCTCCGGCCAGTAGCTCTGCCCAGGGGAGGACGTCGAGGCAGACCGGGGCCATGAACTCAGCTTGCTTTGCACTTCGGTTGAGCCTCGGTGGAGCACCGGTGGAGCAGGGGCCTCGGAAGCGCCCAGAAAAGCGCACGCCCCCAGCTCGGTACCTCTCTGAGCTGGGGGCGTTCTCGTAGGCCCTGTGGGACTCGAACCCACAACCAATGGATTAAAAGGACGTGTGGGGCTCCGGAGACGTCGCCTCGTACGCGGCCTGGCAGCGCAAGTGCGGCTACACCGGGACCGCCGCCGACGGCATCCCCGGCAAGACGTCCTGGGACAAGCTCCACGTCCCCAACACCTGAGAGGCCTCTCATGAAGGACACGACGAAGCGCACCCTCCGCACCATGGTGCAGACGACGCTCGGCATCGCCGCCGTACTCCCCGCGATCGTCCAGGCCTCCGGCATCCCCGCCGCCCTCCCGTGGGCTGCCGCCGCCCTCGCGATCGCCGCGGGCGTCACCCGGGTCATGGCCATCCCTGTCGTGCAGGCGCTGCTTCCGGCCTGGCTGCGTACCGGGAAGGTGGACAGATGACGGTGGGCCCGGACCCGGGCGTGTTCATCAGCAGCGCCCAGATGTACCAGGAGCTGCGGACCTTGTCGGACGGGATCACCCGCGTGGAGACCAAGCTGGACACGATCAGCAAGGACCTCACCGAGGTGACGAAGGACCTGACGGACCACGAGACCCGCATCCGCTCCCTCGAGCAGACGGTGTGGCGGGCGGCGGGCGGCGGGCGGCGCCGCCGTCCTCGGCGCGGGCGCCGGCATCCTCGCCCAATACCTGATGCACTGACCGCCGCCCCGCCCTCCGGGAGGGCGGGGCCGCTTCATCATGTCGGGGATCAGCCGAGAACGGGCATATCTCCCGCGAGATAGTCGGTCACCCGTCGGCGGATGCTCGTCACCATGGGCAGGTCGTCGATCTCCGACGGATCGAACCAGCGCACCTCGGTCGACTCATCGGACACTGCGAGCTGGCCGCCGACCGGGCGCGCGAGGAAGCAGATCGAGAACTCCTGCCGCACCTCGCCGTCGTCGTAGGCGAAGACGTGCCCGGGATCGGTGTAGATGCCGACGATGCCGACCAGTTGGACGTCGTAGCCTGTCTCCTCGCGAGTCTCTCGGATCGCGCAGCCGGGCAGGGACTCGCCGATCTCCATCCGGCCGCCGGGGAGGGCCCACATGCCGTTGTCGACGCGCCGCTGGAGCAGGATGCGGCCGTGGTCGTCGACCACCACCGCCGAGGCCGCGGGTACCAAGCTGTTCGCCGCCGGGGCGTCGGGGTCGTTCTCGTAGTCACGCCTGCCCATGGGTCTCCGTCCATACGGGGGTGCCGCGTCGCCATAGCTCTTCGACGTGCGAGGCGAAGCGGTCGAACATGCCGTCCGCCTGGCACCGGCGCAGGTGCAGCGTCGGCGCGTCGTGGCCAATGCTGTGCGTCAGCAGCGGGGTCACGATCATGTCCTCGTCGAAGCGGAACACGGACAGGTGCGCGTGCCCCGCGCTGTAGCGAGCGTCCACCCCGTCCTGGCTGCGGAGCTTCTCCAGCTCGGCGAGCGTGACCCGGATGCGCGTGGACAGCGACAGCGCGACATCCTCGTCCTCTTCCCGGGCACGGGTGAGGTCGCTGTCGGGGTCGCCCACGAGGAAGCGGATGCGACAGCCGGCGGACGCCTTGCGCCGGAGCGCGGTGCCGAACCGGGCCTGCTCCAGCCAGAGGAAGTAGTTGGTGTACCCGGCGAAGACGAGCTGCGTCCCGGCGCGGGTGATCAACGTCCGCCACAGGGAGGCCGGGACCGCCGAACGGTAGGGGTAGACGGACACGACCTCGCGGTCAGGGCCCACCTTGAGCGCCTTCTTCGCTGCTGCCGGCCACAGCACGTCTTCCTCCTTTCCGAGCGCCGCCGCAGCAGCCCACCTATGCCGGGCGTGCGGCACCCGACCGGCTTCCGTGATCCACCGGGCGACGGTCTTCACGTCCACACCGCACTTCTCGGCGAGCTGGCGGTCCGTCATCGTCGCCTCAGCCATCGCTTGCTGCAACGCCTCGTTCATCCGCTTCCCCCTGGGACGTTCAGCACGCTTCACAAGGTAGCCCGCACTTCGTCCCCAACGGCCCGAAAACGGGGTTGGAACGCCCCAGACGAGGGACCACGGTGAGATCAAAAGCCCCCGCAACCGCAGCAACGGTCCGGGGTGTGGCCGACTGCGAAGGAGTCGACGTGAGCCACCGCACCGTCGCGCCCACCGCCCCGTCAGGGCGCCTACCCGCCGACGTCTCCCCGACGGCGTACCTGCCGCTGCCCGACCTGGACGACCTGACCATCGAGCAGGCCGCCGGCCGCGCGTGCGTGTGGGGTGGCCAGCCGATCACCATCACCAGGTCGACCGACCTCGGCGAGCAGACCACCGGCGGGCGGCACTGGTTCCCGCGCGCCTGCGGCATCTGCTACCTCCAGCGGGTCGCCGACCTCTTCTTCGCCCACGAGCGGGACTGCCCGCTGTGCCACGACGACGACCGCCACACGGAGCGCGACACCTCCCGCGCCCTCAACTGGCTCGTGCGCCGCGGCTACCTCACCGGAGGCTGCCGATGATCTGCCACCGCTGCCAGAACATCATCGAGGGCGAACCACAGACGGTGTCCGTGGAGACCGGGTCCGGTGTGTCCGCGGACATCTACATCTGCCCGAAGTCATGCCTGCCCGACAACATCCGCCGGGACGTGGCCCGCGACGACGACTAGCCGCCCGGGGCTGGGACGCCGCCGATCGCCCCGGCCCCGGGTCAACCCACCAGCTCCGACAGCGGAACGCCGATCGCCCGCGCGATCCGGAGCAGCGTCTCCAACTTCGGGTTCTTGGTGCCGTTCTCCACGTGCTGGTAGTACGTGCGGCTCAACGGGGCCCGGAGGAAGACCTGCTGCTGGGTGAGCCCCCGCTCCTCCCGGACCTCTCGGATACGCCGACCGATGCGCACGCGCTCCTCGCGCAGCCAGGCGTCATCGTCAGTGAGGTCGGTAGGCACTCGACACACCGTCTGGCCTGGGGGATCATGTGTCAGCCCTCCCCCGGATGGCTTTTTGTGATCTTGATACCCCACAGGCTGCCGACGCGCTGGAGCTAGGACTCCGGAGAGGGCGCCGAGGCAGAGCAGGGCGGTCATCACCGTGGATGACCGCCCGCTCTCATGTACCCCCGCTTTCCTGACCCCTTGGGCCAGCAGCGGGCCAGCAAACGATCAAGACACCCCAGAAAAGCGCACGCCCCCAGCTCGGTACCTCTCTGAGCTGGGGGCGTTCTCGTAGGCCCTGTGGGACTCGAACCCACAACCAATGGATTAAAAGTCCACTGCTCTGCCAATTGAGCTAAGGGCCCAGGCGATGTTGCCTGTCCGAGCATAGCGGGAGGTGGCCGTGTCTCCGATCGGGTATCGGGGACACGGCCGCGTCGGTCACTCCTCGGGCCGGGCCAGGAACCAGTGGCGGGCCGAGGCGAGCCACCAGGTGGCGGCGAAGCCGAGGACGACCAGGACGGCGATCGGGGCGTAGTTGAAGGTTTCCCAGGTGACGGGGGAGACCTGGGGGAGCATGAAGAGGATCGTGATCAGGACGACCCAGGTGACCGAGAGGAGGCCGATGGGACGGGACCAGCGGCCCAGGTGCCAGGGGCCGCGGACGAAGGCGTCGCCCTTGCGGACGCGGAGCAGGGTCGGGATGACGTAGGCGATGTAGAGGCCGATGACCGCGATGGAGGTCACCGCCGCGTAGGCCGTGGAGTTGATCAGGTACGGGAGGCCGAGGACCAGGGCGCCCAGGGCCGCCAGCCAGACCGCCGCGACCGGGGTGCGGGTGCGGGGGCTGACCGTGTGCCAGACGCGGGAGAAGGGCAGCGCGCCGTCGCGGGAGAAGGCGTAGATCATGCGGCTGTTGGCCGTCACGGAGGCCATGCCGCAGAAGAGCTGGGCGCCGATCACGACCAGGAGCAGGAGCTTGCCGGTCGTGGCACCGAGGGCATCCAGGAGGATCTGGGCCGGGGGCGCGCCCGTCGGGGACTCCAGCGCCTTGTCGTACGACTGGATCGCGAAGGTGAAGCCGAGGAGCAGGACGAAGCCCGCGATCCAGGAGGTCCAGATGGAGCGGACGATGCCCTTGGGGCCCGCCGTCGCCGCGTCGTGGGTCTCCTCGGTCATGTGGGCGGAGGCGTCGTAGCCGGTGAAGGTGTACTGCGCCATGAGCAGGCCGAGCAGGACGACGTAGAAGGAGCTGCCCCAGCCGGTCTCGTTGACGAACTTCGTGAACACGAAGGACGCCGACTGGTGGTGGTCCGGCAGGATCGCCAGGGCGCCGACGATGACGGCCACGCCCACCACGTGCCACCACACGCTGACGCTGTTGAGCAGCGCGACGATCCGGACGCCGAAGGTGTTCAGCAGGCCGTGCAGCAGGAGGATCGCGGCGAAGAGGAGGACCGTGCGGCCGGGGGTCACCTCGAAGCCGAACTGGAGGTTCAGCCACGCGCCGAGGAAGGACGCGGCGCCGAAGTCGATGCCCGCGGTCACCGCGACCTGCCCCAGCACGTTGAACCACCCCGTGAACCACGCCCACGCCGCCGCCGACCGCTCCGGGGCGAGCCGGTGCGCCCAGAAGTACAGCCCCGCCGAGGTCGGATACGCGGAGCAGATCTCGGCCATCGACAGCCCGACGAACAGCGTCATCAGGCCGACCGCCACCCAGCCCCAGGTGATCACCGCCGGGCCGCCGGTCACCATGCCGAAGAGATACAGCGTGAGACACCCGGACAGCACCGAGATGATCGTGAAGGACACGGCGTAGTTCGAGAACGCCGACATCCGCCGCGCCAGCACCTGGGTGTAGCCGAGCTGGGCGAGCCGCTCCTCGTCGGAGAGGACCGGCTCGCCACCGATTTTCGTATCGTCTGTCATGCCCCCAGCAATTCCCTGGGGGTCGACGTGACATGCGTCACGCGATGGCCGGAAACCACCGGAAACCATCGGGTAACACGAAGGGCCCGTACGGAAGCGAATCCGTACGGGCCCTTCGTCAGCTCAAGCTCAAGCTCGGGTCAAGGCCCAGGCTCGGGCTCACGCGCCGTCAGCCGTTGCGCTTCCAGCGGGGCTTGTCGTCGCGGCGGCCGAAGGAGGAGGAAGAGCCGCCGGTGTTGCCCCGGTGGTCGTCACGGCGGCCGTACGGGCGGTCGTGGCCGCCAGTGCGGAAGCCCGGGCGGTCGTCGCGGCGGTCGCGGTTGAACGGACGGTCGCTGCCCCGGTGGCCGGTGCGGTCGTCACGGCGGAAGCCGCCCCGGTCGTCACGGCGCTCGAAGGTGCGGCCACCCCGGTCGTCGCGACGCTCGAAGCCGCCACGGTCACCTCGGTCGCCCCGGTCGTTGCGGTCGCGGTCGAAGCTGCGGCCACCACGGTCATCGCGGCGCTCGAAACCCCGGCCGCCCCGGTCGTCGCGACGCTCGAAGCCACGGTTGCCCCGGTCGTCACGGCGCTCGAAACCGCCACGGTCACCACGGTCGTTGCGGTCACGGTCGAAGCCACGACCACCACGGTCGTCACGACGCTCGAAACCCCGGCCACCACGGTCATCGCGACGCTCAAAGCCACCACGGCCGCCCCGGTCGTCACGGCGCTCGAAGCCACGGCCACCGCGCTCGTCACGACGCTCGAAGCCACGCCCACCGCGCTCGGTCTCGCGCGCGGCCGGACGCTCCGCCTCGGCGGACGCCTCGGCCACGGCCTGCTCGGCGGACGCCTGGGCCTCGGCGACGGCGGCCTCGGGGTCCTCGCCACGGTCGCGGGCGACCCGGGCCACGAGGCGGTCGGCCTCGTCGCGCAGCTCCGCGGCGCGGCGCTGCGCGCGCTCCAGCTCCTTGGTGAGCTGGGCGACCTCGCGCTCGGCCTGCTGCGCGGCGTTGCCCGCCGACTCGGCCTGGACCTCGGTCATGGAGCGGGCGCCGGTGATCTCGGCGACCTCGGCGTCGAAGGCGTCGCCGCCCTGGATGATGTGCCGCCCGGCGTCGACACCGGCGTCCTCCATCAGACGGAAGATCTGACGGCGCTGGTGCGGCAGCGACAGGGAGACGACCGTGCCGGTACGGCCCGCACGGGCGGTACGGCCCGCACGGTGCAGGTAGTCCTTGTGGTCGCCCGCCGGGTCGACGTTCAGGACCAGGTCGATGCCGTCGACGTGGATACCGCGCGCGGCGACGTCGGTGGCGACCAGGACGTTGACGTAACCGTCCTTGAAGTCGGCCAGGGTGCGGGTGCGGGCGCCCTGGGTCATGCCGCCGTGCAGCGCGTCGGCCTTCACGCCGGACTCGCGCAGCTGCTCGGCGACGCGGTCGGCGCCCAGCTGGGTGCGGACGAAGATGATCGTGCGGCCCTTGCGGGAGGCGATCGCGGCGGTGACCGGCGCCTTGTCCTTGGGCTTCACGATGAGGATGTGGTGCGACATGGTCGTGACGTTGCCCTGGGCGCTGTCGACCTCGTGCGTGACCGGGTCGTTCAGGTAGCGCTTGACCAGCGTGGAGATCTCGTTCTCCATAGTGGCCGAGAACAGCATCCGCTGGCCGCCGGCCGGGACCTGGTCCAGCAGCTCGGTGACCTCGGGCAGGAAGCCCAGGTCGGACATCTGGTCGGCCTCGTCGAGGACGGCGATCTGGACGTCCTCGAGCGAGCAGGCGCCGCGGTTGATGATGTCGCGCAGACGGCCCGGGGTGGCGACGAGGACGTCGACGCCGCGCTCCAGAGCGTAGATCTGGTTGCCCATCGAGGTACCGCCGCAGACGACCTTCATCTTCAGGCCGAGGACGTCGCCGTAGGGCTGGAGGGCGTCGGCGACCTGCATCGCCAGCTCGCGGGTCGGCGTCATGATGACGGCGCGCGGGCGCTTCTTCTCGGTGCGGCCACCGGCCAGCGTGGCCAGGGTGGGCAGACCGAAGGAGAGGGTCTTGCCGGAGCCGGTGCGGCCACGGCCGAGGATGTCCTTGCCGGCCAGGGCGTCCGGGATGGTCGCGGCCTGGATCGGGAACGGCGTGGTGACGCCGTTCTGCGCGAGCTTGCGCACGATGCCCTCGGGCAGACCGAGGTCGGCGAAGGTGATCTGGGGGGTGTCGGTGGTGTCGTCGGCCTCGACGACTGCGGTGACCTCGTTCGTCTCGTCGACGGGGGTGTCCCCGTCCTCGAGCGCGACGAACTGGTCAGTACTGGAAACGGACATGCGAATGCGAAACCTTCCGGAGTCTCTCGGCACGCGCCCGTCAACTCCGTGATTCGCACAACACAACCGCCTCAATGCGGTCCGTCACGGCAAAGGAGAGTACGCGCCACACGGCGCGCTCTGCGATGGCGCCGGGCAAATGGGATCAAACGATCTACCACCATACGCACCCCCCACCCCCGAAGGCAAACCCGCTCGTGAGGGCCCTGTCCGGCCCCCGAAAGCCGCCTGTCCGGCCCCAGGGGAGGCGTGCATGGAGGTTGTTACGCGGCCACGGCCGCCGCCCGGAGCGGCACCCGCTCGACCAGCTGCGGCCCGGGGTCCTCGTGCGCCGAGGACGACGGCTCGGCCGACGGGGGCGTGGTGTCCGGCGGCGGCGCGCTGGAGGCGGGCGGCTCCGGCGGGGCGGAGCTGACGGGCGGGGTCGGCGGCACATTGGTCGGGGCAGGCTCGCCGGGGCGCACGGTCTGGCCCGGCTTCGACGGCGCCGCGGAGCGGTCGTGCTTGCCGGAGGCGCTGGCGGACGCCGAGGCCGACTCGCCCGGCTTCTTCTTGCCGCCGTGCCCGTGTTTGTCGTCGCCCGCCGCCTCCTCGAACCCGGCTCCGCCGCCGCCCGCGATCGGCCCACCGCCCGGCACCCCGCCCTGGCGCTGCCCCGCCGAGTGCTCGGGCCGGGCGGGCCCCGCGTCCTCCCCCACGCGCACGCAGCCTGCGGCAGCGGCGGCGGCCAGCACCGTGACGACCAGACGGACGGGTACGTACTTGGGGCGCACGGCGGCCACCTCCGGGACAAGGGAAGGAGTCGACCTGTCCAACTCCCGCCGCCCGCAAGAGGACACGCCCGTTGTTCGAACCCGCTCACCCTCAGCCGCCGTACGGGCCGTCCGTCCCCGACAATGGCGGTGTGCTGGAGATGACACGCGACAGGTTCGAAGAGCTGGTGAGCGAGGCCCTGGACCGGATCCCGCCGGAACTGACGCGGGTCATGGACAACGTGGCCGTCTTCGTGGAGGACGAGCCGCCCGCCCACGACCCGGAACTGCTCGGCCTCTACGAGGGCACCCCGCTCACCGAACGCGGTGAGTGGTACGCCGGGGTCCTCCCCGACCGCATCTCGATCTACATGGGCCCGATCCTGCGGTTCTGCGCCACGCAGGAGGAGGTGGTGGACGAGGTGGCCGTCACGGTCGTGCACGAGGTCGCCCACCACTTCGGCATCGAGGACGCCCGGCTGCACGAGCTGGGCTGGGGCTGAGCTTCGGCCCGGACCGAGCCGGAGCCCCGGCCTGCGCTGAGCCGGACCGGGGCCTCGCCGGGCCACCCCGCATATCCCGTGGCGCCGCTGGGCATACGGCCCCAATGCCCCGCGTCCCCGCCGCCCCGCTCCGCCGCCGGAACCGGACCACGGACCGCCGCCCCCTCCCCTTCCTCGCCCTCGCCGCCCGTCCCCGCCCCTGGCTGCGGGCGCTCGGCCTCGTCACGGTCGTGCTCACCGGGGCCTGGCTGGGGCTGCTGGCCGTCGGGAACGTCCGCACCCCGGTCGGCCCGATGGACACCACCATGGCGCTGCGGCCCTCCCTCAGCGGCGGCACGAAGATCAACGTCTCGCCGCTGGGCGCCCTCACCCTGGACAGCCATGTCGCCCCGCTCCGCCTGGACGTCGACGTGGACCAGCTGGACCCGGTGCGCGCCCAGGCGCTGGTGGACCACCCGGAGCGGCTGTCGGGGCTCCAGCAGGAGATCACCGACGATGTCGAGCACGGCACGCTCGACCTCGCGGTGCGTTCCTCGGTCGCCGTCGTCACCGGCGCGGCGCTGCTCGGCCTCGCGGTGTACCGCAGGCCCCGCCGCGCACTGGCGGCCGGCGGGCTGGCCCTCGCCCTGCTCGCGGCTTCGGGCGTCTCCGCGTACGCCACATGGAACCCGCGCTCGGTCCTGGAGCCCCGCTTCTCCGGGCTGCTGTCCTCGGCCCCGTCGGTGGTGGGCAACGCACGCAGCATCGTCAGCGAGTTCGACGTCTACCAGAAGGAGCTGGCCCGCCTGGTGACGAACGTGACGAAGCTGTACGACGTCGCGTCCACGCTCCCCGCCTACCAGCCCGACCCCTCCACGATCCGGGTGCTGCACGTGTCGGACATCCATCTCAACCCGGCGAGCTGGAAGATCATCGAGTCGCTGGTGACCCAGTACAAGGTGAACGTGATCGTGGACTCCGGCGACACCATGGACCACGGCACGGCGGCGGAGAACGGCTTCCTGGACCCGATCAAGGATCTGGGCGTGCCGTACGTGTGGGTCAGGGGCAACCACGACTCCGAGGCCACCCAGCGCTATCTGGAGCGCATGAAGAACGTGCACGTCCTGGACGACGGCCGGGCCGAGACGGTTGCCGGGGTGCGGTTCGCGGGGATAGGAGACCCCCAGTTCACGCCCGACCGCTCCCGGCCGACCGGCGGGGACGCGGCCGAGCGGCTGGCCGGGGCGCGGCTGGCGTCGGCACTGCGGGACCAGCGGACCAAGGGCACTCCGGTGGACATCGCGGTGGCCCATGAACCGGTGGCGGCGCAGGAGACGGACGGGACGGTGCCGCTCGTGCTCTGCGGGCATCTGCACACCGAGGGGACGAAGATCCTGCCGCTGGGCACCCGGCTGCGCCGCGAGGGCTCGACCGGCGGCAGCGGGCTGCGGGCGGTCGAGGGCCAGTACCCGGCACCGGTCGAGGCGTCGATCCTCTACCTGGACCGCGACACCCGCAGGCTCCAGGCGTGGGACGAGATCAGACTGGGCGGTCTGGGGCGGACGACGGCCGAGGTCAGCCGTCATCTGGTCAAGAAGTGAGTCACCGGGGGTGCCGCGAAGTGTTTTGCCGATACCACCGCCCATCCCCTATGCTGCTCACGTCCCCGACGCGCTGCGAAGCGCCCACGGCGGGCCGATAGCCCTCATCGTCTAGCGGCCTAGGACGCCGCCCTTTCAAGGCGGTAGCACGGGTTCGAATCCCGTTGGGGGCACCACAGCAGACTTGTCACGAAACCCGCTCTGATCCAGGGCGGGTTTTCGCGTTCCCAGGGGCATCTCCCTGGCACCCTCCCCCTCGGAGCCTGGGGAATCACGTTTTCGGAGCACCCCCGGTGCTCTGATACGCTTCTCCAGCGACGTCAGCCCAACAGATGCGCACCTCACAGCAGGTGGGAATCACGTTGGGGAGACCCGCAACCGTGTGCGACACTGTCGTACACAGCGCCTGGTCCTGTGGAGCAGTTTGGAGTGCTCGCCACCCTGTCAAGGTGGAGGCCGCGGGTTCAAATCCCGTCAGGACCGCTGAGGTTTCACGTGAAACCTCGTGGCTGGGTAGCTCAGTTGGTACGAGCGATCGCCTGAAAAGCGATAGGTCGCCGGTTCGACCCCGGCCCCAGCCACAACCGCCCTCACCAGGGCCGACACCCCCTCCGGAGTCTCCGGCGGGGGTGTTTTCGTAGGTCAGGGGACTGCCGTCGAGCTGCCCTGGAGCGCGGTTGCGGGGTTCGGGGGCCGGGGCCACAGTGAAATACGGCCATCCGTGGGAAATCACCCCGAGGGAGTGCCTATGCCCGTCACGAAAAGACAGCGGACGGCAGTGTTCAGCTCGATGTTCGTAGCTGCGGCCGTCGTTCTCGCTCCGGTCTCCTTCCAGCAGGTCGCGTCGGCGGCACCCGCCACCGCGCGGACCGGGACGGTGACGACGCTTCCGGCTTCACCCAGGGACTACCAGCAGGGCTTCCGGGACGGCTTCAGGTCGGGCTTCCGGGACGGTCAGCGCACGTGCCACCACCGCAATGACGGCCACCGTCAGTTCCCGGTCCGCTCGCTGGTGGACCCGCGCGGGGACTACCAGAACGGCTTCAAGGACGGGTACCGGTCCGGGTTCAGGTCCGGACAGCGAAGCTGCTGAGCCGAGGCGGCGAAGCCGCCGAGCCAGGACAGCGCAAGCCACCTAGTCAGGGAGACGGGCCCGTGCGCGGGCCCGTCCGCCTGAGAGCGCCGGAGCGGCAAATCGTTCGCGCGCTGTTTCCCCGAGGTGAGATCCTGGATCGCGTATGTCTACGCATCCCGCTCCCGCCCCGGGCGCCCTCGCCTCCCGACTGACCGAGTTGTCGCTGCGTGACGCCCACCGGCTCGGGCGCAGGCTCGAGGGCGCGCGCAAGATCCGTAAGCCGGAGGCCCGCGCCGCCGTCCTCGCCGAGATCGAGGGCGACATCGACCAGGCCGCCTCCCGCATGAACGCGCGGCGCTCCCGTGTGCCCGCCGTCACCTACCCCGAGCAGCTGCCGGTCAGCCAGAAGAAGGACGAGATCGCAGCCGCCATCCGCGATCACCAAGTGGTCATCGTGGCCGGTGAGACCGGCTCCGGAAAGACCACCCAGATCCCCAAGATCTGTATGGAGCTGGGCCGGGGCGTGCGCGGCATGATCGGGCACACCCAGCCCCGCCGCATCGCCGCCCGGACGGTGGCCGAGCGCGTCGCCGACGAGCTGAAGACCCCGCTCGGCGAGGCCGTCGGCTGGAAGGTCCGCTTCACCGACCAGGTGAACCCGGACGCCACCTTCGTGAAGCTGATGACGGACGGCATCCTCCTCGCGGAGATCCAGACCGACCGCGAGCTGCGCGCCTACGACACGATCATCATCGACGAGGCCCACGAGCGGTCCCTCAACATCGACTTCCTGCTCGGCTATCTCGCCCAGCTGCTGCCCAGGCGCCCCGACCTCAAGGTCGTCATCACCTCGGCCACCATCGACCCGGAGCGCTTCTCCCGGCACTTCGGTGATGCCCCGATCATCGAGGTGAGCGGACGGACGTACCCCGTCGAGGTGCGCTACCGGCCGCTGCTCGAAGAGGACTCCTCCGACGCCGACCGCGACCAGATCACCGCGATCACCGACGCCGTCGAGGAGTTGATGGCCGAGGGGCAAGGCGACATCCTCGTCTTCCTCTCCGGCGAGCGCGAGATCCGGGACACGGCCGACGCGCTGGAGAAGAAGAAGTACAGATTCACCGAGGTGCTGCCGCTGTACGCGCGCCTCTCGCACGCCGAGCAGCACCGCGTCTTCCAGCCGCACACCGGCCGCCGGATCGTGCTCGCGACCAACGTCGCCGAGACCTCGCTGACCGTCCCCGGCATCAAGTACGTCATCGACCCCGGCTTCGCCCGCATCAGCCGCTACAGCCACCGCACCAAGGTCCAGCGGCTGCCCATCGAGCCGGTCTCGCAGGCCAGCGCCAACCAGCGCAAGGGCCGCTGCGGCCGTACCAGCGACGGCATCTGCATCCGGCTCTACTCCGAGGACGACTTCGTCGCCCGGCCGGAGTTCACCGACGCCGAGATCCTGCGCACCAACCTGGCTTCCGTCATCCTCCAGATGACCGCGGCCGGCCTCGGCGAGATCGAGAAGTTCCCCTTCATCGACCCGCCGGACCACCGCAACATCCGCGACGGCGTGCAGTTGCTCCAGGAACTCGGCGCCCTCGACCCCGCGCAGAAGGACCCGCGCAAGCGCCTCACCGAAACGGGCCGCAAGCTCGCCCAGTTGCCGGTCGACCCGCGTCTTGCCCGCATGGTCCTGGAAGCCGCGCGGAACGGCTGTGTCCGCGAGGTCATGGTCATCGCCGCCGCCCTGTCCATCCAGGACCCGCGCGAGCGCCCCGCCGACAAGCAGACCCAGGCCGACCAGCAGCACGCCCGATTCAAGGACGAGACCAGCGACTTCCTCGCCTACCTCAACCTGTGGCGGTACATCCGCGAGCAGCAGAAGGAACGCGGCTCCTCGTCCTTCCGCCGGATGTGCAAGCAGGAGTATCTGAACTTCCTGCGCATCCGCGAGTGGCAGGACATCTACACCCAGCTGCGCACGGTCGCCAAGCAGCTGGACATCCGCATAGGCGAGGAGGACGCCCCCGCCGACCGCATCCATGTCTCCCTGCTCGCGGGCCTCCTCTCCCACGTCGGCATGAAGGACGTGAAGGACGGCAACAAGAACGAGTACCTGGGCGCCCGCAACGCCAAGTTCGCGGTCTTCCCCGGCTCCTCGCTCTTCAAGAAGCAGCCGAAGTTCCTGATGTCGGCCGAACTCGTGGAGACCTCCCGGCTCTGGGCCCGCGTCAACGCCAAGATCGAGCCCGAGTGGGTCGAACCGCTCGCCGGGCACCTCCTGAAGCGGACGTACAGCGAACCGCACTGGGAGAAGGACCAGGCGGCCGTGATGGCGTACGAGAAGGTGACGCTGTACGGCGTCCCGATCGTCGCCCAGCGCAAGGTGAACTACGGCCGGATCGACCCCGAGCTGTCCCGCGAACTTTTCATTCGCAACGCGCTGGTCGAGGGCGACTGGCGCACGCACCACAAGTTCTTCGCCGACAACCGCAAGCTGCTCAGCGAGGTCGAGGAGCTGGAACACCGCGCCCGGCGCCGGGACATCGTGGTGGACGACGAGACGCTGTTCGACTTCTACGACCAGCGCGTGCCCGAACACGTCGTATCCGGGGCCCACTTCGACTCCTGGTGGAAGCGCAAGCGGCACGAGCAGCCCGACTTCCTCGACTTCGAGCGGGAGATGCTCATCCGGGAGTCGGCGGAGGCGGTCACCAAGGCCGACTATCCCGACACCTGGCACCAGGGGAACCTCAAGTTCCGGGTGACCTACCAGTTCGAGCCGGGCGCGGACGCCGACGGTGTGACCGTGCACATCCCGCTCCAGGTACTGAACCAGGTCACCGACGAGGGCTTCGACTGGCAGATCCCGGGCCTGCGCGAGGAGGTCGTCACCGAGCTGATCCGCACGCTGCCCAAGCCGATCCGCCGCAACTACGTCCCCGCGCCCAACTACGCCAAGAAGTTCCTGGAGCGGGCCGTCCCCCTCCAGGAGCCGCTGCCGACCACCATGGCGCGCGAGCTGAAGCGCATGGTCGGCGTGCCCTTCGAGGCCGCGGACTTCGACTGGTCCAAGGTGCCCGACCATCTGAAGGTCACCTTCAGGATCGTGGACGAACGGCGCCGCAAGCTGGCCGAGGACAAGGACCTGGAGGCGCTGAAGCTCCAGCTGCGCCCGAAGGCCCGCAAGGCGCTCTCCCAGGCCGCCGCGGCCACCGCCTCCCGGCAGGGCGGCGAGTCCCTTGAGCGCTCGGGGCTGACCGACTGGACGATCGGCACGCTCACCCGCGTCTTCGAGACCAAGCGGGCCGGACACCCGGTCAAGGCGTATCCCGCCCTGGTGGACGACGGCGACACGGTCTCCGTACGCCTCTTCGACACCGAGGAGGAGCAGGCCGAGGCCATGTGGAAGGGCACGCGCCGGCTCATCCTGCGCAACATCCCGGTCAACCCGGCCAAGTTCGCCGCGGACAGGCTGACGAACGCCCAGAAGCTGGCGCTCTCGGCCAACCCGCACGGCTCGGTGCAGGCCCTGTTCGACGACTGCGCGATGGCCGCGGCCGACAAGCTGATCGCGGACTTCGGCGGCCCGGTGTGGGACGAGGAGTCGTACCGCAAGCTCTACGACAAGGTGCGGGCCGAGATCGTGGACACCACCGTGCGCGCGGTCGGCCAGACGCAGCAGGTGCTCGCGGCCTGGCAGGCGGCCGAGCGGCGGCTGAAGTCGGTGAAGAGCCCGGTCCTGCTCGCCAACCTGAGGGACGTGCGCCAGCAGCTGGACGCGCTGGTGAAGCCGGGCTTCGTGACCTGGGCGGGCCTGAAGCGGCTGCCGGACCTGATGCGCTATCTGGTGGCCGCCGACCGGCGGCTGCAGCAGATGCCGACGAACGTCCAGCGGGACACCTCCCGCATGGAGAAGGTCCAGGAGATGCGCGACGAGTACGCCTGGCTCCTGGAGCAGCTGCCGCAGGGGCGCCCGGTGCCCCGGCAGGTGCTCGACATCCGCTGGATGATCGAGGAGCTGCGGGTCAGCTACTTCGCCCATGCGCTGGGCACGGCCTACCCCGTCTCCGACAAGCGGATCGTGAAGGCGATCGACGCCCTGGCACCGTGACCGGGCGTGCGCGGAGGGTGAGTTCGACCAGGACATCCCCCCTCGTGTACAGTCCTTCTCGCAGCACGACGCAGCAGCCGAGTGCCGCGCGAGATGGTCCTGTGGAGCAGTTTGGAGTGCTCGCCACCCTGTCAAGGTGGAGGCCGCGGGTTCAAATCCCGTCAGGACCGCAGTAAAGGAAGGGCCCCCGCGAGGGGGCCCTTTCGCCGTTCCCACCCGTACCGCTCCCGTCTGCGCCGCCCGCGCCGCGCCCGGCGCTCTTGACGGCCCAGGCCGGGCTCGGTACCCAGAAGGCAGGCCGTCTCCCCCGTGCGGCCTCCGGAGGTGACGGATGGCGGCATCGGCCAGGCACGCGACACGGGCGCTTCTGAGGGCGCATCTGTCGGCCGCCTCCGCCTATCGGCACGTCACCCGTCGCTGTCCCGTCTGCCACCGCCTCCAGCGGCTCGCCATGGAACCGGACGAGAACCCCAACACCCGTCCACACAAGGGCTGATGGGGCGGGCGACCCCAATAGCGCACACATGCCCGCGGCAACAAGACGCCCGGCCTGTGACGGGAGTCACGGCATGATTTTTTGAAAGTACGGTTCTTACCACTGTCCTACAACAGGTCAATTTAATATGTGCAATTGCACCTGCCTCACGGGTCACGCACGGCGCTTCCCACACTCCTCCTCAGACTCCGACAAGGCCGCTCACAGAGGCTCAGGAAGACCCGCCCGAAGGCACAAAAAAGATCGCGCTGGACCCGGCGGAGTCCAGCGCGATCTACGACGCACCCTGTGCCACTTACTCAAGCATGTGAATCGGCTTGGGCGGGGGGCCTGTTGGGGCAGGTCCCGCGTCGTTCAGAGCTAGGGTTCGGGCGCCCCGACCAGTTGGGGTTCGGTCGTTCTGCCCGGTTATGGAGTTGTTCAGGCCTCGCTGCGCTGCTGCGGGATGCCCGCGAGCAGGGCGCGGACCTCCGCCTCGCGGTAGCGGCGGTGCCCGCCGAGCGTGCGGATCGACGTGAGCTTGCCGGCCTTCGCCCACCGCGTGACCGTCTTGGGGTCGACACGGAACATGGTGGCGACCTCAGCCGGGGTCAGCAGCGGCTCGGCATCAGGGGTGCGAGCGGTCATGAGCGGCCTCCTCGGGAGAACCGACGTTCTCGGTTCTTTCCTCTAAATTCTGCACCTTGACCCGCGTTGCCCGAAATGGCGGACGCGAGTCGAGTCGGTTATAGGACGAACGGCTTGTCCTCGGCACTACAACTACACCATCTGTCCAGCCGCGTCGGCCAAACCGATGGAATTGCCCTCCCAGGTGTTCATCAGCGACGGAAGCCGATGGACCATGCCATAGCGGACAGTCACGCCGATGTGACGATCAGTCACTTCGGCGATCAGGAGGCACCGGACCCCCCAAATCGTGCAATGCGGAGATTCTGCCCACAGTGGAGCACAGATGGACAGACGGAGCCCTCCCCGGGCTCCTTGTCCTATTTTGGCATGAGGAGCGGCAAGAGACGCAAGAGCCGCGTAAGTGCCGTCCATCACCCTTGATGGGAAAAAGCCCGGATCGGGACCAACATCCCGTCAGATGAGTCAAGTCCACAGACCGTACGCTGTTCGAGGCCATTTCGACCGTGAGCTGCGTCACTTCTCGCCTGTTCGGGATGTGCCGTCATCAAGGAGTACGTACGGATTCGGCGATCAGTTCGCCCGGACGCACGGACAAGACGATCAGTTCGCCGAACGCAGGTCCCGCACCGCGCGCCAGCGCTGCACCAGGCGCCCGTAGACCCGCCCCGCGGCCGGGCCGTCGCCCCGGCGCAGCGCGTCGATGCCCGCGGCCACGTCCGCCGCGGAGTGGTCGTCCTCCAGCGCCCCCGCGGGCACCGCGTGCACCAGACCGCCGTAGTCCAGCTCCACCAGGGAGCGGGGGTGGAACTCCTCCAGCCAGCGGCCGACGTCCACCAGGCCGTCGATCAGCGGGCCCTCCTCGACGGCGTCCTTCAGGGTGCGCAGTGCCCGCGCCACGCGCCGCCTGGCCTGCACCATCGGGGTGCGGTAGCGCAGCAGCGGGGGCACCTCGCCTGTGCCCTTCTCGAAGCGCCGCTCCTCGTCGCCGACGAGCACGAACCAGTTGAGCGGCACCTGCCAGGTCGCGGTGCGGATCCAGGGGCGGGCGTCGGGGTTGCGGACGAGCCAGCGCTCGTAGTCCAGGGCGGCCTGCTCGCGCACCAGCGGGGGCAGGACCGCGTCCAGCACCGTCGGGGGCAGCTCCTCGTCCAGGGCGGCAAGCGCCTGCCAGCCGCGCAGCCGGGTGCGCCAGGGGCAGACGCAGACCACGCCGTCCACCTCGGTCACGAAGGCGTCCGCGCTCTCGTGCACCGGCACCGCGACCGGCGGGGTGGGCAGCAGGTCGGCCAGCGAGCGGCGCAGCTCGTCCTGGTAGGTGGGGCGGTCGGGCCTGCGGGCGTACCGCGCCCAGTGGGTGCGCTCGGGCTCCGGGAAGGCGGCCAGCGGCTCGTACACGCGCAGGTACGCGGCATAGGGGACGACCACGGAGGACACCTTGGGCACGCTCCCTCCCTCCTCCTCGCGCCCGGCTCGAAACCCCGGCCGGGTCCGGCTCGGAACCACTGCGCATCGTGCCACGGCGAGCGGCCCCGCGGGCACGGAAGAGTGATCCTCGGCGTACCCCGGATACGGGCCGCGAGCAGGCTCTACGCTCAGCCTTGCGGCCCAACGGCCGCGTGGCAGCACCCCGCCACCCACCCCCACGGCCAAAAGTGTGGGGAAACCCCAGGGGCCGCCCCGGCCCCGTCCGCCGCTACACGCACAGGAGTCACCACCGTGACCTACGCAACCGGCGCATCCGCTGACGTCCTGCGGACCCTCTTCCACTCGGACCAGGGCGGCCATGAGCAGGTCGTCCTCTGCCAGGACCGCGCCAGCGGCCTCAAGGCCGTCATCGCCCTGCACTCCACCGCCCTCGGCCCGGCCCTCGGCGGCACCCGCTTCCACCCGTACGCCACCGAGGCCGACGCCGTCGCCGACGCCCTCAACCTCGCGCGCGGGATGTCGTACAAGAACGCGATGGCCGGTCTTGACCACGGCGGTGGCAAGGCCGTGATCATCGGTGACCCGGAGCGGGACAAGACCGAGGAGCTGCTGCTCGCCTACGGCCGGATGGTCGCCTCGCTCGGCGGGCGCTACGTGACCGCGTGCGACGTCGGCACCTATGTCGCGGACATGGACGTGGTGGCCCGCACCTGCCGCTGGACCACCGGCCGCTCCCCGGAGAACGGCGGCGCGGGCGACTCCTCCGTGCTCACCGCCTTCGGCGTCTACCAGGGCATGCGCGCCTCCGCCCAGCAGGTCTGGGGCGACCCTTCGCTGCGCGGGCGCCGGGTCGGCATCGCGGGCGTCGGCAAGGTGGGCCGCCATCTGGTGGGCCACCTGCGCGCGGAGGGCGCCGAGGTCGTGCTCACGGACGTACGCCCGGACGCGGTACGCCGGATCCTGGCCGAGTACCCCGAGGGGGTGACGGCGGTGGCGAGCACCGACGAGCTGATCCGTGTGGAGGGGCTGGACATCTACGCCCCCTGTGCGCTGGGCGGCGCCCTGGACGACCACACGGTGGCGGTACTGACCGCCAAGGTGGTGTGCGGCGCGGCCAACAACCAGCTCGCCCACCCGGGCGTGGAGAAGGACATCGCCGACCGGGGCATCCTCTACGCCCCGGACTACGTGGTGAACGCGGGCGGGGTGATCCAGGTGGCGGACGAGCTGCACGGATTCGACTTCGAGCGGTGCCGGGCGAAGGCCGCGAAGATCTTCGACACCACGCTGGAAATCTTCGCGACCGCAAAGGCAGACGGCATTCCGCCGGCCGCGGCGGCCGACCGTATCGCCGAGCGGCGCATGGCGGACGCCCGCGCGGCGCGCTGACCGGCACGGCCGGTTCGCGCCCACGCGGCACCCCTGCGGCACCCGCGCGGCGCGCGTGCGGCACCCGTGCGGCTCCCTGGCCGGGTGCCCGGCCGCGCGGGTGGGCGGTACCCGCCGGAGGCAACTTGGAGAGAACTCTCACTTCCACCGGCGGGTCGTCCCCCGATAAGTGGTTAAAATCGCCGTTGACCAGCGAGGACAGGGCTCCTCGAGGGTCCTGTGCACACGCGCGTGCTGCGGGCGACGTACCGTATGGGCGCGGGCTCAGGTACCGTGGAAGCCCTACGGACCGGCATCTCTGCGGAGAGTCCGTTCCAGATCATGAACGCGTGTCAGACTCTGGGGCCGTTGAGCCCCGTCACCGAGGGGGTCGAGCCATGGGGCGCGGCCGGGCCAAGGCCAAGCAGACAAAGGTCGCCCGCCAGCTGAAGTACAACAGCGGTGGGACTGACCTGTCACGTCTGGCCAGTGAACTGGGCGCATCGACTTCGAGCCAGCCGCCGAACGGCGAGCCGTTCGAGGACGATGAAGATGACGACGATGACCTCTACTCCCGTTACGCCGACCTCTATGAGGACGACGACGAGGACGAGGACGACGGTCCCTCACAACACCGTCGCGGCGCTTGACCTCGCACTGAGCATCAGGCCGGTCGGTGGCACTGCCACCGACCGGCTTCTGTGCTGCTGGTGAAGCGGTCGGGGCGGTGAGTGAGCCACGAGTAAGGGCGGGCGCCCTGCGGGAGCCCGCCCTACCGGTGTTCTAGCGCGCGTAGTCCCCGGTCAGCTCGGCGCCCGAAGCGTGGCCGTCCCGGGCGGTGATCTCACCGGCCACCCAGGCGTCCACGCCGCGGTCGGCCAGCGTGGTCAGGGCCGCCTCGACGGACTCGGCGGGGACGACGGCCATCATGCCGACGCCCATGTTCAGGGTCTTCTCCAGCTCCAGGCGCTCGACGTCGCCCGTGCGGCCGACCAGGTCGAAGATCGCGCCCGGGGTCCAGGTGGAGCGGTCCACGGTGGCGTGCAGCCCGTCCGGGATCACCCGGGCCAGGTTGGCCGCGAGGCCGCCGCCGGTGATGTGCGAGAAGGCGTGCACCTCGGTGGTGCGGGTGAGCGCGAGGCAGTCCAGCGAGTAGATCTTGGTGGGCACCAGCAGCTCCTCCCCGAGCGTGCGGCCCAGCTCCGCGACCTCCGACTCCAGGGCGAGTCCGGCGCGCTCCAGCAGGACGTGACGGACCAGGGAGTACCCGTTCGAGTGAAGACCGGAGGACGCCATGGCGATCACGGCGTCGCCCTCGCGGATGCGGTCCGGGCCGAGCAGCCGGTCGGCCTCCACCACGCCCGTACCGGCGCCCGCGACGTCGAAGTCGTCCGGGCCGAGCAGGCCCGGGTGCTCGGCCGTCTCGCCGCCCACCAGGGCGCAGCCGGCCAGCACACAGCCCTCCGCGATGCCCTTGACGATCGCGGCGACCCGCTCGGGGTGGACCTTGCCGACGCAGATGTAGTCGGTCATGAAGAGCGGTTCGGCGCCGCACACCACGATGTCGTCCATGACCATGGCGACCAGGTCGTGGCCGATGGTGTCGTACACGCCCAGGCGGCGGGCGATGTCGACCTTGGTGCCGACGCCGTCGGTCGCGGAGGCGAGCAGCGGGCGCTCGTAGCGCTTGAGGGCGGAGGCGTCGAAGAGCCCGGCGAAGCCGCCGAGGCCGCCGAGGACCTCGGGGCGGCGGGTCTTGCGCACCCATTCCTTCATCAGCTCGACCGCGCGGTCGCCCGCCTCGATGTCGACGCCCGCGCTCGCGTAGCTGGCACCCGTGGTCTCAGAGGACATGGCTTAAGAGAACTTTCCTGTCGTACGGCTCTGACGGCGCAGCTCAGGGACGCCGGATGGCGTCGGCCGCGGCGGTGGCGGCGGTTCCTGCCGCCAGCTCGGTCTCCAGCAGCTGCTTGCCGAGCAGCTCCGGGTCGGGCAGCTCCATCGGGTACTCACCGTCGAAGCAGGCGCGGCACAGGTTCGGCTTGGCGATGGTGGTCGCGTCGATCATGCCGTCGATGGAGATGTACGCGAGCGAGTCGGCGCCCAGGCTGGTGCCGATCTCCTCGATGGTCATGCCGTTGGCGATCAGCTCGGCGCGGGTGGCGAAGTCGATGCCGAAGAAGCAGGGCCACTTCACGGGCGGCGAGGAGATCCGGATGTGGACCTCGGCGGCGCCCGCCTCGCGCAGCATGCGCACCAGGGCGCGCTGGGTGTTGCCGCGCACGATCGAGTCGTCGACGACGATCAGGCGCTTGCCCTTGATGACTTCCTTGAGCGGGTTCAGCTTCAGCCGGATGCCCAGCTGGCGGATGGTCTGCGAGGGCTGGATGAAGGTGCGGCCCACGTAGGCGTTCTTCACCAGGCCGTTGCCGAAGGGGATGCCGGAGGCTTCCGCGTACCCGATGGCGGCCGGGGTGCCGGACTCCGGGGTGGCTATGACCAGGTCGGCCTCGACCGGCGCCTCCTTGGCGAGGCGGCGGCCCATCTCCACGCGGGAGAGGTAGACGTTCCGCCCGGCGATGTCGGTGTCGGGGCGCGCCAGGTAGACGTACTCGAAGACACAGCCCTTGGGCTTCGCTTCCGCGAATCGGGAGGTGCGCAGGCCGTTCTCGTCGATGGCGACGAACTCGCCCGGCTCGATCTCGCGGACGTAGCTGGCGCCGCAGATGTCGAGGGCGGCGGACTCGGAGGCGACGACCCAGCCGCGCTCCAGGCGGCCGAGGACCAGCGGGCGGATGCCCTGCGGGTCGCGGGCCGCGTACAGCGTGTGCTCGTCCATGAAGACGAGGCTGAAGGCGCCCTTCACCTGCGGGAGGATGCGGTGGGCCGCCTCCTCGATGGTGAGCGGCTTGCCGTCCTCGTCGACCTGGGCGGCGAGGAGCGCCGTCAGCAGGTCGGTGTCGTTGGTGGCCGCGACCCGGGTGGAGCGGCCGTTGGTGTCCTTGGGCAGGTCGGCGACCATCTCCGCGAGCTGCGCGGTGTTGACCAGGTTGCCGTTGTGGCCGAGCGCGATGGAACCGTGCGCGGTGGCGCGGAACGTCGGCTGGGCGTTCTCCCACACGGAGGCGCCGGTGGTCGAGTAGCGGGCGTGTCCGACCGCGATATGACCCTGGAGCGAACCGAGCGAGGTTTCGTCGAAGACCTGGGAGACCAGGCCCATGTCCTTGAAGACGAGGATCTGGGAGCCGTTGCTGACCGCGATTCCCGCGGATTCCTGACCCCGGTGCTGGAGGGCGTAGAGCCCGAAGTACGTGAGCTTTGCGACCTCTTCGCCAGGCGCCCAGACACCGAAGACGCCGCAAGCGTCCTGGGGGCCCTTCTCGCCGGGAAGCAGATCGTGATTGAGTCGACCGTCACCACGTGGCACGGCTCCGAGTGTAGGCGAGCCGGGCCGTTGCTCCGAATTGGGGATACGTAGCGGCTGCCGAACCCGGACGTGCGATCACCTTGGTGCTTTTCGCGTTTCACCTGGTCACAGCGGTGCGTATCGGACGACTCCCGGCGCGGTCCGGCGCCCGGGGGTGTCTCCGGGCGCCCGGCGGAGGTGTCCCGAGTGAGGTGTCGCACATCAATCGGCCGCGATCCGGGTGAGCCGCACGCGCTCGCCGTGACCGCCCGTGAGCGTGAGTTTGCCGTCCTCGGTCCGCGCGGTGAGGGTCTGCCGGTCGAGTGCGGCGGCCAGCGCCCGCTCGAAGGTCATCCGGGGCCGGTCACAGGCGATCTTGGTGGTGCGCAGGGCGCCGAAGGAGATCCGGTCCTCGCGCAGGGTGGCCCGGGTGCCGAAGCTGTTGCAGCCGAGGTTCCCGCCCGCGGTGCCGTCCTCCTCCACCCGCAGCCGCGCCCCGGCGGGGGCACGCAGGGTCGTGCTCTCCGTGGTCAGGCTGTCGACCCGCCACTCCACCCCGGTCACCGGCTGCTGCGGGCCCACCGACCCGCTGCCCGCTCCCTCGTTTCCACAGGCCACCGCGAGCGGGACGAGCACGGCGGCGGCCGTCATGGTCATGCGCTGCTTGTGCCGGTACATACCGGTTCGACGTGAGGGGGAGTCCGTGGGTTCCGCCGCGCCGTGACCGGTACGGCTGCTGCCATGGCGTCGCGCTACGGCAGCAGCGGGAGCAGCCCCGACAGGTCCGCGCGTTCGCCGCTTGCGCTCACCTCGGCGTGGGCGAGGGCGTCGGCCCAGGGCAGGCGGCCGGTGGTGAGGCGGAGCCAGGTCAGGGGGGTGGTTTCCACGACGTTGGGCGGGGTGCCTCGGGTGTGGCGGGGGCCTTCTACGCACTGGACGACGGCGTAGGGCGGGATGCGGACCTCGGTGGAGGCGCCGGGGGCCTTCAGGGCGAGGGTGTCGGCGAGGACACGGGTGGTGGCGGCGAGGGCCTGCCGGTCGATCCCGACGGCCAGGCCGGGGACCGTGGTGGTGAGGTCGTCGGCGCACCGTGTCAGGTCGACGAGCCTCGTCACCAGGAAGTCGTCCAGGGTCATGACCCCGGCGCCGGTCTCCACCAGGCGTTCGGCGGGGTGAGCGGCGAGGAGGTCGCGCAGGCGTCGTTCGAGGTCGGCGAGCGGCACGTCCGCTGCGGTCGGGCGGGCGCCCGGGGCCAGGAACCACTCGGCCGGGGTGAGGGTCGGCTTCGGGCCCGAGGGGCGCGCGATCGCGTGCTCGACCTCGGCGAGGGACGCGGCGAGCCGTGCCGTCAGCGCGCGCACCGGCTCGGAGTCGAGGTCCCGTACGGCCTCCCGTACCTGACCGAGCTGGGCGAGGGCCGCCGCGCGGGTCTTGGCGGGGTCGTATCTGCGGGGGCGTTTCCTGGCCGGGGGCATGGCGGTGACCCTATGCGTCCCGGGCGGCTTCCGGCGCACGGACGGCGTAACCCCGCAGGCCGGTCTCGATCAGCTCGAAGGCGGCCCGGGCGCGTTCGGGTGCCTCGGCGGCGATCAGGTCCAGGCTCTCGCCCTCGGCCACGCGGCGGTGGTGCTCCTCGATCAGGGCGCTGCGGGCGGCGCTGAGGGTCGCGGCGGCGACGGTGGCCCGCATCAGGTCCCCGGTCTCGGCGGCCAGCAGCGCGGCCAGCTCCCGGGCACCGCGCTGGGCGGCGAGGAAGGCGCGTTCGGTCAGCACCGGGGTGGAGAGCACCAGTTGACGGATCCGGCGGGCGAACGGGTCGGGGTTGAGGCCGATCGCGGGGTCGCGGTTCTCGATCATCTCCAGGAACTGGCGGCGTACGGCGTCCACGGCGGACTCGCCGGGTTCGCGGTCGCGCACGGCGCGGGCCGTGTCCGAGAAGTGCTCCTCCATCGGCTTGAAGACCAGGTCTTCCTTGGTGCGGAAGTAGTTGAAGACCGTCATCTTCGAGACCTCCGCGGCGTCCGCGATCTCCTGCACGGAGACATGGTCGAAGCCCCGCTCGACGAAGAGGTCGATCGCGACCCGGTAGATCCGCTGCCCCGTCTGCCGCTTCTTGCGCTCGCGCAGCCCCATCGCCTCAGCCATGCCGACACCTTACCGCGATGAATTTTAGGCCAAGCTCAAGCTTGAGCCTGGATGAAATATTGACTGAGTACACCAACAGGCGGCAGGGTGACGCCCATGACTGCGACCCAGCGCCGCCTCGGCATGCTCGTCTGCCTGGTCACGATCGTCCTGGCCGTCCTCGACCTGCAGATCGTGTCCGCCGCGACCGTCCCGATCGTCCGGGACCTCGACCCGGCCCATGGCATCGCGAAGATCCCCTGGCTGGTCAGCGCGTTCTCGCTGGCCTCCGCCGCGGTGCTGCCGCTCTACGGCAAGCTCTGCGACACGCACGGCGCCAAACCCGTCTTCCTCGGCGCGCTCGGCGCCTTCCTGACCGGCTCGGCACTGTGCGGCGCGGCCCCCTCGCTGGGCTGGCTGATCGCGTCCCGCGCGGTGCAGGGCGCCGGAGCGGGCGGTCTGATGAGCGTCACGATGGTGGTGATCGCCCAGCTCAGGGGCCCCGGTGGGCGGCGGAACCGGGGTGCGAGCACCGGCGGGGTCGTCGCGGGCGGCGGCATGGCGGTCGGACCCTGGCTCGGCGGCTTCCTCGCCCAGCACGCGAGCTGGCGCTGGGCGTTCTTCATCAACCTGCCCCTCGGCGTCGCCGCGCTCGCCACCGCCGTGGTCGTCCTCAAGCTCCCGCGCGCGACCCGCTCGCACCCGGTCGACTTCCCCGGCGCCGCCCTCGCCGCGGCCTTCGCGACCACGCTGCTGCTGGTCACCGAGTGGGGCGGCAAGCGGTACGCCTGGTCCGCGCCGGAGATCGTCGGCCTGGCCCTCGGCTGCCTCGCCGCGCTCGCCCTGCTGCTCGTCCGCCAGGCCACCGCGGCCGAGCCGATCCTGCCGCTGCCGATGTTCCGCGTCCCCGAACTCCGCCTCGGCTTCGCCCTCCAGGGCCTCATCGGGCTCGCGATGACCGGCGCGACGTACTACGTGCTGGTCTACCTCCAGCTCGTGCGCGCCGTCCCCAGCTCCTCCGCCGGGCTGTTCCTGCTGCCGATGGCGGCGGGCATCATGACCGTCGGCCTGCTCACCGGCCGGCTCACCGGACGCGGCTGGTCGGAGCGGACCTTCGTGATCAGCGGCGCGGCCGTCACCCTGGCCGCGTTCCTGCTGCTGGCCCGCACCGGCACCACCACCTCGCTCTGGCAGGTGCGCGGCGCGCTGCTGCTGCTCGGCGCCGGGTTCGGCCAGCTCCTCGGCCAGCTGATCCAGCTGGTGCAGGCCGCCGCTCCCCCGCATCAGCTCGGCGTGGCCACCACCGCCGTCCGCTTCTTCCAGACCCTCGGCACCTCGCTCGGCGCCGCGCTCTTCGGCACCCTGCTCGGCCGCCTCTACGACGGCCCGGGCGACGTCGGCTCCCTGGCCGCGCTGCGCGGCGCCGACCGGGTGCGGGGCATGACCGCGTACGTCTCCGCGACGGACACGGTGTTCCTGTGCGGGGCCGGGGTCATGCTGGTGTGCCTGCTGCTGGCGCTGCGGCTGCCGAGGCGGCGGGCCGTTCCGGGGGAGCCGGGCGAGCCGGTGCGGGAGCCGGTGCCCGCCTGAGCCGGACCCGATGCCCGCCCGAGACACCGCCCGAGACAAAAGACGAGGCCCCCGCTCCTCGCGCGGGGGCCTCGCTCCGTCACATCCGATGCCTACGCCAGCAGCGCCGGAATCGTGTTCTCGTGCGCCTCGCGCAGCTCCGCCAGGGACAGGCCGAACTCGCCCTGGATCTCGATGGAGTCGCCGTCCACGACACCGATCCGGGTGGCCGGAAGCCCCCGCGCCCCGCACATGTCGGTGAAGCGCAGCTCCTCCGAGCGCGGCACGGCGACCAGCGCGCGGCCCGCCGACTCCGACAGCAGGAAGGTGAACGCGTCCAGACCGTCCGGGACGACCAGGCGAGCGCCCTTGCCGCCGAGCAGCGCCGACTCGACCACGGCCTGGATCAGACCGCCGTCGGACAGGTCGTGCGCGGAGTCGATCATGCCGTCGCGGGAGGCGGAGATCAGGATCTCGGCCAGCAGCCGCTCCCGCTCCAGGTCGACCTTCGGGGGCAGCCCGCCGAGGTGGTCGTGGATCACCTGGGACCAGGCCGAGCCGCCGAACTCCTCGGAGGTGTCGCCCAGCAGGTAGAGCAGCTGGCCCTCCTCCTGGAAAGCGACCGGGGTGCGCCGGGCCACGTCGTCGATGACACCGAGCACCGCGACCACCGGGGTCGGGTGGATGGCCGCCTCGCCGGTCTGGTTGTAGAGGGAGACATTGCCGCCGGTCACCGGGGTGCCGAGCTGGAGGCAGCCGTCCGCGAGACCGCGCACGGCCTCCGCGAACTGCCACATCACGGCCGGGTCCTCGGGCGAGCCGAAGTTCAGACAGTCGGAGACGGCGAGCGGCTTCGCGCCGGTCGTCGCCACGTTCCGGTACGCCTCCGCCAGCGCGAGCTGCGCGCCCGTGTACGGGTCGAGCTTGGCGTAGCGGCCGTTGCCGTCGGTGGCGATGGCGACGCCGAGGCCGCTCTCCTCGTCCACGCGGATCATGCCGGAGTCCTCCGGCTGGGCGAGGACGGTGTTGCCCTGCACGAAGTGGTCGTACTGCGAAGTGATCCACTTCTTCGACGCCTGGTTGGGCGACGCGACCAGCTTGAGGACCTGCTCGCGCAGCTCCTCGGGCGTGGCCGGGCGGGGCAGCTTGTTCGCGTCGTCGGCCTGGAGGGCGTCCTGCCAGTCGGGACGGGCGTAGGGGCGCTCGTAGACCGGGCCGTCGTGGGCGACGGTGCGCGGGTCGACGTCGACGATCTTGCCGCCGTGCCAGAAGATCTCCAGGCGGTCGCCGTCGGTGACCTCACCGATGACGGTGGCGATGACGTCCCACTTCTCGCAGATCTCCAGGAAGCGGTCGACCTTCTCGGGCTCGACCACCGCGCACATGCGTTCCTGCGACTCGCTCATGAGGATTTCCTCGGGAGACAGGGTCGAGTCGCGCAGCGGTACGTCGTCCAGGGTGACGCGCATGCCGCCGGAACCATTGGAGGCCAGCTCGCTCGTCGCGCAGGACAGGCCCGCCGCGCCGAGGTCCTGGATGCCGACGACCAGCTTCTCCTGGAACGCCTCCAGGGTGCACTCGATGAGCAGCTTCTCCTGGAAGGGGTCGCCGACCTGCACCGCGGGGCGCTTGGAGGGCTTGCCCGTGCCGGAGGCACTATCAGATGCAGTGTCGAAGGTCTCCGAGGCCAGGATCGAGGCGCCGCCGATGCCGTCGCCGCCGGTCCGGGCGCCGTAGAGGATGACCTTGTTGCCCGCGCCGGACGCCTTCGCGAGGTGGATGTCCTCGTGCCGCATGACGCCGATGGCACCGGCGTTGACCAGCGGGTTGCCCTGGTAGCAGGCGTCGAAGACGACCTCGCCGCCGATGTTGGGCAGACCCAGGCAGTTGCCGTAGCCACCGATGCCCGCGACCACGCCGGGCAGCACGCGCTTGGTGTCGGGGTGGTCGGCCGCGCCGAAGCGCAGCGGGTCCACGACCGCGACCGGGCGGGCGCCCATGGCGATGATGTCGCGCACGATGCCGCCGACGCCGGTGGCCGCGCCCTGGTAGGGCTCGACGTAGGAGGGGTGGTTGTGCGACTCGACCTTGAAGGTGACCGCGTAGCCCTGGCCGACGTCCACCACGCCCGCGTTCTCACCGATGCCGACGAGCAGGGCGTCCGACTGGGGCGCCTTCTCGCCGAACTGGCGCAGGTGGACCTTGGAGGACTTGTACGAGCAGTGCTCGGACCACATCACCGAGTACATGGCGAGTTCGGCGCCGGTCGGGCGGCGGCCGAGGATCTCGACCACGCGCTCGTACTCGTCCTTCTTCAGACCGAGTTCGGCCCAGGGCAGCTCGACGTCGGGGGTCTCGGCCGCGTGCTCGACCGTGTCCAGAGGGCTGCGGCTCATGCGTTGACCAGCTTCTTTAGGATCGAGGTGAAGAACGGGAGGCCGTCGGTGCGGCCGGTTCCGATCAGCGGCTCGACGGCGTGCTCGGGGTGCGGCATGAGGCCGACGACGTTCCCGGCCTCGTTGGTGATGCCGGCGATGTCGCGCAGCGAGCCATTGGGGTTCATGTCCAGGTAGCGGAAGACGACCCGGCCCTCCGCCTCCAGCTGGTCGAGCGTGTACGCGTCGGCGACGTACCGGCCGTCCATGTTCTTCAGCGGGATGTGGATCTCCTGGCCCTGGCGGTAGTCGCCGGTCCAGGCCGTCCCCGCGTTCTCCACCCGCAGCTTCTGGTCGCGGCAGATGAAGTGGAGGTGGTCGTTGCCGAGCATCCCGCCGGGCAGCAGATGCGCCTCGGTGAGGATCTGGAAACCGTTGCAGATACCGAGGACCGGAAGTCCGGCCTTCGCCTGCTCGATGACGGACTCCATCACCGGCGAGAAGCGGGAGATCGCCCCGGCGCGCAGATAGTCGCCGTAGGAGAAACCACCGGGCAGCACCACGGCGTCGACCTGCTTCAGGTCCTTGTCCTTGTGCCACAGCGCGACCGGTTCGGCGCCCGCGAGGGTGATCGCGCGCCGGGTGTCACGGTCGTCGAGACTCCCGGGAAATGTGACGACACCAATACGAGCGGTCACTCCGCCGCCCCCGCGACTTCTTCCACCTTGACGGTGAAGTCCTCGATCACGGTGTTGGCGAGGAAGGATTCCGCAAGATCATGGATGCGGGCGAGCGCGGCCTCGTCGACCGGCCCCTCCACTTCCAGTTCGAAACGCTTTCCCTGGCGGACGTCCGAGATCCCATCGAAACCCAGACGCGGCAGCGCACGCTGGACCGCCTGGCCCTGGGGGTCGAGGATCTCCGGCTTGAGCATGACGTCGACTACGACGCGTGCCACTGGCACTCCCGGTGTGTGGTGCTGAGCAGGTTCCTTCAGACTACCCGTACAAAATTTCTACGCGAGTAGAGTTGGAGGTTTCTACGTGACCCGCATCACGATCGGGTGTCGAAGACGTGCGCTCACGAAAATTTCTGGGAAAGTTCTCCAGTCCGTGCGCGACATCTATTGAAGCCGGACACGCGGGCGGTTTTAGTGGGTCTTCCCCTTTCATTGCCGAGCGCTGTACAAATGAATTGGCAATAGCGGATACTCGGCATGTCGTAGCCGGTGAGCCGTATCAACGTGCCGCACGAAGGGACCGATATTCGTGGCGCAAAAAGTCGTGGTCAGTCTGTTTGACGACATCGACGGCTCGGAAGCGGCGGAAACGATCGCCTTCGGGCTCGACGGCAAGTCGTACGAGATCGACCTGAACGAAACCAACGCCAAGAGACTGCGCAAGGCGCTCGCGCCCTACGTGGAGGCCGGCCGCAAGCGCGCCCGGTCCGGCAAGGCGTACAAGCAGACCGAGGTCGCCCCCGACCCGTCGGCCGTCCGCGCCTGGGCGCAGGCGAACAAGATGGACGTCCCCGCGCGCGGACGCATCCCCAAGAAGGTCTACGAGGCGTTCAGCGCGGCCCAGTGAGGCGGAGCGGTTCCTCGGGGCCCAGCGGCGGGCCCTGAGAGTCGCTCACCTGTCCGCAGGGGGAACCGACTTGCGCAACCCCCCTGCCGATCGGCTAATGTCTGGAGCACGCCGAGGGGCGAGGCCGAAAGGCCGAATCCCGAGGACCGTGCGGGTGTAGTTCAGTAGTAGAACATCCCCCTTCCAGGGGGAAGGCGCAGTGTGCGATTCCTGTCACCCGCTCTGGCACCGGTCACAAGCATCCTTTTGGATCAGGTAGGCTGGTGCTCGCACCGATCGGTGGGAGCCGGTCGGGAGCAGTGCGGACGTAGCTCAGTTGGTAGAGCGCAACCTTGCCAAGGTTGAGGTCGCGAGTTCGAGCCTCGTCGTCCGCTCGGGAAAAAGACCCCGGTCCTCTGGACCGGGGTCTTTTCGTATGCGGTCCGCTCTTCTGACATTTGTCATGCCCGGTGATGACAGCGCGCACTGCCGACCCGCGCCCGCCGCCGGGACGCTGACGTCATGGACAGCGACGAGCGAGAGCACGTGATCGAGGTCACCGACCTGCGGCGCGTCTACGGCACCGGCTTCGAGGCCGTGCGGGGCATCAGCTTCTCCGTGGCCCGCGGGGAGATCTTCGCCCTGCTCGGCACCAACGGCGCGGGCAAGACGTCGACCGTGGAGCTGCTGGAGGGGCTGGCCCGTCCGGCGGGCGGCCGGGTCCGGGTGTTCGGCCGTGATCCGCACCGCGAGCGCGCCGCCGTACGCCCCCGTACCGGGGTCATGCTCCAGGAGGGCGGCTTCCCGGCGGATCTCACCGTCGCGGAGACCGCCCGGATGTGGGCGGGCTGCACCAGCGGCGCCGGGCCCGAGGGGGAGGCGCTGGAGCGGGTCGGTCTCGCCGGGAAGAGCGGCGTGCGGGTCAAGCAGCTCTCCGGCGGTGAGCGGCGCCGCCTCGACCTCGCGCTCGCCCTGCTCGGCGATCCCGAAGTCCTGTTCCTGGACGAGCCGACGACCGGCCTCGACGCCGAAGGGCGCCGGGACACCTGGGAGTTGGTGCGTGCCCTGCGCGACGCGGGCACGACCGTGCTGCTCACCACGCACTATCTGCACGAGGCCGAGGACCTGGCCGACCGGCTGGCGATCCTGCACGAGGGCCGGATCGCCGCCTCGGGCACCCCGGCGGAGGTCACCGCGGACCGGCCCGCGCGCATCTCCTTCCGGCTGCCCGAGGGCTGGTTCCCCGGCGATCTGCCGCCGCTGGCCGAACTCGGCGTGTGCGGGCACGAGGTCAGCGGACGGACCGTCCGGCTGAGCACCCGTGAACTCCAGCGCTCCGCCACCGGGGTGCTGACCTGGGCCGAACACCACAAGGTCGAGCTGCACGGACTGGACGTGCGCCCTGCCTCACTGGAAGAGGCGTTCCTCGGGATCGCCGGAGAGCGGGAGGCGGCGGCATGAGCGGGACGGTCATCACGGCGGCGCAGAGGCCGGGTCCTTCGGCCGTTCGGCGGCTCACCGCGCTCGCGCGGGCCGAACTCGCCCTCCTCGGACGCAATCGGGGTGTCATGCTCACCGCGTTGCTGATACCGCTCGCCGTGCCGTTCAGCCTGCACGGCGCGGTGGACAAGATGAACCTGAAGCAGGCGGGGCTCAGCATCGGCTCGGTCATGCTGACCGCCGCCCTCGGCTTCACCTTCCTGTTCGCCGTCTACACCTCGCTCGTCAACGCCTATGTCGCCCGCCGCGAGGAGCTTGTCCTCAAGCGGCTGCGCACCGGCGAGCTGTCCGACACCGAGATCCTGACCGGCACCGCCCTGCCCGCCATGGGCCTCGGTCTCGCCCAGGCCCTGCTGCTGTGGGCGGCCTGCGCGGTCCTGCTGCACACAGGGCCGCCGAAGGCGCCGTATCTGACGGTGCTGGGGATCGTGGCGGGGCTGGTGCTCAGCGCCGCGCTCGCCGCGCTCACCGCCTCCTTCACCCGGAGTGTGGAGAGCGCCCAGGTCACCGCACTGCCGCTGGTGCTCGTCTCGATGCTCGGCTCCGGCATCATGTTCCCGGTCGACCTGATGCCCGACGGACTCGCGCGGATCTGCGGAGTCCTTCCGTTCTCCCCGGCGATCCGGCTGGTGAGCGGCGGTCTGACCGGCGGGATGAGCGCGTACGAGACGCTGGGCGCCCTCGCGGGCGCGCTGGCCTGGGTGATCGTGGCCGTGTTTGCTGTACGCCGGTGGTTCCGGTGGGAATCACGCAGGTGATGTGGGGGGAGTGAGGATGCTCGGGCACGCGCGGCGGCTGCGGCAGCGGCACTGGCGGGAGCGGAGCAAGGCGGAGCGGGTCGAGCTGACGACCGTCGTCATGTGGTACCTGACGCCGTGGCTGCTGTCGCTGGTGTGGCTGGTGGCGCCCGTCCTCGGGTCAATGGCCCACCAGCCCCTGCCCCTGGTCCTGGACTGGGTGCTGCTCCTGGCGGGCACGCTCCAGTGCGCGGAGGCCAACCGGCTCACCTGGGCGGCGTTCGACCACTACCTCGGGCGGGCCGTGCTGCCGCCCCGGGCGCTGTGGGGCTCCTGGGCGCTGCTCGCGGCGACCCTCGCGGCGGCCCTGGCGCTCACCGCGCTCGGCCGTGGCGAGGGGGCGGTGCCCGGGCTCGCGATCGGCGCCGCGCTGATGGCGTTCGGGCTGCCGTACGGCATGGTGACGTCGGTCCGGGCGTATCTGCGCCAGTCAGGCGCGCTCGCCGTGCTGCTGATGGCCGCTTTCGGGCTCGCCAGTCCCGACGTCGCCGGGCTCATCGGCATCGGGGCCGTGACCGTCTTCTCGGCCCTCTTCTCGCTGGCCGCCTGCCGCTGCGGTGCCTGGACGCTCTCCGTGCTCTGGGAGGCGGAGCGGGCCCGGGAGACCGAGGCGCGGCTCGCGGTCGCGGAGGAACGGCTGCGGTTCGGGCGCGATCTGCACGACGTGCTGGGCCGGAACCTCTCGGTGATCTCGCTGAAGAGCGAGCTGGCCGTCCAACTCGCCCGGCGCGGACGGCCGGAGGCCATGGAGCAGATGATCGAGGTGCAGCGGATCGCGCAGGAGTCGCAGCGCGAGGTCCGCGAGGTCGTGCGCGGCTATCGCGAGGCCGACCTCGGGGTGGAACTCGCGGGTGCGCAGGGCGTGTTGACGGCCGCCGGGATCGTCTGCGAGGTGCGCGCGGAGACGGCGGAGCTGCCCGCGCCCGTGCAGTCCGCGCTCGGCTGGGTGGTGCGCGAGGCGGCCACCAATGTGCTGCGGCACGGGGACGCGCAGCGCTGTGCCGTGGCGGTGCGGGTGCGCGAGGGGCGGGCGGTGCTGACGGTGGAGAACGACGGCGCGGGTGCCCTCCCGGGCGGGAGCGGGGGTGGCGGGTCGGGGCTCGCCGGGCTGCGGGAGCGGCTGGCCGCCGTGGGCGGGACGCTGGAGGCGGGGGCGGCGGAGGGGGACCGGTTCCGGCTGGTGGCCGAGGTGCCGCTGTGCCGTACGGTCCCGACGGCGGAGGTACGGCAAGTGAGCGAGGTCGCCTCATGAACGGTCCGGTACGGCTGCTGCTCGCCGACGACGAGCATCTGATCCGGGGCGCGCTGGCCGCCCTGCTCTCCCTGGAGGAGGACCTGCTCGTCGTCGCGGAGGCGGCGAGCGGACCCGAGGCGCTGGCCATGGCGCGGGCCCACCGGCCCGACGTGGCGGTGCTGGACCTCCAGATGCCGGGCGCCGACGGTGTGAGGGTCGCCACATCGCTGCGGGCCGAACTGCCTGGCTGCCGGGCGCTGATCGTCACCGGACACGGGCGCCCCGGGCATCTGAAGCGGGCGCTGGCGGCCGGAGTGCGCGGGTTCGTCCCGAAGACGGTGAGCGCCCAGCGGCTCGCGGAGATCATCCGTACCGTGCACGCCGGACAGCGGTACGTCGACCCGGAGTTGGCCGCCGACGCGATCTCCGCCGGGGACTCCCCGCTGACCGCGCGGGAGGCCGAGGTGCTGGAGCTGGCGGCCGACGGGGCGCCGGTCGCGGAGATCGCGGAGCGGGCCGCGCTGTCCCCGGGGACCGTGCGGAACTATCTCTCCGCCGCGGTCACCAAGCTCGGCGCGGAGAACCGGCACGCGGCGGTGCGTCTCGCCCGGGAGCGGGGTTGGGTATAGTTGGCTCCGCGCCACGGCGCACTGCGGACGTAGCTCAGTTGGTAGAGCGCAACCTTGCCAAGGTTGAGGTCGCGAGTTCGAGCCTCGTCGTCCGCTCCATGTAGAAGCCCCCGGTTCTCACCGGGGGCTTCTCGCGTGTCCGAGACTACCAGCGGGTGCCGGTCAGATGCTCGTACGCCTCGATGTACTTGGCGCGGGTCGCCGCCACGACCTCCTCGGGGAGCGCGGGCGGGGGCTGCTCGCTCTTACGGTCCCAGCCGGAGTCGGGCCCGGTCAGCCAGTCGCGCACGAACTGCTTGTCGTACGACGGCTGGGCGCGGCCCGGCTGCCACTGGTCGGCCGGCCAGAAGCGGGAGGAGTCCGGGGTCAGCACCTCGTCCGCGAGCACGAGGGTGTCCCCGTCGAAGCCGAACTCGAACTTGGTGTCCGCGAGGACGATGCCCCGGTCGCGGGCGATGTCGCGGGCGCGGGAGTAGACCGCGAGGGTGGCCTGGCGCAGCTGGGCGGCGGTCTCCGCGCCGACCTGACGGGCCACCTCCTCGTAGGAGACGTTCTCGTCGTGCTCGCCGACCTCAGCCTTGGTGGCCGGGGTGAAGATCGGTCCGGGCAGCTCCGAGCCGTCCTCCAGGCCCTCGGGCAGGGCGAGGCCGCACACCGTGCGGGACTCCCGGTACTCCGCAAGGCCGGAGCCGGTGAGGTAGCCCCGGGCCACGCACTCCACGGGGACCATGCGCAGCGACTTGCAGACCAGGGTGCGGCCTTCCCAGTCGGCGGGGGCGCCCTCGGGCAGTTCGGTGCTGATCACGTGGTTGGGCACCAGGTCACGCAGCTGGTCGAACCACCACAGGGAGAGCCGGGTCAGCACGCGCCCCTTGTCGGGGATCTCGCTGGGCAGCACCCAGTCGTAGGCGGAGATGCGGTCACTGGCGACCATCACGAGGTCGCCCGCCTCGTTCTGGTACAGGTCGCGCACCTTGCCGGTGTGCAGGTGCACCAGACCCGGAACCTCGATCGGCTCGGGCTTTTCTACGAATCCGGACACGGTTCCTCCCCGTGGTTCTGTCCAACTGCCTCGATTCTCCCGTATACGGCGAAGAGGGTGGCGTCCGGGTGGTCAGTCGCGTTTGCAGATGCGGTCCAGGAGGTTGGCCGTGGCCCGCTGGATGCGGGGGTCCACATGGCCGGGGCGGTCGAGCGCCGGGGACCAGGCGAAGGTGCCGGAGGCGAACACCCAGGCGCCGGAGGGGGCGCGGTAGAGCGAGGTCTCCTGGTGGCGTCGTACGCCGTCGCCGTCCAGGTAGGGGGAGTGCGCGAGGAGGATGCGCTCCTCGTGCTCGGGGAGCGCGGTGCGCGGGAAGTAGCGGTCGGCCTCGCCCGCGACCAGGCCCTCGATGCCGTCGCCCTCGCGGGCGCCGGTCGCCTCCCACAGCCAGTGGTCGGCGTTGCGGACGATCAGGGGGCTGGGCTCGGGGACGCGGCCCGCGTACTGGATGCCGATCAGCTGCTGTTCGGGCCGGTCGATCTCGCGCCAGAGCACCGGCTTTCCGGGGCCCTTGCGCTTGCGGCAGGTCAGCAGCCGGTCCGGGACACCGGAGGCGGAGGGCGCCAACTCCACTTGCCAGTACATGGTGTTGGCGGACAGGAAGACCAGTGAGGTGCCGTGGTCGCGGGCGTTCTCCACGGCCCGGCGCATCGGTGCCGACCAGTACTCGTCGTGGCCCGGGAAGACCAGGCCCCGGTAGCGGGTGGGGTCGACGCGGCCCGCGTGCAGATCGCGGGAGTCGGCGTAGGCGAGGTCGTAGCCGTAGCGCTCGGCCCAGCGGATGAAGTCGTAGGCGTGGCCGACGTGGAGCGGGAGGCCCGCGCCCGCGTACGGGCGGTCGAAGGAGACCGTGGTCGCGGCGTCGGACTCACCGAGCAGGGCGCCCTGTTCGTCCCAGGCGTGGTAGAGGCTGGCGCCGGTGTGGCCGTCCTCCGGGTAGAGGTTGTACGCCTGCCAGGTCACGTCGGGCAGCAGCAGGAGCAGGTCGGCGGGCTGGTCGTCGCGGACCGTGAAGGGGACGTGGGAGCGGTAGCCGTCGCTGGTGGTGAGGACGGCGACGTACGCGCCGACCTGCCACTCCTCGGGGACCTGGAGGCGCCAGGACAGCCACCAGTGGTGGCAGGAGACGGTGCGGTCGGCGGCCAGCGGCTCGGGCTGGACGATGCCGGAGAGCCGGGGGCTGTTGGTGATCTTCGCGGCGCCGTGCCCGGCGTAGTGGCCGATGCGGTAGATGTCGACGCTGAACTCCTGCGGCGGGTCGACCGTGATGTGGAAGTCGATCGCCTTGCCGGGCTCGACCGCGCTGGTGGAGGTGAAGCCCTTGATCTGGCGGTGCACGTCGTCGGCGGAGCGGGGGCCGGGGCCCGCCGAACGGGGGGCGGGGACGCGGGTGCCGCTCGCGCTCGTGGTGGTGTGCGGCTGGGTGGTGTCCACGTACCAGGGCACCACGTGACCGGTGTCGTCGAAGTAGGTCTCGCTGCCGCGCAGCCAGGGCACCGGGCCCAGGCCGAAAGGGTCGGTGACGGCGTGCGCGAGTGCTCCGGACTCCCAGCGGCGGATGTGGTCCGAGGTCATGGGCGCTCCCCTCCCTCATGCCCCCGTTGCCGTTGTGGTGGTGCGGGTGGTGCGTGGTGCGAGTGGTGCCTGGTGCGGGTGATTCGTGGTGCTCGGTGCGGGTATGGCCGGCGCGTGTTTATGCCGATGCCATGTGCGCCTCGGTCCCAGCACATCACATAACGCACGGCTCCGGTCACTATTCGTTGTGAATTGGCCTGAAGTGGAAGTCGGTGCTCCGTTATCGGCCGAAGTCAGCCCAGCCGGACCGGCTTCTCCGGCCGTATCCCGGCGGCGGCGAGCCAGTCCCGCAGCGGCGCCGGATCCCCCTCCTCGATCAGGCTGAGCACCCTCGGGCCGAGATCGACGGCCCGCTTCCCGTCCAGGAGCAGCGTCGGCCCGTCGAGCCAGTCCAGGCCCGGGGCGGCGCCCGCGGAGTCGACGGCCGCGCAGCACACCATCGCGGTGACATGCGCGACCAGCAGCTCCCGGCCGGTCCGGGGCGGCTGCAGGGGGAACAGCGGCAGCGCGCCGTCGTCCCACAGCTCGGGGTCTCGGCCGAGCCCGGAGGCGGTGGCGCCCCGGGGCACGCTGCCTTCCTCCCGGGCCAGTTCGGCGCTGAGTCCGGCGGCGAGGGCGGAGCCGCGTTCGGTGGTGGGGTCTTCGGCGTCGTCGGGCTCGGGCTGTGCGGCGGCGGGCGTGACCGGTGCGTCGTCCTCCGGCATCCGCCGGGCGGGTACCTCGGCCGGAGCCGTCAGGTGGTCCAGGACCCGGGCCAGGGTGGCGCCGCCCGAGGCCGGGGCCGGGGGGCGGTCGGGGAGGCCGTCCAGCACCCGGTGCAGGCGGGCCGCTTCCGCACGCCAGGTGCGGTCGACGACCTCCTCCGGGTACGCCTGCCAGTCGACCGGGGCCCAGTGGGGGCCAGGGCCCGTGGGGGCGCCGTGGAAGAGGCGGGCGGCGAGCAGGGAGACCGCCTCGTCGGCCACCCCGGGCTCCTCCAGGAGATCGCAGGCCGGGCGTTCGCCGAGACGGGAGGTGAAGCCGTCCGCCAGGCGGTCGCGCCGGGACAGCTCGGTCAGCGCGGCGACCACGCCCGCGTCGAGCCGGGAGGGCCAGCGGCCCATCCGCCAGGCGGGCAGCGCCACCCTGGTCAGCAGCCGGTCCCAGCCCGCGTAGGCGAGCCCGACCTGCTCCTGGGCGACGATCCGGGGGCCGTAGTCCACCGCCTGCGCGCGCTCGGCCGCCGCCGCGGCGACCCCGCGCTCCATCAGCACCGCGTGCTCCCGGCAGGCGCGCAGCAGCATCCTCGCCACCCAGCCGAGCGCCCCGCACACCCCCCGGGTCAGCGGACAGCGCCCGCTCGTCGCGGAGACGGCCACCGCCGCGTCGAGACCCCGTACGAAGCGCCGGGCGGCGGCTATGTCCGGCTGCGCGGAGGGGCCCGTGCCCGCGACGACCGGGGCGAGCACCGCGCGCAGCTCGGCCACCCGCATCCACCACAGGAACGGGGAGCCGATGACGAGGACGGGCGCGGGCGCGGCACCGCCCGGGGTGTCGCCGGAGGCGGGGGCGAGGCCCGGCCCGGCGGGGGCGCCCGCCGTCTCCCGGGGCGGCGGGCCGTGCGCGGGATGCGTGCGGTCCTCCAGCCAACTGTCGCAGTCCGGGGTGAGCGCTATCGCGGAGGGCGCGGGCACATCAAGACGCTCGGCCAGGTCCCGCACCAGCCGGTACAGATCCGGGGCGGCGCGCTCCGTGACCGGCACCGTCGGTGTCTCGGCCGGGCGCGCACGGGCCACGACCAGGGCGATACCGGCCGCCGCCAGCAGCACCACCAGCGCGAAGCCGCCCACGATCCAGCGGGCCAGATCCCAGCCGGGCCCGGCGAACTGGCCGGTGGCACCGCCCGTCAGCAGGATCACCTCGGCCGCCGCGGGCAGCAGGGCCACGCCCAGCGCGCGCCCCCGGACCCGCAGCACGGCCAGGGCCCGCGAACGCGCGGCCCGCGCGCCCGCCTCCCCACCGATTCCGGTCATGAGCGGAGCTCACCCCCTCCGTGCCGCTCCCGTGCTCTCCTGGCGTTGCCCACTCCCCCACTGTGGCACCCACCACTGACATCGCAATGCCGGTGGGCCAAGTGCCGGAATGCTTGCGCCGCACCATAGTTGGGGCCCCGGCCCCCGTCAGCCGGATAGCTGATTGCTCACTCGATGGAATGGCTTTGGTCAGAGCTGAGTGACAGAAAGCAAAGATCAGGCCCCGGATTCACGCATGTCCGGGGCCTGATCGGGAACAACGGGATCTACGCCTCGGCCGCCCGCGCCGCGATGTCCGTCCGGTGCTGCGCGCCGTCGAGCCCGATCCGGGTCAGCGCGCGGTACGCCCGCTCGCGCGCCTTCGCCAGATCCTCGCCGACCGCCGTGACGGACAGCACCCGGCCGCCCGCGCTGACGGTCTCCTCGCCCTCCCGCCGGGTTCCGGCGTGCAGGACGTAGGCGTGCGGGGCGTCCTGCTCGGCGACCTCGTCCAGACCGGTGATCGGGTCGCCGGTGCGCGGGGTGCCGGGGTAGTTGTGCGAGGCGACGACCACGGTGACGGCCGCGTCGTCGCTCCAGCGCAGCGGCTCCAGGTCGCCGAGCGTGCCGTTCGCGGCGGCGAGCAGCACCCCGGCCAGCGGGGTCCTCAGGCGGGCCAGCACGACCTGCGTCTCGGGGTCGCCGAAGCGCGCGTTGAACTCGATGACCCGCACCCCGCGCGAGGTGATCGCGAGCCCGGCGTACAGCAGCCCGGAGAAGGGCGTGCCGCGCCTGCGCATCTCGTCCACGGTCGGCTGGAGCACGGTGCGCAGCACGTCGTCCACCAGCTTCGGGTCGGCCCACGGCAGCGGCGAGTACGCGCCCATGCCACCGGTGTTGGGGCCCTCGTCGCCGTCGAGCGCGCGCTTGAAGTCCTGGGCGGGCTGGAGCGGTACGACGCTCACGCCGTCGGTGATCGCGAAGAGCGAGACCTCGGGGCCGTCCAGGAACTCCTCGATCACGACGCGCTCGCACGCCGCCGCGTGGGCCGTCGCCGCCTCCGCGTCGGACGTGACGACGACGCCCTTGCCCGCGGCGAGCCCGTCGTCCTTGACGACATAGGGGGCGCCGAAGGCGGCAAGGGCCTCGGCCACCTCCTCGGGCGTGGTGCACACGTAGGAGCGGGCGGTCGGCACCCCGGCCGCCGCCATGACGTCCTTGGCGAACGCCTTGGACCCCTCGAGCAGCGCGGCCTCCCGCGAGGGCCCGAACACCGGGATGCCCGCCTCGCGCACGGCGTCGGCCACACCGGCGACCAGGGGCGCCTCCGGGCCGACCACGACGAGGTCGGCCTCCAGCTCACCGGCCAGCGCGGCGACGGCCTTGCCGTCGAGCGCGTCGACCTGGTGCAGCTCGGCGACCTCGGCGATGCCGGCGTTGCCGGGTGCGCAGTACAGCGCGGTGACGTCGGGGTCGAGGGACAGGGAGCGGCACAGGGCGTGTTCGCGGGCGCCGCTGCCGATGACGAGGACCTTCACGGGGGTCAGCCTATCGGCTGGGTCGCCGAAGTCCGGAGGGCGGTGGATTCGTACGATCCCACAAGCGGCTGGGGTCTCTCACGGCCGCTCGCTGGCCGCTCCCGGGTCGCTCCCTGGCCGCTCACTGGTCGTTGGAGATCTCCTCCACGACCGTGGCGCCCAGTTCCCGCACGATGAGGTCGCGGCCGGAGAGGGCCGACTCGTCCAGGTCGGGGTCGTCGTCCTCGGGGGTGTCCTCCTCGGGCGAGACATGGCGGGCCGGTGGCGGTGTGGGGGCGGGCGCGGGGGCCGCCGGGGCCGGGGGTCGCGCCTCGGGTGCGGCGGACGACTGCTGCTGCGGGGCGGGCTGGGGTGCGGGGGCGGCGGGGCGCGGGTTCGCCGGGGCGCCGTAGCCTCCGGCGGGTGCGCCGCCGTAGCCCTGCGGGGGGCCGGGCGGGGGCGCGGAGCCGCCGCCCGAGGGGTCCACGACCGCGTCGATCTTCCACTGCACGTTGAACTGCTCGGCGAGCGCCTGGCGCAGGACGTCCTCGCTGCCGCCGCTCGTGAAGGTGTCGCGGGCGCCCGCGTTGACGAAGGCGATCTGGAGGGTGGTGCCGTCGAAGCCGGTGACCTGGGCGTTCTGGCTGAGCAGGATCCAGGTGAAGCGGCGGCGGTTCTTGACGGCCTCCAGGATGTTCGGCCAGAGGACGCGGGGGTCGAGGCCGCCGGTGGGGGCGGGAGCGGGTGCCTGGGTCTGGGGGGCGGCCGGGGCCGAGGTCTGGGGCTGCGGCTGCTGCGGGCGGCTCGGGGACTGCGGCTGTGTGCCGCCGCCACCGGCCGGGGCGGCCGTGGGCCAGCCACCGGGGCGGCGACCGCTGCCGACGGGGGCGGCGGTGGGCCAGGCGCCGGGGGCGGGGGCGGGTGCCTCCGGGGCGGTGGGCGCGGGAGGGGTGGGCTCGGGAGCCGTGGGTGCCGTAGGCGCGGGGGCAGGGGCAGGAGCGGGGGCGGGCGGTGCGACGGGAGCCGGGGCGGCCGGGGGTACGGCGGCGGGAGCGCCCGCGCCCTGACCCCGTACGGCGGCCCGGGCGGCGGCGGGCCCACCACCGGGCGGCACCGGAGGTCCCGCAGGCTCCGCCGTCCCCATGCCGGGGTGGACGTGGGCGTCGGGACCGGGGACGTACCCCATGGCCGGGGCGGCGGCGGGGGCCGCTCCGGCCGAGACGCTGATACCGCGCTCCAGGCGGTCCAGGCGGGCCATGACGGAGCGCTCGTCGCCGTAGGCGGCCGGGAGCATGACGCGGGCGCAGATGAGTTCGAGCTGGAGGCGCGGGGAGGTGGCGCCGCGCATCTCGGTCAGGCCCTCGTTGACGAGGTCGGCGGCGCGGCTCAGCTCCGCGGCGCCGAAGGTCTCGGCCTGGGCCTGCATCCGCTCCAGGACGTCGACCGGGGCGTCGATGAGCCCCTTCTCGACGGCGTCGGGCACGGCGGCGAGGATCACCAGGTCGCGCAGCCGCTCCAGCAGGTCGGCGACGAAGCGGCGTGGGTCGTTGCCGCCCTCGATGATGCGGTCGACGACCTCGAAGGCGGCGGCGCCGTCACCGGTGGCGAATGCCTCGACCACGGAGTCGAGCAGGGAGCCGTCGGTGTACCCGAGGAGGGAGGTGGCCATGGGGTACGTCACGCCGTCCTCGCCGGCACCGGCGAGGAGCTGGTCCATGACGGACATGGAGTCACGGACGGAACCGGCACCGGCGCGCACGACGAGGGGCAGGACGCCGTCCTCGACCGGGATCTTCTCCTTCTGGCAGACCTCGCCGAGGTAGTCGCGCAGGGTGCCCGGGGGCACGAGCCGGAAGGGGTAGTGGTGGGTCCGCGACCGGATCGTCCCGATGACCTTCTCGGGCTCGGTGGTCGCGAAGATGAACTTGAGGTGCTCCGGCGGCTCTTCGACGACCTTGAGCAGGGCGTTGAAACCGGCCGACGTGACCATGTGGGCCTCGTCGATGATGTAGATCTTGTACCGGCTGGAGGCGGGGCCGAAGAACGCCTTCTCGCGCAGCTCACGGGCGTCGTCCACACCACCGTGGGAGGCGGCGTCGATCTCGATGACGTCGATCGAGCCCGGGCCGTTGCGCGCGAGGTCCTGGCACGACTGGCACTCCCCGCAGGGCGTGGGCGTGGGACCTTGCTCACAGTTCAGACAGCGGGCCAGGATGCGCGCGCTGGTCGTCTTGCCACATCCGCGCGGCCCGCTGAACAGGTACGCGTGATTGACCCGGTTGTTCCGCAGCGCCTGCTGCAGCGGGTCGGTGACATGCTCCTGCCCGATGACCTCGGCAAAGGTCTCGGGTCGGTAGCGGCGGTACAGCGCGAGAGACGACACGCATACGAGGTTATAGGGGAGCACCGACAACCGGCCGCGCGACGGAAGCGGACCGGAAGCCACCGCAGGTCACAGCCTGGCTTTCCTGGTGCGCCCCGGGAAAACAAGGGCCCCCCACGCACCTGCCAGAGCCGACCTACCCTTGCTGCCTTCCAGCCCTGGGGGAGTTCAGTCAGATAGCACCGCGTGGGGGGCTGCCGAAAGAGTACCCGATCCGGACCGGTGCGAGGTACCTCGCAGGGGCTCACCGCGAGACGTATCGCACCCCCACGAAGAGCCCCGGTCCGAGCCCCCCGAACGAGGTTCGCGAGCACCCTCCGCGGTCATGTAATGTTTGCGGCGGAGGATTCGCCTAGAGGCCTAGGGCGCACGCTTGGAAAGCGTGTTGGGGGCAACCCCTCACGAGTTCGAATCTCGTATCCTCCGCCAAGTGCCTCACCGGGCACTAAGTCGAAGGGCCCCACTGCTTGCAGCGGGGCCCTTCGACGTGTGCGGGGGGCGTTCTCAGGCCAACGAGAACTTTTGGGCGCCCGAGCCGTTGCAGTCCCAGATCTGGAGGCGGGTGCCGTTGGCGGTGGCGCCCGACGGGGAGTCGGCGCAGCGGGCCGTGGTGGGGTTGGAGAGGGAGCCGTCGGGGTTGGCGACCCAGTTCTGGTAGCCGGCGCCGTTGCATGTGGCCAGTTGGAGCTTGGTGCCGTTCGCGTTGACGCCGCCGGCGATGTCCAGGCACTTGCCGAGGGTCTGCAGGGTCTGGCCGCTCCAGGTCCAGTGCTGGTCCTTGGCCGCCTGCTGGCAGTCCCACAGCTGGACCGCGGTGCCGTCGCCGCCGGTGTCGTCGCCCGACACGTCCACGCACTTACCGCCGGGCCCGGTGATGGTCTGGCCGGTCACCGAACCGCCGCCGCCCCCGGAGCCGGGGCCCTTGTTGTAGACGGCCACCGAGTCGATCACCAACTTGCCGCCGGAGACCGTGGCCGCGTTCGGGCCGCCGCCGAAGGCGTCCGGGAAGCCGCCGCCGATCGCCAGGTCGTAGATGATGAAGAACGGGTGGTCGACCGCGTCCGCCCAGGTCGTCGCGTCCACCTGGTTGGCGCTGACGGTGAAGAAGTTGTTCCCGTCGAGGTAGAACCGGATCTGCTCCGGTGAGACCGAGCGGTCGATCTCCGCCGCGTAGTCGTGGAAGCCGGTCTGGCAGCCGGAGCAGGCGCGTTCGCCGGAGCCGAGGCCGGTCGACTCGTTGCACGGGCCGCCGGGGTTCACCCCGCAGTGGAGGGTGCTGAAGACGGAGCTGCGGCCGTTGATGTCCTCCATGATGTCGATCTCGCCGGACTTGGGCCATGTCACACCGGAGCGCAGCGGGGCGCCGAGCATCCAGAACGCCGGCCAGTAGCCCGCGCCGTTGGCGGTGGTGACGTTGGGCTGCTGGAGGACCGACTCGATGCGGACGACGCCGCCCGCCGCGGCGCCGAAGCCCGCCGACTGCGTCTCCACGCGCCCGGACGTCCACCCGGAGCGGGGGTCGGAGCCGGAGTGGAGGGCCTGGAGCACCAGGTGCCCCTGGCCGTCGTAGGAGACGTTCGAGGTGCTGTTGGTCATGGTCTCGATCTCACCGGTGCCGAAGCTGCTGCCCGGGCCGGTGTCGTACTTCCACAGGTTCTGGTCGATGCCGGTTCCGGCGGCACCGTTGAAGTCGTCGCTCCAGGTGAGGGTGAAGCCCGACGGCGGCGGGGGCACCGCCGCCTGGGCGTCCAGCGACGCGACGGCGGTGGTCGCCGCGATGACCGCGACGACCGACACCAGGTTGAGCGCTCTTCGCCATCTGCCGCGCCGCGGCTCGGCACCGGCACATCTCAGGCGCATCTGTCGACCTCCGGGGGGAAGGGCCTGCGTGCTTGCGTGGGGGTCCGCTACGACGTCTCCGGCGGGACAGGCCCGTCGAATGTCATGTACACAGCTTGTCCACGGGACCGGTGCGGGACAAGGCTGTCGACGCAAGGCTGTCGACCCGTCGAGCGGCCTCAGCCGGAGACGGCTCGGCGCCTCCTCCTCGCCCTCGCCAGTCCCGCCTCGACACCGATCGTCAGAAGCAGCAGCACGAAGCAGCAGACGAGGCCGATCACCCCGCCCAGGGCCACGAGGCCCGGGCGGAGATCCGTACAGGCAAGGGCCGACGAGCAGCCGTCCGCCCTCGGGGGCGACGGCGGTCCCGTCGACTGAAAGATGACGACGACACAGAGCACGCAGACGACGGCCCCGGCGCCCAGCACGATCCGCCGGACCCGGCGGCTCCCCCACCACGACAGGAGCCAGCCGACGACGATCGCCGTCGGCAGGGTGAGGAGGTAGAGGAGGATCACGTCCACGCGGAATCGCTCCGCGACATGGAGGTGCGGCCGGTCTGCCGCTGGGTGACGTGATTGCCCATGTCGATCAACGCTACCGTCGGGTGCTTGACGGTCGGCAGATCACCCGTCGGCTTCCGCGTCCTCACCTTCAGTTCGAGGTCGAGCCGGTCACCTGACGTGAGCCTCGCCCTCGTGGTCCAGCGGGTCTCGAACAGCGTGGCGGTCCGGGTGGCCGACAAGAGTCGTACGCCCGCGTCGTACGCCTTGTTGTCGAGCCGGGCGCTGACGATCTTGACGTCGGAGACGACCTGGGGGTCCAGCGCGACGGAGAAGGACGCGGGCACGGGGGCGGTGCCCGGTCCGACGCTGTCCAGCGTGATCCGCGCCGGGTAGTAGTACCACCGCTTGCCGTTCGCCCACTCGCGGCGGTTCCACACGCCGCTGACCTCCAGGCCCCACGGCATGGCGACACCGCCGAAGGAGTGCGGGCGGCCGGGCTGGAGGCTCCGCCGTCCACGCGGCTTGCCGTGCTGGTGGCCCACGGCCGCGCTGGCGTCCGCGGGCCCGACGACCAGGTCGCGCGGGTAGAGGACGGGGAACGCGGTCCCCACGACGACCACCGGGTCGCTGCCCGCGGGGAGCGCTTCGGTGAAGGTGACCGTACAGGTCGTGAGCGCGGTCTTGGGGTCGGTGGTGACGGAGCTCGTCGCGCGCACCCGCCGGTCACCGGCGGTGGCCACCGCGCCGGGCAGCGGGGAGTACAGCCGGGGGTCGTAGGCGATGGCCACCTGGGTACCGGCCGGGAGATCCGTACCCGCGTGCCGGACCTGTACGGCCAGCTGTCTGGGGAACGCGGCGGGCTGGACGCCGACGCGGGGGAGCACCACGACCGGGCTCGCCCCGACGGGGACCAGCGTCACGTCGGCGGGCGCGGCGGCGGCCCACGCCGTTCCCGGACCGGCGACCGTGACGGCGGCGACGCCCAGGGTCAGACCTCCGAGGACCAGGACCTGGCGGCGGGTGACCTTCGAGTCGTTCATGTCAGTCCATTCCCGTGCAGTAGTGGACGATGGCGTCCCGGAAAGCCGACGCCACACCGGAGACCGCGGCGTCGGACATGAACTCGGGGGACGGGCAGGTCACCGACTGGGTGGTCTCGGCCCAGAACGCCGTGCGGATGACGACCATCTCCCCATGGGAGTCACCACCGGTCATCGCGCTCGTGGCGGCGTCCTTCACCGTCTGGGGAGAGCTGCCGAACCGGAGCGAGTAGAACGACCCGCGCCGTACGGCGGCCGTGACGGGCGAGGCGTAGTCCGCCTTGAAGCTCGTCGACAACGCGGTGCCGGAGCCCTGCCTGACGGGGACGCCCAGGATCCAGGCGTCCAGGTCGGCGAGGACGTCGTCGAGGGAGAAGTACGTGCTGTCGCCCTTGGCGCCGATCTGGTTCACGGCGAAGTCGTACGCCTGGTCGTCGGGGAGGCCGCTCATGTAGAACTGCGCCAGCACGCTGACGAGATCGCCGCCCCAGGTCCCGAAGTCGGCCAGGTTGGCGGAGGTGAGGTCGTCCACGAGGCCGGTGGTGACGACGGCGCCGAAGGAGGCGCCGAAGTGGTCGATGTCGGAGTCCCACAGCAGGTCCGGGTCGCGGAGCGGGCCCGCGTACGGCTGGCCGGGATAGCCGTTGACGAAGTCGATGAAGCCCTGGTCGAGTTCGCCGAAGACCGTGTCCGAACCCGTGAACACGTACTTCGACGTACGGGCCCGGAAGTACTGCGCGACCAGCTCCTGCGCGGACCGGGAGGTGTGTCCCTGGTCCCGCCACTGACCGGCTCTCGCCTCGACCCAGATCAGATACGTGTAGAAGGCGTCGTTGGGGTCGCGCGGGCGGGTCACGCTGTTGATGCCCGGGTCCATGCCGGAGGCGATGTCGTTGTCGATCTCCACGGCGCCGCTGGTGCCCGCGGCCAGCGTGAAGTCCTTGATCTGGTCGAAGGCCCAGTTGTCCGGGAGCGGATAGCCGAGGTTCCCGCTGTAGCCGGTCGACATTCCGCTGACGAAACTCCGGGTGGTGAGACCCGCGGCCTGGAGGCGGATGCAGGTGTTGCGGCATCCGTACACGCCGATCGCGTACTGGTTGCCCATCTCGCTCATTCCGGCGCTGACGCCCTGGAAGTGCGGAATGATCGCGCTGGTGATGTCGTCGTCGGTGGCGTCGAAATCGACCGAGAAATAGATGACCGTGCCGTACGGTATGCCGAAACCGTTCGCTGCCTGGGCCGCGTCTTTTCCGGCCGCCTGGCCCTGCGGGAAGCTGAAGTCGTTGAGCGCGTTTCCCTCGTCCTGGTAGATGGGGAAGAGGGAGAGGCCCTTGTCGAATATGAGCGCTATCTCGGAGTTGGTCAGCACCTTGTTCGTGCCGCCGATGAGATAGCGGCCGACGGTGGAGTAGCCGTTCTCCTTCACCGTCTGGATCGTCGTCGGGTTCAGCGGGTACATGCAGTCGAACGCGGTGCCCTTGCGGTCCGGATCGCCGGTCGACACCAGGAGCGACATCCAGGTCGCGTAGTCGCCGGCGCCGGTGGGCTGGAGCGAGCTGAACTGCTGGAAGGCGGTCACCGTGGCGGCCAGTTCGGAGGTGAACGTCCCGCCGCCGTCGCCCCAGTGGGCGTCGTAGCCATTGAACGCGACGGCGCTCTGGAACAGCCGCACCCATCCGGCCGACCCGGCGTCGTGCGAGCCGCTGGAGACGTACGCGGTCGTCTTGAGCGCGCCTTCGGTGGTGGGGCCGAGGGAGCCCGTCACCTGGCTGTCCGTCAGCCCCATCTGGTACTGGATGGCCAGGACGAGGGCCTGCTGGACGTTGCGGGAGAAGTGGCCGTCGCACGGGCCGATGAAGAACTGGCCCTTCTGGTAGTACGCGTCGTTGAGCCACCGCTGACAGGTCTGGATCATGCGCGAGCCGCCGGACGTGAGCACGTACGCGTCCATGGTCAGCAGCGCCTTGAAGACCTTCGGCTCCACGTTGTAGATCTGCAGGTCCGGCTGCTGCGGGCCCGGCAGGCCCATGTCCGCGACCAGCGCGGTCAGGCCGCTGCCGGTGTCCACGTTGAAGCCGCCGTCGATGTCACCGCCGCTGTAGCCCTTGCAGTAGAGGGCCGCCTCCGCGATGGTCCGCATGTTGATGTTGCCGGAATCCCGCCCGACCGGTCCGTACGCCTTCAGATCCGCCCACGTCGTCGGCCCGAAACTGTCGGACAGCGCGGTGATGCCGAGTTCGTGCTGGAGCGCCCGGGTGAGGGAGTAGATCGTCTCCCACCCTGTCATTCCGTTCTCGGTGCACGGGTGGTACCCGGACACCCCCGCGTAGGTCGCATTGACCCATTTCTGCGCCTTGAGAACCATCTGATCCATGGGCGGCCCTTCTCTATACCGATGTGAAGCTACATGTACATGCAAATGACACGGATGAAGCTTCTGTGGATCACCAAGAAAGACCTAGGGTTCTTCAAAGTCCGGCGATAATTCCGGGCGGCTTCCCTCACTTGAAGGCCCGGATCATCCGCATTGCATGCATTCGACGCGAGCGGCCCTCATGCAGAAATGGGCGGGCGGGTTCCATGCGCCCCGTGGAGATTTTCCCAAGCCATGAGGGAAGAAGCGGATCAACAGTGAAAAAGCGCGCGGGCCGTCGGGGTGTCCGGGCCCCGGGTCCGTCGTCAGGCAGGAGGCGGCGCTGGCACAAGACGCGTGCGAGGCAAGCGCATTGGACCAGGATCCCCGGCCCGAATTGGACCTCGAAGGCGTGCCACCCCCGCGCGTAGCGTCGCTCGCATGACCACCGACGCGTCAACGAACCAGTCCCGTACCCGAGTCGACTTCTACTTCGATCCCGCCTGTCCGTTCGCCTGGATCAGCTCGCGGTGGGTGCTCGAAGTGGAGCCGTTGCGGGATCTCGATGTGCGGTTTCACGTCATGAGTCTTCATCTGCACAACGAGGGGAACGAACTGCCGGAGTGGTACCGGGACTTGGTCGACCGGTCTCTCGGCCCTGTCAGGGTCGCCGTCGCGGCGGCCGAGGCTCACGGCGAGGGCGTGTTGCGGGAGTTGTACACCGCCCTCGGCAACCGCATCCACCGCGAGGGGAACAAGGACTTCGACGCCGTGGTCGTAGAGGCGCTGGCCGAGGTCGAGTTGCCCGGGGAGCTGGTAGCGGCGGCGCACGGTACCGCGTACGACGAGGCCCTGCGGCGCAGCCATGACGCGGGGAAGGACCCGGCGGCCGGGGGTTACGTCGGGACGCCCACCCTGCACATCGACGGGACGGCCTTCTTCGGGCCCGTGCTCAACAGCATCCCGCGTGGTGAGGAGGCGGCCCGGCTCTTCGACGCCGTGCGGACGCTCGCCGCGCACCCGGACTTCTTCGAGCTGAAGCGGGAGCGGACGGGGAGCCTCAGTTTCGACTGAGCGCCAGTCGTCGTACGCCCTCCGTCACCCCCGCCACCACCTCCTCCGGCGGTACGTCCCGCAGCCCCTGTGTCCGTGCTGTCAGCGGGAGTTCGACCTGGACGCCGCCCTCCGGGGTCAGGTTCACCGGGTTGCGGGGGTGGAGGCCGCGGAGGCCGGGCGGGATCTCCGAAAGGTCTGTCACCGGGGTGAAGGACGGGGTCAGGGTGCGCAGGGCCTCGGCCAGGGTCTCCGCCGCCGCGCGGTTGGTGCCGCCCAGGAAGATCGAGGCGGGGGTCGCCGGTCTCAGGTGGCCGTGCAGGGAGACCGTCAGGGACACGGCCGACACGAATGTCGCCAGCGTCCGCGACGGTGCCTCCGCCAGGAGGTGGGACGAGATGTGGACCGGCGGCGCGAGCGGCTGGGTGAAGATCAGGCACGTCGCACCGGTCCGCGCCGCCACCTCCTCCGCCAGTTCCGCCGTGCCGCCCTCCACGTCGCCGTGCAGGGCGAGCAGGCCCAGACGGGAGGGGCGGGGAGTCAGGCGCAGGACGAGATCCGTGCCGTCCAGGCGCAGCCGTTCGGTCGTCGTGTTCCCCGGGGTGTCCATCGGCATCGGCATCGCTCCTCCCACACCCGTCTCAACGACCCACCCGCACCGACCGCTCCACCGTCACCTGATCCAGCTCCGACACCCGCACCGTCGCCTTCATCGTCCACGTGCCCGGCATCGGCAGGCTGAAGGTGTCCGCCGCCCAGTAGCCCCCCCGGTTCGTGACCTTGGTGTCCAGCGGGCCGAGGTCGCGGCTGGGCAGGACGAAGGCGATCCGCAGCTCGGGGACCGAGGCCAGGCCGCCGTCCGGGCCGTAGACCACCGCCTGGACGGAGTTGGGGCCGACCCGGCCGGGGTCCAGGGTGATCTGGACCTGGCCGCGTCCGCCGGGGGCGCCGGTGTCGAAGGGAATCGTGGTGACCGAGGCGGACGGGATACCGGCGACCCCCGCCCCGGCACCCGCACCGGCCCCGCTCGACTCCTCCGCCGCCCGCCCCGGCAACGTGCTGGTCAGCAGCGTCGTCAGCACCAGCACCACCACCCCCACGGCCGCCTCCGCCAGCACCGAGCGCCGTAGATAGGTCAGCGTGAGCGAGGGAGAGACCGGCTCGGGCGCCTCCAAGGCCGCCGGTGCCCCCGCCCCCTCCAGCACCCGCACCCGCTCCGCCGCCACCGGCCGCCGCGCGAGGCTCGCCGTCCATACCCGCGACCACGCCGCCGCCAGGAGCAGCAGCACGACCGCCGCCAGCTTCGCGAGCAGGATGCGGCCGTACGACGTGCCGGTGAGCGCCTGCCAGGAGCCGAGGCCGCGCCAGGACTGGTAGGTGCCGGTGATCACCAGGACGACGACCGAGGTCAGGGCCACGCGGGAGAAGCGGGTGACCACGCGCGGGGGCAGCGCCTCCGGGTCCGTCGCGCGGCGCAGGGTGAGCAGCAGCGCGGCCAGGCCGCCGAGCCACGCCGCCGTGGCCAGCAGGTGCAGCGTGGTGGAGGCGAGGGCGACCGGGACCTGGAGGCCCGCCGAGGCGTGGTCGGACGCCGACCAGGTGAGGGCGAGGGCCACGGAGAGCAGCACGGCCGCCGTGAGGGCCGCCCGGCGCGGTACCCGGCGGCGCCAGTGCCGCAGGGTCAGCGCGCCCGCCGCCGCGATCAGCAGCAACAGCAGCCGGACCAGGAGGAGTTCACCCGGGCGCGTGGTCATCGTGCGGCTCAGGAGCGAGAACGCGTTCGCCGGGCTCGTGCCCTCCTCGTACGGCCCTCGCAGCACGAGCAGCGCGAGCGTCGTCCCCAGCAGGGTCCACGCCCCCACCAGCAGCAGCGGGCGCAGATGACCCCGGCTCGGCGGACGGCAGTACACCGCGAACGCGGCCGTGCCGAGCAGCAGCGCCATCGCCAGGTACGCGAGGTAGCGGGCGATGTTGTAGAGGCCGGTGGTGGTCTGGTTCTCGGTGCGCTCGGGGAGGGCGGTGACCGGGGTGGCCGTGCGCTCGCCGACGGAGAAGGTGAGGGCGCCGGAGACCGGGTGGCTGTCGGCCGAGACCACCCGCCAGGCGACCGTGTACGTGCCCTTGCCGAGACGGGCGGGCAGGGCGAGGCGGGCGGTGTCGGAGCGGCCGGGAGCGTGGCCGGCCTCGCCGGTGCGCAGACGGTGGTTGCGGGGGTCGTAGACCCGGAACGAGTCGGTCAGCAGGCCGACCGACTCGCTGAAGGTGAGGGTCAGCTCGCGCGGGGCCCGCTGGAGAACCGTTCCGTCGGCCGGGTCGGAGCCCCGCAGCGTGGCGTGTGCGGAGGCGGGGACGGCGGCGCCGAGCACGAGCAGGACGAGGGCGGCGCAGGCGGTGAGCGCCCCACGCAGCAGCCCGTACGGCGTCATGGACCACAGCGGGGCCGTGGTCCACCGCACCCCGCGCCGCCGCCGCTCCCGCTCCGCACCGCGCACGTCGTCCGCCCTCCGCGTCCCGCGCGTGACCGTGTGTCCCGCGTGTCCCGTTACGTACGGACGCCGGTGGCGTCGCGCTCACACGGTAACGGTGCCGCTTCCGGCCGCGAGCGCCGTCTCCCGGGTCAGGAAGGCCAGTTGGGCCCGCTTCTCGGGGAGGTACACGTCCGGGAGGTCGATCTCCGGGAGGACGACCTCGGGTCCGGTGGTGAAGCCCTGGCGGGCGAAGCGGGCGATGGCCTTGGTGTTGCGCACGTCCGGGTCGACCACCACCCGCTCGCGGTCGAGCACGACCAGGACGTACGTCGCGATCGCGGTCAGCAGGGCGGAGGTCCAGCCGGGGCGGTGGCCGTCCGCTCCGGCAGGGGCGAGCAGGAGGTGGACGCCGATGTCGCCGGGGCGGACCTCGTAGACCTCGCTGACCCGGTCGGCGGCGGGCTCGTAGGTCTGGAGCAGGGCGACGGGCTCGTCGTCCTTGGTGACGAGGTGGGCGTGGTGGGTGTCGAGTCCTGCCATGTGGGCGTAGATCTCGGCTACTTGGGCCCGGGTGAGGCCGTTCATGCCCCAGAACGCGGCGCGTTCCTCGCTCACCCAGGCGTGGATCACCCCGGCGTCGGCGGCCGGGTCCAGGGGGCGGATGCGGACGGTGCCGAAGCCGGGCAGGGGCTGCTCGAAGGAGTTCTGGTCAGACATCGAAGTCCTCGTGGTCTTCCGTGTGTTCGAGGGTGAGGAGGGTCCAGTCGGTGACCACGGGGGCCAGTTCTCCCCCCAGCCACAAGGGGAGTTGGTCGCGGTGGTGGGCGCTGCCGGGGACGCCGTCCGCGCCGAGGGGGACGATCCAGCCGCTGTTGGCGCGGTCGGCCAGGTCCCAGACGTAGCGGGCGGCGGGGCCCCGGGCCGCGAGGCCGGTGATGCCGGGGACGGCGGAGGTGCACAGCACGCAGTCGTGGTCTCCGGCGAGGCCCGGCTCGTCGGACGGCCCGTCGGGCAGCGCGCGCCAGGGGGCGAGGCGGTGGGTGTCGGACCAGGTTCCGGCGGGGGGCGCGGCGGCGGTCTCCTCCAGTGCGGCGCGTACGGCCTCGTCACGGTCGATGCCGTACAACTCCTCGGCGCGCAGCAGGTGTTCGAGGGCGTAGCCGATGCGCGCGGTGAGCGACAGCCAGGGGAGCAGGACCTCGGGGTAGGCGGGCGGTTCGGTGAGGGCGGCGAGGGCCGGGTGGGCGGCGAGGCGGCGGACGAGCGCCGAGCGGAGTGCCGCGTAGTCCGCGGCCTCGGTGCTGTCGGCGTCCATGTGCCGGTCCCAGGCGAGGAGTTGGTCGAGCAGAGCGGTCGCCTCGGGGGTGAGCCCGTCGAGTGCGGCGGCGCGGTCAAGGAGGGCGCCGGTCGAACCCAGGTAGGTGTCGGTGTGGACGCGGGGCAGTTCGGCCGCGGACCAGACGCGGTGTTCCTGGAGCAGGGCGTGGATGCGGTCGGCGCGGTGCGGGGCGGCGAACTCGACGCCGAGCGGGGTGGCGAGACCGCGCTGGTTGGCCATCACCGCGACACCGTCGGCGAGTCGGGCGTGCGGGGTCTCCAGCCAGCCCTGCCACTCATGGCCGGGCTCCCAAGCGGGCACCAGGCGGCGCCGGTTGGCCTCGGAGCGCGCCGGTACGCGGCCCGCGACCCGGTGCAGCAGGCCGCCCTCGGTGTCGGCGGCCTGGACGACGTTGACCGGCTCGGCCCAGGCGTCCAGGGCGCCGTCCACGTCGTCCACGGTGCGGGCGCGCAGCAGCGGGAGCAGGGCGCCGAAGCCGAGGTCCTCGGTGACGCGGGGCGGGTAGCGCAGGGCGAGGGCGGTGGCCAACTCCGGCTCGGGGGAGCCTGATTCGAGTCCTTCCGGGCCGCCCGCGATCACCGGGCCGCGCTCGGTCTCGATGATCTCGATCTCGACCGGGGACTCGCCCGCGACCTCGATCGACTCCGTGTGCCGGACGGCGCGGTGCCACTCCCCGTCGGGGCCGAGGGCCTGGACGCCCGCGCCGGTGCGGCGCAGCCGTTCACGGTAGAGGTCCTGGTAGTCGGCCATGGCGTTGGTGATGGCCCAGGCGACGGTGCCGGTGTGGCCGAAGTGGGCGATGCCGGGGACGCCCGGGACGGCGATGCCGACGACGTCGAACTCCGGGCAGGACAGGCGGATCTGCTGGTAGACGCCGGGGTCCTCGATGAAGCGGTGCGGGTCTCCGGCGATCAGGGGCAGCCCGGTGTCGGTGCGGTCGCCCGCGAGGAGCCAGCCGTTGCTGCCGGAGGTGCCGGGGCCGTCGGTGGCGAACAGGCCGACGGCCTCGGGGCCGAGGTGCCGTATCGCCTCCTCGCGCCAGAGCTTGGCCGGGAAACCGGCGAACAGGATGTGCGTGGCGAGCCAGATGCCGAGCGGGGTCCAGGGCTCCCAGCGGCCCGGGGCGAGACCGGTGCGCTCGAACTCCGGTGTGCGGGCGGCGCCTTCGGGCAGGCCCGCGTTGACTCCCGCCACATACGCGCGCACCCAGTCGGCCGTCTCCGGGTCGCGTCTCTCCAGGGCGGCGAAACAGCGTCTCGCGGTGTCGTCGAGGCGGGCGCGGCGGGCGAACACGTCCCAGGACAGGGCGGCGGCGCCGAGGAAGGAGGCCGAGGTGCCCTGGGAGCGGTGGCGTTCGGTCTCCAGCTGCCAGGCGCGGTCGCGGGCGGTCACCCGGCCCTGGGCGCGGGCGAGTTCGCGCGCACTGGTGGCCCGCAGATGGGGGATGCCCCAGGCGTCGCGGTAGGTCTCGGTGGTCACCCTGGAGCAGCCCTTCGTTTTAGGTTAGCCTTGCCTAACCTGATTGGCAGGTGAAGGAATCGTACGCGAGGGGTGGAGTGGCGATGGGCCAGGGGCGAGGCTGGGAGGGAGCGGTCCTCAAGCTGCTGCGGGCGAAGGACTTCACGTTCACCGTCACCGGCGCCGAGGACGTGACCCCGCACTACCGGCGGCTGCGGCTGACCGACGGCGGCCTGCTCGCCGCGACCGGCGTCCACCCCACCATGTGGGTCCGCCTGTGGTTCTCCGACCACGGCCGCCCCCACCAGCGGGCCTACACCCTGGTCGACCCCGACCCGGAGACCGGCACCTTCACCCTGGAGTTCGCCCTGCACGAGGGCTGCGCCTCGGACTGGGCGCGGGCGGCGAAGGCGGGCGACACCATCGAGGCGACCGTCCAGGGCACGGGGTTCGAGCACCCGGACCCGGCGCCGTCCCACCTCGCGATCATCGGGGACACGGCGTCGCTGCCCGCGATCAACTCCCTGCTGGGCGAGCTGGGTTCGGCCCCGGCGACGATCTGGTTCGAGGGGACGCGCGACGGCCTGCCCTCCACCGCCGACCCCGGGCGCCACCAGTTCCGCGAGGTCCCGCGCCAGGACGCGGGCGCCCACCTGGTCGAGCGGGTCCGCGCCGAGCTGCCCGAGGTCCTGTCCGCCACCGAGGACCCGTACGTCTGGATCGCCTGCGACACGAGGACGACCCGCGCGCTCGGTGCGTACGTCCGCAAGGAACTGGGGCTGCCGAAGACCCGGGTGCACGCGCTGGGGTACTGGCGCGCGGACTGAGACGCGCGCGGACTGAGACGGCGGCGGGCGCGTCCGCGCGGGATCATCGGTGCATGGACGTCACCCTGCACCTCGCCCAGGACCCGGCCGCCGACGCGCTGCTCGGCCGCAGTCCGCTCGCCGCGCTCGTCGGGATGCTGCTGGACCAGCAGATCCCGATGGAGTGGGCGTTCAAGGGCCCCGAGACCATCGCGCGGCGCCTGGGCGCCGACGACCTGGACGCCCACGAGATCGCGGCGCGCGACCCGGAAGCCTTCGCCGCGCTCCTCTCCGAGAAACCGGCCGTCCACCGCTACCCCGGCTCCATGGCCAAGCGCGTCCAGACCCTCTGCCAGTACCTGGTCGAGCACTACGACGGCGACGCCGAAGCGGTGTGGCAGAACGTCGGCACCGGCGCCGCCCTCCTGAAGCGCCTGGAGGACCTGCCCGGCTTCGGCAAGCAGAAGGCCCAGATCTTCCTCGCCCTGCTCGGCAAGCAGCTCGGCGTACGCCCCGAGGGCTGGCGCGAGGCCGCCGGCGCCTACGGCGAGGAGAAGTCGTACCGCTCCGTCGCCGACATCACCGGCCCCGACTCACTGGCCAAGGTGCGCGCCCACAAGCAGGAGATGAAGGCGGCGGCCAAGGCCGCGAAGGCGGCGAAGACCGGGAAGTAGCCCCGGCCCGCGCACCTCCGCGCCCACCTCCCCGCCAAGCTCCCCGCGCACCTCCCCGAGTGGCGGAATCCGCCCGCCCGGTCCCAGCATGGAGCATGACCGAGTCACCGAGCGAGGGCCCCGTCAGGGGCAACGCCTACGACGACGCGAAGGGCCCCGCGGGGCCGACACCGGCCGGGGCGCCGCGTACCGACGAGGCCGCCCGGCCCGATGAGGGAAGGCATGCCGAGGCGGAGACGCCGTTCGAGGGGCCGCTGCACGCGCTGTCCCAGGCCGCCTGGCAGGTGGTGCTGCTGACCGGCATCGCCTCGCTGATCCTGGGCATCCTGGTGCTGGTCTGGCCGGGTGCCACGCTGCTCGCGGTGGGCGTGCTGTTCGGCCTGTACCTGCTGGTCAGCGGTGTCTTCCAGCTGGTCTCCGCCTTCGGCACGCACAAGAAGACCTCGCTGCGGGTGCTGGCCTTCATCAGCGGCGGGCTGTCGATCGTGCTGGGTCTGTTCTGCTTCCGCGGACCCATGCAGTCGATCCTGCTGCTCGCGCTGTTCATCGGCATCGGCTGGCTGATCCGGGGCGTCACCCAGACCATGGCCGCCATCTCCGACGCCCATATGCCCGCCCGCGGCTGGCACATCTTCCTGGGCATCGTCACCTTCATCGCGGGCATCGTGCTGATCGACTCCCCCTTCGAGTCCATCGCCGTGCTGACCCTGGTCGGCGGCTGGTGGCTGATCGTGGTGGGCATCGTCGAGATCATCACGTCGTTCAGCATCCGGGGCCGGGCGAAGCAGATCCCCAAGACGGTGTGACCCGGCTTCGGCGGAGTGCGGGGCGAGGCCGTCAACCTCGCCCCTCACCCGTACGCCGTGCGAGCGGATCTGCCCCGCTTCTGGATGAGCCCCGGGTGTCACATGGGCACATGACCCTCCGTGAGCACCGCAGGAAACCGAGTCCGCAGCCTTCGCCCGCTGATGCGGGCCCTTCTGCTGCTGCTCGTCCTGCTGGTGCCCCATGTGGAGGCCGCGGCCCAGGCCGGACCCACGGGCACGGTCGTCGCGGAATGTGAGCACGAGGTCCCCGTCACCCCGTCCCGGAGCACCGGCCGGACCGTGCTGCGGCCCGACGCCCCCGCCCCCCTGCCCACCCCGGACCCGGCACCGGGCACCCCCCGCACCCGCCCCGCGCCCACCGCACTCTCCCCCGCGCCCCAACTCCGCACGGTCGTCCTGCGCTGCTGACAGAACCGCCCGCCCCCCGAGCACCGTTCTGTCCGTACGACGCGAGGAACACCGCCATGCCCATCGACCCGTACGCGATCCTGCGCGCCCTGCTGCGCGCGGAGGCCCGGCGCAGCGCCCGGCCCCGGCCCGACAGCGAGGCACCCCAGCAGCCGCAGCGCCCGCCGGAGGAGGACCGCCGCTGAGACGCACCCGGCGGGGGACGTCCTACCGCCTCCGCCGGGCCGTACCGAACAGCGACCGCGTGATCTCCCGCCCCAGCTGCGTGCCGACCGAGCGGGCCAGCGACTTGAACATCCCGCTCCCGACGACCTGTTCCACCAGCGAGGGCTCCTCGGCCGGGGCCTTCTTCCGGCCGCCGTCCCCGGCCGCCGGACGCTCCTCGGGCACCGCCTCCGCCTCCCGCGCGCTCAGCTTCTCGTACGCCGACTCGCGGTCCACAGCCTGTGCATAACGTCCGTACAGCGGGGACTCCCGCACCGCGCCGTCCAGTTCCGCCGCGTCCACCGGGCCCATCAGCGACTCGGGGGCCCGCAGCCGGGTGGCCGCGACCGGGGTCGGGGCGCCGCTCTCGCTGAGCACGGTCACCACCGCCTCGCCGGTGCCGAGCCCGGTGAGCAGTTCCTCCAGGTCGTACGGCGAGTCCGGGAAGGTCTTCACCGTCGCCTTCAGGGCCTTCTGGTCGTCGGGCGTGAAGGCGCGCAGCGCGTGCTGGACGCGGTTGCCGAGCTGGCCGAGCACGTCGGAGGGGACGTCCTTCGGGGTCTGGGTGACGAAGAAGACGCCGACGCCCTTGGAGCGGATCAGCCGCACGGTCTGGGTGATGGCGTCCAGGAAGGCGTCCGAGGCGTCGTGGAACAGCAGATGCGCCTCGTCGAAGAAGAACACCAGCTTGGGTTTGTCCAGGTCACCGGCCTCGGGCAGATCGTGGAAGAGATCGGCGAGCAGCCACATCAGGAAGGTGGAGAAGAGGACCGGCTTGTCCTGCACGGCGGCCAGTTCCAGGACGGAGACGACCCCGCGCCCGTCCGGCGCCGTCCGCAGCAGCTCGGCCGTGTCGAACTCGGGCTCCCCGAAGAAGTCCGCCATGCCCTGCGCCTCGAACGCGGTCAGGGAGCGCAGGATGACCCCGGCGGTGGCGGTGGACAGTCCGCCGATGCCCCTCAGTTCGGGCTTGCCCTCGTCGGAGGTGAGGAAGGCGACGACCGCCCGCAGGTCCTTGAGGTCGATCAGCTCCAGGCCCTTGGTGTCGGCGTAGTGGAAGATCAGGCCGAGGGACTGCTCCTGGGTGCGGTTCAGCCCGAGCACCTTGGACAGCAGGACCGGGCCGAAGCTGGTGACCGTGGCGCGGACCGGGATGCCGTGGCCGATCCCGCCGAGCGCCAGGAACTCCACGGGGAAACCGGCCGGGGTCCACCGCTGTCCGGTCTCGGCCGCGCGCGAGGCGACCCGGTCACCGCCGGGGCCCGGGCGGGAGATCCCGGAGAGGTCGCCCTTCACGTCCGCGAGGAACACCGGCACCCCCTGCGCGGACAGCTGTTCCGCGATCAGCTGGAGCGTCTTGGTCTTGCCGGTGCCGGTGGCGCCCGCGACAAGCCCGTGCCGGTTGAGCATCGGCAGCGGGACGCGGATCTGCGCCTCGGGATGGCAGGCGCCGTCCCACAGCAGGGCGCCGAGATCGAGGGCGGGTCCGGTGAAGGCGTACCCGGCCGCGATCCGCCGGGCGGGAGCGGCAAGCTCCGCGTCACCACCCGGCGCCGCGCCTCCGCTCACCGCTCCACCGTCCGCCACTCCGTCACCCGCCGTGCCACGGCCCGGCGTTCCGCCACCCGCCGCACCGCTGCCCTCCGCGTCACCGCCCGCCGTTCCACCGCTCACCGTTCCACCGCCGGTCTCCGGGTCGGTCATCTCAGGCCCCTGTCCCCGCTGGTCTCGTCCCCGATGGTCTCCGGTATGCCACCTTTGTCCCGCCTTGCCATTACGTGCGGTGGCTTTTTCAGCGTCGCACTACGCCGCCATGGCTGCGCCCGGAACGTCTGGGCCGGTAGGCTTTCCGTGTGATCTTCAAGCGCATCGGAAACGGCCGGCCGTACCCCGACCACGGCCGGGAGAGCACCCGGCAGTGGGCGGACGTCGCACCGCGCCCGGTCCGCCTCGATCAGCTCGTGACCACCAAGCAGCAGCTCGACCTGGAGACGCTGCTCGCCGAGGACTCGACCTTCTACGGCGACCTCTTCGCCCATGTCGTGAAGTGGCAGGGCGACCTCTATCTGGAGGACGGGCTGCACCGCGCGGTCCGCGCCGCCCTGCAGCAGCGTCAGGTGCTGCACGCGCGCGTGCTCGAACTGGGCTGACCCTGGGCCGAGCCGCCCCGACGGCCGTACGCGGTACCGGTGTTAGCCCATTTGGGTCGGCCTGTACTCCGTCTGCTGATCATCTAATAGGCATCCCAGCCGAGGCGCACTACGCTGCGGCTCATGAGTATGCTGACTCCCCCCGGCATGGGCGGCAAGTACCGGATCACGGGGGAGACATACCCTCGGATGCGCCCGCCCCGGCGGCGGGGCAGGCTCGTCGCCGCCGCCGTGGCGTCCGTCGCCGCACTGGGCCTGGTCGGCTGGGGCACGCTCCAGCTCGTCGACGTCTTCACGGGCCACCGGCACGCCTCGAAGGCCGCGTCCGCCGCCTGTCTCAAGCAGGCGAGCCCGGCCCCGGTCAAGGCGCTGCCCAAGCCCGGCACGATCACGGTGAACGTCTACAACGCGACCACGCGCGCGGGGCTCGCCAAGCAGACCGCCGACGAGCTGAAGAAGCGCGGCTTCAAGATCGGTGACGTGGGCAACGCGAGCAAGGACTTCGACAAGAAGGTCAAGGGCACCGGGGTCCTGCTCGGACCCGCCACCGCCCTCGACACCTCGCTCCCCGTGCTCGGCACGCAGCTGGACGGCGCCGAGCGCCGCACCGACGCGGCCCGCAAGGGCGCCACGCTCGACCTGATCATCGGGGACGGCTTCAAGTCCCTGGCACAGCGCACGGCCGCCGACCAGGCGGTGGTCAAGCTGACCGAACCCGCGCAGACGGCGGCCGTGGTGAAGAAGGACAAGAAGGACTGCTGATCCCGGCCGGGGAGGCCGGGAGCGGTACCGCTACTCGGCGGCGCCGTAGAGGCGGTCGCCCGCGTCGCCCAGGCCCGGGACGATGTAGCCGTTCTCGTTGAGGTGGTCGTCCACGGCCGCGGTGACCACAGTGACCGGGGTGCCGGCCAGCTCGCGCTCCATGACCTCGACGCCCTCGGGGGAGGCCAGCAGGACCACGGCGGTCACGTCGTCGGCGCCGCGCTTGATCAGCTCCTGGATCGCGGCGACCAGGGTGCCGCCGGTGGCCAGCATCGGGTCGAGCACGTAGACCTGGCGGCCGGAGAGGTCCTCCGGCATCCGGGAGGCGTACGTCTCGGCCTGCAGCGTCTCCTCGTTGCGGATCATGCCGAGGAAGCCCACCTCGGCGGTCGGCAGCAGCCGGACCATGCCGTCCAGCATGCCGAGACCGGCGCGCAGGATCGGCACCACCAGCGGACGCGGCCGGGCGAGCTTCACGCCCGTGGTCCGCGCGACCGGCGTCTGGATGTCGACGGCCTCGGTACGCACGTCCCGCGTGGCCTCGTACGCGAGCAGGGTGACCAGCTCGTCGGCGAGACGGCGGAAGGTGGCGGAGTCGGTGCGCTGGTCGCGCAGCGTGGTGAGCTTGTGAGCGACCAGAGGGTGGTCGACGACGTGGAGACGCATGTCTCTAACAGTAACCGGGCCCCGCGCGAGTCCCCCACCGCGCGGAATCGGTACCCCGCCCGCATCCCGTCCGCGCGGCGCCGGGACCGCCCGGACACGCCACGCCACGTCCCTGTGAACGTTCCGTCGGCGGGCCTCCGCGGCGTACGGTCCTGTGTGCAAGGCCGTGGGAAATGCCCCGGTGAGCAGGACCGCGTCCGCCCCGCCGTGACGGAAGGGCGGGTGTGCGTGGGTGCCCGGAAAGCCGCGTACGATCCGCAGTTGGCGGCGACGGGCGTGCTGGTGAGTCCACACGGACGCACGATCAAAACAGCCAGACACAGGGAGCCGAAGACGTCCCCTGACGGACTTGTTTCTGCCACGATTCCCAGTGGGCGGACCCGGGGGCGACAACCCCGCCCGTCCAGACACCTCCGCCGGGGGGACCGCCAACCGGCACGCCTATGACCAGTGGGAGAGTCACGGTGTACTTCGCCGCACTGCTCGCGCGCACCGAAGACGGGTGGGAAGCGAGCGACACAGAGCTCGACGATGTGGAGACCCTGTCCGATCTGGCCGACCTGGCCCGGGAGTCCTCGCCCGAGGAGGACACGGTCCTGGTCCTGATCGAGCAGGAGGACTCCTGGTTCGGCGTCGTCCGCGTGGACGGCGAGGAGGATCCCCGTATCTACGTCTCGGACGCAGCCGCCGCCGCCCGCAGCGCGTACGGCGAGCTGCTGCTCACCGACGAGCTGCTGGGCCGCGAACCGGGCGCGGACGACGGCCCCGACCTGGACTCGCTCGACCTCGACGGCACGGAGGACGGCGAGAGCGAGGAGGACGACGACGAGGACACCCCGTCCGCCGACGCCGTCCCGCACAGCCCGGTGGGCGACCGCGAGATCCTCGACGACCTCGGGATCGGGGAGAAGGAGCTGCGCGCGCTCGGCGCCGACGACGCGCTCGGCGCGATCGCCGAGGCGCTGGGCGCCTCGGAGGTGCTGGAGACCGTCCGCTGACCGCCCCCGAAGAGACACGGGGCGTGCCCGACCCGGTGCGCGCCCCCTGGGAAGCCGCGATGCGGCTCGCCCTGGCCGAGGCCGAGCGGGCCGCGCTCGGCGGTGACGTCCCCGTCGGCGCCGTCGTGCTGTCCCCGGACGGTACGACGGTGCTCGCCACCGGGCACAACGAGCGCGAGGCCACCGGCGACCCCACGGCCCACGCGGAGATCCTGGCGCTGCGCCGGGCCGCCCGGGTGCTCGGCGAGTGGCGGCTGACCGGCTGCACGCTCGTCGTCACCCTGGAGCCCTGCACGATGTGCGGGGGCGCCCTCCAGCAGTCCCGGCTGGACCGGGTGGTCTACGGCGCCCGCGACGACAAGGCGGGCGCGGCGGGCTCGCTGTGGGACGTGCTGCGCGACCGGCGCCTCAACCACCGCCCCGAGGTGATCGAGGGGGTCCTGGCGGACGACTGCGGGCGGCTGCTCACGGAGTTCTTCCGGGGCCGCTGAACCGGTCCCCGCTCCCCTGCCCGGGGCCCCGCGAGAACCGATTTCAGACCAGGCCCGACCTTGCTGTAAGGTCTCCCTCGGTAGCGTGTCCGAGCGGCCGAAGGAGCTCGCCTCGAAAGCGAGTGTGGCGTAACCCGTCACCGAGGGTTCAAATCCCTCCGCTACCGCCGAAGAAGGGCCCCGTCGCAAGACGGGGCCCTTCGTGCGTCCCGCCCCCGGACCCCAAGCACCAAGGCCGCAGCGCCCGTTGATCCCCAAAAAAGATCGTGACGGTTACACTCGCCGCTTGCAGCAGGGGCCCGTGGGGCCGAGGGAGAGCTGAGGGACAGGGGAGGCCGCGGTGGCGGTGAACGCGAAGAAGATCATCGTGTACGCACTCGTGGTCTTCGCGCTGTACGTGATCATCACGGACCCGGCCAAGGCGGCGGGCTACGTCCAGATAGTCTTCGAGGGCATATCGGACGCGGCCGGGGCCATCGGTGACTTCATGACCTGGGCCGCCAACGGCGGAAAGAGCTGAGGTACACCCCATGATCCGGCACCTGGTCCTCTTCAGGCTCAATGAGGGTGTCGAGCGCGACGACCCCCGGGTGGTGGCCGGTGCCGCCGTCTTCGAGGAGCTGGGCGGGCTGGTCCCGGAGCTGCGCTCGTGGGAGTGCGGCTGGAACCTCTCCGACCGCCCCATCGCCTACGACTTCGCGATCAACTCCTCGGTCGAGGACACCGCCGCGCTGCAGCGCTATCTCGACCACCCCGCGCATCAGGCGGGCGTCGCCCTGTGGCGGGAGTTCGCCACGTGGGTGATCGCCGACTACGAGTTCTGAGGCGGCCCGTCAGCCCCTCGCCCCGGCCCTCCGCCACCGACGGCGGAGGGCTTTTCGGCGTTTCCGGATACCCGAGTTGGGGGCGTTTGAGCCCAACACGGCGTGATGCGGTGCTTGCACACAGTGCACATGTCTTGTGATGCTATGACCGCTTTTGACGGATGATTGACCGATGAAGAGGTGGCGTTGACCGTGTCGGCCAGTTCTGCGCCGCCCCAGGCGGAGGCGCCCGCCCCCGCCCCGGCACCCCCCGAACAGCCCGCACCCGAGAAGCGCCGAGGCGCCGACACCCGCGCCCTCACCCAGGTCCTCTTCGCCCAGCTCAAGGACCTGACCCCGGGCACCCCGGAGCACACCCGGGTGCGCGGCGCCCTCATCGAGGCCAACCTCCCGCTCGTGCGCTACGCCGCCGCCCGCTTCCGCTCCCGCAACGAGCCCATGGAGGACGTGGTCCAGGTCGGCACCATCGGCCTGATCAACGCCATCGACCGCTTCGACCCCGAGCGGGGCGTGCAGTTCCCGACCTTCGCGATGCCGACCGTGGTGGGCGAGATCAAGCGGTACTTCCGGGACAACGTGCGCACCGTCCACGTACCGCGCCGGCTGCACGAGCTGTGGGTGCAGGTGAACAGCGCGACCGAGGACCTCACCACCGCGATGGGCCGCTCCCCCTCCACCGCGGAGATCGCCGAGCGGCTGCGGATCAGCGAGGAGGAGGTGCTGTCCTGCATCGAGGCCGGGCGGTCGTACCACGCCACCTCGCTGGAGGCCGCCCAGGAGGGCGACGGGATGCCCGGGCTGCTCGACCGCATCGGCTACGAGGACCCGGCGCTGGACGGAGTGGAGCACCGCGACCTGGTCCGCCATCTCCTCGTCCAGCTTCCCGAACGGGAACAGCGCATCCTCCTGCTCCGCTACTACAGCAACCTCACCCAGTCGCAGATCAGCGCGGAGCTGGGTGTCTCCCAGATGCACGTCTCCCGGCTGCTCGCGCGCAGCTTCCAGCGGCTCAGATCCGCCAACCGGATCGAGGCATGACCGGCGCACGGGAGCACAAACCCGAAAACCGCAGGTAGCACGCGTTCGCAAGCGAGAGCGAATGATCACCGTCCGGAGCGAATCACGCATCCGGTCAGATGCCGACAGTTGTGCCCCGAAAGCCCGTCAGACCGCCTTCTTGCAGGGGCGATTGGCGTCTCACGTGTCGACATGTCACTTCAGCGCGTTGCCGACATGTGACATTCTGCGGGAAGCGCGTTTGCCGAGGCTCCGGCTCCGGTATTCAGGTGAAGGTCGCGTTGCCTCCAGGCAGCGCGCCGACCGTCCCGCGACCCAAAGGGGGTGGCATGTCCGCAGAACAGGGCAGCTCGAAGGTGCTCACGCCCACGAAGAGCGAGGCAGCGCCCAAGAAGCTCGACGCTCTCGACGTCCTCGACTCCTTCGAGGGCACCACGGCTCTCGACGCGGCACCCGCCGCGACCGCCGCCCCGGCCCCCGCTCCGGAACCGGCGGACATCGACACCCGCACCCTGTCCCGCTCCCTGTTCCTGCGGCTGGCCGCACTCGCCGAGGACAGCCCCGAGCGTGCCTACGTCCGCGACACCCTGATCGAGCTGAACCTCCCGCTCGTGCGGTACGCGGCGGCCCGGTTCCGCTCGCGCAACGAGCCGATGGAGGACATCGTCCAGGTCGGCACCATCGGGCTGATCAAGGCGATCGACCGCTTCGACTGCGAACGGGGCGTGGAGTTCCCGACGTTCGCGATGCCGACGGTCGTGGGCGAGATCAAGCGGTTCTTCCGCGACACCTCGTGGTCGGTGCGGGTGCCGCGCCGCCTCCAGGAGCTGCGCCTCGCGCTGACCAAGGCCAGCGACGAGCTGTCCCAGCGCCTGGACCGCTCCCCGACCGTGCCGGAACTCGCGGTCGCGCTCGGGGTCTCCGAGGAGGACGTGGTCGACGGCCTCGCGGTGGGCAACGCCTACACGGCGTCCTCGCTGGACTCCCCGGCCCCCGAGGACGACGGCGGCGAGGGCTCGCTCGCCGACCGCCTCGGCTACGAGGACACGGCCCTGGAGGGCGTGGAGTACCGGGAGTCGCTGAAGCCGCTGCTGGCCAAGCTGCCGCCGCGCGAGCGCCGGATCATCATGCTGCGCTTCTTCGCGAACATGACGCAGTCGCAGATCGGCGAGGAGGTCGGGATCTCCCAGATGCACGTCTCCCGCCTGCTCACCCGCACCCTCTCCCAGCTGCGCGAGGGCCTGGTCGCGGACTGAGCGGCCGGGGACAAGACGGCGGCGTGGAGCAGTCGCTCCACGCCGATTCCGCCGAGAATGTGAGTCGGAGGGGCTCCGGCAGGAGCCCGTCCCTTACTTGAGCGCCAGCCACGCCACCGCGGCGACGACGACCACGGCCACCACGACGCCGATGATCAGACCGACGCGCGGACCGGACGAGGTCGCCTGCTGCTGCACGGGCGGGGGAGCGTCGTCGACGAACGCGCGGAACATCTGGGTGCTGCCGGCGGGGTCGTAATTGCCCTGCGGGCCCTGGGTGTTAGCCATGGGCCGAGACACTAGCGAATCCCCGGTGGCGGCCCAAGTGCGGGGCCACCGGGACAGACGCGGGCACGTCACCCGCAGCCACCTGCGTATTTACGATCGCAATACTTGCCTTTGCCAAGTTTTTGCGGCGGACCACCCCTGTTTATTTGCCTGTGGCAACCAAACACTCTTATGGTTGCCCCAAGCAACGAATACGGGAGGTGTGATGGCCGAGCAGGCGCAGTTCCTGGAACTGGCACGTCAGCTCAGTGCCGTCGGCGCCGTGAAACGCGATCTGGGGCGCATCCTGCCCCCCGACTGCCCGGCCGGCTCAGCCGCTGTGCTGACGCTGCTCGGCCGTCACGGGGCCATGCGCATGAGCAGGCTCGCCGAGCTGCTCGCCGTGGACATGTCGGTCACGAGCCGGCATGTCACGCATGTCGCGGACCGCGGCTGGATCGAACGGTCGCCGGACCCCGCCGACAAACGCTCGCGCATCCTGCGCCTGACACCGGCCGGAGCGCGGCAGCTCGAGGAGCTGTCGCTGCGGACCAGCCGGTTGCTGGCCGAGCGCCTGAGCGACTGGACCGACGACGACGTCGGCCAGCTCATCCGGCTGATGACCCGGCTGCGCACGTCCTTCGGGGACTGCCGCAGCGGGCTGCCGAGACAGGGCGCCCCCGTAGTCGAAGAGACCACCCGTACACCCGCTCATACGTAAGAAAAGGAAGCCCATGGCAACGACCACACCGGCCGGTGTGCGGGCTCACGCCAAGCACGGGGGAGGCGCCGACCACGCCCCGATGACGCACCGGCAGATCATGGAGGCGCTCTCCGGGCTGCTGCTCGGCATGTTCGTGGCGATCCTGTCGTCCACGATCGTCTCCAACGCCCTGCCGCACATCATCGGGGACCTCGGCGGCGGCCAGTCCGCCTACACCTGGGTGGTCACCGCCGCCCTGCTGTCGATGACCGCGGCCACTCCCCTGTGGGGCAAGCTCGCCGACCTGTACAGCAAGAAGGCGCTCGTCCAGATAGCCCTGATCATCTATGTCGTCGCCTCCATGGCGGCGGGCCTGTCGCAGAACCCCGGCATGCTGATCGCCTGCCGTGTGGTGCAGGGCATCGGCGTCGGCGGTCTGTCCGCCCTGGCGCAGATCGTCATGGCGGCGATGATCTCCCCGCGCGAGCGTGGCCGTTACTCCGGCTACCTCGGCGCGACGTTCGCGGTCGCGACCGTCGGCGGCCCGCTGCTCGGCGGTGTCATCACCGACACCTCGTGGCTGGGCTGGCGCTGGTGCTTCTACGTCGGCGTCCCCTTCGCCGTCATCGCGCTGATCGTGCTGCAGAAGACCCTGCACCTGCCCGTCGTCAAGCGGGACGTCAAGGTCGACTGGGGCGGCGCGTTCCTGATCTCGGCGGCCGTCTCGCTGCTGCTGATCTGGGTCACCTTCGCCGGTGACAAGTACGACTGGGTCTCCTGGCAGACCTACACGATGGTCGCCGGTTCGCTCGTGCTCGGCGCGCTGTTCGTGCTTGTGGAGGCCAAGGCCGACGAGCCGATCATCCCGCTGCGGCTCTTCAGGAACCGCACCATCACGCTCGCCTCGCTCGCCTCGCTGTTCGTCGGCGTCGCGATGTTCAGCGGCACCGTCTTCTTCAGCCAGTACTTCCAGCTTGCCCGCGACAAGTCCCCGACCATGTCGGGCGTGCTGACCATCCCGATGATCGGCGGTCTGTTCATCTCCTCGACCGTCTCGGGTCAGCTCATCACCCGCACCGGGCGCTGGAAGGCGTGGCTGGTCAGCGGTGGCGTCCTGGTCACGGCCGGGCTGCTGCTGCTCGGCGGCATCCGGTACGACACGGACTACTGGAAGATGGCCATCTACATGGCCCTGCTGGGTCTCGGCATCGGCATGATGATGCAGAACCTGGTGCTCGCCACGCAGAACCAGGTGTCCCCCGCGGACCTCGGCTCCGCCAGCTCCACGGTCACCTTCTTCCGCTCCCTCGGCGGCGCGGTGGGCGTCTCGGCGCTCGGCGCGGTGATGGCCCACCGGATCACGCACTACGTCAAGGACGGCGTCTCCGCCCTCAGCCCGAAGTACCAGGCCGCGGTGGCCGGTTCCGGCTCGACCGACACCATCCCGGACATGAACAAGCTGCCCGCGCCGCTGCGCACGCTCATGGAGAGCGCGTACGGCCACGGCATCGCGGACGTGTTCTTCATCGCGGGTCTCCTCGCGGCGGTCGCCTTCCTGATCACGCTGTTCATCAAGGAGGTCCCGCTGCGGACCAAGGGCGCGCTGGCGCAGGGCGCCGAGTCCGAGGCCCCGATCGACCCGGCCGCCGCTCCGGTGGTCGCCGAGTCCCAGGAGGTCCCGGCCCTGGTGGGTGCCATCGGTGAGCCGGCTCCGCGGGCCGACGGCACGGCTCCGGCCGCGCACACCACGCCCGTCGCCGCCACCGCCACCGCGTCCGTCGCCGAGTCCTCGTCGGGCACCGGCGCGGGCACCCCGGTCGGCGGGCATGTCCGGGGCGCGGAGAGCGCACCGGTCCCGCAGGCCGCCGTCACGCTGATCTCGCTGACCGGGCGCCAGCTCGGCCGCGCGGTCGCCCAGGCCGACGGTTCCTACGCACTCAGCGCGCCGGGCACGGGCTCGTACGTCCTCATCGCCTCCGCCGACGGCTACCAGCCGCAGGCCGCCACCGTGGTGGTGGGCGAGGAGCCGCTGACCTACGACATCCTGCTCAGCGGCACCAGCGGTCTGACCGGTGTGGTCCGGGCGGCCGGGAGCGCGCTGCCGGTCAAGGACGCGATGGTCGTCGTCACCGATGTGCGCGGGGATCTGCTGGCCTCCGCCGTCACCGGTGAGCAGGGCGAGTTCGGCTTCACCGATCTGGTGCCGGGCACCGTCACCGTCGCGGTCAACGCGAGCGGCTACCGGCCGCGCGCACTGCCGGTCGAGGTCGCGACCACCGGGGTCACCCGGGTCGAGGCCGAGCTGGAGACCGGTGCGCTGCTGCGCGGTGTCGTCCGGGCCCCGCACGGGCCGCTGGCCGACGCCCGCGTGACGCTGGTGGACCAGGCGGGCAACGTGGTCGGCACCGCCACCACCGGGACGGACGGCGAGTACGCCTTCACCGACCTGGACGCGGGCGACTACACGGTCATCGCGACCGGCTATCCGCCGGTGGCCACCGCGCTCACCGTCTCCGGCACCGGGGCCGACGGGCACGACATCGAACTCGCCCACCCGGGCGAGTAGTTCACCGGCCGGCCCGGGGCGCGTGGAGGCGCGCCCCGGGCCGGTCCGTCTGGATCGACACGCGCAGGGTCTGCGCAGGGAGAAGAAGAACGGGATGGCACTGACCGCGAGAATCCGCACCCGCGACGGCTGGGCCGTGTCGCACGCGGTCGTCACGGTGACCGACATGACCGGCACCCAGGTGCTGCGCGCCGAGGCCGACGCCGACGGCGCCGTGCACGACACCACCGTGCTGGCCCCGGGTCCGTACACCGTGATCGTGACCGCCGTGGGGTACGCGCCCGCCGCGTCCAGCGCCTTCGTCACCGCGAGCGGGCGGGCCGAGATCGGCACGGTGACCCTGGCCCGGCAGGGCGGCACCGAGCTGCCGCCGCCCGGGCCCTGGACCATCGACCCGGTGCACTCCACCGTCGGCGCCGTCGCCCAGCACCTGGGGATCTCCAGCGTGCGGGGCCGGTTCACGGAGTTCGGCGGGAGCATCGAGATCGCCCCGGACGACCTCGCCAAGTCCCGGGTGGAGGCGGTGATCCGGGCCGAGTCCATCGACACCGGCAACACGATGCGCGACACCCATCTGCGCTCCGCCGACTTCCTGGACGTGGCGCACCACCCGGAGCTGACCTACCGCTCCTCGGGCATCACCCAGGTGGGCCCGGACCGCTGGACCGTGCACGGCGAGCTGTCGATGCGCGGCGTGGTGCGGCCGGTCGACCTGGACCTCGCCTACCTCGGCACCGGCGCCGACCCGTGGGGCGGCACCCGCGCCGCGTTCCGTGCGACGGCCGAGCTGCACCGCGACGACTTCGCGATGAACTACAACCAGGTCCTCCAGGCGGGCATCGCCGCCATCGGCACCACCCTCCGCGTCGAACTGGACATCCAGGCGGTCCAGGGCGACGCCCTGCCCGCCCTCTGACGCACCGCGCCCCGGACGCGACCTACGAATCCGACACGGCCCGGCCGGGCACCACCCGGCCGGGCCGTCGTCGTCCTAGGCTGCCGCCATGCCGAATATCGCGACGAACACCCGCGTGACGCTCGACGAGCTGCTGGACTTCGTACGCCCCCGCCACCGCGGGATCCTGCTCACCCGGCGGGGCGACGGCGGACCTCAGGGTTCCCCGCTGACCTGCGGGGTGGACGACTCGGGGCGGATCGTGGCCGCCACCTATCCGGAGCGCGCCAAGACCCGGAACATCAAGAAGGACCCCCGGGTCAGTGTGATCGTGCTGAGCGACGACTGGAACGGGCCCTGGGTCCAGGTCGACGGCACCGCCGAGGTCATCGACGCGCCCGACTCGCTCGAACCGCTGGTGGAGTACTACCGCAACATCGCGGGCGAGCACCCCGACTGGGACGAGTACCGGCAGGCGATGATCCGCCAGGGCAAGTCCGTGATCCGGGTGACGCCGGAGCGGTGGGGTCCGGTGGCGACGGGCGGTTTCCCGGCTCGGCTGGTGGAGGGCGACCAGCTCCGCTAGCCGCGCGCGACCATCGCCTCGATGCCCGCGATCAGCAGGTCCAGGGCGAAGGTGAAGTCGCGGTCCATCATCTCCGCGACCGTGTCGCCGCCGCGTGCCGCCATCAGCTCGCTGGACTCCCGGAACATCTCGGCGGTGCCGGGGATCTCCGAGAAGGAGGTCATGGCCTGCGCGAAGTACTCGTCGGGGCTCAGCCCGGTGGCGGCGATGCGGGCGAAGAAGTGGCCCTCGATGGTGCCGAAGCCGTAGACGAACTGGAAGACGGCCGAGATCGCCCCCGTCACCCCGTGCGGGGGCAGCCCCGCACGGCGCACCGCGAGGCGGATGCTCTGGGAGAAGGCGAGCGAGTTCGGGCCGATGTTGAGATAGCGGCCCGCGAGCGGGGACAGCCAAGGGTGGCGCACCAGCAGCGCGCGATAGGCGGTGGCCAGTTCGCGCAGCTGGTCGCGCCAGTCGGCGCCGGTGTCCTCGAAGTCGGGCAGCGGCAGCTCGCCGAAGGCCGCGTCCAGGGCGAGTTCGAGCAGGTCGTCCTTGGTGTCGACGTACCAGTACAGGGACATCGCGGTGACGTTCAGCTCGGCCGCCAGGCGCCGCATGGAGAACTTCTCCAGCCCCTCCGCGTCCAGCAGCCGCAGCGACGCGGTGGTGATCCGCTCCCGGTCGAGCCCCGAGGGCTGGCCCGCGCGGGTGCCGCGCCGCTCCTTGCCGCCGAGCCAGACACTGTCCCGCGCCGACCGCTCCGCCTTCGCCATCGGCGCATCCTCCTCGTCACTGTCCCGGTCACCGGTCACGATGCCAGACCCGCCGGGCGGCCCGGTGGCCGCATACCCACATCCTCCGTCTGTCAGGCGGCCGTGCGCTCCGCGCGCCGCAGCAGCCCCGCCGCGACGAACCCGCCCGCGAGGACGGCGACCGCGCCCACCAGCTGGCCCTGGCCGAGCCCGGCCGACAGCGACCGCCCGGAGGCCACGGCGGAACTGAGCACCGCGCCGAGGACGGCGACCCCGAGCCCGTTGCCGAACTCGGCGAGCGTGCCGTTGATCCCGGCGCCGACGCCCGCCTTGTCCGGCGGGATCGCGCTCATGATGGCGTGTGCCATGGCCGGGTTGGCGACCGCGCACCCGGCGCCGATCAGCACGAGCCCGAGCAGCGTGCCGCCGTACCCGGCGGAGGCCAGCTCGGCGATGGAGACGAGCCCGGCCGCCATCAGCACCATGCCCAGCGCGATGGCCACCGGCGTGCCCAGTTTTCCGGCCCACTTCGCGGACAGGCCCGAGAAGTTGAGCGCGACGACGGTCAGGGCGAGCGGCGCGGTGCGCACCCCGGCCTCCAGCGGGCCGTAGCCCAGCACGAACTGGAGGTGCTGGGTGAGCAGGAACAGCGCCCCGCCCATCCCGAAGGTGATGAGCACGACCCCGGCGACCGCGCCGGTGAACCTGCGGTCGCGGAAGAAGTGCGGGTCGAGCATCGGCTCGGGGACACGGCTCTCCCAGTACGCGAAGAGGGCCAGCACGAGCACGGCCACGGCCGCCGTGCCGAGGACGCGGGGCGAGGTCCAGCCGTGGTGCGGTCCCGAGATGACCGCGAACACCAGGGCGGCCATGCCGATGGTGGACAGCAGCGCGCCGAGCAGGTCGGGACGGCCGCCGCGCGCCTCGGCGGGCGCCGCCTTCGACTCCGGTACGAGCGCCGCGACCGCGATCAGGCCGAGGACGGCGACCGGGATGTTGATCAGGAAGATCGCGCCCCACCAGAAGTGGTCCAGGACGAAACCGCCGATCAGCGGGCCCACCGCGAAGCCGAGCGAGTTGACCGCCGCCCAGATGCCGATCGCCTTCGGCTGTTCCTCGGGCGTGAAGATCTGCATCACCACGGCGAGCGTGGTGGTGATCAGCAGCGCGCCGCCGACGCCCATCCCGGCCCGCGCGGCGATCAACTGGCCGGTGCTGTCGGCGAGTCCGGCCACCAGGGAGCCGGTGCCGAACACCGCGAGCCCGGCGAGCAGCATCTTCTTGCGGCCGAAGCGGTCGGCGGCGCTGCCCGCGGTGAGCAGCAGGCCCGACTGGACGAGCGAGTACGCGTTGATCATCCACTGGATGTCGGCGGTGCCCGCGTGCAGCAGCCGGGTGAGCGAGGGGATCGCCACGTTCAGCACCGTGTTGTCCAGGAGCACGGTGAGCTGGGCGAGACAGATGACACCGAGGATCAGCCAGCGGCGGGCGTGTCCCTCGGGTGCCTGGGGGGTGGGGAGGGTCTGGGACGCCCGGGGTGCGGGCAGCTCGGGAGAGACGGGCATGCTGTACACCGTATAGCGAGTGCTATACGGTGTACAGCTGGATTGATTCCGTGGTGTCGGGGTCAGCTCTTCTTCGGCTGGGTCAGGTCGTAGAAGGTGGCCGAGCCGACCGTCACCTTGGTGAAGTGGGCCTCCACCCAGGTGCTGATCCCGGACGACGAGCCGCTGCTACGGCCCTCACCGCCCCGGCCGCCCATGCCACCGCCCATGCCGCCGCCCGCGATGAAGTAGTGGATCTTTCCGTCGGCCACGTACTTCTTGAACTGGGCGAGCGTCGGGGACGGGTCGGTGCCGTTGAAGCCGCCGATGGCCATCACCGGGTCACCGGTGGCCAGTTGGTAGCTCGCGGCGTTCTGGGAGCCGATGGAGGCGGCGACCCAGGTGTAGGCGTCGGCGTCCGACTCCAGGAGCTTCTTGGCCTTGGCGGAGACCTTGGCGCCGTCGAGCAGGCCGCCCATGCCGCCGCCGCCCATCCGGCCGCGCTCCCCCGTCGAGAGGCCGCCGGGGAAGCCGGTGCCGCCCCGCTGGCTCTTCGAGGAACCGTTGCCGTTCTGGCCGGGCATTCCACCGCCACCCGGGAAGCCGCCGCCGTTGCCGTTCGGCGGGGTCTGGCCGCCCTGGCCGCCCTGCTGGTTCTGGCCCTGGCCCTGCTGGTTCCCGCCGGGCCCCGCCGTCCCCGCGCCGCCCGGGAAGCCGCCGCGTCGGCCGCCGCCCCCGAAGCCCATCATGCTCGCGCCCGCCGGACCCGCCGTCGGGATGGAGCCCGTGTGAGCCGAGTTGACCGTGCTCAGCGTGTACGCCGTCGGACCGGCGAGCGCCGCCGCGAGGGCGAGCCCGGCCGCGCCGAGCGCCAGCCGGTGGGTCAACCGGGTGGCGAAGACCAGTCCGAGCGCCGCCACCAGGGCGCCGACCAGCACCAGCCACTTCAGCCAGGGCAGATAGTCGGGCGTGCGGTTGAGCAGCACGTACCCCCACGCGCCCCCGGCGACCGACGCGGCGGCAAGGACGAGCGCCGCCCAGGTCTCCTTGCGCCGCTCCCACAGCAGCCCGGCGCCCATGCCGGTGACCGCGCCGAGGTAGGGGGTGAGGGCGACCGTGTAGTACTGGTGGAAGATGCCCGCCATGTAGCTGAAGACCACCATGGTGATCAGCAGCGAGCCGCCCCAGACCAGGAACGAGGCGCGGGTGACGGACGTGCGCTTCAGCTTGCGCGTCGCCCACAGGCCCGCGACCAGCAGGATCAGCGCGGCCGGGAGCAGCCAGGAGATCTGGCTGCCGACCTCGGTGCCGAACATCCGGTCCCAGCCGGTCGTGCCCCAGGCGCCGCCGCCCCCGGCGCCGCCCCGGCCGCCGCCACCGCCGCCGACGCTGCCGGTCTCGTCACCGCTGATGCGGCCGAGGCCGTTGTAGCCGAAGGTCAGCTCCAGGAAGCTGTTGTGCTGCGAACCGCCGACGTAGGGGCGGGAGGACGCGGGCCACAGCTCGACCACCGCGACCCACCAGCCGCCCGCGACCACGAGCGCGCCGGTCGCGAGGGCGAGCTGCCCGAGCCGCTTGCGCAGGGGCGTGGGCCCGCAGACGGCGTAGACCAGCGCGAGCGGCGGCAGGACCAGGAACGCCTGGAGCGTCTTGGCGAGGAACGCGAAGCCGATCGCGACACCCGCCCACACCAGCCACTTGGTCCGCCCGTCCTCCACCGCACGGACGACGAAGTAGCAGGCCAGCGCCATCAGCAGGGCCAGCAGCGCGTCCGGGTTGTCGAACCGGAACATCAGCGCCGCCACCGGCGTCAGCGCGAGCACCGCGCCCGCGATCAGACCGGAGGCCGGGCTGAACCGGCGCCGTACGGCCGCGTACACGACCGCCACCGTGCCCACGCCCATCAGGACCTCGGGGGTGAGGATCGCCCACGAGTTGAGGCCGAAGATCCGGACCGACAGCTCCATCGGCCACAGGAACGCCGAGGGCTTGTCGACGGTGATGGCGTTGCCCCCGTCCAGCGAGCCGAAGAAGAACGCCTTCCAGGACGTGCTGCCCGCCTGGACGGCCGCCGAGTAGAAGGAGTTGGCGTAGCCGGAGGCGCTGAGGTTGTACAGGTACAGGACCAGGGTCGCGGCCAGCAGCCCGAGGAACGCGGGCCGCGCCCAGGCCGGGTCCTCGGCCCGCCCGCGCCACACCCGACGGCCGAACGGGGGCCGGGGGGCGGCGTGTTGGGCGGCCGGGGGGTGACCGGCCTGCTCGGGGACCGGGGCCGGGGCGGACGCCTCCGGCGGGGTGAACCGGTCGTACTGGGTGGTCATCGGGTGTCCCCCGGTCGGGTGGTCGTGGTCGGGTGCGGGATGGTCTGGTCGTCGTACGGGGCCGGGGCGTACGGGGTGCGCGGGTCGTAGCTGGTCTGGGAGGCGTACGCGGCTTGCGAGGCGTACGGGTTCTGCGGGACCTGCTGGGTTTGCGGGACCTGCGCGTCGTACGGGCTCTGCCGGGCGTACGGCGGCTCCGTGTCGTACCCGGTACGGGCGTGCGGCGCGGCGGGGGTGAACGGCGCGAAGGGCGCGGCCTGTTCTGCGGGCCCGGCCTGCTGCCGTACCGGCTCGGTGCGGTCCGGGAAGACCCAGGCGCGGAAGAGGAGGAAGCGCAGGACGGTCGCCGCGAGGTTGGCGGCGATGAGGACCGCGAGTTCGGTGGAGTGCGCGGGCTGGGCGGTGGCCGCGCTCAGGGCGGCCAGGGAACCGCTGGTCAGGGCGAGTCCGATGGCGAAGACGACCAGGCCCTGCGCCTGATGGCGTACGGCACCGCCCCGGCCGCGCACCCCGAAGGTGAGGCGACGGTTGGCGGCGGTGTTGGCGAGCGCGGACAGCAGCAGGGCGAGCGCGTTGGCCACCTGGGAGCCGGAGAACTGCCGGAAGACGCTGTAGAGCAGCAGATAGAACAGGGTGGACAGGCCGCCGACCACGCAGAAGCCGACCAGCTGGCGGGCAAGGCCGCCGGGCACGTCGGAGATCTCGCGATCGCGCGGGTCGTCCCCGAAGGGCCGGGCGAGCCGGTCCAGCGGGAGCGAGCCGGTGGCGAGCGCGCGGCCCACGCGCCAGACGCCCTTGAGGTCGTCGGTCGCGGTGCGCACCAGGTGCACGGTCGAGTCCGGGTCGTCGACCCAGTCCACCGGCACCTCGTGGATGCGCAGCCCGGCCCGCTCGGCGAGCACCAGCATCTCGGTGTCGAAGAACCAGCCGGTGTCCCGCACCAGCGGCAGCAGCACCTGGGCCACATCGCGCCTTATGGCCTTGAAGCCGCACTGCGCGTCCGAGAAGCGGGCCTGGAGCGAGCCGCGCAGGATCAGGTTGTACCCGCGGCTGATGAACTCCCGCTTGGGTCCACGCACCACCCGGGAGGCCCGGCTGAGCCGGGAGCCGATCGCGAGGTCGGAGTGGCCGGAGATCAGCGGGGCCACCAGCGGGAGCAGGGCGTTGAGGTCGGTGGAGAGGTCGACGTCCATGTAGGCGAGGACCGGCGCGTCGGAGGCGGACCACACGGTCGCCAGGGCCCGGCCCCGGCCCTTCTGCTCCAGGCGGTGGACGCTCACCTCGGGCAGGGCGGCGGCGAGGCGGGCCGCGACGAGCGGGGTGGTGTCGGTGGACGCGTTGTCCGCGACGGTGATGCGGAAGCCGTACGGGAAGGTGCGGGTCAGGTGCTCGTGCAGCCTGAGCACGCACGGTTCGAGGTCCTTCTCCTCGTTGTAGACGGGGATGACTACGTCCAGGACCGGCGTGCCCGCGGCGTCGGCGGGGAGGTGCTCCCGCGCCGGCAGGGTGCCGGGAGAAGAGTCGCTTCGCATGGAAGTGACTCTTGTCAGGCGCCCTGTCGCGCAGGTGTGGTGACGCTGTGGTCCGGCTGTGAGTGAGGCCGGTGTTCCGGTTGACCGGGCGTCAGGGGCGGCTGCTCGGGCTGACCGGGCGTCAGGGGCAGCCGGACGGTGAACACGGTGCGGCCCGGCGCGCTCTCCACCCGCACGTCGCCGCCGTGCGCGAGGACGACGGCCCGCACGATGGCGAGGCCGAGGCCGGTGGAGCCGGTGGCACGGGTGCGCGCCGAGTCGCCGCGCGCGAACCGTTCGAAGACGTGCGGCAGCAGCTCGGGCGGGATGCCGGGGCCGTTGTCCTCGATGTCCACGCACATCCAGGGGCCGCGCGGGCGCACCCGTGCGGTGATGGTGCTGCCGGGCGGGGTGTGGTTGCGGGCGTTGCCCAGCAGGTTGACCAGGACCTGGTGCAGCCGGGCGACGTCGGCGGTGACGAGCGCGGGCTCGTCGGGCAGGTCGAGCCGCCAGTTGTGGCCGAGCCCGGCCGCGCGCGCGTCGCTGACGGTGTCCACGACCAGCGGGACCAGGTCGGCCGGTTCGAACTGGAGCGGGCGGCCCGCGTCGAGGCGGGCGAGCAGCAGCAGGTCCTCCACGAGCAGCGTCATCCGCGCCGCCTCGGACTCGATCCGGCCCAGCGCGTGCCGGGTGTCGGGTCCTACGGGTTCGCGGCCACGCCGGGTCAGCTCGGCGTAGCCGCGTATCGAGGCGAGCGGGGTGCGCAGCTCATGGCTGGCGTCGGCGACGAAGCGCCGTACCCGCATCTCGCTCTGCTGGCGGGCGTGCAGGGCGCCGTGCACATGGTCGAGCATCCGGTTGAGCGCGGCGCCGACCCGGCCGACCTCGGTGTGCGGGTCGCACTCCGCCTCCGGGACGCGCTCGCTGAGGTTCACCTCGCCGCTGTGCAGCGGGAGTTCGGAGACCCGGGTGGCGGTGGCGGCGACCCGGCGCAGCGGGCGGGTGGCCACGCCGACGATGACCGCCCCGGCCAGCGAGGCGGCGACGAGCCCGGCGAGCGTGACGCAGACCTCGACCAGGATCAGGGTGTCCACGGTGCCGTCGGCACCGGCGGTCGGCAGCGCGACGTAGAAGCGGTCGGCGCCGTCCTGGCTCTGGGCGTACCGCACGAGGTAGTCGCCGAGCCCCGGCAGCCGCACGGTGTGCGGGCTCCCGTCCCGGGGGACCGAGGCGAGGGCCCTGACCTGGGCGTCGGTGAGCAGCTGGGCGCGCATCCGCTTGAACCGGTCGAGGTCGTCGTTCTGCTGCTGGGACACCGCCGCGGAGACGACCTTGCCGCCGCTGACGTACCCGGCGACGGCCGTCTTCGGCGTCGGGCCCTTGGTGAGCAGCGCGTCGACCTTCTGCGCCGGGGTCGCGGAGGTGTCCACCGGGGCGGAGACCCCGTCCGCGGGACCGCCCGGGTTCCCGGCGTCGGGGAGCTGGAACGGGCGGCCGACCGCGCGCCGGGCGATGTCCGCCACCTGGTGGTCCAGCTGTTTGTACAGCAGCTCGTGCAGGGCCAGCGTGGTCACGGTGCCGATCACCGCGGCGACCACGGCGATCAGCGCCACGGAGGCGACGACCAGCCGGGTCCGCAGCGTGCGCGGCGTACGGGGCCGTGCCGTGCGGCGACCGCCGGACCCGCCCGGCCGCCGCCGCCCGCCCAGGGCACTGCGGCCATGACCGCTCATGACACGGCGGGCTTGATCAGATAACCCGCGCCGCGCCGGGTGTGGATCATCGGCTCCCGGCCCGCGTCGATCTTCCGGCGCAGATACGAGATGTACAGCTCGACCACGTTGGCCTGCCCACCGAAGTCGTACGACCAGACCCGGTCCAGTATCTGCGCCTTGCTGAGCACCCGGCGCGGGTTGCGCATCAGGAAGCGCAGCAGCTCGAACTCGGTCGCGGTGAGGTGGATGGAGTCACCGCCCCGGGTCACCTCGTGGCTGTCCTCGTCCAGGGTCAGGTCCCCGACCACCAGCATGGAGTCCGACCTCCGGTCCGCCGCCCCGGAACGGCGGATCAGCCCGCGCAGCCGGGCCACGACCTCCTCCAGGCTGAACGGCTTGGTCACATAGTCGTCGCCGCCCGCCGTGAGCCCGGCGATCCGGTCCTCCACCGCGTCCTTGGCGGTGAGGAACAGCACGGGCACGTCGGGCAGTTCACGGCGCAGCCTGCTCAGCACGGTCAGGCCGTCCATGTCCGGCAGCATCATGTCCAGGACCACGGCGTCGGGCCGGAACTCCCGCGCGGTGCGCAGCGCGCCCTGACCGTCCCCCGCGCTCCTGATCTGCCAGCCCTCGTAGCGCAGGGCCATGCTCAGCAGTTCGGTGATGGACAGCTCGTCGTCCACCACCAGCACACGGACGGGGCTCCCGTCCGGCCTCAGCAGTTCGGTGCGCCCCTGGGGCGAGGTCGTGGTCATGGCGGAACCATGTCCGGGGCCTCTGAGAAGAGACTTTCGGGAATCTGTGATTTCGCTGAGAAATGCGCGGGGGGTGATCGGAAAGGGGGCGAATGGGGGGTTGCTTGGGGAATGGGTGGGGGGTGCTTGGGGGATTGATGGGGGTTTGCCGAGGATTCGCTGGGGGTTGCGGGGCCGTTCGGCGCGGAGGCGGGGACCGCTAGAAGAGGCCGTCCTGCTGGCCTGCCGACCCTGTCGTGAACTTCCTCACCGGGACGGTCGGTTCACCGCTGCGGGACGCCTGTGGCGTGACGAGGTCCCAGCCGGTCATCAACCGGGTGTCGAGGACGACCACCCCATGGCCGTCGACGGCGAGATGCAGATCGGGTCCGGCGACGGCGACGAGCGCTCCGCCGAGCGTCCCGCCGGGGATCAGCTCGCGCACGTCGGCGAGGACGGGTTCGGTGTGCTGGATGCCGAACACCTCGATGTGGTCGACGACTTGGCAGGGAGAGGGTTCGAGGGAGTCGGGCCAGGCGGGGAGTTCACGGGCCCGGGCATGCAACTCTCTTACCTCTACGGCCCGTTCGTCGCTGGTGTGCGGCAGCCGCGCTCGTACGGCGCGCTTGTCGGCGTACGGCACCCGGTCCGGCACGTTCAGCGCGGCGCGCAGCAGCTCCTCGGTGCGGCGGGCGGCCATCAGGGGGCCGGTGCCGAGCCAGCTGAAACAGACGGCGCCCTGTTCGAGCAGACGCGCGGAACCCCGCTCGGCGGCGGTGATGCCGACCTTGGTCATGCCGGGGCCGAACCAGGCCAGATAGACACGGTACGGACGCGGATCGTCGGCCAGCGTGTCGGCGGCCACCGAATGCGCCCGGTCCAGCCGCGCGCACTCCTCACACCGGGCACCGGTGCTCCGCCCCGACACGGTCGCGCGCAGCGGGCAGTCGTTCCCCCGAGCGCCGACACACCGACGCGCCGTCTCCTCCGCCACGGCGAAGGCGACCCTCTTCCCCCTGACCAACGGGCTGCGCCGTCCCCCGTCCCACACCAGCACGGGGCCCTCCGGGGTCCAGCGGAGCCCGGAACATCTCCATGCGCGTGCGGTTGCCATCGGGGGTGAGCGTAGGGGAGGGGACTGACAGTGGGGGGCGCGTGCCGGTGTGGCTATGGCAGCACGTACACCGGCACCCCGTCTCCCGCGTTCCCCGTCTGCCGCACGCACCCCCGCTTGATCAGCATCCGCACACAGTCGTGCACCCGGTCGAGCGTGAGCCCGGTCCGCTCGGCGACCTCCTCCAGCCGGCAGTGGACCGGCCCGCGCACAAGAGCGGGGGCGAGACAGGCGGCCACGGCGTGCACGTCCTCGGTGACGACGAGATTGCGGGCCCGCCAGGTGGCGAGAAGGTGCTGGGGGGTGAGGGGCGGGGATTCGGCTCCGGTGCGCGGGGCGGCCGGGGGCTGGAGCCGGTCCGCGATGAGATCGAGGGTGTCGGCGATACGACCGAGGACATGGTGAAGCCCTCCGGCACGGGAATCGAGAGCACCGAGGCGGTGATTGGTGTGACCGAGCTGATCGCTGACACGGCCAAGATGCTCATTGGTCCGCCCCCGCTCCTCGTTCGCCCGCCGCGCCTGCTCGATCTCCTCCAGCCGCGCCACCATCATCGCCTCGTCGGCCCGGATGTTCCGCTCCTCCAGCCGGACGATGGCCTCGGCGACCTCCTCGGGCATGAGGTAAGCGGTGCCGCCACCGGGCGCGGGCTGCACGGGGGCGGGGTCGAGCGTGTACGAACCGTCGCGCTGGATGGTGGCGATGACTTCGGAGACCCAGGTTTTGAAGGGCTGAGCCTCCGGCTTGGTGCACCCGTTGACCAACCGGATCAGACCCTGAAGGTTCACTAGGTTCATGTCTCGGCGCCACTCTCGACCTGCGGGAATGCTGAGAGTGTGCTTCAGAAGCACACTCTCGAGTGGAGCGAAGTTGACCTGATCGGCGACATTGCGCAGAGCCGAGCCCACATGTGCGTAGCCGAGGCGCTTGCACACGTCCGCGGCCGGGAACCAGTGCGTACCGTCCGGCAGGGTGAGCCGCCGCAGCCGGGCCCCGGTGGCCGCGTACACGAAGTCGTTGATCTCGATCGCTTCCCGTCGCGGCGTCGCCGCGTCCCGGGAAACCATGCCGTTCTCGTCCCGCTCGTACATCGAGCCTCACCTCCACCCCGGAAGCTAGGGACACCCCTCACCAACTGCCTTCCACACAGCGCACGTTCACTCGATAGAAGACAGAGGTATCGATTCCGCGCCCAGACCCTCAGCCGCGCCACCGCCGGTCCAGTGCCATCGTCCGCAGCCGCTCCAGGCTCAGCGCGGGCATGGGGCGGGTGACGGGGCCCGCTTCGGCGTAGGAGTTGACCTCGCGGACCAGGACGCGCAGGCCGTCGCGGCGGAGGGTGTCGACCTGCCAGACGACCGCGTCGCCGCCCTTCTCCGAGGGGGAACGGGTCGTCTTGACCCTGGTGCCGTCCGCCAGCACCTCGCTGTGACAGATGGGCTGGTCCTTCCCGCAGCTCATCTCCTCGGCCAGCGCCTCGTTCCGGTCGGCCTGGACATCCACCTCGACCATGTTCTTGCCGTGCCCGTCGTCGTACACCACCTGCACCAGCCCCGGAGAGCTGTTCACGTCCGAGATACGGCCCTTGGGCAGCAGGGCGGTGAGCACCGAGCCCATCCGCCCGGTGGCGGGCACCCCCGACCGCGCCGGGGCGGGTTCCGTGTCGGCCGGGGCGGCGAGGGAGGCGAGGGCCGTACGCCACGCCGGGCTGCGGACGACGGCGCCGAGCCGGTCGAGGGAGAGCACCGGGTCGACCCCGGACGCGGGCTCCTTCTCGCCGCCCCCGCCGAACTCCTCCAGGAACAGCTGGACGCCGTCGGCGGTGACGTACTCCACGTACCAACGCCGTTGCCCGTCAGGGTTGTTCGGATAGGTGAAGGACTTGGTGGAGTACAGCACCGAGCCGTCGGGATACCGCTTCTTCGTGCACGTGTCGTAGGGCCGCGCCTCGACAGGCAGGCAGCCGTCCGCCTGCGGCTGCCGGGAGATCGTGAGGTCGAGCTGGGACGACGTGCCCCGCGCGCCGGTGTGGACCAGCTCGGCGGAGAGGCTGCCGGGCCGCTGCTCGCCCGACACCCGCGAGACGGTCCCGCTCTTCGGCATCAGGCTCCGCAGCGTGGCCGCCACGTCGTCCCCGCTGACGTACGGCGCCAGGCTGGTGGGAGCGGGGGCCGTCCGCCCCGGAACCGCCGCCGGTGTTCCGGTGCCCCCGAGGACCCCGGTGCCGGCCAGCACCCCGCCGAGCGCGGCCACCGTCAGCACGGCCCCGCCCCCCACCTGCGCGGCCCGCCACATCCGCCGCCGTCGCCCGCTCCGGGCGGCACGCTCCAGCAGACCGGGGGGCAGCGGGGGAAGGGCCTGGGCGGTGTCGTCCAGCGCGGCGGGCAGCCGCCGCTCGAACGCGTCGTGGGCGTCTGCGGGCATGACGAGTCTCCGTTTCCTGTACGGGTACGACGGTGAAGGGGCGAGGGGCCCCGGGCGATGACGGGCCTGGATTCCGGGTGGCAGGTAAGGGGTCTACCGGGGTGCCAGCTCGGCCAGTTGATCGCCGAGCACGGCCCGCAGCCGTCGCAGCGCGCGCAGACTCTGCGTCCGTACCGCGCCCGGCGAGACCCTGAGCACCTCGGCGGTCTCCTCCACGGACCGGTCCTCCCAGTACCGCAGCACCAGCACGGCCCGGTCCTTGGCCGACAGCCGGGCCAGCCCCTCCAGCAGGGTCAGCCGCAGCTCGGCGTCGTCGGAGCGCCCCGCGCGATCGGGCATCCGGTCACTGGGCCGCTCGGTGGAGCTGCGTCTGCGGCGGTGCGAGAGAAACGTGCGGGTGAGCACGGTGTTGGCGTACGCCACCGGCGAGCTGTCCCGGTTGATCCGCCGCCACGAGCAGTACATCTTCGCCAGCGTCTCCTGCACCAGGTCCTCGGCCAGATGCCAGTCGCCCCCGGTCAGCAGACACGCCGTACGGAACAGATGCGCCCCCCGCGCCGCCGCGAACTCCTGATACTCCCGCCCCGCTCTGCCGACCATGGCACCCTTCCGTGATCCGAAGTCACCCTTCACACGGGGTGGGAGGCGCGGACGTTACAGGGGAAGGGCGCCCGGTTCACTGGCCGCGCGCCGTCGCCCACGGCAGGATGCCGCCATGCCCCCGCCCGACGACGCGTCCGTACGATCCGAGGTGATCAGCCGCTACGTCACGTCCGGCCGGCGCTATCTCCGGCTCGGCGGCAGCCTCCTCCGTCTGAGCGCACCCGAACGCGCCGCGTTCACCCGGCAGCTGGGTCGTGCCGCCCATGACATCAGCACCCGTGACCTGGGCATCCTGCTCGACGAAGGATGGCGTGAGCGCAAAACGGCGGCCTGGCTGATCGCCGTCTCCGGCCGGACCGGATTCCGTGACCGCCTGGGCGAACTCCTCCTCGCCAGCGAAGGCCCCTACGCGGGTCAGGCGTACTGCGTAGCACTAGCCACCTTCGGCACCCCGGCGGACGCCGCTCTCCTGGCCGCCTATCTCGACCGCTACCTGCCGCGCCCCGACCTCCACTACGACCAGGGAGCCGCCCTCGGCGCGCTGCTGCTGCTCGACCGCGAGACCGGTACCGACCGGGCCGCCCGCTTCCTCACCCCGGGCGGCCTCTGGCAACGGTGGACCGAGGGACCGCCCCGCAAGGACCACAGCACTCCCGACGACCGCCGGGAATTCCTCGCCCGGCTGTGCGCTGTCGTGGACGAGAGCGCGGAGCACTACGACGCCGTTCACGCGGAGACGGGGTGCGGCTGCGAAAGGGGACCGCTGAACCCGTAGCGCCCTCACGAACACACGGCAAACACAAGAGGCCCCGGATCTCTCCGGGGCCTCTTCGCTGTGCACTCGGCAGGATTCGAACCTGCAACCTTCTGATCCGTAGTCAGATGCTCTATCCGTTAAGCTACGAGTGCTTGTTCTTTTGTTTTTGTCTTTCGTTCCGACCCTTTCGGCCCGTCCCGGCGACAGGAAGAACATTACATGACTGCCGCCGTCATGTGAAATCCGTTCCGATCACCCCCTCTGACCTGCGAAAACGCAGATCTGGGGTGGAGTGGGGGAAGCCGCTGCGGGGGCCGGGTGCGATCAGGAAACGCCGAAGCCCCGGTCCTGGGGACCGGGGCTTCGGGAGGGTGCGGAGGCGGAGGGATTTGAACCCTCGATGGGCTTTAAGGCCCAAACCGCATTAGCAGTGCGGCGCCATAGACCGGACTAGGCGACGCCTCCAGCACAACCGTTCACGCGCGAGCGCGCGATCGGTGCGTGCAGATGATGACACAGGCGAGCGCCGCGCCACCAATCGACCCCCACGGTACTAGGCGCGGGGCCCGCAGGGCAAAGGGCTTCTTTAGCGTGGCGGAGGAGGCAGGAGAAGAGAGGAAGGAGGGGAGGGAGGAAGAGAGGAGATGCGGGGAAGGGGCGCGGGAGAGGAGAGGAGGGGAGAAGGCTGGCGCGGCGGTCGGGTCGTACGCGCGCACATGTTCGGGGTCACTTCCTCGTGGGACCTCCCCCGTATCCGGCGCCGCGAGCGCGACCGGTGCCCTTAGACTCCCTCGCGTGACACCCCGCGGGCCGGTTGGCAAGATGGCCCAAGCGGTAGGCAAGGTGCGGTAACAGGGAGGAAGCGTCTCGTGAGCAGCAGGCCATCCCGAGGCGCTGCTCGCCTCGCAGCCATACTCGACGCGCTGCCCGACGCGTTGCTCCTGGTCAACGCCAACGGGACCGTCGTCAACGCCAACACCATCGCCCTGGAGACCTTCGAGGCCCCCGGCACGGCGCTCGTCGGGCGCGGCCTGCTCGATCTGCTGCCGCAGTTCGACTCCAAGCTGATCCCGGGCTCGATGCGCCGCCCCGACCACATGGACCCGCGCGGCCGTACGAAGCCGACGCGGATGGTCGCCCGGCGCACCGACGGCACCGAGTTCCCGGTCGAGGTCACCAGCGCGAACCTGGAGAACGGGCAGCAGGCGTACGACGGTTCCGGCTACACCGGGGACGAGCTGCTGATGCTCGTCGTACGGGATCTGTCCGGGACCGTGGACACCGAGGCCGAGCTGGCCCGTTCGCAGCGGCAGACCGAGATGATCCTGCGGGCGGCCTCCGAGGGCGTCGTCGGTACGGACACCGACGGGCGGATCGTGCTGGTCAACCCGGCCGCCGCGCAGATCCTCGGCTACCGCGCGGGCGAGCTGGGCGGCAAGGAGCTGCACAACCTCGTCCTGCACTCACGGGCCGACGGCTCCCCCTTCCCGTACGCCGAGTCCCCGCTCGCCGACACCCTGCGCTCCGGGCGCAAGCACCGGGTGCGCGGTCAGGTGCTGTGGGCCAAGAACGGCGACGAGGTCTCGGTCGACCTGACCACCGCGCCCGTGCGGGACGGGGACCAGCTGGTCGGCGCCGTCATGACCTTCACCGACCGCCGGGGCTACCAGGCCCTCGCCGACGAGAAGTCCGGGCTGGAGAAGGCCCACGCCGAGGAGCTGGAGAAGCTTTCCGAGGAGCACGCCTCCGACCTGACCGCGCTGCGCCAGAAACACGTGGCCGAGCTGGAGGAGCTGCGCGAGGACCGGGACACCAAGCTCGCCGCGCTGCGGAAGGAGCGCGACACCGAGCTGGCCGAGCTGCGCGAGACGCAGCAGGAGGCGCTGGCGGCGGGCGAGGAGCGGTACGCGGCCCTCGCCGAGCGTGAGAAGGACCGCCACGAGGCCCTCGCCGCCCGGCACGAGCAGCTGCTCACCCTGCTCAGCGGCTCCCTGCGCGGCCCCCTCGACGAGCTGCGCCGCGAACTGGCCGCCCTCGCCGCCGACGACGCCGGACAGCTGTGGCCCGAGGCCAACCAGGTCCTCCACCACCTGTCCGCCGGGTACGCCCGCATCACCGCCCTCATCGACAACGTCCTCTCCTACCAGCGCCTGGACTCCGGCAGCGAGGACATCACCCGTACGAAGGTGATGCTGGACGCCGTGGTCGCCGCCGGTGTGGACGGCGCCGTCGAGCTGATCGGTCCGGGGCGCGTGCAGTTCGCCGTGCACGCCCCGCCCATCGAGGCCGAGGTCGACCCGCAGCGCCTGGCCACCGCGCTCGCCCACCTCGTGGCGGACGTCGCGGGCGTGGACGCCACCGGCAACGCGCCCGTCTCGGCGGGCGGTTACCTGGACAACACGGTCGTGGTGGCCGCCGCCCAGCGCGGGGAGGTCGCCCGGATCGAGGTGCGCGGGCCGTACGCCGGGGGCGACGCGGTGCACGAGCCGATCGTGCGCGGGATCGTCCGTGCGCACGGCGGGGTGCTCCAGACGCACGAGGTCCCGGGCATGAGCGGCAGCGCGTACGTCCTGGAGGTGCCGCTCGGCGGCGGTGCCGGGACGGTCGCCCTGCGGCTCCCGGCCGTCCAGGAGGACGCGGCCGACGAGGCTCCGGAGGCGCAGGACGCGGACCGCCGGGTCCGACGGTCCTCCACCGACGCCTTCCTCGACAGCGACCTGTCCGCCGCCGGTCCGGTGAGCGGTGACGCGAACGCCCCCGCGCCGACCGGACGGCGCCGCAGGCGCGGTGCCCCGGCCCAGGAGGGGGGCGGCCCGGCCGCGCTGGAGACCGCGCAGGCGGCGTCCGGCGGTACGGGACGACGGCGCGGACGGTCCGCCGACGCGAGCGCGGCTTCGGCTGCGGGTGCCGGGCAGGACGCGGTGGCCGAGGGTGCCGTGATGACGGCGGCCGAGCATGCCGCCGGTACGGCCGCCGTGGCCTCGGGGCTCGGTGCCGCCGTACCGCCGCAGGGGGTACCCGCCTCCGGTGGCCGCGAGGAACAGGCGGCGCTGCCGCCCGCGCTGCCCGCCGCGCCCGACCCGAGGGTGGCCGAGGCCGTCCAGCCGACCGGGCGGCGCCGCCGTGCGCTGGGCACCGCCCCGGAAGCGGCCGGTGCCGCGCAGGAGGCCGCCGCCCAGGGGCCCCGGCCCGTCTTCGCCCTGCCGCCCGCCGAGGCCGACCGCACGCCGGAGGCTCCGGCTCCGATTCCGGCTCCGGCTCCGGGGGGCGAGGGGCAGCACGACGCCGTCCCCGTCGACCAGGACGACGATCACACTCCGCCCCAGCCGCATCCCACGACCGCTCCCACCGGACGCCGCCGCCGCGCGGTGGCCCAGCCGAGCGAGCCGACGCGGGAGGCACAGGGGGTCGCGCGGGTCGCTCCGCAGGCTCAGCCGGGTGCGGCGGTGCCGGGTGCGCCGGGGGTTCCGGCGCAGGTTCCCGGTCAGCCGCTGCCGGTCCCAGGGATTCCGGGGCAGGCGGCTCCGGCCGCAGGTCAGCCGGTCGCGGGTGCGGGTCAGCCCGCCGCCGTGGCCGGGCAGGCCGTACCCGTGCCGGGTCAGGCCGTACCGGCCGCCGGTCAGCCGGGCGCGCCCGTCGGTCAGGCCGTCGCCGTGGCCGGGCAGGTCGCTCCGGTGCCTGGCCAGGCCGTACCGGTTCCCGCGCAGGCGGCCCCGGCGCCCGGTCAGCCGCTGCCGGTTCCCGGACAGCCCGTACCCGTGCCGGGTCAGGCGGTTCCCGTACCTGGTCAGCCCGTGGCGATGGTGCCCGGGCAGGCCGTCGCCGTACCCGGACAGGCCCCCGGCGCCGCCGTACCCGCGCCCGTACCGGGACCGGCCGTGGCCCTCCCCGCTCAGGCTGCCGGTGCTCCCGTGGCCGCCCCGGGGCAGCCGCTGCCGGTGCCCGGTCAGGTGGCGCCCGTGGCCGCGCAGGTCGCGGGGCAGCCCGCGCCGATCCCGGCCCAGGGGACGCCCGTCCCGGCTCAGGCCCCCGCTCCCGCCGACGCCGCGCAGGCACCCGCGCAGACGGCCCCGCAGGCTGGTCCGCAGCCGCTGCCCGCCGAGGCCGCCGCGCCCGCGTTCCCGCAGGCGTGGCCCGACGACGACGAGGACGACACGGCCGGGGCCGGTGTGCCCGCGCCGCAGGCGTCCGCGCTGCCGCCGCGTGCCGCGCAGCCGTTGCCCGCGGAGGCACCCGGTGCGCCCGCGTACGACCCGACCTCCACCCAGGCGCACGCGATCAGCGTGCGGACGCTGGGCCAGGGCGTGCCGTTCGTCCGCCAGGCCGCGCAGGTGCAGCAGGCGGGACAGGCGCAGCAGACACCGCAGACACCGCAGCCGGGTGCCACCCCGCCCCCGCACGGGACGAACGGCGGTGGCAGGCGCCGCAAGCTGGGCACTCCCCCGGCCGCGCGCCCCGAGGCACAGCCGGAGCAGCCCGGCAGGCCGCACGCGACGGGTGAGACCGCGCAGCCGTCCCTGGCCGGGCAGGCCCGGCTCGCCCCCGGTACCGAGGGCATCGGGCGGTCGTACGCCATAGGGGCACCGGACGCGAACGCCGCCGAGGGGCCCGAGCCGCTGGACGGTCCCGGCGGTGCCGTCGAGGTCGCGGACACCCCGCGCCCGCAGCCGCTGGACGACGAGCTGCCCCCGGAGCCGCTGGACAATCCGCGCAGGCTGCTGGTGTGGCCCGCGCCGGACACCACGACCCAGCAGGCGCTGAGCGACCGCGGTTACCGTCCCGTCGTCGTGCACTCGCGCGAGGAGGTGGACGCGCAGATCGCCGCGTTCCCGGCCGCGCTGTTCGTGGACCCGCTGACCGGCCCGATCACGCGGACGGCGCTGCAGTCGCTGCGCCAGGCCGCGGTCGCCGCCGAGGTGCCGGTGCTGGTGACGGCCGGGCTCGGCCAGGCTTCGCGCGAGGCGGCGTACGGCGCCGATCCGGCCGTCCTGCTGAAGGCGCTGGCCCCGCGCGACAGCGAGCAGCATCCGCCTCGGGTGCTGCTGGTCGAGGAGCACGCGGAGATCGCGCTGGCGCTGACGGCGACGCTGGAGCGGCGCGGGATGCAGGTGGCGCGGGCGGCGAGCGACGGGGACGCGGTGACGCTGGCCGGGCAGTTCCGGCCGAACCTCGTCGTCATGGACCTGCTGCAGATGCAGCGGCAGCAGGCCGGGATCGTGGACTGGCTGCGGACGAACGGGCAGCTCACCCGCACCCCGCTGGTCGTCTACACGGCGACCGTCGCCCCGGCGGACCTGCCCCGGCTGGCCTCGGGCGAGTCGGTGCTGTTCCTCGCGGAGCGCGCGACCACCGACGAGGTGCAGGCGCGGATCGTGGACCTGCTGGCGCGGATCGGCACGAACTAGCGGTACGGGCCCCACCGCGCGGTGGGGCCCGGTTCCGCAAAGGACGGTCAGGCCAGCTTGGTCACGTCCAGCTGCCCCAGCCGGTGCGCCTCGCGGATCTTCTTCTTGTCGAACTTGCCGACGCTGGTCTTCGGGACCGTCTCCACGATGGTCCAGCGCTCGGGCAGCTGCCAGCGGGCGACCCCGGCCTCCTCGGCGAGGAAGGCGCGCAGCGTCTCGAAGCCGACCTGGGCACCCTCCTTCAACACGACGGTGGCCAGCGGGCGTTCGCCCCACTTGTCGTCGGGCACCGCGACCACGGCCGCCTCGGCGACGTCCGGGTGGGACATCAGCGCGTTCTCCAGGTCGACCGAGGAGATCCACTCGCCGCCGGACTTGATGACGTCCTTGGCGCGGTCGGTGAGGGTGAGGAAGCCGTCCGGGGAGATGATGCCGACGTCGCCGGTCTTCAGCCAGCCGTCCTCGCTGAACTTGTCGGCGGGGCGCAGGGGTTCGGCGTCGGGGCCGTTGTAGTAGGCGCCCGCGATCCAGGGGCCGCGCACCTCCAGCTCGCCCGCCGACTCGCCGTCCCAGGGCAGGCGTTCGCCGTCGGGGCCGGTGAGGCGGGCCTCGACGCCCGCCGGGAAGCGGCCCTGGGTGACGCGGTAGGCGAACTCCTCGTCGGTGCCGAGCGCGTGGGCCGGCGGACGGGCGACCGTGCCGAGCGGGGAGGTCTCCGTCATGCCCCAGGCGTGGCAGACCCGCATGCCCAGCTCGTCGAACGCCTCCATCAGGGCGGGCGGGCAGGCCGAGCCGCCGATGGTGACCTGGCCGAGCGAGGAGACGTCACGGGGCTTGGCGCGCAGTTCGGCGAGGAGTCCCTGCCAGATGGTGGGGACGGCGGCGGCGTGCGAGGGACGCTCGGACTCGATCATCTCGGCGAGCGGGGCGGGCTGGAGGAAGCGGTCGGGCATCAGCATGTTGACGCCGGACATGAAGGTGGCGTGCGGCAGGCCCCAAGCGTTCACATGAAACTGCGGGACCACGACGAGCGTGGTGTCCTGGTCGGTCAGGCTCATCGACTCGGCCATGTTGACCTGCATGGAGTGCAGGTAGATCGAACGGTGGCTGTAGACCACGCCCTTGGGGTCGCCGGTGGTGCCGGAGGTGTAACACATGGCGGCGGCCCGGCGTTCGTCCAGCTCGGGCCAGTCGTAGTGGTCCGGGCGGCCGTCGAGCAGGTCCTCGTACTCGTGCACACGCGCGGTCGCACCGGCCAGCGGGGCGCGGTCGCCGGGGCCCGCCACCACGATGTGCTCCACGGTGGGGAGTTGGGGCAGCAGGGGCGCGAGCAGCGGGATCAGCGAGCCGTTGACGACGATCACGCGGTCGGCGGCGTGGTTGACGATCCACACCAACTGCTCCGCCGGGAGGCGGAGGTTGAGGGTGTGCAGGACGGCACCCATGGAGGGGATCGCGAAGTACGCCTCGACATGTTCGCTGTTGTTCCACATGAGGGTGGCAACCCTCTGATCACCCTCCACCCCCAGCTCGTCCCGCAGGGCGTGCGCCAGCCGGGCTGACCGGGCGCCGATCTCGGCGAAGGTGCGGCGGTGCGGCTCTCCCTCCCCGGTCCAGGTGGTGACCCGCGACGATCCGTGGACGGTCGACCCGTGGGTGAGAATCCTCGAGATCAGCAGCGGTACGTCCTGCATGGTGCTCAGCACGGCGGGCGTCCTCCCCGGCAACATTGCCTCAGCGGAAGTAGAGTCGCGCTGATTCTGCGCACATACCGCGCGGTATGTCACTAGGCGGGCCGAAACTCGCCGGTCAGAGGGGGTGGGGTACCCCCTCCGGCACCGGCCGGATCAGACCCCCGCGTCCGACCCGTCCCGGCGGACGACTCCCAGCTCCGGGTCCTCGCGCAGCTTGCCGAGCGCGCGGGAGACCGCGGACTTGACCGTGCCCACGGAGACGCCGAGGAGTTCGGCGGTCTGGGCCTCGCTCAGGTCCTCGTAGTAGCGCAGGACGACCATCGCGCGCTGACGGGCGGGGAGTTTGGCGATCGCGCGCCACATCGCGTCGTGCAGCGCCTGCCGTTCGGCGGGGTCCGCGACGCCGCCCCGCACCTCCGGCTCGGGCAGCTCGTCGCAGACGAACTCGTCCACCTTGCGCCTGCGCCACTGCGAAGTCCGCGTGTTGAGCAGCGCGCGCCGCACATAGCCGTCGAGCGCCCGGTGGTCCTCGATCCGCTCCCAGGCGGCGTATGTCTTGGCGAGCGCGGTCTGGAGCAGGTCCTCGGCGTCGTTCGGGTTGGCGGTCAGCGAGCGGGCGGTGCGCAGCAGCACGGGGCGCCGGGCGCGGACGTAGGAGGAGAACGACGAGTAGGTGGTCGCGGCGGTACGGAGGCGAGGGTGCGGAAGGGTCTGCCGCGCTGGTGCGGCGGCGGCCGAGGCGCTGGTGCAGACGGGTGCGGTCATGGCTCCACGCTAGGAGCGCGGGTGCCTCCGGCGGATCGGCCGCAGGTCCCGAAGCGGGATCCGCCTCAGGTCGGAGGGCCGGGCGTGCGCTCACCTCCTGAGGGTGGAGTAGGGCTGGGTCGGGCCTGAGGGTTGACCCTGAGGAGGGGGGTCGGGGTGGACCGGAGGGCGCGGGCCGGGGCGGACCCGAGGGGGTGGCCGGGATGGCCCCGGAGGCGCGGCCGGGACGGACTCGAGCGGGCGGCCGGAATGGCCCCGGAAGGCGCGGCAGCGACGGACCGAGCGGACGGCCGGGACGGTCCCGAGCGGACGGGCCAGGGCGGACCCGAGCGGGCTGGGCAGGATGGATCGGAAGACGCGGCCGGGTCAGACCCGAGCAGGCGGCCGGGATGAACCCGAGGAGTCGGCCAGGGCGAGCCCGAGGAGTCGGCCAGGGCAGACCCCGAAGGCCCCCTGGCGATCTTCGAACATACGTACGACTATCGTTCCATGGCCACCTTCCGTCGGCAGGTCACCGCCCTGGCCCTCGCGCACGCCCTCTCGGCCGCCGAGCGCGGCCTGGCCGTCATCCCGTTGTCCCGCACGAAGCTCCCGGCGCTGCGCTCGCCGCACCGCGCGGACGCGGTACGTCCGCCCTGCCACGGCGAGTGCGGACGCCCGGGCCACGGTGTCCACGACGCCTCCAGCGACCCGGCCCGCGTGCGGGAGCTGTTCGCCGCCGCCCCCTGGGCCACCGGTTACGGCATCGCCTGTGGCCTGCCCCCGCACCACCTCGTCGGCATCGACCTGGACACCAAGCCGGGCACGGACGCCCCGGCCGCGCTGCGCGCGCTCGGCCTCAGGTTCCGGTTCACGATCCCCGAGACGGTCGTGGTCCTCACCCCGAGCGGTGGCCGCCACCTCTGGCTCACCGCCCCGCCGGACACGGTCGTCCCCAACTCCGCGAGCCGTCTCGCGCCCGGCATCGACATCCGGGGCGCCGGAGGCTACCTGGTCGGCCCCGGCTCCCGCACCGCCCACGGCACCTACGTCACCGCCCCGGATACGGCCCGTCTGCGCCCCGCCCCCTGCCCCCGCAACCTGCTCCGCCTGCTCACACCCCCACCCCGGCCGCCCCGCCGCACCCCCCGCCACCTCCCCGGCGACGGCCAGGGCCTGCTCCACTTCGTCCTCACCGCCCACGAGGGCCAACGCAACACCCGCCTCTTCTGGGCCGCCTGCCGAGCCCACGAGTCCGGCCTCGGCCCCGCCCTGACCGGCGCCCTCCTCGAAGCGGCCCTGGCCACGGGCCTGCCGGAACCGGAGGCCCGCGCGACGATCGCCTCGGCGGCGCGGGTGGTGGGGCAGGGGTCCTGATGCCGGGCGCGCCCTGACCCCGCGTGCACGTCAGCGGCCCGGGCCACACCTCACGCGCCCCGCCCCGAGTCCACCGCCGCCCGCACGAACTCCCGTACCCGCGCGGTGGTGTTGTCCGTCCGCCACACCGGCCCCCGCTGGATCGGCGGGGCGTCGCGCAGGGGGACGTAGGCGAGGTCCGGGCGGGGGTAGTAGCGCCGGGCGTGTTCGCCCACGGGGAGGATGCCCTGGCCCAGGGCGACCAGGGTCAGCATCTCGGAGAAGGTGCGGCCTGCGGGGCCCTTCGGGACGGGGCGCCCGGAGGGGGTGCGGTCCGGGGTGCGGTCGCGTTTGAAGGCGGGGGAGGTGACCTCCGGGTACTGGACCACCGGGTGATCGGCCAGCACCTCCAGGGACACCGACTCCTCCCGCGCGAGGGGATGTCCCGCGGCCACGGCCAGCAGCCGCCGCTCCGTGAGCAGGGCGGGCCCGCAGCTCATGCCGTCGAAAGGGTACGCGGCGATCAGCACGTCCACCGAACCGTCGAGCAGGCTCGCGCGGGAGTCGGACAGCTGGGCCTCCCGGACGGTCACCCGGCACTCCGGGTGCCGTTCCCCGAACAGCGTGACCGCCTTCAGCAGCGCGGGGGCGGTCCACTCGCCGAGGAAGGCGACCCGGAGTTCCCCGGTGATCCCGCGACTGGCGTCGGCGGCTCTGCGCAGCGCGTCGGCCATCGCGGCGGCGAGCGGGGTCAGCTCGTCGGCCAGGCGCCGCCCCGCCGGGGTGAGCCGTACGGTCCGGCTGGTCCGCTCGAACAGCGCGCCGCCGACCCGCCGCTCCACCTTCTTGATCACCTGGCTGACCCGCCCGGTCGAGACGCCCAGCCGCTCGGCGGTGCGGCCGAAGTGCAGCTCCTCCGCGAGCGCCAGGAAGGCTTGCAGTTCGATCCGTTCCAGCACGAGGTCCCCCGTTCATTGAGCCAGGCTCAATGAACATAGAACGATCAGCGCTTGATGGTCTCCCCGCCCCGGCGGATCGTGGAACACACGTCCACACGGTCTTCCTCTGGAGGGGAACATGCCCGCACTGCACGTCAAAGCCTTCGACCACCTCGTCCTCAACGTCGCCGACGTCGAGCGCTCCCTCGGCTTCTACACCGGGTTTCTCGGCCTGGAGCCGGTGAACGTGGACGCGTGGCGGGCGGGAAAGGCGCCGTTCCCCTCGGTGCGGGTCGCCCCGGAGACGATCATCGACGTGGTCGGCAAGCCCCGGGGTGAGTCCAACGTGGACCACATCTGTCTCACCGTGGACCCGCTGGACTGGGACGAGTTCCTGGAGTCGGCCCAGGTGACCGTCCTGGAGGGACCGGTCCAGCGGGACGGCGCCCGGGGCACGGCCACCTCCGTCTACGTCCAGAACCCGGACGGCAACACGGTGGAGCTGCGCTGGTACCCGCAGGACGCCTGACCCCGCCGTCAGAAGGCGCCGGAAGACGTCGGAAACCGTCGGACGCCGCGCTTCAGTAATCGCTGTTCATGGCGGCGCGCACCTCCGCCAGCGTGGCGTCGGCGACGGCCCGGGCCTTCTCGTTGCCCTCCCGCAGCACCCGGCGCAGCAGACCGCGGTCGCGGGCGTACTCGCTGCGGCGGGCGCGGATCGGTGCCAGGTACTCGTTGACCGACTCGGTCACCACCTTCTTGAGCGCGGCGGCCCCCAGGGAGCCGATCTCCCCGGCGACCTCCTCGGGCGTACGGTCCTGGCACAGCGCCGCCAGCAGGAGCAGCGAGGCGACCTCGGGGCGCCCCTCGGGGTCGTAGTGGATGTGCCGCTCGGCGTCGGTCTTCGCGCCCCTGATCAGCCGGGCGGTCTCGTCCGGACTCGCGGCGAGCGCGATGGCGTTGCCCCGGCTCTTGCTCATCTTGGTGCCGTCCGTGCCGAGCAGAACGGGAGCGCGGGAGAGCAGGGCCTCGGGCTCGGGGAAGACGGAAGTGCCGTCGCCGTACCGCTCGTTGAAGCGGCGGGCGACGGTCCGGGTCAGCTCCAGATGCGGGAGCTGGTCCCGGCCGACGGGGACCAGATCGGCCTTGCAGAAGAGGATGTCGGCCGCCTGGTGGACGGGGTACGTGAACATCAGGCCGCTGACGGCCGCCTGCCGCGAGTGCGCGATCTCGTCCTTGACCGTGGGATTCCGGCTCAGCTCGGCCACGGACACCAGGCTGAGGAAGGGCAGCAGCAGCTGGTTGAGCGCGGGGACCGCACTGTGCGTGAAGACCGTGCTGCGCTCGGGGTCGACCCCGACGGCGAGATGATCGAGGACCAGCTCCTCGACGTGCCCGGTGAGATCGTCCGCCACGTCCCGGTCGGTCAGCACCTGGTAGTCCGCGATGATCACGAACGTCTCGACCCCGAGGTCCTGCAGCCGCACCCGGTTGTGCAGCGTGCCGAAGTAGTGCCCCAGATGCAGCCGCCCGGTGGGCCGGTCCCCGGTGAGAATCCGGAACCGCCCCGGCTCCTCGGCGATCCGCTCCTCCAGCGGGATGGTGCGGGTGACGGTGTCCACAACGTCTCTGCTCACAGAATCTCCCGGTCGTCTCGCGCCGTCAGGACGACCCGCCCCCAGCTCCGGGAACACGGAAAAGGGCCGTTCGTCCGAACGGCCCCTGCCATGTGGTCATGCGTAAAAGGCAGCCGCTCCTAGAGGGAGCGCCACCAGCTACGACACGACGAAGAACGCATGGCCCCACGATAACGCCGGCCGGCGAACGAGAAAGGGTGCCCCTCGACGAGAGGCACCCTTTCCGGCGGCTAGGTCCGCCGACGCGGAGGCGGTGGGATTTGAACCCACGGTGACATCGCTGCCACGACGGTTTTCAAGAGAGTGCTGGGGACGATGGTCTTCCATACCCCTGACCGCCCCGTTCCCTACTCTCGGGGTCAGGCAGCACCTCCGACGGTCCACACCTGGTCCACGGCCTCTTAGACGCGCGAGTCAGGTGCTGACACAGGAACGGGCCCAGGGCGGTCCGAGACGCCTACGCTTTGACGCCGCTCGGGATCGGTTGTGCGTGCCGGGTCTCCACGCCACGCACGCCGCGCAGCGTGCCACGAGTCGAAGACTCCGGACAACTGATCGAGCAAGCCCTTGGCTGCAAACAGCGCCACGCTCGCTACACCCGAGCCAGCTAGAACCCAGAGCGTGAGGGTCACCTCCACTGCTTCCATGCTCCTTTCGACGTCTGACATCGAGGCCGTCGATGTCTTGCCCCTAGGGGACCTTCACAAGGCATCTGTCCACCAGTACCTCGGACGCTTCTGCCGAACCTCGGACAGCCAGCTCGCCGCGGCCTAACCTAGGTCGAACTAGCATGGACACTTCTGGACGACCCTGGACACCCAGCAACGTCGGACGCGAATCGGGGATAGGCGATGGATGACGGTTCTCTCGCGAAACAGCTGGGCCGCTTGCGGATCCAGGCCGGCAACCCCTCACTGCGCGACCTGGAGAGACTCACCGAGCGCCAAGGCCGACGAATGAGTCGCGCCTCAATTCAGGATAAATTCTCCGGCAGTAGCGCTCTTAAAGTGGTTCACGTACTGGCTCTAGTCCAGGCGTGCGCCGAATATGCCCGCTCGATCGGCGCTCCACTCCCCCCTGCGGATACGGATGAGCAAACATGGCACGAAAGAGCCACAAGCCTTCCCAAACCTCACAACCCAAAGGCGGACGACCACAATACCGAGATCGGGAAAACCATCCCTCCCGATCTGAAATCCCTAACTGCCCCACTCATCAGCGCCGGGATGGACGATATAGCACGCATTGCAGCCGAGGGAATTCACCACCCGCTAGAAACATGGCTCCCTACTGTACTCGCAGCCCTCGATCGCACGAAAATGGACTTCCAGGGCTTTATAGACCTAGCCATACACGAGTCGGCGCAACAGACTACGGAAATCCTCACTTCAATCGCCGAGCAAGAGGCAGAAGCTGCCGCCGACCTGTACTTCAAAACATGCCTGCGCGATAAGCATCCTGCCGAGATCCCGAAGTTTCTTGTCGCACTGCGCCGACACACAAGAGAAAGTAGCTACTGGTACGAAGAGCGTTTCATTGACACGCTCGTAGGCAAGGATGAGTGGCCGGACACGCACAGGCCAAACCTGGCCGAAGTCCTGCGGGCCCTGCGCACAGCCACACTTAAGGGTGACGCGGACATGCTCGCAGAGGCCATTGGAGTGGACTCATCGCCGAGAGTCGCACTGGAAACCGCCGGAGCATTCCCTGATGACTTCCTCGGTGATCGAGAACGCATCTTGCATGCGGCACACAAAGGCGGGCCGAAGCGCCTCTTGCAGTTGATTGCCTGCCTGAGGCAAGAAGAGATCCCCGGCATTGATCCACGCGAAACACTGGAATTCCTACTGGCATCGGCACCTCAGGGCAGCAGCGTAGACTTCTCTCGCGCTCTCAATGAAGCAGGGATGCACACCGAGGCCCAAAAGCTACTAGAATTGGCAAATGAAATTCCCTCCTAGCTTCAGACTACACACGATTAGGGTCGAAACTTAAAGACAGTATCCCTTCAGGGTTCATCGACCTTGGGGGCGCACGCATGTGTGCCGGTACCTGAGCGGTCAAACGCGGGTTCTACGGCCATGGACCTTGGAAGACTGAGTATTCCGCCCAGGCAGGTGACACTGAATGTGCCTTCCGCTTGAATGGTCTCGTTGACTCGTTCCCGAGCGCGATCGATCGTCGCGCGGAACGGAACGCCCATCTTGTCCGCCCAGGCTTCGTACGAGGCAAAGTGCGCGACGACTGGTTCGGCGTCGGTCACCTCGGTCACTCCTGGCAGAGGGAACGTATAGATCTCGCTGAAGACCGTACCGAGGATCTCTGCCCGCGTCCTCCAGAGGGAAGTGGGCATAGAGCTGCACTCGGGCCAGGCCCTCCTGGACGCTCCCGCCCGAGAGTGAGCCGGATGCGTGGGGCGAAGTGCTGGTCTCCGAGAGCCACCCCGAGGTAGGGGCCGGGTGGACAGACGGCGGGAAGCCTCACGATGAGCGCGGGCTCAAGCACCGCACCCGCAACGCTGTTCGCACCGCTCCGATCCCTCCGGTGTACGTGCGGATGGTCCGGGCGCATATCGCGCGCGGCGTCGCTCCAGACGGCCGACTCTTTTGGGCCGCTCGCGGCGGGCGCCTCACGTCGAACGAGTATTGCGCGGCCTGGGAGACCGCCCGTGGAGCCGTCCTCACCCCGGCTGAGGTGGAGTCGGAGATGGCCGCCGTGCCGTACTGCCTGCGCCATGCCGCCGTGTCCCTGTGGATCAAGCAGGGCGTTGACCCGGTTGAGGCCGCGTACCGCGCTGGCCACAGCGTGGCCATGCTCTACCGCTTCTACGCGAAGCTCCTCAAGGGGAGTTCAGCCCACGCGAACAGCCTGATCCAGATGGCGCTGGAGGAAGCTGAGGACGACTGATCCTGGCCCATATATGGCCCACACGCACTGGTCAGAGGCGGTACACCCCCGATCCGGGGTGAGACAGACTGAACGCAGAAGGGGTGCCGCTCTGGAGAGCGCACCCCTTCTGACCTGCACAGCTAGGACCTCTGCGGAGGCGGTGGGATTTGAACCCACGGTGACATCGCTGCCACGACGGTTTTCAAGACCGTTCCCTTCGGCCGCTCGGGCACGCCTCCCCGCTCGCCCACCTGGGGCGGAGCGGGGTACAGCGTACCGGGATCGGGGGGCCGAGGGGGCCGGTGGGCGTCAGTTGTCGCCGACGCGGGAGCCGAGGGTGAGGGCGACGGTGTGGTCCTGGCCACCGCGCTTGTAGGTGACCGTGACCTTGTCGCCGGGCTTGTGGGTCCAGATCTCGCCGATCAGGGTCGGACCGCTGTCGATGACCGAGTCGTCGAGCTTGGTGATGACGTCGCCCGGCTTGAGACCGGCCTTGTCGGCGGGGCCGCCCGACTCGACCGCCGCGGCGCCGCCCGCGCCCTGGTCGGTGATCTTCGCGCCGTCGGTGGAGTCCTCCAGGGAGACGGAGGCACCGATCTTGGCGTACACCGGCTTGCCGGTCTTGATCAGCTGCTGGGCGACGTACTTGGCCTGGTTGATCGGGATGGCGAAGCCGAGCCCGATCGAGCCGGACTGCCCGGAGCCCAGGCCGCCGCTGCTGCTCGACTGGATCGCGGAGTTGATGCCGATCACCGCGCCGGAGGCGCTCAGCAGCGGGCCGCCGGAGTTGCCCGGGTTGATCGACGCGTCGGTCTGCAGGGCGCTCATGTACGACGCCTTGGAGCTGGCGCTGCCGTCGCTGGAGGCCACCGGGCGGTTCTTGGCGCTGATGATGCCGGTGGTGACCGTGTTGGACAGTCCGAAGGGCGCGCCGATGGCGATCGTCTCGTCGCCCACGGCCACCTTGTCCGAGTCGCCCAGGGGGAGCGGCTTGAGGTCGGAGGGGGCGTTCTTGAGCTTGATCACGGCGACGTCGTAGCCCTGCGCGTGCCCGACGACCTCCGCGTCGTACTTGCGGCCGTCCGGGAAGGTGGCCGTCAGCTTGCCGCCGTCGACCGCGTCGGCCACCACGTGGTTGTTGGTGACGATGTGACCCTGGGTGTCGAAGACGAACCCGGTGCCGGTGCCGCCCTCGCCGCTGCTGCTCTCCGCCTCGATGGTGACGGTGCTCGGCAGCGCCCGGGCCGCGATGCCCGCGATGGTGCCCGCCGAGCGCTTGACCTGCGAGGCGCTGCTGTCGCCTGCGGAGACGGTGGTGGAGCCCCGCCCGTCGTTGTCCTTGGCCAGGGTGTAGCCGATACCGCCGCCGATGCCGCCCGCGACCAGCGCGGCCACCAGGACCGCCGCGATCAGCCCGCCGCGCCCGGAGCGCTTGGGGGCCGGCGGCTGGTACGAGGCGCCCCAGCCGCCGCCCGCGCCACCAGTACCGCCCGCGTCGCCGAAGGCGGGCGGGGGCGGCCAGGAACCGTCGGGCGCGGCCGTGCCGTAGGGCTGGTGCGGGGCGGGGCCCTGGCCGTGGGCCTGCGGGCCCTCGGCGGATGCCGGTCCCGGAACCTGCCCGGCGGCACCGGGCGGGCCCTGGGGCAGCGGCGGCAGCGGAGTCGTCGGTGCTCCGCCGTCGGATACGGCGCCCTGCGCGGAGGCAGCGGGAGCGTCCACCGGCACGGGAGGTGCGGACGGGGCCGGGGGTACCGCGTTGCCCTCGTTCTCGGTGCTCACAGCTCTTCTCCTCGATCCACGGCTGTCGTCGTCGGTCGCACTCGCTCGTGCCGTTCCTGTTGTATGTACGCAGCTTTTCCCACGAGCCGTCAGAGCACCATAAGCGGGGGCTGTGGGTCCGGCGACAACCTTTACACAGGACATCCCCGACAAGTGTTATATACGCACGAATTACGGTGCATCACCGCGCCCGTCCCGCGCACCGTCCCGCTTCCCGCCGCGCCTCGCGTCGATGGCACGATGACGCCGTGACCCACGTATCACAGCACTCCATCCAGGTCGTCGCGCACCGGGGGGCCTCCGAGGACGCGCCCGAACACACCCTGGCCGCCTACCGCAAGGCGATCGAGGACGGCGCCGACGCCCTCGAATGCGATGTACGCCTCACCGCCGACGGTCATCTGGTCTGTGTGCACGACCGGCGGGTCAACCGCACCTCCAACGGCCGGGGCGCGGTCTCCGCCCTGGAGCTGGCCGACCTCGCGGCCCTGGACTTCGGCTCCTGGAAGGGGCGCGGCACCGGGCGCGGCCGGGACGAGGAACCCGACTGGGAGCACCGGCCCGAGGACCGCGAGGCGACCTCCGTCCTCACCCTGGAGCGGCTGCTCGAACTGGTCGCGGACGCCGGGCGGCCGGTCCAGCTGGCCATCGAGACCAAGCACCCCACGCGCTGGGCGGGCCAGGTCGAGGAACGGCTGCTGACCCTGCTGAAGCGGTTCGGCCTGGACGCGCCGGAGCACCCGGACGACTCCCCGGTGCGCGTCATGAGCTTCTCCGCGCGCTCCCTGCACCGGGTGCGGGCAGCCGCGCCGAACCTGCCGACCGTGTACCTCGCCCAGTTCGTCTCGCCCCGGCTGCGGGACGGACGGCTGCCCGAGGGGGTGCGGATCGCCGGGCCCTCGATCCGCATCCTGCGCAGCCACCCGGCCTATGTCGAACGGCTGAAACAGGCCGGCCACCAGGTCCATGTGTGGACCGTGAACGAGCCCGAGGACGTGGATCTGTGCGTCCGGCTCGGCGTGGACGCCATCATCACCAACCGCCCCCGCGCGGTGCTCGGACGGCTGGGCCGCCTCGGCTGAGCACGGCCGCAGCACGGCTTCCGGCCCGGTACGGGCCAAGAGTCCCGTAAGGACCGGCACGCGGCCCTTGACCCGGGGGCGGCGGTGGAGCATCCTCCGTTTCCCGGCCACACCACCGATATCCGGCCACCGGGCCATAGGGAGTACAAGGGAGTGCTCCGGCGCGTTCGGTGCGTGTGCGGACGTTGCGAATGCGTCGCCGGAACAAGACTGACCGGTTTCCGGTACAGGCCAAGGGGGCATCCACACCGTGGCGTGGGGCGAAGGAGGTCTCGGGGGTGGCGTTGGTGGTGGCACAGGAGGTGCCCACGTCGTCGAGCATGGCCGTACCCCATGGCCCTGCGGGCGTGGGAAAGGCGAGACACCGGATGCGGGCGCAACTGCGTGGCGGCGGGGTGTCCGAGTCGGTCATCGACGACGCCGTGCTGATTCTGTCCGAACTGCTCAGCAACGCGTACCGGCACGGACGCCCGCTGGGCGGGGCCCCGGCCGGGACCGGCTCAGTGCGGGCGGCCTGGCGGGTGGACGCGCGGGGACGGCTCATCGTGGAGGTCACGGACGGCGGCGGCCCGACCCGCCCGGCTCCGGCGAGCCCCTCGGTCACCGCGCACGGCGGCCGGGGACTGAGCATCATCGACGCGCTCGCCGACGACTGGGGCGTGCGCGACGAGATCCCCGGTGAGATGACGGTCTGGGTGGTCGTCCACGCCGACGTGCACGATCCCGACGCGCGCTGCGGACATCACGCTTTCGCTACGCGCGTCACGCCGGTCCCGGCGCTCCCCGGTCTCGACGGCCTGGAGGGTCTGGACTTCGCGGACATGTTCGACGCCCTGGACTGACGACCCGGGGCACGACCCTGGGCACGACCCGGCGACGGTCCGGGGATGGCCTGGGAATGACCTGGGGGTGACCCGGGGACGGCCCGGAACTCCGGGGCCGCCGAGGGTTGTCCACAGGTCCGAGCCCGTCGTGGCGCGAACGGCTAGGCTCCCCGCGTACGAGACGGAGCCGTAACCGGGAGACACCCACGATGGCCAAGAAGCGACCCCAGACCAAGGCCAAGCGCCCGCAGCCGAGCGGTGCCCGCCCGGCCGACGGCCAGATCCCGGTCGTCGGCGCCCGGGAGGCCTGCCCCTGCGGCAGCGGCCGGCGCTACAAGGCGTGCCACGGCCGGGCCGCCGCGCACGCCGCGACCGAGCTGGTGCAGCGCCCCTTCGAGGGGCTGAACGGCGAGTGCGACTGGGTGGCCCTGCGCGAGCTGGTCCCGGCCGCCACCGCCGCGCTCACCCTGCGGGACGGCCTGCCCGAGGGCGTCCCCTCCGTCACGCTGGCCACCGTGCTGCCGATGGCGTGGCCCGCGCTGCGCCGTGACGACGGCTCGGTGCTGATCGGCCTGCAGAACGACACGGCCTCCGGCGACATCAGCCGCGACCTGGCCGACACCCTGCTGCGCGCGCTGGAAGCCGAGCCCGGCACCCCGGTCGAGGCCCGCCGCGCCCCCGCGGACGGACCCCGGCTGCAGGACCTGCTGGACGAGTCCGCCCCGCTCCAGCCGGTCGTGCACAGCGGCTTCGAGTTCTGGGTGCCGGACGCGGAGAACGCGAGCGCGGAGGTCAGCGCCTCCCTGGAGCGGGCCAACGCCGCCGCGATCCCCACGGTGAAGCTGACCGGCGTCGACGCCGCCTACTGGTGCGAGACCCCGGAGAAGAACCACCTGCGCTGGGTCATGCCGCACCCGGAGGAGCGCCTGCTCGACGCGCTGGCCCGGCTGCACGCGGCCGGGCAGTCCACCCTCGGCGAGGGCACCCGCCTGGTCGGGTCCTTCCGCGCCCACGGTCTGACCGTGCCGGTGTGGGACCTGCCCACCGGGGTCGGCGCCGAGGACATGGAGAAGCCCGCCGCCGAGTTCGCCGAGCGCCTCGCCGCCGCCCTCGCGGTCACCGAGCCGCTCACGCCGGAAGAGCGCCGGGCCCGGGGCGGTCTGACGAACCGGCAGGTCACGCTCAGCTGAGAACGGCGGGAGCGCGGCGGTCGTGAAGGGTGATGCCTGTCACAACTCCCGGTTCTGACAAGGCAATCGGTGGCCGAATGGCCGAGCCGGAATTTGCGAACCGCCGATCTCTTGTTACCGTTCCAGTAGCCCGGTTGCTGGTGCATCCCCCGTCGCCAGCAACCGGGCCTTTCCATGCCCGCGTGACGGCCACGCACTCTCGGTGCGTCACCAACTCCCTTGTAAACGAGGGAAGTTGCTGCCCGCCCGGAGCATCAGCGGCGCGGCATCGCCCCGCCCGGCGAACTCCGCGACAGCCGAGTAGGCGCCCGGGACACCCTGGGTGCGCAGATGCGGGGTCTCGCAGGTGGCGGGCTCGTCGTCACCCCCGGCGGCGCAGCGGGTCAGCACGGTCCGGCCGCCCGGCCCCATGAGACTCAGCAGGGCCTCCAGCGCGTCACCGCTGGTGTTGCGGTAGTAGACCCGGGCCCAGCTCTCACCGCCCCGGGTCAGCACACAGGTCTGCGCCTCCACGCCGTCCGGCGCGGAGAGTTCGGGTCCGCAGCGGACGGCGGTGGCCTCCCCGAGCCCCAGGGAACGGGGGCGCTCCCGCTCCTCCCGCCCGGCTACGGCGCCCTCACGAGCGGGCGGGACGGCAGCGGGCGTAGGGAGAGCGGCCGTAGGAGCGACGGGCGCCCCGGCAGCGGCCGTACCGGCGACGGGCCCACCGGGGGCGGACTTTCCCGAGGCGGGCTTACCGAAGGCGGGCGCGGCGGCCGACGTACGGCCTCCGAACGGGCCGCCCCCGGGCGCACCCCCGCCGGACGGGTCCGCTCCGCCCGCGCCCGCCGGTCCGGCCGACGCCGCGCCGAGCGGCAGCAGCACCGCGACCGCCGCGAGACCCGCGAGGGTCAGCAACCGCAGACGGGCGGGGGCCCGGCCGCCGGGGCCGGTGGGAATGCGCAGCATGGGCGGAACATAACGAGCCCGGACGGGCATCCGGGCCCGCTCCCGCCCGACACCCCTACAACTCGGGCGCGCTCACACCCGTACGAGTGAGGGCTTCGACCACCGTGGGCACCACGGCCTCCACGTCGGGCACCCAGGGCCGCGCCGAGCCGGGCAGCGGGGCGCGCTCCCAGCGGACGGCACCCTGGCCGGTCTCGGAGGGGGGCAGGGCGAGATAGCCGCCCTCGCCGTGGAAGCGGAGCGAGCCGGGCACGTGGTCCTGCGCGTAGAGGAGTTCGCCCAGCTGCTCCATGGAGTACGGCCGCACCAGGATCGCCCAGCGGACCGGCGTGGCGATCACCGGGCCGAGCCGCATCCCGCGCCGGTCGAGCAGGGTGAGGGCGCGGTCCGCCGCGAGGGCGGGCAGACTGACCGCGCACGGGGCCTGACCGCCGGTGGCCAGGACGATCGGCGCGGCCGGGCGCCTGGTCCACCACCAGCGCACCATGCGTGCGTCGGTGCTGGCCGCGAGCAGGCCGGGGTCGAAGGGGTGGGCGCCCGGCACCGTGCAGTCGGGGTCGGGGCAGGAGCAGCGGGCGGGGCCGCCGGAGTCCGGCGCCACACCCGGCAGTACCGGCCACCGCCACTCGGTCGCGAAGGTCAGGGCCGCGCCGAGCAGATCCGGCCCGGACTCGTCCCGCCCGGGCAGCAGCCCGCGTCGCCTTCCGAGGATCTCGCGCATGAGCGCTCGTTCCTTTCCGTTGCACCGCTGGGCAACACCGTTGCACCGCTGGCAACACCGTGGAATCACATCATGGGTCGATCACTTCACTCTGCGTACCTTGTGGCGCATCACGCCCCCGCGCACGGCAGGAAGAGCCCCCCGGGGGTCGAGCGTCGGCCGCGTCCGTGGTGCGTCTCCGGCAGGAAGTGGTGCGTCCGGCAGGAGATGGTGCGTCCAGCAGGGGTACGACCGCGGCGCGGGGGTGGCGAAGCCTGGCGTTTTGCCGTCGCGCGTGTTTCTCTCCGCCTCCGCCACGGGAGGATGGGGCTCGGCCGTCGGTGGTTATGACGCCCGGGTCCGCCGCCAGGTTCCGGGCCCTTGCCCAACCGCCCCTGGCCTTCTCCGAGTACGTACCCATCACGACCGCTGTGACGCTCCGTGGAGCAGGGCCAGTCGACCGCAAAGGAGCCTTACCCGAGGCAGTTTCAAGCCAACTTGCCAGTAAGGCAAGGGCATCGAAGGAAAAGCACGTCAGACGCATGGACACCAGGAATACCGGCAGGACAATGCTGGACATCCCCTCACGAGTCCGTGTACATGTGGAGACACTGCCAGCGGCGCAGAATGACATGGGGGTTCGCGATGCTTTTCAGCACTACGCACCAGCCCGGAAGCCGGACGCCATGACCGCCCCGCACCCCGCGAAAGTGGCCGGAATCGATCCCACTGTTCCCACTCCCGCCCACACTGCCGCGCCCGTATCTCCCGCCCCGGACACCGCTCCCGCCCCGGAGGGCGCGCCCGCCGCACCCGCCGTCCCCGCACCGCACCCGCCCGCCCCCGGCACCCTGCTCCAGGACCGGCTCGCGGGCTGGGTCTCGGACCTCACCACCCTCCAGGAACTGACCGAACGGCTGTGCCGCACGGCCTCGCTCGACGCCGCCCTGCGGGAACTGCTGCACGCCGGTGCCACCCTGGTCGGCGCCCGCCGCGGCCTGGTCGTCCTGGAACCCGGCGACGGACCGGGCCCGCGTACCACCCTCGGCCTCGGGCTCGGCCGCGCCGACATCGGCCATCTGGAGACCGTCCCGCACGGCCCGCTGCACACCGCGCTCGACGGCGAGAGCGTCCGCGCCGACCTGTTCGCCGAGGACGGACTCGACCCCCGCCACCGCGAGGTGGCCACCCGCCTCGGCTACGCCGCCTGCTACGCGCTCCCGCTCACCGCCGAGCCGGGCGGCCACCTGGGCGCCGCCGTCTGGTTCTACGACGAACCGGCCGCGCCCGACGAGCACCACCGACATCTGATCGGGCTGTACGTCCGGCACGCCGCCGCCCATCTCGCCCTGCTCAGGGAGGTCGAGCGCACCCGCGCGTGCGCGGCGACCCTCACCGAGGAACTGCTGCCCCCGCGGCTGCCCCGGGTGCCCGGCGTCCAGCTCGCCGTCCGGCACCGCACCGGGCCGCGCGGCGGCGGCGACTGGTACGACGCCCTGCCGCTGCCGGACGCCGCGCTCGGCCTGTCCGTCGGCTCCGTCACCGGCTCCGGACCCGGCGCGGTCGCCGCCATGGGCCGCCTGCGCGCCTCGCTGCGGGCCTACGCCGTGATGGAGGGCGAGGACCCGGTCGCCGTCCTGTCCGACCTGGAGCTGCTGCTGCGGCTGACCGAGCCCGCCCGCTCCGCCACCGCCCTGTTCGCCTACTGCGAGCCCGCCCTGCGCAAGATCACCCTGGCCGGTGCCGGGCACAGCCCGCCGCTGATCGTCGGGGAGCGGCGCACCGAGTTCGCCGAGACCTCCGTCTCCGCGCCGCTCGGGATGCTCGCCTGCTGGGAGGCGCCCAGCCTGGAGTTCCAGGCCGAGCCCGGAGAGACGCTTCTCCTCTACACCGACGGACTGCTGCACCGCACCGGCGAGGCCATGGACCGCGCCTTCGCCCGGCTGCACACGGCCGCCGCGAGCGTCCCGCGCGCCCTGCGCGGCGACCCCGGCGCCCTCGCGGACCATGTGCTGCGCACGGTCCTGCCGGACGGCCTCGACACCGAGGACGCCGAGGAGGACGTGGTCCTGCTGGCGGCCCGCTTCGACTGACCCGGCGCCGCCGCGACCACGTGCGCCCGGCCGTGCGCCCGGCCGCCTGCCCAGTCCCCACCCGGCCGCCCACCCGGCCGCCCGCCCGGTCCCGACGCCCCGGTCCGTCCCGGTACGACCGTACGATGATGGTGGTTCCCAGCTCGGGCACGGTCGCGGACCTCGCGAGCCCGGGGAGACCACATGCCGTACGGAGGAGGATCACGTGTCCGACGAGCTCAACCCGGAGACCCCGGAGTCCGAGGCGGAGGAGCCCATCAAGCAGCGGAAGAACGGCCTGTACCCGGGCGTCTCCGACGAGCTGGCCGAGAACATGCGCGGCGGCTGGGCCGACACCGAACTGCGGGACCTGAAGCCGGTCGCCCAGGCCGCCGAGACCCGGCGCCGCCGCGCCGCGCTGTCCGCCCGCTTCCCGGGTGAGCGCCTGGTGATCCCGGCCGGCAACCTCAAGACGCGCTCGAACGACACGGAGTACGCCTTCCGCGCCGCGACCGAGTACGCGTACCTCACCGGCAACCAGACCGAGGACGGCGTGCTCGTCCTGGAGCCCACCGCCGACGGCCACCGCGAGACCATCTACCTGCTGCCCCGCTCCGACCGGGACAACGGCGAGTTCTGGCTCTCCGGCCAGGGCGAGCTGTGGGTCGGCCGCCGCCACTCGCTCGCCGAGTCCGAGGCGCTGTACGGCATCCCCGCCGCCGATGTGCGCGAGCTGGCCGACAAGCTGCGCGAGGCCACCGGTCCGGTGCGCGTCGTACGCGGCCACGACGCCGCGATCGAGGCGGCCCTGACCGACAAGGTCACCGCCGAGCGCGACGAGGAGCTGCGGGTCTTCCTCTCCGAGGCCCGTCTGGTCAAGGACGACTTCGAGATCGGCGAGCTGCAGAAGGCCGTCGACTCCACCGTGCGCGGCTTCGAGGACGTGGTGAAGGTCCTCGACAAGGCCGAGGCCACCTCCGAGCGCTACATCGAGGGCACCTTCTTCCTCCGCGCGCGCGTCGAGGGCAACGACATCGGCTACGGCTCCATCTGCGCCTCGGGCCCGCACGCCTGCACCCTGCACTGGGTGCGCAACGACGGCCCGGTCCGCTCCGGTGACCTCCTCCTGCTGGACGCGGGCGTGGAGACCCACACCCTCTACACCGCCGACGTCACCCGCACCCTGCCGGTGAACGGCACGTACAGCGACATCCAGCGCAAGATCTACGACGCGGTGTACGAGGCCCAGGAGGCGGGCATCGCCGCCGTGCGGCCCGGCGCCAAGTTCCGTGACTTCCACGACGCCGCCCAGCGGGTGCTCACCGCGAAGCTGGTCGAGTGGGGTCTGGTCGAGGGCCCGGTCGAGCGCGTCCTGGAGCTGGGCCTCCAGCGCCGCTGGACCCTGCACGGCACCGGTCACATGCTCGGCATGGACGTGCACGACTGCGCGGTCGCCCGCACCGAGGCGTACGTCGACGGCACCCTGGAGCCCGGCATGGTCCTCACCGTCGAGCCCGGTCTGTACTTCCAGGCCGACGACCTGACGGTCCCGGCGGAGTACCGGGGCATCGGCGTGCGGATCGAGGACGACATCCTCGTGACCGAGGACGGCAACCGGAACCTCAGCGCTGCGCTGCCTCGGCAGTCCGATGAGGTCGAGGCATGGATGGCTTCGCTCAAGGGCTGACCTTTGACGGATGGCCGGGTACCCGAGCGGGTGCCCGGCCGTTTCGTGTGCGGGTGTGTCGTGGCTGGTCGCGCAGTTCCCCGCGCCCCTGAAGGGCGCTCGTTGGCTGACTGGGCTACAACGCCGCGGGCACGTTGTCGTGCAGTACGCGCTGGAAGAGGCGGCAGTCCCGCCAGGCGCCGTTGATGTGCAGGTATTCCGGGGCGAGTCCGATCGGCGTGAACCCGCACTTCTCCAGGACGCGTTGTGAGCCGGTGTTGTCGGTCAGCGTGGACGCCTCGACGCGGTGCAGGCCGAGCCGGTCGCGGGCCAGGTCGCAGACCCGTTCCAGGGCGGCGCTGGCCAGCCCCTGGTTCTGCCGGTCGGCGGCCACCCAGTAGCCGACGCTGGCACTGCAGAAGGGGCCCCGGGAGATCCCGGACAAGGTGATCGCCCCCGTGATCCGGCCATCCGGCGTCTCGATGATCCACGGTGCCACGGTTCCGTCCGCACAACTCCGCAGCAGCCCCTCGATCCGCTCGGCCTGGCCGCGCACCGTGAAGAAGGAGTCGGGCCTGACCGGTTCCCAGGGCGCGAGGTGGGCGCGGTTGTCGGTATAGGCGGCGGCCAGCCCGGGGGCGTCCCCGGGAGCAAGGGCGCGCAGGATGAATCCACCCGTTATTTCCTGGTTTTGAATGAGTTCCGCAGACATGCGCGCACCCTAGCCGCGCGGACGCCGCACGGAACCCCTCATGCCGTAAGCAGGGAAGGATCTTTCTTCCACTTGAGAACCTTGTCGAAGCTCACGACCGTGCCGCCCCGGCCCGCGCCCGTCCCGATGTGGACATGATCGGCCAGCGCGCTGATCAGACACAGCCCCCGGCCGCTCTCGGCATCCGCCCGCGACGGGCGGACATCGGGCACCGACCCGAACCCCGGCCCGGAATCGGCCACTTCGATCCGGCACTTCTCGCCGTCGAGGTAGGCGGTCACCCGGTACGCCTCCGAACCGCCGCCGCGCAGGCCGTCGCCGCCGTGCTCGACGGCGTTCGCGCAGGCTTCGCTCAGGGCCACCGACAGGTCGTAGGAGACGTCCGGGTCGACGCCCGCCGTCTCCATCGTGCCGATCAGGAGCCTGCGGGCGAGCGGCACGCTCGCGGCCTCGCGTCGCAAGTGGACGGACCACCAGATGCTCATGCTCCAGCCTCCTGGACGCGGCTCGACATACCGTTACCTATTGCCGCCGCTCCGCGTGCGTAAGCCCTTCCGGAGCGTGAGGTCGCCCATAGGGTCGATGCGCACGGGGACGAATCGGTGTATGGCCCCGGGCGCCCCATGCGTGTCCGGCCGGTCCGCACGGCCTTGCCCCGGTGCCGGATCCGGCCACCTGGCGTACGGGCCCCGGGGGCGCAGTGCGATGATGAGCCCCGCCATGACTGCCCCCCAGCCGCGCACGACGCGCCCCGGACCCCGGGTCCGGCTTCTGCGGGCCGCGGTGTTCACCGCGGTCTGTGTCGTGCTGGCCGCGGCCGGGCACACGCTGGCCTCCTGCGCGACCGTCCCGCTGTGGACGCTCGGCGCGGGGTTCGCGGGCGTGCTGCTGCTCATGGCGCCGCTCGCCGGACGGGCCCGCTCGCTGCCCGCCATCGCCGGACTCCTCGCACTCGGCCAGACCGCGCTGCACACGCTGTTCGGCCTGGGGCAGCACGTGTCCTCGGGTGCCATGGATGCGATGGGCTCCATGAGGTCCATGCACATGAGCGGCATGGGGTCCATGGGGTCCATGGGGTCCATGGGAGCTACGGCCCCGAGCCAGGACGTGCTCGTCGAGCGGGCCACCCGCCTGCTGTGCGGCTCCACCCCTTCGACGCTCAGCCCCGGCCGGGCCTATCAACTGCTGCTCGACGCGCATCTGATCGACCCCTCCGGGCATCTCCTGGGCACCCAGGCGGCCACCGCCCCGCACGCCCACGACGTGACCGGCTTCTCCGCCGCGTCGCTGCCCTCGCTGCCGATGCTGCTCGGGCACGTCCTCGCGGCCGTGGCCGTCGGCTGGCTGCTGCGCCGGGGCGACCTGGCCGTGCTGCGGCTGATCGAGCTGTCGGCCCACGGCGTCGCCGAGGTCGCGCTCGTACGGTCCCTGCGCGCGGCGTTCGCGCTCGTGTGTGCCCTGTGCGCCGGGCTGCTGCCCGCCACCGGGCCCGATCCGCGCGCCCGCCGCACCGACCGCGACGAGCCGCCCGTCCCGCGCACCACCGCGCTCCAGCACTCCGTGATCCGGCGCGGCCCGCCCGCCGCCGCGTTCCGCCTCGCCGCCTGACGCGACGCGACCACCGCTCCCCGGGAACCGGCCCACCGGCACCGGACGGAGAGGGGCCGCCGTCACGCGGCGCGCGCGTGCGCGCGTCGGACCGACCGCACACGCACCCCCTCAACGTCATCGGATCTCGCTCAGAGTGGAGTGCTCTGCCATGCAGGTTTCCCGTACCACCACCCGGATCGCCGCCGCCGGCGCCGTCGCCGCCACCGCCGTCCTCGCCCTGTCGGCCCCCGCCTTCGCGCACGTCACCGTGCAGCCCGAGGGCGCCGCGGCCAAGGGCGGCTACGCGGTCGTCGACTTCAAGGTCCCCAACGAGCGGGACAACGCCTCGACCACCAAGCTCGAGGTGAACCTCCCGGCCGACCACCCGATCGCCTCGGTCATGCCGCAGCCGGTGCCGGGCTGGACGGTGAAGGTCACCAAGTCCAAGCTCGACAAGCCGCTCACCATGCACGGCGAGAAGATCGACGAGGCCGTCACCAAGGTCACCTGGACCGCCGACGGCAAGGGCATCCAGCCCGGCTACTTCCAGAAGTTCCCGCTCTCGCTCGGCGCGCTGCCGGAGGACACCGACCAGCTCGTCTTCAAGGCGCTGCAGACGTACTCCAACAAGGAGGTCGTCCGCTGGATCGAGGTGCCGCAGAAGGGCGAGGACGAGCCGGAGAACCCGGCCCCGACGCTGGAGCTGACCGCCGCCACCGACGACCACCACGGCACCCAGGCCGCCGCCACCGGCACGGCCGGTGCCGCCTCCGACGACAAGGGTGACGGCAAGACCGAGCAGACCGCCGCCGCCTCCGACAAGAGCGGCGGCTCGGACACCACCGCCCGCGTCCTCGGCGTCGTCGGCATCGTGGTCGGCGCGGCGGGCGTCGGCTACGGCGTCCTCGCGGGCCGCCGCCGCACCGCCTGATCCACCCCTCCGCGCGCACCGGGGCCGCGTGCCCCACGCGGCCCCGGTGCGCGGCGGATTCCTCACTTCCGGGAAGTTCTCTATGCCTTCCATGCCCTACCCGCGCCCCTCGGTGCCCTTCTCCTCGCGCACCAAGACCCTCGCCGCCGCCGCGCTGCTGGCCGCCACCGCGTTCGGCCTGACCGCCTGCGGCTCCGGTGACGACGCCAAGTCGCCCGTCTCGGTGGTCTCCGAGGAGACCGACTCCGGCAAGGCCGCCACCGTCCTCGACCAGCCCTTCGAGAAGCCGGACCTGGTCCTCACCGACACCCACGGCAAGAAGTACGACCTGCGCGCCGAGACCAAGGGCCACCCGACCCTCGTCTACTTCGGCTACACCCACTGCCCCGACGTGTGCCCCACGACGATGAGCAACATCGCCGTCGCCCTGAAGGCGCTGCCCAAGGCCGAGCAGGACAAGCTCCGCGTCGTCTTCGTCACCACCGACCCCGGCCGCGACACCCCGGCCGAACTCGGCAAGTGGCTCAAGGGGATCGACCCCCGCTTCATCGGCCTCACCGGCGACTTCCCCACCATCCAGGCGGGCGCCCGCACCCTCGGCATCTCCGTGGAGCCGACCACCAAGGACAAGAACGGCAAGCCCGTCTCGGTGCACGGCACCCAGGTCATCGCCTTCTCCCCCAGGACCAACGGCGGTTACGTCCTCTACGGCGAGGACGCCACGGTCGACGACTACACCAAGGACCTGCCCCAGCTCGTCCGGGGAGCGAAGCCGTGAGGCGTTCCCTGCTGCCCGCCGCCCTCGCCGCGCTCGCCGGGGCGCTCGCCCTCACCGGCTGCGGCACGGACTCCGGCGGGCGTCCCGAACTGTCCGCCGGTGCCGCCTACATGCCCCAGCCGGTCTCGTCCGACATGGCCGCCGGATTCCTCACCGTCACCAACAAGGGCGACGGCGCCGACGAATTGACCTCGGTCACCAGCGACCTCGCCGGTGAGGTCACCATGCACAGCACCAGCGGCGGCGCCATGACGGAGAAGACCTCCTTCGCCGTCCCGGCCCACGGCCGCCTGGTGTTCCGGAGCGGGGCGAACCACCTCATGTTCGAGGACCTCGAGCACAAGCCGCGCGAGGGCCAGACGATCACGCTGAAGCTCGGCTTCGCCCACTCCAAGCCGCTCACCGTCGAGATGCCGGTGCGGTCCGCCACGTACAACCCGTCGACCGGCCACTAGGGAGGGACCACCTTGACGCGGACCATCACCCCTCGGCTGCGCCCTCTGGTGCTGCTGCTTCTCGCCGTCACCGCCGTGCTGTTCGCGGGCGCCGCGCCTGCCTCCGCGCACGCCGCGCTGACCGGCAGCGACCCCGCCCAGGGCGTGGTGGTCGACAAGGCGCCCACCCAGGTGTCGCTCACCTTCTCCGAGCAGGTCGCGATGGGCGACGACTCCCTGCGGGTCCTCGACCCCCAGGGCAAGCCCGTCCAGCGGGGCAAGCCCGCCAACGTCAGCGGCACCACCTACGCGGTCCAGCTGAAGAGCGGCCTGGCCAAGGGCACCTACACGGTGACCTACCAGGTCGTCTCGGCCGACAGCCACCCCGTCGCCGGTGCCTACACCTTCTCCATCGGGGCGCCCTCCCAGACCGTCGTCTCCGACACGGCCACGGTCGGCGGCGGCGTGGTCGGCACGCTGTACGCGATCGGGCGGTACGTGTCCTACGCCGGGTACATCGTGCTGGTCGGCGGCGCCGCCTTCGTGCTGGCCTGCTGGCGGCGCGGCGCGGGCGTACGGGCGCTGCAGCGGCTGGTGGTCGGCGGCTGGGTGGCGCTCACCGGCGCCACGCTGTGGCTGCTGCTCCTGCGCGGCGCGTACACCACCTCGGGCAAGCTCGGGGACGCCTTCGACCTGGCGCTGCTCGGTCAGGTGCTCCAGACCAAGTCCGGGGCCGCGCTGGTCTCCCGGCTGCTGCTGCTCGCCGCCGCCGCGCTCTTCGTGGCGGTGCTCTTCGGGGCGTACGCCAAGGGGGACGAGGGCGAGGAGAGCGCCACCGGTGCGGAGGACACCGCCGGTGGGGAGAACACTGCCGGTGGGGAGAACACTGCCGGTGAGCAGAACGCTGCCGGTGCGGCGAACGCCGCTGCCGAGGACGCCGAGGAGAAGCGGGACCTCGGCTTCGGGCTCGCCATCGGCGGAGTCGTCGTCGCGGCCGGGCTCGCGGCGAGCTGGGCCATGGCCGAGCACGCCTCCACCGGACTCCAGCCGGTCGTCGCCATACCGGTCGACATCGTCCATCTGCTGGCCGTCGCCGCCTGGCTCGGCGGGCTGACCGCCCTGCTGGTCGCCCTCTACCGGGCACCGGCGGACACCCCCCTCGAAGCGTCCGCCGTACGCCGCTTCTCCCGGCTCGCCTTCGGTTCGGTGCTCGCCCTGGTCGCCACCGGCGTCTACCAGTCCTGGCGCCAGCTCGGCTCCTGGTCCGCCTTCACCGAGACCCGGTACGGCCAGCTGCTGCTGGTGAAGATCGGCCTGGTGGCCGTCATGGTCGCCCTGGCGGGAATCTCCCGGCGGTGGACGGGACGGCTGGCGGAGCACCCGGCGACCGAGGCCGAGGGGGAGACCGCCGAGGCGGAGGGTGAGCCGGAGGCCGAGGAGGCTTCCGTGCCCGCCGCCGCTGCGGCTGTACAGAACAAGGACGCCACGGAAGGCACCGCGTCCACCACGGCCGGCGCCGAGCGGGCCGCGCAGCTCGCCCGGCAGCGCAGTGCCGTCGAGGACGCCCGGCGCAAGCGGCTGCGGGACGCCGATCCGAACCGGTCCGGGCTGCGCCGCTCGGTGCTCGCGGAGGCGGCCGTCGCCGTCGTCCTGCTCGCGGTCACCACCGCGCTGACCCAGACCGAGCCGGGCCGCACCGAGCAGGAGGCGAAGGCCGCGGGCGGTGCCGCCAGCAGTTCCTCGGCCTCCGACAGCTCGGGTGCGCTGACGCTCGACATGGCCTTCGACACCGGCGGCACGAACGGCAAGGGCCTGGTCCGCATCGATCTCGACCCCGCCCGCGTCGGCGGCAACGAGATGCATGTCTACGTCCAGCACCCCGACGGGCGCCCCTTCGACGTCCCCGAGGTGAAGATCGCCCTCACCCAGGAGGCCAAGAAGATCGGCCCGCTCCCCGTGAAGGCGGAACACATCACGCGCGGCCACTGGGGCGCCACCGGAGTGCAGATCCCTGTAGCCGGTGACTGGAAGGTCGCCGTGACCGTGCGCACCTCCGACATCGACCAGGCGACCGTCTCCAAGAACGCGCAGATCGGCTGACCGCACCATGCCCGACCCGTCCGTCCCCCAGACCCGTGAGACCCCCGAGACCCCGGCGCCGGAGCAGTCCGGCGCCCGGGGGGTCTCCCGGCGCACCCTGCTCGGCACCGCCGGGGCCACCGGTCTCGTCCTCGGCGCGGCCGGTGCCTCCGTCGGGTACGCCGCCGCGCCCGCCCCCGCCGCTCCGCTCACCGCCCTCGGCTCGGACCGGGCGATGTTCCACGTGAAACATCAGCCCGGAATCACCGACGGGCTCCAGGCGCGCGGGCATCTCATCGCCTTCGACCTGGCGCCCGGCGCGGGCCGCAAGGAGGCCGCGGCCTTGCTGCGCCGCTGGTCGGTGACGGCCGAGCGGCTGATGGCGGGCGAGCCCGCACCGCACGACGACACCGATGTGGCCCGCGACTCCGGGCCCGCCTCGCTGACCGTCACCTTCGGCTTCGGGCACTCCTTCTTCGCCCGCACCGGCCTGGAGAAGCAGCGGCCGACCGCGCTGGACCCGCTGCCCGCCTTCTCCTCCGACCAGCTCGACAAGTCCCGCAGCGACGGCGATCTGTGGGTGCAGATCGGCGCGAACGACTCCCTGGTCGCCTTCCACGCCCTGCGCGCCCTCCAGAGGGAGGCGGGCAGTGCGGCCCGTATCCGCTGGCAGATGAACGGCTTCAACCGCTCACCCGGCGCCACCGCGCACCCCATGACGGCCCGCAACCTCATGGGCCAGATCGACGGCACCCGCAATCCCAAACCCGCCGAGCCCGACTTCGAGAAGCGGATCTTCGTGCCCGCCTCGGGACAGCCCGCCTGGATGGCGAACGGCTCCTACGCGGTCGTCCGGCGCATCCGGATGCTGCTCGACGACTGGGAGAAGCTGTCGCTCACCGCCCAGGAGGCGGTCATCGGGCGCCGCAAGTCCAACGGCGCCCCGCTGTCCGGGGGCGACGAGACCACGCCGATGGACCTGGAGAAGACCGACGCCCACGGCGCGTACCTGGTGCCGCTCAACGCGCACGCGAGGATCACCCGGCCCGACCGCAACGGCGGCGCGGCCATGCTGCGGCGGCCCTTCTCCTTCCACGACGGCTTCGACGCGGACGGCACCCCCGACGCCGGGCTGCTCTTCATCTGCTGGCAGGCGGACCCGCTGCGCGGCTTCGTCCCGGTGCAGCGCAAGCTCGACCGGGGGGACGCGCTCTCCGCATATCTGCGGCACGAGTCGAGCGGCCTGTTCGCGGTGCCGGGCGGGGCGGCGAAGGGCGAGTACGTGGGGCAGCGGCTGCTGGAGGGGTGAGCGTCCGGGGCAGCGTGGGGCGACTCGCGGCACCGCGCCCTGGCACACCGTGGCCACCCGTGCGAGTGGCCGTCGTGAGACGCCCGAGCCTGCTTCCCGCGCGGCCATTAGGGTGAGGTCATGCCAGCGAGCTATGCGTATCTCGGTCCCGAAGGCACCTTCACCGAAGTCGCCCTGCGCACGCTTCCGGAGGCGGCCACCCGTGAGCTGATCCCCTATGTGTCGGTCCAGTCCGCGCTGGACGCGGTGCGCAACGGCGAGGCCGAGGCGGCCTTCGTGCCGATCGAGAACTCCGTCGAGGGCGGCATCACCACCACCCTGGACGAGCTGGTCGCCGGGCACCCGCTGATGATCTACCGCGAGGTGCTGCTTTCGATCACCTTCGCGCTGCTGGTGCGCCCCGGCACGCAGCTGGCCGACATCAAGACGGTCACCGCCCACCCGGCCGCCCAGCCGCAGGTCCGCAACTGGCTGCGCACCCACCTCCCGGACGCCCTCTGGGAGTCCGCCGCCTCGAACGCGGACGGCGCCCGGCTGGTCCAGGAGGGCCGGTACGACGCGGCCTTCGCGGGCGAGTTCGCGGCGGCCCGGTACGGCCTGGTCCCGCTGGAGACAAACATCCACGACGCGGAGAACGCGCAGACCAGGTTCGTGCTGGTCGGCCGCCCCGCCCGGCCCGCCGCGCCGACCGGCGCCGACAAGACCTCGGTGGTGCTCTGGCAGCGGGACGACCACCCGGGCGCCCTGCGCGACCTTCTGGGTGAGTTCGCGGGCCGAGGGATCAACCTGATGCTGCTCCAGTCGCGTCCGACCGGGGCAGGTATCGGGAATTACTGTTTCTGCATCGACGCCGAGGGGCACATCTCCGACCGGCGCATGGCCGAGGCACTGATGGGCCTGAAGCGGATCTGCCTCCAGGTGCGTTTCCTCGGTTCCTATCCGCGCGCGGACATCAGGCCCGGGGAAGCCAGGCCGACCCCGCCGGGCACGTCGGACCAGGAGTTCCTGGCCGCGGCCGACTGGGTGGCGGGCTGCCAGGACGGCCGGTTCTAGCCGCCTCCGCGTTGTCCACAGAAGTTATCCACAGGTCAGCTTCTCGACCTGGGGACAAGTCGACAACAACGGACCCTACGGTCGACAAATCGCCCCAGCCGGTCCAAGATCAGCCATCCTTATGCAGATCGGTTTTCGTCTACCCGTTTCCTTCGATTCACCTTTTGAGGCGACCTATCTACGCCCGAAAGGGGGCGTGATGCACGTTTGAACCGGTAATTCTTCGAACCCACACCCCGTTCCGGAGTGATCAATTCCAAAATCCACAGCCCTTTCGCACAGCCTGTGGATAACTTGGTTCGCGGTGTGGATTCCTGTGGACAAGGCCATCCGCCAAGTACCGCCCGCCACAAGGGAGTCCGGGCAACCCGGGGTACTCCGGACGATCTTTGCGGAGCGGAACCGGGAAGTGATTCCCGGCCCGTCCCCCCGCACCGGTAGCCTTGGCCCCGTGATTGACCTTCGCCTGCTTCGTGAGGACCCCGACCGTGTGCGCGCGTCCCAGCGCGCCCGTGGAGAGGATGTCGCGCTCGTCGACTCCCTCCTCTCTGCCGACGAGCGGCGCAGGTCCTCCGGCGTCCGCTTCGACGAGCTGCGCGCCGAGCAGAAGCAGCTCGGCAAGCTGATCCCCAAGGCCGCTCCCGAGGAGAAGGCCGAACTGCTCAAGCGCGCCGAGCAGCTGAAGGCGGACGTGAAGGCCGCCGACGCCGAGCGCGACGCGGCCGACACCGAGACCCAGGAGCTGCTGCTCCGGCTCGGCAACCTCGTCCACCCCGGCGTGCCCGTCGGCGGCGAGGAGGACTTCGTCACGCTGGAGACGCACGGCACGATCCGTGACTTCGGCGCCGAGGGCTTCGCGCCCAAGGACCACCTGGAGCTGGGCCAGCTGCTCGGCGCGATCGACACCGAGCGCGGCGCCAAGGTCTCCGGCTCCCGCTTCTACTTCCTCACCGGCGTCGGCGCCCTCCTGGAGCTGGCCCTGGTGAACGCGGCCATGGCGCAGGCCACCGCCGCGGGCTTCACCCCGATGCTCACCCCCGCGCTGGTGCGCCCCCAGTCCATGGCGGGCACCGGCTTCCTCGGCCAGGCCGCGCAGGACGTGTACCACCTGGACAAGGACGACCTCTACCTGGTCGGCACCTCCGAGGTGGCGCTCGCCGCGTACCACATGGACGAGATCATCGACGCCGACAAGCTGCCGCTGCGGTACGCGGGCTTCTCCCCGTGCTTCCGCCGCGAGGCCGGTTCGCACGGCAAGGACACCCGGGGCATCTTCCGCGTCCACCAGTTCGACAAGGTCGAGATGTTCTCGTACGTCGACCCGGCGGACTCCGAGGCCGAGCACCAGCGCCTGCTGGAGTGGGAGAAGCAGTGGCTGACCTCGCTCGAGCTGCCGTTCCGCGTGATCGACGTGGCCACCGGTGACCTCGGCTCCTCCGCGGCCCGCAAGTTCGACTGCGAGGCGTGGATCCCGACCCAGGGCAAGTACCGCGAGCTGACCTCGACCTCGGACTGCACCGAGTTCCAGTCCCGCCGCCTGTCGATCCGGATGCGCGAGGGCAAGCAGGTCAAGCCGCTGGCCACGCTCAACGGCACGCTGTGCGCCGTACCGCGCACCATCGTGGCGATCCTGGAGAACCACCAGCAGGCCGACGGCTCGGTCCGCGTCCCCGAGGTGCTGCGCCCGTACCTCGGCGGCCGTGCGGTGCTGGAGCCGACCGCCAAGTGAGCGACGGACTCCCCTACCGGCTGATCGCCACCGACCTCGACGGCACGCTGCTGCGCGGCGACGACACCATCTCGCCGCGCACCCGCGCGGCGCTGGTCGCCGCCACCGAGGCGGGGGCCGCGCACATCGTCGTCACCGGCCGTGCCGTCCCCTGGACCCGGCACATCCTGGACGACCTCGGCTACGAGGGCCTGGCCGTCTGCGGCCAGGGCGCCCAGGTCTACGACGCGGGGCAGCACCGCCTGCTGACCTCGGTCACCCTGGACCGGAAGCTGGCGGGCGTGGCGCTGGCGAAGATCGAGGCGGAGGTCGGTCCGCTGTACATCGCCGCCAGCCGGGACGGCCTGGACGGCGACGTCCTGGTCGGCCCCGGCTACGCGGTCACCGGCGCCCTGCCGAGCACGCCGTTCACCGACGTGTCCGACCTGTGGGCCGCGCCGCTGAACAAGCTCTACATCCAGCACCCCCGGCTGAGCAGCGACGAGCTGGCCGAGGCCGCGCAGGGCGCCGCGGGCGGCTTCGTCACCGTCGTCATGGCGGGCGAGGGCATCGTGGAGCTGCTGCCGCTCGGCCTGTCCAAGGCCACCGGCCTCTCCCTGGCGGCCCGCCGCCTGGGCATGAAGGCGGCCGACACGATCGCCTTCGGCGACATGCCGAACGACATCCCGATGTTCGCCTGGGCCGCCCACGGCGTCGCCATGGGCAACGCCCACGCGGACCTCCGCGCGGTGGCCGACGAGGTGACGACCTCCAACGACGAGGACGGCATCGCGGTCGTCCTGGAACGGTTGCTCTCCGAGCACGCCTGAACCCCACCGGGCGGGACCTGAACAGTCCCGCCCGACAGGGTGCGGTCATGCGGAGGATGCACGGATCGAACGTGCGCGGGCTTTCACACCCGACCACGGCGGGTCCTGTCGTCAGGCTCCCGTCGTCCGCCCGAAGGGCGGGCGGTGCGGCGTCAGGTGCGTGCTGTCGGCGTGCCGGGCCCGGACCCTCGTACTGGGTGTACGCGGGTCTGGGCCCGGTGCGGCGACAGTGCGTGCATGGCGCCGCACCGCAGGCGGGAGCCTGACGACAGGGCCCGGCAAGCCGGTGCCTTGCCACTCGGCCAATCCTCCGGGTGGGCGGCCCACGCGAGAGCGACTTCGCGTGCTCGAAGCGACCGCCCCGGGTGGCTCCTTGTGCGGAGCGGGCTCGACGGTGGGTAACTACACCGGAGCCCGCCTCGGGCCACCCTGTCGGGAGTCGGACGTACTGCCGTGCAGAGGCATCGTCCGGCTCCTCTCCCGGTTCGGGTGCGCCGGGACGTTCCCGGCGGATGGGGCACCCCTACTGTGCCCCGGCGCCGAGCGGGGGCGCCACCGAATTAACGGCGCTACCGGCGGCGCCACCTGCGCCGACGGGCCCGGCTGAAGAACCAGCCCGCGGGCGGCTCGTCCGAGCGCCACGGCTGCGGCTCGGGCCGCTCCGCGCGCCAGCGGGCGGCGAGCATCCGGGCCCGGGCGGAGGGCTCGACGGCGTCCGCGTCCCGTATGAACTCCTCGTCGAGGACCACGTCGTCCCACGCGCCGGGGCCGTCCCGTCCCGGCTCGTCGTCCGGTGTCCGCTCGGTCATCCGCGCACCTCCGCGCCCGTGTCTCCGCGTGCTTCCAGTGTGCCGGGGAACGAGTGAAGGCCCCGTCAAAGTGCCGGGGCCTTCCTCTTGTTCCGCAGGGTTCCTCGCCTTACTCCTCGCCCGCCAGCGTCAGCGACCGCAGCTTCCACCCCGCGAACCAGGTGGCCGCGACGGTCACCACGACCAGCAGCACGGTGGCCGTCGTCAGCCCCACGTCGGAGGTGACCAGGTCCCCGCCCGCGACCTTGTGGGCGACCGCGAGCGACCACTGCTGGACGCTCAGGGTGCGCGCACCGGCCACCAGGGAGCCGAACAGCGCCTCCCAGACCAGCGCGTAGACGAGCCCGAAGACCACCGCGTGCCGCGAGACCGTGCCGAGCAGCAGGAACAGCGCCGAGTAGGCGATGGACGAGACGAGCGCGGCGACCGTGTAGGCGACGGCGATGTTCTGGCCGTTGCCGTTCAGGATCAGGCCCGCGATCAGGGTCGGGACCGCGGAGAACACCATGGTGACCGCGATGGCGACGATCAGCTTGGTGAAGATGATCGCCGGCCGCTTGAGCGGCTTGGACAGCAGATAGACCACGGAGCCGTCGTCGATCTCCGGTCCGATGGCGCCGGTGCCCGCGATGACGCCGATGATGGGCACCATGGTGGCGAGCGCGAACCCGCCGAGGACGTCGGCGGCCACCTGGTCGTCGGCGCCGGTCAGGGCGCGGACGATCGCGGAGATGACGATCAGCAGCAGCGGCAGCACGCCGAGCACGAGGGCCCGGCGGCGGCCGAGCAGGGCTCGGTAGGTGAGCCGGGCGACGGTGGGGTCGTACATCTTCGGCCTCCTACGCCGCGACCAGATACGAGAACACGGACTCCAGGGACTCGTCCGACGGCGAGACCGTGTGCAGCCGGATGCCCAGATCGCGGGCGACCTTCGGCAGCAGCGTGGTGAAGCGGCCGAAGTCGACGGCCTGGACGAGCAGCGCGCCCTCGGAGGTGTCCACCTCGATACCGGCCGTGGACGCGTCCGCGATCAGCGCGGCGGCCAGCGCCCGGTCGTCGCTGGAGCGCACCAGGTAGCGGTGCGGGCGGTCGGTCATCAGACGGCGGATCTTGCGGAAGTCGCCGCTGGCCGCGTGCCGTCCGGCGACGACGACCTCGATGTGCCGGGCGAGCTGTTCGACCTCCTCCAGGATGTGCGAGGAGAACAGCACGGTGCGGCCCTCGTCGCCCATGGTGCGCAGCAGGTCCATGAGCTGCATGCGCTGGCGCGGGTCCATGCCGTTGAACGGCTCGTCGAGCAGCAGCAGCGAGGGGTCGTGGACGAGCGCGGAGGCCATCTTCACGCGCTGCCGCATGCCCTTGGAGTACGTGGAGATCTTGCGGTCCTGCGCGTACTCCATCTCGACCGTGGCCAGGGCGCGTTGCGCCTCCTTGTCGCCGAGGCCGTGCAGTTCGGCGTTGGCGACGACGAACTCGCGCCCGGTGAGGAAGTCGTACATCGCCTCCCGCTCGGGTACGACGCCGATCTCCCGGTAGACGGACTCGTTGCGCCACACCGGGCGGCCGTCCAGGGTGATCGTGCCGGTGGAGGGGGCGAGGAAGCCGCCCATCATGTTGATGAGGGTGGACTTCCCGGCGCCGTTGGGGCCGAGCAGACCGGTGACGCCGGGGCCGATCGTCATGGTGATGTCGTTGACGGCGACCACGTTGCCGAACCAGCGGGAGACGTGGTCGATGCTGAGGGTCGTCACAGGCTCACCTTCTTGTAGCGGCGCAGCAGCAGGCCGTAGCTCGCGGCGATCACCCCGAGGGCGACCAGGACGTACACCGCGCCCTCGGCACCGGACGGACCCGTGCCGCCGGGGAACGCGGAGGTGCCGCCGAGGAAGGCGGACTGCACGCCGTCGATCAGCGTGACCGGGGAGAACAGCCCGATCCACGGCACGGCGTCGGTGCTGCCCTGGGCGTCCGCGATGGCCTGGAGCGTGGAGACCGCGCCGTAGGAGATGGTCATGACGGCGATCACGGCGGCGATGCCGAAGCCCCGGCGCGGGGTGACGGCCGCGATGACCAGGCCGATCCCGGCGAACAGCAGGGAGAGCAGCGCCACGGAGACCATTCCCTGCGCGAATTCCTTCGTCTGGTGCGCGAAGCCCATCTTGGCGAGCAGCGCGCCGATGTAGAGCACGAGCAGCGGGGCGCCGGTGAGGACGAAGAGGGCGGAGGCGAGCGCCGCGAACTTCGCGAGCACGTAGTCGGCGGTCTCGATCGGCCGCGAGAAGTACAGCGGCACGGTCTTGAAGCGCAGGTCGCGCGAGACGGACTGGGGTGCCTGCGAGGCCACGTACAGGCTGATGACGGCCTGCATGATGATGGCGTAGCGGGTGTAGTCGACGGGCAGCTCGTGCGCCTTGGTGGCGACCGCGACGGCGACCATGATGGCCGCGGGCACGCACATCACCGCGAACAGCAGCATCGGCAGCACCTTGGACTTGGCCGAGCGGCCAAGTCCGTAGGCGCCGCGCAGGGACTGCGAGTAGAGCGAGCGGCGGGCGTAGGCGCGGCCGAGGCGGGGGCCGTCGTAGCCGCGGTAGCCGATGTCGTGGATGCGGGACTGGTCGCCGGGGGGCGAACCCGCCGACTCTGTGAGGGGGTGCTCAACCGCCATGGCCGGCGGCCTCCTTCCGCTGCGCGTCGGCGGTGGTGAACACCTCGGAGATGCGGTGCCTGCGCTGTTCCATGCGCACCAGGCCGAGTCCGAGGTCCGCGACCACGTCGCGCACCAGGTCGTACGTCTCCTCGCCGCTCGCGGTCACCAGGACGATGTGTCCGGCGCCGGGCAGGCCGCCGCCCTCGTCCTCGGTGTCGAGGCCGCGCGCGCCGAGCGCCTCGCGCAGGGCGCGGGTTCCGTCGGGGTGGGTGTCGCTGTCGGTGACCTCGATCGCGAGGGTCGTCGTGGTCTGGGTGAAGTCGGTGGTGGAGCTGGACCGCAGCAGCTTGCCGCCGTCGACGACAACCACGTGGTCGCAGGTGCGCTCCAGTTCGCCGAGCAGGTGCGAGGTGACCAGGACGGAGATGCCGAAGTCCGTGTGGACGCGGCGGATCAGGCCCAGCATCTCGTCGCGGCCGACCGGGTCGAGGCCGTTGGTCGGCTCGTCCAGGAAGACCAGGCGGGGGTCGTGCACCAGCGCCTGGGCGAGCTTGACCCGCTGCTTCATGCCGGTGGAGTAGCCGCCGATGGGGCGGTAGCGCTCCTCGTAGAGGCCGACATGGCGCAGGGTGTCCGCGGTGCGCTCGCGCGCGGCGGCGGCCGGGAGTCCGGACATGCGGGCCATGTGCACGACGAACTCGGTGGCCGAGACGTCGGGCGGGAGGCAGTCGTGCTCCGGCATGTACCCGACCCGCTCCCGGATGGCGGCGCCCTCGGTCGCCACGTCGAGGCCGAGCACGGTGGCACGGCCCTCCGAGGCGGGGGACAGCCCCAGCAGGATCTTGATCAGGGTGGACTTGCCGGCGCCGTTGGCACCGACGAGTCCGGTCACACCGGGTCCGATGTCCACGGACAGCCGGTCGAGAGCGGTCACCCGTGGGTACCGCTTGCTCAAGCTCTCGGTCGCGATCACAGTCACACCCCCGACGCTAGTGACGCACCCCACGCCGGTCGTCAGACCTCAGAGCCGTCTTGAAGTCAGCCTCGGGTAGTACGGGGCCCTAGGGGAACGTGCGGGGGACGGGTTCGGGGATCGAGGGGCGGGGCTCAAGGGGGCCGGTGGGAGCGGAGGCTGCGGGTACGACGGGCCCGGCCCCTAGGAGTTGGCTCGGTGATCTCCCCTATTGACGCCGCCTCTAACAGCTGCGAGATTCAGCAGGGTCGGGTGACGAGGGCGTGGCGTCGATGGGACGGGCGGCATGACGGGTGCAGTGAGTGAACTCTCCGCCGATTTGCGGGGCTTCCAGCGGGTGCAGCGGCTCGCGTACGAGTGCGCGGAGGCGGTCGCGGCCCGGCTGGAGCCGGGCGTGACCGAGCGTGAGGCGGCCCGGATGCAGCGGAGATGGCTGCGCGAGCGCGGGGTGCGGGACTGGTTCCATCTGCCCTTCGCCTGGTTCGGCGACCGGACCGCGTTCACCGGTTTCCGGATACCGCTCCAGTTCTTCCCCACCGACCGCGCCCTGGAGCCCGGGATGCCCTTCATCCTGGATCTGGCCCCGGTGTTCGAGGGGTACACGGCCGACATCGGCTACTCGGGCGCCCTCGGCGACAACCCACTGCAACGGCGCCTCATGACCGACCTGGAGGCACACCGCGAGCTGATCCTGCGCGAGGTGCGCGAGCGGCGCCCGCTGCGCGAGATCTACACGGACGTGGACCGCCTGATGACCCGTCAGGGATACGCCAACCGGCACCGCGCCTACCCCTTCGGCGTGATCGCCCACAAGGTGGACCGAGTACGCCAACGCCGTTTCGCACCCCATGTGTTCGGCTTCGGCACCCAGTCCCTCAAGGGCCTGCTGAGCGACGCGCTGCACGGCCACCGCGAGGGCTGGTCACCCCTGTGGTCGCCGTACCGCTTCTCCGACCACCCGCCGCACCCGGGCCTGTGGGCGGTCGAGCCCCACCTCGGATTCCGGGGCACAGGCGCCAAGTTCGAGGAGATCCTGGTGGTCACGGACTCGCGCGACCCCGAGGAAAGCGCCTTCTGGCTGGACGACGATCTGCCGCACGTGCGGCGCTGGGCGGAGGAGAAGTGATGCTGGAGGGTGCGCGCGAGCGCCGGATCAGGACCGGCGGGATCGAGCTGTGCGTGGCCGAACTCGGCGACCCCGCACGGCCGACGGTGGTGCTGGTGCACGGCTACCCGGACAGCAAGGAGGTCTGGTCGGAGGTCGCCACCCGGCTCGCCCGCCGCTTCCACGTGGTGCTGTACGACGTCCGGGGCCACGGCCGCTCGACCGCGCCGAAACCCCTGCGCGGCGGCTTCACCCTGGCCAAGCTGACCGACGACTTCCTGGCCGTGGTGGACGCGGTGAGCCCGGACCGGCCGGTCCATCTCGTGGGCCACGACTGGGGATCGGTCCAGTCGTGGGAGTTCGTCACGGTCGCCCGCACCCGGGGCCGCATCGCCTCCTTCACCTCCATGTCGGGCCCGTCCCTGGACCACTTCGGGCACTGGATCAACGCACGCGTGAAACGCCCGACCCCCCGCAGGATCGGCCAACTCCTGGGCCAGGGTGCCAAGTCCTGGTACGTGTACCTGCTGCACACCCCGGTCCTGCCCGAACTCGCCTGGCGCGGCCCGCTCGGCAAGCGCTGGCCCGCGATCCTCCAGCGCGCGGAGAAGGTCCCGGCCGACGGCTACCCGACCGCCTCGCTGCCCTCGGACGCGGCCCACGGCGCCTGGCTCTACCGGGACAACGTCCGTACCCGGCTGCGTAAACCGCGCCCGGACGCCCACGCGCACGTGCCGGTGCAGCTGATCACGCCCGAGGGCGACGCGTTCCTCTCCCCGCGCCTCTACGACGACTTGGAGCAGTGGGTACCCCGGCTGGTGCGGCGCGTACTCCCGGCCAAGCACTGGATTCCGCGCACCCGGCCCGACCAACTGGCGCTGTGGATCACCGAATTCGTGGAGTCGGCAGAGGAAGGCGCACCGGCCGCCGCACCCGATGGCCGCCATGGCGCCCGTTTCGCGGGGCAGTTGGCGCTGATCACCGGTGCGGGCGACGGCATCGGCCGGGCGACGGCGTTCGCCTTCGCGGAGTCCGGCGCGCGCGTGGTGGCCGTGGACCGCGACCCGGAGGCGGCCACCCGCACCGCCGAACTCGCCCTGCTGCTGGGCGCGTCGGAGGCATGGGCCGAGTCGGTGGACGTCTCCGACGAACAGGCCGTGGAGAAACTGGCCGCGCGCGTGCACAGCGAGAACGGCGTGGTGGACGTGCTGGTGAACGCCGCGGGCACCGACCTCCCGGACTCCCCGCTCACCGCTCCCGCCGACGCATGGCGTGCGGCGCTGGAGGCCAACTTGTTCGGCACACTGCACAGTTGCCGTCACTTCGGGGCACGCATGGTGGAGCGCGGACAGGGCGGCCACATCGTCACCATCGGATCCGCCACGACCGATCTTTCGGAACGCCTGCGCGCCGAACTGTCCGTGCACGACATTGGAGTTACGACCGCTTCCGCCGCACCCGGTGCCAACTGGCCGCCGAAGAAGGCCGCGAGCGCGATTCTCGACGCCGTGGCGCAGAACAAGCCAACTGTCGTGAAACGGGCGTCAGTTGTCCACAGGATCGCCAACTTCTTTGTGGATAACTGAACTTGGCTGTGGATCAAACCTCCTGGCGAAAATCGAGTGCGTGACCTACGTCTCTTCCTGTACATCAGGTAATCGAGAAAGCAGGTGAACAGACGAAACAGAAAAGAGAGAATGTAAGGAAATATGGATGACAGACGTACCGTAAAGCTGTCGAAGTACCTCGCGAAGCATCTGCGCCACCAGCCCGAGCGCATCGGACTCACGCTGGACGCGGGCGGCTGGGTCGAGATCGACGCGCTGATGACGGCCGCCGCCGCGCACGGATTCCGGTTCACGCGCGCGGAACTCGACCATGTCGTGGCCGCCAACGACAAGAAGCGCTACGCCGTCGAGGGCACCCGCATCCGCGCCAGCCAGGGCCACACCGTGGACGTCGACCTGGGGCTGCCCCCGGCCACCCCGCCGCCGTACCTGTACCACGGCACCGTCACCCGCGCCCTGGACGCGATCCGCGCGGAGGGGCTGCGGCCCATGAGCCGTCACGACGTCCACCTCTCGGCCGACCGCGAGACGGCCACCCGGGTCGGCTCCCGGCGCGGCCGGCCCGTCGTCCTCGCGGTGGACGCGGCGGTCATGCACCGCGACGGCCACGTCTTCCGCGTCAGCGCGAACGGCGTCTGGCTGACGGAGGCGGTACCGGCGCGGTATCTGCGGTTCACCGAGGCGCGCTGACAGGGGCGCGGCTCCCCGGGCGGGGGCGCCTTCGTGAGCGGCCCGGCCCTCTTCACCGGCCACGTAGGCTCGACGCCATGAGTCTGCGCCTGAGCACCGTGATCCTTCCCATCGACCGCTGGAACGAGGGCGGCCGTGCCACGTGGCAGCGCGCGGAGGACCTGGGCTTCCACGCCGCGTACACCTACGACCACCTGTCGTGGCGCACCTTCCGCGACGGCCCCTGGTTCGGCGCGGTGCCCACGCTGACGGCGGCTGCGGCCACGACCTCGCGGCTGCGTCTGGGCACGCTCGTCACCTCCCCCAACTTCCGGCACCCGGTGACCCTCGCCAAGGACCTCATCTCCCTGGACGACGTCTCCGACGGCCGGATCACCCTCGGTATCGGCGCGGGCGGCATCGGGTTCGACGCGACCGCGCTCGGCCAGGAGCCGTGGACGCCGCGTGAGCGCGCCGACCGGTTCGCGGAGTTCGTGGCGCTGCTCGACCGGCTGCTCAGCGAGGGCGCGGTCACCGAGGAGGGCCGCTTCTACTCGGCGGTCGAGGCGCGCAACATCCCGGGCTGTGTGCAGCGCCCCCGGCTGCCCTTCGCGGTGGCGGCCACCGGCCCGCGCGGCCTGCGCCTGGCCGCCCGGTACGGGCAGGCGTGGGTGACCACGGGCGACCCGAAGCTGTACGAGAACGGCACCCCCGAGCAGTCGGTCGAGGCGCTGCGCGGCCAGCTGACCAGGCTGGGCGAGGCGTGCGCGGAGGCCGGCCGGGACGCGGCCGAGCTGGACAAGATCCTGCTCACCGGCTTCACCCCCGACCGCACCGGGCCGCTCCAGTCGCTGGACGCGTTCGTGGACTTCGCGGGCCGCCACAAGGAACTGGGCTTCGACGAGATCGTGATCCACTGGCCGATCCCGGACTCCGACTTCGCCGCCGACCAGAAGGTCTTCGAGCGGATCGCGATGGAGGCGGCGGCACAGCTGGGCTGACGGGGGTGGGCTGGGGGGCGGGGTGAGCGGGCGCGGCCGAGTGGGCGTTCCTGGCCGTCTCCGGCCAGCCCCGGCCGTCCTCGGCACCAGATGGCGGACGGTCCCGCGCGGCCCACGCCGGTGCGCGCCCCGCTGCCACAGGCGCCCCCCCCCCGGAGGCCATCGCGCAAGCCCCGGCCATGGCCGGATGTGACCCGTTCCGACCCCAACCACGCCTCATATGTGCGGAGTCCCGCACGACCGTGCGCGCATATGCGCGAGAATGGCCGGGTGACCTCAGCGACCAGACAGCCGGGGACGCCCCCGGTACCCCCCGCGTTCCCGGCCCCGCTCGGACAAGGAGGCACCGTAGGCCCGCCGCCCCGGCTGATCGCCACCGACCTCGACGGCACCCTGCTGCACGACGACAAGACGGTCTCCGCGCGGACCGTCGCCGCGCTCGCCGCGGCCGAGGAGGCGGGGGTGGAGGTCTTCTTCGTCACCGGCCGCCCGGCCCGCTGGATGGACGTGGTCGCCGATCACGTCCACGGCCACGGCCTCGCGATCTGCGGCAACGGCGCCGCCGTGGTCGACCTGCACGGCGGCCCCGGCGCCCACCGGTTCGTCACGGTGCGCGAGCTGGCCCGGCAGCGGGCGCTCGACGCGGTGGGCCTGCTGCGCGAGGCGGCCCCGGGCACCGTGTTCGCCGTCGAGCAGACCTACGGCTTCCACCAGGAGCCCGCGTATCCCAAGCTGCACATGGAGATACCGGACAACCTGCTGCCCGCCGAGGAACTGCTCGCGCCGGACGGCCCGGACGCCGACCAGCCCGTCCTCAAGATCCTCGCCTACCACCCGGAGCTGGACCCGGACGCGTTCCTCACCACGGCCCGCATCGCGATCGGCGGCCACGCCAACGTCACCCGCTCCAGCCCCAGCGCCCTCCTGGAACTGAGCGGCGCCGGGGTCTCCAAGGCCAGCACCCTCGCGCTGTGCTGCGCCGAGCGCGGCATCGCGCCCGAGGAGGTCGTCGCCTTCGGTGACATGCCCAACGACCTGGAGATGCTGACCTGGGCCGGACGCTCGTACGCGATGGGCAACGCCCACCCGGACGTCCTCGCCGCGGCCACCGGCCGTACCGTCGCCAACACCGAGGACGGCGTGGCGGTCGTGATCGAGCGGCTGCTCGCCGACCGCCTCTGAGCGTCCCCTAGCGCGCCACCACCAGTGTCTCCGTCTCGGCCTCGCGCCGCGCCATCGCGCGCAGCGGGCCGTCGGCGGAGACCAGCTCCGCGTACGGACCGCGCTGCACGATGCGGCCCGCGTCCAGCACGAGGACTTCGTCCACCGCGTCGAGACCGGCGAGCCGGTGCGTGATCAGCAGCGTGGTCCGGCCCTCGGTGGCGGCCAGCAGGTCGGCCGTGAGCGCGTCGGCGGTCGGCAGGTCCAGGTGCTCGGCGGGCTCGTCGAGCACCAGCACCGGGAAGTCCGCGAGCAGCGCCCGCGCCAGTGCGAGTCGCTGCCGCTGGCCCCCGGAGAGCCGGGCGCCGTGCTCGCCGACCAGCGTGTCCAGGCCCTCGGGCAGCTCGTCCACCCAGTCGAGCAGCCGGGCCCGCAGCAGGACCTCGCGCAGATCGGCGTCGCTCGCGTCCTTGCGGGCAAGGAGCAGGTTCTCCCGCACGGTGCTGTCGAAGAGGTGGGCGTCCTGGGCGCACAGCCCGACCAGCCTGCGCACGTCGTCGCCGTCCAGCTCGTCCGCCGCGACCCCGGCCAGCGTGTAGCCGCCCGCGCGCGGATCGAGGAAGCGCAGCAGCACCTGGGCGAGCGTGGTCTTGCCCGAGCCGGAAGGACCGACCACGGCGATCCGGCGGCCCTGCTCCAGCGTGAGGTCGACTCCCGCGAGCGCGTCGCCGTGCTGTCCCTCGTACCGGGCGCTGAGGTCGCGCACGACGACCGGGAACGGCGAGGCGGGCGCCTGCCGGGGCTCCTCCGGCTCGCGCACGGGCACCGGGGCGTCCAGGACCTCGTACACGCGTTCCGCGCTGCGCCGCACCCGCTGGCGGTAGCGCGCGGCGAGCGGCAGCCCGAGGACGGCCTCGAAGGCGGCCAGCGGGGTGAGGACGACGACGGCCATCGCGACACCGTGCAGACGGCCCGAGGCGACCCCGCCGGCGCCGACCAGCGCGGCGGCGGCGACGGTGAGCCCGCAGATCAGCGCGGTGAGACCGTCGCCGAGGGCGGTGATCCCGGCCGCGCGCGAGGCGATCCTCGTGAGCGTGCCGTCCGCGCGCCGGGCCGCGTCCGTACGGGCGGGCAGCGCACCGGCCACGGTCAGCTCGGCGGTGCCGGTGAGCACGTCGGTCACACGGGTCGACAGCTCGCCCCGCGCGGGAGCGAGGCGGCGCTCGGTGCGCCGGGCGACCGAGGCGGTGATCAGGGGCACCCCGACGCCCGCGAGGAGCAGGCCCGCGGCCAGGACGGCCCCGGCCTCGGGCAGCAGCCAGGCCGTGAAGCCGACCGAGGCGGCGGAGACGACGACCGCGACGCCGGTGGGCATCAGCCAGCGCAGCCAGTAGTCCTGGAAGGCGTCCACGTCGCTGACCAGTCGGCTGAGCAGGTCGCCGCGCCGGGTGGTGCGCAGCCCGGCGGGCGCCAGCCGCTCCAGACGCCGGTAGACGGCGACCCGGGTGTCGGCGAGCATCCGCAGCACGGCGTCATGCGAGACCAGCCGCTCGGTGTAGCGGAAGACGGCCCGTCCGATGCCGAAGAACCGGGTCGCGGTCACGGCCACCAGCAGATAGAGCACCGGCGGTTCCTGCGAGGCCCGCGAGATCAGCCAGCCGGAGGTCGCCATCAGGCCGACCGCGCAGCCGAGCGCCAGGCTGCCGAGGATCAGGGCGAAGGCGAGACGGCCGTAGCGGGGCGCGGCCAGCGCGCGGACCCGGGCCAGGACATGGCGCGGACGGCTGCCGCTCGCCGTCGCGGGCGGGACCGGGACGCCGTCCTCGTCGAGCGGGCCGCTGTCCGGCAGGTCCGCGAGGGTGATGGCGGGCGCGGCGGGCTCGGGGACATGGGCGTCGAGCGCGGTGGCCGCCAGGTCGGGGGCGGTCACCGCGGCCATGGTGGGGGCGCCGTCGGCGAGCGCGACCGGGGTCTCCAGCCGGACCACCCGGTCGGCCGCCTCCAGCAGCGCGGGCCGGTGCACGACCAGGAGGACCGTGCGGCCGACGGCGAGCCGCCGGACCGCCGCCACGACGTCCGCCTCCGTGGCGCCGTCCAGGGCGGCCGTGGGCTCGTCCAGGAGCAGGACGGGCCGGTCCGCGAGGAAGGCGCGGGCGAGCGCGAGCCGCTGGCGCTGACCGGCGGACAGTCCCGCGCCGTCCTCACCCAGCACGGTCTCGGCACCCGCGGGCAGCGCGTCGACGAAGTCCAGGGCGCCCGCGTCCGCGAGGGCCTGGCGTACGGCCGCGTCGTCGGCGTCGGGGCGGGCCAGCCGGACGTTCTCGGTGATGGTGCCCGCGTAGATGTGCGGCCGCTGCGGCACCCAGGCGATGCGTGAGCGCCACTGTTCGAGATCGAGGTCCGCGAGATCCGCCCCGCCGATCCGTACCTGGCCCGCGGTGGGGCGTACGAAGCCGAGCAGGACGTTGAGCAGGGTGGTCTTGCCCGCGCCGCTGGGGCCGACCAGCGCGACGGTCTCCCCGGGTTCGACGGCGAAGGACACGTCGGCCACGGCGTCCGTCGAGCGGCCCGGGTAGCGGACGGTCACGGAGTCGAAGGAGAGCGCGCCCTCGGGCACCCGGCCGGTGCCGGACGCCGGGACGGGGGTCTCCAGCACGGCGAAGATCTCCTCCGCCGCCGCCAGGCCCTCGGCCGCCGCATGGTACTGGGCGCCGACCTGGCGCAGCGGGAGATACGCCTCGGGCGCCAGCACCAGGATGACCAGGCCGATGTACAGGTCCATGCTGCCGTGCACCAGGCGCATGCCGATGGTCACGGCGACCAGGGCGACCGAGAGCGTGGCCAGCAGTTCCAGCGCGAAGGACGAGATGAAGGCGATCCGCAGGGTCCGCATGGTGGCCTGGCGGTATTCGCCGGTGATCTTGCGGATGGACTCGGCCTGCGCCTTGGCCCGGTTGAAGACCTTCAGCGTGGGCAGTCCCGCCACCACGTCCAGGAAGTGCCCGGAGAGCCGGGACAGCAGCCCCCACTGCCGGTCCATCCGGTACTGGGTGGCCCAGCCGATCAGCATCATGAAGATCGGGATGAGCGGAAGGGTGCCGACGATGATCGCCGCCGACACCCAGTCCTCGGTGACGATCCGCGCCAGGACGGCCACGGGCACGACCACCGCGAGCCCCAGCTGCGGGAGGTAGCGCGAGAAGTAGTCGTCAAGGGCGTCGACCCCGCGCGTGGCCAGCGTGACCAGCGAACCGGTGCGCTGGCCGCTCAGCCACCCAGGACCGAGCGTGGCGGCCCGCTCGACCAGCCGCTCCCGCAGCTCCGACTTCACCGCCGCACTGGCCCGGTGGGCCGCCAACTCGGTGAGCCAGGAGACCAGCGCCCGCCCGCAGGCGACGGCGACCAGCAGCCCGAGGGGGGTGACCAGCTCGGAAGCGGTCTTGCCCTGCTGGAAGGCGCCCACCACGACTTCGGCGATGAGCATCGCCTGGGCGATGACCAGCCCGGCGCCGAGTCCGCCCAGGACGACGACCGCCACCAGGAAGAGACGCGTGGCGCCCGCATAGCGCAGGAGGCGGGGATCGATCGGTTTCACGTGAAACGTGTCCTTCAGTCCCGGAGAGTGTGTTTCACGTGAAACATACCCTTGGGACGCTCAGTGTGCGGTCTCGGCGATGTGTTGCGTACCGATGCGCTGGCGGAACACCCAGTAGGTCCAGCCCTGGTAGAGCAGCACGAGCGGGGTGGCGATCGCGGCGCACCAGGTCATGATCCTCAGGGTGTACGGGCTCGAAGAGGCGTTGGTGACGGTCAGGCTCCAGTCGGCGTCGAGCGTGGACGGCATGACGTTCGGGAAGAGCGACAGGAACAGCATCGCGACGACCGCCACGATGGTCACCCCGGACAGCGCGAACGCCCAGCCTTCCCGCCCGGCTCCGGTGGCCACGAGGGCGGCCGTGAGCGCGGCGACCGTGACGATCAGCGCCGCGAGGCTGGCGACGTCACCGCTGTGGGCCTGGGTCCAGAGCAGGAAGCCGAGTGCCGGAACGGCGGTGACGAGACCGGCCCGCAGGGCCAGCCGCCGCGCCCGGACCCGGATGTCCCCGACCGTCTTGAGCGCCGCGAAGACCGCGCCGTGGAAGGTGAACAGCGTGAGCGTCACCACACCGCCGAGCAGCGCGTAGGGGTGGAAGAGGTCCCCGAGACCGCCGACGTACTCGAAGCGCCGGTCGATCTTCACCCCGTACGCGATGTTGCCGAAGGTCACGCCCCAGAGGAAGGCCGGGAGCAGCGAGGTCCAGAAGATCGCCCACTCCCAGTTGCGCTGCCAGTTCTCCTCGGGCCGCTTGGCCCGGTACTCGAAGGCGACGCCCCGGACGATCAGGCAGACCAGGATCACCAGCAGGGGCAGATAGAAGCCGGAGAAGAGGGTGGCGTACCACTCCGGGAAGGCGGCGAAGGTCGCACCGCCCGCCGTGAGCAGCCACACCTCGTTGCCGTCCCAGACGGGTCCGATGGTGTTGATCAGCACCCGGCGCTCGGCCCGGTCCCGGGCGAGGAGCCGGGTGAGGATGCCGATCCCGAAGTCGAACCCCTCCAGGAAGAAGTAGCCGGTCCACAGGACGGCGATCAGGACGAACCAGATGTCGTGAAGATGCATGACTGTTCCCCCGGCCTAGTACGAGAAGGCCATCGGCTTGTCGGCGTCACGGAGATCGCCGCCGATCCTGGTGGGCGGGTTGAGGTCGGCCTCGGTCAGCTCGGGCGGGCCCGCCTTGGCGTACTTGACGAGCAGCCGGACCTCGATGACGGCGAGGATCGCGTAGAGCGCGGTGAAGACGGCCATCGAGATGAGGACCTCGGCCTGGGAGACGCCGGGGGAGACCGCGTGGCGGGTCTGCAGGACGCCGTAGACGGCCCAGGGCTGGCGGCCGGTCTCGGTGAAGATCCAGCCCCAGGAGTTGGCGATCAGCGGGAAGGCCAGCGTCCAGACGGCGATGCGCCAGAACCAGGTACCGAGCTTCGGGCCGAGCGCCTTGTGGGGGAGGAGGACCAGATGCGGCACCTCGTCCTCACCGACCCTGAGGTGCTGGGGCAGCAGGAACTTCTTGCGGGTCAGCCAGAGTCCGGCGATGCCGAGGGTGAAGGAGAACATGCCGAAGCCGATCATCCAGCGGAAGCCCCAGAAGGCGACCGGGATGTTGGGCCGGTAGTCGCCGGGCCCGAACCGCTGCTGCTCGGCCTTGTTCACGTCGTTGATGCCGGGCACGTAGGACGAGAAGTCGTCGTTGGCGAGGAAGGACAGCAGGCCGGGGATCTCGACGGCGACGGTGTTGTGACCCTTCTGCACGTCGCCGTAGGCGAAGATCGAGAAGGGGGCGGGCTTCTGACCGTCCCACAGGGCCTCGGCGGCGGCCATCTTCATCGGCTGCTGCTTGAACATGACCTTGCCGAGCACGTCTCCGCTGACCGCGGTGAGCAGTCCGGCGACGACCACGGTGACCAGGCCGAGGCGCAGCGAGGTCTTCATCACGCGGATGTGCCTGCGGCGGGCCAGATGGTAGGCGGCGATGCCCACCATGAAGGCGCCACCGGTCAGGAAGGCCGCGGCCAGGGTGTGGAACGCCTGGCTGAGCGCGGTGTTCTGGAAGAGCACGGCCCCGAAGTCGGTCAGCTCCGCACGGCCCCTGGCCTTGTCGATCCGGTAGCCGACGGGGTGCTGCATCCAGGAGTTGGCCGCGAGGATGAAGTACGCCGACAGGATCGTGCCGAGCGAGACCATCCATATGCAGGCCAGGTGGATCTTCTTGGGGAGCTTGTCCCAGCCGAAGATCCAGAGTCCGATGAAGGTGGACTCGAAGAAGAAGGCGATCAGGGCCTCGAAGGCGAGCGGGGCGCCGAAGATGTCACCGACGAAGCGCGAGTAGGCCGACCAGTTCATGCCGAACTGGAACTCCTGCACGATGCCGGTGACGACGCCCATGGCTATGTTGATCAGGAAGAGCTTGCCCCAGAACTTCGTCGCCCTGAGGTACACCTCCTTGCCCGTGCGCACCCATGCCGTCTGGAGTCCGGCCGTGAGGGCGGCCAGGGAGATGGTGAGCGGAACGAAGAGGAAGTGGTAGACGGTGGTGATGCCGAACTGCCAGCGCGCCAGGGTCTCCGGCGCCAGAGCCAGTTCCACGTCGTCACTCTCCTAACTCCACCGCGACATACGGTGGGGTTTGCCCTTTTTGTCTCGGACATACGGGGCGATTGGGACCGAGCTTGTGAAAGCGTTCACATTCACAAGCCATTATGACGCACCCGCCTTCGCCATCCGATAGGGGGTCATGAGTGAGGCCCCGCACACGGCGGGGCCTCCCACGAACGCTTCGGTACTACTTACGGGGATCCGCTCACTTCGTCTCGCGGAACGCCTCGGCCACCTTCAGGAAGATGTCGTTCGCCTCGGTCTCCCCGATCGTCACCCGGACCCCCTCGCCCGCGAACGGCCGCACCACCACACCGTGCCGCTCGCACGCCTCGGCGAACTCCGTGGTGCGCTCCCCCAGCCGCAGCCACACGAAGTTCGCCTGGCTCTCCGGGACGGTCCAGCCCTGGGCGCGCAGCGCCTCCGACACCCGCTGCCGCTCGCACACCAGCGAGCCCACACGGCCCAGCAGTTCGTCCTCCGCCTCCAGCGAGGCGATGGCCGCCTCCTGCGCGATATGGCTGACCCCGAACGGCACCGCCGTCTTGCGCAGCGCCGCCGCCACCGGCTCGTGGGCGATCGCGAAGCCGACCCGCAGCCCGGCGAGGCCGTACGCCTTGGAGAAGGTGCGCAGCACGCAGACGTTCGGCCGCTCCCGGTACAGCTCGACCCCGTCGGGCACCTCGGGGTCGCGGATGAATTCGCGGTACGCCTCGTCCAGGACCACCAGCACGTCACTGGGCACCCGGTCGAGGAACCGTTCCAGCTCGGCGCGCCGGACCACCGTGCCGGTCGGGTTGTTGGGGTTGCACACGAAGATCAGCCGCGTGCGGTCGGTGATCGCGTCGGCCATCGCGTCCAGGTCGTGCACATCGCCGTCCGTCAGCGGCACCTGCACCGAGCGGGCGCCGCTGATCTGCGTGATGATCGGGTACGCCTCGAAGGAGCGCCAGGCGTAGATCACCTCGTCGCCGGGGCCGCTGGTCGCCTGGACCAGCTGTTGGGCCACGCCCACCGAGCCGGTGCCCGTGGCGATGTGGGACAGCGGGACACCGAAGCGCCCGGCCAGCTCGCTCATCAGCGCGGTGCAGGCCATGTCCGGGTAGCGGTTGAACTCGGCGACGGCGGCGGTGACCCGCTCCATGACGCCGGGCAGCGGGGGATAGGGGTTCTCGTTGGAGGACAGCTTGTAGGCGGCGGCCTGACCGCCGGCCGCGGCGGGCTTGCCCGGCTTGTAGGTGGGGATACCCTCCAGCTCGGCGCGCAGCTTGGGGCTCGTCTCGCTCACCGCAGTCCTCCTCGCGACCACCGGCGGACCGTCGACGCCGCCGGCTTCCAATACTCCTCACCTTAAGAGGATTCGGCGCGGTTGCGTACCTTCGTGACGCGCGCTCCGGCCTCCGTGACGCATGCCCCGGTGACCGTGTGGTCCGTCCGGACAGGAACTCTCCCTGGGGGGCGCACCGTACGTCTGTCCGTGCGCCGGTGGCTCGCGCCGTGGCGCGCATCCCTCGTGCAGGTGAGTTGAGACCTCTTCGAAACATCGGGCAGTTGGCAGGTCCACACGCGTGGATACGTCACGTCTCGCCATCGAGTCGGTCAAATGACTTTCTTTCTAAGGTAGTTATGTGCTGACGACCATGCAGAAACGTGCCTGTCAACGCGTGCATATGCGTCCGCACTACCCCACCACCTGAGCCCTACTATCGGCACGCCATGACAGCAGCAGGGAAGCACCAGGTGAGCCGCGCGGAAACCTCACGACGAGGCAGCCGGCCGGGCCGGGCGGGCATCAGAGACGTGGCCGCCGCCGCCGGGGTCTCCATCACGACCGTCTCCGATGCCCTCAACGGCAAGGGGCGGCTCCCGGATGCCACCCGGCGCCATGTCCGCGAGGTGGCCGACCGGCTGGGCTACCGCCCGTCGGCCGCCGCCCGCACGCTCCGCACGGGCAAGTCCGGCCTCATCGGCCTGACCGTGACCACGTACGGGGATGAACCTTTCACCTTCACCGAATTCGCGTACTTCGCCGAGATGGCCCGGGCGGCCACCTCCGCCGCGCTCGCCCGCGGCTACGCGCTCGTCATCCTCCCGGCCACCTCGCGCCACGACGTGTGGTCCAACGTGGCCCTGGACGGCACGGTCGTCATCGACCCCTCCGACCAGGACCCGGTCGTCAGCGAGCTGGTCCGGCAGGGCTTACCGGTCGTCTCCGACGGCCGCCCGGCGGGCGCGCTCCCGGTCACCGCCTGGGTCGACAACGACCACGAGGCCGCCGTCCTCGGCATCCTCGACCACCTCGCCGCCGCGGGCGCCCGCCGGATCGGCCTGCTGACCGGCACCACGACCGACACGTACACCCATCTGTCGACCACGGCCTATCTGCGCTGGTGCGAGCGCGTCGGCCAGGACCCGGTGTACGAGGCGTACCCGGCGCACGACCCGTGCGCGGGCGCCGTCGCCGCCGACCGGCTCCTGGCCCGACCCGACCGCCCGGACGCCGTCTACGGCCTCTTCGACCCCAACGGCACCGACCTCCTGGCCGCCGCCCGCCGCTACGGCCTGCGCGTCCCGGACGATCTGCTGCTGGTGTGCTGCAGCGAGTCCACGGTGTACGCGACCACCGAGCCGCCCATCACCACCCTCTCCCTCAAGCCCCGCCGCATCGGCACGGCCGTGGTCCAGCTCCTCATCGACGCCATCGAGGGAGTCGACTCCGACCACCCGGTCGAGCAGGTGATACCGACGGAGCTGATCGTGCGCACCTCGTCGCAGCGGCGCCCGCCGCGAACGACGGTGTCTCCGCCGCGCACGCCGGAGAAGGGATAGCGGGTCCTCGGCCGGTCCGGGCGACCCGCCCGACCGGCCCACGCCGACAACCAGTCGAACTCATGCCCAATCGGTGCGAAAGCCACGATGAACTGGCGTCTTGCTCGGATTCACCACCCCTGGGTCATCACATGGCGCGACGCGCATTCCTATGATGGGCCCACGACACCGCGGGCCGCTGCGACCAGGCAGTCCGAAGCGGTGCAGCTGCGGCGCGATGGTGGAGGGGTCTGATGACTCAGGGGGCCGGTCAGGGGACCGAGGTGGAGCGGACGGAGACGTTGCGCGACTTCCGGGTGCCCGCGTACGTCCATGAGACCGGTCCGTATCCGCATCCCGGCGACGTGGTCCCGGCCGACGAGGACTTCCCCGACGGCTACACGCCCACCCAGCGCGACCTGCCCGTCATCCAGCGCGGCGACACCCTCCAGCTCCCCGTCGACCCGGACGCCGCGCACGCGTCCCGGGAGAACGCGGGCCCCGGACCGCTGTACGTCGTCGGCGACGTCCACGGCTATCTGGACGAGCTGCTGGCCGCCCTGCGCGAGCAGGGCCTGATCGACGAGGCGGGCCAGTGGTGCGCGGGCACCGCCCGGCTCTGGTTCCTCGGCGACTTCACCGACCGGGGTCCGGACGGCATCGGCGTGATCGACCTGGTGATGCGGCTGTCCGCCGAGGCCGCCGCCGCCGGCGGCTACTGCAAGGCCCTCATGGGCAACCACGAACTGCTGCTCCTGGGCGCCAAGCGGTTCGGCGACACCCCGGTCCACTCCGGCGCGGGCACGGCCACCTTCCAGGCCGCCTGGCTGCTCAACGGCGGCCAGAAGACCGACATGGACCGCCTCCAGGACCACCATCTCCAGTGGATGGCGCGCCTCGACGCGGTCGAGTCGGCCGACGGCTATCTGCTGCTCCACTCGGACACCACCGCCTATCTCGACTACGGCGACTCCATCGAGGCCGTCAACGACACCGTCCGCGAGACCCTGACCCGCAACAGCGTGGACGAGGTCTGGGACCTGTTCCGCAAGTTCACCAAGCGCTTCTCGTTCCGCGACGAGGGCGGCGCGGACGCCGTGCGCTCCCTTCTCGATACGTACGGCGGCACCCGGGTCGTTCACGGCCACAGCCCCATTCCTTATCTGCTCGGCCACGTCGGCTCCGAGGACGACGAAGAGGACGAGCGTCCGCACGTCGAGGGTCCGCACGTCTACGCCGAGGGACTGGCCATCGCGATGGACGGCGGCGTGACCATGGCCGGAAAGCTGCTGGTCCGACAACTCCCCCTGGACGCCTGAGGGTTCGGCCGACTAAACCGGTCCGGGTCGGCCGGACACCGGACCGGGCCTCAATTTCCGACAACCCCCTGTCACCTTGAGCCTTGACGGCTCTACCATCGGTTTATCCGTAGCAGGCTCCCCTCCGTTTCTGCCCGACGGCTCGTCGCCATGCGAGCCCCCAGCCCTACGGAGCATCGGGGGATGCACATGAACAGCGTTCCGCAGCACCTGCTGAACGAGGACCGCCAGGAATTCGAGCGGCTCCTCGATGAGGCGCTGCGCTCCGCGCCACACCGCCCGGAACTGTCCGCCATGGGTCAGCGGCTCAACCCCGAACAACTGCGCACCATGGCGCTGAGCGCCATCGTGCTCATCACGGCCGCCGCGGCCACCGAGTACCAGCACTATGTGAAGGTCCGCGAGGAACTGCGCCACCCGGCGCCGTCCCCCGAGACCCGGACCGAGGCCGGTTCCGCCGACCCGGGCCCGGGCACGCTGGGCCTGGCCGCGACAACGCTCGGGGAGGCCGCCGAGACCGCCGGTGCGGGCGCGATCGCGGTGATAGCCGTGCTCGCGCCCGTCCTCGCCGGAACCGCCGCCGCCATCTTCCTGCTCGTCGGTTACCTCCTGAAGATGCTGGTCCCCGGCCAGGCCTTCGCCCGGACCCTGATCGCGGCGGGCTGGGTCTTCGGCGCCGTGACCGCCGCCGCGATCCTGGTCGCCGCCGTGGGCCTGCTGCTCACCGCCCTGCGCAACAAGGCGACCGCCGAGGCGGACGCCTACGACGAAGCGGGGCGGGGGGTGGCCGAGGCCAGGGCCGCCTGGCGGGACGCCCTGCTGGAGCGCGGCATCCTGCCCTTCCTCAAGGAGGCGCTGGACCGGCCGGGCGCGGTGACGCCGTACCCGGGCCGACCCGACGCCCCGACCGGAAGGATGCCGCGCCTGGGCTACGGCCGCCCCGGCTTCAGCAGCCCGCACGACGGCTCGGTCTCCGACCGGCCGCGCTTCTCCAGCCCGGACTACTCGAGCCCCGACTTCGGCGGTCCCGAGCATCGGCCGGAGTAGACGCCGGGCCTTCCCGGCGTCACCCGGCCGTCACTCGGCGAGGGGCAGATAGACCCGGTTGCCCGTGGCCGCGAACTCCTCGGCCTTGCGCGCCATGCCCTCCTCGATCTCGGCCTTGCTGCCACCGTGTTCGCGCCGGATGTCCTGCGAGATCTTCATGCTGCAGAACTTCGGCCCGCACATGGAGCAGAAGTGAGCCGTCTTGGCGGGCTCGGCGGGCAGGGTCTCGTCGTGGAACTCCCGTGCCGTGTCCGGGTCCAGGGCGAGGTTGAACTGGTCCTCCCACCGGAACTCGAAGCGGGCGTCGGACAGCGCGTCGTCCCACTCCTGCGCGCCGGGGTGCCCCTTGGCGAGGTCGGCCGCGTGGGCGGCGATCTTGTAGGTGATGACGCCGGTCTTCACGTCGTCCCGGTTGGGCAGGCCCAGGTGCTCCTTGGGCGTGACGTAGCAGAGCATCGCCGTCCCCCACCAGGCGATCATCGCCGCGCCGATGCCGGACGTGATGTGGTCGTACGCCGGGGCGATGTCGGTGGTCAGCGGGCCGAGCGTATAGAACGGAGCTTCATCGCAGATCTCCTGCTGAAGGTCGATGTTCTCTTTGATCTTGTGCATCGGGACGTGACCGGGGCCCTCGATCATCGTCTGTACGTGGAAACGCCTGGCGATCCGGTTGAGTTCCCCGAGCGTGCGCAATTCCGCGAACTGCGCCTCGTCGTTGGCGTCCGCGATGGAGCCGGGCCGCAGACCGTCGCCCAGCGAGTAGGTGACGTCGTAGGCGGCGAGGATCTCGCAGAGTTCCTCGAAGTTCTCGTACAGGAACGACTCCTTGTGGTGCGCCAGGCACCAGGCCGCCATGATCGAGCCGCCGCGCGAGACGATGCCGGTCTTGCGGTTCGCCGTCAGCGGGACGTACGGCAGCCGCACGCCCGCGTGGACCGTCATGTAGTCCACGCCCTGCTCGGCCTGTTCGATCACGGTGTCCTTGTAGATCTCCCAGGTCAGCTCCTCGGCCTTGCCGTCCACCTTCTCCAGCGCCTGATAGAGCGGCACCGTCCCGATGGGCACGGGGGAGTTGCGCAGCACCCACTCGCGCGTGGTGTGGATGTTGCGGCCGGTGGAGAGGTCCATGACGGTGTCGGCGCCCCAGCGGGTCGCCCAGGTCATCTTCTCCACCTCCTCCTCGATGGAGGACGTGACGGCGGAGTTGCCGATGTTGGCGTTGACCTTCACCAGGAACCGCTTGCCGATGATCATCGGCTCGGTCTCGGGGTGGTTGACGTTGGCGGGCAGCACCGCGCGACCGGCGGCGATCTCCTCGCGGACCACCTCCGGAGAAACGTTCTCGCGGAGGGCCACGAACTCCATCTCAGGCGTGATCTCGCCCCGTGCCGCGTACGCGAGCTGGGTGACCGCGCCGCCGTCACGGCTCCGGCGCGGCAGCCGGGGGCGGCCGGGGAAGACCGCGTCCAGGTTGCGCAGGCCCCCACGCGGCGAGGTGTGCTTGATGCCGTCGTCCTCGGGCCGGACGGGGCGCCCGGCGTACTCCGCGGTGTCGCCCCGGGCGACGATCCAGTTCTCGCGCAGCGGGATCAGGCCCCGGCGGACATCGGTGGGGACGGCGGGGTCGGTGTACGGACCCGACGTGTCGTAGAGCGTGACCGACCGTCCGTTGGTCAGGTGCACCTGACGGACCGGCACGTGCACATCGGGGCGCGAGCCCGCGAGGTACGCCTTGTGCCAGCCGTTGGACTTCCCGGCCTCCGCGTCCGGCGACTCGTGCGTCGCGTTCTGCGTGGAGGCAGGCGTGCGTGCGTCCTTGTTGGTCATGAGACCTACTCCCTACGCCGGCATTACCCGGTAACAGGTTCGGCGGTCGACGCAGCGATGTCCGTCCGCAGATGGTCCGGTGAAACGAGGTTCCACGTGAAACATCGCGAAGACGGAGGTCAGCGCCCTCTCAGCCCGGTGCTCCGAGCTCCCGCGTGTGCAAAGGTGCCTCCACGCTAGCGCCCCTTCTGACGGGAAGAACAGTGGGCCTCGGTCGTTCTTGCAATGATCGGACGGTGACCACGACACATCAGCCTCCCTATCCACCGCCCGGCCCGCCCCATCGGCACGGCCCCGGACAGGGCGGTGGCCCCGGCCGAGGGGGCGGACAGGGTTCCGGCGGTGGCCCCGGCGACGCCCACGGACACCACCCCGGCTCCGGCGGCGACAAGGAACCGGACCACGGGCACGGCCCGCACGGTCACAGCAGCCACGGCCACACGCACAGCCATGGCCCCGCGGCCCCGGTGTCGCGGCATCTGCGCAAGCTCATCGCGGCGATCCTCATCCCGTTCACGGCCGCCGTCGTGGTCGGGCTCGTGGTGCTCTGGCCCGGCGGCGCCCCGCCGCACCAGCGCTCCGGGGTGGGCTTCGACCGCCAGACCCAGCAGGCCACGGTCACCCGGGTCGTGCCGGTGAACTGCAAGTCCGTGAACGCCTCGGGAGGTTCGTCCCTCGGTGACAACGCCTCCTCGGGAGCGGGCGCGGCGGCCCAGGAGGAGAAGGGCACCTGCAAGAAGGCGACGGTCCGGGTCGACTCCGGCAAGGACCGGGGCCGGACCTTCACCGAGATCGTCCAGCCCGACCAGACACGGCAGTTGCACCAGGGCGAGCAGGTCGTGGTCGCCTATGAGCCCTCGGCACCCAAGGACCTGCAGTACTCGGTCACCGATGTGAACCGGCAGTTCCCGATGGCGCTGCTCGCCGGGATCTTCGCGGTCGCCGTCGTGGTGGTGGGGCGGCTGCGCGGCGTCATGGCGCTGGTCGCGCTGGCCGTCAGCTTCCTGGTGCTGACCCTGTTCATCTTGCCCGCGATACTCCAGGGTTCGAATCCCCTCCTGGTGGCCGTGGTCGGATCGAGCGCCATCATGCTGATCGCGCTCTACATGTGCCACGGGCTGTCCGCCCGTACGTCGGTCGCGGTGCTCGGCACGCTGGTCTCGCTGATGCTGATCGGCTTCCTCGGCTCGCAGTTCATCGGCTGGGCCGCGCTCACCGGCAACACGGACGACAGCACGGGGCTGATCCACGGCCTCTATCCGTCGATCGACATGAGCGGCCTTCTGCTGGCGGGCGTCATCATCGGTTCGCTCGGTGTGCTGGACGACGTCACGGTGACCCAGACCTCGGCTGTCTGGGAGCTGCACGAGGCCAACCCCACGATGGGCTGGCGGGGTCTGTACCGGGCGGGCATCCGCATCGGCCGCGACCACATCGCCTCCGTGGTCAACACCCTCGTCCTCGCCTACGCGGGCGCCGCGCTCCCCCTGCTGCTGCTCTTCTCGATCGCGCAGAGCAGCGTGAGCACCGTGGCCACCAGCGAGCTGGTGGCGGAGGAGATCGTGCGCACCCTGGTCGGCTCCATCGGTCTGGTCGCCTCGGTGCCGGTCACCACGGCCCTCGCCGCCCTGGTGGTCTCGGCCGACCGGCCCGAGCCGGGCAACCCGGCCCCAGCGGCCGTGGCGGCAGCGGCACGCGGCGGCCGGGGACGACGCCGGAGGCGCTGAGCGGGTGGGACACGGAGTGGGAGCCGGCCGTCGGGACGTGGAGACCACGGAAACGCCAACGGGCCGTACGAGCCCCGCAGAAGCGTTTCTGCAAGGTTCGTACGGCCCGGCCGTACGAACGGCCCCTCGTTTTCCGTCGTTTCAGCCGGCGCTCTGCTCCTCGGCCAGGATGCGGTCCAGCGCCTCGTCGAGGTGGGCGTCGAAATCGGCCAGCGCCCCCTCCTGACCGAGCGGGACCAGCTTGTCCGTACGGTCCAGGAAGGCCACGAGCGGCGGCGCGGAGGAACGGAACAGCGCCTGGTCGCTGCCGACCTGAAGCCGGATCAGCACCTCGCCCAGCACCTCGGAGTCGACGGGCGCGATGTGCACATCGCCCTCACCGCACGGCCGGCCGACCCCGTCGATCATCAGCTCCCGCCCGAAGGCCCAGGTCACCGGGGCATCGCCGGGCAGATGGAAGGTGAGCCGCACCGCATAGGGATCGCTCGTCTCGTAGCGCAACTCCACCGGAATGCGGAAGGAGAGCTCCTCCGAGACGAGAAAGCTCATCATGACCTCTGCCTGTACGGACTCGCGCATCGCCTACCCCGTCGTATGACATCGACTGGCTGGGATTAATCCCCGGACCATGCCCAAATCTAGCTGAAAGTACACAACAGATCACAAGGAGTGAGTTTTCAGATGCTGATAGAAAGCGCGAACGCCCCGAGGTGACGTCCGATCTCGGCCTGCAGCCGCTGTGTCGCGGGCATCAGCCGGTCGGCCTGGTGGGCGGGCAGTGAGATCGCGATCGTAGCCGCCGTGGTACCCATCGTGAGGGGAATCGCCGCGCAAACCGCCCCCAGGGCGTATTCCTGACGCTCCACCACCGGTTCCATGCGTCCGACCCGGGCCAGCCGCCGCAGCAGGGCGCCGTTGTCCCGCACCGTGTACGGCGTGATCGACCGCACCGGGTAGCGGGCCAGGTGGGAGCGGCGGGTCTCCTCGTCCAGCTGCGAGAGCAGGCACTGCCCGATCGCGTGCGCGTGCGCGGTCTCGCGGAAGTCGGCCCACTCCTCGACCGCCGGTGCCTCCCGCGACTCGGCGACGCACTGCACCTCGATCTCGCCGTCCCGGTACATCGCGTAGTAGACCGGCACACCGATGGAATCGCGCCATTGCTCCAGGGTGCCCGCCACGGTGCTGCGACGTTTCTGCTGTGCCGCGCTCGCGCTCAGCCGGTCCGCCGCCTCCCCCAGGAAGAACAGCCCCTTCTCCCGGCGCAGATAGCCCTCGTACACCAGGGTGCGCAGCAGGTGGTACGCCGTGGGCAGGGCGATGCCGGTCTCCCGGGCGAGCTGCTTGGCCGGGGCGCCGTACTCGTGGGCCGCGACCGTCTCCAGCAGCCGCATCGCGCGCTGGACGGACCCGATGAGGGTCGCGGAGTGCTTGTCCCGGGCGACCGGGCCGTTCGGCCGCTGCAGCGGGGGAGCGCAGGAGCGGGGCGACGCGGGCGGTGCGTGGCGCCCTTGCGGGGCGGTGTCGACCATGGCCAAGGGGTGACTCCCGAAGCGCGAGGAGGGGGGCGGCCCGTGCTCGGTGGACACGGGCGAGGAGGCGTGTCACCCGTGGGGTTCGGGGCCCCACGAGAGTTCCGGACTTTAACCGTCCATCACCGCGCGTGGACGGTACGCCGGAAAACTTCCCTCCCCCGAGGGAACCGGTGATCCGTGTTACCGCCCACCGGCTCCCGTGTCCGTCACCAGTCGCTGCGCGACGAGGAGTTGGACATAAACTTCCGCACCACGTAGATCAGTCCGCCGACCAGGGCGACGAAGAGCAGGACCTTGAACAGCAGACCGATCAGGAAGCCGACGACGGTCGCTATCAGGCCGCCGAAGACGACCAGCGCGATGACCGGCACCGCGACCCACTTCACCCACCACGGCAGCCCCGCGAAGATCTCTCGCATTGCCCTCGTCCTTTGCGTTCGCAGTAATCGATGTCCCACCCTCGATGCTAGGGCCGCGAGAGGCCCCGGCGGGGGCCGCGCACCCCTTGTCCTCCCCTGAACCTCCCCCTAGGGAACCCTGAGACCGACCCTCACGCCTCAGGCGGAGAGAACACCACCAGGACCCTCAGATCCTCACTGATGTGGTGGAACTTGTGGGCCACACCGGCCGGTACGTAGATCACGCTGCCCCGCGCGACCTCGGTGGTCTCCAGGCCCACCGTGATCGACGCCCGCCCGCTGACCACGAAGTAGACCTCGTCCTGGCCGTGCGGCTGCTGCGGGTCGTGGGCGCCCGCGTCCAGGCCGTACAGCCCCACCGACATGTTCCGCTCCCGCAGGAACTGGAGGTAGGCGCCGTCGTTCGCGGCGCGCTCCGCCTCCAGGTCGTCCAGCCGGAATGCCTTCATCGCCGCCATCGCCCTTGCCCCGCCCCTCACCATTGACCCCGTCTGCCACGATCAGACACATGAAGAATTTCGTAGTCAAGACGCTCGCCAACGCCGCCGCGCTCGCGGTCGCCGTGTGGCTGCTCGACAAGATCACCCTCACCGGTGACAGCACGGGCAAGAAGATCGGCACCCTGATCGTGGTCGCGCTGATCTTCGGCCTGGTCAACTTCCTGGTGAAGCCGATCGTGAAGGTCCTCACCTTCCCGCTCTTCATCCTGACGCTCGGCCTGATCACCCTGATCGTCAACGCGCTGATGCTGCTGCTCACCTCCTGGGTGTGCGGGCAGCTCGACCTGAGCTTCCACGTGGACGGCTTCTGGACCGCCGTGCTCGGCGGCCTGATCATCTCCGTCGTCTCCTGGGCGCTGAACCTCGTCCTGCCCGACGAGGACTGAGCACGCCATGACCTACCGCGTCTGTTTCGTCTGCACCGGCAACATCTGCCGCTCCCCGATGGCCGCCTCGGTGCTCCGCGCGCGCGTCGCGGAGGCCGGGCTCGGAGACCTGATCGAGGTGGACAGCGCCGGCACCGGCGGCTGGCACGAGGGCGACGACGCCGACCCGCGCGCCGTCTCCGTCCTCGACGAGCACGGCTACGGCACCGTGCACACCGCCCGGCAGTTCCAGCCGTCGTGGTTCGCCCCGCTCGACCTCGTGATCGCCCTCGACACCGGCCATCTCAAAGCCCTGCGCCGCCTCGCACCGACCGAGGAGGACGCGCGCAAGGTACGTCTGCTGCGCTCCTACGACCCGGCGGCGGGCGACGACCTCGATGTGCCCGACCCGTACTACGGGGGCCGGGACGGCTTCGAGGAGTGCCTTGAGATGGTGGAACGGGCGAGCGACGGACTGCTCGCCGCCGTACGCGCACACCTGGAGGAAGGCCCCGCATGAGCGACGCCACCGCACACCCGGACCGCACCGGCGACGGCACGCGCGCGGTACGGGCCGGGCTGCCCGAGCCGGTCAAGCACGAACCCACCCTGCCCGGACCGGTGTTCGCCGCGCACTTCCATCTGCCGGGCGAGGTCACGGGACCGTACGCGTACGGCCGTGACGACAATCCGACCTGGACGCTCCTGGAACGCGCCATCGGTGAGCTGGAGGCGCCCGGCCGGGACGACGTGGAGACGCTGGTCTTCGCCTCCGGCATGGCCGCGATCTCCGCCGTGCTCTTCTCCCAGCTGCGCTCCGGCGACGTGGTCGTGCTGCCCTCCGACGGCTACCAGGTCTTCCCCCTGGTCCGCGAGCAGCTGGAGGCGTACGGCATCGAAGTGCGCACCGCGCCCACCGGCGGGGACGCCCAGCTGGAGGTCCTGGACGGCGCGCGGCTGCTGTGGATCGAGTCGCCGTCCAACCCGGGACTCGACGTCTGCGACATCCGGCGGCTGGTCGACGCCGCCCATGAGCGCGGCGCCCTGGTGGCCGTCGACAACACCCTCGCCACGCCGGTCGGGCAGCGTCCGCTGGAGCTGGGCGCCGACTTCTCGGTGGCCAGCGGCACCAAGCAGCTGACCGGCCATGGGGACGTCCTGCTGGGCTACGTGGCCGGGCGGGACGGCGAGGCGATGGCCGCCGTGCGCCGCTGGCGCAAGATCGTCGGGGCGATCGCGGGGCCCATGGAGGCGTGGCTCGCGCACCGCTCGATCGCCACGCTGGCGCTGCGCGCCGACCGGCAGAACGCCACCGCGCTCCTGCTGGCCGAGGCGCTGCGCAAGCACCCGGACGTCGCCGGTCTGCGGTATCCGGGGCTGCCTGACGACCCGGCGCATCCGATCGCCGCCCGGCAGATGCGCCGCTACGGCTGCGTGGTCTCCTTCACGCTGCCCACGCGTGCGCGGGCCGAGCGGTTCCTCGCGGCGCTCCGCCTGGTCGAGGACGCGACGAGCTTCGGCGGGGTGCGCTCCACCGCGGAGCGGCGCGGGCGCTGGGGCGGCGACGCGGTCCCGGAGGGCTTCGTCCGGATGTCCGTCGGCGCCGAGGACCCGGAGGACCTGGTGGCGGACGTGCTGCGCGCACTGGACGAGTCCGCGGACTGAGAACGGCGCGGTCGCGGTCCGAGCCTGCGCGCGGTCGCGGTCCGAGCCTCCCCCCTCGTGGCTCGGACCGCCTCGGTTCCGCGCGCGAAGAACCGTGCGGACAAGGCTAGTTGACTCTGCGTCAGTGTCCAATCACGGTAACGACAGAGACCTATCGACTTATTTATAGTTGGGTCCTGCCCGGGGGCCGGAGAAGGCAGGGAAGGGAAGGACCCGCCATGGATCTGGCCTTGCTGCGTACCTTCGTCACCGTGCACCGGGCCGGTTCCTTCACCCGGGCCGCCGCACTCCTCGGCCTGTCGCAGCCGGCCGTGACCTCCCAGATCCGCACGCTGGAGCGCCAGCTCGGCCGCCCGCTCTTCCTGCGGCAGGCGCGCGGGGTGACGCCCACGACCATCGGCGACGAACTCGCGCACAAGGCGGCACCGCACCTCGACGCCCTGGTGGAGATCACCGAGAGCGGCCTGGACGAGGAGTCCGCGCTGCGCACTCTGCATCTGGCCGGGCCTCCGGAGTTCACCGCCGAGCGCGCGCTGCCCGCCCTCACCGAACTCGCGGCCCGTGACGGCCAGGGCTTCGCGCTCCGCGCCTCCTTCGGCACGGCGGAGGACACCCTGGAGGGCCTGGCCGCGGGCCACCACGACCTGGCCATCAGCACGGCCCGGCCGCGCGGCGCCCTGCTGACCGCGAGCCCGCTGTGCGACGAGGAACATGTACTGGTCGCCGCACCGCGCTGGGCGGAACGGATCGGGGCGCTGCCGCTCGACGGTGGTGCGCCCGCTCTGGAGAACCTGCCCGTCGTGGAGGTGCACGAGTCGCTGCCCTTCGTCTCGCGCTACTGGGCCTCCGTCTTCGACTCGTGTCCGGCTGTCGCGGGCACGGTGATCGTCCCCGATCTGCGGGCGGTGCTGGCCTGTGCGAGCGCCGGGGCCGGGCTGGCCGTGCTGCCCCGCTATCTGTGCGGCCCGGCGCTGGACCGCGAGGAGATCGTCCTGCTGCACGATCCGCTGGTCCCGCCCCTGCGCATCTACTTCCTGGTGGTGCGCACCGGCTCGCTCGCCCTGCCCCATGTGGCGCGGGCGCACGAGTGGCTTCAGCGGGCGGCCACGCGGTGGTCCTGAGCCTCTGTGCGACAGGGGTCACACCGCGTGCCCCGGGTGTGGCTCCTCGCGATGTTTCACGTGGAACAAGCCGGGCCACATTTCTCCCATGACCGTCCGACCCGTGGTCAAGCGCACCGCCCGAGCCGTTCTCCTGGACGGTGACGACCTGATCCTGATCAAGCGCACCAAACCCGGAGTCGATCCCTACTGGGTCACTCCCGGTGGCGGGGTCGAGCCCGCCGACCCGACCGTCGTGGACGCCCTGCACCGCGAGGTGTACGAGGAACTCGGCGCCAAGATCACCGACGTGGTCCCCTGCTTCGTGGACACCGTGGAGCACATCGGTGAGGACGGCGGCGCGACCGGAGTGAAGGTGCAGCACTTCTTCGTCTGCCGCCTGGAGTCCATGGACACCTCCCTGCGCCACGGCCCCGAAGTCGAGGCACCGGCCGGTGAGTACGAGATCGTCCGCATCCCGTTCACCCGGGTCGGCATCGCCTCCGTGCATCTGGTCCCGTTGTCCCTGCGCCACTACCTGGACGGCAACATCGAGGGCGTACGCGCCATGCACGCGCCCGACCTCGGCTAGCCGCTCAGAAGCCGACGCCGAGCATGTCCTCCACCGGGTCGTGCCGTATGCGGACGTCCGGGACGCCGAGGGCACGGAGGGCGGCGACTGCGCTGCGGATCATGCCGGGCGGTCCCGCGAGGTAGGCGTCATAGCCGTGCCAGGGTCCGCCCGCCCGGACGGCGTCGGGCAGCCGGCGGCGGTCCTGCCAGTCGATGACGGGCCGCACCGAGATCCATGGATGGCTCGCCCGGAGCCGCAGCAGCGTGTCCATGTCGTACAGATCGCGGTCGGCGCGGGCGCCGTAGAACACGTCGACGGGGCGGCGCGCACCGTGTCCGGCGATCTCCTCGACCAGGGCCTTGATGGGAGCGATGCCGGTGCCGCCGCCCAGGCAGAGCAGGCCGCCGTCGCCGGTGTGGTCGACGGTCATCGAGCCGACCGGCGGGCCGAGGCGTACGGCGTCTCCGGGGCGGGCGCGATGCACCAGCGCGTTGGACACCCAGCCCGCCGGGACGGCCCGCACATGGAAGGTGAGCAGGCCGTCGGCGCGGGGCGCGGAGGCGAAGGAGTAGTGCCGCCAGACGCGAGGCCACCAGGGCGTCTCGACGCTCGTGTACTGCCCCGCGCGGAAGGGGTAGGGCTGGTCGGGGCGCAGGGTGAGGACCGCGACGTCCGGGGTCCTCAGATCGTGCGCGACGATCTCGGCTCCCCACCAGGGCGGGGCGTCGAGCGCGTCCTTCGCGGCGGCGGAGATCATCACCTGGGAGAGGGTGGCGTAGACGCGTGACCAGGCCGCCTCGGTCTGCGGGGTCCAGGTCCGGACGGCATACGCGCTCAGGGCGCCGATGAGGCAGGCGCCCACGGCGGGGTAATGGGCGTCCACCGTCCCGTACTTGCGGTGCCCACGGCCCAGGTTGCGCAGATAGCCGACGAGGACGGGTGGGTCGTCGATGTGCTCGGCGGCGGTGAGCAGCGCCCGCAGCAGGCGGTCCCGCTGGGTGTCCATCGCGGGCGGGAACAGCGGGCGCAGCTCGGGATGGCGGACGAAGAGGAGCGCGTAGAAGTACGAGGTGACCTTGTCGGCGACGGGTGCGATCTCGGCCAGCGTGCGGCGGACGAGGAGCGCGTCCGGGGATGCCTCCGGGGCGGGTTCCGCTGGTCGGCGCCCCTGCTCGTCGCCCGGTGTCCCGTTCTCCCCCGACGTGAAGGCCGGAGCGTCCATGGTGTGCCCTCGCCTCGAACATCCACGGTCGGCGGACGCTCTCCCGACAGGGAAGCGTGCCTGTCCCCGGCGGGGCGGACCGACCCACAGCACTCGTTCCGCAGCCTTCCACCGGGCTCGGACACCGCGACGGTGTACCCGAAAAAGCGGTTCTTCGGACTCTTCGTCCGGTTAGGCTGTTCGTTCCTCAAGTGGCGGACAGAGCAATGGATTTGATCCGCTACCGCCCAAGGGTCCGTGTTTCACGTGAAACAGTCATACGCCTCGGTCGCTCGGACGCGTGAGGGCCGACGAGGCTTTCCCTAAACCGGTGGACGCTGCCCGCCTGATCCGACACCCTGACCTGCGTGCCGACGCCTCCTCTCGCCACTCTGCCCATCCGCTGCCTGACCCTGCGCGACCTGACCGCGTGCGCCGACCTCTCCGAGAACCGGCAGTGGCCGCGCGAGGAACACAAGTGGGGCCTGCTGCTGACCGCTGGGCGGGGATACGGCATCGACGACCCCGAGGGCGGTCTCGTGGCCGCCTGTGTCGTCACCGAGTACGGCCCGGAGGGACGCCCGGATCTCGGTGCCCTCGGGATGGTCCTGGTGGCCGAGCGTCATGCCCGCCGAGGCGTGGGGCGGCGCCTGCTGCGGCACGTGGTGGCAGCCGCAGGCGCCACACCGCTGACCCTGCACGCCACGCCCATGGGCCGACCGCTCTACGAGGAGCTGGGCTTCAAGGTCGTGGGGCACGCCGACATGTTCAGGGGCGACTTCGTCCCGTCCGGGGCGCCGGAGCCGGTGCCGACCCGCGCCGCGACCGCCGAGGACCTTCCCGCGATCCTCCGGCTCGACGCGGAGGTGTTCGGCACCGACCGCACCCCGCTCATCGCCCGTCTGCCCGCCTTCGCCGACCAGCTGCGCGTGGCGGAGGAGGCGGGACGGATCACGGGCTACGCCGCCGCCTGGCCCAACATGGACACGCATGTGGTGGGGCCGCTGATCGCCCGCGACACGGAGACGGCGAAGGCCCTCGTCACCTCGCTCGCGGCCCGCACCGAGCGCCCGTTGCGCACCGACATCGACATGCGCCACGAGGAACTGCGCACCTGGCTCATGGCACGGGGTCTGGAGCACGTGGCCGTCAACGCCGTCATGACCTGTGGGATCGCCGATCTGCCGGGGGACTGGACGCGGCGGTTCGCCCCGCTGACGGTGGCGGCGGGCTGAACACACGACGTGTGCGGGCCCCGGCTGTCTCCAGCCGGGGCCCGCACACGTCACGACGTGACGGCTTCGTCAGGCGTCGAGCGCGCGCACGGCCTCGGTCGCGAAGCCGTGGTCCTGGTCGGGGGCACCGCCGCCGACGCCGATGGCGCCGATGAGGCGGCCGTCGCGGTGGACCGGGATGCCACCGGCGATGAACAGCAGGGGGCGGTCGAGCGCGGTGGGCAGCGTGTGGAAGAGGGCGCCGGGCTGCACGGCGTCGACCAGGTCGGCGGTGGCCGCGTTCAGCTGGAGCGCCGTGTAGGCCTTGCGGGTGCTGGTCTCGCCGGAGATCAGCACGGCCCGGTCGTCCCGGCGGAAGGCGAGCAGGTGGCCGCCCGCGTCCAGCACGGTGACGCTGACCGTGACCCCGGCGGCCTCGGCGGCCTTCCGCGCCGCCGCGATGAGCAGTTCGGCGTCCTCGGTGGTGAGCGGGGTGATGGTGGTGGTGCTCATGGTGGGGGTTCTCCTTGGATCTTTCTGAGGTGCTGCCGTGCGGTCCGGAGACGGTGCGATGACTCCAGCTCGGACGGCGGTCAGGGGGTCGGGAAGGGGCGGGCTCAGTGGTGCACGGCCGCCCGCTGCGCGACAGCCGCGTCGGGAGCGGCAACGGTGCCGGTCGTGCCGTCACGGCGCTCCAGGGCGGCCGACAGGAAGGCGAGGACCAGTGCGGCGGCGGCGAGGGCGGCGCCCACCCAGTTCGGGGCGGTGTAGCCGAAGCCGGCCGCGATGACCATGCCGCCGAGCCAGGCGGAGAGCGCGTTGCCCAGGTTGAAGGCGCCGATGTTCACGGCGGAGGCCAGGGTCGGAGCGCCGTGCGCCTGGTCGAGCACGCGCTTCTGCAGGGGCGGGACGGTCGCGAAGCCCAGGGCGCCGATCAGGGCGATGGTCACGGCGGCGGCGATCTTGTTGTGCGCGGTCAGCGTGAACAGCGCGAGGACCACGGCCAGGACGCCCAGCGAGACGTACAGCATCGGCATCAGGGCGCGGTCGGCGAACTTGCCGCCGACCAGGTTGCCGCCGACCATGCCGAGGCCGAACAGGACCAGCAGCCAGGTCACCGAGCCGTCGGCGAAACCGGCGACGTGGGTCATCATCGGGGCGATGTAGGTGACGGCCGCGAAGACTCCGCCGAAGCCGAGGACGGTCATCGCCATGGCGAGCAGGACCTGGGTGTTCTTGAAGGCGGCCAGCTCATGGCGCAGACGCACGCCCTCGGGGCGCGGCATCTCGGGCACCAGCCGGGCGACACCGGCGAGGCCGACCACGCCCAGCGCGGCCACGATGCCGAAGGTCACCCGCCAGCCGGCGTGCTGGCCGACGAGCGTGCCCAGCGGCACCCCGACCACGTTCGCGACGGTGAGGCCGGTGAACATCATCGAGATGGCGCCGGCCTTCTTGTCCGGGGCCACCAGGTCGGCGGCGACGACCGAGCCGATGCCGAAGAAGGCACCGTGGGCGAGGGACGCCACCACGCGCCCGGCGAGCATGAGCCCGAACACCGGGGCCACGGCGGAGAGCAGGTTCCCGGCGATGAACAGGCCCATGAGGATCATCAGCATCCGCTTGCGCGAGACCTTGGTGCCGAGGACGGTCATCAGCGGGGCGCCGATCACCACGCCGAGGGCGTAGCCGGTCACGAGCAGGCCCGCCGTGGGGATGGAGACCCCGAAGTCGCCCGCGACCTGGGGCAGCAAGCCCATGATCACGAACTCGGTCGTCCCGATTCCGAAGGCCCCGATCGCGAGGGCCAGAAGCGCGAGAGGCATGAGGGGGGGTACACCTTCCCAGACGATTGCAGGAGCGCTTTGCGCGCTTCAACAATAATTGCAGGCGCGGGTTAAATGCAATCGCTGGATATTGCGGGTGATGCTCTACCCTGGAACCCGGCCGCTCGGGACGGAGGAGAACGCCCATGACCGCGACGGACCCCGCACTCACCGCCCTGGCTCAGAGCTGGTGCGCGCTGTCGCTGCTGCACGGGAGGATCGAGGCGCACATCGAGCGCGCCCTCCAGGCGCGGCACGAGCTGAGCGTGCGCGAGTACTCCCTGCTCGACGTGCTCAGCCGCCAGCACGACGGCGAGGGCGGCCATCTCCAGATGAAGCAGGTGGCCGACGCGGTCGTGCTCAGCCAGAGCGCCACCACGCGCCTGGTGACCCGCCTGGAGGACCGGGGCCTACTGGAGCGCTATCTGTGCCCCACCGACCGCCGGGGCATCTACACGAACGTCACCGAAGCGGGCCTGGCCCTGCTGGAGCAGGCGCGTCCCACCAACGACGCCGCCCTGCGCGAGGCGCTGGACGCAGCCGCCCTGAAGCCCGAACTGGCGCCCCTGGTCAAGGCGGTGGAGTCCCTGCACGCGCCCGCCTAGGGTCAGGGATCATGGAACAGACGGACATACGGCGGGCCGGACCGGACGACATCCCGGCGATCGTCGCCCTGCTGGCCGACGACCCCCTCGGCGCCCAGCGCGAATCCCCCGACGATCTGACGCCCTACTACGCCGCGTTCGCGCGCCTGGACGGCGACCCGAACCAGCACCTGGTCGTCGCCGTCCTGGACGGACGCGTGATCGGCACCCTGCACCTCACGGTCATCCCCGGGCTCTCCCGCAAGGGCGCGGCACGGGCGCTCATCGAGGCCGTCCGTGTCCACGCGGACCAGCGCGGCAGCGGACTGGGCAGCGAACTCATCCGCTGGGCCGTCGAGCGGGCCCGTGAACTCGACTGCACCCTGGTGCAGCTGACCTCCGACAAGACCCGCACCGACGCGCACCGCTTCTACGAGCGCCTCGGGTTCACGGCCTCGCACGAGGGCTTCAAGCTGAGCCTCTGAGCGCCCGCGTACCGCGGAGTCCTCCTCACACGGCGATTGGGCCCTGTTTCACGTGAAACAGGGCCGAATCCCTCAACTGCCGTCGCGTCTAAGCCTGCTCGCTCCCCCGCCAGCCGCGCGAATCCACACCACCCGGCACCGGCGCCTCCGGGTCGTACGGCTGCCGGGTGAACACGAACGAGCCCACGTCGAGATGGCTCGGCGTCCCGTCCGGACGCCGTACGGCGCGCAGCACCTCACCGGCGTAGTAGCCCTCCAGGCCGGTCCAGGTACCGTCGCCGTTCGGGCGGAACCGCGCACGGCGGCCGGTCCCCGAGAGCGGGCCGAGCACGAGTCCGTCGGCGGACACCCGCAGGCCGAAGGCATGTGTCCCCCAGTACCACTGCCCGGCCAACTCAAGGACTTCCGGATCGACTTCGGGCAGCGGGCGCCAGGGCTCCGGGATGCGCGGTTCGGCCTCGGCGACGATGCGGACGAGATCGGCGCCCACCGCACCGACCAGCGGGCCGCTCGTGGCGTTGGCCAGCACGACCGCCGCGACGTCGTCGTCCACGCTGATGACGAGGTTCGCCACGAAGCCCGGGAGCGAGCCGGAGTGGCCGACGAGGAGCCTGCCGTCCCGGTGCTGGAGCTGCATCCCGAGGCCGTAGGCGGAGCCGTCCGCCAGCTCCGCGGGCTCGGCGGGTGCGGCGGGCGTCCGCATCTCCCGGACCGACTCCGCGCTCAGCACCCGGTCGTCCCCCTCGGCCAGGAAGACGGCGAACCGGGCGAGGTCGCCGGTGGTCGACCAGAGCTGTCCGGCCGGTGCCATCCGGCCCAGGTCCTCCAGCGGCTCGGGCAGCAGCGCGTCCGCCCAGGGATGCACCGCCCAGCCGCCCGCGTGCGGGGCTTGGGGCTGGACGGTGGTGCGGTGCAGGCCGAGCGGTTCGAGGATCTCCTCGCGCAGCACCTGCTCCCAGGGGGCGCCGCGCAACTCCTCCACCAGCGCGCCGAGCAGGGTGTAGCCGGGGTTGGAGTAGTGGAAGCGCCGGCCGACCGGGTGCGGCGAGGGGTGCTCGCCGAGCACGTCGCTCAGCTCGGGACGCAGCGAGCCCGGCGTCCGCTCCCACCAGGGCCCGGGTGACTCGGCCGCCAACCCCGCGGTGTGGGCGAGTAGTTCGGCGACGGTGGCCTCCCCGGCGCCGGTGCCCGGCAGATGCTTCTCCAGCGGGTCGCCGAGGTCCAGCAGCCCCTCGTCCCGCAGCCGCATCACCAGGACGGCGGTGAACGTCTTGGTGAGGGAGCCGATCCGGTACTGCACGTCCCCGTCCGGCTCGTGCCCCTCCACCGAGGACCGCGCCCCCTGCCACACGACCCGGCCGCCCCGCACCACCGCGGCCACCAGCGACGGCGCCCGCCCCTCGGTCTGCGCGACGGCGATCCGGTGCAACAGCGCCCGTCGCGTTCCCGGCAGCAGTTCTTCATGAGATGTCGTCATGCGCCCAGTCCATCCGCTGAAGGGCGGCACGTCGAGTTCTTTGATCCGGTCCCGCTCGGCGGGCCGCGCGTCATCTGGAGACGCGGGCCTCGATGCCGTCGAGCAGGAAGTCGAGGCCGAGCCGGAAGGTGGCGTCGGCGTCCAGGTGGGCGGCATCGCGCACCACCGTGGCCAGGGCGGGGAACCGGCCGGTGGCGAAGGTCCGGCGCAGATAGGGCCCGAGCGCGGCCTGCCAGTGCTTCTCGTCCATGCCGCTGGCCCGCTCGGCCCGCCGCTCGGCGATCTCACGGCGCACGGCGCCGATGACGTACGCGTTAACCGAGGCGACCACCGGCATGGCGGCGTCCACGCCGAGGTCGCCCAGCGCGGCCACCACGGTCTCCCCGTTGGCCAGCGCGTGCGGCCCGAGCTGCGGTCGTCCGCCGAGCAGATCGGCGAGCCATTCGTGCTCGTGAGCGGTCTGCCGGGTGGTTTCGGCGAGGGAGCGCAGCATGGCCCGCCAGTCGTCTCCGACCGGACGGATCTCGGCGTACATCGCGTCGACCATCAGGTCGAGCAGCTCCTCCTTGCTGTCGATGTAGCCGTACAGCCGCATCGGGCCGACGCCCAGTACGGCGGCGACCTTGCGCAGCGACACCGCCTCCAGGCCGTCCGCGTCGGCCAGCTGGATCGCCGCCCGCACGATCCGTTCCCGGCTCAGCGGGGTCGGAACGGGTCGATTCGGCGGCTCCGGCCGCTCCCACACCAACATGCCGCCAACATTACAACGCATCGAGCGATACAGTGTATCGATCAGTACGGTGTATCGAAGGGGAGGCAACCATGACCATCGCCATCGTCGGAGCCGGGCTCGGCGGCCTGGCGCTCGCCCGTGTGCTGCACGTGAACGGCATGGAATCCGTAGTGTACGAACGGGAAGCGTCACGCGCCGCGCGCGGTCAGGGCGGCATGCTCGACATCCACTCGGGCCAGCGGGCGCTGCGCGAGGCCGGTCTGATCGACGGGTTCCACGCGATCGCCCGTGGCGAGGGCCAGGACATGCGGCTCCTCGAACCGGACGGCACCCTGCTGCTCCAGGAGGACACGCCCGACGACGCCCCGCTCGACCGTCCCGAGGTCGACCGCGCCGATCTGCGCGACCTGCTGCTGGATTCCCTCCCCGAGGGCATGGTGCGCTGGGGGCACGCGGTCACCTCCGCCGACGACGGCCTGCTGCGCTTCGCCGACGGCGGCAGCGCGCCGTACGACCTGCTGGTCGGCGCGGACGGTGCGCGGTCCCGGGTCCGTCCGCTGCTCACCGACACCCGCCCGGTGCACATCGGCCAGAACGTCGTCGAGATCGGCATCCCCGACATCGACCGCACCCACCCCGACCTCGCGGCGATGGTGGGACGCGGCAACTACTGGGTGCTCGGCGACGGGGTGTCCCTGGCCGCACAGCGCAACGGCGACGGCCGGGTCCGCATCGGCATCAGCTTCTACCACACCGGCGAGGACTGGTTCGCCACCAGCGGCATCCCGTTCGACGACCCGGCCGCCGCCCGGGCGCGGCTGATCGACCTGCTCCCCGGCTGGGACGCACGGTTCACCGCGCTGATCGCGGCCTGCGACGACATGGTCGTGCCGCGGTCGATCACCATGCTCCCGGTGGGCCTTACCTGGCCGTCGGCACCGGACGTCACCCTGATCGGCGACGCCGCGCACCTGATGCCACCGACCGGAGAAGGCGCCAACATGGCCCTGCTCGACGGCGCCCTGCTCGCTCTCGCCCTCGCCGCACACCCGGACGACTACCCCGCCGCAGTCAAGGAGTACGAACACGAGATGTTCGACCGCACCGGCGCCATCGCCCGACAGTGCGCACGCATCCACGCCATGCTGATGTCGCCCGACGCGGCTCAACAGATGCTGGCGTTCTTCCAACCGAGCTGACGGAACCACCGCCGTGACCAGCGCGGGGAACCAGCCTGTGTAGGTTCTCGCTTTCGATGTCATGTGCCGACGCTGTGACCTTGACATCCCTCTTCAGTCTCAGGCGATGTCGGCCGACGGCTGTCTCAGATCGGTGTCATTTCCTCAGATTGTCCAGCAGACTGCACCGCCTGTCCGCATACCCGGCCTGGGTGCACCACCACGTACGGAGATACGTGCACCAGCGGCTCATGCCACGGTTCGGTCCTCGTGCATGGTGATCTGCTGGCCGGGCTGGACGTGCGTCCAGTGGGAGGGAGTGAGGGGCACAAGGCGAACCGTGGCTCGCCCACCAGGCTCCAGCATGGGCATGTTCTCAACCCAGAGCCCAGCGATGCTGACCGCACGTCCGCCGGTGGGTGAGAGGCGTCCGATGTCCCACATGGGCCGCAGAACACCGCCGCCGGAGATTGGCGTCGTGCGTCGCGCCTCGGCAGCAGGGCGGAGCGTCAGATCCGCCCGGATCACACCGTTGCGGATCTCGGAGCATCGCCAATGGCACCACGTCGCGCTCCGCTCCAGCTGGAGCTCCTCAGCCGCTTCGGCGAGTTGCTCCCAGAACGCCAGAGGGAGCGAGCGAGCGTCCCCGAGCTCCTCCAGCAGGACCAGGGCGATCTCCCACTCGTCGTGGACGAGGTAGTCCCAGATGTCTCGCACCGTGATGTCGTTCTCGGTGGCGGCCTCTTCCGGAACCAGCAGGGAAGCTGCTTCGAGCAACTCAAGGACGTCCATGCGCTCATTGTCGACCACATGAAAGTGCTGCCCGGTCTGAATTGTCAGACCCTGCGCTTAGAGTGCGGCGAGAAGGGGCCGGTCCCGAGGCCGCCAGCACCGGAAAACGGCAGCCTCCCTGGTCTGCTCGGGGGTGGTTTCGACCCAACCGGCGTCCAGGCATCGTTAAGAGCCACGAGTGCAGCCTGTCAGCCCGGCCCCTTTGAGTACCTAATCGGAGTCAGTATCGAGCGACCCGGTGCATCGCACCCGCCCCGGGTACATTCACCGCGATCGGAGAGCATCGTGAAGAACAGCCCGTTGTGGCGAGTGGTTGACAACCAGAGTGGTACCCAGTCCATCGTCAGCACGCCCTCCGAGGCGGTCGCGTTCGTCAACAGCCGGTTCGACACCGATGACGACGACGAGCCGTTCAGCATCACCGAGGTCGGCCCTCTCCTTCCGAAGCCGCTCGGGATCATCACCGCATGGGCCGCCAAGAAGGACGGCGAGCGAACCGACGGGCGTACTGCCCCGATCACCATCAGGCCGGTTGTGACGGACAACGCCAGCGAGTGCGATGACGTCGTGCTCTGGGGCGACGTGTACGTCTCCTGGGACCACGACATGTACACCGTCGAGGAGCCGGACGGCTCCGAGTACAGCGAGGCTTACAGCGCAGCCGAGTTGAGCGCGATCCTCGACGAGTACGCCGACGACTACGAGTACGCGCCTGAAGGGCCCGACAGCCACAGGTGGCCGAAACCGGAAGAGTTGATCACCTACGGCGCCCAGGAGTGTGCCAAGCGGTTCGGGCACCTCGACGACGACGCCCTGCTGTGGCTCGCTGCCACCCGCATCACGCTCGCCGTGTGGCGCAACACACCCGTCGAGAACTGGCATGCCGGTATGAGTCCGCTCCACGACGGCACGATGATGCGGATCAACGTGGCAACCACCCGACTCGTGCGCTCGATGCTGTCGTTCGACCATGTCGACTGGATCGCTGTCGGTCTCGCGATCGTCAACCCGTCTCGGGTTCTACCGACAGGGCAGTCCGTGCTCGAGCTCGGGCTGTCCTGCCACAACGCTGACGACCCGGCGCATGAGGTTGATCCGCGAGAAGAACTCGCGGAGATGGCACAGGTCGCGATCTCATGGGGGCGAAGCTACTGCCTTCGCGAGAAGGAGTTCGGCCTGCGAACCCTGATCGAATCCTTCTGCGCGTTCGACAACGGCTGGTTCGGAGCTCCGAGTTGGGGGCGCGTCGTCGATCGGTTCCTTACGGCTGTCGACGACCGGGAGAATGCGCACTGGCACATACACCGGGACAAGCCTTGGTTCGACGAGTGGTTCACCAACCGGCCGGCCGACATTGCGGACACCACGGAATTTCGTCGGCTGCTCCTTGCCGGGCCCGACCTGCTGTCCGAGGAGGCCGCCGAATGGTGCGTGGATGGTGCCATCGGCTACGTCTGCCAGGACGACCACGCGAACGACTGCTGGCGGTGCGGTATCCCACTGGCAACGGAGTCCCCCAACGAGTGAACGTGGGCACCAGCATAGAAAAGCATCAATCCACTGACCGCGCTCTTTCCCGCCTACTCGGCGGCCTCCCCTGCTTGGGGAGCCAGTCGCGGCTCCACTGACTGGAGATGTGCGGGTGCTTCTGACGGATCTGTGGCAGCAACGCTGGCCCGGCTGGCCGGTCGGTCACAAGCTCCGTGAGCCCTACAGGAATGTCTGGGTCCGCTTCCACAGTCCGTCGGGTCTTTGTCATCAGCATCACCGGCCTGCCGGTTTCTTGATAACCACGGCTTCCACGACACGGAGGTCGAGCAGGTCGCCGGATCTCCGGGATCATGACGCCATGCAACTCCGATACTTCAATCAGACCGGATGGACCGCCATCTTCAATGGCACTGAGACCGAGATCGGTCGCATGGTGCGTGTGGAGGGATGGGATCCCGCAACCGGGGCAGCCTTGGTGGTCGACCCGCAGCGAGGGGCATTGCGCCAGGTCACGGACTACGTGGACTTCTCCCACTTGGAGCGGGCCGATCAGGTCGTTGCCGCGATACCCGGTGGGGGATGGCGGGCACACTGGACGGATGAAGGGCCGGGTGGATCACCTCTCACGGAGCAGGTGCTGGCCTGGTTGATCACTTCGCAGGGCCGGGCGACTGCCATCACGGTCGATGCTCAGGGGCATGTGGAGGACGCCGACAGCGCCGACGCCTTCATACCGCCGGGTGAGGAGCTTCAGTGACGGCGTCGATGCCGCAACAGGCGGGCCCGGCGTCTGAGGGTCGGGCTTCTGATGCCGCCTGGGAGGCTCCCTACTACCGGGTTCGGGCCGCCGGCTTCCAGGGGCTCTTCCTCGTGGAACCGGACGAGGCGATCGAGGAGGTCTGCAACGTCGATGCCGAGGTTCATCTTGCCGACGTCGCGCTGGAGTTCCACGATCTTCGCTCTCGCCGAGGTGGATCGGCTCATGCGGAGCTGGGAGGCGAGCGGAGAGGCGGTCTCCGGGCAGTGCTTCTTCTGCGCGGACGGGCTGATCGTGCGGAATCCCGGCATCGGCAGCATGGTGCGCGTGATTGCCGGGCTGGTGGCATCAGGCGAGTTCGACGGGGTGGTTCGGCGCATTGCCGACCCTGAATGATCATGCTGTGTCTCAGGGCATCGTGTTGTCCTGCATCTTTCGAATGGCCTTGAGCACCTTCTTCCCCAGGGGAGTGAGCGTCATGGGCCTTCTGCGTTCCGCCCGGATCAGGAGTGGTCCACCGAGTTCTCGTTCGATCCGGTTGATCTGTGCGACGAGGGTGAAGGTGTTGAGACCGAGGGCTGCTGCCGCCGCGCTGAGGCTGGGGTGGGCGGACGCGGCGGCGAATCGGCTCAGGCGTTCGTCGGTGCCTCGGCCGGTGAGCGCGGGCCGGAGGATGCGCGATGCTCGGTCGGCCTCGTCGGCGGCTCGGAGTGCCTGGTTGTGGCTGGCGCTTCCGCGTGGTCGCAGGGGGATGCTGTGGGTCTTGGCCCAGCGCGCCATGTTCGAAGTGCTCATGCCCTTCTCGCGTGCGAGGTCGGGGAGTGTGCGATGGCAGCCATCGTCGGATGGTGCGATCGGTGACTCCGAGTTCCGCAGCCTTCGCCGCATAGCGTGCCTCCAGCGTCAGCGTCGGCGTGTACGGATCCTGCGGTTCGCCTTCACTCGCGACTTCAGCAGTGCCGGACCGATATCCGGTGAGAAGCTCCCGAACGTGCTCGGCCCGCTCCAGGAGCTGCCGCCTGTCGTCCTCGTCCAACTGCCCCAGCAGCACCTAGGCGATTTCCTCGGCATCGTCCGAGGACGGTCCAGATCCCTCGGGATAAGGGTGGCTCGGTCGGAGAACAACAGTTCCCGCAAAGACAGCCGCAGGATCCTGCCGTGGTGGTCCTTGAGGACGACCTCGTTGCCAGCCGTGGTGGCGGCCATCTCGACCACCTCGACGGTCTCCCGTCGTAGCGGAAGTGTGTACCGACGCCAACCCGCGCCCCTGCCCTGCTCACGCCGCCCTCCTCAGCATGTGCGCCGGGCTGAACGGTCGGTCGAGATCAATCGTGAACTCTTGTGTCCACAGCAAGTGATAGATCGCGGCCTGGACTTGCTCCTCCGGATATTCGGGAAAGCTGCCCGCAGCACGACGCAAGGAGACTCCGTCGAGCTGAGCGCTTCGGAGCTCGTCGACGAGCTCACGACCGAACAGCCAGTCCCTGGGGTAGCCCGACAGGAACCGGACGTCCTCCAGCTCAACCGAAGGTGGATCGCTCCAGACCTCGTACCTCCAACCACGAACCTCCACAGCCTCACGGGTCCAGTCGAATGTGAAAGCCACCTCCGACTTGGACAACCGATGCAGTGGCTTCACATCCACGACCACGGGCCCGTCGTCGGTAACCAGGAGGTAGTCCGGGATGTGCTTGCGGACAACGCCGTCCACCTCGGCCTTGAGCAGAAAGGGCTGGGTCACGATGGAACGGACGGACGGCTCGAAATCAGCGAAGAGGAGCCGCGCCAGTTCAGGCGCGACTCGTAGATGATGTGGTCGCACGTCGTGGCGGACCAGTAAGTACCCGAATAGTGCCGCTGACCCCCATACCAGCGGAAGGTCCGCCAGGGTGCCGCTGCCGCAAGCCCGTCGACCGATGACGCGGTCTACTCCCGGTTCTCGACCAGGCCGCCGTTCGCGTTCCGCAGGCTCACGGTGATCGATGCCGCGCTCAGCCCTGCCACCATGAGTCATCCCCGGATCGTCGGCAGCCTCCTCTGCGAACGCTACGTTCGCATCCGCGCGAGGCGTCCACGCCGGACCTGAAGCAAGGCCACCCGAACGAGTGATGGGATTGGCCGCGATTCTCAATCCCGTGTCAGATCGGTCAGTCACATGACATAGCGACTGAGAAAATGACACGGGATTTGAGAACCTACAACCTGACCGGTCAGGTCTGGGCCATGTCCACGAAGCGGGAGTAGTGGCCCTGGAAGGCGACCGTGATCGTGGCGGTGGGGCCGTTTCGGTGCTTGGCGACGATCAGGTCGGCCTCGCCCGCGCGGGGGGACTCCTTCTCGTAGGCGTCCTCGCGGTGGAGCAGGATGACCATGTCCGCGTCCTGCTCGATGGAGCCCGACTCACGCAGGTCGGAGACCATCGGCTTCTTGTCGGTGCGCTGCTCGGGGCCACGGTTCAGCTGGGACAGCGCGATCACCGGGATCTCCAGCTCCTTCGCGAGGAGCTTGAGGTTACGGGACATGTCCGAGACCTCCTGCTGACGGCTCTCGGCGCGCTTGGAGCCGCCGGACTGCATCAGCTGGAGATAGTCGATGACGACCAGCTTCAGGTCGTTGCGCTGCTTCAGACGGCGGCACTTGGCGCGGATCTCCATCATCGACAGGTTCGGGGAGTCGTCGATGTAGAGCGGGGCGGCCGAGACGTCCGGCATCCGGCGGGCCAGCCGGGTCCAGTCCTCGTCGGTCATCGTGCCGGAGCGCATGTGGTGCAGGGCGACGCGCGCCTCGGCGGACAGCAGACGCATCGCGATCTCGTTGCGGCCCATTTCGAGCGAGAAGACCACGCTCGGCAGGTTGTGCTTGATCGAGGCGGCCCGTGCGAAGTCCAGCGCCAGGGTGGACTTACCCATGGCGGGACGCGCGGCGATGACGATCATCTGACCCGGGTGCAGGCCGTTGGTCAGGGAGTCGAAGTCCGTGAACCCGGTGGGCACACCGGTCATCTCGCCGCTGCGCGAGCCGATCGCCTCGATCTCGTCGAGGGCGCCCTCCATGATGTCGCCGAGCGGCAGATAGTCCTCGCTGGTGCGCTGCTCGGTGACGGCGTAGATCTCGGCCTGGGCGCTGTTGACGATCTCGTCCACGTCGCCGTCGGCCGCGTATCCCATCTGCGTGATGCGCGTACCCGCCTCCACCAGGCGGCGCAGCACCGCGCGCTCGTGGACGATCTCGGCGTAGTACTCGGCGTTCGCCGCCGTCGGCACGGTCTGGACGAGGGTGTGCAGATACGCCGCACCGCCGACCTTGTTGATCTCGCCGCGCTTGGTGAGTTCGGCCGCGATCGTGATCGGGTCGGCCGGCTCGCCCTTCGCGTAGATGTCGAGGATCGCCTGGTAGATCGTCTCGTGCGCGGGCTTGTAGAAGTCGTGGCCCTTGAGGATCTCGACCACGTCGGCGATGGCTTCCTTGGACAGCAGCATGCCGCCGAGGACGGACTGCTCGGCGTCCAGGTCCTGGGGCGGCACCCGCTCGAAGGAGGAACCTCCACCGTCCCAGTCACCGCTGTCCCGGCCGCGGTCGTGCTGCTCACCGCGGCCCCGGCCGGTCTCGCCACGACGGCGGGAGGCGGGCAGACGATCGCTGGGTCCGCTGTCGGCCCACGGATCGTCCAAGGGCTCGGAAATGCTCAACCGAGCCACCTCCTCCCGTCCGCACAGCGGACCTCGCCACGCCTCTTTTGTACGGCACGGCACTGACAAAATGAGAGGCCCGGCTCCGGGTCCGGCGCGTCGGTGCACGACGTTTTCCAGGGCCGGGGCAGGGAGCGGGCGCCGGACCACGGTAGGCCCCTCGGCACCTTCAGCCAATCTGGTTATCCACAGGCCATGTGGACGACGGCCCAGATGCTGTGGAGAACTCCCCGAAACCTGTGCACGACCCGGTGGACAGCCCTGTGAACAAGACCTCGATTCCCCGAGCAGGACCATCCTGACCTGCATCTTTGTCGTCCACTGGCTGTGCAGAAGAAAAAACTCCCCAGCCGGACCAAGATCACCTCGAACAACGCGCGAACGTACGCGATCCAAGACCGAGAGTAAGGGTCGCAAGGCAATTGCATCGCTTACCTGTGGACGGATACATTGACGCCCATGACACAGGCTCCAGCGATCCCCCCGACCACGCGCCGACGGCACGACCGAGAGATCATCGCCCTCGCGGTCCCGGCCTTCGGCGCGCTCGTCGCCGAGCCTCTGTTCGTCATGGCCGACAGCGCGATCGTCGGCCACCTCGGCACGGCCCAGCTCGCCGGTCTCGGCGTCGCGACCGCGCTCCTCACCACCGCCGTGAGCGTCTTCGTCTTCCTCGCCTACGCCACCACGGCCGCCGTCTCCCGCCGTGTCGGCGCCGGTGATCTCCCGGCGGCCCTGCGCCAGGGCATGGACGGCATCTGGCTGGCCCTGCTCATCGGCGTGGCGGTCATCGCGGTGGTCCTGCCCCTGGCGCCGGACATCGTGCGCCTCTTCGGCGCCTCCGCGACGGCGGCGCCGTACGCCACCACCTATCTGCGCATCTCCACCCTGGGCATCCCGGCCATGCTCACGGTGCTGGCCGCCACCGGTGTGCTGCGCGGTCTGCAGAACACCAGGACCCCGCTGTACGTCGCCGTCGGCGGCTTCGTCGCCAACGCCGTGCTCAACGCGCTGCTCGTCTACCCGGCCGGGCTCGGGATCGCGGGCTCGGCCTGGGGCACGGTCATCGCCCAGTGGGGCATGGCCGCCGTCTATCTCCTCGTCGTCGTGCGCGGGGCACGGCGGCACAAGGCGTCGCTGCGGCCCGACCTCGCCGGTATCAGGGCATCGGCCCAGGCGGGCGTTCCGCTGCTGGTCCGCACACTGTCCCTGCGGGCGATCCTCATGATCGTCACGGCGATGGCGGCCCGCCTCGGCGACGCGGACATCGCCGCCCACCAGATCGTCCTGTCCCTGTGGAGCCTGCTGGCCTTCGCGCTGGACGCGATCGCGATCGCCGGGCAGGCGATCATCGGCCGGTACCTCGGTGCCGCCGACGCCCCGGGCGCACGTGAGGCCTGTCGCCGCATGGTGCAGTGGGGCATCGCGGCCGGAGTCGTCCTCGGGGTGCTCGTCGTGGCCGCCCGACCGCTGTTCCTGCCGCTGTTCACCGGTGATTCCGTGGTGCGGGACGTGGCGCTGCCCGCCCTTCTGGTGGTGGCGCTCTCCCAGCCGATCTGCGGGATCGTCTTCGTTCTGGACGGCGTCCTGATGGGCGCGGGCGACGGACCCTATCTGGCCTGGGCGATGGTGATCACCCTGGCCGTGTTCACGCCGGTGGCGCTCCTCGTCCCGGTGCTGGGCGGCGGGCTCACCGCGCTGTGGGCGGCCATGACCCTGATGATGACGGTCCGCCTGCTCACCCTGTGGCTGCGGGCCCGCTCGGGCAAGTGGATCGTGACGGGCGCGAGCCGCTGACGCGGTGCCCGGCTCCGGTACCCGGCTCCGGTACCCAGCGCCGAGGCGTCGGGCCGCCGTTGTCCCGGTTTCACGTGAAACATGCCGCACCGACACCCGACCCATAGGCCACCGACGCTCCATCGCGTCCGGCGCCGCACGCGAAGAGGGGCCGCCCAGTGGGACGGCCCCTCTCTCAGCTGTTCAGCTGCGCACGGCGTCAGGCCGCGACAACCTCGACGCTGACCGTGGCGGAAACCTCGGGGTGCAGACGCACCGAGGTCTCGTGGGAGCCCAGGGTCTTGATCGGGGCGGACAGCTCGACACGGCGCTTGTCGACCTCGGGGCCACCGGAAGCCTTGATCGCGGAAGCGACGTCGGCCGGGGTGACGGAACCGAAGAGACGACCGGCGTCGCCGGAGCGAACGGCCAGACGGACCTTCACACCCTCGAGCTGGGCCTTGATCTGGTTGGCCTGCTCGATGGTCTGGATCTCGTGGATCTTGCGGGCGCGGCGGATCTGCGCCACGTCCTGCTCGCCGCCCTTGGTCCAGCGGATAGCGAACTTCCGCGGGATCAGGTAGTTGCGGGCGTAACCGTCCTTGACGTCGACGACATCGCCGGCGGCACCGAGGCCAGAGACCTCGTGGGTGAGGATGATCTTCATGTGTCGGTCACCCTTCCCTTATCGCGCGGTGGACGTGTAGGGCAGCAGCGCCATCTCACGGCTGTTCTTCACGGCCGTGGCGACGTCACGCTGGTGCTGCGTGCAGTTGCCGGTCACGCGGCGGGCACGGATCTTGCCGCGGTCGGAAATGAACTTCCGCAGCATGTTCGTGTCCTTGTAGTCCACGTACGTGACCTTGTCCTTGCAGAAAGCGCAGACCTTCTTCTTAGGCTTGCGCACAGGCGGCTTCGCCATGGTGTTTCTCCTGTGTGATCAAGAAGTGGGGATGCGAGCCCTTAGAAGGGGGGCTCGTCCGAGTAGCCGCCACCGCCGCCGGAGCCACCGGAGCCGCCGCCCCAGCCGCCGCCACCCTGGTTGCCACCGGCGGGAGCGCCGGAAGCCCACGGGTCGTCGGCAGGAGCGCCGCCCTGGTTGCCGCCGGAGCCACCGCCCCAGCCGCCGCCACCGCCGCCGCTGTATCCGCCCTGGCCGCCGCGTGCGCCGCCGCCACCGCCGCCGGAGGTCTTGGTGACCTTCGCCGTCGCGTTGCGCAGGCTCGGGCCGACCTCCTCGACGTCCAGCTCGTAGACCGTGCGCTTGACGCCCTCACGGTCCTCGTAGGACCGCTGCTTCAGCCGGCCCTGCACGATGACGCGCATGCCGCGCTGGAGCGACTCCGCGACGTTCTCCGCCGCCTGACGCCAGACCGAGCAGGTCAGGAACAGGCTCTCGCCGTCCTTCCACTCATTGGTCTGCCGGTCGAAGGTGCGGGGAGTGGACGCGACGCGGAACTTCGCGACCGCCGCACCGGACTGGGTGAAGCGCAGCTCGGGGTCGTCGACAAGATTGCCGACGACCGTGATGACGGTCTCGCCTGCCATGGGGGAACCTCTCGGCGGGATTGCTTCTCTGGCTGCTTGGTTGCTACTCGAATCCCGAGATCAGCTGAGCCGAGGGCTCAGTGCATCTCGGGGCGGAGGACCTTGGTCCGGAGGACCGACTCGTTCAGGTTCATCTGGCGGTCGAGCTCCTTGACGACCGCAGGCTCGGCCTGCAGGTCGATGACCGAGTAGATGCCCTCGGGCTTCTTCTTGATCTCGTACGACAGACGACGACGGCCCCAGGTGTCGACCTTCTCCACCTTGCCGCCGCCATCGCGGACGACAGAGAGGAAGTTCTCGATCAGCGGGGAGACCGAACGCTCCTCGAGATCGGGGTCGAGGATGACCATCACCTCGTAGTGACGCATGTGGAACCCACCTCCTTTGGACTCAGCGGCCACGGTCGTTCCGTGGCAGGAGGGTCGTGATGCGTGCGCAACGGTATCGGCCGCCACTGACAGTCGGAGGCTTCCAAGGAAGTTCCGCGCAGTGACCTGGAAAGGTGCGGGCAGACACCGGTGCAGACGTTACAGAGTACCCGCACACCGGCTTCCGGTTGAAATCAGGCCGTGGGGGCAGCCAATCTGTACACATCGGGTGTGTAAGGCGCTACAGTGCGCCGCCGCTATCCGCAGGAGGTGCCCCCATGGCACAGGCATCGTTCCCGAACATCGCCGGCTCCCTCTTCGCCACCGACGGCAAGCCCCATCCGGTTCAGGACACCCTGACCGTGGCGACGCTGGTCCTCGGACTGCTCTCCTTCATCACGTCCTTCTTCCCCGGCCTCCACCTGCTCGCCTCCTGGGCCGGCCTGGTCGGGCTCGTCGGCGGCGCGTACGGGCAGTGGATCTCGGTGACCACGCGCGAGCGTTTCGGCCTGGTCCTGGGCCTCGGTGCCTCCGGCATCGGCTTCCTGATCGGCATGGCCAACGGCGGCCTGTTCGGCGGTGTGATCGGCGGCTGACCCACCCGTCACCCCGCGCACAGCACTCCTTCACCTCATCCACGAAGACACCCGGGGGCACCTTCCCGGCCACCGGCCGGGAAGAAGGTGCCGTACGCCCCAGTCGGGGCGCTCGCACCGGGCAGTAGGCTTCGCGCGAGAGCCGGAGCCCCTGTACCCATGGGGACACACCAGCCCGAGGAGCGCCCCGACATGAGCCTGACCCTGAGGACCATCAGCCGCGAGCAGCATCTGGCGTATATCCAGAGCCTGCCGGCGGCGAGCCACATGCAGGTCCCGGCATGGGCAGATGTGAAGGCCGAGTGGCGTTCGGAGAGCCTGGGCTGGTTCGACGAGCGCACCGGCGAGATGGTCGGCGCCGGGCTGATCCTCTACCGCCAGCTGCCCAAGATCAAGCGCTACCTCGCCTACCTCCCCGAGGGTCCGGTCATCAACTGGTTCGCGCCGAACCTGGAGGACTGGCTCCAGCCGATGCTGGCCCACCTCAAGCACCAGGGCGCGTTCTCCGTGAAGATGGGCCCGCCGGTGATCATCCGCCGCTGGAACGCGGAGACCATCAAGAAGGGCATCCAGAGCCCGGACGTGAAGCGCCTGCGCGACATGGAGGCCGACTTCATCGAGCCGCGCGCCTTCGAGGTGTCCGACAAGCTGCGCCGCATGGGCTGGCAGCAGGGCGAGGACGGCGGCGCCGGCTTCGGCGACGTGCAGCCCCGCTACGTCTTCCAGGTGCCGCTGGCCAACCGCTCCCTGGAAGAGGTCCACAAGAACTTCAACCAGCTGTGGCGCCGCAACATCAAGAAGGCCGAGAAGGCTGGTGTCGAGGTCGTCCAGGGCGGCTACCAGGACCTGGCGGAGTGGCAGCGGCTGTACGAGATCACCGCCGTGCGCGACCACTTCCGGCCGCGCCCGCTGTCGTACTTCCAGCGCATGTGGACGGCCCTCAACACCGAGGACCCCAACCGCATGCGGCTGTACTTCGCCCGCCACAACGGCGTTAACCTGTCGGCGGCGACCATGCTGATCGTCGGCGGCCACGTCTGGTACTCCTACGGCGCCTCCGACAACATCGGCCGCGAGGTCCGCCCCTCCAACGCCATGCAGTGGCGCATGCTGCGCGACGCCTACGCGCTCGGCGGCACCGTCTACGACCTGCGCGGCATCTCCGACTCCCTGGACGAGACGGACCACCTGTTCGGCCTGATCCAGTTCAAGGTCGGCACGGGCGGTCAGGCCGCCGAGTACCTGGGCGAGTGGGACTTCCCGCTGAACAAGCTGCTCCACAAGGCGCTCGACATCTACATGTCGCGCCGCTGAGCAGCGAACCTTTGATTCCATAGGCCTCGGGCGGCCCGCACCGGCCGCCCGGCTCCACCCCTTGATCCACCCCAGCCACGAGAAAGGTTCCGGTCCGGCCATGGCGCTCACGCTCTACGTCGACACCGCGCGCTGGCGGGCGCACCACAAGCACGTGCAGGAGCAGTTCCCGGGGCTCGTCCCGGTCTGCAAGGGCAACGGCTACGGCTTCGGGCACGAACGGCTGGCGGAGGAGGCCACCCGGCTGGGCTCCGACATGCTGGCCGTCGGCACCACGTACGAGGCCGCGCGCATCAAGGACTGGTTCAGCGGCGACCTGCTCGTGCTGACGCCGTACCGGCGCGGCGAGGAGCCGGTGCCGCTGCCGGACCGCGTGGTGCGCTCGGTGTCGTCGGTCGACGGGGTGTACGGCCTCGTGGGCGCCCGTGTCGTCATCGAGGTGATGTCCTCGATGAAGCGGCACGGCATCAGCGAGCAGGACCTGCCGCAGCTGCACCAGGCCATAGAGAACGTCCGCCTGGAGGGCTTCGCCATCCACCTCCCGCTGGACCGCACCGACGGCACGGACGCGGTCGACGAGGTCATCGGCTGGCTGGACCGGCTGCGCGCGGCCCGGCTGCCGCTGCACACCATGTTCGTCAGCCACCTCAAGGCCGACGAACTCGCCCGGCTCCAGCAGCGGTTCCCGCAGACCCGGTTCCGCGCGCGCATCGGCACCCGGCTGTGGCTGGGGGACCACGACGCCACGGAGTACCGCGGTGCCGTCCTGGACGTCACGCGCGTGGCCAAGGGCGACCGCTTCGGCTACCGGCAGCAGAAGGCGGCCTCCGACGGCTATCTGGTGGTCGTGGCGGGCGGCACGTCGCACGGAGTGGGACTGGAGGCCCCGAAGGCGCTGCACGGCGTCATGCCGCGCGCCAAGGGCGTCGCACGGGCCGGTCTCGCCACGGTGAACCGGAACCTGGCCCCGTTCGTCTGGAGCGGCAAGCAGCGGTGGTTCGCCGAGCCGCCGCACATGCAGGTGTCGATCCTGTTCGTGCCGTCGGACGCCCCCGAGCCGAAGGTCGGCGACGAACTGGTGGCCCATCTGCGGCACACCACCACGCAGTTCGACCGGATCCTCGACCGCTAGAGGCGCGAGACGGAAACGGAAAGGCCGTGTACGAGCAGCTCGTACACGGCCTTTCTCCTGCCCGGAGTCCCGCTCGGGGCCTGGGCGCGCCCGGCTCAGGACGTGGGCTCGCCCCGCACTCCCCACTCCATCCGAAGCATCTCGGCGGGTTCGGCGGGCCTCCGGTCGTGGGCCGCGCCGCCCAGGACGAACACGTCCGGCGCGCCGTCGAGGACCCCGCCCGAGGGGTCGTCGTCCCCGGCCCGGCGCACCACGTCCCGCTCCGGCAGCAGGATGTCCCGGACGATCACGGCGCACAGGTACAGCGTGCCCAGCAGATGCAGGGCGATCGCCCACTGGTAGCCGTGCGTGGGCAGGCCCTTGTGGGCGTCTCCGCTGGTCGTGTACGCGAGGTACATCCAGATGCCGAGGAAGTACGCCACCTCGCCCGCCTGCCAGATCAGGAAGTCCCGCCACTTGGGCCGGGCCAGCACGGCCAGCGGCACCAGCCAGAGGACGTACTGCGGGGAGTAGACCTTGTTGGTGAGGATGAAGGCGGCCACCATCAGGAAGGCCAGCTGGGCGAAGCGCGGGCGGCGCGGGGCGAGGAACGCCAGCGCCGCGATCCCGAGGAAGGCGAGCACGACCAGCGCGCTGGCCGCCGTGTTCACGAAGTCGATGCTGGGCGGGCTGCTGGAGTTCTGCGCCCAGATCAGCCAGAACGAGCCGAAGTCGACGCCCCGGTCGTGGCTGAACGTGTAGAACTTCGACCAGCCCGGGAAGGCGAACAGCATCACCGGCAGGTTCACCACGAGCCACGCGACCACGGCCCCGGCCACCGCCTGGAAGAACGGCCGCCACTTGCCCGCCCGCCAGCACAGCACGAGCAGCGGCCCGAGCAGGAAGACCGGGTAGAGCTTGGCGGCCGTGGCGAGCCCGAGGAGCACACCGAAGGCGACGGGGCGGCTCCGCGACCACATCAGCATCGCGGCGGCCGTCAGGGCCACCGCCAGCAGGTCCCAGTTGATGGTGGCGGTCAGGGCGAAGGCGGGCGCCAGGGCGACCAGCAGACCGTCCCAGGGGCGTCGGCGGTGCGTACGGGTCACGCACACGGCGATGACCGCGGCGCAGACCATCAGCATCCCGGCGTTGGCGAACCAGTACCACTGCTCCTGCTGCTGGATGCCGCCGCTGCCCGGCGTGAGCCAGGCGGCGACCTCCATGAACACACCGGTCAGGACCGGGTATTCGAGGTACTCCATGTCGCCCGGGAGCCTGTCGAAGTACGGCACGAGCCCATCGGCGAAGCCGCGCCCCTGATAGAGGTGCGGGATGTCCGAATAGCAGGCGTGCGTGTACTGCGAGCTGGCCCCGAAGAACCAGGCACCGTCGTAACAGGGCGCCTTCTGGACGAGGCCGAGGGCGAACATGCCGATCGCCACCAGGGCGATGACCCGGACCGGTGTCCACCAGGACGTTCCGAGCAGGGCGCGCCGCCCGACCGGGCCACCGATCAGCTCACTGCCGACCGCGGCGATCTCGTCCTCCCGGGTCGGTCGTACCGTCTCCGGCTCGGCCACGCGCACGGGCGTCGTTTCAGCACTGGGCATGGGGCACATCCTGCCGTATGCGTATGCGGCGGGGCCGCCCCCACACAGGATGCCGTCCGGAGCGGACGTGCCCGCACATTCCCGCCGCGAGGAGTGGAGCCGTGAGGACGGGAAACGTGAGGGTACGGCTGCGCTCGTGAACGGCTCGTGAACGACCGACCTGCCCGGTAAAACCGGAAATCCTGGCGGGATTACGCCAGGGATTTCACTCCCTTTAGCCTATACGTGCAAATTATTAATCTTGCAGGCCCGTTAATTCGACCCTTAAGTTTGGGCCCGCCACAACGGGAGTGGGGGCGGCAGACCGGCCGAGGGGGAGGACATGCACAATCGGGTGTACGCCGATGAAATGGACCTGAAAATCCTCCGTCTGATGCGGCAGGGCCTGTCGGACCAGGCGATTGCCCAGCATGTGGCACTGGGCCACCGAACCGTCCAGCGCCGCGTGAACAGGCTCATGGAGCAGCTGGACGCCCGCGGTCGATTCACCCTCGGAATTCGCGTCAGCGAACTGGGATTGCTGGACGAAGCCGCCTGACACTCTCACCGTCCACACCCCGGCCGCCTCCTTCGGGTGCGCTTTCAGGGTGAGGCGGATTTCTCAGATGCGACCACTACGGAGGAAATATGAAAAAGAGTCTTCCCGCTAAGGTGTCCATACTTGTCGGCGCTGCTCTGACCGCCGTTCTGATCCCGATGGCGGGCAGCTCCTACGCCGCCTCGTCGTGTTCCGGCACGGGATGTGACTACAAGGGCCCCGTGACCTACGGCTGTGACGGCGACGGCGTCACGAAGAAGACGGTCTCCGACGGCATCATGAAGGCGGAGCTGCGCTGGTCCGCGAAGTGCTCGGCGGGATGGGTCCGCGGCAGCGACCCGTACCCGAACGACAACTACTGGAGCCACTACGCGGTGATCGAGAAGCACAGCTCGGAGAGCGGTCAGCCGCTGATCAGCTCGCAGACCGTGACCATCCCCGACGGTGGCTCGGACTGGTCCAACATGCTCGGCGGATCGAACTACTACTACCGCGTCTGCCTCCGTGACGGCGGCACGGGTGAAGTCGTGTGCAGCGGCTACTGGTAGAAAAACCCTCGGTACGCGAACGGGCCCCCGGAGATCTCTCCGGGGGCCCGTTCTTTTTCTCACCGATCCGTTGCCGCCGTCATCGAAACGGCGTCCCTTCTCGGGTCAGCCGTTCTGGTCACCACCGCCGAAGAAGCCTCCGTTGCCATTTCCTCTGGTGGTACCCGTCGTTTCCGAGAGAGTCGGACTCGGATCGGTTCCTCCGGGTCCGCCGTCGGTGCCTCCGTTGTCGGTGCCACCGCCGTTGCCGTTACCGCCGTTCTCGTTGCCACCGTCGCGGCAGCCGAAGAAGCCACAGGTGATGGTGGCCGACGGCGACGGCTCCAGCTCGGACTCGGTCGGCGACGGGCTCGGCGACGGGCTCTCGGTCGGGGTCTGTGTGACCGAGGGAGTGGGCGTGGGGCTCGGCTCGGCGTTGAGCGCCTTGCCGATCGGGACCGGGGTCGGGAACTTCTCGGCCGGCTGGCCCTTCAGCGCCTCGATCATGTAGTCGTGCCAGATCTCGGCGGGGAACGAGGCGCCGTGGATCTTCGCCTGGCCGCCGGTCCCGTACATCTTCAGGAACTTGCGGTCCTTGGGCTTCGCCTGGTCGTCCATCCGGAACATGCTGATCGCGGTGGACAGCTGGGGGGTGTACCCGACGAACCAGGCCGACTTGTTGAAGTCGGTGGTACCGGTCTTGCCGGCCACCTCGCGGCCCGGGAGCTGAGCGGCGGTACCGGTGCCCTTGTCGACGACGGTCTTCAGGACGTCGGTGACGTTGTCGGCCACCTCGGGGTCGAAAGCGTCCTTGGACTTGCCCTTGTGCTTGTAGAGGACCCCGTCCTTGCCGCTGACCTGAGACACCGAGTACGGGTCGCGCTGGGTGCCGCTGGCCGCGAAGGTCGCGTAGGCGCCGGCCATACGAATCGCGCTGGGGTCGGAGGTTCCGATGGAGAAGGACGGGAAGCTGGAGCTGGCCAGGCTGTTCTCAAGGACGCCCGCGTCCAGGGCGCTTTCCTTCACCTTGTCCAGACCGACGTCCATGCCCAGCTGGACGAAGGCGGAGTTCACGGAGAACTGCATGGCGTAGCGCAGGTCGATCTTGTAGTCGGGGGGGTTCCCCTCCGACTTGTCGCCGTCGTTGGTCTGGAGCCACTCCTTGCCCTTCCTGTCCGTCCAGACCTGCCCGCGGTAGTCGCGGATCTTGAGCTTGTTCTGTCCGCTGTACAGGCTCTTCGTCGAGGCGACGGTGCGTGCGTCCTGCGGTTGATTCTCAGGACCGTCCGGGTTCCGCACACCCCACTTCATCGCCGCCGCCAGCACGAACGGCTTGAACGTCGAGCCCACCTGGGCACCGGTGGCGTCCGCGTTGTTGGTGAAGTGCTTGGTCCAGTCCTCGCCGCCGTAAATGGCCCTGATAGCACCGGTCTTGGGCTCCACCGACGCCCCACCGAACTGGACGTACTTGTCGGTGGCCGGACGCTCCTTGGGCTTGATGTTCTCCTTGCGGACATCCGCGACGGCCTTCTCGAGCTGCTTGACCTTGTTCTTGTCGAAGGTCGTCCGGATCGTGTAGCCGCCCTTTTGAAGGTCGTCCGCGGTGATGTGCGTCTCGGCCTTGTGGGAGATCAGGTAGCCCTTGGCCAGGTCGACCAGATAGCCGATCTGCCCGCTCAGCTGACCGTTCGCGTGCGGGCTCTGGACCTTGGGGAGCTTCGTGTACTTGCTCCGCTCGGCCGCGCTCAGATGGTGGTACTCGACCATCTTGTCGAGCGTGTCCTGCATCTGCCGCGTGGCCCTGATGGTGTTGGCGGCCGAGGTGGCGGACGGGTCGATCGAGACCGCGCCCGCGGGGTCGTAGTACGTGGCGCCCTTGAGCATCGCCGCGAGGAACGCGCACTCGCCCGGATCGAGCTTGCTGGCGTCCTTGTTGAAGTACGCCCGGGAGGCGGCCTGGATTCCGTAGGCTCCGCGACCGAAGTACGCGGAGTTCAGGTAACCGGCCATGACCTCCGGCTTGGGGACCTTGGCGCCCACCTTGACGGCGACCAGGATCTCCTTGAACTTGCGGGAGATCGTCTGCGACTGGTCGTCCAGCATGGCGTTCTTGACGTACTGCTGGGTGATGGTGGAGCCACCCTGCGTCTGACCGCCCCGGGCCATGTTGAGGAAGGCGCGCGCGATGCCCTTGGGGTCGACACCGCTGTCGGTCTCGAAGGTCTTGTTCTCCTGGGAGATCACGGCATACCGCATCTCCTCGGGGATCTGGGCGTAGTTGAGGTTCTGCCGGTTGATCTCGCCACCGGTCGCGACCATCACGGAGCCGTCGGCCCACTCGAAGACGTTGTTCTGCGCCTTGGCGGTCTTCGCGATGTCCGGGATACCGACCATCGCGTAACCGATGCCCGCCACAGCCACCATGCTGCCGAAGCCGACCACGCAGGCGGTCGCGACGACCTTCCACGACGGCAGCCAGCGCTGCCAGCCGTCCTTGCCCGCGCGCGGGTAGTCGATGAATTTCGGGGAGGCGGGGGCGGCGGCACGGCCGCGGCCGCGCCCCGAACCCGCGTTGTCGGGACCTCGGCGGCGGCCTCCGCCGCCTCTCTGGGCCGCGCGGCGCGCCTCGGCACGGCTGCCGTAGGCAGGCTCGTCACCGTAGGAGTCGGCGGAGGGCCCGGCGGCGTCTCTCGGGGCCGCTCGGCGGCCGGAGGACGGGCCGGGCTGGCCGCGTCGGGCCGCGGCACGTCCGCCTCCCTGCGGCGGCGGTTTGCGACGGTGCTCGCTCATCGAACGATTACTCCTCGGGCAGGCGCACCCGTGCGCGCCTGGAAACAGCGGCTGGTTTCCGGTCCCCCCGAAGTACGGATGCGGTCGTTGCTGCATTCACCCGTACTGCACCGGGGACCACGACGCCCCACAAACGCCCCTTGGTTCCCGGTGGTGTGCATGGCGCACAGACTACGCACCGCCAAAACCTTCCGAGCCCTGAAGTTCACCCCAAATCAGGCAACTTGCCGCGTACGAATCAGTGATGTGATCCCGTTCACCATCTGCCCTCTTGTCCCATACCGGAGGCCGTTCTATCGTCGGGATGTATCGAGTCGATACATCAGCGCGAGATAAACACGCTGTGTGCCGAGAGGAGGCGCTCATGAGCCGGCGTTCCGGCATCCTTGAGTTCGCCGTACTCGGGCTGTTGCGCGAGTCTCCGATGCACGGCTACGAACTGCGCAAACGACTCAATACGTCCCTGGGCGTGTTCCGTGCCTTCAGCTACGGAACGCTGTACCCCTGCCTCAAGACGCTGGTCACGAACGGCTGGTTGATCGAGGAACCGGGCAACACCCGCGAAGACGCTCTGGCGGCTCCCCTCACCGGGCGCCGCGCGAAGATCGTCTACCGGCTGACGGCCGAAGGTAAGGAGCACTTCGAGGAGTTGCTCTCGCAGACCGGGCCGGACGCGTACGAGGACGAGCACTTCGCCGCGCGGTTCGCCTTCTTCGGGCAGACCTCGCGCGATGTGCGGATGCGCGTGCTGGAGGGCCGGCGCAGCCGCCTGGAGGAGCGTCTGGAGAAGATGCGCGCCTCCCTGGCACGCACGCGGGAGCGGCTCGACGACTACACGCTTGAGCTCCAGCGCCACGGAATGGAGTCCGTGGAGCGCGAGGTGCGCTGGCTGAACGAGCTCATCGAAAGCGAGCGGGCCGGGCGCGACCTGAAGAGGTCGGAGTCCGGGGAGTCCGCTCAGCAGGACACCACCACTGGATCGGCGGGCGGCCTGCCCCGTCCCAGGGATCTCCCGGGGACGGATACGCCCGACGACACCGCCACGTGAGGGCCCGCTCGGGGCCTCACTCGTACACACAGGGAGCAACCGGAATGGGTTCGGTTCGCGTAGCCGTCGTCGGTGTGGGCAACTGCGCCGCGTCGCTGGTGCAGGGAGTCGAGTACTACAAGGACGCCGACGCGGCGGCCAAGGTACCCGGCCTGATGCACGTGCAGTTCGGTGACTACCACGTGCGGGACATCGAGTTCGTCGCCGCGTTCGACGTGGACGCCAAGAAGGTCGGCCTCGACCTGTCGGACGCCATCGGCGCCTCCGAGAACAACACCATCAAGATCTGCGACGTGCCCACCACCGGTGTCACCGTCCAGCGCGGCCACACCCTCGACGGCCTCGGCAAGTACTACCGCGAGACCATCGAGGAGTCGGACGCCGAGCCGGTCGACGTCGTCCAGATCCTGAAGGACAAGCAGGTCGACGTCCTGGTCTGCTACCTCCCCGTGGGCTCCGAGGACGCCGCGAAGTTCTACGCCCAGTGCGCCATCGACGCCAAGGTCGCCTTCGTCAACGCCCTCCCCGTCTTCATCGCGGGCACCAAGGAGTGGGCGGACAAGTTCACCGAGGCGGGCGTCCCGATCGTCGGTGACGACATCAAGTCCCAGGTCGGCGCCACCATCACGCACCGCGTCATGGCGAAGCTGTTCGAGGACCGCGGTGTGATCCTGGACCGCACGATGCAGCTGAACGTCGGCGGCAACATGGACTTCAAGAACATGCTCGAGCGCGAGCGCCTGGAGTCCAAGAAGATCTCCAAGACGCAGGCCGTCACCTCCCAGATCCCCGACCGGGACCTCGGCGAGAAGAACGTCCACATCGGCCCGTCCGACTACGTGGCCTGGCTGGACGACCGCAAGTGGGCCTACGTCCGCCTCGAGGGCCGCGCCTTCGGTGACGTCCCACTGAACCTGGAGTACAAGCTCGAGGTCTGGGACTCCCCGAACTCGGCCGGTGTCATCATCGACGCCCTGCGCGCCGCGAAGATCGCCAAGGACCGCGGCATCGGCGGCCCGATCCTCTCCGCGTCCTCCTACTTCATGAAGTCCCCGCCGGTCCAGTACTTCGACGACGAGGCCCGCGAGAACGTCGAGAAGTTCATCCGCGGCGACGTCGAGCGCTAAAGGCGTTCCGCTCGCACGCGAAAGCTCCTGCCAGGGCGAGGAAGGTCCCCGGGGTCGTCTCCCGGGGACCTTCCGCATATGTGAGGCTGTCCCCCATGCCCGTCGCCCACGATCTGCACCGGTTGCTGCGGGTCCGGGACTTCCGGCGCCTGCTCGGTATCCGGCTGCTCTCCCAGGGCGCCGACGGTGTCTACCAGGTCGCCCTCGCCACCTACGTCGTCTTCTCGCCCGAACGGCAGACCTCGGCCGCGGCGATCGCCTCGGCGATGGCGGTGCTGCTGCTCCCGTACTCCCTGGTCGGGCCCTTCGCCGGGGTCCTGCTGGACCGCTGGCGACGCCGCCAGGTGTTCGTGTACGGCAACGCGTTGCGCGCTCTTCTGGCCGCCGCCACCGCCGTGCTGATGGTCACTCAGGCGCCCAGCTGGCTCTTCTACGCCTCGGCGCTGTGCGTCACGGCCGTGAACCGGTTCGTCCTCGCGGGCCTGTCCGCCGCGCTGCCGCGCGTGGTGGACGCCGACCGTCTGGTGCTGGCCAACTCGCTCTCCCCGACCGCCGGGACGCTCGCCGCGACGGCGGGCGGCGGACTCGCCTTCGTCATCCGTCTGGCGGGGCCGGACTCCGACGCCACCGTCGTCCTGACGGGCGCGGTCCTCTATCTCGGCGCGGGACTCACCGCCCTGAGCCTGGCGCCCGACCGGCTCGGCCCCGACCGGGCGCCGGTCCACCCCCGGCTGCGCGCGGCGCTCGCGGACACCGTGCGCGACCTGTTCGCGGCCGTCCGGTACCTCTCCGCTCCAGCCCGCCGGGACGCGGCCTGGGCGCTCACGTCGATGACCCTGATGCGCTTCTGCTACGGCGCGCTGCTCGTCCTGCTGCTCATGCTGTGCCGGTACGGCCTCGGCGCGACCCCACGGGAGGGCCTCGGCCTGCTCGGACTGGCGCTGGCGCTGTCGGGCGCGGGTTTCTTCGCGGCGGCCGTGATCACTCCCTGGGCGGCGGGACGGCTCGGCCCGGGACGCTGGATCGCGGTGTGCGCGGGCGGCGCCGCGGTGCTGGAGCCGTCGCTCGGTCTCCCTTTCGCCGCCGTCCCGCTGATGATCGCGGCCTTCGTGCTGGGCCTGACCACCCAGGGCGCCAAGATCGCCACGGACACGATCGTGCAGGCGTCCATCGAGGACGGCTTCCGGGGCCGGGTCTTCTCGGTCTACGACGTCCTCTTCAACATCGCCTTCGTCGGAGCCGCCGCGGTCGCGGCCCTGATCCTCCCAGCGGACGGACGCTCCCCGGCACTCGTGGTCATCGTCGCCTGCCTCTACGGCGCGGTCGCCGTGACGATGTACCGCGCCCCCTGGGGTCTGGACAGCGCGAAGGGCGGTGTTTCACGTGAAACACCGCCCCTGCGTTGAGCCTTGGAACCGCGTTTCACGTGAAACACGGCGCCGTGGCCCGCCTCAGTTCTGTCCGGCCCACCACTCCTTGAGGGACGCCACCGCCGCCTCGTGCTCCATCGGACCGTTCTCCAGCCGCAGCTCCAACAGGAACTTGTACGCCTGGCCGATGACGGGGCCCGGTCCGACGCCCAGGATCTCCATGATCTGGTTGCCGTCGAGGTCCGGGCGGATCGCGTCCAGCTCCTCCTGCTCCTGGAGCTGGGCGATGCGCTCCTCCAGGCCGTCGTAGGCCCGGGACAGCGCGGCGGCCCTGCGCTTGTTCCGCGTGGTGCAGTCGGAGCGGGTCAGCTTGTGCAGGCGTTCCAGCAGCGGGCCCGCGTCACGGACGTAGCGGCGCACGGCCGAGTCCGTCCATTCGCCGGTGCCGTAGCCATGGAAGCGCAGGTGCAGCTCGACGAGCTGGGAGACGTCCTTGATCAGCTCGTTCGAGTACTTCAGGGCCGTCATGCGCTTCTTGGTCATCTTCGCGCCGACCACCTCGTGGTGGTGGAAGGAGACCCGGCCGTCCTTCTCGAAGCGGCGCGTGCGCGGCTTGCCGATGTCGTGCAGCAGGGCGGCCAGCCGCAGCGTGAGGTCGGGGCCGTTCTCCTCCAGCGCGATCGCCTGCTCCAGCACGATCAGCGTGTGGTCGTAGACGTCCTTGTGGCGGTGGTGCTCGTCACGCTCCAGGCGCAGCGCCGGAAGCTCGGGCAGGACGTACTCGGCGAGGCCCGTGTCGACCAGGAGGGTCAGGCCCTTGCGCGGGTGGGCCGAGAGGATCAGCTTGTTCAGCTCGTCCCGGACCCGCTCGGCCGAGACGATCTCGATGCGTCCGGCCATCTCCGTCATCGCGGTGATCACACCGGGGTCCACCTCGAAGTCCAGCTGCGCGGCGAACCTGGCCGCCCGCATCATGCGCAGCGGGTCGTCCGAGAACGACTCCTCGGGCATGCCGGGGGTACGCAGCACGCGGGCCGCGAGGTCCTCCAGGCCGCCGTGCGGGTCGATGAACTCCTTCTCCGGCAGCGCGACGGCCATCGCGTTCACCGTGAAGTCGCGGCGGACGAGGTCCTCCTCGATGGAGTCGCCGTACGACACCTCGGGCTTGCGCGAGGTGCGGTCGTACGCCTCCGACCGGTAGGTGGTGATCTCGATCTGGAAGCGCCGGTCGGTGTCGCCGACCCGGGCGTCCTTCTGCGCGCCGACCGTGCCGAACGCGATCCCGACCTCCCATACGGCGTCCGCCCAGGGCCGGACGATCCGCAGGACGTCCTCGGGGCGCGCGTCGGTGGTGAAGTCCAGGTCGTTCCCGAGCCGGCCGAGCAGCGCGTCACGGACCGAGCCGCCCACCAGGGCGAGCGAGTACCCGGCCTCCTTGAAACGGCGGGCCAGGTCGTCGGCGACGGGAGCCACCCGCAGCAGCTCGCTCACCGCGCGCTGCTGCACCTGGCTCAGGGCAGCGGGAGTGTCTTCGTTGGGGTTCGGCACAACAGAAAAGGGTACGTGGCCCGGCCGACCGGCCGCGCCTCCTTAACCGGCGCCGACGCCGTCCGGCATACCCGCACAAGGAGCGGTTCTTGCGGCGTACGCCACTGCTGCCCTCGATAGTGGATATAGGGGACAGGCCGTCGCCGTACCCGATCTTGGGGAGCGGTCCGCGGCACTTCCCCTCAGCGGGCATCGTTACCATGCGGGGACGCACATTCCGACGACCACTGACGACGAGAGACGGGTTAGCGCGTGGCCGAGGCGGCAGACTTCCAGGGGACCAGTGCCTCACCTGCCCGCCGGTGGCTCCGGCGCACCGGGGCACTGCTCGTCGGCGCGCCGCTGGTGGCCGGGCTGCTCCAGCTCTCCGCCGCGTCGCCCGCGCAGGCCGCGCCGTCGGACTCGGTCTCCGTCGCACTGGACTCGCTCAGCCCCAGCGCGCCGACGGACGGCGACACGGTGACCGTGTCCGGCACCGTCACCAACAACGGCAAGCAGACCGTGACCGGCGCCCATGTCGGCGTGCGGGTGGGTCCGCTGCTGAACACGCGCTCGGCGGTCGACGCGATCGCCCGGAATCCGCACTCCCTGCAGGGCGGCACCGGGACCGAGGTCGGCGGCAAGTACACGGAGAAGTTCCCCAAGCTCATCCCGGGGATCGCCGAGCACTTCAGCATCTCCGTCCCGGTGGACAAGCTCGACCTCGGGGGCGACGGCGTCTACACGTTCGGGGTGGCCGTGTCCGGCCAGACCCCGGCACGCCCCTGGGACCAGGTGCTCGGCGTCGAGCGGACCTTCCTGCCCTGGCAGCCGTCGGAAGCCGAGACCACGACCAGGACCACGTTCCTGTGGCCGCTGATCTCCTCCGTCCGCATGACCGCGCGGACCGGTGCGGGCGAGTCGCAGACGCCGGTCTTCCGCGAAGACGAGCTGGCCAAGGAGATCGCGCCGGGCGGCCGTCTCGCGCAGATGGTGGAGCTGGGCAAGGACCTCGACATCACCTGGGTGATCGACCCCGACCTGCTGGCCTCCGTGGAGGCCATGGCGAAGGGCTACCGGATCGACGCGCCCGGGGACACGACCGCACCCGGTCCCCGCGAGCACCGGGAGATCGCCCGGCAGTGGCTGGCCGACCTCCAGAAGGCCGTCACCGGCGAGGAGGTCGTCGCGCTGCCCTTCGGCGACCCGGACCTGGCCTCGCTCGCCCACACCGGCACCAGCGTCACCGGCTCGCTCAGCCACCTCAAGGACGCGACCGACGTCGCCGCGACGACGGTGAAGACCGTGCTCCATGTCACGCCGAGCACCGACTTCGCCTGGCCCGTCGAGGGCGCCGTGGACCCGTCGATCATGAAGGTCGCCACCTCCGCGGGCGCGGACCGGGTGATCGCCCGCAGCGACAGCCTCCGGGAGAGCTCGGGCCTGTCCTACACGCCGTCGGCCGCCCGGCCGGTCGGCGGCGGCACCACGGCGGTGGTGGCCGACGCCCGGCTGTCCACCGTCTTCGAGGGCGATCTGACCCGGGCGGACACCTCCACGCTCGCCGTGCAGGAGTTCCTGGCCCAGAGCCTCGAGGTGAACGCGCAGACGGACAAGCAGCGCAGCATCGTGATCGCTCCGCAGCGGATGCCGACCGCGAGCCAGGCCCAGGCCATGGCCACGGCGCTGACGGCGCTCCAGAGCGGCACCTGGTCCGAGGCACAGGGACTGAGCGCGGCGGCCAAGGCCAAGCCCGACCCGAACGCCACCACGCGCATCCCGTCCACCTCCGCCTACCCCTCCTCGCTGCGCAAGCAGGAGCTGCCGAAGTCGGCCTTCGAGCAGATCGCGCGCACGCAGGACAAGCTGGACAACTTCCAGGTGATCCTCACGGACCAGTCCCGGGTGGTCACGCCGTTCGGGCGGGCCATAAACCGCGGGATGTCCACGTCGTGGCGGGGCCACCGCGCCGACGGGGACGACTTCCGGGGCGGTGTGGAGGGCTGGCTCGACGACCTCGCGGAGCAGGTCAAGCTGATCGACAAGTCGGAGACCAAGCTCTCCGGGCGCAGCGCGACCATCCCGGTCACCGTGCAGAACAACCTCGTGCAGCCCGTCGGCCACCTGTATCTGCGGCTCACCTCGACCATGCCGACCCGTCTGAAGATCGGCGGCAAGGCGTACTACGAGCAGCCCGTCGACGTCTCCGGCGGCCACAGCCAGTCCGTCAAGTTCACCACCTCCGCCAACGCCAACGGCCGCGTCGGCGTGCTCGCGCAGCTCTACACCGAGGACGGCCAGGAGTACGGCGACCCCGTCACCTTCGACGTGAAGGTCACCGAGGTCACGCCCACCGTGATGCTCGTCATCGGCGGCGGCGTGCTCCTGCTGGTGCTGGCCGGGTTCCGGATGTACACCCAGCGCAAGCGCGCGGCGGCCCGCCGCGCCGAGCAGGAGGCCGCGGCCGAGGAGAGCACCGACGGCGAGCCGGAGCAGCCCGGCACCCCCGAGGACCGGCCCACGGCGGAGTCCGATTCCCCCTCCGAGGCGGACACGCCGGACCAGCCGAGTGACCCTGCACCGGACACCGCACCGGAAAGCGCCGACCCGTCCGGCACGGGTGAGAGAGTGGACCGTTGAGCGATGTCGTGGCCGGTGTGGCCCGGGACGATGAGGTGGGGTAACCATGAACGCGCCGTACGACGGTGACCGTGGCCAGGGCGCCGCCGGCTCGGGCCACCCCGAGACCTCGCCCGAGCCGGGCCAGGTGCCGCCGCAGCCCGCGGCGGACATGTACCTCCAGGACGCCTACGACCAGGCCCCCTACCGGGAGCGCGAGCTGTCCGCCCAGGACCCGGTCGCCGAGGCGCTCTACGACCGCGCCGCGCACCCGCCGCCCCCGCCGGGCAGCCACGAGCGGCAGCAGCCGCTGTACGCCCAGCCCTCGCAGTCGCCGTACGCGCCCGACCCCCGTGTCTGGGCCAACACCCCGGCGCCCGAGCCGGACGGCGACGCCACCCAGCATCTGCCGTACGGCGACAACCCGCGCACGACCCAGTTCGTGGGGGTGGACGACCTGGTCTCGCACTCGGGCGAGGAGTACCACGAGCCGGACGCCTTCGCACATCTGCTGAAGGACCAGCAGCACGGCGGCGCGGCCACGGGCGCACGGACCGCCTCCGGGCCGTCGACGCCGGGCCAGGCCGGTCCGGGCGCCCCGCAGCCTCCCGTACCCGGGAACCGCACGCAGCCGCCCGCCCCGGTGCCCGGGCCCTCGGGGCCCGCCGAGACTCCCGCGGCCCCCGCCCCGGCCCCGGCCAAGAAGGGCGGCCTGCTCAGCTCCAGCGCCGTCATGGCGGCCGGCACGATGGTCTCCCGCCTCACCGGCTTCGTCCGCTCCGCGCTGATCGTCTCCGCGCTGGGTCTGGGCTTCCTCGGCGACTCCTTCCAGGTCGCCTACCAGCTGCCCACGATGATCTACATCCTCACCGTCGGCGGCGGCCTGAACTCCGTCTTCGTGCCCCAGCTGGTGCGGGCCATGAAGGAGGACGAGGACGGCGGCGAGGCCTTCGCCAACCGGCTGCTGACCCTCGTGATGGTGGCACTCGCCGTGCTCACAGGCGCCGCGCTGTTCGCCGCCCCGCTCCTGGTGCGCCTGCTGTCGGACTCGGTCGCGACCAACCCGGCGGCCAACGACGTGGCGGTCACCTTCACCCGCTACTTCCTGCCCTCGATCTTCTTCATGGGCATCCACGTGGTGATGGGTCAGATCCTCAACGCGCGCGGAAAGTTCGGCGCGATGATGTGGACCCCGGTGCTGAACAACATCGTCATCATCGTGACGCTCGGCACGTTCATCTGGGTCTACGGCACCTCGGCCAACTCCCACATGACCGTCTCCAACATCCCGCCGGAGGGCCAGCGGCTGCTCGGCATCGGTGTGCTGCTCGGTCTCGTGGTGCAGGCGCTGGCGATGATCCCCTACCTGCGGGAGACGGGCTTCCGTATCCGCCCGCGCTTCGACTGGAAGGGCCACGGCCTGGGCAAGGCCGCGATGCTCGCCAAGTGGACGGTCCTCTTCGTGCTCGCCAACCAGGCGGGCGCGATGATCGTCACGCAGCTCTCCACGGCCGCGGGCGAGGACTCGGACGCCAAGGGCACCGGCTTCGCCGCCTACGCCAACGCGCAGCTGATCTGGGGCCTGCCGCAGGCCATCATCACGGTGTCCCTGATGGCCGCGCTGCTGCCGCGCCTCTCGCGCTCGGCCGTCGAGGGCGACGCCGGCGCGGTCCGCGACGACATCTCGCAGGGCCTGCGGACGACGGCCGTGGCCATCGTGCCCATCGCCTTCGGCTTCCTGGCGCTCGGCATCCCGATGTGCACGCTGATCTTCGGCTCCTCGGGCACCGGCGCGGCCACCAACATGGGCTACATGCTGATGGCCTTCGGCCTCGGCCTGATCCCGTACTCGGTGCAGTACGTGGTCCTGCGCGCCTTCTACGCGTACGAGGACACCCGTACGCCCTTCTACAACACCGTCATCGTCGCGGTGGTCAACGCGGGCGCCTCGGCCCTCTGCTTCGTCCTGCTGCCGTCCCGCTGGGCGGTCGCGGGCATGGCCGCCGCGTACGGCCTCGCCTACGCCATCGGTGTCGGTGTCGCCTGGCGGCGGCTGCGCAAGCGCCTGGGCGGCGATCTGGACGGCTCCCGGGTGCTGCGGACCTACGCGCGGCTCGGCATCGCCTCGGTGCCGGCGGCCCTCCTCAGCGGTGCGGCCTGCTACGGCATCGGGCACACTCTGGGCCAGGGCGTGTTCGGTTCCTTCGTGGCGCTCGTGGTGGGTGGTGCGGTATTGCTTGGGATCTTCTTCGTCGCCGCGAGGAGGATGCGGATCGAGGAACTCAACTCGCTCGTGGGGATGGTCCGCGGGCGTCTGGGACGCTGAGGCGGGGTAGGCGCACAACCATCGTCCGCCGCCGCGTGTCGTGCATAGCGGCGGACTGTGGGCACAATTGGTTTCGGCGTCGGACAGCGTGCAACGGATGGGGAGGCAGGGACGACGGTGGCGGAACGGAGCACAGCTGCCGTCGACGTGGCAGACAACAGCGGCGAGCAGCCGCTGACCGCGAAGGCGGGCCAGTCCACGTCCGACGGGGCGGCCAAGAACCCGGAGCTGGACACGGACAGCGACGAGGCACAGGGGACCAGCGGAACGGAGGCCACCGGAACGGAGTCCGCACCCCCGGAACTGCACAGCGGTCACAAACTCGCCAGACGCTACCGTCTCGAGGAGTGCGTCACCCGTCTGGACGGATTCAGCAGCTGGCGTGCGGTCGACGAGAAACTTCGTCGCGCCGTCGGCGTGCACATCCTCCCGGCCGGGCACCCTCGCGCCCGTGCCGTCCTGGCCGCCGCGCGGGCGGCGGCACTGCTGGGCGATCCCCGGTTCGTCCAGGTCCTCGACGCGGTCGAGGAGAACGACCTCGTCTACGTCGTGCACGAGTGGCTGCCCGACGCCACCGAACTGACCGCGCTGCTCGCCACGGGACCGCTGGAGCCGCACGACGCCTACCAGATGGTCAGTCAGATCGCGTCCGCCATGGCCGCCGCGCACCGTGACGGCCTCGCCCATCTGCGGCTGAACCCCAACGCCGTGCTGCGCACCTCCACCGGGCAGTGGCGCATCCGCGGGCTGGCCGTGAACGCCGCGCTGCGCGGCATCACCTCCGACACCCCGCAGCGCACGGACACCGAGGCGATCGGCGCCCTGCTGTACGCGGCGCTGACGCAGCGCTGGCCGTACGAGAGCGACGCCTACGGCCTCACCGGGCTGCCCAAGGCCGTGGGCCTCGTCGCACCCGACCAGGTGCGTGCGGGAGTCCACCGGGGGCTGTCCGAGCTGGCGATGCGCGCGCTCGTCAACGACGGGGCCACCGCCTCCCGGCACGAGTCCGCGTGCACCACGCCGGAGGAACTGGTCAAGGCGATCGGCGAGATGCCCCGCATCCGCCCGCCGGAGCCCGCTTTCACGGCCCCGCCGGAGTATCAGCGCACCACGTACCAGCAGGGCACGTACGGGCGTCCTGCGGCCGGTCCCGGCGTCACCCAGCCGATCGCGCCGCCGCCCCCTCCGCTGCAGAGCCGTACCGGCAAGGCACTGAAGTGGGCGGTCTCCGCCCTCCTCATCGCCGCGCTCGGTCTCGGCAGCTGGCAGCTGGCGGACGCGTTGATGGGCCAGGGTGACAAGCCGAAGGACACCAACAACACCCAGACGCAGGACAGCGGCGACAAGAACGCGGCCAAGGCGGTGCCGAAGCCGATAAAGATCCAGGGAGCGCAGGAGTTCGTCGCCAAGGGCGACGCCCAGCACCCCGGTGACGTCAGCAAGACCTACGACGGCGACACGTCGACGTTCTGGCGGACCAAGTCCTTCAACGAAGGTCCCACGATCGCTCCCTACAAGCCCGGCGTCGGCATCATGTACGACCTCGGGTCGGACCAGAAGCTCGACGCGGCCAGCGTCGGGCTCCGCTACGGCGGCGACCACACCACGGTCGAGCTGTACGCGGCCGACTCCATGACCCCGCCGTCGCTGGACTCGATGAAGCGGATCGGCGACGTCACCACCTCGGGCACGACCGCCACGGTCAAGCCCGGCAAGTCGGTGAAGACGCGTTACGTCCTCGTGTGGCTGACCGCCGTGCCGATGTCCGGCTACGACGCGGCCTCGTACTCGAACGCGGGCTACAAGCAGGCCATCACCGAAGTCCGTTTCACGGGCTGACGTCTCGTCCGAGCCGGAGGGGGCAGATGGCGCAGGGCGCCGGATACGAGGAAGTGGGCGACCAGGACCTGATCGCCCGGCACGTGGACGGCGACCCCGATGCCTTCGGTGAACTCGTCCGGAGGCATCGGGACCGGCTCTGGGCCGTCGCCCTGCGGACGCTGGGGGACCGGGAGGAGGCCGCCGACGCGGTCCAGGACGCCCTGGTCTCGGCCTACCGGGCCGCGCACACCTTCCGGGGGCAGTCGGCCGTCACGACCTGGCTGCACCGCATCACGGTGAACGCCTGCCTGGACCGCGCCCGCAAGACCGCCTCGCGGAAGACGGCCCCCGTGGACGACACCGAGCGGCTGGAACAGCTGCTGGAGCCGCACGAGTCCGCCTCTGCCCCGGCCGAGCGGAACGACCTGCACCGGCAGCTCATCCAAGCGCTCGGAACGCTCCCGAAGGACCAGCGCGCCGCACTGGTCCTGGTGGACATGCAGGGCTATCCGGTGGCCGAGGCCGCACGCATCCTCGACGTGCCCACCGGGACGGTGAAGAGCCGCTGCGCCCGGGGCCGCGCCAGACTTCTTCCGCTGCTCACCCATCTGCGTCCCGATGCCCCGGGCGAGGGGAAAGAACCCGCGCCAGGACGGAACCGGGTGCACGGGGCATCCGTCCCACCTGCGACAGATTCTCCGGGGGACGGCTCACAGGACACAGGACCGAGCGATTCGGCCGTCGTGAAGGGCGGAGGTGGACGGGCATGACGTCCTCGACAGACACGGCCGGGCATCCGGACGTCACCGAGCTCGCCGACCTCACCGAGGGCATCCTGCCGCCGACCCGCAGCACGGACCTCCGTCGGCATCTGGAGAGCTGCGAGCTGTGTGCCGATGTCCAGGCGTCCCTGGAGGAGATCCGGGCGCTGCTGGGCAGCGTGCCGGAGCCTTCTCCGATGCCACAGGACGTGGCGGACCGTATCGACGCCGCCCTGGCCGTCGAAGCGGGAGGCTCGCAGCATGTTTCACGTGAAACCGAGAAGCTGGTTTCACGTGAAACATCGGTGCCGGACCGTCCCGCCGGGCGTTCGTCCGCCGCGACCGGCCCCGGCCGCAAGGAGCGTGGCCGCAGCCGCCGCAGGACCGTCGCGCTCGGCGCCGTCCTCACCGCCGCCGTGGTGGGAGCCGGTTCGCTGCTTCTTCAGTCACTCGGCAGCGACTCCCCCGACACCACGGCCCGCACCAAGCCCGCTCCGGCCGTCACCACGTTCTCCGGGGCCAGTGTGCAGAGCCAGGTGAAAGGTCTCCTCACCACGCAGAAGGGGCTTCAGCGGGGCACCCAGCGGCCTCGCGAGGAGAGCGCGGCGGTTTCCCCGAGCGGGCCGACCCAGAGCGCGAACACCCTGATCCAGACCGCCGTCCCCGTGCCCTACTGCGTCCGGCAAGCGGTGGACTCACGCAACGATGTCCTCGCCGCCAAGACGGGTACCTACGCCGGGAAGAAGGCCTATCTGGTCGTGCTCCCCGACACCGCGGACAGCACGCGCGTCCTGGCCTACGTCGTGGATGCCTCCTGCATCGTGCACCGGCCCGCCTCCTCCGGCGACGTGCTGCTGAAGCAGTCCCTCGCACGCAACTGAGCCGCGACGGGCGTCATTCGCTCCCCTGCGGTCATCCGGAGAGTAGCTGCCATCCCGTGCCGCCTCCGTGTGCCCAGACAACGGGGGAATGCGCGGCCCTTAGGATCGGTTGGGTGGGGTGAGAGCCCCGAAAGGGACTTTCACCGGTCGACTGACACAGACCAGAGACGAGGAATCAAGCCGTGAGCGACGTCCGTAACGTGATCATCATCGGCTCCGGGCCCGCAGGCTACACGGCGGCGCTCTACACCGCGCGCGCGTCCCTGAAGCCTCTGGTGTTCGAAGGCGCCGTCACCGCCGGTGGCGCGCTGATGAACACCACCGAGGTGGAGAACTACCCGGGCTTCCCCAGCGGCATCATGGGCCCCGACCTGATGGACAACATGCGGGCGCAGGCCGAGCGGTTCGGCGCCGAGCTGATCCCGGACGACATCGTGTCCGTCGACCTGACCGGTGAGATCAAGACCGTCACCGACACCTCGGGCACCGTCCACCGCGCGAAGGCGGTCATCGTCGCCACCGGCTCCCAGCACCGCAAGCTCGCGCTGCCCAACGAGGACGCGCTCTCCGGCCGTGGCGTCTCCTGGTGTGCCACCTGTGACGGCTTCTTCTTCCGGGACCAGGACATCGCCGTGATTGGCGGCGGCGACACCGCGATGGAGGAGGCCACCTTCCTCTCGCGGTTCGCCAAGTCCGTGACGATCGTCCACCGCCGTGACACCCTGCGCGCCTCCAAGGCGATGCAGGAGCGCGCCTTCAACGACCCGAAGATCAAGTTCGCCTGGGACAGCGAGGTCGTGGAGATCCTCGGCGAGCAGAAGCTCACCGGCCTCAAGCTCCGCAACCTCAAGACGGGCGAGATCTCGGAGCTGCCCGTGACGGGTCTGTTCATCGCCATCGGCCACGACCCGCGTACCGAGCTGTTCAAGGGCCAGCTGGACCTGGACGCCGAGGGCTATCTGAAGGTCGCCGCTCCCTCCACCCGGACCAACGTGCCCGGCGTCTTCGCCGCGGGCGACGTGGTCGACCACACCTACCGTCAGGCGATCACCGCGGCCGGCACCGGCTGTGCCTCCGCGCTCGACGCCGAGCGCTACCTGGCCGCGCTGCTCGACACCGACCAGGCCGAGCCCGAGAAGACCGCGGCCGTCTGACCGCCCCGCCCCCACCGTAAGAACAGAAATAAGGAGCCCGCTGTGGCCGGCAACCTGAAGAGCGTGACCGACGACAACTTCGAGCAGGACGTGCTCAAGAGCGACAAGCCCGTCCTGGTGGACTTCTGGGCCGAGTGGTGCGGCCCGTGCCGCCAGATCGCTCCGTCCCTCGAGGCCATCGCCGCCGAGTACGGCGACAAGATCGAGGTCGTCAAGCTCAACATCGACCAGAACCCGAACACGGCCGCCAAGTACGGCGTCATGTCCATCCCGACCCTGAACGTCTACCAGGGTGGCGATGTCGTCAAGACGATCGTCGGTGCCAAGCCGAAGGCCATGCTCGTGCGCGACCTCGAAGAGTTCATCGCCGAGTGACGTTTCACGTGAAACACGAAGGGGCCGACCCTGATGAGGGCCGGCCCCTTCGGCATTCCGCTACAGCGGCCGGAGCGCGGGTTCCTTCTGTACGGCCCCCAGCAGCCGGTCGATGGCCATCTCCACGTCTTCCTTCCAGGACAGTGTCGAGCGCAGCTCCAGCCGCAGCCGAGGGTGCTGCGGGTGCTGCCGTACCGTCTTGAAGCCGACCGCGAGGAGATGGTCCACGGGGAGCAGGCAGGCCGGTTCCTTCCAGCGGGTGTCACCGAACGCCTCGATCGCCTTGAAGCCGCGCCTCAGCAGATCCTTGGCGACCGCCTGGACCAGCGTCCGGCCCAGCCCCTGCCCCTGATAGCCGGGCAGCACGAACGCGGTGATGAGCTGTACGGCGTCCGGCGAGACCGGGCTGGTGGGGAACGCCGCCGAGCGCGGCACATAGGCGGGCGGTGCGTAGAGCACGAAGCCCACCGGCACATCGTCCACGTAGACCGTTCGACCGCACGAGCCCCAGTCGAGGAGAACGGCGGAGATCCAGGACTCCTTCTCCCGGGCGGCCGTGCCCGCCTTCACCGCGGCCTCTCCGCTCACGGGGTCCAGCTCCCAGAACACGCAGGAGCGACAGCGCTGGGGAAGATCCTTGAGGTTGTCCAGCGTGAGCGGTACGAGCCGACGCCCCATGAAGGCTGTTCCTCGCTTCCTACGGACGTGCATCGCGAGCGGCTGTCAGAGCGCTCCGTCTCCCGAGCAGCCCATCGGCGAATCCACCGACCGCTGCGCCCTACCCGTTCGCATCGTATCCACGATGCGATTCCCTCGATACCGGCTCAAAGCAAAGAGCGGACCGTGTTCCGGTACACACCGGACACGATCCGCTCCAGCAGCGCAGTCGGTCGGACCGCCGCGGGTCAGGCGTCCTGGCCCTCGTCGTCGCCGTCCTCGTCCTGGAGTCCCGTGGACAGCAGGGGCCCCTCGCCCGGGGCGAGCGTGCCGAGGATCCGCTCCAGGTCCTCGACCGAGGCGAACTCGACGGTGATCTTCCCCTTCTTCTGCCCGAGGTCCACCTTCACCCGGGTCTCGAAGCGGTCCGACAGCCGGGTGGCCAGATCACTCAGCGCGGGGGACACCAGGGCCCCGGCACGCGGCCCCTTGGAGCGCGCGGCCTTCTGCGGCCGCGAGCCCATCAGGGTCACGATCTCTTCCACCGCACGCACCGACAGCCCCTCGGCCACGATCCGGTGCGCCAGCCGGTCCTGCTCCTCGGAGTCCTCGACGGACAGCAGCGCCCGGGCGTGACCGGCCGAGAGCACCCCGGCCGCCACCCGCTTCTGCACGGTCGGCGACAGACGCAGCAGACGGAGCGTGTTGGAGATCTGCGGGCGGGAGCGCCCGATCCGGTCGGCCAGCTGGTCATGGGTGCAGTTGAAGTCCTTGAGCAGCTGATCGTAGGCGTGCGCCTCTTCGATCGGGTTGAGCTGCGCACGGTGCAGGTTCTCCAGCAGGGCGTCCAGGAGGAGCTTCTCGTCCTCCGTGGCGCGGACGATCGCCGGGATCGCCTCCAGGCCCGCCTTGCGGCTGGCCCGCCAGCGGCGCTCGCCCATGATCAGCTCATAGCGGTCCGCGCCCAGCTCGCGCACGACGACGGGCTGGAGGAGGCCGACCTCCTGAATGGAGGTCACCAGCTCGCGCAGCGCGTCCTCGTCGAAGATCTCACGGGGCTGGCGCGGGTTGGGCGTGATGGAGTCGAGCGGGATCTCCGCGAAGTAGGCGCCCATGGGCGGCGCGGGCAGCTCCGCCACCGGGCTCGCCGGAGAGTCCTCCTGCTCCTGGGCCGGTGCCGGGACGGTGGGCGCCTCGGCGCCGGTTCCCCGACCGGCCGTCAGCAACGGCGCGGCTGCGGATGATGCGGACGTCCCGCTGCCCAGCGCGCTGGACGCCAGGGTCTTCTCGGTCGGGGCAGCGGGGATCAGTGCGGCGAGACCGCGACCCAGCCCCCTCCGTCGTTCGTTCACTGCGTCCCCTCCACCATGTTCCGGTCGTTCTGGGTGCCGACGTGGGCGTGGGTCGGGTCGTAGCCGACTCCCGCACCCCTCAGCGCGATTTCCCGGGCCGCCTCGAGGTAGGAGAGCGCCCCGCTCGACCCTGGATCGTAGGTCAGTACCGTCTGCCCATAGCTGGGAGCCTCGGAGATACGGACCGAGCGCGGGATGCTCGTCCGCAGCACCTCGTCACCGAAGTGGGTGCGGACCTCTTCCGCGACCTGAGAGGCGAGACGCGTCCGGCCGTCGTACATCGTCAGCAGGATGGTCGACACATGCAGCGTCGGGTTGAGGTGACCCCGCACCAGATCGACGTTGCGCAGCAGCTGGCCCAGGCCCTCCAGCGCGTAGTACTCGCACTGGATGGGGATGAGGACTTCCTGGCCGGCGACGAGCGCATTGACCGTCAGCAGGCCGAGCGACGGCGGGCAGTCGATGAGGATGTAGTCCAACGGCTGTTCGTACGCCTGGATCGCCCGCTGGAGTCGGCTCTCCCGCGCCACCAGGGACACCAACTCGATCTCGGCACCGGCGAGATCGATGGTGGCCGGGGCGCAGAACAGACCCTCGACGTCCGGAACGGGCTGGACGACCTCGGAGAGCGGCCTGCTCTCCACCAAGACGTCGTAGATGGACGGCACTTCCGCGTGGTGGTCGATCCCCAGTGCTGTGGACGCGTTGCCCTGCGGGTCGAGGTCGACCACCAGGACCCGGCCACCATGCAGTGCCAGGGAAGCGGCAAGGTTGACGGTGGTCGTCGTCTTGCCCACGCCTCCCTTCTGGTTGGCCACCACGATGACGCGGGTCTGCTCGGGCCTCGGCAGGCCCTCTACAGCGCGGCTGATGGCCTCCGCAGCTAGTTGGGCAGCGCGACCGATGGGAGTGTCGTCCATCGGGGGCGGTGTTTCACGTGAAACATCTGCCCCCATCGACTCGGTTCGGGGACCGGGGACCGGATCGGTCATCGGTCCCGCGATATTGGCGTCGGACCGCACGGATTCACTCTCCTCGACTTCAGGCTCGCAATGAACAGAGCCTCCCATGCCTTCGGTACCGCGAACCAGTGAGCCCTGGCCTTCTGTGGAGAAATCCACCTCTGTGGACACCTGCGGCACCGCTCCGGGTGAACCGAGCGGCTTCCGGTCCCGGGGTTCGGCCGCAGCATGACTCCGGCCGATGATGCCGTGCAGCAGTGAGCGACGTTTCACGTGAAACACGATGCTCCGCCACGGCGACCGGGTCCTCGCGACACTCCGACCCACCCGGCTTTGGCAGCTTGTGTGGAGCAGCCCGAACACGACAGATGGGGTGTGCCCCGGGACCGAACCCGGGGCACACCCCATCCACCACATCCTGGCTCAGCGGCGCCTGCGCGCCCGGCCCGTCCGTGCCGCCTTGGCCCGCTTGGCCGCGAACCGTACGCCGCCCGGGCTCTCGCCGACCTCCACCCGCACGACGGTGGACAGCGGGTCCACTACGCCCTCGCCCACGTGGAGGACCGAGGTGGAGACCGCACCGAGCTTGGCGAGCGCGGTGGACGCCGCCTTCAGCTCCTCCTCGGCGGTGTCCCCCTTCAGCGCCAGCATCTCGCCGTACGGCCGCAGCAGCGGGATGCCCCAGGCGGCCAGGCGGTCCAGCGGGGCCACGGCACGCGCCGTCACCACATGCACCGGCGGCACCTTGCCCAGCATCTCCTCGGCTCGTCCGCGCACCACGGTCACATGGTCGAGGCCCAGCAGCTCCACGACCTCGGTGAGGAAGGTGGTGCGCCGCAGCAGCGGCTCAAGGAGAGTGATGTTGAGATCGTCCCGCACCAGGGCCAGCGGGATGCCCGGCAGACCCGCGCCCGAGCCGACGTCGCAGACCGTCACCCCCTCGGGAACGGCCTCGGAGAGCACCGCGCAGTTCAGCAAATGGCGCTCCCACAGCCGGGGCACTTCCCGGGGACCGATCAGACCGCGCTGTACACCTGCCTCGGCCAGCAGCTCCGCATAGCGCACCGCGTCGTCGAAGCGATCACCAAATACTTCCCGCGCCTGTTCGGGCGCGGGGGGAAGCTCCGCTGCCTCCGTCACGGGGACCGTCCTTCCGTACAGCGCCGGCGCATCCCGCACCGGCCACCAGAACTACAGGCTGACAAAGTTCGGCCCCGTCTGCGCCTCAGACGCAACAGACGGGGCCGGTGGAACAGGGGCCGATCAGGCGGGCAGTACGACGACGAACCGCTGCGGTTCCTCGCCCTCCGACTCGCTGCGCAGTCCCGCACCCTTGATCGCGTCGTGCACGACCTTGCGCTCGAAGGGGGTCATCGGCTTGAGCTTGACGGGCTCGCCCGAGCTCTTGACCTCGGCAGCCGCCTTGGCGCCCAGCTCGGCCAGCTCGGCGCGCTTCTTGGCCCGGTAGCCCGCGATGTCGAGCATCAGCCGGCTGCGGTCACCGGTCTCCCGGTGCACGGCCAGGCGCGTCAGCTCCTGCAGCGCCTCCAGCACCTCGCCGTCCCGGCCGACCAGCTTCTGGAGGTCGCGGCCACCGGCGTCGCTGATGATCGAAACGGAGGCACGGTCGGCCTCGACGTCCATGTCGATGTCGCCGTCGAGGTCGGCGATGTCGAGCAGACCCTCCAGGTAGTCCGCGGCGATCTCACCCTCCTGCTCCAGGCGGGTCAGGGTGTCTGCACCCTCGGCAGCGGCGGAGGTAGTGGTGCCTTCCGTCACGGGATGAGCTCCTTCTTACTTCTTGGACGGGGACTTGGGCCGCTGCTGGCCACCCTTGCTCTGCCCGGACTGGGCCTTGCTGCGGGTGCCGGAACCGGACTTCTGGGGCTGCTTGGCAGCGGCGGGCTTGGCGTCCTGAGGCTCGTCGGACTCGGACTTCTCCAGCGAGGTGGTCGCGGTGGCGCCGTCCGGCTGCTTGGTGCCGGACTGGTGACGCTGGGCCTTGCTCTGCCGCTTAGGCTGCTGGCGCCGGGCGGGGGCGGTGGCCGCCGTACCGTCCTCGGTCTGGGCCACGGCCTGGGCCTCGCTCTTGATCACGGAGCCATCGGCCTGAGCGGCCAGACCAGCCTTGCTCAGCGCGTTGATGAACTTCCGCTCGGCCTCGTTGCGGTCGCGGCCCTTGGCGACGATCGCCTTGACGATCGTGCGCTCGCTGCGGCGGCGGATCTTGCCGTGGTGCGTGACGTGCTTGGTCAGACGCTCCAGGTACGCGGCCTGAGCCTTGGAGCCCGGGTTCGGATTGTTGCGGATGACGTACATCTGCTGGCCCATGGTCCACACGTTGGTGGTCAGCCAGTAGACGAGGACACCGACCGGGAAGTTGATGCCAAAGACGGCGAACATGATCGGGAAGACGTACATCAGCATCTTCTGCTGCTGCATGAACGGCGTCTTGACCGTGGTGTCGACGTTCTTGGTCATCAGCTGGCGCTGCGTGTAGAACTGCGACGCCGACATCAGGACGATCATGATCGCGGTGATGACCCGCACATCGGTGACCGAGGCGTGCATCGCCGCGATGGTGTCGGCGCTGTCCTTGAACTTCGCCGCGAGCGGGGCACCGAAGATGTGCGCCTTACGGGCGCTCTCCAGCAGCGACGTGTTGATGACGCCGATGGTCTTGCCCGACGCGATGCCGTTGAGCACGTGGTAGAGGGCAAAGAAGAAGGGAGACTGCGCCAGGATGGGAAGGCACGAGGAGAGCGGGTTGGTACCCGACTCCTTGTACAGCTTCATCATCTCTTCGGACTGACGCTGCTTGTCGTTCTTGTAGCGCTCCTGGATCTTCTTCATCTCAGGCTGGAGCGTCTGCATCGCGCGCGTCGCCTTGATCTGCTTCACGAAGAGCGGGATCAGGCAGATGCGGATGAGAATCACCAGGGACACGATGGACAGGCCCCAGGCCCAGCCCGTGTCAGGACCGAAGATCGCCCCGTACACCGTGTGGAACTGGACGATGACCCAGGAGACGGGTGTCGTGATGAAGCTGAAGAAGCTGGCAATCGTGTCCACTAATCATGCTCCTTGGGCATGGGACGAGGTCTCTGCGGCCGGGCTCGAAGGAGGCTCGGAAAGCTTCGCCTCGGTGGCCGGTTCGGCGGCGGAGGTTCCGCCCCTGCGTGCGCGCCAGGCGCCGCGCAGCATTTCGTGCCACCGCGGACGCTTGCGCGGGGGGACATGGTCCACACCGCCCAGCGACCACGGATTGCACCGGAGGATGCGCCAGGCGGTCAGGGCCGTTCCCTTGATCGCACCATGCCGGTCGATGGCCGTGTAGCCGTAATGAGAGCACGACGGGTAGTACTTGCATACCGGCCCCAGCAGCGGACTGATCGTCCACTGGTACAACTTGATCAGGGCCAGCAGTGGGTACTTCATCGCGCGCCCCCTCCCAGTAGCCGCGCAAGGGCGGCATCCAGGTCTCGGGCCAGCTGTGCGTGTTCCACGTCGCCCGATCCGGGCAGCGCTCGTACGACTACCAGGCTACCGGGGGGAAACAGGGCAACCCGGTCACGCATCAGGTGACGCAGTCTGCGCTTGACTTTGTTGCGCACGACCGCGCCACCCACAGCCTTGCTCACGACGAAACCCGCACGCGTCGGGGGAGCGCTCTCCCCAGGCGCGTGCGGGTCCGTGGCACCGCTACGAAAGTGGACGACGAGGGTCGGGCGGCCTGCCCGGCGCCCTCGTCGTACCGCGGTCGCGAAGTCCTCGCGCCGCCTCAGCCGGTGGTCGGTGGGCAGCACGACGTCACGACCTGGTCAGGATCAGGCGGACAGGGCGGCGCGACCCTTGCTGCGGCGGTTCGCGAGAATCGCGCGGCCGGCACGGGTGCGCATCCGCAGGCGGAAGCCGTGGGTCTTCGCGCGACGACGGTTGTTCGGCTGGAAGGTGCGCTTGCTCACTCGGGGGCTCCAGAAAGAATCGGTAGGTGGCGGGGTGCCGTCCTGGCTGTCACCGTGCGCCCACGAGTAGCTCGCGTCACGCCCGAGTGCACCGCTTCCCGATCACCTGTAGCGATCTGTGCCCATCGGAGGCAGGCGGCAGCAGCCATCGACAACTCGACCTGGTTACGGTACGCGCGGCTACGCCATCCGGTCAAACCGACGCCCACCGAGGGACACTGTCCACAGGCTGGGGACAACAACTTGAACCCTACCCGCCACGCTGACTACCGTGGCTGGACTCCGATTCGTTCCCTTATCCCCGCCCGAGCGGGAATGCCCGGCCCATCCACCCGATTTTCATCCCGACCCATCCCACAACCACACGTTCGTGGGATCTGCGAGAGAGCGTGCCCTGTGGCTGACGTACCTGCCGATCTTGCCGCAGTGTGGCCACGCGTACTGGAGCAGCTCCTCGGCGAGGGTCCGGGACACCGTGTGGACGCCAAGGACGAGCACTGGCTCCGGCGCTGCCAGCCCCTCGCCCTGGTCGCGGACACCGCCCTGCTCGCCGTGCCGAACGAATTCGCCAAGCGCGCCTTCGAGGACCGCCTCGCCCCTGTCGTCAGCGAGACCCTCAGCCGGGAGTGCGGCCGGCCCATCCGGACCGCGATCACCGTGGACGACTCCGCGAGCAGCCGTCCCGCGCCCGCCGCGCCCAAGCCGCAGCCCCCGCACGAGAGCGCGGAGCGGCCCCGGTACGAGGAGCCGGAGCTGCCCTCCGCGCCGTACGAGGGCTACGGCCGCCACCGCGCCGACGACCAGCAGCTCCCCGACGACGGCCCGGCCTCCCACGCCGAGCGCCCGGCCGCCGACCAGCTGCCCACGGTCCGCCCCGCCTACCCGGCCGAGTACCAGCGCCCGCAGCCGGGCGCCTGGCCGCGCTCCGGACAGGACGACTACGGCTGGCAGCAGCCCCGCCTCGGCTTCCCCGAGCGCGACCCGTACGCCTCGCCGTCCTCGCAGGACTCCTACGGCGGCTCCGGGCGGGACACCTACGGCACGTCGCCCGAGTACCGCGCGGGTCGCGAGCGCCCCGGTTACGAGCAGCGCTCCGACTACGAGACGTCCCGCACCGAGTACGACCAGCGCGACCCGGTCCGCCGCGAGCTGCCCGAGCCTCCGTCAGGCGGCGGCGCGCACCGGCCCGGACCCACGCTGCCCGCCGCCGGAACCGGCCGCGGCGGCTCGTCCGGCACCTCGTCGACGCCGTCGGCGGGCGGGCCCGGTGAGCCGACCGCGCGGCTCAACCCCAAGTACCTCTTCGACACGTTCGTCATCGGCGCCTCCAACCGCTTCGCGCACGCGGCCGCGGTGGCCGTCGCCGAGGCACCGGCCAAGGCCTACAACCCCCTCTTCATCTATGGGGAGTCGGGCCTGGGCAAGACGCACCTGCTGCACGCGATCGGGCACTACGCGCGCAGCCTCTACCCGGGCACGCGCGTGCGCTACGTCAGCTCGGAGGAGTTCACCAACGAGTTCATCAACTCCATCCGCGACGGCAAGGGCGACAGCTTCCGCAAGCGCTACCGCGAGATGGACATCCTGCTCGTGGACGACATCCAGTTCCTCGCGGACAAGGAGTCGACGCAGGAGGAGTTCTTCCACACCTTCAACACGCTGCACAACGCCAACAAGCAGATCGTGCTGTCCTCCGACCGGCCGCCCAAGCAGCTGGTCACGCTGGAGGACCGGCTGCGCAACCGCTTCGAGTGGGGCCTGATCACCGACGTCCAGCCGCCCGAGCTGGAGACCCGCATCGCGATCCTGCGCAAGAAGGCGGTCCAGGAGCAGCTCAACGCCCCGCCGGAGGTACTGGAGTTCATCGCCTCCCGCATCTCGCGGAACATCCGGGAGCTGGAGGGCGCGCTGATCCGGGTGACGGCGTTCGCCTCCCTCAACCGGCAGCCGGTCGACCTCGGGCTCACCGAGATCGTCCTCAAGGACCTGATTCCCGGCGGCGAGGACACCGCGCCCGAGATCACGGCCACGGACATCATGGCGGCCACCGCCGACTACTTCGGGCTGACCGTGGACGACCTGTGCGGCACCTCGCGCGGCCGTGCGCTGGTCACCGCCCGGCAGATCGCCATGTATCTGTGCCGCGAGCTGACCGACCTCTCCCTGCCGAAGATCGGCGCGCAGTTCGGCGGCCGTGACCACACGACGGTCATGCACGCCGACCGCAAGATCCGCGCGCTGATGGCCGAGCGGCGCTCGATCTACAACCAGGTGACCGAGCTGACGAACCGCATCAAGAACGGCTGAGGGCCGACCCCGCCCGCTCGGGCGCGGACCGGCCGCACGAGCGCCCCTGGGGGATTCCCGGGGGCGTTTTCGTGTCCCACGGGCGGCCTTCTTGCTTGTACGGAGGGGACCGAGCCACCGCACGAGCGCCCACGGCCGCGCCCAGGAGGACCGTCCCCGTGATGCCCAGCGCCGCCTCCGCCGCGCCGCCCACAGCCCTGTGGAGCGCCCTCGCGCGAGCCCGGAGCAAGCGATCCGAGGCGTCCGGAGCCGCTTCCGACCCCCGAATCGGCCCCTCGCAGCCCCTCGAGACCCCTCCGGCCCCACCCCGCCCCGACGCCTCACCGTCCCCCGGTGTTCGATTGGCCCCCGGGTTACGGCCTTCCTCCACAGATTCGGCGACTTTTTTCCTTCCACACCCTGGGGACTGGGAAGTTGTCCCAAGCTGTGTCCACAGGGCGGCGAGGGAAGGAGCATCCGTGCAGCTCAGGGGCCTGTGGATTCGTGGACGAAGGTTCTCCACAGGGTGTGGAAAACGCCTCGGCTCCCAGGGTGTGGAAAAGGTTGTCCACCGAGAACCCACAGGCTGGGGGCGGTTTTCCCCAGCGATCGGCCCCTTCTCCACATGGCTGTCCACTGTTCGGCAACCTCATGGCCCGGATCGCCGCATCGAGTGAAAGCCGTCACACGAAGCTGCCGGGTTGGGCTGTGGGAAACGTGGGTAAACCTGGGGACGCAGCTGGGGAGAACTCGGCCCTCCCTGGGGACGGTGTGTGCAGAACTTTCTGTTCTCCACAGAACCCCCGAGTTATCCACGGGCTCCATGCACAGGGTCGGTGGATAAAATTGTGGCTCTGAGCTGGGCAAACGAGGTTATCCACGGTATCCACAGGCCCTACTACTACTCCCAACTAGAGAGAGCCTGGAAACCGTTTTGAAGCGGGGGCTGTGCACAACTCGCCCTCGATGGCCCGACCGCCCCTCGGTCCGACTTGACCCCGACCGGCACCTGATGTCAGCGCGGTACGTCAGACTGGTCCCCGGCGTCCTTCCCCTCGTGATGGGCGGCGACGCCGAGTCGGAGGACTCAGAAGCAACAGCAGGAGGCGGCTTACGGTGAAGATCCGGGTGGAACGCGACGTACTCGCGGAGGCAGTGGCGTGGGCGGCACGCAGCCTCCCGGCCCGTCCGCCGGCGCCTGTCCTCGCCGGCCTGCTGCTCAAGGCCGAGGACGGCCAGCTGAGCCTGTCGAGCTTCGACTACGAGGTCTCCGCCCGGGTCGGTGTCGAGGCCGAGGTCGACGAAGAGGGCACCGTCCTGGTCTCCGGCCGCCTGCTGGCCGACATCTGCCGCGCGCTGCCCAACCGCCCGGTGGAGATCTCCACCGACGGGGTGCGGGCCACCGTGGTCTGCGGCTCCTCCCGCTTCACCCTCCACACGCTGCCCGTGGAGGAGTACCCGGCGCTGCCGCAGATGCCGACCGCCACCGGCACCGTCCCCGGTGAGGTCTTCGCGGCCGCCGCGTCCCAGGTCGCCATCGCCGCCGGGCGTGACGACACGCTGCCCGTCCTCACCGGTGTGCGCATCGAGATCGAGGGCGACACCGTGACCCTCGCCTCCACCGACCGCTACCGCTTCGCCGTCCGCGAGTTCCTGTGGAAGCCGGAGAACCCGGACGCCTCCGCGGTCGCCCTGGTGCCCGCCAAGACGCTGCTGGACACCGCCAAGTCCCTCGGCGCCGGTGACAGCGTCACGCTGGCGCTGTCGGGCTCCGGCGCGGGCGAGGGGCTGATCGGCTTCGAGGGCGCCGGTCGTCGTACGACCACGCGTCTGCTGGAGGGCGACCTGCCGAAGTACCGGACGCTCTTCCCGACCGAGTTCAACTCCGTCGCCGTGATCGAGACAGCGCCGTTCGTCGAGGCCGTCAAGCGTGTGGCGCTGGTGGCCGAGCGGAACACCCCGGTGCGGCTGAGCTTCGAGCAGGGTGTGCTGACGCTCGAGGCGGGGTCCAGCGACGACGCACAGGCTGTGGAGCGGGTCGAGGCGGCGCTGGAGGGTGACGACATCTCGATCGCCTTCAACCCGACGTTCCTGCTGGACGGGTTGAGCGCGATCGACTCGCCGGTGGCTCAGCTGTCGTTCACGACGTCCACCAAGCCCGCGCTGCTGAGTGGGAAGCCCGCCGTGGATGCCGAGGCTGATGGGGCGTACAAGTACCTCATCATGCCGGTGCGGTTGAGCGGCTGACGTTCTCCACAGGTGTGGACAGTGCCGGGTGCCTTCTGTGGGTGCCCGGCACTGTTGCTCGGCGGGGGCGGGAAGCGCTCACCGGCGCTGGCCGGGTGCCGCTGCGCCCACCCGTGCCGCCCCAGCGGCACGACTGCCCGCAGCGGCGCGGCGGGTGGGAACGTTTGAGCGGGTATGCCCACAGCTGTGCAGGTCAAAGCGGGGCTAGGCTCAGGGGTCGGGCACGTCGGTGTCCCCTCTGCCACACAGCGAATTAAGGAACCAACTGATGGAGCTCGGTCTCGTCGGTCTCGGCAAGATGGGCGGCAACATGCGCGAGCGCATCCGCCGCGCCGGTCACACCGTCGTCGGATACGACCGCAACGCCGACATCGCGGATGTCCACAGCCTCGAAGAGCTGGTGGGCAAGCTCAGCGGGCCGCGCGTCGTGTGGGTGATGGTCCCGGCGGGCGAGGCCACCCAGAGCACGGTCGACGAGCTGGCCGAGCTGCTGGAGCCCGGCGACGTCGTCGTGGACGGCGGCAACTCGCGCTGGACGGACGACGAGAAGCACGCGGAGCAGCTGGCCGCCAAGGGCATAGGTTTCGTCGACTGCGGCGTCTCCGGCGGCGTCCACGGCCTGGCGAACGGCTACGCGCTCATGTACGGCGGCGACGCCGAGAACGTGGCCAAGGTGCAGCCGGTCTTCGACGCGCTCAAGCCCGAGGGCGACCTCGGCTCCGTGCACGCGGGCAAGGTCGGCGCGGGCCACTTCGCGAAGATGGTCCACAACGGCATCGAGTACGCCATGATGCAGGCGTACGCCGAGGGCTGGGAGCTGCTGGAGAAGGTCGACTCCGTGGAGAACGTCCGCGAGATCTTCCGTTCCTGGCAGGAGGGCACGGTCATCCGTTCCTGGCTGCTCGACCTCGCGGTCAACGCCCTGGACGACGACGAGCACCTGGACGAGCTGCGCGGCTACGCCCAGGACTCCGGTGAGGGACGCTGGACGGTGGAGGCCGCGATCGACAACGCGGTGCCGCTGCCCGCGATCACCGCCTCGCTGTTCGCGCGGTTCGCGTCCCGCCAGGACGACTCGCCGCAGATGAAGATGATCGCCGCGCTGCGCAACCAGTTCGGCGGCCACGCCGTAGAGAAGAAGTAGTCCGCAGGACACCGGGCGCGGGGACGCGTCCGCGCTCCACACCTTGAGGGAGGTCGGCGAACGACCATGCACGTCACGCATCTTTCGCTGGCCGACTTCCGCTCGTACGCCCGGGCCGAGGTTCCCCTCGACCCGGGCGTCACCGCCTTCGTCGGCCCCAACGGCCAGGGCAAGACCAATCTGGTCGAGGCGGTCGGCTATCTGGCCACCCTGGGCAGCCACCGCGTCTCCTCCGACGCGCCGCTGGTCCGCATGGGCGCCGACCGGGCGGTCGTCCGGGCTCAGGTGCGGCAGGGTGACCGGCAGCAGCTGGTCGAGCTGGAGCTGAACCCGGGCCGCGCCAACCGGGCCCGCATCAACCGGTCCTCGCAGGTCAGACCGAGGGACGTGCTCGGGATCGTGCGGACCGTGCTGTTCGCGCCCGAGGATCTGGCGCTGATCAAGGGTGATCCCGGCGAGCGGCGCCGCTTCCTGGACGAGCTGATCACCGCGCGCTCGCCGCGCATGGCGGGGGTGCGCTCGGACTACGAGCGGGTGCTCAAGCAGCGCAACACCCTGCTGAAGACGGCCGCGCTGGCACGGCGGCACGGCGGTCGCTCCATGGATCTGTCCACGCTCGACGTGTGGGACCAGCACCTCGCGCGCGCGGGTGCCGAGCTGCTGGCCCAGCGCCTGGACCTGATCGGCGCGCTCCAGCCGCTCGCCGACAAGGCGTACGAGCAGCTGGCCCCCGGCGGCGGCCCGCTCGCGCTGGAGTACAAGCCGTCGGCGCCGGGCGAGGCGCACACGCGCGAGGAGCTGTACGAACAGCTGACGACCGCGCTCGGCGAGGCCCGCAAGCAGGAGATCGAGCGCGGGGTGACCCTGGTCGGCCCGCACCGCGACGACCTGGTGCTCAAGCTCGGCCGCCTGCCCGCCAAGGGGTACGCCTCGCACGGCGAGTCCTGGTCGTACGCCCTGGCCCTGCGCCTGGCCTCGTACGACCTGCTGCGCTCGGAGGGCAACGAGCCGGTGCTCGTCCTGGACGACGTCTTCGCGGAGCTGGACGCGCGCCGCCGCGAGCGGCTGGCAGAGCTGGTCGCGCCGGGCGAGCAGGTGCTGGTGACCGCGGCCGTGGACGACGACGTGCCGCACGTCCTGGCCGGCGCGCGCTACGCGGTCTCCGGTGGGACGGTGGAGCGCGTATGAGCACGGAGCGCGGATGAGTACGGAACAGCCCGCCGGGGACGGCGGGAAGCGGGCCCCCGAGCCGACCGGTGTCGACCTCGCGCGCGTGGCGTTGCGCGCGGCGAAGGAGCAGGCACGCGCGCGGGGTGACGAGGCGCGGCAGAAGAAGCAGGCGCGGCGCGGTGGTCTGCGCTCCGGCGCGCGCTCGGACGGGCGCGACCCGATGGCGCTGGGCGCGGCGATCAACCGGCTGATCAACGAGCGAGGCTGGGAGGCCCCGGCGGCGGTGGGCGGTGTGATGAACCGCTGGCCGCAGATCGTCGGGGAGGCGATCGCCCTGCACTGCAAGCCGGAGAAGTTTGACGAGGAGACGCACGAGCTCACGGTCCGCTGTGACTCGACCGTCTGGGCCACGGAGATCCGGATGCGCGCTTCTCAGCTCGTCGCGCGGATCAACGAGGACCTCGGACACGGCTCTATCCGCATGATCAAGGTGCACGGTCCGAGCGGTCCCGCACGCCGTTACGGCCCGCTGAGGGCCCCTGGAAGCCGGGGTCCGGGCGACACCTACGGGTGACGTACCTCACGTCGCGTGGCCTGTGCGGAGCGTGTTCACACCGCTGCGCACCTGCGCTGATCCGGCGCGTACCCCCCTCCGGACAAGGGCTGACGCCCGAAAGCTCTGAGCGCCGCTGTGAGCCCCTTGGGGCCCCCTTCCGTATATCGGGATGCCATCGAGGCCGGTTCAGGGCGGCACATGGGGACTCAGGTGCCCGCAAACCCCCATCACTGTCGGCGCTACCGGTAGACTGGAAGGCGAATCCCGCCCCACTCGTGGGGACCGTCCGGGAAAAGCTGAGCAACGCTGATCCAGGCTTACCAAACGCAACATGCCGCAGCCGCTCCGGCAAGCCTCCCCCAGAGGGGGTTCCCCCGGGAGCCCGGCTCGTGCTGTGCCAGAAAGGGCGCTTCGTGGCCGATTCCGGCAACCCCAACGAGAACATCCCGTCCACCGACGCCGGCGTCAACGGCGAGGCTCCCGCCGCCTCCACCTCGTACGACGCCAGCGCCATCACCGTGCTCGAAGGGCTGGACGCGGTCCGCAAGCGCCCCGGCATGTACATCGGCTCGACCGGTGAGCGCGGTCTGCACCACCTGGTGCAGGAGGTCGTCGACAACTCGGTCGACGAGGCGCTGGCCGGTTACGCGGACACCATCGACGTGACGATCCTGCCCGACGGCGGGGTCCGTGTGGTGGACAACGGCCGAGGCATCCCGGTCGGCATTGTGCCCTCCGAGGGCAAGCCGGCCGTCGAGGTCGTGCTGACCGTGCTGCACGCGGGCGGCAAGTTCGGCGGCGGCGGCTACGCCGTCTCCGGTGGTCTGCACGGCGTGGGCGTGTCCGTCGTGAACGCGCTGTCCACGAAGGTCGCCGTCGAGGTGAAGACGGACGGTTACCGCTGGACGCAGGACTACAAGATGGGCGTCCCCACGGCCCCGCTGCAGCGGAACGAGGCGGTGGAGGAGACCGGCACGTCGGTCACCTTCTGGGCGGACCCGGAGATCTTCGAGACCACGGAGTACTCCTTCGAGACGCTGTCGCGGCGTTTCCAGGAGATGGCGTTCCTCAACAAGGGCCTGACGATCAGGCTCACCGACGAGCGCGCGGTGGCCAAGGCGACCAGCGGTGCCGACGAGGCGGGTGCGGACGAGAAGGACGAGGTCAAGTCCGTCACGTACCACTACGAGGGCGGCATCGTCGACTACGTGAAGTACCTCAACTCCCGCAAGGGAGAGGTGGTGCACCCCACGATCATCGACCTGGAGGCCGAGGACAAGGACAAGAGCCTGTCCCTCGAGGTCGCCATGCAGTGGAACAGCGGTTACAGCGAGGGCGTCTACTCCTTCGCGAACATCATCCACACGCATGAGGGCGGTACGCACGAGGAGGGCTTCCGCGCCGCGCTGACGTCCCTGATCAACAAGTACGCGCGCGACAAGAAGCTCCTTCGCGAGAAGGACGACAACCTCACCGGTGACGACATCCGCGAGGGCCTGACCGCGATCATCTCGGTCAAGCTGAGCGAGCCGCAGTTCGAGGGCCAGACGAAGACCAAGCTGGGCAACACGGAGGCCAAGACCTTCGTGCAGAAGGCGGTCTACGAGCACCTGAACGACTGGCTGGACCGCAACCCGGTCGAGGCCGCGGACATCATCCGCAAGGGCATCCAGGCGGCCACCGCGCGTGTCGCGGCCCGCAAGGCGCGTGACCTCACCCGGCGCAAGGGCCTGCTGGAGTCGGCGTCCCTGCCGGGCAAGCTGTCGGACTGCCAGTCTAACGACCCGGCCAAGTGCGAGATCTTCATCGTCGAGGGTGACTCCGCCGGTGGTTCGGCCAAGTCCGGCCGCAACCCGGAGTTCCAGGCGATCCTGCCGATCCGCGGCAAGATCCTCAACGTCGAGAAGGCCAGGATCGACAAGATCCTGCAGAACCAGGAGATCCAGGCGCTGATCTCCGCCTTCGGCACCGGTGTGCACGAGGACTTCGACATCGACAAGCTCCGCTATCACAAGATCATCCTGATGGCGGACGCCGACGTCGACGGCCAGCACATCAACACCCTGCTGCTGACCTTCCTGTTCCGCTTCATGCGGCCGCTGGTCGAGGCCGGGTTCGTGTACCTGTCGCGTCCCCCGCTGTACAAGATCAAGTGGGGCCGGGACGACATCGAGTACGCGTACTCCGACCGTGAGCGCGACGCGCTGATCGAGATGGGCCGCCAGCGGGGCAAGCGCATCCGCGAGGACTCCATCCAGCGCTTCAAGGGTCTCGGCGAGATGAACGCCGAGGAGCTGCGCGTGACCACCATGGACCCCGAGCACCGCGTCCTCGGCCAGGTCACCCTCGACGACGCCGCCCAGGCCGACGACCTGTTCTCGGTGCTGATGGGCGAGGACGTCGAGGCCCGGCGCCAGTTCATCCAGCGCAATGCCAAGGACGTCCGCTTCCTCGACATCTGAGTCGGTCTCCGCTGACCGCACCAGGAAGGATCTTCACCAGCAATGGCCGACGAGACCCCGAACTTCACCCCTGAGCCAGTGACGCCCGAGACCGAGGCCACTCCGGCGACGATGCGCATCGAGCCGGTCGGACTCGACGCGGAGATGCAGCGCTCGTACCTGGACTACGCGATGTCCGTCATCGTGTCCCGGGCGCTGCCCGACGTCCGGGACGGCCTCAAGCCGGTCCACCGCCGCGTGCTCTACGCCATGTACGACGGCGGCTACCGCCCCGAGCGCGGCTTCTACAAGTGCGCCCGCGTCGTCGGCGACGTCATGGGTAACTACCACCCCCACGGCGACAGCTCGATCTACGACGCCCTGGTCCGGCTCGCCCAGCCCTGGGCGATGCGGATGCCGCTCGTGGACTCCAACGGCAACTTCGGCTCCCCGGGCAACGACCCGGCCGCCGCCATGCGCTACACCGAGTGCAAGCTGGCGCCGCTGTCCATGGAGATGGTCCGCGACATCGACGAGGACACCGTCGACTTCACGGACAACTACGACGGCCGCTCCCAGGAGCCGACCGTCCTGCCCGCCCGCTTCCCGAACCTGCTGATCAACGGCTCGGCCGGTATCGCGGTCGGCATGGCGACCAACATCCCGCCGCACAACCTGCGCGAGGTCGCCGCCGGTGCCCAGTGGCACCTGGAGAACCCGGACGCCTCGCAGGAGGAGCTGCTCGACGCCCTGATCGAGCGGATCAAGGGGCCGGACTTCCCGACCGGCGCGCTGGTCGTGGGCCGCAAGGGCATCGAGGAGGCGTACCGCACCGGTCGCGGCTCCATCACGATGCGCGCGGTGGTCGAGGTCGAGGAGATCCAGGGCCGCCAGTGCCTGGTCGTCACCGAGCTGCCGTACCAGGTGAACCCGGACAACCTCGCGCAGAAGATCGCCGACCTGGTGAAGGACGGCAAGATCGGCGGCATCGCCGACGTGCGCGACGAGACCTCCTCGCGCACCGGTCAGCGCCTGGTGATCGTCCTCAAGCGGGACGCGGTCGCCAAGGTCGTGCTGAACAACCTGTACAAGCACACCGACCTGCAGACCAACTTCGGCGCCAACATGCTGGCGCTGGTCGACGGGGTGCCGCGCACGCTGTCCCTGGACGCGTTCATCCGCCACTGGGTGACGCACCAGATCGAGGTCATCGTCCGCCGGACGCGGTTCCGGCTGCGCAAGGCCGAGGAGCGCGCGCACATCCTGCGCGGTCTGCTGAAGGCCCTGGACGCCATCGACGAGGTCATCGCGCTCATCCGGGCCAGCGACACCGTCGAGATCGCCCGCCACGGCCTGATGGAGCTCCTGGAGATCGACGAGATCCAGGCCAACGCCATCCTCGAGATGCAGCTGCGCCGTCTGGCCGCCCTGGAGCGCCAGAAGATCGTCCAGGAGCACGAGGAGCTCCAGGTGAAGATCAACGAGTACAACGCGATCCTCGCCTCCGAGTCCCTCCAGCGCCGGATCATCCACGACGAGCTGGCCGCGATCGTCGACAAGTTCGGTGACGACCGCCGCAGCACGCTGATCCCCTACGACGGCGACATGTCCATCGAGGACCTGATCGCCGAAGAGGACATCGTCGTCACGGTCACGCGTGGTGGTTACATCAAGCGGACCAAGACCGACGACTACCGGGCGCAGAAGCGCGGCGGCAAGGGCGTGCGGGGCGCGAAGCTCAAGGAAGACGACATCGTCGACCACTTCTTCGTCTCCACCACGCACCACTGGCTGCTGTTCTTCACCAACAAGGGCCGGGTCTACCGCGCGAAGGCGTACGAGCTGCCGGACGCCGGCCGGGACGCGCGTGGTCAGCACGTGGCGAACCTGCTGGCCTTCCAGCCGGACGAGGCGATCGCCGAGATCCTGGCGATCCGCGACTACGAGGCGGCGCCGTACCTGGTCCTGGCCACCAAGGCGGGCCTCGTGAAGAAGACCCCGCTGAAGGACTACGACTCGCCGCGCTCCGGCGGTGTCATCGCCATCAACCTGCGCGCGCAGGAGAACGGCGCGGACGACGAGCTGATCGGCGCCGAGCTGGTCTCGGCGGACGACGACCTGCTCCTCGTCAGCCGGAAGGCGCAGTCCATCAGGTTCACCGCGTCGGACGAGACACTGCGTCCGATGGGCCGTGCCACCTCGGGTGTGAAGGGCATGAGCTTCCGCGAGGGCGACGAACTGCTCTCGATGAATGTCGTGCGAACCGGTACGTTCGTGTTCACCGCGACGGACGGTGGATATGCCAAGCGCACGGCCGTCGACGAGTACCGCGTCCAGGGACGTGGCGGTCTGGGCATCAAGGCTGCCAAGATCGTCGAGGACCGTGGATCGCTCGTCGGCGCGCTGATCGTCGAGGAGACCGACGAGATCCTTGCCATCACCCTGTCCGGCGGTGTGATTCGCACGCGAGTCAGCGGAGTCAGGGAGACGGGCCGTGACACCATGGGCGTCCAACTGATCAACCTGGGCAAGCGCGATGCCGTGGTCGGCATCGCACGTAACGCCGAGGCGGGTCGCGAGGCGGAGGAGGTCGACGGCGAGGATGTCGTCGTCGACGAGACCGAGACCGTGGTCGTGATCGAAGCCGAGGAGACGGACGAGGGTGAGGCGCCCTCGGCCGAGTAGCGCGAGGAGTGAGACGTGAGCGGAGCCACGGGCGCCGGATCGGCCGGTACCTCCACGGGTACGGAGACGGACGGCGGCGGCCGTGGCTCCGCCGCGAACGCCGGGAACACCGCGGGTCGGACCGCGGGCAAGAAGGGGAAGACGGGTTCGGGGAGCGCTCCGGCCGACCCGCCCACGACGAACCTCAAGCCGGTCCCGGCGTCCGAGGCGGACGACGCCGCATCCCAGGGGGACACTGTGACGGACACGCGCGGTGGGCAGTCCAAGCCCGAGGCCACGGCCGGTGCTTCCACGGGCGGTGCTTCCGAGGCCAGGTCCGCGGGCTCGCCGCTCCCCGGTGAGCGCGGCCCCGAGCGGCCCGCCGGGCCCTACCACCCGCCGCAGGCCTACCCCGCGCAGCCCCCCGCCGACGCGATGCGCGTCGCCCGCACGGGTGCGCGTACGGCGCCCCGCACCCGCAAGGCGCGGCTGCGGGTGGCCAAGGCCGACCCGTGGTCGGTGATGAAGGTCAGCTTCCTGCTCTCCATCGCGCTGGGCATCTGCACGATCGTCGCCTCGGCGGTGCTGTGGATGGTCATGGACGCGATGGGCGTGTTCTCCACGGTGGGCGGCACGATCTCCGAGGCGACCGGGTCCAGCGAGGCGAATGGTTTCGACCTGCAGTCGTACCTCTCGCTGCCGCACGTCCTGATGTTCGCGACGATCATCTCGGTGATCGACGTCGTCCTCGCGACGGCGCTCGCCACCCTCGCCGCCTTCATCTACAACCTCTCCGCGGGCTTCGTGGGCGGCGTCGAGCTGACCCTCGCCGAGGACGAGTGACCGTCCCCCGACAACCGATTTTGGGACTGCCCCGGTCGTGCGCTAATCTTCAGGAGTCAGCGCGCGGGACATACACCGCAGGCGCGGCGGGGCTATAGCTCAGTTGGTTAGAGCGCATCCCTGATAAGGATGAGGCCACAGGTTCAAATCCTGTTAGCCCCACATCTGCGAAGACCCCCGGTCCATTTGGGCCGGGGGTCTTCGGCGTTCCACCGGAAGATCGTCACTATGATCCGGGCAGATGGCCCACCGGGGCCTTCGGGGGAGGTCGTGGTGCTGGGCAGTGGTGACCGGCGTCGGTGGGTGGCGGCGTGGCATGTGCCGTTGAATGTCGCGGCCATGCATGTGAGCGGCGTGCTGCTGTTGATCGGGATGCATCTGCTGCCGGTCGTGTCGACGCAGACCTACGGCCAGGAGATCGCGCTGATGATCTGGGTGCTGATGCTTCATGTGGGCGTCCAGATTCCCGCCGGGCTTCTCGCCTCCCGCTGGGCGGCTCAAGGGCAGGTGCTCGGGGCGGGGCTGGCCGCGTGGGGAGGGGCCACGGGGGCGCTCGGGGCGTGGTGGCTGGTCCTCGGGCGGGGTGCGTCGGCGTGGGGCTTCTGGTGGCAGAGCTGGGGGTGCCTCTGCGTCTCCCTGAGCGTCTATGTCTGGCTCTGCACCCTGCGCCGTTCCACGTTCAGGCGGTTCACCGGCTGGGTCGTGTGGCATGTCGAAACCGTCGTCATCTGGGCCCTGTTGCGTCCATCGCGGCGTGGTCCGCGGTGACTGGTGGTGGCGGTCAGGAGTTCGCCGAGAGAGTCGGGCCAACTCCCGTCGGTCGGGGCGGAAGTCGTGTAGCGCGGAGGCGCCGGAACGGCCCTGGCCGTACTGGAGAGGGCTAGGAAGGCGCGCAGCGCGGTCGGCAGAGTAAGAGCGTCGCGTCCCAGCGTCGGGGTCATCACCGCGTTGGCGGCGCCCGTGACGCACGCCGCAGGGCCGCCCGCGCGGTGTCGGCCGGGCTCGTGGCGACCAGGAGGCGACCCCGGTCTGGGGCAGGTCTGCCGCCCAGGTTGCCGGTGAGGATGACGCCACGGCGGGAGAACCGGTCCGCGACGACGCCTCCGGTCAGCAGTTGGCCGGTGGGATGACCCGGCTCGCGCAGGGTTCAACGGCCGGGCCGGTCGAGCTGCTTCGGTGGGACGCAAAGACCCGACCGCTGACGACGGGGGATGCGTCAGCGGTCGGGCTATGGCCAAGGGTACAAGGTCGGAGAGGGTGGAGCGAGCCAGGGGGGCGAACAACACGCTTGAAGATGGGGGGAGTTGGCTGATCCTGGGGGGTCAGTCCCGGCACGGCGGGTCGTAGGAGAGGCGGGGAAGGTACTCGTGCCACTTGGCCGGGGTGAGGACGCCCTCGGTGAGGGCGCAGATGTGCCGGATCGCGGCGTCGGCGTCCAGGCTCCACAGCCGGACCGTGTCGGCGCCGCTGGACACCCCGAGGATGTGGCGGCCGGGGCTGAAGGACAGGAAGTTGCCCGTCTTGGCGTACGGGCTCATGGACTGGCCGATGGGCGCCGCTGCGGCCGGGTCGGTGACGTCCCACAGCCGGACCGTGTTGTCGTCTCCCCCGCTGGCCAGGGTCTGCCCGTCCGCGCTGAAGGTGAGGGAGGTGACCGCCTCGGTGTGACCGGTGAGGGTCCGGCCGATGGGCGCCGCCGAGGCCGGGTCGGTGACGTTCCAGAGCCGGACCGTGTCGTCGTCGCCGCCCGAGGCGAGCGTGTGCCCGTCGGGGCTGTACGCCAGGGCGTTGACCGGGCCCGCGTGGCCCGTGAGGGGGCGGCCGAGAAGCGTCGGACGGGCCGGACGGGTCACGTTCCACAGCCGGATCGTGCCGTCCGCGCTGCCGCTGGCCAGGGTGTGCCCGTGCGGGGCGAACTCCAGGCCGTTGATGTACCCCCGGTGGCCGGAGAGCGGCTTGCCGAGCGGGGCCGGGTGCGCCGGGTCGGCCACGTCCCACAGGCGCAGCCGGTGCTCGTCGTAGGCCGTGGCCAGGACGCGGCTGTTGGGGCTGAAGGCCAGCGCGTCCGAGCCCATGAACCGGGTCCGCAGCCGCAGCGGGCGCCCGGCGGCGACCGGGTGAGCCGGGTCGGCGACGTTCCACAACCGCACCGAGCCGGTGCCGGTCAGCACGGCGAGGGTGCGGCCGTCGGGGGAGTACGTCAGCGAGCGCTCGCCCCCGTCGGCGGGCATGAACGGCGCGGACAGCGGCACCGGCCGTCCGGGCGCCGTCACCTTCCACAGCCGGATGCGGCCGTCCCGCGCGGCCGTGGCGAGCACCTTGCCGTCCGGCCGGAACGCCCCCACCCGGCCGATCATGTCCGAGACCGGGACCGACCACAGCCGGACCTTGCCGTCGCCGCTGCCGGTGGCGAGCGTACGGCCATCGGGGCTGAACCCGAGGGCGTACATCTCGCCGCTGCCGCCCGCCAGCGGCTCCCCCACCTGGGAGGGCGCCGCCGGATTGCCGACGTTCCACAGGCTGGCGGTGCTGTCCGCGCTGGCGGCGGCGAGCCGGCCACCGTCCGGGCTGAAGGCCACCGACCAGATCGGCCCGGTGTGGCCGGTCAGCGGGCCGCCCAGCGAGGTGGGACGTTCCGGGTCGGTGACGTTCCACAGCCGGATCGTGTCGTCCGCACTGCCGCTGGCCAGCGTGTGCCCGTCGGGGCTGAAGGCGACCGAGTGCACCAGGTCCGTGTGCCCGCTGAGCACCCGGCGCATCGCCCGGGGCCGCCGGGGATCGGCCACGTCCCACAGGCGGACCTTGTCGTCGTCGCCGCCCGAGGCGAGCGTGTGGCCGTCGGGACTGAACGCGATGGAGCGGACGGCCGCGGTGGAGCCGCGCAGCGCACCGAGCGCCTTCGGGCGGTGCGGGTCGGCCACGTTCCACAGCCGTACGGTGCGGTCCTCGCCCGCGCTGGCCAGGGTGCGACCGTCGGGGCTGAACGCGACCAGATAGATCGTGCCCTTGTGGCCGGTGAGGGGAGCGCCGAGCGAGGTCGGATGCTTCCGGTCGCTCATGTCCCACAGCCGGACCGTGCCGTCGTCGCCCGCGCTCGCGAGGGTGCGCCCGTCCGGGCTGAACACCGCGCTGCTCACCCAGCCGGTGTGGCCGGTCAGCGGCTTGCCCAGCGGTGCCGGATGCTTCCGGTCGCTGACGTCCCACAGGCGGACGGTGCGGTCGTAGCTCGCGGTGGCCAGGGTGTGGCCGTCCGGGCTGAAGGTGGTGAGGTAGACGGCGCCGGTGTGGCCGGACAGCGGGGTGGCGAGCGGGGCGTTCACGATGGAGATCAGCCTGCTGTAGGCGCCGTCGTCGTCCGGGCGGAGCCGGTGCGCCACCAGGTCCAGGCGCGCGGCCAGCGAGGGGTCGGTGTGCTGCACCCGGTCCGCCTCGGCCAGCACCTGCTCGAACACCGCGTCGTCCCGCTGCCGCGAGGCGATCACCGCCGAGCCCGCCGCGACCACGGCCAGCGCCACCAGCGCGGCCACCGCGGCCCGGCTGATCAGCACCGTGCGCCTGCGCAGCCGTACCGAGGCGGCCAGGAACTCCTTCGCACCGCGCGTCAGATACGTGTCCCCCGCCGACTCGGCCCAGTCGCGGGCCTGCTCCAGCCGGGAACCCCGGTACAGCAGCGAGCTGTCCCGGTTCGAGGACTCCCAGGACCGGCCGTCCTCCTCCAGCCGCTGGCGCAGCAGATGCTCGGTGCGGTTGTTGTCGATCCAGTGCCGCAGCCGGGGCCAGGCGTGCAGCAGCGCCTCGTGGGTGATCTCGACGGTGTCCGCGTCCAGGGTGACCAGCCGGGCGCGCACCAGCGCCTCCAGCGACTCCTCGGTCTTGCCCGGGTCGGTGGACTCCTCGGCCAGCTGGCGCCGGGTGCCGCGCCTGCGCGTGGCGTGGGTGTCCTCGCCCAGCCGGACCAGGCGCAGCAGGAGCAGCCGGGCGGCGCTGCGGGCGGCCGGGTCGAGACCGGACCAGGCACGCTCGGCGGTGGCCGCGACCGCGCCCTGGATGCCACCGGCCGCGCGGTATCCGGCGAGGGTCAGCCGGCCGCCCTTGCGGCGCTGCCAGGTGGCCAGCAGGGCGTGCGACAGCAGGGGCAGCACGCCCGCGTCGTGAGCCCCGCGCGGACCGTCGGAGGTCACCTCACGCACGATCAGCTCGGTCAGCCCTGCCTCCAGTTCCAGCCCCACCGCCCGGGCGGGACCGGTCACCGCCTCGCGCAGCTCGGCGGTGGTCAGCGGGCCGAGCACCATGTGCCGGTGCTGGAGGGCGTCGGCCAGTTCCGGATAGCCGAGGCACTCCTCGTAGAAATCGGCGCGTATGCCGAGGACGGCCAGGACCGGGGCGCTCGCGCCGGGCGAGTCCGGGTCGGGGGTGCAGGCGGCGTGCAGGAAGCGCAGGAAGACGCGACGCTCGGCCTCGTCCGGGCAGAGGGTGAAGATCTCCTCGAACTGGTCGACGATCAGGACGGGACGGGGGTGCCGCTCGGCGCGTGGGGCAGGGAGGGGGACGGTTGTTTCACGTGAAACACCACCTGGGGTTTCACGTGAAACAGCGGAGGCACCGGTGTCACGTGAAGCGGCGGAGGTGCCGCTCCCGGTTTCACGTGAAACCGGGGAAGCACCGGCCTCCGTTTCACGTGAAACAACGGGTCCGCTGTCCGTCGCACCCCGCGCCCATGCCCCCACGGCCTCCCGCACCGCCCGCGCCAGCCGAGGTGTGTCCGCGCCGGGTGCCGACGGATCGCGTGCCGCCTTCCGCTCGGCCGCACACGCTTCGGCGGTCAGCGGTCCGAGGGTCGGTATGAGACGGGCCAGTTCGCCGAGCGGATCGGCGCCGGGGACCAGTTGGAGCACCGGATCGCCGCCGTCGCCCAGGGCGCCGTCCCGTACGGCCGGTACGAGACCGGCGTTGAGCAGGGAGGACTTTCCGGCACCCGAGGCGCCGACCAGCATGACCAGGCCGCCCGACCGCTCGGTGGCGCGGAGCTGGCCGACCAGGGCGTCCGTGCCGCGCTCGCGGCCGAAGAACCACTGCGCGTCCTCCCGCCGGTAGGGCGCGAGCCCCCGGTACGGACAGACACTGCCGGGCACGGGCGGCGCCTGGGACGGCGGCTGCCCGTTCTCCTCCCCCGCCCGCGGCTGCGGCTTCTCGCCCACCGGATCGGCCAGCGCGGTCTCCCACAGCCGCTGCCACTGGGCCACGTCGTACAACCCGCCGGAGACCGGAGTGGGCCGCGCGCGCCGGGCCTCGGGGATCAGGATCTGCAGGACGGCGGCGAGAGCGGTGAACTGGGCCGGGACGTTCCTGGCCCGCCGCCAGTCGCTGATCCGCTGCGCGGAGACCCGCACCGGGCGCCCGCGTTCGTCCACGCGCTGGAGCCGTACGACGGCCTCGGACACGCTCTTGAGGGGCGGATTCCCTGCTTCCCGGTAGAGCAGAGCGAGGCGCTCGGCGAAGGCTGTGCGTGCCCCTGAGTCGGAACCCAAGGTCCCACCCCTTACTTCCCCCGCTTCTGGACATCCGGACCGGAAAACTCACCCTATACGGCTGACCTGCGCGAAAGCCCGGCTCCGGGGGGACGGGATCTCCTCTGCGGGGACGCCGGATGGCAGGATCACGACGTGGTAGCGGAGCTGTCACGCACCGTTTGGACAGGCCAAGGGCCCGGCCGCCGGGACAGCCGCCCAGGGCGTCGAAAGTTCTCGGTCAACTTCGCCGGGACGCGCCGATAGGCCCGCGTCGCCCGGCTCAGGCTCAGGGCGGCGTCCGTCTCCGCTCCGTACGACCTCGTGCCGGGCACACCGATGCGGCGCGGGGCTCCCGGACCCCGCTCGGTTCGGTACCGGTCCCCACGAGGGGAGGGACCGGTGCCGGACGAGCGGTGGCGTGCGGTCGTCCGCGTTCGCCCCGTCTCCGGTTCAGGCGGGCGCCGAGGGGGCAGGGTCGTGCTGGGCGCGGGGGCAGCCCGCGCGGGAGCCGGTTCCCGTGACCCGGGCCCGCCGCCCGAGAAGGGGAGGACACATGAAGGTCTCCGTGGACCGGGACGCGTGCTACGGCTCGTCCGACTGCGCGTTCCGGGTGCCGGCGGTGTTCGACTTCGTGGACGGGTACGGCGTGGTCCGGCCCGGCCGGGAGGACGCCGGGGACGATCCCGCGGTGCGGGAGGCGGCCGAGAAATGTCCGTCCCGGGCTGTGGTGATAGAGGAGTAGCCGTCGGAAGGCCGACGGTGATGCAGCGCTGACCCCCGGCCGGGTCGGCCAGGGGTTCGCATCGACGGTCGCGTACGCAAGTCGCCGGGTGTCGAGACGTCAGCGGGTCTGTGTGCCGGGAGGACTCCTCAGCAGTCGAGCTGCTGGGTGTGCCGGTCGCTGCTTTCCGTCTGCTCCGGGGCGTACAGCCGGTGCGGGATCTTCGTGGCGGTGTCGAGGGCGGTGCGGGAGCGGTTCCGGGAGTGGGGGGACTTCCCGTGGGCCTCGGCCCGGATGCGCTGTTTCATCGTGGGGGGCAGGGACCTCGCGTGGGGCCAGATCCTGTGCTGTGCCGCCGTGGTGGCCGCTGGAGCCGTGTGGTGCTCGGTGCTCCGGCTCGGGCTCTCGGTCGGGCTGCCGGTCCGGGCGGCGGCCGTCGGGGCGGTCGCGGTGACGAGGCCGAGCGCGGTGCACAGCGCCAGGAAGGCGGTGACGAAGGCGGTCCACAGCTTCATGACCTTGGTGCGGGCCATGTTCCCCTCACTTTCGGGTTGGGCGATTTGCGTACTTTCCTCATGATGTGTATGAGCGTCCCGATGTGGTGGACCTCGCGCCGTGGCGCGGCGATGTTCAGATGAACACCACCCGGATGGCTGCAAGAGCCCGGAAAACCCCGCAAAACCAGGTGATGAGGATGAAGTGGGAGAAAACTGACCGTGCGCGTGGGTGCGAGCACCCTCGTGATCACCCTCCGGACGAGGCCCCTTCCGCTCGGCTATCGCGGGCGGAGAAGCGGGAGTTGAGGCGGACGGCAGGCCCCGACGCAGGTCACCGATCGATATCGGCCGGTGTGTATAGTCGGGCGCCAGAGGTCCCCAACGCCAACGAAAGACGAGGTCGCGCGGTGAAGAAGCTGCTCCTGGTCGCACTGGCCGCCATCGGCGGTCTCCTCGTGTACCGCCAGATCCAGGCGGATCGCGCCGAGCAGGATCTGTGGACGGAGGCAACCGACTCCGTGCCCACGGGTTCCTGACCCCGGCACCATGATCTGAACCGAACCCCGGCCGCCCCGAGCGACCGGGGTTCCGCGTTGTCCGGGCCCGTTCCGGCCCCGGTTCCGGTTGCCGGGCTCCGCGGGCTGGTGTACGCCGGGGGTACGTGCAGGGGGACGGCCCGGACCTTTCGGACGGCCGCGCGGAATGCGCGGATGGAGCAAGGGCCCCCGGTGCAGGATGGGCCCCAGGCGTGGTGCGGACGATGGGGGAGGGACCGGGGGTGTCCATGCGGGGGCGAGGACGCGCGGAGCGGGGACGACTGAGGCCCGTCACCGCACGAGGACGACGGCCGTACGCCGCACCGGACCCCAGAACCCGGCGCCACCGCCTCCACCGCACCGCCGCCCTCGTCGCGGCGAGCCTCCTGTGCGCCCTGTCGGCCACCCGGGCCGGGACCGCCGAAGCCGCACCGGCCGCACCCCAGCCCTACGCCTTCGCCCCCGGCGCCGAATCCGTGTCCGGCGAACCGGGCACCTCCACCGCGCGCCCGCTCAAGGCAGGCCACGTCTACCGCAGCGCCCTCCCCGCCCACGGCAAGCTCTACTACCGCCTCGACCTCGCCGCGAAGGACACGGCCTACGTCCCCGTCACCGCCGTACCCCCGACAGGCACCCCCGTCGCCTCCACCGACGGCATCCGCGTCTCGCTCCGCGACCTCGACGGCAACGCCTGCTCCTACGCCTCCGCCACCATCGGCGGCGCCCTGAGCCCGCGGCCCGTGACCGCGCTCGCCCAGCGCGACAGCGGCCGGACGCTGTGCGGGGGCGCGGGGGCGTACTACCTGCTCGTCGAGCGCGTGGACGGCGGGGACTCCGGGTCCGGCCGGACCTGGGACCTGGAGATCGCGCCCGTCACGGAGGCCCGCCGGGCCACGACAGGCCCCACCACCCCACCCGCCACCTGGGACTCCGCCACACCCCGGCCGCCGGTCGGCACCGCGCGCACCCGGGCCGGGGGTGCCGGATTCGCCACCGCTCGCCTGCTGGGCGAGGGCATCTGGCGCACCCGTGCCGCCCCCGGCGCGACCCTCTTCTACGCGGTGCCCGTCGACTGGGGCCAGCAGCTGCACGCCACCGCCGAACTGGGCGCCGCCCCGAACGGCAACGGCTATGTCGGCGGTGCCCTGGACCTCACCCTGCACAACCCCGCGCGCGGTCGCGTGGAGAACACCTCCCTCGGCTTCACCGGCACCCCGCACACGGCCGTCCTGCCGCCGGTGCCCCCGGTGGAGTACGCCAACCGTTACGCGGTCCCCGACGACGAGAACACCGTGCGCTTCGCCGGCCGGTACTACCTGGTCGTCCACGTCAGCTCGCGCCTGGCGGACAGCTTCGGCTCAGGTTCCTTCGAGGTGACGCTGACCGTGCGCCTCGACGGGCATCCGCACGACGGACCCCGGTACGCCGGGAAGTCCGTGCCGGACGACCTCTTCACCGTCAGCTCCCAGGACCGGCAGGACGCGGTCACCGGCGAGAGCGGCGACGACGGCACCACGATGCGAGTCCTCGCGGCCGGGGGCATCGGCACGGGCACCGCGCTGCTGCTCGGCCTGGGCGCCTGGACCCTGGTGGCCCGGCGCGCTCAGACCCGTACCAGCGCCCAGAAGCCGACGGCGTAGCAGGCCAGGGCGAGCAGTACGACGGGAACGGCCACTCGAGCCGGGGGGCCCGGACGGCGCCGCTGGTGGCGCGACGGAGCGCGGTGACCCTGTGCGGTGTACGGGGCGGTCGGGGGTTCAGCGGGCGGAGCGGCGGTCGGCGCCTCGGCAAGGGGAGCGGGGGGTTCGGACGCCGTCCGAGGCGCGGGGGTGCCGGATGCTTCCCGGGGCGCGGGGGGAGGCAGGTGGAAGCTTCCGGTGTCGGACATGGCGGGGTGGGCGGCGCGGGGGTCGGGCACCGGGGCCAGGGGCGTGTCGGGACGTACGGCGTCGGTGCGTACGGCATGAGCGCGTACGGCGTCCGGGGGCGCAGCGTCGGGCCGTATCCCGGACGCCCGCTTCGCCGGGCCCTCCGGTCCGAACCCGTCCGGCAGTGGCCCGAGTTGGTCGAAGACCTCGACCGGTTCGTCGTCGGGACCGGGCGCGGGCAGGAGTTCCACGGCCGAGGCGAGCGCCTTGCGCACCCCCGTCGCCGAACGGAACCTGGCCCCCGGATCCGGCTGGAGCAGACCCGCGATGACCTGCCACAACGGCTCGGGGATGCGCGCGGGCGCGCTCGGCGTGCCGTGCTCCATGAAGTACCGCACGATCGCCTTGGCGTCCGGCTTGGCCCCCTCCAGCAGGTAGAGGGCGACGAGCCCCACCGCGAACAGGTCGGCCGGGAAGTCCGGGTCGCCGCCCAGCATCTGCTCGGGCGCCAGATAGCCGGGGGTGCCCACCACGAGGTCGGTCTCCGTCAGCCGGGGTTCGCCCAGGCGCATCGCGATGCCGAAGTCGGAGAGGCGCAGCCGGGGGCGCCCGGTGCCGGTGGCCTCCAGCAGGATGTTGGCGGGCTTCACATCCCGGTGCACCACGCCCTCGGCGTGGACGGCGGCGAGGCCGGACAGGAGCTGGTCGAGCAGCTCGCAGACGAAGCGGGGCGGCAGCGGGCCATAGTCGTTGACCAGGTGCACCAGTGAGCCCCCGGCGACGAGGTCCATGGTGAACAGCACCTGGTCGTCGTCGGCGGCCCAGCTCGCCGGGGCCAGGACGTGCGGGTGATCGATGCGCAGAGCCTGCTCGCGGACGAAGCGCAGCAGGGCGTGGGCGTCGCGCTGCTGGAGCACCTTCGCGGCCACCCAACGCCGCCGCCGGTGGTCCCACGCGCGCCATACGGCGCCCACACCGCCGCGCCCGATCGGGTCGGCCAGCTCGTACCGGCCGCCGAAGACCTCACCCATGCGTGCGGCTCCTCCCCCTGCTCCGGTGCTCCCTGTGCCGGTGTGCCGTGCGGTCCGCGTCCCGCCCCCACCGGGACGCGCGCCGTACGGCGGTCAGCTCTGGTGGGACTGGTAGTGCGCGACCGCCTCGGAGGTGCGGCCCGCGCCGTAGACCCGGAGGAACTCTGCCAGCTCGGGGTGGGCCGGCGCGATGCTTTCGGCGGCCTCGATGATGTCGCCCGCGGCGGCCACGGAGCGCAGCAGCGACTGGATCTCGCGGACGACGCGCTTGACGGTCGGCGCGCCCGAACTGTTCGTCGACTGCGCGGTGTTGCTGAGCACGGAGCCGCCCTGGGACTTCTTGATCTCGTCCATCCGCTCGGTCGCCTCGGCCGCGCTGACGCTGCCGTCCGCCACCTGTGCGGCCAGTTCCTGCAGGAGCTGCACCCGCTGGACCACCGCGGGATTGCCGATCTTCGCGCGCTGGCCGCTCATGAGCTGCGACAGCATCGGAGCGGACAGGCCCAGAACCGCCGCCAGCCGGGCCTGGTTGAGCCCCAGATCCTCGATGAGCTTACGGAAGAGCGCCCCCAGTGGCTCCCCGTACCAGTTCCGCTGCAGCTCCCGCGCTCTCGCGGTCGCTTCCTGCTGTGCGGCGTCCATTGCGTCTCCCCATCGCTTCCCCATTGAACCGCGGTTCGCTCACGCGAACCTCGTCGAGCATCCTACGGAGCGTGGTCAGACGCGGGGAGCCCCAAAGTTTTTGCCGGATACCGGGGGTGACCCGGTACTCTGGTCTGCGGCGCCCGCCGGGAGACCCTTCTCCGGCCGGACGCTGCCGTACGGGGCCTTAGCTCAGTTGGTAGAGCGCCGTCTTTGCATGGCGGATGTCAGGGGTTCGACTCCCCTAGGCTCCACGTAAACCCCTCTGACCTGCGGAAACGTGGGTCAGAGGGGTTGTTTTCCGTTCTTCGGCGGGTCTGTCTGGGCGGTCCCTGGCCGTGAAGCGCCGGCGACCGGCCGACCCCGGATGATGACGTGCTGGTGACCACTGCGTACCAGCACTTTGATCACCGCATTCCTTGCTGAGCGCGTTCTCGCCGATCGCTCGAGTCCGGCTGGAGTGAATTGGTCATCTCCGACTCCATGAATGTGGCACTGGGTGACACGCTCAAGCCGTGCGATCGTCGATACCGGTACCACCACGATCGCCAGTCCACAGCACGCTGGACAGCTCTGGGGGAGTGTCATGGATGTCGGGATTCTGGGACCGTTGCAAGTTCGTCTGAACGGTCAGTCGATCGTTCCCAGTGCGGGTAAGCCGCGCCAGCTTCTTGCCTTGCTGGCCATACGGGCGGAACGCGTCGTGACCGTACCGACGCTGATGGAAGAGATCTGGGGGGAAGCGATTCCCAAAAGCGCGGCCACCACGCTGCAGACGTACATCCTCCATCTGCGGCGGCAGATGACGACCGCGCTACGGGCCGGACACACCGGTACGGCGCAGGCGCCGGGGCTGAACGCGAAGGACGTGCTCACCACCTGCTTCGGTGGTTACCGTCTGGCGGTCCGCCCGGAGAACAACGACTTGAGGGAGTTCCAGTCGTTCGCGGCGCGTGGCTCGGCCGCCTTGGAGACGGGCGACGCGCAGGCGGCGTCCCTGCTGCTGGAGCGAGCGCTCGGGCTGTGGAGGGGGACGGCGCTGGTGGATGTACCGGTGGGTCGTGTCCTTGCGGTGGAGGTGCTGGGGATGGAGGAACAGCGCACCAGGGCCCTGGAACAGCGCATCGAGGCCGATTTGCTGCTGGGCCGACACGCCTCGCTGCTGGCCGAGCTGCGCATGCTGGTCGCCCGTCACCCGATGAACGAGAACCTGGCTGCCCAGCTGATGACCGCGCTCTACCGTTCCGGCGGCGCATGGCGAGCCCTGGAGGCGTATCAGGAGCTGCGCGGAACGCTCATCGAGGAACTGGGGGTCGAGCCCTCGCCCCGGCTTCAGCGGTTGCACAGGGCCATTCTCGCCGGCGAACCGGAGCTCGAGCTGACCGCTGAACCGGGGCAGGCGGGCCGGCAGTTGCTGAGGATAGGAGGCTGAGACATGAGAGTCTCAGATCAGCCAGCCTGATTCGTGGGCTATGCGAACCGCGTCAACCCGATTTCGGGCGTTGAGTTTGGTCACGATCGATGTCAGGTAGTTCCGGACGGTGCCGGAGGACAGATGGAGCTCGGCGGCGATCTCGGGAGCTTCGTCGCCCTGTGCCGTGAGTCTCAGCACTTCCATCTCCCGTTCGGTGAGGGGGCTCTCGGCACTGTCCCAGGCGGCGAGCGCGAGCTGAGGATCGATGGCGCGATGGCCGGCGGCGATACGGCGCACCGCCTCGGCCAGGTCCTGCGGCGAAGAATCCTTGGGCAGGAAGCCTGCGACCTTCGCGTCCAGGGCCCGCCGCAGTACACCGGGCCGGGAGAGGCTGGTGAGCATGAGTGTCCGGCAGTCGGGCAGTTCCTCGGAGAGGAGCGCCGCGGCTTTGATGCCGTCGATTCCGGGAAGGCCGATATCGATGATGGCCACATCGGGCCGGGTCCGTCGAGCAGCGGACAGGATCTGGTCGCCGCGCTCCACTTCGGCCACGACTGTCAGGTCGTCCTCGAGTCCGAGCAGCGCCACCAATGCTCCTCTGACCATTTCCATGTCTTCAGCCAGCAATATGCGAATCACTGTGTGAGCCCCCGTACTTGACTGTTTGCACAGTATTTTCATCGTGCTCGGTTCAGTTTCTGCTGTGGAACCTCCGTAATCGATTCCAGCGACGAACGGGCACCCGGTGGGCGGACCGGCTCAGAGACTGATGGCCTTTCGAGGACGCTGAAGAAGCGGGACGCGGGCGGTCACCCGGAACCAGTCATCTGCTCCCTTCTCTATGGTGAGGCTGCCGCCGATCCGGGTCAGCCGGTGGGTCAGATTGCCGAGACCACTGCCCCCGGGTTCGCTCAGGGCACCTTGGTGACGATCCGTGCTCGGTCCCGGTTCCGATGTCGGAGCGGGGACGCGCTCCTCGCCGGTGACGCCGTCATTGCCCAGGGTCAGCGTGACGACGCCGTCCTGCTCACGGCACCGAATGGTGCAGTGGTGGACCTGACTGTGCCGAAGTGCGTTGGTGATGCCTTCGCGCACGACAATGGCCAGCACCGCGTCGACGTCTTCGGGGAGCATGTCTGCCTCGATGGTGGTTTCCACCTTCACGCCTGCCGCCTCCAGCATCGATCGCGTGACCGCCACCTCCTGATGCAGTGACATGTTCCGGTAGCCGGTGGCCACCTGACGCACGTCGGCCAGGGACTGGCGGGACAGGGTGAGAATGGAATCGGTCTCGTTGCGGGCGTGGGCAGGCATGTCGGGGACCAGGCGGCGGACGAGTTCGGTCTTGAGTGTGATCGCCGACAGGTTGTACCCCAGTAAATCGTGCAGATCCTGGGCAAATCGAAGGCGCTCGTTGGCCACGGCCAGGCGGGCCAGTTCCTCGCGTTGGGCATGCAGTCGGCTCACCAGTGCGGCGAGGCTGGTGAGGCCGAAGACGACCAATCCGGTGATGAGCGTGGCCTCCAGCGTGTACACACTGTCCAGGAGCGTGTGGCCGGTCACCACCGTGTAGGTGAAGAGTGCGATGCCGATCGCGCCGTAGAGGGGCCATGCCACGCGTGTCGGCAGTAACAGCAGCACGGATCCGGCCAGAAAACCGCTCATGGCCCCCCATGCCGCGTGGAACAGGGTGAGCGGTACGAAACAGAAGAGCGCCTGGATGCCGAGCGTGATGACGCGGTCACGATAGGAGCGCTGTCTGGCGCTCGGCCGTGAGTGCGCCAACTGGAGGCAGGACACCACCAGTAGGGACGTGAATCCCACGAGTGCCTCGGTCGGTGTCCGATCGGCGCTGAGGATGTTCACGGCGGTGACCAGCGAGTAGCCGATCAACGCTGTCAGCAGGACGGTGCGTGCGAGGCGGGGGGCGAGTACGTTCGAGTCCTCGCGACGGAGCAGCCGGGTGGTGTCGTCCAACTCGTCGAACCTCTGCTCACGTGAGTTCATCAAGCGCGCGCCGACTTCTCTGCGTAGGACTGAGAACATACCGGAAGGTATCGCAGCGTTGTTCGGATTAACGGAGACGCGATGCCGGGCCGACCTCGTGGGATCGGACCGGGCAGCCTCGGTTCCGGGACATGACGGCAGGGGCGAACTTTCCGCCGGTGTGGAGTCCGCCGCAGGTAGCGAGCCCGCCGGTTCCACCGGCGCCGCAGGGATGCCGTACGGGTCAGACGAACAGCGGCGTGGGGTTGAGGAGTTCGTACGGTGTGGGTTCGTCGAGCCGGCCGAGTTCGACCGGCACGTCGAAGAGGCGCCCTGGCGCGAAACGTGGCCAGAAATGACGCATCCCGGGTATGACGACTTTGACGACCGGGAGGTCCACGTCAGGTCGTGTCTGGTCGAGCACGAGTACGTTCAGTCCCCGAGCACGGGCGGCTTCCGTCAGCGCGGTGACGTCCTCGCGGAGATCCGCGCGCGGCTCGTACGCCCAGTGGTCCGGTCCGCTCCGTGGCAGGCCAGGATCAGGCAGCAGATGAGGGTTCCTGCCGACGGTGGCTCTGCGCCACCAGGAGACGGCGCATCGGTCATCGACTCGGTAACCCGTGCCGTCCGGCCGGGCGTCGATGACCGCAGGCAGCAGTTGCCCCATCTCTGTGAGTGCGCGACGCACCGCCACAGCCGGGTCGAGGTGGGCGCCGAAGCCGAACAGAATGTCCTCGGCCTGCCCGGAAGCCCGGGCGGTGGTTCGGCGGGACAGCGCGGCGATCACCGGAATGCCGAAGTCGGAGGTGAGGTCGAGCGCCCAGACCTCCCGGCCCAGTGACCGGTACCCGTTGCGCAGCGATTCGATCCAGGCACTGCCCGAGTTGATGAAGGCGTCCAGGTCACAGGCCGGAGCACGGGTGCGGTTGTACCACCAGAGGGCGACGGCGTCACGTTCCACCAGCTCCAGGAACCCCTGGACGAAGGCGTCTTCACGGCTGGAGCCCGCGGCGTTTCCATTGGAGTCGGCGCGCAGCGGTGAGCCGGGGTCCATGTCGAAGAAGAGGAGCGAGGTGGGCAGGAGCCGCTGGGCGCCGTCCGTCATGGACCACACCGGTGTCCAGTCCAGGGGTGCCTCTTCGTCGAAGGGACGCCCGACGTACTGGAAGGGAGACCCTGACGAGTTCCAGGTGTCCCGATCACGCAGCTGGCGTGGGTCGTAGAGCCGTACCGTGTCCGGGTGCACGGCGATGGAACCGAGAGCTCGAAAACTGTCGTGGACCACGGGCTCGTCGCCGTGTCGGGTGCCGCAATGACGCTCGACCGCCTCGCACAGCGCGCCGACCCTGGCCTCTTGCTCGGTCAGCCCCTTGCCGCCGCTGAGGGTGCGCAGGCCCGCGCTGTGGCCGTTCCTCGCCGGGGCACGCATCGCCAGATTCTGTCCCGAGAGGCAGGACTGGATGAACGAGGGTGCTCGCGGATCGCGTCGTACCTCGCGTACGACACCGGTGAGAGGACTCACCAGGTGGCGGTAGCGCTCCCACACCTCCTCCGGTGCCATCGCCCGATGTCCGTCCCCGGCTCCGGCGGCCTTCGGGCGGGACCGGGGCAGGAAGGGAGCGGACATCCGGGCGGTGACGAGTCCGGGGTCACCGCAGGAAGGGCACTGAGGCAGTCGGGATACCTGGTTCCAGGAGGCATCGAGCGTGACCATGTCGAGCACGTGCACGGCGTCCAGAGCGGAACATGGCGCACCCGCGAGGAACTTGGCCAGCTCCAGGACAGCGGTGTGCAGGCCGATCGCCCGCCCGGCGGCCAGCGAGGCGTCGGGTCGGGCGACCGGGCCGACATCGCCCAGAATCCGATGAAGCACGTCTTCCGAGCTGTCGTGTATGCGCAAGCGGGCCGCGAGGCAGTGCCAGCAGGGTCCTCCTTCGGAAGGCCGTAGCAGGGGGCCGGTCCAGGAGGAAGGACCGCCGGGCCTGGCCAGGAGCCAGGGCTGCCCGGTCGCGCGCTGACGGGCATCGATCGCGGCGATACGCGAGTCGAGGTGATCGGCGCAGAGAACGAGCAGGACAGCAGCGTCGTCCAAGGCAGGACGTGGAACGGCAGTGTCCGTCGGGTCGACGAGGGCGTCCAGACCGGACGCGGCACACGCCGCTCGCGCCTCCTCGGCGGACACCGGACCGCTCAGGACCGTGATCCGTACCTTCGGCCGTGGCGGTGAGGCCGTGCCGAGCATGTCCCAGAACGCTTCGGCCGACGGGTCACGGCATTCTTCGTCCGGTGGGACGAACGCGCGGAGCAGTCCGGCCGACCACAGCTCCGACAACGCGCCACGCAGTTCGTCCGCGGACGGGTGGGCGGGCTCGGGGGAGGCCGCAGGAACGGTCCTCGTGTCATGAGGCCGCCCCGGGACGACGGTCGTGCCGGAGGCCCCCGTGCTCGCCATCGCCGCGAGCAGTACCTCCGTCGGCGTGCGGGTGCCGTCGAGCAGAGGGGCGAGAGTCTCGGCGGCGGTGCCACGTACGACGCGCAGGCCCTGACCCGAGGCCAAGTACACCGCCTCACCCGACGCGACGAAGCAGCGCAGGTGACTGCGCCACCCGATTCGAGGTGTCTCTTCTTCGCCCACTGCTCCCCCTCTGCGTATGCCGACGCGGTCAGGCTGTGGCGGGATCACCCGGTTCAGGGGTCAGAACGCAGAGGGTGAACAGCGCGGTCGTGTCGAGGTCCGGGGCATCCAGGTCCTCGATCGTCAGTGTGCTCGAACCCGGCGCGGGCTCGGTGAGGACGAAGGACCAGTCGGGGCTTGTGGCGAGGGTCTGGTTCATGGGGCTCCTTCCAAGAATTCCAGCAGTTCCACGGTCGACGTTCGTACGGATGTGGGTTCGGATGCCGTGACGCGCTCTCTCGGCTGGATTGTGTGAACATCCCTTGATCAGAGAACAGTGACCTCGTCACCAATCCGGCATGACAGATTCACGGTCCCTCGGACTGTGAAGTCACCCTCCGGCATGAGTGCGCACCAGATCCTCGATCTTCAGCGTCACCTCATGGGGTGCGGGAAGAGCGGCGATCTCCAGCCTCAGCTCATCGGTCCTGGCCCGGTACGACGGATCTTCCAGCAGTTCCCGGCACGCCTTGACCACGTTGTCGGGCGAGTCGTCCTTGCCCGAGGTCAGCATGATCGCGGCACCGTACTCCGCGAGCCGCTCGGACATCCCCACCTGCTTGGGCATCGCGGGGATCACCAGCTGCGGTACCCCGCACACGATCGCGTGCAGCATCGTGTTGCCTCCGGCCCGGTGGACGAGCAGGTCGCAGGTGCGCAGCACGACGTCGAGCGGCAGCCAGCCCGCCCGTACGTTGTCCGGCAGCTCACCCAAGGCGTCCGCCATCGCCTGGGGCGCGGCGATGAGCAGTTCCACGTCCAGTCCCGCGACCTTGTCCACGAGTGCCGACAAGGCATCCGCCTCGTAATCGGCGGTGACCCGGCTGCCCGCCGAGACCAGTACGCGTGGACGGTCGCCCTTCGAGTACATCCAGGGTTCCAGCTCCCGCTGGGTGTTGAAGGGCACGTACCGCATGAACTGGGCGGGTCCGGCGTCCGGGCGCCGGGCTCCGGGCGGACAGATCTCGATGTACATGTCCGGATCCGGAATGCCGGACAGGCCCCTCTCCTCCAGCTCGGGAGCCAGCTCCGCGGCGGCGGAGAGGTCGATGATGGACGGCTCCCCCATGTTGAGCGCGTGCCGTACCCAGGGCAGGCCGAACTGATGGGCCACCAGGGGGGCCGCGTACGACAGCGCGCCCGCGACCAGTACGTCCGGCCGCCACCTCTCGACGAGCGGGACGAGGCCCTCCAGACTGCCCAGTGCCAGGCGGGCCATGCCGCGGCCGTTGAAGAGGTTGCGCTCGTGCGGGTCCTTGGGGATTTCCAGCGGGTTGCCGTGCCGATCGCGCTGCATGAAGTCGAACATGGTCCGCGGTGTGATCGCGGCACCCGGCAGACCGGTCGCGGCAACCAGCGGCATCACGTTCTCCGTGGCCCCGACGATCACTTCGTGGCCGGCGTTGCGCGCGGCCAGCGCCAGCGGGGTGATGGGGAACACGGCTCCCGCGCTTCCTCCGGACACAAACAGGAATCTCATGGCCGCGCACGCTACGGAGCGCGGGTCGAGCCTGCCTCGAGCGCGCTGGAGGTGATCACCCGGGCGGGCCGGCGCGGGCTCGCCCGAGAGGGAATTGAGAGAAGTCCTAGTGGAGTCCCGCACCATCCCTCTTGACCTCTAGTGCACTAGAGGTTTCATCCTGGGCCGGCGCCGCCGACTCCTCTCTCGATGTCCCGACAGCCCCGTCGAACCCGAAGGAAGAAACTCCCGATGACAGAGACAGCGAAGCCGGGCTCTCCCCCGCCCGATTCGAGTGCCACAGCGTTGGACCGGCGCAGAATCAGGTGGATCATGGCCGGCCTTCTGCTCGGCCTGTTCATGTCGGCTCTTGATCAGACGATCATCTCCGCCGCGCTGCGCACGATCGCGGACGACCTCAACGGGCTGTCCGAGCAGGCATGGGCGAACACGTCTTACATGATCACTTCGGTGATCACGACAGCTCTCTACGGCAAGCTGTCCGACATATACGGTCGTCGGCCGGTCTACTGCTCCGCGGTCGCCATCTTCGTGCTCGGCTCAGTGCTGTCGGGTCTCGCCCAGTCGATGACCACTCTCGCGGTCTTCCGGGGCATCCAGGGCCTGGGCGCAGGCGGTCTGATGAGTCTGGCGTTCGCGATCCTCACCGACCTGGTGCCGCTCACCGAACGCAGCCGCTATCAGGCGTGGTTCGGCGCGGTCTTCGGCGTGGCCGCGGTCGTCGGCCCGGTGGCGGGTGGCTTCTTCGCCGGGCTCGACAGCTTCCTGGGTGCGACCGGCTGGCGCTGGGCCTTCTTCATCAACGTACCGATCGGCGTGGCGGCTGCCCTGATCATCGTTTCGCTGGTCCGGGCGCAGCCGAACCGTGTCCAGCACAAATTCGACATCGCGGGGCTTCTCGCACTGATCGCGTGCCTCCTGCCGCTGCTCTTCGCCGTTGAGCAGGGGCCTGTGTGGGGCTGGACCGATTCGGGAACGCTCACGCTCTTCGGCGTCGGAGCCCTCGGTCTGGTGCTGTTCCTGCTGGCGCAGAGGCGGGCGGGAGACGCTGCGCTACTGCCCACCCCGATGTTCCGGAACCCGCTCTTCTCCCTGTACAACGGCGTGAACATCCTGGTGGGAGCGGCGGTCTTCGGAGCGCTTTCCGTACTGCCGCTCTACCTCCAGATGGTCAAGGGTCTGTCCCCGACCCAGGCGGGGCTGATGATGCTTCCGCAGACGCTCGGCATCGTCGCCGCCGGCCGGATCTCGGGGCCTTACGTCACCAAGGCGGGCCGGTACAAGACCGTTCTCCTCGGCGGTCTCGTGCTGATGGTCATCGCGACATTCGGCTTCGGCACCCTCGATGTGGGTACGCCTCTATGGCAGACCGGCATCGCCGCTGGGGTGATGGGCTTCGGAATCGGTCTGTGCTGGCAGGTCATGCTCATCGCCATTCAGACCGGTGTGGCCCCGCAGTACATGGGCGCGGGTATGGGCTCGTTCACGTTCTTCCGGCAGATCGGTGGTACTGCCGGTATCGCGGTGTTCCTGTCGCTGTTCTTCGGGGCGGTCAGCGAGAGGGTCACGGCCGCCTACCGGGATGCCGCCACCGATCCCGCCTATACGGCGGCGCTCCGCGATCCGTCGGTGACCGGTCAGGCCGCCAACCAGGTTCTGCTGAAGGCCCGTGACGGGTCCGTGCCGCTCGACAACAGTTCCTTCCTGGAACAGGCTGACCCAAGGCTCGCGCGGCCGTTCCTGGAGGGTATGGCCGAGGCCATGCAGACGGTCTTCGTGGTCAGCGGGGTCATGTTGCTGATCGCCTTCTTCCTTGCCGTCGTGCCGAAGGAGAAGCGTCGGGACACCCCTGGAGCCGCAGCGCCGGGTGATGCGAAGGAGACGGGGAAGCAACCCGCCGGAAAGGGCTGAGTCCGCGGCATCCGCCCGAGCGGGCGCGTGGCGCCCGCCCTGGTACCGGACGTGTACTACTTCCCCCGCGTGCACGTCCTGGAAGGGGCCGACCCATGGTCGGCCCCTTTCGCCGTGCCCGGGCTCCCGGCGGTTCACCCCCACGTCCAGGTCCGGAGTCCAGCTGGATTGGACACGCCCTCTAGGTGGACCGCACAGAATCGAGCGCGTGGCCAAGGCCCGTGACCACGCGGCCAGGGGCGAAGGTAGGAGTGAAGGGTTGCCATGAAGGCGCTGATTCTGTCCGGAGGGATGGGGACCAGGTTGCGTCCCTTCACCTATTCCATGCCGAAGCAGTTGGTGCCCGTTGCCAACAAGCCGATCCTGGTGCACTGCCTGGAGAACATCCGCGCCATCGGCGTCAAGGAGGTGGCCGTCGTCGTGGGTGACCGCGCCGACGCGATCCGGGCGGTGGTCGGTGATGGCTCCGCCTTCGGTCTGCGTGTCACCTATCTTCCGCAGGCGGCTCCGCTGGGGCTCGCCCACTGTGTCTCGCTCGCGGAGGAATTCCTCGGTGACGACGACTTCGTGATGTACCTGGGCGACAACATCCTCGCCGAGGGCATAGCCGACTCCGCACGGGCCTTCCGCGCCGACCCGTCCGCCGCCCGGCTGCTGCTCACCAAGGTGGGTGACCCACGCGCGTACGGTGTGGCCGAGGTCGATTCCGGCGGGCGGGTTCGCGCCCTGGTGGAGAAGCCCGCGCAGCCGCGCAGCGACCTCGCGGTGATCGGGGTCTACTTCTTCACTCCCGCCGTCCATGAAGCGGTCCGGGCCATAGAACCCAGCGCGCGCGGTGAACTGGAGATCACCGACGCCATCCAGTACCTGGTGGACCGGGGCGACCGAGTCGTCGCGGACGAATACCTCGGATACTGGAAGGACACCGGCAGCCCCGACGATCTGCTGGACTGCAACCGGGTGCTTCTCGACCGGCTGCGTCCGGCGATGCGCGGTGGGATGGATACCGTCAGCACGGTCGAGGGCCCGGTGGTCGTCGAGGACGGCGCGGTCGTGGAGCGTTCACGGCTCGTCGGGCCGCTCGTGGTCGGTGCGGGAAGCGTGGTCCGGGACAGCGACCTGGGTCCGTACACCGCCCTTGGCAGGGACTGCGTCCTGGACGACGCCGGCATCCGCGACTCGATCGTCCTCGACGGGGTCACCATCCAGGGAGTCCGCAGACTGTCCGGCTCGCTCATCGGGCGTTCGGCCGCGGTACGCCCGGGCGATCCGACCAGCCGCCGTCTCATCATCGGAGACCACACACAGGCGGAGGTGGCGGCATGAGGGTCCTGGTCACCGGTGGTGCGGGGTTCATCGGCTCGCACTACGTGCGGAAGATCCTCGCCGGCGGCTACCCGGAGTCCGAAGACGTCACCGTCACGGTCATCGACCGCCTGACCTACGCGGGGCGGCGTGACAACTTGCCCGCCGCGCACCCCCGTCTCACGTTCATCAAGGGCGACATCTGCGACCGTGAGGTGCTCGACCGGACCGTACCGGGGCACGACGCCATCGTGCACTTCGCGGCGGAGTCCCACGTCGACCGTTCCCTCACCGAGGCCGGCGGGTTCATCCGGACGAACGTCATGGGTACCCAGCAGCTCCTCGACACCGCGCTCCGGCACGGAGTGGCCACCGTCCTTCATGTCTCCACGGACGAGGTGTACGGCTCGGCCGAGTCCGGAAGCTGGGACGAGGAAAGCCCACTGCTCCCCAACTCCCCCTACGCGGCCTCCAAAGCCTCGAGCGACCTGATCGCCCGCGCCTACCACCGCACTCACGGCCTGGACGTACGTGTCACACGCTGCTCCAACAACTACGGCCCGCGCCAGCACCCCGAGAAGCTCATCCCGAATTTCGTCACGCGGCTCCTGACCGGCCGTAAGGTCCCGCTGTACGGGGACGGGCGGAACGTGCGGGAGTGGCTGCACGTGGACGACCACTGCCGGGCCCTGCATCTGGTACTCACCAAGGGGCGGGCCGGTGAGATCTACAACGTCGGCGGCGGCAACGCGATGAGCAATCGCGAGATGACCGTGCGCATCCTGCGGCTCCTGGGGGCGGACTGGGACATGGTGAGCCAGGTGGAAGACCGGCTCGGCCATGACTTCCGCTATGCGATCGATGACTCCAAGATCCGGGAAGAGCTCGGTTACGCACCCCGCTGGCCGATCGAGAGCGGGCTGCGCGCGGTGGTCGACTGGTATCGCGAGCATCCCGGGTTCTGGCGGACCGCGGAAGTCTGAGGCCATGCCTCGGAACAGTTCTTGACCCGGTCGGCGGATGAGGCCGCATCGCTTCTCGGACCTCGGGTCATACCGGTCGGCCGCCTTCTCCCGACCGGTCCGCGGTGGCGGCGACATCGCGCCGTGCCGCATGCAGGTATCAGCCATCAAATCCTTCAGTGGAAACGGAACTGTCATGTTTGTCATGCGCACTCGCACCGCAGCTCTCGCCGTCCCGCTGGCTCTGAGCGCTCTGATAGTGACTACCTCCGGTGCTCAGGCGGCGCCGGTGAAGACCTACTTCGACTGCCGTGTCGGCACCACCACCGGTCTGGCCTACAGCGAGTACGTGGACGCGGTCGCCCCGGCCACCGTCCGCCCCGGTGCCCTCTTCGACGTCACCCTCGATCCCGCTCCCATCACCCCGAACCCCGCCTACAACAAGGAAGTCAGCAACGTCGCGCTCCAGTTCAAGCTGCCCGCGGGGGCACAGGTCGTTTCCTCCGAGGTCGCCGACGGTGGCACCGCTGGTACTCCGTCGCTCGAGGTCGACGGGACGAAGGCCGTGCTGCGTGCCGCCGGACCGTTTGCGGCCAACGTCCCCTTCGACCTGCCCAAGGTGACCTTCACGCTGAAGGCCCCGGCGAAGAAGACCACTCTGAACACCGCTTTCGGCGGCACCTCTCACGACGACCCGGGGTTCAGCTGGACGTTCATCTCCTCGAACTGGGACGGCGAGGCCCACCTCGACTGCTGGCCGGACCAGCCGATCGCCCTGACGAAGACACGCGTCAAGTAAGCCGGACATGGCAGGTGCGCATACACCGTCATGACGGCGCCGGCCGGCCCTCGAAGGGTCGGCCGGCGCCGTCATGACGGGTCCGGTGGTCGGACGGAGCCCAGTGGGAAGCGAGGAGCCCTGACGTGCCCGGCTTGACCTCCAGTGCGGTCGAGGTTGCAGTCTGAAGAGGAACGATCACGGCGTAGGGCTAACAGGAGCGGCAAGTGGGGAGAGCGCAGTGAAGGTCGAGATCTGGTCGGACATCATGTGCCCGTGGTGCTACATCGGCAAGGCGCGGCTCGACAAGGCGATCGAGAGTCTGGACGGCCGGGACGGCTTCAGCCGTGATGACGTCGAGATCGTGTGGCGTAGCTTCGAACTTCGGCCGGACCAGCCCCGAACCCCCGGTGCTACGCTCGGAGAGATGATGCGGGCGAACCTCGGTCTCCAACCCGGTGAGACGGTCGAGCTGTTCGAGAAGATCCGTGTCCTCGGTGAGGCCGAGGGCCTGGACATCCGGCTGGTCGGTGTACGCCCTGTGAACTCCTTCGATGCCCAGCGCCTCGTCCATCTCGCCGCCGAGCACGGCAGCGCCGACAGGATGAAGAGCGAGCTCTTCCGCGCCTACCTGACCGAGCAGCGTAATGTCGCGGATCACGAGGTGCTGGTCGAGGTGGCGAGCGCCGCGGGGCTGGACCCCGAAGCCGTACGCGAGGTGCTCGCGGGTGACGCCTATGCGGAGGACGTGCGTGAGGACGAGCGAGCGGCTGCTCGCAGGGGAGTGACGGGGGTGCCGACCGTCTTCGTGGACGGTGTGCGCGTCTCCACCGGGGTACCGAGCGTGGAGCAGTTCCGACAGGCTTTGGCGGACGGCGCTTGACATGACCGTCGGTCGCCCGGCCCACCACGTCACCGAACTCACGGTCGGACAGCTCTCGGCACGCAGCGGTGTCGCGGTGACGGCACTCCACTTCTACGAGTCCAAGGGCCTCATCAAAAGCCGTCGCACACCCGGAAATCAGCGTCGCTACACCCGGGACACGCTTCGTCGCATCTCGGTGATCCGGGTGGCGCAGCGCATGGGTATTCCGCTGAGCACGGTGCGGGAGGCGCTTGCGGAGCTGCCGGAAGAACGCACTCCCACCAGGGAGGACTGGGCCCGGCTCTCCAGGCGCTGGCGAGCGGACCTCAATGAGCGGATCGAGCAATTGCTCGCTCTGCGCGACGGGTTGGAGGACTGCATCGGCTGCGGCTGCCTCTCCGTCCGCGACTGTCCGCTCACCAACCCGTATGACCAGCTCGGCGAGGAGGGCCCAGGGCCGCGCAGGCTGGTTCAGGACAGGACGGGCGCGGCCGGGCGACGGCGTGCCCCGACCGCGCCCGTCACGGACCCGTGCGGTGGTGCCGGCGAGTCCTGCGGCGGTGGCGATGACGCTGTGGAGACCGGTCTGGCAGGCTGAACCAGCCAGGCTCAGACAGTGCGGAAGTGCGGTATGTCAGCGCGCGTGCGGGTGGTGGACCTCACGGGCGTACGCCTCGGCAGCCGCTCCGAATCCCAGGACCACATGACCGGCGGCGGAGTGCGCGTCCCGCCAGTGGCGCTGCAGGGGGGCGGACGCCTGATGGGCACGTGTGCCGGCTGAGGCGAAAAGGCGGTCCACCGCGGCGGTGGACAGCTCGGCGGCGAAGGCGCAGTCCCGGCTGCTGCGGGCGATGTCCAGGGCGGTCACGTCGCCCGTGTCGGCCGTCCGAGCCGTCTTCATCAGAAGCAAGGACGCGGCATCCACCTCGCACGAGGCCCGCCCCAAGGCGCTTGCGGCCGGGCTGTCCAGGCCGCCTGAGCCCGATGTGTGGCGGGGGGCGGTTCCCTCGAGCCATGCCGTCAGCGCCGCGCGTGCCGTGCCGAGCACCGGTGCGGCGAAGCAGAGCCCGTTCACGGCCTTGAGCGGCACTCGGTGGCAGGCGGCGCGGGCATCCTCCGCCACCCCTGTGGCCACCGCGTCCCGCGTGAACGTCAGCGCGTCGGGCACGAACACGTCCTCGATGTGCAACGTGTTGCTGCCCGTACCTCGCATGCCCACCGATGACCAGGTGTTCGATGTGCTGCAACGGTGCCGGGGGATCGCGAAGAACCGTGCCACCGGGTGGTCCTCGATGGTCATCGAGCAGACCAATGCCCAGTCCGCGTAGTCCACGACGCTGACATAGGGCCATGTTCCGTTGATTCGCCACCCGCCTTCTTCGCGTCGGGCCCGGCCGAGCGGCATCAGCGCACCCACGATCAGGGTGTCCGGGCCCTCCGCCCAGATCTCCCGTCGGCCCGCCTCGGGCAGATAAGCCGCCATCCTGCCGAGCGAAGCCGTCAGGGAAGCCGCCCAGGCGGCCGAAGCACAGCCCTCGCCGACCAGAGCGACAGCCCGTACGATCTCCTCGAACGTTCCCGCGTCACCACCATGATGTCGCGGCACGAAATGGCGGGCGAATCCGGCGTCCAGCATCGCTTGGACAACCTCCGGAGCGAGCCGGTGGTCCCGCTCGGCGGCCTGGGCGTGTTCCGCCGCGATCTTCTTGACATCGGTTGCCGCGACTGTCACTCGTGCGGTTGTTTCGATGTGGTGCGTCTGCCGTGTCGGCATCCTGGTCAGTCCTTCCGGAGGTGCCTGTGACCGGTCTGCGTGCCAGCCTCACGCGCCGTGCTCGAGCGGGACCACGAGGTCGGCTGGAATTCCGCGAGGTCGTCCGGTTGCGCTCGACATGTCTCGTTCGTCAGGTGGCTGCGATGTCGGCGCGGTCGCGCACCGCGTCGACCAGGTCGGCTTGACGGAGAACGTCCGCGGCCGCCGCGTCGTCCGGTGCGCACTGCCGCGCGGCACGACGCACCGCGTCGGCGAAGGAGGCGACAGCGGCCGTCGTCTGATCATGAGCGGGTAGCGCACGCTCCTCGACGACCCCTGCCCGTTCGATGCGCAGCACCGGTTGATGGTCGGCGGGCGGTGTGTACGCGCGGTCCAGCGCGATGGTTCCCGCGCTGCCCAGCAGCTGCCAGCAGGCCGTGTAGGCGTGTGCCATGCCGAAGAGCAACTGGGCGCTTGTTCCCGTGCGGGGATCACCGAGGAGGACACCGCCGCCCACATCGACCCCGGTGGGCCGATCGTGATGGAGAACCGAGCCATGAACGTCCAGGCGGGCGCCGAGCAGGAGCGATGCCAGCCGGAGGGGGTAGACGCCGATGTCGAGGAGAGCCCCGCCGTCCAGGTCGGCTCGGTAACGGATGTCGTCCGCCGGCCGCGGTGGCACGGTGAACGAGGCGGTCAGAGCGCGGACTTCGCCGATCACGCCGGAGTCCACCAGCTCACGGACCGTCGAGTAGGCCGGGTGATGAAGAAAGAGGTAGTTCTCGGCGAGGACGAGGCCACGCTCACGGGCCAGGGCGAGCAGCCGCGTGGTGTCGGCGGCCCGCGAGGTCAGTGGCTTCTCGGCGAGAACATGCTTGCCGGCGTGCAGCGCCCGCTCGGCCCACGGGGCATGCAGCGCGATCGGAAGGGGCACGTACACGGCGTCCACATCAGGTCGTGCAAGGAGCGCGTCATACCCTTCTACGGGTGCACAGCCGAAAGCCCCTGCCGCTGCGCGGGCCTTGGCCGCGTCGCGGCTCGCCAGCGCCGTCACCGTGGTGTGGGGCGACGCGGCGAACGCCGGAAGCATTTTTCGCAGGGCGATGTCGGCACACCCCATGACGCCGATCCGCACGGGGGCCCTCATCGTGGGGTTCCGTGTCCGGGTAGCGTCCGGACACTGGTCAACAGCGTGCGGGCTTCCACATTGACGAGGTTGCCCAAGCGGCCCGCTCGCATCAGCTGGTGCAGCGTCATCCAGGTGTAGTCCGGTGACGTGTCGACGGGGAGGTCGTTCCCGTCCATGACGAGATAGCGGTTCTCCGCGTGGTAGAACCGGCCTCCCTCCTCCGAGTGGACCACGTCCAGGAGGAGTTGTCGGGGCCGAGCGCCCAGCATGGCGTCGAGGTAGGGAGGCCGAGGGGATCCGTTGGGGAGGTTTCCGGGATTGCACTGCACGGTCGGCGCCAGTTCGACGATGTCGAACGTGCCTGCTTCGGCGCGTGCCTGTACCAGGAGATGACGTTCGCCGCCTATTTCCTTGCTCACGAATCCGATGACCCCGCGACCTACCGGAGCGAGCATCGGCTGGGACCATGAGGAAACCTCACGGCTTTCGGCTTCGACGTCGACTCCGATGATCCGGAAGTATCGTCCGTCCTCGTGGAATATCTCGCCCCGCTCGCTGTCGCGGTGCCAGCCGGTCACCTGGCTCAAAGGTATTCTCGTCCGCTGGGAACGGTGCCGGACCTTCGCCTCGGTGAACCAGTGGAGCAGGTCGGTGGTGTCGTTCAGCGGCTTACTCGCCGTATGCCGGTGAGCGCCGGGTTCCTCGCTCGCTGCCTGGTCCGCGGGCAGTCCCGCCAAGACGGTCCGTGCGTCCATGTTCACGAGGTTGTCCACCCGCAACAGATCCGCCATGGCCGGCCGGGGGATCCAGCAGAAGTCCTCGTGCACCGGCACGTCATCGGTCGTCTCGACGACGATGTTGCGGTTGCGCTTGCCCAGGAACCAGGAGCCCTGCTCGCTCTGGAGTGCGTCGTAGTGGACCCGGTCGCCGGCGCCGGGAGCCAGGAAATGGTCGATATACCGTACGGCGTCCCCGCGATGCACCCTCGTGTAGTTGCTGAACGTGGCCTGTACGGTCGGAGACAATTGAACCGTATTCACGTTACCGGGTTCCATTTTCGCCTGCATCAGCAGGTGTGGAATTCCGTCGAAACGCTTCATGAGAATGCCCAGTACGCCATTTTCCGGCTGCCGGATGATCGGCTGTGTCCATGCGGCTCCCTCAGGGATTTCTCGCGTGAAGCGCAGTCCCTCGATCGAGAAGAAGCGACCGCTGCGATGCCTGATGTCGCCGGTTCGGGAATCCGTGTACCAGCCGTCGAGTTCGTGCAACGGTGCGAGTGCGGTGCGGTAGCGGTGGGCGGCGCGGCGCTCGGCGAACCAAGAATGGAATTCCGTGATGTCGTCGACCCGCATCAGTACGCCGTCACTTCCGCGGTCGTGGACGAACGGACGACGGACAGGGGGCCGACACCGAAACGGATCCCCTGGCCGTGCGGGGTTTCCGCGATCAGCGCCATTCCCGGGACCAGGAAGCTGGACCGCACGAGTTCCAGCGCCCCCGGTGTCGATGAGTCGGGCCGTGCCGGAGCGGGAAGAGGCTCTCCGAGTCGTTCCACGGCGAACACCTCTGTCCCGTCGAGTATCCATCGGGCGTGCCCGGTTCCCGAGTCGACCACGAGAGCGCAGTCGTGGCGGTCCGTGGAGGAACGGCCGGCGATCGGAACGGAGTAGGAGAAGCCGCCCCGCCCGTTCGCCCCGCCGGGTACGCGGCCGTAGAGCGCCCACAGCCGACGTCCCGTCAAGGCGAAGTCCAGGACCAGGCCCGCTTCCCGGTCCAGCGCTATCAGCGCGCCCGAACCCTCACCGACCTCATCGGCCTTCTCTCCCCATGTCTCGGCCGAGAGCATCGCGGAGAAGGTCAACGTGGCTCCCGCGGTCTCCAAGGAGGGACCGAACGCGGACCAGCGCAAATGGTCGACAGGCTCTCCTGGCGGGGACACCGCGAACCTGGGCTGCCCCGTGACCGGATCGCGATCGGCGGGTTCGATCACCAGACCGCCGCCGTTCGCGGCCGGTCGTGCCACGCCGTCCCCGGCGGTCAGTCGCCCTGCGGGCCGCAGGGACCAGGGGCCTGCTGCGGCCCGGCCGTTCGGGGCGCGTACCCGCAGCCCGTGGCTGAAGCTGTCATGGAACAAGAGCGTCATGGTGTTCTCCGAGCTGGCGGTGAGGGCGTACGAGGCGGCAGGGCTCAGTCAGTCGGAATGCCGGAGCGTTCGAACGCGAGAGCGGCCGCTTCGACCAGGGACAGTCGGCCGCGCAGATCGGTCGCGGCGGCGGAGACCATGACGCCGAGGGTCGTCACGCCCGCGTCGGCATAGGCGCGCATCCGGTCCGCGATTCGGTCGACGGGGCCGATCAGCGCCGTCCGGTCGATGAAGGCAAGGGGGAGTGCCGCCCCCGCGCCCGCGCGGTCTCCGGCTTCCAGCCGCGCCAGGAAGGCACTCACCGCTGTCGAATAGCCCATGGCACGGGCCATTTCGCAGTAGAAGTTCTTGTCGGGGTCTCCGATGCCCATCAAGTAGACGTACTGACCACGGAGCAGATCGGCTGCCTCTTCCACGGTGCGGGCGATGGCGGTGGGCAGGCTGGGCAGGACCTCGAAGCCGTCCATGCCGACGGCGCCCCGGCCTTTCCTGATTTCGGCCACACCTTCCATCACCGCTTCGGGTGAGGTGAAGACGCCGAGCCAGCCGTCCGCGATTTCGCCCGCCAGCCGCAGATTGCGCGGTCCCACCGCGGCGAGCAGGACGGGTATCCGTCTCGGCTCTCGGTCGGTCAGCACATGGAGGGGGGCCGCTCCGCCGACTTCAAAGTACGGTCCCCGGTGGACGACCGGCTCGCCGTCCAGGGCTCGCCGGACGATCGCGACGTACTCGCGGGTGCGCTCCAGAGGCCGCGCGAACGGCACGCCGTACCAGCCGACCGACACGTCAGGGTTGGAAACCCCCAGCCCCAGCCGGAAGCGGCCATTGCTCAGCGAGTCGAGAGTGGCCGCGGTCAGGGCGGCCATCGCCGGGGGACGTCCCGGAATCTGCATGGCGCCCGAGATCAGGGCGACGTGTTCGGTGACGCCCGCCGCGAGGCCGAGGACGCTGGCCGCGTCCGAGCGGTAGCCTTCAGGGGCGAGAACCGCGGCGTAGCCGAGGCGTTCCGCGGCACGGGCGAGTTCGCCCGCGCCTTGATGGACGAGATTCACAGCGAGCCGCACTCTTGGACTCCTCGGATCGTGGACGGGCTTGCCGCTTCCGGTTCACAGGAGATGAGCGCCGCCATCCACCAGCAGGACCTGACCCGTGGCGTATGTGGCGTGGATCAGGCCCGTCACGGCGGCTGCCACGTCTTCTGGACGGCCGGTCCGGCGCAGCGGTGTCGTGGTCCGGACGTGTTCGGCGATAGGGGCGAAGAACTCGCTGTTCCGCGTCCATGGCGTCTCGATCAGGCCGGGAGCGACCGCGTTGACGCGTACATGTGGCCCGACGGTATTGGCGAGCAACCGGGTCATGTGCTCGATCGCCGCCTTGCTGACCGCATAGGGAATCGAGCTTCCGGCCGGGCGGCTGCCGGCGATCGACGACACATTGATCACGCACCCGGACCCCGAGGCCGCCAGATGCGGCATCGCGGCGACGGTGGTCTGCCATGTGCCGATCACGTTGAGGCCGAGAATCTCCCGCCATACGCCGGGTGTGGCGCTCGTCAGGTCGGCATGCGGGATCGCGCGGGTCCGACCGGCGTTGTTGACCAGGACGTCCAGCCGGCCGTAGTGAGTCACCGCCGTGTCCACCAGGCGCCGGGACTCCTCTTCGTCGGAGACGTCGGCGCGTACGTAGAGAGCGTCGGGCAGTTCGGCCGCCGTCTTCTCACCTTCCTTCACCGAGCGGGCCGAATTGACGACGACGCGATATCCCTCGGTGGCCAGTTCCTGGGCGATGGTCTGCCCGATGCCCGAGGAGGAACCCGTGACCAGGGCCACGGGCGCGCCGGTCCGTGAACCCGGTGCGGGGGCGGAGGCGGCCATCAGTAGTTGCCCAGTCCGCCGCAGACGTTCATCGCCTGCGCGGTGACGGCCGCCGCGTCGTCCGTGACCAGGTACTCCACCATGGCGGCCACCTCGCGCGTCTCCACGTACCGGCCCAGCGGAACCCGGTTGGTGATCCGTTCGAACGTCTCCTGCTCGGACACCTCCCAGATGTTCGCGTAGTGCTCGCGCACCCGCTCGGCCATGGGTGTCTCCACGAATCCCGGGCAGACGGCGTTGACGGTGATGCCGGTCCGCGCGAGCTCGAGGCCCAGTGCCTTCGTCAGACCCACGACACCGTGCTTGGAGGCCGAGTACGGAACGGCGTGCACCACGCCTTGCTTGCCGCCCGTCGAGGCGATGTTGATGATGCGGCCGCGCTTCTTGGCCAGCATGCCCCCCGCGTTGAGCACTTCCTTCGTCATCAGGAACACACTCGTCAGGTTGGTGTTGATGACGTCGAGCCAGAGCTCGTCGGGGATTTCGGCGGTGGCGCCCCCACCGCTGCGGCCGGCGTTGTTGACCAGAATGTCCACCGGGCCGTACCGCTGCACCGCCGCCGCCACATAGGCGCGGATCTGCGCCGGGTCCGCGACATCGCACACCGATCCGTCCACGTCGAAGCCTTCGTCCTGGAGTTCCTTCAGCGTCCCGGCGAGACGGGCCTCGTCCCGGGCGCACAGGTAGACACGTGCGCCGAGGGCGGCCAGGCGCTTCACGATCTCCAGACCGATACCACTGGTCGCACCGGTCACCAGGACTACTGGCCTGGCCGGCCTCTTTGAGGTGTGCGGGGCCGGTCCGGTCTCCGTGGCCGTCGCTGTCGCCATCGCTGCTCGTCTCCCTTGCTGACGGGGCGTCTGTGTCCTGTCCGTGCCACCGGAGAGCGTGACCGCCACACCTTGAGCGCGGCTGGAAGTCGGCTCGTGGGCACGGCGCGACGCCGGCACTCACCTCTGCGGCTCGGGGCGTCCCATCGGTTCGCGAGCCGCGTTCGAGCACGCCGATGGAACGTCTTCGGCGTGTCCACGAGGTACGGCGGGCGAAAGGAGCCCCACGCGATGCCCAGCACAGGAGGAGAACGACGGTGACCCGACGCGTAGTGATCACCGGGATCGGCGTACGCGCCCCTGGCGGCGTGGGGACCAAGGAGTTCTGGGACCTGCTCACCGCCGGCCGTACGGCCACCCGGACCATCAGCTTCTTCGACGCCTCGCCTTTTCGGTCCCGGATCGCGGGGGAAGTCGATTTCGACGCCGCGGCGGAAGGGCTCTCCCCGCGGGAGATCCGTCGCATGGACCGCGCCACTCAGTTCGCCGTGGCCTGCACCCGTGACGCCCTGGCCGACAGCGGTCTCGAGACCGAGGCGCTGGACCCTTCCCGTGTCGGGGTGGCACTGGGGAGCGCCGTGGCGTCCGCGACGAGCCTGGAGAACGAATACCTGGTGATGTCGGACGCAGGCCGTGAATGGGTGATGGATCCGGCTCATCTGTCGCCCTACATGTTCGATTACCTCAGCCCGGGCGCGATGGCCGCCGAGGTGGCCTGGTCCGTCGGAGCGGAAGGCCCGGTCACCGTCGTCTCCGACGGCTGCACCTCGGGACTGGACTCGGTCGGATACGCCGTCCAGCTGATCCGGGAGGGCGGTGCCGATGTGATCGTCGCCGGTGCCGCTGATACGCCGATCTCCCCGATCGTCGTCTCCTGCTTCGACGCGATCAAGGCGACCACACCGCGGAACGACGATCCGGAGCATGCCTCGCGTCCCTTCGACGGCACCCGCAACGGCTTCGTCCTCGCCGAAGGCGCCGCCATGTTCGTGCTGGAGGAGTACGAGGCCGCCGAACGGCGCGGCGCTCACATCTACGCCGAGGTCGGCGGCTATGCCACGCGTTGCAACGCGTACCACATGACCGGCCTGAAGAAGGACGGCCGCGAGATGGCCGAGGCCATCCGGGCAGCCCTCGACGAGGCACGGCTCGACCGCACGGCCGTGGACTATGTCAACGCTCATGGGTCCGGCACCAAGCAGAACGACCGCCATGAGACGGCCGCCTTCAAGCGCGGTCTCGGCGAGCACGCGTACGCGGTGCCCGTCAGCTCGATCAAGTCCATGGTCGGCCACTCGCTCGGCGCGATCGGCTCCATCGAGATCGCCGCTTCGCTCCTGGCCATCGAGCACGGCGTCGTGCCGCCCACGGCGAACCTGCACACCAGCGACCCCGAGTGCGACCTGGATTACGTACCGCTGGTCGCGCGTGAGCAGCGGGTCGACACCGTCCTCACGGTGGGCAGCGGCTTCGGCGGTTTCCAGAGCGCCATGATCCTGCACCGCCCGGAGGTGGCCGCGTGAACACCGAAGCGCCCGGTCGTGCCGTCGTCACCGGTCTCAGTGTCGTGGCCCCTGGTGGTCTCGGCGCCGAACGCTACTGGAAAGCCCTGCTGAACGGGGAGAACAGCATCAGTGAGGTGTCCCGCTTCGACGCCTCGCGCTATCCGTCCCGGCTCGCGGGGCAGATCGACGACTTCGACGCGGCCGAGCATCTGCCCAGCCGGCTGCTGCCCCAGACGGATGTGTCCACTCGCTACGCGCTGGCCGCTGCGGACTGGGCACTCGTGGACGCCGGCGTCGGGCCGGACGCCGGTTTCGAGGACTACGACCTGGGCGTCGTCACCTCCACCGCGCAGGGAGGCTTCGAGTTCACTCACCGTGAGTTCCACAAGCTGTGGAGTCAAGGGCCCGAGTACGTCAGCGTGTACGAGTCGTTCGCCTGGTTCTATGCCGTCAACACCGGTCAGATCTCCATCCGCAACGCGATGCGCGGTCCCAGCGCCGCCCTCGTCGCGGAGCAGGCCGGAGGGCTGGACGCGATCGGACACGCTCGTCGTACGGTCCGTCGTGGCACCCGTGTGGTGCTCAGCGGAGGCGTCGACTCGGCTCTGGACCCGTGGGGCTACGCCTCTCAGCTCGCCGGGGGACTGGTCACCACCGTGGCGGACCCCGCGCGGGCCTACCTCCCCTTCGACGCCGACGCCTCCGGGTACGTTCCGGGCGAGGGCGGCGCCATCCTGATCGTCGAGGACGCGGAGTCGGCACGGGCACGTGGGGCAGAGAGGATCTACGGCGAGATCGCCGGATACGCGGCGACCTTCGACCCGGCGCCCGGCTCGGGCCGCCCGTCCGCCTTCGGCCGCGCCATCGAGCTGGCCCTCGCTCAAGCCGGGCTGACGCCCGCCGACATCTCCGTGGTGTTCGCCGACGGTGCCGGCGTGCCGGAGCTCGACCAGGCCGAGGCCGAGGCGCTGGCCCGGATATTCGGTCCGCGTGGAGTTCCTGTCACAGCGCCCAAGGCGCTCATCGGCCGTCTCTGCGCCGGAGGCGGTCCGGCCGACCTCGCGGCGGCACTCCTCGCTCTGCGCGACCAGGTGGTGCCGGCGACCGGCGGCACGGTACGGGTACCCGATGCCTATGCCCTCGACCTGGTGACCGATCAGCCTCGTGAGATCGCGCTCAGCGCCGCTCTCGTCCTGGCACGCGGGCGCCGGGGCTTCAACTCGGCTGTGGTTCTCACCGGTTTCCGCCCCTGACGGCTTCCGCGCCGGTCAGTTCTCCCCGCCATGGCACGGCAACCTCCGCCTTCACTCAAGGAGCCCAGATATGTCTCGCCTGACCATTGACGCCCTGCGCACCATTCTCGTCGCCTGCGCGGGAGCGGACGACGATGTCGAGTTCTCCGACGAGGCGCTCGACGTCACCTTCGAGGAACTCGGTTACGACTCCCTGGCCCTCATGGAGAGCGCGGCCCGCATCGAGCGCGAGTACGGCATCGAGCTGAGCGATGACGAGATCGACGAAGGGCTCACTCCGCGCCGTCTGCTCGCCATCGTCAACGAGAACCTCTCGCAGGCCGCCTGAGACCCGCCCGGTCCGTCGTCCGACCGCAGTCGGCCAGTCGATCTCGCCCGCGCCCACCGCAAGGAGTACACAATGGCCCACCGCACGCCCACACCACCTCCCGTGTCCGAGCGCACATGGCACCGCCGGGAGCACACCCTGGTGGTGGAGGCACCTGCCGCGGACCTGTACGGGCTGGTCGCCGATGTGTCGCGGTGGCCGGCCATATTCGAGCCGACGTTGCATGTGCGGCATCTGGACCGGGGAGAACGGAGCGAGCGGTTCGAGATCTGGGCGGAAGTGAACGGCGCCATCACGCACTGGAGTTCGCGGCGTCTGCTGGATCCGCGCAGGCTCTACATCTCGTTCCACCAGGAACACAGCCGCCCGCCCGTCACGTCCATGTCCGGGGGCTGGTTCTTCCGGCCGCTGGGCGATCACCGTACCCAGATCGTTCTTCGCCATCGCTTCGCCGTCGAGGACGACTCCCCGGACTCCGTGGCCCGCGTCGACGAGGCCCTGGATCGCAACAGCGCCCGCGAGCTGGGAGCGCTCGCCGCCCTTGCCGAGACCGGGTACCCCGTGGACGAGCTTGTCTTCTCGTTCACGGACACCATCCCGATCGAGGGGGGCGTGCACGACGCGTACGGCTTTGTCGAGCGAGCTGAGCGCTGGGCCGACCTGCTCCCGCACGTCTCCCGTGTCGACCTGACCGAGCCCGAAGCGGGCTTGCAGTGGCTGGAGATGGACACGGTGACGGCCGATGGGGCCGTCCACACCACGCGGTCCGCTCGGATCTGCCGAGCTTCGGAGTGGATCGCGTACAAGCAGCAGCGCACGCCCAGGCTGCTGTCCGGACACAGCGGGGAGTGGGTTTTCACCGAGGCGGCGGACGGGCCGGTGGCGGTCGCTCGTCACACCGTCGCGATCGATCCCTCCGGCATCACGGAGGTCCTGGGGCCGGACGCCACTCTCGCCGATGCACGGGCCCATCTGCGAGACGTGCTCGGGCGCAACAGCGTCGCGACGCTTCGTCATGCCGCCGAGGCATTCCGGCGGGCGTAGCGGCGGCGGCCGGCGGAGAGCGAGGGCGAAACGTCAACGGGCGCTGGTGGACATGTCCTCGGCCGTCAGGGCTGTCCGCCGGGCCCGAAGCCGTACGCCTTGGCCGCGGGCGGACGTGGCGATCAGCCCGAGACCCAGCGCGAGCCTGTCCGGGGCGACCTGTTCCTGTGGACCGGGTGTGGAGCATTCCAGCCGAGAGCCGTAGCTCCTGGCGTCGAGCCGTAGGCCCGTCCGTTCCACGGCGAAGACCTCCTTTCCGGCGAGCGACCAGCGGGCCCTTCCGGCCGAGGGGTCGACTTCGATCTCGCAGTCGTGCCACTCCTCCGGAGTACGGTCCGCGACAGGCACGGCATAGGAGAATGTGCCGTGTGCGGAGCCCGGCCTCGGCAGCCGCTCGTACAGCGCCCACACGAACCTGTTCGTCAGGGCTATGTCGAAAACCATGCCTGAGGTGCGATCCACACAGATCAATGTGGCCATGGCGCAGCGAGGCCCGTCCCCGTCCGGGTGCCGGTACGGAGCCAGGACCCGGGCCGAGATCTCCCCCCTCGCTCGGAACGGTCCGGCGCCGCGTGCCTCGGCCCGTGCGAAGGCGGCCCAGCGGAGATGGGACGCCTCCTCCCAGCCCGATGGCGCACAGGTGAAGGCGGGCGGCTGTGCCGCCTCCAGGCCGTATCCGGACTCGACGCACAGCCCGTCTCCGTCGCCGGGAACCGAAGCCCGTCCGTCACCCGGCGGCAGCCACGGAAGCGGCCGTATCTGCCAGCGTGCGGCGTGCCCCGACGCTTGCCATCCCTCGCGGAAATCTTCTTCGAACAACATGTCCGCCTCCCGAATCCCGACGTGGCGGGGTGGTCTCCGAGCTTGTGCCATCGGGCTCAAGCCGCAGTGGAGGGGCCCTCTAGCCCGCCGGGCGACGGTGAGGTCATCGACCGTCTCACAGCAGGAGATTCCAGTGACCGTCACCGCAGTCGGCACCGAGGTTTACGCGCGCGTCCAGCACTTCTACGCCCACCAGATGCAGGCTCTCGACGGAGGGCGATTCGCCGACTACGCGGCAACCTTCACGGCGGACGGGACCTTCCAGCATTCCCCCTCCGCGGCCCCCGCCGTGGGGCATGCGGGGATCGTTTCCGAACTGGTCGAGTTCAACAAGCGCTTCGACGGCGATCCGGTGCAGCGGCGGCATTGGTTCAACCACATCGCCTTGGAGCCGCAGGACGACGGCTCGTTGCGTTCCACCGTGTACGCGCTGGTCGTCACCACCCGGCCGGGCGGAAAGCCGGAGATCGCTCCCAGTTGTGTCGTCCACGACGTACTCGAGATCACCGAGTCGGGGGTCCGTACCCGCTCCCGGCTGGTCACGCACGATCAGCTTGTCTGACTCATCCCTCGCCCTGTCCCCGCTTCCGGCCGGCCTCTCGCTCAGGGAGCCGCTGCTGGTGCACGGGACGGTCGAGGCATGGGCACGGGCCGCGGAGAGCCGACCCGGTCCCCACCCTGAGGACGAGGCGCGTCTGAGGAGCCTGCACGGTGCCGGGACGCGCCGCCGTTTTGTCGCTTCCCGGCTCCTGTTGCGTGTGCTGTTGGGCACGCTCGTCGGCGGCCGTCCCGAGGGTGTACGGCTGAGCCGCACCGTGTGGGGACGGCCGTACGCACCTGATCTGCCGGGCCTGGATTTCAGCCTGAGTCACACCGGCTCGTTCCTCGTGGCCGCCGTGGTGCGAGACGGCCGTATCGGTGTGGACGCGGAGCGCTCCGGACGCGTCATGTCCGTACTGGAGCACCGAATCTGTACCCCCTATGAGCGAGCTGCCTTCGCCACCCGCGTGCTGAGCGGGGCCGGGCGCGATCGGGAGCTGCTACGCCTGTGGACTCTGAAAGAGGCATACACCAAGGCTCTCGGTACTGGATTGCGGCAGGCTCCGCGCAGCTTCGGCCTGGATGACGACGACCCGGTCGGCCGCCCCGTTCTGCGCGACTCCGACGGCACCGCTCTGACCGGGGGCCTGACCACCGTCACTCACACGATGCCATGGGGGCCGGGGGCCGGTGTGCTGGTCAGTGTCGTGGCCGGTCACCGGAGCTCTCCGACGCCGGGCCCGAGCCGTGAACCGGTTCGGTTCGAGCCGGTCTCCAGCCGCTGAGCCGACGATGCGCCAGACCTACGATCTCCAGAAGGAGTCCCTCATGTCCCACCCGGTCCCTTCCGCTGTTCCCCGTTCCATTCCCGCTCCCGTACGCCGGGGCGATCCCGGCTTCCTCGGCAGGCCGGAGATGGCCGAGGTCGCCGACGGAGTGTTCGCCTACGTCCAACCGGATGGCGGCTGGTGCCTGAACAACGCAGGGCTGATCGTTTCGGGCCATCGTGCCGCGCTCGTGGACACGGCGGCCACAGAGGCACGTGCCCGCGCGCTGCGCACGGCCGTGCTGTCCCTCACGCCGACGGTCCCCCAGGTGCTGATCAACAGCCACTCCCATGGGGACCACACCTTCGGCAACTTCGTCTTCCCCGAAGCCCTCGTCGTCGGACACGAACGAACCCGTGCCGAAGTGACCGCGACAGGTCTCCACTTGACCGGTCTCTGGCCGGACGTCGAGTGGGGAGCACTTGAAATCGTTCCGCCCGCTTTGACGTTCCGGGACCGACTCACCTTGCACATAGGCGACAAGGTCGCCGAAATCATGCATCTCGGCATCGCCCACACGACCAACGACAGTGTGATCTGGCTGCCGGAAGAGCGAGTTCTGTTCACCGGCGACGTGGTGATGAACGGCGTGACACCGTTCTGCCCGATGGGTTCGGTGGCCGGTTCCCTGGACGCTCTGGCCGCCATGCGCGCCCTCCGGCCCGAAATCGTCGTTCCCGGACACGGCCCCGTGGGGAGGGCGGATCTGTTCGATGAGACGGAGGGCTACCTCAGGCTGCTGCGGAGTCTCGCCCGGCAGGGCGTCGCCGAGGGGATCGACCCGGTCAGCCTCGCCCGGCAGACGGATCTGGGGCCTTACGGCCGGTGGCTGGACGCGGAGCGGCTCGTCCCCAACCTCTTCCGGGCGTATGCCGAGGAACAAGGCGAGGCCCGCGGTTCTCACGTGGACATGGGCGAAATGTTCCGGCGCATGGTCGAATACCACGGCGGAGTGCCGACCTGCCACGCCTGATGGATGGCCCCCGGTGTCCGCGCCGCTCATGCTCGCGCGGCCATGGCGGACGTCGCGGCCTCGATGTCCCAGGCGACGAACTGGCCCTGTTGGTACAGCAATGGGTGAGCGTCCTCGCCGGTGCCGCCCCGGGGCCGGGTCCAGACTCGTTCCATCCGCCCGATCAGCAGTCGGTGGTCGCCTGCGGGCACCGACTGCTCCAGCGCGCACTCGGTGTAAGCCAGCACCCCGTCGAGCAGCACCGGGCAGTCCGGAATGGAATTGCCCCCCTGCCATGATGCTCCGGCGAACTTCTGGTCCGATCGCCCGGCGAAGACGCGCGCTAGCGATTCGCCGCCGTTGTCGGCCAGCAAATGGAGCGCGAAGACCTTGGAGTCGAGTAGGGCCGGGAGCGTACGGGAGCGTTCGTCCACGCACACTAGCAAGAGCGCCGGGTCGAGCGAGACCGCACTGAACGCATTGCAGGTGAAGCCGGTCGGTCTGCCGTCGGAGCCCGTCGTGGTCACCACCGCGACGGCTGTGGGCACCGCCCCGAAGAAGTCGCGGAATGCCTCAGGCCGTACCGCCATGCCTTTCACCGCCGTCACCTCGTATGCCTGCTGGGCGTCGTGAGCGCCCTGGGGAAGATCCGGTGAGCCCATCCGCGGGAACCCGGACCAAGCCACCCTCTCCAGGGTGTCTGGAGGTCTCCTGGACTTCGGCTGGAGCTGCTTTCCGGCGGGTGTCGAGGTCGTCGGTGAATGTCGTGGTGCGTACGCGCAACGGCGTTTCACGTGAAACATCCCGTGGTCCGAGCGATCTCAAGATCGCTCGGACCACAGGATGGGGGGCGCGAGGGAACGCTACGCGTCACCTGTTCTCGTCGCCGTTGGACGAGTCCTCCTCGTTCTGCTTCGCGCGGACCTCGGGGTCCAGGGGGGAGCCGGTGCCGTCCACCGAGTGGAGGCGGGCGGCGTCGGGCATCTCCGTGGCGGCCGGGGGCTCGACCAGCCAGTCCGGGTTGGCCTGCTTGTCCCACCACTTCCACACGGCGAGGGCCGTACCGGCGACGATGCTGGCCAGGGCCGCGTACTTCAGGGCGCGGCGGGCCGTGCAGCGGCGCTCGTTGCGGCGGGCCAGCTTCTCGATCTGCCGGGCGGAGACATTGCCGCGCAGTGCGACCAGCGCGGCGGCACCCCGCGTCGCGGCCTCGTCGTAGACAGGACCGGCGGCGGCCACGGCCTGCTCGATCCGCGGGCGCGAGTACTCGGCCGCCTGCTTGGCGGCCTTGCGGGTGCGCTCCGCGGCCTCCTGAGCGGCCTGGTCCACCTTCGGCGGGACATGGGAACGGGCCTGCTCAAGACGCGGGGCGAGCAGCGCGTCGTACTGCACTCGGGCCTGGTCGGCGGCCTGGGACACCACGGGCGCGAGCCGTACGCGTGCCTCCTGCGCGAAATACGCGGCACGCTCCTTGGCCGTGTCGGCGTAGGGCGCCACCACGTCCGCGGCGTGCAGCACGCTGTCCTTCGCCGAGCCGGTCGCGGCGCGCACGCTCTCGATGCGGGTCACGGGAACCTCCTCCTCGGTGGCGGTACGGTATGTCGACTGTCCACCCTGTTACGGATCATGCCTGTCCGGGGCCCGCACGGCATGTGCGAGCGGGCATACGGGTGCCGATCGCTTCGTAAGTACGGAATTCCGGGCAACGGCCCCATCGTCGACCCTGCCACGAATCCCCGCCGCGCGCCGCTCTCCGCGGCGAACCGGTGGCAGTACGGCGCGGAACTCGTGGCCGTCCGGGGTTCGCACGCCCCGGGCGTGCGACGATCGAAGCCTTTCCGGGAATGACGACGGAAACGAATGACGGAAACAACAGGGAAGGCACCCCGTGGCCGAGCAGCTCTACGCCACTCTCAGGACCGATCGCGGCGACATCAGGATCCGGCTGTTCCCGAACCACGCCCCGGCCACCGTCAGAAACTTCGTCGAACTCGCCCGGGGCGAGCGTGCCTGGAAGAACCCCGAGACCGGCGCGGAGAGCACGGAGCCGCTCTACGACGGAACGGTCTTCCACCGGGTGATCAGCGGATTCATGATCCAGGGCGGTGATCCGCTCGGCACCGGCATCGGCGGACCCGGCTACCAGTTCCCCGACGAGTTCCACCCCGACCTGTCCTTCAACCGGCCCTATCTGCTCGCCATGGCCAACGCCGGGCCGGGCACCAACGGCTCGCAGTTCTTCATCACGGTCTCGCCGACGGTGTGGCTCAACCGCAAGCACACGATCTTCGGCGAGGTCGACGGGGAGGAGAGCCGGAAGGTGGTCGACGCCATCGCGGCCGTGCCCACCGGGCGGGATCACCGTCCGGTGCAGGACGTGGTGATCGAGACCGTCCTCGTGGAGCGGACCGGGCAGGAGCGGGGAACTGGAGCGGGACAGGGAACGGGCCCGGGGCAGGGAGCCGGGCCCGGACGCGGAACGGACCAGCCGGGGAAGAACATGGAGACCGCCGGGTAGTCCACAGGAGACGGGGCACCGCACACGCGAGGGACGGAAGACCCGCAGGGGAACCAAATGCCCCGCTCGTCCGTAAGGATGAGCAGGGCGGGGTATCGCCCGGCGATGTCCCGCGACGGACAAGGGGATCTCATGGACCAGGCCGCAGCCGGCGCCCGGGACGCCCGGAGCCTGCCCGCGTGCTACCGGCACCCGGACCGCGAGACCGGCGTGCGCTGCACCCGCTGCGACCGCCCGATCTGCCCGGAGTGCATGGTCGACGCCTCGGTCGGCTTCCAGTGCCCCGACTGTGTGCGCGGCACCGCGCACACCCCCGCACCCGGCGGCCACGCCCCGGCACCGGCCCCGGGCGCCGCAGCGCCCCGCACGCTGGCGGGAGGCAGGCACACCGCCGATCCCCGGCTCGTCACCAAGGTGCTCATCGGGCTGAACGTCGTCTTCTTCGCGATCCAGCAGATCGTCGGGGACGCCTTCACCAACCGCTTCGAACTGCTCGGCTACGCCCTCGTCCCGCAGCTCGGCGTGCAGGGTGTGGCGGACGGTCAGTACTACCGGCTGCTGACCGCGATGTTCCTGCACGGCGGCTTTCTGCACATCGCGTTCAACATGCTCAGCCTGTGGTGGATCGGCGGACCGCTCGAAGCCGCCCTCGGCCGCGCCCGCTATCTGTCCCTCTACCTGGTCTCCGGACTCGCGGGCAGCGCGCTCAGCTATCTGATCGCCGCGCCCAACGCGCCCTCCCTGGGCGCCTCCGGTGCGATCTTCGGCCTGTTCGGCGCCACCGTCGTCCTGGTGCGGCGGCTCAATTACGACATGCGGCCGGTCATCGCCCTGCTGGTGATCAACCTGATCATCACGTTCCAGGTCCCCGGCATCGCCTGGCAGGCCCACATCGGTGGCCTGGTCGCCGGTATCGGCGTCGGCTACGCGATGATCCACGCCCCGCGCGAGCGACGGCAGCTGATCCAGTACGGCGCCTGTGCACTGGTGCTCGTCGTGGTGGCGATTCTCACCCTGGTGAGAACGGCCCAGCTGACCTGACCCGAACCGTTGTCCACAGCGTGTGCGCGATCTTGTGCACAGCGTGCGGGAACAGCCGTGCCCCCCGTCGCTCGGATGAGTTCCCGCAGGTCAGACAGGGGGCAGTGGCCGTTCCGCAGCCGGTAGGGCAGTCACACCGGCGTCAACGATCGATGAGTTATCCACAGATCGTAGTTTCTTTTCCCCAGGCACATGTGGAAACTCTGCCCAAGGCTGTGGATAACTCAGTGAAGGGCCGTGGGCAGAGGTGCCCGGGCCCCGTCGTGCGGCCCGGCTACTTCCACTGCGTGGAGACGCCGAACCCGGCCGCGATGAAGCCGAAGCCCACCACGATGTTCCAGTTGTCCAGGCTGTCGATCGGCAGCGAGCCGTCGGTCACGTAGAAGACCACGATCCACGCCAGGCCGATGAGGAACATGGCCAGCATCACGGGCGCGACCCAGGCGCTGTTGCCGAGCTTGACGGCCTGCGCCTGCTTCACGGGCGGCGGCGTGTAGTCGGCCTTCTTGCGGATACGTGACTTCGGCACGAGGGTCTCTCCTGTCGATGCGCTGCGTGGCCGCGCAGAGTACGGGTCGGGCTCGGGGCAGCGTACAAGGGGACAGTAAGGGCACACTGAGCGCTCCCCCGGGCGTCCGTTAGCGTAGTGCTTCTACGGCGCCGAAGGAGATAAGGGTACGTTGAGCAATTCTGCCGACTCCCCCGGTACGGGATCAACGGGTCCGACCCGTCCCCGCGCGCGCCTGAAGCCGGTGCGGATCCTCACGGCGGGCGTGTTCGCCCTGGCCGGGCTGATCTTCTTCACCAGTTTCGACACCGCCAAGGGCACGGACATCCGCACCGACACCTCGCTGCTGAAGCTGTCCGACCTGATCCAGGAGCGCAGCCGCAAGAACAAGGGCCTCGACGAGTCCAACGCGACCCTGCGCGAGCGGGTGGAGTCGCTGGCCGAGAGCGACGACGGCGGCAGCCGCTCCAAGAACGGTGAACTCGGCGGTCTGGAGCGCAGCGCGGGCACGCACGAGCTGACCGGCAAGGCGATCACCGTCACCCTGAACGACGCCCCGCCGAACGCCACCGCCAAGCTCCCCGGCTACCCCGAGCCGCAGCCCGACTATCTGGTGATCCACCAGCAGGACCTCCAGGCCGTGGTCAACGCCCTGTGGCACGGCGGCGCCCGCGGCATCAAGGTCATGGACCAGCGGCTGATCTCCACCAGCGCGGTGCGCTGCGTCGGCAACACCCTGATCCTCCAGGGCCGCGTCTACTCGCCCCCGTACAAGATCACGGCGGTCGGCGACCCCGACCGGCTCAAGCAGGCCCTCGCCGACAGCAAGGCGATCCAGACGTACATGGTGTACGTCAACGTCTACGGCCTCGGCTGGCAGGTCGCCGACGACGGCGACGTGACCCTGCCCGGCTACACCGGCACCGTGGACCTGCACTACGCGCGGCCGGTCGCGTAGGACCTTCCCGGGGCCTCATGAGGCACTTCGTGAGAACCGGCGAAGGGCGCCGCGAAACCCGCCGTGTCGCACGTTGAGGTGATCGGGGCCGGGACACGTAAGTCCGGGTGTCGACCCGGCCTGTGGACAACGGCCGGGAGGCCGTCCGGCGCCGTTAGTCTGGTGCGGTACGGCGTGAGTCTGTGCCGTGAGGAACGGAAGGGACGGCATGTACGGCTTGATCTGGCGGCTTCTGCCGGGCAACACGTGGGTGAAGGCCCTGCTCTCACTCGTGCTGGTCCTGGCCGTGGTCTATGTCCTGTTCCAGTACGTGTTCCCGTGGGCCGAACCACTGCTGCCCTTCAACGATGTGACGGTGGACCACCAGTGAGCGGCGCGCGGATTCTCGTTGTCGACAACTACGACAGCTTCGTCTTCAACCTCGTCCAGTACCTCTACCAGCTGGGCGCCGAGTGCGAGGTCGTGCGCAACGACGAGGTGACCACCGCCCACGCCCATGGGGGCACCTCCCGCTCGAGCGCAGCCGAGAGTGGGGGAGGCTTCGACGGCGTCCTGCTCTCGCCGGGTCCTGGCACGCCCGAGGAGGCGGGGGTGTGCGTGGACATGGTCCGGCACTGCGCCGCGACCGGCGTGCCGGTGTTCGGGGTCTGCCTGGGGATGCAGTCGATGCAGGTGGCGTACGGCGGCGTGGTCGACCGCGCGCCCGAGCTGCTGCACGGCAAGACCTCCCCGGTGCTCCACGGCGGCACGGGCGTCTTCGCCGGGCTGCCCTCGCCCTTCATCGCGACCCGCTACCACTCGCTGGCCGCCGAGCCGGCCACCGTCCCGGCCGAGCTGGAGGTCACCGCCCGCACCGAGGACGGGATCGTCATGGGGCTGCGCCACCGCGAACTCCCGGTGGAGGGCGTGCAGTTCCACCCCGAGTCGGTGCTGACCGAGCACGGGCACCGGATGCTGGCCAACTGGCTGGCGGAGTGCGGCGACCAGGGTGCCGTGGCGAGGTCGGCGGGGCTCGCCCCGGTGGTGGGCAGGTCCACGGCGTGACCGCGCTGCGCCCCGAGCGCGAGGACGTGTACGGCGAGGCGCCGTACGGGTCCTACGGCCCGGTGTTCACGGGCGCGGGCGACCCGCCGACGGCACGGATGCCGGCCGTGGACGGGCACGGGGGCGTGCCGGGCGGCGCACCGGAGCCGCCCTCCAACGAGCAGACGATGGCGCTGCGGCTCCCCGAGCCGCCACCGGGTGCCGGGAACGGCTCTGGAGGCGCCTCTGCGGGCGCTTCGGGCCGGACGGGTGCCGCGGGTGCTCCGGGCGGCCGAGCGGCCCGCAGGAAGGCCGCCAAGCGCGGCGGCGGCCGGGGCGGCGGACGGCACGGCGGGGCCAAGGACACGGCGGGCGCGGCGAGTTCGGCGGAAGCGGACTCCGGACGGCCGCTGTCCCGGGTGGAGGCGCGGCGCCAGGCGCGGGCGCGCAAGCCCGGCGCGGCCGTCGTGGTGAGCCGGGCGATCGGCGAGGTCTTCATCACCACCGGCGTCCTGATGCTGCTGTTCGTCACCTATCAGCTGTGGTGGACGAACGTGCGCGCGCACGCGCAGGCGGGCAGCGAGACCCACCAGCTCCAGGACGACTGGGCGAGCGGCAAGCGGGCGCCGGGCGTCTTCGAGCCCGGCCAGGGCTTCGCGATCCTGCACATACCCAAGCTGGACGTGGTGGTGCCGATCGCCGAGGGCGTCAGCAACAAGCGGGTGCTCGACAAGGGCATGGTCGGGCACTACGGCGAGGCGCCGCTGAAGACCGCGATGCCCTACGACAAGTCGGGCAACTTCGGCCTGGCCGCGCACCGCAACACGCACGGTGAGCCGTTCCGGTACATCAACAAGCTCGTCTCGGGCGACCCGGTCGTCGTCGAGACACAGGACAAGTACTTCGTGTACAAGGTCACTTCGATGCTTCCGGTGACGCCGCCGTCCAACACCAGCGTGCTGGACGCGGTCCCCAAGGGGTCGGGTTTCACGGCGCCGGGCCGGTACATCACCCTCACCACGTGCACTCCGGAGTTCACCAGCAAGTACCGGCTGATCGTCTGGGGCAAGATGGTCGAGGAACGCCCGCGCAGCAAGGGCAAGCCGGACGCGCTCATCGAGTAGGCGAGCCGAGTCGAACAGGGGCACAGGACGAGTGGCAGCGACCGCCGACGACACCGCAGAACACACGGACGCGTCCGGCGCGGGCAGCGCCCCGCGCCGACCTCGGCCCGGCCCCGTCGCCCTGATGGTGAGCTTCCTCGGTGAAGTCCTCATGACGGTGGGCGTGATCCTCGGGCTGTTCGTCGTCTACTCCCTGTGGTGGACGAACGTCGTCGCGGACCGGCACGCCGACCGGCAGGCCGACAAGGTCCGCGACCACTGGGCCCGTTCGGCCGACACCGGCCCCGGCAAGCTCGACACCAAGGACGGCATCGGCTTCCTGCACGTCCCCTCGATGCACAACGGCGCGGTCCTGGTGGAGAAGGGCACCTCCACCGACGTCCTCGACGAGGGCGTGGCGGGCTACTACACCGACCCCGACAAGGCCGTGCTGCCCACCTCGGGCAAGAAGGGCAACTTCACGCTCGCCGCCCACCGCGACGGCCACGGCGCCAAGTTCCACAACATCGACAAGGTGCGCGAGGGCGACCCGGTCGTCTTCGAGACCAAGGACAACTGGTACGTCTACAAGGTCTACTCGATCCTCCCCGAGACCTCGAAGTACAACGTCGACGTCATCGACCAGGTCCCCGAGGAGTCCGGCAAGAAGAAGCCGGGCCACTACATCACCCTGACGACCTGTACCCCCGTCTACACGAGCCGCTACCGCTACGTGGTCTGGGGCGAACTCGAACGCGTCCAGAAGGTCGACAGCAAGCGCACCCCGCCCAAGGAACTCCGCTGACCCTCACCAGCTCCCCTGGAGCCGCCGCAGCCGCGCCGAGTGCAGCCTGAGGCGGTTCTCGGCCCGCCGCACGTCACCGTGCAGCGCGGTCAGCCGGCGGTGGTGCTCGCCCGAGGTCTCGATCAGGGCGTTGAACATCGGGACGACGGTCCGGCCGAGGACGTGGTTGATGCGTTGGTCGATGCGGGCGTCCAGGGCGGCCAGGGAGAGGATCTCGGGGGTGGCGGGCTCGGCGGGCTCGGCCGGATGGCCGGCGGATTCGTTCATGAGTCCGGTGCGGGCCAGGTGCTCCATGTCGAGGAGATAGGTGCGCACCTGCCGGGCGACCTCGCTGTCGCGGAGCAGCATGGCGATGTTGAGGACGGCTCGGCGGGAGTAGACGGTGAGGCTGGATCGGGGCTGTGGATAACTTCCGGAATAGCGTGACAAGATGTCACGCTTAAATTCCTGCAGGTCACGGCCCTGAAGCGTCACCATCCCGTTCTCGGACAGCTCTTCACGGTGCCGCGCCTTGACCTGTCGGATGGCCTCGACACTCACCCCGAAGTACGCCGCCACCATCGCCGTCGTCACATGCAGCCCGTCCGGCAGCAGCGCGAGTGTCTTCACCCGGTCCAGTACATCCGTGCGATCCAGTACGGAGCTGCGGAGCGCCCGGGACTCCAGGAGTGCGGTCTGATCAATCATGTCCTGTCAACGACCGACGCGCGGGCGAGGGCACGAGTCCGGAAAACGAGGCCGGAAACCCGGAAAACACGGTCCCCCGGCACCGTGCGGTGCCGGGGGACCGAAGGGGGCGGGGCGGGTCAGCCGTTCGTGCCGCCGAAGATGTTCGGGAAGCCGCCGTTGTTGCCGTTGCCCTGCTTCACGGCCTGGAGGGTGATGGTGTCGCCCTTCTTGACCGTGGCGCCCGGACCCGGGTTGGAGTTGACCACCGTGGCGTCGTCCTCCCCGCTGTTCGGGGTCGCGACGTTGAGGCCCAGACCCTGGAGCGTTTCGCGGGCTTCCTTGAGCTGGTGGCCGCGGAGGTCGGGCAGCTGGATCTGCTGGTCGTCCTGCGCCTTGCCGATCGTGATCGCCACCGGGGTGTTCTTCTTGACCTGCTGGCCCGCCTGCGGGTTGGTGCCCGTCACCTTGCCGACCAGGTTCGGGTCGTCGGTCGGGGCCTCGGTGCAGTTGCCGTTCGGGGCCAGCCCCGCCTGCTGGATGGCCGCCTTCGCCTCGTCACAGGTCTTGCCACCGACGTCGGGGACCGCGACCTTCTCCTCGGCCCGGGCCACGATCAGCGTGATCGTGGAGCCCTTCTGGACGCGCTTGCCGTCCACCGGGTTCTGGTCGAGCACCTTGTCGGGGGTGTCGCTGCTGACCCGGGTCTCCTTCTTGACCGTGAACTTGTAGTCGTCGCCCTCCAGCTTGTCCCGGGCGTCGTCGAAGGAGAGGCCGATCACGCTGGGGACGGTGACCTTGGGGGCACCGGTGGAGACCACCAGCTTGACGGTGTCGCCCTTCTTGACGTCCGTGCCCGCCTTCGGGGTCTGCGAGCAGACGTTGTTCTTGGGCTGGTCCTCGCAGGGCTTGCGTTCGGTGCTGAGCTCCAGGCCGACGTTGCCCGCCTGTTGCTTGGCGTCCTCGAGTTTGATGCCGACGAGGTTCGGGGCCTCGAAGCCCTTGTCACCGGGCTTGTCGCCGAACGCGTACATGCCGAGCAGGATCGCTCCGGCCAGCACCAGCACACCGGCGACCACGAGCAGGATCGTCGAGGTGTTGTTGCTCTTCTTCGGCTGGCGCCGCCGGTCCGGGCGGTCGTCGTAGCCGTAGCCGCCGTCGTCCGGGGACATCGGCGGGATCATGGTCGTCGCCCCGGCGGGCTCGGCGCGCATCGCCGTGGTGGCCTGGGAGTCGAGGTAGCCGCCGTAGCCGACCGCGCCCATGGCGGCGGTGGCGGCGACGGGCTGGCCGTCGAGGCACGCCTCGATGTCCTGGCGCATCTCGTCGGCGGACTGGTAGCGGTAGTTCGGGTCCTTGACCAGCGCCTTGAGGACGATCGCGTCCATCTCGGGGGTGATCTCGGGGTCGAACACGCTGGGCGGCTGCGGCTCCTCGCGGACGTGCTGGTAGGCCACGGCCACGGGCGAGTCGCCGACGAACGGAGGACGGACGGTCAGCAGTTCGTAGAGCAGACAGCCGGTGGAGTAGAGGTCCGAGCGGGCGTCGACCTGCTCGCCCTTGGCCTGCTCCGGCGAGAGGTACTGCGCGGTGCCGATGACGGCCGAGGTCTGGGTCATCGTCATACCGGAGTCGCCCATGGCGCGCGCGATGCCGAAGTCCATGACCTTGACCTGGCCGTTGCGCGTCAGCATGACGTTGGCCGGCTTGATGTCTCGGTGGACGATGCCGCTGCGGTGGGCGTACTCCAGGCCCTGGAGGATGCCGACCGTCATCTCCATGGAGCGCTCCGGCAGCAGTTTGCGGCCGGAGTGCAGCAGCTCACGGAGCGTGGAGCCGTCGACGTACTCCATCACGATGTACGGGATCGAGACCCCGTCGATGTAGTCCTCGCCCGTGTCGTAGACCGCGACGATCGCGGGATGGTTGAGCGAGGCGGCCGACTGGGCCTCCCGGCGGAACCGGGCCTGGAAGGACGGGTCGCGCGCGAGATCCGCGCGGAGCGTCTTCACTGCCACCGTGCGGCCGAGGCGGGTGTCGTGCGCGAGGTAGACCTCGGCCATGCCACCGCGGCCAAGCACATGGCCCAGCTCGTACCGGCCGCCGAGGCGACGCGGCTCTTCCATAGCTACCTACCAGCCCTCTCCGTCGGTCCCGGCCTGCACGTGTGTGCGGCCGGAGGCTGCCGTCCGGGCCCTACCGTACCCGTCCCGCTCTGTGTGACCTGGCCAAGCCGGTAACCCGATACCGGACCGGTATCGCAACGTGCACCGTTGTGAAGGCGACGTGATCGGGCTCACTTCTTGGAGTTGATGACCGCCTGCATGACACTCTTCGCGATCGGGGCGGCCAGGCCACCGCCGGAGATGTCGTCACGGACGGCCTTGTCGTCCTCGATGACCACCGCGACCGCGACCGGGGAGCTGTTGTCGGGGAGCTTGGCGTAGGAGATGAACCACGCGTACGGGTTCTCGCTGTTCTCCACACCGTGCTGCGCGGTACCGGTCTTGCCGCCCACCGTCACCCCGGGGATCAGCGCCTTGGTACCCGTGCCCGACTTGACCACGGTCTCCATCATCGACTGGAGGATCTGCGCGTTCTGCGCCGTCAGCGGACGGCTCAGCTCCTTCGGCTCGGTCTTCTCGATCGGGTCGAGGTTGGAGGACTGCAGCTCGTCGACCATGTACGGCTTCATCAGCTTGCCGTCGTTGGCCACCGCCGAGGCGACCATGGCCATCTGCAGCGGAGTGGCCGCGGTGTTGTACTGGCCGATGGAGGACAGCGCGGTCTGCGAGTCGTTCATCTTGTCCGAGAACACCGAGGCGTTGGAGCGGACCGGGACGAACTGCTCGGAGTCGAAGCCGAACTTCTTGGCCTCGGCGAGCATCTTGTCGTTGCCGAGGTCGGCGCCGATCTTGCCGAAGACGCTGTTGCAGGAGACGCGCAGCGCCTCGCGCATGGTCGCGTTCTCGCAGGGCAGGTTGCCCTCGTTCTTCAGCTCGGTCTGCGTGCCCGGCATGACCCAGGGCAGCGGCGAGTCGGTCTTCTGGTCGGCGGAGGAGTACAGACCGTTCTGCAGCGCCGCCGCCGCGGTGACCACCTTGAAGGTGGAGCCCGGCGGGTAGGTCTCGCGCAGCGCCCGGTTGAGCATCGGGTCCGAGGAGTCGTTCTTCTTCTGCAGCTTCTGCCAGGCCGCCGAGTCGCTGTCGCGGTCGCCCGAGAAGGAGGACGGGTCGTACGACGGGTAGGAGGCCAGCGCCAGGATCTTGCCGGTGGAGGGGTCGAGCGCGACCACGGCGCCCTTGCCGCCCTGGGCCTTCAGACCGTTGTACGCGGCCTTCTGCGCCGCCGCGTTGAGGGTGGTGACGACGTTGCCGCCCTGCTTGGGCTTGCCCGTGATCATGTCGAGGGTGTTGCGGAAGAAGAGCCGGTCGTCGTTGCCGGTGAGGATGCCGTCGTCCAGCTTCTCCAGCTGGCTGCCGTCGAAGGCCTGCGAGGAGTAGCCCGTGACGGGCGCCCACATGGGCCCGTCCTTGTACGTGCGCTTGTACTTGAAGTCGCCCGCCTTGGTGACGACCGAGCCCGTTATGGGGTTGCCGTCGACGACGATGTCGCCGCGCGGGGAGGCGTAGCGCTCGATGGCGACGCGGCGGTTGGCGGGGTCGGTGCGCAGCTTGTCGGCCTGGGCGTACTGGAGCCAGTTGTCACGGATCAGCAGTGCCAGGACGAGGAGTCCGCAGAAGATCGCGATTCGGCGCAGGGGCTTGTTCACGTCCGGCCTTTCCACAAGCTAACAGGGGCGCCTGTTGCTTCAGTCTGTCGGTGTTGCTGGCGCTCGTCCTCGGCCGCCCACAGTCTAGGGGCACGAGCTGTGTGCCCGGACGGTCCCGCGGCAGCCGTACGGCGGCACAGCGGGCCCTGCGGGGCCGCCGTACCGCCGTGGCCGGGGGAACTCACGCTTCGGCGACGGGTCCGTTGCCACCGGGCCGGACGATCTGGGTCATCTCGGCGTCCGGGCTGGCGGCGGGCGCGGGCGCGGGGCGCCGGGCCGTGTCGCTGATGCGGATGAGGATGCCGATGAGGGCCCAGTTGGCGATGACGGACGAACCGCCGTAGGCGAGGAACGGCATCGTCATACCGGTCAGCGGGATGAGGCCCATCACACCACCGGCCACGACGAAGACCTGGAGGGCGAAGGCGCCGGACAGGCCGACCGCGAGCATCTTGCCGAAGGGGTCGCGGGCGGCGAGGGCGGTGCGCACACCGCGCTCGACGATCAGGCCGTAGATCAGCAGGATCGCCATGATGCCCGCCAGGCCCAGCTCCTCGCCGAAGGTGGCGAGGATGAAGTCGGAGTTGGCGGCGAAGCGGATCAGCTCGGAGTGGCCCTGGCCCCAGCCGGTGCCGAGGGTGCCGCCGGAGCCGAACGCCCACAGGGCCTGCTGGAGCTGGTCGGAGTGACCGGCCTGACCCTGGCGGGAGAGCTGGTACTCCTTCATCGGGTCGAGCCACGCCTGGACACGCTGCTGGACGTGGGGCTCGAAGCTCGCGACGCCGACCGCGCCCGCCGCCGACATCAGCAGACCGAACACGATCCAGCTGGTCCGCTCGGTGGCGACGTACAGCATGATCACGAACATGCCGAAGAAGAGCAGCGAGGTGCCGAGGTCGGTCTCGAAGACCAGGATCAGGATCGAGATGAACCAGACGACCAGGATCGGGCCGAGGTCGCGGCCACGCGGCAGGTAGAGCCCCATGAAGCGGCGGCTGGCGAGCGCGAGCGCGTCCCGCTTGACCATCAGGTATCCGGCGAAGAAGACCGCGAGCACGATCTTGGCGAACTCACCGGGCTGGATGGTGAAGCTGCCGACCTTGATCCAGATCTTGGCGCCGTAGGTCAGGTCGGCGCCGAGGCCCGGGACCAGGGGGAGCAGCAGCAGGACCAGCGCGGCCACCATGGAGATGTACGTGTACCGCTGCAGCGTGCGGTGTTCCTTGAGGAAGATCAGCACGACGGCGAACAGGACGATGCCCAGCGCGGTGTAGACGAGCTGGTTGGTGGCCTTGCCGCCCGACTGGCCGATGGACTGCAGCAGCTTCGACTGGTCCAGGCGCCAGATGCACACCAGCCCGAGCCCGTTGAGCAGGGTGGCCAGCGGCAGCAGCAGCGGGTCGGCGTACGGCGCGAACTTCCGTACGACGAGATGGGCGACGCCGGCCAGCAGGCCGAGGCCCACGCCGTAGCCGAGCAGGCCCGCGGGGACCTCGTCGTTGAGGGCCAGGCCCACGTTGGCGTAGGCGAACACCGGGATGACCACGGCGAAGATCAGCAGGGCCAGCTCGGTGTTGCGGCGGCTCGGGGCGCCGATGGAGCCGATCGTGGACGTCTGGTGCGTCGGCGTGTTGGTAGTACTGCTCATCGTGTGACGGGGCCTCTCACGGCTTGCCTACTGCTTGCCGCACTGATCGACGACCTTCTGCTCATCCTTGGAGAGGCTGGGGCCGGGCCGGGGCGTGGCGGTTGCGGTCGGGGACTTCGAGGGCGACGTGGTGGACGGCTGACCCGATCCCGACGGGTTCGGGGTCGGGGACTCCGTGGCCGTGAAGGAGGTGCGGGTGGCGGTGGTGGTGCCGCCGGTCGCCGTGCTCCGGCCCGTCTTGTCGCTCTCGCTCCCGGCGGTCGCGCGTTCGGCCTGCTTGCGGCAGGCGGACGCCTGGAGCGCGAGTGCGTCGATCTTGGTGCGGGCCTGCTCGAGGCCGCCCGCCGCGATCGTGTTCTTGACCTGCTTCTGCTGATAGGTCGGCAGGTACTTGAGTTCGATCTCGGGGTGGTCCTTCTCGATCTTCGAGAGGGAGACCCAGGCCAGGTTCTGGCTGATGCCCCGGTAGAGCGCGACGTGCTTGCCGTTGATGCCGACGTAGTACTGCGTCTGGGTCCAGCGGTAGCCGCCGTAGACGCCGCCGCCGATCACCGCGAGGGCGAGCGCGCTGTAGAACGTGCGCTTGAGCCACCTGCGGCCCTTGCGGGGCTTGACGAAGTCGTCGTCGGTGTAGCCGTCGCCGTCGTAGTCCGCGCCGGAGCCGGGGCCGCCGTACTCGCCCCCGCCGCCCTGGCCGCGGCCCTGGCGGCCGAGGTGGGAGGCGCGCCCGGCCGGGGTCTGCATGATGCCGTTGTCGTGCTGGTGGAGCTGGTTCTCGGCGACGGCGCCGACCACCACGGGGGTGTCGGACAGCTGCCCGGCGAGGGTGTCCCCGGTGTCCAGGTCGAGGACGTCGGCGACGATGACGGTGATGTTGTCGGGGCCGCCGCCGCGCAGCGCGAGCTGGATCAGCTCCTGCACGGTCTCCTGCGGGCCCTGGTAGCTGGCGAGGGTCTCCTCCATCGTCTGGTGGGAGACGACGCCGGAGAGGCCGTCGGAGCAGATCAGATAGCGGTCACCGGCGCGGACCTCGCGGACCGAGAGGTCGGGTTCCACGTGGTCGCCGCTGCCCAGCGCGCGCATCAGCAGGGAGCGCTGCGGGTGGGTGGTGGCCTCTTCCTCGGTGATCCGGCCCTCGTCGACCAGGCGCTGCACCCAGGTGTGGTCCTGGGTGATCTGGGTCAGCATGCCGTCGCGCAGCAGGTACGCGCGCGAGTCGCCGACGTGCACGAGGCCGAGGCGCTGGCCGGTCCACAGCAGGGCGGTCAGGGTGGTCCCCATGCCTTCCAGCTGGGGGTCCTCCTCGACCATGCCGCGCAGTTGGTCGTTGGCGTACTGGACGGCCTGGCCGAGGGTGGTGAGCAGGTCGGAGCCGGGCACGTCGTCGTCGAGCGTGACCAGGGTGGAGATGACCTCGGAGGAGGCGACCTCACCGGCCGCCTGGCCGCCCATGCCGTCGGCGATGGCGAGCAGGCGCGGACCGGCGTAACCGGAGTCCTCGTTGCCTTCCCGGATCATGCCCTTGTGCGATCCGGCGGCGAAGCGCAGTGACAGACTCATGCGCACCTCGCCCGTCGGCTCCGGGTACAGCCGGTCGTGTCGAGCCACACTGCCCACCCTCCGGTCGGGAGCGCGCCGGGGACCGGGGTGAGGTCCGCCGTTGCGTGCTCGCTCCGCTCGCTCATTGTCGTACTACTTCCGCAGCTCGATGACGGTCTTGCCGATGCGGATCGGCGCTCCCAGCGAGATCGGCGTGGGCGTCGTCAGCCGGGACCGGTCCAGGTAGGTGCCGTTGGTGGAGCCGAGGTCCTCGACGATCCACTGACCGTCGCGGTCCGGGTAGATCCTGGCATGCCGGCTGGAGGCGTAGTCGTCGTCCAGCACGATCGTGGAGTCGTGGGCGCGGCCCAGGGTGATCGTCTGGCCCTGGAGGGCGACGGTGGTGCCGGTGAGTGTGCCCTCGGTCACGACGAGCTTGCTGGGGGCGTTGCGCCGCTGGCGACCGCCGCCCTGCTGGGCCCGGCGGCCCTGCTGGGCGCGCTGCTGCGGGGGCGCGGCCTGCTGCCGGGCGGCCTGCTGCGGACGGGCCGCTTCCCGGCGCGCGCCGCGCTGTGTGACGCGCGTACCGAACAGATCGCTGCGGATGACCTGCACGGCCACGATCACGAACAGCCACAGTACGGCCAGGAAACCCAGCCGCATGACCGTGAGGGTCAGCTCTGACATTGCCCCCGCTTCACCCTTCGGCTTGCCTATAGATAACGGTGGTGCTGCCCACGACGATCCGCGAGCCGTCGCGGAGCGTAGCGCGGGTGGTGTGCTGCCCGTCCACCACGATGCCGTTGGTGGAGCCGAGATCCTGGATCGTCGAGGGCGTTCCGGTCCGGATCTCGCAGTGCCGGCGGGAGACGCCGGGGTCGTCGATCCGCACGTCGGCCTCGGTGCTGCGGCCGAGCACGAGGGTCGCGCGGGAGATCTGGTGGCGGGTGCCGTTGATCTCGATCCAGTAGCGGGTCTGGCCGCCGCCCATGGGGGCTGCGGCGGGCCGCTGGGTGGCGGGCTGCGGGTAACCGTAGCCGCCGGGCCGGGCGCCGGGGGGCGGCGCGGACGGCATGGGCGGGGCGGCGGCGGGCGGGTAGCCGTAGCCGCCCTGGGGCCCTGCCGGGGCCGGGCCGCCGGGCTGCGGGCCCGCGGGCCCCTGCTGGTCGCTGGAGGAGGCGAGGGTGCGGCTGCGCACCCGGTACAGACCGGTGTCGAGGTCTTCGGCCTTCTCCAGGTTGACCTTGATCGGCCCCATGAAGGTGTAGCGCTGCTGCTTGGCGTAGTCGCGCACCATGCCGGCCAGCTCGTCGCCGAGCTGCCCGGAGTAGGGGCTGAGCCGCTCGAAGTCGGGCGTGCTCAGTTCCACGATGAAGTCGTTGGGCACGACCGTGCGGTCGCGGTTCCAGATCGTGGCGTTGTTGTCGCACTCGCGCTGGAGCGCACCGGCGATCTCCACCGGCTGGACCTCGGACTTGAACACCTTGGCGAAGGTGCCGTTGACCAGACCTTCGAGACGCTGCTCGAACTTCTTCAGGACTCCCACGGGGCACCTCCTCCGTCGCTGCCGTACTGCTTGCCGTGCTCGGTACCGCCGCGTGGGCCGTACCGCTTACTGATCGTATCTACGCGCCCGGCAATCAGCCGGTTCCCCCAGCCGCCCCCTTCCGAACTCCTTGAGGCAAGGATCGTAGAGGCGGCTCAGCTCCAGTGTCCCGCACCCGGCGACGAGCCCGGTCCCTCTGTGGAGGAGACAGGCCCGACCGGTACGAGGTTGATACCTGAACAAGGCGTCTTCGCGCGCGGAGGCCGCGCCGGGCGAGGCGCGGTGCCGGTGAAGGTGCGCGGGAGGCGGCGCGTCCGCTCGCGCCGGGCGGGGCGACGGCGAACGCCTGTGCCCCTTTGAGGGACAGGTGTGCTGGTGAGGGTGGTGGAGGGGGCCGAAAGAAGGGATGTGAATCCACCCCGGACGGCGTGCTAATGTTCTCGATGTCGGAAGGGGCCAGCCCGAACGGGCCGGAAACGGAAGACACACCCAATGCGCGGGTGGCGGAATAGGCAGACGCGCTGGATTCAGGTTCCAGTGCCCGAAAGGGCGTGGGGGTTCAACTCCCCCCTCGCGCACCATCCAATGGGCGGCATCGTGAAAGCGATGCCGCCCATTGTCGTGTCCGGACCCGGTGGTGACGCCGTCTCGGACGGCGCCCGCGGGCCGCCGCCGGACCGGCCCGCTGTGAGTAACGTCTCAGGAGAGCGGGCGCCTTCCCCGGTTCGTCCTCAGGGGAGTTTCTTCTCCAGTTCGCGGAGTGTTTCCTCCAGCCATGTCCGTTCCGCCTGCTGGGCGGCGCGGGCCATGATCAGCATGCCCTTGCGGTACGGGTCGTGTTCGTCCTTGATCCGGACGGGGCGGCCGGAGTGGGTGAAGAACCCGGCGGGTGCGGTCAGGAAGGCGAGGCGGCGGCGCAGTACGGCGGCGCGGTGGGCGGGGTCCGGGACCTGGCTGAGGAAGGCGAGCAGGGTGAAGAAGGCGCCGCCGTCCGTGATCTCGGTCTCCTTCGGCTCGGTCAGCCTGCGCAGCAGCTCGGCCCGGCCGGACGCGGTGATGCTCAGCATCTGCCGGGTGGGCGCGCTCTCGCCCGGCTCGGCCCGGCGTTCGACGTGCCCGGCCTGGCGGAGGCGGTTGACGGCCGGGTAGAGCGCGCCGTCGCTGATCGGGTGGTTGTGGCCGATCAGGTCGGAGATGCGGCGGCGCAACTCGTAGGCGTGCAGGGGGCGTTCCGCCAGGAAGCCGAGGATCGAGAGGGTCAGCACGGGGGTCCTTCGCGGGTTGTTCGGGCGCCTTCAGTGTGGGCTACCTCTATTCGAGTGTCACTAATCGAGGTAGTCTCCGGGGCGGCCCGGGGTCAACTGGGCTTTCGTTTGGTCGGGTTGGGGGAGTTCTGGTGCGGTTCGGGGGATCGGGGCCGGTCGTCGCGCGCGGTGGCGACGGCGATACGGCGGTGGAGTCCGGCGGAACGTCCGTGCTCGGTCCGGCCGAGGCCCGGCGGGCGCTGCTCGGGCTGGGGCTGCCGGTCTACTGCGAGTTGCTGTCCGGCGTGGTCGTGGGGGTCGTGGACACCCTGTGGGTGGCGCGCCTCGGCCGGGCGGCGGTCGGTGCGGTGGCCGCCGCCGGGACGCTGGAGAACCTGCTGCTCGGGGTCGTCCTCATGGCCGGTACCGGCGTCACCATGGTGCTCGCGGACGCGCTCGGGGCGCGAAGATTGGCCGAAATTCCACCCGCGATCAAGGCGGTCGGCGTGCTGTGGCTGGTCATCACGGGCGTGGTCGCCGGGGGCGGGTTCGTGTTCCGGCACGAGGTGGCGCGGCTCCTGGTGGGCGGTGGCACGGGTGAAGTGCACCGCCTGGTGGCCGAGTTCCTCGCCGTCTCCTTCCCGGGGCTGACCGTCTTCTTCGCGCAGAACGTCGTGGACGGGATCTTCAAGGGGCTCGGGGACACCAGGACGCCGATGCGGGCCGCGCTCGTCGCCAACGGGTGCGTGCTGCTCCTGGACCCGCTGCTCATCTACGGGGTGGGGGTGCTGCCCGCCCTGGGGGTGCGGGGGGCCGCGCTCGGGACGGTGCTGGGGAGGGCGGTCGCGCTCGGTGTGAGCCTGGTGCTGCTGTGGCGCAGGCGGGGCGTGTTGCTGGGGCCTTCGGGGGCCGGCGCGGGGTCGGACCTGTTCGCGGCGCTGCGGCGCGTGCTGGGCGTCGGGCTGCCCGCGTCCGCGGACTTCGTGCTGCGCATGGGCATCGGTGCGGCCCTGCTGGGCATGGTCGCGCGGTTCGGCGAGGACCCGCTCGCCGCCTACGGCATCGGCACCAAGGTGATCCTCTTCGTCACCATGGCGTTCTACGCGCTGCGTCAGGCGGGCGGCATCCTCACGGCGCGGACGCGGGGCGCGGGGCAGCGGGCCGAGCGGGTGATCGGGGTGCAGAGCGGGCTGCTCGCGGTGCTGGTGGGGGCGGGTGCGGGGCTGGTGCTCGCGGGGTGCGGGCGGGTGGTGATGGGGTGTTTCACGAGTGCCGACGGAGTCATTGATTCCGGTTCCGTTCTGCTCTGGTTCCTGCTGCCGTACCTGGTGGCGCTCGGCGGGGTCGTCGGGCCGGGCGGGGTGTTCATGGGCGGCGGGCGTGCGCGTGGACCGCTGGGGGTGACGGCGCTCGGTGCGTGCGTGCAGCTGCCGCTGGCCCACTGGCTGAGTTCGGTGGGCGGGCTGGGCGTTCAGGGGGTGTGGCTGTCGATGAGCCTCGGTACGGGGGTGCAGTGGGGGCTGACGGCGGTGATGTTCCGGAGGCTGGTGCGGTCCGGGGGCGGGCCCGACGGGGGCGACCGGGTGTGACCGGGTGGGTGACGGGTGGCGTGACGGGACGGCGTGACGGGGCGGCGTGACGCGAAGTCCGTTGGTGGGTCGGCGGGTTCGTTCCGGTCGGGGCCGGTCCGTGTCCACAACCGGTGAGTTGTCCACAGGGTCTGACGCGATCCCGTCGCCGCATGTACGGTCTGCACGAGTTGATGTTCGAAGCGCTCGTGCGGGGCGCGGTGGATCGGTGTGCGGGGGAGGCGGTCGGGGTGACCGGAGCGGGTGCGGACGTGGTGTCCGAAGCGGGTGCGGACATGGTGTCCCGGCCGGAGGGCGAGGAGACCGTGGCCCGGTTGCCCCGGATACGCGGGTTCGCCCAGTGGCCGTCGCGCGGTTCGGCCAAGGCCGACGGCAAGGTGCTGCGGGAGCGGGTGCCGCGTGAGTCCCACCGCACGCTGGAGGCGGACGCGGCGCGTCCGGACGCCGTCGACGCGGTGGCCGAGTCCAACACCGGCCGGATTCCCGGGCTGACGCCGATCCGGGTGGGCCGGATGGCCGCCACACCGTTCGCCTTCCTGCGCGGCTCGGCCGGGCTCATGGCGTACGACCTGGCGCGCACCCCCGTGACCGGGATCGGCGCGCAGATATGCGGCGACGCCCACGCGGCCAACTTCGGTCTGTACGGCGACGCCAGGGGCGGCCTGGTCATCGATCTCAACGACTTCGACGAGACGGTGCACGGCCCCTGGGAGTGGGACCTGAAGCGGCTCGCCACCTCGCTGGTGCTGGCCGGGCGCGAGGCCGGTGCGGACGAGGACACCTGCCGTGCCGCCGCCCGGGACGCCGTGGGCGCCTACCGGCGCACCATGCGCCTGCTGGCCAGGCTGCCCGCGCTGGACGCCTGGAACGCCATCGCGGACGAGGAGCTGGTCTCCCACACCGACGCCCACGACCTGCTCGGCACCCTGGAGCGGGTCGCGGAGAAGGCGCGGGCCAACACCAGTGGCCGGTTCGCCGCCAAGTCGACCGAGCGGACGCCGGAGGGCGGGCGCCGCTTCGTGGACGCTCCCCCGGTGCTGCGCCGCGTCCCGGACGCCGAGGCCGCCGCCGTGGCCGGTTCCCTGGAGCCCTATCTGGCGACGCTCTCCGAGGACCGGCTCCCGCTGCTGGCCCGGCACGCCGTGCACGACGTGGCCTTCCGCGTGGTCGGCACGGGCAGCGTGGGCACCCGCTCCTATGTCGTCCTCCTCCTCGACCACCGCGGCGAACCGCTCGTCCTCCAGGTCAAGGAGGCCCGCCCCTCCGCGCTGCTCCCGCATCTGCCCGCGGCCGGGTTCCCGGTGGCGGCGGTGGAGCACGAGGGACGGCGCGTGGTGCTCGGCCAGAAACGGATGCAGGTCGTCAGCGACATCCTGCTGGGCTGGACGGCGGTCGACGGACGCCCCTTCCAGGTACGGCAGTTCCGCAACCGCAAGGGCAGCGTCGACCCGGCCGCGCTCGCCGCCGACCAGCTCGACGACTACGGCCGCATGACCGGCGCCCTGCTGGCCCGCGCCCACTCCCACAGCGCCGACCCGCGCGTGATCGCCGGTTACTGCGGCAAGAACGAGGAACTGGACGAGGCCGTCGCCGCCTTCTCCGTCGCCTACGCCGACCTCACCGAGGCCGACCACGCGCGGCTGCTGGCCGGGGTGCGGTCCGGGCGGATCGCGGCCGAAGCGGGAGTGTGATCGTCGATGCCGGGCAGCCGGGGGCCGGGGTGGTGACGTGAAGTACGTCGAACTGAGCGGTGGCGCGGGCGAGGAGCCGGTGTCCGCCGACCCGCGGCCCTATCTGGCCAGGCTGCCGGGCATCGCGGCCGGACTGCCGCCCGGCGCCCGCGCGTTCGCGACCGACCCCGCGCACTACGACCCGGGGGACCGGCGCTGTGTGAGCGACCTCCTGCCCGCCCGGGTGCGCCGCACCGGCGACGGCGACGTGGAGATCCGCTTCCGGCACAACTGCTTCCGCCACGACGAGGACCTGGTCGTCCGCTACAAGGGCGTCTCCCGCTTCCAGTCGGACGTCCTCGGCGTCTGCGACCCGGCCTCCCTCGGCGATGTGATCCTCGACGAGATCCTGCCGCGCCCCGGCGGCTGCACCCATGAACTGGCCTGCCGCCCCGGCACCCTCGTGGTCGCCTGCCAGGACCTGGAGGCCGAGTGGGTGCCCGCGGCCTGCCCGGAGGGCTGATCCGGAGAGCGGAGGGGCGGGTGCGCGCGGGCGGCCGGTGCGGACGGCCGGGTGCGGGCATCGGGGGTGTGCCGAACCGGCCGTGGCCTAGGCTGGTCGGGTGACGACCCCGGAAGCTGAGCAGTCCAAGGCATCGCGGCCCGAGGAACGGCTGGAAAAGGCCGTGCGCGCCGCCGAACAGGCGTTGATCGAGTACGAGATCGCCGTGGAGACCTTCCGCGTCGAGGTCGAGAACTTCGCCCGGCTGCACGAGCAGCGGCTCGGTCCCCTCTATGCCCGCATCGAGGAGCTGGACGCCCGCATCGCCGAGGCGCGCGCCGCCCAGACCCAGGACCCCGAGGACATCCGCCGCGCCGAGGAGGCCCGCGCCGCCCTCCAGGGAATTCCGGGCGTCGAGGAGCTGCTGCACGGCTGGATGGACGGTCACGGCCTCTTCCCCGAGGCGGCGGCGATGCTCACCGACCAGGCCGTCCGGCCGCCCGAGCGGGTGCGCCCCAGCGACGAGGCCCGCAAGCTCTACCGCGAGCTGGCCCGCAAGGCCCACCCGGACCTCGCGCAGGAGGAGAACGAGCGCAAGCGGCGCGAGGAGTTCATCACCCGCGTCAACGCCGCCTACGCCCGTGGCGACGAGAAGCTGCTCCAGGAGCTGGCCGAGGAGTGGGCCGCGGGCCCGGTGCCGCCCGAGCGGCAGCCCAGCCCCGCCGATGAGCTGTACGCCCGCCTGGAGTGGCTGAGCCAGCGCAAGGAGCTGCTCACCCTGGTCGCCCGTGAACTGGAGGACGGCGCGATCGCCGGCATGCTGCGCCTGGCCCCCGACGACCCGGACAGCCTCCTGGAGGAGATCGCCGAGCGCCTCAGGAGCGACGTCCAGCAGCGCGAGAACGACCTCGCGGCCCTGCTGACCCAGGAGTAGCAGCCCGTCTTTCGCGCGGGGGTGCGCCCGCCTCCGGCGCGGGAGTGCTCCGGAGCACGCTTCGGGTAGCGTCGGGGACATGAATTTCGGAGCTGGTGTGCCCACCGTCGCGGTCGCTGACCTCAAGGACGGCGACTTCCTGCTGGACGTCCGCGAGGACGACGAGTGGCGTGCGGGCCACGCCGAGGGCGCCCTGCACATCCCGATGAGCGACTTCGTGGCCCGCTACGGCGAGCTGACCGAGGCCGCCCCGCAGGACGGCCGCGTCCACGTCGTCTGCCGCTCCGGCGGTCGCTCGGCCCAGGTCACCATGTACCTGGTCCAGCAGGGCATCGACGCCGTGAACGTCGACGGCGGCATGCAGGTCTGGCAGGCCTCCGGGCGCCCCGTGGTGACCGACGACGGTAAGGACGGGTTCGTCGTCTAGCCGCCGCGGTTCTCGCCCGGTCGGCCGGAGTCCTTGCTGGCCGGGGTCTCCGCTGGCTGGAGTCCCTGCCGGTCGAATCCCTAGCGGTCGAAGTCCAGTTCCACCTTCTCCGTCAGCGGGTGGGACTGGCAGGCCAGCACATAGCCCGCCTCGGTCTCCTCCGGTTCCAGGGCGAAGTTGCGGTCCATGCGGACCTCGCCGGTCACCAGGAGGGCCCGGCAGGTGCCGCAGACGCCGCCCTTGCAGGCGTACGGCGCGTCGGAGCGGTTGCGCAGGACCGTGTCCAGCAGGGACTCCCCCTCCGCGACCGGCCAGGTCCCGGCGCGGCCGTCGAGACGGGCGGTGACGGTGCTGTGCGCGGGCGCCGGGACGACCGCCGCCGGGGCGGGTCCGTCGTCCACGTGGAAGATCTCCTGGTGGATGCGGGAGCGGTCCACGCCCAGCCCGCGCAGAGCCCGCTCGGCGCCCTCCACCAGGCCGTACGGTCCACACAGGAACCAGCCCGCCACCCGGTCCACCGGCAGCAGCGCGGGAAGCAGCTCCGCGAGCCGGGTCCGGTCGAGACGGCCGGACGGCAGCCCCGCCTGCTGCTCCTCCCGGGAGAGCACGGTGACCAGCTGGAACCGCTCCGGGTACCGGTCCTTCAGGTCCGCGACCTCGTCCAGGAACATCGTCGAGGCGGCCGTGCGGTCGCTGCGTATCAGACAGAAGCGGGCCGACGGCTCGCGCGCCAGCAGGGTGGCGGCGATGGACAGCACCGGTGTGATGCCGCTGCCGCCGACCACCGCCGCGAACAGACCCGGCGCCGGTTCCAGCGTGAAGCGCCCGGCCGGGGTCATCACCTCCAGCACGTCCCCGGTGTTGATCTCCTTCAGCGCGTACGTCGAGAACGCCCCGCCGTCGACCAGGCGCACCCCCACCCGCAGCGTGCTCGGCCCGTCACCCGCGGGGTCGGGCGCCGGGGAGCAGATCGAGTAGGTGCGGCGGACGTCCACACCGTCGGCGCGGCGGCGCAGCGTGAGGTGCTGGCCCGCCGTGTGCCGGTACTCCTCGCGCAGCTCGGGCGGCACCGCGAAGGTCAGGGAGACCGAGTCGTCGGTCAGCCGCTCGACCTCGGCCACCGGGAGCGGGTGGAAGCGCGCCATCACAACTCCTTGAAGTGGTCGAAGGGTTCACGGCAGGACAGACACCGGCGCAGCGCCTTGCAGGCGGTGGAGGAGAACCTGCTCAGCAGCTCCGTCTCCGTGGAGTGGCAGTGCGGGCAGCGCACCGGGTCGGCGGCACCGGCCGCGTCCGTGCCGTGGCCGCCGGTGCGGGTGGGGCCCAGGGACAGGGCGACCGGACCGGGGGCGCGCTGCGGGCGCGGGGGAGCTATGCCGGAGCTTTCCAGCTTGCGGCGGCCCTCGGCGGTGATGTCGTCGGTCGACCAGGCCGGGCTGAGGACCGTGCGGACCCGGACCTCGTGGACGCCGTGCTCGTGCAGCAGCCGCTCGATGTCGGCGCTCATCGCCTCGACGGCCGGGCAGCCGGTGTAGGTGGGGGTCAGGTCGACCTCGACCGAGCCGGAGTCGCCCACGCGCACCGCGCGCACCACACCCAGCTCGTGCAGCGTGAGCACCGGCAGTTCGGGGTCGGGCACCGAACCCGCCAGCTCCAGCAGCTCCGCCTCCAAGGCGGTGGCCGTCACCATGTCGCCCCCGGGTGGCTGCGGTGCAGATGCTGCATCTCCGCGAGCATCCGCCCGAACGGCTCGGTGTGCAGCCCCTGGCGTCCCGCGCCCGCCGACCAGGCGCCGGTGCGCGGGCCCTCGGGCACGGACAGACCGGCCCGGCCGAGCACGTCCGTCACCGACTCCAGCCAGCGGCGGTCGAGTCCGGACCAGTCGATGTCCAGGCCCTCGACCGGCTGGAACATCTCCCCGGTGAACCGCCACAGCGCCTCCACGGCCTGCCGCATCCGCTCCCGGCTGACCTCGGTGCCGTCGCCGAGGCGCAGGGTCCACAGCTCGGCGTGGTCGCGGTGGTAGTCGGTCTCCTTGACCGCCTTGGCGGCCAGCGAGGCGAACGGGCCGTCTCCGGTGGAGAGTTCGGCGTAGAGCAGGTGCTGGTAGGTGGAGAAGTACAGCTGGCGGGCGATGGTGTGGGCGAAGTTGCCGTTGGGTTGCTCGGTCAACTGGAGGTTGCGGAAGGCGCGTTCCTCGCGGAGGTAGGCCAACTCGTCCTCGTCGCCCGCCATCGAGAGCAGGACGCGGGCCTGGCCGAGGAGGTCCAGGGCGATGTTGGCGAGCGCGACCTCCTCCTCCAGCACGGGGGCGTGTCCCGCCCACTCGCCGAGACGGTGGGAGAGCACCAGGGCGTCGTCGCCGAGGGCGAGCGCGGCGGTCACGGGCACGGTGACGGTCACAGGTGCCGCACCCCCTCCGGGATCTCGTAGAACGTCGGGTGGCGGTAGGGCTTGTCGGCGGAGGGCTCGAAGAACGGGTCCTTCTCGTCCGGGGAGGACGCGGTGATCGCGGTCGCCGGGACGACCCAGATCGAGACGCCCTCGCCGCGCCGGGTGTACAGATCACGGGCGTTGCGCAGGGCCAGCTCCGCGTCCGGCGCGTGCAGGCTGCCGGCGTGGGTGTGGGAGAGACCGCGGCGGGAGCGCACGAAGACCTCCCACAGGGGCCATTCGGTGGTCGTCATGCCTGCGTCGCTCCTGTCCCACCGGCGGTCCCGGTGTGCTTGGCCGCGTAGGCGGCGGCGGCCTCCCGCACCCAGGCGCCCTCGTCGTGGGCGCGCCTGCGCTGGGTGATCCGCTGTTCGTTGCACGGGCCGTTGCCCTTGAGGACCTGCTGGAACTCCGTCCAGTCGATCACTCCGAAGTCGTAGTGCCCCCGCTCCTCGTTCCACCGCAGGTCGGGGTCGGGGAGGGTGAGGCCGAGGGATTCGGCCTGGGGGACGCAGATGTCCACGAAGCGCTGGCGCAGTTCGTCGTTCGAGTGGCGCTTGATCTTCCAGGCCATGGACTGCGCCGAGTGCGGTGAGTCGGCGTCGGGCGGGCCGAACATCATCAGCGAGGGCCACCACCAGCGGTCCACGGCGTCCTGGGCCATGGCGTGCTGCCCGTCGGTGCCCTTGCTCAGGGCGAGCAGGAGTTCGTACCCCTGGCGCTGGTGGAAGGACTCCTCCTTGCAGACGCGGACCATCGCGCGGGCGTACGGGCCGTAGGAGCAGCGGCACAGGGGGACCTGGTTGGTGATCGCGGCGCCGTCCACCAGCCAGCCGATCGCGCCCACGTCGGCCCAGGTCAGCGTCGGGTAGTTGAAGATCGATGAGTACTTCTGGCGGCCGGTGTGCAGCTTGTCGAGCAGTTCGTCGCGGCTGGTGCCGAGGGTTTCGGCCGCGCTGTACAAGTAGAGGCCGTGGCCCGCCTCGTCCTGCACCTTGGCCATGAGGATCGCCTTGCGGCGCAGGCTGGGGGCGCGGGTGATCCAGTTGGCCTCGGGCTGCATGCCGATGATCTCGGAGTGGGCGTGCTGGGCGATCTGCCGGACCAGCGTGGCGCGGTAGGCGTCCGGCATCCAGTCGCGCGGCTCGATGCGTTCGTCCGCCGCCACGGCCGCGTCGAAGGCGCGCTGCCGGTCCGCCGTGTCGTCGGCGGCGCCGGGTGCGCCGTGCACCGGTGGGCCGGGCGTGCGGTGCTCGGCTGCTGTGGCCATGCGGTCCCCCTGACCTCGGGCTCTGCCTGGAAGTGACCTCGGGTTCCGCCGGGAGATGTCCCGACCGATCGTTCGGTCCGTGCGCATCAATGGTGGGCCGGGCCCTCGTCGGGTGTCAACCGCTGTGGAAAACCTGCGGGGGGTCTCTGTGGACAACGGCTCCGGCGGGGTGCGGGCGGGGCTCTGAGCTTGGGGAAGAGGAGGTGGGGGCGGTGGTGGCGGCCGTGGGGGCGGTCCCCGGCCGGGCCGGGTGCGGGCGGTCGTGGGCCAAGAGCCGGGGGTGCGGGCCGTACCCGGGGCTGCGCCCGGCGGGCGGGGCTGAGTACCGTTCCGTGCGGGCGTCGGGACGGGGCGCCCGTTGACCATGGGGCGCCCGGGCCGGGTGCTCCGACGAAGCGGCGAAGCGGGGGACGGGGCGCAATGGACGCGTACGACGAGGACTCGGGAGCCCCACGCGGGCCGGACGGGCCGACCGGGGCGCGTCGCGCGGGGGCTCCGGCGCCGGACGGCGGGACAGCCGACGGGGCGGCTGGAGCGCGGGGGGACGGTCGGGAGGACGGCGGGCGTCCGAGCCGTGGCGATGAGACGGGGGCCGACGAGGCCGTCGGTTCCGTCAGCGCCGGTTCCGAGGGCCCCGGGCCCCGGGTCGCGGGCGGCGGGGACGCCGTTTCCGGCGGCGCGCGTGGCGGGACGGCCCACACCGACTACGCCGACCTCGACGCCACCCACCTCAACCCCTCGAGCCTCAACCCCTCAAGCCGCCCCTACGCACCCCCCACCGCCCCGCCCTCCGGCGTGGCCGCCCTCTCCCCCGCCTACCGCATCGCCGCCGCCGTGGCGCTCGGTGTCGTCGCGGTCGTCGTCTGTGTGCACCTCGGGATGGTGTTCCTGAGCCTCGCGCCCGCGAACACCGTGAGCAAGCGGCACGGGAAGGCCGTCGAGGCGTGGGTGTATCCGGAGTTCGAGCAGAACTGGAAGCTGTTCGCGCCCAACCCGTTGCAGCAGAACATCGCCGTGCAGGCGCGCGCGGAGCTGCGGACGAAGGACGGCGGGGTGCGCACCACCGGCTGGGTCGACCTGTCGGCCGAGGACGGCGCGGCGATCGACCACAACCCGGTGCCGAGCCACACCGAGCAGAACGAGCTGCGCCGGGCCTGGGACTTCCTCGTCTCCACGCACAACGCGGAGAGCCGCCCGGTGGGCACGCGCGGCGCGCTCTCCGAGGAGTACGTGCGCCGCATCGTGGTGATGCGGCTGGGCCGGGAGCCCGACATCAGGAGCCAGGGCGTCGTCCAGCGCGTCCAGGTCCGCTCGGAGACCGTCAACGTGCCGCCGCCCTCCTGGAGCGGTGAGCGGATCTCCACCCGGCCCGCCTACCGGGTGCTGCCCTGGTGGACCGTGACCGCCGACGAGGCCGCCGGAGGTGTGCGGTGAACCGGCTCTCCCTGCTGCTCTCGCGTGCTGTCGCCCAGGTCACCGGCGCGGCCCTGGGGCCGTACCAGAGCGCCGTGATCCGGATCGGGTTCGCGGCGACCTGGCTGCTGTTCCTGCTGCGCGAGTTCCCGCACCGCCGGGAGCTGTACGGCCCCGACGGGCCCTGGAGCTGGGAACTCGCCCATCGGCTGATCGGCGAGAACCACGCCTTCACCGCGCTGATGTGGTCCGACAGCGCTGCCTGGTTCGAGATCCTTTACGCGCTCGCGGTGCTGGCCAGTGCCGCGCTGCTGCTCGGCTGGCGCACCCGCACCGCGTCCGTGCTCTTCATGGTCGGCGTGCTGTCCCTGCAGAACCGCAGCGTCTTTGTGGGCGACGGCGGCGACAACGTGCTGCACCTGATGTCGATCTACCTGGTGTTCACGCGCTGCGGCCAGGTCTGGTCGCTCGACGCGCGGCGGGCCGCCCGGACGGAGGCGGCACGCGCGCGGGGCGGGCGTGTTCCCGTCGACCGGGTGGGTCCGGTGCTGTGGGCGGTGTCGGGCGTGGCGCTCGTCGTCGTGGCGCTGACCGGCGGGTTCGGGTCCGCCTGGCCGGTGCCGACGCTGCTGTGGACGACCTGGGCGTGTCTCGGCCTGTGGTGGGCGGCGGGACGCTGGGCGCGGTCGCCGCAGCCCCGGATGCTGCTCGACGTGATCGCGAACGTGCTGCACAACGGCGCGCTGCTCGTGATCATGGCGGAGGCGTGCCTGATCTACGCCACGGCCGGCTGGTACAAGATCCAGGGCTCCCGCTGGCAGGACGGCACCGCCGTCTACTACCCGCTCCACCTGGACTACTTCTCGCCCTGGCCCGGACTCGCCGCACTGATGTCCGCGAGCGGCACGCTCATGATGCTCGTCGCCTACGGCACCGTCATGATGCAGGTCGCCTTCCCCTTCACCTTGTTCAACCGGCGGGTGAAGAACGTGCTCCTGGTGCTGATGATCGCGGAGCACGCCGCGATCGCCGTCGTCCTCGGACTGCCGTTCTTCTCGCTGGCGATGATCACGGCCGACGCGGTCTTCCTGCCCACCACCTTCCTGCTCCTGGTCGGCGGGGGCGTGGCACGCGCGCGTGCCCGGCTGCTCGGGCGCGGCGCCCGTCCCACGGTGCCCGGACCCCGCGCCCCGGAGGAGGACGCGGCGGGCCGCGTAGGGTTCACGGCATGACCGACCCCCTGATCCGCTGGCGCGAGCGCGCCGGGGACGCCGTGCTGCTCGACGGCTTCCACGCGCTCAAGCACGCGCTGCGCTTCGGCGCCGAGGTGCCGGTCGCGGTCACCACCGACCGCAAGGCGGCGCTCGCCCTCGCCGACGAGCTGGCCGGTGACCTCGCGGACCCGCTGGACGTGCTCCTCGTGGAGGTGCCCGCGACGGTGTACGCCACGCTGGTGCCGCGCCCGCACCCGACCGGGGTGGCCGCGCTCGCCGTACGGCCCTCCCGTGAGGCTCAGCTGCGGGCGCTGGCCCGCGTGCCCAGGACCGCCCCCGTGGTGGTCCTGGACGAGCCGCGCAACCTCGGCAACGCCGGTGCCGTGATCCGGGTGGCCGCCGGTTTCGGGGCGACCGGTGTGGTCACCACGGGCACGCTGGACCCGTGGCATCCCACCGTGGTGCGCGGCGGTGCCGGGCTGCACTTCGCGACCGCCGTCGAACGGCTCGGCGTCGACGAGCTGCCCGCCGGGCCGCTGTTCGCCCTCGATCCCGAGGGCGAGGACATCCGCGGCACGGTGCTGCCCGACGACGCCGTGCTGGCCTTCGGCTCGGAGCGCAGCGGGCTGTCGGCGGCACTGCGCGCGCGGGCCGACCACCTGCTGGCGCTCCCGATGCGCCCCCAGGTCTCCAGCTACAACCTCGCCACCAGCGTGGCCATGACGCTGTACCACTGGAGCGCCTTCGGGGGCGCCGCGCCTGCGGAAGCCTGAGCCTCCCCGGCAGCCGACAGCCGGGAGGGCTCACGCCTGCCTGCGGACCTCCACCACCCGGAAGCGGTTCGCCACATAGGCGCCGTCCGTGAGGGCCGCGTTCGCCGCCGGGTTGCCGCCCGAGCCGTGGAAGTCGGAGAAGGCGGCGGTCTGGTTCACGTACACCCCGCCGGTGAGGTTGAGGGACAGCTGGGCGGCCTCCTCCAGGCAGGCCTCCTCGATCGCCCGCGCCACCTCCGGGTCGGTGGTGTACGCGCCGACCGTCATCGCGCCGTGCTCGCGGATCGTGCGCCGCAGCAGCTCCACCGCGTCGGCGGCCGAGTCGACGGCGACGGCGAAGGAGACCGGGCCGAAGCACTCGCTCGTGTACGCGGCCTCGTCGTCCGGCTTGGCGGCGTCGAGCTTGACGATCACCGGGGTGCGCACGACCGCGTCCGGGAACTCCGGGTTGGCGATCTCGCGGGAGGCGAGGGCCACCTCGCCCAGCCCGGCCGCCGCCTCCAGACGGGCCTTCACGTCCGGGTTGACGATCGCGCCGAGCAGGGCGTTCGCGCGCGCGTCGTCGCCGAGCAGGCCGTCGACCGCGCGGGCGAGGTCGGCGGTCACCTCGTCGTAGGACTTGTGGCCCTGGTCGGTGCCGATGCCCTCGCGCGGGATCAGCAGGTTCTGCGGGGTGGTGCACATCTGGCCGCTGTACAGGGACAGCGAGAAGGCGAGGTTGGCGAGCATCCCCTGGTAGTCGTCGGTGGACTCGACGAACACCGTGTTGACGCCGGCCTTCTCCGTGTAGACCTGCGCCTGGCGGGCGTTGGTCTCCAGCCAGTCGCCGAAGGCGGTCGAGCCGGTGTAGTCGACGATGCGGATCTCGGGGCGGGTCGCGAGGGTCTTGGCGATGCCCTCGCCGGGGCGCTCGGCGGCCAGCGCGACCAGATTGGGGTCGAACCCGGCCTCGGCCAGCACCTCGCGGGCCACCTGGACGGTGAGCGCGAGCGGCAGCACCGCGCGCGGGTGCGGCTTGACCAGGACCGCGTTGCCGGTCGCCAGGGAGGCGAACAGGCCCGGGTAGCCGTTCCACGTCGGGAAGGTGTTGCAGCCGATGACCAGGCCGATGCCGCGCGGGACGGCCGTGAACGTCTTGGTCAGGTTCAGCGGGTCGCGCTTGCCCTGCGGCTTGGACCACTCGGCCGCTTCGGGGGTGCGGGTCTGCTCCGTGTACGCGTACGCCACCGCCTCCAGGCCGCGGTCCTGCGCGTGCGGGCCGCCCGCCTGGAAGGCCATCATGAACGCCTGTCCGCTGGTGTGCATGACGGCGTGCGCGAACTCGTGGGTGCGGTCGCTGATCCGCTGGACGATCTCCAGACAGACCGCCGCGCGCGCCTCGGGGCCCGCGTCCCGCCAGGCGGCCTGACCGGCCTTCATGGCGGGCAGCAGCACATCGAGGTCCGCGTGCGGGTAGGTGACGCCCAGCTCGATGCCGTACGGCGAGATCTCGCCGCCCACCCAGTCGTCCGTGCCCGGCTGGTCCAGGTCCAGGCGGGTGCCCAGGACGGCGTCGAAGGCGGCCTTGCCCGCGGCGGCGTCCAGGCTGCCGTGCTCGCCGTAGGCCTTGGGGTGCTCGGGGTGCGGGGACCAGTACGCGCGCGTGCGGATCGCTTCCAGGGCCTGGTCGAGTGTGGGCCGGTGCTTCGCGATCAGCTCGTGGGCGGTCAGTGGGGCGGCCATGCGGGACCAACTCCTCGTCTCGGGAACTCGTCGTCGAGCTCCGACCTGGGCGGAAACGGAGAAAGCGGCTGCGGGTGGGGTCGGGCCCGGTGCGCGCCCGTCGAAGGCGGTGGTGGGCCACGGGTGGTCAGAGCTAGAGTAACCGAACGATCGGTCGGGACAAGGGGGTCCGGCGCATCTGTGGACAACCCCGTGCGGGAGGATCGCGCACATGACAGCACTGGACCTCAGCAGCCCCGTGGCCGTGGTCGGCACCGGCACCATGGGCCAGGGCATCGCCCAGGTCGCGCTGGTCGCCGGCCACCCCGTGCGGCTCTACGACGCCGTTCCCGGGCGCGCCCACGAGGCCGCCGGGGCGATCCGTGCCCGGCTCGACCGGCTGGTGGCCAAGGACCGGCTCGCCGCCGCCGACCGGGACGCGGCGAGCGCCCGCCTCACCGCCACCGGGCCCATCGGGGACCTGGCCGGGAGCGCGCTGGTCGTGGAAGCCGTCGTGGAGCGCCTTGACGTCAAGCAGCGGCTCTTCGCCGAGCTGGAGGAGATCGTCGGCGACGACTGTCTGCTCGCCACCAACACCTCCTCCCTGTCGGTGACCGCCATCGGCGGCGCGCTGCGCAACCCCGGGCGCCTGGTGGGCCTGCACTTCTTCAACCCCGCGCCGCTGCTGCCTCTGGTCGAGGTCGTCTCCGGCTTCGCCACGGACGTCACGTCGGCCACGCGCGCGTACGAGACCGCCCGCGCCTGGGGGAAGACCCCGGTGGCCTGCGCGGACACCCCCGGTTTCATCGTCAACCGGATCGCCCGCCCCTTCTACGCCGAGGCGTTCGCGGTCTACGAGGCGCAGGGCGCCGACCCGGCCACCATCGACGCGGTGCTGCGCGAGAGCGGCGGCTTCCGGATGGGCGCCTTCGAGCTGACCGACCTCATCGGCCAGGACGTCAACGAGTCCGTCACCCACTCGGTGTGGCAGTCCTTCTTCCAGGACGTGCGCTTCACGCCCTCGCTCGCCCAGCGCAGGCTGGTCGAGTCCGGCAGGCTCGGCCGCAAGAGCGGCCACGGCTGGTACGACCACGCGGACGGCGCCGAGCGTCCCGAGCCGCACACCGCCGAGAAGGAGCAGCCGCCCGCCCATGTCACCGTCGAGGGCGACCTCGGCCCGGCGGCCTCCCTGCTCGCGCTGATCCGCGAGGCGGGCATCCCGGTCCACGAGCAGGAGGAGGAGAACGGCTCCCTGCTCGTGCTGCCGAGCGGCGGCCAGCTGATCCTCGCCGACGGCCAGACCTCCGTGGAGTTCCGCGACGTCGTCCACTTCGACCTCGCCCTCGACTACCGCGCGGCCACCCGCATCGCCCTGTCCGCCTCCCAGGACACCTCGCCGCGCACCCTCACCGAGGCTGTCGGTCTCTTCCAGGCGCTCGGCAAGGACGTGAGCGTCATCGGGGACGTGCCCGGCATGATCGTCGCCCGCACGGTGGCCCGGATCGTCGACCTCGCGCACGACGCCGTCGCCAAGGGCGTCGCCACCGAGGAGGACATCGACACCGCCATGAAGCTCGGCGTCAACTACCCGCTCGGCCCCTTCGAGTGGAGCCGCGCCCTCGGCCGGGGCTGGGCCTACGACCTGCTGGACCAGCTGCACGCGTGCGACCCCTCCGGGCGGTACGCGCCGTCCCTCGCCCTCTACCGGCACGCCTACGCCACCGACAAGCGAGAGGGCACCTCATGACCACCGCCAAGCGCGACACGTACACCCCCGAGACGCTGCTCTCGGTGGCCGTGGGCGTCTTCAATGAGCGCGGCTACGACGGCACGTCCATGGAGCACCTTTCCCGGGCGGCCGGCATCTCCAAGTCCTCGATCTACCACCACGTCAGCGGCAAGGAGGAGCTGCTGCGCCGGGCGGTCTCCCGGGCGCTGGACGGCCTCTTCGCCATCCTGGACGAGGAGCACGCGCGCGCGGGACGCGCCGTCGACCGCCTGGAGTACGTCGTACGGCGCATGGTCGAAGTGCTCATATCCGAGCTGCCCTATGTGACGCTGCTGCTGCGGGTGCGCGGCAACACCGAGGCCGAGCGGTGGGCGCTGGAGCGGCGCCGCGAGTTCGACCACCGGGTGGCGGACCTGCTGCGGGCCGCCGCCGAGGAGGGGGACGTGCGCGCGGACATCGAGGTGCGGCTCGCGACCCGGCTCGTCTTCGGCATGATCAACTCCATCGTGGAGTGGTACCGGCCCGAGGCGCGCGGGGCGAACGGGCGCGAGGTGGCCGACGCGGTGGTCCTGCTGGTCTTCGCGGGGCTGCGGGGGGACTGAGACGGGTTGCGCCGGGGCCCCGGCTCCGGCCAGACATACGACCGACCAGGCACGCGACGGGCCAGGCACGCGACCGGCCGGGCACCGCGCCCGCCCGGCACCACCCACCCCCCCCCTCACGCCTCCGGCCCCACGTCCTCCTCCTCGAACACCAGCAGCGTCCGTGTGCTCAGCACCTCCGGGATCGCCTGGAGCCGGGTGAGGACCAGTTCGCGCAGGGCCCGGTTGTCGGGGGTGTGCACCAGCAGGAGGACGTCGAAGTCGCCGCCGACCAGGGCGATGTGCGAGGCGCCGGGCAGCCGCCGCAGTTCCTCGCGGACCGTGCGCCAGGTGTTCTGGACGATGTTCAGCGTGATGTACGCCGACGTGCCGTGCCCGGCGCGCTCGTGGTCCACGCGGGCGCCGAAGCCCCGGATCACCCCGTCCTCGACCAGGCGGTTGATCCGTGCGTAGGCGTTGGCGCGGGAGACGTGGACGCGGTCGGCGACGGCGCGTATCGAGGCGCGGCCGTCCGCCTGGAGGATTCTCAGGATGTCCTGATCTATGGCGTCCAGCGGACGGGGTGGGGGCAAGGCCGTTCCCGTGTCCGGTCCCTGGGCCATTTGTTCAGGTGTCATGTCCCCCCGCTTCATCGCCGTGGACGTCCTGCGTTCATTCCAGGCTGTGGAGAACCGTTTGTCCACAGCCTGGAGGGGCCAGTAGCCAAAATGCATCGGCGACCGAACAATCGGTAGGTGAGACGAGTCACAGCCGACCCGTCTCCCGTAGCCACTCCCACGAGGAGGTGCCGTCATGACGGTCATGGAGCAGCGGGGCGCTTACCGGCCATCGCCGCCGCCCGCCTGGCAGCCCCGTATGGACCCCGCGCCGCTGCTGCCCGACGCCGAGCCCTACCGCGTCCTCGGCACCGAGGCCGCCGCCAAGGCCGACCCGGACCTGCTGCTCCGGCTCTACGCCCAGCTGGTGTGCGGCCGCCGCTACAACACGCAGGCGACCGCGCTGACCAAGCAGGGCCGCCTGGCCGTCTACCCCTCCAGCACCGGTCAGGAGGCGTGCGAGGTCGCCGCCGCCCTGGCCCTGGAGGACCGCGACTGGCTCTTCCCCAGCTACCGCGACACCCTCGCCGTCGTCGCCCGGGGCGTCGACCCGGTGGAGACCCTGACCCTGCTGCGCGGCGACTGGCACAGCGGCTACGACCCGCACGCCCACCGCGTGGCCCCGCTCAGCACCCCGCTCGCCACCCAGCTCCCGCACGCGGTCGGCCTCGCGCACGCCGCCCGGCTCAAGGGGGACGACGTGGTCGCGCTCGCCATGGTCGGCGACGGCGGCACCAGCGAGGGCGACTTCCACGAGGCGCTGAACTTCGCCGCCGTCTGGCAGGCCCCGGTCGTCTTCCTCGTGCAGAACAACGGCTTCGCCATCTCCGTCCCGCTCGCCAAGCAGACCGCCGCCCCTTCCCTGGCCCACAAGGCCATCGGGTACGGAATGCCGGGCCGCCTGGTGGACGGCAACGACGCGGCGGCCGTGCACGAGGTGCTGAGCGACGCCGTACGGCACGCCCGCGCGGGCGGCGGACCCACCCTGGTGGAGGCGGTGACCTACCGCGTCGACGCCCACACCAACGCCGACGACGCCACCCGCTACCGGGGCGAGGCCGAGGTGGAGGCATGGCGCGCCCACGACCCCGTCCGGCTCCTCGAGCGCGAACTGACCGCGCGCGGGCTGCTGGACGAGCCCGCCATCGAGGCCGTACGCCAGGACGCCGAGGCGATGGCCGCCGACCTGCGGGAACGCATGAACCAGGACGCCCCGCTCGACCCCATGGAACTCTTCGACCACGTGTACGCCGAACCCACCCCGCAACTGCGCGAGCAGCGCGCGCTGCTGCGCGCCGAGCTGGAGGCCGAGCAGGACGGCCCGCAGGGTCCGGGCGCGGAAGGCGGCCGTCGATGACCACCGTGGCCGTCAAGCCCGCCACCATGGCGCAGGCCCTCACGCGCGCGATGCGCGACGCGATGGCCGCCGACCCGAACGTACACGTCATGGGCGAGGACGTGGGCACCCTCGGCGGTGTCTTCCGGGTCACCGACGGGCTCGCCAAGGAGTTCGGCGAGGACCGCTGCACCGACACCCCGCTCGCCGAGGCGGGCATCCTCGGCACCGCCGTCGGCATGGCCATGTACGGCCTCAGGCCGGTGGTGGAGATGCAGTTCGACGCGTTCGCCTACCCGGCGTTCGAGCAGCTGGTCAGCCATGTCTCCCGGATGCGCAACCGCACCCGGGGCCGGATGCCCCTGCCGATCACCGTGCGCATTCCGTACGGCGGCGGCATCGGCGGCGTCGAGCACCACAGCGACTCCTCCGAGGCGTACTACATGGCCACCCCCGGCCTGCACGTCCTCACCCCGGCCACCGTCGCCGACGCCTACGGCATGCTGCGCGAGGCCATCGCCTCCGACGACCCGGTGGTCTTCCTGGAGCCCAAGCGGCTGTACTGGTCGAAGGACACCTGGAACCCCGAGCAGCCGGAGGAGGTCGCGCCCATCGGCCGCGCGGTGGTCCGCCGCACCGGCCGCAGCGCCACCCTCGTCACCTACGGCCCCTCCCTGCCGGTCTGCATGGAGGCCGCCGAAGCCGCCGAGGCCGAGGGCTGGGACCTGGAGGTCGTCGACCTGCGCTCGCTGGTGCCCTTCGACGACGAGACGGTGTGCGCCTCCGTGCGCCGCACCGGACGCGCGGTCGTCGTGCACGAGTCGACCGGGTTCGGCGGCCCTGGCGGGGAGATCGCCGCCCGGATCACCGAGCGCTGTTTCCACCACTTGGAGGCGCCGGTGCTGCGGGTCGCCGGGTTCGATCTCCCCTATCCGCCGCCGATGCTGGAGCGGCACCATCTGCCCGGCGTCGACCGTGTGCTGGACGCCGTGGCCCGGCTGCAGTGGGAGGCCGAGGGCTGATGGCACAGGTACTGGAGTTCAAGCTGCCCGACCTCGGCGAGGGACTGACCGAGGCGGAGATCGTGCGCTGGCTGGTGGACGTGGGCGACGTGGTCGCCGTGGACCAGCCGGTGGTCGAGGTCGAGACGGCCAAGGCCATGGTGGAGGTGCCCTGCCCGTACGGCGGCGTGGTCACCGCGCGCTTCGGCGAGGAGGGCACCGAACTGCCCGTCGGCGCGCCCCTGATCACGGTCGCCGTCGGCTCGGAGGAGCCGGGGGCCGAGCCCGCCCGGCCCACCGAGGCCGCGGGCGAGGAGTCGGGCAACGTCCTGGTCGGCTACGGCACCCGCGCGTCCTCGGGGCGCCGCCGCAGGGTGCGGACGGGGATCGGCGTGACCCCCGTGAGCACCCCCGCCGTGGACGGCTCCCCGGACACCCGGCCTCCGTCCGGGCCCCGCGCGGACGCCTCCCGCCCGCGCACCCCAGCGCCCACCCCGGCCCGCGCGGACGCGCCCCCCGCGCCCGTGGACGGCCCGGTCGCCGTCATCTCCCCCCTCGTCCGCCGCATCGCCCGCGACAACGGCGTCGACCTGCGCACCCTGCACGGCTCCGGCCCGGACGGGCTGATCCTGCGCGCGGACGTGGAGCACGCGCTGCGGGCCAAGGCGGCGGCACCGGAGCACCCGGCGGCGGCTCGGGCCACCCCCGCACGCACCACCCCCGCACCGGTCACCCCGGCCGCGAGCCCCGCAGGGCACCGCATCCCGCTCAAGGGCGTGCGCGGTGCCGTCGCGGACAAGCTCGCGCGCAGCCGCCGGGAGATCCCCGACGCGACCTGCTGGGTGGACGCCGACGCCACCGAGCTGATGCGCGCGCGGACCGTCATGAACGCGGCCGGGGCACCCAAGATCTCCCTGCTCGCGCTGCTCGCCCGCATCTGCACGGCCGCGCTCGCCCGCCACCCCGAGCTGAACGCGTACGTGGACACCGAGGCGCGCGAGATCGTCCAGCTCGGCCAGGTGCACCTCGGGTTCGCCGCGCAGACCCCGCGCGGACTGGTCGTGCCGGTCGTCCGGGACGCCCACGCGCGGGACGCCGAGGGGCTGACCGGCGAGTTCGCCCGGCTCACCGAGCTGGCCCGCGCGGGCACGCTCACCCCGGCCGACCTCACCGGCGGCACCTTCACGCTGAACAACTACGGCGTCTTCGGGGTCGACGGCTCCACCCCGATCGTCAACCACCCCGAGGCGGCCATGCTCGGCGTCGGCCGGATCGTCCCCAAGCCGTGGGTGCACGAGGGCGAGCTGGCCGTGCGCCAGGTCGTGCAGCTCTCGCTCACCTTCGACCACCGGGTGTGCGACGGCGGCACGGCGGGCGGCTTCCTGCGGTACGTCGCGGACTGCGTCGAACAGCCGGCGGTGCTCCTGCGCACCCTCTGAGCCACGGGAGCGGGGCCTCGTCCACCCCACCGGACGTACGAGGCCACCCGTACAGGACATACTCGGAGGGTGACCGACAACGCCCCCGCCGACCCGACTCCCGCCACGTCCCCCGCCTCCTCGGCCCCCGGGACCGGCACGCCGTACGACGCCGTCGTGCTGGCCGGGGGTGCCGCGCGGCGGCTCGGCGGGGCCGACAAGCCGGGCGTCCAGGTCGGCGGCCGTCCGCTGCTCGACCGGGTGCTCGCGGCCTGCGCCGGGGCGGCCGGGACCGTCGTCGTGGCCGACCCGCGCCCCACCGCGCGGCCGGTGCGCTGGATGCGTGAGGAGCCGCCCGGCGCCGGACCGGTGGCGGCGCTGGACGCCGGACTGCGGCTCACGAACGCCGAGTTCGCGGTCGTCCTCTCCGCGGATCTGCCGTTCCTCGACGAGGCCACCGTGCTGCGGCTGCTGGCCGCGCTGCGGGAGAGCGGCGCCGACGCCGCGCTGCTCACCGACGCCGACGGCCGTGACCAGCCGCTCGTGGCCGCCTACCGCACCGGCGCGCTGCGCGCGGCGCTGGACGCGCTCGCCGCCGAGCACGACGGCCTCACCGGGCTCCCGCTGCGCCGGCTGACCGCCGCGCTGCGGCTGACCCGTGTCCCGGACGCGCTCGCGTCCTTCGACTGCGACACCTGGGACGACATCTCCCGCGCCAGGGCGCGCATCAGGGAGCATGGGCACGTGCTGAACGAATGGATCACCGCGGTCAAGAACGAACTCGGTATCGACCTGGACGTGGACACCCGGGTCCTGCTCGACGTGGCCCGCGACGTCGCGCACGGCGTGGCCCGTCCCGCCGCCCCGCTCACCACCTTCCTCGTCGGCTACGCCGCAGCCCAGGGCAAGGGCGACGCCGAGGCCATCGCCGAGGCCGCCGGGAAGGTCGCCTCCCTGGCCCTGCGCTGGGAGGCCGAGCACAGCGGGAGCGCCACCGCTCCGGACGCCGGATGAGCGCCCCCGGCACCCGCGCCGGGGCGTCCGCCGGGGACGAACTCGACGACCTGGACGTGGAGGAGGCCCTGGCCCTCGTACGGCCCGCGCCGACCGCCCCCGCGCACGCGTCCGCCTCCGCGCACCAGTCCGCCCCGGCCACTCCCTCCGCTCCCGAGGCCGGACACCGGTCCCACGGCGGTCACGCCGCCGCCACCTCCTGGCCCCGCGCCCGCGAGATCGCCGCCCGGGCCGCCGCCCGCCGCGAGCCGGTCTCGGTGTCCCTCGCCGACGCCCTCGGCAAGGTCCTGGCCGCCCCGCTGGACGCGCTCAGCGACCTGCCCTCCTTCGACACCTCGGCCATGGACGGCTGGGCGGTCGCCGGACCCGGACCCTGGCAGGTGCGGGAGTCCGGCGTGCTCGCCGGGCACGCCCCGCACGACGTGCTCACCGACGGCGAGGCCGTGTCCATCGCGACCGGCGCCCGTATCCTGGCCGGGGTCACCGCCGTCCTGCGCAGCGAGCACGGCCGCACGGACACCCAGGGCCGACTGCACGCCACCCGGGACATGAGTCACGGTCAGGACATCCGGCCGCGCGGTCAGGAGTGTCGCAGCGGCGACCAGTTGCTGCCGACCGGCACCCTGGTCACCCCGGCCGTGCTCGGTCTCGCGGCGGCGGCCGGGTACGACACCCTCGCCGTCGTCCCACGCCCCCGCGTCGAGATCCTGGTCCTCGGCGACGAACTGCTCACCGAGGGCCTGCCGCACGACGGCCTGATCCGCGACGCGCTCGGCCCGATGCTCGCGCCCTGGCTGCGCGCCCTCGGCGCCGAGGTGACCGCCGTACGACGGCTGGGCGACGATGCCAAGGCGCTGCGCAAGGCGATCACCGCCGCGCGCGCCGAACTGATCGTCACCACCGGCGGCACCGCCGGGGGCCCGGTCGACCAGGTGCACCCCACCCTCGCGGCCCTGGACGCCGAACTCCTCGTGGACGGGGTCGCGGTACGCCCCGGCCACCCCATGCTGCTGGCCCGGATCAAGGACGGGCGGCATCTCGTCGGGCTGCCCGGCAATCCCCTCGCGGCGGTCTCCGGGCTGCTCACGCTCGCCGAGCCCCTGCTGCGCACCCTGGCGGGCCGCCCGGACCCGGAGTCGTACGCGCTGCCGCTGCGCGAGCCGGTGCCGGGGCATCCGCACGACACGAAGCTGGTCCCCGTGACACTGCGCGGCGACCAGGCCGTACCGCTGCACTACAACGGCCCGGCCATGCTGCGCGGGATCGCCGCCGCCGACGCGCTGGCCGTCGTACCGCCGGGCGGCTCCCCGCAGGGCGCGGGGGCGGAACTGCTCGACCTGCCGTGGGCGGCGGGCGGAATCGGGGTGTGTTTCACGTGAAACTTCCGGGCCATGACGCCATAGCCCGCCAGACCGGCGATCATCTGGTGACCCATCGGATCAAGCTCCCCAGAAAAGCGGTGGAGCGGCCGATCCGCCAGGTGGCCAGACGGCTGGTCATGGCACTGCTGGTACTGGTCGCGACCGCCTTCGTCGTCTACGCCGACCGCGCGGGCTACCACGACAACTCCGACGGCCCGGTGGACCTGCTCGACGCGTTCTACTACGCCACGGTCACCCTCTCCACCACCGGCTACGGCGACATCACGCCGGTCAGCGACAGCGCCCGGCTCACCAACATCCTCGTCATCACCCCCCTGCGCGTGCTGTTCCTGATCATCCTGGTCGGCACCACGCTGGAAGTCCTCACCGAACGCACCCGTGAGGAATGGCGTCTGAACCGCTGGAGGTCCACCTTGCGCGACCACACCGTCGTCATCGGCTTCGGCACGAAGGGCCGTTCGGCGATCCAGACCGTGTGCGCGACCGGGCTGAAGAGCGAGCAGGTCGTCGTGGTCGACCCCAGCTCCAAGGCCATCGACGCCGCCACCGCCGAGGGCTACGCGGGTGTGGTCGGCGACGCCACCCGCAGCGACGTCCTGCGCCGCGCCGAGGTGCACAAGGCGCGGCAGATCATCATCGCTCCGCAGCGCGACGACACCTCCGTCCTGGTCACCCTGACGGCCCGGCAGCTCAACCGGGGCGCCAAGATCGTGGCCGCCGTGCGTGAGGAGGAGAACGCCCCGCTGCTCAAGCAGTCCGGCGCCGACGCCGTGATCACCAGCTCCGCCGCCGCCGGACGCCTGCTCGGCCTCTCGGTGCTCAGCCCCGCCGCCGGCATGGTGATGGAGGACCTGATCCAGCAGGGCAGCGGCATGGACATCGTGGAACGCCCCGTGGTCCGCGCCGAGGCGGGCAAGACCCCGCGCGAGGCCGACGACCTGGTGGTGAGCGTCCTGCGCGGACACCGGGTGCTCGGTTACGACGATCCGGCCGTCGGCACCCTCCAGCTGACGGACCGCCTGATCACCATCGCCCGCGCGACCCCCACGACCCAGGTCGCCCCGCACCCGCGCCCGCTGCCCAGCGACTGAGCGGGTCCGGTGCCGCAGCGCCGGACCGGGGAGTAGCGTCGCAGGCATGTATGCGATCACCATTCCCGAACCCGGCGGCCCCGAGAAGCTGGTGTGGGAGGAGGTGCCCGATCCCGCGCCCGGCGAGGGCGAGGTGCTGGTCGACGTGGTGGCCACCGCCGTCAACCGCGCCGACATCATGCAGCGGCAGGGCTTCTACGACCCGCCGCCCGGCGCGTCCCCCTACCCGGGCCTGGAGTGCTCCGGCCGGATCGCGGCCCTCGGCCCCGGTGTCTCCGGCTGGGCCGTCGGCGACGAGGTGTGCGCGCTGCTCTCGGGCGGCGGCTACGCCCAGAAGGCCGTCGTCCCGGCGGGCCAGCTGCTGCCCGTGCCCACGGGGATCGACCTCGAGCAGGCGGCTGCGCTGCCCGAGGTGGTGTGCACCGTCTGGTCCAACGTCTTCATGATCGCCCACCTGCGCCCGGGTGAGCTGCTGCTCGTGCACGGCGGCTCCAGCGGCATCGGCACCATGGCGATCCAGCTGGCCAAGGCCGTCGGCGCCCGGGTGGCGGTGACGGCCGGGTCCAAGGAGAAGCTGGACTTCTGCGCCGAGCTGGGCGCGGACATCCTGATCAACTACCGCGAGCAGGACTTCGTCACCGAGATCGAGCGGGCCACCGACGGCGCGGGCGCCGACGTGATCCTCGACAACATGGGCGCGAAGTACCTGGACCGCAACGTCCGGGCGCTGGCCGTCAACGGACGCCTCGTCATCATCGGGATGCAGGGCGGCGTCAAGGCCGAGCTGAACATCGGCGCGCTGCTCATGAAGCGGGGCGCGATCAGCGCGACCTCGCTGCGGGCCCGGCCGCTGAGCGAGAAGGCCGCCATCGTGGCCGCCGTACGCGAACACGTGTGGCCGCTGTTCGCCTCGGGGGTCGTCCGCCCGGTGGTGGACCGCGAGCTGCCGCTGGCGGATGCGGCCGAGGCGCACCGGGTGGTGGAGGGCAGCGGCCATATCGGCAAGGTGCTGCTGGTCGCGCCGTAAGAGGCCGTGAGGCCGTGAGGCCGTGAGCGCGGGGCGGCTCCCGTTCAGTCCCGCCGCACCCGCAGCCCCACGAACGCCAGCGCCAGCCCCAGGCCGACCAGCATCAGCCCGCTGCCCAGCGGCAGGATGTCCGCCGGTCCGGCCGGGCTCTGGCCCTGGTTCACGGCCGCGGGCGCGGAGACGGGGGCGCTCTCCGAGGCGGAGGCGGACGGGGTGGTGGCCGGGATGTCGGCGGTTTCCGGTTCCTCCGGATAGGCGATGCGGGTCGTGGCCGCCGCCGGGGCGCTCGCCGTGTCGGTGCCCTCCTCCTCGGCCGCAGGGCCGTCCGTCCGTCCCGGCCGCGGCCGTCCCTCACCGGCCAGGCTTCCGGCCCGCGACGGACCGGGGCGGCTGGCGGTGGGCGAGGGCGAGCCGGACGCGAGGGTCCGCGCGGCGGGCGACACGGTGACGGCGCCCGGGTCGGACGGTGCGGTGGCGGCGCCGGGCGGCGCGGCGGGCGCGGGGGAGCCCGGCGGGGCGGATGCGGCGCCGTACGCCACCGTCGTACCGCCCACGGGGACGGCCGCTGCCGTCAGGACGAGCAGCAGCCGCACGAGGCGGAGCAGAAGTCGCAGCCTTGGAGTCACGTCGGTGACCTCCCGGAACCAGTGCCGTGTCCGGCGGCGTGCCCGATGCCGTGACCGGCGGAAAACCGACGGAATCAAGCCTCACATCCGGCGCCACCCAGGGCATTTCGGGATGGGCCGTCAGGTCTACGGCCGCGCTGCCGCCGCGCCGTACGGCGCGTCGTACGGCGGGTCCTGTGACGCGTCGTCCGGCGCGCCGGATCGGAAGATCGCCGGCATGAGGGGGCGCGGCGGTGATGGGGTGGGGCCGTGCGAGACAATGACGGCATGGAGATGCCGAGGAACGAACGGTCGCCGGAAAATCCCCAGATCCTCGTCGTGGGCCAGGACGGCACGGCGCTCGGAGGCGGCGGGGACGAGGGCTCCCGCGAGATTCCCGTGACGGAGCAGGTCGAGCAGCCCGCGAAGGTCATGCGGATCGGCAGCATGATCAAGCAGCTCCTGGAGGAGGTGCGCGCGGCTCCCCTCGACGAGGCCAGCCGGGTGCGGCTCAAGGAGATCCACGCCAGCTCGGTCAAGGAGCTGGAGGACGGCCTCGCGCCGGAGCTGGTCGAGGAGCTGGAGCGGCTTTCGCTGCCCTTCACGGACGAGGTCGTGCCGAGCGACGCGGAGCTGCGGATCGCGCAGGCCCAGCTGGTGGGCTGGCTGGAGGGCCTGTTCCACGGCATCCAGACCACGCTGTTCGCCCAGCAGATGGCCGCGCGGGCCCAGCTGGAGCAGATGCGCCGCGCGCTGCCGCCGGGCATGGCCCCGGAGGGCGACGACGAGCACACCGCCGGCCGCTCGGGCGGGCCGTACCTGTAGGCCCGCGGCACCTGTAGGCCCGCGGCGGCACCCACGAAGACGGCGGACAGAGAAGACGGCAGACAGAAGGGCCCGGCGGAGATTCCGCCGGGCCCTTCTCAGCGCGGTGCGGTCACGGGTTGCCCGTGGACACGTTGATCTGGATCTCCACGTCCTTGGGGTCGACGTCGGTGTCGGGCTTGGGGAACTGGTCGGTGACGGCCCCCTCGCCGTAGGTGTTCTCGTCGACGTGGACCACCTTCACCCGCCAGCCCGCCGCCCGCGCGCACTCCTTCACGGACTTGTCGTACTTGTAGCGGAAGTCCGGGAGCCGGACCTTGTCCGGGTCGTTGTACGACTCGTCCGGCTCGGTGCACTCGGTCTTGTCGATCGTCTTGCTGGTGTCGGGCCCCCGGTAGCCCGCCGCGTGCCCGGTGGTGGCCGAGGCGGAGGCGCTGCTCCCGCCCTTTCCGCGCACCTTGTCGCCGCCGTCCCGCAGCGTCAGCGCGACGAGCAGCCCGGCGACCGCGACGAGGGCCACGGCGACCGAGGCGATCACCACGGTCCGGTTGTTCTTCCCGGCGGCCGGGGGAGCCGAGGGGCCCGTCCCGTACCCGGACTGCCCGTACCCGACCGGCGTGGTCGGATAGCCGCCCTGCTGCGGATACCCGTAGGAAGCATGGCCGTACGGGTTCTGCGGCGAGACCGGCGTGGCCGGTGCCACCGGCTGGTACGGCTGCTGGACCGGCCCCGGCGGCGGGGCCGGGCTCGTCTGGTCCACCGGCGGGAACACGGTCGAGCCGACACCCGCGCCGCTCTGCACCGGACCGGCGCCCGGCACGATGCTCGGCGCCGCCTGCTGGAGCGAGGCCGCCACGCGCAGGCACTCGTCGCGCATGGCCTCGGCGGTGGGGAAGCGTTCGTTGGGGTTCTTCTTCAGCGCGCGGGCGACCAGCGCGTCCACCGCCGGGGGCAGCGCGCGGTTGATGGAGGAGGGCGCGACCGGCTCCTCCTGCACATGCGCGTACGCGATGGCCAGCGGGGAGTCCGCGTCGAACGGCAGGCGCCCGGTGACCAGCTGGAAGAGCATGATGCCGACCGAGTAGAGGTCGGAGCGGGCGTCCACGCCCCGGCCGAGGGCCTGCTCGGGGGAGAGGTACTGGGGAGTGCCGACGACCATGCCGGTCTGGGTCATCGAGGTGACCCCGGACTGCATGGCCCGCGCGATGCCGAAGTCCATCACCTTGACCACGCCGCGCTTGGTCACCATCACGTTGCCCGGCTTGATGTCGCGGTGGACCAGGCCCTTCTCGTGACTGATCTCCAGCGCCGCGAGCACATCCGCGGTGATCTTCAGGGCCTTGTCGGCGGGCATCGCGCCCAACTGCCGTACGTCCTCGGTCAGGACGGAGCCGAGGGGACGGCCCTCGACGTATTCCATGACGATGTACGGCATACCGTCCGCTTCGTCCTCGCCGGTGTCGAAGACGGAGACGATATTGGTGTGCGTGAGCTTGGCCACGGCCTGGGCCTCGCGGCGGAACCGCTCGCGGAAGGCCTGCTCGCGGCCGAGTTCGGTGTGCAGGGTCTTGACCGCGACCTGGCGGTCGAGCACCGCGTCGTAGGCCAGGTGCACGGAGGCCATGCCGCCCTCGCCGAGCAGGTCACGCAGTTGGTAGCGGCCATGGGCCAGCGCCCGCCCCGAGTACCGGCCCTGTGCGCCGTCCTGGCTCATCTCTCCGTGTCCCCCACTGGCCTGCACGGGCCGCCGCAGAGCGAACGCGCCGCGCGCGAACCTGCCTTGATCGAATGTGTCATTCCCGGCCAAGTCTGCCCCAGGGCAGTGACACGTCAAGCTCGGTGCCCGTTCCGTGACCGTACGCGAAGGAAGCGTCGCGGAAGCGTTACAGCAGGTGTACGGAGGTCGCACGGAATTTGCACGAGGGTGCGGGGTACCGGTTTCATGGCCGGTCCGTCTCGGGTCGGCCCCGGTCCCGGATCGGGACCGGCGGCCACCGCGAAGGCTGTAGCGTGGCCGACGGAGACCGTAACAACACCGCGCGAAATGCGGGCAGAAACGACGGCGAGGACCGATGGCACAGACGCACGGCGCCCAGGGCCCGTCCGACGACCCCGAGGTGGTCCCGGGCGGCATGTCGGACGCGCCGGAGGCGTGGGGCAACGCGGGACTCGTCGGCGACGGCCGCTACCGGCTGACGCACCGGCTGGGCCGGGGCGGCATGGCCGAGGTGTTCGCGGCCGAGGACATCCGGCTGGGCCGCACCGTCGCCGTCAAGCTGCTGCGGGCCGACCTCGCCGAGGACCCGGTGTCCAAGGCGCGTTTCACGCGCGAGGCCCAGTCGGTCGCCGGACTCAACCACCACTCGATCGTCGCCGTGTACGACTCCGGCGAGGACGAGGTGAACGGCCAGGCCGTGCCGTACATCGTGATGGAGCTGGTCGAGGGCCGCACCATCCGCGATCTGCTGATCGACGCCGAGGCGCCGGGCCCCGAGCAGGCCCTGATCATCGTCTCCGGGGTGCTCGACGCGCTCGCCTACTCGCACCAGCACGGCATCGTGCACCGTGACATCAAGCCGGCCAACGTCATCATCACCGACAACGGCGCGGTCAAGGTGATGGACTTCGGCATCGCGCGCGCCCTGCACGGCGCGCAGTCGACGATGACCCAGACCGGCATGGTCATGGGCACCCCGCAGTACCTCTCCCCGGAGCAGGCGCTCGGCAAGGCCGTCGACCACCGCTCCGACCTGTACGCGACCGGCTGCCTGCTCTACGAACTCCTCGCGCTGCGGCCCCCGTTCACCGGCGAGACCCCGCTCTCGGTGGTCTACCAGCACGTCCAGGACATGCCGGTGCCGCCCTCGCAGGTCGCCGACGGCGCCCCGCCGGAGCTGGACGGCCTGGTCATGCGCTCGCTCGCCAAGGAGCCGGACGACCGGTTCCAGACGGCCGAGGAGATGCGCGGCCTGATCCAGTACGGCCTGCAGATGCTGTACGACCAGGGCAGCCACACCGGCACCTGGAACACCGGCCCGGTGGACGCGCCCGAGGCCCGGCACACCCCGCCCGGCGGCTTCGCGGGCACCACCGTGATGCCCCAGGCGGGCGGCTACGGCGGCGGCACCACCCAGATTCCGCAGCCGATCCTGCCCGGCGGCTACGGCCGCGGCGACGACGGCGGCTTCGAGGGCGGCGGCAACCGGGGCAGCGGCCGGGGCAAGCTGTGGCTGCTGGCCGCGCTCGCGGTGGTCGCGGTGGTGGCCGGTGTCGCGCTCGCGCTCAACAATTCGGGCGGCGACGACACCCCGACGAACAAGCCGTCGCCGAGCCACTCCAAGACCCACCACAAGGACGACAAGGCCACCGAGACCCCCGACGACGGCACCACCGACGCGCCCGAGCAGAACACGGGCTCGCAGGGCGGCGGCTCGGGCGGCTACACCGGCGGCTACCGCACCCCGTCGTACTCCCAGACCGCGCCCACCACCTCGGGCCCGACGGACGACCCCTCGGACACCACGGACGGCGGCTCCGACCAGGGCACGACCGGCGGGGACGACGAGGGCACGACCACCGGCAGCGGCGGCGCGAGCCAGGGCACCTCGAACACCGGGGGGCACCAGCCAGGGCACGTCGAACACGGGTGGCGCCAACCAGGGCGGTACGACCGGCACCACCGACCAGGGCGCGACCACGGCCGGGGGCGCGGCCCAGGGCGCCACGACCGAGGGCAGCGCGGGCGGCGACGGGACTTGAAGCCCACCGGCCCCGCCCCTCACGGCAGCACCGTGACGGGGCCGGGTCACCGGGGCGGGGCGGCCGGTCCATGACGGCCGCCCGGTTCGCGCTCGGCTCGTGAAGGCGTCGGGCGCCGCTCAGCTCGTGAACGCGTCGCAGACCGCCTCGTACTCGCGGGTCCACCACACCACGAGGGCCGAGGCGGCCGGGAACTGGCAGTCGGCGCGGGTGTCGTCGCGCTCGTAGTGCCAGCGCAGCATCCAGAAGTCGTTCAGGCGCTCCCACCACACCCGGTGCACGGCCGCCGCCAGCTCCGAGGGCGTGGCGCGGGCCGCGCGCCGGTACGTGCGGGCGTACGCCCTGACCTTCGGCAGGTCCAGGGTGCCCGCGGGGCGCAGGAAGAAGATCGCGGCGGCGCGGACCGCCTCCTCGGCGCGCGGCTGCACCCCGAGCCGGTCCCAGTCGACGATGGCGGCCGGGGCGTCGTCGACGTAGAGCAGGTTGAACGGGTGGAAGTCGCCGTGCACCCAGCCCACCGGACCGCCGCGCGGCGGACGCCGTCCCGCGTGCTGTTCCAGCAGGTCACGACGTTCCAGCAGGCGTCGGCGGGCCAGTTCGTCGAAGGCGTCGGCGGGGCGGTGGCGGCTGACGCGGCCGAGCAGGTCGTCGATGAGCGCGTAGGTGTCGGCGGGGTCGGCGCTCTCCACCGGGTGCGGGCCGGCCGCCGGGCGGGTGCGCCCCTTGGGCGGCATCACGCGCTCCAGACAGGCGTGCACGGCGCCGAGCAGTGCGCCCAGGCGTGCGCTCTGGGCGCGGGTGAGCTGGCCGCCGTGCCGGTGGCCGCCGTCGATCCAGGGGTGCAGGGCGTAGGCGTGGCCGCCGATCACGGCGACCGTACGGCCCTCGCGGTGGGTCAGCGGCTGGGCGACCGGCACGCCGACCGCGGCCAGGCGCCCGGTGGCGCGGTGGCGGCGCTCGATGGCGGCGGGGTCGGCGGTGTCCGGGTCGAAGTGGTGCTTGAGGAAGTAGTGGCCCCGGGTGGTGCGCACCCGGTACCCCCGGTTGAGCAGCCCCTGGTCGACCGGTTCGCAGGCGAGGGCCGTACCGGCTCCGTAGAGGCGTAACAAGGCGCCAAGTGGGGGCGCGTGGGGCACGAGGGGTGGTACACAAAGGCGCTGCACGCGGCAGATGCTAGGGCACGAAAAGCGGCCGTGAGCTGGGCCTTGTCACAGGCAGTCGCCGCCGATCGCATTCGGTCACACGATGGACCGCCGTGAACTCCGGGGCGGTTTTCCGAGGGCTTCCGGGACATCGCGGAAAAGGGATGCGGCACCCGGTGCCTGAGCCCGCGTGAACCCCGCACCGAACCCCGCTCCGGACCCCGCGCCACGCCCGTGCGCACTCGTGCGCGGAGTCTTCCCGTGACCTGGGTGGGCGGGATAACGTGCCGTTGCTCCGGCCTCCTGCAAGGCTGTGACCAGGGAACTTCCGGACTCTGTCGATTTACTTGGATATCCAAGCAAAATCGCAGGTCAGGCGGGGTTTCACAGAAATGTGGAGCACTGGGTAACGTAAATGTCGCAGGGCGCTCGCCGGGGCACCTGTCACGCCTGTTCCCGGCCGAGTGGCACCCACCCCGTGCCCGGTGGACGTGAACAGGTGGCCGCTCCCCCCGGCTCCGACCGAGCAAGGGGGACCTCAGGCTCACCGGCAACCCCGGGAGCCGGAACGACGGAGGAGCACACGTGACCGTGGACAGCAGTGCCGCGCGCAAGCCGCGACGCGGCGCCGCAGGCAAGACCGGGAAGACCGGCGGCAGCACCGGCACCACCGGCACCAGGCGCACCACCCGCAGCACCGCGAAGAAGAACACCGAGCCCGAGCTGGTGCAGCTGCTGACGCCCGAGGGCGAGCGCGTGGCGAACGCCGAGTTCGACGCGTACGTCGACGGCATCACCCCCGAGGAGCTGCGCGGTCTCTACCGCGACATGGTGCTCACCCGCCGCTTCGACGCCGAGGCCACCGCCCTGCAGCGCCAGGGCGAGCTGGGCCTGTGGGCCTCGCTGCTCGGCCAGGAGGCCGCCCAGATCGGCTCGGGGCGCGCCACCCGCGAGGACGACTACGTCTTCCCGACCTACCGCGAGCACGGCGTCGCCTGGTGCCGCGGGGTCGACCCCACCAACCTGCTCGGCATGTTCCGCGGGGTGAACAACGGCGGCTGGGATCCCAACAGCAACAACTTCCACCTGTACACGATCGTCATCGGCTCCCAGACGCTGCACGCCACCGGCTACGCCATGGGCGTGGCCAAGGACGGCGCCGACTCGGCCGTCATCGCCTACTTCGGCGACGGCGCCTCCAGCCAGGGCGACGTGGCGGAGTCCTTCACTTTCTCCGCGGTCTACAACGCCCCCGTCGTGTTCTTCTGCCAGAACAACCAGTGGGCGATCTCCGAGCCCACCGAGAAGCAGACCCGGGTGCCGCTCTACCAGCGCGCGCAGGGCTACGGCTTCCCCGGCGTGCGCGTGGACGGCAACGACGTGCTGGCCTGCCTCGCCGTGACCCGCTGGGCGCTGGAGCGCGCCCGCGACGGCGAGGGCCCCACCCTGGTCGAGGCGTTCACCTACCGGATGGGCGCCCACACCACCTCCGACGACCCCACCCGCTACCGGGGCGACGAGGAGCGCCAGGCCTGGGAGGCGAAGGACCCGATCCTGCGCCTGCGCCGCTACCTGGAGGCCGCAAACCACACGGACGAGGGATTCTTCGCGGAACTGGAGGCCGAGTCCGAGGCGTTGGGCAAACGAGTGCGCGAAGCGGTCCGCGCCATGCCCGACCCGGACCGGTTCGCCATTTTCGAGCACGTGTACGCGGACGGGCACGCGCTCGTCGACGAGGAGCGCGCCCAGTTCGCCGCCTACCAGGCGTCGTTCGCGGACGTGGAAGGGGGCAACTGAGATGGCCGAGAAGATGGCTCTGGCCAAGGCGATCAACGAGTCGCTGCGGCGCGCCCTGGACACGGACCCCAAGGTCCTGGTGATGGGCGAGGACGTCGGCAAGCTCGGCGGCGTGTTCCGGGTGACCGACGGTCTCCAGAAGGACTTCGGCGAGAGCCGGGTCATCGACACCCCGCTGGCCGAGTCCGGCATCGTCGGCACCGCGATCGGTCTGGCCCTGCGCGGCTACCGCCCGGTGGTGGAGATCCAGTTCGACGGCTTCGTCTTCCCGGCGTACGACCAGATCGTCACCCAGCTGGCGAAGATGCACGCGCGCTCGCTGGGCAAGGTCAAGATGCCCGTCGTCGTGCGCATCCCCTACGGCGGCGGCATCGGCGCGGTCGAGCACCACTCGGAGTCCCCCGAGGCGCTGTTCGCGCACGTGTCCGGCCTGAAGATCGTCAGCCCGTCCAACGCGTCGGACGCCTACTGGATGATGCAGCAGGCCATCCAGAGCGACGACCCGGTGATCTACTTCGAGCCCAAGCGGCGCTACTGGGACAAGGGCGAGGTCGACGTCGAGGCGATCCCGGCCCCGCTGCACAAGGCCCGCGTGGTCCGCGAGGGCACCGACCTGACGCTGGCCGCCTACGGCCCCATGGTCAAGCTCTGCCAGGAGGCGGCCGACGCGGCTGCCGAGGAGGGCAAGTCCCTGGAGGTCCTGGACCTGCGCTCGGTCTCCCCGCTGGACTTCGACGCGATCCAGACCTCGGTGGAGAAGACCCGCCGTCTGGTGGTCGTCCACGAGGCGCCGGTGTTCTTCGGCTCCGGCGCGGAGATCGCCGCGCGCATCACCGAGCGCTGCTTCTACCACCTGGAGGCCCCGGTGCTCCGGGTCGGCGGCTATCACGCCCCGTACCCCCCGGCCCGCCTGGAGGAGGAGTACCTGCCGAGCCTGGACCGGGTGCTCGACGCCGTCGACCGCGCCCTGGCGTACTGAGGAAGGTTTCGTGACGACGATGACGGAAGCTTCCGTGCGCGAGTTCAAGATGCCCGACGTGGGCGAGGGGCTCACCGAGGCCGAGATCCTCAAGTGGTACGTCCAGGTGGGCGACAAGGTCACCGACGGCCAGGTGGTGTGCGAGGTCGAGACCGCCAAGGCGGCCGTCGAACTCCCCATCCCCTACGACGGGGTGGTGCGCGAGCTGCGCTTCCCCGAGGGGACGACGGTGGACGTGGGCACGTCGATCATCGCGGTGGACGTGTCGGGCGGGGAGGTGCCGGCGGTCGCGGAGTCCGAGGTCGCCGCCGCTGCCGCTCCCGTTCCCGCCGCCGTCGAGGAGGAGGCCGAGCCGCAGGGCCGTCAGCCGGTCCTCGTCGGGTACGGCGTGGCGACGTCCTCCACCAAGCGGCGCCCGCGCAAGGGCCCCGAGGTGACGGTGCCGGCCGCCGCGCAGGCGGTCCAGGCCGAGCTGAACGGCCATGGCGCGGCGCCGTCCGCGCCCGCGCCCGTGAAGGAGCGCCCGCTGGCGAAGCCGCCGGTGCGCAAGCTGGCCAAGGACCTGGGCGTCGACCTCACCACGGTGACGCCGTCCGGCCCGGACGGGATCATCACCCGCGAGGACGTGCACGCGGCGGTGGCCCCGGCGGAGCCGGTGACCGAGGCGCCGACGACGCCCACCCCGGCCGCGGTGCCGGTGCCGACGTACGACACGGCCCGTGAGACCCGTATCCCGGTCAAGGGGGTCCGCAAGGCGACCGCGCAGGCGATGGTCGGCTCGGCGTTCACGGCGCCGCACGTCACGGAGTTCGTGACGGTGGACGTGACGCGGACGATGAAGCTGGTCGACGAACTCAAGCAGGACAAGGAGTTCGCGGGGCTGCGCGTCAACCCGCTGCTGCTGATCGCCAAGGCGATCCTGGTGGCGATCCGGCGCAACCCGGACATCAACGCGTCCTGGGACGAGGCCGCTCAGGAGATCGTGCTCAAGCACTACGTCAACCTGGGCATCGCCGCGGCCACGCCGCGCGGTCTGATCGTGCCGAACATCAAGGACGCCCACACCAAGACGCTCCCGCAGCTCTCCGAGGCGCTGGGCGACCTGGTGACGACGGCCCGCGAGGGCAAGACCTCCCCGGCGGCCATGCAGGGCGGCACGATCACCATCACCAACGTCGGCGTCTTCGGCGTCGACACCGGCACGCCCATCCTCAACCCGGGCGAGTCCGCGATCCTCGCGGTCGGCGCCATCAAGCTCCAGCCCTGGGTCCACAAGGGCAAGATCAAGCCCCGTCAGGTCACCACGCTGGCGCTGAGCTTCGACCACCGGCTGGTCGACGGTGAACTCGGCTCCAAGTTCCTGGCGGACGTGGCGGCGATTCTGGAGCAGCCGAAGCGGTTGCTGACCTGGGCATAGTGTGTCCTTTTGACCTGCGGAAATGCCGAGAGAGTGACCTCCAGTCACTCTCTCGGCCTTTTCTCGGCACCAGTCAGCTCTGACTGAGTACGTACACCGGCGCCCCGTTCTCCGCTCCTCCACGAGAGCGGATGCAGGCGTGTTTGTGGAGCATGCGAAGGCACTCATTGACCCGACGGACCGTCAATCCGGTGCGGGCCGCGAGGGATTCGAGGGGCTCGCGGAGTTCTCCTTTTTCGACGAGGACCGGGGCGATGACAACTGCCACGGTCCAGACGTCTTCCGTCACGGACAACCGCTCGCGCCATTCCGCCAGGACGATGGCGGTGGTGGCGTGCCGGGTGGGCGCCGTGACGCGGGTGAGCGTCAGGCCGTCGAGCCGGTCCGCGATCCGTCCCATCGCATTCGCGATGACCGCCTGCGTGGCCAGCATCTCCCTTTGCAGCGCCAGTGATGCACGCTGTGCGCTCGCCAACTCCGCGTCCAGCTGGAGGTTGTGCGCCTCCAGCTGGACGATCGCTTCCGCGACCTGGTCCGGCATCGCGTAGGCGATGGGGGAGCCGGGAGTGGTCGGCTGTACCTCGGCTTCTTCGAGAGAGTACGAACCCTCTCGCTGCACGGTCTCGATCACTTCCGCGACCCACTCCTTGAAAGGGGCGCAGGCGGGTTTGGTGCAGGCGTTCACCAAGAGGATCAGACCTTGGAGGTCGATCAGATTCATGTCTCGGCGCCACTCTCTACCTGCGGGAATGCTGAGAGCGTAACCTCCAGTTACGCTCTCGATCGTCTCTCGATGAGCCTCGGGGACATGGTCCGAGAGAGCTTTGCGGGCGTTCGTGTGACCCAGTTGCCGGCACACATCCACCGCCGGAAACCAGTGACTCCCGTCCGGCATCGCGTAGGCGATGGGTCTCGGTGCCACTCTCTACCTGCGGGAACGCTGAGACCGTAAGCTCCACTTACGGTCTCAAGCATCTCTCGGTGGCCGTCTGGAACATGGTCCACGAGAGTCTGCCGAGAGCGGCATGGTCAGCCTTCGTGCGCGATGAACGTGGCCGCATATGCCAGGGGCCCGCCGCGGCCGAGTCGGCTGCGGCGGGCCCCTCCCCCCGGTCGGTGGGCTCTACTTGGCGAAGCCGTAGTTCAGGAGCTTCTTCGCGTCCGACTCGCGCTGGGCGACCGACGACGAGGCGAGCACCGTGCCGATGACCGTCTTGCCGTTGCGGGTGGCGGCGAAGACCAGGCAGTACTTGGCCTCGGGGCCGGAGCCGGTCTTCACGCCGATGGTGCCGCTGTAGTTGCTGAGCAGCGTGTTGGTGTTGGTCCACGCCTTCATCGTGCGCGTGCTGCCGGTCTTGGTGACCGTCTTGGCCGTGTACGACTTGGTCTTGACGATCGTGCGGAACGTGGAACTCTTCATCGCGCTGCTGGCGATCTTCGTCAGGTCGCGCGGCGTCGAGTAGTTGGAGCCCTTGCCGATGCCGTCGAACGAGTCGAAGTGGGTGTTCGTCAGCTTCAGGCTCTTCGCGGCGGCGTTCATCTTGCCGAGGAAGGAGTTGACGCGGGCGGTGTGGGTGCTGCCCGAGCCGAACTTGTCCGCGAGGACGTAGGCCGCGTCGCAGCCGGACGGCAGCATCAGCCCGTAGAGCAGCTGACGGACGGTGACCTTGTCACCGACGATCAGACCGGCCGAGGAGGCGTTGTTGGCGACGATGTAGTCGCTCGCGCCCTTCGGGATCGTGACCTTGGTGTCCAGGTTGAGGTTCGGCTGCGCCAGTACGACCTTCGCGGTCATGATCTTGGTGGTGGAACCGGTGGAACGCCGGGTGTCCGCGGCCTTGGTGAACAGCGACGTGCCCGTCGCGTTGTTCATCACGAAGCCGCCCTTGGCCACGATCGAGGGCTTGGTGACGGCCTGCGCGGGGGCGGCGGTGAGGGCACCGGTGGTGAGCAGGGCGCCGGACGTCACGGCGACGGCGGCGGCCTTGCGGAGGCGGGAGCCCTTGATGCCGGTAATCAAAGCGAAATACCTCGATTGTCTTGAATGCCCTATAAAAAGCGGCCTGGTTGAGGTGGCATGAAAGTGGGGCCGCACGTGTGTGACACCCGGGAGCCGTGGATGGTTGCGGGATGCGGGGAGTTTTTTTCTCCGGCTTTCCCGGGCCCCGCGACCCGGTCCGCATGGTGGACGGCGCTGCCCGGCGCGCAGCTGTTGTATCTATCCTGTGGACATGCAAACGGCCACCAGGCAGCCACCCGCCGCCGAACGCGTCTACGCCCACGTCAAGCAAGGTGTCCTCGACCGCAGCTACGAGGGCGGCACCCTTCTCACCGAGGGTGAACTGGCCGAGGCGGTGGGTGTTTCGCGCACCCCCGTCCGCGAGGCCCTGCTGCGCCTGGAGGCGGAGGGGCTGCTGCGGCTGTACCCGAAGAAGGGCGCCCTGGTGCTGCCCGTCTCCGCGCAGGAGATCGCGGACGTGGTGGAGACCCGGCTGCTCGTCGAGGAGCACTCCGCCCGCAAGGCCGTACCCGCCCCGCCCGCGCTGGTGGAGCGGCTGACCGAGCTGCTGGAGCGGCAGCGGGAGCAGGCCGCCGCGGGTGACTTCGCCGCAGCCGCCGTCACCGACCGCCGCTTCCACGCCGAGATCGTCCGCAGCGGGGGGAACGAGATCCTTTCCCGCCTCTACGACCAGTTGCGCGACCGGCAGTTGAGGATGGGCGTCGCCGTCATGCACTCCCACCCGGACCGCATCGCCAAGACGCTCGCCGAGCACGCGGAGATCCTGGACGCGCTGCGCTCCGGCGACGCGGACGCGGCGGTCGGGATCGTGCACCGGCACGTGGGCTGGTTCTCCCACCTGGCGCGCGGGGAGGTGCGATGAGCGCGCGGACGGATGGGGTGGGCCGGGTGCTGCCGGGTGACCCGCCGGGCGGCGGGCGCGCGGTCGCGGTGTGGTGCATAGGCGTCGCGGTCTACTTCGTCGCCGTCATCTTCCGCACCTCGCTGGGTGTCGCGGGCCTGGACGCGGCCGACCGCTTCCATGTCGGCGCCTCCGAGCTGTCGACGTTCTCGATCCTCCAGCTGCTGGTGTACGCGGGGATGCAGATACCCGTCGGCCTGCTGGTCGACCGGCTCGGCACCAAGAAGGTGCTGTGCATCGGCGCGGTCCTTTTCACCGCCGGTCAGCTCGGCTTCGCCTTCTCCCCTTCCTACGGCACCGCTCTCGCCTCCCGCGCGCTGCTCGGCTGCGGTGACGCGATGACCTTCATCAGCGTGCTGCGGCTCGGCACGCGGTGGTTCCCGGCGCGGCGCGGCCCGATGATCGCCCAGCTCGCGGCCCTGGCCGGAATGGCGGGCAACCTCGTCTCCACCCTGGTCCTCGCGCGGCTGCTGCACGGGCTCGGCTGGACCCCGGCGTTCGCGGGCAGCGCGGTCGCGGGGGTGGTCGTACTGGTCCTGACGCTGCTGTTCCTCCGGGACCACCCCGAGGGGCACGAACCCGAACCGGCCTCGCACCACGGCGCCGCCTACGTCCGCCGTCAGATCGCCGAGTCCTGGCGGGAGCCCGGCACCCGGCTCGGCATGTGGGTGCACTTCACCACCCAGTTCCCGGCGATGGTGTTCCTGCTGCTGTGGGGCCTGCCGTTCCTGGTCGAGGCGCAGGGGCTCAGCCGGGCGGTGGCCGGTGAACTCCTCACGCTGGTCGTCCTGTCCAACATGGTCGTCGGCCTCGTCTACGGCCAGATCGTCGCCCGGCACCACGCGGCCCGGCTGCCGCTGGCCCTCGGCACGGTCGCCGCGACCGCCCTGCTCTGGGCGCTCACCCTCGCCTGGCCCGGCGACCACGCCCCCATGCCGCTGCTCCTCGTCCTCTGCGTCGTCCTCGGCGCCTGCGGCCCCGCCTCGATGCTCGGCTTCGACTTCGCCCGCCCGGCCAACCCGCCCGAGCGCCAGGGCACGGCCTCCGGCATCACCAACATGGGCGGCTTCATCGCCTCCATGACGACCCTCTTCGCCGTCGGCGTGCTCCTGGACGCCACCGGCGACAACTACGCGATCGCCTTCTCCACGGTCTTCGTCCTCCAGGCCCTCGGCCTCGTCCAGATCCTCCGCCTGCGAGGCCGCGCGTCCCGCCGCGAACGGGAACGCCTGGTGGCGAGCCGGGTGGAAACGGTGCATGTGCCTGCGGCGTGAGAGGCGGGGTCGACCTCCGGTGGTGTGACGGGCACGGGCTACGGGGCGATTCGGCGGCTCGGTGAGGGGAGCCGGTCCCGTGCACGGGTGACGTGATGGGGTGGATCCGGCCGTACGCGGGGGCGGCCACCGGTACGGGGGCACGTGCATCGGCCCCGGTAGCTGGCCCCCGGGGTTTTCGCCTGGCGGGCGAGCACCCGTCGCACCGGTCTGCGGCGCCGGGGCGACCGTCCGGGGGCGTCCCACCCACGGCAGCGACCGCCCCGTCGGCCCGCACCGCGTGATCACCGCACCGTCGAGGCAGCTCCACCGCACCACCTCGACGACGCCCCCGCCGAACCGCCGGAGGCTACGGCGTGATCGTGAAGTTTCGCAGGATCGCCGACACCAGGGCCGGGTCGCCCTCCGTCTTCACGCGGTCCGCGACCGACTCCGGGGTCACCCGGCCGCACGCGAGCCGGAAGTAGGTCTCCCAGTCGAGGGAGAAGGCGGCGGCGGGGCCGAGGGCGGGGGAGGTTTCGAGGGTGCCCCGGCCCTGGATGTCCACGCGGATGGTGCGGAGGAATTCGACCGGGCCGTGGACGTCGAAGACGATGGCCGAACTGCGGGGCGCCTCCGCGTACTTGGCGACGACCTTGGGGAGGGCGAGGAGGAGCAGGTCACGGGTGACGAGGGCGCCCGGGGAGTCGAGGTTGCCGGGGCGGCCCAGGGCGGTGCGCAGGTCCTGTTCGTGGATCCAGACGTCGAACGCCCGCCGCCGCATGGCCTCTTCGAGGGTGATCTCCTGGCCGAACGGCCCGCGCACCAGTGTGTCCGGCTCACGGGACTCGTTGCGCAGCTGGCGGTTGCGCCGGATGATCGTGTACTCCAGCTCGGCCGTCATCTCCGGCGCCGTGTGATGGCGGCGGACGTCGACCTGCATCTCCATGTACCGCTGCTGCTCGTTGGTGACGTGGAAGAGGTCGCGGGGCAGCGCGTGGATCGGCCGGGGGTCGCCGAGCATCTCGCAGTCCAGGCCGATGACGTGCGAGACCACGTCTCGCACCGACCAGCCGGGGCAGGGCGTGCGCCGGTTCCACTCCCCCTCGACCAGCGGGTTGACCAGCTCGGATATCGCGTCGACGGAGTGGGTCCAGGCATCGGCGTAGGGCTGGAGGGTGGGATGCAGACTCACGGAACGGAAACCCCTCGGCGGTCGGTACACGGGCAGAATCGAACGGCTTTGCCAGCGGGCGGCGGCTGCACTCGGCGGTGTCTGGAGACTCCTCCGCCCTCGGCTACGCGTGAGCGGGGGAGACCCCCAAGTTACGCTGCTCGGAGGCCCCCAGGCAGTGCTTTCGTGTGACGATCGTAGGCCCGTGGGAACGACTCGAATGCCAGGACGGTGGTAGTGTGCGCGCCTCGCTGATCCAGATCGCCGTGGACGAGCGCGAATCAGTGGCTGACCGGCGGCAACGCGCGGTCGCACTGGTGCGCGAGCAGGCCGGTGCGGACCTCGTGGTCCTGCCCGAGCTGTGGACCACCGGCGCCTTCGCCTACGACGACTTCGGGCCCGAGGCCGAGCCCCTTGAGGGCCCCACCTACGAGGCGATGGCCAAGGCCGCCGCCGACGCGGGCGTATGGCTGCACGCCGGGTCGATCCCGGAGCGCGACCCCGAGGGCCCCCTCTACAACACCTCGCTCGTCTTCTCCCCCTCCGGCGACCTGGCCGCCGCCTACCGCAAGATCCACCGCTTCGGCTTCGACAAGGGCGAGGCCGTGCTGATGGGCGCGGGCGGCGACCTCGTCACGGTCCGGCTGCCGGACACCACCCTCGGCCTCGGCACCTGCTACGACCTCCGTTTCCCCGAACTCTTCCGCTCCCTGACCGCCGCCGGTGCCGAGATCCTGGTGCTCCCGGCGGGCTGGCCCGAGCGGCGGCGCGCGCACTGGACGCTCCTGGCCCGGGCGCGGGCGGTCGAGAACCAGGCGTTCGTGCTCGCCTGTGGAACGGCCGGGACGCACGCCGGAGTTCCGCAGGCGGGTCACTCGATCGTGGTCGATCCCTGGGGCGAGGTGCTGGCCGAGGCGGGCGCGGGCGAGGAGGTCCTGACGGTCGAGTTCGACCCCGCGAAGGTCGCCGAGACCCGCGAGCAGTTCCCCGCCCTCAAGGACCGGATGCTCGGCCTGGAGCCCCCGCGCCGCTGAGCCACACCGGCTCCGCGCTGAGCCGCACCCAGCCCGCGCCGCTGAACCCCGGCCCCGGCGAAACTCCCGACAGGGCCTAGTCCTCCTCCCGCTCCTTCTCCGCCAGGTGGATCACACACACCGCCACCGCGATCAGCAGCGCCGGGTCCGCGTCGTCGCGTACGACGTCCACGCCGTAGGTCTCCCGCACCGTCAGCAGACGGCGGGAGATCACGGCGAGGAGTTCGCCGTCGTACTCGATCGCGAACTCGCGGTCCAGGATCTTGCCGCTGACGTCGAGTTCGGTGCCGTCGGTCAGCCGGACGCGGTAGTGGTTGCGCAGCAGGGAGAGGTGCTTGCGCTTGACGGTGGCCAGGTTCTCCCCGTCCCGTTCGATGACCATGGTGTCGCGCAGGGCGAACATCTTCTTGTGGATGTCGATCAGGACCCGGCCCTCGGCGTCCTTCAGCTCGAAGGTGTCGCGCAGCCGGAGGGCCTTGCCGTCGACGAGGTAGACCTTGCGGCCCTGGTCGTCCTCGATCCAGTAGTCGTCACCGATGCCGAAGACGCGGTCGCGTACGAGGAATCTCATGAGGGACCGGTTCCCCGGCGGGCCCCGTTCCTCACCGCCCCGTCCGCACCGCCCCGCCCGGCGGCCCGAAGCGTCTGCGGTACTCCGACGGGCTCAGCCCCGTCTCCCGCCGCAGCCGGGCCCGCAGATTGGCCGCCGTGCCCAGCCCGCTGCGCGCCGCCACCACGTCCAGGCGCAGCTCGCCCCGCTCGATCAGGCGGCAGGCCAGCGCCACCCGCTCGCCGGTGAGCCAGGCCAGCGGGGTCGTCCCCAGCTGGGTACGGAAGCGGCGGTGCAGGGTGGCCGGGGAGAGGGCCGCGCGGGCGGCGAGGTCCGCCACCGTCAGCGGCTCGCCGAGCCGTTCCTGCGCCCAGGCCAGCAGCGGGCCGAGCGAGCCGTCGGGGATCTCGGGCAGCGGGCGCTCCACGAACTGCCGTTGCCCGCCGTCGCGGTGGGCGGCGAAGACCAGCCGGCGCGAGACGGCGTTGGCCAGCTCCGCGCCGTGGTCGGTGCGCCAGATGTGCAGACCGAGGTCGAGCGCGGCGGCGCTGCCCGACGCGGTGAGTATGTCGCCGTCGTCCACGTAGAGCACGTCCGGCTCCAGCAGGACCTTCGGATGCAGGTCGCGGAAGGCGTCGGCCCAGCGCCAGTGGGTGGAGGCGCGGCGGCCGTCCAGCAGGCCCGCCTCCGCGAGGGCGAAGGTGCCGGTGCAGAAGCTGACGAGGCGGGTGCCGCGCGCGTGCGCGTCGCGGATGGCGTCCAGGACGGCGGGGCGGCGCGGGACCACGTTGTCCGGGCGGCCCGGCACGATCAGGGTGTCCGCCTCCAGCGCCGCGTCCAGGCCGGGCACCCCGGTCAGCGTGAAGAAGCCGTGGTTCATCCGCACCTCGGGGCCGGGCGTGCACAGCGTGACCTCGTACAGCGGCCCCGGCAGGCCCAGCTCGGGGCGGGGCAGCCCGAACAGCTCGGTGGCGACGCCGACCTCGAAGGGGTTGGTGCCCTCGTCCACGAGCACGGCGACCTGGTGCGGGCGCACCGGCTGACAGGATTCTTGCGCCATGTGCGATTTCTAGCACTCGTGCGCCCCGGGCGCGCGCCCGCAGCATGGAGCCATGGCAACCAGTGAACCCCTGTCCCTGGAGACGGTCCTCGCCTCCTTCTCCGACCAATGGAGCCCGCGCATCGTCACGTCGGTCAACGACTACGACGTCCGGGTCGCCAAGGTGGAGGGCGAACACCTCTGGCATGCGCACGACGACACCGACGAGTTCTTCCTTGTGCTCTCCGGCGAGCTGCGCATCGCCCTGCGCGAGCCCGCGGGCGAGCGCACGGTGACCCTGCCGAAGGGCTCCGTCTTCACCGTCCCGCGCGGTACCGAGCACAAGCCGTACGCCCCCGTCCCCACCGAGATCCTGCTCCTCGAACCCACCGGCACGCTCAGCGTGGGCGACCGGCACGAGGAGATCCCGGACCACGTGGACGCGACGACGGGCCACGCGCTGACCTGATCCGGTCCCGTACGGTCGGCTGTATGACAGCGGAGTCGAAGGCACCGGCGCCCCGGGTACAGCTCGTCATCGGCATCGTCCGCCGGGGCGAGGAGATCCTGCTCGTCCGGGAGAGCCTGGGCGCCCACGGCGAGCCGCTGTGGTCGCTGCCCGGCGGCGGGGTCGAGGACGGCGAGCTGATGCACGAGGCGCTGCGGCGCGAGCTGCGCGAGGAGACCGGGCTGCTGGTGGGCGATCCGGTACGCACCGCGTTCCTCCTGCACATCGACTCCGAGAGCCACCCCTCCGCGCTGGCCGTCGCCTTCGAGATCGCCGACTGGGAGGGTGAGGTCGCGCCGGAGGACAGCGACATCGAGCACGCGGCCTTCTTCCCCGTCGCCGAGGCGCTGCGGCTGCTCGGCGCCCTGGACAGCGCCGTGCAGCGGGAGCCGATCGTCGGTTACCTGAGCGGGAAGGTCCCGCCGGGCACCACCTGGATGTACCGCTACCGGGGCGGCGAGGAGACCCTGCTGGCCCGCTGGTGACCCGGCGCGCACCCATACCGCGTGCCCGCCGGTGACCGCCCCCGCGCCGAGCGTGACGACGTACGGCGGTTACGGGGTGTTCGCACGCGAGTGGCACCCTTGACACATGACCGACTCCGCACCTCGTCGTACCCGCGTCCGCGCCCCCGAGCTGATCGGCAAGGGTGGCTGGCTGAACACGGGCGACCAGCAGTACACCCTCGCCGACCTGCGTGGACGCATCGTCGTCCTGGACTTCTGGACCTTCTGCTGCATCAACTGCCTGCACGTCCTGGACGAGCTGCGCGAGCTGGAGGAGCGGCACCGGGACACCGTGGTGATCATCGGCGTGCACTCGCCGAAGTTCGTGCACGAGGCCGAGCACCAGGCCGTGGTGGACGCGGTGGAGCGGTACGGCGTGGAGCACCCGGTCCTGGACGACCCGGAGCTGGCCACCTGGAAGCAGTACGCGGTGCGCGCCTGGCCGACGCTCGTGGTGATCGACCCCGAGGGGTACGTCGTCGCGCAGCACGCCGGTGAGGGGCACGCGCACGCGATCGAGAAGCTGGTGGAGGAGCTGGAGGCCGAGCACGAGGCCAAGGGCACCCTGCGCCGGGGCGACGGCCCGTACGTGGCGCCCGAGCCCGAGCCGACCGTGCTCCGCTTCCCCGGCAAGGCGCTGCTGCTGCCCTCGGGGAACTTCCTGGTCAGCGACACCACCCGGCACCAGCTGGTCGAGCTGGAGCAGGACGGCGAGAGCGTCGTGCGCCGCATCGGCTCCGGCGACCGGGGCCTGGTGGACGGCTCCGCCGAGCGGGCGTCCTTCAACGAGCCGCAGGGCCTCGCGCTGCTCGACGAGGGCGCCGTGGTCGTCGCCGACACCGTGAACCACGCCCTGCGCCGACTCGACCTGGCCACCGGCGAGGTGTCCACCCTGGCGGGCACCGGCAAGCAGTGGATGCAGGGCAACCCGACCTCGGGCCCGGCCCGCGCGACCGCGCTGTCCTCCCCGTGGGACGTCGCCGTCTTCGGCGGCAAGGTGTGGATCGCGATGGCGGGCGTCCACCAGCTGTGGACGTACGACCCGCAGGCGGGCACCGTCGAGGTCGCGGCCGGAACCACCAACGAGGGGCTGGTCGACGGCCCCGGCACCGAGGCGTGGTTCGCCCAGCCCTCCGGGCTCGCCGCCACCGAGGACCGGCTCTGGCTCGCGGACTCCGAGACCTCCGCGCTGCGCTGGGTGGACCTCGAAGGCCACGTCCACACGGCCGTCGGCACCGGCCTCTTCGACTTCGGGCACCGCGACGGCGCCGCCGAACAGGCCCTGTTCCAGCACCCGTTGGGCGTCACCGCGCTGCCGGACGGCTCGGTCGCGGTCGCGGACACCTACAACCACGCCCTGCGCCGCTTCGACCCGGCGACCGGCGAGGTCACCACGCTGGCGACCGATCTGCGCGAGCCGAGCGACGCCGTGCTGGTCGGTGAGGACATCGTGGTCGTGGAGTCGGCCCGGCACCGGCTGACCCGGCTGCGGCTGCCCGAGGAGGCGGTCCGGGTGGAGGCGGTCGCCCACCGCACCCGGCGCGCCGCGACCGAGGTGGCCCCCGGACGGCTGCTCCTGGACGTGATCTTCCAGGCCCCCGCGGGCCAGAAGCTGGACCTGCGCTACGGCCCCTCGACCCGGCTGCTGGTTTCCGCCACCCCGCCCGAGCTGCTGCTCAAGGGCGAGGGCGCGGACACGGACCTGAGCCGCGAGCTGGAGCTGAACCCGGCCGTCACCGAGGGCGTCCTGCACGTCTCGGCGATGGCCGCGTCCTGCGACGACGACCCGGCCAACGAGTACCCGGCCTGCCATGTCCACCAGCAGGACTGGGGTGTTCCGGTCCGCCTCACCGAAGCGGGCGCGGACCGGCTGCCGTTGGTCCTTGCCGGGATGGACGAGCGCTAGAACGCGTCGAGTTGGGGCCGGGACCTCTCACGTCCCGGCCGCTCAGGCGCCGTAGCCGTCGCTGTACCCGTCGCGGCGCGCGTGGTGGTGCGGTTCCTCCTCGACGACCGGGGTCGCCGGGGGCATCACCACGCGCCGGCGGCGGGCGATCCCGCTGAACGTGGCCAGACCGATCAGGCCGACGGCCATGAAGATGACGCCGACCAGGTCGAGGTTGACCCCGCTCATGTGCCAGTCGGTGGCGAACGTGAGGATCGCGCCGACGGCGATCAGGATGATGCAGCCTCCGAGGCCCATGAGGACTCGCCTCCCCTTCACGGTTCCGGAATCTCCGGTCCCGCTCGGGTACCCGGCATCATGCCAACTAGCCCTCCAGGAAGGCCGCGAGGGCGTTCGCGAGGAGGAACGGGTCGTCGGCGCCGCACAGTTCGCGCACGCTGTGCATGGACAGGATGGCCACACCGATGTCGACCGTGGTGATGCCGTGCCGGGCCGCGGTGATCGGTCCGATGGTGGTGCCGCAGGGCATCGAGTTGTGCGAGACGAAGGTCTGGTACGGCACTCCGGCCCGCTCGCAGGCGGCGGCGAACAGGGCGCGGCCCGAACCGTCCGTGGCGTAGCGGTTGTTGACGTTCACCTTGAGGATCGGGCCGCCGTTCAGGCGCGGGTGGTGCGTCGGGTCGTGCCGCTCCGCGTAGTTGGGGTGCACGGCGTGGCCGGTGTCGGAGGAGAGACAGACGGTTCCGGCGAAGGCGCGGGCGCGGTCCTCGAAGGTGCCGCCCCGGGCGAGCACGGAACGCTCCAGGACGGTGCCGAGCAGCGGGCCGTCGGCGCCGGTGTCGGACTGCGAGCCGGTCTCCTCGTGGTCGAAGGCGGCCAGCACCGGGATGTGCGGGAGCGGGGCGCCCGAGGTCGCGGCGGCGATCAGGGCGGCCGTACCGGCGTGCACGGAGAGCAGGTTGTCCATGCGGGGCCCGGCGACCAGCTCGCGGTCCCGGCCGAGGTAGGCGGGCGGCTCGACGGGGTACGCCATCAGGTCCCAGCCGGTGACCGAACCCGCGGGCAGCCCGGCCTCCTCCTCCAGGAAGGCGATCAGGTCGCCCTCGCGGACGTCGTCCCCGAGGCCCCACACGGGCTGGAGGTGGCGCTGTTTGTCGAGCTTGAGGCCGTCGGTGCTGACCGTGCGGTCCAGGTGGATGGCGAGCTGGGGCACGCGCAGCAGCGGCCGGTCCACGTTCACCAGGGCCGTCGAACCGTCGCGCAGGCTGAGGCGCCCGGCGATGCCGAGGTCGCGGTCGAGCCAGGAATTCATCAGCGGGCCGCCGTAGATCTCCACCGCGACCTGTCTGAAGCCGTGCGCGCCGCTGTCCGGCTGCGGCTTGATCCTGAGGCTCGGGGAGTCGGTGTGCGCCCCGACGATCCGGAACGGGGTGTGCGGCTCGGCGCCCTCGGGGACGTACCAGGCGATGATCGCGCCGCCGCGCAGCACGTACCGGCCACCGGTGCCGGTGCCCGCCGGGGTGTCCCAGGCGTCGGTCTCGGCGACCTGACGGAAGCCCGCCTTCTCCAGTCGCGCGGCGGCGTTCGCCACCGCGTGGTACGGCGTGGGGCTCGCCGCGAGGAAGGTCATCAGGTCGTCGGTGTGGCCGCGGTCGAAGCGGGACGGTGCGCTCATGGCGTTTACCTTAACGACGTGCGCGGGCCCGCTCCCGGCCAGAGGGGAGCGGGCCCGCGGCAGTTGGCGGTGCCGGAGTGCGGAGCTTAGAACGCGGCCTCGTCCAGCTCCATCAGGTCCAGGTCGACGGAGCCCGCGACCTTGCGCGCCAGGGTCACGCCGGGCAGGACGTTGGCCGCGAAGAACTTCGCCGCCGCGATCTTGCCGGTGTAGAACGCCTTGTCTTTCGCGGAGGCGGTCTCCAGCTTCTCGGCGGCGATGGCGGCACCCTTGAGCAGCAGGTAGCCGACGATCACGTCACCGGAGGCGAGCAGCAGGCGGGTGGTGTTGAGGCCCACCTTGTAGATGTTCTTGACGTCCTGCTCGGTGGCCGCGAGGTCGGTCAGCATCAGCCCGACGATGGCCTCCAGCTCCACGGCCGCCTTGGCCAGGTGCTCGCGGGCGCCCGCCAGCTCCTCGCCGCCGGTGCCGAGCGCCAGGAACTTCTTGATGTCCTCGGCGATGCCGTTGAGCGCGGCGCCCTGGTTGCGGACGATCTTCCGGAAGAAGAAGTCCTGGCCCTGGATCGCCGTGGTGCCCTCGTAGAGGGTGTCGATCTTGGCGTCGCGGATGTACTGCTCGATCGGGTACTCCTGGAGGAACCCGGAGCCGCCGAAGGTCTGGAGCGACTGGGCGAGCTGCTCGTAGCCCTTCTCGGAGCCGTAGCCCTTGACGATCGGCAGGAGCAGGTCGTTCAGCGCGTGCTCGGCCGAGGCGTCCTCGCCGCTCGCCTCCTTGACCGCGATCGCGTCCTGGATCGAGGCGGTGTAGAGGACGAGGGCGCGCATGCCCTCCGCGTACGCCTTCTGCGTGATCAGCGAGCGGCGCACGTCGGGGTGGTGCGTGATGGTGACCTTGGGCGCGGTCTTGTCCATGAAGTTCGCCAGGTCCGGGCCCTGGACGCGCTCCTTGGCGTACTCGAGGGCGTTGAGGTAGCCCGTCGACAGCGTGGAGATCGCCTTCGTGCCGACCATCATGCGGGCGAACTCGATGATGCGGAACATCTGGCGGATGCCGTCGTGCTTGTCGCCGATCAGCCAGCCCTTGGCGGGGTGGCGGTCGCCGAAGGTCATCTCGCAGGTGTTGGACGCCTTGAGGCCCATCTTGTGCTCGACGTTGGTCGCGTAGACGCCGTTGCGCTCGCCCAGCTCGCCGCTCTCGCCGTCGAAGAGGAACTTCGGGACGAGGAAGAGGGACAGGCCCTTGGTGCCGGGTCCGGCGCCCTCGGGACGCGCCAGCACGTAGTGGAGGATGTTCTCCTCCATGTCGTGCTCACCGGAGGTGATGAAGCGCTTGACGCCCTCGATGTGCCAGGAGCCGTCCTCCTGCTGGACGGCCTTGGTGCGGCCCGCGCCCACGTCCGAACCGGCGTCCGGCTCGGTGAGGACCATGGTGGAGCCCCAGGTCTTCTCGACCGCGATCTTCGCCCACTGCTTCTGCTCCTCGGTGCCCTCCTCGAAGAGGATGCGCGCGAACGCCGGGCCGGAGGAGTACATCCAGATGGCCGGGTTGGCGCCGAGCACCAGCTCCGCGTACGCCCAGATCAGGGACGGCGGGGTGTTGGTGCCGCCGATCTCCTCGGGCAGGCCGAGCCGCCAGTACTCGGAGTCCATGAAGGCCCTGTAGCTCTTCTTGAACGTCTCCGGGACCGGCGCGGTGTTCGTCTCGGGGTCGAAGACCGGCGGGTTGCGGTCGGCGTCGGAGAAGGACTCCGCCAGCTCGTTCTCCGAGAGCCGGGTCAGCTCCGCCAGGACGGATTTGGCGGTGTCGGTGTCCATCTCCTCGAACGGGCCGGTGCCGTAGAGCTTGTCGCGGCCGAGGACTTCGAAGAGGTTGAACTCGATGTCGCGGAGATTCGACTTGTAGTGCCCCATGGTGACTCCGTCAGGTCTCGGCGAGGCACTGACTCCTCGCATCTGGTTCACGTACCAACTAGTAGCTCCGATGATGCTACCCGTCGGTAATAAGAAGCAACCCCGCCGCCCCCCGTGCTCTGTTCCGTGCCCCACCGTGCGCCCGCCCGGCCGGGTGAATGTGCCTCCCCTCGGCAAGCACTCCAAGTGATCTTGCGGATACGGTCCGTGGCGATCTCTTCTCTCTCTGTCCTCGGAGGCACACGTGCGACGTTTTCTGACCCGGTTCGGCGGCCTCGCGGCGGCGGCGATGCTGACCGTCGGACTGGCCCATCCCTCGCAGGCGGCGGACCCGGCGTACTTCGAATTCACGGACGCGGGCCGGCAGACGGCGGTCGTCCGGATCGACAACCCGGCCGCGATCGCGCACGCGCGGCAGTTGCTCAGCGGCGAGACGACCGAGCGCCCCCACCTCTACGGGCGCATCGTCAAGCGCCCTGCCTCGTACAACCCGAAGTGGAATTTCCACTACAACCCCGAGACGGTCAGCTTCTTCGACTATGCCATCGAGGTCTGCGACGCCACCCTCCCCTACGTCGAGGACCACCTCGACGAGGCGGGCGGCGCCTTCCTGCCGGGGCTCCACTGGTGCCCCTGGACTTCGCGCCTGACGCGAGAGGTTCCGGCTCCGTAGGCCACACGGGCGAGGTGGCTCGGTAGGGTGGCGCGCATGTACGGCTACGACCAGAACGTGGGCGCTCAGCAGCAGTACGTCCCACCGCAGCAGCAGATGCCCGGCGGTGTCGGCGGATACGGCCAGCAGCCGCCGCTCTACCCCGAGCCGTCCCCGCCCTCCCTCGCGGACGCGGTGCGCGCGTTCACCACGGGCTCGATGTCCGCCGAGGACTTCCAGCAGGTGTTCGCCACGTCCAAGGTGTACTGCCCGCGCGGCGACACCCCGGGCTTCCTCGCCCTGCACAACACGCAGCAGCCGGTGATCCCGATGTTCACCTCGCTCAAGGAGCTGCGGCGGTACGCGGGCAAGGAGTCCAAGTACTTCGTGATCACCGGCGCCGAGGTGATCGACCTCCTGCCGACCGGCTACGGCTTCGTGGTCGACATGGAGGGTGAGCACCGGATGGTGTTCGACGCGAAGGCCGTGGAGCAGATGGTCGAGTTCGCGATGCGCCGCATGTACGGCGGCTGACGCGTGAGTCGTCCCCCAGCGGGCCCGGAGGGAATTTCCTCCGGGCCCGCTCTGTTGTGGGTGGCAGAAAGTTCAACGCTCAACTAAAGTGGTCCCACAAGGAGGTACCGACCATGCCCGCAGTGACCGTCGAGAACCCGTTGACGCTGCCCCGTGTGACCGCTCCCGCCGACGCCGTGTCGCGTCCGGTGCTGACCGTCACGACCGCTCCGAGCGGTTTCGAGGGCGAGGGATTCCCGGTGCGCCGGGCGTTCGCGGGGATCAACTACCGCCACCTCGACCCGTTCATCATGATGGACCAGATGGGTGAGGTGGAGTACGCGCCGGGCGAGCCCAAAGGCACCCCCTGGCACCCCCACCGCGGCTTCGAGACCGTGACCTACATCATCGACGGCGTCTTCGACCACCAGGACTCCAACGGCGGTGGCGGCACCATCACCAACGGCGACACCCAGTGGATGACGGCGGGCTCCGGTCTCCTGCACATCGAGGCGCCGCCGGAGCAGCTGGTCGTCTCGGGCGGTCTCTTCCACGGGCTCCAGCTGTGGGTGAACCTCCCGGCCAAGGACAAGATGATGGCCCCGCGCTACCAGGACATCCGCGCGGGCAGCGTGCAGCTCCTCACCTCCCCGGACGGCGGCGCGCTGCTGCGGGTCATCGCCGGTGAGCTGGACGGCCACGAGGGCCCGGGCATCACGCACACCCCGATCACCATGGTCCACGCGACCCTGGCGCCGGGCGCCGAGATCACCCTGCCCTGGCGCGAGGACTTCAACGGCCTGGCGTACGTCCTCGCCGGGCGCGGCGCGGTCGGCACCGAGCGCCGTCCGGTCCGCACCGGCCAGACCGCCGTCTTCGGCACCGGCTCCTCGCTGACGGTCCGCGCCGACGAGAAGCAGGACGCCCACACCCCCGACCTCGAGGTCGTCCTCCTTGGCGGACAGCCCATCCGTGAGCCCATGGCCCACTACGGCCCGTTCGTCATGAACACCAAGGAACAGCTCATGCAGGCTTTCGAGGACTTCCAGAAGGGCCGCCTCGGCACGGTCCCCGCGGTCCACGGCATGACGGAGGCGGGCCCGGAGGCGTGAGTCTCCCCCCTGTGAACCCCGCCGCCCGGCAGACAACGGCGTCTGCCGGGCGACGGCGTGTACGACGACTTTTCGACTTACCGAGTCGGGTGGTGGGTGGGCATAGGCCGGGGGTCCAGGGGGCGGGAGCCCCCTGGTACGGCGAGCCGAGGGACGGCGCCTCACCCACCCGGCCCGCCGCAGCAGGACAGCCGAGCCCAGCTCATGATCCGCTGAACATGTGCCGCTGCTGCCCGACCCCGTCCGCCGCTTCGCGGCCTGGTGCGTCGTACTGCTGCTCATCGCCGGCGTCGGCTGGGTCGGCATCCGCCTCTGCGGCGAGCTGAGAACAGCCGTCGTCCCCGTACTCCTCGCCCTCCTCGGCACCGCCCTCCTGGGCCCCCTGTACCGCTGGATGATCCGGGCCAAGCTGAACGCCAGCCTCGCGGCGGCCCTGACCTGCGTAGCCGTGGTCGCGGTGGTCGGCGGCGCCGTCTACATCGTCGTAGCGGCCCTCGTGGACACCGGCGACCAGATCATCGCCTCGCTGCGGGACGCCGCCAAGGCGGTCGCCCGGCACTTCGGCGCCGCAGGCACCGGACTCGACGACCTCGCCGCCAACTCCCGCAAGCTGCTGGAGAAGTTCGGCGGCACGGCGGTGTCCAACGTCATCAGCGGCGTCAGCATCGTCGGCGAGTCCATCGCCATCGCCGTCCTCGCCCTGCTCCTCGTCTTCTTCTTCCTGCGCGACTCCCACCGCGCCCTCACCGCGCTGCGCTCCCTCGCCCCCGGCGACACCGCCGACCTGCTGGAGGCCATGGCCCGCCGCGCCTTCGAGGCGGTCGAGGGCTTCATGCGCGGGACGACGCTCATCGCGCTCATCGACGCCGTCTGCATCACCATCGGCCTGCTGATCCTGCGCGTGCCCGGCGCGGTGGGACTCGGCGCGCTCGTCTTCGTCAGCGCCTACATCCCCTACCTCGGCGCCTTCCTCTCCGGCGCCGTCGCCGTCCTGGTCGCGCTCGCGGACCGGGGCTTCGTCATCGCCCTGTGGGCGCTCGGGGTCGTCCTCGCCGTCCAGGTCCTGGAGGGGCACGTCCTCCAGCCGGCCATCCAGAGCCGTACCGTCCAGATGCACCCGGCCGTGGTGATGCTGACGATCACCGCGGGGGCCTCGGTCGCGGGCATCCTCGGCATGCTGCTCGCCGTACCCCTCACGGCGGCGTTCTTCGGCGTCGTGGGCGAACTGCGCACCCGGTACGGCGACCCGTCCTAGAGCGGGTCCGCCAGGCCCCAGGCCACGACGGCCTCGTCCCCGTCCGCCCCGCCTTCCCCGGCCTTCTCGTACAGCTCGAACCAGATGCTCTTGCCCTTGCCCTGCGGCTCGACCCCCCAGGCATCGGCCAGCAGCTCGATCAGCATCAGGCCACGGCCCGAGGAGGCCAGCTCGCCCGGGCGGCGCTTGTGCGGCAGATCGTCGCCGGTGTCGGTGACCTGCACCCGCAGCCGCCGCGCCCCGCTCTGCCCGAAGACCTCGGCCAGCAGCAGCGCGTCCGCGTCGGTGTGCACCAGCACATTGGTGACCAGCTCGGAGACCAGCAGCACCGCGGAGTCCACCTGGTCCGGGGAGTTCCAGTCGTGCAGCAGCTCGCGCAGATACTGGCGGGTCTCCGCGATCCGCTCGGGCTCGTCCTGCGCGACCGACAGCAGCGTGCTGCGCACCCGGGTGCGCGCCGTCGCCGCCTCCTCCCGCTCGGGCTCCCCGCCCCGGTACAGCAGCAGGACCGCGATGTCGTCCTCGCGGCGGTCGGTCAACGGGCCCGTCGTGTGATGGGAGGACGGCCCGTGCACCCCCTGCACCAGCGCGTCCGCCAGCTCCTCGAGACCCTGCTCGCGGTCCGTGTCCGGGACGGCGTGCTCCTCCAGGATGGTGCGCACGCGCCGCCAGCCGCTCTCCATGTCGTGGCCGCCGGTCTCGATCAGCCCGTCGGTGCACAGCATCATCGTCTCGCCCGGCTCCAGCGTGAACCGGGTCGTCGGATAGTCGGCGTCCGGATCGACCCCCAGCGGCGGCCCGCCCGCCGTCGGCCGCGCCATCACCGTGCCGTCCGCCATCCGGACCACCGGATCGGGGTGCCCGGCCCGGGCGATCTCCAGACGGCCCGTCGCCGCGTCGGCCTCCGCGTACAGACAGGTCGCGAAGCGCAGCTGGGCCAGGTCCTCGTCGTGCGTGATGCCGTGCAGGAAGCGGGAGGCGCGGGAGAGCACCGCGTCCGGGCGGTGCCCCTCGGCGGCGTAGGCGCGCAGGGCGATGCGCAGCTGGCCCATCAGCCCCGCCGCCCGTACGTCGTGCCCCTGTACGTCCCCGATGACCAGCGCGAACCTGCCGCCGTCGGCACCGCTCCCGGTGGCCCCGCCGGGCAGCGGGATCATGTCGTACCAGTCGCCGCCGACCTGGAGGCCGCCGCCGGTCGGTATGTAGCGGGCGGCCACGTTCATGCCGGGTATCCCGGCGATCAGCGAGGGCAGCATGGAGCGCTGCAGGCCCTCGGTCAGCTCCCGCTGGGTCTCGGCGGCGCTCGCCCGCGACAGCGCCTGCGCGAGCATCCGGGCCACCGTGGTGAGCACGGCCCGCTCGTCCGGGGTGAACGCCACCGGATAGCTGAACGCCGCCATCCAGGCGCCCATCGTGTGCCCGCCCGCCGTCAGCGGCAGGAACGCCCACGAGCGGCGCGCGAACCGCTCGGCCAGCGGCCAGGTGGCCGGATAGCGGTCCCGGTAGTCGCCGGGCGAGGAGAGATAGACGGCGCGGCCGGTCCGTACGACCTCCGCCGCCGGATAGTCGGTGCTCAGCGGCATATGGGTGAAGGGGCCGTCGTCCCCGGGCGCGTAGCCGTGGTGGCCGATGATCGTCAGCCGCTCGCCCTCCACCCCGAACACCGCGAGGCCGTCCGGCGAGAACCCGGGCATCGACAGCCCGGCCGCGACCCGCAGCACCTCCTCCGTGGAGCGTGCCTCGGCCAGCGCCCGGCCCGCGTCCAGCAGGAACGCCTCCCGCGAGCGCCGCCAGTCCCCGGTGACCGCGCTGCGCGCCGACGACGTGCCCGGCGCGGGCTCGGTCACCTCCTGGAGGGTGCCGATCAGTTCGTACGCGCGCCGCTCCCGGTCGTACGTCGGCTTGGAGCGGCTGCGCACGACCCGGATGACGTGGCCCCGCTCGTCGATGATCCGGATGCGCACCTCGGCCAGCGTGCCCTCGGCCACCGCGAGCGGCACCACCCCGGTGATCTCGTTCCAGTCCGCGGGGTGCAGCCGGGCGCGGGCCTGGGCCTCGGTGAGGGTGGCGGGGCGCGCGGGGAGCCCGAGCAGCCGCGCCGCCTCCGCGTCCACGGTGACCAGTTCCGTCGCCGTGTCCCAGTGCCACAGTCCGGTCGCGAGGGCGGCGAGGATGTCCCCGGTGGACGGAAGCGGCTCGCCTGTGCGCATTGCCCCACTTTAAGAAGAGGTGACCCGGGGCTGCCACCGTGGATCGGCGAACGGTAATGGTGGGGAGCCGATCTTGGGGTGCCCGGTACCCTTGATGGGTCCGGGCCCCGTGCCCGTACCCAGCCGAGAGAGAGCAATCTCGGTACCCCGAAGCGCAAAGGACGATGAACGACGATGCATCGGTACAGGTCCCACACCTGCGGCCAGCTCCGCGCCTCTGACGTCGGCACCGACGTCCGGCTCAGTGGCTGGCTGCACAATCGTCGCGACCTGGGCGGCATCCTCTTCATCGATCTGCGTGACCACTACGGCATCACGCAGCTGGTCGCCCGCCCCGGCACCCCCGCCTACGAGGCCCTGGACTCCATCTCCAAGGAGTCCACGGTCCGCATCGACGGCCGCGTTGTTTCACGTGGAACCGAGAACGTGAACCCCGAGCTGCCCACCGGCGAGATCGAGGTCGAGGTCGCCGAGGTCGAGCTGCTGGGCGCCGCCGCGCCGCTGCCCTTCACGATCAACGCCGAGGACGGCGTGAACGAGGAGCGGCGCCTGGAGTACCGCTTCCTGGACCTGCGCCGTGAGCGGATGCACCGCAACATCATGCTGCGCACCGCGGTCATCGCCGCCATGCGCCAGAAGATGACGGCGATGGGCTTCAACGAGATGGCGACGCCGATCCTGTCCGCCACCTCCCCCGAGGGTGCCCGCGACTACGTCGTGCCCTCGCGCGTCCACGCGGGCCGCTTCTACGCCCTGCCGCAGGCGCCGCAGCAGTTCAAGCAGCTGCTGATGATCTCCGGCTTCGACCGGTACTTCCAGATCGCGCCCTGCTTCCGCGACGAGGACGCCCGCGCCGACCGCTCGCCGGGCGAGTTCTACCAGCTCGACGTCGAGATGAGCTTCGTCGAGCAGGAGGACGTCTTCCAGCCGATCGAGAAGCTGATGACGGAGCTGTTCGAGGAGTTCGGCGGTGGCCGTCACGTCACCTCGCCGTTCCCGCGCATCCCGTTCCGTGAGGCGATGCTCAAGTACGGCTCCGACAAGCCGGACCTGCGCGCCAAGCTGGAGCTGGTCGACATCACCGACGTCTTTGAGGGCTCGGCGTTCAAGGCGTTCGCGGGCAAGCACGTGCGCGCCCTCGCGGTGCCGGACGTCGCGGGCCAGAGCCGCAAGTTCTTCGACGGGCTCGGCGAGTTCGCCGTGTCCCAGGGCGCGCAGGGCCTGGCCTGGGTCCGCGTCGGCGAGGACGGTTCGCTGACCGGCCCGATCGCCAAGTTCCTCACCGAGGAGAACGTCGCCGAGCTGACCAAGCGTCTGTCGCTGGCCCCCGGCCACGCGGTGTTCTTCGGCGCGGGCGAGTTCGACGAGGTCTCCAAGATCATGGGCGCGGTGCGCGTCGAGGCGGCCAAGCGCGCGGGCCAGTTCGAGGACGGCGTCTTCCGCTTCTGCTGGATCGTCGACTTCCCGATGTACGAGAAGGACGAGGAGACGGGGAAGATCGACTTCTCCCACAACCCGTTCTCGATGCCGCAGGGCGGTCTGGAGGCCCTGGAGACCCAGGACCCGCTGGACATTCTGGGCTGGCAGTACGACATCGTCTGCAACGGCGTCGAGCTGTCCTCCGGCGCGATCCGGAACCACGAGCCGGACATCATGCTCAAGGCCTTCGAGATCGCGGGCTACGACCGGGACACGGTCGAGGACAAGTTCGCGGGCATGCTCCGCGCGTTCCGCTTCGGCGCCCCGCCGCACGGCGGCATCGCCCCCGGCGTCGACCGCATCGTCATGCTCCTCGCGGACGAGCCCAACATCCGCGAGACGATCGCCTTCCCGCTCAACGGCAACGCCCAGGACCTCATGATGGGCGCCCCGACCGAGCTGGACGAGTCCCGGCTGCGGGAGCTGCACCTGAACATCAGGAAGCCGCAGCCGAAGTAGCAGGCGGTGTGTGAGGGACGGTCCGGCTCCTGGTGAGCCGGGCCGTCCCTGTTTCTGCCTACTCCTCGGCCTGATCGGGATCGGACATCTGATCAGGGTCGGCGCCGTCCTCCAGCAGCCGCTCCCCGATGTCGTCGGACCAGTGCTGGGCCCAGGCGCGCAGCGGGGCGACCTCGTGGCGGGGGAGGCCGTAGCGAAGGAACTCCCCGTCGGCGTAGAAGTCCGTGCCGGTCAGGCGGGACTGGAGGGTGGGCAGGTCGAAGGCGTCGTACGCGTGCCGACGGCCCAGCTCCTCCAGTTCCGGCAGCGAGAAGCGCTCGGCGGCGGCCCGTGCGTCGATCAGGTCGACGGCCGCGCCCCGGTCGTACAGCGCCCGGATCTTGGTCCCGACGGCGTCCGCGAGCGAGAGGGCGGGCCCGTACCCGGTCAGCTCGGCCGGCCCCCAGAGGGCTTCCTTGTGCAGCGCGAGGCCGACCTCCTCGCCGGTCGGCGGATCGGTGACGGTCAGCTCCGCGGTGAGCGCGCCGACGGCCCCGCTCCGCACCACCCGCCCCCGCGCCTCCAGCACCCCGGCCAGCTCCCGCGCGATCGCCTCCAGCCCCGTTCCGCTCTCGGTGGCGAAGTCGAGATTCCCATGCGCCCGCGTGACGACCCCATGCGCCTGAAGGGCATACCCACCCGCCAGCACGAGCGCATACGGCACCCCGGCGGTGACGACATCGGCGAGGAGACGGCGGTGCGATGCGGGGAGGCTCACGGTGTCCGTACTCTGCCAGAGCGTGCCCAGGTCAGGGGAGTTCTGGAGTGTCGGGGGTGTCGGCGAAGAGGTCCTCGGCGCGTTCGACGGTCTCGGCGCGGTCGAGCCATTCGCTCACCCGGGCCGGTTCCGTGCAGGCGGTGATGCGCTCTCGGGCCTCGTCGGAGACCGCGATGCCGCGTACCTTGAGGACGCGCAGCACCCCCTTGGCCTCACCCCTGGCTTCGCCCTTGGCCTCGCCTTCCAGGAAGGTGCGCTCCAGCAGGGTGCCTCGACCGGGAAAGAAGTTCACGAACGACACGATGTTCCTCCACTTGTCGCCTGCGGGAGTCGTCCCGAGGGCGCTGTCCAAGAACTGACCGATGTACAGAGCTGCGTGGGCGTTCATCTTCGGGAGCGCTTTGCCGAGTGCGTCCAGTATGGCGTCGCCCACCGGGGTGTTGGCGTGTGTCAGGGCGGAAAAGGCGGCCATCGCGGGCTTCTCGGTGGCTGTCCGCGCGTCGGTGATCGGCGGCAGATTGTCCGGACCGACGACCAGGGGGTACGTGCGCTGGGCGGTCCAGCCGCGTGCCCCGCACTCGAAGGGGCCGGTCGCCCACTTCGCCGTGGGCCGGTCGCGGCAGACGACGAGCAGGAGGACCGGCAGCCGGTACTTGGACTGGAGATAGGCGACGTAGTACGCCCAGCTCGCGCTCTTGTCCTTGTCACGGCGCTCCTGAGCCTCGACGGCGAGCAGGAAGTCGTCGCCGTCGGACGGCTCGATGCGCAGCACGGTGTCCACATGCCGGGCGAGCGGCCGGGTCTCCGTCACGTCGGCGGTGATCGCGTACGTGGCCGCCTTCTCGGGGAAGGCGATGCCCAGCGCTTCGAAAACGGGCGCCAGGATCTCGGGGCGCTCCTCGAAGACCCGGTGCATGCCCTCATGGGCTGATGTGACCATGCGTGCAAGGTAGGGGCAGGAATGCGTGCTCTGTCCGGGTGAACCGTAGGTGTTCACTCGTTCGAGGGGCGAGGGAACGTTCAGTCAGGTAGGGCCGCTGACGTGCGACGGCGCCGACCCGAGAGGGGCCGGCGCCGTCGGAAGGAAAGCGGGATCAGGCGGCCGAGCCGCCGAAGCGCTCCTTGTACGTTTCCAGGTCCTCGTCCGTCAGCTTGGCGAAGAGGACCGGGGGGACGGTGAAGGGGGTGCCGGGGGGGACGGAGGTGAGGGACTTGGCCTCGGACTCGGTGATCCAGGTGGCGGTGTCGGAGGGGAGGGAGAAGGCGGCGCGCATCGCGGCGGAGGAGGCCGGGATGAAGGGTTCCGAGACCACCGAGTAGAGGTGGATCAGGTTCATCGCGGTGCGCAGGGTGAGGGCCGCGCCGTCCTTGTCGGTCTTGATCTCCAGCCAGGGGGCCTTCTCCTCCAGGTAGGAGTTTCCGGCCGACCACAGGGCGCGCAGGGCGGAGGCCGCCTTGCGGAACTGGAGCGCCTCCATCTGGGTCTCGTACTCCGCGAGCAGCCCGGCGATCTCCTCGCCCAGGCGCGCCTCCGCCTCGCCGGGCTCGCCGCCCGCCGGGACCTCGTCGCCGAAGCGCTTGCGGGAGAAGGACAGGACGCGGTTGACGAAGTTGCCCAGCGTGTCCGCCAGGTCCTTGTTCACCGTCGCGGTGAAGTGCTCCCAGGTGAAGGACGAGTCGTCCGACTCGGGGGCGTTGGCGATCAGGAAGTAGCGCCAGTAGTCCGCGGGCAGGATGTCCAGGGCCTGGTCCGTGAAGACGCCCCGCTTCTGCGAGGTGGAGAACTTGCCGCCGTAGTACGTCAGCCAGTTGAACGCCTTGACGTAGTCGACCTTCTTCCACGGCTCGCGCACACCCAGCTCGGTCGCCGGGAACATCACCGTGTGGAACGGGACGTTGTCCTTCGCCATGAACTGCGTGTAGCGGACGGCGTCGTCCGCCTCGTACCACCACGACTTCCAGTCCCGGTTCTCCGGGTCCTGGTCCGCCCACTCCTTCGTCGCGCCGATGTACTCGATCGGGGCGTCGAACCAGACGTAGAAGACCTTGCCCTCGGCCGCCAGCTCCGGCCACGTGTCCGCCGGGACCGGCACGCCCCAGTCCAGGTCACGGGTGATCGCGCGGTCGTGCAGGCCCTCGGTCAGCCACTTGCGGGCGATGGAGGACGCCAGCTGCGGCCAGTCCTGCTCGTGCCGGGCCACCCACTCCTCGACCTCGTGCTGGAGCTTGGACTGCAGCAGGAAGAGGTGCTTGGTCTCGCGGACCTCCAGCTCCGTGGAGCCGGAGATCGCCGAGCGCGGGTTGATCAGGTCCGTCGGGTCCAGCACGCGGGTGCAGTTCTCGCACTGGTCGCCGCGGGCCTTGTCGTAGCCGCAGTGCGGGCAGGTGCCCTCCACGTAGCGGTCCGGCAGGAAGCGGCCGTCGGCCGGGGAGTAGACCTGGCGGATCGCCCGCTCCTCGATGAAGCCGTTCTCGTTCAGCTTCCGGGCGAAGTGCTGGGTGATGTCGCGGTTTTCGGCGGAGGAGCTGCGGCCGAAGTAGTCGAAGGCGAGCGCGAAGCCGTCGTAGACCGCCTTCTGCGCGTCGTGCGCCTGGGCGCAGAACTCGTCCACCGCCAGGCCCCGCTCCTTGGCGGCCAGCTCGGCGGGGGTGCCGTGCTCGTCGGTCGCGCAGATGTACAGGACGTCGTGGCCGCGCTGGCGGAGGTACCGGGAGTACACGTCCGCCGGGAGCATGGACCCCACCATGTTGCCCAGGTGCTTGATCCCGTTGATGTACGGAAGGGCGCTGGTGATGAGGTGTCGAGCCATCGGGGGCTGCTCCCAGGTCGCTACGGGTACGAACCTTGAAATCGTAGCCGACGTGTGTATGCCGCCCGCCTCCCGTTTTACGGGGTGGACGCGGGCGGCATACGGGGATCTCTTCGCTGCGGGGTTCCTTACGGGCGCCAGCCTGCCAGGACGCCCTCGTACAGCTCGGCGTCCGTCAGCTCGCGGGGGGTCGGGCCCGCGTGGAAGAAGGACGTGTTCGGGGTCTTCAGCTTGCGGAGGTAGTCGAAGGCCTTGTTGTCGTGCTCACCGAAGGCGACGAAGGAGAAGAAGACGTTCGGGTGGGTCTTCGCGGCGTTCGTCAGGGCCTGGGTGGCGGGGGTCTTCGCGTCCGGGGCGCCGTCCGTCTGGAAGATCACCAGGGCCTTGTCGGTGGGGGTGTGGTGCTGGTCGTAGTGGGCGAGTACGGCTTCGACGGCGGCGTGGTAGCTGGTACGGCCCATGCGGCCGAGGGTGGCGTGCATGTCGTCGACGGTGTCGGTGGCGCCGGGGGTGAGGTCCGTGGTGCCGTCCACTTCCGTGGAGAAGAAGACGACGTGGACGGCGGGGGTGTCCTTGTCCAGCGCCGCGGCGAGGGCGAGGGTCTGGTCGGCCAGGGCCTGGGCGGAGCCGTCCTTGTAGTACGGGCGCATGCTCGCGGAGCGGTCCAGGACGAGGTACGTCTTTGCGGGGGTGTGGGCGAGGTCGGCTTTTGCGAGGGCGGTGGTGGCGGGGGTGTCGTCGGCGGGGGTCGGCTGAGCCTGGTCCGCCTCGGCGGGGGCGGGGGGCTGAGCCTGGTCCGCCTCGGCTTCGCCCTCGGCGGCGGTCTGGTTCCCACCCGCACCACCCGTGCGGCTTTCGTCGTCGGGTGCGGGTGGCCCCTGCGGGGCTTGCTCGCCGTCGGCGGCCTCGGGTTCGGCGGCGGTCTTGGCCTGCGGCGCTTCGGCGGGCTCGGGCTGCGGCTTCTCGGTGGGTTCCGGCTGCGTCTGCTGGGCGGACTCGGGGCGCGGCTTCTCGGTGGGCTCGGCGCGCGGCTCCTCGGTGGGTTCCGGCTGCGTCTGCTCGGTGGGCTCCGGCTGGGCTTCCTGGGTGGGCTCGGGCTGCGGCTTCGGCTCGGGGGCGGTGGCCTTCGCCTTCGGCGTCACCGGCTTCGTGGGCTCGGGTGCCGCTTCGGCCGACGGCTCCTGCTCCGGCTCGGGGGCCGTGGTGGTCTCCGCCGTCGGCTCCGGATCGGTGGTCTCGGACACCACCGTGATGTCGAGTTCGCTCGCCTCGATCTCCGTGCGCTGCGCGGGCACCTGGGGGGTGACCTCGGGCTCGACCTCGGTGTCCGGCTGCTGGTCAGCGACCTCGGCGTTCTCCGGCTCGCTCGGCTTGGCCGCCGTCGGCTCCAGCTCCTCGGCCGGCGCGTCGGTGACGGGCTCGCTCGGCTCGGCCGGGGCTGCCATCACCTCCGTGAGGTCCGGCTCCGACGCCTCGATCGGCGTCTGCTGCTCAGCGATCTCCGGCTCGGCCGGGGCCGTCGCCTCGGGCTCGGTGGTCTTCGGCGCGCTCTCCTCGGCCGTGACCGTCGCCGCTTCCGCGAAGTCCGGCTCCGGCGCCTCAAGTTCGGCCTGCTGCGCGGTAGCCGCAGCCTCCGTGCCCTCGGCCTCGTTCGACTCCACCGCGACCACCGACGCCTCGGTGCCCTCGGCCTCACTCGGCTCAGCCGTAACGGCCGTCTCCGCGACGTCGGCTTCCTTCGCCTCCGCCGAAACCTCGTCCGCGTCCGTCCCAGCCACAACCGCCGCTTCCGCAGCCGCAGGCTCGTCCGGCTCGGTTACAACTGCCGTCTCCGTGACGTCGGCCTCGTCCGTCTCTGCCGTAGCAGCCGTCTTCGCGACCTCGGTCGCATCCGGCTCCGCCGAGACCGTCGTCTCCGCAGCCGCAGGCTCATCCGGCTCAGTCACGACCGCCGCTTCCGCGGCCTCGGCTTCCTCCGGCTTCGCCGTAACCGCCGCGTCCGTGGCCTCAGCCTTCTCCGGCTCCGCCACGACCGCCGCTTCCGCAGCCGCAGGCTCGTCCGGCTCGGTTACAACTGCCGTCTCCGTGACCTCGGCCTTGTCCGGCTCCGCCGTACCAGCCGTCTTCGCAGCCGCAGGCTCGTCCGGCTCGGCCACGACCGCCGTCTCCGCGACGTCGGCCTTCTCCGGCTCCGCCGTGATCGCCGCCTCGGCCTCACCCGGCTCCGCCGCAGCACGCGCCTCAGCCGCGCCCTGATCAGCCGCAGCACGCGACTCTGCCTCACCCGGGTCGGCCGCGGCACGCGACTCCGCCTCGCCCTGATCAGCCGCCGCACGCGACTCCGCAGGCTGTTGCCTCGGGACCGTTACGTCGTCGAACGCCGCTGCGACCAGGTCGTGTTCGCGCGGTTCCGGGACGGTTGGCGCATTCTCTGTGTCGGCGGGACGCTCTTTGCGGCGGCCGAACGCGTTCCTCAGGAGAGTGAGAATGCCCATGTGCGCAACCCTTCGCGTGAGTTGATGCCGATCGCTGGCCAGGACGGACACGTAAGGTTAGCGGCCCTGAGGCGCGGGTTCCGGCCGCACCCGGGGTGTCGTCAGTGGGGTGTCGCGATCGCGCGGGCGGCGGCGACCTCTTGGCGCAGGGGCTCGAGGACGCTGTCGGAGGGTCCGGTGAGGTCGGTGCGGACGGCGGTGAGGGTGTCGGTCCGCCGTACGGATTCGGCCAGTTCACGGAGTTGGCGGGCCACGTGCTGGACCTCTGCCGGGGAGGGCGGAGGGGCGCCGTGGCGGACGCGGACCCGGGCCCCCGTCGTCGCGTCGACGATGCGTTCCACGGCCACCACCAGCGGCCACCAGGCCGCCGCACGGCGTCCGGTGGGCGGGGGTTCGGTCAGGGCGCGCTGGAACTCCGTCCGGATGGTGGACAGATCGCGGTACAGCCGGCGCCGCATCCGGGTGCGGGCGGCGGGCGCCGTACCGGGGCCGAATGCCGCCTCGACGTACGCCGCCGTGTCGGCCACCGCGTCCGCCAGCCGGTCGCCCACCCGGCTGTGCCAGCTCTCCGGCCACAGCAGATACCCGGCGACGAGCGCGATCCCGCAGCCCATCAGGGAGTCGAGCAGCCGGGGCAGCAGCAGGCCGATGCCCTGGTGGTTGAGGATGTCGGAGAGGAGCAGGATCACCGGGGTGATCGCGGCGGTCTGGTAGCCGTAGCCGCGCGGGGTGAGGGCCGGGACCAGCGGGGCCAGCAGCAGCATCACCGGCACGTCCCACCAGCCGAGCGGTACCTCGGCCAGGACCGCCGCCGCGAGCACCAGCCCCACCACCGTGCCCAGCGCCCGCAGCAGCGCCCGGGAGAACACCGAGCCGAAGTCGGGCTTGAGGACGAAGGTGATGGTCAGGGCGACCCAGTACGAGCGCGGGACCGGCACGAGCGAGACCAGCGCCTGCGCGATGCCGATGCACAGGGCCAGACGCAGGCCGTAGCGCCAGGAGTTGGCGGACTGGACGACGGTGCGCGCGGCCCGCGCGGTGCGGGCGCGCAGCGGTACGGCGTGGTCGTCCACGCCGAGCGGGTCCACGTCGGGCGCCGCGACCACCTCGGCGGTGTGCCGCAGCGCGTGGTCGAGGGCGCGGCCGGTCTCCGTGACCGGTGGGGGCAGTTCGGGCAGGTTCAGCCGGCCGGTGCGGCCCGCCGCCACGTCGTCGGCGAGACGACGTACCGTCTCGGGGATCTCCGGCGGCAGCGGTCTGCCGGTGAGGTCGACGGCGGGCGCCGCCTCGATGACCGGGGTGATCGCGTTCAACTGGGCGATCAGCCGGGTGAGTTCGGGGCTGCGCGCGTGGTGCAGGGCGCGGTGGCCGAGCAGGATGTCGTACGCCTGGTTCAGCGCGCGGGTGACGTCGAAGCGGGCGGCGACGTACCGCTCGGGGGGTCCGCCGCAGGCGGCCAGCAGGTCGGCGACCTTGCGGTAGCCGAGGGCGACGGAGCCGCGTTCGGGCACCCCGGCGCGCAGAGGCCAGGCGAGCAGGGCGAGCGCCAGGACCAGCAGTCCGCCGCCGGTCATCAGCAGCGGCGCCAGCCACCAGGGGCGGGGCAGCGGCAGGCCCGCGCCGACGACGCAGTTGAGCAGGAGCAGCAGGCCCGAGACGGAGGCCACCGTGCCGATGGTCGAGATCATCCCGGAGACCAGTGCGACGGCGGTGACGACCCCGACCGCCGCCCAGCCCTGCCCGAAGACGAGCGTGCCGAGGATGACGCCGACGGCGCCGGTGAGCTGGGGTACGGCGATGGTGATGACGCGCATCCGGTAGGCGTCGGCGGTGTCGCCGATGACGCCGTTGAGCGCGCCCATGGAGGCGAGGGCGCCGTACGCGGGCTGTCCGGCCGCGAGCCCGATCGCGAGCGGGAGGGTCAGGGCGATGGAGGCCCGGGCGACGGCGGCCCAGTTGACCGGCGCGGGTTGCGCGCGGAGGTTCCGTACCAGCCAGTCGGGAGGGGTGAGGCCGATCGGGAACTCTCGGGACATGCGCCCATTATGACCGCTTCGCCCGATGAGCCTCCGGTTGTCGGGCGCCCGAGGGGCCGCCGGGTCACTGCCCGAGGAGCCTCCGCCGTCACTCGCCCGACGAGCCGTGGGTCAGGCCCCGCCTCTCACGCGTCCCCGCCGTCCACCTCCGCCAGAAACGCCCCCAGCACCCGGTTGAACTCCTCCGGGCGCTCCAGGTTCGGCAGATGGGCCGCGCCGGGGACGATGTGCAGCCGGGAGTCCGGCAGGGCCGTGTGCAGCGCCTCCGCGTCCGCGACGGGTGTGTACGTGTCGTCGGCGCCCGTCACCACCAGGGTCGGCGTGGTGAGCCCGGCGAGCAGGGGCCGGTAGTCGGGGCGGGCGGCGCGCCCGCGTAGGGAGGCGGCGGCGCCCTCGGGGTCGGTGCCGGTCATCATCCGGTGCACGTGTGCCTTGACCTCGGGTGCGGCGTACGGCGCGACCATCCGCTCCAGGACCTCGTCGGCGTACCCGGACATGCCCTCCGCGCGCAGCCGGTCGGCCATGGCGTGCCGGGACCGTACGCCCTCGGGGGTCTCCGGCTCGGGGAAGGTGTCCGCGAGGACGAGACCCCGGACGCGGGCGCCGAACCGCCCGGCGCACTCCATGGCGATCTGGCCGCCCATGGAGAGCCCGGCGAGCACGAAGACGCTCGCGCCGAGGTGGTCGAGCAGGCTCTCGAGGTCGCGCGCGTGCCGGGAGAGCGTGACCGTGCCGGGGGTCACCGGGGAGGCGCCGTACCCGCGCAGATCGGGGACGATCACCCGGCGCCCGGCGGAGAACTCCGCGAGCTGCGGGGCCCACATCGTGCGGTCGAAGGGGTGGCCGTGGACGAGCACCAGCGGGAGGCGGCCGTTTTCTGGGCCTTTGTCGTCGTATGCGAGGAAGGGCGGCATGGAGCCGACCCTAGGAGTCGCGTCCGGCTCGGTGCAATGAAATCTTTGCCCTCGGTGCAATGGGGTGCCAGGTGAATGCCTCACCGGACAAGGGGAGTTGTGGACGACTACCGCCGTATCGCCGACCGGATCGCCGCCGACATCGCCCGTGGCCGACTGCGGACCGGTCAACGCCTGCCTCCGCAGCGGGCGTTCGCCCGCCGTCACGGCATCGCCGCGTCCACCGCCGAGCGGGTGTACGGCGAACTCGCCCGCCGGGGGCTGGTGGTGGGCGAGGTCGGCCGGGGCACCTTCGTCCGCGCGACGGCGCCGGACACGCAGCCGGGGCACGCGCTGACGGAGACGTCCTGTGGTCCCACGATGGTGAACCTGGAGCTGAACTACCCTTCCACGAAAGGCCAGTCGGAGCTGCTGGCCCCCGTCCTCGCCGAACTCCTGCGCCCCGAGGCCCTGTCCGAGGCGCTGCGGCTGCCCGCGCCCGCGGCGGGGACGGCGGCGGCGCGGGAGGCCGTCGCCGGACTGCTGGGCTCCCCGGACCCCGACGGCATCGTCCTCACCGGCAACGGCCGCCAGGCCATCGCCGCCACCCTCGCCTCCCTGGTCCGCCCCGGCGACCGGATCGGTGTCGAACCGCTGACGTATCCGCTGGTCAGAGAGGTGGCGGCCCGCCTCGGCGCCACGCTGGTCCCGCTCGCCACGGACGCACGCGGCCCCCTGCCCACGTCCCTCGCCGCCGCACACCGCTCGGCTCCCCTGGCGGCGCTCTACCTCCAGCCGACGCTGCACAACCCGACCTCGCGGACGCTGGACGCGGGGCGCAGATCCGAACTGGCCTATGTGATAACCGACTTGGGGATACCGGTGGTGGAGGACCGCGTCTGGTCCTTCCTCCACGAGGACGACGAGCCCCCGTTCGCGTCTCTCCTCCCCGGCTTGGGCCATATCGTCGACAGCCTGTCCAAGCGGGTCGCCCCGGGCCTCACCGTCGGCTTCGCGGCCGTACCGCCCGCGCGGGCCGGTGAGGTGGCCCGGGCGGTACGGTCCGGCGGCTGGAGCGCGGGCGCGCTGGCCCTGGAGGCGGCGGTCCGGTGGATCACCGACGGCACGGTGGCCCGCCTGACGACCGCCAAGCGCGCGGACGCCCGCCACCGCCAACTCCTCGCCACCAAGGCCCTGTCCCCCCACCCCCTCGCCTCCGCCCCCACCTCCTGCTTCACCTGGTGGCCCCTCCCCACCCCCTGGCGCGCGGACACCTTCACCGCGGCGGCCCGCGCCCGAGGCATCGCCGTGACCCCGGGCCCGGCCTTCGCCACCGCCCCGTCACACACCCCGGACGCGGTACGCCTGGGCCTGGGCTCGGTACCGGAGGGGGAACTGGTGCGGGCGCTGGGGGTGTTGGCGGAGCTCGTGCGCGGAACACCGCTCGACGGTTCGGGAACCGTCAGATCCAGGTGAGGTGTTCACCACCCGGGCCGACGTGCAGGGTCATTCGCTCGGCCGGGGGACGGCCGTCCTTGATCCAGTGCAGCAGCTGCTGGGAAACGGCGTCCCAGAGCCGTTCCGGGCCGCCCTGCCGGACCAGCCACTTTCCGTCGCTCTCGTACAGCGCGGCCCATGAGCCTGCCTCGACGTCCACGAACAGATGCTCCAGGCGCCCGTCGCGTTCGAGGACGAGCCGCTGGGCGCGGGGGGCCACGAAGCGGGCGATGAAGCGTGGGGTCCAGTCGTCCAGGACGTTCGCTCCCACCTCGGTTTCCTCGGCTTCGGCGTCGCGTGTGTCCGGCAGCAGGCCCAGCGGTGGGGCCTGGTGCGGCCGGGCGAGCATGAAGGACACCTGGCCACCGAGGACGGGGCCGGTGGCGGTGCCGTCCTCGGCGACGGTGAGGCGGACGAGTTCGGAGGCGCCCGTCCAGCCGCCGACGGTGGCCAGGATTCCGCCTCCTGGCCTGGTCTGTTCGATCCACTCCCGGGGGATGTGGTGGACGCCGCACGTGGCGATGATCCGGTCGTACGGGGCACCCTCCGCGTGGCCGAGCAGGCCGTCTCCGACCACCAGCTCGGGGTGGAGGCCGACACCGGCCAGCGAGACGCCCGCGCGGACGGAGACGCCGGGATCGACCTCGACGGATGTCACGCTCTCCGGACCGAGTGCGTGGCACATCAGGGCGGTGGAGTAGCCGGTGCCGGTGCCGATCTCCAGTACTCGCACCTCGCTTCCAGGCGAGGCAGCGGACACGCGCAGTTCCTCCAGCATCCGCACCACGAGGCTCGGCAGCGTCGAAGACGACGTGGGAATCTGCCGGATACGCCCCTCGACGTCGCTCGGTACGACTTCGCCGGCCACCTGGGTCACGAGGGTGTCGTCGTCGTAGATGCGCCGGAGATCGGCCTTGCCCCTCGGGAAGCGCGGCCGGTACCAGCCGCCCTCTTCGTACTCGAACCAGCCGTCTTGGAGGAATGCCTCGCGGGGCACACCGAGGACGGCCGCCGTCCACACCTGGCCACGCAGCGCGCCCGTCGCCCTCAGCCGGTGCGCGAGTTCGTCGCGCAGCTTCTCCGAGTCCGGAAACCCAGTACTCATCGTCACTCGCCCTTCTCCAGCAGATCAGCGATGGCCGAGGTGATGGGCAGACCGGTCGCATGCTCCAGCCACGCCCACTGCCCATGGGGGTTGCACTCCAGGAACCACCAGCCGCCATCGGTCGACAGCGCGAAGTCGAAGGCCCCGAAATTGAGGTCGAAGGCGGCGAGAAAGCGGAGGAGTGCCTGCCGGACCGCGCCGGGGCAGTCCACCGTCTCGTACGTCAGGTGCTGGTACTCGGCCCGCCAGTCCACGACTCCTGCCGGGGACGTGATGCGGGCGCAGAACACCTCCCCGCCCACCACCACCGCGCGGGCGTCGGCGGACTTGTCGACGCGCTCCTGGAAGAGGTGCGCGCAGCCCGATACCCGGTCGTCGATCTCCCGACTCTCCACTGCGGCGGCCCAGATGCCCGCGGGCTCCCCGGCCACGCTGTACGAACCCGCGTGCAGCGGCTTGTAGATGGTCGGCCGCTCTGCGGCGAAGGCACGCGCTTCCGCCGGATCGTTGGTGACAAGGGTCCTCGGCACCAATAACCCGAGCCGCTTCGCCTCGGCCAGCTGGGCGGGTTTGTACTCGGCCCGTGCGATGGCCTGCGGATGGCTGAGGTACAGGCAGTTCGACAGGGACGCCAGCACCCCGCCCAGGCCGCGTCGGTTCTCCTGGGCGGCGAACCGCTGCGCCTGGTCCTGGCTGTCGTATCCCTGATAGAGGCTGGGGCGGCGGTGATACAGCGCCCGGACCTCTTCCAGCGTGGTCGTGCGGCCGTGTGCGGTCAGTCGGCCGGACCATCCCCGTTCCTCCGCGTAGGCCGTGAGGCTGATCCCGGCCGGGAAGTCCTGGCCGGGATCGAACCGTAGGACGGGCACGCGGCGGCGGTTCAGCTCGGCTATCACCAGGTCGGCGGTCGCGTCCTCGTACTCGGTCGCCACCAGCACCGCGCGCCCGGAGGTCACGACTGGCCCTCGTCCTGTGTGGCGTCGTGGCCGCTGTCGGCATCCTGCTTGCCGTCCTTGCTGACCTGCGTGGGCGGGTAGGTGTTGACACTCGTACCGTGCTTGCCGAGTTCAGCGGGCACCAGGGTGCCGTCGCCGCCCACCCAGCGCCCCGTCTGCGTCTCGGGGTCGATTCCCTCGTAGCGACAGGTGCTGGGGGCGCCGTTGCGGAGGGGAACCATGCGGGCCAGGCCCCACGGCGGCGGTGCCGGGGTCTCGGCAGTCGTCGTTCCGGGCACGGGGGTCTCCTTTGTGTGACGATCCAGACACACAAAGTTAGGGCTGGGGGTGTCGGCCTGCCAGGCGTGTAGCGATGTACTTTCGGTGACCAAGCTTCAAAACTGCACCGCTGCACTGCAGTTAGAGGAAGAGCCCCAGGTGGGCGCCTACCTCGCGCATCTCGGTGGTCAGAGTGCGCCGCTTCTTGGTGATCTCCTCGAAGGTGGCGGCGGCGGACGCCTGGTGGCGGAACCACTCGGGTGCGGCGTGGTCCACGGCGGCCAGTTCCTCCATCGCGGCGGTCGGGTCGCCGGAGCGTACGTGGGCGCGGGCCAGGTCCAGGCGGTAGCGGTTGCCGTCGTTGGTGCTCGGGCCACCGAGCTTCTTCCAGTTCTTCTCCTGGAGGTTCGGTTCTTCGCCTGCCAGGTCGCGTACTGGTCGTCGGAGGCTCCCATGATCTTGGGCTCCACGGCGTCCATCGTGGCGACGGCGATGTCCTCCGCTTCGTCGAAGCGCTCGGTCCGCACCAGCAGCCAGCACATTCCGCCGACCCCGGACGCGGCGGTGAGGTCGTCCCCGGCGGCCCGGCCGTCCTCGATGGCGCGTAGGGCCGCAACATGAGCGAGGTCGTACTGCCTGATTTGTGTCAGATACCGCCCCACCAGGCTCATGACCCGTGAGCGGGCCACCAGCGCCTCGGCGTGGGCGTCGCCCGAGTCGAACCAGGCCACCGCGTCATCGGCGGCCTTGATGAGCACCGGCAGCTCGGCGGCGATGCTCGCGTAGGTGTCCGCGAAGTACAGGACGGAGCTGTCGTGGGTCATGCGGCGCAGACGACGCAGATCCGGTTCGGCACCGACCGGGGCGGGCGCCCTGCCGAGGCCGAGCGCGGGCGCGAGTGCGATGCGCAGTGCGCGCAGGTTCTGGCTGTTCGGGTCCTCGTGCCCGACCGGCTCCGGAGGCCCGGCCGCCATCAGGTCCGATGTCCGCACTCCGAGGGCCCGTGCCAGGGCGTGCAGGGTCTCCATGCGGACTCCGCTGCGCCCCTGCTCGATCTTTCGTACGGGCCCCACCGAGAGGCCGGCCCGGTGTGCGAGCTGTTCCTGGCTCCAGCCCTTGGCGCGCCGGAGCCGTTTCAGGTTCTCCGCGAGTTCGTCCGACATGCGTCATCACCCCTCTCTGTCAGCGTACGCCGCCGCGATACGCGCCAAGTCGCCTTCTGCGCAAGGGCGGAGAGGGCCAGTGGCCGTGTGTCAGGGAGAGGCGGGTGGCGTGGTGAAGTCCAGCTCGGGCAGCCCCAGGAAGCGGGTGAGCGCGTCCACCAGGCGTTCCTCGTGGTCGAGTTCGTCGGTCTCCGTGAGGGGGTCGGTCAGGTGGGCTTCGGTGAGGGCGGGGAGGAAGTGGTCCGGGGCGGGGCCGGCTGCGTCGGTCGGGGACTCGAAGCTGAAGCAGGTGTGGAGGCGGGTGTCGCGGTAGTACTCGAAGCAGGGGCCGTGGGCTTTTGCCAGGCAAGGTTCGGTGATGAAGACCGCGAGTTCGGCGCCGGGTGGGCACAGGGCGGCGTAGTGGGCGCCCTCGTAGTCGCCGGTGGCCGCGGAGTCCCAGGCGTGCATGTCGTGCATCAGGACGCACCAGTCGTCGCCCTTGGCGTAGGCGCGGGGGCGGCGGTGCTGGGCGAGCAGGCCGCAGGTGAGCGTGTCCAGGGAAGTGCCGCGGAAGAAGACGACGTTGGTCTCCTCGTCGCCCGGGCGGCGGCCGTGTATCCAGCCGAGGGGGCCGTTTATCCAGTGGCTCATGCACCGCACGGTAGGCCCGGGCACTGACATCGCCCGGTGTTCAGACCTGTGCGCGGCCGTCCTCCTGGACCTGGTCCCCGGGCGCGCTCCGGTTCTTGCGTTTCTCCGGCGGCTTGCGGGGTTGCTCGGGGCGGGTCCGGCGGCGGGTGAGCCAGGTCGTCAGGGCCACGGTCACGCCGAGGGTGAGCAGGAGCCAGGAGACCGTGCGGAGGGTCGCGGTGAGGGTGTCGTAGACGGCGGCGGCGACCGGGTGGGGGACGTCGGGCGGGAGGTCGGCCAGGGTGAGGGCGCGGCCGACGGTGAGGGCGAGGGCGAGCAGGGCGCCGCCGAGGGCCGTGCCGAGCGAGGTCGCGACGATCGCGCGGCGGCGGTGCACGGCCAGGGCGATCCCGGCCGAGGCGAACACGACGGCCGCCACCGGCAGCCAGAAACCGGCGACTTCCAGCATGTGGTACCCCTTGCGGAACCGGGTCAGGTCGCCCGCCGGGAGCACCGGGACGACGGTGTGCTGGACCGGGATGCGGGCGGCGAGCGGGACGTGGTCCTGGGTGAGCTGCTGCTTGACCCGGGCGGTGACGGGAGCGAGGTCGACGGTCACGGCGGCGCCCGGCGCCCCGGCGGTCGGGTCCTCGTCGCGCAGGGCGCGCAGCACCGCGTCGTGGGTGATCCGGTTGCCGGTGTCCCAGGCCAGCCGGAAGGCGGGGGTGCGGGTGAAGGAGCGGACCGCGTCGCGCACGAAGGGCCGGACCGAGGCGCGTACCGGGCTCATGTCCATGCGCTGGTCCGCCTCGCGCAGGATGCCGTCCCCGACCGCCTCCGCGATGGCCTCCCGCACGTCCGGGTCGGCGGCGAGCGGCGCCATGGTGGTGACGTAGCGGCTCGTGTCGGTGAGCGTGTACGCCGCCCAGGCCGCCGTCGCGCCGAACGGCACGAGGAGGCAGGCCAGCGCGATCAGCGCGGCCGACACGACGCTCCGGTGACGAGGGGACACCCTTCCAGGCAAGGGGTGGCAGGGGCGGCGCGCGAGCGGGGGCGGGCGTACGGGGGAATCCGGGGGCACTTGGGGGAAGCCGTACGGGCTCGGGGGAAGCGGGGGAACGCGTGGACCCCGGCCGGGCGGGCCGGGGTCCACGGGGCGTACGGGGTCAGTGGATGCGGTGTCCCGCCGCGTCCTCGCGGGTGTAGAAGCGGTAGAAGAACACGATGAACGTCACCACCGCGACCGCGATCGAGTTCCCCACCGAGCGGTAGATCGAGTCGCCGGTCTGGCTGTAGAGGAAGCCGAACGAGCAGCCGATGAACACCGTCCAGGCCGCCGCGTGCAGCTCGCGGGGCAGCCGGGGCGCCACGGTCAGCAGCGCGATGAGCACGACCGCGAACACGAGGGCCGTGAGGAACCCGAAGAGCAGGTTCCAGCCGGTGATGGGGCCGCCGGAACGCCGGTTGGCCGCCGCCCAGTAGCCGTAGATCAGCCCGCACAGGACCGGTACGACGATCCTGAGCATCCGGTGCGTCCGGGCGTCGAACACGTCCGGCGGCAGGCCGGTGCGGGCCCGGCCGCTCTGGCCGCCGTGGCCGCCTCGGCCGTCCTGGCCGGAGGTACGGGCGCCGCCGGTCGGCGTGCCGGATGCGGGTGCCGCGTGAGCCATGAGAGCGCTCCTCTCGCCCGACGTCCCGCAGGCGATGTCGCCCGACATCGCGGGGCGTCACCTGATGCCGCTCCACACTCCAGGGCACACCGGGGGCGGCGGCCCGGCAAGTCGGCCGGGCCGCCGCCTGCGGGCCGGAGCGCCCGGATGCGCGCGCGGTGGGTCCGTGTTTCGCTGAAGGACACGGAGGGCCCGGGCCGCCCTGACGCGGACGGGCTCGTGACGGAGAGGGTCTCGTGGAGCGGATCGACCACCGGGGCCAGGAGCGGGACGGGCTCCGGGTGGGCGGGTGCGGAGTGGCCTGGCTGGTGCCGTTGCTGCTGCTCATAGGCCTCGCGGGGGTGGACCTCACGACCGGGGAGCGGTTCCGGGTGGTCTCCTGGATCGTCCTGGTGCCCAGCGTCGCCGCCGCGCTGTGCGGGGTGGCGACGACCGTGGTGTTCGCGCTGCTGTCGCTGGCCACGTACGTCGCCGTGGACACCGCGTTCCCCGATCCGTACCGGGCCGGGAACGCCGACTTCGTGCTGGTCGCGCTCGGTGGCGCGCTGGCCGTCGTCGCCGCCGAGCTGCGGGCCCGCCGGGAGCGGCGCGAGGGCCACATGCGGGACATCGCGGAGACGACCCGCCGTACGGTGCTGCGCCCGCTGCCCGCCGGGTGGGCGGGCCTTGAGCACGCGGGGGTGTATCTGGCCGCCGACACGGACGCCCGGGTGGGCGGCGACTTCTACGACATCCAGCCCGGCCCGCACGGCACCCGGGTCCTCGTCGGCGACGTGCAGGGCAAGGGGCTCGGCGCGGTGGAGACGGCGGCGGCGCTGCTCGGCACCTTCCGCGAGGCGGCGTACCACGAGCCCGACCTCGCGACCGTCGCGGACCGGCTGGAGATCCGCATGTACCGCCACCGCGGCCACACCGCCGCGCTCGGCCGCTACGACGGTGAGCGCTTCGCCACCGGCGTCCTCCTCGGCTTCTCCGAACAGGACGGCGACACGGTCGAAGTCATCAACTTCGGTCACGAGGCGCCCCTGGCCGTCGGCCCCCACGGCGTACGCCCCCTGCCCGGCACCGAGCGCCTCCCGATCGGCTTCGGCCATCTGACGGGGGACCTGGCCGGTGACGTCGAGGGGCACCTGGCGGAGTCCCCGAAGGAGACCCCCGCTCCCGCACTCCACCCCGACGAGACCCTCCTCGTCGTCACCGACGGGGTCACCGAGGCCCGTGACCGGCGCGGTGAGTTCTACGCGCTCGTGCGGGAGCTGGAGCGGGAGGTCGCCCGGGATCCGGGGCGTCCCGCGCCGGACCGGCTGGTGCGGGCCGTGCGGGACGGGGTGCTGCGGCACACCCGGGGACGGCTCGCCGACGACACCACCGTGTTCGCGGTACGACGGCTGCCGGAGGTGTCCGGGTAGTCCGGGTGGGGCGCTGCCGTCCCCGGTGGAGGGACCTTCCCCGTCCTCGGCGTGCCCCCAGGGCCCCACCGGTTACGGTGCTCGCAGGGTGGTCCGAACAGGGGAGGCGTGATGCCCGGAACCGTGCTGCTGCTGGCGGCCTCACCGTTGGGGCGGGGACGGCAGGTGGATGCGGCCGGGGTGCTGCCGATCCTGGCGGCCGTCGCCCCGGCGGTGCTGTCCGGGACCGAGACCGCGAACGTGGTCGAGCTGGCCGACCCGCTGGACCCGCAGGCCGTGCTGACGCGGCTGCGCGCCGCCGCTGCCGCGCCAGGACCGCTGACCGTGTTCGTCACCGGGCAGCTCCAGCTCGACCGCCGCCAGCACCTGCCCCATCTGGCGCTGGCCCGCACCACGGCGGCCACCGTGCGCTACACCGCGCTGCCCTGGCACTGGATCAGGGAGGAGCTGCGGCTGCGCCCGGCCGGGGCCACCACGCTCGTCGCCGATCTGCACGCGGACGCCGAGACCTGGGACCGTCTGCTCGCGCACCCGCTGGACTCGGGCCGCACCGCCGAGGTGTACGGCCGGATCGCGCCGCCCGCCGCCCGGCGCGGGATCGCCCAGCCGACGTACATGAAGGCCGTCGCCACCCTGCTGCGCAGCGGGCACCGGCCGCCGCTCGCGGAGCTGCACCGGGCGGCGCTCGACCGGATCGCGGACGAGCTGAGCACGAACCTGGTGCTCACCGCGCCGCCCCGCCCGGCGGGCGATCCGCACGCCGAGCTGACCGCCGCCGTGCGCGACGGCCGGCACGCCGAGGCGGACGCGCTGGCCGCCCGCCATCAGCAGGCGGCGGCCCACGCACGCGGCCCGGCGTCCGAGGACGCGCTGCACTGGGCGGAGGTACGGGCCGACCTCGCGATGTTCGCGGGTGATCCGGCGCGCAGCTGCCGGGCCTGGCTGGACGTGGCCGGGGTGCGGCTCGCCGCCGGGCAGGCGCCGGACGCGCCCGCGGTCGAGGCCGCCGCCGATCGCGCCCACCACCAGTGGGGCCGGATCGAGGACCCGGCCCGGGCCCGTGAACTGGGCCCCGCGCTCGCCGACTTGAGGCTGAGGGTGCCGGGGCGGCGGGACGGTGCCCTGGACCACGTCCAGCGGAAGCTACAGAAGCTGACGGACCGTCAGGCCGACGTCACCAGGTGAAGCCCGGCTGGATCTCCATGCACGCGTCCGCCTTCTCGCCGTTCAGCACGGCCGCGCTCTCCGGGACCTTCTTCGGCTTGGTCTTCGGGAAGGTGTCCCCGGTGCGCCAGTCCTCGCCGACGACGAGCGTCACGCCCTGGACCTCGTCCGACTGGCGGGCCCGCTTCAGCGGGATGTGCAGCGCGTCGGCCACCGCCTGGGCGTCGCCCTCCTGGTCGGGCGTGGAGTAGAGCACCTGGGTGTCGGGCTCGGTGGCGGGCGTGGTGTCGGTCGAGGCGCTGGTGAAGCCCTGGGTCTGGAGCACCTGGGCGACGGCGGAGGCGCGCTGGGGCGCCGGGGCCTCCAGGGCGGTGCCGGTGCCGTTGCGCACCCGTACGGCGATGTCGGCGGGCGGCGCGGCCGGGTCGGTGGACGTGGGGTCCGGCTGGGGCTTCTTGCCCGCGAGGCCGGTCAGCGAGTCGTCGTCGCGGACCATGGAGATGAGCTGTTCGGCGTCGCCGGGGGTGGGCACGAGCCGGTTGTGGTCCTGGGCCCACTGCACGGTGGGCAGGGTGGTCATGGTGATGCCCTTGGTGGGCACCTTCTGGAGTTCCATCGAGAGGTCGTAGAGCTTCTTGACCGTGCCGAGCCCGTCGTCCACGGTGAGCGCGTCGGTCGCGGCCTCGGCGAGCTTGCGCATCTCGGTGGGGTTGCCGAGCCGGGCGTTGGCGCGCAGCTGGCGGACCATCGAGTTCATGTACATGTGCTGGGCGTGGGTACGGCCGATGTCGGTGCCGTCCTCGAAGCCGTAGCGGGTGCGCAGCCACTGCAGGGCCTGCTTGCCCTTGACCGGGTGGGTGCCCTTCTCCAGCTTCAGGCCCGAGCCGTGGCCTGAGGCGGTGTGCGACCAGACGTTGTCCTTGACGCAGACCGGGACGCCGCCGATGGCGTCCGCCATGGCGACCACGCCGGAGAAGTCGACCATCATGAAGTGGTCGATGTGCACCCCGGTGAGCTGCTGCCAGGTGGCGACGGTGCAGCCGGGGCCGCCCCGGCCCAGCGACTCGTTCGCCATGGAGAGGGAGAGCGCCGGGTACACCTTCTTGGTGTCGGCGTCCGTGCACTTGGGGATCGGGATCATGGTGTCGCGGGGCAGGCTGATCACCGACATGTTGCTGCGGTCGGCCGACAGGTGCAGCAGCATCTGCACGTCCGCGAGCGGCGGGCGGCCCACGTCGCCCTTGGAGCCGCCGAGCTTGAGGTCACTGGCGGTGTTCCGGCTGTCGGAGCCGATGAGCAGGATGTTCAGCGGGGTCTGGCCCTGGGCGTTCGGGGTGGCCTCCGGCACGGGGGAGTCGCCGAGGTTGAGCCGGGCCTTCTTGATGTTGCCGTTGAGGTGCTCGTAGTAGACGTAGCCCGCGGCGGCGGTGCCGATGACCAGCAGCGCGAGGGTGGCCGCGGACCACTTCAGTATGCGGCGCCCGCGCCGGGGGCGGGCCGCGCCGTCGCCTTTGCCCGCGCCTTCGGTGCCGCGTCCGCCGCCTTTGCCGCCGCGTTCGCCCTCGTCGCCCGACCGGTCCGCGGGTCCTGTCGCGAACTCCTCCGCGCGCAGGCTGTTCGCCGTCATCCCGTGACCTCCCACCCCTGGCCCGGACCCCGGGGCCACCGAAAGAATCGCCCATCGCCGGTCAAGCGGCGCGCGCTCGGCAGCACCGGTCCGGGAGCGCTCACCCTAGCCGCGCGTCCGGCTGTCAACCGTCGGCGGTGAGATATTCCACTCTTGTACAACCGGTGGATTGAACCTGTTTGCTGGGAAAGGCGCGGTTGGCCTTGGCCACAGTTTTACCCGGAGTTCCCCTGGCGGCGCTTGAAAGAGCCCTGCGCGTAAGGGCGTTGGGTCACCGCTGGGCGGAGCGGGCCGGTGGCACGGAGGGGGTGTCCGGGGTGGGCGCCGGACCCGCGTTCGCCGCCGTGACCAGCGCCGCTACCGCCACCACGGCCGCCACGACACCCCGGGTGAGGGAACTGTCGTCCGCGGTCCGGCGCAGCCGGGGGCGGGAGAGCGCGCCGGTGCGTCCAGGAGCGGCCGATGTACGTCCGGGCACGGTGACCTCGCTACGGCGGGTGACGAGTCGGATACACGTGAGCCGCCGATTAACCTAGGGCTGCGCGCCCCCAACGACAAGGGGGCCCAAGGGAGTTGGGGAGGACGCCCGATGCGCGAGCGGAAGGATCCGGCCGCCGTCGCGGAGGAGTTGCGGCGACGCCTGGCGGACGCCCGCCGCACACTGGCCGACGGCGCCCCCGAGGAGGCCGGGGCCCGCTTCGCCGAACTCCTCACGGAGGCGGAGGAGTTCGCGGAACAGGGTCTCGCCGCGGAGCGCGCCGCCGCCCTGCTCGGCCTCGGCGAGAGCGCCCTGGAGACGGGCGAACTGACCGACGCCCTGGGGCACTTCGAGCGTGCGGCGGACCTGCTCGCGGACGAAGCGGCCCCGGTCCGCGCCCCGGTCCTGCGCGGACTCGCCGTCGCGCACTACCTCAGCGGTGAACTCCGGTACGCCGTCCACCTCCTGGAGTCCGGCCTCGCCGAACTCGCCCGCGCCGAACCGCAGGACCCCGACGCCCTGGCGCTGCTGTACGCCACCGCCATCGGGCCGTACATGGACATGGGCGCCCACCATCACGCCGCCCGCGCCGCCGAGTCCGCGCTCGCGCTCGCCCCGCGCGTCTCCGACCCGGCGCTGCTCGCCCGTACCCACCGCTCGGTCGCGCGCACCCTGCTCGCCCAGGGACGGCACGCCGAGGCGGACGCGTCCCTCGCGACGGCCGCCGAGCTGTACGACCGGCTCGGGCTGCGCACCGAACTCGCCCACTGCCACTGGATGCGCGGCTACGTCCGTGCGCAGGCCGGTCAACTCGCGCGTGCCGAGCAGGAGTTGCGGCAGGCACTGCTGATGCTCGGGGAGACCCGCGCCGCGCTCTACCGCAGCCAGGTCGCCGTCGAGCTGGCCGACGTGCTGCACCGGCGCGGCAGTTCGGGCGATGCCGCCGAGCTGCTGGCCGGGGTGCTCGGGGACTTCTCCTCCGAGCGGGGCGCGGTCCACGCCGCCGCCGCGCACCGGCTGCTCGGCATCATCGCGGAGGACGCCCACGACACCGAGGCAGCCGAGGAGCACTACGTCCGCGCGCTCAGCCTCCTGGAGCGGGCCGGGGCGGCGGGAGATCTGGCCGATCTGTGCCGGTTGCTCGGCGATCTGCTGCGCCGTGGCGGCCGTACGGAGGCGGCGCTGGACGCGTACCGGACGGGGCTCGGGCACCGCACCGCGCCGGGGAGTACGACGCTCGGGCCCGCGCAGCTCTGAGCGCGGCCGGGGAGCACCAGGCCCTGTCCTGCCCCGCGCGCGCTCACACCTGGACGCGGCCCTGCTTGCGCACGTCCGCCAGGCGCAGGGCGCCGACCTGGACGGCGGCCTGGGTCGCGTCGTTCGGCACGTCGCCCAGGCCGCCGTTGGTCAGCGCGAAGGCGTCCTGGCCGACCCGGACGGCGGCCACGTCCAGGGTGAGCAGCACGTCCTGGTCGTCCTCGGTCGTGGTGGCGACGGTGACGCGCAGCCCCTGGCGCTCGTCCCCGACCTCGGGCAGCGAGGCGGCGTTCACCCGCACGTCCTCCACCAGCCCGGTCTGTGTCCTGGCGGTGAAGCGGGCGCAGTCGGCGGGCATCGTGCCGAGCCAGGTCAGCGCGGCGTCCACGTCGGCGGGGCGGCGGGCGGCGATCTGGTAGCGCAGCTGGGCGCCGGTGTCGGGGTCGTCCAGGCCGACGGCGACGCGGGCGGGGGCGCCGAGCAGCGTGTCGGCGTAGAGGGCGTCCAGGAGCGGCTGGCACCGGCTCGCGTCGGTGGTGGCCTTCAGCAGGCCGTCCCGCCAGGTGGCCGCGCCCTGCGTCGCGGTCCAGGGGGCGCCGAGATCGGTCTCGGTCAGGAGCGCGGACTGCGCCTGCGCGGTGGTGAGCAGCGCCTTGTCGTTGCCGGGCGCGGCCTGGGAGGAGGCGGGTGGCTTCTCGACGGTCGGCAGCGGCTGGCGGGCGGTCGGGGGGTGCTCCAGGCCCAGGGTGGCGCAGCCGCCGACGCCGAGCAGACAGGAGACGAGCAGGGCACCGCGCACGGATATCGCACCGGTCCGCATCGGCAGGGCACCACGGGCGCGTGCGGTCATCGGGGTGCCTCCTGCTCGTACCGGACGGGCTGTTTCCCCTCACGGCATCACCCCGCGCCCCCTCTCACCAGCGCTCCGGTCCGTCCGGGTGAGCGCGGGGCGGGGGCCGGGCGGCGGGGGTAGGTTCGGTACCCGCGACCGAGAGGAGCCCGCCGTGGCCGAGCGGCCCGCCGTTCCCGTGATCATCGACTGCGACACCGGGGTGGACGACGCGCTGGCGCTGCTGTTCGCCGTCCGGCATCCGGGGCTCGACCTGCGGGCGGTGACCTGTGTGGCCGGGAACACCGACGTGGACGGCGTGGTCCGCAACACGCTGACCGTGCTGGAGCGGGCGGGCGCGGCCGACGTCCCCGTGGCGCGCGGCGCCGAACGGCCTCTCCTGGAGCCCGCCCGGATCGCGCACTGGCACGGCACCGACGGCATGGGCGACCTCGGGCTGCCCGCCCCGGCCCGCGCCCCCGTCCCCATGGACGCCGTCACCCTGCTGCGCCGCGAGATCCTGGCCGCGCCGCGCCCGGTGACCCTGATCCCGACCGCGCCCCTCACGAACATCGCCCTGCTGCTGCGCACCCACCCCGAGGTGACCCGGAACATCGAGCGGATCGTGTTCATGGGCGGCGCGGTCGGCCCCGGAAACGCCACCGCGGTCGCCGAGTTCAACGTCTGGCACGACCCGGAGGCGGCGGCCGTCCTGCTCACCGCCGGGGTGCCGATCACGATGTACGGGCTCGACGTGTTCACCCGGGTCGTCGTGCCCGGCGCGGACGTACGCAGGCTGCGCGCGAGCGCCGAACCGGGCACCCGCCTCGCCGGTGACCTGCTCGCCCACCGGCCCCCGGCCCGGGGCACCGAGCCCCGCGACGCGGCGGCGGGCGGCCTCGGCGACGCGGGCGCGGTCCTGGCGGTCGCCGACCCGGCGGGCCTGACCACCCGCCACGCCCCGGTCGAGATCGCCCTCGCCCCGGGCCCGTCCCGCGGCCAGACACTCGTCGACCTGCGCGGACGCCCGGGGGAGTCGGAGCTGCACCATGGAGAACGGGAACGTCCCTTGGTGGACGTGGGGGTGGACGTGGATGTGGAGCGGTACGTGGAGTTGTATCTGTCGACGGTGGAGCGGGTGTAGCCGGTTCGGCCGGTGGCGGGGCGGGGGTGGTCGTCGGGCCGGGGATGGAGTGGGTGTGGCCGTCGGGCCTGTGGCGGGGTGGCTGCCGCGAGCCGGGCTGGTGGCGGGGTGCCTGTGGTCGTCGGGCCGGTGGCGGAGTGGGCGTGGTCGTCGGGTCCGTGGTGGGGCGGGTGTGGCTGTCCGGCCGGTGGCGGAGTGGCCGCCGCGAGCCGGGCCGGTGGTGGGGTGCCCGTGTTCGTCGGACCGGTAACGGAGTGGCCGTGGTCGTCGGGTCCGTGGTGGGGCGGGTGTGGCTGCGCGGTCGATGGCGGGGTGGCCCGCCGCCAGCCGGGCCGGTGGCGGGGCGGCCGTGGGGCTTGGGACACGGCGGGCGGACGTGGGCGTCCGGGCCGGAGGGGAGCGCGTTCGTGCACGACTGCGCCCCCGGCCGCCGTGAGGCCGCCGGGGGCGGGGGGAGAGGCGGGGGCGCGTCGGGTCCGGGGGTCGGCCCTGACTCCGGCGTCCGGGTGGGTGTCCGGCGCGCTCGCCTCGCGCTGGGGGCGTTGGGGCGCCCCGTGGGGTCAGTGCTGTGTCGCGCGCTTGCGGCGGGAGACGACGACGGCCGCGGCGCCCGCCGCGACCAGGGCCGCCGCGGCACCCGCGATCAGCCCGGAGTTGCTGCCGCCACCGGTCTCGGCGAGGTCGCCGGAGCCGCCGTTGGCGGAGGGGGAAGCGGCAGCGGCGGTGTCCTTGACGCTCGCCGAGGGCGACGCGGAGGAACCGGACTCCGCCTTGGTGCTCGGCGAGGCGGACTCGGCGGCCGACTCGGGCGCCGAGGCCGACGGGGAGACCGAGCCCGAGTCCGACTCCGGGGCGGTGGCCGAGGGCGAGGCCGTCTCGGCGGGCGTCGTCGGGGCGGCCGGGGTCGGCTGCGCCTCGATCGAGCACTCCTTGGTGCCGCCGTTCCAGGCCGCGATCAGCTTGTCCTTGATGACGGCGTGGTCCGGGCCCTTGGGCAGGTCGCCGTGGACCAGGCCGTCCTTCGCGTCCAGGTCGCCGTCGAACTTGACCGCGCCCCGGTACAGGTCGACCTGCGCGAAGCAGCCCGCGTCCGGCACCGCGATGTCGAGCGAGCCGGTCTCGCCCCGCTTGACGCTCACGGTGTCGAAGCCGACCAGCGCCTGCTGCCCGGAGGTGGCCCAGGTGGCGCCGTGGGCGAGGTAGGAGGCGAGCGAGGCGGTGCAGGACGCGGCGTCACCGGCGGTGCGGACCTTGATGTGGACCTTGCCGTCCTCGGTCGGCCTCAGGTTCTGGTCGTCCACCTTGACCGAGGCGAAGAAGCGGGTGCCGTCCAGCGAGAACTCACACGCGTCGGTGCCGGTCACGGTGCCGGCGCCGGTGCCCGGCGTGAGCCGGCCGCCAGCCTTCCAGCCGTCGCCGCCGGGCGCGCCGTGGGCCCAGGCCCCGGAGGCGGCGGCTACGGAGGCGGCGCACAGGGCGAGCGACGCGGCGCCCGTCCCCAGCAGGCGGCGCGCGGTGACACGTCGGGCTATGGACATGGGTATCCCATCGGTTCGGGGAGAGCACGCGCAGGGGCGCGGAGAGATCACAGGAGAGAACCGCGGCCTCCACGGACCCCTCGGTCCCGTGCGCCACAGTGTGGAGACATGGTGATCGTCCTTGTGAAAGCTGTCAACCTGCGCTAACGCGCCGGGTGTTCGGGTTTCCGTCCGCGCCCGGTTTCCGTTTCGGGGTGATGTGGACAGATTCCTGTCGGAGCCCGGCCGCACCCCGGGGCACCCGCCCGGCCACCGGCACCCGGCCCGATCCGGCCGACCCGCCGGACCCCGACCCGCCCGACCCCGGCCCCCGCCCGAACGGAGCCCGCATGGCACACCCGCCCGCCGACCTCTCCTCCCCGCACCCCGACTGGTGGCGCCAGGCCGTCATCTACCAGGTCTACCCCCGCAGCTTCGCGGACGCCGACGGCGACGGGCTCGGTGACCTCGCGGGCGTCACCCGGCACCTGGACCAGCTGGCCGTGCTCGGCGTGGACGCGGTGTGGCTCAGCCCCTTCTACCCCTCCGAACTGGCCGACGGCGGCTACGACATCGCCGACCACCGGGACGTCGACCCCCGCCTGGGCACCCTGGACGACGCCGACGCCCTGATCGCGGAGGCCCACCGGCTCGGCCTCAAGGTGATCGTGGACATCGTCCCCAACCACACCTCGCACCAGCACCCTTGGTTCCAGGAGGCGCTGGCGGCGGGCCCCGGCTCCCCGGCCCGCGCGCGGTACGTCTTCCGCCCCGGCCGGGGCGCGAGCGGTGAACTCCCGCCCACGGACTGGCAGTCGGTGTTCGGCGGCAGCGCCTGGGAGCGACTGCCGGACGGGGACTGGTATCTGCACCTCTTCGCCCGCGAACAGCCCGATCTCGACTGGCGCCACGACGAGGTGCGCGCCGACTTCCTCGCCACCCTGCGCTTCTGGTCCGACCGGGGCGTGGACGGCTTCCGGGTCGACGTGGCCCACGGCCTGGCCAAGGACCTCACCGAGCCGCTGCGGGACGTGGGCGGCGTCGGCGCCACGGGCGAGGACTCCCTGCCCCTGGTCGCGCCCGGCTCCCACCCCTACTGGGACCGCGACGAGGTGCACGCGATCTTCCGCGACTGGCGCCGCCTCCTCGACTCCTACGACCCGCCCCGCACCGCCGTCGCGGAAGCCTGGGTGCCGGACGAGCGCCGCGCGCTCTACGCCCGCCCGGACGAACTCGGCCAGGCGTTCAACTTCGAGTATCTGGAGACGGGTTGGGGCGCCGACGAGCTGCGCGCGGTCATCACCCGCTCCCTCGCCACCGCCCGTTCGGCGGGCGCCTCGGCCACCTGGGTGCTCTCCAACCACGACGTGGTCCGCCACCCCTCGCGCCTGGCGCTCCCGCCCGGCACCGACCTCGACGCCTGGCTGCTCTCCGACGGCACCGCGCCCCCGCTCGACCCCGTGGCCGCCCTGCGCCGGGCCCACGCCGCGACCCTGCTGATGCTGGCGCTGCCCGGCTCGGCCTACCTCTACCAGGGCGAGGAGCTGGGCCTGCCCGAGGTCGCCGACCTGCCCCCCGAGGTGCTGCAGGACCCGGTGTGGCAGCAGTCGGGCCACACCCGCAAGGGCCGCGACGGCTGCCGGGTGCCGCTGCCCTGGACGACGACCGGACCCTCGTACGGCTTCGGACCCGGCGCGGCGTGGCTGCCGCAGCCCCCGTCCTTCGCGGCGTACGCCGTCCAGGCGCAGTCCGGCACCGAGGGCTCGACCCTGGAGCTGTACCGCGCCGCGCTCAAGCTGCGCCGCAAGCTGCTGGAGGGCGAGGAGCTGACCTGGGCGCCCGAAAGCGCCCCGGGCGTCCTGGACTTCCGGCGCACCCCGGGCTGGCGCTGTCTGACCAACACGGGCCAGACGGCCGTACCGCTCCCGCCGGGTGAACTCCTGCTCGCGAGCGAGCCGTTGACGGAGTCCGGCAGTCTCCCGCCGGACACGACCGTCTGGCTGGCCTAGGCCCTCGCGCGCGAGGCCCTAGCCGACCGTGGGCGTCGGCGCGGGCTGCGGCGTCGTGTCCTGGACGCTCGAAGTATCGTCCCGGCGCGTGTCGTTGGGGCCGGTGATGCCGTCGATGTTCAGCGTGGAGGAGGTCGGGTTCGGCGGCGGGGTCAGGACGACCTCCGGCTGGCCCGGCGGCGGCGCGGGCGGCGTCAGGTCGTCCGAGGGCAGCTTGGGCGGGGTGGTCTGCTGGAAGATGGTCGAGTCGAAGTCGACCAGGCCGGTCTTCTCCATCACCGTGATGTGGTCGAGCACCGTGTCGTTGGCCTGGTCGGCCAGCGCCCGCACCAGCGAGTTCTTGGTGGTGGACCGGACCTTCGCGATGGTGTTGAAGATCGAACCGTGCGTCATCCGCAGGATGTTGGCGAAGTCGGTGTCGAACTGCTTGCCGCTCTCGGCCTTCAGCTGGGTCACGAAGCCCTCCTGCTGGGGGCTCGCCACGTTGGGCAGCGTGATGTTCAGCATGGGGGCGATCTTGCGGCAGGAGGCGTCGAGCGCGGCGTGGCCGTCGATCAGATGCTTGCTGGCCGTCTTCACGCCCGCCGTGGTGCCCTTCTCGAGCCCGATCTGCCCGAGCGGGTACTCCCACAAGCCTGCCGCGCGCACCCGGACCACGAAGTCGCGGTCCTGCTCGGTGAGGGGGCCCCACTGCGTGTTGGCGACGACACGCGTCTGCGACGCCGTGACGGTGTTCAGGCCGAGCATGCTGGGGTAGGCGAGCGCCGCGAGTGTCAGCGTCATCGCACCGCCCACGAAGATCGTTCCCGTCGCGTTCCGCGAGATGCGCACCGTGCCTCCTGCCCGGTCGTGGTTCCGCCGACAGGCGGTGGGGACGCACAGCAGTACGGATGCGGGCGCCGTTCGTCTCGATGGTCGGGGTAACAATTTCTGCTCTGCCGGGATTGGTCAAACGTTGACCCTTCTCGACAGAAGTTGACCGTTCCCCGGGAGAAGCGGGAAGGAAAGCGCCCCTAGATTCGCCCCATGCCCCCACAGCCCCCCGCCGGTCGCCCGGCGGCCCTGCCCGTGCTGCCCTATCGCAAGCCCACCCGGGGACGCGACTACTGGGTCATCGACGACGCGCTGCCCGACCCGGACGCGGTGCGCGAGCGGTGTCTGGCCAAGGACGACTGGGCCGAGGGGTACCCGTACACCTCGGAGACCTGGCCGGGACTGCGCGCGATGCCCGGCCTCGAACCCGGTGAACTGGCCCGCATCGAGCGGCTGGTGAAGAAGGCGACCGGGGCGAAGGAGCTGTGGGTGCAGCGGGCGCCTGGCGGCGGCACCCTCAACCACAACTGCGTCCAGGTGGTCGGCGAGGGCGAGAGCGAGCCCCGCCCGCACGCCGACTCGCGCGCGCTGTGCCGGTACGCGGCCGTGCTCTACCTCAACCCGCACGTCCCCAAGTCCTGCGGCACCAGCTTCTACCGCCAGTCCCTGCCCGGCGGCCGGCTCGGCGGCAACGTCGTCCAGGCCCCGCACAACAACCTCGTCGACGCCCTCGGCACCCGCTTCGTCGCCCCGGACGCCTTCGAGGAGGACGTGGACGTGCCCCACCGCTACAACCGCCTCCTCCTCTATCACGCCAACCTCGTGCACAGCGCGACCGGTTACTTCGGACGGACGCTGGAGGAGAAGCGGATGACGGCGGTGTTCTTCTGGATGGCGTGAGGCCGGGACACCCGCGCTGAACAGGGCGTGAGCCCCCTTTCCCGGGCGGCTCACGCCCTGGGTCGTTCACCCGTTCGGCTCAGCCCCCGTGGTCCCCCGCCCGGGTCCGCGTGATCGTCGTAGCAACGACCCTCTCGGGGCCGACGACGGCGGAGGTACGGCCATGACCCAGCAGCAGACGCAACCGGCGACGCCTTCCCACGGGGGGCTGGCCGAGGGCGGTGCGATCTTCGGGGGCGTGCTGATGCTGATGAACGGCATCCTCGCGATCCTCCAGGGCATCTCCGCGATCGCCGCGGACGACGTGTACGCCCGCATAGACGCCTACGTCTACAAGATCAACCTCACCGGCTGGGGCTGGATCCTGCTGGTGCTCGGCGTCATCGCGGTCATCACCGGCGTGGGGATCCTCATGGGCCTGGAGTGGGCGCGGGTGGTCGGCATCCTGCTGGCCTCGCTGAGCATGATCGCCCAGTTCCTGTTCCTGCCGTACTCCCCGATCTGGTCGCTGATCATGATCGGCATCGACTTCTTCGTGATCTGGGCGCTGGCGACGTACCACCCGCAGCGCCGCACCGTCTGACCCGCCTGACCCGCCTGTTCCGCCGTAAAAGCCCCTGGTGCGGGCGAGTTGACCCGGTCAGAATCGCGTGGTGAGCGAACAGACGACGATTCCGGCCGCCCCCGCACCCCCGATGCACGGACTGCGCCCCGTGGCGACGGTGGCCCGGCTGACCGGCCGGGCCCTGCTGCTCGCGGGGCTCGGCCATGTGCTGCGCGCGGTAGGGGAGATACGGCTGTGGACGGCGGGCGAACCCGCCTCGGGACCGCCGGACCAGGGCGAGGGCGTGCACCGGCCGCTGACCGGGCTGGAGAACGCGTACCACCTGGTCACCTCCTTCGTCGGCGTCACCATGGTGATCTGCGCGGTCCTCTTCATCTCCTGGATGTGGCGGGTGCGGGACAACTCCGTCGCCCTGTCCCGTGAGCGGCCGAAGTACCTGGGGTTCTGGGTCTACCTCGGCTGGGTGCTGCCCGTCGCCAATCTGTGGGTGCCGCGCGGTGTGATCGCCGACGCGTACCGCAGGTCCGTGCCCGGCCGGAAGCTGCCCGCCGTCGTCACGGCGTGGTGGGTGCTGTGGCTGCTCGGCATGCTCTCCGGCACCGGCCTGATCTACCGCGACAGCACGGACCAGCTGATCGAGCGCGCCTACGGCGACGTGTGGTCCCTGCTGCTCAGCGAGGCGGCGATGGTGGCCGCGGCGGTCACCGGTTTCCTCATGGTGCGCGCGGTGACGGGGGCTCAGCTGGAGCGCATCGCGTCGCTCACGGAGGCGGGCCGGGCCGAGGGGCGACCCGAAGCGGGGTAACCCGAAGGCAGTAACCCGCTCTGCGGAGCGCGTGACGGTGGGCCACTATGAGGCTGTTTGCCGCATTCGCTCTCTTAGAGGGGGCCTCAATGGCTGTCGAAATTCCCCCGCTCATCAAGCCGTCCCGGCTCCGGCACCGGGGCGGGCTTGCGGGCGAGATGATGGCGGAGTTCCTCGGGACCTTCGTCCTCATCGCGTTCGGCTGCGGTGTGGTCGCCATGGCCGTCGCGGCGCTGCCCGGCTCCGGCCGGGCCGCCACCACCACGACCATCTTCCTGGCGGCGGGCGACTGGCTGCTGGTCGCCTGGGGCTGGGCCCTCGCGGTGACCTTCGGTGTCTACGTGGCCGGTGGCGTCAGCGGCGCCCACATCAACCCGGCCGTCACCCTGGCGATGGCCGTGCGCCGCGGCTTTCCCTGGATCAAGGTGCTGCCCTACTGGTTCGCCCAGGTCGTGGGCGCCTTCGCGGGAGCCGCGCTGGTCTATCTCGTCTACCACAACGCGATCGACACCTTCGACTCCGCGGTCTCGGGCCCCAAGACCAACGGGCACACCCTGGCGTCGTTCTCCATCTTCGCGACCTTCCCCGCACCCTACTTCCACGGGGGCATCTGGGGTCCGCTGATCGACCAGATCGTCGGCGCCGCATTCCTGGTCATGTTCGTCGTCGCCATCCTCGACCTGCGCAACCAGGCCGTGAAGGCGAACCTCGCCCCGCTCATCGTCGGCTTCGCGGTCGCCGCGATCGGCATGTCCTTCGGCGCGAACGCCGGGTACGCGATCAACCCCGCCCGTGACTTCGGGCCCCGCCTGTTCACCTGGGCGGCGGGCTGGGACAGCCTGGCCTTCCCCGGGTCGGTGGCGGGCCAGTTCAGCGGGTACTGGTGGGTGCCGATCGTCGGCCCGCTGATCGGCGGCCTGGTGGGCATCTTCCTCTACGACCTGTTCGTCGGCGACGTGCTCTATCTGCGCCACGAGATGGGTGAACTGCCCGAGCCCGGCCGCAGCCGCCCGACGCGGGTGGACGAGGGCGACGAGTAGCCGGACCGCGCGAGCGGACCGATGGGCGGCGGACGGGCCCGGGCGATGGCCCGGGCCCGGCTGCGTGTCCGGGTGACGGCGACGGTGCGGGTGCGCGGGTTCCGGGTGCGGCTGCGGATACGGCTCCGGGGGCGGGCCGGGGCGCGGTTGCGGCTCTGAGGAGGCCCGGCGCCGGGAGTCCGCGGTGCCCGGGGCTCCGGTTCCGGGCTTCGGTTCCGGGATTTCCGATCGGACGTGTGTGCGGGCGTTCGCCGTGCCGTGTGATCCCCGGCGCCGGTGCGCCACCCGGCGTCGCGGTGGGCGTTGGAGTTGCCGTAGCGGTTCCGCAGGAACGATTTCCCCGTGCGTGCCGCCGGGTGGGGCACGGCGCGAGGGTTTTGGAGTACGGACGAAGTGAGGGCTTACGCCTCGGGCACCGACCGGTCGGCCACGACGGGCCGTCCGGAACCGGGTGTGCTGATCGGCCGCGCGGCGGAGACGGCCGCGCTGCGGGAGGGCCTGGCCCGGGGACGGCTGGTGACGGTGACCGGGCCCGCCGGTGTGGGCAAGAGCAGCCTGGCCACGGCCGTGGCCGCCTGCGGTGCCTGGGGCCCGGTGATCCGCGTCCGCTGCCCCGGCGGCAGCCGCACGGACCCGGGCGCGCTGGCCGAGCGGGTGACCGAGGCGCTGGGCGGCGGCACCCTGGAGGAGCTGGAGCCCGGCCTCGGCGCGCACGGGCGCCCCACGCTGCTCCTGCTCGACGACGCCGACGCCGTCCGCACCGCCTGCGCGGGCCTGGTCCAGCGGCTGCTGATGCGCCTGCCCTCCGTGCGCGTCCTGGTGACCTCCCGCCAGGCCCTCGGCCTCGGGGACGAGCGCGTCGTACGGCTCGCCCCGCTGGAGGAGGCCGACGCCGTCGAGCTGTTCCTCGCGCGGGCGCGGCCCCGGGTCGTGGCGGAGTACGGCGTGGTGGCCCGGATCTGCCGACTGGTGGAGGGCGTGCCGCTCGCCGTGGAGCTGGCCGCCGAGCAGCTGGAGCGGGGCATGACGCTGGCGGAGTTGGCCGACCGGCTGGAGCGGGACCAGTGCTGGCTGTCCGCGCCCTCGCCCGCGCTGCGCAGGCACCGCTCGCTGCGGTCCGCGATCGGCGCGCCGTATCTGCTGTGCGACCGGGCCGAGCGGGCGGTGTGGAGCAGGGCCGCCGTCTTCGCCGGGCCCTTCACCGAGTCGTCCGCCGCGTATCTGTGCTCCGGCGCCGGGGTCGCCCCGCACCAGGTCCCGGCCTGCCTGGCCCGGCTGACCGCCGCCGGGGTGCTGCGGACCCTGGGCGAGCCCGGTGGCGTACGCCCGCCGCGCTATGTGATGACCCGTGCCGCCCGCGACTTCGGCGCCGAACGGCTGCGCGCGGCCGGGGAGTTCAGGGTCGCCGTCACCCGGCATGTGCTGCACCACCGGCGGCTGGCGGAGATCGCCGGGAACCTGTGGAGCGCGGGCGAGCAGCGGCAGGCGGCCCGGCTGGTGCGGGACAACGAGGCCGACCTGTCCGCCCTCGTCGACCACGCGCTCGCGCTGCCGGAGGCGCCCGCAGGGCAGGTGGCGGCGGCGCTGGCCGGGGTGGTGGACCTGTGGTTCTGGTGGGCCGTGCACGACCACGCCGAGGAGGGCCGCCGTCATCTGGCCCGGCTGCTGGCCCGGCATCGCGCCGACGACCACCTCGCCGCCCGCGCCCGCTGGCTGGCCGCCTGGCTCAGCGCCCCCGGGGACGCGGCCACCGCCCGCGAACTGCTCGGCCAGGTCTGGCCCGCCGCCGTGCTCGCCGGTGACGACGCGCTGATCGGCCGGGTCAGCCATGTCGAGGGCGTGCTGGCCTGGGAGCGCGGCGACATGCGCGCCGCCGCCGACTGCTTCCGCCAGGCGGCCGACACCGTCCCGCCGTACGCCCCCGGCGGCCCCGCCCCGTCCGTCAGCCTCGCCGCCCTGGCCGTGCTCCAGGCCCCGCTGGCCCCCGCCTCGGCCCGGCGCGACGCCCGTCGCGCCCTCGCCCAGCCCGGGGTCCGCGAGGACGCCTGGGCCACCGCGCTGGCCCGCTATGCCCGCGCCTACGCCGACCACCACCAGGGCCGCACCGCCCGCGCCTGGCACCGGGCCCGCCGCGCGCTCGCCGGTCTCGACCCGCACCCCGCGCCGCTCGACCCGTCACCCGACATGCCCCAAGTCCGGGCGGCGCTGCGGACGTTGCTGACGGAGATCGAGTCCCCGGCGCCTTCGGGGGTGCGTCCGGCGGTGCCGGGGCCGCGCAAGGGCGGTGCGGACGCGGCGCGTTCGTAGCCTCGGTGTGCCTCACGGTGGGCCTCACGGTGTGCCTCGCGGGGCCGCTCGGTGCGCCTCATGGGCCACTGGTTCACCTTGTGTGATCCAGATCACCTAAGAATTCCGTAAGCACTTGGGCAACTGTTTACCCGCGTAACCGGTCAACTCTGCGAACTCACTGATCACTCACGCATCCGAGGTTCGCATGAAGCTTCGCCGTTCCCTGGCTCTGGCCGCAGCGACGGCTGCCATAGCCCCCGCTGTGCTGCTGGCGGCCCCGGTCGCGTACGCCTCCGACGACGCTCCGGCGGCTTCGGCCTCCGCGTCGGCTCCGGCGGCCGAGGACACGACGCCCGCCGCCGAGGACACCACTCCGGCCGCCGACGACACCACGCCCGCCGCCGAGGACACGACCCCGGCGGCCGAGGACACCACCCCGGCCGCGGACGCCTCGCAGTCCACGACCGCGTCGCCCTCCGCCTCCGACTCGGCCGCCCCGTCGGCGAGCGTGTCGGCCTCGCCGTCCGCGTCGGAGTCCACGTTCCCGACCGAGTGCAACGACGGCTCCCGGCCGAAGTTCGACGACGACCTGCACACCAGCCTCTCCGGCCTGCCGTCGAAGATCGTGGCGGGCAGCGGCTACCACACCTTCAAGCTCAACGTCAGCAACACTGGCGGCCACGCCTACAAGCGCGTCGACCTCGGCGTGTTCGCCGCGAGCGTGGACGAGGACGACTTCTTCTCCGACACCAACCACCTCACGCTCCAGTACAAGGACCCGTCCACCGGCCAGTGGACGGACATCTCCCTGGACGAGAACGACGAGGGCGCGGGCTACCTCGGCTACACCGACGTGCGGGCCAAGGAGTCCTTCTCCATCGACCTGCGCGTGGCCGTCGACGCCAAGGCCCCGGCCGGTTACGGCTTCGCCATCAGCATCGGCATGTACGCCGACGACAAGGGCGACTGCGTCTACTCCAGCGACGACAGCTACTACGAGTTCGACATCCTCAAGGCGGGCGCCGCCCCCGGCAAGCCGGGTGACGCCAAGCCGCAGGGCGGCCACAAGCCGCTCCCGGCCAAGCCGTCCGGCAACACCGAGATCGCCCCGCAGGGCCACCTCGCCGAGACCGGCGCTAGCTCCGTCCTGCCGGCCATCGCGCTGAGCGGTGGCGCCGCCGTCGCCCTGGGCGCGGGCGCCGTCTTCGTCGTCCGCCGCCGCAAGGCCGCGGGCTCCGGCATCGTCGCGTAACGGTCCATTCCCGGCGTCCGGCAGCCGCCGTACGCGCACCCGGGGCCTCGTCCACCCACCGGTGGGCGAGGCCCCGTGCCGTACGACCGGTACTCTTCCCTCCGCCGTCAACCGCGCCTCCGTGCCCCTGGTTCCGGCGTTCATCAGACCTGGCCGGACGTGTTTTCGGGACCGTCGGCAGCGTGGTCGCCGTCGTGTGGCTCGGCGTGCCGCCGGGAGAGGATCAGCGTGGGTTCCAGGAGCGAGAGCGAAGTCGGCGCGGCGGGACGCGGGTCGACCGGAGGCGGGCCCAGGGGAGGCGGGATGGATCCGGCCACCTTGCAGATCCGGCTGGTGGACACGGCGTCCCCGGCCGTCCCGGTGACGGAGGCCGCCCCGGCCCCCGCCCCGGCCAAGAAGTCCGGCGGCAAGGCGGCCGGGCTGCTCAAGTCCAGTGCCGTCATGGCGGCCGGCACCCTGGTCTCCCGGCTGACCGGCTTCCTGCGCACCCTGGTGATGGGTGCCGCGCTCGGCGTCGGCACCCTCAACGACTCCTACCAGGTCGCCAACACCCTGCCGACGATGATCTACGTCCTGGTCGGCGGCGGCGCGCTCAACTCCGTCTTCATCCCGCAGCTCGTGCGCTCCATGAAGGAGGACGACGACGGCGGCGTGGCCTACGCCAACCGGCTGATGACCCTGGTCGTCACGCTCCTCGGCTCCGTCACCGCGATCTGTGTGATCGCCGCGCCCTGGCTGATCCGGCTGATGTCGCCGTCCATGGCCTCCCACCCCGACCAGCTGGAGGTGGCGGTCACCTTCGCGCGCTGGTGCCTGCCGACCATGTTCTTCATGGGCCTGCACGTGGTGATGGGCCAGATCCTCAACGCGCGCGGCCGGTTCGGCGCCATGATGTGGACGCCGGTCCTCAACAACATCCTGATCATCGTGGCGTTCGGCTCGTTCGTCTGGGTCTTCGGCTCGGCCGGGCACTCCGGCATCTCCGCCGCCTCCATCAGCCCCGAGGGCGTCCGGCTGCTCGGCATCGGCACCCTGCTCGGCCTCGCCGTCCAGTCGCTCGCGATGATGCCGTACCTGCGCGACTCCGGCTTCCGCATCCGGCTGCGCTTCGACTGGCGCGGCCAGGGGCTCGGCAAGGCGCTGGGCCTGGCCAAGTGGACGTTCCTGTTCGTGCTGGTCAACCAGGCGGGCATGGTGGTCGTCACCCGGCTCGCCACGGCGGCGGGCGCGGCGGCCGAGAAGACGGGCCACCCCGGCACCGGCATCACCGCCTACAATTACGCCCTGCTGCTCTGGCAGATGCCGCAGGCCATCATCACCGTCTCGATCATGACGGCGATCCTGCCGCGCATCTCCCGCGCCGCCCACGAGGCGGACTTCGCGGGTGTCCGCGACGACCTCTCCCAGGGCCTGCGCTCCTCGGCGGTCTTCATCGTGCCGTGCGCCTTCGCCTTCCTGGCCCTCGGCGTCCCGCTGATCCAGCTGCTGTACGCCGGTGCCGGTGAGGAGGGCGCCCGCAACATCGGCTTCGTGCTGATGGCGTTCGCGCTCGGACTCGTCCCCTACTCCGTGCAGTACGTCGTCCTGCGCGGCTTCTACGCCTTCGAGGACACCCGCACGCCCTTCTACAACACGGTGATCGTCGCGGCCGTCAACGCCGCCGGGTCCGTCGCCTCCTACCTGCTGCTCCCCGCCCGCTGGGCCGTCGCGGGCATGGCCCTCTCCTACGGCCTCGCCTACGCGACCGGTGTCCGCGTCGCCTGGACCCGGCTGCGCAAGCGGCTCGGCGGCGACCTCGACGGCCGCCGCGTCACCCGCACCTACCTCCGCCTGATCGGGGCCTGCCTCCCCGCGACGGTGGCGGCGGGCTTCCTCGTCCGCTGGCTCTCCGGCGTCACGACGAATCCGGTGCTCTCCTCCGCGATCGCGCTGGCCGCTGGAGGAACGGTCCTCCTCGTCCTCTTCGCCGTCCTGGCCCGCCTCTTCCGCGTGGACGAGGTGACCGCCGCCCTCGCGATGGTGAAGGGCCGCCTGGGCCGCTGACTCACCAGCCGGTCAGCAGCAGATGGTTGACCAGCAGTGCCGTGACCGCCTGGGCCCCGAGCCACACCCGGGGCCCGGGCAGATACGCGCAGGCCGGGAGCAGCCACAGCGCGAACGGCAGCCAGATGCGCTCGGTCTCGGCCTTGCTCATGCCGGACACGTCCGCGACGAGCAGCGCCAGCAGGGCCGCGCCGGTCAGGAGCGCGAGCCGGACGCCCGCCGGGTCGGTACGGCGCCGCAGGGCCGAACCCGCGCGGCCGAGCCCCGCCGCCGTCGCCGGGCCCGTGATGATCGCCGCACAGGCGAGGTTGGCCCAGACCCAGTAGCCGTAGGGGCGGATGCCGCCGACGCCCTGGTAGTAGCGGGTCACCAACAGGTGATAAGCCGTCCACCAGTTGAAGCCGAGCAGCGTGAACACCACGGGGACGACGGCGAGTCCGGCCACCAGCGCGACGAGCAGCACCGGCCGGGCCCGCACCCCCGCGCGGCCGAGCCACAGCACCGCGAGGGCGACGAGCGCGATCAGCGTCAGGCCGTAGGACAGATAGCAGGTCAGGCCGAACAGCAGGCCCGAGGCGCCCGCCCACAGCGGTGAGCGCCGGGTGACCGCGAGGGCGAGACAGGCCAGTGCCCAGGCGGCGACCGCCGCGAAGTAGGCGTCCGCCGAGGCGCCCAGCCAGACCGCGGCGGGCGCGCACACCAGGAAGGGCGCCGCGCGGCGCGCCGTCGGCTCGTCCACCAGGGCCCGCAGCGCGACCAGGACGGCCGCGCCCGCCGACGCGCCGAGCACCACGCACCAGGTACCCGCCCACGCCCCGCCGCCGAGCCCAACCCGGTCCAGGAGCACGAAGGTGACCGTGGCGGCAGGCGGGTGCCCGGCGACATGCGCGGGCCAGTTGCCGGGCACGCCGCTGACGATGTGCTGGTCGAAGTCGCGCAGGGTGGCCGGGATGTCGTGGAAGCGGTCGATGACCCGCAGGTACTCGTTGCGGGTGGTCAGCCGCGTAGCGATCCCGGTGTGCCAGCCGTCGATCAGCGCGAGCGAGAAGATCCACCCGGCCGACGCCGCCCAGGCCGCCCACGGCAGCACGCGCCAGGACAGCCGCGCCGCGAGCGCGGGGCCGTACGCCACCGCGCCCGCCGCGAGCAGCAGCGCGGCCGGGGTGCCGGGGCCCACGTGCGGCTCCCACTCGGCGAACAGCGGCGGCCAGTGCACGAACAGGGTGTGCCGGGTGTCCTGGATATGACGGCCGACCAGCACGGCGGCCGTCACGAGCAAGGCGGCGGCGAGGGCGGCGAGGAGATCGCGGCGGGCCACGCGGGGCGAGCGGCGTGCGGAGTCGGTCTGCGGGGAGCGGTCGATCACACCGGCACGCTAGGCCGCTCGCGTGCGCGGAGGCCGCCGTACGGGCCCGACGTCAGCGTTTCGTCATGGGTCGCGCACCCGTTCCGGCGGGTTCCCCGGCCTACGGTCGGCTCATGCGTGACCGTCCCCGGCTCCCCTCCTCCCCCGCCTTCTGGCGCAGCCCGCTGCGCGGCACCCGCTTCACCGCCGTGCTCGGGCTGGTGCTGCTCGGCGGCATCACCGTGCTGTTCGTGACGGGCCTGGTGTCGTACGCCGCCTACAGCCCGGACCTGTCGCCGGTGAACGACACGACACCGGGCAAGGGGCTGCTGGGCTTCTACCTGTTCGACTGGCCGGCCGGGCCGTCCTGGCTCTACCGGCTCACTCAGGGCGTCCACGTCACGCTCGGCGTCACCCTGGTCCCGGTCCTCCTCGCCAAGCTGTGGTCGGTGGTGCCGAAGCTGTTCGCGCTGCCCCCGGCCCGCTCCCTCGCGCACGCCCTGGAGCGGATCTCGCTGCTGCTCCTGGTCGGCGGCGGGCTCTTCGAGTTCACCACCGGCCTGCTCAACATCCAGCTGGAGTACGTCTTCCCGGGCTCCTTCTACCCGCTGCACTTCTACGGCGCCTGGGTGTTCATGTCCGCGTTCGTCGTCCACGCGGCGCTGAAGACACCGGTGGCGGTGCGGGCGGTGCGGTCGATGCGGGCGGAGGGACCGGGGCGGGCGGTGTCCTCGTCGGGGCAGGCGGTGGGCGGGCGCTCCGCGGTCGCCGACGAGGCGGGCCTGGCCTCCGCGCGCCCGGCCGAACCCACCGTCTCGCGCCGGGGCGCGCTGCGGCTGGTCGGCGCGGGCGCGCTGCTGCTGTTCCTGACCACGGTCGGGCAGAGCCTGGGCGGTCCCCTGCGCCGTACCGCGCTGCTCGCGCCGCACGGCGGAGCCGATCCGGGCGGCGGTCCGAACGGCTTCCAGATCAACAAGACGGCCGCCTACGCCGGGATCACCGAGGCCGAGACGAGCGCGGACGCCTGGCGGCTGGTCGTCACCGGACCGGCCGGGACGGTACGGCTCGGCCGCGCCGATCTCCTCAGGATGCCGCAGCACAGCGCCTCGCTGCCCATCGCCTGCGTGGAGGGCTGGTCCACCGCCGACCAGTGGTGGCGCGGGGTCCGGCTGCGCGACCTCGCCGCGCTCGCCGGGTACGACGGAGGGGCGGCGGATCTGCTCGTGGAGTCGCTGCAACGGCACGGCGCCTTCCGCCGCGCGGCACTGAGCGCCGCGCAGGTGTCCGACCCGCGCTCCCTGCTCGCCCTGGACGTCAACGGCGAGCCGCTGTCCCCCGACCACGGCTACCCGGCGCGGATCATCGTGCCCGCGCTGCCCGGCGTGCACAACACCAAGTGGGTGGCCCGGCTGACCTTCGGAGACCTGCGATGACCCGGTTGCGGCGGCCTGTGATGCCCCGGTCGCGGAGACCTGTGATGTCCCGGTGGCGCCTCCCGGTCGGCAGCCCGCTGCACCTGCTGCTGCTCACCTGCTCGTTCGCGCTCGCCGCCTACGCGGGAATCCGGCTGCTCGCCGGTGACTGGCTCGGCGTCGTCCTGTGGATCGTCGGCGCCGCCCTGCTGCACGACCTGGTGCTGCTGCCGCTGTACTCGGCCCTGGACCGCGCGCTGGTGGCCGGGTGCGGCGCGGCCGGGCACCGCTCGTGGGCGCTGTACGTCCGGGTGCCCGCCCTGCTGTCGGGTGTACTGCTGCTGGTGTGGGCCCCGCTGATCCTCGGCCTGTCCGCCGACCGCTACCGCTCGGCCACCGGGCTCGACCCGGACGGTTTCCTCACCCGCTGGCTGCTGATCACCGCCGTCCTCTTCGGCGGCTCGGCGCTGCTGTTCGTCCTCCGGCTGCGCAGGGCGACGAAACACCGCTCGCCCGCCGCCCACTGAGCCTCCGGCCGCCACCCGGCGCCCCGCGCGAGCCGCAGCAGCGCCGGGGCGCCGATCCGCGCCCAGGGGAACGGCTCGCCCACCGGTGACCGGCTGTGCGTCAGGTCCACCACCCGCACCAGGGCGCGCTCGTCGACCTCGGCGGGACCGGTCTCGGCGATCAGCAGACCTGACGGCCGCAGCAGTTCACGGGCCCGCCGCAGCAGGGCGGGGACATCGCCGCCGATGCCGATGTTGCCGTCCATCAGCAGGACGGTGCCCCAGCCGCCCTCGCCGGGCAGCGGCTCGAACACCGAGCCGCGCAGGGCGGGGCCGCCGAGCCGGTGGGTGCGGGCGACGGCTTCCGCGCTCACGTCGACGCCGAGCACGCTGTGGCCGCGCGCGGCGAGTTCCGCGACCAGCCTGCCCGGGCCGCAGCCGATGTCGAGCACCGGGCCCGCGCAGCGGTCCAGTACGGCCCGGTCCACCGCGTCGGCGCCCGCGCACCAGCGCTCCACCTCCAGCGGCAGCAGCCAGCCGTCGTCCCGGCGCAGGAACAGCGGGCCCCGGCCGGTGCGCAGCGCGGTGGCGTACGGGTCGGAGGCGGCCCAGGCGGGCGGCGCGGTCGTGGCGCTCATGACGCACCGCCGTCCGTACAGTCCGCGAGCCGCGCCGAGAAGGCGCCGTGCGGGACGAGGGCGGCGACCGCGCGGGCGTCGGCGGCGGTGTCCACGTCCCGCAGCCGGGGCAGATCCCGTACCCGCAGCCCGGCGGCGGCCAGCCGCTCGCGCTGCACGGCCCCGGTCTCGGGCACCGACATCGGCACGCCCCGCAGCAGCGCGGGGTCGGGGCGGGCGAGTCCGAGGGCCCAGAAGCCGCCGTCCTCGGCCGGGCCGAACAGCGCGTCGCAGTCCGCGAAGTCCGCCGTCAGCAGCTCCGGGGTGACCTGCGGGGTGTCCATCCCGATCAGCAGCGCCGGTCCCGCGCACCGGGCGAAGGCGTCCGCCAGCCGCTCGTCCAGACCGCCCGCGCACTGCGGCACCACCTCGAAGCCGTCCGGCAGCCAGGGCCCGGGACGGCCGTCCAGCACCAGCAGCCGCCGTACGGCGGGCGCGGACGCCACCGCGCGCAGCGTGTCCGCGAGCGCGGCCTCGGCGAGCGCGGCGGCCTGCGCGGGCGAGAACGGCGGGGTGAGCCGCGTCTTGACCCGGCCGGGGCGTGGTTCCTTGGCGATGACGAGGAGAGTGGTCACCGGTGCCTCCGGAGGCCGGGTCGTGCGGGGCACGGGAGGTTCCGGCCCGCTCGGCGGTGGTGGGTGGGACGCGTCCCGGGCCGCGCGCTCACCGGCGTCCGCCCGCCGCCGTGCGCTCCCGCTCCCCCGCCGGGGCCTCGCGCAGCACCCGGCTCATGTCCCGTACCGCCTGCCAGGTGCCGCGCCAGGTGCCCGTCACCTTGGAGGCGCCGGTGCGCGGCAGATACGGCACGTCGTGCTCGGTGACGCGCCAGCCCGCGTCGGCCGCGCGCACCACCATCTGCAGGGGGTAGCCGCTGCGCCGGTCGGTCAGGCCGAGCCCGAGCAGCGCCTCGCGGCGGGCGGCGCGCACCGGGCCGAGGTCGCGCAGGGCGAGCCCGGTGCGGCGGCGCAGCAGCAGCGAGAGCGCGAGGTTCCCGGCGCGGGCGTGCGCGGGCCACGCGCCCCGCCCCTGCGGGCGCCGCCTGCCGAGCACCAAGTCGGCCCGCCCGGCCCTGACCTCCTCGACGAAGGGCACCAGCAGCGCGGGGTCCAGGGAGGCGTCGCAGTCGCAGAAGCAGACCACGTCGGCGGTGGCCGCGAGCAGCCCGGCATGGCAGGCGGCGCCGAAACCGCGCCGCTCCTCGCGGACGACCGTCGCGCCGAGGGAGCGGGCGATCTCCGCGGAGCCGTCGGTGGAGCCGTTGTCCACGACGAGCGCGCGCCACCCGGCCGGGACGCGCTCCAGCACCCAGGGCAGCGCCCCGGCCTCGTCGAGACAGGGCAGCACGACGTCCACGCCGGAACGGGCGGGAGAGGGGGAGTTGGTCACGGCCTTCACCCTACGAACCCGAACCGGGGCGAACCGGACTTCGGCTCCTTACGAAACGCGGACGTCGGGGCCGGGCCGCGCCCCGCCCGGCGGCGCGGTGCGAGGCTGGAGAACATGCAGCAGCCGTACCCCGCCCCTCGCCCCGGACCCGCCTCCGCACGGGCGCCCGAGGCCACCGGCCGGATCCTGGTCGTCGACGACGATCCGACCGTCGCGGAGATCGTCACCGGCTATCTGGTCCGCGCCGGACACCTGGTGGACCGCGCCGACGACGGCCCCGCCGCCCTCGCCCGCGCCGCCGCCCACTGGCCCGACCTCGTGGTCCTGGACCTGATGCTGCCCGGCATGGACGGCCTGGAGGTGTGCGCGCGGCTGCGCGAACGCGGCCCGGTGCCGGTCATCATGCTCACCGCGCGCGGCGACGAGGACGACCGGGTCCTCGGCCTGGAGGTCGGCGCGGACGACTACGTCACCAAGCCGTTCAGTCCCCGCGAACTGGTGCTCCGGGTGGAGTCGGTCCTGCGCCGCACCCGGCCCGCGCCTGCGGCCGTACCGGCTCCCGCCCCGCTCGCCTCGGCCGGGCTCGCCGTCGACCCGGCCGCCCGCCGCGCCACCAAGCACGGTACGGAACTCGCGCTCACCCTGCGCGAATTCGACCTCCTCGCCTTCTTCCTGCGCCATCCCGGGCGTGCCTTCGGGCGCGAGGAGCTGATGCGCGAGGTGTGGGGCTGGGACTTCGGCGACCTGTCGACCGTCACCGTCCATGTGCGGCGGCTGCGCGGCAAGATCGAGGACGATCCGGCGAACCCGCGGCTCATCCGGACGGTGTGGGGGGTCGGCTACCGGTTCGCGCCGCTCGACGGCCCCGGCGGCTCGGCGGGGGACGCGGGGGCCGGTGAGGGCGCGGTGTCCGGGCTCGCCTCCGAGGAGTCGGGGGGCGACGGTGCCGGGGGCGGGCCGCGTGCGCACGGGGCCGCCGTGTCCGGGGCCGACGCCGACGGATCTTCCGCGACCGGCCCGCGTGCCGACGGCCCCGCCGTCCGCGAGGAGGGCTGACATGCGCGACATGCTGCTCATCGCCCTCTACGCCTTCCTCGCCGCCGCGGCCACCGGCCTGGCCGGGGCGGCCGTCCTGCGGCTCATCCGGCGCCGTTCGCTGACCGCCTCCCTCGCCGTGGTGGCGGGCGTCGGGGTGTTCGCGATGCTGGCGGGCACCATGGCCGTGGCCTGGGCGATGTTCCTGTCCGCGCACGACCTCCGGGTGGTCACCACCGTCGTCGCGATGGCCGCCGTCGTCTCCCTGCTCAGCGCGCTGCTGCTCGGCCGCCGGGTGGTGGCACGCAGCCGGGAACTCACCGACGCCGCGCGCAACTTCGGGGACGGGGACGCCTTCGCCGCGCCCGCCGCCCCGGCCACCGCCGAACTCGACGAGCTGAGCCGCGAACTGGCCGCCACCAGCGCCCGGCTCGCCGCCTCCCGCGCACGCGAGCGCGCCCTGGAGGCGTCCCGGCGCGAACTGGTCGCCTGGATCTCGCACGACCTGCGCACCCCGCTCGCCGGACTGCGCGCCATGTCGGAGGCGCTGGAGGACGGGGTGGCCGCCGACCCCGGCCGCTACCTCCGCCAGATCCGCACCGAGGTGGAACGCCTCAACGACATGGTCGGCGACCTCTTCGAGCTGTCCCGCATCCACGCCGGGACGCTCCCCCTCAACCCGGCCCGGGTCTCGCTGTACGACCTGGTCGGCGACGCCCTCGACGGCGTCGGCCCGCTCGCCCGCGAACACGGGGTACGGCTGGTGGGCGACGGGGTGCAGCCGGTGCCGGTCGAGGTGGACGGCAAGGAGATGAGCCGCGTCCTGGCCAACCTGCTCGTCAACGCCATCCGCCGCACCCCCGCCGACGGCACGGTGGCCGTCGCCGCCCGGCAGGCCCCGGAGGGCGTGGTGCTGACGGTGACCGACGGCTGCGGCGGCATCCCCGAGGCGGACCTGCCGCGCGTCTTCGACACCGGCTGGCGCGGCACGGACGCGCGGACGCCTCCGGCGGGTGCCGGGCTCGGGCTCGCCATCGTGCGGGGCATCGTGGAGGCCCACCAGGGCCGGGCGAGCGTCCGGAACATCCCCGGCGGCTGCCGCTTCGAGGTGACGCTGCCGGCTCCGGCTCACTGAGACCGGCGAGCGCCACGGGGGTCAGCGGGCGTCACGGGGGTCGGCGCGCGTGCGCGAACTCCGCGGAGGCATCAGCGGCCGTGCGCGAACTCCGCCATCCCCTCCGCGAATCCGACCTCCGGCTTCCAGCCCAGCTCGGCCCGCAGCCGCGAGGAGTCGGCGGTGACATGCCGGACGTCCCCGAGCCGGTACTCGCCGGTGACCACCGGCTCCGGCCCGCCGTACGCCCCGGCCAGCGCCCGCGCCAGCTCGCCGACCGTACGCGGCTCACCGCTGCCGGTGTTGTACGCGCTCAGCGTGCCCGGCCGCTCCGGCGCCGCCAGCGCGGTCACGTTGGCGGCGGCCACGTCCCGCACGTGCACGAAGTCCCGCCGCTGGCCCCCGTCCTCGAAGACCCGCGGTGCCGCACCGCGCTCCAGCGCCGAGCGGAAGAACGCGGCGACCCCTGCGTAGGGGGTGTCGCGGGGCATCCGGGGGCCGTAGACGTTGTGGTAGCGCAGCGAGAAGGCGGTGCCGCCCGTGGCGCGGGCCCACGCGGCGGCCAGGTGCTCCTGGGCCAGCTTGGTCGCCGCGTACACATTGCGCGGATCGGCCGGGGCGTCCTCGCCGACCAGGCCGGGGACCAGCGCCTGACCGCAGCGCGGGCACGGCGGCTCGAAACGGCCCGCCGCCAGGTCGGCCTCCGCGCGCGGGCCCGGCCGTACGTCACCGTGGGCCGGGCAGGCGTAACGGCCCTCGCCGTACACCACCATCGACCCGGCGAGCACCAGCCGTCCCACCCCGGCCCGGGCCATCGCGGCCAGCAGGACGGCGGTGCCGAGGTCGTTGCGGGAGACGTACTCGGCCGCGTCGGACACCCCGTCGCCCAAGCCGACTTGGGCCGCCTGGTGACAGACCGCGTCCACGCCGGTCAGCGCCCGGGACACCGCGTCCGCGTCTCGCACGTCGGCGCCGGGATCGTCGCGCACGTCGTACACCACCGGTTCGTGCCCGTGCGCCCGCAGCGCGTCCACGACATGAGACCCGATGAACCCGGCACCGCCGGTGACCAGTACCCGCATACGGCCACGCTAGGCCCGCGCGCCGCCCGGCTCCCGTCGTGACGTCCGTACGTCACGACTCCGTAAGGACGCGGTTCACGGCGTCCACCGCCACCCCGAGGCGTGCAGCGCCTCCGCCCGGTCGACGGCGATCTCCACGCGCAGCCGGGCCTCCTCCTCGTCGCGGAAGTCGGCGGTGGCGGTGTGCTGGGTGGGGTGCTTGCGGTAGAGGGTGCCGGGGGCCGACTGCATCCAGCCGGGGCTGACCGCCTCGCAGCTCAGCACCAGGGCGCCGTCCTCGAAGGCGGGGAGCGCGGGCCAGCCGCCGAGCAGCCGGACCAGGGTGGTACGGGCGGTCAGCGTGGTGCCCACCACCGGCATCTCGCCCCGCTTGGCACCGTCCAGGAGGGCACGGGCGGGCAGCGGGCCGGGCGCGGGGTCGTACGGTCCCGGCACCAGGCTGCCGTCGGGCAGCAGATCCAGACAGGGGGCGACGGTCCAGCTGTAGGCGGGGTGGGCGGTCAGGACCTCGATGTCCCGGGCGAGCGTGGCGGGGTCGGGCAGCAGATCGTCGGCGTCCACGCAGCGCAGCAGGGTGCCGGTGGCGCGGGCCAGACCGAGGGTGCGGGCGCGGGCGGCGCCGCCCTGGCGGCCGGTGCCCCGGGAGATCCAGGGGGCGTCCGGCACGGCGGCCAGCGGGGTGCCGGTACGGCCGTCCTCCTGGAGCACCCACTCAAGGCGCCAGCCCTCGGGCAGCCGTTGCCCGGCCAGACAGTCGTGCAGCTCGCGCAGATACGCGTGCCCTCCGTCGTGGACAGGCGTGAGCACGGTGAGCGTCGGCATGGACGGCGCTTCCCTTCGGCGGGCTCGGTGGGCTCTGAGGCTCTGCAGTCCTCCGGCCTTACGGACGACGTCGGCGGAACCGCAGCGGTTCCGCCGACCCCATCGTGCCCTCCGCAGCGGCTGTCAGCCGAGCGGGGATGTTTCACGTGAAACGGACAAGGTTTCACGTGAAACACCGAACGGGACATCCCCGGCCAGCGTGATCCGGTGCATGACCCGGTGCTGGTCGCCGTAGTCGCGGTTGGCGTAGTGCGCCGTGCTGCGGTTGTCCCACAGGGCGACATCGCCCGGCCGCCAGCGGTGCCGCACGATGTGCTCGGGCTTGGTCAGGTGGGCGTAGAGGATGTCGAGCAGCCCCCGGCTCTCGTACTCGGAGACCCCGGCGATGTGCGAGGTGAAGCCCGGATTCACGAACAGGCCCTTACGGCCGCTCTCGGGGTGCACGCGCACCACCGGGTGCTCCACGGGCACGAGTTCGGTGACGACCTCGCCGTCCCAGAGGTTGCCCTGGCCCTGTCGCCGCTGGGCCAGGTAGTAGCCGAAGGCGCGGTTGCCGTCGTGCACGGCGGTGAGTGTGTCGAGGTGGGCGCGCAGGCCGGGCGACAGCGACTCATAGGCGAGCTGGCTGTCCGCCCAGGTGGTGTCGCCACCGTGCGGCGGCAGGACGACCGCGCGCAGGATGGAGATCGCGGGCGGACGCCGTACGAAGGTGACATCGGTGTGCCACACGTCGGAGAAGCCGTTGTCCTGGCTGTCCAGGGCGTACACCTCCGGTGCCACGTCACCGGAGTCGTGGACCGGGTGCCCGGCGGTGACCTCGCCGAGGCGCCGGCCGAACTCGATCTGCTGGGCGTCGTCGAGGTTCTGGCCGCTGACGAAGAGCACCTTGTGCTCGACCAGGGCCGCGCGGACGGCGGTCACCTCGTCGTCGGTGAGCCGGGCCAGGTCGATGCCGTCGATCTCGGCGCCGAAGCTCGGCCCGAGCTTGGTCAGCGGAAGCTGGACGGCGGTGGCGGGGGAGCGGTCGCTGGTGATGCTCAACGGGGGCTTCCTTTCCTGGAGTTCCGGAAGGGTTCCGGAGGGATTCCGGAGGGGTGCCGTGACGCACGGCTCCCGGTTTCCGTGCGGTCGGGGTCAGGCGGCGGCGGACTTGACGGCGTGCGAGACCCGCGCGCGCAGCTCGGCGAACTCCCGTGACTCGCGCAGCGCGTCGGCGTCCACCCCCGCGCGCGGGAGCGGCACCGGCAGGTCCAGGGCGACGGTCCCGGGGCTCTTGGAGAGCACGACGATGCGGGAGCCGAGGAACACCGCCTCGTCGGCGGAGTGGGTCACGAACACGGTGGTCCGCCCGGTGCGGGCGGTCACCTCGCGCACGTCCTCCTGGAGCCGTTCCCGGGTCAGTGCGTCCAGCGCGGCGAACGGCTCGTCAAGGAGGAACAGCGGATGCTCGGCCGCGAGCGCGCGGGCGATGGCCACGCGCTGACGCTGCCCGCCCGAGATCTCCCACACCCGCCGCCGCTCGGTCCCGCCGAGCCCGACCCGCTCCAGCAGCTCCGCCCGCCGCTCGGGCCACGCGGCGCGCTGGACGCCCGCGTAGCGCAGGGCCAGGTCGACGTTGCCGCCGACCGTGCGCCACGGGAACAGCCGGGGCGTCTGGAACACCACGCCCGCCGCGTGACCGGGCCGGGGCTCGGCGCCCGCCACCCGCACCGCGCCGTCGGTGGGCCGCTCGAACCCGGCGATCAGCCGCAGCAGCGTGCTCTTGCCGCAGCCGGAGGCGCCGACCAGCACCAGGAACTCACCGGCGGGCACCGTGAGATCGACGGGTCCGACGGCGGTGAAGGCGTCGCGCCCCTGGCCGTAGCGATGGCTGACCCGCTCCAGCCGTACGGCCTCCGTGCGGACGTCGTTCCCGGACTTCCCGGACTTCCCTGACTTCGCGGTCAGCTCACTCGAGGCCATCGGGCAGTCCCTTCAGATAGAAGGCCGAGCGGACGGCCCGCTCGGTGGGCGCGGCGTCGATCTGCTTCTGGTCGGCCAGGAAGCGGCCGGTGTCGAGGATGTGGTCGAGCAGCTTGCCGGGGTGCCCCTCGGTGCCGAGCCAGTCGGCGGACGCGACCTGCTCCGGGGTGAGGAACACGCCCTGGGAGAGCTGGGCCTTGGCGTCCGAGGTGCTGATGCCCAGCTCCGTGGCGACGTCCTTGACCGAGTCGTCCGGGTCCGACCTGAGCAGCCGCAGCGCCTCGGCCTCCGCCTTGCGCCAGGCGTCGACCACCTCCGGGGCCTTGGCGATCAGGTCGTCGGACACCACCGAGAGGTCGAGCGTCGGCTTGCCCCCGCTGCCGATCTCCTTGCTGCTGGTCAGCTGGGTTCCGGTCGTGCGCAGCTCGTCCAGCGTCGGCAGCCAGACGTACGCCGCGTCGATGTCCCCGCGCTGCCAGGCGGCCAGGATCGCCTGCGGCTGGAGGTCGACCAGCTTCACGTCGGACGCCTCGAGCCCGGCCTTGTCGAGTGCCGCGAGCAGGCTGTAGTGCGAGGTGGACGCGAACGGCGTCGCCACGGTGCGCCCCTTGAGCCCGGCCACGTCCTTGATGCCGAGCTTCTTGCGCGCGACCAGCGCCTCGTTCTCCCCGGCCACGTCGAGCACGAACGCGACCTTGTACGGGATCGGCGAACTCCCCGCTATCCCCCGCGCGAAGGGGCTGGAGCCGAGCGCCGCGATGTCCAGGGACCTGCCGAGGAACGCCTGGTTGACGCTCGCGCCCGAGTCGAACTTGACCCAGCTGACCGTGTAGCCGGGCAGCGCCTTCTCCAGCAGCTTTCTGTGCTTGACCAGCAGATCGCCGCTGGGGAAGGCGAAGTAGCCGATGCGCAGCCGCTTGCTCTGGCCCGAGGAGGCATCGCTGGCCGAGGAGCAGCCGGTGACGGCGAGGGCGGCGGTGCCGAGCGCACCGGCGAGGAGCAGCCGACGGGAGGGACGGGAGAGGGAGGACGACATGGGGCGACCGTTTCTTTGACGGGGAGGGACGGCGGATCGGAGAAGAAGGAAAGGGTGTTCAGTCCCGTCCGCGCCACGGCACGACGGCGCGTTCGAGGCGGAGCAGCAGGGTGTCGATGACCAGCCCGGACACCCCGATGGCGATGATGCCGACGAGCACGACGGGGGTGTTGTTGTAGTTGGCGGCGTCCTTGACCATGCCGCCGATCCCGGGCAGGCCGTTGACCAACTCGGCCGCGACCAGGGAGGAGTAGGCCACGCCGACGGCCAGCCGCACGCCGGTGAAGGTCTCCGGCAGCGCGGAGGGCACGATCACGTCCTTCACCACGTCCCAGCGCGAGGCGCCGAGCGCGCGGGCCGCCTCCACGAGCGCGCGCGGCACCGCCGCGACGGCCGCTGTGGTCGACACCGCCACCGGCGGGAACGCGGCCACCGCGAGCAGCGTGATCTTCGGTTCCTCGTCGATGCCCAGCCAGATGATGAGCAGCGAGAAGTACGCCAGGGGCGGCAGCGTGCGCAGGAAGGTGATCCAGGGCTCGAACAGCGCGCGCAGCGGGCCGACCGTCCCCATCAGCAGCCCGAAGACCACTCCGGCGACGATGCCGAGCCCGGCGCCGAGCGCGATGCGTCGCAGGCTGATGCCCAGGTGCTCGATCAGCGTGGTGCCGTTGTAGCCGCGCGTCCCGTCGTGCGTGGTGGAGACGTCGACGAATGCCTTCCACACCTTGGCCGGGGGCGGCACCAGCGTCTCGCTCCAGGTCCCGGCCGCCGCCACCGCCTGCCACAGGACGAGGAACAGCAGCAGCGAACCGACCGGCAGCGCGAGCCGCCGCACGCGCGGCCACACGGCACGCGCCCGCCCGCCGCCGGGCACGCCGGGTGTCCCGGGTGTCGTGGGCGTCTTGTCGGGGACGGCTTCGGACAGGGAAGTGGACACGAGGAACCTCCACACGGCACCGGACGACGGCGCTGGAGATCAACAGGAAGGAGCCGGACGGCACCCGCGCGGACACGGGCCGTTCAACGGCCAGGAAAGGAAAGAAAGAGAACGCCGACTACGCGGGAACGCCGACTACACGGGAATCAGCAGCATCCGCGCCGGTGGGGCGAGTTCAGCGACAACACGCGGCCGGGCGTCGGCACAGGTCGATGACCAGGCGTCGCACCAACGGCTCGTGATTCATGGCGCCCATTTGTACAGCAGCCACCCGCGCCCATCAACAGTCCGCCCACTCTGTGGACAGTCCGTCCCACGTCAGAGCAGCGCGCTCGCCCGCAGATGCCCCGCGATCCCCAGCCACCGGTCCGCCGCCGTACGCGCTTCCGGGAGGGTGCCGGGGCGGTCGCGCACCTCGGTGAGGAGTCCGTCGCGCGAGCCCATGCCGAGGGCGTAGACCAGGCTGACCAGGGTCGCGGCGCTCACCGGGTCGCGCCCGCGCAGCCACGCGGCCTGATGGCGGGCGACGGCCTCGCGCAGGAAGGCGTCGGTGGCCTGCCCGGCCGCGACATGACCGAGCGCGCGCACGGCGGCGTACGCGGTGCCACGCGGGACGCCCGGACGCACCGCCAGCGTCTGGAGCAGCCCCCGGTGCCGCCGGTCGCCGAGGACACGCAGCGCCTCCAGGAGCGGCACCGCCACCTCCTCGTCCCGGATCGCCGCGGGCCGCGCCAGCTCGGCGGCGCACGCGTCGGCCAGCGGGGCGCGGTACGGGGTGGCCGCGAGGAGGAACGCGGCATGGAGCCGTACATCGAAGACCGGGCTGGTCAGCGCCTCGCCGACCAGCGTGACCGGCACGGCGGTGCCGCTCGTGCCGTCCGGCTCGACGGACCGGACCCGGGCCGCCACCCGTCGTACGACCGCCTCCAGCGAGGCCGGTGCGGCGCCCGGCGGGGGAAGCGGCGCGGGGGCCCGGCCCAGCAGCGCGCGCAGGTGTTCCGGGTGCGCGGCGGCGACATGGCGGCGCAGCGGCTCGACCTGGTCGCCGACCGGCCCGGAGTCCTGGATGTCGCGCAGCGCGCGGGTCAGCAGCCGTACCTGCTCGGGGTCGAAGTGCCGGTAGCTGACCTTGCGGAAGCAGGCCATCACCGCGCCGCGATGCGCCAGCCGCCCGCTCGGGGCGGTGAGTTCGGCGAGGACGCGCGCGGCGGCGTCCGGGTGGCCGCAGTTGTCCAGCGCGCAGACGATCTCGACCGCCGTCAACCGGGCCCGGCCCGCCGCGAGTTCCGCGCACGCCGCGATGACCGTACGGGCGCCCCGCGGATGGTTCAGCAGCCGGTTCAGGGACTCGAAGCGCAGCAGCCACGGCAGGCCGTCCGCGATCACCATCTCCTCGACGAGCCGTTCCGCGAGCCGGTACCAGGTCCCGGACGGCATCAGCACCACATCGGGCCGTACGCAGATCCCCTCGGCCGGCTGGTCCCAGTCGTCGCCGGTCATCACATCGGCGGAGACGGCCTGTTCGAGCAGGTCCTCCAGGTCGCGGGCGGCGGGTCCGGCGGGGGCGGTGTCGAGGACGGGGCCGGGGGCGAGGTAGCGCCAGACGGTGCGCGCGGTGGCGGTGAGCAGGTTGCGGGGCAGCCCCAGCAGCTCCTCGTACCGCCGCACGGCCGCCCAGGGCACCGGGGTCACGCCCGTCTCCCACCGCGAGACGGTGCTGACGCTCACCTCGCGCCCGTACGCGCCGCCCCGGAACGCCGCCGCGAACCCGGGCAGCGAGCGCAGCGCGGTGTCCTGCCCGAGCAGCCGGTTCACCCGCAACAGCCACGCGACGCGCATCCGCCGCCCCGGCACCCCCGCCGCGCTCCCGCCCCCCAGCGTGCTCATGTCGGACAGTTTGGCAGGAGTGCGGCCACAACGGCCCAAGGGCGGCGAACCTTTGCCGAGGGCAGGCCCCTTGCCGACGGCGGACCTTTGCCGACGGCGGATCGCTGCCGACCGGTGATACCTCAAGTCCCGCCCCGCTCCCCCGCGCGTTGCAGCGCCCGGCGAGCTGTGCAACGCCCCGGTGCGGGGCGCGGGCCGGGCGGTACGAAGGAGGCACCCGCCGCGACGACGACCGGGCGGCGGGCCGGACCAGGGGACAAGGGGAGGAAACCGATGGGGACGGCGTTCGCGCTGACGCACTTTCTCGGGATCGCGGTCGCGATGTGGACCTTCAACGCACGGGCCGGGGGCTCCTTCTGGCACGGGGTACCGCCCCGGCTGATGCTGATCAGCCCCGAGTGGACGGCGGTGAGCATCGGCAAGGCGTTCCTCTGGGAGGTCACGCCGGCCGTGTGGCTGCTGGGCGGCCGGCCGTCCTCGCCCTGGGGCGTACGCGCCGAGAGCCGTTCCGGCCGCGTCACCCGGCTGAGCCCCGCCGAACGCGCCGCCCGCGACCGCGCCACCACCCACTGAGGAGACCACCATGCGCTACACCGGCGACAAGGACGTCCACTGCCCCGACCGCGCCTGCGGCAAGCGGGTCCGCGCGATCCGCTGCCCCCGCTGCCAGGGCAAGGTGAGCGCCTGGACGACGTGCGGGCGGTGCGGGAACTCGGGCTATGTGTGCCCGAATTCGCGGGACGACTTCCACGCGAAGGTGGGGTGAGCGCGGCCCATGGACATTTTCCGCAGACTCTTCGGCCCCGCACAGCTCCCGCCCACCCTGCACGGCTACCAGGCCCCGCCCGGCGCCCTGGCCACCGGCTGGTCCTGCGACGACCCGGAGTGCGGGGGCGGGGGCTGGTTCCCGGACCCGAGGCCCGCGATCCCGCGCCGCTGCGGTCTGTGCGGCAGCGGTACGCACCCCCACCACGCCTGGCCCTGGCAGCACGACGAGCGCCGGGCCGAACTCGACGCCCTGCTGCACCGGGCGGAACACGAGGGCGATGTGCACCGCGCGCCGCTCACCCGGCTGTACCTGATGTGCTGGACGTTCGAGGACCACCTGATGCGCCGCGACCGGGCCACGGCGCTCACCTCCCTGGCCGAGGCGGACGCCCGCCTGCGCAGGGAGATGAAGGAGAACCGCCACCTCACCGAGGGCTCGTTCCGCCTGCTCCTCGTCCTCGGCGCCCTGCGCAGCGGCGACCCGGACATCGCCCTGACCGTCCTGGAACCCTGGGTCACCCTGGCCCACGCCCAGGCCCCCGGTTACGGCACCGACCTGGCCCGCGACAACGCGAGCCGGACCAACTACCGCAGCCTCGTCTCCTCCTGCCTCGACTGGCTCGACGACCCCCGCACCACCACCCACCGGGCCCGCCCCACCGTGACGGCCTGGGCCCTGACGACGGCCCGGGCCCCGCACGTACGCGACTACCTGACGGCCCAGCACCTGGACCGCCTCTCCCAGCTGACCTGACCCCACGGACAGGGGGAGCGGCGCACACCCGGCGGAGCCACGGGGGAGCACCGCCGGGTCAGGTGCGCGCCGCTCCCCCACCCGTCAAGCGGCGGCCCGCCGTGCCACGACGACACTCGCCTCCCGCTCCTCGCACTCCACCACCCACGCGTCGAGCCCGGCCCCGGCGAACATCCCGCGCGTGAGCGGAGCCTGCCGCGCACTGGTCTCCACGAGCAGCCGCCCCCCGGGCGCCAGCCACTCCACCACCCCCTCGGCAAGGCGTCGTTGAACGGCCAGCCCGTCCGCCCCGCCATCGAGACTGAGGACCGGCTCATGGTCACGGGCCTCGGTCGGCAGGGTGGCGAGGGCAGCGCGGGGGACATACGGGGCGTTGGCCACCAGCAGCTCGACCCGACCGCGCAGCACGGCGGGCAGGGCGTCGTAGAGGTCCCCCTCGTGCACGGTCGCCCGGTCCGCGAACAGCGCGAGATTACGGCGCGCGTACGCCGTCTGCACCGGGTCGATGTCGGCGCCGTGCAGCTCGGCCCGCGGCAGCCGCACGGCCAGCGCGGCGGCCAGCGGCCCCGCCCCGCAGCACAGATCCACGACCACCCCCGCGTCCCGCCCCACCCGCAGCGCCTGCTCCAGCAGGAACTCGGTACGCCGCCGAGGCACGAACACCCCCGGCCCCACCGCGATCCGCAGCCCCCCGAACGCGGCCCACCCCACGACATGCTCCAGCGGCTCCCCGGCACACCGCCGCTCCACCATGCCGTCCTCGGACTCCGCCGTCCGCGCCGCGGCATCAAGAATCATCCGCGCCTCCTCCTCCGCGAACACACACCCGGCGGCCCGCAACCGCGAGGCAACAGAGGAAAGAGAAGAAGCGGACCCTACGAAACCCGAAGCATCACCAGCCGCACGAGCGGCATCCACCACCATGTCGTCCACGACAAGCCCTCCAGCAGGGAATCCCGACCATCACCGCGTTGATGGGACTCACCTCCTCGGGCCACCGCCGACCTCCCGCCGACGTACACGCGCGCCCACTATAACGACGCCCTCCTCGGCGAGCACGGTGCGAGGGAGACCGACGCCGAACACGTCGCCGTCGCCCCCGCCATGTCACAGGCGGAGGCGGCCCCGGCCTCGCGCTGCCGCTCGTCGAGCCAGGACCTGACCACCGTCGGGACGTACGCCGAGATGCTGTCCCGCATCGCCGAACCCGCCCTGCTCGGCCTCACGTTGCTCGCGACCCGTGGCCGCGTCAAACGGTGACGGCCGCACCGCGCCTCCCCCCTCCGGAGGACGGGACGCGCGGTGCGGCCCGTCGGCGGCTACCAGGTCAGGGCGTCCGCCGCGTTGTCCTGCCAGTACGTCACCGCGGCGGCGCTGTTGAAGAAGACGCCCCCGTTCGGGAGGTTCAGGGTCTTCTCCTTGGTGGTCGCGGTGCCCTTCTTGTCGGTGAAGAGGACGCCGAGGGTCTTCTCGGTGGCGCCGCCCTCGCCGTCGGGGGAGGACGTCAGGATGCTCGCGTACGCCGACTGGCCCGGCTTGATCGTCACCACGGCCTGCGGCTTGCTGTCCTCGATCCAGGCCAGCGGGGCCTGTGCGTCGGCCCCGGCGCGCAGGAAGGGGGCGTAGTGCGCGTTGCAGGTCGCGGTGCCGGTGTTGGTGGCCTTGAGCAGCAGGTGGTTGATCGGGCGGGAGACCTCGGTGACGGTCAGCTTGGTGTTCGCGGCGGTGCAGGTGACCGTGGACGCCTTGACGGCGGCGGAGGCGGTCGCCCCGGCGGCCTGGACGCCGACGAGGGCGAGCGCCGCGGCGACGACCGCAGAAGAGGCGACACGGGCGGTGAAACGCGTGGTGATACGCATGAGTTGACTGTTCTTTCTGTGCCTGTGGTGTGGGGCCGGAACACGCCTGCGGCGCGGCCCGTGAAGCAGAGCCCAGCGGGGGCCGTCACCGTCTCCGGTGGGGCTCCGTGCTTGGATGGCCCCAGCCTGTGCCACCCGCCGTCCCACCCGCCATTCCACCGGGAGTTTCGGGACGCTGGGATGCTCGCACCGGCTCTGACCTGGGGAAACGTGATCCCTCTGGGATGCGGAACGGGATGCCGAACGGGATGGGGGACCGGTGGGGGCGGCTGACGAGATCGCCGAATTCGCCGCGCTGTTACGCGACTTGAAGCAGCGGTCCGGGCTGAGCTACGAAGCCCTCGCGAAGCGCGCGCACATGAGTACGTCGACGCTGCACCGGTACTGCAAGGGGGAGGGCGTACCCGCCGACTACGCCGCCCTCTCCCGCTTCGCCCACCTGTGCAAGGCCACCCCCGAGGAACTGGTCGAGCTGCACCGGCGGTGGGTGCTGGCGGACGCGGCGCGGGAGCGGGGGCGGAAACCTGCGGTGGAGCCGGTAGCTGACCCGACGGGCGAGCCCGGGAACACCCCTGTGCCCGTAGCCGACCCGTCCCCGGAGGAACACCCGTCCCCGGAACAACAAGAGAAGGCCACCCCCAGCCCCCGTCCTGCCCGCAAACGCTGGATCCCGATCGCGGCGGCCGTAGCCGTCGTGATCGCCGTGTCCACCGCACTCGTACTCGACCCGAAGGACTGGGGAACGAAGCCGACGGCGCACGGCCGACCGACCGGCACCACGACCTCCGCCCCTCAGCCGACCCCCACACCCCACCCCTCGGCATCGCCGTCCCAACGACCGACCGACTCCAGGCCCCCCGCTCCCACCACCCCCGCCCCCAAGCCACCCACCCACCCCACCGACCCCCCGCACAACGACGCCGTCCCTCTCACGGTCAGCACCCGTACCTACGGCTGGGACGACCCCCAGTGCGAGGCGAAGTACCTGATCAACCGGCCCCCCGACCAGGTCGCACCCCCGGTGATGGGCCAGGACGTACCGGGCTGGGTCGCGGCGCACGGCGCCATCGCCGCCGACGAACAGCGGGTCGCGCTCACCGTCCAGGGCACCGGAGACGAGACCGTCGTCATCGAGTCGATGCACGTCGTCGTGGTCGACTCCAGCACCCCGCCCGCCTGGAACGCGTACCTGGGCTCGTCAGGCTGCGGCGGAGGCGTGGAGACGCGGTCCTTCGCCACGGACCTCGACGCCGGCCACCCCGTCATCGTCCCGAAGGCCGGCCAGCGCGGCTTCCCCTACAAGGTCAGCCAGTCCGACCCCGAGGTCCTGTACATCACCGCGGGCGCCGACTCCCACGACGTGCGGTGGTACGTCGACCTCCAGTGGAACAGCGGTGGCCGCCAGGGCACCCTCCGCATCAGCGACCACGGCACCCCTTTTCGCACCACCGGCAGCCACGGCCGCCCGACGTACGAGTTCCCGGTCGGCGGCACCCACTGGTACCGGGTCGCCGAGAACTGACGCGCCGAGAACTGACGTATAGAAAACCGGCGTTGAGGGTGGCACTGCCAGTGGCAGTCTCCCCGGTGCTGCCGTCAAGGAGGACCTGGCCGGTCCGAGCCCCACCCCGGAGCCTGGGGCCATGACCACCGCAGACGGCACCACAAGCACCACCAACACCACAGGCACCACCAGCACCCAAGGCACCACCAGCCCCACCAGCGCCACAGGCACCCCAGCACCCCGCATGCCCGCCCGCCAAGTCACCGCCCTGATAGTCCTCCTGGCGTCCCAGTTCATGATGGCCGCCGACTTCTCCGTACTGAACGTCGCGCTCCCCGAAGTCGGCACCGCCCTCGGCTTCTCCACCGGCGCCCTGCAGTGGATCACCACGACGTTCGCCCTGTGCGCCGCCGGATGCACCCTGGTCCTCGGGCGGGTGGGCGACCACCTGGGACGCCGACGCGTCTTCACCGTCGGCATGGCCGTACTCGCCGTCTCCTCCCTGGTCGGCGGGGTCGCGGAGTCCGCCACGACGCTGCTGGTCGCCCGTACGCTGCAGGGCCTGGCCACCGCCGCCGTCACCCCCGCCGCGCTCGCCCTGCTCACCACCGCCTTCACCGAGCCGTCCCTGCGCACCCGCGCGCTCGGCCTGAACAGCGTGATGATGAGTTCCGGCTTCAGCGTCGGCGCCGTCCTCGGCGGGTTCCTCACGGACGTGTTCTCCTGGCGCTGGGCGTTCTTCATCAACATCCCGGTGGCCCTCGCGGCGATCCTGGTCGTACCGCTGGTCGTCGACGAGAGCAGGGCCGAGCGGCGCGCCCGGATCGACCTGCCCGGCGCCGTCCTCGTCACCCTCGGCCTGTTCACCGGGATCTACGGCGTGACCCGCGTCGGCGAGGAGGGCTTCGACCTGGTCGCGGGCGTCGCGCTGCTCGCCGCCGCCGTACTCCTGGGCGCCTTCTGGGCGGTGGAGAGCCGTACCGCCGACGCCCTGGTGCCGGTGCGGGTGCTGCGGAAGCCCGACCTCGCCTTCGGCAACCTGGCCGCCCTGTTCATCTTCGGCGGCGAGACCGCGCTGATCTTCTTCACCGGCCTCTACGTCCAGGACGTGCTCGGACTGTCGTCCCTCGTCGCCGGACTGGTCCTGCTCGGCATCGGCCTGGGCCAGATCATCGCCGGTACGGTCGGCCCGCGCCTCCTCCAGCGCGTGCCCCCGCGCACCCTGCTCGGCCTCTCCCTCTTCCTCCAGGGCGCGTTCATGCTGCCCGTGCTGTGGGCCACCGCCGACTCGCGCTGGCTGATCCCGCTGATCGCCACGCAGTTCGTGAACGCCTTCTTCTCCATGACGGCGGCCCTGTCCTTCATGGTCATCGCCACCTCCTCCGTCGGCTCCGACCTGCAGGGCATGGCGACCGGCATGGCCACCCAGAGCCAGCAGACCGGCATCGCGATCGGCATCCCGCTGATCAGCGCGGTGTTCGCGGGGGTCGTCGGAAGCGGGACGGTGACGGCCGCGGAGGAGCTGAGCGGCATCCGTACGGCGGTGGGGGTGGCGGGAGGCTGCCAGGTGGCCGCGGGCCTGCTGCTGTGGAGGGCGCTGCGGAGCAGGACGCTCTCCTGATCGGCCGGGACTTCATAATCGGGGGGATGGAGCAGATCGTGAACACGGACCTGGGCGGCTATCTCCGGCAGATGCGCGAGCGGGTACGGCCCGAGCAGACGGGCCTCCAGACCTTCGGTTCCCGGCGGGTTCCGGGGCTACGACGCGAGGAGGTGGCCACGCTCGCCGGGGTGAGCCAGACGTACTACACCCGCCTGGAACAGTCCCAGACCGCCCACGCCTCCCCACAGGTCCTGCTCTCCCTCGCCCGCGCCCTCCGACTGAGCCCCGACGAACGGGACTACCTGCTGAAGATCGGCACCCCGCTCCAGAACCCCCAGGAACGAGCGCCCGGCGGCGACCAGGTCAGCCCCGCCACGCGCATGCTGGTGAAGTCACTGGGCAACGTGGCGGCAGCCGTCCTGAACCACCGCTGCGACATCCTCAGCTGGAACCCCCTCTACCACCGCCTCCTCGCCCCCCACCTCGACTTCACCGCCCCCGACCACCCCGCCCAGCGGCCCAACGTCATCAAGCTGAACTTCCTCGACGCCACCGTCCGCTCCCTCTACGCGGACTGGCCCGCCGAGTCGGAAGCCAACGTCACCTACCTCCGCTTCCTCTCCGGCAACCACCGCCACGACCCCCAACTCGCGGAACTCATCGGCGAACTGACCATCCACAGCGAGGAATTCACCTCCCTGTGGTGCCGCCAACGAGTCTCCAGCTGCATCGAGGGCACCAAACTCCTCACCCACCCGACCGCAGGCACCCTGGAACTCCTCTACCAATCCGCCCACCTCCAGGACGGCAACATCCTGAAGCTCTACTACGCCGAACCGAACTCACCCCACGAGACGGCCCTCCAACTGCTGACGACCGACGACGACCGATCCTCAGGCCGCTGACCTGGGAGAGCGGAGTTCACGACCTCGGCAGTCCGTCCAGTGGCAGGCTCTTGACAACCTCCCACCGGTAACTCCGCCCCTCGCGCCGCAGCTCCACCAACTGCACCTCCCGGACGTGCAGGTCGACCGGGGGAAGGTCGCGCAGTGCGGTGACGGACTCGATCACCGGGGCGGCGAGGCGTGGGCGGTTGTTGTAGGCCAGGCTCAGGTGCGGGCGGAACAGGGCGGTCGGCTTCTGGGGGGTGAGGTCCCGCGACGTCATGGCTTCGCCGAGTGCCGCGTGCAGTGCCAGTACCGGGAGCCATGGTGCGACCGTCAGGCGTACGGCTCCCCGAGAGCCCGCGAGCGGGACGGCGCGCAGGCGGAAGGCCGTCGGGAGGAGAGGGAGCGCCGCGGTGATGACGTCGTCGAGGAGGCCGGGTGGGAGCGCCCCGGCCGGGCCGACGCGCGTGAGGGTGATGTGCAGTCCGTCGGCGGGCACCGGGTCCAGGCCGAGCGGAGCGAGATGCCGCTGGCAGCGACGGGCGAGATCGGCCAGCGCGGGGCTGTCGGGAAAGGTGAGCATCCAGTAGTACGACCGTGTCCGCGCCGTCCAGCCGGGCCGGTCCCAGTGATCGACCATGGTCTCCACGGCGTCGAAGGCCGCCTGGTCGTGCGCCGTGATCACCGCCGGGTCGCGCAGGTCGGTCGGCGGCCGGGCGGGGAAGGCGGCGGGATCGGGGCTGAGCGGTATGTGCGGCCAGGGCACCCGGGCGACTCCTTCACGATCCCCCTGCCGCGGCAGGGGGAGCTGACAGCCGAACAACAAGAAAGGCCCCGGTCGATGACCTGGGCCTTCATGGAGCGGGTGACGAGAATCGAACTCGCGCTCTCAGCTTGGGAAGCTGATGTTCTACCATTAAACTACACCCGCGTAAGACGGACATATTGAGCAAATCGCCCCGATGTCCGAACGCTCGCTCACTGTACCCCATCCCCCGCCCCGGCCGCCCGGACCCCCGCGTGTCGGGGGTGTATCGCGGTACGGGGGTGCGGAGTTGGGGCGTACGGTGGGGGCTTCGGAGAGGGCTCGGGTGAGGGCGGAGTGCCGCCTGGAGGGGCTTCCCGGTCATCCCGTAATGTGGCTTTTGTCGTCGGGGTTGATGGCCCGACGAGGCTCCTGGGGAAGGGACTTGAGGGACTTGATGGAACGCACCGTCGTCCGCTGCGTGGACGGCCACGTCTTCAGCACCGCTTCGTTCCCGATGCAGCAGGCCGAGCGGCTCGGCCCCGGCCGGCTCCTGCGGTGCCCGCGGTGCGCCCGGCTCCGCAGCGTCGTACCGGTCACGCTCGAGAAGCGGTAGTAGCAAGCGGTAGTAAGCAGCAACCGCGGTAACAACAGAACAGGCATCTGCGCGGCCGTCTCCACCCCCGGAGACGGCCGCGTTGCGTAGCCGCCCGGATACGCCCCCGTACACGCCCCCGCCACGATTGTCCGCCCTCCGCACCCCTTGCGTATCCTCGGGACGTGCTTCTCTCAGACAAGGACATCCGGGCCGAGATCGACGCCGGACGGGTGCGGATCGATCCCTACGACGAATCCATGGTGCAGCCGTCCAGCATCGACGTGCGCCTTGACCGCTACTTCCGGGTGTTCGAGAACCACCGGTACCCCCACATCGACCCCTCCGTCGAGCAGACCGACCTGACCCGGCTGGTCGAGCCCGAGGGGGACGAGCCCTTCATCCTGCACCCCGGTGAGTTCGTGCTGGCCAGCACGTACGAGGTCATCACGCTCCCCGACGACCTGGCCTCCCGCCTGGAGGGCAAGAGCTCGCTCGGCCGCCTGGGCCTGGTCACGCACTCCACCGCCGGGTTCATCGACCCGGGCTTCAGCGGCCATGTGACCCTGGAGCTGTCCAACCTCGCCACCCTGCCGATCAAGCTCTGGCCCGGCATGAAGATCGGCCAGCTCTGCATGTTCCGGCTCAGCTCGCCCGCCGAGCACCCCTACGGCAGCGAGCGCTACGGCTCCCGGTACCAGGGCCAGCGCGGCCCGACCGCCTCCCGCTCCTATCTGAACTTCCACCGGACCCAGGTGTGAGCATGAGCGGCATACGGGAGAACCTGACCTACGAGCGCTTCGGCGAGGCCGTCCGCGAGCTGGCGCAGACCATCGCGGACGACGGCTACGAGCCGGACATCGTGCTGAGCATCGCCCGCGGCGGCGTCTTCGTGGCCGGTGGCCTCGCCTACGCCCTGGAGTGCAAGAACATCCACCTGGTGAACGTGGAGTTCTACACCGGCGTCGGCACCACCCTGGAGATGCCGGTCATGCTGGCGCCCGTCCCGAACGTCATCGACTTCTCCGACAAGAAGGTCCTGATCACCGACGACGTCGCCGACACCGGCAAGACGCTCAAGCTGGTGCGGGACTTCTGCCTGGAGACCGTCGCCGAGGTCCGCACCGCCGTCGTCTACGAGAAGCCGCACTCGCTCGTGAAGTGCGAGTACGTCTGGAAGCGCACGGACGCCTGGATCAACTTCCCGTGGAGCGTGCTGCCTCCGGTGCGCAGGCAGGGTGAGCCGGTGACGCCGTCCAAGGACGCCCTCTGATCTCGGCCGAGGACCGTCGGCCGTCCGAGGACCGCGTCGCCCGCATGCGCCTCGGTCAGGCGCGGCGCACCTTCACGCCGTTCGCCTCGAAGTCGTAGACGCTGTTGTTGATGCGCAGGCCGTCCACCGCGCCGGTCCACAGGTAGTCGCGGCCCTTGCCGACGGCCGCCGTGTAGATGACCGGTGCCGCGCCGCCGTCGTTCAGCGACGCCTTGACCTGCGCGAACGTGCAGGGGGCGGCCTGGGTGCAGGCGGTCTCGCCGCCCGTCAGGTACCAGGTGCCGGTGGTGGTGGCGTCCAGGTAGCCGCTCCAGCGGTCGGTCGTGGTGACCGGCCCGGGCACCCACACCAGCGTGGAGTACGTGTCACCAGGGTGGGCGGCGACGTTCGGGTTGATCTCGAACTTGATGTTGGGCAGGTTCCGGGGACCGCCGTACGAGACGTTCTCGCCGGTCTGGAAGACGCGGAAGCCGACCTGGGTGAGGCCGAGCACCGGCTTGCCGTAGAAGTCGACCTCGTTGCCGAAGTCCACCTTCTCGCTGGGCGGCGTCAGCGAGGTGGAACGGTCCGCCACCTCGATGCCGAGGCTGCCGGTGCCGAAGGGCGGGCGGGCGGCGGCGCCGGTGACGCCGAACGACCCGTAGGGGCCCTCCCGCAGCGCGGCCACCGGCGAGCCGATGGTGTTGCGGGTGATGACACCCCAGTGGTCCGCGCTGGTTCCGCCCCCGGTGCCACCGGCGGCCGTGGCCGGTACCTGGAGGGCCGTCGCGGCGAGGGCGGACAGTGCGGCGATCGTGAGCGCCTTTGCGCGGCTCACGCCAAAGCGAGCTTTCACACTCACTCCCTGATTCGTCTCGAAGAAGAGGCACGCGCCGGCTCCTCGGCCGGCGCGGCGTTCTCAACGTATCGGGAGATAAAGGGACATATGGGATCTACATATGCCGTACGGGTGTATGTCGTACGGGTGTTTTTCGAGCGCGTGTCCGCGTGTCGAACTAGAACGTGCCGAGCTTCACGATCGACAGCAGCGCGATCAGCTGGATCGCGGACGCGCCCAGCGCCTTCGGCCACGGCAGGTCGTGGGAGCGGGAGACCATCAGCGTGAGCAGGACGCCCGCGCCGAGCCAGGTCGCCCAGCCGATCGCCTGGACGAAGCCCGCGTCGCCGCCCGCGAACATCGCGAAGACCAGCCGGGGCGCGTCCGTGAGCGACATGATCAGCATGGACAGGCCGACGGTCGGCTGCCAGTTGCCGTTGCCGCCGAGCTGGCGGGCCAGGGTGTGGGTGACCACGCTCAGCACGAAGATGCTGAGCACCATCGCGACGGCGGTGACCAGCACGATCGGTATCGCGTTGGTGAGCGTCGCGCCGATGGCCTCCGCGCGGGCGCCGTCGAAGCCGAAGACGGCGAGCAGGCCGTAGAGGAAGGTGACGATGAGGGCGGGCCCCCACATCGTGTAGTCGCGCATGCGCAGGAAGGTCTGGTTCGGGGACAGGACGATCCCCTTCAGCAGCTCCTTCCAGTGCAGCGGCGGGCCGATCGGGCCCGCGGGCTCGGCGGCACCGGCGTGGTAGGTCTCGCCCTGGGTGTAGCCCGCGGCGTCGTCGACCGAGAACGCCTGGGTGTGGCCCGGGTTGTCGGCCGCGTAGGGGTCGTGCGGCGCGCGCTGCCCCGGGTGGTGGCCGCCGTCACCGAAGTACTCCGGGCCGTCGGCGGGCGGGCCCGGGTAGCCGTACGACGGGCCGCCGGGGCCCGGCTGTCCCGGCCGGGGGTACGCCTGCTGCTGCGGGTACGCCGGGCCGCCCTGCGGGTAGCCGTACGACGGTCCCTGCTGTCCGTGGCGCGGGGCGGGTCCGCCGCCGTACGACGGGCCCTGCGGCGCCTGCTGTCCCTGCGGGGAGCGATGGTCGTGGTCCCCGCGTCCGATCCTGAATCCAGCCACCCGTCGAACGTACCTGGTCCGCGCCGGTCACGGGCCGGGCCCAGGGTGCTGGACCCGGCTTTGCGGCCGACCTGTGACATCCCCTAAGGGACCGTCAGGGGTGGAACCAGGGGTGGGTCAGGGATTCAGTTCGCGAAGGAGGCGCCCAGTTCGGGGGTGCCTGAGGTGGAGATGCCTGCGTCGCCGACGTTGGTGAGGTGGGAGCCGGTTGCGGTGATCTTCGTGCCGGTGGAGGGCAGGTAGGTGACCGAGCCGTTGCCGCTGTTCTCGTCCGAGCCGACGACCAGGTCGGCCCTGCCGTCGCCGTTGACGTCGTCGAGCTTGACGTCCATGCCGAAGTGGTCGTTCTTCTCGTCGCTGCCGGGGACGCCCGCGGTGCTCTGGGCGAGGGCCTGGCCGCCGGAGGTGGTGTTCACGCCGCTCGGGGAGCCGTACAGGACGGTGACCTGGCCGGTGTCGGTGACGCCGCCGAGGTTCTCGAAGGGGCTGCCGATCGCGATGTCCTGGTAGCCGTCGCCGTTGACGTCGCCGAGGTCCAGGTCCCAGCCGAACTCGTCGCCCTTCTCGGAGCCGCCGGGGACGTTGCCGGTGTCCTGGTTGACCACGGCGGTCGAGGCGGGGCCCGAGGCGGACCCGTAGGTGATGTTGACGCGGCCACCGGTGGAGGCGTCCGGGATGGTGGTGCCGTCGTCCAGCGTGCCCGCGTCCCAGCCGACGCCGCTGACGATGTCGCCGTAGCCGTCGCCGTTGATGTCGCCGATGCCGGTGACGATGCCGGACCTGAGCGTCTTGACCGAGGACGCGCTCAGGCCACTGGCGGTGCCGGGCAGCCAGTAGTTGGTGTTGAAGCCGTAGGCGGTCTTGGTCTCCCAGCCGTTGACCACGAGGTCGCTGCGGCCGTCGCCGTTGACGTCACCGGCGACGAGGTGCACCGGGCCGAAGGAGTAGTCGGCGGTGCCCGGGTGGATGGGCAGCTTGAAGGTGGAGCGGGTCGGGGCCGTGCCGGAGGCGGTGAAGCCGCCCCGGTAGACGTAGAGGGTGGCGGCCGTGCTGCCGACGACCAGGTCGGCCCTGCCGTCGCCGTCGAAGTCGCCGGAGGCCAGGGTCTGGCCCCACTTGTCGTGCGAGCTGGGGGCCGGGTCGGCCAGGGTCACGCCCTTGCCGGTCAGACCGCTCTTGGAGCCCCACAGCAGGGCGACGGTGCCGCCGTTCGCGTCGGAGCCGACCTTCTCGCCGGGGGTGCCGACGGCGAGGTCGTCGTAGCCGTCGCCGTTGAAGTCGCCGTAGGCCTGCGCGTAGCCGAAGCCGTCGTTCGCCTCGGAGGTGCCGGGGACGCCCGCGGAGTTCTGGCTGAGGGTGGTGTGCCTGGCGCCGGAGACGCCGGAGGCGCCGCCGTACAGGACGGCGACCTGGCCGGCCTTCTTGAGCCCGCCGACGTAGCTGCCGGGGGTGCCGGCGACGATGTCGCCGTAGCCGTCGCCGTTGAAGTCGGCGTGCGCGACCTTGACGGAGTCGGCGGCCGAGGCGGACGCGGCGGCGAAGGTGAACAGACCGCCCGTCAGCGCGGCGGCGGTGGCCGTCGCGAGGGCGAGCCTGTGAGGTGCGTACATGCGGTTTCTCCTGCGGCATACAGGGGACGCCGGGTCGGGCATCCGCAGTCGAATGAGGCCGCCCGCCGCGCTCCCCCTCGGTCCGCCCGAGGGGGGCTGCGCGGCGGTCGGCGATCATGAGACCGGCGTCAAGGCGCAAGGGTTGTACTGGAGTTCGGGAAAACTTCGGTCTGCCGTGGCCGGGGGGACGGGTGGGGCGGTCGTGCGCGCCCGTGCGCGCGGGCGCTCGCCGGTGTCGGGGGCGCGTCGCGGGGGCGGCGGGGGCAGGATGGGGGCATGAGCGTAGTCAAGATCAATGTGCTGACCGTTCCCGCCGAGCAGCGGGAGGTGCTGGAGAAGCGGTTCGCCTCGCGGGCCCACACGGTGGAGAGCTCGGACGGCTTCGAGTGGTTCGAGCTGCTGCGGCCGGTCGAGGGGACCGACCAGTACCTCGTCTACACCCGCTGGCGCGACGACGCGGCCTTCCAGGCGTGGATGGAGGGGCCGATGAAGGCGGCCCACCAGGGGGCCGGGGGCGGCGGCGAGGGCGGCGAGAAGCAGCGGCCCGCCGCGTCCGGCTCGACGCTGTGGTCCTTCGAGGTGGTGCAGCAGGCGGCGCCGAAGGAGGCGTAGTTCCTTCCCGGCGGTGAGATTCTGCCGCTGATACGACAAGGTGCCCCCGGCCAGCTGTGGCCGGGGGCACCTTGGTCGTCGTACCGCTTACTTCACCGGCTCGGGCTCCGGCTCGTTGGCGGGCTCGTCGTCCTCGGCCGGGTCCACCGGGGTCTTGACGGACTCCAGCAGGAGCTGGGCGACGTCCACGACCTTGATGGACTCCTTCGCCTTCCCGTCGTTCTTCTTGCCGTTGACCGAGTCGGTCAGCATGACCAGGCAGAACGGGCAGGCGGTGGAGACGATGTCCGGGTTGAGGGAGAGGGCTTCGTCGACGCGCTCGTTGTTGATGCGCTTGCCGATCCGCTCCTCCATCCACATCCGGGCACCACCGGCGCCGCAGCAGAAGCCGCGCTCCTTGTGGCGGTGCATCTCCTCGTTGCGCAGGCCCGGGACCTTGCCGATGATCTCGCGCGGGGGCGTGTAGATCTTGTTGTGGCGGCCCAGGTAGCAGGGGTCGTGGTACGTGATGATGCCCTCGACCGGGGTGACCGGGATCAGCTTGCCCTCGTCCACCAGGTGCTGGAGCAGCTGGGTGTGGTGGATGACCTCGTAGTCGCCGCCGAGCTGCGGGTACTCGTTGCCGAGCGTGTTGAGGCAGTGCGGGCAGGTGGCGACGATCTTCTTGGCGGACTTGGGCTTCGCCGACTCGGGCACGACCTTGCCGTCGTCGTCCATCTCCTCGCCGAAGGCGGCGTTGAGGGACATGACGTTCTCCATGCCCAGCTCCTGGAACAGCGGCTCGTTGCCGAGGCGCCGGGCCGAGTCACCGGTGCACTTCTCGTCGCCGCCCATGATGGCGAACTTGACGCCCGCGATGTGCAGCAGCTCCGCGAAGGCCTTGGTGGTCTTCTTGGCGCGGTCCTCCAGGGCACCGGCGCAGCCGACCCAGTACAGGTACTCGACCTCGGACAGGTCCTCGATGTCCTTGCCGACGACCGGGACCTCGAAGTCGACCTCCTTGGTCCACTCCAGGCGCTGCTTCTTGGCCAGGCCCCAGGGGTTGCCCTTCTTCTCCAGGTTCTTGAGCATCGTGCCCGCCTCGGACGGGAACGCGGACTCGATCATCACCTGGTAGCGGCGCATGTCGACGATGTGGTCGACGTGCTCGATGTCGACGGGGCACTGCTCGACGCAGGCGCCGCAGGTGGTGCAGGACCACAGGACGTCCGGGTCGATGACGCCGTTCTCCTCGGCGGTGCCGATGAGCGGGCGCTCGGCCTCGGCCAGCGCGGCGGCGGGGACGTCCTTCAGCTGCTCCTCGGACGCCTTCTCCTCGCCCTCCATGGTCTTGCCGCCGCCCGCGAGCAGGTACGGCGCCTTGGCGTGCGCGTGGTCGCGCAGCGACATGATGAGGAGCTTGGGGGAGAGCGGCTTGCCGGTGTTCCAGGCGGGGCACTGCGACTGGCAGCGGCCGCACTCGGTGCAGGTGGAGAAGTCCAGCAGGCCCTTCCAGGAGAACTGCTCGACCTGGGAGACGCCGAAGACGTCGTCCTCGCCGGGGTCGGTGAAGTCGATCGGCTCGCCGCCGGAGGTCATCGGCTGGAGCGCGCCGAGGGCGGTGCCGCCGGTGGCCTCGCGCTTGAACCAGATGTTGGGGAAGGCGAGGAAGCGGTGCCAGGCGACGCCCATGTTGGTGTTGAGCGAGACGACGATCATCCAGATGAACGAGGTCCCGATCTTGATCATGGCGACCAGGTAGACCAGGTTCTGCAGGGTGGTCACGCTCAGCGCCTTGAAGGCGAGGACCAGGGGGTACGACGCGAAGTACGCCGCCTCGTAGTGGTCGACGTGGTGCAGGGCGCCTTCGAGGCCGCGCAGGGTGTAGATCGCGAGGCCGATGGTGAGGATGACGTACTCGACGAAGTACGCCTGGCCCGCCTTGGAGCCCGCGAAGCGGGACTTGCGGCCGGGGCGGGACGGCAGGCTCAGCAGCCGGATGACCATGAGCACGGCGATGCCGAGGACGGTCATGACGCCGATGAACTCGATGTACAGCTCGAACGGCAGGAAGTCGCCGATCAGCGGCAGCGTCCAGTCGGCCTTGAAGAGCTGGCCGAAGGCCTGGGCGAGCGTGGGCGGCAGCGTCAGGAAGCCGACGGCCACGAACCAGTGGGCGATGCCGACGATGCCCCACCGGTTCATCCTGGTGTGGCCGAGGAACTCCCGCACCAGGGTCACGCTGCGCTGGTACGGGTTGTCGGTCCGGGTACCCGCGGGCACGGGCTGGCCCAGCTTGAAGTACCGGACGAACTGACCGATGGCGCGGGCCAGCAGCGCGACGCCGATCACGGTCAGGACCAGCGACACGATGATCGCGGCGAGTTGCATGAGGGGCTCCTGAGGCGGCCTCGAAATTACTAAGTGGTAACTTATGCAGTCCGTCTGAGACTACCCCCATCTTCCGCCGCGATGCAGCCGCGCGCGGGGTGACGTGGATCGCTGAGGCTAGCCTTTCCCGGCCCGGGGGGTTCGGGGGGTGGGGGTGGAATTCTCCCACTTGGGGGTGGGGGTGCGGGGACGTGATCGGGCGGCCTGCCGCTCGTCCCGGCCCCCTGCCGGGGGTGGCTTCGGCGGAGGCCGGGGGTGCCGGGGGGTTGCCGCACATCGGCGGCGCCGGACCGGCTCCTGGACGCGGCTCACTGGTACGGCTGGGTGATGCGGGGCGCCGGGAGCGTGCGGGCGATGCCGGGACGGGGCTCGCGTGGGGCGTCGGGCGGTGCCCGAGGTGGCCCGCGGCAGCGCCGCGATGCCCACGAGGGCTCGAACGGGTCCTTCGGCGAGGTGCGGCCGACTCTCCCCTGTCGTGGACATCGTGCCGCGCACCCGCGTTCGGGGGTGGCCCCGCAGCGGCATCGGCACCGAGTGGCCCTGGGGGGTGTCACACCCCGCGCCCCTCAAGATCGGCCTTGTGTCTTCCCGCGCCCGCGCGCGGCAAGGTCAAGGCTGCGCCGCAGCCCCTCCCGTGCCCGCGCCTTACGGCCTCGCCCGCGCCCGGTCCTGAGGATGGTCCGCTGCTGTCACGTCCGCCCCGCTCCTCAAGCGGCCCCCTGCATCCGCATCCACCGGACACCATGGCCCCGGAGTCGGCCCCATCCGCGCCCCACAAGCCAGCCCCAGGCCCTCCGGCACCTCCCGCTTCAAGGCCCTCAAGCTCCCCAGCCGCACCCGTCAAGCCGCCCCCGCATCCGAACCCGCCCCGGAACACGCCCCCGTCAACCCGCCCCCCACACCCCCCCACCTGCGAAGATCCCCCCATCTCGCCCCCGTCCGGAGGGTGTTGCGTGTAGGGGTTGGATAAGAGTTGAGTCTGGGGGGCTCATGTCTGTTGACTCAGGGGGTGAGGAGTGTCATGCTTGAGTCCGTTCCACTCAAGTCAGCTGGAGGAATCAACCATGGCACGTGCGGTCGGCATCGACCTGGGCACGACTAACTCCGTCGTCAGCGTTCTGGAGGGCGGCGAGCCCACCGTCATCACCAACGCCGAGGGTGCCCGGACCACGCCGTCCGTCGTCGCCTTCGCGAAGAACGGTGAGGTGCTCGTCGGCGAGGTCGCCAAGCGCCAGGCGGTCACGAACGTGGACCGGACCATCCGCTCGGTGAAGCGCCACATGGGCACCGACTGGAAGATCCAGCTGGACGGGAAGGACTTCAACCCCCAGCAGATCTCCGCGTTCATCCTGCAGAAGCTCAAGCGCGACGCAGAGGCCTACCTGGGCGAGAAGGTGACCGACGCGGTCATCACCGTCCCGGCGTACTTCAACGACTCCGAGCGTCAGGCGACGAAGGAGGCCGGCGAGATCGCCGGTCTGAACGTCCTGCGCATCGTCAACGAGCCGACCGCCGCCGCCCTGGCGTACGGCCTCGACAAGGACGACCAGACCATCCTCGTCTTCGACCTCGGTGGCGGCACCTTCGACGTGTCCCTCCTGGAGATCGGCGACGGCGTCGTCGAGGTGAAGGCCACCAACGGCGACAACCACCTCGGTGGTGACGACTGGGACCAGCGCGTCGTCGACTACCTGGTCCAGCAGTTCAAGGCCGGTCACGGTGTGGACCTCGCCAAGGACAAGATGGCCCTCCAGCGCCTCCGCGAGGCCGCCGAGAAGGCCAAGATCGAGCTGTCCTCGTCCTCCGAGACCTCGATCAACCTGCCGTACATCACGGCGTCCGCCGAGGGCCCGCTGCACCTGGACGAGAAGCTCACCCGCGCCCAGTTCCAGCAGCTGACCGCGGACCTCCTGGAGCGCTGCAAGACCCCGTTCTTCAACGTCATGAAGGACGCCGGCGTCTCCATCAACGAGATCGACCACGTCGTCCTCGTCGGTGGCTCCACCCGTATGCCCGCCGTCGCCGAGCTGGTCAAGGAGCTGACCGGCGGCAAGGACGCCAACAAGGGCGTGAACCCGGACGAGGTCGTCGCCATCGGCGCCGCCCTGCAGGCCGGTGTCCTCAAGGGCGAGGTCAAGGACGTCCTGCTGCTCGACGTCACCCCGCTGTCCCTCGGTATCGAGACCAAGGGCGGCATCATGACCAAGCTCATCGAGCGCAACACCACGATCCCGACCAAGCGGTCCGAGATCTTCACGACGGCCGAGGACAACCAGCCGTCCGTGCAGATCCAGGTCTACCAGGGCGAGCGCGAGATCGCGGCGTACAACAAGAAGCTCGGCATGTTCGAGCTGACCGGTCTGCCCCCGGCGCCCCGCGGCGTCCCGCAGATCGAGGTCGCCTTCGACATCGACGCCAACGGCATCATGCACGTGACCGCGAAGGACCTGGGCACGGGCAAGGAGCAGAAGATGACCGTCACCGGCGGCTCCTCGCTGCCGCGCGACGAGGTCGACCGCATGCGCCAGGAGGCCGAGCAGTACGCGGAGGAGGACCACCGCCGCCGCGAGGCCGCCGAGACCCGCAACCAGGGCGAGCAGCTGGTCTACCAGACCGAGAAGTTCCTCAAGGACAACGAGGACAAGGTCCCGGGCGAGATCAAGACCGAGGTCGAGGGTGCCGTCGCCGAGCTGAAGGAGAAGCTCAAGGGCGAGGACAGCGCCGAGATCCGCACGGCCACCGAGAAGGTCGCCGCGGTCTCGCAGAAGCTCGGCCAGGCCATGTACGCCGACGCCCAGGGCGCCCAGGCCGCCGGTGGTGCCTCCGCCGACGCCGGTGACGCCAAGGCCGACGACGATGTCGTGGACGCCGAGATCGTCGACGACGAGCGCAAGGACGGTGCCGCGTGACGGAGGAGACCCCGGGCTTCGAGGAGAAGCCCGACGTCCCCTCCGGCGCCACCCCCGAAGACGCCGAGCCGAAGGCCGCCCCCGCGGAGGGGGCGGCCCCGGCCGGGGACGCAAGCCAGGACGTGGCCCTGGTGGCCCAGCTGGACCAGGCGCGCACGGCGCTCGGCGAGCGCACGGCCGACCTCCAGCGCCTCCAGGCCGAGTTCCAGAACTACCGCCGCCGTGTCGAGCGCGACCGGGTCGCGGTCAAGGAGATCGCCATCGCGAACCTCCTGACCGAGCTGCTGCCCGTGCTGGACGACATCGGCCGCGCGCGGGAACACGGCGAACTGGTCGGCGGCTTCAAGTCGGTGGCCGAGTCGCTGGAGACCGTGGCGGCCAAGATGGGCCTGATGCAGTTCGGCAAGGAGGGCGAGCCCTTCGACCCGACCGTCCACGAGGCCCTGATGCACTCCTACGCGCCGGACGTCACCGAGACGACCTGCGTGGCGATCCTCCAGCCCGGGTATCGCATCGGCGAGCGCACCATCCGCCCCGCGCGGGTGGCCGTGGCCGAGCCGCAGCCCGGCGCCCAGACCGTCAAGGCGGAGGACGCCGAGGAGACCGCGGCGGACGACAAGGAGAACGGTGGCCCGGAGGAGGGCTGACGTAATCACGAAGGACAGGAAGGAGGGACGTCGGGGATGAGCACCAAGGACTTCATCGAGAAGGACTTCTACAAGGTCCTCGGCGTCCCCAAGGACGCCACCGAGGCGGAGATCAAGAAGGCGTACCGGAAGCTCGCCCGCGAGTTCCACCCGGACGCCAACAAGGGCAACGTCAAGGCCGAGGAGCGGTTCAAGGAGATCTCCGAGGCGAACGACGTCCTCGGCGACCCCAAGAAGCGCAAGGAGTACGACGAGGCCCGCGCCCTGTTCGGCAACGGCGGTTTCCGCCCGGGTCCGGGCGGCGGCGGCCAGTTCAACTTCGACCTCGGCGACCTCTTCGGCGGCGCCGGTGGCACGGGAGCGGGCGGCGGCGGCCAGGGCGGCTTCGGCGGCGGCATCGGGGATGTCTTCGGCGGCCTGTTCAACCGGGGCGGCGGTGCGGGCACGACCCGTACGCAGCCGCGCCGGGGCCAGGACGTCGACACCGAGGTGACCCTCAGCTTCACCGAGGCCATCGAGGGGGCGACGGTCCCGCTGCGGATGACGTCCCAGCAGCCCTGCAAGGCGTGTTCGGGCACCGGCGACAAGAACGGCACGCCGCGCGTGTGCCCGACCTGTGTCGGCACCGGACAGGTCGCGCGGGGCTCGGGCGGCGGCTTCTCGCTCACCGACCCGTGCCCCGACTGCAAGGGCCGCGGCCTGATCGCGGAACACCCCTGCATGGAGTGCCACGGCAGCGGGCGCGCCCGTTCCTCGCGCACCATGCAGGTCCGCATCCCGGCGGGCGTCACGGACGGGCAGCGCATCCGGCTGCGCGGCAAGGGCGCCCCGGGCGAGCGCGGCGGTCCGGCGGGCGATCTGTACGTCACCGTGCACGTGGGTGACCACCCGGTCTTCGGCCGCAAGGGCGACAACCTCACGGTCACCGTCCCGGTGACGTTCGCGGAGGCGGCGCTCGGCGGCGAGGTGCGGGTGCCGACGCTCGGCGGTCCCGCCGTCACGCTGAAGCTGCCGCCGGGCACGCCCAACGGCCGCACCATGCGGGCGCGGGGCAAGGGCGCGGCGCGCAAGGACGGCAGCCACGGCGATCTGCTGATCACCGTCGAGGTGAGTGTTCCCAAGGACCTCTCGGGGAAGGCTCGTGACGCGCTGGAGGCGTATCGCGAGGCGACCGCGGAGGAGGACCCGCGGGCGGAGCTGTTCGAGGCCGCGAAGGGAGACTGAGCCCCAATGGACACACCCGGCCGTCGCCGTAATCCCTATGAACTGACCGAGGACACCCCGGTCTACGTCATCTCGGTGGCGGCGCAGCTCTCCGGTCTCCATCCGCAGACCCTGCGTCAGTACGACCGCCTCGGTCTGGTCTCCCCGGACCGCACGGCGGGCCGTGGCCGGCGCTACTCGGCCCGTGACATCGAACTGCTCCGCCAGGTGCAGCAGTTGTCGCAGGACGAGGGCATCAACCTGGCCGGTATCAAGCGCATCATCGAACTGGAGAACCAGGTCGCCGCGCTCCAGTCCCGCGTCGCGGAGCTGGAGTCGGCCCTGGACGGCGCGGCGGCCACGATGCGCCAGCGCGAGGCCGCCGTCCACGCCTCCTACCGCCGCGATCTGGTGCCGTACCAGGAGGTGCAGCAGAGCAGCGCGTTGGTGGTGTGGCGGCCCAAGCGCCAGCAGTCCGCCGACTGACAGCCGTTGACAGCCGTGTCCGAAGGGGCCGGGAGGAACACTTCCTCCCGGCCCCTTCGGCATACCCGGTGGCCCAACTCCTCGCAGGGGGCGGTAAGTTGAGGCCATTACGCCGCATAGCGCTGCATCTGGCCGAGTTCGTTCGTTCAGGAGTGCGGAATTGGTGGAGAGCGTGTGGCTGGGGGTCGGAATTTGGTGAAGAGGCGGTGACCTGGGTTTACAGGGAGTGGCGTACGGGTTCGCGATCTCTTCACGTTGTCGACGCAGAGTGATGTTGCCATCTCGTTAAGTTGTATTGCTTGACGGCGGGTAGCGCCTCCAAGTTGTCTTTTCAGACACCCGGGGCGGAAGCATCACCTCCGTGGCCCCCTCCTCTTGAACGCACCTGAAGTGAGCCCTCGCATGCGTCGTATCGCCATATCCGTGGCCGTATCCACGATGTCCCTCTCGCTCGCCGGCTGCGGCGTGCTGAACGCGGCGGGGGACGGCGCGAGCGCCAGCCCGACGATGGGGGACAACGTCACCGTCGGCCTGCTGCTGCCGGAGAAGGCGAACACCCGCTACGACAAGTTCGACTACCCCATCATCGAGAAGAAGGTGGCCGAACTGACCAAGAAGAAGGGCAAGGTCACGTACGCCAACGCGGACGCGAACGCCGCCAAGCAGGCCGAGCAGATGCAGCAGATGATCGACGACAAGGTCAACATCATCCTGCTCGACGCGGTCGACTCGCACGGCATCGCCCCGCAGGTCAAGAAGGCCAAGGACGCGGGCATCCCGGTCATCGCGTACGACCGCCTGGCCGAGGGCCCGATCGACGCGTACATCTCCTTCGACAACGAGCTGGTCGGCGAGGTGCAGGGCCGCTCGCTGCTGGAGGCGCTGGGCCCGGGTGCCGGTCTCTCCGACAAGATCGTCATGGTGAACGGCTCGCCCACCGACCCCAACGCCAAGCAGTTCAAGGAGGGCGCGCTCTCCGAGCTGAACGGCAAGGTGACGATCGCGGACACCTCCGACACCAAGGAGTGGAAGCCGGAGATCGCCCAGGCCCACATGACCGAGGTGCTCAACAAGGTCGGCAAGGCGAACATCGCCGCCGTCTACGCCGCCAACGACGGCATGGCGGGCGGGGTCATCAAGGCCCTCAAGGCCGCGGGCGTCACCAAGATGCCCCCCATCACCGGCCAGGACGCCGAACTCGACGCCGTGCAGCGCATCCTGACCGGCGAGCAGTACATGAGCGTCTACAAGTCCTACCCGGACGAGGCCGAGGCCGCCGCGCAGATGGCCGTCGCCAAGGTCCAGGGCAAGGACATCCAGTTCGACGCCCTGACCCAGGACCACGTGGACAGCCCCACCCAGAAGGACATCCCGGCCCAGCTCGTCCAGGTGAGCGCGCTGACCAAGAGCAAGATCAAGTCCACCGTGGTCGCCGACGGCATCTACTCGGTCGAGGAGATCTGCACCGCCGACTACAAGGCCGCCTGCGCCGCCGCCGGACTCCACTAGTCCTTCCGTCCAGGGCCCCCGGCCGCCGTGCGGGACAAGCCGGTCGGCGCCCCCACCGGCTCCGTCGGGCCGCTCTCCGGGGGTCCGGGCGATTTGGGGGCATACCCGTACTCCGCCCTTCCACAGGCGCGGAGAGCCGTGTTGCGGACCCGCACGGGTCCGCGCATAGTTGCGCTGCGGAAGTGGCAGCAACCGGGGGTGGAATGGTCGATGGCCGGGCACGCGACGGAGGAGCATCCCCACGGCGCCGACCGGCTGTGCGGGCCGGGAGAGCGCGTGTACACCCTCGCCCTGCGCCGGGGCCGGGTGCCGCGCGCGGAGGCCGGACCGGTGCCCTGTCTGCTGGACCTGGCCCTGCTGCACCCCGACCCGGACGACATGGACTGGCTGGTGCCCACCTCCCCGCAGGAGGTCATGTCCCGGCTGCTGCGCGAGCTGTACGACGACGTCACCGAGAGCCGGCGCCGGGTGGGCTCGGCGGTCACCGCCTTCGACCGGTACGCCGGACTCGCCGGTGAACCGGCCGGAAGCGCCGCGCCCGCCGAGGGCACCGCGATCCGGGTCCTGGACGGACTCTCCCGCATCCAGGCCGCGATGGACGCGGCGACCGAGGCGTGCACCACGGAAGTGCTCACCGTCCAGCCCGGCGGCATCCGGCGCGAGGCCGAGCTGACGGAAGGTCTGCACCGGGCGCTGGAACTGCGCGGCCGGGGCGTCAGGATGCGGGACCTCTACACCCATGTCGCCCGGCACGGGCAGGGGTTGCTCACCTACCTGGAGCTGATGGGCGACGCGGTCGAGGCGCGCAGCCTGGACGAGGTCATCGACCGGCTCATCCTCTTCGACCGCACGGTGGCGTTCATTCCGGCCAACACCGACCGCACGATGGCGCTGGAGCTACGGCACCCCGCGCTGGTCGAATATCTCGTGACCGTCTTCGAGCGGCTGTGGCGGCTCGCGATCCCGCTGACCGCCCCGCTGCCCGACACCGGCATCGAGGGCATCTCCCACCGCGAGCGCTCCATCGCCGCGCTGCTCGCCGAGGGCCACCAGGACGCGGTGATCGCCGAGCGGCTCGGCATCAGCGTGCGCACCTGCCGCGCGCACATCGCCCGCCTCTCGGAGACCCTGGGCGCGACGAGCCGTACGCAGCTGGGCGTACGGATCGCCCAGGCGGGCCTGGAGGGGCCGCCGCGCACGGCCGCGGCGGCGGGGCTGGAGCGGGAGGCGTGAGGCGGCGACACGGGGCGTGAGGCGGCCTGGGCGGGGTGTGCGGCGCGTGGGAGGCCGGTCAGTTCTCCTGGTTCAGGATGCCCGACTGGGCGATCAGGAAGCCGAGCTGGGCGCGGCTGCCGCTGCCGAGCGCCTGGGCGAGCTTGGCGATGTGGGCGCGGCAGGTGCGCACGTTCATGCCGAGGCGGCGCGCGATGGCCTCGTCGACATGACCTTCCACCAGCAGCTTGGCGATGGAGTGCTGGATCTCGGTGATGCCGTCGGGGGCGGTCTCGTAGGGGGTGCCGGCGGTCAGCGGGACCGCGCGGTTCCACATGAACTCGAAGACCTTGATGAGGTAGAGGACCAGGCCGGGGTGGCGGACCTCCAGGGCGACCTGGCGGTCGTCGCGTATCGGCACGAAGGCGACCGTCTCGTCGCAGATGATCAGCCGCTCCACCAGCTCGTCGATCGTGCGGTACTCCGCCTTCCCGGCCGCGAACCGGTCGACGTACGCGAGGCGTTCGGGGCTGTAGCGGGCGGTGTGCTGGTACAGGGTGCGGATGCGCACACCACGTTCGATCAGGGTGCGGTCGCGCTCCAGGCCCTCGATGACGCGGCGTTCGGGGTGACGGGCGCTGGGCTGGACGGTCAGCATCTCGGCGCGGCACTGGTCGGTGGCCAGGTCGAGGGCCGCGTTGATGCGGTCCAGGCCCTCCAGGACGGCTATGGAGTGAGTGGGGGTCGCGCCCTGTGCCGTGAGCGCCATGAAGGGCTCGAACGCCTCCGCCAGCTCTATCGAGGTGCGTCTGCGCTCGGAGATCTCCCGCTCGATGGGGTTGAGCCGCTGGGCCAGGGCGATGGACGGGGCGACCGGGCGGAGCAGGTCCGCGTCGTCCAGATCCGGCTGGAGCAGGGCGAATTCCATGAGGCAGGGGGCCTTCTCCGCGTCCGCGCGCGCGATGTGGCCGGTGCGCAGTGCGGTGGCGTACAGCCGTCTTCCCTCCTCGCACAGTTCAGTGAGCGCATGGGGATGTGTCGCATCTGCCGGATTTACTGTCAAATCTCCACCCCCCAGGGTCCTGAACATGCAGGAACATGATGCACTGATTGTGTGGCGATGACGTGCCTGAATGAGCCATCGTCTTATCCGACGGGGGAGTGAGGGGACCTTCAAGTGAGGACGAAGCCGACTATGCGTAAGAGAATGCTTCGCTCGGTGTTTGTCGCCGTCTTCTCCGCCGTTGTGGCCTTCGGGACTCTGAGTGGCCTCTCCGCGGGGAAGAGTGACGTACGGGCGGACAGTATTTGGTCCGTGGTGGCGCCGCATGCGGCGAGTGCGGACGACGCGGGCACGGTGTACAGGCCGAACGACAGTATCTGGTCCTGACATGACGACGCCGCCTGACGACCGTTCCTTCCGGCGAGAGATGGCCACGGCCTACCGGTCCGGCTGGCACTTCATCGACCTGGTCACCGCCATCCCCCACAGTGGTGACTCGTTGATGGTGACGGTGTTCGGCGAACCGGTCGTGGTCACCCGCGACGAGGACGAGGACGTCCGCGCCTATCGGTGCCTGCGCAAACCGCGCGGGGCGCCGCAGCCGGTGCGGTGTGCCGTCCGGTACGGCATGATCTTCGTCAACCTGGACCAGCGCGACCACCGGCTCACCTCCCCGGAGGTCGCCGACCTGAGAACCATCTCGGCCACCCCCCGCAGTGCCTGACGCGATTCCCCCGTCGTAAAAGATCGCTCAGGCGCTTCCCCCCGCAGCGGCGTCACCGTGACCTGAACACGGTGACGCCGCTGCAGTTTCTGCGGATATTTCACCGTATGCCCCACCTGACCAACTGGCCGAAACTGTTCATTGTTGGATTTCAGGGGGGTGTCGGGGACGGGGGGTTCGGGGCGGGGTGGGGGCTTGGCTGGGGGTGTGGGGTGGAGGGTGCGGGGGCGCCTGTGCGGGCGTCTGCGGGGGGCGGTCGGGTGCCGCGGGGGCGGCCGACGCGGGGTGTCGCTCGCGGGGGCGCTGTCGAGTGTGGCGGTGCGCGGGGGCGCCTGCGGGGGTGTGGCCGGGTGCCGCGTGGGTGGCCGACGTGGGGCCGCTCGCGGGGGCGCCGTCGGGTGTCGCGGTGCGCGGGGCCGCCTGCGCGGGCATCTGCGGGGGTGCCGTCGGGTGTGGCGGTGTGAGGGGGCGGGTTCGCGGGCGGTATGAGGGGACGCGGGGTATCGCTCGCGGGGTCGCCGTCGGGTGTCGCGGTGCGCGGAGGTGGGTTCGGGGGCGGCGTGCGGGGATGACGCCGGGTACCGCCGAGGCTCCGCCGACTGCTCCGACGTGAGCGGCACCCAAGGCTCTGCCCCCCTCGGCCCGGGTCGTCCGCGCCGTCTGCTGCGGCCTGGTCGCCGCCCCGGCAATGGGCCTTCCGTCTCGGCCGACTTCTGGCCCCGTACGGCCTCTGCCGACCGCTGGGCTCCGCCAGGTGCCCGGTGCGGGCTTGCCCTGGCTACCTGCCGAGCCTCCTGATCCGGTCCCTGTCGCTTACGGTCCGGGGAGTGAGGTGTGCCGCTGCTGGGTCCTGACTTGGGCTTCCCCGGCCCTGCCTAGGCCCTTTACGGACACATCACGCATGGCGAGCGCCGCGCCTGGCGGTGCCCCTGCCCACGCACAGAGGGCAGCCGTGCCCGTCGATCAAGTCGCTCGAGAGCGGCCGACGCGGGCCTCCCGCAGCGAGCGTGATGACTCCCGCTGTCACCGGCTTTCCCGCCCTGCGGGCTGCCGCAGGGCCCCGGTTGCGGGGCTGTCCCGCCCTGGCGGCGCCGTAACGCCTTCGGCTGGCGGGCCGCCCCGACCCCGTTCGCCGGTGACGTGGAGTCCTGCCCCCTGCCGGGCGTGGTCGTCGCCTGGTGTGCGAACTCGGCGTGCGTGGGCCCCTGACGTGTCGGGCGCTCCGGCTCGGTCGCGTCCTGGTGTCGCCCGCAGCGTTCTCGGCTGCTGTCCGGTGGGGCGGTGAGCGGCGTGGCTCTTGCGGTCGTCGGCTGGCCGACCTCGGTGTCGCCGCGCCTCCTCCGGCGGCCGGGCCTCGGTGCCGGGCGGCGCTGTTGGGCCCGGCGACGCCGATCCTGTCGCCCCGGTGCCCAGCCGACCCTGCCGCCCCGGTGCCCAGCTGACCCCGGCCCCGAGGCATGCCGAACCGCCGGAGGCGGGTGTCAGGCGTGGCCCAGCATGCGGTCCACCGTGATTTCCAGGACGACCCGCGTCGGGTTCTCGCGGGGGACGCGGCCGTAGCGCTCGGCGTAGCGGTGGACGGCGTCGGCCACGCGGGCCGGGTCGGTGACCACGTGGGCGGTGCCCTCCAGGGTGGCCCAGCGGCGGCCGTCGACCTGGCAGAGGGCTACGCGGGCACCGGCGGAGCCCGAGGCGCGGATGTGGGCCGCCTTCGCGGTCGCGGCGTCGGTGATGACGCGGGCCAGGGCGGTGGCGGGGTCGTACGTGACGCCCACCGGGACCACGTGGGGCGTGCCGTCGGGGCGGAGGGTCGTCAGGGTGCTGAGGTGCCGTTCGCGCCAGAAGGCGAGGTACGGCTCGTCGGGATGCAGGGAGGTCATGGCCGAAACCTAGTCAGGTTCAAACGACCTCCGCTTAATTGAGTGCACTAGGCTCAAGTTTGTGTACACTGGTTAAGTCATCAGTAGAAGGACGTGCCGAGGAGGAGAACACGAACGTGGACGCCGAGCTGACCAACAGGAGCCGGGACGCGATCAACGCGGCCAGCCAGCGGGCCGTGACCGAGGGGAATCCGGACCTGACGCCCGCGCACCTGCTCCTCGCGCTGCTCGCGGGGCAGGAGAACGACAACATCACCGACCTGCTCGCGGCCGTCGAAGCCGACCAGGCCGCCGTCCGCACGGGCGCCGAGCGCGTCGTCGCCGCCCTGCCCAGCGTGACCGGCTCCACCGTCGCCCCGCCGCAGCCCAGCCGGGACCTCCTCGCGGTCCTGGCCGACGCGGACCAGCGGGCCAAGGAACTCGGCGACGAGTTCCTGTCCACCGAACATCTGCTGATCGGCATCGCCGCGAAGGGCGGCGCCGCCGGAGAGGTGCTCCAGAAGCAGGGCGCCGACGCGAAGAAGCTGCAAGAGGCCTTCCAGAAGGCCAGGGGAGGACGCCGCGTGACCACTGCCGACCCCGAGGGCCAGTACAAGGCCCTGGAGAAGTTCGGCACCGACTTCACCGCCGCCGCCCGCGAGGGTCGCCTGGACCCGGTCATCGGCCGGGACCACGAGATCCGCCGGGTCGTGCAGGTGCTGAGCCGTCGTACGAAGAACAACCCCGTCCTCATCGGCGAGCCGGGCGTCGGCAAGACCGCCGTGGTCGAGGGCCTGGCCCAGCGCATCGTCAAGGGCGACGTCCCCGAGTCCCTGAAGAACAAGCGCCTGGTCTCGCTCGACCTCGGCGCGATGGTCGCGGGCGCCAAGTACCGGGGCGAGTTCGAGGAGCGCCTGAAGGCCGTGCTCTCGGAGATCAAGGACTCCGACGGCCAGATCATCACCTTCATCGACGAGCTGCACACGGTCGTCGGCGCGGGCGCGGGCGGCGACTCCGCCATGGACGCGGGCAACATGCTCAAGCCGATGCTGGCCCGAGGCGAGCTGCGCATGGTCGGCGCGACCACGCTGGACGAGTACCGCGAGCGGATCGAGAAGGACCCCGCCCTGGAGCGCCGCTTCCAGCAGGTGCTGGTCGCCGAGCCCACCGTCGAGGACACCATCGCGATCCTGCGCGGCCTCAAGGGCCGGTACGAGGCGCACCACAAGGTGCAGATCGCGGACAGCGCGCTGGTGGCCGCCGCGACCCTCTCCGACCGGTACATCACCTCCCGCTTCCTGCCCGACAAGGCGATCGACCTCGTCGACGAGGCCGCGTCCCGGCTGCGCATGGAGATCGACTCCTCGCCTGTCGAGATCGACGAACTCCAGCGCTCCGTCGACCGGTTGAAGATGGAGGAGCTGGCGATCGGCAAGGAGACCGACCCCGCCTCCCGCGAGCGGCTCGAGCGGCTGCGCCGCGACCTCGCCGACAAGGAGGAGGAGCTGCGTCACCTCAACGCCCGCTGGGAGAAGGAGAAGCAGTCCCTCAACCGGGTCGGTGAGCTGAAGGAGCGCCTGGACGACCTGCGCGGCCAGGCCGAACGCGCCCAGCGCGACGGCGACTTCGACACCGCCGCCAAGCTGCTCTACGGCCAGATCCCCGAGCTGGAGAAGGAGCTGGAGGCCGCCTCGGAGGCCGAGGAGGAGGCCGCCCGCGACACCATGGTCAAGGAGGAGGTCGGCTCCGACGACATCGCGGACGTCGTCGCCGCCTGGACCGGCATCCCGGCCGGGCGCCTCATGGAGGGCGAGACGCAGAAGCTGCTGCGCATGGAGGACGAGCTGGGCAAGCGGCTCATCGGCCAGCGCGAGGCGGTGCAGGCCGTGTCCGACGCCGTACGCCGCGCGCGGGCGGGCATCGCGGACCCGGACCGTCCCACCGGTTCCTTCCTGTTCCTCGGCCCGACGGGTGTCGGCAAGACCGAACTCGCCAAGGCGCTCGCGGACTTCCTTTTCGACGACGAGCGGGCCATGGTCCGCATCGACATGTCGGAGTACAGCGAGAAGCACAGCGTGGCCCGCCTGGTCGGCGCGCCTCCCGGGTACGTGGGGTACGAGGAGGGCGGTCAGCTCACCGAGGCCGTGCGGCGCCGTCCGTACACCGTGGTGCTGCTCGACGAGGTGGAGAAGGCGCACCCCGAGGTCTTCGACATCCTGCTCCAGGTGCTGGACGACGGCCGCCTCACCGACGGCCAGGGCCGCACGGTCGACTTCCGCAACACCATCCTGGTGCTGACCTCCAACCTGGGCAGCCAGTACCTGGTCGACCCGGCGCTGGACGACGCGGACAAGCGGCAGCGGGTGCTCGACGTGGTGCGGGCCTCCTTCAAGCCGGAGTTCCTGAACCGGCTCGACGACCTGGTGGTGTTCTCCGCGCTGGACGAGCAGGAGCTGGCCCGGATCGCCCGCCTCCAGATCGACCGGCTCGCCAAGCGGCTCGCCGAGCGGCGCCTCACCCTGGACGTCACCCCCGACGCCCTGGCCTGGCTCGCGGAGGAGGGCAACGACCCGGCGTACGGCGCCCGTCCGCTGCGCCGCCTCGTCCAGACCGCCATCGGCGACCGCCTCGCCAAGGAGATCCTGTCCGGCGAGATCAAGGACGGCGACACGGTCCGCGTGGACCGCTTCGGCGACGAGCTGATCGTGGGCCCGGCGACGGCGAAGACGCTCTGACGGCGGCCCCGCACGGCATGGCGGCCCGTCCCCTTCACGGAAGGGGGCGGGCCGCCGTCGTATTGCCCGTCGGCCGTCTCATTCGGTGAACGCGGAGTACGCCACCTCGGCCTCACCCGCCCTCATGAACCGCACATCCACCTCCGCGCGGTCCGCCCCGAAGCCGTCCCCCTGGCCGAAGCCCAGGCCGAGGCAGAGGTCGTAAGGCGGACGGCAGGTCCCGGACGGCTCCGGGGCGTCCGGATACGTCGCCTTCAGCCAGCTCCGCAGCTCCGCGCGCGGCATCCGGAAGCGGGCGTCGTACTGGGTGTCCTGCCACGACAGGACCGTGCAGCGCGCATCCCGGGCACCGGCGGGCAGCCGTGCCCCGCCGTAGGCGAGCGCCCGCGCGCACGGTACGGCGGTGGGCCGGGGTGCGTCGGACGAGTCCGGGCGAGCCCCCAGCCCGCCAGCGTTATGACCGCCGCCACCCCGATCAGCAGCGGCGCGGACAGCACCAGGACGAGCCCGGCGCGCCCCCGTCCGCTCACCACGACTCCGCGGTGCGGAAGAGGTCCCAGGCCGTCCAGGCGGCCCAGAGGACGAACAGCAGGCAGGCGGTCCACAGGGTCCAGAGGGCCCATCGCCCGGCTCTTGATATGCGCATGTCGGAATCATGACGTACGGGGCGCCGTCCGTCCGGGAACTTCGTGTCCGCCGAGGGCTTACAGGGTGCGGCGGGGCTTGCCAGGGGCCTCCCCTTCTGGGGGAGGATGGCGGTATCCGTACGAAGGGAAAAACACGGTGAGCATCGACCCGTCCTCGATTCCGAACTTCGGGGGCCAGCCCGACCCGCAGCCCCAGGGACCTGTGGGCCCCGTCGTCCCGGATCAGGACCTTGTGAAGCAGCTCCTGGAGCAGATGGAGCTGAAGTTCGTCGTGGACGAGGAGGGCGACCTCGCGGCTCCGTGGGAGCAGTTCCGCACGTACTTCATGTTCCGCGGTGAGGACGAGCAGGCGGTCTTCTCGGTGCGGACCTTCTACGACCGTCCCCACAAGATCGACGAGAAGCCGCAGCTGCTGGAGATCGTCGACGAGTGGAACCGCCGCACCCTGTGGCCGAAGGTGTACACCCACACCCACGAGGACGGCACCGTCCGCCTCATCGGCGAGGCCCAGATGCTGGTCGGCACCGGCGTCGACCTCAACCACTTCGTGTCCTCCACGGTCAGCTGGGTCCGCGCCGCGATCGAGTTCGACAAGTGGATCGTGGAACAGCTGGGTCTGGAGCAGGAGGTCGACGACGCGGAGGACTCGGGCGGGGACGTGGAGTAGGTCTCCCGACCCGTCCCGCGCGGACGAGAGCCCGGCCGGCTCGCCGACCGTCACGGTCGCGGGGCCGGCCGGGCTCATTTCCGGCCTTCTCAGGTACTGGCCGATTGCGGTCAGGTACATTGCCCCTTTGTTGCACGGCCAGTAAGAATCGGCTGTGCAGAAAACGGAGAAACAATACCTGCAACGTCGTCCCATGGCCATGCCCGCAGGAACTCTGGCTGCGAATCCCGAAGTGGTGGAGGCTCTTTCCGGCCTCTCGTTCGGTTCGCTCGGCTCTGCGGAGATCTTCTCCTTTCCCGGACGCAATGACAACTGGTCGGGTGTGACGGACGAAGGCCATGCGATCTTCGTGAAGCAGCTCGCCGGGAAAACACCGGAATCCCTGGCCAGATTTCGCCGTGCTCTCGCGTTCGAGCGGGAAGCGGCTGCCGAACGTATTCCGCATCCCCGGCTTCTCGGCGCGGACGAGAAGAACCGGCTGCTGGTGTTCGAGCTTCTGGAGAATGCCCGGTCCGGTAATGAACTGGCGGCGGACGACGCGTTCACTCCCGGGATTTCCCAGCAGGTCGGCGAAATCCTGGCCGCGCTCCACGGGGCGATGCCTACCGGTGTGCCGGACGTGGTGGACGATCCGCATCCCCTGCCGCCGGTCGCCGAACTCCGGGCGCTGCCTCTCGCGGCCTATCTCTCCGCGTCCGGCGCCTCTCTCCAGGCATGGGCCATGCTCCAGCGGGACGTCCCGCTCGTCAGCGCGCTGACGGCACTGCGGGAGGGGGAGCGCACGACGCCCCGGGTGCCCGGCCACGGGGACTTCCGGCTCGATCAGCTGCTGGTCCAGGATGCGGTGGTCCACCTGACCGACTGGGAGGAGTTCCGGCTCATGGACCCGGCACGCGATGTCGGGGCCTATGTGGGGGAGTGGCTGTACCGGGCGGTCCTCCGCATCCCGGTGACGGACGGCGCGGACACGGCGTTCGGGCAGACCCTCGGGCACACCGAGATCCTCACACGCGGCCAGCAGGAGATCTCCCGGGTGATCCCGCTGGTCACCGCCTTCTGGACCGCGTACCGGGCGCACCGCCGGACCGCCGATCCGGAGCTGGCCACGCGGGCGACCGCGTACGCGGGATGGCATCTGATCGACCGGCTGCTCGCCTCGACGCGGGAGAGCGCCCGGCTCTCCGCGATCGTCCGGGCCGCGGCGGGCATCGGCCGGACCGCCCTGCTCGATCCACAGAGGTTCACCGGCGCGGTGGGACTGGGGGAACAGCGATGACGGCCATCGTCGAACGGGACGGTCTCGGCGCGGGGCTCGCGACCGCGGCGGAGGCCGTCGAGGTCGCCGCCGACGCGCGTACGGCCCGGGTGGGCGCCACCGAGGTGACCGCGGAGGGCCCGGCCGAGATGCGGGCCGTGCTGGCCCGGCGGATGTACGAGATCCTGCACACCGGGCGGGACGCGAGCGGGGATCAGCCGTCCCGCACGCTGCGCGACCGGGAGTTCGAGGCCGAACTGAGCCGGGTGACGCCGCACGACGAGGTGTTTGTGCCCTGTGTACCCGGTGGTGGCGACCGGGTGGTGGAACTCGACGGGCTGCGGGTCCGGGTGCCCGCCGATGTGGAGATCACCGAGACCGGCCCTGGTGCGGCCGGTCTGCGGCTGCCCGCCGCCCGCCCGGCGCTCTCCCCGGGTTTCTTCCTCGCGGACGGCTCCGCCGGGCGTCCGGGACGGGGTGCCGTGCTGCGCGTCTACGTGCGAGTGCCGGACCCGGACGCGGCACGGGAGCTGTGGCGCGGCGTGCTCGGGGCGCTGGAGGAGCGGTCGGTCCGGTACCGCGCCAAGGTCGTCTCGTACGCGGGCGGACTTCCGCGCAACGACGGCCTGGTGGTCTACCTGGGGCCCGAGTCGTACGGAGCGGTGGGCGACATCGCCGCCGCGTCCCGGCGGGCCGGGGCGGCCGGCGGAGGTGCCTCCGCCTTCGCCCGGACCCTGGTGCCCGGAGTGGCGGTGGCCTGGGAACCGGCCGACCGCCGACCGGGGATGCGGGATCTGAGCTTCGGTGAGCACCGCGCGACCGTGCTGGCCCGCGCCTTCACGGAGGCGGCACTGGACGGCCGGGGCCGCCCGGCACCGGGTGAGCTGGCCGCGGCTCTCCGGGCGGCGAACGCCGATCCGCTGGACCCCGCCCGCAACGTGGACTCACCGCCCTGGCCGGACGCCGGACGGGACCTCGGCTTGCTCAAATGAACCTCAAGTGCCTCGAAGCCCAGCCGCCCCATCCTTTACCGTATCTATGAGATCGCTTGGCCTGGTCATTACCAAGTGGTCGGCCTGCTGATTTCGGTGTGTTGCCGTCGGCAGTGCACCGGGGGAATGGAAGGGTGATCCGTATTTCAGTCGACACCTGCGCCACTCGAGCGTACGGGCAGAAATTCGGACGGAACGGGGGCCTGGAGAGGAATCATGTCCATGTGCTCTCTCTCGTCTCTCAGGGCTGCACCATGGGGCAGGTGGCTCGGAGACTGGACATCAGTGACCGCACCCTGCGAAGAATGATGCGGGTCATATGTAGCAATGTCGAGGTCGAGACGCCGATAGAGGCGGTCGTCTGGGCAGTGCGACGGGGTCTGATCTGAAATTTCCACTGTCCGCCATCGGCCGATGTCCGATGGCGGACGTTTTTCTTGTTCCGCACTCCGGTGATCCGGAGACTTGCCGTCGACCGATGTCAGGCGAGAGGAACAGCAATGGCGAGAGACGGAACCGACGGCCTGCGCATCCTTCCCGAACTGGTCCGGGGACGTAAGGCCCTGGTCGGCTCGGCGGTGGTGCTGAGCCTGCTGTCGGCGGCGGCCACGCTCGTACTGCCCCTCCTGGTGCACGACCTCGTGGTCGCCCTCACCGGGGGCCACGCTCTGCTCGGTCCGGTCGCCAGGATGGCGGCGCTCGCCCTCGCGGCCGCCGTGGCCTCGGCCCTCTCCGGATATCTGCTCGCCCGCGCCGGTGAGAGCATGGTCGCGGGGATCAGGTCCGCCGTCGTGGGCCATGTCCTGCGGATGCGGCTGGGCGACGTACGGCGCGAGGGCACCGGCAACCTGGTCGCCCGGGTCAGCTCCGACAGCTCCCAGCTGCGGTCCGTGGTGGACGTGGGCGCCGCCCAGCTGCCCAGCTCCGCGGTACTGGTCGTCGGAACCCTCGTGGTGATGGGCTTCCTGGACTGGGTGCTGCTGCTCGTCGTCGCCGGGACCTTCGCCGTCGCCGCGGCCGGGATCGGTCTGCCGATGCGTGCGCTGCGCCGCGGGGTGGAACGCCAGCAGACCGCCATCGGCCGGATGTCGCAGCAGCTGACCGCCGCGGTGCTGGCGCTGCCGACCATCAAGGCGTTCAAGGCCGAGCGGCAGACGGCGGCGGAACTGTCCGGCAGCGTCGACGGAGCCGCCGCCGCCGCGGTGTCCGTCGCCCGGACCCAGGCGCTCACCGGTCCCGTCATGCAGTTGGGACAGCAGCTGGCGATCGTCGGCACCATGGTGGCCAGCGGGGTGCGGCTGGGCGACGGGACGCTGTCCGCGGGGGACTTCGCGGCCTTCCTCGTCTATCTCCTCCAGCTGATCTCACCCCTGACCACACTCATCGCCGGCGTCGCCCGGATGCAGACCGGGCTGGCGGCACGGGGGCGGCTGGGCAGCGTCCTGGCCATGCCGACGGAGCAGAGCGAGGCGGACGGGGGACGGCACGAGGGCCTCGGCGGGGAGGAGGCACGGACCGCACCGGTGGTTCCGGCCGAGACCCCCGCCGTGGTCTTCGACCGGGTCTCCTGTGCCTACGAAGGCGCGGGCTCCGAGCGGCCCGTCGTCGACCAGGTCTCCTTCACCGTCGGCAGGCGCGGGCTCACGGCGCTCGTCGGCCCCTCGGGTGCGGGCAAGACCAGCCTTCTCTCGCTCGTCGAGGGCTTCCTCCGGCCGACGGAGGGCCGACTGAGCGTCCTCGGCCGGGAGGTGACGGAGTGGCCGCTGGACGAGCTGCGGGACCGGATCACCTACCTCGACCAGGGCTTCACCCTGGTGGAGGGCACGGTCCGGCACAACCTCACGCTCGGCGGCCGACGGCGCCCCGCCGACGCGGAACTCTGGGAAGCGCTCGGCCGCGTGGGGCTGCGGCAGGCCGTGGAGCGGCTGCCGGAGGGGCTCGACACCGAGCTGGGCCGCACCCGGGATCTCTCCGGCGGCCAGCGGCAGCGGCTCGCCGCGGCCCGTATCCTCCTGCGCCCGGCCGACCTGTTCCTCCTCGACGAGCCCACTTCCCAACTGGACAGCGAGAACGAGGAGTTGCTGCGTGAACTGCTGGGCGGCCTCGCGCGCACCGGTGCGGTGCTCGTCGTCGCCCACCGCATCTCGACCGTCCAGGCGGCCGACCGCATCGTGGTCATGGAGGCCGGGCGGGTCACCGCCACCGGCAGCCACGAGGAGTTGATGCGGGACTCCGACTGCTACCGCCGCCTGGTCGAGGGCCAGGCGCTGCACGGGACCTCCGCCGACACCGCCCCGGTGGGGGCACAGTGAGCGGCGTGGACCGGCCCGTGGAGCACACCGGGGCCGCCCCGGCCGGGCAGCCCCCGGCCCTGGGCCTGGAGCGGCTGCTCCTCATCGGCACCGGCTCCATCGGCGCGGCGCACCTGCCGTACTGGGTCACCTGGCTGCGGCTCTACCACCCAGGTGTCGAGCTGCGGATCGTGCTCACCGCGGCCGCCGAGCGGTTCGTCACCCGGCAGGCGCTCGTGCCGCTCGCCCACGCCCCCGTGCTCCAGGACCGGTGGCCGGACGAACCGGCCGAACAGCCGCTCCACGTCGACCTGTCGCTGTGGGCCGACGCCGTGGTGGTCTGCCCGGCCACCCTGAACTACGTCGCCCGCCTCGCCCTCGGCCTGGGCGACAGCCCGTCCGTCCTCGCCCTGCAGTGCACCGGGGCGGCGGTCGCCGTCGCCCCCGCCCTGCCACCGGGCGGCGCGCGGAGCCCGGCCTACCTCGGCCACGTCCGTGCCCTGCGGGAGCGGGACAACGTGGTCGTGGTCCCGCCGGTCCCCGGCCACAGCGCGGCCACCGGCCGTCGCGACGGCTGGCCCGCCGCCCCCCTGCCCGCGGTGCTGCGCGAGGTGGACGCGCTGCGCACCCGGCTCCGTACGCCCTCTCATCCGCCGAGTACCGCCACGAACACGGAGGCAACCGTATGACCACGCAGACCCCGCCCACGACGGCCGAGCACCCGGCGCAGGACCCGGCATCCGGGACGCGGGACAGCGGCGCCTACGGGGATTCGCTCGCCGGGATCTACGACCTGCTCTATCCGGCCGGTCCCGAGGTCGCCCTCGTCGCCGACTTCGTGCACAGCCTGCGCCCGGCCCCGGCGACCCTGCTGGAACTCGGCGTCGGAACCGGCCGGCTGGCCGTTCCGCTGGCCGAGCGCGGCTTCCGCGTGCACGGGGTGGACTCCTCGCCGCAGATGCTGCGCAGACTGGCGGAGAACGACCACACGGGCACCGTCACCAGCAGCGTGGGCGACTTCGCGGCGAGCACGGTCGGACGCCGGTTCGACGTGGTGCTGCTGGCGCTCAACACCCTCTTCATGCTGCCGACCCAGGAGCAGCAGATCGCCGCGCTGCGCAACATCCGCGAGCAGCTGGCCGACACCGGCGTCGCCGTGCTGGAGATGTACGAGCCGATGGTCTTCCACGGGCTGGACGAGCCGTCCGTCAAGGTGCACCACCTGGCGCCGGACTCCCTGGTCGTCGACACCGTGCAGGTGAGCCGGTCCCAGCAGACCGCCCTGGTGGTCCACACCGTCCTCGGACCCGGCACCGTCCGCAAGGTGCCGGAGGTCAGCCGGTACGCATGGCCGTCGGAGTTCGCGCTGATGGCGCGGCTGGCCGGGCTGCGGATCACCGGACGCTGGAGCGACTGGCAGCGGACCCCCGTCACCGAGCAGTCGCAGCGGTACATCTGCGTGCTGGAGCGGGAAGCGTGACGGCCGCGGAGAGCGCCCGGCCCGGTGCGGACGGTACGAAGGACCTGTCCGTCCTCTTCCCCGTGTCGCCGACGGAACCCGGCGCGGTGCTCGACTTCGCGCGACTGGTGGGGAGTTCAGGCGCGCGCAGGCTGTGGCTGGGTCAGTCGCTGACGCTGGAGCCGCACCAGGTCATGGCGTACGCCGCCGGGGCGGGCGTCCGGGTCGCCGTGGGCACCAGCGTGACGCTGGCCCCGCTGCGCCACCCCTACGAGGCCGCGCTCCAGGCGCGCAGCGTCGCCGCGATGACCGGGCAGCCCTACGTCGCCGGGTACGGCGCCGGGGCGCCGGTGTTCCAGTCGGCGCTGCGCGGCGGCCCGTACGCGAGTCCGCGGACGGCCATGCGCGAGTACCTCTCCGTCGTACGGGCGCTGCTCGCGGGAGAGCGGGTGCGGTTCGGCGGTGACTACTACTCGCTGCACGCCGGACTTGTCGGCATGGAGCATCCGCCGGTGGAGGTCGGCGCCGGGGTGTTGCGCCCCGCCATGGCGCGCACGGTCGGCGGCGTGGCCGATGTGGCGATCACCTGGATGACGCCGCCCGGCTATGTGGAGAAGACCCTGCTTCCGGCACTGGCCGAGGGCGCGGAGCAGGCCGGGCGGGAGACGGTTCCCCGGGTGGCGGCGGTGGTCCATGTGGCCGTGGAGCGCGAGGACCGCGACCCCGGCCGACTGGCCCTCCTCGCCGCCTCCGCCCACCTGAGCGCACCCCACTACACCGACATGCTGCGCCGTGCCGGTGTCCCCGTGGACCCGGCCGACCCGGCGGCGGGCGCCCGGATGCTCGTCGACTCCGGGGTTTTCGTCACCGGCACCCCCGCGCGGATCGCCGAGGCGCTCGTCGAGTACCACCGGGCGGGGGTGGACGAGATCGTCCTCAACGCGGCCGGGGTGCTCTTCGGGGAGGGACACGTCGCCGCGCTGACCGACCTCGGAACGGTCCTGGCGGAGTGGCGGCGGCGCGGCGGCTTTGGAGGTGAGTGACCGGGACTCGCCTCTTCTCACGTACGGGACCGGGCTGGTGCGCACCTCCGTGTTCCGCGTGGACGACGGGCGGTTCGCCTGGGAGCGGGCGCCGGGCCCCACGCCGGGCGCCGCCCTGGCGTTCCCGGCCCCCGAGGCGGCGCGCGCGATGGCGGAGGCGGGGCGGACCGGTGGGGTGCGGCCCGCGCTGCCGTCCCGGTGCGGCCGCCCCCACGTCCTGCGCTACGACGTCCCCGGTGTCTTCTCCGCGGCCCGGCTGCTGCGCATGCCCGATCCGGCGGTGCCCGCCCTGGTGGCGGAGGCACTGCGGGGCACCGGGCGGCTGCTCGCCCTGCTGCACCGGGCCGCCCCGGTGGGCGTGGCCGACGGGCCGCCGCCGGGGGTGCGGCGGCTGCGGCGCTGGCTGCGCACCGGCGACGGACCGGGCGCGGCGCCCCGGTTGTACGAGGCGCTGGCGGCGCGGCTGGGTGAGCGCCGGTGGCGGCGGGCCGGGGAGCTGGGCGACTGGACGGTGTGGGAGGGCGGCACACCGCTGCACGGAGCTCCCGGTCTGGGCGGTCTTGTGCCCTCCCCGTACCTGGGCCGGGCCGCGCTGCTGACGGGTGAGGAACTCGCCACCGGGATACCGGAGTTCGACGTGGGCTGGCTGCTGGGCGAGCTGGCCGAGCTGCGCGCCGCCGCCCGGCTCGGCCTCGGTGGCGCCGCGCCCCACGACTATGCGGCCCTGGCGCGGGCCGTCCACGAGGGGTACGGCTCGGCCGCGCCGGACGGGCTCGTGCGGACCGCGCTCGGCGGGGCGGCGGTGCTGCGGGTCCTCACCCATGTGCACGACTTCGCCGCCTACGTCGGCTGGCACGACGACCTCACCGCCTACCTGGAGCTCCTGGCGGATCTCCTTGACTCGGACGGTGCCGCCGCCACGTGCTGGTGACGAACCATTTCATTGAGAAAACTCGACAAAGTGTTGTGTTAACGCAACGCTCTTGTCAGTGTGGTGACACAGGGGAATCTCGACCCAGGGGAAGCACATGCTCGACAAGACAGACGCGATGCTGGACATCGTCGGCATCGGCAAGAGATACGGCAGGCGCCCGGTCCTGGAGGACATGTCGTTCTCCGCGCGGCCCGGCGAGCTGTTCGGGTTCGTCGGCGGCAACGGCGCCGGAAAGACCACGACGATGCGGATCATCCTCGGGGTGCTCGCCCCGGACTCCGGCGAGGTCCGGTGGAAGGGCGGGCCCGTCACCGTCGAGTCCCGCGGCCGGATCGGCTACATGCCCGAGGAGCGCGGCCTCTACCCCAAGATGGGCGTCCTGGACCAGCTCCGCTACCTGGCGGAACTGCACGGCCTGCCGCGCCGCCGGGCCCGCGCGGCCGCACGGCACTGGGCGGACCGGCTCGGTCTCGCCGACCGTCTCGGCGACGAGGTGCAGAGCCTCAGCCTCGGCAACCAGCAGCGCGTCCAGCTGGCCGCCGCGCTGGTCCACGACCCCGAACTCCTGGTGCTCGACGAGCCGTTCTCGGGCCTCGACCCGTCCGCCGTCGATGTGATGACCGAGGTGCTGCGGGAGAAGGCCCACGACGGCGTCCCCGTGCTGTTCTCCAGCCATCAGCTCGACCTCGTGGAGCGGGTGTGCGACCGGGTCGGCATCGTCAGCGGCGGCCGGATGGAGGCGTGCGGCACCATCGGCGAGCTGCGCGGGACGCGCGGCGTCCGCCTGGTCGTGGACGCGCCCGAGGCGCCCGTCGGCTGGGCCGACGGCATCGACGGGGTGCGCGCGGCGCGCCGCGACGGCACCCGCACCCATGTGGAGCTGGCACCTGGCGCGGACGACCAGGCCGTCCTGCGGGCGGCCGTCGCCACCGGGCCGGTGCACGAGTTCGCCCGCGAACACCCGCGGCTGAGCGAGCTGTTCCGGGCGGTGGTGACCGCCTCGGCGGACCCCGGCGACCCACCCGGCGACCGGGCCGCGACGACCCCGCTGAGGAGTGCGGCATGACCGACGCGTCCACCCCCTGCGGACTCTCCCCGGCCCGGGGAGTCGTCCTCGTCGCCCGCCGGGAGATCAGTACCCGGCTGAAGACCAGGGCGTTCGTGGTGAGCACCCTCGGGCTGCTGTGCGCCCTCGCCGTCTACGCGCTCGTCGTGGTCTTCGTCGGTGACGACACCCGGACCGTGGGACTCGACCAGCGGGCCCGGGAGCTGCGGCCCGTGCTGGCGGCCACCGCCGAAGGACAGGGCCAGGAGATCGAGTTCCGGCAGGTGCCGGACCGCGCGGCCGCCGAGGAGCAGCTTCGCGACGGCGACCTGGACGCCTACCTGTACGGACCGCCCGACCGGCCCGGTGTCCTCGTCGAGCGCGCCCTGCCCGACCGTCTCGGCCGTGTCGTCCGGGCCGCCGTGCAGCAGCGGGTGGTGGCGGAGGAGCTGGCCCGGGCCGGAATCGGCCAGGAGCGGCTGAGCGACCGGGCCGAGCGGTCGGCGCCCCGGACCGAGGCGCTGGAGGACTCCCCGGTCGACACCGGTCGGCTGGTCCTCGGTCTCGGCGCGAGCGGCCTGCTCTACCTCTTCCTCGTCCTGTTCGGCATCGTGGTCGCCCAGAGCGTGGTCGAGGAGAAGTCCAGCCGGGTGGTCGAGCTGCTGCTGTCCGCCGTACGGCCCTGGCAGTTGCTCATCGGCAAGGTGATCGGCGTGGGCGTGGTCGGGGCGGTCCAGCTCGTCGTAGTCGGCGGCGCGGCCGTCACGGCCGTCCAGGCCGCCGGTCTCCTGACGCTGCCCGACCTGGGTGTCGGCACCCTGGGCTGGGTGGCCGTCTGGTACGTCCTCGGCTTCTTCCTCTTCGCCACGATGCTCGCCGCGGCCGCGGCCCGCGTGTCACGGCAGGAGGAGGTGCAGTCCGTGGTCCAGCCGGTGATGCTGCTGATGGCGGCGCCCTTCGTGCTCGGGATCAGCCTGCTCACCAAGGACCCGATGCACCCGCTCGTCGAAGCGCTGTCCCTGATCCCGCCGTTCAGCCCGATCCTCATGCCCACCCGCATGGTGATGGGGACCGCGGCGCCCTGGGAGGCCGTGCTGGCGGTGGTGCTGACGCTGGCGGCCGTCGCCGTGCTCGTCCGGTTCGGCGGCCGGATCTACTCCAACAGCGTGCTCCGCACCGGTGCGCGCGTACGTCTCGGCGAAGCGCTCTCCCGGAAGGCGTGAGGGCCCGGCACCCGCCGGGCCCCGAGGAACCACAACTGGAGGAAACCCATGTCCACACCCATCGTGATCGCCATCGCCATCGCGCTGATCATCGCCGTGCTGGCGGGCAACAAGGCCCGCAGGAAGCGCTGACCGGCGCCCCCTCAGCACCATTCCGGTGTCGAGAGCCGATGCGGTGACGCCCCGGAGGCCGCCGCATCGGCGATCACCACCCCGGTGAAGGCGGCGGGGTCGTAGAACTCCACTGCCAGCTCACCGACCTGACGTTCAGTCACCTCATGGAGCCGCCGCGCCTGTTCGTGGAGCCAGGATGGTCCGACGCCCACCTCGATGAGGTTGGCCAGGGCCATCGCCAGGGAGCCCGGCGCCCCCATCGCGGTCGCGGTGGAGCCGATGGCGTAGCGCCGGGCCGACGTGATCTCCGCGGCGGACGGCGGCTCCTGGACGAAGCGCCGCAGCACCCGCCGGATCTCCGCCAGCGCCGCCACGGTGTGTTCCGCCGAGGTGTCCGTCTCGATGACCAGCGTGCCCGAACCGGGCGCGGAGTCGATGCCGGACCGGGCGCCGTACGCGTACGACTTCCGTTCCCGCAGGCTCGTGACGAGCCGGGACGCGAAGTAGCCGCCGAGCACCAGATCGGCCAGTTGCAGCGCAGGGAAGGCGGGGTCGGTGCGGGGCAGCGCCCGCGCGGTGAGCCGGATCTGGCTCTGGGCCGCGCCCGGCCGGTCGTACAGCCGCAGCCCGCCACCGCGCACCGGCGGCGGCCCCGGCGTCCGGGCGGCCGTCCCGCCCCGGGGCCAGTGCCCCAGGGCCTCGGTCACCAGGGCGAGCGCCCGGTCCGGATCGAGGTCACCGGCCAGCACCAGTACCGAGCCCGCCGGCCGTACCGCCGTCTCGTGCAGGGCGCGCAGCGCCTCGACCCCGGTCCCGTCCAGGTGCGTGGGATCGGGGATCTCCAGGGCCGCGTAGGCCTCGCCGAACCGGTGGCGTTGCAGCGCCGCCCGTGCCGCGGCCGCCGGATGGGACCAGGCCACGCGCAGCCGGGCGGCGAGCCTCGCCCGCTCCTGGGCGAGCGCCTGTGGCGGGCAGCGGTATCCGAGCACGGCGTCGGCGCAGGCGTCCAGCAGCACGGGAAGCCCGTCGCGCAGCGCGAATCCCGAGACGATCAGCCGTCGGGCGTCCGTGCCCGCCTGGAGTTCGGCGCCCACATCGGCCAGCGCACCGTCGGCCTCTTCCGCGTCGGGGCGGTGGAACAAGGTCGCGGCGAGCAGTTCGGCGCGCGCCGCGTCGTGCGGTTCCAGCCGACCGCACGGCACGATCAGCCGCAGTTCGACGAGCGGCACCACACGGGTCCGGACGACGACGACCCGCAGTCCGTTGTCCAGGACGGTGTCGATGCCGGGAAGGGGCGGGGGCGGCACCGGTCGGTCCGCCGTGGCGGCGGCGAGGGCGGCGTGCACGGTTCAGGTCCTCCGGAGTGCGCGGGGAGTCGGATCACGGCGGGGCAGGGTGGGGCGGGGCGGGGCGGCCGGGTCAGACCGGTGACGGCGGGGCGGACCGGCCGGGTCAGACCGGTGACGGCTGGGCGGCCGGTTCGATCACCGCCACGGCCCGTCGCCCGGCGAGCATCCGGGCTGCCGCGCGGGCGATCCGCTCCGGGGTGACCGCGCGCACCAGACCGGGCAGCCGGGACGGCAGCGTGCCGTCGCCGTGCAGCAGTTCGGCGCCGCCCGCGGCCCGGGCGCGGGCCCCGGCGTCCGCGGAGCCTCGGTGGAACGCCGAGGTCCAGCGGGCCGTGACCCGTGCCAGCTCCGTCGCGCCGACCGCGCCGCGTGCGACGGCGGCCAGTTCGCCGTCGAACGCGGCGAGCAGGTCCTCGCGACGGCTTTCCTGGCCGTGCACGGCCAGGCAGGCCACCAGGTCCGGATGGCGGGCGTCGAAGGGCACGCCGAACAGTCCGCTCGTCATGGAGACGTCGACTGCCCCGGCCCCGGCCAGCCGTCGCCGCAACCGGCCCGTCCTGCCTTGGGCGAGGACAGCGACGAGCGTCAGGTGCGCGATGCAGGCGTCGGGCTCGGCCGCCGGATCGGGGAGCTGGTGGCCGATGGCGAGCGCGGGCAGCGACACATGGCGGTCCGCGACGCGCACCTCCGGGGCGCGTCCGGAACCGGTGGCCCCGCCGGGAGGTCGGGTGGCCGGAACCGGCCGTGACGGCACGCCGTCGAAGTGCCGCCGCACCAGGGTCCGGGCCTCGGCCGGGTCGAAGCCCCCGGCGATCGTGAGCACCGCGTTGCCCGGCGCGTAGGAACGCGTGAAGAACTCCATGCACTCGGGCACGCCGAATGCGCCGAGACCGTCGACGTCATAGCCGCCGCGGGTGTTTTCCGCGCCGGGGAACAGCGCCCCGGGAAGTATCCAGGGATAGGCGCCGTACGGCCGGTTCACGACGTTGAGCAGCCGCTCCTCGCGTATGACGCGGACCTGGCTGTCGAGATTCTTCTGGGTTATCCGCGGACCGCGCATTCGGTCTGCTTCCAGGGAAAGGACGAGTTCGAGGGCGGACACCGGGATCACCGAGTGATAAACGGTGCAGTCCTGCCGGGTGTGCGCGTCACAACCGCCGCCGGCCGCCTGTACGAGCCGTGGATGTTCTCCGGGGCCGACCTTTCCGCTGCCCTGGAACATCAGATGCTCGAAGAGATGGGAAAGGCCGCCGTACTCCCCGGGTTCGGAGCGGAACCCCACGTCGTAATGGACGGCCACGCCCACGGAGGGGAGATCGCGGTCCGGGAGGAGAAGCACCCGCAGGCCATTGTCCAGAACGAGGCGGTGCGGCCCGGCCGGGCGTTCTCCGATCATGCCGGAACGCTATCCAGGGCCTCGCCGATGACACAACGTCAAGTTCTGTCCGATGTCGGCCAGCTGGGACCGCGACCGAATGCGGACATGTGTCTTGCCTCGTGTTCGAGAGGCTGGAAAAGATGTTCCCGCCGCTTCGGGACACGGCCCGTTCCGTCTCCGGGCGGCGGAAAAGAAACCCACTCATGAAGGGAGTCCCTCATGGACTCGCAGGCTCTTGTCGGCGGTTACGCCGTTTACGCGTCGGCCGAGGAGATCGTGGCGGGTGCCGAGGCGCCCGCCGCGTCGATCACCATCACGGTGACCTCGTCGCAGGCGTGCATCAGTGCCGCCTCGGCGATCAGCGCCGTGTCCATCGACAACACCTTCGACCACGGCTGCTGAGGCACCGATGGACTCGCAGGCTCTTGTCGGCGGTTACGCCGTTTACGCGTCGGCCGAGGAGATCGTGGCGGGTGCCGAGGCGCCCGCCGCGTCGATCACCATCACGGTGACCTCGTCGCAGGCATGCATCAGTGCCGCCTCGGCGATCAGCGCGGTCTCGGTGGGTAACACCTTCGAGCACGGCTGCTGACGGACGGCACACCCGGCACATCTCCTGTGCCATACGGAGCGGGCGCTCGCCGCCGGAATCGGCGGGCGCCCGCTTCGCGCGTTCCAGGGTGCCGTCAGTCCTCACCGTCGTCCAGTTCGTCATCGGGCGGGGCCCAGCCCAGGATGACCGTCGGAAGGGACGCCGCCGCCAGCATCAGGGTGGTCAGCACCCCCGGCGCCCGGTCGAGGACCGCCTCGTCGTTCTGGAACGCGACCAGCATCAGCACGACGGCCATGCCGGACCCGACCGCGAACTGGTACCCGATGAAGCCGACCCGGTTACGGGTCGCGCGTTCGCGTTCGTCGAGGACCTCGGCCGGGCGCTCGGCGACGGCGCGGGTCAGCGACCGCAGGGCCCCCCACAGCAGCAGCCACAGGAACAGCCCGACGATCCACGCGGTGTGGGTGAACGCGCTGCCGTCCGTGACCAGCGAGAACACCAGCATCCCGGCGAGCAGCGCGACCATGGCGGCGCAGAGGCCGCGGCGGTACCTGAGGCGCGCGGGAACCCGGCCGCCGGTCCGGTCGGTGTGCGGCTGGGGCTGGCTCACGTGCTTCCTCCGTCGGTCGACTGGTAGACCTGAGTGGACAGCGGAGCGAAGGGGCGGCGGCTGAACACCGCCTCGACCGGCAGCCCGAAGACCTCACAGATACGGAAGGCCAGGTCGAGGCTGGGGTAGTAGTTGCCGCGCTCCAGTGCGCCGATCGTCTGCGGGTTGACGTCCACGGCGGCGGCCAGCGCCGCCCGGCTGAGGCCGCGCTCGGCGCGCAGCACCTTCAGTTGGTTGTAGATGGGCGGACTGTCGCCACGGCGTACGGGGCTCACACGTCAAAGTGTGCTGAAAACACAACGATGCGTCAAGGTTCCACAACCAGCCCGGGCCCGCTCAGAGCGCGCGCAGCCGTGTGACCGCCTCCTCCAGCACCTCTTCCTTCTTGCAGAACGCGAAGCGGACGAACGGCGCTCCCGCCTCGCGGTCGTCGTAGAAGACGGCGTTGGGGATGGCGACGACGCCCGCGCGTTCGGGGAGGGCGCGGCAGAAGGCGAAGCCGTCCTTTTCGCCGAGGGGGCGGATGTCGGCGGTGACGAAGTAGGTGCCTGCGGGGCGGAAGACGTCGAAGCCCGCCTCGGTCAGGCCGGTCGCGAGGAGGTCGCGGCGGGTGGCCATGGCGCGGCGGAAGTCGTCGTAGTACGTGTCGGGGAGCGCGAGGGCTTCGGCCACGGCGTACTGGAAGGGGCCCGCCGAGACGAAGGTGAGGTACTGCTTCGCGGAGCGGACCGCGCTCACCAGCTCCGGCGCGGCGGTCACCCAGCCGACCTTCCAGCCGGTGAAGGAGTACGTCTTGCCCGCGGAGCCGATGGTCACCGTGCGCTCGCGCATCCCGGGGAACGTGGCCAGCGGGATGTGCTCGGCGTCGTCGAAGACCAGGTGCTCGTAGACCTCGTCGGTGACGACCAACAGGTCCCGCTCTACGGCGAGTTCGGCGATCGCGGCCAGTTCGGCGCGAGTGAGGACGGTGCCGGTGGGGTTGTGCGGGGTGTTGATCAGCAGGAGGCGGGTGCGGTCGGTGACGGCGGCGCGCAGCTCGTCCAGGTCGAGGGTGAAGCGGCCCGCGTCGGGGCGCAGCGTGACGGGGACGCGGCGTCCGCCCGCCATCGCGATGCTCGCGGCGTACGAGTCGTAGTACGGCTCCAGGGCCACGACCTCGTCGCCCGGCTCGAGGAGTGCCAGCAGCGTCGCGGCGATGGCCTCCGTGGCGCCCGCCGTGACCAGCACCTCGGTGTCGGGGTCGTACGTCAGGCCGTACCGGTGCTGCTGGTGCGCGGCGATCGCGTTCCGCAGCTCGGGGATGCCCGGACCCGGCGGGTACTGGTTCCCGCGGCCGTCCCGCAGCGCCCGTACCGCCGCCTCCCTGATCTCCTCGGGGCCGTCGGTGTCGGGGAATCCCTGGCCGAGATTGATCGCGCCGGTCGTCACGGCGAGGGCGGACATCTCGGCGAAGATCGTCGTCCCGAACTCGGCGAGCCGGCGATTGAGGTACGGGCGTGCGCTGGAGGTCATGCGGGCCATCCTGCGCCCCCGCCGGTGGCTTCCTCAACCTGTGTCCACCCCCGGGTCCACTCCGTGGCGGGCGCCCCGGCCGGTCGGCCGCCCGCGCTACGGCACAGGTCAGGGGGTGCTCGCCGGGGTGCTTGCCGGTCGGCACCCTCAGAAGTTGCTCAACTCTGCTTTGGCCGTACGGCGGGGCGGGCATCCCCCGGTCACCGCGCCGCACGGCGCGGTGGCGAGGCGCCCACGGGGGGCCGCTTCGGGGGAACGGAAGGGGGCTGACGCCATGATTCTCGGCATCGTCCTGTTGGTGGCGCTGGTGATCGTCGTGACGAGCGTGGCGAAAACACGCGGGTCGCGGCGCGGGCGCGTTTCGCTGGGCAAGACGCGTGTGCGGTCGGGCCGGTCGGGGTATCGCTCCTCCTCGTCGTCCTCGTCCGACTCCGGGACGAGCTGGTGGGCGACCGACTCCGGCTCAGGCGGCCACCACGGTGGCAGCCACCACTCCTGCGGCGGCGGCCATTCGTCGTGCGGCGGCGGCTCGTCCTGCGGCGGTGGCGGCGGCTGCGGAGGCGGCAGCTGAGGGAGCCCGCCGGGACCACGTGGGCACGACTCCAGCGGCAGCCGGGGGGCGGCGCGTCGCACCGTCTCCGGCGGCCCGCACGGAGGGGGCGCACCGCGTCACCGTGGCGGGGCCTCCCCGCACCCGCCCGTGCGGCCGACGTGGTCCGGGCCCGGAGACCGCGCCCACAGCGCCGATGCGCAGCACGCGCACCCGCTCCGGCCTCACCGCGCAAGCTTGGCGGGTCGGCCGCGCGGAGCCGCCGCGCTCGGCTCCCGCCCAGCGGCCGAACTCGGGCCCCTGCCCAGCTGCCGTCTCCGGCCCTTGTCCGGCCGCCGCACCCGCATCCGGGCCTCACCGCGCAAGCTTGGCGGGTCGGTCACGCGGAGCCGCCGCACCTGGGCCCCTGGCCAGCCGTCGCATCCGCGTCCGCCTCCGGCCGCGCGCCGCGCAAGCGTGGCGGGTGGGCCATGCGGAGTCGCCGCACCCACTCGCACCTGCACCCGCCTCCGGCCGCGCCGCGCAAGCTTGGCGGGTTGGTCGCGCGGAGCCGCCGCACCTGGGCCCCTGGCCAGCCGTCGCATCCGCGTCCGCCTCCGGCCGCGCGCCGCGCAAGCGTGGCGGGTGGGCCATGCGGAGTCGCCGCACCCACTCGCACCCGCACGTGCCTCCGGCCGCGCCGCGCAAGCTTGGCGGGTCGGTCGCGCGGAGCCGCCGTACCTGGGCCCCTGGCCAGCCGCCGCGTCCGCGTCCGTCTCCGGCCGCGCGCCGCGCAAGCTGCGGAGTCGCCGCACCCACTCGCACCTGCACCCGCCTCCGGCCGCGCCGCGCAAGCCAGGCGAGTCGGTCGCGCGGAGCCGCTGCACTCGACCCCCGTCCAGCCGCCGCACTCGACCCCTGCCCAGCCGTCGCACTCGGGCCCCGCCCAGCCCCCGCATCCGACCCCTGCTTGCCCGCCGCACCCGACTCCACCCACCCGCCCCAACACCCCCGCTCAGCCCCTTCGCCACCCCCAGGAGGGGCTGGTTGAACAGTTGAGCTGTGGGGCCCTCTGAGGGATGGAAACCCTACGAAGTTGGGTAAAAACGCTGTGGCACGGCCACAGTTCATGATTCCCTCTAAATCACCACCGCAGCCCTCGGGCGTCCCAAGGACACCCCCCTCCAGCCGGGCCGAGCGGGCCGACCGCCCCGGTGTCCGCCGAGGTGCGCCGGACTGCCCTCTTCCTCATGCGTGTTAGCGGAGCCGATCCATGCTCACGACCCTGAACACCTCCTACACAGATACGCGCGCTGCCGACCTCGCCTGGGCCCTCGGACGCGAACCGCTCCCGGCCCTGGCCACCCTCGATCTCGAACTGAGCGGGGCGAGACTCCAGTTGAGGCTGCTCGGCGCCTCCCACCAGGTCCTCCTCGAAGAGGAGAACGGCAGTTGCTCGGAGACCGTGGCGTGCATCCCCGGCTCCAGCACCCCGCTCCCGCTCGGCGTCGCCAAGCGGATCGGCGACTGGGAGTACGAGTTCGCGGCGCGCGTGGAGATGCTGACGCCGGGCTCGTTCGCGGGCCGCGCCCAGGAGTTGCTGGCCCTGGTCGCCGACCACCCGCACGGTCTTGCCGGTGTCTTCCCCGGCAGCCCGCACGCGTTCACCGCGCTGCTCGCCCAGCGGCAGGGCGGTCAGGTGCACTGGCGCACCTGGCACGCCTACCCGCAGGACGGCCAGTTGGTGGCGACCAGGACCCGCGTCGGGGTGCGCGTGCCCGCCGGACAACCCGGCTGAACCCGGACCCGAGTCAACCCACTCTGGCCGCCGTAAACCGATCGCGCTGCCAGGCACCCGAGTTCCACACGTGTGGGTGACGAAGCGTACGTACGCCGTGACGTAACGTCGCAACGTGATCGAACCCCACGCCCCCGTGTCCCCGGGTGCCCCGCCCTGGGCCGAGCCCGCGTGGCTGCCCGTGCGGCCCGGCACCGGGCGGTTCCTGGTCCTCGCGTGCGTCTTCGTCTGCGCGGCCTGCGGACTGGTGTACGAGCTGGAACTCGTCGCGTTCGCCTCGTACTTGATGGGTGACTCGGTCACCCAGGCGTCCGTCGTGCTGTCCGTGATGGTGTTCGCGATGGGCATCGGCTCGCTCGCCGCCAAACGCCTGCGCTGGCACGCGGCCGTCGGCTTCGGCGCGATCGAGACCGCGCTCGCGCTGGTCGGCGGCTGCAGCGCGATGGCGTTGTACGCGGTCTTCGCGTGGACCGGCGGCTGGGGCGGCATGTGGGCGGACGGACCGCGCTGTCTGCTGGTCGGATTCTCGCTGGCCATCGGGTTGTTGGTGGGGGCCGAGGTGCCGTTGCTGATGGAGCTGATCCAGCGCATCCGGCGCCAGGACGCGGGCGGCGCGGTGGCCGACCTCTTCGCCGCGGACTACGTGGGCGCGCTGGTCGGCGGACTCGCCTTCCCCTTCCTTCTCCTGCCGTTCCTGGGCCAGTTGACCGGCGCGCTGCTCACCGGCTCGGTGAACGTGGTCGCGGGCAGCGCGCTGGTGCTCGGCCTGTTCCGCCACGACCTGAGCCGCCGCGCGCGCTGGACGCTGCTCGCGGTGGGCCTCGCGGTGCTCGGCGTCCTCGCCTCGGCCGCCGCCCTCGCGGGCGACTTCGAGCGGGCCGCGCGGCACGCGGTGTACGGCGGTGACGTACGGGTCGCGCTCCAGACCGACGTCCAGGAGGTCGTCCTCGCCGGGGGCACCGGCGGCAGGCCGCTCGACCTCTTCCTGGACGGGCGCCTCAGGGTCGGCGGCCGGGACGAGCGGCAGTACCACGAGGCGCTGGTCCACCCCGCGATGTCCGGCCCGCACGCGCGCGTGCTGATCCTCGGCGGCGGGGACGGCCTGGCCGCGCGCGAGGTGCTGCGCTACGGCGGGGTCGAGCGCGTGGACGTGGTCGAGCTGGACGCGGGCCTGATCCGGCTCGCCCGCAGCGACCCCGGACTCGCCGCGCTCAACGGGCACGCGCTGGCCGACCCCCGCGTCCACGTCACCACCGCCGACGCGCTCGGCCGACTGCGCCTCACCCCCGCCGGGCGGTACGACGTGGTGATCGCGGACCTCCCCGACCCCGGCATCACCGCCAGCACCAAGCTGTACTCCCAGGAGTTCTACGGCCTCGCCCGCCGCGCCCTCGCCCCCGGCGGCCGTCTGGTGGTGCACGCGGGCCCGGTCACCACCCGCCCCCGCGTCTTCTGGACGGTGGCGACGACCCTGCGCGCGGCGGGCTTCTCCACCTCCCCCTACCGCGTCCTCGGCCAGGACTCCGGCTTCCCCGCGGGCCCCGACCGCTCCGCCGCCCGCGCCGGAACCCCACCCGACTGGGGCTACCTCCTGGCCGCCCCGGGCCCGCTGACGCCCCGCCTCCACCTCACGGGCCCCCGCCCCCGCACGCTGACCGACACCGAGCTGACGGCGGACGCCCGCGCGGCCCGCCGTACGAGAGTGCCGGGACTGGCGGCCTCGACGCTGGCGCACCCGAGGTACTGACCCGAGGTACTGAGGGGGAGCCGTCAGGGAGACGGCCGCACTCCAGGGTGAAAAGCGGCGCCCACTGGGTAGGCTCGGGCGACATGGAGCACCAGGTCTTCGTTCCGGTTCCGGCCGACCGGCTCAGGGAGGCGCTGGCGGACCCTGTGCGGGTGGCCCGGGCGGTACCCGGGCTCCAGCAGGACGCCACCGCCGACCCGCTGACCGGCAGGCTGAAGCTGCGGGTGGGCGGGCACTCGGTGACGTACCGGGGGACGGCCGGGGTCACGCGCCACGAGGACGGCAGTTACACCGTCCAGGGCGAGGCGACCGAGTCCCGGGGCACGGGCAGCGCGGAGTTCACGGTGACCGTACGGCTCGCGGAGGCCGCGGACGGTACGACGGCCGACCTCACCGCGACGGCGACGACCACGACGGGCGCCCGGACGGCCGAACTCCCCGCGGACCAGCTCGCCTCGGCGGCGGCCCGCCTGCTGACCCGTTTCCTGGAGGGCCTGGCCGAGGAGCCGCAGGAGCCGGTCACGCCGCCGGTGCCGGAGACGCCGGAGGAGCTGGAGCAGCCGGAACAGCCGGAGGTGCCGGAGGAGCCCGGTGCCGAGGAGACGGCCGCCGACGCCCACACCTCCGTCTTCGACACCGAGGTCCCCCCGCCCTCCCTCACCCCCGACCCCGCCGAGCCCCCCGCCGGGCCTCCGGCGGAGGCCGCGCACGCGCGCCGCACCATGATCGGCCGCAGCGCCGAAGAGGTGGACCACGCCCCGCCGCGCGGCCGGTACGCCCCCGTACCCGCCCCCCAGGCGGTCACCGCGCACTCGACCCTGCGCTGGGCGGCCCCCGCCGCCGCCTTCGCGCTCGCCTCCGCGATCGTCGTCACCCGGGCGCTGCGCAAGCGCCGTTGAGGCGGCGGCCGGGCGGGGCGGTCGTACCCGAGTAGGGTCGTCCCGTGAGTGACGAAGACATTGTGCTGACCGCGGGTGACGCGGAGGTCGTGGTCCGGCCCGGCAACGGCGGCCGGGTCGCCGGGCTGAAGGTCGGCGGCACGGAGCTGCTGCGCCAGGGCGAGCGGTTCGGCTGCTTCCCGATGGTCCCCTGGTGCGGCCGGATCAGGGACGGCCGGTTCCTGGACGGCGGTGTCGTACGGCAGATGCCGCTCAACTCGCCGCCGCACGCCATCCACGGCACCGCCCGCGACGGCGCCTGGCGCACCGCCCGCGTCTCGGCGGACGAGGCCGTCCTGACGTACGACCTGACCGACCCCTGGCCGCACCCCGGCAAGGTCACCCAGATCGTCAGCCTCGGCGAGGACGGCCTGACGCTGACCATGGCGGTGGAGACGTACGAGGACTCGTTCCCGGCGCAGATCGGCTGGCACCCCTGGTTCAACCGGACGCTCGGCGGCGAGGGCGTGCGCATCGACTTCACCCCGGCCTGGCAGGAGGAGCGCGGCGCGGACCACCTGCCGACCGGCAACCGGATCGACCCGAAGCCGGGCCCGTGGGACGACTGCTTCGGGATGCCCGACGGTGTGGACGTCACCCTGACCTGGCCGGAGCAGCTGGAGCTGCGGCTGACCAGCCGCGAGCAGTGGGCCGTCGTCTACGACGAGCAGGACGCCGCCGTGTGCGTCGAGCCGCAGACCGGGCCGCCCGACGGGCTCAACACCGCGCCCCGCCTGGTCACTCCGCTGGAGCCGCTGGAGGCGTCCACCACCTGGCGCTGGCGCCGCCTCTGAGCCGTCCGCCGCCGTGCCGGTGCCGCCTCTAAGCTGGCGGTATGACGACCGACGCGCGTGGCGAACTGCTGGAACAGATCAAGGACAAGGCCGTGGTGCACGGCAAGGTGACCCTCTCCTCGGGGCTGGAGGCCGACTACTACGTCGACCTGCGCCGCATCACCCTCGACGGCGAGGCCGCCCCGCTGGTCGGCCAGGTCCTGCTCGACCTCACCGACGACCTGGACTTCGACGCGGTGGGCGGTCTGACCATGGGCGCCGACCCGGTGGCCGCGGCCATGCTGCACGCCGCCGCCGCGCGCGGGAAGCGGCTGGACGCCTTCGTGGTGCGCAAGGCCGCGAAGGCGCACGGTCTCCAGCGCCGGGTGGAGGGTCCGGACATCGCGGGCCGCCGGGTGCTGGTGGTCGAGGACACGTCCACGACCGGTGGTTCGCCGCTGACCGCCGTCGAGGCGGTGCGCGAGGCCGGTGCGGAGGTCGTCGCGGTGGCGACGATCGTGGACCGGGCGACCGGTGCCGCGGAGAAGATCGAGGCCGGTGCGGGCGTTCCGTACCGGTTCGCCTTCTCGAAGGATGAACTGGGTCTGGACTGACGGCCCGCCACGGCGTGGACTTTTCCTGGCCTCGCCCGCCAGGCCGCCCGCCGGGCCATGTCTGGAAAGATGGGCACGACGCTGACGTCGTCGCCCCCTGGGTCCAAGTTCAGGGCCGCCACGCAGAACGCCCACCCGCAACACGAGGAGCGGACAGATGCCCATCGCAACCCCCGAGGTCTACAACGAGATGCTCGACCGGGCGAAGGCAGGCAAGTTCGCCTACCCGGCCATCAACGTCACCTCCAGCCAGACCCTGAACGCGGCGCTGCGCGGCTTCGCCGAGGCGGAGAGCGACGGCATCGTCCAGATCTCGACCGGCGGCGCGGAGTTCCTCGGCGGCCAGTACAGCAAGGACATGGTGACCGGCGCGGTCGCGCTCGCGGAGTACGCGCACATCCTCGCCGAGAAGTACCCGGTCAACATCGCGCTGCACACCGACCACTGTCCCAAGGACAAGCTGGACGGTTACGTGCGTCCGCTGCTCGCGCTGTCCGAGGAGCGCGTGAAGGCGGGCCGCAACCCGCTGTTCCAGTCGCACATGTGGGACGGCTCGGCCGAGACCCTGGCGGACAACCTGGAGATCGCCCAGGAGCTGCTTGAGCAGGCCCGCCGCGCCAACATCATCCTCGAGGTGGAGATCACCCCGACCGGTGGCGAGGAGGACGGTGTCTCGCACGAGATCAACGACTCCCTCTACACCACGGTGGACGACGCGATCCGCACCGTCGAGGCGCTGGGCCTGGGCGAGAAGGGCCGCTACCTGCTGGCCGCCTCCTTCGGCAACGTGCACGGCGTCTACAAGCCGGGCAACGTCGTGCTCCGCCCCGAGCTGCTGAAGGAGCTGAACGACGGCGTGGCCGCCAAGTTCGGCAAGCAGTCCCCGTTCGACTTCGTCTTCCACGGCGGCTCGGGCTCCTCGGAGGAGGAGATCCTGACCGCGCTGGAGAACGGCGTCGTGAAGATGAACATCGACACGGACACGCAGTACGCGTTCACCCGTCCGGTCGCGGGCCACATGTTCTCGCACTACGACGGCGTCCTGAAGATCGACGGCGAGGTCGGCGACAAGAAGGCGTACGACCCGCGCACCTGGGGCAAGCTGGCCGAGGCGTCGATGGCCGCGCGTGTCGTGGTGGCGGCGAAGAACCTGCGGTCGGCGGGCAACAAGATGAAGTAGCCCTGCGGGGTTGGTTGTGTGTGGTGGACCCGGGGCCCTTCGGTGGGCGCCGGGTCCTTCACATAGGTGGGCCGCGTCCATGGTGGGCTCGCACATGTGGGCCGGCTCCATGGCGTGTCGGCACATGTGGGTCTGCGGTATATGTGGGGTATGCCCGATGTCCGGCTGGCCTCGCCCCAGGGCAGATGGATCCTGTTCACCACTGTGCTCGGCTCCAGCATGGCCCTGCTGGACTCGACCGTCGTCAATGTCGCGCTGCCGCGTATCGGCCGTGACCTGGACGCGAGTCTCGCCGCGCTCCAGTGGACGGTCAACGCGTACATGCTCACCCTGGCCGGGCTGATCCTGCTCGGCGGCTCGCTGGGCGACCGGTACGGCCGCCGCAAGGTGTTCATGATCGGCGTGGTGTGGTTCGCGGCGGCCTCGCTGCTGTGCGGGCTCGCGCCGGACCCGGCCGTACTGATCGGCGCCCGCGCCCTCCAGGGCATCGGCGGCGCGCTGCTCACCCCCGGCTCGCTCGCGCTGATCCAGGCGTCCTTCCACCCCGACGACCGCAGCCGCGCGGTCGGTCTGTGGTCGGGGTTCGGCGGGGTGGGCGCGGCGGTGGGGCCGTTCCTGGGCGGCTGGCTGGTGGACGGTCCCGGCTGGCGCTGGGTGTTCCTGCTGAACGTCCCGCTCGCGCTGGTGTGTGTCCCCGTGGCGCTGCGGCACGTACCGGAGTCGGACGCGGCGACCTCCGGCGAGGGGGCGCCGCCCGGCCGTTTCGACGTGCTCGGCGCGGTCCTCGGCGCGCTGGCGCTCGCGCTGCTGACGTACGCCCTGATCGAGGCGCGCTCGGCGTCCGTGGGCGTGGTGGTGAGCGCGGTCGCGGGCGTGGCGGCTGCGGTGGCGTTCGTGTACGTCGAGAAGCACCGGGCCGATCCGATGCTGCCGCTGGACATCTTCTCCTCGCGGCAGTTCACGGCGGTCAACGTCGTCACGCTGTGCGTGTACGCGGCGTTCGGCGGCTTCTTCTTCCTAACCGCGCTCCAGCTGCAGGTGGTCGCGGGGTACTCGCCGCTCGAGGCGGGTACGGCCCTGCTGCCGACGACCGTCCTCATGCTGCTGTTCTCGTCCCGCTCGGGCGCGCTGGCCGACAGGATCGGGCCCCGGCTGCCGCTGACGGTGGGGCCGCTGTTGTGCGCGGTGGCGATGCTGATGATGGTGCGGGTGGGTCCGCACGCGAACTATCTGACCGACGTGCTGCCCGCGCTGCTGGTGATGGGCGCGGGCATGGTCACCCTGGTGGCCCCGCTGACCGCGACCGTCCTCGCCTCCGTGGACACCGCCCGCGCGGGCGTGGCCAGCGGCATCAACAACGCGGCGGCGCGGGCGGCGGGGCTGATCGCGGTCGCCGCGCTTCCGCTGCTCACCGGGATGGGCCCGGACGCGTACCGCTCCGCCCCCGCCTTCAACCGCTCCTTCGACCGCGCGATGCCGATCTGCGCGGGCGTACTGGTCCTCGGCTCGATCCTCGCCTTCACGCTGGTACGCCGCCGCCCGACCCCGGACTGCCCGCACCCGGAATGCCGGACGCATGGGAACCTGACGGCTCCGCCGCTGGAGACGGGGCGGGCCGCGGGGAAGGGCTGAGCGGCACCGGGGGTCGCTAGCATCATGTACATGCCGGACGTATGGATCGGTCTCAGCGCCGCCGCGCGGCGGCGGAACTGGTGGCGCACCGGCGCCGTGGCGCTGATCGCGGCCGGTGGGACGGTGGCCGTGGGGCTGGCCGAGCGGGGGCCGGAGCGGTGGTGGTGGACCGGGGGCGTCGGGGTGTTCGGCCTGGTCGCGGTGTTCGACATGGTCGACCGCACCTACGGCCGGGCGCTCGTTTCCGGCACCGGGATCGAGTTCCGCACCTTCGTCAGCCGCCGCTCGATCCCGTGGTCCGAGGTCGCCGGTGTCGAGAAGCGGGCGCGGACGGTGCGGAGCGGCACCTGGTGGTATCTGCGGGTCGTCCGGGTGCGGGGGCGGTCGCTGATGGTGCCCGGGACGTTCACCAACCGGTGGGAGGACGTCGAGCTGGAGCGGAAGCTGGTCGCCGTGCGTGAGCGGTGGGGCCGGGCGGGCGGCGGAGGGGGCCCGGCACCGGGGGCGGGGTGAGCCCCCTGGCGCCTGGCCGCCGGTACGCCGGGGCGGTTACCGCATCAGCTCCTCGTACGCCTCCTCGCTGCTGTCCCGCAGGAACTGGCGGCAGCGCTCCGCCTCGTCCTTCTCGCCGATGGAGTCGGCGGCGCGGGTGAGGGCGGCCAGGCAGCGCAGGAAACCGCGGTTGGGGCGGTGGCTCCACGGGATGGGGCCGTGGCCCTTCCAGCCCGCGCGGCGCAGCTGGTCGAGGCCGCGGTGGTAACCCGTACGGGCGTAGGCGTACGACTCGACCACGCGGCCCGCCTCGAAGGCGTCGTCGGCGAGCATGGCCCAGGCCAGGGAGAAGGTCGGGTACTTCGCCACGACCTCGGCCGGAGCGAGCGAGTCCTCGGCCAGCAGCCGGTACGCGTCCTCGTTCTCCGGAAGGTGAGTCGGCTCCGGGCCGCCGAGCAGGTTCTTGTGCGTCGTCATGGGTGCAGTCTGCCACTGGGGGTGGGGGCGCCGAGTTTCCCTACGGGGGCGCTCGGGCTGCTGGTGGATCTTGGGGGAGGGGTGCCCGGGGTTTTCTTTTCCGGGGGGCGCTCGGGCTGCTCGTGGACCGTTGGGGGAGCGGCGCCCTGGGTCTCCTTCCCGGGCTCTCCCGGGGTCACGCCGACCGCTCGTAGACCGTCACCCGGCGCCCGCGTACCCATTCGTCCGCGACCGGCGTGAAGTACCGCTCCAGCACGTCCCGTTTCGCCCGGTCCCGGCCTCCCGCCACCGGCCGCGCGACCTCCGGGGCGTCCGAGACCAGCAGTATCCGCCGCTCCCGCAGCATCGCGTCCCGTATCCGCCCGGGGGCCGCCTCCACCCCCTTCAGCGTGCCGGACTCCACGGGCCCCTGCGCGAGCGCGATGTCCCGCAGCCCGGCGAAGGCCCCCGGAGACACCAGCGCCGTGTCACGCCGGGCGGCCGGTACGAACAGCACCGCGTTCCCGTCCCGCTTCCACCGCTCCACCCGCCCGGCCACCGCGAACACGTCGTCCACCCGGCTGGCGGGGGCCCGCTTGGCGAGGGAGTACGGCAGCAGCGCCGCGACGGCGACGGCCAGGACGACGGGGACGACGAACGGCGCGGCCCCGGGAAATCGTGGCCGCACCACCCGCACCCCCACCCCGAGCCCGGCCCCGACCAGCACCGCGAGCCCCAACTGGCTGAACAGCACATACCGGTCCAGAAACAACGGCTTGACCAACGAGAGAAACACGAGCCCGACCTGCGGGACGGCGAGGAGGGGGAGACCGACGGCGGCAAGGGAAAGGGGCCGGTGGCCCCGCTGCCCCGCACGAAGGTGCTCCGCGTGGGACCGGTCAGCGGCCGGAAGCTCGTCGCCAGCTACACCCGGCTGTTCCGCACCCGGACGCCCCACGTGCGGCTGCTCCACGCCAAGGGGCCCACCACCAGGCTGTCCCGCGGAAGGCTTTTCCACGCGTCCCGCCTCAGCCTGCTTGGTGCGGAAGCCCCCTGCCTGGGGCTGGTTCGCAGGCATTCCCTCGGCTGTCTGCTCCGTACGCGGTCGCACCACGCGAGGCCGGTCCGCGCCCGGCCGCCCATCGGCAGGCAGCCGCGCGCCGGGCCGTCCCGTGCGAGCTTCCTCCGCGTGCCCCGCACCGGGCTGTTCCGCGCGAGGGCGTCCTGCCTGGGGCTGGTCCGCGTCGGGCGGTCCTTCGCTCGGCTGCCCCGTGCGCAGGTGCGTCACGTGGAGCGGGCTCCCGCCCGGCAGCCCCTCGCCCGCCTGTTCCGGGTGGGGTCGCCCCATGTGAGGCTGGTCCGCGCCGGGCAGCTCACCGGTCGGCTGCTCAGTGAGAGGGCGCACCACGCGAGGTACCTCCGTACCAGCTCGCCCCGCACCACCCCGTTCTCTGCCGAACCGGTCCGCCAGGGCTGCCAGTCCGCCTACTGCCACCAGCACCGCCGGGCCGATCAGCATGTGCCAGGTCAGGGGTGGGATCCAGGAGATCTGGGTGGACTGGTGGCGGCTGAAGAGGATCAGGGGTGCCGTGGCCGCTGCGGCGGCGGCAGAGGCTGTCGACCAGCGGAGCCATGTGGCGCGGTCCGCTCGGGAGAGGGCCAGCGTGAGGGCGTGGGCGGGGAGGGTGAGGAGGGAGAGCCAGTTGAGGAGGGCGCAGAGGAGGAGCGTGGTGCCGTAGAGCACCCAGCGGGTCGTACGGGGGCGGTCGGTCAGCTGGGTCACCAGGAGCAGGGTGGACAGGCCCGCACCGGCGGTGACCAGGGCGTACGGGCGGCCCTCCTGGAGGTAGGACTGCACCGCCGGGAGCAGGCCGAGTGCCAGCCCGGCGGCCAGGCCCGCCCACCGGTCGGCGAGCCGCGTGCCGATGGCCGTCACGCAGGCCGCCGCCACCGCCATCGCCAGGACGGACGGCAGTCTCAGGGTCGTGGTGCCGGGGCCGAAGCAGGTGAAGAGGGCGTGCATCAGGAGGTAGTACAAGGCCGTGCACGGCGTCGACCTGGCCGAGCATGTGCCAGATGTCGGCGGTGTCGCGCAGGGCCACCTGCCAGGTCGCGGCCTCGTCGCGCCACAGGCTGTGCCGCCGGGGCAGACCCCACAGGCCGAGGGCGGTCGTCCACAGCATGGGGACGAGCCAGAGCGGTATCCGGCGCGTACCGGGGGAGGTCATCGGCCGGTGCGGGGGACGGAGCGGCCGGGTCCTGCGGTGCGGCTGGGTCCTGTCGTGCCGCCGGGCCCTGTTGTGCTGCCGGATCGTGCGGTGCCGCCCGGCATTGCCGTGCCGCCGAACCCTGTCGTGCCGCCTGGCCTTGCCGTCCCGCTGTCCGGTCCCCCCGTGCCGCCTGGCGTTGCCGTACTGCCCGGTCCCGCCGTGCCGCCCGGCCCTGCCGTATCGCCTGGCCTTGCCGCGCTGCCCGGTCCCGCCGTATCGCCCGGCCCTGCCGTACCGCCCCCCGGCCCCGCCATCCACATGCGCGCGTGCAGCATCGCGTCCCCCCGCGTTCCCCGTAGCCGTTCGTTCCCCGTGATCCCCGCCGCGACGATAGGTGATCACGTGCGGCAAGGGAATGAGTGTGCGGTGACGGGCGGGGCTCGTGGGGTGGCTGGTGGGGGAGGCAGCTCTTGCCGTATCCGGAGGGATTGCGCAGGATTCGAGCTGGGGACCGGGGCCCCCGTGCCGGCATCGGCAGGGGCGGACCGCTACCCGTAGTTCGACAGGAGACAGCGATGTCCCACCAGGCTCACCCCCCTTCCCAGGCCCCCGAAGAGGCCGCTGAGCCCGAGACCCCGCATCTCGATTTCGCGGGCACGACGCCGTACGAGGACTACGTGCGGGCCGACGTGCTCACCCACCTCCAGCACACCCTCTCCGACGACCCCGGCGAGATGGTCTTCCTGGTGACGACCCAGGTGATGGAGCTGTGGTTCACGGTGATCACGCACGAGTGGGAGACCGCCGCGAAGGCGCTCCGCTCGGACGACGTGCCGACGGCGACGGCCGCACTGAAGCGTTCCGTGCGCGAGCTGGAGGCGCTGAACGCGTCCTGGCGCCCGCTGGCGCAGCTGACCCCGGCCCAGTTCAACTCGTACCGCTCCGCGCTCGGCGAGGGCTCCGGGTTCCAGTCCGCGATGTACCGCCGGATGGAGTTCCTGCTCGGGGACAAGTCGGCCTCGATGCTCGTCCCGCACCGGGGCACCCCGCGCGTGCACGCGGAGCTGGAGAAGGCGCTGCACGAGCCGAGCCTGTACGACGAGGCGGTACGGCTCCTCGCGCGCCGGGGCCACGACATCCCCGCCTCGGTGCTGCACCGGGACGTGTCCAAGCGGTACGAGCCCGCGCCGGAGGTGGAGGCGGCCTGGACGGCGGTGTACTCCGGCGACCCGGACGCCGAGGTCGCCCGCCTGGGCGAGGCGCTGACGAACGTGGCCGAGCTGGTCTGGCGCTGGCGCAACGACCACCTGGTGGCCACCCGCCGCGCGATGGGCGCCAAGGCGGGCACCGGCGGTTCGGCCGGGGTGGCGTGGCTGGAGAAGCGGGCCCGGAACACCGTGTTCCCCGAGCTGTGGACGGCGAGGTCGTATGTCTGAGTCGAGCGAACTGGCGCTGCTGGCGGAGAAGTTGGACGCCGCCGACGAACTGGCCGCGCTGCGAGGGAAGTTCACCCTGGACGACGTGGTCTATCTGGACGGCAACTCGCTGGGCGCGCTGCCCGCGCACGTCCCCGACCGGATGCGGGACGTGCTGTGCCGCCAGTGGGGCGAACTGCGCATCCGCTCCTGGGAGGAGTCGGGCTGGTGGACGGCGCCGGAGCGGATCGGTGACCGGATCGCCCCGCTGATCGGCGCGGGTCCAGGGCAAGTTGTCGTGGGCGACTCGACAAGTGTCAACGTCTTCAAGGCACTTGTGGCCGCCGTCCGGATGGCCGGGGACGACCGCGACGAGATCCTGGTCGACGCGACGACCTTCCCCACCGACGGCTACATCGCCGAGTCGGCCGCCCGCATGACCGGCCGCACGCTCCGCGCGCTCACCCCGGCGGAGATCCCGGCCGCGCTCGGCCCCCGTACGGCGGCGGTCCTGCTGAACCACGTCGACTACCGCACGGGCCGTCTCCACGACCTGCCCGCGCTGACGGCGGCGGTCCATGAGGCCGGTGCCCTGGTCGTCTGGGACCTGTGCCACAGCGCGGGCGCGCTGCCGGTCGGTCTGGACGCGCACGGGGTGGACCTGGCGGTCGGCTGCACCTACAAGTACCTGAACGGCGGCCCGGGTTCACCGGCGTACCTCTACGTCCGCCGCGACCTCCAGCCCCGCTTCGACTCCCCGCTGCCGGGCTGGAACTCGCACGCGGAGCCGTTCGGGATGAGCGCGGAGTACCGGGCCGCGCCGGGTGCGGTGCGCGGGCGGGTCGGGACGCCGGACATCCTCTCCATGCTGGCGCTGGACGCGGCGCTCGACGTGTGGGACGGGGTCGCGGTGGAGGCCGTGCGCGCCAAGTCGCTCGCGCTGACGGACTTCTTCCTGCGCTGCGTCACGGAGTACACGGAGCCGGGTCGGCTCGAGTGCGTCACCCCGCTGCGGCACGAGGAGCGGGGCAGCCAGATCGCGCTGCGCTGCCCGGACGCGGCCGAGGTCATGGACCGGCTGATCGAGCGGGGCGTGGTGGGCGACTTCCGCCACCCTGATGTGCTGCGCTTCGGCTTCACCCCGCTGTACGTGGGCTTCGCGGAGACGGAGCGGGCGGCACGGGTGCTGGCGGGGGCGCTGACGTAGTCCGGCGGGGTCCGGGGGTCGCTCGCGGGGCGGCTCCCGGACTCGCGCGGAGGTACAAAACCGGCAGGTGCTCCCATTAGGTGACCCTGCGTCACATCCGCATGTCGGGGCATGTGTCCGGCCTGGTACCGTCCGGCCAACGGCGGGGTGGGTGGCCGTGACCCCGAGGGGTGGCCGCACCTGTCGGGTGGCCGTACCCGATCCCCGAATCCCGTTCCTTCGCTGAGAGGTTGGACATGCCGGACGACGTCGCCGCAGCCCGCGCCGCCGCCGAGGAGGAGTCGGCGTTCTCGCACGCGCCGGTCGAGCCGGATGCCACGGCCGCGTACGGGGACCACTCCGACCAGGTGATCGACTTCTACGCGCCCCGGACGCGGGCGGCCGAGCCGCTGTCGGCGCCGCTGGTCGTCGTCCTGCACGGCGGTGCCTGGCGCGCCCGCTACGACCGCCGTCACATCACCCCGTTCGCGGACTATCTGGCCCGGCGGGGGTTCGCGGTGGCCAACGTGGAGTACCGGCGCGGGAGTTCGGCGGACGGCGACGGCGCGGGCAGCGACGGCGACGAGGCGGGCCGCTGGCCGGAGACCTTCGACGACGTGGCCGCCGCTCTCGACGCGCTCCCCGTACTGGCCCGTGAGGCGCTGCCGCAGGCGGACACCCGCCGTACGGTCCTGACCGGTCACTCGGCGGGGGGTCACCTGGCCCTGTGGGCGGCGGCGCGGCACGTCCTGCCCGCCGACTCGCCCTGGCGCACGGACCAGCCCGCCCCGCTGCGCGGTGTGGTGGCCCTCGCCCCGATCGCGGACTTCACCCTCGCGGCGAAACTGGAGGTCTGCGGCAACGCGGCGATCCAACTCCTCGGCGGTGCCGATCTGTTCACCGACCGCCTCCCGCACGCCGACCCCTCCCTCCTCCTCCCCACCGGCATCGCCACCACCCTGGTCCAGGGCCGTACCGACCTCGATGTCCCCGAACCGGTCTCCGAGGCGTACGCCGACGCGGCGGCCAAGGCGGGCGAGGTCGTCGGCCTCACGCTCCTGGAGGACGTCGGCCACTTCCCGCTGATCGACCCGGCGGCGGACGCGTGCGCGGTGGTGGCGGAGGAGATCGCCCAACTCGCTTGGTGAGGCGGTGGCGTGCCTCGCTGGCAGCTCAACTGGGCATGCTCCGGGCCTGCTTCCGCAGCAGGAGGGCGAACACCGTGCCGAACCCCGCGAACAGCGCGCCGATGCCGCCGAATATCAGCGGCAGCAGCCACAGGGAGAGGAAGCCGTTGATCCTCGCGTCCTCGGGCGAGTCCGCGCGGTAAAGGATCTCGACCCGCTCTCCCTCCTCGTACGCGGGCGGGTTCGACCCCGCGTCGCTTCGGAACGTCCGCCGCTCACCGTCCTTCGTGGTGAACGCGACCACCGGGTACGCCGAGGGGCCACTGCTCCGCCGGTGCCGCGACACCCCGCTGGAGTGGCCGTCCCGCCACTCCAGCGCCACCACCGTGCCCTGCGCCCGCTCGGCACTCGCCAGATACGAGACGGAGACCCCCGCCACCGCCGCCCCGATCCCGAGGAACAGCACCCCGAACGCGATGAACCCCCGCGCCATCCACCGGAGCCCCTTCTTCCCCAACGCCTTCTTCGCCACGACACCCCTCTCACCGGCAGCGGCCCCTGTGGCCCGCCCGGAGTGATGAGACCGTGAACGCCAGCGGATGATCAAGCGCGCCCGGGCGCCCCGCTACTCCTTGACCGGGTCCGCACCCGGCCGCTTGACCAGCCGGTCGCCGACCGTGACCTCTTTCCAGAGCCGACGGCGAATCCTGACCTTCTTCGACTCGCCGTCACTGAGCCGGAGTTGGACGAAGTGATACATGTTCGAGCCGTCGAGCATGCCTCGGGACTTGTCGGTGACGACGCCTTCCCAGGAGTCGTCCCGTCCGGGTTTGCGGGATGTGAACATGCGGCGAGTCTAGGAAGACGGCCCTCCGCCGGGGCAGTGCCCGGGGACACCTCCTGGGGATGACACCTGTCACCCCGGGAGCGGGGCCATATCTACCGTCGCCGCCGCGCACGGGCTAGCGTCCCCCCATGTCAGCGACCTTCGACCCCGCCTCCCCCGGCTTCCTCGCCGACCCGTACCCCGCCTACGACGAACTCCGGGCGCGGGGGCGGGTGATCAGGTATGAGCCGACGGATCAGTGGCTCGTGCCGCACCACGCGGACGTGTCCGCGCTGCTCAGGGACCGGCGGCTGGGGCGGACGTATCAACATCGGTATGCGCACGAGGAGTTCGGGAGGACGCCGCCCCCGCCGGAGCATGAGCCGTTTCACACGCTCAACGATCACGGGATGCTGGACCTGGAGCCGCCGGACCACACGCGGATCCGGCGGCTGGTGGCGAAGGCGTTCACGCCGCGGACCGTGGAGCGGTTGCGGGGGTATGTGGAGGGGCTGGCCGGGGAGTTGGTGGGGCGGCTCGTCGCGGAGGGGGGCGGGGATCTCGTCGCCGAGGTGGCCGAGCCGCTGCCCGTCGCGGTGATCGCGGAGATGCTGGGGATTCCGGAGGGGGAGCGGGGGCCGCTCAGGCCGTGGTCGGCGGACATCTGCGGGATGTACGAGCTGAACCCGGCGCCGGAGGTGGCCGCGCGGGCGGTGCGGGCGTCGGAGGAGTTCTCGGGGTATCTGCGGGGGCTGATCGCGGCCCGCCGTGCCGACCCCCGCGACGATCTGATCTCCGCGCTGATCGCCGCCCACGACGAGGGCGACCGCCTCACCGAGCAGGAGCTGGTCTCCACCGCCGTCCTCCTCCTCAACGCGGGCCACGAGGCGACCGTCAACGCCACCGCCAACGGCTGGCTCGCCCTCTTCCGCCACCCCGCCCAGCTGGCCGCCCTCCGCGCCGACCACACCCTGATCCCGTCCGCCGTGGAGGAGCTGCTGCGCTACGACACCCCGCTCCAGCTCTTCGAACGCTGGGTCCTGGACGACATCGAGATCGACGGCACCCGTATCCCGCGCGGCGCCGAGCTCGCCCTTCTCTTCGGCTCCGCCAACCACGACCCGGCCGTCTTCGACACCCCCGCCGACCTGGACCTCACCCGCCGCGACAACCCCCACATCTCCTTCAGCGCGGGCATCCACTACTGCATCGGCGCCCCCCTCGCCCGCCTGGAGCTGACCACTTCCATGCGGGCCCTCCTCGAACAGGCCCCCACCCTCACCCTGGCGTCGGAACCGCACCGCAAACCGGGGTTCGTCCTGCGCGGCCTGAACGAACTGGAGGTCTCCGTCGTCTGAGGAGCGTGACCGAGCGAGCGTGACCGAGCGGACCGGCGGAGGGGTGGCACGGATGAGGCAGTACCGAAGGGCGTTCCTGGCGGCAGTCGTCGTGGCGCTGTGCGCGTCCTGCGCGGGGGCGCCCTCCTCGAACGGCGGGGGCGCGGCGGCGGACTGCGCGTACCGCGTCGCGTACGACGGGCGGCAGTACGCGGGCCTTCCCCACGCCGAGTTCGAGGTCGGGGAGAAGCTGGGCCCCGCCGTCCTCCCGCCCTGCGACGACACCCCGAGCGACGGGGACGGTCCGGAGACGCCGGAGCCGAGGACCGCGTACGCGGTGAAGGGGGTGGACCCCCGCATCGCCATCACGCTGGAGGACGCGCCCGGGGGCGTCCTTCTCGTCGCCGTCGACGCGAGAAAGGCGCTGCCACCGGAGGTCGCGAAACTGCTCCGGCGTCAGTGAGGGCGGCGTGTAGTACCTGAGGCGGACCCCTGGAAACCCCTCTGCGAGGGGACGACCGCACCCCCCGCCCCCGCCTACCGTCTCTCACGTGACCGAGACGACGACGCACACGCAGACGCCGCCCCCGCAGGCCGAGGACAGAGCCCGTAGCCCCGAGTTCCGGCTTGCCGCGGGGGCGTTGCGGGGGTTGCGGGAGGATTTGTTCCGGGAGGTCCTGGCGTACCGGCCGATGCCGCGTGCGGCCGTGGACGGTCCGGTGGGGCGGATGCTGCCCGGGCGGCTGAAGGAGTACGCGGGGTGGGCGCCGCACATCGCCGTCGGGGCCCTCGGCGGTCTCGCGGCGCTGGTGTCGCTGTCCCGCACCTACGGCGGCGTGGGCGCCCTGCTGTGCGCGCTGCTGGCGCTCGCGCCGGTGCTGCTCACCCTGGCGCGTCCGGTGGCGGCCTTCTGGCTGTCGCTGCTGGCGACGACGGTGACCGCGGTCGCCATGGACGGCTACTGGGGCGTCTGGCCGTGGCTGCCGGGCAGCTTCCTGTCCCATCTGACCGTGCTCACGGTCGTCGCGATACGCACCCGGCCGCGCACCGCCGCGTGGATGTGGGCGATCACCGCGCTGTACGGCTTCCTCGCGGAGAACGGCTTCGCCTGGCACGAGTCCTCCGACGTCGCGCCGATGCTGTTCCTGTCCGCGCTGATCCTGCTGGCCGTCACCGTCCGGCACACCCACCGCCAGGCCCGCCAGGAGGTGAGCGCGCAGCAGACGGCGACCGCGCACGAACGCTCGCGGCGCACCCTGCTGGAGGAGCGCTCGACCATCGCGCGTGAGCTGCACGATGTGGTGGCCCACCACATGTCGGTGGTCGCCATCCAGGCGGAGGCCGCGCCGTACCGGGTGGAGAACCCGCCGCCGGAGCTGGAGCAGGCGTTCGCCACCATCCGGGAGAACGCGGTGGCGGCGCTGACCGAGCTGCGCCGGGTGCTCGGTGTCGTCCGCGCGGAGGACTACGAGGCTCCGGACGCCCCGCAGCCCACCCTCGCCGACCTGGACACCCTGCTCGCCAACGTGCGGGAGACCGGCCTGGAGGTCGGCAAGACGGTGACCGGCGCGGTACGTGAACTCCCGCAGGGCGTCGAGCTGTCGGCGTACCGGATCGTGCAGGAAGCGCTCAGCAACACGCTGCGGCACGCGCCGGGGGCGACGGCACGCGTCGAAATCGCGTACGTGCTCGGCGGGTTGGGCGTCCGCGTGGTCAACGGGCCGCCGCCCGCGCCGAGTCTGATCAAGCCCTCGCCGGGCGCCGGGCACGGCATCACCGGCATGCGGGAGCGGGTGACCATGCTGAACGGCGAGATGACCGACGGCCCGACGGACGACGGGGGTTACGAGGTCACCGTGTTCCTGCCGGTCCCGGCGCCGGGCACCGACAGCGAGCTGTTCGAGGGCCGGACATGACGATCCGGGTGGTGATCGCCGACGACCAGATGATGGTGCGCGAGGGCTTCTCCGTCCTGCTGAACGCGATGCCGGACATCGAGGTGGTCGGCGAGGCGGTCAACGGGCGCGAGGCGGTCGCGCGGGTACGTGAACTCGCCCCGGACGTCGTCCTGATGGACATCCGCATGCCGGAGCTGAACGGCATCGAGGCGACCCGGGAGATCGTCGCGGCGGACGCGGCGGCGAAGGTGCTGGTGCTGACCACGTTCGACCTGGACGAGTACGTGTACCAGGCGCTGCGCGCGGGCGCCTCCGGCTTCCTGCTGAAGGACGCCTCGGCGCGGCAGCTCGCGGACGCGGTCGCGGTGGTGGCGTCGGGGGAGGCCCTGCTGGCCCCCTCCGTCACCCGCCGCCTGATCCACGAGTTCTCCCGCCTCTCCGACACCCCCCGCCTCATGCCCTCCGCCCACGCGGCCTACGGCGAACTCACCGAACGCGAGACGGAGGTGCTGGTCCTCATCGCGCAGGGCCTGTCCAACGCGGAGATCGCCGCGCGGCTGATCGTCGCGGAGTCCACGGTGAAGACCCATGTCAGCCGGATCCTGGTCAAGTTGGGGCTGCGGGACCGGACCCAGGCGGCGGTGTTCGCGTACGAGGCGCGGCTGGTGACGCCGGGCTGAGCGAGCGCCCGGATACCCTGCGCGGAGCGTCCCCGAGCAGAGTGCGAGCGTGTGCCATGACCCGAGATCTCCACCACGTCGAGATACGACCCGCCGAGGACGGCGTCACGCCGCTGACCGAGGAAGAAGAACTCCGTTACCGCAACCTCCTGTTCAGCGAACTCGGCCACCAGATCTCCGCCCACGGCTGGACCCGCTACCCCGCCCACACCCCGGAGGACCGCCGCCGCCTGATCGCGGTCGCCCAGCGGCTCACCGCCCACTGGGGCCAGGAGGTCTGCTACGAGGCGGAGGACCCGACCCGGTTCCGGCTGTACCTCCGGGGGTTCACCGGATGAGCCAGGACTTCCTCCTCGGCGACGAGACCCTGTGGAACCCGTCCAACGGGGCGGCGCGGCTGTTCTGCCAACAAGTGGAGCTTTTCGAAGCGGAGTTGGGCCTGCCGTCCGGCATCGGCCCCATGCACAGCGACGAGTCCCAGCTCGACCCCTCCCTCTTCACCCCCTTCGTCCACGCCCTCCTCACCCGCCACCGCCACACCAGCCACGCCATCATCCTCACCCTGTCCGAAGGCTTCACCGCGACGGTGCTGGTCCTGGCCGAACGCGCCGGAATCGCCCTGAACTGGGCGGAGTTGGCGGCCCGCCCGCAGGGTGCGCGCAGTGACATACAGGTCGGGGCGAGCACGGGGATGTCGCTGCCCCCGGAACCGGACGCCTGGGCGGCGTCCCTGCGGGAGAAGGCGGCGCACTTGAGCCGGCGCATGCCCCGCTGACCGTCCGCGCCCGCCCCGAGGGCAGGTGCTAGCCGGCCGCCGGTACGAAGACCGTCTCCGACGTGGCCGACTGGAAGGTGTCGTCGGCGTCGAAGACGGCACGGTAATAACCCGCCCCGCTCTCATCGAGGTCCGCGGCGAAATCGTTGCCGTCGCCGCCCCAGCGGGCCTCGACCGTGGTGAGCGTCGACCAGTTCACGCCGTCGGACGAGTGCTGGAGGTGGACCTGGATCGTGGCGGGCGTCCACCCGTCGGGGAAGTCGATGAGCCCCTCGGCATGGACCTGTCCCGCCTCGGAACGGGTGGCCGTGAAGGCCGTGAACTTCGCTCCCCGGTGCACATGGACGACGTCGCTGTTCCCGGTCCCGGCCTGGAGGAACGGGTCGTCGCCGGTGTCCAGCGCGGTCCGGAAGTAGCCGCCCTGCCAGGGGGTGTACTCCATCGTGAAGGTGCCGTCGTCGGCGGTGGTGAAGCGGCCCACGAGGTCGGTCTGCGCGTCGTCGGGCCCGAACAGCACGCCCCCGGAGCGCCCGGCCAGCGGCACCCAGCCGTCGGCGGTCTTCTGCTCGGCCTTGACGCGCAGCGTGACCGGCTGACCGAAGTCGACGTCGGTCGCGCTCACCGTGGACGTGATGCGGGTGGGAGTCTGGTCGACGCCGATGTCGACCGGCTCCGACTCTCCGTACAGCACCGGCGGCGTGCCACCGTCCATGCTGAACACGGCCTGGACGGGCGCGGCGGCGNCGAGCCGTACCGAGGCGGTGAAGTGCCCCCGCGCGTCGGTGGTCACCGTGGTCTGCGTCCAGTAGTCGACATTGATCGCGACCTGGCGGGCGGCGAGCGGCTTCACCTGGCGGGTCGGCCAGCGCCCGTACAGCGTCCCCTCGACCCGCACGTCACGGTGATCCCGGTCGATGGCGGTGCGGTCGACGCCGAGCGTGCCGAACCGCGCGGCGACGTAGTAGGCGAGGTTCCCCGCGGACCGGCTCAGCACATGGCCGCCGTCGGCGTCCGTCACCTCCACGTCGATGCGGTACGAGCCGAGCTCGGGCAGGCGCAACGGCTTCCTGGTACGCCAGTTGCCGTCCTTGGCGGTGCCGGAGAAGAGCCGGAAGTCCTTGGTCCCGACCTCGGCGACCTCGGCGACCTCGGTGTCCGAGGCGTACGAGATCAGGTGCGCCGTGATGCTCGTGATGTCGGCCCCGGAGCGGGCCTGGATCTGCAAGGTCCCGAGGTCGTCCGACACGCTCGACGCGTAGGTGACCTGCGGTGGGTCAGCGGCGTGCGCGGTGGTGACTCCCCCCGTGCCGAGCGCGGCGGCCGTGACGGCCACGGTGATCCATCTGCGTATTCTCCCCAGCGACACGTTCGATCCCCACCCTGACGTGTTCGAGACGGCGGGGCTCCTCCCGGAACGCCCGCCCGGCCGTCCGCTTTTATATCCACCGCTCGGCGTGGGCGCACGGCAATTAGACGCGGCGGGCGGATTCCATGAGGCGCGTCGCGAACTCCTCTACCAGCGTGCGGAGTTCGGCTGGGCTTTCGATCGTGAACGGGTGGTTCAGGGCGGCGAGGGTGGCGGGGAGCCAGGTGAGGTGGGTGACGTGGAGGGTGACGTGGGACCAGGTGTCGCCGGGTGGGGGTGGGGTCACCGTTGCCAGGCCGGGGGGTAGGTGGGGGTGGATGCGGGCGGGGGGTGCCTGGATGCGGAGGGACACCTGGTGGCGGTGGGGGGCGGTGGCGAGGGAGGTCAGGACGCGTTCGGCCGGGTCGATGCCGGGGGGTGGGGTGAAGGTTCCGGGCAGGGGGCGGGCGTCGGTGATGCGGTCCAGGCGGAAGGTGCGGTCCGCGTTGGAGAGAAGGTCCGCCGCTGTGACGTACCAGTGGCCCGCGTGGGCCACGACTCCGTACGGGTGCAGGGTGCGTTCGGTGCGGTGGCCGTCGGCGGCGGTGTAGCGGATCGCGACCGGGTGGTGATGGTGCACCGCGTCGGCGAGCGGGAGGAGGATCGCGGGGTCCGGGGCGGGGGCCGTCTTGGCGGGCGGTTCCGTGAAGGCGAGGGAGCCGAGTACGGCGTCCAGCTTGCGGCGCAGGTGGTGGGGGAGGACCCGGCGGATCTTGGCCGCCGCCGTCTCCCTCGCCGTCTCCCGCGCGGTGTCGCTCGCCCTGTCGCTCGCCGCATCGGCCGCCGTGTCGCCCGCCCTGTCGCTCGCCGCGTCGGCCGCCAGACCGAGCAGCACGGCCAGCGCTTCGTCGTCGTTCAGCATCAGCGGCGGCATGCGGTAGCCGGGGCCGAGCCGGTAGCCGCCGTAACGGCCGCGCACCGACTCCACGGGGATGCCGAGGTCGGCGAGCTGGTGCGCGTAGCGCCGTACGGTGCGTTCGTCGACGCCCAGGCGGCCCGCGAGTTCGGGGACGGTCCGGGTGCCGCCCGACTGCAGCAGCTCCAGGAGGGTGAGGACGCGGGCGAGGGGTCGGGGCATGGCCGGAATTCTCCCGTGGATACCGGGCGGGTTCCGTCCGGTATCGGCCGTAGCGTGCGAGAACGAAGCCACCAGGTCACCGGGCCACCGGACCACCAAGTCACCCGGTGACCAGCCCCTACCGCACAGGAGAACCCCCGTGTTCGTCTCCACCCGCGTCATCACCGACGACGTCCCCCGCCTCGTCCGCTTCTACGAGCGCGCCACCGGCGTGTCCGCCACCTGGGCCACCGAGGACTTCGCGGAACTGAGGACCCCCTCGGCCACCCTCGCGATTGGCTCCACCCGCACGGTCCCCCTGTTCGCGCCCGGCTCCGCCCGCCCGGCCGACAACCACAGCGTCATCCTCGAGTTCCGCGTGGACGACGTGGACAGCGTGTACGCCGACCTGCGCGCCTTCGTGGCGGACTTCGTCAACGAGCCCACCACCATGCCCTGGGGCAACCGCTCCCTCCTCCTCCGCGACCCCGACGGCAACCTCGTCAACTTCTTCACCCCGCCCGCGCCCCGCGCCGCCGCCACCCCCGCCTGACGCGCGCCCCGGCGTCTACGACCGCCGCCGCGCCCCGCCGTACACCTCCTCCGGCACCGCCTCGCCCCACACCGTCTCCGGAGACCCGTCCCCCGTCCCCTCCCACAGCGCGATGTGCTCCATGAAGTGGTCCGGGGCGGCCCCGTGCCAGTGCTCCTCACCGGGCGGGCAGGCGACCGTCTCCCCGGCCCGCGCCTCGAACACCGCGCCGTCCCGCGTCCCGATCAGCGCCACCCCCGACACCACGTGCAGGGTCTGCCCCACCGCGTGGGAGTGCCAGTGGGTCCGCGCGCCCGGCGAGAACCGGACCAGATTCGCCCGCAGCCGGGACGGCGCCTCGCCCGCGACGATCACGTCCCACCACACGTCCCCGGTGAACCAGTCGAAGGGGGCCTTGCTGGTGGCGGTGCGCTCGACGAATTCCATGGTGTTCCTCCAGAGGGTGTGAACGGGTGGGTGAGCACCGGGCCACGCGAGGGCGGGACGCCGGTGGGGCGGGCTCAGTCGGGCATCGGTTCCGCCCACTCCCGGAACCCCTCCCGCCCGAGGTGCAGGGCGTAGAGCCGTTCCGCCAGCGCCTCGGGGCTGGAGTGCTCGGCGTCCGGGCGGATCGCGCCCGGGACGATGAGCTGGGCGGCGTGGATGTTCTCCGGGGCGAGGGCGTCGTGGAGCAGCCGGGCGTACGCGCTCTCGGCGGCGAACGCGACGGAGGTCCCGGCCCGCTCGACATGCGGCCGTACCGCGCTGCCGCCGTTGACGAACAGCAGCGTGCCGCGTCCCAGTTCCCGCATCCCGGGCAGGACCGCCTGGACGCAGGTGACCGGCCCCTTGACCGAGAAGGCCAGCGGCGCGTCGAGGTCGGCGGCGGTGGTGTCCAGGACCGGCTTCATGAAGTCGGCCCGGGGGACGGGGCTGTACTGCAGGATCTCCACCGGCCCCAGCTCGTCGGCGGCGCGTCGTAGCGCCGTGGTGAGGGAGGCGGGGTCGAGGACGTCGGCGGGGTAGCCGCGGGCCCGGACGCCGTCGGCGGCCAGCTCGGCCACGAGGGCGTCGAGCCGGTCGGCATCGCGGGCCAGGAGAGCGACGTCGTACCCGGCCGCACCGAAGCGGCGGGCGGTGGCCAGCCCCAGTCCGGGGCCGGCGCCGACGAGGGCGTAGGTGGTCATACGGGGTCCTCCAGAGGGGGCTGCACGGGCTGCGGGGTCACGGAAACCGGGCTTCTGGGAAAGAGGCCGCGCAGGCCACGGCTTCAGCGCGGCACCGCCTCGACAGCGCCTTGCTCGCCCGCCGAGAGACGAAAAGACGAACGGGGCGGCGGGACGCGCACCCCACGGGACGCGCACCCCACGGGACGCGCCCCCCACGGGACGCGCACCCCGCCACTCCCCCATACAACGCCCCTCCCGCCCCCGCAGCGAGTCACCGGCAAGGGGTGTACCAGCAGTACATCCCTCCCCCCGCCCCCGCGACGTACCGTCGATGCCGTGGACAACCGTGCGGAGGTCCGCGAGTTCCTCACCTCGCGGCGAGCGAAGATCAGCCCGGAGCGGGCGGGGCTGCCGACGGGCAGCAGGCGGCGGGTGCCCGGGCTGCGGCGCAGCGAGGTCGCGGCGCTGGCGGATGTGAGCGTGGAGTACTACGCGAAGCTGGAGCGCGGGAACCTCGCGGGGGTCTCCCCGTCCGTGCTGGAGTCCGTCGCCCGCGCCCTTCAGCTGGACGACGCCGAGCGCGCCCACCTGCTGCACCTGGCGCAGGCCGCCGACGGCTCCGACGCGCTGACCCGCCCCCGGCGCCGGGTGACCCGCCAGTGGGCCCCGAGGAGCAGCCTCCAGTGGACGCTGGACGCGATCACGGCGGGCCCGGCGTTCGTACGGAACGGCCGCCTGGACCTGCTCGCCGCGAACCCGCTGGCCCGCGCCTTCTACGCCGGTCTCTTCGCCGGTCCCGAGCCCCCGAACCTGGCCCGTTTCAACTTCCTGGACCCCGCGTCCCGGCGCTTCTACCCGGACTGGGACCACTTCGCCGACATCTCGGTCGCGATCCTGCGCACGGAGGCGGGCCGCGACCCCCACGACAAGGACCTGCACGACCTCGTCGGTGAACTCTCCACCCGCAGCGAGGAGTTCCGCACCCGCTGGGGCGCCCACGACGTCCGCCGCCACGGTACGGGCACGAAGCGCTTCCACCACCCAGCGGTCGGCGATCTCACCCTCGCCTACGAGGGTCTGGAACTCACCGCCGAGCCCGGCCTGACCCTCACCGTCTACACCGCCGAACCCGGCTCCCCGGCGGAGGAGTCGCTACGGCTGCTGGCGTCCTGGGCGGCGACGGAAGCGGCCACGGGGACGGCGGCGAACGCGGCCACGCAAGACGCCAGGGACGCGACCGGCGCGGGCTGATCACCCGGTCACCGCGCCGCGCCCCGCCCCCTCACCCCGCCAGATCCCGCCGCCGTACCCCCGCCAGCCCCGCCCCCGTCAGCACCACGGCCAGCCCGACCAGCGCACTCACCGGCAGCCACTCCAGCTGTCCGCCGGGGAGCCGGGGCAGGTGGGCGTAGGGGGAGAGATCGAGGAGGAGTTGGGGGGCGTCGAGAGCCGGGCCCACCCAGCCCAGGAGCAGGGTCGCCGAGGCCACCGCCCAGGCCGCCCCGGCGCCTCGGGGCAGCAGGCCGTAGAGCAGGACCGTCACGCCGCCCAGCACCCAGATCGCGGGGAGCTGGATCAGGCAGGCGGCCAGCAGGGCCCCGGGGCGTTCGCCGTAGCCCGCCATGAAGCCCAGGGCGGCCACCAGCATCAGCAGGGTCGCGCCGCCGAAGGCCAGGAGCAGGTGGCCGCCCGCCCAGCGCAGACGGCTCACCGCGCCCGCGAGGACCGGTTCGGCGCGGCCGGAGGACTCCTCGGCGGACAGGCGCAGGACGGACGAGACGATGTAGAGGGCGGCGACCAGGCCCAGCATCCCGGTCATGGCGGACAGGAACGCGTCCTCGGCCCCCGAGCGCCCGCCCATCCGCTCCAGGACCTGCCGTACGCCCGCGTTGTCGCCCATCATGTCCGCCGCGCCCCGGGTGAGGCCGCCGTAGATCACCCCCGCGAGGAGGAAGCCCGTGCTCCAGCCGAGCAGGGCGCCCCGCTGGAGGCGCCAGGCGAGGGCGCCCGCGCTGCCCAGGCGGCCCCGGGCCGGACCGGGCCGGGTGGGCAGGAAGCTCATGCCGAGGTCGCGGCGGGCGGCCAGGGTGAAGGACAGCGCGCCGAGCAGCAGGACCGCGGCCGTGAACAGCAGCAGCACCCACCACCGTTCCCCGGCGTACGGCCGCAGGTTCTCCGCCCAGCCCAGCGGGGAGAGCCAGGTCAGCGGGGACGAGCCGTCCGTGCGGGAGGAGTCCCCGGCCGCGCGCAGCACGAAGGCGGCGCCCAGGACCGCCGAGGTCAGCCCCCGCGCCAGCCGCGCGCTCTGGGTGAGCTGGGCGGCCACCGCGGCGACCCCGGCGAAGACCAGGCCGGTCCCCGCGACGCCCAGCGCGAGCGCCACCGCACCGGCGAGGCCGTACGACGCCATGCCCACGACGAGCAGCAGCGCGAGGACGCCGTTCGCGACCGCTGCCGCCAGCAGGGCGGCGGTCAGGGGGGCGCGCCGCCCGACCGCCGCCGAGGCGACGAGTTCCGCGCGTCCGCTCTCCTCCTCGTCCCGGGTGTGCCGTACGACGATCAGGAGGCTCATCGCGGCGGCGAGCAGCCCGGCGTACACGCCCGCGCGCCAGGCGGTCAGCGCGCCCACGGAGTCCTGGAAGAGGGGTCCGGTGAGGGCGCGCAGCGCGGCGTTGGCGGTCAACTGGTGCCGCAGGTCGGCGCGTTCGGGGGCCGTGGCGTACAGGCTCCGCAGGGTGCCCGGCATGGAGAGGACCATCAGGGCGTTCACCCCGGCCCAGACGGGGATCTGGACGCGGTCGCGGCGCAGGGCGAAGCGGAGCAGGGGGGTGGTGCCGGTGAGGGTGACGGCGCTCATCGCGAGCCCACCCCCGCCTCCACCCCGGGGTCCACCCCGGCCGGGTCGTCCTCGTAGTGCCGCAGGAACAGCTCCTCCAGCGTCGGCGGGGTGGAGGTCAGCGACCGCACCCCCACGGCGGTGAGCGCCCGCAGGACGCCGTCCAGCTGGTCGGTGTCCACCTGGAGGTGGACGCGGTGGCCCTGGACGTCGAGGTCGTGCACCCCGGGGAGTCCGGTGAGGCCGGCCGGGTCGCCGCGCAGCTCCGCACGGACGCTGGTCCGGGTCAGATGGCGCAGCTCCGCCAGCGAACCGGTCTCCACCGTGCGGCCCTTGCGCACGATGGAGACCCGGTCGCACAGCGTCTCCACCTCGCTGAGGATGTGGGAGGAGAGCAGGACGGTACGGCCCCGGTCCCGCTCCTTCGCCACGCAGGACTGGAAGACCTCCTCCATCAGGGGGTCCAGGCCCGAGGTCGGCTCGTCCAGGATCAGCAGGTCCACGTCGGAGGCGAACGCGGCGACCAGGGCGACCTTCTGCCGGTTGCCCTTGGAGTAGGTACGGCACTTGCGGGTGGGGTCCAGCTCGAACCGCTCGGTCAGCTCCGCGCGGCGCCGCTCGTCCAGTCCGCCGCGGAGTCTGCCGTAGAGGTCGATGACCTCGCCGCCGGAGAGGTTGCGCCACAGGGTCACGTCGCCGGGGACGTAGGCGATGCGGCGGTGGATCTCGACGGCGTCGGTCCACGGGTCGTGGCCGAGGACCTGGGCGGCGCCGGAGTCGGCGCGCAGGAGGCCGAGCAGGACGCGGATGGTGGTGGACTTGCCCGCGCCGTTGGGGCCGAGGAAGCCGTGCACCTCGCCGGTGGCGACGGTGAGGTCGAGGCCGGTGAGGGCGGGGGTACGGCCGAAGGACTTGTTCAGTCCGGAGGCCGTGATTGCCTTCGTCATGGAGGCGAACGTACGCTTCTTTCAGAAATTTGTGAAGTTAAGGAATCGTATAAATCAGGGCTAGGGTGGAGACATGACGGAGGCGAGGGTGGAGAGCGGGGGCGGGCGGGGCCCGGAGCGTGATTCGGAGCGCGATCCGGGGCGTGACCCGGAGGTCGTGTCGCGGTTCGTGGAGCGGTTCGCGGCGCAGCTGGTGGAGGCGGGGATGCCGCGGATGCCGGGGCGGGTGTTCGCCGCGCTGCTGGCCTCCGACACCGGGATGCTGACCTCGGCGGAACTCGGTGAGCAGCTGCGCATCAGCCCGGCGGCGGTCTCCGGCGCGGTCCGTTATCTCGCCCAGGTCCGGCTGATCTCCCGCGAGCGCGAGCCTGGTTCCCGGCGGGAGCGCTACCGCGTCCACAGCGACCAGTGGTACGAGGCTCTCACCAACCGGGAGGCCATCATCAAGCGCTGGGAGGACGCCTTCCGTGAGGGTGTCCGCTCCCTGGGCCCGGACACCCCGGCGGGGCGGCGTCTGGCCGAGACGCTGGAGTTCTTCGAGTTCATCGAGAACGACATCGCGGGGATCATGGAGCGTTGGCGCGTCCACCGGGAGAAGCGGGACGCCTGACCCCGGCGGTGTCCTTGACCTCAAGTCCGCTTGAGTTTTTACGGTCGGTCCTGTCCGAGCTGTTCACGACGGAGAGGGAGAACGGCCATGGAGTATTCGCACCCCGACGCCGAGTTGATCCGGCAGCCCATCGGGTACTGGAGCTGGGCCGCCTACGACGCGGTCGTCGGCCGTATCCGCGTCGCCCTCTCGGGGATCGGCATCACCCAGCCGCAGTGGTGGGTGCTCGCGCAGGTCGCGGGGGCCGAGACCCCGAAGACCCGGGGTGAGGTGGCCGGGCTGCTGCGGAACTACCTCGCCACCGGCACCACCACGATGGACGAGGAGATCAACCGCGTCATCGCCCTCGGCTGGGTCACCCAGGACGAGCACGACCGCCTCACCCTCACCCCCGAGGGCCACGCCGTCCACGCGAAGGCGGCGGCCCTCCAGGACGAGCTGTGGGCGGAACGGCACGCGGGCGTGTCCGACGCGGAGTACCTGACCACCCTCAAGGTCCTCCAGCGCTTCATCCACAACACGGGCGGCCACGCCTGGCACCACTGAACCCACCGGCCGGGCCCCGCCCCTGCCGAGGTTGTCCGGAAACGGAGGGGTGGCCGACGGGACGAGCCGGGGAACGATCATCATCGGTTCCGTCGCGGGGCCGCGGGGCGGGGCCACGCCGAGCCGGTGACGCTGCCGGTGACGCCGCCCGATCGCCGCGGGCGACCGCCTGAAGCCGTACCCGGCCCGCCGGGCCGCCTGACAACTTAGGGAGAGACACATGGCCGCGGACACCATCATCGAGTGCGGCAAGGGGCACGTCTTCTGGGGAACCTGGATTCCCGGCGCCTCGCTGACCACCATCCGGCTCGGCCCGCGCAGGCTGGGCCTGTGCAAGGCGGGCCGCCACCTGTCGCTGCTGCGCCGCGTGGACGAGCGGGAGCTGACGGCCGAGCAGCGCGCCACCCTGTTCGACGCGCCGTGACGGGGGTGCACCTGGAGGGGGTCGTCGCCGGGTACCGGGGCCGTCCCGTGCTCGGCCCGGTCGACACCGAACTCGCCCCCGGCGTCCACGCGTTGCTCGGGCGCAACGGCGCCGGGAAGACCACGCTCATGCGGGTCATGGCCGGTGTCCTGCCGCCGATCGCCGGGCGGGTGCTGATCGGCGGCACCGACCTGGCCGCCGACCGCGAGGCGAAGCGGGCGATCGGCGTACTGGCTCACCGGGCCGCGCTCAGCCCGCAGTTGAGCGTGCGGGACAACCTGGAGTTCTGGGCGCGGGTACGGGGCCTGGACGGGGCTCGGCGTGCCGTACGGATACGGGAGGCGGCCGAGCGGTTCGACATCGAGGGGCTGCTCGACCGGCGTACCGCCCGGCTCAGCCGGGGTCAGCTCCAGCGGGCCGACCTGGCCAGGCTCACCCTGACGGATCCTCAAGTCCTGCTGCTGGACGAGCCGTTGACAGGGCTCGACCCGGTCAGCGCGGAGCGCACCCGTGAACTCGTCCGTTCCTGGGGCGCGGACAGGACCGTCCTGTACTCCACCCACAGCGTGCCCGAGGCGTTGACGCTCGCCTCCCGGATGCTGGTCCTCGGCGGCGGGACGCTCACCGCGCTGCCGGTGGCTCAGGACCCGGCGGGCGAGGCGGAGCCGTCCGCGTACGACCTGCGCACCTCGCGCCGTGCCGGGGCCTGGGAACGGGCCGAGGTGGGACCGGACACGACGATCGGCGCGTACATCGCGGGCCTGGTCGCGGCCGGCGTCGAGATCACCGACGTACGCCCCGTCTCCACCGGCACCCCCACGACCCGCCCCACCCTCGAAGCCTCCATCCACCAACTCCTGGACGACCCCTCATGACCACGGACGGAATGCCCTCCGGCGGAATGACCCCGGACGGAACGCCCCCTGGCGGAACGGCTTCTGGCGGAACGCTCCCGGACGGAACGGCCCCTGGCGGGATGGCTTCTGGCGGAACGCCTCCCGACGGAACGGCTTCTGGCGGGATGACCCCGGACGGAATGACCCCGGACGGAACGGCCCCTGGCGGGATGACCTCTGGCGGAACGCTCCCCGGCGGAAAGGTCTCTGGCGGAACGCTCCCGGACGGAACGGCCCCCGGCGGGACGACCACAGACGGAACGACCCCTGGAGGAACGAGCACGAGCGGAATGACCTCTGGTGGAACGCCTCCCGGCGAAACGGCCTCTGACGGAACGCTCCCCGGCGGAACGACCACGGACGGAATGACCCCCGGCGAAACGCCCCCCAGCGAAACGCCCCCCGGCGGAATAACCACCAGCGACCTCCTCGGCGCCCTGCTCATCCGTACCTGGCGTCACCAGGGCAGGCAGGCATTGCTCGTCCCCGCGGCGGCAGGCACCGGTCTCGTGGCCCTGTTGCTCGTTCTGCCGCACGTGTTTCCCGGTGCGGTTCACGGAGAGCTGGTCGCCGCCGACAACGGCCTGGTCGCGGTGGCCGGGCTGCACTCCGCCACGTCCCGCGCGCTGAGCACCGCGCTGCTGGTCGCGCCCACGCTGCTCGGGGTGGCCGCCGCGCTGATCACCGGGGCGGTCAGCCGTGCCGTCGTCTCCGGGGACCTGGGCAGCGGCTCGATGGAGGCGCTGCTGGCCTCACCGGTGCGGCTGCGCTCGGTGTACCTCGCCTACACCGCCTGCGCGCTGATCACCGGCGCGCTGTCCTGGCTCGTGCTCGTCGTCGCCTTCACCGGCCTGGCCTGGGTGGCGCTGACGTGCGGCGGCAGCAGCGTCCGGCTCAGCTCCGGGTACCTGCTGCTGGGGCTGCTCGTCCCGGCGGCCTCCGTGCTGTGGGCCGCCTCCGCCACCGTGTTCACCGGCTTCCGCTGGCCCACCGGCCTGCGCCCGACGGCGGGCCTCGGCGGCGGCCTCGCCCGCGCCGTCGCTCTCCTCCCCGCCCTGGGCGCGACGACGGTCAGCAGCATGCTCCCCGACGCGTACACGACGATCACCGGCTGGTACGTCGGCGGCACCCTGGCCCTGACGGCCGTGCTGCTCGTACTGATGCCACTGGTCTTCCGCGTGGAACGCGTCCTGGAGTAGCCGGGGGTACGGAAATCAGCCGATCCCGCCGCCGACAATCGCACTGACGTACGCAGGGTTACTGGGCACCCAGAAAAGTGACGCGGCAGGCCAGGAGACGGCCCAGGACCTCTCTACCCGGCGGGATACGCCCCGTCTCTACCCGGCGGGAGCCGCCCCGTCGCTGCCCGCCGCCTCCTCCACCCACCGCCGCGCCTCCAAGAGGTTCGCGGCGGTGCCCACAGGCCGGTACGAGAACCCGTCCCACTCCTCCAGCACCCGACCCTCACCGGGCCGCACGTGCCCACCCCCGCCATGCACCGGCCGGTGCCGCCGCTGAACATCCATCGGCGCCCGCCGCCGCTTGTCGTACGCCGCGAGCGGATCGCCCCCGTCCACCCGGGGAACGGCCCGCGACGGCTGATTCGGCGGCCCGGGCCGCGCATGCTTACCCATGCCCTCGACGCTCTCAGGCCGCCCCGCAACGAGATCCGCTACGCGGGCCCGGTACGGGCGGGCAGCATCCAGCAGGCCCTACGACTAGCCGGTCCGGAGACGATCACTCTGCGTATCCACGGCAGCGGTCAGCACCCCCTGCCGCGAAGTGCACCCCCGTCAACAGCCCCCTCAGGAGGACCACACGCCCTAGTGACGCTGGCCGATGCGCCAACTTGACCGGTCACCCCCACAGCCCGCCCCCGGCACCCCCTTCAGCCCCGCAGGCTGCGCCTAGCACCCTTCAGCCCCGCAGGCTGCGCCTAGCACCCTTCAGCCCCGCAGGTCGCGCCCGGCGCCCTCCTCAGCCCTGCAGGTCGCACCTGGCACCCCCTTCACCCCGGCAGACCGCTCCCGGCACCCCCTCACCCCCGAGGCGCCACCCGCCCGCCCCGCCGCTGTGAAGCGCGCCCCTGTCAACGGAACCCCCAGGGGGATCACGCGTCCTGGTGGCGCTGGCCGGGGCGGCAGCTTGACCGGCCGCCCTCGCAGGCCGCCCCCCGGCACCCCCCCTCAGCCCCGCAGGCTGAGCCCGGCACCCCCTTCAGCCCTGCAGCCCGCCCCGGCACCCCTCACCCCCGGAGGCACCCCCACCTGCCCGCCCCGCCGCTGTGAAGCGCACCCGCGTCAACAGGGCCCCCAGGAGGATCACGCGTCCTGGTGACGGTGGTCAGGGCGGCAGCTTGACCGGTCGGCCCCGCAGGCCGCGCCTGGTATCCCCTTCACCCCGGCAGGCCGCATCCGGCGCTCCCCTCACCCGGCACCCCCTTCAGCCCTGCAGGCCACGTCCGGCGTCCTCCTCAGCCCTGCAGGCCGCGTCCGGCGTCCTCCTCAGCCCTGCAGGTCGCGCCCGCCCCCCTCACCCCTGCGGGCCGCACAGGGCACCCCCTCACCCTCGCGGGCCGCCACCCGGCGCCCCTCATCCCCGAGGCACCCCCCCCATGCCCGCCTCGCCGCCGTGAAGCACACCCCCGTCAATAGATCTCCAGGAGGACCACACGTCCTGATGGCGCTGGCCGGGGCGCCAACTTGACCAGTCGGCCCCGCAGACCGCGCCCGGCACCCCCTCACCCCGGCAGGCCGCACCCGGCACTCCCCTCACCCGGCGCCCCTTCGGGCCCCGCAGGCTGCGCCTGGCACCTCCTTCGGCCCCGCAGGTCGCGCCCGGCGCCCCCCTAACCGGCAGGCCGCACCTGGCACCCCCTCACCCCTGCAGGCCGCCCCGGTACCCCCTCACCCCCGAGGCACCCACCTGCCCGCCTCGCCGCCGTGAAGCGCACCCCCGTCAACAGCCCCCAGGAGGACCACACGTCCTGGTGGCGCTGGCCGGGGCGCCAACTTGACCAGTCGGCCCCGCAGGCCGCCCCCGGCACCCCCGCAGACACCCCCCTAACCCCCGCGGCCAGCGGACCCTCACCCCCGAGACCCTCCCGGCACCACCAACCCCCAAGCCCCCTCAGCCACCCGCCAAGTCCGCCGCCGGACCGGACCGGAGGGCACCCCGTCGGCGTGGTAGTGGAAGTTTTCGCCGGTCACGGTGATGGTGTGGGCGGAGGTGGGGAGGGTGGGGGAGGGGTGGATCTGGACCGAGGCGAGGCCGTGGCCCAGGGGGGAGATGGAGACCGTTTCGACGGGGTGGTCCAGGTCGGTGACCGTTTCGCCGTCGAGGTCCACGCGGAGGCGGACCGCCCCGCCGTGCACCACCCGGCGGACCAGGGAGCGGAGCCAGGGATGCCCAGGCAGCACCCCGACCGGTTCCGCGGCCGGGGGGATGCCCAGGCAGCCGAGGACCACCCCGTCGCTGTCGTCCACCAGGAGGTCCAGCCGCCGCACCGAGCCCTCCAGCACCGCCCGCGCCGCGGCCACCGCGCCCGGCGGCACCCCCAGCGACCGCGCGAGTGAAGCCGGGCCCACCGGCACCACCGACAGCGCGCAATCAGAAAGCTCCCGGTGCCGGTGCAGAAGACTCACCGCCCGCACCAGCGCCCGGTCGTCACCCACCACCACCGGCCGCCGAGACCCCCGTCTGCCCAGGACCCGCGCGAACTCCTCGGGAGAGTCCGGCAGGCACACCTTCGCCGCCGCACCCGCGCTGAGCACGTCTTTCGCTATCCGCACGGACTCCCCGTCCCCCTGCCGTGCCGCCGGGTCGATGATCACCAGGAGCTGATCGGACGTCGCGGAAGTCGCCACCTCGGTCCTGCCTCGCTTCCTCGGGTAGCATCTTTGTGCAAGAGCCCCTTGCGCTATTGCGCCAGGGGCTTCGTCTATTCCGGGGCATCCGGTCCGACGGGTTGTGCGGCCAATGACGGTCGCGGGCGGTACGTGGTGACGAGGCGACGAAACCTCTCGCCCACGCCCCGACCTTGGACATGCCCCGCCCGGAAGGGGTGTACGCGCGTGCCCGCACTTGTGCTGCTCGGTGCTCAGTGGGGTGACGAAGGCAAGGGGAAGGCGACCGACCTGCTCGGTGGCTCGGTGGACTATGTAGTGCGCTACCAGGGCGGCAACAACGCCGGCCACACGGTCGTCGTGGGCGACCAGAAGTACGCGCTCCACCTGCTCCCTTCCGGAATCCTCTCACCCACCTGTACGCCGGTCATCGGCAACGGTGTCGTCGTCGATCCCTCGGTCCTGCTCTCCGAGCTGAGCGGTCTGAACGAGCGCGGCGTCGACACGTCGAAGCTCCTCATCAGCGGAAACGCGCACATCATCACGCCCTACAACGTGACGATGGACAAGGTCTCCGAGCGCTTCCTCGGCAAGCGCAAGATCGGCACGACCGGCCGCGGCATCGGCCCGACCTACGCCGACAAGATCAACCGCGTCGGCATCCGCGTCCAGGACCTCTACGACGAGTCGATCCTCCTCCAGAAGGTGGAGGCCGCGCTCGACGTCAAGAACCAGATGCTCACCAAGCTCTACAACCGCCGCGCCATCGCCGCCGAGCAGGTCGTCGAGGAGCTGCTGGGCTACGCGGAGCAGATCAAGCCGTTCGTCGCCGACACCGTCCTGGTCCTCAACCAGGCCCTGGACGACGACAAGGTCGTGCTCTTCGAGGGCGGTCAGGGCACCCTGCTCGACATCGACCACGGCACGTACCCCTTCGTCACCTCCTCCAACCCGACCGCCGGTGGCGCCTGCACCGGCTCCGGCGTCGGTCCGACGAAGATCAGCCGCGTGATCGGCATCCTCAAGGCGTACACCACCCGCGTCGGCTCCGGTCCGTTCCCGACCGAGCTGTTCGACGAGGACGGCGAGGCGCTGCGCCGCATCGGTGGCGAGCGCGGTGTCACCACCGGCCGCGACCGCCGCTGCGGCTGGTTCGACGCGGTGATCGCCCGCTACGCCACGCGCGTCAACGGTCTCACCGACTTCTTCCTCACCAAGCTGGACGTGCTCACCGGCTGGGAGGAGATCCCGGTCTGCGTCGCCTACGAGATCGACGGCAAGCGGGTCGAGGAACTGCCGTACTCCCAGAGCGACTTCCACCACGCGAAGCCGGTCTACGAGACGCTGCCCGGCTGGTCCGAGGACATCACCAAGGCGAAGTCCTTCGCCGACCTGCCGAAGAACGCGCAGAACTACGTGAAGGCGCTTGAGGAGATGTCCGGCGCGCCGATCTCCGCGATCGGTGTCGGCCCGGGCCGCGACGAGACGATCGAGATCAACTCGTTCCTGTAAGGGGACACGTTCCCGCAAGGGGACAAGGAAAAGGGGCTCGCACCGACCGACCGGTGCGGGCCCCTTTTTTCTGCGCGCTCCGGGTCAGGGGCGCTTGCCGGAGACGGTGACCGACTTCGTCTTCTCCAGGTTCTGGGCGTAGTCCACCGAGCGGAACCTCAGCACGTGCTTGCCCTTGCCGTGCACCGTGACCGGGGACGTGTACGTCTTCCACTTGCCGCCGTCGAGGCGGTACTCGGTCCTGGCCACGCCGGAGATCCGGTCCTTGGCGGTCAGGGTGACGCACACGTCCGGGCGGTTGGCGCCGTACCCGGCGGAGCACGGCGCGACGCGCGCCCTGGTGACCGGCGGCTCGGTGTCCAGCGGGAGGTTCAGCTCCGCCTCGCTCGGGGTCAGCTCGTCCTCGCGGGTCGGCGGCGGTACGTCGCCCGTCGCCTCGGTGCGCCCGACCGCGCCGACGCGCAGCAGGACGTTGCTCCAGTCGTCGAAGCCGGTGAGCGTCGTGCGCTGACCGTCGTTGTTGACGTCGAAGCTGACCGGCGCCGTGTCGATCACGCCGTTGCAGTTCCAGTCGACCTGGCCGTCCGCCGCGGGTACCAGGACGAAGGAGCCGCCGTTGCTGCCCGGGCACCAGTGCCGGACGTCGTAGGTCCCGCTGCTCGCGGGGTACGACCGCTCGTCCAGGCTGTTCTCGTCGAGCGAGGTGTTCCGGCGGGAGAGGTCGGTGAGTCCGCTGGTGGTGCCGGAGGTCAGACCGAACTGGTAGAGGTAGTTCATCGAGCTGAAGTACTGCGGCTTGTTGTTGACGTTCTGGTCGCCGCCGTGCTCCAGGTTGAGGTTGTGCCCCAGCTCGTGCAGGAAGGTGCCCGCCTGCTCGGCGACCGTGCCCACCTGGCCCGCGAAGCTGCCCAGGCTGACGATGAGGTCGCTGCCCGGGGTGGGGGCGATGCCGCTGGAGGAACTGCCGGACTCCAGGTTGTGGGCGGAGATGGCGTAGTGGAAGATCGGCGCCCGTCCGGTGCTGGTGAAACCGCCCGTCTGGTTCTTGATCGTGTTGAAGGCGTTCCACTGGTACATGCCGCCCACCGACGTGCCCAGGTTCGTCTGCTCCGGCAACTGCCGGGCCGTGCTCAGGGTGCCCCAGGTCGCGTTGGTCGCGAAGTTCATGATGCTGTCCGGTCCGGCGTCCACGTGCAGGTTGATGCCGGTGGTGGGCGAGTGCCGTGAGTAGGGGGAGTTCGCGAAGGCGTCGACCACCTGCTTGATGGCGGCGGGGGCGAGCGCGTGACTGTGGTTGTCGTTCGCCATCCAGTCGAGCTGGACGAAGATGTCCGGCTTGTCGACCGTGGCGCCCATCCCGGGCAGGTCGATGAACTTCAGCCCCGGCGCGGGCGCGGTGTGGGCGCTGCCGTCGGCGGGGTTGATGTAGATGCCGTTCCGCTTCCAGTTGTCGGGGATGCCGTCGCAGGTCGTGGAGTTGCAGTCGAAGGTGAAGTCGACGGTCGGGTTGATGCCCTGGCCGCCGCTGTGGCTGATCACATAGCCGGACGGGGCCGACTGGGTGTAGGTGGCGTCGCCGACGATGGGTGCGTCCCACCCGATCTGGACCTGGGCGGACTCCCGGTAGACGTTGTAACGGAGGTTCCCCACGTTGCCGTCGGTCGGGCCGCACAAGGTGCTGAGGGTCCACGTGGCGGTGGTTCCCGCGGCGATGCGCTGCGGCAGATTCGCGGGGCATCCGTTGTAGTTGCCGCCCCCCGGGGTCAGATCGCGGTCGCTGTTGTTGATGAACCTCACGGTCAGCATCGTGCCCGCGCGCTGCGCGGCAGCCGACGCCCCGGCTGCCGCCAGCATGAGCAGGGTGACGGCGAGGGCCAGCATGCCCAGCGCCGTGCGCCCTTGGTAACGCTGTGTATTCATGGCGGCACGTTAGGGCGACGCCAGGTGTCTCCCCCGTGCGGCTCGTCGTACGGTCACTCCGCTGGCCGCCCGCCAGGTGCGGGGGGCCGTCCGGCGGGGTGCGATCGGGGTATGAGCGGCGAGCGGGGTGTCTTGTGCCGGGGGCCCTACGGCGGTGAGGGTGTCTCCTCCGGCGGACCCGACTGTGTGGACCCCGCCGTGTTCGAGGTCGTACGGCAGGGGCGGGCGCCGTTGGTGGTGTGCCCGCTGCATCTCGGTCCGTCCCTGTTGGTGGGGACGGGGATTCTGTGGCCGCCGGTGATCAGACTCGTGGGGCGCCCGTGAGGAACGAGGTCCACGCCGTGGAGGAGACGGTGAGGTGGGGGCCGTCGGGGATCTTGGAGTCGCGGACGTGGATGTCGTGGGGGCAGGTGGCGACCTCGACGCAATCGCCGCCACTGTCATTGCTGTACGAGGACTTGTGCCAGGTGTAGGCGGTTTCAACGCAATTGCCGCCGCTGTCGTTGCTGTAGCTCGACTTGAACCACCGCAGGGTGCTGGTCATGTCCGTTCTTCTCCCGCCAACTTCCGGATAAAGCTCAGCGATTCGTCCGGGCTCAGAGCCTGTGACCGGATCTTCGCATACCGGTGGCTGAGACGCGCCACCTTAACGGGATCACTGATGAGGGTGCTCTCGTCCTCAATCTCCAGGTAGACGACGTGTTCGTGATCCTTGGTCACGACCAACACCATGTCGCCTCGGGTGCCTGCATGACTACCCTTCGCGCCCCGGTTCATGGACATCACTTGAAGACTGACGTTGTCCCGCTCGGCATCCTCCAAGAGCGCGTACAGCTGGGCCCGTTGGATGTCCCAGCTTCCTACGGGCCGTCGCAGCGCCGCCTCGTCGAGAATCAGCTCGATCATGGGAGTTGGGTTGATGCGGTCGAAGAGCGCCCTTCGCGCAATGCGTGCGGCAACCAGCTCGTCCACTGTTGCCTCGGCGAGTGGTGGATAGCCGCCTCCGATCAGCGCCCGCGCGTACTCCGGCGTCTGGAACAAGCCAGCGACCACGTACGTCTGGTAGGAGGACAACGTCACCGCCTCCGCCTCCATGAGGGCGAAGTCCTGGAACTGCGGCGGGTACTTCTCCATCAGCATGAGCTTGCGGGCCTTCTCGAACAGGCCCATCCCGTCGCCGATGGCTTTCTCCAGCGCCACCAGCATCGCGTCACTCGCGGGCTGCGCACACGTCTCCACCGCGCTGATGGCGGACGCCGTGTAGCCCGTCAGCTTGCCCAGTTCTTCCTGCGTCAGCCCGTGTTTCTCGCGCAGTGCTTTCGTGAGGAGGGCGACCATGCGCGCCGCGCCACCTGCCTGAGCCTTATTTGCTGCCCGCGCCATTGCGGTCACCCCCGGACTCAACCGAACTCAACCGGTCACCATTACTCACCGCCCGTGCCCGACCGTTTCGAGGTATCGACGGAGAGTCATGGAAAACCGTAGCGCCCACCACTGACACTGTCCCCATGAATACGCAAAGTCACCTGGCGATCCAATGGCTGCCCACCAGCGGCATCCACCTTCGCAGGGCTGGGGTTCAGTTCGACGCCGTCCGGCTGGACGGCGATCCGGGGCGGCGCCTGGCCGACCGGCTGGCGCGGATGACGGGGGGTGAGCCAGGGCCGGTGGTGGAGTCGGGCAGCGGACGCCGGAGCGTGTACTTCCTCGTGGAGCCGGGGAGTACGGCCCATCACGCGTGGCCGCCGGAGGTCACCCGGCTGACGAGCGGGCCGTTCCGGGTGAGCTACATCCCGGTGCCCGCGCTGAACGGGCCGACCTGGCCGCTGAGTTGGCGGTTCCCCCCGACGGCGGCCGACCGGTTCGTGCACACGATGCTGCTGCGCAGCGCCCTGCTGAACAGCCCGGACGCGCTCAGCTGAAGACGATCATCGAGCCCTGGGCGAGGGAACGGGTGGCGGCGGCGTGCAGGCCGAGCCAGACGTGCCGTTCGCGGGCGAAGGGGCTCGGGTCGTAGGGCGCGGGGGCCGCGGCCTCTTCCAACTCGGTCGGTGCTGAAGGCGGTCGGGGAGCGGCCGGCGGGTTGGCGGGGTCGATGCCGAGGGCCGGGGCGATGTGCTCCAGCTCGCGGAGCAGGGCGTGGGTGGAGCCCAAGGGGCCGCCGCCCGCGAGGAGTTCGTCGTTCGACAGCGGGTGCGGGAAGTCCACGGGGACGTACGCACCCGCGTGGTCGTAGTGCCAGACCAGATGGGACTGCTGGGCGGTGGACTCGAACATCTCCAGCAACTGCTCGTAGTCGCCGCCGAGTTCGTCCACCGGGGTGACGGGCAGGCCGCAGACCTGGAGCAGGTGGACGCGGCGCAGGAAGTGCAGGGCGTCGTAGTCGAAACCGGCGACGGGGGCGACGTCGCCGGACAGGCCCGGCATGTACGGGAAGACCGGCACCGAGGGGAGTCCGGCGTCGGTCAGCGCGCGGTTGTAGTGCGCGAGTTCCTCGGCGAACGGGTTGTCCGGGGCGTGGCACAGCACGTCCACGAGAGGGACCAGCCACAGGTCGCAGGCCAAGGAAAGCTCCTCGCACGTCGGGGCGCGTCGGGTGTCGCGGGTGGACAAGCGTAATGCGTGGGGGTCAGGGGGGCGGGGTCCGTGCGGAGGGTGCTTCGGGATCTTCGGGTTCCCTGGTGGGGAGGCCGCGCAGGAGGACGTCCAGATAGAGGTCGAAGCGGGGGGCGCTGGGGCCGATCTCGTGCCCTGCCTGGCGGGCGCCGAGCCACTGGGTGACGCCGAGGCCGAAGACGTACCAGCTCTGTTCCGCCATCTCCTCGTCCGCCCCGGCCAGCCGGAACGCCCGCGTGACGCTGTCGCGGAGGCGGGCGAAGGGGGTGGGGGCGTGGCGGTGGGGGGCGGCGACGCGGGCGGCGAATCCGGGGGCCGACAGGAACTCGTCGTGCATGCGCCAGGCGAGGGTGGTGAGCCAGTCCCGCCAGGTGGCCGCCGTGGGTTCCGTGGTCGGGATGATCCTCTCCACCACCGTCTCGCTGACCAGGTCCATCAGGTCGTCCCGGTTCTTGACGTGCCGGTAGAGCGCGGAGTGCGACACGCCCAGGTCCTCGGCGAGGTCCCGCATCGTCACCGTGCGGAGGTCTCTCTTCAGCGCCGCGGTGACGATCCTCTCGCGGTTCAGGCGGGGTGGGCGGCCGAGTCGGGGGGTTCTGGGGGGTGTGCGGGACGGCTCGGGGTCGGTCACGGCGTCAGTGTACGGAGACTTTTAGTGACCGCTGGTCATTAATGAGTTAGGGTGCCCTTACTTCTTGTCGTGCTTGTGCTCGTGGTGAGGGGTTGGGCGGATGTGGGTCTTGGCCGGGGTGACGGCGCTGGTGCTCGCGGTGCGGCGGAAGGCCGGGGGCGGGGGTGCGTTCGGGGGTGCGGGGGGCGGCACGGTGGTGCTGCTGCTCGCCGCGTTCGCCGTGGCGTTGGGGCAGACCGTCGTCGTGGCCGTACTGGCCGCTTTCGCGCGGGAGTTGGGGGTCTCGGCCACGGGGGCGGGCTGGCTGCTGACCGCGTTCATGCTGGCGTCGCCGTCTCGACGCCGGTCGCGGGGCGGCTGGGGGATCTGTTCGGGTACCGGCGGGTGCTGGTCGGCGGTCTGGTGCTGCTCGTCGTCGGGTCCGTCGTCGCGGGGGTGGCGACGCGGCTCGGCTCCTACCCCGGGGTCCTCACCGGGCGCGTCCTCCAGGGGCTCTCCGGCGGGGTGTTCCCCTGCGCCTTCGGGCTCGCCCGGCAGACGGTTCCCGCGGAGCGGTTGCGGGGGGTCGTCGCCGCGCTCAGCACGATGTTCGGGGTCGGCGGGGCGCTGGGGATGGTCGTCGCGGGGCCGCTGGCGGATGTGGCGGGAGTGGCGGGGGTGTTCTGGCTGGTCGCGCTGCTGGGGGTGCTTGCGCTGGGTCTGGCGGGGGTGTGGGGCGGAGTCGTGGCGTCCCCTCGCGGGGGCGGGCGGGTCGATCTCGGCGGGGCGGTGCTGCTCGCGGGCACGCTGGTGTGTCTGCTGCTCGGGATCAGTCAGGGGCGGGCCTGGGGGTGGTCCTCGCCGGGGATCGTGCTGCTGTTCTGCGGCGCGGTTGTTCTGGGGGCCGGGTTCTGTCTTCTTGAGCGGCGGCATCCTGAACCGCTGGTGTCCCTGCGGTTGTTGACCGGGCGGGCGTTGCTCTCCGTCAACGTCGCGACCGTGGTGGTGAGTGTGGGGATGTTCGCGGCGGTGCTGCTCGTGCCGTTGCTGGCGGCGACCGGGTTCGGGTACTCCGCTTCCCGTACGGGGTTGTTGATGCTGCCGATGGCTGTGTGTATGACCGTCGCGGGGGGTCTTGCGGGGCGGGTGTTGCGGGTGGTGTCGGCGCGGGGGCTTTTTCAGCTGGGGGCGGTTCTGGCGGGCGCCGCTCTGGCGGGGTTCGGGGTGCTGCATTCCCGTGTGCTGGAACTTCTGGTGTGGGGCGGGGTGTTGGGGGTCGGGTACGGGTTTGCCTTCGCCTCGCTGGGTGAGCTTGTCGTGGGGGCGGTCGGGGTGTCCGAGACGGGTTCCGCGACGGGGGTGAACACGATTCTCCGCACCGTGGGGGGTGCGGTGGGGTCGGTGCTGTGCGTGGCGATCCTGGCGGGGTTTTCTTCCGACCCGGGGGAGGGGTACGGGGTGGCGTTCCTGGTCTCTGCGGTGATCGCGCTGTCTGCGGCGGGGGTTACTGTGCGGCGGCGCCCCTGACGGCATGCCTTCGGCGCGGAAGCGGGTTCGCCGTCCGGCGGGTGCGGGGTGCGGGTGCGGATCCGTGGGCGGGGCACCCGGCCTCCGGCCGGGTCTCGGTTCCCACCCGCACCACCCGTACAACTTTCGTCGTCGGGTGCGGGTGGCCCCTGTGGGGGGTTCTCGCCGTCGGCGGGTGCGGGTGCGGGTGTGGGTGGGGGTCAGCTTTCGTTGTCGGGTGCGGGTGGCCCTCGTGGGGCGGATTCGCCGTCGGCGGCTGGCGGGTGGGGGTGGTTCCTGGGGGGCGGTCTCGCCGTTGGCGGGTGGGGTGGGGCTTCCGTTTCTTGGGTTCGGGGCAGGGCGCGGTAGCCCGCTGGGCGCGTATCTTCCAGACTGCTCCGTTCGGCAGGTGGATTCATCCCATAGGTGGAAGCATCCCCTTTACCTATGGGCGGGTGTCGTCCGCTGCATCGAGACTGGTCCGGGATGCGGTGACCGCATGGTCCGACCCGGTGCATCCCCGCTCAGAGCAAGGGGAATGTCATCCGTAAGAGGAAGTTTCGTCTGACCGTCGCCCTGCTTGCATCCCTGATGGTCGGAGGGATCTCGGCCTCGGCAGCGACTGCGTCCATCCGAGACAGCCGTCCAGCGGAGGGCTCTGCCTCACAGGTAGGTGCCGTGGATCCGATGCCGGGTGTCGCGCCCCCCGGCTCCGACGGAACCGCGGTCTATCTGGACGGTGCCGGCCACCCGATGGACATGGGTACAGCCAGGGCGTCCGGCGGTAGCCGGGAAGCCGCGGCGCTTGGATGTACCCCGGTCAGTGGCAGGGACAACCCCCACCGGTCTGCCACTGGGGTGGCGGTATCGGGCCATGGGTGGTGGAAGAAAGGGAACTGCAGCAGCGACCGCGCCAAGGTGTTCAACTGCCTGTATGAGTGGTACACGGACAACAGCTGGCGTCAGCAGGCATGTTCACCGACGAAGACGCTCAAGCCCGGCGGTGGAAGCACCCAGCGCACGGCGGCCCGTCATGACTGCCGCGACACCGAGCGAACGTCGTGGCGCAACCACGTGGACGTCGACGTCGTCGGGGAGATCGACACCGCGGAGAAGCCCATGAACCAGGCTGAAGTGAACTGCCGGGTGTACTGAAAACCCACATCGGCCCGCCCGGAGAGGCATACCGGGGGCCCCGGCAGGACCATGGAGGACCACGTGTCGGAGCAGGACGCCACCGCAGGGCCGGGCATCGCGCCGACGTCCCTGCGTACGGCGGGCACCATGTTCGCCGCTCTCTACGGGGAGTCGGACCCGTACCCCTGGCACGATCCCGGGTCCGAGCACGACGCGTACCAGTTGTTCTACCAGCGGTCGCTGGCCATGGGGTGGCTCGACGAGCGGGCGGGCGAGGGTGAGGCGCCCGGGCTCTGGGGGATGAATGATGCGGGGTGGGGTCATCCCCGCGATGACTTCGGGACGGATCTCGTCTCGTGGTTTCAGGTCGAGGCGAGTGCCGTGGCGGATGATCGGCCGTTGCCCGTGCAGCCGTTTCTGCGTTGTGCCTGGGATGTCACGGTGCGGCTCGGGGTGGTGCGGCTCGGGGCCGTGCAGGTGCTTCTGCCGGTGCAGGGGGTCGATGCCGGCGTGCGGCCGCCTCAGGCGGCCGTGCCGTCCTTGGGGACGGTCGACTGGTTCGGGGAGGGCGACCCGGGGGCGCGGGCAGTGGTGACGGTTCGTGTCGACAGTGGTCAGGATCCGGCGGTCTCCGCGGTGGGGCCACAACTGGTCAGCTGTCTGGGGCAGTTGGATCAGGGCCTCTTCGGGTTCCGGGCGGACGGAGCCGCCGCCCCGGACCCCGCGCCGCCCTTCGACGACAGCTTCTGGAACGGGCCGTCCCGGCACGCCCTGACGCTGCGCGGCGAACTCCCCGAGTGGTCATGTGACGCCGTCGGCTGGGTCGCCGAGACCGTCGCCGACTGTGCCGCCCGCCTCGGCGTCCGCACCCCCCTGCTGCTCACCGTCACGCGAAACTGAGTCGCTCCCCCGCGAGGGCGCTGCCAGCTTCGCGGCCGTGATCGTGTACCCCCTGTGGCATGTGGGCCACCAGAACGAGGCCGGCGAGAACGGCTCGACCGTGCACGTCGATCAAAACGGCGTCTTCTGCGACGAGTTGGACGGCGACGACGTCAAGCTGCTCGGCATCTACTCCAGCCCCGAACGAGGACGAGTGGACGGAGGGCTTCGTCCGGGTCATGCCGGGCGAGTAGACGTCACGCGTCGGGGGCCCGCCGGTGGCTCAGCACGTTGACCACCTTGCCGTTGGGGTCGCGGACGAAGAAGCGGCGTACTCCCCAGGGCTCGTCCTGGAGGGGGTGCAGGACCTCGGCACCCTGGGCGCGCACGGCCGCGTACGCCGCGTCCACGTCGTCCACCTCCACGCTCAGGTCCGGGACGACGGGCGCGGTCGCGTCCTTCGTCATCACGCTCACCTGCGCGGTCGGGTTCGCCGGGGAGGCCAGGGTCAGGATCCAGCCGTGGTTCATGACCTCCTCGAAGCCGAGGAGGCCGTAGAAGGCGCGGCTCTCCTGGAGCGCCTGCGACGGGATGGTGGGGACGACGCGGCGGACGGTCATCGGGGCTCCAAGTCCTGGGGCGGCGGGGGGCTTTCCGGAAAGTGTCGTCGCGTTGTCGGGTGGCCGGGGCGGTTGTCGGGCACGTGTCGGGGGTTTGTCGGCCGGGCTTGGGAGCTTGGGGCCATGAGCACTCACGTCACGATCATCGGTGCGGGACTCGGCGGCCTCACGCTCGCCCGCGTCCTGCACGTCCACGGCATCCCGTCCACCGTCTACGAGGCGGAGCCCTCCCCGGAGGCGCGCGCCCAGGGCGGGCTGCTCGACATCCGCGACTACAACGGCCAGCTCGCGCTGCGCGACGCCGGTCTCCACGACGAGTTCCGCGCCCTCATCCTCGAAGGGCGCCAGGCGACCCGCGTCCTGAGCCGGGAGGGCGAGGTGCTGCTCGACCTGCCCGACGACGGCACGGGGCCCCACCCCGAGGTGCCGCGCGGTGAGCTGCGGCAGCTGCTGCTCGACTCGCTGCCGGAGGGCACCGTGCGGTGGGGGCACAAGGTCACCGGGGTCCGGGGGCTCGGCGGGGGCCGTCACGAGGTGGCCTTCGCCGACGGCACCGCCGTGGAGACGGAGCTGCTGGTGGGCGCGGACGGCGCGTGGTCGCGGGTACGGCCGCTGCTGTCCGGCGCGATACCCGAGTACACCGGCGTCTCCTTCGTCGAGACCCATCTGCTCGACGCCGACACCCGGCACCCGGAGAGCGCCAAGCTCGTCTGCGACGGCTCCACGATGATCCTCGCGCCGGGCAAGGGGGTGCTGGTGCACCGGGAGCGGGGCCGGAGCCTGCACACCTGGGTGATGCTCGTCCGGCCGCGCGACTGGTTCGACGGGATCGACTTCTCCGACTCCGACTCCGCCTCTGCCTCGGCGCTCGCGCGGATCGCGGGCGAGTTCTCCGACTGGGCGCCCCAGCTCACCGCGCTCGTCGCCGACGGCGACACCGCGCCCGTGCCGCGCCACATCCACTCCTTGCCCGCCGAACACCGCTGGGAGCGGGTGCCGGGCGTGACACTGCTCGGCGACGCGGCCCACCTCACGGCGCCCAACGGGGAGGGCGCCAACCTCGCCCTCTACGACGGCGCCGAACTCGGCAAGGCGATCGCCGCGCACCCGGGGGACGTGGAGGGGGCGCTCGCGGCGTACGAGCGGGAGATGTTCCCGCGCAGTGCGGCTGCCGCGCTGGAGGGGGTGGATCTGCGCGAGATGCTGGGCGAGGAGACGCCGTACCACCTGATCAGGATGTTCACGGAGTAGTCACTCCGCCGCCAGGCGCTCCACCAGGGACAGGGAGTGCGCGTTGGCTTCCGCCACGATCGCGCGGGCCACCTCCGCCTCCCGCCGGGACAGCGCGTCGATGAGGTCCGTGTGGCCCGCCCACAGCCGTCCGCGCACCTCGTGCGGCTCGGGGCGGCGGCGCAGGTGCTGGACCGCGCAGACCCAGGAGCGCAGGCGGAGGCGGTGGAGGAAGTCGGCGAGGTAGGGGTTGCCGAACAGGACGCTCAGCTCGCGCCAGAAGCGGAGGTCGTAGCCGACGAGGACGGTCAGGTCGCCCGCCGCGTTCGCCCGCTTCGCCTCCTCGCCCCGGCGCCGTACCGCCGCCAGCGCGCGCGCCGTGCACGGGTCCTCGGGGTGCGCGAACGCGGTGTGGCCCTCCAGCAGCGCGCGGAACATGCCCTCCGTGATCAGGCTGCGGGCCTCGATCATGGAGCGGTAGTCGGCCAGCGAGTACTCCGGGACGCGGAAACCCCGGTGCTGGTCCGCCTCAAGCAGGCCCTGCGCCGACAGATCCACCAGCGCCTCACGGACCGGCGTCGCGGAGACCCCGTACTGGTCCGCTATCTCCTTGACCGTGAACGCCCGCCCCGGCCGCAGCCGCCCCGCCAGCACCTCGTCCCGCAGCGCGTCCGCGATCTGCTGACGGAGAGTACTGCGCGTCACGCCACCGATGGGGGCCATCGTCCGGGCGTCTCCTCACACGATCGGGCGCGGTCGTCGTACCTGCTTGCCGGTCTGCTCACTCTTGCTTACGAGCAAGAAACCTTACGCGTTCGATCCCGCCCCCCGTCAGCCGTGGTCCACCCACCGGACTTCCCCGTCGACGGTGGTGGTGGAGGGAACGAGACCCAGCCCCCGCGCCACCGCCATCGAACCCGTGTGACCTGGGTGGATGTACGCCGCGAGCGGCCCCCACCCCGCCGCCCGCAACCACTCCGCCATCGCCCCGGCCCCCTCCCGCGCGTACCCCTCCCCCTGATACGCCACCCCCGTCACCCACGCCAGCGCCGCCTCCGCACCACCCCCGGGCACATGCCTCAGCGTCGCCTGCACGGTCCCCACCAGCCGCCCGTCCCCCCTCCGCCGCACCAGCCAGTTCAGCCAGCCCTGGCCGCCGTCGGGGGAGCGCCCCTCCGCCTGCCGGACATAACGCGCCTCCAGCTCCGCCAGCGTGCCCGGCACCCCACCTGTCCAGGTGTGCAGCCGCACGTCGTCCAGAAACACGAACGCCTCGCGCGCGTGGTCCGGGCGGAGGGGTTCCAGGTGGAGGCGGGGGGTGGTCAGGGGGGACGGGATGGAGCCAGGGCACGGGCACGCCTCGGGGTCTGGGGGGTATAAGGCTGGAAAACAGCGCCGACCGCGTCAGCGATGGTGGGCGAGGAAGATGTGGGCGCGCTCGTCCAGCTCGGTCGCCGCTCGGACGCCTCGGGTCCGGTAGGGACGGAGGTCGGAGCGCAGGGAGCGGACGGCCTTGAGGGTACGGGCGGACTTCACTCCCGCCATCGTGTCGATCGCCCGACCCCAGGTCGCGCACGCCTGTTCGATATTGTCCTGCTTGGCCAGCTGCTCGGCCTGAGCGACCAGGTCGAGGGCGATGATCCGCGCGTATGTCGTTCCCGGGCGGCTGGCCGCGGCGGTGGCGTACTGCCGGGCGGCGTTGTGCCGGTCGCCGAGGGTCTCGAACACCTTCGCCGTGCGGGAGTGGACGGTGGCCGCCGGCGGGCCCCACACCAGTGCCCAGAACGGGACCTCGTCCCCGGTGCCGCCCGCCAGCGCGGTCTCGGCGAGCTGGACGTCGGCGAGGGCGCGGCGGGCCTGGCCGGTCTTGGCGAGCGCGTGCGCGTGGGTGACGGCGAACAGCGCCTCGACCTGTCGGCCGACGTAGCCCCTGGCGCGGTCCCAGCCGGTCTCGGCCAGGGCCAGGCAGTGCTCGGGCCGGTGCAGCTTCATGCCCTGCTGAGACATCGTGCGCATCACGAACCCGTCCTGCCCGGGGACGCCCGAGGCCCGCGCGAGGGCGAGGGACTGGAGGTAGTAACGCTGGGCGAGGCCCTGCTCCCCGCTGTCGTACGCCTTCCAGCCGCACAGGTGGGCCGCTGCCGAGGCGACCGAGAGCGCGTCGGCGCGGACGTCGTCGTCGGCGAACCGGCCCCGGCACAGCTCGGCGACGTCGGTGATGAGGTACTGCGCGAACGCGGCTCGTCCGTGCTGACCGCCGTGGCGCTCGTCCATGTCCATGAAGAGCTTCACCACGTCGCGGACCGCGACCACGTCGGCGTGCCCGACGACTCCGCCGCCCCTGACCGTGCGGGTGCGGGCGGCGGCTTCCTGGACGGCCTGGAGCGGCAAGGCCGCCGCGGCCATGGAGTAGGCGGAAGCGGACAGGAATCGGCGGCGGTGCACGTCGGCCTCCCCGATGGCGGTGAGCGTCTCGATGGGATCGAAGTCCAGCGTCAGCCCGATGCCGTTCCCCTCCGGGCGGTTCGGCGCCCTGGACCCAGTGAGGTACGGCCGACTTGTTGGTACCCAGGGGCAGGCCGCTCTCCGACGCTACGGCCTTCACGGCGCGGGCTACGCCGTCGTACGGCAGGCCGGACTCCTCGATGAGTGCTTTGAGCTGGTGGTTCGCAGTGCGCTGGCTCATGGCGTCCTGCCCTCGTACACCCGTTGGACAGCTTCGCGCGCTGGAAACGGTACCCGCCAACTCCCTTGCTCGGTCCCCCGATTGAGTAACTCGGTGATGTTCCGTCAACGGGCTCGGTCGAGAAGAAGCGGTGACACCGCCCGCTACGAGGACAAGGCCGCCGAGACCTCGGACCAGGGCCGGTTCGAGGACTGACCTGGCGGCATCGCCCGTAAGGCACCACACCAGCGTCACCGGGGCCCGCGCCCGGCCGAGAGCCGCGCGGGCCCCGTCGTATGCCACCCGGCGAGAAGGGAGAACAGCGGGATGCTGACGTTATCGGTCGACTTGCGGACCGACCCGGGGCCGTGGGAATGGCGAGGCGACGAAGAGGGCTGGGGCCGCGGAACGGCCCGTATCCGGCCGCTGGCCCACCCGGCACTGGAGGCGCGGGCGGTCACCGACGGCACCCGCACACTGTTCGTCGTACGGGAGAAGGCCGCCGGCCGCCCCGCTCTGCTGCGCTCGGTCTCCCCGGCCCGGGTCGACGAGGCGGTCTACGGACGCGCGCTGAAGGAGTGCCAGGACTGGCCGCTCCAGGGCATCTGGATCGAGGCCGGCCCGCAGGGACTGCGCCTGACGACAGGGCTCGGCGGGGTGTGCCCGCTGTACCTCGCGCACGACGGCGGGCACCTGGCCGGCTCGTGGCAGCTGATGGACCTGCGCGACCGTCTCGGTGCGGACCGGTTGGCGGAGAGGGAGGTGATGCGGCTGCTGACCGGCTTCCCCCGCTACGGGCACGACACGCTGTTCACCACGGTCAAGCGGCTGTCGGAGCGCTCCACCGCGTACGCCGACGCCGAGGAACTGCGTCTGGTGTACCCGGCGGCGGCCGAGCACGCCCAGCCCTCCGAGCTGGCGGACCGCATCGGTGAGGCCGAACTCGTCAGAGCCTTCGAAGCGTTGACGGATCACGTGTTCACCAAGCGGCCCGTCGCGGCGGGGCAGACCGCGGCCCAGTTGTCCGGAGGGATGGACTCCACCAACCTCGCCATCTCCCTCGCCCTGGCTCACCCCGGGGCGATCACACCGTGCGCGATGCTCATCGGCGGTGCCGCCGGGCCCCAGCAGGAGGCGCGGCGCCGGGTGATCATCGAACAGACCGGGTTCGCCCCCGACGTGACCGTGCGGGCCGCCGATCATCCGGCGCTGTCCCCGGGAGGACTGCGGCGCTCCCGGGCGGAGGCGGTCAGTCCGCTGGACGAGCCGCATCTGGAGGCCGCCGACGCGCTCGCCCAGGTCCTGCGCGCCCGGGGCGTCCACACGGTGGCGGCCGGGTTCGGCGGCGACGAGGTCGCTCGCACCCGCCGCACCGCCGGTGCGCCCGCGCGGACGCCCGCCGCGCCGTCCTGGTGCGGCGAGCGGGTGCGCGACCTGCTGGGGGAGGTGGACACCTCCATCTCCCCGGCCACCGTGGCGCCGGAGACCGCGCTGATCGCCCTGGAGGTCGCGACCCCGCTCATGGCCCGGCGCGGCCTGTGGACCGTCGCCCCGTTCACCGACGCGGACATGGTCCGCTTCGGGCACCGTCTGCTGGCCCGGTGGAAGACGGACAAGCACCTGTTGCACCGGCGGCTCGCCGCCCGCGGCCTGCCCGCGGAGGTGGTGAACCCGCCGCTGCGGGAGAACTTCGGCCCCCTCATGAACGCGGCCGTGCACCGCCATGCGACCGGGCTGCTGCGCGGCTGGGGCAGGGAACTCCACCTCATCGAGCAGGGCTACCTCGACGCGGCCGTGCTCGCCGAGACCGTCGAGCGGGCCGCTCTCAGCCCCGAGGACGCGGCGCCGTACCGTACGGGCCTGTACCTCGTCACCGCCGTCGAGCTGGCGCTGCGGGCGCTGTAGACACCTCCGTCACCGGCTGGGCGACTTCGGCGCAATCGGCCCCGTACGCCCTGCCGGTCCCGCGAGGATGGGGCGGGTGACCGACTCCTCGCCCGCCCCGCGCCCTCCCACCGCCCCGCCGCAGCAGGTCGGCTACCGGCCCGACCCGCACGCCGAGGACATCGCGAGTGCCACCTGGTGCCGGATGGCCGCCCGCCTCCCTCAGACCCTCGCCGCCGCCGTACGGCTCGGCTGGGCCGCAGACCGTCCCGCGATGCTCTGGCTGGGCCTGTGCCAGCTCGCCGTCGCCGCCTCCGCCGCCGTCGCCCTGGCGGCGCTGCCCGGCGCGATGAACCACCTGTTCGGCGGCGGGGACGTCGCCGCACGCGTGACGGCCGCGACCCCCGCGCTCATCGTCGCCGCCGTGGCCACCGCCGTCCGGGTCGGCGCCGACGCGCTCGCCGTCTACGCCGCCACCCGCCTCGGCCCCGAAGTCGCCACCGAGGCCGACCTCCAGATCCTCGCCGCCGCCCCCCGGGTCGAGCTGGAGGCGTACGACCGGCCCGGGTTCACCGACCGGCTCCAGGCCGCCGGCAAGGGCGCGGAGGCGACCGAGGACCTGATCGGCGACGCACAGGCCATGGTCTCCGCGCTCGCCCAGCTCGTCGCCGCGGCCTCGGTGCTCACGGTGCTGCATCCGCTGCTGCTGCCCCTGTTGCTCCTGGCCGTGGTGCCCAAGGGTGCCGCCGCGGTGAGCACCGCGCGCATCAGGCACCGCGCGGACTTCCAGAACATCTCCGACAACCACCTGCGCCACCTGTTGCGGTACTACTCCACCGACCGCCGCACCGCCGCCGAGGTCCGGGCGGCCACCATGTCCGGCTTCCTCCAGCGCTGGTACCGGGAGATCACCGACCGGATCAAGGCCACCCACCGGGCGGCGGCGCCCCGCGTGCTGCGCGTGACGCTGGCGGGCTCCGCCGTCGGCGGTCTGATGCTGGCCGCCACCTGGGCCGCTCTGGGCTGGCTCGCCGCGAGCGGACGCATGGACCTCGCTGTCGCGGCGACCGCCGTCGTCGCCGTACGGACCTGTACCGGGGCGCTGACTTCGCTGGTGATGGCCGCGGCCCGGATGTTCCGCACCAGCCTCTACCTGGAGGACTGGCAGGCTTTCCTGCGCCGTGCCACGGCCCTGCGTGCCGAGCGCGGCACCAGGCGGATCGCTGCGGACGGTCCCACGGTGATCGAGGCGGCGAACGTCACCTACGCCTACCCCGCGGCCGCCGCCCCGGCGGTCGACTCGGTCAGCCTCACCCTGCACCGGGGCGAGCTGATCGCGCTGGTCGGTGAGAACGGCTCGGGCAAGACCACCCTGTCCCGCCTCCTCACCGGCCTGTATCTGCCCACCTCGGGGACGGTGACCTGGGACGGAACCGATCTTGCCGAGGCCGACCCGGCCGGTGTGTGGTCGAAGGTCGGACTGGTGCCGCAGGACTACACCCGCTGGCCCATGGACCTGCGCGCCAACATCCACCTCGGCCAGCCCCGCGCCGACGACGACGGCCCGCTCCTGGAGGCCGCCCGCGCGGCGGGCGCGGACAGTGTCGTCGACACGTCCCCGTACGGGCTGGACACCCTGGTCGCGAGCTCGAACTGGGGCGGCGCCGACCTCTCCGGCGGGCAGTGGCAGCGGATCGCGGTCGCCCGCGCGTTCTACCGGGACGCCAGGATGCTGATGCTGGACGAGCCCACGTCCGCGATGGACCCACGCGCCGAGAACCTGGTGATCCGCCGGTTCAGGCAGCTCGCCGAGGGAAAGGCGGCCGTCTTCGTCACCCACAACCTGGAGAACGCGCGGATCGCGGACCGCGTCATCGTCCTCGACCACGGCCGGGTCGTGGAGTCCGGGACGTTCGACTCCCTGCTCGAAGCGGCAGGCTTGTTCGCCGAGCTTTACAAACTCGCTCAGGACAGGTGACATCTGCGCCGGTCGCAGGGAGGCAGGGGCGTCACCGGGGGCGGTCCATCAGGTGGGCGAGGCCGTCCAGGATGCGGTGCAGGCCGAAGGTGAAGGCGTGTCCGGGGTCGTACATGCCCTGGTGGGCCGCGCCCGCCGCGCTGCCGACGCGGGCCGCGAGGGGGAAGCGGGCGGGGTCGAAGACCTTGGCGAGGAGCGGTTCGTTGGCCTCCCACCACTGCGCGTCGGACAGGGCGCTGTCGCGGGTGGCGGCCTTGGTGTCGAGGGTCGCGTGGGCGACGGAGCGGACGAAGTCGAGCAGGAGGGTGAGGGCCGCGTCCATCTCCACGTCGTCGAGACCCAGACCGTCGAAGGCGGCCAGTTCGTGTTCGTACTTGGCCATGAGGCCGGGGCCCAGCGGGGGGCGCGCGGTGGACATGGTCGCCACCCAGGGGTGACGGTCGTACAGGTCGCGGTTCTCGCGGGCGACGGCTTCCACTTTCTCGCGCCAGGGGGCGGCGGCACGGTCGCCGCGCGGCATCCGCAGGTAGACGAAGTCCAGCATGAGGTCGAGCAGTTCGGCCTTGCCCGGGACGTAGGTGTAGAGCGTCATGGGGGTGACGCCCAGGCGCTGGGCGATGTTCCGCATGGTCAGGGCGTCCAGGCCCGCGGAGTCGGCCAGCTCGACGGCGGCCTGGACGACCGCGTCCACCGTCAGGCCCTGCTTGGGGCCGCGCCGGGAGTCCTCGCGCCCCGATGCGCCTCCCGGCATGCGCCACAGCAGTTCCAGAGTGCGGGCCGGATCACTTGCGCCCCGTTGTTCCTTGACCATGGGCGTCATTCTCCCGGCCGATCCCGCCAGGGAATACTCTGTATGTCGTACAGTATACGTTGTACAGAGATTGACTCCGGCTACCAGGGCAGGCCATGAAGATCACTTCCAGCGCCATCTGTCTGACCGTCGACGACGTCCCCGCCTCCGCCGCCTTTCTGACCCGGCACTTCGGCTTCGGTGAAGCCATGGCCGCCGAGGGCTTCGTCTCGCTGGCCCGCGAGGACGCCCCCAACGTCGTGTTCCTCCGGCGCGGGATCGAGGTGCTGCCCGAGGGCTTGCGGGAACAGCACGCGGCGGGCGTGATCGTCGCGTTCGTCGTCGCCGATCTGGACGCCGAGTACGAGCGGCTGCGGAGCGAGGGCGCCCCCATCACCCTGCCGCTGCGCGAGGAGCCGTGGGGAGAGCGCCTGTTCCAGGTCACGGACCCGAACGGCGTCGTCGTCCAGCTCGTCGCCTGGGCGGACCCCGAGCACCTGTGACGGCCTCGGGCCGACCGCCATGTGGGCGGTCGGCCCGAGAGGTGCGGACACGGGGTCCGGCCGGTGTTCTGGGGTGAGGTCAGCCCGCCATGTGGGCGTCGGTCGTGTTCAGGGCCGTGTCCAGGGCGGACAGGCCCTCCTTGAGGTCTTCCTCGGTGATGTTGAGGGGCGGGACGATGTGGGTGCGGTTCATGTTCACGAAGGGCCACAGGCCGTGCTTCTTGGCGGCGGCGGTGAAGGCGAGCATGGGGGCGTTGGAGCTGCCGGAGGCGTTGTAGGGGACCAGGGGTTCGTGGGTCTCGGTGTCGCGGATCAGGTCCAGGGCCCAGAACATGCCCGTGCCGCGCACCTCGCCGACGCTCGGGTGCCGCTCGGCCAGCTCGGCCAGGGCGGGGCCCAGGACCGTCTCGCCGAGGCGCTTGGCGTTCTCGACGATTCCCTCCTCCCGCATCACGTTGATCGTGGCGACGGCCGCCGCGCAGGCCAGCGGGTGGCCTGAGTAGGTCAGGCCGCCGGGGTAGGGGCGCGTGGCGAAGGTGTCCGCGATCTCCGGGGAGATGGCCACGCCGCCGAGCGGCACGTACCCCGAGTTCACGCCCTTGGCGAAGGTCATCAGGTCCGGGACGACGCCGAAGAGGTCCGCCGCGAACCACTCGCCGGTACGGCCGAACCCCGCCATCACCTCGTCCAGGACGAACACGATGCCGTGGCGGTCGCAGATCTCGCGGACCCCGGCGAGATACCCCGGCGGCGGCACCATGATCCCCGCCGTGCCCGGGATCGTCTCCAGGATCACCGCCGCGATCGTGCCGGGCCCCTCGAAGGTGATCGTCGTCTCCAGGTGCTCAAGGGCCCGCGCGCACTCCTCCTCCTCGGTCCGCGCGTAGAACCGCGAGCGGTAGAGGAACGGCGCCCAGAAGTGGACGACACCCGCCGTGCCGCTGTCGGAGGGCCAGCGGCGGGGGTCGCCGGTGAGGTTGACCGCCTGCTGGGTGCCGCCGTGGTACGAGCGGTACGCCGAGAGCACCTTCGGACGCCCGGTGTGCAGCCGGGCCATGCGGATCGCGTGCTCGACCGCGTCGGCGCCCGCGTTGGTGAAGAAGATCTTGTCCAGGTCGCCGGGGGTGCGCTCCGCGATCAGCCGGGCCGCCTCCGAGCGGGCCTCGACGGCGAACGCGGGCGCGAACGTCGTCATCTTCGCCGCCTGCTCCTGGATCGCGGCGACGACCTTCGGGTGCTGGTAGCCGATGTTGGTGAAGACCAGCCCGCTGGTGAAGTCCAGATAGCGCTTGCCCTCGTAGTCCCAGAAGTACGAGCCCTCCGCGCCCGCCACGGCGAGCGGATCGATCGCGGCCTGCGCGGACCAGGAGTGGAAGACGTGGGCGCGGTCGGCGGCCTTCACGGCGCGGCCGAGAGCGGGGTCGGGGGTCGCGTACGGCTGTGGCTGTGCCTGCGGCTGTGACGTCATGCCCGGGAGGGTATGCGGCGCGAGGTGGCGCGCGACATCGGCGCCCTGCCTGCCGGGTGGCCCCACCGCGCGACAGACTGTCGGTTTCCCGCCCGTCCCCGCGACCACGCCCCTGGCCCGGCCCGCCCCACTATTCTCGGAACCCGCGCACGTCCGGGTGATCCCCCGGGTGCGCCTGGGCTGCGCGTACGGGGGTGCGCGCCTTGGGGGAGGGCGGGGCTGTCGTGGACCGTTGGGGGCCGGAGGAAGTCGAGCACGGGGCGGTGGGCGACGGCGACCACTGGCCGACCGCCACCGGTGGCGGCCAGGGCCCCTACGGCCACCCCCAGGCCCACTCCTACGGCCCACCGACCCCACCCGCTCCCCGCCGGGGCCGGGGATCCACCGTCCTCCTCGTCGTCGTGGCCCTGGTCGTCGCCCTCGGCGCGGGCGGCTCCGTCTACGCCCTGCTCCAAGAAAACAGACCCACCGCCACCCCACCGGTCGACACCAACCCGGAGGACTCCGTCCCCACCGCCTACGTCGGCACCTGGCTGTCCGACGGCCACCGCCTGACCCTCACCCGGGGCCGCCCCGGCGACCTCGTCCTCACCCTGGTCACCGACACCCCGGCCCGCCCCTGCGTCGCCACGGCCCGCCTCGCCGCCGTCACCCCCACCGCCCTCCACTTCACCGCCCCCACCCCGCACCTCCCGACCTGCACGGCCACCCCCCTGACCACCCTGACCCTGCTCCCCGACGGCCGGGTGAGCGGCGGGGGGCTGATGTTCAGACGAGCCGCTTCTCCAGCAGGGTGACCGCGTAGGGGCTGCCCAGGCCGCCGTCCTTGGCGGACTGCTCGCCCACGACCGCGTAACCGGCCGCCTCGTAGTACCGCCGCAGCCGGGCGTTGTCCGCCAGGCAGTCCAGACGGCACCGGGTCCGGCCCGACGCGGCGATACGGCGCTCCGCCTCGGCCAGCAGCAGGCGCCCGGTGCCCGGGGGCGCGGTGCGGCGGTCGGTCATCAGGCGGTGCACATAACCGGCGACCGGCGGCTGCGGACCCCAGGCCGCCGGGTCGTCCCACCACAGCTCCCAGGCCCCCGCGACCGGCCCGCCGGGCCCGAGGGAGGCGATCCAGACCTCGCCGTCCGCGAGCCGGGCCCGGAAGTGGTCCTCGCCCAGCTGGCCCGGCTTCCACTGGTCGATCCCCCGGCCCGCCTGCCAGCGGGCGGCGTCGTCCCGCAGCCGTACCAGCGTGGGCAGGTCCCGCTCGTCCGCGCGCCGGAAGTCCAGGCCGGTCAGGAGGGCGCGGCGCAGCGCGGCCACGAGGTCGTCGTCCACACCGAGCAGATCGCGGGCGTACTCCCGGACCGAGCCGTACTTCGCGGTCAGCGCGTCGAGGAACAGGCGCATGACCTCCGCCGGTGCCCGGTTGTGGCCCGGCCAGGTCGCCACCTGGCCCGGGTGCTCGGCCCGCCAGTCGGCGACCAGGCGCTCGGTGGCGTGCTCGGTGAGCGTGAAGTCCGCGACGATCTCCGGCTCCGCCACGCCCAGCAGGGCCAGGACGAGGGCGGCCAGCAGCCCGGTGCGGTCCTTGCCGGACGCGCAGTGGAACACCACGGGCCCGTCGGCGGACGCGATCACCTCCAGGGCCCGGCGCAGCTCGGCGGTCCCGTCGTGGGCCACCTCCAGATACTTCCCGGCGAGGAACGGCCCCGGCTCCACCTCCGGACCCTGCCCCGGCTGGTCGTAGGGACGGTGCTCGACGCTGAGGTTGAGGTACGTGAGCGAGGCGTGCTCGGGGACACGGCCCCGGGCCTCGATCTCCCACGGATGGCGCAGGTCGATGACCGTACGGACGCCCAGCGCGAGGAACCGCTCCCAGTCCGCGCCGCCGAGCTTGCCCAGCGAGTCGGAGCGGAACAGCCGCCCCCAGCGCACCACTTGGCCCTTCCCGGCCGAATAACCGCCCAGGTCACGGAAGTTGTGCAGTCGCTCGAAACCTATGTGTCTGTCCACGAGCGGGCACTCTACGGTCGCGACGTCCCCCGTCCGCTCCGGCGCGCCCCCGCATGACCGAGGTCCGGCCCCTGGTGCGGGACCGGACCTCGGGTTCAGGCAGTGGTGGGGATCAGGCGGCCCGGTGGGTGGCCTTGGTGAGGCGGCCGTAGGGGTCCGGGGTGGGCGTGGGGGTGGGGGGCGGGCACGGGATGTCCGTGTTGGTCACCGTGCAGGTGGCGTGGGTGCCTGGGGGGAGGGTGACCGTGTTGGCGGTGACCGGGAGGGGGCCGTCGGCGGCGGTGCAGGACCAGGGGGAGGAGGTGTAGCCCTCGGGGCCGGTGGATTCGGTCAGGCGGTAGGTGCCCGCTGTCACCGTTCCCGTGGCGCCGCCGGGGCCGGTGAGGCGGTCGGGGCCGGTGGCGGTCAGGGTCCAGTCGGTGGGGATGGCGGTGCCGCCGTGGGTGTTGACGACCTTCTTCTCCAGGGTCAAACGGGCTTTGCAGGTCACGGTGTTGGTGACGGTGAGCCGGTTGTGCTCGGCCGTCAGCGTGGTCCGGTACGGCAGCGGGGCGGCGGCCGGGGGAGCCGTCCACCTCGGTGACCCGGCTCCGGGTCAGCTCGCAGTCGTCGGGCAGGGTGACGTCCTCGCTCACGGTGGCTTCCTCACCCCGGTCGTAGCCGGTGCGGGGGGTGCCCCAGGGCTTGCGGGGTGGCAGTGGTCCCGTCCGGGCCGGTCAGGCTCAGCGCGGCCTCGTACCCGTCGGGCTGGTCACCCTTGGCGTACGACGTGCCGTCGATGCTCCCGTGCTTGTCCACGGTGAGGTCGGCGGACTCCGCCGGAGTGGCATCGGGCCGGTTGTAGACGACGCAGGAGACACCGCCCTGGCGCTGGAGGTCCACCGTGAACCCGGTCGGCCCGGAGTTGGTCACCGGCACGGACGTGCCGTCGTCCAGGTTGGTGCAGACGGCGTTGGCCCCGCCGCGCTCCGGTCACCGCCGGTGCGGACCGTCACCACCGAGGTCGTCGCCGTCGGGGCGGGGACCTCGGCCCGGGCCGCGGGGGCCGCCGGAGCGGCGAAGGCGGCCGGAGCCGGGAGGCTCGCCGCGCCCCCCCCGCGCCGAGCACGGCTGTCAGTACGCCCACCGTCCGCAGGACTGAGGCGGTCAGTCGCGGGTTCGCCCGTCCACTTGGGCCCGCGACGCGGGAACGCCCGACCCGCTCCAGCGCCTCCCCCTCGGGCCCGGCGCCGATTCGCCTGTCCGAGGGCACGCCGCGAAAGGCGGGGCGATCACCTCGGCTCCGGGGGCCGCTGGCGCGGCATGTTCGGGCGGGGGGCCGGGTGGGCGTGCAGCGGGCGGGGCGCGGGGACCGAGGGGTCGGGGCGCGGGAGCCGGGGTGTGGTGTGCGGGGTCAGCGGGGAGGGGGCCGCCCGGAACTCGGACATCCAGTCGGAGGTCTCGGCCCGGACCAGGTCCGTCACGTCCTCGCAGAAGCGGCGCAGGACGCCCAGACAGCGGTCGGCGGCCTCGCCCGCGGTGCCCTCCGCCGGGCCCAGGACCTCCCGCACGCACTCCGAGGCCCACTCGAACTGGAGGGTCTTCAGGCGCCGTTCGACCGCCTGCGCCGTGGCGATGTCACGCATCCAGCCCGAGGTGACACCGAAGTAGCGGTCCAGGCCGGTGCAGGCGAGGGCCAGCACGAACGCCACGTACCCCCAGGGCGCCAGGCCCGGGACCGCGCGCGTCAGATCCAGGAGCGGCAGCACACCGCCCGTCGCCACCCCCACCGTCGTCCCCAGCCGCAGCAGACGGGCCGTGCGGCGGCGCCACAGCCGGTCGCGGAGATACCACGCCGCCGTGCGCAGCGCGCCGTCCTCCACCCAGCGGTACAGCTCGTCCAGCCGCTCCGCCGGTTCCCCCCAGTCGCCCAGCGGGAACGCCCGGCCCGTCAGGTCGCCCGCCCCGGTCGTGCCCCCGCCCCACCCGTCCTGCGGCGGACCCTCGGGCTGCATCTCCGCCTGACCCACCCGGCACTCCCTACTGAAACCGACCCACTCCATGACGCGCGCGCCACCCTTCCTACCGCCCAATGGGTGGCCAAGTGGTGGCTTTCCCGGGCAATCCGCCCGTAAGAGGGTCTTGATCAGGTATAGGGCCGGGGTCCTTCTCACCCGAAAGAGTGGCGGGGCGAGGGCCGCCCGGAGCACGTAGGCTCGTGCCAGAGCGGCGTACGCGACGCCGGTACGGACAGGAGCTGATCGTGATTCCCGGTGGTGGCCAGCCCAACATGCAGCAGTTGCTCCAGCAGGCGCAGAAGATGCAGCAGGATCTCCAGCGGGCCCAGGAGGAACTGGCGGCCACGGAGGTCGACGGCCAGGCGGGCGGCGGTCTCGTCCGGGCCACCGTGACCGGCTCCGGCGAGCTGCGCGGCCTCAAGATCGACCCGAAGGCGGTCGACCCCGAGGACACCGACACCCTCGCCGACCTGATCGTCGCGGCCGTGCAGGCGGCCAACGAGAACGCGCAGACCCTCCAGCAGCAGAAGCTCGGCCCGCTGGCCCAGGGGCTCGGCGGCGGTGGCATCCCCGGTCTGCCGTTCTGACGCCGGGGCAACTACCGTACGTACCGAAAGGTCTCCAGGAAAGGCAGTCCGTTGTACGAAGGCGTGGTCCAGGACCTCATCGACGAGCTGGGGCGACTGCCCGGCGTCGGTCCCAAGAGCGCGCAGCGGATCGCCTTCCATGTGCTCCAGGCCGAGCCGACGGACGTCAAACGGCTCGCCCAGGCACTCCTGGAGGTCAAGGCCAAGGTCCGGTTCTGCGCGGCCTGCGGCAACGTGGCACAGGAAGAGCTGTGCGGCATCTGCCGCGACCCGCGCCGTGACCCGTCGGTCATCTGCGTGGTCGAGGAGCCCAAGGACGTGGTCGCCATCGAGCGCACCCGTGAGTTCCGGGGCACGTACCACGTCCTCGGCGGCGCGATCAGCCCCATCGAGGGCGTCGGCCCGGACGACCTGCGCATCAGGGAACTCCTGGCCCGGCTCGCGGACGGCACCGTCACCGAGCTGATCCTCGCCACCGACCCCAATCTCGAAGGCGAGGCCACGGCGACGTACCTCGCCCGCATGATCAAGCCCATGGGTCTGAAGGTCACCCGCCTGGCCAGCGGCCTCCCGGTCGGCGGAGACCTGGAATACGCGGACGAGGTGACCCTCGGCCGCGCCTTCGAGGGGAGACGACTCCTAGATGTCTGACGCCACGCTGCACGCCACGACGCAGAACCCGGACGACTTCGCGGTCCAGGTCGCCGACCAGGTCGAGAGCTTCCTGGTCGCGGTCACCGAGGTGGCGAAGGGGGACGAGCCCGGCTCGACGGTCCCCTTCCTGCTCCTGGAGGTCTCCCAGCTGCTCCTGGCGGGCGGCCGGCTCGGCGCGCACGAGGACTTCGTGCCCGACGAGCGCTACGAGCCCGACCTCGGCCCCGAGCCGGACGTCGACGAGCTGCGCGAGAACCTCGCCCGGCTGCTGGAACCGGTCGACGTCTACTCCGAGGTCTTCGACCCGTACGCGCCCAGCAAGGCACCCGTGCCCGCCCGGATCTCGGACGACATCGCGGACCTCATCACCGACCTGCGCCACGGCATGGCCCACTACCGCGCGGGCCGCACCACCGAGGCCCTGTGGTGGTGGCAGTTCTCCTACTTCTCCAACTGGGGCCCCACCGCCTCCGCCGTGCTGCGCGCCCTGCAGTCCGTCCTCATCCACGTCCGCCTGGACCAGCCCCTGGAGGAGCTGGACGGTCTCGACACCGACCAGGAACCCATGGGCGACGACCTCCTGGAACGGGAGGCGGGGCGCGTCATGGAGGAGGAGATCGGGACGCCGCTCGGTATCCGGCAGGGCGGCTGAACCCCGGCTGACCCCGGCTGACCTCCGGTTGATCCCCGGGGAGCCCGTGCGTTGTGACGCGGGGCACTTTCCGCGTGATGCCCGGCGGGCTGGGCAGGTTCGGATCGGGCATCCGGTGTCTCACCATGCGGGAGCACGGTGGTCGATTTCGGACGCTCGATAGACTGAGCCGACATAAACGAACCGAGCGAGGAGCGCACGTGGGCCTTGTCGTGCAGAAGTACGGAGGCTCCTCCGTAGCCGATGCCGAGGGCATCAAGCGCGTCGCCAAGCGGATCGTGGAAGCGAAGAAGAACGGCAACCAGGTGGTTGTCGTCGTTTCCGCGATGGGCGACACGACGGACGAGCTGATCGATCTCGCCGAGCAGGTTTCTCCGATGCCTGCCGGACGTGAATTCGACATGCTGCTGACCGCCGGAGAGCGTATCTCCATGGCCCTGCTGGCGATGGCGATCAAAAACCTGGGCCACGAGGCCCAGTCGTTCACCGGCAGCCAGGCAGGCGTCATCACCGACTCGGTCCACAACAAAGCCCGGATCATCGACGTCACGCCCGGCCGCATCCGCACCGCGCTCGACGAGGGCAACATCGCGATCGTCGCCGGGTTCCAGGGCGTCAGCCAGGACAAGAAGGACATCACCACGCTGGGGCGCGGCGGGTCCGACACCACGGCCGTGGCGCTGGCCGCCGCCCTCGACGCCGAGGTCTGCGAGATCTACACCGACGTGGACGGCGTGTTCACCGCCGACCCGCGCGTGGTGAAGAAGGCCCGGAAGATCGACTGGATCTCCTTCGAGGACATGCTGGAGCTGGCCGCGTCCGGCTCCAAGGTGCTGCTCCACCGCTGCGTGGAGTACGCCCGCCGGTACAACATCCCGATCCACGTCCGCTCCTCCTTCAGCGGACTCAAGGGCACGTGGGTCAGCAGCGAGCCGATCGAGCAAGGGGAACAGCAGGTGGAGCAGGCCATCATCTCCGGTGTCGCGCACGACACCTCCGAGGCCAAGATCACCGTCGTCGGCGTGCCGGACAAGCCGGGCGAGGCCGCCGCCATCTTCCGTACCATCGCGGACGCCGAGATCAACATCGACATGGTGGTGCAGAACGTGTCGGCCGCCTCCACGGGCCTGACCGACATCTCCTTCACCCTGCCGAAGACCGAGGGCCGCAAGGCCATCGACGCCCTGGAGAAGAACCGCCCCGGCATCGGCTTCGACTCCCTGCGCTACGACGACCAGATCGGCAAGATCTCCCTCGTCGGCGCCGGGATGAAGACCAACCCGGGCGTCACCGCCGCCTTCTTCGAGGCGCTGAGCGACGCGGGCGTCAACATCGAGCTGATCTCGACCTCCGAGATCCGCATCTCGGTCGTCACCCGCGCCGACGACGTCACCGAGGCCGTGCGCGCCGTGCACACCGCCTTCGGCCTGGACTCCGACAGCGACGAGGCCGTGGTCTACGGAGGCACGGGCCGCTGATGAACACGGGCCCCAGCCGCCCCGCCCTCGCGGTCGTGGGGGCGACCGGCGCGGTCGGGGCCGTCCTGCTCCAGATCCTGTCCCAGCGCGCCGACGTGTGGGGCGAGATCAGACTGCTCGCCTCCCCGCGCTCGGCGGGCCGCAAGCTCACCGTGCGCGGGGCGGAGAGCGAGGTCGGCGCGCTGGGCGAGGACGCGTTCGACGGGATCGACATTGCGGTGTTCGCCGTACCCGACGAGGTCGCGGTGCAGTGGGCGCCGCTCGCCGCCGCGCGCGGCGCGGTCGTGGTGGACACCTCCGGCGCCTTCCGGGCCGACCCCGAGGTGCCGCTCGTCGTCCCCGAGATCAACCCGCACGCCGTGCGCAACCGGCCGCGCGGCATCGTGGCCAGCCCCGGCGGTACGACCCTGTCGATGATCGTCGCCCTCGGCGCGCTGCACGCCGAGTACGGCCTGCGCGAGCTGGTCGTTTCCTCGTACCAGGCGGTCAGCGGGGCCGGGCGGGCCGGGGTGGAGACCCTGCGCGCCCAGCTGTCCCTGGTCGCCGGTACGGAACTCGGCGGCGCCCCCGGTGACGTACGCCGGGCGGCGGGCGAGCTGACCGGGCCGTTCCCGGAGCCGGTCGCGCTCAACGTGGTGCCCTGGGCCGGGTCGCTCGGCGCGGACGGCTGGTCCTCGGAGGAGCTGGGGGTGCGGGAGGAGTCCCGCAAGATCCTCGGCCTGCCGGACCTCCCGGTCGCGGTGACCTGCGTGCGCGTCCCCGTCGTCACCGTCCACTCCGCGACCGTCCACGCCCGCTTCCAGGACGAGGTCACCGTCGACGGCGCCCGCGAGATCCTGGCGACCGCGCCCGGTGTGGTGCTGTGCGACGACCCCGAGGCGGGTGAATTCCCCACCCCGGCGGACGTGGTGGGCACCGACCCGACCTGGGTCGGCCGGGTCCGGCGGGCACTCGACGACCCCACGGCGCTCGAACTCTTCGTGTGCGGCGACAACCTGCGCAAGGGCGCCGCGCTCAACACCGCCCAGATCGCGGAGCTGGTCGCCGCCGGGAATCTGTAGGAATGGTGGGGGAACCCGGTGGATTCCGTAGGATTATTTTAAGAAATGTGGCCGGAACCATGGTCCACATCACTTGTCCCCCGCCGCCCCGGCAACAGAGGATTTCCTTCCCGCCCTCCGCAACCGCGTGAGGGCGGGAGGCGTCTTTGCGGTCACCGCGTGGGGGCGGGGACGCGGAGATTCCGGCGCGGAGCGCCGTGACGGGGGGCGGGTGACGCCCGTTCGACAAGGACACAGGGGAAGAGCGGGATGCATGGCGGCACTTGAGGAACCGTCGGTCGTCGCACATGTGACGCCCGGCACGTACAACCCTTGCGGGGGTGCGCGTGTCCAACTGGCGTGGCAGAGGTACTCGAATTCGCCCCCATGCTCTTCGAGCAGGGCGTATCCCCAACGGCAGGCGGCGCCGGTGCGCTCCGTCCGCCCCGCGCCGTCCTCCGGCCGCGCGCGTTCGGCGACATGCCGGTGATCGCGCCGATGCCCGCAGGGCGGCAGACCCGCATACCCGGCCAGCGCGACGGCTCCGACGACCAGACGGCCGACGCGGTCGCCGGTACGACCGTCGACCATCTCACCGAGACCTATCGCGCGCACTACCGCTCGCTGCTCGGACTCGCGGCGCTGCTGCTCGACGACACCGCGTCCTGCGAGGACGTCGTGCAGGAGGCGTTCATCCGCGTCCACTCCGCGCGCAAACGGGTGCGTGACCCCGAGAAGACCCTGGCCTACCTCCGGCAGACGGTCGTCAACCTCTCCCGCTCCGCGCTGCGTCGGCGCATCCTCGGCCTGAAGCTCCTCTCCAAGCCGATGCCCGACATGGCGAGCGCGGAGGAGGGCGCCTACGACCAGCTGGAGCGCGACTCCCTCATCAAGGCGATGAAGGGCCTTCAGCGCCGCCAGCGCGAGGTCCTGGTGCTGCGCTACTTCGCCGACATGACGGAGGCCCAGGTCGCCGCGACGCTCGGCATCTCGCTGGGCTCGGTCAAGGCGTACGGCTCCCGGGGCATCGCCGCGCTGCGGGTGTCCATGGGGGCGAAGACATGAGCGGCGATCCGCTGCGCGACCTGAGCACCGGCCACGACGACACGCCTACGCACGCTGGGAACGGAACTGTGAAGCACGGCCCCGAAGAACGCGAGACGCCTGCGGCGGCTTCAGCGGCATCCGAGCCCACCGGGGCTCCGGGGGCGACGGCTGAGACGGCTGAGGCCACGGACATGCGCGAGGCTTCCGGCGCGGCTGCGGCTGTGGGGGCGGCTGAGGTGGCTGTGCCTGCTGAGGCGACTGAGGCGGCTGAGATGGCTGAGGGCTCGGAGGCGGCTGAGGGTTCGGAGGCGGCTGAGGCGGCTGAGGCGGCTGAGGACTCGGAGGCAGCTGAGGGTTCAGAGTCAGCTGAGGTGGCTGAGGGTTCGGAGGGGTCCGGGGTCGATGAGGCCGCCGGGGCATCCCGGGCCGTCGTGGCGTCCGAGGCTTCCGGGACCGCTGGTGCGGCTGAGTCGCCCGAGGCTCGCGAGGTGCCCGTGGCTTCCGGTGCGGCTGAGCGGTCCGGGGCGCCCGAGTCCGCCGAGACCGTCGTGATGCCCAAGTCCGCCGAGTCCGCCGAGGCGTCCTCCGCCGCGAAGGCCCCCGAGGGCGCCGGGAAGCCGGACGAGCAGGCGACGCAGCGGCTGACCCAGAAGTCGGCCGAGCAGCCGACCCGGGTGCTGCCTCAGACCCCGGGCGAGCGGGCGGACGAGCAGGCCACTCGGGTGCTGCCGCAGACCTCGGCCGAGCGGCCGACCGGGGTGCTCTCCCAGGCCCCGGCCCAGCAGCCGGACGAGCAGTCCACCCGGGCGCTGCCGCAGACCCCGGACGAGCAGCCGACCCAGGTGCTGCCCCAGGCTCCGGACAAGCAGCAGGACGAGCAGGCCACCCGGGTGCTGCCCCAGACCCCGGGCGAGCGGCCGACCGGGGTGCTCTCCCAGGCCCCGGCCCAGCAGCCGGACGAGCAGTCCACCCGGAAGCTCACCCCGACCCAGGCCGACGCGTCGGCCGGTGAGGCCGCCGGGCAGGTATCCACCGATGGGGACGGGCTTGCTGAGTTGGCTCGGCTTGTTGGGCTGGATGAGTTGTCGGGGCTGGGCGAGGTCGGGGGGGCGCAGGACGTGGAGTCCGGGCTCGGGTCGGACGAGGTGGCGTTGCGGCGGTTGCTGCACTCCGCCGTGGACGACATCGCGCCCCGGGACGGTTCGCTGGACCGGCTGCGGCGGGCCGTACCTGCGCGGCGGGCCAGGAAGCGGCAGGCGGCCGTGGGCATGGCCGCGGCGGCGCTGTTCATCTGCACCGCCGTACCCGCCCTGGTGCACGTCTCCAACGCGGGCGGCACCGACCCCAACACCGCCATGGCGGGCCAGTCCTCCGACGCCCAGGGCACCCAGGGCAAGAGCAAGAGCGGCGGCGGCGCCACCGAGGGCACCGGCGGCCAGGCGGGCACCACCGCCGGGCAGCACGGCAAGGACGGCGACAAGGACAAGCCGGGCAGGAAGCACTCCGGCGGCGACGGCTCCACCGGCGGCACCGACCCCTCCGCGACCCTCGCCTCCGGCGCCCCGGTCTGTACGGCGGGCCAGCTCGGCGCGACCGGCGGCACGGACGGCCCCGACTCCTCCGGCGTCGTCTACGGCACCTTCCGCGTCACGAACACCTCCGGCACCGCCTGCACGGTCACCGGCACCGGCTTCGTCGGCGCGACGGCCCAGGGCGCGGCCGACCCCGCGAAGGTCACCGCCGCCCTGCACGTACCCGGCGACGCGGCGGCGGGCCTGCCCGCGCCCGGTCTGGTCGTGTCCACGCTGGTGCTGCAGCCGGGCGCGTCGTACGCCGAGAAGTTCGGGTTCGTGCCCTCGGAGACCTGCCCCGTCCAGGGCGGCGCCAACGGCGGCACCGGCGGAGGCGACCCCACGCCCGACCCGACCCCGACTGGCGGCCAGGACGGCAGCGCGAGCGGCGGCACGGACAACACCGGCGCGGAGGGCGTGGCACCGCAGCTGGTGATGGACGGCGCCCCGGCCGACGGCAGCGTGCTGGTGACGTACAGCGGGGCCGGCGGCTCGCCGAGCGCGTCCGCGACGGTCCCGAACGCGTGCGCCGGGACGGTCTACTTCACCGGGATGGTGCCGGGAGCCTGAGCCACGGGCTCGGCGTCCTGCTGCTGCGGCGGCAGGATGCCGAGTTCCGCGTCGCGCACGGCCTCCGCCTCGCGGCGCAGCAGCCGGAACCACATGAAGATCACGAACCCCGCGAAGACGAACCACTCACCGGTGTAGCCGAGGTTCTGGAACGCCTTCAGATCGAGCCCGGTCCCGGCGGGCGCGGTCGCGGGGACCGCCTTCATCCCCGCGTCGGCCTTGTCGAGCGTCACCCACGCGTCGTAGAGCCGGTCCGGCACCAGGTTGACCAGCGAGGCCGGGCTGATCGCGCCCGTCTGCCCGGCGGGCAGCCCGCCCTGGGCGCTGACGCCGTTGTCCCCGGGGGTCTCGGGCGCCTGGAGCGCGCCGGTCACGGTGACCTCGCCGGTGGGCGGCGCGGGCGCGGTGTGCGCGTCGGCCTTCCCCGGCAGCCAGCCGCGTACGACGGGCAGGGACTGGCCGGTGCCGGTGCGAAGGAGGGTCAGCACGTAGTACCCGGTGCGGCCGTCGAGCTGCCGGTCCGGGACCAGCAGCTGCTCGCCGTACCGCCCGCTGGCGGTGACCCGCTCGCCGGAGGTCCGTTTGTCGACGGGCAGCATCGTGGCGAGCGGGTGTGCCGTCCCGCCACGGTCGGAGGTGGCCTGCTCGGTGGCGGTGCGGGAGTCCTGCACCCGCCCCTCGAACCGGCTCAGCTGCCAGGACCCCATGAACACGCAGAACGGGACGGCGAGCAGCACGAAGACGTTGATGCCCCACCAGCGGGGTGTCAGCAGAAACCGGTACACACCCCAACGGTACGGCGGCCCGCCCACGCGCCCTCGCCGGGGGCCCACGTGCGCATCCGCCGACGCGGGATTCCCGGGTCGGGGATGCTAGGGGCATGAGTGAAGCTGTGGAGATGCCCGACTGGGAGAAGCGGTTCCGGGCGCCGCGCGTCTCGCTGCCCGACTGGGCCGAGGACGCGCCGGAGCGGTCGCTGTTCGTGTCGAACGCGACCGGCACCTACGAGCTGTACGCCTGGGACCGTGCGAGCGGTGATCAGCGGCAGGTGACGGACCGGCCCAACGGTACGACCGACGGGGTGCTCACCCCGGACGGTGCGTGGATCTGGTGGTTCGACGACAAGGACGGCGACGAGTTCGGCGTCTGGCGCCGCCAGCCCTTCGCGGGTGGCCCGGACGAGCCCGCCGTGCCCGGCCTCGAGCCCGCCTACTCGGCCGGGCTCGCGCTCGGCCGGGACGGGCGTACGGCGGTCGTCGGGCGGTCCACGGACGAGAACGGGACGACGATCCACCTCGCGCGCTCCGGTGAGGAGCCGGTGCTGCTGTACCGGGACCGGGAGTCCGCCGGGGTGGGCGACCTCTCGCACGACGGCTCGCTGATCGCGATCGAGCACACCGAGCACGGCGACGCGATGCACGCGGCGCTGCGGGTCGTGCGCACCGACGGCAGCACGGTCGCGGAGCTGGACGACACGCGCGGCGGCACCGAGGAGCTGGGTCTTGAGGTGCTGGGGTTCGCGCCGGTCGACGGCGACACCCGGCTGCTCATCGGGCACCAGCGCCGGGGCCGCTGGGAGCCGCTGGTGTGGGACGTGGCGACCGGCACGCAGACCGATCTCGCGCTCGACCTGCCCGGCGACGTGGCGGCCGAGTGGTACCCGGACGGCGGCGCGCTGCTGATCTCGCACGGCTTCGAGGCGCGCAGCGAGCTGTTCCGCTACGACCTGGCGGACGCCACGCTGACCCGCATCCCGACCCCGCCGGGCACGGTCTCGGGGGCGACGGCGCGTCCCGACGGCAGCGTGGAGTACCTGTGGTCGTCGGCGGCCGAGCCGCCGGTGGTGCGGTCGACGTCCGGGGGTGTGGTCCTGGACCCGCCCGGCATGAAGTGCCCGCCCTCGGTCGCGGTGGAGGACGTGTGGGTGGAGGGCCCGGGCGGCCGTATCCACGCCCTGGTCCAGAAGCCTGCGGGCGCCACGGGGCCGTTGCCCACGGTCTTCGACCTCCACGGCGGTCCCACCTGGCACGACAGCGACTCCTTCGCCGCCGGACCGGCCGCCTGGGTGGACCAGGGGTACGCGGTGGTCCGCGTCAACTACCGGGGCTCCACCGGCTACGGCCGCGCCTGGACCGACGCGCTGAAGCACCGGGTCGGCCTGATCGAGCTGGAGGACGTGGCCGCGGTACGCGAGTGGGCCGTCTCCTCCGGCCTCGCCGACCCCGAGCGCCTGGTCCTCACCGGCGGCTCCTGGGGCGGCTACCTCACCCTCCTCGGCCTCGGCACCCAGCCCGAAGCGTGGACGGTCGGCATCGCGGCGGTCCCGGTCGCGGACTACGTCACGGCGTACCACGACGAGATGGAAGCCCTCAAGGCCATGGACCGCACCCTCCTGGGCGGCACCCCCGAAGAGGTCCCCGACCGCTTCGCGGCCTCCTCCCCCCTGACCTACGTCGACCAGGTCAAGGCCCCCGTCTACATCTCCGCAGGCGTCAACGACCCCCGCTGCCCCATCCGCCAGATCGACAACTACGTCGACCGCCTCCGCGACCGCGGCGCCGCCCACGAGGTCTACCGCTACGACGCGGGCCACGGCTCCCTGGTCGTCGACGAACGAATCAAGCAGGTGTCCTTGGAGATGGACTTCGCCCGCCGGCACCTGGCGAGCCGGACCGGGTGAACCCCCACGGGGCCGGCGGGACTCAGCCCAGTTCCGCCAGGCCCCGGCGGGTGGCTGCGATGATCACTCGGTCGCCCTTGTGGAGGACGTAGTTCGGGGGGACGTCGGGGTAGCCCTCCAGGGCGAGGACGCGCCAGGTGCCGGGGCGGAAGGCTTCGGCGAGGGTGTGGCCTTCGAGTTCGGGGTGGCCGGTGACCTCTACCGAGGCGAACAACAGGACCCGGCGTTCCACCGGGAAGGCGCCCAGGACGCGGCGGCCGAGCATCGCGCCCGCGAAGGCGGGGGCCGACAGGTAGGTGACGCTGCGGCTGCGGGTGGTGGCCTGGGGGTGGGCGGCGCGCAGGGTGCGGTAGACGGCGGTGGCGAAGTCGTCGTCGTAGAGGCGCAGGACGACCCGTACGTTCGGGCGCAGCGAGCGGGCGTAGAGGGCCGCCTCCAGGTTGGTGGTGTCCACGCTGGTCACCGCGAGCAGGGCGGAGGCGCGGTGGATCTTGGCCGCCTCCAGGACGCCCTCCTGGGTGACGTCGCCGAGGACGACCGGGACACGGAGGCGCCGCGCCACCGCGAGCCCGCGCGCCTCGGGGCCCGACTCCACGCACACCACCGGGATGTCCAGCTCCCGCAGCCGTACCAGCACCCGGGTGCCGATCTTGCCGAGCCCGAGCAGCACGACATGCCCGCCCAGCCCGCGCGGCGGCTTGCGCAGCGCGCCCACCGTACGGAACGTGCCGAGCCCTTCGAGGACCGCCGCCAGCAGCACCGGCAGCAGCAGCAACCCGGTGAGCCCGGACAGGAGTTGGAGGATCTGGCGGCCGAGCGGCTGCCCCAGCGCGGGCTCGTCGATCGCGAACAGGTCGAGCAGCGTGAGATAGAACGCGCCCAGCGGATGGATGCCGGTGACGAGCCACAGCGCCACCGCCAGCGCGATCACACACGCCGCGAGCCCCGCCAGGGACCACCGCAGCCGGGGCGAGAACAGCGAGGCCAGCGGCGGTACGACCCCCATCCCGAGCCCCGCCCCGGCCGCCTGCCCGGCGCTCGAACTGACCTGTTCGAGCACGATCCGGGACCGGTCCCCGGCCTCCCGTACCTCGTCGTCGTCGGGCAGCATCCGGGGCCGCTGTTCACCGGAGCCGTCCGCCGCCTCGGCGGGCGCGAGCAGCGCGAGGGTGCACAGCCCCGGCGCCCCCTCCGGCGGAGCCGCCCGCTCCACCGCGCGCAGCATCAGCCCGTCGGTGTGCACGACCCGGCTGGTCCCGGTGAGCGCGGTGGCCGCGAGCGCGGGCGCGGCCGTGTCGGCGTCGGACAGCACGGTCGTCGACCCGTCGGGCAGCCCGAGTTCGTCGTCCCCGGCGGCCAACGCGGCGGCCTGATCGAGCAGTTCCTCGATGTGCTGCCCCAACCGCCGGTTGTAGAGCCGCAGGACGAGCCGGACGCGCGGGTTCAGCCGCCGCGCGGTCAGCGCCGCCCGGATGTTGGTCTCGTCGTCCTCGTACACCAGTGCCAGCGCCGCCGCCCGGTCCACCCCGGCCTCGGCCAGCACGGCCTCGGTGGCCGCGTCGGCCTCCAACCGCCGCTCGCCGTACGAGCGTTGAGGCGCGGGCGGTGGCACGGCCGCGTTCGCCCCGGCCCGCCCCACCGCCGCGTTCACCACCCTGTCGAACAGCGCCGCCGACGCCGACCGGGGCGGCCCGATCGTCGGCGGCCCCGTGTCCGCGCCCGGCGGTACGACCAGGACGACCTGCTCGCCGTAGACTCCGCGCAGTTCGGCGGTCAGCCGGCGCGCGAGCCCGTCGTCGCCGCACACCACCATGTGCCCGGACGCTCCGCCCGTACCACCCTGCCCAGGAATGCTCCCCACGAGGGAAAAGAGTGCCCCAAGGAGCGGCCCGGTTCCAGGGATGGCGTGAACGGGCGCGCCCCGGGGTGCGTACCGCCCCGAAGGAGTACCGATCCGGAGGGAACACCCGTGGCCATCACCGAGGACGCCCCGCCCACGCGCGCGGGCGGTGCGGGGGAGCCCGGCGGGGAGGGCCGCCCGCGCCTCAGCTCGCCGCTCGTCCTGACCCTGATCCTGCTGCTCGCCGTCCTCGCCCAGTCCCCGATCCGGGGCGCGCTCGGCACCCCGGTGATGCAGAGCTGGACGACCGTCTTCGTGGCCGTCACCGTCCAGGCGCTGCCCTTCCTCGTCCTCGGCGTGCTGCTCTCGGCCGCGCTCGCGGTGTTCGTGCCCGCCTCCTTCTTCGCCCGGGCGCTGCCGGACAGGCCCGCGCTCGCCGTACCCGTCGCCGGACTCGCGGGCGCCGTCCTTCCCGGCTGCGAGTGCGCCTCGGTGCCGGTCGCGGGCGCGCTGGTGCGCCGGGGGGTGACCCCGGCCGCCGCCTTCGCGTTCCTGCTGTCGGCGCCCGCGATCAACCCGGTCGTCCTCACCGCGACCGCCGTCGCCTTCCCGAACGACCCCGAGATGGTCGTCGGCCGCTTCGTCGCCAGCCTCCTCGTGGCCTGCGCCATGGGCTGGCTCTGGCAGCGCCTCGGCCGCACCGACTGGCTGCGCACCCGCGCCCACGGCGCCCACGAGGGCGCGACCAAGGGCGAGACGTTCTGGAACTCCGTACGCCACGACACCGTCCACGCGGGCGGCTTCCTGGTGCTCGGCGCGATGGCCGCCGCCACGCTGAAGGCCGTCGTACCGGCGACCTGGCTCCGGCTGGCCGCCGACAACCCGCTGGTGGCGGTGCTCGCGCTGGCCGCCCTCGCGGTCCTGCTCTCCATCTGCTCGGAGGCGGACGCGTTCGTCGCGGCCTCGCTGACCCAGTTCTCGATGACGGCCAAGCTCGTATTCCTGGTGGTGGGCCCGATGATCGACCTCAAGCTCTTCGCCATGCAGGCGGGCACGTTCGGCCGCGGCTTCGCGCTCCGCTTCGCCCCGGCCACCTTCGCGGCGGCGATCGCGGGCGCGGTCCTGACCGGGGCGGTGCTCCTGTGAACCGGCACGCCCAGGCGGCGGTCCTCTTCCTCCTCGGCGGCGCCCTGCTGCACGCGGGCACGACGGATCTGTATCTGCGGTACGTCAAGGCGGGACTCCAGCCGCTGCTGCTCGCGGCGGGCGCGGTGCTGATCGTGACGGCGGGGGCGACGGTCTGGTACGAGCGGAGGCGGACGAAGTCGGCGTCGGCGAGCGGGAGTTCGGAGGACGCGGACCACCCGGAGCACGGGGAACACGAGGCGCACGAGGCTCACGAAGGCCACGCCCACCCCGAACCCAACGTCTCCTGGCTCCTCGTCCTCCCCCTCCTCGCCCTGATCCTCGTCGCCCCGCCCGCCCTCGGCTCGTACAGCGCCCTGCGCACCGGCACCGCGCTCCAAAAGCCCTTCGGCTACGACCCGTTGCCCGCGAGCGACCCGGTCCCGCTGAGCGTGGTGGACTACGCCTCCCGCGCGGCGTACGGCCACGGCCACACCCTGCACGGCCGCGCCGTACGTGTCACCGGCTTCCTGTCCCTGGACGGCTCCGGCAGGCCCTACCTCGTCCGCATGGCGCTCAACTGCTGCGCGGCCGACGCCCAGCCGGTCAAGATCGCCCTGACCGGCCAGCTCCCGCCCGTCCTGCGCCCGGACGCGTGGCTGGAGGTGAAGGGCACGTACACCCCGAAGCTGACCCACGACCCGGTCAACGGCGGCCCGATCCCGTATCTGAAGGTCACGTCCACCAAGCCGGTGCCGACACCACGCGACCCGTACGACGAGACCTGGAACAAGTAAGCGTGAGTGACGCGGGTCACACCCGACCATGTCACGCCCCGGCGCCGCCCTCCGTCGTAACCGTGTATCCATCGGAAACGGCATCAGGGAGCACGGCATGGAAGCCCGACTCAACGTCTTCGCCAACCCGATCTCCGGCAAGGTCATCAAGCATCTCAGCGCCGCCGGGCGCGCGGTCTCCGAGTCCGCGCTGCCCGCCTCCACGCAGGAGCTGGTGAAGATCCGCGCCAGCCAGATCAACGGCTGCGCCTTCTGCCTCGACATGCACACCAAGGAGGCCGTGCACGCGGGCGAGACCCACCAGCGGCTGCACCTGGTCGCCGGGTGGCGCGAGGCCACCGTCTTCACCGACGCCGAGCGCGCCGCCCTGGAGCTGGCCGAGCAGGGCACCCGCATCGCGGACGGCGCCGGGGGCGTCCCGGACGAGGTGTGGGCGAACGCGGCCAAGCACTACGACGAGGAGCAGCTGCTCGCGCTGGTCACGCTCATCGCGCTCATCAACGCGTACAACCGGATGAACGTGATGATCCAGCTGCCCGCCGGGGACTACCAGGTGGGCCAGTTGGCCTGAGCGGATTCGCCCGAGCGGAACCTGTGAGACGGCGTGTGCGCCCGGTCGCGCGCACGCCGCTCGCATAAGGTCGGCCACACCCGACATCCGGAGTGAAAATGGGAAAAACGGATGAACTGGTGGGTGTGGCCGACGGGACGGCGACGGTCGTGGCCGCCCCGCCGGTGCGCACCGCCGTCGTACCGCCCCGGCGCGGGCCCCGGCCCGTCACCGCGGCCCTCGTCGCGGCAGCCGTCCTCGGCATCGTGGTGCTGCTGCTCGGCGGCGCCGGATGGCTCGACCAGCCCGCCGTCCAGGCGTGGCGCACCATCTGCCTCGCCATCGCCGTCCAGGCGCTGCCCTTCCTGCTCCTCGGCACCGCCCTGTCCGGCGCCATCAACGCCTTCGTCCCCGCCGACCTGTTCACCCGGGTCCTGCCCAAGCGGGCCGCGCTCGCGGTGCCGGTCGCGGGCATGGCCGGGGCGGTCCTGCCGGGCTGCGAGTGCGCCTCGGTCCCGGTGGCGAACAGCCTGATCAGACGGGGTGTCACCCCGGCCGCCGCCTTCGCCTTCCTGCTGTCGGCGCCCGCGATCAACCCGGTCGTCCTCACCGCCACCGCCGTCGCCTTTCCGGGCAACCCCGCGATGGTCGCCGCCCGGCTGCTCGCCTCGCTGGCCACCGCCGCCGTGATGGGCTGGCTGTGGCTGTACTTCGGCAAGGAGAAGTGGCTGCGCCCCGCCGTACGGCACACCGGACACCAGCACGGGCACAGCCGCTGGACCGAGTTCCGGCACGGCTTCCAGTACGACTTCCTGCACGCGGGCGGCTTCCTCGTCCTCGGCGCGATGGCCGCCGCCACCTTCAACGTAGCCGTCCCGCGCTCCGTCCTCGACACCTTCTCCGGCTCCCCCTGGCTGGCGGTGCCCTTCCTCGCCGGACTCGCCGTGCTGCTCGCGGTGTGCTCGGAGGCGGACGCGTTCGTGGCGGCGTCCCTCACGGGCTTCTCACCCATGGCCCGGCTCACTTTCATGGTGGTCGGCCCCATGGTGGACCTGAAACTGATCGCCCTTCAGGCGGGCACGTTCGGGCGCGCGTTCGCGCTCCGCTTCTCGGCGGCGACGACGGTCGTGGCGGTCGCCGCGAGCGTCCTGGTCGGAGGGGGACTGCTGTGAGACGGACCGTCCAGAGCGCGCTGCTCATGCTGACCGGCGCGGGCCTCCTCCACTCCTCCCTCTTCACGACGCTGTATCTGCGGTACGTGAAGGAGGGGCTACGGCCGCTGCTCGTGGCGTCGGGGGTGGTGCTGATCGTGCTGGGGGTGGTGAACCTGGTGCTGGAGCTGCGGGGGCGGTCGAGGGGTGGCCGGGCGGGTCACGGGCACGCGGAGGACGGGCATGCGGAGGGCGGGCACGGCCACGCGGACCACGGCGATCACGGCCACGACCACTCCCGCGCCCCCAAGGTCGCCTGGCTCCTCGCCCTCCCCGCCCTCAGCCTCCTGATCTACGCCCCACCCGCCCTCGGCGCCTACACCGCCTCCCACGCGAGCACGAAGTCCGCGCCCCCGGTGCGGCAGACCCGCTTCGAGCCGCTGCCCGCGTCCACGGCCCCGGTGCCGATGACCCTGACCGGCTTCACCAACCGCGTCCAGCAGGACCCGGCGAAGTCGCTCGCGGGCCGCGCGGTCCAGCTGTCCGGCTTCGTCACGCCGGGCGGCGCGGACGGCGGCTGGTATCTGACCCGGATCATCTTCACCTGCTGCGCGGCCGACTCCCAGACCGTGAAGCTCCGTATGTACGGCCCCGAGGCCCCGCCCGCCAACACGTGGCTCTCGGTCACCGGCACCTGGCACCCGGCCGGAGCCCTCGGCACCAAGTCGGCCGCCGCCGGGCTGGACGTCCACGAGACCCACCCCATCGCCCAGCCGGTCAACGCCTACACGGACGATCTGCCGCTGACCGTCGGCTCGTAAAGCCGTAGAGCCGTAGAGCCGTCGGGGTCCGCCGGTGACGTGGTCACTCACCGCGGGCCCCGGGTAGGCTGGGTGACCTGCCGTGCCCTCGGGGTGCGGCGCGGCGGTGGGGCTCGCCGTACCCGAACCGCGGCATCGACGCCGCCAACAGTCCCTGCTTGCGATGGAGTGTGCCCGCGTGCGCGGGCCCCGGGCGAGTAGGGAGACGTACGTTCATGACAGCATCGCGACCCGCCACGACGAGTGAACCCGTGGACCCCGACGTGGATCTGCGCGTACCCCGCGAACGCGCGCGGTCCTGGCGGGCCCAGGCGCCCGTCGTGGCCGTCGTCTCGGTGGGCGGCGCGATCGGCGCGACGGCGCGGTACGCGGGTGCGCTGCTGTGGCCCACGGCCGCCGACGGGTTCCCGTGGACCACCTTCGTGATCAACGTGACCGGCTGTGCCGTCATCGGCGTCTTCCTGGTCCTCGTCAGCGAGGTGTGGACGGCCCACCGCCTGCTGCGCCCGTTCTTCGGCACCGGCGTGCTCGGCGGTTACACGACCTTCTCGACGTACGCCGTCGAGATCGAGCGCCTTGTGGACGCGGGCGAGGCCCGCACCGCCCTCCTCTACCTGGCCGCGACCCTGTTCGCGGCCCTCGGCGCGGTCGCGCTCGCGGTCACCGCCACGCGCCGCATCCTCGCTTGGAGGCAGTCATGACGGCGACACGGCTGACCGGAGACGCCCTGCGGGTGACGATCTTCATCGGTGAGCACGACACGTACCACCACAAGCCGCTCTACAGCGAGATCGTCCACCGCGCGCACGCGGCCGGGCTCGCGGGCGCGAGCGTCTTCCGGGGCATCGAGGGCTTCGGCGCGACCTCCCTGATCCACACCGCCCGGCTGCTGTCCATGAACGAGGACCTGCCGGTGGCCATCGTGATCGTGGACACGGAGGAGCGGGTGCGGGCGTTCCTGCCCCAGCTGGACGAGCTGGTGTCCTCGGGACTGGTGATCCTGGACGACTGCGAGGTCATCCGCTACGTGGGCAAGGAGAGGCACGCGTGAACTGGCTGCTGGTGATCGTCGGAGGCATGGCGGGCGCCCCGCTGCGCTATCTGACCGACCGGTTCGTGCAGAAGCGGCACGACGCGGTGTTCCCCTGGGGCACCTTCACCGTCAACGTGATCGGCTGCTTCATCCTCGGCCTGCTGACCGGCGCGGTGGTGGCCGGGGCGGCCTCCAGCAACGTCCAGCTGCTGCTGGGCACGGGCCTGTGCGGCGCCCTGACGACGTACTCCACCTTCTCCTTCGAGACCCTGCGCCTGGCCGAGGACGGCGCCCGCTTCCTCGCCGCGGCCAACGTGGTCGCGAGCCTGGTGGCGGGGCTGGGGGCGGCGTTCGTGGGGACGGCGGTGGCGGAGGCGATCTGGGTCTGAGGGGCGGGGGCGGTTTACGGGGGCTTGCCTGCGGTCAGACGACGTCGCCTGCGGCGCGGGGGTTGGCGGGGTCCGGCGGTGCCTGCCGCGCTGTCCGGCTGTGCCCGGCCCGGCGGTGCCCGGCCCGGCGGTGCCCGGCCCGGCCGTGCCCGCCGCGCTGCCCGGCCGTGCCCGGCCCCGCCGTCAGGCCGTGTCCAGGCCGTCCACCAGCCGGTTCAGGAACCGGTCGAAGGTCGCCTCCGGGGTGACCGGGCGGACCGGCGCGGCCAGCGCCTCGGCCAGCTCCGGGTGGTGGCCGTCGGCGGCCATGGCGGCGAGATAGCGGGCCTCGGCGGCGTGCGGGGCGGGTGAGTCCGAGGCCGCCGCCCGGGCCAGCTCATGGCGGACATGCCCGGCCACGAAGGCCGTGAGCTGCGCGAACACCTCCAGCCGGGCCGCGCCGTCGAGCCCGCTCGGCCGGAGCGCGGCGAGGGCGTGTTCGAGGAAGTCCAGGGCGCGCGGTCCGGAGGTGGGCCGGGCGAGGAGGGTGGCGGCCAGCCAGGGGTGGCGCAGCATGAGCGCGCGCTGCCGGTGGGCCAGCGTCTTCAGGTCGGCCCGCCAGTCGCCGGTGAGCGGGTCGGTGAGCGGCAGCTCGCCGCAGACGTGGTCGGCCATCAGCGCGAGCAGGGTCTCCTTGTCGGGGGCGTAGGTGTACAGCGACATCACGCCCGCGCCGACCTCGGCGGCGACCCGCCGCATGGTGACCGCGTCCAGCCCCTCCGCGTCCGCGAGCGCGACGGCCGCCGCGGTGATCGCCGTACGGCTGAAGACGGGCCGCCGTCCCCGGCGCGGCTCGGCGGACCCCAGCCACAGCCGCTCGGGGTCGACCCCCTGGGCGCCCCTGCCGTGCGGCCCCTTGTCCTGCGGCACGCTTCCCCCGCTCCCTTCCCGCACCCCCTGCACCGGACTGTCCGAGGTCATCCAAGCACCCCCCTTTCTCGTACACGGTACGGGATCTATTTTCGTACGCAGTACGGAATCAGGAGGGGAACGATGAGGAGGGGAACGATGACGTCCGCCACTGCGCGCGCGGCCCGCCCGGCCGGAGCGCGCCCGCCGCTGCCCGCGCGCCTGCTGCGCGCCACCTTCCGGGGCCTCCCGGCGAAGCGGCACCCCGTGGGGTACGACCCCGCGCTCCCGGTGCCCGCCGCCGACGGCGGCCCGCTGCTCACCGACCACTACTTCCCGCGCGCCGAGGGCGACTTCCCCACCCTCCTGATCCGCTCGCCCTACGGCCGGGGCCTGCCGTGGTCCGCGATGTACGGTCTGCTCCTCGCCGAACAGGGCTTCCATGTGGTCGTCCAGAGCTGCCGGGGCACGGGCGGCTCGGGCGGCACCTTCGACCTCTGGCGCAACGAGCCCGCCGACGGACAGGCGGCCGTGGCCTGGCTGCGTCAACAGCCCTGGTTCGACGGCAGATTGGGCACGGTCGGCCCCAGCTACCTCGGCTACACCCAGTGGGCGCTCGCCCTGGACCCGCCGCCCGAGCTGAAGGCGATGGTGATCCAGGTCGGCCTGCACGATCCGTACGCCCTCTTCCACACCGACGGCGCGCTGCACCTGGAGAACGCGCTCACGTGCGGGGCGGGCATCGCGTATCAACACCGGGGCGCGCTCGCGTTCTTGAGAGCCACCCTGCGCCTGAAGCGCCGCCTGCGGGACATCACCACGGCCCGGCCCCTGCGCGGCGCGTACCGGCCCGCTCTCGGCGAACTCCCCTGGCTGGACGACGTGATGACCAACCCGGACCCCAACGACTCGTACTGGACCGGCGCTTCACTGGCCCCGGCCGCCGATCGCCTCCGCGTCCCCACCGCCCTCGTCACCGGCTGGCACGACGCCCTCGCCGACCAGACCTTCGCGCAGTACGCCCGCCTGCGCCGCGCCGGATGCGAGACCGCCCTGCTCGTCGGCCCCTGGACCCACGCCTCCGCCCTCCAGCGGGGCTGGCCGGAGGTGTTCACGGAAAGCCTCGCCTGGCTGCGCGCCCACCTGTGCGGGGACCGCTCCGGGCTGCGGCCGACGGGGGTACGGGTGCATCTCGGCGGCACATGGCGGGACGTGGACCAGTGGCCGCCGGAGGCGGGGGCGGAACCGGGAGCGGAGTCGGCGCCGGTGCCGGAGCCGATCGCCTGGTACCCCCTCCCCGGCGCCCACCTCACCCACCAGCCCCCGGTCGACAACTCCCCGGTGGCGTCCTTCCGTTACGACCCCGACGACCCCACCCCCTCCCTCGGCGGCCCCCTGCTCTCACCGGGCGCCGGACCCCGCGACAACCGCTCCCTGGAGGCCCGCGCCGACGTCCTCACCTTCACCGGACCGCCGCTCACCGAGCCGCTGGACATCCTGGGCCCGGTCACCGCCCGGATCGGCGTCTCCACCGACACCGGGCACGCCGACGTCTTCACCCGCCTGTGCGACGTCGACCCCGAGGGCCGCTCCGTCAACGTCTGCGACGGCCTCGGCCGGGCCCGTACGACCGGCGACGCCCCGGCGCGGCTCACCGTGCCGATGGGCACCACCGCCCACCGCTTCCCCGCCGGACACCGCGTCCGCTGGCAGCTCAGCGGCGGCGCCCACCCGCGCTACGCCCGCTCCCCAGGCACCGGCGAACTCCCGGCCGACGCCACCGAGTTCGTACCGGCCCGCATCACCCTGCACGCGGACTCGGCACTGACGCTGCCCCGGTATCAGAGCCCGAGGTCCGACAACCCCGGGTGAGCGTCGGGCCGTCGGCCGAGCGGCCAGTGGTACGTGCGCTGATCCTCGCTGATCGGCAGGTCGTTGATGGAGGCGAGGCGCACCCGCATGAGGCCGTCCTCGTCGAACTCCCAGTTCTCGTTGCCGTAGGACCGGAACCAGCTGCCCGAGTCGTCGTGCCACTCGTACGCGAACCGCACGGCGATCCGGTCCCCGGTGAAGGCCCACAGCTCCTTGATCAGCCGGTAGTCCAGCTCGCGGGCCCACTTGCGGGTGAGGAAGGCGACGATCTCGTCCCGGCCGCGCAGGAATTCGGCGCGGTTGCGCCAGCGGCTGTCGGGCGTGTAGGCGAGGGCGACCTTCTCCGGGTCGCGCGAGTTCCAGCCGTCCTCGGCGAGGCGCACCTTCTCGACGGCGGTCTCGCGGTTGAAGGGAGGAAGGGGCGGGCGGGTGGCCATGGGCACTCCAGGGGCTGGGGTGCCCCATTCCACCGCGCGGCGGGCAGTGATCGCATCCGGCGGCGGGCAGTGATCGCACCCGATGGGCGGGGTGGCCGTCGCCTTTTGCCGGGGCGGCTGTCGCCCGTTGGCGGGGCGGCCGTCCGGAGTTGCGACGCTCCCCGCGCGCGAGACGATGGAAAAACGGCCGTGCGCACCACGTCACCCGCACGACGATCCCGATTCCCGATTCCCGATCCGCTCGCGCGGAACCCCACTCGCCGAGTCAGGAGCCGAAGCATGTCCCACCACACCCCGCAGCACCTCCTGGTCCTCGAACAGGAGGCCCAGGACCTGGCGGACGCCACCGCCGCGCACCCCCGCATCTACGAGGTCCCCCCGGAGAACGGCCGCGAGATCCTGGACGATCTCCAGTCCGGCGAGGGCGTCCCCAAGCTCGCGGTGCAGGAGGAGTGGATCACGGTCAACGCGGGGGAGTACGGCCCCGTACGCACCCGGATCATCCGCCCCGAGGGCGCCACCGGCACCCTCCCGGTCGTGCTGTACATCCACGGCGCGGGCTGGGTCTTCGGCGACGAGACCACCCACGACCGCCTCGTCCGCGAACTGGCCGTCGGCGCACAGGCGGCCGTGGTCTTCCCGGTGTACGACCGCGCCCCCGAGGCCCGGTTCCCGACCCAGATCGAGCAGAACTACGCGGTCGGCAAGTGGATCGCGGAACACGGCGCGGACCAGAACCTGGACGCCGCCCACATCGCGGTGTGCGGCGACTCGGTCGGCGGCAACATGGCGACCGTCTTCGCCCTGATGGCCAAGGAGCGCGGCGACGTGGACCTCGCCGCGCAGATCCTGCTCTACCCCGTCACCGACGCGAACTTCGACACCGAGTCGTACGAGCAGTTCGCGGAGGGCTACTACCTCACCCGTGACGGCATGCGGTGGTTCTGGGACGCGTACACCACGGACCCGGCCCAGCGCGCCGACGTCCACGCCTCCCCGCTGCGCGCGGACCTCGACCAACTCAGCGGTCTGCCCCCGACGTTGGTCATCACCGACGAGGCCGACGTGCTGCGCGACGAGGGCGAGGCGTACGCCGCCAAGCTCCGTGAGGCGGGCGTCGACGTCACCGCCGTCCGCGTTCTCGGCACGGTCCACGACTTCCTGATGCTCGACACCCTGCGCGACTCGCAGGCGACGCGGGTGGCCCGCACCCTGGCGATCGAGGCGCTGCGCAGGGCCCTGCACTGACGGCACGCACCACGCGAGGCCGGGCGGCCCTGCCGCGTGCGGCGCCGCCGTTACCGTGTCCGGCATGAACCAGCCACAACCCGCCGGAAACGGCCGGTCCTGGTACCGCCCCATGGTGGCCCGGCCCACCGACGAGCGGCACCGCACCGCCACCGTCCTGGAGCTGTTCTTCGACCTCTGCTTCGTCACCGCGGTCGCCGAGTCCGCCGCGGCGTTCGAGCACGAGCTGGCGGGCGGCCGGGTGGGACACGGAGTGCTCGGCTACGCGCTCGTGTTCTTCGCGATCTGGTGGGCGTGGATGAACTTCACCTGGTTCGCCTCCGCCTACGACACGGACGACGTGCCCTACCGCGTCCTCACCCTGATCCAGATCACCGGCGCCCTCATCATGGCGGCCGGCGCGGCCAGGGCGCTGGAGGACTACGACTTCGCGGTCGTCACCTACGGCTATGTCGTGATGCGGCTCGCCATGGTCACCCAGTGGCTGCGCGCGGCCCGCTCCGACCCCGGCCGCCGCCGCTCCAGCCTGCGTTACGCGCTCGGCATTCTCGTCGTCCAGATCGGCTGGGTGGGCCGCCTCGCGCTGCCGCACGGCCTGGGCCTGCCCTCCTTCCTCGTCCTCGCCGCCGCCGAACTCGCCGTACCGGCCTGGGCCGAGCGCGCCGTCCGCACCACCTGGCACCCGCACCACATCGCCGAGCGGTACGGCCTGTTCACCCTCATCGTGCTGGGCGAGTCCATCACCGCGGCGACGGCGACCGTCCGCACCGCCCTCGACACCACCGTCTCCCTCGGGGACATCGCCCCGCTGGTCATCGGCGGCATCCTCACCGTCTTCGCGATGTGGTGGCTCTACTTCACCCAGGACGCCGCCGAACGCCTGACCTCCCTGCGCATGGCCCTGCTGTGGGGCTACGGCCACTACGTCGTCTTCGCCTCCGCGGCGGCCGTGGGCGCGGGACTCGCGGTCGAGATCGCCCACCTCACCGGCCACGCCCACCTGAGCCGGGGCGCGGTGGCGGCGGCGTACACCGTCCCGGTGGCGCTGTACCTGCTGGTGCTGCGCCTGCTGCACCGCCGGGGACGCGCGGGCGCGCTGGACGCGCTGTGGACAACCGGAATCCTCGCCGTCCTGGCAACGACCTTCACCCCGAGCCCGGTACTGGCGACGGGCTGCGTGATGTCGGCACTGGTGGGGGCGGTGGTGGCGCTGGGGGAGCGGCGGCGGCGGGGGTGACCTTCCTGGCGGCCCACGGCGAACGCCGCTTGGCGGCAGCGGTGGACCGCAAGGGGACACCGGTCAGGCCGATGACGGCACTCCCCGCAGAAACTCCCTGATCAACCCGCTCACCACCTCAGGCTGCTCCACCGTGCTGCTGTGCCCGGCCCCCGGCACCACCTCAAGCCGGGCCCCCTGCACGGCCGCCGCGATCCGCTCCGACTCGACGGCGGGAGTGGCGACGTCATCCGCCCCGACGGCGACCAGCGTGGGCACGGTGATGCGACCGAGTTCGTCGCTGATGCCGGGCCGCTCGACCACCCCGAGCACGGCCCGACGTATCCCCGCCCGCCGACAGCGCCGCAGCCGCCGTACCCACTCCTCGACCACGGGTCCGCTGCCCGGCGACGCAAGGAACTCGGGCCCGAACATCTCCGCCTTGACCCGCCCCAGGACAGGCCGCACCCCGGTGACCCGATAGACGTTGGCCAGCAGCCGATACTCCCCGACCTTCGCGGCGTCCTCTTCCCCCGCACTGGTGTCGAGCAAGGTGAGCGACCGAAGCACCTCCCCATGCCGGGCCGCGATCCGCAGCCCGACGAACCCGCCCATGGACAGCCCGACGTAATGAACGGCCCCGAGCCCCAGCCGCCCGATCAACGCGACGGCATCAGCGGTCAGGGTGTCCATGTCGTACCCACCCGCCGCCGCCGGACTCTCCCCCTGCCCCCGCCAGTCGACGGTCACACACCGATACTCCCCCCGCAACGCCTCCACCTGCGGATGAAACATCCACCCACTGAAAAGCAGCCCATGCCCGAACACGACAACAGGCGCCTCAGGCTTCCCGGGCGGCGCCCCGCTGTCGGTGTAAAAGACGGAAGCACCATTGACGTCGATCAAGGGCACGCGCGGGCTCCTTCACGCTCAAGAGATGACAGCCGAGCGTAGGGACGCAGGGCCCGATGCTCAACGCCCGTATGCAACAGGGCCGTTCGACCGCCCCTCCACGGCCGACACCCCACCCCGCCGATACCCCACCCACAACCGCCCACCCACGTCCCCCAACACCTCATCGACAACGCCCACGAGCACCTCATCCCGCCCGTCAAGCACGTCTTTCACTCCCCGACGCAACCGCTCCCCCAACCCCGGGGCGGCAATGTCGAGCCGCCGAGCAAGCCACTTCCCACTCCCACGCCAGGACCGCCGCACAACAAGAGCCAACTCACCGGTCCGCCGAGCAAGTTCAGTGGCAATGAACAACCGCTCACTCTGATCCCGACTCCCCGCGAGGTCATCCAGCAGATCAGTGATGGCGTACCGCAGATCCTCAACTTCCTCACCGCTCACGTCAGGCGGCCCCGCATCGACCAGCTCCCGAGCCCGAGCCCCGATCCGCGCTCCCACCCCATCCACATCGAACAACAACTCCCCTTCAGCACACATAAAAAGCAACGGCGACCGCCCCTGCCCCACCTCCCGCCCCACATACGCTTCCCACGACGACTCGGTATGCACAAACATCTCCACCGGCCACCCCCACCCCCGAAAACTCTCCCGATACGGCGCCGGCACCCCATGTAGCAAAACGACAACGTCAAGATCCGACATCACCGTCCGCCACCCCGTAAGAACACTCCCCCCAAGAAACGCAGCCCGAGCCCCGGGGTGCCGCTCCAATACCAACTCCCGCGCAACCTCCACCAGCTCCATCCGGCAACTATCGGCGCTCCACCCCCCACCCGCAGGGGTTTTCTGATCGCAGCGAGCCGCAGGAGGGCGCCTCCATGAGCGACCAGCCGTCTGGGCAGACAACAAGCGGGGGCCGGAGGCTAGTTGGTTTTTATGGGACTCGCACACGCGATACTCAAGATCATCGAAGACGAGGACCTGAGAACCCGGGACGGATGGCGCGCCTTCGGCGGAGTCTCTCTCTTCGTGATCGGCAGTCTGGCTCTCCTCGTTTTCATGGACGCACCGGCCCACGCATGGTGGGGGTACATCCTCCTGGTGGTCGGAGCCGTGGCTCAGATCTACGCGGGGGCGACCTTCATCGACGCTGTCACCCCACGACGCCGTAACGCCAGCCGTCCAGGCATTGGAAGCGGGTCCGCCCGCTGAGCCGAACCGACACGGTGACCATGGACGGGGATCTTGGGAGACGGGGCCGGGCTCGAAGCGAAGGCCGCGCGGCAACGCCAGAGGGGCCCTCTCCGACCAGGTAAGGGCCCTCTGACCTGTTGCTTGGCTGTCGGGGTGGCGGGATTTGAAACCCTCCGGATACGTGACGCGGATCACTCGAAAATCCCGGGTGGGGATTGCCGGTTCATGGCGTTGCGACGCCCGAGAGGGGACAGGCTCGCAAATCATCAGCCGGAGGCACCGCTCATGACGCCCGAAGCTTTCGAAGAACCGCAGGCACTGGAAGCGGCGGCACCGCCTGCGGCTGTCCCGCCCCGCGAGACCGATGTGTCGGAGACGGAAGAAGCCGAGGACCTCGACGCCTTTTACGCTCGGTACGGCCTGGTCAGGCGGTGGCGGGCACTTCCTGAACCGAAGCCCGTACCCATTGATCCACAGTCCACTCACGGCCTCCCCGTATTGGGTGAGGACGACCTCATCGCGTACGGGGGCGATGGGGGAGTCCGCGACAGCTCTTACTTCTATTTCGGCAACGAAAGGGACGGTGGACGGCTGCTGGCGGGACGCTTGTTCCTGGACAATCCTCGACTCGAACTTGGGCAAATCGTCCACACGTGGACAGAGGGGGAAGTTGACCGCTCATGGAGTCGAGCGGTCCCCAGCTCCCCAGGGGCTCGTGCGGAAGCCCGTGAAGCCACGCTCGCGGCACGAGCCGTGGAAGCACGAAACGAGGCGGCGCTCGGCAACACCGAACTCATCGAGAAGTTCATGGCCATCGACCTCGGCCTGTGGCGGGGAGCCCGCTGGCAGGAACCGGTGACCACGGCTCTCCTGGGTGACTGGGCGAGCACCCTGTACACGCACGGCACCATCCGCCGGGGGGCCCTTTCCCGGCTGATGTGTGAGGTGAGGGAGATCCATCGACAGCTCACGCCACTGTGGCGTCGGCGCTGTGCCGGAGGGCGGCTGCTCAGCCTCGATGTCCCCGTTCTGGAGAATGGGCTGACTCTCGCCGACCTTGTCGCAGGAGGGCCTGATCCGGCCGACATCCTTACGGGGGCGCTGCCTGATGATCCGCGTGTGCTTGCCGTGCTGGACCAGATGTTCCCGAGCGAGAGGGCTGTCGCGCTCGCCTGGTCCCGTTCGGGGACGTCGAGTTGGACCGAGGCTGCTGCCACGGTCTTGGCCCTCATCTCGCAAGCGTACGTACAGGGTGACGCCGAGGCTCTGGGTGAGCGAGTACGTCGCAAACTCAAGCGGCTCGGTCGCCGTGCGGGTCACAGCCGTGACGGCGAGGAGACGCCCCGTATCCGAGCGGCCCAGTCGCCTGCTGTCGGCCGAGCCGAGGACCGTGCGGCGGAAGCGCCCTGCCCTGGCACTTCAGCTGTCGCCATCGTTCGCCCGCCCCGGGAGTCGAATCCCGAGGTCGGCTCCCGCGAGCGGTCCCCCTCCAAGAGCGCACCCAGCTGACACCCACCCGCCCCCGGAAACCACTCAGGGGCCCGACCCGCTAAGCGGATCAGGCCCCTGACCTGGTACTACGGCGTCGGGGTGGCGGGATTTGAACCCACGACCTCTTCGTCCCGAACGAAGCGCGCTGCCAAGCTGCGCTACACCCCGGTGTCGCTGCTGTCGCGGCGACGACGTTTACTTTAGCCCACTGGGGGCCGGAGGCGAAATCCGGTTTCGGGTGGGGTCAGACGCGGCGGCGGGTGGGGGTGGGGCGGGTGTGGTCGAGGGCGATCAGGAGGAGGGCGAGGGCGTAGATCGCGAGGCCGATCAGGAGGGCGTTGGCGAGGGTGCTGCGGTAGCCGTGGGTGGCGGCGTCCAGGAAGGGGTAGAGGTAGCGGCCCCGTAGGTCTCCCGAGGGGATGAACAGCGCGCGCGTCAGCGTGAAGATCAGGTACGCCAGCGGGAACACCAGCCACGCCGCCGCCTGGCGCAGATGCAGCCGGGGCGCCGGGGTGAACAGGAGCCAGTCCAGCAGGGCCGCCAGCGGCAGCAGGGTGTGCAGGATCTGGAGCGCGCCCCACTGGGCGTGCCAGCGTTCCGGGATCGCCGACGTGCCCGTCATCGAGAACGGGGGCGTCGTATGGGCGAGCAGCACGTGGTACGTCAGCGCGCTCGTCACCATGTAGAGGAGCGCCGCTCCCGACAGTCCCGAGGGAAGCGCCCGCCGTGCCCGCCACGAGCGCGACGCCGACAGGAACATGACCACCGCGAGCAGGATCGCCGCCTGGACGCCGAAGTAGCTCAGGATGCGGGACGGGGCGCCGATCATGAGTTCCAGGGTGATCCCGGCCACCGCGAGCAGCGCGGTTCCCAGCCGGAACAGCGCCACCCAGGGGCGCCGGATCGGGGCCACCACCGCCGTCACCGGCACCGGTGACGGCTGGAGCACGGGCGGGCTGGGGATCGCCGGCAGGTCGGGGATGTCCCTGGGTATCGGTGCGGTCATGCCCTCACGCTAGGCATAAGGGGTGAAAGGGGCTATTTGGCGTACTCCGGGAGAGGTACGCCGTAAGCCCCGAGCAGCCCCGAGCAGCCGTAGCCCCCCAGCCGTCGTGCGCCCCTAGGGGGCGTCCCCCTAGCTCCGCCCCACCAGCGTCAGCAACGTCACCTCCGGCGGACAAGCGAACCGCACCGGCGTGTACCGGTTCGTCCCGCACCCCGCCGACACGTGCAGATACGACGTCCGGTCCGCCACCGAGTGCGTCGACAGCCCCTTCACCCGGTCCGTGTCCAGGTCGCAGTTGGTGACCAGCGCGCCGTAGAAGGGGATGCAGAGCTGGCCGCCGTGGGTGTGACCGGCGAGGATCAGCGGATAGCCGTCCTTGGTGAACGCGTCGAGCGTGCGCAGATACGGCGCGTGGACCACGCCCATCGAGAAGTCGTGCCCCGGCGTCGGTCCTCCGGCCACCCGCGCGTACCGGTCGCGCTTGATGTGCGGGTCGTCCAGGCCCGTCAGCTCGATCGAGGCGCCGTCGATCTTCAGGGTTCCCCTGGTGTTGGTCAGGTCGAGCCAGCCCGCGGAGTCGAAGCCGTCCCTGAGGTCCTCCCAGGGGTTGTGGACGACGCCGGTGGCGGGCGCGTTGCCGTTCAGACCGTGGCGCCCGCTGGCCTTCTCGAACAGATAGCGCGCGGGGTTGCGCAGCTTGGGGCCGTAGTAGTCGTTGGACCCGAAGACGTACGCGCCCGGGAACTCCATCAGCGGTCCGAGCGCGTCCAGTACCTCCGGGACGCCCTCGGGGTCCGAGAGGTTGTCGCCGGTGTTGATCACGAAGTCGGGCCGCAGCCCCGCGAGCGACTGCAGCCAGCGCCGCTTCTTGCCCTGGCCGCTCACCATGTGGATGTCGGAGACCTGGAGCACCCGCAGCGGACGCATGCCCGGCGGCAGGACCGGCACCGTCACTCGTCGGAGGCGGAAGGAGCGGGCCTCGAACCCCGCCGCGTAGGCCACTCCGGCGGCGCCTGCCGCCATGATCCCCAGGGGTACTCCGTATCGCGCGCGCATACGACCATCGTGTCAGACCCCCGCGCGACGGCGAGACCGGGAGCCCTTCGGCGCGAAGGGTGTTCGGGCCGCCGCGGCAAGGGGAGTTCGGGCCGGAAGGACGCCGGTGAGCACGCCGGGAAGGACGGCGAGCCCGGGCCGCCTAAACGGGGCGCGCCCCGGACGCCGTACCTGCGACAATCGGACCATGACCACCACGCTCAAGGCGAAGCTGCACGACGACCTCAACGCCGCGATCAAGGACCGCGACGAGCTGCGTTCCTCCACGCTCCGGCTGACCCTGGCCGCGATCTCCAAGGAAGAGGTCGCGGGCAAGGAGAAGCGCGAGCTGTCCGACGACGAGGTCCTCAAGGTGATCACCAAGGAGGCCAAGAAGCGTCGCGAGGCGGCCGAGGCGTTCGCGCAGGGTGGTCGTGCCGAGTCGGCCGAGCGGGAGAAGGCGGAGGGCGAGATCCTCGCCACGTACCTGCCCCGGCAGCTCTCCGACGACGAGCTGCACGCGATCGTCGCCCAGGCCGTCGAGGAGGCCAGGGCCGCCGGTGCCGAGGGCCCGCGCGCCATGGGTGCCGTCATGAAGATCGTGAACCCGAAGGTCGCCGGTCTGGCCGAGGGCGGTCGCGTCGCCGCCGTCGTGAAGAAGCTCCTCCAGGGCTGAGACAGCTCCGGCCGGAGCGACACCCCTGATACGACTCCGGAGCGACACCCCCTGATACGACTTCGGGGCCGCACCCCCTGCTCACGCAGAAGGTGCGGCCCCGAAGCCGTACGCGCCTCAGTTCCGGCGCCCGCCGTTCGCCCCGCCGTTACCCTGCCCCTGCGTCGGGTTCTGGGGCGCCGAGAAGGTCGGGTTCGGGCCGCTGGGGGTGCCGCCGCCGGTGGCCGCGCCGGTCGCGCCGCCGCCGGGCGTACCCGTGGTCGTCCCGGGCGTGCCGCCCGGCGTCCCCGTGCCGCCGCCGGTGGTCAGCCCGCCGAAGAGGCCGCCGATCAGACCGCCGCCGCCCGGGTTGCCCCGGTGCCCGCCGCCCGTACGGCCGTTGTCGCCGCCGTTGTCCCGGCCGCCGTCCCTGCCGTGGTCGTCGTCATCGTCGTCCGGGATGTCGATCAGCTTGAAGTCCGGGGCGGCCTTTCCGACGAGGGCGCCCGCCATGGCGTCCTTCCAGATCGGGCCCGGGACCTCGCCGCCGTAGACCAGCGGGCGGTAGACGCCGCCGATGGTGACACCGGCCATCTTCACGTTCTGCTGGGCGCTGCCGACCCAGACCGCACCGGCCAGGTTGGGCGTGTAGCCGACGAACCAGGCGTTCTTGCGCTCGTCCGTCGTACCCGTCTTGCCCGCGCTCTCGCGGTCGGTGAGGCCCGCCTCCTTACCGGTGCCGGAGTCGACCACGCCGCGCAGCAGCGTGTTCACCGTGTCCGCGGTCTTCTCGCTCATCGCCCGCGAGCAGGTCGTCTTCGGGACCGGGAGCGAGGTCTCCTCGGTGCCGGACTTCCGGGTGATCGACTCGATGGCGACCGGCGTGCAGTAGGTGCCGCGCGAGGCGAAGGTCGCGTACGCGCTCGCCATGGTCAGCGGCGACAGGCCGATCGAGCCGAGCGCGATGGACGGGGTCTGCGGGAGCTTGGAGCCGTCGCCCTGCACCACGTGCATCGCGTCGGTCATCTTCACCACCGGGCACAGCCCGATGTCGGAGATGAGCTGCACGAAGTAGGTGTTGACCGACTTGGCCATCGCCTCCTTCATGCGGTACGGGCCCTTCTCGGACTCGTTCTCGTTCTCCACGGGCTCGTGCTTCGTGTTGCGGTACACGGTGCTGCCGCAGCCCTGCACCGGGCTCGGGTACTCCATCTTGTACGGCGAGGAGTACGACTGGGTCGGCGGCTTGCCGCCCTCGAGCGCCGCCGCCGCCACGAACGGCTTGAACGTCGAGCCGGTCGGGAAGCCGAAGTTGGAGCCGCCGTACGCCTTGTCCACCGAGAAGTTGTACTCGGTCTCGTCCTTGGCGTAGCCGAACGGCTTCGACTGGCCCATCGCCAGGACCTTGCCGGTGCCGGGCTCGACCAGGGTGGCGGCGGCGGCGACCTTGTCGGCCTTGTAGACGTGGTCCTTGAGCGAGGCCTGCACGGAGTCCTGGGCCTGCGGGTCCAGGGTCGTACGGATCGTCAGGCCGCCCTTGTTCCAGAGCTTGGCGCGCTCCTCGCGGGTCTTGCCGAAGGTCGGGTCGGTCAGGAAGACGTTCTCGACGTACTTGCAGAAGAACGCGGAGCCGCGCGTCGCGGTGATGCAGCCGTTCTTCGGCTGGCTGACGTGCAGCCCGAGCGGCTTGTCCATCGCGCGGTCGGCCTCGGCCTCGGAGATGTCGCCGACCTCGGCCATGCGCTGGAGCACGGTGTTGCGCCGCTTGGTGGCCTCGGCCTCGTCGTTGACCGGGTCGTAGCGGCTCGGGGACTGCACGATGCCCGCCAGCAGGGCGGACTCCTGGAGGTTCAGGTCCTTGGCGTGCTTGGAGAAGTAGCGCTGGGAGGCGGCCTCGACGCCGTACGCCTGCTCGCCGAAGAACGTGATGTTGAGGTAGTTCTCCAGGATCTTCTTCTTGCCGAGCTTCTCCTCGATCTGGATCGCGTACTTCAGCTCGCGGACCTTGCGGCCGAGGGTCTGCTGGGTGGCCTGGGCGACCTTGGTGGGGTCGTCGCCCGCCTCCTCGATGAAGTAGTTCTTCACGAGCTGCTGGGTGAGCGTGGAGGCGCCCTGGGCGACCCCGCCCTCCTGCGCGTTCTTGTTCAGGGCGCGCAGCACGCCCTTGAGGTCGATCGCGCCGTGCTGGTAGTAGCGCGAGTCCTCGATCGCGACGATCGCCTTCTGCATGTACGGCGAGATGTCCTTGAGGTCCACCACCGTGCGGTCGCGCGAGTAGACGGTCGCGATCTGGTGGCCCCGGCTGTCCAGTATGGTCGTGCGCTGGCTGAGCTGAGGGCTCTTGAGGTTGGCGGGGATGTCGTCGAATCCCTGGACGGAGCCCTTCGCCGCGAGGCCCAGCGCGCCCGCGGCGGGCAGCGCGATGCCCGCGAGCACCGCCCCCGCCAGCACACTGACACCGAGGAACTTGGCGGCCTGCTGCGTCGTCGAGAGGCCACCGCCGGAGCGCTTCTTTGGCATGGGGGCAGCCTAATCCGTACTGATGAGCGTTCCGATGGACCGACAGTCCTTCGGAATGTTCGGGTGCAGGATCGTGACGTACGCCGGTGGCACGGGGGCGCCACGGGAGCACGCGGGCGTCATGGCATGGCGCGGCGGGGCGCGTCCCTGTTCATTCGCCGGACACGCGCACAGGCATTGGCCTAAGCTGCTCTCAACTGTCACAGCGGTGCGGTCATGGAGCAATACGTCCGGCGACCCCGAATCGTTCCGGGAGTGCCCCCACTTCCCGGCGGGGCGTGTCCGAATCCGCCTCGTGTGTCACCGGACGCCCCTTGTGGCGCACCAGGATCGTCCCGCTTCGCCGGGATGATCACGCATGTCGTCAGCTCACTCCTCCGGGTGATCTGCCGCTTACCCATAGTCCGTTCGGGCCATTCAAGATTGGGCCCGAAGGGGGTGTTGCGCTGTCCGCGCCTTCCGTAACGTCCTCAACTGGCGGCGGTGAATATGCCGCTGCCGCCGTGGGGGAGCCTCGATTCGGGAGAGGACGGCGCCGGTATGGGCTGGGTTACCGACTGGAGTGCGCAGGCCGCCTGCCGCACTACCGATCCGGATGAACTGTTCGTTCAGGGAGCAGCGCAGAACAGGGCGAAAGCGGTGTGCACCGGGTGCCCGGTGCGGACGGAGTGCCTGGCGGACGCGCTGGACAACCGTGTGGAGTTCGGTGTGTGGGGAGGCATGACGGAGCGCGAGCGCCGCGCCCTGCTGCGCCGGCGCCCCACCGTCACCTCCTGGCGGCGGCTGCTGGAGACCGCTCGTTCGGAGTACGAGCGCGGCGCGGGAATCGTGCCCCTCGACAACGACGAGGTGTACGAGAACTACGCGGCGGTCAGCTGAGGTCTTGCCTCCGGCATAGGCGGCGGAGGGTGCGGCGACCGCTTCCCCTCGCCCGCAGGCGTGCGGCGGCGGCCCGCTTCCGTGGGTACGCCCGCTTCCGTGGGTACGGCGGCTGGTCCGCCCCTCAAGGCGCCGTCAGGTCAGTTCCGTGCGGCCCTCGGAGAGACGGTCTCCGATGTCGCGCAGGCCCGCCAGGTCGTGTACGTCGCCGGGAAGGGCCGGGACCTCGACGAGCGCCACCTCGGGGTGGCGGGAGACGAAGCGGTCCCGGGTGCGCTGCTCGCGTGCGAGCAGCTGCATCCGGTCGGCGTGCAGCCTGAGCAGGCCCGCCGTCAGCTCGTCGACGGACCGGTCCGGATCGGTGGCGGGGGAGCCTGCGCCGGGGGCCGGTTCCTCGGACGGAGCGGAGTCTGAACTTCCGTACATGTCGGGAGAGTTACGAGATCCAGCTTTCCCGTCCCCCTGATCGACAATGCCGTCCTCCGCAAGATTTTCCGCGGCAGCGAGCGCCCGCTCGGCCGACAGCCGTCCGGCGCCGCTCGCGTGCACGCGGTTGAGGACCAGCCCGACCAGCGGCATCTTCTCCGCCGCCAGGCGCTCCACGAAGTACGCCGCCTCGCGCAGCGCGTCCCGCTCGGGCGCGGCGACCACGAGGAATGCCGTACCCGGCGCCTGGAGCAGCTTGAAGGTGGCGTCCGCGCGTGTACGGAAGCCGCCGAAGGTGGTGTCCATCGCGGAGACGAAGGTCTGTACGTCCTTCAGGAGCTGACCGCCCAGCAGCTTGCCGAGCGTGCCGGTCATCATCGACATGCCGACGTTCAGGAAGGCCATTCCCGCGCGTCCGCCGAGCTTGGCCGGGGCGGTGAGGACGCGGATGAGGCGGCCGTCCAGGAACGAGCCGAGCCGCTTGGGCGCGTCCAGGAAGTCCAGCGCGTTGCGGGAGGGCGGGGTGTCGACGACGATCAGGTCCCACTCGTCCTTGGCGCGGAGCTGGCCCAGCTTCTCCATCGCCATGTACTCCTGCGTGCCCGCGAAGCCGCCGGAGACCGTCTGGTAGAAGGGGTTCGCCAGGATCTGGGCGGCCCGCTCGGAGTCCGCGTGCGCCTCCACGACCTCGTCGAAGGTGCGCTTCATGTCGAGCATCATGGCGTGCAGTTCGCCGCCCGGGCCGTCCTCGGGCCCGGCGTCGGGGCGGCGGTCCTCGGTGCCCTTGACCCGGCGCGGCACGTTGTCCAGCGAGTCGATGCCCATGGACTGGGCGAGCCGCTTGGCCGGGTCGATGGTCAGGACGACCACCTTGCGGCCCCGCTCGGCCGCGCGCAGCGCGAGCGCCGCCGCCGTCGTGGTCTTGCCGACCCCGCCGGAGCCGCAGCACACCACGATCCGGGTCTCGGGGTCGTCCAGGAGGGCGTCCACGTCGAGCACGCGGGCGGGGGGCAGGCCGGGGCGCTCGCCGTCCTCGGCGGGCGCTCCGGCGGCCTTCGGCCGTGCCGGGTCCGGACTCATGACAACCCCTGCTTCCGCAGCTCGGTGGCGAGTTCGTACAGGCCCGCGAGGTCCATGCCCTCGGCGAACAGCGGCAGTTCGCGCATCGGCAGGCCCAGCTCGGCGAGGACCGCGCGCTGCTCCTGCTCCAGCGCGTACCGCTCGGCGTACTCGGCGGCCTGGTGCAGCAGCGGGTCGACCAGCCGCTCGGCGTTGCCGCCCCGGCGGGCGCCGCCGAGTCCGGCCGAGGACAGCGCGCGGGCCACGGCGGAGTGCGAGACCGTGCGGGCCAGTTCCAGGTCGGCCGCGTCCAGCACCTCGGGGCGGACCATGTTGACGATGATCTCGCCCACCGGGAGCCCCGCCGCGCGGAGTTCGGCGATGCCGTCGGCGGTCTCCTGGACCGGCATCTCCTCCAGGAGGGTCACCAGGTGCACGGCGGTCTCGGGCGACTTCAGCACCCGCATCACGGCCTGCGCCTGATTGTGTATCGGGCCGATCTTGGCGAGGCCCGCCATCTCGTCGTTGACGTTCAGGAAGCGGGTGATGCGGCCGGTCGGGGGCGCGTCCATCACGACGTGGTCGTAGAGGAACGCGCCGCTCTTGTCCTTGCGGCGCACCGCCTCGCACGCCTTGCCGGTCAGCAGGACGTCCCTGAGCCCCGGCGCGATGGTGGTCGCGAAGTCTATGGCGCCCAGTTTCCGCAGGGCGCGGCCCGCGCCGCCGAGTTTGTAGAACATCTGGAGATAGTCCAGAAGGGCCTGTTCGGGATCGATGGCGAGTGCGTACACCTCCCCGCCCCCGGGAGCGACGGCGATCTTCCGCTCCTCGTAGGGCAGCGCCTCGGTCTCGAAGAGCTGTGCGATGCCTTGCCGGCCCTCGACCTCCACGAGAAGCGTCCGCTTCCCCTCGGTCGCGAGGGCCAGCGCGAGGGCGGCGGCGACCGTCGTCTTGCCGGTCCCGCCCTTGCCGCTGACGACCTGGAGCCTGCTCACGTCTTCGAGACTAACCAGTCCGGGCCACAGCCACGCGGGAGGCTGTGGATAACAGCGACTACAGTCGGCCCCATGACCAAGTGGGAATACTCGACCGTGCCGCTGCTCGTCCACGCCACGAAGCAGATTCTGGACAACTGGGGCGAGGACGGCTGGGAGCTGGTCCAGGTCGTGCCCGGACCCAACCCGGAGCAGCTCGTCGCCTACCTGAAGCGCGAGAAGCAGGCGTGAGCGCGGTGGAGGCCCGGCTGGCCGAACTCGGGCTGACCCTGCCCGAAGTCGTGCCGCCGCTGGCCGCCTACCAGCCGGCCGTGCTGTCCGGTCCGTACGTGTACACCGCGGGCCAGCTGCCCATGGTGGACGGGCAGCTGCCGGTCACCGGCAAGGTGGGCGCCGAGGTCACCGCGGAGGAGGCCAAGGACCTCGCCCGCACCTGCGCGCTGAACGCGCTGGCCGCCGTGAAGTCCGTCGCGGGTGATCTGGATCGCATCGCCCGCGTGGTGAAGGTCACGGGCTTTGTGGCCTCCGCGTCCGACTTCACCGGCCAGCCCGGCGTCCTCAACGGCGCCAGCGAACTGCTCGGCCAGGTCCTCGGCGACCGGGGCGTGCACGCCCGCAGCGCGGTGGGCGTCGCGGTGCTGCCGCTGGACGCGCCCGTGGAGGTCGAGATCCAGGTGGAGCTGCTTCCGTAGGCCCGGAAGTCCGGGTGGGAGCCGCTTCCCCGGTCCTTCACCGGTCCAGGGGGAGCCGCTTACGTAACACCCACGTCAAACCCCTCGCACGACCCCCGGCCACCTCTCGAACATTCGCTCTGTCCGGGATAGCCTCCGGCCATGGCGAACGGTCAGTGGTACCCCCCGGAGTGGCCGGACCGCATCCGCGCGCTCGCGGACGGCACGCTCACTCCCGTGGCGCCCAGGCGGGCGGCGACCGTCCTGCTGCTGCGGGACGCGCCGGGCGGCCCTGCCGTGCACATGCTGCGCCGACGCGCCTCCATGGCTTTCGCCGGAGGCGCGTACGCGTATCCGGGCGGCGGCGTCGACCCGCGCGACGACGACCGTGAGATCGGCTGGGCGGGCCCCTCGCACGCGTGGTGGGCCGACCGGCTCGGGGTGGACGAGAACGGCGCGCAGGCCGTCGTCTGCGCGGCCGTGCGGGAGACCTTCGAGGAGGCGGGTGTCCTGCTCGCCGGGAGCGGCCCCGACGCGGTCGTGGGCGACACCAGCGGCGACGACTGGGAGGCCGACCGCGCCGCCCTGATCGCCCACGAGCTGTCCTTCGCCGAGTTCCTGGACCGCAGGGGCCTGGTCCTGCGCTCCGACCTGCTCGGCGCCTGGACCCGCTGGATCACCCCGGAGTTCGAGTCCCGCCGCTACGACACCTGGTTCTTCGTCGCCGCGCTCCCCGAGGGCCAGCGCACCCGCGAGCCCTCGGGCGAGGCCGACCGCACGGTGTGGACGCGCCCCGGGGAGGCCGCCGCCGGGTACGACCGGGGCGAGCTGCTGATGCTGCCGCCCACCATCACCACCCTGCGCCAGCTGCTGCCGTACGGCACCGCCGCCGACGTGCTCGCGGCGGCCCCGGAGCGGGACATGACCCCGGTGCTCGCGCGCGCCCGGCTGCAGGGCGACGAGATCGTGCTGAGCTGGCCGGGGCACGAGGAGTTCACCAAGCGCGTCCCGGCGGCCCCCGGCGGAGGTGCCGCATGACCGACGCCGCCGTACTGCCCGGACAGCCCCGGAACGTCGTCAGCTCGGGCCCCGCGACCGAACGGGCCGTCAACGTCCTCGCGCCCAACGCCTCCGCCATGACCCTGGACGGCACCAACACCTGGATCGTCGCCGAGCCGGACTCGGAGCTGGCCGTGGTCATAGACCCCGGGCCGCTGGACGAGGGCCATCTGCGCGCGGTCGTGGACGCGGCGGAGCGGGCCGGGCGGCGCATAGCCCTCACGCTGCTCACCCATGGCCACGCCGACCACGCCGAGGGCGCGGGCCGCTTCGCGGAACTGACCGGCACGCGCGTGCGTGCCCTCGATCCGGCGCTGCGCCTGGGCGAGGAGGGCCTGGCCGCCGGAGACGTGATCACCACCGGCGGGCTCGAACTGCGGGTCGTCCCGACCCCCGGGCACACCGCCGACTCGCTGAGCTTCCATCTCCCGGCCGACCGCGCGGTGCTGACCGGCGACACGATCCTCGGGCGCGGCACGACCGTGGTGGCCCACCCCGACGGCCGTCTGGGGGAGTACCTGGCCTCCCTGCGGCGGCTGCGCTCGCTCACCGTGGACGACGGCGTGCACACCGTCCTGCCGGGCCACGGACCCGTCCTGGAGGACGCCCAGGGCGCCGTCGAGTTCTATCTCGCCCACCGCGCCCACCGCCTCGCCCAGGTCGAGACGGCCGTGGAGAACGGCCACCGCAGCGCGCCCGAGATCGTCGCCCACGTCTACGCCGACGTGGACCCCTCGCTGTGGCCCGCCGCCGAGCTGTCCGTCCGCGCCCAGCTGGACTACCTGGGCGAGCACGGGCTGATCTGAGCACCCTGTTCCCCGCGAGCGGAGCGGGACCGTTTCGCCGACCTGGCCCGCGACGCTTCAGGAGCGTCCGGAGTGGGCCGGGGTGCCCCGGCCGGGCAACCGCAGCGGCTTCGCCCCGCCGCACCCGCGAGCGCGGCCACGATCTGATCCGCGCTCAGGGCGCCCTCTCCTCCTCGCGGAGGACCTTCTCGCCGTGCACGCGCGCGTACTCGGCGGCGAGCCAGGGGCCGAGGTCGTCCACGTACAGCCGCAGCACCCCCGCGTCCCCGGCGGGCTCACGGCCGTAGCGCGCCGCCACCCGCATCGGCGCGGCCCGCTCCGGGTGGTACGCCCCGAAGACCTCCGCCATCTCGCCCAGGTCGCTCGTCCAGCCCCGCCAGCGGGGCATGACCAGGGTGAAGCCGGTGCGCACGAGGTGCCGGGACATGAAGCGCACCAGCGGTCTGCGGGCCTCCTCGGTGTCCGGCGCCGCCGCGATCCGGGCCCGCCAGCGGGGCAGCAGCCGGGCGAGGTCGCCGTTGGTCTCGCGGGCCAGCAAAGAGGTCGGGCGGTAGCGGGGCAGCAGGGCGGCCAGGTCGTCCCCGAGCAGCGGGGTGCACAGGCAGGCCACGAACCAGCCCAGGTCGTGCCGCTCCGCCTCGCTCAGCAGCCGCTCCCGGCCGTACAGCAGGGTGCCCACGCCGTCGATCACGCCGTACTCGCGGTCCAGGGCCGCGCCGAGCGCGTGCGCGACGGTCCGGTCGGCCTCGGTCGGCTCCGCGCGCAGCGCGACCAGCAGGTCCAGGTCGCTGCGGCCCTCCCGCGCGGTGCCGCGCGGGATCGAGCCGTAGAGGTAGGCGCTGTCCAGCCGGTCGCCGTAGGCAGCGGCGAGACGGTCGCGCGCGGCGGCCACGACCGGGCCGAAGGCGGGCGGCACGCGTGCGAGAGAGCCCTCACGCGCGATGAACCCCTCGGGGTCGAGGCCGTGCGGGGCGGGAAGGCGCAGAGGCTCGGGCATACCCCGCACTCTGCCGCGCTGGGGCGGTCGCGATCAGCCGAATTACGGCGACGGCGACGGGCCGTTCCGGGGGGACGGCGCTGGGCCGCTCCCGGGCGATGACGACGGGTTGCTCCGGGGCGATGTCGCAGGGTTGCTTCGGGGCGATGTCGACGGGCCGTTCCGGCCGGGGTGATGACGCCGGGCCGCTCCGGGGGGGGGCGATGGCGCCGGGCCGCTCCCGGGCGACGGCGCCAGGTTGCTCCGGGTGATGACGGCGGGCCGCCCGTCGACGGCCGCGACTAGGCACCCGCTGATGGTCGTGCCGAGCCGCCCGCTGACGGTCGTGCCGGGCCGCCCGCCGATGGTCGTACCGGGCCACCCGTCACGCCCGCGCCAGGCCACCCGTCGGCCCACGGGAAAGGGCCCCGCCGTCCGGCAGAGCCCTCGTCACCGCGTATGTCGGGTCAGCGCGAGCGCTTCGCCAGGCGTTCCACGTCCAGCAGGATCACCGCGCGCGCCTCCAGGCGCAGCCAGCCGCGCTGGGCGAAGTCGGCCAGCGCCTTGTTCACGGTCTCGCGGGAGGCGCCGACCAGCTGGGCCAGCTCCTCCTGGGTGAGGTCGTGGACGACGTGGATGCCCTCCTCGGACTGCACGCCGAAGCGGCGGGAGAGGTCGAGCAGGGCGCGCGCGACGCGACCGGGAACGTCGGAGAAGACCAGGTCCGACATGGCGTCGTTGGTCTTGCGCAGCCGGCGGGCGACCGCGCGCAGCAGGGCGGTGGCCACCTCGGGCCGCGCGTTCAGCCAGGGCTGGAGGTCGCCGTGGCCGAGACCGAGCAGCTTGACCTCGGTCAGCGCGGTGGCGGTCGCCGTGCGCGGGCCGGGGTCGAAGAGCGACAGCTCGCCGATCAGCTCACCGGGGCCGACGACGGCCAGCATGTTCTCCCGGCCGTCGGGGGAGGTGCGGTGGAGCTTGACCTTGCCCTCCGTGACGACGTAGAGCCGGTCACCGGGGTCGCCCTCGTGGAACAGGGAGTCTCCACGGGCGAGAGTCACCTCGCTCATGGAGGCGCGAAGCTCCGCGGACTGCTCGTCGTCGAGAGCCGCGAAGAGCGGGTTGCGCCGCAGAACGTCGTCCACGAGTTCTCTCCTTGTCGACCTGCTCAGGGGATGGTTCTCCCCCACGTGCCAGGGGACCGTGCTCCCCATTTTGCCGGACGGTCCAAACAGTGTGATCTGTCACAAGGATGCCGCACACGTGTCCCAACGTGAGCGGCAGGGGTCCAATCGGGGGCTGATCCTCCGGGTCCGGGGCGGATGTCGGTGCCGGGCTTTAGGCTGGCCGGGTGTCCAAACAGCCGGTGAGAGCACAGGCCGAGGGGGCTGAACGGGTGACCGCGCGCCGCGATTCCGCCGTGGGCGAACAGGGTTCCGATGGAAGTGGCAAAAAGGTGAAAACCGTAAAAAAGGCTCCGGCGAAGAAGGCCGAGAAGACCGGCTCCCGCATCCCCGGCACGTCCGGCACCGGCGAGTCCCACACCGCCCTGGTCCGCCGCGCCCGCCGGATCAACCGCGAGCTGGCCGAGGTCTACCCCTACGCCCACCCCGAGCTGGACTTCGAGAACCCCTTCCAGCTCGTGGTCGCCACGGTCCTGTCGGCCCAGACCACCGATCTGCGCGTCAACCAGACGACCCCGGCGCTCTTCGCCAAGTACCCGACCCCCGAGGACCTGGCGGCGGCCGACCCGCAGGAGGTCGAGGAGATCCTGCGGCCCTGCGGCTTCTTCCGGGCCAAGACGCGCTCGGTCATAGGACTCTCCAAGGCCCTCGTGGAGGACTTCGGCGGTGAGGTGCCCGGCACGCTCGAAGACCTGGTCAAGCTGCCCGGAGTCGGCCGCAAGACCGCCTTCGTGGTCCTCGGGAACGCCTTCGGACGGCCCGGGATCACCGTGGACACCCACTTCCAGCGGCTCGTGCGGCGCTGGAAGTGGACCGAGGAGACCGAGCCCGAGAAGATCGAGGCGGCCGTCGGGGAGCTGTTCCCCAAGAAGGACTGGACCGACCTGTCCCACCACGTGATCTGGCACGGCCGCCGCATCTGCCACGCCCGCAAGCCCGCCTGCGGCGTCTGCCCCATCGCCCCGCTCTGCCCCTCCTACGGCGAGGGCGAGACCGACCCGGAGAAGGCGAAGAAGCTCCTCAAGTACGAGAAGGGCGGCTTCCCGGGCCAGCGGCTCAACCCGCCGCAGGCGTATCTGGACGCGGGCGGCATCGCGGCCCCGCCGCTGGGGGCCGGATGACGGCAGGCACACGGGGAGCACGGGCACGGGCGACGGCGAGGGGGCGGGCATGACGTACACGCGGGACACGCACGAGGGGCCGGTGGCGCTGCGCCGGGACGGGCTGCCGGGCTGGCTGGAGCCGGTGGCACGCGCCGCCGAGACGGTCCAGCCGCTCCAGCTGAGCCGCTTCCTGCCGCCGGAGAACGGCTCGGGCCGCCAGTCGGCCGTCCTGATCCTCTTCGGCGAGGGCGAGCGCGGCCCCGAGCTGCTGCTGATGGAGCGCGCCGGTTCGCTGCGCTCGCACGCGGGCCAGCCGTCCTTCCCCGGCGGCGCGCTCGACCCGGTGGACGGCGACCCGAAGACCGACGGGCCGCTGCGGGCCGCGCTGCGCGAGGCCGAGGAGGAGACCGGGCTCGACCCGGCGGGCGTACAGCTCTTCGGTGTGCTGCCCGCGCTCTACATCCCGGTCAGCGAGTTCGTCGTCACGCCCGTCCTCGGCTGGTGGCGCGAGCCCAGCCCGGTCGGCGTCGTCGACCCCAACGAGACCGCGCGGGTCTTCACCGTCCCCGTGGCGGATCTCACGGACCCCGCCAACCGTGCCACGGCCACCCACCCGAGCGGCCACCGCGGCCCGGCATTCCTGGTCGAATCGGCCCTGGTGTGGGGCTTCACCGCCGGGGTGATCGACCGGCTGCTGCACTACGCGGGCTGGGAGCTGCCCTGGGACCGCTCCCGGCAGGTCCCGCTCGACCGGCGGTCGTGACAGGGTGTCCGTGCGGTGTTTTCCCCGGGGGCACGACATCGGCGGACCTGCCGCCGCTCCCCGGGCCCCCGGCCGAGCCGCCGGGGCCGGAGCGAAAGTGATGGGGCGGGTCCAGAAGCGGTGAACGTGCTCGACATCCTCCTGCTTGCCGCGGCGGCCTGGTTCGCCGCCGTCGGCTACCGCCAGGGCTTCGTCGTCGGCATCCTGTCGGTGACCGGCTTCCTCGGCGGCGGTCTCGTCACCGTCTACGCGCTGCCGGTGATCTGGGACGCCCTGACCGGTGGCCGCGAGGTCGGCACCGCGCTCGCCGTGGTGGCCGTGGTCGTCGTCATCGTCGTGGCCTCCGTCGGCCAGGCCCTGACCACGCACCTCGGCGGTCGGCTGCGCCGCCACATCACGTGGTCACCGGCGCGTGCCCTGGACGCCACCGGCGGCGCGCTCGTCAACGTCGCCGCGATGCTGCTGGTCGCCTGGCTGCTCGGCTCCGCCCTCGCCCAGACCACGCTGCCGACGGTCGGCCGCGAGGTGCGCGACTCCCGGGTGCTGGTCGGCATGGACCAGGTGCTGCCGGGTCAGGCCGACATCTGGTTCAAGGACTTCACCTCCGTCCTCGCGCAGAACGGCTTCCCGCAGGTCTTCAGCCCGTTCTCCAGCGAGCCCATCCAGGAGGTCCAGCCGCCCGACCCGGCCCTCGCGAGCAGCGCGGTCGCCGTGCGGGCCCAGCGCTCCATCGTCAAGGTCACCGGCACCGCGCACAGTTGCGGCAAGGTCCTGGAGGGCACCGGCTTCGTCTTCGGCGACCGCCGCGTGATGACCAACGCGCACGTGGTGGGCGGCGTCGAGGAACCCACCGTCCAGATAGGCGGCGAGGGCCGCACGTACGACGCCACGGTGGTGCTCTACGACTGGCGGCGCGACATCGCCGTCCTGGACGTGCCCGACCTGAAGGCGCCCGCACTGCGGTTCTCCACCCAGGACGCCGACGGCGGCAAGGGCGCGATCGTGGCCGGGTTCCCGGAGAACGGCTCGTACGACGTGCGCGCGGCGCGCGTGCGCGGGCGCATCACGGCCAACGGGCCGGACATCTACCACCGGGGCACCGTCGCCCGCGATGTGTACTCGCTCTACGCCACCGTCCGCCAGGGCAACTCCGGCGGCCCGCTGCTCACCCCCCAGGGGAAGGTGTATGGCGTGGTGTTCGCCAAGTCGCTGGACGACGCCGAGACCGGCTACGCCCTGACCGCCGACGAGATCCGCACCGACATCACCAAGGGACGCACCGCCACCGAGCAGGTGGGCACGGACAACTGCGCCCTGTGAGGCTCTGTGCGGGGGCAGGCGGCCTTCGGCTGCTTCGGCCGCTTCAGCCGCGCGGGTGGCGCAAACGTACCGAGACCCAGCGGGCCCGGCGGCGCAGGATGCGCGGAATTCCCACCCTCGGGTCCGCTTCCGCCAGTTGCGGTGTCCCTCGCCGCGCCGGACCAGGTCCGGCGAGAGAGCGGCGGTCGCGGGGTGCGTCACTGTAGTCGTGCGTCCAGCCCATACCCCGACGTGTGCCCCCGCCCCAAGGTCGATAACCGCTTCCGCGCCCACCGATCGGCCTATGCGCGAGGCATGTGGCCGTTCGGCGGACAAGTGTTCAGGAACGGTCGGGAAAAGGGACACCCGGCGCGCCCGTACGGTCACCGGTCCGGTTCGGGGTCCTTCAGCCAGTTGACCAGCTCGGTGGAGAACGCCACCGGGTCCTCCTCGTGCGGGAAGTGCCCCAGCCCGTCGAACAGCCGCCAGCGGTACGGCGCTTCCACGTACTCGCCCGAACCGGCCGCGCTGCGCGTGCGCGTGACGGGGTCGAGGGAACCGTGCAGATGCAGCGTGGGCACCCGCACCGGACGCTTCATCCGGCGGTTGAACTGGATGCCGTCGGGCCGCGCCAGCGAGCGCACCAGCCAGCGGTACGGCTCGATGGAGCAGTGCGCGGTGGACGGGATGCACATGGCCCGCTGGTACGTCTCCACGTCCGCGTCCTCCGGCAGGCGCGGCCCGGACCAGTCCCGGATCAGCCGCCCCACCAGCGCCCCGTCGTCGGCGGTCAGCCGCCGCTCGGGGATCCACGGCCGCTGGAACCCCCAGATGTACGAACTGGCCGCCGTCTGCCGGGTGTCCCGGAGCATCGCCGCCCGCCAGCGCCTCGGGTGCGGCATCGACACCACGGCGAGCCGCCGCACCAGCTTGGGCCGCATCGCCGCGGCCGTCCACGCCAGATAGCCGCCCAGGTCGTGGCCGACCAGGGCGGCGTCGGGCTCGCCCAGCGAGCGGATCACACCGGTCACGTCGAGCGCGAGGTTGGCCGGGTCGTAGCCGCGCGGGGTGCGGTCGCTGCCGCCGACACCGCGCAGGTCCATGGCGACGGCGCGATAGCCCGCCGCGGCGAGCGCGGACATCTGGTGGCGCCAGGTCCACCAGAACTGCGGGAAGCCGTGCAGCAGCATCACCAGGGGTCCGTCGCCGAGTTCGGCGATGTGGAAACGTGCGCCGTTGGCGGCGACGTCCCGGTGGGTGACCTGCTCCCCGGAGGGGATGCCGATGCGTACGGCCGAGGCGGCGGCGGGTTCCGTCATGAGGACGAGCGTGCCACAGCCTTGCGCCCGCGTTCGGCCGGAGGCAGCGCGCGCGGGTGCTGCGGGCCGGTCACGCGCGGGTGCGGCTTGGCCTTCTGGAGCACGCCCGCCGACTCCTTCATCGAAGCGGCCACCTTCTGCGGGCCCTTGCTCTTCTTGGCCTTCTTGGCGAGCATCAGGCCGACGAGCGCGAGCAGCAGGGCGAGCAGCACATTGGCCGCGAAGGAGAGCAGGAAGCAGAGCGCGAGGTTCCAGTTGCTCCAGGTGCGGATGCCGTACGCCAGCGCGAAGTTGAGCATCGGCAGGGAGAACAGCAGCAGCGCGCCCGCCACCGAGAACGAACCGCCGCTCATCGCACCGCGCTTGACGTCCTGCTTGAGCTGCGCCTTGGCCAGGGCGATCTCGTCGTGCACCAGCGCCGACAAGTCGGTCGACGCCGAGGCGAACAACTGGCCGATGCTGTGTTCGGCGCCGACCGGGCTGCCGTCGGGTGCGCTCATCGCGTTCTCCCTCTGAAAGTGGTGCCGTCTTGGTGTACCGCTTGGTTTGTACCGTCTCGTCAGATCATGCCGGACGACTGTTCTCCTCGCCTGCCCCGCCGGGTACTTCCGCACGCGCGCGCCGCGCGGCGGCGGCCTTCTCGGCGGCCAGTCGGCGGTGCTCGGCGGCCCGGCGCTCGTGGATCGCGGCCATGCGCAGGTGGTAGGCCGGATCGTCCTGCTCGTAGACGTCGGGGATGCCGTCCTCGTCCTCGTCGCGCTCCTCGTCCTCGCACAGCCCGCGGTACTTCGCATTACGTACCTTCAGCAGCACGGTCGCACAGATGGCCGCGATCAGCGATCCGACGAGGACGGCCGCCTTGACCTCGGCGGTCAGCGCGGTGTCGCCCTCGAAGGCCAGCTCGCCGATCAGCAGCGAGACGGTGAAACCGATCCCCGCGAGCGTCGCGACCGCGAACACGTCGGCCCACGCCAGGCCCTCGCCGAGCGTGGCCCGGGTGAAGCGCACGGTGAGCCAGGTGCCGCCGAAGACACCGATGGTCTTGCCCACGACCAGGCCGAGCACCACGCCGAGCGTCTCCGGCCGGGTGAAGACCTGGACGAGCGCGCCGCCGGAGACCGGCACCCCGGCGCTGAACAGCGCGAACAGCGGCACCGCGAGCCCGGCCGACACCGGCCGCACCAGATGCTCGATCCGCTCCCCGGGCGAGTGCTCCTCACCCTCACGGGTGGTGCAGCGCAGCATCAGCCCCATGGCGACGCCCGCGATGGTGGCGTGCACCCCGCTGCGGTACATCAGTGCCCAGGCCACCAGCGCGAGCGGCACGTAGACGTACCAGCCGCGTACCCCCTTGCGCAGCAGCAGCCAGAAGACGGCCAGGGCGGCGACGGCCCCGCCGAGCGCGGCGAAGTCGATCCGGCCGGTGAAGAAGACCGCGATGATCAGGATGGCGAAGAGGTCGTCGACGACGGCGAGCGTGAGCAGGAAGGCGCGCAGCGCGCTGGGCAGCGAGGTGCCGATGACCGCGAGCACGGCGAGCGCGAAGGCGATGTCGGTGGCCGTGGGCACCGCCCACCCGGCCAGCGAGCCGCCTCCGGTGAGGCTGGTGAGGGTGTAGACCAGCGCGGGTACGGCCATGCCGCACAGCGCCGCCGCCACGGGCAGCACCGCCGCTCTGGGGTCGCGCAGGTCCCCGGCGACCAGCTCGCGCTTGAGTTCCGCCCCGGCGACGAAGAAGAACACGGCGAGCACGCCGTCGGCCGCCCAGTGCGCCACGGAGAGATTCAGGCCGAGCGCTGCGGGGCCGAGGTGGAAGTGGCTGACGGCTTCGTAGCTGGCGTGCAGTGCCGGGACGTTCGCCCATATGAGGGCGGCGATGGCCGCGACGAGGACGAGGACTCCGCCCACCGTCTCGGTGCGCAGCGCGTCGGCCACGGCGGTCCGCTCGGGCAGCGACAGGCGTCCCAGGGCCCGGCGGGTGGCGTTCGGGGTGCGGGGCGCGGTCATCGCGGGGGCCTTCCGGTCGTGGGCAGGGCGAAACACCTGCCGACCAGACTTCCCGGCACACCTCGGGCACGGCTGTACGTACCCATTTTGTTTACTTTACCTAAGGTCGGGGGGTGGTGCATCCCCGCGTGGATCGTGTGCGTACGGGGCCGTACGCGCGAGGGGGTGCCCGGTGCTTCTCGCGCACCGGGCTCCCTCGCGGCCCTGCCGCCTAGTCGTCGCTGGGCTTGGACGGCATCCGGCTCTGGATGAGCGCCATGACCGTGGAGTCGGCCAGGGTCGTCACGTCACCCAGCTCGCGGTCCTCCGCCAGCTCGCGCAGCAGACGGCGCATGATCTTGCCGGAGCGGGTCTTGGGCAGCTCCACGACCGGCTGGACGCGCTTCGGCTTGGCGATCGGGCCGAGCGTGGCGCCGACGTGGTCGCGCAGCTCGGCGACGAGCTTGTCGTCCTCGGTCACGTTCCCGCGCAGGATCACAAAGGCGACGATGGCCTGGCCCGTGGTCTCGTCCGCCGCGCCCACGACCGCCGCCTCGGCGACCGCCGGGTGCGAGACGAGCGCCGACTCGACCTCGGTGGTGGAGATGTTGTGCCCGGACACCAGCATCACGTCGTCCACCCGGCCGAGCAGCCAGATGTCGCCGTCGTCGTCCTTCTTGGCGCCGTCGCCCGCGAAGTACTTGTCCGGGAAGCGCGCCCAGTAGGTGTCCAGGAACCGCTGGTCGTCGCCCCAGATGGTGCGCAGCATCGACGGCCACGGCTCGGTCAGGACCAGATAGCCGCCGCCTCCGTTCGGCACCTCGTTGCCCTCGTCGTCCACGACCGTGGCGCTGATGCCGGGCAGCGGGCGCTGTGCGGAACCGGGCTTGGTCTCGGTGACACCGGGCAGCGGCGAGATCATCATCGCGCCGGTCTCGGTCTGCCACCAGGTGTCGACGACCGGGGTGCGGTCGGCGCCGATGTTCTTGCGGTACCAGATCCACGCCTCGGGGTTGATCGGCTCGCCCACCGAGCCCAGGACGCGCAGCGAGGTCAGGTCGAACTGCGCGGGGATCTCGTCGCCCCACTTCATGAACGTCCGGATCGCCGTCGGCGCGGTGTAGAGGATCGAGACGCGGTACTTCTCGACGATCTCCCAGAACCGGCCCTGGTGCGGGGTGTCCGGGGTGCCCTCGTACATCACCTGGGTCGCGCCGTTGGCCAGCGGGCCGTACACGATGTAGGAGTGCCCGGTGACCCAGCCGACGTCGGCCGTGCACCAGTAGACGTCCGTCTCCGGCTTGAGGTCGAAGACGGCCCAGTGGGTGTACGCCGCCTGGGTGAGGTAGCCGCCCGAGGTGTGCAGGATGCCCTTCGGCTTACCCGTGGTGCCCGAGGTGTAGAGGATGAAGAGCGGGTGCTCCGCCCCGAACGCCTCCGGGGTGTGCTCGGTCGACTGGCGTCCGACCAGCTCGTGCCACCAGACGTCCCGCTCGGCGTCGAAGGCCACGTCCTGCCCGGTACGGCGCACCACGAGCACGTGCTCGACCGATCCTGCCTTGGCGACCGCCTCGTCCACGGCGGGCTTGAGCGCGGACGGCTTGCCGCGCCGGAAGCCGCCGTCGGAGGTGATGACGACCTTGGCGTCCGCGTCCTTGATGCGGGTGGCCAGCGCGTCCGCCGAGAAGCCGCCGAAGACGACCGAGTGCGCGGCGCCGATGCGGGCCGTGGCCAGCATCGCGATCGCGGTCTCGGGGATCATCGGCATGTAGATCGCGACCCGGTCGCCCTTGCGGACACCCAGCTCCAGCAGCGCGTTGGCGGCCTGGGAGACCTCGTCCTTCAGCTCCGCGTAGGTGATCGAGCGGCTGTCGCCCGGCTCGCCCTCGAAGTGGATGGCGACCCGGTCGCCGTTCCCGGCCTCGACATGGCGGTCGACGCAGTTGTAGGCGACGTTCAGCTCGCCGTCCTGGAACCACTTCGCGAACGGCGGGTTCGACCAGTCCAGCGTCTCGGTCGGTTCCTTGGCCCAGCTCAGCCGCCGGGCCTGCTCGGCCCAGAAGCCGAGCCGGTCAGCCTTGGCCTGTTCGTACGCCTCGGCCGTGACGTTGGCGTTCGCCGCCAGGTCAGCGGGCGGCGCGAAGCGGCGCTCCTCCTTCAAGAGGTTGGCCAGGCTCTCGTTGCTCACGACATCTCCCTTTCCCAGGGTGTCCGTTGTGTCCCGGGCCACACCTCATCAGACCAGGAGGCCGATGACAAGGGTGGGCCGCAGAATTGGTTTAGACCTTTCTGCGGCTCACCCGGAGCGGCGGCTCACGCGGGACCGCAGACCTCTTCCACCTCTCTCATGTCCTCTCTGACGTCGTGGAACACCCCTTTTTCCGCCGGGCCGCCCAGCAGATAGGCCCGCGCCTCGCCCACGTGGAAATACATCCCGTGCAGCTCCAGCGCACCGGCCGCCAGGGCGCGGGCCACCGACTCGTGCGCCCGCAGATGCGCCAGTTGCTGGACCACGTTGGTCAGGCACAGCCGCTCCACCGCGTCGGCGGCCGGGCGCTCCGCCAGCCGGGGCGCCGTGCCCTCGGCGGCGGCCATCCGCTCCAGGCTCGGCAGCCCGTACCGCAGCCAGCGTCTGAGCGGACTCGGGGCAGCGCCGGGCTCCGCCGTCAGCAGGGCCTGCATCGCTCCGCACCCGGAGTGCCCGCACACCGTGATCGAGCGGACCCCGAGCACGTCCACCGCGTACTCGATGGCGGCGGCCACCGAGTCGTCGGTGTGCTCCTCACCCGGGGGCGGGACCAGGTTTCCCACGTTGCGCACCACGAAGAGGTCGCCGGGGCCGCTCGCGGTGATCATCGAGGTGACCAGCCGGGAGTCGGCACAGGTGAGGAAGAGCTGCGAGGGCCGCTGCCCCTCCCGCGCCAGCCGGGCCAGCTCCTCGCGGACCAGCGGGGCGGTGTTCCGCTGGAACGAGCTGATGCCACGGGCGAGTTCGTGGGGGTAGGTGTCGGAGGCCGGGATGTCGGGGACCGGGGCGTCGGAGGCGGAGGCGGAGGCGGAGGCGTCGGAGGCGGGGGCGCCGGGGACGGTGTCGGGCGCGACGGCGGAGCTGAGGTCCGCGCGTCCCGGCTCCGGGCCACCGGCCGTCCCGGGGGAGCCCGCGCCCGGTGCACCTCTTCCCGGTCCGCCTCTTCCCTGGGCGGCTGTTCCCTGTGCGCCTGTTCCATGGGTGTCTGTCCTCCGCGCACCCGTCCCTCGCCGACCCGTGTTTTCCGCCGAACCGCCGGACGGCATCGCGCACTGGTGGTTGCGCCACGGTGTCCAGGGGCGGCAGCGGCAGGCGGTGGAGGGTGCCTCGGGGGAGTGGAACGTGCCGTGTCTGCCGGTCAGTTCGGCCGAGCCGCCGCGCACGGTGTGGGAGGTCCGCCAGTCCTGCAGCGCCTCGTACGCCGCGTGGTCCATGAACGAGCCGTCCAGCTCCACGACCGCGCGGGCGCCCTGGGGTACACGGTGCAGGGTCCTGCTGAGCCGGGGCACGGCGAGGAACGTCAACTGGCCGCGCACCTGCACATGGTGGACCCCTTCCCTCTCCTCGTGCGTGATGCGGGTGTGGGTGAGGCGGCGCAGCGCGAGGAAGACGGCCACGGCGATCCCGAGAAGGACGCCCTCCAGGACGCCGAGGACGACGACGCCGAGCGTGGTGGCGGCGTACACCGGGACCTCGCGGTGGCGGTTGACCGTGCGGATGTGGTGCAGGGACACCATCTGGATGCCGACGGCCATCACCAGGGCGGCGAGCGCGGCGAGCGGGATGTGCTCCAGGAGCGGGACCATCAGCAGCGTGGCGATCACCACGAGGCCGCCGTGCAGCATCGTGGAGTTCCGGCTCACCGCGCCCGCGTTCACGTTCGCCGTGCTGCGGACGGCCACTCCGGCGACGGGCAGGCCGCCGAGGGCGCCGGAGACGATGTTGGCCGCGCCCTGACCGAGGAGTTCGCGGTCGAGGTCCGAGCGGCCGAGCCGGGCCTGGGCCCCGGTGCGGGCGGCGGCCATCTTGTCCACGGCGACCGCGCCGAGCAGTGACTGCACGCTGCACACCAGGGTGGTGGTGAGCACGGCGGCCACGATGCCGAGCGCAGGACCCTCGGGCAGCCCGGCCAGCGCGTGGCTGCTCCAGGAGGGCAGGTCGACGCGGGGCAGGCTGAGCCCGGCGAGCAGGGCGGCGGCCGTGGCCCCGGTGACCGCGACGAGCGGGGCCGGGACCTTGCGCAGCAGGCGCCCCGGTTCGCCGGGCAGCCGGGGCCAGGCCAGCAGCAGCGTCAGAGTCAGCGCGCTCACCGACACCGCGGCCGGGTCCAGCTGCGCCAACTGGTGCGGCAGCGCGCGGAGGTTGGTCAGCACGGAGCTGTCCGGGTTGCCGCCGAGCACGATGTGCAGCTGGGCCACGGCGATGGTGACGCCGATGCCCGCGAGCATCCCGTGGACCACGGCGGGGCTGACCGCGAGGGCGCCGCGCGCCACCCGCAGGCAGCCCAGGCCGAGTTGGGCGAGTCCGGCGAGGACGGTGATGCCGCAGGTGGCCCGCCAGCCGTACCGGTGGATCAGGTCGGCGGTGACCACGGTCAGTCCGGCGGCCGGGCCGCTGACCTGGAGCGGGCAGCCGCCGATCCGCCCGGCGACGATCCCGCCGACGGCGGCGGCGACCAGACCGGCCTGCAGGGGAGCGCCGGTGGCGAGCGCGATGCCGAGCGAGAGCGGCAGGGCGATGAGGAAGACGGCGACGGAAGCGGACAGGTCGGCACCCTCGAGGGCGAAACGGCGGCGCCGGGGTGGTCGGTCGGTGGGTGGCGAGTGGGAGTGAAGGCGAGTGGGGGCGGTGGCTGACATGGTGTCCCGTCTCCTCCGGGGCTACGCGGTCGCGGACTTGCGGTGGCTCGCCCGTACTCCGCCGTGTGACGGCGGGAAATGGGGCGGGTGTTCGGTCGCGGCCGTGGGTCACGGCGTGCAGCGGCGGGATGAATCAAATTTCGGTAAATGAATCGTAATGACACGTAAATGTCCCGCATAGTCTTTCGAGGCAAATGGCGCATATCTCCACTCGCCAGAGTGAAGAGGGCATTCCATCGGCTTGTCTTACTAATTCCTTCTCGGCCCCGTGCGACCTTGGCGGCGCCGTCGGGGCGAACCCGGCGCACCCGCACAAAACGCCGTCGTCAGCTCGCCCGAGAGAAGCGCCTGAGAGAAGGAAGAAGGTGGGCGGAACATGGCCGCCACCCAGAGGATCGCCGTCTGTGCCATGGTCGCCGCGGCCGGTGCCGCGTCCCTCGCCGGCTGCGCCGCCGGCTCCCCGCCCGCGAAGGAGGGTGCGCCCGGTCCGCAGCAGGGGGTCGCCGCCCCCAAGAGCGTGGTCCGGCTGATCGGTGACGGCTCCACCGCCTACACCGGGTCGCAGCCGCACCTGCCCAGGCCCGAGAAGCTGAAGCCCGGTCAGCAGCCACCGCAGTTCGTGGTGTTCTCCTGGGACGGCGCCGGGGAGGACAGCCAGAAGCTGTTCTCGCACTTCCGCAAGGTCGCCAAGGACAACCACGCGAACATGACGTTCTTCCTCAGCGGCGTCTACATGCTGCCGGAGGCCAAGCGCGACCTCTACAAGCCCCCGCAGCACTCGCCGGGCCGCTCCGACATCGGCTTCAACGACGACCAGGGCATCGCCGACACCGCCAAACAGGCCCGCCTCGCCTGGCTGGAGGGCAACGAGATCGGCACCCACTTCAACGGCCACTTCTGCGGACCCGACGGCGGCGTCGGCCAGTGGTCGGTGGACGAGTGGAAGAGCGAGATCAGCCAGGCCAAGCAGTTCGTGAAGACCTGGAAGACCAACTCGGGCCTGAAGAACGCCTCCCCGCTCCCCTTCGACTACGACAAGGAACTCATCGGCGCCCGCACCCCCTGCCTGGAGGGGCAGAAGAACTTCGTGAAGGCGGCGAGCCAGCTGGGCTTCCGCTACGACTCCAGCGGTGTGAACAACCAGCTCTGGCCGAAGAAGAAGGAGGGCCTGTGGGATCTGTCGATGCAGCTGGTCCCCTTCCCCGGGCACACCTTCGAGCAGCTGACCATGGACTACAACTTCATGGTCAACCAGTCCGGCACCCAGACCCAGGGCGACCCCGACAAGTTCGGCATCTGGGGCGACGAGATGCGTGACGGCCTGCTCAAGGGCTTCGACCGCGCCTACAACGGCAACCGCGCGCCCCTGATCATCGGCAACCACTTCGAGTCCTGGAACGGCGGCACCTACATGCGGGCCATCGAGGACGTGGTGAAGACGGTGTGCGGCAAGCCCGACGTGCGCTGCGTCTCCTTCCACGAACTGGCCGACTGGCTGGATGCGCAGGACCCGCAGACCCTCACCAAGCTGCGCACCCTGGAGGTCGGGGAGGCGCCCAAGCAGGGCTGGGCGTCCTTCCTCTCCGGCCGCCCGGCACCGGCGCCGAAGGGCGTGCCCGGGGCACCGGCGGCCAAGCAGTAGACGCCGGCCGGGCGGTGGGTGCCGCCCGGGCCGTGGACGTCAGGCGGGGGTGGCGACACCCTCGCCCAGCACGAAGCCGGGGTCGATCTGCGCCGCCAGGTCGGCCCCGGTGCGCTCGTTCCCCCAGGACTCGGCGTTCCTGAGGTGGAAGTGCGCCATCTGACGGGTGTAGTGCTCCCAGTCGCGCAGTGCGTACGTCGCGTCGGCGGCGCTCTTCAGCCGGTGCAGCGCGGCCGCGTTGGTCTCCTCCAGGAGCCCGAAGCGCGGCGGGCGCCCCTTCTCCATGGCGCGCACCCAGTCCGAGTGCCCGACCGTCACCAGCAGGTCGTCCCCGACCTCCTTGCGCAGGAAGTCGACGTCGTCCTGGGCCTGGACCTTGTTGCCGACGACCTTCAGCGTGACGTCGAAGTCGCGGGCGTACTCCTTGTACTGGCGGTAGACCGAGACCCCCTTCCGGGTCGGCTCGGCGACGAGGAACGTCATGTCGAAGCGGGTGAACATGCCGGAGGCGAAGGAGTCCGAACCGGCGGTCATGTCCACCACCACGTACTCGTCGGGGCCGTCGACGAGGTGGTTCAGGAACAGCTCCACCGCTCCGGTCTTGGAGTGGTAGCAGGCGACCCCGAGATCGGCGTCGGTGAAGGGGCCGGTGACCATCAAACGGACGGCGCCGCCGTCGAGTTCCACCGGGCGCGCGCAGGCGTCGTAGATCGCGTTGGGCTCCCGCACCCGGACCAGCCGCGAGCCCTCGCCGGGCGGGGTCGTCTTGATCATCGTCTCGGCGGAGGCGATGCGCGGGTTGCTGCCGCGCAGATGGTTCTTGATGAGCCGCAGCCGGTCGCCCATGGCGGGCAGCGCGGCGGCCTCCGCCTCGTCGAGGCCGAGGGCGGGGCCGAGGTGCTGGTTGATGTCGGCGTCGATCGCGACCACCGGGGCTCCGGCGGCCGCCAGATGGCGGATGAAGAGGGAGGAGAGCGTGGTCTTGCCGCTGCCGCCCTTCCCGACGAAAGCAATTTTCATGTTCACGAACGGTAGTCGCTTCATCGCTTTCCGTGTCAGGAAGTCCGGGGAAGACCACTCCTTCGTGGGGTGGCCGTCCGGCGGTCGCGAGGCATCCCCAGGGGTGCGGGTCCGGGTCACGGGCGGACGCGTAGGGTCGTACGCATGAGTACGACTGGTGCGACCGCCGACCCGCTCGCCGCCCTGGGATCGCTGCCCGGTGTGGCCGACTCCGTGGAGTCCGTGCGCAAGGCCGTGGACCGGGTCTACGGGCACCGGATCATGCGGCGCCGCAGCAACGCGATCACCTCCGAGGCCGCGCTGCGCGGGGCGCGTGGTTCGGCCGCGCTGTCCGGTGCCGACTGGGGCCTGGAGGAGGTGCGGCGGCGTACGGACTTCAGTACGGACGCCGAGGCGCGCGTCATGGGCGCGGCCCTCCGGCTGACCGCCGAGGCGGGCCAGCTGCTGTCCATCTGGCGGCAGTCCCCCCTGCGGGTGCTGGCCCGGCTGCATCTGGTGGCGGCTGCGAGCGACGGCGACGAGGTGGGCCGTCCGCGCCGCGCCGGTGAGCGGGCCGACGAGCCGCTGATCGAGCTGCCGCTGCCGGACGCCCCCGAGGTCTCGGGCCGCCTGGACGGCCTCGCGGACCTGATCATCGCGGGCAGCTCGGCGCCCGCCCTGGTGACGGCCGCCGTGGTGCACGGTGAACTGCTCGCGCTGCGCCCCTTCACCTCGCACAACGGGCTCGTCGCCCGCGCCGCCGAGCGCATCGTGCTGATCGGCAGCGGTCTGGACCCGAAGGCGGTGTGCCCCTCCGAGGTCGGCCACGCCGAACTGGGGCGCGCGGCCTATCTGGGGGCGCTGGAGGGCTACGTCTCGGGCACTCCGGACGGCATGGCGGCCTGGATCGCGCACTGTGGCCGCGCGGTCGAACTCGGCGCCCGTGAGTCGACGGCGGTGTGCGAGGCGCTTCAGCGCGGGGCGGCCTGAGCGAGGCCGGACGCGGGGCGGCCCGCACAGGGTTGCGGCGGTACGAATCCTTCTCGTACCGCCGCTGGCATGTTCACCCGGGTTACCAAGCGTCCTCGTGTGTTGCTCATCAGGTCGGGGTGCTTTGCCCGGCCCTGGTGCAGCAGGCCCGTAATCGACGGTCCGACGTCGCGTGGGTGCCCAGTGTTCATGCGAGGTCCGTAAGGCCAAGTGCGTAGTAACAGGGAATCCTCGCGGATGTCCTTTGGTCTCGCGGGCCGTTGACTCCTTTGTACTGCAAAAGGGGAGAAATCGGAACCCCTGGCCGCACTTCTTTACTTATGAACCCATCTCGGATTTCAGGTTTGATTCCCGGGCGAACCGGTGTGAGGCGGGAAGAAACGGTCAGGCGGTCGCCGTGCGGCGCCGGTTGGCGTACCAGACGAGGCCGGCCGTGGCCGCCGCCGCACCCACGGCCGCCATCGCGACGAGCGCGGGGCGCGGCGGGACCGAGAGGGTGGGCAGCCGCTGCTTGAGCCGGACCGGCTTGCGGAACTCCAGGACCGGCCAGCCGCGCGCGACCGCCTCGCGGCGCAGTGCGCGGTCGGGGTTCACGGCGTGCGGGTGGCCCACCGCCTGGAGCATCGGCAGGTCGGTCACCGAGTCGCTGTAGGCGTGGCTGCGGTCGAGGTCGTAGCCCTCGGACGCGGCCAGCTCGCGGACGGCCTCGGCCTTGGTGGGGCCGTAGGCGTAGTACTCGACCTCGCCGGTGTAGCAGCCGTCCTCGCCGACGACCAGGCGGGTGGCCACCACGCGGTCGGCGCCGAGCAGTTCGCCGATCGGCTCCACCACCTCGGCGCCCGAGGTGGACACGATCACCACGTCGCGTCCGGCGGCGTGATGGCGCTCGATGAGCGAGGCGGCCTCGTCGTAGATGATCGGGTCGATCAGATCGTGCAGGGTCTCGGCCACGATCTCCCTGACCTGCCGCACGTTCCAGCCGCGGCACAGCGTGGACAGATACTCGCGCATCCGCTCCATCTGGTCGTGGTCCATACCTCCGGCCAGGAAGACGAACTGGGCGTATGCGGTGCGCAACGCCGCCCTGCGGTTGATCAGTCCGCCTTGGTAGAAGGACTTGCTGAAGGTGAGTGTGCTCGACTTCGCAATGACCGTCTTGTCCAGGTCGAAGAAGGCCGCTGCGCGGGGCAAGGAGTGGTTTTCCACGTCCCTGAGCATAGGCGCCCACCATTCGGCGTAAGGTGTGGCGCGTGGGTTTGCCTGAGAAGCCTCTCGGGTACACCATGGAAGTCACGGATCGTTCGCGACCGTGCTAACCCGGTCCGGCTCCTCCCCCCCCGAGTCGGACCGTGGGGACGACCCCCGCTCTCCCCCCCGGCGGGGGTCGTCGCATGTCCAAGTGGGGTTTCTCCTTCCTTTTCCGGTGTGGATCCGGTGGCGGCCGACGGCTGGCCGCCCTTTCGTCATGCCCATGATTGATTACGTACGGTAATCATCAGAGTGCGCTGTGGAAGTCGTACACGAACCGTGTGCGCGTCACTGGTTTGAGTGACGGAGATATTCACAGGCCCTTCGGCATCCACAGTTTTCGACCAAGATCCACATCATTTCCGGGTTCGCCGCATCGTGATTCCACCGCGCTCCGGAGCGGGCCCCCTCGATGGCCTGATCGCAATGCCCGGACGCGTATGGCCGGTTCCTATCGGCCGTTCATATGGAGACCTTTACCGGTTCTCCACAACTCGGGGAATCGCGTGGCCCGAGGGGACCGCGCGCACCACGCAGCGAAAGGGAATCCGCCATGACCGCAGCCGTCACCCACGATCCGCCACCGACCGCCGGAGACCGGACACCCCGCCCGCTCATCGTCACCGAGGACGCCCTCCTCCTGGACGACCTGCTGCGCCTGTGCGCGGCGGCGGGCGCCACACCCGAGGTCCACCACGGCGTCCCCGGCCACGGCGGCTGGTCGGCCGCCCCGCTCGTCCTGGTCGGGGACGACGCCGCCCGCCGGGTGCGCGGGGCCGCGCGCCGCAGAGGAGTGGTGCTGGTCGGCCGCGACCAGGACGACCCCGATGTGTGGAAACGCGCCGTCGAGATCGGCGCCGACCACGTCCTGATGCTGCCCGACGGCGAGCAGTGGCTCGTCGACCGCATCGCGGACGTGGCCGAGGGCGTCGGCCGCCCGGCCCTCACCGTCGGGGTCATCGGCGGCCGGGGCGGCGCCGGGGCCTCCACCCTGGCCTGCGCCCTCGCCGTCACCTCCGCCCGCGAGGGCGTGCGCACCCTCCTGGTGGACGCCGATCCGCTGGGCGGCGGACTCGACGTGCTCCTCGGCGGCGAGAGCGCGGAGGGCCTGCGCTGGCCCGCCTTCGCCGCCTCGCGCGGCCGGGTCGGCGGCGGCGCCCTGGAGGAGTCCCTGCCCGCGCTGCACGCCCTGCGGGTGCTCAGCTGGGACCGGGGCGACTGCGTGGCCGTGCCGCCCCAGGCCGTCCGCGCGGTGCTCGCCGCCGCCCGGCGACGCGGCGGCACGGTCGTCGTCGACCTCCCGCGCCGCCTGGACGACGGGGTCGCCGAAGTCCTCGCCCAGCTCGACCTGGCCCTGCTCGTCGTCCCGGCCGAACTGCGCGCCATGGCCGCGGCGGGACGCGTCGCCTCCGCCGTCGGCATGGTCGTGCGCGACCTGCGCGTCGCGGTGCGCGGACCGTGCGCGCCCGGACTCGACGACCGCGAGGTGGCCCGGCTGCTCGACCTCCCCCTGGCCGGCACCGTCCCCCTCGAACCCGCGCTCACCCGCCCGCGCGCCACCGCCAAACCGCCCGGCGCGAACGGGCGCGGCCCGCTGGCCCGCTTCTGCGCCGCCTTCTGGGAGCAGGCCCTGGCCGAGACGGGAGGCCCCCGATGACCCTCCCCGGACTCGACCGGGCCGACGGCGCGGCCCTGCTCGACGGTGTCCGGCGCCGCCTGGCCGAGAGCGGCGCCGAACCCACCCCCGCCCGTGTCGCCCAGGCCCTGCGCGAACAGGGCCGGGTCCTGGGCGACGCCGAGGTCCTGGGCGCGGCCGAACACCTGCGCTCCGAACTGGTCGGCTCCGGCCCGCTGGAACCGCTGCTCGCGGACCCCGCGGTCACCGACGTGCTGGTGACCGCCCCGGACCGGGTGTGGGTCGACCGGGGCGGCGGCCTGGAGCTGACCCGGGTGACCTTCCCCGACCCGGCGGCGGTACGACGCCTCGCGCAGCGGCTCGCCGCCGTCGCCGGACGGCGCCTGGACGACGCGCGGCCCTGGGCGGACGCCCGGCTGCCCGACGGCACCCGGCTGCACGCCGTGCTGCCCCCGGTGGCCGTCGGCTGCACCTGCCTCTCCCTGCGGGTGGTGCGGCCCCGCGCCTTCACCCTCGCCGAACTGGCCCGCGCAGGCACCCTGCCACCCGCAGGCGACCGGCTCCTGCGCGCCCTGCTGGACGCCCGGCTCAGCTTTCTCATCAGCGGCGGAACCGGCTCCGGCAAGACCACGCTCCTGAGCGCGCTGCTCGGCCTGGTCGGACCCCGGGAGCGGATCGTGCTCGCGGAGGACTCGGCCGAGCTGCGACCCGACCATCCGCACGTCGTACGGCTGGAGACCCGGCCCGCGAACCAGGAGGGCGCCGGTCTGGTCACGCTGGAGGACCTGGTCCGGCAGGCGCTGCGGATGCGGCCCGACCGGCTGGTCGTCGGGGAGGTGCGCGGGCCCGAGGTGGTGCATCTGCTGGCCGCGCTCAACACGGGCCACGAGGGCGGCTGCGGCACCGTGCACGCCAACGCGGCGGGCGACGTACCGGCCCGGCTCGAGGCACTGGGCACGGCGGCCGGGCTCGACCGGGCCGCGCTGCACAGCCAGTTGGCGGCGGCGCTGTCGGTGGTGCTCCATCTCGTGCGCGACCGGACCGGACGGCGCCGGATCGCCGAGGTGCACGTCCTGGAGCGGGACGCCTCCGGCCTGGTGCGGACGGTGCCCGCACTGCGGTGGGGCGAGCGGGCGTTCGTCGCCGAGCGGGGGTGGTCACGACTGCGGGAGCTGCTGGGCGGCGGGCGCTTTCAGGGACTTGAGGACCGCGAGCACGGTCGCGGCGACGGGAGTGGTGGCGATGGCTGAGGTCGGCATGGGCGAACTGGGCACGGGCGCGGCGCTGGTGTGCCTCGCGGGCCTCGGGTGGACGTACCGCACGCGGCAACAGGGAGTACGGCGGGCGCGGTTGCTGCTGACGGGCGGCGGGACGGTGGCGACCGGGCCGCCTTCCCTGGAGCGGGCCGTGGCCGAACTGCGGCGGCGGACCGGCAGGTTGGGTGCCGAGTGGTGGTCGCTCGCGGCCGGGCTGCTGCTGGCCTTCCTGGGCGCGTCGGTGATTCCGGTGGTCGCGGGGGCTGTCGGGGTGCCGCTGCTGCGCAGATTGCGGATCGCCGGACAGGCCCGGAGGGCCGAGGAACGCCGGGCGGAGGCGGTGATCGCCCTGTGCGGGGCGCTGGCCGGGGAGGTGCGCGCGGGACGGCAGCCCGGCGAGGCGCTGCTGCGGGCCGAACGGGACTGCGGCGGGCTGGGTGAGGCGCAGGCCGCCGTGATCGCCGCCGCCCGCTTCGGCGGGGACGTGCCGGGGGCCCTCGCCCTCGCGGCACGGCGGCCGGGTGCCGAGGGACTGCTGGGGCTCGCCGCGTGCTGGCGGGTCGCCGTGGACCAGGGCGCGGGACTCGCCGACGGCCTCGACCGGCTGGACGGCGCCCTGCGCGCCGAACGCGACCAACGGGCCGACCTCCGCGCCCAGTTGTCCGGCGCCCGCGCCACCGCCCTGCTGCTGGCCGCGCTGCCCGTGCTCGGGCTGCTGCTCGGCGCCGCCATGGGCGCCCACCCGCTGCGCGTACTGCTCCACACCGGGGCCGGACTCGGCTGTCTGGCGGCCGGGGCGGTGTTCGAGGCGGCCGGGGTCTGGTGGTCCCACCGGATCGTGCGGGGAGCGGAGGCGACATGAACGGGGAGTTCGTCCACAGGCTGGGGGTGACGGTGTGCGTGGCGTCGGCTCTGGCGTGGGTGGCGTGGCGGGTGGACGCGGCTCGGCGGGGGCGGCGGGAGAGGCATCGGGCGGCGGGGTTGGTGGCGGGTGCCCGGGGCGGCGGCGGTGCGAGCAGTGCCCGCGGACGGACGAGGGTGACCGGTGTGCCGCCGACCGTGCCGGTGCTCGGGAGCGGGCACACGGCCGGTGGACTGCCGGGCGCTGTACGACCGTGGCTGCCCCTCCTCGGCGCGGCCGGTGGGGCGTGGGTCCTGGTCGGCGGGGTCGCGGGAGCCCTCGTGGGGCTCGGTGTGGCGGCGGGGCTGTGGCGATGGCGTCGCGAGAAGGGCGCCCGGCAACCCGCCGAGACGGTCGACAGGGCGGCAGCCGCCCGTCAACTCCCCCTCGCAGCAGAGCTGCTGGCAGCCTGCGTCGCGGCCGGAGCCGAACCCGTGGTCGCCGCGCAGGCGGTCGGGGACGCCCTCGGCGGGCCGGTCGGGGACGCGCTGGCGCGGGGTGCGGCCGAGGTACGGCTCGGCGGTGAACCGGCGGGCGCCTGGCGGCGGTTGACCGCGCTGCCGGGGGCGGGACGGCTCGCCCGGCTGCTGGAGCGGGCGTCCGAATCGGGGCTGCCCGCCGCGGCCCCTGCGGCCCGGATCGCCTCGGACGCGCGGGCGGAGTCGGCCCGCGCCGCCACGACCCGGGCCCGTCGGGCGGCCGTGCTGATCTCCGCGCCCGTGGGGCTGTGCTTCCTGCCCGCCTTCATCGCCATCGGGGTGCTGCCCGTAGTGATCGGGCTGGCGGGCGGGGTGCTGGGAGGAGGTGGTCGCTGAGGAGGGAGCGTGAGTGATTCCGACCGTAAGCAGGACCGAGCAGGCTGATCAGAAAGGGACTTGAGATGCGACAGAAGGCAGGACGGGTGTGGCGGCGGCTGCGGCAGCGGTGCCGCGAGGACGCCGGAATGGTGACCTCCGAGTACGCCATGGGGATCATCGCGGCGGTCGGGTTCGCGCTGCTCCTCTACGAGGTCGTCACCAGCGGGCAGGTCAAGGCGGAGCTGCAGGGCATCGTGAAACGGGCGCTCAGTGCGCACACATGAGCCGCGCGGCGACCGGGGGTTCGTGACCGCCGAGTCGGCCATGGCGCTGTCCGTGCTGGTGGCGTTCACCATGACGCTGGTCTGGGGGCTGCTCGTGGTCGCCGCCCAGATCCGGTGCGTGGACGCCGCCCGCGCGGGCGCCCGGGCCGCCGCCCGGCAGGACCCGGATGACGCGGTGCTGCGGGCGGCCCGCGAGACGGCGCCGGACGGCGCCGAGGTGAGCGTCGGCCGGGAGGGCGGCCGGGTCAGGGTGACCGTGGTGGCCAGACCACCGGTGCTGAGCGGGCTGCCGTTCGACGTACGGGAGGAGGCGGTCGCCGATGCGGAGGAGACCGTCGGCGCCGGGGAAGCCCCGGCCCGGGAAGGAGGCGGGTGATGAGGTGGCGGGACGGTACGGCTCACCGGGGCCGGGGAGACCAGGGCTCCGCGACCGTCTGGAGCCTCGGGGCCGTCGCGGTGCTGTGCGTGGTGTTCGGTGCGGTGCTCGCCCTCGGGCACGCCGTCGTCGTACGGCACCGCGCGGCCGGCGCGGCGGACCTCGCGGCGCTCGCGGCGGCGGACCACTGGGCCGAGGGCGACGTGGCGGCGTGCGCCCGGGCCGAGCAGGTGGCCACGGCACAGGGCGCGCGGCTCGTGCGGTGCGTGCTCTCCGGGGAGATCTCGGACGTGAGCGCGGGCGTGGGACGGGGGCCGTTCACGGCGGAGGTCAGATCCAGGGCGGGTCCGGCGACGGATTCCACGGGGCCGGTGCCGGACCCCGGGGCGCCCGCCTCGCCGCCCTCTCACTCACCGACGCGCTCCCCGGCGGGCTGAGACCCGGCCTTCTCGGCCCCTGCCGCGTCTGTGCGGCTGGCCCCGGCCGCGACCTCGGGGCCTGCCGTCCCGGCGGCCTCCGCCTCGGCCCGGCTCACCTCGACGCCGCTCACCTCGGTGCCGCTCGCCCCGGCCTCCGCAGCCCCGGCCTCCGCAGCCCCGGCCTCCGCAGCCCCGGCCTCCGCAGCCCCGGCCTCCGTGGCCCCGGTACCCGCGCCCTCCGCCTCGGCCGCCCCCCGCAGCAGCACCCCCAGGAGCCGCACCGCTCCCCGCTTGTGCAGGGGATCGTTGCCGTTGCCGCACTTGGGGGACTGGATGCAGGACGGGCAGCCCGCGTCGCACTCGCAGGAGGCGATGGCCTCGCGGGTGGCGGTGAGCCAGGAGCGGGCGGTGTGGAAGGCGCGTTCGGCGAAGCCCGCACCGCCGGGGTGGCCGTCGTAGACGAAGACGGTGGGCAGCAAGGTGTCGGGGTGGAGCGGGACGGAGACGCCGCCGATGTCCCAGCGGTCGCAGGTGGCGAAGAGGGGCAGCATGCCGATGGAGGCGTGTTCGGCGGCGTGCAGGGAGCCGCCGAGGATCTCCGGGCTGATCCCGGCCTGGTCGAGCTGGTCCTCGGTGACCGTCCACCACACCGCGCGGGTGCGCAGCGTCCGCGGAGGAAGGTCCAGTTTCGCCTCGCCGAGCACTTCACCGGTGATCAGGCGGCGGCGCAGGAAGGAGACGACTTGGTTGGTGACCTCGACGGAGCCGTAGCACAGGCGCCCGGCGCCCCACGGGATCTCGGTGTCCGTCTCCAGGACGGAGATCGAGGTGGTGTCGCGGGCGACGGTGGAGTAGGGCGGGTCGGCCCGTTCCACCAGGGCGACGGAGTGCTTCAGGTCGAGCGAGCGCACCAGATAGGTGCGGCCCTGGTGGAGGTGGACGGCGCCCTCGTGGACGGTGGAGTGCGCGGAGCCCGCGTCCACCGTGCCGAGCAGATGCCCGGTGCCCTCCTCCACGATCTGCACCGGGGGTCCGCCCTCGCCGCGGATGTCGGTCAGGTCGGCGGCGCGCTCGCGGCGGGTCCAGTGCCAGGCGCGGGTGCGGCGGCGCAGCAGCTTCGCGGCCTCCAGCTGGGGCAGCAGCCCGGCGGTCGCGGGGCCGAAGAGATCGAGGTCGGCCTCGGTGAGCGGGATCTCGGCGGCGGCGGCGCACAGGTGCGGGGCGAGGACGTAGGGGTTGTCGGGGTCCAGGACCGTGGACTCCACAGGGCGGTCGAACAGGGCCTCGGGGTGGTGGACGAGGTAGGTGTCCAGCGGGTCGTCGCGGGCCACCAGCACCGCAAGGGCGCCCTGTCCGGCCCGGCCCGCGCGGCCCGCCTGCTGCCACAGGGAGGCCCGGGTGCCCGGGTAGCCCGCGATGACCACCGCGTCCAGGCCCGAGACGTCCACGCCCAGCTCCAGGGCGGTCGTGGCGGCCAGACCGAGGAGTTCGCCGGAGTGCAGGGCGCGCTCCAGGGCGCGGCGTTCCTCGGGGAGGTAGCCGCCCCGGTAGGCACGGACCCGTCCGGCCAGCGAGCGGTCGACCTCGGCCAGCCGTTCCTGGGCGATGACCGAGATCAGCTCGGCGCCGCGCCGGGAGCGGACGAAGGCGACCGAGCGCACGCCCTGGACGGCGAGGTCGGTCAGCAGGTCGGCCGTCTCGGCGGTGGCGGTGCGCCGCACGGGGGCGCCCTTCTCGCCGTGCAGCTCGGTGAGCGGGGGCTCCCAGAGGGCGAAGACGAGTTCGCCGCGCGGGGAGGCGTCGTCGGCGACCTCGACCACCGGCAGCCCGGTCAGCCGCCCGGCGGACACGGCGGGCTCGGCGGAGGTGGCGGAGGCGAGCAGGAAGACGGGGGAGGAGCCGTAGCGGGCGCACAGACGGCGCAGCCGTCGCAGCACCTGGGCGACGTGCGAGCCGAAGACGCCCCGGTAGGTGTGGCACTCGTCGATCACGACGTACTTGAGCGACTTCAGGAAGGAGGACCAGCGGGGGTGGGCGGGCAGGACGCCCCGGTGGAGCATGTCGGGGTTGGTCAGCACGTAGTTCGCGTGCTGGCGGACCCACTCGCGTTCCTCGAAGGGGGTGTCGCCGTCGTAGACGGCCGCGCGCACCGCCGTGCCGAGCGGGTCGGCGAGTTCGCGCACCGCGCGGCACTGGTCGGCGGCCAGGGCCTTGGTGGGGGACAGGTACAGGGCGGTCGCGCCCCGGCCGTTCGGCGCCTCGGAGCCGTCCAGGAGCGCGGAGAGCACCGGGACGAGATAGGCGAGGGACTTGCCGGAGGCGGTGCCGGTGGCGACGACCACCGAATCGCCGTCCAGCGCGTGCTCGGCGGCGCGTGCCTGGTGGGCCCAGGGGTGCTCGATCCCGCACGCCTCGACCGCCGCGACGACCTCGGAGCGAATCCGGTCCGGCCAGACGGCATGGCGGCCCGCGCGCGGGGGCAAGTGCTCCGTATGAGTGATGCGCGCGGATCTGCTCGGGCCGGAGGCGAGCCTGCCCAGGACCGCCCCCGGGGACGGGTGGGACGCCGGGTCCGGCTGGGATCGGTCGGGTCGGTGATTCTTGGCCATCGGCACCGAGTGTGTCACCGGCTTGACGGACAATGGAGCCAAGGCGTCGTGCACACCTGCCGGTAAGTGATTGAATGCCATCGCGGCTGGCGTTGCGTCCCGGGGGCCGCAAGCCGAGATGTCCCGAGGGACGACCGCTCGATAGCAAGGTGCTGGAGGTTCCGTGGACCTGTCCCTGTCGACCCGTACCGTCGGCGATCGCACGGTCGTCGAGGTCGGTGGCGAAATCGATGTGTATACCGCGCCCAAGCTGCGCGAGCAGCTGGTCGAGCTGGTGAACGACGGGAATTTCCACCTCGTCGTCGACATGGAGGGCGTGGACTTCCTCGACTCCACCGGTCTCGGCGTGCTGGTCGGCGGCCTGAAGCGGGTGCGTGCCCACGAGGGCTCGCTGCGCCTGGTCTGCAACCAGGAGCGCATCCTGAAGATCTTCCGCATCACCGGCCTCACCAAGGTGTTCCCGATTCACACCTCGGTCGAGGAAGCGGTGGAGGCCACCGACTGACGACGGACCGTTCGCCGAGTCCGGGCCCCGCGGCCCGGACCCCGGTGGGTCCTGTCCCGCGCCGTGTGCCGGGGCACAGAAGTACAGCGTGGGGTGCGGGCTTTCGGCTGCCCCGCCCCCGTGTCGCACGCCCGTAGTAGCGAGGGGGATGCATGGCCACCGTCGAACTCCGCTTCAGCGCGCTGCCCGAGCACGTCCGTACCGCCCGCCTGGTGGCGGCTGCGGTGGCGCGCCGGGCCGGAGTGGACGAGGCCGTGCTGGACGAGGTCCGGCTCGCCGTGGGCGAGGCCTGCTCCCGCGCCGTCGGGCTGCACCAGAGCGGGGGCATCACCGCACCGGTGAAGGTCGCGCTGATCGAGGAGGAGAAGCTGTTCTCCATCGAGGTCGGCGACGAGGCCCCGCATCCGGTCGCCGCCGAACGGGTGGCGGGCGGTCCCGCGTCCGACGCGGACGTGGAGGCCGAGGAGGACGAGATGGGCCTCGCGGTCATCAGCGGACTGGTGGACGACGTCAAGGTCACCACCGGCGCGGACGGCGGTCTGATCCGCATGTCCTGGCCGACGGTGCCTCCGGTCACCCCGCTTCTCTGATCCCACCCTCGCCGCACCCGCACCACCACCCAGGGCCCTGCCGAGCAGGGCCCTTTGTGCTGCCGTCCCGCGCCCCTCCCGCGCGCTCCCGCGCCGCCCCGGAATTCGTGAAGGAATTCACGAGTAATTCCGATCAAGGAAAGCCCCCGCCGGAACGCTCCCGAACGCCCCGGAACACCATCGGAACGCCCCCGGAAATGCCTCAGCGCTATTACGCCGTTCGGGTTCTCGGTCCTTGTTCCGGTCCGGATCATTTGCTAAAGACCATGTGCCGGGCAATTCTGTTTACCGTGCCCTGTGCTGATCATCAAGAGCTCAGCCCAAGCCTCAAGGAGGACGAATGGCGGGGCTTTCCCTCCCTCAGCCGGATCACTCCATACCCCTCGCGGCAGCGGTCCTGACCGACGACAACCGGATCATGGTCGCGGTGATCGCGGCCGTCGCCGTGGCCGCGCTCGTGGTCGCGGGCGTCCTGGTGCGCCAGGTGCTGGCGGCCGACGAGGGCACCGACTCGATGAAAGAGATCGCGGAGGCGGTCCAGGAAGGCGCCAAAGCGTATCTCGCACGCCAGCTGCGCACTCTCGGCGTATTCGCCGTGGCCGTCTTCTTCCTGCTTCTGCTGCTGCCCGCCGACGACTGGAATCAGCGGGCCGGGCGATCCGTGTTCTTCCTGATCGGCGCGGTGTTCTCGGCCGCCACCGGTTATATCGGCATGTGGCTCGCCGTCCGCAGCAATGTGCGCGTCGCCGCAGCCGCGCGGCAGGCGACTCCCGCGCGGGGCGAACCGGAAAAGGATCTCACCGTCGTATCGCACACGGCGATGAAGATCGCATTTCGCACGGGCGGCGTCGTCGGCATGTTCACCGTCGGCCTCGGCCTGCTCGGCGCCTCCTGCGTGGTGCTGGTCTACGCGGCCGACGCGCCCAAGGTGCTGGAGGGCTTCGGCCTCGGGGCCGCGCTCATCGCGATGTTCATGCGCGTGGGCGGCGGCATCTTCACCAAGGCCGCCGACGTGGGCGCCGACCTGGTCGGCAAGGTCGAACAGGGCATCCCGGAGGACGACCCCCGCAACGCCGCGACCATCGCGGACAACGTGGGCGACAACGTCGGCGACTGCGCGGGCATGGCGGCCGACCTCTTCGAGTCGTACGCCGTCACCCTGGTCGCCGCGCTGATCCTCGGCAAGACCGCCTTCGGCGACGCGGGTCTCGCCTTCCCGCTGCTGGTGCCCGCCATCGGCGTGGTCACCGCCATGATCGGCATCTTCGCGGTCGCCCCGCGCCGCGCCGACCGCAGCGGCATGAGCGCGATCAACCGGGGCTTCTTCATCTCGGCGGTGATCTCCCTCGTGCTCGTCGCCGTCGCCGTCTTCCTCTATCTCCCCTCCCGGTACGCGGACCTGAAGGGCGTCACCGACGCCGCGATCCTCGCCAAGGACGGCGACCCGCGCGTCCTCGCGGTGGTCGCCGTCGCCATCGGCATCCTGCTCGCCGCCGTCATCCAGCAGCTCACCGGCTACTTCACCGAGACCACCCGGCGCCCGGTCCGCGACATCGGCAAGACCTCGCTCACCGGCCCGGCCACCGTCGTGCTCTCCGGCATCTCCATCGGTCTGGAGTCGGCGGTGTACACCGCGCTGCTGATCGGGCTCAGCGTGTACGGCGCGTTCCTGCTCGGCGGCACGTCGATCATGCTCGCGCTGTTCGCGGTGGCGCTCGCGGGCACCGGGCTGCTCACCACGGTCGGCGTGATCGTCGCCATGGACACCTTCGGGCCGGTCTCCGACAACGCGCAGGGCATCGCCGAGATGTCCGGCGACGTCGAGGGCGCGGGCGCCCAGGTGCTCACCGACCTGGACGCGGTCGGCAACACCACCAAGGCCATCACCAAGGGCATCGCCATCGCCACCGCCGTCCTCGCGGCAGCGGCGCTCTTCGGGTCGTACCGGGACGCGATCACCACCAATGTGCGGGACGTGGGGGAGACGCTGACCGGTCCCGGGGCGCCGCTGACCCTGTCCATGGACATCTCCCAGCCCAACAACCTGGTCGGCCTGATCGCGGGCGCGGCGGTCGTCTTCCTCTTCTCCGGACTCGCCATCAGCGCCGTCTCCCGGTCGGCCGGTTCGGTGGTCTACGAGGTGCGGCGGCAGTTCCGCGAGAAGCCCGGGATCATGAACTTCACGCAGAAACCGGAGTACGGCCGCGTCGTCGACATCTGCACCAAGGACGCGCTGCGGGAGCTGGCCACCCCGGGTCTGCTCGCCGTCATGGCGCCGATCTTCATCGGGTTCACGCTCGGTGTCGGCGCGCTCGGCGCCTACCTCGCGGGCGCCATCGGCGCGGGCACCCTCATGGCGGTGTTCCTCGCCAACTCCGGCGGCGCCTGGGACAACGCCAAGAAGCTCGTCGAGGACGGCCACCACGGCGGCAAGGGCAGCGAGGCCCACGCGGCCACGGTGATCGGCGACACGGTGGGCGACCCCTTCAAGGACACGGCGGGCCCGGCCATCAACCCGCTGCTCAAGGTCATGAACCTGGTCTCGCTGCTCATCGCGCCCGCGGTGATCAAGTTCTCCTACGGCGCCGACAAGAGCGTGGCCGTACGGATCGTGGTCGCGGTGCTCGCGCTCGCGGTGATCGTCGTCGCGGTGTACGTGTCCAAGCGGCGCGGCATCGCGGTGGGCGACGGGGACGACGAGGACGAGGGCGAGATATCCAACTCGACGCCCCCGGCGGTCGTTTCGTAGGCGGCGTAGGGACGGTCCGGTCAACGGACGGGCGGGCGGTGCGTGCTGACGTACCGCCCGTCCGTCGTGTGTGGGGACGGCGTCCTCCCCTTCCTGTGGGCATCCGCACGCCGTGAGCCTTCTCTCCTGCGGTGCGAAGCATGACAAAAGCCGACGTAGGGGGCGTTCGCCGGGGGGAAGGTGTGGTCCGCCGTGTAGATTCCGGGGGCCGAGAGCCAGGGAAGGGACCGATCCTGTGAACAAGAAGCTCGCGGCCGCACTGTCCGGCGGTGCGGTACTGATAGTCGCGCTGACCGGATGCGGCGGCAAGAGCGAAGGACCCGACCCCAAGCTGGGGGTCTGGGCCAAGTCGGTGTGCGACGCCGTACCCGCTCAGGACAAGAAGATCAGCGCGGCGAACGCGTCCATCGCCAAGATCGCCTCCGACAGCGACCTCGCGCCCAAGGACGCCAAGGAGACCTACTCCCAGGCGTTCCAGGACATGTCCGAGGGCTACAAGGCGATCGCCGACGCCATCAGCGGCGCCGGTGCGCCCCCCGGGGTCGAGGAAGGCGCCAAGCGCCAGCGGGACGCGGTCAAGAACCTCAACGACCTCTCCGCGTCGTACGCCGACCTCAAGAAGAAGGTCGACGACCTGGACACCAAGGACCAGGGCGAGTTCGCCAAGGGCCTGCACGACGTCGCCGACCGCACCAAGGCGATCGGCAAGCAGAGCGACAGCGGCACCGAGGCGCTCAAGCGCCTGGAGCAGGGCGACGTCCGCGAGGCGATCGCGGAGCAGGCCAGCTGCAAGGCCGCGGGCTCGGCGTCGGCGTCCGCGCAGGCGGGCTGACGGCGCCCGCCCCGGCCGGGCGCGCGGCGAAGCCGCTCCCGCCCGGCGCCCCCGCGCGCTGCCCGGCCGCCCCGGCCGGGCGACACCGGTCACCCCGGCGCGGCGGGCCACAATGGGGACGTGACTGACACCGGCTCCGCTCCCCTGCCCGCCGCCGACCGACCCGGCACCACCGCCCAGCTGCGCGACGCCCTCCTCGCGGCCTCCTTCACCGCCGACGGTCTGCTCGACCTGCTCGGCGCCCCCGCGTACGCGGCGCTGGCCCGCAGCGAGACCGTGCCCGCGCTCCGCGCGACCCGGGGTGAGACGCCGCTGGAGGCGCTGGTGCGGCTCTTCCTGCTCCAGCAGCCCGTGCCGTCCGCGCGCCTGGCCGGCGTCCTGCCCGTCGACGACGCGGTGGACGCGGGCTGGCTCACGCGCGTGGGCGACGACGAGGTGGCCGCGACGGTGGACGTACGGCCCTACGGCGGTCCCGACGGCGAGGACTGGTTCATCGTGTCCGACCTCGGCTGCGCGGTCGGCGGCGCGGGCGGCATCGGCCAGCGCGCCGAGAACGTCGTCCTCGGGGTGGGCGGCGCCTCCACGACGCTGGCCGGGATCACCGTGCGCACGCCTGTCGGCTCCGCGCTCGACCTCGGCACCGGCTCCGGCATCCAGGCGCTGCACGCCGCCCAGCACGCCACGCGCGTGACGGCCACCGACCTCAACCCGCGCGCGCTGCACATCACCGCGCTCACCCTCGCGCTCTCCGGCGCGCCCGCCGCCGATCTGCGCGAGGGCTCGCTGTTCGAACCGGTGCGCCAGGACGAGACGTTCGACCTGATCGTCTCCAACCCGCCCTTCGTCATCTCGCCCGGTGCCCGGCTCACCTACCGGGACGGCGGGATGAGCGGGGACGATCTGTGCCGCACGCTCGTTCAGCAGGCGGGGGACCGGCTGAACGAGGGCGGGTTCGCGCAGTTCCTCGCCAACTGGCAGCACGTGGAGGGGGAGGACTGGCAGGAGCGGCTCAGGTCGTGGGTGCCGCGCGGGTGCGACGCGTGGATCGTGCAGCGCGAAGTGCAGGACGTCACGCAGTACGCCGAGCTGTGGCTGCGGGACGCCGGGGACCACCGCGAGGACCCGGCGGAGTATCAGGCGCGGTACGACGCCTGGCTCGACGCGTTCGAGGCGCGCAAGGTCAAGGGGATCGGCTTCGGCTGGATCACCCTGCGCAAGACGGCGGCGGCCGAGCCGTCCATCGTCGTGGAGGAGTGGCCGCACGCGGTCGAACAGCCCCTCGGCGACGCGATCCGCGCCCACTTCGAGCGCGTCGCCCACTTGCGCGAGCACGACGACGCGGCCCTGCTGGAGGGGCACTTCAGGCTGGCCGCCGAGGTGGTCCAGGAACAGGTCGGGCTCCCCGGTGCCGAGGACCCCGAGCACGTGGTGCTCCGTCAGCACCGGGGCATGTGCCGTGCCACCAAGGTCGACACCATCGGCGCGGGCTTCGCGGGCGTCTGCGACGGCACGCTGAGCGCGGGCCGCATCCTGGACGCCATCGCCCAGCTGGTCGGCGAGGACCCGGTGGCCCTGCGCGACCGCACCCCGGCCCAGATCCGGCTGCTGGTGGAGCAGGGCTTCCTGGAGCCGGTCGGCCGACCGGCCGCCTGACCACCCGGCCGACGGACACGGAAAGGGCGGACACGGCAAGGGCGGACACGGAAAGGGCGGGTACGGCTGCCGTACCCGCCCTCCCCGTGCCTGCGTAACCGCCACCCGATCTTCGCCGTACGCCCCGGGCACCACGCCGCGCCGGAAAGCGGCTGGAGAACGGCCGGAAAAGTGTGCTCCGCCACCCCCGTCCCGCCCCGGCGGAGCCTGTCGTTCACCCGGACGTCGCCGCCCTGTCGATCGCCCGTGGCACGCTCCCCGCGCCGAAGCGGGACGGAGCGGGAAGAGAGGGGCGGGCGGGGTATGGAGAGCGGTCCGGCGGTGTTCGCGGGAGTGGTGTTCGCGCTGTTCGGAGGGGGTCTGCTGGTGTGGACCGGGGTCCGGGTGCGGCGGCGGGAGCCGGTGGCCCACGGGGTCGGGCAGACCACCTCGGCCACGCTTGCCGTGGTGGGCGGGGCCGTCGCGCTGGGGCTGGCCGCGTACTGTCTGACGCGTCTCTGAGATCCGGGGCGGAGCGTCGCGCTCCGGACGCGGGCCGCGGACCGAGCGGGGACTCCGGGCGGCAGGAATGCCGGTAGTCGGGTTACCGTTCGAGTGGCCGTTGTGGGCTTTTCCCGTTTGACACGGGGGCGGGATGTACCGTCACACTCCGCAGCGTCACACGTGCCAGAAGCACGCCGCGACCCCGGGACCAAGGCCCTGGGGAGGCCCAAGCGTCGACCGGAGAGAAGAGCGAAGTTGTCCCCGACCAGCGAGACCGCACAGGGCGGCCGCCGACTCGTCATCGTCGAGTCGCCTGCCAAGGCGAAGACGATCAAGGGTTACCTCGGCCCCGGCTACGTAGTCGAGGCCAGCGTCGGGCACATCCGGGACCTTCCGAACGGCGCCGCCGAGGTGCCCGACAAGTACACCGGCGAGGTCCGCCGCCTCGGTGTGGACGTCGACCATGACTTCCAGCCGATCTATGTGATCAACGCCGACAAGAAGGCGCAGGTCAAGAAGCTCCGGGACCTGATGAAGGATTCCGTCGAGCTGTTCCTCGCCACCGATGAGGACCGCGAGGGCGAGGCCATCGCCTGGCACCTCCAGGAAGTCCTCAAGCCGAAGATCCCCGTCAAGCGGATGGTCTTCCACGAGATCACCAAGGACGCGATCCGCGAGGCCGTCGCCAACCCGCGCGAGCTGAACAAGAAGCTGGTCGACGCCCAGGAGACCCGCCGCATCCTCGACCGCCTCTACGGCTACGAGGTCTCGCCGGTCCTGTGGAAGAAGGTCATGCCGCGCCTGTCGGCCGGGCGTGTCCAGTCGGTGGCCACCCGGCTCATCGTCGAGCGCGAGCGCGACCGCATCGCCTTCCGCTCCGCCGAGTACTGGGACCTGACCGGCACCTTCGCCACCGGCCGCGCCGGTGACCCCTCCGACCCGTCGTCGCTGGTCGCCCGGCTGCAGACGGTCGACGGCCGCCGTATCGCGCAGGGCCGCGACTTCGACTCCCTCGGGCAGCTCAAGAGCCCGAACACCCTCCACCTGGACGAGGTCAGCGCGCGCGCTCTGGCCGCCGCCCTGGAGACCACCCGGTTCTCCGTGCGCTCGGTCGAGTCCAAGCCGTACCGCCGCTCGCCGTACGCCCCGTTCCGTACGACCACCCTCCAGCAGGAGGCCAGCCGCAAGCTCGGCTTCGGCGCGAAGGCGACCATGCAGGTCGCCCAGAAGCTGTACGAGAACGGCTACATCACCTATATGCGTACCGACTCCACGACGCTCAGCGACACCGCTGTCGCCGCGGCGCGTGCGCAGGTCACGCACCTCTACGGCGCCGACTACCTCCCGCCGCAGCCGCGCACCTACGCGGGCAAGGTCAAGAACGCCCAGGAGGCGCACGAGGCGATCCGCCCCTCCGGCGACCGCTTCCGCACCCCGGCCGAGACGGGCCTGACCGGCGACCAGTTCCGGCTCTACGAGCTGATCTGGAAGCGCACCGTCGCCTCCCAGATGAAGGACGCGATCGGCAACAGCGTCACCGTCAAGATCGGCGGCACCTCCGCCGACGGCCGGGACGTGGAGTTCAGCGCCTCCGGCAAGACGATCACCTTCCACGGCTTCCTCAAGGCCTACGTGGAGGGCGCCGACGACCCGAACGCCGAGCTGGACGACCGCGAGCGCCGGCTGCCCCAGGTGGCCGAGGGCGACCCGCTGGCCGCCGACCAGATCACGGTCGACGGTCACGCCACCAAGGCCCCGGCCCGCTACACCGAGGCGTCCCTGGTCAAGGAGCTGGAAGAGCGCGAGATCGGCCGCCCGTCGACCTACGCGTCGATCATCGGCACGATCCTGGACCGCGGCTACGTCTTCAAGAAGGGCACGGCCCTGGTGCCGTCCTTCCTGTCCTTCGCCGTGGTCAACCTGCTGGAGAAGCACTTCGGCCGACTGGTCGACTACGACTTCACCGCTCGCATGGAGGACGACCTCGACCGCATCGCGCGCGGTGAGGCCCAGTCCGTGCCGTGGCTCAAGCGCTTCTACTTCGGCGAGGGCCTGGAGGCCTCCGGTGCCGCCGCCGACGCGGGCAACGGCGACGGCGACCACCTCGGCGGCCTCAAGGAACTGGTCACCGACCTGGGCGCGATCGACGCCCGCGAGGTGTCCTCCTTCCCGGTCGGCGACGGCATCGTGCTGCGCGTGGGCCGCTACGGCCCGTACATCGAGCGGGGCGAGAAGGACACCGAGCAGCACCAGCGCGCGGACGTCCCCGAGGACCTGGCCCCGGACGAGCTGACCGTCGAGCTGGCCGAGGAACTGCTGGCCAAGCCCAGCGGCGACTTCGAGCTGGGCGCCGACCCGGTCACCGGCCACCAGATCATCGCCAAGGACGGCCGCTACGGCCCCTATGTCACCGAGGTGCTTCCCGAGGGCACCCCGAAGACCGGCAAGAACGCGGTCAAGCCGCGCACGGCCTCCCTCTTCAAGTCCATGTCGCTCGACACGGTCACCCTCGACGACGCCCTCAAGCTGATGTCGCTGCCCCGCGTGGTCGGCACCGACGCCGAGGGCGTGGAGATCACCGCGCAGAACGGCCGCTACGGCCCGTACCTGAAGAAGGGCACGGACTCGCGCTCGCTCACCTCCGAGGACCAGATCTTCACGATCACCCTGGAGGAGGCGCTGGCGATCTACGCCCAGCCCAAGCAGCGCGGGCGGGCCGCCGCCAAGCCGCCGCTGAAGGAGCTGGGCGAGGACCCGGTCTCCGGCAAGCCGGTCGTGGTCAAGGACGGCCGCTTCGGTCCGTACGTCACCGACGGGGAGACCAACGCCACCCTGCGCTCCGGCGACAGTGTGGAGGAGATCACCCCGGAGCGCGGCTTCGAACTGCTCGCCGAGAAGCGGGCCAAGGGCCCCGCCAAGAAGACGGCGGCGAAGAAGGCCACGGCCAAGAAGACGGCTCCGGCGAAGAAGACCGCCGCCAAGAAGACGACGGCGAAGAAGACGACCGCCAAGAAGACGACCACGGCGAAGAAGACCGTCGCCGCCAAGAAGACGGCCTCTTCCGGCTCCTCCGGCACGGAGGACTGAGCCTCCGGGACTCCTCCCGTACGCCCCGGTACCGCCCGCGCGCGGTGCCGGGGCGTCGGCGTGTCGTCGCGATGTGAGCACCCGGTGTACGTCCAGGGGCAGAGCGGGACCGAGGGGGCAAGGAGGGCATGGGTGTCAGCGGCTGCGGATAGGCTGAACGCATGACGCGAGCCGAGCAGCCAACGGCCCCCACCCCAGCACCGGACGACGCACTGGTCGCGGATTCCCGCGAACGCGCCGTCCGTTCCCTGCTGCGCCGACCGGACCTGCGGCGCCTGTGCGGCGCACACCTCGTGAGCGGTACGGGCGACGCCCTGGCCCTGCTCGTGCTGGTCCTCCTCGTCCTCCAGGCGGCGGTCGCCCAGGGCGCCTTCGGCGGGGGGTACCGGGGCGTGGCCTTCGCCGTCGCGGTCGTCTTCGCGGTGCGCGTCCTGGCCACCCTGCTCTTCGGCGCCGTCCTGCTCGGCCCGCTGAGCACCCTGACCGCGCCGGGCGGCCCGCTCGACCGGCGCTGGACCATGGTCGGCGCCGACGGTGTGCGCGCCGCGCTGCTGCTCGTCGCCCCGCTGTGGATCGACTGGACGCCGGACAACGCGCTGGCCGTCCTGCTCGTCACCGCCTTCGTCACCGGTGTGGCCGAACGGCTGTGGACGGTGTGCCGCGAGAGCGCGGCCCCCGGTCTGCTGCCCGCACCGCCGCCCGAGGGCGCGACCGTGCGCCCGCTGCCCGACCACCTGGAGGCCCTGCGCCGCCTCGCGCTGCGCACCGGCTTCCTCGCCGTCCCGCTGGCGGCTGCCGCGCTGGTCGTCGCCTCCCTGTTCAACAACCTCCTTGCCACCGGCATCACCTGGTTCGACCAGCACCACGCGGCCCTCGCGTCGTACGTGGCGGCCGGACTCTTCGCCGCCTCCCTGTCCGTGCTCAGCGCCCTGAAGCTGCCCGGTGTGCGCACCCCGCGCGCGCGGTCGCCGCTGGAGGGCCTGCGCCGCCCGCGCACCGCCGCCGGTGTGGACAAGGGCCGTACGGGCGCCGTCCTGCCGCTCGTCATCGCCTGCGCCGCCGTGGCCGGGTCCATCGCCGCCGCCGTCGCCGTGTGCGTGCTGCACGCCACCGACCTGGGTGGCGGCCCGGTGCTCTACGGCCTCCTGGTGCTCGGCCTGACCGGCGGTGTCGGCGTCGGCGTGCGCACCGCGCCCGCGCTGCTGCCCTCGCTCTCGCGCCGCAGGTTCCTCGCGCTGGCCATAGCGCTCACCGGCATCGCCCTGCTGGCCGCCGGTCTCGTCCCGGACGTCACCACGGTGCTGCTCCTGGTCACCCTGGCCGGTGTCGCCGCGGGCGTGTCCGCGAACACCGGGCACGCGCTGCTCGACCAGGAGACCGAGGAGTCCCGCCGGGGCCGGATCACCGAGCACCTGCACGCGGTGGTCCGCGTCTTCATGGCGCTCGGCGTCCTGATCGCCCCCGTGGTCGCCGGGCTCATCGGCCGCCACCGCCTGGAGAGCGGTCGCTTCGTCTTCGCGCACGGCGGCGCCTCCTTCACCCTGATGCTGGTCGGCGCGCTGCTGCTGCCGATCGCCGTCCTGGTCCTCGCCAAGGTCGACGACCGCTCCGGCATCCCGCTGCGCCAGGACCTCAAGGACGCCCTGCTCGGCGGGGACGACCCGGTGACGGCCCCCGCGACGAACGGATTCTTCATCGCCCTGGAGGGCGGCGACGGCGCGGGCAAGTCCACCCAGGCCGAGGCGCTGGCCGAGTGGATCCGCGGCAAGGGCCACGAGGTCGTCCTCACCCGCGAGCCGGGCGCCACGCCCGTCGGCAAGCGGCTGCGCTCGATCCTGCTCGACGTGTCCTCGGCGGGCCTGTCCCACCGCGCGGAGGCCCTGCTCTACGCGGCCGACCGCGCCGAGCACGTGGACACCGTCGTACGGCCCGCCCTGGAGCGCGGCGCGGTCGTCATCTCGGACCGGTACATCGACTCGTCCGTCGCCTACCAGGGCGCGGGCCGCGACCTGTCCCCGACCGAGATCGCCCGCATCAACCGCTGGGCCACCCACGGCCTGGTCCCGCATCTGACCGTGCTGCTCGACGTGCCGCCGGAGACCGCCCGCGAGCGGTTCACCGAGGCGCCCGACCGCCTGGAGTCGGAGCCCGCCGAGTTCCACGCGCGCGTGCGCTCCGGCTTCCTCACCCTCGCCGCCGCCGACCCCGGCCGCTATCTGGTCGTGGACGCGGGGCAGGAACCCGAGGCCGTCACCACCGTGATCCGGCACCGGCTCGATGTCGTCCTGCCGCTCTCCGAGGCCGAGATCAAGGCCCAGGAGGAGGCCCGGAAGCAGGCCGAGGAGGAAGCGCGCCGCAAGGCCGAGGAAGAGGCCGCGCGCAAGGCCGAGGAGGAGCGCCTGGAGCGCGAGCGCCAGGAAGCGCTGGCCCGGCTGCGCGCCGAGGAGGAGGAGCGCAAGCAGCGCGAGCTGGAGGAGGCCCAGCGCCGCGAGGCCGAGCGCCAGGCGGAGGAGGCCAGGCGCCGGGCCGAGGAGGCCCACCGGCGCGCCGAGGAGGAGCGGCAGCGGCTGCTCGCCGAGGAGAAGGCCCGCGCCGCAGAGGAGGCCCGCCGCAGGGCGGAGGAGGAGCGCCGCCGCCGGGAGGCCGAGGAGGAGGCCCGGCTGCGCGCCGAGGCCGAGGCCCTGCGCCTGGAGAAGCAGCGCAAGGCCGAGGAGGCGCTGCTGCGCGCCGAGGAGGCCCGCAGGCACGCGGCCGAGGCCGCCGCGGCGGCCCAGGAGGCGGCCCGCCGCCGGGGCGCCCCGCGCCCCGCGGACCGGCCCGCGCCCCCGGAGGCGACGACCATGCCGACGCCCGTGATCTCGCTGAACAAGGACGACGCGCCGCGTTCCGCGCCCCGCGCGGTGGACGAGACGGTCCCGACCCCGGTCATCGACCCGAACGCCGACCGTACGGCCGTGCTGCCGCCGGTGCGCGACGAGCGCCGCGAGTCCGAGGTGACGGCCGAGGTGCCGCGTCCCCCGGCGGGCGCCACGGACGAGACGGCCGTACTGCCCCAGGTGCCGTCGAACGACGAGACCGCCGTCCTGCCGCCCGTGCGCGGCGACGGCCGGCCGAGCCGGGTGCCCTCCGGCTACTTCCGCGACGAGCGGACCGGCGCCGACGACAGCACCCGCGAGATGCCCCAGCTCGACGCCGACGGCCGCCCGCGCCGCCCGCGCCCCGACTGGGCCGAGGAGACCCCGCTGGACGACCTCCCGTCGCTCGCGGACGAACTGCTCGGCTCGTACGACGAGCGCGCGTACGGGGCGCCTGACGAGGACGAGGACAGGCGGGGCCGCAACCGGCGCCGCTGAGCGGGCTGGTCCACCGGACGGGGCGGCGCCCCCGGAGCTGTCGCACGGCTCCGGGGGCGCCGCCTTTCCACCGTGTGCCCGGCGCTCGTTTTCGGGGTTGTCGGTGCTCGCCCGCACAATGGAGACCGGACAGGCGCGGTGTGACGGAAGGACGGCGTGACCCATGACCGTATGGGACGACCTCGTCGGGCAGGAGAAGGTCGCCGCGGTGCTGGAAGGCGCCGCGCGGGACGCCGACGCGCTCGTCACGGCCGCCTCCGCCGCCGAACCGGTGCCGGAGTCGTCACGGATGACCCACGCCTGGCTGTTCACGGGCCCGCCCGGCGCGGGCCGCAACCAGGCGGCGCGCGCCTTCGCCGCCGCCCTCCAGTGCGTGAGCCCCGACCGCGCCCTCGGCGGAGTACCCGGCTGCGGCTTCTGCGACGGCTGCCACACCGCGCTGCTCGGCACCCACGCGGACGTCACCCCGGTCGCCGCCGTGGGCGCGGAGATCCTGGTCAGGGACATGCGCGACACGGTCCGCAAGTCCTTCACCGCCCCGGCGAACGGACGCTGGCAGATCATCCTCGTGGAGGACGCCGAGCGGCTGAACGAGAAGTCGGCCAACGCCGTCCTCAAGGCCGTCGAGGAGCCCGCCCCGCGCACGGTGTGGCTGCTGTGCGCGCCCTCCATCGAGGACGTGCTGCCCACGATCCGCTCCCGCTGCCGTCACCTGAACCTGCGCACGCCTCCCGTGGACGCCGTCGCCGACATGCTGGTGCGCCGCGACGGCATCGAGCCCGAGGTCGCCGCGGCAGCCGCCCGCGCCACCCAGGGCCATGTCGACCGGGCCCGGCGCCTGGCCACCGACCCGGCGGCCCGCGAGCGCCGGGCCACCGTGCTCAAGCTGCCGCTGCGCCTGAGCGAGGTCGGCGCCTGTCTGAAGGCCGCCCAGGAGCTGGTCGACGCCGCCGCCGAGGACGCCAAGCAGCTGGCCGAGGAGATGGACGGCAAGGAGTCCGAGGAGCTGAAGGCGGCGCTCGGCGCGGCCCAGGGCGGGCGGATGCCGCGCGGCACGGCGGGCGTCATGAAGGACCTGGAGGACATGCAGAAGCGCCGCAGGACCCGTACGCAGCGCGACAGCCTCGATGTGGCCCTCGGCGACCTCACCGGCTTCTACCGCGACGTCCTCGCCCTCCAGCTCGGCTCCCGCATCGCGCTGGCCAACACCGACGCCGAGGACGCGCTCGACCGCATCGCCCGCTCCAGCTCCCCGGAGTCCACCCTGCGCCGCATCGAGGCGATCTCCGCGTGCCGGGAGGCCCTGGACCGCAATGTGGCTCCGCTGCTGGCGGTGGAGGCGATGACGATGGCGCTGCGGGCGGGGTGAGGCGGTGCGGTGTGGTGCGGGGTGAGGCGGTGCGGGGCGGGGTGATCTGGCGCGCGGGGCGCGTGACCGGCGGGCGGCGCCGTCCTCCGTACGAGGCACGCGTCGCACCCAACGTGTCCACGCCATCGCGCAGGGTTACGCTCGCCTGATGCAGACCGAGCCTTCTCCGCGCCGGTACTCCCGGACGCTGTCCCCGGGGCCGCGCGCGCCCCGCACCGCCGGCACCCGTGCCCGCGCCACCGCGGCTCTCCTCGCGGCAGCCGCGCTGCTGCTCACCGCCTGCTCCGCCACCGGTCCGGGCGACGCCTCGGCCGCCGGTACGGTGCAGGCGGCCGTACTGCCCCCGCTGCCCCAGGCGACCCCGGCCGCGCTCGCGCCGTACTACGCCCAGCGGCTGACCTGGCGCGCGTGCGGTGCCGCCGGTTTCGAGTGCGCGACGATCAAGGCGCCGCTCGACTACGCCAAGCCCGGCGACGGCGACGTCCAGCTCGCCGTCGCCCGCAAGAAGGCCACCGGCAAGGGCAAGCCGCTCGGCTCGCTGCTGGTGAACCCCGGCGGCCCGGGCGGCTCGGCGATCAACTACCTCCAGCAGTACGCGGCGCTCGGCTATCCGGCCGAGGTCCGCGCCCGGTACGACATGGTCGCCATGGACCCGCGCGGGGTCGCGGGCAGCGATCCGGTCGAGTGCCTGGACGGCCGCCAGATGGACGCCTTCACCGAGACGGACCTGACCCCCGACACCTCGAAGGAGACGGACGCGCTGGTCACCGCGGACCGCGACTTCGCGGAGAGCTGCGGCGCGCACTCGGCGCGGCTGCTGCGGCACGTCTCCACCGTCGAGGCGGCCCGCGACATGGACATCCTGCGGTCCCTGCTCGGCGACGAGAAGCTGAACTACGTCGGCGCCTCGTACGGCACGTTCCTGGGCGCGACGTACGCCGGGCTGTTCCCGCACCGCACCGGCCGCCTGGTGCTGGACGGCGCGATCGACCCCTCGCTGGACGCGCGCCAGGTGAACCTGGACCAGACGGCGGGCTTCGAGACGGCCTTCCAGGCGTTCTCGCGGGACTGCGTGAAGCAGGCCGACTGCCCGCTCGACAGCAAGGACCACACGCCGGACCAGGTCGGACAGCGCCTGCAGTCGTTCTTCCGGCAGCTCGACGCCCACCCCCTCCCGGCGGGCGACGCGGACGGCCGCCAGCTGGGCGAGTCGCTGGCGACCATCGGCGTGGTCGCGGCGATGTACGACGAGGGCTCCTGGGAGCAGCTGCGCGAGGCGCTGAACTCGGCCATGGACGACCACGACGGCGCGGGCCTGCTGGCGCTGGCCGACAGCTACTACGAGCGCGACGCCAAGGGCCACTACAGCAATCTGATGATGGCCAACGCGGCTGTGAACTGCCTGGACCTCCCGCCCGCCTTCTCCGGGCCTGACCAGGTGGAGAAGGCCCTCCCGGCGTTCCGCAAGGCGTCCCCGGTCTTCGGCACCAGCCTCGCCTGGGCCTCCCTGAACTGCGCCTACTGGCCGGTCAAGGCCACCGGCGCCCCCCACCGCATCGAGGCCAAGGGCGCCGCCCCCATCGTGGTCGTCGGCACCACCCGCGACCCGGCGACCCCCTACCGCTGGGCCCAGTCCCTCTCCCGCCAGCTCACCTCGGCCCGCCTCCTGACCTACGAGGGCGACGGCCACACCGCCTACGGCCGCGGCAGCGCCTGCATCGACACCGCCATCGACACCTACCTCCTCAAGGGCACCCCGCCCACCCAGGGCAAACGCTGCACCTGACCACCCCACCGGCCCCCGCCCGGGGGCCGGTGCGACCACTCCCCGAACCTGTGTAGACTTACCGACGTTGCCGCGCACCCCGGTGCTCGCGCAGCACGCCGCTTTAGCTCAGATGGCCAGAGCAACGCACTCGTAATGCGTAGGTCTCGGGTTCGAATCCCGAAAGCGGCTCAGCGAAAGCCCAGGACAGAAACTCTCTGACCTGGGCTTTTTTGCTTTCCAAGATCAGTCCGTGGTGGCGGAACACCCTCTCGGGGCACCATGATCGCCACCGGTGGACAGCCGGTGGACGGGCGTGGCGGTGGCCCCCGGTGCCGGGGTCGTGGAACCGACGGCGAACCGGGTCAGGATCCAGGCCGCGGCGCCCAGCACGGTGGCGACCGATGCCCAGGCGAGGTCGGAGTGCAGCAGTGCGGCACTGGCCGCGGCCACGCCCGCCATCGACTGCTGGAGGAAACCGCACAGGGAGACGGCGTAGGCGCCGTGGGTCCGACGGCTGCTGACGGCGGTGGCCATGCTGTTGGGGAACAGCACGGACTGACCGAACGTGGTGACGCAGTACAGCCCGACGAAGGCCACCAGGGCGCCGGTCTGCGGCAGTCCGGGCACCGACCACAGCACGATCATCAGCACACCCGTGGCGGTCATCACGAGCGCCCCGGCGGTCATCAGCCGGCCCGAACCCGTCCTGGACACCAGGCGGTTGACGGTCATGGCACCGGCGAAGTAGGCCAGGCCGAGCAGCAGACCGAGGCTTCCGTACTGGTCGGTGGCGAGCCCGAAGTGCTGCTGGAAGACGAACGGGCTGACCTCCTGGAGCAGCACGATGGTCGCGAACCCCGCGCCTCCGGCCAGTGCGGGCAGCAGGAACGCGCGCTGCCCGCTGATCTCGAGGCAGATCCGCAGCACTTCCGACGGCCGCTGCACGGCTCGGGCCGACTCGAACGGCACGGTGAACGTCAGCGCCGCGGCGAGTGCGCCGACCACGGCGAGGACCACGAAACCGGCCTCCCAGTGGGCGTACCTGCCGATCAGGCCGCCGAGGAACTGGCCGCCGCCCATCGCCGTGATGAACGCGATCGACAGCACCGACAGACGCCGGGCCAGTTCGTCGCCGTTCCAGCGGTCGCGCACCAGGATGCGCGCGATGATCGCGGCACCGCCCGCGCCGATGCCCTGTAGTGCGCGCAGCACGAGCAGTGCCTCGGGAGACCGGTTCAGCGTGATCGCCGCGCTGGTGAGCACGAACACCGCCAGCGAGGCCAGCAGCGGGGCCCGGCGGCCGTAGCGGTCCGCGGCCATGCCCCACAGCACCACGGGAGCGGCGGCGCCGATCACGAAGGCCGAAATGGACAGGGCCGCATAACTGCGGGACATTCCGAAGTCGTGCGCCACGGTCGGCAGCGAAGGCAGATAGATGGTGGTCGCCATCTGCGCCATGAAGACCAGCAGACAGGACAGTGCCATGAGGCGCCGGTTCACGCTCTGCGGCGCCTCCGGATTTTCTCCGGCCTTTTGCTCACCCGTGCCCGGATAAACCTTCAGCTCAGTCATTCTTGCTCCGCAGATCATTGACCAGACGGCCGAAATGTTCGATGTCCGCACGCGTCATGTCGGCACGGATCATGATGCGCAGCCCCGCCTTTCCCTGGGCGATGACCAGGAGTCCATACGGGCCCGGTGAACACAGAGATTCGCAACTGGGCGTAGCGAATGTCAACGGATTCGACCGGCAATGTTCTGCCGGTCGGTGCGTGGGACAGAAACGCTCGAGAAATCCGTACCGGCAAAAATCTGCCGGTTTCCCGACCGGAAAATCTTTGCCGGTCGACGGCTGTTGAACACGCCGTCGGCATCGATGAGAAGGGGATGCGCGGCCGTGGGGGCGGTCTGCGGAATCAGCCGTCCTGGCGGTTGATGAAAGTGAGCCGGAGGCCGGGGTAGCCGACGGGATGCAGGACGTGGGTGACCACGTCGATGGAGTGCGGGGCGAAGCGGGGGAGGGTCAGGCGGAACGTGTGTCCGTCCCGGTTGGCGATGATCACTGGACCGGCGTCCCAGATCCGTCGGCACTCGAGGTCGGCGAGCGCGGTCCGCAGGATGTCCCGCAGTTCGGGATGGCCCGGGTACTGCGCCATGCCGTAGCGCAGCATCGCGAGGTAGGCCCGCGCGTGCCGCGGCCAGTCGGCAAGTTGCTCCCGGGCTTCGGGGTCGGTCAGCCCCCAGCGGATCAGGTTCGCGCCGGGAACCCGCACCCAGGGGAACCACTCCGCCATCGCCGTGTTGTGTCCGAGCACGTTCCACGCGTTGTCGGTGAGATAGACGGGCTGCGTGGGCTGAAGATCCAGCAGTCGGTGCAGCGGCGCCAGATCGACACCGTCCATGGCGGAAACGGCGGGGAAGGGTTCGCCGCCCGCTGCGTAGAGGAAAAGGGTCGCCCGTTCGTCCGCGCACAGCTGCAGCGCGTTCGCCAGCGCGTTCAGGGTCCTGGCGTCCAGCCGGGGTATGGCCCCTCGTTCGAGGTTGCGGTACCAGCGTTCGCTCATCCCGACCTCGGCGGCCACCTCCACCTGCGGGAGCGGCTTGCCGAGGTTCATCTTGTGCCCGGCTCGCGCGCGCCAGGCACGCAGGAGGACGGCGAGGCTCAACGCTTCTTCCGGCAGCTCCACGAGGCCGGTCCGGTCTGCGGAGTTGTCGTGCTGCACGAAAGTGGGCCTCTGCTCTGAACTGCTTCCCCTGGCCTCAAAGAGTAACCCGGCCCGCCCGGCAGGCGCCGGGGCGCGGCACAGAACCCCAGGTCACATGGCAATCGGCCCGGGGTTCCCGCCCTTTCCGGCGCGGCGCCTACTTCGCGTCCGCGTAGCACTCCACCACCGCCGTCGTGAACGGGAGGCGGACCGGGGTGTCGCCGAAGGTCAGGCGGGCGGCCAGGGCCGAGGCGTTCTGGATGGCCTCGATGATCTGGTCCGTTTCCTTCGCGGGGCAGTGGACGATCACCTCGTCGTGCTGGAAGAAGACCAGTTCGGCGGCGAGGGGGGCGCAGGTGCGGCGGAGGGCGGCCAGGAGGAGGAGGGTCCAGTCGGCGGCGCTGCCCTGGACGACGAAGTTGCGGGTGAAGCGGCCCCGGGCGCGGGCACCGCCGCCGTCGGGGGCGGGGGAGTCGTCCAGGGGGATGCCCGCCTCCTCCGCCGCGTCCGGGGTCGCGGTGGCGGGTGGGCAGGTGCGGCCGAGCCAGGTGCGGACCAGGCGGCCCTCCTCGCCCGCGCGGGCGGCCTCGTCCACGTAGGCGACGGCCGCGGGGAAGCGGCGGCGCAGGGCGGCGAGGTTCTTGAGGCCGTCGCCCGAGGTCTGGCCGTACATCGCGCCGAGCACCGCGAGCTTGGCCTGTTCGCGGTCGCCGGAGAAGGCGTGGTCGGAGACGGACTGGTAGAGGTCGCTCTCCCGCGAGGCCACCTCCATGAGCGCCGGGTCGCGGGAGATCGCCGCCAGGACGCGGGGTTCCATCTGGTCCGCGTCGGCCACCACCAGCCGCCAGCCCGGGTCGGCCACCACCGCGCGCCGGATCACCTTGGGGATCTGCAGCGCGCCCCCGCCGTTCGTCACCCAGCGGCCGGTGACCGTGCCCCCGGCCTGGAACTCGGGGCGGAACCGGCCGTCGCGCACCCAGTCGCGCAGCCAGGACCAGCCGTGCGCCACCCAGATGCGGTACAGCCGCTTGTACTCCAGGAGGGGTGCCACCGCCGGGTGGTCCACGGAGCGCAGCTCCCAGCGGCGGGTGGAGGTCACCTTGATGCCCGCCTTCGCGAACGCCCTGATCACCTCGGCGGGCAGGTCCGGCCGCACCCGGTGGCCGAAGGCCGCCGACACCTCGTCCGCCAGCTCCGCGAGCCGGCGCGGCTCGCCCCCGCCCGTGTACCGCTCGCCGAGCAGGTCGCGCAGCACCTCGCGGTGTGTCTCGGCGCTCCAGGGCATGCCCGTGCGGTTCATCTCGGCGGCCACCAGCATCCCGGCCGACTCGGCCGTGGTCAGCAGATGCATCCGGTCCGGGTGCGCGGTGCGGTCGTGTCTTCGGTGCTGGTCGGCGTAGACCTCCAGGAGGTCCTGGAGCGGCATGCGCGTGGTCGCCGGTTCGAACAGGGACGACTGCGCGCCCCGGTCCGCCGGGCGCTGCGGCGGGTCGGGCGGCACGGGGCCGCCCCGGAGGCGGGCCAGGGCCGCGGCGGCCGAGCGCGGCTCGCCGTGTCGGCCCTCGTGGCCCAGCAGAAGTGTCTCGGCGTCCTCGATGTCGTAGCACCGCTCGACTCGCACCCCCGTGGCGAGCAGTCGCGGGTAGACCTCGGCGGTCGACCGCCACACCCAGCGCGTCACCTCCGGGCGGCTCCGTACCGCCTCGGCGAGATCGCTCTCGCGACGCACCGGACCGGCGGGCAGCCCGTCCGGACCGAGGGGGGCGACGTCCACGCCACCGTCCTCGGCCGGAGCGAGTGCCCACCGGTCGGCCATGTACGGGAGTGTGCCAGGGGGGTCTGACAATGGCTCTGACCTGCGGGGCAGCTGGGGGAGCGGCCCCTGCGGAGGCGTCCGCCTCACGCGGTCGGCCCCGCGCCGCGCCCCCGCCCGGCGCGGTCAGCCCTTCGCGTCCCCCTCCGCGTCGTCCGGATGCACCGCCGCCTCCGCAGCCGCCGACACCTCCTTCTTCTGCGCCAGGATCGCCGCCAGCACCCGGGTGACGTACTGCTCGCTCGCGTCCTTGGTGATGCCGAGCCCGCTGAGGACGCCCTCGCCGTTCTCGTGCTCCAGCAGGGCTAGGAGGATGTGCTCGGTGCCGATGTAGTTGTGGCCGAGCCGCAGCGCCTCGCGGAAGGTCAGCTCCAGGACCTTCTTGGCGTCGGGGCCGTAGGGGATGAGGTCGGGGACGTCCTCCGCCTCCGGCGGGAGCGCGGCGGTCGCGGCCTGTCGTACGGCGTCCAGGAGCACGCCCTGGTCGATGATCGCCTTCGCGGCCAGACCGTCCGGCTCGGCCAGCAGCCCGAGGACCAGGTGCTCGGGGCGGCCCTCCGGGTTGCGGGCGGCCACGGACTCGTTGTGCGCGGCCATGACGACGGCTCGCGCGCGGTCGGTGTAGCGGCTGAAGCCCTGGCTCGGGTCGAGATCCGCCGACTCCTTCGCGACGAACCGCTTCTGGGCCGCCTGCCGGGTCACGCCCATGCTCTTGCCGATGTCGGTCCAGGACGCGCCCGAGCGGCGGGCCTGGTCCACGAAGTGGCCGATCAGATGGTCGGCCACGTCACCGAGGTGATCGGCGGCGATCACCGCGTCCTGGAGCTGGTCGAGGGGTTCGGGGTGCACCTTCTTGATGGCCGCGATGAGGTCGTCGAGGCGCACGGATGACGTGATGTTGGGGTTGGTCGCCATGTGTCAACCGTAAGTTGACACCTCCTCACAGTCAACCGAAGGTTGACACGTGTTCGGGGGTGCGGCGGATTTTCGGACAAGGAGTCTCCTGGAATCGCCTGTCCACAGCCTGTGGACAACTTTTGGCGGGCTGTCGGTCCGGCGTGGCACGATCGACGGCGTGACCAGCACTGCCAGCACCGTCGAGCGCGCTTTCCGGGCCGCCCTCTACGACGACACCGACTCCGGCCTCGACACCGGCGCCTCCCTGCTCGCCGCCGACCCCGCCGCCGACGCGGAACTCGACCGGCGCGGCCGGGAGTTCGTCGCCACGGCCTGGCGGCGCGGCTGGCAGCCCGCCGATGTCGTACGACTCGTACGACGCGAGCTGGACGACCTCCACCTACGGCTCGTCGCCGCCCTGATCCAGGCTCAGGCGGGTGACGACCGGGCGCGCGGCCACCGCTGGGCCGCGCAGCTCGACGCCCTCCGCGAGCACACGGCCGCGCCCGCGCGCGGAAGCGACCGGTTCTCGCACGCCACCGCCGTCCTGGAGCTGTACCGGCTGCTGCTGCGGCTGCCCGCCCTGGAGCCGCTGGAGGAGCCCCGCCGGGCCGCGAGCCCGGAGGCGTCCCGCACCCTCGGCCGGATCCGCGCCCTGCTCGCCAAGGCCGAGGCCACCCCCTACCCGGAGGAGGCGGAGGCCCTGACCGCCAAGGCGCAGGAGCTGACGGCGCGCTACAGCGTGGACGAGGCGCTGCTCGCCGCCGCCGCGCCCGCGCCGGACGCGCCCGGCGCCTGCCGGATAGGCGTCGAGCCGCCGTACGAGCAGGCCAAGGCCGTCCTGCTGGACGCGGTCGCCCGCGCCAACCACTGCCGCGCGGTGTGGAACGAACCGCTCGCCTTCTCCACGGTCGTCGGTTTCGAGGCGGACCTGGAGGCCGTCGAACTGCTCCACACCTCGCTGCTGGTGCAGGCCACGCACGCGATGGCCAAGGCCGAGGCGGCGCAGCGGGCGGGCGGACGCAAGCGCACCAAGACCTTCCGGCAGTCGTTCCTCGCGGCCTACGCCCACCGCGTCGGCGACCGGCTCGCGGCGGTCGCCGAGACCCAGGTCACCCAGGACCTGCTCCCGGTGCTGGCCACCCGGGACATAGCCGTGACCGACCGGATGGAGCGCCTGTTCCCCGAGACCACCACGACCCGGCTGCGCGGGGTCAGCGACGCGGCCGGGTGGACGGAGGGCGCCCGCGCGGCGGACGAGGCGCAGGTACGGGCCCGGCGCCGACTGGACTGACGGCCCCGGCCGAAGCGACCGCCCCTGACCGACTCCGGCCGACCTGACCGACTCCGACCAACCCTGACCGACTCCGACCGACCCGACCGGCCCCGGCCGACCCGTACGGCGTCCCTCAGTCCCCGACCTGCTGGAAGGCGCTGACCGACGCGTCCGGGGTGGTCTCGCCGGTCTTGGCCGCGACCGTGCCGTACTTCCACGGGAAGCTCTGCGGCTCGCCGCCGCCCGGCAGGGTGATCTCCATGGTGGCCGCCTTCGCGCCCTTCGCCCCGGCGTCCGCGCCGCGCACGTAGCTGATGGTGAAGGTGGCCGAGTCGCCCTTGGCGAGCTTCAGCTTCTGCGCCGTGGCGCCCTCTTGGACGGGCAGCTTCGCCGTCCTGCCGTCCTGGTGGAGGGTGACGCCGGGGAAGTGGTCCAGGGTGCAGGGCGCGCTCTGGTTGGTGATGCTCACCGGCACCTGGCCGCTGTCCCCGGCGGCGGGGGCGACGCTCGCGGAGCCGACCTGGAGGGAGACCGCACCGGCCGCGCAGGCCGTACCGGCCTTGCTCTCGGAGCCGCCCGCCTTGCTGCCGCCGCCGTTGTCGCAGGCGGTCAGGGCGAGAGCGGCGGCGAGGGCGGTGAGGGTGAGCGGAATGACGCGCATGAACTGGTCCCATCGAGGTCGTGACGGTCTCCCCGCATCATCGCCCCTGCGCGCACCACCCGAGCACGCGCCCCCGGCGGATTCACCGCTTCAGGCAGGATTCCGGGCGGCGCCGGGCGCGGGACGCCCGGACCACGTATGGACGTCCCCGGACGGCCCCGCGACTCCGTCGGCCGGCCCGACCGACTCCGGCGGTCATCCCCGTGGACCGCCCCCGGCTACCCCAGCCCCGAAGGCAGCTCCGACGGGAACCCCGAGGGCAGTGTCCCGCCCTCCGCCCTCGTGTACGTCTCCTTCTCGGGCCGCCCGGACCAGGTGATCTTCAGGGAGTTCTTGGTCACCGCGTCGACCATCCCCGTGCTCCGGTGGCCGGAGTCGCCCTTGCAGGTGAGGCGGACCATCCGCATGTCCGCCTCCTCGCCCGCCGTGCCGCTGCACACCGCGCCGCCGGTCGCGAAGAGCCCCGCCTGCTTGCCGGTGATCACCAGGGCCACGATCTTGCCGCCGCTGGTGGTGATCCAGCTGCCCTGGATCTCCGCGACCGCGCCCGCGCCCCCGCCGCCGTCCTCCGAACCGTCCCCGGTCGCCGAACCACCGGCCGTGGGCGCAGCGCTCGCCGTGGGAGAGCTGTCCGTGGAGTCGTCCCCGCCACCCCCGCCGCACCCGGTCAGCACCAGCGCGCCGACCACCCCGGCCGCCACCGCCCCGACCCGCAGGCGCGCCGCACCGGTCCGCGAGCGCTCCGCACCCGCACGCGCCGCCCCGACGCACCCCCGCACCGCACCCATACCCGTCCCCCTGCCCCTCGCCGTAGCCGTAGCCCCAGTCACGTCACGCTCCCAAGCCGTAGCGGGTCGCCCGGGGCGGGAGCCCGCGGACCGCGCAGCAAGTTACCAGCCGTTACCCCCGCGCAGGCGGCCGGAATTGACCGCCCGGCCGGGGGAACAGGAACAGCCCGGCGCGCGTCTCTACCTGGGGCGTGAACAGGGCGGCATGCGCCGTCGTATCCCGGGCAGGCGGGAAGGGCTTCGGTAAAGCGGTCGTCAAAGCTGTAATCGCGGGAACACCCCGCGCGCACGTGCATCTGCTCATTCACCTGCATGTGAACAGGGTTATGATCCGGGTCGGTTGACCGCAGCATCTACTGACCACAGCACCAATGACCACGGCCTTTGCGGCCACATCAGACAGTGCACCACCGGGGAGCGAACCTGTGGACCACTCCGTTGACAGCGTGTACGGGTACGACGTGTACAACGGCATGGCTGCCACGCAGCTGGTCGGCGTGGCCTGGCAGAAGAGCAGGCACAGCAACTCCCAGGGCTCCTGCGTCGAGTTCGCGCGCCTGCCCGGCGGCGAGGTGGCCGTCCGCAACTCCCGCTTCCCCGACGGCCCCGCCCTGGTCTACACGCGTGCGGAGATCGAGGCCATGCTCCTCGGCATCAAGGACGGCGAGTTCGACCACCTGACGGCGAGCTGACAACCCGCCCGTACGGCACGGGCGTTGGCAACGATGTCGGGAACGACGAGCGAGCCGCGCCCGGTTCAGCCCGCCGGTTCCCCCGCGGGCAGCAGGAACAGCGCCCACACCATCTTGCCGTCCAGCGCGCCCGCCAGCGGATGCCAGCCCCAGCCGTCCGCGAAGGAGTCCACGAGGAACAGCCCCCGGCCCGACTCGGCGGAGAAGTCGTCGGACTCGCGGGGCACCGGGGTCTCGTGGCTGGGGTCGCGCACCGCGCACACCAGCCGCCCCGGCCAGCGCATCAGATGCAGCCGCACCGGAGCGCTGTGCTCCACCGCACGCTCAGCGGCGGACGCCGCGCCCCCGACGCCCCCGTCCGGCCGCCCCGCACCGGGCAGCGCGTGCCGCAGCGCGTTGGTGACGAGTTCGGAGACGACGAGCGCGATGTCCTCGGCGCGCGCACCCACGTCCCAGCGCTCCAGCGTGGCCCGGGTGAAGCGCCGGGCCTCGCGCACCGCTTCGTAGCGGGCGGGCAGGGCGCAGGAGGCGGCCTCGGAGACGGTGCCGGGGTCCAGTGGCGGAAGGCCCTGCCGTAACGGCTTGAGCATGGTCGATCCATTCGTTCCCATGCGAGGCACTCCCGGGAATTCGCGGTCGTTGCGATGCAGCGGTGGCGCGGCCCCATGGTTTCGGATGCGCACAGCAGATGCAAGGGCAGATGCACGTGCACGAGGCCGAATTGCGCCCGCGCGTACCGCTTCTTGGCCATTTTTTCCGCCATCTTGGCCCCCACTTCGGTCCAGGACCGTGACCCTGGCATAGGAGAAACGGTTGACCTCTTTCCGTTTCTGTAACCGAACGAGTACTGCTCGAAGTGTTTTAGTGGCAGACTGCGGCATCTGAAGACGGTTGGGGAGGCTGGCGAAGTGAGCGCGGGAGAGCCCGGATCGGTGGTGCGGCGGATGCTGCTCGGCTCGCAACTCAGGCGGCTGCGGGAGGCGCGCGGCATCACGCGCGAGGCGGCGGGGTACTCGATCCGCGCCTCCGAGTCCAAGATCAGCCGGATGGAACTCGGCCGCGTGAGCTTCAAGACCAGGGACGTCGAAGACCTGTTGACGCTCTACGGCGTCGACGAAGAGGCGGAGCGCGAGTCGCTGCTCTCCCTCGCCCGGGAGGCCAACGTGGCGGGCTGGTGGCACAGTTACACCGACGTGCTGCCCAGCTGGTTCCCCACCTACGTCGGCCTGGAGGGCGCCGCCCACCTCATCCGGGTCTACGAGGTCCAGTTCGTGCACGGCCTGCTCCAGACCGAGGAGTACGCGCGCGCGGTGGTCCGGCGCGGCATGAAGGGCGCGAGCACCGCCGACGTGGAGCGCCGGGTCGCGCTGCGCCTGGAGCGGCAGAAGCATCTGCTGGCCGAAGACCCGGACGGCGCCCCCGAGTTCCACATCGTCCTGGACGAGGCCGCCCTGCGCCGCCCGTACGGCGACCGCGAGGTCATGCGCGGCCAGGTGAAGCATCTGATCGAGGTCTCCGAGCGGCCCAACGTACGGCTCCAGGTCATGCCGTTCGGCCTCGGCGGGCACTCCGGGGAGAGCGGCGCCTTCACGCTGCTCAGCTTCCCCGAGTCCGACCTGTCCGACGTGGTCTACGTCGAGCAGCTGACCAGCGCGCTCTATCTGGACAAGCGCGAGGACGTCATCCAGTACGAGCAGGCGCTCAAGGAACTCCAGCAGGACAGCCCCGGACCGGCCGAGAGCCGGGACATCCTCCGGGGCATCCTTCAACTCACCTGAGAAAAATGGACTGTTGACGGGCCCGCGCGGCCTCGGTCGCCCGTGTGCGTCAGTACGATTGCCTGTGATCAGAACCCGGCGTGGCAGTGTCGTCCGCTAGCGAGTGAGGGATCACATGGCGTCCTATTTCGAGGAACTGGCCCAGCAGTACATCGACGGTGAATGGCGTACGGGGAGCGGTTCCTGGGACGTCATCGACTTCAACCCCTACGACGACGAGAAGCTGGCCTCGATCACGGTCGCCACCGTCGAGGAGGTCGACGACGCCTACCGGGCCGCCGAGCGCGCCCAGAAGAAGTGGGCCGCGACCAACGCCTATGCCCGCCGCACGGTGTTCGAGCGGGCGCTCGCGCTGATCGAGGAGCGCGAGGAGGAGATCGCCGAGCTGATCGTCGCCGAACTCGGCGGCACCCGTGTGAAGGCGGGCTTCGAACTGCACCTCGCCAAGGAGTTCCTGCGCGAGTCGATCCACCTGGCGCTGCGCCCCGAGGGCAGGATCCTGCCCTCCCCGGCCGACGGCAAGGAGAACCGCGTCTACCGGGTGCCGGTGGGCGTCGTGGGCGTGATCAGCCCGTTCAACTTCCCCTTCCTGCTGTCGATCAAGTCGGTCGCCCCGGCGCTCGCGCTCGGCAACGGCGTCGTCCTCAAGCCGCACCAGAACACCCCGATCGCGGGCGGCACGCTGATCGCGAAGCTCTTCGAGAACGCGGGGCTGCCCGGCGGACTGCTCAACGTCGTCGTGACCGACATCGCGGAGATCGGGGACGCCTTCATCGAGCACCCGGTGCCCCGGGTCATCTCGTTCACCGGCTCCGACAAGACCGGCCGCCATGTGGCAACCGTCTGCGCGGCCCACTTCAAGCGCGCGGTGCTCGAACTCGGCGGCAACAGCGCCCTGGTGGTGCTCGACGACGCCGATCTGGACTACGCGGTGGACGCGGCGGTCTTCAGCCGGTTCGTGCACCAGGGCCAGGTGTGCATGGCGGCCAACCGGGTGCTCGTGGACCGCTCGGTGGCCGAGGAGTTCACCGAGAAGTTCGTCGCCAAGGTCCGCTCGCTGCCGGTGGGCGACCCGCGCGACCCCGGCACCGTCATCGGCCCGGTCATCAACTCCACCCAGGCGAACTCCCTCGCGCAGGTGGTCGAGCAGGCCGTGGCCGAGGGCGGCACCGCCCTGGTGCGCGGCACCGTCGAGGGCAACCTGGTCGCGCCCAGCGTGCTCACCGGGCTGCCCGAGGGCTCGCCCCTGCTGCGGCAGGAGGTCTTCGGCCCGGTCGTCTTCCTGGTGCCGTTCGACGGCGAGGAGGAGGCGGTACGGATCGTCAACGACACGCCGTACGGGCTCAGCGGCGCCGTCCACACCGGGGACGTCGAGCGCGGTGTGGCCTTCGCGCAGCGGATCGACACCGGGATGTTCCATGTGAACGACGGCACCGTGCACGACGAGCCGCTGGTGCCGTTCGGCGGCGAGAAGCACTCGGGCGTCGGCCGGCTGAACGGCGAGACGACCCTGGAGGCGTTCACCACCACCAAGTGGATCTCGGTCCAGCACGGGCGCAGCGGCTTCCCGTTCTGAGCCCACGGGCTCCTTCAAGCCCCTTCCGGCCGCTGAGAGGCCGATCCGCAGCCGATCCGACACGACGCCACGGACCATCGAGGACAGGATCCGACCTCGATGGTCCGTAGCGTCTGTCGTGTCAGGGCAACGGACCCGGAGAAGGGCGGACGACCATGGTCACGCACGTACGAGCCGAGGCGGCGGACGACGAGCGCGGGGCACTGCTCGCGTTCCTGGAGGAGCAGCGCGGCGGCATCCGCCGGTCGGTGCTGGGGCTGACCGAGGAGCAGGCGCGGTCCCGGCCGAGCGCGAGCGAGCTGTCGCTCGGCGGGCTGCTCAAGCACGTCGTGGAGATGGAGCGGACCTGGATCGCCCGCGCCCGCCAGGAGCCGCCCGCGATCCACCGGGACCAGTCCAACTGGCACGAGTGCTTCCAGCTGGTGGGGGACGAGACGGTCGCCTCCCAGCTCGCCCTGTGGGAGGAGGCGGCGGCCGACACGGAGAAGCTGATCCGCTCCGCGCCGAGCCTGGACGAGACCTTCCCGCTGCCCGAGGCCCCCTGGTTCCCGCCGGGCGAGCGGGTCTCGCTGCGCTGGGTGTGTCTGCACCTGATCCGCGAGACGGCCCGGCACGCGGGCCACGCCGACATCGTCCGCGAGTCGCTGGACGGCAAGACCGCCTTCGAGCTGGTGGCCCTGGAGCAGCAGCGGGGCCAGGCTGGGTGACCGCCGCACGGCACCCGGCCCGGGTCCGCCCGCACTGACGGAACGCCCGCTCAGCGGTGGTGGAACCCCGTCGCCAGCTGCCTGTCCACCGTCGACGGCCTCTCCTGCCGCCGCAGCGCGGGCAGTTCGCGGGCCAGGTCCGCCAGGAACAGGTCCGCGAGGTCGTGGGAGAAGCCGTTGCGGCAGACCACCCGCAGCACCGACAGGTCCTCCCGGTCGGGCGGGAAGGTGTACGCCGGGACCAGCCAGCCGTGCTCGCGCATCCGCCGGGAGACGTCGAACACGTCGTACGCCGTGATGTGGTCGGCGGTGGTGAACGCGAACGCGGGAAGCTGGTCGCCCCGGGTGAGGAGGCGGAAGTCGCCCAGCGCCTCGATGCGGTCGGCCAGATGACGGGCCACGTCACGGGTGGACTGCTGGACGGCGCGGTAACCCTCGCGGCCCAGGCGCAGGAACATGTAGTACTGCGCGACCACCTGGGCGCCGGGCCGGGAGAAGTTGAGGGCGAAGGTGGGCATCTCGCCGCCCAGGTAGTTCACCCGGAAGACCAGCTCCTCCGGCAGCGCCTCGGTGTCGCGCCACAGGGCCCAGCCGACGCCGGGGTAGACCAGACCGTACTTGTGGCCCGAGGTGTTGATGGAGGCCACGCGCGGCAGGCGGAAGTCCCAGACCAGATCGGGGTCGAGGAACGGGGCGATCATGCCGCCGGAGGCGCCGTCGACGTGGACCGGGATGTCGAGCCCCGTGCGTTCCTGGAGGGCGTCCAGTTCGGCGCACAGCTCGGCTATCGGCTCGTACGACCCGTCGAAGGTGGAGCCGAGGACGCCCACGACCCCGATGGTGTTCTCGTCGCACAGCCCGGCCGCCTCGCGCGGGTCCAGGTGGAAGCGGTCGCCCTTCATGGGCACCGTGCGCGCCTCGACCTCCCAGTAGTCGCAGAACTTCTCCCAGCACACCTGGACGTTGACGCCCATCACGAGATTGGGCCGCGCCCCCGGGTAGCGGTCGGCGTTCTTCTTGGACCAGCGGCGCTTGAGCGCGAGTCCGGCGAGCATCCCGGCCTCGCTGGAGCCGGTGGTGGAACAGCCCACGACCGCCGAGGGGTCGGGCGCGTTCCACAGCTCGGCCAGCATGGCCACACAGCGCCGCTCCAGCTCGGCGGTGCGCGGGTACTCGTCCTTGTCGATCATGTTCTTGTCGGCGCACTCGGCCATCAGCACCCCGGCCTGCGGCTCCATCCAGGTGGTGACGAAGGTGGCCAGGTTCAGGCGTGCGTTGCCGTCGAGCATCAGCTCGTCGTGCACCAGCTGATAGGCGGTGGTGGGCGGCAGCGGGGAGTCCGCCAGACGGTGCGTGGGCGGCGCCTCGGTCATCCCGCTGACGGGGTTGGCCTCGCCGAAGAACGGGTTGACCGACATCTTCCGCTCGTCACGCTTGCCGGAACCTTTGTGCAGAGCCATCGTCATGCCTCCATACGGGGGATTCAGCGGACCGGGGTGCCGTCCGCGCGGAGCTGCATCTGCGGCCGCCCGGTCACCAGCAGCCAGGCGGGCAGCGAGGCGACGCACAGCAGGGCGAGGATCGCCGGGGAGGCCACCAGGACGGCGGCCGTGAACAGGCTCACCCAGCCCTGCCGGGTGATCGCCAGGAGCATGCCCAGCACGCCCGTGGCCACGCCCAGCGAGGGCTGCACCGCCGGGACCAGCGCGTGTGCGCACAGGCCCACCGCGGCCCCCACGAACACGGCCGGGAAGATGCGCCCGCCCCGGAACCCGCAGGACGCGGCGACGACCAGCGCCGCCGCCTTCACCACCGCCAGCACGGCGTACTGCCCGGCCGTGCGGCCGTCCGGGTCACGGGCCAGCTCCGCGACCTCGGACAGCCCCTTGAACAGCGTCAGATGACCGCCCGCCGCCGCGAGCGCCCCGAGCACCACGCCGCCCGCCGGAAGCATCAGCATCGGGTGCCGCAGCCGCTTGAAAGCCCGGTGGACGTACGGGAAGACGTGCACCGCGCACAGGCCGAGCAGCGCCGCCGCCGAGGCCACCACCATGGCGGCCGGGACGTCGGCCCAGCCGGGGCGGCCGAAGGGCGGCAGGCCCAGGTCGAAGGTCGGCTCGGCCACCAGAGTCGTCGTCATGGCGCCGAACGCGGCGGCGGTCAGCGGCGCGAAGAGCTTGTCCCAGAGCCGCCCGGGCAGCGGGCGCCCGGCCAGCGCCTCGGAGATGACCAGCGCCGCCGCCACCGGCGTGCCGAACAGCGCCCCGATCGTGCCCGCCTCCGCCAGCACCGGCCACAGCGTGCCCGGCGCCCTCGGCAGGAAGCGGCTGCCCAGCCACATGGTGAGGCCGACGTTCACGGCGATGATCGGGTTCTCCGGGCCGAGGCTCGGACCACCGGCCAGCATCAGCGCGGTCGCCAGCACCAGCCCCGGCAGCACCACCGGGGGCAGCACGGGGGCGTCGAGACCGAGCGTGGCCGGATCGGGACCGGCGTGGCCCGGCACGAGCCAGACCACCAGCCCCACCGCGAGGCCCGTGGCGACCAGCATGACGAACATCCACGCCACCGAGTACCGGCCGATCCCCAGGGCGTCCGGCAGCGGCCCCCACAGCACGTGCTGGAGCCGTTCCGCCGCCGCGCTCACCCCGACGAAGACCAGACTCGTGACCACCCCCACCAGCACGGCGGGCAGGATCAGCGGGAGCAGGGCACGCGCCGGAGCCGGGGAGGTCGGGCGCGGCTGCCGCGCGGTGTCCTGGGCCACGGGCACACGATAAGCGGATCAAGCGGACACAACATCCCGAAGTGGATCGGGCTTGCACCTCACGCGACGTGAGGCACGAGCGTGTTCCCCGGGCGGTGACAGGCGAGGACGGGAGCGGGACGTGGGGTACTCGGTGGGACAGGTCTCGGGGTTCGCCGGGGTCACGGTGCGGGCCCTGCACCACTGGGACGAGATCGGACTGCTGGTCCCCGGCGAGCGCACCCACGCCGGGCACCGGCGCTACACCGACGCCGATCTCGACCGGCTCCAGCGCATCCTCTTCTACCGGGAACTCGGCTTGCCCCTGGACGAGGTCGCCGTCCTGCTCGACGACCCGGACGCGGACCCGCGCACGCATCTGCGTCGCCAGCACGAGCTGCTCACCGCCCGGATCGAGAAGCTGCGGCAGATGGCCGCGGCCGTGGAACACGCCATGGAGGCACGCAGGATGGGCATCGACCTCACCCCGGAGGAACGGTTCGAGGTGTTCGGGGACAAGGACCCCGAGCAGTACGCGGAGGAGGCGGAGCAGCGCTGGGGCGGCACCGAGGCGTACGCCGAGTCACAGCGCCGCGCCGCCCGCTACACCAAGGACGACTGGAAGCGGATGAAGGCCGAGGTGGACGACTGGTCCGCCCGCTACGCCGCCCTCATGGCCGCGGACGAGCCGCCCACCGGCGACGCCGCGCTCGCCCTGGCCGAGGAGCACCGCCTCCACATCGACCACTGGTTCTACCCCTGCCCGCCCGCCATGCACCGCTGCCTGGGCCAGATGTACGTCGCCGACGAGCGCTTCAAGGCGTTCTACGACTCGATGCACCCGGGCCTCGCCGAGCACCTGTACACGGCGATCACCGCGAACGCGGAGCGGCGGGAGCGGGAGGACGCGGCGCAGGACGCAGGGGAGAACGCGGGGGAGAGCGCGGCGGAGTAGGCCGCACGGAGTCCCGCCGGTCCTGGCCCGGGGTGTCACTCCCGGGCCAGGACCACCGCCGTGCCGTACGCGCACACCTCGGTGCCGACGTCGGCCGCCTCCGTGACGTCGAAGCGGAAGGCCACGACCGCGTTGGCACCCCGCGCGCGTGCCTGCTCGACCAGCCGCTCCATGGCCTGGTTGCGGGTCTGCACCAGCGTCTTGGTGAGCCCCTTCAGCTCGCCGCCGATCATCGACTTCAGCCCGGCGCCGATCTGGCTGCCCAGATGCCGCGACCTGACGGTGAGGCCGAAGACCTCGCCGAGCACGCGCTCCACCCGGTGCCCGGGCACGTCGTTCGCCGTCACGACCAGTACGTCCGGCTCGGGCCCCTGGCCGCCGCCGTAGTCATCGAGTCCCATGACCCACAGCTTTGCCCCAGTCGCCGCACAGTGCATTCTGGAACCACCGGTGGAACCTGAGCCGGTCACGACGCGTTGATAGCTTTGTGCGGCCGCACATGACGTCACAGCCGCCCTCACCCCTCAGGAGCCCGGACCGTTATGACTCTTGCACTGGGCCCGAGCTGGCTCGATCCCGGAAACCTGCTCAACACGTACGGCATCTGGGGCCTGCTGCTCATCGTCTTCGCGGAGTCGGGTCTCCTCATCGGCTTCTTCCTGCCGGGCGACTCGCTGCTGTTCACCTGCGGTCTGCTGATCACCTCCGGGGACCTGGACTTCCCGCTGTGGGGGGCCATCGCCCTGATCTGCGTCGCCGCGATCCTCGGTGACCAGGCGGGCTACATGTTCGGCAAGAAGGTGGGCCCGTCCCTCTTCAACCGCCCGGACTCACGCCTGTTCAAGCAGGAGAACGTCCTCAAGGCGCACGAGTTCTTCGAGAAGCACGGCCCCAAGTCCCTGGTCCTGGCCCGCTTCGTGCCCGTGGTGCGCACGTTCACGCCGATCATCGCGGGCGTCAGCGGGATGAAGTACCGCTCCTTCCTGGTCTTCAACGTCATCGGCGGCATCCTGTGGGGCGCGGGCGTCACCCTGCTGGGCTCCTGGCTCGGCAACATCGCGTTCGTCAAGGACAACATCGAGGCGATGCTCATCCTCATCGTCCTCATCTCGGTCGTGCCGATCGCCATCGAGTTCCTGCGCGCCCGCTCCAAGGAGAAGAAGGCCCGCGCCGAGCAGCCCGAGCAGTCCGAGCCGGTCCAGGCCGCGCACCAGCAGCCGTACCCGCAGCCCCCGGCCATGGACGACGCGACCACCCGCCTGCGCCGCATCGAGCCCGAGCCGCACGAGCAGCCCCGCCACCCCGAGCAGCAGTACTGGCCGCAGGACTACGGGCAGCCGCAGCCCCAGCAGCCGCAGCCCGCGTACGGCAACCAGCCCAACCAGCCCTACGGCCACGGCGGTTACGCCGACCAGGGCGGCTACGGACAGCAGGGCGGCCAGGAGCCGTACTACGGCCAGCAGCCCCAGCAGCGGCCCCCGTACGACGGCCAGGGCTACGGCGACCCCCAGCAGCAGTACCCCTACGGCTACGACCAGGGCGGCCACCGCGCCCCCTGACGGCCCACGCGCGGCGGGCCGGGGCCTCAGAAGCCCCGGGTCCGCTTCGCCGCCCGGCGCTTGCCCGCCGAGCCGACCCGCAGGAACAGCCGGAAGAGTTCCGAACCGAGGTTGACGCCGATCGCGATGGCCATGGCGAGCGAGACCGCCTTGGCCAGCGACACCAGGCCCTTGTCGATCTCGTTCTGCGCGATGGACAGCAGCCCGAAGTAGGTCGCCGAACCGGGCAGCAGCGGACCGATCGCCGCCGTGGTGAACGGCAGCGCGGACGCGAACTGATAGCGCGACATCAGCTGTCCGAACAGCCCCACCAGGCCCGCCGCCACAGCCGTCGAGGCCACCGGTGAGAAACCACCGGCGACATGCATCGCGCCGTACACCGACCAGGCCACACCGCCGTTGAGCGTCACCCACAGGACCGTCGCGCGCTCCTGCTGGAGCAGGATCGCGAAGGTGAACGACAGCACCATGGAGGCCGCGATCTGGAGCAGGGGCCGCTGCGAGATGTGCAGCGCGGTGTCCGGGTTCAGCCGGCCGCCGATCTGCACGCCGAAGTACAGGACGGTCAGCACGCCGATGACGATGCCGACGAAGAAGTACATGACTTCGAGCAGGCGCGCGGACGCGGTGATGTAGAAGCCCGTCAGACCGTCCTGCACGCCCGCCACCAGCGCCCGTCCGGGCAGCAGCGCGAAGAGTCCACCGGTGACCACCGCCGACGCCTTCAGATCCACGTTCGCCAGCGCGAAGGCCACGCCGATCGCGGCGGGCGGCATCGCGGCCACCGTGAACTGGTAGAACTCCGGCAGCCCGCGCCCCGCGCACAGCCACGCCAGGCGGTCGCCGAGCATCGCGCCGACCGCCGCCGCGATGAACACGATGACGTCACCGCCGACCAGCACCGAGGCCGCGCCCGCGAGCAGACCGCTCGCCAGGGTCAGCGCCCAGCCCGGGTAGGGGTGCCGGTTGCGCCGGATCTCCGCGAGGCGGCCGTACGCCTCCTCCAGGGAGACATGGGCCTCGGCGTCCGTCAGGTCGTCCACCAGGCGGAACACGGCCGCGAGGCGGGTGTAGTCGGTGCCGCGCCTGCGGACCGTGCGCGAGGCGGTGATCGGGTCCTCGACCAGGGACGGCTGGTAGGAGATCGACAGCAGCGTGAAGGTGACGGTCGGCTCGCAGCGGTCCAGGCCGTAGGAGCGGCACACCGCGAACATCGCGGCCTCCACGTCCTCGGCGCCCTCGCCGCCCGCGAGCAGCAACTCGCCGATACGCAGGGTCAGGTCGAGCACGCGCGGGACGGCGGGGCCGTCCTCCTCGGCACGCGCCATCGGCTCCAGGGCGGGGCGGTCCGCCACCGGCATCCGGAGCATGGTGCGCATCCGGTCCTGCCACGGGGCGTCCGTGATCAGGGTGAGCATCGGGACGCCGGTCGCCGGGGTGAAGGCGGGCGGGGCGTGCCGCGCGCTGTAGGTGTGCGGCGTGTTGAAGGCCGAGCCCTCCGGCTCCGGCACGGGCGTCTGCGGGGTGTCCAGACCCTTCGGCAGGGAGAACTCCGAGGTCGTCTCCGCCTCGGCGGCCCGGTCCAGGTCGAGCCCCTCCGGAATGGCGAACTCGGACGTGATCTCCGGGTCGTACCGCGCCTCGTCCGACCGGGGCTTGCGGTCCTCCGCCTCCGACACCTCTCACACCGCTTCCTGAACGACGCATTCCGTTAGGGCCAGTATGCGCATGATCACGCGAGCGGGCCGCGTCACCCCCTGCCGGGGTGACGCGGCCCGCTCGCGGAAAAGTCGGCCGGGGTCAGTGGCCGCCGGTCTCCTTGAAGCGCTTGTACGACCGCTCGATCTCCGCCTCGGCGTCCGTGCGGCCCACCCAGTTGGCACCCTCGACCGACTTGCCGGGCTCCAGGTCCTTGTAGACCTCGAAGAAGTGCTGGATCTCCAGGCGGTCGAACTCCGACACGTGGTGGATGTCGCGCAGGTGCTCCACGCGCGGGTCGGTCGCCGGGACGCACAGCAGCTTGTCGTCGCCGCCCGCCTCGTCCGTCATCCGGAACATGCCGATCGCGCGGCACTTGATCAGGCAGCCCGGGAAGGTCGGCTCGTCAAGAATGACCAGCGCGTCCAGCGGGTCGCCGTCCTCGCCGAGGGTGTTCTCGACGAAGCCGTAGTCGGTCGGGTAGGCGGTCGAGGTGAAGAGGCGACGGTCCAGGCGGATCCGACCGGTCTCGTGGTCCACCTCGTACTTGTTCCGCGAACCCTTCGGAATCTCGATCGTGACGTCGAACTCCACCGGTGGCTCCTCCATGATCAGGACATAGTTCTGGTGATTAAGTGTCCCTCACGCAGGAGTGTGATCGCGAAAGGGGCTGGTGGTCGTGCCGGAGCTGAGACCTTGGCGAGCCGTAGGACCGCAGGTGGCACGGCTCGCGAACACCCTGCGGCCCCCTCTGGCGCGCGCGACGGCGGCCGTCCGGCCGCGGATCGCGCGGTTGACGGACGCCGTACGGACCGCGGCACCCCGCCCGGCCCGGACGCCCAACGCCCGGACCCTGCGGTACACCGCGGGCGCCGCCACCGCGGGACTCGCGCTGGCCGCCGCAGCGGTGGCCCTCGCCGGTCCCTGGGACGCCACCGGTCAGCGTACGGCCGAGCGGGACCGGGCCGTCGCCCTGGAGCTGCCGGGTGGCGCAGATCACGGTGGCGCGGCCGTCGCCGCGGGCGGTGCGAAGCCCGCGCCGAGCGCCCCGCCCGTGCTGACGGGGCTGGGCGGCGCCGTACCGGCCGCGCAGACCGGCAAGGACCCCGGGAAGGCCCCCGGGACCGGCGCCGGGAAGGACCCCGCCAAGGGCGGCAAGCCGCTCGCGGAGGTCCTGGAGCCCCTGCTGGACGCCCCCGCGCTCTCCGCCGGGCACGCGGCGGCCGTCGTCGACATGAGCACCGGCAAGCGGCTCTACGGCGCCGACGGCGACAAGGCCCTCACCCCCGCCTCCACCACGAAGATCGCCACCGCCGTGGCCGCGCTGTCCGCCCTCGGCCCGGACCACCGCCTCACCACCCGCACCGCGCTCGAACCCGACACCCGGGAACTGGTCCTGGTCGGCGGCGGCGACCCCACCCTCACCGCGCACAAGTCGCCCGGCCAGTGGGCCAGCCTGCGCACCCTGGCCCGGGACACCGCCGTCGCCCTGGAGAAGCGCGGCATCCGCAAGATCACGCTCTCCTACGACACGACGCTCTTCTCCGGGCCCGCCCTGCACCCCATCGGCGTCAACGACAACCTCGCCCCCGTCACCGCGCTCACCGCCGACGAGGGCCGCACCGACGGCTCCGACCACGGTCCCGTGACCCGGGTGGCCGACCCGTCGGCCGAGGCGGCCCGCGCCTTCGCCGGGTTCCTGAAGGACGCCGGGATCACCGCGACCCCGCCCGGCCCCTCCAAGGCCACCGGGCGCGCACAGACCCTCGCCAGCGTCTCCTCGCCGCCGCTGTCCGACCTGGTCGAGCGGATGCTGACCAACAGCGACAACGACATCGCCGAGGCCCTGGCCCGCCAGACCGCCCTCGCCTCCGGGCGCCCGGGCAGCTTCGCGGGCGGCGCGCAGGCCATCGCCGCCCGGCTGACCAAGCTCGGGCTGCCCATGAAGGGCGCCGCCTTCCACGACGGCAGCGGCCTCAACCGTGACGACCGCCTCACGGCCGACCTCCTGACCTCGCTGCTCGCCAAGGCCGCCGACCCGGCCCGCCCCGGCCTGCGCCCGGTCCTCACCGGCCTGCCCGTCGGCGGCTTCACCGGCACCCTGGCCGAGCGCTACACCGACGGCGCCGCAGGCGTCGTCCGCGCCAAGACCGGCACCCTCACCGGCGTCAACACCCTCGCGGGCACCGTCGTAGACGCCGACGGCCGCCTGCTGTCCTTCGCCTTCCTCGCCTCCGACACCACCGACCCCGAGGCGGCGCAGTCGGCCCTGGACCGTACGGCGTCAGCCTTGTCGGCCTGCGGCTGCGGTTAGCGCTCCGCGCGGGCGGTGGGGTGACCTGGCCAGAGTGCCTGACCGCAGGGCGCTGTTGGTGGCTCGGGCGGACTTGCCGGAGGGCGGGGTGCGTGACGGCGGCTCCGGGCGGGCGGGGTGTCCTGGCCTCGGGTGCCCCACCGCACGCGCCCCTGCGCGGGCCCGCCGGGCGCGGGCCCGTACCGCCCGCCGCGGTCCCGCCCAGCGCCCCCTGCTCACCGGGCCCTGCCCATCGCGCGCCCCGTCAGCCGCGTCCCACTCACCGCACCCTGTCCGCCGCGTCATCTGCCGCGCCCCGCTCACCACGCGCCCCGCCCAGCGCGCGCCCCGCTCACCCCCGTCCGCCCACCGGGCCTCCCCCTGCCAACGCGACCCGGCCCGCGCGCCCCGCGCACCTGCACCGGTGCCCCCGCGCACCCCACGCAGAGCCCCCGTACAGCCTGCCCGGAGGGCCGCCGCTCACGTACCGTTGACGCATGACGAGCTTCGGTGGGACCGCATCTTCCGGGATGGTCGACTGGAACCTCGCGGTGGCGACCGCGACTCGGCTCGTGCGGCCCGGGCCGGAGGTGAGCCGGGACGAGGCGCGGGCCGTGGTCGCGGAGTTGCGGCGGCACGCGAAGTCCTCGGAGGCGCATGTCCGGGGCTTCACCCGGATGGGGACCGAGGACGTGCACGACACCCCGGTGCTCGTGGTCGACCGGCCCGGCTGGGTGCGGGCCAACGTCGCCGGGTTCCGGGAGATCCTGCGGCCCCTGCTGGAGAAGATGCAGGAGCGGCGCGGCAACGGCCCGGGCAACGCCGTCCTCGGCGCCGTCGGCGGCAAGGTGACCGGCGTCGAGCTGGGGATGCTGCTGTCGTTCCTGTCCTCGCGCGTCCTCGGGCAGTACGAGACCTTCGCCCCCGCCACCGCCGACCTCCCGGCCGCGGGCGCCCCCGGCGGGGGACGGCTGCTGCTCGTCGCGCCGAACATCGTCCACGTGGAGCGCGAACTCGACGTGGAGCCCCATGACTTCAGGCTGTGGGTGTGTCTGCACGAGGAGACCCACCGCACCCAGTTCACGGCCGTGCCCTGGCTCCGTGACCACCTGGAGGGCGAGATCCAGTCCTTCCTCGCGGAGACCGACGTCGACCCGGTGACCTTCCTCGAACGCCTCCGCGACGCCGCCCAGTCCCTGGCGGGCGGACGCCCCGAGGGCGAGGAGGACGACGGCGGACGCTCCCTGGTGGACCTGGTGCAGAGCCCCGCCCAGCGCGAGATCCTCGCCCGCCTCACCGCCGTGATGTCCCTCCTGGAGGGCCACGCCGACTTCGTCATGGACGGCGTCGGCCCCGACGTGGTGCCCTCCGTCGCCGAGATCCGCGAGAAGTTCCAGCAGCGCCGCGCCAAGGGCGCCTCCCACCTCGACCTCGCCCTGCGCAAACTCCTCGGCCTGGACGCCAAGCTGCGCCAGTACCGCGACGGCGAACGCTTCGTACGCGCGGTCGTCGGCGAGGTCGGCATGGACGGCTTCAACCGCGTGTGGACCTCGCCCAACACGCTGCCCACCAAGGCCGAGATCGCCAAACCGGCCGACTGGGTCGCCCGCGTGCACGGCAGGACCGACTAGCCCGGCCCGCGCCGGCCCGCGCACCACGAGCACGCGCCATGAACTCCCTCGAACGGACGGCAGGACGACGGCAGGCGGACGCCGTTCCTATCACCCGTCCGAGGGACCGTCAGCCATGCGTAGGCGTGCGATGCTCGGGGAAGGGCCCGCTTCTGTCACCATCGACGCACTCTGAGTGACCGAACCCGGGCTCACTCCCGAAACTCCATGAAGGGAACCGGACATGGGGCCCCACCCCGCGGTCGCGGCGATACGCCTGGCGGTCCGCCGCGTACTGCACGACGTCATCACCGAACACAGCCGCCGCCCCGAGGCGGCCACCGCCCTCGCACCGGCCGGCCGCACCGCCCACGACGCGGGCCCGCCCGCCGAGCAGGGCGCGCCTCCCCTCGTGCTCGTCGCCTGCTCCGGCGGCGCCGACTCCATGGCCCTCGCCTCCGCCCTCGCCTTCGAGGCCCCCCGCCTCGGCGTGCGCGCCGGTGGCGTCACCGTGGACCACGGACTCCAGGAGGGCTCGGGGCTGCGCGCCGACGAGGTCGTCCTGCGCCTGCGCGAGCTGGGCCTCGACCCCGCCCTGTCCGTCGCCGTGACCGTCGGCCGCGAGGGCGGCCCCGAGGCCGCCGCCCGCGACGCCCGGTACGCCGCGCTGGACGCCGTCGCCGAACGCCAGGGCGCCGCCGCCGTCCTGCTCGGCCACACCCGCGACGACCAGGCCGAGACCGTCCTGCTCGGCCTCGCCCGCGGCTCCGGCATCCGCTCCCTGTCCGGGATGGCCGCGGTCTCGGGGGCCGGCGGCCGTTACCGGCGCCCCTTCCTCCAGCTCGACCGGCAGACCGCCCGCAAGGCCTGCCTGGTCCAGTCGCTGCCGGTCTGGGACGACCCGCACAACGCCGACCCGGCCTACACCCGCTCCCGGCTGCGCCACGAGGGCCTGCCCGCCCTGGAGAAGGCGCTCGGCAAGGGCGTCGTGGAAGCCCTCGCCCGCACCGCCCAGCTCTCCCGCGACGACGCCGACGCCCTGGACGCCTGGGCCGGTCAGGCCGAGTCCTCCGTACGCGACGCGGCGGGCCGCCTGGAGTGCGCCAAGCTCTACGCGCTGCCCCCCGCCGTGCGCCGCCGGGTGCTGCGCCGGGCGGCCATCGAGGCGGGCGCTCCGGCCGGTTCCCTCTTCGCCCGGCACATCGAGGAAGTCGACCGTCTGATCACCGGCTGGCGCGGTCAGGGAGCCATCAACCTGCCCGGCAAGGTCGTCGCCCAGCGTCAGGGTGGCAGACTGGTGATTCGGCAAGGCTGAGTTCCGGCCCCGGGAGCGATCCTCCCAGGCGGCCGGGGCCGCCGGCCGCCACAGTGCGGCCGTAAGTGCGGGACGACCGAAAGTGATGCGGGTGGACGCGAAAGACATGGGTGCGGACCTCAAGTCGGTGCTCATCACCAAGGAAGAGATCGACGCGAAGCTGGCCGAGCTGGCCGCGAAGATCGACGCGGAGTACGCGGGCAAGGACCTGCTCATCGTCGGTGTCCTCAAGGGCGCGGTGATGGTGATGGCGGACCTCGCCCGGGCGCTGTCCACCCCCGTCACCATGGACTGGATGGCCGTGTCCTCCTACGGGGCGGGCACCCAGTCCTCCGGAGTGGTCCGCATCCTCAAGGACCTCGACACCGACATCAAGGGCCGTCACGTCCTGATCGTCGAGGACATCATCGACTCCGGTCTGACCCTGTCCTGGCTGATCTCGAACCTCGGCTCGCGCGAGCCCGCCTCCCTCAAGGTGTGCACGCTGCTGCGCAAGCCGGAGGCGGCCAAGGTCGCGATCGACGTGGAGTGGGTCGGCTTCGACATCCCCAACGAGTTCGTCGTGGGCTACGGCCTCGACTACGCCGAGAAGTACCGCAACCTGCCGTTCGTCGGTACGCTCGCGCCCCACGTCTACGGCGGCTGACCCGAGCGGATCAGCTCGGCCGAAGATCGGGAACCCCGGCGGGGCTCGCGCCGTTGGAGCAAGGAGAGGCGGACCACAGTCCGTCCGTACCGCTCCGTGCGGCTGCGGGCGTCCATGCTGGGGTACCGTCAGAAGAACTGTCTTATCAAACTCACTATGGCAGGAGGGACGGGGCGACACCGCTCCGTATGGATGGACGTGAAGCGATACTTCCGTGGGCCGGTCATGTGGATCGTGCTGGCCGTCCTTGCCGTGGTCGTGTTGATGACGGTCGTCGGCCAGTCCGGCGGCTACAAGACGGTGGACACAGGCCAGGTCGTCGCCGCGATCAACGACAACAAGGTCCAGTCGGCCAAGGTCACCACCGGTGACGAACAGACCATCAAGGTCAACCTCAAGCCCGGCGTGAAGGTCGAGGGCAGCTCGAAGATCCAGGCGAGCTACATCGGCGACCAGGGCGTGGCGATCGCCCAGACCCTGCAGAACAAGTACCAGGACAAGCAGATCGCGGACGGGTACACCGTCTCGCCCTCGAAGCAGAACCCGTTCGTCGGCGTCCTGCTCTCGCTGCTGCCCTTCGTCCTGATCGTCGTCGTCTTCCTGTTCCTGATGAATCAGATGCAGGGCGGCGGCTCCCGGGTCATGAACTTCGGCAAGTCCAAGGCGAAGCTCATCACCAAGGACACGCCGAAGACGACCTTCTCCGACGTGGCGGGCTGCGACGAGGCCGTCGAAGAACTCCAGGAGATCAAGGAGTTCCTTCAGGAGCCGGCCAAGTTCCAGGCCGTCGGCGCCAAGATCCCCAAGGGCGTGCTGCTCTACGGCCGTCCCGGTACCGGCAAGACGCTGCTCGCGCGTGCCGTCGCCGGTGAGGCCGGGGTGCCGTTCTACTCGATCTCCGGCTCCGACTTCGTCGAGATGTTCGTCGGTGTGGGCGCCTCCCGCGTCCGCGACCTCTTCGAGCAGGCCAAGGCGAACGCCCCGGCGATCGTCTTCGTCGACGAGATCGACGCGGTCGGCCGCCACCGCGGCGCCGGCCTCGGCGGTGGTCACGACGAGCGCGAGCAGACCCTGAACCAGCTCCTGGTCGAGATGGACGGCTTCGACGTGAAGGGCGGCGTCATCCTGATCGCCGCCACGAACCGGCCCGACATCCTGGACCCGGCGCTGCTGCGTCCCGGTCGTTTCGACCGGCAGATCGCGGTCGACCCGCCGGACCTCCAGGGCCGCCTGGAGATCCTGAAGGTCCACCAGAAGGGCAAGCCGGTCGCGCCCGACGTCGACCTGGCCGCCGTCGCCCGCCGGACCCCCGGCATGACCGGCGCCGACCTGGCCAACGTGCTCAACGAGGCCGCCCTGCTCACCGCGCGCAGCGATCAGAAGCTGATCGACAACCAGGCGCTGGACGAGGCGATCGACCGTGTGGTCGCGGGCCCGCAGAAGCGGACCCGGATCATGTCGGACAAGGAGAAGAAGATCACCGCGTACCACGAGGGCGGTCACGCCCTGGTCGCGGCGGCCTCGCCGAACTCCGACCCCGTCCACAAGATCACCATCCTGTCCCGGGGCCGCGCCCTGGGCTACACGATGGTGCTCCCGGACGAGGACAAGTACTCGACCACGCGCAACGAGATGCTGGACCAGCTCGCCTACATGCTGGGCGGCCGGGCGGCGGAGGAACTGGTCTTCCACGACCCGACCACCGGCGCCGCGAACGACATCGAGAAGGCCACCAACGTGGCCCGCGCGATGGTCACCCAGTACGGCATGACCGAGCGGCTCGGCGCCATCAAGTTCGGCGGCGACAACAGCGAGCCGTTCCTGGGCCGTGAGATGGCTCACCAGCGCGACTACTCGGAAGAGGTCGCCGCGCTGGTGGACGAAGAGGTCAAGAAGCTCATCGAGACCGCGCACAACGAGGCGTGGGAGATCCTGGTCGAGAACCGCGACGTGCTCGACAACCTGGTCCTGGCCCTCCTGGAGAAGGAGACCCTGGGCAAGGAGGAGATCGCCGAGATCTTCGCCCCGATCCACAAGCGCCCGCCGCGGCCCGCGTGGACCGGTTCCTCCCGCCGTACGCCCTCCACCCGCCCGCCGGTGCTCTCCCCCAAGGAGCTGGCACTGACCAACGGTGCGAACGGCGCCACGGCCGCGATCAGCACGGTCAAGTCCACGGCCGCCGAGGCGGCCCCGGTCACGGAGCAGTCCCCCGAGGACCGCACCGACAGCTGACCCTTCGGCCAGCTGGCCGGAATGTATGCCGCGCCCCCCGGGTTCTAGCCTGGGGGGCGCGGCATTTCGCCATGTCCGCGCGGGCGAGACGTACAGGAACGAGGCAACAGATGACCGACCCCGTGACGCTGGCCGGAAACGGCCCCGTCGGCGAGTTCGACGAGAAGCGCGCCGAGAACGCGGTCCGCGAGCTGCTGATGGCGATCGGCGAGGACCCGGACCGCGAGGGCCTGCGGGAGACTCCGGGGCGGGTGGCGCGGGCGTACCGGGAGATCTTCGCGGGGCTGTGGCAGCAGCCCGAGGACGTGCTGACGACGACGTTCGACCTGGGGCACGACGAGATGGTCCTGGTGAAGGACATCGAGGTCTACAGCACCTGTGAGCACCATCTGGTCCCGTTCCGGGGCGTGGCCCACGTCGGGTACATCCCCTCGGTCTCCGGGAAGATCACGGGCCTGTCGAAGCTGGCCCGCCTGGTGGACGTCTACGCCCGCAGGCCCCAGGTGCAGGAACGGCTCACCACGCAGATCGCGGACTCCCTGATGGAGATACTGGAGCCCCGGGGCGTCATCGTGGTCGTGGAGTGCGAGCACATGTGCATGTCGATGCGGGGCATCCGCAAGCCGGGCGCGAAGACCATCACCTCGGCGGTACGCGGCCAGCTGCGGGACGCGGCGACCCGCAACGAGGCGATGAGCCTCATCATGGCGCGCTGAGCGCGCCGAGCGCGGAACGGATCAGGCGCCCCCCGGCCCGGTGTGCCGTCAGGCCACCGGGTGCGGGCGGCCGTTGTTCTCGTCGTCGTCCTCGGGGAGGCGGCAGACGCGCTCCAGGAAGATGGCCGCCGCTATGACGGCGATGCCCGCGAGGACCGCGAAACCGGCGTAGACGGCCTGGTCGCGGCGGGGCGGAAGGTCCAGCAGCTCCAGCAGGAAGACGCCCGTGCCGCCGTAGATGCCGCAGACCAGGGCGGCGACCAGGGCGCTGGCGTGGCCGAAGACCACCGCGCGGGCGGCCATCATCGGGTCGACCCCCTTGGCACCGGGACGGCGCTCGCGCTGGGCCTTGAAACGGCCGCGCAGCGAGAGCGCCGTGGCGAAGAGCACCACGGCGATCAGCGCCAGGACGATGGGGGCGGCCAGCGGCACGCCGGGCAGCGTCCCGAGCGAGTTCCACAGGCGGGCGCCCGCCCAGGACAGGACGCCGGCCGCGACGAACACGCCGGCCAGCACCCTGATGCGCAGCTGTTTCACGGTGTCCCTTCAGCTCCCCCCGGACCCGTCCCGGCCCGCGGTCGTCCTGACCTTAACGACTACTCGGGCAGTCGGAGTTCCAGATCCCCGCGCGGGGCGACGCCCTCCCGGGTGACGGCCGACAGCAGCTCGGCCACCGCGCCCCGGCCCGGCAGTTCGGCCGCGGGGTCCACGTCGTGCCAGGGGGCCAGGACGAAGGCCCGCTCGTGGGCGCGCGGGTGGGGGAGGGTCAGCTCGGGGTCGTCGGAGGTGACACCGGCGTACGAGACGATGTCCACGTCCAGGGTGCGCGGGCCCCAGCGCTCGTCGCGGACCCGGTGGAAGGCCTCCTCCACGGCGTGGGCCCGCTCCAGCAGGGAGGACGGGGGCAGCGTGGTCTTCAGCAGGACGACCGCGTTGAAGTACGCGGGCTGGCTGCCGGGCGCGACGCCCCACGGCTCCGTCTCGTACACCGGGGAGACGGCCTTCACCCGGACACCCGGGGTGTCCTCGAAGGCGTCCACGGCGGCCTGCAGGGTCTCCAGGCGGTTGCCCAGGTTGGCGCCGAGGGAGAGCACGGCCCACTGGGGGTTGTGCAGGGTCGAGTCGGCCTCGTCCACCTTCTGGACGACGGACGCGGGGACCGGCTGGACGGTCGGGTCGCTCTGCCCCTGGGCGAAAGGTCGGGTCATGCTCGGCTCCGGAGGATGGTGACGGTCACGTCGTCGAAGGGCACGGTGATCGGTGCGTCCGGCTTGTGGACGCACACCTCGACCTCCCGCACCGCGTCGTGCTTCAGGCAGGTCTGGGCGATCCGCTCGGCCAGCGTCTCGATCAGGTTCACCGGCTCGCCCTCGACCACGGCCACGACCTCCTCGGCCACCAGGCCGTAGTGCACGGTCTTCGCCAGGTCGTCGTCGGCCGCGGCCGGCCGGGTGTCCAGGCCGAGGACGAGGTCCACGAGGAAGGTCTGGCCCTCTTCGCGCTCCCTGGGGAACACGCCGTGGTGCCCACGGGCCTTCAGGCCGCGCAGCGCGACACGATCCACGCGAATCACTCCTGCAATCGTCGGGAACGGCCGGTCGGTGCCGCGGGCGGGCGGCGCACCGGCCTTGGACGAATCTACCTGCGGGCACCGACAGGGCCGGGCCACGGGGTGTCGGCCGGTGCCGGACCGGGATCGTTCACCGGGAGGGAACCCCGTGAATTCCGGCCGCGCCGCCGACTGGTGTGCGCACCTACCCGGGCCGGGGTGATTCCAACCACTCCCGCCGGGGTGTTCAGGCCAGGGTGCCGTCGTCGTCCGGGTGGGAGCCGTTGTCCTCGTCCTCGTCGTCGTCGGAACCCGCGAGCACCGGGGAGGCGTGGTGCGACCAGAGCTTCCAGCCCGCCGGGGTGCGCCGGAAGGCGTTGGTGGCGACGACCAGCTGGCCGACCAGCGGGCCCAGCTCCTCGCCCTCCTCAGGGGCCGGGCCCCCGCTGAGGATGTTCTCGGTGCAGGTGACCAGCGCCGTGTCGCCGGTGACGGAGACATGCACGTCGGTCAGGAAGAACTGGATGTAGTCGGTGTTCGCCATGATCAGCGCGTACGACCGAAGGACCTCGCCGCGCCCGGTCAGCACCGGCCAGCCCGGGTGCACGCAGGAGATCACGCCCGCGTCGGCGGGGTCGTGGTACTCCTCGTCCACGCCGAGGTCGGCGGGGGTGAGCCAGAGACCGGCCAGCTCCTCGAAGTCGCCGCGCTCCAGCGCCTCGTAGAAGGCGGTGTTGGCGGCCGAGACCTGTTCGACGTCCAGATGCGGCGCGCTCACCGCGCTCCTTCCGCCGACGTACCGGCCGACGTACCGGCTGCGGGGCCCCGCTCCCGGGCCGACTCGACCGCGCGGGCCACGCGCACCGCGTCGGCGGTGGCGCGCACCTCGTGCACCCGTACGGCCCAGGCGCCCGCCTGGGCGGCCAGCGCGGAGACCGCGGCGGTGGCCGCGTCGCGCTCGCGGGCGGGCGGGGTGACGCCGTCGGGCCCGGCCAGCACATGGCCGAGGAAGCGCTTGCGGGAGGCGGCCACGAGCAGCGGGTGGCCGAGCGCGCGCAGCCGGTCCAGGTGGGCGAGCAGGGCGAGGTCGTCGTCGGCGTCCTTGGAGAAGCCGAGGCCCGGGTCGACGACGATCCGGTCCGGGGCGACACCGGCCGCGAGGACGGCGTCCACCCGCGCGCGCAGCTCGTCCACGACCTCGGTGACGACGTCGGCGTACTGCCCCCGGACGTTGCCGCCCGCCAGCAGGCCGCGCCAGTGCATCACCACGAAAGGAGCCCCCGCGGCGGCGACCACCGGGAGCATCGCGGGGTCGGCGAGACCCCCGCTGACGTCGTTGACGAGCGCGGCGCCCGCCGCCAGGGACTGCTCGGCGACCGAGGCGCGCATGGTGTCCACGGAGACGACCACGCCCTCGGCGGCCAGCCCGCGCACCACGGGGATGACCCGGCGCAGCTCCTCCGCCTCGTCCACCCGGGTGGCGCCGGGCCGGGTGGACTCGCCGCCCACGTCGACCAGGTCGGCGCCCTCGGCCACCAGGTCGAGACCGTGCTTGACGGCGGTGGTCGTGTCGAACCAGCGGCCACCGTCGGAGAAGGAGTCGGGGGTCACGTTGACGACCCCCATGACCGCGCACCGGTCCCGTTCCGGCAGGCCCGCCACCCGGCCGCGTCCGCTGTGGTTGTTCATACGTTCAGCGTAGGCCCCGAAGGGGGCGGGGCCGTGTCAGGCGGCGCGTACGTCGTGTTCGACGGCGGCGTGCCCGCAGGGGCGCGGGGTGGTGGCCCGGCGTCCGCGCAGAAAGCGCGGCAGGGGCAGCGCGAGGTTGACGAAACCCTCCGCCTGCATGGCGGCGAAGCCGATGCGGGGCAGATCGCCGGAGGCGCGGTAGACCAGGAAGCGGGGCTCCCAGCGCGGCTGGAACTTGGCGTTGAACTTGTACAGCGACTCGATCTGGAACCAGCGCGAGAGGAACACCAGGAGCCCGCGCCAGGCGCGCAGCACCGGGCCCGCGCCGATCTTCTCGCCGCGCGCGAGGGCGGAGCGGAACATCGCGAAGTTGAGCGAGACCCGGGTGATGCCGAGGCGGGGCGCGGCCTGGAGGGCGGCGACGATGAGGAGTTCGTTCATGCCGGGGTCGGCGGAGCGGTCGCGGCGCATCAGGTCGAGCGAGGCGCCGTCGGGGCCCCAGGGCACGAAGTGCAGGATCGCCTTGAGGTCGCCGTAGGGTCCGGGCACCTCGTCCTGCTTGTGGGCGGTGGCGATCAGGCAGTCGCCGTCGGCGGGGTCGCCGATGCGGCCGAGCGCCATGGAGAAGCCGCGCTCGGTGTCGGTGCCGCGCCAGTCCTCCGCCGCGCGGCGGATCCGCTCCAGCTCGGCGTCGCCCAGGTCACGCACCCGCCGTACCCGGGTCTCGTAGCCGGCCCGCTCGATGCGCTTGACCATCTGGCGCACGTTGCGCATCGCGCGTCCGGCGAGCGAGAAATCCGCCACGTCGACCACCGCCTCGTCGCCCAGCTCCAGGGCGTCCAGGCCGGTCTCGCGGGTCCACACCTCGCCGCCCGTCTCCGAGCAGCCCATGACGGCCGGGGCCCAGGAGTGGGCCTTGGCGACGTCCATGAAGCGCTCGATGGCGCCGGGCCACGCCTCCACGTCGCCGATCGGGTCGCCGCTGGCCAGCATCACGCCGGAGACGACGCGGTAGGTGACGGCGGCCTTGCCGCTGGGGGAGAAGACGACGGCCTTGTCGCGGCGCAGCGCGAAGTGGCCGAGGGAGTCGCGGCGCCCGTGCCGCTCCAGGAGGGCGCGCAGCCTGCTCTCGTCCTCCTCGGTGAGGCGGGCGGCCGGGTGCTCGGGGCGGAAGGCGAGATAGCTGGTGGTGGCGGCGGTCAGCCAGCCGAGCGCGCCGAGCGAGAAGGCGACCGTCCAGGAGGTGCTGCCCTGGTAGTCCACCGGGCCCTCGAAGCCGAACAGGCCGTAGACGACGTGCGTCAGCCGGTCGGCCAGGCTCGGGTCGCCGATCGTGCGGCCGGGGTGGACGCTGACGATGACCAGTCCGAGGGCGAGGGAACCGGCGCCCATGAGCACGAGGTTGGCCAGCGCCCACCAGCGGCTGCGCGGGTCGGGCAGCGCGGCGAACTCACGGCGGTAGCAGAGCAGGACCGTGAAGAGCACCAGCGAGATGAACATGCCGATGAGCGAGTGCCGGTACAGGAACTGGGCGACCGCGCCCGCGGGCAGCAGCGCGACGGCGGCCCGCCAGGCCCGCCGCTTGCGCCGTTTGAGCCCGTGTCCGAGCAGCAGCAGAAGCACCCCCGCGCTGAGCGAGAGCGCCGCCGCGAACGGCCCGAAGGACCCGGGCAGCACCTCGGCCAGCGCGTGCATACGGCTGTGACGGAAGCGCGGGAACACGCCTGCGGCGATGTCCACGATCCCCACGAGGGCGCACGCCCGGCCCGTCAGGACGGGAACGGCCTCCGGACGCGGGCCGCGCGGAAAGCGCCGCGCCCGGTTCGGTCGGCCCGGAACCTGGCCTGACTTTTCCCCATCTATCCTGACAGACATCGCATCCCGTAGTTCTGCGAGAGACCTTGAAGCCCGGTGCCGATCGGGGCATCCGGTCACATTGCGCCTTCTAGGACGGTGTGCCGGTCTCAGAGGTTCACTCCTCTTCGGAAAGCCGGGTCAAAGGTCAAGGAAAGCCCCGGGCAAGACCGCGTGACGAAGCGTGGCGGCCGGGGCTGAAACGCGGACAGGAATTCAGCCCATGGGTCTCACGAGCAACAAACTGCTGCTGCTGGCGGTCGTGTTCGCCGTCGCGTTCTTCGGCGCGACACTGTGGCTGTGGCCCCGGCTGGCCCGGTCCACCTGGCGCACCCTCGTCGGCCGCGCCGGGCTCCTCCTGGCCACCCAGCTGGCGCTGATCTGCTCGCTCGGGCTCGCCGCCAACCAGGCGTTCGGCTTCTACGCGGGCTGGGCCGACCTGTTCGGCACGGAGACCGACCAGGGCATCGTGATCGACCAGTCCACCGACAGCTCCGCGGGCGGCCCGCTCCAGGTCGTCTCCACCTCGCGGGTGAAGGGCGGTTCGGGCTCGGACGCCGATCCGCAGACGGCGGGGCAGATCCAGAAGGTGGACATCGTCGGCCGCGTCTCCCACCTGGCCACCCCGGCGTACGTCTATCTGCCGCCCGAATACTTCCAGCCGCAGTACCGCACCCGCACCTTCCCCACCACCGTCGTGCTGACCGGCTACCCGGGTACGGCCCAGGCACTGATCTCCAAGCTGCACTATCCGCGCACCGCGCGGGAGCTGGCCAAGAACGGCCGGATGCAGCCGATGATCCTGGTGATGCTGCGCCCGACCCTCGCACCGCCGCGCGACACCGAGTGCGTGGACGTGCCGAACGGCCCGCAGACCGAGACCTTCTTCGCCACGGACCTGCCCGAGGCCGTGCTCGCCCACTACCGCGTGGGCAAGCGCCCCGGCAGCTGGGGCATCGTCGGCGACTCCACCGGCGGCTACTGCGCGCTGAAGCTGGCGATGCGTCACCCGGGCACCTACGCCGCCGCCGCCGGGCTCTCGGCGTACTACTCCGCGCCTCTCGACCCGACCACGGGCGACCTCTTCCACGGCGACCAGAACCTGCGCGATCACGCCGACCTGCACTGGCTGCTCAAGCACGAACCGGCGCCCGACACCTCGCTGCTGGTCACCAGCAGCCGGGTCGGCGAGCACAACTACAAGGACACCCTGAACTTCATCAAGGAGGTCCGGGCCACCGACCGGACCAGGATCTCCTCCATCATCCTGGACAGCGGCGGCCACAACTTCAACACCTGGCGACGGGAGATCCCGCCGGCCCTCCAGTGGCTCAGCGGACAGCTCACCGACCGCTGAAACCGGACAACCTGACACTCTGTGACGCGAGCGGTGTGGCCGGATTTTTAGGCCACCCGGGTCCACCAGCCGCCTACGCGCGGTAAGTTTCTGGCCATGCCACGTGGACGCCACCGTCATTCCCCGCCTCTGCACCGGCTGCTGCCCTCGACGGCGATCGCCGGGGTCTCCGTCGTCTGCGCGCTGGCCCCCTGGGTGTTCGCCGGTACGGGGGTGCTGCGGGCGCTGTCCGCCGTCGTCGCGGTGACGGCCGTCGCCGGTGCCGTCGTGATGCGCCGCTGGGACGCCCAGGCGGGCAAGCAGGTCGCCGACCTCACGCGCGCGCGGGCCAGCGACGAATGGCGTTTCGAGGAACGCGTCGCCGAACTGGAGACCGACCTCGAAGAGGCACGCGAGGTGCGCGCCAAGCTGGAGCGGCGGCTGCGGGCCAAGCGCGCCGAACTGGCCGGGCTGCGCAACGAACACGCCTCCCTGCTGCGCCGGTACGCCACGGCCGAGACCGAGCGCGCCAGCGCCCTGGAGGGCCGACGGCTCCTGGAGCTGGAGTCGGGCGACTCCGCCGACGCGCTCGCGCTGCCGCCGGGGACGGGGGCGGAGTCCGAAGAGGGCGCCGCTGCCGAGGAGCCGACGGAGCCTCAGGTTCAGGAGCGGGACGACGACGTGGTGGCGTCCCGTCCGGAGCCTGCCGCCTCGGTGTTCTCCGCCGAGGGCGCGGAGCTGTTCCGGCGGGCCGGTACGGCGCTGGCGCGGCTCGACCGGGACCGCGAGCGGGAGCGGGCGGCGGCCAAGTCCGAGTCCGCGAAGTCCACGGCCGCCCGGAGCGAGACGGCCAGGGCCGCGTCCATACCGGCCGAGACGGCGACGTCCGAGACCGTCGAGTCCGAGCCCGCGGACCCCGAGCCGGTCGACGCGGAGGCCGAGGCGGACAGCGCCTCGCAGGCGGACAGCGGTGAGGTGACCGGCGCGGCCGACACCGAGACCGGCGTCGAAGCCACCACCGAGACCGCCCCCGATCCCGACGCCGACACCCACACCCGCGCCGAGGCCACGCCCGAGCCCGCCGCCGAGGCGCCCGTCTCCGCGCGCCATGCCCGCCGCGCCGGCCACTTCACCGTGCCGACCGCCGTGGCCGTCGTCTCTCCCCAGCCCACCCGGCGCCCGGGCGTCGAGGGCGGGTTCGACTTCTTCGGCACCCAGAAGCAGACCGCGACGCCCGCCCTGGGCGCCGTGCAGAACGAGGACCTGGCGGACGTCGTCGGCCAGGAGGCGCTCGCGCTGCACAAGGCGGACGCGGAGTCCGGCTACAAGCCCGCCGTCGGTGAGGCCGGGCAGGTCATCGACCTGACCGCGCACGACGAGACGGAGCACATCGACGTACAGGGGCTGCGCAGCGTGGTCTCCTGACCGGCGCCGCAGCGTCCACGAGCCCGGCCCTCCCGACCAGGGAGCGCCGGGCTCGTCCGTTTCCGCCGCCCGCGCGCGCGTGAGGGAGACTGGGACCATGACAGCGACCCAGACCACGGTCGGGATCGGCGGCGCCGCCGAGAGCACCGACATGGTGCTCAACATCGGCCCCCAGCACCCGTCCACGCACGGTGTGCTCCGGCTGCGGCTCGTGCTGGACGGCGAGCGCATCCAGCGCGCGGAGCCGGTGATCGGCTATATGCACCGGGGCGCCGAGAAGCTTTTCGAGGCCCGCGACTACCGCCAGATCATCATGCTCGCCAACCGCCACGACTGGCTGTCGGCGTTCTCCAACGAGCTGGGCGTCGTCCTCGGGGTGGAGCGGATGCTCGGCATGGAGGTCCCCGAGCGCGCGGTGTGGACGCGCACGCTGCTCGCCGAGCTGAACCGGGTGCTCAACCATCTGATGTTCCTCGGCTCCTACCCGCTGGAGCTGGGCGGGATCACGCCCGTCTTCTACGCGTTCCGCGAGCGCGAGGTGCTGCAGAACGTCATGGAGGAGGTCTCCGGCGGCCGGATGCACTACATGTTCAACCGGGTCGGCGGCCTCAAGGAGGACCTGACCGACGGCTGGACCGGACGCGCGCGGGACGCGGTGGCCGCCGTGCGCTCCCGCATGGACGTCTTCGACGACCTGGTGCTCGGCAACGAGATCTTCCGGGGGCGCACCCGGGGCGTGGGCACGCTCGCACCCGAGGCCGTGCACGCCTACGGTGTGAGCGGACCCATCGCGCGCGCCTCCGGCGTGGACTTCGACCTGCGCCGCGACGAGCCGTACCTGGCCTACGGCGAACTCCAGGACACTCTCGAGGTCGTCACCCGCACCGAGGGCGACTGTCTCGCCCGCTTCGAGGTCCTGCTCGCGCAGACCCACAACGCCCTGGACCTCGCGGACGCCTGTCTTGACCGGCTCGCGGAACTGCCGCCGGGCCCGGTCAACCAGCGGCTGCCCAAGGTGCTCAAGGCACCCGAGGGTCACACCTACGCCTGGACCGAGAACCCGCTCGGCATCAACGGCTACTACCTGGTCAGCAAGGGCGAGAAGACGCCGTACCGGCTCAAGCTGCGCTCGGCGTCGTACAACAACATCCAGGTGCTCGGGGAGCTGCTGCCCGGGACGCTGGTGGCGGACATGGTGGCGATCCTGGGGTCGATGTTCTTCGTGGTGGGGGACATCGACAAGTAGGGCTCGCTAGAGGGGGGTTCCGTCCAGTCCGACCGGCTGGAGGAGCCAGCCGAAGTCGCCGAGGCCACCCGGCGCGGTGAGTTCGGCCGCCTCCCCGGCGCGCGCGAGGGCGCGGACGTATCCGGCGGGGTCCGTGGTGGCGAGTGCGAGCGGGGGGCGTACGCCGGTCACGTCCAGGGCGCGGAGGGCCGCGCGCTGGGTGAGCGGGCCGGGCGCCTCGGTGTTCGCCGCCGCCGCTCCGGCCGCCGCGCACGCGTCCAGCGCGACATGCGCCGTGATGTCGCACGTGCCGTCCGGCACCGGGGCCGTCTCCCGGCCCTCCCGGAAGCCGGTGAGGGTGCCGAACGGGGGGCGTGCGCCGAGCGCGTGGGTGTAGTCCACGGCCACCGCGAGCCCGCGCTCGACCCGGCGTACGGCCGCGGCCCAGGCGAGGTCACGGGGGAGCCCGATCTCCGCGCGGGCGCCCGGTTCGGCGGGCAGCGGCCACCAGCGGGCCAGCCAGTCGGCCGCCGGTCCCTCGAGCGGTTCCCCGAGCCGTTCGGTGCCGTCCGGGGCGACCAGGACGCGCCGGGGCACGCCCGCCGGGTCCGTCTCGGCCACGTCCACGGGGACGTTGTCCAGCCACTCGTTGGCGAAGAGCAGCCCGGTGAGCGCGTCCGGCAGCTCGTCCCGCCACTCGATCCGCCCGTCCAGGTCCGCCGGACGGTCCGCGAGTTCCACGGCGTACGCGCGCGTGCGGGCCGCCACCTCGGCGGGCAGGGCGGCGAGGACCCCCGTGACCAGCTCGCCGCGCCCCGCCCCGAGGTCCGCGAAGTCCAGCCGCTCCGGCCGCCCCAGCGCCTCGTCCACCCGGCACAGCAGCCGGGCCACCGCCGCCGCGAACAGCGCCGAGGCGTGCACGGAGGTGCGGAAGTGCCCGGCGGGGCCCTCGGGACGCCGGTAGAAGCCACCGGGGCCGTAGAGCGCGTCCTCGGTCGCCGCCCGCCAGCCGCGCCACACGTTCTCCGCGCCGGGTTCCTTCGTCACCGGGACAGCCTAGGTCCCCCCCCGGATCAGCCCTTCCGGAAGTCCCCGGCATGATCCTCGGCCCACCGCCCGAAGGTGCGGGCGGGAACACCGGTGATCTTCTCCACCGTGTCGGTGATCTCCGGGGCCACGCCGACGGTCGCGGCGAAGCTCTTCAGCAGGGACTGGACGAACTCCGGCGGGGCGTGCGGGAACAGCTCGGGCCCGGCCTGCTCGGGCGACACCTCCACGAAGGTCAGTTCGCGTCCGGTCGCCCGGCCGATCGCGGCGATCTGGTCGGTGTTGGTGGTCGCCTCCGGCCCGGTCAGGCGGTGTACGGCGCCTTCATGGCCGTCGTCGAGCAGCGCGCGTTCGGCCACGGCGGCGATGTCGTCCTCGTGGATCGGGGCGGTGAGCGCGTCGGCGAAGACCCCGCGCACGGTGTCGCCCTTGCGCAGCTGAGGCGCCCACTGGAGGGCGTTGGTGGCGAACGCGTTCGGGCGCAGGAACGTCCAGGCGAGGCCGCTGTCGCGGATCTGCCGCTCGGCCGTGGCGTGCAGGACGTGGATGGGGTGGCTCTCGTCGGCGCTCCCGCCGACGATGCCGGAGGAGAGCAGCACGACGTGCCGTACGCCCGCGGCCCGGGCGGCGGCGAGCAGGCCCGGGCGGTCGTCGCCCCCGGCCTGGACGTAGAGGAAGAGCCCGGTCACCCCGTCGAACGCGGCGCCCGGATCGTCCGGCCGGAAGCGGACCACCTCGGCGCCCTCGGGCAGCCCCGCGTTCTCCGGGTCGCGGGTCAGGGCCCGTACCGGTTCGCCCGCGGCGACGAGCCGTTCGACGAGGGCACGTCCGACGTTGCCGGTGGCGCCGGTCACTGCGATCACGATGGCCTCCTGGGGCTCGGGTGGAGCGTCCTTCCCTGGCCCGGCCGAGCCTAGGGGGACGGACCGGTGGCGGGCATCGGCCGGAAGGACCGGTGCGCCCTCCTGCCCTGGCCCTAGGGCCACGGCATCCACCTTGCGGCGTACACGTATCGCGTACGGATCGCCCCTCCGGCTGACCCCGGGTGCGTCCGCCCTACCTACTCTGGGTTACGTGCAGCGTCTCTATGACTTCCTCCGCCGCCACCCGACGTGGGTCGACTGCTTCTGGGCCGTCGTCCTGCTCGGGCTCTCCGGTGTGAGTGTCGTGAACATGGACGGCACCCCGAACCACCATGGCACCTACGCCGAGGCATGGGCCGTCTCCGTGGTCCTGTGCGCGGTCCTGGCCCTGCGCCGGCGCCTGCCCGAGATGATGCTCCTCGTGGTGCTCGCCACCGGAGTGGCCCAGCTGATCCTGGACGTCCAGCCGGTCGCCGCGGACTTCGCGATGCTGGTGATCACCTACACGGTCGCCGCGACGGGCGCCCGCTGGGCCTCGCGGCTCTCGCTCGGGGGCAGCCTGGTCGCGGCCTCGCTGGCGCAGCTGCGCTGGCCGAACGAGCACACCAGCGGGCTCGGGCAGATCGCGCTCGCCGTGTTCCAGACCGTGCCGTTCGCGCTCGCCTGGGTGCTGGGCGACTCGATGCGCACCCGGCGCGCGTACTTCGCCCAGCTGGAGGAGCGCGCGGCCCGGCTGGAGAAGGAGCGCGAGGCGCAGTCCAAGGTCGCGGTGGCCGCCGAGCGCGCCCGGATCGCGCGCGAGCTGCACGACGTGGTCGCGCACAACGTGTCCGTCATGGTGGTCCAGGCCGACGGCGCCGCCTACGTCCTGGACGCCGCCCCCGACCAGGCCAAGAAGGCCCTGGAGACGATCTCCTCCACCGGCCGCCAGGCCCTCGCCGAGATGCGCCGCCTGCTGGGCGTGCTGCGCACCGGTGAGCACCAGGAGAGCGGGGAGTACGTCCCCCAGCCCGACGTCGGCCAGATCGACGACCTGGTCGCGCAGTGCCGTGACTCCGGCCTCCCGGTGGACTTCAAGGTCGAGGGCACCCCGCGCCCGCTGCCCAGCGGGGTCGAGCTGACCGCGTACCGCATCGTGCAGGAGGCGCTGACCAACACGCGCAAGCACGGCGGCCCCGAGGCGGGCGCCAGCGTGCGGCTCGTCTACTTCGACGACGGGCTCGGCCTCCTGGTCGAGGACGACGGCAAGGGCGCCCCGCACGAGCTGTACGAGGAGGGCGGCGCCGACGGGCAGGGCCACGGGCTCATCGGGATGCGGGAGCGGATCGGCATGGTCGGCGGCACCCTGGACGCCGGACCCCGCCCCGGCGGCGGCTTCCGCATCAGTGCCCTGCTGCCGCTCAAACCGGCCAACTGATCCCCTCGTACGCCCCACTCCCCCCGCTACCGGAAGAGGACCCATGACGATCCGCGTGATGCTCGTCGACGACCAGGTGCTGCTGCGCACCGGGTTCCGGATGGTGCTCGCCGCCCAGCCGGACATGGAGGTCGTCGCGGAGGCGGGCGACGGCGTGGAGGCGCTTCAGGTGCTCGCCGCCACCGAGGTCGACGTGGTCCTCATGGACGTGCGGATGCCCAAGCTGGACGGCGTGGAGACGACCCGGCGGATCTGTCTGGAGCCCGACCCGCCGAAGGTGCTCATCCTGACCACGTTCGACCTGGACGAGTACGCCTTCTCCGGGCTCAAGGCGGGCGCCTCCGGCTTCATGCTCAAGGATGTGCCGCCGGGCGAGCTGCTGAGCGCGATCCGCGCGGTGCACAGCGGCGACGCGGTGGTGGCGCCGTCCACCACCCGGCGGCTGCTCGACCGCTTCGCGCCCATGCTGCCCGCCGCCGGACCGCAGCCCCGGCACAAGGAGCTGGGCCGGCTGACCGACCGCGAGCGCGAGGTCATGATCCTGGTCGCACAGGGGCTGTCGAACGGGGAGATCGCCGCGCGCCTGGTCCTGTCCGAGGCGACCGTGAAGACCCATGTGGGCCGCATCCTGACCAAGCTCGGGCTGCGGGACCGGGTGCAGGTGGTCGTGCTGGCGTACGAGACGGGGCTGGTGCGGGCGGGCGGGAACGGCTGAGGGGGCGCGGCCTGGCGGATCGTTGCGGCGAAGGATCGTTTCAGCGCAGGACGCCCTCCAGGAAGTCGCTGCCGAGGCGGGCCACCGCCGAGAGGTCCAGCTGGTGCCGTACGTACCGGCCGTGGCGGCAGCTGGTGATCAGCTCGGCCTTCTTCAGGACGGCCAGGTGGCGGGAGATCTCCGGCGCGGACATGCCGTGCGCGTCGGCCAGTTCGCTGGTGCTGTACGGGCCGCGGGCCAGATGGCGGCACAGCCGCAGCCGGGTCGGGTGGGCGAGCGCTTCCAGGCGGCGGGTGAGCTGTTCGACGGTGGGCGCCTGCGGGCGGGGCGCCTGGGCCGGGTAGATGATCACGGGCTGCCAGCCGTGGCGGTGCAGGACCAGGACGTGCGGCCAGCCGATGCCGGTCGGGACCAGGACCAGGCCGCCGTCACCGGTGGCGGTACGGCCCACCAGGAGCTTGTCGACGGTGACGGTGCGCGTCTCCTCGTCCACCGTGACCGCGTTGGACAGCGAGGAGAGCGCGTCGGCGGGGCCCTTGCGGTTCAGCAGCTCGGTGCGGTGCCGGGCGTCCGCCGCCAGCTGGGTCTGGGTGCGGGCCCACAGGTCCGCGAAGAACGCCTCCTCGCAGTCGAGCACCAGCCTGCGGAACCAGGCGCGGACGGCGGGCGGATCGTCCAGGATGCGCCGGGTGAACCGTTCCTGGCGTGTCCCGCGCGCGGCGGCCAGCTCCAGGGCGCGGCAGCGGGCCACCGGATCGGTGAGCGGGCTCGCCTCCGGGCGGCCGGGCCGGTAGGGCATGCAGCTGAACTCCGTCGCCGCCAGCACGAACTGGTCGTCCGTCAGCTGGTCCAGCAGCTCCAGCTCGTCGAGCAGCGTGGCCCCCGGGAGCGCGCGCCGCCCGGGAATCCCGGCGAACGGCCAGAAGATGTCCGCGATCGACGTCCGCCACAGGAACTCCGCCTCGCACAACCGGTCCGCCAGACACGCCTCGAGCCGCCCGCTCACCCCGGTCGCCCAGCCGTGCAGCTGCGGATGATGGCCCGTCTCGCTGAGGGCGTGCAGGGCCATCCCCAGCTCCGCCAGCGGGGACGGCACAGCGGTGATCCGCTCCGCGGCCAGCCCGTCGATGTCGATGGTCACGCTCATGACGTCCATGGTGCCGGTCGCCTCCGGCGGTCCGGCGATGGATTGACGCGGGCCGTCAATCGACGCGACACCCCTCGGTCCTGGCAGGCCGCCCGGTGAGGGGCCGCTGGCGCGCCGCGCTGACCGGGTGGTCGGGGCGCCGGTCCCGGACGTCGTAGGTCCAGGGGCGGGCCCAGAGCCTGGCTCAGTCCTTCAGTAGCCGTACCCGCTCCGCGAACTCCGTCACCGCCCGCTTCACGTCCTCCGGGGTCCAGATGAGGCCCGCTTCGGTGACCGTGACCTCGGTGGTCGTGAGGCCCGGGCCCGCTGTGTCCCAGGCGTTGGCGAAGAGCATCGTCCCCGTTTCCTCGGCCTGGCGGATCGCGGCTTCCGCGGCCGTGTCGGGGTCGTACGGGAGCCAGACCTGGAACTCGTGGGTGTGGGGTTCCTCGGGGTGGACGCGGGACCAGGGGAGGCCGGCGGTGGCGAGGGCTTCGCGGAGGGCGGTGGCGATCACGCGCGCGTGATGGACGTATTCCGGGAGGCGGGGGAGTTCACGGTCCAGGCCGACGAGGGCGGACAGGACGGTCGGGAACTGCTGGAAGACGGTGCCGCCGTAGCGGTGCCGCCAGGTGCGGGCCTCCTCGATCAGGCTCGTGGGACCGGCGAGGGCGGCGCCGCCGAAGCCGCCGAGGGACTTGTAGAACGACACGTAGACGCTGTCGGCCAGGCCCGCGATCTCCTCCAGCGGGCGGCCGAGACGGACCGTCGACTCCCACAGGCGCGCGCCGTCGAAGTGCACCACCGCGTCCCGTTCGCGCGCCGCCTCCACGGTCTCCGTCAGCTCCTCCCAGGTCGGCAGCAGGAACCCGGCGTCCCGCAGCGGGAGTTCGAGCATGAGGGTGCCGAAGGGCTCGGGGAACTCCGCGACCTCGGCGGCCGTGGGCTGCCGGTGTTCGGTCGTCAGGATCACCGGCCGCAGCCCCGCGACCTGGCTCAGCGCATGGCGTTCGTGCCGCTCGGGGTGGCCGAGGGCGTGCAGAGCGACGACGGGGTTGCCGGTGCGGGCCGCCCAGCAGCGCAGGGCCACCTGCTGGGCCATCGTCCCGGTCGGGAAGAACGCGGCGGCCTCCGTGCCGAGCAGCGCGGCCACCCGCTCCTCCAGGGCGGCCACGATCCGGTCGCCGTACAGGTCCGTGGGCTCGTCCAGGTCGTACACCCCGGGCGCCGCCTCCTGGAGGTGCGCGAGGCGTTCGCGGAGCGTGCCCCGCCAGCCCGCGCGCGAGAGCACCCGCCGCGCCCCGCGCAGCGCCGCCGCGCGCCGCTCCCGCAGCGAGGGCTCCTCCGAGGCACCCGGCCCCTCGCCCTGGAACCCGCCCGGCTCCCCGCCCCGGAACCCGTCCTGCGCCCCGTCCCGGAACCCGCCCCCGCCGCCCTGCCCCGCCGTATCCGTCATACGGCCGATGATGCCCCGCGCCCCCACCCCCGGGCACCGGAGTTTTCCCGCCCCCGCCGCCCACAGCCTGTGGACAACCTGAGCCGCTTCCCCGGATAGCGTTAACATGACGAGAAATCGTCCGGTACCCAGATGCGGACTGGAACGGGAAGGCCACCGTCGCGTGAGTACAGTCCACCAGCCAGACAGCAAGGACCGCCCCGCGCGGCTCACCGTGGGCGTCGTCGGCGCCGGACGCGTGGGCCCCGCGCTCGCCGCGTCCCTCCAGCTCGCCGGGCACACCCCGGTCGCCGTCTCGGGGGTCTCCGACGCCTCCCGCAGGCGCGCCGAGGCGATGCTCCCGGGCGTGCCGCTGGTGCCGCCCGCCGACGTCCTCGGCCGCGCCGACCTGGTGCTGCTGACCGTCCCCGACGACGCGCTGCCCGGCCTGGTCACCGGCCTGGCCGAGACCGGCGCCGTCCGCCCCGGCCAGCTCCTGGTGCACACCTCGGGCCGGTACGGCGTCTCCGTCCTGGAGCCCGCCCTGCGCGCGGGCGCGCTCCCGCTCGCGCTGCACCCGGCGATGACCTTCACCGGCACCCCCGTGGACGTACAGCGCCTGGCCGGCTGCTCCTTCGGCGTCACCGCGCCCGAGGAGCTGCGCCTTGCCGCGCAGGCCCTGGTCATCGAGATGGGCGGCGAGCCCGAGTGGATCGCCGAGGAGAACCGCCCGCTCTACCACGCGGCCCTCGCCCTCGGCGCGAACCACCTGATCACCCTGGTCGCCCAGTCCATGGAGCTGCTGCGCACCGCCGGTGTCGACGCCCCCGACCGGATGCTGGGCCCGCTGCTCGGCGCCGCCCTGGACAACGCGCTGCGCTCCGGCGACGCGGCCCTGACCGGCCCGGTCGCGCGCGGCGACGCCGGTACGGTCACCGCGCACCTCGACCAGCTGCGGAAGCACGCGCCGGACGCGGTGGAGGGCTACCTCGCGATGGCCCGCGCCACCGCCGACCGCGCCCTCGCCTCGGGCCTGCTCAAGGCCGAGCTGGCCGAGGACCTGCTGGGAGCGCTCGCCCCCACCGCCGACGGCCCCGGCGGAACGAACGGAACGAACGGCCCCGAGGGGAACGCCCGATGACCACCACCCTGCTGAGCACCGCCGACGAGCTGCACGCGCGCGTGCGGCGCGGCCGACGTGCCGTCGTGATGACCATGGGTGCCCTGCACGAGGGCCACGCCACGCTGATCCGCGCCGCGCGCGCGATCGCCGGGCCCGAGGGCGAGGTCGTCGTCACGGTCTTCGTCAACCCGCTCCAGTTCGGCGCGAACGAGGACCTGGACCGCTACCCGCGCACCCTGGAGGCCGACCTCGCGCTCGCCGGGCGCGCGGGCGCCGACGCGGTCTTCGCGCCCTCGGTGGACGAGGTCTACCCCGGCGGCGACCCCCAGGTCCGCATCACGGCGGGCCCCATGGGCGAGCGCCTGGAGGGTGCCACCCGCCCCGGCCACTTCGACGGCATGCTCACCGTCGTCGCCAAGCTGCTCCACCTCACCCGCCCCGACGTCGCCCTCTACGGCCAGAAGGACGCCCAGCAGCTCGCCCTCATCCGGCGCATGGTGCGCGACCTCAACTTCGGTGTGGAGATCGTCGGCGTGCCGACCGTGCGCGAGGAGGACGGGCTCGCCCTCTCCAGCCGCAACCGCTACCTCTCGCCCGAGGAGCGCGACACCGCCCTCACGCTCTCCCGCGCGCTGTTCGCGGGCCGCGACCGGCACGCCGCCCAGGAGGCGCTGCGCGCCCGCGCCCGCGAGGTGCCCTCCACCCAGGCGCGCGCCGAGGCGCTGAGCGCCATAGGCGAGTCCCGCGCGGCGGCCGACGCGCACGCCGTGGCCACCGCCGTACCCGGCGGTCCGGCCGCCGTCCGCGCCGCCGCCCGGCAGATCCTGGACGAGGGCGTCCACTTCGAACCACCGCTCGTCCTGGACTACCTCGCCCTGGTCGACCCCGCCGACTTCACCGAGATCGGCGACGGCTTCACCGGCGAGGCCGTCCTGGCCGTCGCCGCCCGGGTCGGCTCGACCCGGCTGATCGACAACATCCCTCTCACCTTCGGAACCCCCGGAGCCGCCTCGTGACCAGCACCGGTATACGACTGCACGCGCCCGCCCCCGGCTGGGCCATCCCGGCCGACGTGGTGGTCGTCGGCTCCGGCGTGGCCGGGCTGACCGCCGCCCTGCGCTGCGAGGCGGCGGGACTGACCACGGTCGTCGTCACCAAGGCCCGCCTGGACGACGGCTCGACCCGCTGGGCCCAGGGCGGCGTCGCCGCCGCGCTCGGCGAGGGCGACACGCCCGAGCAGCACCTGGACGACACCCTGGTCGCGGGCGCGGGCTTGTGCGACGAGGAGGCCGTACGCCTCCTGGTCACCGAGGGCCCAGGGGCCGTACGGCGGCTGATCTCGACCGGCGCCCGGTTCGACACCGACGACGCGGGCACCATCCAGCTCACCCGCGAGGGCGGCCACCACCGCCGCCGTATCGCGCACGCGGGCGGGGACGCCACCGGCGCCGAGATCTCCCGCGCGCTGGTCGACGCGGTCCGTACGCGCGGGCTGCGCACCATCGAGAACGCGCTCGTGCTCGACCTGCTCACCGACGCCGAGGGCCGCACCGCCGGGGTCACCCTGCACGTCATGGGCGAGGGCCAGCACGACGGCGTGGGCGCCGTGCACGCGCCCGCCGTGATCCTCGCGACCGGCGGCATGGGCCAGGTGTTCTCCGCGACCACCAACCCGGCCGTCTCCACCGGCGACGGCGTCGCGCTGGCCCTGCGCGCGGGCGCCGAGGTCAGCGACCTGGAGTTCGTCCAGTTCCACCCGACCGTGCTCTTCCTCGGCCCCGACGCCGAGGGCCAGCAGCCGCTGGTCTCCGAGGCCGTGCGCGGCGAGGGCGCCCACCTGGTCGACGCCGACGGCACGCGCTTCATGGCCGGGCAGCACGAGCTGGCCGAGCTGGCCCCGCGCGACATCGTCGCCAAGGGCATCACCCGGCGCATGCAGGAGACGGGCGCCGAGCACATGTACCTCGACGGCCGCCACTTCGGCGCCGAGATGTGGGAGCGGCGCTTCCCGACCATCCTGGCCGCCTGCCGCGCCCACGGCATCGACCCGGTCACCGAGCCGGTCCCGGTCGCCCCGGCCGCCCACTACGCCTCCGGCGGCGTCCGCACCGACGACCGGGGCCGTACGACGGTCCCCGGCCTGTACGCGTGCGGAGAGACCGCCTGCACCGGCGTCCACGGCGCCAACCGGCTCGCCTCCAACTCCCTGCTCGAAGGGCTCGTCTACGCCGAGCGCATCGCCGCCGACCTCGCGGCAGCTCACGCCGACGGCACCCTCACCGCGCGCGTGCCCGCCCCCGTGCCGTACGCCGAGCGGCCCGCGCACCCGCTGCTCGCCCCCGAGGCCCGGTACGCCGTCCAGCGGATCATGACCGAGGGCGCGGGCGTGCTGCGCTCGGCGGACTCGCTCGCGCGCGCCGCCGAGCGCCTGGAGCGGCTGCACGCCGAGGCGCGCGAGGCCCTGGAGACCGACGGCAAGACCCCCGAGCCCGGCGTGGACACCTGGGAGGCCACCAACCTCCTGAGCATCGCCCGGGTGCTGGTCGCCGCCGCGCGGCTGCGCGAGGAGACCCGGGGCTGCCACTGGCGCGAGGACCGCCCCGAGCGCGACGACGACCACTGGCGCCGCCACATCGTGGTGACGCTCCGCCCGGACCGTTCCCTGGCCGAGCGCGTCACCGAGACCGCAGACTTCCCCCCGACCCGGTGACACCGGCCCCAGGCCCGGCCACCCCGGCGCAGACCTGTCCCACCCGCACCCGTCCCCAGGAGCAGTGACGAACGTGAGCACCGAAGACCTTCCCCTCGCCCCCACCGGCGGCTGCGGTGACGGCTGCGCCTGCGGCGCGGGCGGCGAGGAGGACGAGGAGTACCTGGAGTGCGGGCTCGACCCCGCGCTCGCCGAACTGCTGGCCGCCGCCGGGCTCGACCCGGTCGAGGTCGAGGACATCGCCAACGTCGCGGTCCAGGAGGACCTGGCGGGCGGTGTCGACGTGACCACCGTCGCGACCATCCCCGAGGACGCGCGCGCCACCGGTGACTTCACCGCGCGCGAGACGGGCGTCGTGGCGGGCCTCAGGATCGCGGAGGCCGTGCTCTCCGTGGTCTGCGAGGACGAGTTCGAGGTCGAGCGGCACGTCGAGGACGGCGACCTGGTCGAGGCCGGGCAGAAGCTGCTCACCGTCACCGCCCGCACCCGCGACCTGCTCACCGCCGAGCGCAGCGCGCTGAACATCCTCGGCCGCCTCTCCGGCATCGCCACCGCCACGCGCGCGTGGGCCGACCTGCTGGAGGGCAGCCGCACCCGGGTCCGCGACACCCGCAAGACCACCCCGGGCCTGCGCTCCCTGGAGAAGTACGCGGTGCGCTGCGGCGGCGGCGTCAACCACCGCATGTCGCTGTCCGACGCGGCCCTCGTCAAGGACAACCACGTGGTCGCCGCGGGCGGCGTCGCCGAGGCGTTCAAGGCCGTACGGGAGGCGTTCCCGGACGTGCCCGTCGAGGTCGAGGTGGACACCCTGCACCAGCTGCGCGAGGTCGTGGACGCGGGCGCCGACCTGATCCTGCTGGACAACTTCACGCCGGGGGAGTGCGAGGAGGCCGTCGCGCTCGTCGGCGGGCGTGCCCAGCTGGAGGCGTCGGGCCGGCTCACGCTGGAGAACGCGCGCGCGTACGCCGAGACCGGGGTGGACTTCCTGGCCGTCGGCGCCCTCACCCACTCCGCGCCGGTCCTGGACATCGGCCTGGACCTGCGCGCGGCGGAGTGACGGGATGCTGCTCACGATCGACGTCGGCAACACCCACACCGTCCTCGGTCTCTTCGACGGCGAGGACATCGTCGAGCACTGGCGGGTGTCCACCGACCCGCGCCGCACGGCCGACGAGCTGGCGGTGCTGCTGCGCGGGCTGATGGGCAGCCACCCGCTGCTCGGCAGCGGCCTGGGCGACGGCATCACCGGCATCGCGATCTGCGCCACCGTCCCGTCGGTGCTGCACGAGCTGCGCGAGGTCACCCGGCGCTACTACGGCGACGTGCCCTCGGTCCTGGTCGAGCCCGGCGTCAAGACGGGCGTGCCGGTGCAGTTCGACAACCCCAAGGAGGTCGGTGCCGACCGGATCATCAACACGGTCGCCGCGAACGAGCTGTACGGCGGCCCGGCGATCGTCGTCGACTTCGGCACGGCGACCACCTTCGACGCGGTCTCCGCGCGCGGGGAGTACGTCGGCGGGGTGATCGCGCCCGGCATCGAGATCTCGGTGGAGGCCCTGGGCGTCAAGGCGGCCCAGCTGCGCAAGATCGAGGTGGCCCGGCCGCGCAACGTGATCGGCAAGAGCACCGTGGAGGCCATGCAGTCCGGCATCGTCTACGGCTTCGCGGGCCAGGTCGACGGCGTCGTCACCCGGATGGCCCGCGAACTGGCCGACGATCCGGACGACGTCACGGTGATCGCCACGGGCGGGCTCGCGCCCATGGTGCTCGGCGAGTCCTCGGTGATCGACGAGCACGAGCCCTGGCTGACGCTGATCGGGCTGCGGCTGGTCTACGAGCGCAACATCCCGCGCAGGTGAGGGGGCCGGCGCCGGATGCGGCGCCGGCCGGAGGAAACCGGGCACGACACGCGTCGACACAACGCTGTGTTTCGTCACTTTTGTCCGATTAGAGCTACCGTCGCCCCATGCCCACGCCATACGGATCTCGCGGCGGCATGGCGTTCGGCGCGGAGGAGCTGCGCGTGCTCCGCCGTGCCCTCGCCCTCGCCCTCCACCCCGGAACCGCCTCGGCCGAGGACGTCCAGGACTGTTTCCGCCTCGCCGAGTCGCTCGACGAGGCCCTGGACGAAGCGGCCCGGCTGCGCGCCTTCCTGCTGGCCGACCTCGGCCGCTACCGAGCGGCCCTCCCGGCCACGGCGACCGGCTACCTCTCCCTCCTGGCGGAAGCCCTCGACACCGGCCACCGCCCCACCCCCGACGACCTGGCCGCCCTGAAGGCCCTCAGCGGCAACCCCCAGGCCGCCACCCTCCTGGCCCACTGCCGAGGAGTCCCGAACCAGCAACAGGGCCCGGCGGCGGGGGTACGGGCCCCGGGCGCGCCGCCCACTTCCGAGGACACGACTCCGACGGCGCCGCCCTCCACACCCCCGAGCCCGAAAACCCCAGCGCTCCCGGCTCCGGCGGCCCCGGCTTGCGCGGGCGCGCCGGAGCCGGGAACGTCCGCCGCAGACCCCTCCCTGGCGGCCCAGGCTCCCGTGGGTACGGCTTCGGCGGTGCTGTCCTCCACGCCCCCGAGCCCAGAAGCCCCGGCGCTCCCGGCTTCTGCGGGTGCGGGAGGGCCAGGAGCCTCCGCCACTGGCCCGGTCCCGGTCGTCCCGGCTCCTGCCCCGCCCCTCGCGGTTCCCGCCGCCCTGGTGGCGTCCTCCGCGCTCGCGGCGCCCGCCGCCCCGGTTCCCGGGGTTCCGGCCGCCGCGATCCTGGCCTCGGAGCTTCCGGCCGCCGCGCTCGTGCCCGCCGTGATCGAGCTGCCCGTCTCGCGGACGCGGCTGCTGGCGCTGCCCGGCGGCGCGGCCGAGCCGGGCAAGCCGGGACGTAAGCCCGGGGCCCCCGCGCCCGAGCGCCCGGCCACGGAACCCGAACAGCCGAAGCGGCCGGTCCCGACACCCGGCGAGGTCTTCCCGCCCCGCAAGCCCACGACACCCCCGGACCCGACGTCCGAGCAGCTCGCGGCGGGCTGACCCGCACCCCACCGCTGCCCCCGGAGGACACCCTCCGGGGGCAGCGGTGCCCCCGCCCCGTACGGCCCGCCCCGGCTGGCTACTCTGGTCGCATGGATTACGTCTCCGCGCTCGTTCCCCCGGTCGTCATGGCCGCGTTGTTCATCGGTGTGGTCCGGGTGATCGTGAAGACCCAGGGCGGCGCCGCCAAGAGCAAGGAAGACGCCGCGGTGGACGCGGCACTGGCCCGCGCGGAGAACACCCGCCAGGCCGCCCCGGACGCCTGACCCGCGCGTCACACGTCACACTCCCTCCCCCGCGCCGTAGGCACGCGCTGCCGGGCAGCGGGGAAAGACGCCGTCGGCTCACGCCGAGGCTGCCCTCAAGGCCGCCCCGGACGCCTGACCCGCGTCACACCCTCTCCCCGCGCCGCAGGCACACTCGCGCCGCACCCGCCCGAGTCGCCGCCGCACACGGCCCCCTCCCCGCGCCGCAGGCACGCGCTGCCAGGCAGGAGGGGAAGGCGCCGTCGGCTCACGCCGAGGCTGCCCTCAAGGCCGCCCCGGACGCCCGACCCGCGCCACCCCGCCCGAGTCACCGCGCCGCATCCCCGCCAAGGCGCCGCAGGCATTCGCGTACCTTTTGCGCCCGTTTCCCACCCAAACGCACGTCCCGCACGCCATTGGCGGGATCTCCCACTATTGTTCTGAGCGTGCCTCGCCCATTGGGAGAACTCGAAGACGCAGTCATGACGCGGGTGTGGAAGTGGAACCGCCCGGTGACCGTTCGAGAAGTCCTGGAAGACCTCCAGCGGGAACGCTCCATCGCGTACACCACGGTCATGACCGTTTTGGACAATCTCCATCAGAAGGGCTGGGTGCGCCGCGAGGCGGAAGGCCGCGCCTATCGATACGAGGCCGTCTCCACCCGCCCCGCCTACGCCGCCGCGCTCATGAACGACGCCTGGTCCCAGAGCGACAACCCCGCAGCCGCTCTCGTCGCCTTCTTCGGCATGATGAGCGAGGAACAACGCCAGGCACTCAGTGACGCCATCCGTATCGTCCAGGGACCGGAAACACGCGAACCCAGGGAAGCTCCCCGAGAGGAGAACCCCGGTTCGGCGGAGGACACCGACGGGCGATAGCGTCCGCTCATGTCAGCAGAGCGCCCCGAAGTCCCCGGGAAAGCCACCGGCCCCGGGAAAGCGGTCACCGTCCGCCGCGCCCGGACCAGCGATGTTCCCGCTGTACGCCGACTCCTCGACCTCTACGCGGACGAGCGCATCCTGCTCGACAAAGCCACGGTCACGCTTTACGAGGACATCCAGGAGTTCTGGGTCGCGGAACGCGACGACAACGCCGAGGTCGTCGGCTGCGGCGCCCTGCACGTCATGTGGGAAGACCTCGCGGAAGTCCGCACTCTCGCCGTCCAGCCCGGCCTGAAGGGCTCGGGAGTGGGCCACCGCGTGCTGGAGAAGTTGCTCCAGACCGCGCGCCGGCTCGGTGTTCGCCGCGTTTTCTGTCTGACCTTCGAAGTCGACTTCTTCACCAAGCACGGCTTCACCGAGATCGGTGAGACTCCCGTCGACACCGATGTGTACGCGGAGCTGATGCGCTCCTATGACGAGGGTGTCGCCGAGTTCCTCGGTCTCGAACGAGTGAAACCGAACACCTTGGGCAACAGCCGGATGCTTCTGCATCTGTGATCGCCATTGCCCCGGTTCCCTATGTCCGAAACGCGCACGTTTCCGGACGGGCCCGCCTCCGTACCCCTCTCCCCGAGGGTTTGTGTTTTTCCGGCAAAAGCGGTTTGCTTTCCGGCGTACTGCAGCACTGCATATAACAGGGGCGGCTAAACGGCAGCGCCGCGCACCTCCCCGCACTCACGTTATCGATGAAAGGAAATCCCGTGGCACAGAAGGTTCAGGTCCTTCTTGTCGACGACCTCGACGGCGGCGAGGCGGACGAGACGGTGACGTTCGCGCTGGACGGCAAGACTTACGAGATCGATCTGACGACCGCCAATGCGGACAAGCTGCGCGACCTTCTCGGTCCGTATGTCCAGGGTGGCCGTCGTACCGGTGGCCGTTCCTCCGCGGGCCGCGGAAAGTCCCGCGCCTCTTCCGGTGGCAACCAGGACACCGCGGCGATCCGCGCCTGGGCCAAGGAGAACGGCTACGACGTGAACGACCGGGGCCGCGTCCCCGCCTCCATCCGTGAGGCGTACGAGAAGGCCAACGGCTGATCCGCCCGTCACAGGCCCGACGGCCGACGGCTCGACGGCCAGGGGCCCGACAGCTGGTGGCCCGACGGCCGGGCCCGCGCGCGGCCGTCCGGCCCGGCGCCCGCGCGCCGCAGCCGGACGCGGTGGCACTCCGCCGCGACCGTGCCCACGAGCCGTACGAGATCGGGAGCGCCCCCGGTGCCTCCCACGGCGGGCAGCGCCGGCAGCGCGGTCTCGGCCCGGCGGCCCGGACCGGGGGGCCGCAGCCACACGGCGGTCCCCCGCGTCGCGTCGGGCCGCCGCCGCGTCCCCTCGGGGGCGGGTCCGGGCGGCACCGGTGCCGTCATGAGGCCGCCCGCGCCCAGCGCCCGCAGATCCGGCGCCAGCGGCCCCCACTCCAGCCACTCGAGGAGCCCCGGCAGCTCCTCCGCCGCGCCCGCGGCCACCAGGAACAGCATCCGGTCGCCGCAGCGGGCCACCGGTGAGTACGGCCCCAGATGCCGCAGCGCGGCAGCGCCCGCCTCGGCCGGTACGTCCAGCGCGTCGAACCGCACCCCCGTCAGCAGCCGCAGCGGCCTGCCGGGAGCCGTCGGCCAGCCCAGCACCCCCTCGTACCAGTGGCGGTCCGCACCGGGCGCCGCACCCCTCGCGGGGCCGGAGCCGGGGGACGGACGCCGGGGGCCGGGAATCGCGGACGCGGGAAGCACCGAGGACATGTCCGGAGCAACCCCGCAGCGCGCCCGCTGGTTACGCTGGGCAGCCGGATGATCCCGCAGCGTCTGCCGAAGGGGAGTGCGCGGGAGCGCACGGTGGCACAAGGTTGTTCGCCCATAGCGGAGGGATGGGGCGTGCGCGGCATGGACTGTCGGTCCCTGCGGGTAAGACATGCCTAGTGGGAGGGGGCGACACGCAGAACGGGGCGTCTCACGTTCGCCAACGGCGTACTGGCGACTGGGGTAACTGCCTGGCCTGCGGGAACATCGTCTCGCACCATCGGGTTGGAGCAGATGTCGGCGTCAGGGGTCAGGAGGCCATCGACGGTGTCGGCAGTTGGAATGAGCGGTCCCCGCTTGCGGGACTAAGCTGCGGAAGGACAGGGAGGGGAAGTTCCCCCCACTGCCTGACCGCTCTGAGGAGCGATTAACGATGTTCGAGAGGTTCACCGACCGCGCGCGGCGGGTTGTCGTCCTGGCTCAGGAAGAAGCCCGGATGCTCAACCACAACTACATCGGCACCGAGCACATCCTCCTGGGTCTCATCCACGAGGGTGAAGGTGTCGCCGCTAAGGCCCTGGAGAGCCTCGGCATTTCGCTTGAGGCGGTCCGCCAGCAGGTGGAGGAGATCATCGGGCAGGGCCAGCAGGCCCCGTCCGGGCACATCCCCTTCACCCCCCGTGCCAAGAAGGTCCTGGAGCTGTCGCTCCGCGAGGCCCTTCAGCTGGGCCACAACTACATCGGCACGGAGCACATCCTGCTCGGCCTGATCCGTGAGGGCGAGGGCGTCGCTGCCCAGGTCCTGGTCAAGCTGGGCGCAGACCTCAACCGGGTGCGGCAGCAGGTCATCCAGCTGCTCTCCGGTTACCAGGGCGGCAAGGAGGCGGCCACCGCGGGCGGTCCGGCCGAGGGCACGCCCTCGACCTCCCTCGTCCTGGACCAGTTCGGCCGGAACCTCACCCAGGCTGCTCGTGAGACCAAGCTCGACCCGGTGATCGGGCGCGAGAAGGAGATCGAGCGGGTCATGCAGGTGCTGTCCCGCCGCACCAAGAACAACCCGGTGCTGATCGGTGAGCCCGGCGTCGGCAAGACCGCCGTCGTCGAGGGCCTCGCCCAGGCCATCGTCAAGGGCGAGGTGCCCGAGACCCTCAAGGACAAGCACCTCTACACCCTGGACCTCGGTGCCCTGGTCGCCGGCTCGCGCTACCGCGGTGACTTCGAGGAGCGCCTGAAGAAGGTGCTCAAGGAGATCCGCACCCGCGGCGACATCATCCTGTTCATCGACGAGCTGCACACGCTGGTCGGTGCGGGCGCCGCCGAGGGCGCGATCGACGCCGCCTCCATCCTCAAGCCGATGCTGGCCCGTGGTGAGCTGCAGACCATCGGTGCGACCACGCTGGACGAGTACCGCAAGCACCTGGAGAAGGACGCGGCCCTGGAGCGCCGTTTCCAGCCCATCCAGGTCGCGGAGCCGTCGCTGCCGCACACGATCGAGATCCTCAAGGGTCTGCGCGACCGGTACGAGGCGCACCACCGCGTCTCGATCACCGACGAGGCGCTGGTCCAGGCCGCCACCCTGGCCGACCGGTACATCTCGGACCGCTTCCTGCCGGACAAGGCGATCGACCTGATCGACGAGGCCGGATCGAGGATGCGCATCCGCCGGATGACCGCGCCGCCGGACCTGCGCGAGTTCGACGAGAAGATCGCCGGTGTCCGCCGGGACAAGGAGTCCGCGATCGACTCGCAGGACTTCGAGAAGGCCGCCTCCCTGCGCGACAAGGAGAAGCAGCTCCTGGCCGCCAAGGCCAAGCGCGAGAAGGAGTGGAAGGCCGGCGACATGGACGTCGTCGCCGAGGTCGACGGCGAGCTGATCGCCGAGGTCCTCGCGACCGCCACCGGCATCCCGGTCTTCAAGCTGACCGAGGAGGAGTCCTCGCGTCTGCTGCGCATGGAGGACGAGCTGCACAAGCGCGTCATCGGCCAGGTCGACGCCGTCAAGGCGCTGTCGAAGGCGATCCGTCGTACGCGTGCCGGTCTGAAGGACCCGAAGCGTCCCGGTGGCTCGTTCATCTTCGCCGGTCCGTCCGGTGTCGGTAAGACCGAGCTGTCCAAGGCGCTCGCCGAGTTCCTCTTCGGTGACGAGGACGCGCTGATCTCCCTCGACATGTCGGAGTTCAGCGAGAAGCACACGGTCTCGCGGCTCTTCGGTTCGCCCCCCGGCTACGTGGGCTACGAGGAGGGCGGCCAGCTCACCGAGAAGGTGCGCCGCAAGCCGTTCTCCGTGGTCCTCTTCGACGAGGTCGAGAAGGCCCACCCGGACATCTTCAACTCGCTGCTGCAGATCCTGGAGGACGGTCGCCTGACCGACTCCCAGGGCCGGGTCGTGGACTTCAAGAACACGGTCATCATCATGACGACCAACCTCGGCACGCGGGACATCTCCAAGGGCTTCAACCTGGGCTTCGCCGCCTCCGGCGACACGAAGACCAACTACGAGCGCATGAAGAACAAGGTCTCGGACGAGCTGAAGCAGCACTTCCGTCCCGAGTTCCTCAACCGCGTCGACGACGTGGTCGTCTTCCCGCAGCTGACCCAGGCCGACATCCTCCGGATCGTCGACCTGATGATCAGCAAGGTCGACGAGCGCCTGAAGGACCGGGACATGGGCATCGAGCTCTCCCAGTCCGCCAAGGAGCTGCTCTCCAAGAAGGGCTACGACCCGGTGCTGGGCGCGCGTCCACTGCGTCGCACGATCCAGCGCGAGGTCGAGGACACCCTCTCGGAGAAGATCCTCTTCGGCGAGCTGCGCCCCGGCCACATCGTGGTCGTGGACACGGAGGGCGAAGGCGAGAACCAGACCTTCACCTTCCGAGGCGAGGAAAAGGCTGCCCTCCCGGACGCCCCGCCGATCGAGCAGGCGGCCGGTGGAGCGGGCCCGAACCTGAGCAAGGAGGCGTGACCCTCCGGGGGCTCGCCTGAAAAACCCCGAAAGGGCCGGTGCTTTTCGAGCACCGGCCCTTTCGGCGTTCGTCAGAAGGGGAGGTTGCGGGCGTGTGTGGTCGTTATCCCGATGCCTGGGAAGTCCTGGCCGTACGCGCTCCGATCCAGTGCTACGGCGCCCGAAGCCGTGAGATCCACACTCTTCAGGTTCGGACACAGCCTGCCCAGGGCGGACAGATCCTCATCGCCTCGGACGTCGAACACCTCCAGCGTCTGGATGCCTGACAGCTCAAGGGCGCCCGCCCACTGTTCAGCGGCCTGCGCGGGGAGGGCCAGCGCGGTGAGAGCCGGGTGCGAGGCGAGTTCGGACCAGTCTTCGGCATCGAACGAAACGACTCCGCAGAACAGCCGCAGACGCTGGAGGGTCGGCCATTGAGAGAGCCCGTGGAGACTGCCGGCCGGTAACGCATCGCCGGGCAGGTTCAGTGAGGTCAGTGGGGCATCACGAGGCAGATTCCGCAGACCTGCGGCCAGTTCGCTCGGTAGCGAGAGACTTCGCAAGGTAGTGAGTCGGGCCAGTCCCGAGATCTCGCCCAGGCCGTGCAGATACAAGCCGGTAAGCCCCAGATGCGCCAGCGGGGAAAGGTCGGCTACTCCCGGACAACCTGTCAGGCTGATGTGATCGAGTGATCCCAGGGTGGCGAATGGCCGGAGATCCCGAATCAGCGGATTCTCTGACACGTCGATTCTGCGCACCCCCTCCGGAAGCGCCCGGATGATGTCTGTCAGGTGGTGCGGCCCCGCGAATGCCAGCTGAGCCTGCGGGTCGAGCCGGGGAAGAGCGCACAAGGTTTCCGGAGAGGTCACCTTGACGAGAAAATCCTCGGTGTCCAGGTGAGCAAGCACTTCGGCGGCGTACCCGATCGGGTCGAAGCGGTCCCAGGCCCGCGTCAGGTGGAATCGCACCCAAAAGGAAGGATGGTCGACGTACCGCTTCAGCAGCGGCACGGCCGCGTCCGTGCCGACCAGGGCTGCCGTGACGGTCACCGCCTCGGCCTCCCTGTCCGACAGTCCCTCGGGCCCCGGCAGCAGTTCCAGGACCAGGGGGCCCGCGAGGGCCAGTTCCTTGGCTTCTTCCAGCGTCCGGGGCGGCAGCAAGTTTCTCGCCAGGTTCTGGACCGTGAGGCGTATCGAAGGGTCCAGTTCCGTCGCGTGCTCCAGGCAGGCCATCGCGAGCAGATGGGCCCGCTTGTCCGGGTTCGACGCCAGCAGGCTCAGCAGTTCCGCCCGTTCCCGGGGGCGTGCCTGGGCCACGGCCATGCGGATCACGTCGGACCACTGGTCGTCGCAGGCGTGCTCGGCGAGGAGGCCGAAGTCGCCCGCTTCGACGGCGGCGCGGGCGCCGAGGAAGTCCTGGAAGGTGCGGTGGACGAAGTGGAGGGTGTCGGGGGCGGGGGTGAGGAGCAGTCCGGTGCGGACCAGGAAGTGGCGCAGGACCGAGGCAGCGTCTCCGAGCGCCGACGCTGCCGGTACCGCCGGAAGTGTCTCGGCGATGATGCTCTCCGCCCGGTCCCGGTCCAGTTCCGTGCGCCCGTTGCGGATCAGCCAGTAGGCGAGTCGTTGCAGGAGCTGGAGCTGGGGTTCCTCGCTCAGCTCGGGCACGGCCATGTCCCGTTCGCGGTCGCGGCGGGTGAGCAGCATGGAGAGCGCGGACTCGTACAGTTCCTTGCGGCCGTGCGGGAGATAGCCGCGCCGGTCGCGGTGCAGGGCGCAGATGAGGCCGCACATCAGCGGGTTGGTGGCGAGGCGGCCCAGGTCGGGCTTGGTGCGTACCGCGTCCAGCAGCTGGTCCCGGTACGCGGCGAGCAGCTGGTCCTCCTCCGGTACGCCCGTCTCGGCGGCCCGGTGCCAGCGGCGGATGAAGGAGGCGACGTCCGAGGGGCTCATCGCGGAGAGGACCAGCTCCGTGAACCCGTCCTCGGCCAGCCACTCGTCGCCCACGGCCGAGGGCCGGGAGGTGACGAGCCAGTGGTTGCCGGGAAACGTGTCCGCGAGATCGCGCAGCCACGCACGGGCGCGCTCCCGCTCGGGTTCCGGCACCTCGTCGAGGCCGTCGATCAGGACGAGGCCGCGCCCGGCGGTCAGCACGCGGTGCTCCCAGCCGTCCGGCTGCGCCCCGTCGAGCGGACAGCCCACCGCGCCGAGGAACCGCGCCGGGGCGGGCAGGCGGTCCCCGTGCCGGGTGAGGGTGCGCAGCGGGAGGACGAAGGGGACGCGGCCCGAGAGGTGGGCCATGCGGCCGGTCGGCCCGGTCGCGGCCGACACGGTGAGCCACTGGACCAGCGTGGTCTTGCCCGAGCCCGCGACGCCGCGCAGCAGGACCCGGTCGTGACCGGCCAGTGCCTCGTCGGCGGGAACGCGGACCGGTTCGGCGGGCGCCGTGCCGAAGGCCGGGCCGAGCGGTTCGCTGTCGTGCCGGACCGCCTCCAGGCTCAGATAGGCGGAGTCCAGCGGCCAGCGCCCCGGTGAATTGGTGAGGTCGATGCCGTAGATCGTGAGCTTGCCGTGCTTCGTGGCCAGGTGCGCCAGGTACCAGGTCTCGAAGGCGCGGTCCTGGGTGTCCTGCCCGCGGGTCCGGGTCAGCAGCTCCTCCACCCCGGCGGCCGTTCTGGTCTGGGCGCGGCTCTGTTCGACGACGGTGCGGGGGACAAAGGTGGAGCGGCGGCTGAAGAATTCCAGGATCTGGCCGCAGGCCCACGTGGTGGCGCCCGTCAGGAACAGCCCGGCGTCCCCGGACAGCCCGTCCGGCCCGGGGGCCGCCCGCCCCAGCCGCTCGGCCAGTGCGCGCTCGTCCAGCCCGGCGCTCTGGACCAGGTCCATGTCGATGTCGCCGAGGGCGAGCAGCCTGCGGGTCAGCGCCTCGGTGACGGCTGTCCGCTCGTCGCGGGCGAAGGGCGGCTCGCCGGGTGGGTCCAGCGCCGCGTCGACCAGGTGCGTGGCGAGCCTGCGTAATTCCTTCTCGCCCAGTCCCCGCTTCTCACCGTGGAGGGAGACCCGGTCGCTCAGCCGTACCGGCTTCGGGACCAGCCCAGCGCCCGGGCCGTCGGACGGGAAGAGCTTCTTCAGCAAGGAGACCAGGAGACCGGACGCGAGTTTGCCGCCGATGGCCGTGGGCTCCATCCGCCACCCCCGTATGCGCATGACACCGGACGTACGGATGGAGCCTAGCCAGGGTTTTCGGCCCCTGTCAGGAGAGCCGGCCGTCGTAGTCCGGCAGTTTGAAGGTCTTCTCGGCGTGGCCGCCCGTGAGGTCGGAGGGGCTGTTGCCGATGTTGGCGATGATCGTGTAGCCGTGGGACTCGATGTCGGCGCGCTGGGCGGTCTTGTAGGCGGCGACGTCCTTGAAGAGGTCGGCGAGGCCGCGGACGCGGAGGCCGGTGACGTCGTAGCCGTCGTGTTCGAGGTTGTACTGGGTGGGGAGGTAGAGGAGGCCGGGGCGGGCGGTGACGAAGAAGAGGGCCACGTCGTGGTCCTGGGCGTAGCGGGCGACGTTCAGGACGGGCTTGTTGGCGGGCTGCGGGTAGCTGAAGCCGAAGTCGGTCTCCAGCGTGGTGTTGTCGATGTCGAAGACGATCGCCTGGCGCTCCCCGGAGGGGGCGGCGGCGACGCGGTCCTGGAGGTAGGGGAGCGCCTGGTCCATGACGGCCGCGCAGTCGCGCTGCCAGGTGGCGTAGTCGACGGCGGCGGCAGCGGCCGTCCTGGGAGTGGCCTCGGCGGCCTGGGCGGGGGCGGCCAGGGCGGTGAGCGCGGCCAGGCAGACGGCGGTGGTGGCGGTCCGGCGTGCCCAGGGGCGTCTGGTCATCGGTGGGGGGTTCCTCTCGCGTCCGTACGGGGCAGGAGCAGGCCCCGGAGAGCGGAAATGTCAGGGACATGCTCTGCGAAGCGGGTGGCGCGAGGGGAACCGTAGGGTTACCGGGGGGTAGGTGGCCAGAGGCGCGGGTCACATTTGATGGGTCGGCGAATAGCGCCGTCGGTGACATGGCGCACAGGCGAAATGTCCGTTACTACACCAGATAGTGGGAAAGCTTATCCGAGCAAAATAGGACATTCGTTCCGGAACTCTGGGTGATACCGCGATGTCGGCGCGGTCGGCGTCCGGGGTGGAGGGTTCTGTCAAGAGTTGGGTGTTTTTGGCAGGTTCTACTATCCCCTGCCGTAGTGAGGGGGGTTTGAGCGCGAATGGAATGCCGGGTTACCAATGTGTGGTCCCGCCCGGCGAATCGGTGAAACATCCGTGTGCCGGGTGGCTCTCTGTCCCCCGAGTTCACGAGGTATAGATGTTCAAGCGTTCCACGTCTCGTTCTGCCCGTACGTCCCTCCGCAGCCGCGTGGCCGTCATGGCCGCCGGAGTCGGCGCCGCGGCCGTGCTGGGTGGCGGGGTCGCGAGCGCCGCGACCGCCCCCGCGACCTCCTGGGTCGACCCGGTGCAGCACTACAAGCTCTCGGCCGGGTTCGCCCAGGCCGGCAGCCACTGGGCCCACAAGCACAGCGGTCAGGACTTCGCGGTGCCCACCGGCACCAGTGTCCTCGCGGCGCACGGCGGCACGGTCGTCAAGGCCGGTCCGAACGGTGCCGGTGACGGTCCCGCCTACGGCAACGCCGTCGTCATCAAGCACGGCAACGGCCTGTACTCGCAGTACGCCCACCTGTCCCGCATCGACGTGCGCGTCGGTCAGGTCGTCAAGACCGGTCAGCACATAGCCCTCTCGGGCAGCACCGGCAACTCCACCGGCCCGCACCTGCACTTCGAGATCCGTACGACGCCGAACTACGGCTCCGCCGTCAACCCGGTCGTCTTCCTGCGCGCTCACGGCGTCCACGTCTGAGCCACCCGTGTCCCGTACGGGACGTGACGTGACGGCGCCCTGGCATCAGGGCGCCGTGTTCACTGCCTGCCGCGGGCGCCCTCGTGCGCCTGCGTCACCAGGTCCACGGCGACCTCGAGAACGGCCTGGCGCTTCTTCTCGGCGTCGCCCTCCAGGTCCTGCATCACGAACATCCCCGCGTGCAGCGTGAACAGCGCGCTGATGCAGCGGACCTGGTCGGTGAGCTGGGCCTCGGGGTCGATGATGATGTCCCTGAGGCGGCGCATCCGGTCCTTGAAGGTCTCGCCGATGCGCAGTTCCCGTACCGTCGCCTGGTTCTCCTGCATGAACCGGAAGAGCGGTTCCGCTCCGGCCAGCGCCTCGCTGTAGCGCCGGACGATCTCCTGCTTGGTCTCCAGGGTGTGCGGCTGCCCCTGTCCCCACTCGATCAGGTCCTCGATCGGTTGCGTCAGATCCCGGAAGAGGCTGACGGTGATCTCTTCCTTCGTCTTGAAGTGGTAGTACAGGGCCGCTTTGGTCACGTCGAGACGCTCCGCGATCTCGCGCAGAGACGTCTTCTCGTAGCCCTGCTCCGCGAAGAGCTCGAGTGCCACGTCCTGGATGCGCTGGCGGGTGTTGCCGCGGCGCTGCTGCTTGGTGCCGTCGTCCATCGTGCCACCCATCCTCGTACTCCTCGCGCTCCCGGGAAACTTACTTGACGCCCGGCTAGTAAACTGGCTACCTTCAGTGTAGTGAACTAGCCGGGCGGCAAGTAAGTACCTGTCGCAAGGGAGTGGGAGAGATGGCGGACACACAGACGGTCCCCGCGGACCAGGGGAAACCCGCGGAGCCGGAAAAGCAGCCGAAGAGCGTACGCGTCGTTCTGATGGCCCTCATGATCGCGATGATGCTCGCGATGCTGGACAACATGATCGTGGGCACCGCGATGCCGACGATCGTCGGCGACCTCGGCGGCCTGGAGCACCTGTCCTGGGTGGTCACCGGCTACACGCTCGCGACCGCGGCCTCCACCCCCGTCTGGGGCAAGGTCGGCGACATGTTCGGGCGCAAGGGCGCCTTCCTCACCTCGATCGTGATCTTCCTGATCGGTTCGGCGTTGAGCGGCATGGCCCAGGACATGGGCCAGCTCATCGGCTTCCGTGCCATCCAGGGTCTCGGCGCCGGTGGTCTGATGGTCGGCGTCATGGCGATCATCGGTGACCTGATCCCGCCCCGTGAGCGCGGCAAGTACCAGGGCATGATGGCCGGTGTCATGGCGCTCGCCATGATCGGCGGCCCGCTGGTCGGCGGCACCATCACCGACAACTGGGGATGGCGCTGGACCTTCTACATCAACCTGCCGCTCGGCGCGGTCGCGCTCGCGCTGGTCACCGCCGTGCTGCACCTGCCGAAGAAGCGGGCCAAGGCCGGCATCGACTACCTCGGTGTCGTGCTGCTGACCGTCGGCATCACCGCCATCGTGCTCGTCACCACCTGGGGCGGCACGCAGTACGCGTGGACCTCCGCGCGCATCATGGAGCTGATCGCGCTCGGCGTCGTGTCGCTGATCGGGTTCGTGTTCTGGCAGACCAAGGCCGCCGAGCCGGTGCTGCCGCTGCACATCTTCAAGAGCCGCAACTTCACCCTGATGGCCGTCATCGGCTTCATCACCGGCTTCGTGATGTTCGGCGCCACCCTCTTCCTGCCGCTCTACCAGCAGTCCGTGCAGGGCGCCTCCGCGACCAACTCCGGCCTGCTGCTCCTGCCGATGCTGGGCGCGATGCTCGTGACCTCCATGGTCGCGGGCCGGGTCACCACGGGCAGCGGCCGTTACAAGGCGTTCCCGGTCGCGGGCGGCGTCCTGATGATCGTCGGCCTCTACTTGATGTCGACCATGGACGTCGACACGACCCGGGTGACCTCCGGCATCTACATGGCCGTGGTCGGCGCGGGCATGGGCTGCCTGATGCAGGTCACCATGCTGGTCGCGCAGAACAGCGTGGAGATGAAGGACATGGGCGTCGCCTCGTCCTCCGCCACCCTGTTCCGTACGCTCGGTTCCTCGTTCGGCGTGGCGGTCATGGGCGCGCTGTTCAACAACCGGGTGAACGACACCATGGCCGAGCGCGGCGGTGCGATGGCCCGGAAGATCACCGAGAAGTCCGCACAGCTGGACGCGGCGCACCTGCGCCTGCTCCCGGCCCCGGTGCAGGACGCGTACAAGCACGCGGTCTCCGCCGGTATCCACTCCGCGTTCCTGCTCGGTGCGGTGGTCGCGGTCGTGGTCCTGATCGGCGCCCTGTTCGTCAAGGAGGTCCCGCTGCGCGGCGGCCCCCAGAAGCCGGAGACGGACAGCCCGGAGACCACTCCGGTCGCCGTCGCCGAAGCGGTCTGACCCACCGCGGCACAGACCGAAGGCCCCCGGCGCGTGTCCGCCCCGGGGGCCTTCGCCGTACCCGGGCACTGTCAGTGCCCCGTGCCACCATCGGCCGCATGGACAAAGTGCGCCGTATGCGCCTGGCCAAGGACGCCATGGACCGGGGCTGGGCCGATCCCGGCCTCGACCTGAGCGCGGTCGCGGCACACGCCGGGTACTCGCGGTTCCATTTCCTGCGCGCCTTCAAGGACGTCTACGGCGAGACACCCGGGCAGTACCTGACCCACCGGCGCATCGAGCGGGCGCAGGACCTGCTGCGCACCGCCGGCCTGTCGGTGACCGAGATCTGCCATCTGGTCGGGTTCAGCAGCCTGGGCACCTTCTCCACCCGGTTCAAGGCGCGGACCGGCCTGACCCCCAGCGAGTACCGGACCCGGCACGGGGGACGCGGGGCCGCCCTCATACCCGGGTGCTACGCCATGCTCTGGGCGGGCGGGTTCAGAAACGGCCCCGGCACGGCCCGGACGGACAGCGCAATTCCGGAGAAGCGCGGCGAGGACCCCACTCCTTACGGTGACTGAGCAGGAACCGATCACCGCGAACAGCAGGAGCACGTCATGATCAAGGGACTCAAGATCGCGACCGTCTGGGTACTCGACCAGGACCGGGCGAAGGAGTTCTACACCGAGAAGCTCGGTCTCGAAGTCCGTACGGACCTGACGATGGGCGAGGGCGGCATGCGCTGGCTCACCGTCGGCTCCCCCGAGCAGCCCGATGTCGAACTGACGCTGATGGTGCCCCGGCCACCGGCGATGGACCCCGAGTCCGCCGAGATGGTGAAGAAGCTCGTGGCCAAGGGGGTGCTCGGAGCCGGTGTGCTGACCACCGACGACATCCACGGCGACTACAAGAGGCTCAAGGACCGCGGCGTGGAGTTCGTGCAGGAGCCGCAGGAGCGCCCGTACGGCACGGAGGCGCTGCTGCGCGACGACTCAGGGAACTGGTTCTCGTTCACGCAGCCCCGCGCGGAAGGACTGGACCTGGACAAGGACTGGGCCTGCTGACCGGCCACCGGACTCAGCCGGTGCCCCCGGAGGGGGGCAGCGCCGGATGGCTTCCCGTGTTCGTCGGTGCGTGTTCCGGGAGCCACAGGACCGCGACCGCGCCCTCGGCCGGGACGCCCGGTGGCGCGCCCGGGGGGCGTACGTTGCGGAAGGTGAGGCGGGCGCCCAGGACCCGGGCCTGTCCCGCCGCGATGGTCAGGCCCAGCCCGTGTCCCTGCCCGGCGCGGTCCTCGCTGCCAGTGCGGAAGCGGCGCGGGCCCTCGGCCAGCAGCTCCTCCGGGAACCCGGGGCCGTGGTCGCGGACGCGGATCACCCGGCCCTCGACGGTCACCTCGATGGGCGGCCTGCCGTGCCGGGCGGCGTTGGCGAGCAGGTTGAACAGCACCCGCTCAAGGCGCCGGGGGTCCGTGGTGACCTCCGACTCGTGCACCACGCGTACGACGATGTCCGGGTCCTTGGCGGCCACCCGCCGCGCGACGAACTCGCCCAGCAGAAGGTCCTGCAGCTCGGCCCGCTCGGAGGCGCCGTCCAGGCGGGCCACCTCGAGGACGTCCTCCACCAGGGTGCGCATGGCCTTGGCGCGGTCCAGGACCAGCTCCGTGGGGCGCCCCGGCGGCAGCAGCTCGGCGGCGGTCAGCAGCCCGGTCACCGGGGTGCGCAGCTCGTGCGCGATGTCGGCGGTGACCCGCCGCTCGGCCTCCAGGCGCTGCTTGAGCGCGTCCGCCATGGCGTCCACCGCGCGCGCCAGGTCGTCGGTCTCGTCCCGTACGACCCCGCCGATGGCCTCCCGCACCCGCACGTCCGTCTCGCCCTTGGCGACCTGCCCCGCCGCGGCAGCCGCCTTGCGCAGCCGACGGGAGAGCTGCCCGCCGATCAGCACGCCGAGCGCGCTGCCGCCGAGCACCACCGCGATGGAGCCGATGACCAGCGCCTGGTCGAGATCGGTGAGGACGTCGGTCGAGCGGTCCGGGAAGGAGCTGTGCAGCGACAGCACATGGCCGCCCTTGACCGGCACCGCCGCCCAGATGTCCGGCTCCCCGCTGCCCTGGTCGCTGACGTAACTGGCCCGGCGCCCCTCCTCCACCTTGTCCCGCAGCACACCCGGCAGCTGCGGGTCGTCGATCTTGATGTTGGGGAAGTTGGGGCGCCCGGACAGCTCGTAGTTGCGCTGGGCGATCTGCACCCGCTGGTTGGCGAGGTCACGGGCGTTGTCCAGCATCGAGACCCGGGCCGCGTTGTGCACGACCAGGCTGAGCCCGATCGCCACCAGGCCCGCGACCAGCGCGATCGCCGCGCTCAGCTTCCACCGCAGCCCCGTTCTGAGGCCCACCCCCGCCATGCGCCGCACCGGGCGCCGGATGAATCCCGGCATGTCGGCTCCGCTCAGGCCCGCAGCTTGTAGCCGAAGCCGCGGACCGTCTCGATCCGGTCCTGGCCGATCTTCTGCCGCAGCCGCTGCACATGCACGTCCACGACCCGGGTGTCCCCGCCCCAGCCGTACTCCCACACCCGTTCAAGCAGCTTGTCGCGGGAGAGCACGGTGCCCGGCGCGCCGGAGAACTCGAGCAGCAGCCGCATCTCGGTCGGGGTGAGCGCCACCGGCTGCCCGGCCCGGCGCACCTCCATGCCCTCGGTGTCGACCTCCAGGTCCCCGAAGGCCAGTATTCCGTCGGAATGAGCCTCCGCCCCCGAGCCGTCCGCCGTGTGCCCGGCGTGCCCGAAGCGGCGCAGCACCGCCCGGATCCGGGCCACCAGCACCGCCCCGTCGAACGGCTTGGTCACATAGTCGTCGGCGCCCGCCTCCAGGCCGAGCACCACGTCGATGGAGTCGGCCCGCGCCGAGAGCATGATCACCGGCACCGTCGACTCGTCCCGGATACGGCGGCACAGGCTCACCCCGTCCAGGCCCGGCACCATGACGTCAAGGAGCGCGATGTCCGGCCGGTCGGACCGGAACGCCGCAAGACCGGACAGCCCGTCCGGCATGGCGGTCACCGCGAAGCCGTCCCGCTCCAGGGCGAGCTGGGTGGCCTCACGGATGACGTCGTCGTCCTCGACGAACAGGACGTGGGTCTGCTCTGGCATCCGGATGCTCTCCGTCTCGTGGTCGGCGGCTCGTGGTCGGCTCGGGGGGCGTCAGTTGTCCGGGACGGGGCTGGGCTGTCCGCCGACCGTGCCGCTGTAGTCGGTGTGGACCGGCTTGCCCTGCACGAACCGGCCGGTCTTCCACCGGTACGGGATCACGTCCTCGCCGGACGGGCTGGAGATGGGGTCGCCCTTGCGGTACACCTGCTTGGTCACGCTCAGCACACCCTGGTCGATCTCCGCGTAGACCGGCGACTCCTCGGTCCGGAAGACGTTCTTGTACGAGCCGCTGTCGTCCCGGTACACATACGATCCGATCCCGACCGCGTCCGCGCAGGTCAGCACGTTGATCACCACGTCGTCCCGGTCGCCGCCGGTCAGATCGCCGTAGGAGACGTCCACCGGGTAGTCGTCCCCGCCGCACGGCTTCAGCTCTTTCTTCACCGCCGCGGAGACCCCCGGATCGGCCTTCAGCAGGCGCACCGCGTCCACCCGTTTGTACGTACCGGCCGGGCTCGGCGTCGGGGAGGCGGCCCCGGCCACCGCCGAGGCGTGCGCCGGGCCCTCGTCCCGCGCGCCGGTGCCCCCGGTGCCGCACGCGGCGGCGAAAAGGGCGACGGCGGTGAGCGCGGCCGCAGCCGTGATCACCGCCTGTGAACTCCGTCGGGCCCCCCCGGACCCGCCGCCGCTCAGGCCGCGCAACGCTCCCGCTCCTCACGCTCCAGCGCGCGTGCGTCCAGATCGCGGGCCTCCAGCTCCTCGCGGAGCCGGGCGAGCGCCCGGTGCAGCGTGCTCTTGACCGTGCCCGCCGACATGCCGAGGGCCGCGGCCGTCTCCTCCGTGGACATCTGCTCCCAGTGTCGCAGCACCACGACACTGCGCTGCTTGGGAGCCAGCACCTTCATGATGTCCATCAGCAGGGAGCGGTCCGCGTACTGGTCGGTGGCGTCGTCCACGCACGCGTCCGGCAGCTGCTCGGTGGGGATCTCCTCCAGCTTGCGCGCCCGCCACCACTCGGTCCGCGTGTTGATCATGACCCGGCGCAGATAGGCGTCCGCGAGCCGCTTGTCCGCGATGCCCTCCCAGCGGCCGTACGTCCGCACCAGCGCCGTCTGGAGCAGGTCCTGGGCGTCCACGGGGTCCGGCACCAGCCGGCGCGCACTGCGCAGCAGCGCGTCCTGCCGGGTGCGTACGTACTCCTCGAACTCGAGCACCTCGCCCTGCGCCATGATCGACCGCCTCCGTCTCCCCGTCACGCTGCCCGGGCTGCCGCCCGGCTCTTGCGGCCCGGTGGTCCGCCGGGCACGGGAGAAACCTACGGAGCTGTTGTCACGGGGCTGTGCGGAGCAGCCTGCGACCGGGACTCGGCTGTCCGTCGGTTGTGTAACGGAAGTAGGCCCGGGGTAAGGAGGACGGTCATTTTGCCCCGGTTCGCGGGGGTTTGCCGGTCCGGCCGTTCCGTGACACGGACCCGGACCCTGTGACGTTCCGGTGCGTCAGCTCAGCGGCAGCCGGTACAGACCGCCCGCCAGCGGCTCCACGAGCCCGTCCGTCACGAGCCCGTCCAGCGCGCGGGCCCGCTGCACCGGCTCGTGCCACACCCGGTCCAGCGCCGCCTGCGGCACCGGCACATGCGCCTCCCGCAGCACCGCGAGCAGCTTCCCGCGCACCTGGCGGTCCGTACCGGCGTACGTCTGCCCGCGCCTCGGCGGCCCGTCGTGCTCCGGCTTGCCCGCCAGCCGCCAGGCGCACTGGTCCGAGAGCGGGCAGCTTCCGCAGCCCTCGTTCTTCGCCGTGCACACCAGCGCGCCCAGCTCCATGGACGCGGCGGCCCAGCGCGCGGCCGTCTTCTCGTCCTCGGGCAGCAGCTCACGGGCCAGGCGCCGCTCGGCCGCCGTGGTCGCGTTCGGCGGGTACTGCACGCCCGTCACCGCGCGCGCGAAGACCCGGCGCACATTGGTGTCCAGCACGGCGTGCCGCTGGCCGTAGGCGAAGGAGGCCACGGCGGCGGCCGTGTACTCGCCGATGCCGGGCAGCGCGAGGAGCTGGGCGTGGTCGGTGGGTACGTCGCCGCCGTGCCGCTCCGTTATGGCGACGGCCGCGCCGTGCAGCCGGAGCGCGCGGCGCGGATAGCCGAGCCGCCCCCAGGCGCGCACCGCCTCGCCGGGCGCCTCCTCGGCCAGGTCGGCCGGGCGCGGCCAGCGGGCCAGCCACTGCTCGTAGACGGGCAGCACCCGGTTCACCGGGGTCTGCTGCAGCATGAACTCGCTGACCATCACGCCCCACGGCCCCGCCTCCGGGCGGCGCCAGGGCAGGTCGCGGGCGTGGAGGTCGAACCAGGCGATCACGGGGGTGTGCAGCTTCTCAGTCATGACCCTTCGATCCTGCCACGGCTCGCGCGGTCATCATCGGTGACCGTGCGCACACGGAGCGTCGGATCGCCCGCAAGAGGCCGATCCCTGACGGCAGTTGCCGGGATGATGATCCGGAAAAGTTGGCATCGGGGCGGCGGGGGACGCCGTCCGGCGGGGTGATCTCTCGTAGAGTTCGCTCGTGGGATCTCTGCGCAATCCGATCGGGCCGCTTCCCTCGTCCATCTACTGGCGACGGAGGGTCGTACTGGTGTCCGTGGTCGCCGTGTTGGCGCTCCTGGTCACCTGGATCGTCACGTCCGGCGGCGGTGGCGGCAAGAAGAACGCCGACGGCTCCAACGGCAAGAATCCCGCGTCCACGATCACCCCCGGACCCTCCTCCTCGGGCCCCGCGATCAGCCAACACCCCGGCGGGCGCGACGAGTCGAGCGGCGGCGCGGGCTCCGGCGACGACGAGGGCGCCGACTCCGGCACGGGTTCCGGCGGCGGCTCCGGCTCGGACGACGGCGACGGTTCCGGCGACGGCTCGGGCACCGGCGGCGCGGGCTCCGGCTCGGGCTCGGTCGGTACGGGCTCCGGGTCCGGCGGCGGATCCGGTACGGCCGAGACGATCCCCGCGTCCTCCTCGCTGCCCGACTGCGCCCCCGGCGCGGTCACCCTCAGCCTGCGCAGCGTCCACAACTCCTACTCGCCCGACCAGACCCCGACCTTCGAACTGGTCGTCAAGAACACCGGCTCCGCCGCCTGCAAGACCGACCTCGGCCCCCAGCACACGATCCTGACGATCACCCCGGCCGACGGCGACGACCCCTTCTGGTCCTCGGACGACTGCCCGAAGAACGCGGCGGCCCGCTTCTACAAGGTCCCGGCCGGCGACAGCATCACCTACACCCTGAAGTGGGACCGAGCCCAGACCACCGACAAGTGCGAAACCCCCCACCCCGACAAGGCCAAGCCAGGCACCTACCTCCTGGAAGCCAGGACCCCGGGCTTCAAGAAGACCCAGACGTCGTTCGTGTTGTCGGCGGACTAGGGGTACGTGCAGCCAGGGATGTAGGGGGTTCTTGTCAGCAAGGGGCGACAGAAACTCCCTGGGGGCGCGGGGAACTGCGCGACCAGCCCCAACGGACCCGCACCCGAAAACGAACCGCCGAAACCCTAGACGTACCGCTCGAGAATCGAAGACTCGGCCAGCCGGGACAAACCCTCCCGCACACTACGAGCCCGAGCCTCCCCCACCCCGTCCACAGCCTGAAGATCATCCACGCTGGCAGCGAGCAACTTCTGCAGCCCCCCAAAATGCTCCACCAGCCGATCAATGATCGCACCGGGCAACCGAGGAACCTTCGCCAACAACCGAAATCCCCGAGGCGAAACAGAGGAGTCCAGCGACTCAGGAGACGCGGTGTACCCCAACCCCCGCGCAACCGTCCCCAGTTCCAGCAGCTCCGCATGGCTCAGCGCGTCCAGCTCGGACAACGCCTCCTCCACCGTCCGCGACCGCTTAGCCGTCGGCTCGGGCACATAGTCCCGCACGACCAGCTCGCGATCCGGCTCGACCCCCGCGATCAACTCCTCCAGCTGCAGCGCGAGAAGACGCCCGTCCGTGCCCAACTCGACCACGTACTCGGCGATTTCCGTGGCGATCCGCCGGACCATCTCCAGGCGCTGCGCGACCGCGGACACGTCCCGGACGGTGACCAGGTCCTCGATCTCCAGCGCGGACAGCGTGCCCGCGACCTCGTCCAGGCGGAGCTTGTACCGCTCAAGCGTGGCAAGGGCCTGGTTCGCGCGGGAGAGGATCGCGGCCGAGTCCTCCAGGACCCGGCGCTGACCGTCGACGTAGAGCGCGATCAGGCGCATCGACTGGGAGACGGAGACGACCGGGAAGCCGACCTGCTTGGAGACGCGGTCGGCGGTGCGGTGCCGGGTGCCGGTCTCCTCGGTCGGGATCGTGGGGTCCGGGACCAGCTGGACCCCGGCGCGCAGGATCTTGGAGAGGTCCGAGGAGAGCACGATGCCGCCGTCGAGCTTGCACAGCTCGCGCAGCCGGGTCGCGGTGAACTCCACGTCAAGGACGAAACCGCCGGTGCACATCGCCTCGACCGTCTTGTCCCAGCCGAGCAGGATCAGACCGCCGGTGTTGCCGCGCAGGACCCGTTCCAGACCGTCGCGCAGGGCCGTACCAGGTGCCACGGCGCTCAGCGAGGCGCGCATCAGGCCATCGGGACCGGCACTCCCACCGGACTTTCCGGGAGCTGCTGCCCGGTCGTTGGCTGCCACTGCACTCCTCCGGTCGCAGGTTCTGACGCGCTCCCGTCCGACGCGCGTTTCGTACGGACGGGCGAGACCTGCACAAAGTCTACCGGCGCTCCTCCGCCTCCCGAGGGGCCTCCCGGCGACGCGAGCGGGGCAGCACCCGCAGCGCGTCGCCCATGTCCGCCACCTCCAGGACCTTCATCCCGGCCGGGATCTTGCCGGGATCGCCGGGGACCAGCGCGTGCGTGAAGCCCAGCCGGTGCGCCTCCGCGAGCCTGCGCTGGACGCCCGTGACCCGTCTGACCTCACCGGCGAGGCCGACCTCGCCGATCGCCACGAGGTTCTTCGGCAGCGGGGTGTCACTGGCGGCCGAGGCCAGCGCGAGCGCGATCGCGAGGTCGGCGGCGGGCTCGGAGAGCTTCACCCCGCCCACGGTCGCGGAGTAGATGTCCCGCTTGCCGAGCGCGCTGATCCGGCCGCGCTGCTCCAGGACCGCCAGCATCATCGACACCCGGGAGGTCTCCAGGCCCGAGGTGGTCCGGCGCGGGGAGGGGATCTGCGAGTCCACGGTCAGCGCCTGCACCTCGGCCACCAGCGGGCGGCGGCCCTCCAGGGTCACGGTCAGACAGGTGCCCGGCACCGGCTCGGCGCGGCGGGTCAGGAACAGGCCGCTCGGGTCGGCGAGCCCGGTGATGCCCTCGTCGTGCAGCTCGAAGCAGCCGACCTCGTCCGTCGCGCCGTACCGGTTCTTGACGCCCCGGACCAGGCGCAGGCGCGCGTGCCGGTCGCCCTCGAAGCTCAGGACGACGTCCACCAGGTGCTCCAGGAGGCGCGGGCCCGCGATCGCGCCGTCCTTGGTGACATGGCCGACGAGCAGCGTGGACATGCCGCGTTCCTTGGAGGCGCGGATCAGGGCGCCGGCCACCTCGCGGACCTGGGCCATGCCGCCGGGGGCGCCGTCGATCTCCGGGGAGGCGACCGTCTGCACCGAGTCCAGGATCAGCAGGGAGGGCTTGACCGCGTCCAAGTGGCCGAGAACGGCGGACAGATCGGTCTCCGCGGCGAGATACAGATGGTCGTCCAGGGCGCCGATGCGGTCCGCGCGCAGCCTCACCTGGCTCGCGGACTCCTCACCGGTGACGTAGAGCGTCTTGTGCTCCTCGCTCGCCGACTTGGCCGCCACGTCCAGCAGCAGGGTCGACTTGCCGACGCCGGGCTCGCCCGCGAGCAGCACGACCGCGCCGGGCACGAGTCCGCCGCCGAGCACCCGGTCCAGCTCGGGCACGCCGGTGGTGCGGGCGGTGGCCTGGCGGCCGTCGACCTGGCCGATGGGCAGCGCGGAGCTGGTGACCCGGCCGGGGGCCGTCGTGCGCACCGCGGGCGTGCCGTACTCCTCGACCGTCCCCCATGCCTGGCACTCGGGGCAGCGGCCGAGCCACTTGGCCGTCTGCCAGCCGCACTCGGTGCAGCGGTAGGACGGACGGTCCTTGGTGGTCTTGGTACGGGCAGCCATGCGCACACCGTAGTCGGCCCCACTGACAACGGACCCGGGCCCGCCTTTTCGGAGGGTGGCCTCCCGTCGCCCAGGGGCGCACACGGGGCGTCCGGGTGCACGCGGGAGGCCCGGGGGTGATCCGGGAGCGGTCCGGATGCTCCGGTCGGGAGCCGCCGGGCGGAGCATCCGTGTCCCCTTAGCGGAGCATCCGTGTCCCCTTATGAGGGATCGTTTCACCCGTACGGATTAAAAGTGCTCAAGGTGCAAGAAGGGGCACTCCGCGGGCGCCTACGGTCGCACAGGTGAGGAGCAGCAGTCCGGAGACCACGACCCGCACCACCGGCGCACACCGGGCGCACCGGGAGGCGCGTGACCGAGCCGCCGCGCGGAACATCGCCCGGCGGCCCTCGGCGTGCCACGAGCCGTACCTGGATGGTCTGTTCACCTACTGTCTCTCGGTGCTCTGCGACCACGACGCGGCCACCGCCGCCCTCGGCGAAGTCCTCGCGCTGGCCGAGCGGCGCGGCCCGCGCGTCCCGAGGACCACCGCCGACCGCAGGGCCTGGCTGTACGCGCTGGCCCGCTGGGCCTGTCTGCGCGGCCTCGCCGAGGCCCGCCGCACCCGGCAGGCCACCCACGCGGCGGGCCGCCCGGCCCACGGCGCCGAACCCGCCGAGCCCGCCGCGCCCCAGCCCTCCCCGGAGGTCCAGGAGCGCCGCCGCCGCGAACTCGCCCTGCTCGCCTGGCCGGAGGCGGCCGGGACGACACCCGAGCAGCGCGAGGCCCTGGAGCTGGCCGTGCGGCACCGGCTCGCCGCCCCCGAGGTCGCCGCCGTGCTCGGCCTGGAGCCCGCCGCCGCCCGCGATCTGCTCTCCTCCGCCGCCTGCGAGGTCGAGCGCACCCGCGCCGCGCTCGCCGTGGTCGAGACCGGCGGCTGCCCGAGCGTGGCCCATCTCACCGGCGACAGCCGTCTCGTCCTCAGCGCGGCCCTGCGCCGCGAGCTGGTCCGGCACGTCGACGACTGCCCGCGCTGCCGCCGCACCGCCGAGCGCGCCGTGCCCGGCCGCTGGCCCGGCGCCACGGTCACCCCCGCGGAGCTGCCCGTCCTCCAGGCGCCCCGCGCCGCCCTGCACGCGGCGCTCGCGGGCCATCCCCGCGCGCGGGGAGCCGCCGTACCGCGCTTCGACCGGCGCGGCTTCCCCATGGACCCCAAGGACCGCGCGGCCCGCCGCGACCGGCTCCGCGCGCGTGCCGTCACCACCACCGTGGTCGCCACCGTCGTCGCCGCCCCCGTCCTCGCCCTGTGGGCCGCCTACCGCAGCGCCCCCACCGCCGACGACGGCCGCCCCACCACCGCGCCCGGCGCGAGCGGCCCCGACGCGCTCGACGGCGACCGCCCGGGGGCGTACGAGAACGCGGGCAACGCGAGCGTGAGGCCCGAGCCCCGGCCCGGCGGCTCGGCCGATCCGGACGTCTCCGTCGAGGTGGTCAGCGTCTCCGGCGCGGGCGAGAAGGGCGCCGGACAGCTCACCATCGGCGCGGCCACCGAGGGCGACACCACGCTGATCACCCTGCGCGCCTCCGGCTCGGGCCCGGTCCACTGGTCCGCCGCCACCCGGCAGCCCTGGCTCTACCTCAGCCGCTCCTCGGGCACCCTCGCGCCCGGCGACACGCTCACGGTCCGGGTGTACGTGGACCACCTGCGCGAACCCGCCGGGCACTGGCGCGCCCGGGTCGCCGTCGCCCCGGCGGGCGCGGTCGTCACCATCACCGGGTACGGCAGGGCCCGTACGACCCCGCCCGCGACCTCGGCCCCGCCCAGCAGCACGCCCCCGGCCTCCCCGACCCCGCCGCCCACGGACCCGCCCACCAGCGAGCCCCCGCCGAGCGAGAGCCCGAGCCCGGACCCGTCGGACCCGCCGACCTCGCCGCCGCCGACGCAGACACCGCCGCCGACGGAGGAGGACCCGTCGCTCCCGGAGGACGACTGAGCGGGGGCTCACCGGGGTGATGGGGGTCCGCTCAGCCGGACTTGATCAACAGGGTGCGCTCAGCCCGACTCGCCCGGCCGCGCCGGGTCCGCCGGGTGCGGGGCCACCAGCGGCAGCCGCGAGGCCAGCCGCTGCTCGCACAGCTCGACCAGCCGGTCGTAGCCCGCCTTGCCCATCAGCTCGGTCAGCTCGGCCCGGTAGGAGACGTAGACCGGGTCGCCCGCGCCGTGCGCCGAGGTGGCCGAGGTGCACCACCAGTGCAGATCGTGGCCGCCCGGACCCCAGCCCCGGCGGTCGTACTCCCCGATGGACACCTGGAGGACCCGGGTGTCGTCCGGGCGGTCGATCCACTCGTACGTCCGCCGGATCGGCAGCTGCCAGCACACGTCCGGCTTGGTCTCCAGCGGCTCGCGGCCCTCCTTCAGGGCCAGGATGTGCAGCGAGCAGCCCGCGCCGCCCTCGAAGCCGGGGCGGTTCTGGAAGATGCAGGAGCCCTGGAAGGGGCGGGTCTGCCGGGAGCCCTCGTCGTCCTCGGCGACCCAGCCGCCGCGCAGCCCCTCGTCGTGGTGCTGCCAGATGTCCGGGGTCAGCCGGGCCACGTGCTCCGCGACCCGCTTCTCGTCGTCCTCGTCGGAGAAGTGCGCGCCCAGCGAGCAGCAGCCGTCGGCCGCGCGGCCCGCCTGGATGCCCTGGCAGCCGCTGCCGAAGATGCAGTTCCAGCGCGAGGTCAGCCAGGTCAGATCGCAGCGGAAGACCTGCTCGTCGTCCGCCGGGTCGGGAAACTCCACCCACGCCCGCGCGAAGTCGAGCCCCTGCTCGTCGTCCACGGGTGCGTCCTTGCGCGCCTTGGACACTTTGTCCGCCTTGTCGCGCTTGGCGGCCTTCTCGTCCTTCGCCTTTTTCGTCTTTGGCACGGGTCCAGGGTAAGTGGACGGAACCCCTGATCGGGGCCGTCGGGAGGGGTAATGGCAGTAGCGTTCCGTACATGAGACTCGGTGTCCTGGACGTGGGTTCGAACACGGTGCATCTGCTGGTCGTGGACGCGCATCCCGGCGCGCGCCCGCTGCCCGCGCATTCGCACAAGGCCGACCTCCGGCTGGCCCAGCTGCTCGACGGGGACGGGGCGATCGGGGCCGAGGGGATCGACCGGCTCGTGGCGGTCGTACGGGAGGCGCTGGAGGCCGCCGAGGACAAGGGCGTGGAGGACCTGCTGCCCTTCGCGACCTCCGCGGTGCGCGACGCCCGCAACGCCGACGACGTGCTCGCCCGGGTCGAGGCCGAGACCGGCGTACGGCTCCAGGTGCTCAGCGGCGCGGAAGAGGCGCGGCTGACCTTCCTCGCGGTGCGCCGCTGGTTCGGCTGGTCCGCCGGAAAGCTGCTGGTTCTCGACATCGGCGGCGGCTCCCTGGAGATCGCCTACGGCCTGGACGAGGAGCCGGACGCGGCCGTCTCCCTGCCGCTCGGTGCGGGCCGCCTGACCGCGGGCTGGCTGCCGGGCGACCCGCCCGACCCGGACTCGGTACGCGCCCTGCGCCGTCACGTCCGTACGGAGATCGCCCGCACGGTCGGGGAGTTCGTCCGCCACGGCGCCCCCGATCACGTGGTCGCCACCTCCAAGACCTTCAAGCAGCTGGCCCGCCTCGCGGGCGCCGCACGCGACGCCGACGGCCTCTACGTACAGCGGGAACTCAAGCGCGAGTCCCTCGAAGCCTGGGTGCCGCGCCTGGCCGCCATGACCGCCGACCAGCGCGCCGAACTCCCCGGCGTCTCCGACTCCCGCTCCGGCCAGCTCCTCGCGGGCGCCCTGGTCGCCGAGGGCGCGATGGACCTCTTCGGCGTGGAAAGCCTGGAAATCTGCCCCTGGGCCCTACGCGAGGGCGTGATCCTCCGCCGACTGGACCACATGGACGCGGGGTGAGGGTCGGCTGCGCCGGGCTTACGGGGGTCGGCTGCGCTGAGCCGGGCCTGCCGGGTGAGGCTCGGCCGGGAGCCGGGAGCCGGGAGCCGGGAGCCGGGAGCCGGGAGCCGGGAGCCGGGAGCCGGTGTCGGTCGGGCTGCGCCTGGGAGGGCGTGTGCCGTATGGCGCCTGCAGGGTGAAGTCCGCCGCCGTGTGCTGTGCCCCCTGGCCGCCGGTGCCGCCCGGCGCCCCCGGCGGGGTGGGCCGTCCGCCCCGGCCCGGGGGAGGAGATGCCGGCCCTGCCGCCCCACCCCGGAGTGCCCGGCGATCCGCCGTCATCGCTCCCGCCGTGTCCTGGGGCCGCCGCCCCCCTGGCACCCGTCGACCGGCCCTCCGCTGTCGCGTCCGACGGCGCCTACCGGACCGTACTGCCGGGTCGCCCGCCCACCCTGGCAGCCGCGAGCCCTCGCCCCGGCCCTGGCACCCGGCGATCCCGTCTCCCCAGGCCCTGGTCCCGGGTCGCCCGCCATTTCGGCGTCTCCGACCCAGTCCCGCTCCCCGGCCGCCCACCAGCCCCGTACCCCTCCCGTCCCGGGGACGCCCCGCACCCCCCGTACCCCACCCCGTAAGGTGTCCCCGTGGCTGAACCAAGGGACGTGAAGGTCGCCCTGTCGACGGCCTCCGTTTATCCGGAGTCGACGGCTACGGCCTTCGAGATGGCCGGGCGGCTGGGGTACGACGGGGTCGAGGTCATGGTGTGGACCGATCCCGTCAGCCAGGACATCGAGGCGCTGCGCAGGCTCTCCGACCACCACGGTGTGCCGATCCTCGCCGTGCACGCGCCCTGTCTGCTGATCACCCAGCGGGTCTGGTCCACCGATCCGTGGACCAAGCTGCGCCGGGCGCGGTCGGCCGCCGAGAAGCTGGGCGCCTCCACCGTCGTCGTCCACCCGCCCTTCCGCTGGCAGCGGCAGTACGCCCGCGAGTTCGTCGAGGGAATCTGGCGCATGGCCGACGAGACGGACGTACGGTTCGCCGTCGAGAACATGTACCCCTGGCGCTACCGCGACCGCGAGATGCTGGCCTACGCCCCCGAGTGGGACGTCACCAAGGACGACTACCGGCACTTCACGATCGACCTCAGCCACACCGCCACCGCCCGCACCAGCGCGCTCGACATGCTCGACCGCATGGGCGACCGGCTCGGCCAGGTCCACCTCGCCGACGGGCGCGGCTCCGCCAAGGACGAGCACCTGGTGCCCGGCCGCGGCACCCAGCCCTGCGCGGAGGTCCTGGACCGGCTGACCAGGACCGGCTTCGACGGCCATGTCGTCCTGGAGGTCAACACCCGCCGCGCGATGTCCAGCGCCGAGCGCGAGGCGGACCTCGCCGAGGCCCTGGAGTTCACCCGCCGCCACCTCGCGGCCGACGCCCGGGTGCCCCGGCCGTGAGCGACGGCACCGGGCGCCGCCGGGGCCGTCCCCCGCGCACCGAGTCCGGCGACACCCGCGACCGCATCCTCGCCGCGGCCCGCGAGGAGTTCTCCGAGCGCGGCTACGAGAAGACCTCCGTACGCGGCATCGCCAAGGCCGCCGGGGTCGACTCTGCCCTGGTCCACCACTACTTCGGCACCAAGGAGCAGATCTTCGAGGCGGCCGTCACCGTCTCCTTCGCGCCCGCCTTCGCCGCCCCGGACGCTCTCGCGGACGGCCCGCTGGAGACGGTGGGGGAGCGGCTCACCCGCTTCGTCTTCGGCATCTGGGAGAACCCCGCGACCCGCGCCCCGCTGCTCGCCATCGTCCGCTCCGCCGTGAACAACGAGGGCGCCGCCGCCGTCTTCCGCCGCCTGGTCGCCGCCCAGCTGCTGGGCCGTATCGCGGACCGCTTCGGCGGTCCCGACGCCGAGCTGCGCGCCGAACTGGCCGCCGCCCAGCTGGTCGGCACGGCCATGCTGCGGTACGTGATCAAGGTGGAGCCGCTGGCCTCGGCGGACGTGGAGCGGATCGTGGCCCGGCTGGCACCGGTGGTGCAGGGGCATCTCACGGGCACGTGAGCGGCCACCGAGCCCGCCGTGCGACGAGGCCCCCGCAAGACACCCGTCCCGCATTCCGGACACATCGTCCCGAGAGCTGGATGACCGGCGTACGCTCGGCAGCAGTCAGAAGCCTCTCTGACCGTCATTCTCCGAAGGAGCGAGCGACGATGCCCGAGCTGAGGTCCCGCACAGTCACCCACGGCCGCAACATGGCGGGCGCCCGCGCCCTTATGCGCGCCTCGGGTGTACCCGGTGCGGACATCGGCCGGAAGCCGATCATCGCGGTGGCCAACTCCTTCACCGAGTTCGTCCCGGGTCACACTCACCTCCAGCCGGTCGGCCGGATCGTCAGCGAGGCGATCCGGGCGGCGGGCGGCATCCCGCGCGAGTTCAACACCATCGCCGTGGACGACGGCATCGCCATGGGCCACGGCGGCATGCTCTACTCCCTGCCCTCCCGCGACCTGATCGCGGACTCGGTGGAGTACATGGTCGAGGCCCACTGCGCCGACGCCCTGATCTGCATCTCCAACTGCGACAAGATCACCCCGGGCATGCTGATGGCCGCCCTGCGCCTGAACATCCCGACGGTCTTCGTCTCCGGCGGCCCCATGGAGTCCGGCCGCGCCACCCTGGTCGACGGCACGGTGCGCACCCTGGACCTGGTCGACGCGATCTCCGACGCGGTCAACGACAAGATCTCCGACGAGGACATCCTCCGCATCGAGGAGAACGCCTGCCCGACCTGCGGCAGCTGTTCCGGCATGTTCACCGCCAACTCGATGAACTGCCTGACCGAGGCCATCGGCCTCTCCCTGCCGGGCAACGGCTCGGTCCTCGCCACGCACACCGCCCGCAAGGCGCTGTACGAGGACGCGGCCCGCACGGTCATGGACATCACCCGCCGCTACTACGAGCAGGACGACGAGACGGTCCTGCCCCGCTCGATCGCCTCCTTCCAGGCGTTCGAGAACGCCATGGCGCTGGACATCGCCATGGGCGGCTCCACCAACACGATCCTGCACCTGCTCGCCGCCGCCCAGGAGGCGGGCGTCCCCTTCGGTCTTGAGCAGATCGACGCCGTCTCCCGCCGCGTCCCGTGCCTGGCCAAGGTCGCGCCCAACGTCGCCAAGAACCGCACGTACTACATGGAGGACGTGCACCGCGCGGGCGGCATCCCCGCCCTCCTCGGCGAACTGCACCGCGCCGGACTGCTCAACGAGGACGTGCACGCGGTGCACAGCCCGTCCCTGGCCGACTGGCTCAAGACCTGGGACGTGCGCGGCGGTTCGCCCTCCCCGGAGGCGGTCGAGCTGTGGCACGCGGCGCCCGGCTGCGTGCGCTCCGCCGAGGCGTTCTCCCAGTCCGAGCGCTGGGCGGAGCTGGACGACGACGCCGAGGGCGGCTGCATCCGCTCCGCCGAGCACGCCTACTCCAAGGACGGCGGCCTCGCGGTCCTCAAGGGCAACCTGGCCGTCGACGGCTGCGTGGTGAAGACCGCGGGCGTCGACGAGTCGGTGTGGACCTTCGAGGGCCCGGCCGTGGTCTGCGAGTCCCAGGAGGAGGCCGTCCAGCGCATCCTCACCCAGGAGGTCAAGGACGGCGACGTGGTCGTCATCCGCTACGAGGGCCCCAAGGGCGGCCCCGGCATGCAGGAGATGCTCTACCCGACCTCGTACCTCAAAGGCCGCGGCCTCGGCAAAACCTGCGCCCTGATCACCGACGGCCGTTTCTCCGGCGGCACTTCGGGCCTCTCCATCGGCCACGCCTCCCCGGAAGCCGCCTCCGGCGGCACCATCGCCCTGGTCCGCGACGGCGACCGCATCCGCATCGACATCCCGAACCGCACGATCGAACTCCTCGTGGACGAGGCCGAACTTGCCCGCCGCGACGAGGAGTTGGGCGGGGTCTACGCCCCGGCGAACCGCGACCGCAAGGTCTCCGCCGCCCTGCGCGCCTACGCCGCGATGGCCACCAGCGCCGACCGGGGCGCGGTGCGGGACGTGAGCCTGCTGGGCTGACCCGACGACAACGAGAGGGGCCGGTGCACACCGGCCCCTTTCCGCGTCACCAGCCGGACGGGTCGCGCGTGTCCCGGGCGAACACCGTGCCGTCGGGAGCCGCCGCGTACACCGCTCCCCGTGCGAGCACCGGCACCGGCAGCCCCGCCGACACCAGGTCCGTACGCGCCCCGAAACGGGGCCGTGTCTGCCCCGCGATGCTCCCGTGCCGGGCGTCCACCGCGAGCAGCCGGCCGTCGGCGGCGGAGAAGTACAGATACCGGCCGTCGGTGACCGGCCGCGAGCCCCGGCTCACCGAGGTCTCCAGGTGCCACAGCCGCCTGCCCGCACCCGTGTCCACCGCGTCCAGGCCACCGCCCTCCGCGAGCAGGTACACCACCCCGTCACGGACGGCGGCCTGGGCGCCCGCGACGGCGACCGGCAGTGAAGTACGGCGCACCACACCGGACTTCACCGCGTAGCGGACCACCGCGCTGGTGTCGCCGTGGACCGGATCGGCCGCGAGGAAGTAGACGAACCCGCCCTCCGCGCCCACGGGTTGGAGCGCCCCGGACAGCTGGGCGCTCCACCGCTCCTTGCCCGACGCCGGGTCGAGCGCGGTGACCCGCGTACCGCTGCCGTCGTCGGAGACGACCGTGGCGTAGGCGGTGCCGCCCCCGGCATCCGCGCCGAAGGAGTCCAGGCGCGGCAACACCCGGTCCGGCAGCGCGTGTTGCCACAGCGTCCGCCCCGAGGCGCTGTCCACGCCGGTGATCCGGCCGTCCAGACCGCTCACCAGCCGGGTGTCGTCCGCGTACACCGCCCCCGTGTCCCGGGGCAGTTGCCGACGCGACCGGGTCTCGCCCGAGGACGGGTCGAGCGCCGTCACCCGGCCTTCCTGGTCGCGCAGTTGCAGCAGCCCGCCCGACAGGACCGGCGGATCGCTCCACAGGGCGCCCGCGAAGGAGCGCCGCCACCGCACCGTGCCGTCCCGCGGATCGAGCCTCGCCGCCGTACCGGGCGCGATGCACAGCAACTCGCCCGCGCCATAGGTGCATCGGGGGGTGCCGGTGCCCTGGGTGAGCGCCGGGGAGCGCCACTCGGTGACGCGGTCCTCGGTGGCCATCGGGCGCACCCGGGGCGTCGCCTGCCCGGCCCCGGACCAGTGCGCCGTGGCGAGCCCCGCACCCCCGGCGAGGACGAGCGCGCCCGCCACGAGCGCGATGCGGCCCCGCGTCCACCGGCGCGGGCCTCCCGCCGCCTCTTCCCCGGGCTCCGCGGCGTCCTCGGTCTCCTCGACGACGGGCGCGTCCCGCTGAGCCGGTATGAACGCCTGCGTGTCGTACGACGCCGACACCGACCGCAGCACGCGCATGAGTTCGTCGGGCGAGGGCCGGTCCTCGGGCTCCTTCGCGAGGCAACGCAGCACCAGCGGAACGAGGTTGCCGGGCACCCCGGTCAGATCCGGCTCGTCGTGCACCACTTGGTACGCGACGACATAGGGACTGTCGGAGTCGAACGGACCGCGCCCGGTCGCCGCGTGCACGATCACCGAGCCCAGCGCGAACACGTCGGCCGCCGGGCCCACTTCACGCGGCCGACGGAACTGCTCGGGCGCCATGAACGGCGGTGTCCCGATCAACTTGCCCGTCTCGGTGCGCAGTTCGCTGTCCTTGGGGCGCGAGATGCCGAAGTCGATGACCTTCGGACCGTCCTCCGCGAGCAGTACGTTGCCCGGCTTGAGATCCCGGTGCACCACACCGACCCGGTGGATGTCCCGCAGCGCCTCCGCGAGCCCGGCCATCAGCCGCCGTACCTCACCGGGCTCCATCGGGCCGTTCCGCTTCACCTCTTCGGCGAGCGTCGGACCCGGGATGAACAGCGTCGCCATCCAGGGCCGCTCGGCCTCCGGGTCGGCGTCCACCACGGGCGCGGTGAAGGCACCGCTCACCCGCCGGGCCGCCGCCACCTCCTGCCGGAAACGCCCCCTGAACTCGTCGTCCCGCGCGTACTCGGCGTGCACGACCTTGACGGCCAGCCGCATCCCGGAACCGCTGCGGGCCAGATGCACCACACCCATGCCACCCGACCCGAGCCGCGACTCCAGACGGTAGTGACCGGCGTACTCCGGAAGTTCCGGTTCCGCGCCCGGTCCGAAGCTGCGCTGTGGCGCCATGGACCACCCCCGTGCTGTTCGTCCGCGCGCGTCGCTCGGAGCCTAGTCGATCGCCCGTACGAGACGGCGGAGGCTTGCTACCCTCCGCGTACGCGCCCCGAACACCTGTGCGGAAGCGCGTCGTTCCTGAAGGAATCACCGGCGCCCCGCACCTGCCGAGGGCGCCATGGGGGAGGTAAACCATGTCCTATCCCGTCGCCCCTGGCGTCCGCCTGAACGTCCGCAGCGGCCCCGGCACCGGCTACGCACTCGTCCGCGTCCTGCCCGAGGGCGCCCGGGTCACCATCAACTGCCAGTCCCCGGGCACCACCGTCACCGGCTACTACGGCACCTCGAACATCTGGGACAACATCGGCTCCGGCGAGTTCGTCTCCGACGCCTACGTCCACACCGGCAGCGACGGCTACGTGGCCGGCCGCTGCGGCTGAACCCCGGCCCGCACCCCGCCGCCCCCGCCCGCGATAATCGCCTCGTGAGCGACGAAACCGGCACCAGCCCCGAGAAGACCCGCGCCGGGGGCGGCGACGCGGGCCCCCGCCCCGAGCCCCTGCGGTTCTACGGCACCTCATGGGTGGACCACACCGACGGGTACGCGGCCCGCCGCGCCGGTACCTCGCTGGGCGCCCTCGTCGCAGCCGCCGTCGCCTGCCTGGTCCTGCGCTTCGCCTACCAGGGCCTCCAGATCGCGGGTACCGGCTCCTTCGTGACCGTCCTGGTCGTCGCCATGTTCGCGGTGTGCAGCGCGCTCGCCTTCGGCACCACCTGGCAGAGCTACGAGCGCCGCCCCGACCCCGACCGCCAGGCCTCCCTGCGCGGCCTCCTCGCCATCGGCTTCGTCGGCTCCCTCGCCGCCTACGCCTGCCGCTCCTTCCTGGAGGCCCCCGGCGAACGGCTCGCCCGCGCCGAGTACGAGAAGGCCCGCGCCGAGTACGACCGCACCCGCTCCCGCCGCACGGGCAACCCAGCGAAGGCGAAGAAGAAGCGCGGCAAGTAGGGCGCCGGGGGCACGGCACGCCGGATCCCCCTGTCCACCCCCGCCCCACCCCGCGCACCATGGTCGGCATGACCACACGCGAAGCCCCGCTGCCGTCCGCCGCCGCCCGCGCCCGCTCCTTCGACGCCGCAGCCGCCCAGTACGGCGCGAACCGCCCCTCCTACCCGCCCGCCCTCCTGGACGCGCTGGAGGAGCTGTCCGGCCGCCCCCTGGCCGGCGCCCGGGCCGTGGACGTGGGCGCGGGCACCGGCATCGCGAGCCGTCTGCTGCACGAGCGCGGCGCCCGCGTCCTCGCGGTCGAACCGGGCGCGGGCATGGCCGCCGAGTTCCGCCGGACCCTGCCGGACGTCCCCCTGGTCCGGGGCGACGGCAACGCCCTCCCGGTCGCCGACGCCCACGCCGACCTCCTCACCTACGCCCAGTCATGGCACTGGACCGACCCCGCCCGCTCGGTCCCGGAAGCGCTGCGCGTCCTGCGCCCCGGCGGCGCGCTCGCGCTGTGGTGGAACACCGACGCCGTCGACATCGCGTGGATCTCCGAGGCCGCCGACCGCTCCGGACGCTTCTTCGGCCTCGACATCCCCGCCGAGAAGCGCAAGGCGGCGGACCGCACCGGGCAGGCCGACCCCAGCGGACGGCTGGACTTCGAGCGCCGCGTCGTCCGCTGGAGCCGCCGCGTCCCGCTCGACGTCCACCTCGCCAACATCGCCAGCCACTCCGCCTTCCTCCTCACCCCGCAGGACGAGCGCACCGCCTTCATGACCGAGGAGCGCGCCCACCTGCTGAAGGTCTTCCCGGACGGCGTGGTCGAGGAGACGTACGACGTGTATCTGCTCGTCGCCGTCACCCCCTGACGCCCCCCGCGAAACGGCGGTCCGACATCTGTATGTCGGACCGCCGTTTCGCGCACCTGGCCCTTGACGCCGCCACGCCACAGGAGAATTATTCATCACGTGATGAATAACGTCCTGAACGACGAGCCCCCACCGGCCCGCACCCCCGCCGTCCACGCCTCCGCCCTCACCGTCGTACGCGGCCCCCGCACCGTCCTCCACGACCTCGCCTTCACCGTCCCGCGCGGCCGGATCACCGGCCTCCTCGGCCCCTCCGGCTGCGGAAAATCCACGCTGATGCGCGCCATCGCGGGCACCCAGGCCAAGGTCACCGGCACCCTCGACGTCCTCGGCCACCCGGCGGGCCACCCCGCCCTGCGCCACCGCCTCGGCTACGTCACCCAGGCCCCCTCCGTCTACGACGACCTCACCGTCCGCCAGAACCTCGACTACTTCGCCGCGATCCTCGACCCCGGCCGCGCCGCCGCAGAGCGCCGCCACACCCACGTCACCCGCGCCCTCGCCGACGTGGACCTCACCTCCCACGCCGACGCCCTCGCCGGAAACCTCTCCGGCGGTCAGCGCAGCCGCGTCTCCCTCGCCGTCGCCCTCCTGGGCACCCCCGAACTCCTCGTCCTGGACGAACCCACCGTCGGGCTCGACCCCGTCCTCCGCCGCGACCTGTGGACCCTCTTCCACAGCCTCGCCGCAGAGCGGGGCACCACCCTCCTCGTCTCCTCCCACGTCATGGACGAGGCCGAGCGCTGCGACCACCTCCTCCTCATGCGCGACGGCCGCGTCCTCGCCGACGACACCCCGCAGAACCTGCGCACCCGCACCGCCACGGACACCGTCGAGGCCGCCTTCCTGCACCTCGTGGACGAGGCCGCCGCCACCGACCGCGCCAAGGAGACCACCCGATGAGCACGACGATCCCGGCGCCCGCAGCCGCCCTGAACCCCGGCCGTACGACCGCCACCGCCGCCCGCGTCCTGCGCCAGCTCCGCCACGACCCGAGGACCATCGCCCTGATGCTCCTGGTCCCCTGCCTGATGCTGGTCCTGCTGCGCTATGTCTTCGACGGAAGCCCCCGCACCTTCGACAACATCGGCGCGTCCCTGCTCGGGATCTTCCCGCTGATCACGATGTTCCTGGTGACCTCCATCGCCACCCTGCGCGAACGCACCTCCGGCACCCTGGAGCGCCTGCTGGCGATGCCGATGGGCAAGGCCGACCTGATCGCCGGATACGCCCTCGCCTTCGGCGCCGTCGCGGTCGTCCAGTCCGCGCTCGCCACCGGCCTCGCCGTCTGGCTCCTCGGCCTCGACGTCACCGGCTCGCCGTGGCTGCTCCTCCTGGTCGCACTCCTGGACGCCCTGCTCGGCACGGCCCTCGGCCTCTTCGTCTCGGCCTTCGCGGCCTCGGAATTCCAGGCGGTCCAGTTCATGCCCGCGGTGATCTTCCCCCAGCTCCTGCTCTGCGGCCTCTTCACCCCCCGCCCCGACATGCACCCGGTATTGGAGGCGGTCTCCGACGTCCTCCCCATGTCGTACGCCGTCGACGGCATGAACGAAGTCCTCCACCACACCGACACGACGACGACCTTCCTCCGCGACATCCTGATCGTCGCGGGCTGCGCCCTCCTGGTCCTCGCCCTGGGAGCGGCCACCCTGCGCCGCCGCACGGACTGAACCCCGCCGGGGGTCCGCCCACCGGACAACACCCCGCACGCGAAGGTGCCGGTGCGAGGATGAACCGCATGAGCCAGAAAGTCGCAGTCCTCGGCACCGGCAAGATCGGCGAAGCCCTGCTCAGCGGAATGATCCGGGCGGGCTGGGCCCCCGCCGATCTCCTGGTGACCGCCCGCCGCCCCGAGCGCGCCGAAGAACTCCGCGCCCGCCACGGCGTCACCCCGGTCACCAACACCGAGGCCGCCAAGACCGCCGACACCCTGATCCTCACGGTCAAGCCGCAGGACATGGGCACGCTGCTCGCCGAGCTGGCCCCGCACGTCCCCGCCGACCGCCTGGTCATCAGCGGCGCCGCGGGCATCCCCACCTCGCTCATCGAGGAGCACCTGGCCGAGGGCACCCCGGTCGTCCGCGTCATGACGAACACGCCCGCCCTGGTGGACGAGGCCATGTCCGTCATCTCCGGGGGCACCCACGCCACCGCCGCCCACCTCGCCACCGCCGAGGAGATCTTCGGCGCCGTCGGCAAGACCCTGCACGTCCCGGAGAACCAGCAGGACGCCTGTACGGCCCTGTCCGGCTCGGGCCCGGCGTACTTCTTCTACCTGGTCGAGGCCATGACCGACGCGGGCATCCTGCTCGGCCTGCCCCGCGACAAGGCGCACGAGCTGATCGTCCAGTCCGCCATCGGCGCCGCCACGATGCTCCGCGACAGCGGCGAGCACCCGGTCAAGCTCCGCGAGAACGTCACCTCGCCGGCCGGTACGACCATCAACGCCATCCGCGAGCTGGAGAACCACGGGGTGCGCGCCGCCCTCATCGCCGCCCTGGAAGCGGCCCGCGATCGCAGCCGTGAGCTGGCCTCCGGCAAGAAGGACTGACCCGCACCAAGATTCTTCGCAGGAGGGGGTTGACACTCCCTCCCAGGGTGCGTAATGTTCTCCGAGTTGTCCGACGTGAGAGCCGACCCCGGTCGGTCCCCGGACAGCCATTCCGCAAGGCCCACTCGACATCGACGCTCAGGCGTCGCGTGTTCTGGTGTGCGCCTGTGCGAAATGAGGAATCCGTGTTCGAAAGAGCGCAGGAACCCCGATTGGCTTCGGGGGCCGGGAATCCGCTAAAGTCTCACTCGTCGGAACGGCCGCGAGGCCGGGAAGACAAACCCCGCTGACTGGGGGTCAGACACCGAAAAGGATCTGATAGAGTCGGAACCGCCGGAAAGGGAAACGCGAGAGCGAGAACCTGGAAAGCACCGAGGAAATCGGATCGGAAAACGGTCTGATAGAGTCGGAAACACCGAAGGGAAGCCCGGAGGAAAGCCCGAGAGGGTGAGTACAAAGGAAGCGACCGTTCCTTGAGAACTCAACAGCGTGCCAAAAATCAACGCCAGATTTAGTTGATACCCCGTCTCC
>NZ_KB891996.1 GCF_000373625.1 Streptomyces sp. LaPpAH-108
GTTCGTCCTGAGCCAGGATCAAACTCTCCGTGAATGTTTTCCCGTAATCGGGATGAACACCACGATGAGCGGAACAGTCGAGCGGAATAGGCTCGACCGTTCACAGCGTCCTCGCTGTGTTTTTTCAAAGGAACCTCGTCCCGATCGTGATGACCGGAGACGGGGTATCAACTAAATCTGGCGTTGATTTTTGGCACGCTGTTGAGTTCTCAAGGAACGGTCGCTTCCTTTGTACTCACCCTCTCGGGCTTTCCTCCGGGCTTCCCTTCGGTGTTTCCGACTCTATCAGATCGTTTTCCGATCCGATTTCCTCGGTGCTTTCCAGGTTCTCGCTTTCGCGTTTCCCTTTCCGGCGGTTCCGACTCTATCAGAAGTTTTTGGCCGGTCTTACCGGCCGCTCATTTCTGAGTAATCGGAGGTTGCTTCCTCGGAATTGTCTGAGCGACTTCTTCGAGGAGCAGATAGATTCTAGCGGTCAACCTTGAGCTTGTCCAGCTCCAGGCAACTGTTTGACTCTACCTCCCCGGTCGACCCGTGTCAACGGGTTTCTTGGGGCGATCGGAAGATTAGCAGCTCACAGGCCGTTTACGCACATCAGGCGGCGGTGGGGACGGTGGAGCTGCGCTCGGAGGCCAGCAGGTCGCCCGTCTCTCCGGCGCGGACCGCACGTCCGCCGAGGACATAGACGTAGGCCAGGAACGCCAGCTCGGCCACGATGCCGATGCCGATGCGGGCCCAGGTGGGCAGGCCGGACGGGGTGACGAAGCCTTCGATGGCGCCGGAGACGAAAAGGACCAGGGCGAGGCCGATGGCCATGCCGACGGCCGCGCGCCCTTCTTCCGCAAGGGCCGTACGGCGGCTTCGTGGGCCGGGGTCGATCACTGTCCAGCCGAGGCGGAGGCCCGTACCGGCGGCGACGAAGACCGCGGTCAGTTCGAGCAGGCCGTGCGGGAGGACCAGGCCGAGGAAGGTGTCGAGGCGGCCGGCGGAGGACATGAGGCCGAAGCCGACGCCGAGGTTGAGCATGTTCTGGAAGAGGATCCAGAGCACCGGCAGGCCCAGGAAGACGCCCAGGACCAGGCACATCGCGGCGGCCTGGGCGTTGTTCGTCCACACCTGTGCGGCGAAGGAGGCGGCCGGGTGACTGGAGTAGTAGGTCTCGTACTCGCCGCCGGGGCGGGTCAGCTCGCGGAGGTGGGCGGGGGCCGCGATGGTGGCGCGTACCTCCGGGTGCGTGCCGATCCACCAGCCCAGGAGGATCGCGACCGCCGTCGAGACGAGCGCGGTGGGCACCCACCAGTGGCGGGCCCGGTAGACCGCGGCCGGGAATCCCTGGGTCAGGAAGCGGACCGCGTCGCGCCAGGAGGCGCGGCGGGTTCCGGTGACGGCGCTGCGCGCGCGGGCGACGAGTCGGCTGAGCCGCCCGGTCAGCTGGGGGTCGGGGGCGCTGGACTGGATGAGGGAGAGATGGGTGGCCGTGCGCTGGTAGAGGGTGATCAGCTCGTCGGTCTCGGTGCCGTTGAGCCGCCGCCTGCGGCTGGTCAGGGCGTCGAGGCGGTCCCACTCGGCTCGGTGTGCGGAGACGAAGACGTCCAGGTCCATCGGGTCTGCCTGCTCCTCGGCCGTCGTCGTTTGCGCGTACTGATGTCAGCTTGTCGTACCGCGACGCGATGTGCGCTCAGCTTGGCAGACTTGCCTCAAGGGGCGGACCAGGGGAAGGACGGCGGGGCATGAGTGAGCTGGTGACCGGGGAGGCAGTGGCGCTCGAACTGCGGCCCGCCAAGCTGCCGAGCAGGGCGCTGGCCGTGTTTCTGGACCTGGTCGTGGCTGGGTTCGTGTACATCGGGGTCTCCGTCGTGGTCCTGCTGGCGACCGCGTCGCTGGACGACGCGGCGCAGATGGCGTTGTCCGTCGCGGTGTTCCTGCTGGTCCTGGTGGGTGGTCCTATCGCGGTGGAGACGCTCAGCCACGGTCGCTCGGTGGGGAAGCTGGTGTTCGGGCTGCGGGTGGTGCGGGACGACGGGGGGCCGATCCGGTTCCGGCATGCGTTGGTGCGCGGTGCCGTCGGGGTGGTCGAGATCCTGATGACGTTCGGGGTGGTGGCGTGCATCGCGTCGCTGGTGTCGGCGCGCGGGCGGCGGATCGGGGATGTGTTCGCGGGCACGCTGGTGGTGCGGGAGCGGGTTCCGGTGGGGCGGGCGTGGCCGATGCCGGCGCCGCCGCCGTGGGTCGCGGGGCGGTTCGCCGAGCTGGATCTGTCGGCGGTGCCGGACGGGCTCTGGCTCGCGGTCCGGCAGTACCTGGGGCGGATGCGCCAGCTCGATCCGCAGGTCTCGGCGGCGATGGCCGGGCGGCTCGCGGCCGATCTCGCGGGGCGTACGGGGACGGCGGTGCCGCGGGATCTGCCTCCGGCGCTCTTTTTGGCCGCCGTGGTCCAGGAGCGGCAGGCCCGCGAGGCGGCACCACCGGCGGACGGCGCGGGTCGGGGGGCCCTGGCCGGTGGAGAGGTGCCGGGCAGCGGTGGGTACGGGCCGAGCGGTGGGGGCTGGGCCGCGCCGGGAAGCGCTCCGGTGTACGAGGCTCCGGTGGAGCGGGCGTCCTCGGAGAAGCCGCAGGAGTCTCGTTCCCGGCCGACCGGGTTCGTGCCCCCGGCCTGAAGCAGCCCACCCTGAGCCGCCCACACTGAGCGGCCCTGCCTGAGCAACAACCCCGGTGCTCAGGCGAACGTCGACGGCGGGGTCTGCAGGTCTTCCAGCTCGATGCCTGGGGCCGACAGGACCACGTCCCCGGCGAGGTGCACGGTGTGCCGTTCGCCGGTGTCCAGGGCGGTGACCTGGTATTCGTCCACGATCAGGGGGCCGTTGTCAGTGGCGTGTGTTTCTCTGTCGACCAAGGCCCAGGACTGGTCCACGGTGCGTGGGGCGAGCACCGGGTCGGTGAGGGCGACGAGGCGTACACGGGTGGCGTCGGCGGAGGGGGTGAGGCGCAGCAGGCGAGCGGTGGCGACGAGGAACGCGGGGGACGTGCCGGTGAAGGCGTGGGCGCGCACATTGCCTTCGGTGGCCTGTGTCCCGGTGGGGTCCGTGCGGACCCAGGAGATGCCGTCGAGGGCGGCGCCGCGTACCTGCCAGTCGCCCGCGTGGATTTCGAGGCGCAGGGGGCGGCCGAGGTCGTCCAGGGCGAGGTCGACGGAGCCGCTGTGGTCGCCGGTCGGGGTGGTCAGCTGCGAGACGTAGCGCCAGCCGGAGGGGCCGGGGGCGCAGTGGAAGTGTTCTTCCGCGAGAGGGGTGTGATCGTGCGGATCGTGAAGCGAATAGCGGCCACGCGGCATGACGGGTCCTGGGGTCGGGCGGGCTGACGGTGCGGCGGTGAGCCGACGGTCGGCCGGAGCGGGGCAGGCCCCCGGCACGGGGGTGCGGGGGCCTGCCCGGTTCGCTCAGTAGCGGTAGTGGTCCGACTTGAAGGGGCCGTCGACCTCGACGCCGATGTACGCGGCCTGCTCCGGGCGCAGTGTCGTCAGCTTGACGCCGAGCGAGTCCAGGTGGAGGCGGGCGACCTTCTCGTCCAGGTGCTTGGGCAGCACGTAGACGCCGGTCGGGTACTCGTCGGGCTTGGTGAACAGCTCGATCTGGGCCAGGGTCTGGTCCGCGAAGGAGTTGGACATCACGAACGACGGGTGGCCGGTGGCGTTGCCCAGGTTCAGCAGGCGGCCCTCGGACAGGACGATGATCTTCTTGCCGTCGGGGAAGGTCCAGGTGTGGACCTGCGGCTTGACCTCGTCCTTGACGATGCCGGGGATCTTGGCGAGGCCGGCCATGTCGATCTCGTTGTCGAAGTGGCCGATGTTGCCGACGATGGCCTGGTGCTTCATCTTGGCCATGTCGTCGGCCATGATGATGTCCTTGTTGCCCGTCGTGGTGACGAAGATGTCGGCCTTGTCGACGACCTCGTCCAGGGTCGTGACCTGGTAGCCGTCCATGGCCGCCTGGAGCGCGCAGATCGGGTCGATCTCGGTGACGATCACGCGGGCGCCCTGGCCGCGCAGGGACTCGGCGCAGCCCTTGCCGACGTCGCCGTAGCCGCAGACGACGGCGGTCTTGCCGCCGATGAGGACGTCGGTGGCGCGGTTGATGCCGTCGACCAGGGAGTGGCGGCAGCCGTACTTGTTGTCGAACTTCGACTTGGTGACGGCGTCGTTCACGTTGATCGCCGGGAAGAGCAGGTCGCCGTCGCGCTGCATCTCGTACAGGCGGTGGACGCCGGTGGTGGTCTCCTCGGTCACGCCGCGGATCTCGGAGGCCAGCTGGGTCCACTTCTGGGAGCCGTCGCTGATGGTGCGGTTGAGCAGCTCGAGGATGACGCGGTGCTCGTCGGACTCGGCGGTGTCGGGCGAGGGGACCTTGCCGTCCTTCTCGTACTCGACGCCCTTGTGGACGAGGAGGGTGGCGTCACCGCCGTCGTCCAGGATCATGTTCGGGCCGCCGGTGGGGGTGTTCGGCCAGGTCAGCGCCTGCTCGGTGCACCACCAGTACTCCTCCAGCGTCTCGCCCTTCCAGGCGAAGACCGGGACGCCCTGCGGGTTGTCCGGGGTGCCGTTCGGGCCGACGGCGATGGCGGCGGCCGCGTGGTCCTGGGTGGAGAAGATGTTGCAGGAGGCCCAGCGGACGTCGGCGCCGAGCGCGACCAGGGTCTCGATGAGCACGGCGGTCTGCACCGTCATGTGCAGGGAGCCGGTGATGCGGGCGCCGGCCAGCGGCTGCGCCTCGGCGTACTCCTTGCGGATCGACATCAGGCCGGGCATCTCGTGCTCGGCGAGGGTGATCTCCTTGCGGCCGAACTCGGCCAGGGAGAGGTCGGCGACCTTGAAGTCCTGTCGGTTGTCGACAGTCGTCATTGCGGGCTGCTCCTCGGAGTTGGGGCGAGATGGGTGGGGCTGGTCTGCGCGGCGACGGGCACAAGGGTGCCCGAGAAGAGGACACGGGCGTGCCCGGGTGCGCGCAGCGCAGTCCGTCGGAGGCCCTCTCTCCCTCGGACGATCCGCTCAGGACCGCCCGACCGCCATCAGCAGCGACGTCTGGCTCCGTCCCAAGCTAACACCGGAGATGCGGGCTGCCCCAGTCCGCCTCTCGGGTCGGCGGGGTGTCCGGTACGGCGGACGGGGCCCGCCCGGGTGGGGGCGGGCCCCGTCGGACGAGGTGACCGGGTGGCCGGAGCGGTGGCTCAGTGGTCGGCCGGGTGAGGCGTGGGACCGCCCGGGGTGGCCTTGGGGTCCGGGCCCTTGGCGGCCTCGGCCTCGCTGTAGATGTCGGGCTCCAGGTAGATGACGCGGGCGATCGGGACGGCCTCGCGGATGCGGGCCTCGGCGGCGTTGATGGCGTGGGCGACCTCGGTGGCCGTGTCGTCGTGCTCGACGGCGATCTTGGCGGCGACGAGCAGTTCCTCGGGGCCGAGGTGGAGGGTGCGCATGTGGATGACGCCGGTGACCGTGTCGCCGTCGACGATGGCGGCCTCGATCTTCTTGACGTCCTCCACGCCCGCGGCCTCGCCGAGCAGCAGGGACTTGGTCTCGGCGGCCAGGACGAGGGCGATCAGGACGAGCAGGACACCGATGCAGACGGTGCCGATGCCGTCCCAGACGCCGTTGCCCGTCAGGAGGGCGACGCCGACGCCGACGAGGGCGAGGACCAGACCGATGAGCGCGCCGAAGTCCTCCAGCAGGACGACGGGCAGCTCGGGGGCCTTGGCGCGGCGGATGAACTGCGTCCAGGAGAGCTTGCCGCGCAGCTCGTTGGACTCCTTGATGGCGGTGCGGAAGGAGAAGCCCTCGGCGATGATCGCGAAGACCAGGACGCCCACCGGCCAGTACCAGTGCTCCACCGGGTGGGGGTGGCTGATCTTCTCGTAGCCCTCGTAGATGGCGAACATGCCGCCGATGGAGAAGAGGACGATCGAGACGAGGAAGGCGTAGATGTAGCGCTCGCGGCCGTAGCCGAAGGGGTGTTGCGGGGTGGCCTCGCGCTGGGCCTTCTTGCCGCCGATGAGGAGCAGGAACTGGTTGCCGGAGTCGGCGACCGAGTGCACGCCCTCGGCGAGCATCGACGAGGAGCCGCTGAACGCGAACGCCACGAATTTCGCGACCGCGATCGCGAGGTTGGCACTGAGTGCCGCCACGATCGCCTTCGTACCGCCTGACGCGCTCATGTGTCCGCGTGTCCCTTCGCTGTCGTACGTCTACGCCGTCTCGGCGTGTACCCGTCTTTGCCGGTGCTTTGCCGGTGGGCCATTGTTGCAGCCCACCGGAGGGCGGCGTGTCAGTTGCCCACAGGCCCGGTCATACGATCACAGTGGCGCGGAAGACGGTGCCCGTTCCGGCCAGCTCGACGCGCTCACCTGCGGGGACGAAGACCGAGTGGCCCGGGGTCAGCTCGTGCTCGCCCGCGCGGACGGTGCCCGCCGTGCACAGCAGGATCTGCGGGGTGTCGCGGGTCAGGTCACGGATCGCGCCGCCCTCGGGCAGGACGAGGCGGGAGAGCCGGAACTCGTCGATCGGGGTCTCGTAGACCTCCTCCCCCTCCGGCGATGCCTCGGGGCGCAGGACGCCCGGGTCGCTCGAGGCGAAGCGGACGATCCGCAGGAGTTCGGGGACGTCGACGTGCTTGGGGGTCAGGCCGCAGCGCAGGACGTTGTCCGAGTTGGCCATGATCTCCACGCCCAGACCGTCGAGGTAGGCGTGCGGGATGCCCGCGCCGAGGAACAGGGCCTCGCCGGGCTGGAGCCGGACGTGGTGGAGCAGCAGGGCGGCGATGACGCCGGGGTCGCCCGCGTAGTGCCGGGCTATCTGGGCGTAGGGGGCGTAGGGGCCGCCGAGGCGAGTGAAGGCGGCGCTCGCCTCGGCGACGGTGCGGGCCATGTCGTCGCGGTCGGCGGTGAGGATCGCGGTGAGGACTTCACGCAGGGCGGCGTCCTCGGGGCGGGCGCGCAGCGCGTCGGCGTAGGGCTTGAGGGAGTCGACGCCGAGTCCTTCGAGCAGCGCGGCGGCCTCGGCGGCGGGGCGGAAGCCGCACAGGCCGTCGAACTCGGTGAGCGCGCAGATCAGCTCGGGCTTGTGGTTGGCGTCCTTGTAGTTGCGCTCCGGGGCGTCCACCGGGATGCCCCGGCGCTCCTCGTCGGCGTAGCCCTCCCGCGCCTGGGCGAGGTCGGGGTGGACCTGGAGGGAGAGCGGGGCGCCCGCGGCGAGGAGCTTGAGCAGGAACGGCAGCCGGGGGCCGAACTTCGCGACCGCCGCCGCGCCGAGTTCGCGCTCGGGGTCGGCGGCGATGACCTCGGTGAGCGGGCCGCGCGGGGTGCGCGAGGGTGCGCCGGGGTGGGCGCCCATCCACATCTCGGCCTGCGGCTGACCGGTCGGCTCGGTGCCGAGCAGGCGCGGGATGGCGGTGGTCGAGCCCCACGCGTAGGGGCGGACGGTGTTGTCGAGGCGGTCCATGTGTCTTCTCTGTCTCCGTACGTGCGCTGCGCGGCCGGTGCCGGAAAGGGGCGCGGGCCGGGCCGCCGCCGGGTGTGCGGGCGGGCGGTCCGGGAGCAAGGTCAGGCGGCGGAGGCGAGCGCCAGGTAAACGGCGGCGAAATCCGTGACGGCGATCAGTTCCGCGAGGGTCTCCAGATCGGCGCCCTCCTCCGGCTCCAGTTCGCTGATCGGCGTGTCGTGGCTGAGGGCCAGGTCACGGGCGGCGGGAGCGGCGGTGAGACCGCCGATCGGGCGGTCGCGGAGCAGCACCACGCGCGCGTGCAGGGCGGGTGCCTCCTCCACCCGGTCGCGGAAGAAGTCGTCGGGGTCGGCGCTCGCGGCCAGCGGGCCCGCGAGAAGGGCGCTGTGCACGGCAAGGGCCTCGGGGAGTTCCGCGACCAGGGCGGGGCGTCCGGCGAGTTCGGCGAGGGCGTCGGCGAAGCGGCGGCCCGCCGGGCCCGCGGAGGTGCCCTCGGTCCAGACGACCGGGAGCGCGTCGGCCAGTTCGGCGGCCAGGGTCTTCGCCGGGTTGCTGTAGGTCACGAGGGCGGGCCCGCAGCGCTCGGCCACGCGGTCCAGCCGGTCCGCGACCTTCTCCAGGGCCTCCGGGTCGGCCGCGAGCAGACCGACGCGGTCGAGCAGGGCGAGCAGCGGGGTGAGCAGGGCCCAGAAGACGCCGGAGGAGGCTCCGGCGACGGGCTCCCCCTGGTCGTAGGGGGCCGTGGCCATGGGGACGAAGAGGCCGTGCGCCCCGGCGACCGCCTCGGTGAGCGGGGTGCCGGAGGGGGCCACGGCGACGACGGAGCAGCCCCGGCGGTAGGCCTGCTCGGCCAGCAGGGACAGGCCCGGTTCGCTGCCGTCCGGGGTGGCGATCAGCAGCAGGTCCACGGAACCGGCCCAGCCGGGCAGCTCCCAGCGCAGGGCACCGGGGGCGGGGGCCACGCCGCTCGGGGCGAGGCGGATGACCGGGCTGCCGGGTCCGGCCAGGGTGCCGAGCAGGTCGGCGGCGTGGGTGGCGGCGGCTCCGGGCCCCGCGATCAGGACGGCGCGGGGGCGGCCGTCCGGCCGCAGGGCGCCGACGCCCGCCTCGACGGCGTGCCGGGCGGCCGTACGGACCCGGGCTCCGGCCTCCGCCGCCCCGCGCAGGAGCCCTCGGCGGTCGGCCTCGGCGAGGCCCTCCGGGGTGTCCAGGAGCGATTCGTCGAGCATGGGCGGCAGCCTCCGGTCGCCGGGAATCCAGTCGGGGTGGTCGGGCGCGCGGGCCGGGTCGCGCCACGGCTCGGGCGCCCGGCGGTGCTACAGCGGGCGGCGGGCCTCGTCGACGAGCAGGACGGGGATGCCGTCGCGGACCGGGTACGCCAGCGCGCACTCCTGGCCGGTGCAGACCAGCTCGGTGCCCTCGGTGTCCTGCGCGCCGTCCTGCTCCTTGAGCGCGGAATGGCAGGCCGGGCAGGCCAGGATCTCCAGGAGGCCGGCTTCGAGCGCCATGGGGTGTCCCTTCGGGCGGCGGTACGGGATGTACGGATGTGCTGGTCAGGTTACCGCCGTACGACGGGGCGCCGTACGGCCGCGGCCTGGTCCGGCGCCGGTCAGGCGCGGATGATCGCCAGCGCCTCGTCGCGGATCTTCTCCATGGTGGTCTCGTCCTTGGCCTCCGCGTTCAGGCGGAGCAGGGGCTCGGTGTTGGAGGGGCGGACGTTGAACCACCAGTCGACGGCGGAGACGGTGAGGCCGTCGAGGTCGTCCAGGGTGACGCCGGGGCGGCCCTCGTAGGCGGCGCGGATCGCGGCGAGGCGGCCCGCCTGGTCGGCGACGGTGGAGTTGATCTCGCCGGAGCCCGCGTAGCGGTCGTACGCGGCGACGAGGGCGGACAGCGGGCCGTCCTGGCCGCCGAGGGCGGCGAGGATGTGCAGGGCGGCCAGCATGCCCGTGTCGGCGTTCCAGAAGTCCTTGAAGTAGTAGTGCGCGGAGTGCTCGCCGCCGAAGATCGCGCCGGAGCGGGCCATCTCGGCCTTGATGAAGGAGTGGCCGACCCGGGTGCGCACCGGGGTGCCGCCGTGCTCGCGCACGACCTCGGGGACGGTGCGCGAGGTGATCAGATTGTGGATGACGGTGCCCGAGCCGCCGTTGCGGGCCAGCTCGCGCACGGCGACCAGCGCGGTGATCGCGGACGGGGAGACCGGGGCGCCGTTCTCGTCCACGACGAAGCAGCGGTCGGCGTCGCCGTCGAAGGCGATGCCGAGGTCGGCGCCCTCCTGCGGGACGCGCTCGCTCAGGTCCACGATGTTGGCCGGGTCCAGCGGGTTGGCCTCGTGGTTGGGGAAGGTGCCGTCCAGCTCGAAGTACATCGGGACGACGGTCAGCGGCAGTCCGGCGAGCACGGTGGGCACGGTGTGGCCGCCCATGCCGTTGCCCGCGTCCACGACGACCTTCAGCGGGCGGATCGCGCTGAGGTCGACCAGGGAGCGCAGATGGGCCGCGTAGTCGTCCAGCGTGTCGCGCGTGGTGAGCGTGCCCGGCTCGGCGGCCGGTGCCGGGGCGCCCGACTCCAGCCAGCGCTCGACCAGTTCGCGGATCTCGGCGAGCCCGGTGTCCTGGCCGACCGGGGCGGCGCCCGCGCGGCACATCTTGATGCCGTTGTACTGGGCCGGGTTGTGCGAGGCGGTGAACATCGCGCCGGGCAGGCCGAGGGCGCCCGAGGCGTAGTAGAGCTGGTCGGTGGAGCAGAGGCCGATCTCGGTGACGTCCACGCCCCGGTCGGCGGCGCCGCGCGCGAAGGCGCGGGAGAGGCCGGGCGAGGAGGGGCGCATGTCGTGGCCGACGACGATCGCGCGGGCGTCGGTCACCTCGGCGAAGGCGGCGCCGAAGAGCGCGGCCAGGGACTCGTCCCACTGGTCCGGGACCACTCCGCGCACGTCGTACGCCTTCACGATCTGCGACAGATCAGCAGTCACGGCCCAGCCTCCCGAAAGTCCTGTGGGTGCCCAAAACTACCCGCCCGGGGCAATCGGCCGGGCGTGGGACACCACAAGGGCGGTGCGGAGCGGCGGACGCCGCGTCAGTTGTCGGGTGAGCGCAGGACCCGCAGGTGACCGCGGCGGGCCACCTCCATGGGGTCCGCGGTGCGCGCGCCGCCCGCTCCGGCCGCGCGTTCCTGGGGGCGGGCCGCCTCGCGCACGGCGTTGGCGAGGGCTTCCAGGTCGTCACCGCTGGGGCGGGCGGGGGCCGAGCCGTCGAGCAGGCGGACGACCTCCCAGCCGCGCGGGGCGGTCAGGCGCTCGGAGTGCTCGGCGCACAGGTCGTAGCAGTGGGGCTCGGCGTAGGTGGCGAGGGGGCCGAGGACCGCGGTCGAGTCGGCGTAGACGTACGTCAGCGTCGCGACGGCGGGTCGGCCGCAGGCGGTGCGCGAACAGCGACGTACAGGGCTCACGACGTTGGACGGTACCGCACTCTTGAGCGGGCCGCGACGACTCTCCACCAGGTCACTCCCCCGTGTCGTGCTGTGAATCGTCCCACGCGCCCTTCGGAACAAGCCGTGTTGACCTGCTACGACGGGTGTTCGCACCATTCCCCGGCAGGGTGCGAGCGGTCATGAGTCGGTACAAACTTCGTCAATTACGTGGTGTCCGCCGGTCTTGGAGCGTTACGGAAACGAGCCTTGGCCCGGCCGGATCGGTCATCGGGGGACATCGTCGTCCGGTGCGGGGCGCCGCGTGGAGCCGGGCGCGGCGGGCGGGCGGGGACTAGGCTTCACCGGTGATGGACAACCGTGTACCGCCCCGTGCCGCAGGCCCCGGGCCCCGCCGCCGTGATCGTCACGGGCGGGGCATGCGGGGGCCGATCGCGCCTCCCCAGGTGCCGCTGGCCGCCAGTCGTGGCGAGGTGTTCGCGGATCTGGTGCAGGACTCCGTGGACCGGCTGGAGCGGCGGTGGCCGCAGCTGGCCGAGGTCGACTTCCTGGTGCTCGAAGTGCCCCGGCTGGGGGGCCCGGGTGACGCGTGGGCCGACGAGGCCGTGCCGCTCGGCGGGATCATCCCGGCGCGGGAGGGACGGCGGGCCCGGGTCGTGGTGTACCGGCGGCCGGTGGAGATCCGCACCAAGGGCCGCGAGGACCGGGCCACGCTGGTGCACGAGGTCGTCGTGGAACAGGTCGCCGAGCTGCTGGGGCTCACCCCGGAGACGGTCGATCCCCGGTACGGCGAGGACTGACCGGTACGGCGGGAAAAGGCCGGGCCACGCGTGCGTGACCCGGCCTTCCCTGTGAACTCCGCCCCGCCTGGCTACTTCTGAAGGATCGCCAGGTCCTGGTCCGCCTGCGGTACGGACACCAGTCCGCGGTCGCTCGGCAGGGTCTGGACGGTGAAGCCGGGGACGCCCTCCTCGGTCGCCGACAGGGTGCGCGAGCCGTACACCGGGCCGCCGGAGACGGACTCCACCGTGAGCGCGTAGGTGCCGCTCAGGCCCGAGGGGACCGGAGCGTCGACGTTCTGGGTGGTGCCCGCCTTGATGGTGAACGTCTTGGTGGCCGGGCTGCCGCCCTCGCTGCCCGCCGAGGCGGTGACCTTGACGGTGGCGGTGGCGGTGGGCGCGGTCAGGGCCAGGGTGGTGCCCTTGGCGCTGTTGTCGGCCGAGGTCGCGCGGCGGCCGACGGGGGCGGTCGCCGGGATGTACGCCGTCTCCCGCTTGGCTCCCGTGCCGCGTACGACGCGCAGCGCGGCCACCACGGGCACGGAACCGCCGGACGGCGTGAGGATCAGCGAGCCCGCCTGGTCGCGGGTGACGGCGCCGAGGTCGGCGGAGGTGGTCATGCCGGACTTGACGTGCAGCGTCTCGTTCCCCGCCGGGGTGATCGTGCCGTTCGGGGTGGCCAGGCGGATCTTCAGGTCCGCGTCGTCGTCGCCGGGGGTGAAGGCGACCAGGCGCACGTCGGTGGCGTCCTTGGGGATGCCGGGCAGGACCAGGCTGCCCGCCGGGTCGGCGGACGCGGCCAGCCAGTCGCCGCCCCCGGCGTCGTCCTGGGCCTGGACGGTGGCGCCGACCCGGCCGCTGCGCACGGTGACGTGCACGGTCAGATCGGTCTCCCGCTCGTCGGTGAGGGTGGACAGCAGCACCGGTTCGCTCGCGTGCGGCTGGACGGTGATGCCGTCGGCGACCTCCGACTTGATCGCGCCGTCCTTGCCGTAGAGCTTGATGTCCACGACGGCTGCGGAGTCGTCCGGGTTGGTCAGGTGGACGTAGTCGGTGCGGCCCGCCGCGGTGCTCGCGCCGGGGAACCAGAAGTCGGTGTCGGCAGGCGTGCAGGTGACACCCTGGAGGCCACTGCCGGTACCCGCGGCGATCTCGGTGGTCTCCTGGACGGTCCAGCCGGGCGCGTACTTGCCGTCGGCGGTGCCGATGAACGCGGGGGCGTCCGAGCCCGAGGTGTCGCCGGTGGCCGGGGTGCCGGGTGCCTTGGGCTTGAGGGGCGGTGCGGCGGCCGGGTTCTTCTTGCCGCCCTTGCCGCTCTTGCCGGAGCTGTCGGGGGTCTCCTCGGTGGCCGCCTGGAGGGTGGCCTTGCCACCGGCGTCGGTGCCCTTGGTGACGGGCGTGAACGACGTGTACGACGTGTCGGCGATGTCGGAGAAGCTGGGCGCCGGGCAGAGCAGTCCGGTGCGCTGCACGGGCAGTTCGGCGGCGGCCTTCACGCGGCTGTCGCCGGACGCCGGGGGCGGGTCGAACGCCGCGTAGGCGGTGACCGCGGTCAGCGCGGTGGCGCAGGCGAGGAGGGACAGGGTGGTGCGGTTCACTGCTGGCTCCCGTCGTGGCGCTCGTCGCCGGTGCCGTAGGGCTGCTGGGCGGGGTCGTAGCCGTGCGGGTGGGCCGCCGGGTCGTAGGGCTGCGGCTGTCCGGCCGGGTCGCCGTAGCCGTACGGGTCATAGGGGTTGGCCTGGCCCTGCTGGTACGGGTCGTTGCCGTAGGCGCCCTGGTAGGGGTCCTGGTACGGGTACGGGTTCTGGTCGGCCGGGTAGGCCGCGTACTCGCCCTCGGCGTACTCGGACTCCTGCTGGTACTCGGCCTCCGCGTAGGCGGGGGCGTCCCACTCGGCGTAGTTCTGCTGGTGCGGGACGGCGCCTTCGGGGAGTTCCTGCGGGAAGTCGCCCTCGGGGAAGTCCTCGTGCGGGTTCCCGGGGAAGGCGGGGTCCTGCTCGCCGGGCTCCGGCTCCCGCAGCGCGGCCTCGCGCGCGGCCTGTTCCTCGGCCTGGGCGCGCAGACGGCGGGCGCGGCGGCCGTCGCCCGCGAGGTCGTCGGCGGTGGGCAGGTCCTCCTCGGGGAGGTCGTCGTCCACGTCGCGGCGGCGGCCGGGCAGGGCGAGGACGACCAGGACGACCGCGAGCGCGCCCTGGGCCCACAGCCACAGGGTGTGGGTGAAGGGGGCGTCGAAGGTGACGTCCAGCTTGCCGCCGCTCGCGGGGAGCTGGAAGCCCTGGGCCCAGCCGTCGACCGTGGTGCGGGTGAGCGGCTTGCCGTCCAGGGTGGCGGTCCAGCCCTCGGCGGCGGTGTCGGCGAGCCGGAGGACGCGGCCGTCGGAGCCGCTGGGGACCGTGGTGTGGATCTCCACCGGGCCCGCGGCGACAGGCTGGGGCGTGCCGGAACCGCCGCGCTCCACGATGGCGGCGCGGGAGACCTCGGCGTTGACGCGCCACAGCCCGCTGCCGTTCTGCTGGCTGAGGCGGCTCAGGCCGGGGGTGGCGTCCAGGACGCGGCTGAGCTGGCGGGGGGCGCCCTGGTGGACGAGGACGTAGCGCACGGCGAAGCCGCCGAGCTGTCCTGCCTGGTCGGCGCCGGAGCCCGCGACCAGGTTGGCGACGATCTTGTCCAGACGGGTGTTCGCCCCGTCGGAGGCGGTGAACTCGGCGTCGCCGATGCGGGCGCCCGCGCCCCGGACCAGGCTGTAGCGCACCTGGGAGGCGGAGTCGCTGTCCAGGACGAGCGTGCGGGCGCGGTCGCGGGTGGCGGCGTCCTCGGCGACGAACGCGGGGACCTGGGCCGGGTCGCGGCGCTCCAGCGGGCCGTCGGCGCCGCCGATCATCCAGCTCGCGGCGGCCAGGAGCGGGCCGACCGCCGAGGCGAGGGCGATCAGGGCGGCGACCGGCTGGCGCCAGCCGAAGCTCTGCTCGGCCACCCGCGCGCGTGCTCCGTCGGCGCCGAGCGTGGCGGCGGCGAGCAGGGCGATGCCGTAGACGAGGGTGGCGGGTCCGGCCCAGGCGGAGTGGTTGGACAGGACGGCGAGGACGAGGCCGGTCAGGGCGACGGCCCACGCGGTGCGGATGCCCAGCTGCCGCTCCGAGCGCAGCAGGGCGGCGAGCGCGGCCAGGACGATGCCGATGAGCAGCAGGCCGGACACGGTGCCGGAGCCGCCGGGGCTGGTGCCGAGCAGGTCGGACGCCGAGGCGGCGGAGAAGCCGTAGTCCAGCCCCGCCTCGCCGAAGAAGTGCGTCGGGAGCAGGGTCAGCGACCAGGGCGCGAGGACCAGCAGCGGGGTGCCGAGCTGGACGAGGAGGCGCAGCAGGGACGCGATCAGGTCCGAGCGGCGCAGCACCAGGACACCGAGGCCGAGCACCAGCGCGGCGGGCCAGACGATCGGGGTGAACGCCGTGGTGATGGTCAGCAGCAGCGCGTACGCCCAGGTGGCGCGCCAGCTGCCGCGACCGCCCGAGGTGTGGGTGAGGCCGCTGGCGGCGACACCGGCGCGCGCGATGAGCGGCAGCAGCACGGCGAGGACGGCGGTCCCGATCCGGCCGCCCGCGAGGGCGCCGGTGACGGCGGGCAGGAAGGCGTAGGCGATGGCCGCCCAGGCGCGCAGCAGCCGGGAGTCGACCAGGGGCCGGGAGGCGAAGTAGGCGGTGAAGCCCGCGAGCGGCACCGAGCCGACCAGCAGCACGGTGACGGCGAGGCCGGTGGAGCCGAGGAGCAGGGAGGCCAGCGAGGCGAGGACGGCCAGGTACGGCGGCGCGGCGGGGGTGCCGCCCGCGCCCGCCGGGTGCCAGGCGGCGCCGTAGGTGGCCCACAGGTCGCTCGCTCCGGCCGGGACGGGCAGCAGGGCACCGCCCGCGAGGGCGCCGCCGCCGAGCAGGGCGCGGCAGGCGACGAGGGAGATCAGCAGCAGGCCGAGGAAGAGCACCGGGCCGGGGTTGCGGGCGATGCGCTTGAGGCGGGCGTACCGCTCGACCTCGAAGAACTCGTCGTCGCTTCCGGTGTCCCCGCCGCCGCCGTGCCGTCCGACGGGGGTGGTGTCGGACTCGGAGTTGGTGGAGAAGTTGGCCGCGACCTGCTCGATCGTGACCCGGATGGTCGCGCCGGGCGGCGGGAAGAGCGGGCGGAGTTCGTCCTTGTCGACGACCGGGCGCCCGCGTCGCTTGCGGGCGGCGAGGACGCGCTCGGGGCGCAGCAGGGTGCCGAGCAGACCCCGGATCTCGTCCACGGCCTGTCCTGGCACCTTGCCGACGAGATAGGCGAGGGTGCGCAGGAGGGTGCCGAGGACGAGCCGCAGAAGCACCCAGGGCAGGGCGGCGGTGCGGGTGTTGACGAGCAGGGTGTGGACCGCGCCCGCCTTGTCGACCTTGTGCGGGGAGGCGGCGGTGCGGCCCGCGCAGTCCACCGCGCGGCGCTCGCGGGAGGCGGCCTCGGCGTGCCGGACGACCGCGTCGGGGGCGATCAGGACGCGGTGACCGGCCAGATGGGCGCGCCAGCACAGGTCCACGTCGTCCCGCATGAGGGGCAGCCGGCGGTCGAAGCCGCCCAGTTCCTCGAAGACGTCGCGCCGGACGAGCATGCCCGCGGTGGAGACGGACAGGACGGGGCGTACGTGGTCGTGCTGGCCCTGGTCCTGCTCGCGGCGGTCCAGGCCGGTCCAGCGGCGACCGGAGTTGGCGATGGAGACGCCGACCTCCAGGAGCTGCCTGCGGTCGTACCAGCCGCGGAGCTTGGGGCCGACGACGGCCACGTCGTCGCGGCCCAGCTCGAGTTCGTTGTCCACGACGCGCAGCAGCTGGGCGAGCGCGTCGGGCTCGGGGGCGCAGTCGTCGTGCAGCAGCCAGAGCCACTGGACGGGTTCGCCGTGCGCGGGTCCGGGCCGGTCGTAGGCGTCCTCGCCCCAGGTGCCGCCCGGTGTGTTCCAGCCGCCGAGGCTCCGGAGGTAGGGCAGCTCGTCGGCGGTGAGGACGGGGGCGTGCCGGTCGGCCTCCTCGACGGCCGCGCCGAAGCCGGTGCGCCGGGCGAGGTGCAGGACGTTGGCGTCACCGAGCGCCTCGGCGACCAGCTGGGCGGAGTCGTCCGCGCTGCCGGTGTCGGCCGCCACCGCGTACTGCACGGGGCGCTCCTGGCCGATCAGCCCGGCGAGGGCGTCGGGCAGCCAGCGGGCGCCGTCGTGGGTGACGAGGACGGCGGTCACCACATGACGCGGGAACTCAGGGGTGGCAGCGTCGTGTTGGGCTGCCGTATGGCTGTGCACGGACATCGAGGTACGGGCCCCGGTTCGATGGACTGCGGTGGACGCGTGCGCCCCTGGTGCGGGGCGGGGCGTCTCGGACGAGCGCCCACACTATCGGCTGACCATGGCGACGGCCCGCCGCCTGTGGATAACCCACGGGCGACGGGCCGTTCGCACCTTATGCACGGAACCTCTCCCGCCGTTCGGTCGTCAACGGCCGGGAAGTGATCGGGAGTCGATCAGACGGCGGCCTTCTTCAGGCGGCGCCGCTCACGCTCGGACAGACCGCCCCAGATGCCGAACCGTTCGTCGTTGGCGAGGGCGTACTCGAGGCATTCGGAGCGGACCTCGCACGCGAGGCAGACCTTCTTGGCCTCTCTCGTCGAGCCGCCCTTCTCGGGGAAGAAGGACTCGGGATCGGTCTGGGCGCACAGCGCGCGCTCCTGCCAGCCGAGCTCCTCGTCCGCGTCGTCGACCAGCAGTTGCTGCACCAGCTCGGTCATGTGCGCCCCTCGTCCGTCTTTCGCGTCCCCGTGCGTAGCCGTAACCGTCCGGCTGAACGACACGAGTGAAATTACAAGTGTGCTGCTCCGGGCGAGTCAAGCCGAGATCTGCTATTGAGCCCGTTATTCACTCTGCGGAACCAAGGCCGTGCGGTAAGTGTTCAAATCGCCATAAACCTTGACGCGCGTGCGGGCCCGGAAGGACGGCGGACCTCGCACACCTCTGTACGAGGAGAGACGCCCTCGTGTTCGTCCCCGTTCCGCGTGGCGTGGGCACGCGGTCCGCGCTCGACACCCGGATGTGCCCCATGTGTCCCGGCCGTCGGATGAACAAACCTTTCACCTCGCAGATGAACCGGATGAGGTGAAACATGTCCCACATTCCGGGCATCGAGTTGACATCGCTGGTGTGAGCCGCTGTCCTGGTGGGCATGTTCGCGAACTTGGCGCTCACCTCGACCCGCACCGGCGGGTCCTTCGGTGCTGCCCTCGTCCGCCGCAGCTGTTGCTGTTGTCCCAGCTGTTGAGCCCACCGCGCTCCAGCTGACACCGGACCCATCCCGGACCGGTCGCCTCTCCCCGTCCTGACACCCGCTCCAGGACACCCCGCACGCCCGCGATCCGGGCGGCCCCGCGTGCACCTTCCGCCCCCACTCCTCTTCCGAGGGACCACAGCACCCCCATGAACAGCGACAACGACCTCCAGATCGCCGGCGACATCCTCGAAGTGCCGCATCTGCTCCAGCCGCCCCGTGAACACCCGGTGACCGTCGCCGAGTTCGCCGGGCTCGCCCGCGCCGTCGCCGCCGACCGCGCCCAGTGGGCCCATCTGGTCCGCTACGACGCCACGACCCGCTGGTACCACCGGCTGCGCACCGGGCCCGGTTACGAGGTCTGGCTCCTGTCCTGGGTGCCGGGCCAGGGCAGCGGGCTCCACGACCACGGCCGCTCCTCCGGTGTCCTCACCGTCCTGGAGGGCAGCCTGACCGAACGCACCGAGCGCGGCACGCGGGCGCTCGCGGCGGGGGCGCAGCGGGTCTTCGCGCCCGGATACGTGCACGAGGTGGTCAACGACTCCCTGGAGCCCGCGGTCAGCCTGCACATCTATTACCCGGGCCTCACCGCGATGCCGATGCACACGTCGGCCCACGGCGAGGCGCACGGCGAGCCGCGGGCCGAGCCGTGCCCGGCCGTGGTGTGAACCACTCCCCCGGCTGAGCGCTCACGGCGGCTGACAGACTGTGGTCATGCGCATTGTGGTTCTGGCAGGCGGCATCGGCGGTGCCCGGTTTCTGCGCGGCCTCAAGAAGGCCGCCCCGGACGCGGACATCACGGTCATCGGCAACACCGGCGACGACATCCATCTCTTCGGTCTGAAGGTCTGTCCGGACCTCGACACCGTGATGTACACGCTCGGCGGCGGCATCAACGAGGAACAGGGCTGGGGCCGGGAGGACGAGAGCTTCCGGGTCAAGGAGGAGCTGGCTGCCTACGGCGCCGGTCCCGGCTGGTTCGGTCTGGGCGACCGGGACTTCGCGACCCACATCGTGCGGACGCAGATGCTGGACGCCGGGTTCTCGCTGAGCGCCGTCACCGAGGCGCTGTGCGCCCGCTGGCAGCCCGGTGTGAAGCTGATCCCGATGACCGACGACCGGGTGGAGACCCACGTGGCCGTCGAGGTCGAGGGCGAGCGCAAGGCCGTCCACTTCCAGGAGTACTGGGTGCGGCTGCGCGCCTCCGTGCCCGCCGAGGCCGTCGTACCGGTCGGGGCCGAGCAGTCCAAGCCCGCGCCTGGCGTCCTGGAGGCGATCGCCGAGGCGGACGTCGTCCTCTTCCCGCCGTCCAACCCGGTCGTGTCGGTGGGCACGATCCTCGCGGTGCCCGGGATCCGGGAAGCCATCGCGGAGGCGGGCGTACCGGTGGTGGGGCTCTCCCCCATCGTCGGGGACGCGCCCGTGCGCGGGATGGCCGACAAGGTGCTCGCGGCGGTCGGCGTGGAGTCGACGGCGGCGGCCGTGGCCGCGCACTACGGCTCGGGCCTCCTTGACGGCTGGCTGGTCGACACCGTCGACGCGGGCGCGGTCGAACAGGTGGAGGCGGACGGCATCCGCTGCCGGGCCGTACCGCTGATGATGACCGATGAGGAGACGGCCGCCGCCATGGCACGCGAGGCGCTGGCGCTGGCCGAGGAGGTGCGGGCCGCGTGACCCCGAGCGAGTACCGCGTCTGGGCCCCCGAGGGGCTGCCGGAGGTGGCGCCGGGCGACGATCTGGCCAAGCTGATCGCGGGCGCCGAACCGGGGCTCGCCGACGGGGACGTCCTGCTCGTCACCTCCAAGATCGTGTCCAAGGCCGAGGGCCGGATCGTGGAGGCCGCCGACCGTGAGGCCGCGATCGACGCCGAGACGGTCCGGGTGGTGGCCCGGCGCGGTCCGCTGCGCATCGTGGAGAACCGGCAGGGCCTGGTCATGGCCGCCGCCGGGGTCGACGCGTCCAACACGCCCGGGGGCACCGTCCTGCTGCTCCCCGAGGACCCGGACGCCTCCGCGCGCGCGATCCGCGAGGGCCTGCGGGCGGCGCTCGGTGTGGAGGTGGGCGTGGTCGTCACCGACACCTTCGGGCGGCCGTGGCGCGCGGGCCTGACCGACGTGGCGATCGGCGCCGCCGGGGTGCGGGTCCTGGACGACCTGCGCGGCGGCACCGACGCGCACGGCAACCCGCTCTCCGCCACCGTCGTCGCCACCGCCGACGAACTCGCCGCGGCGGGCGACCTGGTCAAGGGCAAGGCCGCCGGGCGCCCGGTGGCCGTCCTGCGCGGCCTGCCGCACGTGGTGACGGGCCCGGACGAGAACGGCGCGGACGAGAACGGCGCGGGCGCGCGGGCGCTGGTGCGCTCCGCGCGCGACGACATGTTCCGGCTCGGCACCTCCGAGGCGGTACGCGAGGCGGTGACCCAGCGGCGCACGGTACGGGCCTTCACCGACGAGCCGGTGGACCCGGGCGCCGTCCGCCGCGCGGTGGCCGCCGCCGTGACCGCGCCCGCGCCGCACCACACCACGCCCTGGCGGTTCGTGCTCCTGGAGTCGGCCGAGTCCCGGCTGCGGCTGCTCGACGCGATGCGGGACGCCTGGATCGCGGACCTGCGCCGGGACGGCAAGAGCGAGGAGTCCATCGCCAAGCGGGTCCGCCGGGGCGACGTGCTGCGCAACGCGCCGTATCTGGTCGTGCCGTGCCTCGTCATGGACGGCTCGCACACCTACGGCGACGCGCGGCGCGACGGTGCCGAGCGGGAGATGTTCGTGGTCGCCATGGGCGCGGGCGTGCAGAACCTGCTGGTCGCGCTGGCCGGGGAGCGGCTGGGCTCGGCCTGGGTGTCGTCCACCATGTTCTGCCGGGACGTCGTGCGCGAGGTGCTGGAGCTGCCCGCCGACTGGTCCCCGATGGGCGCGGTCGCGGTCGGCCACCCGGCCCAGGACCCGGCCGCGCGCCCGGCGCGGGACGCGGGGACCTTCATCGAGGTGCGCTGAAGGGGGGCGGGGGCTGCCCTAGTCTCGTAGGGCAGCCCCCGCCCCCTCCGCATCCCTAGGACCTCATCCGTGGCAGGACGTTTCGCTCCCCGGCCCGTGCCGCGTACGACCGTGCGCGGCGGGGAGGCGCCGGTGTCCGCCGCGCTGCCCGGGCAGGCGACCGCGCCCCGCACCCGCACCTGGGTGCCGGACGGGCCGCTGGATCTCGGTCTGGTACTCGGGCCGCTGCGGCGCGGGCCCGCCGACCCGATGTTCCGGGCGACGCGCGACGGGTCGGTGTGGCGGGCCTGCCGTACGCCCGCCGGTGCGGGCACGCTGCGGGTGTCCGCGCGGGGCGGCGAGGTGTGCGGTGAGGCGTGGGGCCCCGGCGCCGAGTGGCTGCTCGACCGGCTGCCCGAGCTGCTGGGCGCCGCCGACGACCCCGGGGCGTTCGAACCCCGGCACCGGATCGTGGCCCTGGCCCGGCACCGGCGCCCCGGGCTGCGGCTGACCCGCACCGGGCTCGTGCTGGAGTCGCTGATCCCCTCGGTCCTGGAGCAGAAGGTCACGACCGACGAGGCGTACCGGGCCTGGCGGCTGCTGGTGCGCCGGTTCGGGGAGCCCGCGCCGGGCCCCGCCGGTACGGGCGAGCGCCCGATGTGGGTCATGCCCGCGCCCCGGACCTGGGCGCTGATCCCCTCCTGGGAGTGGCACCGCGCGGGTGTCGACGACAAGCGCGCCTCGACGATCCTGCGCGCGGTACGGGTCGCTGCGCGCCTTGAGCGAGTTACGGCCCTGCCTGCCGCCGAGGCGCGGGGCCTTCTGGAGGTCGTGCCCGGCATCGGGCCCTGGACCTCGGCGGAGGTGGTTCAGCGCAGCCATGGTGCCGCCGACGAGGTGACCGTCGGCGACCTGCATCTTCCCCGCATCGTCGGGTGGGCGCTGGCGGGGGATCGTGACGCCGACGACTCGGTGATGCTGCGCTTGCTCGAGCCGTATGCTCCGCAGGGGCAGCGGCATCGGGCGGCTCGGTTGATTCTGCTGAGCGGGAGTGTGCCGGCTCGGCGGACGCCGAAGATGCCTCGGGTGGACATCGGGCGGTTGTAGGGCTTGGGGCTGCGCCCCGTTCGGGGCTTCGCCGTCGGGGTTCTGAAGAGTGCCGGGTGCGGGTGCTTCGTGGCTTGTCGCGCAGTTCCCCGCGCCCCCTTCGGGACGTGCCCCTTGTTCGCCCCAGTCCCCCTACATGTCGGACGAGAAGCGCACCGCGCCCGCCGGGATCTGCGCCCCGCACCACACCCGGACCCCGTCGCGCAGTTCGTTGTCCGGGCCGACCACCGCTCCGTCGCCGACCACCGCCCCGGTCACCACGGAGCGCTCGCCCACCCGGGCCCGTGAGCCGATGAGCGAGTCGGTGATCACCGCGCCCGCCTCGACGACCGCACCCGGCAGGATCGCCGAGCCGGACACCCGCGCGCCCTCCGCGACGAAGGCGCCCTCGCCCACCACCGTGCCGCCGGTCAGCTTGGCGTCGGGGGCCACCGTGGCCGTGGGGAGGATCAGGCGGTCGCCGCGGCGGCCCGGGACGGCCGGGGAGGGGGCGCGGCCCAGAACCAGGTCGGCCGAGCCGCGGACGAAGGCGGCCGGGGTGCCGAGGTCGAGCCAGTAGGTGGAGTCGACCATGCCCTGGAGGTGGGCCCCGGCGGCAAGGAGTCCGGGGAAGGTCTCGCGCTCGACGGAGACGGGGCGGCCCGCCGGGATCGCGTCGATGACGGAGCGCCGGAAGACGTAGGCGCCCGCGTTGATCTGGTCGGTGACGATCTCCTCGGGGGTCTGCGGCTTCTCCAGGAAGGCCAGCACCCGGCCGGTGTCGTCGGTGGGGACCAGGCCGTACGCCCTCGGGTCGGTCACCTTGGTCAGGTGGAGAGAGACGTCCGCGCCGGTGGACTCGTGGGTGTCCACCAGGGCCCGGATGTCGAGGCCGGTGAGGATGTCGCCGTTGAAGACGAGGACCGGCTCGTCGGGGCCCGAGTGCAGCCGCGCGGCGACGTTGCGCAGCGCGCCGCCCGTGCCGAGGGGTTCCCGCTCGGTGACGTACTCGATGTGCAGGCCGAGCGCGGAGCCGTCGCCGAAGTACGGCTCGAAGACCTCGGCGAGATAGCTCGTGGCGAGGACGATGTGCTCGACGCCCGCCGCTCTGGCCCGGGCCAGCTGGTGGGTGAGGAACGGCACCCCGGCCGCCGGGACCATGGGCTTGGGCGTGTGCACCGTCAGCGGTCGCAGCCGGGTGCCCTTGCCGCCGACCAGGAGGATCGCTTCTGTCACCTGTCGTCTCTGCTTCCTGCCGGGACCGCCAAAACGTCTCGTTTCGGCCGGCCAGTGTATGCAGACCGTGCGACGGTGCCCCGGGTGGCCGCGCGGTGTTCCCCTGGATCGGCGTGCGGTCTTCCCCCGGCCGCACCCGCCGTCTCCCCCGCCCGCCCCCCGACGGCCGTGAACGCGCCACATTGGTCGTGCGCTCTTCCCCTACGGGTAGAGGTTGCCACCCCCGGCCCCCGGGCAACCCTGGCACCGGATCACCCCGGCACCGGACCACCCGGTGCGCACGGCCGGTGCCGCGTACTCTTGCGCGGGTGACTGCCACCGATCGCACCCCCGCCGACCTGCTGCGTTCCGCGCTCGCCGCGGACGCGGGCCGCCCCCTGGTGACGTACTACGACGACGCCACGGGCGAACGTGTCGAGTTGTCCGTGGCCACCTTCGCCAACTGGGTGGCCAAGACCGCCAATCTGCTCCAGGGCGAGCTGTCCGCCGGACCCGGTGACCGGGTGGCGCTGCTGCTGCCCGCGCACTGGCAGACGGCCGTATGGCTGCTGGCCTGTGCGTCGGTGGGCGCGGTGGCCGACGTGGACGGCGACGCCGCCGCGGCCGACGTGGTGGTCAGCGGCCCGGACTCCCTCGAGGCGGCGCGGGCGTGCCAAGGCGAGCGGGTCGCCATGGCGCTGCGCCCGCTGGGCGGCCGGTTCCCCGTGGTCCCGGACGGCTTCCTCGACTACGCGGCCGAAGTCCCGGGCCAGGGCGACCGGTTCGCGCCCTTCGCGCCCGTGGACCCGGAGGCGCCCGCGCTGATCGTGGCCGGGGCGGAGTTCAGCGCGGCCGAGGTCGTCGAGCGGGCCCGCGCGGCGGCACCCGCGCTGGATCTGACCGGGCCGGGCTCCCGGCTGCTGTCGGGGCTGCCGTACGACACCTGGGAGGGGCTGAGCGCGGGTCTGTACGCGCCGCTGGCCGCCGGTGGTTCGGTGGTGCTGTGCCGCAACCTGGACCGGCTGGACGCCGACGCGCTGGCCAAGCGCATCGAGGCCGAACGGGTCACGGCCACGCGCCACTGATCCACCGGCCGCGTCCTCACCCGTCCGGCGCAGCAAAGGGCGGCCCGGGGCCCGTATCGCCGCCATGGTCGTAGAAGAGGGATGTGACGCTCGTACGCCATGGATCGGGGTGGACCTGACGTGCCCGACAGCGCAGGCAGGCCACCCGCTCCCGGCCCCGGGTCCTCGGCCACCGGGGACGGGCTGGCCCGGCGGCGCAGGCGCCGGTGGGTCAGGGGTACGGCGCTGGGCTCGGCCGCGCTGCTGCTGGCGGCGGCCGGAGCGGGCTGGGCCGTCTACGACCGGCTCAGTTCCAACATCACCCCCGACGACGCGGCGGCCCGCGAGCTGGCCCGCTACGAACGCGAGCGGCCCACCGCGCTGGTGAAGGACGCGCAGAACATCCTGCTGATCGGGTCCGACACCCGGGCCGGGGACAACGGCGCCTACGGGCGCGACACGGGCAGCGCGCGGGCCGACACCACGATCCTGCTGCATCTGGCCGCCGACCGGCGCAGCGCCACCGCCGTCTCGCTGCCCCGCGATCTGATGGTGCACGTCCCCGAGTGCGTGAGCGCGGACGGGGGCCGTACCGAGCCGGTGTTCGCGATGCTCAACCGCGCCTTCCAGCTGGGTGGTTCGGCCTGCACGATCCGTACCGTCGAGGAGCTGACCGGCATCCGCGTGGACCATCACATGGTCGTGGACTTCAGCGGGTTCAAGGAGATGGTGGACGCCGTCGACGGGGTGCGGGTGTGTCTGAAGGAGCCCGTCGACGACAAGGCGGCCAAGCTCAAGCTGCCCGCGGGCGCGGTGACCCTCGACGGGGAGCAGGCGCTCGGCTATGTACGCGCCCGCAAGACCCTCGGCGACGGCAGCGACACCGACCGGATGGAGCGCCAGCAGCTCTTCCTCGGCGCGCTGGTCGACAAGGTGCGCGGCAGCGACGTGCTGCTGAACCCGGTGAAGCTCTATCCGGTGCTGGACGCGGCGACCTCCGCGCTCACCACGGACCCGGAACTGGCCAATCTGCGGGGTTTGTACCAGTTGGTGCGCGGGATGCGTGACATCCCCACCGAACATGTGCAGTTCCTGACGGTTCCCCGCGAGGCGTACGTCTACGACTCCAATCGCGACCAGCTCGTGGAGCCGGACGCCGGGCGCCTCTTCGCGCGACTGCGGGCGGATCGGCCCGTCGCGGTGGCCAAGGACACTTCGCCTGAAAACACCGGTAATGCCCATCAGCAAGGCTCCACGAACGACCCTTCTCCGGTACCGACTTTTCACGGGAACACGGCCGCCGAACGGGCCTGTGAGTAATGCGCGCACCAAAACGGCGAACTTTTGTTCAGGAATATGGGCGGGATTGCCCGGTTGTAGGAACGTGGAATTTGTCACGCCCGTCGCCCGACGCTGAACTGGGCGGATAGTGTGAGCGATCCGATGCACCCGGCCCCTCGGTTCAGGCCCTGAGGCCGTGCGTCGATTCACCGAGACCCGAGCGCCTACGAGGGGGAAGGCGCCGCGTGGCCCCGACGGAGGATTCGGACAACCGTGGACGCGCAAAGCCGTGGGCGGGCGGACAACATCGACCCCGCAGACCAGTGGGTGCTCAATCCGAACACCGGCGAATACGAACTGCGACTAAATCCTTCCGGAGCGCAATCACCGGTTCCCGGTCCGCGGAGGTCCGCCCCCCGTGACAACGGCGCCGCGCCCCCGCGCCGGCGGGGCGACGCCCCGCCCCGGGAGCCCCGTGAGCGCGAGGCGGAGGTCCCGCAGCAGCCGCGTCGGCGCCGGGGGGCCGAGCCCGAGCCGGAGCCGCAGGGACGGCGCGGCAGCCGACGGCCGCCGCAGAAGCCCAAGAAGTCGAAGGCGAAGAAGATACTCGCCTGGACGGGCGGCAGCATGGCGCTCGTCCTGGTCGCCGTGGGCTCGGCGGGCTACTTCTATCTGAAGCACCTGGAAGGCAACGTCGCCACGACCGACGTCGGCAGCGTGGCCAAGAAGGGCTTCAGCAAGGACGACGCCTTCAACATCCTGATCATCGGTACGGACAAGCGCACCGGCAAGGGCAACGAGGGCTACGGCGACAAGAACAGCGTCGGCCACGCGGACACCAACATCCTGCTGCACGTCGCCAAGGACCGTACGAACGCGACCGCGCTGAGCATCCCGCGCGACCTGATCGTGGACATTCCGGACTGCAAGACCGTCGAGCCCGACGGCAAGGAAGACATCATCAGCGGCACCGACCAGCACCGCTTCAACGAGAGCCTCGGTCAGGAGGGCCGCAACGCGGGCTGCACGATGCAGACCGTGCAGGCCGTCACCGGCATCCGGCCCGACCACTTCATGATGGTCGACTTCAACGCGGTGAAGACGCTGACCACGGCGGTGGGCGGTGTCGAGGTGTGCCTGGCGCACGCGGTGGACGACCGGGACTCGCACCTCAAGCTGCCCGCCGGAAAGTCGAACGTCGAGGGCGAGCAGGCGCTGGCCTTCGTCCGCACCCGGCACAGCTTCGGCAACCAGGGCGACCTGGACCGCATCAAGGTGCAGCAGCAGTTCATGGGGTCGCTGATGCGCAAGATGTCCTCCAGCGACACCCTGACCAACCCGGCCAAGCTGCTGGACCTGGCGGAGGCCGCCACGAAGGCGCTCACCGTCGACCAGGGCATCAAGTCCGTGAGCACGCTCAAGGACATCGCCCTGGAGATGAAGAAGGTCCCGCCGAAGAACATCACCTTCCTGACCGTGCCGGTGAAGGACAACCCGGCGGACGGCGTCATCCACAAGACCGTGATCGTCGACCCGGTCGCGGCTCCCCCGATCTTCGACGCCATCAACAACGACGTCTCCTTCACGGACGTCAAAAAGAAGAAGAAGGCCGCCAAGGACGCCCAGGCCGCCCGGCTCAAGGGCAGCCGGTCGGCCGCCTCCGACGTACGGGTGCGCATCCTCAACGGCGGCGCACAGGCGGGCAGTGCGCAGGCGACCCTCCAGTGGATGCAGACCGACAAGGGCATCCTCAAGTCGGAGAACGCGGGCAACGCCCCGGCCGAGCTGAGCAGGACCACTCTGGAGTACGCGCCCGACCAGGCGTCCCAGGCGCGTGAACTGGCCGCGCTCATGGGCCTGTCGGGCTCCGCGCTCAAGCCGGGCAAGAGTGTGACCAACAGCCAGGGGCTGCCCGCGATGACGCTGACCCTCGGCAAGGACTTCAAGGGCGCGGGCGTCTCGATGACCGCCCCGTCGAAGGCGCCGGAGGTCGCGGAAAAGTCGACGGCCGACAAGGCGCAGTGTGCCTCGTAGGCAACACATCGTGACGAACGGTTCGTAGGTAACGGTTCGGGCCCGTCGTGCGTCTATAAGGACGCGGGACGGGCCCGTTTGCTTGGTGCGGTACAGGAGGCGGGGGAGTTGGCGCAGAGCGGCATACGGGGGAAGGCCGGTCCGGAGGAGGCGGCGACGGCCGCACCGGGCGGCCGGGGCCCTTCAGGCGGCGGACGAGGGGCCCGGCGGCAGCGCGGGCGCGGGCGGCGGGTGCTGCGCTGGGCGGTGATCGTGCTGGCCCTGGCGATACTCGGGTCGGCGGGGGCCGGCTATCTCTACTATCAGCACCTCAACGGCAACATCACCAAGGGCAGCAGGATCAGCGGCGACGACTCCAAGGTGCGCCGCGCCCAGCCGGACGCGGCGGGCCGTACCCCGCTGAACATCCTGCTCATCGGCTCCGACAGCCGTAACTCCGCCGAGAACGTCAAGCTCGGCGGCAGCAAGGACAACCGGGGCAACCCGCCCCTCGGCGACGTGCAGATGCTCATCCACCTCTCGGCGGACCGCAAGAGCGCCGCCATGGTGAGCATCCCGCGCGACACCCGCGTGGCGATCCCCAAGTGCGTGGACCCCGGCACCAAGCGGGTCTACCCGCCCACCGAGGACATCATCAACACCACGCTGGCCCGGGGCGGCGCGGGCTGCACGCTGGCCACCTGGGAGAAGCTGACCGGCGTCTACATCGACCACTGGATGACCATCGACTTCGCCGGTGTGGTGCGGATGGCCGACGCGGTGGGCGGGGTCGAGGTGTGCGTGAACCAGAACGTCTGGGACCACTCGACGCCCGCCCAGCGCGGCGGCTCAGGACTGAAGCTGAAGGCCGGTCACCGCAAGGTGAAGGGCGTACAGGCACTCCAGTGGCTGCGCACCCGGCACGCCTGGGGCAGCGACGTGATGCGCGCCCGCGCCCAGCACATGTATCTCAACTCGATGATCCGCACGCTCAAGGGACAGAACGTCTTCACCGACAGCGGGCGGCTGATGGACCTGGCCGAGGCGGCCACCAAGTCCCTGACGGTGTCCCAGGAGATCGGCACGGTCAAGAAGCTCTACGACCTCGGCACCCAGCTGAAGGCCGTCCCGGCGAACCGGATCACCTCGGTCACCATGCCCAACGTGGAGGACCCGCTCAACAGCGAGCACGTGGTGCCGCAGCAGGCCGAGTCCGAGAAGCTGTGGGCGATGCTCCGCGACGACGTGGCGCTGGACCGCAACGGCAAGCCGTCCAAGCCCAAGTCCCCGCCCGCCAAGGACCCTTCGCTCCAGCCGTCCCAGCTCGGGGTGGTCGTGGCCAACGGCACCGGCAGCGCGACACAGGCCGCCGTGCCGGGCCGCGCGGCGGCGATCGACACGGTGCTGGCCCAGGCCGGGTACACCAGGGCGACGAAGGACACCTCGGCCGCGCTGTCCGAGGACGAGACGGTGGTGCGCTATCCGAGCGCCGACCTGGAGGGCGACGCGCAGGGCGTGGCCAAGGCGCTCGGCGTCCCGCTGGGCCAGGTGGAGCGCTCCACGGACGTCTCGGGCGTGACGGTGGTCGTCGGCGCGGACTGGCGCACCGGCACCGCGTACCCGAAGAAGTCCGCCCCGAAGGCCGGTGACATCCCCGAGGGTTCCGACGCCATCAACGGCTCGGACACCTCCGCCTGCATGGACGTGTACAAGCCCTACCAGTGGTAGGACACGCGTGAAGGGGCCCCTCCCCGCGCGACGCGAGCGGAGGGGCCCCTGCGGCCGACGTACCGTCAGCGGGCTTCGAGCACCGCCGGACGCCGCGAGGCGATGACCCGCCGCGCCAGGGACCTGGGGCTGGTCAGGAAGCCGAAGCCCCAGGACATGTGCATGGTGGCCAGGGCGAGCGGGATCTGGAGGCGGGCCTTCGGCGGGAGGCCCTTGCCCGCCGGGAGGGAGCCCGCGACGATCGCCGCGAGGTAGCCGCCGGGGATCACCAGGCCCCACGGGGTGAGCGCCACGCCCACCACGAGCCCGGCCGCGATCGCGCACACGGCGGCCGGCGGGGCGAGGTAGCGCAGGTTGATCGAGCCCTCGTGGTAGCGGGCGACGACATGGCGCCAGCGCCCGTAGTCCTTGTACTGCTTGGCGAGCGCCCTGACGCTCGGGCGGGGCCGGTACGACACCTTCAGCTCGGGCGAGAACCAGATGAGGCCGCCCGCCTCACGGATGCGGAAGTTCAGCTCCCAGTCCTGGGCGCGGATGAACTCCTCGTTGTAGCCGCCCTGCTGCTCAAGCGCCTCGCGGCGGAAGACGCCGAGGTAGACCGTCTCGGCGGGAGCGGCCTGGCCGCCGGTGTGGAAGGCGGCGTTGCCGACGCCTATCTTCGAGGTCATCGCGGCGGCGACCGCGTGCTCCCAGTCGTTCTCGCCCTCGGCGTGCATGATGCCGCCGACGTTCTGCGCGCCGGTCTCCTCCAGGAGGCGGACGGCGGTGGTGAGGTAGTTCGGCGAGAGCATCCCGTGCCCGTCGACCCGGACCACGACGGGGTGCCGGGACGCCTTGATCGCCGCGTTCAGCGCGGCGGGGGTGCGGCCGGTCGGGTTGGGGACCGTGTGCACGCGGGGGTCTTCCGCCACCAGCTCGGCCGCGATCTCGTCCGTGCGGTCCGTGGAGGGACCGAGGGCGATCACGACCTCCATCTCACCGGCGTACTCCTGCGCGAGAATCGCCTGGACGGCCCCGCGCAGATGCCGTTCCTCGTTGAGGACGGGCATGATCACAGATACAGCGGGGAGCCGCACGTCGGGCTTGGCGTTCATAAGGGCCTCACGTTACCGCGAATGGGGGACACCGGTGCGCGCCGCCGGGGCTGCGACGCGGGCTGGAGATCGTATCGGCCTACGGTTCCTACAAATCCCCGTTCGGCGCAGCCCGGAGGTGTCCCTTGCCCAGACCGCCTCGGCCCCCCTCCTCCACGGCCAAGGGCGGTGCGGCCCCTGGCCCGCAGCGCCGTCCGCAGCCGCCCGGGCGGGCGCCACGGGCGGCCCTCGTACGGCGCCGCAAGCCACGCTGGGGCATGCGGGCGGTGACCGCGCTGTCGGTGGTGGTGCTCGCCTCCGCCGGGATCGGCCACGCGCTCGTCACCGGGCTCGACTCGGGCATCGCGCGAGTGGACGCCTTCAAGGACATGAAGAACCGGCCCGCCGCGGGCCACGGCATGAACGTCCTGCTGGTCGGCACCGACGGGCGCGACAAGATCACCGAGCAGGAGCGGCAGGCGTACAAGCTGGGCGGCGCGCCCTGTCACTGCACCGACACGATCATGATCGTGCACATCTCGCAGGACCGGGACCGGGCGAGCGTGGTGAGCCTGCCGCGCGACTCGTACGCCGAGGTGCCCGCCCATGTCGACCAGACCACCGGTGAGCCGCATCACGCGCATCCCCTCAAGCTGAACGCGGCCTACGCCGAGGGCGGGCCCCAGCTGACGGTGCGCACGGTGGAGGCGATGACCCATGTGAAGATCGACCACTATCTGGAGGTCGACTTCGCGAGCTTCATGCGGACCGTGGACGTGCTCGGCGGGGTCACCGTCTGCACACCGACCCCGCTGAAGGACTCGTACACCGGGCTCGACCTCGCGCCGGGCAACCACGACCTCACCGGCGGGCAGGCGCTGCAGTACGTGCGCGCCCGGCACGTGGACGGGGCGAGCGACCTGGGGCGGATGCAGCGGCAGCAGCGGTTCATGGCCGCGCTGATCGAGCGGGCGACCTCCTCGGGGGTGCTGCTCAACCCGATGCGGTTCCGGGACGTGGCGCGGGCGGTGCTCGGGTCGGTGCGGGCGGACGCCGGGTTCGGCACGAACGAGCTGCTGGACCTCGGGCGGGCGATGCGGAACTTCTCCCCCTCGTCCTCCGAGTTCACCACGGTGCCGATCGGGCAGATGGGCTACGTCGTCAACGGCATCGGCTCGACCCTGAAGTGGGACCAGGCCAAGGCGGACCGGCTCTTCGCCGCCCTGCGCGAGGACAAGCCGCTGGCCCCGGTCCGCGCGAAGCACGCCCCCGCGGCGACCACCGTCGAGGTCGCGCCCTCCTCGATCCGGGTCCGGGTCGAGAACGGCACCGGCACGGCGGGGCTCGGCCGCAAGGTGGACGCCGCGCTCGCCTCCACCGGCTTCGCGACCACCCACCAGCCCGTCACCGGCCACCCGGTCCCCCGCACGGTCATCTCCTACGACCCCCGCTGGGACCGCTCCGCCCGCTCCCTCGCCGTCGCCCTCCCCGGCAGCGAACTCCACCCGGTCCCCGGCCAGGGCCCCGTCCTGCGCGTCACAGCGGGCCCCGACTTCAAGAACGTCCACAAGGTCAAGGGCCCGGACACGGCCCAGCCGGACTCCCCCGTGGTGCACGGGGACGAGGTGGTGTGCTCGGACAAGGTGTGAGGGCTCCGCCGGCTCGCCGGGGGGGGGAGGTTCGGCGGGGCTTGACTGGTTCGGCAGGGACCGGCGGGCCGAGCGGAGTTACGGCGACTCAGCGCGGTTCCGACGGGCCCGGCGGGTTAGGCGGGCCCGGCAGGGACTCGGCCAGGTTCCGGCGGCCCGGCAGGCCCCGCAGGAAAAGGACACGACAGGAACCGACACCGCCGAACCCCCGGAGGGGACCGTCAGTCCTCGATGCCGTCGGCCGCCCGCTGCTCCCGCAGCTCGCGGATGGCGCGGCGGCGGGCCAGGCGGTGGCTGCGGCGGGCCAGGCGGTGGCTGCGGCGGATCTGGGCTTCTTGGTGGCGGCGGCGGTCGCGTTCGGTCTCGGGGAGGACCGGGGGGACGGCGCGGGGCTTGCCGTCGGCGTCCACGGCCGTGAAGACCAGGTAGGCCGAGCCGACCTGGGTGGGGGGCGCCGACTCGTTCCAGCGCTCGGCGAGGACGCGGACGCCGATCTCCATGGAGGTGCGGCCGGTCCAGTTGACCTGGGCCTTCACATGGACCAGGTCACCCACGCGCACCGGCTCCAGGAAGGCCATCTCGTCCATGGACGCGGTGACGGCGGGGCCCCCGGAGTGCCGGCCGGCGACCGCACCCGCGGCGTCGTCGACCAGTTTCATGATCACCCCGCCGTGGACCGACCCCAGGAGGTTGGTGTCGTTGTGGGTCATGATGTGGCTGAGGGTGGTACGAGAAGCCGAGGTGGGCTTGCCCGGGATCTCCGGAAGCTCGCTCGGCGAGACCTGGTCTGTCATGTCCCCCACTTTAAGCGGAAGCCGCATTAGCGATATTTGTGTCGCCTTCGCAACAGCCCCGCTCCGATTTTCCGACAACCCTTGTAAGGCGCCTGCCCGCACCCTGCACACTTGGGCCCATGAATGACTGGCCCGAGGGATGGTCCGACGACGAACGCGGACCCCGCTACGGACGCGGCAGCACCGGCGCGCAGCCGGAAGGCGCGCGCTCGATGCGTCAGGTGAGGCGCGGCCCGGTACCCCCGGGTCAGCGCTCGTACGGCTCCCAAGGCCCCGCCGCGCCGCCGTACGGCGCCGGGGTGCCGCAGCAGCCGTCGTACGTCGACGGCCGGGGGAACGCCGGGTACGACAGCGGCTACAACACGGGCCAGGTCTACGGCGGCGGCGGTCCCGGCGGCCCGGCCGCCCCCGGCACCCGCGCTCCGCGCCCCGCCCCGAACTGGGGCCGCCGGATCAAGCTGACGACGATCACCGTGCTGAGTGTGCTGATCGTCACGTCGGTCGCGACCTACTTCTGGGCCGACTCCAAGCTGCACCGCGACGTCGACCTGTCCAAGGTGATCGACCGGCCCGCCGAGGGCGAGGGCACGAACTATCTGATCGTCGGCTCCGACAGCCGCAAGGGCATGTCGGACGAGGAGAAGAAGAAGCTGCACACCGGCTCCGCCGAGGGCCAGCGCACCGACTCGATGATGATCCTGCACGTCGGCTCGAACGGCGACACCCTCATATCCCTGCCGCGCGACTCGAACGTCACGATCCCGAGCTTCAAGGGCTCGGACTCCGGCAAGCTCTACCCGGCCTCCGGCACCACCAAGCTGAACGCGGCGTACGCCAAGGACGGCCCCACGCTCCTGGTCCGCACGGTCGAGTACAACACCGGCCTGCACATCGACCACTACGTCGAGATCGGCTTCGCGGGCTTCGCCAGCATCGTGGACGCCGTCGGCGGGGTGGAGATGAACCTCGACCAGGGCTTCAAGGACAAGTACTCCGGCGCCGACTTCAAGGCGGGCAAGCAGACCCTCAACGGCGAGCAGGCCCTCGCCTTCGTCCGCACCCGGCACGCCTTCGCGGCCTCCGACCTCCAGCGCACCAAGAACCAGCAGAAGTTCCTCTCCGCGCTGTCCCACCAGGTGGCCACCCCGTCCACCGTCCTGAACCCCTTCAAGCTCTACCCGACCATGAGCGCGGGCCTGGACTCCCTCACGGTCGACAAGGACATGAGCCTGTGGGACCTGGCCTCCATGTTCTGGGCCATGAAGGGCGTCAGCGGCGGCGACGGCACCTCCATGAACATGCCCGTCTCCGGCTCGGTCGGCGGCAACCTCGTCTGGGACAAGGCGAAGGTCCAGACCCTGGTGAACGAGCTGAAGAACGACGAGAAGGTGACGGTCACGGGCAACTGAGCCCCTGACGCACGAGAGGTGCCTGCCCGCGTGACGGGGAGGCACCTTTCGCGTATCCGGGCGATGTCAGCACGCGCACAGACAGAACGGATGCCCCGCCGGGTCCGCGTAGACCCGCCACGTGCGGTCGGTGTCCTCCGTGTCCAGGGGCTTCGCGCCGAGCGAGAGCGCGTGCTTCTCGGACGTGTTCAGGTCCTCCACCGTCAGGTCCAGGTGGAACTGCTGGGAGGCGTCCGGGGCGGGCCAGGCCGGCGGGACGTGGCCGGGGGCCCGCTGGAAGGCGAGGGTGGGCCCGGCGGGGGTCTTGAGGTCGATCCAGGTGTCGTCGCCCTCCGGGGTGCCGCCGAGGAGGCCCGCGTAGAAGGCGGCCAGGGCGTGCGGGTCGGGGCAGTCCAGAACGATCGCGCCCAGTGTGGCGAGGGGCATGGCTTCCTCCTCGAACATGGTTACCCATAGGGTCGGGCAACCGGTAACGGTTACCTCATGCTCCCGCAATGGAGGTAACGTCGCAAGCATGAGTGACAGATCGGCCGCCCCCGGGAACCTGGTCCTGGTGGAGTCCCTGGTCAACAGCCTGGACATCGAGAGCGGCCGCGACCTGCTCGACACGGAGGAGGGCCGCGCGCGCCTCGGGATCGGCCCGGAGGACGTGGCGGACGCCCGCAGGCTGCGCGAGTCCCTGCGCGCCGCCCTGCTCGCACACGCCGGGCACCGGCCGCACCGTACGGTGACCCCGCTCGGCGACCTGCTCGCGCACGCCCCGCTGCACCTCGCCGTGGACGACACCGACGGCTCCGCCCGCCTCACCCCCGCCGACCCGGCCCCGCTGCTCTCCCGCGTCGCCGCCGCCGTCGCCGAGGCGCTGGTCGCGGGCACCTGGCAGCGGCTCAAGGCGTGCGAGGCGCCCGACTGCCACTGGGCGTACTACGACCGCAGCCCGGCCGGACGCGGGCGCTGGTGCTCGATGCAGGTGTGCGGGGCCCGCGCGAAGATGCGGCGCTACCGGGCCAAGGACGCCAAGGACGCCAAAAGCACCAAGGACGCCGACGCCACCGAAAAGGCCGACGGCACCACCCCGCACACCAAGGGCAGGTAAGGGCCCGGGGGTTGCGCGGCCACGCTCGCGCCCCGTGGTGCACAATGCGCACAGACGCCGGTTCGGCCGACTGAGCCTCGGCCGAACCGGCGTCCCCGGCGCAGCCGAACCGGCGTACCCCCGAAGGGCGTTACGCGGTCGGGCGGCCCATCGCGCGGTAGGTCCACCCGGCCCGCCGCCACAGCTCGGCGTCGAGCGCGTTGCGCCCGTCGAGCACCACCCGCTCCGCCGCGACCGCGGCCAGCTCCGCCGGGTCCAGCTCGCGGAACTCCCGCCACTCCGTCAGATGCAGGACGACGTCCGCGCCGCGCACCGCCTCGAGGGCCGAGTCCGCGTAGCCGAGCGTCGGGAAGACCTTGCGGGCGTTGTCCATGCCCTTCGGGTCGTACACCGTGACCTGGCCGCCCTGGAGGTGTATCTGCCCGGCGACGTTCAGCGCGGGCGAGTCCCGTACGTCGTCCGAGTCGGGCTTGAAAGCGGCGCCGAGCACCGCGACGCGCTTGCCGAGGAACGAGCCGCCCCCGACCGCCTCCCGCGCCATCTCGACCATCTGGCCGCGACGCCGCATGTTGATGGAGTCGATCTCGCGCAGGAAGGTCAGTGCCTGGTCCGCGCCCAGCTCACCGGCGCGCGCCATGAAGGCGCGGATGTCCTTCGGCAGACAGCCGCCGCCGAAACCGATCCCGGCGCGCAGGAACTTGTGGCCGATCCGCTCGTCGTAGCCGATGGCCTCCGCGAGCTCGGCCACGTCGCCGTCGGCGGCCTCGCACACCTCGGCCATGGCGTTGATGAAGGAGATCTTGGTGGCGAGGAAGGAGTTGGCCGCCGTCTTGACCAGCTCGGCGGTGGGGAAGTCGGTCACGACGAACGGTGTGCCGTCCTCGATCGGCGTGGCGTACACCTCGCGCAGCAGCTTCTCCGCGCGCTCGCTCCGCACGCCGACCACGATCCGGTCGGGGTGCAGAGTGTCCTTGACGGCGAAGCCCTCGCGCAGGAACTCCGGGTTCCAGGCCAGCTCGGCGTCGTCGCCCGCGGGCGCGTGCTCGGCGAGGTACGCGGCGAGGCGGCCCGCCGAGCCGACCGGCACGGTGGACTTGCCGACGACCAGCGCCGGGCGCCTCAGATGCGGGGCGAGCGAGGCGATGGCGGCGTCGACGTACGACATGTCGCAGGCGTACTCGCCGTGCTTCTGCGGGGTGTTCACACAGACGAAGTGCACGTCGCCGAACTCCGCGACCTCCGCGAAGTCGGTCGTGAACCGCAGCCGCCCCGTCGACCCCTCGATGCCCGAGACATGGCGGCGCAGCAGCTCGTCGAGCCCCGGCTCGTACATCGGGGTCTCACCGCGCTCCAGCAGGGCGATCTTCTCCGGCACCACGTCCAGGCCCAGCACCTCGAAGCCGAGTTCGGCCATGGCCGCGGCGTGTGTGGCGCCGAGATAGCCGGTGCCGATCACGGTGATCTTCAGGCTCATTGCTGCTCCAGCCAGGGGGTACGTCGACGGTGCGGAGCCCGAGCATAGTCGTGCCCCGCTCGGGGCAGGTCTCCAGCTGTCGCCAAGCTCACGTATGCGGGCCTCGGGCAGCCCTCTAAACTTCAGTTACTTAACGGTAATTAGCGTCAGTACCACAGCGTCCTTGGAGCGTGAGAGACCGTGGCCGGATCGGCTGACTTCGACCTGTACCGCCTGTCCGAGGAGCACGACATGCTCCGCGACGCCGTCCGCTCGCTGGTCGAGGCGAAGATCGCGCCGTACGCCGCCGCCGTGGACGAGGAGGCCCGCTTCCCGCAGGAGGCGCTGGACGCCCTCGTGGCGGGCGACCTGCACGCGGTGCACGTCCCGGAGGAGTACGGCGGCTCGGGCGCCGACGCGCTCGCCACGGTGATCGTGATCGAGGAGGTGGCCCGCGCCTGCGTCTCCTCCTCCCTGATCCCGGCCGTGAACAAGCTCGGCTCGCTCCCGGTGATCCTCTCCGGCTCCGAGGAGCTGAAGAAGAAGTACCTGGGCCCGCTCGCCAAGGGCGACGCGATGTTCTCGTACTGCCTCTCCGAGCCGGACGCCGGTTCGGACGCGGCGGGCATGAAGACCAAGGCCGTGCGCGACGGCGACTTCTGGGTGCTCAACGGCGTCAAGCGCTGGATCACCAACGCGGGCGTCTCCGAGTACTACACGGTGATGGCCGTGACCGACCCGACGAAGCGCTCGAAGGGCATCTCCGCCTTCGTGGTCGAGAAGTCGGACGAGGGTGTCTCCTTCGGCGCCCCGGAGAAGAAGCTCGGCATCAAGGGCTCCCCGACCCGCGAGGTCTACTTCGACAACGTCCGCATCCCCGCCGACCGCATGATCGGCGAGGAGGGCACCGGCTTCGCGACGGCCATGAAGACCCTGGACCACACCCGCATCACCATCGCGGCCCAGGCCCTCGGTGTCGCCCAGGGCGCCCTCGACTACGCCAAGGGCTACGTCCAGGAGCGCAAGCAGTTCGGCAAGCCGATCGCGGACTTCCAGGGCATCCAGTTCATGCTGGCCGACATGGCCATGAAGATCGCCGCCGCCCGCGCCCTGACCTACCAGGCGGCAGCCGCCTCCGAGCGCGGCGACAAGGACCTCACCTTCCAGGGCGCCGCCGCCAAGTGCTTCGCCTCGGACGTCGCCATGGAGGTCACCACCGACGCCGTCCAGCTCCTCGGCGGCTACGGCTACACCCGCGACTACCCGGTCGAGCGCATGATGCGCGACGCCAAGATCACCCAGATCTACGAGGGCACGAACCAGGTCCAGCGGATCGTGATGGCGCGGAACCTGCCGTAATTCCGGCCTCTTGAGCCAAGCAGACCTGACGGCCCCCGGCACTTTGTCGGGGGCCGTCGTCGTGCCGTGGCTTCGCACTCACGCGCCGTGCGCCTCGTTCTGGTGTCGCCGCATTCTCACGTTGGCATCCGAGACGGCGCTGTAGTCGCCTGCCGATCGCGCGTTCTTACGAGCGACCGAAAGAGAAAGACAGTCGGGGCAGCCCGGCCGGGGGGACGGCTCGGGCGGAAACTCCGGCCACAACGTGGTTTCGACTACGGGACCGGACGTTCTCTCTTGGCTCTCCATGGCGCCATCTTGGGAGGGCCACGTCCGCGCCTCTAGCCTGTTTCCTGTTCCCGCAAGAATTCGTCCCGGATACCTTCGAGCAGATTCCGCATGTCGTCTCCGGCAAGTGCCACCTGCTCAAACCCGTCGAATTTCCGCACATAAACAGCGACGTCTCTAGGGTCCGTGACAAGCACTTCCGCATGCACCGTTTCCACCGTGACCATACGGTCGTCGCGGATCGCGAACGAGTGGTTCGCCATATCGTTCTGCTGAATGTCCAGAGGAACCACGCGAATGTCGACGTGAGCAAGTCGTGAAACCGACACGATTCGATCCAGCTGTGCGGCCATTACGGATGGCGCGACAATCCTCCATCGCAGCACGGGCTCAGTGATGATGAACCGCAAAGACTTCGAGCTGTCGTAGAGGACGGCTTGTCGGTCCAATCGGCCGCTGATCGTGCGGGCCAGGGTGTCGTCGCTCAGGTCGTGGCGTTGCAGCACGGCCCGGATGTACTCGGGGATCTGAAGCAGACCAGGGACCAACGCCGGCTGGAACATGCGCAGCATCGACATCTGCGCTTCGAGCGCCTTGACCTCTTGCTGCCCCTTGTGCACTCCCACCCGCTTGAGCAGCCGCCACTCGGTCGTCTCGGTACCGGCGGTGCGGGCGGCTTCGGTGTATTCGGCCCTGATCTCGTCGCTCACACCGATGGCGAGAAGGATGCGTTCCACGTCCGCCGCGCTGGGTGCCAGCTTCGCGTTCTCGATCTTGGATAGCTTGGACGGAGACATGAGAGCGCTGCGGGCGACTGCCTTGGCCTCCTTTTCGGATGCCTGACGCAACGCCCGCAGCGCAGCCCCCAACTGTGCCCTGTTCACACTCCGTGCTTGGCCCACCATGCGGGGAACGGCTCCGCGTGGGTGAGTGCCAGGTCGCGGTACTGCTTGAATCGCTCCGCCTGTTCCACCGGCAGAACCTCCGACCCCAAGTACTTACCGCCTCCGTCGTAGCTCATCACGGCCACCGATTCGGAGTCGAAGAACCAGAAGTCCGGCACTGCCTCCAAGGGGTTGGGTTTCTCCGTGACATCGAGGATGAAGAACTCCTCCCCGCCGGTCATGTTCTTCCGGTAACCCCAGCCGAGTTCGAACCGCAGGTAGTCCGTGAGCGGGCGGGACAGAATGTGCACCCGGTAGAGCCGCTTGCCGGTGCCGGTGTACGAACGAAGCCTTTCGACCCACCCCGCGTTGTAGTCGTCAGGCTGGGGCTCTCCGGCCAGGAACGCGTGATACGCGTCGACGCTGCCGAACTTGCTGTAGTCGTCCAGGGTTTCGAGCCGGAACGCCTCACGCTCGAACGCGTCGAAGAGGTCTCCGAGGGTCCTAGACGAGGTGGTCACGGATGGCCTTCCGGATCAGTTCCATCGGGATTTCGACCAGAGTTTCATGGTCCGGAATGTCGGGCCCGTGATCGGTCGGAGTCTCACCCTGCACCAGGAAAGTCCCGCGATCCGTGGCGTAGATCGTCGGGCACTCGGTGACATTCGCACGTACTGACCAGCTTGGTGACCTTCATGATCCGGGTTCCCCTCTCCCATGGCCGCTGCCGGTACCGCGCCTGGTCGATGGTCCCGAGACCGGAGCGCAGGGGTCAAGCGATCACGGTTGAAGGAACGGGAAACCGCCCGGCCTAGCCTTCCTTCGCCGCCTCGATGACCTCCTCCAGCGTCGCCCGGGACCGCTTGAGGTCGGTGATCAGGCGGTCGATGCGGTCGCGTTCGGCGGTGAGGTCTTCGAGGAGGCGGGGGGTGGCGGTCGCGGAGGGGCCGCCGTCCTGGTCGCGCATGCAGGGGAGGAGGTCGCGGATCTTGGGGCTGTGCAGGCCCGCCGCGTAGAGCTCCTGGATGCGGACGACGCGGTCCACGGCGGTCGCCGGGTAGTCGCGGTGGCCGCCGGGGGTGCGGTCGGCGGAGAGCAGGCCCTGGGTCTCGTAGTAGCGCAGGGACCGCTCGCTCACTCCGGTGCGCCGGGCCAGTTCACCGATCCGCATGGCAGCCTCCGCTCCGCATGGCGCCCTCCGCGCTTGAATCTGACATCAGTGTCAGCTTCTACGGTACGGCCATGACGGACTTCCTGGCCCCCGCCCGGCTCGGCCGGCTGGCGCTCCCCCACCCTCTCGTGATGGCCCCGCTGACCCGTAACCGCGCGGAGCCCGACGGCACGCCGACCCCGCTCATGGCCGAGTACTACGCACAGCGCGCCTCCGCCGGTCTGATCATCGGTGAGGCGGCGACGCCCAACGCGGTCGGACAGACGTACCCGGACATCGCCGCCCTCCACACCGACCGGCACACCGAGGGCTGGCGGAAGGTGACCGAGGCCGTCGCAGAAGCCGGTGGGCGGATGTTCCTCCAGCTCCAGCACGGCGGGCGGGTCAGCCATCCGCTGACCACCGGGCTGACCCCCGTGGCGCCCTCTGCCGTCCCGCTGCCCGAGACGATCTTCACACGGGAGGGGCGTCTTCCCGCCCCCGTGCCCCGGGCGATGACCACCGACGACATCCACGCCACCGTCGCCGACTTCGCCGAGGCCGCGCGCCGGGCGGTCGACGCCGGGTTCGAGGGGGTGGAGGTGCACTCGGCCAACGGGCATCTGCTGCACCAGTTCCTCGCCGGGAACACCAACCTCCGTACCGACGCGTACGGCGGGGCCGTCGAGCGGCGGGTGCGGTTCACCGTGGAGGTGACCGAGGCCGTCGCCGAGGCGATCGGGGTCGAGCGGGTGGGGGTGCGGATCTCGCCCGGCGGCACGGTCAACGGCATCCGCGAGGACGACACCGACGCCCTCTACCCCGCGCTCGTGCACCGGCTGCGCGAGCTGGACCTCGCCTATCTGCACCTCGTGCGCGCCGAGCCCGGCAGCGCGCTGTACCGGCGGCTGCGGGCCGACTGGCCGGGCGTCCTGATCGGCAACCCCGTGCTGACCGACCTCACCACCGAGGCGGTCGCCCGGGCCTGCCGGGAGATGCTGGCCGCCGGAGCCGAACTGGTCGCGCTGGGGCGGCCGTTCCTCGCCAACCCGGATCTCGTCGAGCGGCTGCGCCGGAACGCGCCGCTCAATCCGCTCCGCGAGCGGTATCTGATGTACGTGGGCGGGGCCGACGGCTACACCGACTACCCCGCCCTCGTCGGCTAGCCGTCCAGGGACTCGATCGTCGCCGTGGACGCCGGGCGCGTGGCGCGCAGGCCGCGGGAGACGTCCTCTGCGGCGCCGAGGGCGCGGACCGCGTTCTGCCAGGTCAGCTTGGCGAGGTCGGGCTTGGACCAGCCCCGGTCGAGGAGTTCGGCGATGAGGTTGGGGTAGCCGGAGACGTCGTTGAGGCCGTCGGGGGTGAAGGGGGTGCCGTCGTAGTCGCCGCCGATGCCGAGGTGGTCGATGCCGGCGACCTCGCGCATGTGGTCGAGGTGGTCGGCGACGGTGGACACCGTGGCGATGGGGCGCGGGTGGGTCTCCTCGAAGGCGCGGTGGACCTTCATTCCCGCCTCGGTGGTGTCGAGGTGGTGGAAGCCGTGCGCCCGCATGTTCTCGTCGGCGGCGACCGTCCAGTCGACGGCGGCCTGGAGGACGAACTTCGGTACGAAGGTCACCATGGCCATGCCGCCGTTGGCGGGGAGGCGTTCCAGCACGTCGTCCGGGACGTTGCGCGGGTGGTCGCACACCGCGCGCGAGGACGAGTGGGAGAAGATCACCGGCGCCGAGGAGGCGTCCAGCGCGTCCCGCATCGTCGTCGCCGCGACGTGGGAGAGGTCGACGAGCATGCCGAGGCGGTTCATCTCGCGCACGACCTCGCGGCCGAAGGCCGTCAGACCGCCCGCCTTCGGCTCGTCGGTCGCCGAGTCCGCCCAGTCCACGTTGTCGTTGTGGGTGAGCGTCATGTACCGCACACCGAGCGCGTACAGGCCCCGCAGCGTGCCCAGCGAGTTGGCGATGGAGTGGCCGCCCTCGGCGCCCATCAGGGAGGCGATACGGCCCGAGGCGCGCGCCGCCTCCATGTCCGCGGCGGTCAGCGCGGGCGCCAGCGCGTCCGGGTACCGCTCGATCAGCCGCGTCACGCAGTCGATCTGCTCCAGCGTCGCGGGCACCGCGTCGGGCAGGTCCGAGCGCACGTAGACCGACCAGTACTGCGCCCCGACGCCGCCCTCGCGCAGGCGCGGCAGGTCGGTGTGCAGATGGGCGTTCTGGTGACCGGCGATGTCCCGCGCGGTCAGGTCGTAGGCGACCTGCTCCCGCAGCGCCCACGGCAGGTCGTTGTGGCCGTCGACCACGGGGAACTCGCGCAGCAGCGAGCGGGCTTCGTCCAGGGAGGTCATGCGCGTCCTACTTTCCGAATCCGAAGCCGTTCGAGCCCTCGACCTTGGAGCGCAGGCGCTTGCCCTTCTCGGTGGCCTGGTCGTTGAGGTCCTGCTGGAAGTCGCGCATCCGCTGGAGCAGGTCCTCGTCGTGGGCGGCGAGCATGCGGGCCGCGAGGAGACCGGCGTTGCGGGCACCGGCGACGGAGACCGTGGCGACCGGGACACCGGCGGGCATCTGGACGATCGACAGCAGGGAGTCCATGCCGTCCAGGTACTTCAGCGGGACCGGCACGCCGATCACCGGGAGCGGGGTCACGGAGGCCAGCATGCCGGGCAGGTGGGCGGCGCCGCCCGCGCCCGCGATGATCGCCTTGAGCCCGCGCTCGGCGGCCTGCTCGCCGTAGGCGATCATCTCGCGCGGCATCCGGTGCGCGGAGACGACATCGACCTCGTAGGGGATCTCGAACTCGTCCAGTGCCTGGGCGGCGGCTTCCATGACGGGCCAGTCGGAGTCCGACCCCATGACGATGCCAACGAGGGGGCTCATTCGGTGATCGTGCCCTTCAGATAGCCGGCTGCGTGACGGGCGCGTTCCAGTACGTCGTCCAGGTCGTCGCCGTAGGTGTTGACGTGACCCACCTTGCGGCCGGGTTTGACGTCCTTGCCATACATGTGGATCTTCAGCTGGGGGTCGCGGGCCATGCAGTGCAGGTACGCCGAGTACATGTCCGGGTAGTCGCCGCCGAGGACGTTCACCATGACCGTCCAGGGGGCGCGCGGGCGCGGGTCGCCGAGGGGGAGGTCGAGCACCGCGCGGACGTGGTTGGCGAACTGCGAGGTGATCGCGCCGTCCATGGACCAGTGGCCCGAGTTGTGCGGGCGCATGGCCAGCTCGTTGACGAGGACGCGGCCGTCGCGGGTCTGGAACAGCTCGACGGCGAGGTGGCCGACGACGCCGAGTTCCTTGGCGATGGTCAGCGCCATCTCCTCGGCCTTCAGCGCCAGTCCCTCGTCCAGGCCGGGCGCGGGGGCGATCACGGTGTCGCACACCCCGGCGACCTGGCGGGACTCCACGACCGGGTAGGCGACGGCCTGGCCGTGCGGGGAGCGTACGACATTGGCGGCCAGCTCGCGGACGAAGTCGACCTTCTCCTCGGCGAGGACCGGCACACCGGCGCGGAAGGGCTCGGCGGCCTCCGCCACGGAGTCCACGACCCACACGCCCTTGCCGTCGTAACCGCCGCGCACGGTCTTGAGGACGACGGGGAATCCCTCGCCCTCCGCCGCGAACGCCGCCACGTCGGCGGGATCGCGCACGATGCGGTGGCGCGGGCAGGGCACCCCGATCTCGGTGAGCTTCGCGCGCATCACGCCCTTGTCCTGGGCGTGCACGAGCGCGTCGGGCCCCGGGCGCACGGGGATGCCGTCCGCCTCCAGGGCCCGTAGGTGCTCGGTCGGCACGTGCTCGTGATCGAAGGTGATCACGTCACAGCCGCGCGCGAACTCACGCAGCGTGTCCAGGTCGCGGTAGTCGCCGATGACGACATCGCTGACGACCTGCGCCGCGGAATCCTGAGGGGTGTCACTGAGGAGCTTGAACCTGATGCCCAACGGGATGCCCGCCTCGTGCGTCATACGCGCGAGCTGCCCCCCGCCGACCATGCCGACTACCGGGAACGTCACCCCCCTAGCGTATCGGCCGCGCGGACCGGCCCGGCTCGCGCGCGTGCGTACGCCCCCGTGCGCGTTCTCTTACCCGCCCCTTGCCCGGCTCTTGCCGACCCGTTTCCCGGCTGTGGCCCGGTGGGCGGGCATCGTGAAGGTCGCGTGGATAGCATGGCTGGGCCTATGGAAGCTACGGACGGGAGCTGCACAGCCATGGAACACCGTTCCTCGGGGCTGCACCGGCTCGCGCGCGAGCTGGCCAAGTTCGGTGCCGTCGGCGGTGCCGGTGTCCTGGTCAATCTGGGCGTGTTCAACCTGGTCCGGCACGTGTCCGACCTGCCGGTGGTGCGCGCCAGCATCATCGCGACCATCGTCGCGATCATCTTCAACTACGTGGGCTTCCGTTACTGGACGTACCGGGACCGCGACAAGGGCGGGCGCACCCGGGAGCTGACGCTGTTCCTGGTGTTCAGCGCGATCGGCCTGGTCATCGAGAACGGCGTACTGTACCTGGCCACCTACGGGTTCGGCTGGGACACCCCGCTGCAGAGCAACGTCTTCAAGTTCCTCGGCATCGCCGTCGCGACGCTCTTCCGCTTCTGGTCGTACCGCACCTGGGTCTTCCGCGCGCTGCCCGCCGGGGGCGACTCGGTCGTCAAGGGCTCGGGCGGGCCCCGGCCGGACGAGAAGGAGCGGGTGCGCTAGCCGGGTTCCCGGTCCGTCGGCGCCCGTCCTCAGCGGACCGTGGGCCGCCCCTCGCCGTCCGCCTTGGGCGACGGGGCCGTACGGGACAGGAAGAGGCCGAAGACCGCGGGCTGGGTCTGGAGCAGTTCCAGGCGGCCCCCGTCGGCCTCGGCCAGGTCACGGGCGACGGCGAGCCCGATCCCGGTGGAGTTGCGGCCGCTGATGGTCCGCTCGAAGATCCGCGCGCCGAGGTCGGCCGGGATGCCGGTGCCCTCGTCGGTGACCTCGATGACGGCCTGGTTGCCGATGACCCGGGTGCGCAGGGCGACGGTGCCGCCGCCGTGCATCAGCGAGTTCTCGATCAGCGCGGCCAGCACCTGGGCGACCGCGCCGGGCGTGCCGACCGCCTTCAGATGCCGCTTGCCGGAGCTGACGATGGCCCGGCCCACGCTGCGGTAGGCGGGGCGCCACTCGGCGAGCTGCTGCTGGATGACCTCGTCCAGGTCGAAGGAGACGGCGGAGCCGGTGCGCGGGTCGCGCGAGTTGGTCAGCAGCCGCTCCACCACGTCGGTCAGCCGCTCCACCTGCGCCAGCGCGATGGTGGCCTCCTCCTTCACCGTGTCCGGGTCGTCGGTGAGGGTGATCTCCTCCAGGCGCATGGACAGCGCGGTCAGCGGCGTCCGCAGCTGGTGGGAGGCGTCGGCGGCCAGGCGCCGTTCGGCGGTGAGCATCCGGCCGATGCGCTCGGCGGAGGAGTCGAGCACGTCCGCGACCCGGTCCAGCTCGGGGACGCCGTAGCGCTTGTGCCTGGGGCGGGGGTCGCCGGAGCCGAGGCGTTCGGCGGTCTCGGCGAGGTCGGTGAGCGGGGAGGCGAGCCGGTTGGCCTGGCGTACGGCGAGCAGGACGGCGGCGATCACGGCGAGCAGCGCGACCAGGCCGATGATCAGCAGGGTGCGGCCGACCTCACGGGTCACGGCGGAGCGGGGCTCCTGCACGGTGACCGTCTCGCCCTCCTCGCCGCGCTGCGTGGAGTGGATGACGTCGCCCTTGGGCCGGGTGCCGATCTCGATCGGGGCCCGGCCGGGGATGCGGATGACGGCGTACTGGTCCTTGCTGACCGGGTTGCGCAGCGCCTTGGCGTCGACGTGCTCGGAGGCGAGGATGCGGCTGTCCACGATGCTGGCCAGCCGGACCGCCTCGGACTCGACGCGTTCCTGGGCACTGTTGCTGATCGTCCGGGTCTCGACGATCACCAGGGACACCCCGAAGACCGCGATCACCACCAGCACGACGGCAAGCGTGGACTGAATGAGACGACGACGCACGAGGGCCCTCCGCTAGAACTAAGGACCACCAGTCTCCCCCGCCCAGCTGCAGCCCCCTAAGGGGCGCGGGGAACTGCGCGAATGCCCACGACGAGGGGGAAAGCCGCCGACGAACCGGCAGCCCCTCCCCGGAAGGCGAAACTCAGCTCTTCTCGAACCGGAACCCGACTCCACGCACCGTGGCGATGTACCGCGGGTTAGCCGCATCATCACCGAGCTTCTTCCGCAGCCACGAGATGTGCATGTCCAGCGTCTTGGTGGACGACCACCACGTCGTGTCCCACACCTCCCGCATGAGCTGGTCACGCGTGACGACCCGCCCCGCGTCCCGGACGAGCACCCGCAGCAGGTCGAACTCCTTGGCCGTGAGCTGAAGTTCCTCCTCCCCCATCCACGCCCGGTGCGACTCGACGTCGATCCGTACGCCATGGGTGGCCGGCGGCTGCTGCGGCTCGGTCGCGCCGCGCCGCAGCAGGGCCCGGACGCGGGCGAGCAGTTCGGCGAGGCGGAAGGGCTTGGTGACGTAGTCGTCGGCGCCCGCGTCGAGGCCGACGACGGTGTCCACCTCGTCGGCGCGCGCGGTCAGGATGAGGATCGGCACGGTGTGGCCGTCGGCACGCAGTCGGCGGGCGACCTCAAGGCCGTCCATGCCGGGCAGGCCCAGGTCCAGCACGACCAGGTCGACACCGCCCTGCATTCCGGCGTCGAGCGCGGTGGGGCCGTCCTCGCGGACCTCGACCTCGTAACCTTCCCGGCGCAGGGCGCGGGCCAGCGGCTCCGAGATGGACGCGTCGTCCTCGGCGAGCAGTACACGGGTCATGAGGTGATGGTAGACCGCCCGCGCGGGGAGTCGGGGTGTGGTCGGCCACCGCGCTCTTACCTTTGTCCCCCGCTGGTACAAACCAGTGCTCGCGGCGTGGGATCGTGGAAGAGCCTTGGAAACCACTTGCGCGGTTCCCCTGTTTCCTGTGATCCGCGTCTCAAGTCCTTCCATATCCGGCAGTCTCCTGCCGTATGGTGATCTGAACGCCTGTAGCACACACCGGGGACCTCTTGGCGGGCACATGTCGCCAAGGGTCTCTTTCTTTGGTGTGCGGGCTGGACAACGTCCGGCCTTGAAAGGAATGACCTCTGGCCGGGCTCCGGACGCAGTGACGCGTACGGGGCGTGGATCCCGGTGGTCGCCGTCCGCCGCTCCCTCGGGAGGCGGGGCCCCCTTGGCGTGGGGGTGGACGTCCGACCTGCCGGTGCCGGCCGCACCCCCACCGGGCGCGCCGCGCTCCAACGCGCGTCCCGACCAGCAAGGAACGACCATGGCGTCCAGCCTGACGAAGGACTCGGTCCGCCCGGACATCGGGGCCGAGAAGACCTTCTTCGGCCACCCCCGCGGACTGGCCACCCTCTTCATGACCGAGATGTGGGAGCGTTTCTCCTACTACGGCATGAGGGCCCTGCTCCCGCTGTACCTGGTCGCCCCCAGCGGCCTGCACATGAACGCGGGCACGGCGACCGCGATCTACTCCGTGTATGTGTCGCTCGTCTACCTGCTCGCCCTTCCCGGCGGCTGGGTCGCGGACCGTCTGCTCGGTCCTCGCCGGACGGTGGCCGTTTCCGGTCTGATCATCATGCTCGGCCATCTGTGCCTGGCGCTGCCGGTCTCCGCGAGCTTCTTCGTGGGCCTGGGTCTGGTCGCGATCGGTTCCGGTCTGCTGAAGGCCAACATCTCCACCATGGTCGGCCACCTGTACAAGGGTCCGGACGACGCGCGCCGTGACGGTGGCTTCACGCTCTTCTACATCGGCATCAACCTCGGTGCCTTCATCGCGCCGCTGATCATCGGCACGGTCGGTGAGAACGTCGGCTGGCACCTCGGCTTCGCCATCGCCGCGCTCGGCATGGCCCTGGGCCTGGGCCAGTACCTGCTGGGCGGCCGTCACCTGAGCGAGCAGAGCAACGTCGTCCCGACGCCGCTCACCGCCGAGGAGAAGCGCTCCACGCTGCGCAAGGGCCTGATCTGGCTCGCCATCGCCGTGGTGTTCTACGGCATCGTCGGCGGCACCGGTCACTTCACCCTGAACTGGGCGCTGATCCCGCTGACGATCATCGGCCTGGTCATCCCGATCATGGTGATCGCCCGTATCCGCCGGGACAAGGAGCTGGACGACTCCGAGCGCTCGAAGGTGTCCGCGTACATCTGGTTCTTCGTCGCCGCGGCCGTGTTCTGGATGATCTACGACCAGGGTGGTTCGACCCTGTCGATCTTCGCCGACGCGTCGGCCAAGAACACGATCGCCGGCTGGAACTTCCCGGTCTCCTGGTACCAGTCGGTCAACCCGGTCATGATCATGGCCCTGGCCCCGGTGTTCGCCTGGCTGTGGCTGTGGCTGAACCGGCGCGGCAAGGAGCCGAGCACCATGGTGAAGTTCGCCTCCGGTCTCGTGCTGGTCGGTGCGTCCTTCTTCCTCTTCCTGGCTCCGCTGTCCATCGCCGAGGGCGGTCACAAGGCCGCCGCGCTGTGGCTGGTCGCGATCTACTTCGTGCAGACCGTCGGTGAGCTGACGCTGTCCCCGGTGGGTCTGTCCGTGACCACCAAGATGGCGCCGAAGAAGTACGCCTCCCAGATGATGGGCGTCTGGTTCCTCGCGGTCACCGCGGGCGACTCGGTCACCGCCCTCCTGTCCAACCCGGCCATCGGCGGCGTCAACCTCGACCGCATGGGCTTCGTCGGCCTGGAAGCCGTCCTCGCGGTCGTCGCCGGCATCGCGGTCTGGATGTACCGCAAGAAGGTCAAGGCGATGATGGGCTCGGTCAACTAGCCCACCCCCTGCCCGCTCCGCGAGAGGGGCCCCGCATCCTCGAGATGCGGGGCCCCTCTCGCGTACCGCTGCCACCCGGTGCGCGGGATGACGCTGGGAGCCTCTCCGCCCAGGAGCGACAGTGGCGGCGCAGCCCTCGGTTCGGCGGAGCACGCGACCAACGACGTCCTCCCCCGCAGAGTCGTCAGCGGAGAGGGACGCGCGGCCACCCCTCGCAGGGGCACGTACGACTGGCGACCGCCACGGGGCGGCCCGATCCACGCGGGTCCGCGCGACGGCACTCCTCGGACGAGCCCGAGACCGGCAGCCCGGCTGACGAGCACGGCCCTCGGCGCCGAGCCGATATCGCGAAGCGTCCGCGCAGGAGGCACGTGCGGCCGGGGCCCGCCACGGGCGGGGCGCACGGTCCGGACGGCGACACTCCGCAAGGGAAGCCCGCCCGGCAGCCCCGACAACGAGCGACGCCCTCGCGACGAGGTCATCCACAGGGAGGCGTATCGCGCGGGACACGTGGTGCCACAGTTCGTTCTAGGGCGGGAGTGATCCGCGTGGGCCGGGCGGCGGCCACTCCGCAACGAGATACGCCCTCCCGGCGGGATCGTCCGCAGGGAGGGCGTATCTCACGGCAAGCGCGCTTCGGTTCCAGTCAAAGCGCCGCAGGCTTCAGGCTGGGGCGCCCAGTTCGGCCCATACCGTTTTGCCGGGGCTGTTCGGGGTGCGGACCACGCCCCAGTCGAGGCAGAGGCGTTGGACGATGAACATGCCGTGGCCGCCGGGGCGGCCCGCGCGGTGCGGGGTGCGGGGGGCGGGCTGGCCGGTGCCGCGGTCGCGGACCTCCAGGCGGATCACCTTGCGGTCGCAGGTGAGGTACAGCTCGTCGGGGCCCCCGGCGTGCAGGCAGGCGTTGGTGACCAGCTCGGAGACGACGAGCAGGACGTCCTCGGCGGCGGCGCGCTGCTCGGCCCCCGAGGCGGGCAGCCAGCCCCACGCGTACAGCGCCTGGCGGGTGAAGTCCCGGGCGAGCGGCACCACCCCGCTCTCGCCGTCCAGGCTCAGCCGACGGGCCTGCTGCCCCTGGGCCTGCCGCGCACCCTCGGCGGGCGCGGGCGGCGCGGCTGCCCCCGCGGACGCGCCGTCGGACGGCGCACTCCCCTCGGGCACCCCGGAAGCGCCGCTCGGCTCCGGGCCGCGGTCGCCCGGCGAGTAGGGCCGGGTGGTGCTCATCAGCGCTTCACCTCACCGATTCACCAGTTCACGATTCAAAAGTCCGACTCCGTTCGGATCGCGGGCGGTCCGCCCGCCGGGCGGCCGGGCCGTCGCCTGCGCCGCCCTCGCCCGCACGCCTCCACCCCTACGTCGCGTCCAGGCCGTCCGCCGGTTCCCGGGAGGGAGCGGCCGTCGGCCGACCGATTCAGAATGTCTCCTGCCCGACCGAGGCCGCGGAACACCCGCGTGTTCCGCGTGACCGGTGCGCCGGGCGGGCGCGATCGTGCGAGGGGCGCGGCGTCAGCCGTCCTCGCCCGCCAGCGCGGCGTCCAGGGAGTCATGGACGGTGAACACCGCCTCCGCCCCCGTGATCTCGAACACGCGTGCGACCACCGGCAGCATTCCCGCCAGATGGACCCCACCGCCCGCGGCGTCGGCCTTGAGCCGGGCGCCGAGCAGGACATTGAGGCCCGTGGAGTCGCAGAACTCCAGTCGCGAGCAGTCCACGACGAGCCGCGAGAAGCCCTTCGCCAGGAGGTCGTCGAGCGGCTCGCGCAGTAGATCGGCGGTGTGGTGATCGAGTTCACCCGCCGGTGTCACTACGGCGCTGGAGCCCTCTTCCCGCACCTCCACCAGAAGCCGGCCCGACTGTGCGCTGCCGACCGTCCCGTGGTCCATGCCGTCTCTCTCCCGAGGTCGTGGCTGCTGATGCCCTCGAACACTACGCCTTCCCCCCGCACTCCGACACCCGAACAACCCCGCAAAACCGGGCATATCGCCGCACAAGGAACTTGCCACCGGCTCGGTGGAGCGGGTAGGGCTAGTAAGGACACAACACACCCCCACCCCGGCTTCGGAGGCGCCGCACACCGCAGTGCACGTATTTCGGCTTCGGCAGCCTTATGCCGAGAACGATGGAGGACACCCATGTCACCCCGGCTCGACGCATCGCATACCCCGATCGCGACGTCGACACCCCCACCGGACCAACTGGATCATGCCATCGATCCTCTCGACCCCCTGGCAGGTCTCCCGGAGATCCCGCCCTTCGACGAGGTCGGCCCGGTGGACGCGCGGGCACTTTCCAAGACCCTCTTCGAGCGCCTCGAGACGCTGGAGGAAGGCACCCATGAACACGCGTACGTCCGCAACACCCTCGTCGAACTCAATCTGGCGCTCGTCAGGTTCGCCGCGTCGCGCTTCCGCTCCCGCAGCGAGCCGATGGAGGACATCGTCCAGGTCGGCACGATCGGCCTGATCAAGGCGATCGACCGCTTCGAGATGGCACGCGGCGTGGAGTTCCCGAGCTTCGCGATGCCGACCATCATCGGCGAGATCAAGCGCTTCTTCCGCGACACCTCGTGGTCCGTGCGCGTACCGCGCCGACTGCAGGAGCTGCGCCTGGACCTGGCCAAGGCCGGGGACGAGCTGGCCCAGCGCCTGGACCGCGCCCCGACCGTCGCGGAACTGGCCGAGCAGCTCGGCATCTCCAACGAGGAGGTCGTCGAAGGCATGGCCGCCTCGAACGCGTACACCGCCGCCTCGCTGGACGCCCAGCCCGAGGAGGACGACTCCGAGGGCGCGCTCGCGGACCGCATCGGCTACGAGGACCACGGGCTCGAAGGCATCGAGTACGTCGAGTCGCTGAAGCCGCTGATCGCCGAACTCGCGCCCCGCGACCGGCAGATCCTGTCCCTGCGCTTCGTCGCGGGCATGACCCAGTCGGAGATCGGCGACGAGCTGGGCATCTCCCAGATGCACGTCTCCCGGCTGCTGTCGCGCACGCTGGTACGGCTGCGCAGGGGGCTCACCGTGGAGGAGTGAGGCAGACGCCTCGCCCTCGGTCATGAGGCGGCTCGGCTGACAGTGCCGGGCCGCCTCACCGTGTTCCCGGGGGGCGGCCGGGGCGACCGGGGTTTTGTCAGGTGCCCCTCACAAGGGGCCCGTCACACCACCCGTACGCCCCCGCGCCACACCGCCTCGACCAGCGGGACGCCCGGCCGGTAGGCCAGATGCACATGGCTCGGCGCGTCCAGCAGGACCAGGTCGGCCCGGCTGCCGGGCGCCAGGCGGCCGATGTCGGTGCGCCGCAGGGCCGCCGCACCGCCCGCCGTGGCGGACCAGACCGCCTCGTCGGGGGTCATGCCCATGTCCCGTACGGCCAGCGCGACACAGAACGGCACGGACGAGGTGAAGGACGAGCCGGGGTTGCAGTCCGTGGAGAGCGCGACCGTGGCCCCCGCGTCCAGCAGCCGCCTGGCGTCCGGCCATTGCGCCCGGGTGGAGAACTCGGCGCCGGGCAGCAGCGTGGCCACCGTGTCGCTGTGGGCCAGCGCGTCCACGTCGGCGTCGGTCAGATGCGTGCAGTGGTCGGCGCTGGCCGCGTCCAGCTCGACGGCCAGCTGGACGCCGGGGCCGTAGGAGAGCTGGTTGGCGTGGATGCGCGGGTGCAGCCCCTTGGCCCGGCCCGCGGTGAGGATCGCGCGGGCCTGGTCGCCGTCGAAGGCGCCCTTCTCGCAGAACACGTCGATCCAACGGGCGTGCGGGGCGCACGAGTCCAGCATCTCGCCGGTCACCAGGGCGACGTACGCGGCCGGGTCACCGGCCAGCTCCGGCGCGACGATGTGGGCGCCGAGATAGGTGACCTCGTCGATGTGCCGGGCCGCCAGGCGCAGGGCGCGGGTCTCGTCCTCGACGGTCAGGCCGTAGCCCGACTTGGTCTCCATCGTGGTCGTGCCCTGGCGCAGCGCCTCGGCGAGGTGGCGGGTGAGGCCCGCCTCCAGTTCCGCGTCGCTCGCGGCGCGGGTGGCCGCGACGGTGGTGCGGATGCCGCCCGCCGAGTAGGAGCGGCCGGACATGCGGGCGTTGAACTCGGCCGTGCGGTCCCCGGCGAACACCAGGTGCGAGTGGGAGTCCACGAAGCCCGGCAGGACCGCCTTTCCCCCGGCGTCGAGGCGATTGTCAGTGGCGGGTGCTTTGCTTGACTCACCGGCCCACACGACGCGTTCGCCGTCGATGACCAGGGCCGCGTCCTGGATGAGTCCGAGGGGAGTCCCGTCACCGAGGGAGGGGTCGTTGGTGACCAGCGTGGCGATGTGGGTGATGGCGGTGCTGCTGCTCATGGTGTCCTCGTGGGTGCCGGTGGGGGTCAGCCACTCAGGGCCGCGATCGCGTCCGCGAGCGCACGCGGCACATCGGGTACGAGCGCGTGCGCCCCGTCGCGTACGACGTGCCGCCCGCCCACGACCGTGTGCCGTACGTCCGCGGCGCTCGCCGCGAATACGGCCGTCTCGGCGCCGAGCCGGGGTGGCGGCCCGGCCGTCCTGACCGAGTCGAGCGCGAGGGTCGTGAGGTCGGCCGCGCGCCCGGGTTCGATGGCGCCCGCCTCCGGCCAGCCGAGCGCGGCGTGACCGTCCTCGGTGGCGGCGCGCAGCAGCGCGGCGGCGGTCCAGTGGCCCCGGGTGCGGGTGCGCAGCCGCTCGTCCAGTTCCATGGCGCGCGCCTCTTCGAGCAGGTCGATGACGGCGTGGCTGTCGGAGCCGAGGGAGAGCGGTGAGCCCGCGCGCTGGAGGGCGACGGCGGGTCCGATGCCGTCCGCGAGGTCGCGCTCGGTGGTCGGGCACATGCAGGTGCCGGTGCCGGAGCCGCCGAGGAGCCGGATGTCCTCCTCGGTGAGGTGGGTGTTGTGCACCCCGGTGGTGCGCGGCCCGAGCACACCGTGGTCCGCGAGCAGCCGGGTCGGGGTGACCCCGTGGGCGGCGAGACACGCGTCGTTCTCGGCGGTCTGCTCCGAGAGGTGTACATGCAGTGGGGCCCGCCGTTCCTCGACCCAGCGGGCGACGGTGGCCAGCCCCTCGGCGGGCACGGCCCGTACGGAGTGAATGGCCGCGCCGATCCGTGCGTGATCCCGTTCCTTGAGAACTGAACAGCGTTCGGCCCAGGCTTCCGCACTGCCGTCGGAGAAGCGGAGCTGGTGGGCGGTGGGCGGCTCGCCGAAGCCGGAGGAGAGATAGGCGGTGTCGAGCAGGGTGATCCGGATGCCTGCCTCGGCGGCGGCCTCGATCAGCGCCTCGCCCATGGCGTTGGGGTCGGCGTAGCGAGTGCCGCCCCGGTCGTGGTGCAGATAGTGGAACTCGCCGACGCAGGTGATCCCGGCGAGGGCCATCTCGGCGTACACCGCGCGGGCCAGCGCGTGGTACGTCTCGGGGGTCAGCCGGTCCGCGACGGAGTACATCACCTCGCGCCAGGTCCAGAAGGTGCCGCTGCCGACCTGGACGGTGCCGCGCAGGGCGCGGTGGAAGGCGTGCGAGTGGGCGTTGGCGAGTCCCGGCAGGGTGAGTCCGCGCAGGATCTCGGCGCCGGGCGGCGGGGCGTCCGTACCGGTGCGGACGGCGGTGATGCGGCCGTCCGCCACCTCGACGGTCACGCCGGGCTCGACATAGTCACCGAGCCAGGCGTGCTCCAGCCAATAGGTTCCCTCGGTCACCTGCGGGCCAGTCCTTCCAGTACGTCGGCGAGCGCGCGCACCCCGGCCACGCAGTCGTCCTCGGCGGCGAACTCGGCCGGGGAGTGCGAGACACCGGTGGGGTTGCGTACGAACAGCATGGCGGTCGGCACGCTCGTCGCGAGGATTCCGGCGTCGTGCCCGGCCCCGGTCCCGAGCACCGGCACCTTGAGGTCGGCGTCCCGGCCGAGCAGCCGGGCGAGTTCGTCGCGCAGCGCGTGGTCGAACTCCACGACGGGCGTGAACGACTCCCGTACGACCTCCAGGTCGATCCCGTGCGCCTGTGCGTGCTCCCGCGCGGCGCTCTCGATCTCCCGCACGACCGTGTCCAGGGTCTCCTGCCCCGCCGCCCGGGAATCGAGCCACCCGCGCACCAGGGAGGGGATGGCGTTGACCCCGTTGGGCTCGACGGCGATCTTCCCGAAGGTGGCCACGGCACCGGCGAGTTCGGCGGCTCGCCGCGCGGCGAGCACGGTCTCCGCGTAGACCGGCATCGGATCACGCCGGTCCCCGAGCCGGGTCGTCCCCGCGTGATTGGCCTCGCCCCGGAAGTCGAACCGCCACCGCCCGTGCGGCCAGATGGAACTGGCGATGCCGACCTGGTCCCCGGACAGGTCCAGCGCCCGGCCCTGCTCGACATGCAGCTCGACGAACGCCCCGATACGGGCGAGGCGTTCGCGATCGGCCCCGATCCTCTCCGGGTCGTACCCGGCGGCCTCCATGGCCCGCGCCAGCGTGACCCCGTCCTCGTCGGTGAGCCGATGAGCCTGCTCCACGGTCAACTGCCCGCTGCTGAGCCGCGACCCCACACAGGCCAGCCCGAACCGCGCCCCCTCCTCGTCCCCGAAGTTGACGATCCCGAGCGGCCGGTCCAACTGGGCTTTTCGGGACCTCAGTTCATCGAGTGCGGCAAAGGAGGACACGACCCCGAGCGGCCCGTCGAAAGCCCCGCCATCCGGCACGGAGTCGAGATGCGACCCGGTGACGACGGCATCCCCCTCGGCGGGATCACCGAGCCAGGCCCACTGATTCCCGTTCCGGTCGACCTCATAGACCAGCCCGCGCGCTTCGGCATGCCCCCGGAACCACTCCCGACAGTCGGCATCGGCACCAGTCCAGGCATAACGCCGATAGCCCCCGGAGGCGGAGCTACGCCCGATGGGCAACAGCTCGGCCCACATCTCTTGGAAGGGCACAACGCCTCGTACGGGCTGTGGGCAGTCGTTCCGCAGGGCGGAACGGGTGGGCACGGCCCGGCCCGCAGTCGGCGACGAGACCTCAGCCCCCACCGAAGAGCTGCCGTCCGTCACGCGTCGTCACCCTCACGCATAGGCACCCGCACACCCCGCTCCTCAGCAACGGACTCCGCGATGTCGTACCCCGCGTCCACATGCCGAATGACACCCATACCGGGGTCATTGGTAAGAACGCGCTGGATCTTCTCCCCGGCCAGCACCGTACCGTCCGCCACCGTGACCTGCCCCGCGTGAATGGACCGCCCCATCCCCACCCCACCCCCATGGTGGAGGGAAACCCACGACGCCCCGGAAGCCACATTGACCATCGCGTTCAGCAACGGCCAGTCGGCAATCGCGTCGGACCCGTCGAGCATCGCCTCCGTCTCCCGGTAGGGAGAGGCGACGGACCCACAGTCGAGGTGATCCCTACCGATCGCCAGCGGAGCGGCAAGCTCACCGCTCGCGACCATGTCGTTGAACCGCTCGCCCGCCTTGTCCCGCTCCCCGTACCCGAGCCAGCAGATCCGCGCGGGCAGCCCCTGGAAGTGCACCCGCTCGCCGGCCATCTTGATCCACCGGGCGAGGGACTCGTTCTCGGGGAACAGCTCCAGCATCGCCTTGTCGGTCTTGGCGATGTCGGCGGGGTCGCCGGAGAGCGCGGCCCAGCGGAAGGGGCCCTTGCCCTCGCAGAAGAGCGGCCGGATGTAGGCGGGCACGAAGCCGGGGAAGGCGAACGCGCGGTCGTACCCGGCGAGTTGGGCCTCGCCACGGATGGAGTTGCCGTAGTCGAAGACCTCGGCGCCCGCGTCCATGAAGCCGACCATCGCCTCGACGTGCCGGGCCATGGACTCGCGGGCCCGCGTGGTGAACCCGGCCGGGTCCTTCGCCGCGTAGGAGGCCATGTCCTCGAAGTCGACGCCGACCGGGAGGTAGGCCAGCGGGTCGTGCGCGGAGGTCTGGTCGGTGACGATGTCGATGGGGGCGCCCATGGCGAGCAGCTGCGGGACCAGTTCCGCCGCGTTGCCGAGGACGCCGATGGAGAGCGGGCGGCGGGCGTCGCGGGCCTCGGTGGCGAGCTGGAGGGCGTGCTCCAGGCTGTCGGCCTTCACATCGAGGTACTTGTGCTCGATGCGGCGCTCGATGGCGCGGGGGTCGACGTCGATACAGATCGCCACGCCGTCGTTCATGGTGACCGCGAGGGGCTGGGCGCCGCCCATGCCGCCGAGTCCGGCGGTCAGGGTGATGGTGCCCGCGAGGGTGCCGCCGAACTTCTTCGCGGCGACGGCGGCGAAGGTCTCGTAGGTGCCCTGGAGGATGCCCTGGGTGCCGATGTAGATCCAGGAGCCCGCGGTCATCTGGCCGTACATGGTGAGGCCGAGGGCTTCCAGGCGGCGGAACTCCTCCCAGTTGGCCCAGTCGCCGACGAGGTTGGAGTTGGCGATCAGGACGCGCGGGGCCCACTCGTGGGTCTGCATGACGCCGACCGGGCGGCCGGACTGGACCAGCATGGTCTCGTCCTGCTTGAGGGTGCGCAGCGTGCGGACCATGGCGTCGAAGGAGCGCCAGTCGCGGGCGGCCTTGCCGGTGCCGCCGTAGACGACGAGCTGGTCGGGGTGCTCGGCGACCTCGGGGTCGAGGTTGTTCTGGAGCATCCGCAGGGCGGCCTCCTGCTGCCAGCCGAGCGCACTCAGTTCGGTGCCGCGCGGTGCTCGTACGGGCCGAGGTCCTGACATCTTCGTCCTCCTGTAGCTACGGCTATTCACATCCTCCAGTCGTGAATAGGGCTAGTCAATAGCGCGGGGCGGCCCCGTCCGCGCGTCGCGGGTGTTTGGCTGGAACCGACGGCAGACGCGAGGACCGCAGGAGGGGCACCCCGTGAAGCAAGGCACCAAGCACGGCACCGAGCAGGATCTCCCGGAGCACAACCACCCCGACGAGGACGACGGCGCGCAGGCCCGCGCCGCCCGCCGCGACGCCGCCGTCCGCGCCGCCGTGGCGCAGGGTCTCCTCGGCCCGGACACCCCGCTCGTCGCCCTCCTGGACGTCACCGGCATCCGCGCCTCGGCATCCGCCCTGCGCGCCGCGTTCGACGCCGTGGTGCCGCCGGGCACGCCCGTGCTGCACGCCTTCGCCGTGAAGGCCGCCCCGCTGGTCCCGGTGCTGAGCCTGCTGGAGACGGCGGGCCTGGGCGCCGAGGCGGCGAGCCCCGGCGAGCTGGCGCTGGCCCGCGCGGCCGGGGTGCCCGCCTCTCGCACGGTCCTCGACTCCCCCGCCAAGACCACCGGCGAGCTGCGCGAGGCGCTGGCGCTCGGTGTCGCCGTGAACGCGGACAGCCCGCAGGAGCTGGACCGCCTGGACGCACTGGTGCGCACCGCGCCGACCCGTTCCCCGCTCGGCATCCGGGTCAACCCGCAGCTCGGCGCCGGTTCCATCGGGGCGACCTCGACGGCGACGGCGACCTCCAAATTCGGGGTGGGGCTGCGCGACGACGGGGCCCGGGAGTGGGTGGTCCGGGCGTTCCTGGACCGGCCCTGGCTGACCCGGCTGCACACCCACACCGGTTCGCAGGGCATCCCGCTGCCGCTGCTCGCGCGGGGCGTGGCGGAGGCGTACGCGCTCGCGGAGGAGGTGAACGCGCGGGCCGGGCGGCAGCAGATCGACACGGTCGACATCGGCGGCGGTCTGTCGGTGGACTTCGGCTCGGAAGCGGCCGGTCCTGGTCACGCGCGGTACGCGCGGCTGCTGGCCGAGGAGGTGCCGGGGCTGTTCGACGGGCGGTACGGCCTGGTGACCGAGTTCGGCCGCTCGCTGCTCGCCAAGCACGGCACGGTGGTGGCCCGGGTGGAGTACGCCAAGAGCGCGGGCGGGCGGCGGATCGCGGTGACGCACGCGGGGGTCCAGGTGGCGACCCGGACGGTGTACGCGCCGCGGCTGTGGCCGCTCAGGATCGCGGCGTACGACGCCGAGGGGCGGCCCAAGTCCGGGCCCGAGGTGGTGCAGGACGTGGCGGGTCCGGCCTGCTTCACGGGCGACCTGCTGGCCGAGGGGCGGGCGCTGCCCGCGCTGGAGCAGGGGGACCTCGCGGCGGTCCTGGACACGGGCGCGTACGCCTTCGCCCATCACTACCCCTACAACTCCCTTCCCCGGCCCGGGATCTACGGCTTCATGCCGGACGGCGCGGGGGGCGTGGCGTTCGCGACCGTACGGGCCCCGCAGACGGTGGCGGAGATCGTGGCCGAATCCGGAGGGGCGCACGCCGCCGCCCTCACGACCCTGGACGCGCCCGGGAGCCGTTGACGCGGACCGTACGGCCCATGGACAAAGGGACCAACGTCCTTGAAACGAGGGCCAATCGACTCACATTAGTACGCCGGGCGCACGTTCCAACGGAAAATGCCAAAGCCCTCACCCGTCACGCACACGATGCGTAGTGTCGTTGTCACTCAACCGGAGTCACAGGCGGGAGGGGAGCCACGGTGCCCGGAATCGACGAGTGCTTACTGGAAGCCATGCGGCTGCCCGGCGCCCGGGGGGCGGCGCTGGTGGACTGGACGAGCGGACTGGCCCTCGGCACCGTCGGGGAGGCGCCCGGCGGCGACCATGAGACCACCGCCGCCGAGGCCGCCGAACTGGCCCGGATGACCGCCGAGCACGGCGCGTTCGCCGCCGCCGGGCCGGACGAGGGACGGCCACCGGTCGAGGACGTGATCATCAGCAACCACGACAGCTACCACCTGCTGAGATTCGTGGACACGTCCTTCGACAGCAGCGTGTTCCTGCATCTGTGGCTCGGCCGCGAGGAGGGCAATCTCGCCCTCGCCCGCATCCGGCTCGGCGAGATGGCCTCCCGGCTGGTGCTGGGATGACCGTGGTCGAGATACCTCTGCCGCTGCCGGTGCGGGACAGAACGGGACCGCGCGAGAGGGCCGCGGGCGCGGTCTCCCCGATGCTGCGGCGCCTGGCCGAGGAGGAGGCCACCGGCGTCCTGGTCCGCGAGCACGGCACGCTCCATCTGGTGCGGGGGCGGGTGGTGCACGCCGAGAGCCCTTTCGCCCCCGGCCTGGACGTGCTCCTCACGGCCCACGGCACCCTCGCCGCCACCGCCTGGCAGCGGGCGGCCGAGCGGACGGCGACCGTCCCGGAGGCCGCCCGGCTGCTGCTGGACTCCGGGCTGCTGCCCGAGGGCGCGCTGGAGCTGTGCCACCTGGACGCGCTGTACGACGCCGGGTACTTCGCGCTCGCCCCGAGCAGCACCCCGGGCCGCTTCCGCTACGACGGCACACCGGGCGCGGGGCCGCTGCCCTCGGTCCCGGTGGTCGCGCTGGAGCGCGAGACGCTGCGCCGCCGGTTGCTGCTGCACCGGCTGTGGCCCGACCCGGCGACCGACAGCGCCCCGCTGACCCGGGTCGCGCCGGTGGCGGCGGCGCCGGTCACCGCCCGCCGCAGGGCGGTCCTGGAGCGGGCCGACGGCGTGCGGACGGCCACCCTGATCGCCCGGGAGCTGGGGCGGCAGGCGTTCCACACGCTGGTGGACGTCCGCCGTCTCGCGGCGGCCGGGCTGCTCACCCCGGTGCGCGACATCCCGGTGCGCGACGCCCCCGCACGCGACACCCCGGCGCACGCCGCCCCGGTGCGCCGCGCGCCCGAACCGCCGCCGTTCCCGCCGACTCCCCCACTGCTGACGGTCACCGACCCCGACATCGCGCTGCTGAAGAGGCTCAGGGATGCGCTGGAGGCCCTTTGAACGGCACCGCCCCGCCGAGAGGACAGAGCTGATGCTGCGTGAACAGGACCTGGAAGCCGTCCTGGACGAGCTGCGGCGGCTGCGCACCCGGGTACCCCAGCTCACCGGCGCCCTCGCGGCGGGCGTGGACGGCCTGGTCGTCGCCCACGACACGCCCGGCGTCGACCCCGACGGCCTCGCGGCGCTGACCGCGGCTTCGCTCGGGGTCGCCGTACGCGTCGCCGAGGCCACCGGCAACGGCGGCTTCCGCGAGCTGCTGGTGCGCGGCGAGCGGGGCTACGTCGCGACCTACGCGGCCGGGCGCACCGCTGTGCTGACCCTGCTCGCGCAGGACCGGGTCAACGTCGGACGGCTGCACCTGGAGGGCCGCCGCTCCGGCGCCCGGGTCGGCGAGCTGCTCGACGCCGCCGAGGCCGAGGCGCGCGCCCGCCCCGCCGAGCGGCCCGCCCGGGCCGCGCCCGCCGCCCGCACCCGCACTCCGCGCGTCCTGCGGACCCCGACCACCGAGACACCTACCGCAACCGACAGTTGAACCTCCGAAAGGACCCCACCATGGCGAACACCGAGACGGCGCTGAAAGAAGCGCTCACGACCATCGAGGGCGCCACGGGCGTCGCGCTCGTCGACTACACCAGCGGCATGGCGCTGGGCACGATGGGCGGCAGCAAGACCTTCGACCTGAACGTCGCCGCCGCGGGCAACACCGACGTGATCCGCGCCAAGATGCGCACGATGGAGCACCTGGGCCTGAACGCCGAGATCGAGGACATCCTCATCACGCTGTCGGACCAGTACCACCTGATTCGCCTGCTCACCGGGCGCGGCGGCAACGGCCTCTTCCTGTACCTGGTGCTGGAGTCGAACCGGGCCAACCTGGCGATGGCCCGGCACCAGCTGAAGCGGATCGAGGCGGACCTGGAGGTCTGATCAGCCTTGACGTCTGATCGTCCTGGAGGTCTGATCAGACGGCGGCCGGAGTACGGCGGCGGGCCCCGCCCGGGGCCGCGTCGCCGGCCGCGACGCCCGTGGTGCGCAGCCCCTTGACGGTCTTGCCCGCGGGCGCGCCGCCCCGGTCGTCCAGCCAGTCGACCCGCACCCACAGCAGGGCGTCCAGGGCGCGTTCGCGCCGCCCGATCCAGGACGCCTTCAGCCGCAGCCCGAGCCCGGCCCCGGCGAGCAGCAGGCCCCCGGCCATGGGCACCGCGAAGGCGCTGCCGAGCGCGGCGGCGAAGGCCAGGAGCAGCCACCAGCGGTGTCCCCGGCGCCAGGTGCGCACGGACACCCGGCGGTCCTGGAGCACATCGTGCCGTCCCGCCCGGGCCGCACCGCGCGCGAGAGCCACGTACCGCTTCCGGCGCACGAGCGCCACCACGGCGGCGGCCCCGGCGAACAGCACGACTCCGGCCACGATGCCGGGCGTTCGGCCCGTCAGCCCTGACGGCACCGCGCCGATCCCGGCCGCGAGAACCCCGAGCCAGGTCAGCGGGGCGGCCCCGGCCCGTACGACGACGGCCACCCGGGCCAGCCCGTGTCCGCCGCGTCCGCCGTTTCCGCCGCGTCCTTCACGCGCCACGTCACCCTCCCGTGTCACGAGTGCGTCGATCACCCGGTCCGCGCCGGGGATCACCTGTGTCAGCGCGGCACGCTAGCGCCGGAACCTGAGACGCGTCTTAAGAACGCGCCGGTTCATTCCACGAACAGCCCACGGGCCGCGGCCCGCGCGTCGAACTCCTCCAACCGGGCCTGCGCGTCCGGGAGTCCGTCGCACAGGGCCTCCAGGAGCACCCGGCCGAGCATCATCGGCGCGCACGGGGTGTCGAAGGCGAGCCCGGTGCCGACGGCGGCGGGCAGCAGCAGGTCGGAGTGCTTGGCGACCGGCGCGAAGACGGAGTCCGCGACGGTGACGACGGTCAGCCCCGCCTCCTTGGCGTGCGCGAGGGCGTCGAGCACCTCACGCGGATGCCGGGGCAGCGCGAAGCAGAGCAGCGCGGAGGCACCGGCCCGTACGGCGGCGTCGATGCGGTCCTGCACCATGGAGCCGCCCTCGTCGAGCAGCCGTACGTCCGGGTGGACCTTGGCGGCGAAGTAGGCGAAGCCGAAGGCCTGCGGGGCCGCCGCGCGCAGCCCGAGCACCGGCAGCGGCCGGGAGGCGGCCAGCAGCAGGCCCGCCCGCTGGACCGGGGCCGGGTCGGCGAGCAGGTCGGCCAGGTGCCGCAGGTTCTCGATCTCGGCCTCGACGGCCTGCTGGTACTCGTTGAACGAGCCCTGTTCGGCGGCCGGTTCGACCGGAACGACCTCGCGCAGATGGCGGCGCAGCGCCGGGTAGCCGTCGAAGCCGAGCGCGACCGCGAACCGGGTGACCGACGGCTGACTCACCCCGGCCAGGTCCGCCAGCTCCACGCTGGACAGGAACGGCACATCGGCGGCCCGCCGCACCATGCTGTGCGCGATGCGCCGCTGGGTCGGTGTGAGCCGGTGCCCCTCGAAGAGCGCCTGCAACCGTTTCGCAGGACTGTCGCCCACACTCATCCCTCTCACCGGCCCCACCCGCTATTCACTCCAAACGCTCCCTGCATACCGTTATACAGGGGTGGCGTCCGCGATGCCCGGGGTATGGCGGACGAGGGCGGAGAAAGGGAAGGCGAGCAGCGCGCGAGGGCGCGGAAGGCGGCTTGCGCGGGGACCGCCGCACCCCCGTCACCGGGGGGCGGGACGACGGCGGTCCCCGCGAGGGACGCGCGCCGGGTCAGGCCTGGCGGGCGCGTCCTTGGCGTCCATGGAGGTCCGGGAGCCGCTCCGGAGGTTCCTGGGACGCCGTACGGCACCGGCCGGGGCGGGGAGCCGCTCCCGCCCTGCCGGTACCCCTTACTGTGGCGGACCCGTGTTAAGCACGTGCTGCGCGCACGTGACACCCAGATGCCACGTGCGCCACGGATCATGGAGATCGGGGCGAATGCCCTACCGCTTGCCGCCCTTGGCCAGGAAGGACAGCAGGTCCTGGCGGCTGACCACACCGGTCGGCTTGCCCTCGACCAGCACGATCGCGGCGTCCGCCGAGCCGAGCACCTGCATCAGGTCCGCGACCGGCTCACCGGAGCCGACCTGCGGCAGCGGGGCCGACATGTGCTTCTCCAGCGGGTCCGAGAGCGAGGCCCGCTGCGAGAACAGCGCGTCCAGCAGCTCGCGCTCCACGACCGAGCCGACGACCTCGGCGGCCATCACGTCGGGGTGACCGGCACCCGGCTTGACGACCGGCATCTGGGAGACGCCGTACTCGCGCAGCACCTCGATGGCCTGGCCCACGGTCTCCTCGGGGTGCATGTGCACCAGGGAGGGGATGGAGCCGTGCTCCTTGTCGCTGAGCACGTCGGCGACGCGGGCGCTGGGGCCCTCGTCCTCCAGGAAGCCGTAGTCGGCCATCCACTCGTCGTTGAAGATCTTCGAAAGGTAGCCGCGACCGCTGTCCGGGAGCAGGACGACGACCACGTCGTCCGGGCCCAGCCGCTCGGCCACGCGCAGCGCGGCGACGACCGCCATGCCGCAGGAGCCGCCGACGAGCAGGCCCTCCTCCTTGGCGAGGCGGCGGGTCATCTGGAAGGCGTCCTTGTCGGACACCGGCACGATCTCGTCGGCCACGGTGCGGTCGTAGGCGGTGGGCCAGAAGTCCTCGCCGACGCCCTCGATCAGATACGGGCGCCCGGAGCCGCCGGAGTAGACCGAGCCCTCCGGGTCGGCGCCGATGACCTTGACCTTGCCGTCGCTGGCGTCCTTCAGATAGCGGCCGGTGCCGGAGATGGTGCCGCCGGTGCCGACGCCCGCCACGAAGTGCGTGATCTTCCCCTCGGTCTGCTCCCACAGCTCGGGGCCGGTCGAGTGATAGTGGGAGAGCGGGTTGTTGGGGTTGGAGTACTGGTCCGGCTTCCAGGCGCCCGGCGTCTCACGCACCAGCCGGTCGGAGACGTTGTAGTAGGAGTCCGGGTGCTCCGGGTCCACGGCGGTCGGGCAGACCACGACCTCGGCGCCGTACGCGCGCAGCACGTTGATCTTGTCCATGCTGACCTTGTCGGGGCACACGAAGATGCACTTGTAGCCCTTCTGCTGGGCCACGATGGCCAGGCCGACGCCCGTGTTGCCGCTGGTCGGCTCGACGATCGTGCCGCCCGGCTTCAGCTCGCCGCTCGCTTCCGCCGCCTCGATCATGCGCAGGGCGATGCGGTCCTTCACGGAACCGCCGGGGTTGAAGTACTCCACCTTGGCCAGGACGGTGGCCTGGATGCCCTCGGTCACGTTGTTGAGCTTCACCAGCGGGGTGTTGCCGACGAGGCTGATCATCGAGTCGTGGAATTGCACCGTTGTCTCCGGTTGCTTGCAAAAACAGTGGTCGTAGTTGTTTCCGCCAGCCTACGGCCCCCGGGTGACGCCGGACGGACCTTCACTCCCTGTGGAGATTGGCGCACGTGCCGTACGGGGCAAGGAGTGGGTGTACGGCTAGGAGGAGGTGGCGGCGTCGCATGGCGAACCTGTCGAGGGCGAGAGTGGCCCGGCGCATCGCGGCCGGGGCGGCGTACGGCGGCGGCGGTGCCGGGCTGATCGGGGTGGCCGCGGTCGGCCTGGTGCTGGCCGAGATGCGGCTGGCCCGGCGCCAGGTGAGCAACGGGGCGACCGGCGGCCGGGTGCCACAGGCCGACGGGGTGTACGGCGCCGGGTTCGAGGAACCCGGTGAGCCGCCGCTGCGGCTGACCCTGCTCGGCGACTCCACGGCGGCCGGACAGGGCGTGCACCGGGCGGGGCAGACCCCGGGCGCGCTGCTGGCCTCGGGGCTCGCGGCGGTCGCGGAGCGGCCGGTGGTGCTGAAGAACGTGGCGCTGCCCGGCGCCCAGTCCGACGACCTGGAGCGCCAGGTGTCCCTGGTCCTCGCCTCCCCGCTGCCGGTGCCGGACGTCTGCGTGATCATGGTCGGCGCGAACGACGTGACCCACCGGATGCCCCCGACCCGCTCGGTGCGCCATCTGTCGGCGGCGGTACGGCGGCTGCGCACGGCCGGTGCCGAGGTGGTGGTCGGCACCTGTCCCGACCTCGGCACCATCGAGCCGGTGCAGCAGCCGCTGCGCTGGCTGGCCCGGCGGGCCTCGCGGCAGCTCGCGGCGGCGCAGACCATCGGGGTCGTGGAACAGGGCGGGCGCACGGTCTCGCTCGGCGATCTGCTGGGCCCGGAGTTCGCGGCGAACCCCCGCGAGCTGTTCGGCCCGGACAGCTACCACCCCTCGGCGGAGGGGTACGCGACGGCGGCCATGGCGGTGCTGCCGACGGTGTGCGCGGCGCTCGGCCTGTGGCCCGCCGAGGAGGAGGGGCCGGACGTGGCGCGGCGCGAGGGCTTCCTGCCGGTGGCACGGGCGGCGGCCGAGGCCGCGGCGGAGGCGGGCACGGAGGTCACGGCCGCGATGCCGTCAGGTCCGCGCGGACCGTGGGCCCTGCTGAAGCGGCGGCGCAGGCGGGGGGTGCCGGAGACGGAACCGGCGACGCCGTCGTCGTAGCCGGGCGGGCGGCGCGAACGACTGGCGAGCCGAGTAAAGGCAGCCAAGCAAGCGCTTAGACAATTGCGGCCAGTGTCACACCCGCACCCGGGTGACCCAGGCCATACGTACGGGTAACTTCCGAGTGGGCCTTGCCCTTTCTTCCCTACGCCACTGGAGCCGTGATGCCCGAAGCCGTCATCGTGTCGACCGCCCGCTCCCCCATCGGCCGCGCCTTCAAGGGCTCCCTGAAGGACCTGCGCCCGGACGACCTGACCGCCACGATCATCCAGGCGGCGCTCGCCAAGGTCCCCGAGCTGGACCCCAAGGACATCGACGACCTGATGCTCGGCTGCGGCCTGCCCGGCGGCGAGCAGGGCAACAACCTGGGCCGGATCGTGGCCGTGCAGATGGGCATGGACCACCTGCCGGGCTGCACGATCACCCGTTACTGCTCCTCCTCGCTCCAGACCTCCCGCATGGCGCTGCACGCCATCAAGGCCGGCGAGGGCGACGTCTTCATCTCGGCCGGTGTCGAGATGGTCTCCCGCTTCGCCAAGGGCAACTCCGACAGCCTGCCCGACACGCACAACCCGTTCTTCGCCGAGGCCGAGGCCCGTACCGCCGAGGTCGCGCAGCAGGAGGGCACGACCTGGCACGACCCGCGCGAGGACGGCCTGGTCCCCGACGCGTACATCGCGATGGGCCAGACCGCCGAGAACCTGGCCCGGCTCAAGGGCGTCACCCGGCGCGAGATGGACGAGTTCGGCGTCCGCTCGCAGAACCTCGCCGAGGAGGCCATCAAGAACGGCTTCTGGGAGCGCGAGATCACCCCGGTCACGCTGCCCGACGGCACCGTGGTCGCCAAGGACGACGGCCCGCGCGCGGGGGTCACCCTGGAGGGCGTCGAGGGCCTGAAGCCGGTGTTCCGCCCCGACGGCCTGGTCACCGCGGCCAACTGCTGCCCGCTGAACGACGGCGCCGCCGCCCTGGTCATCATGAGCGACACCAAGGCCCGCGAGCTGGGTCTGACCCCGCTCGCCCGGATCGTCTCCACCGGAGTCTCCGGCCTCTCCCCCGAGATCATGGGCCTCGGCCCGGTCGAGGCGAGCAAGCAGGCGCTGCGCCGCGCCGGGCTCTCCGTCGGCGACATCGACCTGGTCGAGATCAACGAGGCGTTCGCCGCCCAGGTGATCCCCTCCTACCAGGAGCTGGGCATCGACCTGGACCGGCTGAACGTCAACGGCGGCGCCATCGCGGTCGGCCACCCCTTCGGCATGACCGGCGCCCGCATCACCGGCACGCTGATCAACTCCCTCCAGTTCCACGACAAGCAGTTCGGTCTGGAGACCATGTGCGTCGGCGGCGGCCAGGGCATGGCGATGGTCGTCGAGCGCCTGAGCTGACCGCGCCCGGCCCGACGAGCTGATCGACCCTCGGTGACCGCTCGGGCACCGAGGGTCCGAAAAGGCCCGGAACCCGGGAAACCCCCTGGGCGCTGGGCCTTTTTGTGATCCAATCTCCCTCAGGGTGTGACCTATCTCGCTCGATGGGGGATCGACGCAGGTCAGTGCCGTGGGCCGGGAGGCGCCGCGCGCCGCCGAGGCAGAAGTTCCGTCCGTTTCGTGACGTTACGCACTGACAGCCGGTCAGTCCGCCCTTCAAGCTGTTGTAGGAAGTCGGGGGTCGACTTTGAACCTGGGAGTACGTCAGTGAGCGCCATGCCCATCGCCCTGCTGCTCACCACGGTCGCCACGGGCGCCGTGGGCGTCGCCGTCCTGTGCACCGTGCTGCGGCTGCGCCGCCAGCTCACCGAGCTGCAGGCCCAGCTCGCGGACGACCAGGCCGCCGCCCTGCGCACCCTGCTGCCCGCCGCCCGCACCACCGCCGACGCCGAGGAGATACGCACGGCCGTGGCCGAGGCGCTGGCGGAGGAGCGGGAGCGCGAGCTGGCCGAGGCCCGCGCGTTCTGGGCCGCCCAGGAGGCGCGCGACTCCTCCGACGCCCCCTCGCTGCACGGCCTGGCCGACGTCGAGCCCTTCCTGCCCCGGCAGGCGGACTTCGCGGGCCTCGAGCCCGTGGCCGAGCCCGCCGTCGAGGCCGAGGAGCAGAGCGGGGAGTCCCCGGAGCTGGCCGCGGCCCGCCGCCGTCACCCCTCGCACCCCGACTTCGTCCCGGTGCAGCAGACCGCCGGACACGAGGACGAGCGCGCCGCCACCACCCTGGAGCAGCTGGCCACCCAGCAGGTCGCGCTCAGCGACGTACGCCCCGGCCCGCTCGGCACCCTCGACGTCTACGTCTTCGCCGACGGCACCACCCTGTGCATGACCCCGGGCCACCGCGAGACGGCGGAACGGCTCGCGACCGCGCTGCGCTCGGGCGAGTCGCCGTATCTGCTGGGCGGATCGGGCATCTCCGGCGCCTACACGCTGACCTTCGCCTGCGGCGACGAGACGGTGTACGTCCTCGCGGACCGCGTCATCGCGTCCCTGTGAGCGCCGGGGCCGTCACACCCCGGCCCGCTTGCGGGCCTCCTCCACCAGCTCGACCGCCTCGGCGACCTCCTCGTCGGTGCTCAGCACCAGTGCGAGGTCGTGCCCGGCGACGGTGATCTGGTCGGCCGCCGCGAACATCCCGGCGTCCGGCATCTCGCGGGGCTCGGTCCCCGGCTCCTCCACCGCCTGCGTGCGCCGGGCCATCTCCCGGGCCAGCGCCAGGGCCTCGGCGGCGGCGCTGCGTTGCAACCGGCTCTGCGGGGCCGCGCGCAGCCGGTCGGCGAAGTGTTCCACTGCTTTGGTCAGGGGCGTCGTATCGAGCACCGCCCGAGCGTAACGCGGGCACTGTTGCCAAGCGGGCCGTGCTCGGGCACGGTGACGGTGAGGACCGGCCTGTATCCCCTTTGCGTTCGGAGGCGCCGATGTCCCAAGTCTTCTCCGAAGAGACCCATCGCAACATGCTTGCCCGCATCCCCCACTGCACCGGCCGCGCCGTCTCCGACTGGCTGCGCGCGGTGGAGGAGGGGCCCGCCCTCGCCCGCTTCGAGGAGAAGGTCAGCTGGCTGCGGCACGAGCACAATCTGGCCTACGGCCATGCCAAGGCGATCATCCATGAGTACGACTTGAGGAGGGCGGCGCGCAAGCTGCGCTAGCGCCCCCGGACACACGCGAAGGGCCCCCGGTACCGAACCGGGGGCCCTTCGCGTGCGCTGCGGGAGGTCCGCTAGTCGTTGTTGCTGAAGATCGCGACCAGGCGGAGCATCTCGATGTAGATCCACACCAGGGTCATGGTGAGACCGAACGCGGCGAGCCAGGACTCGTCGCGCGGGGCGCCGTACGCGATGCCGTCCTGGATCTGCTTGAAGTCGAGCGTCAGGAAGAACGCGCCGAGCAGGATCGCGATGATGCCGACGATCGCGCCCAGCGGGCCCATGCTGCGCAGTCCGCCGTCCTCGGCGACGCCGAACGCGACCAGCAGCAGGTTGACCGCCATGACGACCACGAAGGCGATCGCGATGGCCATGCCGATGCGGGCGTAGCGCGCGGTGACGCGGATCCAGCCGGCCTTGTAGACCAGCAGGGTGGCGCCGGTGACCGCCATGGTGCCCAGCACCGCCTGGAAGGGGGCGCCGCTCCAGCGGCTGTTGAACATCTCGCTGAACACGCCGAGGAAGACGCCCTCGAAGGCCGCGTAGGCCAGGATCAGCGCGGGGGACGGGGTGCGCTTGAAGCTCTGCACCATCGCCAGGACGAAGGCGATGATCGCGGCCCCGATCGCCAGGCCGTAGCTGGTCGTGGAGACCGGCAGCAGCGTCCAGGCGAGGACGGCGCCGACGACGACCGTGCCGAGCGTGAAGGCCGAGCGGGTGACGACGTCGTCCATCGTCATCCGGCCGGCGGCGGGCGGGGCCTGCGGCGGGGCGCCGTGCGCGAGGTCGGGCTGCGCGTACGGGTTCTGGGCGTACGGATTCTGCGCGTAGGGGCTGCCCTGTGCGTACCCGGCCTGCGGTGCGGTGTTGAAACCGGCGTAGCCGTTGTCGCGGCTGAACTCCCGTCGCGAGAAGACCGGGTTGCTGCTCCTCATTTCACTCCTCCACGGCCACCCTGCGCGGCCTTGGGCTCAAGAGTAATGGATTGGCAAAGGAAGGACCGTAATCCTTGAGGAGGATCTTTCCCTCGCCATGCTGCCGAACACGTTATGCCGAACCGGTGTTCCCGGCCATGGAACAAGTAATGCCCGAGGGACGTACGGACCCCGTAAACGAAGGGTGTCCGGCGCCCGTACGAAAGGGGCCGGCCGCCGGTCCGCGGGAGGCGCTCGCGGTACCGGCGGCCGGCCGGGCGGGACGGTCAGGGCGCGGTCAGTGGCGCGGCCAGCCGTCCAGTCGGCGGTGCAGGGTGACGTCGGGCCGCTCGTGGCCCTTGGGCGCCTTGGCCACGGCGCTCTGCAGGATGCCGTTGACCTCTCCGGCCAGCGCGTCCACCTTGGTCTGCAGCTCGGTCGCGGGCAGGCCGGAGCGGGTCAGCGCGTCCAGCCGGCGCTGGATGTCGTTGAGCTGGCGGCGGGCGCTCGCGTCCAGCTTGAGCGGGTTGGGCGTGGAGACGACGAACTGGTAGGCGCCCGCGAGGGTCTGGCAGCCGTTGCAGTACTTGTTCGCCGCGTCGCTGACGTTGACCGCCTTGAGCCGGTGCACGTCCCCGGCGATCGTGACGATCTGGAAGGACAGCGCGACCGAACGGCACTTGTCGTCGACCGAGCAGCCCATGGAGACGGCGCGGGCCTGGTTGCGCACGGAGGCGGCCCGGACGTTGCCGAACTCCCGGACGGTGAAGGAGTCCTTCGCCTGGGTGTGGTGCAGCCGGTTGGCGTTGGTGAACACGTTGTCCGAGACGATCGCGGCGCGGGCGGGCCCGGTCGCGGCGTGGGCCGGGACGGCGGTCGCCACTCCGGCGGCACCGGCGGCGAGGAGGACGGTGCGGACCGCGCGTCCGTTGAACGGACCGCTGTTCGCGCGTGGCTTTCGATGACTTCCCATGGAGTCTCCTGGAAGAAGTGGATGCGAGGTGGTTCAGGGGGGTGCGACCCGCGTGGTCACACAGGGCCGGAGGGGGTCAGGACGACGCTCCCTGGGCCGGGGGGCTGGTGGGCGGAGGCGTGCTTCCGGGCGGCTCGCTCGCGGGGACGCTCTCCGTGGGGGTCGGGCTGGGGCTGTCGGTGGCGGAGTCCGTGGGCTCCTGCGTCGGGTCGCCGCCCGTACCGCCGTTGCTCCCGGAGTCACCGGGCTGGGTGGTCCCCTTGGTCGGCTTCTTGCCGGGCTTCGCCGAGGGCGAGCCGGACGGCTCCGGCGCGGACGCGGACGCGCTGCCGGAGGCCGGGGCGCTCGGGCTGCCGGAGGCACCGGAGGGTGCCGCGCCGGGCACGGCCGAGGGGGAGACGGACGCGGTGCCGGGGCTCGCGGAGGGTCCGCCCGTGCCGCTGTCCGGGGTGGACGCGTCCATGGGCGGCGGCGCGGTCGTGGGCACCCCGGGCTGGAGGATCGGCGCGATCGGCGGCTTCTTGGGCAGCGGCTTCGGGGTGGCGCCGGACATCCAGGCGTAGCTGAGGCCGCCCAGGCCCACGAGCAGGGCCGCGCACAGCGTGACGCGCAGCGCGGGGCGCCCGGCGGTGGAGCGCTTGGCGGCCCGGAAGAGACGGCCGCCGATCTTGATGGTGAGGTAGATGACACCCGCCATCGGGCACAGCAGCATGAAGCTGCCGAGCACGCCGACCAGGCCCTCGACGATCTTGCCGTCGGCGAAGGCGGAGCCCGTGCCGACCAGTTGCTCGGTCAGCGAGCGGACCATGGTGGAGATGATGCGCGGCAGGTTCCACAGGCCGTAGCCCAGCTCGGCGATGATCAGCGGGATCATCGTCAGCACCCAGGTCGCCACGATGACGCGCGCCGACTTCTTCAGCCCGGCGACCTCGACGCGGGCCGCCCGTCCCTTGGCGGTGGGCAGCAGGGAGAGCAGGATCGGTTTGATCTTGCCGTAGAGGTCGGGGACTCCGGCGAGGTCGCCCAGGATGTAGTAGCCGTCCAGGCGGACGGCCGGCATCAGCTGTTCCAGGATCTCGAAGTGCCCGAGATAGACCGCGGCCAGGAAGAAGGGCTCCCCGGTGGCGAAGTAGGCACCGGCCATGGCCAGCATGAAGACGACGTTGAAGTAGACGCCGCCGAAGTCGGTGCGGATACGGCCGCCGCGGTTGATCCGGTAGACGTCGGTGACGTCGGTGTACATGGACGGCCAGATGAGGAAGAGGCCGCAGCCGATGCAGCCGGGCCGGGCGCCGCCGTATCTGCACGCCGAGGCGTGGCCGAACTCGTGGAAGACGAGGGAGGCCACGGTGAGCAGGAAGACGATCAGGATCAGCAGCGGCTGGTCCAGGACCTCAAGGACCGGTTCGATCGCCCCGAAGAAGCCGAACAGCCACACGTCCATGGCGACGGCCGCGAGCAGCACGGCGGCGACGACCGGCGGGCGGTGCAGCCACTGGAGCGACCGGGCGATCTTCGCGGTGCGGCGCTCGTTGAAGATCACCCGGTGGCCCTTGAGGGCCAGCAGCAGGTCGGAGCGCGGGGCGTCGACCTCGTCGCTCTCCTGGCCCTCGGGGACGGTCACGCCGAGCGGTTCGAGCTTGTTCTCCACCAGGTAGCGGATGTTCTCGCCGCTGACCTCGCGGCCGAAGCGCGCGCTCACCCGGTGGGCGATGGTGTCGATGTCGCGGACGCCGTCGACGGACGACGCCACGAGATACAGCAGCCGTGACAGCTGCACGACCTGCCCGTCCCCCCGACGGGCGATGTACTTGGGCTCGGTGAAGCCGGACCCCTGGTACTCGCCGTGCAGCTGCAGCCCCGCGCTGATGCGCGGAACGGGCCGGGACGGCACCTCCGCGTCCGGCAGGCTGCCGGCCGCTACCTGCTCGTACGTCACCGGCCAGCCACCGGGCCCGGGCAGCGGGCCGGTGTCGTAGAGCGTGGATGTGCCGTTTCCCGACACCGTCATGTGTGGTCTCCCCCCACGTCATGGCCGCCGCTTCCCCCCGGCATGGCCGCGGGGGCGGACCGCCCCGGACTCGGGCACGGTCCGCCCCCGTGACCGCCTGTGCGGCGGTGCCGTTACTGCTTGACGGAGATCGCCTGACCGGCCTGCGACTGCGCGTCCGACCACAGCGAGTGGTCGTTCGCGGCGAGCGACTGGTTCTGCGCCTCGATGTTCGCGATGTGCTTGGTGACGTTGGTCGTCTTGTTGAAGCTGAACTTCAGCTTGCCCAGGGCCTCACGGCCCGGCAGCAGCTCCGCGGACTCGGCGTCCAGGTCACGCATGTCCATGCTCATGATGGTGGTCCTTCCGGAAAGATCTCGATGGGCGGTGGTGCGCGGGTGTTACTGGGAAACGCTGATGGTCTGGGCGGCACCGGAGCTGGCGACGGAGTACGCCGAGTGGTCGTTCAGCGCGGCGGACTGGTTCGAGGCCGCGATGTTGGCGACGTGCTTGGAGACGTTCGTCGTCTTGTTGAAGCTGAACTTCAGCTTGCCCAGGGCCTCGCGACCCGGCAGCAGCTCCGCGGACTCGGCCTCGAGCTCGTGAGCGTCCATCATGATCAATTCCCCCTTGGGAATAGGCATTTCCGGTCGAACGGAGTCAGGTTCCCCCCGGACTCTGTCCGACTTGGTCGGACGAGCTGTCCAACGAGATTGGACACTAGGGCCTCACCGGGGCACTCCGCAACCCGTTCGGGGAATCACCCTTTCGGCCGTGCCCCTACTCGCCCGTAGAATCCCCCCGACAGCGAGGTTCGGCGAGCGGCGAGCAGGACGACCGGGAAGTGACCAGGTGACCAACGCACTGCAGCAGCTGATTCGCGAGCGCCTGGACCGTGAGGGCTGGTCCTACGGCGACGTGGCCAGACGCGGAGACATCCCCCGCTCCACCGTCCACCACCTGGCCACCGCCGAGCGCGTGGTGCGGATGCCCCAGGCCACGACCCTGGAGGGACTGTCCAAGGGACTCGGACTCCCGTTGGACACCGTGCGGCGCGCGGCGGCCGAGGCGTGCGGCATCCATGTGTACGGCACGGCCGGGAACGGCGCGGCCGACGCCGGAGCGACCGGCGACCCCGAGGTCGACCTCCTCATCGCCAGCGTGCAGCAGCTGTCCTCCGACGACCGGCGCCATGTCACCGCCCTGGTGGAGTCCCTGCTCGGCCGCTCGGCCAAGCGCCCGCCGGAGAGCTGACCGCCGCGTCCGCCGGAGGGCTGACCGCCTCTGGCCGCGGTTGCCCGGTCTTCGGCCCACTCGGGGCCCAAGTCGGAAAAAGAATGCAACTGGGCCCGAATATGCCGAGATACCCCGCTAGTCTCACGACTGCCCGAGGAGCGAGAGCCGCACGACCCCGGGCCCTTGGGGGGAACGTGTTGTTCGTGCATGGCGGGCCGGCCACCGCGGTGGTCCGCGGCCCCGACGGCGAATCCGTCGTCCTGTTCTCCGGCGAACTGCCCGAGACCCTCACCGACGCCTCGGTCGGCGAACTCCTCGACCTGGCCGCCGCGATCCTGAACCAGGAAGAACTGACCCTCTTCCACACCTGCCTCCTCGCCCTGCGCGCCAACGGCATGCGCGCGGGACGCCGGATCGAGGCGGACGGGGTGGTGCTGACGGTGTACGAGGGCTGAGCGCACGAAGACTGAGCGTGCGAGAGCTGGGCCCCGGGGGGGACGGCAGCGGTGCTCGGAGATGGCCGAGGCGCCGGCCGTTTCGGCAGGTCAGGCGCCTGGTGAAGTGCCCGGAGCCGGACTTGAACCGGCACGCCCGCGAAGGGGCAGCGAGGTTTAAGCTCGCCGTGTCTGCATTCCACCATCCGGGCAGGCCATGGGCTCCGCTTCGAGCTCCCGAGCCTATCGGGAGGCTCCCCGAGGACAGCGGAGAGTACGGACCGATGTTGTCTTATTTTATTGATGTCTGAGGGTGCATCAGACCACGGTGCACGCCATCCGCACTTGCCAACAGCGTGACGCGGCCGGGCACGCACCGCACGGGGAATGACGGAATTTCACCTACCGAACGAGGGCGGCCCACCTGTTCCCGGCGGAAGCGGTCCCAGCAGGTCCCGGCCCCGCGTCAGCCCCGGGCCCGCCCCGCGCCACCCGGGTGGCCTCAGGGTCCGGCGTCCTCCCCAGGTATGACACCGGGGCGTCCCGTCCGACCGCAGTCGGTTCCGGGAACGGGAACAGCGGCTGACCGGGGCGGGGGAACGGGAAGGGACGATGGAAGCCAGTCCCCACAGCCGTACCGACAGGAGCGCCCTTCCGTGACCACCACACCCACCGCAGGCCGGAGCACCGCCGTGGCCGCGCGCGCCACGGAGCTGTCCAAGATCTACGGGCAGGGCGAGACCCGGGTGGTCGCCCTCGACCAGGTCTCCGTCGACTTCCGTCAGGGCGAGTTCACCGCGATCATGGGCCCCTCCGGCTCCGGCAAGTCCACGCTGATGCACTGCGTGGCCGGGCTCGACTCCTTCTCCTCGGGGTCGGTGCGCATCGGTGACACCGAGCTGGGCTCGCTGAAGGACAAGCAGCTCACCCGGCTGCGCCGCGACAAGATCGGCTTCATCTTCCAGGCGTTCAACCTGCTCCCCACGCTGACCGCGCTGGAGAACATCACGCTGCCCATGGACATCGCGGGCCGCAAGCCCGACAAGGCGTGGCTGGACCAGGTCATCGACATGGTCGGGCTGTCCGGGCGCCTGACCCACCGGCCCGCGCAGCTCTCCGGCGGCCAGCAGCAGCGCGTCGCCGTCGCCCGCGCGCTGGCCTCCCGCCCCGAGATCGTCTTCGGTGACGAGCCGACCGGAAACCTCGACTCCCGCTCCGGCGCCGAAGTCCTCGGCTTCCTGCGCAACTCCGTGCGCGAGATGGGCCAGACCGTCGTCATGGTGACCCACGACCCGGTCGCGGCGGCCTACGCGGACCGCGTGATCTTCCTCGCCGACGGCCGGATCGTGGACGAGATCCAGGACCCCACGGCCGACAGCGTCCTCGACCTGATGAAGCAGTTCGACGCGAAGGGCCGTACCAGCTGATGTTCCGCACCGCCCTGCGCAACGTCCTCGCGCACAAGGCCCGGCTCCTGATGACCGTGCTCGCCGTCATGCTCGGCGTGGCGTTCGTGTCCGGGACGCTGGTCTTCACCAACACCGTCTCCGATGCCTTCCAGAACAGCTCCGCCAAGGGCTTCGACGGGGTCGACGTGGCCGTCACCCCCCGCCACCAGGCGTCCAAGGGCGACCAGGTCGGCCACAACCCCGAGCTGACCGACGCCCTGCTCCAGAAGGCCGCGACGACCCCGGGGGCGCGGTCCGCCACCGGTGTCGTCGGCGGCTTCACCGCCCTCGCGGGCAAGGACGGCAAGCTGGTCGGCAGCGGCTGGCAGTCCTCCGGCGGCAACTACTGGGGGACGAAGGACCCCCGCTACCAGCTCGTCTCCGGCCACGCCCCGCACGGCGCCGACGAGATCGCGCTCGACTCCAAGACCGCGCAGCGCGCCGGGTACAAGGTCGGCGACAAGGCCCGCCTCTCGGTCGACGGCCCGATCCTCACCCCGCGCGTCAGCGGCATCTTCACCACCGACGACGGCAACGTGTCGGCGGGCGGCAGCCTCACCCTGTTCGACACGCCGACCGCGCAGACCCTGTTCGGCAAGAAGGGCACGTACGACGAGATCGACGTGAAGGCCGCGCCCGGCACCAGCCAGGGCGCGCTCAAGTCGGCCCTGGACAAGACGCTGCCCACCCAGCTGGTGGAGACCACCACCGGCAAGAAGCTCGCACAGGACCAGGCGAAGCAGATCGCCGAGGGCATGAGCGGCCTCACCAAGGTCCTGCTGGTGTTCGCCGGGATCTCCCTGTTCGTCGGTCTGTTCATCATCGCCAACACCTTCACCATGCTGGTCGCCCAGCGCACCAAGGAACTGGCCCTGCTGCGCGCGGTCGGCGCCTCCCGGAGCCAGGTCACCCGCTCGGTGCTGACCGAGGCGGTCGTGGTCGGCGCGATCGCCGCGATCGCCGGACTCGCGGCCGGTGTGGGCATCGGCGCGGGACTGCGCTCCCTGCTCGGCACCATCGGCGCCGAACTGCCCGACGGCCCCCTGGTCATCACGCCGGGCACGGTGGTGGCCGCCCTCGTCGTCGGCATCGTCGTCACCGCGCTGGCCGCCTGGCTGCCGAGCCGCCGCGCCGCGAAGATCCCGCCGATGGCGGCCATGAACAGCATCCACGCCAAGGCCACCACCAAGTCCCTGGTGCTGCGCAACACCCTGGGCGCGCTGTTCGCCGGTGCCGGTGTCGCCGTGGTCCTCGCGGGCCGGACGATGAGCACCGACAGCGGGCAGGTCGCGATGGGACTGGGCGCCGTCCTGCTCATCATCGGCGTGTTCGTGCTGACGCCGCTGCTGTCGCGCCCGCTGATCGCCGCCGCCGCGCCCGTGCTGCGCCTGTTCGGCATCTCCGGCAAGCTGGCCCGCCAGAACTCGGTGCGCAACCCGCGCCGTACGGCGGCCACCGCGTCCGCGCTGATGATCGGCCTGACCCTGATCACCGGTATGACGGTGATGGCGGGCAGCCTCCAGAAGTCAATCGACAAGATGGCGAGCGACTCGATCAGCGCCGACTACGTCGTCTCGATGTCCACCCAGGGACCGCTCTCCCCCAAGGTGGCCGAGAAGATCGCCGCCGTCGACGGGGTCGCCGCGAGCAGCCCGCTGCGCAACGCGCCCTCCCGCATCGACGGCAGGACGGAGTACCTGACCGGCGTCGACAGCCGTTCGATCGGTGAGCTGACCAACCTGAAGACGGACCAGGGCACCTTCACGGTGAGCGGCACCCGCGTCGTCGTGGACAAGGACCGGGCGAAGGACTACGGCTGGACGGCCGGTTCGCACCTCACCGTGCACTACGCCGACGGCAAGGCCCAGAAGCTGACCATCGCCGGGGTCTACGAGGGCAACGCCATGACCCGCGGCATCATGATCGACAACCGCACCCTCACCCCGCATCTGACCACCCCGTCCGACATGCAGGTCATGGTCAAGATGAAGGACGGCGCCTCGGCGGCGGCCAAGGACCACCTGGAGAAGGCCCTCGGCTCCAACCCGGCGATCGCGGTCCAGGACAAGAAGGACATCTCCGACGGCGTCGCGAAGTTCTTCACCTTCATGCTGAACATGCTCTACGGCCTGCTCGGCATGGCGGTCGTCATCGCGGTCCTCGGTGTCGTCAACACCCTGGCGATGTCGGTCTTCGAGCGCTCGCAGGAGATCGGGATGCTGCGCGCGATCGGTCTGGAGCGCCGGGGCGTCAAGCGCATGGTGCGCCTGGAGTCCCTGGTGATCTCCCTGTTCGGCGGTGTGCTCGGCATCGGTCTGGGCGTGTTCTTCGGCTGGGCGGCCGGTGCGCTGATCGGCACGCAGATGCCGACCTACCAGCTGGTGCTGCCCTGGGACCGGATCGCGCTCTTCCTGGTCCTGGCGGCCCTGGTCGGCGTCCTGGCGGCGCTGTGGCCGGCCCGCCGGGCGGCCCGTCTCGACATGCTGACGGCGATCAAGGCCGAGTAGCGGCCCGCGTACGGCGAAGGGGCCCCGTTCGGGAACAGGAACGGGGCCCCCTTCGCGTGCGTCAGCCGTGCCAGGTGCGCGGGCGCGGCGGGAGGCCCGAGGTGCCCGGCTCGGGGGTGCGGACGGCGAGGACCTGGTTGACGCCGATCCGGTTGCGCTCGAAGGCCAGCGCCGAGGCGGCCATGTACAGCAGCCAGACCCGGGCGCGGCCGTACCCGGCGAGCCGTACCGCCCGCTCCCAGTCCGCCTCAAGGCGGGTGACCCAGGCGCGCAGGGTCAGGGCGTAGTGCTCGCGCAGCACCTCCACGTCCCGCACCTCGAACCCGGCGCGCTCCAGCTGGGTGACGGTGGTGCCGAGGGGGGCGAGTTCGCCGTCGGGGAAGACGTAGGCGTCGATGAACGCGTCCACCTCGTACGCCGACTCGTCCCGCTGGGGACGGCGGGCGATCTGGTGGTTGAGCAGCCGTCCACCGGGCTTGAGCAGGCCGTACAGGTCGCGGGCGTAGTCCAGATAGCGTTCGGCGCCGACGTGCTCGGCCATGCCGATGGAGGAGATCGCGTCGTAGGGGCCGTCGCGTACGTCGCGGTAGTCCTGGACGCGGATCTCGACCCGGTCGGTCAGGCCCTCGTCGGCGACGCGCTTGCGGGCGTAGGCGGCCTGTTCCTGGGAGAGGGTGACGCCGACGACGCCGACGCCGTGCTCGCGGGCCGCGTGGATGGCCATGGAGCCCCAGCCGCAGCCGACGTCGAGCAGCCGCTGACCGGGCTTCAGACCGAGCTTGCGGCAGACCAGTTCGAGCTTGTCGCGCTGGGCGGACTCCAGGGTGCCGCCTGCCTCGGGGGCCTCCCAGTAGGCGCAGGAGTAGACCATGGAGGGGCCGAGGACGATCTCGTAGAAGTCGTTGCCCACGTCGTAGTGGTGGCTGATGGCCCGCTTGTCGGTGCGCCGGGTGTGCAGATGGCGGCGGGCGCGGACCTCCTCGCGCGGCGGGGCGGGCGGCAGCGGGGGTCCGGCCAGCCGCAGCAGTTCGCGGATGCCCGCCCGGACGACGGGGTCGCGCAGGGCCTCGGCCAGCGTGCGGGAGTCCTCCCCGCGCTCCCAGATCAGCCCGGCCATCGCGCCGAGGGCGCTGTACAGGTCGCCCTCGATGTCCAGGTCGCCGGAGACCCAGGCGCGGGCGAGCCCCAGTTCCCCGGGCTTGAAGAGGATGCGGCGCAGCGCCCGGCGGTTGCGCACGACGAGTACGGGAACGTTCGGCGGACCCGCCTGGGAACCGTCCCAGGCACGGATCCGCACCGGGAGCGGGGCTCCCAGCAGTTGCTCGGCAACACTCACCAGTCGCGACGCGGCGTCGGCCACGGTGCACACCTCCAAGACGGCGATCCCGGATGTCCGTTACCACGTAAACGACCGGACTACCCGGCACAGTCCCGCAATGGAGTTACAACAGGGCAAAAGAGCGTAGGCCGCACGGCGGCACGAACGCCGAAGGGCTCCCCGCACCACGGACAGCGGGGGAGCCCTTCGGATGAAGCGGGTGACCTGAGGTCAGGAGGCCTTGGCCTTCTCCTCGGTCTTGGCGGCGGCGGGAGCCGGGGCGGGCTTGGCGGCCTCGTAGAACTCCTCGCGCGGGTGCTCCATGGCGCCCAGCGAGACGACCTCGCGCTTGAGGAACATCGCGAGCGTCCAGTCCGCGAAGATACGGATCTTGCGGTTCCAGGTCGGCATCGCAAGACCGTGGTAGCCGCGGTGCATGTACCAGGCGAGACGGCCCTTGAGCTTGATCTTCATCTTGCCCATGACGATCATCGCCACGCCCTTGTGCAGGCCGAGACCCGCGACGGCACCCTTGTTGGCGTGCTCGTACTCCTTCTGCGGGAAGCCCCGCATGCCGGAGACCACATTGTCGCCGAGGACCTTGGCCTGGCGCAGCGCGTGCTGGGCGTTCGGCGGGCACCAGGCGTTCTCGTTGCCCGCCTTGCGGCCGACGAGGTCCGGGACCTGGGCGTTGTCGCCCGCGGCCCAGATGTAGTCGGTGCCCTTGACCTGGAGGGTCGGCTCGCAGTCGACGTGACCGCGCGGGCCGAGCGGCAGGCCGTAGCGGGCCAGCGCCGGGTTGGGCTTGACGCCCGCGGTCCACACGATGGTGTCGGAGTCGACCTCGAGGCCGTTCTTCAGCACGACGTGGCCGTCGACGCAGGAGTCCATGGAGGTGGAGAGGTAGATCTCCACGCCCCGGCTCTCCAGGTGCTCCTTGCCGTACTGGCCGAGCTTCGGGCCGACCTCGGGAAGGATCTTGTCGGCGGCGTCGACCAGGATGAACCGCATGTCCTCGCGGGACACGTTCTTGTAGTACTTGGCCGCGTCGCGGGCCATGTCCTCGACCTCGCCGATGGTCTCCGCGCCCGCGAAGCCACCACCGATGAAGACGAAGGTGAGCGCCTTGCGGCGGATCTCCTCGTCGGTCGTGGAGTCGGCCTTGTCCAGCTGCTCCAGGACGTGGTTGCGCAGGCCGATGGACTCCTCGATGCCCTTCATGCCGATGCCCTGCTCGGCGAGGCCGGGGATCGGGAAGGTACGGGAGACCGCGCCGAGCGCGACGACCAGGTAGTCGAAGGGGAGTTCGTACGCCTCGCCCACGAGCGGGGCGATGGTCGCTACCTTGCGGTCCTGGTCGATGGTGGTGACCCGGCCGGTGAGGACCTCGGCCTTCGGCAGCACGCGTCGCAGCGGGACGACGACATGCCGGGGCGAGATGCTGCCGGCGGCGGCTTCGGGCAGGAAGGGCTGGTAGGTCATGTACGACCGGGGGTCGACGACCGTGACGGTCGCCTCGCCGTAGCGCATCTTCTTGAGGATGCGCCGAGCTGCGTACAGGCCTACGTACCCACCGCCTACTACGAGGATCCTGGGACGCTCCGTGGTGCTCATGCCATCGAGTATCCACCTGCTCCTGAGGGGTAGCTCGTGCGCCCCTTCACAAGGTTGGAGAGGGCCTGTGTTATCCTCCGCCGCCCACGTGACGCAGATCATGTTCCGCGCGGGGAACTCAAGGTCGTTCTGACCCGTTGTCAAGGCCGCGTGAGCTGGCCCTCCGGCTTCTCGACCCCCTCATGGATCACCGTCCGGAGACCCCTCGGACACCTCCACGAAACACCCGCGCAACGCTCTCGTGAGCACCCCTCAAGGGCCGTTGAGCCCTCGAATGGGTCAATGTGGCCCCTTGTGTTGCCCCCGGGGGCCGAATTCCTTGTGAAGAACTTCACGAAGCTTTCCGGCGAAGGGCCGCGAAGCGGCGTGTCGGCCGCCCCGCGACCCCGCTCATCCGTCGTACGGCCTGCTCAGCCGCTCGCTACCGGGTGGTAACGAGCCTGCTGGGCAAGGCCGTACGGATGCGCCGTACGGGCAGGTCCCCGAGCGCTACGCCAGGGAGAACGCGATGCCGTCGAGGATGTCGTGCTCGCTGACGACGACCTCCTCGGCGCCGATCCGCTCCATGAGGGCGAGCAGGACCAGCGCGCCCGCGCCGATGACGTCCACACGGCCGGGGTGCATCGAGGGGACCTCGGCGCGCTCGGCGTGGGTGGAGGAGAGCAGCCACTCGGTGATCTGGCGGACCCGGCCGCGCGTCATGCGGGAGTGGTGGATGCGCGCGGGGTCGTACTCCGGCAGCTCCTGGTCGATCGCGGAGACGGTGGTGACCGAACCGGCGAGGCCGACCAGGGTGCGCGCCTCGCGCAGCGGGACGCTCTTCTCGGCGAGGTCCAGCGCGGCCTCGATGTCGGCCCGCATGGCGGCGACCTGCTCGGGCGTGGGCGGGTCGGTGACCCTGCCCTCCTCGACCAGATGGCGCTCGGTCATGCGCACACAGCCCACGTCCACCGAGCACGCGGCGCGCACCCGGTCCTCGCCGACGACGAACTCGGTGGAGCCGCCGCCGATGTCCACCACCAGATAGGGCTGGGCGAAGCCGTCGCCGCCGGTCAGCTCCTTGGTGGCGCCGGTGAAGGAGAACTCGGCCTCCTGGTCGCCGGAGATGACCTCGGGGTCGACGCCGAGGATGTCCACGACACCACTGACGAACTCGTCCCGGTTCTCCGCGTCCCGGGAGGCGGAGGTGGCCACGAACCGCACCTTGTCGGCGCCCAGTTCGCGGATGACCCCGGCGTACTCGCGGCACGCGGCGAAGGTCCGCTCCAGCGCCTCGGGGGCGAGACGGCCGGTGCGGTCGACGCCCTGGCCGAGGCGGACGATGGTCATACGGCGGTCCAGCTCGCGCAGCTCGCCCGTCGCGGGGTTCACGTCGGCGACGAGCAGGCGGATGGAGTTGGTGCCGCAGTCGACGGCGGCGACACGGGTGAAGCCGTCGGCGGACCCCGCGGGCTCCCCGGCCGTCGCCTCAGCCGTCTCCGGGGCGGCCGTCCCGCACGCGCCGCCCTCCGGCGTCACGCACGGGCCCTTCGCCCACCACTCGGGCAGCATCGCGATCGTCTCGTCGCCCAGCGGGTTCACCCCGGGGCCCGCGGCCAGCGAGTGGGCCACGAGGACGTGCAGGCACTTGACCCGGTCGGGCATGCCGCCCGCGCTGGGGAAGCCCGCCAGGACCTCGATCTCGTCGCGGCGCCGGATGTAGTCCTCGTGCGCGGCGCGGTAGGCGGCGGCCAGCTCGGGGTCGGTCTTCAGCCGCTCGGTCATCTCCTTCATGACGCCGTTCGCCTCCAGCGTGCCGATCGCCGAGGCGGCGCGCGGGCACGTCAGGTAGTACGTCGTCGGGAAGGGCGTGCCGTCGGGCAGCCGGGGGGCCGTCTCCACGACGTCCGGCTGCCCGCAGGGGCACCGGTGGGCGATGGCCCGCAGACCGCGCGGCGGACGGCCGAGCTGCTGCTTGAAGGCCGCCACGTCGGCTGCGGTGGGCTCGGTGCGCAAAGTGGGCGGCGGGGGCGTTTCCATGACTGCTTCCAGAGTGGCTTTCTGTGGGTCACCGGCGGGTGCCGGTCACTGGTCGGAGGCGTCGGCCTTGTCGACGCCGTCCCAGACGTTCGCGTACCAGGGCCGGTGGGCGGCCCCCTTGTCGGCGCGGGACTGCTTGGCCGCGCCGGGGTCGATCACCACGTACCCGGTCTCGCCGGGCAGCACGTAGTGCAGCCTGCGCCGGATCTGCTGTTCGGCGTAGGCGTCGTCCTGCCAGCGCGCCTTGATGTCGCGCAGTTCCTCGACGCGCGCGCGGGCCTGCTGCTGGCGGCGCTGGAGGTCGGCGATCTCGGCGCGCTGGGAGACGTACTGGCGCATCGGGTAGGCGAGCGCGACGATCAGCGAGCACAGCACCATGGCGAGCAGGGCGGCGCGGCCGGTGAGCCGGGAGCGGCGGGCCTGCCGCTTGGTCTGGGAGCGGTAGACACGGGCGGCCGTCTGCTCGCCGAGCAGCCGCAGCCTGGTCGTGGTGGAGAAACGGTCCCGGTCCCTCGTGGCCATCTTCCCCGCCTCCCGTTCACGCGTACGTCCCCGGACACGGTACGGGACCGGGTCCGGGGACGTAGGACGACTGGCGGGAGCCGGCTCCCGCGCAGGCTCAGCCCTTGAAGCGCGGGAAGGCGCTGCGGCCGGCGTAGACCGCGGCGTCGTCGAGGATCTCCTCGATGCGCAGGAGCTGGTTGTACTTGGCGACGCGCTCGGAGCGGGCCGGGGCGCCGGTCTTGATCTGGCCGCAGTTGGTGGCGACGGCGAGGTCGGCGATGGTGACGTCCTCGGTCTCGCCGGAGCGGTGGGACATCATGCACTTGTAGCCGTTGCGCTGGGCCATCTCGACGGCGTCCAGGGTCTCGGTCAGCGAGCCGATCTGGTTGACCTTGACCAGCAGGGCGTTGGCGATGCCCTCCTCGATGCCGCGGGCCAGGCGCTCGGGGTTGGTGACGAACAGGTCGTCACCGACGATCTGCACCTTGTCGCCGAGGCGGTCGGTGAGGACCTTCCAGCCGGCCCAGTCGTCCTCGAACAGCGGGTCCTCGATGGAGACCAGCGGGTAGGCCGCGACCAGCTCCTCGTAGTACTCCGTCATCTCGGCGGCGGAGCGCTCCTTGCCCTCGAAGAGGTACTTGCCGTCCTTGTAGAACTCGGACGCGGCGACGTCGAGCGCCAGGGCGACCTGCTCGCCGGGGACGTAACCGGCCTCCTGGATGGCCTCGATGATGAGGTCGAGAGCCTCGCGGTTGGAGCCGAGGTTGGGGGCGAAGCCGCCCTCGTCGCCGAGACCGGTGGCCAGACCCTTGCGCTTCAGGACCTTCTTGAGGGTGTGGTAGACCTCGGCGCCCCAGCGGACGGCCTCGGAGAAGGACTCCGCGCCGATCGGCGCGATCATGAACTCCTGGATGTCCACGTTGGAGTCGGCGTGCGAGCCGCCGTTCAGGATGTTCATCATCGGCACCGGCAGCAGGTGCGCGTTGGGGCCGCCCAGGTAGCGGAAGAGCGGCAGGTCGCTGGCCTCGGAGGCGGCGTGGGCGACGGCGAGGGAGACGCCGAGGATGGCGTTGGCGCCGAGCGAGCCCTTGTTGTCGGTGGCGTCCAGGTCGAACATGGCCTGGTCGATCAGGCGCTGCTCGGTGGCGTCGTAGCCGACCAGCTCCGGGCCGATCTGCTCGATGACGGCGAGGACGGCCTTCTCGACGCCCTTGCCCTGGTAGCGGTTGGGGTCGCCGTCACGAAGCTCGATGGCCTCGAAGGCACCGGTGGAGGCGCCGGACGGAACGGCGGCACGACCCGTGCTGCCGTCGTCGAGGCCGACCTCGACCTCGACCGTGGGGTTGCCTCGGGAGTCCAGGATTTCCCGGGCTACGACGACGTCGATGGACGGCACGAGCATCTCCTTCTTGGATGTGACGCTGAGATGTGCGGGGCGGTGTGCCTCACGGCACTGCCTTGCGACTAGAGCCTAACCGTCCCCGGGGTGTCGGCCGTCGACCGACCGTCCCGTGGACAGGGAGACCGTACTCATTGTTCACGCCCGGAACAAAGGGGTGCCGGGGGGTCTGGCCAGCGGGGTGCCGCACGGCCGGTGCGAGGCGGTGCGGGTACGGGCCTCCGGGGCGGCCGACGGGGCCGCGAAGCCCCGCTCCGGCGCGTACGGGGGAACACGCACCGGTGCGGGGCCTGGTGGGGGGAGGGGGCTCACCGCGGCCGTATGCGGGGGCGGCGGTGCGGTGAGCGGGTGCGGGGGCGCCGCTCGTCGAGCGGGCGGCGCGCGGGGCCGCTACTTCAGGTGCAGCATCTGGCCGGGGTAGATGAGGTCGGCCTTCTGGACGATGTCCTTGTTGAGGTCGAACAGCTTCTTCCAGCCGCCCTTGACGTGGTGCCGGGTGGCGATGGTGCTGAGCGTGTCGCCCTTGACGACCTTGTACTCGCCGTCGCCCTTCTTGACCTTCTGGCCGGTCGGGGTGGTGACGGTGGCGGCGGGACGGTTCGCGGAGCGCGAGGCGGTCTCGGGGGCGGTGGTGCGCGCGGCGGCGTCCGTCGTGGCCTTGGCGGTGTCCGTGGTGGTCTTCGCCGTGGTGGACGGGGTGCTCGCGGCGGTGGAGCTGTACGGCGTGCTGGACAGGCCCGTGCCGCAGACCGGCCAGGCGCCCTTGCCCTGAGCGGCGAGGACCTTCTCCGCGATGGTGATCTGCTGGTCCTTGGTGGCCTTGTCGGCGGTGGCGGCGTACTGCGCGCCGCCGTAGGCGCCCCAGGTGGCGGCGGAGAACTGGAGGCCGCCGTAGTAGCCGTTGCCGGTGTTGATGGCCCAGTTGCCGCCGGACTCGCACTGGGCGACGGCGTCCCACTCGGAGGCGGTGGCGGCGGAGGCGTTGCCGGCCGTCATCAGCGGACCGGCGATCGCGGCGCCGGCGACACCGGCGAGCGCGAGGGTGCGGACGGCCTTGGCCGGGCGACGGTGCGTGCCCTTGCTGGAAAGCAGCATGGATCGATCCCCTCACCGACGCCTGCGAGGTGAGCTGTCGGGTTCGGGCCGGTTGAGTTGCCCGGCCACCCTCCCCGTCGTGGAGAAGGTGGCTTCACCCCAAGCCCGTCCCGGTGTCAATCACCGGTCGGGGCACTTACCTTGGTTCCCCCGCTCCTGCCGGCGGCGCTTGACGCGTCGACTGTTCCCGGGTGACCGCTGGCAGGATTCGGCGTGCCGGTCATCGGGGCTCGTGGTGACGAGCGGACCGACCGTAGACACGGACAGAGGGGAATTTCAAAGACGATCAGGGCCTCTGAGACTCATCCCACACTTTCGCCAAATAGGACATACGGCCAGAAGAGGGACGTCAATCCCGCCTCGAATCGGGCTACTTGCCCTCCGCCCCGCCGGGCACCTTGAGCTTCTGACCAAGGACAAGGGCGTCCGGGTCGCCACCGATGGTCTTCTTGTTCGCGGAGTAGAGCGCCTGCCAGCCGCCGTCGACACCAAGGGAGTCGGCGATGGATTCCAGCGTGTCGCCCTCGTGGATGGTGTATGTGGTCGCGGAGGGCAGGGCGTGGCGCCCGCTGTTGTCCGCCTTCTGACCGCTTGTCACGCTTTCGTCCGCGCTGCCACCCCGGTGACGGCCGCCACCGGTGAGCGCGCCGGTGTCGACGAGGCTCCAGGAGCCGCCGTCCTGCCAGGCGTCGTCGGACTCCTCGGAGGCGGGGGCGGAGTAGTCGCCGGAGGTGCCCGCGTCGCCGCCGGAGGCGGAGGCGCCGGACGTGGCGTCCTTGTCCTTGCCGGAGCCCTTGGCGTCCGCGTCCTTGTCCTTGCCCTTGGACGGCTTGGCCGACGCGTCGGCGGAGGAGTCGTCCGAGGCCGACGCGGAGGGCGAGTCCGACGGCTCGGCCGAGTCGGACGAGCCGGACTTACCGGCGGATTCCGACGCGGACGGCGAGGCACTGTCCTTGCCCTTGCCGTCGGAGGAACCGGCGCTCGGGGACGCGGTGTCCGCGACTCCCGTGTCCACGTTCACCGAGGCGGAGTCGGAGGTCAGACCGGCCGTCAGGGCGCAGGTCGCCCAGTGGGTGGTGCCCTGCTCGGCGAGGATCTTCTCGGCGACGGAGATCTGCTGGGAGCGGCTGGCCAGGTCGGCGGTGGCCGCGTACTGGTTGCCGCCGTACTTGTCCCAGTCCTCCTGCGAGATCTGGAGACCGCCGTAGTAGCCGTTGCCCGTGTTGGCGCTCCAGGAGCCGCCGCTTTCGCACTCGGCCACCTTGTCCCAGGTGGTGCCGTCGGCCGCGTGGGCGCTCGCCGCGCCGAGGAGCGGGATCGCGATGGCGGAGGTGGTCACACCGGCCGCGACGAGGAGCGCCGGAGCCTGGCGGGGGCGACGGTGACGACCGTTCCCGGAGAGCATACGGGGGCCTTTCGTACGACAGCAGTACGGCGTGGCGAGTGGTGCTCGGCGCCACACTGATGGGTGAACGTATAGGCAGACGATCGCTTGTCACAAGTTCATGCCGCACAGATCACGTGAAGATCACATCGTTGAGTGTCCGTCATGTTCCTGTTTGCCGGTGCGTGTTCCGTGGGTAGGGCTGACGGATCGCGCTGCGGTCCAGCTCAGTTGTGCTGCGGCCCGATCGGCGTGAATTCGACCGGGAGCGTGCGCAGTCCCCGCATGATGAGCCCGCCCCGCCAGCGCAGTTCGGCCGGTTCGACGGCGAGGCGCAGATCGGGCAGCCGGGTGAAGAGGGTGGCCAGCGCGGCCTGCCCCTCCAGGCGGGCGAGCGGGGCGCCCAGGCAGTAGTGGATGCCGTGGCCGTAGCCGAGGTGCTGGTTGTCGGCGCGGCCGAGGTCCAGCACGTCCGGGTCGGGGAAGCGCGCGGGGTCGCGGTCCGCCGCCGCGAGCACCACCAGCACCGGGTCTCCGGCGGCGACCTCCTGGCCGCCGAGGGTGAGCGGCTCGGTGGCGAACCGCCAGGTGGCCAGCTCCACCGGGCCGTCGTAGCGCAGAAGTTCCTCCACTCCGGTCTGGAGCAGGCCCGTCTCCCCGGCTGCCAGGGAGCGCTGGAGGCGGACGCGCTCCTCGGGGTGGGTGAGCAGGGCGAGAGTGCCGTTGCCGATCAGATTCACGGTGGTCTCGAAGCCGGCGAACAGCAGGATGAACGCCATGGCCGCTGCCTCGTTCTCGGTGAGGTGCTCACCGTGGTCCGAGGCCCGGATGAGGCCCGAGATCAGGTCCTCGCCGGGGGCGGGTTCGGCGGGCAGCGCGGCCCGCTTGCGGTGGATCAGCTCGGCCAGATAGCCGCGCATCTTCTTCACCGAGCGCGCCACCCCGCCCCGGGGGCCGCCGCCGTGACGGATCATCATGCCCGCCCAGTCCCGGAAGTCGTCCTGGTCCTCGCGGGGGACGCCGAGCAGGTCGCAGATGGCGTAGATCGGCAGCGGGAAGGCGAAGTCGTGGATGAGGTCGGCGGAGCCCTTCGCGGCGAAGGACCCGATGAGGTCGTCGGTCAGCTCCTGCACCCGGGGCGCGAACTCGGCCACCCGGCGCGGGGTGAACGCCTTGCTGACCAGTCGGCGCAGCCGGGTGTGGTCCGGCGGGTCGATGTTCAGCAGGTGCGTCATCAGGTCCGCCTTGCGCTCACCGGGGATGCCGGTCTTGCCCTTGGCGTGCGCGGGCTCGTCGTGATGCGCCGGGTTCTTGCTGAGCCGGGCGTCGGCGAGCGCCTGCCGGGCATCGGTGTACCGCGTGACCAGCCAGGCCTCCACCCCGCTGGGCAGCCTGGTCCGGTGCACGGGCGCGTGCTCGCGCAGCCAGGCGTAGGCGGGGTAGGGGTCGGTGGCGAACTCCCAGGTGAAGAGGTCGGGGGCGGGCTCGCCGGGGCGGTCGCAGGAGGGCTGATCGGTCACAGGTCGACGGTATCCCGGGGGCCGGGCGGGGCACCCGGCCAGGCTCTTCGCTACGCGGCGTCTGAACCGTTCCCCTCCGCCGTACGTATCGCATCCCGGTAGGTCCGTGCGGCGGCTCGCAGTGCCGTCTCGGGGTCGACCCCCTCGGACTCGGCGCGGGCGGCCAGGGCCAGGAGTTCGTAGCCGATGCCGTCGCCCTGAGGAAGGGGGACGTCCAGGTGGGCGGTGCGGGCGCGGGAGGCGAGCTTGGCGGCCAGCGCGAGACCGGGCTGGCCGAGCGGGACACCCTCGGTCACCGAGGTGCGCCGCTTCTCCTCGGCCTTGGTGCGCAGCCAGTGCCGCTTGACGTCCTCCGGGGTCTCGGCCGTCTCGTCGCCGAAGACGTGCGGGTGGCGGTGGATGAGCTTGGTGACGATGCCCCCGGCCACGTCGTCGATGTCGAAGGGGACATCGGGGTCCTCGGCGGCGATGCGGGCGTGGAAGACGACCTGGAGCAGCACGTCGCCCAGCTCCTCCCGCAGCTCCTCGCGGTCGCCCGCCTCGATCGCCTCGACCAGTTCGTACGCCTCCTCGATGCCGTACTTGGCCAGGCCCTCGTGGGTCTGCCGGGAGGACCACGGGCACTCGGCGCGGATGCGGTCCATGACCTGCACCAGGTCGAGGAGGCGGGCGCCGGGCAGGTCGTAGGAGGCGGGCAGCAGCTCCAGGTCGGGCATCCGCACCCGGCCCGACCCGGCCAGGCGGGCCAGGCCGTCGGTCAGGGCGGGCTCGCCCTCGCCCGTGGCCACGACCACCACCGTGCGCCCGCCCGCGCAGGCGTCGACCAGCTCCTCGGCGGTCGGGGCCGCCTCCGACACCGCTATTCCGGCCTCGCGCAGATAGGGCACCTGCGGGTGCGCGCCGTCGGCGCACAGCACGGCGTCGGCGGCGTGCAGGGCCTGCCAGGCGGGCCAGGACAGCAGGCCGGGGGCGACACGGTGGCTGGTGGTGAGCAGGACGATGCGGCCGGGGGCGGCTTCGGTGCTGGTTGCGTTCACGATCCGAACGTAACCCACGGTGCGCGGGGGCGTCGCGAGTTGTCCACAGGGGCCGGGGAGTCCTGTGATCGTAGGACCGCGGCCACCGCTGTGGCCGCCTGAGCAGCCGACCCGCCAGGCCGCCTCAGCCGCTAGGCCGACTGCGCCGCCGACGCGTCCCGCACCCATGGTGTCCTGACGTCCACCCGGCTGCTCTTGGTCGTGTCCCAGGTGCCGTAGCGCGGGTTGAGGTCGATGCGGAGCTTCTTCGACGCCTGAGACAGGGCCTTCCAGAAGGCGGGCTGGGTGGTGTCGGTGCCGAGCTTGGCCGCGAGCTTCTGGGCCTCGATCTGGAGGCGGAGGTTGTCGTCGAGACGTTCGGGGGCGATGCCGTACTTCTGGAGCCACGCCGCCTCCAGGCCCTTGGCGCCGCCCGCCTGCTGTTCGAGGTCGGAGCGCAGCTTCTGGACCTCCTTGCGGGAGACGGTGACCCCCGCGTCGTGCGCGGCGCGGGCCAGCACCTGGTCCAGGACCATGGTGTGCAGGGTGTCGCGGGTGAGGCTGCCGCTGGAGGCGAGGACCTGCTGGTACTGCGCCGGGTCGGGCGCCGAGGCCCGCTGGGCCGCGCGTACCTCGTTCACCCGGCTCTCCAGCTGGGCGACGGTGATGCGCTGCCCGCCGACGACCGCCGCCGCGCCCGGGTGCGCGTCGCTCCCGCAGGCGGTGAGGAGGGGGGCCGCGGCGACGATCGCGGCGGAGAGGACGAACGCGGTACGACGGCGGCGGTGCAAGGGGACCTCCTGAGGAGTTTGTGCGGCGGTGCACAAGGTCTTGCGGTGATCGATGGTAGGCAGCCGAACTGCTCCGGCCAACCCATCGGACCAACGATTCACCACGAGTTCGGGCACCGCCGCGTCACTCCGGCGGGGGTGTCAGCCCGTGATGGCCACCGGCGCGTCCCAGGCGTCGCGGTCCACGGTGAGCGTGACGCCGCCGTGCGACTCCTTGCTGTTCACCATGTACTGGTGGGCGCGGCTGTGGCCGGTGAACCGCTGGGCGTCCCAGGGCCAGTCGGACGTGGTGGTGTTCTTCTTGTCCCACAGCGCGTACCAGAGGTTGCCCGGCAGGTCGCTCGTGTCGGACGCGGTGGCGATCGCCTTGGCGCTGGAGCTGGTGAAGCCGTAGTAGCCCGCGCGGTAGGTCTTGGCGTGCAGGGCCTTGTCGAACGCGCGCACATAGGTGAGCACGGTGTCGTTGCACGCCTTGTTCGTCGTGTCGTACGGCTCCATGTCCAGATAGACGGGGCTGCCCTTCTTCATGCCGAGCGCGGACGCCTTGGCCACGGCGTCGGCGGCGTCGGACGCGCCGAGGGAGGCGGCGTCGGCGGCCGTCATCTTCTCGGGGTTGGAACCGGTCTGGCAGGACGGCTGGGCACCGACGTAGAGGGGTATGAGTTTCCAGCCGAGCGCGCTGACCGACTTCACCCAGGAGGCGGTGAGGTTGGGCTGGGCGCAGCCGCGGTTCTTGCCGCCCACGTAGACGGCGGCGGCGCCGTAGAAGCCGGTGTGCCACGCCTTCATGGTGGACAGCGAGGGTGCGGTGCAGGTGTCGAAGGCCCGCCCGGTGAACGTCTTCTGCGCGGGCCAGGTCGTCGCGGCCATGGACGCCGTGGCCGCCACTCCGGCCCCCGCCACGACGGCCGCGCCGGCCGCCGTCCACGCGAGGTGTCTGACCTTCTTCGACTGCCGGTGTCCGGCCATTTCCCCACCCCTGTGTACGCGTGTGCGCGAACGAACGGACGGACGCGTCGGCGTCCGTCGCGTGCAACGTAGTCGACGGCACGCGTGTGCGAGGAAACGGAAACCCCGTGCTTGTCCACGACTTTTACAAGGACATGCCATGGATCGGGAAAATGTCCGGGCACCGGGCCGATGCCGTACAACTCGCGCCGCTCCCGGCAGGTCTCCCCGTCGCTTCACCCCCTTTTCCCGCACCATCCTCGGAGTCCCAGATGGCCATCAGCGCCCGCCGTGAACGACAGCTGCTCGAAGCGGCGACCCCCCTGCTTCTTCCGGACGAGCGGGTGGAGATGACCAGCCTGGCGGCCGTCGGCACCGTCTCCGTGAAGAAGCAGGTGCTCACCGCCGCCGTGGTCGGCATCCTCAGCGCGGGCACCGTGATGGCCACGGTCAGGCCCCGCCCGATGTACCTCGTCCTGACCGACCAGCGCGTCCTGTTCTTCGACGGCCCGAACGGCGGCAAGCCGGGCAAGCTCCTCGTCAACTTCCCCCGGCCGTACCTCTCCACGGGCAGGACGAAGAAGGGCTTCCTCGGTCTGACCTACCTCACCCATCTCACCCTGGAGGGTCAGGAGCAGAGCCTGAAGGTGCTCTTCCCCGTCCAGCACCGCAAGGACGGCCCGAAGTTCGTCGCCGCGCTCCCGATGACGCGCTGAGCCTGCGCTCGCGCGCTCAGCCCCGCACCTGGCCCAGCCACTGCAGGGTGCGCCGGATGTCGGCGGCCAGCGGGTGGCCCATGCCGTGCACCCGCTCCACGTCCATCAGCAGCCGCGCCAGCATGTCGTGGGCGGCCGGGCGGTCGCCCAGGGCGAGCAGCAGATGGCCGATGCGGCGGCGGACGTCGTGGGCGAGCTGGGGGTCGCCGGAGACGTACCGGTTCTCGTAGTACGGCAGCAGCGCGCGGTACTCCGCGAGCGCCGCCGCCGGTTCGCCCAGCTGCTCCAGGCACTGCGCGGCCTCGTAGCGGTGGCGCAGGGACTGCGGGTCGGCCTGGCCCGCCTCGGCGGCGCGTTCGTCGGCGAGGCGGCGCAGTTCGGGCAGCGCGCGCCGGTACTGGCCGTCGTCCAGGAGCGTGGCCGCGTACTGCTTGCGCAGGGTGCGCACGACCGGGGAGTGCTCGCCGTGCTGTTCGGCGGCGGCGGGCAGGATCGCGCCCAGGATGTCGACGGCCTGGGTGATGCGCCCCTCCCCCAGCAGCCGCTTGACCTCGTCCACGGCCGCCGCCACGTCCGGCTTGTCGTCCACCGGTGGCGTGGGGGCGACCTGCGCGGGCTGCGGCGCCGGGATGCGGGCGCGGTCCGGCCAGGGGGCGTGCGGGCGCAGGAAGGGGCGCGTGGGGTCCAGCGGCGCACCGGTGGGGGTGCCGCGCGCGGGCAGCAGCGGCACCAGGTGCTCGTACACCTCCTGCGCGGAGGCCGGACGGTCCTGCGGGTCCTTCGCGAGCAGCCGCAGCACCAGCCGCTCCAGCGGTTCCGGCACCTCCGGGCGCAGCCTGCGCACCGGGAGCGGCGGCTCGTACAGATGCCGGTGCAGCACGCCGAGCGCGGTGGACCCGGCGAACGGCACCTCCCCGCTGAGCAGTTCGTGCAGCAGCACCCCGAGCGCGTACAGATCGGTGTACGGGCCGACCGCGCCGCCCATCGCCTGCTCCGGCGCCATGTAGGCGGGCGAGCCGATCGGGGAGCCGGTGTGGGTGAGGCGGGTGGTGTCGGTGTCCATCACCGAGGCCACGCCCAGGTCGAGAACGGTGACCGTGCCGTCCTGCTTCACCATCACATTGCGCGGCTTGAGGTCGCGGTGGACGATCGGCACCGCGTGGACCGCGCTCAGCACCGCGCACAGCTGCGCGGCGACCGTCACCGCCCACGGCCACGGGTAGGGGTCGTGCTCCGCGAGATGGTCGGAGAGGTCGGCGCCGTCCACGTACTGCATGACGAGGAACAGCTCCTCGCCCTCGCTGCCCGCGTCGTGCACGGTGACCAGGCCCGGGTGGTCGACCTGCGCGGTCACCCGGCACTCGCGCAGGAACCTGCGGCGCAGCTCGTCCGCCTCCTGCCCGGCCACCTTGTCGGGGCGCAGCAGCTTCACCGCCACCCGCCGGTCCAGTCGGCGGTCGTACGCCGTCCAGACCTGGCCCATGCCGCCCTGGCCTATGAGGGTGGCCAGTTCGTACCGGGCCGCGATCACCCGTCCCTGTGTCACCGTCACCGTCCGCCCTCGTGGCCGTCGTGCTTGCGCAGATAGTCGCTCAGCTCGTCCAGCTCGGCGCGCACCTGGTCGATGCGTGCGGGGGCGGGGCGGCTGGGCGGCTGGGGCGGGAGGTTCTGCGGGAGAACGGGGTGGGGCGGCGGCGCGGGTGCGTACGTCTGTGCCGCCGGGTCGGCGTGGTGCGGGGGCGGCATCGGCGCGGGCGGGGTCGCGTACGGCGGGGCGGGCGGGTAGCCGTACGCCATGGGCGCCGTCCGGGCGTGCGGGGGCGCGTAACCCGCGTGCTGGAAAGCCCTGTTGTGGTGACCGATGTCCACGACCAGGTAGTAGACGGCGGCGGCCAGGGCGACGAACAGGATCGTGGCCGCCGCGGCGTCGCTCCTCGGGTCCGTCTCCGGCACCTCGCCGATCACGGCGACACAGCCGACGGACAGCACCAGGCTCGCCCAGGCCACCAGCCAGTCGTACCACCGCCCGCGCAGGAACGCGGCCCGGAACAGCGGCACGCAGGCGAAGAAGCCGCACGAGAGCAGGGCACAGGCCGTCATGAACACCCGAAGGGCGATGACGGTCCCCGCGCCGCGGGTGGGCGGCTGCGCGCCGTGGCCGTACATGACTGCTCCCGGACCGGTTCGTTGTCGGAGGTCGAGCGTATAGGCCGACACCGACAAGGCGTTACGAGTTGTACCGAACCGTTGTCCGGGCCTCCGGTATGTTCCGCGCGCCCGCCTGACCGCAGGTCACTCCGGTGCGACGGTGCCGTCCGTGAGCCCGTCGTACATACCGCGCAGCAGCTGCTCTCCGAGCCGTCCCGCGTGGCGCAGCGCCCGCTCGAACTCGTCCAGGGCGTGGAACCGGGCGCCGTAGCGGAGCTGTTCGGCGAGCGGGAGCCGGGGCAGTTGCAGACGGCGCACGTCGAGCCGGGTGGCGGTGGAGGCGTAGCTGCTGGCCTGGCGGTTGTTGGCGGTGCCGCGCAGGAACCCGGCGAGGAACCATGGATCGAGGGCGCCCGGGTCGGGACGCAGCAGCACGAGGTTGCGGCCGAGGGCGGCGCCCGCCGTGGCCTCGTCCACCACGCGCGCGACCGAGCCGCCGCCGAGCACGGGGACGACCACGTCGCCCGGTTCGGTCAGCACCGTCTCGTCGTCGCCGTCCGTGAGGGTGCCGGAGGGGGGTGATCCGGCGAGGACGTCGTGGTCGGTGAGGACGGGGAGGCGGGTGGGGGTGGGCGTGGGCGTGGCCGCGGGGTGGCCGACGAAGCCGGTGCCGGGGGTGGGGGTGGGGAGGCCGGAGGTGCCGGGGGTGCCGGGTGCCGCGCCGGTGCGCAGGACGAGGGCGCCGCCGCGCGCGAGTTCGCCGACGGTGGTGAGCGGCCAGCGGGTGGCGGGCGCGGGGGCGGCGGGGGGCGGGGCCAGTTCGGCGGTCAGGCGCAGGGTCTCCCCGAGGCGTTCGCGGACCTCCGCGAGCTGTTCGGCGCCGTCCGCGGCGGCCGGGGGCGGGAGGTGGCGGGCCGGGGCCAGGTCCACGTCGTCGTCGAGGAGTTCGATGACCGGCACGGAACGCGCGAGCCCGGGGCGCTCCGCGAGCCGCCCCGCGCGCGCGAAGTCGCGCCAGGCGTCGAGCGCCGCGTCCCGCACCGCCTGCCAGTCCGGACCGCCGCGCGCCTCACCGGCGAACCGGCCGGTGTCCACGAGCAGCACCTCGGGCGTCACGGGCGTACGCCCTGGCCTGCTCAGCACCCAGACGTGCAGCGGGATGTTGTACGGCGGCGCCGCCCCGACCGGCAGCGCGATGACGGCACGCAGCGCGCCCCGCCGCAGCAGATCGGCGCGGATACGGCGCCCGGAACGCCGCGAGGCCGTGGCCGGCGGCATCAGCAGCACGGCGGTGCCGCCGTCGGCCAGCCGGGCCAGCGCGTGCTGCACCCAGGCCAGCTCGGACTCGGTGCGCGCCGGGAAGCCGTACTCCCACCGGGGGTCGTACGCCAGCTCGTCGTGCCCCCAGTTGCGCTCGTTGAACGGCGGATGGCACAGGACGGCATCCGCGCGCAGCTCCGGGAACGCGTCGGCGCGCAGGGTGTCGCCGACGGCCCCCCGGACGGTCGCCCGGCTGTGCAGGGCGAGCCGCAGCGCGGTGAGCGCGGCGAGGTCGGGGGCGCTGTCCTGGGCGTACAGGGCCTGGTCGGGGCGGGATTCGACGGCGCGCAGCAGGGCGCCGGTGCCGCAGGCGGGGTCGAGAACGGTGCGGGCGGGGCCGGTCAGGTCGGCCAGGTCCGCCATGAGCCCGGCGAGTTCGGCGGGGGTGAGCGTGTACTGGCGCGGGTTCGCGTCCAGGTGCCGGCCCAGCAGGAACTCGAAGGTCTGCCGCGCCCCCAGCTCCCCCGCGAGTTCGGCTGCGCCGCGCAGGAGGGGGGCGGAGGGGAGGAGCTGGGGGCCGGTGGGGGTGTGTACGGCGGGGGTGGGGGGTGGGGTGTTGGCAGGCGCGGTGTTGGCGTGCGCGGTGTGAACGGGTGGGGTGTGCACGGGCGCGGTGTGAACAGGCGCGGCGGTATAAGCGGCGGGGCCGGTGTTCACAGCGGCGGGGGAGGCGGACGGCGGCGGGGTGTTCGCGCCGGGGTGGCCGTTCACAGGGAGCGGGCTGTTCACAGGCGGGGGGCTGTTTACGGGGTGCGGGGTGTTCACGGCGTGTGGGGTGTTCACAGCGGCGGGGCCCGTTTCGGGGCGGCGCGTGTGAACACCGCGCTTCGGCGCGATGCCGAAGCGCGGGCCGATCACCTCGTTCAGCGCGCCGGGCAGCATCGCGGCCAGGCGCTCGTCGGAGCCTGCGCTGACGTCCAGCCAGACGGTGGGCCGTTCCTGGATGAGGAGCAGGACGCAGCCCACGTGCACCAGGGCGGTGACGGGGCCCTCGGGGTGCCCCGCGAGCTGCTGCCAGACCCGCTCGCGCAACGGCACTTCGGCGAGTTTCCCCTGCTTGCGCAGCCATGCCTCGACTTCCGCGAGGGCGAAGGAGGGGCTGGTCTCGGTACCGCCGACCGGCTTGGGGAAGTCACCGTGCCTGCGCCGCCAGTTGCTGACGGCGGCCCGGCCCACACCGGCGAGCCGGGCGATCCCCGCCGCGGTCACCTCTGTCGCGTTGTCCTGCACCGGCTCCACTCCCCTCGTCGCGTGTGTGCACCGAGCATACCGAGGCACGCAAGACTTACCGATTCACAGCTGTGCACTACCCATGCCCTGTAAACCGTGTTGACTCGGTTCACAGGCTCTGCTCTTATTGACCCAGCGAACGAGCGACCAGCCGGAGGGGGCGGTCGCACGCATCGGGGAGGGGATCGTCATGGGCTTGAAGGGCAGGATCGCGCTGAACGCCGCCCTGGGGGTCGTCGTCATCGGTGTCGTGTCCGCGAACGCCGGCCAGGGAACGGACGGCGGCCCCGACGGCCCGCACCACGGCCCCTCCGCCTCGTCGGAGGACGGTGCCGAGGGCGCCGGGCCCGGCGGCGACACCGGACCGGGCGCACGAACGGCCGCCTTCGGCGGTGACGGTGCGTACCGCGTCGGCGCCGACATCCGGCCCGGCACCTATCGCACCACCGGCAACACCGGCGGCCACTGCCGCTGGGAGCGCGCCGAGGACGCCTCGGGCTCCCTGGGGTCGGCGCTGGCCGGCGGGAGCGTGGGCGGCACCGGGTATGTCACCGTCGAGGCCACGGACAAGCTGTTCAAGTCCAGCGGCTGCGCCCAGTGGCGGGCCGTGCCGGTCGCGCCGAGGGGCAGGCCCGGTACCTCGATGGACGGCGACGGGGGCATGTTCCGGGTCGGCGCCGACATCGTGCCGGGCACCTACCGGTCGAGCGGCAACGCCCCCGGCTCCTGTTCCTGGGAGCGCACCGAGGACGCTACGCACGAGCCCGGTTCGGTTCTCGCCGAGGACGACGTGACCGGCACGGCCGTCGTCACGGTCCGCGCCACGGACGGCTACTTCAGGACGACCGGCTGCGGCGACTGGAAGAAGACGCGCTGACCCGGCGTCACCGCCGCCCCCGCACCGCACTCCGCTGCTCTCCCCTGCCTTTTCCACTCCCTCCCGCCTCACTGCCTCCACCTGACTGCCTCCACCTCGCTTCACCCCACTTCACTTCCTCTCGTCACACCTCATCTCAAGGAACCGACATGCGCCGTACCGCACTTGCCGCCGTCTGCCTCGCCACCGCTGCCGCCGCCGGGCTCACCGGTTGTCTGCCGGGGGCGGACGCGGCGCCGAAGGGACCGTTCGCCGGGCTGAGCGGCGGCGAGATAGCCGACCGTGCGATGAAGACGACCACCAAGGCGTCGACCCTGCGGATGCAGGGCACCCTCGCCGACGGCGGCGAGGACATCAAGATCGACATGGCCCTGAGCAAGAAGGGCGAGTGCGCCGGCACGATGGGCATGGGCGGCAAGGGCAGCGCCGACCTGATCAAGAGCGGCGACACCGTCTACATGCGGTACAACGAGGCGTTCCTGCGCGACCAGGGCAAGGGCGAGTCGAAGGCCGACACCGACGCGGTCGTGAACATGATGGCCGACAAGTGGACCAAGATGGCGGCGACCGGCAAGGACGCCAAGGACATCGCGGGCTTCTGCGATCTGGACTCGGTCCTGGCCGGGGCGACCGACGTCAACTCGGACGCCACCCGCGGCAAGACCACCACCATAGACGGCACCCCGGCCCTCACCCTCCACGAGAAGGACGGCAAGGACCGCTACACCCTCTACGTGGCGACCAAGGGCAAGCCCTACCTGCTGCGCGTCGACAGCTCCGCGGGCGCCAAGGAGCCGGTCCACCTCTCCTTCCGCGACTACGAGAAGCCGGTCGAGGCCAAGAAGCCCGCGGGCAAGATCATCGACCTGGACACCCTGGGCGACTGACCCCGCGCCTCAAAGCCGGTGCCGCATCCACACATTGGGCTCCACATACACCGCGTACCCCCGCTCCGGTTCACAGTGGACCGGAGACAGGGCACCGGGCACCTCCACGGCGCCCCGGGTGTCGAACGGCAGACCGGTCCAGCGCCGCCACTCCTCCAGGGAGGCCGCGACCGTCATGGACGCGGGGGCGACGGAGTCCACGGTGGCACCGGCCCGGGCGTGCACACGCAGCCAGGGGTCGTGCGGAAGCCCGTCGGGGCGCAGCCGGTGGGCGTACTCGGTCATCGGGGTGCGGGGTTCGAGGTGCTTGGCGCTGGGACGCACGGGAGCGACCACCTCCGCGAAGCCCCGGGCCCGGGCGTTGTCCCGCAGCGCCGAGAGCATGACGGCGGACAGTCCACGGCCCTGGGCGTGCGGGGCGATGACGACGGCGATCGCGCAGACCGTGTCGGGGCGGGTGTCCCGGCGCAGGTCGGCGAAGGCCCAGAGCAGGATCTGGTCCCAGCCCCGGGCGGGCAGCGCGCCGCGTCCTTCGGCGGCGAGAGCGAACGGCACGCTGAAGGCATGGGCGACGACCTCGCCGTGCTCGTCCTCGGCGAACAGCGCGTACGCGGGCAGTTCGACGGGGATGCGGCCGTAGTGGGCGGTGCCCACCGGGTCGTGGGTCACGAACTCGGGCCAGCTGTCGGCCATCTCCAGCACCGCCGCCAGCCGTTCGGGCCGGTCGGCGAGGCTGCTCACCTGCACGTCCATGCGGTCACCGTAGGTCTGACGGGCCGGGCCGGGAAACGGTTTTCCCGGCCCACCGGGCCCTACCGCGACACCGGCGCCCTACCGCGACGCCGCTGCCCTGCCACCGCTCAGCGTGCCCGGAAGCGCGACGGGGCCTTCGTCGGGTTGCCGCCCGACGGGAGCTTCTGGCCGGGGCAGGTCGTCAGGACCTTCTTCATGGCGGTCTTCTCGGCGGAAGTGACCCAGAGGCCGTACTTCTTCTTGACGGCGACCTGAGCGGCGACGTAGCTGCAGCGGTAGGACTTCTCCGGGGGTACCCAGGTGGCGGTGTCGCCGTCGCCCTTGCCCCGGTTGGTGCTCGCGTCGACCGCCAGGAGGTTGAGGGGGTCGTTGGCGAGGGCTATGCGCTTGCTGGGCTCCCAGTACTTGGCGCCCTTCTGCCAGGCGTCCGAGAGGGCGACGACGTGGTCGATGTCGACCAGGCTGCGTCCCCGCTGGTAGGTGATGGTCTTGCCGGAGTAGGGGTCGGGCTTCAGGATGCCGAAGGTCACCTTGCACTGGCCTCCGCTGAACTTCACCTCCTTCAGGTCGCGCTTGAGGATGTCGTCACGGGTGTCGCAGGAGTTGGAGTCGGTGTCCGCCCAGGCGCTGCCGAAGCGGTCGCGGGCGTAACCGGTCTTCGGCGCGCGGCCCTTGACGGGCAGTGCCTCGGCGGCGCTCAGGGCCGCGCCGGTGGCTCCGGTCTCCTCGGGGCCGGAGGAGCCCTTGGTCTGCTCGGTCCGGCATCCGGTCACGGCGGCCGTCATGACCATGGCGATGACCGCCCCGCCCCACAAGCGCCTCACGGTGCGCCCCCCTCGTTCGCGCCTGCCCGTCCACCGGTGCGGACGGTTCGATCCGCCCTCTACCGTAGCCGCCGGGCGGTGGCTGACGAACAGGAACAAGAGGGGCGTTCAGGGGCATCGGGTGTATCAGGGGCTCATGTTCCTCCCTGCCTCCACGAGTTCGCGCGCCTTGTTCACACGGTGCCTATCCCCAGGGTCGATTCCGAGGGGAGCAGACCGGAGGAGAGGACCGCGACCCAGTGGTCGCCGAGCAGGTCGGCCAGCCGGTCGGCGGCGGGCGCCCCGAGCGCCTGCCACGGGGCGGCGGCGAGACGGTCGGTGTGCTCCTCGACGCGGCGGCGCAGGGCGCGGCCCGCGTCCGTGGCCATGCCGTCCGGTTCCACCAGGCCGCGCCCGGCGAGGCGTTCGCGCGCGGCCTTCCACTCGCCGGGGCTCCAGCCGCGGCTCTCGAAGCGTTCCACGGACGCGGCGCCTATCGCCGCGAAGGACACCAGCGACTCGACCGGATCGAGGTCCGCGATCAGCAGGGCGGCCAGATGGCCGTCGCCCCGGTGTTCGCGCAGGATCGTGGCCGCGTGCCACAGCTGGAGGTGCGGGGGCTCGGGCCAGGGCAGTTCGGCGTTGGCGGCGGCGAGGGGGCGGCCCTCGGTGCCCGCCGCCTCGGCGGCCTGCCGGGCGAGCGCGGCGGCCTCGGCCAGCTCTGGGCTGTCGACCCGGTCACCGAGGACGGCCCGGTAGGCGCCGTCGATGCCGCGCAGCCGGGCGGCCAGCACCTCGCCCGGGGCCGCGACGTCCCACGCGCCGTCCATGTGCCGGGCGACCATGCGCGGGCTGAAGCTGTAGAACGCGGAGGTCACCCGCTCGGCGCCGACCGGGCCCAAGGGGGCGGCACGCAGCGGGAAGTAGCTCGGCCAGCGGTCCCCGGTGTCGTACCCGAGCGCCGCCGACTCCCGGTCGACCTCGGGCGCGTAGTAGAGCAGCGCGTGGAACGGTTCCAGCAGGTGCCAGAGCTGGCGCACGCGTGCCGTCCCCACGGTTTCCTCGGACATGCCGTGACTCCTCCCCCGTACGCGACCCGGACGGGCCGCCCGAACTTGACACTGTCCAGATTGCCGGGACCGGCAAAACTTGTCAATGCCTAGATCGGGCGTACTCTGGTACGCATGAGTTCTTCGAAGTCGGCGTCCGCCGGGCGGCGTTCGTCGTATCACCATGGCGATCTGCGGCGTGCCGTGCTCACCGCCGCGCTCGACGCCATCGCCGCCGAAGGCCCCGCCGGGCTGAGCCTGCGCGACCTCGCCCGCCGGGCCGGGGTCTCGCACGCCGCGCCCGCGCACCATTTCAAGGACCGCACCGGGCTGCTCACCGCCATCGCGGCGGAAGGGTTCGGGCTGCTGGCCGAGGCCGTGCGGGAGGCGCCGGACCTGCGGGAGGCGGGCGTACGTTACGTCCGTTTCGCGCGCGAGCACCCCGCGCACTTCCAGGTGATGTTCTCCCCGGAGCTGCTGCGCGCCGACGATCTCGAACTGACCACCGCCCGCGCCCTGGCCGGTGACGCGCTGAGCGCCGTCGTCGCCGCCGTGGACCCCGGCGACCGGGGGCCGGACGCGCGCCTCGCCAGTGTCGCCGCCTGGTCCCTGGCCCACGGCTTCGCCACCCTGCTGCTCGGCCACAACCTCGACGCACCGGTGGGCGGCCAGGACCCCGAGGAGGTGTTCCACGCACTCACGGCGATGCTGTTCCACTCGGCGGACGAGGACCGGGCCGCCGGGGACCGACCCGCCACGACCTGACGGCCTGGCCCGGCCCGGCCCGCCCACTACGGCACCGGCACCGGCACGACGACGGGCGCGCCCCCAGAGGGAGACGCGCCCGCCATCAGAGCCGTAGAACTGCGGAGCCGTGAACCCGTGGAGCCGTCACCGCCCCGCGACCGTCACGATCCCAGGATCGACGCCAGGAACTCCCCCACCCAGCCCAGCAGTTCGCGCCCGACCAGCGGCTTGCCGCCGACCTTCGCGGTCTTGGGGCGCGGCACCAGCACCTGGTGCGCGTTCGCCTTGACGAGCGAGCCCGGGTACAGCCGCTTGAGCCGCAGCTCCTGCGACTCGCGCAACTCCACCGGCGCGAAGCGGATGTTGTTGCCCTGGAGGACGATCTCGCCCACCCCGCAGGCCCGCGCGAGCATGCGCAGCCCGGCGACCAGCAGCAGGTTCTCCACCGGCTCGGGCAACTTGCCGTAGCGGTCGGTGAGTTCCTCGCGGACGGCCTTGACGTCCTCCTCCGAGTTGGCGGCGGCGATGGCCCGGTACGCCTGGAGGCGCAGCCCCTCGCCGGGCGCGTAGTCGTGCGGGACGTGCGCGTCGACCGGCAGCTCGATCTTGACCTCGAGCGGCGGCTCCTCCTCGATCTCGCCGGTCTCCAGCTGGCGCCGGTAGTCCGCGACCGCCTCGCCGACCATGCGGACGTACAGGTCGAAGCCGACGCCCGCGATGTGCCCGGACTGCTCGCCGCCGAGCAGGTTGCCCGCGCCGCGGATCTCCAGGTCCTTCATGGCGACGTACATGCCCGCGCCCATCTCGGTGTGCTGGGCGATGGTGGCCAGGCGTTCGTGCGCGGTCTCGGTGAGCGGCTTCTCCGGCGGATACAGGAAGTACGCATACCCGCGCTCGCGGCCACGGCCGACCCGGCCGCGCAGCTGGTGCAGCTGGGAGAGGCCGAAGTTGTCGCCGCGCTCCACGATGAGCGTGTTGGCGTTGGAGATGTCGATGCCGGACTCCACGATCGTCGTGGAGACCAGGACGTCGAACTTCTTCTCCCAGAAGTCCACCACGACCTGTTCCAGGGCCTGTTCGGACATCTGGCCGTGCGCGGTGGCGATGCGCGCCTCGGGGACGATCTCGCGCAGCCGGGCGGCGGCGCGGTCGATGGACTCGACCCGGTTGTGGATGTAGAAGACCTGGCCCTCGCGCAGCAGTTCACGGCGGATGGCGGCGCCGATCTGCTTCTCCTCGTACGGTCCGACGAAGGTGAGGACCGGGTGGCGTTCCTCGGGCGGGGTGGTGATCGTGGACATCTCGCGGATGCCGGTGACCGCCATCTCCAGGGTGCGCGGGATGGGCGTGGCGGACATGGTGAGCACGTCCACGTTGGCGCGCAGCTTCTTCAGCTGCTCCTTGTGCTCGACACCGAAGCGCTGCTCCTCGTCGACGATGACCAGGCCGAGGTCCTTGAACTTGGTCTCGGAGGAGAACAGCCGGTGGGTGCCGATCACCACGTCCACCGAGCCGTCCTTCAGGCCCTCCAGGACGGCCTTGGCCTCGGCGTCGGTCTGGAAGCGGGACAGGGCGCGCACGTTCACCGGGAACTGCGAGTACCGCTCGGAGAAGGTGCCGAAGTGCTGCTGCACCAGCAGGGTCGTGGGCACGAGCACGGCGACCTGCTTGCCGTCCTGGACGGCCTTGAAGGCGGCGCGGACCGCGATCTCGGTCTTGCCGTAGCCCACGTCGCCGCAGATCAGGCGGTCCATGGGGACCGTCTTCTCCATGTCCTCCTTGACCTCGGCGATGGTGGTGAGCTGGTCGGGGGTCTCCGCGTACGGGAAGGCGTCCTCCAGCTCGCGCTGCCAGGGCGTGTCGCCGCCGAAGGCGTGGCCGGGGGCGGCCATGCGCGCGCTGTACAGCTTGATCAGGTCGGCCGCGATCTCCTTGACGGCCTTCTTGGCGCGCGCCTTGGTCTTCGTCCAGTCGGCGCCGCCCAGGCGGTGCAGGGTGGGGGCCTCGCCGCCGACGTACTTGGTGATCTGCTCCAGCTGGTCGGTCGGGATGTAGAGCCGGTCGCCGGGCTGGCCGCGCTTGGCGGGCGCGTACTCCACGACCAGGTACTCGCGGGTGGCACCCTGGACGGTGCGCTGCACCATCTCGATGTAGCGGCCGACGCCGTGCTGCTCGTGGACGATGTAGTCGCCCGTCTCCAGGGTGAGCGGGTCGATGGTCTTGCGGCGGCGCGCGGGCATCCGGGCGCCGTCGCGGCCCGCGGCCTTCTGGCCGGTCAGATCGGTCTCGGTGAGGACGGCGAGACCGAGCGCCGGATCCACGAAGCCATGGTCGATCGAGCCGCAGGAGACGTGCACCAGGGACGGGCTCAGCTCGCCGAGGTCGGGGTCCAGGCGGGCGGCGATGCCCTCGCCGCCCAGCACCTCGGCCGTACGGGCCGCCGGGCCGTGGGCCTCGGTGACGAAGACCGTGCGCCAGCCGTCGGACAGCCAGCCCTTGGTGTCGGCCAGAGCGCGCGCGGTGTCGCCCCGGTACGCCTCGGGGGCGCGCATCCCGAGCTTGAGCGTGTCGCCGTCCAGTTCCTCGTCGGCGGCGAACGGCGAGACCGACCACCACATCATGTCCAGCTCGCGCGCGCGGTCGCGCACGTCCGCGATGGACCACAGGGAGGCCGCGCCCACGTCGATGGGCGCCTCGCCGCCGCCCGCGCTGGCCGCCCAGGACGCCTGCAGGAACTCCTGGGAGGTGGCGACGAGGTCGGCCGCGCGCGTACGGACCCGCTCCGGGTCGCAGACGACGGTCATGGCGCCCTTGGGGAGCACGTCGATGAGCAGTTCCATGTCGTCGACCAGGACCGGCGCCAGGGACTCCATGCCCTCCACGGCGATGCCCTCGGCGATCTTGCCGAGCAGTTCGCCCAGCTCGGGGTGGTCCTCAGCGAGGGCCCGCGCGCGGTCGCGTACGTCCTCGGTGAGCAGCAGCTCGCGGCAGGGCGGGGCCCACAGACCGTGCTCGGCGATCTCCAGGGAGCGCTGGTCGGCGACCTTGAAGTAGCGGATCTCCTCCACGTCGTCGCCCCAGAACTCGACGCGCAGGGGGTGTTCCTCGGTGGGCGGGAAGACGTCGAGGATGCCGCCGCGTACGGCGAACTCGCCGCGCTTCTCCACCAGCTCCACGCGCGCGTACGCCGCCGCCGCGAGGGCTTCCACCGTCTCGTTCAGGTCGGCGCTCTGGCCGGTACGGAGCGAGACGGGCTCCAGGTCGCCCAGGCCCTTGACCTGGGGCTGGAGCACGGAGCGCACGGGGGCGACGACGACGGAGACCGGGCCGGTCTCGGGGTCGTCGGGGCGGGGGTGGGACAGGCGGCGCAGGACGGCGAGGCGGCGGCCCACGGTGTCGCTGCGGGGGCTGAGGCGCTCGTGCGGAAGCGTCTCCCAGGAGGGGTACTCCACCACGCCCTCCGGGGGCAGCAGGGAGCGCAGCGCGGCGGTCAGGTCCTCCGCCTCCCGGCCGGTCGCCGTCACGGCGAGCACCGGGCGGGCGGCCTCGCGGGCGAGGGCGGCGATCGCGAAGGGGCGGGCGGCGGGGGGACCTACGAGGTCCACGTGCGTGCGGTTGCCGTCCGCTGCCGCCGTGGTCGCTTCCGCGAGGGCGGGGTCCTTGACTACTGCGTCCAGCAGACCGTGCAGGCTCATGCGAGGGGCTTTCCGTCCAGGGAAGGGGAACGCGAACGGCCCGACTCGTTTCACGGGCCGGGGGTACGTTCCAGCGTACGTCGCTGCCGCTGGGCTTGGTCGGGGCTGTGGACAACCTCCGCTCGTGTACCAGGGGGCTCTGCCCCCTGGACCCCCGATTTGCCCACCCGACCCCGCCCGTCTCGGTCACCTGAAAAGTGGGGCTTGAAAAACACCTGTGCCCCGCAGGCTCTTCGAGCCTGCGGGGCACAGAATCAAACACCCTCTACTCCGTCGCGATCGCGTTCAGCACATTCATCCGTCCCGCCCGGAACGCCGGGATCAGTGCCGCGAACAGGCCCACGAAGGCCGAGGCGATGAAGACCGTGATGATCGTCGGCCAGGGGATCTCCAGGACGGTCAGGCCCTCCAGGGCGAGGAGTTTCTGGGCGGTGGCGCCCCAGCCCATGCCGAGGCCGAGGCCGAGGAGGGCGCCGAAGAGGGCGATGACGACCGACTCCAGGCGGATCATGCGGCGCAGCTGGCGGCGGGAGAGGCCGATGGCGCGCATGAGGCCGATCTCGCGGGTGCGCTCGACCACGGAGAGGGCGAGGGTGTTCACCACGCCGAGGACGGCGACGATGATCGCGAGGGCCAGGAGGCCGTAGATCAGGTTCAGCAGCTGGCCGATCTGGTCCTTGAGGGCCTTCTTGTAGTCGGTCTGGTCGCGCACGGTGTACTGCGGGTAGTCGTGCAGGGCCGACTTGAGCGCCTTGTAGGCGGCGGCCTGGCGGCCGTCCTTCGCCGTGGCGAAGACCAGGATGTCGAGCGGCATCCGGTCGGCGGGCACGTACCGCTTCGCCGTGGCGATGGAGGCGTACATCGCGCCCTTGTCGACCACCACGTCGTCGCTGGTGATCGCGCGGACCGTCAGCGTGGCGGTGCGGGCGTCCTTGAAGGCGACCGTGACCGTGGAACCGACCTTGATCTTGTGCTTGCGGGCGAAGCCCTCGGGCACGGACATCGAGTCGGCCCGGTAGGCGTCGGCCAGCGTGCCCGAGACGGTCTCGGTGCGCAGGTCCTCGGCGTAGGTCGGGTCGGCGGCGTTGATCGTCTGGTTCTTGCTGACCTTGCCGTCGGGGGTGGTCAGGTGCGCCGGGACGATCTTGTACTCGGTGACCCGCTCCAGGTCCGGCGTGTCCTTGACCACCCGCACCGCCTGCGGGGTGATCAGGCCGCCGTTGTCGTTCTGGATGATGAAGTCCGTGCCCACGGTCTTGTCGAGCTGGTCGGTGGCGGAGGCCACCATGGACGAGCCGACGACCGAGAGGCAGGCCACCAGGGCCAGGCCGATCATGAGGGCGGCGCCGGTCGCGCCGGTGCGGCGCGGGTTGCGCAGCGCGTTGCGCTCGGCCATGCGCCCGACCGGGCCGAAGACCCTGAGGACGATCGCGCCGAGGACACGCACCACGCCGGAGGCGAGCAGCGGGCCGATGACGACGAAGCCGAGCAGGGTCAGCACGATGCCGAGGCCCAGCCAGCCCGAGCCGGTCGTGGCCTGGTCGGTGCTGGCCGCCGCGTAGAGGCTCGCGGCGCCCGCGCCGGTCAGGACCAGGCCGATCAGGGCCCGTACGACACCCGCCCTGGCGTCGGCCGGGGCGCCCGCGTCGCGCAGGGCGGCCATCGGGGAGACCTTCCCGGCGCGGCGGGCGGGCAGGTAGGCCGCCAGGACCGTGACGACCACGCCGAGCAGCAGGCCGAGGGCCGGGGTGGTCCAGGCCACCGTCAGGTCGTCGGTGGACAGATGCATGCCGATCGCGCCCATGAGCTTCATCAGGGCGACGGCGATGCCGATGCCCGCGCCGACGCCGAGGACGGAGCCGAGCACGCCGAGCAGCAGGGCCTCGACGAGCACCGAGCGGTTGACCTGGCCGCGCGAGGAGCCGATGGCGCGCATCAGGCCGATCTCGCGGGTGCGCTGGGCGACCAGCATCGAGAAGGTGTTGACGATCAGGAAGATGCCGACCAGGAAGGCGATCCCGGCGAAGCCGAGCATCGCGTACTTCATGACGTCGAGGAAGCTCTCGACGTCCTTCTGGTTGGCGTCGGCGACCTCCTTGGCCGTCTGCACCTTGTAGCCGCCGCCGAGCGCGGCCGTCACGTCCTTCTTCAGCCGGGCGTCGGAGACTCCCTTGGCGGCGGTGACGTTGACGTTGGTGTAGACGCCGGTGCGGCCGACCAAGGTCTGCTGGGCGGTCTTGGTGTCCAGGTAGAAGATCGCCGCGCCGGGGTTGGTGACGGTGAAGGTGGCGATGCCGGACACGCGCGCGTGGTGCGTGCCGAGCGCGGTGATCAGGCCGATGTCGTCACCGAGGCGCAGATGGTGCTTCTTCGCGGTGTCCGCGTCCACCATGATCTGCCCCGAACCATGGGGCGCGGCACCGGTGGTGACCTTCATGGTGCGCGCGTCGTTGCCGTTCCAGCTGCCGACGATGGTGGGCGCCCCGCTGGTGGGCGAGAGCCGTTCCTTGTCCGCGTCGACGACGGTGACCTGGGTGGAGAACACCGTGCCCTCGGCCGACCGCACCCCCTCGGCCTTGCGGATCTCGCCGAGCACGGAGGCGGGCATCACCGGCGGCTTGCCGGTGCCGGACTGGGTCTCCCCGGTGTCGGACGCGCTCTTGGCGCTCACCGTGACGTCCGAGGACGTCGCCTGGAAGAGCTTGTCGAAGGTGGTGTTCATGGTGTCGGTGAACACCAGGGTGCCGCAGACGAAGGCGACCGACAGCAGGACCGCGATCGCCGAGAGCGCCATACGGCCCTTGTGCGCGAAGAAGTTGCGCATCGAGGTCTTCAGCACGGTCATGAGGTGCGCCCCCGCGCGTCGAAGTCCTTCATGCGGTCCAGGACCTGCTCGGCGGTGGGGCGGCGCATCTCGTCCACGATCCGGCCGTCGGCCAGGTAGAGCACGCGGTCCGCGTAGGAGGCGGCGACCGGGTCGTGGGTGACCATGACGATGGTCTGGCCGAGGTCGTGCACCGAGCGGCGCAGGAAGCCGAGGATCTCGGCGCCCGCGCGCGAGTCGAGGTTTCCGGTCGGCTCGTCACCGAAGATGATCTCCGGCCGGGCGGCGAGCGCACGGGCCACGGCGACGCGCTGCTGCTGGCCGCCGGAGAGCTGGGTCGGCCGGTGCTTGAGCCGCTCGGCCAGGCCGACGGTCTCCACGACCTTCGCCAGCCACTCCCGGTCGGGCTTGCGGCCCGCGATGTCCATGGGCAGCGTGATGTTCTCCAGCGCGTTCAGCGTCGGCAGCAGGTTGAACGCCTGGAAGATGAAGCCGATCCGGTCGCGGCGCAGCTGGGTCAGCTTCTTGTCCTTGAGGCCGGTGATCTCGGTCTCGTCCAGGTAGATCTGACCGCTGGTCACCGTGTCGAGCCCGGCGAGGCAGTGCATCAGGGTGGACTTGCCGGACCCGGAGGGGCCCATGATCGCGGTGAACTGTCCGCGGTCGATGTCCACGTCGACATGGTCGAGCGCGACGACCCGGGTCTCCCCGGCGCCGTACGCCTTCACGACCTGCCGCGCCCGCGCGGCCACGGCCGTAGGTCCTCCAGTGCCCCCGTGCCTGGGTACGGTCACAGCCGATGTCACGGTATGTCTCCTATGGGATGGCAGGTCGGAGCGCGCGCCGGTGGCGCGTGCGTTCGTACGGGTTCTTGCCGGTGATTCTCGCGGGCCCCGGGGGTGCCGCGCGCTGGTGCGGAGCCCCCGGTCCGGGTGGGGCAAACCCCACCCCGGCGACTCGGGTCCACCGCCCCCCCAGCGGCGTAAAGCCAGGTTAAGGAGCGAAGGGGCGCCTTCTCGTCCTCCGGGGGGACGAACGCCCCCCGACCCGCAGTACGGAGATACCCCTAGGGGTGCTCCACCATCGGGTGGAGACGTTCTCAGGGTCGTCTCCACCCCCGGCCCGCCCAGCCTCCACCCTCACGTGGCGTCAGGGTCAACCCATGTGCCCCCGCGTCCCGCACGGACGGCCGCCGCGACGGTCCCTGCGCGCGTGAAGCGTGTACGGGACACCGAGGGGCGGCGGATCAGGGTCGGCGGGCGCGGGGATCAGGGTCGGCGGCTGAGGGGGCCGCAGGTCGCGCGCCGCAGAGCGGGGTTCAGCGCCTGGCCGCCGCCATGGACGCGTCCAGCCGGTCGCGGAGGTGGTCGATCTGCTGGCGTACCTCGTCCCAGATCTCGCCGTGCTCGCGCAGCAGACGCTCGGTCTCGCGGGCGGTGCGCTCCTCGTGGGCCAGCGCCGCGTCGAGGACTTCGGCGGCCCGCGCGTCCGCCACCTCCTGGAGCCAGGGCGCGCGGTCCTTCTCCGCCGCGAGCCTGCGCTTCGCCTCCGCCAGCGCGGCCTCGGCCCGGGCCTGCCGCTGCGCGGTGCCCGCTTCGAGCGCCGCCGCCCGCTCCGTCAGCTCGCGCTCGGCCGCCGCACGGCGCGCCGCGTGCTCCCCGGGCTGCGCGGCGAGCAGGGCGGCGGCACGCTCACGGGTCTCGCGCAGCCCCTCCAGCGCCGTCCGGCGCAGCTCGCGCACCTCGTGCCGGGTGCCGACGCGCAGCTCCTCCGCCTCGGTACGGGCCGCGTGCAGCCGCCGCTCGGCGCTCTCCACCGCCTCGGCGCGCAGCGCCTCCGCCGCCTCCCGCGCCGCGCGGCGCACGCCCCGCGCGTGCTCCTCGGCGGCCGTGACCTGCTCGCGCGCCTCGGCCCGGGCCTGCTCGCGCAGCCGTACCGCCTCCGTGCGCACCAGCCGGAACACCGTGCCCGCGGGCTCACCGAGGCTGTCGTACGTCTGCGGTTCCAGCCGGGAGGCCCGCTCGCGCAGCCGCGCCGACTCGGCCGCCATGTCCCGGGCCAGGACGGTCAGCCGGGCGACGCGCTCCCAGGCCGTGTCGCGGTCCCGCGACAGGGCGGCCAGCTGTGCGTCGACCTGGCCGGGGTGGTAGCCGCGCCCCCGGGCGGTCCCGAAGCCGTACGGCGTCGCCGATGCGCTGCTCACCCGTGGAACCCCTCTCCGCCCGGACAGTCCGACATACCCGACAGAATGATGGGATGCATGTCGAAATGAGCTGAAGAGACGCCTGGGTTCGTCAATGCGGTCGGGCCCTTCACTCCCGCGAGTGAAGGGCCCGGCGCGAACGGCGGAGGAGAGCGGCTGCCGCTACAGCAGCCCGTCCCACATCTGTTCCAGCAGCACCGACCACCAGGTCTCCGGCGAACCGAGCGCCGCCGGGTCCAGCGAGGCCAGCTGCGCCTGGAAGTCGACGGTCCAGCGGCCCGCCTGCTCCTGGTTCAGGCCGTAACGCAGCCGCCACATCCGGCCGAGCAGCGCCAGACAGCGGGTGAACTCCGGCAGCCCGGTGTTCACGAACTGCGGCGGCACCGGGGCACCGCCAGGACCGGCCTCCACCGGCACCGCCACGATGTTCGCCGTGCCGTACTGCACACAGATCGCCTTGCCGAAGTCCGTGCCCATCACCAGGTACGACCCCGCGTCCGACGCGGGCCGCACCCCGCGCTCGGCCGCCAGCTCCGCCAGCGTCGGCACCGGACGGCCCGGCTGGGCCTGCGCCCAGAAGAACGGCCCCATGTCCAGCGGGAGTCCGGCCACCACCAGCGTGTGCGCCACGACCGGCGGCACCCCCTGCCGCGACACCGCCTGCTGGTCGAACCGGTGCACCCCCGGCCCGAACGCCGCCGCCAGCTCGTGCGCGATGCCCTCCGGCGGCACCGGCGGGACCGGCTGCACCGGCGGCAGCGGGGCGCGCACCGGCGCGGGCCGCGCGGGACCGTCCGCCACCTGGTGCAGCTCGCCCTGATGGGCCAGCAGCTCCTGCATGCCCTGCTGCCTGCTCGCGTGATCCGTGCCGTACGGCGCGATGCTCGCGATCCGCGCCTGCGGCCACTGCTCCCGGATCATCCGCGCGCAGTACGCCCCCGGCAGCTCGCACGACTCCAACTCCGTGTGCAGCTCAAGGACTTGGTCCGGCGGCACGTTCATCGCCCGCAGCTCGTGGAAGATCTGCCACTCCGGGTGCGGCATCCCCGGCGCGGACCGCCGGATCAGCTGCTGCTCGGAACCGTCCTGGGCGCGATAGCGCAGCACGGCCTGGTAGCCGGGGCCGACCGTCGGCTGCGCCGGGGGCGGATAGCCGTACGCCGGGGGCTGACCGGGCAGCGGCGCACCCGGCGGAGGCAGCGGGGCGCCGTGCGGGGGCATGGCACCGGGCGGCGGCGTCGCGCCGGGGGGCGGCGTCGCGCCGGGGGGCGGGGGCATCGCTCCCGGGGGAGGCATGGCACCCGGGTACGGCACGGCGCCGGACGGCACGGGACCGGTGGGCGCCGGACCGGTGGGCGGGGGCATCGCACCCGGCGGTGCGAAACCGGGGGGCGGGGTCGCCCCGGCGGTCGGAGGCATGGCACCCGCGGGGGGCGGCATCGCACCCGGCGGGGGCAGCGGGGCGCCGTGCGGGGGCGTCGCGCTCGCCGGTGCGGGCTGCGGCGCACCCGGCACGGCCTGACCGCCCGGGGCGGGCGACGCGTACGAGGCCGACGGCACACCCGGCACACCCGGCGCGGGCTGCGGCGGCGGAGGCACACTCGGGCCACCCGGCGGGGGCGCGGCCAGCACCGTCTCCGCGTGGTCGACACCGGGGGCACTGGCGGGCCTGGGCGCGGGCGGCGCACCCGGCGCGGGCCGCTGCGGCGCACCCGGCGCCGTGGCCTGCGGGGCAGCACCGTCCGGGCCCTCCGGGCCGAGCGCCGAGACCAGTTGGGTCGGTACGTACGCGTCCCCGCCCGCACCGGCAGAGCGCGCGCCCGGCGTGCCGGGGGCGCCCGGCGGGGGCGGGGGCGGGCCGGGGGTCTTGCGCGGCGGAGGCGCGGCCTTGCTCGTCACGGCGTCGGCGATGTCACCGGCGTCCGAGGGCAGCGGGCGTCCCGGACGCGCGTCGGCACCGCCGCCCGGCGGGTAGGCGTAACCGGGCCGCGCGACACCAGGGTCCGGCACCTCCGGGGTGACCGCCGTGGGCGGCAACTGGCTGCCGCCCGACATCAGCGCGGTCTTGGCGTCCGGCTCGGACGCGGGCGGACGCGGAGCGCCGTCGCCCACCGGGGGCGAGAACACCGTGGCGGGCAGCGGTACGGAACGGTCCTCGCCCTCATCGGCGTTGGTGTCCGTACCGGCCCAGGGCGTCTTCGCGGAGGAGTCCTCGGCGGCGGGCCACGCCGCACCGCCCCCGTCCCCCACCGGCACCCCGGGCTGCGTCTCGGCGAGCCCGCCACCGGAGCCCGTACCCGAACGCTCACGCGGACCCGGCACACTCCCCGAGCCAACACCGCTGCCAGAAGCCGGAGTTGGTGAAGAGACACCCCCCAGCTTCTTCTCCGCCGCCTCCTGCAGCCACTCCGGCGGAGACAGCAGGAACGACGTCTGGTTCAGGTCCACCCGCGCCGCCGCGGGCACCGGCGCCGCGTCCTCCGGCTCGTCGGGACGCCCGTACGTCTCCTCGTACCGGCGGATCACCTCACCCACCGGAAGCGCGGGCCACAGCGTCGCCTCGCCGCTGTCCCGGGCGATGACCAGGCGCTGGGCACCCGCGTCCACGCGCGGACCCTCCGCACGGTCCTCGCCCCAGACCACGAAGCCCAGCTCGAACTCCCGCACCCGCACCTCACGGTGCTGATAGGCGGGAACGTCCCCGTTGATCCATTCCTCGGCGCGCTCCTGCGCCTGTGCGAACGTCACCATCGCCGGAAGCTCACTCCCCCGCAGCCGAGGACACCGGCACCGCACGCGCGAAACCGCCGTCCACCATCAGACCCGCCACCGTCTCCAGCTCCGGCGGATCGCCCGCGAGCCGCGACAGGAACGCGTCGAAGTCGTCACCGCACGGCAGCAGCAGCCGCTCCACCCGCTCCGCCGGAGACCACGCCGGATCCACGTCCCGTACGTCGTCGTACGCGCAGAACCACACCGAACCGGCCCGCTCGCCCCGGACCTTCACCGCGAGCAGACCGCCCTGCACGAACCCGATGCCCAGGTAATCCTTCGTCAGATGGTCGCGCAGACACTTGTTGACGTACACCAGGTCGTTGACCGCCGCCTCGTCCCGCACCGTGAAGAACGGCTGGTCCACCAGCAGCCCCAGCTCCGCGTCCAGCGCCGCGCCCACCGGAGCGCAGCCGCCCGCCGCCTTCAGGAACGAGCGGTAGGCGCCCGGCAGCCGGTACCCGAGGTCCTCCTCGACCCCCTGCACCTGTGACTCCGTCACCGCCACCCCCGACTTGGGCAGCCCGAAGTGCGCCGGACGCGTCTCCGGCAACGGCCGCGTGCCCCGCTTGTCGTGGTCCACCACCGCCGTCGCCAGACCGCCGTGATGCCGCAGCAGCGCCTTCACCTCGACCGGGACCAGCTCCAGACGGCGCGAGGCCGCCACGTGATGCCACGTCCAGCCGTGCGGCGTCGCCACGTCCGGCACCGTGTCCCACAGCTCATGCCCCGAGGCCGCCAGCGCCGCGTTCGCCGACACATAGTCCGTCAGCCGCAACTCGTCGACCCCGAAACCCTCCGGCGGGTCCGCGATCTCCGCCGCCGCGCGCGCGTACGGCCCGAAATCGGGATAGCCGCGCTCGTCGACCCGTACCCCTCGCGGATGACGCGCCGCCCGCACCGGGTCCGGGAAGTGCACGACCTGCCCGGCATAGGCCGCGTTCGGCGGCGCGGCCTCCTGCCCGAGCCGACCTGTCGTCATGGCGGTTGCCCCCTGCGGCACTCTGTACGAGCCGGCGCCCGCGCCCACGACCGGCGCACCCCGACCCGTATCCGACTGTCTCAGGCGTCACCGACGCCTCGACCGCGACCAGCGCGGTGCCGACAGCCTATGCCGTACGCGCACACCGGTCACCGGGCCGCCGGACCACCACCCCGAGGCCCCCCGGACCTCTCTCCCCGCACGACATACAGTCACACAGCGTCACGACTCTGGCGTGTCGCGGCGCCCCAGCTTCCGCAGCCGCCACGGCATTTGGCACTCTGTGTCCCTCGGGGGAGCCCCAGGGGAGGGAAAGACGATCATGAACACGATGGCCACCAAGAGCACCGACACGCCCTCCGGCGACCCCCGCATCGGCTGGAGCGCCACCGACGCACCCCCCGCCCCCACCCTCCACCACCGCCGCGACGGCATCCTCCCCACCATCGCCGCCGCCCTCTCCGTACGCGGCGAAACCCTCACCGGCACCGCCGCCCGCGGCGACCGGCCCCCCGCGCTGCACCCCCTCGTCCAGGACTTCCTCGACACCCTCACCAGCAACCAGCGCGACCGCTTCACCGGCCGCTGCGCCGAAACGATCCTCATCTCCCGGCACCTCACCGCCATCGAGGCCACCCGCAGCAAACGCGCCGCCCGCAGACCCCTCACCAACGGCGAAGCCCGCAAATCCCTCAAGCAGGCCAAACTCACCGCCCGCCGCATACGCGAGGACGGCGACCCCCTGCACGGCAGCTTCGCCACCCCCTGCCGCGCCTGCACCGCCCTCAGCGCCCACTTCGGCGTCCGCATCGTCGACCCGGCCACCGGCGCCCACTGACACCACCGGCCCCACCGGTCACCGGAACCACCACCCGCACGACGACCGCACGCACGACGATCGAAGGCACATGCACCCCAACCGCACCACCACCCACGGCACCACCACACTCGGCCAGCCACCGGCCACCCCCCGCTTCCCCGGAGCCGCCGACAACGCCCTGCGCACCGCGGGCTGGCACCCCGGACGCTGGGACATAAAACAGGCCGAGATCTGGGCCGACACCCTGCGCGAACACCTCTCCCCCGCCGGACACCGCCACACCGTCTTCCCCGCCGCCGTCGAAGCCTGGGCCGAATTCGGCGGACTCCACATCACCCCCACCGGCACCGGACGCCAGGTCGCCCCCGCCACCCTCCACCTCGACCCCCTGCACGGCCTCCACCTCGCCCGCACCCTCGGCGACCTCGGCCGCGCCCTCGGCACCGAGGTCAGCCCCCTCGGCGAGGAGACCGCCACCGCCGCCCTCCTCGCCATCGACGCCGAAGGCCGCGTCTACGCCCTCGACCACAGCGGCGACTGGTACCTCGGCCCCGACATCGACCACGCCCTGGCCACGCTGATCATGGGCACCCATCCGGTACGGCTGACGGTGGGCTGAGCGCGCGCGGGGCCGCAGGACGGGGGCCGCAGGGGCTCAGGGCTCAGGGTCAGCCACGCGACACCGCGACGGACGCGACAGGGCGCCCCCTCACACCGCCGGAATCACCGCCGACACCCGGAAGCCGCCCTTCTCCGTCGGCCCCGACACGAACACGCCCCCCAGCGCCAGCACCCGCTCCCGCATCCCCAGCAGACCATTGCCACCCGACGGCAGCCCCGCCGCCGACGCCGACGCCACCTCCGGCGGAGACTCGTTCTCCACCTGCATCGCGATCTCCGCCCGCCGGTGCGCCAGCCGCACGATCGTCCGCGCACCCGCCGCATGCTTGTGCACGTTCGTCAACGCCTCCTGCACCACCCGGTACGCCGTCTGCTCCACCTCCGCCGCATACGAGCGCGCCTCGCCCTCCACCGACAGGGCCACCACCATCCCCGCCTGCGCGGACTGCCCCACCAGCTCCTCCAGCTCCGCCAGACTCGGGCCGTCAAGGACCTCCTCGGCAGCCGCCCGCGACGCCGCCTCCGCAGCCGCCACCCCCACCGCCGCCAACGGCACCGGCTCCGCCGCCCGCCGCACCGCGTCCCCCGACCGCAGCACGCCCAGCATCTCCCGCAACTCCGTCAACGCCTGCCGGCCCATGTCCCCCACCAGCGCCGCGTTCCGCACCGCCTTCTCCGGGTCCTTACGGGCCACCGCCTGCAACGCCGCCGCGTGCACCACCATCAGACTCACCCGGTGCGCCACCACGTCGTGCATCTCCCGGGCGATCCGCGTCCGCTCCTCGCCCCGCGCCCACTCCGCCCGCTCCTCGGCCCGCTCCGCGAGCAACTGAAGCTCCCGCTCCAAGCTGTCCGCCCGCTCCCGCAAGCTCTCCATCAACCGGCGCCGCGCCCCCACGTACAACCCGAGCAGCAGCGGCGGCGCCGTCAGCCCCAGCGACGTCGTGACCGCCGCGAACGGCACGAACCAGTCGCCGAGCGTCAGATCACCCCGCGCCATGTCCTGCCGCACCCGCACGAACGTCACGATCATCGTGCCCACCAGCGACATGCCCGCGAGGGCCACGATGATCCGGCGCGGCAGCTCGCACGCCGCCAGCGTGTACAGCCCCACGATGCCCATCAGGAAGCCCATCTGGGCCGGGGTGATCGCGATCGCGACGAGCACGACGACCACCGGCCACTTCCTGCGCACCAGCAGCACCGCACCGGCCAGCAGCCCGAACACGATCCCCACCGACAGCGGCACACCCGCGTCCCGGGCGAACGGAACACCCTCCGCGCCGCACTCCACGGCGGACACCAGGGCGAGCGCCCCGTCCAGCGCCGCGCCGCGCCGCCTCTCCCACCACCATGGGCCGGTCAGGGCCCTGGCGCGGTCTTCCCCCGTCGTGGTCATGCCTCCAGCCTACGGGCGCCGAGGGCGGCTTTTCCGGCGAGTTTCACCCTCCGCCCGGATCACACACCGTAATCGAATGTCCTCGAAACCATCTGAAATCGCTCGAACTACTGAACCCCGGCCCTTCACCACCGGACCTACCCGTTCCGCCCGGACGGTATGCACATGGCACATTCACTGGGCAACGGCGGGCGGTACGCGGACTTCGACACGTTGCGAGCGCGAGCGGTCGCGCTGCGCCGCGCGGGGCTCAGCCTCCGGCAGATCCGCGACGAACTGAAGATCTTCAACAACGACCTCCTCAACCGCCTCGTCCACGGCGAGCCCCCTCCGGAGTGGACGAAACGCCCGAACGCGAAGGACGACCTGCGCGAACGGGCCCGAGAGCTGCGCCTCCAGGGCTGGACGTACGACCAGATCCAACTGGAACTGGGCTGCTCCAGAAGCTCGGTGTCCCTGTGGGTACGGGACCTGCCGAGGCCGGAGCGCCGCACCCCCGAGGAGGCGTCGGCCATCGCCCGCAAGGGCTGGGAGGCACGGCTGCGCGTCCGCGACGAGGAACGCCGGCGCACGAAGGAACAGGCCGCGCACGACGTGGGCGCCCTGTCGGAGCGCGAGCTGTTCCTGATCGGCATCGGGCTCTACTGGGCCGAGGGCGCCAAGGACAAGCCGTACGACCGCCGCGAGAACGTCACCTTCGTCAACAGCGATCCCGGCATGATCGAGGTCTTCCTCGCCTGGCTGGACCTGGTCGGGGTGGCGCGCGAGCGGCTGCGGTTCATGGTGCTCATCCACGAGAGCGCGGACGTCCCGGCCGCCGAGCGCTACTGGGCGGATCTCGTGGGCGCCGATCCCTCCGCCTTCAACAAGACGGGCCTCAAGCGTCACAACCCCAAGACGGTCCGGAAGAACACCGGTGAGGGCTACCGGGGCTGCCTCGTCGTCAAAGTGCTGAAAGGTGCCGACTTGTACCGTCGCATTGAGGGGTCCTGGTACGGCATAGTGGAGGCCGCGCGCGAGGTCGATCAATTGAATCGGACATAGCGCACCAACCATCCCGGATCGTCTAAGGGCAGGACAAACGGTTTTGGTCCGTTGAATGAGGGTTCGAATCCTTCTCCGGGAGCCCACAGCGCACATATCCCAGGTTCGGGTCCTGACCGGTATCTCACCGGCAGGACCCGCTCTCATGTCCCCCCGAATTCACCCCGGTATCCTGCGCTCGTCACCCCCCACACCCTTCATGAGCCGAAAGGCAACCCCGTGAGCGCCATTCGCCCGGCAGCCGTCGTCGTTCTCGCAGCGGGTGAGGGCACCCGTATGAAGTCCGCCACACCGAAGGTGCTGCACGAGATCTGCGGCCGTTCGCTGGTGGGGCACGTGCTGGCCGCCTCCCGTGAGCTGGACCCGGAGCACCTCGTCGTCGTCGTGGGCCACGCCCGTGAGCAGGTCACCGCGCACCTGGCGGAGATCGACCCCGGTGTCCGCACCGCCGTGCAGGAGCAGCAGAACGGCACCGGGCACGCGGTGCGGATGGCGCTGGAGGAGCTGGGCGGCCCCCTGGAGGGCACCGTCGTCGTCGTGTGCGGCGACACCCCGCTGCTCACGGCCGGCACCCTGCGGGAGCTGGCCGGTACGCACCACGCCGACGGCAACGCGGTGACCGTGCTGACCGCCGAGGTCCCGGACGCGACCGGGTACGGCCGGATCGTGCGGGACGAGACGACCGGCGCGGTGACGGCGATCGTGGAGCACAAGGACGCGACAGAGGCGCAGCGGGCGCTCCGGGAGATCAACAGCGGTGTGTTCGCGTTCGACGGCCCGCTGCTGGCGGACGCGCTGAAGCAGGTGCGTACGGACAACAGCCAGGGCGAGGAGTACCTGACGGACGTGCTCGGCATTCTGCGGGAGGCCGGGCACCGGGTGGGTGCCTCGGTGGCCGGGGATCACCGGGAGATCGCCGGGATCAACAACCGGGTGCAGCTGGCGGAGGCGCGCCGGACGCTGAACGACCGTGTGGTGACGGCCGCGATGCTGGACGGTGTGACGGTGGTGGATCCGGCGACGACGTGGGTGGATGTGACGGTCACGTTCGGCCGGGACGCGCTGGTGCACCCGGGGACGCAGCTGACGGGTGCGACGCATGTCGGCGAGGGCGCGGAGGTCGGTCCGAACAGCCGGCTGAACGACACGCACGTGGGCGCGGGTGCGCGGCTGGACAACACGGTGTCGGACGGTGCCCGGGTCGGGGAGGGCGCGTCGGTGGGTCCGTTCGCGTATCTGCGGCCGGGGACGCGGCTCGGTGTGAAGTCCAAGATCGGGACGTATGTGGAGACGAAGAACGCGTCGATCGGTGAGGGGACGAAGGTTCCGCATCTGTCGTACGTGGGGGACGCGACGATCGGTGATTTCACGAACATCGGGGCGGCGAGCGTGTTCGTGAACTACGACGGTCAGGACAAGCATCACTCGGTGATCGGGTCGCATTGCCGGACGGGGGCGGACAACATGTTTGTGGCGCCTGTCACGGTCGGGGACGGTGCGTACACCGCCGCGGGGTCCGTGATCGTCAAGGATGTGCCGGCCGGTTCGCTGGCCGTGGCGCGTGGCCAGCAGCGCAATATCGAAGGCTGGGTGGCCCGTAAGCGGCCCGGGAGCGCGGCGGCGAAGGCGGCCGGTGCGGTGTCCCGTCCGGCCGGTGACGAGGGCTGACGGGGCCGGGGCAGGTCTCGTCCGGCCCCCTTCCGGACACGAGTGCGTCAAACACGGCGTACCGTGATAAGTGCACACCCGCACCCCCTACCAGCTGATTCGGCCCTCTCGTGCCCAGCCGAGAGGCCGCTTGGCCGAGGCTGGCTGACACACCTCTGAGGAGACAGTGCTGTGACCGGGATCAAGACGACCGGCGAGAAGAAGATGATGTTCTTCTCCGGCCGCGCCCACCCCGAGCTTGCCGAGGAGGTCGCCCGCGAGCTCGGTGTCGGGGTCGTCCCGACGAAGGCGTTCGACTTCGCCAACGGTGAGATCTACGTTCGCTATCAGGAGTCGGCGCGTGGCGCGGACTGCTTTCTGATCCAGAGCCACACGGCCCCGATCAACAAGTGGATCATGGAGCAGCTGATCATGATCGACGCGCTGAAGCGCGCGTCGGCCCGCTCCATCACGGTGATCGTGCCGTTCTACGGTTACGCGCGTCAGGACAAGAAGCACCGTGGCCGTGAGCCGATCTCGGCGCGGCTGATCGCGGATCTGATGAAGACGGCGGGTGCGGACCGCATCCTGACGGTGGATCTGCACACGGACCAGATCCAGGGCTTCTTCGACGGTCCGGTGGACCATCTGTTCGCGCTGCCGCTGCTGGCGGACTACGTGGGCTCCAAGGTGGACCGTGACAAGCTCACGGTCGTGTCGCCGGACGCGGGCCGGGTGCGGGTGGCGGACCGCTGGTGCGACCGGCTCGGTGCGCCGCTGGCGATCGTGCACAAGCGGCGCGACAAGGACGTGGCGAACCAGGTCACGGTCCATGAGGTCGTGGGTGAGGTCAAGGGCCGGGTGTGTGTGCTGGTCGACGACATGATCGACACGGGTGGCACGATCTGTGCGGCGGCGGACGCGCTGTTCGCGCACGGTGCCGAGGACGTGATCGTGACGGCGACGCACGGTGTGCTGTCGGGTCCGGCGGTGGACCGGCTGAAGAACTCGCGGGTGAGCGAGTTCGTGTTCACGGACACGCTGCCGACGCCGGGTGAGCTGGCGGCGGATCTGGAGAAGATCACGGTGCTGTCGATCGCGCCGACGATCGCGAACGCGGTGCGTGAGGTGTTCGAGGACGGCTCGGTGACGAGCCTCTTCGACGAGCAGTGAGGTTTCCGCTGGCCCGTCTCGCGGGCTAGTGGATGATCCTTTTGGGTGCGGCCTTCCGGCCGAGTAGACTGCGACAGTTGCTCGGCGAGGGAGGCCGCACTCGTGTTTTTCGCGAGGTGGCTGTCCGTTATCGACGCGCTCTTCGTAGCAGGCCGTTCGTGGCCGGGTGACCACGTCCCTACTACCTCTACGAGGAGTGATTCACATGTCCGAGGTGAAGATCGCCGCCGAGACCCGCACCGAGTTCGGCAAGGGTGCGGCCCGCCGCATCCGCCGTGACAGCAAGGTTCCCGGTGTGCTCTACGGCCACGGCTCCGACCCGCTGCACCTGACCCTCCCGGGCCACGAGCTGCTGCTGGCGCTGCGTACGCCGAACGTCCTGATCGCCCTGGACATCGACGGCAAGACCAACGAGCTGGCGATCCCGAAGGCCGTCCAGCGTGACGCCATCAAGGGCTTCCTGGAGCACGTCGACCTGCAGCTGGTCAAGCGCGGCGAGAAGGTCAACGTCGAGATCCCGGTCGTCGCCGAGGGCGAGCTGGCCCCGGGCGGCAACCTGCTCGAGCACGTGCTGAACGCCCTGCCGGTCGAGGCCGAGGCCACGCACATCCCCGAGTCCGTGACGGTCTCCGTCGAGGGCCTGGAGGCCGGTGCCTCGATCCACGCCAAGGACATCAAGCTGCCGGCCGGTGTCTCGCTGGCCGTCGAGGGCGACGCCGTCGTCCTGCAGGTCCTGGCCGCCCAGGCCGAGGAGGTCTCCCCGGAGGCCGAGGCCGCCGAGGGTGACGAGGCCGCCGAGGCCTGAGTCGGCCCGGTTCTGCCGCCGCGTCCGTGGCGGTAGCCGTATTCGCTCCAGCCGCTGCTTCCCTAAGGGTGTTCCCTTGGGGGAGCAGCGGCTGTCGCACGTGAGGAGACAGGGACGTGAGCACGTCCGAGAGTGCCCCCTGGCTGGTCGTCGGGCTCGGCAATCCGGGTCCTGAGTACGCGATGAACCGGCACAACGTCGGTTTCATGGTGGTGGATCTGCTCGCGGAGCGGATCGGCGGGAAGTTCAAGCGGGCGTCCAAGGCGCAGGCGCAGGTGCTGGAGGGCCGGATCGGTCCGGCGGGTCCGGGCAGCCGCCGGGTGATCCTGGCGAAGCCGATGTCGTTCATGAATCTGTCGGGCGGCCCGGTGAACGCGCTGCGGGACTTCTACAAGGTGCCGGTCGATCACATCGTGGCCGTGCACGACGAGCTGGACATCGACTACGCGACGCTGCGGCTGAAGCTGGGCGGCGGGGACAACGGGCACAACGGCCTGAAGTCGATGACGAAGGCGATGGGCGCGGACTATCACCGGGTGCGGTGCGGGATCGGCCGTCCGCCGGGGCGGATGCAGGTGGCGGACTTCGTGCTGAAGGACTTCGCGTCCACCGAGCGCAAGGAGCTGGACTGGTTCGTGGACCGGGCGGCGGACGCGGTGGAGTCGTTGGTGACGGAGGGTCTGGAGCGGGCGCAGTCGGCGTACAACTCCTGACTTGTCGGGTCTGCTCCGCAGCGGAGTTGACCGGTCGTAGGGGTATGGCCAATGATCCCGGCCATGCCTGCCAGAGCCAGTTCTGTCCGCCGGGCTTCCGTGACCGCGCTGGGGGTGGGGCGGGCCGTGCTGATGGGCATGTGCGCCGCGCTGATCCTCTTCGCCGGGGCATGGGGTTCCTGGGGCACCGCGCAGCACGTGATGCTGCCCAAGGGCCGTGAGCACGGCACGATGCGGGTGACGGAGTGTTCCGGCGACCGCTGTACGGGTCCGTTCACGCCGACGTCCGAGGGGGCGGTGCGGCGTGCGCGTGTGGTGCTGGCGAAGAGCGTCGCGGTGCGCGAGGGCCGGTCCTACGAGGTGACGGTGGAGCCCGGTACGGACGTGGTGGTGCGTTCGGGGCTCTCGGGGACGCTGTTCGCGTGGCTGCCGCTGGGCGGGGCGCTGGTGCTGGCCTCGGTGGTGGTGGCGGGCGGGATGCGGCTGACGCGGACCGGCTGGGTGCTGGCGGGGCTGGGTGTGGCGCTGCTGACGGGGGCGTTCGTGACGGCGCAGTGACGTACGCGTGCGTCCCCTGACCTGTGCGCCCCCTGATCTGGATGTGCCGGTGCCCCCGGAGCCTTTCGGTCTCCGGGGGCACCGTCGTGTGTACGGCGGGGTGGTCAGCCGGTGTTGCGCAGGCCCGCCGCGACGCCGTTGACGGTCAGGAGCAGGGCGCGGGCGAGGAGCGGGTCGGGTTCGGCGCCCTCGGCGACCGCGTCGCGCTGGCGCTTGAGCAGGGCGACCTGGAGGTAGGAGATCGGGTCGAGGTAGGCGTCGCGGATGGCGAAGGTCTGCCGCAGCACGGGCTGGGCGTCGAGGAGTTCGCTCTCGCCGGTGATGCGCAGGATCTCGGCGACGGTGAGGTCGTGCTCGGCGCGGATGGTGTCGAAGACGTGCCGCAGGTTCTCGGGCACGAGGGTGTCGACGTAGTGTCCGGCGATGCGCAGGTCGGTCTTGGCGAGGGTCATCTCGACGTTGGAGATGAAGTTGCGGAAGAAGTGCCACTGCTCGTGCATCTCGTCGAGCACGGTGTCCAGGCCCGCCTCGCGCAGGGCCTTGAGGCCGGAGCCGACGCCGAACCAGCCGGGGACGATCTGCCGGGACTGGGTCCAGCCGAACACCCAGGGGATGGCGCGCAGTCCGTCGAGGGAGACGCCGGAGCCGGGGCGGCGGGAGGGCCGCGAGCCCAGGTGCAGGTCGGCGAGCTGGTCGACCGGGGTGGAGGCGAGGAAGTACGTCGGCAGGTCGGGGTCCTCGACCAGCTCGCGGTAGGCGGAGTGGGCGGCGTCGGAGACCACGTCCATGGCCGCGTCCCAGCGGGCCAGGGCCTCGTCGGACTGGCGGGGCGCGGTGTGCAGGGCGGACGCCTGGAGGGTGGCGGCGACCGTCAGCTCCAGGTTCTCCCGGGCCAGCGAGGGGATCAGGTACTTGTCGGAGATGACCTCGCCCTGCTCGGTGACCTTGATCTCGCCCTCCAGGGTGCCCCAGGGCTGGGCGAGGATCGCGTCGTGCGAGGGGCCGCCGCCGCGGCCGACGGTGCCGCCGCGGCCGTGGAAGAGGCGCAGGCGGACGCCGTAGCGGTGGGCGACGTCGCGCAGGCGGCGCTGGGCGCGGTGGATCTCCCACTGGCTGGTGGTGATGCCGCCGAACTTGGAGGAGTCGGAGTAGCCGAGCATGACCTCCTGGACGTCTCCGCGCAGCGCGACCAGGCGCCGGTAGGAGGGGTCGGAGAGCATGTCCTCCAGGATGGTGTCGGCGGCCTTCAGCTCGTCGGTGGTCTCCAGGAGGGGGACGATGCCGATCTTGGCCCAGCCCGCGTGCAGGTCGAGCAGTCCGGCCTCGCGGGCCAGGACGGTGGCGGCGAAGACGTCGTCGGCGCCCTGGCACATGGAGATGATGTACGACTCGATGACCTCGGGTCCGAAGACCTCCAGGGCGCGCTTGACGGTCTGGAAGACGCCGAGGGTCTTGGCGGCTGCCGCGTCGACGGGGGCCGGGCTCGGGGCGAGCGGGCGGCGCGAGCGCAGCTCCTTGGCCAGCAGCTTGGCGCGGTAGTCGCGGGGCATGTCGGCGTAGCGCCAGGACTCCTCGCCGAGGCGGTCGAAGAGCTGGCCGAGGGCGTGGTGGTGGGCGTCGGCGTGCTCGCGGACGTCCATGGTGGCGAGCTGGAGGCCGAAGGCGGCCAGGGTGCGGATGACGCGGGCGAGGCGGCCGTCGGCGAAGAGGGCGCCCCGGTGGGCGCGCAGGGAGGTCTGGATGATCCGCAGGTCGTCGAGGAGTTCGGCGGTGCCGAGGTAGTCGCGGCCCTCCTGGTGGGGGGTGTCGCGGGCCAGGCGCTGCTTGGTGTTCTCCAGCTTCTGGCGGATCGCGGTGGCCTTGAGCCGGTAGGGCTCCTCGGCGTTGAGGCGCTTGTAGCGGGGGCTGATCTCGGGCAGGCGCTCCAGGTCGGCGTCGAGGGAGGTGAGCAGTTCCTCGGTGGCGCCGGTGTAGCGGATGGAGTTGGAGAGCAGTCCGCGCAGCTCGTCGATCATCTCCAGGGCGTCGTTGATGCCGTGCTCGTGCTGGAGGATGAGGACGTCCCAGGTGACCTGGGGGGTGACGTTGGGGTTGCCGTCGCGGTCGCCGCCGATCCAGGTGCCGAAGGTGAGCGGCCGGGTGTCGTCGGGCAGCTCCACGCCGACGCGTTCCAGCTCGGCGGTGAGGTCTTCCAGGACGTCCCCGACGGCGTGCGCGTGCAGCTCGTCCAGGTAGTAGATGGCGTTGCGGGCCTCGTCGGTGGGCTCGGGGCGTACGACGCGCAGTTCGTCGGTCTGCCAGACGAGGTCGATGTTCTCGGCGAGGCGCACGTCGTGGCGGCGGCGGTCGGAGTCGAGGACGGGGGTGTCCAGGAGTTCGGCGACGCGCCGGAGCTTGTTGAGGACGGAGCGGCGGGCGGCCTCGGTGGGGTGCGCGGTGAAGACGGGCCGCACGTTGAGGTTGCGGACGGTCTCGCGGACGTGCTCGGGGTCGGCGTCCTTGAGGCGGTCGGCGGTGCGGGCGATCAGGCCGCCCTCGGCGGCGCGGCGGGCGCGCAGCTCGCGGCCTCGGTGCACCTGCTCGGTGACGTTGGCCAGGTGGAAGTAGGTGGAGAAGGCGCGCACGAGCTTGGCGGCGGTCTCCAGTTCGGTGCCGCGCAGCAGCTCGGCGGCGGCCTCCCCGTCCTCGCGGGTCAGGCGGCGGACCTTCTCGACCAGTTCCAGGAGTTCGGGGCCCTCCTGCCGTACGAGGGTCTCGCCCAGCAGGTCGCCCAGGCGCCGGATGTCGGCGCGCAGTTCGCTGCCGGTCGTGGTGGTCTGGTCGTCGGCACTGCTCACAGGTGCGGCTCCTTGCAGTGTTGAAGCTCAACTGGGAGGGAACCCGGGGCATCCGGCCGTCGTGACGCAAAACGCCGCATACGGCCTGGAACGTCCGGGAAGTAAACAGAGCGGACCGCGCTGTCCGACCGCTTCCAAGGATAGGTGTCCACCGGGACGCGCAGGGTCTGGGGCCCTTGCCGCGCCCCGACTCGCTGCCATACTTACGACGCCGTAGGTTACGGAACCGTAGGGAAGTATTCCCTTCATTCCCGTCCGGTCCCGGCGGCCCGGCACCTGCCCCGACCCTCGACCCCACAGGGGACGCGCATGACGTCAAGTTCCGATGTGATCGACGAAGCCTCACCCGATGGCTCCTCCGCCACGCTGGGCGGCGAGAAGAAGCGCTCGATCGAGCAGATCGCCCTGCTCGTGTTCATCGTGGTGCCGTTCCTGGCCCTGGTGGCGGCCGTGCCGCTGGCCTGGGGCTGGGGAGTGAGCTGGCTCGATCTGGGCCTGCTGGCACTCTTCTACTTCATCGGCTGCCACGGCATCACCATCGGTTTCCACCGGTACTTCACCCATGGCTCGTTCAAGGCCAAGCGGCCCCTGCGGATCGCGCTGGCGATCATGGGCTCGATGGCGGTCGAGGGCCCGATCGTGCGGTGGGTGGCCGATCACCGCAGGCACCACAAGTTCTCCGACGCCGAGGGTGACCCCCACTCGCCCTGGCGCTACGGCGAGACGCTTCCGGCGCTGATGAAGGGCCTGTGGTGGGCCCACATCGCCTGGATGTTCGACGAGGAGCAGACCCCGCAGGACAAGTTCGCGCCGGATCTGATCAAGGACCGCGCCATCCGGACGATCTCCCGGCAGTTCGTGATGTGGACGGTGATCTCGCTGGCGCTGCCGCCGCTGATCGGCGGGCTGGTCACGATGTCCTGGTGGGGGGCCTTCACCGGGTTCTTCTGGGGTTCACTCATCCGGGTGGCGCTGCTGCATCACGTGACCTGGTCGATCAACTCGATCTGTCACGCGGTGGGCAAGCGGCCGTTCAAGTCGCGCGACCGCTCGGGCAACGTGTGGTGGCTGGCGATCCTGTCCTGCGGCGAGTCCTGGCACAACCTGCACCACGCGGACCCGACGGCGGCGCGGCACGGTGTGGAGCGCGGCCAGCTGGACTCCTCGGCCCGGATCATCCGCTGGTGCGAGCAGCTGGGCTGGGCGTACGACGTGCGCTGGCCGTCACGCTCGCGTATCGATTCGCGCCGCAGCGACGGTGCGGGCTCCTCCCGGAGCGGGAAGACCGGCGCCGAGGCGGCATGATTGACGGCGTGGCGACCGACTCCAGCAGCATCCAGGGCAACGACAAGCAGCGGCGGACGCGCCGGACCCGTATGACCGGTGCCGAGCGCCGCCAGCAGTTGCTGGAGATCGGTCGCACCCTCTTCGCGGCCAAGGGCTTCGAGGGCACGTCGGTGGAGGAGATCGCGGCGAAGGCCGGGGTGTCCAAGCCGGTGGTGTACGAGCACTTCGGCGGCAAGGAGGGGCTGTACGCGGTGGTGGTCGACCGTGAGATGCGGCGGCTGCTCGACATGGTGACCGGCTCGCTGACGGCGGGGCATCCCCGTGAGCTGTGCGAGCAGGCGGCCTTCGCGCTCCTGGACTACATCGAGGAGTACACGGACGGGTTCCGCATCCTGGTGCGCGACTCGCCGATCCCGCAGTCCACGGGCACCTTCGCCTCGCTGATCTCGGACATCGCGACCCAGGTGGAGGACATCCTGGGCCGCGAGTTCAAGAGCCGCGGCTTCGACTCCAAGCTGGCCCCGCTCTACGCGCAGGCGCTGGTCGGGATGGTCGCGCTGACCGGGCAGTGGTGGCTGGACGTGCGGCGCCCGAAGAAGGCGGAGGTCGCGGCGCATCTGGTGAACCTGGCGTGGCACGGCCTGGACGGCCTTGAGCAGAAGCCTCGGCTGATAGGGCACCGCAAGAACTAGCGCGCGCTTTCTACGGCGTCTCGGTCCGGTCCGGCGTCTCGGTCCGGTCCGGCGCTTCGGGCCCGGTCGGCTCCAGGAACTCCAGGCGGTTGCCGACCGGGTCCTCCGTGTAGAAACGGCGGTGGCCGGGGAGGTCGCCGTCCCAGGTCACGGGGGCGCCGTGGGCGGTGAGCCGGGCGGCGTACGCCTCGATGTCACGGACCCGCAGCCCGGGGTGAGCCTTGCGGGCCGGGCGGAAGTCCTCCTCGATGCCCAGGTGGAGCTGGACCCCGGCCGCCTGGAACCAGCAGCCGCCGCGCGCAGCGAGCACCGGGGGCTTGGGGATCTCGGTCATGCCGAGGGTGCCGGTGTAGAAGGCGCGCAGCGCGTCCTCGCTGCCCGCGGGGGCGGCGAGCTGGACGTGGTCGACGGCGACGAGCACGGCTCAGCCCTCCCGTACGGCGACGGCGAAGAGGCGGCGGAAGGGCAGCACGGTCCCGTAGGGGGTGCTCGGGTAGGCCGTGCGCAGCAGGTCGCGGTACTCGGCGAGGAACGCGTCCCGCGCCTCGGGGTCGTCGGCGAGCGCGGTCAGGGCGGGGCGCAGTCCGGTGCCCTTGACCCAGTCGAGCACCGGGTCCTGGCCGGTCAGGACGTGCTGGTACGTCGTCTGCCACACGTCGGTGGTGAGGCCGAGGCGGGCGAGGCGGTCCAGGTAGCCGCCGGGGGTGTGGACGGAGTCCGGGCGGCGCAGGACACCGGCGAGGCGGGACCTCCAGCGCGGGGTGTCCGCGAGTTCGCGCATCAGGGCGTGCAGCGGGGCGTCGGTGTTGTCGGGGACCTGGAAGGCGAAGGTGCCGCCGGGCTTCAGGGCGGCGGTCCAGTCGGCGAAGCGGTCGAGGTGGCCCGGCACCCACTGGAGGGTGGCGTTGGAGACGATCACGTCGCAGGGCTCGTCCGGGGTCCAGGTGCGGGCGTCGGCGTGGGCGAAGTCCAGCGCGGGCTGCTCGGCGCGGGCGCGCTCCAGCATCTCGGGCGAGTTGTCGTAACCGGTGAGGTGCGCGGTGGGCCAGCGGGCGGCGAGCAGGGCGGTGGCATTGCCGGGGCCGCAGCCGAGGTCGGCGACGCGCGGGCGCTCGCTCGGCGGGTCGGGGACGCGGGCGACGAGGTCGGTGAAGGGGCGCAGGCGGTGACCGGCGTGGCGGAGGTACTGGGCGGGGTTCCACTGCGGCATCGTCATGTTCTCCAGCCTGGCGCCCGAGTTCTCTCGATGTCAAGACTGTCGATGTCAAGAGACTTCACGTCGACACAACCACTACACTGATCGCATGGAGGACGAGGTCGATCGGCTGGTCGCAGCGTGGCGCCGGGAGCGCCCGGACCTCGACGTGGAGCCGCTGGAAGTACTGAGCCGGGTGAGCAGGCTGGCCCGGCACCTGGACCGCGCGCGCCGGCTCGCCTTCGCCGAGCATCAGCTGGAGCCCTGGGAGTTCGACGTGCTGACCGCGCTGCGCCGCGCCGGGACGCCGTACCAGCTCTCCCCCGGCCAGCTGCTGACCCAGACGCTGGTCACCTCGGGCACGATGACCAACCGGATCGACCGGCTCGCCAAGAAGGGCCTGGTCGAGCGGCTGCCCGACCCGAGCGACCGGCGGGGCGTGCTGGTGCGGCTGACCGACACCGGCCGGGACCGGGCGGATGAGGCGCTGGCGGGGCTGCTGGCGCAGGAGCGGGCGATCCTGGGCGAGCTGTCTGTCGCCCAGCGCTCCGAACTGGCCGGGCTGCTACGCCAGTTGACCGCCCCGTTCGACAACGTCCCCGGCTAGGTCCACCGGGCCCACCCCGGCCCTGCGGGCGAGCGCCACGGCGGCCAGGGTGGAGTGGACGCCGAGCTTGCCGAGGACGTTCTGCATATGGGTGCGCACGGTGTGCGGGGAGAGGAACAGCCGCTCCGCGACCGCCTTGCGGCCGAGCCCGGCGACCATGCAGCGCAGCACCTCCCGCTCGCGCGGGGTCAGCGACTCCACCAGGCGCTCGCTCTCGCTGCGGTGCTTGCGGGCGGCGGTCAGTTCCTTGAGGACGCCGGTGAGCAGGGCGGGCGGCAGATGCGTCTCGTCGCGCAGGACGCCCCGGATGACGGTGAGCAGCCGGGACAGCGAGCAGTCCTTGGCGACCCAGCCGCTGGCGCCCGCCTGGAGCGCGAGGGCGGCCCGGCGGGGCTCGTCCTTCTCCGCGAGGACCACGGAACGTACCCCCGGCTGGGCGGTGCGGACCCCGGCGACCAGGGAGATCCCGTCCACCGGGCCCTCGGCGTCGCCCAGTTGGACGGGGATGGCCGCGCGTCCGCCCGGCAGGATCCTGCCCAGGTCGGCGTCGACCAGCAGGACGTCGTAGCGGCGGCCCTCGGCGGCGGCCCGCTCCAGGCAGCGCAGCGCCGCCGGGCCGCTGCCCGCGGCGAACACGTCGACGTCCGGCTCCGCGGCCAGCGCGGCGGCCAGCGACTCGGCGAAGATGCGGTGGTCGTCGACGACCAGGACTCGGATGCGAACCACGTAACCCCCTATCCCCAGGCTCCGTGTGGGAGCGGGGGAGACCCCAGGCTGGGAGAACGACGACGGCTCGCGGTCACGGCACCCGCGAGGGAGCCGCCCGACCGCACGGCACACGCCGTCGCGGACAGTGCTACCCCCCTCGCGGGTGCCGTACCCGCCTGTCTCGCCCCCTGAATCGGCACCGGCCCCCACCGGCACCGCTTCTCAGCGTACGGGCGGGGGCCGTCGGGGGCGGGCGAATTGGCGGAACTGACCGGGCTGCGCGTTTATGGTGTGCCGCATGTTTCGTATCGAGACGGAAGTCGACCAGGACCGACGTGCTCTGCTGCGGGCGCGGCTACGGGACACCAACACAGCGGCCTCCCCCGTCCTGGCCGCCTTACGCGGCACGCCCCCCGCGCGGGAAACCCCGCTCCACGTCTGGGCGTTGGACGACTCCGGCGCCCTGTCCGGCGGCCTGGTCGCCCACACCTGGGCCGGCTGGCTCCACATCACCTACCTCTGGGTCGACACCCCCCACCGAGGCACCGGCCTCGGCACCCACCTCCTCACCGCGGCCGAACACCAGGCCCTCCACCACCACGCCTGCACCGCCGCCCGCGTCGAGACCTGGGACTTCCAGGCCCCCGGCTTCTACCGCAGACAGGGCTACGAGGTGGTCTGCGAAATCCCGGACTACCCACCGGGGGTCACGGAGTACACGCTGACCAAGCGACTCGGCTGAGCTGAGGGCTCAGGCCAGGCGGCGGGCGCCCGGGGAAGGCACCGCCTCGAAGATGCGTGGGGCCCGGTAGCCGGCGTGTGCGAAGGCCTCCTTGATCGCCTTGGTGAGGGTGTCGACCGCGGAGGCTTCTGTCAGGGCGATCGCCGAGCCGCCGAAGCCGCCGCCGGTCATGCGGGCGCCGAGGGCTCCCGCCGACAAAGACGTGTCGACGGCCAGGTCCAGCTCCGGGCAGGAGATGCGGAAGTCGTCGCGGAGGGAGGCGTGGCCCTCGGTGAGGAGGGGGCCGATGGCGCGGACGTCGCCCGACTCGAGCAGGGTCACCACGCGTTCCACCCGGTGGTCCTCCGTGACGACATGGCGGACCAGGCGGCGGACCTCCTCCTCGTCCCCGAGGTCGGCCAGGGCCCGGTCGAGGCCGGAGTACGGCACGTCCCGCAGCGCGTCCACGCCCAGCAGGGCCGCGCCCTTCTCGCAGCCCGCGCGGCGCTTGCCGTATTCACCGCTGCTGTGGGCGTGCTTGACCTGGGTGTCGATGACCAGGAGGCGCAGGCCCTCGGCGGCGAGGTCGAAGGGGATCTGGCGCTGGGAGAGGTCGCGGGTGTCGAGGAAGAGGGCGTGGCCCTCCTCGCAGCAGGCGGAGGCGGTCTGGTCCATGATGCCGGTGGGGGCGCCGACGTAGACGTTCTCCGCGCGCTGGCACAGGCGGGCCAACCGCCAGCGGGGAAGGCCGAGTTCGTGGAGGTCGTTCAGGGCGAGGGCGACGACGATCTCCAGGGCCGCGGAGGAGGACAGGCCCGCGCCGGTCGGCACCGTGGAGGACAGATGGACATCGGCTCCCGTGACCGGACAACCCGCCTCGCGCAACGCCCAGACCACGCCCGCCGGGTACGCCGTCCAGTCGTGGTCCGAGCCCGGCTCCAGAGCGTCCAGAGCCAGCTCCACGGGCCCGCCCTCGACGTCCGCCGAGTGCAGCCGCAGCACCCCGTCCGTGCGGCGCGAGACCGCCGCCGTCACCTGGTGGGGAAGTGCGAACGGCATCACGAAGCCGTCGTTGTAGTCGGTGTGTTCGCCGATCAGGTTGACCCGGCCCGGCGCCGCCCACACCCCCTCCGGTGCGGCTCCGTACAGCTCGGCGAAGCGTTCCCGGACCGACTCTGCGCCCACTACTGCTCCTTGTGCGTCCGACGCGCGAACTGCCAGGCGTCCGCGATGATCCCGGCGAGGTCCGCGCGGGAAGGGTTCCAGCCCAGTGTGGCGCGTGCCGTCTCCGCCGACGCCACCAGGACCGCCGGATCGCCCGCCCGGCGCGGGGCGGTGATCTCGGGGACCGGGTGCCCGGTGACCTCGCGGACGGTCTCGATGACCTCGCGGACGGAGAAGCCGTTGCCGTTGCCGAGGTTGCAGATCAGGTGCTCGCCGGGCTGCGCGGCGTCGAGCGCGAGGAGGTGGGCCTCGGCGAGGTCGGCGACGTGGATGTAGTCGCGCACGCAGGTGCCGTCCGGGGTCGGGTAGTCGTCGCCGTAGACCGAGATGGCGTCGCGGCGGCCCTGGGCGACCTGGAGGACGAGCGGGATGAGGTGGGACTCGGGGTCGTGCCGCTCGCCGTGACTGCCGTACGCGCCCGCCACGTTGAAGTAGCGCAGCGAGACCGCCGCGAGGCCGTGCGCCGCCGCCTCACCGGTGATCATGTGGTCGACGGCGAGCTTGGAGGCGCCGTAGGGGTTGGTGGGCTTCGTCGGCGCGGACTCCCGGATCGGGACCTCCTCCGGCTCGCCGTAGGTGGCGGCGGTGGAGGAGAAGACCAGGCGGCGCACGCCCGCCTCGCGCATCGCGGCGAGCAGCGCCATGGTGCCGCCGACGTTGTTCTCCCAGTACTTCTCGGGCTTCACGACCGACTCGCCGACCTGCGAGAACGCGGCGAAGTGCAGCACGCCGTCGAAGGAGGGGTCGAGCCACTTGGCGGCGTCGCGGATGTCGCCCTCGACGAAGGTCGCCCCCTCGGGGACGCCCGCGCGGAAGCCGGTGGAGAGGTTGTCGAGGACGGTGACCTCGTGTCCCGCCTCCAGCAGATGCTGGGCCACCACGCTGCCGACGTAACCCGCGCCACCCGTCACCAGGTACTTCATGAACTCGCTACCTCTCGCAGTCGCTCGGCCGCGCGCTCCGGCGGCACGTCGTTGATGAATACGTTCATGCCGGACTCGGAACCCGCGAGAAACTTCAGCTTGCCGGAAGTGCGTCGGATGGTGAAAAGCTCCAGGTGCAGCGCGAAGTCCTCGCGCTGCGCGCCGGGGACACCCGTGTCGCCGAACGGCGCCTGGTGCCAGGCGGCGATGTACGGCGTCGGGGGCTCGCTCACAGCCTCGCTCGCGCCCTCGCGCACGGCGCCCTCCTCTCCCTCCCGCCCGAAGATCCGGTCGAAGCGCTTCAAGAGTTCCAGATAGACCTGGGGAAACTCTGTGCGCGCGGCCTCGTCGAGCGCGAGCAGATCGGGCACCCGGCGCTTGGGATACAGATGGACCTCGTACGGCCAGTGCGCGGCGTACGGCACGAAGGCCGCCCAGTGTTCACTCTCCAGGACGACCCGCTCACCGGCGAGTTCCCGCGCGAGGACGGCGTCGAAAAGGTTCTCCCCGCCGCTCTCCGCCTTGTGCGCGGCGAGCGAGCGGAGCATCAGCGCGGTGCGGGGCGTGGTGAACGGGTAGGCGTAGATCTGCCCGTGGGGATGACCGAGGGTCACCCCGATCTCGGCGCCCCGGTTCTCGAAGCAGAACACCTGTCGCACGGAGGGCAGTTGGGAGAGTTCGGCGGTGCGGTCGGTCCACGCGTCGAGGACCAGCCGGGCCTGTTCCCCGGTGAGGTCGGCGAAGGACGCGGTGTGGTCGGAGGTGAAGCAGACGACCTCGCAGCGCCCGGAGTCCCCGGCGAGCGAGGGGAAGCGGTTCTCGAAGACCACCACGTCGTAGGAGGAGTCGGGGATCTCGCTCAGCCGCTCACCCCGGCTCGGGCACAGCGGGCACTCGTCGGCCGGGGGGTGGTAGGTGCGGCCCTGGCGGTGGGAGGCGATGGCGACCGAGTCGCCGAGCAGCGGGTCGCGGCGGACCTCGGAGCGGGTGACCGTGGGCTCAAGCGGGCGCCGGTCCACCGCGTCGCGCACCGTGTCGTCGCGCAGGTCGTAGTAGATCAGCTCACGCCCGTCGGCCAGCCGCGTCGGGGTCTTCTTCACGCCGGACTCCTTGATCGACCACCCCGCAGGGCGTCCTCACCCAATCACTCAACACAATCAAACATAACAAACCACAACTCGACAACGGAGCGTACGATCACAATCAAACAAAGAACACCAACAGAACTGTTCAAATACTGAAGGCCGCGGCGTAGGTTCCGCTCTGGATCAGTTCGCGCAACGAAGCGAGTTCTCATGCAGACGTCCCCGACCGGCCCCGCGCCTCTGGCGGCGGGCCACACCTACCTGGCCGCGGAGCTACGGCTCCCCACCAACTGGCTCGATTACACGATCCTGGCCATCTACTTCGTCGTCGTCCTCGGCATCGGCTTCGCGGCCCGCCGCTCGGTGAAGACCAGCCTGGACTTCTTCCTCTCCGGACGCTCGCTGCCCGCCTGGATCACCGGCCTCGCCTTCATCTCGGCGAACCTGGCGGCCACCGAGATCCTGGGCATGGCGGCCAACAGCGCGCAGTACGGCGCGTACACGGTGCACTGGTACTGGATCGGCGCCATCCCCGCGATGGTCTTCCTGGGCCTCGTGATGATGCCCTTCTACTACGGCAGCAAGGTCCGCTCGGTCCCCGAGTTCCTGCTGCTGCGCTTCGACAAGGCCGCCCATCTGCTCAGCTCGATCCTGTTCGCGTTCGCGGCGATCCTGATCGCGGGCGTCAACCTGTACGCCCTCGCGATCGTGGTCGAGGCGCTGCTCGGCTGGCCGCAGTGGGTGGCGATCGTGGTCGCGGGCGCCTTCGTGCTCGCGTACATCACGCTCGGCGGTCTCTCCTCGGCGATCTACAACGAAGTGCTCCAGTTCTTCGTGATCCTGGCCGCCCTCATCCCGATCACCTTCCTCGGCCTGAAGAAGGTCGGCGGCTGGGACGGCCTGACCCACAAGCTGGACGCGACGCACGGGGCGAACTTCACCACCGCGTGGGGCGGCACCGGCATCGGCAGCGCCAACCCGCTCGGCGCGAACTGGCTGACCATCGTCCTCGGCCTCGGCTTCGTGCTGTCCTTCGGCTACTGGACCACCAACTTCGCCGAGGTGCAGCGCGCCCTGTCCGCGAAGAACCTCTCCGCGGGCCAGCGCACCCCGCTGATCGCCGCGTACCCGAAGATCTTCATCGTCTTCCTGGTGATGATCCCGGGCCTGGTCGCCGCCGCCCTGGTCCCCAAGATCGGCACCGCCGGTTCCGGGCTCCAGTACAACGACGCGATCCCCTATCTGATGCAGGAGCTGCTGCCCAACGGCGTGCTCGGCATCGCGGTCACCGGTCTGCTCGCGGCGTTCATGGCGGGCATGGCGGCCAACGTGTCGTCGTTCAACACGGTGTTCACCACCGACATCTGGGCGCGCTACGTCAAGCCCGGCCAGGAGGACGGCTACTACGTCCGCTTCGGCCGTCTGATCACCGTCATCGGTGTCTGCGCCTCCGTCGGCACGGCGTTCCTGGCGTCCTCGTTCTCGAACATCATGAGCTACCTCCAGACGCTGTTCTCCTTCTTCAACGTCCCGATGTTCGTGGTCTTCATCGTCGGCATGTTCTGGAAGCGCGCCTCGGCCAAGTCCGGCTTCTGGGGCCTGCTCGCGGGCACCGCGACCGCGATGGTCAACTACTTCGTGTTCTACAAGCAGGGCATCATCTCGATCCCCTCCGACCAGGGCGCCAACTTCGTCTCCGCCATCGCGGGCTTCGTCGCGGGCGCGGTCGTGATGGTCGCGGTGTCGCTGTTCACCAAGGCCAAGCCGGCCGACGAACTCCAGGGCCTGGTCTACGGCACCAAGTCGCCGGGCATGTCCGAGGCACCGGCCGAGGGTGACGACGCCTGGTACCGCAAGCCCGCCCTGCTCGGCTGGGGCGCCGTCGTCCTGGCCGCCGCCTGCTACATCCCGTTCTCGTTCTGATCGCGGGAGGATGAGGAAACCATGACCGAAGAATCCCCCCGCCCCGAGCACGGCGCGACCGAGCACGACGTCCAGCGCGAGGTCACCGAGCTGGAGGGCAAGTCCGCCACCGCGGCCCGCATCTTCGACCTGCGGCGCATCATCGGCGGCCTGTTCGTCGTCTACGGCGTCATCGTCACCATCGCCGGGATCACCGACTCCCAGGCCGCGATCGACAAGGCCGAGGGCGTCAACATCAACCTGTGGACCGGCATCGGCATGCTGATCCTCGGCGTCTTCTTCCTGGCCTGGCTCAAGCTCCGCCCGACCCCGCCCCCGCTCCCCACGGAGGGCGCGGCCGAGGAGGACCCCGCCCACTAGTGAACCGGGCACCGTGCGGGGCCGGAGCTGTGCGTCACAGCTCCGGCCCCGTCGTCGTGTGCGGCAGGGGGCCCGCTCTGTCCAGGAGGCCGGTGCGGGCGGCCAGGGCGGCGGCCTCCAGGCGGGAGCCGACACCGAGCTTCATCAGGACGCGCTGCACATGGGTACGGGCGGTGCTGGGCGCTATCCCCATGCCCGCCGCGATACGGCGCGTGTCCTCGCCGTCCGCCACCCGGACCAGCACCTCCACCTCGCGCGGGGTGAGCAGCCGCAGCAGCCGCTGGCCCTCGTCGTCGGGCTGGGCGGCGGGATTCAGCAGCTCCGCGAAGGCGCCCTGGAGCAGCTGCGGGGCCACGGCCGCCTCGCCCGCCCGCGCCTTCATGATGGCCCGCTCGACGCCCTCGATGCGCTCGTCGTGCCGGACGTACCCCGAGGCACCGGCCGCGAAGGCCGCCGCGATGCCGCGCGGGGACGGCACGGGCCCGAGGACCACCACGGCCACCTGCGGGCGCTCCCGCTTGATCCGCACCACCGGGTCGAAGACGCCCGGTTCGGCGGGTGCCGCCGTACCGAGCAGGCACACCTCGGGTGCCCGTGTGATCACCAGCTCGGCCGCGCCCGCCGCCGGTGCCGCCGCCGCGAGCACCCGGTGCCCGCGCAGCTTGAGCGCGGAGGCCAGCGCCTCCGCGAGCAGGCGGTGGTCGTCGACGACCATCAGCCGCACTCCCATACTGCAAACCCCCCAGTCCCCCGGTGGATGCCCCACTATGGACGCCCACCGGTCCCCGGGGACAGAGGGCCCCCCGGCGCCTCGTCCCCCATGTCCCGGAAGTTACACGCTTGTTCGACGTCGCGCCGCCACTATGCGGAGAAGTGCCCCGGACCGATGAAATCCGGGGCACTCGGGGCGGGGCGGGCTGCGCTCAGCCGTCCGTGCCGAAGGCGAGCACCAGGTACTCCTTGCCGTAGGACACCTTGTGCGCGTAGACCGCGGACATGTACAAACGGCCGCCCGCGAACCGGAGTTCCGCGTACTCGGCGGGCATCGTCGCCTCCATCTGGTGCACGTCCCGGGTGGCCGGGTTCTCCAGCAGCCTGGTCGCCTTGAAGGAGGTGCCGTCGATGCTGAGGACCTGGCCGCCCTTGTCGTACGGCGGGTGGTTGTAGGCGAGCAGGTTGGTGCCGTCCATGCGCAGCGGGTAGAGCGTGTAGCCGTTGCCCGCCGGGGCGCGCTGGCCGGTCTGCTTGCCGGTGGTCAGGTCGAAGGCGACGATCTCGTTGGTCTTGCTGTACTTGTCGCTCGTGCCGTCGTGCTCCTCGGTGGGCACGTACAGCTTGCCGTTGCCCGCGACGACGCCCCGGCAGTCCTCGACCCGGGTGATGCTGTCGCACTTGCCGCCGTAGGTGTCCCCGGGGGCGGAGATGCGGGTGAGCAGCTTGCCGGTCTTGTTGTCGATGGAGAAGTAGTCCGAGATGCCGCTGCCGTCGCCCGCGCTGTGGCCCACGTCCGCGGCGACGACCAGGGGGTCGCTGGAGACCACGGAGGCGTACTCGATGCCGGGGGCCATCTTGTACTCGGAGATCACCTTGCCCGACGTGGGGTCGATGGTCTGGATGTGCAGCGTCGGGTTGTCGTAGCCGCCGCACTTGCGGACCGCGACGAGCTTGGGGCCGCCGCCGTACCCGGCGTCGTAGCAGCCGTCGGAGGGCTTGGGCTGCCAGAGCGGCTTGCCGGAGTCGATGTCGAACGCGGCGCCGCCCTCGTTGCTGCCCGCGGCGACGGTACGGCCGGAGACGGTGACGTTGTCGAAGGTGACGGGGAAGTCGCCCTCTCCCACGGTCTTCGTCCACAGCCGGGTGCCCTTGGTGAGGTCGACGGCCGCGAGCTGGCTGCAGCCCGCCCTCGGGTCGTTCATCTTCGGCTGGAAGACGATCGCCGTGCGGCCGTCGTCGGTGAGCTGCCTGCTCGCCGAGCAGACCGGCCCGGGCAGCTTGAGCGTCCATTTGCGGGTGCCGTCGGCCGGGTCGTACCCGGTGATCTGAGCGACGCCCGACTTGGCGTACACCGTGTCCGTCGCCCAGGAACCCGCCGTGACGACGGTGTTCTTGGTCTCCGGCAGCGGCACCTGGAACAGCAGCTTCGAGGAGGGGTCGGCGGGGACCTTCTCCTTGCCGCCGCCCGCCGCGCCGGAGCCGTTCTTCCCGCCGGTCCCGCCGGACGAGTGCGCGGTGTCCCGCTTGCCGTCGCCGCCGCCCGCGTTGGCGTACCAGAACCCGAGCCCGGCGATCAGCGCGATGGCGACCACCGCGGCCACGACGATGTACACCACGGTCCGCTGTCCGGACGCCTTCGGCGCGGGGTAGGGGGCGGTGGGGTGCTGCCCGTACGGGTACCCGTAGGGCTGCTGCGGCTGCCCCGGGTAGGCGTAACCGCCGGGCGGGGGCGGGCCCTGGGGGTACCCGTAGGGGGGCTGGGGCGGGGCGGCGGGGTGCGGCTGGGGCTGCGGGGCCGGGTGGGGGTACGGCTGCGGATAGGCGTACCCGGCGGTGTGGCTGCCGTGCGGAGCGGCGCCGAACCCTCCGGGGGGCTGGGCGGGGGGTGCGCCGTATCCGCCGGGCTGGGGGGCGGCGGGGGGCTGGCCCTGCGGGGCGCCGAAACCGGGCTGCGGGGCGCCGTAGCCGCCGCTGGGCTGCGACGGGGTGGCGGGCGGCTGGCCCTGGGGCGCGCCGAAGCCCGGCTGCGGAGTGGCGGCCGGGGGCTGGGGCGCGCCGTAGCCACCGGGCTGCGGGGCAGCGGCGGGCGGCTGCTGCCCGGGCCCGGGCGCCGGCGCGGGTGCGGTGGGCAGCTGGTCCTGGGGCGGGCCGAAGCCGCCCGACTGCGGGACCGGGGCGAGTTGGGTGGTCGGCGGGTCCTGGGTGCCGGGCCGCGCGTCCGGGGACGTCTGCGAACCGGCCGCGTCCGCACCGGAGTTGGCGGACGCGGCGGCCGGGGTCGCAGGCGCGTCCGTCGGCGGGACCGGCTTCAGCAGCGTGGTCGGCGGGTCCTGGGCCTCGGGCTCCTTGCTCAGGGATGCCCTGGAACCGCCCTGCGGCGCACCGGAGTTGCCGTCCGGCTGCGCGGCCGGAGGCTGGGTCCGGGGCGCTTCGGGGCTGTCCGTCGGCGGAACGGGGGCCAGTTGGGTGGTCGGCGGGTCCTGGGGTGCGGGACGGTCGGCCGGGGGCGGCTGCGGGGCGCCCCCGGGGGCGGCTGCCGCGCCGGAGGCGTCCTGCCGGGGCGCAGCCGCCGGGAGTTCGTCCGGCGTGGCCGTCACGCGGGGCTCGGGTGCGGCGGAGTCGGCCGGGCGCGGTGGGGCCGTGGCGGGCTCCTCCGGTGCCGGAGCCTGCTGCGCCTCACCGGAGGTGCCCCGCTCGGGGTCGTTGGGGGGTGGCTGGGTCATGGGGTGGATACCTCGAGGTGGGGACGCGGGGCCTGGGTCACTTGCCGAAGGCCATCATCAGCTTTTCTTTGTCGTCGTCGTTGCCGGTCAGCCGGTTCGAGGAGAGATAGAACCGGCCGTCGGCCCAGGCGATCGAGCTGCTGAAGAAGGTGTCCTCGATCTCCGCGGTCGAGGAGGGGTTCCGCAGCAGCGTGCCCGGCTTGTGCGAGGACCCGGAGAGCGGGATCGCGACGACCCGGCCCCCCGTGTCGTACGACGCGTGCACATAGGCGACGAGCTTGCCGCCCTCCGCCTTGATCGGGGTCATCGACTCGTCCGTGGGCGACTTGACGCGCCATTTCTCCTTGCCGGTGGCGAGGCTGACGGCGACGACCTCGTTGGGCCCGGTGGTCTTGCTGGTGGGCAGGAAGAGCGTGTCGTCGGCGACGACGGCCCCCTGGCAGCCCTGGAGCGCCCGGCTGAGCACCGCCCACCCGCAGCTGGTGGTGAACTTCTCGTCCACCTTCACCTCGGAGCGGAACGTCCCGCTGTCGGTGAGGGTGGAGATGTTCCACGCCTTCTTGTCGTCGTTGACGAGGTAGATCACCAGCGGGTTCACCGAGTACGCGTGCTGGACCCGCCAGCCCTTCTTGATCTTCTGCGTCCACTTCACCTTGCCGGTGGCCGCGTCGAGCTGGCGTACCTCGTCGTGCTCGTTGCTGCCGCCCGTGCCGCAGGAGGCGACCTGGATCAGCCGTCCGCCGCCGCCCGTGAAACCGGCGGGAAAGCAGTCCTCGCCGTACTTCTTGGACTCGTACATCGTGCGCCCGGTGCGGATGTCGAACGCGACGCCCGACTGGGAGCGCCCCACCAGCAGGGTGTTGCCGCTGGTGATGAGCTGCACGTTCAGCGCGCTGTCGAACAGGCCGCCCTCGGGGACCTCCCGGTGCCAGCCCTTCTTGCCGGTGCCGAGGTCGATCTGCTGGAGCTGGTTGCACTTGGCGCGGTCGCTGACGCCGTTCATGTACCCGACGACGATCTTGCCGTCGGCCGGGTCCGGGGTGACCGCGCAGATCTTCTGCGGGAAGGTGATCGGGGCCCAGGCGGGGGTGCCGTCGGCCACGCGGTAGGCGAAGACCTGCTTGTACGCGGCTTTCACCGCCGTACTGCCGGTGATCCACATGCCGGGGGCGTCCGCGCCCGAACCCGGGGCGTCGGGGGCGGTCTTGTACCAGAGGACCTTCGCCTCGCCGGGCTTGCGGCCCGCGTTGAGGTCGTCGGTGTCGGAGCCGCCGTCGCCGCTGCCGTCACCCGGGTCGACCGGGGCGGTGACGGTCGGCTTGGGGTCGTCGCTCTGGTGCGCGACGGGCTTCTTGCCGCCGGAGTCGCCGGAGGTCACGGCGTAGACGGTGCCGCCGACGAGGAGCAGGGCGGCGGCGACGGCGCCCGCGATGATGGCCGTCTTCTTGCCGTTGCCGCCGGAGCCCGGCGGGGTGCCGGGGGCGCCGGGGTACGGCTGCTGGGGGTACCCGCAGGGGCCGGGCTGCTGGGCGTAGGGGCCACCGGGGGGCGGGCCGTAGGGGGCGGCGCCGCCGGGCTGGGGCGGATACCCGTAGGGGCCCGGCTGCTGCCCGTACGGGCCGGGCTGGGCGTAGGGGCCGGGCTGCTGCGGGAAGCCGTAACCGGGCTGCTGCGGCGGGGTGTTCGGCGGCTGAGCGTGCGGTGGCTGGGCCGGGGGCGGCGGCGGGTTCTGCGGGGCGCCGAAGCCGGGGTGCGGCGGCGGGCTCTGCGGCGGCTGCCCCTGCGGTGGCTGCGGCTGGGGCGGCTGGCCCTGCGGCGGCTGGTCCTGCGGTGCTCCGAATCCGCCCTGCGGCGGCTGACCGGGTGGCTGAGTCATCAGCGCTGCTCCCCCTCGTCCACTGATTTTTAGCCAAGTGCTCCGAGGCGGGCGGCCGACCGCAAGCCGGACACGCGCTCCCCCGAACGGCTCTTTTCTATCACCCGCCGCCGACAGCACAGGAGCGCACGAGAGCCGGTCCTCCCAAGCGTTCCCAAGGGAGGACCGGCCCGTGATGCCTCCGTTACGCGTCCTCGGCCAACTCCAGCCAGCGCATCTCCAGTTCCTCGCGCTCGTCGGCAAGACCCCGGAGCTGGGCGTCGAGTTCGGCCACCTTGCCGAAGTCGGTGGCGTTCTCCGCGATGGCCGCGTGGAGCTTGGCCTCCTTCTCGGAGATCTTGTCCAACTGGCGCTCGATCTTCTGGAGTTCCTTCTTCGCGGCGCGCTGGTCGGCGGCGCTGCGCTCGGGGGCGGCGGCGCTCTTCGGGGCGGGGGCGGACACGGCCACCGCCTCCTCCATCCGCTGGCGTCGCTCCAGGTACTCGTCGATGCCGCGCGGCAGCATCCGCAGCGTGCCGTCGCCGAGGAGGGCGTACACCTTGTCGGTGGTGCGCTCGACGAAGAAGCGGTCGTGGGAGATGACGATCATCGAGCCCGGCCAGCCGTCGAGGACGTCCTCCAGCTGGTTCAGGGTCTCGATGTCGAGGTCGTTGGTGGGCTCGTCCAGGAAGAGGACGTTGGGCTCGTCCATGAGGAGGCGCAGCAGCTGGAGGCGGCGGCGCTCACCGCCGGAGAGGTCGCCGACCGGCGTCCACTGCTTCTCCTTGCTGAAGCCGAACGTCTCGCACAGCTGGCCCGCCGTCATCTCGCGGCCCTTGCCGAGGTCGACGCGCTCGCGCACCTGCTGCACGGCCTCCAGCACCCGGGTGGCGGGGTCGAGTTCGGCGACCTCCTGGGAGAGGTAGGCGAGCTTGACGGTCCTGCCGACCGCGATGCGTCCGGCGGCGGGCTGGGCCTCGCCCTCGGTGCGGGCGGCCTGGGCCATGGCGCGCAGCAGGGAGGTCTTGCCCGCGCCGTTGACGCCGACCAGGCCGATGCGGTCGCCGGGGCCGAGCTGCCAGGTGACGTGCTGGAGCAGCAGCTTGGGACCGGCCTCGATGGAGACGTTCTCCAGGTCGAAGACGGTCTTGCCGAGCCGCGAGGAGGCGAACTTCATCAGCTCGCTGGTGTCGCGGGGCGGCGGCACGTCCTTGATCAGCTCGTTGGCGGCCTCGACGCGGAAACGGGGCTTGGACGTACGGGCCGGGGCACCGCGTCGCAGCCAGGCCAGCTCCTTCCTGACCAGGTTCTGCCGCTTGGCCTCCTCGGTGGCGGCGATGCGCTCGCGCTCGGCACGGGCGAAGACGTAGTCGGAGTAGCCGCCCTCGTACTCGTACACGTCGCCGCGCTGCACGTCCCACATGCGGGTGCAGACCTGGTCCAGGAACCACCGGTCGTGGGTCACGCACACCAGCGCCGAGCGGCGCTCGCGCAGATGCCGGGCGAGCCAGGAGATGCCCTCGACGTCCAGGTGGTTGGTGGGCTCGTCCAGGACGATGAGGTCCTGCTCCTCGATGAGCAGCTTCGCCAGCGCGATACGGCGCCGCTCACCACCGGAGAGCGGACCGATGACCGTGTCGAGCCCCTTGGGGAACCCCGGCAGGTCGAGCCCGCCGAACAGCCCGGTCAGCACGTCCCTGACCTTGGCGTTGCCCGCCCACTCGTGGTCGGCCATGTCCCCGATGACCTCGTGCCGGACGGTGGCCTCCGGGTCGAGCGAGTCGTGCTGCGTCAGCACCCCGAGCCGCAGCCCCCCGGAGTGCGTCACCCGCCCGCTGTCGGCCTCCTCCAGCCGCGCGAGCATCCGGATCAGCGTGGTCTTCCCGTCCCCGTTCCGCCCGACGACCCCGATCCGGTCCCCCTCCGACACACCGAGCGAGACACCGTCCAGCAGGGCACGCGTGCCGTAGACCTTGCTGACGTTCTCGACATTGACCAGGTTGACGGCCATTTCACTCCTGTGCGCGCGGGGCGGATCAGCCTTCAAGCGTAGGGCCTGCGGGGGTGAGGGCGGGGCGCGAGGGGCCGGTCACCCTTTGTGATGACGTGATCGGGATTCGGCGGCTACCGTGGTGGGGAGGCAGCAGGATCCCGTTCATGGGAGGAACCATGACCGCCGAGTCCGTCGAGCACCGCGTCCAGTGGCCGGTGCCGCCGCAGGACGGCTACACCGTGGACGACCTGTTCACGCTGCCCGATCTCCCGCCGCACACAGAGCTGATCGACGGGAGCCTGGTTTTCGTGAGTCCGCAGCGTCGTTTTCATTACCTTGCGATCGATCTGCTGTTCAACGGGCTGCACGCGGCTCTCCCCCCGGAGTTCAGCGTCGAACGGGAGATGGCCGTCGTCCTCGACGACCGCAACGGCCCTGAACCCGATGTATGTGTGGTCCGTGCCGACGCGGTGACCGGGCTGGACCAGACCCGATTTCAGGCTCGGGACGTCCTGCTCGCCGTGGAGGTCGTCTCCCCCGAGTCCGGTTCCCGCGACCGTACGACCAAACCGCAGAAGTACGCCGCCGCGGGTATCCCGGCCTTCTGGCGTGTCGAGCAGGACGGACCCACCGGCAACCCCCTCGTCCATGTGTACGAGATCGACCCGCTCACCAAGTCCTACGTGCACATGGGCCTGCACCGGGACAACCTCAAGGTCGACAAGCCCTACCCGATCGGCATCGACCTGACCGCGATCGGACGGCGCTGACCGGCTCAGATCACCAACGCCCCCGGCGCAGGCCCGGAAGCCACCCGTACCGTCCGGCACGTGCCGGAGGCCAGCAGGGCTTCCGCGACCTTCGCCGCCGACTCCGCGTCCCGGGTCAGGAAGGCCGTCGTGGGGCCCGAGCCGGAGACCAGGGTGGCGAGGGCGCCCGCGTCACGGCCTGCCGCCAGGGTGTCGGAGAGTTCCGGGTAGAGGGAGAGCGCGGCGGGCTGGAGGTCGTTCGAGAGGGTGGCCGCCAGGGCGTCCGGGTCGCCCTTGGCGAGGGCGTCCAGGAGGTCCGGGGAGGCGACCGGCTCGGGGATGTCGCGGCCCTCGGCCAGGCGGTCGAACTCGCGGAAGACCGCCGGGGTGGACAGGCCGCGCTCCGCCATCGCGAAGACCCAGTGGAAGCCGCCGCCGATGTCGAGCGGGGTGAGGCGTTCGCCGCGCCCGAGGCCGAGGGCGGCGCCGCCGACCAGGCTGAAGGGCACGTCGCTGCCCAGCTCGGCGCAGATGTCCAGGAGTTCCGGCAGGGACGCCCCCGTACGCCACAGCGCGTCGCAGGCGACCAGCGCGCCCGCGCCGTCCGCGCTGCCGCCCGCCATGCCACCGGCGACCGGGATGTCCTTGACGATGTGGAGGTGCACGGCGGGGTCGATGCCCCGGCGCTCGGCGAGGGCGAGGGCCGCGCGGGCGGCCAGGTTGGTGCGGTCCAGCGGGACGGACGCGGCGTCCGGGCCCTCGCAGGTGATCCGGAGTTCGTCGGCCGGGGTCACGGTCACCTCGTCGTAGAGGCCGACCGCGAGGAAGACGTTGGCGAGGTCGTGGAAGCCGTCGGGCCGGGCGGCGCCGACCGCGAGCTGGACGTTGACCTTGGCCGGTACCCGTACCGTGACGCTCACGCGCCCGCCCCCTTGTGCTCCGCGATCCGCGCGAACTCCTCCACCGTCAGCGACTCGCCGCGCGCCTGCGGGGACACCCCGGCCGCGACGAGGGCCGCCTCGGCCGCGGCGGCCGAACCGGCCCAGCCGGAGAGCGCGGCGCGCAGGGTCTTGCGGCGCTGCGCGAAGGCCGCGTCCACGACCGCGAAGACCTGCTCCCTGGTGGCGGTGGTCCTGACCGGCTCGGTGCGGCGGACCAGGGAGACCAGGCCGCTGTCGACGTTCGGCGCGGGCCAGAAGACGTTGCGCCCGATGGCACCGGCCCGCTTGACCTCGGCGTACCAGTTGGCCTTCACCGAGGGCACGCCGTACACCTTGGAGCCGGGCGCGGCGGCGAGCCGGTCGGCGACCTCGGACTGGACCATCACCAGGGTGCGCTCGATGCTCGGGAAGGTGGCGAGCATGTGCAGCAGCACGGGGACGGCGACGTTGTAGGGCAGGTTCGCGACCAGCGTCGTGGGCGGCGGGCCCGGCAGCTCGTCGACGAGCATCGCGTCGGAGTGGACCAGCGCGAACCGGTCGGCGCGCTCGGGCATCCGGGCGGCGATGGTCGCGGGCAGCGCGGCGGCGAGCACGTCGTCGATCTCGACGGCGGTGACCCGGTCGGCGGCCTCCAGCAGGGCGAGGGTGAGGGAGCCGAGACCCGGCCCCACCTCGACCACCACGTCGTCGGGGCGTACCCCGGCGGTGCGGACGATGCGGCGGACCGTGTTGGCGTCGATCACGAAGTTCTGACCGCGCTGCTTGGTGGGCCGCACGCCGAGCACGGCCGCCAGTTCGCGGATGTCGGCGGGTCCGAGCAGGGCGTCGGGGGTGGGGCTACTCACGGAACAAGGGTACGGGGCGGCGGCGGGCCTCCCGCCCGGCGGACGGCGCGGCGGGGCCGTACGGCGGTCGCGGGGACGGTCCGAGAGTGCCCGGTTGCCGCTCCGTACGGGCGCGAAGAGCGCCCGGCCCGCGCCCCCGCTCACCCCCGCAGCCGCCCTCCGCAATGCGGCCACGGACTCGTCCCGTGCCGCAGATAGAGCTTCTTCGCACGGTAGGTCTGCTCCTCGGCCGGGGCGTCCTGCGGGCGGCCCTGGCCGCCGAGGCTGCGCCAGGTGGGGGTGTCGAACTGGTAGAGGCCGCCGTAGGTGCCCGAGGGGTCGACGGCGTCGGGGCGCCCGCCGGACTCGCAGACGGCGAGGGCGTGCCAGTTCAGGTGGTCGGCGCCGCCCACGGAGGCGGGGCGCTGCCGGGTGCCGTAGCGGACCTTCCCCCGGCGCGGCTCGCGCACCACCTCGGAGCCCTCCAGGCGCGGGCGCTGCCGTACGCCGTTGACGGTGCGCACCAGATAGGTGACCCGGCGCAGCCCCGGGCTGCCCTGCCGGTCGACCACCTCGGTGCCCTGGAAGAGGCTCGGGTCCTCGGTGCGCTCGACGGTGTACGCGATCGGTTCCTCGCGGACCTCGCGGGTGCCGGTCACGCGCAGCACGGTGACGGTCTGCCCGTCGCGCGGGAAGCTCGTGGCGGGCACGGAGGTGGTGTCCTCGCCGTGCAGGGTGATCCCGGCCTGGTCCAGCGCCTCCCGGACGGTGGCGGCGTTGGTGCGGACGGTGCGGCTGCGGCCGTCCGCGACGAGGGTGACGGTGCGCTCGGTGCGCACGTCGAAGCGGAGCCCGGCCCGCCCGATGGGCTGGGAGCGCGAGACGGAGAGGTAGGCGCCCTCCGCCCGCACCCCGAACTGCCGGAGCGCCTCCTCCACGGTGTCGGCGGTCGTCCACACCGTGCGCCGCTCGCCGTCGATGGTGAGCCGGAGGGGGCGGCCGTGGCGGACGGTGATCTCGTCGCCGTCGGTCAGCGGGGTGCCGGGGGCGGGCGCGACCACGTCGTGGCGGCCGAGCCGGACGCCCTCCTCCCGGAGCAGGTCGGTGACGTCGTCGGCGAAGGTGTGCAGGGTGCGGTGGCCGCCGTCCACGGTCAGCTCGACGGACTTGTCCTCGGCGACGAACGCGCTGGTGCCGCCCGCGAGGAAGGCGACGACGAGGGCCTGCGGGACGAGCCTGCGCACGGCGGACTCGGGGCGCTCGCCGGACCACGAGCGGGACCGGGCCCGGCGGCGCGCGGCGCGTCCGCCCTCGGCCACCGTCGCCGTCGCCGTCGCCGGTACGTCGTACACGTCCGGTGCCGGTCGTGGCACCGGCAGCGCGGGCTCGGTGGCGAGGTACGCCTCGGCCTCGTAGGCGGGCCGGTAGGTGTCCGGGCCGCCCGGCAGGTCGTACGGCAGGGTCCGCGCGCTGTGCGGGGCGCCGGAGTCGGGCACCGTGGGCGCGACGGTCCCGTGGGTGCCGTGCGGTCCCACGGGGCCGTACGTCTCGTACTGCGACTTGGTCACGCCGACACACGCTCCAGGGGGCCAGAGGGGTCCGGTTCGGGCCCCCAGAACCTAGCGGAGCGGGCGTCACTCTCCAAAGCGACGCGACTACGGTCCGTCGCGCCTCGAACGGGCGCTCAGTACCCGAAGGCGCGCGCCGTGTTCGCGGCGAGCGCGGTGGCGAGGGTGTCCTCGTCGGTGCCGCGTACGGCGGCCATGGCGCGCACGGTGACCGGGATCAGATACGGCGCGTTGGGGCGGCCCCGGTACGGCGCCGGGGTCAGGAAGGGCGCGTCGGTCTCGACCAGGACCAGTTCCGGCGGGGCCACGGCGAGCGCGTCGCGCAGATTCTGGGCGTTCTTGAAGGTGACATTGCCCGCGAAGGACAGGTAGTAGCCCTCGCGGGCGCAGATCCCGGCCATGTCGGCGTCGCCGGAGTAGCAGTGGAAGACGGTGCGCTCGGGGGCGCCCTCCTCCTTGAGGACGCGCAGGACGTCGGCGTGGGCGTCGCGGTCGTGGATGACGAGGGCCTTGCCGTGCCGCTTGGCGATCTCGATGTGGGCGCGGAAGGAGCGTTCCTGCGCCTCCTTGCCCTCGGGGCCGGTGCGGAAATAGTCGAGCCCGGTCTCGCCCACGCCCTTGACCTGCGGAAGCGCGGCGAGGCGGTCGATCTCGGCGAGGGCGTCGTCCAGCGCCGCGTCACCACCCGGCGTACGGGCCCCCTGCCGGGACCAGCCGTCGGGATCGCCGTGGACGATGCGCGGCGCCTCGTTCGGGTGAAGGGCGACGGCCGCGTGGACGCTGTCGTACGCGGCGGCCGTCTCGGCGGCCCAGCGGGAGCCCGCGAGGTCGCAGCCGACCTGGACGACGGTCGTCACCCCCACGGACGCGGCCTTCGCCAGGCCCTCCTCGACGGTGCCGGACTGCATGTCGAGGTGGGTGTGCGAGTCGGCCACGGGCACCGCCAGGGGTGCCGGGAGCGGCGGGGCCGCGTGCTTGTCGTCCTGGGCGGGACCGGCGTTCGAAGGCATGTGCCGATCCTACGGAAGCCCGCGCTCAGCTCGCCCGGCGCTGGAAGGGATGCAGCAGGTCGGAGAGGTGCCAGTGGTGCGGCTCGGCCTGCGGCGGCGCGGCGACGGGTCGTACGGCGTGCGACCTGGGCTGGGCGCAGGCACGCACCGAGGACACCTGCCCGGCGCGCATGATCCGCACCACGTGGCCGTCGCAGTTCTGGCAGGCGGGTCGGCTCAGCGGGGACGGCACGACCCGCCCGTCCGCCACGTACCGGACGCACTCGTGGCCCTCGGTGTCGGTGTGGTGCGCTATCTCGTACGACTGCTCCCAGCCGTGCCCGCAGCTCATGCAGGCGAAGGAATACGACTCGTGAACAACGGCGGTGGCCGTCTCCCGGAGGCCGACCGGCCCTGCGATCTCGCTCATGCCCGCTCCTCTTGTGCGCCGGAGGCGAGGGACGAGGTGGTCCCTTCGACCAGTGGACGCCGGACGGTGAGCGAGCGCATCCGTCCTGTCGAGTATTGGACCCGTTTTGGCCCGCCCTTGCCGAAACGCCCCTCCTCCAGGGGCGGCCCTTTGCCTGCGCCCCGCCCCTTTTGCCCCCGCATGGGGCGCACCTCCGGCGCACCGGAGAGCAGCGGTACGCCTCGGCCCGTGACTTCAGCCCGTGACTTCAGCCCGCCGTCTTCTTCGACGCCACCACCGCGTCGAACACCACCCGCTTCGGCAGTCCCGCCTCGGCGGCGACGGCGGCGATGGCTTCCTTGCGGCGTTCGCCGGCGTCCTCGCGGACGCGGACGCGGCGGACGAGTTCGGTGGCGTCCAGGTCCTCGGGGCCGGGTTCGGGGGCGCCTTCGACGACGACGGTGATCTCGCCGCGCACCCCGTCGGCGGCCCAGGCGGCGAGGTCGGCCAGGCCCCCGCGCTTGACCTCCTCGTACGTCTTGGTCAGCTCGCGGCAGACGGCGGCGCGGCGCTCGGGGCCGAAGACCTCGGCCATCGCGGCGAGGGTGTCGTCCAGGCGGTGCGGGGCCTCGAAGTAGACGAGGGTGCGGCGCTCGCCCTCGACCTCGCGGAGCCGGGAGAGGCGTTCGCCCGCCTTGCGCGGCAGGAAGCCCTCGAAGCAGAAGCGGTCGACCGGCAGCCCGGACAGGGCGAGCGCGGTGAGGACGGCGGAGGGTCCGGGCACCGCGGTGACCTTGACGTCCTTCTCGACGGCCGCCGCGACCAGCCGGTACCCGGGGTCGGAGACCGAGGGCATCCCCGCGTCCGTGACGAGCAGCACCCGCGCCCCGCCCAGCAGCTCCTCCACCAGCTCGGGGGTGCGCGCCGACTCGTTGCCCTCGAAGTACGACACGACGCGCCCGCGCGGTGTCACCCCGAGGGCCTGGGTGAGGCGGCGCATCCGGCGCGTGTCCTCGGCGGCGATCACGTCGGCGCCCGCCAGCTCCTCGGCCAGCCGGGGCGGGGCGTCCGCGACGTCGCCGATGGGTGTACCTGCGAGGACAAGGGTTCCAGTCACGCCCCCATCCTCCCAGGGCCCCCGGGGCGGACGGAAAACGATCGCGTCCCCATCGATACCGCACATGCACGGGACTCACACAGCGCGTTTCCCTACCATGGCGCGGTGACCAGTACCGCGTCCTCCACGGACCTCCGGCAGGGCCAGGCGCCGCCCGACGACGAGCGGCCCTCCTGGCAGCGGCGGCTGCGCCGATTCGGCTACGCGCCCGCGGGAGGCGCCCCGGGGGGAGCCGACGTACGGGACCGCCTGGTGCCGCCGTACGCCGAGCCCTCGCCGCGGCTGTGGCAGGTCCTGGGCGTGCCCCCGCTGCTCGCGGACCGGATCACCCGCTGGTCGGCGTGGGGCGGCCCGCTGCTCGTGACGCTCCTCGCGGGCGTGCTGCGCTTCTGGAACCTGGGCAGCCCGCGGGCGGTGATATTCGACGAGACGTACTACGCCAAGGACGCCTGGGCCCTCGTCCACCGGGGCTTCGAGGTCAACTGGGACAAGAACGCCAACGACGCGGTCCTCCAGACGCACGGCCACCTCTCCGTCCCGCTGGACGCGGCGTACGTCGTGCATCCACCGGTCGGCAAGTACGTGATCGGGCTCGGCGAGCTGCTCTTCGGGTTCGACCCGTTCGGCTGGCGCTTCATGACCGCGCTGCTCGGCACGCTGAGCGTGCTGATGCTGTGCCGGATCGGGCGCCGGATCTTCCGGTCGACGTTCCTCGGCTGCCTGGCGGGCCTGCTGATGGCCCTCGACGGCCTGCACTTCGTGATGAGCCGGACCTCGCTGCTCGACGGCGTGCTGATGTTCTTCGTGCTGGCGGCCTTCGGCTGTCTGATCCTGGACCGCGACCGCTCACGCGCGAGACTGGCAGCCGCGCTCCCGGTCGGCGAGGACGGCCGGGCCCGCCCGGACGCGGCCGTCGCGGACACCTTCCGCCTCGGCTGGCGCCCCTGGCGCTGGGCGGCCGGTGTGATGCTGGGCCTGGCCTTCGGCACCAAGTGGAACGGCCTGTACATCCTGGTCGCGTTCTGCGTGATGGCGGTGCTGTGGGACGTGGGCGCGCGCAAGGTCGCGGGCGCCCGGCACCCGTACGAGGCGGTGCTGAAGCACGACACCGGCATCACGTTCCTCGCGACGGTCCCGGTGACGATCGCCGTCTACCTGGCTTCCTGGACCGGCTGGATCCTCTCCCCCACGGACGGCACCGGCGGCTACTTCCGCGACTGGGCCGCGACCGCGGGCAAGGGCGGCTCCTGGACCTTCCTGCCGGACTGGCTGCGCAGCCTGTGGCACTACGAGCACGAGGTCTACGAGTTCCACGTCCACCTCTCGTCCCCGCACACCTACCAGTCCAACCCGTGGAGCTGGCTCGTGCTGGGCCGCCCGGTGTCGTACTTCTACGAGTCCCCCTCCCCCGGCACCGACGGCTGCCCGGCGGACACCGCGGGCAAGTGCGCCCGCGAGGTGCTGGCCATCGGCACCCCGGCGCTGTGGTGGGCGGGCTGCGCGGCGCTGCTGTACGTCCTGTGGCGCTGGGCCTTCCGCCGCGACTGGCGGGCCGGTGCCATCGCCTGCGGCATCGCGGCCGGGTATCTGCCCTGGTTCATGTACCAGGAGCGGACGATCTTCCTCTTCTACGCGGTCGTCTTCGTGCCGTTCCTGTGTCTCGCGGTGGCGATGATGCTCGGCGCGATCATCGGCCCGGCGCACTCCAGCGACACCCGCCGGGTGGTCGGTGCGACGGGCGCGGGCGTCCTGGTGCTGCTGGTCGCCTGGAACTTCATCTACTTCTGGCCGCTGTTCACGGGCACGGCGATCCCGATCGACCAGTGGCGGTCGCGGATGTGGCTGGACACCTGGGTGTAGCCCGTTCCTTGTCGACGGCCCGGCGGCTCACCGCCGGGCCGTCGCCGTTTCCGGGGCCGGGTACGCGGCGAGCAGCGTCTCGGCGGCCTTCTCGCTGATCAGGTAGACGGCGGAGGCGATGAACAGGCCCGGGATGTCGGGGAAGACGGAGGCGTCGACGACGCGCAGCCCCCGCACGCCGCGCACCCGGAAGTCGCCGTCGAGCACGGCCGCGGGGTCGTCGTCGGAGCCGATCTTCGCGGTGCCGCAGGCGTGGTGGCCCCAGGACTGGGTGCGGATCCAGTCCTCCAGCCGACCGGTGGTGCGGACCTCGGGCCCGGGGACCAGTTCGCGGGTGACACCGGCGTCGGCCGCGTGGGCGATGACGTCGCGGGCGATCTCGATCCCGTCGACCATGCCGCGCAGGTCCTCCTGCCAGCCGGGACTGCCCTCGGAGAAGTAGTGGAACCGGATGTCCGGCGGCTCGGCGGGGTCGGCGGAGCGCAGGCTCACCACGCCGCCCCGGTTCTTGGTGTGCCCCTTGAGGACGACCACGGCCAGCCGGTCGCGCGCGTGCGAGCCGTCCTCCGCGTAGCCCGGGTAGTAGCCGTGGAAGTCGACGGGCAGCACCAGCAGCATGAGGTCGGAGTCGCCGTCGGCGACGCTCGACCCGGCGATGAGCGTCGCCAGCAGCCCGTTGGTCGAGTAGGGCCCGCCGTGGTCGTCGTCCCACTCGCCGATCAGCGCGTCGCGGGGCTGCCCGGGGGCGGGGACGTTCAGCGAGGAGCCGTCGAACAGGGCGTAGTCGTGATCGAGTTCGGCGACCACGGACGCCTCGTAGCGGTCGTGGAGGTTGCGTCCCACGCCGGGGGCGTCGACGCGTACGGGGATGCCGAGCCGTTCCAGTTCCGCGCGGGGCCGATGCCGGAGAGCATGAGCAGCTGCGGGGTGTTGTAGGTGCCGCCCGCGAGGACGACCTCCTTGGTGGCGTACGCGATGCCCTCGGCGCTCTCGTCCTCGGTCAGGTCGGCGGGGTCGGGGTCGAGACGGCAGGTCTCGTGCGAGGAGGCGCCGTACGCCCGGTGCTGTTCCCGGTAGGCGACGCCCACGGCCCGGTCGCCCTCGAAGAGCACCCGGGTCACCAGCGCGTCCGTCCTGATCGTCAGCCGGTCGCCGACCTGACGGCGTACGTCGAGCAGCCGCTCGCGCGAGCCGTTGCGCACGCCGTCGGCCACGGCGGTCGGGACGAACCCCATGCCCTGGAAGTCGGGCGGGGTGTCGGCGGCGTTCGGGTCGCGGGGCAGCGGCACGTCGTCGGGGATGCCGAAGCGGTCGCGGGCGGTCCGCTCCACCGCGCCGATGATGTCGAGGAACCTCGGCTCCCGGCCCGCCAGAGCGGGTGCGGCCCGGGTCGTGCCGAGCCAACCGTCCGTGCCGTGGCGGGCCTTGGCGTCCCGCTCGGCGGGCGTCTCGCCGGGCAGCGGCTCGGCGTCCTGGCCCTGCCAGTGCTCGAGGCGCCGGAAGCGCTCGCGCATGGCCTCGGTGGACCAGCCGGTGTCGCCGGTGAGTTCCACCAGCCGCTCCCACTCCTTGCCCTGCGGGAAGAGGGTGATGAGCGCGTTCACCGTCGTACTGCCGCCGAGGGAACTGCCCCGAGGATAGAGAACGCCGTTCTCCGCGTCGACGAATTTCCGGTCCTCGCGCTGGTTCTCCCGTACGAAAAAGCTCCACGCCGAGCACTGTGCACCTGCGGAAAGAGCCGCGCCACCCACCGCCTCGCGCCCCTCTGACAGGCCCGTTCGCGCGCGTTGGCCTGGGCGAGGGGCGCCCGAGAACCATCACCGACACAAAGGCTGTGAGCACGATGGCAACGGCTTCCGGCGAGCTGAGCAAGGAGCCGACTCCGGACCCGGCCGAGGACAACGCCTATTTCCCGTCGCCGTATTCGCTGAGTCAATACACCGCGCCGAAGACCGACTTCGCCGGCGTGAAGCACAAGGACGCCTATTCCGGCGACAAGAAGGCGCACCATCTGATGGAGGCGGGCTTCGACATCGACGTGGCCACCGTGGGCGGCTATCCGGCGAAGCTGGAGCTGTGGGCGCTGCCGGAGGAGGACGAGGCCGTCCTGTCCGCCTTCGAAGCGCTCAAGCCGAAGCTCAAGAACCCCCTGGACCTCGCGGACGTCGTCGCGGACGATCTCGGCGAGGACTCGAAGTACGTCGCCGTGTTCATCCCCGGCGGGCACGGGGCCGTGGTGGGGCTGCCCAGGAGCGAGGACGTGACACGGACGCTGGACTGGGCCCTGGCGAACGACAAGTACGTCATCACCCTGTGCCACGGCCCCGCGGCGCTGCTCGCGGCCTCCCTGGGCAAGACGGAGTCGCCGTTCAAGGGCTACTCGGTCTGTGTCTTCCCGGACGCGCTCGACGAAGGACCCAACCTGGACATCGGCTATCTGCCCGGACGGCTGCAGTGGCTGGTCGCCGGGCTGCTGCGGGAGCAGGGCCTGACCGTCCTCAACGACAAGATGACCGGCCAGGTCCACCAGGACCGCAGACTCCTCACCGGCGACAGCCCGCTCGCCTCCAACGCGCTCGGCCTGCTGGCGGCGGACGCGCTGGTGGAGGCGACGCGGGACGAGGGCTGAGAGGCGGCTCGGGCGAGGGGAGAGCGGGAGGGGCCCCGGAAGGCAGGCGGTACCCGCCGATACGCCAGGTTTCGCCACCCCCGCACGTCCCCGGCCTGCGGTTTCTCCATTCGCCATCCGAACGCGCCAGTCGAACACCCCGGCGCCCGCCACCGGCAAACCGGGGCGAACCCCCCGTAGGCCCGGGCGCCGGACGCTTGAGCGAGGGGGGTCGGTTGGGGTTGGCTCTCTCCTCGGAGGCTCCAGGGGGAGGGCCTTCCGCACGGCCCCCGCGGCCTTGAGGCCCGGCTCCGGAACGCACCCCGGAGCCGGGCCGGCGACCGGGGGCCCCGGTGGGTCCGGCCGGTCCGACGTCGGCCGGACTCACCCCCACGCGTCCCGCCCGGAGACGCGCCCGCGCCACCCCCGCGCCACCACAAAGGGCCCGCGCACCACGGCCGTCGGCCGCGCAACATCTCCATTCGGTCAACAATCGACAACTCTCTTCACGAGGGGCCCACGAGCGGTCCACGAGCGCATACAGTTCCCCCGCACCGATTTTTGAACGCGTTCAGTACATCGGGCGCGACGGTCGCACCACGGGGACACGGGGACACGGGGCTGGGGAGGGACACGTCATGGGCAGGAAAGTCAAGATCGCTGTCGTCAGCGGGGTCTGCGCCGCGATGCTGGGCGGCGCGGGCTACGGGATGTACAACGTCGCCTCCGCGCTGGGCGGGACCGGGGTCAGCAGCGCGCCCAAGGTGAAGACCGGACCGCCCGACCGGGACGAAGTGGCCGAGACCAGCAAGGCGTTCTTCGCCGCCTGGACCAGGAACCAGCCCGAGCGCGCGGCCACGTACACCAACTTCCCCGAGGAAGCCCAGCAGTTGCTCACCGCGTACGGCGACGACGCGCACATCACCGGCGTCCGCATCACCCCCGGCAAGGCCGACGGCACCACCGTGCCGTTCAAGGTGAGCGCGCAGGTGTCGTACGGCGAGAAGTCCGAACCGATCGCGTACAGCAGCGAGTTGACCGTGGTGCGCGGGGTGAACTCGCACCGGCCGCTGGTCGACTGGGAGCCCTCGGTGGTCTACCCCCGGCTGGAGAAGGGGGACACGCTGACCATCGAGGAGGCCGCGAGCCCGCAGGTGGAGGCCGTGGACCGGGACGGCAAGGTGCTGACCCGGGAGAAGTACCCCTCGCTCGGCCCGATCCTCGACGAACTGCGCCGGCGCTACGGGGACAAGACCGGTGGCCGGGGCGGCGTGGAGCTGGTGATCCGGCATCAGGACGCGGCGGACGGGGACACGGCCGCCGACACCACCTTGATGACGCTGGTCAAGGGCCGCACCGGCAAGCTCAGGACCACCCTCAGCGCGGGCGCGCAGGCGGCGGCCGAGTCGGCGGTCGCCGACTACACCAACTCCTCGGTGGTGGCGGTCAAGCCGAGCACCGGCGAGATCCTGGCGGTCGCCAACCACCGCGACGACGGCTTCAACGCGGCCTTCCTCGGCGAGCTGGCGCCCGGCTCGACCATGAAGATAGTCAGCGCCGCGACCCTCATCGACCACGGCCTGACCACCGCCAACGGCCCGGCGCCCTGCCCGGCCAGCGCCGTCTGGCAGAGCCAGACCTTCAACAACCTCGCGGACATGAAGCCCAACGAGCAGGCCACGCTCTCCGAGAGCTTCGCCCGCTCCTGCAACACGGCGTTCGTGAAGTTCGCGGACGACGTGCAGCCGGACTGGCTGACCAAGGAGGCCGGGCAGCGGTTCGGGATCGGGCGCAACGACTGGAAGATCGGCGTGCCGTCCTTCGACGGCCGGGTGCCCGCACCGGGCGGCCCCGACACGGCGGCCGGGCTGATCGGCCAGGGCCAGGTGCAGATGAGCCCGCTGAACATGGCCTCGGTGACCGCGACCGCGCTGACCGGTGTCTTCCGCCAGCCGGTGATCGTGCCGCTGAGCCTGGACGGCCGCAAGCCCGCCACCGCCCAGGGCCTGCCCGCCGCCACGTCCCAGCAGTTGCGCGAGATGATGAACCGCACCGCCCGCTCCGGCACCGCCGCGGGCGTGATGGCCCGGATGAGCGGCGTCATCGGCGCCAAGACCGGTTCCGCCGAGGTGGACAGCCAGTCGAAGTCCAACAGCTGGTTCACCGGCTACCGCAACGACGTGGCCGCCGCGGCGGTCACCGAGGACGGCGGCCATGGCATCGACGCCTCCGGCCCGATTGTCGCAAGAGTGCTACGGAGCACGGGCTGAGAACAGCCACTCGACGCGGGACTCTAGGGTGGTGCAGTCGTTGGGGAAGTGTGAGGGCTGCGCGGACCCCGGGGAGAGCGCGGAGGGCTTGGGACTGTGGGCAAGAGAAGGCGTGCCGCCGAGCGGCCGAAGACCAGACCCGCCGTACTCGGCGGGATGATCGCCGTGGTCGTCGGCGGCGCGGGCTTCGGCCTCTACGCGCTGTACGAGGGCGGCGCGTCGGCCGACGACCGGACCCTGTCGGACCACAAGGAGGTCAAGACGGGTCCGCCGAGCGCCCTCGAGGTGAAGACGGCCGCCACCCGCTTCCTGACGGCCTGGCAGAAGAACGACCCGGCCAGGGCCGCCGCCGTCACCGACGACGCCCCCGCCGCCACCGCCCTGCTCACCGGCTACACCAAGGACGCCCGGCTGAAGGACGTCACCCTCACCGCGGGCAAGCGCGCGGGCGCGAAGGTGCCGTTCTCGGTGAAGGCGACCGTCTCCTTCGAGGGCACCGACAAGCCGCTGGCGTACGACAGTTCACTGACCGTGGTGCGCCGTAAGTCCGACGGCGCGGCGGTGGTGGACTGGCAGCCTTCCGTCGTCCACCCGGATCTGAAGGACGGCGACAAGCTGGTCACCGGCGAGTCCGGCACCCCGCCGATCAAGGCCCTGGACCGTGACGGCGGCGAGCTGACGACGGCCGAGTTCCCTTCCCTGGGCACGGTGCTGGACGGCCTGCGTGAGAAGTACGGCAAGCAGGCGGGCGGCACAGCGGGCGTGGAGCTGCGCGTGGTGCGCGGCAAGGCGTCCGAGAAGGCCGGGCTGTCCGACAAGACGCTGGTGGCGCTGAGCGCGGGCACCCCGGGCACGGTGAAGACCACGCTGAGCCCGACGCTCCAGGCGGCGGCCGAGCAGCAGGTGGACAAGCGGGAGAAGGCGTCCGTGGTCGCCCTGCGCGCCTCCACCGGGGAGATCCTGGCGGTCGCCAACAGCGGGCACGGCTTCAACACCGCGTTCCAGGGCTCGCTGGCCCCCGGTTCCACCATGAAGATCATCACCTCCTCGCTGCTGATCGAGAAGGGCCTGGCGTCGCCGGACAAGAAGCACCCCTGCCCGAAGACGTACACGTACGGCGGCTGGAAGTTCCACAACGACGACGACTTCTCGATCAAGGGCGGCACCTTCAAGGCGAGCTTCGGGCGCTCCTGCAACACCGCCTTCATCAGCCAGGCGAAGAAGCTGAAGAACGACGACCTGACCAAGCAGGCGCAGCAGGTCTTCGGCCTCTCCATGGACAACTGGCAGATCGGCGTGCCGACACTGGACGGCTCGGTGCCGGTGCAGTCGGCGGCCCCGATGGCGGCCTCGCTGATCGGGCAGGGCGGGGTGCGGATGAACCCGCTGAACATGGCGTCGGTCGCGGCGACCGTGAAGACGGGCACCTTCCACCAGCCGTACCTGGTCGCGCCGTCGGTGGACCACCGCACGCTGGCGACCGCCTCGCGCACCCTGTCCGCGAAGACGCTGGCCGATCTGCGGGAGCTGATGCAGTTCACCGCGGCCTACGGCACCGCCGCCGAGGCGATGGCCGGGCTCGGCCCGGACTACGGCGCGAAGACCGGCTCGGCCGAGGTGGACAACCAGAAGAAGCCCAACGGCTGGTTCACCGCCTACAAGGGCGACCTCGCCTCGGCGGGCGTGGTCCAGGCGGGCGGCCACGGCGGCGACACGGCGGGGCCGATCGTCGCGACCCTGCTGAAGCTCGGGAGCTGACCCGCCCGGCCCCCGCGTGAGAACGAGCCCGTCCCCAGCTCAGCTGCGGACGGGCTCGGCCGTGTAGGTGCGGCGCAGGAAGCGCATGAGGGCTTTGACGTCGAACTGCACGACCTCGACGCCCTGCGGGGAGTGGAACTCCACGACCGCCTGGACCCGGCCGCACGGCCAGACCCGTACGTCCCCGTCACCGCTCTCGGCGGGGGCCCGCAGCCCTTCCTCCAGGAGCGCGCGGGAGAAGGTCCACTCCTGCGGTCCGGGCAGCCCCACGCGGACCGACCAGGGGTCGGTGTCGGGGTCGTAGGTCAGCATGACGGGTACGGCTCCCGGCTCGTCCTCGTCCGTCTCGTCCGTCACGATGTGGGCGCGCGCGTACTGCTCGACTACAGACATCGGATCGCCCTCTCACATGGGGTGACATCGCCGGAGCCGTCCATCCACCTCGTCTCTAATGTCCCATATTTTCCGATTTACGCCCCCGGAGTGCCGAGACTTCACCAACGGAGACCCCCTCCCTCTTGCAAAGGGTTTGCAACAAGCCTCTAAAATCACCCTGTGCATGTACCTGACGGATTCATCGACGCCCCGACCTCCGCCGTCACCGGAGTGGTCGCCGCCGGCGCCCTCGCGGTGAGCCTGCGCGGTGCCCGCCGCGAGCTGGGCGAGGAGCGCGCCGCACCGCTGGCCGGACTGGTCGCGGCGTTCATCTTCGCCGTACAGATGCTCAACTTCCCCGTCGCGGCCGGAACAAGCGGCCACCTCCTGGGCGGTGCGCTCGCCGCGATACTCGTCGGCCCCTATACGGCCGTGCTCTGTGTGTCGGTCGTGCTGCTCATGCAGGGCGTGCTGTTCGCGGACGGCGGGCTGACCGCGCTCGGCGTGAACATCACCGACATGGCGATCACGACCACCGTCGTCTCGTACGCCGTCTTCCGCGGGCTGCTCGCGCTGCTGCCGCGCACCCGGCGCTCGGTGACCGCCGCGTCCTTCGTGGCCGCGCTGGTCTCCGTACCGGCCGCCGCCGTGGTCTTCACGCTGATCTACGCGATCGGCGGCACCACCAACGTGTCCCTCGGCAAGGTCGCCACCGCGATGATCGGCGTCCATGTGCTGATCGGCATCGGCGAGGCCGTGATCACCGCGCTCACCGTGGGCGCCGTCGTCGCCGTACGCCCCGACCTGGTCTACGGCGCGCGCGGACTGCGCCAGAAGCTCCGGCTGCGGGTCGACGGCGAGCTGGTGGACGCCACCGACGCCGCCCCGGCCCCGGTGGCCGCGCGTACCTCCCGGCGCACCCTGTGGCTCACCGGCCTGGTCGCCTCGCTGGTGCTCGCCGGGTTCGTCAGCTTCTACGCCTCCGCGAACCCCGACGGCCTGGAGAAGGTCGCCCACGACCAGGGCATCGACCGCAAGGCCGAGCGGCACGCCTCCGCCGACTCCCCGCTCGCGGACTACGGCGTCAAGGACGTGTCCGACGCGCGTCTGTCGGGCGGACTCGCGGGCGTGATCGGTGTGGGCGTCACGGTGGTGGCGGGCAGCGCGGTGTTCTGGGCGGTGCGCAGGCGCCGCGAGACCGCACCCGCGGAAGCCTGACATGGGCGCCGGACACGCCCACCGCCTCTACCGGCACGGGCACTCCCCGGTGCACGCGCTGCCCCCGCACACCAAGCTGGCCGCCACGCTCGCCTTCGTCGTCGTGGTGGTCGCCACCCCACGCGAGGCGATGTGGGCGTTCGGGGTGTACGCGGTGCTGCTGGCCTGCGTCGCGTACCGGGCCCGCGTGCCCGCCGGGTTCCTGCTGCGGCGGCTGCTGATCGAGGTGCCGTTCGTGGCGTTCGCGGTGCTCATGCCGTTCGTGGCCGAGGGCGCGCGGGTGCACTGGCTCGGCCTCTCGCTGAGTGTGGACGGCCTGTGGGGCGCCTGGAACGTCCTCGCCAAGGGCACCCTCGGCGTCGCCGCCTCCGTCCTGCTCGCGGCCACCACGGACCTGCGCGAGCTGCTGCTCGGCCTCCAGCGGCTCAAGCTGCCCCCGCTGCTCGTCCAGATCGCCTCCTTCATGATCCGCTACGGCGACGTCGTCACCGACGAGATGCGCCGCATGCGCGTCGCCCGCGAGTCCCGCGGCTTCGAGGCGCGCGGCGTACGGCACTGGGGCGTCCTCGCCAAGTCGGCGGGCGCCCTGTTCATCCGCTCCTACGAACGCGGCGAGCGCGTCCACCTCGCCATGATGAGCCGGGGCTACTCCGGCACGATGCCGGTCATCGACGAGATCACCGCGTCCCGCACCCAGTGGTCGTACGCCCTGACCCTCCCGGCGACCGCGCTGCTGGTCTGCCTGCTGGGCTGGGCCCTGTGAGGGATGTGCTGGGATGGACGACGTGAGTACTGCTTCGCTGGAGGTCTCCGGCCTCGCCTTCGCCTACCCCGACGGCCACCAGGCGCTGTTCGGGGTCGACTTCTCGATCGCGCGCGGTGAGCGGGTCGCGCTGCTCGGCCCGAACGGCGCGGGCAAGACGACGCTCGTGCTGCATCTGAACGGCATCCTGGGCGGCGGCACCGGCACGGTGACCGTGGCGGGGCTGCCGGTCGGCAAGCGGCACATGGCGGAGATCAGGCAGCGGGTCGGCATCGTCTTCCAGGACCCCGACGACCAGCTGTTCATGCCGACCGTGCGAGAGGACGTGGCCTTCGGCCCGGCCGCCGCCGGACTCAAGGGCGCCGCACTGGAAGAGCGTGTACGGAGCGCCCTTGACCGGGTCGGCATGGCGGACTTCGCGGACCGCCCCCCGCACCACCTGTCCTTCGGCCAGCGCCGCCGGGTGGCGGTCGCGACCGTGCTCGCGATGGAGCCGGAGATCCTGGTCCTGGACGAGCCGTCCTCCAACCTGGACCCGGCCTCCCGACGCGAACTGGCCGACATCCTGCGCGCGTTGGACGTGACCGTCCTCATGGTCACCCACGACCTGCCCTACGCCCTGGAGCTGTGCCCCCGCTCGCTCATCCTCAGCGACGGGGTGATCGCGGCGGACGGCCCGACCGGCGAACTGCTCGGCGACGACACACTGATGCGGGCGCACCGTCTGGAGCTGCCGTTCGGCTTCGACCCGAAGGCCGTGACGCGGGGCGCCTGACATGTGAGCCGTGTCCCACCGAGGAATCGAAGGCCACGCCCCCCGTGTTTCACTCGTGAGCGCAAGCCAGTGAAGGGGCTCGGGTGTGGAAGCGAACGTGAACGGCACGGTGGCCGAGGGCTTCGAAGCGGTCGGGGAGGCGTTCGCGGCGAACTTCGCCCGACTCGGTGAGCGCGGCGCGGCCGTCACCGTCTACCGGGACGGCCACCGAGTCGTCCACCTGTGGGCAGGCACACGAGACGTGGACGGAACGGAGCTTTGGCAGGAGGAGACGGCACAGATCATCCGCTCCGCGACCAAGGGCGTCGTAGCCGCCGCACTCCTCCTCCTGCACCAGCGCGGCGAACTGGACCTGGACGCGCCGGTGGGCGAGTACTGGCCGGAGTACAAGGCGAACGGCAAGGAACACACCCTCGTACGGCACCTGCTCGCACACCGCGCGGGCGTGCCCGTACTGGACACCCCCCTCACCCCCGAGCAGGCCGCCGACCCGGACCTCGGCGCGGCGGCCGTGGCCGCACAGGCACCGGTATGGGAGCCGGGCACCGCCCACGGCTACCACGCGCAGACCTTCAGCTGGCTCACCGGCGAGCTGATCCGCCGGATCACCGGCCGCCCGGTGGGCGAGTGGATCGCGGACGAGATCACCACCCCGACCGGCGCGACCCTGTGGCTGGGCCTGCCCGAACAAGAACAAACCCGAGCGGGCCGCGTAGGCCCGGTGGAGCCACCCCCCATCGAAGGCGCCCTGCGCACCCGCCCCAAGAAGGCCGTAGCAGCCGCGTACGCCGACCCGGACTCCCTCACCCGCCGAGCCTTCGCCGCGATCACCCCCCTCCCGGACGAGAACGCCCTCACCTACCGAGCCGCCACCCTGCCCGCCTCCAACGGCATCGCGACGGCGGACGGCCTGGCCCGGCTGTACGCCTCGCTGATCGGCGAAGTGGAGGGCGGAGTACGCCTGTTCACCCCGGAGACGATGGAACTGGCCCGCACGGAACAATCGTCAGGCCCCGACCAGGTCCTCGTGGTGAACACCCGCTTCGGCCTGGGCCCCATGCTCCACAGCCCCGCCTCCCCCTTCCTGACCCCCCACTCCTTCGGCCACCCCGGCCGAGGCGGCGCCCTGGGCTTCGCGGACCCCGAGACAGGCATCGCCTTCGGCTACATCACCAACGCCTTCCAGCCAGGCGTAACAGCAGACCCAAGGGCCCAGTCCCTGGTACGAGCACTACGGGAAGCACTGCAAGGCTGAGGAACGACCGGGACGTAGGACAGACCCCACGACCCGCACGTACCGACGACGCGAACCGACGACGCGAACCAGCGACCGCCGACCGCCGCACAACGCACCGGACGGCCGCAGACGGCGAGAAGGGGCCGTGGCGGGGGGTGTCCGCCCGCAGCGGCCGGCGAAAACACGTTGAACTTCTCGATATGCAGCCCGCCGGACCGAGGACGGACACCCCCCGCCGCGGCCCCGCCCCACGACGACGCAGCCGCGACGGAAGCGACCACCGGCGGAAGGCCGGACAAGCCGGACAAGCCACCGCCAGGCGACCTACACGTGGATCGGGTGCGAGATCCGCCCCGAGTCCTGGTCGATCTCCTCGTGCGCCTTCTCCAGCAGACGCATGGCGATCTCGTTGAGCGCCCGAGCCCCCGCGATCTCCTCACCGACCCGCGGCTGATTGTTGTCGACCTGGTGCCGGGTAGCGTGCCCATGGGCACGCACCTCACTGCCATCGGGCAGACGCACCATGGCCACCGCGCGCGTGTGCTGGTCGTCCTCCATGAACTCCAGCTCGACATGCCACCCCACAGTGGTGTGCATCATGACGACCACCTCCGGAAAACCTCTGCTTCCAGGGTGCGCCGACGCGCAGCGAATCTCATGTCGACAGCCCCGGCGCCAAGCTCACTCCCCCGGCTTCTCCTCGAAGCTGGCGAAGTAAGCGGCGGCCATGTCCTCACCCCCGTGCCCCTGCGCAGCGGCCCGGGCGAACCGCTCGGCGGTCGCCTCGGCGAGATCGAGCCGTACACCCCCACGCTCCGCCGCCGCGAGGATCAGCCGCGCGTCCTTCTCGGCGGTGGCGACGGCGAAGGACGCCGGGGTCAGCCTGCCGTCGAGCACGAGCGCGCTCTTGGCCCGCAGATACCCCATGTCCAGCGGCCCGCCCTCGATCAGCGAGAAGAAGGACTGCGGGTCGACACCGAGGGCCTGCGCGAGCGCCAGCACCTCACCGGTCGCGGCGGTGACGGCGAGCACCCAGTCGTTGGCGACGAGCTTGAGCCGACTGGCGCTGGCCTCCGCGCCGTCCTCACCGGTCCACACGGTCCGGGAGCCGACCGCGTCGAAGACCGGCAAGAGCGCCGCACGGCCCTCCTCGGGCCCGGCCGCGAGGACGGTGAGCGCCCCGGCCTCGGCGGGCTCGCGGGTGCCGAGGACGGGGGCGTCGTAGAAGAGGAGCCCGTGCTCGCGGGCGAAGGCGGCGAGTTCGCCGGTGAGTTCGGTCCCGGCGGTGGTGCACTGCGCCCACACGGTGCCGGGGTGCAGCGCGGGGACGGCCTCGCGCATGACGTCGAGGACGGTTCCGCCGTCGTACAGCATGGTCAGGACCACATCGGCGCCCTCGACGGCCTCGGCGGGCGTGCCGGTGACCCGTACCCCGTCGGCGGCCAGCGGCTCGGCCTTGGCGCGGGTGCGGTTCCAGGCGCGGACGCCGAGCCCGGCGCAGGCGAGGTTGCGGGCCATGGCGGCGCCCATGATGCCGGTGCCCAGGACGGCGACGGTCGGCTGTGCGGTCGTCATGTGACGGCTCCCTGTCGATGCGGTGGAGGTGGTTCCGTTTGCTCGTGCCCCATCCTGCCCGCAGCCACCGCACGGCCGGCCGTGACGCAACCGACGCGTCCGACGCGTCCGACGCGTCCGGCCGTGGCTCAGCCGGTCTGCCGGTGCTGCTCGAAGAACGCGACCAGTTCCTCCGCGGTGGGCTTGCGGGCGGCGTCGGCGGCGGCCTCGGCGCTGCGCGGGAACAGCACCCGCTCGTACGCGGCGAGCGCGGCCTCGGGATCGCCGGGGTGCGCGGCGATGGCCTCGCCGAGGTCGGCGCCGTCCTGCATGGCGAGGTTGGCGCCCTCGCCGTTGGGGGCGGAGAGGTGGGCGGCGTCGCCGACGAGGGTCACGCCGGGTACGCGGTCCCAGCGGTGTCCGACGGGCAGGGCGTGGTGGGGGCGCAGGACGGGAGCGGTGTCGGACTCGGTGATGAGGGTGGCGTACTCCGGGGCCCAACCCTCGAACTCGGCCGCGATCCGCGCGGTGGCGGCGGCGCGGTCGGTGAAGTCGACGCCCGCGAACCACTCCAGCGACCTGGTGAGCATGACGTAGGTGTGGATGGTCTCGCCGCTCTCCCGGTGCGCCGCGATGGTCCGCCCGTCGTCGTCCGGGTCGAAGACGCCGAAGGAGCCGCCGCCCACCATCTTCGCGACGGCGGGGTGCCGGGTCTCGACGTCGTAGAGGTAGGTCTCGACGAACGCCTCGCCGACGTACTCGGGGGTGGCGTCGGACAGCAGCGGCCGTACGCGCGACCAGGCGCCGTCCGCGCCGACCAGGAGGCCGGTCGTCACGGAGGTGCCGTTCTCGAAGTCCACCTCGTGGCGTCCGTCGCCGAGCGCACGGACCCCGGTGACCTTGTGTCCCCAGCGGACGGTGCCTGCGGGCAGCGCGTCGAGGAACATCCGCCGCAGCTCGCCGCGCTGTGCCTCGGGGCGTCCGCCCGTGCCGTCGTCCGCCTTGTCCAGCAGGACGGTGCCGTCCCGCCGGACGAACCGCATCGCCTGCCGCCCCTCCAGCACGATGGCCCGGAACTCGTCCATCAAGTCGGCTGCCTTGAGCGCGAGTTGGCCGTTGTAGTCGTGGATGTCGAGCATCCCGCCCTGCATGCGGGCGGCGGGGGACGCCTCCGCCTCGTAGACGGTGGACGGTATGCCGTGCACGTGCAGGACCCGGGCCAGGGTCAGTCCGCCGAGTCCGGCGCCGATGATGGTGACGGGGGTGGTCATGGGGGTCTCCTCGCTGGTCACGGACCCGCCGACCGGATGCCCGGCGGGTGCTCCACCACCGTGCCGAGCGCGCCCGACAGCCCGCCGACATCCCCCTGACAGCCCCGACACACAGCCGACAGGACGCCGTACCCAGGGCCGCTTCACCCCGCGTGCAACATCAGCCCGATCCCCACCACCAGCAGCCCCGCCGCCGCGATCCGGGGCGCCCCGAACCGTTCCTTGAAGAACAGCGCCCCGATGGCCGCGCCGACGATGATCGAGGACTCGCGCAGGGCGGCGACGGGGGCGAGCGGGGCGCGGGTCTGGGCCCACAGGACGAGGGCGTAGGCGGCGACGGAGAGGGCGGCGCCAAGAAGACCGAGGCGGGCGTACGGCTTGAGCTGCCGCACCATGTCCCCCCGCACCCGCACATACATGTAGGCGGGGATCACCACACCCTGGAGCGCCATCAGCCAGGCGATGTAGCCGAGCGGGGTGTGCGCCTCGCGCACGCCGAGGCCGTCGAGGACGGTGTACGACGCGATGGTGAGCCCGGTGGCGACGGCGGCGCCGATGGCCTTCCAGTCGGGCCGCCGCCCGCGCAGCCCCCACAGGCTGACCCCGGTCAGCCCCACGCACGACACGGCGACCCCGGCCGCCGCCCAGCCGCCCGGCACCTCGTGCGCGAACAGCGCGGCGAACACGGTGACGACGAGCGGGGCGGTGCCGCGCGCGAGGGGGTACGCCTGCCCGAAGTCCCCGAGCCGGAAGGAGGTCATCAGCAGCGCGTAGTACGCGACATGCACCCCGGCCGAGACGAGCAGATACGGCCACGAGGGCCCGGCGGGCAACGGCGTGAACAGCGCCATCAGCAGCCCGATGATCAGGCCGCCCCCGGCGATGAGGGTGAACCCGGTCAGCTTGTCGTTGATCTGATGCGCGATGGCGTTCCACCCGGCATGGGTGAACGCGGCGAGCAGGACGGCGGCGGTGACGAGCGGCGTCACCGGTGAGGACCAGTCGTCGTCATGCACGGCACGCTAACGGATCACTACGTGGCCTGTACAAGGGGTTGATCCGGCGCGGTCGGCCGCCCTCACCCGAACAAACAGGACCAGTTGCAAGGAGTGACGGATTTCTCGGGACCAACCCCCCTAAGCTGCGGTCCATGAATCGGACCGAGGGCGCTCGACTCTTCCGGGAAGCCTGGATCGCCGGAGTGCACCGTCACTTCCCCGGCGACCCCGAGCCGCGTTTCATCACCCCCTGGGAGGACGTCCCGCAGTGGGAACGGGAGGTCGCCGGGGAAGTCGCCACCCGCGTACGCGACCTCATGACCCTCAGCGAGGGCACCGCCGCCCGCATGTCCCGCGAACAAAAAGCCCGCTTCGTCGCCGTCTGCTGGGCCAACGAGGTCCACGACCAACTCACCGACCCCGACCCGGCCCAGGTAGCCGAATGGTCCGACCTGCCGGTCTGGCAACAGGAAACGGACGCGGACATCTTCGAGGCGATCGAGAGATCACTGGAGTGACGGCCGGGTGAGCACGTCGTCACGAGAGGGGTAGCCATGTCGGAGACCGAGGGCGCGCGACTGTTCCGGGAAGCCTGGATCGCGGGCGTTCACCGCCACTTCCCTGGCGAGCCCAAGCCCGGCTATGTGGCCCCGTGGGAGGACACCCCGCAGTGGGAGCGGGAGGCGGCGGGGGCGGTTGCCGCGCAGGTGCGGCAGTTGTTGAGCCTCAGCGACGGCGCCGCCGCGCGGCTGACCCGCGAGCAGAAGAGCCGCTTCGTCGCCATCTCCTGGACCGCCCAGATGTACAAGCACTTCACCGACCCCAAGCCCGGCTACGTCGCCGACTGGCCCGAACTCCCGGCCTGGCAGCGGGAGACGGACGCGGACATCTTCGAGGCGATCGAGAAGACGGCTCCATGACGGACGGCCGGTGAGGAGGAACCCTCACCGGCCGTCCGCGTCACCTTCGCTCAGGCGTCAACCACCCTCAGGCATGCACCAGTTCCCGCTTCGGGTCCTCGTCCGGCTCCGTGCGCAGGCCCTCGCCCTCGACGTCGACGTTCGGGAGGGCTCGGTCGAGCCAGGCCGGGAGCCACCAGGCGCGGCGGCCGAGGAGGGCGAGGACGGCCGGGACGATGGCCATGCGGACGATGAACGCGTCGAAGAAGACGGCGATCGCGAGGCCGAAGCCGATCATCTTGATCATCGACTCGCTGGAGCCGATGAAGCCGGAGAAGACGGCGATCATGATGATGGCGGCGGCGGTGACGACGCGGGCGCCGTAGCGGAAGCCGGTGACGACGGCCTGGCCGGGGTTCTCCCCGTGGACGTACGCCTCGCGCATCCGGGTCACGAGGAAGACCTCGTAGTCCATGGCGAGTCCGAAGACCACGCCGACCATGAAGATCGGCATCATCGACATGACCGGACCGGTCTGCTCGACGTTCATCAGGCCGGACAGCCAGCCCCACTGGAAGACCGCGACGACCGCGCCGAGGGCGGCGAGCACGCTGAGCAGGAAGCCGAGGGCCGCCTTCAGCGGGACCAGGATCGAGCGGAAGACGACGATCAGGAGCAGGAAGGCCAGGCCCACCACGAGGGCGAGATACGGCAGCAGCGCGTCGTTCAGCTTCTGGGAGACGTCGATGTTCATCGCCGTCGCACCCGTGACCAGCAGCGTCGCGTCCGTCGCGGAGGTGATCGCCCCGCCCTTGCCGCGGATCGCGTGCACCAGGTCCTCGGTGGTGGCCGAGGACGGCTTGGACTTCGGTACGACCGTGATGATCGCGGTGTCGCCCGCCTTGTTGGGCGCGGGCGGCGTGACGGTGACGACGTCCTTGAGCCCCTTGATCTCGTCGCCGACCTTGGTGAACGCGGCCTTCGGGTCGTCGCTCTTCTTCGCGTCGACCACGACCATCAGCGGACCGTTGAAGCCGGGCCCGAAGCCCTCGGAGAGCAGGTCGTAGGCGCGGCGCTGGGTGGTGGAGACGGGCTGGGAGCCGTCGTCGGGCAGGCCGAGTTCGAGGGAGGCGGCCGGGACGGCGGCGGCGCCGAGGCCGATGACGCCGAGCAGCAGCACGGCGACCGGGCGGCGGACGACGAAGCTCGCCCACCGGGTGCCCATGTTGGGACGGCCGGGCTTCTTCGCCTCGCGCCCACCGCCCAGCAGCTTGCTCTTCTCGCCCGCGGGCTTGACGGTGCGGCCCGCGTAGCCGAGCAGCGCCGGGATCATGGTGAGCGCGATGAGCACGGCGATGGCGACGGTGCCCGCGGCGGCCACGCCCATCTTGGTCAGCATCGGGATGTTGACGACCGACAGGCCGACCAGGGCGATGACGACGGTGAGCCCCGCGAAGACCACCGCCGAGCCCGCCGTACCGACGGCCCGCCCCGCCGCCTCCTCGCGCTCGCGGCCCTCGGCCAGCTCGGCCCGGTAGCGGGAGACGATGAACAGGGCGTAGTCGATGCCGACCGCGAGGCCGATCATCGTGGCCAGCGTGGAGGTGGTGGAGCCGAGGTCCAGCGGGTTGGCGAGCGCGGCGATCGTGGCGACCCCGATGCCGACGCCGATGATCGCGGTGAGCAGCGGCAGCCCGGCCGCGATCAGCGAGCCGAAGGTGATGACCAGGACGACCGCGGCGATGCCGATGCCGATGATCTCGCTGGAGCCGGTCTCGGGCGTGGCGTTGAGCGCGTCACCGCCGACCTCGACGGTGAGCCCGGCCTCGCGGGCGTGCCCGGCGGCCTCCTTGAGGGCGTCCCGGGAGGCGTCCTCCAGCTCCATGCCGGAGACCTTGTACTTCACCGAGGTGTAGGCGATCGTGCCGTCCTGGCTGACGGTGTGTCCGGCGTACGGGTCGGCGACGGAGGCGACCTCGGAGCCGGAGGACAGCTCCTTGACGGCCTTCTGGACGGCCGCCTTCTCACCGGCGTCGGTCATCTTGTGCCCGGCGGGCGCCTTGAAGACGACGCGGGCGGTGGCGCCGTCGGCGCTCATGCCGGGGAAGCGCTGTTCCAGCAGGTCGAAGGCGCGCTGCGCCTCGGTGCCCGGGATGGAGAAGGAGGAGTTGCCGGCGGGCGGCGCGGAGGCGGCGCCCACCCCGGCGAGGGTGAGCAGCGCGATCCACAGCAGGGCGACGAAGTGCCGTCGCCGGAAGGCGAACCGGCCTAGTTTGTAGAGGTACGTGGCCACGAGGGCGTACTCCCGGTCAGGTCGTGACGGGCATCTGGGCAGGGGGGATCAGCCCGGCGACGTGAGCGGTGACGTCAGGTGGTGGGCTTGCTGGGGAGTTCCGAGAAGGGCGGGACAGGTCAGGAGACGGGGACGCCGAGGGCGGGGAGGACCACGGCGTCGATGTACGAGCGCAGGAACGCCTGCGTCGGAGGCTGTTCGTCGATGAGCGCGCGCGTCGCGAACGCGCCGATCATCATGTGCACCACGTACGGCAGCGCCGGGTTGTCCGGCGCGACCTCGCCCCGGTCCACGGCCCGGCCGACCATCGCGCGCAGCGCGCCCATCTCGGGCTCGATGAGGTGCTCCCGGAAGGCCGCGAGCAGGTCGGGGTTGTTGTGGACGGCCATGGCCAGGCCCCGCATCAGGGCGTTGTTCTGCTCCATGGCGCAGTCGTCCTCGTGCTCGACGACCGCGTGGAAGTCGCCGCGCAGCGAGCCGGTGTCCACGTCGGAGACCGGGCCCGGTTTGCCGTGCCGTATCGCGCGGGCGACCAGTTCGGCCTTGCCGCCCCACTGGCGGTAGAGGGTGGCCTTGCTGGAGCGGGTGCGGGCGGCGACGGCGTCCATGGTGAGGGCGTCGTAACCGACCTCGCGCAGCAGGTCGAGCACGGCCTCGTACAGCTCGGCGGCACGCTCGGGGGTGAGCCTGCTGCGCCGCGCGGTGGCGGCATCGGTCATCGGTCTCACCCTCCCGCTGGTCAACGACACGGTCCCGTAGGGGACTTCATGCACACGTCTCTACGACACAGCGTAGGAGACCTCGCATGGGACGAAGGTACCGCAGCCTCTCGCGAAACGAAACCGTTTCGTACGTGTCCTGCATCACGGGCGCCCGTGTCAACCGGAACGGCCCACCCGGCGTCCCCCGGAAGGCCCACCTCCACCCGGCCCGGAAAGCCCGAGTTGCCCCACCCTCGCCGCCGGAAAAGCATGGAGAGGTGAGCTATCTGCGCCTTCCCCACATCAGCGGCGATCAGCTGTGCTTCGTGGCCGAGGACGACCTCTGGCTGGCGCCCCTCGACGCGCCGGGACGCCCCTGGCGGCTCACGGCGGACCGCACCAAGGCCGGTCACCCGCGCTTCTCGCCGGACGGCAGCAAGATCGCGTTCACGAGCTGGCGCAGCCTGATGCCCGAGATCCACCTGGTCGGCACCGACGGCGGACCCGCGCGGCAGCTGACGCACTGGGGCACCGCCGACACCCAGGTGTGCGGCTGGACGCCCCCGGACCAGAGCGGGCGCAGCGACATCCTGGCCGTCGCCTCCCACGGCCAGCCGTTCTCGTACTTCAGCTGGGCCCACAAGGTCCCCACCGACGGCGACCCGGGCGGCAGGCTGCCCTGGGGCCCGGTCGGCGACATCCAGGTCGCCGATGTCGACGGCGAGCACATGACGCTGCTGCTCACCGGCACCCCGCCGCACGAGATGGCCTCCTGGAAGCGCTACCGGGGCGGCGCCATGGGCAGGCTCTGGCTCCAGGGCAAGCGGCTCCTGGAGGACATCGACGGCCAGCTGGGCTCCCCGATGTTCGTCGCCGGGCGCATCGCCTTCCTCTCCGACCACGAGGGCATCGGCAACCTCTACTCCGTCGCCATGGACGGCACCGACCTGCGCCGCCACACCGACCACGACGCCTTCTACGCCCGGCACGCCTCCACCGACGGCGACCGGGTGGTCTACCAGTGCGCGGGCGACCTGTGGATCGTGGACGACTTCTCCCCCACCGGCACCTCGCGCAAGCTGGACGTCCGGCTCAGCGGCCCGAGCCCCGGCCGCCGCCCCTACCAGGTGCCCGCCGCGCACAACGTGGACGGCCTCTCCGTGGACGAGACGGGGCGGGCCAGCGCGGTCGTGGTGCGCGGCAGCCTGTACTGGCTCACCCACCGCGACGGCCCCGCCCGCACCATCGCCGACACCCCGGGCGTCCGGGTCCGGCTGCCGGAGATGCTGGGCTCGACCGGCCAGATCGCCTACGTCACCGACGCCGAGGGCGACGACGCGATCGGCATCGCCCAGCTGCCCCGCGCGAGCGGCGACCGCGAGCCCCGGCTGCTGGCGCAGGGCAGGCTCGGCCGGGTCCTGGAGATGGTCTCGGACCCGCAGGGCGAGCGGATCGCCGTCGCGTCCCACGACGGACGGCTGCTGCTGATCGACGTGGCGGAGAACGCCGAAGACGCCGGGGGCGCCGCAGGCGAGAGCGGGGAGGGCGGGGAGGGCGCCGAGAGCACCGCCCCCGGCACCGTCACCGAGCTGATCCACTCCGTCAACGGCCCGGTCCGCGACCTCGCCTTCTCCCCCGACGGCGCCTGGCTGACCTGGTCCCACCCGGGCATCGGCCGCTCGCTGCGGCAGATCAAGCTGGCCCGGATCAAGGACCGGATGGTCGTGGACGTCACCAACGGCCGCTTCGAGGACGAGAACCCGGTCTTCACCAGCGACGGCCGCTATCTCGCCTTCCTGTCCTGGCGCGGCTTCGACCCGGTCTACGACGTGCACACCGGCGACCTGTCCTTCCCGCTCGGCTCCCGCCCGTACCTCGTCCCGCTGTCCTCCGCGACGCCCTCGCCCTTCGCGCTGAACCCCGAGGGGCGCCCGGCGGCGGGCGGGCTCGACCCGCTGGAGGGGGAGAGCGGCGAGGGCGGCACGGTGATGGTGGAACTGGAGGGCCTGGAGAACCGGGTCACGCCGTTCCCGGTGATCGCCTCCAAGTACTCGGCGCTGCGCCCGGTCGCGGGCGGCGGCCTGGTCTGGCTGCGCTGGCCGATCTCCGGCGCGCTCGGCGAGACCTTCGTGAACCCGGCCGACATCTCGGGCCGCCCGACCCTTGAGCACTTCAACCTCAGCAAGGCCAAGAAGTCCGAACTCGTGGGCCATCTCGACTGGTTCGAGGTGAGCGGCGACGGCACCCGGCTCGTGGTGGTGGACGAGGGCGAGCTGCGCGCGGTGCCCGCGACCGAGCCGGGCGACAGCGACACCACCGTCTGGATGGACCTGCGCCGCATCCTGCACGAGGTGGACCCCGGCGCCGAGTGGCGGCAGGCGTACGGCGAGGCGGGGCGGCTGATCCGGGACTACTTCTGGGCGCCCAACATGTGCGGCGTCGACTGGGACGCGGTCCTGGAGCAGTACCGTCCGCTGGTCGAACGGGTCACCTCCCCCGACGAGTTCGCCGATCTGCTGCGCGAGGTCCTGGGCGAACTCGGCACCTCCCACGCCTATGTCACCCCGGCCCGGCGCAGCGAGGGCCCGCCGCACTACCAGCGGCGTCAGGGGCTGCTCGGCGCCAACTTCGTCCGCAGGGACGGCAACTGGGTGGTCCGGCGCATCCTGCACGGCGACTCCTCCGACTCGCGGGCGCGCTCCCCGCTGGCCGGCACCGGCATCCGCGAGGGCGCGGTGCTGACCCACGTCAACGGCCGCCCGGTCGACCCGGTGACCGGTCCGTACCCGCTGCTCGCGGGCTCGGGCGGCACCACCGTGGACCTGACCTTCACCCCGCCGCCGGGCGAGCCGGGACCGCCGCGCCGGGTCGCGGTCGTCCCGCTGATCGACGAGCGCCCGCTGCGCTACCAGGACTGGGTGGCGGGGCGCCGCCAGGTGGTGCGGGAGCTGAGCGGCGGCAAGTGCGGCTATCTGCACATCCCCGACCTGGGCGGCTCAGGGTGGGCGCAGTTCAACCGCGACGTACGCCTGGAGGTCTCGCGGCCCGCGCTGATCGTGGACGTGCGGGGCAACGCGGGCGGCCACATCAGCGAGCTGGTCATCGAGAAGCTGACCCGGACCATCCTCGGCTGGGACCTCACCCGGGACGCGCAGCCGGTGTCGTACGCCTCCAACGCGCCCCGGGGTCCGGTCGTGGCGCTGGCCGACGAGGCGACCTCCTCCGACGGCGACATGATCACCGCCGCGTTCAAGCTGCTGGGGATCGGCCCGGTGGTCGGGCAGCGGACCTGGGGCGGCGTGGTCGGCATGACCGGACGGCACCGGCTCGGGGACGGCACGGTCATCACGGTGCCGATGAACGCGGCCTGGTTCGACGAGTACGGCTGGTCCGTGGAGAACCGGGGCGTCACCCCCGACCTGGAGGCCCTGCGCACCCCGCTGGACTGGGCCGAGGGCCGCTACGCCCAACTGGACGACGCGGTGCGGCTCGCGCTCGACATGCTGGAGACGACGCCCGCCTCGGTGCCGCCCGACTACAGCGACGTACCGGACCGCTCGCGGCCCAAGCTGCCGCCGCGCGAGGAGAGTTGAGCGGGCCGCGTGAAGGGCCTCGGAGGAAGGGGCGCGAGGAGGTGTCCGCACTCCCCGCCACTTACAACGTATAGCGCAAGGGGGGCCTTGCGGCAAGGCCCCCCTCATGCCGCAGAATCGCTGGCCGAGCCCAGAACCTGCGGAAATGAGTGATCCACGCCATGTGTGCGCTGCTGTCCGAGCGTGAGCCCGAGTCCCGCGCGTTCGACCTGCCCGACCGGCTCGCCGCCAAGGCCGACCCGGCACTGATCGCCGCCGACGAGCGGCACTTCGCGGCCATCGCCGAGAGCCTGGAGCGGACCGTCGCCGAGCTGTCCGCGAGCATCGACGCGCTGCGCCGGGCGCCCGGCGGGGTCGGCCGGGAGGTGCTGGAGCGCGACCTGGAGATCCACCGGCTGACCGCCCGGCTGCGCGCGCTGCGCCGCTTCGGGCTCGACCTGTGCCTCGGCCGCATCGTCCACGCCGACGACCCGGAAGGCGCCGAGCCCGTCTACATCGGGCGGCTCGGCCTCACCGACAGCACCGGCCGCCGTCTGCTGGTCGACTGGCGCTCCCCCGCCGCCGAACCGTTCTTCGCCGCCACCCACGCCCGGCCGATGGGCCTGGCCAGCCGCCGCCGCTACCGCTGGACGCGCGGCCGGATCAGCGACTACTGGGACGAGGTGTTCACCACCGAGGGCCTGGAGCACCACGCGGCGCTCGACGACCAGTCCGCGTTCATCGCCACCCTCGGCACCAACCGCTCCGAGCGGATGCGGGACGTGCTCGCCACCATCCAGTCCGACCAGGACGCCATCATCCGCGCCTCCTCGCGCGGCGCCCTCGTGGTGGACGGCGGCCCCGGCACCGGCAAGACCGTCGTCGCCCTGCACCGCTCCGCCTACCTCCTCCACTCCGACCCGCGCCTCGGCCACCGCAAGGGCCGGGTGCTGTTCGTCGGCCCGCACCAGCCGTACCTGAACTACGTCGCGGACGTGCTGCCGAGCCTGGGCGAGGAGGGCGTACGGACCTGCACCGTGCGGGACCTGGTCACCGAGGGTGCCACGGCGGGCGTCGAGGCCGAACCGGAGGTGGCCCGGCTGAAGTCCTCGGCGGAGCTGGTGAAGGCGCTCGAGAAGGCGGTGCGCTTCTACGAGACCCCGCCCACCGACGGGCTCACCGTCTCCACCCCCTGGGCCGAGCTGCGGCTGACCGCCGCCGACTGGGCCGAGGCGTTCGAGGCCGCGGAGACGGGCGTCCCGCACAACGAGGCCCGCGAGCTGATCTGGGAGGCCCTGATCACGATCCTGCGGGACAAGCTCGACGTGGAGGTCCCGCCCAAGCTGTTCCGCCGGGCGCTGGCCGCCGACACCGAGCTGACCGGCACCCTGCGCCGGTCATGGCCCCTGCTGGAGGCGGCCGACCTGGTCGGCGACCTGTGGACGGTCCCCGCCTACCTGCGGATGTGCGCCCCCTGGCTCACCCCTGACGAGGTACGCCTGCTGCGGCGCGCGGAGCCCCAGGCGTGGACGGTGTCCGACCTGCCCCTGCTCGACGCAGCCCGGCAGCGGCTCGGTGATCCGGAGACCGCCCGGACCAAGCGCCGCCAGGCCGCCACGGCGGCCGTCGAGCGCGAGCGCATGGCCGCCGTCATCGACAGCGTGATCGCCGCCGACCCCGACGGCGAGGGCGCGGTGACCATGCTGCACGGGCAGGACCTCAAGGACAGCCTGGTCGACGAGGACGCGCTGCCGACCCTGACCACGGACGAACTGGCCGGTCCCTTCGCGCACATCGTGGTGGACGAGGCCCAGGAACTGACCGACGCCGAGTGGCAGATGCTGCTGCTGCGCTGCCCGTCCCGCAGCTTCACCATCGTCGGCGACCGCGCGCAGGCACGGCACGGTTTCACCGAGTCGTGGAAGGAACGGCTCGCGCGCATCGGGCTCGACCGGGCGGAGGTGGCCTCGCTGAGCATCAACTACCGCACGCCGGAAGAGGTGATGACGGAGGCGGAGCCGGTGATCCGCGCGGCGCTGCCGGACGCCAACGTGCCGGTGTCCGTGCGGTCCAACGGAGTTCCGGTCACGTACGGCGCGGTGTCCGACCTGGACGAGGTCCTGGACGACTGGCTGGCCGGGCACGCCGAAGGGACCGCCTGTGTCATCGGCGATCCCACGTTCCTGGAGCGGCCCCGAGTCCGGTCGCTGACACCGGAGTTGGCGAAGGGGCTCGAATTCGACCTGGTCGTCCTTGTGGAGCCGGAGGCGTTCGGCACGGGCATCGAGGGCGCGGTGGACCGCTATGTGGCGATGACCCGGGCGACCCAGCGGCTCGTCGTCCTCACCGGCGCGTAGCGCAGGACGGCCGGGGCGGGGTGCCCGGTGGCCTACCGGGCACCCCGCCTTCACGGCTGACGCCGGACCTGACGCTCAGGCGCTGTGGTCCGGGTCGAAGCGGTCCTCGCGCTGGTCGCGGTGCGCCTCGTGGGCACCGGCCTGGCGGGCGTCGCGCTCCGGACGGCCGTCACGGCCGTCACGCTGCTGCTGGCCACGCTGACCGGCGGCAGCGGCCTTCTCACGGCCCTGGGCCGCCTTGTCACGAGCCTGCCCCGCCTTCTCGCGAGCCTGGCCCATCTTCTCCTTGGCCTGGCCCTGCGCCTGGCGGGACTTCTCCTGGATCTGGTCCTTCATACCCATGTGGGTTCACATCCCTGGTGGGGTGAGGGGAAATCGGCCCTTGCTGGGCCTCGACCAGATTCACACGGCCGAACACGGAGCGCATGTCGATCAGTTACGTTCCGTAGCCCTCTCCGCCTCGTCCGCCGCGCCGCCCGCGCCCACCAGGCCCGAGCGCATCCCCTGGAGCCGGGAGGCGTACCGGCGCATCTCGCGCTGTCCGACCGTGCCGATCAGCGCCGGGAGGTAGCCGCGCACCCCCTGCATGCCGCGCAGCCACCACTGCCCGTACACATGCGCCGAGCGCCGCTCGATGCCGTCCGCGATACGGTCCACGGCCGGGCCGAGCGGATAGGTCTTGTTCGACGGCCAGGGCAGCCGCTTCCTCAACTCCCGCATCACGTCGTCCTGATCGGCGCCGCGCACCATGTCGGTGTCGGTCCAGGACAGATACGCGACGCCCACCCGCACGCCCTGGTAGCCGACTTCGGCGCGCAGGCTGTGCGCGTACGCCTCCACGCCCGACTTGGAGGCGCAGTACGCCGTCATCATCGGGGCCGGGGTCATCGCGGCGAGCGAGGCGACCTGGAGGAGATAGCCCCGGCTCTCGGTCAGCACCGGCAGGAAGGCGCGGGCGGTGACGGCCGAGCCGATCAGGTTCACCTCGATCACCCGGCGCCAGGCCACCGGGTCGGAGTCGGCGAACGGACCCCCGGTCGCCACACCGGCGTTGGCGACCACGATGTCCACCTTGCCGAAGCGCTCCTTGACCTCCCGGGCCACCCGGCTCATCGCCTCGTGGTCGGTGACGTCGGCGTACCAGTAGCCGCCCTCGCCGTGCAGCCGCTCGGTGGCGGCCTTCAGTGCCTCCTCCTCCAGGCCCACCAGCGCCACCGTCGCCCCGCGCGCGGAGAGCTTGCGCGCCAGCAGCTCCCCGACGCCGCGCGCCGCCCCGGTGACGACCGCGACCTGTCCTTCGAGACCCACCCTGCTCATGCGCCCTCCTCCAGCGATGCGGGGGCGTTCCCCGCGACGTACGTGGTGACGAGTTCCCGTATCCGGGCGGTCACCGCCTCCGGTGCCTCCACCGGGGTCATGTGGCCCGCCCCGGGCAGCTCCTTCAGGCCGACGCAGCGGGGCAGCGCGGCGACCAGCGCGTGCGCGTGCGCCACGGGGGTGAGCCGGTCGGCGGTGCCGTGCAGCACCTCGGTCGGCGCGGTCAACTGCCGTACGCCGTGGTCGAGATCGAGCGTGTCCAGGACCGTGCCCCAGGTGTGGCGGGCGGTGCGCGGGCAGGCGTGCACGATGCGGGCGCAGGCGTCCACCATGTGCGGGGCCGAACCGGCGCCCATGGTCGCGTACTTGAGGACCGCCTTCGCCACCGGCGTGACCGGGCCGAGCGGGGCGCGCGAGCCGAGGACGCGCCCGCTCAGCCAGGTGCGCAGCCGCCCGGCGGGCAGCGGCACCACCCGGGCCTCGGCGGTGAGCCGCGAACTGCCGGTGCTGCACAGCAGGACGGCGGCGGTGTGCTCGCGGAAGCGGGGGCGGTGCGCGGCGGCCATGATGGTCATCCCGCCCATCGAGTGGCCCGCGATCAGGGCCTGTTCGCCGGGTGCGAGGGTGTGCGCGAGGACGGCTTCGAGGTCGTCGGCGAGCGTGTCCGTGGAGCAGTCCGGGCTGAGCGGGCTGCGGCCGTGGCCGCGCTGGTCGTACGCGATCACCCGGTGGTCGCGCGCCAGGTCCCGTATCTGCGCGGCCCAGAAGGCGGTGGAACAGGTCCACCCGTGGGCGAGCACGACGGCCGGGGCACCCTCGGAACCGTGCACCTCGACATGCAGCCGGGCGCCGTCGGCAGAGATGACGTCGACCGTACGGGCGGGAACCGGCGGGGCATAGGGGCCGGTGGCACCCGGCACGGGGCGGCTCATGCGCCGGCCTCGGTACGGGCGGGCTTCTTGGCGGCGGGCTTCGCGACCTCGGGAGCCTCGGAAACCTCGGGAGCCTCAGCCGTCACCTTCCGGGCGCGGATCACCTCGTACTCCCCGAGGTCCACCCGTCGCACCGCGCGGCGGAACTCGGCGGTCGTGCCCGGCCAGAGCGTGGTGTTGCGGCCGCTGGCGTCGAGGTACCAGCTCGTGCAGCCGCCGTTGTTCCAGACCGTGCGCCGCATCCGCTCCTGGACCCGGTCGTTCCAGGCGTCGACGGCGGCGGGGCGGGCGTCCAGGGCGGCCCGGCCGCCGAGCACGTCGAGCTGGCGCAGATAGTCGGCGAGGTAGTTCAGCTGGGACTCGATCATCAGGATCATGGAGGAGTTCCCGAGGCCGGTGTTGGGCCCGATGATGCTCAGCCAGTTCGGGAAGCCCGCGGCGGCGCCCCCGCGCAGCGCCTGCATCCCGCCCTTCCAGGACTCCGCGAGCGTGACGCCCCCGACGCCGACCACGCGCTCGGCGATGGGCATGTCCGTGACGTGGAAGCCCGTACCGAAGATGATCGCGTCGACCTCGGTCTCGGTGCCGTCGGCGGCGACCACGGTCGAGCCGCGGATCTCGCTGAGCCCGCTGGCGACCACGTCCACGTTGGGCCGGGCGAGCGCCGGATAGTAGGCGTTGGACAGCAGGATCCGCTTGCAGCCGATGCGGTAGTCCGGGGTGAGCTTGGCGCGCAGGGCCGGGTCCTTGATCGCGCGGGCCATGTTCCGCTTGGCCAGCCGCTCGACCAGGCCGAGTTCGTCGGGGTGCTTGGTGAACGCCTGCACCTGGAGTTCCCGGATGCCCCACAGCAGCCCGCGCCGCAGCCGGGTGGTCAGCGGCAGCGCCTGGTGCAGCCGCCGCTCGGCGGTGCTGATGGCGCGGTCCACGCGGGGCATCACCCAGGGCGGGGTGCGCTGGAAGAGGGTGAGGCGGCCGGCCTTCGGCTGGATCTCGGGGACGATCTGGATGGCGGAGGCGCCGGTGCCGACCATGGCGACGCGCTTGCCGCGCAGGTCGTAGTCGTGGTCCCAGCGGGCGGAGTGGAACACCTTGCCGGGGAAGGAGTCCAGGCCCGGGATCTGGGGGATCTTCGGGTCGGACAGCGGCCCGGTGGCGGAGACCACCATGTCGGCGGAGTACGACCCGCTGGTCGTCTCGATGTTCCAGCGCAGCCGCGCCGCGTCCCAGGTCATCAGCTTGACCTCGGAGTCGAAGCGCAGATGCGGACGCAGCCCGAAGGTGTCCGCGACGTGCTCCAGGTAGGCGCGGATGTGCTCCTGCCCGGAGAAGGTGCGCGGCCAGTCGGGGTTGGGGGCGAAGGAGAAGGAGTACAGGTGCGAGGGGACGTCGCAGGCGCAGCCGGGGTAACTGTTGTCCCGCCAGGTGCCGCCCACCCCGCTCGCCCGCTCCAGGACGACGAAGTCGGTGATCCCCTCGCGGCGCAGCCGCACGGCGGCCCCCAGACCGCCGAACCCGGACCCGATCACCGCCACCCGTACATGCTCGTGCTCGGCCATCCCGAAGCCTCCACGCATCAGCTGGACTCTGCCAGTGAACACTGGCGCAATGGGACTGTAGAGCAGCTCCGTACTGAGCGGTAGGGGGCGCGAAAGGAAAGTTACCGGCGGTACGCCATAGGCTGCGGGCGTGACGGACGAGGGCGGACACAGCGCGGAGCAGACCGGCGGCGTACGCGAGTACCGCATGGAGGAGCTGGCCCGGCTGGCCGGCATCACCGTGCGCACCCTGCGCTTCTACCGCGAACGCAAGCTGATCCCGCCGCCCCGCCGCGAGGGCCGTATCGCCTGGTACGACGACCACCACCTGGCCCGGCTGCGCACGATCTCGGCCCTGCTGGAGCGCGGTCACACGCTCAGCGGCATAGCGGAGCTGGCCGAGGCGCTGGACCACGGCCGCAATGTCGCCGACCTGCTGGGCGTGGGGCCGCCGAGCGAGGAGGAGCCGGTCCGCCTCACCCCCGAGGAGCTGGCCGCCCGCTTCGAGGACGACATCACCCCGGAGAACCTGGCCGCCGCCCTGGAGCTGGGCTACGTCGGCACCGACGGCGATGAGATCGTGCACATCAGCCGCCGTCTCCTCGACGTCTCCTCCGCCCTGGTCCGCGAGGGCATCCCGCTGGCCGAGGTGCTGGCGGCGGGCGCCCGCGTCCGCGAGCACGTCGACGCCCTGGCCGACCTCTTCGCCTCCCTGGTCCTGCGGCACGGGCCCGAGGAGGACCTGCACCGGCTGCGCCCGCTGGCGCGGAGCGTGGTGGAGGCGGAGCTGTCGCTGGCGATGGACCGGCGGCTCAGGAAGCCGAAGTGAGCGGGCCCCAGGGGGCTCAGCGCTCGTAGACGACCGTCACCGGCGCGTGGTCCGACCAGCGCTCGGCGTGGGTGGCCGCGCGCTCCACGTACCCCTTGACGGCCTTGGCGGCGAGCCCTGCGGTGGCCAGGTGGTAGTCGATGCGCCAGCCGGAGTCGTTGTCGAAGGCGCGGCCCCGGTAGGACCACCAGCTGTAGGGGCCGTCCACATCGGGGTGCAGGGCGCGCACGACGTCGACGTAGCCGCCGTCGCTCTCGTCGAGCACCCGGCTCAGCCACTCCCGCTCCTCGGGCAGGAAGCCGGAGTTCTTGGTGTTGGCCCGCCAGTTCTTGAGGTCGGCCTGCTGGTGGGCGATGTTCCAGTCGCCGCAGACCAGGACCTCGCGGCCCTCGGCGGCGGACCGCTCGCGCAGCTCCTTGAGGTGGGCCAGGAACTCGCCCATGAAGCGGACCTTCTCGTCCTGCCGCTCGGTGCCGACCTCGCCGGAGGGCAGATAGAGGGAGGCGACGGTGACGCCGGGCAGCTCGGCCTCGACGTAGCGCCCGGAGCCGTCGAACTCGGCGGAGCCGAAGCCGGTCCGGACCCGGTCGGGCGCACGGCGCGTGTACAGGGAGACACCGGCGCGGCCCTTGGCGGCGGCCGGGGCGTGCACGACGTGCCAGCCGTCGGGCTCCCTGACCTCCTCGGGCAGCTGGTGCGGCTCGGCGCGCACCTCCTGGAGGCAGACCACGTCGGCCGGGGTGTCGGCCAGCCACTCCACGAAGCCCTTCCTGGCGGCGGCGCGGAGCCCGTTCACGTTCACGGAGGTAACAGTCAGCACCATGGCACGATACCGGGACACCACCGACACCCGACGACGCTCCGCCGCCCGCATGGAAGTACGGTCACCAGCATGAACATACGCCGCGTCCGCTTCGACCACCCCGACGCCGTCAAGCTCAACGACGAGGTCCAGGCCGAATACCACGTGCGCTACGGCGACGGCGGCGACGCCACCGTGCTGGACGTCACCGACTTCGACCCGCCCCGGGGCGTCTATCTGATCGCCTACGACGAGCACGACCGCCCGGTCGCCACCGGCGGCTGGCGCGCCCAGGACACCAACGGCGAGGGCAACGAGGACGGCGACGCCGAGCTGAAGCGCATGTACGTCGTCGCCGGCATGCGCGGCCGGGGCGTCGCCCGCCTGATACTCACCGCCCTGGAGGACGACGCCCGCGCCGCCGGCCGCCACCGCATGGTCCTGGAAACCGGCACCCGCCAGCCGGAGGCCATCGCCCTCTACACCTCCAGCGGCTACACCCCCTGCGCCAAGTTCGGCTTCTACCGGGAGTACGAGAGCAGCCGCTGCTTCGCGAAGCGGCTGTGAAGGGGCGTCGGGCCATAGTCCTCAGGGGTTCCAGTAGACCGTCGTGAACGTACGGTCGAAGCGCCGGGCGACCAGATCCGCACGCTGGATCGCCCAGTGCACGGTGGCCCCTTCCCACCCCTCGATCCCGGGGTTCCAGTCGGCGAGCAGCGCCCAGTCGGCGACGTCGTCGGACACCGGGCCCTCCCACCGGCCCGCCTCCGCCTCCTTGCGGGCATGGAACACGGCCCCGGCCACCGGGTCGGTGTGGACGGCCTCCTCCGAGGCGTACCCCCCGATCCGCAACGGCCCGCCGCTCGCCACGTCCCCCCGGACCTCGTCCCAGACCGCCACCAGCTCCTCGGCCCGCGGATGCCCGGCAAGCGGCTCGCTCCCCGGCTCCCCGGCCCGCTCGACCGCGCAGTGGTACGGCAGCGACACATCGACGGTCGCCCGCAACTCCCCCTGCGGAAACGCCTCCACCATCCTCCGGTACTCCTCGATGCCGGACAGCCCCCATGCGTACCGGTCCCGCTCCTCCACCTCCGCCCCGGCCGGGACGTACACCGCGGTGCCCCTGTTCCCGTAGTCCCCCTCGTCCTCCGGCACGGCGAACAGCAGGAGTTGCCCGTCGGACGGCAGCGGCAGACCGGTCACCCCGGCAGGGAGCGCCGCCAGATCGAGAGCGGCGACGAAGGGATGGAACGGCGCCTCCACACCAGGGGGCAGCGCCAACGACCCCCCGAACCGCCCCACGACCGGCCCGCCCCCACCCTCGGCCAACGTCACACAAACCCGAGCAAGCCCGAGCCACCGCTCCACATCCTCACCGGGCACCCCCCGCCCAAACGCCTTGCCCCGGAAGAGACTTAAGCGATCCCACAGTTCAGGAGTCATGAGGGAACCGTAGAGGGAGGGTCCGACAGACCCCGCGGACGCCGAGCTTCGGGTTCGGGGTTGTAGGCGTACACACGGAGGGGATCGAGGTGCAGTTCATGGGGCCCAAGACAGTCCGCGGCAAGGGTTGCCACGAGTGCTCCACAGGCGCACGCCATGTTGCGGCCCCCTGTTCCCAACGGCCCGCAGCACCCGCGATGCATGCCCGGCGCATCGGCCAGACGGAGGCTCGGCACGTCCTTCGGATGCACGATCACCGAGTCCCTGGGGCCGGTGGAGACCGCTCCGTCCAGTTCGGGCGGCATGAGAAGGGCGCGATTCCCGGATGCATCAAGTCCGGGGCCGTGCGCCGACGGTCGCACGAATGGCGCGCCCCATGGCTTCGGGTCGATGGCGTAGGCCCCCCTGGGCACGGTCGACGGTGCCAGCCGGGTTGTGTGGTCACGGTCCGCATCGGCCACGCGGGCGTCGGGGACCTCTGGAAGCTCCTGAAGGTCACGGGTCAGCCGAGCACCGCACTTCGCACAGTAGAAGACCGTCATGTCGGCCGTTCTACCCTCTCAACCCGAACGGGCTCGAACAGGCCCCGGAAACGCCGAGATCCCCGTCCGATGAATCGGACGGGGATCTCGTGACCGCCTCGGAGGCGGCGCTGCGTGGACCTGAGGGGATTTGAACCCCTGGCCCCCTCGATGCGAACGAGGTGCGCTACCGGACTGCGCCACAGGCCCTTGCAACGAGTGAAACTCTAGCATCCCGATCCGGGTGCTCGGAAATCCGCTCCCGGACTGGTCAGGGCGGGGGTCACTCGTTGGCGGCGCGGGGGCGGCCGTCGGTCTCGTACTGGTCGAAGAGGGGGGTGCGGCCACGCTCGCGGGAGCGGCGGGCGGAGGCGGCGCGGCGGGCGGCGTCGCGGGTGTCCTCGGCGCGGGGCTCGGGGACCTCCTCCGGCTCGCTCTCGTGCTCCGAGACGACCGGGCCCGAGCGGGCGGAGCTCCAGGTGTCCGGGGCGCCGAGGTCGACGTCGGGGGTGGCGCGCGGGGCGACCGGGGCGGTGACGTAGGTGGGCAGCGGGACCGGGACCGGCTCCCAGCTGTCGCCGTGGCCGGGCGGCCGGGTGCGCTCGCGCTGCTGGTCGACCCACTCGGCGTGGTCGGTCTGCTCGACGAGGGCGCGGCGGTCGGCGGCGAGCGCGGCGGACAGCGCCGGGTCGGTCTTCGGCTCTGATCCCTCCTCCGGTTCGTCGGCCACCGGGCCCGCGTCGACCGTGGCACGGCGGCGCGGCCGGCGCGCGTTCTCGCGCAGCTGGCGGGCGGCGTCCTCGGCGCGGCGGCGGTCCATCTGGTAGGCGAAGCGGCGCCGTTCCTGGGTGCGCAGATAGGCGATGTAGCCGCTGAGCAGCAGGGCGGGCACGGCGGGCACCCACAGGAAGGCGAGCCCGCCGACGGCGGCGACGATCGCGCCGCAGGTGAAGGCGAGGAAGAGGACCACGGTGGTACGTCTGCGCCGCGCGAGCACCTTGGAGCGCTGGGCGCGGGCGGCGGCCGACTGAGGGGCCGGACCGCGCCGGGCGGCGCCCTGGGCCGGGGCGGGGCCGCTGCCGCGCTGCCGCGCCGACGCGGGCGCGGGCGCGGGCGCCGGGTCCGTCGTACCCGGCCGGTGTCCCTGCACCGGCTGCGCGCCGGATCTGTGGCCCTGCGCCGGGTGCGCGCCGGAGTGATGCGCCTGGGCCGAGGGGGACTTGGGGGCCGGTTCCGGGTGCCCGGGCTCCTCCGCGCGGACGTCCGCGCGCGCCTGACGGCGGGTCGGAGGCATGGCGAAGGCCCGGACGTCCACCGAGTCGGTGGCGGTGTCCGGGTCACCGGCGTCCGGCTCCCCCTCCTCGGCGGAGCGCGCCCGCAGGTCCTTGGCGTACCGGCGCTCCATCCCCGCCCGTCCGGACAGCAGCCGGATGGCGGTGCTGAAGCGTTCCGTCGGACGGGCCTCGTTCAGCTCGTCCTGCCTACGGAGCCACATCGGCACCAAGTAGGCGGCCCAGGCCCCGACGATGACTGCGTAAATGAGGCCGCTGCTGCTCACGCCTCACACGGTAGAGGGGTTTGTATGGGGCCATCCGCCAATTGGGCCGGTGTGTCGCACGATCTGGCTGATATTCCGAGCTTTTTTTGCGATCGATGCGATCAGCCGACCGTCAACGTCATGAATTGATATGCCTCGGAACGGTCAGTGACCGATTGAATTCGAACACTTATTCAATTTCCGGGGGTCGGCTGATTTCCGGACGCGTTCTCCGCGCGCGTGCGCCGCCACCGGGAGAGCAGCCCGTCGGGGACCTCCTCCGCCGTGAGGGCGTAGACGAGGTGGTCGCGCCAGGCGCCGTCGATGTGCAGATAACGCGGGCGCAGCCCCTCCTCGCGGAATCCGAGTTTCTCCACCACCCGGCGGCTGGGCCGGTTCTCGGGGCGAATGCACACTTCGAGCCGGTGCAGCCCGACCGAGCGGAAACAGTGGTCCGCCACCAGCGCGACGGCGGTCGGCATGACCCCGCGCCCGGCGACCGACTCGTCCACCCAGTAGCCGACGTGCCCGGAGCACATGGAGCCCCAGGTGATCCCGGCGACCGTGAGCTGGCCGACCAGACGGCCCTGGTACTCGATGACGAACGGCAGCATCCGCCCCGCGTTCGCCTCCGAGCGCAGATGGCGGACCATCTGGCGGTAGGTCGGCCGGTGCGTGATCGGGCCCTGCGGGGTGGGCGGCGGGATGGTCGCCTCCCAGGGGCGCAGCCAGTCCCGGTTGCGCCGGTTCACCTCGCGCCAGGCCCGCTGGTCGCGCAGTCTTATCGGCCGGAGGACGACATCCGCGTCCGCCAGCGCGACGGGCCAGGACCGGCCGGTCAGCTCGCACCCCCGGAACCGGCGGCGTGCTCCGCCGCTGCGGGGCGGGGGTGGTCGCCGCCGCGGATCTGGTCCACGGCGTGGATCAGCAGCGGCTCCAGGACGGCCAGGCCGTCCCGTACTCCCCCGGTCGAGCCGGGCAGGTTCACGATCACCGTGCGACCCGCGACTCCGGCGAGGCCGCGCGAGAGGACGGCGGTGGGGATCTTCTCCCGGCCGTAGGCCCGGATCGCCTCCGCGATGCCCGGCACCTCGTAGTCCAGCACCGTGCGGGTCGCCTCGGGGGTGCGGTCGGTGGGCGAGATGCCGGTGCCGCCGGTGGTCACGACCACGTCGTACCCGGCCGCCACGGCCTCGCCGAGCGCCGCCTTCACCGGGTCGCCGTCGGGCACCACCCGGGGGCCGTCCACGGCGAAGCCGAAGCCGCGCAGCCCCTCGGCGACCATCGGTCCGCCCTTGTCGGCGTAGACCCCGGCGGCGGCCCGGTTGGAGGCGGTGACGACCAGCGCGCTGTACGGCGCGGTCAGGGCGCCGCCCAGGGGCGGATCCGCGCTCACGCCCGGCTCCAGTCGCCCGACTTGCCGCCCGTCTTCGTCTCGACCCGGACGTCGGTGATGACGGCGCCCTTGTCCACGGCCTTGATCATGTCGATCACGGTGAGCGCGGCGACCGACACGGCGGTCAGGGCCTCCATCTCGACGCCCGTGCGGTCGGTGGTCTTGACCGTGGCGGCGATCTCCACGGCGTCGTCCACGACCGCGAGGTCCAGCTTCACCCCGGAGACCGACAGCGGATGGCACAGCGGGATCAGGTCCGGGGTCCGCTTGGCGCCCATGATCCCGGCGATGCGGGCGGTGGCCAGGGCGTCGCCCTTGGGCACTCCCTCGCCGCGCAGCAGCTCGATCACGCGGGGTGAGACGAGCACCCGGCCGGTGGCGCGGGCGGTGCGCGCCGTCACGTCCTTGCCGGATACGTCGACCATGCGGGCCGCGCCCGCCTCGTCGATGTGCGTCAGTCGGTCCTGCGTACTCATGGTGTGCCGTGCTCCCGGTCCCGGCCCGTCGCCGATGCTGGTTGTACGGGCCTGTGTGCGCGACACGGTACCTCCAAGTCGGCCCGGACACCGGGTCGAGACCCCGCGCGGCCCCTGCCCCGGCCGCGCGGAAGGCGCCCGGTCAGCCGAGCAGCACGACCTCCACCTCGGTGCCGGACTCGGCCGAATCCACGTCCTCGGGAAGGACGATGAGGCAGTCGGCGTGGGCCAGCGCGGCGATCAGGTGCGAGCCCGCGCCGCCCACCGGGGACACCTCGCCGTCGTCGTACTTGCCGCGCAGGAACTGGCGGCGGCCCTTGGGCGAGCGCAGCGGCTCGTCGGTCCGCAAGGTCGCCCGGGTGTGCGGCCGGTGCACCTCGGGGAGGCCCATCAGGGTGCGGATCGCGGGGCGCACGAACAGCTCGAAGGAGACGTACGACGACACCGGGTTGCCGGGCAGCGCGAGCAGCGGGGTGTGGTCGGGGCCGACCGAGCCGAAGCCCTGCGGCTTGCCGGGCTGCATGGCGAGCTTGCGGAAGTCGACCCCGGCGCCCTCCTCGTCCTCGTCGGAGACCTCGGACAGCGCCTCCTTGACCACGTCGTACGCGCCGACGCTCACCCCGCCCGTGGTGACCAGCAGGTCGGCGCGCACCAGCTGGTCGTCGATGGTGGAGCGCAGCACGTCGGCGTCGTCCTCGACGGCGCCGACGCGGTAGGCGATGGCGCCCGCGTCCCGGGCGGCGGCGGCCAGCGCGAAGCTGTTGGAGTCGTGGATCTGTCCGGGGCCCAACGGCTCGCCGGGCTGGACGAGTTCGCTGCCGGTGGACATGACGACCACGCGCGGGCGCGGGCGTACCCGGACGGTGCCCCGGCCGATCGCGGTGAGCAGTGCGATCTGCGGCGGCCCGAGGACCGTACCGGCGGCGAGGGCGAGGTCGCCTGCGCGTACGTCGCTGCCGCTGGGGCGCACGTGGGCGCCGGGCTCGACGGCCTCGTAGATCCGCACCTGGCCCTCGGCTCCCTCGGGGGCCAGCGCGCGGGCGCGCATCCCGGCCGCCGGGCCCTCGCCGAGCCCGGCGTCGGTCTGCTCGACGGGGACGACGGCCTCGGCGCCGGGCGGCACCGGGGCGCCGGTCATGATCCGGGCGGCCTGGCCCGGGCCGACCCGCACGAGGTCGGCGGCACCGGCCGCCACGTCGCCGACGACCTCCAGGACGGCCGGGTACTCCTCGCTCGCCCCGGACACGTCCGCGACCCGGACCGCGTACCCGTCCATGGAGCTGTTGTCGAACGGGGGCAGGGACACCGGCACCACCACGTCGTCCACGAGGACGCAGCCCTGGGCCTCCAGGACCGGCAGCTCGATGGGGTCGAGCGGGCGGATGGTGGTGAGGATGTCCTCCAGGTGCTCGTCCACCGACCACACGTGGTCCGGTCCGGCGGGACGGTTCGGGGCGGTGCTCAACGTTCCTGCATCTCCTCGGCTACGTACGTGCGAAGCCAGGTCCGGAAGTCCGGGCCCAGGTCTTCACGTTCGCACGCGAGTCTGACAATGGCGCGCAAGTAGTCGCCACGGTCACCGGTGTCATAGCGGCGGCCGGTGAAGACGACGCCGTGCACGGGGCCGCCCGCCTTCTCGTCCTGGGCGAGCTGCTGGAGGGCGTCGGTCAGCTGGATCTCGCCGCCCCGGCCGGGCTCGGTGCGGCGCAGGGTCTCGAAGATGCGGGGGTCGAGGACGTAGCGCCCGATGATCGCGTAGTTCGAGGGGGCGTCGGCCGGGTCGGGCTTCTCGACCAGGCCGGTCACGCGGACGACGTCACTCTCGCCGGTGGTTTCGACGGCGGCACAGCCATAAAGGTGGATCTGCTCGGGGGCGACCTCCATGAGCGCGACGACGCTGCCGCCGTGCCGCTCCTGGATGTCGATCATGCGCTGGAGCAGGGGGTCGCGGGGGTCGATCAGGTCGTCACCGAGGAGGACGGCGAAGGGCTCGTGGCCGACGTGCGGGGCCGCGCACAGCACCGCGTGGCCGAGGCCCTTGGGGTCGCCCTGGCGCACGTAGTGCATGGTGGCCAGGTCGCTGGACTCACGGACCTTGCCGAGCCGTTGGGCGTCGCCCTTCTTCTGCAGCGCCGATTCCAGCTCGTAGTTGCGGTCGAAGTGGTCTTCCAGAGGGCGCTTGTTGCGTCCGGTGACCATGAGGACGTCGTCGAGGCCCGCCGACACCGCCTCCTCCACCACATACTGGATCGCCGGCTTGTCGACGACCGGCAGCATCTCCTTGGGAGTGGCTTTGGTGGCCGGCAGGAACCGGGTGCCGAGGCCCGCCGCCGGGATGACAGCCTTGCTGATCCTTGGGTGCGACTGAGTCATGCCGGCAACCCTATCCGGTGTCTTGGCAGGGAATCCGCTACTCCGGTTGGCTGACCCTCATATGAGTGGATTGAGTGACATGCCAGAAGAACAGACCGGCCCCCTGGGACACCGAGGACGTGTCGACGAGCCTGACAAGCGCGCGTTGCGGCGGGAATTCCTCCAGGTGAGGAGCGCATTGCCGGAGGATGACATCCGGTCGTCGGCCGCCGCGCTCGCCGGACAGGCCCTGCTGCTGCCGGAGCTGGCCGGTGCCCGCACGGTGGCGGCGTACGTCTCGATGGGGAGCGAACCCGGCACCCGCGCGCTGCTGGACACCCTGCGCGCGCGGGGCGTACGCGTCCTGCTGCCCGCGCTGCTGCCCGACAACGACCTGGACTGGGCGGAGTACACCGGCCCCGGCTCGCTCGTCCCGGTCCGGCACGGCGGCCGTATGGAACTGCTCGAGCCCTCCGGCCCCCGGCTCGGCCCCGGTGCCGTCACCACGGCCGACGCGGTCCTGCTGCCCGGCCTCGCGGTGGACGCGCGCGGGCTGCGCCTGGGACGCGGCGGCGGGTCGTACGACCGGGTGCTCGCCCGGCTGGAGCGCGCGGGCGCGTATCCGGCGCTCGTGGTGCTGCTGTACGACACGGAGGTCGTCGCGCGCGTGCCCGCAGAGCCGCACGACCGCCCGGTGCACGCCGTGGTGACCCCGACGGGCGTGCGCCGCTTCGTACGCCCCTGAGCGAACCCCGGCCGGACCGGGGGCCCCTGAACATGCGGAACGGCCCTCCACGCGCGGGTGGAGGGCCGTTCCGGTGCCGATCGCGTCAGGGGATCACGGCTTGAGGACCAGGGTGTCCTTCGTGCTCCCGTCGACCGCCTTGCCGGTGAAGGACCAGGGCAGCAGCTCGCCCTTGGCCCACTTGTCCGTCTGGTCGGTGTAGTGGGCGCTGAAGGCGTGACCCGAGGCGCCGGAGACGTTGATCCACTTGGACTTGTCCAGGTCGGCCAGGTTGACCACCATCCGCATGGACGGCACCCAGACCACGCCGTAGCCGCCCGCCGCGTTCCAGCCGGTGGCGTCGACCGTGGCCTCGCCGCCGCTGAGCTTCCAGGGGCCGCGGTTGAGCGCGTACCGCAGGACCTCGGGGCCGTCGGTGCCGAGCGTCTGGTTCTTCAGGAACAGCCGGTGCAGGCGGCCCCAGCTCCAGGTGTCGATGTCCTTGCCGAGCTTGGCGGTCAGCTCCCAGCGCGCGTCGATCATGGCGCGGGTGAACAGCTGGTCGCGGTTCTCGGCGGCCGGGCGGTTGCCCGCCTTCGGGGCCTTCCACCAGTCGCTGTCGGGCTTGTCCATCAGGGTGCGCACGACCTCGAACCAGCGGTCACCGCCGTCCGGCTGCGCCTGGTCGGCATCGCGCTGACCGCACTCGCGGACCTTGGTGGTGTCGTCCACCGGACCGGTGCTGCCGGCCCGCTCGACCCACAGGCACTGGCCCTTGACCCGCAGCTCCTTGGGGAGCTTGTCGCCGAAGGCCAGCTTGAGGATGTTGCGCCAGACCGCGTTGAAGTACGCGGCGGCGGCCGAGTCGGCGTCCTGGGTGTAGTCCCAGCCCTCCAGGAGCTTCTGCGCCTGGCGGACGTCCGGGTCGTCCAGGTTGAGCTTCAGCAGCTTGGGCACCAGCAGCCGCGCGATCTCGCTGCTGTTGTCCGTCTGCATCTGGCGCATGTCGTCGGTCGAGATCTTGCCGCCGTCCTTGATCTTGGACTCGATCAGGTCGGTGATGCGCTGACTGCGGGTGCCGTAGCCCCAGTCGGCGGTCAGGGTGTACGGGTACGTGGCCTTGTCGATCACGGCCTGGTTGGCGGTGACGATGTAGCCGCGCTTCGGGTTGAACTCGTACGGCAGCGCGTCCTGCGGGATGTAGCCGATCCAGCGGTACTTGGAGTCCCAGCCGGGGGCCGGGAGCGAGCCGTCGTCGGCCGCGGAGCGCGTGGGGATCTTGCCGGGCAGGGTGTAGCCGATGTTCTTCGCGTCGGCGTAGACCAGGTTCTGCGACGGCACGTCGAACAGGGCGGCGGCCGAGCGGAAGCTCTTCCAGTCGGACGCCTTGTCCATGGCGAACACGGCGTCCATGGAGGTGCCCGGCTGCAGCGCGGTCCACTTCAGGGCGACGCCGTAGCCGTCGCCGCGGTCGGGGGCGGCGGTGTCGACACCGGCCTTGCGGCCGACCTCGACCAGTTCGTCGTCACGGTCCGACAGCAGCGGCATCCCGTCGGCGGTCTGGCGCACGACGATCTTCCGGGACGGGCCGCCCGCGACCTTGATGGTCTCCTCGCGGGTGCGGAAGGGGCGGACCTTGCCGTCGTAGAGGTAGCCGTCGCCGGTGATCTTCTCCAGGTAGAGGTCGGTGACGTCCACCCCGGAGTTGGTCATGCCCCAGGCGATCTGGCCGTTGTGCCCGATGATCACACCGGGCATCCCGGCAAAGGTGTAGCCCGTGACGTCGTACTGGCACTTGCTGCTGACGGTCCGGCAGTGCAGGCCCATCTGGTACCAGACCGAGGGCAGCGTGGCGGACAGGTGCGGGTCGTTGGCGAGCAGCGGCTTGCCGGTGATCGTGTTGTCGCCGGAGACGACCCAGGAGTTGGAGCCGATGCCCTGGCCGTTGACGCCGACGGCGGTGGGGAGGTCGTCCAGGACCTTGGAGAGGCCCATGAGCTGGCTGGTGACGGCCGAGCCGGAGTTCGCGGTGGTGCCGGAGGCGGGTGCGCCGGAGGTGCCGGTGCTGGTGCCCGTGGAGCCGGTGGTGCCCTCCGTACCCGTCGCGCCCGTCGCGCCCGTGCTCCCGGTGGTGCCCGTCGTGCCGGTGGCTCCCGTTGCGCCCGAGGTGCCGCTGTCCCCGAAGGTCTTGGTCAGCTCGTCGTACTGGCCGTTCTGCACGATCGGCTTGTTCCGGCTGTACGGGTAGTCCGGGTAGAGGTCGCGGATCTGCTGCGGGCCGAGGCGGCTCGTCATCAGGGCGCGGTCGGCCTCGTCCCGCATGTTGCCGCGCAGGTCCCACGCCATCGCCTTCAGCCAGGACAGCGAGTCGACCGGGGTCCACGCCGAGGGCTTGTAGTCGTTGGTGAGGTTCAGGGCGGCGTACTCCAGGGAGATGTCCTTGCCGTCCTTGCCCTGGAGATAGGCGTTGACGCCCTTGGAGTAGGCGTCGAGGTACTTCTTGGTGGAGGCCGACAGCTTGGTGTCGTACTCCTCCTTGGCCACCCGGTCCCAGCCGAGCGTGCGCAGGAAGGCGTCGTTCTTGACCTGGCCCTTGCCGAACATCTCCGACAGGCGGCCGGAGGTCATGTGCCGGCGCACGTCCATCTCGTAGAAGCGGTCCTGCGCCTGGACGTAGCCCTGCGCCATGAACAGGTCGGCGTCGGAGGAGGCGTAGATCTGCGGGATGCCGTAGCCGTCGCGCTTCACGTCCACCGGGCCCGACAGGCCCTTGAGCGTGAGTGTGCCGCTCGTCTGCGGGAAGGAGGCGCGCACGGTGCTGACCGTCCAGTACGCACCGAAGGCGATGCCGCCGATGACGGCCAGAACCAGGACCAGCACGATAAGTCGGGCTTTGCGCCCCTTCTTCCTGCCGGACTTGCCAGGCTTGTCACCTGTTGTGGCGGTGGTGTTGGGGGGCATCGCTGTCCTTGCTGTCCTAACGCGAGCGGCAGGTCGGGCCATGACTTTGAATGAGCGCTGGAGCAACCATAGGCGCAGGGCCCCGAGCCACTTGACGCGGAGTCGGGAACTGGCGCGCACGGGCGTTCGATCTTGCCAAGGCGAGCGTCAAGGAAGCGTCAAGAGTTAGGTAAGGTAACGAAGTACTTGGGTGCGGTGCGCCGCAGCCTCGGGTCTTGTGTACTGAGCCCCGCCCCCGCGTCGGACGCGGGCCGAGGAAGGGAAGCGCCGCTGACTGTCCACCACCTCAACCAGCTCCTGCTCGCCTGCTCGCTCGTGCTCCTGGTCGCTGTCGCGGCCGTGCGGATCTCCTCGCGCAGCGGGCTCCCCAGCCTGCTCGTGTACCTGGGGATCGGCGTCCTCATGGGCTCCGACGGCATCGCGCACATCCATTTCGACAACGCCGGGCTGGTCCAGGTCATCGGGTACGCGGCCCTGGTCGTGATCCTCGCCGAGGGCGGTCTGGGCACGAAGTGGAAGGAAGTGAGACCCGCGCTGCCGTCGGCCTCCGTGCTGGCGACGCTCGGCGTCGCGGTCAGTGTCGGGGCCACGGCCGCGGGCGCGCACTATCTGGTCGGGCTGGAATGGCGGCAGGCACTGATCGTCGGCGCGGTGGTCTCCTCGACGGACGCGGCGGCCGTGTTCTCCGTGCTGCGGCGCATCCCGCTGCCCTCGCGCGTGACGGGCACGCTGGAGGCCGAGTCCGGCTTCAACGACGCCCCTGTGGTCATCATGGTCGTCGCCTTCTCCCAGGCGGGCCCGATCGACCACTGGTACGTGCTCCTCGGCGAGATCCTGCTGGAGCTGGCCATCGGCGCCGCCCTCGGTCTCGCGGTGGGCTTCCTCGGCTCCTGGGGGCTCCGGCACGTCGCGCTGCCCGCCTCCGGTCTCTACCCGATCGCCGTCATGGCCATCGCCGTCACCGCGTACGCGGCGGGTGCCCTGGCCCACGGCAGCGGCTTCCTCGCCGTCTATCTGGCCTCCATGGTGCTCGGCAACGCCAAGCTGCCGCACTGGCCGGCCACCCGGGGCTTCGCGGACGGGCTCGGCTGGATCGCGCAGATCGGCATGTTCGTGCTGCTCGGCCTGCTGGTGACCCCGCACGAGCTGGGCGACGACATCGTGCCCGCGCTGGTCATCGGCCTGGTGCTGACCATGGCGGCGCGTCCGCTGAGCGTGGTGCTGAGCCTGACGCCGTTCCGGGTGCCCTGGCAGGAGCAGGCGCTGATGTCCTGGGCGGGACTGCGCGGCGCGGTCCCCATCATCCTGGCGACGATCCCCATGGTGAGCGGCGTCGAGGGCAGCCGCCGCATCTTCAACATCGTCTTCGTCCTGGTCGTCGTCTACACCCTCGTCCAGGGCCCGACCCTGCCCTGGCTCGCCCGCAAGCTGCGGCTCGGCGAGGAGGGCGAGGCGTCCGACCTCGGGATCGAGTCGGCGCCCCTGGAGCGGCTGCGCGGCCATCTCCTCTCGGTCGCGATCCCGGAGGACTCCAAGATGCACGGCGTGGAGGTGGGCGAGCTGCGGCTGCCTCCGGGCGCCGCCGTCACCCTGGTGGTGCGCGACGGCAAGTCCTTCGTGCCCTCGCCGACGACCGTGCTGCGGCACGGGGACGAACTGCTGGTGGTCGCCACCGACCCGGTGCGCGACCAGGCCGAGCGGCGGCTGCGCGCGGTCACCAAGGGCGGCAAGCTGGCGGACTGGCTGGGGACGGGGCAGCCGGACGGCGGGCGGCCTCGGCGGTGAGGCGGGGCGCCTCCGGGGCATCGAGGGGTGCTGCGGGGATCGCGCGGCGGGCGCTGTGAGGGTGCCCGTTCTCACAGGCCGCGCGCCGGGTGCCCCCTGTACGATCAAGGCATCTGATCGAACCAACTCTGTCTGATCTGTCTGACGCAGAGCTGGCGCGACCGTATGGCGGCCGGAACGCCTCTTTCGTAGTGCAGCACCGGTATCTACCGCAGTCCCGCGCAAGAGGACAGCTCTCGGTGCCCCCCGCACGGGCGCGCTACCAGGCGGAAGAAAGGCACGGGCCGTGGAGTCCACGGTCACCACCGAGCCGGCCGAGCAGCGGCCGGCTCCGCCTCGTCCGGGCTACGGACAACTGCTGCGCACCCGGGGTGCCTGGACCTTCCTGGTCCCGGGCTTCGCCGCGCGCCAGCCGTTCGCGATGCTCACCATCTCCATCGTGCTGCTCGTACGGCACACCACCGGCTCGTACGGCGCCGCCGGGGCCGCCGCCGCCGTCACCGGCGTCTCCATGGCCCTCTGCGCGCCCTACGGCGGCCGTCTCGCGGACCGCTACGGACAGCGGGCCGTCCTGGTCCCCGGTGTCGTCGTGCACGCGCTGTCCGGGCTCGGCCTGACCGCGCTCGCCCTGTCGCACGCGCCCCTGTGGGCGCTGTTCGCGGCGGCCGTACCGACCGGTGCCTCGGTGCCGCAGGTCGGCCCCATGGTGCGCGCCCGCTGGGGCGTGAAGCTCCAGGGATCGCCGCTGATGAGCACGGCGGCGGCCTTCGAGTCCGTCACGGACGAGCTGACCTTCGTGGTCGGCCCCCTCCTCGCGACCGCCCTGTGCACGACGGTCACACCGTCCGCCGGTCTGGTCACCGAGGCGCTTCTGACACTGGTGGGCGGGCTGCTGTTCGCGGCACAGCGCGGGACGCAGCCCTCCGTGGACGCGCACGGCGCCGACGAGCACGCGCGCGTGACGCACACGTCCGCCCTGCGGGTGCCCGGTGTGCGCGTGCTGATCGTGACGTTCCTCGGCATCGGGGCGGTCTTCGGCGGGATGCAGGTCTCGCTGGCCGCGTTCACCGAGTCGATCGGCGAACCGGGTCTGAACGGCGTCCTGTACGGCGTCTTCGCGGCGGGCAACATGCTCTCCGGCTTCGTCTGCGGCGCGATCGCCTGGCGGGCCACGCCCCGGCGGCGGCTCGCGGTGGGGTATGCGGGGCTCGCGCTGACCGCGTCCGCGCTGTGGACGGCGCACTCGCTGCCGCTGCTTGCCGGGCTCGGCCTGCTGGTCGGCGTCTGCATCGCGCCCGCGCTGATCACCGGCTACACGCTGGTCGAGGCGCTTGTACCGGCCGGTGCCCGCACCGAGGCGTTCACCTGGCTGACCGGTGCGGTCGCGCTGGGCCAGGCGGCGGCCGTCACCGTCGCCGGACAACTGGAGGACCGGCTGTGGGGCGGGGCCGGTTTCCTGGTGCCGATGGCCGGTACGGTGCCCGCGCTGGCGACGCTCCTGCTGCTGCGTTCGCGGCTCGTGCCCCGGCCGGTGAACCGTACGGTGGCACGTGGCGTGGGTCACCGCGCGCCGGTCGCGGTGGACTGATCCCCGGGAATGCGTCAAGATGGACCGTCGTTAGCACTCATTGAGTGAGAGTGCCAGGAGGAAGACAGTGCCGACCTATCAGTACCAGTGCAAGGACTGTGGCGAGGGCCTTGAGGCGGTGCAGAAGTTCACCGACGACGCCCTGACCGAGTGCCCCAGCTGCGGTGGCCCCCTGAAGAAGGTGTTCTCCGCGGTCGGCATTGTCTTCAAGGGCTCCGGCTTCTACCGCAACGACTCGCGTGGCGCGACGTCGAGCAGCAGCCCGGCCTCGAAGCCGTCGTCCTCGTCGTCGTCCGACTCGAAGGCGTCGTCGTCTTCGTCCACGTCGTCTTCGACGTCCTCGTCGTCCTCGTCCGGCTCCGCCGCCTGAGAACCGCGCCTTTCCGACCCTGCCGTCCGGCCTGCCGTGACGGTGGGGTCTTCGGCGTTCCCGGGGGCGGTCTGTCCTTGTGCGCGTGACGTTCCCGAACCGTTCCCGATGGTCCCTGGGGCGGGTTTCCGGGTCCGGCTAGGGTGCTCGGCATGGCGAACGCAGAGATCGGCGTAATCGGCGGCTCGGGTTTCTACTCCTTCCTGGAGGACGTGACCGAGGTCCGGGTGGACACCCCCTACGGGGCGCCCAGCGACTCCCTCTTCCTCGGCGAGATCGCCGGCCGGCGGGTCGCCTTCCTGCCCCGGCACGGCCGGGACCACCACATCCCCCCGCACCGCATCAACTACCGCGCCAATCTGTGGGCGCTGCGCTCCGTCGGGGTCCGCCAGGTCCTCGGCCCGTGCGCGGTGGGCGGGCTGCGCCCGGAGTACGGCCCCGGCACGCTGCTGGTGCCGGACCAGCTGGTGGACCGCACCAAGTCACGGGAGCAGACCTACTTCGACGGGCTGCCGCTGCCCGACGGCACGGTGCCCGAGGTGGTGCATGTGTCGCTGGCCGACCCCTACTGCCCCACCGGTCGGGCCGCCGCGCTGAAGGCGGCGCACGGCCGCGACTGGGCGGCGGTGGACGGCGGCACGCTGGTCGTGGTCGAGGGTCCGCGCTTCTCCACCCGCGCCGAGTCGCTGTGGCACCAGGCGCAGGGCTGGTCGGTGGTGGGCATGACCGGGCATCCCGAGGCGGCCCTCGCCCGTGAGCTGGAGCTGTGCTACACCTCGCTGACCCTGGTCACCGACCTCGACGCGGGCGCCGAGACCGGCGAGGGCGTCTCCCACGAGGAGGTACTGCGGGTGTTCGCGGCCAACGTGGACCGGCTGCGCGGGGTGCTGTTCGACGCGGTGGCGGCGCTCCCGGCGACGGAGGAGCGGGACTGTCTGTGCGTGGGGGCGCTGGGTGGGGTGGAGCCGGGGTTCGTGCTGCCGTAGGGGCTTCCGGGGCGGGGATCTCCTCGTTCGGGTGACGGAGTTTTCCACAGGCGCCCCGGCCGTTCACAGGCTCTGACGGGCCTCGGCGAAAGCCGTCATCGTGGGGAGCGCAAGCAGCCGATTCCCTCGTAGCAGGCGGTGATCCCGATGTCCTCGGCCAACCTGGCTTCCTCCCCCGTCTCTCCCCCGCGCCCGTCGCGCCCAGCGCGCCCGGCGTTCCGTGTCCCGCGCCCGCCGGGCACGGACGTTCCCGCGACCCGTGAGGTCCCCGCCTTCGCGCCGGTGTGCGTACGCGGCGGTGGGTACGCGGCGCGGCAGCTGCTGCGGAGCCGCAGGCGGGCGGTCGCGGCGGGCCTGGCGGTGACGGCGGCGGCGCTGGTCGCGGCGGGTCCACGGGCGGTGTCCGGACCGCAGGGCGCCGAGCGCCCACGGGGGCGTCCGGTGGCGGAACCGGCGCCCCGGCACGGCCCGGCGGAGCTGGTGCGGGCACCGGTGCGGATCGCGGACGCGGCGGCCGTCCGGCTGCTGCGGCCCGGCGACCGGGTCGATGTGATCGCCGCCGAGGACCGGCCGACGGGCGGCGGCGCCCACGTCCTGGCGCGGGGCGCGCGGGTGACGCGGCTGCCGGAGCCGCTGGGTGACCCCGAGGACGGGGTGGGCGCGGGCGGGGTGAGCGCGGGCGGTGCGCTGGTGGTGCTGGCCGTGCCCCGTGCGACGGCGGCCCGGCTGGTGGGCGCTAGCCCCTCGGCGCGGCTGGCGGTGACGCTATGGTGAACGGCCCGCGTCCTCTGCCCGCAGGCGCGCTGTCAAGTCGCTCGATCGAGCGACGGGATTGGACACGATGGCCGCGCGGTGCCGTAGGTTGCGGAGCGCTTTGTTCCACAACCTGTGCACATGAGGAGAGTCACCGAGGTGAGCAAGACGAAGAAGGAAGCCGCGAGCGTTCTGGACGGCTTCAAGGCGTTCCTGATGCGCGGCAACGTCATCGACCTGGCGGTCGCGGTGGTCATCGGGGCCGCCTTCACGAACATCGTCAACTCGGTGGTGAAGGGCGTCATCAACCCGCTGGTCGGCGCGTTCGGTTCGCAGAACCTGGACCACTACAGCGTGTGTCTGAAGGACCCGTGCGAGATGGCCGCGGACGGCACGGTCAAGAGCGGTGTGCCGATCCTGTGGGGCTCGGTCGTGGGCTCCGCGCTGCAGTTCCTGATCACCGCGGCGGTGGTCTACTTCCTGATGGTGCTGCCGATGGCCAAGTATCTGGCCCGCCAGGAGGCCCGCAAGAAGGCCCGCGAGGGCCAGGCGGCGAACGAGCCGACCCCGGTGACCGAGGTGGACGTCCTCCAGGACATCCGCGACCTGCTGGTCGCCCAGCGCAACGGCAGCGCGGACGGCGCGGTCACCCAGCAGCGCACCGCCGGGCCGGACGGGCGCTGACGGAGCTTTTCCGTACCGCTCAGAAGTGGTGGGGCGGCTTCTCGTCGAGGAAGCGCTTCAGGTCGGCGGCGCTGTCGCCGACCGGGCGCTCGCCCCACCCCCGGTCGGTGTCGTCGGAGGACTGCTGGTTCAGCGGGTCGTCGAAGACGAGCGCGGCCTTGGGGTCGCGCGGCTCGGGTGCGGGGGCGCTGCTCATGCCACCAGGGTACGGCCGCCCCGCCCCGGCATCGTTCGGCGACCACCGAACCGACCGGTTCCTAGGCTCCCGCCATGAACACGATGACACCGTCCGACCAGGTGACCTCCGACCATGTGACCATCGAGCCGAGCATCCTCTACTTCGGGACACCGGTGGTGCTCCTGACCACGGAGAACGAGGACGGCTCGGTCAACCTCGCCCCGATGTCCTCCGCCTGGGCGCTCGGCCGGACGGTCGTCCTGGGGCTCGGCCGCGAGGGCCAGACCGCGCGCAACCTGAGCAGCCGCCCGGACCTGGTGATCAGCCTGCCCGGCCCGGAGCAGTGGCGGGCGGTGGAGCGCCTGGCCCCGCTGACCGGCCGCTGTCCGGTCCCGCCGACGAAGGCGAAGGGCTGCCGGTACGAACCGGACAAGTTCGCCGCCTCAGGTCTGCGCCCGGAGCCCTCCCATCTGGTCCGCCCACCCCGGGTGGCGGAGTGCCCCCTCCAGCTGGAGGCTCGCGCCGAGCGCGTTCGGCCGGACGTCTCGGGCGACCACCTGATCGTGGAGACCCGGGTCCACAAGGTCCACGCGGCCCCCCGCCTCCTCGTCCCGGGCAGCCAGCACATCGACCCGGCCGCCTGGAGCCCGTTGATCTACAACTTCCGCCACTACTTCGGCCTGGGTCCGGAGCTGGGCCACTCGTATCGCACGCAGACGCCCCGGGACACGGCGGCCGTGGAAGCGGTGTGAGTCCGGGGGCGCCGGGTCAGACTGAGGGGCATGGCGGCTGACGCGGTGAGTGATGTCGGGGGTGTGCGGGTCGGGCATGCCACGCGGGACGGGGACGGGTGGCTGACCGGGGTGACCGTCGTGCTGGCACCGGAGGGCGGTGCCGTCGCCGCCGTGGATGTGCGCGGGGGCGGGCCGGGCACCAAGGAGACCGACGCGCTGGACCCGCGCAACGTGGTGCGGACGGTGGACGCCCTCGTGCTCACCGGCGGGAGTGCCTACGGGCTCGACGCCGCGTCCGGGGTGATGGCCTGGCTGGAGGAGCGGGGGCGCGGGGTGCGGGTCGGGGCGGACCCGGCGCATGTCGTGCCGGTCGTGCCCGCGGCCTGTCTCTTCGATCTGGGGCGCGGCGGGGACTTCCGGGCCCGGCCGGACGCGGCGCTGGGACGCGAGGCGGTCGAGGCCGCCGCGGCGAGTGAGCCGGGCGCCGGGGTGCCCGAGGGGTGTGTGGGCGCGGGGACCGGGGCCGCCGCCGGGGTGCTCAAGGGCGGGGTCGGCAGTGCGAGCACGGTGCTGGAGTCGGGGATCACGGTGGGCGCGCTCGCGGTGGTGAACGCGGCCGGGTCGGTGCTGGAGCCCGAAACCGGCTTGCTGTACGGGGAGTTGTTCGAGGGGAGGCTGACGTGTCCGGAGCGGTCGGTGCACGAGGCGGCGCGGCGGCGGCTGGCCGAGGTGGCCGCGCGGAACCCGGAGCCACCGCTCAACACCACGCTCGCGGTGGTCGCGACCGATGCCGACCTGACCAAGGCGCAGGCGCAGAAGCTGGCGGGCACCGCGCACGACGGCATCGCCCGGGCCGTACGGCCGGTGCATCTGCTGCACGACGGCGACACGGTGTTCGCCCTGGCGACCGGCGCCCGGCCGCTCGATGCCGGGCGGCCCCTGGCGCTCAACGAAGTCCTCGCGGCGGGCGCGGATCTGGTGACGCGCGCGATCGTGCGCGCCGTGCGCGCTGCGCGCCCGGTGGCCGGTCCGGGCGGCGAGTGGCCGTCGTACGAGGAGCTGTACGGGAACGGGGCGCGGGCGGAGTGATCCGGTAACGCCCGCTTTTTCCAAGGCGGTTGGGGCTGCCGTGACAGAAGAAACGGACGGATTTTTTTCACGGAGGCCCAGCTCACGGGAACCATCCGGGCGCGAGCGGCGTTTACCTGAAGTACGTTTCTCGGTTCCCGGGCACGATGTCCGACCGAGGGGCTACGGTATGCACCCACCAGGTGACATGCAGCGACGCCGGGAGAAACCTTGAGCGTTCCGTACGAGACGGCGGAGTACGAGTCCGCCGAGTCGCCCGAGTCTCCCGAGGAGCACCTCGAGCGGCTCCTCGGCCGCACCCTGAACTCCTTCGAGCTGCCCGACGAGGTGATACGCGTACTCGACTGCGCGCTGGCGCACGACAGTTCGCTGCACTCCGCGCACCACAGCGCGGGGCTGCACCGCGAGACGTACCGCCACACCTGGCTCCTCGCGGACGGCTCGGCGGTCACCCTGTGGGAGCTGGTCCACAACACCGCCCCGGGCGGTGACGCCCAGCACGAGGTGTACATCGACGAGGAGGAACTGCAGACCGCGACCGCGCGTCTCGCGCTTCCCCAGGAGACCCCCGACTTCGAACTGCCGCTGCTGGCCGAGCTGTCGGCGGTCCCCGAGCCCCGCCATGTGTATGTCGCGGACAACTCGGCGGACCACGCCCGAAGGCTGCTGCGCCGCGCGGAGAACCCGGACCGCCCGGACGCGGAGACGGCGGCGCTGCTCGCGACGACCGCCGCGCACCAGATCACCCAGGCTTTCGGCCGCCCCGGCCGCAAGACCGCGCGGGCCGGGCTGAGCTTCGCGCTGTACGAGCACGCGTTCCTGCTGCGGGACGGCCGGGAGGTCTCCCTGTGGGAGGTCGAGCACACGGCGACGCCGGACGGGCGGCACATGTGCGAGGTGTACACGAGCCAGGACGCCGCCCGGGACGCCATGGAGCGGCGGGCGGCGGCGCACGGCTGACGGTTCGGCCCCGCCGGACACCCCTGAGAACCCGAGAATCCCGAGAACCCTGAAAACCCCGTAGGCCCCGGGCAGCGGAAAGGCGTCACGGCCCGGGACTCGGAGGTCCGGGCCGTGACGCCTCGCGTCGAAGGCGGCAGCCGTCAGGCGGCTATCGGCTGCTTCGCGTTCCCCGTGTCCCGCGCCGGGGTCTCGGCGGAGCCGGAGGCCGCGTCCCCGGGCTGCTTGCGGGTGCCCTTGAGGAGGATCACCAGGGCGGTGCTGACGCAGACGCCTGCGGCGATGGCGACCAGGTAGAGGAACGCGTTGCCGATCAGCGGGACCACGAAGATGCCGCCGTGCGGGGCGCGCAGGGTCGCGCCGAACATCATCGACAGCGAACCGGTGACCGCGCCGCCGACCATCGCGGACGGGATGACCCGCAGCGGGTCGGCCGCCGCGAACGGGATCGCGCCCTCGGAGATGAAGGAGGCACCGAGGACCCAGGCGGCCTTGCCGTTCTCGCGCTCGGTCGGGGTGAAGAGCTTGCCGCGCACGGTGGTGGCCAGAGCCATCGCCAGCGGCGGGACCATGCCGGCCGCCATCACCGCGGCCATGATCTTCATCGCGGAGTCGCTGGGGCTGGCGACGGCGATACCGGCGGTGGCGAAGGTGTAGGCCACCTTGTTGACCGGGCCGCCGAGGTCGAAGCACATCATCAGGCCGAGAAGGGCGCCGAGCAGGATGGCGTTGGTGCCGGTGAGGCCGTTGAGCCAGTCGGTCATGCCCTTCTGGGCGGCGGCGATGGGCTTGCCGATCACCACGAACATCAGGAAGCCGACGATCGCCGAGGAGATCAGCGGGATCACCACCACCGGCATGATGCCGCGCAGCGCCGCCGGGATGTTGACCCGCTGGATCGCCATCACCACGCCACCGGCGATCAGACCGGCCGCGAGGCCGCCGAGGAAGCCCGCGTTGATGCTGAGCGAGATCGCGCCGCCGACGAAGCCGGGCACGAGTCCGGGGCGGTCGGCCATGCCGTAGGCGATGTAACCGGCGAGGACCGGGACCAGGAAGTTGAAGGCCATGCCGCCGATCTGGAACAGCAGCGCGCCCCAGCTGTCGGCCTGGGTCCACACGAAGTGGTCCATGACGGAGGGGGCCTTGTTGACCGTCCAGCCGCCGATCGCGAAGCCGAGGGCGATGAGCAGACCGCCCGCGGCGACGAACGGGACCATGTAGCTGACGCCGGACATCAGCCACTTGCGGAGCTTGGTGCCATAGCCCTCGGTGGAGTCGCCCGCGCGTTCCACGGGGGTTCCTCCGGCCGCGCCCGCCGGAGCGGTCCTCTCGCCGCGTTCCGCCTTGGCGCGGACCTCGGTGATGAGGTCGGCGGGGCGGTTGATGCCCGCCTTCACGCCGACGTCCACGGTGGGCTTGCCCGCGAAGCGGTCCTTCTCGCGCACCGGCACGTCATGGGCGAAGATCACGGCGTCCGCCGCCGCGATCACGGCCGGGTCGAGCCGGGTGAAGCCCGCCGAGCCCTGCGTCTCCACGACCAGCTCGACGCCCGCCTCGCGGCCCGCGTTCTCCAGCGACTCGGCCGCCATGTAGGTGTGGGCGATACCGGTGGGGCAGGAGGTGACGGCGACGATACGGAAGGGCGGCGCCTGCGGAGCGGCCTCGGCAGGGGTTCCCGCCTCCGGGGCTGCCTCCGGGGCCTTTTCCGTGGCCGTCGCGGCCTTACTACCCGCCGCGGCGTCGGCGGAGGCCGCCGCCGACGCCGTGGCGGTGTCCTCGGGGGCGCTCGCCGCGCCCTCCACACCCCCGGCACCCTTCGCCGCAGCCGCCGGAGGCTCCTCGCCCCGGATCAGCGCAGCCGCCGTACCCGGGTCGGAGACCGCCCGCAGCGCGTCGGTGAACTCGGTGTTCATCAGCTGGCGCGCCAGCGAGGAGAGGATCGTGAGGTGGGCGTCGTCGGCGCCCGCCGGGGCGGCGATCAGGAAGATCAGGTCGGCCGGGCCGTCCGCCGCGCCGAAGTCGATCCCGGCCGCGCTGCGCCCGAAGGCGAGCGTCGGCTCGGTGACGTGTTCGCTGCGGCAGTGCGGGATGCCGATGCCGCCGTCCAGGCCGGTCGGCATCTGCGCCTCACGGGCGGCCACGTCGGCGAGGAAGCCCTCCAGGTCGGTCACCCGGCCCTGGGCCACCATCCGTTCGGCGAGGGCGCGCGCCGCCGCTTCCTTGCTCTCGGCGGACAGGTCGAGGTCGACCAGATCCGCGGTGATCATCTCGCTCATCGCGGGCTCCTTTGCTCGCGTATCGCCCGGGGCGTGGGGTGGGCGTGACGGGGGACGAGGGTGGTGCTGTGGGGGAAGCAGGGGTGGATCGGGGCGGGCACGGCACCGGCCGCCCGGGGGGATCGTCGAGCGGAGAACGCGGCCTTCATGGCCCCGGCCCCCTCGATGCGGCGGTGCTCATGACACCGGCTCCCTGAGCGGTCGGTCGGACGGGATGTCCGCCGTGACCGTCACACCCGCCGGGTCCAGATCGGCGGGCGTCGGCATCACACTGCCGGGCAGCTGCACGGCGGCGGCGCCGTGCGCGACGGCGGAGGCCAGGGCCTCCGGGCCACTGCCGCCCGCTATCAGGAAACCGGCGAGCGAGGAGTCACCGGCGCCGACGTTGCTGCGTACGGCGTCGACGGGCGCGGTCGCGAACCAGGCGCCGTCGCCGTCCACGAGCAGCTGGCCGTCGGCGCCGAGGCTGGCGAGCACGGCACGGGCGCCCATCGCGCGCAGTTCCTCGGCGGCCTTGACCGCGTCGCCCACGGTGAGCAGCGGGCGTCCGACGGCCTCGGACAGTTCCTCGGCGTTGGGCTTGACCACGTCGGGCCGGGCGCGCAGGGCCTCGGACAGCGCGGGCCCCGAGGTGTCCAGGGCGATGCGCTTGCCCGCGGCGTGCGCCCGGGTGACGAGGTCGGCGTACCAGGCGGGGGCCAGACCCCGGGGCAGGCTGCCGCAGCAGGCGATCCAGTCCGCGCCGTCGGCGTGCGCGCGGACGGTGTCGAGCAGCGACTCCTGCTCGTCCGGGGAGAGTTCGGGCCCCGGCGCGTTGATCTTCGTGAGGACGCCGTCGGCCTCCGCGAGCGCGATGTTGGACCGGGTGGCCCCGGCGATCGGCACCGGGGCGACCTCGATGCCCTGCGCGTCGAGCAGCTCGGAGATGAGCGCGCCGGGGGCGCCGCCCAGGGGCAGTACGGCGACGGTGCGCCGTCCGGCGGCGGCCACGGCCCGCGAGACGTTCACGCCCTTGCCGCCCGGGTCCATGCGCTCGCCGGAGGCGCGGATGACCTCGCCGCGCTCCAGGGCGGGGACCTCGTAGGTGCGGTCCAGCGACGGGTTCGGGGTGACGGTGAGGATCATGCGCGTACTACTTCCGTGCCGCCGCGCTCGATGGCGGTCGCGTCGTCGGGGCTCAGCCCGCTGTCGGTGATCAGCAGGTCCACGTCGTCAAGACCGGCGAAGCGGGCGAAGTGTTCCTGGCCGTGCTTGGCGGAGTCCGCGAGGAGGACGACCCGGCGCGCGGCGGCGACGGCCGCGCGCTTGACGGCGGATTCCGCGAGGTCGGGGGTGGTCAGACCGTGCTCGGCGGAGAAGCCGTTGGCGGCGACGAAGGCCACGTCGGCGCGGATCTCGCCGTAGGCGCGCAGCGCCCAGGCGTCCACGGCCGCGCGGGTACGGTGCCGGACCCGGCCGCCGATCAGATGCAGCTGGATGCCCGGGTGGTCCGCGAGGCGGGCGGCGATGGGCAGGCTGTGGGTGACGACGGTGAGCGAGGACTCCAGCGGGAGCGCGGCGGCCAGGCGGGCCACCGTCGTACCGGCGTCGAGGATCACCGTGCCGTCGACCGGCAGTTCGGCGAGGGCCGCCTTGGCGATGCGGTCCTTCTCGTCGGCGGCGGTGGACTCGCGCTCGGTGAGGTCGGGCTCGAAGTCGAGACGGCCTGACGGGATGGCCCCGCCGTGCACCCGGCGGACCAGGCCCGCGCGGTCGAGGGCCTTCAGGTCGCGGCGGATCGTCTCGGCCGTGACCTGGAACTCCTCGGCCAGCGACAGCACGTCCACCCGGCCGCCCTCACGGGCGAGCCGGAGGATCGCCTGCTGCCGCTCCGGTGCGTACATCTCCGCCGCCTCCGCGTCGTCTCCGGCCGGTCGTCCGGTCGTCGTACGGTCCACTCGTCTCGTCCCACGCGTCCGGCCATCGCCATTGATGCCCGAACGTGTGGTTTCACTCGGAGGCTACGCCGGGATTTCCGGAAAGTAAACGGGTTCGGACTTTATTCGGGCATGAACGGACTCCCGGGCGGACAGGAACGGACCCGCTCGGGGAAAGCGGCCAGCCCCTGTCCTCCTTCTCGGTCATCCTCGACCCATGACGACGGACACCCCGGCCCGGCTCCTGCGCCTCCTCTCCCTCCTCCAGAGCCCGCGCGAGTGGCCCGGCGGCGAGCTGGCGGACCGGCTCGGGGTCTCGCGCCGCACCGTGCGCCGGGACGTCGAGCGGCTGCGCGAGCTGGGCTACCCGGTGCGGGCCACGCTGGGCGCCGAGGGCGGGTACCGGCTGGTCGCGGGCAAGGCGATGCCCCCGCTGCTGCTCGACGACGAGGAGGCCGTGGCCATCGCGGTCGGGCTGCGCGCCGGGGCCGGGCACGCGGTGGCGGGCATGGACGAGGCGTCGGTACGGGCGCTCGCGAAACTGGAGCAGGTGCTGCCCGCCCGGCTGCGCCACCGCGTGACCACCCTCCAGGCCGCGACCACCCCGCTGACCGGCGGCGACGGCCCGACCATCGCGCCGGAGACGCTGACCGCGCTGGCCTCGGCGGTCACCGGGCGCGAACGGCTGCGGTTCGCCTACCGCGCCGGGGACGGCGGCGAGTCCCACCGCCTGACCGAGCCGTACCGCCTGGTGTCCACCGGGACGCGCTGGTACCTCGTCGCCTACGACCTGGAGCGCGAGGACTGGCGCACCTTCCGCGTGGACCGGCTGAGCGAACCCTTCGCCACGGGGGCCCGCTTCACTCCCCGGGACCTCCCCGAGGGCGGAGTGGAGGAGTATCTGCGCCGCTCGATCCGGCACCACCAGGACAGCTACGCCTTCACCGTCCGCTTCACCGACGCGCCCGAGACGGTCGCCGCCCGGCTGCCCAAGTGGCTTGGTTCGCTGGAGAGTTACGGGGACGGCGGCTCGGTGCTCACGGGCACGAGCAGCGAGCCGGTGGAGTGGCTGGCGGTACGACTGGGGCTCGCGGGGTACGAGTTCACGGTCCTGGAGCCGGAGGAACTGGTGCTGTGCGTACGGGAGTTGGGCGGGCGCCTGAGCCGGGCGGCGGGCACTCCCACCCCGTAGCGCCCCTCAACTCCTAGCCCTCCCCCGGCTCTTCCTCCCAGTCGAACCCCGCCAGCGCCTCCAGGTTGCGCAGAGCCAGCGCGGCCGGGCCCGTGGCGCCGGTGTGCGGGGCGGCGGTCTGGGCCCAGGACTCGACGGCGACCCGCACGGCCGCCCCCGCGACGGCGGCGGCGAAGCGGAGCCGGGGGGTGAGGGGGGCGGGCCCGGTCTCGGCGGGGGCGGACCCGGCAACGTTGTCGGAGCCGTCCACCGGGCCGCTTCCCGGCTCCGCCGTCCGCCGCTCCGCCAGTACCCGCGCCAGTTCCTCCTCCGCCTCCTGGCAGACCTCCGCCCACACCTTGCGCAGGGCGGGACCGGTGTGGGCCATGCGGATGAGGGTGCGGGCCCACTCCCAGGTGGAGGCGGAGACGCCGCTGCCGGGGGCGAGGGTGTGCTCGACCGCGTGGCGCAGCGCCTCGGGGATGGTGAGGTGGGCCGGGGCGGTGCGGACCGCCTCGGTCCAGCAGGCGGCTCCGGCCGCGTAGAGCGGGGCGACCGCCTCTTCCTTCGAGGCGAAGTAGCGGTAGAAGGTGCGCGGGGCGATGCCCGCCGCCTGGGCGATGTCCTCGGCGCGGGTGGTCTTCAGGCCCTGCCGGACGAACAGGGTGGCCGCCGCGCGGGCGATCTCCATGCGGGTCTCGGCCTTCCGGCGCTCGGTCAGGGACGCCGAGGGCGAGGCCGGAAAACGCTGCCGGTGTGCTGTGGTGCCGGTGGTGCCGGTGGTACGGGTGGTGCTCACGTCGGCAGGCTATGCCCCTGTGGCAGAATCTGCCATTCGGTGGGCCACCCCGCGGTTCAGGTGCGGGGTGGCCCGCCTCTCCGGCGATCCGCCGACGGTGAGAGCCCCCACGAGAAGAGTCTCGCCCCGTCCCGTCCCACGCAAAAGCCGGGCCCGGCGCCTGGGGGGATAGGCGCCGAGCCCGGCTGGGGAGTCCCGGCGCCGGGGGGGGATGGCGCCGGAACTGGCTCATATGTGGTGCGTGGGGGAAGTGCGGCCGGACCAGGTGGGGAGTGCGGCCCCGGGAGCTGTCGAACTCCTGGGCCCGGAAGGGTTGTTCCCCCGGGGCCGGGCGTTGAAGCGGCGGTACCGCGCCATGTTGGCGCGGCGCGCCCTCCGCCGCCCGGCACACTCCCCGGCGATCAGGCGGCGGCGTCGAAGCCGGTGTCGCGGGCCAGCTTCTTCAGTTCGAGCAGCGCGTGCTTCTCGATCTGGCGGATGCGCTCGCGGGTCAGACCGTGCTCCTTGCCGACCTCGGTGAGGGTGCGCTCGCGGCCGTCCTCGATGCCGTACCGCATCTTGATGATGGAGGCGGTGCGCTCGTCCAGACGGCCGATCAGGTCGTCCAGCTCCTCGCGGCGCAGCAGGCTGAGCACCGACTGCTCCGGGGAGACCGCCGAGGTGTCCTCCAGCAGGTCGCCGAACTGGGTCTCGCCCTCGTCGTCCACCGACATGTTCAGCGAGACCGGGTCGCGGGACCAGTCGAGCACGTCCGTGACGCGCTCCGGCGTCGAGCCCAGCTCCGCGGCGATCTCCGCGGGCTCCGGCTCGCGGCCGTGCTCCCGGTTGAACTCGCGCTGGACACGGCGGATACGGCCCAGCTCCTCCACCAGGTGGACGGGGAGCCGGATGGTGCGGGACTGGTCGGCTATGGAACGGGTGATGGCCTGCCGGATCCACCAGGTGGCGTACGTCGAGAACTTGAAGCCCTTGCGGTAGTCGAACTTCTCGACCGCGCGCACCAGGCCCGCGTTGCCCTCCTGGATCAGGTCGAGCAGGGGCAGGCCGCTGCGCGGGTAGCGCCGGGCCACGGCCACGACCAGGCGGAGGTTGGAGCGGATGAAGACGTCCTTGGCCCGCTCGCTCTCCTCGACCAGCGTCTCCAGTTCCTCGCGGGTCGCCGCGGCGGTGGTCTCCTCCACCCCGTCGAGCACCTGCCGCGCGAACACACCCGCTTCGATGGCCTGGGACAGCTCGACCTCCTTGGCGGCATCGAGGAGCGGCGTGCGCGCGATCTCGTCGAGGTACATGCCGACCAGGTCCCGGTCGGCTATCTCGCCGCTGTGGACGCGAACGCTGCTTGCCGAGTCGGCCGTCTCGCCGGTGACCGACCTACGACGGGCGACGGCACGGGTTGCCATGCGTGCTCCCTTGCGATTGGGCGGGTGGGTCCTGAAATGAACGCTCAGCACTCCCGGGACTCTCTCTCGGGACTCTCCTCGAGTGCCCTGCATCTGTGGGAAACAACGACTGGAATCCGGACAGAATTCCCCACCCACCCCCCGAATTTCCTGATCATGCAGTACCCTGCGGAGCCGCACAGGGAAGGCGACGGTGACCGGACGCACGGAGGCGCAGGTCAGACCCGGCACGGCGGCCGATCTCGGCGCCCTCACGGACCTCTACAACCACTACGTCCGTGAGACGGCCGTCACATTCGACACGGCGGAATTCACCCAGGAGGGCCGACGGCCCTGGCTGCTCTCCCACCCGGAAGACGGCCCGTACCGCTTGATGGTTGCCACCGAACCGCACTCACAGCGGATTCTGGGGTACGCCACGTCCAGCCCGCACCGCCCCAAGGCCGCCTACGCGACCTCGGTGGAGACCTCGGTGTATCTCGCCCCGGAGGCGACCGGGCACGGGGTCGGCAGCCTGCTCTACACCGCCCTCTTCGCCGCGCTGGCGCAGGAGGACGTGCACCGCGCCTACGCCGGGATCGCGCTGCCCAACGAGGCGTCCGTCCGGCTGCACACCCGCTTCGGCTTCCGGCACCTGGGCACCTTCGGCGAGGTGGGCCGCAAGTTCGGCCGCTACTGGGACGTGGCCTGGTACGAGAAGGCGCTGCCGGGCCGCTGAGACCGCCGGGCGAGCGCTCAGCCGAACTGCAGCGACCGCTTCGCCAGCCCCATCCAGAAGCCGTCGATCACCGAGCGCGGCCCGTCCAGGTCGCCGTCGGCCGCGCCCATGGTGACGAAGAGCGGCGCGAAGTGCTCGGTGCGGGGATGGGCGTAGCGCCCGGCCGGTGAGGTGGCCTGGAAGTCGAGGAGCGCGTCCCAGTCGCGGGCCTGAAGCGCCCGCCTGCCCCAGTCGTCGAACTCGGCGGACCAGCTCGGCACGCCCGTGTGGCGCAGGGCGGCCAGGTTGTGGGTGAAGAAGCCGGAGCCGACGATCAGCACCCCCTCGTCGCGCAGCGGGGCCAGCTTGCGCCCGAGGTCCATCAGGCGGGCCGGATCGAGGGTGGGCAGGGAGACCTGGAGGACGGGGATGTCGGCGTCCGGGAACATCTCGACGAGCGGGACGTAGGCGCCGTGGTCCAGCCCCCGGTCGGGGATGTCCTGGACGGGCGTGCCGGGGGCGCGGAGCAGCTTGCGGACGGAGTCGGCCAGCTCGGGGGCGCCCGGGGCGTCGTAGCGGACGCGGTAGTAGTGCTCGGGGAAGCCCCAGAAGTCGTAGACCAGCGGGACGGTGCGGGTGGCGCCGAGGGCGAGCGGGGCCTCCTCCCAGTGGGCGGAGACGACGAGGATCGCGCGGGGCCGGGGCAGCTCCGCGGACCAGGCGGCGAGCTGGCCGGGCCAGACGGGGTCGTCGGCGAGCGGCGGCGCGCCGTGGCTGAGGTAGAGCGCGGGCATGCGGTCCGGGTGGGTGGACTCCGGCCGGACGGCGGCGGACTCGGCGGCAGACATGGCGGCGGCTCCCGGTGGATCGGTCCCCCTGAGAGGAATGCTTTAACTCTCAAGCTTTACGGAAACAGCGTACGTCTTGGTTGTTCAACTTTCAAGAACGCGCCTCGTACAGTGGGACGCATGAACACGGCATCGGACCCCGCCGACCGGCACCGCTGGCTCACCGACGAGGAACAGCGCGTCTGGCGCTCCTATCTGCACGCCACGACCCTCCTGGACGACCATCTCGACCGGCAGCTCCAGCGCGACGCCGGAATGCCGCACATGTACTACGGCCTGATCGTCAGCCTCGGCGAGGCACCGCGCCGCAGGCTGCGGATGACCGAGCTGGCCCGGAAGTCGAAGATCACCCGCTCCCGGCTCTCGCACGCCATCGCCCGCCTGGAGAAGAACGGCTGGGTGCGCCGCGAGGACTGCCCCTCCGACAAGCGCGGCCAGTTCGCGGTGCTCACCGACGAGGGCGCCGAGGTGCTGCGCCGGACCGCCCCGGGCCATGTGACCGCCGTACGGCAGGCGCTGTTCGACCGGCTCACCCCGGAACAGCAGAAGACCCTCGGCGAGATCATGCAGATCGTCGCCGAGGGCCTTCAGCCGAGCGAAGCGGGTGCCGACCTGCCCTGGCTGCGCTGAGCCGGGCAGGCCCTCCTCACGTCAGTGCGCCGGGGTCAGTGCGCGACCACCGGGATCTGCGCCTCGTCCGCCGCGCCCGCACCGTCGCCGGAGGCCACCTTGGCGGAGCCCGGACGCCCGGCGTTGACGAAGGTGAACGCGATCAGCGAGGCCAGCGCCAGGATGCCGACCGCGCACCAGATCGCCGTGCTGTAGCCGTGCACCATGCCCTGGAGCTGGACCAGCTGCGCCTGCGGCTTGGAGGCCGCACCGGCGATGTGGTCCTTGATGTACGACGTGGTCGCGGACGCGGCGATGGTGTTCAGCAGGGCGGTGCCGATCGCGCCGCCCACCTGCTGCGAGGTGTTGACCATCGCGGAGGCCACACCGGCGTCGCGGGGCTCGACACCCATGGTCGCCAGCGACATCGCGGGCATGAACGCCGTACCCATGCCGAGGCCGAGCAGCACCATGGCGGGCAGCAGGGTCGCGGCGTACGAGGAGTCGATCTTCAGCTGGGTCAGCAGCAGCATGCCGACACCGGCGACGAAGAAGCCGGGGCCCATCAGGAAGCGCGCCGGGACGCGGGTCATCAGGCGGGCGCCGATCTGGGTCGAGCCGGTGATCATGCCCGCGACCATGGGCAGGAACGCGAAGCCGGTCTTGACCGGGGTGTAGCCCTTCACGATCTGCAGGTAGTAGGTCAGGAAGAGGAACAGGCCGAACATGCCGATGATGGCAAGGCCGAGCGAGAGGTAGATGCCACCGCGGTTGCGGTCGGAGACCACACGCAGCGGGAGCAGCGGGGCCTTGACGCGGGCCTCGACGGCGACGAACGCGAGCAGCAGCACGGCGGAGGCGACGAACATGCCGATCGTCAGGCCGTCGCCCCAGCCGTCGGACTCGGCGCGGGTGAAGCCGTAGACCAGGGCGACCAGGCCCAGGGTCGAGAGGATGACGCCGGGGATGTCCAGCGGGGAGCGGTTGCGCCCGCCCTCCGGCTCACGGATGACGAACCAGGCGCCGAGCGCGGCGACGACGGCGAACGGGACGTTGACGAAGAAGGTCCAGCGCCAGTCCAGGTACTCGGTGAGGAAGCCGCCGAGGATCAGGCCGACGGCACCGCCGCCGCCCGCGATGGCGCCGTAGATGCCGAACGCCTTGGCGCGCTCCTTGGCGTCCGTGAACATCACGGCGAGCAGGGAGAGCGCGGCCGGGGCCAGCAGGGCGCCGAAGACACCCTGGAGGGCGCGGGCGCCGAACATCATGACGCCGCTGGTGGCGATGCCGCCCAGCGTGGAGGCGGCGGCGAAGCCGATGAGACCGATCAGGAAGGCGCGCTTGCGGCCCCACTTGTCGGCGATACGGCCGCCGAAGAGCAGCAGGCCGCCGAAGGCGAGGGCGTAGGCGGTGACGACCCACTGCCGGTTGCCGTCGGAGATGCCGAGGTCGCGCTGGGCGGACGGCAGGGCGATGTTCACGATGGTGGCGTCGAGGACGACCATCAGCTGGGCGAGCGCGATGAAGACGAGCGCCTTCCAGCGGTTGCTGTCGCCGCCGGGCGCGGCGACGGGAGCCTTGTCGGCTGTCTGAGACATGGGGGTACCCACTCCGGTACTTCGTGAGGATGAGACTCGTGAGGATGCGTGCGCCTCGCGGGCGATCCGTACGGCGCTGTACGGGCGAAAGGCGTGCGGTATCGGCGGCGCGCCCTCGGGGCGGCCGTAGGCATGCGGGGTCGCGGAGCCGGGGCGCGGGCCCGGCCGGACCGGTCGGTCAGGCGGTCAGATCGGTTCGGTCAGGGCCGGCGCAGGTCCTCCATGGTCACGGCCGTACCCGGCAGGACGGAGCGGGCCGGGGCCCGCAGACCGTCCAGGAACAGCTGAAGATGGCGGTGGACGAAGCGGTCGACGCTGAAGCAGGCCGCACCGGCCGGGGGCCGGCTGAGCTGCGCCGCGGCGACCAGCAGGTCACCGACGCCGACATCGGTCCGCAGCTGACCGGCGGCCTTCGCGCGGTCCATGATCTCCGCGACCAGTCCCTCGATCCGTCGGCGCGCGGCCTCCAGATCGGGGTGGTCGTGGTCGAAGTCGCTGGAGATCATCGGACACAGCGCGCTGATCCGCTCCTCGGCGGCGGTGTGCACGAAGCGCTCCAGCGCGGCGAAGGCGTCGCCGGTCTCCGCGAGGGCCTGCTCGGCCGCGCGGGCCGTGCGGTCCATCACGGAGCAGACGACCTCGCGGGCCAGGGCGTCGCGGTCCGGGAAGTTGCGGTACAGCGTGGCGTTGCCGACACCGGCCCGGCGGGCGATCTCGTCGAGCGGCACGTTGAGGCCGTGTTCGACGAACGTCTCGCGGGCGGCGGTGACGATCCGCTCCCTGTTGCGCAGCGCGTCGGCACGGGGCCGGGACGCCTTGCGGGCGGGGGCTGCGGTCTGCACGGCGAACTCCACTTCGAAAGGGTCGGGCGGTGGACACAGGGTTAAACGGGGAGAGGTTCCCCGGTTATTTCCCCTCGCGGGACTTTCCGGCTGTGACCTGAGTCACCCGCCTCTCCGACCCCTGTCCCACTTGCCGCGATTCACCCCCAGCCTATGTGATTCACACCCGCTCGTACGGAAATCCCACGATCGGTCTCTCCCAGCGCGCGCCCCCCGCACCGCCGACACAGGGTGAGCGCAAGGGCGCAGTCGGAGACGGGCGGCTGCCGTGGAGCGAGAGGTCCCTGCATGCAGCCGCAGTCGCCCCGCCGCATACGCTCGCGCCGCGCGGCTGCCCTGGCCTCCGTGACGGTCCTGACCTTCGCGGTCAGCACCTCGGCCGGATCCGGGCAGCTCACGGCGCACAGCTCCGCGGGCCCCACGGGCCTCACCCGCACCAGCGCCGCCCTGGCACCTTGCATGATCCACGGCGGCTCCGACGTCCAGATGACTGAGGGCGTGCCCACCACGGGCGGCTACTCCCGCTCCACCGGCACCGTCCACGCGCTGACCCTGATGATCGACTTCCCCGACGCCAAGGGCCGGGGCAGCGCGCTCGACCGCTTCCACGAGTTCTTCCCGCAGACCCAGGAGTGGTTCCGCAAGGCGTCGTACGGCCGCCTCGACTACCGGCCCGAGACCCCGATCACCCACTGGCTGCGGATGCCGAAACCGTTCAAGGACTACGGCATAGAACGCGGCGCCCCCTTCGACCCCGGCTACCGGGACCTGGTCCACGACATCGTGGCCGCCGCCGACCCCGAGGTGGACTTCCGCTCGTACGACCTGCTGAACGTCCTGGTCACCCCGAACGCCGGGCCCTCCGCCCTGGACACCGTGCTCTCCGTGACCTTCGCGGGCAACGGCGACGCCCCGGTCGCCGACGGGGCGCCCCTGGCCAACGCGTCCTTCGTCTACTCCCGCCAGGACGACGGCTCCGGCACCTACGACAAGACCGGCTACCGGGTCCTGCCGCACGAGAACGGCCACACCTTCGGACTGCCCGACCTCTACACCCAGGACGGCGGCAGCTCGGTCGGCCACTGGGACATCATGAGCGAGGACTGGGGGGCCAACAACGACCTGCTCGGCTGGCACAAGTGGAAGCTCGGCTGGCTCGACACCTCCCAGGTCGCCTGCGCGACGACCAAGGGCAGCGCGGAGTTCACCCTGACCCCGCTGCACGAGAAGGGCGGCGGCAAGCTGATCCTGGTCCCCTTCGGCAGAAGCACCGCGTACGCGCTCGAGCTGCGCACCGAGGGGGGCAACGACGAGGACGTGTGCGGTCCGGGCATCCTCGTCTACAAGGTGGACGCCGACGTCGACACCGGCCGGGGCCCGGTGACCGTCGCCGACGCCCACCCCGACAGCGGCGGCTGCACCCGCAGCCCCAACGTCCAGGCCGAACTCTCCGACGCCCCCTACACCCCGGGCGAAACCTTCAAGGACCCCAAACACGGCATCACCGTGCAGGTCACCAGCACGGACGCGACCGGAAAGTACCGGGTACGGGTGACCCGGACGAAGGGGGTACCGGAGGGGACGGGGGCGGCGGGGGCGGTACCGGAGAGGCTGGGGCGCAGGTGATCTCCGGCGGGCGGTGACGCCGTTGTCGACGAGATCAAGTAACGCGCTCCGGCCCCGAGTTGATCCGTCCCCCGCACGCCGCCCCACCCCGCACCCCTCGATCCGCTACCCTGTCATGGGCAGCCACAACGTGGCCGCCCACACCCTTGCCGGAGCGACACCGCTCCCCAAGGCCCCGCCTTCGTAGCTCAGGGGATAGAGCACCGCTCTCCTAAAGCGGGTGTCGCAGGTTCGAATCCTGCCGGGGGCACAGACCTGAAGCGCAGGTGTGAGCGCTGGAAGGCCCCCGTTCCGTTCGGACGGGGGCCTTTCGCTCTTTCCGTGGTCGGGCTTCGAGGGGTGTGGTTCACCCCTTGCAGATACAACTCCGGCCGACGGGACAGTAGTTGACGTTGGGGATCATGGCGCCGGTGTTCGCGCTCATGAAGCCGCCGCTGAAGTCGGTGTACGCCTCGGCGCTGTCGCACCGGTCGCGGAGGCCGGGGCGGCGCCTATCCCGCCCGGTAGAGTTGCGAGGCCGCCGCCCGCCCGCGTGACCCCCGTCCGCACGCCGCGCGGCCCGCCCCCCCTCCCATGGTCGCCGCGATGCCGGGGCGTCCGAGCATGACAGGTTTGTTTTCTCTTGCCTTTCTTCGTATCGTCCCCGGCCGCTTGGCGGCGTGGGGTGAGTCGTTCGTCCTGGTTGTCCGATCCGCGGGTGCTGCGTACCGAGGTGCTGGCGGGGGTCGTGGTCGCGCTGGCGTTGGTTCCGGAGGCGATCTCGTTCTCTGTGATCGCCGGGGTCGATCCGGCCATCGGGCTGTTCGCGTCGTTCACGATGGCCGTGGTCACGGCCGTCGTCGGCGGGCGGCCGGCCATGATCTCCGCGGCGACCGGCGCCGTCGCCCTGGTCATCGCCCCGGTCAACCGTGAGCACGGCTTCGGTTACCTGATCGCCACCGTCATCCTGGCCGGTGTCTTCCAGATCGTCCTCGGCGCGCTCGGCGTCGCGCGGCTGATGCGGTTCGTGCCGCGCAGTGTGATGGTCGGCTTCGTGAACGCTCTGGCGATCCTGGTGTTCCTGGCGCAGGTGCCGGAGCTGACGGGCGTGCCGTGGCCGGTGTATCCGCTGCTCGCGGCGGGGCTCGCGATGATGGTGGTCTTCCCGAGAATCACCAAGGCGGTTCCGGCGCCGCTGGTGTCCATCGCCGTCCTCACCGCCGTCACGGTCGCGGCCGGGATCGCGGTGCCGACCGTGGGCGACAAGGGCAGGCTGCCGTCGTCGCTGCCGGTGCCGGGGCTGCCGGCCGTGCCGTTCACCCTGGACACGCTGACCACCATCGCCCCCTACGCGCTAGCGATGGCGCTGGTCGGGCTGATGGAGTCGCTGATGACCGCGCGGCTCGTGGACGATCTCACCGACACCCCTTCCTCCAAGACGCGCGAGTCCGTCGGGCAGGGCATCGCCAACATCGTCACCGGGCTCCTCGGCGGCATGGGCGGGTGCGCGGTGATCGGGCAGACGATGATCAACGTACGGGTCTCCGGGGCCCGTACGCGGCTGTCCACCTTCCTCGCGGGAGCCTTCCTCCTCACGCTCTGCGTCGCGTTCGGGCCGGTCGTCTCCGCCATCCCCATGGCCGCGCTGGTCGCGGTGATGGTGATGGTGTGCTGCGCGACCTTCGACTGGCATTCCGTCGCGCCGAAGACGCTCCGGCGGATGCCCGCCGGGGAGATCGCCGTCATGGTGATCACCGTGGTGTGTGTGGTCACCACCCACAATCTCGCCGTCGGTGTGGTGACCGGCTCGCTCACCGCGCTGGCCGTCTTCGCCCGGCGCGTGGCGCGGCTGGCCGAGGTCACCGCCGTCACCGACCCCGACGGCGACGCGGTGATCTACCGGGTGACCGGCGCGCTCTTCTTCGCGTCGGCCGACGGGCTGGCCGGGCGGTTCGACTACGCGGGCGACCCCGACAGGGTGATCATCGACCTCTCCGCCGCCCACATCTGGGACGCCTCCTCCGTCGCCGCCCTGGACGCCGTCGAGACGAAGTACGCCCAGCGCGGCAAGACGGTCGAGATCACGGGCCTGAACGAGCGCAGCGCCCGCATCCACGGGACGCTCAGCGGGGAACTGGCGGCCAAGGACTGACCGTCAGCGGAGGGCGTCCAGGGCCGCGACGATGTCGCTCGGCTCGGCCCGCTTCGTGTAGTCCGTGTCGACGAACGCCCAGCGGATCACCCCAGTCCCGTCGATGACGTACGTCGCCGGGACCGGGAGCGTGCGGGAGTGGCCGCCGTTGGAGCGGTGGAGGTCGATGCCGAGCCGGGTGTAGACGGCGGCCAGGTCGTCGGGGAGGTCGAAGGCGAGGCCGTACTGCCGCGCGACGGCGGAGCCGGGGTCGCTCAGCACGTCGAAGTCCAGCGCGTGCTTCTCGGAGAGGGTGAGGGACTCGTCCGGGACCTGCGGGGAGACGGCCATCAGCCGGGCGCCGCGCGCGGTGATCGCCTCGTGGTGCCGCTGGAGGGCGCGGAGCGCGAGGTTGCAGTACGGGCACCAGGCACCCCGGTAGAAGGTCAGGACCACAGGGCCCTCGGCGCGGAGCGCGTCCAGCGAGAGCGTTCCGCCGGTGGCCGTGGCGAGGGCGAAGCCCGGGGCCTTGTCGCCGGTGGTGAGGGCGCGAGCGGCCTGCCCGGAGTCGGCCAGCTCCTGGTCCGCCCGTCGCATGACCTCGCGGATCTCGGCGGGGATGTCCTGCTGGCGTGCGGTGTAGAAGGCGCGCAGTTCGGTGTTGAGCGTCGTCATGGTGCTCGTCCCTCCCGGACTCATCCTGAAACGGTCGTTCCAAGATAGCGGCCTGCCTCTTGATCCGGGGCGCGTATCTTGGAATCGGCGTTTCAAGACGGCGAGGGACGGACCATGCCGGACATCAAGCACTTCGACCCCGACACCGCCCTGGACACCGTGGTGCGGCTGTTCTGGCGGCAGGGTGCGGCCTCCACCGGCATCCAGGACGTGGTGAGCGCGACCGGGCTCAACCGGTCCAGCCTGTACGCCACGTTCGGCGGCAAGCGGGAGCTGTACCGCGCCGCGCTCCGGCGCTATGTGGAGCAGTGGTCCTGGCCCGCGTTCCACCGGCTGACCGAGGACGGACGAGGGCTGCCCGCCGTCGCCGAGTTCTTCGGCGCGCTGGTCGAGATCCGCTGCACGGGTGAGTACGCCCGCTGGGGCTGCATGATCGCCAACGCGCACGCCGGGGGCGAGAACGACGACCCCGAGGTACGGGACCTGCTGGAGCGGCATCATCAGCGGCTGCGGGACGCCCTGCGCGCCGCCCTCGCGGGTGCCGAGCGGCAGGGGCAGCTCGCGCCGGGTACGGACCTCGACGCCTCCGCGGAACTGCTCGCCCTCCTCGCCTACGGCGTCAACCTCCGCTCCCGCACCGGCGCCGAGCCCGCGACCCTGCACCGGACCGTCGCCGTCGCGCTCGACTCGATCAGGGGCGGCGGCGCGGCGCCGAACTCCCACTAGCGGCGGCGCCGCGCCCCCTCCGCGCACCCCACGCACATCGTGGCGGCGGGCCGGATCGCCAGCCGTTCCGGCGGGATCGGACGGCCGCACTGTTCGCAGTGGCCGTAGGTGCCCTCGGCCAGGCGGGTCAGGGCATCGTCCAGGGTGTCCAGGTGGGCCTCGGCCTGCTTGAGGAGGGAGGCGACGTGGGCGCGTTCGAAGGCGGTGCTGGATCCTTCGGGGTCGTGTTCGTCGTCCACCGCGACCAGGGCGTTCGCCTCGACAATCGCCTGGAAGTCCCTGCTCAGCGCCTTGATCCGGGCGTTCGTGGCCGCGCGTTCCGCTGCCAGGCGGTCGCGGACCTCCGTCGTCCAGTCGGTCATTTCATCGCAAACGATGACTTTTGCGGACGTATTCCGCCGTGGATACGGTGCGTGCGCGGGGACGTGGGGCACCCGGAGGCTAGGCAGCGTCCCGAGCCGCCGCAGCCGCCGTGGGAAGACTCCGGCCCGCTGCGGCGAGAGCCAGGGTCACGGCGACCGACGCCGCCGCCATCGCCGTCATCGCCGTTGCCGGAGAGGTGAGTTGGGCGATCGTTCCGGCCAGGGCCGCGCTCGCGCCCTGGAGGGTCAGCATGCCCGCGGAGTGCAACCCCAGGGCGTGCCCGGCGAGTTCGTCCGGGGTCAGGGCCATCAGCCGCTCCTGCTGGACCAGGCTCGCTCCGAAGCCGACGGAGGCGAGCGTCACGCACACCATCGCCACCGGCAGCGGCGGACGCGCGGCGAAGAGCAGGTACGGCACCGCCAGCAGAAGCAGCAGCGGGGTCGCGAGGCGGCTCCGCACCCCGGGCGGGAGCAGACGGCCCACGGACACGTCCCCCGCGAACATGCCGAGCGCCGCGCAGGCGAACAGCGTGCCCGCCGCGCCGGGGGCGTACGACACGTAGAGCGATTCGCAGCCGACGACCAGGCCGTTGGGCACCCACAGCCCCAGATAGGTCAGGCGGCGCGAACGGTCCGACCACAGGCGGGCGTTGGTGCGCCAGGTGACTGCGGGGGACGGGCAGCCACCGACCCGGGGCGGGCGCGCGGAGAGGCCGAGGCGCAGCAGCGGCGCGGCCGTCAGATACAGGGCCGCCGCCAGGAGCAGGCAGCTGCGCGGGGAGAGGGCCGTCAGCAGGGCGCCGCCGGTGACGTACCCGGCGATCTGCGCCAGCCCGCTCATCATGTTGAAGAGCGAACGCCCGGGCAGATAGCCGTCCTTGCTCAGGATCTCGTTCAGCAGACCCCAGCGGACCCCGACGCCGAGCGAGGAGACGAGGCCGAGGAGCAGGACGATCAGCAGGAGCATGCCCGCGGGGAGGCCGGGGAGGGACTGGAGTGCCGTACCCGCCGCGAAGGCCAGCGCGATGACGGACAGGGCGGTGCGCGGGGGCAGTCGGTCGGCGCCGGAGAGCAGCACGGTCGCGCCGAGGACTTGGGCGAGGGAGGGGCCGAACATGCTGAGCGCCGCGAGCAGCGGGGAGCCGGTGGCGCGGTAGACGAGGGTGCCGAGGGCGAGTCCGCCGAGGGTCTGGGCGGCGGTCTGGGCGGCCGAGCCGAGGAACAGCGGGGTGAACTCCGGTGTGCGGAACAGGGATCGGTAACGGGGCATGACCGGAGTCTCAAATCTCGCCGCCCGCGCCGATATTGTTTCGCCGGTGCGCGAAAGGTCGTGAGGGGGAGCCGACTTGGGGTGGTGGCAGCTCGACGCCGACACGCTCGCGCGCGGGCGGTTCGTGATCTCGCCGCTCGCCGAGACCTTCGCCGCGCTGTGGCTGCTGCACACGGGGAGCGGCACGCATCCGGGGGAACGGGAGTGGCTGCGCGCCCATCTCCGGCGCTATCAAGCCCTGTTGGCCGCCGAGCCGGTCACCGCGCGCCTCGTCCAAGCCGGGCTCGGCCGCAACTGGACCGCCGACTTCCTGACCCCGGTTCCCCGTCCCGGGGAGGACTTCGCCACCGAGGTGGCGCGGGTGCGGGCCGCCCGTCCTGCCGACGCCCGCGCCCATCTGCTGCTCTCGATCGAGGGCCCGGTCCCCGCCGTACTGGAGCGGGACGACCTGCCCGAGCGGGCGGCCACGCTCCTCGAGTGGGTGTGGGAGGCGACGGTACGGCCCACCTGGGAGCGGCGCCGGAAGGTGCTTGAGGCGGATGTGCTGGCGCGCACGGCGCGGGTGAGCCGGGACGGCTGGGCCGGTGTGCTGGACTCGCTGCGGCCGGGGCGGACACGGTGGCTCGGGGACAGCCGCCTCCAGGTCAACCTCCAGACGTATCCCCCGCGCGACATCTCGGGCGCCGAGCTGTTCTTCGTCCCGGTGACCCCGCAGCGCGGCGGCTGGGTGGCCTGGGAGGACGGGGTGCGCTACGCCAAGGTCTACCCCTGCGCCGGTTCCCTCGCCTGGCACCCCGAGCGCCCGGCCCCCGCGAGCCTGGGCGCCCTGCTCGGCCCGGCCCGCGCGGCCGTCCTCCTGCTCCTCGCCTCCCCCATGAGCACCACCCAGCTGACCGCGGTCACCGGCCGGCCCCTCGGCTCGGTCGGCCGCCACCTGAAGGTGCTGCGGGAGGCGGGCCTGGTCGTACGCCGCCGGGCCGGGCGCTCGGTGCTGTACGAGCGCACGGCTGCGGGGGACGGGGTGGTGAGGGCGGCGGGTCGGCCTGCGGAGGACGGGGCGGTACGGCGCGCCGGGGACCGTACGGCGGCGGGGCGGTCCGCCGGGAGCGCGCCGGTGGCGGGGCGGGCAGCCCAGGACGGCTCGACGACCAGGCGGTCCGCCGAGCGCGGAGGATCGTCCCCCCGGTTAGCATCCGCCCATGACGACAACCGATGACAACACCCCCGTACTGGACACCCCCATCGGCGCCCTCCAAGGCGGCGAAGCCTCTCTCGCGCGCTACGCGGGTGGGCCCGTCCTGATCGTGAACGTGGCCTCCAAGTGCGGGCTGACCCCGCAGTACACCGGTCTTGAGCGGCTTCAGGAGCGGTACGGCGATCGTGGCTTCACCGTGGTCGGGGTGCCCTGCAACCAGTTCATGGGCCAGGAGCCCGGCTCCGCCGAGGAGATCGCGGAGTTCTGCTCGGCGACGTACGGCGTGACCTTCCCGCTCACCGAGAAGGTCGAGGTGAACGGCGCCGGACGGCACCCGCTCTACCAGCGCCTCGTGGACTTCGCGGACGCCGAGGGCCACACCGGTGACATCCGCTGGAACTTCGAGAAGTTCCTGATCGGCCGCGACGGCACCGTCGTCGCCCGCTTCTCCCCGCGGACCGAGCCGGAGTCGGCGGAGATCGTCACCGCGATCGAGACCCAGCTCGGCTGACCGGTCGACCGGGCGGTCCGGGTGCGGTGGAACCGGCGGGGAGGCTGGCTCGTACCCGGATCGTGCGGGCTCAGACGGCGTGTCCGCGGCTGCCGACCGCGTTCGAGGCGGTGGAACGGTGGGAGCGCGGAGCCCCCTCGGCGAGGACGGCGTCAGGCCGAGAGGGCTTCGCGGGGTGGTGCGTGTGCTGTTGTCCTCGAAGCATCGGTCGCGCTTCTACGAGGGCGGTGGTGGACCGGGAGCGGTCCCTTACGCCTTGACCGAGGCCACGAAGGTGTTCCAGGCCGTGGCCGGGAAGGCCAGCACGGGCCCCTCGGTCACCTTGGAGTCGCGAACGGCGAGTTCGGCGGCGGTCGGCGACTTGACCTCGACGCAGGCGCCGTTGCCCGCGGAATAGGAGGACTTCATCCACGTCTCCGAAGCGCCCTGAATCAGTGCCATGTCCACTCCTGTTGCGAGTTGCGGTGGTGCGGTTCACGCCAACCCTGTCGATCGATTGGCGTGATCGACGCTACCCGGCAACGGCCATGTGTGGCTGGGCCGTTCACCCGAGCGGATGGCATATTCCAAACGCGCCTCCGCTCGGGTGGCCCGACGGTGTACGATCCCTCGCCACTTGTCCGGCGGGGTCAGTCCGCGAAGTTTTTCGCCGCCTTCGCGATGAACTCCCGGGAATGTTCCACACTGAGGGACTGTGCCCGCAGATGCTCGTACATCACCGCGTACTTCTGCACGTCGGGCGCCTTCTCCAGATACAGGTCGCTGGTGACGCCCTCCAGGTAGACCACGCTGGAGTCGGACGCGTCGGCGAACTCCAGGATGGCGTACTGGCCGTTGAGCCCCGGGTGCGCGCCCGCCTCGAACGGCAGGACCTGCACGGTGACATGGGGCAGCTGGCACATCTCGATCAGGTGCTCCAGCTGCTCGCGCATCACCAGCCTGCTGCCCACCACCCGGTGCAGCGCGGCCTCGTCCAGGACGACCCACAGCCGCAGCGGGTTGGCCTCCTCGGTGACCCTTTCCTGCCTGCGCATACGGACGTTGACCCGCTTGTCGATCTCGGCGGCCGACGTCTCCGGCAGCGCGCCGTGCACCAGCGCCTCGGCGTACGCCCGGGTCTGCAACAGGCCCGTCACCAGCTGGGGTTCGTACACCCGCAGCGACTGCGCGGCCGACTCCAGGCCGATGTACACGCTGTACGGGATGTCCCCGAAGGTGTGCCACCAGCCCTGCTGGCGCGAGTCGCGGGCCATCTCCATCAGCGAGTCGACCACGCGCTGGTCCTCGACCTCGTAGACCCCGCACAGGTCGCGCACGTCGCGCTGGCTGATGCTGCGGCGGCCGTTCTCCAGCCTGCTGATCTTCGACTGCGACACGAGCAGGCGGTCGGCCACCTCTTCGGCGGTCATGCCCTTCGCCTCACGGAGTCTGCGCAGCTCCTGGCCGAGACGGCGCCGCCTGACAGTGGGATTGACATTGGACGCCACGGTTAGCGCACCTCCGGCTGCCTGCCTGTTCCTGACACTTTGTGTATCTGCTGTTGAGCAGACTGCCACCACAGTGCTTTCTACCGCTGGAAAACATCGGATATGCGGCGCGTACGCGTCAGTTCGGACATGATTCGGGTGAACGCCGAGGCGGCGGGGCGACGTTCGCCCCACCGCCTCGGTGCCGGCCGTGCCGGTGGATCAGTGCGCGGCGGCCCGCGCCATGGGTCCGTGATGCGGCTGCATCGGCACCCCGTGGGCCGGTTCGGCCCGCGCGGGACCGCTCGGCCGGGGCGGCCCGGCCTGGCCCCGCCGGGGCTGCGCGGCGGCCCCGTTCTGCACGTCCATGACGGCGTGGGCGACGAGCCCGCCCATCGGGTCGTGCCGGATGAGGTCGCGCAGCCGGGAACGGGACGAGCGGCCCTCGTTGCCCGGGTAGAGGTGCTTGCCCAGGCCCACGGCGTGCGCCAGTGCGGCGAGCGCGGCGGTCCGTGGGTCCGGTGGTACGCCGGTGCGGATCGCGGCGTCCAGGCGGGCGCGGATCTCGCGGCTGATCGCCGTGTCCGTCGCCTGGTACCGCGTGGTCGGCAGCACCCCGCACATCTGGCCCGCGACCGCGGCGACCATTCCGCACCGTTCGAGGTGCGACAGATAGGTCTGGCGCAGGCCCAGTCGTGGGCCGCCGATCCAGTGGACGGCACGCACCGGGGCGCCGCGCCTGCGCAGCAGCTCCAACGCGCTGTCCAGAGTCGGATCTCCTGTCGGCCGTGGCACCACCACGGCGATACGATCCCCGTCTGGGGCTATCCGTCCGGCCAGCGCCAGCTCCACTAGCTGTGCACCGGCCAGACCGAGGTCGAGCGACTGCGGCTGCGCAGTGGTACCCGTGGCCGGGTCCAGTGCGAGCAGCAGAAGCTCTTCCGGAATTGTTCTGCGGCTCCTGCCCATCCATGCCTCCCCGCGTGGATGAATGACAGGGTGACGCCTCTCACATTCATCTGTCGAGAGTGCGTGCCCGGTTCGTGGGGGAACCGGTAGGTATGTCGTTCTCGTCTACCACCCTGGGCAAGCCCCCACACAGGACACTGGTACATGGTTCGGACAGGGCGCGCGGCGAGCGTGCGGCGCATGGAGGAGGCATCGGTGGCGGGCGAGTCCCCCGACAGGTCGAAGCAGGGTTACTCCGTCGGTTCGGCGGAGGGGGTGGATTCGGCCGGGTCCGAGGACCGGTCCGCCGGGGCGGGGGTGTCGGGTGGGGTCAACTCCGGTGCGGGCGACGTGAATAACTCGACCGACGCCTCCGGCGGGGGCGCCACCGTGAAGACCTCGACCGGGTCCGCCTCCGGCGCGGGGGTCAACTCCGTCGAGGGCGACGGCGACTCCGCCACGAAGACTTCGGGGAAGTCCCGCTCCGGCTCCTCCGGTGACGCTGGCGACAACGTTTCCGCGGGTGGCGCCGACGCGGCCGAGGGCGATTCCGCTTCGCGTGCCGGTGGCGCCGCCGAGAGCGACAGCAAGCCGTCCGCCGAGGGCTCTGCCAAGGGCGGCAACGATTCCGCTGACGCGGCCAAGGGTGCCGTCAGGGGCTCCTCCGCTTCGCGCGCCGGTGGCTCCGCCGCCGCGAGCAAGAGCAGCGGCTCCGCCAGGGGCTCCTCCCGGGCGGCCAAGGGTGCTTCCGCCCCGCGCGACGGCTCTCCCGAGAACGTTACCGAGGGTGCCTCCCCCGTAGCCAAGGGGGCTTCCGCCTCGGGCGCCGAGGGCGTTCGTGAGGGCGACGACGAGAGTTCCGCTGGCGCGGCCAAGGGTGCTGCTGCTGCGGAGACCGGCGATGCCTCCAAGTCGCCCAAGGGCGCGGCCGGGGAGCGTTCCGCCTCGGGCGCCGAGGACGTTCGTGAGGGCGGCGGGAGTTCCGCTGACGCGGCCAAGAGCAGCGGCTCCGCCGGGGCGGCCAAGGGTGCTGCTGCTTCGGACGCCGACGATGCCTCCAAGCTGTCCGCCAAGGGCGGCAACGGTTCCGCTGACGCGGCCGAGGGGCCCGCCGGGGACTCCTCCAGGACGGGCAACGGTGCTGCTGCTTCGGACGCCGACGATGCCGCTGACGCGACCGAGAACAGCGGCGCTGCCGACGTGTCCGAGGGGCCCGCCGGGGGCTCCTCCCGGGCGGGCAACGGTGCTGCTGCCTCGGACGCCGACGGTGCCAAGGGCGGCGACGATTCCGCTGGCTCGGTTCAGGGTTCCTCCCGGGCAGCCGAGAGCGCTTCCGCTTCGGACGCCGCCAAGTCGTCCGCCAAGAGTGACAGCGAGGACGCTGGCGCGGACCAGGGCTCCGTCGGGGGCTCCTCCAGCGCCGCCAAGGGTCGTTCCGCTTCGGGTGCCGTTGGTGCCCCCGAGAAGGCCGAGGGCAGCTCCGCCGACAAGCCGGGCCTCATTGGGAAGTCCGAGGGCACGTCCGCCTCCGGTACCAAGGCCAGCCCCGCCAGTACCTCCAAGTCGGCGTCCGCCCCTGGCTCCGCCGGGCCGAAGGCCGAGGACGAACCGGCTCCCGCCGCCAAGCTCGAAGACACGACGGCCCAGGCGGGGAAGGCCGCCTCTGCCTCCGAGCCGGAGTCTGCCGGGACGCCCGAGGGCAAGGGCACCCCTGCCTCCAAGTCGGACCCCGCCGAGGACAAGCCGACCTCCGGGAGCAAGTCCGGCTCCGACGGCAAGGTCACCGCTGCCGAGAAGTCCGGCCAGGATGCCCCCGGCGGGAAGTCGACCCGGGCCGGGACGCCCGAGGGCAAGAGCACCCCCGCCTCTAAGCCGGGCGCCGCCTCCGGCTCCGCCGAGGGCAAGCCGACCTCCGGCACCAAGTCCGACTCCGCCGACGCCCGCGACACCAAGCCCGGCCAGGCCGCTCCCAGCGGCAAGTCGGCCGCCGCCAGGACATCCGAGGGCAAGACCGCCTCCGGCTCCGAGCCCGGCCCCGCCGACAAGGCCGACCAGGCCGCCCTCGACGGCAAGTCGACCCCGGCCGAAACGCCCGAGAGCAAGAGCACCCCTGCCCCCAAGCCAGGCCCCGCCGAGGACAAGCCGACCCCCGGCACCACGTCTGGCTCCGCCGACACCCGCAGCACCAAGCCCGGCCAGGACACCCCCGGCGGCAAGTCGGCCGCCGCCAGGACAGCCGAGGGCAAGACCGCCTCCGGCTCCGAGCCCGGCCCCGCCGACAAGGCCGACCAGGCCGCCCTCGACGGCAAGTCGACCCCGGCCGAGACGCCCGAGAGCAAGAGCACCCCTGCTTCCAAGCCGGGCCCCGCCGACACCCGTAATAGCAAGCCCGGACCGGCCGCCCCCGGCTCCGCCGACAAGGCCGACCAGGTCGCCCTCAGCGGCAAGTCGGCCGAGGCACCCGAGGGCAAGAGTGCCCCCGCCGCCGAGCCGGGCCCCGCCGACACCGCCACGCAGAAGCCGACCCCCGGCTCCAAGCCCGGCCAGGACACCCCCGGTGGCAAGTCGGTCGTCGCCGGGACGCCCGAGGGCAAGGCCGCCCCCGCTGCCGAGCCGGGCCCTGCCGACAAGGCCGTCTCCGGATCCGCCGAGGACGAGCCGGCCTCCGGTGCCGAGCCCGGCTCCGCCGGCACCTCCGGCAGCAAGGTCGCCGACAAGGCCGACCGGGACGCCCCCGGTGGCAAAGTCATCCCCGCCCCCAAGCCCAACCCCGACGACGAGCCCCCCGCCAAGGCGGCCCCCGTCGATCAGCCCACCACCACTCTCCGCTCCCCCAAGCAGCCGGGGAAGGATCAGGCGACCACCACGTTGCGGGCGCCGAAGGGGGTGGATCAGCCGACCGCGATGTTGAAGGTGCCGGAGCGGGAGGGGGAGAAGACCAGTCGGTTCGTCGCGCTCAAGGGGGACATAAGGACCGCGACGCCGCCCGCGGAGGAGACGCGGAGCGTGCCGCAGGTGGGGCCGGAGCGGACGACGCAGCAGCCGTTGCCGCCGAAGCCGCCGCTGGATCTGCTGGCCGAGCTGACGAACACCCCGCCGCCGCCGGAGACGCCGGTGCGGACGCTGGTGCGCAGGGTCAAGATCTGGACGCCGCTGGTGCTGCTGCTGGTGGTGATCCTGGGCGTCGTACAGGCGCTCAGGCCGCTGCCGCAGCCCACGCTGGAGCTGACCGCGAAGGACACCTACACCTTCCCCGGCACCACCGACATCCCGTGGCCCACCGACGGCCAGGCCGCGCTGGACGTGCAGGGCGTCGGCACCTTCGGCTCCTCCGGCTCGGACAAGCCCGTGCCGACCGCGAGTGTCGCCAAGGTGATGACCGCGTATCTGATCCTGCGCGACCACCCGCTGAAGAGCGGCGAGAAGGGTCCGAAGATCGAGATCGACAAGACGGCCGAGTCGCAGTCGAAGGCGGGCCAGGAGTCGACGGTGGTCGTCACCGCGGGTGACCGGATCACCGAGCGCGAGGCGCTGGAGGACATCCTGCTGGCGTCGGCGAACAACATCGCCCGCCTGGTCGCCCGCTGGGACGCCGGTTCGGTGGACGCGTTCGTCGCCAAGATGAACACCACCGCGAAGCGGCTCGGTATGAAGAACACCAAGTACACCGACCCCTCCGGCCTGACCGACTCGACGGTCAGCACCGCCCGGGACCAGGTGAGGCTGGCGAAGGCCGCGATGGCGTACCCCGCGTTCCGCGAGGTCGCGGCGATGATGTCGTACACCGACTACAAGGGCACGTACCACTCCAACTGGAACCAGCTCGTCGGGCACAACAACGTCGTCGGCATCAAGACCGGCACCACCACCTCCGCCCTCGGCAACCTGGTGTTCGCCGCGAAGCAGGACGTGGACGGCCAGACGCGTCTGATCATCGGTGCCGCGATGCGCCAGCCCCCCGCCAAGTCCGACAACTCGATCCTCACCGGTGTGCTGGAGGCGGGCGACAAGCTGATCCGGGCCGCGCAGGGCGCCCTGAAGTCGGCGACGGTCCTGAAGAAGGGCACGGTCGTCGGGTACGTGGACGACGGTCTCGGCGGCCGGACCCCGGTCGAGGTGACCGAGGACGTGAAGGCGACCGGCTGGGCGGGTCTGAAGGTGAAGCTGTCCTTCGCCGGTGACACCGTCCCGCACACCGCGAAGGCCGGTACGAAGGTGGGTTCCCTGACCGTCGGTGACGGCTCGGCGGGTGCGGTCCAGGTCCCCGTCGCGCTGCGTGACGACCTGGCCGAGCCCGGTCTGGGCAGCAAGCTGACCCGCCTGGGCTGAGCCCCGCGCCCGTGCCAGGCCGCACCCCGTCGCAGGTGTTCCCACCCGGGAGCCGTGCGGCGGGGTGCGTGCTAGCGTCACGAAACGGGGCAGGTCACCGGTCACGGGACAAGGCCGCACAGCGGGACGAGGACCGGCCGGGAGCACGCGGGGGACAGGTGGCCGGGAAGAGCAGACGGGACACGGGGAGTGCCTTCAGGTGGCCACAGCCGAGCCGACACGCGCCGACCACACCGAGGGCGGTGACCGCATGAGCCCCGAGTCCGGCACGGACACCGGCACGCGGACCCGCGTGCCCGCCGACCCGCGCGCCAAGGGCCGTACGGCCTGGCGCCGTTGGCCCCACGAGCACCCCGTCCTCTTCATCACCGCCCTCGCCGCCGTGCTGCACGTGATCTGGTTCTTCACATCGGCCAACAGCGGCGGCGACCTCGCGGCGCAGGACGCCTGGGCGGAGTTCGTCGGGCGGCACCCGGACTCGGCGTACAACCTCGCCTGGTACGGCGGCATGCACCCGGTGTCGTACAGCGTCCTGTCGCCGTATCTGATGTCCGTGCTCGGCGTGCGGACGACCATGATGATCGCGGGCACGTTCTCGGCCGGGCTGCTGACCCTGATCCTGGTGCGCGGCCGGGCGGTGCGTGAGCCGCTGTGGCCCGCGCTGGCCGGGGTGTTCGCGCTGATGGGCAACGCGGCCTCGGGCCGGGTGACGTTCGGGCTCGGCACGATGTTCGCGCTCGGCGCGGTCGCGGCGGTCTTCTGCTGGCCGTACCAGGGCCGGTACGCGAGCTGGGCGAAGGCGCTTGCGGCGGCCCCGCTGGCGCTGCTCGCCGGGGTGTTCGCGCTGCTTGCCGGGGCGGTGTCCGGCTGGGTGGCGTACGGACTTGCCGCGCTGTTCGGGATCGGCGCGATCGCGGTGCTGCTCTACTGGCCCTACGAGGGCCGCTACAAGCGCTGGGCGAAGGCGCTGGCCGCCGCCCCGCTGGCCGCGCTCGCGACGATGGCCTCGCCGGTGGCGGGGCTGTTCGTGGGCCTGGTGGCGGTCGCGCTGTTCCTCCAGAAGCGGCGCCCTGGCGCGTGGGCGCTGGGGCTGGCCCCGGCGGCCGTGGTGGCGCTGTCGGCGTGGCTGTTCCCGTTCTCGGGCACCCAGCCGATGACGTTCGGCTCGGTGGTCATGCCGCTGCTGTACGGGCTGCTGTGTCTGGTGCTGGTGCCGCGCACGTGGGTGACGGTGCGGCTGACGGCCGGGGTCTACAGCCTGAGCGTGGTGCTGGTGTGGCTGATCAGCTCGCAGATCGGCTCGAACATCTCGCGGCTTCCGATGCTGTTCGCGGGCGCGACGCTGGTGGCCGCGCTGCCGTTCGCGGTGCCGCGCACGCACAAGTGGTACGCGCTGGTGCTGGCCATCGCCGGGTTCGTGGGCTGGATCGGCTTCAAGTCGGTGGACGACGTGATCCACACGACCCCGGCCGCGTCCTGGGCGCGTGAGCTGGCCCCGCTGGTGAACGAACTCCAGCAGGTGGGCGCGGAGAAGGGCCGGGTGGAGGTCGTCCCGGCCCGCTCGCACCGCGAGGCGTCCGCGCTCGCGCCGTACGTGAACCTGGCGCGCGGCTGGAACCGCCAGGCCGACATGGAGCGCAACCCGCTCTTCTACGACGACACCCTCAACTCGGCCAACTACCACGAGTGGCTGCGGCGCTGGGCCGTGCACTACGTGGTGCTGCCCAGGGCGGACGACCCGGACGGCGACGGCGGGGAGCGCGAGCGGGAGCTGGTGCTGCGCGGGATGCCGTATCTGAGGCAGGTGTGGGGGAACGCGGACTGGCAGCTGTTCCGGGTGACGGACCCGGTGCCGCTGGCCGAGCCGAACGCGGTGGTGCTGCGGGCCGAGCAGGGCGAGATGACCCTGAAGGTGAGCAGGGCGGGCCGCATCCTGATCCGGATCCCGTACTCGCCCTGGCTGAGCGTGGTGGACGAGCACGGCAAGCCGCTCAAGCCGCCGCAGGAGACCGCTGCGTCCAAGGAGCGGGCGGAGGGCGTGCCGAAGACGTACGTCAACGTCAACGGCTGCCTGGCCGAGACTCCGCAGGACGCGGCGGGCGACGCCTGGACGGTGCTGCTGGCGCCGAGGGCGGGGACGTACCACCTGGCGGCGCCGTATCAGCTGCCGCGCGGGACGCCGTGTCCCCAGGAGCTGCGGGACGCCCAGGGGTGAGATCCGGCCGTGCACCGGCCCGTACCCGCTCACACGCACTCACACACGCTCACACCTGTGAACGCGTGAGCAAAGCGTTCACACCTGACCGGGAATGGCCTGGCGAGGCCGGTTTGCGCGGCTGATCGGACCGTTCGTGGTCCATTACAGTGCTGCCCGTCGGCCGGACGCGAGGTGCCGTGAGGGGGTCTGCATGGGTGCGACGAGCGGCGCCGTCTGGGGTCGCACCGAACAGCAGGACTTCCGCAGCCGGGTGCGCGGCACCCTGCTCGGCATCGCGCTCGGGGACACGCTGGGCGCCCCCGTGGACGTGCTCGGCCTGGACGAGATCCGCTCCGCGTACGGCGCCGAGGGCGTGCTCGACCTGGGCTTCGCGCACGGGCGGCGCGGTGCGGTCACCCACCACACCCAGCTCACCCTGTTCACGGTGGACGGCCTGATCCGCGCGCAGGTCCGCCGGGACACCGGCGCCTGGCATCCGCCGACCGATCTGCACCGGGCGTACTTGCGCTGGCGGGCGACCCAGCGGGACTGGGGGCCCGACGAGCGGCGCAAGGAGGACGGCTGGCTGGCCCGCGAGGAGTGGCTGTACGCCCGCAGGGAGCCTCCGAGGTCGCTGCTGAGCGGGCTCGGGGACGAGGTGATGGGCACGCTGGAGCGGCCGAAGAACCCCGGCGAGCTGGGGCCTGAGGCGGTGGCGCGCTCGGGGCCTTTCGGGCTGCTGGTGGGCTGGGAGCCGCAGCTGGTGGCGCAGTTGTCCGTCGAGTGCGCGGCGCAGACCCACGGCCATCCCGTCGCGTGCCTGACGGCCGGGGCGTACGCCGTGATCGTGCACGCCCTCGCGCGCGGCGAGGATCTGGACGCGGCCGTGTGGGGCGCGGTGGCGCTGCTGTCGGCGCGGCCGGGCCACCAGCCGGTCGTGGAGGCGCTCCAGCACGCGGTGAACGCGGTGCGCCTTGGCCCGCCGAACCCGGTCCGGGTGGAGGAGCTGGCCGGGGACGGCACGGCGGACGGGCTGCTCGCGGCGGCCGTCTACTGCGCGCTGGCGGCCGACGACGTACGCCTCGGCCTGTGCCTCTCGGTGAACCAGTCCGGCCCGTCCGCCGCCGCCGGGGCCCTCACCGGGGGGCTGCTCGGGGCGCTGCACGGCGAGACGGCCCTGCCCCCGGCGTGGCTCGCCGAGCTGGAGGGCCGTCCCACCATCCTGGAGCTGGCCGACGACTTCGCCATGGAGATGACCCAGGGCCCGGCCCTGCACAGCCCGGCGGGCTCGGCGCCGGGGTGGCTGGCGCGCTATCCGCGCGCCTGAGCCGGGGCCGGTACGGCCGCTTCCGCGCCGTCGCCGTCGGTGTTGATCCGCTCGATGACGGCCAGCCGCTCGGGGGTGTCCTCGGGCTTGATCAGGCCGATGACGACGTAGAGGACCAGGGAGACGGCGAGCGGGACGGAGACCTGGTACTGGAGCGGGACTCCGCCCTGGACCTGCCAGCTGATGGGGTAGTTGACCAGCCAGAAGGCCAGCAGTCCGGCGGCCCAGCTGGTGAGCGCGGCGGTCGGCCCCGAGCGGCGGAAGGGGCGCAGCAGGCCGAGCATCATCGGGATGGCGATGGGGCCCATGAGCCCGGCGACCCACTTGATGACGACCGTGATGATGTCCTTCAGGGCGGGCGAGTCGACCTGGGTGGCGACCGCCATCGACAGGCCGAGGAAGACCACGGTGGTCACCCGGGCCGCGAGGAGTCCCACCCGCTCGCCCCACACCCGCGCCCGCCGCCACAGCACGGGGACGACGTCCCGGGTGAAGACGGCCGCGACGGCGTTGGCGTCGGAGGAGCACATGGCCATGGTGTGGGAGAAGAAGCCGACGACCACGAGTCCCAACAGGCCGTGCGGCAGCAGCTGTTCGGCCATCAGGGCGTAGGAGTCGGAGCCGTCGGGCTTCTGGGCCGTCACCAGGAGCGGGGCGAGCCACATCGGCAGGAACAGCACCAGGGGCCACACCAGCCACAGCAGCGCGGAGAGGCGGGCGGAGCGCTCGGCCTCGCGGGCGGAGGCGGTGGCCATGTAGCGCTGGGCCTGGTTGAGCATGCCGCCGTTGTACTCGAAGAGCTTGATGAACAGGAACGCCAGCAGGAAGACGGTGCCGTAGGGGCCCGCGAGCGGGGTGCCGTGGCCGCGCAGGGCGGGCTGGTCCCAGGCGTCGAGCAGGCCGATGTGCCGGTCGCCCAGCTTCACGGCGACCGCGACGAGCATCGCGAGCCCGGCGAGCAACTGGATGACGAACTGGCCGAGTTCGGTGAGCGCGTCCGCCCACAGGCCGCCGATGGTGCAGTAGACGGCGGTGATCGCGCCGGTGATGAGGATGCCCTGGTTCAGGGACAGGCCGGTGAACACCGAGAGCAGGGTGGCGATGGCGGCCCACTTGGCGCCCACGTCCACGATCTTCAGCAGCATCCCGGACCAGGCGAGTGCCTGCTGGGTGCGCAGGTCGTAGCGGTTCTTCAGGTACTCCAAGGGGGAGGCCACGCGCAGCCGGGAGCGCAGGCGGTTGACGCGGGGCGCGAAGAGCCGGGAGCCGATGGCGATGCCGATCGCGATGGGCAGGGCCCAGGTCACGTAGGAGGTGACGCCGTAGACGTAGGCGATGCCCGCGTAGCCGGTGAACATCACCGCGCTGTAGCCCGACATGTGGTGCGAGATGCCGGACAGCCACCAGGGCATCCGGCCGCCCGCGGTGAAGAAGTCGCCCACGTCGTCCACGCGCCGGTGCGACCAGATGCCGATGGCCACCATCACGCCGAAGTAGCCGATCAGCACGGCCCAGTCGAGACCGTTCATGTCTCACCCTCCAGCGTCCGCAGCCATGTTCGGCAGTCAGGGATGTGAACTCCGGGTACGACCATGGGGGTTGGGGCGTGGAGGCGTCGAGTCACGGGGAGGTAAAATCGTTCGCCGGGGTGACTGACGTTCAGATGTATGAACCCGAGCGGGGGTGCTGCGAAGCCGAGCGGGGGTGCTCAGCTCGGGCGCACCCAGTCCGGCACCCAGGTCCCGGGCGCGTCATGGGCGGGCGTCGCTCCCGCGAGGTAGGCGCGCAAGGTGGTCAGGGCCGGGTGGGGGTTGTCCCGGTGCCACAGGAGGGAGTGCGGGTAGACGGGCGTCGGGTCGGTCACCGGGATGCGGCGCAGGCCGTGTCCTGCGGGCCAGGCGAGACGGGTGGGCTCGCCCATGAAGGTGGCCAGGGCCGGGGTGTCGGCGATGGTGTCGAGGAGGGCGTCGGAGCCGAAGTTGGGGCCGGTCACCTCGATGGTGAGGCCGAACTCGGCGACGAGGTCGTCGTAGTAGGCGGCCCACTCGGTGCCGGGGGCGACGCCGGGCATCCAGATCCGGTGCCCGGCGAGCTGGGCGAGGGTCACGGACCGGGCGCCCGCCAGTGCGTGGGCGGGGCCGGTGAGGAGCTGGAGCGGCTCGTCGAGCACCCGGACGGACGCGATGTCCTCCGGCAGAGGCCGGCCGGGCGCGGCGACGGCGCGGAAGGACGCGTCGATCGCACCGGAGCGGATGGCGGTGACGGCCGTCTCGATGTCGAACAGCATCATCACGTCGAGGCCGATCTCGGGGTGTGCGTGGTGGAAACCGCGCATCAGGCCCGACTGCGCGCTGCGCGAGGTGAGCACGTCGACCCGCAGCGGACGGCTCCCCCGGTGCACGGAGGCGACGGCCCGCTCGGCCACGCGCAGCAGCTCGCGCGCGTGCGGCAGGAACGCCTGCCCGTCGATGGTCAGCTCGGCGCCGCGCGGGGTGCGGGTGAACAGCCGGACGCCCAGGGCGCGTTCCAGCGCGGCGATCCGCTTGGAGACGGCCTGCTGGGTGACCGCCAGCTCGTCGGCGGCCTCCCGGAACCGGCCGGTGTCGGCGATGGCGAGGAAGGTGCGCACGGCGTCGAGGTCCATGGGGCCAGGCTAGAACGACAACCAGTGGTTGTCGCCCGGCGGCTCGGCGGTTGTTTGATCCCTGGTCGCTGAGCCCGCTTTGATGCATGGGGTCGCGGATCGGTTGTGGAGGCGGGTGACGGGTGTGAGGGACGGGCGTGGGCTCGGGCGGGCCTTCGGGTGGCTCTGGGGGGCGTACGGGACGAGCGCGCTCGGCACCTGGCTGGCCTTCGGGGCGTTCCCGCTGATCGCCGTGCGGGTGCTGCACGCGGGCCCTGCGGAGGTGGCCGCGCTGTCCTCGGCGGGGGCGGCGGTGGGCGCGGCGGTGGCGGTGCCGCTCGGGCCCTGGGTGGAGTTCCGGCGCAAGCGGCCGGTGCTGATCGCGATGGACCTGGTGCGGTGCGGGGCGCTGCTGACGATCCCGGCGGCGTACGCGCTCGGCGCGCTGAGCTTCGTGCAGCTGCTGCTGGTCTCGGTGGTGGTCGCGGCGGCGGACATCACCTTCCGGGCGGCCTCCGGGGCGTACCTCAAGACGCTGCTGCCGCCCGGGGACCTGCTCGTCGCCAACGCGCGCTTCGAGTCGACGGCCTGGACGACGACGATCGTCGGGCCGCCCCTGGGTGGCGCGGCGATCGGGCTGCTGGGGCCGGTGGTGACGGTGGTGGCGGACGCGGTCAGCTATCTGCTGTCGGCGCTGGGCCTGCGGGCGATCGGGGGCGGGGAGGAGCGGCCCGCCGGGCGCGGGGCGGCGGCGCGGCTGCGCCCGGGTGATCTGGTGGCGGGCTGGCGTTACCTCCTCGCCGATCCCACCCTGCGCCCGCTGTTCCTCAACGCGGCTGTGTTCAACGGCCTGTTGATGGCGACCGAGCCGCTGCTCGCCGTTCTGATGCTCGGGCGGCTCGGGTTCGCGCCGTGGCAGTACGGGCTGGCCTTCGCGGCGCCCTCGCTGGGCGGGCTGCTGGGCTCCCGGCTGGCGCGGCCGCTGGTGGCGCGGTACGGGCAGCACCGGGTGCTGATCGCTTCTGGACGGCTGCGGGCCCTGTGGCCTCTCGGCCTCGCCTTCCTGGGACCGGGCACGGGTGGGCTGCTGCTGGTGATCGGCGTCGAGCTGGGGCTCATCCTCTGCTGCGGGGTCTTCAACCCGGTGAGCGCGACCTGCCGCCTGGAGCGGACCCGGGCCGACCGCGTCACCCGCGTGCTGTCCGCCTGGACGGTGACGACGAAGGCGACGACGGCCCTGCTGACGGCCGTGTGGGGCGTCCTGGGCGCGCTGCTCGGGCCGCGTACGGCGATCGGACTGGCGGGGCTGCTGCTGTTGGCGACGCCGCTGCTGCTGCCCCGCCGTACGACGGTGCTCCCGGCCGAGCCGGAACCGAGCGTGGCCTGAGCCCTACGCCCGGCGCCGCTCCGGCAACTGGTTCACGACCAGCGCGACCCCGCTCACCAGGACGATCCGGGTCGCCGCGTCCAGCCCGTTCCAGGACTTGGACTGCCACATCGCGAACCACTCCCCGCCGATGGCGATGAACCCGGCGCCGAAGAGGAGTATCAGCATCAGCAGGCCGTAGGTGGAGACCCGGCGGGCCCGCTCGGCGTCCCGCCGCGCCCACAGCCAGGTCCCCCACACCAGCACGACGGCCGCGGCCGTCTCCCACACGATGATCGCCACGTACGCGGTGTCCTGCAGCGCGCTGCTCGTGATCGCCCGCCACATCAGGGCGTCGTCCTTGAACGTCGTGTCCATCGCCAGCACATGCCGGACGTACTGCTGGTTCGACCCGAAGTCGGTGATGTTCCCGAGGGCGACGAGGGCGATGTACAGCGCGAGCACCCCGGTGAACACCCCTGCGGCCAGGGAGAGGCCGGTGCGGGGTGTGGTGGGGGTGGGGGCGCTGATGTCGGTGGGAGTGGTGGTCATGGCTGAATTCTCGCCGGAACGGGGCGAGTTCTGGCGTACGCATTGCGCCAGAATGGGAAGGCCGGCTTCGGGGGAAGGACGCGGAATGGTGCGGGAACGGCCCTCCATGCAGGAGCTGATCGGGCGCCGCAGACGCGCGGGCTTCGTCGGACGCGGCGGTGAACGGGCCGCGTTCCGGGAGAACTTGGACCTCTCCCCCGAGGACGAGCGGCACCGCTTCCTCTTCCACGTCCACGGCAACGCCGGGGTCGGGAAGACCTTCCTGGTCCGGGAGTTGGAGCAGATCGCCCGGGAACGCGGGGCCCTGACGGCGTACGTCGACGAGAGCGCGGGCAGCGTGCCCGAGGTACTGGCGGAAATCAGCCGCGAATGCGCCCGGCAGGGACGGGAGTTCAAACGGCTTGACCGCGCGCTGGCCTCCTACCGCGAGCGGCGCCACGAGGCGGAGGCGGTGGCCGCCGGGCTGGATTCCGCGCCGGAGGGGCCGTCCCCGGTGACCTCGATGGCGGTACGGGCGGGGCTCGCGGGGCTGGGCCTGGTGCCCGGCGCGGGGCCCTTCGTGGGCGCGGTCGACGCGGCTCGACTCAGCCAGTACGCCGACCGGTTGCGGCGGGGGCTCAGCGCGCGGTTCGGCAACCAGGACGATGTCCAGCTGGTGTTGTCCCCCGAGCGGGCCCTGACACCCAAGCTGCTGGACGAACTTGCCGATGTCGCCTCCGACTTGGCGTGGATCGTGCTCGCCTTCGACACGTACGAGCGCTCCGGGCCCTTCCTCGACGCCTGGCTCCACGACCTCATGACCACCGACCGCTACGGCGCCCTCCCCGCCCACGTCATCGTCCTGACCGCCGGACAGCACCCCTTCGACACCGCCCGCTGGGGCGGCTTCGCCGACTTCATGACCGAGGTGCCGCTCGGGCCCTTCACGGAGGCGGAGGCCCGGGGGTTGCTGGCGGACCGGGGAGTCGTGGCGGAGCCGGTCGTGGCGGAGGTGCTGCGGCTGACCGGGGGGTTGCCGCTGCTGGTCTCGACTCTGGCGGAGCAGCGGCCGGTCGACCTGGATGACGTGGGCGACCCCAGTGCGACGGCCGTTGAACGGTTCCTGAAGTGGGAGCCGGATGCTGTGCGGCGGGGGGTGGCGTTGGCGTGTGCGGTGCCTCGGGGGCTGGACATGGATGTCTTCCGGGCCGTCGTGGGCGGGCCGGAGGAGGAGGCGGACGGTCTGTTCGCCTGGCTGCGGGGGCTGCCGTTCGTGGACGACCGGGGGGATCGGCTCCGGTATCACGATCTGGTGCGGGGGACGATGCTGCGGTTGCAGCGGGGGCGGTCGCCTCAGGGGTGGCGGGAGCGGCATGAGCGGCTGGCGGGGGTGTACGGCGGCTGGTGCGAGGACGCGGCCGTCGGCATCCGGCCGGTCAAGCTGTGGAGTCAGCAGCGGTGGCGCGAACTGCGGCTGGAGCAGACGTACCACCTGCTGTGCGCCCGGCCGCACACGGAGCTGGCCGGGGCGCTGAAGGGGCTGATCGCGGCCTGCCGCAAGGAACAGGCGGACGGCCGCCGCTGGGCCCACATGCTGGAAGAGGCGGGCTTCGCGACCGACGACGCGGAGCTTCGGGGCTGGGGCCGACGGCTCCGTGTCGCGCTCGCGGACGAGCGGCAGGGGGTGATCAAGGCGATGGACCTCCTCCTGTCCCGCCCCGGACTCGATGCGGTCGGATGGGCACTGGCACACGGGCTCAAGGGACGGGAGTTACGCAGGCGCGGTGAGTGGCAGGAAGCACTGGGCGAGTACGACAAGGCGATCACGTTCAGTGAGAGCACGGTCTTGCCCGACGCGGACCTCGCTGTTCTGTATACAGGCCGTGGCCTCACTCACCAGCGGCTGGCCGATACCCCGTCCGCATTGGCCGACTTGGACCGGGCCGACACGCTGTGCCCCGACGATGTGGCGATTTGCCGCGCCCGTGGCGGGGCCTACCGGAGGGCCGGACGGTATGAGGAGGCCGAAGCGGAATTCGACCGTGCCATCGCTCTGAACCCGGTGGACCATTTCGCGGTCGTCAGCCGGGGAGTCTGCCGCCACATGCTCGGGCGGCTGGACAAGGCACTGGCCGACTTCGACCGCGCTCTCGTCCTCAACTCCACATACGCCTGGGCGCTGGTCCGCAGGTCACGGCTACACCGCGACCGAGGCGACTGGGAGGCGTCCTTTGCGGACCTCGACCAGGCCGTGTCTCTCCAGCAGACATCGGCCTGGGTGGCGTCCGAGCGGGGCGACGCCTACCGGCTGGCGGGCCGGTACGAGGAGGCGGTCATCGAACTGAGCCGAGCCGTCGAGCTGCAGTCCGACCACGCTTCGGCGCTGGCCAGCCGTGGGGCGGCTCACCTCGAACTCGGCCAGTACGAGATGGCATTGGAAGACCTGAACCGCGCGGTCGAGGTGGTGCCCGGCTATTCCTGGGCGCTGGGTCACCGGGGTCTGTGCAAGCGAGAACTCGGCGACGAGGAAGGGGCGTTGGCTGATCTGCGGCAGGCAGCCGAGGCGGATACGAACAACCGCTGGATTCACAGAGAGCTGGGAGACGCCCTCAGGCATGCCGGACAGTACAGAGAGGCGTTGCCCGCCCTGCAGCGGGCGCTGGAGCTGGATTCCGAGGATGCCCACACCCTGGCCATCTTGGGCTCCACACACCGCCTCATGGCGGAGTACACAGAAGCCTTCCAGTACCTGGACCGCGCACTGACACTGGCTCCCGAATATGGCTGGGCGCTGATCCAGCGCGTCCTGGCAGCGCAGGAGACTGGGCGCGTCACGCGGGCGTTCGCTGATCTAGACCGATGTATCGCTCTTGAGCCCATCGCGAATTGGGCCCGCAGCGACGTCGTCGAGTTGCTGATCCGGTGCGGTCGTTGGCCGGAAGCGCTCGAACGGCTGGCTGAAGCCGAGCGCTTGGGGATCTCCGACGAGAACTGGGGCGAGCAGCGCGCGGAAGCGTACCGGCACATGCGGCAGTGGACGGCGGCCGTACAGGAAGCGGAGCGGATGCAAGTGCGCTATCCGCTCGCCGGTACGGCCCACATGGCCCTGGCCGTCACGGGTTCTCAGGGCGCACGCTCAGCAGAACGACTCTGGAGAGGGGTGCCCCCGCTGCTGGAGCCGGGCAGCCCTCAAGCCCCGATTGTGCGGTGCCTCGTGGGCTGTGCACTGGGCGAATGGGACAGCGCCGACTCGGCACTCGCTGAAGCTCTGTCGCGCCCCGCCTGGGACGACCTCGCCCTCCTGGCCGACGACCTCACCGAGCTGCTGAACGCCCCCGGCGCCGACCGCTCCCGTTTGATCCCCCGCCTAGCCGCCGTAACCAACGCCCGCGACGCCGTCCAGTCCCGCTACGCGGAATAACCCCCTCGAGCTGAAGGTCGCGGAGGACGGCGTGGTCCAGCTTGATGCCGGTGGTGCCGGTGAGGAGTCGGCCGAAGCGCGCGCCGGTCAGGTCCGCGGAGCGGAGGTCGGCTCCGGTGAGGTCGCACCCCGCGAAAGTGGCCCCGGGCAAAGACACACCGCTCAGGTCGGCATCGCGGAAGGAGCACCGGGTGAACGACAGCTCCTGGGGACGCGCGGACACAAGATCGCTGCCGTCGAAGGACTCCCCGCGCAGAGCCGCGTACCTCCGGCGGGACGCGAGGTCTTCCTTGGCTGTCGGCGCTCTGCCCATGGCCGACATCATGTCAGCAGCGCGGCGACCGCCTCCGGGGCCTCGCGCATCGCGTTGTGGCCGGTGGGGAGGTCGTGGACCTGCCAGTCGGGGTCGGCGAGGAGCCGGGTGCGGAGGTCGGTGAAGGGGGTCCGGTCTTCCCACCCCGAGCAGTAGACGAACTCCCGCCGGGGGATCTTGGCGAGCGCCCCCGTGAGGCGGATCGTCTGGACGAACGAGGCGAGGGGGTGGGGGCGGCGGCGGGGGTCACCGCCGGGCGGGGGCTGGACGGCGTAGCCGGTGGCGGCGGCGCCGGACGCGAACGCTTGCCGGTAGGTCTCGGTCGTCAGCGACCAGCACGAGTCACCGTCACGCGGTACGTACGCGTCGAGATGCACGAGCCGCGAGACCCGGCCGTCCGCGCGGTCGGCCGCCGCCGCGATCACCATCCCACCGTAACTGTGGCCCACGAGCGTCGCGTTGGTGAGGTGGGCTCGGTCGAGGAGCCGCAGTACGTCCTCGGCGTGCGTGTCCAGGTTGGCCGTCGCGACCGTCTCCTGGTCGTCGTCCGGCCGCAGCCCGGTCAGGGTCAGGGCGTGCACGGTGTGCCCGGCCCGCTCCAGCAGCGGGACCACCGGGTCGTACGACCAGGCGCCGTGCCAGCCGCCGGGCACGAGGATGAACGTCGCCATGCGCTTCTCCTTCTCCCGAGTTCTCCCGAAGCTTCCCCAGGCTGAGCGGGTGGCGATGCGGAAGCATTCCGTCCGGCCGGTGCGGAAGCCGTGTGGCTGCGAGCGGCTGCCGGAGTCCCTCGGCCGAGCTGGCGCTCAAGGCGGCGGAGGAGGAGGTTACTTGACGACCGCCACCCGCGTCCCCGAGTCGCCGAAGGCCCACAGGGCGGTGCCGTCCGCCTTGTGGAGGCGGATGCCGGTGGTCTGCTTGCCGTTGGCGGGGGGCGGTGAGGAGCCGTCGATGGCGTTGGAGAAGGCGGCGTCACCGGCCGGGGTGTGGGTGAAGTAGAGGATGTGCTCGATGGCGACGCCGTCGGAGCCGGTGCCCGCGGGCATCCGGCCGAGGACGGTGTACCGGCCGGGCTGCGGGCTCACCGTGCCCGGCCAGACCGTGAACGTGCGGGTGGCCTCGCCGGTCGCGTCGACCAGCCAGACCCGCTTCTCGCCGACCGAGTAGACGATCCGGCGGCCCTGCCCGGAAGCCTCCGGGAGCGCGGGCGGTCCGGAGGGCTTCTTCGGGGTCTCGGCGGTCGGGCTCGCGGCGGTGGAGACCGTCGCCGAAGGGCTCGGTCTCACCACCGCCGCCGTGGGATGCGGGCCGTGCTCGGCCTGTATCGCGAGGGCGATGACGGCGGCGGTCGCGCCCACCGTCAGTCCGGAGACCCAGGCCCACGAGGGCAGTCGGGCAGCCACGGGTACGCATCTCCTCCGCTGTGAGTCCCCCGCGTCAGATCCGGGGTCGGATCATCGTACTCAGTCCAGGACCGGCAGCAGATCCGGCAGGTGCCCGTCCGAGGCGCGGGCCGCCTTCCGCCGCTCCTCGGGGACCTCGCCGTAGAGGGTCGTCCGGGGCTTCGACGGGCGTCCGGCCGCCTCCGCGACCGCCTCCAGGTCCCGTACGGACTTGTACGAGCCGTACGACGAGCCCGCCATCCGGGAGATCGTCTCCTCCATCAGCGTGCCGCCCAGGTCGTTCGCGCCGGAGCGCAGCATCTCGGCCGCGCCCTCGGTGCCGAGCTTGACCCAGCTGGTCTGGATGTTGGGGATCAGCCCGTGCAGCAGCAGCCTGGCCATCGCCGTCACCGCGCGGTTGTCCCGCATGGTCGGGCCGGGGCGCGCGATGCCCGCGAGGTAGACCGGCGCGTTGGTGTGGATGAAGGGCAGCGTCACGAACTCGGTGAAGCCGCCGGTGCGTTGCTGGATACCGGCCAGCGTGCGGAAGTGGCCGAGCCAGTGCCGGGGCTGGTCCACATGGCCGTACATCATCGTGGACGACGAGCGGATGCCCAGCTCGTGCGCCGTCGTGATGACCTCGATCCAGGTGGCCGTGGGCAGCTTGCCCTTGGTGAGCACCCAGCGGACCTCGTCGTCCAGGATCTCGGCGGCCGTACCGGGGACCGAGTCGAGTCCCGCCTCCTTCGCCGCCGTCAGCCACTCGCGGATCGAAAGCCCGGTCCTGGTCGCGCCGTTGACGACCTCCATCGGGGAGAAGGCGTGGACGTGCATCCCGGGGACGCGCTCCTTGACCGCCTTCGCGATGTCGAAGTACGCCGTGCCGGGCAGGTCCGGGTGGATGCCGCCCTGCATGCAGACCTCCACCGCGCCCACGTCCCACGCCTGCTGGGCGCGGTCGGCGACCTGGCTCAGGGAGAGGGTGTAGGCGTCGGCGTCGGTGCGGCGCTGGGCGAAGGCGCAGAAGCGGCAGCCGGTGTAGCAGACGTTGGTGAAGTTGATGTTGCGGGTGACGATGTACGTGACGTCGTCGCCGACCACCGACTTGCGTACGTCGTCGGCGATCCGGCACAGCGCGTCCAGGGCGGGGCCGTCGGCGTGGAGGAGGGCCAGGGCCTCGTCGTCGGTGAGCTTCGTCGGGTCGTCGGCCGCCGTGCGCAGAGCGGCGCGTACGTCCGTGTCGATGCGCTCGGGGGCCATGCCGGGGGCCGCGGCCTCGCGCAGCTCGGCCCAGTCGCCGTAGACCTCGTCGAAGTCGTCGCGGCGGTCGGAGGTGCGCCCTTCGGAGTCGATGGTGGTGTGCAGGTCGGTGCGGCCGGTCGCGGTGAAGACCTCCTCGGGCTCCTGCCAGGGCAGGCCCTTCGGGAGGACGTCCGGGCGGGCGAGGCCCGTCTCCGGGTCGGCCAGGGCGGCGACGTGCGGGCGCAGCCGGGGGTCCAGCCAGGGCTCGCCCCTGCGGACGAACTCCGGGTACACGCACAGCCGTTCACGCAGCTCGAACCCGGCCTTCTGGGAGCGCTCGGTGAGCTGCTCGATCTGGGGCCAGGGGCGCTCGGGGTTGACGTGGTCGATGGTGAGCGGGGAGACGCCGCCCCAGTCGTCGATCCCGGCGCCGATCAGCCGCTCGTACGCGCCGTCGACGAGGTTGGGCGGGGCCTGGAGGCAGGCGGCGGGGCCCATGATGTGCCGGGCGACGGCGACCGTGGCGATCAGCTCGTCCAGTTCGGCGTCCGGCATTCCGCGCATGGCCGTGTCGGGCTTGGCGCGGAAGTTCTGGATGATCAGCTCCTGGACGCCGTGGTAGGCGCGGGCGACCTTGCGCAGCGCGAACAGGGACTCCGCGCGCTCCTCGTAGGTCTCCCCGATGCCGATCAGCAGCCCGGAGGTGAAGGGCACGGAGGAGCGGCCCGCGTCCTCCAGCACCCGCAGCCGTACGGCCGGTTCCTTGTCCGGGGAGCCGTAGTGCGGGCCGCCGGGCTCGGACCACAGGCGGGTCGCGGTCGTCTCCAGCATCATGCCCATGCTCGGCGCGACCGGCTTGAGCCGCTGGAAGTCCGTCCAGCTCATGACGCCCGGGTTGAGGTGGGGCAGCAGGCCGGTCTCCTCCAGGATGCGGATGGAGATGGCGCGGACGTAGGCGATCGTGTCGTCGTACCCGTGCGCGTCCAGCCACTCGCGTGCCTCGGGCCAGCGGTCCTCGGGCTTGTCGCCGAGGGTGATGAGGGCTTCCTTGCAGCCGAGCGCGGCCCCCTTGCGGGCGACGTCCAGGACCTCGTCGGGGGACATGAACATCCCGTGTCCGGCGCGGCGCAGCTTGCCGGGGACGGTGACGAAGGTGCAGTAGTGGCACTTGTCCCGGCACAGCCGGGTCAGCGGGATGAACACGCTCTTGGAGTACGTGATGACGCCGGGCCTGCCCGCCTGCTCCAGGCCCGCGTCCCGCACCCGCGCGGCCGACGCGGCAAGGTCCTCGAGCTGTTCTCCGCGCGCCTGAAGCAGCACCGCCGCCTCGGCGACGTCGAGCGCGACACCGTCCCGCGCTCGTTTGAGGGCGCGACGCAGGGAGTTCTCGGTGGGGCCGGTTCCGGGGGTCGCGGAAGTCGTCATTGCATGAGCATACGTTCGGGGGCACGGGGTGCCAGGGGGCCTTTGCCCGGCGGTGGGACGCGCGAGGGGTGGCCAGTGGAGTGGGCGGGGGCGGGTCGTGGGGCAGCCCCAAGTGCCGCTGCCCGCCTAGTCGCCGTCGTGCGGCCGGTCCCCGTGTCCGGTCCGCGCGTCCCGGCGCATTCCCATGATCTCCGCCACGGCGTCCAGCCAGCGGACGGCGCGCTCCTCCGTCTCGGCTCCGGTGGTGACCTGGGCGGCCGTCTCCAGCCATGCGCGCAGCAGCGCGGACGCTTCCGGGGAGGGCAGCGGCTCGGGCAGTTCCGCCGCGTACCGCAGGCCGCCCGCGCGGGCGATGTCGGCGACGAAGGCCACCGCGCGCGGCACCACCCCGAGCCGGTCCAGGCGTACGGCCACCGCGACGGCGCCGTCCCCGAACAGGGCGGTGCGCAGGGCCTGCTGGCGGATCAGCGGATCGTGATCGTGTAGACGAAGAACGCCGGGCGGTCGTCCGGGGTGCCCGACGCCGTCGGGAAGGGGCTCACCGAGGCCGTGCCGGTGACGGACGCGCTGGGGAGCGGCTTGCCCGACTCGGTGCCGCTGTGGCAGCGGGCCATGGGGCAGTGCAGGAGCTTCACGGTGGCGCTGCCCTTCGCCAGGGCAGTGGTGCCGCGCAGGCCGTCGAGGCGCTTGCGGCGGTCGGTGGTGTCCTCGGTCGTCATCGCGCGGCCCCTCAGTAACCGGAGAGCGCCGAGGGGTGCTCGGCACGGGTGGGCAGGGTGGTGACGTGATCCGGGCCCGCCGGGGTCGGCATCGTGGTCCCGGCCGGACCCGCGGGGACGCTGCGCACGCTGGTGTCCACGAGGCCGTCGCTGCCGGCGTAGGCGCCCTTGGACAGCCGTACCTTGTCGGCGAGTTCGTGCAGCGCGTCCTCCAGGGTGCGGGCCTCCGCCTCCCAGGCGGCGGCGCCCGCGTCGGGGCCGCCGAGGGTGTCGTCCGGGTAGCAGAGGGCGGGGGCGACGGCCCCGCGGATCGTGCCCGCGTCGTCGCCCGCGCCGTCCAGTTCCTTCGCCTGTCCGGTCAGCCCGGACCTGACCGTGTAACCGTCCGCAGACGTGCCCGTCCCGCTCCCCCGTTCGACGCCGCCCGGCCGCCGGGCACGCTGACACGGTGTGATCGCACGGGCGTTCCGTGCGCCGCACGGCATGTGGAGGGTTTGTGGAGCCACCCGCGCCGCCTTGTGATCGGCGTCTCGCACGGCTGACGGAAGCGGGCTCAAGAAGGCAAACTGGCCTAGGTACAGGGATGTCTAGGGGGCGAGCGCATGGACGGTGGGCCGCGGGTGCCTGAGCAGCGGGTCAGCGGCTTCGCCGGGTTGCGGTTCGGGGTGCTCGGGCCGGTGCGGGCGTGGCGTGGGGACGAACCGGTGAACACCGGGACGCCGCAGCAACGCGCGCTGCTGGCGGCCCTGTTGCTGCGCGAGGGGCGTACGGCGACGGCGGCCGAGCTGATCGACGCGCTGTGGGGCAGTGAGCCGCCGCACCGGGCGCTGGCGGCGGTACGGACGTACGCCTCGCGGCTGCGCAAGGCGCTGGGGCCCGGGGTGCTGGTCAGCGAGTCCAGCGGCTATGCCGTACGGGGTCTCGGCGAGGGCTCCCTCGATCTCACCTCGGCCCAGGAGCTGGCCGCGCGGGCCGAAAAGGCGCGCGGGGCAGGGGACTTGCCCGAGGCGGGCAAGCTGCTGCGGCTGGCGCTCGCCCTGTGGGACGGGGAGCCGCTGGCGGGTGTGCCGGGGCCGTACGCCGAGACGCAGCGGGTGCGGCTCGAGGAGCTGCGGCTCCAACTCCTGGAGTCCCGGCTCGACATGGACCTGGAGCGGGGCAACCACGCCGAGGCCGTCTCGGAGTTGACCGCGCTCACGGCCGCGCATCCGCTGCGCGAGCGGTTCCGCGAGCTGCTGATGCTCTCCCTCTACCGCAGTGGCCGCCAGGCCGAGGCGCTGGCCGTCTACGCCGACACCCGGCGGCTGCTCGCCGAGGAACTGGGCGTGGACCCCCGCGCGGGGCTCAGCGAACTCCAGCAGCGCATCCTGCGCGCCGACCCCGCCCTCACCGGACCCACACCGCCGCCCGCCGAGCCCGCCGTGGTGGCGGTCAAGCCCGCACAACTGCCCGCCTCCGTACCGGACTTCACGGGTCGCGACGCGTTCGTGGCCGAGCTGAGCGAGGTGCTGGCCTCGGCCTCGGAGGCGGAGGGCCAGGTGATGGCGGTCTCCGCGCTGGCCGGGATCGGCGGCGTCGGCAAGACCACCCTCGCGGTGCACGTCGCCCACCGGGCCCGCGCCGCCTTCCCGGACGGCCAGCTGTACGTCGACCTCCAGGGCGCGGGCCCCCGCCCGGCCGAGCCGGAGACCGTGCTCGGCTCCTTCCTGCGCGCCCTCGGCACCCCGGACCGCTCGATCCCGGAGTCCCCGGAGGAGCGGGCCGCGCTGTACCGCTCGGTGCTCGACGGCCGCCGGGTCCTCGTCCTGCTGGACAACGCCAAGGACGCGGCCCAGGTGCGCCCGCTGCTGCCGGGCACCGCGGGCTGCGCGGCGCTGGTGACCGCGCGGGTGCGGATGACCGGGCTCGCCGGGGCCCATCTGGTGGACCTGGACGTGATGTCCCCGGAGGAGGCGCTGGCCCTCTTCACGCGGATCGTCGGCGCCGAGCGGGTCGCCGCCGAGCGCGAGGCCGCCCTCGACGTGGTCGCCGCGTGCGGCTTCCTGCCGCTGGCCATCCGGATCGCCGCCTCCCGGCTCGCGGCCCGCCGCACCTGGACGGTCTCGGTGCTCGCCGCCAAGCTGGCGGACGAGCGGCGCAGGCTGGACGAACTCCAGGCCGGGGACCTCGCGGTGAAGGCCACCTTCGAGCTGGGCTACGGCCAGCTGGAGCCCGCCCAGGCGCGCGCGTTCCGGCTGCTCGGGCTCGCCGAGGGCCCCGACCTGTCGCTGGCCGCCGCGGCTGCCGTACTGGACCGGCCGCAGGAGGACACCGAGGATCTGCTGGAGTCCCTGGTGGACACCTCCCTCCTGGAGTCCGCCGCGCCCGGCCGCTACCGCTTCCACGACCTGGTCCGCCTCTACGCCCGCTCCTGCGCCGAGCGCGACGAGGCGGCGCCCGGCGAGTGCGCGGCGGCCCTCTCCCGGCTGCTGGACTTCTACCTCGCCACGGCCGCCCGGGTGTACGCCATCGAGCGCCCCGGCGACCGCACGGTGGAGCATCTGGACCCGGCCGCGCACGAGGGGCTGGCCTTCGCGGGGCACCGTGACGCGCTGGACTGGCTGTACGCGGAGGCCGATCCGCTGCTCGCGTGCGTACGCCAGTCGGCGTCCGGGGCGACGCTGCGGCGGGCGGTCGATCTGCTCGTCGCCTCCAAGGACCTGGCCGAATCCGGCGCCAACGCCCACCAGTTCGGGGCCGCCGCGACCGCCGTACGGGATGCGGCCGAGGCCGCAGGGGACGCGCGCACGGAGGGCCGGGCACGCACCACGCTGGCCCAGGTCCACATGGCGGCGGGCCGGTTCGACGAGGCGGAGGCCGAGGCGCAGCGGGCGGTGGAGCTGGCGGAGGACGCCCGCGACCCGTGGATCGACTGCAACGCCCCCAGCGAGCGCGGGATCGTCGCCGCCTACCACCAGCGCAACGAGGAGGCGGAGACCTACCTCCAGCGCACTCTGGACGCCTACCGCGCGGACGGCAACCTGCCCGGCGAGGCCAGCGCCCTGTGCAATCTGTCCCGGGTACGGCTCGCCATGGGACAGGTCGACAGCGCGGTGGAGCTGGCGGAGGCGGGCGTCGCCATCTACCGTGACCTGGGGCTCTCCGTCCGTCTGGCGAACGGGAGTTACGCTCTCGGGCTCGCGCTCGCGGAGTCGGGACGGCCGGCGGAGGCGGAGGCACGCCTCACGGAGGCGCTGACGATATTCCGGGACAGCAGGCAGCGGCTGTGGGAGGGCATGACGCTCTTCCGGCTCGCCGGGGTACGGCTCGCGGCCGGGTGGCCCGCCGCCGCTGCCGCCCAGGCCGAGCAGTCGCTCTCGGTGCTGCTGCACGTCGGCGGGGACTGGCGGCGGGCGGGTGTGCTGACCGTGCTCGGCAAGGCGCTGGACGCGCTCGGGGAGTCGGACCGGGCGCGGGCCTGCTGGACGGACGCGCTGGCCGTCTTCGAGCGGCTGGACTCCCCCGAGGCCGCTGAGCTGCGGAAACTGCTCACCCCTGCGCCGACGGGCTGACAGCGGGGGCCCCGGGGCGCCGCGTTCATCATTCGTTTATCGTGCCCGAGCACTCTCTAGGCAGTCGGCTCGTCGTTCACGGGGGACGCACAGGCCGGCTGGGCCCCGGCCCGTCCGGAAGTCCTCGGGGGAGCGGCCGGACGGGCCTGCCGTCCCAGCACACCTTCACAGCAACGGAGTTCAGACGATGAGCGACGCCAAGAAGTCCGACAAGGTCACTCCTCAGGAGAGCCACATCACGGGTGGGGAGACGGCGGAGGCCGCCGAGGTGACCCCGCAGGAGAGCCACATCACCGGCGGCGAGAACGCCGAGGAGCTGGACGACGTCACCACCCTGGAGAGCCACATCACCGGCGGCGACCCGCGCTGAGCCCGCTCCGGGGGGGAGCACACGGGGGAAAGTACGGGGGACGTGAGGCCGCGGCGGCGCGGGTGGGGGGATGCCGCCGCGGCCTTCGTGCGTTCACCAGCCGATCCGGGCCGCCACCGGCAGATGGTCGCTCCCGGTGTCCGGCAGCGTCCATGAGCGGTCCGGCGTCACGCCCCGGACCAGGATCTGGTCGATCCGCACCACGGGGAAGCCCGCGGGCCAGGTCAGGCCGAAGCCGCTGCCCGACGTGTCCTGGACGGAGCGCAGCCGCGCGGTGATTCCCGCGAACGCCCGGTCGTCCAGGGTGCCGTTGAGGTCACCGAGCAGCACCACCCGCTCGCTCGTGTCCTCCGCCAGCGCCTGGCCCAGGGCCCGCGCGCCGATGTCCCGGCTGCCGGTCCAGAAGCCCTTCCTGGGCATGAGCCGTACGGACCCCAGGTGGGCCACGTACACCGTCAGCGGGCCGTGGTCCGTGGTCACGGTGGTGCGCAGCGCGCGGTTGGCGGGCAGCTTCTGCGCCTCCGTCTTGGTGGCCGCGAGCGGGCCGTAGTCCATGATGTCGATCATCCGGGTGTCCGAGAGCGGCAGCGTGCTCCACAGTCCGACCGTGCCGCGCACCACGTGGTGCGGGTATGCCCGCGCGAGCCCCTTCTCGTACTGCGGCGTCGCCTGCGGGGTCAGCTCCTCCAGGGCCAGCACCTGCGCGCCGGAGGCGGCCAGGGCGCGGGCGGTGGCGGCCGGGTCGGGGTTGCCCGCGCCGACGTTGTGGCTGACCAGGGTGAGGTCGCCGCCCGGACCGGACTTGTCGGTGAGCAGCCCGCCGAAGAGGCTCAGCCACACGGTGACCGGCAGCACCAGCGCGACCACCGCCGAGGCGGAGCGGCGCCACAGGGCCCCGGCCAGCAGCACCGGGACCGGCAGGCCGAGCCAGGGCAGCAGGTTCTCCAGCAGACTGCCGAGGCCCGCGAAGTCGGTGACCTGGGCGTGCAGCGGCAGCAGCAGGCCGAGCAGCAGCGCCAGCGCGGTGAGCACCGGGCCACGCCGCCACAGCTGCGGCCGGGTGGTGGCGTGGATCGCCCGGTGGAGGCGCGCGCGCCAGGGGGCGGTGCGGCTCGGTCCGGGGGTGTTTCGTGTCATGGCACCAGTCAAGGACGGGTGATGTTGCCGGGGCGTATGCGCTTTTCGATACGTTGCCGATATGCGCCGACTCGTAGCCTTTCTCCCATGCGTGTGCTGATCGTCGAGGACGAGCCCTATCTGGCCGAGGCCATCCGCGACGGACTGCGTCTCGAGGCGATCGCGGCCGACCTCGCCGGGGACGGTGACACCGCCCTTGAGCTGCTGAGCGTCAACGCCTACGACATCGCCGTGCTCGACCGCGACATCCCCGGCCCCTCCGGTGACGAGGTCGCCCGGCGCATCGTCGCCTCCGGCAGCGGGATGCCGATCCTGATGCTCACCGCGGCCGACCGGCTGGACGACAAGGCGTCCGGATTCGGGCTCGGCGCCGACGACTACCTCACCAAGCCGTTCGACCTCAGGGAACTGGTGCTGCGGCTGCGGGCGTTGGACCGCAGACGCGCCCATCACCGGCCGCCCGTACGGGAGATCGCGGGGCTGCGGCTCGACCCCTTCCGCCGGGAGGTCCACCGGGACGGCCGCCATGTCGCCCTCACCCGCAAGCAGTTCGCGGTCCTTGAGGTCCTGGTCGCGGCCGAGGGCGGGGTGGTCAGCGCGGAGGAGCTGCTGGAGCGGGCGTGGGACGCGAACGCGGACCCGTTCACCAACGCCGTACGCATCACGGTCTCGGCGCTGCGGAAACGGCTCGGGGAGCCGTGGGTGATCGCGACGGTGGCGGGGGTGGGGTATCGGATCGACGCGGGAGGGGACGCGGGGGATTCCGGTGCGGCGGGTTAGGGCGGCGGGCGTGGATAGGGCGCCCGGGGTGAGCGTCCGGCTCAAGCTCACGCTCAGCTATGCGGGGTTCCTCATGCTGGCGGGGGCGCTGCTGCTCGCCGCGGTGTGGTGGTTCCTGCTGCGGTACGTCCCGGAGCGCGCGCTCATCGTCCCGGGCTCCACGGAGAACCCGACCGTCGGCGATGTCTTCCCGGTCCGCTCCAACCTGCTGCGTGTCTTCGCGCCGAGGGCGTTCGGGGTGCTGGCGTTCCTGCTGGTGTTCGGGCTCGTGGGCGGGTGGTTCCTCGCGGGGCGGATGCTCGCGCCCCTGGGGCGCCTCACGGAGGCCACCCGCAGGGCCGCGACCGGATCGCTCTCCCATCGGGTCCAACTGCCGGGCCGCAGCGACGAGTTCCGGGAACTGGCCGACGCCTTCGACACGATGCTCGCGCGGCTGGACGCGCACGTGGCCGAGCAGCGGCGGTTCGCCGCCAACGCCTCGCACGAGCTGCGCACTCCGCTGGCCATCTCGAAGGCGCTCCTCGATGTCGCCCGCTCCGATCCGGACCGCGACACCGATGCCCTCCTCGCCCGGCTCAGCGCCGTCAACACCCGGGCGATCGACCTCACCGAGGCGCTGCTCCTGGTCAGCCGTGCCGAGCAGCGGTCCTTCACCCGGGAACCGGTCGACCTGTCCCTCCTGGCGGAGGAGGCCACGGAGACCCTGCTCCCGCTCGCGGAGCGGCACGGGGTCGCGCTGGAGACCTCGGGTGACATCGCGACGGCGCTCGGATCACCGGCGCTGCTGCTCCAGTTGACGACGAACCTGGTGCACAACGCGATCGTCCACAACCTGGCGGAGGGGGGCACGGTGTGGGTGAGCACGGAAGCCCGGCCCGGGTCCGTGATGCTCACGGTCGAGAACACCGGCGAACGGCTCACCCCGGAACTGGTCGCGACGCTCACCGAGCCCTTCCGGCGCGGGACCGAACGCGTCCACACCGATCACGCGGGGGTCGGGCTCGGGCTGGCCATCGTCAGGACCCTCACCGAGGCGCACGACGGGACGCTGACGCTTGTTCCGCGCGAGGGCGGCGGCTTGCGCATCTCCGTGGAGTTGCCCGCGAGTTGAGGGCGCCCGGCGCGTCAGCCCGCCTGCCGCGCCGTACGCTCCGCCTCGCAGCGGCCCACGTCCAGCCCCTCCACACCGACCCGCACCAGCGTCTGCTCGGCACCCCGCGCGGGCACGTCCACCTCAGCCCGCCCGACGCGGAGTTCGGCACCGGTGCTGTCCAGGAAGTGCACGACAGCGGTGTACCGCACCTCGCGCTTGTTGTGGTTGGTGACTTCGACGGTCGCATACGGCTTCGCGACCGTCGCACAGCTCAGCACCCGGACCGTCCCGTCCTCGACGCTCCGCCCGCGCCCGCCGGCGGTGGAGGTGGGGTGCTGCGTACGGGGTGTCCGGTAGCCGCCGGTACTGCCGTACGAGTCGTCCGGATCGTACGTCGCCCCACCCCCGGAACTGGAGCCGGAGAAGCCCCCGCCCGACGACGACGTACTGTCGTGATCCTGGCTGGAGCTGCTACACCCAGCGCCCCCACCCGACCCGTGCCTGCTGTGCCCATGCCCCCGGGAAAACCCCGTGAGCGCCAGCACGGCAAGTGCCAGCACACCCATCAACCTGAGTCCGCGCCCCCGTAGCCCCATGCACTTCACCCTAACGGCCCACCCACCGAACACCCCGCGAACCCGCTAGCCCCCCACGCCCCTCGAAACCCCCGGCCGCACCCCGGCTCAGAACCAGCGCAGTGGTTGCGCCACCCCCGCATCACGCGCGGGTACGAACGTTCCGGCATCGCGTCCTCGAACGCCCGCCGGGCCCGGTCCCCCGGTCCGTCACGCCGTGCGGGCCGTCCCCGTTCCCTTCTCCGCGTCCAGGGCGTACACGCAGCGGTCCTTGCTGCAGGCGTAGACCACGCCGTCCTTGACGACCAGGGAGCCGGTGATCTCGCCGCCGGTGGCGAGTTTCCAGCGGAGGCGGCCGTCGTCGGCCTTGAGGGTGTAGATGAGGGCGTCGGTGGAGCCGAAGTGGATGCGGCCCTCGGCGACGGAGGGGGCGCCGACCACGTCGCCGCCCGCCTGGAAACGCCACTTGGGGGTGCCGGTCACCGCGTCCAGGGTGTACAGGCCCTTGCCGCTGCCGACGTGGACGTGGCCGCCCGCGACCAGCACCGGTTCCACGGAGGCGCGGGACTCGGTGGCGATGCGCCAGCGGTCGCGGCCGTCGGCGGCGTCGAGGGCGTAGACCGTGCCGAGGTAGTCGGCGAGGTAGACGCCGCCGCCGGTGACGGCCGGGCCGGGGACGAAGGCGGGCGGCGCGAGGAAGACCGCCGGGGCCTCGAAGTGCCAGCGCACGCGCCCGGTGGCCGCCTCCACGGCGAGCACCCGGCTGCCCGCGCACAGGTAGACGTGACCGTCGTCGGCCGGGGTCAGCCGGACCGGGACACCGCCGCAGGAGGCCGCGTCGCCGACCGGGTAGGACCAGCGCTCGTCGCCGGTGCGGGCCTCCAGGGCGCGCAGCCGGGCGTCCTGCCAGACGTAGACCGTGCCGTCGTGGACGACGGGTCCGGCCTCCGGGGACTCGAAGTCCGTCTGGCAGCCGGTGATCTCCCACAGCTTCTGGCCGCTGGACGCCTCCCACGCCTGGGCGCCGCCGCCCCGGGTGCCGGTGACGACGGTGCCCCGGTCGGCCTTGAGCGAGTACACCCACGCGTCCGTGGACAGCCGCCACAGATCCGTGCCCTCGCGGGCGTCCAGGGCGAACAGGGTGGGCCCGTCGGAGGCGTGGATGCGGCCGTCGGCGACGGTCATGGACCAGGCCACGTCGCGCGTCTTGAAGCGGCGGCGTCCGGTGGCCACGTCGAGCGCGTGCACCTCGAAGGAGGTGACGTAGACGAGGTCGCCGTCGACCGAGGGCGTGCCCCACACGTCGTTGGACATGCGGAAGCGCCAGGGCCGCCAGCCCGCCGCCTCCGGCTGGAGCGCCGGTACGGGCGGTACGGCGGGGTCGGCGCCGAGCACCCCGGGACGCGGCCGGGACCAGCTGGCCACGAGCCCGGCCTCCGGCGGCGGCGCCTTGACGGCGGCGGCGCGGGCGTCGGCCACCCGCGGCCCGGGCCCGATCGGCACCTCCACCCCGGCGAGCCGCACCGGACCGGTGTCGGGCCCGCCCAGCGGGACGGGCGCCGGGGACGGCACGACAGGGTCGTAGGAGGGCGGCGGGGGCACGGCCGCGCGGCCCCCGCTGCGCGGCCCCGGCGGCAGCGGCGCGGGCTTGGCGGGCGGACGGCCGCCCCGGCGCGCCTCGATGAGCGCGACGGCCTTCTCGGGCAGCCACGCGGAGGCGGTGCCGGAGTCGTCGGAGCCGGAGCCGAACAGATGCGGGGCGAGCTGGGACTGGAGGTCGGCGGGGCTGGGCCTGCCGGGTGCCTCCATCTGCATGCAGGCGTCGATGAGCGGGCGCAGCTCGTCCGGGAGCCCGGTGATGTCCGGGCCCTCGCGCAGCAGCATGAACACCGTCTCGACCGGGTTGGCCCCGTGGAAGGGCGGGTGCCCGGTGGCGGCGAAGACCAGGGTGGAGCCGAGCGAGAACACGTCGCTGGCGCCGGTGACGCTGCGGGAGTCCTTGGCCTGCTCCGGGGACATGTAGGCGGGGGTGCCGACCGCGACGTTCGTCATCGTCAGCCGGGTGTTGGACACCCCCGACGCGATGCCGAAGTCGATGACCCGGGGGCCGTCCTCGACGACCAGCACGTTGGACGGCTTGAGGTCGCGGTGGACCAGGCCCGCACCGTGGATGGACTGCAGGGCCTCGGCGACGCCCGCCGCGAGCCAGCGCACCGCCTGCGCCGGGAGCGGGCCGCACTCGTTCACTATCTCTTCCAGCGAGGGCGCCGGGACGTACGCGGTCGCCAGCCAGGGCACCGCGGCGCGCGGGTCGGCGTCGACCACGGCGGCCGTGTAGAAGCCGGAGACCGCGCGGGCCGCCTCCACCTCGCGGGTGAAGCGGACCCGGAAGAGCTGGTCCTCGGCCAGCTCCGTGCGGACGGTCTTGATCGCCACGCGCCGGCCGGACGCCGAGCGCGCCAGATAGACCAGCCCCATGCCACCGGCCCCCAGCCGGCCCAGCACCTCGAACGGCCCGATCCGCCGCGGGTCGTGCTGCGTCAGCTGATCCACCACTTGCCTGCCACCTCCCCGTACGAGCCGCGTCGCCCACCTGCGGACGCGGCCGTAGTGCAGCGTCTCACCACCGCACCGCCCTGGCGGCACGCACCCCGATTCTTCCTGGCCGGGCGGCCGGTTGCGAACCCGGCCGCGAATCGGGGTGTCTCGTGCCCAATCCCGTCATTTCGCCGCCGCGCGGTGCCCCGTCACCGGTGCAGCAGCGCGAACGACGCCCCCTGATTGTCGGTGACGACGGCCACCCGTCCGTACGAGGCGTCGAAGGGCGGCACCTGGACCCGGCCGCCGAGCCGCCGTACGGCCGCGAGGGCGGCGTCCAGGTCCTCGACCCGGAAGTGGACGACGAAGTGCGGGGGCATCTCGGCCGGGAACACGTCGGTCACGTCCGCGCGGCCGAAGTCGGGCTCGGTGCCCGAGCCGAACAGCGCCTCGTGGAAGAGGGCGCCGTAGAAGGCGTTCGCGGCGGCGGTGTCGCGGGTGTACAGCTCGGCCCAGACGAACGTGCCGGGCTCGCCCCGGCGCCCGAAGCCGGGGAGCGAGCCGGGCTGCCACAGCCCGAAGACCGCACCCTCGGGGTCGGCGGCGAGGGCGGCGGCGCCGAGGCCGTCCACCGGGAAGGGGCCGGAGATCAGGGTGCCCCCGGCCTCGGTGATGCGGCGGCCCAGCGCGCGGGCGTCCGGGGTGGCGAAGGAGACTGTCCACACGGTGGGCATCCGCCCGTCCGTCTTCGGGGCGAGCGCGGCGACCGGTGCGCCGTCCAGGCGGGCCCACACCGAGCCGCCGGGGGCCTCCTCGGCGGGCTCGAAGGTCCACCCGAAAAGTTCACCGTAGAACCGCTTGCCCGCCTCGACGTCGGGCAGTTGCGCGTCGACCCAGCAGGGCACGCCCTCGCCGTACGCCGGTGCACTGTTTTCGGCCATATCGTCAAAGTAACCGCGACGCGCGCACCCCGCAGACCAGGGAAATCGCCCCGAGATGGCCGGGCACCCCATTTGCAGTCGGCCGAATAGCGCTCCTGCTCCCCGTCGGTAAGCTGACGGCATGACAGGACAAGTGCGTACCGTCGACGGCCGCGTGGCCGGCCGGCGTGGGCAGGCGACCCGGCAGAAGCTGCTCGACTGCCTCAGCGAGATGCTCAGCTCCTCCCCCTACCGGGACGTCAAGGTCATCGATGTCGCCCGGAGGGCGGGCACGTCGCCCGCGACCTTCTACCAGTACTTCCCGGACGTCGAGGGAGCCGTCCTGGAGATCGCGGACCAGACCGCCGCCGAGAGCGCCGAGCTGGCCGAACTGCTCGCCGGGCGCAGCTGGGCGGGCAAGGCGGGCTGGCAGACCGCGCAGGAACTCGTGGACGGCTTCATGGACTTCTGGCGCCGCAACGACGCGATCCTGCGCGTGGTCGACCTCGCCGCCGCCGAGGGCGACAAGCGCTTCAACAAGCTCCGCATGAAGATCCTGAACGCGGTCAACGGCCCGCTCACCGAGGCCGTAGCCGACCTCCAGGCCAAGGGGCGGGTGGACAAGGACGTCAACCCGTCGGCGATCGCCGGCTCCCTCGTCACCATGCTCTCCTCGGTCGCCGCGCACCAGAAGGGCTTCTCCGCCTGGGGTGTGAAGCAGGCCGAACTCAAGCCGACGCTCTCGCTGTTGACGTATCTCGGCGTGACCGGCAAGAAACCCGCCAAGTAGCGCGTACCCCACGTCCTGTCTGGCGGGCGGTGGTCCCCCTCGGGTGGACCACCGCCCGTCCCGCGTCCGGGGGCGGCGGGGCCGCTGCGGCGATACTCGGTCCATGGCACACGAGGAGACCCCGGCCCACCCCGATCTGCCCGCCCTGCTGCGCACGCTCAGGGTGTGGCCGCCCGGGGCGACCGAGCTGCGCCCCTTCGACCCGGGCACCGCGCCGCCCTCCCCGCTGCCGCTGTTCACCGCGTGGTTCGCGGACGCCGTACGGGCGGGGCAGCCCGAGCCGCACACCATGTCCCTTGCGACGGCCGACGAGGACGGGAATCCGGACGTACGGATCGTGATGCTGCACGGCGCCGACGCCGCGGGCTGGTCCTTCGCCTCCCACGCCACGAGCCGCAAGGGCCGCGCCCTGGCCGCCCGCCCGTACGCCGCCCTGGCCTTCTACTGGCCCGTGCTCGGCCGCCAGGTGCGGGTGCGCGGCCCGGTCACCACCGCCCCGGCCGAGGAGGGCCAGGCCGATCTGCACGCCCGTTCCACCGGCGCCCTCGCGGCGGCGCTCACCGGCCGCCAGAGCGAGGAGCTGGCCTCGCCGGAGGCACTGCGCGAGGCGTCCGACCAGGCGTGGCGGCAGGCGCGCGAGAACCCCGCGGAACCGGTTCCCGGCTGGACGCTCTACCACCTGCGCCCCGAGACCGTGGAGTTCTTCCAGGGCGACCCGGAGCGCCGTCACGTACGCCTGGAGTACCGGCGCACCGAGTTCGGCTGGGCGCGCCAACTGCTGTGGCCGTGAAGCGTTTTCACACATTTCGCACTCCGCACACGTCATCGTTGTCAATCCGCAACCAATTCCGGTCTTGACCGATACCCATCAACCGGGGGTGTGATTACGCTCGCGCTCATGGCCGACTCGCGTCCCTCTCTCGCGCATCTGACCGCGACCCCCGCCGACCGTCCCGTCTATGTCATCGGCGCCGGTCCCGGCGGACTCGCCGTCGCGCACGCCCTCAGGGCACGCGGGGTGCGGGCGGTGATCCTGGAGAAGGCCGACCGGGTCGGCGCGTCCTGGCGCCGCCACTACGACCGCCTCCGGCTGCACACCACCCGCAGGCTCTCCGCGCTGCCGGGCCTCGCGATACCCCGCGCGTTCGGCCGCTGGGTGGCCCGCGACGACGTGGTGCGCTATCTGGAGAAGTACGCCGAGCACCACGAGCTGGAGATCGTCACCGGGGTCGAGGTGTTCCGGGTGGAGCCCGCCCCGGACGGAGCGGGCTGGCTGCTGCACGCCTCCGGCGGCCGGGAGCTGACCGGCAGCGCGGTGGTCGTCGCCACCGGCTTCAACCACACCCCGCGCCTGCCCGACTGGCCCGGACTGGAGGACTGGGACGGGGAGTTCCTGCACGCGAGCGCCTACCGGAACGCCCGCCCCTTCGCCGAGCGGGACGTGCTCGTGGTGGGCGTCGGCAACACGGGCGCCGAGATCGCCGTCGACCTGGTCGAGGGCGGGGCCGCGCGGGTGCGCCTCGCCGTGCGCACCGTCCCGCACCTCGTGCGCCGCTCGACGGCGGGCTGGTCCGCCCAGCACACCGGCATCCTGGTACGGCGGCTGCCGGTGCGGCTCGTGGACAGGCTCGCCCGGCCGCTGGCCCGCCTCAGCACCCCCGACCTCTCCGAACACGGCCTGCCCCGGCCGGAGTCGGGCCTCTACAGCCGGGTGCGCGAGGGCGCGATCCCGGTGCAGGACGTGGGCCTGATCGACGCGGTGCGCCAGGGCAAGGTCGAGATCGTGGCCGCCGTCGAGGGGTTCGAGGACGGCAAGGTGGCCCTCGCCGACGGCACCCGGGTGGCCCCGGACGCGGTGATCGCGGCCACCGGCTATTCACGGGGCCTGGACTCCCTGGTCGGGCATCTCGGGGTGCTGGACGGCCGGGGGCGCCCGGTGGCGCACGGCGCCCGCACCCCGAAGGAGGCGCCGGGGCTGTACTTCACCGGGTTCACCAACCCGATCAGCGGCATGTTCCGCGAACTCGCCCTGGACGCCGAGAAGATCGCCCGCGCCGTCGCCCGGCGGGCGGCCCGCGAGGCTACGCGGGCACGGTGAGCGGCGCCGGGCGGCGCCGGATCACCAGCACCATGAGCGTCGCCGCCGCGCACAGGGCGCCGGAGGCGTACCAGACCATGTCGTAGCTGCCGAACACATCACGGGCGACCCCGCCGAGCCAGGCCACCAGGGCCGCGCCGATCTGGTGCGAGGCGAGCACCCAGCCGAACACGATCGCGGAGTCGTCGCCGTACCGGTCCCGGCACAGGGCGAGGGTGGGCGGGACGGTGGCGACCCAGTCCAGGCCGTAGAAGACGATGAAGAACACCATCGGCGGATGCACGGCGGGGCCGAGGTTCAGCAGCATCGGCAGGAAGAGCAGCGAGGTCCCGCGCAGCGCGTAGTACACGGCGAGCAGACGGCGCGGCTCGAAGCGGTCGGTGAACCAGCCCGAGGCGATCGTGCCGACCACGTCGAAGACGCCGATGACCGCGAGCAGCGAGGCCGCCGCCGTGACCGGCATGCCGTGGTCGTGGGCGGCGGGCACGAAGTGGGTCTGGATCAGCCCGTTGGTGGAGGCCCCGCAGATCGCGAAGCTGCCCGCGAGCAGCCAGAACGGCCCGGTGCGCGCGGCCTGGGCGAGCACGCCGAGCGTCCGCCGGGCGGCCCCGGTCACCGGCGGCGGCTTCGGCACGAACTCCGTTGCCCCGTACGGCGCGAGGCCCACGTCGGCCGGATGGTCGCGCAGCAGCAGCCAGACAAAGGGGACCACCGCGAGGGCGGCGGCGGCGACCGTGACGGCCGCCGGGCGCCAGTCGTGACCGCTCTCGATCATCCAGGACAGCAGCGGCAGGAAGATCAGCTGCCCGGAGGCGGACGCGGCGGTCAGGATGCCACTGACCAGTCCGCGCCGCGCGGTGAACCAGCGCCCGGTGACGGTGGCGGCGAACGCCAGCGCCATCGAGCCGGAGCCGAGTCCGACCAACAGCCCCCAGCAGAGGATGAGTTGCCAGGGCTCGGTCATCCACACGGTGAGCCCCGAGCCCAGCGCGACGACGGTCAGCGCGACGGCGACCACCCGGCGGATGCCGAAGCGGTCCATCAGCGCGGCGGCGAACGGCGCGGTCAGGCCGTAGAGCGCGAGGTTCACGGAGACGGCCGCGCCGATCGTGCCGCGCGACCAGCCGAACTCCTCGTGCAGCGGGTCGAGGAGGAGTCCGGGCAGGGAACGGAAGGCCGCCGCGCCGATGATCGTGACGAAGGTGACGGCGGCGACGAACCAGGCGCGGTGCACCCGGCGTCGCCCTGCCGGAGTCCGGGGAGCGGCGGTGGCTTCGCTTGTCTGAGTCACAGCTCAAGGGTCGGGTCCGCATGCGCGCGCATCGAGTGGCCCGCAGGACAGTGTTCGCTAGGATCGGGCCATGGCCACGCCCGAGGAGTTCCGACCGCACCGTGTCGTCGTCCTGGCCCTGGACGGCCTGCTCCCCTTCGAACTGGGCATCCCCCACCGCATCTTCACCCGCGCCCGTGACGAGGAAGGGCGGGCGTTGTACGAGGTCCTGACCTGCTCGGTGCGTCCGCCGGGCCCGGTCGTGACCGACGCCGACTTCAGCGTGCACGTGCCCCACGGTCCCGAGGCGATGGCCACGGCCGACACGGTGATCGTCCCGGCGTCGTACGAACTCGGCCCGGAGTACGACGAGGGCAGGCTCTCCCCCGAACTGTCCTCGGCTCTCGCCCGCATCCGCCCCGGCACCCGCCTGGCCTCCATCTGCACCGGGGTCTACGTCCTCGCCGCCGCCGGATACCTCGACGGCCGCCCGGCGACCACGCACTGGGCCGACGCGGACCGCTTCCAGCGGATGTTCCCGGCGGTCCGCGTGGACCCCGAGGTGCTGTTCATCGACGACGGCGACGTGCTGACCTCCGCGGGGGTCGCCGCCGGGCTCGACCTGTGCCTGCACATCGTGCGCCGCGACCACGGTGCGGCGATCGCCAACGAGGTCGCCCGCCGCACGGTCGTGCCTCCGCACCGCGACGGCGGCCAGGCCCAGTACATCCACCGCCCCGTCCCCGACCCCCAGCTCGCCACCACGAAGGCCGCCCGCGCCTGGGCCCTCACCCGCCTCCACGAGCCGATCCAGCTCCGCGACCTCGCCGCCCGCGAAGCCATGTCCGTCCGCACCTTCACCCGCCGCTTCCGCGAGGAGGTCGGCATCAGCCCCGGCCAATGGCTCACCCAGCAACGCGTCGAACTCGCCCGCCGCCTCCTGGAGTCCACCGACCTCCCCATCGACCGCGTGGCCCACGACTGCGGCTTCGGCACGGCCCAGTCGATGCGACAGCATCTGCAGCAGAACCTGGGCGTGACGCCTACGGCCTACCGGCGGACGTTCCGGGCCACCGTCCGCGCCTAGACGGCCGCGACCCGGGCCCGCAGCAGACAGAACTCGTTGCCCTCCGGGTCCGCCAGTACGTGCCAGCTCTCCTGCCCGGTCTGCCCGATGTCGACCCGCCTGGCTCCGAGGGCGAGCAGCCGCTCCAGTTCGGCGTCCTGGTCGCGGTCGGTGGCGCTGACGTCGATGTGCAGCCGGAGCTTCGCGGGGCGCGGATCGGTGCTGGGGCTGAGGATCAGGGTGGGCTGCGGCCCTCCGAACCCGGCACCGGATGGCCCGATCCCGATGCTTCCGTCGTCCTCGCGGCCGAGTTCCACGTACCCGAGGACTTCGGCCCAGAAGAGGGCGAGCCGCTCGGGATCGGCGACGTCCAGGACCAGCTCACTGATACGGCATGCCATGAGGCGAGTGTAGGGAGCGGGGCTCGCTGGTCGGGGCGGGAGCGTTGCCGGTTCGGCTGTGCTCCCGCCCCGCGCGGACCGGGCGACGGCGCATCCCCCGGGCGTGTCCCCCTGTGCACGTCCGGCGCCGTCGGCCGGTGCGACCCACGCTCGGCGAGGACTTCGTCACCCCGGCCCTCGCCGTCCCCTCGCGGCGAATCGACGCACACCAGCGTGTTCACACACACTCGACGCGTCAACACCGTACGGGCGCCAGGGGCGTCCGCGCACTTCGCGGGGACCGCGCACGGGAGCACGCCCGGCGCATCGCCGGAAGGGGGGTCACACGGCTTCGAAGGTGAAGTCCTCGTACGCGGCCATGCCGCCCCCGTACGCCATCGCCACGCCCTCCCGGGGCGGCGAACAGCGGTCCAGCTCGCACCAGATGCTCTTGCCCGCGCCCTCGGCCTGCCAGCCCCAGCGGTCGGCGAGACAGTCCACGAGGGCCAGGCCCCGGCCGCCGGTGGAGTCGTCGCCCGCGCAACGCGGCACGGGGGCACGGGAGCTGGCGTCGGCCACCTCCAGGCGCACGGTGGCGGAGACGACGGTCACGCCCGTCTCCGCCGCGTCTGATGCGTCTGATGCGTCCGGTGCGTCCCGCGTGGCCTCCGGCTCGGCATCCTCGTCGGCCGCTCCGGTCTCCCCGGTCTCCCCGGACCGCTCGGGCTCCGGCCGTCCCGTACCGCCCGGCAGCGAGAGCCGCAGCAGGGCCGGGCGCCCGGTGTGCACCACCGCGTTGGTCACCAGCTCGGAGACGAGCAGGATCAGCGTCTCGGCCAACGGTTCGTCGGCCGCTATCCCGAGCCCGGCGAGCCGGGAGCGGGCCCACTTGCGTGCCCGTCTCACCTCCTCGGGGTCGGGCCGGATCTCCAGCTGCACTTGAAGCACCTGCACCGCTCACACCATCCGAACCGGCGGACACATGACCCCACCCCACCCGTCGTGCGCGACACGATCCGCGACGTCTAGTACGGCGAGGGCCACGATCGTAGCCATTTTCTGCATGGCCAGAACAACGGCCAGAGCAAGGGTCACGGAACGTGATTCCCTTACGAGACAGCATGGTTGACGTACAGTCACCCCAACAAGCGCTTCGGGCATATTCCCGCGCGAAGGAGTACCCGTGCGGCATACTGTGCGACGCGCATGTCGAGGAGTCGAACAATCGGGCCGGTATTCCACCGTCACCCCGTGAACAGCGGCGCGCGACACCGAGTCCGGGAACGCCCCAGGGGCATCTCCGGCACCATCCGTGCTCGCAGCCACTCGCATCTCACCCAAGGTACCCGAGCGGGCCGCCGACTCCGGGCCGTGACGAGTCGCGGAACGGACACAACCCGATATCGACGCTCAGTGATGCGAGTTCGCCACGATCCGCGACATCCGTGGCCATGAATTCCCGCGTGGCGGAACCGAATTACCGGAAGATCGTCTTCCGGGGAGGCCTCGGGGGCGGTTTCGGGGGCGGCTTGCGACCCCGGCTCAGGCCGTCAGCGAGTCCGGCCCGTCCGCCGTCGCGGCGGCCACGTCCGCGCGCACGTCGAAGAGGCGCCGGACGCCGAGCGCGCCCAGGACCCGGTTCACATGCGAGCCGTCCTCGGCGCCCCGGTCGGGCAGGATCAGCCGCAGCCGGCCCTGGCAGGAGCGGATCAGACGGCGGGACGCGATGAGCACGCCGACCCCGCTGGAATCGCAGAAGAAGACGTCGGAAAGGTCGAGGACGAGGCTGTGATGCCCCTCGGCCACCGCGTCGTGCACCCGCTGGCGCAGCACCGGCGAGGTCACCAGATCCAGTTCACCGCAGACTCGGAGCACGGCCCACGCGCCCCGCTCGGCGCCGGTCACTTCGAATGCCACGGCCACACCCCTCCGCTCGGCGGATCTCAGGGAACCGCCCGGAAATGGAAGCAGTCCCTACGTTTCTTTCCGCGCGGCTGCCCAGCGGGCGTTTCCCTGAAACACGAATTGGCAAACCGCGGAGGATCGGCAAAGGTCTTGTTTCGGTCACTATCAATCCTGTTCGATCGGAGTTGGACCATGCAAGAGTGAAGGGCGTGTGAAGGAGGCCCTATCACCTGCGACGCAGCGGGGGGCGCACATTGACACAAAGGGGCGTGCGCTGTCAGACGTGCCGACTACATTCGAGAGAAGGTCACCGGGACACCGGCCCGGGCCCGCACCGGGCGAGGGGAGGATCGGCATGGCGCGGCAGGACGTACCGCTCCGCCGGGACCGTGTGATGCAGCAGCGGCTGGCGCGCGGGGAGGCAGCGGCCCTCGGTGAGCTGTACGACCGGTACGCCTCGCTGGTGCACGGCCTCGCCCACCGCGTCCTAGGCGAGGAGGCCGCCGCCGACGCCCTGACCCGCGAGGTCTTCGCCCACCTGTGGCAGCACCCCGAGACCTACGACCCCCGCCAGGAGCCGCTGCGCACCTGGATCGCGGCGGTGACGCGCCGCCTCGCCGTACGGCGGCTGCGGGACGACGGGACGGCCGCGCTGGGCGGGGACGGCGGCTCGCCGGAGGAGCTGGAGCGCAAGGTCCACCGTGCGGCGGTCGCTGCCCGCGCCGACTACATCGTCCACTCGATGCCCCAACCCCTGCGTGCCGCCCTGGAGTTGGCCTACTTCCAGCGCCGTGACTACCGCCGCACCGCCGCGGATCTCGACGTCACCGAGGACGAGGCCCGCCGCCGCCTCCGCCTCGGCCTCCAACTCCTCTCCACGGCCCACGACACCCCACCGCCCGACGGGGGAACCCGATGACACCCCACGACCCCCGCCCTGCCGACACCGAGAACCACCTCCCCCACGAGGGGGCTGCCGCCCAGGAAAACGGGAAACCCCGAACGAAAGGCACCCCGGAACACCCCGCCCCGGAGGCCCCCTGGCCTCACCCCGGCGAGACCCGACCGGACGCGGAAGCCTTCGGGACGGCGGACGCAGAGGGACGACCCGGCGGAGCACGCCCCAGCGCCGAGGGCGTCGGGGCACGGCCCGGCAAGGGACTCCCCGGCGCGGAAGGCGTCCCGGCGGGGTCCGGCGGGGAACAGCCGGGCGTGGAGAACTTCGGGGCACGGCCCAGCAACGGACGCCCCGGCACGGACGGCGTCCAAGCACGGTCCGACGACGGACAGCACGGCGCGAAGGACTTCGGCACGGCGAACGCAGCGGAGCGGCCCGGCGGGGCACGCCCCGGCGCATGGCCCGACGGCGAACGCCCGGGCACGGAGGGTTTCACGTCAGGGCACGGCGAGGGCCGCCCCGGCACAGAGGGCGCCTGGGCGCGGTACGGCGAGGACCAGCCACGCGCGGAGAACTTCGGGGCACGACCCGACGACGGGCTCTCCGGCACGGAAGACGTCCGGGCGCGATCCGGCGGGGACCAGCCAGGCGCGGAAGCCTTCGGGACGGCGGACGCAGAGGGACGACCCGGCGGAGCACGCCCCAGCGCGAAGGACTTCGGGATACAGCCCGGCAAGGGACTCCCCGGCGCGGAAGGCGTCCCGGCGGGGTCCGGCGGGGAACAGCCGGGCGTGGAGGACTTCGGGGCTCGGCTTGGCGACGGGCGCCCCGGCGGGGACGCCGTCCGGATGCGGTCCGGCGGCGAACAGTCCGGCGCGGAGACCGCCGGGGTACAGACCGGCGAACGCCCCGGCACGGGCACCGCCGGAGCACGCCCCGGCACGGAGGGCTTCGGGTCAGAGGGCGCCGGGGCGCTGCCCGGTGGCGGGCGTTCTCGTGTGGAGGGTGTCCAGGTGTGGTCCGAGCGGGTGCCGGTGCCTCGGGAGGGCGGCGGGGCCGTGCCGTTGTCGCACGAGGTGTTGCGGTCTCTGCTTGGGGCCTGGGCGTTGGCGGCGTGTTCGGGGGTGGAGGCGGAGGCTGTTGAGGAGCATCTGGGGGAGTGCGGGGCTTGTGCCGATGAGGCGCGGCGGTTGCGGGAGGCGGTGGGGCTGCTGCACCGGCCCGAGCCGCTGGACGTGGACCCCACGCTGCGCGGTCGCGTGCTGGAGACCTGTCTGAGCCGTCGCCCGCCGCGCATCCCGGTGCCCGACTGGGCCGACGCCTACGACGCCGAGACCGCCCGGCTCGACGCCCTGCTCCAGGACTTCGGCGACGCCGAGTGGCACGCGCCCGTACGGCTGCGCTGGTTCGGCGCCGAGGGTGCGACCAGCCGTCGTACGACCGTCGCCGGGGTCATCGCGCATCTGCTCTCGGTGGACGGCCTGGTGGCCACCGCGCTCGGTCTGGAGGACCCGCTCGCCGAGGCCCTGGCGGAGCAGGCGCGCGGGAGCGGCGGCCCGGCCGAGCGGACCGAGGCGTTCTGGCAGGCCTCGCGCTACCCGCCCACCCGCCACGTCCGCGAGCCCTGGCGCGACCAGAGCCACCGCCTCGTGCGCACCGCGTCCTTCACCGGTGGCCGCGCCCGCGGCTTCGAGGTGTCCTACGGCGACTTCGCGCTCCCCCTGCACGACGCGATGCTGGACCGCGCCTTCGAGTGCTGGGTCCACGCCGAGGACATCGCGAGGGCGGTGGACTACCCCTACGACCCGCCCGCACCCCGCCACCTGGGCAAACTGATCGACCTGGCGATCCGCACGCTCCCCGCCGTCCTGGCCGCCCGCCCCCAGGCACCGCCCGGCACCGTCCTCCTGGAGATCGAGGGCAGCCCCTACGGCGGCCAGTACCCCATCCCCCTGGACCCCCGCACCCCGGACGCCGACCAGGTGGCCCAAGTAGCCCTGGACGGAGTCGAGTTCTGCCGTCTGGCAGCGGGCCACATCTCCCCGGAGGAAGCGGCGGCGGGCCAGAAGGGCGACAGGGAAGCGATCAGCGCGGTCCTGACAGCAACAGCAAGCCTGAGCAGGATGTAAGAAACCTTCAGGTGTCTCACCCAGGGGCGCGGGGAACTGCGCGATCAGCCACAACCGACCCGCACCCGCCCACGCTCTCTCAGGCGAACACCACGGTCCGGCGCCCGTTCAGAAGAATCCTCCGCTCCGCGTGCCACTTGACCGCCCGCGCCAGCGCCTGACACTCCACGTCCCGCCCCACGGCGACCAGCTGGTCCGGGGTGACCTCATGCCCCACCCGCTCGACCTCCTGCTCGATGATCGGCCCCTCGTCAAGATCCGCGGTGACGTAATGCGCGGTCGCCCCGATCAGCTTCACCCCCCGCTCATGCGCCTGGTGATACGGCTTCGCTCCCTTGAAGCTCGGCAGGAACGAGTGGTGGATGTTGATGATCCGCCCGCTCAGCGCCTTGCACAGGTCGTCCGAGAGCACCTGCATATAGCGGGCGAGCACCACCAGCTCGACCTTCTCCTCCCGCACCAGCTCCAGCAGCCGCGCCTCCGCCTCGGCCTTGGTGTCCTTGGTCACGGGGATGTGGTGGAAGGGGATGTTGTACGACCCCACCAGTTCCTCGAACTCGGTGTGGTTCGACACCACGGCCGCGATCTCCACCGGCAGCGCCCCGATCCGCGCCCGGAACAGCAGATCGTTCAGGCAGTGCCCGAACTTGCTGACCATGAGGACGATGCGCATCTTCTGGTCGGCCCGGTGGATCTGCCAGTCCATGTGGAAGGCGTCACCGATGGCCGAGAAGCTGGCGCGCAGCTTGTCCACCGTCACCGGCTCCTCGGCCGTGAAGTGGACGCGCATGAAGAACAGACCCGTGCCGTGGTCGCCGAACTGCTGGCTGTCCTCGATGTTGCAGCCGGTCATGAAGAGATAGCTCGACACGGCGTGCACGATGCCCTGTTTGTCCGGGCACGAGAGAGTCAGGACGTACTGGTCCGCCGCACCGGCGGCAACGCGGCTGGGCTGCTCGTTCATGCGTCACACGATCTCACGCCGCAGAGCCCCGGCGGGCGGGGTGTCCGGCAGACGGACCGCGCGGCTCCGGCGGCGCGCTGACCTACGCGGCCCTACGCGGCCCTACGCGGACCTGGTCATGATCTGCAGCACCTCGAGGCTGCGCGGCGGCGCCTCCGGGTCGTCCCCGTCGCTCGCGGCGAGCCGCAGATGGGCGTCGCGCGCGGCCCGTACCGCCTCCGGCCAGCCGGGGTGGTCGAGGTAGGCGGAGACGGGGGCGTCCGGGCCGACCTGGTGCATGATCCGCAGGACCCGCAGGACGGCGGTGTCGACGAGCGCCGCCTCCTGCGAGTCCCGGAATATCGTGCCGACGTATTTCTCGGCCGACCAGTTGTCCAGCCAGGTGTCCTCCACCAGCCGGTAGACCGCGTCGGTCACATCGCCGTACCCGGGCACACCGGCCAGCCAGACGTCGCGCTGGAACACCGGGTCGGAGAGCATGTGCAGCGCGGAACGCACGGTGCAGCGCCAGCGCCACCAGGGCATGTCGTTGAGTGGCATGACGCCCATGGTGGTGGAGCGGCGGCCACGACGGGAAGTGTTCTCCGAACCTTGCACGGTCAACGATCGTACGTTCCGTGTCCCGAGCGCCCCATTCGCCCCCGCTGTTCACCTCGCTGTCACCTGTCGTCGACCGAGGGTCACCTTTGGGTTGGGCACGTGAGGGAATCGTGCGTGTCCATGACCGGCAGGCGACTCCCCCGCGACTTCTTCCGCTTCTCCCTCTCCCGGCGCACCCGTACCGCGGCCCGGTACGCCGGGGCGCTGGCCGTGTGCGTGTCCCTCACCGCCGGGTGCGGTGTGATGGGCGGCTCCGGCTCCGGGGACGACACGGTGAAGGTCATGACCTGGGCGCCGGAGAACACCCGGGCCACCAACAAGCCCGGCATGCCCGCCATGGCCGTCGCCTACGCGAAGTGGATCAACGCGCGCGGCGGCATCGGCGGCCGCAAGCTCCAGGTGCTGACCTGCAACGAGCGCAACGACAGCGTGGCCGTGGCCCGGTGCGCCCGGCGCGCGGCGGACGAGGGCGTGGTCGCGGTCGTCGGCTCGTACAGCCAGTACGGCGACTCCTATCTCGCCCCGCTCGAAGGCGCGGGCATCCCCTTCATCGGCGGCTACGGCGTCACCAGCGACGAGTTCACCAGCCCTGCCTCGTACCCGGTCAACGGCGGTCAGCCCGCCCTGCTCGCCGGGCTCGGCCAGGCGCTGGCGGGCAACTGCGGCCCCGTCACGCTGGTGCGGCCCGACAGCATCGCCGGGGACGAGATGCCCCCGCTGTTCGACGCGGGCCTGAAGGCGGGCGGCCACACGGCGGCGAACGACCAGCTCGCGGCCGAGGACGCCACCGAGTACGGCTCCGCCTCCGAGCGGGCGCTGCGCGCGGCGACCGCCGAACCGGCGCGCAAGGGATGTGTGGTGCCCGCGCTCGGCGACCGCACCGACACCTTCATGGACTCCTTCCGGCGCGCCCGCACCGACTTCCCTGCGGTGCGCACGGCGACCGTGCTGGGCAGCGTCGACCAGTCGCTGATCAACGCGACGGGCGGCGCGAGCGGCCCGTACGAGGGGACGTACGTCACCAGCTGGTACCCGGTGGCCTCCGACCCGCGCTGGGACGCGATGAAGAAGATCATCGACGCGGAGGCGTTCGGGGACAACCGCATCGACCCGGCGGACGTCGGCGTGCAGACCACGTACATCGCCTACACCGTGCTGAAGGCGGCCCTGGAGCGGATCGGCAGCGGTGAGGTGAGCGCCGACACCGTGGAGCGCACCCTCAAGAAGGGGCTGCGGGTGGGCACCGGCGGGCTGACCCCGACCCTGCACTGGCCCCAGGAGACCCCGCTGTCGGCGGTCGGCTTCCCGCGCCTGGTCAACGCCGACGTGACCGTCCAGGTGGTCCGGGACGGCAAGCTGGTCGCGGCGAAGCGGGGTGCGTCGGCCTCCTCCGAGGTCACCGACATGACCGCCACGCTGGAGAAGGCGGACGTGGGCTGAGCCGTCCGGCGGCTTCCTGAGAGGGCCCGGCGCCGGGGGTGATCCCCGGGCGCCGGGCCCTTTCGTCACAGCTGGGTGGTCTGGCGCGTGGTCAGGCCGTACTTGGTCGCGATCGCGTTCCACAGCTGGGCGGCGCGGGTCTTCTGGGCGCTGGCGGTGCCGCTCGCCCGGTCGCCCGCCTGGGTCTGGTTGGTGGCGCGCGCGTGGCCCTTGGCGCAGCCGCGGCGGCCGGCCGCCTGGCCCGCCCAGGCCGCGTAGTGGTTGTCGGCGGACGCGGACGCCTGCCACGCCTTGGTCAGGGCGTCCTTCAGCGCGGCGTTGTCCGGCAGCTTGTCCAGGGACAGCTTGCCGAGCCGGGTGACCAGCTCGTTGCGCTGCCGGGCGGCGTCACGCAGATCGGCGGCGGCCTTGCCGAGGTCGCGGCACGCCTTGACGTTCTCCACCGAACGGATCACCTGGGCGCGGCTGTTGCCGCTGTCGGCGAGCACCTTGTCCAGCGCGACCGCCTGCTGCTTGGCCGGATCGTCGGCCGCGGAGGCGGACGGCTCGGCGCTGGCCGGGGCCGAGGCGGCGGCCGGGGTGGGGTCGGGCTTCTTGTCGTCCCCGCCGCTGCTGAGCAGCGCGCCCGCGCCGATGCCGAGGACCACGATGCCGATGCCCACGGCGGCGATCACCGGCACCCGCGAGCCGGTACGGCCGCCGCCCCGGCGTCCGCCGTCGTCCTCGTCCATCGGCGGCCGGTAGGCGGGCTGCCCGGAGATCACCGGGGCCTGGCCGACGGGCGCCGAGGGGACGCGCGGCATCTGCTGAGTGGCGCCCTCACCGGCCTGCGGACCGCGGAAGAGGTTGTCGAACTCGGCGGGCGGCTGCCGCTCGCCGTCGTCGCCCGGGTAGGGCGGGATGTACTGGGTGGCCGCCTCGGCGTGCGCGTGGCCGGGCTGCTGCTGCGCCGGGCCGCCCATCTCGGGCGGCAGCGCGCCGCCGCCCACGGGGGGTATGTACTGCGTGGCCGCCTCGGCGCCGCCGCCGGGGACCGGGGGTATGTACTGCGTCGCGCCCTCGGGGCCCGCGCCGGGCACCGGGGGCATGTACTGGGTGGCGGCCTCGTGCATCGGGGGCATCGGCGCCCCGGAGGCCGGGTAGCCCTGCGCGCCGTTCGCGTCACCGGCCGCCGGATAGCCCTGGCCGCCGCTCGCGTCGCCGTAGCGCGGGTACGACTCGCCGCCGTACGACGGCGCGGGGGCGCCCTCGGGCGGCATCGGGCCGGGACCGCCCGGCTGTTCGGGGGCGGGCCACTGCTGCGTCGCGGCGGGGGGCCAGCCCTGGCCCGGCTGCGGCGCCTCCTGACCGGGGCCCCACTCACCGCCCCAGGTCTGCCCGCCGGGCGGCGCGGAGGGCGCGGGTGCGCCCGTCGTGCCCGGCAGCAGGGGCTCTCCTCCGTCGGAGGGCAGCACGATGCCTTCGTGCGCGGGTCGCGCCGAGGGCTCCTCGCCCTGTCCACTCTGCGTCACCGGGACTCCTACGAATGGGGGACCTTCGGAATCGTCGGCTCACGCTACCGGGTCTCCCGAGCCCGGTGCCACGCAGCTCAGGGCCGCAGCGGCTTCCCTGTGACAGCCGTAACAAAACCTGCCCCCACCACGCTGTATTGGGCACCCGCGAGCGGAGCGGGTGCCGTTCACCGTCCCTTCACACGCGCACGGCCGCTTGTTCAGGCCGCCTGGCGTACGTCGAGCCGTGCCCCGAACTCCCTGACGACCGCCTCCTCCCGGAACGGTTCGAGGCGTTGCTGAAGGTCCGTCAGATACTCGGCGCCCCGGTCGGAGCGCAGGGTCTCCAGGAGTTCGACCGCCTTCATGCCGGTCTGGCACGCCTGCTCGATCTCGCGGCGCTGCACCTGGGCGGTGGCGAGCAGGACATAGCCGATGGCACGGCGCCGGGCGCGCGAGGCCGGGTGGCCCGCGAGGGACTGCTCGGCGTAGCGGGCGGACGCCTCGGGGCGGCCGAGGTCACGGTGGCAGTGCGCCAACTCGTCGGCCAGGTACGCCTCGTCGAAGTGCGCGATCCACGCCGGGTCGTCGCCGTCGGCCGCCTCCGCGCGCTCCAGCGCCGCGATCGCCCGCCCGGAGGCGGTGTCGGCCGAGCGCCCGTCGCCGAGCAGGGCGTGCCCGCGCGCCTCGGCCGCGTGGAACATCGCCTCCGCGCGCGGGGTCACCCGGCCCCGTGCACCCTCCTGCGCCGCGCGCGCCAACTGGGCGATCTCGCGCGGGTTTCCGAGCTGGGCGGCGAGATGGCTCATGGAGGCGGCGAGCACATAGCCGCCGTAACCGCGGTCACCGGCCGCCTGCGCCAGGCGCAGCGACTGGATGTAGTACCGCTGGGCCAGGCCCGGTTGACCGGTGTCCACGGCCATGTACCCGGCCAGCTCGGTCAACCGGGCGACGGCGGAGAAGAGTTCACGCCCCACCGCCTCCCGGTACGAGCCCGCGAGCAGGCCCGAGACCACGCTGTTCAGGTAGTGCACGACGACCGGGCGCACATGCCCGCTGCCGTAGGTGTGGTCCAGGCTCACCAGCGCCTCGGTCATGGAGCGCACGGCCGCCACGTCGGAGCGGCCCACGCGCGGGCCCGCCTGCCGGGCCACCTGGGCGTCCGGCGCGGAGATCAGCCAGTCGCGGCTGGGCTCGACGAGCGCGGAGGCGGCGACGGAGGAGCCGGACAGGAAGTCCCGCCTGCCCACGTCGCTGCGCCACAGCTCGCAGACCTGCTCGATGGCCCCCAGTACGGTCGGCGAGAACTGGAGACCCACGCCCGAGGCGAGGTTCTTGCCGTTGGCCATGCCGATCTCGTCGATCGTGACCGTACGGCCGAGCTTGCGGCCGAGCGCCTCGGCGATGACGGCCGGGGCGCGCCCGCGCGGTTGCTGGCCGCGCAGCCAGCGGGCCACGGACGTCTTGTCGTAGCGCAGGTCGAGGCCGTGCTCGGCGCCACACATGTTGACGCGCCGGGCCAGTCCCGCGTTCGAACACCCCGCTTCCTGGATCAGTGCTTGCAGCCGTTCGTTCGGCTGCCTCGCCACTAGCGGCCTCGCGGCCATCCGCTACCCCCTGCGAAACCCTGGAGCGTGAAGATCCGGCCGGACGATCCGGTCGATTCAGATCACTGCCCAGTCGACATAACGTCAATGCGTGACATGTGCGGTTTGCCGGGGTAAAGGCGGCGGCCTCTCCCCGCGGGCGGGTCCGACGGCGCCTCTCACGCCTGCGGCTCCCCGGACGTGGCTACCCGCGCCACGTCCGCGACCCTCCCGCGCGCCCCCGCACATGCACCCATGCGCCCCGAACGCCAGGCCGGTACGCCTCCCCCGCGCGCGGCCGGACCGTAACCACCTCCCGGTGCGGAAGTTGAGTGGGGCGTGACCGACACGAGCGCGGGCCCCGGGGCCGCCCAGATTCCACACCAGCGCACGGAGTCCCTGCTGGAGACCGCCGTACGCTATGCCGACGAGCGGCGCTGGGACGTGGTGGCGGGCAGCTGGCTGGAGACGGTCGGCGGGATGCTGTTCTGCTCGTGCGGGGACGGCGACTGTCCCGCGCCGGGGGCGCATCCCACCCGGCCCGACTGGGCGACGCTGGCCACCCGCAGCGTGAAGGCGGTGCGCGGGATGTGGCAGCGGCGGCCGACGGCGTCGATCCTGCTGCCGACGGGACGCACGTTCGACGCGCTGTCCGTCCCGGAGGGCGCGGGTCTGCTCGCGCTGGCCCGCATGGAGCGCATGGGCCTGATCCCGGGCCCGGTGATCCGCACCACCGACCGCCGGGCCCAGTTCTTCGTCCTGCCCGGCGGCTCCACCAAGGCCCCCGACCTCCTGCGCCGCCTCGGCTGGTACCCCGCCTCCCTCGACCTCACCTCCCTCGGCGAGGGCCGCTACGTCACCGCCCCACCCTCCCGGGTCGGCACCCGAGGCGCCGCCCAATGGGCCGCCCCACCCACCCTCGCCAACCGCTGGCTCCCCGACGCGGAGGAAGTAATCCCGGCCCTGGCATACGCATGCGGCCGGGACCGTTGATCATCGAGTGGACCGACCCCCTCACCAGGGGTGCCCGAGGCGCCGTAGGGTTTTGGCATGACCGAGGCAGCAGTGCGGATACGGGGACTCTGGAAGCAGTTCGGGCAGCAGGTCGCGGTCGGGGGGATCGATCTCGATCTGCCCGCCGGGAAGTTCATCGGACTGGTCGGTCCCAACGGGGCCGGTAAGACGACCACCCTGTCGATGGTGACCGGGCTGCTCCGGCCCGACCAGGGCAGTGTGGAGATCGCCGGGCAGGACGTCTGGCGCGACCCGGTGGCCGTGAAGGCCCGGATCGGGGTGCTGCCGGAGGGGCTGCGGCTCTTCGAGCGGCTGTCCGGGCGGGAACTGCTCGGCTACTCCGGGCGGATGCGCGGGCTGCCCGGCGCCGAGGTCGACAAGCGGGCCACCCAGCTGCTCGACGTGCTCGACCTGGCCGGGGCCCAGCACAAGCTGGTCGTCGACTACTCGACCGGTATGCGCAAGAAGATCGGCCTGGCCGCCGCCCTGCTGCACAACCCCGAAGTGCTCTTCCTGGACGAGCCGTTCGAGGGCGTGGACCCGGTCTCCGCGCAGACCATCCGGGGCGTCCTGGAGCGCTACACCGCCTCCGGCGCCACCGTCGTCTTCTCCTCGCACGTGATGGAGCTGGTGGAATCACTGTGCGACTGGGTGGCCGTCCTGGCCGCCGGACGCATCCGCGCCACCGGCCCGCTGGCCGAGGTGCGCGGCGAACACCCCACCCTCCAGGCCGCCTTCCTCGAACTCGTCGGCGCGCACGACCGCGGCGCCGGGTCCGACCTGGACTGGCTGGGCGGCGGTGCCCCGCGATGACGGCCCTGACCCCCACCCTCGTCCGCCTCAAGCTCTCGCTGCTGCGCGGCGGGCTGCGCCAGTCGGCGGGCCGCCGGGCCGCGTTCGTCTGCTCGGCGATCGCCGCGCTGCTGATCGGCCTGCTCCAGATGACCGGCCTGATCGCACTGCGCGGCTACCCGCACGTCGAGAACGTCGCGGTGATCGGCGCGGCCGTGCTCGCACTCGGCTGGACCGTCATGCCGCTGTTCTTCCCGAGCGGCGACGAAACGCTCGACCCGACCCGTCTGGTGATGCTCCCGCTGCGGCCCCGCCCGCTGGTACGCGCCCTGCTCGCCGCCTCCCTGGTCGGTATCGGCCCGCTCTACACCCTGCTGGTCCTGACCGGCTGCGCGCTCTCGCTCGCGCACGGCCCGGCCGGGTGGACGGCCGCCGTCCTCGCCCTGCCGCTCGCGCTGCTGGTGTGCGTGGCGCTGGCGCGTACGGTCGCCGCGGCCAACGTACGGCTGCTGACCAGCCGCCGGGGCCGGGACCTCGCGGTACTGAGCGGTCTGGTGATCGCCATCGGCGCGCAGCTGCTCAACTTCGGCCTCCAGCGCCTCGGTTCGTCCACCGGGCTCGGACAGCTCCAGCCGGTGGCCGACGTGCTGTCCTGGCTGCCGCCCGCCTCCGCGCTGGCCGCGGTGCACACGGCGAGCACCGGGTCGTACGGCGTGGCGCTGGCCCAGCTCGCGCTCTCCGCCGCCGCCCTGGCGCTGCTGATCGCCGCCTGGGCCCGCAGTCTGACCCGGCTGATGACCGCCCCGGACGGCTCCACCCTCCAGGGCGCCGACACCAGCGCGCCCGGCCGCGCCTCGGCGGGCCTCCTCGGGCGGCTGCTGCCCGGCGGGCGCACCGGCGCCGTCATGGAACGCACCCTGCGCTACATCTGGCGCGACCCCAAGACCAAGGCGGCATGGGTCACCTCGCTGGCGATCGGGCTGATCGTGCCGGTGTTCAACGCCGTGCAGGGCACCGGCTCGGTCTACTTCGCGTGCTTCGCCTCGGGGATGCTCGGGATGCAGATGTACAACCAGTTCGGGCAGGACGCCTCCGCCTTCTGGATGGTCGCCATGACCATCTCCTCGCCCCGCGACGCCTACGCCGAGCTGCGGGGCCGCGCGCTGGCCCTGCTGCTGATCACCCTGCCGTACGCGCTGCTGGTGACGGTGGTGACGACCGCGCTGCTCGGTGACTGGGACCGGCTGCCGGAGGTGCTGGGGCTGTCCCTGGCGCTGCTCGGCGCGATGCTGGCGACCGGGGCGTGGACGTCTGCGCGGTTCCCGTACTCGATCCCGCAGGAGGGGCATCGGAATGTCGCTCCGGGGCAGGCGGGGCTGGCCTTCGCGGCGATCTTCGGGGGCATGGTGTCGGCGGCGCTGCTGTGTGCGCCGGTCATTGCTGCGGTGATCTGGCTGAATGTCGCGGAGGGGGGCGCTCGGTGGGCTTGGGTGCTGTTGCCTCTGGGAGCGGTGTACGGGGCGGGGTTGACTGTGGCGGGGCTGCGGTTGGCTGCGCCGCGGACGGTGGGGCGGTTGCCGGAGATTTTGGTGGCGGTCAGTCGGGGGTGAGGGTGGGTTCTGCGGTCGTTCGGGTGCGGCGCCGATTGGGCTGGTCGCGCAGTTCCCCGCGCCCCTAAAAGCGTGTCAGTCCCCGTGTCCCTGGAAAGCGCCGGCCTCCGTGTCCCTGGAAAGCACCAGCCCCCTCCGTGCTCCTGGAAAGCACCGGCCTCCGTGCTCCTGGAAACCTAAAAGCAGGTCAGCCCCGGTCGGAGCCTGTTTTCAAGTGCCCAGCGCTGCCAGAAACGGCTCCACCGCTCTTCTCCAGGCCGCCGGCTGGTCGTAGTGGATCAGGTGGCCCGCGTCGGTGATCTCGGCGTATTCGCCTCGGGGGAGGACGCGGACCATTTCCTGGGCCTCGGCGCGGCCGAGTTCGCCGTCGAGGCCGCGGACGACGAGGGTGGGGCAGGTGACCTGGGCCAGTTCCTCCCAGTGGGCGTCGTGGACCCAGGTCTCGCGGGTACGGAGCATCCGCTCGGGCTCGAAGACGGGGCGCCAGCCGTCCGCGCGCTCGTGCATGACCTCGGCGTAGAACTCGCCGCGGGTGGGGCTCGGGCGCTCCAGGCGGGGGTCGTCCTCGCCGAACCATCTGCGGACGTCCGCGAGCGTGGCGAAGGGGACCGGCCAGGAGCGGAACCACTCGTCCCACTCGCGCTGCGAGGCCGCGCCGAGCGCGGAGGCGCGCATGTCGCAGATGACGAGGCCGCGCACCAGGTCGGGGCGGCGGGCGGCGAGCTGCCAGGCCGTCAGGGCGCCCATGGCGTGGCCGATGAGGACGGCGGGGGCGAGATCGAGCTGTTCGAGGGCGGCCTCGGCGTCCGCCACGTAGTCCTCGCGGGTGCAGGCGGCGGCCGGGGGGTGCTCGCTGCGGCCGTGGCCGCGCTGGTCGAGCGCCACCGCGCGATACCGCTCCGCGAGCCAGCGGGCGGTGGCCGCCCAGTGCGAGGCGCGGCCCATCAGCCCGTGGAGCAGCAGCACGCCGGGCAGGGCGGGGTCGGCCCCCTCCTTGGGCGGGTCAGCGAACTCCCAGGCGGCCAGTCGTACGCCGCCCGCTCCTGTCACGTCGATACGCCGTGCCATCGCCTGGCACCCCCCAGCCTTGCCTGCCTCGTACCGGTGTACTGCCCTGCCGTCGTCGTATGCCGTGGTTCGTGGTCGTACTGTCGCAGACTATCGAACTGCTATTCGAACATCGGGTCTGTGCGAGGAACACCCCTCGTTCGAGTGACACCAGAAGAGGAATGATCGCCACCGCCGGGGGGATCTTCTCTGGCGAGGGGGGCGGACCGCTCGGGGAAAAACGGTCCGAAGCTGACCCTGGGAGCTCGGGGCTCCGGGTCAGCGTCCGGGGAGGTGAGACCCCGGCGCCGCGGCGGCGCCGGGGTTCTCTCATCAGCTCAGCGCTTGGCGACGAAGACGTGCGAGGCGACCTCCGAGACCAGCTCGGCGGCCTCGCCGCCGCTGCCGACCAGGACACCGCCCGCCGACTCGGTCACGCTCACCACGGAGCCGGGCTGCACGCCCGCGCGCCGCAGCGTGTACATCAGCTGCGCGTCCGTCTGGATCGGCTCCCCGATCCGGCGGACGACGACCGTCTTGCCGTCCTGCCCCGGGTCGAGGTCGGCCAGCGAGACCATGCCCTCGTCCAGGAACGGGTCGGCGCCGTCCTTCTCGCCCAGCTCCTCCAGGCCCGGGATCGGGTTGCCGTACGGCGACTCGGTGGGGTGCCGCAGCAGTTCGAGCACGCGGCGCTCGACCGCCTCGCTCATCACGTGCTCCCAGCGACACGCCTCGGCGTGCACCTGCTCCCACTCCAGGCCGATGACGTCGACGAGCAGGCACTCGGCGAGCCGGTGCTTGCGCATCACGCGCGTGGCCAGCCTGCGGCCCTCGTCGGTCAGCTCCAGATGACGGTCGCTGGCCACGGACACGAGCCCGTCCCGCTCCATCCGCGCCACCGTCTGACTCACGGTCGGCCCGCTCTGGTCGAGCCGCTCCGCGATGCGGGCGCGCATGGGGACGACGCCTTCCTCTTCCAGTTCGAGGATGGTGCGGAGATACATCTCCGTGGTGTCGATCAGTCCGGACATACGTGCCCCTCGATTACCTCTGCCGGAAGCTCACCGCTCCCCGGCGCGTGCGCTGGCCCAGACCTCAATTCTGCCGGATACCACCGACAACCGTGCCGCCCCGGCAAAACCGGGGTGCGCCGCGGGCCGAAGAACCAGGATGACACCCCCTGAGTCCGCCGCGCCCACCGCCGGAGGCGTCCCGTATTGACACTGGGATGGTCCAGACCGCACCGTGATCCGCGACACCGAGCGTGAAGGGGCACCGGATGAGTGACGGCACGCCTGCCGAGTTGTTCTTCGAGGCCGCCGCGGAGTTGTTGCGGCGGGTGCGGGAGGAGGAGGGTGGGGCCATCGCCGAGGCGGGGGGTCTGCTGGCGGACACCGTGACGGACGGGGGGCGGCTGTTCGCGTTCGGGGCCGGGCACTCCTCGCTGGCCGCGCAGGACGTGGTCTACCGCGCCGGTGGCCTCGCCCTGATGAACCTGCTCGCCGTGCCCGGAGTCGTCGGCGTGGACGTCATCCCGGCGACCCTCGGCTCCGCCCTGGAGCGGGTCGACGGCCTCGCGAGCGCCGTACTGGACACCTCACCGGCCCGCGCCGGGGACGCCCTGGTGATCATCTCGCTGTCCGGCCGCAACTCCCTGCCCGTCGAGATGGCGCGCGGCGCCCGGGAACGCGGCCTCAAGGTCATCGGCGTCACCTCCGTCGCGTACGCCACCGAGACCGCCTCCCGGCACGCCTCCGGCACCTTCCTCAAGGACCACTGCGACGTCGTGCTCGACTCGAAGATCGCGGTCGGCGACGCCGAGCTGAGCCTGGACTCCGTACCCGCCCCCTTCGCCCCCGCCTCCACGGTCGTCACCTCGGCCCTGATGCAGGCCATGATGGCCACCGCAGCCGCGGAACTGGCCGAGCGCGGCATCGAGCCCCCGCTGCTGCGCTCCGGCAACGTCGACGGCGGCCACGACTGGAACGCGCGGATCATGGAGAAGTACGGCGACCGGATCTTCTACCGGCACTAGGCACTAGCCCGCGGATGCCGGTGACAGCCCGCGGACACCGGCTCCAGCCCCGGCCACCAGCCCCCGCCACAGGCCCCGGCCCTCAGCCCCGCACCGCCGCCGCCAGATCCAGCGCCGCCCCGATCCGCGCCGCCACCTCCTCCGCGTACGCCACGTCGGACCGGTCGAACCGCCCCCGCCCCGGCCCGCGCAGGAAGGTGAGAACGCCCAGCGTGCGGCCCCGGCTGCGCACCACCGCGCACAGCGCGTGCGCGGTGTCGGCGGGCCACAGCCGGGCCCGCGCCCACTCGCGCGGCCGCTCGGCGGGCCCCGACCCGGCGTCCACGCGCACGGTCCCGGTCCGCTCGCCGCACTGCAGCGCGGGATGCCCGGCGCCGTACCGCACCGGCAGCCCGGAGGTGCCGGGCGGGGTGTCGGGGCCGGGCGTACCGGCGGGGGTGGCGGCGAGCCGTACGAGCCGTACGGAACCCTCCTCCGAGCCCGGCGGCACCGGCGCGACCCGGTCGAGCAGGGCGTGGTCGGCGAAGCCCGCGAGGGCGAACTCCAGGTGGACCACGGCCGCCTCCGCCGGGTCCTCGCACTCGGCGGCGGCGCGGGCCGCGCGGTGCAGCTGATTGGAGCGGAACCGCAGCTGGGACGCCTCCCGCTCGCCCTGCCGCGCCTCGGTGACGTCCTGGAAGAGCCAGCCGACCCCGAGCGGTACGGGCTCCTCGGCCAGCGGCGAGGCCAGCCGGACGAAGCCGCTGCGCCAGCAGCGCCGCCGCTCCCCCTCGGCGGTGCGCACCGTCACCCACATCTCCGCGGGCCCGGGCGGCGCCCCCTCGGCCAGCACATGGGTCAGCGCGCTCTCCAGCTCCTCCACACCCTGGGCGAGCAGTTCCCCGAGCGGGCGCCCGAGCGCGGACGTACGGCCGACACCGAGCGCGCGGGCCGCGTGCGCGTTGACGACGGCGGGCCGCAGGTCCGCGTCCACCAGCACGACGCCCCAGGACGCGTCCTCGAACAGCGCCTCGCTGAGCGCGATCGACCGCTCCAGGTCGATCTGGGCGTGCACCTCGCTGAAGGCGCAGTACAGCCCGGCCGGACTGCCGTCGGGCCCGCGCACGGCGGCGGACTGGGTCCGCACCAGCACCCGCCCGCCGTCCTTGGTGACCAGCGCGAACTCGTGCACCTGCCGCCCCGGCGCGCGCATCGCGGACATCAGCCGCCGCTGCACCTCCTCGGCGTCGGCGCTGCGCACCGCCCACCCGGCGAACCCCGGCCGCCCGACCGCCTCGGCCGCGCTCCACCCCAGGATCCGCTCCGCCTCACGGTTCCAGTGGGTCACCACCCCGTCGGCGTCGAAGGCGCACAGGGCCGCGTCCATGCCGTCCAGCAGCGCGGCGAGCAGATCCTCCCCGCCCGGCTCCCCCGGCCCCAGCTCATCGGTGGCCCCACCACGCCGGGAAGCACTCACCCTCGACCCCCTGGAGGCTGCGTCGGGCACACCCCTCGGCACCCGTTCCGCTCACTGGCCTGCGTCGTTCGCTTGTCATTCAACTCGACAGTGACCCGGCACACATCAGGTTCCCGCAAGATTGCGGGAATCATTCCCCGGTTCCCCGGGCAGCGGGCTCAGCCGCAGGTCGGCCCATTCGTCCCGCTCCCCGTCGAGCACGTAGCGCTCGGTCTCGACGAAGCCGTGGTGCCCGGCGAACCGCAGCCCGTCCTCGTTCACCGCGAGCACGCACGTCTCGACCGCTCGCGCACCCGCCCGGCGCGCGTGGTCGAGCGCACGCAGATAGAGGGCCGTGCCGAAACCGCGTCCCCGGAAGGCGGGCAGCACCCGCGCGATGACCGTCGCGACCGCTTCCTCCCCCGTCGGCGGGCGGACCGTGGAACAGCCGACCAGTTCCTCCCCGAGGTACGCGTTCTCCAGCCGGTATCGCTCCGCCCGCTCCCGCGCGTCCTCCGCCGACATGGCCGCCGGAGGGACGATCACGTTGTGGACGTACCGCCACTGTTCCAGCATCGAGGCGCCGTCCACCGGCACCACCCGCAGATCTGTCATGCGCGGCAAGGTAGGAGCCGGGGGCGTGCGCCGTCCAGCGCGTTCCGGCGGCCGGATTCCAGGAGGCGCCGAAATTCGTTTGAAGCGTGTGCGGCGGCTTCCTAGGCTGTGGAGCACACACGAGAGGAGGTGGTTCGGCAGATGTACGGAAACCGGACGCGTGAGGTGGCTGCGGGCTAGCAGCCCGGCACCACGTCTCGTTGAGGTGTCGGACCAGCGCGTGTGTGTTGCGCGCCGCCGGCCAATCCATCGCAGTCGCCCGACCCGTGAACTCGCCGGTACGTCCGGCCGGCTCTCCGCCTTGGTGGAGGACCCGAGTTCGCGGGTCGTCTGCGTTTTCGGGGAGGGGTCAGGGGCTGAGGCGGTCGATCGTCCAGGTGCCGTCGGGGAGGGCGGCGTAGCGGAGGCGGTCGTGGAGGCGGTTCTCGCGGCCCTGCCAGAACTCCATGGTCTCGGGGGCGACGCGGAAGCCGCCCCAGTGGGGCGGGACGGGGACCTCCTCGCCCTCGGGGTAGCGGGCGTGGAGCGCGGCGTACGCCTCGTCGAGTTCGGCGCGGGAGCCGACCACTGTCGACTGCGCGCTGGCCCAGGCGCCGAGCTGGGAGCCGTGCGGGCGGCTGTGGAAGTACGCGGCGGTCTCCTCGCGGCTCGTGCGGCGGGCCACGCCCGAGACGATGACCTGGCGGGCGATCGGGTGCCAGGGGAAGAGCAGCGAGATGTACGGGTTCCCGGCCAGGTCACGGGCCTTGTGGGAGTCGTAGTTGGTGTAGAAGACGAAGCCGTCGGTGTCGTAGCCCTTCATCAGGACCGTGCGCGAGCTGGGGCGCCCGGCGGGGTCCACCGTGGAGACGACCATCGCGTTGGGCTCGTACAGCGTGCCGTGGACCGCCGCGCGGGCCGCGTCCGCGAACCAGCGCGCGAACTGGTCCATCGGGTGGCCCCCGAGATCCGGCTCGTCAAGGCCCCGGGCGCGGTACTGCTTGCGCATGAACGCGGGGTCGGTGGCGGGGTCGGGCATGGTGTCGCGATCGGTCACACCCGTCATCCTGCCGTATGGCCGGATGACCGTACGGGGGCGTACGGGCCGTGGGTCCACCTCCGGGGCGCCACCGTCGTATACCCCTAACGTGGCACTCAGTGCCGCAAGGTCTCCCCAAGCCTGGCACTCAGGGCTATCGTGCTGGTTCCCGCCCCGTGTCCGGGTGACCTCCGGCCGGACGGGGCATCACCGGTGTGACCGCCGCCGACCCAGCATGAGGAGCCGCCTTATGTCCGAGTTCGTACCCGGGCTAGAGGGAGTCGTCGCCTTCGAGACGGAGATCGCCGAGCCGGACAAGGAGGGCGGTGCCCTGCGGTACCGGGGCGTCGACATCGAGGACCTGGTCGGGCACGTGTCCTTCGGGAACGTGTGGGGGCTGCTGGTCGACGGCGCCTTCGACCCCGGTCTGCCGCCCGCCGAGCCGTTCCCGATCCCGGTGCACTCCGGGGACATCCGGGTGGACGTACAGTCCGCGCTCGCCATGCTGGCGCCCGTGTGGGGCCTGAAGCCGCTGCTGGACATCGACGCCGGGCAGGCCCGCGACGACCTGGCCCGTGCCGCCGTCATGGCGCTGTCGTACGTCGCCCAGTCCGCGCGCGGGCAGGGTCTGCCGATGGTGCCGCAGCACGAGATCGACAAGGCGCGGTCGGTGGTCGAGCGGTTCATGATCCGCTGGCGCGGCGAGCCGGACCCGAAGCATGTCGCGGCCGTCGACGCGTACTGGACCTCGGCCGCGGAGCACGGCATGAACGCGTCCACCTTCACGGCGCGGGTCATCGCCTCCACCGGGGCGGATGTCGCCGCCGCGCTCTCCGGGGCCGTCGGCGCCATGTCCGGTCCCCTCCATGGCGGGGCGCCCTCCCGGGTGCTCGGCATGATCGAGGAGATCGAGCGGACCGGGGACGCGGAGGGGTGGGTACGGCAGGCGCTCGACCGCGGGGAGCGGCTGATGGGGTTCGGGCACCGGGTCTACCGGGCCGAGGACCCCCGGGCGCGGGTACTGCGGCGTACGGCGCGGGAGTTGGGGGCGCCTCGGTACGAGATCGCGGAGGCGTTGGAGAAGGCGGCGCTGGAGGAGTTGCACAATCGGCGGCCGGATCGGGTGTTGGCCACGAATGTGGAGTTCTGGGCGGCGATTCTGCTGGACTTCGCGGAGGTGCCGGCGCATATGTTCACGTCGATGTTCACGTGTGCCAGGACTGCTGGGTGGTCGGCGCACATTCTTGAGCAGAAGCGGACGGGGCGCCTGGTGCGGCCTTCAGCGAAGTATGTGGGGCCCAGTTCTCGTCGGCCTGAGGACATTCCTGGGTTTGCGGGGATCGCTCACTGAGTTCGCCCACTGGGATGGGGTGTTGGGGCGCGTGGGCGGCTGCGGACCGGTTGTGGCTGGTCGCGCAGTTCCCCGCGCCCCTAAAAGACAAAAGCAAAACCCCTACCCCTAGGCCGGTGTCAGCAGGCTCGCGTGGTGTCGTTCCGCCACCAGCGGGTGTGCTCGCAGCTTGCCCTTCAGTTCGTTGAAGCCGTACTCCGCGTACAGCGGGTTCGTCGGGTCCGTCGTCACACCCGGGGCCAGGTCCGCGTGGGGGAACGGGAGCGGGGCGATCCTCGCGTCCAGGCGGGGGTTGTAGAAGAACGGGACCGAGAAGCGTTCCGTGGCTCCGGGCGGGCTGACGACGCGGTGGTTGGTGGCGAGGAGGTAGCCGTTGGTGGCGACTTCGAGGAGTTCGCCGAGGTTGACCACGAACGCGCCGTCCAGGGGCGGGACTTCGTGGAAGCGGCCGTCCTCGCGCTGGACCTGGAGGCCGCCGACGGAGTCCTGGAGGAGCAGGGTGAGGAAGCCGTAGTCCTTGTGGGCGCCGACGCCCTGGTCGGTGCCGTCGCCCGCGCTGCCGGGGTAGCGGACGAGCTTGAGGTGCGGGTGGGCGTGGGCGCCGAAGATCGGGTCGTAGAAGTCGGCGGGAGCGCCGATGGCGGTCAGGAGTTCATGCAGCAGGCGCTGGGCGACCGCGCTCAGCTTGTCGATCCAGGCGAGGGCGGCGGTGCGCAGCTCGGGCAGAGCGGCGGGCCACTGGTTGGGGCCCTGGAGCCACCAGTACGGCGCCTCGTCCGGGCCGGGGACGCGGGCGGGGCGCTCGGCGCCGATGTCGAGCTGGTCGCGCCAGTCGCGGGCACCGGCGGTGCGCTCGTCGCCGGTGCGCGTGTAGCCCCTGAAGTGGGGGGAGTTGACGTTGTCCAGGGCGAGCCGGTCGGCCTCGGGCAGCGCGAAGAAGGCGCGCATCGCGGTGAGCAGGGCGTCGGTCTCCTCCTGCGTCACCCCGTGCCCGACGAGCTGGAAGAAGCCCACGTCATGGGCGGCCGAGTGCAGCTGCTCGTGCAGCCGCGCCCGGTCCTCGGGGCCGCGGTCGGCGGCCGACAGGTCGATGATCGGGAGCTGGGCGTACGACGGGTTCGTCGCGTGAGTCGTCATGGCGCGTCCGCGGGTGTACGGGGCACGGGTGGCCGCGGGGGTGTGCGGCCCCCGGGTGCCGGAAAGGAAGAGACGAGAAAAAGGGGGCTGGGTCAGGCAGAACGCCGACAGCCCATGCTCGTGACGCGCACGTAGTCCACGTGGCGGCGGCGAACGAGCATCGGAAGCATGCGGCCAGAATACTGCGGCCCGCCGATTCCGGGTGTGACGGTCATCACCTCCGCAATACCCGCGAACCCGGAGCTTCAGAACGTGCCCCAGGGGTGCGCCGCCAGAGGCCGACCGGACACCGGCGGGCCGTGGTGGCGGAGCGCGGGCAGCGGACCCGCTCGGGGTCGTCCTCGGACGATGCGGACGACCAGCCCGTCGGCGGGTGGCTGGGCCCCGGTCCGAGCGGGCGCGGGTGCGCTCGGCGCGCACGATGCCCTCGCTCGCCAGGCGGTCGGCCACGCGCGCGGCGAGGGCGGGCTCGGGGAGAGGGCGGGTGCGTCCGCTTCGGTGGACGGTTGTCCGTGGGCAGCGGCTCAGGCGGCGGAGCGTTCTCCGGCCGGGCGGCGGCGGAGCTGCTGGTGCTGGAGGGGTGGGGGGACGTACGCCTGGTCGAGGGGGCCCGCGTCGGTGCCGGGCGGGACGATCGCGTCGATGCGGTCGAGGAGGTCGTCGGAAAGGGTGACGTCGAGCCCGGCGAGGAGGTCGTCCAGGTGAGCCATGGTGCGCGGTCCGACGAGGGCGCTGGTGACGCCGGGGTGGGCGATCGCGAAGGCCAGGGCGAGGTGGGTCAGCGGCAGGCTCGCCTCCTCGGCGAGGGCGCTGAAGCGCTCGACGGCGTCGATGCGGCGCTCGTCGTTGAGGTGGCGGAAGAAGCGCGCCCGGGTGAGGCCGTTGGGCTCGCCCCTGCGGACCCGGCCGGAGAGCAGGCCCTGCCCGAGCGGCCCCCACACCAGCGTGCCCATGCCGTGGCGCTGGGCGACGGGCAGTACCTCGCGTTCGATGCCCCGGTCGAGCAGGGAGTACGGCGGCTGCTCGGTGCGGAACGGCTCCAGGCCGCGCCGTTCGGCCACCCACCGCGCCTCCACCAGGTCGGACGCGGGCATGGTGGACGTGCCGATCGCGCGGACCTTTCCGCTGCGGATCAGGTCGGTGAGCGCGGACAGCGTCTCCTCGATGTCCGTGGTGGGGTCGGGCCGCTGGAGCTGGTAGAGGTCGATGTGGTCGGTGCCCAGGCGGCGCAGCGAGTTCTCGACCGCCGTCATGATCCGGCGCCGGGAAGCGCCCCGCTGGTGGGGGCCCTCGCCCATCGGCAGGCCGAACTTGGTCGCGAGGACGACCTGGTCCCGCCGCCCCTTGAGCGCCCGGCCGACGACGTCCTCGGAGTCGCCGTAGACGTCGGCGGTGTCGATCAGGTTGATCCCCGCGTCCAGCGCCTTGTGGAGGATGCGCGCCGAGTCCTGGGGGTCGGGGTTGCCGACGGAGGTGGCGAACATCAGGGTGCCGAGCGCGTAGGGGCTGACCTGGATGCCGGTGCGGCCGAGTGTGCGGTAGCGCATGGGGCCATGCCTTTCTCGCCGTGCGCGACGGGGCGTACGGGCTGCGAAGGAGGATGTGGGCCACGACGGAGGACGCGGGATCACGGGTTCGCGGGGCCGCCCTCAGCCTGCTGCGGCTCGGCCCCGTACGGGAGAGACCCCCTCATCCCGGGACCGGCGCTCCCTGGATACGGGCGGGGCCCGCGGGCAGGGTGGAGGCGTGGACCGAACCGAGCTGGCCGACTTCCTGCGCCGCTGCCGTGCCCGGCTGACCCCCGCCGACGTGGGGCTCCCGGCGGGCGCGCGGCGCCGTACCCCGGGGCTGCGCCGCGAGGAGGTGGCGCAGCTCGCGGGCATGTCCACGGACCACTACACGCGGCTCGAACAGGCCAGGGGCGCCCGCCCGTCCCGCCAGATGCTCGCCGCCGTGGCCCGCGCGCTGCGGCTGAGCCGCGACGAGCGCGACCATCTCTTCCACCTGGCCGGTGAGGAGCCCCCGCGCCACCGCCCGGCCACGGAGCACGTCCGCCCCGGGCTGCTGCTGATCCTGGACCGGCTGACCGACATACCCGCCCAGGTGGTGAGCGACCGTGGTGACGTCCTCGCGCAGAACGCGATGGCCAGGGCGCTGCACGGCGATGCCGCAGCCCTGCCCGAGGAGCAACGCAACGTCGTCTGGCGGTACTTCACCGATCCCGCCGCGCGGGAACTCTTCCCCGCCGAGGACCGTGACCGCGCCGCCCGCGCGGCGGTGGCCGACCTGCGCGCCACCCTGGCCCGCCGCCCGGAGGACGCCCGGCTCGCGGGGCTCGTACGACGGCTGCGCGCCCGCAGCGCGGAGTTCGCGGCGCTGTGGGACACCCACGCCGTCGCCGTGCGCCGCAGCGACGTCAAGCGCTTCCTGCATCCGGTGGTCGGGCTGCTGGAGCTGGACTGCGAGGTGCTGCTGAGCCCGGAGCACGACCAGCGGCTGATCGTCCACACCGCGCGGCCGGGGAGCGCGGCCCGCGAGCGGCTGGAGTTGCTGCGGGTGGTGGGGGTGCAGGAGCTGAGCGGGCGGGGCCGCTGAGAGCGAGGCCGCTGGGAGCCGGGTGTCACCCCAGCGCCTCGTCCAGCAGTACGGCCCACTGCGCCACGACCCGCTCCCGGCGCGCGGTGTCGTCGGTGAGGAGGGTGGCGAGGCCGAGGCCGCGGGCCATGTCGAGCAGGCCCTGGACGGTCTCGCGGACGCCGGGCTTCGACTCGTCGGCGTCGAGGAGTTCGACGGCGATGCGGTGGCACTCGCGGCCGACGCGTCCCTCCAACTCGGTGACCCGCCCCCGCAGTTGTTCCTCGTTCGAGGCGGCCACCCACAGGTGCAGGGCGGCCCGGAAGAGCGGCCCGGTGAAGAGGCCGATCAGGGCGGAGATCACGGCCCGCCGGTCCCCGGGGCCGTCCGGGAACAGTTCGCGCAGCGCCGTCGAGCGTTCCTCGGCCACGTACTCGACGGCGGCGGTGAACAGGTCCTCGCGGGTGGGGAAGTGGTGCTGCGCGGCGCCCCGGGAGACGCCCGCGCGCTCGGCGACGACCGCGACCGTGGAGCCCGCCCAGCCGTACTCGGCGAGGCAGGCCACGGCGGCCTCCAGGAGCCGCTGCCGGGTGGCCCGGCTGCGGTCCTGCTTGGGTACGCGGTCGCGTTCCGCCGTACTCACACCACCCATGCCGCATCCCGTCTTTCCAGGAAGGCCGTCATCCCCTCCCGGGCCTCGGGGGCGGAGAACAGCCGGGCCGAGAGGGCGGTCAGGTCCGCCGCGTCCCGGTCGAATGTCTCCAGCACCCTAGCCGTGAGCAGCCGTTTCGTCGCGGCCAGGGCCTCGGGCGAGGAGCGGCGCAGACCGTCCAGGACGGGCGCGAGGACGTCGTCCACCTCGTCCCCGGACGCGGTCAGCAGGCCGAGGCGTACGGCCTCGGCGGGGCCGAAGCGCTCGCCGGTGAGGTAGTAGCGGGCGACCGCGCGGGGGTCGGCGCGGGGCAGCACCGGCAGGGAGATCACCGCCGGGGCGACCCCGATCCGTACCTCGGTGAAGGCGAAGGTGGCTCCGGCGGAGGCGGCGGCGATGTCGCAGGCGGCGAGCAGCCCGAGCCCGCCCGCGCGCACGTGCCCGGTGACCCGCGCGACCACGGGCTTGGGCAGCTCGACGATCTGCCGCAACAGCCCCACCAGCGCGTCTGGTTGGGGCGGGTCGCGCAGATCGGCGCCCGCGCAGAAGGTGCCGCCGGTGTGGGTGAGGACGACCGCCCGGACGCCGGGGTCCTTGGCGCAGTCGGCGAGGGCGTCGGCGAGCGCGGCGACGAGGGGTGCGGAGAGGGCGTTGCGGGTGTCCGGGGAGTCCAGGCTCAGGGTCTCCACGGCCCGTTCGCGGGTCCGGCCGACAAGTGTCATGGGCGCTCCCGCAGTTCGCGGCGCAGGATCTTCCCGGAGGCGGCGCGCGGCACGGAGTCGGTGAAGGTCACCCGCCGGACCCGTTTGTACGGCGCGACGTGCTCGGCGACGTACAACATGACCTCGTTCCCGGTCAGTTCGGGCGCGGTCGGGCGGCGGACGACGAAGGCGTGCGGGATCTCGTTGCCCTCGTCGTTCAGGGCGCCGACGACGGCCGCGTCCGCGATGCCGGGGTGGGTGAGGAGCAGCGCCTCCAGCTCGGCGGGGGCCACCTGGAAGCCCTTGTACTTGATGAGTTCCTTCACCCGGTCCACCACGAACAGCCAGCCGTCCGCGTCGACTTGGCCCACGTCCCCGGTGTGCAGCCAGCCGTCGCGGTCGATCGTCCCGGCGGTGGCGTCGGGCCGGTTGAGGTAGCCCTTCATCACCTGCGGGCCCCGGATCAGGATCTCGCCCGCCTCCCCGGCGCCGAGGTCCTTGCCGGGGTCGTCCAGGGAGACGATCCGCATCTCGGTGCCCGCGATCAGCTTGCCCGCGGTGCCGGGCGGTGCCTCGTGCAGCAGGTCGAGCGGGACGACATGGGTGCCGGGCGACAGCTCGGTCATGCCGTACGCCTGCCCGAGCGGCGGAAGGCCGAGCCGTTCGGCGCAGGCCGCGGCGAGGGAGGCGTCCAGCGGGGCGGCGGCGCTGATCACGTACTTCAGCGAGGAGAGGTCGTAGCGCGCGACCGAGGGGTGCTTGGCGAGGGCGAGGACGATCGGCGGCGCGACGTAGAGGCCGGTGATGCGGTGGGTCTCGATGGCCGCAAGGAAGGTGTCCAGCTCGAAGCGGGGCAGCACGACGACGGTGGCGCCCTTGCGCAGGGGCGCGTTCATCAGGGCGGTGAGGCCGTAGATGTGGAAGAGCGGCAGGACGGCGAGGATGCGGTCGCCGGGCTCCGCGCTGATGGCGGGCTCCAGTTGGGCGAGGTTGGTGACGATCTGCCGGTGGGTGAGCATCACCCCCTTGGGCACGCCGGTGGTCCCCGAGGAGTACGGCAGGACGGCGATGTCCTCGGCCGGGTCGAGCGCGATCTCCGGCTCGGGCCCGTCGCTCGCCAGCATGTCGATCAGGGAGCGGTGCCCGGGCGCGCTGTCGCACACGATGATCTCCCGTATGCCGCCCGCGAGTTCGGCGGATCTGCGGGCGGCCGGGAGCAGCGGGGAGACGGTGACGATCCAGCGGGCCCCGCTGTCCGCCAGCTGGCGGGCGAACTCCTCGGGTGTGGCGAGCGGGTGGGCGGTGGTGACGGTGGCGCCCGCCCGGGTGGCGGCGTAGAACGCCAGTGGGAACGCGAGGGTGTTGGGGCTGTGCAGGGCCAGCACATCGCCCTTACGCACCCCCGCTTCCGCGAATGCCGCCGCCAACCTGCGGTGGAACCGGTCCAGTTGCTCGTAGGTCAGGGTCGTGCCGTCGGTGCCGTCGATGAGCGCGGGCCGGTCCCCGAAGGCGGCGGCACCGCCCAGCACGGCGTCGTGGACGGAGAGTTCTACGGGCGGTACGTCGTCGTACGCGCTGTGGAACACGGTTCCTCCAACGGGCCTGTGTCTAGTAGGACTTGGGGAGACCCAAGGTCTGGTGGGAGATGTAGTTGAGGATCATCTCCCGGCTCACCGGGGCGATGCGGGCCACCCGGGCGCCGGTGATCAGCGAGGCGAGGCCGAACTCGCGGGTGAGGCCGTTGCCGCCGAGGGTGTGCACGGCCTGGTCGACCGCCTTCACACAGGCTTCCCCGGCCGCGTACTTGGCCATGTTGGCGGCCTCGCCCGCGCCGATGTCGTCCCCGGCGTCGTAGAGCAGTGCGGCCTTGCGCATCATCAACTTCGCTAGTTCCAGGTCGACATGGGCCTGGGCGAGGGGGTGCGCGATGGCCTGGTGGGCGCCGATGGGGACGTTCCACACGGTGCGCTCACGGGCGTACTCCACGGCCCGGGCGAGGGCGTAGCGCCCCATGCCGATCGCGAACGCGGCCGTCATGATCCGCTCGGGGTTCAGCCCGGCGAAGAGCTGGAGCAGCCCGGCGTCCTCGTCACCGACGAGCGCGTCGGCGGGGAGCCGTACGTCGTCCAGCACCAGCTCGAACTGCTTCTCCGCCGCGTTGACCTCCATGTCGATCTTGTTGCGCGTGAAGCCCTCCGCGTCGCGCGGCACGATGAAGAGGCAGGGCTTGAGCCTGCCCGTGCGGGCGTCCTCCGTGCGGCCGACGATCAGTGTGGCGTCCGCCTGGTCGACGCCGGAGACGAAGACCTTGCGGCCGGTGAGCAGCCAGTCGTTGCCGTCGCGGCGGGCGGTGGTGGTGATGCGGTGGGAGTTGGAACCGGCGTCGGGCTCGGTGATGCCGAAGGCCATCGTGCGGGTGCCGTCGGCTATTGCGGGGAGCCAGGTGCGCTTCTGCTCTTCCGTGCCGAAGCGGGCGATCACTGTTCCGCAGATCGCCGGGGAGACGACGAGCATGAGGAGGGGGGCGCCTGCGGCACCCAACTCCTCCAGGACGATGGAGAGTTCGGTTATGCCGCCGCCTCCGCCGCCGTGTTCCTCCGGGAGGTTGACGCCGAGGTAGCCCAGCTTGCCTGCTTCTGACCAGAGTTCTGTGGGGTGGCGTCCCTCGGTTATGGCGCGCGTGATGTAGTCGCGGCCGTAGCGCTTGCCCAGGGCGGAGACGGCCTTGCGGAGTGACCGGTGTTCTTCGGATTCGATCAGGGGGGTCATTCTTTTCCTCCGGGTGCGGCTTGTCTGTGGCTGGTCGCGCAGTTCCCCGCGCCCCTGGCTTAGTTGGTCTCGACCACCGCCAAGAGGGCGCCCATCTCCACTTGCCGGCCCACCGCCACCGGCAGGGTCGTCAGGGTGCCGTCCGTCGGGGCCGTGATCAGGTGTTGCATCTTCATCGCCTCCAGCCAGATCAGGGGCTGGCCCGCCTGGACCTCGGTGCCTTCGGTCAGGCCCTCCGCTGTGCGGACGACCGTGCCGGGCATCGGGGCGAGGAGGGAGCCGGGGGCGTGGGCGGGGCGGGGGTCGGGGAAGCGGGGCAGGGCGGTGAGGGGGGTGGTGTTGACGTAGACCTGGTCGCCGTAGCGGGCCACCTCGAACTTCCGCTCCACGCCGTCGACTTCGAGGACGACGAGGGTGGGTTCGGCGCGGACCACGCGGACGCCGTCCGCTGTCAGGCCGGTCCGGGTGGGGCGGTAGGACGCCTCGGTCTCCTCGCCCGCCATCTCGTACCGCTTCACCTGGGGGGCCGACGGCAGGTTGCGCCAGCCGCCGAAGCGGGAGCCGGAGCGGGGACTGGTGCTGGTGCGGTCGGCGGCGTCCGCGAGGGCGGCGGCCAGGGGGGCGTACGGGTCGGGGGCGGGCTCGGTGAGAGCGGTGAGGTGGCGGTCGTAGAAGCCGGTGTCCATGCGGGCGGTGGTGAACTCCGGGTGCCGCAGGGAGCGGACGAGCAGGTCGCGGTTGGTGACGGGGCCGTGGACCGCGGCCCGTTCCAGGGCGCCCGCGAGGGTGCGGACGGCCTCCGTGCGGGTCGGCGCGTGGGCGACGGCCTTGGCGAGCATCGGGTCGTAGTGCACGCCGACCGTGTCGCCGTCGCCGTACCCGGCGTCCAGGCGTACGCCCGGTACGGCGAGCCGGTGCAGGGTGCCGGTCTGCGGGGCGAAGCCGCGTGCCGGGTCCTCGGCGTAAAGGCGGGCCTCGACGGCGTGGCCGCGCGGGGTCGGCGGGTCGAGCGGCAGGGCGTGGCCCTCGGCGATCCTGATCTGCTCGGCCACCAGGTCGAGCCCGAACACCGCCTCGGTGACGGGGTGTTCGACCTGGAGCCGGGTGTTCATCTCCAGGAAGTGCGCGCGGCCGTCGGCCACCAGGAACTCGACGGTGCCCGCGCCCTCGTAGGACACGGCCCGCGCGGCCCGTACCGCCATCGCGTACAGCTTCTCGGTGAGCGCGGGCGGCAGGCCCGGTGCCGGGGCCTCCTCGATCACCTTCTGGTGGCGGCGCTGGAGGGAGCAGTCGCGGGTGCCGAGGGTCCAGACGGTGCCGTGGGTGTCGGCGAGGATCTGCACCTCGATGTGGCGCCCGCGCTCGAGGTACGGCTCGACGAACACCTCCCCGTCGCCGAAGGCGCTCGCGGCCTCGGCGCGGGCGGCTTCCAGCGCGCCGGGAAGGTCTTCGAGGCCGCGGACGACGCGCATCCCGCGTCCGCCGCCGCCCGCCGCGGCCTTGACCAGCACGGGGAGGTCGGAGGCGGTGAGCTGGTCCGCGTCGAGCGGGGCGACGCCCATCAGCTCCTTGGCGCGGGTCTTGGACGCCATCGCCTCGATCGCCTCGGGCGGCGGCCCGATCCAGACCAGTCCGGCGTCCAGGACGGCGCGGGCGAAGTCGGCGTTCTCGGAGAGGAAGCCGTAGCCGGGGTGCACGGCGTCCGCGCCCGCCGCGAGGGCGGCCTTCACGATGAGGTCGCCGCGCAGATACGTCTCGGCGGGGGCCGCGCCCGGGAGCCGTACCGCTGTGTCGGCCACACATGTGTGCAGCGCACCCTCATCCGCGTCGGAGTGTAGGGCGACGGTGCGGATGCCCAGGTCGGCGCAGGTGCGGAAGATCCGGCAGGCGATCTCGCCCCGGTTGGCCACGAGCAGGGTGGAAATCATGGGCCTCACATCCGGAAGACGCCGAAGCCGCCACGGGCGCCCTGGTAGGGGGCCGTGTGTAGGGCGGACAGACATATGCCGAGGACGGTTCGGGTGTCGCGGGGGTCGATGACGCCGTCGTCGTAGAGGCGTCCGGACAGGAACAGGGGCAGCGACTCGGACTCGATCTGCTGCTCCACCATGGCGCGCAGCGCGGCGTCCGCCTCCTCGTCGTACGGCTGTCCCTTGGCCGCCGCCGACTGCCGGGCCACGATCGACAGCACCCCGGCGAGCTGCTGGGGGCCCATGACGGCGGACTTGGCACCGGGCCAGGCGAACAGGAAGCGGGGGTCGTAGGCGCGACCGCACATGCCGTAGTGCCCGGCGCCGTAGGACGCGCCCATGAGGACGGAGAGGTGGGGGACCTTCGAGTTGGACACCGCGTTGATCATCATGGCGCCGTGCTTGATGATCCCGCCCTGTTCGTACTCCTTGCCGACCATGTAGCCGGTGGTGTTGTGCAGGAACAGCAGCGGGATGTCGCGCTGGTTGGCGAGCTGGATGAACTGGGCGGCCTTCTGCGACTCCTCGCTGAACAGCACCCCGCGCGCGTTGGCCAGGATGCCGACCGGGTAGCCGTGCAGCTCGGCCCAGCCGGTGACCAGGCTCGTGCCGTACAGCGGCTTGAACTCGTCGAAGTCGGACGCGTCGGTGATGCGGGCGATCACCTCGCGCGGGTCGAAGGGGGTGCGCAGATCGCCGGGGACGATCCCGAGCAGTTCCTCCGGGTCGTACTTCGGCGGCTCGGCGGGGCCCGGATCGGCGTGCGCCTTGCGGTGGTTGAGCCGCGCGACCACCCGGCGGGCCTGGCGGATCGCGTCCCGCTCGTCCACCGCAAAGTGGTCGGCGAGGCCGGAGGTGCGGGCGTGCATCTCGGCGCCGCCCAGCGACTCGTCGTCGCTCTCCTCACCGGTCGCCATCTTCACCAGCGGCGGCCCGCCGAGGAACACCTTCGCGCGCTCCTTGACCATGATCACGTGGTCGGACATGCCGGGGATGTACGCGCCGCCCGCCGTGGAGTTGCCGAACACCACCGCGACGGTCGGGATGCCCTCGGCCGACAGCCGGGTGAGGTCCCGGAAGATCGCCCCGCCGGGGATGAAGATCTCCTTCTGCGAGGGCAGATCGGCTCCGCCGGACTCGACCAGGCTGATGCAGGGCAGCCGGTTGACCCGGGCGATCTCGTTGGCCCGCAGCGCCTTCTTCAGGCTCCACGGGTTGCTGGCGCCGCCGCGCACGGTCGGGTCGTTGGCGGTGATCAGGCACTCCACGCCCGCCACCACACCGATTCCGGTGACCAGCGACGCCCCCACCGTGTACTCACTGCCCCACCCGGCAAGGGGCGACAGCTCCAGGAACGGCGTATCGGGATCGAGCAGCAACTCGATCCGCTCCCGCGCGAGCAACTTCCCGCGCTTACGGTGCCGGGCCACATATTTCTCCCCACCACCCGCGAGCGCCTTCCCCTGTTCGGTCTCCAGCTCGGCCAGCTTGCCGAGCATGACCTCACGGTTGGCCTGGAAGTCGGGGGCGGTGGGGTCGAGGGAGGTGGGGAGGACGGTCATGGGCGGGCCTCCGGGGGACGGGGGGTGGTGGGGTGTGCGGGACCGGTGCTCGCCCCGGCCCTCACAGCAGCTCCTCCGGGAGGTCCACGTGGCGGGCGCGGAGCCATTCGCCGAGGGCCTTGGCCTGGGGGTCGTAGCGGTGGCGGGCGGCGACTCCGGCGCCGAGGATGCCGGTGACGACGAAGTTGAGGGCGCGCAGGTGGGGCAGGACGTGCCGGGTGACGGGCAGGTCGCGGGCCTCGGGGATCAGCTCCCGGAACCGGTCGACGGTCAGCTCGTGCGCGAGCCAGCGCCAGGCGTCCTCGGAACGGGCCCACACCCCGACATTGGCGTCCCCGCCCTTGTCCCCGCTGCGGGCCCCGGCGAGCAGGCCGAGGGGGGCGCGGCGGGTAGGGGCGCCTGGTGGGAGGGGGTCGGGGAGGGACGGGTCCGGTACGTCGTCGAGGGGACGCGTGTCCTGGGGCGGCGCCACATGGATGCGGCGACCATCGTGGAGGACGGCCGTGTGGTCGACGGCACCATGGGGCACGTACACCCCCTCGAAGACCCCATAGGGATCGCCCTTTCCAGGTGGCGCCAGCACATGGAAGCCGGGGTAACTGGCGAGGGCCAGCTCGATCGCGGCCCCGCTCAGCGCCCGCCCGACGACCTGCTGGTCACGGTCCCGTACGATGAGCCGAAGGACGGCCCCGGCCGTCTCCTCGGTGTCGGCGTCGGGCCGGTCGGTGCGCACCAGTTCCCAACGGGACTCCGCCGGAGGGGACTTGGCCAGCGCGGCACTCATCTGCTCGCGCACCAGCGCCGCCTTGGCCTCGATGTCGAGCCCGGTCAGGACGAAGGCGACCTCGTTGCGGAACCCGCCGAGCCGGTTGAGCCCGACCTTGAGCGTGGGCGGGGGCGCCTCGCCCCGCACCCCCTCGATCCGCACCCGGTCCGGCCCCTCCCGGCGGAGCCGTACCGTGTCCAGCCGGGCGGTGACATCCGGCCCCGCGTACCGCGCGCCCCCCGTCTCGTACAGCAGCTGCGCGGTGACCGTCCCGGTGTCCACGAAGCCACCGGTGCCGGGGTGTTTGGTGATGACGCTGCTGCCGTCGGCGTGAATCTCGGCGAGCGGGAAGCCGGGACGGCGTACGTCACCGTCCCCGAAGAACGCGTAGTTGCCGCCGGTGGCCTGCGTCCCGCACTCCAGCACATGTCCGGCGACCACGGCCCCCGCGAGCCGGTCGTACTCCCCCGGGCCCCAGCCGAAGTGCGCGGCGGCGGCCCCGGTGACGAGGGCGGCGTCCGTCACCCGGCCGGTGATCACGATGTCGGCCCCCGCGCGCAGACACTCCGCGATACCGAAGCCGCCGAGGTAGGCATGTGCGGCGAGCACACCAGGGTGAGCGGCGGTGAGGTCGTCCCCCTCCACATGTGCGACACGCACAGGTATCCCGCGCCGGTCCGCCAACCCCCGCACCACATCCGCGAGCCCCGCCGGATTGAGGCCGCCCGCGTTGGTGACGATCCGCACCCCGCGCTCGTGCGCGAGGGCGAGGCAGTCTTCCAACTGGCGCGGAAACGTGCGGGCGTACCCGGCCGACGGGTCCTTCAGCCGGTCGCGGGCGAGGATCAGCATGGTGAGTTCGGCGAGGTAGTCACCGGTGAGGACGTCCACCTCGCCCCCGGTGAGCATCTCGCGCAGGGCGTCGGCGCGATCGCCGTAGAAGCCGGAGAAGTTGCCGATGCGGAGGGGCGGGACGGGTGCCGCGGCGGCGGGTGTCACGTGGGCCGACGCCATCTCGCCGGGCGCCCTTTCGGCCGGCGTCATCGGCCCGCCTCCCCCGGCGCGCGCCCCTGCCCCGGTGGCCCCGCGAAGGCTTGGGCGATGTCCAGCCACCGGTCGGCGTCCGCGCCCACGGCCACCAACGCCAGGTCGGCACGGTGGGCGCGCTGGGTGACCAGCAGGCAGAAGTCGAGCGCGGGACCGGTGACGCGCTGCGGGGCGTCGGGCGGGCCGTAGGACCACACGTCACCGGCGGGGCTGACGAGTTCCACCCGGAACTCCTCTTCCGGCGGCGTCAGTCCGTGCACCCCGTGGGCGAAGTCCCGCGTCCGCACACCGAGCCGCACCACATGCCGGAGCCGGTCCGTAGGGGTCCGCACCACACCCAGGGCGGCGGCAACGTCCAGCCCATGGGCCCAGGTCTCCATGAGCCGGGCCGTTGCCATGGAGGCGGCGGCCATGTGGGGCCCGTACCAGGGGAACCGCGCCCCGTCCGGCGCGTCCCGCAGCGCCCGCTCCAGCGCGGCCCGGTCCGCGCGCCACCCCGCCAGCAGCTCGGCGGGCGCGAGCCGCGCCCCCTCCTCCGCGCCCTCGTCCACGAAGGACCCGGGCGATGCGAACGCCTTCTCCACCAGCACCCGGAACCCGTCGGGATCGGTGACCGCGGTCAGCGCGGACCGGTCGGTCCAGGCGAGATGGGCGATCTGATGGGCCACGGTCCAGCCGGGCGCGGGGGTCGGCAACGCCCACTGCTCCGCACTCAACTCCCCGACCAACAGATCGAGTTCATCACTCTCGGCACGCAAGTCGTCCATGACGGGCGTCGGATCGGCCATGGAGGGGAGCATGGCAGCGACCCCAGAAACAATCAAGCGTGCTTGCATGAAAAAAATTCGGCACCGGAGCACCCCGGCCGCCCGGTACCTTCGCCCGATGCGCGAACCGACGACGCCCTTCGACCTCCCGGAACTGCTGCGCGAAGCGCTGGGCCCCCGCGCCGAGGCCGTCGGCGTCGAGCGGCTGCGCGGCGGCAGCAAGAAGGGTGTGTACCGGGTACACCTCGACGGCACCGGACCCGCCACCGTGATCGTGTACCGCTGGGCACCGGACGAGGACTTCTGGCCGGAACCCGCCGGTGAGCCGCGGCCGGACCCCCTCACCCCCGCCACCGGCCTCGCCCCCTACCTGGCCGCACACCACACCCTCCGGCAGGCGGGGGTCCGCACCCCGGACCTGCTCCACGCGACCGACCCCGGCGCGATCGCCCCAGGCACACCCACCCCCGCCCCCGGCACCGCCGACCTCGCCGTCGTCGCGGACCTCCCCGGCGGCACCCTGGAGTCACTGCTCACCGCCGACCCCACCCGCGCCGCCACACCCCTGGCCGAACTCGCCCGCGCCCTGGACCACATGCGACACGCCCAGGCTCCGCACTACGGCAGTGTGGCCCGCCCACACCCCGCCGACCCGGCCCCCGCCGAACAACTCGTCCTCGATCGCGCCCTACGCGACCTCGCCGAAGCCGCCCGCCGCGACCCCACGATCCACCCGGCACACGACCGCCTGGCGGCCCGCCTGCACGACCTGCGCGCCCACGTGCGCCCCCGCATCACCTACGGTCTCGTCCACGGCGAACTCGGCCCCGACCACGTCCTCCTGGACACCGACGGGCATCCCGTCCTCATCGACATCGAGGGGCTGCTCCACTTCGATGTGGAGTGGGAGCACACCTTCCTGCGCCTCCGCTTCGGCGCCCATTACGACCACCTCGCCCGCCGGGATCTCGACCCCGACCGGCTCGCGCTCTACGCCCTCGCCCAGCACCTCTCCCTGGTCGCGGGCCCGCTCCGGCTGCTCGACGGCGACTTCCCCGACCGCGAGGCCATGCTCGGCATCGCGGCCCACAACGCCCGGGCGGCCCTGGCCACGCTGAAGTGACGGCGGGCGGCCCATTCCGCTCAGGCTTCCGGCGCGCGCGTCGGGACCGAGGTACGGCGGGTCTGGGTGCGGACCGCGCCGATGCTCGCCGCGATCACCAGGGCGATGGCCGCCGCCTGCATGGCGGACAGAGTCTGGTGGAGGACGAGGAAGCCCGCCGTGGCCGCGAGGGCCGGCTCCAGGCTCATCAGGATGGCGAAGGTGGGGGCGGGCAGACGGCGCAGGGCGAGGAGTTCGAGGGTGTAGGGCAGCACCGAGGAGAGCAGGGCGACCGCCGAGCCGAGCGCGATGGTGGTCGGGTTCAGCAGCCGGGTGCCCGCACCGGCGATGCCCAGCGGGAGGAAGAGCAGCGCGGCCACGGCCATGGCGAGGGCCAGCCCGTCGGCCTGCGGAAAGCGGCGGCCCGTACGGGCGCTGAAAACGATGTAGGCCGCCCACATGGCGCCCGCGCCCAAGGCGAAGGCCACACCGGCGGGGTCGAGCGTGTCGAAGCTGCCCCCGCCGAGCAGGAAGACACCGCCGAGGGCGAGCCCGGCCCACAGCACGTTGATCGCGCGGCGGGAGGCGAAGACGGAGAGGGCCAGCGGGCCCAGGACTTCGAGGGTGACGGCGGGACCGAGCGGGATACGGGCGACCGCCTGGTAGAACAGGCCGTTCATCCCGCCCATGGTGATGCCGAAGACGATCACCGTGGTCCAGTCGGCGCGGGAGTGTCCGCGCAGCTTGGGGCGGCAGACCACGAGCAGCACCACGGCCGCCGCGAGCAGCCGCAGGGTGACCACGCCGAGCGCGCCGGTGCGGGGCATCAGCGTCACCGCGAGCGCGCCGCCGAACTGGACCGACACCCCGCCGGCCAGCACCAGACCGACCGGCCCGAGCGAGCCGAACCTGCCCCCGCCCGGCGGCGACTGCTCACCGGCTGCCGAGGTGGTCGTGCTGGAGGTGCTGACGGGAGTCACGGGCGGTCCTGAGGTCGGGCTCGGAACGGATCATGTGCATCTCGATGTACTGCCCGGTCCACGGTAATGGACTACCGTCAGGTGTGTGAAGCGTTTTTGCGGCTGTACGACCGACCGTCCCGGATGCTGAGAAACGCCCCCTCCGACCACCCCCGCGACCAGCGGTTTCAGCGGCGGCGCAGATATGTCTCCAGCGCCTTGTGCAGCAGCCGGTTCAGCGGGAAGTCCCACTCCCCCACGTACTCCACCGCCTCGCCGCCCGCCCCCACCTTGAAGCGGAGCAGGCCGAGGAGATGGTCGGACTCCTCCAGGGTGTCGGTGATGCCCCGGAAGTCGTAGACGTGCGCGCCGCGTTCCTGGGCATCGGTCATCATGCGCCACTGCACGGCATTGCTGGGCTGGACCTCGCGCCTGCGGGCGGTGGAGGCGCCGTAGGAGTACCAGACATGGCCGCCGACGGTCAGCATCGTCGCCGCCGCCAGCACCTCCCCGTCGTGGTGCGCGAGGTACAGGCGCATCCGGTCGGGGTCCTCGGCGGTGAGCGCGGTCCACATGCGCTGGAAGTACGGCAGCGGGCGCGGGACGAACCGGTCGCGCTCGGCGGTCTCGGTGTACAGTTCGTAGAAGGCCGGCAGGTCCTCGTGGCCGCCGCGCACGACCTTGACGCCCGCCTTCTCGGCCTTCTTGATGTTGCGCCGCCACTGCTGGTTGAGCCCGGCGCGCAGGTCGTCGAGCGAGTGCCCGGCGAGCGGCACCTGGCACACGTACCGGGGCTGGCCCGCCGCGAAGCCCTCCTCGGCGCCCGGCTCGCTCTGCCGCCAGCCCATGCGGCGCAGCCGGTCGGCCAGGTCGCGGGCGCGCGGGTCCTCCGAGGTGGGCTCGGCGTCGCGCAGCCGGTGCGCGGCCGGGTCCGCGATGGCGGCCTTGACCGCCTCGGGGCTCCAGCGCCGGGCGACCACGGGCGGCCCCATCTTCACCGAGAACGCACCGCGCGACTTCAAGTACGTCAGCAGCGGGGCGAGCCAGCGCTCCAGGTCGGGGGTGTGCCAGTCGATGACCGGGCCCTCGGGGAGGTAGGCCAGATAGCGCCTGACCTTGGGCAGCGGTCGCAGCAGCACCAGGCCCACCCCCACCAGGCGCCCGTCCGCCTCGAACCAGCCAAGGCTCTCCGCCGTCCAGTCCGGCTTCACGTCCCCCCAGGACGGCAGCTGCATGTGGCTGGCCGAGGGGAGGGAGGCGACGAAGGACAGATGCTCGGCTCGGGTGACGGGACGCAGGGTGAGAGTCATGCGCGGGACTCCTTCACGGCACGGTCGCTGTGCGCTCACCCTACGAGCGGGGGCCGCCCCCGGCCCTGGCACAGTCCGCCCGGCACCCCGGCCCCGCACGCCCCCGAGCGCGCTGCCGCGAGGGGCGCACAAGGCCGCCGTCCGGCCGTTCCTCCCGCTCACGGCACTCCTTCCGCCCGGTCCAGCGCGTCCGCGAGCACCTCCGCGAGATGGCGCCCGCGTATGCCGCCCAGTTGGGCCAGCTGGGTGCGGCAGGAGTAGCCGTCGGCGAGGATCACGGCGTCCGGGGGCGCCTGCCGGACCGAGGGCAGCAACTGGTCCTCGGCGCAGGCGTGGGAGACCTCGAAGTGTCCTTTCTCGAAGCCGAAGTTGCCCGCGAGCCCGCAGCAGCCGCCGCTGAGGTCGCCGCTCAGCCCCGCCGACGCCCGGAGTCTGCGGTCTGCGCCGTCCCCGAGCACCGCGTGCTGGTGGCAGTGGGTCTGGCCGGTCACCGGGCGGTCCACGGCGGGCGGTGTCCACAGGGGCGCGTGCCGCTCCAGCGCCTCCGCGAAGGTGAGGACGGAGGCGGCCAGCCGGGCCGCACGCGGGTCCTCGGGCAACAGCTCGGGCAGGTCGGAGCGGAGCGCCGCCGCGCAGCTCGGCTCCAGGACGACGACCGGCGCGCCCGCCTCCAGCACCGGTTCCATCAGGTCCAGGGTGCGGCGCAGCACCGCGCGGGCGGTGTCGAGTCGGCCGGTGGAGAGGTAGGTGAGGCCGCAGCAGACCCGGTCCCGCCGGGCCCGGAGCAGTGCGGTCGCCGCGCGGGAGCGGCCGTCCCCGACCGGGCGGCCCCGCAGCCGCAGCGTCGGCGGCAGGGCGACCCGCAGCCCGGCCGCCTCCAGCACCCGCACCGCCGCCCGCCCGACGGACGGGGACAGATGCTCGGTAAAGGTGTCCGGCCACAGAACCACCAGGTCCCCGGTGCCACCGGGCGCGGTACCACCAGGCGCGGTACGGCCCGTGCGCTCACCGCCACCCGAGCCGCCCGAGCCACCCGACCCGCCGAGACCGCCCCGCCTACCCAGCCCCCCGAGCCCGCCCAGCCCGCTCAGCCCACCGTCCGGATCGCCCGGACTCCCCCTCCCCCGCCACCACTGCCCGAACGTCCGCTCCGCCACCCGGGGAATCTCCCGCTCGGCCGCGATCCCCGCCGCCCAGCGCGCCGCCCGGGCCAGTGGGCGCACCGAGGCGAGGGCGTTGAGCAGGGGCGCGGTGCGGGTGCGGGCGATCCAGCGCAGCCACACCGGGAGCGAGCCCATGCTGTAGTGCGCGGCGGGGCGCAGGCGTCCGGCGTAGTGGTGGTGCAGGAACTCGGCCTTGTAGGTGGCCATGTCGACGCCGACCGGGCAGTCCGAGCGGCAGCCCTTGCAGGACAGGCACAGGTCGAGCGCGTCCCGGACCTCGGTGGAGCGCCAGCCGTCGGTGATCAGTTCGCCCGCGAGCATTTCGTGCAGCAGCCGGGCCCGGCCGCGTGTGGAGTGGGCCTCCTCGCCGGTGGCCCGGAAGGAGGGGCACATCACGGCGGCCCCGGACACGCTGGTCGTACGGCACTTGGCGACGCCGACGCAGCGCCGGACGGCCGCGCGGAAGTCGCCCCCGTCGGCCGGGTAGCCGAAGGTCACGTCCACCGGGCGGTGGGGCAGCGCGGCGAAGCGCAGGTTGGCGTCCAGCGGGGCCGGGCGGACCAGGATCCCGGGGTTGAGCAGGTCGTCCCGGTCCCAGACGGCCTTGGCGCGCTCGAACAGCTCGACCGTCTCGGCGCCGTACATGCGCGGCAGCAGCTCCGCGCGGGCCTGCCCGTCGCCGTGCTCCCCGGACAGCGAGCCGCCGTGGGCGACGACCAGGTCGGCCAGTTCCTCGGAGAAGCGGCGGAAGCGGCCGACGCCCGCCTCGGTGAGCAGGTCGAAGTCGATGCGGACGTGGACACAGCCGTCCCCGAAGTGGCCGTACGGCGTGCCGCGCAGGTCGTGGGCGGTGAGCAGGGCGCGGAAGTCGCGCAGATAGGGGCCGAGCCGGGCGGGTGGCACCGCGCAGTCCTCCCAGCCGGGCCATGCCTCGGTGCCGTCGGGCATCCGGGTGGCGGTGCCGGCCGCGTCCTCGCGCAGCCGCCACAGGGTGCGCCGTTCGGCCGGGTCGGTGACCACGCGCGCGTCCACCGCGTCGGCCGCGCGGACCACCGTCTCGGCCCGCGCGCGTGCCTCGCCCGGTGAATCCGCGCCCGTCTCCACGAACAGCCAGGCGCCGCCCTTCGGCAGTCCGGCCGGGGCGCGGATCAGGTCGGCGGCCATGCCCTCCACGGTGAGCGGGGCGAGCGGCAGCAGTCCGGGGGCGGCCTCGGCGGCGGCGCTCTCGTCGGCGTAGCCCAGCACGGCCAGGGCACGGGCTCGGGGTTCCGGCACCAGGCTCACGACCGCCTCGGTGAGGAGACCGAGGGTGCCCTCGGAGCCGCAGAAGGAGCGGGCGACATCGGCGCCGTTCTCGGGCAGCAGGGCGTCCAGCGCGTACCCCGAGATGCGGCGGGGCAGGTCCGGGAAGCCGGTGCGCAGGCGGGCGAGTTCACCCTCGGCCAGTTCGCGCAGGCCGGGTGGGGCCCCGGCCCAGTCCCGCCCGAGGCGCAGCCGGTCGCCGCGCGCGGTGAGCACGGACAGCTCGCGCACGCTGTCGGCCGTCGTGCCCCAGGCGACCGAGTGGGAGCCGCAGGAGTTGTTGCCGATCATCCCGCCGAGGGTGCAGCGGCCGTGGGTGGACGGGTCGGGTCCGAAGCGCAGCCCGTGCGGGGCGGCGGCCTCCTGGAGGCGGTCGAGCACCAGGCCGGGCTGGACCACGGCGGTCCGCGCCTCCGGGTCCAGTTCCAGCAGGGTGTTCATGTGCCGGGTGAAGTCCAGGACCACGCCCGTGCCCGTCGCCTGTCCGGCGATGGACGTGCCTCCGCCGCGCGCCACGACCGGCACCTCGTGCGCCCGGCACACCGCCACCGTCGCCGCCACGTCGTCCGCGTCCTTCGGCGCCACCACGCCCAGCGGGACGCGGCGGTAGTTGGACGCGTCCATCGTCACGAGCGCGCGGTCGGTGACGCCGAAGCCGACCTCGCCCCGCACGGCCCGCCGCAGCTCCGCCTCCAGCCCTTGCTCGAACCGCTCTTCCTCGAACTGCCCCTGCTCGAACTGCCCTTTCCCGAAGCTCATCCCGTCCCCCGTAGCTCGCTCGTGGTCCCGTGAGCCGGTCGTGGTCCCGCAGACCGGCCGTGGATCCAGCATGCATCCGATCACCCACGGGCATCGGAAGTTGTCCACAGGCCCACCCCGGTCCTGCGATCGTCGTACGAGCACACAAGTCCACGACCTGGTGATCTCGTCTCATCCGACGGACAGGGCTTCGTACCGTTTCGCGCACCGGATACGCTCCGACTCGTGGCCGACATCGAGATCCCCGCTGACATCAAGCCCGCCGACGGACGCTTCGGCGCGGGCCCCTCCAAGGTGCGGACGGAGGCGCTGGCGGCGCTCGCCGCCACCGGCAGCTCCCTGCTGGGCACCTCCCACCGCCAGGCCCCGGTCAAGAACCTGGTGGGCCGGGTCCGCGAAGGCATCAGCTCCCTGTTCTCCCTCCCCGACGGCTACGAGGTCGTCCTCGGCAACGGCGGCTCCACCGCGTTCTGGGACATCGCCACGCACGGGCTGATCGAGAACAAGTCGCAGCACCTCACGTTCGGTGAGTTCTCCTCCAAGTTCGCCAAGGCGGCCAAGCTCGCGCCGTGGCTGGCCGAGCCGACCGTCATCGCTTCCGACCCCGGCACCCACCCCGAGGCCCGCGCCGAGGCGGGCGTGGACGTGTACGCGTTCACGCACAACGAGACCTCCACCGGTGTCGCCATGCCGATCGAGCGCGTGGCCGGTGCCGACGAGGGCGCGCTGGTCCTGGTGGACGCCACCTCCGGCGCGGGCGGCCTGCCGGTCGACATCGCGCAGACGGACGTCTACTACTTCGCCCCGCAGAAGTCCTTCGCCTCCGACGGCGGCCTGTGGATCGGCGTGTTCTCCCCGGCCGCGATCGAGCGCGCCGAGCGGGTGCACGCCTCCGGCCGCCACATCCCGGAGTTCTTCTCGCTCCCCACGGCGATCGACAACTCCCGCAAGAACCAGACGTACAACACCCCGGCGCTCGCCACCCTCTTCCTGCTCGACGAGCAGCTGAAGTGGCTGAACGGCCAGGGCGGTCTGGACTTCGCCACCGGCCGCACCAAGGACTCCTCGACCCGGCTGTACACCTGGGCGGAGGAGTCCAAGTACGCCACGCCGTTCGTCACCGACCCGGCCAAGCGCTCGCAGGTCATCGGCACGATCGACTTCTCGGACGAGATCGACGCCGCCGTCGTCGCCAAGGCGCTGCGCGCCAACGGCATCGTGGACACCGAGCCGTACCGCAAGCTCGGCCGCAACCAGCTGCGCGTCGCGATGTTCCCGGCCATCGACCCGGCGGACGTCGAGGCGCTGACCAAGTGCGTGGACTACGTGATCGAGCGGCTCTGACCGCCGGTCGAACGACGGCAGGGGGCGCCCGGTGTCACACCGGGCGCCCCCTGCCGTACGCACGCCTGTCGTGCGCTGCTACGCGCCGTCGCCCTTGCGCCGCATCCGCCGCACCCCGAACAGCGCCGCCGCGCCGAGAGCCACGACGACGGCGCCCATCCCCACGTTCCCGCCGGAACCGGCCCCGTCACCGGAGTCCGAACCCCCGCCGCCGGACGGCGACTTGGCCGCGGAGGCGTCCGTCGATCCCTTCGGCGCGTCCAGGGCGCGCACCGAACTCTCCGCGCCCTCGCTGCCGTAGAGCAGCTTCGTGCCGTCGACCGAGTAGGTGACGGACTCCCCCTGGCCCTGGAGGGGCACGTCGAGCCGCCCCTTCCGTTCGATCTTGCCGCCGTTCCAGTCGTAGTAGATGCCGCCGAGGTAGCCGCGTACGGCGAGTTGTCTTCCGTTGGGCGAGATGGCGGCGTCCGTGGCCCACAGGTCGACCCCGGCGACCGGGCGGAAGATGTTCGTGCCCGAGGAGGACAGCTCGGCGGGGCCCTCGTAGAGGTGGCCGCCGTCCTCGTTCTTGTCGATGATGTACGCGCGCCCGGTCTTGGGGTCCACGACCAGCGACTCGGCGTCGCGCGGGCCGTCGGAGTACTTGACGACGTACTGCGTCGCCGTGATCGTCTGGTCCTTGAGCGTCTTGGGCTCGGGCAGACGGTAGATCCACACGTAGGGCCAGCGGCCGTGGAAGTTGTCGCCGATGTCGCCGACGTAGAGCTGGTTGCCGGGGCCCATGGAGATGGCCTCCACGTCGCGCGGGGAGCCGATGCCGCGCAGCGTCACCGTGGCGACGGTCTTGCCGGTCGCGCTGTCGACGGCGTACAGATACGGGCCGTCGTCGCTGTCGTTGTGGGTCCAGTAGATCCCGGGGTGCTGCCGGGAGGCGGCCAGGCCGCTGGACTCGGTGATCCTGGGGTCCTTGATGGTGAACCCCTGGTCCCCGTCGGCGGCGGACGCGGGCAGCGCACAGGCCCCCGCGAGCAGGGCCCCGGCGAGCAGGGCGAACGGTCGGCGCATGAGCCAAGCGTGCCACCCCGCGCGGGTGTTCACCGGGCGAGTCGCCGGGCCTGCCCGTGGCGGGCCTCACACCCCGTCCGATTCCCCGCCCGGCCCTGTGATCGTCCATGATGAGCGAATGCTCAGGTTCATGTCCGTAGGTGACTCCATGACGATCGGGAGCGCGGGCGAACACACGTGGCGTTACCGGATGTGGCAGCACCTGCGCACGACGTACGGCGGCCCGTTCCAGATCGTCGGCCCCCGCGAGGCGCTGTACGACCAGGCCACGCAGTCCGCCGACTCCTACGAGTACGCCGACCCCGACTTCCCCCGCGCGCACCTCGCCGGCTGGGGCGAGGGCTGGCTGCACATGGCCCCCCTCATCGGCGACGCGGTCCGCGCCCACCGCGCGGACGTCCTCCTCGTCTCCCTCGGCCTGATCGACCTCGGCTTCTACACCAACGCCGAGCAGACGGCGGACAACGTACGCGCCTTCATCGCCGCGGCCCGCGAGGCCCGCCCCCGCGTCCGCATGGCCCTGCTCCCGGTCATCCCCAACGTCCGCGCCGCCGAGGACGCCCCCTTCGCCGACCAGGTCACCCTCTTCAACACTCTCCTCGCCAAAACGGTCGCCGATCTGGACGAACCCCGCTCACCCCTGCTCCTGGCCTCCACGCCGAGCGGCTGGGACATCCACACGGACACCTACGACGGCACCCATCCCAACGCGAGCGGGGAGCACCGCATCGCGGGGGCGTTCGCGGGGGCGATGTACGAGGCGTGGGGCGTGGGCGAGCCGTACGTGGCCTGAACGGATCGACCCGGCCGGGCCGCGGACCACTTGCCTGGAGCGCACTTCAAGTCGTTGGCTAGGGAGGCATGAGGTACACGCAGCTTGGACGTACGGGACTGAAGGTCAGCCGGCTGGTGCTGGGGACCATGAACTTCGGGCCGCAGACCGACGAGGCGGACAGTCACGCGATCATGGACGCGGCGCTGGACGCGGGGATCAACTTCTTCGACACGGCGAACGTGTACGGCTGGGGTGAGAACAAGGGCCGTACCGAGGAGATCATCGGCAATTGGTTCGCCAAGGGCGGCGAGCGGCGCGAGAAAGTCGTACTGGGCACCAAGGTTTACGCGAACATGGGCGCAGAAGGCGACGCGTGGCCCAACTACGACAAGCTCTCCGCGCTGAACATCCGCCGCGCGGTGGACGCCAGCCTGAAGCGGCTGAAGACGGACTACATCGACCTCTACCAGTTCCACCACGTCGACCGGAACACCCCGTTCGAGGAGATCTGGCAGGCGGTCGACGTCCTAGTCACCCAGGGCAAGATCCTCTACGCGGGCTCCTCCAACTTCCCCGGCTACAAGATCGCCCAGGCGAACGAGACCGCGCTGCGGCGCGGCAACACCATCGGCCTGGTCAGCGAGCAGTGCCTGTACAACCTGGAGGAGCGACGCGCCGAGATGGAGGTCATCCCGGCCGCCCAGGAGTACGGGCTCGGTGTCATCCCCTGGTCGCCGCTGCACGGCGGGCTGCTCGGCGGGATCATCCGCAAGGAGGCCGAGGGCGGCCGTCGCACCTCGGGCCGCGCCGCCGACGCGCTCGCGAACGCGGCCGTGCGCACGCGCCTGGAGGCGTACGAGGAGCTGCTGGCCAAGCACGGCCTGGAGCCCGGCGAGGTCGCACTGGCCTGGCTGCTGACCCGCCCCGGCATCACCGGTCCGATCGTCGGACCGCGCACGGCGTCCCAGCTGGAGTCCGCGCTGCGCGCGGTCGAGCTGGAGCTGAGCGAGGAGCTTCTGACCGGCCTGGACGAGATCTTCCCGGGTCCGGGGCCGTCCCCGGAGGCCTTCGCCTGGTAGCGGCACGGCAGTCCGTACGACGGTGAGGCCGCTCCGGGAGGCACCGCGGAGCGGCCCCGCTAGCGGAGGGCCGCCACAGCGACGACCACCAGCAGGAGAACGAGCGCACCGGCCATGATCCGGTTCCGGGTATTCGGGTCCACGGCAATGAGCCTAACCGGACGCGCCGAGTGCCCAGCGGGCGACCGCCTCGTACCGGGGCTGCTCGCCGGGTACGCCGGACCTCGGCAGGTCGCTGCGGACCAGGGTGAGCGCGTCCACGGTCCAGGTGCGGCCGGTGAAGTCCGCGAGGGCGTCGGCGTACGGGCCGAGGTCCACGGTGTCCCGGCCGCGTGCGAGGGTCAGGTGGGGCTGGTAGCGCCGGTGCTCCTCATGGCCGACGCCCGCCTTGCGCCCCGCTGACCGCGCCCGCTCGGCCAGCAGCCGCAGCGCGTCCACGTCGCCGCGCGCGCCCGCCCACAGGGCCTTGCCGCGCCCGAAACGGCCGCCTCCCGCGATCGCGAGCGGGAAGGGCGCGGTGCGGTGGGCGGCCCGCGCCAGCCGCTCCGAGAGGGCGGGGACGGCTTCGTCCGCGACCTCGCCGTAGAAGGCGAGGGTGAAGTGCCAGCCGGGACGCCCGGTCCAGCGCAGCCCGTCCGCCCCGGGCAGCCGCCGCAGCAGCGCGACCTCCCTCGCCAGGTCCGCGGCGACGTCCTCCGGGGGCAGGACGGCGGCGAAGAGTCTCATGCCCTCACCTTGGCAGACCGGGCCGCCGCCCACCTGCATGATGAGGCCATGACGATCACGATGCGGGAGGGCGGCCCGGCGGACGTGCCGCTGGTCCTCGGGATGTTCGACAGCGCGGTGGCCTGGCTGGCCGCTCAGGACCGTACCGGGCAGTGGGGCAGCAGCCCCTGGTCCGAGGACCCGGCGGCGGTGGCGAAGATCGAGCGGTACGTCGCCCATGGCGTGCTCTGGATCGCGGAGGTGGACGGCGAACCGGCCGCCGCGCTGGTCCTCGCGGACTCCCCCGCGCACTATGTGGCGCCCGCCGACGAGCCCGAGCGGTACATCCAGATCCTGACCTCGGACCGCCGCTTCAAGGGCCACGGCGCCGGAGCCGCGCTCATCGCCCACGCGGTGGAGGAGACCCGCCGCGTCGGGGTCTCCCTGCTGCGCGTGGACTGCTACGCGGGCGACGACGGCAAGCTGGTCGCCTTCTACGAGAAGAACGGCTTCGCCCCGGCCGAGTCCTTCACCGTCGGGGAGAAGGAGTGGCCGGGGCTGGTGCTGACGCGCCGGGTCTAGGACCGCATTCCAGCAGGCTTCAGGCCGCCGCCGTCAGCTCCTCGCGTTCGCGGGGGACGAAGCGCAGGCTCGGGTGGCCGCGGTGCCAGCCGACGGCGAGGCGGAGGTTGCCGACGCGGGCCAGGACCAGGCCGATCGCGGTCGCCGCGGCGACCGAGACGAGGCCGCCGGCCGCGAAGCCCACACGCGCGCCGTAGGCGTCGGTGATCCAGCCGACGAGCGGGGCGCCCAGCGGGGTGCCGCCCATGAAGACCATCATGAACAGGGCCATCACCCGGCCGCGCATGGCCGGGTCGGTGCCCATCTGCACGGCGGTGTTCGCGGTGACGTTGACCGTGAGGCCGAAGACGCCGATGGGCACCATGAGCGCCGCGAACAGCCAGTACTCCGGCGTCACCGCGGCCACCGTCTCCAGCGCGCCGAACCCGATCGCGGCGGCGATCAGCACCCGGAGCCGGGCGGTGCCGCGCCGGGCGGCGAGCAGGGCGCCGCCGAGGGAGCCGACGGCCATGAGGGTGTTGAAGAGGCTGTAGGCGCCCGCGCCCGCGTGGAAGACGTTGTCGGCGAAGGCGGAGAGCCAGACCGGGAAGTTGTAGCCGAAGGTGCCGACGAACCCGACCAGGACGACCGGCCAGATCAGATCGGGGCGCCCGGCGACGTAGCGCAGCCCCTCGCGCAGCTGGCCCTTGCCGCGCGGCGCACGGCGGCCGGGGTGCAGTTCGCGGGCGCGCATCAGCATCAGGCCCGCGATCGGCGCCACGAAGGACAGGCCGTTGAAGAGGAACGCCCACCCGGTGCCCACGCCGGTGATCATCAGACCGGCGACGGCGGGGCCGACGAGCCGGGCGGACTGGAAGTTCGCGGAGTTCAGGCTGACCGCGTTCTGGAGCTGGTCGGGGCCGACCATCTCGGAGACGAAGGACTGCCGGGCCGGGTTGTCCACGACCGTGGCGAGACCGACCGCGAACGCGGCGACGTAGACGTGCCAGACCTGGACGTGCCCGGAGAGGGTGAGCAGGGCGAGCGCGAGGCCGGTGAGCGCCATGGCGGTCTGGGTGACCAGCAGCGTGGGGCGCTTGGGCAGCCGGTCGACCAGGACACCGCCGTAGAGGCCGAAGAGGAGCATCGGCAGGAACTGCAGGGCGGTGGTGATGCCGACGGCGGCGGAGGAGCCGGTGAGGCTGAGTACGAGCCAGTCCTGGGCGATGCGCTGCATCCAGGTGCCGGTGTTGGAGACGACCTGGCCGATGAAGAACAGCCGGTAGTTCCGGACCTTCAGCGAGCTGAACATCGAGGACTTGGCGGGAGCGGGGTTCGTAGGGGTCATCGGTGCGGGGGCGGAAGCTGCTCCGGGGCCCGTACTCAAAAGGTCGCCTCCTTGCGGGTACTGCGTGGCTTACAGATGCGCGAGTTTCTCCAGCACGGGGGCGGCGGCGCGCAGCGCGGCCCACTCGTCCTCGTCGAGGCCCTCGACCAGGCCGGCCAGGAACGCGTTGCGCTTGCGACGGCTCTCCTCGAGCATCGTCTCGGCCTGCTCGGTCCTGGTGACGACCTTCTGGCGGCGGTCCTCGGGGTGCGGCTCGAGGCGGACCAGGCCCTTGGCCTCGAGCAGCGCGACGATGCGGGTCATCGACGGCGGCTGGACGTGCTCCTTGCGGGCCAGCTCGCCCGGTGTGGCCTGGCCGCACAGGGACAGGGTGCCGAGCACCGACATCTCGGTGGGGCTCAGCGACTCGTCGACACGCTGGTGCTTGAGCCGACGGGACAGCCGCATCACTGCGGAGCGGAGGGAGTTCACGGCGGCCGAGTCGTCGCCATGGGTGAGGTCCGGCATGTCCTTAGCGTAACTCATTACTCTGACTAAGGAACAACGGGGACGCACCGCGATGCCCGTGATGCGCGCCACTGAAGCCATAGATCACCCATACGAGTGAGTCAGTTGCGAAAAGTGACCCATCGGGTGGCCGGATATGGCGACCCTCGTACGCATGGGGACCAGTGTGCTCAGCCTGCGGATAGACGAGGAGCTGCTAGCGAGGCTCCGGGACCGTGCGGCCAAGAGGGGAATGAGCGTGCAGGACTATGTGATCCGCACGCTCGTCCGCGACGACTTCGACGAGCGCTTCCAGAACGCGGTGGAGGAGACGGAAAAGTTCTACGGGGCCACACCGGAGGCTCGTGACGCCTCGTGTGACCCCGTAGTGCCCTGACCGGGCCGGGTGCCGGGGGTGGCCCCAGGGGGTGTCTTCCCGAGACACCCCCTGACCGGGCCACCCGTCAGGTCAGACCCAGCGCCGGCATCAGGTAGTAGAAGCCGAAGACCGCCGCGACGACGTACATCGCCGCCGGGATCTCCCGCGCGCGTCCGGCCGCCAGGCGCAGCACCACGAAGGTGATGAAGCCCATGCCGATGCCGTTGGTGATCGAGTAGGTGAACGGCATCATCACCATGGTCACGAAGGCCGGGATGGCGATGGTGAAGTCGGCCCAGTCGATCTCACGGACCGAGCCCGCCAGGATGAGGAAGCCGACCGCGATCAGCGCGGGCGTGGCGGCCTGCGAGGGCACCATGGTGGCGATCGGGGTGAGGAACAGCGCGACGGCGAACAGCGCGCCGGTGACCACGTTCGCCAGACCCGTGCGGGCGCCCTCGCCGACGCCCGCGGTGGATTCCACGAAGCAGGTGGTGGCCGAGGAGGAGCTGGCGCCGCCCGCCGCGACGGCGAGACCGTCGACCAGGAGGACCTTGTTGATGCCGGGCATCTGGCCCTGGGCGTCGGTCAGCTTGGCCTCGTCGCTGACGCCCATGATCGTGCCCATGGCGTCGAAGAAACAGGACAGCAGGACGGTGAAGACGAAGAGGATGCCCGTCAGGATGCCGACCTTGTCGAAGCCGCCGAACAGGCTGACCTTGCCGATCAGACCGAAGTCCGGGGTGTCGACGGGGTTGCCCGGCCACTTCGGGGTGGTCAGACCCCAGGAGGGCACCTTGGCGACCAGGTTGATGATCACCGCGAGGACGGTCATCGCCACGATGGAGATCAGGATCGCGCCGGGGACCTTGCGGACGATCAGCGCGAGGGTCAGCAGCACACCCAGGATGAAGACCAGGACCGGCCAGCCGTTGAGGTGACCGTCGGCGCCGAGCTGCAGCGGGACGGTGGTCTGGGCGACGTCCGGGATGCGGCTGACGAAGCCGGAGTCCACCAGGCCGATCAGCATGATGAACAGACCGATACCGATGGAGATCGCCTTGCGCAGACCGTAGGGCACGGCGTTCATGACGCGCTCGCGCAGACCGGTCGCCACCAGCAGCATCACGACGAAGCCGGCGAGAACCACCATGCCCATCGCGTCCGGCCACGACATGCGGGGCGCGAGCTGGAGGGCGACCACGGTGTTGACGCCGAGACCGGCGGCGAGCGCGATCGGGACGTTGCCGATGACGCCCATGAGCAGAGTGGTGAACGCGGCGGTGACCGCGGTGGCCGTGACGAGCTGGCCGCTGTCCAGGTGGTGCCCGTACATGTCCTTAGCGCTGCTAAGGATGATCGGGTTCAGCACGATGATGTACGCCATCGCGAAGAACGTCGCGAAACCGCCTCGGATCTCGCGGGCGACGGTGCTGCCGCGCTCGGAGATCTTGAAGTAGCGGTCCATGGCGCCGTAGGCGGGCGTACCGCCCGGCTGCTCAGGGGCGGGGGCGGCCTTGGTGGGTGCCGACGTGGGCATTCGGTTCCTCATCACCATTGGGGTTCCCCCGAGCCCCGTTGGAGTTTCCTACGATCAGAAGCGGTCAAAGACAAACGGTTTCAGTATGAACGTATGAACCACGGATCGCTAACTCCACGCGTAGATTTCGGCGGAACATCCGAGCGGAACAGTGCCTGCCGAGTGACCCGGGCCACCTCGTAAGCTGTCTGCCATGACGAAGTGGACACCCAGGCACGAAGCGCCGGAGCCCCTGGAGGGGCCCGTGGTCGGCACCATCACCGGCGGCACGATCCTGTGGTTCGTCCTCTTCCTGGTCCAGCTCCCCTTCTACGGCTGGTTCGAGGACCACGGCCACCTGTGGTGGCTGTGGACCTGCCTGGCCGGTGCGGGGCTCGGCCTGATCGGCATCTGGTACGTCCGCAAGCGGGACGCGGCGATCAAGCGGGACGCGGCACGGGAGGCCGTGCCGGTCGAATGACCGGACCCATGCCGGTGGAGTGACCAGGCGCCCGTGGCGGCCCCGAAGGGCCCCCGGCGCCTCGAAGAACCCTCGTGCGAGACCCCTGGACGGAATGCGGATTCCGTGTTGTCATGCCCACTGCTGTCCGATGACAACGTTGTTCCGCACCGCTGACAACGTTGCCTCGCTCCTCCCCGAGCAAGTCCGGCCCGCTTCCCCAGAGGTTCGAATGACATGGACACGGCATATCGGGCTGTGCCTGGCCGGGACGCTGGCGGCGACCGCGCTGCTGACCGCCCCCGCCTCCGCCCAGTCCGGCCCGCCCGCAGGCACCCGGCTGACCGATCTCGTCAACCCGTTCATCGGCACCCAGAACGAGGGCAACACCTACCCGGGCGCCGCCGTGCCCTTCGGCATGGTGCAGCTCTCCCCCGACACCGGCCACAACACCGGCTACGACTACGCCCAGGACCACATCAGAGGCTTCTCCCTGGTCCACCTCTCGGGCGTGGGCTGCGGCCTGGGCGGCGATCTGCCTGTCCTGCCCACCACCGGTGACGTCACCACCACCGACTACGCGCGCTATGCCGCGAAGTTCAGCCACGACGACGAGAGCGCGAGCCCCGGCTACTACCGCGTCGGGCTGGACAGCGGCATCCAGGCCGAGCTGACCGCGACCGCCCGCACCGGCGTGCAGCGCTACACCTTCCCGGCCACCACCAAGGCCAACGTGCTGGTCAACGCGGCCCAGTCGCTGCACAGCCGCGTCGCCACCAAGGTGGAGATCCTGGACGACCACACCCTGCGCACGACGCTCACCGGGCGCGGCTTCTGCCAGGACACCGTCCCGTACACCCTGTACACGATCACGCGCTTCGACCGCCCCTTCACCGCCCACGGCACCTGGACCGGCTCCACGGTCACCGACGGCGCGAAGACGGGCGCGGACGGGGCGTACGTCCGCTTCGACACCACCGAGGACCGCACCGTCGAGGCGACCACCGCGCTGTCCTACGTGGACGCGCGCGGGGCGGCGCTCAACCTGCGCGCGGAGGGCGGCCGTTCCTTCGACACGGTGCGTACGGCCGCCCGGCGGGCCTGGGAGGACCGGCTGGACGACGTGCGGGTCCAGGGCGGGGACGACACCCTGCGCCGCACCTTCTACTCCTCGCTGTACCGCTCGTTCCTCGCGCCGAACATCGGCAGCGACACGGACGGCCGCTACACCGGCTGGGACCAGAAGGTCCACCGCGCCCAGGGCTTCACCTACTACCAGAACTGGTCCCTGTGGGACACCTACCGCACCCAGTCCCAGTTGCTGTCCCTGCTCGCACCGCGCGAGGCACGGGACATGGCGATCTCCGTCGTGCACATCGACGAGGAGAGCGGCTGGCTGCCCAAGTGGGGCTACGGCACGGTCGAGACGAACATCATGACCGGCGACCCGGTCACCCCGTTCCTCACCAACGCCTACCAGCAGGGGCTGCTCAAGGGGTACGAGGAGCGGGCGTACAAGGCGCTGAAGAAGAACGCCGACGGCGTGCCCCCGGCCGACTCCCCCGCCGTCGGGCGCGAGGCGAACAAGGAGTACATCGCCGACGGCTTCGCCCCGTACGTCAAGGACCGCCCGCACGCCAAACCCGGCGACTCCGACTACGACCACGGCGCCTCGGCCACGCTGGAGTACGCGCTCTCCGACGCGATGCTCGCCCAGATGGCCCGTGACCTGGGGCACCGCACCGACGCGGCCCGGTATGCCGCCCGCGCCCAGAACTACCGCCGGGTCTTCGACGCGTCGACCGGCTTCTTCCGGGCCCGGGACGCCTCGGGTGCCTTCACGGGGCCTGCCGACCCGGCGCAGAGCGAGGGCTTCCACGAGGGCACCTCGTGGCAGTACCAGTGGCTCGTGCCGCAGGACCTGCCCGGGATGGTGGACCTGATCGGCGGCAAGCAGGCCGCCAACGACCGCCTCGACTCCTTCTTCGCCTACGCCGACCTGCTGAAGGACCCGGCGAAGACGGCGCGGGAGACCTGGGTGAACGGGCCGTACGACTACTACAACGCGGACAAGTACAACCCGCAGAACGAGCCCGACCTCATCGCCCCCTACACCTATCTCTCCACCGGCCAGCCGTGGAAGACCACCGACGTGGTGCACGCGGCGCTCACCCTGTTCACCGATGGCCCGACCGGAATGACGGGCAATGACGATCTCGGCACGATGTCCGCGTGGAACGTGCTGTCGTCCATCGGCGTCTTCCCGGTCCAGCCGGGCTACGACACCTGGGGTCTGTCCACGCCGGTCTTCGACCGGGTCGACCTCACCCTGGACCGCCGCTGGTTCCCGCACGGCAGGCTCACCATCAGCGCGCCCGGCACCTCGGCCGACGCCCGCTACATCCGGTCGGCCCGGCTCGACGGCGCCGCCTACGGGCGGACCTATCTGACCACCGCCGATCTGCGGGCGCACCGCTCGCTGGCCTTCACGGTGGGGTCCGAGCCCTCGGACTGGGGCACGGACGCGGCGGCGGCACCGCCCGCGCTGCGCTGACGGGGCGGGGCGCCGCGACTCGCCCTGGTACGGATTCAGGGGCACCCTCGGTTCACGTCGGGGGCGCCCCTGAGTCGTCCCCTATTTCCGGCCACTCGGCAGGTGATCCGGGCCGTCCGCACGTAACGTCGAGGCATGACGCATATCGACGCGGGCGCCGGACTGGACCCCGTGCACCCGGTCGCGCCGCCCGGCACCCGCTCGGCGGGACTGACCCGCGCACAGGTCGCGGAGCGGGTGGCACGCGGTCAGGTCAACGACGTACCGGTGCGCAGCAGCCGCTCCCTCTCCGAGATCGTGCGGGCGAACGTGTTCACCCGGTTCAACGCGATCATCGGCGTGCTGTGGATCGTCACGCTGTTCGTCGCGCCCATCCAGGACAGCCTGTTCGGCTTCGTGATCCTCGCCAACACCGGCATCGGCATCGTGCAGGAGTGGCGGGCGAAGAAGACGCTGGACTCGCTCGCGGTGATCGGGGAGGCCCGGCCGACCGTGCGCCGGGACGGCAGATCCGTCGAGGTGCCGACCAACGCGATCGTGCTGGACGACCTGGTGGAGATCGGACCCGGCGACAAGATCGTGGTCGACGGGGTGTGCGCCGAGGCCGACGGTCTGGAGATCGACGAGTCGCTGCTCACCGGCGAGGCGGACCCGGTCCTCAAGCACACCGGTGACCGGTTGCTCTCCGGCAGCTTCGTGGTCGCGGGCGGCGGCGCCTTCACCGCGACCAAGGTCGGCCGCGAGGCGTACGCGGCACAGCTCGCGGAGGAGGCGTCCCGGTTCACCCTGGTCCACTCCGAGCTGCGCACCGGCATCTCCACGATCCTCAAGTACGTGACGTGGATGATGATCCCGGCCGCGCTCGGCCTGATCGTCACCCAGCTGGTGGTGAAGAGCAACGACTTCAAGGGCTCCATCGCGCGCACCATCGGCGGGATCATCCCGATGGTCCCGGAGGGGCTGGTGCTGCTCACCTCGGTGGCCTTCGCCATCGGTGTGATCCGGCTCGGCCGCAAGCAGTGCCTGGTGCAGGAGCTGCCCGCGATCGAGGGGCTGGCCCGGGTGGACACGGTGTGCCTGGACAAGACCGGCACGCTCACCGAGGGCGGGATGGACGTGTCCGCGCTCCGGATGCTGGACGGCGCCGACGAGGAGCACGCGCGCAAGGTGCTCGGCGCCCTCGGGGAGTCCGACCCGCACCCCAACGCCTCCCTCCAGGCGATCATCGACGCCTATCCGGACAGCGAGGAGTGGCGGTGCGTGGAGTCGCTGCCCTTCTCCTCGGCGCGCAAGTACAGCGGGGCCGCGTTCAGCGAGGGCGACGGCCAGGTGAGCACCTGGCTGCTGGGCGCCCCGGACGTGCTGCTCGGCGCGGACGACCCGGCGCTGGCGGAGACCTCACGGCTGAACGAGCAGGGGCTGCGGGTGCTGCTCCTCGCCCGCGCCGCCCAGGGGCTGGACGCGCCCGAGCCCGCCGAGGGCGCACATCCCGTCGCCCTGGTGGTGCTGGAGCAGCGGCTGCGCCCGGACGCGGCCGACACCCTGCGCTACTTCGCCGACCAGCACGTCCACACCAAGATCATTTCCGGGGACAACGCGGTGTCGGTGGGCGCGGTCGCGCACAAGCTGGGGCTGAAGGGCGCGGCGGTGGACGCGCGGAAGCTGCCCGCCGAGCTGCCGGAGATGGCCCAGGCGATGGACCGGGCGACGGTGTTCGGGCGGGTCACCCCGCGCCAGAAGCGGGAGATGGTCGGCGCGCTCCAGTCGGAGGGGCACACGGTCGCGATGACCGGCGACGGGGTGAACGACGTGCTGGCGCTCAAGGACGCCGACATCGGTGTCTCGATGGGCTCCGGCTCGGAGGCGACGCGGGCGGTGGCGCAGATCGTGCTGCTGAACAACAGCTTCGCGACGCTGCCCTCGGTGGTCGCGGAGGGCCGCCGGGTGATCGGCAACATCACCCGGGTGGCGACGCTGTTCCTGGTCAAGACCGTGTACTCGGTGCTGCTCGCGCTGCTGGTGGTGTGCTGGCAGGTGGAGTACCCGTTCCTGCCCCGGCATCTGACCCTGCTGTCCACGCTCACCATCGGCATCCCGGCCTTCTTCCTGGCCCTCGCGCCGAACACGGAGCGGGCGCGACCGCACTTCGTGCGCCGGGTGATGCGGTACTCGATACCGGGCGGCCTGGTGGCGGGGCTCGCGACGTTCGCGACGTATCTGCTCGCCCGGCACCATTACACGGGCGCGGGGGCGCTGTCGGCCGAGACCAGTGCGGCGACGCTGACCCTGTTCCTGATCTCCATGTGGGTGCTCGCCATCATCGCGCGGCCCTACACGTGGTGGCGGGTCGCGCTGGTGGCGGCGATGGGGGTCGCGTTCCTGTTCGTGCTGATCGTGCCCTGGCTGCAGGACTTCTTCGCGCTGCGGCTGGTGGGGAACACGATGCCGTGGGCCGCGGTGGGGATCGCGGCGGTGGCGGCGGCCGTCCTCGAACTCATGTGGAGATGGGTCGACCGCCGCTTCCCCGCCTAGGCGGGGCCGTGCTCACCTACGGGGCTTACCGCACGTCCACGTAGTCGCCGGTCGCGCTGACCGAGGGGGTGGTGGAGGTACCGGCGAAGCTGTAGCGCCAGTAGCCGTCGCTCGCGGCGGTGACGGTGGTCTTCAGGTTGCCCTTGGAGTCCGAGGTCACCGTCTTGACGGTGGTGTAGCTGGTCGCGCCCTTCTTCTTGAACTGAAGCTGGACGGACTGGCCGGTGTAGCCGTGGTACTTGTGGTCCTCCCAGTTGGCGCGGGTCAGGGCGCCGGTGACCGTGAGGGTCTTGCCCTTCTTGACCGGCTCCGGGGAGGCGTTGACGGTGAGCTTGGAGTAGCGCAGCAGGCTGGTGGTGGCCAGGCCCGCCTTCTCGTTGAAGCCGACCTTGCTCCAGTCGGGCTTGTCCGGGTTCTGGCCGTTGAAGGCGGTGGCCTCGGCGGCCACGGACCACTTGCCCGCGTCGGCGTTCAGCAGACCGCCGTCCTTGGGGTACACGTCGACGGTGCCGGTGCAGGTCGCGGTGCCCGCGGTGGTGACCGCGCAGGTGGCCGGGTCGTCGCCCTCGACGGTGGCGGACGGGTCGTCCAGGGAGCCGCGGTAGAGATAGGCGTCGGTGTAGAAGTCGGACGCCTTGATGTCGACGCCCGAGCCGTACGTGAGGGTGTACGTGTAGGTCGTGCTGACCTCGTTCGTCGTCCCGGCCTTCATCGACGAGGCGATCTTCAGGTTCGAGAAGCCGACGTTGAGGGTGTACGGCATGGGGTCCGCGTGCGCGGCGGGCGCGACGAAGGCGGACAGCGCCAGGGCGCCGGTGACGGCGGCCACAGAGGCACGAATGCGCATGTGTGTTCCCTAGGAGGGAGAAGAGTTCGGTGAGTCGGTCGACTCGGGTGATCAGATCCATGACACCCGCGCCGAGTTGTACGCCGAGCGCCCTCAAGGACCCGATTTTGCCGACGTATTGCCAGGTCAGCCCGCAGGTCAAGAGACCTTGATCCCCAGGTCAAGCCCCACCCGCGGACCAGCTCCGCGAAGGTGGGCAGCGGGGCTGCGGGCATGCCTCCGGCCCCGGAGGCTGGGTGCCTTCGGGGCCGGGGGGAACTGCTTTGCGGTGGTGCTTACTTCACGTCGACGAAGTCGGACGTCGAGGCGATCGCCGGGGTGGTGGAGGTGCCGGCGAAGTTGTAGCGGAAGTAGCCGTCGGCGGAGGCCTTGACCGTGGTCTTCAGGTTGCCCTTGGAGTCCGAGGTGACGGTCTTCAGCGTGGTGTAGCCGGCGGCGCCCTTCTTCTTGTACTGCAGCTGCACCGACTGCTTGGTGTAGCCGTGGTACTTGTTGTCCTCCCAGTTGGCGCGGGTCAGGGCGCCGGTGACCGTGAGAGTCTTGCCCTTCTTGACCGGCTCCGGGGAGGCGTTGGTGGTCAGGCGGGAGTTGCGCAGGACCGAGATCTTGCCGAGGCCGCCCTTGTCCGCCATGGCGACATCGCCGTTCTCCGGGTCGCTCTCGTCGATGTTGAGGGCGAGCGCGGCACCCTTCCAGCTACCGGCGTCGGAGTTGAACAGCTCGCCGTCACCGGGGTAGAGGTCGATCTTGCCCGTGCAGGTGGCGGTCGTGTCCGTGACCGCCTTGCAGGTGGCGGGCAGGTCGCCGAAGGCCCAGTTGTCCGGCTCGTCGAAGGAGCCCTTGTAGATGTACGGGCCGGTGGCGAAGGCGTCGGACTTGATGTCCACGTCCGCGCCGTGGGTCAGCGTGTACGTGGCGGTGACGGCGACGTGGTTGGTGGTGCCCACCTTGACCGACGAAGCGATCTTGAAGTTGGAGAAGGACGCGTCCAGCGGGACGATGTCGCCGTCGCCCGGCGCGGCCTTGACACCCCGCTTGCCCGCGTCGTTGTGGGCGGCCTGGAGGAGCTTGACGACCTCGGCACGGTACCCGGAGTCGTTGCCGACGGCGTGCGCGGCCGTGCCGGCGAAGGCAGAGAGGGCCACGGCGCCGGTGACGGCGGCCACGGTGGCGCGAATGCGCATGTGCGTTCCCCTGCGTAATGGGGCTCCAGGACGCGCTGGCATCCCGGAGCCCGGAGATCTGGGGAGCCTGTTGGCTCACCCGATCAGACATACGCCTGAGGCGAATGGTTGTACGGATGTTGAGGATTCTGCAGTGAATCGGTGAAGATCCAGTTCCGCTTCAGTCGAACCAGCGGTCCCGCGCCAGCTCCTCCGTCCGCGACGGGTCCTCGAGGAGCGCCGCCACCTCGAACCGCCGCGGCCACTGGCCCGCCGCCCACGCGAGCCCCGCCGCGACGCCCTCCAGGGTCGCCGCGTGCAGCACGCCGTCGTCGGTGAGCCGCCAGTCGATCTCCACGCCGTCCACGACGAGTTCGTCGTGCTCGACGTACCGCGCCGGGGTGCGCGCCCCGAGCAGCACCCGCACCGCGTCCGGCACGTCGTGCTCGGCGCCCTCGGAGTCCACCGCGCCCGTGACGGACTCGCTCAGCCGCCGCACCTGGAACAGCTCGGCCAGCTCCGCCGCGCGCGCGGGGCGTACCGGCAGCAGCGGCACACCGGAGGTGAAGGGCAGCAGGTCGGGCGAGTCGACGACCACCGCGTCCCGCGCGTCCACGACGGTCACGCGGCCGTCGGTCACCGCGCGCACCTCGTCCGGCAGCGTCACCTGCTCCGGGTCGAGATCGGCCAACGCGCTGTAGAGACCGTGCAGTTGGGACGGGCTGACCGGGCGGTCGGGATCGGCCAGGCGGTCGAGGAGTTCGGCCGCGCCACCGGGCTCGTCCAGGAGGGCAGCCACCGAGGTGCGGACGCCGAGGGCGCGCAGCACCTGCTCGTCCTCGAAGCCGGTGGCGTCCGCCTCGTCGTACAGCCCGCGCAGCAGCGGGTCGCCGCCCGCCGCGAGCAGTCCGGCCGGGCGGCGGCCGTCGAGCACCGGGTGCCCGCGCAACCACCAGGCGGTGTACGGCCGTACGACCTCGTGCGTGCCGTCGGGCAGCAGGACGCGCACCGGCTGGGTGAGGGCGTCGCGCAGCGGCGGCTGGGCGAGCAGGGCCAGGGCCTCGGGCCAGTGGTCGTCGTCCACGAGGTCCAGGTCGCGTACGGCGACGAGTTCGGTGGCGACGGGCGGCACGGGGCTGTCCGGGAAGCGGTCGAGAATGTCCTCGCACCACACGTCCACCGCGTCGAGCAGTCCGGCGTCGTCGGGCTCGGCGAAGTCGCCCTCGCGGGGCTCCAGTTCGTCCGGGTCGAGAACGACGTCGGTGGCGCGGACGAGGGCGAAGTCCGCCAGCACCCCACAGGCCGTCAACGGCTGCTGGCCCCATCGCTCGGCCAAGTCGGCGTCCACGGCGGCCAGTTCTCCCTCGCGGATGACGCGGGCGAACGGGCTGCCGGGCAGGACGAGTTCACCGGCCGGGGCGAGTTCGCCGTCCTCGTCGGGCAGGGCGAGCGCGCCGAGCCAGGGCTCGTCGCCGGGCTCCAGGCCCGCGTCGCGCACCAACGCCAGGACGGTGTCGGCCAGTTCCTCCGCGTCGGGCACGTCCTCCTCCCACAGCGCCCCGCCGTCGTCGTCCAGCGAGGCGGCCACGGCGGCCCGTACCTGCGGGGTGGTGAGCACCGCGCGCGGGGTCGCGGGCAGCGCGCCCAGCTTCTCCAGGAGCGGGTGCGCGGCGTCCGCGTGGGCGACCTTGAGGCCGAGACGGCCGAGCACGTCGGGGTCGACGGCGGCGGTGTCCGGGGTGGGCAGCAGCACCTGGCGGGGGCCGATGGTGGTCCGCCCCGTCCCGGCGAGCGGCACGGGCAGCCCGGAGAGCCGGTCGGGGTCGATCCCGGCGAGGCTGTCGTAGAGCCGCCACCACCACTCGGGGTCCTTCTCCAGACCGGCGAGCCGGTCGACGGCGTCGGCGAGCGGCAGCCGGGCGACGCCGAGCGCGCGCAGTTCGGGGCGGCGCTCAAGTCCCGCGGGGAGCAGGGTGGGCAGCACCTCGGCGAGGACCCGTACGGTCTCGGCGCCCGCGCCCTCCACGATCTCGGCGTCCCTCGGGCGCAGCGCCTCGGGCAGGTCGTCGTCCTCGCCCGGCGCGAGGGCCGGGGGCAGGAACGCGGTGCGCGGCAGCCGGTCGAGCACGGCCTGCCGCAGCGCGCCGTCCAGTTCGCCCTTGCCGAGCGGGCCGGGTACGAGGTCGATAGCGCTCTCGGTCACCGGGCGCCAGGCGGCGAGGAGTTCGGCGTAGGTGTCGGCGGCGCGCTGGACCAGGAAGTCGGTGAGCGGGCCGGGGGCGGCGTGCCGTCGGGTGGTGTCCAGCGGGAACGACGCGATGAGCAGGGCGGGGATGCCGAGGGGTTCGTCGCTGGGGGTGGGGGCGTGCAGGACGGGGCTGGTGCGGGGGCGGAACGGGCGGCCTTCGGCGTCCTCGGGCACGGCCCAGGTCACCGACCAGTGCGGGCGCAGGCGTTCCTCGACGGGGCGGTCCGCGAGCAGGTCCGCGGTGAGGGGGCCGTGCGCGGTGGCGGTGCGCCAGCGGGTGCGGCCCTCGCGGGAGTCCTCCACGAGGGTGACGGGGCCGTCGGTGGTCCGGCGCAGGGTGCGGGGCGTCTCCCCCTCGATCTCGACCACGACCTCCGCCAGGCCCGGCAGAGCCAGTAGCAGGGCGTCGTCCACGGCGTCGAGCAGCCGCTCGGCGAGCCCGGCGGCGGCCGGGTCGCGCAGCGGGAGGATCACGGCGGTGTCGTACGGGTCGGGGGCGGTGCCCTCGGCGGCGAACGGCAGGCGCAGCAGGGGTACGTGGCCGTCGCGGCGGCGCACCTCGTCGCCGAGCCCTGGGCTGTGCCGGGCGGTCTGGTCGGCCAGCTCGCGGGCCTCGGCCAGCGACCAGCGGACGCCGCCGTGGCGTCCGACGATCGCGGGCTCGTCGGTGACGGCCAGGACGGCGGAGAAGCCGACGCCGTAGCGGCCGACCGTGCCGGCGGTCCCGTGCTCGTCGTCCCGGTCGCGCTTCGCGGAGGCGCGCAGGGTGGACAGGGACTCGACGCCGACCGCGTCGAGGGGGGCGCCGGTGTTGGCGGCGATCAGCACGTTGTCCCGGAGGGTGAGGCGGAGGCGGCCGGGGACGTGGGCGCGGGCGGCGGCGTCGGCGGCGTTCTGGGCCAGCTCGACCACGAGGCGGTCCCGGTAGCCGCCGAGGGCGAGGTCCTCCTCGGCGTTGGCGTCCTCGCGGAACCGGGCGGGACTGGCGGCCCAGGCGTCGAGGACACCGCGGCGGAGCCGGGCGGTACCGAAGGGGTCGGCGCCCTCGGCCGCCGGCCGCACGTACTTGCTCACGATCACACTCTCCTCATCGGCGTGAGGTCGAAGGTACAGCGAGGGCGGGGGTGGGCCGGTCGCGGCGTACGCGGGGGTGCGTCCGCGGGTGGGGGCGAGGTACGGGCCGGTGGGGTGGCCCCGACAGTCCGGACACCGCCGGACAGCGCCCGGACAGTCACCGTACGTATCGACAGCGTGGCTGTTCCCCGTCGGCGGGCGGGGCCACGCTGGGCGGCGTGATCGACGAAAACATGCCGTACATCCCGCATTTCCGCGTGACCTTGTCCGCCACGCCCCGTGGGGCGCGACTCGCGCGGCTGCTGGCCACCGAGCAACTGCGCGCCTGGGGGCTGCCGCCGGACAACGGCCCGCTCGTCGTCGCCGAACTCGCCAAGAACGCCGCGACCCACGGCCGTGCGCCCGACCGCTACTTCCAGCTCACCATGCTCGTCATCGGTGAAAACCTCCGCATCGAACTGACCGACACCCGCACCGACTCCCAGCCGCGCCTCGGCGAGGGCTACGGCCTCCAGCTGGTCGACGCCCTCGCCGCCCGCTGGGGTACGACGGACTCCTTCTCCCCCTGCAAGACAGTCTGGACGGAACTCACCCTCACGACCCCACCGAACATCACCCGAGGCCGCCGCCTCCGGATCATCGGCCCACTGGACTTCCTACGCTGACCGACAGGGGTGCCGGTTTCCCCGCGGAGACGGGCGCCATGGCGTGCCGAGCCCGCGCGCCGCTGCGCGGCCAAGGCGAATATGGCGGGCCCGCGCGCCACTGCGCGGCCAAGGCGGATGCGGCTGGCCCACGCGCCACTGCGCGGCCAGGGCGGATGCGGCGGGCCCGCGCGCTTGTGCTGCCACGGCCTCAGAAGCGGGGCCTCAGACGGGCGCCACCGTGTGTCCGGCACGGCAGCTCCGCCGAGCCCGGCAGCCCTGGCCCGCCCGGGACGCAACCGCCCCGATCAAGCCCGGGCGGCACCGCCGTGACCTGCCGAGCCGGACGACCGACCTACCCGAACCCGAACCACCTCAACCCCTCCGAGCCGAGCCGACATCGTCCCCGCACCCGGAAACGCCGTACCCACCGAGCCCGAACCCCCATAGCCACCCCGAGCCGGACCGCCGCGCTCCGCCGGGCCCAGACAGCCAAACCGCCAAGCCACCCCCAGCCGCCCTACCGCACGCCAGGCCCGAGCCACCAAACCGCGGAGCCACCCTGAGCCGGGCCGCCACGCTCCGCCGGACCCAAGCAGCCGAACCGCCCCGAGCCGCCGTAGCCGCCCCGAGCCGAGCCGCCGCGCTCCGCCCGGCCCAGACAGCCAAACCGCCAAGCCCCCCAGCCGCCCTACCGCACCAGGCCCGGGACCAAAACCGCCGTAGCCGCCCCCAGCCGTCGTAGCCGCCCCGAGCCGGGCCGCCACGCTCCGCCGGACCCAGGCAGCCGAGCCGCCAGTCACCCCCAGCCGCCCTACCGCACCAGACCCGAGCCACCCCGAACCGCCGTAACCGCCCCAAGTCGAGCCACCGCGCTCCGCCAGGCCCAAGCAGCCGAGCCGCCAAGTCACCCCGAGCCGCCCTACAGGCCCGGGCCACCAAGCCGCCAAGTCACCCCGAGTCGAGCCCCCGTACTCCACCGCCCCCGGGCCACCGACGTACCCGGCGAACCCCCGGAGGGACTACGCGTGGCCCAGTTCCGCCGTTTCCTCGTCGCTCGTTTCCGGGACGGAGCCCGTGGGGCGGAGGGGGAAGGGGTCGAGGCGGGTTTCGTCGACGACCGGTTCGGCGGGGCGGGGCGGGGTGGGCATGACGGCGGCCTCGGAGTGGGCGCCGCAGCCGTAGGCGAGGGAGACGACACGGCCGTCGGCCGGGGAGAACTCGTTGGCGCAGACACCGAAGGCCTGGCCGAGGGAGCCGCCGATGGGGTTGAGGAAACCGCAGGTGGCGCAGGTGGCGGGGGCCGCCTGGGCCATCGCGGACTTGGGGCCGAACGCCTCTTCCCAGCGGTCGGCGGCGACATGCAGCCCGTAGCGGGAGAGCACGCGGGCGCGGCGCATCCCGATCTCCTCGGCGACCGCCGCGATGGAGCCGCGCGCGGGCACCGTCGGCTGTTCGGCGGGGCTGCCGGGGGTGACGTCGGCGTCCTCCTCCTCGGCGAGTTCCGCGATGCCCTTGGCGACCACGGAGTTCGGCGGGGGCTCCTCCTCGCCGCTGAAGCCGGGCTCCAGGCGGAGGTCGCCCTCCTCGGTGGGGAGCAGGTCGCCGGGGCCGAGGTCGCCGGGGCGCAGCCGCTCGCTCCACGGCACCCATTCGGGCGCGAGGATGGCGTCCGGGCCGGGCAGCAGCACGACCTCGTCGAGGGTGACGAGCTTGGCACGGGAGGCGCGGGCGACGGTGGCGGCCCAGCGCCAGCCCCGGTAGCCCGGTTCCTTGCACTCGAAGAAGTGGGTGACCACCCGGTCACCCTCCGCCGTCATCCCGATGTGCTCGCCGACCACGCCGGGTGCGGCCGCCTCCTCCGCTGCGGCGCGTGCGAGGTCGATCGCCTCGGCGCACAGGCGGTCGGGGGTGCGGCTTCGCGTGGTCGCTGCGCTCACAGGTATCGCTTCTCTCCTACGCCGTCTACGAGTGCGGATGCCCTCCGGCGGTGAAGCGGACGGAGCGGACCTGTGGGCCGCATCGACGTCCGCGTCCGATCACGCGCGGGCGCACCTCTGCCATCCATTCTGCGTTATGGCTGAGATACGCACGCTACCCCGTCGCCCGTGGTGGGGGACAGTCCGCTGCGGTTCGGCGGGTTCCGCGCTCACCGGCGAAGACGTCTCGAACAGGCCGCGCGGCACCCTCGTACCGCTTCCGCGGCGGGTCCGCCACCCGGGAACGCCGATCAACTCGCTCGGCCGCAAAACGCACATGTCCCGTCTCCTCGGGGCAGTATGAAGCTCGTGGCAGCCACGGACAGGGGGAGCGGTGGCAGCGGTTCGGGCCGCGTCGGCGGTGTCGTCCGCTCGGTCGGGCGTGCCCTGCATCTGCCGGTGACCGGGACGGCGCGCGGCATCCGGCGGGCGACGCACGCGCACGGCGCGGGCGAGTCGGGGCTCGGCAAGCTGATCGAGCTGCACGCGGTGAACGGCGCCGGAGACGTGATGATCACCGTCGCGCTCGCCTCGACCGTGTTCTTCTCGGTGCCGACCGACGAGGCCCGCGGGCGCGTCGCGCTCTATCTCGCCATCACCATGGCGCCCTTCACCGTCCTCGCCCCCGTCATCGGCCCCCTCCTGGACCGCCTCCCGCACGGCCGCCGCGCCGCGATGGCCGCGTCGATGCTGGCCCGCGCGCTGCTCGCGCTGGTCATCTCGGGGGCGGTCGCGACCGGCGCCCTGGAGCTGTACCCGGCGGCGCTCGGCGTCCTGGTGGCCTCCAAGGCGTACGGCGTGGTGCGCAGCGCGGTCGTGCCCCGGCTGCTGCCGCCCGCCTTCTCGCTGGTGAAGGCCAACTCCCGGGTCACCCTGGCCGGACTGCTCGCCACCGGTGTGGCCGCACCCATCGGAGCGGGCCTGCAAATGGTGGGCGACCCCTGGCCGCTGTACGGCGCCTTCGTGATCTTCGTGGCGGGTACGGTCCTGTCGTTCACGCTGCCGCACAAGGTGGACTCGGCCAAGGGCGAGGGCGTGGCGCTGCTCTCGGCCGACGCCTCGGGCCTGCCGGGGTCGCGCGGCAAGCAGCGCGCCCGGCGCCCGGGACTGCGCTCGGTCGGTACGGCCGTCACGCACGCGCTCGGCGCCAACGCCGCCCTGCGCTGTCTGTCCGGATTCCTGATCTTCTTCCTCGCCTTCCTGCTGCGCGAACACCCGCTGACCGGCGAGAGCGCGGCCCTCTCGCTCGGCATCGCGGGCGTGGCGGCGGGCGCGGGCAACGCGCTGGGCACGGCCGTGGGCGCGTGGCTCAAGTCCCGCGCGCCGGAGGTCATCATCGTGACCGTGGTGGCCGTGGCGCTCGGTACGGCGATCCTGGCCGCCGCGTTCTTCGGCGCCCTGCTGGTCGCCTGTCTGTCCGCCGTCGCCGGGTTCGCGCAGGCCCTGGCCAAGCTGTCCCTGGACGCCCTGATCCAGCGGGACGTGCCGGAGGCGGTGCGCACCTCGGCCTTCGCCCGCTCCGAGACGCTGCTCCAGATGGCCTGGGTGCTCGGCGGCGCCATCGGCATCGTGCTGCCCCTGAACGGCACCCTCGGCCTCTCGATCGCCGCCCTGATCGTGGCCACCGGATGGGTGACGACGCTGCGCGGGCTGCTGGCGTCGGCGCGGCACGGGGGGCGGGCGCGGGCGCGGGTGGTGTGAGGGCGTGTCGCGGGGCGGCGGGCCTTACCGGGTGCGCTGCGGGCCGTACCGGGTGCGCTGGGCCGTCCCGGTCGGCGGCCTGTCGTCGTAACGAACCGGGCACGCCGTACCCCACTTGGGGGTCGCCGCCGGGGTGCCCGATAGCCTTCGGCCATGACCTCGCTGCAATCCCGCTCGCGACGCCGCCGCGCCGTCGCCGTCGCCGGTGCCGTTTCCGCCGGACTGCTCGTCCTGTCGGCCTGTGACAAGCCGACGCCCGTCGCGACGGTGACCGTCGGCGACAGCTCGGTCAACTCCGAGGCCGTCTGCTGGAACGACGGCAAGGCGCTCGACGCGCAGTCCCTGGCGAAGTGCGCCAAGAAAGCCGACGACATCAAGTCGATCGACGTGGACCAGGACAGCACGGTCCGCATCGGCGTCGACCCGAAGATCGCGGACGAGGGCTGGACCCTGCTGGTGAACGGCCGCCAGTTCACCGACGCCAGCAAGAAGACGTACCGCACGATCCCGAGCAGCGCCTTCTTCAACGCGCAGTACGGCACCCAGGGCAACACGAACACCGTGTCCGTCCAGATGGGTGAGAAGGCCGCCAAGGGCCTGTGGAGCTTCAAGGTCAAGAAGTCCGACTCCTGATCCCGGCTCCCGCCATGAACGCCCGCGTGCTCGTCGCCACCGCCGTCCCCGCCGAACGGGACGCGGTGGCACGGGCGTTTCCGGGCACCGCCGGGGAACTGCGCCTGCCGGGCGTCTCCGTGGTCCGTACGGCCGCCGGGTGCGATCTGCTGGCCGCCGGGGTGGGCCCCGCGCTCGCCGCCGCCTCCACCGCGACCGCGCTGACGGCAGCGGCCCTGGCGGGCACCCCGTACCGGCTGGTCGTCTCGGCCGGGATCGGCGGCGGCTTCCTGCCCGAGGCCCCCGTGGGCTCGCTGGTCGTCGCGGACGCGATCACCGTCGCCGACCTGGGCGCCGAGACCGCCGACGGCTTCCTGCCGGTCACCGAACTCGGCTTCGGCACCGTCAATCACGTGCCGCCGGAATCAGCCGTACGAGCGATCACCGAGGCCACCGGTGCCCGCGCCGGGACCGTCCTGACCGTCTCCACGGTCACCGGCACCGCCGCGCGCGCCGCCGAGCTGCGGGCCCGTCATCCGCGCGCCCTGGCCGAGGGCATGGAAGGCTTCGGGGTGGCCGAGGCCGCCGCCGCGCACGGGGTGCCCGTGCTGGAGATCCGCGCGGTGTCCAACCCGGTCGGCCCGCGCGACCGCGCCGCCTGGCGCATCGGCGACGCGCTCGCCGCCCTCACCGAGGGCTTCGGGAAGATCGCGCCCGTCCTGGAGAGTTGGAACCCGCATGACCAGTGAATCCCCGGCGGCCGGTGCGCCGCTGCAGATCGCGTACTCGCCCTGCCCCAACGACACCTTCGTCTTCGACGCCCTCGCCCATGGCCGCGTCCCCGGCGCCCCCGCGCTGGACGTGACCTTCGCGGACATCGACATCACCAACGGCATGGCCGAGCGCGGCGAGTTCGACGTGCTGAAGGTGTCGTACGCCGTCCTGCCGTACGTCCTCGACGAGTACGCCCTGCTGCCCTGCGGCGGCGCGCTCGGCCGGGGCTGCGGGCCGCTGGTGCTGACGCGGGAGGCGGGAGCCGACTTGACGGGCCGTACGGTCGCGGTGCCGAGCGAGCGCTCGACCGCGTACATGCTCTTCCGGCTGTGGGCGGCGGACACCCTGCCCGGTGGGGTCGGGGAGATCGTGGTGATGCCGTTCCACGAGATCATGCCCGCCGTGCGGGACGGCAAGGTGGACGCCGGGCTCGTCATCCACGAGGCGCGGTTCACCTACCAGGAGTACGGGCTGCACAAGCTCGCCGACATGGGCGAGCACTGGGAGCGGACGACCGGGCTGCCGATCCCGCTCGGCGCGATCATCGCCAAGCGGTCGCTGGGCGCGGAGACCCTGACCGGGCTCGCGGACGCCATCCGCGGCTCCGTCCGGGCCGCCTGGGACGACCCGGAGGTCTCCCGGCCGTACGTCATGGCGCACGCCCAGGAGATGGACCCGGCGGTGGCGGACCAGCACATCGGGCTGTACGTCAACGAGTTCACCGCCGACCTCGGTGAGGACGGGTACGCAGCGATCCGCGGCCTGCTGACCCGGGCGGCGGCCGAAGGGCTCGTACCGCCGCTCGGGCCGGGGGCGCTGGCGTTTCCGTAGGGGGTGGGTCGCTTCGCTGGAGGGGCGGTTGCGGGTGGACGTCCCGGGGGGCGGGTGTCGTGGGGGCGTCCGCTGGTCAGGGACGTCTGCCGTCGTGGAGGTCGGACCTCGCGGAGATCAGGCCGGACATCACTGAGGTCAGGTCAGACGTCGAGCTGGTCGGCGACCGCGCGCAGGAGGCCGGCGATACGCTTGCCCGCGGTGCGCTCCGGGTAACGGCCGCCCTCCAGCTGCGGGGTGATCTTCTCCAGGAGGGTCGTCAGGTCCTGCACGATCGAGGCCAGCTCGTCCGGCTTCTTGCGCTGGGCGGCGGCGACGGACGGGGTGGGCTCCAGAACGGTCACGGAAAGCGCCTGGTCGCCGCGCTGACCGGCGACGACTCCGAACTCCACGCGCTGTCCCGGCTTGAGTGAATCGACTCCGGCGGGGAGAACCGAGGAATGCACGAAGACGTCACCGCCGTCGTCGCGGGAGAGAAAGCCGAAGCCCTTCTCGCTGTTGAACCACTTGACCTTGCCGGTAGGCACGTCTGTCCTCGTCCTCGTACTCGTCGGGAAAACTGCTCGGAAACTGCTCTGGATAGCACTAGAGCGGGTCGTCCCTGACCCGCCGACACCAAGGCTAATGGTCTGTGAGCGGCTGACAAGACGTCGCCCGGTTGTTCCCTTGCGCTGGGAACTACCCTGGTCCGGTGCGTGACAAAACCCAAACGAATTCCGCCGGGCCCGGTGACGGACTGATCCGCGCCGGAGTCATCGTGTTCTTCCTCGGCGCCCTGGCCACGCTGGTCACGGTGACCCCCCTCTTTCTCGGCGCCAAACCCTTTCCGACCTACATGTTCGGCCTCAGCATGCTCATGGCCGTCGGCTTTCTGCTGGCGGGCGCGGGGGTACTGCGGTCGGCGTCGGCGGGCCGCAGACAGGCGAGGACGCTGCGCTAGGCCTTGGCCGGGGGGCTCCGGGTCGGGGTGGGGTTCGGCGCGGGGTTTGAGCTGGGTCGGGGCGTGGTTCGGCGCGGAGTTTGCGTTGGACCGGAGTGGGTTCAGCTCGGAGTTTGGGCTGGGCCGGGGCGTGGGGCGGCACGGAGTTTGAGTTGGACCGGAGTGGGGGTCGGCTCGGAGTTTGGGCTGGGCCGGGGTGGGAGTCGGCGCGGGGTTTGAGCTGGGCCAGAGTGGGGGTCGGCTCGGAGTTTGGGCTGGGCCGGGGTGGAAGTCGGCTTGAGGTTTGGGCTGGGCCAGAGTGGAGGTCGGCTCGAGGTTTGAGCTGGGCCGGAGTAGGGGGGCGGCGCGGGGTTTTGAGCTGGGCTCGGGCGGGGGATTTGGCCGGGGATCGCTCAGCCCGCGCCGGAGATCCGCGCCGGGTCGCTCAGACCGGGGAGGCCGGGGAGCAATTCCGAGGTGCGGAACTCAGCCGCGCCGCGTCCCCACGTGGGACTCCAGCCACGCCGGGAACGCGTGGAGGTCGGGGAGGACCACATCCGCGCCCGCCGCGGTGAGTTCGGCGTGGTCGCAGGGGCCGGTGGTCAGGGCGACGGAGAAGGCGTCGGCGGCGTGGGCACCGCGGACGTCGCCCACGTGGTCACCGACGTACACCTGCGCGCCGTACTCGCGGAGCGCTTCCGCCTTCTGCTCGGCCCAGAGGTCACCGACCACCACGTCCGGCTGGATGCCGAGGTGGGCGAGGTGGAGCTTGGCGTTCGGCTCGTACTTCGCGGTCACGACCATCGTCCGGCCCCCGGCCGCCCGCACCGCCTCGATCGCCTCCCGCGCCCCGGCCATGGCGGGCGTCGCGGTGACGGCATGCTCCGGGTACATCTCCCGGTACAGCTCCGCCACCCCCGGCACCTGCTCCGCCGGGAACCAGTTCCCCAACTCCTCCACCAGCGGCGGCCCCAGCCGCGTCACCGCGAGATCCGCGTCCACGTACACCCCCGTCCGCTCGGACAGCGCGACGTAACACGCCCGAATCCCCGGCCGCGAGTCGATGAGCGTCATGTCGAGATCAAACCCGACAGTGAGAACGGGGACAGGGCGCGCAGTCATCGGCCCATTGTGCCGCCTGCCCTCCGGGCACCCACCACCTGGCCATCGGCCGAGCCGCGGACCCGCCCGGACGGATCGATGCGGGGCCCACCGGCCCGAGCGGGGCTGGTCAGCGCCAAGCGGCTCCAGCCAGACAAGACAGGCCCGACCGAGCGTGCCCGAGCCGGCCCCGGCGAGGTCAGGTAGGCCCGAGCCACGCAGGACAAGTCCGAGCGGGCCGGGCCAGGCGGGGCCGAGCGGGCAGGGCAAGTCCGAGCTGGGCGGGCCGAGCCGGGCAGGTCCAAGCCAGGCCAAGTCGAGCCCGAGCCGAGCAGATCCGGGCAGGCAAGGCAGGCCGAGCTGAGCGGGCCCAGGCGGAGCGGGTCCGAGCCGGACCGGGCGGGGTCAGGCGGGTCCGAGCCACGCAGGGGAAATCCGAGCAGGGCGCGCCGGGCGGAGCAGAGCAGGGCAGGTCCCAGCCGGGCCGAGTCGAGCCGTTCCGAGGAGCCGCGCGGGCCCAAGCCGAGGCTCCGAGGGTTCGGGCGGAATGGGCCGGGCCGAGCGCAGCCAAGCTAGGCAAGGCAGGTCCGGCCCAGGCTGGACACCGGCCAAGCGGGTCCGGGCCGAGCCGAGCGGGGTCCAGGCAACGCCGGGCGGGTTCGGCCGGGCCGGGGTCAGGGAGGGGCAAGCGTCCGGGTAGGACATAGCCAGGCAGGGCAAGGTCCAGGCGAGGCTTGGCGAGGCGGAGCGGTTCCAGGCCGGGCCGGACCGAGCGGGACCGGGCGGAGTCCGAGCCGGTCCGGGCAGGTCCGGGCGGTCAGGGCCCGGCAGGGCAAGCCCGAGCGGGTCCGAGGAGCCGGGCAGAGCGAAGCCGCGCCGCGCCGGGTCGCGCGGATCCAGGCAGGCAAGGCAGGGCCGAGCTGAGCGGGCCGAGGCGGAGTGGGTCCGAGCCGGACCGGGCGGCCGGTGCTGATCCGGGCGGAGTCAGATGGATCCGAGCCACGCAGGGCAGGCCGAGCAGGCCGAGCAGGCCGAGCAGGCCGAGCAGGCCGAGCAGGCCGAGCAGGTCCGAGCAGGTCCGAGCAGGCCGAGCAGGTCCGAGCAGGCCGAGCAGGTCCGAGCAGGCCGAGCAGGTCCGAGCCAGGCCGAGCAGGTCCGAGCCAGGCCGAGCAGGTCCGGGCCGAGCCGAGCGGGCCCAGGCCGAGCGCACCCGGGGCCGGGCCGAGTGGGGTCCGGGCGCAGCCAAGCAGGGCAACGGAGGTCCGGCCCCGACTGGACAGCGGCCAAGGGGGTCCGGGCCGGGCAGGGCGGGCCCAGCCATGGCCAGGCATGGCCGGGTCAGTTCGGGCCGGGGCCGGGGCCGGGAGGAGTCAAGCATCTGGGCAGGACATGGCCCGGCAGGGCAGGTCCAGGTGAGGCCGGGCCGAGCAAGACCGGCAGAGCTGGCTGGGGCGGGTCGGTCCGGGGCCGGTCAGGTCCCAGCTTCTTGGCGTGGGGCGGGCCCCGGGGTGTGCGGCGGGGGAGTTGGTCTCAGTTACGGCCGCGCCTTGTCCCGGTTCCGGCCGCGCCGTATCCCCGCGAACCGCCGGACGGCTCACCGTTGGCGTTGGGATCGCCATACCAGGAACGCCGCCGATGCCAGTGCCGCTCCGCGGACCACCCACGGCCAGGTGGCTGTGATGGCTGCGGACAGGTGGGCGGAGGGGAGGGGGGTGCCCCAGTGGTTGGTGTGGCGGCCCCAGAGCCAGAGGGTGCCGGTGGCGATCGAGAGGGCCGGGATGATGATCACGGCCCATTTGGTCTCGGCCGGGGTGAGGCGGCGGGAGCCGTAGGCGATGAGCCAGCCGAGGATCAGGACGAACCAGTTGCCCAGGACCGCGCCCGCCACCAGGGCGAGTGCCGCCAGCAGGAGGAGGGGGTTGGTCCAGCCGGTGGCGGGGCCACGGGGGAGGAGGCGGAGGAAGCGGGCGCGGGGGGCGGGCTCCGGGTCCGGGGCGGGTTCCTCCTCGGTCGGCTCGGGCTTGGCCTCCGGCTCCGCCGGGGGGCGCCTCAGCAGCTCGGGGATCTCCACGCCGCCGACGAACCCGGGGACGGAGTCGGCCGCCGCCGCGCCGAAGGGGCTGTTGTCGACACGCCACCAGTCCGGGCGGGTGACGGAGTCCCCGAGTTCGTCGGCCGAGGCGAGATGGGGCGGGGAGGGAACCTGCGGCCGGGGCGCCGGTGCCTCGGGGGCGGACGGCCGCTGGCCGGGGAACGTACCGCGCAGGGACTTCAGCCCCTTGGGCCGTTTCGACGGCTCCGGGTCCGGGTCGCGCTGGAGCGGGACCGCCGTGGCCGGGCCGCGCGGGACACTCCCGGCGCCGCCCGCCGACGCCACCACCTCGTCCGGGCTGCCGAGCCGGTCCAGGATGCGCCGGACGGCGGCGGGCGAGTCCACCGTCGTCTTCGCCCGGTGCCGGTCGATCTCGTTGCGCAGCTCGGACACCAGCCGCATCCGCGTCGCGGACGGCAACTGCCGCTGCTGCGCGACGTCTCCGACACGGCTCAGATACTCGTAGACGACCTGGTCGCTCTCGATCCCCAACGGAACCCCTCCGGGGCAACGGCGATGAAACCCCGTGAGGAAGGTAGCGCAGCGGGCGGTCACCGGGACGTACCGGCTCGGGCACGGTGTCGGGGGGCCGGGGCCAGGCCGGGGCCGCAGCCGCTACCGTGGGTCAGATGAGCCCCGAGGCCCCCTCAACCCCCCGGTCCCTCGCGGAGGCGCTCCGCGCGCGGGACGACGCCTCGCTGGCCGCGCTGCTGCGTGGCCGACCCGACCTCATCACCCCCGTGCCCAGCGACCTCACCCAGCTGGCCACCCGCGCCGGTACCCGCGCCTCGGTGCTGCGCGCCCTGGAACGGCTGGACCGGTTCGCCCTCCAGACCGCCCAGGCCCTGGCCGTCGCCCCGGACCCGGCGCCGTACGACACCCTGCTCGGGCTGCTGGCCGGGGACGCCGGGGACGAAGCCGTCGCCGCCGCGCTGCCCCGTACCGTCGCCTCCCTGCGCGAGCAGGCGCTGGTCTGGGGCGACGACGACCGGCTGCGCCTGGTGCGCACCGCCCGCGAACTGCTCGCCCCCTCCCCCCAGCACCCCTCCCCCACCGGGCTCGGCCCGACCGTACGGGAGGCCACCTCGGGCATGTCGCCGGGGCGGATGCAGGAGATCGTCGCCACCGCCGGGCTCCGCTCCACGCATGACTCGGTGTCCGCCGTCACCGCGCTGACCGCGCTGTTCACCGAGCGCGACAAGATGGCCAAGCTGCTCGACGGGGCCCCGGAGGCCGCCCGCGAGGTGCTGTCCCGGCTGGTGTGGGGGCCGCCGTACGGCCAGGTCACCGCCGATCCGGCCGCCCATCTGCGCTGGCTGCTCGACCGGGGGCTGCTGCTGCCGACCGCGCCCGGCACCGTCGTCCTGCCCCGCGAGGTCGCCCTGCATCTGCGCGGGGGCCGCGCGCACCGGGCGCCCGAGCCGCTGCCGCCCGCCGTCGAACCGGCCGCGACCCACAGCCCGGCGGTCGTCGACGCCACCGCCGCAGGACAGGCCTTCACCGCCCTCTCCACCGTCGAGGAACTGCTGAAGTCCTGGGACCAGGGCGGCCCCGCCGTCCTGCGCGCGGGCGGTCTGAGCCAGCGCGACCTCAAGCGCACCGCCGTCGCCCTCGATCTGTCCGAGCCCGTGGCCGCCTTCTGGATCGAACTGGCGTATGCCGCCGGTCTCCTCGCCTCCGACGGCGAGGCCGACGAGCGCTACGCCCCCACCCCCGCCTACGACACCTGGCGGGAGCTGCCCCCCGCCGAGCGCTGGGCCCACCTCGCCGGGACCTGGCTGACGGCCACCCGCACGGCGGGGCTGATCGGCGGCCGGGACGCCAAGGACCGCATGCTCTCCGCGCTCGGCCCGGGCCTGGACCGCTCGGCCGCGCCCGAGGTACGGCACCGGGTGCTGACCCTGCTCGCCGGGCTCCCGGAGGGCGGCGCTCCGTCCGCCGAGGCGGTGCTCGCCCGGCTGAGCTGGGAACGGCCCCTGCGCGGACCCCAGCGCGCCAGCACCGAGGACCTGCGCACCCGGCTCGCCCGCTGGACCCTCACGGAGTCCGAAGCCCTCGGCGTCACGGGCCGGGGCGCCCTCTCCGGCCAGGGCCGCGCCCTGCTGGGACAGGTGGGCAACGCGGAGGGCACCAGGTCGGACGCCCTCGGCTCGGCGGACGCCCCCGGCCCCGGGAGCGATCCCCTCTCCCCCACCGAACAGGCCGCCGCCACCTCCGCCGCCGCCCGCCTGCTCGCCCCGCTCCTGCCCGAACCCCTCGACCACGTGCTGCTCCAGGCCGACCTGACGGCGGTGGCGCCCGGCCCGCTGCGGCGGCCCCTCGCGGACGTGCTCGGGGTGCTCGCGGACGTGGAGTCCAAGGGCGGCGCGACCGTGTACCGCTTCACCCCCGGGTCGGTGCGCCGCGCCCTGGACGCCGGGCAGACCGCCGCCGACCTGCACGTCTTCCTCGCCGAACACTCCCGCACCCCCGTTCCGCAACCGCTCGCGTATCTGATCGACGACGTGGCCCGCCGCCACGGCCACCTCCGGGTCGGCGCCGCCTCGTCCTACGTCCGCTGCGACGACGACGCCGTGCTGAACGAGATCCTGGCCGACAAGCGCGCCGCCGCCCTGCGCCTGCGCCGACTGGCCCCGACCGTGCTGGCCGCCCCGTGCGACCCGGCCACCCTGCTGGAGGGGCTGCGCGGGATGGGGTACGCCCCCGCCGCCGAGTCCGCCGAGGGCGATGTGCTGATCGCCCGCGCCGACGCCCACCGCACCCCGCCGCGCACCGCGCCCGACCCGGTGCCGGACGGTCCGCCGCCGCCCGACGCCACGCTGCTGACGGCGGCGATCCGCGCGATCCGCGCGGGCGACCTGGCCGCCACCGCCCCGCGCAAGAGCACCGGCACCGAACTCGCGGGCGGCGAACTGCCCCGCACCGGCCCCGCCGACACCCTGGCCACTCTCCAGGCCGCCGTCCTGACCGGCGACGCCGTCTGGATCGGCTACGTCAACGCCGAGGGCGCCGCCAGCCAGCGCGTCGTCGCCCCGATCCGCGTCGAGGGCGGCTTCGTGACCGCGTACGACCACACGGCCGACGAGGTCCGCACCTACCCCCTGCACCGGATCACCGGAGTGGCCGAGCTGGCGGAGGACTGACCCGCTTCCTTCACACATCGGGCACACTGGAGGTTTGGCCGTGCGGAAGGAAGTCATCAGGTGAACGGTCCGCTGATCGTCCAGTCCGACAAAACTCTGCTCCTGGAAGTCGACCACGAGCGGGCCGACGACTGCCGTCGCTCCATCGCGCCCTTCGCCGAGCTGGAGCGGGCGCCGGAGCACATCCACACCTATCGGGTGACGCCGCTCGGGTTGTGGAACGCGCGGGCCGCCGGGCACGACGCCGAACAGGTCGTGGACGCGCTGGTGCAGTTCAGCCGGTATCCGGTGCCGCACGCGCTGCTGGTGGACATCGCCGAGACGATGGACCGGTACGGCAGGCTCACGCTCACCAAGCACCCCGCGCACGGGCTCGTGCTCTCCACCACGGACCGGCCGGTGCTGGAGGAGGTGCTGAAGTCCAAGCGGATCGCCCCGCTGGTCGGCGCCCGTATCGACCCGGACACGGTCGCCGTGCACCCCTCCGAGCGCGGTCAGATCAAGCAGACCCTGCTCAAGCTGGGCTGGCCGGCCGAGGACCTCGCCGGGTACGTGGACGGCGAGGCGCACCCCATCGACCTGGACGAGGACGGCTGGGCGCTGCGGCCGTACCAGAAGCAGGCCGTGGAGAACTTCTGGCACGGCGGCAGCGGTGTCGTCGTGCTGCCCTGCGGCGCCGGAAAGACGCTGGTCGGGGCCGGGGCCATGGCGCAGGCCAAGTCGACCACGCTGATCCTCGTCACCAACACCGTCTCCGCCCGGCAGTGGAAGCACGAGCTGGTGCGGCGGACCTCGCTCACCGAGGACGAGATCGGCGAGTACAGCGGGACGAAGAAGGAGATCCGGCCGGTCACCATCGCCACCTATCAGGTGCTGACGACCAAGCGGAAGGGCGTCTACCCCCACCTCGAACTCTTCGACTCCCGCGACTGGGGACTGATCCTCTACGACGAGGTGCATCTGCTTCCCGCTCCTGTCTTCAAGTTCACCGCCGACCTCCAGGCGCGCAGGCGGCTCGGGCTGACCGCGACGCTGGTCCGCGAGGACGGCCGCGAGTCGGACGTGTTCTCCCTGATCGGGCCCAAGCGGTTCGACGCGCCCTGGAAGGAGATCGAGGCGCAGGGCTACATCGCGCCCGCCGACTGCGTCGAGGTCCGCGTCAACCTCACGGACTCCGAGCGGCTGGCCTACGCGACCGCCGAGACCGAGGAGAAGTACCGCTTCTGTGCGACCACCGCCACCAAGCGGAAGGTCACCGAGGCGATCGTGCGCAAGTTCGCCGGGCAGCAGATCCTGGTCATCGGGCAGTACATCGACCAGCTGGACGAGCTGGGCGAGCATCTGAACGCGCCCGTGATCAAGGGCGAGACCTCGAACGCCCAGCGCGAGAAGCTGTTCGACGCCTTCCGCGAGGGCGAGATCAGCGTGCTCGTGGTCTCGAAGGTCGCCAACTTCTCCATCGACCTGCCCGAGGCCACCGTCGCCATCCAGGTGTCCGGCACCTTCGGCTCGCGCCAGGAGGAGGCCCAGCGGCTCGGCCGGGTGCTGCGGCCCAAGGCGGACGGGCACCGGGCGCACTTCTACTCGGTCGTCGCCCGCGACACCATCGACCAGGACTTCGCCGCCCACCGCCAGCGGTTCCTGGCCGAGCAGGGGTACGCCTACCGGATCGCGGACGCCGACGACATCCTCGCGGAGGTGACCGCGAAGAACCCTGCGGCGGACGCGCCGGAGACCTCTCCGGAGACCTCGGCGGAAGAGGCGGCCGAGGGGTAGGAGGGGCGAGGCGTCATCTGCGGCGGACGCCCGCCTCCTCGCCGTACTCCCCGAGTATCACCACGCCGAAGGCGGCCTGCGCGTAGACCTTGATCGCGCGCAGGGCGTCGCCGAGCGGGTGGCGGTGGGACGCTCCGGCGAGGGCCGTGGCGCCGTTCGGCGGCCGGGCCTGGAGCGAGTGGACGGGATGGATGGCTGCTGCGCTCATGTCTCCATGGTGAGACTTCCGCCATCGGAGTGGTATCGGCTCACGGGTGGGTCTTCAAGGGCCGTCCTCTGGACCCACAGGTGGAGATCCACCCCTCCACCCGGAGGGCTGCGCCCCCTAGGGGCCGCAGCATCACCACGCCTCCCCCGCAACCCAGCCGCCACCGCCCTCGGGCGCCCTCGGGCGCCGCCCCGGCCCCGCCCGGCACCCCCGACCAGCCGAATACCCATTGGCCCCCGCTCCTCCACCCCCTCTACAATCTCCGCTCTTGCCCGCCTCCACCTCGGAGTGCCGCCGTCCGGACGGCAACCGGACGGCACCGCCACAGCCACGCAGCAGGCCCATCCGGAGGCACACCCTTGTCCGCGACCGCCCACGACCCGCTGGCCGCCCACGACGTACCCGCCGCGCCCCACAGCCACGACACGCCCGACAACCCCCTGGCCCGCGAGCGCGCCCACCTCGCCTCGTCCCGCGCCGCCCTGCGCGCCATGCGCGAGGACGCCCAGTCGCTGAACATCGAGGACGTCACCGCGAACTGGGTCAACGCGGCGGTGCTCGCCCGCCAGATCGACGAACGGATCAAGGCGCTGGCCGACCTCAGCGACACCCCGCTGTTCTTCGGCAGGCTGGACTATCTGCACGCACCCGGTGTGGAGCAGGCCGAGGGCGCGGAGGGCGAGCTGTTCTACATCGGGCGGCGCCATGTGCACGACGCCGACGGCGACCCCATGGTCATCGACTGGCGCGCGCCGGTCTCGCAGCCGTTCTACCGCGCGTCCAAGAAGGACCCGATGGACATCGCGCTGCGCCGCCGCTTCGGCTACACCGGTGGTGAGCTGACCGCGTACGAGGACGAGCATCTGTCGGACCCGGCGGAGGCGGCGGCCACCAGCAAGCTGCTCCAGCAGGAGATCGAGCGACCGCGTGTCGGCCCCATGCGCGACATCGTCGCGACCATCCAGCCCGAGCAGGACGAGATCGTCCGCAGCGGGCTCGGCGGCACCGTCTGTGTGCAGGGCGGACCCGGCACCGGCAAGACCGCCGTCGGTCTGCACCGCGTCGCCTACTTGCTCTACGCCCACCGGGAACGCCTCGCCCGCACCGGCACGCTGGTGATCGGACCGAACCGGTCCTTCCTCCACTACATCGAGCAAGTCCTCCCAGCCCTTGGCGAGTTGACCGTGCAGCAGGCCACCGTGGACGACCTGGTCGCGCACGTGGAGGTGCGCGGCACGGACGACGCCCGCGCGGCCGTGATCAAGGGGGACGCCCGGCTGGCCGAGGTGCTGCGCCGGGCGCTGTACTCGCACGTGACGATGCCGACCGAGCAGGTGCTCGTCGTACGCGGCTCGCGGCGCTGGCGGGTCGCGGCGTACGAACTGGAGGAGATCGTCCGGGAGTTGCTGGCGCGAGATATCCGTTACGGCGCCGCGCGCGAGGCGCTGCCGCAGCGGATCGCGCACGCGGTCCTGGTCCAGATGGAGCGGGCCGGAGAGGCCCCGGACGACCGGGTGCAGAACGCGGTCGCGCGCAACAGCGCGGTCAAGGCGGCCGTCAAGTCGCTCTGGCCGCAGGTCGATCCGGCGAAGCTGGTGCTGCGGCTGCTGACCGACGAGGCGTTCCTCGCCGAGCACGCGGCGGGCCTCCTGGACGAGGACGAGCAGCGGGCGATCCTCTGGGCGAAGCCGGTGCGCAGTGTGAAGTCCGCCAAGTGGTCTGCCGCCGATGCCGTGTTGGTGGACGAGGCGGCCGACCTGATCCAGCGCACGTCCTCGCTCGGCCATGTCGTGGTGGACGAGGCGCAGGACCTGTCCCCCATGCAGTACCGGGCCGTGGGGCGCCGCTGCACCACCGGTTCCGCGACGGTTCTCGGCGACCTCGCGCAGGGCACCACGCCCTGGGCGACGCGGAGTTGGGAGGAGGCGCTGGGGCATCTCGGCAAGGCGGACGGCGTGATCGAGGAGCTGACGGCCGGTTTCCGTGTACCGACGGACGTGATCACGTACGCCTCCCGGCTGCTGCCGCACATCGCGCCCGGGCTCACACCGGTCGCCTCGGTGCGTGAGAACCCCGGTTTCTTCGAGGTGCGTCCGGCCGAGGGTACGGACGAAGTGGTCGCCGCCTGCGCGGAGTTGCTGCGCAACGAGGGCTCGACCGGTCTCATCGCGGCCGACGCCCGGATCCCCGCGCTCGCCCAGGCGCTGACGGCGGCCGGGATCGGCTTCCTCGCGCCGGGCGAGGAGACCACCCGCGAGACCCGGCTGACCCTCGTACCGGCCTCGCTGGCCAAGGGACTTGAGTACGACTACGTGGTGCTGGACGAGCCGCAGGCGGTGGTGGACGGCGAGCCGGACGAACGCACCGGGCTGCGGCGGCTGTACGTCGCCCTGACGCGTGCGGTGTCGGGCCTGATCGTGACGCACACGGCCGCGCTGCCCGCGCACCTGGCTGGATAGGGTTGCCGCGTCTGTCCGAACGTCATCTTCCCGCAGAAGGGCCTCCGTTGAGCGCGCCGCCGCCTCCTGCCTCCCCCGCCCCGCCGTCGTATCCGCACGGAGCCGGGGGCGCACCCGGCCCCTACGGGTATCCGGGGGCGCCGGGGCCGTACGCGCAGACACCGGGGCCGTATCAGCAAGCTCCGGGGCCGTACCAGCAGCCGCCGGGGGCTCACCCGCAGCCGCCGCAGCCCTACCCGCAGGCTCCCGGGCCGTACGCGCACGTGGCCGCCCCGCCGCCGTACCCCCAGGCCCCCGCGCCGCCGTATCAGGGTGTCCCCGGACCGGCGGCGTACCCGGCGGGGTCCTCCCCCTACGGGGCGGGTCAGGGTGCCTGTCAGGTGTGCGGGGCCGCGCCCGCCGGGCCGGTGACCGTCCGGGGGCATCAGGGCATGATCGTGATCATGCGGTCGCTGCGGCGGCAGGGGGTGTTCTGCCGTCCGTGCGGGCTGGCCGTGTTCCGGGACCTGCAGGCGAACACGCTGGTGGCGGGGTGGTGGGGACCGCTGTCGGCCGTCGTCACGCCGATCGTCCTGCTGATCAACCTCGGTGCGCTGTCCCGGATCAGGAAGCTGCCGGAGCCGGTCGCGTTCGGCCCGCGTCCCCCGCTGGACCCCGGGCGCCCGGTGTTCCGTCGGCCGCAGGGCGTCGTCGCGCTGATCCCGCTCGCGCTGCTGGCCCTGCTGGTGCTCGCCGTCCCGCTGCTGGCGATCATCGGCGCCGCGACGGACGCGGGCAAACCGCAGCCGCTGACGGCCGGTTCGTGCGTGCACAACGACGGCACGGTCACCGATCAGGACCTCAGCGCGGTGCCCTGCGACTCCTCCGCCGCGCAGTACCGCGTGCTCTACCAGTCGGACGACACGTGCGGTCCCGGCGACTATCTGGCGGACCCGGGATACAGCACGGACGGCGTGACGGTGCTGTGCCTCCGGCCACTGGACGCGGCGGACCAGTAGCCGAAGTCAGCACATCGGCAGGTCAGTCACCGGCGCCGCTCACGGCCGCGCCGACCCGTTCCGTCTCCCCGTCCAGCTCGGCCCGCCAGCGGGCCACCGCCGCCGCGGAGACCGGGCCCTGCCAGCCCTCGGGGCGGGCCGCGCCGCCGATGTGGAAGGCGTCGACGCCCGCGGCGCGCAGGCACGGGACGTGATCGAGGCGGAGGCCGCCGCCGACCATGATGCGGGGCTCGTAGCCGGGGCGGCCGGTGTGGGCGGCCTCCGTCAGGAGCGTGCCGAGACCGTCGTCGACCCCTCCGGGGGCGCCCGCCGTGAGGTAGGTGTCGAGTCCGGGCAACCCTGACAGGGTCGTGCGCAGGGCGTCCCGGTCGGCGGCGCGGTCGATGGCGCGGTGGAAGGTCCACGGGCTGCCGTCGAGCGCGGCGACGACGCGTTCCACGGCGGCCAGGTCCACCTCCCCCACGGGATCGAGGAAGCCGAGCACGAACTGGTCCGCGCCCGCGTCCCGCAGCTCGCCCGCGACCCGGACCAGTCGCGCCACGTCCCCGGCCGCGAAGCCGTCCGACAGCCGCAGCATCACGCGCAGGTCGATCCCGACGGCGTCCCGGATCGCGGCGACGACGGCGGGCGCCGGGGTGAGCCCGTCGGCCGCCATCTCGGTGACCAGCTCCAGCCGGTCCGCGCCTCCGGCCTGAGCGGCCACCGCGTCCTCGACATCGAGGGCGATCACCTCCAGGACTGCACGCTCACTCATGCGACCCCTTCCGTCGATGGCCCCTGAGCCGGGCACAGGTCTAGTCCAATCTCAGGGTACGTCGGAAGGACACCGCGCTGTAACCACGCCACCCCCGAAGGTGTTCGACACCGCCACCCGGTGTGAAACCCGGCTCCCCATCGGTGACGATCCGCCGCGAGAGAATCACCCCATGCCCGACCTCGACGCCCTCCGCACCCGCTTCACCCGCGCCCTCGAAGCCGCCCGCGCCCCTGAGAGCGCCCCCGACGCCGACCCCGGCACCACCCCCGACGCCGACCCCGAGAGCACCCCCGACCCCACCCCCTACGCCGACCACCTCCTCACCCGCTGGCAAGAGCCCCAGCGCAAGTACCACACCCTCGACCACCTCACCGCCGTCCTCGACCGCGTCGACCTCCTCGCGGAGCACGCCGACGACCCGGACCTCGTGCGGCTGGCCGCCTGGTTCCACGACGCCGTGTATCTGCCGGAGCGCTCGGAGAACGAGGAGCGGTCGGCGCGGCTGGCCGAACGGGCGCTGGCCGAGGCCGGGTTGAGCGAGGAGAGGACCGCCGAGGTGGCCCGGCTGGTGCGGCTCACCACCGATCACGACCCGGCCGAGGGCGACCGCAACGGCCAGGTGCTGTGCGACGCCGACCTCGCGATCCTCGCCTCACCGCCGTCCGCGTACGCCGCGTACACCGCGGAGATCCGCGACGAGTACCACTTCGTCCCCAACGACGCCTTCCGCGAAGGCCGTTCGGCCGTACTGCGCCAACTGCTGGATCTGCCGAGGCTGTTCCACACCCCCTACGGGCAGGAGCACTGGGAGGCCACCGCGCGCTACAACCTCGGCGGCGAGCTGGAAATGCTGTCGCCCTGACCTGCCCGGCCCCCTAGGGTTCGCCTCATGCGACCGATGAACGGGGAACGGGTGACCGAGGCTGTCGCCGGATGCGTGGCGGCGCTGCGCCCGGCGGTGGACCGCGACTGGAGCACCGTGCCGGCGGCCGGCCTGGACTGGGACTGCCGGGCCACGGCCACCCACGTCGCGGACGACCTCGTGTCCTACGCCGCCAACCTGGCCGGAGGCGCGCGCGACGCCTACGTGCCCTTCGAGCTGACCCTGGACCCCGGCACGGACAACGCCGGGCTGCTGCACGTCATCGAGACGACCGGCGCCCTGCTCGCGGCCACCGTCACCACCGCGCCGCCCGGCGCCCGCGCGTACCACCCGTACCCCTTCGGCAGCGCCGACCGCGAGGGCATGGCCGCGATGGGTGTCGCGGAGGTCCTGCTGCACACGTACGACATCACCCGGGGCCTCGGTCTGCCGTACGAGCCCGCCGACGACCTCGCGGACACGGTCCTGAACTGGCTGTTCCCGCACGTCCAGCCCGGCCCGGACGCCTGGCCGACCCTGCTGTGGGCCACCGGCCGGGGCGAGCTGCCCGGCCGCCCGCCGGTCACCGCGTGGCGCTGGCGCAACAACCTCGCCCTCCCCGCCGAACGCCTCACCCTGACCGGCGTACGCCCCGCCGCCGCCCGCGATCTGCGCCTCGGCGGCGACGGCGGCTTCGACTGGCTCGGCAGCGGCCCCTACGAGGGCACGCGGGAGGCCGCCGGTTTCCTGGTCAAGGCGTACGAAGCGGGCCTGCACCGGCCCGAGTTCGGCATCTTCGCGCTCGTCCGCGCCGAGGACGGCCGCGCGGTCGGCGGCATCGGCTTCCACGGGCCGCCGGACGCGTACGGCCGTGTCGAGATCGGCTACGACCTCGTCCCCGAAGCCCGCGGCCACGGTTACGCCACGGAAGCCGCCCGCGCCCTCACCGCCTGGGCGCTGGCCCGCGACGACGTGCGCACGGTCATCGCCACCGTCGAGCCGGAGAACATCCCTTCGCAGCGCGTCCTCACCCGCGCCGGTTTCCGCCCGGCGACACCCGAGGAGGAGCGGGAGGCGCGCGAGCGGCACGGGATGGCGGAGGACCTGCGGCTGTACGTCAACGAGGAACAGTCGTAGGTCCGGGTCCACTTGGTCACACGCGCGGGCACCGGCCCGAGCGGCGCTGCTCCGCCCGGGCCGGTGCCGTCACTTCCCCCGCTTCCCCGCCGGGGTCACCAGCTCCTGGCCGCGTGCGCGAGCTTCTTGAAGCCCGCCCGGGTCTTCGGACCGGCGATCCCGTCGATGGCGCCGCTGTAGAAGTGCAGGGCCTTCAGCGCGTGCTGGATTCCCTTCACGGTGCCGGTGCCGACGATGCCGTCGACCGGGCCGGAGTAGTACTTGTTGTAGCGCAGGAACCGCTGCAGGGCCTTCCAGCTGGCAGGGCCCAACTGGCCGTCGATCGCGCCCTGGTAGCCCCAGCCGCCGCGCTTCAGCCAGCGCTGCACGTCCTTGGCCTCGGCGGCGCTCAGGCCGAGGTTGTTCACCGCCCGCGCGGCGGCCTGCTGGGAGTTCACCGTCGTCGCGGCGGGCGCGGCGGGCGCGGCCAGTGCGGAGCCGGCCTCCGCGAGTCCCCCGGCGGCGAGCCCGGCGAGGGCGGCGGCGGTGACGAGCGCCCTGGTCACGGCGTTCGGTCGCATGATCTCTCCTCGTGGTGCGTGGAAGGTCGTCCGGCGCGAGACGCGCCCGGACCGCCGGTACGGCGCACGGCGGGGCCGCTCGTCGAGTCGGCACTCGTCGAGTCGAGCCGCGGTGCCCGGCCGGCAGGACCACTGTGGGCGGGCGGCGGGTACGGCGGCCAGGGCTGCTCGCCGGATGACCCCATCCCGGGACGTCACCACCGCTGACCTGCGATTTCCCAGCCGCCGCTGACACCCTCACGGGACGGTCCGGGCGCACCGGCAACCCCGGTCGGCGGGGACACTCGTCCGGGTGGCGGATGGCGCGATGCCGACGGCGCCCGGCGAACCGGCTGCCATCATCGGCTCAAGGGGAGCCCGGCCATCGCCTCAAGGGGGTCGCGGCCCCACGGGAACTCGACGCGCACGGGGGAAACATGCCGCGTTGGAAAGAGCTGCCCGACTCGCTCGACCCGCTCTCGCGGCAGCTGATCGTCCGGTTGCGAGAGCTGAAGGACCGCAGCGGGCTCAGTCTCCACGCGCTGGAGACCAAGACCGGTTACAGCAGGTCCTCCTGGGCGCGTTACCTCAACGGCAGGGCGATACCCCCGCACGCCGCGATCGAGGGACTGGCCCGGGCGTGCGACGCCGACCCGGCGACGCTGCTGGTGCTCCATGAGATCGCCGAGCCGGAGCGGCGGCAGGACGAGACGCCAAATACGGCCGAGCCGCCGCCCACTTCGATCAGTACGGGCGAGTCGGCACCGTCCGGCCCAGAGCCACCACCACCCGCCCGCCGACGGCTGCGCCCGGCCGTACTGATCGCCGCCGCCCTCGCCGTGGCCCTCGTCGGCGCCGTACTCCTGGTCCTGGCCCCCTGGCAGGACGCCTCACGCGCCGCCACCGCCTCTGCCACCGCGAACTCCTGGACACCCGGCCGGGTTTACCCCTGCCACGTCGACCGCGTGGACGGCCGTCTGACGGCCGGGTACAGCACCGCGTCCGACGGTGAGTACCAGGTGTCGACCCATGGCTGGCCGGTGGTGGAGCTCCAATGTCTGCTGCGCGAGCGGGGGTTCAGCCCCGGTGACATCGACGGGATCTACGGACCGGCCACCGAGAGCGCCGTCAAACGCTTCCAGACCGAGCACCGGCTCGACACCGGTCGTGGCCAGCCGCCCCTGGCCGTCGACGGCATCGTCGGCGCGCACACCTGGGGAGTGCTGCGCACATGACCGGGCGACGGCGGACGGACGCGGCACGGGCGCCGGAGTGCGCACGGCTGGCGGAGGAGCTGCGTGCCCTGCGTACGCACACGGGCCTGAGTATGGCCGCGCTCGCGCAGCGCACGGCGTACAGCCGTTCCTCCTGGGAGCGTTACCTCAACGGCAAGGCACTGCCACCGCGCCATGCCGTCCAGGAACTGAGCGGGCTGGCCAGTCAACGGCCGCAGCGCATCCTGGCGTTGTGGGAGCTGGCGGAACGTGCCTGGAGCGGACGGGCGTTCAGCTCGACACCGCCGGAAACCCCGCCGGTCCGCCCGGCACCACCGCCCGCGACCGAGGAGGCCCCTCCACAGATCGACACCCCAGCTCCCCGGAGGGCCCGAACGGCCTTGACCCTCCTGGCGGTTGTCCTGGCGGCGGCAGGTGTACTGGCGGGCGTGGTGTGGGGTGTGTCCGGCGACGGACAGCGGGCCGCCGCACCGGATACGGCTCCCCGTTGTCACGGCGACGGCTGCGCGGGTCGTAGCCCCCTGCTGTGCGGCCCGTCCAGCCGGGACGTCTCCGCACACAGCACCCCCGAGGGCACGTGGGTGAAGATCCGGTACAGCCGGGCGTGCGGGGCGGTGTGGGCCGTCGTCTGGCACTCCGGGGTCGGCGACGAGCTGCGCGTCTCCGTGCCGTCGGAGGGGTCGGCGCCCCACGCGGTCGTGGTGCGGGCCTTCGACACCGAACGGATGGTGCCGACGCCGATGGTCGCCGCGCGGGACGTCGCGGCGGCCCGGGTGTGCCTGCGGTCGGCGTCGACCCATCGGCGGACGTGCTTCCACGCGTGGGTCCGGCCCCGCGCACCCCTCACGGCAGCCGCGACCCGCTCCCCTTCCGCCTGCGCAGCCCCGCCGCCAGCAGCAGCCGTACGACCTCGCGGCTGCGGACCTCCACCGCGCCCGCGGCGACCGCGTCGGCGTAGCGGTGGGAGGGGAGGTCGTAGTGGTCGCGCTCGAAGGCGCGGCGAGGGACGCCGAGGCGGGCGGCGAAACCGTGGAGTTCGTCGTACGACTCGTCGCTGACCAGGTGGGACCACATACGTCCGTGCCCGGGCCAGGTGGGCGGGTCTATGTAGACGGTCACGGGCGCCTCGCGGGGTGGGGTGCGGGGTGGGGCGTACGGCCTCTCGCGCGCCCGCGCGCCCTCGTACCGCCCCTCACGCCGAGGTGTTCCCGCCCAGGGCGTGCCCCAGGTGGCCCACCGGGGCCACGTCGATGCCCGCCTCGTGGCAGACCCAGTGGGGGTCGGGGCCCAGTTCGGGTTCGACGTCCAGGGCGTGCGGGTCGCCCGAGCCGCACGCGGGGCACAGGGGCCAGCGGCCCTGGCGTTCCAGCAGGGCGTCCTGGACGTCCTGGGCGACGAGCCCGGCGAGGAAGTCGGCGCCCTCCGGCCACTGTTCGACCCACCAGCGACGCTGGGACAGGGACTCCTCCACCAGCGAGACCACGTCGGCCTCGGCGACGTCGCTCGCCATCAGGTCGGCGAGGACGAGGGCGCGGGCGGCGTGCAGGGCCTGTTCCAGCGGGGTGACGGAGGCGGAGCCGTTCGCGGCGGCGGACGCGTCGGGCTCGGCCGCCGCACGGGCCTCGGCGGGCTCGACCAGCCCGCCCGCCTCAGGGGGCTCACCAGTCACACCGGACGCACCGGACGCACCGGGCTCATCAAGCTCAGCCGCCTCACCAGCCTCAGCCGCCCCGGCCGACTCGACCGGCTCAACCGGCTCGACCGGCTCGACCGGCTCCGACGCATCTGCGGAATCTGCGGGTTCTGCGGGATCTGCCATGTCCCCATTGTCCGCGCTCTTGACCCCAACGCCGAGCCGAAAATATCTTTCAAAGGTGACCCGGGACGTGAAGGAAACTTTCGGCAGTCCGGGCGGCTCGCTGGCCGCCAAGGTGCGTACGCTCGGCCCCTCCATGACCCGCTCCATGCACCGCGTCGCGGAGGCCGTCGCGAGCGATCCGGCCGGGTGCGCCGCGCTCACGGTCACCGGGCTCGCGGAGCTGACCGGGACCAGCGAGGCCACCGTCGTCCGCACCGCCCGCCTGCTCGGCTACCCCGGCTACCGCGACCTGCGGCTCGCCCTCGCCGGACTCGCCGCCCGGCAGGAGTCCGGGCAGGCCCCCGCCATCACGACCGACATCGCGGTGGACGACTCGCTGGCCGACGTGGTCGCCAAGCTCGCCTACGAGGAGCGGCAGACCCTCGCGGACACGGCCGCCGGACTGGACACCGTGCAGCTCGGCGCCGCCGTCACCGCGCTCGCGACCGCCCGGCGCACGGATGTGTACGGCATCGGCGCCTCGGGCCTGGTCGCCCAGGACCTCACCCAGAAGCTGCTGCGGATCGGCCTGCTCGCCCACGCGCCCGGCGACCCGCACCTCGCGGTGACGAACGCGGTCCAGCTGCGCGCGGGCGACGTGGCGATCGCCATCACCCACTCGGGCTCGACCGGCGACGTGATCGAACCCCTACGGGTCGCGTTCGAGCGCGGCGCGACCACCGTCGCGATCACCGGCCGCCCGGACTCGCCGGTGACGCAGTACGCCGACCATGTGCTGACCACCTCCACCTCGCGCGAGAGCGAGCTGCGGCCCGCCGCGATGTCCTCGCGGACGAGTCAACTCCTCGTGGTGGACTGCCTGTTCGTGGGCGTGGCGCAGCGGACGTACGACAGCGCGGCGCCCGCCCTCGCCGCGTCGTACGAGGCCCTGGCCCACCGGCACCGGAGCGCTCCGCGCTGACCGCGCCCGGATCATCGGCGTTGCAGGAAGACCTGGGAACCCACCGGAAAGAGCCGCACCTCCATGACCGATTCCCCCCGTCTCCAGACCGAGCTGGCCGCGCTCACCACCGAGGCGTACCGCCCCGAGCTGGCCGACATCGACGTCCTGCCCACCCTCGACATCGCCCGCCTGATGAACGGCGAGGACGCGGGCGTACCGGCGGCGGTGGCCGCGCGCCTGCCGGAGATCGCCGCCGCGATCGACGCCGTCGCCGACCGCATGGCGCGCGGCGGGCGGCTGATCTACGCGGGCGCGGGCACCGCCGGACGGCTCGGCGTGCTCGACGCCTCCGAGTGCCCGCCGACCTTCAACACCGCTCCCGGCCAGGTCGTCGGCCTGATCGCGGGCGGCCCCGAGGCGCTGGTCGTCTCGGTCGAGGGCGCGGAGGACTCCCCCGAGCTGGCCCGCGCCGACCTCGACGCGCTCAAACTCACCCCCGAGGACGCGGTGCTCGGCGTCTCCGCGTCGGGCCGTACGCCGTACGCCGTCGGCGCGGTGGAGTACGCGGGGGCGCTCGGCGCGCTGACGGTGGGCCTGTCCTGCAACGCGGGCAGCGCGCTCGCTGCCGCCGCCGAGCACGGGATCGAGGTGGTCGTCGGCCCGGAACTCCTGACCGGCTCCACCCGTCTGAAGGCAGGCACCGCCCAGAAACTCGTCCTCAACATGATCTCGACCATCACCATGATCCGCCTCGGCAAGACCTACGGAAACCTCATGGTCGACGTCCGCGCCTCCAACGCGAAACTCCGCGCCCGCTCCCGGCGCATCGTCTCCCAGGCGACGGGGGCGTCCGCCGCCGAGGTCGAACGGGCCCTCACGGAGGCGGACGGCGAGGTGAAGAACGCGATCCTGATCCTGCTGACGGGGGTGGGCGGGGCTGCGGCAGCGCGGTTGTTGGAGGAGGCCGGGGGGCGGTTGCGGGGGGCGTTGGGGGAGAGGTGACGGGGCGCGGCTGCGGGCGGCGGGCTGCGTGGTCCTCCTGCCCCACTGCGGCAACGAGCAGCCAGCGTGTGGTCCCCGCGCATGCGGGGGTGGTCCCTGCTCTCGAACGAAGTGGCTCCAATTGGAGCCGTGGTCCCCGCACATGCGGGGGTGGTCCCGTGGTGGAGAACTGGCTCACCGAAGAGCCGCAGTGGTCCCCGCGCATGCGGGGGTGGTCCCCGACGCGGCGCACGCGGAACGCGGGCCACATCGACGCACCCGCGTGCGAGAACGCGCGACGCGCGGATACGGCGTGAGCCGGGTGCCTCGTCGGGAGCCGACGCGCGACTCACCGGGCGCGAGGCCGCGGGGTCGCAAGGGTGGCGGGTACGGCGGGGCGGGTGCATGGTCGCGAAGGCGGCTGAGGGGCACCGGCTTCCGGACCCCGCTCGGGAGCCCCACCCGGGGAACCCCATCCGGGATCTCGCCCGCAAGCCCCGCCCACCACCGGCTGAGCCGACGCCCCGCCCCCACCGGCTGAGAAGCCGACACCCGCCCGGAACCCGCAGACGCCCCCGGCCACCCCCGCCTTCCGGAGGACTCCGGTGGTGGAGCCGCGTGCCGTGCCGCCTGCGGCGCGCCCCCGGCGCGCAGGCTCGAAGCGTGCGCAACGACTCCGCTCTCGCCTCCTCGATCCTGTCCCTGACCGGCGGTCCCTCCAACGTCACCGCTGTGACCCACTGTCTGACCCGGCTGCGGCTGACCGTGTCCGACCCTGAGGCGGTGGACGGGGATGCCCTGGGGGAGCTGCCCGGGGTGCTGGGGGTGATCGGGAAGGGGGGTACGGCGCTTCAGGTCGTGCTGGGCCCGGGGGTGGTGGAGGGAGTGACGGCGGAGGTGGAGAAGCAGGTGCGGGCGACCACCCCGGCCGCCACCCCCGGACCGGCGAGACCGACCGGCCCCGCGATCCTCCGCCGCGTGGCGAACGTCTTCGTCCCGCTGATCCCCGCCCTCATCGGCTGTGGCGTACTCGCGGGGCTCAACGGCCTTCTCGTGAACGCCGGTTGGCTGCCAGGGCTCACTCCCGCCCTCGCGGCCATCGCCTCCGGGTTCATGGCGCTGATCGCGGTGTTCGTCGGCTACCAGGCGGCGAAGGAGTTCGGCGGCACCCCGATCCTGGGCGGTGCGGTGGCGGCGGTGGTCGTCTACCCCGGGGTGGAGAAGGTGACCGCGTTCGGCGTCCACCTCTCCCCCGGCCAGGGTGGAGTCCTCGGCGCACTCGCCGCCGCGCTGCTCGCCACCCGGGTGGAGAAGTGGTGCCGGGGCAGGCTGCCGGGCGCGCTGGACGTCCTGGTCACCCCCACGGTGACCGTCCTCGTCGCGGGCCTGGCCACGCTGTACGGCCTGATGTACGCCGCCGGAGTCGTCGCCACCGCCCTCGGCACCGGCGCGAACTGGCTCCTCACCACCACCGGCGCCTTCGCGGGCCTGCTCCTCGGCGGCCTGTTCCTCCCGCTGGTGATGCTGGGCCTCCACCAGGCCCTGATCCCCATCCACACCACCCTGATCGAGCAGCAGGGCTACACCGTCCTCCTCCCCCTCCTCGCCATGGCGGGCGCGGGTCAGGTAGGCGGCGCTCTCGCGGTGTACCTCCGCCTCCGCCACGACACCGCCCTGCGCACCACGATCCGCTCCGCCCTCCCCGCCGGCCTCCTCGGCGTCGGCGAACCTCTGATCTACGGCGTCTCCCTCCCCCTCGGCCGCCCCTTCGCCACCGCCTGCGCGGGCGGCGCGGCGGGCGGCGCCTTCATCGGCTTCTTCGCCATGCTCGGCACGAAGGTCGGCGCCACGGCCATCGGCCCCTCCGGCTGGGCCCTCTTCCCCCTCCTGACTGGCAACCGGGGTCCGGGCGTGGCTGCGGCTGTCTACGGGGGCGGCCTGCTGACCGGGTACGTGGTGGGCTTCGCGACGACGTATGTCTTCGGCTTCCGGCGGGCGGCGGGGGTGGAGACGGCGCGGGTGGAGACACGGGCTCGGGAGACGGCGTGAGGGGAGGGGGCGGCCGTACCCTCCGGAGGCTGGGTACGGCGCGGTCGTACCCCCGGTGCCCAGCCCCTCCCCTCCAGGGCGAACCCCCGTAACACCTCCGCGCTCCCGCTCGTTGCCCCGGCATGATGAAAGCCCTGTTCACCACTGCCGCTCTTGCCGTCTCCGCCGCCGCGCTGGCCGCTCCCGCGCACGCGGCCGGTGCCAACGCCACCGCCGACAGCGGGGACCGCTGGACCGCGACCGACACCGCTGGGTGTGCGGCCGGGCTCGCTGTGGGGCCCGTGTTGAAGGCCGCGTCCCCGCTTCCGCTGGGTGAGGCGCCTGCGGCGTGCGGGAAGGGAAGCCTGATCCAGCACAAGGGCTGAAACAGACCCCGCGCTACATGGGGGCGCCGCCCACGTACTCGGCGATCTGGATGAGGTTCCCGCACGTGTCGTCCAGGACGGCGGTGACGACCGGCCCCATGTCGACCGGTTCCTGGGTGAAGCGGACGCCGAGTCCGCGCAGGCGGGCGTACTCGGCGCGGACGTCGTCCACGGCGAAGGAGGTGGCCGGGATGCCGTCCTCGGCGAGGGCCGCGGTGTACGCCTTGGCGGCGGGGTGGACGTCGGGTTCCAGGACCAGTTCGGTGCCGTCGGGCTGCTCGGGCGAGACCACGGTGAGCCAGCGGTGTTCGCCGAGCGGGACGTCGGACTTCTTCACGAAGCCCAGCATGTCGGTGTAGAAGCGCAGGGCCTTGGCCTGGTCGTCGACGAAGACACTGGCGAGGTTGATCCTCACGGGGAACCCTCCGGGGTGCCGGGCCTGAGCCAGCGGGTGAGCACGCGCTCAAGCGGTTCGGTGTTCAGGTCATGGAACTTGTAGCGGCCCTCGCGGCGCGTACGGACCAGGTCCGCGGCCTCCAGTACGGCCAGATGCTGGCTGATCCCCTGCCGGGAGAGCCCCAGACCGTGCCGGGTCGCCAGCCGGGCGCAGATCTCGAACAGGGACTGGCCGTCACGCTCCGACAACTCGTCGAGGATGCGCCGACGGGTGGGGTCGGCCAGCGCCTTGAGTATGTCGTCCACATGGGGGTCGCCCACATAGGAACTGTCCCCACAGGGGGCGCCCACACATGGGTCGCCCACATGGGAACCGTCTCCACAGGGGTCATCCGCACATGGGTCGTCCACACAGGAGTCCTCGTCCGCCACGCGCCCACCATAGGCAAGCCCCCACTTGCCTATCAAGCCGGTCCACTCCCCGCGCGCCCCGCCCCGGGTGAGAAGCTGGAGCCATGAATCACGCCCAGCTCACCGCGCTCGGTCGTGCCCTCCGGCTGGTCGGGGAGCACGGCGAGTCGCTGACGACCGACACCCCGGACGCCCGGCTGCACGAGGTCAAGGCCGATCTGCGGCGCGCGCTGGACCTGCTGGAGGACAGCCTGGAGGCGGGCGCCCCGCTCACCCGCTGCCCCGAGCACCCGCAGGGCCCGGTGGACACGAGCGCCCCCGACCTGTGCCTGCTGTGCGAGACGCGACGCCGGTCGGCCCAGCGCGCGGAGTACGGCGGCTCGTCCCGCCCGACGGACGCCCCCGCGAAGTCCCCCTCCCGCTACGGCGTCCGCGCCGAGCGCCCCCAGCCCCAGCAGCGCTGGCTCCCGGAGGCGTGGAACGGCCGCGAGTGGCAGCTGTGCGGCACGCCCCGCCGCGACCGCGCCGAGGCGGAGGCGTACCTCGCCGCCCAGCGCCGGGGCTCCCGCCCCGCGATGGCGTACCGCCTGGTGCACGAGTTCACCGACTACGAGGTCCTGCGGGTATGGGGGACGCCCACCTATGTGGACGTCGAGCCGATGGGCAACATGTGACCCCCTCCCCGGCCCCAAGCCCGGGGATTCCGGGCGAAGCCTTCGACTGGACTCCCGCTTCAAGCCCTGGCCGCACCCACGCTCGACAGCCCGGCGGCCTCGGCGATGTTGCCGTCCCGGCCGAGAACAGCTCGGCACGTGGGGCCGCCCTGGTCCGAAGCGGCCAACCCGGAGCATCCGCATCGGCGTCCTCGCACTCCAACATGCCCACGACACCGACCAGCCGACGCCACGAATCGGCTGCCCAGGCCAGTACGCCGATCGACAAACCCCCTATGCCCTTGATTGTCGATATGCCGCACTTCAGCAAAGTGGGCAAAATCCACGGCCCGCACGTGTAAACATGCAGCTCAACACCTGTGATCCCCGCGCATGCGGGGGTGGTCCCATCCTCACCGCCGTGGCCTGGTGCATGGCCATGTGGTCCCCGCGCATGCGGGGGTGGTCCCAAGGAGACCAGCAAGCTCCTGTCGGCGGCGAAGTGGTCCCCGCGCATGCGGGGGTGGTCCCGCCTCGGCGCGCCCGGCCAGCGCGGTCCGCAGGTGGTCCCCGCGCATGCGGGGGTGGTCCGACCCCGACGGAACGCGCACTTTCTCGGAGGCGGTGGTCCCCGCGCATGCGGGGGTGGTCCCATCGCCGTCAGGCTGACGTGCTTGAACACGGAGTGGTCCCCGCACATGCGGGGGTGGTCCCCGGTCAGGTCGCCGACGACCGCGACCATGCGGATGGTCCCCGCACATGCGGGGGTGGTCCCGCGGGCACCGTCGCGGGCACCGCGATGTACGGATGGTCCCCGCACATGCGGGGGTGGTCCCTCTGGGAATCCGTCGTCGTAGAGGTCGACGTCGTGGTCCCCGCACATGCGGGGGTGGTCCCTGGGTCCGCACGTCCGGGCTGTCCCAGCCGTCGTGGTCTCCGCACATGCGGGGGTGGTCCCCGGGCGGTGCGGTCGGCGAGGTTGGTGACCGTGCGGTCCCCGCACATGCGGGGGTGGCCCCCAAGGCCTGACCGGCAAGGGCCGCCCGGCCGCGTGGTCCCCGCGCATGCGGGGGTGGCCCCTCGCCCTGACGGCCCTGGTACTCGGGGCGGAGGTGGTCCCCGCGCATGCGGGGGTGGTCCCGCCGAGGACCTGCTCGAGACGTTCCAGGAGTAGTGGTCCCCGCGCATGCGGGGGTGATCCCTCCGGCTGCCGCCGCTACACCCAGCGCAAGCGGTGGTCCCCGCGCATGCGGGGGTGGTCCCTGGCCCGCCGCCCATGCTGCCTGTCGGGCGACGTGGTCCCCGCGCATGCGGGGGTGGTCCCAGACGGGTGCGTTCCTGAAGGACGACGCACCAGTGGTCCCCGCGCATGCGGGGGTGGTCCCGCGCGGCTGATCGCCGCCCTGACCCGGCTGATGTGGTCCCGCGTACGCGGGGATCCTCCCGGCGCCCCCGAGCGGCACACGGCCACCCGTCACCGCCGCTCCGCACGCGTGCCCGCTTGGTTACCGGCGAGCACAATGTCCGGGGCCCGGCTCTCACTTCGCCGGGTCGGCCGATCGCGTCGGCGTTCAGCCGGACCGGCCGACCAGGGGGCCGAAGCCCGTGTCGGCGCAGTAGGACAGCGCGCGCCCCTCGGCTCCAGGGTCGCCGGCGACCGCGTTGGCGGTGTCGTCCAGGAGGGGGGTGGCGCCGCCGCCGAGACCTTCCCGGTCGAGTCTTCTCGCGGCGGCGAGGAGCGAGCGGGCTGCGGAGTCGGCCTCCTCGGAGGCGAGCGGCCCGGCACCCTGCCCGCCCCCGGCGTCGGCGTGCGTCGTGGCGTTCCTGGCGTTCTGCCAGGCCGTCAGCTTGGCGCAGTAGAACCGCTCCCACACCTTGGCCTGTGCCGGTTCCTCCGACGAACAGCCGGTCGTCCAGCCGCTCATCAGGACGGCGGCCACGACAGCCGCCACCACTCGCGCACCCCTGCCGCCATACCGCATGGACATGCCCTCCCTGACCCCGTGCACACCATGCACACCGCACACAAGGTACGGCAGCAACAGCAAGGCGCCGGGCAGGAGTTGACCCACCCGGCGCCCGGCACCCGGCACCCGGCGCCAAAAACAACGAACCTCAGCTGAGCGACTGCAGCGCGGCAGCGTCGTACGGCTTCAGCTCGTCGAAGCGGCCGGACAGGACCTTCGCAGCCCACTCCGGGTCCTGGAGCAGCGCACGGCCGATCGCGACCATGTCGTACTCGCCGCTCTCCAGGCCGTCGAGGAGGTCGTCGATGCCCTTGACCGGGGCGCCCTCGCCCTGGAAGGCCTTGACGAAGTCGCCGTCCAGGCCGACCGAGCCGACGGTGATGACCGGCTTGCCGGTGATCTTCTTGGTCCAGCCCGCGAGGTTGAGGTCGGAGCCGTCGAACTCGGGCTCCCAGTAGCGGCGGGTGGAGGCGTGGAAGACGTCGACACCGGCGGCGGACAGCGGCGTCAGGATCGCCTCCAGCTCCTCCGGGGTCTCCGCGAGGCGCGCGGTGTAGTCCTGCTGCTTCCACTGCGAGTAGCGGAAGATGATCGGGAACTCGGCGGAGACGCGCTCGCGGACGGCCGCGACGATCTCGGCGGAGAACTGGGCGCGGGCGACCGGGTCGCCCCCGTAGGCGTCGGTGCGGCGGTTGGTGCCCGCCCACAGGAACTGGTCGAGAAGGTAGCCGTGGGCACCATGGATCTCGACACCGTCGAAGCCGATGCGCTCGGCGTCGGCGGCGGCCTGCGCGAACGCGGCGATGACGTCGTCCACGTCGGACTGCGTCATGGCCTTGCCCTTGGGCTCGGCGCCCTCCTTGTGGATGCCGGACGGGCCCACGGCGGGAGCGTCCGCGAACGGCGGCTCGCCCTGCTTGCGGACCATGCCGATGTGCCACAGCTGCGGGACGATCGTGCCGCCCGCCGCGTGCACCTCCCGCGCGACCTTCGCCCAGCCCGCGAGCTGGTCCTCGCCATGGAAGCGCGGCACGCTGTCGCTCTGACCGGCCGAGTCGTGGCCGACGTAGGTGCCCTCGGTGACGATGAGGCCGACACCGTTCGCGGCGCGGCGGGAGTAGTACGACACCACGTCCTCACCGGGGATGCCGCCCGGCGAGAACATGCGGGTCATCGGCGCCATCACGATCCGGTTCGGGACGGTCAGGCCGTTGAGCTGGATCGGGCGGGACAGGAGCTGGGCCGCGCGGGAGGCGGCGGGCGTCGTGACGGTCACGTGGGGGGCTCCTCGTGAGTACGGTGGGGCTACGGTGTTGACCAGGCGGTATGTGCGCACGCAATTGTGCACCCCCTGAAACAACCCGCCGCCCACGACCCCGTATTCCGCCCCTTCGCGCCCCGCCTTGTGACCCCGGCCACCTCGCCCCTCGGCCACACCGGGACACACACCCGCGCGCGAACGCGCTACTCGACGCCCTCCACCAGCTCGTCCAGCGCCCGCCGGGCCAAGGGGACGAACCGCTGCCGACAGGCCTCCACCAGGGCCTCCGTCTCGGCGGCGGCCGAACGGTAACCCTCGATCCGGGTTTCACTCGGCGCCCCCTGGCCCCTCCCCGTCAGCGCCTCGATCGGCGGCCCGATATGCCGGTCCACGGCCCGCGCGTACTCCTCGGCGACCTGCGCGACATCCTCCGGCCCCTCCAGTTGAACCGCGTCGGCCGCGCGACGAGTCGCCCGTACGGCGTCGATCGCGACGCCCCGCCGGACGTCGTAGCGATGCTGGTCGAACGGTTCGAGGACGAGCCGCCCCAACTGCCACACAGCGCCCTGCGCTTCATGGGCGGCGTCCATCAGGTCCTGATACGCGGCCTGCCGGCGGTCCCTGCGCCACTTCTGGTGCTCAGCCCGCAGCTCGCGCCGCCGGTCCCGCTCCCGCGCGGCCTCTTCCCGCATCTGCTGCCGTTCGAGTGCCTCGTTCCTGCGCCGCTCGGCCAGCGCCGCCGCCCACGCGGTCAGCCCGCTGCCGAGCAGGGTGCCGCAGATCGCGATGACCGTCGTACTCAGACTGCTCGCCATGGCAGGACAGTGTGGCGGAGCGCACCACCCCACGTCTGGCGCCCGGCCGTCGGGCGCGGCCCGGCCGCCTACGACCCCGCTCCCGCCGCTCCCTTCACCACCCCGCTCACCAGGATCGCCCCCGCCACCACCTCGAAAAGATGGTCCGCGCGGGGGGCCAGGGCGGGCTGGTCGCCGAGCCAGGCGAGGGCGGCGATGAGGGCGAAGAGGTCGGTGCCGTCGAGGTCGGGGCGGGCGGTGCCGGAGGACTGGGCGCGGGCCAGGAGGCGGGCACCGGCCGCGCGGAGGGTGACACAGGAGGCGTGGAGGGCGGAGTCGGGGTCGTCGATGGCGGCGGCCATCAGGACGGTGACGCCCCGGTACGCGGTCGTCCAGGCGACGCAGTCGCGCACCCAGGAGACGAGGGCGTCCTCGGGCGCGCGGGACTCCTCGAACTCGGCCGCCCGCGCGGTCAGTTCGTCGAAGCTCGTCCGGAGCAGGGCCTCCAGCAGGGCCTCGCGGGTCGGGAAGTGGCGCAGCAGGGTGGCGAGGCCGACCCCGGCGCGGCGGGCGATGTCGCGCAGCGACACGTCGGTGCCCTGCTCGGCGAGGGCGGCGCCCGCGGTCGCCAGCAGGTGATCGCGGTTCTTCCTGGCGTCGGCGCGCATCGGCTCCCCTTGCTGTCCGGATCAGTGACCCATATATTCGGATCAGTGATCCGGATAGGTGGACCACTGAACCGGATAAGCCTATCCCGCCATGCGAGCAGGGGAAACACGATGACGACACCCACGATGAGGGCGATCCGGCTGCACGAGTACGGCGGCCCCGAGGTCCTGCGCTACGACGACGGGGTACCGCTCCCCGAGCCCGGCCCCGGCGAGGTGCTGATCCGCGTCCACGCGGTCGGCGTCAACCCGCCCGACTGGTATCTGCGCGGCGGCATGACCACCATGCCCGGCGAGACCGGGTCGACGGTCCGCCTCCCGGTGATCCCCGGCACGGACGTCTCGGGCGTCGTCGCGGCCGTCGCCCCCGACGCGCACGGCTTCACCGTCGGCGACGAGGTCTACGGCCTCCTGCGCTTCCCCAGCTTCGACGGCCACGCCTACGCCGAGTACGTGACGGCCCCCGCCGCCGACCTCGCCCGCAAACCGCCCGGCATCGACCACCTCCACGCCGCCGGGGCGCCCATGGCCGGGCTCACGGCATGGCAGTTCCTGATCGACCCCGGCCACGACCGCCCCTCCCCTTTCCAGGAGACCCCGCACCGCCCGGCCCCCCTCGGCCCCGGCACGACCGTCCTCGTCAACGGCGCGGCGGGCGGCGTAGGACACCTCGCGGTCCAGCTCGCCAAGTGGCGGGGCGCGCGGGTCATCGCGGTGGCCTCCGGCGCGCACGAGGCGTTCCTCCGCGACCTCGGCGCCGACCGGTTCATCGACTACACCCGGGCCCGCCCCGAAGACCTCGTCCACGATCTCGACCTCGTCCTGGACACGGTCGGCGGGCCCCACAGCGGGCGGTTCCTCTCCACGCTGAAGCCGGGCGGCTCCCTCTTCCCCGTCTTCCCCGGCGAGTTCGACGCCGAGGAGGTCGCGAAGCGGGGAATCACCGTGTCCACGGCCCAGGTTCGCTCCAGCGGAGCCCAACTCGCCGAGCTGGCCGAGCTGTTGGACGCGGGTACGATCCGTGTCGCGCTCGACAGCACCTACCCGCTCGCGGAGGCCCGCGCCGCGCACGAGCGGGCCGCCCGGGGGCACATCCAGGGCAAGCTCGTCCTCACGGTTCCGCAGGACTGAACCACCGCCGTCAGGGCGACTCGATCTGGGCGCGGAGGCGGGCGTCCCGGTTCAACCGCCGTACGCGTTCCCGCAGTACGTCGGCGGGCTCGGCCTCTCCGAGTTCGCCCGGCGGTACGTCCCACTCCCGGCCCCCGCCGACCGGGCGCAGCTGCACCCGGCCGCCGACCCGGCCCATGACCTCCCCGATACGGCCGTTCCGCGCGTCCTTCGCGTACGCGCCGACAGCCGGGGGCTCGGGTACGGTCACTCCTCATCACCCTGCCCCGCGACCACGTCCGCCAGCCGGGAGGCCACGGCCACGTTGCAACGGCCCAGGTCGATCAGGGCGTTGGGGTCGCCGTAGATACCGGTGACCAGATCGACCCGCAGCGAGGGCAGCACGACGCCGGCCTCCTTGAGGGCTGTACGCAGTCGTTCCACGGCCTGCTCTGCGGTGGCTTGCGGCTTCATCGCTGATTCATCCTCCACGCTGAGTATTGATGTTCCGCACACAGCGTGGTCGCTCCGCTTTTACCCTGGCCAGAGGGGGAGTCCCAACACGTCCATCTGTGGGACGAGGAGTGAACTCATGCCAGGACCTAAGGATCTCGACCCGGCGTCGTCACCCCGAGCAATGATCGGGGCGGAGTTGCGCCATGCGCGCGAGCGGAAGGGGTTGAGTCAGGAACAGTTGGGCCAGCTTCTGTTCGTCAGCGGGTCCTACATTGGTCAACTGGAGGCGGGTACGCGCCGGATGCAGCCGGAGTACGCGCGTCTCCTGGACCAGGCGTTGGACACGGGCGACTTCTTCACGCGCAACTGTGCGGCGGCAGCCAAGTCGAAGTACCCAGAACATTTCGTCGAAGCGGCAGAAGCGGAGGCGCAGGCCACTGCGATCAGGCAGTACACGCCCCTACTGATCCCCGGGCTGCTCCAGACTCCCGCCTACGCACGTGCCGTCTTCCGCGCCTACCGGCCAACGGCATCGGAGCAGAAGCTGGATGACCTGGTGTCCATGCGGATCGCGCGCACGCTCCTCCTGGACGATCCAACAAACCTCTTGTTTTGGGTCGTGATCGACGAGGCGGCCCTGCGTCGCATGACAGGCGGCCGGACAGTGATGGCGGAGGCGGTACGGCGGGTGGCCGACGTGGCCCGGGAGCACCGGGCTATCGTGCAGGTGCTGCCATTCGACGCCGGAGCGCACGTTGCGATGGAAGGGTCCGTCAAGTTGATGGACTTCGAAGGCGCTCCGCCGGTGCTCTACTTCGAGGGGGTCGGCACCGGGCGCCTGGAGGACGAACCATCCATCGTCATGCACCACAGGCGTACCTTCGAGTTGCTGGCAGCCTCTGCTCTCTCACCAGCCAACTCCCTTGTTCTGCTTGATGCAATGGCACAGGATTACGCACATGAGGAACACCCCTGAGCTAGGCCCGAACTCAGTCACCTGGCGCAAGTCGACGTACAGCGGCGGCAGCGGCGGCGACTGTCTGGAAGTGGCCGACGCTCATCCCGCCCTCATCCCCGTGCGCGACTCGAAGAGCCCCCTCGGCCCGAAGCTCGCCTTCCAGCCGGGCGCCTGGTCGGCGTTCGTGGAAGCCCTCAAGCGAGGCTGACCAGATGCGGCGGAGTGTCGGCAGCATGGAACCCGCTTGGCGCAAGTCGACATACAGCGGCGGCAGCGGCGGCAACTGCCTGGAAGTGGCCGACGCCCACCCCACCCACATCCCGGTCCGCGACTCCAAGAATCCCCACGGCCCAAACCTCCTGCTCCCGCCGGAGGCATGGTCCGCGTTCGTGGAGGACCTCAAACGCGACTGACCAGACGCCCCTGCCCAAGGCCGGTTCAGCGGCGGGGAGTGCCTAGGAGCAGCCCCCGCTGCAGCGGATCGTGCGCCTGACCTGCCCGGACCCCCCGTGGGCGGGAGGCCGTCCCCGCCTCCTTCCAGCGCACCAGGACCTGGAAGGAGTCGCCCGACCCGTCAACCGCACCGCAAGCGCACTGCCGACACCCTGGCCGCGCTCAAGTCGAGCCGTGCCGGCTCAGGAGGCAGACGGCTCGATCTCCCCCGCGAAGACGATGACCTGGTCGATGAGGCTCCGTCGCAGATGGACGACGTCCGTCCCCGCCAGGCGGGGGCCTCCGTCCGGCGTGGTGAAGACCCACTGGTACCGGGCCCATTCGCCAGGCATGTCCACCGCTGAGCAGCGCACCATCGTGCCGGTCCCCGCCGGGTGGCGCCGGATGTCCAGCACGAACCGCTCGACCGCCTCGATTCCTTCGCTGCGACCCAACGGTCCCCAGAAGACCACGTCCGAGGTCAGGGCCTGGGAGAGCAGGGCCGTCACATAGCTGTCGTTCGAGGCGTTGAACGCGGAGATGAACGTGTCGATCGCGGAGCGTGCGGTCTCTTCCTGCATGCCCCAGTAATACCAGCCGTTTCGCGTGCGCTCGATCCCTGCCCCGAGCGGCGCCCCCCACCTAAGATCACCCCGTGCCGCCCCTCAGCAACTCCCCCTTGATCACGGCGTTTCCGGCCGAACTTGCCGCCGACGCGGAAGCCGTGGTGGCCGTCATGCCCGCCTCCCGGCTCACCTCTCCTATCGACTTCTCGGTCGTCGTGGCAGGCCAGTACGTCACCATCCCCGAGCGCGTCTACAACGACGAACCACCAGCGGACGCGCTGTCGCCGCGCCAACGGCAGCTCCTGCACTGCCTGTACTCACGGCACCACGACGGCAGGGTGCGGCAGCGGCACCTGGAGCAGATCATCGGGTCCGCCGACCCCTGGGTCCTACCGTTCGTGGTGCGGCTGGCCGGTGAGTACGTCCTGGAGATCCTGGTCGTCATCCGCGACGCGCTCCGCGACCTCGCCCTGCCCGGCACCGGAACCCGGCTCGCGTACGGGACGTTCCTCACGGACAACCCGGAGTTCTACGCACGCACCCAGCGGCGGGTCGTGAGCTACTGGAACAGCAACCACCGCGCCGCGTACACCAGTTTCCGGGGCTACCCGGGCTCCACCCTCCTCGACCTCCTGCACTCGACCACCACCGGCCTCACCGACCACCCGCTGCCCCGCCTCACCCCCGCCACGAGCCCCAGGCTCGACGGCTACTGCTAGGCATCCCCGGGCCCGCTGAAAAGACCCCCGCTACCGGACCGAGGTGGACCGATGAGACCGAGCACCGACCAACTGAAGGGACTCGCGGAGGCGTTCGCCTGCGTCACCCTCGCCGGGATGTGCGTCTGGATGGCCGTCGACGGCGAGTACATCGCCTGGGCCGTCGCGCTCGGCAGCCTCTCGTTCGCGTGGGACGTGTGGCGGAGGTTCAGGCGCAGCCGTGACGAGAAGAAGACCCCGCGAACGCCCGAGGGCGGCACCTCCCCCGGTAACCCGGAGGGAAGTGCCGCCCTCGGAAAGGACAGTTGATCCGAGAAGGATCAGAAGTCCATGTCACCGCCCGGCATACCGCCCGGAGCAGCCGCGGCGGCCTTCTCCGGCTTGTCGGCGATGACGGCCTCGGTGGTGAGGAAGAGCGCGGCGATGGAGGCCGCGTTCTGCAGCGCGGAGCGCGTGACCTTCGCCGGGTCGATGATGCCCTCGGCGATCATGTCGACGTACTCGCCGGTCGCGGCGTTCAGGCCGTTGCCGACGGGCAGGTTGCGGACCTTCTCCACGACGACGCCGCCCTCGAGACCACCGTTGACGGCGATCTGCTTCAGCGGGGCCTCAAGGGCGAGCTTGACCGCGTTGGCACCGGTCGCCTCGTCGCCCGACAGCTCCAGCTTGTCGAAGACCTGACCCGCCTGCAGCAGGGCCACGCCACCACCGGCGACGATGCCCTCCTCGACGGCCGCCTTGGCGTTGCGCACGGCGTCCTCGATGCGGTGCTTGCGCTCCTTGAGCTCCACCTCGGTGGCAGCACCGGCCTTGATGACCGCCACGCCGCCCGCGAGCTTCGCCAGGCGCTCCTGAAGCTTCTCGCGGTCGTAGTCCGAGTCGCTGTTCTCGATCTCGGCGCGGATCTGGTTCACGCGGCCCTGCACCTGCTCCGAGGAACCGGCGCCGTCCACGATCGTGGTCTCGTCCTTGGTGACGACGACCTTGCGGGCGCGGCCCAGGAGGTCCAGCGTCGCGTTCTCGAGCTTGAGGCCGACCTCCTCGGAGATGACCTCGCCGCCCGTGAGGATGGCGATGTCGCCGAGCATGGCCTTGCGGCGGTCGCCGAAGCCCGGGGCCTTGACGGCGACGGACTTGAAGGTGCCGCGGATCTTGTTGACGACCAGGGTCGACAGGGCCTCGCCCTCGACGTCCTCGGCGATGATCAGCAGCGGCTTGCCCGACTGCATGACCTTCTCCAGGAGCGGGAGCAGGTCCTTGACCGAGGAGATCTTGGAGTTGGCGATGAGGATGTACGGGTCCTCGAGCACCGCCTCCATGCGCTCCATGTCGGTCGCGAAGTAGGCGGAGATGTAGCCCTTGTCGAAGCGCATGCCCTCGGTGAGCTCAAGCTCCAGACCGAAGGTGTTGCTCTCCTCGACGGTGATGACGCCTTCCTTGCCGACCTTGTCCATGGCCTCGGCGATCAGCTCGCCGATCTGGGTGTCGGCGGCGGAGATGGAGGCGGTGGAGGCGATCTGCTCCTTGGTCTCCACGTCCTTGGCCTGCTCAAGGAGAGCGGTGGAGACGGCCTCGACGGCCTTCTCGATACCGCGCTTGAGGGCCATCGGGTTGGCACCGGCGGCTACGTTGCGCAGGCCCTCCTTGACCAGGGCCTGGGCCAGCACGGTCGCGGTGGTCGTACCGTCGCCGGCGACGTCGTCCGTCTTCTTGGCGACTTCCTTGACCAGCTCGGCGCCGATCTTCTCGTACGGGTCCTCGAGCTCGATCTCCTTGGCGATGGAGACACCATCGTTGGTGATCGTGGGGGCGCCCCACTTCTTCTCGAGGACGACGTTGCGGCCCTTGGGGCCGAGCGTCACCTTGACGGCGTCCGCGAGCTGGTTCATGCCGCGCTCGAGGCCGCGCCGCGCCTCCTCGTCGAACGCGATGATCTTGGCCATGTGAAGTGGTCCCTCCAGGACTGGGGGTGATTCCTTCGGACCGCGCCCGCGCCCGCGACGGACGGCTCGCCGGCCTCGTGGTTCCTTGCCCCACCCGGCCTGCGGGCCTCACCGACCCGGTCCTTCGTTGTCACTCTCACCTTCAGAGTGCTAACGCAATGATTAGCACTCGGCATGGTCGAGTGCAAGCGCCTTCGGGGGATCGGACGGGGGACGCGGGTGGGGCGGGGCCGGGCGACGCGTGCAGGACGAAGGGCCCGCACCCCGTGCCGGGTGCGGGCCCTTCGAACGTGAGACGTGAGACGGATGCGTGACGCGATGAGACGTTCAGCGTGAGAAACGTTCAGGCGCTGAGGCGGACCATGTCGGCCTGCGGGCCCTTCTGACCCTGCGAGATCTCGAACTCGACCCGCTGGCCCTCCTCAAGGGTGCGGTAGCCGTCCATCTGAATGGCGCTGTAATGGACGAAGACGTCCGCACCACCGTCGACCGCGATGAAGCCGTAGCCCTTCTCCGCGTTGAACCACTTGACGGTGCCCTGAGCCATGCCTAACTCCCCTATTACTGGCCCTTGCGCAGATCCACCCTTCGCGGACCCGGGTCAGACCTCACCCCCCATGGGTCGGGGGCGTGCGCCGGAACGCGTCGACCGCGGCTGAATGTATCTGTCCAACTGCCGTCTGCAACAGGTCAATCGGACGAGAAATCTGGACGAGACCGGTCCGGAATCTGACGAGAATTCGGCCGAACTCAGGGCAAGTCGGGCCCCATAAAAACAATAAATGCCGCATTTGACCCGTGCATTTTGGCTGCTTCTTGTCGGGCGTGCGGCATGAATCCAGGGTTCCCGACCTGTCGGCCGGGGAGCGCGTTCCCCAACTCTATCGCGCTCAATCACACAGAATGGCCCCCTCCGTTTCTCTCACGGAGGAGGCCATTCGATGAACGCTTTGTCACCGACGTTACCGTCGGTAATTCTCAGCCGCCCGCGACCGCCGGAATGATCGACACACCGGCGCCGTCCGGGGTCGGCGTCTGGAGGCCGCCCTCGAAGCGCACGTCGTCGTCGTTGACGTACACGTTGACGAACCGGCGGAGCTTGCCCTCGTCGTCCAGGACGCGCCCGGCGATGCCGGTGTGGTGCTTCTCCAGGTCCTCGATCACCTCGGCGAGCGTCGCCCCCTCGGCAGCGACCTCCGCCTGCCCGCCGGTGTAGGTACGCAGGATGGTGGGGATGCGAACGGTCACGCTCATACGAGGCCAGCCTCTCGGAAGGAGTCCAGGTTCGGTCGGATGGTCGCGGTCAGGCCGGTCCCGGCCACCGCGTCCAGGGTCTTGAGGCCGTCGCCCGTGTTCAGGACGACGGTGGTGAGCGCCGGGTCCAGCACGCCGTTCTCCAGCAGCTTGCGGGTGACGCCGACCGTCACACCGCCCGCCGTCTCCGCGAAGATGCCCTCCGTGCGGGCGAGCAGCTTGATGGCGTCCACGATCTGGGGGTCCGTCACGTCCTCCACGGCGCCGCCGGTGCGGCGGGCGATGTCGAGCACGTACGGTCCGTCGGCCGGGTTGCCGATGGCCAGCGACTTGGCGATGGTGTCCGGCTTCTGGGGCCGTACGACGTCGTGCCCGGCCTTGTACGCGGCCGACACCGGCGAGCAGCCCTCCGCCTGGGCGCCGAAGATCTTGTACGGCTTGTCCTCGACCAGGCCGAGCTGGATCAGCTCCTTGAGCCCCTTGTCGATCTTCGTGAGCTGCGAGCCGGAGGCGATCGGCACCACGAGCTGGTCCGGCAGCTCCCAGCCCAGCTGCTCGCAGATCTCGTACGCCAGCGTCTTGGAGCCCTCGGCGTAGTACGGCCGCAGGTTGACGTTGACGAAGCCCCAGCCCTCGCCGGCCGGGTCGCCGATCAGCTCGGAGCAGAAGCGGTTCACGTCGTCGTAGTTGCCCTCGATGCCGACGAGTTCACCGCCGTAGACCGCGGCCATGACGATCTTGCCCTGCTCCAGGTCGTGCGGGATGAACACGCAGGAGCGCAGGCCCGCGCGGGCCGCCGCCGCGCCGACCGCGCCCGCGAGGTTGCCGGTGGAGGAGCAGGAGAGCGTGCCGAAGCCGAAGGCGCGGGCGGCCTCCAGGGCCTGGGCGACCACGCGGTCCTTGAAGGAGTGGGTGGGGTTTCCGGAGTCGTCCTTGACGAACAGGCCGCCGGTGACGCCGAGTTCACGGGCGAGGTTGTCGGCCTTGACCAGGCGGGTCCAGCCGGGGTTGAGGTTCGGCTTGTCGGCGACGTCCGCCGGGACGGGCAGCAGCGGGGCGTAGCGCCAGATGCTGGCGGGGCCCGACTCGATGCGCTTGCGGAGGCTGTCGGCGTCGTAGCCGGAGAAGTCGTAGGCGATCTCCAGCGGGCCGAAACACTCCTCGCAGGCGAAGACCGGGCCGAGCGGGACGCGGTGCCCGCACTCCCGGCAGCTCAGCGCTGCGGCGGGGCCGAGATCGACAGTGGGGGTGGCAATGGTCTGCACAGCCATGGAGGCGAGGCCCTTTCTCCTCATCTTCCTCACGACGCACTTCGCCGTGAGACGGATTTGGCACCTTCCCTAGCCGGGAGCCTCGCGAGTGAACGCACGAGACCGACTGGAGTTGCCGGGGCTTCGCAGGGCCGTGTCCCTCTGCCCCTCTGGATGAGCTGTATGCGGTTGTGGACGCCGATCGTCTCGGACATGCGATGGTCATCGGCGTTGTTCAAGACTGTAACCGAAGGCCAGCACAGTTGAAGGTGTCGTCCGAACCGCGAGACGGGTTCCTGGACACCGGCACCTGTGACCGTACGTCCCCGTTGAGAAGGAGCCGCAGACCATGCTGGAAGAAACCGAGCGCTGGCTGGCCACCCGCTCCTGGTCCGTGGCCGACCGCCCGCTGCACCGCGTCCTCGCCGCCAAGCAGCGCTCCGGGCAGACCGTGTCCGTGGTGCTGCCCGCGCTGAACGAGGAGTCGACGGTCGGTGACATCGTCTCCGTGATCCGTCACGACCTGGTGACGCAGGCGCCGCTGGTGGACGAGATAGTCGTGGTGGACTCCGGGTCCACCGACCGCACCTCCGAGGTCGCCGCGGCGGCGGGCGCCCGGGTCGTGCACCGTGACGCGATCCTGCCCCGGGTGCCCGCCGTGCCCGGCAAGGGCGAGGTGCTGTGGCGGTCGCTGCTGGCCACCAGCGGCGACGTCGTGGCCTTCGTGGACGCGGATCTGAAGGAGTTCTCCTCGGACTTCGTGCTCGGCATCGTGGGGCCGTTGCTCACCGATCCGGGCGTCGACCTGGTCAAGGCGATGTACGACCGGCCGCTGGGGGGTGCCGCCGGGCAGGGCGGGCGGGTCACCGAGCTGATGGCGCGACCGCTGCTGAACATGCACTGGCCGCAGCTGGCCGGGTTCGTGCAGCCGCTGGGGGGTGAGTACGCGGCGCGGCGGTCGCTGCTGGAGCAGTTGCCGTTCCCCGTGGGGTACGGGGTGGAGCTGGGGATGCTGGTCGACGCGCTGCATCTGGTCGGGCTCGATGCGCTGGCGCAGGTCGATGTGGGGGTCCGTAAGCACCGGCATCAGGACGGGCAGGCGCTCGGGCGTATGTCGGCGGCGATCTATCGCACGGCTCAGCTGCGGCTGGCTCGTGGGCATCTGGTCCGGCCCTCTCTGACCCAGTTCGAGCGGGGGGTGTCTGGCTTCGAGCCGCGGACTTACTCGGTGGACACGGAGGAACGGCCGCCGATGGTGGAGATCGCGGAGTACGCGGCTCGCCAGGTGGCTTGACGGGGGTGACGCCTCGGCTTCGCCCTCGGCGTCGTTCTTCGTTCCCACCCGCACCACCCGTACAACTTTCGTCGTCGGGTGCGGGTGGCCCCCGTGGGGCGCCTTCGCCGTCGGCGGCCTCGGGCCGTGGTGGCCCTGGCGTGGCGGCCCCCGCCGTGGTGACCCTGGCCGTCAGAACCCGGCGCCCCGCACCGCCCGTACAACTTTCGTCGCCGGGTGCGGGTGGCCCCCGTGGGACGTCCCCGCCATCGGCGGCCTCGGAGCATGGCGGCCCCCGCCCTGGCGGCCCCCGCCCTGGCGGCCCCCGCCCTGGCGGCCCCCGCCGTGGCGGCCCCGGCCATAGTGGCCTCGGGCCGTGGTGACCCTGGCGTGGCGGCCCCCGCCGTGGTGACCGTGGCCATCAGAACCCGGCGCCCCGCACCACCCGTACAACTTTCGCCGTCAGGTGCGGGTGGCCCCCCGTGGGACGTCCCCGCCATCGGCGACCTCGGACCGTGGCGGCCCCGCCGTGGTGGCTCCCGCCATAGTGGCCTCGGGTCGTGGTGGCCCTGGTGGTCAGAACCTGCCCCCGCGCCGTATACGGAGGGACGTATACAAGGCGTCGTGCCAAGGCGCGCGTACGTTTGAGGGTTCGGGAGCCGGGCTAGGTTGAGGACCATGGCTTCCACGCAGGGTGCTGAGGTGCTGGTCGCGTCGAATCGCGGGCCGGTTTCGTACGCGGTCGGTCCGGATGGGGCGCTGACGTCGCGGCGCGGGGGTGGCGGGCTCGTCTCGGGGCTGTCGGCGATCGGGCCTGACACCGACGCGGTGTGGGTGTGCGCGGCGCTCGGAGACGGTGACCGGGAGGCGGTGCGGCGCGCGGACGGCGGGCTGCTGCCGGAGGCGGACACCGGCGGGCAGCGGGTGCGGATGCTGGACATCGACCCGGAGACGCACGCCGAGGCGTACAACGGCATCGCCAACTCCGTGCTGTGGTTCGTGCACCACATGCTGTACCAGACCCCGCTGGAGCCGGTCTTCGACGCGGAATTCCGGGAGCAGTGGGAGGCGTACCGGGAGTACAACCGGGCCTTCGCCGAGGCGCTGGCCGAGGAGGCGGCGCCGGACGCGGCGGTGCTGATCCAGGACTACCACCTGGCGCTCGCCCCCCGGATGCTGCGGCAGCTCCGCCCCGACCTGCGCATCGGCCACTTCTCCCACACCCCCTGGGCCCCGCCGGACTACTTCCGCCTTCTGCCCGACGACATCGCGGCCGAGCTGCTGAGCGGCATCCTGGGCGCGGACCGGGCGGCGTTCCTGACCCGGCGGTGGGCGGACGCGTTCACCGCGTGCTGTCACGCCGTCCTCGGCCCCGGCATCCCCTCCGGCACGGAGATCGGTGTGCACGGGCTCGGCGCGGACGCGGACTTCCTGCGGGAGCGCGCGCACCGGACCGACGTGGACGAGCGCATGGCGGCGCTGCGCGACGAGATCGGCGAGGGGCGCCGGACGATCGTCCGGGTCGACCGCACCGAGCTGTCGAAGAACATCGCGCGCGGCCTGCTGGCGTACCGCCGTCTCCTCGTGGACCACCCCGAGTGGCGCGAGCGCGTCGTGCACGTGGCGTTCGCGTACCCCTCGCGGCAGGACCTGGCGGTGTACCGCTCCTACACGGACGAGGTGCGCCGGATCGCGGACGAGATCAACGCCGAGTTCGGCACCCCGGGCTGGACGCCGGTCCTGCTGCACGTCGAGGACGACTTCGCCCGCTCCCTGGCCGCCTACCGGCTGGCCGACGTGGCGCTGGTCAACCCGATCCGCGACGGCATGAACCTGGTCGCCAAGGAGGTCCCGGTCGTCTCGGACGCGGGCGTGGCCCTGGTGCTGTCCCGCGAGGCGGGCGCGTACGAGGAACTGGCCGAGGACGCGCTCACGGTCAACCCGTACGACATCGTGGGTACGGCCCAGGCCCTGCACGAGGCGCTGTCCCTGCCGGACGACGAGCGCGCGGAGCGCTCCAAGCGTCTGGCTACGGCGGCGACGGCCCTGCCCCCGGCGAAGTGGTTCCTGGACCAGCTGAACGCGCTGCGGGACTGAACTCCCTTGCCCTGAGGGTGTGTTGCCCGGCTCACGTGTCGGCCGCTTCCGCGCGGCCGACGCGTACGGCGCCCCGGAACCGGGCGGCGTCCTCCGTGAGCAGCGACATCGCCTCCAGCGACGCGTCCGGCACCGGCAGCAGATGGGCGTCGACCCAGCTCTCCCCCGCCGCCGCGTTGAACCAGGGGTCCTCCAGCACCACCGCCCCCGGTACGGCGCCGTGGCAGAGCACCCAGTGCGGCACGTCGTACCCCTGCATCGCGGCGAGCGAGACCAGCAGCAGCACCCGCTCGCGGCGCCGGATCGCGTCCCGGACGCCGGTCAGGGACAGGCGCCGCGTCTCGACCGGGACGCCGAGCCGGTCGGCCTCCGTGCGGGACGCGCGCTGGAGCACGGCCCGCCACGCGCGCTCGGGCTCCGGCAGGTGGCCGAGCAGGACGGGCCGGTCGGTGTCGAGGAACACCTCCACCGGTGAGGCGGGCCAGGCGCGGCGCACCGCGACCCCCAGCCCGACCGGCTCGCACGCGGGGAAGTTGGTCGCGTCCCGCCACAGCGTCAGCTCGGCCGTACGGTCGAAGGACGTGCGCGGGAGCGCCCCGGCCAGTGCCTGTGCGACCAGGAGGGCGGTGACGGCGCCACAGGTGAAGTCGGTGCTCTGCCGGTAGTACGGCGGCTCGGGCACCTCCGCGCCGTCCAGCCAGCGGACGTATCCGGCGCCGGGGCCGCCCCCGCTCCCCGTGAGCGGGGGCCGCAGCGGGGTGAAGCCCGCCCCGGCGGCGTCCTCGGCGCTCACCGTCCAGCCCTCCCACTTGACCTGCGCGAGCCCTTGGGCGCGGGCGTACGCGACGACGGCCGCGACCGCCGACGGCACGTCACCGACGGCGTCGACGATCTTCACGTACGCCGTCTGCGGGCGGCCCGTCACCAGCGCGGCGGCGGTCCAGCCCCCGGCGCCGGGCACCGCCACCACGCGGGGAGCGTGCGGGGTGCGGTCGGCCGCGCACCAGCGCGTCAGCACGTCGGGAGGCGCGATCCGCCGTAGCGGGGCGGGGACTTCGGCGGGGTCGAACGGGACGACGACGCTGCGCACGAGCGGTGCTCCAGGAGTTCGGCGAGGGCGAGGGGGTCAGGCGCGGGAGCGGCGCAGCAGCCAGACGAAGTACGGCGCCCCGACCAGGGCGACCATCAGTCCGGCGGGCAGCTGGGCGGGGGCGAGGAGCGTGCGGCCGAGGGTGTCGGCCACGCAGACCAGCAGGGCGCCGAGCAGCATCGCGACCGGGATCACCCGGCTGTGCCGGGCCCCGACCAGGGCGCGGGCGAGGTGCGGGGCGACCAGTCCGACGAAGCCGACGACCCCGATCGCGACCACGCTGAGCGCCGCGAGCACCGCCGCGATCGCGAGCGCCGCGAACCGGGTGCGCGCCGGGCGGACCCCGAGCACGCGCGGGGTGTCCTCGTCCACGGCGAGCAGGTCGAGCTGCCGCCGCATCCCGAGCAGCAGCGGCAGCGCCAGCAGCAGCCCCACCGCGACCGGGACGACATCGGGCAGCGCGCGCCCGTACGTCGTACCGGAGAGCCAGGTGAAGATCCGGGGCGTGTTCCACGGGTCGGCGCGCAGCAGCAGGAAGGTGGTGACGGCGCTGAGGCCGTAGCCGCAGCCGATGCCGATCAGCACGAACCGGTCGGGCAGGAAGCCGCCGCGCCAGGCCAGCAGGGTGATCAGCGCGAAGGTGGCGAGTCCGGTGGCGACGGCGGCGACGACGAGCAGCGCCTGCCCGCCGGGCGCCTCGGAGGTCACGACGACCACCGCGCCGAGCCCGGCGCCCGCCGTGATGCCGAGCACGCCCGGCTCGGCCAGCGGATTGCGCACCGCGCTCTGCACGGCGCACCCGGCCAGGCCGAGCGCCGCACCGGCGAGGACGGCGGCGGCCACGCGGGGCATCCGGTCGTCGAGCGCGCTCCCGATCAGGTCCGGGGCGGTGTCCTGGACCCAGAGCACCAGGTCCCCGGTGCGCAGCCAGAGGCTCCCGGCGAGGAGGCCCACGAGGACGGCGGCGGCCAGCAGCACGGCCGCGACGCCCACCACGACGGCGTACGACCGGCGCGAGCCGATGCCGGAGCGCGCCTGCGGAGGCTGCCGGGCCGGTCCCGCGTCCCGCAGCCGCAGCGCGAGGACCACGATCACGACGGCGCCGAGCAGCGCGGTCGGCACGCCGGTCGGGACGGAGGCGGCCCCCTCGGCGCCGAGCACCGCGCGCAGCGAGGCGTCCGCGAGCAGGACCAGCAGCGCGCCGAGCAGCCCGGCGGCGGGCACGAGCAGAAGGTGCCGGTGCAGCGCCCGGACCCGGGTGGCGAGCAGCCGGGCCAGCACCGGGGCGCCGAGTCCGACGAAGCCGATCGGGCCCGCGAGCGTCACGGAGGTGCTGGTCAGGATCACCGCGCAGAGCACGGCGGCCGTACGGGTCGCCCGGACCGGCACGCCGAGCGCGGACGCGGTCTCCTCGCCCAGGCCCAGCACGTCCAGCTTCCTGGACAGTGCCAGGGCGACGCACAGCACGACCGCGACCAGCGGGAACGCCCGCATCGACGCGTCGATGTTGAGCTGCGCGAGCGAGCCGCTGCCCCAGGCGAACAGGCCGGTGGTGTTGTCGCGGAACAGGATGAGCAGCATCGAGGTCGCCGCGTCCAGCGCCATCGCGATGGCCGATCCGGCCAGGACGAGCCGGGTGCCCGTGGTGCCCGCCGCCCGGCCGGTGAGGGCCAGGACGAGCGCCGCCGCGAGCAGGCCGCCCGCGAAGGCGACGGCGCCGGACGCCCACAGCGGCACGGTGAGGCCGAAGGCGGCGACCGCCGACAGGGTGAAGTAGGACCCCGCGGTGACGGCGAGGGTGTCCGGCGAGGCGAGCGCGTTGCGGGTGACGGACTGGAGCAGCGCACCGGCCGCGCCGAGGGCGAAGCCGACGGCCACCCCGGCGAGCAGGCGCGGCAGCCGCGAGCCCGCGACGATGTCCGCGACCGGCACCCCGTCGACGCTGCCCCGGTCCCCGGCGAGGTACCGGAGCAGGTCGGCCGTGTCGGCGCCCGAGGTGCCCTGCGTCAGATGCCACAGGCCCACGAGGACGACGACGGCGGCGAGGAGGACGAGGACGGCGGCTGCGGCGGGGGCGTTGCCCCGGGGGGTGGTCGGAGCGGAGGCCCGGGGTGCGCTCACTTCTTCTTCTGGGTGAGGACGTCGACGTACGCGTCGATCGCCTGCTCGCACGAGCGCGGGCCGCCCGCGCCCCAGACCCGCGCCGGGAAGGGGTGCGCCCGGCCCTGCTTCACGGCCGGGAGGGACTTCCAGACCGGGTTCTTGGCCAGGGCCTTGACGTAGCCTCCGGCGCCCTCGTCGTTGGCGTAGAAGAGGTTGGCGTCGCCCACGGCGGTCAGGCCCTCGACGTCGGTCTGGGCGAGGCCGTAGGCGGGGTCGACGCCGCCGTCGCCGTACGCCTTGTTGATCTTGTCGGTCCAGGCGGGCTTCATGCCCAGTTCCTCGCCGATCGCGGTGAACAGGGCGCCCTTGCCGTACGGGCGGACGGTGAGGTTGCCGCCCTCCAGCCAGCCGTCGAAGAACAGGAAGTCCTTGGTGGGCAGATCGGCGCCGGTCACCTTCTTCTTGGCCGCCGCGAAATGGTCGTCGAACTGCTTGACGACCTGCTGGGCGCGCTCGGTACGGCCGGTCGCCGCGCCGATCATGGTGAACACGTCCCGCACGTTGCCTATCGGGTCCTTCGGGTTCGCGCCGCGCGTGGCCAGCACGGGTATGCCGCGCTTCTCCAGCGCGGTGAGGGTCTTGTCCTTGGCGTCGAACGCCTCCACGACGACGAGGTCGGGCTTGGCCGCGAGGAGGGTGTCGAGGTCGGGCTCCTCACGGGTGCCGATGTCCGTCACCCCGGCGGGCAGCTTCTCGGCGCTGACCCAGGTGCGGTAGCCCTTCGGGTCGGCGACCGCGACGGGGGTGACGCACAGCGTCAGGGCGTCCTCGACCTGCTGCCACTCCAGCACCGCGATGCGGCGGGCGGGCTTGTCGAGCTTCACCTTGCGGCCGATGCCGTCGGTGAGCGTCACCGGCTTCTTCGACGTGGCCGTGGTGTCTCCGGCACAGTCCTGCGACGCGGGCGAAGCGGCGGCGCCCGCCCGGGACTTGACGTCGGTCGTACCGCAGCCGGTGGCCACGAGCGCACCGGCGAGCACGGCAACGGCTGACGCCGTCAGACGGCGAACGCGGGTCATGAGAGGTCCTCTCTGTCACTTCTGTCATGGAGCGGGGTGGCCGGTGTGTCGTCGGCCTGGATGCCGGGCGGGGTGGCCGGTGTGTCGTTGGCCTAGGTGCCGGGCGGGGTGGCCGAGGTGGTCGGGACGGCCGGAGCGGCTGGGCCGCTGACCGGGGCGCCGGGCGGGGCGACTGGGGTGGCCGGAGTGGCCGCGTCGCCGGGCGGGGCGACTGGGGTGGCCGACGTAGTCGGGACGGCCGAGGCGGCCGGGACGCTGGCCGGGGTAGCCGCGTCTCCGGGCGGAACGGCCGCAGTGGCCGGGACAGCCGAGGTAGCCGGGACGGCCGGGGTGGCCGGGGTGGCCGGGGCGGGGTGGCGGCCGACGGGGTCGATGCGGATGCGGCCGGTGTGGGGGTGGACGTCGACCTCGACACGGATGTCGTAGACCTCGGCGATGTGGTGGGCGGTGAGCACGTCGGCGGGGCGGCCCGCCGCGTGGACGCGGCCCGCGCGCATGAGGACCAGCGTGTCCGCGACGCGCGCGGCGTGGTCGAGGTCGTGCAGCACGATCCCGACCGCGACGCCGTGTTCCTCCACCAGGTCGCGGACCAGATCGAGGGTTTCGATCTGGTAGCGCAGGTCCAGATGGTTCGTCGGCTCGTCCAGCAGCACCACGGAGGTGTCCTGGGCGAGGCAGGCCGCGAGCCAGACGCGCTGCATCTCGCCGCCGGAGAGTTCGCCCGCGGGGCGGTCGGCCATGTCGCGCACGCCGGTGGCGGCCATGGCGTACGCCACCGCGCGGCGGTCCTCGGCGGAGAGTCCGGCGAAGCCGCGCCGGTAGGGGTGGCGGCCGAAGGCGACGACCTCCGCGACCGTCAGACCCTGGGGCGCGGGCCGCGACTGGGAGAAGAGCGTGACCTCCCGGGCGAACTGGCGGGCGCCGAGCAGGGACACGAGGCGTTCGGGGCGGCCGTCGTGGCCGCCGAGCGTGATCCGGCCGCTGTCCACCCGGTGCAGCCGGGCCAGCGAGCGCAGGAGCGTGGACTTGCCGCTGCCGTTCGGGCCGACCAGGGCGGTCGCGCGGCCGGGCTCCAGGGTGAGCGAGACGCCGTGCACGACGGGGGTCCTGCCGTACCGCAGGACGAGGTCGCTGCCGCTCAGGGTGGTGGCGGGGGCGGTCGCGGGCAGGGGGTCGCTGGGGAGCGGGGCGCTGGGAGGCATGGGGGTCCGGTCGGATCGAGGGCACGGGTGGGGAACCCCTCGACGCGGGACGCCAACTAAGGGTTACCTAACTACGGGGAGGTTATATTCCGCCAGGTCATGCCGACAATCAGGAGTTCGCGCCATTCGATACGGCATTCCGGACACCCGACGCGGCGTCCTGAGCCGTACCGAAGTACGCGCCCGGGGTCGTGCCCACGACCCTGCGGAACGCGGCGATGAAGGTGCTGGGCTGCGCGTAGCCGAGTTCTTCCGCGACCGTCTGTACGTCCCACCCCTCGGAGAGCAGCGTCAGCGCCCGGTGGACCCGCAGCGCCTGCCGCCACCGGGCGAAGGACAGCCCTGTGGACTGACGGAACGCGCGGGTGACGGTCCGGTCGCTGGTGCCGAGCGCCCGCGCCCACTCCTCCAGCGAGCGGTTGTCGGCGGGGTCCGCCAGCAGCGCCTCGGCGATCGCGTCGATCCTGGCGTCCCCGGGCAGCCGCAGCGTGAACGGGCGCTCCGACGGCACCAGTACGTCGAACACCACCGCCTCCGCCCGGGCGCGTGCCTCCGCGTCGAGATCCGTACGCGCCAGGTGGCCCAGCAGCGACTCCAGCAAGGGGGTCATCTCGATCGCCGTCGGCCCGTCGAAGGCGACGGGGGTGTGCTCGGGCGCGAAAAAGGCGTCGTAGAACTCGACCCCGGCGGTCAGCCGCCCCCCGTGCACCACCCCGGCGGGCATCCACAGCCCCTGCCCCTCGGACACGGTGAACACCCGGTCCACCACCCGCGACATGAGCGTCCCGCCCCGCACCCAGACCAGCTCGTGCAGGGGATGCGCATGCGGCTCCCACTCGGTGGGCACCCCAGGAACCTGCGACTCGGCCAGAATGACAAACGGCGCCCTACCCACCGGCACCGCCGAAGCCCGCCGCACCACAGTCCCCGGCTCCCGCCGCCATATCCCAAGCCCGGGAACACCAGCAGACGATCGGGACATGGGGAGGAGTGTAATCCGGCGGGGTGGGGAGGCGGGGGCGTGCGGAGTGGGGTCAGGGCATGTGGGCGGCCAGGGTGTGGAGTAGGTTCACCACGCCCTCGGGGCCGTTCACCACCAGGTCCGCTCGGTCCGCCAGTTCGGGGACCTCTGTGCTGCCGCTGCAGACGAGGAGGCCGGGGGTGCCGCCGGTGCGGAGTTTTTCTACGGCGGCGAAGGCGGGGAGGTCGCCGAGGTCGTCGCCCGCGTAGAGGACGGCGTCGGCGCCGAGGGCGCGGACGTGGTCGAGGAGGGCGACGCCCTTGTCCATGCCGGGCGGGCGGAGTTCGAGGACGAGGCGGCCGGGTTCGACGATCAGGCCGTGGCGGGTGGCGAGGTCGGTCAGCGGGGCGCGCAGCGCCTCGAACGCGGCCTCCGGGTCCTCCGCGCGGCGGGTGTGCACGGCGACCGCGCGGCCCTTCTCCTCGATCCACGTACCGGGCCACGCCCCGGCCCGGTCCAGGACGCCCGGCAGTTCGGCGCGGGCGGCGGCGATGCCGGGGTGCGGGGCGGGGGCGCTGACCGTACCGGTGGCCGCGTCCCAGCGCTCCGCGCCGTAGTGGCCGAGCACGACAAGGTGCTCCAGGCCCTCGACCCCGGCGAAGCCGCCGTTGCGTACGGCCACCCCCGCCGGGCGGCCCGTGATCACCGCCACGGACGCCACCTTCGGCGCCAGCTCGGCCAGCGCGGGCACCGCACCGGGGTGGGCGCGCGCCTGCGCCGGGTCGGCGACGATGGGGGCCAGCGTGCCGTCGAAGTCCAGCCCGACCACGGCCCCGTGCGCCCCCTCCAGCAGCGCACGCAGACCGTCCCGGCCGGCCGGGGTCGTCGGAACCGGAAGATCCTTCGGGATGGCGGAGTCCGTCTCGGGGATACCCATGAAACGACACTATCCGCGACCACCCCACCCCACTCCTCCCCACGAGGAGTGGGGTGGGAAGCAGGACGAGAGGCACACCCGCGGCTCCATGCCATCGCGCACCCGAACCCGCAGCCCCACGACCTCACGCCTCACGCACCAGACCCGCACCGCAGCCGCAGCCGCACCCCGCCCCACCGCCAAAGCCAGCGCAGCGTCACGTCACCGTTCCGAGCGCCGCGCCTCCCGTACCCGTCGCAGCCGGTTCACCGTCACCGGGTCGTGGGTCAGGGCGCGCTCGTCGTCCAGGAGGGCGTTGAGCAGTTGGTAGTAGCGGACGGGGGCGAGGCCGAGCTGTTCTCGGATGGCGCGTTCCTTGGCGCCGGGGCCGGAAAAGCTCCGGCGCTCCAGCGCGAGGATCGCCTGCTCGCGGGGGCCCAGTTCCATGTCGGCCACCGTAACCCCCGCGAAGCCCTACTGGGCCGCGGCCCGGCTGTCCGCCGTCGTCGCCGTCGACTGCAGGCGGGTCAGAACGCCGGACGGGCTGCCGTCGGGGGCGACGGCCTGGCCGATCTGCTGCTTGACGGCCGCGCTGACCTCGGCCCAGGAGATCTTGTTGACGGGGTACTGCTCGGCCGTCTCCAGCTGGTCCAGGAAGGGGTGCAGGGCCTTGTCGCGGGGGGCGTCGGAGGCGCCCATGGCCTGGGAGGCGGAGGTGGTGACGGGCAGCAGACCGTACTCGTGGGAGAAGGCGAGCACGTTCTTCTCCTTGTAGACGAAGTCGAGGAAGCTGCCGATCTGGTCGGCGTGCCCGTTCTGCTTGAAGGCCATCATCCAGTCGGCGACGCCCATCGCGGGGTGGTGGCCGCCGTCGCGGGTCGGCATCGGGACCATGCCGAACTTCACGCCCTTGTCCTCGGCCTGGTGCATCAGCGTGGGGTGGCCGTTGAGCATGCCGACCTCGCCGTCCGCGAACGCGGAGAACGCGGCGGCACGGTTCAGACGCCCCGGCGCGACCGGCCCGGTCAGCCCCTTGTCGACCAGGTCGTCCTTGAGCCAGGTGAAGGTGCGGGTGTTCTGGGTGGAGTCGATGGTGTACGTCCCCATGTCGTCCGTGTAGTCACTGCCCCCGCTCAGCAGCCACTGCATCGTCTCGGCCTGCGCCTCCTCGGGCCCGAGCGGCAGCGCGTACGGGTACTTCACGCCATTGGCCTTCAGCGCCTCGGCGTCGGCGGCCAGCTCGTCCCAGGTGGTGGGCGCGCTGGTGATGCCCGCCTTCTCGAAGAGGGTCTTGTTGTAGAAGAGGACGCGCGTGGAGGCCGCGAACGGCATGCCGTACGGCGTGTGGTTCCACTCGCCCGCGTCGGAGAGCTGCGAGACGAGGTCGGCCTGGGTGCGGATGGAGAGCAGGTCGGAGGCCGAGTAGAGCTTGCCCTTGGCCGCATAGTCGGCGTAGGCGCCGATCTGGGCCATGTCGGGGGCGTGCCCGGCGGCGACCAGCTGCTTGACCTTGGCGTCGACGTCGTTCCACGAGTAGACGCTGACCTCGACCTTCACGTCGGGGTGCTGCTTCTCGTACGCGCTGACCAGCGAGGACCAGTACTTCTTGGAGCTGTTGGCCGGGGAGTCGCCGTAGTCGGCCGCGACCAGCTTGAGGGTCACGTGCGAGGAACCCGTGGTCCCGCAGCCGCCGAGGACCGCCGCCATGCCCAGTGCGGACACCACCGCGATCGTTCTTGCCGTACGCCGACGCACCGTCAAAACCCCGATTCCCTTTACGGACTGTTCGCTATGTGAACACATGTCTACACCACGTAAGTGGACTAGACCTCTCACGGGTCACCGGGTCACACTGGACGGGTGAGACATGTCATCGCCCTGGACGTGGGCGGCACCTGGATGAAGGCCGCTCTCCTCGGCGTCGACAGCGCGTCCGCCCCGGCCGCGGCGCCCGCACTCCTGCACCGCGCGCGCCGCGCGACCGGCCGCGAGCGGGGCCCGGAGGCGGTGGTCGCGGAGATCCTGGACTTCGCCGCCGACCTGGCCGCGCACGGCGCCGCGCACCTGGGCGGAGCCGCCGTCGCGGCCGGTGTCGCGGTGCCCGGGATCGTGGACGAACCCGGCGGCCGGGCGGTCTACGCGGCCAACCTCGGCTGGCGCGACGTCCCCCTGCGCGACCTGCTCGCCGAGCGCCTCGGCGTGCCCGTCGCGCTCGGCCACGACGTGCGCACCGGCGGCCTCGCCGAGGGCCGGATCGGCGCCGGGAAGGGCGCCGACCGCTTCCTGTTCGTGCCGCTCGGCACCGGCATCGCGGGCGCCATCGGCATCGGCGGCGCGGTGGAGGCGGGCGCGCACGGCTTCGCCGGTGAGATCGGCCACATCGTCGTCCGCCCCGGCGGCGCCGACTGCCCCTGCGGGCAGCGCGGCTGCCTGGAGCGGTACGCCTCGGCCGCCGCCGTCGGCCAGGCGTGGGCGCACGTGTCCGGCAAGAAGGACGCCGACGCCGCCGACTGCGCGAAGGCCGTCGAGAACGGCGACCGGGCCGCCGAAGAGGTCTGGCAGGACGCGGTCGACGCGCTCGCCGACGGCCTCGTCACCGCGCTCACCCTGCTCGACCCGGGCACCCTGATCATCGGCGGCGGACTCGCGGAGGCGGGCGAGACGCTGCTCCGTCCCCTGCGGGAGGCCGTGGGGCGCCGGATCACCTTCCAGACCCCGCCCGTCCTCGTCCCGGCGGCCCTCGGCGACACCGCCGGATGCCTCGGCGCCGGACTGCTCGCCCGCGATCTCCTGGGCCCTGCCGGCCCAGGCCGCACCGATCCCTCGGAGGTAACCGCCTGATGGCTCCCAGCTTGGTACTCACCGGCGCACGGGTGGTGCTGCCCACCGGCGTGGTGGACGACGGCCGCGTGAGCGTGGCGGGCACGCGGATCACCGCCGCGGGCCCCGCCGGGGCGGCACCTCCCGCCCCGGCAGACGCCGAGGTCGTCGACGCGAGCGGCCACTGGCTGGTCCCCGGCTTCGTGGACCTGCACAACCACGGCGGCGGCGGCGCCTCCTTCGCGGGCAGCGCCGAGGACGCCCTGACCGCCGTACGCACCCACCGCGCGCACGGCACCACCACCCTGGTCGCCTCCACCGTCACCGACGACCTGGACCTGCTGGCCCGCCGCGCCGGGCTGCTCAGCGAGCTGGCCGAGCAGGGCGACATCGCGGGCATCCACTTCGAGGGCCCGTTCATCTCCCCGTGCCGCAAGGGCGCGCACTCCGAGGCACTGCTGCGCGACCCCGACCCGGCCGAGGTGCGCAAGCTGCTCGACGCCGCGCGCGGGCAGGCCCGCATGGTCACCCTCGCCACCGAACTCCCCGGCGGCCTGGACTCCGTACGGCTCCTCGCCGAGCAGGGCGTGATCGCGGCCGTCGGGCACACCGACGCGAGCTACGAGCAGACCGTCGAGGCGATCGACGCGGGCGCCACCGTCGCCACCCACCTCTTCAACGCCATGCCCCCGCTCGGCCACCGCGCCCCCGGCCCGATCACCGCGCTCCTTGAGGACGAGCGGGTCACCGTCGAGCTGATCAACGACGGCACCCATCTGCACCCGGCCGCGCTCCAGCTGGCCTTCCACCACGCGGGCGCCGACCGGGTGGCCTTCATCACCGACGCGATGGACGCGGCGGGCGTGGGCGACGGGCGCTATCTGCTCGGCCCGCTGGAGGTCGAGGTCGCGGACGGCGTGGCCCGGCTCGTGGAGGGCGGCTCCATCGCGGGCTCCACGCTGACCCTGGACCGCGCCTTCCGGCGGGCGGTCACCGTCGACCGGCTGCCGGTGACCGACGTGGTGAAGGCGCTGTCCGTCAACCCCGCCCGTCTCCTTGGGCTTTCGGACCGGATCGGCTCCCTGGAGCCCGGCAAGGACGCCGATCTCGCGCTGCTGGACGCCGCGTTCACGGTGAAGGGCGTCATGCGCCGGGGTGAATGGGTTCTCGCGCCCCAACTGCCCTGATCCGTACCCTCCTTCATCGGACGGCGGCTGTCCCCGAGGTGGGCCGGCCGCCGTCTCTTTGGCATGATCGGGGCCCCGGAAACCGAAGCCACGCCAACTTTCGAGGGAGGTCGGACCGGGTGATCCTCACGGTCACACTGAACACCGCTCTCGACATCACCTACCGCGTACGGTCGTTGCGCCCCCGCGCCTCCCACCGCGTCTCCGACGTGGCCGAACGGCCGGGCGGCAAGGGCGTCAACGTGGCGCGGGTGCTGGCCGCGCTCGGGCACGAGGTGACGGTCACCGGGTTCGCGGGCGGCGCGACCGGCGGGGTGCTGCGCGACCGGCTCGCGGAAACGGCGGGGCTCACGGACGCACTCGTGGAGGTCGCGGGCCCGACCCGCCGCACCATCGCCGTCGTCGACGAACTCACCGGCGACACCACGCAGTTGAACGAGCCCGGACCGCAGATCTCCCCCGCCGAGTGGGCCGCCTTCCTGCGCTCCTACGACGGCCTGCTCGCCGGTGCCTCGGCGGTCGCCCTCTCGGGCAGCCTGCCACCGGGCGTGCCAGTGGGGGCGTACGCGGGGCTGATACGGGTGGCCCGCTCGGCCGGGGTGCCGGTCCTGCTCGACACCAGCGGCGAGCCCCTGCGACGCGGCGTCGCCGCCCGCCCCGACCTCGTCAAGCCGAACGCCGGTGAACTGGCCGAACTCACCGGCTCCCACGAGCCGTTGCGCGCCACCCGCGACGCCCGCCGCCGGGGCGCCCACGCGGTCGTCGCCTCCCTCGGCCCGGACGGCCTCCTGGCCGCGACCCCGGAGGGCCACTGGCGCGCGGCCCCGCCCACCCGGCTGCGCGGCAACCCGACCGGCGCGGGGGACGCGGCGGTCGCCGGTCTGCTGTCGGGGCTGGTGGAACGGCTCCCCTGGACGGACCGCCTGACCCGCGCCACCGCCCTGTCGGCGGCGGCCGTACTGGCCCCGGCGGCCGGGGAGTTCGACCGGGCGGCCTACGACGAGCTGTGCGGGCGGATCGAGGTGAGGGGGGCGGCGGAGGCGGCCTGAGCCCGGTCCCGCAGGACAGGTACTAGCGGGTGACGTGACCCTTCTTCACCCAGAACTGGTCGAGCAGGACGTTGCACTTGTCGCCCGCCTGGCAGGAGACGGAGATCGTGTTGGCGCCCTTCTTGAGGTCCGGGTACACGTAGGTGGTCGCCCAGCCGTTCTCGAAGTCGTTGGCAGCCGCGTGCCGGTAGTTCTGCAGGTCCGCCTTGCTGCCGAAGTCCTTGCCGTTGACGTTGACCGTCATCGACTGGTCCTCGCCCGGCGCGCTGTACCGGATGAAGAAGGTGTACGCGCCTTCCTCCGGCACGCTCACACTCCATGTCGCCGACGCACCGGCCTGGTTGAGCCCGCCCACATAGGTGCCGCCCGCCGCTTCCGCGCCCTTGACGTCCGAGGCCGGGGCCGCGCCGCCCGCCAGCTGCACGGAACTGTCGGCCGCGTCCGCCTTCGGAAGCTCGCCCGCGGGGGCCGAGGCGGTCGTCTTGGGACGCGGCGCGGCGCTCTTCGACTGCGTCGGGCTCGGGCTCGTGGCGCCGTTCGCCTCGTCGTTCGAGTCGCCGTTGAACATGGCCACGCTGATGCCGATGACGACCACGGCGACCACCGCGATCGCGCCGATCAGCAGACCCTTGGTGTTGGGCCCGCGCCGCCCGGCGTTCTGCCGTCCGGCGTTCTGCTGCATCCGGCTGCCCGTCGGGACGCTGCTCTGCTGCGCCTCCGGAGCCTGGTACTGAGCCGTCGGCTGGCCGTAGGTGCCCTGCTGCTGCGGGACCTGCTGGCCGTACGTCTGCTGCTGGGGGTACTGGCGCTCACCGACCGCGCGCACCCGGCTGACCGCGTTCGGATAGCCGTAACCGCCCGACGGCGGCTGGGCACCTCTGGCCTGGCCGTCTGCGTACAGGTAGCCGAACGGGTCGTCTTCCTCGGGCGTGCTCGCGCCGTTGTCGCCGGGCGTCATCCCTGGTACTCCTCAAGCAGGTGCGGGCGGATGGGGTACGGGTTGGCAGGGCGAGCCTACCCTCCCCCCTAGCCGAATTCGCTCGATCGGGGGACACCCCCGAGGCTCCCAAAACGGGTGAGTCTGCCCGTCTCAACCCGCTGACCTGCGGATCACCCGGCACGCCGGTGCTGTTTGGGACGAGATCGTTTCTCTACGTACATCCGCTCGTCGGCTGACTTCAACACCTCGTCCGCCGTCATTCCGCAGTGGGCCCAGCCGATGCCGAAACTGGCGCCCACCCGCACGGCCCGCCCCTCGGCCCGGATCGGCTGGATGATCTCGCCCCGCAGCCGTCCGGCGAGGTCCTGCGCGTCGGCCCGGCCGAGCCCGTCGGCCAGGATCACGAACTCGTCGCCGCCGAGCCGGGCGACCGTGTCGCCGTCCCGCACCCCGTTGCTCAGCCGCCGCGCGACCTCGATCAGCACCGCGTCGCCCGCGTTGTGCCCGAAGCGGTCGTTGATCGACTTGAAGCCGTCCAGGTCGCAGAAGAGCACCGCGAGCCCCTTGGCGCCGTCGTCGTGGCCGCCCTCCGGGGCGACGGTGTGCACATGGTGGTCGAAGGCGTCGTACGCCTCGGCGCCCGGGCCGAAGTCGAAGCCGTGCCCGGCGTCCGCGTCGCCCGGGTGGCCGTAGGCGGCGTCGAGCGAGTCGAAGCCGCCCGCCTCCTGGGCCGGGCGGCGGCACAGCCGGGCGGCCAGGCGCGCGCGCAGCTCCGCGGAGTTCGGCAGCCCGGTCAGCGAGTCGTGCGAGGCGCGGTGGGCGAGCTGCAGCTCGCGGCGCTTGCGCTCCTCGATGTCCTCGACGTGGGTGAGCAGGAAGCGGGGCCCGTCGGCGGCGTCCGCGACGACGGAGTTGCGCAGCGACACCCAGACGTACGTGCCGTCCCGGCGGGCCAGGCGCAGCTCGCCCCGGCCGCCCTCGGGGGAGGTGCGGCGCAGGGTGGTGACGTCCTCGGGGTGGACGAGGTCGGCGAAGGAGTAGCGGCGCATCGCGGCGGCGGGGCGGCCGAGCAGCCGGCACAGGGCGTCGTTGGCGCGCAGGATGCGGCCCTGGTGGTGGTCGCCGTCCATCTCCGCGATGGCCATGCCGGAGGGGGCGTACTCGAAGGCCTGGCGGAAGCTTTCCTCGCTGGCTCGAAGTGCCTGCTGGTCGCGCTCAAGACGGACCAGGGCGCGCTGCATGTTGGCGCGCAGATGGGCGTTGCTGAGGGCGATCGCGGCCTGGAAGGCGTACATCTGGAGGGCCTCGCGGCCCCAGGCGCCGGGACGGCGGCCACCGTGCGGACGGTCGACGGATATGACGCCGATCAGCTCGCCCCGGGCACCGCCCTGGACGCCGGGCGAGTACATCGGCGCGAAGAGCCGGTCGCCGGGGTGCCACTCGCCCTCGAACCGCGGGGCGGGCCCCTCGGTGTACCACTGCGGTACGTCGTCCTCGTCGAGGACCCAGCCCTCGTGGTGGGGGATGAACACCAGGTCACCCCACAGCTCGCCCATGCGCAGCCGCCGCTCCCAGGACTCCCGGGCGCCGACCCGGCCCATGATCAGGGCCTCGGCCGCCGGGTTCCCTGAGAAGGCGGCGACCACCAGATCGCCGTCGGGGCGGACGAGGTTCACGCACGCCATCTCGTACCCCAGCGCGGTGACCGCGCCGTCCGCGACGATCTGCAGCGTGTCCGCCAGGCTGCGGGCCGTGTTCATCTCGGCCATGACCTGATGCAGCTGCCGCAGGGATGTGAGCGGGACGTACGGCTCCGACTCTGTCTCCATGTTCGCCCTCCCCCTCCCCCGAGACCTCGCTGCGAATCAAGGCTTCTTCTCGCCACTGAATCACAGCGCGCTCCTCACTCGGTACACAGGGTCAACAATTATTGCCCCTTGTGACTCAAGTCACAGCAGAACGTGAACAATTGAGTGGAGTTTCTGCGTTTTCCCGGCACTGTTCTTGAACGCAAAGTGAGTGAACATGCGCATATGCCGTACGAATCGGCAGGCGGGCGGGTCGGGACGGTTGTCCGGAGCCCTGGTCCCGCCGCGCGCGGGCGTGCGGCCCGGGTCCTAGGACCCCTCTCGGGCGGAGGGCCGATGCGGCGGGCCGGGGTGGCGGATTAGCGTTTCCGGCGTGCTGAACACCTCCGCCTCCGCGCCGTCCCCCGCCGCGTCCTCCGCCGCCCGGGCCGCTTCCGGGCATCCTGAGGGGGTGAGCGACGACGAGTTCCGGGCCGCGATGTCCCGGCTGGCCGCCGGAGTGGTCCTGGTGACCGCGCAGGAGCCGCCGCTGGACCCCGACGACCCGCACGCGCCGGGCACGGAGGACGTGGGCATGACCGCCACGGCCTTCCTGTCGGTCTCCCTGGACCCCCCGCTGGTCATGGTCAGCCTGCGCACCGGCGGCCGGATGGACGAACTCCTGGAGGAACAGCCCCTGTGGGCGGTCTCCGTCCTCGCCGACCACCAGCGGCAGATCGCGGGCCGCTTCTCGATGAAGGGCCGCATCAGCGACCGCCTCCTCTTCGCGGACCTGGACCTCACCCGGGGCGAGGCGACGGGCGCTCCGCTGGTCTCCGGCGCGCTGGCGATGCTGGAGTGCCGTACGGAACAGCGGGTGCTCGCGGGCGACCACACCCTGGTCATCGGCCGCGTCCTGACCGCCCATGTGCCGAGCGCGGAGGGCGGACCGCTGCTGTATTTCCGGGGGCGGTACCGGCACCTGGGCTGAACTGCGGGAACCGGAACCGGCACCGCTGCCGTCCGCCACCGCGTGACGACTCTCGCCCTCGACGATCCGACCGGGGTCTTCTACATGACCTCGGTCTTCGCCCCGTTCCTGATGCCCTGCCTGGCCGTCCCGCTGGCCTTCGCTCTCGCGGTGCGCGCGTACACCGGCAGCTGGGGCAGCGCCTGGTACGCCCCGGACCCCGGCCCGTCCGTGCTGATGGTGCTGCTGGCGGTCGCCACGGCCTTCGGCCTCTACGGCTACGGGGTGGGGTTCGGCTTCTACGTCCTCGACCCGGACCAGATGTGCGCGGCCCTGGGCGTGCGCGGCGACACCATCGTGACGGACCTGGGGCTGCCGGTCAGCGCGCGGTGCGTCACGGACAGCGGTGTGGCGACGGAGCTGGTCCCGTTCTGGGTGAACCCGCTCATCTATATGTCGCTGGCGGGGGGCGTGGTGGCGGCGGGGGCGGGGCTGGCTGCTGCCTGGCGGCGGCGCGGGGACGGGGACGGGGTGCGGGGGCCTGACGCGGCGCCGGCGGGCAGGGGCGGCGCGGACTGCCCGGATTCCTGACGCCCTGCGCGGCGCGGGTCGGCAGGGTTCCTGACGGCCTGTGCGGCGCGGGTCGGCAGGGTTCCTGACGCCCTGTGCGGCGCGGGTCGGCAGGGTTCCTGACGCCCTGTGCGGCGCGGACCGGCCTGGCGTCCTGCGCGGCGCGGACCGCTGACACCCTGCGCGGCGCGGACCGGCCTGGCGTCCTCCGCGGCGCGGACCCGCTGACACCCTGTGCGGCGCGAACTGGCCGGTTTCTAACCCCAGTCCCGCCCGGAGCGGCCCCGTTTGGTGTCCGAGCGCTGTTTTTTCTGTCTGAGGCGGCGTTCGTTGATGCCCCGTGGGATGCGGGTGGCGCGGCGGGGCTTGGGCGGAGGTGCCGTCGCCTGGGCGAGGAGGGCGGTCAGCCGGACGAGCGCGGCCTCGCGGTTGCGCCACTGAGAGCGGTGCTCGGAGGCGCGGACGACCAGGGCGCCGTCCACCAGGCGCCCGGCCAGCCGCTCCAGCGCGCGCTGCTTCCACACCTCGGGCAGCGCCTCGGTGCGCGCGAGGTCGAAACGCAGCTCGGCCTGGGAGTCGCTGGTGTTGACGTGCTGCCCGCCGGGCCCGGAGGAACGCGAGAAACGCCACGTCAGCTCGGCCTCGGGAAGCGAGACCGAGCCGCGGATGAGATAGGGCCCGGACATGACTCCATGGTCGCGGGTGCGGGCGGCCCGCGTCACCCCGTTTTCCCCCACCTCGGTAAAAAAGGTAAAGCGAGCAGGAACCTCGGGTACCCCTCCGGGCGTTCTCCCGGGTGACGTGGCTTCGTCGGGACCGACGGAGCGACAAGCAGTCCGACACATAGGCATTAGGGAAGGGACTCCCAATCATGGCTGTAAGCCTGTCCAAGGGTGGCAACGTCTCGCTCACCAAGGAGGCTCCGGGCCTGACCGCCGTCACCGTGGGCCTCGGCTGGGACGTCCGCACCACCACCGGCACGGACTTCGACCTGGACGCGTCCGCCATCGCGGTCAACGGCCAGGGCAAGGTCTACTCCGACCAGCACTTCGTCTTCTTCAACAACAAGCAGACGCCGGACAGCACCATCGTCCACACCGGTGACAACCGCACGGGCGAGGGCGAGGGCGACGACGAGGCGATCAACGTCAACCTGGCCGCCCTCCCGGCCGACGTCGAGAAGATCGTCTTCCCGGTCTCCATCTACGACGCCGAGAACCGCGGCCAGAACTTCGGCCAGGTCCGCAACGCCTACATCCGCATCGTCAACCAGGCCGGCGGCGCCGAGATCGCCCGCTACGACCTCTCCGAGGACGCGGCCACCGAGACGGCGATGGTCTTCGGCGAGCTGTACCGCAACGGCGCGGAGTGGAAGTTCCGCGCCGTCGGCCAGGGTTACGCCTCGGGCCTGGTCGGCATCGCCCAGGACTTCGGCGTCAACGTCTGACGGACGCGCCGGATCGCGGACCCCGGGCACCTCATCGGCCCCGGGGTCCGCGCAGCCCAAGTCACCTTCCGCGCAGGGGCGTTAGCGTGTCCCGGTGATCCTCGAACCCCTGGCCGCCGGTACGCCCGTCCCCGCACCGCTGCTCGCGGAACTGACCGCGCTGTACGCCTCGCAGCGGGCCTTCCACGCGCTCGGCGGGGAGTTCCCCGATCCGGCGGACATCCGCCCCGAGCAGGTCGCGGACGCGCTGGCCGCCGAACCCGCCCGCCCCGGCGCCGAGGTGCTGCTCGCGCGGGTGGACGGCAGGCTCGTCGCGGTCGTCATCACCCTCGCCCGCCACCCCGACCCGGCCGACCCGGACCCGTGGATCGGCCTGCTGCTGGTGGACGCGGCCGAGCAGGGCAAGGGGCACGGCCGCCGGGCCGCCACGCTCGTCGAGGAGCGGTTCCGGGCCGCCGGACGCCGGGCGGTACGGCTCGCGGTGCTCGACGGCAACGCGCCCGGCCTCGCCTTCTGGACCGCCCTCGGTTACACGGCCCTGGACCACCGCCACGACCGCGCACTCGGCCGCCCCTGCGCCGTCCTGCGCAAGGTGCTGCTGCGCACCCCGAGACGAGCCGCGCGTACGGCCGTGCTCGCGCCGGACGGCTCGGTGTTCCTCTGCCGCCAGCACAACCCCGAAACCGGGCCGCACTGGACACCCCCCGGCGGCGGCCTCGAACCCGGCGAAAGCCCCCGCGAGGGCGCCGCACGCGAACTGACCGAGGAAACCGGCTGGACCGACCTCACCCCGGGCCCCCTGCTGGGCACCTGGGAACACGACTTCACCCGAGCGGGCATCCCGGTCCGCCAACACGAACACCTCTACCTCACCCACGGCCCCCACCGCACCCCCACCGCCCCCGCCCTCGCCGCCCACACCACCGAAGGCATCCTCGCCTGGCACTGGTGGAACATCACAGAACTGACCAAGTGCGACGAGCCGGTGTGGCCACCGGATCTACACACGCTGCTGTCGGGACGGCCGAGCTGAGCAGACAGCCCGGCGGGCGGCTGGAGCGGGTGGCCTGAGCGGGCAGTCCGGCCCTGAGTGGGGCGGGGACCGGGGCGTGGGACGATTTGCGACGTGCTCGACATCGGCTATGCCCTTTCCAATCGGTTCCCGGATCCGCCTCAGACCGACTACCGGCGCGCGGACGCGCGGGCGCTGCGGCACGATCTGTTCTGCGGGGACGTGTATCTGGCCGACACCAAGAGCGACCGGGAGGTGTCCACAGCCTGGGGATGGGTGCCGGTGCTGGACTTCGCGTGGGCGCTGTGCGACATCGTGGAGCAGCTGGACCAGGATCCGATGGGCTCCCGCGCGTCCCGGCCGCAGCGGGCGGAGCTGGACTTCACCGAGTCGACGGACCGGATGCTCTTCGAGCGCCGTTTCGGCTGGGTGGACATCGAGGCGGACTGGATGCGCGCCGAGGAGCCGCCGATCACCTTCTCCCACGCCGAACTGCGCCGTGAGGCCCGCGACTTCCTGCACGACGTGATCGCGGACCTCACCGACCTGCACGAGGACCTGGCGGAGAACCCGGTGATCTGGACCCTCCAGGCCCGCTATCCCCGCATCTCCTGACCGCCCCTCCGGGTCAGCCCTCCACCCTGATCCCCAGCCCGGCCGCGAGCAGCGGGGCCAGGTCCAGAAGCTGGCCCGTGCTGATCACCGCGCCGGAGAGCCGGTCGAGTCCCCGCTGGACCTCCAGCGGAGCGGCCCCGCGCAGATCCACGTCCTTCAGCACGGCACCCCCGAAGTCGGCCCCCTTCAGCGCGCAGTCCACGAACTCCACGCGCTCAAGACGCGCCCCCGCGAAGTCCGGCTCCACCAGCACACAGGACTCGAACACCACGTCCTTGAGCCGGGCCTCGCGCAGATTGAGGAAGTCGAGCTTGCCGCCGCGCACGACGACCCGCTCCAGCGTGGCCCCGTGCAGCTGGACCCCGCCCAGCCGGGGCGCGCTCAGCTCCACGTCCCGGAAGACGGCCTCCGCGAGATGGGTGCCCACGCCCCGCAGCCCGGTGAGCACCGAGTCCAGGAAGCGGGCCCGGCCGAGCGCCGCCTCGTCCACCGCGCAGCCGGTCAGCGCGCAGTCCATGAAGCGCGCCCCCGCCCCCCGCTGCCCGGACAGATCCGCCTCCAGGAACTCAAGACCGTCGTAGTCCCCGTCGGGCTCCAGCTCCGCCCCCGCCCACGGCCGCAGCGGCGGCAACCGCACCTCCGGCCGCCGCGCCCCCTTCACCGCCGTACGCCCCGTACCGCCCGTACGCCCCGCACCCGTACCGCCCGCGCCCACCGCTCTCCTCGCCATGCCCCTCATGCTGCACCCCGCCACTGACAACCCGCCCGCTCCGGCCCGTCCTTGACCTCAAGTCCGGTCGAGGTTGAAGAGTGGGCCCACGACAGCCACGGGAACGACGACCACCCCAGGGGATCTCATGCACGCCATCCGGCTCCACTCCTTCGGACCGCCCGAGAACCTGAGCTACGAGAAGACCGAGGACCCCGTCCCCGGACCGGGCCAGGTGCGGATCGCCGTCGCCGCCGCCGGGGTGCACCTCCTGGACACCGCCCTGCGCGAGGGACGGCGCGGCCCGCTGCCCGCGCTGCCGGAGCTTCCGACCGTTCCCGGCCGCGAAGTCGCGGGGGTCGTGGACGCCCTGGGCGAGGGCACGGACGCCTCCTGGCTCGGCAAGCGGGTCGTCGCCCACCTCGGCCCCGTACCCGGCGGCTACGCCGAACTCGCCGTCACCGGCACGGACCGGCTGCACGAGATCCCCGCGGACCTGGACTTCGCGGCGGCCGTCGCGATGATCGGCACCGGCCGCACCGCGCTCGGGATCGCCGGGTCCGCGGAGCCGGGGGCGGACGACGTGGTGGTCGTACCGGCGGCGGCGGGCGGCATCGGCACCCTGCTCGTGCAGCACGCGAAGAACGCCGGGGCCACGGTCGTCGGGCTCGCGGGCGGGGCGGAGAAGACCGCCCGGGTGCGCGCGAACGGCGCCGACCTCGCCGTCGACTACACCGAGCCCGGCTGGCCGGAGGAGGTCCGCGCCTTCCTCGCCGGACGCCCCGCCACGCTCGTCTACGACGGCGTCGGCGGCGCGGCGGCCCGCGAGGCCGTCGCCCTGCTCGGCCCCAGCGGCCGGCACCTGGTCTTCGGCTGGTCGGCGGAGGGCATCGGGGACGGGGCCCAGGGGTACTTCGTGGACGGCGTCTCCGAGTCCGTCCTCGGGCCCGAGATGCTGCGCCGGGCGGGCGGTCTGCGCGCCCTGGAGGAGCGGGCGCTCGCCGAGGCGGCGCGCGGACGGCTGCGCCCGGCCGTCACCCGTTCGCCCCTGTCCGAGGCGGCTGCCGCGCACCGGGCGCTCCAGACGCGCGGCACAGTCGGGAAGGTGGTCCTCGAACCCTGAGAGAACGCCGGGGGACGGGCGGTGCGGGGGCCCGCCGACGCGGATGCGATATGCACCGATCCATGGTCTTCTGGCCCAATGAGCAGCGGCCGAACGGGTGAGTCGACACCGATACCCGCGAGGGCCGAGGCGGTCGATCCCCGCCGCTGGTGGGGCCTGGTCGTCATCGCCCTCGCCCAGCTGATGGTGGTGCTGGACGCGACGATCGTGAACATCGCGCTCCCCTCCGCCCAGCACGATCTGCACATGTCCGACGGGAACCGGCAGTGGGTCATCACCGCCTACACCCTCGCCTTCGGCGGCCTGCTCCTGCTCGGCGGCCGGGTCGCGGACCTGGTGGGCCGCAAACGCACCTTCGTCATCGGGCTGATCGGCTTCGCCGCCGCCTCCGCGTTCGGCGGCGCGGCCACCTCCCCGGCCATGCTGTTCGGCGCCCGCGCCCTCCAGGGCGTCTTCGCGGCCGTCCTCGCGCCCTCCGCACTCTCCCTGCTGACGACGACCTTCACCGACCCGCGCGAACGCGGTAAAGCCTTCGGCATCTACGGCGCCCTCGCGGGCAGCGGCTCCGCCATCGGGTTCATCCTGGGCGGCCTGCTCACCGAGTATCTGAACTGGCGCTGGTGCCTCTACGTCAACGTGCCCATCGCGATCCTCGCGGTGATCGGCGCCTTCGCCCTGCTGCACGACCGCCCGGGACACGGCGAGTCCCGGCTCGACGTGCCCGGCGTGCTCCTGGGCTGCGGCGGTCTGGTCGCCGTCGTCTACGGCTTCAGCGAGGCCCAGCCGCGCGGCTGGACCGACCCCGTGGTGCTCGCCCTGTTCGCGGCCGGGATCGTGCTGCTCGCGGCGTTCGTGTGGTGGCAGAGCCGCGCCCCGAGCCCGCTGCTGCCGCTGCACATCGTCCGCGACCGCAACCGCGCGGGCTGCTTCCTGACGATGATGCTCGCGGTGATCGGCATGTTCGGGCTGTTCCTGTTCATGACCTACTACCTCCAGATCATCCTCGGCTACTCCCCCGTCCGCGCGGGCCTCGGCTTCCTGCCGCTGACCGCCGCGATCATCACCGGCTCCACCCAGATCGCGGCCCGGCTGCTGAACCGCGTCGCGCCGCGCCTGCTGATGGTCCCGGGCCTGCTGCTCGCCTCCGTCGGCCTGATGCTGCTCACCCGGATGACGGTCCACTCGTCCTACGTCTCGGACATCCTGCCCGCGCTGATCCTGCTGGGCCTCGGCATGGGCCTCACCTTCATGCCGGTGTTCGCCACCGCCACGGCCGGGGTCGCGCCCCGGGACGCCGGGGTCACCTCGGCGACGGTGAACACCGCCCAGCAGGTCGGCGGCTCCATCGGTACGGCGCTGCTCAACACCATCGCCACCACCAGCAGCGCGGCCTACATCGCCGCGCATCTGCGCGGTCCCGCCGAGCGGGCCGCCGTCGTCCCGGTGGGCGTGGTGCACGGCTACACGGTCGCCATCTGGTGGGCGGCCGGGGTGATGCTCCTCGCGGCCCTGGTCGCGGGCCTGCTGGTGACGGCCCGCCCGGCCGGGCGGGGTGCGGCGGCGAAGCCCCGGGTCCGGGAATCAGTGGGCTGAGCGGGCCAGCTCCGCGAGCGGGGCGTCGGTGAGGCGGTAGACCGTCCACGCGTCCTGGGGGCGGGCGCCCAGGGACTCGTAGAAGCCGATCGCGGGGGTGTTCCAGTCCAGCACCGACCACTCCAGGCGCTCGTAGCCGCGCTCGGCGCAGATCCGGGCCAGCTCGGTGAGCAGGGCGCGGCCGTGGCCGCCGCCGCGTGCCTCGGGGCGGACGTACAGGTCCTCCAGGTAGATGCCGTGGACCCCGCGCCAGGTGGAGAAGTTCAGGAACCACAGCGCGAACCCGGCGGGCTCGCCCGTGGTGTCGTCCACCGCGAGGTGCGCGAAGGCGGCGGGGCGCTCCCCGAACAGCGCCTCGCGCAGCTGCTCCTCGGTGGCCCGCGCCTCGTCGGCGGCCTTCTCGTAGGCGGCCAGCTCCTGGACCATGCGGTGGATCGCGGGGACGTCTGCGGGGGTCGCGGTACGGATCATGGGGCGCAGGGTAGTGCGGGGCGCCTCAGTCCCGCAGCGCGGCCAGGCCCCCGCGCGGGCTCCACGCCCTCCCCCGCCCCCTGACCAGCGGATAGCAGGCCAGTCCGACGAGCACGGACAGCACATGGCCGAAGTCGGTGAAGGTGCGGGCGGTGACGAGCGGTACGGCGTAGACGGCGGCCAGGAAGACCAGGTAGGCGTAGCGCCAGGGCGGGGCGATCCGGTAGGTGAGGACGGCCATGACCCCGGCGAGGGCGTAACTGACGCCGATGTCGAGCGTGTTGACCGCCGAGGGCGGGGCGTGGCCGTTGTTGACGGCCATCAGCAGGGCCAGCTCGCTGATCAGCGTGGCCAGGATGTGCGCGGCGGCGCACACCGCGAGCCAGCGCAGGGTGCCGAGCCAGCGCTCGGCCTGGGCGTGGAAGAGGGCGTACAGCGCGGCGTACGGCAGCCAGCGCCCGCTGTCGATCCACATCGCGCTGGTGATCAGCACGCGGACGGGGTTCCGGGACAGCTCGTGGATGTTGGTGGAGCGCTGCCGCAGGAACTCCTTCTCGAACTCCGGCGACATGTGGTGCAGCGCCACTGTGGTGAAGAAAAGGACGGTCAGCCACACATAGGTGCCCGGGGCGGAACGGAGATGGTCCGCGACCGCCCCGAGCCCACGTCGCACACGGGTCACCCGGCTCACACGGGCCAGTATGGTCGTGCGCGTGACCGGGGTGCCTGGCGAGCATGCGGCCCCGGAGGACCTGCGGGAGCGGACCGTACGGTTCCTCCGCCACTGGCGGCTGCGCGCGGACGGCTCCGCCCTGAGCGGCACGTCCTCGCTGGTCACACCGGTGACAACCCCCGACGGAACCCCGGCCGCGCTCAAGGTCCAGCACCTGGACGCCGAGTGCGCGGCCGAGGCCACCGCGCTGCGCACCTGGTCCGGCGACGGCGCGGTACGCCTCCTGCGCGACGACCCCCCGACCGCCACCCTCCTCCTCGAACGCCTGCACGCCCACCGCCCCTTGACCGCCCTCCCGGACCCCCACGAGGCGACCACCGTCCTCGCCACCCTCCTCACCCGCCTGACCGCCCACCCGGCCCCACCCGGAATACGCCACCTGGGTGACATCGCCCAGGGGATGCTCGACCGCACCCCCTGGGCACTCGGCGCCGAACCCGACCCCGCCGTACGCGCCCTGCTCCAGGACTGCGCCGCCGCCCTCCGCGAGGTCGCGGACACCCCCGGCGCCCACCTCCTCCACTGGGACCTCCACCACGGCAACATCCTGACCGCCGACCGCGCCCCCTGGCTCGCCATCGACCCCAAACCGCTGGCCGGAGACCCCGGCTTCGAGCTGCTGCCCGCGCTGGTCGACCGCTACGACCCGGCGGACACCCACTGGCGCTTCGACGCGCTGACCGGCGCGCTCGGCCTGGACCGGGAGCGGGCGCGGGCCTGGACCCTGGCCCGGGTGCTCCAGAACCGGCTGTGGCAGCTCGCCGATCCGGCCGCGCCGAGACCCGTCCCCGACGTCCGGCTGGAGGTCGGCGCGGCGCTGCGGCGCCGTTGATGCCGGGGGGTCTCTGACACGCCGCCGGTCGGCCTATATCAGACCTTCCCGATAATCCGGTCATACCGTACGCGGTATGAAGAGATGTCACCTCGCATATCTCGCCTGCACCGCCGCCCTTCTCGGTGGCGGTCTCGGCGCCGCGCCTGCCGCTGCGGCGCACCAGACCCTCGTGGTCCGTCCCGGTCAGTCGATCCAGAAGGCCGTGGACGCCGCGCGGCCCGGCGACACCGTGTTCGTGCTCGCCGGGACGTACCACGAGAGCGTCGTCGTCAACAAGCCCTGGGTGACCCTGCGGGGCGCCGGGGAGCGTACCGTCGTCAAGCCCGCCGCCACCAAGACCGGCAAGGTCGCCAACACCTGTGCCCAGCACGGCGACGGCATCTGCGTGCTCGGCACCAAGAAGAAGAACGTCGAGGGCGTCACCGTCGCCGACCTCAAGGTCACCGGCTTCGGCCACGCCGGGGTGTTCGGCATGGCGACCGACACCCTGACGGTCCGCCGGGTGCAGGCCGTCAAGAACAAGACCTGGGGCATCGCCACCGAGCGCTCGGTGCACAGCGTGATCCGGCAGAACGAGATCCGCGGCAACGGCGACGCGGGCCTCTTCCTCGCCAACACCATCAACGAGGAGGGCGGCGCCTACGACTCCGGAAGGACGCTCGTCGAGCGCAACCGCCTGGAGGACAACCGCCTCGGCATGACCGTGCGCCGCCTGCGGAACCTGACCGTCACGGGCAACACCGTCTCCGGCAACTGCGGCGGCATCTTCGTCGTCGGCGACGAGAACAAGCCGCAGGGCGGAAACCTCACCGTCTCCTCCAACCGGGTCGTGGAGAACAACAAGTTCTGCGCGAAGACCGCCCGCCTCCCCGTCATCCAGGGCTCCGGCATCGTCCTCACCGGCACCGAGAAGACCCGCGTGAGCGGCAACTACGTCGCGGGCCACCGCGGCACCTCCCCGCTGTCCGGCGGGATCGTGCTGTTCAAGAGCATGGTCGGCGCCAAGGGCGTCAACAACCGGATCGACCGCAACACCCTGGCGAACAACTCCCCCGCCGACATCGTGAACACCGAGGCGGCCAAGGCCAACGTCTTCGAGCGCAACTCCTGCCGGACCTCCAAGCCCGCGGGCCTGTGCTGACCACGCGCCGGTAACCCCCACACCCCAGCCTGAAAGAGCCCGAGGAACCAGAAAGGGCGGCAGATGACGACCGCTGAGACTGCCCCACCGCCCCCCATGCGCCTGCGCGAGCTGGTGTTCGGGGCGGCCTGCGCCGCCGCCGTCCGGGCCGCCGCCCGGCTCGGCGTCGCCGACGCCCTGACCGACCGCCCGACCGCCGTGGAGGACCTGGCGGCCACGGTGAAGACCGAACCCAAGCCGCTGCGCCGGCTGCTGCGGGCCCTGTCCTGCTACGGCGTCTTCGCCGAGCAGCCGGACGGCACCTTCACCCACACCGACATGTCCCGCCTGCTGCGCGAGGACGACCCCAACAGCCTGCGCGCCATCGCCCTGTGGTGCACCGAGCCGTGGACCTGGGACGCCTGGCCCAAGCTGGACGAGGCCGTGCGCACCGGCAACAACGTCGTGGAGTCCCTCTACGGCAAGGAGTTCTTCCACTACCTCAACGAGGACGCCCCCGAGTCCGCGGACGTCTTCAACCGGGCCATGACCCGCTCCAGCGAGCAGTCGGCCCGCGAGGTCGCCGCCCTGCTCGACCTCTCCGGCGCCTCCTCGGTGGCCGACCTCGGCGGCGGCCAGGGCCATGTCGTGGCCTGCCTCCTCGACAAGTACCCCACCCTGCGCGGCAGCCTGCTCGACCTGCCCCGCGTCGTCGAGAACGCGCTGCCCCGGCTGCGCGAGGGCGGCGACCTGGCGGACCGCGCCGAGATCGTGCCCGGTGACGTGCGCGCCTCGGTCCCGGTCGAGGCCGACGTCTACGTCATCAAGAACATCCTGGAGTGGGACGACGAGAGCACGGCCCGCCTCCTGGGCAACGTCGTGAAGGCGGGCGGCAAGGGCACCCGGGTGATCGTCATCGAGAACCTGGTCGACGACACCCCCTCGATGCGCTTCAGCACCGCCATGGACCTGCTGCTCCTGCTCAACGTCGGCGGCGCCAAGCACACCACCGAGAGCATGGTCGGCCGCCTCACCTCGGCGGGCCTGGCCGTGGACGACATCCGTCCCGTCAACCCGTATCTGCACGCCTTCGAGTGCCACGTCGTCGGCTGACCGACGTACCGAAGCACCGCACACCGGAAAACCGGCCGCCGGGCCCGCGACGCTGCGGGCCCGGCGGCCGGTGACTGTCCGGGGCGTCCCCGGTGACGTCCGGTGCGAACCGGAGGGCTAGTCGCGCTCCCACACGTAGAAGCGCTGCGCCATGGCGTCCTTCGGGGAGCGCCAGGTCTCCGGGTCGTAGGCGCTCACGTACGCCGACAGGCGCTCGCTGATGCCGCGGAACTCCGGGTGCCCGGCCACCTTGGCGATGGCGGGGGCGGGGTCGGTGTCCGACTCGACGAGGTGCATGTACACATCGCCGAACTGGAACAGGCTGCGGCGGCGCACCCCGACGAGGTGCGGCAGCTCGCCCCGGTCGGACTCCGCGAAGATCTTCGCGATGTCCTGGGCGGAACCCGGTGCCATCCGGGCCACGATCAGTCCCTGGTGCATGGACTCACGTCCTCTCGTCCCTCGGGGAGGGCTCAGTCGGCCAGGGCCGGCGCGGCCTGGTGACCGGCGGCGGCCTTCTCGATCTTGTCCCGGATGAGGGCCATCTGGACCTTGGAGTTCTTGTTGATGTTGTCGGTCATCCAGTCGTCGTCGACCGGCGCCTCCGGCTTCATCGCGAAGTCCTGCGTCCACACCATCCGGGTACCGGCGGGCACTTCCTCGTACCGCCAGTGGATGTTCATGTGGGCGAAGGGGCCCGTCTCCACGCGGCGCGCGTGGACCTCCAGGTGGTCGCGGTCCGGCTCGCGCTCGGAGACCCAGCTCCAGACGGTGCCGTTCTCGTCCGGGTGCATGGTAAGCCGGAAGGTCGTCTTGCGGCCCTCACGCGAGATGATCTCGACGGCGGCGTACTCGCTGAACAGGCGCGGCCAGTTCTCCAGGTCGTTGGTCATGTCCCAGACCAGGTCGAGCGGGGCCGCGATCGTGATCTCGTTCTGGGTGTGTCCTGCCATCTCAGGCTCCTGCCATCAGTGCGCTGTTGACGAGGTCGAGGAACTGCTTGGGGGTCTTGCAGCGCTCGGCGTCGGGCGGCATCGGGACGCTGTGCCGGTTCTCCAGCTCGCCGACGATGCCCAGCAGGCCGAGCGAGTCGAGCCCGAGCGTCTCGAAGGGGGTCTCCGGCTGCTGCCGCAGCACCTCCGGAGCGACGGTGATCCCGGCGGCCTTCTTCATGAGGGCGGCCAGTTCTTCCTCGGTGATCTGCGCGTTCATGCCGTTTCTCCTTTGCTGTTCGCCTACGCGGCGCCGTGCCGCAGCACGAGCGCCGCGTTCGACCCCATGAGTCCCCGGCTGAGGACCAGCGCCGTGCGCGGCTCGGCGACCCGCGCCCGCCCGGTCACGAGGTCGATGTCGTGGCAGACGTCGAACACGTTCGGCGTCGGCGGGATCAGGCCGTGCTCCATGGCGAGCACGGCGGCCGACACATCCAGCACCGGCGCGGCGCCGTAGCCCCGCCCGATCCCGGTCTTCGGCGCCGTCACCGGCACCCGGCGGCCGTGCTCACCGAGCGCGTCCACCAGGGCCAGCGCCTCGGCGCGGTCCGCCTCCGGCACCCCGAGGGCGTCGGCGAAGACCACGTCGATCTCCTCCGGCGCGCACGCGGCCTCGGCCAGCGCCTGCCGGATCGCCTCGGCGAGCCCGGCGCGGGACTCCGCCCAGCGGGAGGCGCCGGTGAAGGTCGCCGCGTGGCCCGCGACGATCGCCCGGACGTCGGCGCCACGCTCCCGCGCGGCCGACTCCGCCTCGATGACGAGCATCGCGCCGCCCTCGGCCGGTACGAACCCGCACGCGGCCTCGGTGAACGGCCGGTACGCGCGCGCCGGGTCGGTCTCGGCGCTCAGCTCCTCGTACCCGAGCTGGCAGACCATCGAGTACGGCGCGAGCGGCGCCTCGGTGGAACCGGCCACCACCCGGTCGGTGCCCCGGCGCACGGCACGTGCCGCGTGCGCCAGCGCGTCCAGACCGCCCGCCTCGTCGGAGGCGACCACCGAGCAGGGGCCCTTGAACCCGCGCCGGATGGAGATCTGGCCAGTGCTGGCCGCGTAGAACCAGGCGATCGACTGGTACGGCCCGACGAACCGGCTGCCCTTGCCCCACAGCTGCTGCAGCTCGCGCTGGCCGAACTCGCCGCCGCCGGAACCGGCCGCGGTGACCACGCCGATGGCGTACGGGTCCGCGTCGGTGTCGGCCTGGCCGAGCCGGGCGTCCTCCAGGGCGCGGTCCGCCGCCGCCATCGCGAAGTGCGTGAAGCGGTCGGTCTGCACCAGGAACCGCTCCTCGACCACCGACGGGTCGAACTCGCGGACCTCGCCCGCCACCTTCAGCGGCAGGTGCTCACAGCCCTCCCGGGTCACCCGGTCCAGGAGGCTGAGCCCCTCCTGGGTGGACTTCCAGAAGGTCTCCGTGCTGATGCCGTTGGGCGCGACGACACCGATGCCGGTGACGGCCGCCCGACGGTCCTTGGGTGCGCTCATCGTGTCCTCACTCCCTCGGCCGGGTCAGGATCACCGCGGACTGGAAACCGCCGAACCCGCTGCCCACCGACAGCACGCCGTTGAGCTTCCGCTCCCGGGCCTCGCGCGGCACGTAGTCCAGGTCGCACTCGGGGTCGGGCGTCTCGTAGTTCGCGGTCGGCGGGACGGTCTGCCGGGCCAGAGCCAGCACACACGCCACCACCTCGATGGCCCCGATCGCCCCGAGGGAGTGCCCCACCATCGACTTGATGGAGCTCATCGGGGTGTCGTAGGCGTGCTGTCCGAGCGCCCGCTTGACCGCCGCCGTCTCGTGGCGGTCGTTCTGCCGGGTGCCGGAGCCATGGGCGTTCACGTAGTCGATCGCCGTCGGGTCGAGCCGGGCCTGGTCCAGGGCCGTCTCGATCGCGCGGGCCATCTCCAGGCCCTCGGGCGTCAGACCGGTCATGTGATACGCGTTGCCGAACGTGGCGTAGCCGCTCAGTTCGCAGTACACGTGCGCGCCGCGGGCCCGCGCGTGCTCCAGCTCCTCCAGGACCAGGACCGCGCCGCCCTCGCCCATGACGAACCCGTCACGGTTGTTGTCGAAGGGGCGGGAGGCGTGCGCCGGGTCGTCGTTGTTCGGGGAGGTCGCCTTGATCGCGTCGAAGCACGCCATCGTGATCGGCGAGATCGGCGAGTCGGAGGCTCCGGCGATGCATATGTCCGCCCGGCCCTCCTGCACGGTGTGGAAGGCGTAGCCCACCGCGTCGAGCCCTGAGGTGCAGCCCGTCGAGACGGTCTGCACCGGGCCCCGGGCCCCGAACCGCTCGGCCACCGAGGAGGCGGCCGTGCTCGGGGCGAACGCCCGGTGCAGCTGCGGGCGGGCCTTCTCGTGGTCCACGTCCCAGCGCTCACCGCCGTTGCTGACGAGGACGTAGTCGTTCTCCAGCCGGGTGGTGCCGCCGACGGCGGTGCCGAGCGAGACCCCGATCCGCCACGGGTTCTCCCGCGCGAGATCCAGGCCCGAGTCGTGCACCGCCTCGTCGCCTGCCACCAGGGCGAACTGGATGTACCGGTCCGCCCGTTCGACCTGCTCCGCGTCGAGTCCGTACGCCGCCGGGTCGAAGTCGCACTCGGCGGCTATGCGCGAGCGCAGTCCGGAGGGGTCGAAGAAGGTGATGCCCCGCGTCGCGGTACGGCCGCTCGACAGCAGGTCCCAGAAGGCCGGGGCGCCGATGCCGCCCGGGGCCACGATGCCTATGCCCGTGACCGCCACCCGGCGGGTCATGAGGGCACCTGCTCCCGGCCGGCCCTGCCCCCGCCCGCCTCCGTCACCACCGCGGCGGCGCCGACGACGTCCGTCTCCTCGGTGTCCACGTGGCCCAGCTGCGGGCGCGGGGCCAGCGGGCCCAGGTGGAAGACGAGGCGCGCCTCGTCGTCGCCCACGTTGCGGAAGCGGTGCCGCATGTTCATCGGGATCAGCAGGCCCTGCTCCGGCCTGAGGGGGTGCGCCTCGCCGTCGAGGTCCACCTCGATGCGGCCGCAGATCACGTACACGAACTCCTCGGAGTACGGGTGGTAGTGCTCACCGATGCGGTCGCCGGGCTGGATGAGGGCCACGCCCATGAAACCGCTGGTCGAGCCGACCGTCGCCGGGGTCAGCATGGCCCGCAGGTCACCGCCGCGCCGGGTGTTGGGCTCGGCGTCCATCAGGTTCACGATCTTCGGACGGGGTTTGGTCACAGCTTCCTCCGTTGGATGTGCCGCGTCGGCTTTGTCGGGGTGGGAGACGGACACGGATCAGGCGCCCGGCGACCGGCGGTCGGTGACGAGATCCATCCGGGCGGCCTCGCCGTCGAGCAGGGCACGCACCTCGGCGGCGGCGGCCGGGTCACCCGGCAGGGCGTCGACGTCGTCGCCGCGCGCGTTCACCAGCCGGACCACCACGTCGTCGCGCTGGAAGACCGTGCTGCGCAGCACCGTGCTGCGCGGGTCCTGGGCGGCGGCCTGGTCGCTCTGCGACAGCAGCTCGGCCACCCGCATGCCCTGGCCGGAGCGGGCCGGGTAGAACAGGGCGAGCCGGGTGCCCTCGGCGGCCTCCTCCGTCATCACGTGGTGCACGGCGGGCAGCGCCGCGCGGGTGAAGAACATCCGCGCCGACTCCTGGTCGTCCAGGTCGCGGTCCTGCTCCAGGTAGGGGTTGATGGCCTCCTCGACCGCGCGGATCTGCGGCTGCCGGGCCACGTGCCGCAGCGCCGCCAGCAGGTCGCCGCGCACCTCGATGGCGCGCACCACGCGGTTGCCGTGCATGAACAGCGAGGTGCGCAGCAGCCGCGTGCCGTCGTCGACCTGGGCCTCCGGGGAGGCGTAGTCCGCGAGGATCTTGCGGACCTTGTCCTCCGTGCCCGGCTTCACCGTGAAGGTGAGCGCGTGCCGGATGATGCCGTCGCCGATGCGCGGGTGCTCCTGGAGGTGGCGGTCGGGCGAGGACTGGGCGGCGGCCGAGGCCCCGCTCGTCTCGCGGACGATGTGGAAGCGCAGCGAGCGGGTGTCGCGGACGCAGGAGTGCAGCGGCTCCACCATCCGCACGTGCTCCTCGCTGTTCACCCAGGTGAGGAACGGCGGGGCGCTCTCCCACTCGCTGGTGATCAGCCACTGCGAGGGGTTCTCGATGGACTGGCAGAGCTGGTCGCTGACGTGGCCGGGAACCTGCGCGACCTGGGCGCACAGCTGCTCGTACGCCTCCAGGAACTGCTGCTGCGCGCCCTCGAAGACGTCGACCAGCAGGACGACCCGCAGCGGGGAGCCGTCGAACACGGACTGGGAGACACGCTGGGAGACCTCGCGGGTCAGCGTTCCTGAGGGACGTTCAGAGGTCGTGGTCATGCTGCACACATCTCCTTCGCGGGGGCTGAGCCGGCGCCGGCCGCGGGTGGGCACGGCAGCGTTCCTTGATCCTGTGACGACCGGCAGCGGCCCGCGACTCGTATGAACCACGCGGGTGATTGGGCGGACGGAGCGGGCGGCACCGGGCATGAGAAGTCACAGGCGCCTCAAACGCCCACCCTCGTCACTGGAGGCTTCGATGCATCAAAAAGCCGACCACCGCGTCCCCGTCCTCATCGTGGGCGGCTCACTGGTGGGCCTGTCCATGTCCGTGTTCCTGGGCCGTCTCGGTGTGCGGCACCTGCTGGTCGAGCGGCACTCCGGAACCTCGAAGCACCCGCGCGGACGGGGCAACAACGTCCGCACCATGGAGCTGTTCCGGACCGCCGGGATCGAGCCGGACATCAAGGCGGCGGCCTCGCTGCTCGCCGACAACCACGGCATCCTCCAGACCCCCACTCTTGTGGGTGACGCCGGTAAGTGGCTGTTCAAGGACATCGACCCGGGCGGCGGCCTCGCGAGGTTCAGCCCCGCCGCCTGGTGTCTGTGCAGCCAGAACGACCTCGAACCCGTCCTCGTGGACAGCGCGCGCGAACTCGGCGGCGAGCTGCGGTACTTCCACCGGATGGAGTCCTTCACGCAGGACGCCGACGGGGTGACGGCGACGGTCACCGACCGGGACACCGAGGAGCGCTACGCCGTCCGCGCCGACTACCTCGTCGCCGCCGACGGCCCGCGCAGCCCGGTCCGCGACGCCCTCGGCATCGGGCAGACGGGGCCCGGCGAACTCTTCGCCAACGTCAGCGTGACCTTCCGCTCCGCCGCGCTGGCCGACGTGGTCGGCGACCGGCGCTTCATCTGCTGCTACCTCACCCACCCGGACGCCGACGGCGCGCTGCTCCCCGTCGACAACAAGGAGAACTGGGTCTTCCACGCGCCCTGGCACCCCGAGCGCGGCGAGACCCTGGACGACTTCACCGAGGAGCGGCTGCGCGACCACGTCCGACGCGCCGTCGGGGCCCCGGAACTCGACGTGAGGATCACCGGGATGGCCTCCTGGCGTGCCGCCGAACGCGTCGCGGAACGCTACTCCCGCGGCCGGGTCTTCCTCGCGGGCGACTCCGCCCACGAGATGTCCCCGACCGGCGCCTTCGGCTCCAACACCGGTATCCAGGACGCCCACAACCTGGCCTGGAAGCTCTCGGCCGTCCTCTCCGGCTGGGCGAGCCCCGCCCTCCTGGACTCCTACGACGCCGAGCGCCGCCCCGTCGCCCTCGCGACCAGTGCCCGCGCCTCCGCCCGCTCCGTCGAGCACAGCCACCCCGGCTTCGCCCCCGCCCCGGGCGTCGGCGGCGGCAAGCGGCGCGGCATCCTCAACGTCGTCCTCGGCTACCGCTACCCCACCGGCGCGGTCCTGGACGCCGACCCCGCCCACCCGGTCGTCGGCGACACCCTCACCCTCGACGGCAGCCCCGGCACCCGCGCGCCCCACCTCTGGGTCAAGCGCGGCGGCGTGCGCCTGTCCACCCTCGACCTCTACGAGCGCTCCCTGGTCCTGCTGACCGACGCCCCCGACGACGCGGGCTGGTACGCGGCGGCGCGCCGCGTGGCGGCCGAGGACGGCGTCCCCCTGGACGCCTACCGCATCGGCCCCGGCCCCGACGCCGACCTCACCTACGACCCGGACGGCCCGGCGGCCACCGACTGGGCCGACCTCCACGGCACCACCGCCGACGGCGCGGTCCTCATCCGCCCGGACGGCTTCGTGGCCTGGCGCACGACCTCGGCCGCGCCGGACCCGGACGGGGTGCTGCGGGAGGTGCTGGGGACGGTGCTGAGCACGCACTGAGCCCGCCGGTGGAGGCGTCATTACCTCAGCGGTAATCGACCGGCGCGGACGGCGGCGGCAGGCTGTGGGAGCAGGCAGGGCGACGCGCTCCACGCGAGTCACCCGGCCCGCTCCCACCAGTCCGTGCAGACGAGAGGACACCGCCGTGACCATCCACGAGGACGCTGTCGAGCGCTACTTCGCCGCCTGGAACGCCACCACCCCCGAGGACCTGGCCAAGGCGGTCGCCGCGGCCTTCACGGAGGACGGCACCTACACCGACCCGCTGGCCGACGTGCGGGGCCACGACGGCATCGCCGCGGCGATCAGCGGCGCCCACGAGCAGTTCCCCGGCTTCGCGTTCAAGCTGACCGGCACGCCGGACGCCCACCACCACCTCGTCCGCTTCACCTGGGACCTGGTCTCCACCGCCGACGGCTCAGCCCCGGCAGCCGGGTTCGACGTGATCACGCTCGCCGAGGACGGCCGGATCTCCGGCGTGGCCGGATTCCTGGACCGGCTGCCGGGCGCCTGACCGGCCGCCCGGCGACAGCTCCCGAAGGACGGCGGCCGTCTCCGCGTCGGCGGGCAGGAACGTCTCCACCGCCAGCTCGGAGACGGTCACATCCATCGGTGTGTTGAAAGTGGTGGCGGTCGAGAGGAACGACAGCACCCGACCGCCCACCTCGATCCGCAGCGGCAGGGCGTACGGGTGCGGCGCCGGGGCGGGGGCGGGGGCTGGGGCGGGGTTCTCGTCCCCCGGGACCGGCTGGGCGGCGACCTCCTCGTACAGCTCGCGCAACGCGTCGGACGCGCGCAGCGTGGCCTGCCGCTCCAGCCGCTCCAGCAGGTGGGCCCGCCATTCGCCCAGGTTCCGGATGCGCGGCGCCAGACCCTCCGGGTGCAGGGTGAGACGCATGGCGTTCATGGGCGCCCGGAGCAGATGGGGGGCCACCCCGTCGAGCAGCAGCTCCACGCCCCTGTTGGCCGCCACCACGTCGTACATCCCGTCCATCACCAGCGCGGGATGCGGTTCGTACGCGGTCAGCAGCTGCTGGAGGCCGGTCCGCACCGGCGCCATCGCGGGCGCGGACAGCGGCGTCTCCGGATAGGAGGGGGCGTAACCGGCCGCCACGAGCAGCGCGTTCCGCTCCCGCACGGGCACGTCCAGCCGCTCGGCCAGATGCAGCACCATCGACCGGCTCGGCACGGACCGTCCGGTCTCGATGAAACTGATGTGCCGCGCGGAACTGTCCGCCTTCAGCGCCAGCTCGAGCTGGGTGAACCCCCGCCTCCTCCGCCACCCCCGCAGCAGATCCCCCACGCGCCCCACACCGGCCGTCACGGCCACCCCGGTCGTCATGGCAGGGACGGTATCCGACCCGCGCGGGGGTCAGACGGGTCCTTTCCGGGGGTTCTAGATCCGCGAGTTGCGCAGCGACTGCCACACGGCACCGGCCAGCGCCCGCGTCGCGCGCGGGACCGACAGCCCTTCGTGGGCGCGGTACAGCTCCCAGTTGTACGGCACGAGCGACAGCTTGTTGGAGGAGAGCGAGCCCGCCTGGTGGGCCCGGTACACGGCGAGCGGTTCGGCGAGACCCCGGGCGTCGGCGCCGTCCCGCATGATCGACAGCCACAGGGCGTAGTCCTGCCGCTTCCGCATCTCCGGCATCAGCCTGGTGCCGAGAACGGTGCGGTCGTACATGGCGGTCAGCGCACCGATGTGGTCCCGCACCAGCATCGCGCGGTAGTCCACGTGTTCCCGTGCGCGGACCACCCGTCCGTTCGGGACGAAGTCGGTGCTGTCACCGGCGTAGTCGGCGTCCATCTTGTAATAGGAGGTGAACGTCAAGGGCGCGCTGCCTCCGGCGGCGAACTCCACCTGCCGCTCGGTCTTCTCCGGCAGCCACAGGTCGTCGCTGTCGAGAAAGGCGACGTAGTCCCCGCGGGCCCGCTCGATCGCGAGGTTCCGCGCCCGCCCGGCACCCCCCTGCTCGGGCGCCGACCGCGGCAGCACCCGCTCGTCCTGGCGGGCGAACTCCATGAGCAGATCCATGGACCCGTCGGTGGACTTGTCGTCGGTGACCAGCAGCTCCAGATCCTCATGGGTCTGTGTGAGCACCGACCGCACCGCCGCCCCGAGCGTGGCCACCGAGTTGTACACGGGCATCACGACAGACACCAGGGGCACAGCGCTTCTCCTTGCCAGAACGATGACGACGGCGCCCATTCAAACATTGCCGACGGGAGCCGCTCTGCGTGCCGTCGCGTCGACGCTTGGGCCCGCGTCAGGTCCCACGCCCGAGTGAAGATCACGCCGGAACGCGCAGACCCGACCCATAAAACGGACGGTTCTGCTGAAATTGCGTCGAATCGTTCACGCTGGATCTCCCCCTGGAGGGCAATCATGAAGTGTGCCGGCATCAGACGCATGGGGCTCACCGCCGTCGGCATGGCCGCGCTGCCGATCGGCGCCCTGATCGTGCCCGCCGCGCTCACCACAGCCCAGCCCTCCGCCGCTGCCGCTCAGACGGTGCACCAGCCCATGGCCGCTGAGCCCGCCGCCACTGCCGCCGCGAAGCCGCAGCCCACGGTCACCGTCACTCGCACCGCCAAGCCAAAGCCGCAGCCCACCGTGACCGTCACCCGCACCGCCAAGCCAAAGCCGCAGCCCACCGTGACCGTCACCCGCACCGCCAAACCGAAGCCACAGCCCACGGTCACGGTCACTCGCACGGCCAAGCCGCAGCCCACGGTCACCGTCACCCGCACCGCCAAGCCGACGCCACAGCCCACGGTCACCCGCACCGCGGCACCGTGGATCGACGTCGATGTGACCCCTGTGTCGCGATGACGCCCGGTCCGAGCCGGAGCGGCGGCCGACCCCGGTCAGCTGCGGCTCGGCCGAGCGGCGGGTCAGTGCGTCCGCTCAGTCGCAGGTGGCCAGGGCGACGGAGAGGACGGTGCACGTGGCGCCCGCCCTGTCGTTGGCCGCGTTCGGATCGCTCGGAGACGAGGAGGTGCGGGCCGCGGTGACATTGACGGGGCCGAGGGCGAGGAGCCCGATGGGGAGGCGGAACGTGGAGACGGTGCCGGCGCCGCCGGCGATGCTCTCGTAGGTACAGGTGACCCTGCCCGGTGCGGCAGTACAGCCGGTCGACAGGTTCGTGGCCGTCTTCCCCGCCGGGAGCGTCGCGGTCAGGGTGACCGCCGTGGCGGTGCCGGGGCCGTGGTTGCGGGTGGTGAGGGTGTAGGACAGGTAGGGCACCAGGATTCCGAGATGCGGCTGCGCGCTCAGGCGTACCTCCAGGTCGGCCTCGGCGGGCGTGTTGGTGACCGTGATGGTGGGGCCGTCCGCGGTGGCTTCGCCGCCGTTGGCGTAGAGCTGGTAGCGCAGGACGAAGGTGCCTGCCGGGGTCTGCGGGTCGACGCGCAGGGTGATCGAGCCGCTGAACGCTTCGCCGCCCTGCAGATCACCGAGCGGTACCCGTGGGCCGTACCCCGCCACCTCGGTGCAGGGGCCCGTATTACCGGTGCACGACTCGATGGTGGTGAACGCGTCGAGGGAACCGAGGGCCGTGGATCCGGCGTAGAAGTTCTCACCCGCGCCGGACCTGGGGGTGTCCGCAGTGCCGGTGAAGTGGATGGTGAAGGTCTCACCGGCGGCCACCGTGGTGGACGAGACGCTGACGGAGGAGACGGCATGCGCGGGAGCAAGCAGGAACTGCATGCCCGTCACAGCGAGCAGGAACGCCACGCAGAGGGTCCAGACACGGGCCGACCTGCGGGGGCGTCGAGACTGGTGCAGGCAGGAGGCGGATTGTTTCACCGGCGGTATTCCTTTTTCGTAAGGGTCACGATGAGCGGTATCGGGGCACCACCGGACAGGATGATCGGGACGACACCGGGGTACGACCGCACCCTCCCAACGACCGCCTCACCACGAAGGACACCGCCCAGCCGCTTCGGGTGAGTGACAGGTCCTGCGGCTCAAGGCGGTTCTGTGGGTACGTCTCCGTGTACGTCTCCGTCGGGTGAGGACTCGTCGGGGGGCCGCGTGAACAAGAAGTCCTCGAAGGCATCCAGCCCGAACAGCATGAGCACGAGCAGTACCGGCAGCAGCAGGGCGATCACGACCATGACGCCTCCCGATGAAGCAGTGATCACCGGATCGCGGTGACACCCCCTGGCCACGCTGGTACGAACGGGCGAATGCCGCTCGCTCGACGCGGGAGCGTGTAGACCAATCAGGTGATATTTGCGGTATCAGGCTCCTCGCGGTGCCAGAAGCGCGCGCTGTGGGGGCGGCGTCGGGAGATCGCCTGACGGCCGTGGGCCGCGTTCGGCTGAACCGCTGACTGTCCCGTAGCCGTTGTGCGGGCACGGTCGGCGTCGACAGGCCGGCCGTCGAGTCCAGGAGGTCACCGTGCCCACACCGCTGATCACGTCACCGGAACAGCCCGGCCCACCCGAGTCACCCGGTCCGCCCGGCCCGTCCCGCCGTGACCGGCTCGGGCCGCGCGGGCTGCTGAGCCGGTGCAGGGCCGTGCCGGACGCGGACGCGGCCCCCGTCCGGCAGGCGCCGCAGGAGCACCCGGCCGACGGCGCTCCGGAGCCTCCCGGCGCTCCCCTGCCGCCCGCCCTGCTGTCGCTGCCCGCGGGTTTTGAGCCGAAGCGTGACCTGGCCGTCTCCGCCGTGCCCGCGGAGGCGACGTCCGGTCGCCGATGCGGCGAGAGCGCGACCTGAAAGGGGATGTCATGCGCAGACGTTCACTCCTGCTGATCCTGTTGCTGGTCGTCGTCGGCGCGGCGGCCACGAGTTCGGTGATCCTGGGTCGGCAGACCGGTGTCACCCACCTCGACGGGGCACCGGCCGCGGACGTGAGCACCGCGGAGCACACCGTGACCTTGCAGAACAGGACCTCCGGCCGCGTCTGGATCGGCAGCAACGTCAACGCGGACGGCTCAGCCGCGCTGACCGGGCTTCCGGCCCTCGACCCCGGGCAGTCCGCCACCCTCACCGTCCCCGAGCGGGAGGGCGCCGGGCACTGGCGCGGCACGTTCTTCGCCCGGCAGGGATGCTCGGGCCAGGACGGCACCACCTTCCACTGCGCGGTCGGCGACTGCGGCCCCTACGCCGACCACTGCACCACCGGTCAACAGCCCACCAGCCTGGCCGAGTTCAACTTCGATCCGGCCGACTCGCTCGCGCCCTGGTACGACGTCAGCTACGTCGACGCCGTATCGGCCGCCGTCACCATCACCCCGAACGACGTGACACCGCCCGGGACGGGCGAGTGCGCGGTGGCGGGCTGCGCCGTCGATCTGCTGGCGTCCTGCCCGGCCGACGACCTGGTGAAGGACCAGGCCACGGGCAAGCCGCTGGTGTGCGTCAACCCCGACCGGGACGCCAAGACCCCCTACAGCGACGCGGTCAACGCCACGTGCCCCACCGCGTACGCCTGGTCGAAGCAGGACGCGGAGCCCGGGAACCGGACCATGTACCAGTGCACCAAGTGCACCGGTCTGACCGTCACCTTCAACGGCTCCGGCGACGCGGCCCCCGCACCGGCGGCCTCGTCCGGCTCCGGTGGCGGCGGTACCTCGCAGGCCGCGGACCACCGCAAGGGCATCAGTCTCAACCCGGTCGACGGCGCCTCCCAGGCCCTGGCCGACTCCGGCGCGTCCTGGTACTTCAACTGGGCCTCGTCCACCGGCGCCGTCACCCGGCCGGACGGCGTCGAGTACGTCCCGATGATCTGGGGCCCCGGCTCCGTGACCGACGAGGAGCTGGGTAAGGCCGGGCAAGAGGGCACCGAACTCCTCGGCTTCAACGAACCCGACTCGGCCACCCAGTCGGACATGTCGCCCGAACAGGCCCTGGATCTCTGGCCCAGGCTGGAGAACACCGGTCTGCGCCTGGGCGCCCCGGCGGTCTCCCACGACGCCGACGTGCCGGGCGGCTGGCTCGACCGCTTCATGCGGGGAGCCGAGCAGCGCGGCCTGCGCGTCGACTTCATCCCCCTGCACTGGTACGGCGCCGACTTCGGCCCGGACGCCGCCGCCCAGCTGCGCGACTACATCCAGCGGGTCCACGACCGCTACCACAAGCCGATCTGGCTCACCGAGTACGGCCTGACCGACTTCTCCCAGGGCAGCCCCCGTTACCCCGACCAGCGGCAGGAGACCGACTTCATCACGTCCTCGACGCGGATGCTGGACGGTCTGGACTTCGTGGAGCGCTACGCCTGGTTCACGCTGTCCACGCGGACCAGCCCGACCGGTCTGTACGACGGCACGACCGCGAACGCCGCAGGCCGGGCCTACCGCGAGGCGGGCTGAAGGGAGCGCAGTTTTCCCTCGATCTTCGCGGCGTCCGGGTGACCGGACTCCGCGAAGATCGCCAGGGCTTGGCGCCAGCTGCCGTCGGCCGCCTCGGGATCGCCCGAGGCCAGCTGGACGTCGCCCAGGTGGCCCAGGGTGTGGCCCTCCCCCCACCGGTTGCCGATGTCCCGGTGGGTGGTGAGGGCCCGCGTGTAGTACTCGACCGCGCGGTCATGGGCGCCCAACCGGTGGTGGACGGTGCCGAGCACGTCGAGCGTGACGCCCTCGACCCATCGGTTGCCTCCGGCGCGCAGCACGGTCAGGGCCTGCTCCAGGCAGGCGACAGCGTCGTCGAACCGCCCGAGCCGCTGGTAGGCGTCGCCCAGATTGCTCAGGGAGAGCCCTTCGCCCCAGCTGCTGCCGACGGCCCGGCCGAGGGCAAGGCCGCGGCGGCTGTACACCGCGGCCTTGGCGAACTGTCCGGCGTGGAGGTAGGCGTCGCCCAGGTTGCCGACGGCCCGCAGCCTGCCCCGCACGTCGCCGAGTTCCCGGAAGACGGTCATCGCCCGGAGGTAGTGGTCGATGGCCTCGTCGTAGCGGTTCGCGCAGCGCAGTGCCGAGGCGGTGTCCATGAGAGCCTGTGCCTCACCGGGGCGGTCGTGGGCGGCGCGGGCGGCGGACAGGCCGGTGCGGGCGGCGCCGTACCAGTCGTCCAGGTGGCCGCGGAGGTGGAAGAACCCCCACAGAGCGGCGGGCAGTCGCCAGGCGATGGTGGACTTCCCGGACTCGGCGGCCTGGTGGACCGCGGCGACGAGGTTGGCTCGTTCGGTCTCGCACCAGTTCACGGCCTGGTCGTGGGTGGTGAACGTCAGGGGCTTGCAGGAGGGCGGCGGCGGTGCCAGGGCGATCCGGTGGCGGTCGGGGGTGATGTGCGGGTGGGTGGCGTCCGCGGTGTGCAGGTACCAGGACAGCAGCCGCTCCACCGCCAGGTCACGCTCCTGGGGTGTCTCCTCGGCGTGGGCGCGCTCGGTGGCGTAGACGCGCAGCAGGTCGTGCAGCGTGTAGCGGCCGGGAAAGTGCTCGGTGAGCAGATGGGCGCGGGTCAGCTCCGCGAGCAGGCCGCGCGTCTCGCGCGGGGGGAGCCCGGCGAGAGCGGCCGTGGCGGGCGCGGAGAGGTCCGGGCCGCGGTGCAGTCCCAGCAGTCTGAACAGCCGCGCGGCCGGTGCGGAAAGAAGCTCGTACGACGAGGCGAAGACGGTCCGTACGTCGATGGTGACGTCGTCCCCGGCGAAGGCGTCGAGGTTCTCGGGGCTGTCGCGCAGTTCGTCGGCGATGGCGCCGAGCGGGAAGCCGGGGTGGGTGGCGGCGCGGGCGGCGACCACGGCGAGGGCCAGCGGCAGCAGGGCGCACCGGGCGACGATCTCGTCCACCGCCGCCGGGTCCTCCGCCAGCCGGTCGGCGCCGAGCCTGCGCGCCAGGAACTCGTGCGCCTCGGCGGGCGTCAGCTGGCTCAGGGTCAGCGGCTGTGCCCCCTCGCCGACGACCAGGCCGGTGAGCTGGTTGCGGCTGGTGACGATGACGAGGCAGCCCGGGCAGCCGGGCAGCAGCGGGCGGACCTGCTCGCTGTCACGGGCGTTGTCGAGGAGGATCAGCACCCGCCGCTTGGCCAGCATGCTGCGGTAGAGCGCGGTCTGGGCCTCGAGTCCGGAGGGGAGCTGCTGCGGGGGAACCCCGAGGGCGTCGAGCAGGATGCGTATGGCCTCCTGCGGCGGCATGACCGACCCGGTCGGGTCGAAGCCGCGCAGATTGACGAAAAGCTGTCCATCGGGGAAGTGCTCGGCGACCCGGTGGGCCAGGTGCACCGCCAGGGTCGTCTTGCCGACACCGGCCATGCCGCTGATCGCGCTGATCACCAGGGTGGGGAGGGCACCTCCGTCGAGGGGAAACAGGCCGCGGGCCCACTCCAGTTCGGCATTTCGTCCGGTGAACACGGCCAGTTCACCGGGGAGTTGAGCGATCCGAGGAGGGTCCGCCCGGACGGCGGGTTCCGGGGCGGCGTCGCTCCGGGCCGCGCCCGAAGTGCTCGCGGCCGTGCCGGTCATGGCGGTCGTGGTGCCGGGGGCGGCGGCCTCCTCGGTACGGTGCCGGGGCCGGAGATCCAGGCTCCGGTCGGTCGCCAGGATGCGGGTGTGCAGGTCCCGCAGGGCCGCACCGGGTTCGACTCCCAGCTCGCTCACCAGCGTGGTGCGCGTCCCGCGGTACGCCGCCAGCGCTTCGGCCTGCCGCCCGGAGCGGTAGAGCGCCAGCATCAGCAGGCGGCACAGTTCCTCCCGCAGCGGGTGCTCATCCGTCAGCGCCATCAGCTCCGCGATCGCCTGCCCGTGCCGGCCGAGCCGGACGTCCAGGTCCAGGCGCCGCTCCAGGGCGTTCAGCCGCTCCTCGGCCAGCCGTGAGCGTTCGGCCTCGGCCAGGGGGCCGGGCAGACCGGCCAGCGCCATGCCCTGCCACCCGTCGAGGGCTTCGTGCAGCAGGTCCGCGGCGGCCGACTCGTCACCGGAGGCGGCGGCCTCGGCCGCGTCCCGGACCCTTCGTTCGAACTCGGCGAGGTCCAGGGCGGTTTCAGGTATCCGGATCGTGTATCCGTCCCCGACCGACACGATCGTGCGCGGTGGGTCGGCGGGGTCGCGGTCGGGCTCCAGCACCTTGCGCAGCCGGGAGACGTACGTACGCAGGACCGACACGGCGGCCGTCGGCGGCTCCAGGCCCCAGACGGCATCGACCAGCTCGGCGAGAGTGACGGCCCGCTTCCGGCGCAGCAACAGCGCGGCCAGCACGACGCGTTGCTGCGGCGAACCCAGCCCCAGCTCACGGTCCCCGCACCAGGCCCGGACCGGCCCCAGCACGGAGAAACGTAAAGCGTTCCAGTTCGCTGTGTTCATCTTGCGGACTGTAGCGACGCCCCCGCCCCGGCGGGGTCCACGCATCGAACTGTTGTCTACCGGCTACCGCCACGACACGAGAGCCCGCCGTCACGGCAGGAGGCATGGCAGATCCGCTGCCGAGCACCGCCAGCGGCACGACGACGAGAACGGCCGCACCGGGCGCCACCGACCCGACGACCAGGGGATGGATCACGGCACGCTCGCCGCACGTCTGTCCACCGGTTGTCCACCGGTGGCAGTCATGGTGCCCCGGGAGAGGCGCCCCCTCGCCACGGAATGGCCTCGGAAAGCACAAAGGCCCAGGTCAGACGGTGTCTGTCCTGGGCCTCGCCAGAGCCCCCTGTCGGATTCGAACCGACGACCTACGCATTACAAGTGCGTTGCTCTGGCCAGCTGAGCTAAGGAGGCGGGACGGGCGCTCGGGGCGCTCGTGCCTGTGAAGTGTACCCATCCGGTGGGGCGGGGCCGGGGGAAATTCGCTGGAAGTGACGGGGGCCGGGGTACTGACAGGACGCGGGGGCGGCAGGTACGGTCCGAGGCAGTTCACCCAGGTGGACTACGTCAACCACCTTCCTACAACGGATCGTCCGGCACGTTCCTGCCGGTAGAAGGGGGCCTCCAGCATGGCCACTGTCACGTTCGACAAGGCGACCCGGATCTACCCGGGCTCCACCAAGCCCGCCGTCGACGCGCTCGAGATCGCGATCGAGGACGGGGAATTCCTCGTCCTGGTCGGCCCGTCCGGCTGCGGCAAGTCCACCTCGCTCCGCATGCTCGCGGGGCTCGAGGACGTCAACGGCGGCGCCATCCGCATCGGCGACCGCGACGTCACGCACCTGCCGCCCAAGGACCGGGACATCGCGATGGTGTTCCAGAACTACGCGCTCTACCCGCACATGACGGTGGCCGACAACATGGGCTTCGCGCTCAAGATCGCCGGTGTCAACAAGGCGGAGATCCGGGCCAAGGTCGAAGAGGCCGCCAAGATCCTCGACCTCACCGAGTACCTGGACCGCAAGCCCAAGGCCCTCTCCGGCGGTCAGCGCCAGCGCGTCGCCATGGGCCGCGCGATCGTCCGCGAGCCGCAGGTCTTCCTCATGGACGAGCCGCTGTCCAACCTGGACGCCAAGCTCCGCGTCTCCACCCGCACCCAGATCGCCTCCCTCCAGCGCCGCCTCGGCATCACCACGGTCTACGTCACCCACGACCAGGTCGAGGCCATGACCATGGGCGACCGGGTGGCCGTGCTCAAGGACGGCCTGCTCCAGCAGGTGGACACCCCGCGCAACATGTACGACCGCCCCGCCAACCTCTTCGTCGCCGGTTTCATCGGCTCCCCCGCCATGAACCTGGTCGAGGTCCCGATCACCGACGGCGGCGTGAAGTTCGGCAACAGCGTGGTCCCGGTCAGCCGCGAGGCGCTGACGGCCGCCGCCGACAAGGGCGACACCACCGTCACCGTCGGCGTCCGCCCCGAGCACTTCGACGTGGTCGAGCTGGGCGGCGGCGAGGCGGCGAAGTCCCTCTCCAAGGACTCCGCCGACGCCCCGGCCGGTCTCGCCGTCTCGGTGAACGTCGTCGAGGAGCTGGGCGCCGACGGGTACGTCTACGGCGCCGTCGAGGTCGGCGGCGAGGTCAAGGACCTCGTCGTCCGCGTGAACGGCCGCCAGGTGCCCGAGAAGGGCTCCACCCTCCACGTCGTCCCGCGCCCCGGCGAGATCCACGTCTTCTCCAGCTCCACCGGCGAGCGCCTCTCCGACTGACACACCGGCACACCGACGGCACCGAAAGAGAGCATCACAGGAGAGGGGTCCTTCGGGGCCCCTCTCCCCGTTCCCGGCCCCCGTCCACCCCGCCCGAAAAACCCCGGCACAGCGACCATTCCGGGCCCCGGCGTCAACCCCCTACCCACAAAGCGGCACCACTTCATCCCCCATAAGGGTGACTAAATGTCGCCAAATCATTACCGGGCGCTACCCTCACTCGCGTGAAGCACTCCACCACCTCTCAGACGCGCCGCGGCCACCGGGGCGGACCCGCCCGCCGGGCCGGCCGCACGCTCGCCCTCGTCCTGCCCGTCGTCCTGGTGCTCTCCGGAACCCTCGCGGTCACCCGGGTCAACTGGACGGGAAGCCCCGCCAGCTCGGTGCTCACCGCGTCGGACGTCACCGCGGCGGAGATCTCCGGCAAGGCGCCCGCCGCCCGCCCGGCCGCGCACAAGGCCGCCCCCGAGGACGCGCTGCGCGACCGTCTGATGGGCGAGCTGCAGCACAAGAACCCCGGCGTGGTCCTCACCCACCTCCAGCAGGCGGTCAACGGCCGCCCCGGGCTCGCCGCGCACTGCTCCGACATCGCCCGCGCCCTCGGCAAGGCCGCCGTCCGCATCTACGGCGCCTCCCGCGCCCAGTCGTACGCCCGCCCCGTCTGCGACACGTCCTTCGCCTCCGGCGTCCTGACCGCGCGCGGCTGAGCCGGGACCGGCCCGGGCCGACGCGCGGTCGGCTCCCGCCCCCCGCCGGGGCGCCACGTACAGTTCGGGGCATGAGCCACCCGAGCGCCGCGTCGCGCCCCACTCAAGCCGTCGTCCTGGCCGGTGGCCAGGGCTCGCGGCTGCGCCCCTACACCGACGACCGGCCCAAGCCGATGGTCGAGATCCCCGGCACGGGCACCCCGATCATCGGCCACCAGCTGACCTGGCTGGCCGAGGAGGGCGTCACCGACGTGGTGGTCTCCTGCGGCCATCTCGCCGAGGTCCTGGAGAAGTGGCTGGCCACCGCCGACCTGCCGCTGTCCGTCAGCACGGTCGTCGAGACGGAACCCCTCGGCCGCGGCGGCGGTCTGAAGTACGCCGCCGCGCACCTCCCGCACCCCGACCGGCCCTGGTACGCCACCAACGGCGACATCTGGACCCGCTTCTCGCTGCGGGACATGGCCGACTTCCACACCGAGCGGGACGCGGTGGCCACCCTCGCGCTCGCCCGGCCGCGGCTGCCCTGGGGCGCGGTGAAGACCGACGGGTTCGGGCACATCACCGACTTCATCGAGGCGCCGCCCTCCACCGTCGAGATCAACGCGGGCGTCTACGTCTTCTCCCCCGAGTTCCACGATCTGCTGCCCGAGCGCGGCGACCACGAGCGGACCACCTTCCCCCGCCTCGCCCGTGAGCGCAGGCTCGCCGGGTTCCCGCTCCCGCAGGGCGCCTACTGGCGGGCCATCGACACCGCCAAGGACCTCACCGAGGCCGCCAAGGAGCTGAACGGCCAGCGCGGCGCCTGAGGCCCCCGCACACCGAACCCCACGCATACGACAGGGCCCGTACCGATCGCACGGTACGGGCCCCTGTCGTGCGTCCTGACAGCCACTCAGTCGCCGAACAGGCCGCCCACCAGGCCCGGTTCCCCGGTGGAGGTGCCGCCCGTGGCCGGGTCGGCGCCCGAGGGTGCCGAGTCGGTGCCGCCGGTCGCGGTGCCGCCGGTGCTCGTCGGGCCCGCCGAGGTGCTGGGGGCGCCGCCGCCGCTCGTGGCGGGCGCGGTGCGGCTGGGCGGGGCCTGGCCCGTGGTGCCCTGGGTCTGGCTGGGCGCCGCGGTGGTGGCCCCGGTGGTGCGTCCGGCGGAGGGCGCGACGGCCGACGGGCTCGCCCCGGCCGTGGCACCGCCCGTGGGCGCGCCGCTCGCGGACGGCGTGGCGGAGTGCCGCGTGCCGGGTTCCCGCGGCAGGGACGAGCCCGGCAGGTTGTTGCGCGGGGCCTCGCCGGGCCCGGGGACGACCACCCGGCTGGAGGCGCGCACCGCGCCGCCGAGCACGGAGCCGATGAGCAGCGTGAGGCCGATGATGACGGCCGTGATGAGCGCGCCCCGGCGCAGCACGTAACGGCGCAGGTCCCAGATGTCGGCGCGCGGGCCGAGCGTGCGCCAGGCGCCCGCCGCGAGGCGGCCGTCCACGGAGTAGACGGGGGCGCCCGCGATGATCAGCGGGGACCAGGCGGCGAGGTAGATGATGTCCGGCGCGTCGTAGGCCGGGACGGTCTTCCAGCTGACCGTGACGATCAGCGCGGCGGACAGCAGCGCGCCCACCACGGCCGCGACCCGCTGCCAGCAGCCCAGGATCGTCAGCACGCCGACGATGACCTGGAGGAAGGCGATCACCAGCCCGGAGCCCACCGGGTGGTGCAGCGCGAACTGGCGCAGCGGCTCGGCCACGTCCCACGGGTGCAGGGTGTTGAGCCACTTGACCATGGAGCCGCGCTCGCCGCCGTCGAAGTAGACGGGGTCGCAGAGCTTGCCCATGCCCGCGTAGATGGAGATGAAGCCGAGGAAGACGCGCAGCGGGAGCAGGACGACGCCGAGGTTGAGGCGGCGCCCGGGGTAGTAGGCGTGCCGGGCGGCGTCGTCGCCGTGGCGCCGGGAGGCGCGCGAGGGCGGGGGCTCGGCGGAGTCGTCGTACGCCTCGAACTCGCCGCTGTCGTACGCCGGTTCGTCGTAGGCGCTGCCTCCGCCGCGCAGCGGGGGCAGCAGCGGGCCTTCGTCGGGGGAGGTGCGCTGGTGGCCGAGGACGGGGGTCTCGACGGTGGCGTCGAGACGGTCGTAGCCGTCGTAGCCGTCACCGGGGGCGGCGCCGACGCGCGGGATGACCTGGGTGGCCCCGGCCGGTTCGTCGGGGTGGCGGACGCTGCTGCCCCGGACGGCCTGGAGCAGCCGGTGGGCGCCGGTGTCACCGGGCGCGGACCGACCGGTCCAGACGACGGGACGGCGGCGCCCCGCTCCGGCCCGGGCCGCCGTACCCACGGACGCGGACGAGAGGTGCGAGGGGGTCTGAACGGTGCCCGGCTGCCGGGCGATCCGGGCGGATTGGTTGCGCCTGGCCGCCGCGCCCAGCTGCACGCGGAAGCTGGCGTGGTTGACGATGACCTGCGCCGGATCGCTCGGCACCTTCACCATGCTCAGCGCGGGAACGTCGTCGAAGCCCGACGAGCGGTCCCCCGTGGGTGTGCGGGGTGTTCTGGTGTCCACACTCATCTAACCGAGTGATGCGGAGTTAGGACACTGCCCCGACGCGGCCCGATGTGTCCGGGCCGCGTCAAAGTCGTCCTGAACTCCGGGTGGACCCCGGAATTACCGCATCCGGGTGAATTCCCGCACGCGCGTTCAGGCGCGGCGGCGGGACGCCTCGTACAGCACGATGCCGGCCGCGACACCGGCGTTCAGGGACTCGGCGCCGCCCGGCATCGGGATGCGCACCCGGACGTCGCAGGTCTCACCGACCAGCCGGGACAGGCCCTTGCCCTCGCTGCCGACCACGACGACGACCGGACCGCCCAGCGCCGCCACGTCACCCAGCTCGGCCTCGCCGTCGGCGGCCAGGCCGACGACCGTGATCCCGGCCTTCTTGTACTGCTCCAGGACCCGCGTCAGGTTGGTGGCGCGGGCCACCGGCGTACGGGCGGCCGTACCGGCGGAGGTCTTCCAGGCACCGGCGGTCATCCCGGCCGAGCGGCGCTCGGGCACGACCACGCCGTGCCCGCCGAAGGCGGAGACGGAGCGGACGACGGCGCCCAGGTTGCGCGGGTCGGTGACGCCGTCGAGCGCGACGATCAGCGGGTCCTCGCCGTTGTCGTAGGCGGACGCGGTGAGGTCCTCGGGGTGCGCGTACTCGTACGGCGGGACCTGGAGGACGAGGCCCTGGTGGTTCAGGCCGTTGGTCATGCGGTCCAGCTCGGGACGCGGGGCCTCCATCAGGTTGATGTTGCCGCGCTCGGTGGCGAGCTGGATGGCCTCGCGGACCCGCTCGTCGTTGTCGATGAACTGCTGGACGTAGAGCGTGTTGGCGGGCACGCCCTCGCGCAGCGCCTCGAACACCGGGTTGCGGCCGACCACCAGCTCGGAGGAGGACTTCCCGCCGCCTCGGCGCGGCTGCGGGCGGGCGCCCTGGGCGCGGCGGGCCTTGGCGGCGGCGGCGCGCTGCTTGACGTGGCCCTTGCGCATCTCGGCGGGCGGGGTGGGGCCCTTGCCCTCGAGGCCGCGGCGCCGCTGGCCGCCGCTGCCGACCTGTGCACCCTTCTTGCCGGACATGCGGCGGTTGTTCGCCATGAGTTACCCGTCTCCGTGAGCTTTTCGTACGTATGTATGCAGTGTGCCGCCCGGAGGGCCGGGCGGCACAGTCGATCAAGCAGGGGTCAGCGGGCGCCGAGGCTCCAGCGCGGACCCTGGGGGCTGTCCTCGACGACGAGCCCGGACTGGCCGAGCTGGTCGCGGATGGCGTCGGCGGTGGCCCAGTCCTTGCGGGCGCGGGCCGACTCGCGCTGGTCGAGGACGAGCCGGACCAGGCTGTCCACCACACCGTGCAGGTCTTCGCCGCGCTCGCCGCCCTCTCCGGCCCACTGGGGGTCCAGCGGGTCGAGACCGAGCACGCCGAGCATGGCGCGGACCTCGGCGAGGCGGGCGACGGCGCCCTCCTTGTCGTCGGCGGCCAGCGCGCTGTTGCCCTGGCGGACCGTGGTGTGCACGACGGCGAGCGCCTGCGGGACGCCCAGGTCGTCGTCCATGGCCTCGGCGAAGGCGGGCGGCACCTCGGCGGCCGGTTCGACCGTGCCCCCGGCCTTCTCCAGGACGCGCTGCACGAAGCCCTCAATGCGCGCGAACGCGGTCTCGGCGTCGCGCAGCGACTCCTCGCTGTACTCGATCATCGAGCGGTAGTGCGGGGTGCCGAGGTAGTAGCGCAGCACGATCGGGCGCCACTGCTTGACCATCTCGGAGACCAGCACGCTGTTGCCCAGCGACTTGGACATCTTGTCGCCCGCCATGGTGACCCAGGCGTTGTGCACCCAGTACCGCGCGAACTCGTCGCCGTACGCCTTGGCCTGGGCGATCTCGTTCTCGTGGTGCGGGAAGATCAGGTCCAGGCCGCCGCCGTGGATGTCGAAGACCGGGCCGAGGTACTTGTGCGCCATGGCCGAGCACTCCAGGTGCCAGCCGGGACGCCCGGGGCCCCACGGGGTCGGCCAGCTCGGCTCGCCGGGCTTGACCGCCTTCCACAGGGCGAAGTCGCGCGGGTCGCGCTTGCCGGTCTCGCCCTCGCCCGCGGGCTGGAGCAGGTTGTCCAGCTCCTGGCGGGACAGCTCCAGGTAGTCGGGGAAGGACCGCACGTCGAAGTAGACGTTGCCGTCGGCCGCGTAGGCGTGGCCGCGCTCGATGAGGCCCTGCATCATCTCGGTCATCTCGGTGATGTGGCCGGTGGCGCGGGGCTCGTAGCTGGGCGGCAGGCAGCCGAGGGCGGTGTACGCGTCGTTGAAGGCGCGCTCGTTCTCGTACCCGATCGACCACCAGGGGCGCTTCTGCTCGTGGGCCTTGTTGATGATCTTGTCGTCGATGTCCGTGACGTTGCGGATGAACGTCACGTCGTAGCCGCGGTACGCGAACCAGCGGCGCATGATGTCGAAGTTCAGGCCCGAGCGGATGTGCCCGATGTGGGGGGCCGCCTGCACGGTCGCGCCACACAGGTAGATCGAGACACAGCCCGGCTTGACCGGGGTGAAGTCGCGGATCTGCCGGGCGCTGGTGTCGTACAGGCGAATAGTCACGCCCCCAGGGTAGTGGGCACATTGCCATGCAATGCGCCCGCACCGGGAAACAGGCGCCTCGGACCTTCCTCAGAGGCTGCCGACCACCTTGCGCGGGGTGATCCGGACGACGACCCGCTCGGCGTCCTGGGCGGCGGCCGGGTTGAAGTCGGCGTACTTCTTGCCGGTGTACTTCTTCGACAGCTCGTCGATCAGTTCCTGGCCGCCGTCGGTGGTCATCTCGGCGGTGCCCCGGATCTCGGCGTACTCGTAGGGGCGCTCGGGGTCCATGACCACGACGGACACGTGCGGGTCGCGGTCCAGGTTCTTCTTCTTGCGCCGGTCGACGGTGGTGGAGAAGAGCACGTCGTCGCCGTCCCGCTTCACCCATACCGGCGACAGCTGGGGGCTGCCGTCGGGCTGGACGGTTCCGACGACGATGAAGACGGGACCGTCCAGCACGGACTTGAGCCGGTCTGACAGGGCGGCGGACATGGGTACCTCCTGGGTCGGCGATGACTCTGCGGGTACCCTCGCACGCCCTCGGCTCCCCCGCACGACGGCGGCGGTCAGCCCACGCGTACGACGAGCGCGGTCGCGACCGCCATCAGCCCTTCCTCGCGGCCGGGGAAGCCGAGCCCGTCGGTGGTGGCGCCGGAGACCGAGACCGGGGCCCCGACGGCGGCGGACAGGATCTGCTGCGCCTCGTCCCGCCGCTTGCCGATCTTCGGGCGCGGTCCTACGACCTGGACGGCGACGTTCCCGACGGCGAACCCCGCCTCGCGCACGATCCGGGCCGCCTCGGTGAGCAGCGCGACCCCGGAGGCACCGGCCCACTCGGGCCGCCCGGTGCCGAAGTGCTGACCGAGGTCACCGAGACCGGCGGCGGAGAAGAGCGCGTTGCAGGCGGCGTGCGCGACGACGTCCGCGTCCGAGTGTCCGGCCAGGCCCGGTCCCGCGTCCTCCCACTTCAGGCCCGCGCACCACAGCTCGCGGCCCTCCTCGAAGGCGTGGATGTCGGTGCCGATGCCGACCTGGGGCAGCGCCGGGATCTCAGAAGCCATCGTTGAGCCTCCTGCGGTTGAGGACCGCCTCCGCGAGGACGAGGTCGAGGGGACGGGTGACCTTGAACGCCTCTTCATGGCCGGGGACGGTCACGACGCGCGCGCCCAGCCGTTCGACCATGCTCGCGTCGTCGGTGACGTCCTCGGTGACGCTCTCGTGGGCGCGCATCAGCGTGGCCCGGTCGAAGCCCTGCGGGGTCTGCACGGCACGCAGCCGGGCCCGCTCGGGCGTGCCGAGCACCGGCTCGGGCGCGCCGGGCACGGCCGCGGGCTCGACCTCCTTGACGGTGTCGGCCAGCGGCAGGGCCGGGACCACGGCGGGCGCGCCGCCGCGCACCGCCTCCACGACCGCGTCCACGGTGTCCACCGGGACCAGCGGGCGGGCCGCGTCGTGCACGAGGACGACGTCGTACTCCGGCGGCAGCGCGTCGAGGCCGAGCCGGACGGACTCCTGGCGGCTCTCCCCGCCGGGGACGACCAGGAAGTCGGTCCACTGGGGCAGCTCGTGCGCCTCGAGCAGCGACTTGACCTCGGCGGCGCCGTCCGGCGGGGCCACGACGACGACCAGGGAGACGGACCGGGAGGCGGCCAGGGCGCGGACCGCGTGGATCAGCATCGGCGTGCCGTTCAGCGCGCGCAGCGCCTTGGGGGCGCCCGGACCGAGGCGTACGCCCCGCCCGGCGGCCGGGATCACGGCGGCGACACGGCTCCCGGAAGGGGACTCGGCGGGGGCGGGACGCGATTCGTCAGACATCGGTTCCTGTCAGGTTTGTGTGCTCGTCCTGGGTGGGTATGGCCTGGAGGAGTGCCGGGCGGGACGCCTTGACCGGACCCTTCCGTGACCCTGGTCGAGCCATCGCCCGGACCCGGCACACCAGTATCGGGGGTTCTCCGAGACATACGGCGGGGTCCGCACGGGGGTGTGGCGGCGGGAGGGTACGAAAACGCCGCAGCACCCGCGACAGGATCAGTGTCGTCGGGCACCGCGGCATCGTGGCTGTGCCTGGCGCGCCCACTCGTGAGCGGCGGCTCAGGAGTGCGCGCGTCGGAAGCAGACAGGGGGCTGCCTGCCGGACGTCAGGAGGCGAGTACCTCGTCGAGCAGCGCCTCGGCCTTGTCCTCGTTCGTGTTCTCCGCGAGCGCCAGCTCGCTCACCAGGATCTGGCGGGCCTTGGCGAGCATGCGCTTCTCACCGGCGGAGAGTCCGCGCTCGCGCTCGCGACGCCACAGGTCACGCACGACTTCCGCGACCTTGATGACATCGCCGGAGGCGAGCTTCTCCAGATTTGCCTTGTAACGACGCGACCAGTTCGTGGGCTCCTCGGCATACGGCGCGCGCAGCACCTCGAAGACCCGGTCCAGCCCGTCCTGACCGACCACATCACGCACGCCGACGAACTCCGCATTGTCCGCTGGCACACGTACCGTCAGGTCACCCTGGGCGACCTTCAGCACCAAGTAGGTCTTGTCCACGCCTTTGATCTGGCGAGTTTCGATGGCCTCGATCAGCGCGGCCCCGTGATGGGGATAGACCACGGTGTCGCCAACCTTGAACGTCATGTGACAGGTACCCCTTCCGTGGCTATCCAGGGTAACACGGATACGGCGTCTTCTGAATGGCGTTTTCGCAGGTCAGGGCATATCTCGGGGCTTGACAACAGCGACCGGAACGTGCTGCGGGCCACCTGCGGAACCGGGAATTCGCAGGTCGGAGCGGCTCTGTGGGTGGCATGAAACGCGTACGTCACACACTCCTCAGACCCACTCCGAGTGGACGAATGTCCCGGTTTGCCCACCCTCAAGCGTACGACTTCCGGTGCTCCGTTCGATGGCGAGGGGCCGGTACGAGACGAATCCGGAATTGATCACAGGGGGCCGGACGGGCGGTGGATCAGTGACGGATGTTGCCGATGATGATGAAGCGGATGAAGAGACGGATGGGGCCTTGGATGATCCGCGATGATCCGAAGGATCACCCGGAACGCTCAATGCCGTCCGGCAATACAGCACGTCAATAGCGGCCGGTCAAACAAGTGGCTCAATCACGTGGCTCAATCCTGGTCAATCACGCGGGTCAATCGGCCGGCGGAAATCTGGGGCACCGCATTCCTTCACCGGAAATTCGCGCGGCGTGTCGCGGCTGGTCGGCGTGGCCGGGCGGCGGTCACGGAGGGCCGTTCCACTCGTCCACCCGGAGGGACGCCGGGACCTTGGGGAGGGTCGGGTGCGGCCGTCCGGGAACGGCTCGGTAGCCTAAGCCCGCTGACTGATACTTAGGGCGGCTTTACAAAGAAGGCCGTCCGTGCGTTCAAGGAGTTGCCGCCGCCGTGAGCAGCAGCCTTCGACGCGGCGCCCTCGCCGCCTCCGCCATCGCCTTCCCGCTGGCCATGCTCGCCGCCTGCGGTGCCGGCAACGACGCCCAGACCCTGGAGATCAGGCCCGACAACGCGGCGACCAGCGTCGGCACCATCAAGGTCCAGAACGCCCTGGTGATCACGCAGCCCGACGCCAAGGCCACGGGCCCCCTCGCCATCTCCGCGACGCTCTTCAACTCCGGCAAGGACGCCCAGACCCTCCAGTCGATCACCGTCCCCGGGGCGAACGACAGCGTCCAGCTCAAGCCCGCCAAGGGCCAGAGCCTGACCGTCCCGGCCCACGGCTCGCTGGTCATCGGCGGCAAGAACAACGCCTCCGCCATGCTCGCGAGCGGCGGCGAGGTCGTCCGCAACGGCAACGCGCAGAAGGTGACCTTCACCTTCAGCCAGACCGGCGCGGTCAGCCTGCGGGCCTTCGTGGTCCCGGCCACCAGCTACTTCACCAAGTGGGGCCCGAGCGAGATCCCGTCGGCCCCGGCCGCCGCCTCCTCCCCGTCCTCCTCGGCCTCCGAGTCGGCCCCGGCCTCCGCCGAGCCGGGCAGCGCGGCCTCCGCGAGCGGACAGCCGGGCACGGACGACAAGGCTTCCGGACAGCCCGCGCACGGCGTGACCCCCAGCGACTCCGCCTCGCAGTCGGCCGCCGGTCACTGAGCATCCGTGAACGGTGAAGGGCGGCACCCCGGTTCCCCGGGGTGCCGCCCTTCACCGTGCGCACCCGTAAGCCGCCGGACGGTTTACGGCTCGAACTTGTAGCCCAGGCCGCGCACCGTCACCAGGAAGCGCGGCGCGCCCGGGTCCGGCTCGATCTTGGCGCGCAGACGCTTGACGTGGACGTCGAGGGTCTTGGTGTCGCCCACGTAGTCGGCGCCCCAGACCCGGTCGATCAGCTGCATGCGGGTGAGCACCCGGCCCGCGTTGCGCAGCAGCATCTCCAGCAGGTCGAACTCCTTCAGCGGGAGGTCGACCTTGGCGCCGCCGACGGTCACCACGTGCCGGTCCACGTCCATGCGGACCGGCCCGGCCTCCAGCGCGGCCGGGGTGACCTCCTCCGGCTCGCCGCGCCTGCGCAGCACCGCGCGGATACGGGCGACCAGCTCGCGCGAGGAGAAGGGCTTGGTCACATAGTCGTCGGCCCCTATCTCCAGGCCGACGACCTTGTCGATCTCACTGTCCTTGGCGGTCACCATGATCACCGGGACGTTGGAGCGGCCACGCAGCTGGCGGCACACCTCCGTGCCGGGCAGCCCCGGCAGCATCAGGTCGAGCAGGACGAGGTCGGCGCCGTTGCGCTCGAACTCCTCCAGTCCGTCGGGGCCGGTCGCCGCCACGGCGACCTCGAAGCCCTCCTTGCGGAGCATGTACGACAGGGCGTCGGAGAAGGACTCCTCGTCCTCGACGACGAGCACTCGGGTCACGGAAGGACCTCCGGGGCGGGAAGCGGTTCGTAAGGGGATGAGTCGCCTGGCCCGTCCTCGTCGTCGAGGCCGGGGTGGTGGGCCGCACGGGCGCGGGCGGCGCCCGCCTCCGGCAGTCGCAGGGTGAAGGTGGAGCCCTGGCCCTCGGCGCTCCAGACCGAGACCTCGCCGCCGTGCGAGGCGACCACGTGCTTGACGATCGCGAGCCCGAGGCCGGTGCCTCCGGTGGCGCGCGAGCGGGCCGGGTCGACGCGGTAGAAGCGCTCGAAGATGCGCTCCTTGTCCTTGTCGGAGATGCCGATGCCCTGGTCGGTGACGGCCAGCTCGATGAGGTCGCCGCCGGGTGCGGCGACCCGGCGGGCGGCTATGCCGACGCGGGTACGGGCCGGGGAGTAGTTGACGGCGTTCTCGACCAGGTTGCCGAGGGCCGCGGCGAGCTGGCCGCGGTTGCCCCAGACCCGCAGTTCGGTACCGGCGCGGCGACCGCCGCCCTCGGCGGCGGGGCGCTCGGGGCCCTGGATCGCGGCGGCCATGGTGATCTGCTTCGTACCGGCCTGGTGGCGGCAGCGGTCGACGGCCTCGGCGACCAGCTCGTCCACGCGGACCGGCTCGGCGTCCTCCAGCGGGTCGTCGTTCTGCACCCGGGAGAGGTCGATCAGCTCCTGGACCAGGTTGGTCAGCCGGGTCGCCTCGATCTGCATCCGGCCCGCGAAGCGCTGGACCGCCTCGGGATCGTCGGAGGCGTCCATGACGGCCTCGGAGAGCAGGGAGAGGGCGCCGGTGGGGGTCTTCAGCTCGTGGCTCACGTTGGCCACGAAGTCGCGTCGTACCGCCTCGATGCGGCGGGCCTCGGTCAGGTCCTCGACCAGCAGCAGGACAAGGCGGGAGCCCAGCGGGGCGACGCGCGCCGAGACCGCCAGGGCCTCGCCGCGCCCGGTGCCGCGCCGGGGCAGGTCCAGCTCCACCTGGCGTATCTCGCCGTCGCGCCGGGTGTCCCGGGCCATCTGGAGCATCGGCTCGACCGCGAGCTTGCCGCCCCGGACCAGGCCGAGGGCGTACGCGGCCGAGCTGGCCTTGACCACCGCGTCCGCCTCGTCCAGCACGACCGCCGAGGAGCGCAGCACCGACAGCACGGTGTCCACGCCGGGCGGCAGCACCGCGTCGGTGTGCAGCGAGGTCCGGGTGGGCCGCTTCTGGTCGCGCTCGCTCCAGCGGAACGCCAGCACGGCGATGACGCCGGTGAGCACCCCGGCGATCGCCGCCGCTGCGGCGACCGCCGCGTTCACGTCCATGTGACCAGGTTAGGCATGGGGTACGACATGCCCACAGCCACCGGAGTGCGACCTCGGACACTCGTCGCCCAGAGTTCACCTTCAGGCCAGTGGACGTTCACGCCGGGTGGCGGAAACGGACGCGTACGGGGCGGAACGTGGGAGCGTGGGGCGGTGTGGGCGTGGGTCCGCGCGGGTGGGGCCCCGGCTGCTGTCCGTAGGTGTATGTCTGTATACGCATGGTCGTATGCGTATGTTCGTCTGTGCGAGGAGAGGGAACCGATGCGGGACGCGTACCACGAGGAACTGGACTCGATCGGCGACGGTCTGGTGGAGATGGCCCGGCTGGTCGGCTCGGCGATCGGGCGCGCCACCACCGCCATCCTGGACGCCGATCTCAAGCTGGCCGAGAGCGTGATCGAGGCCGACCAGAAGGTCGACGAACTCCAGCACGACCTGGAGGCCCGGGCGATAGCCCTGCTGGCCCGCCAGCAGCCGGTGGCCACCGATCTGCGCATCGTCGTCACGTCGCTGCGCATGTCCGCCGACCTGGAGCGCTCGGGCGACCTCGCCCAGCACGTGGCCAAGCTGGCCCGGCTGCGCTTCCCGGAGCGGGCGGTCCCGCAGTATCTGCACGCGACCATCCTGGAGATGGGCCAGCTCGCGCAGCGCCTCATGGCGAAGGCGGCGGAGGTCATCATCACCAAGGACGTCGACCTCGCGCTCCAGCTGGAGCAGGACGACGACGAGATGGACCTCCTCCACCGCACCCTCTTCCAGCACCTGATCGACGACCGCTGGAAGCACGGCATCGAGACGGCGGTCGACGTCACGCTGCTCGGCCGCTACTACGAGCGGTACGCGGACCACGCGGTGGCCGTCGCCAAGCGGGTGGTGTACCTGGTGACGGGTGAGCACGCGGACGAGATCCAGCAGCAGGACGTGCCTCCGGCGGTGGGCGGGGAGCAGGGCTGAGGGGGCCGGGGGCTGCCGGCGGTTGCTGACGGAACCTCCCCTACGTGACACGGGAGTTGCGCGCGGGCCGGGCGGGGCGCGGTGGACCGCCTTGCCTGTGCCGGGACTTGCCCGGGGGCGTGCGAACGCCCCCATGCGCCCTGAATGCGCCGTTGATACCCCGTAGGGACGGCCCTGGAATGGGGCATGGAACGGTCGGGGGCACCTGGCCCCCGTGTCGAGGAGGACCCATGCCCGAATCCCCCACCACACCCGACCCCACCCAGCCCCAGGAAACCGACCAGCCCGCCAACCCCCTTTCCCTCCCCCTGATCGCCGCCTGCGGCTGCGGCTCGGGCTGCGGCTGCGGCTGCCAGTCAGGGGCGCCTTGCCAGTGCGGCTGAGGAGGTACGGGCGGTGAGGGGCCCGGCCCTTGTGAGGGCGGGGCCTTCTCACCTGCCTGTACGGCATGTCTTCCGCAGCCCTGCTAGGCGGCGGGCATTCCGTTGCCCTTGAGCAGCGGCAGCACGTGATCCTCGGCGGCAGGGTGGGGAGTTGAGCTGAGCCCTGCGGTGAACACGGTCAGCCGCAGGGGGACGCCCTCCAGCACGGCGACGGATTCGACGTGCGCCAACACCCGCGCGTCCACGGGCCGTACGCCCAGCTCCTCGTCCAACTCCCGTACCAGTAGCTCGATGTCGGTCTCCCCGGCGTCGGGCTTCCCACCGGGGGCGGCGACGGCCTCACCCTTCGGGCGCACGTCCTAGGGGCGGCGGCCTCGGCGTGTGGGGGTTTCCTGGGGAAGATCCAGGAGGACGTAGACGCCCCGTTCCCTCTGGAGTGCCCCTTGCGCGCGAAGTCCCTCGCCCTGGTGAGTCTTGTGGCGGCCCTGGTCGGTGGTTTCTCCTCGGCCCCTCCGGCCTGGGCCGACGAGCCAGGACCTGCTGGGTCGGCCAGCGCTCGGAGCGGGTCGGTCGACGGGTTCCTGACCGGGGGTGACTCCGTGCACTACTCCAGCACGCCGCCGCCGACCATCTCGGCCCACGGCTGGTGGCTCGACAGGAACAGCGGGGGCCACAAGGCGAGGGTCACGGTGGAACTCCAGGTCCTGGACCGAGGCGTTCACTGGCGGACCGTGGCCAAGGGCTCCAAGGTCGTCAAGCAGGGCGGCGGCAGCTCGCGTCGCGCGAACGCCCGTAAGACGTGTGAGGGCAGCGCGCGGACCAAGTGGCGCAGCAGGGTCGACGTCGACATCATCGGAGTCGCCGATTCGCCGAACAAGCTGACCACCCCGGCCAAGACGTTCCGCTGCGCGGCCTGATGGACGAGGCGAGCGAGAACGCGGCGGAGGACGACGGCAGTCGCACCATGACCGTCGAGATCCGGGGCGTGCTGCGGCGGCACCCGTGGGTCGGGCAGGTCAGTGTGGATCATGATCTGGACGAGGACGTGTACAGCCTGGCCGTGAAGCGGGCGGCGGCGTACGGCTGGAGTTCCGCGTACCTGGGTCCGGCGCTCGGGGGGCGGCGCTGGGAGCATGCGGGGGCGGGTGGGGACTGGTCTCAGGACGGGGCGGTGAGGCAGCTGGGGCGGCTGACGGTCTATCCCGCCGTGGATCTTTCGGGTCAGCGCCTTCCCGTACTTCCCATGACCCAGGTACTGGTGGACGCCCTGGGGCGGGTCGGTGAGGTGCGGTTCACCGGTCTGGGGTCGCGTGTCCCCGTGGGCCTGGCTCCCGACTCGGGTTTCGATCTGCGGGGTGATGCGGACTGGTTCGCGCTCTCCGACCCTGCGGCCAGGACGGACATCGCGGTGAGCGTTTCCCCGCAGTCGGCCGTCGGCGCCGAGCAACTCGCCGTCGAAGTCGCCCGGTTGTCCCAAGGACACGTACGCCTCAGCCCGTCGTCCGGCCCCCTCACCCTCCAGGGCACCGCCCCCGAGTGGACTCCCCAGGCGGCAGCCTGGATCACGGAGATCGTGATCGACGTCCTCCGGGCGAAGGGCGTTCGTACGGACGCGGAGATCACGGTCGCCCTGCCGACCGAGTGACCCCGGCCACGCACCACGCCGTCGGCCGAGGGACGGAAAAGCCGAAGGCCCCCTTCCCGTCGGACGAGGAAAGGGAGCCCCGGAACAGCCGAGGGCGGCGTTACTTCTTCTTGCCCTGGTTCTTCACGGCCTCGATGGCAGCCGCAGCCGCCTCCGGGTCCAGGTACTTCCCGCCCGGCGTCACCGGCTTGAAGTCGGCGTCCAGCTCGTAGTACAGCGGGATGCCCGTCGGGATGTTCAGGCCCGCGATGTCCTCGTCGGAGATGCCGTCCAGGTGCTTGACCAGGGCGCGGAGGCTGTTGCCGTGGGCGGCGACCAGGACCGTGTTGCCGTCGAGGAGGTCGGGGACGATGTTGTCGTACCAGTAGGGAAGCATCCGGACGACGACGTCCTTGAGGCACTCCGTCTGGGGGCGCAGCTCGGGGGGGAGGTCGGCGTAGCGGGCGTCGTTGAACTGGGAGTACTCCGCGTCGCGCGGGAGCGGCGGCGGCGGGGTGTCGTACGAGCGGCGCCAGAGCATGAACTGGTCCTCGCCGAACTCGGCCAGCGTCTCCGCCTTGTTCTTGCCCTGGAGCGCGCCGTAGTGCCGCTCGTTCAGGCGCCAGCTGCGGTGGACCGGGATCCAGTGGCGGTCCGCGGCCTCCAGCGACAGCTGGGCCGTGCGGATCGCGCGCTTCTGGAGCGACGTGTGGACCACGTCGGGCAGCAGGCCGGCGTCCTTCAGCAGCTCACCGCCGCGGACCGCCTCCTTCTCGCCCTTCTCGTTGAGGTTGACGTCCACCCAGCCGGTGAACAGGTTCTTCGCGTTCCACTCGCTCTCGCCGTGGCGGAGGAGGATCAGCTTGTACGGTGCGTCGGCCATGGGTCAGAGCGTAATCCACCTCCCGAACGGCCGTCCCGGCTGCCCACGGCGCCGCCGTTTGACGGCATCTGTTAATTGAGTGGCCCCCGACAACGCGGCCGACGTAAGTTGCGCTCACCGCCAGCGCCGCTTACCCGGGGGTCTCGTCCACATGTCCGCGCTCACCGCGCCCGTCAGCCGTCTCACCTCAGCCGCCCGCGCCTCCGTCTCCGGCATGCCCCGCGCCTTCTGGTGGCTGTGGACCAGCACCCTGATCAATCGGCTCGGCGCGTTCGTCGCCACCTTCATGGCGCTGTATCTGACCCTCGACCGCGGCTACTCCGCCTCGTACGCCGGTCTCGTCGCCTCCCTGCACGGGCTCGGCGGGGTCGTCTCCTCGCTGGGCGGCGGGGTGATGGCCGACCGGCTCGGCAGACGGCCCACCCTGCTCGTCGCCCAGCTCGCCACCGCCGCCTCGGTCGCCCTGCTCGGCTTCATGCGCGACCCGGTCGCCATCGCGGGCGTCGCCTTCCTGGTCGGCGCCGCCTCCAACGCCTCCCGGCCCGCCGTGCAGGCGATGATGGCCGACATCGTGCGCCCCGAGGACCGCGTCCGCGCCTTCTCGCTCAACTACTGGGCGATCAACCTCGGCTTCGCCGTCTCCTCCATGGGCGCCGGATTCATCGCCCGCTACAGCTACCGCGCCGGATTCCTCATCGAGGCCGGGATGACGCTGATCTGCGCGATCGTCGTCTTCCTCAAGCTGCCCGAGTCCCGGCCCGCGCCCGCCGCCAAGGCGAGCGGACCCGAGGTCGGCCTCGGCACCGTGCTGCGCGACCGGCGGTACATGGCGGTCGTCGGCCTGTGCTTCCTCGTCGCGCTGCTCTTCCAGCAGGGCTCGGTCGGTCTGCCGGTGGCCATGGGGCGAGCCGGGTTCTCCCCCGCCGACTACGGCCTGGCCATCGCCGTCAACGGCATCCTCATCGTCGTCCTCCAGATCCCGGTCACCCGCTTCATCGAGCACCGCGACGCCCGCATGCTGCTGATCGCCTCCTCGCTGCTGGCGGGCTACGGCTTCGGGCTCACCGCCTTCGCCGGGTCGGTCGGGCTCTTCGCGCTGACGGTGATCGTGTGGACCCTCGCCGAGATCGTCAACGCGCCGACCCAGACCGGGCTGATCGTCCGCCTCTCCCCTGTCCACGGGCGCGGTCGCTACCAGGGCGTCTACGGCCTGTCCTGGTCCGCCGCCGCGCTGGTCGCCCCGCTGGTCGCCGGCGCGGTGATCGACCGGTTCGGCGCGGCGTGGCTGTGGGCGGGGTGCGCGGCGGTCGGCACGGTGGCGGGGCTGGGGTACGGGGTGCTGATGCGGGGGCTGCCGAAGGAGGAGACGGTGGCCGTCCAGGCCGAGGGGGCCCCGGCGGACACCGGTGCCGAGGCCGCCGACGCCCCCGCGGAGCTGCGTACCGCCTGACCTTCCGGGGTCGCCCCCTACGGGTGCATCCGCGCCCCCTTCACCACCTTGTCCACCCCGTTCCTCGGGCCGTACACCGCGAGACCGACCAGGTCGAGTCCCGCCGTGGGTACGGCCCGTACGGCTGCCCGGTTGTCGTGGTCGTTGCCGGTGGCGAAGAGGTCGGCGGTGAAGAGGGCGCGGGGCAGGGCGCGCGCGAGCGCACGTGTGTGGGCCGCACACAGGGTCTCCTTGGAGCCCTCGAAGACCATCACGGGCTGCCGGAACATGGGGAGGTACCCCACACCGTCCGCGTCTTCATAGGGCGCGCCCACCACCTCGGGCACCTGACTGCCCAGACCACTGACCAGGAACGCGGTGACGTTGAGCCGCTGCCAGGTCTCCAGGTCGTCCCGGAGCAGTACGGCGATCTTGGTGCCGAACCGGGTGACGGGCTCTTCGGCGGGGCCGTCGGCGGAAAGGGGCTGTTCACTCATGCCCCGAGACTGCCGACCGGGGCGCGGCGGCGTCTTGTACGTTGTTTGCGTGGCCGCCGACCAGCGTGACGTCTCCGCCTGGCGCCCGCGCGTACCGGGTGTCGTGGAGGTCTTCCACGCCCGTTTCACGGGGTACGCGTATCCGATGCATGTGCACGACGCCTGGACGTTGCTGATCGTGGACGACGGGGCGGTGCGGTACGACCTCGGGCGGCACGAGCACGGCACCCCGCGCGACACGGTCACCCTGCTGCCGCCCCATGTGCCCCACAACGGCGCCGCCGCGACCCCGGACGGCTTCCGCAAGCGGGTGCTGTACCTCGACGGGAGCCTGCTCGGCGACGAGTTGATCGGGGCGGCCGTCGACGGGCCCGACCTCGCGGACGCGGCGCTGCGGGAGCGGGTCGGGCGGTTGCACGGGGCGCTCGGGCGCGCCGGGGACGAACTGGAGGCGGAGAGCAGGCTCGCACTGGTCGGGGAGCGACTGAGGGACCATCTCCGGCGCCGAGAGCGGGAGTTCACACGCCCCGACCCCGTACTAGCCCGCCTCCTGCGGGAGTTGCTGGACGAGCAGGTCACCGCCCCCCTCACCCTCACGGACGCCGCCCGGCTGCTGCACGCCCATCCCGCCCACCTGGTACGGACGTTCAGCACCACCTACGGCATCCCCCCGCACCAGTACCTCACCTCCCGCCGAATCGACCGAGCCCGCCGCCTCCTGCTCGACGGCCTACCCCCGAGCGAGGTCGCCACAGCAACAGGCTTCTACGACCAGGCCCATCTCACCCGCCACTTCAAGCGGTGGGTGGGGGTGACACCGGGGCGCTACCGGGGCCGTACCCGGTGATGCGTCAGTCCTCTTCGCGGCGCAGCAGGTGCGCGAAGGCGTCCAGGTTGTGGGTGGGCTCGCCTCGGGAGAGGCGCCAGGCGTGTTCCTTGCGGATGGCGGTGGCGAAGCCGAGTTCCAGGAGGGTGTTGAAGGCGCCGTCGGCGGCTTCGAGGATCTGGCCGAGGAGGCGGTCGGTCTCGGCGGGGGTGACGGCGGTGAGGGGGAGGCGGGCGGTGACGTAGATGTCGCCGAGGCGGTCGACGGCGTAACTCACGCCGTACAGCTTGAGGTTGCGCTCCAGGAGCCAGCGGTGGACGCCGGCCTCGTTCTCGTCGGGGTGCCGGATGACGAAGGCGTTCACGGAGAGGGTGTGGCGGCCGACGAGGAACGACACGGTGGTGGAGAGCTTGCGGATGCCGGGGAGCTTGACGACGTAGGACCCGGGCTCGGGGCTCTCCCACTCCAGCTCGGCGTCCTTGAGGGCGTCCTCGATCGCGCGCGCGGCACGGTGGGCGTCATCCATGTGTGCGTCGCCTGTGTGCGCTTCACCCATGTCCGCCTCGTTACCCGTGTTCGCCTCACCCATGGGGCGAGCGTACGCGACGTCGATGCGTCGCCATCGCGGCCGTGTACACGTCCGCCGTCGCCGCCGCCGAGGCGTCCCAGCCGAAGGCGAGGGCGTGGCGGGCGGCGGCCGTGCCCATGCGGGCGGAGAGGGTCGGGTCGTCGGCGAAGCGGCGGAGCACCTGGGCGTAGGCGGCCGGGTCGTGGCCGTCGACCAGGAAGCCGGTCTCGCCGTCGCGCACCGCGACCGGGAGGCCGCCGACCGAGGCGGCGATCACCGGCGTGCCGGTGGCCTGCGCCTCGATGGCGACGAGCCCGAAGGACTCGCTGTAGGACGGCATGACCAGCACGGACGCGGCCCGGAACCAGTCCGCGAGCTGTTCCTGCCCGACCGGCGGCCGGAACCGTACGACGTCCGCGATGCCGAGCCGCGCGGCGAGCTTCTGCAGCCCCTCCGGCTTGGCGAGGCCGCTGCCGCTGGGCCCGCCCACCACGGGCACGACGATCCTCGGCCGCAGCTCGGGGCGCTGGTCCAGCAGATGGGCGACGGCGCGCAGCAGCACGTCGGGGGCCTTGAGGGGCTGTATCCGCCCGGCGAACAGGGGGATCAGGGCGTCCTGCGGCAGCCCGAGCCGGGCGCGGGCGGCGGCGCGGCCGTCGGCCACGCGGAAGCGGGCGAGGTTCACGCCGGGGTGGACGACGGCGACCTTGGCGGGGTCGGCCTCGTAGTGGCGGACGAGTTCGGCGGCTTCCTCGGCGGTGTTGGCGATGAGCCGCCCGGCGGCGTGCACGATCTGGGTCTCGCCGATCACGCGCGCGGCGGGCTCGGGGGTGTCACCGACGGCCAGGCTGGCGTTCTTGACCTTGGCCATGGTGTGCATGGCGTGCACCAGCGGGACGCCCCAGCGCTGGGCGGCGAGCCAGCCGACGTGGCCGGAGAGCCAGTAGTGGGAGTGGACGAGGTCGTAGTAGCCGGGGCGGTGTCCGGCCCAGGCCTGCATCACGCCGTGGGTGAAGGCACACAGCTGGGCGGGCAGGTCCTCCTTGGCCAGGCCCTCGTAGGGGCCCGCGTCCACGTGCCGGACCAGGACGCCGGGGGCGAGCGGGACGGTGGGGGCGAGGTCGCCGGAGGTGGCCCGGGTGAAGATCTCGACCTCGATGTTGATCGCGGCCAGCCGCTGGGCCAGCTCCACGATGTAGACGTTCATGCCGCCCGCGTCGCCGGTGCCGGGCTGGTGGAGCGGTGAGGTGTGCACGGAGAGCATGGCGACCCGGCGCGGCTTGCGGTGCAGCCTCAGCCGGGGCGGAGCCGCCGGGGAGCGCCGCCCGAGCCTGCTGACGTACTGGCTCACGTGGCGTTCCTCCTCCTCGGCGCGGCCATGACGACCGGAGGACCGACCCAGCCCTCCCGGACGTGCAACACCCGACGGGTGTCCGGCCATTTCCCGTTGACCGCCCCGAGCAAGCGGCTTTACCGAATCATGACCATGATTCGCTCAACCGTTCGGGCCCGGCGTGAGTCCGGGCCCTGCGTACGTCCGACCGGAGGGCCCTCCGCGCCCGCTTACCCTCATAGACATGGCAACCCGCGCGACCTCCCGACCCGTAGGCACGGTGACGCGCGGCACCACCAACCCCAACCGGCTGCGCCGTATGGACCGCTGGATCGCGGCCACGCACGGCGCCGAGCTGCGCCGCGCGGACGCGCCGGTGGCCGTCGACCTCGGCTACGGTGCCGCGCCCTGGACCGCCGTGGAACTCCTGGACCGGCTGCGGACCGCCGCGCCCCGCACCCAGGTGGTCGGCGTCGAGATCGAACCCGAGCGGGTCGCCGCCGCGCGGCCGTACGAGCGCGAGGGGCTCACCTTCCGGCACGGCGGCTTCGAGATCCCGGTGCCCGGACGCCCGGTGCTGATCCGGGCGGCGAACGTGCTGCGGCAGTACGACGAGGAGCAGGTCGCGGCGGTGTGGCGGCGGCTGTGCGCGCGGCTCGCCCCGGCGGACGGCGGCTCGCGCGGCGGGCTCCTTGTCGAGGGGACGTGCGACGAGATCGGGCGGCGGCACGTATGGGTCGCACTCGGCCCCGAGGGCCCGCGCACCGTGACCTTCGCGACCCGGCTCGGCTCCCTGGAGCGCCCCTCCGACCTCGCCGAGCGGCTGCCGAAGGCGCTGATCCACCGCAACGTCCCGGGCGAACCGGTGCACGCCTTCCTGCGCGACTTCGACCGCGCGTGGGCCGCCGCCGCGCCCTTCGCCTCCTACGGCGCCCGTCAGCGCTGGCTGCGCACGGTCCGGGACCTGACGGCCGACTGGCCGGTGACGGACGGCCCCGCACGCTGGCGCCAGGGTGAAGTCACCCTGGACTGGGCCGCGTTGGCACCTCGCGGGCACTGAGCCGCCGACCGGGGCGCCAACTGCCCCGGAAAGCACGGAGAAACACGGGGAACGATCTCCGTGCGCCGTACGTCACACCGACGGAAGATCGTCGTAACCGCCCGCTTCCGGGGGAAGTCCGGGTGAGGGGAGTGTCGCAACGGTCCGAAAGAGGCACCAGGGAGTACGACTTCGTACGACCTCTGTCACTTCGGGCCCATTCGTGGCACGATCCCTCGGGCAGCACAGGTTACTGACGGTAAATCAGTTTGGGGGGACGTATGGGTTCGGGCAAGCGCGGACTGCTCGCCGCCGCCGTGACCGTGGTCTGCGCGGTGACCGTGCTGGCGGGTGCCGGTACGGCGTTCGCGTCGGTGCCGCCCGACCTGTCCGCGACGCCGACCGCGTCCGGCGCGCCCGCGCCCGCGCCCTCCGGCAGCCCGGCACCGGGCACCACGCCGGGCCCGGCGCCGAGCGCGACGCCGACTCCCGCGCCCGACAAGGACCTTGAGAAGATCCGCAAGCGGCTCGACCGGCTCTACCGCGAGGCAGCCGCCGCCACCGACGCCTACAACGCGGCCGAGGAGAAGGCCGATAAGCAGTCCGCGCGGCTCGACGACCTGAACGAGCGCATCGCGGAGGGCAGGAAGCGGCTGAAGCGGCTCAAAGACCAGGCGGGCGCCACCGCCCGGGCCCAGTACCGCAACGGCGGACTGCCGCCCACGGCGCGGTTCCTGCTCAGCGACGACCCACAGCGGTTCGCGGACTCGGCGGCGGTGATCCTCAACGGCGAGCGGGCGACCAAGAAGCTGCTCACCGAAATGACCCGCACCCAGAAGGAGTTGCGGGCCGACTCGGACGACGCCACCGCCCGGATGGAGAAGCTGGAGGCCGACCGCGCGGACAAGGCCGCCGCGAAGAAGAAGATCAAGAAGCGGATCGCCGACGCCGAACTGGTCGAGTCCCGGCTGGAGAAGAAGGAGAAGGAGCGGCTGGCCGAGCTGGAGCGGCAGGCCGCCCACGCGGCGCAGACCGCCTGGCTGGACAGCGGCGCCCTCGACGGCGTCAGCGGCAAGACCTCCGCCGAGGGCAAGAAGGCGGTCGCGTTCGCCACCGCGCAGCTCGGCAAGCCGTACGTGTGGGGCGCCGAGGGCCCCGACTCCTTCGACTGCTCCGGGCTCACCTCCCAGGCGTGGGCAGCCGCGGGCCACCCGATCCCGCGCACCTCGCAGGAGCAGTGGCGCCGGCTCCCGCACGTGGCGGTGGCGGACATGCGCCCCGGGGACCTGATCATCTACTTCGGCGACGCCACGCATGTCGCGATGTACGCGGGCGACGGCAAGATCATCCACGCGCCGCGTCCCGGCCGTACCGTGACGGTGACGGGGGCGGGCACGATGCCGATCCTGGGGGTCGTACGGCCGAACGGGTGACGGAGTCGTGACGCCGGGCCGCCTCGGGCCCGCTCACGTGACCCGCGCCACTCGGCAGGGGCCCGCATCCGTGTGACCGACTCCACCCGGGCCCCCGCCCGCCGAGTGAGCTTCGTCATTCCGGCACGGCCCCACGCACCCCGAACCCCCTTGCGCGGCACGGCACATGGCGGCCGACCGCGCCCGAGCGACGCGGCTCACACCATTCCGCCGGAACCGCCGCAACCGCTATGGTCACCCGACGGTGGATCGAGACCCCTCGACACCACCACCCTCGGGGGGAGCGAAGGAACCCAGGAAGATGCCCGTACCCATACCGCGGCAGAGGGCGATCCCGGCCGTGGAAAGTGGTCAGGCGCGGGCCGCCACCGTGTTCGGCGGCCCCCTCGAACAGGAGGCCGGCCGCGACACCACATCCCATGGCACCACCGCCGGACCGCTCACCCTGCTGCTGATCGAGGACGACCCGGCCGGGCCGATCGTGCCCGAGCTGCTGGACGCCTCCGGCAAGCCGATCCGCGTCCGCACCGCCCGCAACCTCACCGAGGCGGGGCGGCTGCTCACCGACGACGTGCACTGCATCCTCCTGGACCTCGCGCTGCCCGCCCCGGGCCGCCCGGAGGACCCCGACGAGCTGGCCGTACTGCGCCAGGTCCTGGAGCTGGCCCCCCGGCAGGCGGTGATCGCGCTGACCGCCTCCGGCGACGCCGAGCGCGGCGCCGAGGCCGTGCGCGTGGGCGCCCAGGACTATCTGTTCCGCGACGAGCTGGACAGCCGCCTGCTCAACCGCGCCATCCGCTACGCCGTCGAGCGCAAGCGCTCCGACACCGCCGAGCGGCGCCTGGCCGAGGGCAGGCTGCGCGCGCAGGAGAACCGGCGCCTGGAGCGCGGTCTGCTGCCGACCCCGCTGCTCGAGGGCTCCGGGCTGCGCTTCGCCGCGCGCTACCGCCCCGGCCGCTCCCGCGCGCTGCTCGGCGGCGACTTCTACGACGCGGTGCGCACCCCCGACGGCACCGTGCACGCCATGATCGGCGACGTCTGCGGCCACGGGCCCGACGAGGCCGCGCTCGGCGTGGAGCTGCGGATCGCCTGGCGGGCGCTGACCCTGGCCGGGCTGTGCGGGGACCAGCTCCTGGACACCCTCCAGGAGGTACTGATCCACGAGCGCGCCCACGAGGAGATCTTCGCGACCCTCTGCACGGTGGACATCTCCCCGGACGGCCGCCGCGCGGGCCTGTGCCTGGCCGGTCACCCGTCCCCGCTGCTGGTACGCCCCGGCACGGGCACCCCGGTCCCGCGCCTGCTGCCGTACGAGAACAACGGCCCCGCCCTCGGTCTGCTCCCCGGTGCCCGCTGGCCCCGGATGCAGGTGGAGCTGGGCGCCGAGTGGAGCCTGCTGCTCTACACCGACGGCCTCATCGAGGGCCACGTCGGCACCTCCGGCGACCGCCTCGGCCAGGACGGCATGGCCGCCATGATCCACCGCCAGCTCTCCGAGGGCCTGCGCGGCGAGGAACTGCTGCGCGCGGCGGTCAACGAGGCCCGCGACCTCAACGGGGGCGATCTCACGGACGACGTGGCGGTCGTACTGCTGGAACGCCAGCGGTAGCGGTCCCCTCGGTGGCGCAGCGGGGTGGGCGTCTGGGGGCGGCTCCCTGGAACAGGTGCGGTAGGGCGCTCCGCCGGGGCCGGTGGTAGGGACCTGATCCGGCGCCGTGGTGGTCGTGCCGCTGGAACGCCAGCGGTAGCGGTCCCCTCGGGGCGGCGCAGCGGCGTGGGCGTCTGGGGGCGGCTCCCTGGAACAGGTGCGGTAGGGCGCTCCGCCGGGGCCGGTGGTAGGGACCTGATCCGGCGCCGTGGTGGTCGTGCCGCTGGAACGCCAGCGGTAGCGGTCCCCTCGGGGCGGCGCAGCGGCGTGGGCGTCTGGGGGCGGCTCCCCGGAACAGGTGCGGTAGGGCGCTCCGCCGGGGGCGGTGGTCAGGGACCTGGTCCGGCGCCGTGCAGGGTCTCAGGAAGCCGCAGCCCCCTGATCCGCCGAAGCCCCGCAACCCGCAGCCCCCTGATCCGCCGAAGCCCCGCAGGGATCAGCGGCGATTGCGGTTCCAGATGCGACCGCCGGAGACGCGCTGGAGGGCGGGGCGGACGTCGACGAAGAAGACGATCGTGGCGACCAGGCCCGCGAGCTGGAGGAACAGCATCGGGACGAGCAGGTTCACCGCGACGGTGACGCCCAGGATGATCAGCCAGAAGCCCTTGTTCTTCTTGTCGGCCGCGCGGTAGGCGTCCTCGCGGAAGAGGAGGGCCAGGGCGAAGGCCACCACGGCCAGGACGAGCATGGCGGTGTAGATCAGCCACATCACGTCGCCGAACGCCGTCATCAGCACAGTGCCACCACCTGGTTCGAATCGTCGGTAAAGCCACCGTACCCAGAGAACGGGCCGGGCACCCCGAAGGTGCCCGGCCCGTTGTCCACGGTGTCCGGCGGTGTCACTTGGCCGGCGGCGTGGTCTTCTTGGCGGTCGGCGGCGTCTTGCGGGCGGCCGGGGACTTCTTCGGCGGGGCCGGCTTCTTCGCGGCGGCCGACTCGGGGGTGACCGGGGCGGGCGCCGCCGTGAGCGGGGTGTCGGTCGGGGTGGGCTCGGGGGCGCCCTCGACGGCGATGGCCAGGTCCTCGATCTCCTCGGCCGCGTCACCGCGCCAGGTCTTCACGGCCTGCTCGCCGTGCTCGGCGACCTTCTCGTAGGTCTCGCGGGCCTTGACGGCGTACTCGGCGGCGACGCCGACGCCGCGCAGGGCGAGGTCCTGGGCGGACTCGCCGAGCTTCTTGATGTCCACGTCGAGCGTGCCGAGGAGCTGGTTGAGCCGGGACTGCAGCCCCTCCTGCGCCTCCTTGGCGCGGGCGGTGGCCTTGGCCTGGACCTCCTTGGGGTCGGTGGCGCGCACCTTGTCGATCGTGGCCGGGGCCTCGGTGCGGAGCTGCTCGACCAGCGCGGGCACCTTCTTGGCCTGCTGGATCGCGAGATCGGCGGTTCCGGCGGCGAAGTAGAGCGGGGTCGGGTCGCTGAAGGTCTTGCGCAGGTCGTCGGTGATGGCCATGGTGAGGGTCCTCCCGGATTCGGTTCGCGTTCGGCTGAGGTTGTGTTGGTCCGCGTGCGGCGGCCGGAGCCCTGGTCCGGCTACTGTCCGGCCGTCCGCCGCGGACCGGCATCACTGCCGCCGGCCGTGCGGGTGCCGCGTGCGGTGGTGTCGCCCGTGTCGTCCTCGGTGCTGCCGGTCCGCTCCTCCCCCGCCGCCTCCTGCTCCGATTCGCCGGTCCCGAATCCGTTCTCCTTGCGGAAGGACTCGTAGATCTGGAGCAGCACCTGCTTCTGCCGCTCGTTCAGCGAGGGATCGGCGAGGAGGACGGCGCGCGTCTCGACCTCGTCCCGGTCCCGTTCGGCGTCGAGGATTCCGGCGCGGACGTACAGCGTCTCGGCGGAGATGCGCAGCGCCTTGGCGACCTGCTGCAACACCTCCGCGCTCGGCTTGCGCAGCCCGCGCTCGATCTGGCTCAGGTACGGATTGGACACCCCGGCGGCATCGGCGAGCTGCCGCAGCGAGAGCTGTGCGTTGCGCCGCTGCTCGCGCAGATACTCACCGAGATTGCCGACGTTGAGCGATGCCATGCCTCCACCATGCCTCACCCCTGCTAACTATTGCAAGCATCCGCTAGCAAGAGTGTGTCGCACACGGCAGGAACCGTCACCGTGACCGAAAGCCATCGGCCTGGTCGTGGCGGTGGCTCATCCACAAGAAAAAGCTCCCGCCGGGCCCGGTCCGTCCAGGAGCATGAGGCATGCGTTCGAACGACTGGCAACTCACCGATGATGTAGACGACTTCCTCGCCCGGGCCGGGGGCTTTCTGCGGTCGCGGCCCGCGTTGCACAACACGCCGCTGACGGAGATCGAGAGGTTGCGGGCGCGCGGGGACGGAGGCGGTGGCTTCGGGGTGCTGGAGTCGGGGGGCGAGGTGCGCGCCGTCTTTTATCGCACTCCGCGGGGGTACCTGGGCGTCACGCCGCTCAGCGGAGAGCAGGCCGACAGCCTGGCCGCCCGGCTGGCCGGTCTCGGTCGCTCGCCCTCCGGGGTCATCTCGGACCACGACACCGCTTCCGCCTTCGCCGAGGCGTGGCAGCGGCACACGGGAGCGGCGTCGGCGCCCTTCTGGCGGACTCATCTGTACCGGCTCGGCACGCTCACCCCACCGCAGCCGCGACCGGCGGGGCGGGGCCGGGGCGCGGACCGCGAGGATCGGGAGCAAGTCGTCCGCTGGTGCCGGGAGTTCTGCGTCGAAGTCGGGGAGCAGCGCTCCATCGACCTGATCGACTCCGGCGCCTGGGCCGACTCGCGGTTCGGCGACCGGCGCTTCACGTTCTGGGAGACGCCGGACGGCACTCCCGCCGCGATGGCGGCCGTGACCTCGATGGTCGGCGGCATGGTCCGGGTGGACCCCGTCTACACCCCGGCCCGCCTCCGGGGCCGCGGCTACGCGGGCGCCGTGACGGTCGAGGTGAGCAGGGCCGCGCTGGCCGAAGGCGCCACGGACGTCGTCCTGTTCGCGGACCCGGCCAACCCCACCAGCAATGCCCTCTACCAGCGCATCGGATACGTCCACGTCGCCGACTTCACGGGCTACCGGTTCTCCTACGGCACTCCGGAAGCCGGTTAAGCACGGCGCGAGGCGGAGGCCACGAAGACCAGCTCCCGGCCCGGGCGGTCGGGAGCGTCGCGGACGTCCTCCAGGACGTACCCGCACGCCGACAGGTCCGCCGCCACCTGAGCCCGCTCGCGGAAGCGGAGCGTGGAGTCCGAGGTCAGTACGGTGCCGTCCGCAGCGAAGCCGTATGTCCAGCGGAACGACACCAACGGACCGTCCACACCGGTGAGTTCGACCCAGCTCTCGACCGCTCCCACGCCAGGAACCTCCGTGACGGTGTACGAGCGCTCCCGGGTCCACTCCTCCCACGCCCGCCGGGCCGGATCGCGGGTCTCGAAGACCAGACGGCCGCCGGGGCGCAGGGCGGCGTGGATGCCGCGCAGGGTCTCGCGCCAGGCGGGCGGATCGGTCACGGCCTGGGCGACGTTCGCCGTCATGGTCGCGAGGTCGGCCCGCAGCGGCGGCAGCGCGGTGGCGTCACCGTGGATCCAACTGACCTGCTGCGCACCGGGTTTCGTCCGCGCCACCGCGAGGGACGCCTCGGCGGGATCGACCCCGGTCACTTCAAGGCCGCGCCGGGCCAGCCGCAACGCGAACACCCCCGTGCCGCAGCCGACGTCCAGCACGCGCCGCGCCCCGAACTCCTCCGCCATCCGCACATAGGCGTCGAGATCGCTCCGGTCGGAATCGAGGGCGTCGTGGATCGCGGCGAGGCGGGGGTGCGTGAAGCATTCGTCGGCCATGGGAAAGGAACATAACCCACCTGACCCAGAAGGGACTTGACCCCCTCTGCTCCCCGTTCAGGCCCCCGGCGCCCCGTACCGCAGTCCGTCCACCAGCAGGGCGATCATGCGGTGGGTGTGGCCGTCGGTGTCGTCGTGGGTGGGGAGGGTGAGGCCGGCGACGGCGCGGAGGAGGTCGTCGGGGTCGGCGTCGGGGCGGATGGCGCCCGCTGCCGAGGCGCGGGAGAGGAGGTCGGACAGGACCGGCAGGAAGCGTTGCCCGAAGTAGGCGGGGAGGCTGTCGTAGGCGGGGTCGCCGGAGTGCAGGGCGGCGCTCAGCCCCCGCTTGGTGGCGATGAATCCGGCGAAGCGGCGCAGCCAGAGGGTGAGGGCTTCCAGCGGCTCGTGCGCGGCGGCGAGCGCGGGGGCCGCATCCGCGCAGGCGTCGACCTCGTGGCGGAAGACGGCGGCGATGAGGTCGGAGCGCTGCGGGAAGTGGCGGTAGAGGGTGCCCGCGCCCACGCCCGCCTTCGCGGTGATCTGCCGTACGGGCGCGTCGACGCCCGAGGTGGCGAACACCTCGGCCGCCGCACCGAGCAGGGTGTCGATGCTGCGCCGCGCGTCGGCCCGCAGGGGCCGCTCCGCCGGGCCGGTCGGGCCGTCCTGGATGCCCACTTCTCCGCACTCCCCTTGCTAAGCGGAACAACGTTCCGTATCGTCGATTGCGGAACACTGTTCCGCTTAGGTGAGCCTAGCGCGAGGAGGAGAACCATGCAGTACCGCACCCTGGGCCGCACCGGTATCAAGGTGAGCCCCTACTGCCTCGGCGCGATGATGTTCGGCGCCCTCGGCAACCCCGACCACGACGCGTCCGTACGGATGATCCACAAGGCGCTGGACGCGGGGATCAACTTCGTGGACACCGCCGACATGTACGCACGCGGCGAGTCCGAGGAGATCGTCGGCAAGGCGCTCAAGGGCCGCCGGGACTCCGTCGTCCTGGCGACCAAGGCGCGCAATCCCATGGGCCTGGAGACGGGCGACACCCCCGCCGACCCCAACCGGCAGGGCGCGTCCCGGCGTTGGCTGACCCGGGCGCTGGACGACTCGCTGCGGCGGCTCGGCACGGACCATGTGGACCTCTTCCAGATCCACCGGCCCGACCCGGACACCGACATCGAGGAGACCCTGTCCGTCCTGACCGACCTGGTGCGCGCGGGCAAGGTCCGCGCGATCGGCACCTCCGGCTACCCCGCCTCCGACCTCGTCGAGGCGCAGTGGGTGGCCGAGCGGCGCGGGCTTCAGCGGTTCCGCACCGAGCAGCCGACGTACTCCCTGCTCAACCGGGGTGTCGAGCGCGAGGTGCTGCCCGTCTGCGAGCGGTACGGCATGGGCGCGCTGGTCTACAGCCCGCTGGCGGGCGGCCTGCTCACCGGCCGCTACCGCAAGGGGCAGCGGGCCGACACGCACCGCGCCCGCTTCGGCTTCCGGCACCTCACCGACGAGCGGCGCCTGGACACGGTCGAGCGGCTGATCCCGGTGGCCGAGGAGGCCGGGCTCTCGCTGACCCACCTCGCCCTCGCCTTCGTGATCACCCACCCCGGCGTCACCTCCGCGATCATCGGCCCGCGCACCATGGACCAGCTCGACGACCTGCTCGCGGGCACCAAGACCACCCTCACGGACGAGACCCTGGACCGCATCGACGCGATCGTCCCGCCCGGCACGGACGTGGGCCGCCTGGACATGGACTACGCCCCGCCCGCCCTGCGGCAGCCCCGGCTGCGCCGCCGCCACCCGGAGGACCGTACGGCGGCCTGACCCCCGCTCCCCTACGGGAACACCCCCTGCTCCCCCAGCCACCCCCGCACCGCCCCGAAGTCCGCCTCCGTCAGCCCGTCCACATGGTTCACCCGGTGCAGCAGCGCAGGCCCCCGGTGATGCCCGGCGACCCACGCGCGGTCGGCCTCCGTCAGCTCGTCGTCGATCCAGACGAACGGCCGCCCCGCCGCCCAGGCCACCAGTGGCCGGGTCTTCCAGTGGAGCGGCCCCGGCGGCTCGTCCTCGTCCGGCCACTCGACGACCGGCAGCGGGGGCAGCCCGAGCCAGGGGGCGATGATCGCGTTGGCCTCGTCCATCCAGGTGGAGGCCCACACCAGTTCGCAGCCCAGCGCGGCCAGGCGGGCGCCCAGACCGGGGTCGACCCGCCGGAGCAGCGGGTGCCCGTCGGACGGCCCGGACGCGCCCCGCTCGTACACCGGATAGGCGTCGTCCGGCGCCCCGTAGGGGAGGAGGGTGCCGTCGACGTCGAGGAAGAGCAGCATGTCCCGCTCCTCCTACCCCCGCCACCGCCGCAACGCCTCCGCGACCGTACGGGCGTCCGGCGGGGTGAGGCCCAGCGGGCCCGCGGCCTCGGTCAGGACGGCGACGAGCTTGCGGGCCGCCCCGGTCACAGGGGCCGGGGCGGGCGGCAGGGAGAGGGCCGTACGGATCACGTCGGTGAAGACGGACTGCGCGCGCTTGTAGGCGAGCAGCCGCTCCAGATCGTGCCGCCAGCCGCGCGTGGCCCCGGGCCGCTCCGCCTCGACCACCGCGCTCCACCGCTCGGCCATGTCCCGCGCCTGCGGGGCCGGGTAGCGCATGAGGTGGAGGTGGGTCGCGAGGTCGTAGAGGGGGTCGCCGACCATCGCCAGCTCCCAGTCGATGACCCAGAGGACGCCGTGCGGGTCGACGATCAGGTTCTCCCGGTGCAGATCCGCGTGGAGCAGCCGGAAGGGGCGGCGGGCCAGGCCCGAGACCTGCTTGCGCAGGTACGTGAACGCCTCCTCCTCCAGGCCCAGCTCCCCGAACAGCTCCCCGAACCCGTCGAGATTGGCCCGGTACACCTGGTGCTCGGTGAAGTGCACGAGCCGTTCCAGGAAGCCGTCGGTGTCGCCGTCGGCCGGGCGGTCCTCCTCCTGGCAGCGCCGCTCGACCGTGAGCCCCCAGGGGTCGACCCGGGCCAGCCGCCCGAACAGCCCGGCGATCTGGTGGCCGAGCAGCTCCGGGACCTGGGTGCCGGAGGGGTGGAGCGAGCCGAGCGTACGGCCCTCCACGAACCGCATCAGCCGCAGGTCACCGACCGCGACGATCTCCGGGACGCCCGGGATCTCGCCGCCGAGGGCCGCCAGCAGCCGCTCCTCCGAGGCGAAGCAGCGCCGGTCGAACCAGAGCAGCCCCTCCCTCGGCTCGCGGCACTTCCACCGCCCCGGCCGGTCCTGGCCCGCCTCGCCCGGCAGCGGGAACACATAGGTCTCGTGGTGGTAGCCGTGGAGCGGACCTTCGATCACGCTCGCGTCGCCGCTCATCTCGGCAGCGCGCTGCCGAGCGGGGGAAGTCGTTCCGTGGGACATTGCGCCCGCATCTCTCGCCGTGCGCGCCCTGCCCGGCGGGCGCGAAGTGGCAGCAAGGTACCGGTTTTCCGGCCGGGTGGCGGCCGTTACGGCCGCGCCGCTCCGTACCCGGTCGCCCTGAGCGGCGAGCGGACGTACACACGTACCAGCGGCGCGGCCGACAGGCCCTAGCTGCGCAGCGCCACCAGGAGGGGTTCCAGGGAGGGCAGGACCAGGCCCGCGCCCGAGTCGCCCAGGAGTTTGGCGCGGCGCTCGTCGCGGGCGTAGCCGACGAAGCGGACGCCCGCGTGGCGGGCGGCGACGACGTCGGCCGGGGAGTCGCCGATCATCAGGGCGGCGGAGGGCTGCGCGCCCAGGGCGTCCAGGGCGCGGTTGAGGCAGTCCGGGTCGGGCTTGAGGCGGTGCAGATCGGGGGTGCGGCCGTAGACGTGCGGGCCGAAACAGCCGGTCAGGCCCCGGCCTGCCAGATAGGCGTGGACCACGAGCGGGGAGTTGTTGGTGGTGATGGCGAGGCGGGAGCCCACGGCCGTCCAGGTGCGGATCAGCGGGTCGGCGTAGGCGGTGGGCATCGCGGAGGCGGCGGCCCGCAGCTCCTCCTCGGTGAGCAGGCGCTCCAGCTCCGCCACCAGCTCGCTGCCGGGATGGGCGCGGTCCACCGCGCGCAGCACCACCTGCGGGTCCAGGGTGCCGCGCTCGGCGGGGGTGAGCAGGCCGGTCAGCCCGCGCTCCGCGAGCCAGTCCACCAGCCCGACGGCCACGCTCTCCGCCGTGTGCCCGGCGAACAGCCGGCAGATCGGCCCGTCGAAGTCCCAGAGCACGATCCGGGTGCCGATCAGTTCCCGTAGCTTCTCGATCTCGTACGCGGTCGGTTTCTCAGCCGATTCGGTCGCCACCGGTTCAGTCTGCGTCGTCGTCTCAGAAGTCACCAGGAGAGTGTCAGGTCCGATGCGATGGTTTCCCAGAGGGCGTCGAACCAGTTCTGCGACTGTTCCACGAAGGCGGCGTCCCTGCGCCCGGCCCGCTGGTCGAAGGAGAACAGCAGGGATTCGGAGCCGAGGGTGTCGTACATCTCCAGGGTGCCGCTGTCGGTGGGCTCCTCGCGGCGCGTGACCATGTAGTACGCGTACAGCGCCTCGGTGCCGTTGAGCAGGTAGAGCTTGGCGGGCGGGGTGAAGGGCAGGGCGCGGAAGCTGACGTTCACCTCGATGCCGTGGGTGGAGCGCAGGGCCTCCAGGTTGTACTGGAGGACCTGGCCCTGGGCGTTGCGCATGGCCAGCCAGCGCCGGTGCACGGGGTCGTCGTCGCGGTGGGGGGCGGGGGCGTCGTCCTGTTCGCGCGGGGCGGTCCGGTCGCGCGGGGCGGTCCGGTCGCGCGGAGCGGTCTGGTCGCGCGGGGCGGCCGAGACCGGGAAGGCGAGGTCGATGTCCCGGGAGGGCAGCAGCACGCGGGCGTCGATCCGCTCGGGGCGGACCTTGCCCTCGTGGATCAGGCGCAGCGGCTCGCCGAGGGCCGGGGTCAGGCTCTGGGCGGTCAGGCACACCGCGTCGACGCGGACGTGGGGCGCGGTGAACGCCTCGGCCAGGCGGGGGGCGAGGCCCACCATCGTGGGCTGCGGCTCGTCCAGGGCGGGGGCGGGCTCCGCGATCCTCGGCGGGCTGCCCTTGCTGACCCCGCTGAGCAGCCCGGCCCCGTGCAGCACCCGCAGCGCCTGCCGTACGGCACCGCGCTCCACGCCGAACTCCTCGGCCAACTCGGCCTGAGTGGGCAGGCGTTGGCCCACTCTGAGGTCGCCGCTGCGAATGCGTTCCCGGAGGGTGTCGGCGATCTCCTGCGCGGTACGCCGCCCGCCGTTCACGGCCACGTTCTCCTGGGTCACGACCAAACGGTACAACTTACCGTCATCTTCCGGGAGTTGTTCCGAGAAGGAACCAAGTGGGAGCCATGGCCAGAGGAGTTGGCTGCCAACTCGGGCCGTTCGCGCATCGACCCGGGCCTACGACGTCAGCACCAGCTCCGAGCTGATCGTCCCCCACAGCGCCTCGAACCACTTCCTGGACTGGTCCACGAACGCGGTGTCGCGCGGCCCGGCCCCCCGCTCGAAGGCGAACAGCATCGCCCGGGTGCCCTCCGCGTCGTACACCACCAGATGCTCGTCACCGACCTCGCGCTCCAGCCGGGTGAGCGTGTAGTACGCGAACAGCGCCTCGGAGCGGCCCAGCAGATAGAGCTGGACGGGCGGGGTGAACGGCAGGGCGCGGAACCGGACATGGACGTCCACACCGTGTGTGGTGCGCAGGGCCAGCAGGTTCTCGCGCAGCACCTGGGCCTGGGCGTTGCGCAGCGCCAGCCAGCGGCGGCGCAGCACCGGGGCGTCGTGACCGGCGGCGCGGTCGTCGGCCGGGGCCGGGAAGGCGAGGTCGATGTCGCGGGAGGGCAGCAGCACCCGTACGTCGATCTTGGCCGGTTCGAGCCGCCCCGCGTGGATCTGCCGCAGGGGCTCGCCGACGGCCAGGGTGAGGGAGACGGAGGTGAGACAGAGCGCGTCGATCTCGACGTGCGGTGCGGCGAAGGCCGCCGCGACGCGCGGCACGAGGGCCGCCATGGCGGGCTGCGGGGGCGCGGGGGTGGCAGGGCCGGTGGCCACATCGGGGTGTGACCGCCGTGACCTCTTCCGGCCAGTGGTCGAGGCGTGTTCCGGGTCCACGATAAAACGGTACAACTTCCCGCCATCTTGCGGCAGTTCACCGAAAGGTGGTTATGGGCCGCGTCCAGACGGCTATAAGAAGAGGGAGTTGGTAGCCAACTCGGCCAACATGGCCCATGTTTCGAGTGGTTGGCCGCCGGGCTCCCTTCCGGAGGGGAGCCGGGAGTCCGGACAGGGGACGGCCACCGGAGCGCACAGCCACAACTGAATCGGCACAGCCACAACAGAACACGACAGCGCACAGCCACAACCGAAGAGCGCGTGGCGGGTCGGGATCAGGTCCCGGCCGCGCCCACGCGCACCGTTCGTTCGCTACGGATCTCCAGTCAACGTCATTGCGAGAAGGGACCGTTCAGAAGACGTCCGGGCACCACGGCCGCCCGGACGTACGGAACAGGGCGTCGGCCTCCCGGGCGGCGCCCGTTCGCTCTTCCCGGACCCGGCCGAGCCCGGCGAGCCGCGCCAGCGAGCCGTCGCCGAGCCACACGGTCGCCAACTCCGAGGCAGGCAGCGTGAGATCGGCGCTCGCGCCCGGCGCCAAAGTGCAGGACGCCCCCTCGGGGGACACGTCGAGCCGGTAACGGCCCCCGGCCGGACCGCCCTCGTCCAGCACGTCCAGGACCAGCGTGCCGGTCCGCTCGTACGTCCGCGCCTCCAGGGCCGCTGCGACGTCCAGGAACCGCACCCACAGCCAGTCGGAGTGCTGCTCGATCGACGCCGCGCGCGGGTCGGGCAGCAGGTGGGGCAGCACGTCGTCCGGGGAGCGGCGGCCGGACCTCACCCGGGTCACCCAGTCGATCGAGCACAGGAACCGCCACAGGTCCGCCTCGGCCGCCGGGGTGGCACCGAGCAGCCCGTCCACGACCACGGCGTACCGGGACAGCTCGCCGTCGCGCCCGTCGGCCTCGCAGCGGTACGTCGCCAGGCCCTCGACCTCGCCGGAGGCCGAGCGCAGCACCGCGTGGTACGGCTCGGTCCAGTCGCGGGTGAAGCGGGCGGCGCCGGTGCGGGCCTCCCACCACAGCTCGCTCCGGTTCAGCGAGCCGGACAGGGCGGGGCGCAGCCGCTCGTAGAAGGCGGGGCCCAGCTTGCGCACCTCGGCGCCGTCCACCAGGTCGATCCGGGCGCCCTCGGGCAGGACGGGCGGGCGCGCGCGGAGCCCGGAGCGGGTGACGTCCACGCTCCAGGCGGTGGCGCAGGTCGCGGGGCCGAAGCCGTAGCGGCCGTAGATCGGGTACTCGGCGGCGATCAGCGTCGCGACGGCGTCACCGCGTTCCTCGGCCGCCGCGAGGTCGCGGCGCATCATCTCGGTGAGCAGGCCGCGGCGGCGGTGGGTGGGGCTGACACTGACGTTGGTGACGGCGTTCGACCGGACCGGTGCCCCGCCGACCGCCGTGACCTCCTGGAAGAACGAACGGAAGGTGCCCACGCAACGGCCGCCTTCGAAGGCGCCGAGCGTGCGGCTGCCCGTGAACTGCCTTCTGTTCGCCTCCCGTTGGTCAGGAGTGGGGACCGGCTCCATCAGGAAGCCGGTGTACAGGGCGCGCAGCCATTCCTCGAACTCGTCCTCTTCGACAGGCCGGATCTCGATCATGGGGTCACGGTAGGCGCGGGAGCGGGGGCATGTCGCCCGCATTTCCGCCGCCGGGGTCCGGCCGGTCCGGCTCAGGTCAGCAGGTCGTCCACCTGCGCCTCGCCCACCCGGTAGCGGCGGGCGATCTCGGCGCTGCAGCCGTCGGCGGTGCGCTGGAGGTGCTGGCGGCGGCGCGAGATCTCCTGCTCGTACCCCGTCAACCGGGCCATCGCCGCGGTGAGTTCGGCGTCCGTGCGGGCGGTGAGGTCGGACAGTTCGACCTCGCCCAGCATCTCGGCGGCCAGCTTCCCGTACTCCTCGTTGTGCGGGGTGCCGAGCGTGACGTGGCGGGCGGAGGAGCGGTGCCGGGCCGGGGCGTCGGTCAGGATCTCCGGCAGCCGCGCGACCACGGAGGCGTCCGGCGGCGCGGGCACGGACGAGCCGCCGCGCCGGGCCGACTCCGCGCGCAGGATGTCGATACGGCCCTGCAGCAGGCGCCGTACATAGCTGAGGTCCGCCTCGTCGCGCTGGGCGTCGCGCCACAGGGCGCGCAGCTCCGGCAGGCTGAGCCGGGCCAGGTCGTGCTCCGGCGGCTCCACGGGCAGCGACGGGCCGGGCGGGCTGTCCGCGCGCTGCGCGGGCGGGCGGCGCGTCTCCAGCCTGCCGCTGGTGCTCGGTGTGCTCATGTGGTGGTGACCGTCCCCTCGACCGGCGTGTGGGAAGCATCGTGCCACCCCGCGTGGCCGCTATGTGACCGACTGCCCCCGAACGGCCCTGGATGGGCGGTAATGACGGGTGCTGGGCACCCGGGCGGCGCATTTTTCCACCGGGCATGATGGGTGTCATGCGAGCTGTGGTGCAGCGGGTGGACGGGGCGAGTGTCGTCGTGGACGGCGAGACGGTGGGGGCTCTCGACGGGGAGGGGTTGTGTGTCCTCGTGGGGGTCACCCATGAGGACACCAAGGAGAAGGCGGCTCAGCTGGCCCGGAAGCTGTGGTCTCTTCGGATGCTGTCGGACGAGAAGTCGTGCAGTGATGTGGGCGCGCCGTTGCTGGTGATCAGTCAGTTCACGTTGTACGGGGATGCGCGGAAGGGGCGGCGGCCTACGTGGAATGCGGCGGCGCCGGGTTCTGTGGCGGAGCCGTTGGTGGATGAGGTGGTTGCTCAGTTGCGGGGGTTGGGGGCGACGGTGGCTACGGGGCGGTTCGGTGCCCAGATGCGGGTGTCTCTGACCAACGACGGGCCGTTCACGGTGCTGCTCGAAATCTAGGTGCACCTCGGCTGCGGCTGAGCAAGGGGGTTCGCTCGCCGCGCTTGCGGGGTGCCGCTGCGCCCACCCGTGCCGCCCCAAGCGGCACGACTGCCCGCAGCTGGGTGGGGTGGGGCGGAACACGGGGGCGCGGCTGGGCCGCAGCTGGGTGGGGTGGGGGGATACGGGGCGCGGCTGCTCGCAGCTAGCGCGGGAGGGTGGGTGGCGGCGCGGCTGCTCGCAGCTAGCGCGGGCGGGTGGCCGCACCGTGCTCGTCGTCCAGTTGCGCTGGCTTACGGTTCGACGATTGGTTCCTGGGAGGCTGCTGTGTCTCCGGCCAGGAGGGGGGCGTCGACCGGGGTGTTGCGCTTGACCAGGGCCAGGGCCACGGGGCCCAGTTCGTGGTGGCGGACGGAGGTGGTCACCGTGCCGAGTTTGCGGCCCTCGGGGCCGTCGGCGGCCAGGCGGATCTCCGTACCGGGCGGCGGCAGGTGGACGTCGCTGCCGTCGAGGTGGAGGAAGACGAGGCGGCGCGGGGGCTTGCCGAGGTTCTGGACCCGGGCGACGGTTTCCTGGCCCCGGTAGCACCCCTTCTGGAGGTGGACCGCGGTGCCGATCCAGCCCAGTTCGTGCGGGATGGTGCGGTGGTCGGTCTCGAAGCCGAGGCGGGGGCGGTGCTGTTCGACGCGGAGCGCCTCGTGGGCGAGGAGACCGGCGGCGGGTCCTGAGCGGGCGGCGAAGTCCTCCAGCGCGGCACGCGGGAGGAAGAGGTCACGGCCGTAGGGGGTCTCGCGGACCACCGCGTCCCCCGGGACCTCGGTGATGGAACCGGCGGGGAGGTGGACCACCGCGTAGTCGGCGGTGCGGTCGGCGACCTCGACGCGGTAGAAGAACTTCATCGACTCCAGGTAGGCGATCAGCGCCTCCTCGGTGCCCGGCTCGACGTGCGCCCAGACGGTCGTCCCGTCGTCCACCAGGTACAGCGCGTGCTCGATGTGCCCGTTGGCGGAGAGGATCAGCGCCTCGGTGGCCTCACCGGCGGGGAGGTCGCTGACGTGCTGGGTGAGCAGCAGATGCAGCCAGCTCAGCCGGTCCTCGCCGGTGACGGTGACGACGCCCCGGTGGGAGAGGTCGACGAAACCGGTGCCGTCGGCGAGGGCACGCTGCTCGCGGAACAGGTCGCCGTAGTGGGCGGCGACGCCTTCGTCCACGCCCTCGGCGGGAACGGCGCCGGGCAGGGACAGCAGGGGGCTCTTCATACGGGCCAGCCTACGACGGGGTGGTGGAACTCTTCAGGGCACAGTCCCGGCAGCGGCCGAAGATCGCGAAGTGCTTCATGTCGGTGTCGAACCCGAACTGCTGCCGCAGCTTGGCCGTGAAGTCGGCGGCCACGTCCACGTCCGCCTCGATCACGTTCTCGCAGTCCCGGCACACCAGATGGAGATGGTGATGACGGTCGGCGAGGTGGTACGTGGGCGCCCCGTGCCCGAGATGGGCATGGCTGACCAGGCCCAGCTCCTCCAGCAGCTCCAGGGTGCGGTACACGGTGGAGATGTTGACCCCGGAGGCGGTCTTGCGGACCTCGACGAGGATGTCGTCCGGGGTCGCGTGCTCCAGGGTGTCCACGGCTTCGAGCACGAGTTGCCGTTGCGGCGTCAGCCGGTAGCCGCGCTGCCTGAGGTCGCTCTTCCAGTCGGTGCTCACCACAACGGGAAGTCTAGAGCCTGCGGGCCGGGGCGCCCCGGTATAAACAGGGGCGCCCTGCGGCCGTGCGGGCCCGCGTGACAGCGGTCGGGCCTACTTGAAGAACGCGATCCCGTCGTCCGGCATGTCGTCCGGCAGGGCCTTCGCCCAGCGCTCGACCTCTTCCGGGGTGACGGCCTTCTTGAGCTGGGCGGACATGTAGGGGCGCAGCTCGACCTCGGGGGTCTGCTTCTCGCCGACCCACATGAGGTCGCTCTTGACGTAGCCGTACAGCCGCTTGCCGCCGGAGTACGGCGGGGCCTCGGGGGTGCGGGCCACGGCGTCGGTGGCCAGCTCGATCTGGGGCTTCTTGTCGGCCATCTCGCCGTACCAGATCTCGACCACGCCGTCGTCACGGGTCATCGTGACGGTGACCTTGCGCTCGGCGTCGATGCGCCAGAAACCGGCCTCGGACTCCAGCGGGCGGACCTTGTTGCCCTCCTTGTCGAGGACCCAGGTGCGGGACTGGTACTCCAGGAAGTCCCGGCCGTCGTGGGTGAAGCTCACCTCCTGGCCGAAGTTGCACTTCTCCGAACCGGGGAAGTCGTGGACACCGGCGCCCACCCAGTTGCCCAGCAGAAAGGCGAGGGGGACGAGGTCCTTGTGCAGGTCAGACGGGATCTCGATCATGAGGGCCGTTCCTGGTCGATTCCTTGCGGTGGGTCAGCGCTGGCCCTGGTACAGCTTCTTCACGGTCAGCCCGGCGAAGGCGAGAACGCCGACGCAGACCAGGACCAGCAGCAGTTCGAAGAAGATCTCCACGGAATGTGCTCCTTGAAGCGGAAGTGGGCGTACGACAGAGCCGGGGCCAGCTTACGCGGCCGGGCCCCGGCTCTCCTGGCGAGGTGGCCTCTCAGCCCAGCAGCTCGCTCTGGAGCGTCAGGGTCTGCCAGAACGGCACGGTCCCGACGCCCCCCGCACGGGTCTGCGTGATCATCGCGACGGTGTCCCCGGCGCCGAGGTACGCCATCCGCAGCTGCTCCTTGCCGTACGGCCTGGCCTCGTTGAAGTCGACGACCGAGACGCCCTTCACCCGGGCCGCCGGGTAGGGCTCCTCCAGCTGGTAGGTACCGGCGGCGGCGACCGGGTACCGGGGCTCCGCGTACCCGGTGAACTGCTTGCCCAGCACGTCCTCGGCCACGGCGGCCGTGTCGAACTGGAGCAGGTAGATCCGGGTGCGGGTGCCGTCGGGGGTGGTCCAGCCGCGGGCCGCGATGTGCCGCAGGCCGTTGTCGACGAGCATCTGGCGGACGTCCGGGCGGCCGGACGCGGCGTACGGCGCCAGGAAGTCCTTCATCGTCACCCAGCCGTCGTCGCCCTTGAGCGCCGGGTCGAGGGTGGCGCCGTGCGGCGCGGGCAGCACCAGGGCGCGCAGGTCGGCGTAGTGCGCGCCCGCCTTGTTCGCGGCGGCGAGCGGGCCGGGGCTGCCCGCGGGCAGCGGGGGCCGCACCAGCTCCGGGTAGTCCCAGCGGCCGTCGGAGCGGGTGGCGAGGCCGGGTACGTCGGTGCGGTCCATCAGGGTGATCCCGTACGCCGTGCCGGTTCCGGCCACCGCGAACACGGCGACGGCGGCGGCCCAGCGCAGGGCCGCGCGCAGCCGGGGGCGACGGGTGGCCGCCCCGACGGGGAGAAGCGGCTGCCGCTCGGCCTGCTCCTCGGGGGTCGGCAGGGTCTGCTGGTCGGTCATACGGCCTCACCCGGGTCCTTGATGCGGTCGAACTGGGCGCGGATCATCTCCGCCGCCGCCTTGCGGTCCAGCGGGGCCGCGCCACGGGCCCAGGCGCTGACGTCGACGTCACCGACGTGGCCGGTGCACAGCATCGAGTCGATGGCGCCGCGCAGCCCGGCCGGGGGCAGGAAGCACGCGGCCTCGCGCTCGTGGCCCTTGATCGCCGGGCCCTTCCGGAAGATCTTCAGGGCGTCGGCCGGGGCGGTGGCCGAGCGGGACGGGTGCGCCCGCTGGGTGAGCACGACCTGCACGGTGAAGACGGCGTCGCCGCCGTCCGGGTCCGCGCCGCTCACATAGGTGCGCATCGCCATGCCCTTGAGCGGGTCCTTCGCGTACCGCTCCTCGATCAGCCGCCGCTCCGAGCGGGGCAGGTCCTGGTACGACCGCTTCCGCAGCTCCTCGGCCTGCCGCCCGGACAGCGCCACGTCCGAGCCGAACTCGTCCATGTCCGGCCCCCTGCCGTACGTCCTCCCGTACGGCAGCAGCATCCCCTGCAGCCCGTCCGGCTGCGCCAGAGCCTGTTCCTCGACGGCCTCGGGCAGCCGCCACACGGGCTTCCCGGCCTCGCGGTCCGCTCCGGCGACGACGACGGCGGTGACGGCCACGCCCGCGACGGTGACCAGGGCGAGGGCGGTGCCGCCGAGGACGCGGCCGAGGCGGCGACGGGACGGGGTCCGCCCCGCGCCCTCCGGGACGGCCACCGGCTCCGCGCTCTGCGCGTCGTTCCGTGCCTCGTTCCGCGCCTCGTGCTGCGTCTCGTTCTGCTCCTCGTTCACAGCCGCTCCATCTGCCGCTCGGCCAGGTCCCGGATCGCGCTCGCGGGGATCGGCTTCGTGTCGTAGATCCAGATCTCCATGGCGATGTCGCCGCGCCAGGCGTGCGCCTCGGCCTCGTAGAGCGAGACGCCGTACTTGGCCGTGGGGCGGTCGTGGACGTAGGAGACGCCGTCGCCCGTGCCGGGGACGGGCCAGCTGCGGGTGCGGGCCTGCCGCTCGGCCCAGTAGTGGCCCTCTTCGGCCGAGGCGGCGGCGCTCTTGTCCTCCTCCTGGCGGTACTGGACCAGGCGGATCACCGACGAGCGCTGTCCCTGGAGCCAGCCGGTGGTGGCGGCGCGGCGGAACTGGCCCTGGACCAGCAGGCCGAAGGCCACCTTCGGCCTGGTGAAGTCCTGCGCGTAGGCGGGCAGGCTCAGCCAGCCGTCGGTGCCCTCGTCCTCCGTGCTGTCGCGGGCGCCCGCCGGTTTGCGCAGCAGCAGGCGGCGCAGATCGCCGTTCACCTTGACCTGCCGGTCCCGCGCGGCGGACAGCGGCTCGGGCGCCTTCCCCCGCGCCTGCGCGAGCCTCGGCTGCGACAGCGACGGCAGCTTTCCGGGCTCCCGGGCGGCCTGCACCAGATAGCCCGCACAGGTCCCGGCGATCACCCCGAGCACGACAGCCGAGGTCAGCAGCCGTGCGGTACGCCGCCGAGGCCGGGGCTCCACGGTCTCCGCGGCCCCCTCACCCTCACCCTCACCGACCGGTCTTTCGGATACGTCCAACGTGTCCCCTCCCAGAACAGGAAGCACGGGTTCCGTCCCCCGCGCCGCACAGGAGACTCATGACATGTCCATGGAGTTGTGGGCAACCGGATTACGATGCGATACATGGCGAAGAAGCTCGTGATCAAGGTGACCGCGGGGGTCGATGCTCCCGAACGCTGCTCCCAGGCCTTCACCGTGGCGGCCGTGGCCGTGGCCAGCGGGGTCGAGGTGTCGGTGTGGCTCACCGGGGAGTCGGCGTGGTTCGCGCTGCCGGGGCGGGCCGCCGAGTTCGAACTGCCGCACGCCGCGCCGCTGCCGGACCTGCTGGACGGGATCCTCGCGGGCGGGCGCGTCACGCTGTGCACCCAGTGCGCCGCCCGCCGGGACATCACGGAGCAGGACGTGCTGGAGGGCGTGCGCATCGCGGGCGCGCAGGTCTTCGTGCAGGAGATCATGGCGGAGGACACGCAGGCCCTCGTCTACTGATCACGTTCCTGCCAGAATCGGCGGATGCTGAGACTGGGGACGATCGTGATGGGGGCCGCCGACGTACGGCGGGCCGCGGAGTTCTGGGCGCGGGCCCTGGGATACGTCCCGCGCGACGGTGAGGTGTCCGACGACTGGACGGTCCTGGTCCCGGCGGACGGCGCCCCCGGACCGGGCATCGCGCTCGACCTGAGCACCACCCCCGTGCAGGACCACCCGAGGGTCCACCTCGACCTCTACGCCGCCGACGCCGCCGAACAGCGCTCGGAGATCACCCGCCTGCTCGCCCTCGGCGCCGAGCGCGTCGACTGGGACCTCTACCCCGAGGACGCCGACTTCGTCGTCCTCGCCGACCCGGAGGGCAACCGCTTCTGCGTCATCGACGCGGCTCACGACTCACCGTGACCGGCCCGCCGGTGAGGCGTCGCAGCAGCGCGGCGGCGCTGTGGCGAGAGCCGGTCCGGCGGGGTTCGCCTCACGATCCGAGGGTGCGGGTCACCCAGGCGTTCCGGGTGTCCGTCATGGCGTGCGCGAGGGCGGTGTGGGGTGCGGTCAGGTCGAAGCCGTGGAATCCGCCGGGCCAGACGTGGAGTTCGGCCTGTACGCCCGCGTGCCACAGGGCGGTCGCGTAGGCGACGTCCTCGTCCCGGAAGACCTCGGCCGAGCCGCAGTCGATGAAGGCGGGCGGCAGCCCCGTGAGGTCGCTCGCGCGGGCGGGCGCCGCGTAGACGGACACGTCGTCGGTTCCCCGGCGCTCTCCGAGGAGCGCGGTCCAGCCCATGACGTTGCTGCCGCGGTCCCACACACCGGCCCCGTCGAACTGGGCCGAGGAGACCGTACGGTCCCGGTCGTCGAGCATCGGATAGCTCAGCACCTGCCCGGTCAGGGCCGGTCCCCGCCGGTCGCGGGCCAGCAGCGCCACGCCCGCGGCGAGACCGCCCCCGGCGCTCTGCCCGGCGATGATCAGCCGGTCGGGGTCCATCCCGAGGTCCCGGGCGTGCGCGGCCGTCCAGAGCAGCCCGGCGTAGCAGTCCTCGACCGGGTAGGGGTCGGGGTGCTCGGGGGCGAGCCGGTACTCGACGGTGACCAGCACGGCATCGTGCTCGACGACCCACGGGAGGGCCTGGCTCAGGCCGGAGAACCGGTCACCGGCGACCATGCCGCCGCCGTGCGTGTGGTAGATCCCCGGCCCGCGCCCCTGATGGTCCCGGCGGGCGATCACCGAGACGGTGATCTCGTCGCCCAGGTACCCCGGGACCGTGACGTCGCGCCGGGTCAGCCCGGAGGCGTCCAGCGTCTCGTCGGTGACGTCCTTCGGCATCGCCCGGCGCAGCTCGGGGATCATCTCCGAGGTCAGCGTCGGCGGTATCTCGTCCGCGAGGACCGCGAGGACGGCCTCCAGCTCCGGGTCGAACGGGGGCCGCGGGATGTCGACGGACATGGGGACTCCTTCGTCACGAGGAACCACCTCATCGGCCCTAGGGCCGCGGCCCCTTCTTCTTACCGTCCAGTTCGTCCCACCACTCGTCGGACTGGGGGTCGCCGGAGGGGGAGTCCCACCAGCGGTCCTCGGGGCCCCGGCGGTTGGCGACCATCGCGGCGACCGGGGGGATCACCATGGCGAACAGGCACATGCCGACGGCCGCCGGGACGGACCAGATGCGGACGACCGCCCAGGCCAGGACGAAGATGACGACACACACGCCCATGAGGACGAAGTACCAGCGCCGCCGCCGTGCGTACATGAGTCCAGGGTAGGGCCGGAACGCCCGAAGGGCCGCGCCCCGGGTGTCCCACCCGTGGGGCGCGGCCCGCAGAGCCGTCGAGGAGCCGTCAGGTAGCCCTCAGGTCCCGCTCAGACCGCGATCGCGACCTCCGCGAGGCCGCCCGGCCGCGCGACGACCGTGCGGTCGGCGGTGCCGCCGGGGACCAGGGCGCGGACGGTCCAGGTGCCCTCGGCCGCGTAGAAGCGGAACTGCCCCGTGGCGGAGGTGGGGACCTCCGCGGTGAACTCGCCCGTCGAGTCCAGCAGGCGGACATAGCCCGTCACCGGCTCGCCGTCCCGCGTCACCTGCCCCTGGATCGTGGTCTCACCGGGCTTGATCGTCGAGGCGTCCGGGCCGCCGGCCTTCGCTCCGCACATGTCTTTCTCCGTAAGGGGTCTGACCGGAAGGCCGGTCGGGATCAACTCTGAGTTCCCCGAAGGGGCTTACTTGGCCGCGCCCAGCTCGATCGGGACGCCGACCAGCGAGCCGTACTCGGTCCAGGAGCCGTCGTAGTTCTTGACGTTCTCCACGCCAAGGAGCTCGTGCAGCACGAACCAGGTCAGGGCCGAGCGCTCACCGATGCGGCAGTAGGCGATGGTGTCCTTGGCGAGGTCCACGTCCTCGGCCGCGTACAGCTCCTTCAGTTCCTCGTCGGACTTGAAGGTGCCGTCGTCGTTGGCGTTCTTGGACCACGGGATGTTGCGGGCGCTGGGCACGTGGCCCGGGCGCTGCGACTGCTCCTGCGGCAGGTGGGCCGGGGCGAGCAGCTTGCCGGAGAACTCGTCGGGCGAGCGCACGTCGACCAGGTTCTGCGCGCCGATGGCCGCCACCACGTCGTCGCGGAAGGCGCGCAGCGCGAGGTTCTGCGGCTTGGCCGTGTACTCCGTCTTGGCGCGCTCGGGCACCTCGTCACCGGCGACCAGCTCGCGGGCGTCCAGCTCCCACTTCTTGCGGCCACCGTCGAGCAGCTTGACGTTCTCGTGGCCGTAGAGCTTGAAGTACCAGTACGCGTACGAGGCGAACCAGTTGTTGTTGCCGCCGTAGAGGATCACCGTGGTGTCGTTGGCGATGCCCTTGTCCGACAGCAGCCTCTCGAAGCCCTCCTGGTCGATGAAGTCGCGGCGGACCGGGTCCTGGAGGTCCTTGGTCCAGTCGATGCGGATCGCGTTCTTGATGTGGTTCTTGTCGTACGCGGACGTGTCCTCGTCCACCTCGACGATGGCGATGGCGGGGTCGTCCAGGTGCTCCTGCACCCAGTCGGCGTCGACCAGTACGTCGCTGCGGCTCATGCTCTTTCTCCTCCGGGGCAGTCACGGTGGGCGTGCGGTGGGAAGGGTGCGCGCGCACGGGGGTGCGACGGCGCACGGGTGCCCTACCAGCAGGGCGGCCGAGAGATGCGGAAGCGCGCGGACTTCCGCTCAGAAGGGGCGACAGAGCATGGCGGCAACGCGGCACAGGTCAACTGCCCGCCGCTTGGTGAGATCCGCCTGTCGCTTCATGCAGTCGATCGTAAGGAGGTCCGGGCGGGCATGTCACCGCCGTGTCGGATGATGAGACACGATCGTCCGCATGCCGGAAGCGTGGAGGCCCTGTGAAACGCCTGGCGTCCGCTGTGGCCCGGTTCTGGGTACGCGGACGCGCGACGACGTTCGTCATATCTACGGTACGGACGGCGGCGTCTCGCCTGTCGGACAGCGCACCGGTCCCGCCGGGGGCTTCCTACCCAGGCCCCCGTTTCCCTATCCGGCCCTTTATCCGGCCAGCTTGAGGTCGGTGCCCTTCACGGTGATCCGGAGGCCGTCCGGGGTGGCCCGCACCTGGTCCAGCTCGATCCCGCCGGGCAGCTGGTCCAGGGCCTGCTGGAAGTCGGTGATCTGCCGCAGCGTGCCGTCGGCCAGGTTGGCGCCCGCTATGGCCGGGAGCGAGTCCGCGTGCAGCGAGACCTTGCCGCTCTTGACGTCGACCGAGCTGAGCACCGAGAGGGTCGGGTGGACGCCGAGCGCCGGGACGCCGACCTTCACCTTCACCTTGACCTTGCCGTCACCGCCGTCACCGAGGCCGGTGATCTGGGCGGTGACCCCGGGCGCCACCTCGGTCGGCTCGGTCTTGGCGGCCTTCATGAGCTGGTCGTAGGCGATGGTCGCGGAGCCGGTGCCGGTCGCGGCGGTGGCCGAGGAGTAGTCGCCGGAGAACGTGACGTCCTTCAGGTGCGCCTTGAGGTCGTCGATACGGATCGTGCCGCCCTGGCCGCCGGTGGACACCGGGTAGGAGGCGATGCCCAGCTCCACGTCGTCCAGCGAGCCCCCGGCCAGCTGGGTCAGGAAGGGGAAGCCGTTGATGTCCACGTCCGGGGTGGACGCCAGGTTCTCGCGCGCCTTCACCCGGTCCGCGACCTCACCCTCGGCGAAGTGCACCGCCACTCGGTCCGCGATCACGAACAGCCCGCCCAGAATCACGACGAGAACGACGATTATTCGCAGGGCACGCATCATTTCCCCAGGGGTCGGCGAACGGCTTCCGGCGCCGACACCGTAGCTCGCGCGGCCCCGCCCCAGGCGCATTGTGGATCACCTGTGACAGGGCCGCGCGAGAGTGCGGCTTTTCGCGTAGTTCCCGCCCTCCTTTTTCGGAAACCCGGTCTGGAAATCGCCGTAGGACATACGGCGAGAGGAGCCTGATCGCCTTCCGGGTCCGCCGCCGAGGAACGCCACCCACCGCCCTGACCTGGTCACACCCGGTGTACGGCAAAGGCGCCACCGTCCGTTCTCGGCCGCCGAAGGGCTGGAAAACGTCGCGTCGTCCGGCGGTCGCATGGGGAGATTGCAGCAGTTGTCGGTATGCGGTGATCAAGGAGCGACGTGCGGTGGAGACGGGCATTCGGCGAGGCACTGAGCGAACTGGAGGAGACGCGTAAAAAGCTCGAAAGCATCGAGGACCCGCGCATCGGGTTGTCGGCGCTGCGCGGTGAGATCGCGCGGAGCCGGGTGGAGATACAGCAGTGCGTCCGGGACGGCGTCACCGGGATACGCGAGGAGACCGGCGAGCTGCGCCGGGGCCAGGACCGCGGGGCCGGTGAACTCGGCGACGCCCTGAGCGAGATACGGGACGTGCTCACCCGCCTGGAGACCCTGCGGGCCACCGCGCCGCCCGAGGAGAACGGCCCGGAGGCGGGGGCGGAGCCGGACGAGCCCGGCACCGGCGAACCCGGTACCGACGCGCCCCGTGCCGACCAACCCCCTGCCGACGAGCCCGGCGCCGACCCGCAGGAAGAGCACCAGGAAGAGCACATGGAGAACACGGAGCCCGGTCCGCGCCCCGGAGCCGACCTCAAGAGCGCCATCGAGGCGGCCTACCGGGGCGAGGAGAGCCCCGCGCGGGACGCCTCCGCCGCACCGCCCGAGGACCCGCAGGTCGCCCACGGGGTCCTGCTGCTGAAGGCCGCCGGAGTGGCCTCGGCCGAGCTGATCGCGCACCGGGACACCTGGGAGTGGCTGATCACCCTCGCGGTCCGGCACGGGCACTTCCGTGTCCCGCCCGCCGTCGAGGCCATCCACGGCGGCCAGGTGCGCACCGTCCTGTCGGGACGCTCGCTCATCGCCCTGCTGATCGAGCTGTGGAACGTCCGCACCACCGAGCCGGTGGGCGCCGAGTGGGCGCTGGCCACGACCGCGTATCACCGCGTCGCGGCCGACCTCGGGCGGTCCGTCGTCAGGGGCGGCACGATCCGCATCGTCCTGGACGACGGCCTCCCGCCGGATGCGGACGGCTGACCCTCACCGGGTCAGGGAGGGTCCTGGGCGGCACCGGCCGCCCAGGACGCCGGTCAGCCCAGCGCGCGCCCGAGCACCCAGACCACCGGTCCGGCCGCCGCGAGCGGCAGGGAGACGCCCGCCGTGAAGTGGACGAAGCGGGAGGGGTAGTCGTAGCTGGCCGCGCGGTGGCCGATCAGGCCGCAGACGGCGGCAGCGGCGCCGAGGAGGGCGCCGTCGGTGCCGAGGCCGTTCATGCCGCCGACGGCGAATCCCGCGCCCGCGGCGGCGAGCAGGGAGAGCACCACGGAGAGCGGGGTGGGCAGCGGCAGCGCGCGCACCACGGCGGCGACCGCGACGGCCGCCGCGCCGACCGAGACCGCGTCGGCGGTGGCGCCCAGATAGCCGGTGGCGAGGATGGCGAGGGCCGAGGAGGCCACGGTCGCCATCAGGCCGTACATCCGCTCGTCCGGCGAGGCGTGCGAGCGCAGCTGGAGGACCAGCGAGAGCACGACCCAGACGGCGAGCGGGCCGAGGATCGCGGCGGGGGCGTGGTCACGCCCGGCCGCCAGCACCGCCACGTCCGCGACGAGGCCGCCGAGGAAGGCCAGCGCGATGCCCTGCCGGGCGGGCCACATGCCGTTGAGCCGGAACCAGCCCGCCGCCGTCACCGCCTGGAGCACCACGAGCGGCACGACCAGGGCGTACGACCCGAGCGGCGCCGCGACCGCGAGCAGCGCCCCGAGCACGGCGGTGAGCAGCGCGGGCTGCATCCCGGGCTCGATGATCGGGGAGCGGCCCTCCAGGCGGGCCCGCTGGGCGTCGGTGATGCGGGCGTTCCCGGCGAGGGTCGCGGGGCCGTAACCGGGGCCTGCGGCGGCCTCGGGGGCGGCGGCCTGAGGGGCCTGCGGGGCCGGTGCGGCCTGCTGCGGCTCGGGCACCGGCTGGGGGCGCACCCCGGTCGCCATCGGCTGGTACGGCTGCTGGGGCGCCTGCGGGTACGGCTGCTGGGGATACGCCTGCTGCGGCGCGGGCTCGTACGCCTGGTACGGCTGCTGCGGGTGGGGCTGCTGGTGCGGCTGCTGCGGATACCCCGCCCCGGCCGCCCCGCCCGTCCCCGTCCCCGGGAGCTGCGCGTGGTTCTGGGTGTCCCAGGTGTGCCCCTCCCACTGCTGGGTCCGCTCGGGGTCGTACCCGGTGTAGGGCTCGTACTGATCGCTGCTCAACGCCTCATCCTCCTGCGAACGGCGGGAGCACTTCGACCGTGCCGCCCTCGGCCAGCCGTACCGTCTCATGCGCGCGTGTCCCGACGGGAGCGCCGTCGACGAGGAAGGCGCACCGGCGCAGTACGGTCGCCAGCTCGCCGGGGTGGCGCGCGCGCACGGCGGTCAGCGCCTCGGCGAGGGTGGCCGCGTCGTACGGCTCGTCGGCGACGCCTGCCGCGGCCTTGGCCGCCGCCCAGTAGCGCACCGTGACCTTGGGCATCTCGTTCCTCGATCGACGGTCAGGAAAGAAAAAATCAAGACGGTGATGCTCAGGCTAGTGCGTCCGGGCGCGGACCCACTCCCCGATCCGGGCCAGCAGGGCGTCGTCCGCCGCGTGTTCGGCGTGGCCCATGCCCGGCTCCAGCCAGAGTTCGCCGTGGTCACCGGCCGCCTCGGCGAGCATCCGGGGGTGGTCGAGCGGGAAGTAGGCGTCGCTGTCGCCGTGCACGACCAGCAGCGGGACGGGGGCGATCCGGCCGGCGGCCTCGACCGGGGAGAGCGGGACGGGGCTCCAGTCGCGGTGGTGGATACGGGTGTGGAAGCCGTAGCGGCCGACCAGGCGGCCGGTGGGCCGGGTGACCAGCCAGTGCAGGCGGCGCATGGGGGCGGTGCCCCGGTAGTACCAGCGGGCGGGCGCGCTGACCGAGACCACCGCGTCCACCGTGCCGGGGTGCAGGGCGGCGTGCCGCAGGACCACGGAGCCGCCCATGGAGAAGCCGACGCTCACCACGCGCGCGTGCCCGAAGCCGCGCGCCCACGCCACGGCCGCCGCGAGGTCCAGGACCTCCTTGTCGCCGACGGTGGAGCGGCCCCCGGAGGCGCCGTGTCCCCGGAAGGAGAAGGTGACGACCGCGCCGTACGCGGCGAGCGCCCGCGCGATCCGGCGCACGTGGGGGCGCTCCGCGTCGCCGGTGAAGCCGTGGGCGACGACGAAGACGGTGTCCGTGGCGTCGCGCCCGGCGGATTCCGTCGCCGATCCGCCGTCCGAAGGCATTTCGTATACAGCCGCACCCAGTTCGTATACGGAATCGATCGGAATTCCGTCGTCCGTGCGCAGAAACGTCCGGATAGGGGCGCGTCCGCCCGTCTCGGAATTCGGACGAACGGTGGAACGTGCCGCATGACCTGCCGGACGGTTGCTCATGTGGGCTATTCTGCTGGGCAGAGGACTCGGGCAGCGCAGCCCCCGGGTCCTTTTGTGCTTTCGGTAGCGTTGTATACGAAGCGGGAGACCGCCGGGTGTACGGGGCCCCGGGATCGCAGAGCAGTGCCGCACCGCACACGTCCTCGCAGGGACCGAGGAGGAACCAGACGTATGAGTTCTCTGCTGCTCCTGACCAACGCCCTCCAGCCGTCGACGGAGGTGCTTCCCGCCCTCGGCCTGCTGCTGCACAACGTGCGCGTGGCCCCGGCGGAGGGACCGGCCCTGGTCGACACGCCGGGCGCCGACGTCATCCTCGTCGACGGGCGCCGCGATCTGCCCCAGGTGCGCAGCCTCTGTCAGCTGCTGCGCTCCACCGGGCCCGGCTGTCCGCTCGTCCTGGTCGTCACCGAGGGCGGCCTCGCGGCCGTCACCGCCGACTGGGGCATCGACGACGTGCTGCTCGACACGGCGGGGCCCGCCGAGGTCGAGGCCCGCATCCGGCTCGCCATGGGCCGCCAGCAGCTCGTCCACGACGACTCCCCCATGGAGATCCGCAACGGCGACCTCTCCGTGGACGAGGCCACCTACTCCGCCAAGCTCAAGGGCCGGGTCCTGGACCTGACCTTCAAGGAGTTCGAACTCCTCAAGTACCTCGCACAGCACCCGGGCCGCGTCTTCACCCGCGCCCAGCTGCTCCAGGAGGTCTGGGGCTACGACTACTTCGGCGGCACCCGCACCGTGGACGTACACGTACGCCGCCTGCGGGCCAAGCTCGGCGTCGAACACGAGTCCCTGATCGGCACCGTACGCAACGTCGGCTACCGCTTCGTCACCCCAGAAAAGGGCGACCGCACCCCCGAAGAAGCCAAGACCAAACGAGAACACCCCAAGACAGCCGCCCCGGACACCACCGCCCCCACACACGAGGGCACGGAAATCACAGCCGAGGCGTAAGACCTCCGGCCGAGGCGGGAGACCGCGCACCGATGGGGTGAGCCCGCACGCCGAGGGGCGATCCCACCCGCCGGGGGGATCCGTCCGCCGCCGAGGGATGAAGGCCGCGCGCCGAGGGCGAGCCTGCCGCCGAGGAGTGAGCCCACCCGCCGACAGGCGAAGCCGCCCGCCGAAGCCTGTGCCCGCCCGCCGGGGCCGGGGACAGCCCGCACGCCGACGGGTGGACCAGTGCGGGATGCCGCGCGCCGGTCCCGATGTCGGGCCGCGCGCCGAGGCAGAGGCCACGCGCCAAGGCAGGAAGCCACACACCGACAAGGTGAGCCCGCCTGCCGAAGCCTGAGGCCGCACGCTGGGCGCCGGGATCAGCCCGCACGCCAACGGGTAGACCGACGCGTGATGCGGGCGCCAGTCCCGGTGTCGGGCCGCGCACCGACGCAGGGGCCGCACGCCGACAGGGTGAGCCCGCCGCCGAGGGGCGAGCGGGGCACCGAGGAGGCCAAGGCCAAGCGGGAGCGCGCCAAGACGGCCGCTGCGGACACCGCCGCCGCACGCAAGGAAGCGGAGATCACGGCCGAGGCGTAAGGCCTCCGGCCGAGGCGGGAGACCGCGCACCGATAGGGTGAGCCCGCACGCCGAGGGGCGATCCCACCCGCCGGGGGGGGATCCGTCCGCCGCTGAGGGATGAAGGCCGCGCGCCGAGGGCGAGCCTGCCGCCGAGGAGTGAGCCCACCCGCCGACAGGCGAAGCCGCCCGCCGGAGCCTGAGGCCGCCCGCCGGGCGCTGGGATCAGCCCGCACGCCGACGGGTAGACCGGCGCGTGATGCGGGCGCCGGTCTCGATGTCGGGCCGCGCGCCGAGGCAGGGGCCGCGTGCCAAGGCAGGAAGCCGCACGCCGACAAGGTGAGCCACGCCGCCGGGGCCGGGGCAGCCCGTGCGTCGGCGGGTGGGCCGGTGCGGGATGCCGGGCGCCGGTCCCGGTGTCGGACCGCGCGCCGAGGTGGGAGGCCGCACGCCGCCGGGGGGGGTGAGCCCGCCGCCAAGGCCGGGGTTCGGCCCGCCGAGGCCGGGGGCAGCCCGTCAGGGCCCGGGGGCAGCCCGTCAGGGCCCGGGGGGCAGCCCGTGCGTCGGGGGGCCCGTGCGTCAAGGGGTGGGGCGGTGTGGGATGTCGGGTGTTGGTTTCGGGCGGGGCGTGGTCCTTTGCGGGCTCGCGTATGCCGATGCATGAACCGGGGGTGCCCTGGGCAGAACCCCGGTGCGTTCGTCGTACCGTCCGGCACCGCTATCCAGCGCGTTCTCGCCCTGCCCAGGGCGGGTTGATCCGCGTAGACTCCGCGCGTGGCGAAGGTGACTCGGGATGATGTGGCGCGGCTGGCGGGGACCTCGACAGCCGTCGTCAGTTATGTCATCAACAACGGACCCCGGCCGGTCGCCCCGGCCACGCGCGAGCGTGTCCTCGCGGCGATCAAGGAGCTGGGGTACCGCCCGGACCGGGTCGCCCAGGCGATGGCCTCGCGCCGTACCGACCTCATAGGGCTGATCATCCCGGACGCCCGCCAGCCCTTCTTCGGGGAGATGGCACACGCGGTCGAACAGGCCGCCTCCGAACGCGGAAAGATGGTCCTGGTCGGCAACACCGACTACATCGCCGAGCGCGAGGTCCACTATCTGCGGGCCTTCCTCGGCATGCGGGTCTCCGGCCTGATCCTCGTCTCCCACGCGCTCAACGACCAGGCGGCGGCCGAGATCGACGCCTGGGACGCCCGCGTGGTCCTGCTGCACGAGCGCCCCGAGGCCATCGACGACGTGGCCGTGGTGACCGACGACCTCGGTGGTGCCCAGCTCGCCGTGCGCCACCTCCTGGAGCACGGCTACGAGTACGTGGCCTGCATGGGCGGCACCGCCGACACCCCGGCCGTCGGCGACCCGGTCTCCGACCACGTCGAGGGCTGGAAGCGCGCCATGGACGAGGCGGGCCTGTCCACCGAGGGCCGCCTGTTCGAGGCGCCGTACAACCGCTACGACGCCTACCGCGTGGCCCTCGGCATCCTCGCCGGACCCGACCGGCCGCCCGCGATCTTCTGCTCCACCGACGACCAGGCCATCGGCGTCCTGCGCGCCGCACGCGAGCTGCGGCTCGACGTGCCCGGCGAGCTGGCGGTGGCCGGGTTCGACGACATCAAGGAGGCGGCGCTCGCCGACCCGCCCCTGACCACCGTCGCCTCCGACCGGCCCGCGATGGCCCGCATGGCCGTCGACCTGGTCCTGGATGACGCGCTGCGGCTGGCCGGCTCGCGCCGTGAACGCCTGAAGACCTTCCCCTCGCGCCTCCAGATCCGCCAGAGCTGCGGCTGCGCCCGCCAGGACGGCTGACCGCCCCCGCTGATCTCCCCCGCTGTCCGCCCGCCCCCACCAGCACTCTTATCCGGCTCTCATCCGCGCCTGAGCGGGCCTCTCATGAAGCAGGCCCCAGCTTCTGGCGGGGTTCTCAGGGAGGGCTCAGGAAGCTCTCATGGTCACGGGACATGCTCTTCGTATGACCGACGAGAGCACGCGCCGCAGCGGCGCCGACGGGTACGGAAGCCCCGAGGGGTACGACAGCCCCTACGGGTACGGCAACCCCTACGGGTCCGACGCTCCCCCGCCCGCCCACGCCGCTCCCGCCGCCTCCCCCGCATGGCCGTCCCCGCCGCCGTACGCGCCGGGTCCGGCTCCGGAGGGGAAGCGGGCGCGAGGGCCCATGGCACTCCTCGCGGCGGTCGCCCTGGTCGCGGCTGCGGTCGGCGGCGGCACCGCCTACGCCTTCCAGGAACTGGCGGCCCACTCCGACTCGGCCTCGGCCCAGGCGGGCACCCCCGTGGTGACCGCGGGCAAGAAGGGCACGGTGGCCGCCGTCGCGGCGGCCGTCAGCCCCAGCGTGGTCCAGGTGGACGCCACCCTCCAGGACGGCTCCTCCACCGGCTCCGGCGTCGTCGTCACCGACGGCGGCGAGATCATCACCAACAACCACGTGGTCTCCGGCGCCTCCTCGGTCACGGTCCGCACCAGCGACGGCAAGAGCTACACCGCCGACGTGGTCGGCACCGACAGCTCCAAGGACCTGGCGCTGCTGAAGGTCTCCGGCGCCTCCGGCCTCAAGGCGGCCACGCTCGGCGACTCCTCCGACGTCCGCGTCGGCGACACGGTCGTCGCCATCGGCTCCCCCGAGGGGCTGAGCGGCACCGTGACCAGCGGCATCGTCTCGGCCCTCAACCGCGACGTGACCGTCTCGACCGACGAGGACCAGAGCCAGGGACAGGGCGGGCAGCAGGACGGAGACGGCGACTGGCCGTTCCAGTTCGGCGGCCGTGAGTTCAACGGCGACACCGGCTCGTCCACCACCACCTACAAGGCAATCCAGACGGACGCCTCACTCAACCCCGGCAACTCCGGCGGCGCCCTCTTCGACGCCTCCGGACGGGTCATCGGCATCAACTCCGCGATGTACTCCTCGGGTTCGCGGTCTTCCTCGTCCTCGGACGCGGGCAGCATCGGCCTCGGCTTCGCGATCCCGGTGAACACCGTCAAGTCCGACCTCGCCAAGCTGCGGGCGGGCTCGACGGACTAGGACCCCCGGAAGATCTCCGGTACGGCCCTGGGCAAGCGCACCACCGAACAGCAGGGAGCACGTCATGATCACGTACACCACGCATCACACCCGTGTCACCGGCCCCGCCGACGTCGCCCTGGCCCTGGAGGTGGCGCACGAGATGCACGCCCCCACCCCGGCTCCCCGCCTCCCCGAGCTGCCCAGCCCCGCCCCCCAGCTGATGGGCCTGCGCACCTCCGCCGCCCGCCCGCACCGCCGCAAGGTGCCGCTGAACCGGCTGACCGCCCTCAACCGGCTGACCCCGGCCGGCGTCTGACCCCGGCAACCACGCCGGAAGCCCGAAACGTGCGAGGCTGAGAGACGCCCCCGCCCGACAACACCATCCCGAGGAACCGCGAGCGATGAGCCCCGCCGAAGGCGACCGTGACCCCCAGCGCATCCTGATCGTCGACGACGAACCGGCCGTACGCGAGGCCCTGCAGCGCAGCCTCGCCTTCGAGGGGTACGACACGGAGGTCGCGGTGGACGGCGCGGACGCGCTGGAGAAGGCCGCCGCCTGCCGCCCGGACCTGCTGGTACTGGACATCCAGATGCCCCGCATGGACGGTCTGACGGCGGCCCGGCGCATCCGGGGCACCGGGGACACCACCCCGATACTGATGCTCACCGCCCGCGACACGGTCGGCGACCGGGTGACCGGACTCGACGCCGGGGCCGACGACTACCTGGTCAAGCCGTTCGAACTGGACGAGCTGTTCGCCCGCATCAGGGCCCTGCTGCGGCGCAGCACCTACGCGGCGACCGTGTCCGCCGAGGCCCAGGAGAACGAGGCGCTGACCTTCGGGGACCTGCGGATGGACCTCGCCACCCGGGAGGTCACCCGGGGCGGGCGGCCGGTGGAACTGACCCGTACGGAGTTCACGCTCCTGGAGATGTTCATGGCCCACCCGCGCCAGGTCCTCACCCGGGAGCAGATCCTGAAGGCGGTCTGGGGCTTCGACTTCGAGCCCTCCTCCAACTCCCTCGACGTGTACGTCATGTACCTGCGCCGCAAGACCGAGGCGGGCGGCGAGCCCCGGCTCGTGCACACCGTCCGGGGCGTGGGGTACGTACTGCGGCAGGGCGGCGGCGAGTGAGGAGGCTGGTGCGCCGCTATCAGGCGCTGCCGATCCGGGCGCGGCTCGCGATGCTGGTCGCGGCGGCGGTGGCGTTCGCGGTGGCGGCGGTCTCTGTGACCTGCTGGTTCATCGTCCAGCGCAAGCTGGAGGACGAGCTGAACCACCGGCTCACGAGCCTCGGCCGTCCGCTCAGCGCCGATCAGGTCACCACCTTGCTGCTGACCTGCCCCCAGTCCCCCAACGACGACGGCAACGGACCGCCCAGCTACCTCTACCTCCAGATCGTCACCTCCGACGGCAAGGTCTGCGTCCCGCCCTACTCCGAGGGCACGATGAAGCTGACCGCCTCGGACATCGCCGTCGCCCGCAACCCCACCAACCGCACCCGCTGGGTGCGTGACGGCAGCGACTCCAAGGGCGGTGACGTGCGGGTGATGACCGGCGCCGTGCTGGTGGGCGGCGGGCCCGACGTGCAGCCGTATCCCGGCGTGGCCGTCATGGTGGGCATCTCCCTGAAGGACACCGAGCGGACCCTGGACGACCTCGCGCTGATCCTGCTGCTGGTCTCCGGCATCGGGGTGGTCGGGGCGGGCGCGGCGGGGCTCGCGGTGGCCCGGGCGGGGCTGCGGCCTGTCGACAAGCTGACCGAGGCGGTCGAGCACGTGGCCCGCACCGAGGACCTGGCGGTCCGTATCCCGGTGGTCGACGAGAGCGACGACGAGGTGGCCCGGCTCTCCCGCTCGTTCAACTCCATGACCACCGCGCTGGCCAGCTCCCGCGACCTCCAGCAGCAGCTGATCGCTGACGCCGGGCACGAACTGCGCACCCCGCTCACCTCGCTGCGCACCAACATCGAACTGCTCAGCCGCAGCGAGGAGACCGGACGCCCGCTGCCCGCCGAGGACCGCAAGGCGCTGCTCGCCTCCGTGAAGGCCCAGATGACCGAACTCGGCGCGCTGATCGGGGACTTGCAGGAGCTGTCCCGCTCGGAGGGGCAGCACGGCGAGCGGGTCCAGGTGGTCTCCCTCCAGGAGACGGCCGAGGCCGCGCTGCGCCGGGCCCGGCTGCGCGGTCCCGAGCTGACGATCACGGCGGACCTGGAGCCCTGGTACGTCCGCGCGGAGCCGTCCGCGCTGGAGCGGGCGCTGGTCAACATCCTGGACAACGCGGTGAAGTTCAGCCCCGAGGGCGACACGGTGGAAGTCCGGCTGACCGACGGCACCCTCACCGTGCGCGACCACGGCCCCGGCATCCCGGCCGACGAACTCCCCCACGTCTTCGACCGCTTCTGGCGCTCCCCCAGCGCCCGCGCCCTCCCCGGCTCCGGCCTCGGCCTCTCCATCGTCGCCCGCACCATCCGCCAGGCAGGCGGCGAGGTCACCCTCTCCCGCGCCCCGGGCGGCGGCACCCTGGTGACGGTACGCCTGCCGGGGGCCCCGGTACCGCCACCGGAGACCCCATGACGTGACGTGACGCTGCCGCTGTGGCTCGGGGGTTCGGGGTTCGGTACAGCGGGAGTCTGCTGCTTCAGTCACCGCGACGCTACGACCCCGACCGGACGCGACGACACGCGCCCCGGGCCGCCGTGGCCCAGTACAACGGGAGGCCACTGCTTCAGGCACCGCGACGCTACGACACCGCCCGGACGTGACGACACGCGACCCGGGCCGTCGTGGCGCGGTACAGCGGGAGGCCGTTGCTTCAGGGCACCGCGACGCTGTGCCGCCGACCGGCCATGACGACGCGCCGACCGCGACGACGCGCGGCCCGGGGCACCATGGAGCCGGGCCGGGGCGCCGGGCCAGCGGGGCGCCGGGCCGCCGTAACACCACACGGCCCAACCGCCGTCGCGCCAAGCCACCGGGCCAGGGCGCCGGGCCGCCGCACGGCCACGCCGCCATCGTCCTGTCGCACCGGGCCACCAGGCCAGGGCACCGGACCCCCCCGTAACACGGCACGGCCAGGCCGTCGTGGCAACGGGCGCGCCGGGCCACCAAGTCGCCGTACACCGCACGGCCGGGCCGCCATCGCCCTGTCGCGCCGGGCCTCCGTGGCTCCGGGGCACTGGGGCACTGGGGCACTGGGGCACTGGGTCGCCATCGAGCCGGGGCACCGGGCCGCCGTGGAGCCGAGCCGCCGAGCCGCCGGTTCCGGGCCTCGGGCCTCGGGCCTCGGGCCTCGGGCCTCGGGCCTCGGGCCTCGGGCCTCGGGCCTCGGGCCTCGGGCCTCCGTAGCATCGCACGGCCGGGCCGCCGTCGCGCCGAGCCACCGGGCCACGCCGCCGTAACACCACGCAGCCCGGACCCCGTCGTGCCGTCGCGCCAGGTGCCGTCGCCCCGCTCAGCCGTACCCCGCCATACCCAGCGGAGCGCCCCCGTACCCTCATACGCATGAGCAGCGACGACTCCGGGCGGGCCGTGTCCGCCCGCTCTCTCGAGAACCAGGCCGAACTCACGCCGGAGCAGACCCGGGCCGTGCTCGATCTGCTCGCGGCGGCTGCCGCCGTGGACGGGCAGCAGCCGGTGTCCGAGCAGGGGCGGCTCCAGTTGCGCGGTGGGGCGCGGGAGGGTGTGTCCCATCTGCTGCTGCACTTCGGCGGCGAACTCGTGGGCTACGCGCAGCTGGAGGACACCGACCCGGTCGAGGCACCGGCCGCGGAACTGGTCGTCCACCCGGCCCACCGGGGTCATGGGCACGGCCGCGCGCTGGGCACCGCGCTGCTCGCCGCCTCCGGCAAGCGGCTGCGGGTCTGGGCGCACGGCGGTCACCCCGCCGCCCGCCATCTCGCCCAGGTGCTCGGTCTGACCCTCTTCCGCGAACTGCGCCAGATGCGCCGCCCGTTGACCGGACTCGAACTGCCCGACCCGGTGCTGCCCGAGGGCGTGACGGTGCGTGCCTTCGTCCCCGGGCAGGACGAGACGGCCTGGCTCGCGGTGAACGCCGCCGCCTTCGCCCACCACCCCGAGCAGGGCTCGCTGACCGAGCGCGACCTGGCCGACCGCGAGGCCGAGCCCTGGTTCGACCCGGCCGGTTTCTTCCTCGCCGAGCGCGGCGGCGAGCTGATCGGCTTCCACTGGACCAAGACCCACCCCGAGGAGGGCCTGGGCGAGGTCTACGTCCTCGGGGTCCGCCCAGGCCACCAGGGCGGCGGCCTCGGCAAGTCCCTGACCACGATCGGCCTGCGCCACCTGGCCGCCCAGGGCCTGCCCACCGCGATGCTCTACGTCGACGCGGACAACAAGGCGGCGGTCTCGGTCTACGAACGCCTCGGCTTCACGACCCACGAGACGGACCTGATGTACCGCACGGAGACGTGAACGAGGCCGCACCAGAGGTGAGTTGAGGGGCGTCCACGCTTGACGGGCGCCCCTCTTCCACACCATCATTCCACTACTCAATTAGTGAAAGGGTGGTTCAGCGCGTGGTCGAATACCGCATCGACCGGCACAGCGGGGTCGCCACCTACGTCCAGATCGTCCAGCAGACCAAGCAGGCCCTGCGCCTGGGCCAACTCCGCCCCGGCGACAAGCTGCCGACCGCCCGCGAGGTGGTCGAGGCCACCGCCATCAACCCCAACACCGTCCTGAAGGCGTACCGCGAGCTGGAGCGGGAGGGACTGGTGGAGGCCCGGCGCGGCCTCGGCACCTTCGTCCGCCGCACACTCGGCGCCGCCCCGGCCGACTCCCCGCTGCGGGCCGAGCTGGAGCGGTGGGCGGCGCGGGCGGTCCGCGAGGGCTGGGACCGGGACGACATGGCGGCGCTCTTCACCTCCGTACTCGACAAGAGCTTCCAGGGAGAGGGTTCATGAGCGACACCGCGATCGAGGCGGACGGCCTCGGCAAACGCTTCGCACGGCGGGGCGGCTGGGCGCTGCGCGACTGCGCGTTCCGGCTGCCCACCGGCCGGGTGTGTGCCGTCGTCGGCCCCAACGGCGCCGGGAAGAGCACCCTGCTCGCCCTGACGGCGGGTCTGCTCCGGCCGACCGAGGGCGAGATACGCGTCCTGGGCGTACGGCCCGCCGAGGCCCGCGTCCGCGTCGGGTACGTGGCGCAGGACAAGCCGCTGTACCCGCAGCTCACCGTCGCCGAGACGCTGCGCATGGGCGCGGATCTGAACCCGGGTCACTGGGACGCGGCGCTCGCCGACCGGATCGTCGCGGGCGGCGATCTCGACCCCGGCGCCCGCGTACGCGCCCTGTCCGGCGGTCAGCGCACCCGCGTCGCGCTCGCCCTCGCGCTCGGCAAAGTTCCCCAACTGCTGCTCCTGGACGAGCCGATGGCCGACCTCGACCCCCTCGCCCGGCACGAGCTGATGGGCGCCTTGATGGGCGTGGCCGCCGAGCACGGCACCACGATCGCGATGTCCTCCCACGTGGTCGCGGAACTGGAGGAGTCCTGCGACCACCTGCTCCTGCTCGGCTCCGGCCGCGTCCGCCTCTCCGGCGACATCGACGACCTGCGCGCCGCCCACCTCCGGATCACCGGCCCCGCCGACGCGGCCCTGACCCCGCACACCGTGGTCGAGTCTCGCGCCACGGGCCGCAGCGTCACCGCCCTGCTCCGCCCCGAGGGCCCGCTCCCGGACTCCTGGCAGACGGAGACGCCCCGCCTGGAGGACCTGGTCCTCGCCCATCTGCGCAACCCCGAGGCACCCGCCCTGACCGCGACGACCTTCGAGGAGCGCGCCGCATGAGCACCCTCACCGTCCCTCTGGCCCGGCCGCGTCCGGCCCGCTGGGTGTTCCGGCTGCACCGGTGGGCGCTGTACGTCTGGGCGGCCCTGGTGCTGCTCTGCTCCACCCTGCTGGTGTGGGCCGCGGGCCCGCTCGCGGACCGGGCGACCCGTGGCTGGCACCAGGTGCTGGAGTGCCCGCGCAGGGGCCCGTGCACCGTCGACGTGGGCTTCTACTACACCGTGTTCGACCTGGTGTCCTACGCGATGATCGTCCTGCCGTTCCTCGTGGCCGCCTGGGCCGCCGTCACCCTGACCGCGCCCGGCACGGAGTCCGGCAGCGCGCCCTCGGCCTGGCTGCAGGGCATCACCCCGGCCCGCTGGCTGGCGGCCCGGCTGGCGTTCCCGGCCGCGGTGATCACCGCGGGCGCGGGCCTGCTGGTGGTCCTGCACCGGTACGCCTGGGCAGCACCCGAGGACCGGCAAGGCCCCCGCCCCGAGTGGTGGATGCCCCGCGCCTTCTACACCAACGGTCCGACCCTCGTCGCCGCCTGCCTGGCCGCGCTCGCGGCGGGCGCGCTGACCGGGCTGCTGGTCCGCCGCACGCTGCCCTCCCTGGGCATCACCCTCGCCGCCACCGCCCTGCTGTACGGCGGCGTCCACCGGCTCATGCCGCACCTGTGGCCGCTGGTGACCAAGGTGAACGACTTCCAGCACGGTTACGCGGTCCGGCCCGGCGCCCTGGAGGTCGTACACGGCATAGCGACCCGGGGCGGGGGGCGCGTCCCCGCGCCCGCGTGCACGGTGGACTCGGCGGAGGCGCTGGCGGCGTGCGAGCGGCTGTACGCGCGGCACGGCGGCACCGGGTACTTCACCCAGTACCACCCCGCCTCCCACTACTGGCCCCTCCAGCTCACCACCACCGCCCTGCTGCTGCTCCTGACCGCGCTGCTCACCGCCGCCGCCTTCGCCGTACTGCGCCGCCGCACCGGCTGACCCGGCCGACCGGCGGCGGAGGGCGGTTCCCCTGGGAGCCGCCCTCCGCTGTCCCCCACGTCATGTCCCCGTAACCAGCCATTCAGCGGGGCTTGCGAGGCTCGGGGAATGGAGCACGTCGGCAGTGGGGCTTCGCCGGAGTCCGAGGGGGACGCGGGACGGAAGGTCATCAGACTTCCCTCCGCGAAATTCGACGCTGCCGTGACGCCCCTGACACGGAAGAATGGGTTCATGAGTCAGCGAGAAGCCCAGGCACCGGCCCAGTCCTCCTCCACCGCGGCCCCCGCCGATACCGCGGGCCTCGGACCCGAGGCCCCCGGCCGGACGCAGCCCCCCGTGGGCTCGATCGCCGCGCACCGCCCGCACACCGTCGCGGCGGCCGTCTCCGACCTGGAACCCGATCTCGACGCCGATCTCGACGCCTACGAGGAGAGCCAGGCCGACGACGGCGCCCCGCTGCCGCAGGGCCGCTTCCTGGACCGGGAACGCAGCTGGCTCGCGTTCAACGAGCGCGTCCTGGAGCTGGCCGAGGACCCGAACACCCCGCTCCTTGAGCGGGCCAACTTCCTCGCGATCTTCGCCAGCAACCTGGACGAGTTCTTCATGGTCCGGGTGGCGGGCCTCAAGCGCCGTATCGCCACCGGCGTCGCCACCCGCTCCGCCTCCGGGCTCCAGCCCCGCGAGGTCCTGGAGATGATCTGGGCCCGCTCGCGCGAGCTGATGGCCCGGCACGCCGCCTGCTACCACGAGGACGTCGCCCCCGCGCTCGCGGAGGAGGGCATCCACCTGGTCCGCTGGAGCGAGCTGACCGACAAGGAGCAGGCCCGCCTGTTCACGCTGTTCCGGCACCAGATCTTCCCGGTGCTGACCCCGCTCGCCGTGGACCCCGCGCACCCCTTCCCGTACATCTCAGGGCTCTCGCTGAACCTGGCCGTCGTCGTACGCAACCCGGTCAGCGGCCACAAGCACTTCGCCCGCGTCAAGGTGCCCCCGCTGCTCTCCCGCTTCCTGGAGAGCAGCCCCGGCCGGTACGTCCCCATCGAGGACGTGATCGGCGCGCACCTGGAGGAGCTGTTCCCGGGCATGGAGGTGCTGGAGCACCACGCCTTCCGCCTCACCCGCAACGAGGACCTGGAGGTCGAGGAGGACGACGCGGAGAACCTGCTCCAGGCCCTGGAGAAGGAACTCATGCGGCGCCGCTTCGGGCCGCCGGTGCGCCTGGAGGTCGAGGAGGACATCGACCGCGAGGTGCTGGACCTGCTGGTGCGCGAGCTGAAGATCTCCGAGGCCGAGGTCTACCCGCTGCCCGGCCCGCTCGACCTCACCGGTCTCTTCCGCATCCACAGCCTGGACCGCCCGGAGCTGAAGTACCGCAAGTTCGTCGCGGGCACCCACCGCGACCTCTCCGAGGTGGAGACCGCCTCCGCGCCGGACATCTTCGCCGCGCTGCGCCAGCGGGACGTGCTGCTGCACCACCCGTACGACTCCTTCTCCACCTCGGTGCAGGCGTTCCTGGAGCAGGCCGCACAGGACCCGGACGTGCTGGCGATCAAGCAGACGCTGTACCGCACCTCCGGCGACTCCCCGATAGTGGACGCCCTGATCGACGCCGCCGAGTCCGGCAAGCAGGTCCTCGTCCTGGTCGAGATCAAGGCCCGCTTCGACGAGCACGCCAACATCAAGTGGGCGCGCAAGCTGGAGGAGGCGGGCTGCCACGTGGTCTACGGCCTGGTCGGTCTGAAGACCCACTGCAAGCTGTCGCTGGTGGTCCGCCAGGAGGGCGAGACGCTGCGCCGCTACAGCCACGTCGGCACCGGCAACTACCACCCGAAGACGGCCCGGCTGTACGAGGACCTGGGGCTGCTCACCGCCGATCCCCAGGTCGGCGCCGACCTCTCGGACCTCTTCAACCGGCTCTCCGGCTACTCCCGCCGCGAGACCTACCGCCGCCTGCTGGTCGCCCCCAAGTCCCTGCGGGACGGCCTGATATCGCGGATCGACAAGGAGATCCAGCACCACCGCGCGGGCCGCCCGGCCTTCGTCAAGATCAAGGTCAACTCCATGGTCGACGAGGCGGTCATCGACGCCTGCTACCGGGCCTCCCAGGCGGGCGTGCCGGTGGACATCTGGGTGCGCGGCATCTGCGCGATCCGCCCCGGCGTCCCCGGCCTGTCCGAGAACGTCCGGGTCCGCTCGATCCTCGGCCGCTTCCTGGAGCACTCCCGGGTCTTCGCCTTCGGCAACGGCGGCGAGCCCGAGGTGTGGTTCGGCAGCGCCGACATGATGCACCGCAACCTCGACCGCCGGATCGAGGCGCTGGTCCGGGTCACCGACCCCGCCCACCGCGCGACCCTGAACCGGCTGCTCGACACCGGCATGTCCGACACCACCGCCTCCTGGCACCTCGGCCCCGACGGCGAATGGACCCGGCACGCGACCGACGCCGAGGGCCAGCCGCTGCGCAACATCCAGGAGATGCTCATAGACGCCCGGAGGCGCCGGCGTGGCACCGCGACACCCTGACCCGGCGGACTCCGAGCCCGGGGAGGCGACCGGAGAAGCCCTCGCGGCCCATCTGCGCGCCCGGTCCACGGAGTTCCTTCGCGCCCTGCGCCTGCACCGGGAGACCGGGAACGGCGCCTCGGGCGCGGACGGGTCGGCCGAGGCGGCGCGCGCGCTGCGCCGCTCGGCCCGCCGCGTCAGCGCGGGCCTGTACACCTTCCGCGGGCTCCTCGATCCCGACTGGGCGGACGAGACCCGGGCCGAACTGGCCTGGGTCTCGGGCACCCTGGGCCTGGAACACGCCTGCGCGGCCCGCCTGGACCGGCTGCTGCTCGCCCTGCACCGGCTCTCGGGTGCCACGACGGCACCCGGCCCGGCGGCCACCACCGTCCCCGCGCCCACGAAGGCGCCCCCCGCCGTCCCCCTCACCGTCGGCGCCGCCCGCGCCGCCGCCCTGCTCGACCGCAGGCTCACCCTGGCCCGCGCCCGCGCCCACTCGACCGCCCTGGAGGCGCTCGGCTCCGCCCGCTTCCACGCGCTGGCCGACCGCATCGCCGTCCTCGCCAGCGACGTCCCCCTCGCGCCCGGCGCGGCCGGGGCGGACCTCGGCCCGTACGCCGCGGCGGCCGAGGACCGCCTGAACAGCGCGGTCGCCGCGCTGCCCCTGGTCACCGCCGGGCACCCGTACAACGCGCAGGCCCTGGCCGACGGCCTGTCCCCCGACCCGGCCCCGCACCCCCAGGACGGCCCCTGGCACCAGGTCCGGCTGCTCCTTCGCCTGCACCGCTACGCCCGCGAGGTCCCCCACGGCGCCACCGCCCCCGCCGAGGACCCCCGGCTGCGCGCGGCCGGGCACGCCCTGAACCGGCACCGGGACGCGGCGGAGGCGGCGGTCGCGGCGGCGCAGGCGGCGCGTACGGCCCGGATCGCGCCCGCGACGGCCTACGCGCTCGGCGTCCTGCACGCCGACCAGCGGCACGAGGTGGAGGCGGCCCGCTTCGCCTTCCAGCAGGCCTGGCAGCGGCGGACGGTCCCGGCACGGTGACGGAGCGAGGAGACGCCATGAGCGACCGCACGCCGTCCTTCCCGCCGGTCCTCGCCGCGGGCTGTGTGCTCTGGCGCCGCCCGTCCTCCGGCGGCCTGGAGATCTGCCTGGTCCACCGCCCGAAGTACGACGACTGGTCCCACCCCAAGGGCAAGCTCAAGCGGGGCGAGGGCGCGCTCGCGGGCGCGCTGCGCGAGGTCGCGGAGGAGACCGGGTACGCGGCGGAGCCGGGCGCCGAGCTGCCGACCCTGCGCTATCCGGTGGCCGGCCGCCCCAAGGAGGTCCGCTACTGGGCCGCCGAGGCGCTGCACGGGCACTTCACCCCGGGCTCCGAGGTGGACGCGATCGTCTGGCTCGCCCCCGACGCCGCCCGGGAGCGGCTGACCCGGCCCCGCGACCGCGAGCTGCTGGACACCGCGCTGGTCCGCGCCTTCGAGCGGCACTGAAGCGGGCGCTGAAGCGGCGCTGCGAGGGCACTGAGGCGGCGCTGAGCGGCGCGCACGCCGGGCGTCACGGCGTGCTGCCGTGCGCCTCCGCGTCCGCGCGCGCCTGACTGCGCGCCCGTCGCGCCGGACCCCGCCAGCCGCAGCTGCACCGGGCCACGCAGAACCGGCCCTGCTCGCTCGTCGTCGTGCGGTGTTCCCGCTCCTGCCGCGCCCCCACCGGGCCGTCCTGCCACGCCACGCTCCCCACCGTACTCGCCCTGACCGACACGTTCGTTCGGGCATCTGAAGCGTTTGTACGGGCGTATGACCCGCTGACTTCTCACGTGCTTGACGCCACGCGTGACGGCACCCCCTACCCGTCGTTAACGGGAACGACAGGGGGCCCAACGGACGCAACCGGCTGGGGGTAAGGCAGGCCATGGATCGGCGGCAGCACACGCGCGCGGGCAGGACGGTCGTAGCGGCGGGCGTGATGGGACTCACCGTCGGGCTCGGAGCGGGCACCACCGGGTGTTCCTCCAGCGGGGCCGCCGCCGAGGGGGTGAGCGGCGCGAGCGGCGATCCGGTGGCCGTCCTGCGGCAGGCCGCCGACACCCTGCGCGGTGCGGGCAGCTCCCGGGCCTCGACCTCCATGGAGATGGCCACCGGCGGCACCCGGGTCACCATCCGGGGCAGCGGGGTGTACGACTTCGAACGCCGCCTCGGCAGCCTGACCGTCGTGCTCCCGGAGGACCCCACCGGCGCCCCCGAGCACCGGCCCATCACCGAACTCCTCGCCCCCGGCGCCCTGTTCATGAAGAACCGGGGCGCGGGCGTGCCCGCCGACAAATGGGTCCGGGTGGAGACGGCGAGCATGTCCGACGGCAACCTGGTCACCGGCGGCGCGACCGATCCGTACGCCGCGGCCGAGGTGCTGCGCGGGACGCGCGCGGCGACGTTCGTGGGCCGCACGAAGGTCGGCGGCACGGCGGTGCGGCACTACCGGGGCACCGCCGACCTGGGCGCGGCGGCCCGCGCGGCCTCGGCGGACAACCGGGCGGCGCTCGGCGCGGCGGCGAAAGGGTTCGCCACGGCCGTCGTCCCGTTCGACGCCTATCTGGACGACCGGGGCCGCATCCGCAAGCTCCGCCAGCGCTTCAGCTTCGTCAACACCAGGCAGGCGGCGGCCGTCGCGGTCGCCTCGACCACCCTGCTCTACGACTTCGGCACCCGCGCCGAGGTCCTGCTGCCGCGCCCGGAGGACATCTACGCGGGCAAGATCGCGGACGACGAGGGCGCGGCCGGATAGCCGGTGGGACGGCGGGCGGGATAGTCCGCCCCGCCGGGGTCGAACTAGCCCGTCCGTGCCATGCGCGGCATGTGAAGCGCTGCCTACTCTAGGAAGCCGGGTCCGGCATCGGTACGGCAGGAAGAGGTGACGCGCGTGGCTCCGGTCGGCGGTACGGCGGTGCAGGACCACGTGGCCCTCGCCGAGATAGAGCTGTGCGGCGAGCTGATCATCGCCGCCTCGGCGGCGGAGGACCGGCTGAGCCTGGCCAGCATCGACGAGGTGCTGCGGGTCACCGAGGAGCGCGGCGCCGCCCTGGCCTGACTCCGCGGGAAGCGCTCAGGTGCGCAGCAGACGCCCGATGGCCTTCGTGGCCTCCTCCACCTTGGCGTCGATCTCGTCGCCGCCCTTGACTGCCGCGTCCGCGACGCAGTGCCGCAGATGTTCCTCCAGGAGCTGCAGCGCGAAGGACTGCAGGGCCTTGGTGGAGGCGGAGACCTGGGTGAGGACGTCGATGCAGTACGTGTCCTCGTCGACCATGCGCTGCAGGCCCCGGATCTGGCCCTCGATGCGGCGCAGCCGCTTGAGGTGCTCTTCCTTCTGGTGGTGGTAGCCGTGCGTGGCGCCGGCCTCGGTCGTCGTCATCGCTGGCCTCCGGATCGGACGGGCTTGAGGGGGGACGGACACCGGACTGGCCGGAAACAATCCGAACAGATACCCCTGGTGGGTATATGGTAACCAACTTCACGGGGTATCGGGCCCTTGGCGCAACGCCCCCGTGCCGAGCATGCTTCCTGATGGGCGACACTGGGGAATGGCCCGATAGCCGTGGCCGGATGATGCGCCTAGCATCAGCCTGACCCAACCGAAGCACCCCGAGGACCCCACGTGCGCTTTCGTCTGACCCCCAGGGAGACGAGCTTCTACGACATGTTCGCCGCGTCAGCGGACAACATCGTCACGGGCTCCAAGCTCCTGATGGAACTGCTCGGGGCGGACTCCTCCGCCCGAGCCGAGATCGCAGAGCGTATGCGGGCCGCGGAACACGCCGGTGACGACGCCACGCACGCGATCTTCCACCAGCTGAACTCCTCCTTCATCACGCCGTTCGACCGCGAGGACATCTACAACCTCGCCTCGTCGCTCGACGACATCATGGACTTCATGGAGGAGGCCGTCGACCTGGTCGTCCTCTACAACATCGAGGAGCTGCCGAAGGGCGTCGAGCAGCAGATCGAGGTCCTGGCGCGGGCGGCCGAACTCACGGCCGAGGCGATGCCCCACCTGCGCACGATGGACAACCTCACCGAGTACTGGATCGAGGTCAACCGGCTGGAGAACCAGGCGGACCAGATCCACCGCAAGCTGCTCGCCCACCTCTTCAACGGCAAGTACGACGCCATCGAGGTGCTCAAGCTCAAGCAGGTCGTGGACGTCCTCGAAGAGGCGGCGGACGCGTTCGAGCACGTGGCGAACACGGTGGAGACCATCGCCGTCAAGGAGTCCTGAGGCGTCGATGGACACCTTCGCCCTGATCGTGACCGTCGCGGTCGCGCTCTTCTTCACGTACACGAACGGCTTCCACGACTCCGCCAACGCGATCGCGACCTCGGTCTCGACCCGTGCGCTGACCCCCCGGGCGGCGCTCGCGATGGCGGCCGTGATGAACCTCGCCGGTGCCTTCCTCGGCTCCGGGGTCGCCAAGACCGTCTCCGAGGGCCTGATCGAGACACCGCACGGCGGCAAGGGGATGGGCATCCTCTTCGCCGCGCTGGTCGGCGCCATCGTCTGGAACCTGGTCACCTGGTACTTCGGCCTGCCCTCCTCGTCCTCCCACGCGCTGTTCGGCGGCATGGTGGGCGCGGCGCTCGCGGGCGGCATCGACGTGCTGTGGAGCGGCGTCATCGAGAAGATCGTCATCCCGATGTTCCTCTCCCCGATCGTCGGCCTGGTGGTCGGCTATCTGGTGATGACGGCCATCCTGTGGCTCTTCCGCAACGCCAACCCGCACAAGGCCAAGCGCGGCTTCCGCATAGCCCAGACCGTCTCCGCGGCGGGCATGGCGCTGGGCCACGGTCTCCAGGACGCCCAGAAGACCATGGGTGTCGTGGTGCTCGCGCTGGTGATCTCCGGCAACGAGACCTTCGGCGACCCGATCCCGGTCTGGGTCAAGATCGTCTGCGCCCTGATGCTCTCGCTGGGCACCTACGCGGGCGGCTGGCGCATCATGCGCACCCTGGGCCGCAAGATCATCGAGCTGGACCCGCCGCAGGGCTTCGCGGCCGAGGCGACCGGTGCGTCGATCATGTTCACCACGGCGTACCTGTTCAAGGCGCCGATCTCCACGACCCATGTGATCACCTCCGCGATCATGGGTGTGGGCGCCACCAAGCGGGTCAACGCGGTCCGCTGGGGCGTCGCCAAGAACATCGTGCTCGGCTGGTTCATCACCATGCCGGCCGCCGCCCTGGTCGCGGCCGGAGCCTTCGAGCTGGTCAACCTGACCGTGCTGTAGCTCCCCCGCATACGGCGATGGGCCCGCCCCCGGGATCTCTCCGGGGGCGGGCCCTTTTCGCATCCCCGCGGTGGCACCGCCATGCAGCACCGCGGGGAGTCCTCGGCTCCCCGGCTCAGCCGAAGCGGCCCGAGATGTAGTCCTCCGTCGCCTGGACCGAGGGGTTGGAGAAGATCCGCTCGGTGTCGTCGATCTCGATCAGCCGCCCGGGCTGGCCGACCCCGGCCAGGTTGAAGAAGGCCGTACGGTCCGAGACGCGCGCCGCCTGCTGCATGTTGTGGGTCACGATGACGATCGTGAACCGTTCCTTCAGCTCGCCGATCAGGTCCTCGATCGCGAGCGTGGAGATCGGGTCCAGGGCGGAGCAGGGCTCGTCCATCAGCAGCACCCGGGGCTCGACCGCGATGGCGCGGGCGATGCACAGCCGCTGCTGCTGGCCGCCGGAGAGACCGGCGCCGGGCCGGTTCAGACGGTCCTTGACCTCGTTCCACAGGTTCGCGCCGCGCAGCGAGCGCTCCACGATGTCGTTCAGCTCGCTCTTGCGGAAGCCGCCGTTCAGGCGCAGCCCCGCCGCCACGTTCTCGAAGATCGACATGGTGGGGAACGGGTTGGGGCGCTGGAACACCATGCCCACCTCGCGCCGCACCGACACCGGGTCCACGCCGGTGCCGTAGAGGTCCTCGTCGTCCAGGAGCACCTTGCCGTCGACCCGGCCGCCCGGGGTGACCTCGTGCATCCGGTTGAGAGTGCGCAGGAACGTCGACTTGCCGCAGCCGGAGGGGCCGATGAACGCCGTCACCGAGCGCGGCTCGACGGTCATCGAGATGTCCTCGATCGCCTTGTGGGAGCCGTAGTAGGCGGTGAGTCCGCTCACATCGATTCGCTTGGCCATTACCGCTTCACTTCCAGTCGCTGAGTGGTCGCGTCAGCGACCGGTCTGGGGGGCCTTCCAGCGGGCTACGCCGCGGGCCACCAGGTTGAGGATCATCACGAACGCGATCAGGGTCAGCGAGGCCGCCCACGCGCGGTCGTAGGCCGCGTCGGCACCGGCCGCGTACTGCTGGTAGATGTACAGCGGCAGCGACGCCTGCGCGCCCTCGAAGGGGTTCGCGTTGATGAAGGAGTTGCCGAACACCAGCAGCAGGACCGGCGCGGTCTCGCCCGCGATACGGGCGACGGCCAGCATGACGCCGGTCGCGATGCCGCCGAGCGAGGTCGGCAGGACCACCTTGAGGATCGTGCGCCACTTGGGCACGCCGAGCGCCAGGGACGCCTCGCGCAGCTCGTTCGGCACGAGCTTGAGCATCTCCTCGGTCGAGCGCACGACCACCGGCATCATCAGGATGGCCAGGGCGAGCGACCCGGCGAAGCCGAAGGGCTGCAGCTGGAAGATGAGCATCAGGCTGAGGATGAACAGGCCCGCGACGATGGACGGGATGCCCGTCATCACGTCGACGAAGAAGGTCACCGCCTGGGCGAGCCGCCCGCGGCCGTACTCCACCAGGTAGATCGCGGTCAGCACGCCGATCGGGGCGCCGATCAGGGTGGCGAGGCCGACCTGCTCCAGGCTGCCGAGGATGGCGTGGTAGATGCCGCCGCCCGGCTCGGAGTCGGCGACGACGCCCATCGAGTGGCTCAGGAAGTACGGGCTGAGGACCTTCACGCCGCGCGAGACGGTCACCCACACCAGGGAGACCAGCGGGACCACGGCGAGCAGGAAGGCCACCCAGACCAGCGAGGTGGCGATCCGGTCCTTGGCCTGACGGCGGCCCTCCACCCGGGCGGCGACGCCGTAGGTCCCGAGGATGAAGAGGAGCGCGGCGATCAGGCCCCACTGGACCTTGGAGTGGAGTCCGGTGCCCAGCCCGATCGCGACGGCGATCGCCAGCGACGCGGCGGCGACGGCCCACGGGGTCCACTTGGGCAGGCTCGCGGCGTGCAGGTTGCTCACGCCGGTGCCGTTGGCTGCGGTGCTCATGCGTTGGCCCCCGAGTACTCCTTGCGGCGGGCGATGATCGCGCGGGCCGCGCCGTTGACCAGCAGGGTGATGACGAACAGGACGAGACCGGAGGCGATCAGCGCGTCGCGGCCCTGCTCGGTGGCCTCACCGAACTTGGAGGCGATGTTCTGGGCGAAGGTGCCGCCGCCCGGGTCGAGCAGGCTGGCCTGGATCTCGTAGCTCGGGGAGAGCACGGTGGCCACGGCCATGGTCTCGCCGAGGGCGCGGCCGAGGCCGAGCATGGAGGCGGAGATCACGCCGGAGCGGCCGAAGGGCAGCACCGCCATGCGGATGACCTCCCAGCGCGTGGCGCCGAGGGCGAGCGCGGCCTCCTCGTGCATCCGGGGGGCCTGGCGGAAGACCTCACGGCTCACGTTGGTGATGATCGGCAGGATCATGATCGCCAGCAGGATGCCGACGGTGAGCATCGCGCGCGGGGCGCCACCGTTCCAGGCGAGGATGCCGGTCCAGCCGAAGAACTCGTCCAGCCAGCCGTACAGGCCCTGCATGTGCGGGACCAGGATCAGGGCGCCCCACAGGCCGTAGACGATGGAGGGCACGGCGGCGAGCAGGTCGATCACATAGGCGATCGGGCCGCTCAGCCGGCGCGGGGCGTAGTGGGTGAGGAACAGCGCGATCGCGACCGCCACCGGGACCGCGAGGGCCATGGCGACGATCGAGGAGACGACCGTGCCGAAGGCCAGCACCGCGATGCCGAAGACCGGCGGGGTGGCGTTGGTGTTCCACTCGAAGGTGGTCAGGAAGTTGCCGTGGTCGGCGCTGATCGCGAGGGAGGCGCGGTAGGTGAGGAAGACCGCGATGGCGGCCATGATCACCAGGAGCAGGATGCCCGAGCCCCGGGAGAGGGCGAGGAACACCCGGTCACCGGTGCGGGAGGTGCCCCGGGCGGTGTCCGCGCGGCGGGCGGCGGCCCGGCCGGTGGGGGGAGGTACGTCGGTCGTCGATATGTCCATCGGGTTTCTCCGGTCTGCTGAGCCGCGTGGGTGAGCGGCTCACGGGAGCCGGGGATGGCCCGGCTCCGGGCGGCGGTGCACCGGACGGTGCGGCCGGACCCCGTCGGGGCCCGGGCCGCACACTCGGATCAGGTCAGCTCAGGCCGTCGATGGTGCTGCGGACCTTGGTGATGATCTCGTCGGGGATCGGGGCGTAGTCGTTCTCGCCGAGGACCTTCTGGCCGTCCTCGCTCGCGATGTAGCGCAGGAACGCCTTGGTGGCGGGCAGGGTGTCCGCCTTGTTGCCCTTGTCGCAGACGATCTCGTACGTGACCAGGGTGAGCGGGTAGGCGCCCTCGGCCGTGGTCTTGTAGTCGAGCTGCAGGGCGAGGTCGTTGCCGGTGCCGACGACCTTGGCAGCCGCGATGTCGGCGGTGGCGGACTCGGTGGAGGGCTTCACCGGGGACTTGGCGCCGGTGTTGATGGCGACCGTGTCGATGTCCTTGGCGTAGGACAGCTCGAAGTAGCCGATCGCGCCCGCGTTCTGCTTGACGCCCTGGGCCACACCGGCCGAGCCGGCCGCGGCCTGGCCGCCCTTGGCCTGCCAGGCCTTGCCGCCCTCGTACTTCCAGTTGTCCGGGGTGGTGGCGATCAGGTACTTGGTGAAGTTGTCCGTGGTGCCGGAGTCCTCCGAGCGGTGGAACGCCTGGATCTTCAGGTCGGGCAGCTTCGCCGAGGGGTTCAGCTTCTTGATCGCGGCGTCGTTCCACTTGGCGATCTTGCTGTCGAAGATCTTCGCGAGGGTCGGCGCGTCCAGGACCAGGTCCTTCACACCCGGGACGTTGTAGCCGATCGCGATCGGGCCGCCGACCATCGGCAGGTCGATGCCCTGGCCGCCCTTGCAGATCTTCTTGGAGGCGGCGACCTCCTCCGGCTTCAGCGCGGAGTCCGAGCCGGCGAACGCGAGCTGGCCCTGGTTGAAGGAGGTGACACCGGCGCCGGAACCGGCACCCTTGTAGTTGATCTGCACGCCGCAGGCCTGCGAGAAGTTCTTCACCCAGGCGTCGATCGCGTTCTTCTGCGCGGAGGAGCCGTCCGCGAGGAGCTGGCCCTTCGCCCCGTCGCACTTGATCGACCCGGCGCTCGCCGCGGCGGAGGAACCACCGCCCGTCTGCTTGCCGGTGTCGTCGGAGCCGCACGCCGTCAGGGCCAGGGCGCCGGAGACGGCGAGAGCACCGAGAGACAGGGCGCGCAGCCGGTTCTTGCGCTGAAGCATCACTTTCGGGAGTTCCTTCCAGGAGCCGCCGCAGCGGGCGGCGTGCGAAGTCAGGGGGACACGCGAGTGCATCTATGGCCGCACTCCGCATCTGGTACGGCCGAAATTAGGCAGAACAGGTGAAGCCGCCGATGGCCCGAAGTGAACGAGGGGTGAACCCCTGCCGTCGGCCCGGTGAGGTCACGGAACGCTCACGAGGAGGCCACGTGGAGATCCCGGCCCCGCGCCGCCCACGCACTCTTCCCACACCTTGTCACCCTCCCGTGGAACCCCGCTCGGTGGGGCGCCGTCTCGTTCCACGGGGGACGGAACGGAACGGGTACGACGGCGGAGGGCGGGGGACATGGAACGGCGTACGTTCATCTCGGGAGGTGCCGCCGCGCTGGCCGCGACCGCGCTCGGCGCCTGCGACGCGGCCCCGCGCCCGGCCGGGGGCCCCGCACCGGCCACGCTGCCCTCCTCCACCACAGCCCTGGCCTCCCGGGGCACCCCCGGCGCCGTACGCCCCGCCGCCAAGAGCTGGAGCGGGCTCGGGCACGACCTCGACGGCACGCTGGTCCGCCCGGGCGACGCGAACTGGACCCCGGCCAGCCGTCTCTACAACACCCGCTTCGACGGGCTGCGCCCGGCCGCCGTCGCCTATCCGGCCCACACCGGCGACATCCGCACCGTCCTCGCCTACGCCCGCGCCCACCGGATCAAGGTCGCGATCCGCAACGGCGGCCACTCCTACGGCGGTTACTCCTCCGGCGACGGACGGCTGATCCTGGACGTCTCCGCGCTGAACAAGGTGAGCGCGAGCGGCGGCCAGGCGGTCGTCGGCGCGGGCGCCAAGCTGATCGACGTCTACCGGGGCCTTGCCGCCAAGGGGGTGACCATTCCCGCCGGTTCCTGCCCCACGGTCGGCGTCTCCGGCCTGGTCCTCGGCGGCGGTCATGGGGTCGCCTCCCGCGCCTACGGCCTGACCTGCGACAACCTCACCCAGGCCACCCTGATCACCGCGGACGGCACCGAGGTCACCGCGGACGCCAGACACCACGCCGACCTCTTCTGGGCGCTGCGCGGCGCGGGCAACGGCAACTTCGGCGTCGTCACCGAGCTGCGCTTCCGCACGCACCCGGTGCCGAAGGCCGTGACCGCGTACCTCGCCTGGCCCTGGGCGAAGGCGGCGGCCGTGGTGAAGGCGTGGCAGGAGTGGGGTCCTTCCCAGCCGGACGAGATCTGGTCCGCGCTGCACCTGGAGTGCTCACCGGGGCGCACCCCGACCGTCTCCGTCTCCTGCTTCTCCGTCGGCTCCTACGACGGCCTCCAGAACGCCGTGGACCGCCTCGCCCACAGCGCGGGCGCCAACGCCTCCTCGGTCAGCCTGCGCCGCCGGGGCTACGAGGAGGCCATGGAGATCTACGCGGGCTGCTCGGGGTTCGCCACGGACGCCCAGTGCCATCTGCCGGGCAGCACCCCCGGCCGCTCACCGCGCGGCGCGCTGCGCCGGGAGACCTACGCGGCCCACTCGGACTTCTTCGACCGCTCCCTGCCGTCGGCGGGCATCCAGACCCTGCTGCGGCAGATCGGCGCGGTGCGCGGCGGCGCGGGCAGCATCGCGCTGACCGCACTCGGCGGCGCCGTCAACCACGTCTCCCCCACCACGACCGCCTTCGTCCACCGCCGCTCCCGCATGCTGGCCCAGTACATAGCCTCCTGGCCCGAGGCCACCCCCGGCACCCCGGCCCGCACCTGGCTGGACACGGCACACACCGCGATGCGCCCCTACGCCTCAGGCGCGGCCTACCAGAACTACACCGACCCCACCCTCCCCAACTGGCGCACCGCCTACTACGGCCCCGCCACCCCCCGCCTGACCAAGGTGAAAAAGACCTACGACCCGAAACACTTCTTCAGCTACCCGCAGGGGCTCTGAGGGGGCGGCGTCTCTGAGGGGGACGGGGTCTCTGACGAGGCCGCAGGATCTCCGGCGACCCCGCCAGGGGCCCTGACGGGGTCGCCTGGGCCCGACGAGGCCACAGGGGGCACCGGGGTCACGTGGGCTTGACGGAAGCGCAGAGGCCCGCCGGTACCGCAGGAAGCATCGGAGCCGGAGGGGGCCGTGAGGATCGCGCGTGCTTGGCGGGCCGCAGGGGCTCCCCCGGCGCCGCATGGACCGCCGGAGCACGGGGATCTGACGAAGCCACAGGAACGCCGAGGGCGTAGGAGCTGACAGAGTTGCAGGGATCGACGAAGTCGCAGGACCCGACGAAGCCAGAGGACCCGACCAAGTCGCAGGGACCGCCGGAGCACGTGGGCTTCACGAAGCCACAGGGGCACCGCCGAAGTAGCAGCGCGCGCCGAGGGCACGGGAGCTGACGGAGCCGCAGGCATCCCCGGGACTCAGGAACCGCCAGAAGTACAGAGATCTCCGGGGGCACAGGGGCTCGACGGAGCCGCAGGGACTCTCACAGAATCGCCGGGTCACGCGGGCTTGGCGGAGCCGCAGGGGTTCGACGGAGCCGCACGAGGCGCTGGGGCGCGGGAGGCCCTGACGAAGCTGCAGAAATCGTCAGGGCCCGGAGGCTTCACGGAGCCGCACGGCCCGATGGAGCCGCAGGGATCGCCAAGGCCCAGGGCTTCACGGGGTCGCCGGGGCCCGACGAAGTCGCAGGGGGCACCGGGGTCGCGTGGGCTTGGTGGGGCCGCAGGGGCTCCACCGGCGGCGCGGGAGGGGCGCCGCCGGAGCAAAGGCTCGCCGGAGCTGCAGGGCCCGCTGAAGCCCCGCCGGGGTTACGCCGCCAGGTCCTTCTCGCCCGCGCCCGCGCCCGTGGCGCGGCGGTCGCCGGAGAGGACGGGGTTGTCGTGGTCGGTGGGGGCCGTGCGGGCGCGGACCAGGCGGCCCGCGCGGGGGGAGCGTTCGATCGCCTTGATCAGGGGGGTCAGCAGGGCCGTCGCGGGCGGGGACAGGAGCAGGGCGACCGCGGTGCCCAGCGCGAAGCCGCCGATCACGTCGGTCGGGTAGTGCACGCCCATGTAGACCCGGCAGAAGCCCTCGAGGAGGGCGATCGCGATGCCCGCCATGCCGAAGCGGCGGTTGGCGACGAACAGGCCGACCGCCATCGCCATGGTGATCGTCGCGTGGTCGCTGCAGAAGGAGAAGTCGCTCTTGCCCGCGATCAGGACGTCGAGCCCCTGATGGTCGACGAACGGCCGGGGCCGCTCGACGAAGTTACGGATCGGCGCGTTCACCACGACGGCCAGCGCCGCCGCGAGCGGCGCCCACACCAGCGCGGCCACCGCCGGAGCCGCCTCCCGGCCACCCCGGCGCCGCACGCTCAGCCAGCAGCCGAGGATGAGGAGCACCATGGCGACGGGCAGCCCGTATTCACCGACGAACTCCATGACCCGGTCGAACCAGTGCGGCGCGGCCTTCGCCAGCCCGTTGATGTCGTACAGCAACTCGACGTCGGGGTTCGATCCGGATTCGGCGAGTACAGCCGATGCGGCGAGTACAGCCATGGTGCTGCGGCCCCTTCGTCGTCTTCCCGGCACGCCTGGTGCGCGCCGTCCGGCCCCCGTGGTTCGTAGATCCGCTTCCGCCGCACTGGCGCACTGACGTCCGCTCGGCTACGCCAACAGGAACGCACAGCCCCTGTCGGTGCGTTCCACCCTCCACCGAATGATCACGCAGACGTTATCGAAGAGAGACTCATCGCCGCAGCTCAGGGGGTTGGTTCACGCTCTGCTCACACCTTCGTGGGGAGCGCTTTCGCGCCATCCTCGGTGACACGGGTGGCACCGAAGTACTCGGAGGTGTCGATGGGATCGAACCGGATCACGGCCCCGGTACGGGGGGCGTCGATCATATAGCCGCCACCGACGTAGATGCCCACGTGGTGGATGGCACGGGAATCGGCCAGGTCGTGCGAGAAGAACACCAGGTCCCCCGGGAGCAGTTGATCCCGCGACGGATGCGGCCCCGCGTTGTACTGGTCGTTGGCCACCCGAGGCAGGCTGATCCCCACGCTCGCGTACGCCGCCTTGGTCAGCCCCGAGCAGTCGAACCGCCCGCCCTCGGCCGCCGTGCCGTTGCCGCCCCACAGATACGGCGTACCGAGCTTGCTCTGCGCGAACCCGATCGCCCCGGCGGCCTGCCGGGAGGGGTCGATCCGGCTCTCGGGCGCGGCGAAGCTCTTCGAGAGCGCGCGGATCCGCTTGACGTAGTTCCGTGTCTCGGAGATCGCGGGCACACCGCCCTCCCTTATCACCCGGTACGCGCCCGCGTTGTAGGCGGCGAGCATGTTGTCGCTGGTGTTGCCCGGAACGTCCTTGACGTACTTGGCCAGTTCACAGTCGTAGGACGCGGCCGAGGGGATCGCGTCGTCCGGGTTCCAGATGTCCCGCTTGCCGTCGCCGTTGCCGTCGATGCCGTGCGCCGCCCAGGTGCTCGGGATGAACTGCGCGATGCCCCGGGCGTCGGCCGGGCTGACGACGGTCGGATTCCAGCCGCTCTCCTGGTAGAGCTGCGCGGCGAGCAGCGCCGGGGTGAGCGCGGGGCACAGATTGCCCCACCGCTGCACGAGGTTCTGGTACGCGGCCGGCACGGCACCCTTGGCGAGTCCCCGGCCCCCGGTGGCGACCCCGTTCGCGAGGTTCCCGCCGATGACGTACACCCCGACGACGAGCAGCATGACGAAGCCCATGCCGAGCCCCACGGCCGCCCCGCCGATCACCCATACCTTCCGCACGCCCCAACCCTGCCCCATGGGCGCGCGGTTCATCGCCATTTCTTGGCGAAGTGGCGTCATTTCACGCCGCGACACGGACAGATGACGCTTTTACAGCTGTTGCGGCCAGAGCCACTGCCGCTCCACGGCTGCCGCCCGGAAGGTCTCCCTCACCCCGCCGCCGCGCTCGCGTACAGCCGGGCCGCCCCGCGCCCCAGCACCACGCTGTAGGACACGTCCGGGGTGGAGCCCCCGCGCTCGTGCCCGCCGAGCACCCCGACGACCTGTCCGTCCCCGTTGATCCAGGGGCTCCCGCTGGTGCCCCCGGTGAAGTCCGGGCAGGCGATGCGCTGTTGGGTACGGCTGTGCGCGACGGGCTTGTTGGTGCAGCTGATCGGGACCTCGCGGGAGTCGGGATACCCGGTCACGGTGACCGCGGTGGCCCCGGTGGTGGCGCCGGTGACGAACCGGTTGCCCCCGACCACGTCCTCGACCCTCCGGCCGTCCCGCTCCCCGAGATGCGCGAAGGCCACGTCGCTGTCCTCGTCCCACCCCTCGGGCAGCACCCGCGCCCCGACCCGCCACACCCCGTACGGCGCCCGCCCGTCCCGGTACCCCGGCACGAACGCCAGCTCCCCCCGGACGCCGTCCAGGCAGTGCGCGGCGGTGACGATCAGATCCCGGTGCGCGCTGTGCACCACGGAGGCCGTGCAGTAGTGGCCGCCCTTCAGCCGACCGCCCGGCTCCGCCTTGAACAGCGCCCCCACCCGCGCCCCGTGCGCCGACACACCGGCCACGGCCGTGACCCCGAGGGGCCCCGGCCCGTCATCGGCGACGGCCACGGACGCCGAGGTCAGGGCGAGCATCACCACCGCCCCGAGCAACGCGGGCCGGGACGTGACCGAGATGCGAGAGGTGCGCTTCATCAGGGGTCACTGTTCCCCGTGGAAGTGAGAAACGCGCTGCGACTCTCTGAGATTTTCCTGTGAAGCGCTCCCGCCCCGGCTGTCCCGCCCGGCCGTCACACCGAGCTGTCACCCCCGGCCGTCACGCCTGACCGTCGCCCTTGGCCGAGGCCGGTGCCGTGAGCCCCCAGCCCACCCCCGTCAGCTCCTCCGACAGGGTCCACAGGCGGCGGGCCGCCACCGGGTCGCTGGCGGCGTGGCTGCGACCGGCCAGGGCGGGGGCGCCCCGCATGCCACCGAGGCTGCCGGGGCCGACGTAGGAGGCGGCGGGGAGGTCCTGGGTGGCGGCGTAGAGGGTTGGCAGGGCGCCGCCCCGGTCGTCCTGGGCGACGACCTTGTTGCCGACGGCCATGAAGGCGCGCATCAGCGGGTTGGCGGCGTGGCTCTGGAGGTTGGTGGCCGCGTAGCCGGGGTGGGCCGCGTGGGCGCGCACCGGGGAGCCCGCCTCGCTCAGGCGGCGCTGGAGTTCCAGGGTGAACAGCAGGTTGGCCAGCTTGGACTGGGCGTAGGCGCGGGTCGGGGTGTAACGGCCCCGCAGGTTCGGGTTCTCGAAGTCGATCACGCCGTCGCCGCCCCGGTGCAGCTCGGAGGAGACGGTCACGACGCGGTCGGTGACGTACGGGAGCAGCAGGTTGGTGAGGGCGAAGTGCCCGAGGTGGTTGGTGCCGAACTGGGTCTCGAAGCCCTGCGCGGTCCGGCCCTCCGGGAGCATCATCACGCCCGCGTTGTTGATCAGCAGGTCCAGCGGGCCCGACCAGGCGTCGGCGAAGGCCCGTACCGAGTCCAGGTCGGCCAGGTCCAGGCGGCGCACCTCGGTGCTGCCGGGCATCCGTGCCGCCGCCGCCTCGCCGCGTGCGGTGTCGCGCACCGCGAGGACCACATGCGCCCCGGCCCGGGCCAGCGCGTCGGCGGCGGCGAAGCCGATGCCGCTGTTGGCGCCGGTCACCACGGCCGTACGGCCGCTCTGGTCGGGCAGCTGGGACGCGTTCCATGAGCGCGCCGTGCGCGCCTTCTCGCTCGTATCGGCCATGCCCTCAATGTAGGCAGCGACAACAATGATGTCAACGACAACAATGCTGGCGTCGTCAACAAACTGGACACCGCCAACAAAGCTGACGCCGTCAACATCGGGATACCATGACGCCCATGCCGCGCATCCCCACAACCCGCCCGTACCACCACGGCGACCTGCGCGCCGCCCTGCTCGAAAGCGCCGAACGCACCCTGCGCGAGAAGGGCGCGGGCGCCCTCTCCCTGCGCGAGCTGGCCCGCGCCGCCGGCGTCAGCCACGCGGCCCCCGGCCGCCACTTCAAGGACAAGCAGGCCCTCCTCGACGCCCTCGCCCTCGATGGCTACGAGCGCCTGGACCGCACCCTGACCGCGGCCACCGCCACCACCCCCGGCGCGGCCCTCGAACAGCGCATGACCGCCCTCGCCCGTGCCTACCTCGGCTTCGCGATCGAGAACCCGGAACTCCTCGAGCTGATGTTCGCGCGCAAGCACGAGCCCGCCGGCTCCGACCGCATCGCCGCCGCCGTCGACCAGACCCTCGGCTCCCTGACCCGGCTGTTCGCCGACGCCCAGGAGCGCGGCGAGATCGTCCAGGGCGACCCCGAGCGCATCACCCTGGTCGCCGCCGCGAGCCTGCACGGCCTGGCCGCCCTCGTCGCGAGCTGCGCCCTGGAGGCCGACGAGGCGATGACCGGTCTCGACGAGCACGTCCATCTGCTGCTGCACGGCCTCACGCCCCGCTGAACCGCCGCCCCCTCGTGAGAACATCGGCTCGACGTCTCACCCGACCAGCCGTCAGAAACCTTTTCAGGCCATAGAAAAGCCCAACGACGAAACCACGTCCCAGGTTTCGCACCTGCGTCGTTGCCCGGCGTGACCTGCCGTGATACACAGAGTCACCGTACGAGGTATTCGTACGAAACCCGCCAGTCAATGACGTCAAGTCGACATACGACAGCGACGTTGTCGGCGAGAATGAGGCGTGACCTCTGCACACCGCGGGGTCCTCTCGGAACTACCCATCAGGGGCGGTGACTTACATGCTCTTCGCGGCCGACAAGGGAGACATCAACACCATCATCGGCGGGATCGCTCCGGACTGGGGCCCCTTCGGCACCCTGGGCAACGAAGCGAAGGTGATGATCGAGGTGGTGATGGCCGTCGCCATCCTGCTCTGCCTCGGCATCGCGGTCTGGGGCGCGGCCAAGCAGCGCATCGGCGCGACCGCGCTGCGCGACACCTTCAGCGCGGAACAGGGCAAGGGACTCATCATCGCGGGCCTGACCGGGGTGTTCATCATCGGTTCCCTCGGCACGCTGTTCACGATCGTGTACGGCATGGCGGTCTGACACCCCGTCCGCTCCCGTCCCATCCGCCCGTCGTGCCCACCGGCTGAGGTTGCGTTTCCCTGATGTCGAGTCACCACACCGCGCCCGCGCGGGAACCAGCACGGCTACCGTCGTATGCCTACGAGGCGGAGAGGGCGTACGCGGCATGAGTCCCGGAGACGAACACGACTACCCGGACACGGGCCAGACCCGCCTCCGCCTGCCCGAGGACCCCTACGGCACCCCCCGCCGCACCCCCCGCGCCTCCTCCCGCAGCCTGGTCACCGTCGTCGGCGTGGTCGTCCTCCTGATCGCGGCAATCGCCTTCGCGAACCGCGGCGACTCCTCCCGGAACACCACGACGGACAAAAACACCACCTCCGGCACCCACCCCAACACCACCGCCACGTCCCCGACCGGCACGGCCCCGGTGGACACGAAGACGGGGGAGATCCCTACGGGGTACGCGCATACCCAGCAGGGCGCGGAGAGCGCGGCGGCGAACTACGCGGTCGCCCTGGGCTCGGCGGGCATGTTCGAGAAGGCCCAACGCGACCGCATCCTCCAGACCGTCATGGTCCCCTCCAGAGCCGCCCGTTCGCAGTCGGACCTGGACAAGGCGTACACCCCCGCTTTCAACCAGAGCCTCGGTCTCGACAAGAACGGCGTGGCCCCGGCCGGCTCCACGTTCGTCTCGCGCACCACCCCGATCGGCACCAAGACCACCAAGGCCGGGCGCGACAGCGTCACGGTCGCGGTCTGGTGCGGCGGTCTGCTCGGCATCGCGGGCGGCGCGTCCACCAACCCCGTCACCAACGACTGGTTCACGATCACCATGAACCTCCGCTGGGTCTCCGGGGACTGGAAGATCGACACCAATTCCCAGGAAGAGGGACCGGCCCCGGTCCCCGGGGACGACAAGGCGTCCGGCGCCGACGAGATGTCGAAGGCCGTCGAGGAGTACGGAGGGTTCACCTATGCCCGTTGACCGCCGCGTCTTCCGGCTGGGCGCCGTTCTCACCGCCGTCCAGACCGCCGCCGTTCTCACAGCCACCCGTGCCTTCGCCGCGCCCACCCCCACACCGACCGGGAGCAACAGCGCCTGCGACCTGATCCACGGGTCGGCCCGCGACCTGTGCGAGAAGGACAAGGGCGGCAGCAGTGGCGGAGGCAAGAGCCTCACCCCCGACAACCCCCTGACCTCCACCCTCGACCCCCTCTCCGCCCTCGCCAAAGGCTGTGCCGACGCCGCCTCCTGGACGATCCAGAAGCTCAGTCACGCGGTGAAGGAGACGGCGAACGTCGACTTCACGAATCAGAAGTTCCTGCAGCAGTACGCGGTCGTGTTCGCGGCGTCGACCATCCTGACCCTGGTGCTGTGGCTGCTGGCCGTCGCCAAGCGGGCCGTGCGCGGCGTCCCCCTGACCACCGCCATCTCGGAGGCCGTCGGCTTCCTGTGGCTCACGGTGCTCGCCTCCGCCTTCACCCCCCTGATCCTCTACACCGTCGTCTCCGCCACCGACGGCGTCACCGACGTCCTCGCCAAGGCCACCGGCGACCAGGCCGACACCTTCTTCGGCACCTTCTCCGGCGCCCTGGACAAGGGCGACAACATCGGCGGCGGCCCGATCATGCTGATCGTCGTCTCCCTGGTCAGCATCCTCGCCGCAGGCGTCCTCTGGCTGGAGCTGGTCATCCGCGCCGCCCTGCTCTACGTCGGCGCCCTCCTCGGCACCGTCGTCTACGCCGGACTCGTCGACAAGAACCTCTGGGGCCACGTCCGCCGCTGGGCCGGGATCATGATCGCCGTCATCCTGGTCAAACCGGTCATCGTCATCGTCCTCGGCCTCGCCGGAGCCCTCTCCGGCGACAACGGCCCGGACGCCTTCGGCGCCGTCGTCTCCGGCCTCTCCATCATCCTGCTCGCCATCTTCGCCAGCGCGATGATCTACCGCTTCGTCCCCGGCTTCGGCGACGAGATCGCCGGCTCCCGCAACAACCGCATCATGCAGGGCGCCGAGAGCAAGGCCGCCGCCGTCCTCAGCTCCCCCGCCACCCTCGTCGCCCAAGGCATCAAGACCCACAGCACCCGCGCCGACAGCAACGCGGGCGGCGCAGGCGCCAACACCCCCCGCCCCGCCAACCCCGCCAGCGGCGGCGTGGCCGCCCACAGCAGCCGCGGCCCGCAGGGCGGCGGCGCGGCCACCCCCGCGCCCCGCGCCCCCAGCCCGGCCGCCACCCCGCACGCCGCAGACACCCGCAAGAGCAGCACCAACCGCACTGGAGGTGAAGGGCGTTGACGACCGAGTCCCATCTGTCCCATCCGGTCACGCCCCGCCGTACGTATCTCATCGGCCGGGCCCGGCCGAACGCGATCATCGGCCGCAACCGCGAGTCCGGCGAGATCGCGCTCATCGTCGCGGGCGCCTTCCTCGGCATGATGTGCGGCCTCCTCGTCCCCGCGCTCCCGCTGCGCATCGTGCTGCTGACCGGCTTCCCGCTGCTCGCGCTCGCCGCCGTCTACGTACCGTACAAGCGCCGCACCTTCTACAAGTGGTTCGAGATCAACCGCAGTTACAAGCGCACCGTCAAGCGCGGCGCCGTCTACCGCTCCGCCGTCATGGAGGCGGGCACCCGGCTGGACGGCCACGAGGTGGAGATCGGCCCGCCGCCCGGCATCGGCCGCATCAACTGGCTCGCCGCCCCCTTCGGCCCCGACGAGATCGCCGTACTGCTGCACGCGGACCGCAAGACCGTCACCGCCGCCATCGAGATCGAGGGCCCCGGCGTCGGACTGCGCGACTCCGAGGACCAGGAAGCCCTCGTCGACCGCTTCGGCACCCTCCTCAAGCACGTGGCCAACGGCGACGGCTTCGTCACCCGCATCCAGATGCTCGCCCGCACCCTGCCCGCCGACCCCGACGCCCACGCCAAGGACGTCGCGCTGCGCGGTGACGGCCGCTCCCCCGACTGGCTCCAGCGGTCCTACGACCAGCTCCAGTCCATGGTCTCCACCAGCAGCGAGCAGCACCGCGCCTATCTGGTCGCCTGCATGAGCTACCACCGCGAACTGGCCGCCGAGGCCCACGCCATGGCCCGCGCCGCCCGCCCCCAGGCGGGCCGCAGGCTCGACCGCGACGCCGGGCTCGCCATCGTCATGGCCCGCGAGCTGACCGACATCTGCTCGCGCCTCCAGGAGGCCGACATCCGGGTCCGCCAGCCCCTCGGCCAGAGCCGCCTGGCCTCCCTCGTGCACTCCATGTACGACCCGGACCACCCCATCGACCACATCCAGGCCATGACCAAGCGCAACGCCTGGCCCGCCGAACTCGACGCCATGGAGCCCACCTACCTCCAGGCCAAGACCCGCGAGTCCTCCACCCGCGCCCCCTGGTGCCACGCCACCGCCTGGGTCAAGGAGTGGCCGATGACCCCCGTCGGCGTCAACTTCCTCGCCCCGCTGCTCGTCCACACCCCGGACGTCATCCGCACGGTCGCCGTCACCATGGACCTCGAACCCACCGAGGTCGCCATCGAGCGCATGCTCACCGAGAAGACCAACGACGAGGCCGAGGCGTCCCGCGCCGCCAAGATGAACCGCACGGTCGACCCGCGCGACATCGCCGCCCACAACCGTCTCGACCAGCGCGGCGAGGACCTCGCCAGCGGCGCGGCCGGGGTCAACCTCGTCGGGTACATCACCGTCTCCGCCCGCTCCCCCGAGGCCCTCAACCGCGACAAGCGCACCATCCGGGCCTCCGCGGGCAAGTCGTACCTGAAGCTGGAGTGGTGCGACCGCGAGCACCACCGCGCGTTCGTGAACACCCTCCCGTTCGCCACCGGCATCCGATAGGTAGGGGCTCTCCATGCGAGATCCGCTGTCCGCCGTCACCGACGCCTTCACGTCCTTCCTCTTCGGGAAGGTCGAGACCACCCGGCTCCCGGTGCGCACCTCCACCGGCCAGGCCCAGGCGGTCTACCTGCCCACCGCGGCCCCCGGCCTCGGTGACTCGGGCGTCATCATCGGCCGCGAGGTCTACTCCGGGAAGGGCTACATCTACGACCCCTTCCAGCTCTACGGCCAGCAGCTCCCCGCCCCCCACTGGCTCGTCCTCGGCGAGTCCGGCAACGGCAAGTCGGCGCTGGAGAAGACCTACGTCCTGCGCCAGCTGCGCTTCAAGGACCGCCAGGTCGTCGTCCTGGACGCCCAGGGCGAGGACGGCGTCGGCGAATGGAACCTCATCGCGGAGGAGCTGGGGATAACCCCCATCCGGCTCGACCCGACCGCCGCCCTCAACCACGGCATCCGCCTCAACCCGCTCGACCCCGCGATCACCACCACGGGCCAGCTCGCGCTGCTCCGCACGATCATCGAGGTCGCCATGGGCCACGGCCTGGACGAACGCGCGGGCTTCGCCCTCAAGGTCGCCCACTCCTACGTCAACGAGACCATCGTCGACCGCCAGCCCGTCCTCACCGACATCGTCGAGCAGCTGCGGCACCCCGAGCCGGAGTCGGCCGAGGCGATGAACGTCGCCCTGGACGACGTACGCGCCTGGGGCCTGGACGTCGCCCTGGTCATCGACCGCCTGGTGGACGGCGACCTGCGGGGCATGTTCGACGGCCCGACCACGGTCGGCATCGACCTGGACGCCCCGCTGATCGTCTTCGACCTCTCCCACATCGACCGCAACTCCATCGCCATGCCGATCCTCATGGCGATCGTCGGCGTATGGCTGGAGCACACCTGGATCAGGCCCGACCGCAAGAAGCGCATCTTCCTGGTCGAAGAGGCCTGGCACATCATCAACAGCCCGTTCGTGGCCCAGCTGTTCCAGCGGCTGCTCAAGTTCGGCCGCCGCCTCGGCCTCTCCTTCGTCGCGGTCGTCCACCACCTCTCCGACGTGGTCGACGGCGCCGCCGCCAAGGAGGCCGCCGCGATCCTCAAGATGGCCTCCACCCGGACGATCTACGCCCAGAAGGCCGACGAGGCCAGGGCCACCGGCCGCGTCATCGGACTGCCCCGCTGGGCCGTCGAGATCATCCCGACGCTCACCCCCGGCATCGCCGTCTGGGACGTCAACGGCAACGTCCAGGTGGTCAAACACCTGATCACGGAGACCGAACGCCCCCTGGTCTTCACCGACCGCGCGATGACCGAGTCCTCCAGCGAGATGTCGGCCGACGACGCACTGCTCGCCGCCGAGCTGGAGGCCGAGCGACGGGCCGCCGCCTTCGTGGAACAGCACCTGGGCGACTCCGAGTCGACGGTCGCGTAGCGCACCGGCGGTGGCGTCGGCGGAAAGGGCGAGGGAGCACGGGTGAGAGCGGACGACCGAGGCGGCCGGGACGCGGGAGCACAGGCCAGGGGCGGCGTCCCCGACGGCCTGCTCCTGGGCCTGCTCGCCTTCCTCCTCGGCATGACCCTGCTGGTGTGGACGGCGACGGGCCTCGGCGCCCTCTTCTCCAGGGGCGCCTGGCCGGGCCCGCTCGCCTTCACCCGCACCCCGCTCGCCATGCGCCACCTCATCGGCGACCCGCACGACATCGCGGGCGCCTGGCCCGGCACCCCGCCGGGGCAGCTGCCCGGCTGGGGACTGTTCTGGGGCCTGTTCATCGGCCAGCTGATGGTCCTCTTCGTCCTCGCGGTATTCGTGCTCGGCACGTTCGCCCGCTGGCGCGCGGGAAGAACACGCAGAGCCACCGCGACACCCGCCGCGCCCGCCCCCGCACCACCGACGCACGAGGTACCCGCCCCGCAGCACCAGGCCCCCGCTCCGGCCCCCGAGGTCCCCACGCCCGCCCCGGTCCCCGTACCGCGCCCGGAGCCCCCGCAGCCCGCAGTCCCGCACGAGGCGCCCCCGCCGCTCCCCGAAGCCCCCGTGGCGCCCCCCACGGCCCCGCTCCCGGCCCTGAGCCCCGTCCTCTACGGCAGCCCCGAGGACCGCCACACGGCCGCCCTCCAGGCCCTCCAGGACGCTCCCGGCGCCGCCGTGGTCGTCACCTCCGACCCGGCGCTGTGGGCCGCCACCAAGGACGCCCGCGCCAAGCTCGGCCCGGCCCTCCTGTACGACCCCACCCACCGCTGCGACACCCCGGCCCGCCTCCACTGGTCCCCCACGGCGGGCTGCGAGGACAAGGCGACGGCACTGGAGCGCGCCACCGCCCTGCTGGCCCCCGTACGTCCCTCGGCCCGGATCGACCAGGCGGTCGCGGACACCGCCGTCACCCTGCTGCGCAGCTGTCTGCACGCCGCCGCGCTGGACGGCCGCACCGTCCGCCACGTCCACCGGTGGGCCCAGGGCACCCAGATCCAGGACGCGGTACGGGTCCTGCGCACCCACCCCAAGGCCGCGCCCGGCGCCGCGGGCGAACTGGAGGCCGCGCTCACCGCGCACCCCGAACGCCGCGACATCGCCCAGGAACTGACCGGCCGTGCGCTCTCCGCGCTCACCACGGTCAACGTCCGCGAATCGTGCACCCCGCACCGAACCGACACGCTCGCCCTGGATTCCTTCGTCCACGAAGGGGGCACGCTCTATGTGGTCGGTGAAACCATCGAGGACCCCCGCACGAGCCCGGGCGCGATGCCCCTGCTGACGGCCCTCGTCTCCAGCGTGGTCGAGCACGGCCGGCGCATGGCCGAACGGTCATCCTCCGGTCGGCTCGACCCACCACTGACCCTGGTCCTCGAGGACGTGGCGGCCGTCGCCCCCGTCCCCCAGCTCCCCGGCCTCCTGGCCACCGGCATCACCCAGGGCCTGGACACCCGCGCCCTGCTCCGCTCCCGCGAACAGGCCAGGGCCCGCTGGCCGCACGAGGACCTACCGGTCTAGCGCGAACTCCAGCTCGCTCACGGTCTCGTCCGTCGGGAACGGCACGGCAAGACCGGTGGGCACGAACCCGGCCCTCTTGTACGCCCGTTGGGCGCGCGTGTTCTCCTCGTGCACGAACAGCCGCACCCGCGCGGCCCCCTGGTCCCACACCCAGTCCGCCGCTGCCGCCAGCAGCCCCTGGATCAGCCCGACGCCCCGGTGACCGTCCCGGAGATACACCCCGACCACATGCCCCTGCAGCCGCTCGACCCGCACCCCGGACCAGTCCACGCTCCCCGGCTCCTCCAGGAGCACGGTCACCGATCCGACCCAGCCCCCGTCGGCCGCCTCGGCGACGAACTGCCGTCCCCCGGTGGCCCCTTCGGCCGCCCGCTCGGCCCGCTCCCGCCAGAACCGGTCGTCCTTGGCGACGGCGTTCTCGTACGTGTCCAGGAACGCGAGCGGTGCGGCGGGATCCCGCAGCGCGTCGAGCCGCAGCTCCTTCACCCGCTCCCACTCGTCGGCGCGTATCCCCCGGACCACGTATCCAGCGACATCCACAGCGTTCATGCACCTCACGCTAATACCGGGCCGCCGAACGCTCCCAGCGGATTCCCGCAGCGTGCCCCGCGGTGTCAGTGCCCGGCTCTAGGGTGCCCGCATGACAACACTCCCTGACCGCCCGCACACCGCACTCCTCGTCATCGACGTCCAGAACGGGGTGATGGCGGGCGCCCACGACCGCGACCAGGTCATCGCGAACGTCGACGCCCTGCTCGAGAAGGCCCGCACGGCGGCCGTCCCCGTCATCTGGGTCCAGCACTCGGACGAGGACCTGCCGCGGGACAGCACCCCGTGGCAGTACGTCCCCGAGCTGAAGCGCCACGACGACGAGCCCCTGATCCACAAGACCTACCCGGACTCCTTCGAGGCCACGGACCTGGAGTCCGTCCTCGCGGACCTGAAGGTGGGCCACATCGTCGTCGCGGGCGCCCAGACGGACATCTGCATCCGCTCGACGCTCCACGGCGCGCTCACCCGGGGCTACGACGCCACGCTGGTCACCGACGCCCACACCACCGAGGACCTGACCCAGTTCGGCGCCCCGACCCCGGATCTGGTCATCGCCCACACCAACCTGTACTGGAAGTTCCACAGCGCCCCCGGCCGCGAGGCCGGCGTCGTGGAAACGGCAGATGTCACTTTCTGAAAAGGGCCCGTTCTGAAAAAGGGTCTGGAACGCAGAAAACCCCCGCACCAACGGTGCGGGGGTTTCCCATAAAATTTGTTCGGCGGCGTCCTACTCTCCCACAAGGTCCCCCTTGCAGTACCATCGGCGCTGTGAGGCTTAGCTTCCGGGTTCGGAATGTAACCGGGCGTTTCCCTCACGCTATGACCACCGAAACACTATGAAACTTTCAGACCGTCATGTGTGGCACATGAGGCTGTTCGTGGTTTCAGAACCAACACAGTGGACGCGAGCAACTGAGGACAAGCCCTCGGCCTATTAGTACCAGTCAACTCCACCCGTTACCAGGCTTCCATATCTGGCCTATCAACCCAGTCGTCTACTGGGAGCCTTAC
>NZ_KB891997.1 GCF_000373625.1 Streptomyces sp. LaPpAH-108
CCACCGCGATCGCCACCGTGCCGTCCGGCCCCGTCGAGGCGTAGGCACAGGCGTCCGCCGACGCGGTGCCGACCGGACACCCCACCACGGCCCAGGCCACCGCCAGCACGGCCAACACCCTTACGGCTGGCGTGACTCGGGTTCCTTCGGGTCCTTGCACGACAAGATCATGAGGCCCGTGAGCCGCCCCCACGCCCCGACTTGAGCGGAATGATCCGAAGGAGGGACATCGCCCCGGCCACGGTTTGACACGTGATCACGCCCAACGGCCCACATGCGCACACCCGTACGCTCACCCCCACCGACCTGCTCCCGCACGCTGCCCGCATCCGACACCCAACCGCACCACTTCATCCACCGCAGCCTGAGCCCCGGCCTCCGGGTTCCGTCACCCGGGCCGCAGCCCCGCAATCCTGGCCCCTGAACCCCGCCCGCCACCCAGCTTTCGCTCCCTGGCTCTGGCCCTGGCCCTGCCACCCGACCGCAGCACGTCGCCCCCGGCACCAAACCCTGGCCCCGCGTCTTGAAGCCTGTGCTCCGGCTCTGCGCCCTGTCAGCTGACGGCAGCGCCTCGCCCCCGGCTGCCCCCGCCATCCGGCCGCCGTTCCCCGGCCCCGGCACCAGCCTTGGCCGCCGAGTCTTGAAGCCTGTGCTCCGGCTCTGCGCCCTGTCAGCTGACGGCAGCGCCTCGCCCCCCGCCCCTGGCCTCTGCACCCCGCCCCTCGCCACTGGCCTCCGCACCCCGCCACCCGGCCCCCGCACTCGCCGTCACCCAACCCCGCTTCCGGGCCGGGCCATGAGCCCGGCCCCCACGCTCCGTCACCCGACCGCAGCACCTCGCCCGTCGCCCCTGGCCTCTGCACCCCGCCCCTCGCCACTGGCCTCCGCACCCCGCCACCCGGCCCCCGCACTCGCCGTCACCCAACCCCGCTTCCGGGCCGGGCCATGAGCCCGGCCCCCACGCTCCGTCACCCGACCGCAGCACCTCGGGCCCTGATCCCTGAAGCCTCGGCCGCCGCATCTCGGCTCCGGGCCGCGTCTCGGCCGCCGCTCCCCGCCCGCCGCGCTCCGTCCCCGGCACCCGCGCCCCCCGGCACCCGCGCCCCGCCCCCGGCCGCCGTATCCCGCCACCCGACCACGGCGTTTCGGCCCCGGCCCCGCGCTCCGCCCTCCTGCATCCGACCGCCGTCCCGGGGTGTCCGTCCCGTCATCCCGCGGAGCGCCCCTCACAGCCCGCCGAAAGTTTTTCGCCGTGGTGTTGAACGCCCGGGTGGCGGCCCCCGTACCCATGGCCGTGCGGCGGCGCGGCAGGCGCTCCGATAGCGATATCCAGGCGAAAAATGGGGAGTTGAGGATGAAGACCTCCTGGCGGACCGCCTCACTGATGGCCACGGCAGCCTCGGTGCTGGCGCTGACCACGGCGTGCGGTCAGGAAAACGCCACCACACCGGCGGCGCAGAACGTCGGCGCGGCGGGCGCGGCGGCCTCGCCGTCGGCCGGTGGGTACGGCGACCCGGGCGCGGGCAACGGCTACGGCGCCGACGGCAGCAACGCCTCCGCCTCCCCGACCACCGCCGCCCCGGCGGGCAAGCTGACCGTGGCCGCGGACGCCAAGCTCGGCAACGTGCTCACCGACGAGGCGGGCATGACGCTGTACCGGTTCGACAAGGACACCGCCAAGCCGCCGGAGTCCAAGTGCGAGGGCGACTGCGCCACCGCCTGGCCGCCGGTCCCCGCCGACGACGCCTCGGCCGGTGCCGGTGTCGACAAGTCGGCCCTCGGCGAGGTGACCCGCCCCGACGGCACCAAGCAGCTGACCATCGACGGCTGGCCCGCCTACCGCTTCGCCAAGGACACCCAGGCCGGTGACACCAAGGGCCAGGGCGTCGGCAAGACCTGGTTCGCGCTCGCGCCCAACGGCAAGAAGGCGTCCCTCGCGTCCCTGCCCGGGCTCTCCGTGCACAAGGACGCGAAGCTCGGCGACATCATCGTCGACAAGAACGGCCACACGGTCTACCGCTTCCTCAAGGACAAGGCGTGGCCGAAGTCCGTCTCCGCCTGCACCGGCGCGTGCCTGGAGAAGTGGCCGGCGGTCGCCCCCGTCGAGGAGAGCGACACCAAGGGCATCCTGAAGAAGGGCCTGATGCCGTTCACCCGCCCCGACGGTGTGAAGCAGATGACGGTCAACTGCTGGCCGATCTACACCTTCGCCGGTGACAAGGCCCCCGGCGACACCAACGGCCAGGGCGTGGGCGGCACTTGGTACGCCGTCTCGCCCGAGGGCAAGCCGATCGGAGCCCCCGCCGCCTAGACCGCGGCCCCGGGCGGCCCGAACTCCCCCCACCGACGCCCGTCTTCCTCCGTACCGACGGAGGGAGGCGGGCCGTCGTCATGCCCGCCGGACGTCACTCAGCGGGGTCGGGCGCGTACTTCCCGCAGGCAGTGACGGGGAACGGATGGTCAATTTCCGTTTCGGGTCGCTCCATTGGCAAGCGATCAGTAGCCTCAGCTCGAACACCGGATCGCCTGCCCCCGTCCCCTACGCCATGGAGTGATACATGGAGCGCCCCGCCTGGGCCCCCCGGAGCATCGACATCTCGGTGCCGAGCGTCTCGCGCATGTACGACTACTACCTGGGCGGTTCGCACAATTTCGAGGTCGACCGGGAAGCGGCCCGCAGCGCCATGGAGTTCATCCCGGGCCTGCCGAAGATCATGCAGGCCAACCGGGCCTTCCTGCGCAGGGCGGTGCGCTTCGCCACCGACCAGGGGCTGACCCAGTTCCTGGACATCGGCTCCGGCATCCCCACCTACGGCAACGTCCACGAGATCGCCCAGTCCGCCGTACCCGGCGCCCGTGTCGTCTACGTGGACCACGACCCGGTGGCCGTCGCGCACAGCGAGGCCGTCCTCGCGGGCAACCCGGACGCCGAGGTGGTCGCCGCGGATCTGCGCAAGCCGCAGGAGATCCTGGCCAGTTCCCCGGTACGGCGGATGCTCGACCTCGAACGGCCCGTCGCCCTGCTGCTCGTGGCCGTCCTGCACTTCGTGGAGGACACCGACGACCCGCACACCGCCCTGGCCGAGCTGCGCGCCGCGCTCGCCCCCGGCAGCCTGCTCATCCTCACCCACGCCGCCTACGAGGGCATCCCCGTGACCCCCGAGCGGGCCGAGGGCGCGGTCGACGTGTACAAGGACATCCGCAGCCCGCTGATCATGCGCTCGCGCGACGAGATCGCGCGGTTCTTCGAGGGGTACGACATGGTGGAACCCGGACTGGTCCCGATGCCCGAGTGGCGCCCGGAATCGGCACCGGAGGACGAGGACGCGTACGCGTTCTCCGGGTTCGCGGGCGTGGGGCGCAAGGCGTGAGCGCGGCGCCGGACGGGCCGGAGGGCAGACTGCGCCGTCTGACGACGATCTGGAGCCGCGCGGTGTACCCGGTCACCGCGACCTCGCTGACCCGCGCCGAGTTCGAGGAACGGCTGCTGCCGCTGGCGGCCCGGCTCAGCCGGGCCCTGCGCGCCCGCAGCTTCGACCCCGGGGAGGCCAAAGCGGTCGGCGCCGCGCTCGTCGAGGCGCACGGCACCGATCCCGAGGTCCTCACCCGCACCCTGGACTGCGTGGACGCCTACCTCGTCCTGTACTGCGGCGAGGACGGCCCGCAGGACGAACTGCGCCTGCGCTCCTCCCGGTTGCAGCACGCGATGGCCGCCGGATACGCGCAGGCGCTGCGCGACCGTACCCTGGCCGAGCAGGAGGCCGTCGCCCAGGCCGCGCTGCGCGCCCAGGGCGTGGTGGCCGAGGCGCTGCACGCCAGCGAGGCCCGCTTCCGCGCCGTCTTCGAGGGCGCCGCCATCGGCATCGGCATCGCGGACCTGGACGGCAACGTGCTCCAGGTCAACGGCGCCCTGCTGCGCATGTTCGGCCTGACCCCGTCGGCCGTGGGCGGTCTGCGGGTACGGGACTGGAAGCACCCCGAGGACGCGCCCCAGACCTGGCGGCTCTACGACGAACTGGTGCGCGGCGAGCGCGAGCACTTCCACGTCGAGAAGGCGTTCAACCGCCCCGACGGCACCGTGCTGTGGACCAACCTCACGGTCTCCCTGCTGCGCGACGCCGACGGCAGCCCGCAGTACCAGCTGGCCCTCATGGAGGACACCACCGAGCGCCGTCTGCTCCATCTCCGGCTGCGCTACGAGGCCACCCACGACGCCCTCACCGGGCTGCCCAACCGCACCCTGTTCTTCGAGCGCCTGGAGAAGGCCCTCGCGGCGGGGGAGGGCCAGCGCTTCGGGCTGTGCTACCTCGATCTCGACGGCTTCAAGGCCATCAACGACAGCCTCGGCCACGCGGCGGGCGACCGGCTCCTGGTGGAGATCGCGGACCGGCTCCAGTCCTGTACGGCCGCGCCCGGCGAGATGGTGGCCCGGCTCGGCGGCGACGAGTTCGTGGCCCTCATCACCGGGCCCGGCACCGAGCAGGGCGTGGACGAGCTGGCCGACCGGATCATGAACGCGCTGGTCACCCCGGTGAGCATCGACGGCCGCGATCTGCTGGTGCGCGGCAGCCTCGGCATCGTGGAGGGCCCGGCGGGGGAGCGTACGGCGGCCGAGGTGCTGCGCAGCGCGGACATCACGATGTACCGGGCCAAGTCGGCGGGCGGCAACCGCGCCGAACTCGCGGACCCCGAGGCCGACGCCCGCGCCATCACCCGGCACGGGCTGACCACCGCGCTGCCCACCGCCCTGGAGCGCGGCGAGTTCTTCATCGAGTACCAGCCCCTGGTGCACCTCGGCGACGGCACCGTCCGGGGCGCCGAGGCGCTGGTGCGCTGGCTGCATCCGCAGCACGGGGTGCTCGGCCCGGACCGCTTCATCCCGCTCGCCGAGCACACCGGGCTGATCGTGCCGCTCGGCCGCTGGGTCCTGGAGGAGTCCGTACGGCAGGCCCGCGCCTGGCAGGAGGCCGACGGCGACCAGGGCCGTCCCCTGCGCATCAACGTCAACCTCTCGCCCTGCCAGCTCACCCACCCCGGCCTGGTCCAGGACACCGTCGACATCCTGGAGCGCACCGGGGTCACCCCGGACGCGCTCTGTCTGGAGGTCACCGAGTCCGCCCTGATCGGCGCCGACGACGGCCTCCTCAAACCCCTGCGCCGCCTGGCGGAGATGGGCGTCGACATAGCCCTGGACGACTTCGGCACCGGCTACTCCAACCTCGCCAACCTCCGCCGCCTCCCGGTGAGCATCCTCAAGCTGGATCGTTCCTTCACCCGGGGCATGCAGCAGTTCCCCGCCGACCCGGTCGACCTCAAGATCGTCGAAGGCATAGTCTCCCTGGCCCACAGCCTCGACCTGGCCGTCACGGTGGAGGGCGTGGAAACCAGCGCCCAGGCCGAACAACTCCGCCTCCTGGGCTGCGACACGGCCCAGGGCTGGTACTACGCAAGACCGGGCCCCCCGGAGAACCTGCACACCCTGCACATGGCGAACGCGACGAGCTGAGGGGAGTGGCGCCCCCTGTGGGGGCTGAGACAGGCGGCTCCGCCGCTGCCTCAGCCCCCACACAGGGGCGCGGGGGAACTGCGCGACAAGCCACGACGAACCCGCACCCGCGCGACGGAGGCACAAGGCAGACGAAAAGGCGCCGCAGGCGAACCTCACCGCTCCAAGAGCATCCGCTGCAACTCCCGAGCCCCCCGAGGCGGAGCCACATCACTCCGATGAGCCAGAGCAATGGTCCGCTGCAACCCGGGCCGAGCCAATGGCGTCACCCGAAGCCCCCGCCCCGCCCGAGTGGCAACCATCCGAGGCACGACGGCAACCCCGAGCCCCGCCCGCACAAACCCCAGCACCGCATCCATCTCACCCCCCTCAACAGCAAACTCCGGCTCAAACCCAGCGGAGCGACACGCCGCGACGGTCAGCTCCCGCAAGTCGTACCCGTGCCGGAACATCACCAGCCGTTCGTCCGCGAGGTCGGCGATCTCCACCGTCCGCCGCCCCCGCCCGGGCGCCGGTTCCTCCGGTGAGGAGACCACCACCAGGTCCTCCCGCAGCAGCTCCACCGTGGTCAGCGCGGGCGCGGGCGCCGGGAGGGGCAGCACGATCAGCGCGAGGTCGAGCGCGCCGCGCGCCAGCTCCCGCACCAGGTCGCGCGAGCCGCCCTCCTCGATGAGCAGCTGGATGCCGGGATAGCGGTCGTGGAAGGCGCGCAGCACGTCCGGGAGCAGCCCGGTGCAGAGACTGGGGGTGGCGCCGAGCCGTACCCGGCCGCGCCGCAGCTGCACCAGCTCCTGCACCTCCTGCCGGGCGGTGTCCGCGTCCGCGAGGATGCGCCGGGCCAGCGGCAGCAGGGCCTCGCCCGCGTCGGTCAGCGCGATGTTGCCGCGCGCCCGGACGAACAGGTCGGCGCCCAGCTCGCGCTCCAGCGCGCGGATCTGCTGGGACAGCGAGGGCTGGGCGACATGGACCCGCTCGGCGGCCCGGGTGAAGTGCCGGGTCTCGGCGACGGCCACGAAGTACTGGAGCTGCTGGAACTGCACCCCTTCAGCATAGCCACAGCCTATGGAGATCAGCTCAACCATGTCTTGGACCGATCGGTGTCCCCGGCTCTAGCGTCCTGTCCATGGCTCTGGCAACGCGGACGGACCGTCGTCCGTCCATGGCGCGCGCGATGTGGGACAGCTCCGTCGGCAAGAAGACAGTGATGGCCGTCAGCGGGCTGATCATGCTGCTCTACCTGATCGTGCACATGATCGGAAACCTGAAGATCTACTTCGGGGCCGCCGAGTTCAACCACTACGCCCACTGGCTGCGCACCGTCGGCGAACCCTTCATGCACTACGAGTGGACGCTCTGGCTCGTCCGGATCGTCCTGGTCGTCGCCGTGGTCGCCCACGCGACCTCCGCCTACCAGCTCAGCCGCCGCGACATCAAGGCGCGTCCCGTCAAGTACGTGCACAAGAAGGCGCGTTCGAGCTATGCCACCCGCACCATGCGCTGGGGCGGCATCATCCTCGGCCTCTTCATCGTCTGGCACATCCTGGACCTGACCACCGGCACCGTGCACTCCGGCGGCTTCCAGGAGGGCCACCCGTACCAGAACGTGGTGGACACCTTCTCCACCTGGTACGGCAACGTCATCTACATCGTCGCGATGCTCGCGCTCGGCCTGCACATCCGGCACGGCTTCTGGAGCGCCGCCCAGACCCTGGGCGCCGGGAGCCGTACCCGCGACCGGGTCCTGAAGACCGTCGCGAACGTCCTCGCACTGCTGCTCACGGCCGGGTTCATCGCCGTACCCGTGGGTGTCATGACCGGAGTGGTGAGCTGACCATGACGTACACCGACTACGCGACCGGCGCCCCGGTCGCCGACGCCAAGGCCCCCACCGGGCCGATCCAGGAGCGCTGGGACACCCGCCGCTTCGAGGCCAAGCTCGTCAACCCGGCCAACCGGCGCAAGCACACCGTCATCGTCGTCGGCACCGGCCTCGCGGGCGGCTCCGCCGGGGCCACACTCGCCGAACAGGGCTACCACGTCGTCCAGTTCTGCTACCAGGACTCCCCGCGCCGCGCCCACTCCATCGCCGCGCAGGGCGGCATCAACGCCGCGAAGAACTACCGCAACGACGGCGACTCCGTGCACCGGCTCTTCTACGACACCGTCAAGGGCGGCGACTTCCGCGCCCGCGAGTCCAACGTGCACCGCCTCGCGCAGATCTCGGTCGAGATCATCGACCAGTGCGTGGCCCAGGGCGTGCCCTTCGCCCGCGAGTACGGCGGCCTGCTCGACACCCGCTCCTTCGGCGGCGTCCAGGTCTCCCGCACCTTCTACGCCCGAGGACAGACAGGGCAGCAGCTCCTCCTCGGCGCCTACCAGGCGCTGTCCCGGCAGATCGCCGCCGGAAACGTGGAGCTGCACCCGCGCACCGAGATGCTGGACCTGATCGTGGTCGACGGCCGGGCGCGCGGCATCGTGGCCCGCGATCTGATCACCGGGAAGATCGACACCTACTTCGCGGACGCGGTGGTGCTGGCCAGCGGCGGCTACGGCAACGTCTTCTATCTGTCGACCAACGCCATGAACTCCAACGCGACCGCGATCTGGCGGGCGCACCGGCGCGGCGCGTACTTCGCCAACCCCTGCTTCACCCAGATCCACCCCACCTGCATCCCGCGCACCGGCGACCACCAGTCCAAGCTGACCCTGATGAGCGAGTCGCTGCGCAACGACGGCCGGATCTGGGTGCCGAAGGCCGAGGGCGACACCCGGCCGCCGAACGAGATCCCCGAGGACGAGCGCGACTACTACCTGGAGCGCATCTACCCGTCCTTCGGCAACCTGGTGCCCCGCGACATCGCCTCCCGTGCCGCCAAGAACGTCTGCGACGAGGGCAGGGGAGTGGGCCCCGGCGGCCAGGGCGTCTACCTGGACTTCGCCGACGCGATCCGGCGCATGGGCCGGGGGGCCGTAGAGGCCAAGTACGGCAACCTCTTCGACATGTACCAGCGGATCACCGACGAGGATCCGTACGAGGTGCCGATGCGGATCTACCCCGCCGTGCACTACACGATGGGCGGACTGTGGGTCGACTACGACCTCCAGACCACGATCCCGGGCCTGTTCGCCATTGGTGAGGCCAACTTCTCCGACCACGGCGCCAACCGGCTCGGCGCCTCCGCGCTGATGCAGGGCCTGGCCGACGGCTACTTCGTCCTGCCCGCCACCATCAACGACTACCTGGCCCGCAACCCGCGCCAGGGCGAGGTCACCGACGAACACCCCGCCGTCCAGGAGGTGCTGGCCGAGACCGAGGACCGCGTCAACCTGCTCCTGGCGGTGGACGGCGACCGCACCCCCGACTCCTTCCACCGTGAACTCGGCGAACTGATGTGGGAGTTCTGCGGCATGGCCCGCACGGACGCCGGGCTGCGCAAGGCGCTGGAGGAAATCCCGCGCATCCGCGAGGAGTTCTGGCGCCGGATCAAGGTCCCCGGCACCGGCGAGGAGTTCAACCAGTCGCTGGAGAAGGCCAATCGCATCGTCGACTACCTGGAACTGGCCGAGCTGATGTGCCTGGACGCGCTGCACCGCGCCGAGTCCTGCGGCGGCCACTTCCGCGAGGAGTCCCAGACCCCGGACGGCGAAGCCGCCCGCCGGGACGAGGAGTTCGGCTACGCGGCGGCCTGGGAGTTCACCGCCACCGGCGAGGCGCCCGTCCTGCACAAGGAAGACCTGGTCTTCGAGTACGTCCACCCCACCCAGCGGAGCTACGCATGAGGCTCACCCTGCGCGTCTGGCGGCAGCGCGATGCCGCCGCCGAAGGCGCGATGTCCACCTACGAGGTGGACGGCATCTCGCCCGACATGTCCTTCCTGGAGATGCTGGACCAGCTCAACGAGCGGCTCATCCTGGAGGGCGAGGACCCCGTCGCCTTCGACCACGACTGCCGCGAGGGCATCTGCGGCGCGTGCAGCCTCGTCATCAACGGCGACGCGCACGGCCCGGAGCGCACCACCACCTGCCAGCTCCACATGCGGTCCTTCCGCGACGGCGACACCATCGACGTCGAGCCGTGGCGGGCCGCCGCCTTCCCGGTGATCAAGGACCTGGTGGTGGACCGCTCGGCCTTCGACCGGATCATCCAGGCCGGTGGCTACATCACCGCCCCCACCGGCGCCGCGCCCGAGGCCCACGCCACGCCCGTGCCCAAGCCGGACGCCGACCTCGCCTTCGAGCACGCCGAGTGCATCGGCTGCGGCGCCTGCGTGGCGGCCTGTCCCAACGGCGCGGCGATGCTGTTCACCTCCGCCAAGGTCAACCACCTCAACGTGCTCCCGCAGGGCGCACCCGAACGCGAGACCCGCGTCCTGGACATGGTCACGCAGATGGACGACGAGGGCTTCGGCGGCTGCACCCTCGCGGGCGAGTGCGCCACCGCCTGCCCCAAGGGCATCCCGCTGGTCTCGATCACCCGCATGAACAAGGAGTGGCTGCGCGCCACCCGCAAGGCACGGCGCTAGCCCCCCAAGGCACGGCGCGGGCCGCCGTCACACACGTTCGCCGACAGCGCGGACACGCCAGACGGGGCCGGGAATGGTGCTCATCCCGGCCCCGTCTGGCGTGTCCGCGGGAGGGCCGACCCTCAGCTGTCGCCCTTGCGGCCGTGCCGGTCCTGGGACAGGTCGCTGCCGGCTACGGAGCGGTCGTCCTCCGAGATGTTCTTGTCGTCCAGCAGCTGGCCGGCCTCGGAGGCGACCCGCTTGCTGGTGTGGTGGCCGCGTTCGGCGTCGGACAGGGCACTGGCGGCTACGGAGCGCTCTTCCGGCGTGGCGTTCGGGTCGGCCATGATGCGTGCGGCCTCTGATGCGTCCATCTTGCCCGTCATGATCGCTCACCTTCTGTGTCGGGGAGCGTCGTGTCCGCACCCCTCGGTCAGCGGCCGTGCACCCACTGCGGGGGCTCAGGCACGGCCACTTCCATGCTACCGACATTCATCAGATATGCCGACAAATCAGGCATCTTGGGCCTCGCGCAGCGACAGCTGGCGGCCCAGATGGTCGGCGGTCGGGGTGCCGCCCTTGCGGGCGACCTCCTCGGGACGGCCCTCGGCGACGATCCGGCCGCCGTCGTCACCTGCGCCGGGGCCGAGGTCGACGACCCAGTCCGCGGCGGCGACCGTGCGCAGGTCGTGCTCCACCACGACGACCGTGTTCCCGGCGTCCACCAGCCGCTGGAGCTGCCCGACGAGCAGATCGATGTCCGCGGGGTGCAGCCCGCTGGTCGGCTCGTCCAGGAGGTAGAGGCTGTGCCCGCGCGGGGCCCGGTGCAGCTCGCTCACCAGCTTGATGCGCTGGGCCTCTCCGCCGGACAGCGTCGTGGCGCTCTGGCCCAGCGACAGATACCCGAGACCGATGTCGGAGAGCAACTGGAGGATACGGGCGGCGGGTTGGACGTCGCGCAGGAACTCCAGGGCCTCCTCCACGCTCATCGCCAGCACGTCCGCGATGGTCTTGTCGCGGTAACGCACCATCAGCGTCCCGGGGTTGTAGCGCGCGCCCTCGCAGACCGGGCACGGCGAGGTCTCCGTGGGCAGGAAGAGCAGTTCGATGCTGACCACCCCGTCGCCCAGGCAGTGCGGACAGCGCCCCTGCGCCACGTTGAAGGAGAACCGGCTCGCGGTGTACCCGAGTTCACGGGCGGCGGGCTGGGCCGCGAACAGCTTGCGGACACTGTCGAACAGGCCCGTGTAGGTGGCCAGATTGGAACGCGGGGTACGCCCGATCGGCTTCTGGTCCACGACCACCAGCCGGTCGACACGCTCAAGTCCCTCGGCGGAGCGCACCGTCACCCGGTCCTCCGCCAGCGCCCACGGCGGCACCCCGTCCTCCTCCTCGTCGGCGGTCTCCACCGAGGCGGGGTTGCGGGCGACGTCCTGCGCGCTCTCGTCGGCGTGCAGCTGGTCGCGCACCGTGTCCGCGAGGGCGCGTCGTACGAGGGTCGACTTCCCGGAGCCGGAGACACCGGTGACCGCCGTCAGCGTGCCGAGCGGGAAACTCGCGTCCAGGTCACGGAGGTTGTGGCCGGTGACCCCGGACAGGCGCAACCAGCCGTCCGGTCGGCGGGGCTTCTCCGGGCCGGGCACCGGGGGCGCGCTCGCGGAGAGATAGCGGGCGGTCACCGACTCCTCCGCCCGGTCGAGCTGCCCGGCCGGACCGTCGTAGAGGACCCGCCCGCCGTGGCGGCCCGCGCCCGGGCCCATGTCCACGATCCAGTCGGCCGACGCGAGCACCTGCGCGTTGTGCTCCACCACGAAGACGCTGTTCCCGGCTCCCCTGAGCCGTCGCAGGGCGGTCAGCAGCAGCTCCGTGTCGGCGGCGTGCAGGCCCGCCGAGGGCTCGTCCAGGACGTACAGCACCCCGAACAGGCCGCTGCGCAGCTGCGTGGCCATGTGCAGGCGCTGGAGTTCGCCGCTGGAGAGGGTGGAGGTCGCGCGGCCCGTGGCGAGGTAGCCCAGGCCCAGGTCCATCAGCGTGCCCAGCTGCTCCTGGAGGCCGGAGATCAGGGCGTGCGCGGCCTGGCGCCGCTCGGCGGGCAGCGCCAGCGTGTCGGGGTGGTCGCGCGCGGTCTCCAGGAAGGCCGAGAGCTGGTTCAGGGGCATCGAGGTGGCGACCGAGATGTCCTGCCCGGCGACGGTCACCGCCAGCGCCTCCGGGTTGAGCCGCTTGCCGTGGCAGGTCGGGCAGACCTCCTCGGTCATGAACGAGGCCGCCTTCGCCCGCAGATGCGCCGCCTTGGAGGTCGCGAAGGTGTGCAGGACCCAGCGGCGCGGGCTCATGTAGGTGCCCTGGTAGGAGCGGGCGACCCGGTGTGCGTCGCGGACCGGGTGCACCGTGACCGTCGGCTGCTCGTCGGTGGTCAGCAGCCACTCGCGGCGGGCGGCGGGCAGCGTACGGAACGGTACGTCGATGTCGACGCCCAGCTCCGCGAGGATGTCCCGGTAGTTCTTGCCCTGCCAGGCGCCCGGCCACGCGGCGACGGCGCCCTCCCGGATGCTCAGGGAGTCGTCGCCGACCAGCTTGCTCTCGTCCACGGTGTGCAGGCGCCCCAGGCCGGAACAGGTGCGGCACGCGCCCACCGCCGTGTTCGGCGAGAAGCTGTCCGAGTCCAGCGGCGCGGCGTCCCGGGGGAAGGTCCCCGCCAGGTCCTCGGGGGTCTGCCCGGCCGGGTACGTACCGGCGCGGGAGTACAGCATGCGCAGGACGTTGGAGACCCGGCTCACCGTGCCCACCGTCGAGCGGGTGCTGCCGCCGCTGTGCTGCTGGCGGAGCGCGACGGCCGGGGGCAGCCCGGTGATCTCGCCGACCCTCGGCGCCGAACCCTGGTCGATCAGCCTGCGGGCGTACGGCGCGACGGACTCAAGGTAGCGCTGCTGGGCCTCGGCGTAGATGGTCGCGAACGCCAGCGACGACTTGCCCGACCCCGACACCCCGGTGAAGGCCACCACCCGGTCGCGGGGCACGTCCACGTCGACGTGGCGCAGATTGTGCTCGGTGGCACCCCGGACCCTGATGAGTCCGTTGTGCCCGGCGCCTGGGAGTCCGTCGGGCGACGGTCCGCCGTGTGCCGATGCGGACGTCGGTCGGGTCCGTGGTGCCATGGTCACCAACCTAGCCCGCCCCGCTGGGCGGAAAGTGATCGGGTGGAGGCGGCCAGGGGGAGGCCCCGCCGCCCGGGCGCGGGCTGCGGGGCCTCCAGGAGAATCCTGCGCGTGGCGGGCCGCGCCGTCAGGCGTGCGGCGGGTTGTCGCGGTGCTGGGAGCCGAACTGGTCCTTCAGCCGGTCCTGCGCGGAGTCCACCTGGGACTGGTGCTTGTTGCCGGTCCGCTGGTCGATGTAGTCCCCGCCCTTGTCGATGCCCTTGTCGGCCATGTCCTCATGGCCCTTGAGCATTCCCTTGATCTTGTCCATGAAGGACATGGCAGCCCTCCTCGTCGTTTGAGGCTTCCACTCCCAGGGTCACCGTCCCGGGCCGCCCTCGCATCTTGAGAACCGGTCCGCACGCCCCCGGCTAGGGTGGACGCGTGGCACAGACCAGCAGCGCGCGCCCTGTGGCCGTCTTCGATCTCGACAACACGCTGGCCGCGACGGCCCACCGCCAGCACTTCCTGGAGCGGCGCCCGCGCGACTGGGACGGCTTCTTCGCCGCCGCGCCCGGCGACCCGCCGCTCGCCGAGGGCATCGAGCTGGTGCACCGGTCGGCCCGCGACTGCGAGATCGTCTATCTGACCGGTCGGCCCGAGCGCTGCCGGGCGGACACGGTCGACTGGCTCGCCGCCCACGGCCTGCCCGAGGGCACCGTGCACCTGCGGCGCGACGGCGACCGCAGACCCGCCCGGGTCACCAAGCTGGAGATCCTGCGCCGACTCGCCCGGGACAGGACCGTACGCGTCCTCGTGGACGACGACGAACTGGTCTGCGACGACGCCGAGCGCGCCGGATTCACCGTGCTGCGGGCCCGCTGGGCCGAGCGTTCGGCCGCTCTGGAGGCGGCCCAGGAACGCGAGGGACGTACCTGAGGACGCGGCGGTCCTCGGCTCAGCTCGTCTCCTCCAGGCGGAAGCCGACCTTCATGCACACCTGGTAGTCCTCGATGCGCCCGTTGTCCAGCCGGCCGCGTACCTGGGTGACCTCGAACCAGTCCAGGTTGCGCAGGGTCTGGTCGGCGCGGGCGATGCCGTTGCGGATGGCCTGGTCGACGCTCTCGTGGGAGGTGCCGACGATCTCGGTGACCCGGTAGGTGTGGTTCGACATGCGCGGGTGCTCCTCTCCGCCGTGAGGCCGTGGGGACGCGCCTCACGTCCGGCGCGACCGGTCCGTCACGCCGTATCCACCGTGCCGTATCCGTGCCCGGCGCGCGAGGTGTCGCCCGCCGGGCACGGAAGGGGGGTACGGGCCCGTACGGGACCGCCGCCCGGGTCCGTCAGCGGGCCACGCTGAGCGACAGCGCGAAGCGGCCCTTGCCGTCCGTCCACCAGTGGGTCAGCTCCAGGCGCGCGGCGGCCAGCTCCGCGGTGACGCCCTCGGGGCGGAACTTGGCCGAGACCTCGGTGCGCAGGTCCTCACCGGCCGCGAAGTCCACGACCATGTTGACCCCGGGCAGCTTGACGGTCTGCGCGGTGCGCGAGCGCAGCCGCATCTCGATCCACTCGTGCTCGGGGTTCCACACGGCGACGTGGTCGAAGGCGTCGAGGTCGAAGTCGGCGCCCAGTTCCCGGTCGAGCACGGCCAGCACGTTCTTGTTGAACGCCGCCGTGATCCCGGCGACGTCGTCGTAGGCGAGCCGCAGCACGCGCTCGTCCTTGACCAGGTCGGTGCCGAGCAGCAGGGCGTCGCCGGGGGCGAGCAGGCCGCGCACGGCGGCCAGGAACTCCGCCCGTTCCTCGGGGAGCAGGTTGCCGATCGTGCCGCCGAGGAAGGCGACCAGGCGGGGGCCTGGGGTGTCCGGCAGCTCCAGCGGGGCGGTGAAGTCCGCGATCAGCGCGTGCACCGCGAGACCGGGCCGCTCCGCGGCGAGCGCCTGTCCGGCCCCGAGGAGCGCGGACTCGCTCACGTCGACCGGCACGTACGCCTCCAGGGAGGTGAGCGCGTCGATCAGATGCCGGGTCTTCTCCGAGGAGCCGGAGCCGAGTTCGACCAGCGTCCGCGCACCGCTCGCGGCCGCGATCTCCCCGGAGCGGTCGCGCAGGATCTCCCGCTCGGCGCGGGTCGGGTAGTACTCGGGCAAGTCGGTGATCTGCTCGAAGAGTTCGCTGCCGCGCGTGTCGTAGAACCATTTCGGCGGCAGCGACTTGGGGGTGCGGGTCAGGCCGTCCAGGACGTCGGCGCGCAGCGCGGCGCCGGTGGCGTCCTCGGGGAGGGTGCGGGTGACGTGCAGGCTCACGAACAGGACTCCTTCGGTGCGGTGGGGGAGGACATGGGGTTCCCGGCCGGAGCGAGTTGCACTCCGGCGGCCCGGCTCGCGATGAGCACGGTGCGGTCGGGGACTTCCCGCCAGTGGGGGGCGTCGTCGTACGGTTCGGAGGCGACGGTCACCGAGTCGCCGGGTCCGGCGCGGTACCAGAGGCTGTCGCCCCAGGCGGTGGCCGCGATCGTGGTGCCGTCGGTCAGCAGCAGGTTCAGCCGGGAGGCGGGGGCGGCCTCCGCGACCTGGCGAACCGTTTCGCCGAGGGCGGCTCCCGGCTCGGCGCCCCCGCGCAGCCGGTGCAGCACCAGCGCCCAGACGAACGCCGAGTCGGTGCGCGCCTCCAGCGACAGCAGGTCCACCGGGGGCAGCGTCGGCACCAGCGGGGCGGCCGAGTCGGGCCAGCCCGGCACCGCGCCGTTGTGGCTGAACAGCCACCGCCCGGCCGCGAACGGCGCCGCCGCGGCCTCGCCGTCCGCGCCCGCCAGGGTCGCGTCCCGCACGGCCGCAAGGACCGCCCCCGCGCGGATCACCCGCGCGAGGTCGGCGAAGGACGGGTCGGCCCAGAGGGGCCCGGAGCGCCGGTAACGGGCCGGGACCGGATCGTCCGCCGGGTACCAGCCCACCCCGAAACCGTCGGCGTTCACCGTCCCGTTGCGCTGCCGCCGGGGAGCCCACGCCTGCCGGTACAGACTGTGCGCGGGCTCCACCAGCAGCGCCCCGAGCGGCAACTCAGGCCCCAGGTAGGCAAGATGACGGCACATCAGGCGGACTCCGCGTCGCGGGCGGTGCGGAACCCGGAGAAGATCTGCCGCCGGATCGGATAGTCCCAGTTGCGGAACGTGCCCCGGCAGGCCACCTGGCCCACGGCGAACGAACCGCCGCGCAGCACCTTGTACTCGGGACCGAAGAACACCTCCGAGTACTCCTTGTACGGGAACACCGTGAACCCCGGGTACGGCAGGAAGTCGCTCGCCGTCCACTCCCACACGTCACCGATCAACTGCCGCACGCCGTACGGCGATTCACCGGCCGGATAGCTTCCGGCGGGCGCGGGCCGCAGATGGCGCTGGCCCAGGTTGGCGTGCCCGGCCGTCGGATCGGCGTCGCCCCAGGGAAAGCGCCGGGAGCGGCCGGTCGCCGGGTCGTGCCGGGCCGCCTTCTCCCACTCGGCCTCGGTGGGCAGCCGCCGCCCGGCCCAGCGGGCGTACGCGTCCGCCTCGTACCAGGACACGTGCAGCACCGGCTCCTCCGGCGGCACCGGCTCGGTGACACCGAAGCGGCGCCGGAGCCACTGCCCGCCGTCCCGGTGCCAGTACAGCGGGGCTTCGATCGAGTGCTGCCGGATGTGCGCCCAGCCCTCCGGGCTCCACCAGCGCTCGGTGTCGTACCCGCCGTCCTCGATGAACGCCTGGTACGCGTCGTTCGTCACCGGGGTGGTGTCGATCCAGTAGGAGTCCACCTCGCGCACGTGCGCCGGGCGTTCGTTGTCCAGCGCCCACGGCTCGGTGGAGGTCCCCATGGTGAACGGGCCGCCGGGGACCAGGACTTCGGCCGGACCGGTGAAAGGCGGCGCCGGGTCGGGGTCGGGGGCGGTCAGCGCCTGGGGACCGGTGCGGAGCTGATGGGTGATCAGCATGGTCTCGTCGTGCTGCTGTTCGTGCTGCGCGATCATCCCGAAGGCGAAGCCCGACTCGGTCAGCCGGTCGCCCTCGAAGTCCGCGCCCTCCAGCAGATCGAGGACCCGGCCGCGCACCTCGGCCGCGTACGCGCGCGCTTCCTCGGGGGCCAGCAGCGGCAGCGAGGGACGCTCGGAGCGCGGGTGCTCGAAGGCGTCGTACAGACCGTCGATCTCCGGCCGCATCGCCTCCCGGCCGCCGACCGCCCGCAGCAGCCACAGCTCCTCCTGGTTGCCGATGTGGGCGAGGTCCCACACCAGCGGGGACATCAGCGGCGAGACCTGGGCGGTCAGGTCGGGGTCCTCGACACAGCTGGTCAGCAGCGTGGTGCGGGTGCGGGCGGTGACCAGCGAGGCGAGCGCGCGGGCGCGCAGCGTCTCGGGGCCCGCCGCGGGCGTCCCGGTCTCCTGGGCGGTCATGTGCGCGTGTCCTTCCTCCCGTGGGCCGGGCGGCCGACGCCGCCCGAGCCGTCCAGCAGGTCGTCGGCCGGGCAGCGGCCCCGGGCGACATAGCGGTCCAGGTACCCGGCGACGGCGGCCACGACCTCGGGCTCGGCGCCGAGCCGGGGCAGCGCCCGCAGCGCCGCCGTGAAGCAGGCGACGGCCGCCTCGCACAGCCCGGGATCGGCGAGGCCGAGCCGGGCCGCGTCCGCCCACAGCGGGTTGTGCGGCGCGGGCAGGTCGTGCGCGCGTTCGGTCAGCGGCTTCACGGCCCGGTGCGCCGCCTCGGCGGCCTCCGCGTCGTCGAAGAGCGCCGCCGTCACCGCGAGCGGCACGATCCAGCCGTCGTCCCCGGGCTGCGCGTCGATCATCCGCAGCTCCAGATGACCGCGCGGTCTGACCGGCGGGAACAGGGTGGTCAGGTGGTAGTCGAGGTCCGCCCGGGTGGGCGGACGCGGGGCCCGCGAGCGGGTCCACTCGCGGAAGGTCAGGTCCTCGGGCACCTCCCAGGGGCCTTCGTCCCGGCGGACGCACATGACGGGGGAGTCCAGCACGTGCCGGGCCCAGTCGGCGCGCGGTTCGCCGTCGGTCGCCGGGGCACCGGCGCGGCCGGGCCCGATCTGCGCCCAGTACGACTGCCGGACCGACCGGCGCCCGGTCGGACGCCCGTCGACCAGCGGGGAGTTGGCGAACGCGGCGACCAGGACCGGGCCGAGCCGGTGCGCCAGCCACCAGCGCTGCTCGTGGCCCAGCGGGCCCGGATCCTCGTACCCCGCGTCCACGCAGACCTGCACGGACGCCGAGGCGCGCATCATGTGCCGCCCGGCCGGGCCGGTGCGGTCCAGACACGCCTCCATGGCGTCGTAGCGTGCCTCGCGCAGGAAGCGGGGCGGGGTGTGCCAGGGGTGATGACCCATGCCGACCAGTGCGAGACCGTCGTCGGCGAGGACCGCGCGGACGGTGTCCAGATCGGCGGATACGGTGCCGACACACTCCATGAGTGAGCCGGCGGGCGGCGAACTCAGCTCCAGCTGGCCGCCGGGCTCGACGGTGAGCGCCGAGCGCAGAGGGACGGGACGCAGGGTGGCGTAGAGGGCTTCGAGGCGTTCGGACGGGACCGGGTGGCGGGGGCGGCGCGGGTCCATGACCAGCCACTCCACCTCCACCCCGAGAGTGCGGGGCGGACCGGTCTTGAAGCAGATGCCCCGGATCAGGGCGTCGACCTCGGCTTCGGTGATCGCGGTGCGGTGATCCGTACAGTCACCGCAGTCGCTCAGCGAGTCAGACATGTCGGGATTCTCCTGTTGGGATTCCACCATGCCGCCTGCCCGGCCTCCGGTGTGCCGGGCGGGCCTCGTCCCACCCAAGACCCTCGGACCGAATCGCACAAGGGTGCCCTACGGGACGTTCGGGATCGGTCATCTCCGCTTCCTCGCGCGTTTCCTCCCGTCCGGTTTCTCGGGCCGCGGGGCCCCGGAAACTCCGTTGCGCCGCGAGAACAGCATCGCCCAGGATGACCGTATGAGCACGACGGGGGAGGCCGCGCGGGCGGCGTTCAGGGCGCTTACGGGGGTGGCGCCGTGAGCGCCCGCCTGCGCGCGGTGGCGACGGAGACCGAGCGGATCGTCGCCGAGGGGGCGTACGCGCTGCCGGACGGCCGGAAGGTGCCGCTCGCGGACCTGATCGAGGCCGCCCGCACCGGTACGCGGCTGCACGGCCCCGAGCCGGTCGAGGTGCCGTCACGGGCGGCGCGGACCGCCACGTTCTTCGAGGTCACGGGCGAGAGCAGCCTGGCAGCGGCCCGTCGGCTGACCGGTGCGGGAGCCTCGGTGGCCGTCCTCAACTTCGCCTCCGCCCGCAATCCCGGCGGCGGCTATCTGGGCGGCGCCCAGGCCCAGGAGGAGGCCCTGTGCCGCGCCTCGGCGCTGTACACCTGTCTGCTCCGGGCCCCCGGCTATTACGAGCACCACCGGGCGGAGCGTGACCCCTTCTACTCCGACCGGGTGATCCACAGCCCGGCGGTGCCGGTCTTCCGCGACGACCGGGCCCGGCTGCTGGCCGAGCCGTACACGGCCGGTTTCCTCACCTCGCCCGCCCCGAACGCGGGCGTGATCCGCCGCCGGACCCCCGAGCGGACCGGCGAGATCCCGGGCGCCCTCGCGCGGCGGGCCGAGCGGGCCCTGGAGACCGCCGCCGCCCACGGCTACCGGCACCTGGTGCTCGGCGCGTGGGGCTGCGGGGTCTTCCAGAACGACCCGGACCAGGTGGCCCACGCTTTCCGGACCCTGCTCGTGTCCGGCGGCCGGTTCACCGGGACCTTCGACCACGTGGTCTTCGGCGTCCTGGACCGCACGGCCGGGGCGACGGTGCGGAACGCCTTCGCGCGGGTCTTCGCCGCCGAGACGCGCCCCGCACCGTCACCGGTGGCGGCTCAGGTCCAGCCGTAGCGCTCGTAGAGCCGCTGGCGGACCAGGTTGAACCGCATCCGGTCCAGCGCGCACGCCTCGCGGCGCATCCCGTTCTCGTGCAGCCGCAGCACCCGGTCGACGGCCACCCAGGAGTCACGGTCCGAGCGGTCCCAGGGGCCCTGGCCTATCGCCACCCAGTCGCGGTGGTTGTCGCGCCGCTTGCTGGAGAGCTGCACGGCGAGGACCGTGCCGCCCACCTCGCGCGCGACGACCAGCACGGGGCGGTCCTTGCCCCGGCCGTCGTTCTCCTCGAACGGCACCCAGGTCCAGACGATCTCGCCGGGATCGGGATCGCCGTCATGGGCGGGGGAGTACTCGGTACGCACCGGGCCGATCTCGCGCGGGTCGGCCTCGGTGGTGGCGTGGGGGCCGTGACGGCCGGGGACGTTGTCATCGATGAACGTGCTCACGCCCCGCACCCTAGCCGAACTGCAACAACGCGCAGGGCGGCGGCCGTTCACGCCCACTGAGGGCTACGGCCGCCGCCCGCCGGTCAGTTGTCCCCCTGGCTGTCTCCCTGGTGGTCCCGGTCCACCGGAACCCGCGTCGCCGTCACCCCGTTCACCGAGGGTGAACCGGCGCCCGGCTCCTGGCTCTTGTGGTCCATCGCGGACAGCAGCTGACGGGCGAGCCCCAGACCCGTGCCGCCCATGGTGAGGGCCTTGGCGAACAACTCGCCCATGCCGTCGGCGCCGTTGAGCAGCACCATGTGGTCGACGTTGCCGAACGCGTCCGCGCCCGCGCGCACGATCTCCGGCCAGTTCTCGGCGAGTTGCTGGGCGACGACCGCCTCCTGGTTCTCGGCCAGGGCGGCGGCGCGGGCCTTGATGGCCTCCGCCTCCGCGAGACCCCTGGCCCGGGCGGACTCGGCCTCCGCGAGACCCTTCGCCTGCGCGGCGGCGGCCTCCGCCTCACCGGTCGCGCGCGTGGCCGACGCGGTGGCCGCGCCCCGGCTCTTGGTGGCCTCGGCCTCGGCCCCGGCGGCGGTCTTGACCCGGGTCGCCTCGGCGGCAGCCGCCAGTTCCGTCTCCTTCGCCTTGGCCTGGGCGGCCGAGATCCGCGCGTCGCGCTCGGCCTCGGCCAGCGTCCGCTTCTCGTACGCCGTGGCATCGGCCGGTTTGCGCACGTCCGCCTGGAGCTGCTGCTCGCGCCGGTTCGCCTCCAGCTCCGCGACCCGGGTCTCCTGGACCACGACCTCCTGCCGCGCCGCCGCGTCCGCGAGCGGCCCGGCCTGCCGTGCCTTCGCCGCCGCCTTGTCCCGCTCGGCCTGGTAACCGGCCTGCAGGATCTCGCTGTCCCGGGTGGCCTCGGCCATCCGCGCGTACGACTGCTGCTCGGCCTCGGTGGCCAGCCGGTTGGCCTCCGCCTGCGCGATCCGCGCGTCCCGCTGCACGGCCGCCGCGTGCGGCATCGCCAGGTTCTGGATGTACCCGGTCGGGTCCTCGATCTCGTGGATCTGGAGCGAGTCCACGATCAGACCCAGCTTCTCCATCTCCGTCCCGCAGGCGGCCCGCGTCTGGCCGGTCAGCTTCTCCCGGTCGCGGATCATCTCCTCCACCGTCAACCCGCCCACGATGGACCGGAGATGACCGGCGAAGACGTTGTGCACCCGCTCCGACATCAGCTTCTGCTGGTCCAGGAAACGCCGGGCCGCGTTGGCGACCGACACATAGTCGTCGCCCACCTTGAAGATGACCACGCCCCGCACCTTGAGCGGAATGCCCTGCTGGGTCACGCAGTCCACGTGCAACTCGGTCTCGTTCAGGTCCAGCGAGAGCTTGCGCACCGCCTGCACCCCGGGCAGCACGAGCGTGCCGCGCCCCGTGACGATGCGGAAGCCCATCCCCTCCTCGACACCCTCGGTGCGGTGCCTGGACCCGGAGATGATGAGGGCTTCGTTGGGTTCCGCCACCCGCCACATCATCTTGAACACACCGATCAGTACGAGGACGGCGGCAACCGCCGCCCCCGCAACGACGCCGACGATCATCGGCAAACGCCCCCTTGACATGGTGCCCTTGACGGCACCGGACGAAGGGAGTGTGCACCTGCGCGGGGGCCGGGAGAAGACCCCGGCCGAGCCTTGCCGCAATCTTGACGAACAGGGCTCTCACCTGCGGCGGGGCGCGCTCAACCGTCGTACGCGGGCGTGACGTAGACCGTGCGCGGCGGCAGGTGTTCGACCACCATGACGACCGTGCCGGGCTCGATGCGGACGCCGTTGTCTGCCGCGTACGCGAGGAAGTGCTCGGCGCCGCCGCGCACCCGGACGATCACCTCGCCGACCAGCCCCGGGCCGACCGTCCCCGTGACCCGCCCCATCAGCCCGACCATCGACGCATCGCCCATGCGCACAGGGTAAGCGCGGAGAGCCGCGCTCCGGCCCGGGCCGTCGGGTCGCCTACCGGTCCAACAGGCGCCGCAGCCAGTCGAACCGGGCCGCGCGGGCCGCGCACGACAGCGCGGTCTGCGGCGCGAGGCCGTCGAAGCCGTGGAAACCGCCCGGCCAGACGTGGAGTTCGGCCACTCCGCCGCAGCCCCAGATACGGGAGGCGTAGGCCACCACCTCGTCCCGGAAGGTCTCCGCGGAGCCCACGTCGAGGAACGCCGGGGGCAGTCCGGCGAGGTCGCTCGCGCGGGCGGGGGCGGCGTACGGCGGGACGTCCGGGCCGCCCCGGCGCTCGCCGAGCAGCGCCGACCAGCCGGTCTCGTTGGCGGAGCGGTCCCAGACGTCGACGCCCGCCATCTGATGGCTCGAGCCGGTGTCGTTGCGGTCGTCCAGCATCGGGTACATCAGCAACTGGCCGAGCACGGACGGGCCTTGGCGGTCGCGGAGCAGCAGCGCGAGCGCGGCGGTGAGACCGCCGCCCGCGCTGGCGCCCGCGAGGACGATCCGGTCCGGGTCGCCGCCCAGGTCCTCGGCGTGCCGCGCGGTCCACAGGAACCCGGCGTACACGTCCTCCACCGGCGCGGGGTAGGGGTGTTCGGGCGCGAGCCGGTACTCCACGGAGACCACCACCGCGCCGCCGAGGTCGCGGGCCCAGTGCAGCGGGGCGTCCACCCCGGCCCGGTTGGTGCCGAGGACCATGCCGCCGCCGTGCACGTGGTAGATCACCGGCAGCCGGGCGCCGGGCCCCGCGTCGGCGGGGCGGCAGATCAGCAGGGAGATCTCCGGCGCCCCCGCGGGCCCGGGCACCGTGCGGTCTTCCGCCGTGAAGGCGCCGCCGAGTGTGACGTCCATCAGCTCAGGGGGCAGCGCCTCGACGGTCTCCCGCGCGGCGGCGATCCCGTCCGGGGTGAGGGGCGGGGCGTCCTTGAACGGTTCGAGCGCGGGGGCGAGTTCCGGGTCGAACGGGGGCGGCTCCGGACGCATGGGGTCTCCTCAGGCTCGCGCGACGGGATGGGGCTCCGTCTGCCCATGGTCCGCCGTTTCGCGCCTGCCGGACGAGTCGGGGGCGATGCGGACCTCGGGGGCGGTCCCGGGGGCGGCTCGGGTACGGCTCCGGACAGCGCGAAAGGGGCCAGAGCCTTCGCGGCTCCGGCCCCCTACGGGACCGCTGTGGCTCAGGCGGCCAGGATCTCGCCCGCGCTGCCGTGCAGACGCGTGACGACCTCGGTCAGCTGGGCGGCGACCTCGGCGTCGTCGACCGGGTGGGTCTCGGCGAAGCGGGTCACGGAGCCGGGGATCGAGAGCTTGATGTCCTCGATGACCTTGCCACCGGCGATGCCCACGGCCTTGCGGGCATCGTCCTGGGCCCACACGCCGCCGTACTGGCCGAAGGCGGTGCCGATGACGGCGACGGGCTTGCCGGTGAAGGCGCCGGCGCCGTACGGGCGGGACAGCCAGTCGATGGCGTTCTTCAGGACGGCCGGGATGGTGCCGTTGTACTCGGGGGCGAAGAGCAGGAACGCGTCGGCGGCCTGGGCGGCCTCGCGCAGCTTGGCGGCGGCGGCCGGGACCTGGCCCTCGACGTCCAGGTCCTCGTTGTAGAACGGGACGTCGGCGAGGCCCTCGAAGATGTCGACCTCGGCGCCCTCGGGGGCGAGCTTGGCGGCGGCCTCGGCGAGCTGGCGGTTGTGCGAACCGGCGCGGAGGCTGCCGACGAGCGCGAGGATGCGTACGGACATGGAAGTACTCCAAGGGGGTGGCTGAAACACGCTTGAAACGATCCGGACCGAGGTCCGTTTAAGTTTCTACCACCCTAACCGGACCAGGGTCCAGTTTTGTTCCCCATGCTTTACGCTGTCTTCATGTCCAGCGCTCTGCCGCCCTGTCCGCAGCCCGAGGAGCCCGTCGACGAGCCCCAGTTGCTGACGGTGGGCCCCGCCCCGGCCGCCGACGAGCCGTGCCTGCGCGCCGACGCGGCCCGCAACCGGGCGCGGCTGCTGGAAGCCGCCTCCCGCCTGATCGCGGAGCACGGAGCGGCCGGGGTGACCATGGAGGCGGTGGCGGCGGCGGCCAAGGTCGGCAAGGGCACCGTGTTCCGCCGCTTCGGCGACCGCACCGGACTGCTGACCGCGCTGCTCGACCACTCCGCGCGCACCCTCCAGGAGGACTTCCTCGCCGGGCCGCCCCCGCTCGGCCCCGGCGCACCGCCCCGGGAGCGGCTGCGCGCCTTCGGCGTGGCCGTCCTCTACCGCGCGGCCGAACAGCTGGACCTGCAACTGGCGGCCCAGCCGGACCCGGGCCGCCGCTACCAGCACCCCTCCGCGCAGGCGCTGCGCACCCACGTCACGATGCTGCTGCGCAGGCTCGCCCCCGACGCCGACTGCGAACTGCTCGCCCAGCCGCTGCTCGCTTATCTCGACCCCGCCCTGATCCACCATCTGACCCGCCAGTGCGGGATGCCGATGGAACGGCTGGAGGCGGGCTGGCTGGACCTGGTGGACAGGGTGACGGGGCAGCGCGGCTGAACACGAGTTCCAGCCCCGCACTCCCGTGTGCCCAGGGACTCCTCACCCCTCCGCCCCCGTGAACATCGCCGTCAGCAACTGCGCGGAGTCCTCACGGAACAGGAGCCGTCCCTGCTGCGCGGAGTCGGTCGCGGAGGCTTCCGCGCGCCGGAACATCTCCGTCTCGTAGGTCGCGAGGGCGGTCTCCGGGGCGCCGGGGTGGGCGGCCAGAGCGAGGCCCAGTTCGGCGCCGTCCAGGAGAGCGAGGTTGGCGCCCTCGCCCGCGAACGGGGACATCAGATGGGCGGCGTCGCCGAGCAGGGTGACCCCGGGGACGCGGTCCCAGCGCAGGCCGACGGGCAGGGCGTGTATCCGGCGTGGCACCAGCGCGCCCTCCGCGTCCCGGACCAGCGCCTTCAGGGTGTCGTCCCAGCCGTCGAACTCCTTGAGCACCGCGATCTTGGCCGCCTCGGGGTCCGTGAAGTCGATGCCGTCGAGCCAGTCCTCCGGGGCTTCGACGGCGGTGTAGACATGCAGCCCGCCGTCCGTCTCGCGGTGCGCGAGGAAGCCCCGCCCGGCGCCCAGCGCGAACAGCATCCCGGCGCCGATCACCCCGGCGCTCACCGGATGCCGCTCGTCCGCCTCGGGCAGATCGGTCTCGACGAACGAGATGCCGGTGTACGCGGGCACCGCGTCCGTGACCAGCGGGCGTATCCGGGACCAGGCGCCGTCCGCGCCGACCAGCAGATCGGTGGTGAAGACACCGCCGTCCGCGAGCGTGACCTCGTGCCGTCCGTCGCCGAGCGGCCGGGCCCCGGTCACCTTCGCGCCCCAGCGGATCGTGCCCTGCGGCAGCGAGCCGAGCAGCAGCTCGCGCAGGTCGCCCCGGTCGATCTCGGGACGGCCGCCCGCGCCGTCGTCCGGCGCGTCGTGGTGCACGACGGCGTGCCGGTCCAGGACGCGGGTCGCCTCGCCGCCCCGGTGGACGCGGGCGCGGAACGCCTCGTACAGACCGGCCGCGCGCAGCGCCCGCTGGCCGGAGTCCTCGTGGATGTCGAGCATCCCGCCCTGGGTGCGCGCCTCGGGCGAGGCGTCGAGGTCGAACAGGGCGGCCTCGATGCCCCGGGTGTGCAGTACCCGCGCGAGCGTGAGCCCGCCGAGCCCGGCGCCGACGACGGCGATCGGGTGGTGGGGTACGGGAGCGGATGCGGTCATGGCGGCCTCCTGGGGGCTCACTCGGGTACGGCGGTGCGCTCGATGCCGTTGATCAGGGTCTGGAAGGCCCACGACAGGCGGTGCTCGGGGGTGCCCGAGAGCAGGGCGTGGGCGGCTGCCGCGATGTGCGGCCGGGTGGGATCGGTGGCCGCCCGGCGCAGCACGCCGATCAGCTCCTCCCACTCCCCGGGGTCGTCGCCCCCGGCGTGCTCGGCGGCGGTCGCGGTGGCGTGCTGGAGCAGCAGATCGACACCCCAGGCGGCCTGGGCGCGCGGCACCCCGCCCTCGTCGAGCAGGGCGAGCAGGGTCTCGATCAGATTCAGGTAGTGCGGGCCGCGCGGCCGGGCGGTGATCGCCGCCCGGGCCAGCTCCGGGTGCGCGAGCAGCATCCCGGTGCAGGCGACGAGCACATGCTCAAGACGCTCGCGCCAGGTGCCCTCGGCCGGGGCCGGGGGAACGGTGCCGAGCAGTTCGTCCAGGACGGCGGCGTGCAGCTCGTCCGTGTTGCGCACGTAGACGTACAGCGAGGCGGGGCCCGTGTCCAGCTCCTGGGCCAGCCGCCGCATGGTCACCTTGCGCAGCCCTTCGGCGCGCATCACGGCCACGGCGGTCGTGACGATGACCTCGCGGCTGAGCGCGGGCTTCGCGGGGCGCTCACGGCGGGAACGGGGGGAGTCCTGGGGAGAAGCGGGCATGGACCGCAGCGTAACGAACATGTTCGTCACGAACAAGTTCGTAGCGAACGTGTTCGTAAAGCGGCTCGGAGGACCCGGTGCGCATCCCGGCTTTCGCCTCGCTTCTCGTCCGGTTCTGTACGACCTCGCCCCGCCCGGAGCGGCCCCCGGCGTCTCTGCCAGGATGCGTTCCGTCATGGTGCAGATACCGAACACGCCCACGAGCGCCGACGTCGCCCGCCTGGCCGGGGTCTCCCGCGCGACCGTGTCCTACGTCCTGAACGACACCGGCGCCGTCCGGATCAGCGAGCCGACGCGCCGCCGCGTGCACGAGGCCGCCCGCGAACTCGGCTACGTCCCGCACGCGGCGGCACGCACCCTGCGCGCCGGGCACAGCCGCATGGTCGTGATGCCCGCCCCCGCCGCCCCGGCGGGCCCGCTGTACAGCCGCCTCCTCGGCGAACTCCAGTCCGCCCTCGGCCGCCTCGACTACACCGTCGTCCAGTACGGCTCCCTCGGCCTCCAGGGCGACGAATCCGCCCGCGCCTGGGCCGAGTTACGTCCCGTCGCCGTCCTGATCCCCGGCACCGGACCCGGCCCGGAGGGCGTCGAAGTCCTCAAGCGCGCCGGTGCCCGCGCCGTGGTGACCCTCGGCCCCGGCCGCGTCCAGGGGGCGCACGCCCTGCTCATGGACCACGCGGTGGTCGGCCGCCGCGCGGGCGCGCATCTGTATGCGCGCGGACGGCGCCGTATCGGGGTGGTCGTCCCGGAGGACCGGGCGCTGGACGTGTTCTCCCGCCCGCGCCTGAGCGGGGTGCGCGAGGCGCTGCGCGGCACGGACGCCACCGTCACCGAACTCCCGCTCGCCTACGACGAGACGGCCGCCGCCCGGCTCGCGGCCGGGTGGCCCGCCCTGGACGCGGTGTTCGCCTACGACGACGAGTACGCGATGCTCCTCATGCGCGCGCTGGAGGACGCAGGACTGAGCGTCCCCGGCGAGGTGGCCGTCGTCGGCGCCGGAGACCTCATGCTCGGCCGCTTACTGCGCCCCCGGCTCAGCACCGTCCGCCTGGACGTGCCCTCGGGGCGGGAGCTGGCCGCGTTCGTGGACGGCGCCGTACGCGACCCCGGGCGGGAACCCGGGGTCCGCGCGGTCCTGGACGCCGCACTGATCCACCGCGACTCCAGCTGACCCGCACCAGGCGGGCCGACTCCCTTCGCGGCGGCCGGAGTTGCCGGGGCCTACTGCTGCCCCTGCCCCTCCTGCTCCGCGATGTTCTTGCGCACCTCGTTCATGTCCAGCTTGCGGGCCTGGTCGATGATGTCGGTGAGGGCCGGCTCGGGCAGCGCGCCCGGCTGGGCGTAGACCGCCACCTGGTCCCGGACGATCATCAGCGTCGGGATCGACTGGATGCCGAACGCCTGGGCCAGCTCCGGCTGGGCCTCGGTGTCCACCTTGGCGAACACCAGGTCGGGGTTCTCCTGCGCGGCCTTGTCGTAGACCGGCGCGAACTGCTTGCACGGTCCGCACCAGTCCGCCCAGAAGTCGATGAGGACGAATTCGTTGTCCTGCACCGTCTGGTCGAAGTTCTCCTTGGTTAGCTCCACGGTCTTGCCGCTCATGGCATCTCCCTCTTCCTGGTGTGGGGGTGCTGCCCTCGGCACAAACACGCCCTTCGGTCCGGCTATTCCGGCGCACATCTCACCCGTACCCCCAGAAACCTCACCCGTACCCGCCCGATCCGCACCGGGTACGCACCGGACCCGCGCGCGTACCGTGTGGCCCCCGCGTCCGTCGGCCACCACACTGGGGCCCATGACGGAAACGGAAGCCATCGCGTACGACGTCGTGGTGCTCGGGGCCGGTCCCGTGGGGGAGAACGTGGCCGACCGCACCCGCGCGGCCGGTCTGTCCACCGCCGTGGTGGAGAGCGAACTCGTCGGCGGCGAGTGCTCGTACTGGGCCTGCATGCCGAGCAAGGCGCTGCTCAGGCCGGTCATCGCCCAGGCCGACGCGCGCCGCCTGCCCGGCCTGGCCGAGGCGGTGCGCGGCCCGCTGGACACGCCCGCCGTGCTCGCCCGCCGGGACGGATTCGCCTCGCACTGGAAGGACGACGGCCAGGTGAGCTGGCTGGAGGGGGCAGGGGTCGACCTCTACCGGGGCCAGGGCCGCCTCGCCGGGCCGCGCACGGTCACCGTGACCGCCTCGGACGGCACGGTCACCACCCTCACCGCCCGGCACGCGGTCGTGGTCGCCACCGGCACCCGCGCCAAGCTCCCGGAGCTGCCCGGACTCGACGAGGTCGAGCCCTGGACCAGCCGCGAGGCCACCAGCGCCCGGCAGGCGCCCGGCAGTCTGATCGTCGTCGGCGGCGGAGTCGTCGGCGCCGAGATGGCCACCGCCTGGCAGGGGCTCGGCTCCCGGGTCACCCTGCTCGTCCGGGGCGAGCGGCTGCTCGGGCGGATGGAGCCCTTCGTGGGTGAGCTGGTCGCCAAGTCCCTCACCGAGGCGGGCGTCGACATCCGCACGAACACGTCCGTCGCGTCGGTCGCGCGCGAGAACGGCACGGTCGTGGCCGTCACGGACGACGGCGAGCGCATCGAGGCCGACGAGATCCTTTTCGCCACCGGGCGTGCCCCGCAGACGGACGACATCGGGCTCGACACCGTGGACCTGGAGCCCGGCACCTGGCTGGAGGTGGACGACACCCTGCGTCTGCCGGACTCCGCGTGGCTGTACGCGGTCGGGGACGTCAACGGGCGGGCTCTGCTCACCCACCAAGGGAAGTACCAGGCCCGGATCGCGGGCGCCGCCGTCGCGGCCCGCGCGGCGGGCGTCCCGCTCCAGGACGAGCCCTGGGGTGCCCACGCGGCCACCGCCGACCACTACGCCGTGCCCCAGGTCGTCTTCACCGACCCCGAGGTCGCCGCCGTCGGCCTCTCGCTGGCCGAGGCGGAGGACGCGGGCCACCGGGTCCGCGCGGTCGACGTCGACTTCGGCTCCGTCGCGGGCGCCTCGCTCTACGGCGACGACTACACCGGCCGCGCCCGCATGGTGGTCGACCTGGAGGAGGACATCCTGCGGGGCGTCACCTTCGTCGGACCCGGCGCGGGCGAACTCGTGCACTCCGGGACGATGGCCGTCGCCGGCCGCATCCCGCTCGACCGGCTCTGGCACGTGGTCCCGCCGTTCCCGACGCTCGGCGAGGTGTGGCTGCGGCTCCTTGAGGCGTACCGCGACAACTGACCTGTCCGGTCAGGGTAGTTCGAAGCCGAGCGCCTTCGCGGCCGTCTCGGGCGTCGGCTGGGCCCACAGGGTCGCCACCGCCTCGTTGACGGCCAGCGAGCGCGGCTCCGCGCGGTCCAGGTAGAGGGTGCCGTCCAGGTGGTCCGTCTCGTGCTGCACGATCCGGGCGGGCCACCCCGACACCTCCTCGTCCAGCGCGCGGCCCCGCTCGTCCTGTCCGCGCAGCCGCACCCGCGCGTGCCGGGCCACGACCGCCTGGTAGCCGGGGACGCTCAGGCAGCCCTCGTAGAACGGGGCGAGGCCGGGCCCCGCGGCCTCGTACGACGGATTGACCAGCACCCGGAAGGGCAGCGGAGCCCGGTCCCGGGCCGCCGCGACCTCCTCGGGCACGGTCGCCGGGTCCTCCACGACCGCGATCCGCAGGGGGACGCCCACCTGCGGCGCGGCGAGGCCGACACCGGGAGCGGCGTGCATGGTGGTGCGCAGCGCCGCGATGAAGCGCTCCAGGAGGGCGGGGCCGAGCTGGCCGTCGTACGGCGCGGAGGGGCGGCGCAGGACCGGATGACCGGCCGCGACGATGGGCAACGGGCCGTCGGCGGCGAGAAGTTCCTCGATCCGCTCGGTCAACGGCGTGTGATCGCTGGGGAGTGACATCGGGTCAGGATGCCACGGCGGCGTATACGCCGGCCCGGCGTGGGCGACAACGCCCCCGCCGGGCCTGGGAATTCGTCCTGTTCCGCTGTTCGCGCGGGACCTCGCCGGTCGGCTACTGCTGCGGGAAGTCGCCCGCCAGTGCGGACGCGATCCGCAGATGCGGCTCCGCCTCCGCGTTCCGGGACTGGCGCTCCAGCGTGCGGCCCAGCATCAGACGGGCGTAGTGCTCCACCGGGTCGCGCTCCACGATGGTCCGCAGCTCGGCCTCCGCGCGGCCCAGCTGCGCGGAGTGGTAGTAGGCGCGGGCCAGCAGCAGCCGGGGTGCGGTCTGCTCCGGCACCTCCTCGACCAGGCCGGTGAGGACCTGTGCGGCGCGCGCGTAGTCCTTGGCGTCGAAGAACATGCCCGCCCGCTCCCAGCGCTCGGCGAGGGTGCCGTGGTCGTAGTACGTGGTGTCCACTGATGACCTCCTTCGCCGGGTTCAACCCGCCGGGGTTGTTGAATATTCCACTACGTTGCGAGTGGGGCGCCGGGGCCTGCTCGGGAGCCGTGGTCAGGGGGTCGTGCTCAGGAGGCCGTGGTCAGTTCCTCGCGCTGGAAGGAGTCGATGGTGCGGGTGAAGTCCCGCGTCGACAGCAGCAGCTTGTAGACGATCGCCAGCTCGAAGAGCATCAGCAGCGCGCCCGCGGCGATGGTCACCTCGGCCGTCGCGTCGAAGAGCGGGCCGATGATGAACACGCCCATCTGGAACTCGATGCCGCTGATCACGTGGGTGCGGATGCGGTGGCGCAGCAGGAAGGAGCGCAGCCGCAGGTACGCGGGGAAGCGGTGGCGGAACTCCTGGTGCAGGTCGATGACCGGCCGGGGCGCCTTCGGGGTGACCGGCTCGCCCTCGGTGTCCGTCAGGGCCTCGTCGGCACCGGCGACCTCACCGGCGGCAGCGGCCTTGCCGAGGTCCTGCTCGATGTCCGCCTCGGGGTTCTCGCGCAGCAGGTCCTCCATGAACGCCACGCGTGTGGCGTTCTCCGCGCGGCGGGCCGCCCGCAGCCGCGTCTTGATCTGCTTGCGCATGGTGTAGCGGGTCTTGAAGATCTCCAGCGAGTTGATGTACCGGAGGCCGTCGAGAAAGACCACGACGACGGCGAGCCAGATGTAAAGGATCTCGCCGGTGCGCTCGTACTGTCCGGCCATCAGCGCGACCGCGCAGGCCATTACGCGGACGCGGTCGAATATGTAGTCCAGCCACGCGCCGAAGACGGAACCCTGACCGGTGAGGCGGGCGACCTTTCCGTCCATGCAGTCGAGGATGAAACTCAGGTGATAGACGAGCGCGCCCGCGATCAGCCAGTGCCAGGAGCCCTGGGCGAAACAGGCCGCCGACACCAGGCCGAGCAGCAGCGCGCCCCAGGTGATCTGGTTCGGCGTGATCCTGGTCCGCATCGCGGTGAACCGCACCAGAGGCGTCGCGACCGGGTCGACGAGCAGCACCGTCCACCAGGCGTCGCGCTTCTTCTGGGTGATGCGTCGCACCTCGTCGAGGGGCGGAATGTCACGGTGCGGGGATCGCATGGTGAAGCTTCCTTAAGTTCGTATGAAGATCACCTCAAGCTAAGAGTCCGTTCACCCAAGGGACAAGTTCCGGTGCGTGCAACCTTGTGAGGCCGGTAAGAGTCGTACTCATCGCGCTTGTCTGTGGATTTCTTCTACGACGCCGCCGTTATCCAAGCGTTATTGAATAAATGCAACCGTCGTAGGGCGCACAAAACATTTTCCGGATTCCGTACAACCATGACGCAGTGGTGCGCCGCGCTATGCGGACCGTAGCGATCCGCCCCGTCCGGGAGTCCCGTCAGGCGCGTGTTCCGGCCGTCGGCGCCGGATCCGGTCAGGCCGGGGAAACGCGCTCCGGCGGGGCGGCGCCCGTGTGCGGGCGCCCGCGCGCTACCTCCGGAGCCCGAAAACGGCTACGTGACGATCGTCACACCGGGCGTCAGCCGGTGACGGACTTGCGCTCCTCCTCGGTCAGCGGAGCCTCCGTCAGGAACGGCCGCCGGGGCCCGAAGAGCATCGGGACGAGCATGTCGGGGGAGAAGAGCCGGGTCGCGGGCTTCTCCAGGCTCATCACGTCGAGCAGCGCCCCGAGGGCACGCGGATTGCGGGCACCGGTGGCGACGGCGCGGTCCACGAAGGCCGCGAGGGCGCGCTCGGCACGGTTCGGCGGGCGCTCGCTCGCGCCCGGGTAGAACACGTCCTGCCCGATGGCCAGGTCCCACGCGGCGGCGACCGGCCGGGTCACCGCGCGCTGGAGCCGCCGTCCGGTGCCCGGACGGTCGAGACCGGTGGCGCCGATCAGCGCGCCCAGTGCGAGGGCGCTCTGGGCGGCGACCGTGATGCCGTGCCCGTAGACGGGGTTGTAGCCCGCGACCGCGTCCCCGGTCACCGCGAAACCGTCGGGCCAGTCGCGCAGCTTCTCGAAGTAGCGGCGCCGGTTGGCGGTGCTGCGGGTGGTGACGATCTCCCCGAGCGGTTCGGCGTCGCGGATCAGCTCCCCGATGACCGGGTCGCCGAGCCGCAGCGCGAAGTCCGTGAACTCGGCCGGGTCGTCGGTGGGTTCGCCCCCTCGGGTGCCCGAGAGCGTGACGATCCAGCGGCCGTCCTCGACCGGCAGGATGATGCCGCCGCGCCCGGGGGACTTGGCCGGGTTCGCCTGCACGTTGACGAGCGGGAAGGGGAGTTCCAGGGTCGCGGCGGGGGCGCGGTACAGCCGGGTGGCGTAGGCGACCCCGGCGTTCACCTCGCGCTCCGCGACCTGCGGCAGGCCCAACTCCCCGAGCCAGTACGGCGCCCGGGAACCCCGGCCCGAGGCGTCGACCACCAGATCCGCGGCCAGCGTCTCCTCGCCGTCGCGCCCCTCCGTGCGCACGCGGACGCCGTTGACACGTGCCGCCTCTCCCACGAGACCGAGGGCCGTGGTGCCTTGACGCAGTGTCAGGCGCGGGTCGGCGAGGACACGGTCACGCAGCGCGGCGTCCAGCAGGTCGCGCGAGCACACCAGGTTGCGGTGATGGGTGGCGGTGAAGCGGCGGAACCAGACCTCGTTGGGGGCGCGGGAGACCATCTCGCCCATGATGGGCACCAGTCGCGCCCCCCGCTCGACCAGCTCCTCCACGAACCCCGGCAGCAGTTCCCGCAACGCGAGCACCCCGCCCGACCAGACCAGATGCGCGTGCCGGGCCTGGGGAACGCCCCGGCGCGGCGCGGGACCTGCGGGCAGCGTGTCCCGCTCGACGACGGTCACATCGGCGTGCTCGACGAGTGCCGCCGCCGTGAGAAGGCCGCTGATGCTCGCGCCGATGACGACAGCGGTGGGCCGGGGAACGTCAGACATGGGTGCTCATGCTTTCTTCGGGAATCACCCGTCGGCGGACGGGGTCGATGATCCGTGCGCGGTGGAACACACGGGAGATGGCCTCGATCTCGTCCTCGGCGCCGCCGATCCGCACGGGGTCCGCGGAGCGGGCGGTGCCGGTGCCGATGCTGTCGCCGGTCGACGGGTGGCCGCCCGGTGCGCGCTCGCCCGGCGTCCGGTCGCCCGGTGCGCGCGCCGCCGTCAGCGCGGCCCGCACCGTGACGGCCCCGGCCACGCCCAGCGCCGTCCGCTCGTCGTGCCCGGCGGCGCGCGAGGTGTCGTACGACCGCTGCCACACGTCCTCGTCGAGGAAGGGCGCGAGGCGCAGCAGGCCGTCGTGGATGCGCTGGCGGCGCTGGAGCAGCCTGAGATCGAGGGGAGCGAAGCGGCCGACGCGGGCCGGGGCGGCGGACGGCCCGACCGCGCGCAGGGCCGACTCCAGCGGGCGCAGCCGGTGGAAGCTCACCCGGTCGCGGGTCCACTTCTCCAGGAAGGGCCCGGCCTGCGGGACGATGAACCCGATCCCGACCAGCGTGGCGTCCAGGATCGCGAAGGGCGGTGCGAACCGGGTCGACAGCCAGTCCCAGTCGGTGCCGCTCCACCGCGCGCCCACCGCAGCGAACTTGGCGATGTCGAAGACCAGCCCGAAGGCGTAGCCCGCCTGGAGGAACACCAGCCCGGCCTTGAGCCACGCGTCGCGCACCCGGGAGGTCCACGTCCAGATGAGGTACGCGGCGACCAGCGCGGACACCATGTGCGCGACGAGATAGAGCAGGATGTGCCAGCGCATCCAGGGCTCGCAGGCGTAGTAGGTGTCCAGGTCGTGGACGCGTTCGGACGGCACGTCCGCGAGCAGGAAGGTGATCCACAGCGCGACGACGATCCCGGTGTAGATCAGCCAGATGCGCCGGATCGTACGGCCGCGGCGCGCGGACGGCTCGTCCCGCCAGGTGACGACCATCGCCAGACACGAGCCGCAGAACGCGGTCAGCAGTGAATACACCCACGGCGCCGCGATGTTGGGCACCCCGGTCGCCGCGTTGATCCCGTGGATGCCGGCCGGGGAGACCGAGACGAACACGGCGGCGGCCAGCAGCAGGAGCAGCGTCGTCGCGCGGACGTCCGGGTCCTTCCAGGCGCGGACGAACGTCGGGGTCTTCAGCGCGAGCGCCAGCGCCAGGAGGACGGCGGGCAGGGCGTAGGGGAGTGCGGGGACGGTCGACCTCATCGCGGCAGCTGCCCGCCCCGGTTGAGGAGGGAGAGCCGGATACGGCCTTCCAGCGTCGCGGAGTTGACCGGGCCCCGGGCGTAGCGGCCGGGTATCCAGGTCCGTAACTCCCGCCCGAAGAGCAGCCCGAACGTCTCCGCGTCCCGTTCGTGGCGGTCGGCCGATCCGGCGCGGGCGGCGACGGCGGGCAGGGTCTCGCGGGGCACCTCGCGCGCGGCGAGGATCCGCGCGGCCGTCCGCCGTACGGCTTCGGTGGTGCGGGACGGATCGAGGGCACCGGCCGCGCGGTGTCCGTGCTCGCCCTGTTCCTCGTGCCACAACTCATGGCCGAGGATGACCAGTTGGGACTCCGGCGGGGTGCGTTCCTCCACCACGACGATGGAGCGGTCGCCGCAGTCCAGTCGCAGTCCTGACGCCGGGACGTCCTCGGGGAAGGCCCGGAAGACCAGGTCGATCGGACGGCCGCGACGCCTGCTCATCGCCTCGCAGAAGGCGCTCATGACCACGCGTGGCTCGGCGGGCGGGGTGAGCGTCCTGGACGCCTCGGCCACCAGCCCGGCCAGCAGTGACTTCATCGCCCTGGTCATCGTCGGCTGTCTCCCTCGTCGGACCCGACATCCGGACCACAGGTGCCGGCGGGGGCGTGCCGCCTCGCGACGGCGTCGGGGGGTGCGGTGCGCGTGTGGTGCGCATGACAGCCTATGCGGGGGCGGTGCACCGATCAACGACGGGCACCCGCACCCGTTCCTCCGCCTCGCGGGCCACCATGCCCGGCGAGTCCCGGACGCGGGCCGGGGAAACCCGCGCATGAGGCGTCTTACCTTGGGCCGCTATGTTGAGCCGATCGTATGAGGAACGGCTGACGGGTCGGGGCGGGATGCAGCAGACGCAGGAACGGGTCCAGGAGACAGTCGCACCGCCGGGCCCCGCCGCACCGGGCCTGCTGCGCAGTAAACCCCTCCTCTTCCTGGGCGCGGCCGTGCTACCCGGCACGCTGGTCTTCCTCGTCGGGCGGTGGGGCGACGCACCGGCCGTACAGGCATGGCGGACCGTCGCGCTCGCCGTGGTGCTCCAGGCGACCCCGTTCATGCTCCTCGGCACCGCGCTGTCCGGGGCCATCAACGCGTTCGTCCCGGCCTCCGTCTTCACCCGGCTGCTGCCGAAACGGGCCGCCCTCGCGGTGCCGGTCGCCGGGGTCGCGGGGGTGGCGCTGCCCGGCTGCGAGTGCGCGTCGGTGCCGGTCGCCAACAGCCTGATCGGGCGCGGGGTCGAGCCCGCCGCCGCGTTCGCTTTCCTGCTCTCCGCGCCCGCCGTCAACCCGGTCGTGCTGACCGCCACCGCCGTGGCCTTCCCCGGGCAGCCCGTGATGGTGGTGGCCCGCCTGGTGACCTCGCTGCTCGTCTCCGCCCTGATGGGGTGGCTGTGGCTGTGGCGCGGCAAGTCGGAGTGGCTGCGGCCGGCCTCCCGGCACACCGGACACCACCACGGGCACAGCCGCTGGGCGGAGTTCCGCGCGGGCGTCCAGCACGACTTCCTGCACGCGGGCGGCTTCCTGGTCGTCGGCGCGCTCGCGGCGGCCACCTTCAACGTCGCCGTACCGCCCTCCCTGCTCGACGCGTTCACCGGCTCCGCGTGGCTGGCGGTGCCGTTCCTCGCCGGGCTGGCCGTCCTGCTCGCGGTCTGCTCCGAGGCCGACGCCTTCGTGGCGGCCTCGCTGACCGGCTTCTCCCCGGTCGCCCGGCTGACCTTCATGGTGGTCGGGCCCATGGTCGACCTGAAGCTGATCGCCCTCCAGGCGGGCACCTTCGGGCGGGCGTTCGCGCTCCGCTTCTCCACCGCCACGGTGATCGTGGCCGTCCTGTGCAGCGCCCTGATCGGAGGAGTCCTGCTGTGAAACGCCCCGTCCAGGCGGCCCTGCTCCTGCTCAGCGGCCTCGGCCTGCTCCAGACCGCGCTCTTCTCCGACCTGTATCTGCGCTACGTCAAGGCGGGGATGAAGCCCCTGCTGATCGCCTCCGGCGTCATCCTGCTGGGCCTCGGCGTCGCGCAGGCGTGGACGGCGTTCCGCAGCGCCCCGCACGCGGGCGAACACCCGCCGCCGCGCGTCGCCTGGCTCCTCTTCCTGCCCGCCCTGAGCCTCCTCTGCTACGCCCCACCCTCCCTCGGCGCCTACACGGCCGCCCGGGAGACCCCGCGCGCGAGCGCCGCCGACGTCTCCGACGCGGCCTTCGACCCGCTCCCCGCGACCTCCCCGCTGCCGATCACCCTCGGCGACTTCACCCACCGGGTGCGGCAGGACCACACCAAGGCGATCGGGAAGCGCACCGTCCTGATGACCGGCTTCGCCACCCCCGCCGCCAAGGGTGAGGGCTGGGACCTGACCCGCCTCATCATCAACTGCTGCGCGGCGGACGCCCAGTCGGTCAAGGTCCGCATGTACGGCCACCCTTCACCGAAGCCCAACACCTGGGTCACGATCACCGGCACCTGGCACCCCCACGGCCACCTCGGCACCGCCTCCGCCGAACCCGCCCTGGACGTCCGCACCTTGAAGAAGGTCCCGCGCCCGACCAACAGCTACATGGACGCCCTGCTGCCGGGCTGACCCCGGTCGTACGGCCCTGGTCATACGACTCTGGTCATACGGCTCTCGTCATACTGCGGGGATGAATCCCGACCCGAATCCCGAACTGGCCGCCCCGGGCGGCCTCGTGGCAGCGCTGGAGCAGGAGGCGGCCCGGCTCGGACTCGACCTCACGGTGCTGCCCCACAGCCACGAGCCGCGCACCTCGGCGCGCATACCCTCCGTCGTCCCCGAGCGCGATCCGCTCGGCGTGCACATCGTGTCCGGGAGCCGTCAGTTCCGGGTCGGCGGAGGAAGCCAGGGCATCGGGATGGTCAGCGGCTGGGCCACCGACCTGTCGGACGTGGTCCGGGCGGGTGCCGCCTGGCGCCGGGGCGCGAGCCTGCGCGAGATGAAGGCCGAGGCGCCCTTCCTGGAGTACGACGGACTCGCCGAGGCCCATGAGCGCGGGCCCGCCGCCGTGGTCGCACACCAGTGGCGGGAGATGCGGCGACTGGCCGCGAAGGCACCGGACTTCACCGCCTTCGCCGCCCTCGTGGAGGCGGCCCACGCCGAACCCCGGCTGCGGCAGCTCTACGTCTTCTCCAGCCACTGGACGCTCGGCTTCAGCTCCTGCACCGGATATCCCTTCCGGGACGAGATCGCCGTCGCCCCGCCGGTCAAGAGCGAGCCGTATCGCGTGATGAGGCGTCCGCTCAGAGCCGCCCTCGGCGAAGCCGCCACGGCCGAGGAGGCCGTCGCCCTGGCGGTGTCCCACCTGCGCGCCGACATCGGCCCGGCCGTCTCGGGTACGGCCCGGCGGGACTGAGGCAGGGGGCTCGACCAGGTGATATCGAACCCGGTTTCGCCGCTTCACCCCTGCCGGTGAAGGCGTTTCCGGTGATGCGGGAGCTGCTGCTTGACTGCCCGGTGACAGGGAGTATTCGGACGCTCACCCCAAGGTGCAGACATCATGCAGACGACGGAATCCCCGTACATCCGAACCGAGGACTTCGAGGCCGTGATCCGCGATGTCGTCGCGCCCCTGGCCGACGAGGTGGACCGCGCGGGGCGCTTCCCGGGCGAGGGCATCCGGGCGCTCGGCGAGGCCGGGCTGCTCGGGCTGCTCAGCTCGCGGGAGAGCGGCGGGGCGGGCGCGGGGCTGCGCGAGGCCGCGCAGGTGATCGAACGGGTCGCGGGCGCCTGCGGCTCGACCGCCATGGTGCTGCTCATGCACTACGCGGCCGTCACCGTCCTCGACCGGTACGCCCCCGAGGCCGTACGCCGCGAGATCGCCACCGGCAACCACCTCAGCAGCCTCGCCTTCTCCGAGCGCGGCTCCCGCAGCCACTTCTGGGCCCCCGTCGGCACCGCCACCCCCGACGGCGCCGACACCGTCCTCCTGGACGCGCAGAAGTCCTGGATCACCTCCGCCGGAGAGGCCGACAGCTACGTCTGGTCCAGCAAGCCGCTGGAGAACGAGGGCGGGATGTCGCTCTGGCTGGTCCCCAGCGACAGCGCCGGACTCGACGTACGCGGCCCGTACGACGGATTCGGGCTGCGCGGCAACGCCTCCAGCCCCGTCTCCGCGAAGTCCGTCTCCGTGCCCCGCACCGCGCTGCTCGGCACCGACGGGGAGGGCCTGGCCACCGCCCTCGAAGTGGTGCTGCCCTACTTCCTGGTGCTCAGCGCCGCCTTCTCGCTCGGCGTGACCGAGGCCCTGCTGAACCTCACCGCCGCCCACCTGCGCGAGACCCGCCTCGTCCACCTGAACCAGACGCTGGCCGAACAGCCGATCGCGCGCAACCAGTACGCCGCCCTGCGGCTGCGCGCCGACGCGCTCCGCGCGATGCTGGAGGAGACACTGACCGCCGTGGAGAACGGACGCCCGGAGGCCACCCTGCGAGTCCTCCAGATCAAGGCCCTCGCCGCCGAGACCGCCGCCGAGGTGGCCGACGGCACGATGCGCCTGTGCGGCGGTGCCGCCTTCCGCCGCGAGACCGGGGTCGAACGCCGCTTCCGCGACGCGCTCGCCGCCCGCGTGATGGCCCCGACCACCGAGGCGCTGCACGACTTCTGCGGCCGGGCCGAGCTGGGCCTGCCGCTCTTCGAGGAGGCGTGATGACCGAGCTGCTTCTCGGCGCCGTCGCCTACGACCCCAAGGTCGTCACCATCTGGTCCGGCTTCCGCGACTGGCTGCGCGACCAGGGCCTCCCCTTCGACTTCGTGCTCTACGCCCACTACGAACGCCAGGCGCAGGACCTGGTCGACGGCCGCATCGACGCCGCCTGGCACTCCCCGCTGGCCTGGCTGCGCACCCGCCGCCTGGCCGACGCGCAGGACACGGACGTGACGTCGCTCGTCATGCGCGACACCGACCGCGACCTGACCTCCGTCGTCGTGGTCCGCGCCGACAGCGCCATCCGCGAGCCCGCCGACCTCAAGGACAAGACCGTCGCCGTCGGCGCCGTCGACTCACCGCAGTCCACCCTGATCCCGCTGCACCACCTCGCCGACCTCGGCCTGGAGCCGGGCACCGACTTCGAGGTGCGCCGCCACGACACCGGGGTCGGCCTGCACGGCGACCACATCGGCGGCGAACGCGACGCGGCCCGCGCCCTGATGGCCGGGGAGGCGGACGCCGCCTGCATGATCGACGCCAACCATCTGCTGTTCGGCCAGGAGGGCACCCTCCCGCCCGGCGGCACCCGGGTGCTCAGCCAGACCGCGCCCTACGACCACTGCGTCCTGGCCGCAGGTCCGTCCATCGACCCCGAACTCGCCGACCGCTTCACGGAGTTGCTGCTCTCCATGGCGTACAGCGACCCCGAGGTGCGCCGCCTGCTCGACCTCGAAGGGCTCACCCGGTGGGTGCCCGCACGGGACACCGGGTTCGGGCAGCTCACCGCCGCCGTCGACGCCACCGGTTTCTACGACCCGGACGGCCGGATCACCGCCGCCGACTACCGGCCATGACCACCGGCACCGCCTCGGCCGACCTCGGCACCCTCGGCTTCGAGCAGGGCGCGCGGCTGCTGCTGACCCGCGTCCTGCGCCAGGTGCCGCCCGGCACCCCCGTCGAGATCACCGGGACCGATCCGGCACTCGCGCTCCACCTCGCGGCCTGGTGCCGTCACGAGGGGCACGAACTGGAGCGGTCCGACCCGCGCGAGACCCCGCTCGTCGCGCGGGTCCGCCCGGGGCCCGCCGCGACCGCCCGCCTCCACGGCGCGGAACGCGCGGGCGGCCCGGCGAGCACCGAGATCGCCGACCGGGCACCCCTGCACTGGGGCCTCGCCGCACGCGGCGCCCTGGTGGAGGCGGGCGGCCCCGAGATCCCCTTCGCGGTGGCCGACCGCGACGTGGCCTGGACCGAGCTGGCCCCCCGGCTCTACCGCCAGGCCACCGCCTCCCAGTGGAACCCCGAGGCGGCCGTCGACTGGGACGCCGAGTTCACCCTGCCCGACGAGATCGAGGACGCCGTCGTCCAGGTCATGACCTACCTCGTGGAGAACGAGCAGGCCGCCCTGGTCATCCCCGGACGGCTCCTCGTCCAGGTCCACCCGCACTTCCGCGAGGTGCTGCAACTGCTCGCCGTGCAGGCCGCCGACGAGGCCCGGCACGTGGAGGTCTTCACCCGGCGGGCCCTGCTCAAGGGCGGCGAGATGGGCACCTCCTCCGTCGGCGGCCGTGCCTCGCTGGCCACCCTGCTCACCGAACCCGACTTCTCCATCGCCTCCTTCCTGCTCTCCGTCCTCGGCGAGGGCAGCTTCCTCAACCTCCTGTCCTTCCTGGAACGCCACGCCCCCGACCCCGTCACCCGCCGCATCAGCCACCTGGTGCGCACCGACGAGGCCCGGCACGTCGCCTTCGGGGTCGGCCACCTGGAACACCGGGCCGGAGTCGACCCGCTGCTGCACGGACGGCTGCGCGCCGCCGTGGAGCGACGGCACGACGCGCTGATCGGCACCGCCGGACTCAACCAGGACGTCTTCGACTCCCTGGTGCTGCTCGCCGCCGGTTCCTGGGAACCCGAGGACATCGCCCGGGGCTGGCAGGCCGTCCAGGAACTCCAGCAGGACATGGACGAGGGCCGCCGCCACCGGCTGGCCCGGCTCGGCTTCCCCGACGACGAGGCCGCCGCCCTGTCCGCACTGCACACCCGCAACTTCATGTGAGGCCCCCGCCGTGAACGGACCGTACGTCGCCCCGCCCGATCCGACCCGCGACGGCGCACGAGTCGTCTACCTCGACCACAACGCCACCACCCCCGTCGACCCCCGCGTGGTCGACGCGATGCTGCCGCTCCTCGCCAGCGGCTTCGGCAACCCCTCCAGCGGCCACGCCTACGCCGCAGCGCCCCGCCACGCACTGGCCCGCGCCCGCCGCCAGGTCGCCGCGCTCATCGGCGCCGACCCGGCGGAGATCGTCTTCACCGGCTCCGGGTCCGAGGCCAACAACCTCGCCCTGCGCGGCGCCGTACTCGCCGCCCCCGAGAACCGGCGGAGGGTGATCACCCAGGTCACCGAGCACCCCTCCGTCCTTCAGACCTGCCAGGCCCTGCACCGGCTCGACGGCGTCGAGGTGACGTATCTGCCGGTCGACGCGCGCGGCCTGGTCGACCCCGCCGACCTCGCCGCCGCGCTGGACGACCGCACCGCCGTCGTCTCCGTCATGGCCGCCAACAACGAGACCGGCACCCTCCAGCCCGTCGCCGACCTCGCCCGCCTCGCCCACGACCACGGCGCCCTCTTCCACTGCGACGCCGCCCAGGCCGCGGGCAAGGTCCCGCTCGGCATCGGGGCGCTCGGCGCCGACCTGCTCACCGTCGTCGGCCACAAGATGTACGCCCCGAAGGGCGTCGCCGCCCTCTGCGTACGCACCGGGGTCCGCCTGGAGCCCGTGGTGTACGGCGGCGGCCAGGAGCGCGGTCTGCGCGCGGGCACCGAGAACGTCGCCCTCGCCGTCGCCCTCGGCACCGCCGCCGACCTCGCCGACCGGGAACTGGCGGCGGGCGAGGCACAGCGCCTGACGGGGCTGCGCGACCGCTTGCACCGGGCGCTGGAGCGGGCCCTGCCGGGCCGGGTGCGCCTCAACGGCTGCGCGCGGCGGCTGCCCGGCACCCTCAACATCAGCGTCGAGGGCACCACGGGACACGACCTGCTCGCCGCCGCCCCCGGCCTCGCCGCCTCCACCGGGTCCGCCTGCCACAGCGGCGCCCACACCCCCTCGCCCGTGCTGAGCGCCATGGGCTTCGACGACACCCGCGCCCTCGGCGCCGTACGCCTCTCGCTCGGCCGCTGGACGAGCGCCGAGGACGTCGACCGGGCGGCCACCGCCCTGGCCGAGGCCGCCCGCGCACTCGTCCCGGCCCGCTCCGGCGCGCTCTGACCTGGCCCGCGCGTCCTCCCGGACTTGCGGCCCGCTCCCCAGCCGGTAGCGTCGACAAGAGGCTAGGCCCCTTGCGCGAAGGAGCGGGCGGATGATCAAACGGTTGCTGGACATGTGGCCGGTCTACCGGCAGATCACCGGAGCCGACTGGCTGGGCCGGGGCAAGGCCGTCCAGTCGAAGCGGTCCCGCACGCTCAAGCCGCGCACCGAGGAGGCAGACCGGGTCGTGCACTCGGTCTGCCCCTACTGCGCGGTGGGCTGCTCGCAGAACGTCTTCGTGAAGGACGAGAAGGTCATCCAGATCGAGGGCAACCCGAACTCCCCGGTCAACCGGGGACGCCTGTGCCCCAAGGGCTCGTGCAGCAAGCAGCTCGTCACCGGGCCGCAGCGGGAGAACTACGTGCTCTACCGGCCGCCGTACGGCACCGAGTGGCAGCGCATGGACCTGGACACGGCCATGGACAAGGTGGCCGACCGGGTCCTGGACGCCCGGCGCCGGGGCTGGCAGGACACCGACGACCAGGGCAGGGCGCTCCGCCGCACCCTGGGCTTCGCGGGCCTGGGCGGCGCGGCGCTGGACAACGAGGAGAACTACCTCATCAAGAAGTTGTTCACCGCCCTCGGCGCCATCCAGATCGAGAACCAGGCGCGTATTTGACACTCCGCCACCGTTCCCGGTCTGGGAACCTCGATCGGCCGTGGCGGCGCCACCAACTACCCGGAGGACCTCACCAACGCGGACTGCATCATCCTGATGGGCTCGAACATGGCCGAGGCCCATCCGGTCGCCTTCCAGTGGGTGACCGAGGCCAAGGTGCGCGGCACGCACATCATCCACATCGACCCGCGCTTCACCCGCACCAGCGCGCACTCCAACCAGCACGTGCGGATCAGGGTGGGCAGCGACATCGCCTTCCTCGGCGGAGTGGTCAACTACATCCTCTCCCACGACCTGCACTTCAAGGAGTACGTGCAGGCGTACACCAACGCCACGTTCCTGGTGAACGAGAACTTCCAGGACACCGAGGACCTGGACGGCCTCTTCAGCGGCTACGACCCCGAGACGGGCAGCTACGACAGCTCCAGCTGGGCGTACGAGACCGTCGAGGAGGGTGCCGACGGACGGCAGGGCAGCACGCTCATCTCCGCCACCCCCGCCCAGGCGAAGGGCGGCCACGAGGCACCCCCCGGTCAGCCCGGCACGATCGCGACCGACCCCACCATGACGCACCCGCGCTGCGTGCTCCAGATCCTCAAGCGGCACTACTCCCGGTACACACCGGAGATGGTCGAGCGGGTCTGCGGCATCACTCAGCGGCAGTTCCTCGACGTGTGCCGCGCCTGGACCGAGAACTCGGGCCGCGAGAAGACCACCGCGCTCATCTACAGCGTGGGCTGGACCCAGCACACCGTCGGCGCCCAGTACATCCGGGCCGGTTCCATCGTCCAGATGCTGCTCGGCAACCTCGGGCGGCCCGGCAGCGGCATCCTCGCCCTGCGCGGCCACGCCAGCATCCAGGGGTCCACGGACATCCCGACGCTGTACAACCTGCTGCCCGGCTACATGCCGATGCCCAACGTCACCCACCACACGCTGGAGAAGTTCGTGGAGGACGTGCGGCACGTCTACCGCAAGGGCTACTGGTGGAACGCCGACGCCTACATGGTCTCCCTGCTGAAGGAGTACTGGGGCGACGCGGCCACTCCGGAGAACAACTTCTGCTACGACTACCTGCCACGCATCGACGGCGACCACGGCACGTACCAGACGACCATGGACATGATCGCCGGGAAGGTCTACGGCTACTTCCTGATGGGGCAGAACCCCGCTGTCGGCTCGGCGAACGGGCAGCTCCAGCGCCTCGGCCTGGCCAATCTGGAGTGGCTGGTCGTCCGCGACCTCGCGATGATCGAGAGCGCGACCGTCTGGCGGGACTCCCCGGAGATCGAGCGCGGCGAGATCGTCACCGAGAAGTGCCCCACCGAGGTGTTCTTCTTCCCCGCCGCCTCTCACGTGGAGAAGTGCGGCACCTTCACCCAGACCCAGCGCATGGTCCAGTGGCGTGACGTGGCCGTCGAACCCATCGACGACCGCCGCTCCGACCTGTGGTTCTTCTACCACCTCGGCCGGATCCTCCGGGAGAAGCTCCAGCACTCCGAGGACGAGCGCGACCGTCCCCTGCTCGACATGGCCTGGGACTACGAGATGGAGGAGGGCGACGAGCCCTCGGCCGCGGACGTCCTGCGCCACATCAACGGCATCGACCTGAAGACCGGCCGCACCCTCAGCACCTACGAGGACCTCAAGAACGACGGCTCCACCAAGTGCGGCTGCTGGATCTACACCGGCGTCTACGCGGACGAGACCAACCTGGCCCGGCGGCGCAACTCCCGCTTCCAGCACCCGATCTCGGAAGGCCAGTGGGCGTTCGTGTGGCCGCTGAACCGGCGGATCCTCTACAACCGGGCCTCCGCCGACCCCGAGGGCCGCCCGTGGAGCGAGCGCAAGGCCCTGATGTGGTGGGACGAGGAGAAGCGGGAATGGGTCGGCGGCGACAAGCCCGACTTCCAGCGGCACAAGCCACCGGACTTCCGGCCCGCGCCGGACGCGCACGGTCCGGAAGCACTCTCCGGCGACGACGCCTTCATCATGATGGGCGACGGCAAGGCGGCGCTGTACACGCCGACCGGCCTGGTGGACGGGCCGCTGCCCACCCACTACGAGCCGGAGGAGTCGCCCGTCCGCAACCCCCTGTACGGGCAGCAGTCCAACCCGACGCGGACGATCTACAAGAAGACCTTCAACCCCTACAACCCCTCGCCGCCCCAGCCGCACGAGGAAGTGTTCCCGTACGTGTTCACCGCGTCGCGGTACACCGAGCACCACACGGCGGGCGCGATGAGCCGTACCCTGCCCTACCTCTCGGAGCTGCAGCCCGGGCTCACCGTCGAGGTGTCGCCGGAGCTGGCCGCCGAGCGGGGGCTGCATCACATGGGCTGGGCCCATGTGATCACCAGCCGTACCGCGGTGGAGGCCAAGGTGGTCGTCACCGACCGGCTGGCGCCGCTGAAGCTCGACGGCCGCACGGTGCACCAGATGTGGATGCCCATCCACTGGGGCAACCTCGGCATCACCGTCGGCGACGTGACCAACGACCTGATCGGCGTCGTGCTCGACTCCAACGTGCTGATCCAGGAGAGCAAGGTCATCACCTGCGACATCCAGCCAGGGCGGCGGCCCCGAGGCCCCGAACTCCTGGCGTACGTCGCGGAGTACCGGCGCCGCGCCGGGGTCACCCTGGACACCGGCACCCACGAATTGACGGTCGACTACCCCGAGGCCGACATGTCGTCCGGCGCCCCTGACGGGCAGCAGCCGGGCCAGGGCGGCACGTCCTCGCCGGGCTACGGACCGGAGGCATCCTCATGAGCACGGACATGGACCACACGGCCAAGGACGGGGCCAAAGGCACCGCCGGGCAGCCGGAGGAGGGCTGGGACAACAGCTTCTTCGGCCCGCTGGCCGACCCGGCCGGAGACGCCGGATACCCCGAGGACCACCCGCCCCGGATGGGCTTCTTCACCGACACCTCCATCTGCATCGGCTGCAAGGCCTGCGAGGTGGCCTGCAAGGAGTGGAACGCCGTCCCGGCCGACGGCTTCGAGCTGACCGGCATGTCGTACGACAACACCGGCTCGCTCGGCGCCAGCAGCTGGCGGCACGTCGCCTTCATCGAGCAGGACCTCAGACTCGGCGACCAGGACTCCGGTCTGGTCGGCCTGCCCACCGGCCCCTCCGGCACCGAGACGGCCGCCGAGACCGTCGCCGGGGCGCTGCGCAAGGGCCACCGGGCGGGCGGTGAACTCGGCACCGAACCGGTCGACCTGGGCTTCCCCAGCTTCGACCTGCCCGGCGCCGGGAGCGGCGAGGAGACCCGGCAGGACTTCCGCTGGCTGATGTCCTCCGACGTGTGCAAACACTGCACCCACGCGGGCTGCCTCGACGTCTGCCCGACCGGCGCGCTCTTCCGCACCGAGTTCGGTACCGTCGTCGTGCAGCCCGACATCTGCAACGGCTGCGGCTACTGCGTCTCCGGCTGCCCCTACGGCGTCATCGACCGGCGCCCGGTCGACGGCCGCGCCTGGAAGTGCACCCTGTGCTACGACCGGCTCAAGGGCGGCCTCGAACCCGCCTGCGCCAAGGCCTGCCCCACCGACTCCATCCAGTTCGGCGAGCTGGACGAGCTGCGCGAACGCGCCGACCACCGCCTGGCCCAGCTCCAGGACGCGGGCGTGAAGTCCGCCCAGCTCTACGGCCGCGACCCCGAGGACGGCGTCGGCGGCGACGGCGCCTTCTTCCTGCTCCTCGACGAGCCCGAGGTCTACGGACTGCCGCCGGACCCGATCGTCACCACCCGGGACGTGGGTTCCATGTGGAAGCACGCCGGAGTGGCCGGCGCGCTCATGGTGGCCGCGACCGCCGCCGTGTTCTTCAAGGGAGGACGCCGATGACCGACGGCCATGGCGCACGGCCTGCCACCGGCAACGGCGGCCGCAAGCGGAAGAAGAAGCACGGCGGCGAGGAGTCGATGGTCCCCGACGCCGACTTCAAGTCCTACTACGGCCGCCCCGTGCTCAAACCCCCGGTCTGGGAGTGGATGGTCCCCGCCTACCTCCTGACCGGCGGCCTCTCGGCGGGCGCCACCCTGCTCTCCGTCGGCGCGGACCTCACCGACCGGCCCGCGCTGTGCCGGTCCTGCCGCATCGGCGGCTTCGGCGCCCTGCTCGCCTCCAGCTACCTCCTCATCGGAGACCTCGGCCGCCCCCTGCGCTTCCACCACATGATGCGCGTGGCCAAACCGACCTCCCCGATGTCCATGGGCACCTGGATCCTCATGTCCTACGGCCCGGGCAGCTCCCTGGCCGGAATGGTCGAGTGCCTGCCGAAGTCCTGGCGCACCCACAGCCGTTACGGCCCTCTGCTGAAGTGGGTCGCCCGGCTCAGCGGCATGTCCGCCGCCGTGATCGCGCCCGCCCTCGCCTCGTACACCGCCGTCCTCCTCGCCGACACCGCGGTGCCCGCCTGGCACGGCGCCTACCGGGAGATGCCCTTCGTCTTCACCGGTTCCGCCGCCGCCAGCGCCGCGGGCCTCGCCCTCGCCACGACGCCGCTGAAGGAAGCGGGCCCCGCCCGCAAACTGGCCGTCCTCGGCGCGGCGATCGAGATCACGGCGGCCCGCCTCATCGACCGCAAGCCGGACTTCGAGACCTCCACGTTCACCCACGGCGAGCCGCACCATCTGCGGCAGACGTCGGAGCGCCTCACCCTCGCCGGCACCCTTGTCGCCGTCACCCTCGCCCGGCGCAGCCGCGTCGCCGCCGTGCTCGGCGGCCTCGCCCTCGTCGCGGGCAGCGGCTTCCAGCGCTTCGGCACCTTCGAGGCGGGCGTGGAATCCACCAAGGACCCCATCTACGTGGTGAAGCCGCAGCGCGAACGCCTCAACGCCCGCCGCGCGGAACAGGAGAGGCAGCGGCAGGAAGAGGAGGAGCGGGAGCGCACGCGCGAGCAAGAGGGGGAACAGCGGGGCGGTCAGTGACCGGACTGCGGCAGGGCGGCCACTGACCGTCCCTGGCCGGTGTGGCGCGGGTGCCCCGGGGCCCCGGCCGTCGTAGCCTGGCAGGTGCCTCAGCCGGTCAGGCCAGAACGAGGGTGCCCGATGGACCGCCGTCACGCCTCCGCCACGGACGCCGCCCCGCCCGTCGACGCACGGCGGCGGCTGCCCCGTACCGACGTGCTGCTGGCCGATCCCCGGCTGGACGCTGCCGCGCTGCGCCTGGGGCGCGACTTCGTCAAGGAGGTCGTCGCCCGCGTCCAGGACAAGGCCCGCACCGGCGAGGTGCCGATCGCCGAGATCGCCGACCGCGCGGTGGCCGCCCTGCCCGCCACCGCCTCCGCGCTGCGCCCCGTCCTCAACGCCACCGGCGTCCTGCTCCACACCAACCTCGGCCGCGCGCCGCTCTCCGAGGCCGCCCGCGACGCCGTCCTGGCCGCCTCCGGCACCACCGACGTCGAACTCGACCTCGCCACCGGCGCCCGTTCCCGGCGCGGTCGCTCCGCACTCGACGCCCTGCGGCGCGCCGTACCGGCCGCCGGGGACGCCCATGTCGTCAACAACGGCGCCGCCGCACTCGTCCTGGCCGCCACCGCGCTCGCCCAGGGCCGCGAGATCGTCGTCAGCCGGGGCGAGATGGTAGAGATCGGCGACGGCTTCCGCCTGCCCGACCTGCTCGTCTCCACCGGCGCCCGGCTCCGTGAGGTCGGCACCACCAACCGCACCACCCGTGCCGACTACGCCGCCGCGATCGGCCCCGACAGCGGCTTCATCCTCAAGATCCACCCCTCCAACTTCCGTGTCACCGGCTTCACCAGCGAAGCCACCGTGACCGAACTCGCGGGTCTCGGCGTCCCCGTGATCGCCGACATCGGCTCCGGACTGCTCGCCCCCGAACCCGCCCTGCCCGACGAACCCGACGCCACCACCTGGCTGCGCGCCGGAGCCTCCCTGGTCACCGCCAGCGGCGACAAACTCCTCGGCGGCCCCCAGTGCGGACTCCTCCTCGGCGACGCCGACCTCGTACGACGCCTGGCCCGGCATCCCCTCGCCCGCGCCCTGCGCGTCGACAAACTCACCCTCGCCGCCCTGGAGGCGACCGTCCGCGGCCCCCTCACCCCGACCGCCGCCGCCCTCCGCGCCGACATCGGGGAACTGCGCGAGCGTGCCCAGCGGCTCGCCGCGATGCTCCGCGCCGACGGCGTCGACAGCCGGGGCGTCGACAGCGAGGCCGTCGTCGGCGGCGGCGGCGCCCCCGGCGTCACCCTGCCCAGCGCCGCCGTCTCCCTGCCCACCGAGTACGCCGCCCGGCTGCGCCAGGCGGACCCCGCCGTCATGACCCGCGTCGAGAACGGCCGCTGCCTGCTCGACCTGCGCGCCGTACCCGAGGAATCCGACGCCCAACTCGCCGAAGCCGTACGGCAGTCCAAGCCCGCCGAGGACACCGCCACCACCGGAACCGGGAGCTGACCGTGCACGTCGTCGCCACCGCCGGACACGTCGACCACGGCAAGTCCGCCCTGCTGCGCGCCCTCACCGGCATGGAACCCGACCGCTGGGCCGAGGAACGCCGCCGGGGCATGACCCTCGACCTCGGCTTCGTCTGGACCCGGCTGCCCGGCGCGGGCGACCTCGCCTTCGTCGACGTACCCGGCCACGAACGCCTCGTGGGCAACATGCTCGCCGGAGTCGGCCCCGTCCCCGCCGTCCTCTTCGTCGTCGCCGCCGACCAGGGCTGGCAGCCCCAGTCCGAGGAACACCTCGCCGTCCTGGACGCCCTCGGCGTACGGCACGGCCTGCTCGCCGTCTCCCGCAGCGACCTCGCGGACCCCGAGGCCACCCGCGAACAGGCCCTCGCCCGCATCGCGGAATCCTCCCTCGGCAAGATCCCGAGCGTCGCCGTCAGCCCCGTCACCGGACAGGGCCTGGACGACCTGCGCGCCGCCCTCGCCCGGCTGACCGCCGAACTGCCCGCCCCGGACCTGGACGGCGACGTACGGCTCTGGGTGGACCGCTCCTTCACCGTGCGCGGCCACGGCACCGTCGTCACCGGCACCCTCGGCGCGGGCACCCTGCGCGTCGGCGACCGGCTCCACCTCGCCCGCGACGGCGCCACCCTGCGGGTGCGCGGCCTGGAGAGCCTGAAGGAGACCCACCAGGAGATCGGCGCAGTCGCCCGGGTCGCCGTCAATGTCACCGGACCCGGCGCCGCGACACTGCGCCGGGGCGACGCGCTCCTCACCCCGGACCGCTGGCTCACCAGCGACACGATCGACGTACGGCTGCGCGGCGACGCCGCCCGCGACCTGCCCCGCGAACTCACCTTCCACGCGGGCTCGGCGGCGGTCCCCGTCACGGTCCGCCCGCTCGGCGCGGACACCGCACGGCTGCGCCTGGCCGCACCGCTCCCGCTGCGCGTCGGCGACGACGCGCTGCTGCGCGACCCCGGACGCCACCGTGTCCCGGCCGGGATCACCGTGCTCGACGTCCGCCCGCCCCGGCTCACCCGGCGCGGCGCCGCAGCCGCCCGCGACCTCGAACTGAGCACCACGCCAGGGCGTGCCGACGGCGCCGCGGAACTCCGCCGCCGCGGCCTGATCCGCCGCACCGACCTGCTCGCCATGGGCGTACCGCCGCCCGCCGAACCCGTCGCCGGGGACTGGCTCGCGGACCCCGACCACTGGGCGGCCCTGAAGACCCGCCTGGCGGAAGCGGTCGAACAGCACGCCGCCCGCCACCCCCTGGAGCCCGGGCTGCCCCCGGAAGAGGCCCGGCACGCGCTCGGGCTGCCGGACCGCGCCCTGGTCGACGCCCTGCTCGCCCAGTCGCCCGGCCTGCGCCGCAGCGAGGGCCGGATCTACGGCGCGGAGGCCCGCCCCAGCCTTCCGCCCGAGGTGGAGGCGGCGGTCGCGCGGGTGCGCGCCGACCTCACCCGCGAGCCGTTCCAGGCCCCGGACGCCGACCGGCTGCGCGAACTCGGCCTCACCCCCAAACTGCTGGCGGCGGCCGAGGCGGCGGGGGCGCTCCTGCGGATCGACAAGGGACTCGTGCTGCTGCCGGGCGCGGACACCCGGGCCGCCGCCGTCCTGGCCCGCCTGGAGCAGCCGTTCACCGCGAGCCAGGCCTGCCGGGCGCTCCACACCACCCGCCGGGTCGGCATCCCGCTCCTGGAGTACCTGGACCGGCACGGCCACACCGTGCGCGTGGAGGGCGCCCTGCGCCGCTGCCGGAGCGCGGAATGAGGGGCGCGGAGCGAGGGGGCCGCGGAATGAGGGAGCGCGGGATGCTCCGACCGCTCCGGCTGAGGGAGCGGGGACTGGCGGAGACGAACGGGAATCGAACCCGCCTGCCCGAGTTGCTCGGACACCTCGGTTTTGAAGACCGGGAGGGCCACCAGGCACCCATGCGTCTCCCCGCGGGCCGTCACCGGGCGGATGCCCCGGCCACGCGCACATCGAACCCCCGCCCCCGCCCCGAGTCAACACGCCACACGGCATCCCCCGAGGACACGTCCCGAACGCCCCACCCGCAGATGTGAGCGAGGACTGAGACAGCCATGACCGACACCCGTACCGCCCCCGAGCGCGACACCGTGCGGCTCACCCAGTACGCCCACGGCGGCGGCTGCGCCTGCAAGATCCCGCCGGGCGAGCTGGAGGAGATCGTCACCGGGCTCACACCCCCGGGCTCGGCCACGGACGACTTGGTGGTGGGCCTGGAGCACGGCGACGACGCGGCGGTGGTCCGGCTGCCCGGCGGGCTCGCCGCCGTCGCCACCGCGGACTTCTTCACCCCCGTCGTGGACGACCCCTACGACTGGGGCCGCATCGCCGCCGCCAACGCCCTCTCCGACGTCTACGCCATGGGCGGCACCCCGCTCGTCGCCGTCAACCTGCTCGGCTGGCCCCGCGACGTGCTCCCCTTCGACCTGGCCCGCGAGGTGCTGCGCGGCGGCATGGACGTGGCCACCCAGGCGGGCTGCGCGGTCGGCGGCGGCCACAGCGTGGACGACCCCGAGCCCAAGTACGGCATGGCCGTGACCGGCGTCGTCGACCCGGACCGGCTGCTGCGCAATGACGCCGGGCGGGCCGGGGTGCCGCTGTCGCTGACCAAGCCGCTCGGCCTGGGCGTGCTCAACAACCGGCACAAGACGACCGGCGAGGTCTTCCCGCAGGCCGTGGAGACGATGGTCGCCCTCAACCGCGACGCGGCGCGGGCCGCACTGGACGCGGGCGCCGTCTGCGCCACCGACGTGACCGGCTTCGGCCTCCTCGGCCACCTCTACAAGATGGCGCGCGCCTCCGGGGTGAGCGCCGTCATCGACTCCGCCGCCGTCCCCTATCTCGACGGCGCCGTGGAGGCCGCCCGCGAGGGGTACGTCAGCGGCGGTACGCGGCGCAACCTGGACTGGGTCGCGCCGTACACGGACTTCGGCGCCGCCGACGAGCTGACCCGGCTGCTCCTGGCCGACGCCCAGACGTCCGGCGGGCTGCTCGTCGCGGGGGAGGTGCCGGGTGCGCCGGTGATCGGGGAGCTGGTGCCGGAGGGGCCGTACCGGCTGGTGGTGCGCTGACGGAGGCTGTGGAGAGGGCCTGTCGACGGGGGTCTGCTGACGGGGGCGCCTGCGGGCGCGTTCTGCGGGCGGGTTTGTCGGCAGGCCCGTCCGTCAGGCGCTGGCCAGGGACACCTCGGTCGACTTGATGAGCGCGACGACGCGCGTACCGGCCGCCAGCCCGAGGTCGTCCACCGCGTCCCTGGTGATGGCGGCCGTCAGCTCGCCCGCCTCCACCGTGACCTTCACGGCCGCCATCGAGGGGCCCGCGGTCACCTCGCTGACCGTGCCGGGCAGCTGGTTGCGGATGGACAGCCCTTCCACCCGCCCGGTGGCGAGCGCGACCTCGGTGGACTTCATCATGGCCCGCACGGCGGAGCCCTCGGCCAGCCCGAGATCCCGGACGGCGTCCTCGGTGATCGCCGCCGTGAGGTCCGGGCCGCTCTCGACCCGCACCCGCACGGTCGCCATCGCCTCCCCGTGCGCGATCTCGGTGACGGTGCCGGGAATCTGATTGCGAATGCTCAGGCTCATGACGTTTCTCCTGTGAATGCGGTGGTGTCTGTTCAACCTAAGCGCGCTGTGCCGAGGCGTTTTTCGAGTGGTCGCATTCGCTGCCTGCGGGGGCGTATCAGCCCGGTAAATCAGAGGAGGGCTCCCCCGGTCGGCTCAGGGAGGCCCGGACGCACCCCTGAGCGGCACTCTCCGCATCTGCGTGGTTCCAGTGGCCTTGTGGCTCGCATGTGCGGCCTGATGTGACGACGATCCTGGCATTTGCGTGTGCATGTAGGGCCCTTTCGCTGTGCCGTGGGTCACGTTCTTGGGGGTCGCGGGGGTGGGGGAGGGGGCTGATCGGGTGAGCGCCGGAGGGCCCCTCGGGGTGGGGTGCGGGTCGTAGGGTGCCCTCAAATCCCTTGCTGAGCAGGCGAGTTGGCGTGATCGCGGTGTCCATCTGTCGCGCGGCCATGTCTCGTCGGTTTAGTTGAAATCCGTACAGATAGGTAGCTCCTATCAAGCGGTCGAATTCCCTTCTTTGACGGCCTCGGGTGCCCGGGTGGAAGGTTGTTATCGACACGGAAACCGGAAAGGAATTCCGGAGCTGAATTCCGTGGTCTCACACAGGAGGAAATCGTGGCGAAGATTGTCTGTGTTCTGTACCCGGACCCGGTGACGGGTTTCCCGCCGAAGTACGCCCGCAACGATCTGCCGAAGATCGAGGGTTACCCGGGTGGTCAGACCCTGCCGTCGCCGAAGGCGATCGACTTCACCCCCGGTGAGCTGCTGGGCAGTGTCTCGGGTGAGCTGGGCCTGCGCCGCTTCCTCGAAGAGCGCGGTCACACCCTGGTCGTCACTTCGGACAAGGAGGGTCCGGACTCGGAGCTGGACCGTCACCTGCCCGACGCGGACGTGGTGATCTCGCAGCCGTTCTGGCCCGCCTACCTCACCCCCGAGCGCATCGCCAAGGCCCCCAAGCTCAAGCTGGCCCTCACCGCCGGTATCGGCTCCGACCACGTGGACCTGGACGCGGCGATCGCCCGCGGCATCACGGTCGCCGAGGTCACCTACTCCAACTCCATCAGCGTCGCCGAGCACGCCGTGATGATGGTGCTGTCCCTGGTCCGCAACTACCTGCCCTCGCACAAGTGGGCGGCCGAGGGCGGCTGGAACATCGCCGACTGCGTCTCGCACTCCTACGACCTGGAGGGCATGGACGTCGGTGTCATCGCCGCCGGCCGGATCGGTGTCGCGGTCCTGCGCCGCCTGAAGCCGTTCGACGTCAAGCTCCACTACACCGACAAGCGCCGGCTGCCCAAGGAGATCGAGGAGGAGCTGAACCTCACCTTCCACCCCACCGCGCAGGACCTCGCCAAGAACGTCGACGTGGTCTCCATCCACGCCCCGCTCCACCCCGAGACCCTGAACCTGTTCGACGAGAAGCTCCTGAACAGCATGCGCAAGGGCTCCTACATCGTGAACACCGCCCGCGCCCAGATCGTCGACCGCGACGCCGTGGTCCGTGCCCTGGAGTCGGGTCAGCTCGGCGGCTACGCGGGTGACGTGTGGTACCCGCAGCCCGCCCCGGCGGACCACCCGTGGCGCACCATGCCGTTCAACGGCATGACCCCCCACATCTCCGGCACCTCCCTCACGGCCCAGGCGCGTTACGCGGCCGGTACGCGGGAGATCCTGGAGAACTTCCTGGACGGCACCCCGATCCGCGACGAGTACCTGATCGTCGACGGCGGCAAGCTCGCCGGCACCGGCGCCGCCTCCTACACCGCGGGCGACAAGAAGAAGTAAGCCCCCACTGGCTGTGACAGGGGCGGACGATACCGGTCTCGCCCGCCCCGGCCACGGTCCCCTCGTCCGGAGTTTCTCCATCGCCGGTGTGGGCCGGGTTACTCCGACGTGGACAGGACGGAATTTCCGTCGGCATAAGAGGTCGTTTTCTCCGGGGGTGAAAAACCGGAGGGGACGACCTCTTGCCGTGTAATCGAAGAATTTCCTCATAGGCGCCACTCGACGCCGTCATAATCGTTGCCTATCGAGACGAGTGCCGTTCTCGACGGGCATCAGCACCGAGAGAGTCACCGTGCCCATTCCCCTTCAGCACGCCTTGGAAGAGCAGGCCGCCGCAGCGCGGACCAAGGTGTCCCAGCTTCGCAGCCCCGGCCGCTATCTGCTGCTCTCCGCACTCGCCGGAGCCTTCATCGGCGTGGCCGGTGTGCTCCTCATCATGGTGACCGGGCCGCTCAGCGCCCAGCACTCCGCGTGGACCAAGCTGGTCCAGGGCGGTGTCTTCGGTATCGCGCTGATCCTCGTCGTCTTCGCCGGGTCGGAACTGTGCACCGGCAACGTGCTGACGATGACCCAGGGAGTGACCCGGCGGCGCGTGTCCCCGCTCGGCGCGATCGGCGTCATCGTCTTCTCCTTCATCGGCAACCTGATCGGCTCGATCGTCTTCGCCTGGATCGTGCACAGCGCCGGTGTCCTGGACATGGTCGGCGTCCCCGGCAAGCCCGCACCCGGCGCCACCCTGCTCTCCGGCATGCTGACGACGAAGATCCACGAGAGCACCGAGGCCCTGTTCTTCCGTGGCGTCCTGTGCAACTTCCTGGTCTGCCTGGCCCTGTGGACGGCAGGCCGCACCCGCTCCGACGGCGCCAAGATCGCCCTGATCTTCTGGTGCCTGCTCGCCTTCATCGGCTCCGGCTTCGAGCACGTCGTCGCCAACATGACGTACTTCTCGCTCGGCCTCTTCCAGCACGTCCCCGGCGTCACGATCGGCTCCTTCGCCCGTGACCTGCTCTTCGTCGGCCTCGGCAACCTGGTCGGCGGCGCGGTCCTGGTCGGCATCGCGTACGGCGTGATCGCCCGCCCGGCCAAGGGCGCCGGTGCGCAGGTCGATCCGCAGACCGGAGCGGTCATCGCTCCGCAGACCGGTGTGCGGGCCGATGCGCCCAGCGCTCCGCAGGCCGACACGCCGGTCAGCGCTCAGGCCGCCGTCCCCGTCGAGACCACCAAGAGCTAGCGCTCCGCCCGCCCTTGCCCCGTTCCCCGCCGCTCGCCCCTCCCCAGAAAGGCCCTCTCCCATGCCCAGCACCGGCACCACCAAGCCGCCCCGGATCCTCATCGTCGGCGGTGGCTACGTCGGTCTGTACACCGCCCTGCGCCTCCTCAAGAAGCTGCGCAAGCACGAGGCCACCGTCACGGTGGTCGACCCGCGCCCGTACATGACGTACCTGCCCTTCCTCCCCGAGGCCGCCGGAGGCAACATCGCCGCCCGCAACCTCGTCGCCCCGCTGCGCCCGGCGCTGAAGGGGGCGGAGGTCGTCACCGGTCATGTCGTCGCCGTCGACCACCAGGCGAAGACCGCCACCATCGTGCCCGCGGCGGGCGACGAGTACGAGCTGCCCTTCGACTACCTCGTGGTCGCCACCGGCTCCGTGTCGCGCACCTTCCCCATCCCCGGTCTCGCGGAGCACGGCATCGGCCTGAAGACGGTCGAGGAGGCCATCAGCCTGCGCAACCACGTGCTGTGGCAGCTCGACAAGGCCGACTCCACCAGTGACCCGGAGGTCCGCCGCAAGGCGCTCACCTTCGTGTTCGTCGGCGGCGGCTTCGCGGGTGTGGAGGCCATCGGCGAGATCGAGGACATGGCCCGGGACGCGGCGGAGAACTACGGCAACGTCAGCCGCGACGACATGCGCTTCATCATGGTCGAGGCCGCGAACCGCATCCTCCCCGAGATGGGCCCCGACCTGGGCGTATGGACGATGCAGAAGCTGGAGGAGCGCGGCATCGAGGTCTACCTCAACACCTCCATGGAGTCCTGCCTGGGCCAGCACGTGGTGCTGAAGAACGGCGTCGAGACCCCCGCCGCCACCCTCGTCTGGACGGCCGGCGTCAAGCCCAGCCCGCTGCTCGCCGACTTCGGCCTGCCGCTCGGCCCGAAGGGCCACATCGACACCGCGCCCACCCTCCAGGTGCAGGGCATGGACCACGTCTGGGCCGCCGGTGACAACGCCCAGGTGCCGGACCTCGCGTCGGGCGAGGGCGCCTGGTGCCCGCCGAACGCGCAGCACGCCGTACGCCAGGCCCTCGTCCTCGGCGACAACGTCATCGCCCGGCTGCGCGACGACGAGCCGAAGGTGTACCGGCACAAGAACCTCGGTGCGGTGGCCAGCATCGGTCTGCACAAGGGCGTGGCCATCCTGTTCGGCAAGTACAAGCTCAAGGGCCGTCCCGCCTGGTGGTTCCACCGGCTCTACCACGGCAGCCGGGTGCCGACCATGAACCGCAAGCTGCGGGTCTTCCTCGACTGGACGCTCGCCATCTTCCTGCGGCGCGAGACCGTGGGCCTGCCCGCGATGGCGCACCCGCGCGACGCGTTCGTGGACGCCTCCCTCTCCGAACCGCTGCTGCGCCGCGCGGACCGGGCCAACAGCCTTTCCTGAGCGGGGAGTTCGCGCGCGGTTCAGTCGGCCCGGCGGACCGCGCGCAGCAGGAAGTGATGCGGGGCGTCCTCGTAGCACGCCGGGTGCCAGCCCGTCGCGCGCAGGGCCGGGAGCAGATTGTTCTCGGTCAGCGGGTCGTCGGGGGCGAGGGGGCGGCCGTGGCGGGCGGCTCGTTCGGCGTGGCCGGAGGGGTGGAAGAGCAGCAGGACGCCGTCCGGGGCCGTGATCCGGGCCCATTCGCACAGCGCCCGGCGCGGGTCGGGGAGGTGGTTGAGCAGGCCCGCGCTGAAGACGCCGTCCACCGCCCCGGCCCGCAGCGGGAGGCGGCAGGCGTCGGCCAGGACCAAGTGGCCCTGGCCGCCCCGGCCTTGGCGCGCGGCGGCCGTCAGCATGGCGGGCGTGAGGTCGACACCGGCCACCACGCCCGCCGGGCCGACCTGGTCGCGCAGGGCGGGCAGCACCCGGCCGGTGCCGCAGCCCACGTCCAACACCCGCTGTCCCGGGCGCAGTTCCATCCGGTGGGCGGCGGCCGTGTACCGGGGGCCGTCGTCGGTGAACCGCTCGTCCCAGCTCGCCGCCCGCCGGGTGAAGAAGGCGCGCGTCGTGGTGTGTTCGGCCCGGTTCGCGACGAGGGTGGCGAAACGGTCGTACACGCCGTCGGCGTGCGGGACCTGGTGGAAGCGCAGGCCCCAGGCGGACGGGGTGATGCGGAGCACTCGTACGTCGGTCTCGTCGTGTGGGGTGCGGGAGTGGTCGGGGAGTGCGTGCTTCGCCGTATCGCCGTCGGCCGCCAGGGCCAGCAGCCGCGCCCCCGTCCCGAGGCCCAGCACCGGTACTTCGGCTTCCAGCGCGGCACGCAGCAGCGCCAGTTGGGCCGTGAGGCCGAGGGTGCCCGTCGGGCCGTCCAGCACCACCAGGGCGACCATGCCGTCCACCGTGTCCGGCAGCCGCTCGCCCGCCCAGGCGCGGCAGACCCGCACCGGCAGCCCGGTGGCGGCGAGCGCGGCGCCGATGGCGCAGGGGCTCTCCGCCGCTGTGTGTTCGACGATCTGGATCACGGCTCACCACCTCACGCGCGACCCGTACCCCGCCGGACAGCGGGGGCACAGCACGGGAACGGGTCTTCGTGCCTCTTGTCTGCCAGCCTATTACGGCCGCGAGGGTGGCGAATGCAAGGGGTAATGCGACGCGACGGGCTGTCACGGCTAGCTTGTGCGCGTACACGCACAGGACATAGCCGACCTCTCTCCGTGAGGAGCGCCATGAACGTGAGTATGCGCAATCAGATTCCCGGCACCGTCACCGACATCGCCCATGGCGAGGTGATGGCGACCGTGCGGGTGCGCCTCGACGGCGGTCAACGCCTCACGGCGGCGATCACCCTGGAGTCCGTCAAGGACCTCGGACTGGCCGAGGGGTCCGCCGTGCGGGCCATGATGAAGTCCACCGAGGTCGCGCTCGCCACCGGGCGGGTGGAGGGGCTGTCCATCCGCAACCAGCTGCCCGGCACGGTCACCAGCCTGGCCGTCGGCGGCGCGATGGCCACCGTGCGGGTCGCCGTCGACGGGGGCGAGCTGACGGCGGCGATCACCAAGGACGCGGTGGACGACCTCGGGCTGACGGCCGGATCGCCGGTCGTGGTGCTGATCAAGTCGACGGAGGTGTCGCTGGCCAGCGTGTGACGCGAGGCGGGCGAGGTGGGGCGGGGCGGGTTCTCGGCTCCGCCCCCTTCCCGGTCTCCCTTCCCGACCCCCACCTCGTGCCCCGCTCCACGGGAGCACTTACGCTGCTCTGGTAGGCAGCTGTGCCCCGGGGCACGGGCGGAGAGGGGACAACCACGTGGTCGGCAACGGACAAGGCGCCCCCGCCGACGTGCCCGAACGGATACCGCCCGGGCAGCGCCTCGTCCACGGCTGGCCCGTCTCGCACTACGGCTCCGTGCCCCGCTTCCGCCCCCAGCGCTGGAACCTGCGCGTCTTCGGCGCCACCGCCTCAGGCAAGGAGCAGCAGTGGCTGTTCGACGACCTGACCGCGCTCCCGCACACCACGGTGGTGGCCGACCTGCACTGCGCCACGGGCCCCACCTCCACCGACCACGAGTGGTACGGCATCCCCGCGCGCGCCGTCCTCGACCTGGTCCCGCCCGCGCCCGAGGTCAGCCATGTCATGGCCTGGGCGGAGTACGGTTACTCGGCCAACCTGCGCCTGTCCGACTTCGACGCCCCCGAGACGGTCCTGGCCACCCACCACAACGGCGAACCCCTCACCGCCGAACACGGCTTCCCGCTCCGCCTGGTCGTCCCCCACCTCTACGGCTACAAGAGCCCCAAATGGCTCCGCGCCATCGAATACCTCACCGAGGACCGCCGCGGCTTCTGGGAGGAACGCGGCTACCACAACATCGGCGACCCCTGGCGCGAGCAGCGGTACTCCCACCAGGAGGCGCCGGGGGAGGGGCCGTAGCCCCTGGGCCGGTCGTTGTCGGGCTCGTGGCTCGTCGTCAGCGGTGACGTGCCGGTCTGACGCGGCGGCGGGCCGCTGTGATGGTGGTGGCTCCTGTCAGGAGGAGGGCTGCTGCCAGGAGGGTTTCCGTGCGGGCGTCCGTGCCTGTGGCGGCGAGTTCGCCGGGCGTGGGGGCGGGGGTGTCGGTCGTCGGGGTGACCGGGGCGGGGGCCGTGGAGGTGTCCGACGGGGTCGGGGTGTCCGGGACCGTGCTGATGGTGGGGGTCGCGGTGGTGTCCGAGGCGGTCGGGGAGGGCTTCTTGGTGGGGGTCGGGGTGGGGGAGGCCGTGGGGGAGGGGGACTCCGGGGGCGGCGAGGTCTGCGTGGTGAGGGACAGGGTGCCGAAGGAGATGCCCGTCGAGCCGCCCAGGGCCTGGGTGGAGGCGCGGACGTCGGAGCCCTGCTGGCCGTCGGCGGCCACGTTGAAGCCGCCGTCGTCGTTCTGCTGACCGGCGAGGAAGGCGAGTGTCTTGGTGATCTGCGCCTGGTAGGTGTCCGCGTCCAGGCTGAGGCCCTGCACCGCCAGGCCCGCCGAGTTGGTGGAGTCGCCCGCCGCGCCGGGGAAACCGCCGTCCGCCTTCTGCTGCTTCGCGATCCAGGCGACGCCCTTCGCCACGGCGTCCGAGGCCGCCTCGTCGTCGGGGAGGAGCGCCAGGGCCATCACCGCCATCGCGGTGGAGTCCACGTCCGAGTCACCGGTGGAGGGAATCAGGCTCGGCCAGGAGCCGTTGGCGTTCTGGAGCTTCTTCAAGTACGCGACAGGGGCGGTCGCGTTCGAGTCGTCGCCGGCCCTCAACTGGGCCATCACACCCAGGGACTGGGAGAAGACGGACGGCGCGTAGGTGTACGCCCCCGGCGCCGCGCAGCTCGTGTCGGCCGTACTCGCCTCCGCGCAGACGGCCTTGTCCAGCGCCGCGATCAGATCCTGGCCGCCGAACGCGCGCGGGTCCTTCCCCGCCACCTCCGCGAGCAGCGCCTCCTTGCCGATCGCGCCACCGCTCGCGTACGACGTGCCGATGCCCGTCCAGTCGTTGACCGTACGGCCCGTGCCGTCGGTCTTCCGCTGGTCGAGGAAGTCCACGATCTTCGTGAAGGCCGCATCGTTCTTCCGCGTCGCGGCCAGCGCGTACGCCCCGTCGATCGTCAGCCCGAAGTCGGCGAACCCGCCGCCGAACGGCTCGTAGTAGTGCCCGTCGGTCAGCTGGGCCGGGGCGACCAGATAGGCGGTGCCCTTCTCCAGATCGGGCGTCGCGGCTCGTACGGCGGAGGCCCTGACCTGCGCGGTCGCGGATGCGGAGGGGGCCGCCGGGGTCAGCGTGTCGGCGTGGGCCGGGAGAGCCGATGCCCAGAGGGAGACCCCGGTCGCCGAGGCCAGCAGGAACGCGGTGGCGACGGCCGCGGTTCTCCCGCCGCCCGGTCTTCCGCTCGGAACTCGGTGCACGCTGGCCCCCTCGGTCGGCCGCGAGCGACAGCTGCGCGGAGGCGGGGTCCGGACCGGGGCACCCCGGAGGATCGCTCCACACCGCAGTCCTCGGCGGCGTCGGATCGTGTGACGGTCTCAGCGCAGGTGATCCGGCTCGCCCCTCTCCCGAGGGGCCCACGGTTGCGGGTCAGCGCCGGATTCCGACCGGCTTCCCCTGACCGCTGAAACGGAGAGCATCTCACCATGGCCGGGAGGTGTCGTCAACGCGTCACCCCGAGTCGGTAGTTGAGCGAGGGGAGCCGAGGCCGGTCGCCTCGGCTCCCGCCCGCCTCCTCAGTGCGCGCGCACCGAGTCCGGCGTGAACTTCGGCTTGCCGGTCGTCCCGTCGATGCTGGTCGAGCCGTAGACCCACGCCTCGACCTCACCGGCCTTCGGCTTGTCGCTCATGGCGCCGAGCGGGCTGTACGTCCAGGTCGACTGGCCCGCCGGGGCGATCCAGTAGGACCAGTAGGCGGAGGCGGGCGGGGTGAGCACGCAGGCGTCCTGCGCCGGGGTCGGGTACTGAGTCCCGCTGTTGAAGGCCGAGTTGCCGATCCGGCAGATGAAGGCGGGGCCGTCGTGCTGCGTACCGGCGGTCGTGAAGCCGCCGTTGTGCAGCAGGTTGTAGCCGGTGGTCGGATTGGCGTCGCAACCGCGCACCACCGAGCCGCCCCACGGCCCGAAGCCGACCGCGACGATCGCGCCCTTGGTCGGGGTGCAGCTGGACAGCGGATCGGCCGCCGCCGGGGTGGCCGCACCGGTCACGGCGGCTCCCGCCGCGGCCAGGGCGAGCGTGGCCGCGGCGAGCGCTCGCGGAACGGCACGTCCGGCAGCGGTACGTTCGGTGGCGTTCTTCATGACAGCCCCTCCAACTCGGCCGTGTACGACCGGGCGTGGGGGGTCGGCGGCGTACGGGCGAGCCCCGTGCGGCCTTCCGGTCCACGCCGCAGTCCGCGACGGCGCTTCGGTCCTGGCTCCAGCCCAGGTGCTCCGGCTCGCCCATCCGCGAATGGGCCTACGGTTGCGGGTCAGCGCCGGACTTCGACCGGCTTCCCCTGAGTGCTGAAGTGAAAGCGCGTCATGCGACCACGGCGGACCGGTTCGCGTCAATGGGGGACCGCACAGCCGGGGAGGCGTCGGCCGCTCCCGCTGTCATGTTCTTGACGGCCTTGTCGAATCGTGCTCAAATCCGCCTGAGAAGCAACAAGTTCCAGGGGAAGCCGGTCGAAAACCGGCGCTGACCCGCAGCCGTGGGCCCATCGGGAGATGGGCGAGCCGGAATGCCTGGAGCGAGATCAGAGAGCGACTGACGCCGTCGCGGACTGCGGCGTGGTGCGAACAGCTTCCGCACTCAGGGGATTTCGGCCCTGGGCGGGAGCTTTGAGCCACGTTTCCCCTGCGCCGGTCTCGACGCTGCGAGGGGGATGGCGGGCGATGGGCACAGCGGCGCACAGAGACACACGGAGGCGGGGCAGACTCGCCGGACTCTTCGCGGTACTCGGCCTCATGGCCGCCCTGCTCACCGTGACCGCCCCGCCCGCCGGCGCCGACCCGCAGGCCATGGGCCGCTGCACCACCACCTCCGGCGTCGTCCTCGCCGTCGACTTCAGCCACTGGGGCGGCCCGATCCTGCGCTCCTGCGGCACGACCCCCACGACCGGTTACGAGTTGCTGAACCAGGGTGGCTGGCGGACGGCCGGTACCGGCCACGACGGCCCGGCGTTCATCTGCCGTATCGGCTACAGCGGTTACCAGAGCGGCAGGCAGTATCCCACCCCCGCCGACGACGACTGCGTGCTCACCCCGCCCGCCTCGGCCTACTGGTCCTACTGGCACGCCGACCCCGGCGCCGACGACTGGACCTACAGCCAGCTCGGCGCGATGCTCTACCGCCCCAAGCCCGGCAGTGTCGACCTGTGGATCTTCGGCGGCACGAACATCGAGGGCACCCAGGGCCGCCCCAAGGTCAGCCCCGACCAGCTGCGTGCCCGCAACACCGCCCCGCAGGGCGACGGGGGTAAACCGGCCTCCACGGCGAAGGCGCCCCCGCTGCCGCCGGGCGTCGACACGGGACCGGCGCCGGAACGGCACTCCGGCCCGACGCAGCGCACCGCACCGGCCGCCCCGAAGCAGCCGACCGGGAAGCCCGCGAGCAAGCCCACGGCCGAGCACACGTCCAGGCCGAAGCCGTCGAAGAGCGCGAGCGCCACGCCGTCACCCACCGCCAGCCCCACCCCGGCCGTCTCCGCCAAGGCCGCGCCCACCACCCGCACCAAGGTCGTCGACGCGGCCCCCGCCGCCGACGCCGAACACGACTCCGGCTCGGTGCTGCCCGTCGCCGCCGCGGGTGGCCTTGTCGTCCTGATCGGCGGCGCTGCCGTGTTCGAGGCACGCCGTCGCCGCCGTACCGAGTGACCCCGATGGCCCGTACGACCGTCGCGGCGGCGCCCGCGTCTCCCGCTGACCCGGCGCCGGACCAGGGCGGACGGCGCCTGCCGCGCACCCTGCACCCGGTCGCCTGGTGGGTGTGGGCGCTGTCCCTCGCCACCGCCGTCAGCCGGACGAACAACCCGCTGCTGCTGTTCCTCGTGCTCGCCGTCCTCGGCTACGTCGTCACCGCGCGGCGCACCGAGGCGCCGTGGGCGCGCGGCTTCACGTACTACCTGTATCTCGCGCTCACGGTCGTCGCCATCCGCGTGGTCTTCCGGGCCGTGTTCGCCACCGGCATCACCCCGCACGACCACTTCCTGTTCTCCCTGCCGCACATCCCCACCCCCGACTGGTACGCGGGTATCCAGCTCGGCGGCCCGGTCTCGCTGGAGGCGCTGCTGTCGGCGGCCACCGACGGGCTGCGCCTCGCCTGCATGCTGTGCTGCATCGGCGCGGCCAACACCCTCGCCAACCCCAAACGCGCCCTGCGCGTGCTGCCCGGCGCGCTCTACGAACTCGGCGTGGCCGTCACCGTCGCGATCAGCGTCGCCCCGCAGCTCGTACAGAGCGTCCAACGCGTCTCCCGGGCGCGGAAGTTGCGCGCCGGACACACCAAGGGGACGAAGGCGCTGCGCGGCATCGCGGTCCCCGTCCTGGAGGACGCCCTCGAACGCTCCCTGCGCCTGGCCGCCGCCATGGACTCCCGGGGCTACGGCCGCGCGGGCACCGCCACCCGCCGCTCCCGGCGGATCACCGGTGCGCTGATGCTGCTCGGCATGTGCGGCCTGTGCGCCGGGGCCTACGGGCTGCTCGACGCCAGTGCGCCCGCGTTCCTGGGGCTGCCCGCGATGGGCGTGGGGGCCGTGCTGTGCGTGGCGGGGCTGCGGCTCGGCGGGCGCCGCGTCACCCGCACCACCTACCGGCCCGACCCCTGGCGGCTGCCCGAATGGGCCGTCGCGGGAAGCGGCGTACTGTCCGCCGTCCTCCTCTTCGGGAACCTCGGCTACGACCCGGCCCAGCTCAACCCCACCTATTATCCGCTGACTTGGCCCGGTCTCCCGCTCGTCCCGACCGCCGCGATCCTCCTCGCCGGTACGGCCGCCTTCGCCGCACCCCCGCCCCACCCGCTCCGGAAGGCCGCCCCCGCGTGATCACCTTCGACCAGGTCACCCTGCACTACGACGACATGCCCGAACCCGCCCTGCGGGACGTCGACCTCACCGTGGAGGAGGGCGAACTCTGCCTGGTCGTCGGGCACACGGGCGTCGGCAAGTCCACCCTGCTCGGCGCCGTCAACGGCCTCGTGCCGCACTTCACCGGCGGCACCCTGTACGGCCGCGTCACCGTGGACGGCCGCGACACCGCCCACCATCCGCCCCGCGAACTCGCCGACGTGGTGGGCGTGGTGGGCCAGGACCCGCTGGACGGCTTCGTCACCGACACGGTCGAGGAAGAACTCGCCTATGCCATGGAGCAGTTGGCGATCCCGCCCGCGACCATGCGCAAACGCGTCGAGGAGACCCTGGACCTGCTCGGCCTCGCGGACCTGCGCCACCGCGCCCTGCACGAACTCTCCGGCGGACAGCAACAGCGCGTCGCCATCGGCTCGGTGCTCACCGCGCACCCCCGCGTGCTCGTCCTGGACGAACCCACCTCCGCGCTCGACCCCACCGCCGCCGAGGAGGTCCTGTCCGCCGTCACCCGGCTCGTGCACGACCTCGGCGTCACCGTGCTCATGGCCGAACACCGCCTCGAACGCGTCGTGCAGTACGCCGACCGCGTCATCCACCTCCCCGGCGACGGCCGCGCCCGCATCGGCACGCCCGCCGACATCCTGCGCACCTCGTCCATCGCCCCGCCGATCGTGGAGCTGGGCAGGCTCGCGGGCTGGTCCCCGCTCCCGCTGTCCATCCGCGACGCCCGCCGCGCGGCAGCGCCCCTGCGCACCCGGCTCGCGGACGCGGTCCCGGACCCGGTCCGTACGCCCCCGGCCACCACCCCGGCCAGGCTGCTCACCGCGCGCGGCGTCACGGTCACCCACCGGGGCGTGCCCGCCGTCCGAGAGGCCGAACTCGACCTGAAAGCAGGGGAGGTGACCGCGCTGATGGGCCGCAACGGCTCGGGGAAATCCTCCCTGCTGTGGGCGTTGCAGGGCTCGGGACCGCGCCGCTCCGGCACGGTGAAGGTCGAGCACGCGGGCACCCCGGTCGATCCGCGCACCGTGCCCGCCGCACAGGCCAGACGCCTGGTCGGCCTTGTCCCGCAGACCCCCGCCGACCTGCTCTATCTGGAGAGCGTCAAGCAGGAACTCGACCAGGCGGACGCCGAGTCGGGCACGAAGGTACGGGCCCGTGAACTGCTCGACCGGCTCGCGCCCGGCATCGACGACACCACCCACCCCCGCGACCTCTCCGAGGGACAGAAACTCGCCCTCGTCCTCGCCGTCCAGCTCTCCGCCGCACCCCAGGTCGTCCTCCTGGACGAGCCGACCCGGGGCCTGGACTACCGGGCGAAGGAACAGCTCATCGCCGTCGTGGACGCGCTCGCCGCCGAGGGCCGTACCGTCGTCATCTCCACCCACGACGTGGAGTTCGCCGCCCGTGCCGCCGACCGCGTGATCGTCATGGCCGAGGGGGACATCGTGGCCGACGGCCCCACCGCCGAAGTCATCGTCTCCTCACCGGTGTTCGCCCCGCAGACGGCGAAGATCCTGGCACCCGCGCCCTTCCTGACGGTGCATCAAGTACGCGCTTTCCTGGGGGACTCGGCATGACGGCACACGCCATCCGGCTCACCCCGCGCGTGGGCGTGGTGATGGTCCTGGCCGCCTTCCTCGGAGTGGTCGCGTTCTTCTGGCCGTTCGTCGTCGCACCCGGCACCTTCGGCTCCAACTACGCACCCCCACTGATCTTCGGCGTCCTGCTGGTGCTGATCCTGTGCGTGGTGCTCTCGGAGATCGCGGAGGGCGGCATCGACTCCAAGGCGCTCGCCATGCTGGGCGTCCTGTCCGCCGTCAACGCGGCCCTGCGCCCCCTCGGCGCCGGTACGGCCGGGATCGAGACGGTCTTCTTCGTCCTGGTCCTCGCCGGGCGGGTCTACGGCCCCGGCTTCGGCTTCACCCTCGGCTGCACCTCCCTGTTCGCCTCCGCGCTCATCACCGGCGGAGTGGGGCCCTGGATGCCGTACCAGATGTTCGGCTGCGCGTTCGTCGGCATGCTCGCCGGGTTCCTGCCGCGCGCGAGCGGGCGCCGCGAGGTGCTGATGCTCGCCGTCTACGGCTCGCTCTCCGGCTATCTCTTCGGCTTCCTCCTCAACCTCTCCTTCTGGCCCTTCTCCCTCGACCCCAACAGCTCCATCGCCTACCTCCCCGGCCTCCCCTTCACCGAGCAGTGGCACCGCTACGTCGCCTTCGACCTCGCGACCTCCCTCGGCTGGGACACCGGCCGCGCCGTCACCAACTTCGTGTGCGTGCTCCTCGCGGGACCTGCGGTGCTCACGACGTTCCGCCGGGCCGCCCGCCGGGCGCGGTTCCGGGCGCCGGTACGCTTCGCCGCACCCGATCGCCCCTGACCGGCGCGACCACCGAAACCTGGAAGGAACCGACGAGATCATGCGAGGCATCGTGGCCCCCGGCCTGACGCAGGACAACCGATGAGCGGCGGCGAGGAGCCCGTACTGCCGCGCACCACCGGGCACGCCGGTCACCTCGTGCTCAACCGGCCCCGGGCGATCAACGCGCTGAACCACACCATGGTCCGGCTCATCGACGAAGCGCTCACCGCCTGGGAGGACGACCCGGCCGTCGAGACCGTCGTCATCACCGGCGCGGGGGAGCGCGGGCTGTGCGCGGGCGGCGACATCCGCGCCGTCCACGATGACGCCCGGGACGGCGACGGCACCGCCTCCGCCGCGTTCTGGCGCGACGAATACCGCCTCAACGCCCGCATCGCCCGCTACCCCAAGCCGTACGTCGCCGTCATGGACGGCATCGTCATGGGCGGCGGCGTGGGCATCTCCGCACACGGCAGCGTCCGGGTCGTCACCGAACGGTCCCGGGTCGCCATGCCCGAGACCGGCATCGGGTTCGTCCCCGACGTCGGCGGTACCTGGCTGCTCAGCCGTGCGCCCGGTGAACTGGGCACGCATCTCGCGCTCACGGGCCTCGCCGTCGGCGCGGGCGACGCGCTGCTGTGCGGGCTCGCCGACCACTACGTACCCTCCGACGCGCTCCCCGCCCTGCTGGACGACCTCGCCACGCTGCCCGCGAGGGAGGCCGTCACGCGGCACGTACGGACGCCCCCGGAGGGGGAGTCGGCCCGGCACCGCGAGTGGATCGACGCCTGCTACGGCGCCGACACGGTCGAGGAGATCCTGGACAGGCTCCTCGCACACGACGACCCCGCCGCGAAGGAGGCCGCGCAGACCCTGCTCACCAGGTCGCCCACCGCCCTGAAGGTCACCCTCGCCTCCATGCGGCGCGCCCGGCGGCTCGGCACCCTGGAGGAGGTCCTGGACCAGGAGTACCGCGTCTCCTGCGCGGGCCTGACCCGCTCCGACCTCGTGGAGGGCGTCCGCGCCCAGATCATCGACAAGGACCGCGACCCGCACTGGACCCCGGCCACCCTGGCCGAGGTCACCGACGCCGACGTGGAACGCTTCTTCGCGCCGCTCGGTGAGCGGGAGCTGGGGCTAGGCGGGGTGGACGGCCGGAAGGCGGGCTGATCCGGCCGGTGGCGGGGCCTTCCGGCTCCGCCGCCCTGACCGGACAGCCGCTTCACCGGCGCACGGGCCGCCCTTGGGCGTCCACCGGGACGCCGTCGACCACGAGCCGGTGATGGGGGCCGTCGACGGTGACCTTCGCGGCCATCGCCGCCGCCAGATCCAGGCGCTGCCAGCTGCCGCCGTCGCCCTCCTGGTCCAGGACGTGGCCCGAGGGCAGTCCGGTGGCGGCCAGCACCGTACGCCGCTGGCCGTCGGTCAGCGGCGGGAACGTGGTCAGCAGCAGGTCCTCCGCCCCCGCCGGCACCTTCGCGGGCGCACCGCTCGGGCCGATCCGCGGGAAGCCGTAGGTCAGCCGCTGGTGGTAGACGCTCAGCGCGCGGGACGTGGGCAGATAGGGGCGCTGGCCGTCGACGCACCGCGTGAGCGTGTCGCCCGCTCCCGCCTCCCGGCACTTGCGCGTCAGCACCGTCTCCAGCTCAGTCTTCGCCTCCTTGAGCAGGGTGCGGAACCCAGGGTCGGACCAGCGCAGTTGAGCGGTGTTCTCGCCGACCATGCGGCCGCCCATGATGTCGGTCGGGTAGTGGTACGCCAGCAGGATCCGGTTGTCGGCGTAGTCCGCGGTGCGCGCGAGGATCTGCGGGGCGAGCCGTGGCAGCAGCGTGGCGAGCACGATGCCCTGTGCGTAGGCGTGACTGGTGTGGCCGCTGGGGAAGGAGCCGTCCCCGGCGAGCCCGGCGTAACCGCCCGCCGAGTCCCACTGCTCGATCAGACCGCCGTCACCGGTGAAGCCCATCCGCACGAACGGCCGCTTGTACCGGTAGGTGTTCTTGGCCGTCTGGTACCAGTCCGCCGACGACGTGGCCGTGTGCTCGACGCGACCGCTCAACAGCGCCTGCGTCTTGGGGAGTTCACCGTTGCGGAGCGCCTGGGTGTACAGCCGCCCGACGGTGGCGCCGAGGCCGTCGGCCATCGTCCGGTACGGGCTGCCCGCGCCGTCGATCAGCGCCTCGTGCACCTGTGGATCGGTGGCGTCCGAGGGCGCGTTGTTGATGTCGGCCACGATCTTGTCGTCGAGCGCGGTGAGCTGGTCGTAGGTGGTGCCGCTGGGCAGTACGGCGTTGGGGCCCATCACCGACGGGGTGTTCGCCGCCTCGGTGAAGGAGCGCAGTGCCCAGGTGAAGTAGTCGCCTCCGCCTGGCGGGACCGGCAGGGTGTCGGAGGCGTAGGCGGTGCCGAGCCGGGCGGCCTCGAAGGGCAGCGAGTCCGTGGTCTGGGCCAGCTCCGGCAGCGCGAAGTAGGCGTCCGAACTGGTGCTGTTGCACTGGTGGACCTCCACCGCGAGCGTGTTGACCCCGGCGACCAGGTCGGTGACGGGCACGGCGAAGGTCCGACGGACCGGGTCACCGGCACCGGAGGCGCCACCGGGCGTCTGGTACTGGAGGTTCCGGGTGACGCTGTCGTCGTTCCAGCCCGCGACCCGGTGGCCGTTGACGTAGACGGTCGCCGTGTCGTCGAAGACCACCGATCCGACCAGACCGGTGAGCGTGTCCAGGGTGGAGCGGCCGAGGGTGAACGACGTACGGAAGAAGTACGCCTCGATGTCGTCGCCCGAGCCGTCGTCCTTGCGCAGGGCGAGCTTCGTCGTCACCGGGAAGCCGCTGCCGAGGTCGGTGCCGTCGCCCTTGACCCCGAACGGTCCGGCGGCGCTCTTCCACGGCACGCCCGTGGTGGCGGCACCGGTCCGGGTCCAGGCGGTACGGTCGGCGGCGCCCGCCGCCGGGTCGACATCCGCCGCGTCGAGATAGCTCCAGCTCGTGGAGGACGTCACGGCCGCGCGGCCGAGGCTGATGTCGTCCACCCAGCCGGACACGGTGGCACCGGCGGGCGCCGCCGGGTCGTCGTAGTCGAGCAGCACCTCGCGCACGCGCGCACCGGCCAGGGAACCGAGGTCGACCGTGACCCGGTTCCAGACGCCGGGGGTGAGGCTTGCGCCGTGGGCCACGGCGCCGAGCGGGCGTCCCGCGCTGTCGCGCAGGGCACGCTGAGCGGTCAGGCGGCGCACATGGCGGCCGTGCGCGTCCGTGTAGACGACGTCCACGGCGGCGTGGGCCGAGGCGGCGTCGGTCGGCCGGATCGCGTAGCCGAAGGTGGCCCCCGGCCCGACCGGCACGTCGAGCCCGGAGCGCAGCACCACCCGGGAGTGCGCATGACCCCGGGCGAGCACCCGGCCCGCATAGCGCAGGGCCGACGTGCCGTCCGCCGCGCCGACCGACTGGGCGTCCTCGACGGACACGCCCAACGCGGCGGCGGCGGTGCCTGCGGAACTGCGCAGGGTCCAGTCGGCGAGTTGCACCTTGGCGGCGTCCCCCGTCGAACCGTCGCACCGGTCCGCGCAGTTGTCGGTGATCCGCAGCTGGTAGTAGCGGTACGCGGCAGGGTGGCCGATTCCGTAGAACTCCGTCTGGGCCCGCGCCCCGAAGCGGCGGTCCTGCCGGGTGTCGAGCACGGTCCAGGACGTGTCGTCGGCGTTCCCCGCAGCGGCGGGGCTGTTGCTGCCGAGCACGGTCCAGTCGGCGGGATCGCGCGGTGGCGCGTCGTTGCCGGAGGTCAGCGAGTAGGCGGTGACGGCGGTGGCCCGTTCGAGGGTGTAGACGGCGGACACGGGGTGGCTCACGGACGGTCTGCCGCTGCCCGCGGCGTACCACTTGGTGGAACTGTCGTCGTCCGCGAGGCGCGTGACGTTCTCGGTCGGACTGGTGCTGTTGGCGAAGCCTGAAGTGACCTTCTGGACGGTGGAGTTGACCTTCGTGGTCTCGCCGCGCAGGTGCGCGGTGGCGCCGTCGGCGGGGAAACCGGCCGGTCGCGCGGTGCCCGGCTCGAAGGACGTGGCCCAGTAACCGCCCACGTCACTCCCGGCGTTGACGCCCGTGCTCGTTGCCGTCGCATCGGGGGCGGCGGCGTGGGCGTACGGGGTGCCGAGCACGGTCAGCAAGCCGGACGCGGCGAGCACCGCGATCCGTCGGCAGCCTGAGCGGAGCAGACGCACGGGGCGTTCCCTTCGTCGGAGAAACGGGGCGCGCGGGGCGGGTTCGGGCCGGGAGGGACCGAGGACGGGCGTCCGCCCTTCAGGGAGACAACGTTGTCAGGTGCGGTGACGGGTTCCAGGGGACCGGAAGGTGGTGAGCATGTCAAGAGGGTGGGCGGTGGGCCCAGGTCGCGCGGGGTCGCCCCGACTCGGACTCGGACCCGGGCTTGGTCTCGGCGCGGGCGGCGGAGGCGGCCCCGGCGCGGGCGGTGGAGGCGATCCCGGTCGCCTCCACCGCCCGGCTGCCGGAAAGGGCCGGTCAGGGTGTGCCGGTCACGACGCGCTCAGCTCGTCGCGGACCGTGCGGGCCGCGAGGACCAGGTGCTCCAGAGAGGCGCGGGTCTCGGGCCAGCCACGGGTCTTCAGCCCGCAGTCGGGGTTGACCCACAGGCGTTCGGCGGGGATGGCCTTCAGGCCCGCGCGGAGCAGGTCGGCGGCCTCCTCGGTGCTCGGGATGCGCGGGGAGTGGATGTCGTAGACGCCGGGTCCGGCCTCGCGCGGGTAGCCGTGGGCGGCGAGTTCGCGGGCGACCTGCATATGGGAGCGGGCGGCCTCCAGACTGATGACGTCGGCGTCGAGGTCGTCGATGGCCTGGACGATGTCCCCGAACTCGGCGTAGCACATGTGGGTGTGGATCTGGGTGTCCGGACGGACCCCGCTGGTGGTGAGCCGGAACGCCTCGGTGGCCCAGTCCAGGTAGGCGGGGCGGTCGGCGGCGCGCAGCGGCAGCGTCTCACGCAGGGCGGGCTCGTCGACCTGGATGACGGAAGTGCCCGCCGCCTCAAGGTCGTTGACCTCGTCGCGCAGGGCGAGCGCCACCTGTCGCGCGGTGTCGCCGACGGGCTGGTCGTCGCGGACGAAGGACCAGGCGAGCATGGTGACCGGCCCGGTGAGCATGCCCTTGACCGGGCGGTCGGTGAGTGACTGGGCGTACGTGGTCCAGCGCACGGTCATCGGCTCGGGGCGGGAGATGTCGCCTGCGAGGATCGGCGGGCGGACGTAACGGGTGCCGTACGACTGCACCCAGCCGTGCTGGGTGGCGAGGTAGCCGGTCAGCTGCTCGGCGAAGTACTGCACCATGTCGTTGCGTTCGGCCTCGCCGTGCACCAGGACGTCGATGCCGGTCTTCTCCTGGAAGGCGATGACTTCCTGGATCTCGGCCTTGATGCGCTCCTCGTATCCGGCGGTGTCGATGCGGCCGGTGCGCAGGTCGGCGCGGGCGGTGCGCAGTTCGGGGGTCTGCGGGAACGATCCGATCGTGGTCGTCGGGAGCAGCGGCAGCCCGAGATGCGCGCGTTGCGCGGCCGTGCGTTCGGCGTACGGCTGGGAGCGGCGGGCGTCCGTCTCGGTGACGGCGGTGGCGCGGGCCCGGACGGCGGGGTCGTGGGTGATGGGGGAGGTGGCCCGGGAGGCCAAGTCGGCACGATTGGCGGCGAGTTCGGCGGAGATGGCGCCGGTGCCGTGGGTGAGGCCCTTGGCGAGGGTGGCGATCTCGGTGGTCTTCTGGCGGGCGAAGGCCAGCCAGCGCAGGATCTGCGGATCGATCTCCCGCTCGGCGGTCGCGTCGAGCGGGACGTGCAACAGGGAGCAGGAGGCGGCCACGTCGACGCGGTCGGCCAGACCGAGCAACGTACCCAGGGTGGCCAGGGACTTGGCGAGATCGTTGATCCAGATGTTGCGGCCGTCCACGACACCGGCGACCAGACGCTTGCCGGGCAGTCCGCCGACGGCGGCCAGGTCCTCCAGGTTGCCCGCGCTGGTGAAGTCGAGTGCGAGGCCGTCGACGGGTGCCTTGGCCAGCACGGGCAGGGCGTCGCCGAGCCGGTCGAAGTACGAGGCGACCAGGAGCTTGGGCCGGTCGGTGAGGGCGCCCAGCTCGCGGTACGCGCGCTCGACCGCGTTCAGCTCGGCCGGAGTGCGGTTCTGCACCAGGGCGGGCTCGTCGAGTTGGACCCATTCGGCACCGGCCGCGCGCAGGTCGGCGATCACTTCGGCGTACACGGGGAGCAGCCGGTCCAGCAGGGTGAGCGGTTCGAAGTCGGCGGGGGCGCCGGGTGCGGGCTTGGCCAGCAGAAGGTACGTGACCGGGCCGACGAGGACGGGACGGGCGGTCAGGCCCAGGGCGAGGGCTTCCTTGAACTCGGCCACCTGCTTGGCGGAGTTGGCGGTGAAGGCGGTGTCAGGGCCCAACTCGGGGACCAGGTAGTGGTAGTTGGTGTCGAACCACTTGGTCATCTCCAGCGGGGCGACATCCTGGGTGCCGCGCGCCATCGCGAAGTAGCCGTCCAGGGCGTCGGCTTCGACGGCGGCGCGGTGCCGCTGCGGGATCGCGCCCACCATGACGCTGGTGTCCAGGACGTGGTCGTAGTACGAGAAGTCGCCGGTGGGCACCTCGTGGATGCCGGTGTCGGCGAGCTGCCGCCAGTTGGTCCGGCGCAGTTCGGCGGCCGTGTCCTTCAGGGCGTCGGCGGTGACGCGGCCCTTCCAGTAGCCCTCGATGGCCTTCTTCAGTTCCCGGTGCCGGCCCTGGCGGGGGTAGCCGTACACGGTGGCCCGTGCTGCCGCGGCTGCGGACTTGCTGGTCACGGAGATCTCCTTCGCGAGATGAATCCCTGAGATCCCGGGGACACCACGAGCACGCGAAGGGGCGACGGACCGCACGGCAACCGCCGTCCGATCGTCTGCGCCGACCCGCCCTCGAGGTCACCGGGATACCGCGCACGAGCGTTCGCGCGCGGGCAGTCGGCAGGTCTTCGGACTCGCGGGCACGCCCTCCTCGTACCGGAGGACACCTACTGGCCGTCGCTTCCCAGGCCCGCTCGGACCCAGTGCGTATGACGGCGGTCGTTCCCGCTCACCGCTGCGGGGCAGTCCCGGATTTTCACCGGGTTCCCTCTTACGACGGCCCCGCCTGGCGGACGGGTCGAACCAGCTGCACGGGTCAGCCTAGGGGGCCGATCAGGGAAAAGGGGAGTCACGTCCACCATTCGGATGGCCGTGGGGAGGGAGACCGCCTCGGCGTCGTACGGGAAGCGGGGAGCGCCGTCAGCGCCTCGGCGGCGGAAAGGCGTACAGCCCCAGGATCTCCGGCAGCGGCGCGATGCCCGGACCTCCGGCCCGTACCCACTCGGTGATGTCCTCGGTCGCGGCGGGGTCGTTCACGAGGCCCAGCCAGACCGGTCGGCCCCCGGCCGCTCGCCCGGCGGCCGAGGGCTGGACGACGATGACGTTGGCCCGCTCGCACGCGTCCAGGCACTCCGAGACGCGCACGGGCACCTCGGCACGCAGCCGCGCGGTCTGCGCCGCGTGGTCCACCCCGGGCACCTTGGCGGTGCCGCAGCAGCAGTCCCGGCACACGACCACCCGGCACGGCACGGGCTGCCCCGGGGCGCTCCCGCCTCCGGCCGGTGCCTCGGACACGCTCGACCACCCCTCTCCCCGCTCACTCCCGATCATGATCGCAGAACGAGGAGAGGTCCAGGCCCGGCGCAGGCCCGGCTCCGACCACCGGGGCCACCGAGTACGGCAGTTGTCGTACGGTGTCTGCTCCTGCTCCCTCCGTTCCGCCTACCGGCGGGGCCGGGTGACGAACACGTCCGAGACCTCGTTGGTGTCGCCAGGCACCAGGTCGTCGGCGGTGGAGGTGAAGACGGCCGCGTCGCCGGTGCGGGTGACCGAGCCGGGGAGTGCGGTGGCGGACGCCGTCGGGGCGATCGTGCGCTCGCGGCCGGTGCGTAGGTCGCGCAGGACCAGGGAGTCGCCGTCGGTGAGCAGGATATGCCGCAGTGAGCCGTCGCCCGCTGCGGCGGGGCCGTCGGCGAGCCGGCGGACCCGGTCGGTGCGGAGGTCACGCAGATGGGCGACCCACGTCCCGTCCGCTGCCTGGACGTTGAACAGCACACGGTGACCGTCGGCGGAGAGCTGGACCAAGTGAGCCGGAGTGCCGGTGTCGACACGACGGGTCGTTCCGGTACGGCGGTCCCGCACATGGATCTGGCCCTCGCCACTGCTCGTGACCACGCCGTACGCGACACTGCGGCCCTTCGCATCGAGCGCGACCCCGCTGACCATGGAGTCACGGTCCAGCCTGACGATCTGATCGTCCGCGCCGGTGACCAGATCACGCACGTAGAGCACTCCCGCGTACTCCAGCCCGTGCCGGTTGCCGAGCGTGTACGCGACGCTCCGGCCGTCACCGCTGATGGCCGCCGTCTCACCCAGCTCGTACGCATCGCCCTCGGCGGGCCACAGCTGCCGCGTCTCGCCGGTCACGCGGTCGTAGACGTACGGCTTCGGATAGCGGTTGCCGTCGGAGTACGCGATCCGGCGACCGTCGGCACTGAGCCCGATGAGCGTGGTGTACACCAGGTTCTCCGGCACCTGGCTGAGCCTGCCGCTGCGCAGGTCCTTGAGATACAGCAACTTGTCGATACCGCCCGCGGGGTCGCCGCTCAGGAACGCCGCGTACCGCCCGTCGGCGCTGACGACCCCACTCGCCGACGCCTTCGCCAGCTGCACCCCGTCCGGCCCCGTGCTGACCCGCTCGACTCTCACCCCGGTCGAATGAGCAGGAGCCGCCACCGCACTCCCCGCCCCCGCGAACACCAGCACCCCCACCAAGCACACCCGCACACCACGGAACACGCTTTCCCCCCACCCCCTGCGTCCTCGGCCCCTCGCCGAAGACCCCCGCTGGATGGAACCGCACCCCTGACTCACGGGTCAACCAGCCGAATTGCGTACAACCCGGGTACGAGATCGCGCGTCCGCGTGAGGCGTCCGACCGGCGCCTGACCCCACCCCGTACGGGGGCGTCGGCCCCCTCACCGAAGAGCCCCGGCACCCTCGCCCCATGTGTCCTCCCCACACACCCCCGAGTCGCCGGGCGCGAACCGCGGTCGCGCGGCACCATGGTCTGGACGACGGCGCGGGTGTGTGCCGCGTCGGGCAGTGGAGTGCCGGAGTACTCGGAGGAGGGCACGGTGGCCGGTCATCCCGGGCAGAAACCTCGGATCGTCGTGGGCGTGGACGGCTCGGAGTCGTCCACGCGGGCGCTGCGCTGGGCCCTCCGCCAGGCGGAGACGACGGGCAGCACGCTGGAGGCGGTGACCGCCTGGGAGTTTCCGCAGATGTACGGCTCGCTCGGCTGGATGCCGCCCACGGGCGCGGAGGCCGACTTCCAGCGCGTGGCCGAGCAGATCGTCGCCGAAGCGCTGGCGGAGGCGGCGGGACCGGAGCCCACGGTGGACATCGTCACCAAGGTCGCCTACGGCACCCCGGCCGGTGTCCTGCTCGACGCCGCCGACGGCGCCTCCCTCCTCGTCGTCGGCAACCGAGGCTACGGCGGCTTCACCGGCGCCCTCCTCGGCTCGGTCAGCCAGCACTGCACCCAGCACGCCACCTGCCCGGTCGTCATCGTCCGGCCCACCACGGAGGTGCCGGAGTGACCTCGCGAATCGGCCGTCCCGGCAGCAGACCGAACGGCTTGCGACCACACCTGATCGCACCCGCCACATCCCTACGCCTACTCGATGGATCACCGCACGTGAAATAGCCTTGCCGTCGGCGGAGTTGGTGAGCCCCGGTCGCTCGGGGCGAGACGGAGGGGGCCAGTGTGACGGCGGTGTTCGTCGACCGGGAGGACAGTCTCGATGTGCTGGGCAGTGTCGCGACACGGCTCGCGGAGGGCGTCGGCAGCGTCCTGATCATCGAGGCGGACTCCGGCATGGGAAAGACCTCCTTGCTCGCCGAGTTCCGCCGCAGGACGGCGGGCGGACCGTGCCGGACGGTACTGGTGAGCTGCATGCCAGGTCTGGGCACCGGACGCGAGTACGGCCCCTTCCTCGATGCCCTGACCGAGCTGAGCACCGTCCCACGGCCGGGACAGCGCCGGTCACGCTGGGCCCGCGCGGTGGGCCGAGGGGCGCTCGCCGCCGCGCCCACCCTGCTGTCCGCCGTCGTCCCCGGGTTCGGGGAGCTGTTTTCGGCGGGCCGTTCGGCGGCGGAGGCCAGTGTGACCACCGGGTCCATCCCCGGTGACAGCCTCGGACCGATCCGGGCGACCATGACGCGGCAACTCGTCAACGCCCTGCTGGAGGAGGCCCGCGACGGCGGACCCCTCCTGCTGCTCATCGACGACATGGAGTGGTGCGACGAGGAGAGCCTGGAACTCCTGCACACCCTCCTGCCCTCGCTCGACGGCGAACCGCTCGCCCTGGTGCTCAGCCTGGGCGCGTTCGCGTCGGCCACACCTCGCGGCGCGATGCTCGAGCAGGTGCTCGAGGAATGGGAGACCCGCTACAACCTGCTCGTGGCCCGCCACCGGGTGCCACCCCTTCCGGACTGGGCCGTGGGCGAACTGGTACGGCTGCGCCTGCCGAGCCAGCCCGTGCCGACCGTGTTCGCCAAGCGGCTGACGGACGTCACCGGCGGACGGCCGGTGTTCGTCGAGCAGTGCCTCAAGCTGTGGCAGCCCGGCGACGGAGCCGAGGTACCCCTCCCGAAGAAATTCCCCCATGCCGTGGCCGACCGGTTCAAGCGCATCGACCCCGACGTACGGGAACTGCTCGTCGTCGGCGCCACGATGGGCGAGTTCTTCTTCTCCCACACCCTGGCGGAGGTCACCGGACTGCCGCAGACCCGTGTGCAGGATCTGCTTCTCCAACTGGAGCGCCGACACGGGATGATCCGTGAGCGACGGCGCGCGGACATGCCCCGCTGGGCGCGCGCCCTGCACATCGACTGGTACGACTTCGAGCACCGGGCCCTTCAGGCGTGTGTCCGCGAAGAACAGCTCGAGGGAGCGCGGTTGCTGCGGCACAGCCGTATCGCCGACGCCCTCGGGAAGATCCCGCGCACGGGCGACGAGCTGCCGTACGAGATGCGTGTCCTCATCGCCGATCAGCTGAGTGCCGCAGGCCCCGCGCGCGCCGCCGAGAGTGCAGCCGCCTACTACGCCCTGGCCCGTTCGGCCGTCGTGGAGGACCTGTCGTTCAGCCAGGCGGAGAGATACTGCCAGTCCGCCCTGGACAGTGCGCGAGAACTGCCCGAAGGCAGCCCGGAACGCGATCGCAGGCTCGTGGACGCGATCGAACTCCTGCTCAGCATCACGGAAGTGCGCTGGAAGGGGAGCCAGGGCAGCGCCGACACACCCGGCATCGACGCCCTGGCCGCGGAGGCCGAGGCAGCGGCCCATCGCCTGGACGACCCGTTCCTGATCGCACGGACCACCCTGCTGCGCGGCAAGACACTGCTCGCGGTGAAGGGGCTGCACCCCTCGCTCGTGAAACTGGAGGAAGCGGTGGAGCGCGCCCGCGCGTGCGGCCCCGGCGGCAACCGCGCACTCTTCGTGGCCCTGGTCGAATACGGTCGTCAGTTGCCCAAGCGCGATCTTGAAGCCGGTCTCCGTGTACTCCTCGAAGCCGAGGAGCTGTACGCGTCGGCGCCCGGCCTGGGCGACACCGCCGATCCGGTACTCCAGCACGCCCGGAACCTGAACGAGATGCAGATCGGGGTGAACCTTTTCGACGCGGGCCGCTTCGGCGAGGCCTTGCAGCGCCTCGACCGGTGCGTCGACCGGCTCCGCTCCGAGCGGTACCGGGTCGAACTGCCGATCGCGCTGAACTACCTGGCCCAGTTGTCCATCGCGCTCGGCTCGGAGGAGCGGGCGGAATCCCTGCTCGGCGAGGCGATGCGGTTCGAAGAGGGACACGGGTACGGCCTCAGCGGCTGGCACGCCTACAACAACGCCCTGGTGGCACTGATCGCCTCCCGTACGCCCGCCCGGGCGGAGGAAGCCGTCCGCCGTGCCAGGGACGCGTGGGCCGAGACGCAGCAGACCTGGCTGGTGAATCTGGTACCGATCGTGCGCAACCTGTACGCCGAAGTTCTCCTGACCGTGGACAGGGAACACCGGCTCGCGCTCCAGCTGATCGACGACACTCTCGTGGAGACGGCGGAGACCGGCATGGACCGGAGCCGGATCGCGGCGCACTCCCTGCGCGGCAGACTGCATCTGCTCGAAGGCCGCCCCGAGGAGGCCGCAGAGGACGCCCGTATGGCGCTGGCCGTTCTCGAGGAACGCGGCACGATGCCGGCGCTGCGCACGGAGGAAGTCCTCTACGAGGCACACCGCGCGCTGACCGCCGCGGACGCCCACGCGGAGGCGGCCGGACTGCTCGAACGCGCGCGGGACGAGGTGCTGCGCAAGGCCGACGGCATCGACGGCCCGGAAGCACGCGAGCGGTTCCTCACGGGTGTGCCGCTCAACCGCGCCCTGCTCGCCGCCACCGGCGAGTACCGGGCCGAAGATCCCGGAGTTACAGTGCCTGATCAGGGCGAACCCCGCACGGGGGAGTAGCGGAGGGCTGGATCGGACGTGTTCACCATCACCAAGGAGTTCCACTTCTCCGCCAGCCATGTTCTCGACCGGCTCCCGGCCTGGCACCCGTGCGCGCGGATGCACGGGCACAACTACATCGTCGTCCTCGAACTGTCCGCCGCCGACAGTGAGTTGATCCCACCCGGCTTCGTCCGCGACTACCGCGACCTCGATTCGTTCAAGAAATGGATGGATGACACCCTCGACCACCGGCACCTGAATGAGGCCATGGGGGGGGGTATCTCCCCCACAGCCGAGAACCTGGCGAAATGGATCTTCGACAAGTGGCGTGAGGACGTGCCGGAACTCTCCGCGGTGAAGGTGTCCGAGACCCCCAAGACGTGGGCCATCTATCGGCCGCCGTCCTAGTCCTCCTCCACCGCCAGCACACACGTCTCCCCCGGAGCGATCAACACCGCCTGGTCCGCGAGGATCACCCGGATCGGGGACCGGTCGGATCGCGGTACGGATATTTCCACTGCGCCGGGGCGGCGGTGGAGGGTGATGCCCCAGTGGCCTCGGTAGTGGAGGGAGAAGCTGTAGGAGGAGAGGGCGGGGAGGGGGACGGGGTCGAGCCAGAGGGCGTCCTCGCGGGTTTCGAGGCCGGTCAGGCCGCGTTGGACCAGGGCCAGGGTGCCCGCCATGGCGCCGAGGTGGATGCCTTCGCCGGTGGTGCCGCCCTGGATGTCGGCGATGTCCGCCTCCAGGGCGTCGCGGACGTACTGCCAGGCGTCGGCGCGGCGGGCGCGGGCCAGGACGAGGCCGTGGACGAGTTCACTGAGCGTGGAGCCGTGGCTGGTGCGGGGCAGGTAGTAGTCGACGGTGCGGTGCCAGAGGTCGTCGTCCAGGTCGTGGCCCAGGCGCCGGAAGAGGGACCGTAGTTCGGCGGGGGAGAAGAGGTGGCCGAGCATGAGGACGTCGGCCTGTTTGGACGCCTTGTAGCGGTTGACCGTGTCGCCCTCGGCCTCCAGGATGCGGTCGAGCCGGCGGACGCTGCCGTAGCGTTCGCGGTAGCCGTCCCAGTCCAGTTCGGCGAGGTGGTCGTAGCCCGCGAACTGGCTGATCACGCCCGCGTGGAACGGCAGGTGCAGGCGGCGCGAGATCTCGTCCCACTCCGGTAGCTCGCCGGGGTCCAGCCGCACCCGTTCGAAGAGTTCGTCGCGGCGCCACGCGGGCAGGTGGCGCAGGAGATCGAGGGTGCGGGCCAGGACCCAGGCGGCGGTCACATTGGTGTACGTGTTGTCGTCCAGGCCCGGCCGGTCCGCGTCCGGGTACGCGTCGTGGTACTCGTCCGGGCCCACGACCCCGCGCAGGCGGTACGCGCCCAGCTCCGCGTCGTACTCCGCGCGGTCCGCCCAGAAACGGGCGATCTGGAGCAGCATCTCGGCACCCTTGGTGTGCAGATACTCCGTGTCGCCGGTGGCCTCGCAGTAGGCGACCACGTTGTACGCGATGGCGGAGCCCACATGGTGCTGGAGGCGGGAGTGGTCCGGCAGCCACCGTCCCGAGCGGGGGTTGAGATGCCACCGCTGGGTCTCCTCGCGGCCGTCGCTGCCGCTCTGCCAGGGGTACATCGCCCCCGTGCGGCCCTCGGCGGCGGCCTCGCGGCAGGCCCGGGGCAGGCGCCGGTGGCGGTAGTCGAGGAGCGCCCGGGAGACGGCCGGGAAGTGCAGGGTCAGATAAGGCAGCACGAAGAGTTCGTCCCAGAAGACATGGCCCCGGTACGCCTCGCCGTGCAGGCCCCGGGCGGGTACGCCCACGTCCAGGTCGGCGGTGTGCGGGGACAGGGTCTGGAGCACATGGAAGAGATGCAGGCGCAGGATGTGGCCCGCCTCGCCCGGCACCCGGATGTCCGCGCGGCGCCACAGCCGCTCCCACGCTGCCCCGTGCGACTCCAGGAGGGCGGGGAAGGGCGGTGCCGTGGTCGCCCGGTCCAGCGCCGCGCCGAGGGGGTCACCGATCGCGGAGTCCCGGGAGGTGTGCAGGGCCACCGTCTTGTCCACGGTGACGGGGCGCCCGTCCGTGACCGGGACGACCAGGCGGTGGACGGCACGGTGGCGGCCCGGACGCAGCTCCGAGGACACCGGGGCCCGGGCGGCGTCGACCGTGGTGCGGGCGGCCAGGGCGACGGCGACGTCCGACGTGCTCGTCCGGCAGTGGAGCCAGACCGTGTCCGGCTCCCGCGCACCGGTGCGGACATGGGCCACATGGTGGCGGTCGAGCGTGCCGTACCGGTGCACATTGCCGTTGACCACCGCGCCGTCGAGACAGCTCTCGATCTCTATCTCGCCGGACCAGCCCTCGGCCGTGAACACCGTGTGCAGCGCGGCTATATGGGGATCCTCCATGTGGACCAGGCGGGTCTGTTCGACCTTCAAGGTGTGTGCCGCACCCATGTGGTGGGAGAACGTGCGGGTGAGCGTGGCATGGCGCAGGTCCAGGACATGGGTGTGGTCCGCCACCGTGTGCGGGCCAGGGGTGAACCACGGCCCCCACGCCCCCGCCGCTGCTCCCTCCGCCCGGCGCAGCCGGAATCTCAGCAGCAGCCAGTTCGGCAGATTGACCAGGTCCTCGTTGACCACATGGCGCCCCGCCACAGTCGATTCGAGACGGTTGTAGCAGCCGGCCACATAGGTTCCCGGGTAGTGCACACCGTCGGCCCGGCACTCGGGCAGCGCCCCACGGGTCGCGAAGTAACCGTTGCCGAGCGTGCACAGGGACTCGCGCAGCTGCTCGGCGGCGGGGTCGTACCCCGTCCACTCCCATGTCCATTCCGGCATCCGGCGGGCACCCTCCCTGCCGCTCGGTCCCCGAGGTGGGTTCGCCTGATCGCCGCCCTCTCCTCAGAATGGTGCCTGTATCCAACCTGCCACGCGGGCCACCCCGCCGCACGGGCGGACGGGCGGACGACCCGCCTCCGCGCGGCCCGCGGAGCGCATCCGGGAGGCACCATGCACCACCGAACGGTCGAGGAGCTCATGAGCCGGGACGTCGTCCGGGCCCGCCGCGACACGCCGTTCAAGGACCTCGTGCGGCTCCTGACGGAGAACGACGTCACCGCGCTGCCCGTGGTCGACGAGCTGGACCGGCCCGTGGGCGTGGTGTCCGAGGCCGACCTCCTGCGCAAGAGCGCCGACCGGGCCGACCCGTCCGGCCGTACGCCCCCGCCGCACCTGGAGGCGTGGGAGCGCGCCAAGGCCGAGGGCGCCCTCGCGGAGGAACTGATGTCGGCTCCCGCCGTGTGCGCGCGTCCGGAGTGGAACGTGGTCGAGGCCGCCCGGCTCATGGAGACGCGGGGCGTCAAACGGCTGCCCGTGGTGGACGAGGCCGACCGGCTCGTGGGCATCGTCAGCCGCGCCGACCTGCTGCGGGTCTTCCTGCGCCGCGACGACGCCATCCGCGAGGAGATCACCGGCGACGTGCTCGGGCGCACCCTCGGCTTCGACCCGAGGGACGTGACCGCCGAGGTCCACGAGGGCCGCGTCACCCTGCTCGGCACCGTCGCGGACGGCAACCTCATCCCCGTCGTGGAGCAGCTGTGCCGCGGGGTCGACGGCGTCGTGGCGGTCGACTCCCGGCTCACCGGCGGCACGGGCGGCGCCCGGCGCTCTCCCGAGGCGTACTGAGACGTCCACCGGCTGAGGCGTCCACCGGGCGCCCCGGGGCCGAAGGGCCCACCCGTCCGAGCCGAACGCCCCTCGCGGCCCGGCGCACGCCCGTGCCACCGTGGAAACGGCTCCCGACCCCCGTACGAAAGGCGGTGGGCACCATGACACTCCCCCTCGTCGTGGGAGTGGACGGCTCGGACTCCTCCCTCGTCGCCGTCGACTGGGCCGTGGACGAGGCCGCGCGCCACGGTCTCCCGCTGAAGCTCCTCTACGGCTCCCTCTGGGAGCGCTACGAGGGCGGCCTGCCCTCACTCGGCGGGGAGCGCCCCTCCGAACAGGTGCTGGCCGAGCACATCGTCGGCTCGGCTGCCGAGCGTGCCGAGCGCCGCGACCCCGACGTGAAGGTCACGACCGGGATCGTGCCGCGCGAGGGCGCGGACGCCCTGGTCAGGGCGGGTGACGAAGCCTCCGCCGTGGTGACCGGGGCGCGCGGCCGGGGCCCGTTCACGTCCATGCTGCTCGGCTCCGTCGGCCTCGCGGTGGCGGCCCGGGCGTCCTGCCCGGTGATCGTGGTCCGGGGCGACCGTGCGGGCCTCGCGGGCGAGCACGAACGGATCCTGCTGGGCCTCGGAGAGGCCGACACGGGCACGCGGGCCCTGGAGTTCGCGTACCGGGAGGCCGAGACGCGCGGCTGCGGCCTGGACGTCGTACGAGCCTGGCGGCGGCCCGTCCACGACCGGTCGGGCGCCGGGTACGAGGAACGGGCCGCCGCGCTGCTCGCGGCCTCCGTCGAGAGGCCGTCCGCCGCGTTCCCGCGGGTGCGCACCTACCCGGCCGTGGCCGAGGGCCCCGCCGCGAAGGTGCTCGTGGACCGCTCGGCCGCCGCCGACCTCGTGATCGTCGGGGCCCGGCACCGTACGGACCGCTTCGGACTCCAGCTCGGCCGGGTCGGCCACGCCCTGCTGCACCACGCCGCGTGCCCGGTGGCGGTCGTACCCGAGCGATCGTAGCCACGCGGGCCGCATCGAGAGCGGGGCACGAAGTCCACGACCGCGCCCCGCCTCACCCGAGGCCGACCCCACCCCGCCTCACCCGATGTCCAGCACATCCCCCACCGGCCGCCGGGGACTCGGCGCCCCCTCCGGGCCGTACCCGATGCGCAGCACCATCTGGACCTGGGACATGGCGGAGAGCGGGTCGCGGGTCGCCCAGCGCAGCTCCGGCCACTCCAGGGGCTGGGAGGTCACCGAGGCGACCAGGCCGTCGGCGGTGGCGCGCAGCAGGACCCGTTCCAGCGCCTGACCCGCGCGGAGCCAGTCGGCGGGGTCGTCGTGGGGCGTGCCCAGCAGGGCGATGTTCGGCCGCTCCTCGAACGACGCCCACGGGCGGTCCGGCATCGGGCGGCCCACGGCGAAGTCGCGCACCGAGGACGTGCCGTGGCGCGAGCGCGGTCCGAACGCCTCGGCGGGGATGCCGTCGGGCGCGTCCCCCGGGTCCGTGTGCGCCCACCGGGCCATCTCCTCCCGCGCCCCCGCGTCCATCAACTCCCGCTCCTCGGCGTCCCGTACGAGATCCAGGACCGAGCGCACGTGCCAGGTCCCCGGGAACAGCAGCTGCGCCCCCTCCGCGCGGGCCGCCGCGTACAGCCCCTCCCGTACGGTGGCGGGGATCTCCTGGTCGCGGTAGGGCAGGCGGCTGGAGTGGCGGCGGCTCACCTCGGGGTGCAGCGCGGCGAGCGCCGCATCGGGGGGACCGATGCCGCGCAGGCGCACCTCGGCGAGCAGGTCCGCGTCGGACGGGTCCGGGAGCAGCCGGACCTCCGGGGCGAGACCGGCAGCGGCGGCGGACACCCGCAGGTTGAACAGGGCGGCGCCGCAGCCCAGGTGCAGTCCCCGGTTCTGCGGATCGCCGTGCGGCAGGACGCGCTCCGGGTCGGCGTACAGCCGCAGCACCCCGGGGCCGCGCAGATGACGGAACCGCCAGGGCTGGGCGTTGTGCAGCGACGGGGCCGCCGTGGCGTCCGCCACGAGGGCGGTGACGGTCCGCTCGTCGACGGTTTCCTCGGACACGGTGACCTCCGTCCCGGCGGTCGGCGGCGGGTCCGCCGCCCGCGCCGACACCTGCTGTGCGTGCCTCAATCCGTAGCGGCGGGTACGGCGATGACCGGGCAGCGCGCCCGGCGCAGTACGCCCTGGCTGACCGAGCCCAGCAGCGCGCCCGCGACGCTGCCGTGCCCCCGGGTGCCCACGACCAGCGCCAGCGCGTGCGCGGCGGCGTCGGTGAGCACCTTGACCGGCTCCCCGACGACCAGTTCGTGACGCAGCACCACGTCGGGGTACTGGGCGCCGCGCCCCGCCACGATCTCGGAGAGCATGCGGCGGCACTCCTGCCGCGACCCGTGCTCGTCGAAGACGCGGAGCGTGGTGGGCTGCCAGACGAACAGGACGTGCAGCTCCGCGCCGCGCAGGGCCGCCTCCTCGAACGCCACGTCGACCGCGGCGGCGGACTCGGGGCCGCCGTCGATCCCGACGACGAGATACGGGGGGACCTGTGTGACGTGCTCCGGCTCGGGCACGACCACCACGGGGCAGTGGGCCTGGGCCATGAGCGGTACGGCGACCGACTCGTTGCCGAACACCTCCTGGGCCCGGCTCAGATGCCGCTTGCCGAGGACGACGGCCGTGGCGTCACGGCTCTGCTCGCCGAGCACCCAGGCGGGCTCGCCCTCCGCGAGCAGCGCGGCCACCTCCAGGCGGGGGTGGTGGGCGGTGGCGAACCCGGCGGCGTCCTCCAGGACCCGTTCACCGGCCTCGTGCAGCGGGTCGTTCCACTCCTCCCAGGACGGCGGGACCTTCCGCGCCCGGTCGCCCCTGGTCGGCACGCCCTCGGCCAGCACCGGCCGCAACGGCACATGGCGCCGGGCCGCCTCGTCCGCCGCCCAGGCCAGCGCCATGCGGTGGTCGGGTTCGGTGTCGATCCCGACCACGACCGGGCGGGGGTCACCGGGCCGTGACACGACCGGCTCCGGGCCCGGTCTTCCTCGCCGGCCTTCGTACCGCGTGAACGGACATCGCCCTCGCCTCCTCCTCCGGGGTGGCGCGGCGCGCAGGGCCACCGCGCGTGCCGACAGCCGTCGACGCCATCGTCTCTTCCTCCAGTGTGCCGGGCCACACGGGGAAGAAAAGGGACGTGAGGTACCCCCGGTACGGGCCGTTCGGCCCCAGTGGCGGGAAGGAGGCGCACGCTGGAGTGGAGAGGACCGGTGGCCGAGGTATCGGGCGAGCACGAGGCGAGGAGGCCCGGCGATGGGCACACGTTCCGGCACGACGGCCGACCAGGGGCCGTCCGCCGCCGTGGACCTCCCGATCACCGTCGGCGTCGATGGCTCCGAACCCAGCCTGACCGCACTGGACTGGGCCGCCGACGAGGCCGCCCTGCGCGGGGCCCCGCTCCGGGTGGTGCACGCCTGCTGGTGGGAGCCCCACACGGACACGGCCGCCGAGGGGACGGCCGTCGTCGCCGTCGCCGAGCGCCGCGCCCGCCTGCGGCAGCCGGGCCTACGGGTCGGCGTCGGTCTCGCCCTCGAAGCGCTCGAAGCGCCGGAGTACGCGCTCGTCCGCGAGAGCCGGAACGCGCTGGCGCTGGTGCTGGGCAGCCGGGGCCGGGGCGCGGTGGCCGAGACACTGCTGGGCTCCGTCAGCGCCATGGTGGCGCGGCACACTCAATGCCCGGTGATCGTGGTGCGCGGCACACATGTGGAGCGACCCACTGTGGAGCCACCCTCGTCGGGGCGTGTCGTCGTGGGCGTCGGCGAGCAGCCGGAGGGTTCGGCCGCCGTACGGTTCGCCGTGGCGGAGGCCCGGCTGCGGGGCGTACCCCTGGAGGCCGTACGGGCCTGGCGGCGCCCCCGGCACGCGCCCGCCGAGCACCCGCTGTTCGTCGGTGCGCCCGCCCACGCGCACGAGCAGCAGGCGGTGGAGACGCTGGAGGCGGCCCTGCGCGACGCACCGGAGGACCTGTGGATACGGCGCCGTACGGTCGAGGGCCCGGCCCGCGACACGCTGCTCGCCGCCGCCCGGGACGCCGCGCTGCTGGTGGTCGGCGCACATGGGGGTGACGACCACCTTGGGCGCGTCGTCCATGGAGTGCTGCACCATGCGCGGTGCCCCGTCGCCGTCGTACCGGAGCCGGAGCCGGGCTGACCGGATGCGGACGGGGCGGGTGACTCCCCGCTGATTTCCTGCCGCTCAGCGATTCCCCGCGATTCCCCGCCGCTCAGCCCGCCGCCCGGGCGACATCGTCGCGCAGCGCGGACCGCAGCCATGCGTGCACGGCCCCGAGGGTCGGTTCCGGTGACGGGGTGAGGACGCCGGTCAGTTCCCAGTACCGGTCGATCATCGGGTCGGCGGCCCGGGTCAGCAGGGCGTGGAGGCGGCGGCGGAAGGCGGGGGTGTCCGGCAGGTCGCGCGCGGTGGCGTGGGCGGTGACGAAGCAGTCCAGCGCCTGCCCCCGGCCGGGGCCGCGTCCGGTGCGCAGATCGGTGACGGCCAGCGTGTAGGCGTCGAACAGGCCGTCGTAGAGCACATCGGGACGGCAGTCCGCATCCGTGCGGTTGCGGGCGGGGCGGCGCGGGTCGGTTGCCGGGCAGGGCGCGGTGGCGAGGGCGTGCAGCCGGGCGAAGGCCAGGACCTGCGCGGGCGTCGGGTCGGCCGGGGGCCGGGGGACCGCGTGGTCGAGGATCGCGGAGCGCAGCCGGGGCGACAGCCGGGCGGGCAGCGCCCCGCGCCAGAAGCGTGCGAGCGCCGCCGTGCTGGGCGGCGCGGTCACGGCCCCGACCAGCCGGAGCCGGTCGGCGCGCTCCTCGGCCGGACAGTCCCGGACGAGCTGGAGGGCGGCCTCCCGCCACCTCAACGCCGCGATCTCGGAGCCGAGTTCACGCAGACGGCCGTCGAGGGCGTCCTCCAGGGCCCCCGTCACCAGGGCGCCCGCCGCCCCTGTCGCACTCTTGTGCAGCCGCTGCGACTCTCCGGTGCGGCAGCCGAGTTGCCCAGTACCGGGATCTTCTGCACCGCCTCCGGGATGACCATCTCCATGGCCGAGACCCTTGTACGCACCGGCCCACCGCAGTTCCGGGCGCTCGCCGACCCCCGGGTCACCTTCTTCGAACTCCCCACCGGACACTGGCCGATGCTCTCCACCCCCGGTCGGCTCGCCGACGTGCTGCTGCGGGCAGCCGCCGGTGAGGGGCACCGGATCAGCGTGGACGCCGATGAACAGCCCCTGTATCTACGGCCGTTCGTGCTGGACGTGCCCGAGCGACCGCGTGAGCGGACCGGCCAGGTCGACTTCTACCTGCCCGACGCGGACGGAGACGCGGACGCGCCCCGCCCCGCCGTCGTCCTCGTCCACGGCGGCCCCGTCCCCGCCACCCAGCGGCCCACCCCGCGCGACTGGCCGCTCTACACCGGCCACGCCCGGTACGCGGCGAGCCAGGGCGTGGTCGGCGTGACCGTGGACCACGGTCTGCACGCCCTCACCGACCACCCGCGCGCCGCCGACGACCTCACCGTGGCCCTCGCCCTGGTCCGGGCGCACCCCCGCGTGGACGCCGAGCGGATCGCCCTGTGGTTCTTCTCGGGCGGCGGGCTGCTCATGAGCGACTGGCTCGCCGCGCCGCCGCCCTGGCTGCGCTGCGTCGCCGCGAGCTACCCGGTGCTCGCGCCGCTGCCCGGCCCGCCGATGGTCGACGCGCGCTTTCGTCCCGTCACGGCCGTCCGCTCGGCCGGGGAGCTGCCGGTCGTCCTCACCCGGGTGGGCCTGGAGCACGACACGATCGCGGCCACGGTGACGGAGTTCCTGTCCGCCGCGCGGGCGGCGGGCGTCCATGTCGTGACGGTCGACGTTCCCTCGGGGCAGCACGGGTTCGACGTGGCCGACCCCTCGGAGGAGTCCCGGGAGGCGGTGGCGGCGGCGTACCGCCACGTGCTGGGCCGTCTGACGGCCTGAGGAGCCGCCTCCCCGAGCCGCCAGCGGAGCCCCGTTCCCGCTCCCGTCCCCGCCCCGCCGTCGCGAAAAGCGCTCCCACCTCGTTGGTCGTACCGTGGGAGAGGCGGGGGCGCCGAGCCGGAGGAGCAGGATGGGCGGGTTCAGCGCCGGTGCCGAGAGGTATGTGTTCTCGTTCGCCGGAGTGGCGACGGCCGTGCTCGACGACCGGGGCACCGTGGTGCGCTGGTCGCCGGCGGCCGCCGAACTGCTGGGCCGGACCGCCGAGGAGGTCTGCGGACGTTCGATGCGCGATCTGCTGGCCCGCGACTGTTCGGGCATCGGCGAGGACGGGTCCTTCCCGGCGGACGGCCGGGCCCTGCTGCGGCACAGCTGCGGAGAGGCGGTCGCCGTCAGTTTCCGCGTCCTGCGCACCGAGCCCCCCGCCGAGTCCCTGGTGCTGCTCGCCCCGGCCCGGCGGGTGAGCCACTGGGAGGCGGACGCCAATGTGCTGCGCGCCCTGCTCTCCCAGGACCGGCTCTGCATCGGCATGCACGACACCGACCTCACCGTGGTGTGGACCAACATCACGGCCGACATGTTCGGCGGATCGGCCCTCCCGCGCGGCAGCAGACTGACGGACGTACCCGCGCTGAAGGACGCCAAGGCGGCCGAGACGGAACTGCGGCAGGTGCTGGAGACCGGGGAACCGGTGGTCGGGAAGATGCTGCACATGCGCGCGCCGGACGACCCGGACCGGTACATCGTCCTGTCGATGTGCGGCTTCCGGGTGGAGGACACCGACGGCACGCCCCTCGGCATCGTCACGATGTTCGCCGACACCCCGGAACAGCAGCGGGTGCGCAGACGCCTCGACGTGCTGCACGCCGCCGCCGACCGCATCGGCGCCTCCCTCGACGTCACCCGCACCGTGCGGGACCTGATGGACGTGCTGGTCCCGGCCCTCGGGGACGTGGGCTGGGCCGACCTCGCCGAGGCCGTGCTCAACACGGAGGAACCGGCCAAACCCGCCGCGGGCGGGGGAGATCTGCATCTGTGCCGGGTCACCGTGACCCCCGAGGAGGGCACCGCCGCCCTCTTCCAGCCCGGCGAGGCGATCCCCCGGCTGCCGTACTCGCCCGAACTGGGCGACATCCAGCGCGGGCGGCCCGTCGTCCTGGACCCCAGGGCGGTGGCCGACGTCCTCGGCGACCCCTCTCTGGCGCACCGCTTCGTCCCCGAGAACGGCCGCTCGGGGATGTGGGCGCCGCTGTTCGCGCGCGGACTGGTGCTCGGCTCCGTCACGGTGTGGCGCACCGGGGAGCGCGACCCCTTCGAGCCGGAGGACGCCGAACTGCTCGGCGAGATCGCCTCCCGGGCCGCCCTCAGCGTCGACAACGCCCGCCGCTACACCCGCGAGCGCCGCACCGCCCTGACCCTCCAGCGCCGCCTGCTGCCCCCGGCCACCACCGAGGGCCCGGCCGCCGAGACCGCGGGCATCTATCTGCCCGCGGGCGGCGGCGCCGACATCAGCGGCGACTGGTACGACGTCATCCCGCTGCCCTCCTTCCGGGTCGCCCTGGTCTCCGGGGACGTGGTCGGGCACGGACTGGACGCCAGCGCCGCGATGAGCGGCCTGCGCACCGCCGTACGCACCCTCGCCGACCTCGAACTCGACCCCTCCGAACTCCTCACCCATCTCGACGACCTCGTACGGCGGCTCAGCCAGGACACCGAATGGGGCAAGCCCGCCGGTGCCACCTGCCTGTACGCCGTCTACGACCCGGTCGCCCGCCGCTGCGTCATGGCCGGGGCCGGGCACCCGCCGCCGGTGGAGGTACGGCCCGACGGCACCACCCGGATCATCCGCTTCTCGCCCGGACCGCCGCTCGGGGTGGGCGGTATGCCTTTCGAGACGGTCACCGCCGACCTGGAGCCCGGCAGCGTGCTCGCCCTCTACACCGACGGGCTTCTCGACCGGTACGGGGGCGACCTCGACGCGGGGCTGCGCTGGCTCACCCACCGGCTCGCCACCTCGTGCCGCCCCGGCCAGAGCCTCGTGGACGCCAGCCGTCTGCTCCAGGCGGACCTGGGCCAGACCCCGCCCCGCGACGACATCGCCCTGCTCCTGGCCCGCGTCCGCGCCATCCCCGAGGACTCCATCGCGAGCTGGGAGTTCGGCGCGGACGAGTCCGTGGTGTCCGACGCCCGGCAGGCCGCCAAGCACCAGCTCATCGCGTGGGGCCTGGACGACCTCGTCTTCACCACCGAGCTGATCGTCAGCGAGCTGGTCACCAACGCCGTCCGCTATGCCGGAGCGCCGGTCGGCCTGCGCCTCATCCGCGACGACGTCCTCGTCTGCGAGGTCACCGACCCCAGCAACACCCAGCCCCGACTGCGCCGGGCGGGCTGGAGCGACGAGGGCGGTCGCGGCCTCTTCCTCGTCGCCCAGCTCTCCACCCGCTGGGGCAGCCGCTACGGACGCAACGGCAAGACGATCTGGTCGGAGCAGCGGCTGGTACCCCAGGAGGTGGACTTCGAGGCCCTCATGTGAGGGGCGCACATGGGCGGGCGGCACATGTGGGAGGCCCACATGTGAGACGCGCTCAGCCCTGGGGCGTCGCGACGTGTTCCCGGCGGAATCACCCGGCCGGTTCGATCGTGACGTCCAGCTGCTTCATCAGCGGCTGGTCGCTCTGGGCGCTGTAGTCGCTGATCGAGAGGAGCTGGTTGAGTTCCGGCATGTATCCGGCGGTGACCCCGCGCGGGATGTCGTGCTCGACCGCGAGGAAACCTCGCAACTGACGCACCGTGCCGTCCTTGGCGTGGGCCGTGATCACGGTCGGCTGGAACTCCTCCAGACCGCGTTCGCGCATGTCGTCGCCGTTCATGAAGACGAGCGTGCGGAGGTTGCGGATGCCCCGGTAGCGGTCGTTGTCGGTGTAGATCGTGGTGTTCCACTGGTCGTGGGAGCGCATCGCGCCCAGGACGAGCCGTCCCGCGCGCGGCACCACGTCGGGCAGCGGGGCGTGCGAGAACTCGGCGCGCCCGGACGGGGTGAGGAAGACCAGCTCACGGGCGGGCTGCTTGATCCGGAACCCCATCGGCAGCCGGACCCGCCGGTTGAAGTCCTCGAAGCCGTACAGCACGTCGGCCATGGTGTCGCGGATGCGGTCGTAGTCCTCGACGTACCACTCCCACGGTGTCTTCGAGTCGGGCAGCGCCGCCCGGGCGAGACCGGCGATGATCGCGGGCTCGGAGAGCAGTTGCGGCGAGGCCGGGTGCTGGTTGCCCTGCGAGAGGTGGACCATCGAATCGCCGTCCTCGACGGAGATCCGCTGCGGTGTGCCCCGCTGGATGTCCTTCTCGGTGCGGCCCAGGCACGGCAGGATCAGCGCGCGCTTGCCGTGGACGAGATGGCTGCGGTTGAGCTTCGTACTGACGTAGACGGTCAGGTCCACCTTCCGCAGGCTCGCGTAGGTGAACCGGGTGTCGGGCGAGGCGAGCGCGAAGTTGCCCGCCATGCCGACGAAGACCTTGATGTCGCCCCGGTCCATCGCCTCGATGGTGCTGACGACGTCCAGGCCCTCCTGGCGCGGCGGGTCGATCCCGCAGACCTCGGCGAGCTTGTCCAGGAACTCCGGGGTGGGGGCGTTGGTGATGCCGCAGGTGCGGTTGCCCTGCACGTTGCTGTGGCCCCGGTTGGGCGCGGCACCGGCGCCCTCGCGGCCGATGTTGCCGCGCAGCAGCAGGACGTTGACGATCTCGCGGATGGTGTCGACGGCGTGCTCGTGCTGGTTGACGCCGAGGCCCCAGGTGATGATCGACCGGTCGGCGTCGCGGTAGATCGCGGCGGCCTTGAGGATGTCCTGCTTGGCCACGCCCGACTGGTGGACGATCTCGTCCCAGGAGGTCGCCTCGACCACGCGCCGGTACGCCTCGAACCCCTCGGTGTGCCGCTCCAGGAACAGCCGGTCGATCGCGTGCTCGTCGCGCTCGGCCAGCTCCAGGGTGGCCTTGGCGATGCCGCGCATCAGCGCCATGTCGCCCGCGGAGCGCGGCTGGATGTTGAGGTTGCTGGTGGGGGTGGCGTGGAAGGTCGCCATCGCCAGGATGTCGTGCGGGATGATCGTGCGGGTGGCGCCCGCCTCCACCTGCGGGTTGATGTGGACGACCTTCTTGCCCCTGCGGTACAGCTGCGCCAGCGGGGTGAGCATGCGGGGCGCGTTGGACGCGGCGTTGATGCCGACCACGAAGACGGCGTCCGCGGCCTCCCAGTCCTTGAGGTCGACGGTGCCCTTGCCGGTGCCGAGCGAGGCGATCATCGCGCGGCTGCCCGCCTCCGTGCACATGTTGGCGCAGTCCGGCTGGTTGTTGGTGCCCAGCTCGCGGGCCATGAGCTGGTAGAGGAACGATGCCTCGTTGCCCAGCCGTCCCGAGGTGTAGTACGCGGCCTGGTCCGGACTCTCCAGGGCCCGGACGCTGTCGCCGAACAGCTTGAAGGCGTCCGCCCAGCTGATCGGGACGTAATGGTCGGTCCCCGGGTCGTAGAGCATCGGCTCGGTCAGGCGGCCCTCCGCCTCCAGGTCGTGGTCGTTCCAGTCGAACAGCGAGGTGACGGAGTGGCTCGCGAAGAACTCACGGGTGACCCGCTTGCGCGTCATCTCCCACGTGGTGTGCTTGATGCCGTTCTCGCACAGGTCCAGCGCCAGGCCCTTGGTGTCGGGCCACGCGCAGCCCGGGCAGTCGAAGCCGCCGCTGTCCTCCTGGTTCATCTTCAGCATCTCGAGCGAGCCCAGCACGACCTCGCGCTCGTCGACCAGGACCTCGGTGACGGCCTTGGCCGCGCCCCAGCCCGCCGCCGGGTGCGTGTACGGCTTCGAGACCGGCGGCCCCTTCGGCACGGGGCCCACCCGTGGCTCCAGCGGCTGATCGACGGCCGCCCGCTCCTGCCGTCGGATCTCGGCATCGTCCTCGAACAGTCCTTGATCGCTCACGGCCATCCCCTTCGCGCCGATTACCGACCTTTCGAGGCTATATCTCCGTGGCGCGAGGGGCGCGGGCAACCGCTGGGCCGACGCGAACGCGACTGCGTAGCATGAACGTCCGTACCCCTAGGGAAAGTGAGTGGCATGGACATCCTCGGTAGGCTCGGTGGCGCCCTGCTCGGCGGGTCCTTCGCGGTGTTCGGCTCCGGCGCCGTGCGAGACCCCGCCCCCCTGGCGAAGCTCGCGGGTCCGGCGCTGGAAGAGATCCGCAAGGTCGTCCCGCTGCCGAAGGACGACGAACTGCTCGTACGCGTCAACGGCGCCGTCCAGACCGGCGCCGGAGCGGCCCTGGCCATCGGCCTCTTCCCCCGCACGTCCGCCCTCGCCCTGGCCGGATCCCTGATCCCGACCACCTACGCCGGCCACGCCTTCTGGACCATCGAGGACCCGGCCCAGCGCAAGGCCCAGCGCACCCAGTTCCTGAAGAACGCCGCGATGCTCGGCGGCCTGCTGGTGGTCGCGGGGGGCCGCCGCAAGACGGGCGGGGCGTCCGGCACGGGGATCTCGGCCGGATAAGCACGGAACGAGCGGGGTGGGCCCTGGCGGTACGCGGAGAAACGAGCGCGTCTGCCAGGGCCTTTTTCTGCCTGAGCCCCGCGTCAAGCCGTAGGCGTCAGCCGCTCGCGGATTCGGGTGTAGAGGGCGGCGATGTCCTCCGGCATGGGGTGCCGGTCGGCGAACGAGGTTCCGAGGCGGGGTTTGCTCCGCTCTCCCCTGAGTTGCTGGAGGAGCTGCGGATTCAATCGCTTGAGGTACGCCTCGTATTCACCGGCTTGTGAACCGTCGGTTCCGAAGACATCAGCGACCGTGAACACCCCGTGCTTCTCCCAGAAATTCTTCCATTCGTCGAAGTCGGGGTCTTCGTCGGCTGGCTCCGCGACCGTGAGAAGCCCCAGATCTGTCAGATTCTTGTGGAGTTGGCTGCCCGGATGCAGTGCAGGGCCGTCCGCGATGACGACCCACGGGATATGGAATGCCTCCAGGAATCTGATGTAGCCGCCGAACGCCTTGTCCCCGCCGACATCGATCATGGCGATATTGGCCCCGCTGGGCGGATTGCCGCTGCCCTCCCACCAGGTGCCCAGGCTGCCCACCTCCGTGGCCCCTTCGCACAGCACGGCTCCGGCCGCGAACAGCAGGGCGCGGGTGTCGCGCGGGCCGAGAACCTGGAGCCAGCGCGCCTGATCCTTGGGGTCGAGTTCGTTCAGCCGGTGGGCTTCGCTCCCCGTGGGCGTGGGGGAGAGCCGGATGATCCGGGCCAGATCCTCGGGGGTCGCGACGGGTACGAGGTCGGCGCTGTGGGTGATGACGAGGCACTGCGTCTCCGCGTCGGCCGCCTGAGCGATACGGCGCTGCAGCGTCGGCTCGATATGGACCCCGGGCTCGTCCAGCACGATGACGCGGCCGGGGGCGCCGACGAGAACGGTGCTGAGGAACAGCGCCTCTTGCCGTCCGGCGCCCGAGAAGGCGAGGGGGTATTCGTGATCTCCGTCGGGCACCGTGACGTCGATGAGCAGGTGTCCTGAATTCCCGGCATCGGGCACCGCCTGGACGTCGAATCCGGTGCCGACCAGATTCTTGAAGCGGTCCTGGATCAGCTGGTATCGCTGTCTGAGGGGAAGCGGGCCGTTCTTCAGGCGGTAAAGCTCGGCGGGGATCTGACTTCCGTCTTCGAGGTCGGCTGGTCGGCCGAGGGCCGTCAGGTCGAAGGAGCGTTTCAGGGGGAGGCGGCGGTTGTCGGTGAGTACGATTCCTCGTTCGAGGATGTGGTCCAGGACGTGGACGAAGTCGATCTGTCGTTGATGTGCGCCTTCTGCATCCTGGCCCAGAAGCATGTGAATATCGCGGACGCTGTCCAAGAGGGGCCGATTGTTGGTAGCGGGCCTTGTGCTGAGGTTGATCGCATACTCGTTCTCCGTGAGAATCCGCATGAAATCGATCTCTTCGCCCAGTGTGCCGGTGCTGATCTGGTCGTCGGGGTACACGCGACCCCATGCCTGAGCGAGAGAGGCATGGGGCACCTGGCCTTCCCCGTTGTCAGGTACCACTGGACCACCGTTCCGCAGGTGCATGAACCAGGCCGGACCGGCTGACTCGGAGGGCCCTCCAGCAGTTGAGTGCTCCCAGAGGGCCCGCCAGTGAGACTGTGCTCCCGCGTCGTAGTCGATGACCAGAGAACCGCGAAGCAGCAGTTGCACGCTCTCCGGAACGAGCCGTTCCCGGGCATCATGGTCTCGACGCTCAAGGGAAATAGGACTCATTAGGTCCGTGATGCCGGACAAGTACGCAGCACGGACGAACGTGGCGACCAGGTCGCGTTCCCAAGGCTGGTCCATCTCCATATCCAGCACCAGCCGGAAGCGCCGCGCCCCGTGCTGAGGAGCACGTGCATACAGATCGAGCCGGTGACGACGTTCCGACCCCGCATGGGACGCCACCACAGACCGGGCCACGTCGATGATCCGGCCCAGGTTCGACTTGCCGACGGCATTGGGACCGGTCACTACCGTCGTACCGGAGTCCAGTGCCAGGTCGATCTCTGAGAACGACATGAATTGCGACGCGCTGATACGCGAAATCTTCATCGATCCGCCTCCCCCTCGGAGAACCGGATCATGTCAGAGCCACCGTCAACCGCTCAACGAACTTCGGTGACCTCGGCCCCCCATCCGGCCCACCCCAACGCGCCCCACCACCCCCCACCCGCTGCAATAGACCCGTGACCGCGCCCCCCGACGACTGTCTCGCGCGTAACGAGTGGATCTGTGGTGCCTATCTGAGTAGCCGCCGACAGGTTCTGGTCGACGCGGTGGTGCAGCATCTTGAGTTGACCGCGTTGTCCGTCGTGATCGGGCTGGTCGTCGCCGTGCCGTTGGCGGTGGTGGCGCGGAGGTGGGGGTGGGCGGCCGGGCCGGTGCTTGCCGTGACGACGGTGCTGTACACGATTCCGTCGCTGGCGATGTTCTCGCTGCTGCTGCCGGTGTACGGGCTCTCCGCGACGCTCGTCGTCGCCGGGCTGGTGCTGTACTCGCTCACTCTGCTCGTGCGGAACATCCTGGCCGGGCTGCGGGCCGTGCCGGAAGAGACGCGGCAGGCGGCGCGGGGGCTGGGGTACGGGCCCGTACGGTTGTTGCTGACCGTCGAGTTGCCGCTCGCGCTGCCCGCCGCCATGGCCGGGCTGCGGATCGCGACCGTGTCGGCGGTCTCGCTGGTGACGGTGGGGGCGATCGTCGGGTTCGGGGGACTCGGGAATCTCATCTACTCCGGGATGAACACGTTCTTCAAGGCGCAGGTGCTCACCGCCTCCGTGCTGTGCGTGGTCATCGCCGTCGCGGCCGATCTGCTGCTGCTCGGGGTGCAGTGGCTGATCACGCCGTGGGTGAGGAAGGGGCGGGCGTGAGACCGGCGAAGGGGCGCCCCGGGTGAGTACCCTCGCGGCCACCTGGGACTGGCTCGCCGACCCCGCACACTGGTCCGGCGACGACGGGGTCTGGCACCGGCTGCTCCAGCACCTCGTCCTCACCGTCGTGTGTCTCGTCGTCAGCTGTCTGATCGCGCTGCCCGTCGCGCTCGTCCTCGGCCACATCGGCAAGGGCGGCGCGCTCGCGGTCAACATCTCCAACGTCGGCCGGGCCGTGCCCACCTTCGCCGTGCTGGTGCTGCTTCTGCTGACCCCGGTGGGGAAGTGGGGCGAGGGCCCCACCGTGGTCGCGCTGGTGCTGTTCGCCGTACCGCCGCTGCTCACCAACGCCTACGTCGGGATGCGCGAGGTCGACCGGGGCGTGGTGCAGGCGGCGAAGGGCATGGGGATGACCGGGCGGCAGGTCCTCGTGCGGGCGGAGGTGCCCCTCGCGCTGCCGATGATCCTCACCGGGGTGCGGATCGCCGCCGTGCAGCTCGTCGCCACCGCCACCATCGCCGCGCTCGCGGGCGGGGGCGGACTCGGCCGGATCATCACCGCGGGCTTCAACCTGGCCAGCACCCCGCAGGTGGTCGCGGGCGCGCTCCTCGTGGCGGTGTTCGCGCTGCTCGTGGAGGCCGTCTTCGAGGCCGTGGAGCGGCTGGCGCCCGCCTGGGCCCGGGCCGGGCGATGAGATTCCGTACGGCGGCTGCCCTCACCGCCCTGCTCTGCATGCTCGCGGGCTGCGCCTCCGGGCCCTCCCTGGAGAACCGCGGCCAGGTCACCGCCTCACCCGGCGACAGCCACCACCTCACCATCGGCTCGGCGGGCTTCACCGAGAGCGATCTGCTCGCCCAGCTGTACGCCCAACTGCTCGACCAGGCCGGATACAGAACCTCGATGCTCACCGTCGCCAACCGCGAGCTGTATGAACCCGCCCTGGAATCGGGGCAGATCGACGTCGTACCCGAGTACGCCGCCACCCTCGCGGACTGGCTCAACGCCAAGAAGCACGGCGCCGACGCGCCCCCGGCCGGATCGCCCGACCTCGCCGCCACCATGAAGTCCCTGCGCGCCCTCGCCGCCCCGCGCGGACTCACCGTCCTGCCGCCGGGCCGCGCCGTGGACCAGAACGCCTTCGCCGTACGCGCCGCCTACGCCCGCGAGCACCACCTCAAGACGCTCAGTGACCTCGGCGCCTCAGGACTGAAGGTGCGTCTGGCCGCCGGGGACGAGTGTGTGCGGCGCCCCTATTGCGCGCCCGGGCTGAAGAAGGTGTATGGCATCCACATCACCGGCGTCGATCCCAAGGGCGTCGGCACCACACAGGCCAAGCGCGCCGTGCAGGAGGGCCACGACCAGATGGTGCTGACCACTACCACGGACGCCACCCTGGACTCCTTCGGCCTGGTCCTGCTCGCCGACGACAAGCACCTCCAGAACGCCGACTACATCGTCCCGGTCGTCAACCGCGCCCGCGCGGGCGGCCCCCGCGTCGCCAAGGCGCTCGACCGGCTCAACGACGTCCTCACCACCCAGGACCTCGCCGACATGAACCGGCAGGTCGACAGCTGGCGGCGGCTGCCCGCCGACGTGGCCCGCACCTACCTCAAGGACAAGGGCCTGCTCAAGTGAGGGCACATCCCTCTGAAAGACCTCTCACGCGTCCGCCACCGAATCGAACCGCACCTGCCCCCGCGCCACCCCCAGCGCATCCGCGTCCACCGACCGCCGCAGCGCCTCGTGCAGCTTCGCCGGGGTCAGCACGCCCAGGAAACGCGCCCCGTCAAGGACCGCGACCCACCCGGCGTCGTACTGGAGCATCACCCCGAACGCCTGCTTCAGCGGCGCCCCCACCGGCACCCACGCGGTCATCCGGTGGGCGAGGGCGCCGACCGTGCCCCCGGCCGCCAGCTCGTCGATGCCCACCCAGCCGTGCAGATCGCCGTCCGCGTCCAGCACCACCGCCCAGCGCGCCCCCTCGGCACGCAGCCGGTCCAGGGCGCGTTCGGCGGGCTCGTCCGGGCGGGCCACCAGGGGCTGTTCGAGGTCGTCCGGCTCGATCTCGGTCACGGAGAGCCGCTTCAGGCCCCGGTCGGCGCCGACGAACCCGGCGACGTACGAGGTGGCGGGCGCGCCGAGCACCGCGCCCGGCGTGTCGAACTGCTCGATCCGGCCCGCCCCGTACACCGCGATGCGGTCCCCGAGCCGTACCGCCTCCTCGATGTCGTGGGTGACCAGCAGCACCGTCTTGCGGACCGCCTCCTGCATGCGCAGGAACTCGTCCTGCAACTGCTCGCGCACCACCGGGTCCACCGCGCCGAACGGCTCGTCCATCAGCAGCACCGGCGGATCGGCCGCCAGCGCTCGCGCCACCCCGACCCGCTGCCGCTGGCCGCCGGAGAGCTGTTCCGGGTAGCGGGAGCCGTACGTCTTCGGGTCGAGCCCGACCAGATCGAGGAGTTCGGCGGCCCGTGCGCGGGCACGCGCCCGCTTCCAGCCGAGCAGGGTGGGCACGGTCGCGGTGTTGTCGAGGACCGTGCGGTGCGGGAAGAGGCCGACCTGCTGGATGACGTAGCCGATACGGCGGCGCAGCCGCACCGGGTCGACCCGGGCGATGTCCTCGCCGCCCACGGTGATCCGGCCCGAGGTGGGCTCGATGAGCCGGTTCACCATCATCATGGTGGTCGTCTTGCCGCAGCCGGAGGGGCCGACGAGCGTGACCAGTTCGCCCTCGGCCACCTCGAACGACAGCCCGTCCACGGCCGTCGTGCCGTCCGGATAGCGCTTGGTGACCTGCTCGAACCGGATCATTCCCCCACGCTAGCCGCGCTCCCGTCCGCCCGCCCGGCCCCGCCGACCGAAGGGATGACCCCGGCGAGCACGACCTCCAGGGTGCGCGGCCCGTGCACGCCCTCCACCCGGTCCAGCTCGATGTCGCTGGTGGCCGAGGGGCCGGAGATCCAGGTGGACGGACGGGTGGGGGAGAGGCGTGCGAGGGCCTGCGGCACGGACGCCACGACCTGCGCGGGGACGCGGACGACACAGATGTGGTGGTCGGGGACCAGGGTGATCCGGCGACGGCCCTGCCCCGGGCCGCCGTCCAGCACGAGGGTGCCCGTCTCCGCGATGGCGACCGCGCAGCCGGTCACCACGCTGTCCACCGCGTCCAGCTCGTACGGCGTGCTCGCCGCCCGGTCCGCGACGCGGCGCGCGTCGGCGGCGGACAGCCACTCGGGCGGCAGCCCGTCCGGTACGAGCACGGACCGCGAGCCCCGCTCCGTCAGCAACCGGCCGACGAGCGAGGGCAGTTCGTCCTCCGTGCAGCGGTGGACGACGGCCCGGTAGTCCGCCAGGTTCTCCGCCAGCAGCTCCACTGTCTCCTCGGCGGTGCGCTCGCCGTGCTCGCGGAGATAGGGGCGGGGGATCGCCCGGTCGTAGGGGGTGTCGTCGCGGGGTACGTCCGCCAGCGCGCGGCGCACCCGGCCGAGGACCCGGTCCCTGCTGCTCATCGGGCGTCGTCCTTTCCGCCGCGCGTGCGCAGCCACCAGTCCCGGAAGGGTTCGGCCGGTACGGCTGGAAGGTCGCGGGTCGCCGTCCAGGCCCGGCCGGGTCCGGGCAGTGTGCGCGGGCGGAAGCCGCGGGTGCGGGAGGCCAGCCGCTGCCCGGTCCGCAGCACACCGGGCCGGGCCAGCGCCCAGCCCGCCGCGCGCAGGGCGGCGCGTTCGGCCGCGTGCCCCTTGGCGGGCTTGAGCACCACCCGGTTGCCGTTCCGTACCGCCGGGCCGCCCTCGACGACCCGCTCGCGCAGATGGACCAGCACCTCGGGGATGTCGATGGCGACCGGGCACACCTCGTAGCAGGCCCCGCACAGCGAGGACGCGTACGGCAGGGAGGCGTCGATCTCGCTGGTGGTGCCCCGGAGTTGGGGGCTGAGGACGGCGCCGATCGGGCCGGGGTAGACCGAGCCGTAGGCGTGGCCGCCCGCGCGCTCGTACACCGGGCACACATTGAGGCAGGCCGAGCAGCGGATGCAGCGCAGCGCCTGGCGGCCCACCTCGTCGGCAAGGGTGTCGGTGCGGCCGTTGTCCAGCAGGACCAGATGGAAGGCGCGGGGGCCGTCGCCGTCGGTCGTGCCGGTCCACATGCTGGTGTACGGGTTCATCCGCTCGGCGGTGGAGGAGCGGGGGAGGAGCTGCAGGAACACCTCCAGGTCGCGCCAGGTGGGGACGACCTTCTCGATGCCCACGACCGAGATCAGCGTCTCCGGCAGGGTCAGGCACATCCGGCCGTTGCCCTCGGACTCCACGACCACCAGGGTGCCGGCCTCCGCGACCATGAAGTTGGCGCCGGAGACGCCGACTCGGGCCCGCAGGAACTTCTCCCGCAGATGCAGCCGGGCCGCCTCCGCCAGCTCGGCGGGGTCGTCCGACAGACCCTCGGGCGCGGGTCGGCCCCAACCGGCCATCTCCGTACGGAAGATGTCGCGGATCTCGCCCCGGTTGCGGTGGATCGCCGGGACCAGGATGTGCGAGGGGCGGTCCTTGCCCAACTGCACGATCAGCTCGGCCAGATCGGTCTCGTAGGCGCGGATGCCCGCCGCTTCCAGCGCCTCGTTCAGCTCGATCTCCTGCGTGGCCATGGACTTGACCTTCACGACCTCCGACTCGCCTGTCGCGCGCACGAGTTCGGTGACGATCCGGTTGGCCTCGGCCGCGTCCGCCGCCCAGTGGACCGTGCCGCCCGCCGCGGTGACCGTCTCCTCCAACTGCTCCAGATAGCGGTCGAGATGGCGCAAGGTGTGGTCCTTGATCCGCTTGCCCGCCTCGCGCAGCTCGGCCCAGTCGGACACCTCCGCGACGGCCCTGGCCCGCTTGGCGCGGATGGTGTGGGTGGCGTGGCGCAGATTCCCGCGCAGGGTGCGGTTGTTGAGCGCTTCTCGTGCCGCCTCCGGGAAGGCGGGCATACCGAGGGACGTCGTGTTCATACGGCCGGGTCCTCCTCCGTGCTCGCCAGGATCTCCGCGAGGTGCACCGGGCGCAGCTCCGACCCGGACCGGCTCAGGGTGCCGCCGAGGTGCATCAGACACGAGTTGTCGGCCGCGCACAGCACCTCGGCGCCGGTCGACTCGGCGTTGCGCACCTTGTCCGCGCCCATCGCCGCCGACACGTCCGCGTTCTTCACCGAGAAGGTGCCGCCGAACCCGCAGCACTCGTCGGCACCCGGCAGCTCGATCAACTCGAGCCCCTTGACGGCCTGGAGAAGCCTGCGCGGCCGGTCGCCGAGACCGAGCGAGCGCAGGCCGTGACAGGTGGGGTGGTACGTCACGGTGTGCGGATACCAGGCGCCCACGTCGGTCACCCCCAGCACGTCCACCAGGAACTCCGTCAGCTCGTACGTCCTCGGGATCACCGGGGCCAGCGTGGCCGTCAGCCCCCCGCCGCGCCCCTCCGCGCTCGCCCGTTCACCCAGGCGCGGATACAGCTCCCGCACCATCGCCGCGCACGAGCCGGACGGGGTCACGATCGCGTCGTACTCCCCGAAGACCTCGGCGTAGTGCCGGGCCAGCGGCTCCGTCTCGTGCCGGTAGCCGGTGTTGTAGTGCGCCTGGCCGCAACAGGTCTGCGCCATCGGGAAGTCCACGTCGACACCGAGTCTGGCCAGCAGCCGCACCACGGCACGGCCGGTGTCCGGATAGAGCGTGTCGTTGACACAGGTCAGGAACAGGGCGACACGCATCGCGGCTCCTCGGGGCTCGGCTCCCTCTCGGCAAGCGGACATCGGCAGCCTAGCCGGGCAGCGCCCCCGGAAAACAGAAGCCCGCAGGTCAGCAGGTCAGTAAGCTGGCCGCCATGCCGGAACACGAACATACGAGCGACCGCTCCGCCCTGCGCGCCGACTGTGCGCGCTGCTTCGCCCTGTGCTGTGTCGCGCTGCCGTTCGCCGCCTCCTCCGGCTTCGCCCTGGACAAGCCCGCCGGGAAGCCCTGCCCCCACCTGCGCGGGGACCACCGCTGCGGCATCCACACCGGGCTGCGCGAGCGGGGCTTCACCGGCTGCACGGTCTACGACTGCTTCGGCGCGGGCCAGCGCGTCTCCCAGGTCACCTTCGGCGGCCGGGACTGGCGCGGCGGCGAACCAGCCGCGGCTCGGCTGATGTTCGACGTCTTCCCCGTGGTCCGGCGCCTGCACGACTGCTCTGGTACCTCGCCGAGGCACTGGATCTCGACGCCGCGCGGCCGTTCCACCCCGAGCTGCGCCGAGCACGGGAGCGGACCGAGGAGTTGGCCGGGCGGGAGGCCGAGGAGCTTGCCGCGCTCGATCTCGACGCCCACTGGTACGAGGTGGCTCAACTCCTTTTGCGCGTAAGCGAGTCGGCCCGGCGCGGGGTCGGCCGGAAGAAGGGCAACGACCGCCGGGGCGCCGATCTGATCGGCGCCCGCCTCAAGGGCGCCGACCTGCGTGGGGTCAGTCTGCGCGGGGCCTGTCTGATAGCGGCCGACCTCACGGGGGCCGATCTGCGGGGCGCGGATCTGATCGGCGCCGATCTGCGCGACGCTGACCTGACGGACGCCGACCTCACCGGCGCCCTCTTCGTCACCCAGCCGCAGGTCAACGCGGCCAAGGGCGGCCCGGGTACGCGGCTGCCGGGGTCACTGGTCCGCCCGGTGCACTGGACAACGACCGGCTGAACCGGGACCGGGAACGGCCGAACCGGATGCGGGCGGCGCCGAACCGGCCACGGCCGCTCCCGCCGAGCCCGCACCGGCCCCTGGAGCCGCCGCCCCCGACCCGGCCGCCCCCAACCCGACCACACCCGCCCCCACCTCCCGCTCGCGCCCCGCAGCCGCCCCCACCCCCGCAGCCCCCCGCCGCTCCAGCCCCAGCCGCAGCCCCTCCGGCATCAGCGTCAGCCGTTCGGTGACCTCCAGCCGGTAGCCGGGGTCGGGGCGCAGCTCGTAGCGGCGCAGCAGCAGGCCGAGCACGAGCGTCGCCTCGTGCAGGGCGAACTGGCGGCCGATGCAGGCCCGCGCGCCGGTGCCGAACGGCTTGAAGGTGTGCGGCGCGCGACCGCGTACCGCCTTGGCGTCGAAGCGGTCCGGGTCGAAGCGCTCGGCGTCCTCGCCCCACACCTCGGGATCGCGGTGCAGCAACGGCAGCAGGACCAGCGCCCACGCGCCCCGGCGCATCGGGTGCTCCCCGGCCAGCTCGGTGTCCCGGGTGGCCTCCCGGGCGTAGGCGGGCGCGGTCGGCCACAGCCGCAGCGACTCGTCGAGGACCCGGCGGACGTACCGCAGCTTGGCGACCTGGTCGTAGCCCGGCTCGGGCGTGTCGCCCCAGACGCGGTCCACCTCGGCGCGGGCGCGGGCGGCGACCTCCGGGTGCCGGGCGAGGTAGTAGAGGGCGAAGGAGAGTGCGCCCGAGGTCGTCTCGTGGCCCGCGACCAGGAAGGTGATGACCTGCTTGCGGACGTTCTCCGCCGAGAGCCGTTCCCCGGTGACGGGGTGGGAGGTCTCCAGCATCCGGTCGAGCAGATCCCCGGTGCCGCCGCCGGAGGCGAGCCGCGCGGCCACCAGCGCGTCGACCGTCCGGTTGAGACGGGCGATGTCGGCCGCGTTGCGCCGGGCGGCGGTGCGCAGCAGCAGCGGGGCCAGCGGTCCTGGCACACTGTTCAGCCGCTGGGCGTAGGTGAGCGTGCCGACCATCGCCCGGACGAAGGGATGCGGCCGGTCCCGCTCGAAGGAGCCGAAGTCGTGCCCGAAACCGGTGCGCGCGATGGTCTCCAGGGTCAGCTTGGTCATGTCCCCGGGCACGTCCACGGTGCGCCCGGCCGCCAGCTCGCCGTCCCAGTGGGCCGTCAGCCGCCCGGCGACCGACAGCATCATGCCGTGGTAGGTCTCCATGGCCTCGCGGCTGAAGCCGGGGGCCAGCACGTCGTGCGCGAGCTGCCAGTTGGGCTCGTGGTTGTACGCCGTGAACAGGCCGTCCCCGACGACCGGCCGCAGATTGGCGACCCCGAGACCGACGTGCTTGGCGAAGCGCGACTCGTCGGCGAGGTCCGCGGCGAGCCGCGCGCCCCACACGAACACGAACTCCTTGCCGAACGCCCGCCGCCGGAAGATCGGTCCCAGCTCGCGCCCGAAGCGCATCGAGTCCTGGAGCGGGCGGCGCCGGTCCACGCCCACCACGTCTCCGACCAGCGGCAGCCGCCGTGCCGGGTGCGGGATGCGGTCCAGCTCCGGCCAGCCGTGCTCGGCGCTGCGGAACCCCTTCGGCAGCGCGCTCCGCGTCGTCTCCGCCATGGCGCGATCTCCCTTGATCCAGCGGACGGTTGTGCCTGCGTTCCCTGCGTGTTATACGCGAGTTCAATAGCCCGGTTCAGTCTGGTCCGCTTGTTGAACCGGCGTCAAGTAAGGTGGCCGCATGGCCGCGAACGAGGGGGAACGCGCCCGGCGCAGACTCAGCACCCAGGAGCGCCGCGAGCAACTGCTCTCGGTCGGCGCCCGGTTGTTCTCCGAGAGTCCGTACGACGACGTGTGGATCGAGCGCGTCGCCGAGATCGCCGGGGTCTCGCGCGGACTGCTCTACCACTACTTCCCGAACAAGCGGGACTTCTTCGCGGCGGTCGTCGAGCGGGAGAGCGAGCGGATGCTGCGCATGACCGCGCCCGTGCCCGGGGTGCCGGTGCGCGCACAGCTCGCCGCCGGGCTGGACACCTATCTGACCTACGTCGAGACCCACGCCCACGGCTTCCGCGCCTTCCACCGCGCCGACGCGGCCGGTGACCAGGCCGTACGCCGGGTCTACCAGCGGGCGCTCGCCGCCCAGGAGCGGCAGATCCTCGCCGCGCTCGGCGCCGACCCGGAGTTCGGGCCCGGTTTCGAGGAGGCCGTCTCCGCCCGGCTCGCGGTGCGTGGCTGGCTCGCCTTCACCACCGCCGTCTGCCTGGAGTGGCTGCGCGAGGGCACCCCGGACCGCGACGAGGTCCGCGAGCTGTGCGCGCGGGCGCTGCTCGGCGTCATCTCGTAGCACCCACGGGGTATTTCACAGCTTCCGCACGAGTGCCGAAGTCCTGCCGGGCGGCGGCCGGTTGGCGCGCTCGTGGGAATTCTTTGGTCACCCGTTCGGCGCGGCGTGGTTGGCGTGCGCCCGGATCTTCGATAAGTTAGGCAAGGCTTACCTAAGGAGGACTCGGGATGGGTGACACGCAGGACTGGGCGGCCGGACCCGGAGCGGCGGAGCGGGCGAGGTCGGTCCTCGCGGCCGCGTGGTCGTGCGCGGTGACCGCCGAGGGCGCCCGGGAGGAGTACGTCGGCGCGCACTCCGTGACCGAGGACGGCGGGGTGCTGCTCGACGTGCCCGAGGACAGCGCGCTGCACACGGCGGCCCTGTGCGCGCCGCGCGGGGAACCCAGCGCGGTGCTGGAGTTCGCGGACGTGGCCCCGGTGCCGGTGCGCCAGCGCATCCGGGCCCGGCTCTGGATCGCGGGCTGGCTCTCGCAGGACGGCGGCTCGCTGCACTTCCGGCCCACCCGGGTGGTCCTCCGGCTGCCCTCGGGCGCCCAGGTCGTCGGCCTCGACGAGTTCGCCGCCGCCCGGCCCGACCCGCTGGCCCTCGCGGAGGCCCAGCTGCTCACCCATCTGGCCGACGCCCACCCGGACGCGGTGGAGCGGCTGACCCGCCTGGTGCGGCCCGAGAGCCTGCACGCCGCGACCCGGGTCGCGCCCGTCGCCGTGGACCGGCACGGCCTGACCCTGCGCATCGAACGCACCCGCGCCCACGGCGACGTACGCCTGGCGTTCCACACCCCCGCCGACGACGTCTCGCAGCTCACCGAGCGGATGCACGCCCTGCTCACCCAGGCCGCCGCAGCCTGCCCGCGCGCCCTACAGCGGCACCGCGCAGACGGCGACGGGTGACGCGAACGGCTCGCCCGCGAGCCGTAGTTCGCCGCCGTCGACGTGGAGCACGCTGACGGTGCCGGAGCGCTGGTTCGCCGCGAACAGCAGCCGGCCGTCGGGGGACAGCGCGATCTGCCGGGGAAAGTCCCCCGCCACCGGCACCGTGCCGAGCAGCCGCAGCCGGGCGCCGTCGGCCTCGACGGCGTACCGGGCGACGCTGTTGTCACCCCGGTTGGCGAGGAACGCGTACGCCCCGTCGGCGCTCACCGCGAACTGCGCCGGATAGTTGGTCACCCCGCCCCGCGAGCCGGTGGACTGCGGGTCACCGATCGTCAGCCGCCCGCTCGAGGCGTCGTACGCGCACACGGCCACCGTGTCGTCCACCTCGTTGGCCAGATAGGCGTACCGGCCGCCCGGGTGGAAGGTCAGATGGCGTGGCCCCGCACCCGGCCTGGCCGCCGCCCGGGACACCTCGGTGAGCGTGCCGTGCGTGGTGTCCAGGCGGTACGTGTAGACCGTGTCGGTGCCGAGATCGACCGCGAGGACGTGCTCGCCGTCCGGCGCGGTGAGGAACTGATGTGCGTGCGGGCCCTGTTGACCGGGCCCCGGCGGTGGCGCCGTGTGCGTGACCAGCGCGGTGCGCTCACCGGGCGCGCCCGAGGCGTCCAGGGGGTGCACGGCGACGCTGCCCGAGCCGTAGTTCGCGCTCAGCAGCCAGTGCCCGTCCGGATGCACCGACACATGGCAGGGAGCCGAACCGCCCGTGCCCCGGCTGCCGACGACCTCGCCGTCCGCGAGCCGTACGGCGGTCACCGCGCCGTCCTCGCGCTCGTCCACCGCGTACAGCGTGCGGCCGTCCGGGTGCACGGCCAGGAACGACGGGTCGGACACCGCCGCCAGCACGCCCGCGCCGGTGACGGCGCCGGTCGCCGGGTCGTACGACGCCTTGCCGATGCCCTTGCCGCCGTTCTCGCCCGAGGTGTAGGTGCCGAGGTAGAGGGGGCGGGGGCCGGTGTCGGCGCGGTGCGCGCTGCGGCTCCCGGCGGGGGACGTCCCGGCGTCTGCCGGAGTGCCGTCCGGCGCGGTGCCGTCCGCGCCGGGCTCCTGGGGTGGCGCCGGGGAGGGCACCGCCACCACGGCCGCCGCGCCCGCCAGGGCGCCGACGAACCGGCGCCTGTTCCAGCCGCCGCGCGCCTGTGCGTCCGCGGTCCCGTCCTCGGCGTCGTCCGTGCCGTACATCCCGTGCCTCAGCCGCCCCTCGGTGCTCTCACGCCCCGTACGTCACGGCCACCTTGACGCGGGGCGCCCCGCGAAAGCAAGACGGGCCGGTCGGGCGGGCCAGTCGGCCAGTCGGCCAGTCGGCCAGTCGGTCGGGCGGACCGGTCAGCGCCCGGCGCCCGTGCGGTTGCGCCACAGATCCTCCTGGATGCCCAGCCGTTCGCGCAGCCGGTTCATCCGGGGCAGCCGCGCCCGCTGCTGCCGGGCCACCCGGTCCAGCTCCTCCAGCAGACGGCGGCTGCGGTGCTCGGTGTCCATCTCGTCGATGATGCGGCTCACCTCGACCAGGACCGCGCCCATCAGCTGCCAGTTGGCCCAGTCCGCGCCGATCTCCTGCTTGATCTGCTCCGCGAGCCGGTCGCGGGTGGCCGCCGCGGTGTGCAGCTCCGCCGTGAGCCGGGCCTCCGCGGACTCGGCGTTCGCGCTGAGGTCGGTGGTGACCAGCACCGCGAAGCTCACCACCGCGTCCGCGACCTCGGACAGCACCTGCTGCACGGTCGCCCCGATCGGCGGCGGGAACAGCTCCCGGCCGCCCCGCGCCTTGGCCAGGTCGGTGAAGGAGCGGGCCATGACGCGCAGGACGACCGTGCAGATCTCCAGCGTGTCGAGGCCGGTGCGCAGCACCACCCGGTGCAGCAGCCCCTCCTTGACGCGCGGGTTGAGCCGCAGACTGTCCTCGGCCTGCCGCAGCGAGGCGTCCACCTCGATGATCTCGTGGTCCATCCGGCGGGCCTCGTGCAGCCGCTCGGCCGCCTGCTGCCAGGGGACGGCGCTCGCGGCCTCCTCACCCATCCGGAGCATCAACTGCCGTAGCTTGCGGGCCAGACCATCGATCGAGCGGCCCGCCTCGTCCACCCACACCGGCGGCGGCAGCAGCAGATTGCACGCCATGCCCGTGATGGCGCCGATCAGCGTCTCCACGATCCGCGCCCACGCCGTGAAGCCGACGGTGGTCACCCCGAGCACCAGCATGGCGCTGATCGCCACCTCGACCACGTACTCGTGCACGCGCACCAGATGGCCCACCGTCAGCGCGGACACGATCAGCAGCGCCAGGCTCCACCAGGTCAGCCCGACCAGCAGGCTGAAGATGATGGCGACCACGACCCCCGCGACCACCGCGTTCACCCGGCGGATGCCGTTGGTGAGCGTGGCGTAGAAGGTGACCTGGACGACCAGGAGCGCGGTCAGGGGCGAGGTCAGCGGGGCGGGTTCGGGGCTGAGCCGGAGCGCGACGACATAGGCGATCGTCGCCGCGAAGGCCGACCGCAGCGTCTGCACGACCACCGGCTCACGGCGGCGCGCGATCAGGCGCCGCAGCCCGGCTGTCCACTTCCGTACGTCTGGCATCCCTTGCCCTGTTCCCTTTCCGGGCGGGCGGTGAACGGGGCCGAAAGAGGACCGTTCGTGTGACGTGTGCGACTCACGTGTACAGCTGGTCCACGAACGCCGCCAGGTTGGCGTCGGCCCGGTCGATCTGCTCCTGCACGGTCAGACTCTCCTCGAAGCGGGAGCCGGAGTCGGGCACCTTCCGGCCGCGCACGTACAGGGAGCACGCCAGATCGGCGCACATGTACACGCCGACCGAGTTGCCCTCGCGCCCGGCCGGGCCCGCCTTGCGGGCCGTCATCAGGGAGACCCCGCCGCCGCGATGGGTCGTCAGGCACACCGAGCACATGCTGCGGTGCAGGAAGCCGTGGCGCGCGGGCGGGAAGCGCAGGGCCACCCCGGCGAGGCCCCCCGCGCGCTCCACGACCAGATAGCTGCGGTCGGGCGCCCCGGGATCGCGCCAGCCGAGGAAGTCGAGGTCGTCCCAGGGGCGTTCGGCCAGGTCGCGCGGGACCGCCAGCCGTTTGGCCTCGCCCTTGGAGCAGTTGATGAACGAGGCGCGGATGTCCTGCTCGGTGAGCGGTCGCATGAGGGGCCCTTCGGTACGGCTCGGGTGAACCTAGGGGGTCTAGGTGTATGGAGAGCATATGTAGGCGAGAGGGGAGTGGCGAATGGTTTTCGCGGTGCCCTTCACCGGCGCCCTTCACCGGCGCCGGTCGCCGTCCTACGGCGTCCCGGCCCGCTTGGTCCCGGACTGCTCCGGCCCGGAACCCCGCGCCTCCGGCGGCCACACCCCCGGCACCAGCACCCCCAGAGCGTAGGCGCGGGCGATCAGCTCGGTGCGGTTGGCCGCGTGCCAGCGGGCCGACAGACGGCGCAGATGGTAGGCGACGCCGTCCCGGCTCAGGCCCAGCTCACGGGCGGCCCGGTCCGTGGTGGCGCCCCCGGCCAGCAGGGCGAGGACCCGGCCCTCGGTCTCCGTGACCCGCGCGGGCTCCGGGCCCCGCCGTACGCCCCGCTCCCCGCGTACCCGCAGCATCACCAGGAGTGCCGGGGTCGCGTCCACGCTGTCGCTCACCGGGTCCGCCGTCAGCTCCCCGAAGCGCTCCGCGCCGCCCGGCGCGCTCCAGCTGACCGAGACCTCGTAGCGCGAGCGGTGCCGCAGCCGCAGCGCCTCGGCGATCCGCTCCACCTGGCCCGTCTCCCGGGGCCGGAACACGCTCAGCACGTCCCGCCCGCGCAGCTGCCCCGGGGTCGTCCCGCACTCGGCCGCCATCGCCGGGTTCGCCAGCAGCACCGTGCCGTACACATCACAGACGGCGACGGGCATCGGCACCCGGTCGAAGAGGGTGAGGGCACGGTTGCGCCACACCACGCCGTCCGTCCGCCCCAGGTCCATCCGGTGCCTCCCGCTGTGCAAAGCCAGTCCCATCCAAGACGAAAGCACAGGTCAGCGGCAACTTACGGGCCTCGGAAGCGCGCGGTGCGCAAGCCCTTCCGGCCACTTTCCACTGCACGATCGTGTAGTGCCATGGCATGGGCCCGCGCCCCCGGGAGGCCAGTCTGGAACGCAGGACTCCCGCCCCGCGAAAGGCAGTTGCGCGCCATGCCCCCCACCGCACCGCTTCCCGAGCCCGCCGACCAGCCCGGCGTCCCCGTCGTGGACATCAGCGCCACCGGCCCTGGCCGCACCCCCATCCAGCAGGTCATGGGCCTGATGCGCACCCACGGCCCGGCACTGGTGCGCCGCCTGCACGGACGGGACGCGCTGTTCGTCGCCGACGCCGATCTCGTCGCCGAGCTGGCCGACGAGGACCGGTTCGCCAAGCACATCGGGCCCGCCCTGGAGAACGTGCGCGCCTTCGCCGCGGACGGCCTGTTCACCGCCTACAACGACGAACCGAACTGGGCCAAGGCGCACGACATCCTCATGCCCGCCTTCGCGCTCGGCTCCATGCGCGCCTACCACCCGGTCATGCTCAAGGTCGCCCGCCGCCTGATCGCGTCCTGGGACCGCGCCGCCGGTGCCGGACGCCCGGTGAACGTCCCGGACGACATGACCCGGATGACGCTCGACACCATCGGCCTGGCCGGGTTCGACTACGACTTCGGCTCCTTCGACCGGGACGAGCCGCACCCCTTCGTCGAGGCGATGGTGCGCTGCCTGGAGTGGAGCATGACCCGCCTGGCCCGCGTCCCCGGCGGCGACTACACGGCGGCCGACGCCGCCTTCAAGGCCGACGCCGACTACCTCGCGGGCGTCGTCGACGAGGTGATCGCCGCCCGCACCGGCACCGACCAGAGCGACGCCCAGGACCTCCTCGGCCTGATGCTCACCGCGCAGCACCCCGCCGACGGCACCACCCTGGACACGGCCAACATCCGCAACCAGGTCATCACCTTCCTGATCGCCGGGCACGAGACCACCTCCGGCGCCATGTCCTTCGCCCTCTACTACCTGGCCAAGCACCCCACCGCGCTGCGGCTCGTCCAGCGCGAGGCCGACGCGCTGTGGGGCGACGCCGCGGACCCCGAGCCGACGTACGACGAGGTCGGCCGGCTCACCTACACCCGCCAGGTGCTCAACGAGGCGCTGCGCCTGTGGCCGACCGCCGCCGCCTTCAGCCGCGAGGCCCGCGAGGACACCCTGCTCGGCGGGCGCATCCCGCTGCGCGCCGGGCAGGCCGTCAGCGTGCTCGTCCCGATGCTGCACCGCCAGGACGTGTGGGGCGACAACCCCGAGCTGTTCGACCCCGAGCGGTTCACCGCCGAGGCCGAGGCGGCCCGCCCGGTGCACGCCTTCAAGCCCTTCGGCACCGGCGAACGCGCCTGCATCGGACGGCAGTTCGCGCTGCACGAGGCCACCATGCTGCTCGCCATGCTGGTCCACCGCTACCGGCTGCACGACCACGCCGACTACGTGCTCGACATCAAGGAGACGCTGACCCTCAAGCCCGAGGGCTTCACGCTCGCCCTGACCCCGCGCACCCCCGCCGACCGCGCCCACGCCCCGCTCCCCGGCGCCGCCCCGGCCACCGCCGCCCAGGACAGCGCCACCGACACCCTCCCGGCCCGGGTCCGCCCCGGCACCGCCGCCCTCTTCCTGCACGGCAGCAACTACGGCACCTGCCGCGAGTTCGCCGCCCAGCTCGCCGACGAGGCCGCCGCGCTCGGCTGCGCCACCGAGACCGCCGCGCTGGACGCCTACGCCGACGGCCTGCCCACCGACCGCCCGGTGGTGATCACCGCCGCCTCCTACAACGGCCGCCCCACCGACGACGCCACCGCCTTCCACGCCTGGCTCGACGGCGACCACGACCTGACCGGCGTCACCTATGCCGTCCTCGGCGTCGGCGACCGCAACTGGGCCGCCACCTACCAGCACGTCCCCACCAAGATCGACACCCGCCTGGCCGAACTCGGCGCCACCCGCCTCACCGAGCGCGCCGCCGCCGACGCCTCCGGCGACCTCACCGGTACCGTCCGCGACTTCACCGCAGGACTGCGCACCGCGCTGCTCCAGGAGTACGGCGACCCCGACGCCATCGGTTCGGACGCCACAGACGAACCGGAGACCGCCTACGAGGTCCGCGCCCTGACCGGCGGCCCCCTCGACGCTGCCGTCGAGCGCCACGGCCTGGTCCCGATGACCGTCACCGAGGCCCACGACCTCACCGCGCCCGGCCACCCGCGCGTCAAGCGGTTCCTGCGCGTCGCCCTCCCCGACGGCGTCACCTACCGCACCGCCGACCATCTGACCGTGCTCCCCGCGAACGACCCGGACCTCGTGGAGCGCGCCGCCGGTGCCCTCGGCGTCGACCCCGGGACGGTTCTCGACATCCGTGCCACCCGCCCGCGCCGCGACGGCCTCGCCGTCGACCGCCCGCTGACGGTACGCGAACTCCTCACCCACCACGTCGAGTTGCAGGAGAAGCCGACCCGCCGCCAGCTCGACCTGCTCGCCGAGGCCAACCCCTGCCCGCCCGAGCGCGCGGCCCTCGCCGCCCTGCCCGGCGACGACCCGCGCACCCTGCTGGAGATCGTCGAGGACCACCCCGCGCTGCGCGGCGCCCTCGGCTGGCCCCTGCTGCTCGACCTGCTCACCCCGCTGCGCCCCCGCCACTACTCCGTCTCCTCCTCCCCGGCGGCCGACCCGCACCACGCCGACCTCATGGTCTCCGTGCTCGACGCCCCCGCCCGCTCCGGCAAGGGCCGCTACCGGGGCACCGGCTCGAACCACCTGGCCGCCCTCAAGCCCGGCGACACGGTGTACGCCCGCGTCCAGCCCTGCCGCGAGGTGTTCCGTATCGACGGCTCGGCCCCGGTCGTGATGATCGGCGCCGGAACCGGCCTCGCCCCCTTCCGGGGAGCGGTGGCGGACCGTGCCGCCGCCCGCGCCCAGGGCGCCGAACTGCCCACCGCGCTGCTCTACTTCGGCTGCGACGCCCCCGACGCGGACTACCTCCACGCCGACGAACTGCGCGCCGCCGAGGCCGCCGGAGCCGTCTCGCTGCGCCCCGCCTTCAGCGCCGCCCCCGAGAACGGCGCCCTCTTCGTCCAGCACCGCATCGCGGCCGAGGCCGACGAGGTCTGGGACCTGCTGAACGCCGGGGCCCGGGTCTACGTCTGCGGCGACGGCTCCCGGATGGCCCCCGGCGTACGGGAGGCCTTCCGCACCCTGTACCGGGAGCACACCCCCGGCGCCGACGAGGCCGACGCCGTGCGCTGGCTCGACTCCCTTGCGGCGGACGGGCGTTACGTCGAGGACGTGTACGCCGCCGGGTGATCCCGGGCCCTTCCCGTCGTGGCCCACAACTCCACGCCTTAGCTCACAGCATGAGATAAGGGCGACCCGACATCGTGCCCGGCCTGCCAGGAGAGGTATGTTGCAGGTCGGGCACGGTTCGGAAGGGGCCACATGGCGGGGCGGAACGGGCGCACGGTACGCGATCTGAGGCGGGGCAACCGCACGGCCGTGCTCCAACGGCTGTACTTCGACGGCCCGTTGAGCCGCTTCGAACTCGGCCCGGCCACCGGACTCAGCTCCGGCTCGGTGAGCAACGTGGTCGCCGACCTCGTCGCGGACGGCCTGGTCGAGGAGGCGGGCAGCGTCGACTCCGACGGCGGACGGCCGCGCACCCTGCTCCGGGTCGCCCCGCACAGCGGCCAGATGATCGGCGTCGACGTGGGCGAAACCCGCGTCCGCGTTGAGCTGTTCGACCTCGCCCTCACCGAACTCGCCCGCGCGGAACACCCGTTGACCCCGCAGGGCTACGACGTCGACGTGATCGTCGGTCACATCCGCGACGGCATCGCCGAGGTCCTCGCCGCCGAGGCGGCCGTCCCCGCCCGGCTGCTCGGCGTCGGGGTCGGCGTCCCCGGCATCATCGAGCACACCGCAGACCAGGGCGCCGTGGTGCACGGGCAGACCATCGGCTGGGACGGCGTCCCGCTGGAACGGCTGCTCCGCGCGACCTCACAACTCCCGGACGACGTGCCGTACTTCATCGACAACGGCGCCAAGACGCTCGGCCAGGCCGAGATGTGGTTCGGCGCGGGACGCGGCGCCCGCAACGCCCTGGTCGTCCTCTTCGGCTCCGGCGTCGGCGCCTGCCTGGTCGCCCCCGACGTGGAGCAGGGGCGAGCGGTGGAGTGGGGGCATCTGACCGTACGGGTGCGCGGGCGCCGGTGCCGGTGCGGGGCGCCGGGCTGTCTGGAGGCGTACGCGGGCGCCGAGTCGCTGCTGGCCCGCTGGCGCGAGGAGGGCGGACGGCCGCCCGAGGACACCGACGAGGAGACCGCGCTCACCGCGATGCTCGCCGCCGCCTACCCGGCCGACGACGCCGAGCCCGACCCGGTGGCCCTCGCGGTCCTCGAGGAGACCGCCGAGTATCTGGGCGCCGGGCTCTCCGACCTGATCAACCTCTTCCAGCCCGAGCGCATCCTCATCGGCGGCTGGGCCGGGCTCCAGCTCGGCACCCGCTTCCTGCCCGCCGTACGCCGCCACGCGGCCACCTACGCGCTGCGCCATCCGGCCGACCGGGTGACCATCGAGCTGGGCCGCCTCGGTCCGGACGCGGTGACCGTGGGCGCGGCGATCCTGCCGCTGGCCGACTTCTTCGCGCGCGGCGGCCGTCGGGCCGAGCCCGCCCCGGGGGACCGGCTGCCCGCCTGGCGTACGGCGCTGGAGGAGCGGTCGCCGCGCTGAGGGCGTGGCAAGGGGCCGTGACGCGCACGGCGAAGGACCCTCATCCGAGGCAAAGGGCCGGAAAAGCCTGAGAAAAGAAGGGCCCCGGCCGTGACGGGGGGACGCACGGCCGGGGCGGGGTGGGCGCTGCGGCCGGTCGGTCGACCGCGTCCCACACCCCCTACAACGGCCCGGGGCGCCCGGTCGTTCCTGCGGTGGCGGTGACCCCGGTCACGTCCGGGAGCCGCAGGTCAGCGCGCCGCCGCCCGCTCGGGAACCCGGCCCTCGCGGGTCCAGCCCAGCAGTTCGTCCGCCGTCCAGGTGGTCACCACCCGCTCCGGCGGCACCGCGCACTCCTCGGCGCGGGCGCAGCCCAGGACCTGCCAGTCCAGCTGGCCGGGCGCGTGGGCGTCGGTGTCGATCGAGAACAGCGTGCCCGCCGCCACCGCCTCCCTCAGCAGCCGCTTGGGCGGGTCGAGCCGTTCGGGGCGGCTGTTGATCTCCACGGCGGTGCCCGACCCGGCGCACGCGGCGAACACCTCGGCCGCGTCGAACGTGGACTCGGGCCGCTTCTTCCCGGCGAGCAGACGGCCGGTGCAGTGGCCGAGGACGTCCGCGTGCGGGTTCTGTACGGCCTTCACCATCCGGCGGGTCATCGCGCGGGCGTCCATCCGCAGCTTGGAGTGGACCGAGACCACCACCACGTCGAGCCGGTCGAGCAGCTCGGGCTCCTGGTCCAGCGAGCCGTCGTCCAGGATGTCGCACTCGATGCCGGTGAGCAGCCGGAACGGCGCCCAGCGGGCGTTCAGCCCCTCGATCACGTCCAGCTGCTCGTGCAGCCGCTCCGGGGAGAGCCCGCGGGCCACGGTGAGCCGGGGGGAGTGGTCGGTCAGCGCGGTCCACTCGTGGCCGAGCGCGGCCGACGCCAGACCCATCTCCTCGATCGTGCTGCCGCCGTCCGACCAGTCCGAGTGGGTGTGGCAGTCGCCGCGCAGCAGCGCCCGCAGCCCCTCGCCCGCGCCGTCGGTGAGCGGTGCCCCGGCCTCCTCCTCCAGCGCGCTCAGATAGCCGGGCACCGCACCGGCCAGCGCCTCCCGCACCACCTGGGCGGTCTTCGGGCCGATCCCCTTCAGCGACTCCAGCGACCCGGCCGACGCCCGCCGGGCGACCTCGTCCTCGGGCAGCGCCGAGAGGACCCGGGAGGCGGTGCGGAAGGCCTTCACCCGGTAGGTGGGCGCCAGCGAGCGCTCAAGGAGGAAGGCGATCCGGTCCAGGGCCGCGACGGGATTCATGGGGCACCTCCGGCTTCGGGCCCCCGGCCGCACGGGGACCTCCAGCGTTCCCCAGCCCCGCGCCCGGCGCACGGCGGGCGCCGCCGGTCCGGCGCACCTGGACGAGTCGTCCGGGTGCGTGGCGATTTAGGCTCTAGAACATGACCGAACAATCAGCTCCGTACATGTCGAAGCCGCGGGTCATGGTGCGTGGGGTGTGTCCCGGCAAGCCGGGGCGCCCGCCCTTCCGGATCATGGAGATCGACGGTGAGGTGATCGGCGAGGTCACGTCCATCACGGAGGTGCTGGAGGTCGCCGCCGCCCGGGGGATCGTCATCCACGACCTGGACGATCCGGATGTGATCCGCTGGGTCGGCGGCGACAAGTTCACCTGGAGGCTGCGCTGAGCCTCGGGCGGCTCAGCCGACGGTGAGTCCGGGGCGGCTCAGCCGACCGTCCACTTCTGGTTGGCGCCCCCGCCACAGGTCCAGATCTGGAGCCGGGTGCCGTTGGCCGGGTTGTTGTCGGTCACGTCCAGGCACTTGTTGGCCTGCGGATTGACGATGTCGTTGGCCGAGGACACCACCCACTTCTGGTTCGGGCCGCCCGTGCAGTCCCACAGCTGGACCTTCGAGCCGTCCGCCGTGCCGTTGTCCACGATGTCCAGGCACTTGCCGAGCGCCCGGATCGTGCCGTCCGAGCCGACCGTCCACTGCTGGGCGGCGGTGCCGTTGCAGTCGTAGAGCTGGACCGGGGTGCCGTTCGCCGAGTTCGCGGCGGCCACGTCCACGCACTTGCCGGCCAGGCCCCGGATGGCCTTGCCCGCGGCCCCGTCGGCCGTCGTCACCGACACCGAGTCGACCACCAGCTGCGCCGGGAACTGCGTCGAGCCGTCCGGGTCGCCCGGCCAGTAGCCGCCGACGGCGAGGTTCATGATCAGGAAGAACGGCTTGTTGAACACCCAGGTCTTCCCGCCCAGGTCGGCCGGGGTGCGCCGCTGGTAGACGTTGCCGTCCACCGACCAGGTGATCGAGTCGGGCGCCCAGTCGACCGCGAAGGTGTGGAAGGCGTCCGCGAAGGCCTGCCCGCTGGGCAGCGAGTAGCCCGCGCCGATGCCGCCCGCGCCGGAGTAGCCGGGGCCGTGGATCGTGCCGTGCACCGTGGAGGGCTCGAAGCCGACGTTCTCCATCACGTCGATTTCACCGGAGTCCGGCCAGTTCACCGGGGTGCCGAGCATCCAGAACGCGGGCCACATGCCCTGCCCGCGCGGGATCTTCATCCGCGCCTCGACATGGCCGTACTGCGCGTTGAACTTGCCCGAGGTGTTCAGCCGGGCCGAGGTGTACTGGCAGGTGCCGTACCAGCACTGGTAGTTGTTCGGGTTCTCCTTCTTGGCGGTGATCACCAGATGGCCCTGGCCGTCCAGGGCCGCGTTGTTGGTGCCCGAGGTGTAGTACTGCCGCTCGTGGTTGTTGACGTTGTCGCCCGTCTCCTGCGTCCACTTCGAGGAGTTGACCGCGGAGCCCGCGGGTCCGTCGAAGGTGTCGGAGAACGTGGTGACGGCCGCCGCGGTGGGCGCCGCCGTCCTGGCGTGCGCCGGGGCGACGGCCGCCGTGCCGATCAGGGCGGCGGACAGGGCCGCGAACAGACATCTGCGGAGCAGGCGTGGGGTGGCCATGGCTCTCCGTTTCACGTGGGGGGTCTCCTGCACCTCGATTCAAGGAGTGAACTGATGACACGTCAATACCTTGGTACGGACCAGAAGTCGGAGCCGTACCCGGGGGTGCCCGGGGGAGTCCGCTGTCAGGCGTCGGCGGGCTCACGCACCCGCCGCGCGTGCACCGCCCGGCCGAGCCTGCGGCCAAGGAGCGCCCAGCCCAGCAGCGAACCGGTCGTGTTGAGGATGACGTCGTCGATGTCGAAGGCCCGCCCGGTGATCAGCGCGCCCTGCGTCAGCTCGACCATCAGCATCACCAGCGCGGTCAGCGCGAGGACTTGGAGGACACCCCGGGCGCGCGGGGCGAGCACCGGCACCAGCACGCCGAACGGCACGCCGAGCAGGATGTTGCCGCCGAGCTGCCGGATCACGTCGCGTACGGAGGCGTAGTCCAGGTACGCCCGCAGGGAGTTGCCGGGGTGCAGATTGCTGTGGGTCAGCGCCACCGAGGCCGGGGAGGGCTCCAGGGTGACCCGGGCGAGGAGGATGGCGAAGGCCACCATGAAGACGAAGGCCAGCAGCATGATGGGGAGCCGCAGGGGGAGCGGGAGCGGGCGGGGGCCTGCGGGCTTCGCCGCCTTCGCGGGGGTGCTGGTCCGCCGGAACTTCGCGAGGAGGTTCGCGCGTCCGGCCTTCGCGGGCGCGCTCGTCCGGCGGGCCTTCGCGGCAGTGGCCGTGCGCTTGGTCTTCCCGGAGGCCCGCGTCCGTCCGGCCTTGGCCTTGCGTTCCGGCCGCTCGCCTCGCCTCGGCAGGCGCAGCGCGGCGGGCAGGCGGGGGGCGGTACGGGTCATGCGGTCCTCCGGTCGGGGTGTTGTGTTCAGGGGCTGTACGGGTACGGGTGCGCGGGAGCCGTGCGGGTGCCCGCGCGCGGGGGTTGTGTTCAGGAGCCGTAGGTGACGCGGACCTTGTCGAAGCCGAGGGAGCGCAGCAGGCCCTGGAGCATGTCGGTGGTGTTGGTCTCGGCGCGCGCGGTCAGTTCGCTGTCCTTCGCGGCCTCGCCGATGTGCCGCACGGCGAGTTTCTGCACCGCCTGCTCGCCGTTGGGGTTGTCGGAGAAGAAGTCACCGAGCCGGTCCAGGAGCCCGCGCTGCTTGGAGACGGCGTAGGAGCGGTCCAGGTCCAGGGCGGGCTTGCCGAGCCGGGCGTGCGGCAGCCGGAGGGTCGCCGAGGTGCGGTCCTTGTCGACCTTCACATCGTTCTTGCCGAGCCGCCCGAGGTCCACATAGGCGTCCACGGTGCCCGCGCCGACGTACAGCGTGCGGGTGCCCCGGAGCGCGTCGGGGAGGAACTTGGCGTCCTTCTCCAGGTCCACCACCACCTGGAAGTTGCCGGAGGCGGCGTCGTAACGGCTCATGTCCTGGATGGACTTGAGCAGCGCCGGGCCGGAACGGTCGTGTGTATCGGTGCCGAACAGGTCCTTGATGCCCGGGAGTACGGCCAGCCGTATCCCCGCCACCAGCAGCACCAGTACGACGACGATCGCGGTCACCACTTTGGCCCAGAGCGGCATGTGCCGGGGCACGTCTCTGACGGAACGGGTCCTGACGGAACTGGTCTTGTCCACGGGTCCTCCTTCCCCCGAACGGATGCCCGCCAAATCCCTTCACAGGCAGGTGAGTTGACGAGAGGGTCCGGACGGCGTACGCGGCCGGTGGCGCGGGGGCGGTCCGGGGCGCCGCTAGCATGTCCGGCGCAGCCCGTACGGATCATGCGAGGAGCGGATCGTGCGAGACATCGCCGTCTTCAGTGGCAGTGCCCATCCCCGGCTGGCCGAGGAGGTCTGCGCGCATCTCGGGGTGCCGCTCAGCCCGACCCGCGTGAGCCGCTTCGCCAACGACTGTCTGGAGGTGCAGCTCCAGGCCAACTGCCGGGAACGGGACGTGTTCCTGATCCAGCCACTGGTCAAGCCGGTGCAGGAACATCTGGTGGAGCTGCTGCTGATGTGCGACGCGGCGCGGGGTGCCTCCGCCGCCCGGATCACCGTCGTGATGCCGCACTACTCCTACGCCCGCTCCGACAAGAAGGACGCGCCCCGCATCTCGCTGGGCGGCCGTCTCGTCGCCGACCTGCTGGTGGCGGCCGGGGCGAGCCGGGTGCTCGCGATGACCCTGCACGCCCCGCAGGTGCACGGCTTCTTCTCCGTCCCGGTGGACCATCTGCACGCGCTGCGCGAACTGGCCGCGCACTTCTCGCGGTACGACCTCTCGCGCACCACCGTCGTCTCCCCCGACCTCGGCAACGCCAAGGAGGCGGCGGCCTTCGCACGGCTGATCGGGGCGCAGGTCGCGGCGGGCGCCAAGCAGCGGTTCGCGGACGACCGGGTGAGCATCAGCTCCGTCATCGGCGAGGTCACCGATCGCGACGTCATCGTCCTGGACGACGAGATCGCCAAGGGCAGCACGGTGCTCGAACTCCTGGACAAACTACGAGAATTGGCGCCCCGCTCCATCCGGGTCGCCTGCACCCACGGCCTGTTCGCCGCAGGCGCCCTGAAGCGGCTCAGCGAACAGCCGGACGTCCTGGAGATCGTCTGCACCAACACCGTCCCGGTCCCCCTCGACGACCACCCCGAAAAACTCCACGTCCTCTCCATCGCCCCCGCCCTCGCCGAGGCCGTACGCCGCATCCACAACGGCGAATCGGTGAGCGCGCTGTTCGAGGAACCGAAGAACGCGTGAGCGGGGCGCGCTGCGCGTCCTCGGCGTACTGGCGCTGCTCGTGGCGGCGACGGGGTGTGCGCGGGGAGGCGCGGCGTGCGCGGGCTGGGGAACCGAGTCGGGCGTCGGCGTCATGTTCCGCCAGGCGGGGCACGGTCAACTCGCCGGGGCCGTTGCGGAGTTGTGCGCGCGGGGCGAGTGCGTGCGGTCGCGGCTGCGGGTCGTACGACCAGGGGCTCGCCCTCACCGAGGGCGGGGCCCTGACCGCGAGGATTCCGAAGTGACAACGGTGCCCCGCTCAGCGGGACTCCGCTCACCGGGACTCCGCTCACCGGGACTCCGCGTCCGACTCCCACAGGGCCGCCTCCACGGTCGGGTGCGGGGGCAGGAGGCGGGTCAGGCCGGTGACGCGGAAGACGCGGAGGGTCAGGGGATGGGTGCAGACCAGGTGGAGACGGCCCCCGCGTTCCAGGAGGCGACCGCGGGCGCGGTGGACGAGGCGGAGCCCGGAGCAGTCGAAGAACTCCACCGCGCGCAGGTCGAGGACGAGACGGACGCCGGGGCGGCCGGTGAGACGGTCGAGCAGCGGGGCGATCTCGGCTGCCGTGGCGATGTCGATCTCGCCGCGTAACTCCAGGACCGTGTGACCCCGGTCCTCGTGCACCCGCAGATGCCGGGTGGGCGGAGTGGGGTCCTGTCGCACGACGACATCACCTCCCACCCGCGCCCGTGACGCGCTCCGCGCCCGCCTACTCGCCTTCGACAGAAGGAATTTGAGCATGTTCGATTGACATATGTCTTCGACTTTGACGCATGTCGTTCGAACATGATCGAGCTGCGGATACGTAAGCGATTGCGTGGCCTGATCGTGTCGCTCAGGGCTACTTCGCCGTGCGCTGCTTCGCCGCGTGCGGCTGCGGCCAGCTGCCCGTCGAGCGGGCGACCGCCTTCGCCCGGGTACGGTCCACCGCGCTGCGCGCCACCGCGAAGATCGCGCCCTGCACCGCCGCCGCGAGCAGGATCTCGCCCCAGCCCCGGTCCGGGTCCAGGGGGTCGGGCGCGTGGTCCTCGTGCCGGACGGCCGTCCACACCTTGCGGAACGCCAGCCCCGCCAGCGCGCCGCCCGCCCAGCTGAGCAGGAAACCGACCGGCTGGTAGTGGAGGGGAAGCTTGGTCTTGTTCTTCGCCATGGGTCACTCCTTCCTCGCGTCGCGGACCTCTTGTCGGCCGAGCGGGACGTGCCACCCGTTCGCCCCTTCCGCCCTCTGTCCACCGCCTTCCCCGATTCCCGTACTCCGCCCGTTCGGCGCCGTATGAACCACCCGGTGCGGGGCAGTCGGTGACGGATGAGCGGGACATCCTCGAAGCGGAAGAAGCAGGCCAAGGCCGACCGGCACACCCGGATCACCGTGCTGGTGGCGCTCACCGCGAATCTGGTGATCGCGGTGGCGAAGGCGATCGGCGGGGTGTTCGCCGGCTCGCCCGCCCTCCTCTCGGAGGCGGCCCACTCGGTCGCCGACAGCCTCAACGAGGTCTTCCTGCTGGCCGCGCTGCGCCGCAGCCGCCGTCCGGCCGATCCGCGTCACCCGTTCGGGTACGGCAAGGAGCGGTACTTCTGGTCCCTGCTCGCGGCCGTCGGGATCTTCGTGATGGGCGGCTGCTTCTCCTTCTTCCAGGGCTTCGAGGCGCTGCGCTCGGGCACCGAGGAGAAGTTCAGCGGGTACGTCGCGGGCCTCGTCGTCCTCGGGGTCGCCTTCGTCGCCGAAGGGCTCTCGCTGCTCCGCGCGCTGTACCAGGCCCGCAGGAAGGGCGGCGGCTCCGCGGACCTGAGCGACCCCGCCCTGCGCACGGTGATCGCCGAGGACGGCACGGCGGTGCTCGGCGTCACCCTCGCCGCCGTCGGCATGGCGCTGCACATGATCACCGGCCAGGTCGCCTGGGAGGCCGCCGCCTCCCTGGTGATCGGCGCGCTGCTCGTCTACATCGCCTACCGGCTCGGCCGCGAGGCCCGCGATCAGCTCATCGGCGAGGCCGCCGACCCCGGACTCACCGCCCGCATCCGCGCGCTGCTGTGCGCGCAGCCGGAGATCGACAGCGTCGAGGCGCTGTTCACGATGAAGACCGGCATCGACTCCACGCTGGTGGCCGCCCGCGTCGACCTCGTGCCCGGCCTGGACAGCGAGCGGGTCGAAGAGGTCGCCGTACGGATCAAGCGATCGGTCGCGGAGATGTTCCCCGAGGCCGACCGGATCTTCCTCGACGACCGCAACGGCGCCACCGGCACACGGGAGAGCCCCGCCGCGACGGGGGAGCGCGGCGGGGCCTGACCGGCGAGTGCCCGGCCCCGGGGCGGTTCATGCGCACCGCCCCCGAAAAAATCCCCGCGGACCCGGATCGCCACCGGGCCGTCCTGAAAGCCGGACTCAGCCCGCCTCCACCGGCTCCAGCACGAACACCGGGATCTCCCGCGCCGTCTTCTCCTGGTACTCCGCGTACGGCGGAAACGCCGCCACCGCGCGCTCCCACCACTCGGCCTTCTCCGCGCCGGTGACCTCGCGGGCCCGCATGTCCTGTCTGACCGGGCCGTCCTGGAGTTCGACCTGGGGGTCGGCCTTGACGTTGAAGTACCAGACGGGGTGCTTGGGGGCGCCGCCGACGGAGGCGACCGCCGCGTACTTCCCGTCGTGCTCCACCCGCATCAGCGGCGTCTTGCGGATCTTCCCGCTGCGCGCGCCCCGGGTGGTCAGGACGATCACCGGGAGCCCGGTGTCCCGCAGCGTCGTGCCCTCGGTCCCGCCGGACCCCTCGTACAGCTCGACCTGCTCGCGCACCCACTGGGCCGGGCTGGGCTCGTACTCGCCCTCAAGCGGCATTGCCTCGTCCTCTTCTCGTGCAGACGGCTTCTTGCGTGAACGGCTCGCGACCGCGATCTGCCGTAACAGCGGCGGGCGCCGCAATCATCCGTACCGCGCTGCGGTGGCCGGAACACCCCCGTGTCCGCGAGACTGAAAGTGGCCGAAAGCAACCGAGTAACCTGGCCGAGAAGAAGCGACGTGCGATCCGGAACGGCCGGAACCGGTGCCTCCGCGCTCATGGCGGCCACGTTCTTCGGCCAGATCCGGGGACCGCCGATCTGGCCGAACTTGTCGTCGCCCCATGGGTGCCCCAGGCATCTAATGAAGATCGGCACGACGCACCTCTTCGTCTGCGAGGTCTTTCCATGACGGAACTGACGGACATCACCGAGCCGGACACCCCGGCCGCCCCCGTCGCCTTCCCGCAGGACCGCTCCTGTCCCTACCACCCGCCCACCGGGTACGGCCCCTTGCGCGAGGCACGGCCGCTGTCCCGGGTCACGCTGTTCGACGGCCGCGAGGTCTGGGCCGTCACCGGGCACACCGCCGCCCGCGCGCTCCTTGCCGACCCACGCCTGTCCAGCGACCGCACCAGGCCCGGCTTCCCCGTCCCCTCGGCCCGCTTCGCCGGGGTGCGGGACCGGCGGGTCGCGCTGCTCGGCCTGGACGACCCCGAGCACAAGGCCCAGCGGCGGATGATGATCCCGTCGTTCACCGTCAAGCGCGCCGCCGCGCTGCGGCCGAGCATCCAGCGCATCGTGGACGACCTGCTGGACGCGATGATCGAGCAGGGGCCGCCCGCCGAGCTGGTCTCCGCCTTCGCGCTGCCCGTGCCGTCCATGGTGATCTGCGGCCTGCTCGGGGTGCCGTACGACGACCACGAGTTCTTCGAGGAGCAGTCCCGCAGACTGCTGCGCAGCCCGACCGCCGAGGAGACTCAGGCCGCCCGGGTGGCGCTGGAGAAATACCTCGGGGATCTCGTCGACCGCAAGGCCGCCGCGGCCGAGCCCGGCGACGGCGTGCTCGACGACCTCGTGCACCAGCAGCTGCGCGAGGGCGCCCTGGACCGTACGGAGACCGTCTCGCTCGCGCTCATCCTGCTGGTCGCCGGGCACGAGACGACCGCCAACATGATCTCGCTGGGCACCTTCACCCTGCTCCGGCACCCCGAGCGGCTGGCCGAGCTGCGCACCGACCCCTCGCTGCTGCCCGGCGCGGTCGAGGAGCTGATGCGGATGCTGTCCATCGCGGACGGCCTGGTGCGCGTCGCCCTGGAGGACATCGAGGTCGAGGGGGAGACCATCCGGGCCGGGGAGGGCGTGCTCTTCTCCACCTCGGTGATCAACCGCGACGCCGCCGTGTACGAGGACCCCGACAGCCTGGACTGGAACCGCTCCGCCCGCCACCACGTGGCCTTCGGCTTCGGCATCCACCAGTGCCTGGGACAGAACCTGGCCCGCGCCGAACTGGAGATCGCCCTCGGCTCACTGCTCACCCGGCTGCCCGGGCTGCGCCTCGCCGTCCCGGCCGAGGAGATCCCCTTCAAACCCGGCGACACGATCCAGGGGATGCTGGAACTCCCCGTGAACTGGTAAGAGGCTCAGGCCATGCACATCGACATCGACACGGACACGTGTATCGGCGCGGGACAGTGCGCGCTGGCCGCCCCGGCGGTCTTCACCCAGGACGACGACGGCTACAGCTCGCTGATCCCCGGCCGCGAGAGCGGCGCGGACAGCCCGATGGTGCGGGAGGCGGCGCGGGCCTGCCCGGTCGGCGCGATCACCGTCACGGAGGACGCGCCCCAGGCGGCGGCGGTCACGGACGACTGAGCACGGCCGCCGGTGCGGATCACCGGTCCCGGTAGGGTGCCCGGATGACCGACCGACCCGGCAAGCCGTTCCTCTACGTCGTCGTCTGCGCGGCCGGGATCGCCGACGGGGTCGGCACCCTGATCGCGGCCGCGCGGACCCGGGGCTGGGAGGTCGGCGTCATCGCCACCCCGGCGGCGGTCAACGGCTTCTTCGACCTGGCCGCCGCCGAGGAGCTGACCGGCCGCACCGTACGGTCCGCCTGGCGCACCCCGCGCGACCCGCGTCCCTTCCCGCCGCCGGACGCGGTCGTGGTGGCACCCGCGACCTTCAACACCGTCAACAAATGGGCGGCCGGGATCGCCGACACCCTCGCGGTCGGCACCCTGTGCGAGGCGCTGGGACTCGGCGTGCCGATCGTGGTGCTGCCCCGGGTCGGCGAGGCACTGGCCGCCCACCCGGCCTACGCGGAAAGCGTGGCGCGGCTGACCGGGCTCGGCGTGCGGTTCGGCGAGGGCGGCGGGGACGGGGGCTTCCCCTGGGAGTCGGCCCTCGACCTGCTGGAGCCGCCCCGCTGAGCCGTCGGGTCCGGCGCCGGGTCAGCGGGTACGGCGCACGTACCCCGGCTCGCCGGGCGTGGAGACCTCCAGGTCCCGGCGGACGATGCTCAGCCGGGAGCCCCAGCGCGCCAGCGCCTTGCGCAGGCCCGCGTCGGTGTACTCCACGTCCAGCACCCGGTTGTCGTACGCCTTCGCGTACACCCCGCACTCGTCGTACTGCCCGCACTCCTCCGTCACCGCGAAGTCCAGCCCGGCGGCCTCGCGGTGCCCGGTCAGCTCCGCCGTGTTCTTCTGGCCGACGGCCAGGTGCCGGGTGTGCGCGTGCCGGGTCAGCAGGCGCATGTACGCCACCGCGTCGGCGGCGGTGAGCAGCCGGTGGGAGCGGGTGTAGCTGTCGTAGTTGTCGGGCTCGACGGCGTCGTAGCCCTTGCGGGCGCAGCCGTCGATCCAGGCGTTCACCCGGCGCGCGATCCGTTCCCGCTTGGCCGGGGTGCGCAGATCGAGGAGGGGTTCGTCCCAGTCCTCGTCGATCACCGTGCGGCCGTGCGCGTCGCGCAGCAGGAGACCGGCGGGCCAGTCGGCGCGCTCGCCGGGCTGGGCCTGGAAGGCGTTGACGTAGCAGACGTTGTAGCGGCCGGGGGCGGGGGAGTCGGCGCGGTCGCGGGTGACGATCCGGACCCCGGCGGGCGGTGGGTAGGCGCCGCCGATCTGGTAGTCGAACCCGGCGTGGCGCGGCGGCAGCCGCACCCCCTTCGCCTCCTCGCCCGGTCCGCAGCCGGTCAGGACGGCGGCGAGGGCGAGCAGCGCGGCGGCGGCACGCGGGACAGCCTGGCGGGCCACGTCCGCTCCCTGGGTTCTCGTGTGCGGCGACGGGACCGCCGTACGGCACTTCCGTGATCCAACCGGCCGCGCGCCGCGTGCGTCAACTCGCCCTGACCAGGCGCGCGTACCCTCGCGGTGACAGCACCTCCCCGACGGCAGGAGCGGCAACGATGCGGTATGTGAAGCTGGGTTCCACGGGCCTGGACGTCTCGCGGATCTGTCTGGGCTGCATGACCTACGGCGAGCCCGACCGGGGTGTCCACGAGTGGACGCTCGACGAGGACGCCGCCCGCCCGCTGATCCGGCAGGCCCTCGAAGCGGGGATCAACTTCTTCGACACCGCCAACGTCTACTCCGACGGCACCAGCGAGGAGATCGTCGGCCAGGCCCTGCGGGACTTCGGGCACCGCGACGAGATCGTGCTCGCCACCAAGGTGCACGGCCGGATGCGCCCCGGACCCAACGGCGGCGGCCTGTCCCGCAAGGCGATCATGTCGGAGATCGACCACAGCCTGCGCAGGCTCGGCACCGACTACGTCGACCTCTACCAGATCCACCGCTACGACCACGAGACGCCCGTCGAGGAGACGATGGAGGCCCTGCACGACCTGGTGAAGGCGGGCAAGGTCCGTTATCTCGGGGCGAGTTCGATGTACGCGTGGGAGTTCGCCAAGGCGCAGTACACGGCCGAGCTGAACGGCTGGACCCGGTTCGTGTCCATGCAGAACCACTACAACCTGCTCTACCGCGAGGAGGAGCGGGAGATGCTGCCGCTCTGTGCGGACCAGGGGGTCGGGGTGCTGCCGTGGAGCCCGCTGGCGCGGGGGCGGCTCACCCGCGACTGGGGCACGGTCACCGGGCGCAGCGCGAACGACGACTTCGGCGGCCGGCTGTATCTGGAGAGCGACCGGGAGATCGTGGAGGCGGTGACCCGGGTCGCCGAGGCGCGGGGTGTGCCGCGCGCCCAGGTGGCGCTGGCCTGGCTGCTGCACCAGGACACGGTGGCGGCGCCGATCGTCGGGGTGTCCAGGACCGGGCATCTGGAGGACGCGGTGGCCGCCGTGCGGCTGGAGTTGACCGACGAGGAGATCGAGGAGCTGGAGCGGCCATACACCCCGCGCGCGGTCAGCGGGCACTGATTTCCGCCACCTATTTTCCTTGAGTGATCAACAGGATTCCGGGGATTGAATCCTGGTCAATGATCAACTCCTTCCCGTCCGTTCTGTTTTCCGTGCCCGTGAACGGGAGATCTCTTGTTCCGCGCCACCGGCTTGTGCGAAAGTGTGCGCTGCCGGTGCGCGGGCCATTGTTTTTCCGCCGCGAGTGCCGGCCCGCTCCGGTGCGTCCCCCCTGTCTCATATGAGCTTCCCCAGGCGGGCGTTGGGGCTGTCGCGTTCGGGGTCCTGCCGTCGGTATGGGCCGATTCCGTGTCGGGTCTGGAGGAATGCGGTAGTGAAAGGCGAAGGACCGGAGAATTTCCCTGATTTCCCCCCGTCCCGGTATTCCGTCGAATACGCCGAGCAGGGCGGGCGAGCCTCGGTATCGGACCGGGAACTCAGTGCCGAGCTGAAGAACTGGACGGGAGCGGCGCCCGCGCTGTACCCCGTCGGCGAACTTCTCGACCGGCACTGGGCCGCGGGCTACGCCTACGCCCGGCTGTGCACCGCCGGGCCGCGCGCGGCCGGGATGCTCACCACCGCCGCCTTCACCCGGCTCTTCGGCGAGACCCTGCGCCAGGCCGGGCCCTCCGCCGCCTGGCGCCCCCATCTGCTGGTCACCGTGCGCCGCGTCGCCGCCGAGTGGGACGCCGACGGCCGCCAGGACCTGCTGCACCCCGCGCTGCTCCCGGGCCCCGGCAGCACCGAACGCGCCGCCGCCCGGTTGCTCCCCTCCTCCGGCAGGCGGCTGCTGTCCCGGGCCTTCCAGCGGCTGCCCCAGTCCTACCGCACCGTGCTCTGGCACGCCGAGGTCGAGGGCGAACCCCTCTCCGTCCCCGCCGAACTCCTCGGCCTGGACGAGGAGAACACCCTCATCGAACTGCGCCGCGCCCGTGAACGGCTGCGCGAGGAATGCCTCCAGACCCACCGCGAGCTGGCCGCCGACCCCGAGTGCGGGCGCTATCTGCGGATGCTCGACGTGACCTTCCGGCGCGGCGCCATGGACATGGACCCCGATCTGCGGGCCCATCTGGAGGGCTGCCGCCACTGCATGGAGACCGCCGAGCAACTGGCCCGCTTCAAGCAGGGGCTCGGGCTCGCGCTCGCGGAGTCGGTCCTCGGCTGGGGCGCCGCCGAGTACCGCGAGGCCCGTACACGCCGCACCGAGGAGACACCCGCCGTACCCGCGCTGACGGGCGGCGAGGACTTCGGCCCGTCGCCCGCCGCCGCTCCGGGCCTGCCGCCCGCGCAGCGGGACATCACGCCCCACGGGGCGACTGTCCGCTCCGCGCACCGGGCCGCGCGCCGCGCCCGCCGCCGCAACCTCGGCATGGCCGTCGCCACCGTCGGCGGCCTGGTCGTCCTCCCGCTGGTGCTGTGGTCGGCGCTCGGCTCCGGCGACGACTCCCCCCGCGCCCACGGCGCCACCCCCTCCGAGGCACCGGACACCCAGCCGCCCTCGCCGGGCCCGTCCTGGGCCGGGGCCAGCACCCGCGAGGGCGCCCTGCACGGCAGGCTGCACAACGTGGCCTCCGGCGACTGCATCGGGGTCGCGGGCAAGGCGGTCAAGGGCGCCGAGACCGAACTGGCCGCCTGCTCCTCGGCGCCGTCCCAGCGCTGGACGTACGAGACGAGCGGCCTGCTGCGCAGCGACGCCGCTCCCGACCTCTGCCTCGACTCCCACCTCGGCTACTCGGTGCGCCTCGCCCCCTGCTCGGCCACCGGACGCACCGCCAGGAACCTGCGCTACGACTTCACGCTCCAGGGCGTCCTCGTCCCGCGCTGGGACCAGGACCTGGCGCTCTCCCCGGCCGCCACCGACGGCTCGGGCGCGCTGGTCGTCAAGAACCGCGAGGACACCGGGGCGCAGCGCTGGGTCATGGACACGAGCCGTACCGACCCCCAGATGCAGACCGTCGGCTGGGACGGCACCACCCCGCCCGCCAAGGGCACCAGCAGCGCGCCCGCCGCTCCCACCCGGACCGCGTCACCGGCTCCGGCGCAGAGCGCCCGGCCCGCCCCGAGCGCGACCCCCACCGAGCAGCCCGGGCCCACCCGCGAGGGCTTCCCCGTCTCCTACCGCTGCGCCGACCACCAGGACGCCTGCTTCCGGGACGGCCACTTCGGCGACCGGGACCACGGCGGGTCCTACGGCTCGTACGGCGACTCCTACGGCGGTTCCTCCGGGGGCCGCCGCCGCTGACGGGCCGTCAGTGGGGTGGCGGGGGCGGCAGGGTCCGCAGGGACGGCGCCCGGTCCGGCCAGACCAGCAGGACCGGGCAGGGCGCGTGGTCCACGGTGAAGCGGGAGGCCGGGCCCAGGCTGTGCGGGCCCAGCCGGGTGCGGTCGCCGTCGCGGGCGAGGACCAGCAGATCGGCGCCCTCGGCCGCCGCGACCACCTCGCGCTCGACCCGGCCCGAGCGCTCCTCGCGGACGCAGGGACGGCCCAGGCGTTCGGCGGCCGAGGCGAGCAGTTCCGCCGCCGAACCGTCGTTCAGCGCCTCCATCAGATCGCCCGGATCACCCCGGCGCCCCCGCCCGAGCAGCCCCGCGAACGCCCCGTGCGCCACCCCGGGCACCTCCGGCCCGCTCACATGCAGCAGCACCACCTCGGCACCGGCCGGGGTGTGCTCCCGTACGGCGTCCACACAGGCGGGCCAGGTGCCCTCGACGAGCCAGGCGATCACACGCATCCGGTCGGGCCCCTCTCGACGTACGGCGGTCGCTCCGAGGGACCACCGGGGTTTCAGAACAGGTGCAGCGCACCCCACAGTGCCACCACCGACACGGCCAGCGCCGAGGGCACGGCGATCAGACCCAGCCGGGTGAACTCCCCGAGGTCCACCCCGTGGTCGTGCTGGTGCACGATCCGCCGCCACAGCAGGGTCGCGAGCGAACCGGCGTAGGTGAGGTTCGGGCCGATGTTCACCCCGAGCAGCACCGCGAGGACGGCGCCCGCGCCCGCCGGGGCCGCCAGCGGCAGCAGGACGAGGACGGCGGGCAGGTTGTTGATCAGGTTCGCCAGCAGGGCGGCCAGCGCGGCGGTGCCCAGCAGCGCGAATAGGCCCGTGCCGCCGGGCAGTACATGCTTCAGCGCGTCCGCGAGCCCGTTGTCCACCACCGCGCGCACCACCACCCCGAGTGCGAGGACGAACAACAGGAAGGAGGGCGCCGCCGCGCGCACCACCGTCAGCGGGGTCGCCTGCCGCCGGAGCAGCGCCCGCCCCGCCAGCACCAGCGCGCCCGCCGCCGCGACCCACGCCGGGTCCACCCCGAACCCCGATGCCACCACGAACCCGGCCAGCGTGCAGCCCACCGTCACCAGCGCGAACAGCGGCAGCGGCGGCTCCTCGCCCGTCTCCCGCGCACCCGGAGCCGAGACCGCCAGATCCCCGGCGAAGAACCGCCGGAACACCCCGTACTCCACCGCGATCGCGGCCAGCCACGGCAGCGCCATCAGCGCCGCGAACCGGGTGAAGCTCAGCCCGCTCGCCGCGAAGGCCAGCAGGTTCGTCAGATTGGACACCGGCAGCAGCAGCGAGGCGGTGTTGGACAGATGCGTACAGGCGTACACCTGCGGTTTCGGCCGTACGCCGGTGCGCGCGGCCGTCGCGAACACCACCGGGGTCAGCAGCACGATCGTCGCGTCCAGGCTGAGGACGGCCGTGATCACCGAGGCCAGCGCGAACACCGCGGTGAGCAGCCGCACCGGGCGCCCCCGCGACCAGCGCGCCATCCACGCCCCGCACGCCCGGAACAGCCCCTCCACGTCGCAGAAGTGGGCCAGCACCAGGACCGCCGCGAGGAACCCCACCACCGGGCCGAGTTGTGCCACCTCGTCGCGGGCGTGCTCCGGCGAGATGACACCGGCCACGATCGCGATCCCGGCGGCGGGCACCGCGAGGACGGCCTCCGAGCGGCCGAAGGGCCGTACGACCGCCCAGGCGAGCACCGCCACGAGCAGGACGGCGGACAGGGCCTCGGCGAGCGGGGTGTTCAGGGCGTTCCTCCGGGTCGGACGCGGTCGGTGCCCGCCCATGAAAACAGATCACGGGCGGGACACCGGGCGCCTGCCGCGCGCGGAACACCGGACGCCTGTCGCGCGTACGTGCCGGTCAGGGCTGGGTGCCCGGCCGGAACACGCTCAGGAACACGGAGGAGGAGTTGCCGCCGACCGGCACCGCACCGGCCGACCAGGTCACCTTCAGCGAGTCGCGCTCGTCCGGCGGAGTGACCACCAGGGCGGCGGGCTGGGCCTTGTCGGCGCCGCTGATCTCCGGGTTGGAGAAGGTCAGCCCCGCCCAGGCGCTCGCGCCCGGGCGCAGCGTGACCGTCACCGCGGAACCGGAGGAGCGCTTCGGGTCCGGACCGAGCTGCCTGCCCGAGGCGTCGACGAAGGCCGTGCCCGGATAGCCGTGCACCGTGCAGGTGCGGGAGGACTTGTTGGTGAGCACGACGGGGAAGTTCTCCTGCCCGGCCCCCGGGTCGTTGCGGCCGACCGAGGCGCGCAGCTCGGAGGTGTGGCAGCGGGAACTCGCGGCGGGCTCGGCACCCGGCTTCGTCGCGTCGCCCTTGGTGCCGTCGTCGTCCTTCGTGCCGTCGCCGCGCCGCGACTCCTTCGGCTCGGCGGCCGAGGACGCGTGCTTGCCCGACGGGGTGGCCGTCGCGGCCGACGCGGGCGGGGAGGCGCCCGGGGACCGCTCGGTGGCGGGCGCGGCCGTGCCCGACTCCGTCTTGACCGGTTCGGCGCGGACGCCCTGGCCGCCGCCGCAGGCGGTCAGCAGACCCAGTACGGCGACCGACCCCGCGATGAGGGCCCCGCGCCGCGCGGAGGGAGATGAGTTCGCCATGTCGCTCGACACTCCTGGTAGTCGCGGCACGCGCCGTACGCGTGCCTCCGGCGCCGGGTGCGCCGTCACCACACTCCGATGCGCGGACCGACGGAAAAGTTCGGAGCGCGCGAAGAATATTTTCCCGCCCCCGGTCCTTTCGCGCCCCGCCAGGCCGTCGTACCTGGTCAGCCGACCCGCAGCGAGCGCAGAACGGCGTCGGTGGCGTCCTTGCCGCCCCGGCGGCGCACCTGGACGTACACCTGCGGCGCGTCCGTCCCGTCCGCCGGGCGCAGCGCCGACTCGGTCACCGCGCCGCCGTCCGGGCAGTCCCCCCAGGTGTGCACCGTGCCGCGCCAGCCGCCCCCGGTGAAGGCCCGGCCGCCCCCGTCACGGCACCCCGCGTGGGTCAGCGCGGCCACCCGCGCCGCCACGTCCCCCTGACCGGCCACGCCGACGAACACACCGTCCACCGGCGCGTCCAGGTCCGGCCAGCGCTCCAGGTCGCCCGCCACCACCAGCCCCGGCTCCTTCCCGGACGGCAGCCCGAGCGCCGCCGGGTTCCAGCCCGAGTCACGGACCTCGCGCGCCCAGCCCGCGGGCACCTGGACGCTGATCCGGCCCGAGGCGTCCCGCACCCGGACCGGCCCGGCGTCCCCGGCGGCGGGCCGGTGCAGCACCAGGGCCACCGCCCCGGCGGCCACCCCCAGCGCCACCGCCCCGGCCACCACCGCGTACCCGGCCCGCACCCGGGGCCGCGGCCACCGCCCGCGCCCGCCGCCGGAACCGTCCGCCAGCCGCTCCAGCTCGTCCGCGAACGCCGCCGCGTCCGGCCAGCGCCGCTCCCGGTCCGGTTCCAGGGCCCGCAGCAGCGCCCGCTCCACGTCCGCGCCGAGCCCGGGGCGCAGCCGTCCCGGCGGCACCACGCGGCCCGGCGGGCCCGGCACGGTGCCGGTGACCAGCTCGTAGCCCACCGCGCCCAGGCTGTAGACGTCGGCGCGCGCGTCGATGCCCGCCCCCGGCTCGGCCTGCTCCGGCGGCTGATAGCCCGCCGAACCCGCCGCCAGCGTGAGCACCGACGCCTGCGCGAGGCTCTTGGCCAGCCCGAGGTCCGCGAGCAGCAGCCGCCGCTCGCCGTCGGGGGCGGTGTGCAGCAGCACGTTGGTCGGCTTGATGTCGCGGTGCACGATCCCCGCCTCGTGCAGAGCCGCCGCCCCGCGCGCGGCCTCGGCGGTCAGCCGCAGCGCCTCCGCGACCGGGGGCGCACCGTCCTTCAGCAGGTCGGCGAGCGTGCCGCCGTCCGCGTACTCCATGACGAAGTACGGCCTGCCGTCCGGGAGTTCACCGATGTCGTAGACCTGCACCAGACGGCTGGAGGAGGCCCGGCGCAGCAGCCTGGCCTCGGACAGGAACCGCTCGCGCACATCGAGCCGGTGCGCCCAGTTGTCGGCGAGCACCTTGACCGCCACCGGCGCGTCCAGCTCGTCGTCGTGGGCGAGCCACACCGTGGCGAAGGCGCCGGTGCCCAGGACCCGTTCCATACGGTGACGGCCGATCCGTTCCGGGGGATGCATACGACTATCATGCCTGGACTGAGATCGACTTCCAGGGGGCCGCTGTGGGGGACCAGCCGACGGCCGCTGCGGCGGACGAGCCGACGGCCGAGGACCTTGCCCGGCGGGCCGCGGCCGGGGACACGGCCGCGCTCGACCGGCTGCTGGCCGAGCTGCGCCCGGAGGTGGTGCGCCGCTGCGGCCGGTTCCTGCCGTGCCGCGAGGACGCCGAGGAGGCCGCGCAGGACGTACTGCTCCAGGTGGCCCGGCACATCACCGGCTTCCAGGGCCGCAGCCGCTTCAGCACCTGGCTCTACACGGTCGTCGCCAACTGCTGCCGCCAGAAGTACCGCGAGCTGCGCCGCCGCGCCGCCGAACGGCCCGCCCCGCCCACCCGCCCCGAACCCGTCGACCCCCGCACCACCAGCGTCATCGCGGGCTCCCGGGTCGACCTGCTGGAAGCCCTCGACCGGCTGGAGCGCGAGTATCCGCACCTGGTCGCGCCGCTCGTCTACCGGGACATCTGCCATCTGGACTACGCCGAGGCCGCCGAACGGGCGGGCATCCCGCTCGGCACCCTCAAGTCCCGTCTGCACGAGGCCCGCAAGCGGGTACGGCCCTGGCTCAGCGGCTACTGAGCACATCCGGGCGGCGGCTGAGCACCCCGGGCGCCCGCTGAGCCACCGACCGGCTACTGATCGTCCCGCTGAGGCCGCCGCTCGTCCTCCGGCACGGTCAGCTCCGCCCAGATGGTCTTGCCCTCGGCGGTGTGCCTGCTGCCCCAGCGCTGGGTGAGCTGGGCGACCAGGAGCAGCCCCCGGCCGCCCTCGTCGAAGGTCTTGGCCCGCCTCAGGTGCGGGGCGGTGTGGCTGGCGTCGGAGACCTCGCAGATCAGCCGGTCCATGTCGTGGATGAGCCGCAGCCGCACCGGCTGGGAGCCGTAGCGGATCGCGTTGGTGACCAGCTCGCTCACCACCAGCTCCGCCGTGAACGCCGCCTCGCTCAAGGCCCAGCGCTCCAGCTGCTCCCCGACCTCCCGGCGGACCGGCGCCACCAGCGCCGGATCGTCCGGCACGTCCCAGGCCGCCACCTGTCCGGCGGGCAGGGCGTGGGTACGGGCCAGCAGCAGGGCCACGTCGTCCGCCGCGTCACCGCGCGGCAGCAGGGCGGCCAGGACCCGGTCGCAGGTGGCGTCCAGCGCGTGGGCGCAGCGCTCGCCCAGGCGCCGCGTCTCCTCGCCGAGCACCTGGAACAGCAGCTGTCTGCCCCGGTCCCCGGCGCGGTCCCGGGAGGCCACCAGACCGTCGGTGTACAGGGCGATCACCGTGCCCTCGGGCAGCTCCACCTCGGCCGACTCGAAGGGGAGCCCGCCCAGGCCCAGCGGGGTGCCGGAGGGCAGGTCGAGTTCGCGGGGCGGCTCGCCCGGCTCCAGGACCACGGGCGGGGGATGGCCCGCGCGGGCCAGCGAGCAGCGCCGGGACACCGGGTCGTAGACCGCGTAGAGGCAGGTCGCGCCCACCTCGCCGCCGCCGTCGCCGCCGGACTCCTCGTAGAGCCGGACCACCAGGTCGTCCAGATGGGTGAGCAGTTCGTCCGGGGCCAGATCGAGATCGGCCAGGGTGCGTACGGCGGTGCGCAGCCGCCCCATCGCCGCCGACGCCTGCACCCCGTGGCCCACCACGTCCCCGACGACCATCGCGACCCGCGTCCCGGACAGCGGGATCACGTCGAACCAGTCGCCGCCCACCCCGGCCCGCGCCGCCGGGAGATAGCGGGAGGTGGCCTCCAGGGCGGCCGTGGGCGGCAGCCGCCGGGGCAGCAGGCTGCGCTGGAGGGCCAGGGCGGTGTCGCGTTCGCGGGAGTAGCGGCGGGCGTTGTCGAGACAGACGGCGGCGCGCGCGGTGATCTCCTCGGCCAGCAGCACGTCGTCCGCCGTGAACGGATCGCGCCGCCGGTGCCGGGCCAGCACCGCGACCCCGAGCGTCGTGCCCCGGGCGTGGATCGGCACCGCCAGCGAGGCGTGGATGCCGAACTGGCGCACCCGCTCGCCCCGCTCCCCGCTCCAGGCCAGCCACTTGTCCAGGTCGCCCGCGGCCACCGTGGCGGCCACGGTACGGCCGGTCAGCAGGGCCGCGGCCTGCGGCGAGAACTCCGGGTACACCTCGGAGCCGCCCGGCTCCGCGACCGCCTCCGGCTCGCCCTCGAGGACCGACCGGTGGGCGGCCCGGCGCAGCGGCACGGGCGCCACCACCCGGTACGGGGGCTCGCCGCCGTGCTCGGCCGGGTCCAGCAGGTCGATGGTGACGAAGTCCGCGAGCACGGGCACGCACACGTCCGCCAGCTCCTGCGCCGTACGGGTCACGTCCAGGGAGGTGCCGATGCCGATGCTCGCCTCGTTCACCAGGCGCAGCCGCTGCCGGGCCCGGTCGCTCTCGGTGACGTCGTGCGCGGCGACGACGACGCCCCGCACCCGGCCGTCCGGGCCGGTGACCGGCGCCATCCGGGCCAGCCACGTCCGCGCCGGTTCGCCGTCGGTGGCACAGGTGTGGACGCGGACGTCCAGCCGCTGCCCGGTGGTGAGCACCTGGAGCATGCTCCGCTCCAGCTCCTCGGGCTGGGGCAGGCCGCCCGTCTCGGTGATCCGCAGCCCGCGCACCCGCTCCTCGGGCAGCCCGGTGATCCGGGCCATGGCGTCGTTCATCCGGCACAGCCGCAGCCGGTCGTCGTAGACGGCGACGGCGCAGGGGGACTGGAGCAGACCCGCCTCGGCCAGCGGGTCGCCGGCCAGGGGCGGGGCGGTGCCGGGCGGCGGGGCGACGACGAGCCAGTCGCCGCCGTGGGTGCCGTCGGCCGGGCGGTGCTGGGCGAGCAGCCAGACGGTGACCGTGCGGCCGTCCTGGTGGCGCAGGTCGAGCGTGCCGTCCCAGTGGCCACCGGAGAGGACCGGCGCGGTGCCGTCGTAGGCGAGCAGCCCGGCGGCCGGGCGGCCCAGGACAGCGTCGGCGGAGTGGCCGAGCAGACGCCGGGCGCCCTCGTTCCACTCCAGCAGTGTTCCGTCGTCGGCGATCACGGCCCGGGCCGTCGCCGCCTCGTCGAACGGATAGCCCCGGCTCATCGTCGCCACTCCCAAGCGCGTGCGCGCAGAGTCGACAGGCGCACCTCCGTGACCCAGCCTAGGCCCAGTCGGCGAACTCCCGCCTGCTGTGCGGGCCCGAGCGGGAGACGGGGCGCCCGGCGGCTCGCCAGGGGCGCCCGGGCCCGCCGCGCCGCCGCCTCGTCAGAAGCGGGTCGTACCGGCACCGTTGCGCCCCGCTCAGGTGCGGTAGCCGAGGATCGTCATCATGCCGCTCTCCGAGTGGTACTGGTTGTGGCAGTGCAGCATCCACAGGCCCGGGTTGTCGGCGTCGAAGTCGAAGACCAGCTTGCGGTGCGGCAGGACGATCGCCGTGTCCTTGCGGGCGCCCACCGCGTCGAGCCCGGTCATCGCGAAGGTGTGGCCGTGCAGATGCATGGGGTGCCACATGTCGGTGGCGTTGATGAGGGTGACCCGGACCCGCTCCCCGGCCTTCACGGGGTGGCGCTGGCGCACGTCGTACGGCTTGTGGTCGAAGCTCCAGTCGTACTTGCCCATGTTGCCCGTCGCCCTGATCCGGAACTGGCGGTCGGGCTCGCGCTCGGACAGGGCCGCCGAGTCGGCGGGGCGCAACTGGTTCGCGAGGACGATGTTCCCGTCCAGCTCGTCGGGGTGCACATCGGGGAGAGGAACGGTTCTGCTCTTGTCGGTGCGCAGCACCGCGATCGCCTGTCCGTTCTTGCCCTCGGCCTTCGCCACCAGCGGGAAGACACCGTCCTTCGCGGTGACCAGCACGTCGTAGCGCTCGGCCATGCCCACCAGCAGCGCGTCGGTGTCGCAGTGCTGCACCGGATAGCCGTCGGTGTGCGTGACCGTCATGGTGTGGCCGCCGAGCGCGACCCGGAACGCGGTCTCGGAGCCCGCGTTGATGATGCGCAGCCGGATCCGCTCGCCGGGGCGGCAGCGGAAGCTGGTGGGCTCGCCCGGACGGCGGCCGTTGACGAGGTAGACGGGGAAGTCCACGCTGCCGCCCATGCTGTGCAGCAGGCGGCTGTAGGAGTGGTGCAGCCTGCGGTCGGGGCCGTTGTCCACATGGGTGGCGGTGGGATGGGCCGACGGGTGCTGCGGGCCCATTCCCATGTCCATGCTCATGCTGTCGAGCGTCGACGAGTCCGGGACCAGCTGGCGGAGCACCTTGTCCGGGGTGGAGCCGTTCACCCCGTCGAGCCAGTCGTCCAGGACGACGATCCACTCCTGGTCGTAGGAGAGCGGTTCGCGCGGGTCGTCGATGATGAGCGGCGCGTACAGCGCGCGGTCCGGCTGCATCCCGACGTGCGAATGGATGAAGTAGGTCCCCGGATCGGCGGCCGTGAAGCGGTAGGTGAAGTCGGCTCCGGAGGCGACGGCCCGCTGGGTCAGACCCGGCACGCCGTCCATGTCGCAGCGCAGCCGGATGCCGTGGAAATGCAGGGTGGAGAACTCCGGCAGCCGGTTGGAGAAGGTGAAGCTCAGCACGTCACCCGCGGTGGCGCGCACCAGCGGCCCCGGGAGCTGGTCGTGGTAGGCCCAGGTCCGCACACTGCGGCCGCCGAGGTCCAGCGTGGTCTCCCGGGCGGTGAGCCCGACCATGCGCACCCGGCCCGAGCCGCGCCTGCGCTCGGCGGCCCGGACCTCCGGACCCGACGGGTCGACATATCCCTGGGGCCCCGGGGGGACGAAGGCCTTCTCGGCCGCCGACGCGCCGCTCGCCTCCGGACCCGGCCTGGGCCGGGAGCCGGAGTCCGTGCAGGCAGCCAGGAGACCCGCGCCGGCGGCAGCGAACGGGGCTCGGAGCAGGGTACGCCGCGAAGGTGTATGCATAAAGGAAATAAGACACTTTTTGTGCTCATATGTGATGGATCTGGGGCGGCGCGTCCGCTGGTGTCGGCTCCGCACCGTCCCTGCCACCGGCGCGAAAGGTGCGGCAACTGGCGGAATTTACGGGTAAGTACCCGCGCTGTACCGTGAGGCCATGCCAGCTCTGAATGTGGAGTTCAGCGAGCGTGAACTGGCCGACCTGCGCCAGATCGCCAAGGAGCGCGGTACGTCGATGAAGGCGCTCGTGCGCGAGGCCGCCGCCGCGGACATCGCCCGGCACCGGGCACTCCAGGAGGGCGCGGAGACGTTCCGCGGCTTCTTCGCCGCCCACGCGGCGGAGTTCGCGGCGGCCTTCCCGGACGACGAACCGGCCGTACGAAGCGCCCCCGCACCCGCATCCGCGCCCGCACCCACCAGCACATCCGCACCCGCAGCTGCCTCCGCGCCTGCCTCCGCCTCCGCCTCCGCCGACGGCGAGGCCGCCTGAGCGATGCCGTCGCCCGTCATCCACATCGACGTCCCCTGGCTGCTGCGGCGGTACGAGGAGGTGCTGCCCGGAGCGGCGGCGGTGGGGGACCTGTCCGTACTGGTCGCCGCCGTGGCCCGGCACCGGGTGGAGCCGCCGGGGCCCGGGGTGGAGGCCGACGCCGCCTGGCGCGCGGCAGCCCTGCTGCACACCCTCGCCGTGCTCCGGCCGCTGCCCTCGGCCAACGCGCGGTTCGCCTGCGCCACCGCCGTCGCCTATCTGGCCGTCAGCGGCGCCCGGATCGAACCGCCGCCCGGCGCCCTCACCGCACTCGTACGCGACCTGCGCTCCGGCGCCGCCGACGTGCACGGCGCGGCCGGCCGGCTCCGTTCCTGGCAGATCTGACACCGCCCGGCGGACGGGGGAAGCCGTCGTGACCGCCGGCCGGGGCGGTGGGAACGGGCCGACCGGCCTGCCCCGTACGCGGAACCGCCGTTCCGCCGGGGCCTCCCGAGAAGGACCGGGACCAAGTCCACACCGCCGTGCCGCCCGGCGACACCGTGCGCGGCGGGGCATCGGGTGCGCGTGTTTCACACGGGGCGCGAGAGAACACACCGCCGTGGGTTTCGAAGAGTTCCTTTCAAAACCGGTGATGTGGGACGGGCGCCTTGTTGCTTGTGCAGAAGTTGTGCGAGGGTTGACACACCCGCGCGGGGGGTAAGGTCCGGGACCGCTTCGGCAGTTGAGGAACCGGAGCGGGGGCGACACCGGTGACTTCCCGCTCCCTGTGCGCACCCCGGAGGTCCGCTCCCGGCTCCCACGCACCGCACGCGCCAAAGGAAACCGCTCAAGTGACCACCCCTCGACCTCCCCGTCCCCCGTACCCGCAAGGCGGCGACCCGGGTGAGTCCGACGAGTCGCTCGCCGCGCCCCTGCGCGCCGGTTCCGACGCGGAGTCTTCCCGCTCCGCCGCCCTGCTGATGGCCCGTCACTGGCAGCCCGCCACCGACTACGCGGTCATCTGCCTGGCGACGTCCGGCCCTGTCGCCCAGATGGTCACGGCGGCGGCCTTCCACCAGGTGCTCGACCGGCTCCGCTTCGGCGAGCCCGCCGTGGCCCTGCGCCCCCGGCTGCTCCTCACCGTGCGCGACACGATCGTGGACTGGGCCGCCACCGACCGGATCACCGCCGCGCTGCCCGGCCTCGGCAAGCCCGCGGGCGGACGCGGGATGCGCGCCGCCAAGTCGCTCACCCCGGAGAACCGCGCCCTCGCCGAGCGCTCCTTCCACGCCCTGGCCCCGCTGGAGCAGGCCCTGCTGTGGCACACCGCCGTCGAAGCGGAGCCGACCGGCGTCCCGGCCGTGCTGCTCGGCCTGGACGAGGCGAGCGCCGCCGCCGCGCTGGAACAGGCCCGGGAGCGCTTCCGCGAGGGCTGTGTGCGCGCCCACCGCGAGCTGGCGCCCAGCGCCGAGTGCCGCCACTACAACCGCCTCTTCGACGTGCCGATCCGCCGGGGCGGCGACCTGCTCCCCGACGTGCGCAGGCACCTGGCCTCCTGCGCCTACTGCCGCCACGCCGCCGAACAGCTCGGCCAGATCGACACCGCGCTCGGCGCCCTGCTCGCCGAGGCCGTCCTCGGCTGGGGCGCCCGCCGCTATCTCGACTCCCGCCCCGGCCGCTCCGGCTCCGGTGCCGCGCTCGGCACCTCCCGCCGCCCGGGCGGTCGCAGGCGCGGCGGCGGCAAGCGCGGCGCGACGGCCGCGAGCGGCGACGGCACGGGCCGCCGCCGGGGCGGCGAGGGCCCGCTCGCCCGCGTCGTCGGGGTCCTCTCGCCCAAGGGGGTGCTCACCGGCGTCGGGGTCGCCTCCGCCGGAATCCTCGTGACCGTGCTCGCCGTCGGCGCCTGGCCGGGCGGCGGCGACGGCACCTCCCAGGTCGCCTCCACCGGTGCCGAGCCCGCCGCCGACCCCCGCACCGCGCAGCCGTCCGACGGCACGTCACCGTCCGTGCCCGCCGCCTCTCCTACCGCCGTGGCGGTCCCCACGGCCGGGCACCCCTTCCGACTGCGCAACGTCGGCGCCGACCTCTGCCTGAGCGTCAAGGGCGAGCCCCGCACCGGCGCCGCGACCACGCTGGCCCTGTGCTCCGGCGACGACATCCAGCGCTGGACCTACGACGCCGACGGGCTGCTGCACAGCGCCGCCGACCCCCAGCTGTGCCTGGACTCGCACGCCGACCCCGGCGTGGTCATCCTCGGCACCTGCGCCGACGCCGGTACGGAGCGCGCGGACGACGTGCGCTACGACCTCACGGTGCGCGGCGACCTGCTGCCCCGCTGGGACCGGACGCTGGCCCTCGCGGCGGCGGACACCCGGCCCGGCTCCGACATCGTGGCCGCCTTCCGGGACCGCTCGGCCGGGCAGCGCTGGCTGACGGACACGCCGTCGGCGAGTCCCGACGCGCTGTCCATATCTGGGGCTTCGGAACCGCCGCGCCAAGGAGCGTAGGGCCTGCGGCGCTTTGGCCGGAGAACATGGGGGGTTCTCGCCGTTGGCAGGTGCCGGATCGGTGTGGCTGGTCGCGCAGTTCCCCGCGCCCCTGGGGGGTTGTCCGTGCCCTTGGCTTCTCGGCTCAGGTCAGCGAGTCCGGGCCCACCGTCGCTACGGAGGCGTGGCCGGAGAGGGCCATCGTCAGGTCCAGTTCTGCCAGCAGGCTGCGGATCACGTGGTCCACGCCCGCTTGGCCGTCCAGGCCGAGGCCGTATACGTAAGGGCGGCCTAGGAGCACCGTACGGGCGCCCAGGGCGAGGGCCTTGAACATGTCGTCGCCGGTGCGTATGCCGCTGTCGAAGAGCACGGTGAGCCGGTCGCCGACGGCCTCGGCCACCCGGGGCAGCGCGTCGGCCGCGGCGACGGAACCGGCGACCTGGCGGCCTCCGTGGTTGGAGACCACCACCCCGTCCATCCCGGCGTCGGCGGCGAGGCGGGCGTCGTCCGGGTGCAGGATGCCCTTGAGCACGATCGGGCCGTCCCAGTGTTCGCGCAGGAACTCCAGGTCCGGCCAGGTGTGCCCGGCGTCCCCGAACAGAGCGAGGAAGCGCAGCACGGCCGCGTTCGGGTCCTCGTGCACCGGCTTGGCCAGCCCCGCCTGGAACGCCGGGTCGGTGAAGTAGTTGGCGGTGCCGACGCCGTGCAGGAACGGCAGATACGCCCGGTCCAGGTCGCGCGGGCGCCAGGACAGCAGCGGGGTGTCCAGCGTGACCACCAGCACCGAGTACCCGGACGCCTTCGCGCGGGCCAGGAAGCTGGCCGTCACCTCCCGGTCGCTGCCCCAGTACAGCTGGAACCAGCGCTCGGCGTCCCCCATCGCCTCCGCGACCTCCTCCAGCGGCGTGCTCGACGCCGACGACAGGATGTACGGCACACCCCGCGCGGCGGCGGCCCGGGCGGCCCCGGACTCCGCCTCGGGGTGCATGATCGACAGCACTCCGACCGGCGCGAGGGCCAGCGGCGCGGGCAGGGTGCGCCCCAGCACCTCGGTGGACAGGTCGCGTTCGCGTACGTCCCGCAGCATCCGGGGCACGATCCGTCGCCGCTCCAGCGCGGCCCGGTTGGCCCGCGCCGTGCTCCCGTCCCCGGCGCTCCCCGCGACGTACCCCACGGGGCCGGGGCCGAGCCGGTGTTCGGCCAGCTCCTCCAGGCGGGTCAGATCGGTGGGGAGCCGGGGCACCGCACCGGTCATCCCGTTCAGATAGATCTCGTACTGGAAATCCGCCCACTGCCCGACCATGATCCGGCTCCCTCCACTCCGCCACGGACAACCGGCCCCGTAGGGACCGGCGTCGATCCTAGGCGGGCGCGCGCCGCTGGTCAGGAGTCGGGACGCGGCCCTGGAAACCGGGGACTTGCGGGCGTCACCGGCCCGGAGACGCCCGCCCGGGAGCGTGGCAAAATCGGCGGGTGCAGATCGGGATGCTGGGGCCGTTGACGGTGCGCGCGGACGACGGTGGTCCGGTCGACGTGCCGGGGGCGCGGCTGCGGGGGCTGCTGGCCGCGCTGGCGCTCAGGGCGGGGCAGCCGGTCCCGAAGGCGTCGCTCGTGGACTGGATCTGGGGCGAACTGCCGCCCGCCGACGCCGCGAACCCCCTCCAGCGGCTGGTGTCCCGGCTGCGGAAGCTGCTGCCGGACGGCGCGATCGAGGGGCGCACGGAGGGGTACCGGCTGCGCGTGGAGCCGGACGCCGTGGACGCCGTACGGTTCGAGCGGCTGGTCGGGGAGGCCCAGGGGCGGGACGCGTTCGGGCGGGTGCGGCTGCTGCGGGAGGCGCTGGGGCTGTGGCGGGGCGCGGCACTTCAGGACGTGGGGCTCGGCGGCGGTGCGGCGTTCGACGCGGTCGTGGCCCGGCTGGAGGGGCTGCGGCTGAGTGCCGTCGAGGAGCGGGCCGAGGCGGATCTCGCCCTCGGGCGCGGGGCGGAGACGGTCACGGAGCTGACCGCTCTGGTGGCCGCGCATCCGCTGCGGGAACGGCTCGTGGCGGCGCTGATGCGTGCCCTGGTCGCGGCCGGGCGGGACAGCGAGGCGCTGCTCGTGTACCAGCGGGCGCGGGAGGCGCTGGCGGACACGCTGGGCGTCGATCCCTCGCCGGAGCTGGCCGCGCTCCATGTCTCCCTGCTGCGCGGGGAGTCGGGCCGCGCGGAGGCGAGCCGGAAGACCAACCTGCGGGCCGAGCTGACCACGTTCGTGGGCCGGGGCGACGAGGTGGAGGCGGTGCGCGGGCTCGTCACCGAGCACCGGCTCACCACCGTGATCGGGCCCGGCGGGGCGGGGAAGACCCGGCTCGCCACCGAGACCGCGCGCACGCTGCTCGGCGAACTCCCCGACGGGGCCTGGCTGGTGGAGCTGGCCAGGGTCGGCGCCGACGGCGATGTGGCACAGGCGACCCTCTCCGGGCTCGGTCTGCGGGATACCCTCCTCGGCGGGGCCCCGCACGCGGAGCCGGTGGACCGGCTCGTCGCCGCGATCCGCGAGCGCGAGGCGCTGCTGATCCTGGACAACTGCGAGCATCTGATCGAGTCCGCGGCGCTGTTCGCCCACCGGGTCCTCGGGGAGTGCCGGAGGCTGCGCATCCTGGCGACCAGCCGGGAACCGCTCGGCATCACCGGCGAGGCCCTGTGGCCGGTCGAGCCGCTGGCCCTGCCTGCGGCGGACGCCGCCCCCGGCGAGATCGCCGCCGCACCGGCCGTACGGCTGCTGCGGGACCGGGCGTCGGCCGTGCGCCGGGACCTCGCGGACGACACCGGCACGCTGGCGACCATGGTGCGGGTCTGCCGGGCGCTGGACGGACTGCCGCTGGCCATCGAGCTGGCCGCCGCCCGGCTGCGCACCATGTCCGTCGACCAGCTCGCGGGCGGCCTCGACGACCGCTTCCGCCTGCTGACCGGCGGCAGCCGCACCGCCCTGCCCCGGCACAAGACCCTGCGCGCGGCCGTCGACTGGAGCTGGGAACTGCTCACCGACGCCGAGCGGGCCGTGCTGCGCAGACTCGCGGTGTTCTCCGGCGCGGCGAGCCTGGAGGCGGCCGAACGGGTCTGCGCGGGCGAGGAGTTCGCGCGGGAAGAGGCCGCCCGGGACGGGATCGCCCGGAAGGAGGTCGCCCGGGAGGAGGTCTTCGAACTGCTCACCGCGCTCACGGAGAAGTCGCTGCTGCGCGCCGAGGGCGACGGCGCCCCGCGCTACCGCATGACCGGCACCATCAAGGAGTACGCCGGGCACCGTCTCGCGGAGGCCGGGGAGGCGGATCGCGCCCGCCGGGCCCACCTCGCGCATGTCACCGAACTCGCCGAGACCGCCGAGCCGCAGCTGCGCCGCGCGGGCCAACTCCACTGGCTGGCACGGCTGGAGGCCGAGCACGACGACATCGCGGCGGCCATGCGCGGCGCGCTCGCGGCGGGCGACGCACAGGCGGCGATGCGGCTGGCGGCGGGCGCGGGCTGGTACTGGTGGCTCGGCGGACACCGCGCCGAGGGCATGGAGCTGATCACCGCCGCCACGAAGGTGCCCGGCGAGGTGGCCGACGAGGTCCGGGCCACGGTGTACGCCCTGTACTCGATGTTCGCGACCTCCGGGCGGGGCGACGCCCAGCAGGCCGCGGAGTGGATCCACGAGGCACATCGGCTCAACGAGGGCCTGCGGGGCGGCGGTCATCCGGCGCTGGGGCTCGTGGGCGCCCTGGTGCGTCTGCTGCGCGGGCCCGAGGAGGCACTGACCGCGTTCGAGCCGCTGCTCACCGACGCGGACCCCTGGGTGCGTGCCCTGGCCCGGCTGCACATGGGCAAGATGCGGATCGTGCTCGGCCGCAGCGGACGGGAGGCGGACGCCCATCTGGAGGCGGCGCTCGCGGAGTTCAGGGCGCTCGGGGAGCGGTTCGGGATCGCGTTCGCGCAGACCGAGCTGGCCGACCGCATCGCCGCGCGGGGCGAGTTCGCCGCCGCCTGCGCGCACTACGAGCAGGCCGTCGCGGTCGTCACCGAGGTCGGCGCCGCCGAGGACGTCATCCGGATGCGGTCACGGCAGGCCCAGTTGTCCTGGCTGCTCGGCGACCGGGCGGCGAGCACGGCGGCCCTGGCCGAGGCGCGGCGCTGGGCCGAGCGGGTCACCTGGCCGGACGCGCTGGCCGAACTGGCCTTCGCGCAAGCGGGACTTGCCCGCTGGGACGGGGACGCCGAGGAAGCACGCGCCCAACTCGACAGCGCGACCGCCCTGTTGCGCGACGAGGCCGAGCTGCCGCACATCCGCGCGATCAGACACGACCTGCTCGGCCACCTCGCCGACGACCTGGACGAGGCCCGCACCCACCGTGCGGCGGCCTGCGCGGCGGCGGCCGAGTCGGGGTACGCGCAGGCGATCGCACAGGTGCTCGTCGGTGTCGCGGACCTCGCGCTGCGCCGGGGCGAGCCCGGGCAGGCCGCCCGGCTGCTCGCGGCGAGCGCGGAGGTGGGCGGCCTGCGGGACCGCTCGAACCCGGACACGGACCGGATCGAGCGGGAGGCCCGCGACCGCCTCGGCGACGCGCGGTACGCCGAGGCGGCGCGGGAGGGGACGCGGACCGACTGGCCCCGGCTGGCCGAGGCCGTGCTCGCCGCGCCCCGGGTCACGCCCGCTTCTTGAACGTGGAGACCGCCCACAGATAGCCGACGACCGCGAAGCCGGTGCACCAGGCGACGGCCGCCCAGATGTCGCCGCCCGACGGGTGGCCCGTCAGCAGCCCGCGCAGCGTCTCCACGATCGGCGTGAAGGGCTGGTACTCCGCGAACTGCCGTACGCCCGCGCCCATCGTGTCGGCGGGCACGAACGCGCTGCTGAGGAACGGCAGCATGATCAGCGGCACGGTGGCCAGACCCGCCGACTCCACGCTCTTCGCGGCAACGCCCAGGGCGACCGTGAGCCAGCTGACGGCGAACCCGAGCAGCAGCATCACACCGATCGCGCCGAGCCATTGCGGGAAGCTCGCGTGCGGACGGAACCCCATGGCGAAGCCGACGCCGATGATGACCGCGTCCGCGATCAGACCGCGCACCGTCGTGGAGACGACATGCCCGATGAGCACGGCGCCGTGCGAGACGTCCATGACCTTGAACCGGTTGATGATGCCCTTGGTCATGTCCCCGTTGACGGCGGCGGCCGTCGGACCGAGCCCGTAGGTGAGGGCCATCACGATCAGGCCCGGCACCGCGTAGTCGATGTACTCGCCCCGGACCTTGAAGGCGCCGCCGAAGACGTAGACGAACATCGCCATCATCACGAGCGGGAACAGGACCGCCTGGAACACGGTGACCGGATTGCGGAGCGTGTGCCGGAAGTTGCGGCGCAGCATGACCGCCGCGTCGGCCAACGGCAGGGTGGGCGTGCTCACTTGGCGGTCACCTCCGGCTGGGCCTGGCCGGTGAGGGCGAGGAAGACGTCGTCGAGATCGGGTGTGTGCACGGAGAACTCCTTCGCGTCCAGCATGTGTGCGTCCAGGCGGTCCAGCAGGGCGCGCAGCGACCGCGAGTCGCCCTCGCTCGGCACCCGCAGGGTCAGTTCCTGGTCGTCGCGTACGGACCCGGGCAGCACGCGGGCCGCCGTGTCCAGGTCGGCGGGGGCGGCGAAGCGCAGCCGGACATGGGTGCCGGGGATCTGCCGCTTCAGCTCCTCGGGGGTGCCCCGGGCGACCAGGCGGCCGTGGTCGAGCACCGCGATCCGGTCGGCCAACTGGTCGGCCTCCTCCAGGTATTGGGTGGTGAGCAGGATCGTGGTGCCGTCGGCCACCAGTTCGCGGACGATGTCCCACATCGTGCGGCGGCTGCGCGGGTCCAGGCCCGTCGTCGGCTCGTCCAGGAAGATGATGCGCGGATCGCCGACCAGGGTCATCGCCAGATCCAGCTTGCGGCGCATGCCGCCGGAGTAGGCGGAGGCCGACTCGTCCGCCGAATCGGTGAGTTCGAACCGCTCCAGCAGCCGCGCGACCACCTCATCGGCCGGGCGTACCCGCTTGAGGTCGGCCATCAGACGCAGGTTCTCCCGGCCGGTCAGCAGCTCGTCCACCGCGGCGAACTGGCCGGTCACGCCGATGGCCGCACGCACCTGACGGGTCGCGGTCGTCACGTCGTGCCCGGCGACCCGCACCGTCCCGGCGTCGGCCCTCAGCAGGGTGGTGAGGATGTTGACGGTCGTCGTCTTGCCCGCGCCGTTCGGGCCGAGCAGGGCGAAGACGGAACCCTCCGGGACCTCGAAGTCGACGCCGTCCAGGACGACTTTGCCGCCGTACGCCTTGCGCAGTCCCCAGACCGCGATCGCTGAATTTCGCATGCCCCCAAGGTGACGGCCCCGCCTGACACGGCGCCGCCACGCCCCTGACACGGGTGCGGGGCCCGTGTCACCACGGGCCCCGCACCGCCGTTCCGCGCGCCTCGCCCCGCGCCGTCACGCCCCGCCGAGCCGCGCCACCGCGCGCACCGGCGCCCCGTCCGCCCCCGGCAGCCGGAGCGGGAAGAGGAACACCTCGGCGTCGGCCACGCCCACCAGCCGGTCCAGGCGCGTCAGGTTCTCCGCGATCACCGCGCCCGCGCCGCACAGCACGCGGTGGGCCGGGAGGGCCGGGTCGGCGTCCGGGCCGCTCGGGTCCACGCTGAGGGCGTCCACCGCCACCGTGCGGACCCCGGCCGCCACGACGGCCTCGGCGGCGGCCGGGGTCAGCCAGGGATGGTCCGCGTAGGCGTCCGTGCCCCAGTGGGCCGACCAGCCGGTGGCCAGCAGCAGCACCGCGTCCGGAGCGAAGGCGTCCAGGGCCGGGGCCAGCAGCTCCGGCGTGATGGGGGAGCGGGGCGTAAGGCCGCGTACGTCGGCCACCACCGCGCGGCCCGTGAAGCGGGACAGGGGCAGCTCGTCAAGGCGGGGCCACGCGTCGTCGATGTGGTACGGCGCGTCCACATGGGTGCCGGACTGCGAACCCAGGTGCAGGGACAGGACGTTGACGCCGTCGGCGGGGGCGCGCAGCGCGGGGGAGACCGTGACCTCCGGGTCACCGGGATACACGGGCATCCCGGTGACCACGGGGACGGAGAGGTCCAGCCACCGCGTCATCGGGTGGGCTCCGCCAGGACCGGCTCGCCCACCGGCTCCGGGCCGCCGCCCGTGATCGGCGGCACCGGGGTGTCCGCCGTACGGACAAGACGGGCGCCCTCCGGGCCGTAGACCGCGCGGGGCTCGGGGAAGAGCCACAGCAGGGCCAGGTAGAGCAGCGCGGCCACAGCCAGGGAGAGCGGCAGGCTGATGTCCACGCCGCCCGCCACGTCGCCCAGCGGGCCCACGAACTGGCCCGGGATGTCGGTGAACAGCACGCCGAGCACCGCCGAGACCCACCAGGCGGTCATCCCGCGCCAGTTCCAGCCGTGCGTGAACCAGTAACGGCCGCCGCGCTGACGGCGGTTGAAGACCTGGAGGGCGTCGGGGTCGTACCAGCCGCGCCGGGTCCAGAAGCCGAGCATCATCACGACCATCCACGGCGTGGTGCAGGTGATGATCATCGTGGCGAAGGTGGAGATGGACTGCACGAGGTCCAGGCCGAAGCGGCCGACGAAGATGAACGCGATGGACAGGACGCCGACCAGCAGCGTCGCCCGGACCCGGGACAGCCTCGGGAAGACCGAGGAGAAGTCCAGGCCCGTGCCGTAGAGCGAGGTCGTGCCGGTGGACATGCCGCCGATCAGGGCGAGCAGGCACACCGGCAGGAAGAACCAGCTCGGGGAGATCGCCAGCAGCCCGCCCACGAAGTCCGGCGCCTTCGGGTCGACGTACTCCGGCGCCTTCGTCGCGATGATGCTCGCGGTCGCCAGGCCGAACACGAAGGGCAGCAGCGTGGCCAGCTGGGAGAGGAACGCGGCCCCGATCACCTTGCGGTGCGGGGTGGCGGCGGGGATGTAGCGCGACCAGTCGCCCAGGAACGCGCCGAACGACACCGGGTTGGACAGCACGATCAGGGCCGCGCCGATGAACGACGGCCAGAACATCGACCGCGTCGCCGCGTCCGCGTGGGCCGTGAACACCCCGGCGTAGGACGGGTCGAAGTCACCGGCGAAGGCGATCGCGCCGAGCAGGAACAGCACCGTCGCGGACGTCACCGCGATCTTGTTGACGAAGAGCATGAACCGGAAGCCGTACACGCACACCGCGAGGACGAGCCCCGCGAACAGCGCGTACGCCACGACGTACGACAGCGTGCCGCGCTCCAGGCCGAACAGCCGGTGCGCGCCGCCCACCAGGGCGTCGCCCGAACTCCACACCGAGATGGAGAAGAAGGCGACTGCGGTGAGCAGGGAGAGGAAGGAGCCGACGACCCGGCCGTGCACCCCGAGGTGCGCCGAGGAGGACACCGCGTTGTTGGTGCCGTTCACCGGGCCGAACACGGCCATCGGACACAGGATCAGGGCGCCCGCGACGACCCCGAGGACGGTCGCGGCGAGCCCCTGCCAGAAGGAGAGCCCGAACAGGATCGGGAACGCGCCGAGGACGCAGGTGGAGAAGGTGTTGGCGCCGCCGAAGGCGACCCGGAAGAGGTCGAGCGGGGTCGCGGTGCGTTCGGCGTCGGGGATGCGTTCGACGCCGTAGGGCTCGACCTCGGTGAGGGCGGGCGGCGGCGTGGCCGGGGATTCGGCGGGCTGTGAGGTCAACGGGGGCTCCTGCGCCGCGAGATGGGCGGATGTCCGGATCGGGATCTGCCGAAAGTACGACCCGGGCGCGGAGCCGGGCCAGGTGATGTTTCGTCCATCTCCGGGCCCCGCGATGGAGGGTTCGGCCACTGGGGCGCACCCGAAACCCGGGCGAACGCGAGGAAGCGTGAAGGTGTCACGGACGGGACGTGAAGGGGCGCCCGGCGGCCACGGCCGGAATGTTTCAGGCCGATTACACAGGCGGTGGGTTTCGGCCAGTCGGCCATGCGGCGCGATCAAGAACCGTGGCGTTGCACGGCCGACGCGTTCGATTTCCGTGACTTCTCGCCACTGATTCAACACGCAAGGTTACTGAAAGTCATGGGTGGGATGTGTGTTCCGGCGGCGGACTCGGCAGAGTGGCCGCCGCCACCCCCGGCACCCGATCGGAGCCGGACCGGCACCCCCGACTGTTCGAGCGGAAGGATGCACACGATGCGGAACACCGCGCGCTGGACCGCGGCCCTGGGACTCACCGCGGTTGCCGTCTGCGGCCCCCTGACCCAGGCCGCCGCAGCCGCCCCGGCCTCGCTCTACGCGCCCTCGGCGCTGGTGCTCACCACCGGGCACGGCGACAGCGCCGCCACCCTCGCCCCCGAGCGCGCCGTCACCCTGAGCTGCGCCCCCACCGCGTCCGGCACCCACCCGGACCCCGTCCGGGCCTGTGCCGAACTGCGCGGACTCCAGGGCGACTTCACCGCCCTCAAGGCCCGCGCCGACGTGTGGTGCACCCGGCTCTACGACCCGGTCACCGTCACCGTCCAGGGCGTGTGGCAGGGCCAACGCGTCTCCTACGAGCGCACGTTCGGCAACGCTTGCGCGAAGGACGCGCTCGACAGCAGCGTCTTCGCGTTCTAGGACCGGGATCGCGCGGACTCCAGGACGCCGGATCGGGCTCGTGACTGGGGAGTGCGGCCCCTGGCCGGAGCGACCGCGATCTCGTGACCGGAGCAGGCGGACGGTGTGGGGCCGTCCGCCGGACTCCGGAGGCACAACCGTGTCCCGGCCGGGCCCGTGGGGGGCCTAGGCCGGGACACGGCGTTTCCGTCTCCCGACGGCGTCCGGGGCGCCCCGGCTCCTACGCCAGCTGCCTGCGCACCAGTTCGTGCAGCCGCCCCCCGGTGTCCGCGAGCAGGTCGGCGGGCGCCCCCTGCTGGACGACCTTGCCGTCCTCCATCACCACCACCCGGTCCGCGTCCATGACGGTCGACAGGCGGTGGGCGATGACGATGCGGGTGGCGTTGAGCTTGCGGGTGCTCTCCATGACCGTGCGCTGGGTCTCGTTGTCCAGCGCGCTGGTCGCCTCGTCGAAGAACAGCACGCGCGGGCGGCGGATCAGCGCCTGGGCGATCATCAGCCGCTGGCGCTGGCCGCCGGAGACCGCGCCGCTGCCGGAGACGATCGTGTGCAGCCCCATCGGCATCCGCTGGATGTCCTCGGCGAGACCGGCCAGTTCGGCCGCCGCCATCGCCTCCTCGGGGGTGTACGGCTCGGCGCCGCAGATGACGTCCAGGATTGAGCCGGTGAACGGCTGCGCGTGCTGGAGCACCACCCCGCACTGGCGCCGCACCGCGGACTGGTCGAGCGCCGCCAGGTCCTGGCCGTCGTAGAGCACACTGCCGGAGACCGGCTTGTCGAAGCCGATGAGCAGGCGCAGCAGCGTGGACTTGCCGCAGCCGCTCGGGCCCACCACCGCGACGAACTCGCCCGGGCGCACCGAGAAGGACACGTCGTCCAGGACCAGCGGGCCGTCGTCCGCGTACCGGAAGGACAGCCGCCGGGCTTCCAGCGCGCCGGTGAGCGGACCGGGACGGGTGCTGGCCGCGCGCACCTCCGGGGTGGCGTCCAGCACCGGGCGGATCTCCTCGAACAGCGGCAGCGCCGCCACCGCCGAGACGAACGCGCCGGTCAGCTGGGTCACCGAGGTCAGCACCATCGTCACCGAGGTGCTGAAGGTGAGGAACGCCGCCGCCGACATCGCGCCCCTGGCCGGGCCCGCGAGCAGCATGAACATCACCAGTGTGCACACGGGCAGATAGACCGCGCCGAGCACCGAGCTGAGGTTCTTGATCCGTCCGACCCTCTGCTGGAGCTCCCGGCTGCGCGCGAACTCCCGTGCCCAGGCGGCGTACGCGTAGTTCTCCGCCGCCGCGACCCGCAGCTTGGGCAGACCGCGCAGGGTCTGGAACGCCTGGTTGTTCAGCTTGTTGCCGAGCGTCACCAGACGCCGCTGCCAGCGCACCTGCCACAGCCCGAGCCCGAGGAACACCGCGCCGATCACGATCAGCAGCCCGATCGCCGCGAGCGCCATCGGCACGCTGTACCAGAGCAGCAGCCCGACGTTCATCGCGCCGACCGTCACCGACTGCGCCACCACCGGGCCCACACCCGCGAGAAGGCGCCGGATCGCGCTGATACCCATGGCGGCACTGGCCAGTTCACCGGTCGAGCGCTTCGCGAAGAACCGGGTGGGCAGCCTCAACAGCCGGTCCCACACCGCCGGTTGCAGTGCCGCCTCGATACGGCCCTCCAGGCGCAGGATCGTCAGGTTCTCCAGCAGCGTGAACGCCGCCGAGACGATCCCGCTCAGCATCACCGCGAGACACACCTGCGCGATCAGGTTCTCCCGCGCCTCGGGCACGTACTCGCCGAGCACCTTGCCGGTGGCCACCGGCACCAGCGCGCCGATCACCACCGTCACCAGACCGGCCAGCAGCAGGTTCGTCAGATCACCGCGCGTGCCGCGCAGACTGAAGCGCAGCAGGCCGAGCGGGCCGAGGCGCCGCTCGGGCAGCGGGCGGTAGAACATCACCGCGCGCGGCTCGAACTCCTCCGCGTTCGCCTTCTCCACCGGCGTCTCGCGCCCGGTCGCGGGCTGGACGGCGACATAGCCGCCGCGCCGCCACAGCAGCGCGACCGGCGCCCCGGACAGCGCCCGGTGACCCACCAGCGGGCCCACGTTCTCCCGCCACCAGTGGCCGTGCAGGCGGACCGCGCGGGTGCGGACCCGGGAGGCGAGCGCGACCCGCTCCACCGGGTCCAGGCGCTCGCTCTCGGTGCCGCTGTGCGCGGGCTCGGCCAGCGCGATCCCGGCCGCCTCCGCGACCAGCCTGCAGGCCGCGTACCCGGCGTCCGCGTCCGCCGCCGTGGTCCGCCGCGCCGAGCGCTTGCCGATGGAGGCGAGCAGGGTGCGGTCGGCCTCGGCACGCACCGCCTCACCGGCCTTGATCCCGGCCGCGGCACGCGTCTCGTGGCTGCGCTCCAGCTGCTCGATCCACCGGTCAAGGGCCGTCAGCAGCCGGTACTGCTGGTCCACCAGGGTCTGCCACAGCGCCGGGTCCATCAGCAGATCGGCGGCGGCCTCCGCGCCGTACACCGAGCCGTACTGCACGCTGCCCGGCGGCACCTGGGTCCAGAACACGTCGTCGTCCGAGGGCGCGGCGGAGCGGTCCTCGGCCAGCGGCGCCTGGAACAGCACCGCGAGGCCGCGTCCGACGCCCAGTGCGAGCGCGTACTCCAGCGGGCTGGTGGCGGGCGGGACGTACTGCGGGTTGCCGTACTCGTCGTACGACCAGGTCTCGGTCTGCGCGCTCTGGTACAGCTCGCGCAGGTTCACCCGGTGCACCACGCAGTCCCGCACCGGGCGGGCGACCAGCGTGTGCTGGGGTCCGGCGACCGGGCCGAGCAGCAGCGCGCCCGCCTCCAGACGGCCGAGGTGGTGCCAGTGGCCCTGCTGGGCGGCGTCCACCGCGAACAGGTCGAGCGCGCCGGACGCCACCAGCCACAGCACCTGCGGGCCTTCGAGGTCCAGGCGGTTGAAGCCCGCGCAGTCCACCCGGGAGCCGAGCGCGCCGAGGGCGCCGAGGACCAGGTCCCCTTCATGTGTCCGCGTCATCTCACCGCTCCCTGACCAGCGCCGCGTAGGCGCCGCCGCGTGCCACCAGCTCCTCGTGGCGGCCACGTTCGACCACCGTGCCGTGCTGGAGCACCACGATCTCGTCGCTGTCGCGGACCGTGCTCAGCCGGTGCGCGATCACCACACAGGCGCAGCCGCGCCTGCGCAGGTTGTCCATCACGACCAGCTCCGTCTCCGCGTCGAGCGCGCTGGTCACCTCGTCCAGGACCAGGATGCTCGGGCGGCGCACCAGCGCCCGCGCGATCTCCAGGCGCTGGCGCTGGCCGCCGGAGAAGTTCCGGCCGTCCTGCTCGACCCGGCTGTGGATGCCGCCGGGCCTGCGCATCACCACGTCGTACAGCGCCGCGTCCCGCAGCGCCTCCACCACGGCCTCGTCCGGGATCGAGCGGTCCCACAGCGCCACGTTGTCGCGCACCGAGCCCTCGAAGAGGAACACGTCCTGGTCCACGAAGGAGACCGAGGAGGCGAGCGCGCCGCGCGGAATGTCCTCCAGACGCGTGTCGTCGATCCGGATCACGCCGTCCCACGGGGAGTACAGCCCGGAAATCAGCCGGGACACCGTGGACTTGCCGCTGCCCGAGCCGCCGACCAGCGCCACCTGCTGACCCGGGCCCACCGTCAGGTCGAAGCCGGTGAGCAGCGGCTTGTCGAGCGGGCTGTAGCCGAAGGTCACGTTCTCCAGTTGGACATGCCCGCGCAGCCTGCGCGTGGACTCGCCCGCGCCGCCGGGACGGTCGTAGAGCGGGTCGGCCTGGAAGTTCTCCACGTCCTTCAGCCGGGCCACGTCGGCCGCGAAGTCCTGGATGCGGCCCGCCACGCCGTTCAGCCGGGTGAGCGGGGCCGTGAAGCGGGCCACCAGCGCCTGGAAGGCGACCAGCAGACCCACCGAGATGTGCCCCTCGATCGCACGCACCCCGCCGATCCACAGGATCAGCGCGCTGTTGAGCGTGGCCAGCGTCGGCGCGACCACCCCGAGCCACGCGCTCGGCACCCCGAGCTTCTGCTGCTCCTCCAGGGTCGCCGCGTGCTGCCCGGCCCACTTGCGGAAGTAGCCGTCCTCGCCGCCGGTCGCCTTCATCGTCTCGATCAACTGGAGGCCGGTGTACGAGGTGTTGGTCAGCCGCGCCGTGTCCGCGCGGAGCTTCGCCGTACGGGTCGCGCGCAGCCGTACGACCATGCGCATCGCCACGATGTTCAGCAGGGCCACGCCGATGCCGACGAAGGTGAGCTGCGGGTCGTAGGTGTAGAGGAGGACCGCGTACAGCACGACCACGATCGCGTCGACGCCCGCCGCCGCGAGGTCGCGGGCCAGGGTCTCGGCGACCTGGTCGTTGGACTGGAGGCGCTGGACCAGGTCGGCGGGGGAACGCTGGGAGAAGAAGGTGACCGGCAGCCGCAGCAGATGGCGCAGGAAGCGGGCGCTGGAGAGGGTGGAGGAGATGATCCGGCCGTGCAGCAGATTGGTCTGCTGGAGCCAGGTCAGCACCAGGGTCAGCGCGACACAGGTGCCCATGGAGGCGAACAGCACGCCGAGCAGCGAGGTCTGGCCGCCGATGAGGAACATGTCGATGTAGGTGCGGCTCAGCGCGGGCAGCGCCGCGCCGACCGCGACCAGCAGCAGGCTCGCGAGGACCGCGGCGGGCAGGGTGCCCGCGGTGCCGCGCAGCCGGGCGGGCATCGCGCCGAGGATGCCCGGCTTGCGCCCGCCCTTGGCGAAGTCCTCGCCGGGCTCCAGGACGAGCACCACACCGGTGAAGCTGCCGTCGAACTCCTCCATGGGCACGAACCGGCGGCCCTTGGCGGGGTCGTTGATGTAGACCCCGCGCCGACCGAAGCGGCGGCCCATGCCGTCGTAGACGACGTAGTGGTTGAACTCCCAGAACAGCACGGCCGGGGCGCGCACCTCGGCGAGGGCGGCCAGGTCCATCTGCATGCCCTTGGCGGTCAGGCCGTAACTGCGGGCCGCCTTCAGGAGGTTGCTCGCGCGCGAGCCGTCGCGGGAGACACCGCACGCGATGCGCAGCTCCTCAAGGGGGACATGGCGGCCGTAGTGGCCGAGCACCATCGCCAGGGAGGCGGCGCCGCACTCGACGGCCTCCATCTGGAGCACGGTGGGCGTACGGACCGTGCCGCCACGGCCCTTGGGGACCGGGCGCCGGGGCGGTGCGGCGCGTCTGCGGCTACGGGTGTCGGGGTCCTGCCCCGTCTGCACGGTCACGGGAGCAGCCAATCGAGGGGACGCTGGTCGGCCAGGTGGACCGAACCGGTGGCCAGGGTCATGGAGTCGAGCCGGAAGGGCGGCCCGTCGGCGGAGGACCAGCGGTAACCGCTCTTCGCCGAGGCCGACTTCTCCAGCTTCACGGTCACGGCGACCGGGCGGCTCTTGCGGGTGAACTGCCGGCCGAGCTGGGTGTCGCCGAGGAACGCGGCGATCGACTGGGCCGACTGGGCGGTGCGGTCCACCGACTTCACCCGGCCGCGCAGCACGCCGTAGCGGTCGGCGGGCACGGAGGAGACGGTCAGGTCGACCGCCGCGTGCGCCGGGATCGAGGCGGCGTTCTCGGCGGGCACGTACACCGTCGCGTACAGCGGATCGTCCGCGTGTGCGACCTTCTCCACGGCGGCCACGTCGGCGCCGGTCTGGATGATCTGCCCGATCGTCGCGGCGAGCGCGGTGATCCGTCCGGCCGCGACCGTGCGGATGAGCGAATCGCCCTGCGCCGTACGGACCTTGAGGACGGGGGCGTTCGCGGGGAGCCGGGCGCCCTGCTTCGCGAGCACGGCGGTCACCTGACCGGCGACGGGGCTCTGGAGGAGATAACTGCCCTGCGCGTGCGTGAGGATGGCGGGCGCGGCGACCGTGGAGGTGACCGAACCGGTCACCGCCCACACGGAGGCGGCGGCCATCACGACGACGGTCACACCCAGCGCGAGCCAGCCCTGCGGGCGCGCGAGCCGCACCGGGAGGTCGAGTTCCTCCGGCGACTGGAGCTTGGCGAGGGCCTGTTGGCGGAACTGCACGGAACTTCCCTCACCCGAGGAGAGACGACGGCACGGAAACAGCGGCGGAGTCCGGTCCGGAAACCGCCGCGGAACGCCCGAGAGTCCCGGAGCCGGCGGACGGCTCCGGGACTTCGGTGAAACCAGGTGCGATCAGAGACCGGCGACCAGGTTGGTGACCGGCTGGGTGTTCAGGCCGGTGACGCCCTCGACGGTGCCGATGGCGGTGTCCACCAGGCCGGAAACCGGGGCGATGCCGTTGACGGCACCGGTCACGGTGTTGAGGGCGTTCACGGACAGACCGCCGGAGACGTTGTCCAGCTCGGCGTCCGAGATCTCGACGGTCTCAACCTGGGGGGTGGAGTTCATGGTGGAACTTCCCTTCATATGGATATCTCACAAGGGGGAGAGCGGCCCCCTCTGGGGGACAGATGGACCGCCGTACCGCGAAAGCGCCCGGGGGCCGCCGTCTCCGGCAGCCCCTGAGCGGTCCCCGCGGTGCGATGGATCAAAGCACGCACGCCGCGCCCGCTTCCACCCGAACAAGCCCCTCACCAGGCGTTTCTGTCGGTAATGGGGGGTGATGGTGACGGCGTGCGCACGACGTCGTGGCCACTCCTTCACATGCCGGGCGCGCGCCGCGCACCGACTCGTGCGTTCCTCCGGCGGCGAATCCGGCACTCCTCTCCAAAGGCGCGCCGCGGGGGCGCGCGGATGTGCAGATCCGGCCGTGCCGGTGACCCGCTTGGGCAGTCGGTGTGCAGATTCCCTGAAGCAACGATTCCGGTACACCTCGTGGACGGACCGTCACCTGACGGGCCCCCAGCGTGACGATCCGGACCCGCCGCCCTCGCGGTACGGCCCCGCGAGCCGGGCAGACCCCGCTGTCGCGGTGGCCGATTCGCTTTGCCCTGAAGGAAGTTGGTGAACGGAGTTGAACGCTCCGCGCACCCCGCCCGTACCTGTAGCCGTCCGGGCGCCCCCGATCCACTGCCCCTAGCGGCAGACCCCCGTCCCCCACTGGAGGTCGAGAAGGTTGAGTCACAAGCGAATGCCCAAGCGCAAGGCCGCGATAGCGGTGGGCGGTGTCGCGGCGCTCGGAGCCGCGGCCCTCCTGCTGCCCAACGCCATGGCGTCGCAGGACAAGGACGCGACCGCCGCCGCAGGCACCGCCAAGACGCTGAAGTCCACCGACGCCTCCACGCTCAGCGCCCAGATCCAGAAGCAGCTCGGGGCCGCGTTCGCCGGTTCCTACTACGAGAACGGCAAGCAGCAGCTCGTCGTCAACGTGGCCCGGGGCGACCAGAACGCCATGGCGCGCGCCCAGCAGGCCGGTGCCACCGTCCGCGAGGTCGACAACAGCACCACCGAACTCAAGGCCGCCGCACAGACGTTGAAGACCAAGGCGACCATCCCCGGCACCGCCTGGGCCGTGGACCCGCGCACCAACAAGGTCGTCGTCAGCGCCGACAGCACGGTCACCGGCGCCCAGTGGGACCGCCTGGAGTCCACCGTGGACGGCCTCGGCGCGAACATGGCCACCCTCAGAAAGTCCTCCGGCACCTTCAAGACCTTCGTCTCGGGCGGCGACGCCATCTTCTCCCAGGTCGAGGGCGGCAATGTGCGCTGCTCCCTCGGCTTCAACGTCACCGCCTCCGACGGCAGCCCCGCCTTCCTGACGGCCGGTCACTGCGGAGTCGCCGCCAAGGAGTGGTCCGACTCGCAGACCGGTCAGCCGATCGCCACGGTGGACCAGGCGACCTTCCCCGGCGAAGGCGACTTCTCCCTCGTGAAGTACGACGACCCGGCGACCGAGGCCCCGAGCGAGGTCAACGCGGGCAACGGCCAGACCGTGCCGATCAGCCAGGCCGTGGACGCCACCGTCGGCTCCACCGTGTTCCGCATGGGCTCCACCACCGGGCTGCACAACGGCCAGGTGACCGGTCTGGACGCCACCGTCAACTTCCAGAGCGAGACCGACCCCAACGGCGTGGACACCGTCACCGGTCTCATCCAGACCAACGTCTGCGCCGAGCCCGGCGACTCCGGCGGCTCCCTGTTCACCCAGGACGGCGGCGCGGTCGGGCTGACCTCCGGCGGCAGCGGCGACTGCACCAGCGGCGGCGAGACCTTCTTCCAGCCGGTCACCACCGCCCTCGCGGCCACCGGCGCCACCCTCGGCGACGGCGGCCAGGCGGGCGCGGGCGACCAGGCCGGTGCGGGCGACCAGGCGGGCGCCGGTGACCAGGCGGGCGGCGACGAGGTCGGCGGCTCGGCCGACCCGTCCGCCGGGGCCGGTGACCAGGCCGCCGGTGACGGTACCGGTGACCAGGCAGCGGACGACCAGGGTGCCGCCCAGGACGGCACCGCCCAGCACCACAAGTCGCGCCACCACCGCAGCGGCAACTGAGCCGCCGCACCCCTCCGGCACCCCGCGCGGGTGCCGGGACCTGACGCCCCGGCCGGCCGTTTACACGCGGTTCCGGTCGGCCGGGGACGGTCCGGCCCTCCGGCGGGAGGGCCGGACCACCCTTTTTCGGCCCCAGCCGCCGTACGGCCCCTGCGGCCCGGGTGCCCTCCCCCTCACCCGCCCCCGCTCGCCCGCAGCAGCAGCACCGCCACGTCGTCCACCCGCTCGCGCCCCGACGCCCCGTGCCGGATCAGCTCGTCGGCGACGCGTTCCAGCGGCCCGGCGCCCGCCTCGGCGAACACCGCGCCCAGCTCGACCAGCGCGTCCTCGATGTCCACACCCGGCGACTCCACCAGCCCGTCGGTGTAGAGGGCGAGCACCGAACCCGGGGTCAGGGACACCTCGGTCGTCGGATACACCGCCCCCGCGTCGATCCCGAGCAGCGGGCCCCCGGCCAGGTCCAGCACCCGGACCCGGCCGTCCGGGCGGCGCAGCAGCGGCGGTGGATGTCCGGCCCGCGCCATCACGGCCCGTCCGCGCGCGGGGTCCAGCCGGAGATACAGACAGCTGGCGAACAGATCGGCACCGAGATCGAGCAGCAGCCGGTTGATGCTGTCCATGACCTCCTCCGGCGCCTGCCCCACCGCCGTGTACGCCCGTACCCCGGTGCGGATCTGGCCCATTAGCGCCGCCGCCGTCACGTTGTGCCCCTGCACGTCGCCGATCACCGCCGCCGCGAGCGGCCGGGTCGGCACCAGGTCGTAGAAGTCGCCGCCGATCTCCATGCCCCGGGTCGCGGGCAGATAGCGTGCCGCCGCCTCGATGCCCGGCGGCGGGGCCAGGCTGTGCGGCAGCAGCGCCGACTGGAGTCCGTGCGCGAGCCGGTGCTTGGCGTCGTACAGCAGGGCCCGCTCCAGGGCCTGCGCGATGAGCCCGCCGAGGCTGGTCAGCACCGCGCGCTCCTCGGCCCGGAAGACATGCGGCTCCCCGTACGCCAGCACACAGGTGCCCACCGGGCGTCCCGAGGCGACCAGCGGCAGATACGCCCAGGCCGCGAAGCCGTCCCGGGCCTCGTGACCCGAGGGATAGAGCCGTTCCAGATGCGCCCCCGACTCGAAGAACGCGGGCACCCCGCTGTCCAGGACCTGGGTGCCGGGGGTCCGCGCGCTCAGCGGCAGGCCGTCGTAGTACTCGACCGCCCGCGCGTCGGGGTAGCCGTGGTGGCCCAGCACACGCAGCCGTCCCTCCTGCGAGCCGAGCAGTACCAGCGCCCGGCTGCCGACGGCGGGCCCCAGCTCGTCCGCGACCAGCCGCACCAGATCCCGTACCGCCACCGCCTCGGTCAACGCGCCGCTCAGGCTGAGGAGTTGGGAGATGGTCACCAGGCGGGGCGGGGGCGCGCCCGACCGCGCCGCCTCGCGCGCCCGTTCCGTGAGCACCTTGACCCGGGTGATGCGCACGCTCAGCCCGGTCGTGCTCGGATACAGCCGGAAGGACAGCCACGCGTCCGGCGGACGCAGCGCCACGAACGAGGTCGGGCGCTGGCCGAGCAGCGCGGCCCGGTAGCGGTCCTCGTACCCCGGATCGTTCAGCCACGGCACCGACATCCACGGCAGGGTGCCGAGCAGTTCCCCGGCGGGGCGGCCGAGGAGTTCGGCGGCGGCCTCGTTCAGGAAGCCGATACGGCCGCGCAGATCCATCGAGACCAGGCCGTAGGGCAGCCGGGACAGCAGCCGCGCCGCCTCCGCCGGGTCCGGGGCCGCCCCGGCCTCCGGCGCGGGCGCCGCCAGCAGATCGGGCTCGGGTCCGGGCGGGCGGGCCTCGGCGGCGGCCCGCTCGAGCTGCCCGGAAAGGCGCGCGCAGGCTTCCGTCAGCCGCGCCTGCTCCTCGCCGGACCGCTCCGCCGCGCGCGTGCCCGGCCAGGTCACGAACACCACGCCGTGCACCCGCTCCGCCGTCGCGAGCGGCACCGCCGCGAGCGCGAAGGGGTACGGCAGCACCACCGCGATCCTCGGGAAGCGCCGGGCCATCTCCTCCGCGCCGCTCACCCATACCAGGCGCCGCTCCCGGACCGCCTGGGCCACCGGGATCTGCGCGCTCAGCCCGACCCGCTCCCAGGGCGCGGCGAACGCGCGCGGCAGCCCCGCCATCACCGCCATCTCCAGGACCGGCGCGTCGGACCGCAGCAGATAGACCGCGCCGGAGTGCGCCTCGACCTCCTCCATCATCGAGGCGAGCGCGACCGACAGCAGCGGTCGTCCGGCCGCCGGGGAGACGGGCCCCGGTGTGTCGGACACCCCGACCACCTCCTCGTACGGTCGCGCGCCCGGCCCGGGCGGAGCGGGGCGCCCGCCCGGGGACGCCCCGCGCGCGGCGGATGCCGCCACCGGGCGGCGTCCGTGACCTGCGGACCGGCCCGGTCGGCAGTGGGACACCCGAGTACCCCGCGAGGGCGGGGCCCATGCCCGTGGTTCCGGAGCACGCGATGGCACACGGGCGCCGCGTGTGCGCCCCCGCGCCTCCTGATGGCCGGATCTCCGCGCACGAGATGGGCCGACACACCCAACAATGGGCACGCGGTCGACTTCCGAGGGTGACAGTACGGCCGCGCAGAGCGACGTAGAGCGAGACCGAGGGGGCGGGAGTGATCCGGGTGCTTCTGGTGCACGACGCGTGTCTGGTACGGGCGGTCCTGGCGGAGTGGTTGCGGCGGGAGCCGGGTCTCCACGTGGACGACACGCCGTGGCGCGGCGCCTCCGACCAGGTGCGCACACTGTCCCCGGACGTGTGCGCGGCCGACCTCGAGTACGGCGACGGCAACGCGGCGCCCCCACTGGCCGAGTTGTGTCCCCCGGGCACGGGAGGACGCCCACCGGCCCTCGTGGTCCTCGCCAGTGCCCATCGCCCCGGACTCCTCAAGCGCGCGGCCGAAGCGGGGGCGCTCGGCTTCGTCGACAAGGCGGGCTCCCCCGACCGCCTGGTGCGCGCGATACGGCACGTCGCCGCGCGGGAACGTTTCATCGACGCCTCCCTGGGCTTCGGCTTCCTGCGGGCGACACAGATCCCGCTCACCCGCCGCGAGCTGAGCGTGCTGGACCTCGCGGCGGGGGGCGCGTCGATCGCCGAGATCGCCCGCAGCCTGCATCTGTCCCACGGGACGGTCCGGAACTACATGGCGGCGATCACCCGGAAGACGGGGGCGCGCAACCGGATCGACGCGATCCGGATATCGCGGGGGGAGGGGTGGCTGTGACGGGGGCTGTGACGCCGTTCCCGGGGCCGCTCAGCCCACCCGTGTGTCGGGCGCCTCGGCCCAGTCGCCCATGAGGTCCCGGTACAGCGGCGAGGAGGCCAGCAGTTCGGCGTGCGTCCCGCACACCGTGCGCGCGCCGTCCAGCACCAGCACCAGATCCGCCCGCCGGGCCGAACTCATCCGGTGCGCGACGACGACGAGAGTCCCGCCGGGGCGGGCCGCGAACGCCCGCTCCGCGCGTTCCTCCGCCTCCGCGTCGAGATGGCAGGTCGCCTCGTCCAGCAGGGCGAGCGGGGCGGGGGAGAGGTAGGCGCGGGCGAGCGCGACGAGCTGGCGTTCGCCCGCGGAGAGTGCCGCCGGGTCGACCCGGGCGTCCGGGCCGCCGAGTGAGGTGAGCAGGGGGGTCAGGCCCACCGCGTCGGCGGCGGCCAGCAGTTCGTCCTCGGGTACGGGGCCTGGGCGGTGCAGCGTCAGGTTCTCGGCGAGGGTGCCGCCGTGGACGTACGCCTCCTGCGGGATGAGCGTGCGCAGGGCGGTCGCGTCCGGCGCCGGGTGCCCGTGGACGTGGAGGGTGCCCGCGTCGGGCGTGAGCAGCCCGGCGACGAGGGCGGTCAGCGTGGACTTGCCGGTGCCGCTCGGGCCGACGACGGCGAGGTGGGTGCCGGGGGGCAGCGTCAGGTCCAGCCCGTGGAGGACCGGTTCACTCGCCGGGCCGTAGGCGAAGCGGAGGCCGGAGAGGGCGAGTGCGGGTGTCTCGCGCTCCGGCCGCGCCACGGCGGCCGGGGACGCCTCGGGAGCGGGCGCGTGCGAGGTCTCCCCCGCAGGGATCAGGCGGCGCAGTACGACCGTCAGCCGTGCCCCGCTCGTGCCCAGCCCGTGGACCAGGTTCTGCAGGGCCGGATACAGGGACTGGCCGACGTACGCCAGCGCGCCGAGGAGCGCCCCCGGCGTGACGCCCCGGCGCAGCAGCCAGGGGGCCGCCACGAGGAGCAGGAGCACGGGCACCTCGCCGCCCAGCGCCAGCGCGGCCACCCGGGCCGGGCTCCAGCGGGCCAGGGAACGCGCCGTCCGCAGCTCGGCGTCGACGCGGCGGCCCAGGCTCTCCGCGACCCGGGCCTCGGCTCCGGTCGCGGTGATGTCCCGCAGGCCGGGGCCCACCGCGCCCAGGTCCTCGGCCAGCGCCTCGTCCGCCGCGAGGAACGCCTCCTGGCGGCGGGCCAGGGGACGCAGGGTCGCCGCGAAGAGGGCCACTCCGGCCAGCAGTGGAGGCAGCACCACCGCCAGGAGCAGGGGGTTCAGGGAGAACAGGCCGATCAGCGCGCCCGCCGCGGTGAAGAGGAAGGAGCGGGAGACCAGGACAAGCCCCGCGAGGGTGTCGCGGGCTATCTCCACCTGCTGGGTCAGGCCCGAGAGCGCGCCCGGGTCGGCCTCGCGGACCCCGCGCCGGACCACCCCCGTCACCAGCCGGTCCCGCACCGGTTCGACCAGCGCGGCCACCACGCCGTACACCCGCCCGGTGCCGACCGCGCCCACGACCACCGCCGCACCGGCCGCCCCGAGCCAGAGCAGGCCGGTGCGGACGTTTCCGGCGAGGAAGCCCGCGTCCAGGGCACGCGCGAGGGCGTACCCGGCCAGGAAGGTCTGCCCGGCCTCGAGCAGGGACCAGGCGCCGAGCCGCACCAGCACCCGCCACCGCGTCCGCGCGTACCGCGCCGCCCGCTGCCGTAGATTCACCGGAGTTCAACTCCCCTTGTGTCAAGAGCTACTTGGCCTCGGCGTCCCCGAACACCGCCCGGTACTCCGCCTCCCGCCACAGCTCCGCGTGCGGCCCCACCGCCCGCAGCCGCCCGCCGTCCAGCCACGCCACCGCGTCCGCCGCCGACGCGGTCGCCACCCGGTGGGCGACCAGGAGCCGGGTCGGGCCGCCGGGGGTCAGCAGGGAGCGGGAGATCTGGCGTTCGGTGACGGTGTCCAGGCTGGAGAGGGCGTCGTCCAGGATCAGCAACCGGCCGCCGTGCGCGAACGCGCGGGCCAGGCCCAGGCGTTGGGACTCGCCGCCGGAGCGGGGCGCCTCCCTGAGCGGGGTGTCGTAGCCCCGGGGCAGTCTGCGGACGAAGGCATCGGCGCGTGCCGTGCGGGCCGCCTCGCGGACCCGGTGGGCCGACGGCCGGTCCAGGCCGAAGGCGAGGGCGTCCTCGACGGTCGTCCCGAACAGGGCCGGGCGTTCGAAGGCGTAGGAGACGGCGCGGCGCAGCGCGTCGTGGCCGAGGTCGCGCAGCGGGACACCGTCCAGCAGCACCTCGCCCCCGTCCGGGTCGGCGAGCCGCCCGGCGATCTCGGCGAGCAGCGACTTGCCGGTGCCGGAGCGGCCCACGACGGCGAGGGTGGTGCCGCCGGGCACCATGAGGTCGACCCCGTCCAGGACGGTGCGTCCCCCGCGCCGGGCCGTCACGCCCCGCAGCTCCAACTTTCCCGGGGCGGAGGGGAGTTGCCGGGTGCCGTGCGCGGGCACCGGTTCGGCCAGCACCTCGGCCAGTCGCGCGGTGCCCGCCCGGGCCCGGCTGAGCGCGGCCAGCCGCCCGACCAGGACGCCGACCCCGGTCGCGAGCGCGGCGTACCGGGAGGCGGCCAGCACGTCGCCCACCGAGAGCCGGTGCCGGGCGAGCAGCAGCCCGGCCACCGCGACCACGCCCAGGTTCAGCAGCGGGGCCACGGTGAGCGCCCGCGCGGCGGCCCGGCCCTGTACCCGCCACATGGCGTGGCCCGCGCGGGAGAGCCGGGGGAGCGGGGCGAGGACCCGGGCCGCCTCCCGCTCCTCGGCGCCCGCCGCCCGGATCGTCCGGTGCCCCCCGACCGCCTCCGCCAGCCCCGCCGCGAGCACACCCTGCTCCCGCTGGTACTCGGCCGCGCACGCCGAGGTGTCCCGGGCCAGGGCCCGCAGCAGCAGCGCGAGCACCGGCGCCCCGGCGAGGAACACGGCCGCGAGCAGCCAGTCGACCAGACCGAGCGCGACCAACGCGCCGATCGGCAGCGCGAGTTCGGCGAGCAGCGCGGCCAGCGCCCCCGGGCCCGTACCGGCCTGCGCGGCGCCGCCGACGAGCCGGGCCACCAGGTCCCCGCCGCCGAACCGGGCCGCCGCACGCGGCCCCGACGCCAGTACGCGCCCGGTGACGCGACGGCGCAGCCACGCCGCCGCGCCCGCGTCCAGGGTGCCGCTCGCCACGCCCGCGCAGCCCTCGAGGATGGCCGACAGCAGGACGAGCCCCGCGCACCAGAGCACCCAGCGGGTGGCGTCCTCGCGGGTCAGCAGCAGATCGAGGGAGCGCCCCAGGACGGCCGGCAGCAGCAGCCCGGCGGCGGTCGCGGCGGTGCTCAGGGCGAACAGGGCGGCGGCGCGCGGGCCGCCGTGACGGAGCACGGCGCGGGACAGGGCGCGGGTGGCGTCGGCGTCGGGACTGGGCGTCATCGGCTGCGGCCTCGCCTCGGTTCGAGCGGGTGGAAGAGATCGAAGGGCGTCAAGCCCCCGTCGTTCAGCGGGCGTTGGGAACCGCCCCCGGGAACGGGAAGGCCCCGGACGCCCCCTCCCCGTGAGGGGAGAGGTCGCCCGGAGCCGAGTGGTGCCGGTCAGATCACAGGCAGAGCAGAACGCTGGCCGCCGAGACGCAGGACAGCAGGCTGACCGTGCTGGCGACGGTGAGGGTGTGGTCGTCGGACTCGAGAACCTGGAGGTCGAGCAGTGCCATGGTGGTGTCCTCTCCCTATTCATGGGGACGGGGTTGTGTCACGACTCCGGGTCGGAGCCGCGTGTGAGGGCCGCCTGCGGCGGCGGGAGGAAGGGCAGGTGGGCGCCCACATGGGGGGCGGTGCCCGGGCCGTCGCCCGCGTCCCGGCCGGCGTCGAGCGCCGAGGCGAGGGCGAGCAGACAGCCTGCCGTTCCGGTGGCGAGGTCCATCGAGAGCCGCATCATCTGGTGCCCGGGGAAGGCGAGTTGGCCCTGATAGGCCATCGCGAACCAGCCGAGCCCGTCGATCTGCCGCTCCAGCCGCTCCTGGGTGACACCCGGCGCGGTACTGCGCGCCAGATGCAGCACCATTCCGGCGCGGCCCTGGAGGAGACCTGGTTGTGCGTAGAAGCGGGAGGTCGCGGCGGCGAGGATGCCGTCCCGGGCGCGCTCGAACTCGGGTGCCGCGCCCGCCGCGTGGGCGAGGAGGGTCTGTTCCCGGCTGCCCGGGGCCGCCGCGCGGGCCTGTGCGGCGAAGCCGTCGGCGCCCGTGTGGGCGAGATAGTCGTCCAGGACCAGTCCGATCCCGACGCTGCCGTCCCCGAGGTAGGGCAGCGTGCGCCAGCCCTCGTCGACCTCCAGGCCGCCGCTCGCCTTCTGGACGACGCAGCAGGCCAGGTCGCGGCGGAGTGCTTCGGCCGCCGCCGCTGCCGCGCGCGGGTCGCCGGTCTCCTCGTACCGGCGCAGCAGGAACAGCGCCGGGCCGCTCGCGCCGCGCATCAGGCCCGCCCGCCGCCGGGGCGTGTCGGGGACCGGTTCGGCCAGCCGCCGTACGAGGATGTCGGCCGCCTCGGCGGCGTGTTCCGCGAGGGCCTTCTCCCCGGTCGTGGCGGCGAGATGCCCGAGGACCAGACCGAGTCCGGCCAGGCCGCCGTGCAGATCGGCGGACAGATTGCGCCAGTTCTCCCGCAGGATGCCGCCGACCAGATCCAACGCCTGCTGCTGATAGCCCAGTTGGTCGAGGACCAGGGCGACGCCCGCGAGTCCGTCGTAGAGGCCGAGCGGGGTGCCGGGCGGTGGGGGAGCGGTGTGCCTCAGCAGCCAGCGCTCACCCTCCTCGTACCGGTCGGCCCCGCAGGCCGCAAGCGCGTAGAGCACTCCGGCCGCGCCGTGCGCGAGGCCGAGTCCGCCGCCGTCGGCGAACTGGGCGATGTCGCCCGGGAAGAGCCGGTCGGAGCGGTCCGGGGTCGCGGAGGCGAGGAGCGCCTTGACCATGGAGTCCCGGCTGTGCGGCCAGTCGCCCGGCATCACCAGCGGGGTGGCCGGACGGGCCTCGCCGCCCCGGGTGTTCCGGGTGATCTCGGCGACCGCCTCGTCCAGGAAGGCGCGCGGCACGTCCGGGAACTGCTCCGCGATCACCTCCGCCAGATGCGCGGCCTTGCCCCGGTCCACCACGAACAGCGAGGTCACCGGCAGGAACAGGGCGATCCGCAGACAGGCGAGCGCATAGCGGTCCACGTCCTTGCCCCGGCGGTCCGGCGGGGCGAAGAAGCCGGGATGGGCGACCGTCTGGCGGCCGTTCTCCGCGGCCGGGGCCGCCGCCTCGAAGTCGATGAGGTGGACCGTTTCCTCGTCCGGCGCGACCATGATGTTGAAGACATGCAGGTCGTTGAAGACCAGCCCGCGCTCGTGCACCGCCGCGACCGCCCGCTCCACCGCCGCGTGCACCCTGAGCGCCCAGGCCGTGTACGCGGCCGTCTTCTCCGGGTCGGGGTCGGGTATCAGCAGCGGATGCCGCTCCGCGAAGAAGGAGTTGAGCGGGCGTCCTTCCAGGAACTCCATGACCAGGAACCGGTGTTCGCCGAGAGTCAGCCAGTCGCGCACCTCGGGCACCACCCCCGTCCCGGCGACCAGCTCCAGCGCGTCCTTCTCCCGTTCGAGCCGGGTCACCGCGTCCGCGCCGTCGGCCGCGAGCCCCGCGTACGGCCGGGCCTCCTTCAGCACCACCCGGCTGCCGTCCCGGACATCCGAACCCGCGTACACCCCACCGCCGTTGGAGAAGTGCAGCGCCTTCTCGACGCGGTACGGCAGCTCGCCCACCGTCGTGGTGTTGCGGGCCTCCAGATGCGGGCGCAGGAACTCCGGCAGCGTGACCCACTCCGGCACCTGGAAGGAGGGGTCGCGCCGGTCCGGCACGAGCGTGCCCTCGCCGTCGGCCACCGCGAGCACCAGCGAGCCGCGCTCGTCGACGACGTACCGGCGGGCGAACGCGCCGTAGCGGACGTAGAGCGGTCCCGCGCCCCAGCGCAGATCGGTCAGGATGTAAGGACCCTCGACACCGTCGAGCAGCGCGCCCAACTCGGTCAGAATGAGGTGCAGTTGCTCCTCGTCGGCCGGGTAGACGGTGACGAACTTGCCGCTGGTGTCGCGGCCCGCGTACTTCGCGTTGCGCAGATGCAGCAGATGCGGCCCGGGCACGAACTTGAACGGGATGCGGCGCGGCACGCAGTAGTCCCACACGATCTCCGCGACCCGGCCGGCGTTCGCGGCCGTCGCCGAGGAGTGGATCTTCCAGCCCTGGGCCGGTCCCGGCTCCGGCGCGCCGCCCTCCCCGAGCGGGGTCAGCGTCAGCCAGTCCCCGGAGCGGGCCGCGTGCCAGCCGTCCGGCACCGGGCGCCGTGCCGCCGCGTACTGCGGTGCCGCCTCGCCCGTCTCCGCCGAGAGCCGGTCGGGCGTGTCGTAGAAGTGTCCATCGGCGAGCGCGTACACCTCGTACCGCTTGTCCATGGCCTTGTCGCCCCTCCCACCCCTGCAACCGCCGTTCCGGTGGTCCCGGTCGGCACGAGAAGACACTCTCAGGAGTCGAACGGTGGCGGACAGTCATACAAGTCATGAGATCGTCGTGCGGAACGCACGGGTAAAGATGTGTTCGGACGGCTACGCGCGGAATGCTCGTACCACTTGGGGCGTGCACGGGGGCTGCGCGAAAGCCCCACAGGCGCTGTAATGGCCAACGTGGCGAGCGAGGGTGCTGCGGTACGCAGATCGAGAACCGAGCGTGCCGAGCGTGTCCTCGCCACGCTGATGGCCATGCCGTCTACGGACCGGCCCCGCCGGGTCCTCGAACAGGCACTGGTCCTGGCGGGAGCCACGTACGCGGGGATCTACGCCCCCGGCGACGACCCCGCGACCCTCCGGCTCGTGGAGTCCGCGGGCCTCCCACGCCCCCTGTACGGCCTGCGCGACGGCTGCCCGGCCACGGCGGGCTCCCCCGTCGCCGAGGCTCACCGCACCGGACGGCCGGTCTGGTCGGGCCCCGGTGCGACACCCGCCCCGGACACCGGCTTCGCGCTCGCCGCGCTGCCGCTCGGGGCGCCCGGCAGCGGCTGCCTGGCCGCCGTCACAGAACAACCCGGCGGCTTCGGCGCCGACGAACCGGGCCTGCCTCGAACTGCTCGCCGGAGCGGTCACCGCGCCGGTGCCCGTGCCGCCCGGCCCCGCCCGCGAACTGGCCGACGACGCGTTCCGCCTCGCCATGGACACCGGCCGGGTCGAGGTCGGCGACGACATCCTGCGGCTCTTCGGCCTCTCCCGCGAGGCGTTCGACGGCAAGGTCGAGACCCTGCTCGGCCGCACCGTGCCCGAGGACCTGCCCGCGCTGATGTCCGTCGTCGAGGCCGACCACCTGCCCGTCGGCGACCGCGAACTGGAGTTCCGCGCCCTCCAGCCCTCGGGCGCGCCCCGCTGGCTGCGGCTGCGCGGCAGGCTGCTGCCCGGCGGCGGGGGACACCCGGCCCGGCTCGTCGGCACCGTCGCCGACGCCTCCGCCTTCCGCTCCGACGTCACCGACGTGGCCCGCGTCCAGCGCCTGGCCGCCGCCCTCGCCACCGCGGGCACCGTCAAGGACGTCGGCCAGGCCGTCGTCGCCGCCCTGCGCGCACCCCTGCGCGCCGACCGCATCGCGCTCGCCGAACTGGAGAACGACCGTCTCGTCGTCACCGTCCTCGATCCGCCCGAACCCGGCGCCTGGCCCGAACTCTGGCGCGCGGAATGGCGCGGCGAGTGGCCCGACGCCCCCGTACGCGCCATGCCCGCCCTCGCCGCCGCCCTGCGCAAGGGCCGCGCCCGCATCTGGCCCGCGGGCTCCCGCCTGGAGCCCGGCCTCGCCGGAGTCGGCCCCGGCGGCCTCGCCGTCCTGCCGCTGCCCGCCGGGGGCCGCACCGCCGGGGTCTGCCTGATCGGCTGGGACCGGCCGCACGAGTTCGGCCCCGACGAACGCGCCCTGCTCACCGCCTGCGCGGGCCTGACCGGACAGGCCCTGCTGCGCGCCCACGCCTTCGACGCCGAGCACGAACTCGTCGGCATGCTCCAGCGCACCCTGCTGCCCCGCCGCCTGCCCCGCCTCCCCGGCGCCGAGGCCGTCGCCCGCTACCTCCCCGCCACGGCCGGTCTGGAGGTCGGCGGCGACTGGTACGACGTGATCCCGCTCGCCGACAACCACGTCGCCCTCGTCATCGGCGACGTTCAGGGCCACAACGCGGGCGCCGCCACCCTCATGGGCCAGCTGCGCACCGCCCTGCGCGCCTACGCCGCCGAGGGCCACCCCCCGGACGTGGTGGTCGCCCTCGCCAACCGGCTGCTGCTCGACATGGAGACCGACCTCTTCGCCACCTGCGCCTACGTCGACGTCGACATGGAGAGCGGCTCCGCGCTGTGCGTGCGCGCCGGACATCCGCAGCCGGTGCTGCGCCACCCCCACGGCACCACCGGGATCGTCACCGCCGAGGGCGGACCGCCCCTCGGAGTGCTGGCCCAGGCCGAGTTCCCGATGACCCCGCTGCGCCTGAGACCCGGCACCGTCCTCGCGCTCACCACCGACGGCCTGGTGGAGTCCGCCGACTCCGATCTCGACCAGGGCATGGCCCGGCTCGCCCGCGACCTCGCGGCCGTCGACCCCGCCGACCTCGGCGCCGCCGCCGACGCCCTGCTCGGCGGCGCCCACCGGGGCGACGACGTGGCCCTGCTGCTCACCCGCTACGACGGCATGGCCGTACGCCCGCTGCGCGAGAGCTGGAGCGTGTGGCGCGTCCCCGAGGCGGTCCGGCACGCGCGCCGCTTCACCCGGCGCGTGCTGCGCGGCTGGGACGTGCCCGAGGGCAGCCTGGACGCGGCTCTCCTGATCGTCTCCGAGCTGGTCACCAACGCCCTCGTGCACACCGAGGGCCAGGTCCGCCTCGATCTCGGCCTGGTCGGCCGCCGCCTGCGCCTCGCGGTCGCCGACGCCTCCCCGCGCGGCCCCCTCAAGCCCACCAGCGTCGCCTGGGAGGCCACCGGCGGGCGGGGCGTCCTCCTGGTCGAGGCGGTCTCCTCCACCTGGGGCACCGTCCCGGTCAGCGGCGGAAAACAGGTGTGGGCGGACCTGGTGACGGACGAGAACGCGTGAGCGGTACGGCTGTTTCGAGTGGCGCGTTCGCCGGGCGTGCCTAGGGTCGGTTGGTGTGGCTCATTCTTTTGAAGAACTCGTGCAGAAACAGCGTGCGGCCGACGAGGCCCATGCCACCGTGACGGACCTGCGCGACACCTACGGTCCGCCCGCCGAGCGCGGGATGACCGGCGCCCAGTCCGGCACCTACGAGACCGCCCTGCGCGCCTGGCGCGACCTGGCCCGCGACGCCCAGACCGCCGTCAGCGAGTACGCCCGCGAGACCGGCCGCCCGCGCGCCGAGGTGGAGGCCGAGGTGGAGCGGGCGGCGACCGGGGACTGACCCGGCGCGGGCCGTCGTACGCGCGTGCCCGGCCTCCGGTGGACCGCACCGGAGGCCGGGCACGCGGGCGCGCCGTCGGTCGTGGAACCGCCCGGCGCGGAGCCGCCCGGCGCGGACCCGTCAGGCGTGGGTCTTGGCCAGCAGCTCCAGGATCTCCGCCGTGGTGCCGTTCTCGCCCAGGCGCGGGAAGACGCGCTCGACGCTGTTGGTGTGCGCCTCCGCGTCCGAGTCGGCCATCGCGTCCGTGGCCAGGGTGACGTTGTAGCCCGCCGCGTAGGCGTCACGGGCGGTGGACTCCACGCCGATGCTGGTGGCGATGCCGGTCAGCACGATCTGCGTGATGCCCCGGCGGCGCAGCTGCACGTCCAGGTCGGTGCCGAACAGCGCGCTCCAGTTGTGCTTGGTGACCGTGATGTCGCCGTCGTGGCCGGAGAGTTCGTCCACGACGACGTCCCAGCCCTCGGGGAAGGAAAGGCCGCGCGGCTGCCGCTCGGTGCGGCCGGGCACCGCGTCCGCGCCGTCGGCGGCGAACGAGACGCGGACCAGCACCACCGGCAGCTCACGGGCGCGGAAGGCGTCCGCCAGCTCCACGGAGCGGGCCACCACGTCGGCGGCGGCGTACGGCTGGGTCTGCATGCCCACGATGCCGCGCTGGAGGTCGATCACGACGAGGGCGGTACGGGGGTCGAGCGTGGTGACGGACATGAGGTGATCAGACCTTTCGGGGGGTGAGCCGGCCGCGCGAACGGTCCGGCGGGGTGCTCACCGGCGGACCGGCGGGCGTGAACGGGGCCGGGGGGTACGGCCCGGCGGGTATGGCCGGTGTCACGGGCGCGAGAGCCGTTCCAGCAGGGTCAGCGCCGTGAGCACCGTCTGCCGCTCCTCCTCGGAGAACCGGTCCTCCAGGGCGCGCGCCAGCCACTCCTCGCGCACCTGCCGGTTGCCCTCCACCCGCGCCTGCCCCGCCTCGGTCAGGGTGACCAGCTGACGGCGGCCGTCGGCCGGGTCTGGCGTACGGCGGATCAGCCCGTGCTGGTCGAGCGCGGCCAGCGTGGCCGCCATCGACTGCGGTCGTACGCCCTCGGCGGCGGCCAGCGCGCTCGCGGTGGCCGCGCCGTGCTTGCCGACCAGGGAGAGCGCCGACTCCTGCGGCGGGGTGAGATCGGAGTCCCGTGCCACCTCGCGGATACGGCGCCGCAGCCTGCTGAACATCACGCGCAGTTCGCGCGCGGCCAGGGCGGCGGAGTCCGAGATGTGGGCCATGGCGTCACCGTAGACACCGACAGGGAGAACTGTCCAGCTCAGGCTGTTCAGTTTTACCTGTGTAAAAGACGCGGGGGTGCGGAGCGAGAGCGGGGGTGTGACGGCGGTCCGGGCGCCCGACCCCACTCGGCGCGCGTGATCCCGGGCGAACTGGTCTGCTGGAACGGCAGGGTTCCCACCCCCGAGCCGTACTCCGGAGACACGCATGAGCACGTATCGAGTCGCGCAGGTCACCGCCCCCGGCGGGACGTTCGAGCTGGTCGAGCGGGAGGTGCCGCATCCGGGGCCCGGCGAGGTACGGATCGCCGTGGAGGCGTGCGGGGTCTGCCACAGCGACGCCCTGTTCGTGACCGGCGCCGCGCCCGGCATCACCTTCCCCGAGGTCGCCGGACACGAGATCGCCGGGCGTGTCGAGGAACTGGGCGAAGGCGCCCTCGGCCGGGGCTGGAAGGTCGGTGACCGGGTGGCGGTCGGCTGGTTCGGCGGCAGCTGCGGCTACTGCACGCCCTGCCGCCGGGGCGACTTCATCGCGTGCGTCCGCCTGAAGGTGCCCGGCTGGGCCTACGACGGCGGCTTCGCGGAGAAGGTGATCGTGCCGGTCGACGCGCTGGCCCGCATCCCCGACGGTCTGGACGCCTCCGCCGCCGGACCCATGGCCTGTGCGGGCGTGACCACCTTCAACGGGCTGCGGCGCAGCGTCGCCCGCGCGGGCGACCGGGTCGCCGTCCTCGGCCTCGGCGGACTCGGTCACCTCGGCGTGCAGTTCGCGGCGGCGATGGGCTTCGAGACGATCGCCATCGCCCGGGGCGCCGAAAAGGCCGGATTCGCCAAGGAGTTGGGTGCGCACCACTACATCGACAGCACGTCCGGCGCCCCGGTCGCCGAGGCGCTGCAGAACCTCGGCGGCGCCAAGGTCGTCCTCGCCACCGCCGGGAACTCCGCGGCGATGTCCGCCACGGTGGACGGCCTCACCCCGCGCGGCGAACTCGTCATCATCGGGGTCTCGCCCGAACCGCTGGACATCACCCCGCTCCAGCTCATCAGCGGCGTCCGCGAGGTCAAGGGCCACCCCTCCGGCACCTCCCAGGAGGTGCAGGACACCATGAACTTCGCCGTCCTGCACGGCATCCGCCCGATGACCGAGACCGTCCCGCTGGACGACGTGGAGGCGGCGTACCAGAAGATGCTGTCGGGGCGGGCCCGGTTCCGGATGGTGCTGGAGACGGCGACGGGCTGAGGGGGCGGGGGGCCTCCGGCGGGGATTCGGCTCGGCTGGGCTGAGCGGGGGCCTCCGGCCGGGGGGTTCGGTTCGGACCGGCTGAGCGGCGGTGTCGGGTGGGGCGGTCGGGTCCGGCCGACCGGCGGTGGCCCTGGCTGCGCGGTCGGGCTCGCCGAGTGAAGAGGTCCGGCGCGGTGGCGCCTGGCGCCGTCGGCGACGGGACCGGGGTGGGCGAGGGGCTGGGGCGGGCGAGGGGCTGGGGGCCGGCGGACGGACGGCTCTCCGGCAGAGCGACGGTGACGGGTGCCGGTGCCGGTGCCGGTGCCGGTGCCGGTGCCGATGGCGGCGGCGGCGGTGCCGATGGCGGTGGCGGCGACGGGGCCGGTGGTCCGGCGGGAGGCCGGGGCGAGTCACCGGCGTCGGCCGAGCGGCGCGTGGTCGCGGGCGTCGGGAGAGGCCACGGGTGCCCGTTCGGTGCCCGACCCGCGCCGAGGCGGCCCGCCGGTGTGGGCCCGCCGGTGTGGGCCCGCCGGTGTGGGTCAGCCGGTGTGGCGTCGTCGCCCCGGCCGGTGCCGGGCCGCGAACCTGGCCGCGTGTCCCGCCGTCCGCAGCACCGAGCGGAGCGCACCCGCACCCGCGCCGGAGACATGGCCCGGCCTCGCCGCTTCGTGCCGGGGCGGGCGGGGGCCGTAGGACGCGCGGGCCGAGAACGACCAGGAGAGGCGGGAGCCGACCTGGGCGTGCGCGCCCCTCGTGCCTACTCGTCCCATGCCTGGATCAGGATCTGCTCGGAGATCCTGCCGTCCCGCAGGGTGATCATCGACTCGGCGTAGACCCGGTCGCCGTTGGCGTACTCGCAGGACTCGGTGAACGCCGCGTGGTCGCCGTCGATGACGCACTGGCCGAGCCGGTGGATCATGTCGCGGCTGTAGATGTCGTCGAGCATCTCCCTGATCTCGCCCCGGCCGCGCAGCACCTTGGGGTGGCTCGGCTGGGCGTCGCGGTCGATGACGCGTATCTCCGCGTCGTCCTCGTACAGGTTCAGGAGCGAGTCGCCGGTGTCGGACTCGATGCTCTCGCGCAGGGTGTCGGTGGTGAACGCGGGGTTTTTCGTGCTGCCCATGGTGGCCTCCTTCGGACGCTCGCGGCCCGGCGGGGAGCGGGACCGCACGGTCCACCTTTCGAGGCTCCCCCGCCCCGGCGGCCACGGCAAGCGCAGCAGCCGGGCTCCACCTGTCGGGTGAGGAGCGGCCGGTGCCCGTGTCCGGGGCGGGGCGCGCGCGTTGCAGAGAGCATGATCTCAACACGACGTATCGTCGCCGCGGTCGGTCTCGCCGTCGGCGTCACGGGCCTGGCCGCACCGCTCGCGAGCGCGGCCGACGCGAGCGCCGCGGGCACCGGGCAGATCAACCCGATGACCACGCTGGACACCCTCGCCGTCAGCGACATCCCCGCGGAGCACCGCGCCGAGGTCCCCGGCGTCAGCGAGCAGCTGCGCGGCCTGAACCAGCTCAGCGACATGAACCGGCTCAGCGAACTCCACCAGCTGACCGATCTGGCGGCACCGGCGCTGGGTGTGCTCCCGGCGCTCGGCTGACCGCAGGACCGACGCTCCCCGGACCGGGCCGTCAAGGCCCGGTCCGACGTATGTCCGTGGCGTAGGGTCGGCAGCGAAGGTACGTACAAGGGAAGAGGGGCCAGGTCATGGCGCAGGAAGTACGCGGCGTAGTCGCACCGGGCAAGGACCAGCCGGTGCGCGTCGAGACGATCGTGATCCCCGATCCCGGGCCCGGCGAAGCCGTCGTACGCATCCAGGCCTGCGGGGTCTGTCACACCGATCTGCACTACAAGCAGGGCGGCATCAACGACGACTTCCCCTTCCTGCTGGGCCACGAGGCCGCGGGTGTGGTCGAGTCGGTCGGCGAGGGGGTCACCGATGTGGCGCCGGGTGACTTCGTGGTCCTCAACTGGCGTGCGGTGTGCGGCAATTGCCGGGCCTGTCTGCGCGGGCGCCCGTGGTACTGCTTCAACACCCACAACGCCAAGCAGAAGATGACGCTCGCTTCGACCGGGCAGGAGCTGACCCCGGCCCTCGGCATCGGCGCCTTCGCGGAGAAGACGCTCGTCGCCGCCGGGCAGTGCACCAAGGTCGACCCGGCCGTCTCCCCGGCGGTCGCCGGACTGCTCGGCTGCGGTGTGATGGCGGGCATCGGCGCCGCGATCAACACCGGCAACGTGGGCCGGGGCGACTCGGTCGCCGTCATCGGCTGCGGTGGCGTGGGCGACGCGGCCATCGCGGGTGCGCGCCTTGCCGGGGCGGGCAAGATCATCGCCGTCGACATCGACGACCGCAAGCTGGCGAAGGCCCGCGAACTGGGCGCTACCGACACCGTCAACTCCCGTGAGACCGACGCGGTCGAGGCGATCCGCGGGCTGACCGGCGGCTTCGGCGCCGATGTGGTGATCGACGCGGTCGGCCGCCCCGAGACCTACCAGCAGGCCTTCTACGCCCGCGACTTGGCGGGCACCGTCGTCCTGGTCGGCGTCCCCACGCCCGAGATGAAGCTCGACCTGCCCCTGCTCGACGTGTTCGGCCGCGGCGGCTCCCTCAAGTCGTCCTGGTACGGCGACTGTCTGCCCTCCCGGGACTTCCCGATGCTCATCGACCTGCACCTCCAGGGCCGTCTTCCGCTGGACGCGTTCGTCACCGAGACGATCCAGATCGACGAGGTGGAGAAGGCGTTCGAGCGGATGCACGAGGGCGACGTGCTGCGTTCGGTGGTGGTGCTCTGATGACCGCCCGCATCGAACGCCTCGTCACCTCCGGCCAGTTCACGCTCGACGGCGGCACCTGGGACGTCGAGAACAACGTCTGGATCGTCGGCGACGACCACGAGGCCATCGTGATCGACCCGGCCCATGACGCCGAGGCCATCGCCCGCGCGGTCGGCGACCGGCGGCTGACCGCCATCATCTGCACCCACGCCCACAACGACCACGTCAACGCGGCCCCCGCCCTCGCGGACCTCACCGGCGCCGTCATCTGGCTGCACCCGGACGACCTTCCGCTGTGGAAGCTCACCCACCCCGACCGCGACCCCGACGCCAACCTCGCGGACGGCCTGGTCATGGAGGCCGCCGGAGCCGACCTCACCGTCCTGCACACCCCGGGCCACGCCCCCGGCGCCGTCTGCCTCTACGACCCCGGCCTCGGCACCGTCTTCACCGGCGACACCCTCTTCCAGGGCGGCCCCGGCGCCACCGGCCGCTCCTACTCCCACTTCCCCACCATCATCGACTCCCTCCGCGACAAGGTCCTCACCCTCCCCCCGGAGACCAAGGTCCTCACCGGCCACGGCGAACCGACCACCATCGGCGCGGAGGCCCCCCACCTGGAGGAGTGGATCGAACGCGGCCACTGATCCCCCCCCCCGACACGCGGGCAGGGGCGACCGGTTTCTCAACCGGCCGCCCCTGCCCGTTTTTTCTTCCGCCCTACGCCCGCACGGACGCGACCAACGCTTTCCAGGACCTGTTCCGCTTGAAGGGCAACTCGAAGACCCGGGCGAACACCCACGCCCCCAGCACCGAGACCGGCAGGGCCACGCCGAGCGTGAACCAGAAGGTGGGCAGTCCGCGGCCCACGAAGTGCGGGGCCACGCGGTGGATCACGGCCATGACGATCGGCAGATGGATCAGATAGAGGCTGTACGAGAAGTCACCGAGACTCCGCAACGGCCGCGTGGTCAGGAACCGTACGAGCACGGCGGGCCTGCCGGTGGCCACCGCGATGATCAGCATCGTCATGGCGGGAGCGACGGCCAGATCCACCCAGAAGTAGTGGTTCACCGTCCACACGGAACCCCGCACGACGCCCACCACCAGCACGGGCAGGGCGGCCAGCACGGCGAACCATCCCCATGGCAGACGCCGCACCCGCTCCGACGCGACGACGACTCCCGCCCCCACCATGCCCGCGACGAACACGGGCGCGAGATGCGCGGTGAGCCCGTTGGCACCCTCGACCGGGTTCGCACCGGGCGCCAGCATCCCCCAGGCGATCACCGGAATCGTCACCCCCGCGACGAGCAGCGCCGCCCCGAACTTCCGCCGGACGAACAGGAAGAGCGGAAACAGCAGATACAGCTCGCTCTCCACGCCGATCGACCAGAACGCGCCGTTCGGTGTGGGCGCGGTGACCATGTCCTGAAGGACGAGGCCGTACACGAGGATCGACTTCGCGGTGGGGAGCCCGTAGTGCGAGGGCGACACCACCCACCAGGCGATGACCAGACTCATGGCGAGCGCCGCCCAGTACGGAGGCAGAATCCGCCACGCCCGCCGCCGCAGAAACCGGCCGACCCCGCCGGTCCGCCACCCGTGCCGCGCCGGAGCGATCGCCAGCGAGAAACCGGACAACACCAGAAAGAACACGACAGCCAGCCGCCCGAACATCAACCCGTCCAGCCAACCGGGCGCCGTACTACGGGGATAACCGGGAAACGTGTACAACCAGCAGTGGAACAGCACCACATAGAGAGCCGCCAGCCCCCGCAGCCCATCGAGCCCCAGCACCGGCCGAGGGCCGGGAGCCTCGCGCTTCGGCTGTTCCGCCGGGGCGGCCACGTCGAGATTTCCGCCGCCGACCGGGCGGCTCACATCCCATAAAATCGCTCGACCTCTTCTCCGGATACCGAGCGGCACGGCGCCGCCCCGCAACGAGTGGTACGTGATGCCAGGCCGGGCAGTTCACCGCATATGGCTCGGTACGACCTCTGTCGCGGCGCGGTTCGCTGGCCTACCGTCGGGCCATGGTCGACGCAACTCGCTTTGCTGGGCACGGAGTTCTTGTCACCGGGGCCGCTCGGGGGATCGGGGCCGCGGTCGCCCGGCGGATCGCCGAGGAGGGCGGGCGGGTCCTGGTCACCGACCGGGATGGGGAGGAGGCCGAGCGGGCGGCGGCGGGACTGCGGGAAAAGGGGCTGGACGCACGGGCGTTGGCGTGCGACGTGGGGGAGCGGCGGTCGGTCGAGGCCGCTGTCGCCTGCGCCGTGGACGCCTTCGGGGCGTTGGACGTGCTGGTGAACTGTGCCGCACGGTCGTCGCCGGACCCGGAGTTGTTCGAGGACGGGCTCGACGAGGTGTGGGACGGGGACCTCGATGTCACGTTGACCGGGGTGTACCGGTGTTGCCGGGCCGCGTTGCCGCAGCTGGCCGCTTCCGGGCGGGGAGCCGTCGTCAGTGTGGGGTCGGTCAATGGGACGCAGGACTTCGGAGGGCATGCCTACAGCGCCGCCAAGGCGGGGCTGGCCTCGCTGACGCGGACTCTCGCCGGGCACGCCGCCGCGCGGGGGGTGCGGGTGAACCTGGTCGTGCCGGGGACGGTGCGGACGTCGGCGTGGGAGGGGCGCGACGAGGATCTGGCGGCGGTGCGGGGGCTCTATCCGCTCGGGCGGATCGGGGAGCCGGAGGACGTGGCCGCGGCCGTGGCCTTTCTCGCCTCGCGTGATGCCGCCTGGATCACCGGCACCGCCCTCGTGGTGGACGGTGGACTCACCGCCGTGCACACCGGGTTCCACGCGGCACTGCACGGGCGATGACCGACGGCGATGACCGACAGACGGTGAAGTTCACCGTTTCGTCACAGCATGACCGGAACCACAACCGTCCGGCCCGGGGGCGGGTCTAGTAGGCGACGGATGCCGTAGGGCAGAAGAGAGAAACGGGAGAGGGGAAGGGGTCGGACCATGGGGGACACACGCAGACGAGGTGCCGCTCTGCTCGGCGTCACCGCGCTGGCGGCGCCGCTGGCGCTCGTCGTCACCGCCGCACCGGCGCAGGCCGCGAGTTGCAGCACGAAGGCGGGGCCGTACCAGAAGAAGGTGGAGAAGTTCCTCGGCCGACCGGTCGACGGCAAGCAGTCCAGCGCCGACTGCTCGGCCATCCGCGCCTTCCAGAGCAAGCACGGCATCACCCCCACCATCGGCTACGCGGGCCCGGTGACCTGGGGCGTCATGGACCTCATGAACAAGCAGAAGGCCGTGGGGAAGAAGCCGAACAAGGCGGGCAAGTGCCCGGTGAACAAGGGCCGTATCGCCTGTGTGAACCTCACGCTCCAGCTCAGCTGGATCCAGGACGGCAAGAAGCTGGTCTACGGCCCCGTACCGGTGCGCACCGGACGCGATCACTACGAGACCCGCACCGGGCTGAAGAAGATCTACTGGCGGGACATCGACCACGTCTCCACTATCTACGACGTGCCGATGCCCTACAGCCAGTTCTTCGACGGCGGTCAGGCCTTCCACTCCGTCGGCCTCAGCATGTGGAACCCGCCCGGCTCCCACGGCTGTGTGAACATGACCACGAAGGACGCCAAGAAGTACTGGTCGCTGCTCAAGAACGGCGACGACGTGTTCGTGTACGGCCGCAAGCCGGGCACCTGAGAAGCGGGCCGGGGGCGCCCGTTCGCCCCCGAACTCCGCCCGGGTCACGGCCCATTGACGTGATGAGCAACACGGTCCGAAATGTCCGTATCGAGCGCACTTGCTCACACCGTCTTCACGAGGACCGGCATATGCTTCACACCATGTCCACCACTGCTGACACCGCCTGCCAGCGGTCGGCCGCGGAGGTCAACGAGGAGATCCGGGCCCTGTGGCGCCGCTCGGGCGGGATACTCACCACCGAGCAGCGCGCGGAGTACCAGCGCCTCGTCCTGGAGTGGGCCTCCGCGACACCGCAGCCGCGCCGCCCGTCCTGAACCGGCCGCCGCGCGACCGCCGACCTACCCGTTCGCCGTCCGTCCGTGACCGTATGGGCGCCTCTGGTGACCGATTTTTTCCCGGCCACGAGCCACCCTGCCATCGGCCACTTGCCACCTGTTACCGACCTTCGGGCCCTTCGGCCCCTGGTCACCCCCAGGTCGCCGAGTAGTACCGCTGATACGCCCGCCGCTCCTGCTCCGAGCGGATGTAGCGCGCCGCGAACAGGGCGATGAGGCTGCCCGCCATGATCAGCAGGCCGGGGCCCACATTGCGGGTGTCGGTGAGGCGGGCCAGCAGCGTACGGCCCTCGGCGATGCCGCTCACCGGGGCAGAGGAGCCGGGTGCCGCCGCGCTCGGGGCCACCGTGCTCTGCGGGGCGGCGGACGGCGCGGGCGAGGGGTTCTGGCCGCCCCCGGCCCCCGCACCGGCGCCGGAGGTGATCAGGCGGACGTTCAGCGCCGCCATCGCCTTCGTCAGCGGCTGGAAGAACGTCGTACCGCCCGACGTGCAGTCGCCACTGCCGCCCGAGGTGACACCCAGCGCCACCCCCTCGGAGAACAACGGGCCGCCACTGTCGCCGGGTTCGGCGCACACGTTCGTCTCGATCAGCCCGGTGACGGTGCCCTCGGGGTAGTTCACGGTCGCGTTGAGCGCGGTCACCTGGCCGTCGTGCAGCCCGCTGGTGCTGCCGCTGCGGAACACCCGCTGCCCCACGGTGGCATCGCCCGCGCCGGTGATCCGTACACCCTTGCCGCCGCCGACCGCGACCACGTCGGCCCCCGCCCCGGCCTTGCCCGAGTCGTACTGCACGAGCGAGAAGTCGGCGCCGGGGAAGTTGCTGTTCACCGTCGCGCCGAGCTGTTTGTCGCCCTGGTTGTCCGCGAACCAGATGGAGCCGGTCGGGCCGCAGTGGCCGGCCGTGAGGATGAAGTCCCGTTGCCCGTTGGTCACGTTGAACCCCGCCGAGCAGCGGCCACTGGTGGAAAGGATCGGCTGCGCGCCGTTCAGCCGGGTGGTGAACGTGCCCTTCGACCGCTCCATGGTGACGAAGTCCCCGATGCGCGAGGCGACTTGGGTCATCTTCGTCCAGTCCCCCGAGGACACCGTGCTGTCCGCCCGCACCACGACCCGGTTGGTGCGGTAGTCCACCGCCCACGCGGTGCCCGCCACCCGGGGCGCCGAACGCAGCGTCGCCGTGGCCGACTTCAGCTCGTTCATGCTGTGGCCCACCCGCTTGGGCTCGGCGCCCGCCTGCCGCACTTCCCGCGCGGCCTTCGCGTCGGTCACCGCGACGACCGGGCGCCCGTCGGCGCCGATCCAGCTGCCCGCCGAGCGCGCCGTGCCCAGCTTCGCCGTCAGCGCGGAGCCGGTCTCCCCGGCGGTGCCCGCCGTGCTCAGCGGGGTCGCGGGGGCCTGCGGCGGCTCGCTCGCCATGGCCGCCTGCGTCACCATCGCGCCTCCCAGAAGGAGTCCGCCGACGGCCGCCAGCCGTGTCACTCGCCGGACGACCCGCCGTCGTGCGTGCCTCATGCCTGACTCCCGAAACCCCGAGCGCGCGACACCCCGGCCGGGCGTCGCGGGGCCCTCCGGTCGATGAGCGCCCGCCCCTGAGTACGTGGGGCGGGGCGGGCGCGTTCAGCGACCGTCGCGATCTTCCGGCGGCTTTCGCGGATTCCGTTTTCCCTTGCGGGCGGGGCGAGTTCGTGCGGGCCGGGTCAGTTCTTGCGGGCCACCCCGCCGAACATCGCGACCTCCTCCGGCTCGTCCCCGGCCGCCGCCTCCGGGCGCCAGCGCGAGCAGGAGACGACACCCGGCTCCAGCAGGTCGAGACCGTCGAAGAAGCGGGTCACGTCCTCGGGCGTGCGCTGGGTGAGCTTCGGCGTCCCGTGCTCGTTCCAGAACGCGACCGCCTCGTCCACGTCCGGCATCGACGGGCTGGTGATGGTGTGCGAGAGCACGAGATGGCTTCCGGCGGGCAGCCGCTCGGTCAACTGCCGCACCAGGCCGTACGGGTCCTCGTCGTCGCCGATGAAAATGACCACGCCGAGCAGGATCAGCGCCACCGGCTCGCTGAAGTCCAGGGTCTTCGCGGCGTGTTCGAAGATCGCGTCGATGTTGCGCAGATCCTCGTCCAGATAGTCGGTACGGCCCTCGGGCGTGCTGGTCAGCAGGGCGCGGGCGTGCGCGAGGACCAGCGGGTCGTTGTCGACGTAGACGATCCGGGCGTCCGGGGCGAGCCGCTGGGCGACCTCGTGCGTGTTGTCGGCGGTGGGCAGCCCGGTGCCGATGTCCAGGAACTGGCGTATGCCCGCCTCCTGCACCAGATGGCGTACGGCACGGCCGAGGAACAGCCGGTCGGCGCGGGCGTACTCCCCGATGCCCGGGTGGAGTTGGCGGATCTGGTCGCCCGCCGCGCGGTCCACCTCGTAGTTGTCCTTGCCGCCGAGCCAGTAGTTCCAGATCCGGGCGGTGTGCGGCTGGCCGGTGTTGATGCGGGCGCGCAGCGACTCGGCGACATCGTTGGCGGCGGCCGGGTTGTCGGTCACGTGGGTCAGCTCCTGAGGGCCTTGGGGGAGTGGGGTCTTGAGCGGTGCACGGGTCAAGACGCAATCTAGACGCAGGAGTTGATCCCCATCGCTGGTCCCGCCCATTCCACCGCCTCCTCCGTGCGGTGCGGCCTCTCCGTGCCGGGCCCCGCCGTGCTGCCGGACGCCGGGCCGCCTCCTAGACTGCGGACATGGACGACACGCTCCTGACCCGGCTCGGCACGGGCAAATACCTGCTGGTCACCAGCTACCGCAAGAACGGCACGCCCGTTCCCACCCCGGTCTGGGTGGTGCGCGACGGCGACGCCCTCGGAGTGTGGACGACCGCCGACAGCTGGAAGGTCAAGCGCATCCGCCGCCGCGCCGATGTGCTCGTCGGCCCCTGTGACATGCGCGGACGCCCGACCGGCGAGCCGGTACCGGCCACCGCGGAGATCACCGACGCCGGTACCACGGCCCGCTACCGCTCCCTGATCGCCCGCAAGTACGGCATCGTCGGCCGCCTCACCCTGCTGGGCAGCAGGCTGCGCCGGGGCGCGGAGGGCACGGTCGGCATCCGGATCACCCTCGAGGACTGAGCCGCGCGGCGGTCAGCTCCAGGCCCGGTACGCCTCGTCGAGCAGCTGGAACACCGGCTCGCCCCGCACCGGGTCCTTGGCCGTGGACAGCCGTACCCGGTCCCCGCTGTGGATGCCGACGGCCGGGCCCATGACCCGGCCGCGCACCACGAAGCCCTCGGCCATCTCGACCAGCGACACATTGCGCGCCATCGGGGTGTTGCGGTGCACCACGGTGGAGTGGCGGACCGTGCCGACGCCCTGGCTGCGCTCGGTGCGCAGATCGCTGCCCTGACACACCGGGCACAGCAGCCGGTGGTACATCGCCGTGCCGCACCAGGCACAGCGCTGGAAGGTGATGACGTCCTTGTCGTCGGTGGCCCGCGTGGGTATCGCGGATCCGGCGGCGGGGGACGAGGCGGGGGCGGGTCCGGCGTCGGACGCCGTCGCGGACGACCGGGGTTCGAGTACCCCCGCCGCCCGGCCGCCCACCGGGTGCGTGGCGCTTGCTGAGTGGTGGTACACGCTGGTCAACTCCCTGCGCTGGGCCGGAAATCCCGAACGCGCGGTGTGAACCGCGCACACGTGTGCCCGGTCGTCGTGCCACCGTGCACACCGCCAGCGTATGGCACTCAGTGTCAGCCGTAAAGGCACTCCGTACCCTCAATCTGCGGGCGCGACCGCGCGGTTGCCCGCGTCAGGGCCGCCCGAGCGCCGCCTCGACCTCCCGCACCACGCGCCACAGCGGGGCATCGCGCCGGGCGACGACCACGATCACGTCCTCACCCCGGGCGGGCGGAGCCGGTGAGCGGGCCGCCGCAGCACCGCCCGGCTCCGCGAAGGCCGCCCGCACGCACCCCAGCGCGTGGTCCACCGCCGCGTCCGCGTCCCCCGCGCCGTCCGAACGCAGCCAGGACCGCAGGGCGTTGTTGTGCGCCGCGACCACCGCCGCCGCGATCACGTCCGCGCGCAGCGTGCCGTCGGGCCGCCCCGCGTACCGCTCGCGCAGATAGCCGGCGAGCGCCCGCTCGTAGCGCCGCACCACCGACAGCTCGTACGCGCGCAGCCCCGGCACCTGCTTGGTCAGCCGGTAACGGCGCACCGAGAAGGCCGGGTTCTCCGCGTACATCCGCAGCACCAGACGGGCCGCGTCGCACACCCGCTCCACCGGTTCCCCGGCGCCGTCGCCCGCCGCGAGGAACGCGGTCATGTCGGCGAGGCAGCGCTCGTGGTCGGGGAAGACCACGTCCTCCTTGGAGGGGAAGTAGCGGAAGAACGAGCGCCGTCCGACCCCGGCCAGCGCCACGATGTCGTCCACGGTGGTGCGGTCGTACCCGCGCTCCAGGAAGAGCCGGAAGGCGGCCTCGACCAGGGCGTCACGCATCGGCGGCTTCACGGCCGGGGCCGTGCTGCTGGTGCTCATGAGCGGGAACGTAGCACCCCGCGCGCCCGCATGGCACTCGGTGCACACAAGGCCGCCCATGAGGGAACCGAGTGCTGTACGGCAACGCCGGGGCGCACATCTCCACGCGATCACCCCAGGGCCCGCCGATCATCACCCCGGTCCTGCGGCGTAACCTTTCTCCACCCTGCCGTCACCGGTCCGCCCGAGGAGAACCCCCATGCCCCGCCCCCGCCTGCTCTACGTCACCGACCTGGCGTATCCGGCCCATGGGCGCCGCTACGGCGACGAGGACGTGTTCCTCACCTCCCGGCTGCGCGCCCACTTCGACCTGGCCCTGTGCCACCCGCTGGACGCGGCGGCCCTGATGGACGGCTTCGACGCCGTGGTGGTCCGCAACTCCGGCCCGGTGCTCGGCCACCTGGCCGCGTACGAGAAGTTCCGGGCGCACGCGCTGGAGACCGGGGCCCGGGTGTACAACCCGCTCACCGGCAAGGCCGACATGGCGGGCAAGGGCTATCTCATCGAGCTGACGGCGGCCGGTCACCCGGTCATCCCCACCGTCGACCGCGCCGAGGACCTGGACCGGCTGCCGCGGGCCGACCGCTACGTGGTCAAGCCGCGCCTCGGCGCCGACTCCCTGGGCATGCGCCTGGTGCCCGCGAGCCGGGTCGCCGAGGCACCCGTCGCCGACGGCAGCGTCCTGGTGCAGCCGCACATCGACTTCACCCACGAGATCTCCTTCTACTTCGTGGACGACGACTTCGAGTACGCCCTCTACGCCCCCGACCCCCGCCGCCGCTGGGAGCTGAAGCCGTACCAGGCCACCGCCGCGGACCTGGAGTTCGCCCGCCGCTTCATCGACTGGAACGCGCTCGGCCACGGCATCCAGCGCGTCGACGCCTGCCGTACCCTCGCCGGTGACCTCCTCCTGGTCGAGCTGGAGGACCTCAACCCCTATCTCTCCCTGGACGCGCTGCCCGAGGACGACCGCGAGGCCTTCGCGGCCACCCTGACCGCCTCCCTGAACCGCTTCGTCCAGGGGACACCGGGCCCCGCCTGACCTCGGCCCGGCGCGCGCCCTGAACGCCCGCGCCCCGCCCTCCGTATCCCCCTCGGGACCGCGCACTCCCGGACCCGAGGGACGGAAAGGAGAGCAGCGTGCCGACACCCCCCGATCCCCAGCCGCCGCGCCCCGGGCGGATCGTGGAACCCGTCCGTGTCGTACGGGCCCGCCGCCAGGACGCGCTCGCGGAGCTGATGCGCGAGCTGCTGCCCGAGGACGGCCGAGCCCCGCGCGAGACCGCCGGTACGCCCCCGCCTCCGCCCCTCGCGCCTTCCGCGCCCGCCGGAGCCGAGGACGACACCCAGGAGCTGCCCCCGGTCCCCGGAGCGAGACCCACACCGGCCGCGCGTTCCGGACGGTCCGGACGCCGGGCCCTCGCCGTGCTCGCCCTCGCCGCCGCCGCGCTCGTCGGCTTCGGCTGCGCCCTCCTGCTGCCCGCCCGGCAGAGCGCCACCGCCGCCGCCCGCCCCGGCCACTCCGCCGCGCCCCGCCCCGTCACCATCACCCCGGCCACCACCGAACCCGCCCCACCGACCGCTTCCACGGCCCCCGCCGCCTCCGCCACCGCTGACCCCGACGGCCCCGGCACCCTGCGCGAGGGCGACTCGGGGCCCGGTGTCACCGAGCTGCGCGAGCGGCTGCTCCGCGTCCCCGACGTGTTCCGGGACGGCTCCCCGACCGGCGGCTACGACGCCGTGCTCGCCGAGGCCGTCGCCCGGTTCCAGGTCTGGTACGGCGTCAGCGGCGACGAGCGCGGCGTCTACGGCGACGACACGCGCCGCGCCCTGGAGTCGCGCACCTGAGCGGTCCGGCTACTCCTCGGCCGAGGGCACCCGGATGTCCACCACGCACACGTCGTCGCGCCGCTCGTCGGCGAGGAGCGAGACGAGCAGCGCGTCCAGCGAACCGGCGCCCTCCCGGCCCTGCCCGCGGACCGTGCCCGCCAGACGGGACAGGGCCGAGTCCAGGCTCTCGCCGGGCCGTTCCACCAGGCCGTCGGTGTACAGCAGCAGCCGGTCGCCCGGTTCCAGGCGCAGCTCCGCCGACTCGAAGACCGGGGCCGCGCTCGCGCCGAGCAGGATGCCCCGGGGCCGCCGTACATAGCGCACCTCGGTGCCGCGCACCAGCAGCGGCGGGGGATGCCCGGCCTGGGTCCAGGCCAGCACGCGGGTACGGGGGTCGTAGCGGGCGAGGATCATGGTCGCCGTGGTCAGCGCGTCCCGCGAGTGCAGCAGCAGCTGGTTGAGCCGGGACAGCGCGCCGGTCAGCGAGGAGCCCGTGCTGACCATGCCCTTGGTGGTGAACCTGAGCTGCGCCATCGTGGCCACCGCGTCGATGCCGTGGCCCGCCACGTCACCGACCACGAACAGGGCCTGGTCGTCGGGGAGTTCGATCGCGCTGAACCAGTCGCCGCCGACCTGGATGCCCGACTGCGCGGGCAGATAGGCGACTTCGACCCGCAGCCCGGCCAGCCGCACCGGCTTGCGGGGCAGCGGCAGCAGCGCGTGCTGGAGCCGTCCCGCGAGCGCCCGCTCGGCCTGGAGGACACCGCGCTGGAGCAGCATCGCGCGTTCGCTCTCCACCAGGGCCAGTTCGGCGCTGCGCTGCGCGGTGAGGTCCTGCACGAACCCGTGCACCTCCACCGGGGTGCCGTCCGGGTCGGCCACGGCCTCCGCGACGATGCGCAGATGCCGTACGCCGCGTGCGGTGTGGACGCGGAAGGGGAGGCTGAACGGCGTGGCCCGGGTGGTGAGTCCGGTGATCGCCCGGGTGAGGAGGTCCGCGTCGTCCGCCGCGACCAGCCGGGGCAGCCGCTCCAGCGGCACCGGTCCGTCGGCGGGGTCCTGGCCGAGCACGGCGTACGCCTGCGCGGACCAGACCGTCTCGCCGGTCACCAGGTTCCAGTTGGCCCAGCCCAGGTTGCCGAGCCGCTGCACGTCGGCCAGGCGCTGTTCCTGGAGTTCTGCCGGGTCGTGCCGCAACCAGGTCACCAGCAGACCGCCGTCCAGCGGGGCGGCCCGCACCGAGTAGGTCGCGGTCACGGGCACACCGTCCACGGTGTCGTGGTAGGCGAACGGCTCGCTCTCGAAGGGGACCTTGGTGGTGAGCGCCTGGAGGTAGCCGTCCCACAGCGGCTCGCCCGCGACGGACGGATAGCTCTCCAGGATGCGGCTGCCGACCATGTCCTGGCCGCTGCGGCCGAACACGTCGACCGCCTCGGGCGCCGCGGCCTCGATGCGGTAGTCCTCCACCTCGCCGGCGGCGGAGCGCAGCGGGCACAGCAGGATCACCGCACCGGGCAGCGCGTCGAGCACGCTCTGCACCGGCTGCGACCCGTCGTCCTGGCCGTCCGGGCGCGCGTCGAAGGCGCGCAGCCGTCCCGCGCACAGCCGGGCCACGGCGCGCAGCAGCCGCCGGTCGCGCGAGGTGAACGGCCGCCCCTCGCCGCGCAGGACACCGAGGGCGACCCCCGAGGCCGCGCCGCCGGGCACCGGCAGCCAGGCCCGGGACCGCCACCGGTCCGGCGGGTCGTCGACCAGCAGATAGCGCTCCCGGTCCTTGGCCAGGTCCTCCAGCCAGCACGGCTCGCCCGCCGCCAGCGCCTCCAGCGGGGCCACGTGGGGCAGGGGCGGTATCCGGTGCCACTGCGCGGCGAAGGCGGGGGCGATCCCGGCGTGCCCCATCAGTTCGAGGCCGCCCTCGGGCAGCCGCTCGTAGAGCAGCACGGCGTCGGCACCGGCCTCGGGCGTCAGATGCCGCAGCAGGCACGCGGCCAGCTCCTGCGGCGAGCCGACTTGCACCAGGTCCCGGCCCAGTGCGCCGAGCACGTCCGCGATGTCACCGGTGCCGGAGGCCGCGGCGGCGCCCCGCGCGTCCCGGTCCGGCCGCCCCGCGGCCTCCCGCCGGGGCTGTTCCAGGGCCCCCAGGGTCAGCCAGCACTCCTCCAGAAGGGTGCGCCCGCCCGCCCGGGCGCGGCGCAGCAGCTCGTGGTGGGCCGCGTCGGCGGACCGGCCGTCCGCCGCCATCAGGGCGCCCTTGGCGCGCTCCACCACCGCCGTCGTCGCGGCGGCGTCCCGCAGCCGCTCCAGTTCCGCGCGCTGACGGGCCACGGCCTGGGCCGGCGCCGTGGGATCGGCGCCCGTGCCGGGGTCCATGGGAAGCGCTGGCTCGCTCGTCACGCGTTGAGCATGGCACAGGTCAGGCAGCTCGATCACGTGTCCGGCCGGTACGTGTGCTGCTCACGCGGTCGCCGACCGCTCAGCGCACGGTGCCGCGCCCGCCGAGCGCCTCGGAGACCACGCGCACACTGCGCGCGATGTGCTGGAGCTGGAGCAGCTCGGCCGCGTAGAGCTTGATCGTGTGCTCGATCACCGACTCGGGCAGCCCGAGGACGGGCAGTTCGGTCCGGGCGGTCTGCAGCGCGGTGCGCGCGACCCGGATCTCCTGCTGGACCTGGAGCCGGGCGTGCCGGGCGAGCAGGACGGGGTGCTTGATCAGCGCCGGGTAACCGGCGTAGCGGGCGGGGATCAGCTCGCGCAGCCAGCGGGCCGCCGAGCGCTCCCAGTCGTAGCTGCCCGGGGTCTTGACCTGGCATGGCCAGTCGGGGCTGATGCGCGTGGTGGTCATGGGCATGGTCATCGCTTCCGGGTGTGCCGCGGTGGGGGGCGCCGGGAGCAGTATTTATATATGCCGTCGGGTTTTCAAGACGCATGAAAACATTCATGCGTGCCTGGTCACGTGGCATCTGCGGCGATGCGGGACCATCCGGACCCCCGGACCAGCCGGGCCCCGGCTCACTCCGGCAGGAAGAACCGCCGCTCCTCGGCTCCCCGCTCGTACTTCTCCAGCCGGGCCTGGGTGCGCTCGGCGTCCGCGTCCGTCATGGCCTGGAGCAGCGCGGCGGCCATCACGCCGGGCGCCGCGTACGAGTCGAAGACCAGCCGGGAGCCGGTGCCCGTGGCGAAGGTGACGTCGGCCTCGTCGGGCAGCGGACTGAGCGCCAGATCGGTGATCAGGGCGACCTTCAGACCCGCCTCGCGGGCCACCCGCAGCGCGGTCAGCGTCTCCCGCGCGTGCCGGGGCATCCCGAACGCCAGCACCCAGCTGCCGCCCGCCTCCCGCGCCTGGAGCAGCGCGTCGTACGCCACGCTCCCGCCGTGGGTCACCAGCCGGACATCGGGGTGGATGCGCCGGGCCGCGTACCCGAAGTACTGCGCCAGCGAGGCCGAGATGCGCAGGCCGAGGACGGTCAGCGGGGTGGAGCAGGACAGCGCGCGGCCCACCCGGACCACCTTGCCGGGGTCCGCGAGGTCGCGGCGCAGGTTCTCCAGGTTCTGGATCTCGGCGTCCACGGCGGCCTGCAGCTCGTTCGCCCGGTCCGCCTCGTGCGGGCCCGGCAGCGTGCTCAGCGCGATCGACTGGAGGCGTTCACGCAGCGCCGGGTAGCCGCTGAAGCCGACGGCCGCCGCGAACCGGGTCACCGACGGCTGGCTGACCCCCACCCGGTCGGCCAGCTCGGTGATCGACAGGAACGCGGCCTCGGTGATGTGCTCGATCAGATACTGCGCGATCCGCCGCTGCCCCGGGGACAGCCGGGGCCCGTCGAAGAGCGCGCGCAGCCGGGAGGTCGGCGAGGCGGCGGGCCGGGAGACGGCGCCGTGCGAGGTGATCGCGGACGCCTGGGCGCGTGCCTGCTGCGGAGAGGGCACCGGCCCGTCGACTTTGTCTCCCACGATCACTCAACATAGCTCACCGTCCTTGACGGCCCGCCGGGTTGGGGCGGGCGGCCCGCTCAGCGCCGGTACAGCGTGATCGAGTACCCCACCTGGCCGACGGGACGGCTGGTCCGGATCAGCCGGGCGAGATCCCCGCGCGCCTTCGCGGCGGCCGAGTCCGACACCACGAGCAGTCCGCGCACCTGCGACACCGGCACCGCGCGCGGATCGGCGGCGTGGATGCCGTACGCCGACGGCACACCGGCGCCCTTGTAGACCAGCCACACCCGCTCGCCCGGGTACTTCTCCCGCAGCCGGTCCGCGAGCCTGCCCAGGTCCTGGCCCCAGTCCACGTTGGAGTCGTGCAGCAGCCGGTGCGTGGCCGCCGGGCCCCCGAACGCCTCGTTGGCGTACGACAGGTAGTACGGGAACACCCGCAGCGAACTCGCCGCCGCCCAGGCCACCAGCACGCCGGTCAGCGGCACCGTCCATCGATGCCGGGTCCGTACCGCCGTCACGCAGCCCGCCGCCACCGCCAGGAACACCGGCACGAACAGCGCGTACCGGGTGCCGAAGTCCCGCGCGCCCGTCATCGCCACGGCCAGCAGCAGCGCCGGGGGCAGCAGCAGATACGGCGCGGCGGGACGCAGCGGGCGCAGGACGAGGACCGTCACGGCACCGGCGGCGCCCAGCGCGAGCAGCGCCAGCGGGGTCTTCACCAGGAGGGCGGCGGGCAGGTAGTACCAGAGCGGGCCGGTGTAGAGCCGACCGAACAGGAAGCCCTGCCAGGCGTGGTTCTCGAAGGCGAACTGCACGCTCATCCCGGCCCGGTAGGCGGGCGGCAGCGGGAGCAGCGAGGTCAGCCTGCCGTGCAGTCCGGCGAGCGCGGGCACCGGCTCGGCGGGGGAGAAGCGCAGCAGCGGATCGACCGCCGCGTACACCGCCCACACCACCGCGACCGCCAGCACGGCCGTCCCCGCCGCGCCCCCGGCGCTCAGCAGGGCCCGGCGCCGCCGGTCCGTACCGGGCAGCGCGTGCCACACGGACAGGCAGACGAGCAGCATCAGCACCGGGATCGCGGGCAGCGCGCTCATCTTCGTCGCGAGGGCCGCGCCGAGGGCCAGGCCCGTGAGCGGGACGTACCGCCGGGGGCGCCGTCGCGCGCGCCAGGCCAGCCAGGCGGCCGTCACGAGGAAGCCCGTCACCGGCATGTCCAGCGTGGCCAGCGAGCCGTGCGCGATCACGTCGGGCGAGAAGGCGTACAGCGCGAGCGCCACCAGCCCGCCCGCCGTACCCGCCAGGTCACGGGCGAACGCGAACACCACCAGGCCGGTCAGCAGCGTCAGCGCGATCACCGGGAGCCGGGCCCAGAGCATCAGCTCGCCCGGGTCGTTGCCCGACTCGTACAGCAGACGGCGGCCCACGTCGCCCTGGGTGCCGGGGGTGTTCGGGTCGTAGCGCGGGTCGGCCACCGCCACCCCGGCCGCGATCAACAGCTTGCCGAGCGGGGGGTGTTCGGGGTTGTAGCGCAGACGGTGCTCGTGGAGGTAGTCGGTGGCGGTGGCGACGTAGACCGGCTCGTCGATGGTGGGTGTCTGTTGGACGGCGGTGGTCACCATGGCGACGGCCAGCTGGCCGAGGAGCAGGGCGATCAGCAGCAGGAGGGGCCAGCGGCGGTTCCTGGTGAGGAGGCGGAGTCGCGCCGGGGAGAGGACGGCTCTTGGGCCCTCGGGGGCCTGTTCGTCCCCAGGGGCCGCCTGCTCGCCCCGGGGGGCCGTCCGCTGTTCGCTCGCCATCGCCCGCCCCGCGACGGCGCCCTCGGCCGACGGGGCGACGGCCCGCGTCCCCCGCGCCCGGCGGCGCCACCGCCTCATGAGTCGTACCGGCGGGCTCTCCGCCGTGCCCAGGGGTACGGCCCCGGGGCGGCCGGGGTTCACCCCGAGGCCGGGGAGGGGACGGGCGGCGTTCCCTGGGGCGAGGGAAGCGCGGCGCAGGGCACGATCAGGTCGGCGGCGTCGCGGGTCGTCGCGATCAGGTCCGCGTTGCGCTGGTCCGGGCCGAGCACCCAGGCCAGCGCGTCGGCGTGCGGCTTGCCGAACTCCTCGTGCCGGGCCACCAGACGCCGTACCCGTTCGGCCTCGGCCACCTCGCAGTACCAGACCTCGTCCAGCAGGGGCCGCACCCGCGCCCACGAACCCTCGCGCAGCAGAAGGTAGTTGCCCTCGGTCACGACGAGCCGGGCGGTCGGCGGCACGGGGATGACACCGGCGAGCGGCTGCTCCAGGACGCGCTCGAACCCGGGCGCGTACACGACCTCGTCCGTCTCGGTCCGCAGCCGCCGCAGCAGCGCCGCGTACCCGGCCGCGTCGAAGGTGTCGGGGGCGCCCTTGCGGTCCCGCCTGCCCAGCCGCTCCAGCTCGGCATCGGCCAGATGGAACCCGTCCATCGGCACATGCGCCACCCACGGCGGCCCGTCGGCGTTCAGTGCCCGCGTCAGCGACTCCGCGAGCGTCGTCTTGCCCGCCCCGGGACCGCCCGCGACACCCAGAATCGCGCGCTCCCCGTCCCGGACGAGGCCACGCGCACGGACCAGAAGGTCTTCGAAGATCGACGGCATGGGCCGAGTGTGCCACTGGCGCTCCGCTGGTGGAACGGGTGGCGCGGGTGAGGTTGGGGGCGGGTGCGGCTGGGGGTGCGTGGGGTGGCGGTGTCCCGTGCCGGGGTGGCTGGAGGGGGTGGGCGGGGCGTGTGGCGTGCTGGGGTCGCTGGAGCGGGTGTGGTCGGAGCGGGTGTGGTGGGGCTGTGCGGCCGTGGCGCGGGAGCGTGCGGGCGCGCAGCCGGGCCCGGGGCGGGCCGGTGTCCGGCGGCGAGGCGCGCTGCGGGGCGGGCGGGTGGACTAGGGCGCCTGTCCGGCAGCACCGCGCCGTCGTGGTCACCCGGCCGTACCGGCCTCCGGCCCCTCGCCGTGCCGTACCCCCCACCCGGCCGTACCGCCGACCCCCACCCGGCCGTACGCCGCGTACCCGCCCAGCCGTACCGCCGTGCGGCCCCGGGAATCCGCCCCCGCTTCCGGGGAAGGCTGGCTGTTATGACTCAGCTCGGACTGCCTGACACCATCCTGGCCTGCCTGTTCGACCTGGACGGAGTCGTCACGAAGACTGCCGTGGTGCACGCGGCCGCGTGGAAGGAGACCTTCGACGCGTTCCTGCGTGGGTACGAGGGGGAGCAGGGGCGGCCGTTCGACGCGGTCGCCGACTACGACACGTACGTGGACGGGCGGCCCCGCGCGGACGGGGTGCGGGCCTTCCTGGAATCGCGGGACATCCGGCTGCCCGAGGGAAGCCCGGACGACCCACCCGACGCCGAGACCGTCAACGGCCTGGGCAACCGGAAGAACGAGCTGCTGCTCGCGAAGATCCACAGCGGGGGCGTGGAGGCGTACGAGGGGACGCTGCGGTACATCGAGGCGGTCAGGGCGCAGGGGCTGCCGACCGCCATCGTGTCGTCCAGCGCCAACGCCCGCGACGTGCTGCGCGCGGTCGGCGCCGAGGACCTCTTCGACGTACGGATCGACGGGGTCGTCGCCGCCGAGCGGCACCTGCCGGGCAAGCCGCACCCCGACACCTTCCTGGCCGCCGCGCACGATCTCGGCGTCGAGCCCGCCCGCGCCGCCGTCTTCGAGGACGCGCTCGCCGGGATGGACGCGGGCCGCGCGGGCGGCTTCGGCTATGTCGTCGGGCTCGACCGCACCGGGCAGGCCGACGCGCTCTTCGCGCACGGCGCGCATATCGTCGTGAAAGACCTCGCCGAGCTGGGAGGAAAGCAGTGATCACGGAGCGCGCCTACACCGTCGAACCGTGGACCGTCCGCGAGACGGCACTCGACCTGGACATCCTCGCCCAGAGCGAGTCGGTCTTCGCCCTGTCCAACGGCCATGTCGGCTGGCGCGGCAACCTCGACGAGGGCGAGCCGCACGGCCTGCCCGGCAGCTATCTCAACGGCGTGCACGAGCTGCACCCGCTGCCGTACGCCGAGGCCGGGTACGGCTACCCGGAGTCCGGCCAGAGCGTCATCGACATCACCAACGGCAAGATCCTGCGGCTGCTCGTCGACGACGAGCCGTTCGACCTGCGCTACGGCCGCCTCGTCTCCCACGAACGCGTCCTCGACATGCGGCGCGGCGTCCTGGAACGCACCTGCGAGTGGACCTCGCCCGCCGGGTCCACCGTCCGGGTCCGCGCCACCCGGCTGGTCTCGCTCACCCAGCGCGCGGTGGCCGCCATCGCCTACGAGGTGGAGGCCGTCGGGCGGCGCAGCCGGGTCGTCATCCAGTCGGAGCTGGTCGCCAACGAGAGCCTGCCGGGGCCCAACGGCGACCCCCGCGCCGCGATGACCCCGCACTCCCCGCTGGAGCAGGAGGACGGCTTCGCCTCCGGCGAGCGGCTGCGTCTGGTCCACCGCACCAAGCGCAGCGGGCTGCGGGTCGCCGTCGCCGCCGACCACGTCGTCTCCGGGCCCGGCCGCACCACCAGCCGCAGCGAGAGCGGCACCGACGTCGCCCGGCTCACCGTGACCTCCGTCCTGGAGCCGGGCCAGACCCTGCGGGTGGAGAAGACGGTCGCGCACGGCTGGTCCGGCACCCGCTCGCTGCCCGCGATGGCCGACCAGGTGGACGCCGCCCTCGCCGCCGCCTCGCACGACGGCTGGCAGGGCCTGCTCGCCGACCAGCGGGAGTGCCTGGACGACTTCTGGGCCCGCGCCGACGTCGAGGTGGACGGCGACGAGGAGATCCAGCAGGCCGTACGCTTCGGCCTCTTCCACGTCTTCCAGGCGGGCGCCCGCGCCGAGCAGCGCGCGATCCCCGCCAAGGGCCTCACCGGCTCCGGCTACGACGGGCACGCCTTCTGGGACACCGAGATGTTCGTGCTCCCCGTCCTCACCCACACCTCCCCGCGCGCCGTCGCGGAGGCGCTGCGCTGGCGGCACAACACCCTGGACGCCGCCCGCGAACGCGCCGTCCAACTCGGGCTCGGCGGGGCCGCGTTCCCCTGGCGCACCATCGAGGGCTCGGAGGGCTCCGCGTACTGGCCGGCCGGGACCGCCGCCTTCCATGTGAACGCGGCCATCGCGGACGCGGTCGTGCGGTACGTCGAGGCGACCGGCGACGTGCGCTTCGAGCGCGAGGTCGGGGTCGAACTGCTCGTGGAGACCGCCCGGTTGTGGCGCTCGCTGGGGCATCACGACCACCACGGGGCCTTCCACATCGACGGGGTCACCGGGCCCGACGAGTACAGCGCCATCGCGGACGACAACACGTACACCAATCTGATGGCCCGTCAGAATCTGCTCGCCGCAGCGGATGTGGTCGAGCGGCACCCCAAGGAGGCGCACCGGCTCGGCGCCGACGAGGAGGAGAGCGCGGCCTGGCGGGATGCCGCCGAGGCCATGAACATCCCCTACAACGACGAACTCGGCGTCCACGAGCAGAGCGCGGGCTTCACCCGCTACCAGCGCTGGGACTTCGCGGGCACCGGGCCCGACCAGTACCCGCTGATGCTGAACTTCCCGTACTTCGACCTCTACCGCAAACAGGTCGTCAAACAGGCCGACTTGATCCTCGCGCTGTACACCTGTGACACCTGCTTCGACGACGAGCAGATCGCCCGTGACTTCGCCTACTACGAGCCGCTGACCGTCCGCGACTCCTCCCTGTCCGCCTGCTGCCAGGCCGTCATCGCCGCCCAGACCGGGCACCTCAGGCTCGCCTACGCCTACACCACCGAGGCGGCCCTGATGGACCTGCACGACCTGGAGCACAACACCCGCGACGGACTTCACATCGCCTCGCTGGCCGGGACCTGGATGGCACTCGTCGCGGGCTTCGGCGGCATGCGGCGCCCCGTCGGCCGCTCAGGGCTGCGCTTCGCACCCCGCCTGCCCGAGCACCTGCGCCGCCTCGCCTTCAACCTCCAGTACCGGGGGCGCAGGCTGCGGGTGGACATCGGCGCGGACAAGGCGACGTACTCCCTGCTGGACGGCCCCCCGCTGGTCCTCAGCCACCACGGGGAGTCCTTCACCCTGAACACGGGCGAGCCCGCCGTACGCCTCCTGCCGCCGGTGCCACTGCGACCGACACCGGAACAGCCGCCGCACCGGGAGCCGAGGAATGTGTGAGGGGCGGGTTTGTCGTGGGGCGGTGGCCCCTGTCGGGGGCGGGCGTGGCGCTTCTGCGGGGGTTCGGTGACTGTGCCGGGTTCTCTGGCTAGGCCGAGCCCGGGGGTGACGACCTGATCCGCCGCGACGCGGCCGGGTGGCGCTGCCGGGCAGGGGGCTTGGGCGGGACGCGCGGCGCCCTGGCGCTCCGCCGGGGCCGGGAGTGACGACCTGGACCCGCCGCGACGTGGCCGGGCGGTGGCGCTGCCGGGCACGGGGCTTGGGCGGGTCACGCGGCGCCCTGGCACTCCGCCGGGGCGGGGGCGATGCCTGACCTACCGCGACGTGGCCGGGCGGTGGCCCTGCCGGGCAGGGGGCTTGGGCGGGACGCACGGCTCCTGGCGCTCGGCAGCCGAGAGCAGCGAGATGCCCCTGTCTTCTCCGGGTGCACCACCTTGTCCGCTTCGGCGGCCCTCTGGTGCTCCGCGCTGCCGTCCGGCTCGCTGCCGGGAAGTCGTGCGGAGCACAAGTCTTTTCCGGGCCCGGTCTGTCTTGGGGGTCGGGTCTGGCTCGGGGCGCGGGCCGGTCAGGCGGATGCGTCGAGGTCGGGGCGCCCCTTGAGGTCCGCGCCCCCTCGTTGCGCTCCGCGGCCGGGAAGCCGCAGGGCCGCCCCTGGCTTCTGCGGGTGCGTTCTGTCGGCCTCGTCGGGGCCAGGGAGGTCGGGGCGTCCTAGGCTGTTGCGTCGGGCTCGGGGGCGCCGTCGGGTTCGGGGGCGGCAGGGCCGCGCTCCGCGCTGCCCTCCGCCCCGGCTGTCAGGAAGCCGCGCAGCGCTCCCGCCTCCTCCGGCCGTAGCAGCGGTACCAGGTGGGCGAGCGCGCCGATGGGGTCGGGGCACTGGTCGAGGGTCCGTCGTAGCGCCTCGGCGGTGAGCTGGGCCGGGTGCTTCGCGGGACGGTACGCGCCCCGGCGGCCGTCGGCGTCGCGCAGGACCAGGCCCTTGTCGTAGAGGCGCTTGAGGATGGTGTGCACGGTGTTGTAGGCGAGACCGCCGATCCCGGCCTGGATCTCGGCAGGGGTCAGCGCCCGCTCGGTGGCCCAGAGCGCGGTCAGCACCTCGTTCTCCAGCGCCCCGGCGCAGCGCCGCATCACCCTGCCGGTCATGGCCGAACCCCGCGGCGCGCGAAGCGGCTGCCCCGCGCGCCGCGCCCGTTCTAGGGCAGCAGCTTCTCGACCGCCGCCGAGCCCTCGCTCTCCAGCTTGCGGCGGGCCCAGTCCAGGTTCTTCGGCGTGACGTCCCTGCCCGCCGCCATCACCAGGTCCTCCGGCGAGACGTCCCGGGAGGGAGCGGTGTGGAGCAGGGCGTCCGGGGTGCAGTGATCGTCGGACGACCGGGACTCTTCGGATGTTGAGCTCGACATGATGCCTCCTCGTCGGTCCGGATGGGCGCATCCGTGCCGGTGCCCACAGAACGGGGCACCCTCTCACCATTGCCCGCCGGGCCCCACCCCGCATCCGGAACACGCCCCAGCCGACCGACGCCGAACCGCCTGCCCGACACCGGCGCCCCCCACACCTCCCCCTGCTCCCGAAGCGCCTGCGCCCCTCGCCCCCACCCGCGTCCGGCTTCGGGCCGCGCCCCCACCCGCGTCCGGCTTTGGCCGCGCTCGCTGCCGCGCCCCGCCCTCCCGCCCCCGGCCTTCGGCGGCGGTCGGCCGGGGGGCCCTGCGTGGCGTGCCGCCTCGGCGGTGCCGGCCTGCTTCTCGGGGGGCGTACGCGGCGCTCCAGCACCGGCCTTCCAGAGCGGCGCCCGACTTCCGGCTGGCTACTGGTTCCCGGCCGCGCGAGGCGCGTTTCCCTGGGCGTGCGCGGCGCTCCGGCTTCCGGTCGCAGCCCCGCCCGGTCGGTGCCACACGCGGACTCCGACTCCCGGCGGCAGCGGCCCCCGCGTCCCGGCCGTGCGCGGCACCTTGGCTCCCTGCCGCGCCCGTCCACCAGCTTCCCCGCCGTTCGCGGCGCGTACCGTCCCGGCCGAGCGCGGCGCGATTCGCGGGGCGTGGGCGGTGCTCCGGTTTCCGGCGGCGGCCGTCCACCCGTTCCCGCCCATGTGGCGCTGCGGCTTCCGGGCCACCGTCCACCCGGTTCCCGGACCGTTCGTGGCGTACCGCCCTGGCTGTGCGCAGCGCGCTTCCCTGGCCGTGCGTGGTACCCGGCTTCCGGTCGCAGTCCCACCCACGCTCCGGGCTTCGGTCGCCGTCCCACCGGGTTCCGGCCATGTGCGGCGCCCCGGCTCCCCGCCGCACCCGTCCACCCCGGCCCCGGCCCCAGCCCTGCGCGAGGTACCGCACCACCCCGCCGCCCACACCCGCACCCGCCCCACCCGCCCTAAGCTGGAAGCACCCCCGTACCCCCACCAGGAGGCAGTGGCGATGGACGGGATTTCTTTTCAGCAGGGTGTCAGGGGTGGGGAATGGCACCTGCCTATTGCCGAGCATGGGCTCGTGGGGGATCTGCGGAGTGTGGCGCTGGTCGGGAGTGAGGGGACGATCGACTGGTACTGCTGTCCGTCCTTCGACGCGCCCAGTGTTTTCGCGGCGCTGCTCGATCCCGAGCGTGGCGGGTGCTTCGCGCTGGGTGCCGCCGTGCCGGCGCGGACGAAGCAGTTCTACTTTCCTGACACCAACGTGCTCATCACCCGCTTCTTCACCGAGGAGGGCGTAGGGGAGGTCCAGGACTTCATGCCGGTCACCGGGGACGACCCGGCCGAGCAGAGCCGGCACCGGCTGATCCGGCGGGTGGTCTGCGTCCGGGGCACCGTCCCCTTCCGCGTCCTGGTCGCCCCGCGCTTCGGGTACGGCGCCGCCCCGCACACCCTGCGCGACGACGAGGGGCGGATGCTCTTCGAGTCGCCGGAGCTGTCCCTCGCGCTCACCACCACCGTCGCCCTGGAGTGCGACGGCCACGACGCCCGGGGCGAGTTCAAGCTCGGCGAGGGCGAGACCGCCGTGTTCGCGCTCGACCAGGCGGGCGACGAGATCGCCCCGCGCGGCTGCGCCCACGCCGAGGCCGAGCACGAGTTCAACGCGACTGTCGCCTACTGGCGCCGCTGGCTCGCCCAGTCCCGCTACCGGGGCCGCTGGCGCGAGATGGTCCACCGCTCCGCCCTGACCCTCAAGCTGCTCACCTACGCCCCCACCGGCGCCATCGTCGCCGCCCCCACCACCAGCCTGCCCGAACAGCTCGGCGGCGAGCGCAACTGGGACTACCGCTATGTCTGGGTGCGCGACGCGGCCTTCGCCGTCTACGCCCTGCTCCGGCTCGGCTTCAGCGGCGAGGCGGAGGCGTTCATGCGCTTCCTGACCACCCACATCAGCCCCGGCGACGGCGCGGCGCGCGGCCTGCTCCAGATCATGTACGGCATCGACGGCCGCACCCAGCTGCCCGAGCACGAACTGCCCCACCTGGAGGGCTACCGGGGCTCCGCACCGGTCCGCGTCGGCAACGCCGCCGCAGACCAGCTCCAACTCGACATCTACGGCGCCCTGGTGGACTCCATCTACCTCTACGACAAGTGGGCCCAGCCCATCTCCAGCGCCCAGTGGGACGACGTGTGCCACCTGGTCGACTGGGTCTGCGACCACTGGGACCAGCCCGACGAGGGCGTGTGGGAGACGAGGGGCGGACGCAAGAACTTCCTGTACTCCCGGCTGATGTGCTGGGTCGCCATCGAACGCGCCATCCGGCTCGCCAACCGCCGCGGCCTGCCCGCCGACCACCGCCGCTGGCGCCAGGCCCGCGACGACATCTACCGCCGCATCATGGACCGAGGCTGGTCGGAGCAGCGCCACGCCTTCGTGCAGCACGAGGCGAGCGACGTCCTGGACGCCTCCGTGCTGATGATGCCGCTCGCCAAGTTCATCGCCCCCACCGACCCCAAGTGGCTCTCCACCCTGGACGTGCTCACCGAGGAACTGGTCTCCGACTCCCTCGTCTACCGCTACGACCCCGGCGCCAGCCCCGACGGTCTGCGCGGCGACGAAGGCACCTTCTCCATCTGCTCGTTCTGGTACGTCGAGGCGCTGGTCCGCGCGGGCCGACTGGACGAAGCCCGCCTCGCCTTCGAGAAGATGCTCACCTACGCCAACCATCTCGGCCTCTACGCCGAGGAGATCGGCCGCACCGGAGAGCAACAGGGCAATTTCCCCCAGGCGTTCACCCACCTCTCCCTGATCAGCGCGGCCTTCAACCTGGACCGGGCGCTGGGTTGAATCAGCCGTCCGCAGAGGCCAGTTGCTGGTGGACCGCCGCCGTCACCCGCGCCGTGTCGCCCGTCGCCAGCAGGTCGAGCAGCCCGCCCCGCAGCACCGCGAGCACCAGCGTGCGTTCCGCGCGGCCCGCCTCCGTGTCGCGCAGCGCGGCGGGCTGGGCGCCCGCGAGCAGCGCCAGCCAGTCCTCCACCGTGGCCCGCGCGAAGCCGCCCCAGGGACCGTCCGGGTCGGTGAGGGAACGGGCGTAGCTCTCCACCCACAGGGTCAGCAGCCCCCGGTGGGCGTCGTCGGACAGCCACCGCCACAGCTCCCGCGCGACAGGGCGCAGCCCGCCGGGCACTTCCGGTGCCTCCCGCGCGTCCATGATCCGCCGCAGCGCGGCCAGCTCGTCGGCCCGCGCCCGGGCGAGCAGGGCGCGGATCAGCCCGTCCTTGCTGCCGAACAGATAGAGCAGCACGCGCGGACTGGATCCGATCGCCTCCGCGAGCGGACGCAGGGACAGCTCGGCGAGGCCGCCGCGCAGCGCGTAGGCGTAGGCCGCTTCAAGGAGTTCCCGGCGGCGGGGCGAGGGGTCTGGCTCGGCGGGGCTCACAGGAGCTAGTCTACTGAAACAGTCGTTTCAGTGGCGCGGAAGGGTACCGGGAGGACGCGATGACGGAGCGTACGGCGGTCGTACGGCCCCTGGGCAGGCCCGGCGACCTGGGTTGGGTGGTCATGGCCCACGGCGAGTTCTACGACCGGGAGTTCGGCTGGGACACCGACTTCGAGGCGCTGGTCTGCCGGATCGTCGCCGACTACGCCGACGGCAAGGAACCCGGACCGCAGGCCGCCTGGATCGCGGAGGTGGACGGGCGACGGGCGGGCTGTGTCTTCTGCGTGCGCGCGGACGACCGCACCGCCAAGCTGCGCCTGCTCCTCGTCGACCCGGCGGCGCGCGGACTCGGCGTCGGCGCCCGGCTGATCGAGGAGTGCCTGGACTTCGCCCGCGAGGCCGGGTACGAGGCGATCACCCTGTGGACCAACGACGTCCTCGGCGCCGCCCGCCGTCTCTATCGGCGCCACGGCTTCGAGCTGACCGCCGAGGACCCCCACCACAGCTTCGGCCACGACCTGATGGGCCAGACCTGGCAGCGCCGCCTCTGACCCGGCCCCCTCCAGGGGGGTCACGGCAGCGGCTGCTCCGCCCAGATGATCTTCCCGGTGGGCGTGTAGCGAGTACCCCAGCGGTCCGCGATCTGCGCCACCAGGAACAGACCCCGGCCGCCCTCGTCGGTGCTCGCCGCGTACCGCAGATGCGGGGAGGTCGTCGTCCCGTCGGAGACCTCGCAGATCAGCGAGCGGGCGAGCAGCAGTCGTACGCCGATGGGGCCGCGTCCGTAGCGGATGGCGTTGGTGACCAGCTCGCTCAGGATCAGCTCCGTGGTGAAGGTCAGCTCCTCCAGGTTCCACTCCGCGAGCTGCCGGGTCACCTTCGCCCGGATCTCCGAGACCGCCGCCGGATCGGAGGGCACCTCCCACTCGGCGACCCGGTCCTCGCCCAGCACCCGCGTCTCGGCCACGATCAGCGCCACGTCGTCGGCGGGGCGCACCGGCAGCCGGTCGAGCACGACCCGGCAGGTCTCCTCCGGCGAGGCGTCCGGCGCGTGACCGAGCGCGTCGCGCAGCAGATCGAGGCCCACGTCGATGTCGCGGTCCCGGTCCTCCACCAGACCGTCGGTGTACAGCACCAGACGGCTGCCCTCGGGCAGCTCCAGCTCCGCCGTCTCGAACGGGAGGCCGCCCAGGCCCAGCGGGGGACCGGCGGGCACCTCCGGGAACTCCACCCGGCCGTCCGGGTACACCACGGCGGGCGGCAGATGACCCGCCCGCGCGATGCTGCAACGCCGCGACACCGGGTCGTACACCGCGTACAGACAGGTCGCCCCGGTCACCGCCGCCGCGCCGTCCGCCGGGGTCTCGTCCTGGTCGATCCGGCCCACCAGCTCGTCCAGGAGGCCGAGGAGTTCGTCGGGCGGCAGATCGAGCGAGGAGAAGTTGTGCACCGCGGTGCGCAGCCGGCCCATGGTCGCCGCCGCGTGCAGCCCGTGCCCGACCACGTCACCGACCACGAGCGCGACCCGGGCGCCCGGCAGCGGCAGCACGTCGAACCAGTCGCCGCCCACCCCGGACTGCGCGGGCAGATAGCGGTAGGCGATCTCCAGGGCGTCCTGCGCGGGCAGCGAGCGCGGCAGCAGGCTCCGCTGGAGCGTCACCGCCATGCTGTGCTCGCGCGTGTAGCGGCGGGCGTTGTCGATGGACACCGCCGCCCGCGCCACCAGCTCCTCGGCGAGGGTGACGTCCTCGGCGTCGAAGGGCTGCGGCTTCTCCGAGCGCCAGAAGTTGGCCACCCCGAGGATCAGATTGCCCGTCCTGAGCGGCACCGTGATCAGCGAGTGGATGCCGTACTCCACGATCTCGCCGGTGCGCTCGAAGTCCTGCGCGTGCCAGCCCGGCGCCTCCCGCAGGTCCGGCTCCACCACCGACTGCCCCGTGGCCAGGCTGCGGGCCTGCGGCGAGGTCGGCACGAACCGGATGCGCTCGCCCAGCGGATACAGCGGGGCGTCCTTGCGGATACCGCTGTACGCCGCCCGGCGCAGATCGGTGCCGGGCTTGGGCTCCTCGCCGTTCAGCACCGCCTCGAACAGGTCCACCGTCACGAAGTCCGCGAACCGGGGCACCGCCAGCTCGGCCAGCTCCTGCGCCGTACGGCTCACGTCCAGGCTGGTGCCGATGCCCACCCCGGCGTCGTACAGCATGTTCAGCCGCTCGCGCGCGACCTCGGCCCGGCCGGACAGGGCGCGCAGCTCCGTGGAGTCGCGCAGCGTGGTGACGCTGCCGGGCGGGCCGCCCTCCAGATCGGTGGGGCGCTGGTTGATCGCGACCAGCTTGTCCTTGACCAGGTGCACCTCGTCCGTCGCCACCCGGCCGGAGGCGAGGAGACCGGCCGTCTCGTCGTCCAGGCCCAGATCGAGGACGCTGCGCATCTCGGCGTCGTCGGGCAGATCGAGGAGGCGGTGCGCCTCGTCGTTGGCGAGCAGCAGCCGCCCGTCCCCGCCGACGATCAGCACACCCTCCCGGACGGCGTGCAGCACCGCGTCGTGGTGCTCGTACATCCGGGTCATCTCGTAGGGGCCGAGCCCATGGGTCTGCCGCAGCAGCCGCCTGCTGACCAGCGCGGTGCCCGCCGTGGCCAGCGCGAGCGCCGCCGCAGCCGCCGCGAGCAGCAGCGGCACCTGCTGGTCGGCCGCCCCGCCGACATGCTCGGTGGTGATGCCCGCCGACACCAGCCCGACGACCTTGCCGCCGGAGTCCCGCACCGGCACCACGACCTGGACCAGCGGGCCTATCGTCCCGTTCAGATGCTCGACGACCGTGCCGCCGTTGAGCGCGGGCCCGATGGTGCCGACGAACTTCTTGCCGATGCGGTCCTGGTTGGGATGGGTGTAGCGGATGCCGTCGGTGTTCATCACGACGATGAAGTCCACCTTGGACACCTTGCGCGCGGCCTCCGCGCTCGGCTGGAGCGCCGCCGTCGGGTCCGGGGTGCGCAGCGCCGCCGCCGTCCCCGGGGCGTTGGCGAACGCCCCCGCGGCGGCCAGGGAGCGGTTACGGGCCTCCAGATCGCTGTCGTGCCGCACCTGGAGCACCTGGGCCACCACGGCCGCCACGACCAGCAGCAGCACGATCGCGACCTGGAGGAGGAACACCTGCCCCGCGACACTGCGCGCGGACACCGCCGCCCGCAGCACACCGGGGTGGGAGCCGTCCCCGGGCGTACCGTCCGGCCGGTGCGCGCCGAAGGGCGCGCGCGGATGCCCGAACGAACGGGGCGTCCGCGTGTCGGGCCGGCCGGGCAGTCGCACCATGTGCCCATGTCTACACTGCCCGGCCCCATCAGGCGAGACCGTCACAGCCGGTGGCGGACGGCGCACTACGAGGACCGCCGCGCCGACCTACCCGGACGCCCCCGCCTCACCCCGGCGGCGGGAGCCCGTACGGGTTCCTCCGGAAGGGCGCGCGGGGCACGCATGGAGCGCAGGGCGAGCAGCAGTACGCCGATGTCGTCCAGATAGACGGGATCGGGCAGCAGGTCGGTCGGCAGCAGCAGATAGGCGACCGCGCCCCAGAACACCCAGCGCGGCCCCGTGGGCAGCCCGGCCCGCCGCAGCCCGCGCCGGGTCCGCACCAGCCGCACCAGCAGGACGACCGCGACGGCCAGCACCCCGGCCGCCACGACGGCGGCCACCAGCAGCAGGACCGTGGTGGAATCCATCCGCTCTCCCCTCCCCTTCGTCCGAGCCCTCGGCGGGCCCCTCGTGGCGGGCCCGGAACCGTACGCCTTCCCTCTGCCCGCCGTACAGCGCTCTACGGCACCGGCGGGCCGCTCACTCCGGCCGGTCCGCCCCGCCGTCGCCGGACGGCGCCTCCCGCGCGGGCTCGGACCTCGTGCCCTTGGGGATGAACCGCAGCCGCTCGAAGGTCCGCGTGAGCTGCTGCAACGCCGAGCCGGGCCGGGCGTCGGCCCGCTGCTGGGGCAGCGCGGCGGGCGCCAGCTCACGGTAGGCGGCCAGCGCCTCGTGGGCCTCCTCGGCGGCCTGCCGGTACAGATCCCGCGACTTGGTCATCGCCTCCAGCGCCTCGGCGTACCGCGTGACCCGCTGCCGCTCGCGCTCCAGCTCCTCCTGGAGCGTCATCAGCGTCCAGTGGTCCCGCAGCTCCGTCAGGGCCTCCCCGAGGCCCCGGGGCAGCGGCCGGTCCAGTGCCACGAACCGCCGCAGCGCCGCGACGAGTTCGGTGGGCTCGGAGCCGTCCAGGAACACGCTGCGCACGCTGAAGTCACGGCTGTCGTAGTCCTTCGGCGCCGGGTCGGGGGAGAGCAGCACGGCACCGCCGCGCGGCACCTCGACCCCGAGATCCTTCAGGGCCCAGTTCACCGCGCGGAACTGCTGCGGGCTCGCCCGGTGCTCCACGACCCGATGCCGCAGGCCCGGCGGCAGCAGCCCGGCCAGCGGCAGCCGGCCGCGCTCGTCCGGGGTCATCGCCTCGTGCACGACCAGATTGACGCACCAGGCGTCCTTGGCCGCCTCGCGCAGCCTGCGCCGCATCTCCTTGTCGTCCGCCGGAAGCGGGTTGACCTGCCGGAACCGCAGGCCCGCGACGGTGGGATGGTGATCCCAGCCGCTGTCCTGCGGGGCGCCGCCCTCGGGCCAGAACAGGGTGGCGGGCGAGGGCCACGACTCGTCCCACGGCCGCTCCGCCTCCGCGACCAGCCGCCACGCCCACCCCTCCGGGCGTCCCGTACGGGGCAGGAGCGTCATCCGGGCCCGTACGGTGACGGCGCCCCCGGCCCGCCAGCGGGCCTCGAAGACGTACGGGACGGCTTCCTCGTCCCCGGCGGCACCGTCCATGGGGACGGCCGGTTCGGCGAAGTCGTCTATGTCCCCGCTCTCCTTGCGCCGCCGCAGGGTGCGGCGCACGACCTCCTCGGGGGCGGGGCCGGTGTGACGGCCCCGCGCCGCCCAGAGGGTCCGGGGGACGGTGTCGCGGTCGGTGGCGGAGTTCGACATGGGCCAATTCTGCTGATGGAGGCTGGTGCGTCCTCCAGTATCACCGTTCGGGTGCGCCGGACGGCGGCCGGTCCCCCCGGCGGCGCGTCGCCCGTTCGGACGCCCCGCCGGGGAGCCCTCCCGCTGTCACGTGGGAGAACGCCGTACGACGCGCCGAGACCCCTGCGGAGCCCGTGCGGTCCCGTAGGGGTCTCGGTCTTCAGTTCGTACGCGGCGGGAGGGCCGTCCGCGTGTCTCAGGCGCCGCTCTCGCGGAGCATGTCCTCGCGCTCGACGAGCTTCACCCGCGCGCGGCCCTGCGGCTCGCCCAGGGCGCGCTCGGCGGCGTCCAGCTTGTACCAGCCGTCCCAGGTGGTGAAGCGGACGCCCCGCTCGGCCAGGAACGCCTCCACGGCCTCCGGCTCGGGCGTGGCCGGGGTCTGGAGCCTGCCGCCCGCGTAGTCCTCCAGCAGGTTCGCGACGGTCTCGTTGGCGTCGCCCTTGGTGTGGCCGATGAGGCCGACCGGGCCGCGCCGGATCCAGCCCGTGACGTACGTCGACCGAAGGTGGTTGCCGCTCTCCTCGATGACCCGGCCGCCCTCGTCCGGGACGGTGCCCGTCTCCAGGTCCCAGGGCAGCTTGGGCAGCTTCTCGGAGAGGTAGCCGACGGCGCGGTAGACCGCGGTGACGTCCCAGTCCTTGAACTCGCCGGTGCCCTTGACGTTGCCGGTGCCGTCCAGCGCGGTGCGCTCGGTGCGCAGGCCGGTGACCTTGCCGTCCGCGCCCAGGATCTCCGCCGGGGACTCGAAGAAGTGCAGGAAGAGCTTGTGCGGGCGGTCGCCGACGTCGCGGATCGCCCAGTTCTCCAGGGTCTTGGCGACCATGTCGGCCTGCTTGTTGCCGCGCCGGGTCTCGATCGAGCCCGCGTCGTAGTCGATGTCCTCGGGGTCGACGATGACCTCGATGTTCGGGGAGTGGTCCAGCTCGCGCAGCTCCATCGGGCTGAACTTCGCCTGCGCCGGGCCACGGCGGCCGAAGACGTGGACCTCCAGGGCCTTGTTCGCCTTCAGACCGTCGTAGACGTTCTGCGGGATCTCCGTCGGCAGCAGCTCGTCGGCCGTCTTGGCGAGGATGCGCGCCACGTCCAGGGCCACGTTGCCGACGCCCAGGACGGCGACCTTCTCGGCCTCCAGCGGCCAGGTGCGCGGGACGTCCGGGTGGCCGTCGTACCAGGACACGAAGTCGGCGGCGCCGTAGGAGCCGTCCAGGTCGATGCCGGGGATCGACATCTCGCGGTCGGCCATCGCGCCGGTGGAGAAGATCACCGCGTCGTAGAAGGCGCGCAGGTCGTCCAGGCTGAGGTCGGTGGGGTAGTCCACGTTGCCGAAGAGACGGATCTGCGGCTTGTCCAGCACCTGGTGCAGGGCCGTGATGATGCCCTTGATGCGCGGGTGGTCGGGCGCGACGCCGTACCGGATCAGGCCGAACGGGGCGGGCATCCGCTCGAAGATGTCGATGGACACGCCGGGGTCGGCGGCCGTCTCGGACTTCAGCAGGGCGTCGGCGGCGTAGATCCCGGCGGGGCCGGCTCCGACGATGGCTACCCGCAGGGGGCGCGGCATGATCAGGTTCCCTTCGAGCGTGGACAGGCGACTCGATCAGGAAGCCTAAGCTAAGGCAGCCCTAAGTTAGTACACGGGTCCGGCCTATGGACTCATAAGGCTGTCTTATGGGGCGATAGGTCGGGTTATGGGGCCAGATGTGTGGTCTGGCCCCATGTGGGCTGTATGCGTGGCTGGTCGGGCCCGGGCCGTCACGCGGGGCGGATCACGCGGTGGATCGCGGCCTCGCCCGCGCCGTAGATCGACTCCTCGCGGATGAGGGCGCCGGGGCCGGGGGCGTGGATCATCGTGCCGTTGCCGACGTAGAGGCCCACGTGCCGGTCGTCCTCGAAGAACAGGACGAGGTCACCGGGCTGGATCGCGGCCAGCGTCACCGGGCTGCCCCCGAGCGCCTGCTCCGCCGCACCGCGCGGCAGCGCGACCCCGGCCGCCCGCCACGCGTTCTGCGTCAGGCTCGAGCAGTCGTACGAGTCTGGCCCGGTCGCCCCCCAGACACACGGCCTCCCGAGCTGCGCCCGCGCGAACGCGATGGCCTTGGCGGCGCGGACCGCGTGCGCGGATTCGCTGGCCGCGGGGGTGGCGGGTGCGGCGGTGGGGAAGCCGCCGGTCTGCTGAGCGGGCGGGGCTGCGGGGGCGGGGGGCTGCTGGGGGTAGGCGGGGGGTGTGGCTGCGGTTGCGGCTGTCGGGGGCGTGGTGGGGACGGGGGGCTGCTGGGGCTGGGGTGCGGCGGCCTGCGGGGCCGGGGCGGGAGCGGGTTGGGGGGCGGCGGCCTGGGCTGGGGCCTGGGCGGCCGGGAACGTGAACGAACCCGTCTGGTACGCGGCGGCGGGGTAGGCGCCGGGCGCCTGGGCGGGCGGGGGTGTCGCGGGGGCGGCCATCTGCGGGGGTGCCGTGTCAACTGCGGTCATCGGGGCCGCACTTGTGGCCTGGTAGGGGTTTGCGCCGCTGGGCTGGGCGGCAGGGAAGGCGCCGGGAGCGGGGGTCGGGAACTGGCCCGTTGCTCCCGCCTGAAGCATCCCCGGGTCAACGGGCGGTGCGGCAGCCGTACTTACCGCCTGGAACGAACCGGTGCCGTCTTGCTGGGGCACCCCGGGGGCAGCGGTGGGGAAGGCTCCCGTGTTCGCGGCCTGCGCCGCGCCGCTGTCGGCTGCCGGGTATGCCCCGGTGGCGCCCTGCTGGGGTGCGGGGGCGGCCATCGCCGGGAATGTTCCGGTGTTGCCCGCCTGGGGGGTCGCGGCTCCGGCCGCCGGGTATGTACCTGTGCCGTTCTGCTGGGGTATCCCGGAGGCAGCGGTGGGGAAGGCTCCCGTGTTCTGGGCCTGCGCCGGGCCGGGGTTGGTCGCCGAGTATGCCCCGGTGGCGCCCTGCTGGGGTGCGGCGGCGGCCATCGCCGGGAGCGTTCCGGTGTTGCCCTGCTGGGGAGTTGCGGCTCCGGCCGCCGGGTACGTACCCGTGCCGTTCTGCTGGGGCACGCCGGGGGCGGCCCCCGGGAAAGCCCCCGTGCTCGCGGCCTGCATGGCACCGGTGTCGGCCGTCGGGTACTGGGGCGCGGCGGCGCCAACGCCCGGGAAGGTTCCCGCGCTTGGGGCCTGCGGGGAACCGGCGTCCGGTGCCGGGTACGCACCCGCAGCGCCCTGCTGGGGCGCGGTGGTGCCAACTCCGGGGAAGGACCCGGTGTCGGCCGCCGGGTACGCCCCCGTGCCCCCCTGCTGGGACATCGCCGCGCCGACTCCCGGGAAGGACCCGGTGTTCGCGGCCTGCGGTGCGCCCGCTGCGGCCCCCGGGAACGTACCCGTGTTCCCCGCCTGAGCCGTCGCCGGATCGACCACCGGGAACGCGCCCGTGCCACCGGCTTGGAGCATCCCGGGGTCGACCGCCGGGAACGCGCCCGTGCCACCGGCCTGGAGTACTCCCGGGTCAACCGCCGGGAAAGCACCCGTACTTGCCGCCGGGAACGCGCCGGTGTCCCCGCCGGGGAACGCCCCCGGGCCGCCGGGAGCCGCCGCAGGCTGCGGAGTCGGGGGGAAGTACGCGAGCGAACCCGTGTCCGTCACCGCGTCCGGGATGGCCGCGTACGCCGCCCAGGTACCGGCGCTGGTGTCGGAGAGGGGCGCGGCGGCCGGGAGCGTCGCCGCCCACTGCTGGGGCTGCTGCCACTGACCCGTGGCCTGGGACTGGCCCCCGGGCTGCGACTGGGCCTGGGCGGCCTGGGCCGGAGGCTGCGCGCGCTGGACCGGTGGCTGCGCGCGCTGGACCGGTGGCTGCGCGGGCTGCGCGGACGGCGTCGTCGGCGGTACCGGGTGCCGAGTCAGCAGCTGGTTCGCGGAGGCCAGCTTGTCCTGGTACTCCGACTTGGCCTCGGTGCCGTTCGGCGCGGCGGGCAGCCCGCTGGACGCGCGGACCGCGGCCTCCTGGGCGACGGCCGGGGCCGGACCGGCGGGCGGCGCGGCGAGGGCGGCACCGGCGGCGGGCGCGGCGTACCCCATCGGCTCCGGCGGCCCCGCCGTCATGGCGGGCAGCGGGATCAGACCGCTCGTCTCGGTCATGCCGGGACCGGCGAAGCCCGGCGGGGTCTGAGCCGGGAAAGCGCCCTGCGCGGGCGGGAGTTGCGGCGCGGCGGGAGTCGGCCCGGCCTCCAGGGCCGCCGGGGGCCGCGCGCCCGGGAGGGCCGCCGAGGGACCGCCGCCACCCGTCAGCTCGGCAGGCGCGCGCTGCCCGGAGGGCCCGGCGCCGAGCGCGGGCGGGGCGGGGGCGGTGAGTTCGGGGGCGTAGTCGGTACGGCCGCCCGAGGTGATCTCCGGCATCCGGTCCGGCGGCAGCGCGGCGGGAACCGTCGGGCCCAGCTTGGCGCGGGCCACGTCGAACCACTGCTGCGCGAGCGCGTCCAGGGCCGGGTCGGAGCCGCCCCGCTGCTTGGCCAGCGGTACGCCTCTACGGGTGGCCGCCGCCATCGCACGGGTGGCGTTGAAGTTCCCGGTGTCGTTCTCGGCCCGGGCGTAGAGGGAGTCGATCCGCTGCCGCACCTCTTCGGGGTTCTCCGATGCCATGCGAGACGCGCTCCTTCCTCGCCCCGCGGGGCAATCGGGCCGGCGCGCCCGCGAAGTCGGTCGAACCCCCGCTCCGGGCGCCGCGGAGGGCTCACGGGGTGGGGAGCCGGGCGGCCTTGGCGTCAACCTAGCCAACTTGTGTCACTCGTGTGAAGGTCGACGGGTGGAATGTCCGATACGTATTTGTGATGTTCACGGCAGTGTTCGAGCGGGAAAGGGAGCGCCCCCGTGACGAACCCGCGCCCCGCGCCTCCGGGGGCCCCGCGTCCGTAGGCCGTCGCCCGTCATGTGGCGGGTTTTTCTTATGAGTTCGGCCTGAATCCCTGATGCCGTTGAACACATCGGCGCCGCCCCGCGTATGGGGACCGGGGCGACTCCTGCCCCGCACCGGGCACGCCCCGACCGACCACGACACGCAGGGGAACGACCTTGGAACCCAACAGGCGCAGACGCCCGACCGGCGCACGACGTGTGACCTTCGCCGCCATGGCCCTGATGCTCGGCGGCGGTGGCCTCGTCGCGGCGAACGTCTACGCCTCGGCCTCCGAAGGCGGCTGGGGCGGGCAGAGCCCGGAGGCGACCGGACAGGTCAAGGCCGCCGGTATGGCCACGATCGACTGCCCCGACGTGGGCACCCAGTTGACGAAGGTGCCCGAGGCGGCCCGCGCCGACGTGGACCGCGAACTGGCCCAGCTGGACCAGCAGATCGCCGCCGCCTACCAGCAACTCCAGCAGTCCGCACCGGAGATACGGCAGGACCCGGCCGCCGCCGACGGCCCGATCATGAACCCGCTGAAGGACAAGCGGAAGGCGACCCTGGACCGCGTGGCCGACGCCATCGGCCGGGCCGGGGACCGCCCCGAGGGGCTCGACGCGCTCGCCGCCTGCACCATGCGCCCCGCCGAGAGCGCCCCCGGCGACAGCGCCTCGGCCGAGAGCACGCCGCCCGCCGCCACCCAGCCCCCCGCGGACAACGGCCAGGCCCCGGGCCAGGGCGGCAACGGACCCGTCGCGGCGGACTACACCGACATCAAGTCCGTACAGCCCAACGTGCCGAACCCGGCGAAGGGTTCGGACGCCTCCGGCGGTTCGTTCACCTCCGAGTGCGGTGTCAACGAGAACGGCCTGCGCAACTCCGACAACGTCATCGTGGCCCCCGGCGTCTCCAACGGCGCCCACCACTTCCACGACTACGTCGGCAACCAGTCCAACACCGCCTTCGCCAGCGACGACGACCTCGCCAAGGCCGACACCTCCTGTGTCGACAAGGGTGACAAGTCCACGTACTACTGGCCGGTGCTGCGTCTGCAGAACGGCAAGCAGGAGAAGGACGCGGGCGCCCCGGGCGGCGGCACCGAGGGCAACGCGGGCGAGATCGTCACGCCCAAGCAGGTCACCATCACCTTCGAGGGCAACCCGCGTGGCAAGGTCGCCGAGATGCCTCGGCTGCTGCGCATCATCACCGGTGACGCCAAGTCGTTCGTCAACGGCCCGGCCAACGCCAACGCGTCCTGGAGCTGCACCGGGTTCGAGGACCGGCAGCTGAAGGACAAGTACCCGCTGTGCCCGTCCGGTTCGGACGTGGTGCGCACCTTCCGCTTCCAGAGCTGCTGGGACGGCCGCAACACCGACAGCGCCAACCACCGCACCCACGTGGCCTTCGCCGGTGAGGACGGCGCCTGCCCCGAGGGCTTCGAGCCCATCCCGCAGCTGGTGCAGCGCATCGTCTACGACGTGGACGCGCCGAGCCTGAACGACGGGGGGAAGACGGTGCCGTTGTTCGCGGTGGACTCCTTCCCCGAGCAGCAGCACAAGCCCGTCACCGACCACGGCGACTTCATCAACGTCTTCGACGAGAACCTGATGCGCGAGATGGTCGACTGCATCAACTCCGGCCGTACGTGCGGCCCTCGCGGTGACGACGGCGGCGACAAGGGCGGCGACCAGGGCGGCGACGGCAAGGGCGACGGCCAGAACGACAACGGCGGCAAGCCCGGCGACGACGCCACCGCGAGCAGCCCCGCCGAGGCGCCGCAGACCGACGCGACCGTCACCCCAACCGGCGGCACCAAGCACGACGGCCACGGCAAGGGCGGCAAGCAGGACGAGCCCGGGAAGGCCGCCGAGCCGACCGAGACGACCGAGCCGGCCCAGGCCCCGAAGTCGGACCGCACCACCGCCCCGGCCGACCGCACCACCGCCCCTGGCAGCAAGGGCACCGAGACCGCCGAGGCCACCCCCTCCGTCTCGGCCACCGACAGCACAGGCGTGGCGGCCGTTCCGCAGACCACGCCGCCGCCCGCCACCGGCACCGAGCCCCAGACGTCCGGCGGCAGCCTCGCGGAGACCGGCGCGCAGCTCTGGCCCGCCGCGATCGGCGTCCTGCTGGCCCTGTCCGGCCTGGTGATGTTCCTGCGGGCCCGGCGCCTGCGCTACTGACCGGGAATCGGCAGCCGTAGCGACAAGGCGGCGGCGGTGCGAGGGCGACGAGCCCCGCACCGCCGCCGCCGTCGTCGTCTCAGCCCTCGTCCCGTCGGCAGTACAGGAACACCTGCGGCTCCGGCCCGCCGTCCGGATGTGCCGGAGTGAACATCACGTTCTCCTCCGCCAGCACCGAAAGACCGGAATCCGCCGCCAGCCGGGCGAAGTCCCCGGCCGCGAAGCTCGTCACCCGCACCGGCTGGCCCATGAACGTCACGTCCACGCCCTCCACGTCGACCGGCACCGTCGCCAGCACGGCGAGCCCGCCCGGCCGGAGCGCTGCGGCCAACTTGCCCACCACGGCGGCCTGTTCGGCGCGGGTCATCTGGAGCAGCGAGAAGTAGACGCACACCGCGTCGAACGCCCCCACGGCGAGCGGCAGTTCACGGATGTCCCCGAGCCGGAACTCGGCCTCCGGCACCTGCCGTGCGGCCAACTCGACCATCACCGGGGAGACATCGACGCCGAGCACCCGATGTCCCGCGTCCACCAGGACCCGCGCGGTCGGCCGGCCCGTACCGCTGCCCACGTCCAGCACCCGGCTGCCCGGCTTCAGCCGCTCCACCAGCCAGCCCAGCGAGGCGAGATGGGATGCGGAGGTGGCGAACGCCTCCTCGTAGGCCAGACCCAGCGCGTCGAACACGACGGCTGCCGGTGCCCGCTCTTCTTCCTCGGCCAAGACGGCTCCTCCCGTATCCCGTTCAGCTGCCCGGCATCGTCGCACCCCGGCCGGTGCGCCACAACGACCCCGTTTGCGGCTCCCGGTGCCCGCAGGGCACGCTTCCGGACGTGCCTACCTTGCTGATCGTCCATCACACCCCCTCGCCGAACTGCCAGGAACTGTTCGAGGCCGTGCTCTCCGGCGCCGAGACCCCCGAGATCGAGGGCGTCCGCGTCGTACGCCGCGCCGCCCTCGCCGCCACCGCCTCCGACGTGCTGGCGGCCGACGGCTACCTCCTCGGCACCCCCGCCAACCTCGGCTACCTGTCCGGCGCCCTCAAGCACTTCTTCGACCAGGTCTACTACCCCTGCCTGGACGCGACCCGGGGCCGTCCCTTCGGCGCCTGGGTCCACGGCGGCAGCGACGTGACCGGCGCCCTGCGCGCACTCGACGCCCTCACCACCGGCCTGGGCTGGCGCCGCGTCGCCGAGACCGTGACCGTCACCGGCACCCCCGCGAAGACCGACACGGAGGCGTGCTGGGAGCTGGGCGCCACCGTGGCCGCCTCCCTGTCCGCCGAGGTCTGACCGGACGGTCCCGCCACCGCCCCGGTTCACCCGTTCGAGTGGTCGGGCGACTCGGATACGGTGCGCCTCCCGCACCGGCCGGACGCCCCCTCGGCCGACCCGCCCGAGCGCCCCGTCCGCCCGGCGCCGCGCGGGTCCGACGGGCCTTCCGGAACCGTCCCCGCGCCCCTCGTCGCCGTCTCACCTGCGACCCGGACGGAAGTGCGGGCACGCAGACGCTGGCCGACGATGGGACCGAGGCCGCCTCCAGGGCCTGTCGTCGGAGGCGGTCGCACCCGTCGTACACAGTCGAACCGAGGGAGCGTCGGATGCGAGCGGACGGCCACGCACCCGGACGGCCCGCCAAGGGCGGACAGCACGACGACGGACGCGAGAGCGCGGAACTGCTGCGGCGGGCCGCACGCGACGTGCTCGACGCCGCCGAGGGCATACGCGCGGTGGCCGCGCGCACCACGGCCGCGCTCTCCGCGCCCACCCCCTCGGCGCCGCGCCGCCGCCGTACCCGCCTCTCTCCGGCCGCCCGCGCCGCGCTCCTGCGGGCCCTGACCGACCGCCGGGGCCTCGGCTCCCCACCCGCCCGCGATGCCCGGGGCCTCGCTCGCGTGCTCGGCGCGGGGGCCTCGGCCCTCGGCGGCGAGAACCTGGCCGCCAAGGTGGCCGTCACCGCGCTGCGGCTGCGCACCGCCGCCCTGCTCACCGGCCACCCCGAACTCGCCCGCGAACCGGGCGTGCGCAGGCTCCGCCGCGCCCTCACCGCCCACCGTGACCGGGACGCCGTCCGCGCCCTGCGCGCCCTGTTCCGCGACCGGGACGCCCAGCGCTCCCTGGCCGGACTCACCGCCCTGATGGCCGAACTGCTGCCCGTGCGCGCCCTGTTGGACGCCGAACCGGAGGACCGCGCGGGCGACGCGGAGGGCGGACCGGCGAGCGGGCCCGGCGCCGCGGCGGCCGAGGGCACCGTCCTCACCGACCAGGAACGGCAGACCATCGCCACCGAGGGCTCCTTCCTCGGCTTCCTGCGCAACATCGAGACGCTGTCCTGCGCCGGACGCGTCCTCGTGCAGAACGTACGCGGCCCCGACGGCGTCGTCCGCTACGTCGTCCAGGCCCCCGGCACCGCCCCCGGCCGCCCCCGCGACGACGCGCCGCCCGACGTGCTCGGCGCCTGGCACGAGCAGTTCACCCCCGACTCGCCGTACACCCGGGCCCTGTTGCCCGCCGTCGGGGACCACGGCATCCCGCGCGGCGCCGACCTCGCGCTGATCGGCCACGGCGAGGGCGGCACCGCGCTGCTCAACCTCGCCCAGGACCCCGAGTTCTGCGCCACCTACCGGGTCACCCATGTGATCGCCGTCGGCTCCCCGCCCCACCGGGGCAAACCCGCCGACCCGCGCACCTGGGTCGCCCGCGTCACCGACGAACACGACATCGTGCCCGCCCCCGAGGGCCGGGCCAGTGCCGCCGCCGACACCCACCCCCACCGCTACGAGGCCGAATTCGCCGGTACGGCACGGGAATTCCCCCGCTCCCACACGCTGCGCGGATACCTGGAGCACCTGCGCACCACCGCCCCCGCCGTACGCGAGGACATCGACCGCGCGCTCGCGCCGTACCGAGGGCCCGTCGTGCGCACCCAGGCGTACCGGCTGAAGAACCGCGCCCACCCGCCCGACGGCCACCCCTTCCTCACCCTGCCCACCACCTCCCTCGCCACCACCCGGGGCCCGGTCTCGATGCCGGTGCGCTACCACGACTCCTCCTCGGCCCACCTGTGCTTCCCGGCCGACGCCGAGGCCGTACGCGCCCTGCTGCCCCACGTCGCCTGGATGCGGCCGAGCACACCGGCGCGGCGCGCGCTCGCGGTGCTGTCCCTGTACGAACACCGCAGCTCCACCATCGGCCCGTACACCGAGATCGTCCTGTCGGTGCTGGTCGACGACCTGTGGCGGCCCCGCCCCCTCGACCTCGCCACTGATCTGCTGCGCCGCGCCGACCTGCGCCGCACCGGCCGGTACGTCCTCTCGCTCGCCGTCACCAGCGAGGAGGCCCAGGTCGTCGCGCGGGAGATCTGGGGCCTGCCCGCACTGCGCGCAGCCGCCGAAGCGGACTTGACGGATCGTCAACTCCGGTTCGCGGCGCCGGACATCGGCGTCACCGTCGAAGGGCGCCTCGGCCCGGGCATCCGCTGCCCCGAGGCCGACTGGGTCCTCTACGGCAGGCGCGGCGAGAGCACCGTCCGCACCCTCGTCCGCACCAGCGGACGCCCCCGGCTGCACCTCGGGACGGGTGTGCGGCTGCACCTGGACACCTCCGCCGCCGAACCCATGTCCGGGCAGCTGCGCAAGCTCGGCGCCGACGGCGCGCGGCCCCTGTTCGTGCTGTCCTGCCCGCAGTCCATGGTCCACCGCAGCGCGGGGGCGGTGCTGCCCCGCTGACCCCGCCGACGACGAAGACGCGACCGACCCACGTGACCGACCCACGCGACCGGGAGCAGCCATGGTGACCGAGTCCCCCCGTACGACGCCACGCGCCGCCGAACTCCTCGACCGGGCGGCCGGGTTGCGCGCCGACGCCGAGCTGATGGACGGCTACGCCCGCCGTCTCGTCGCCACCGCCCAAGCCCTGTCCGCCTGTTCCGCCGCCCCCGCGCACACCCGCCCCGCCCTGACCCGGCAGGCGGCGGCCTGCCGCCGGGCGGCCGGTCAACTCCGGGCGGCGGCAGCCGTGTTGCTCACCGCGCACCTGAGAACGGACGCCGTACCGAGCGGCCGTACGGGACGGTCGAGCGGACGCGCGGGACGGTCGAGCGGCCTGGCCGGACGGCCGCCCGCCGCCGGACCCCGGTCGTACGACGGCATCGCCTGACCGCCCTCGCCTGAGTGTCCTCGCCCGAGCGGCACCGCCCGCGCCGCGTTCGCGCATACGGGTGGTAGCGGGCGCGGTCCTCGGCCGAACGAGTGTGGCGCGGCGGCCCGGGCGCCACGGGCCCCCATAATCACGGCACATGCAGCTCGTGAAATCAGGTGACATGAACCGGCGTCCCCCCGTGGCCGTCACCGGACTCGGACTGGTCACGCCGGCCGGAGTCGGCAGGGACGCCGCCTGGGAGGGCCTGTGCGCCGGGCTCTCCACGGCGACCGCCGACCCGGGCCTGGACGGGCTGCCGGTGGCGTTCTCCTGCCGGGTGCCCGACCTCGATGCGGCCGGACTGCTCGGCCACCGGCTCAGCCGCCGCCTCGACCGCTTCACCACCTTCGCGCTGCTCGCCGCGCGCGAGGCCGTGGCCGACGCCCGGACCGGCCCCGACGGCTGGGAGGCCGCCCGGGTCGGCGTCGTCATGGGAGTCGGCACCGGCTCCATGCAGGGCTGGCAGGCCGAGTTCGACCGGCTCGCGGACCAGGTGCCCGACCGGGTCTCGCCGCTCGCACTGCCACGCAGCGTGCCCAACATGGCCGCCGCCGAGATCGCGCTCGACCTCGGCGTCACCGGCCCCAACATGGTCGTCAGCACCGCCTGCGCCTCCGGCACCAGCGCCATCGGGCTCGCCCGCGACTGGCTGCTCTCCGGCGCCTGCGACCTGGTCCTGGCCGGGGGCAGCGAATCGGCCCGACTCCCCATGACCGCCGCCTGTTTCGCCCAGATGCGCGCGCTGTCCCGCCGCACCGGGGCCCCGCACGAGGCGTCCCGCCCCTTCGACCGCGACCGCGACGGCTTCGTCCTCGGCGAGGGCGCCGCCGTCCTCGTCCTGGAGCGCACCGAGGACGCCCGCGCCCGGGGCAGCCGCCCCGCCGCCTACGTCTCCGGCTTCGGCGCCTCCTGCGACGCCCACCACTTCACCGCCCCGCACCCCGGCGGCGACGGCGCCGCCCGCGCCATCCGGGCCGCCCTCACGGACGCCGGACTCGCCCCCGAGGACGTCGACCACGTCAACGCCCACGGCACCTCCACCCCCCAGGGCGACCTCGCCGAACACAACGCCCTGCGCCAGGTCTTCCGGCAGCCGCCGCCCGTCACCGCCGTCAAGGGCACCATCGGCCACGCCATCGGCGGCGCGGGCGCCATCGAGGCCGCCTGCACCGTCCTGACCCTGCGCCACCAGCTCATCCCGCCGACCGCCAATCTGCACACCCAGGACCCGGCGATCGACCTGGACGTCGTCGCCAAGGCGCCCCGCCCGCAGGAGATGCGCGCGGCCATCAGCAGCTCGTTCGGCTTCGGCGGCCAGAACGCGGTGCTGGCGTTCACGGCCGCCGACTGACGGGAAGCCCGCCTCCCGGCCGGGAAAATCACCGTAAAAGGGGACGGGAACCGGGAACCACGGGGCGACAATCGCGCTCTTACGGTCCGTCAACGGCCGGGAACGGCCCGGCCGGGTAGAAAACGGGTGAACAGGCACATGTCCTTCCGCAACCGCATGACACCGCTGACCACCGTCGCCCTCGGCGCGGGCCTCGTCCTGGCCGCCGTGACCCCGGCCCTGGCGGGCACGGCCCGTACGACGCCCCACACCACCACCGCCCCTGCCGCCCGCCCCGCCGCGGTCACGAGCGTCCAGGGCGACCCCCGCAACGTCACCCAGCGCGTGGCCGACTTCTACGGCGCCTACATCGACGCGATCTGGGACGGCGAGGACCCGGCGAGTGCCGCCGACGCCAAGGCCCTGCGGAACTTCTACCTCTCGGCCCCGGCCCGCAAGAAGGTCGCCGCCTGGGAGCGCAAGAACCACGCCGACGGCATCCTCTTCGCCCAGAACGTCCCCGTGAAGTGGAAGGCCGCCTACTCCGGCTCGGGCATGGGCCACGCCACCACCCGCGTCACGCTGACCTGGAGCGACGGCAAGCACCCCGAGGTCACCCGGATCGACGTCCAGTCGGACCTCACGTCCCGCAAGATCACCGACCTGAAGCAGGTGCGCTGACGGCGGCACGCTCCCGGGCGCTGCGCACCGCCTCGGCGAGCCCGCTCAGATCGTAGGAACCGCGGTACAGCCGCCCGTTGACGAAGAAGGTCGGTGTCCCGGCGACCCCGCTGAGGTCGGCCGACTCGACGTCCTCGGCCACCCGGGCGGCTCCCGCGTGGGCGCGCAGGTCCCGTTCGAAGCGGGCGGTGTCCAGGCCCAGCTCCTCGGCGTAGCGCAGCAGGTCCGAGATGCGCAGGGCGCCCTGGTGGGTGAGGAGGACGTCGTGCATCGGCCAGAAGGCGTCCTGCCGGTCCGCCGCCTCCGTGGCCTCGGCGGCCAGCTGGGCATGGGGATGCACGTCGTGCAGCGGCAGATGGCGCCATACGTAACTGACGTCGTCGACGTCCGCGAGCAGATCGCGCAGGGCGGGCTCGGCCTGGCCGCAGTACGGGCACTCGAAGTCGCCGTACTCCACCACGGTGACCGGGGCGTCGAGCGGGCCGCGCACATGGTCGCGGTCCCGGTCCACGGGCACGGCGAGGTCGGTGATGCCCTGGGCCGTCCCCAGCAGCGCCCGCGAGCGGCCGAGGCGCGGCAGTGTGTGGACGAGACCGGTGACCACCCAGGTCAGCACGAGGGAGACCGGCACGGTGGCCAGGACGCCGACCTTGGCCTGGGTCAGCTCCTCGCCGTCGAAGGCGAGCGTGGCGATCAGCAGGGAGACGGTGAAGCCGACCCCGGCCGCCGTGCCGCCCGCGAGGACCGAACCCCAGCCGACCTGCGGGCGCAGCCGCCCGCGGCTCACCCGGGTGGTGACGAACTCGGCCACGAAGATGCCCAGCGGCTTGCCCACGACATAGGCGACCAGGATGCCCAGGGTGACCGGTGAGCCGAGGCTGTGGACGAGCCCGGACCAGCTGACGTGGACACCGGCGTTGGCCAGGGCGAACAGGGGCACGACGACATAGCTGGTCCACGGGTGGAACAGCTGCTGGAGCCGCCCGTTCGGCGAGATCGCGGCGGCCAGGCCCTGGCGCAGATTCCGCTCCAGCTCAGGAGTCGGCTGCTCCCGGAAGAGCCGGAACAGGCCGGTGGCCCGCTCCAGTTCGCTGCGCGAGGCCGGGTAGGCGTAGGTGAGCAGCCCGAACGCCAGACCGGTGACGACGGGATCGATGCCCGACTCCAGCAGCGCCACCCAGACACCGGCCGCCGCCACCGCGTACACCGCGCCGTTGCGGACGCCGACCCGGCGCAGGAACAGCGCCACCGCGAAGACGGCCGCGGCGGCGAGCAGCGCGGGCCAGGAGATGCTGCCGCTGTAGGCGAAGGCGATGACCGCGAGGGCCACGAAGTCGTCGACCACGGACACGGTCAGCAGGAAGGTGCGCAGCGCCGACGGCAGCCGCCTGCCCAGCAGGGCCAGCGTCCCGAGGGCGAACGCGGTGTCCGTGGACATCGCCGCGCCCCACCCGTACCCGGCGCCGTCCCGGCCCGCGAAGGCCAGGAAGATCAGGACGGGGACGAGCATCCCGGTCAGGCCCGCGGCCAGGGGCAGCGCGACCCGGCGGCGCTCGCGCAGCTCGCCCATGTCGAACTCGCGGCGCGCCTCCAGGCCGACCACGAAGAAGAACAGCGCCATCAGACCGCTGTTGATCCAGCCGCGCAGGTCCAGACCGAGCCCGGCGGAGCCCGCGCTGACCGACAGCCGCGTCGTCCAGGCGTCCTCGTACACACCCGGCGCGAGAGCGGCCCACACCAGCGCGCCGAGCACGGCCACCACCAGCACGAGCGCGCTGCCGGTCTCGGTGCGCAGGAAGTCCCGCAGCGGGGTGTGCAGGGATCTCGAACAGGCGGTCTGCCCGGTCCCCGAAGAGGCGGCGCCGGTCATCTGTGGGATGCCCACCCGTGGTGATGCCGGTGCTGGTCGGCAGGGGCCCGGTGTACGGCGACGAGGGCGGCGTCGTCACCGAGACGGCCGCCCACGTGGGCGAGGAGGTCGCGGCGCAGATGGTGCATCAGGGCTTCCGGGGTGTCGTCGGTCCAGCGGGCGACGCGGTCGGCCAGGGGGTAGAAGCGGCCCTGGGCGTCGCGGGCCTCGATCACGCCGTCCGTATAGAGGAGAAGGGTGTCGCCGGGGGCGAGCGCGAACGCGTCCACCGTGTGGTCGGCGTCGCCGTGGACGCCGAGGGGCGGGGAGGGATGCAGGCTCGGGACGGTGACGTGGTGGCCGGGGCTCAGCAGCAGCGGGGGAGGGTGGCCGCAGCTGGTCATCAGGGTGATCGCGTCCCCCTCCGGGATCTCCACGAGGAGGGCCGTGGCGAACCGCTCGCCCGCCTCCTCCGGGGTGTCCAGCTCGGCGGCGTACCGCGTGATGCTCCGGTCCAGCGCGGTCGCCAGCTCCCCGAGCGGCATGTGCCGGTGCGCGCTCTCCCGGAACGCGCCGAGCAGCAGCGCGGCCTCACCGATCGCCGGAAGCCCCTTGCCCCGTACGTCCCCGATCAGCACCCGTACCGCCCCCTCGCCCGGCGTCACCGCGTACAGATCACCGCCTATCTGCGCCTCGTCCTCGGCCGCGAGATACAACGACGCGATCCGCAGCGGACCGATCTGCTCGGGCAACGGCCACATCAGCACGTGCTGCGCCGCCTCGGCCACACTGCGGACCTGCGCCAGCTGCGCCTTGCGCCGCTCGCGTACGACGCTGTAGACGACCAGGATCGCGCACAGCACCGCCAGGGTGACGAGCTGCACGATGTGGTTCGTGGTGCCGATGCCGCCGTGCTGGAATCCGATGAGCGCCTGCGCGGCGAGCGCGAGGGCCCCCACGAACGCGGTGGTCCGGGGCCCGGCCAGCGACGGCGTCAGCGCCGGAGCGATCACCAGCGCAGGACCCAGATGTATGTCCGTCGGCACCCGCAGATCCACCACCGTGATCACCACGATCAGCGCGACCGGCAACAGCAGCAGCGCATGCGCCGAACGCAACGCCCACCGCGGCCCCACGGCCCACCCACCCGACCTCATTCCCCCAGAGTGCGCCAGAAGCCGCCCACCGGCATGTCGTCGCACGCCGCCCGAGGGGCCCCTCACCTGGCCCGACCGCCGTCGGCTATCGTGCCGGGCATGGGGGCGGTGAACTGGGGCGACATCCACGAGCGGACCATCGCCCTCTACGCGCGGCACGGTACGGGCCTCGGCGGACAGGAGCTTCCGGACGTCCTGAGCGAGACACAGCTGCGCCGGGCCGAGGAACAGTTCGGCGTGGAGTTCCCCGAGGACTACCGCCAGTACCTGCTGCGCGTCAGCGCGGGCGGCCGGGTGCGGACGCTGCGGTTCGACGGGGCGCGCTGGTACCGGTGGTTCGCCTCGTAGAGCCTGCGTCGGGTCAGCGGTTGACCGAGCGCATGCCCTCCTCGTCGTAGCGTTCGCCCGAAGCCTCGGGGAGTTCCGCGTCGATGCGCGCCAGGTCCTCGGGGGTGAGGACGATGTCTACGGCGGCGGCGTTCTGTTCGAGGTAGGAGCGGCGCTTGGTGCCGGGGATGGGGACGATGAAGTCGCCCTGGGCCAGGACCCAGGCGAGGGCGAGCTGGGCGGGGGTGACGTTCTTCTCCTCGGCGATCTCCTTGACCTTGGCGGCCAGGCGGAGGTTCGCGGCGAGGTGGGCGTCGGTGAAGCGGGGGTTCTGGCGGCGCCAGTCGCTCGGGTCCAGCTCGTCGGGGGAGGAGAAGCGGCCGGCGAGGAAGCCGCGGCCGAGGGGGGAGTACGCGACGAAGCCGATGCCCAGCTCGCGGCAGGCAGGCAGCACCTCCGCCTCCACGTCCCGGGACCACAGGGAGTACTCGCTCTGTACAGCCGTGATCGGGTGGACGGCGTTGGCCCGGCGCAGCGTCTCCGCGCTCGCCTCGCTCAGCCCGATGTGCCCGATCGTGCCGTCCGCGACCAGCTCCGCCAGCGCGCCGACCGTCTCCTCGATGGGGACGTTCGGGTCGACCCGGTGCTGGTAGTACAGGTCGATGTGGTCGGTGCCCAGGCGCTCCAGGGAGCCGCGCACCGAGCTGTGCACGTGCTCGGCCGAGCCGTCCTGGGGGCCGACGGAGGACATGTCGCCGGGTACGGCGTCGTCCATCCGGTAGTTGAACTTCGTGGCGAGCACATAGTCGTCGCGGTGGCCCCGGATCGCCTCGCCGACCAGCGACTCGTTGGTGAGCGGCCCGTACATCTGGGCGGTGTCGAGGAAGTCGATGCCCAGTTCCCGGGCGCGGTGGATGGTGGCGATGCCCTCCTTCTCGTCGGCCGTGCCGTAGAACGCGGACATTCCCATACATCCGAGGCCGATACTCGAAACCGTCAGATCCCGCAGATTGCGCTGTCGCATGGTCCAGCCTTTCCCGCACTCGATCGTGGTCCCCGTACGGCACGAACCCCCTTCTCCATCTAGCGACGGATCCGCCCGCCCGGCATCCCGTGAGGGGGACGCCGGGCGGGCGGCGGGCCGTACCGCGCCGGGTGGTCACGACGCTAGGTGCTGGAGTGCGCTCCAGCGCAAGTCGGCCGTTCAGAAGCGCGAGTCAGCGCGAGTCGGCGCGCGTCAGCCGTTCAGGCGCACCGGCAGCTCGAAGAGGTCGTTCTGGGTGACCACCGGCTTGTTGCGCAGGTCGGCGGCCGGGACCGCGAGGTCGAGGTGGGGGAAGCGGGCGTAGAGCGCGGGCAGGGCGACCCCCGCCTCCAGGCGGGAGAGCGCCGCGCCGGGGCACACGTGCGGGCCGTGGCCGAAGGAGATGTGCCGGTTCTTCGTCTCGCGGGTGATGTCGAACTCCCCGGCGCTCGGCCCGTGCGCCTCCTCGTCGCGGCCGATCGCGCCGTACGACACGATCAGCGCGTCGCCCGCCGGGATGACCTTGTCGCCGACCGGCACGTCCTCGGTGGCGAAGCGGATCAGCACGTGCGAGGTAGGGGTGGACCAGCGCAGGGTCTCCTCGACGACCGCGGACCAGTCGGCCTCGCCGGACAGGACCAGGGCGCGCTGGTCGGGGTGGGTGGAGAGGTTGACGACCGCGTTGACGATCAGCGAGATCGTGGTCTCGTGACCGGCGGCCACCATCAGCTGGAGGGTGGAGACGATCTCCTCGTCGGTGAGATGGTCGCCGTCCGCCGAGGCGCGGATCAGCGCGCTGGTGAGGTCGTCGCCCGGCTCGGCGCGTTTCGCCGCCACGGTGGCCGCCATGATCCTGGCCAGCTCGGTGAGGGTCGCGAGGACCTCCGCGGGCGGGGTCTGGGTGGAGAAGAACTTCTCGAACAGCACCTTCAGGCGCGGGAGTTCGGCGGTGTCGATGCCCATGAGGTCGGCGACGACGTACATCGGCAGCGGGTAGGCGAACGCGGCCTTGAGGTCCACCGTCCCGCCGTCGGCGGGCAGCGCGTCCAGGAGGCCCTGGGTCAGCTTCTCGATGCGCTCGCGCATCAGCTCCACCCGGCGCGGGGTGAGCGCCTGCGCGACCAGCGTGCGCATCCTGCGGTGGTCGGCGCCGTCCACGGTGAGCATGGAGCGGCCCGGGTTGGCCAGGCCGATCAGCGGCCAGTCGGCCGGGATCTCACCGCGCCGCCAGGCGCTCCACACGTTGATGTCCTTCACCAGACGCGGGTCGGTGAGCAGCGCCTTGGCCTCGGCGTGGCGCGTGACCGCCCACACCGGCACACCGCCGGGCAGCTCCACGGCGGCGAGCGGACCGGCCGCGCGCAGGGCCGCGCTCTCGCCGTCCAGGTCGGTGACGAAGGGATCGAGGGCGATCGGGGACGTCGCGGTACCGGTCGTCATCGTGACATGCCTCCCAGGCAGGGGTCGGAGTACTGCGCGTCGCGCCGGGGGCGGCCCCGGACCCGGCCGGAGGGGTCTCCTGCGGCCGGGGTGACGCGAGATCAGAGGGCGGGTACGGGCGTGAACCGGACGGGCAGCTCGGTCAGCCCGCGCAGCCAGGGCGAGGGCCTGCGGGTCAGGGACTCGGCGGGCACCGCCAGATCGATGTCCGGCAGCCGGTCGAGGACCACCTCGATCCCGGTGCGCGCGATCACCTCGGCGATCTCCTGCGCGGGGAACGGGCAGCGGTGCTCGCCGTGCCCGAAGGAGAAGTGCGCGTTGTTGCCACCGGTCAGCGCGGAGGCGTCGGTGCGCACCTGGGGATCGGAGTTGGCGCCCTGGAGACCGAGCAGCAGCAGATCGCCCGCCCGGATGCGCCGCCCGCCCAGATGGGTGTCGCGGGCCGCCCAGCGCCCGGCCACGTTCTGGGTAGGGGTGTCCTCCCACAGCACCTCGTTCATCGCCTCGGCGACGCTGTTGCGGCCACCGAACAGCGAGGCGGCGAACCGCTCGTCGGTCAGCATCAGCCGCAGCGAGTTGCCGATCCAGTCGGCGGTCGGCTGGTGGCCCGCCGCCATCATGACCATCAGGTCCTGGACCAGCTCCTCCTCGGTGAACCCGCTGCCGTCGGCGAGCATGTGCGACACCACGTCGTCGGCGGGCTCCTTGGCCCGCTCGGCCACCAACCGGGCCATGGAGGACGCCAGATGGGCCTGGCCCGCGAGCGCCCGCTCCCGGCCGTCGATCATGTCGTTGAGCGCGGTGACGAGCCCCGGACCGTCCTCGTCCGGGAAGCCGTACAGATGCGCCAGCACCCGTACGGGCAGCAGCCCGGCGTACTGGCCCACCAGGTCCGCCTCGCCCGAGGAGCACAGCGCGTCGATCAGCTCGTCCGCGAACCGCTCGGCCTGGCCCCGCAGTTCGAAGGGGTCCACCGACTCGAGCGCGTTGCTGACCATCGCGGCGCGCTGGCGGTGCCGTTCGCCGACGGTGTAGAGGATCGACGGCTGGCGGTGGCCGATCATCGGGAGCAGCGGCCAGTCGTCCGGCACGTTCTCCCACTGGTTCCACAGCTCGGAGTCGCGGCTGAACAGCACCGGATCGCCGGTGACCTGATGCAGCTCGCGGTAGCCGAGGACCAGCCACGCGGGCAGGTCCCCGTCGAGCAGCACCGGCACCACGGAGCCGTGGTCGCGGCGCATCTCCCGGTACAGACGGGCCGGTTCGGTCTGGAACCGGGGTCCGCCGAGGGGCACGGCGTCGGCCATCACACCACCTCCGTGGTCGTCAACGGCCCTGCGGCCACGGCGTACTGACTGCGCACATGCTCGACCAGGGTGATCAGTACCCGCTTGGCCGACTCGCGGTCACGGGCGTCGCAGTCGATCAGCGGGATCTCCGGATCGAGGTCCAGGGCGGCACGCACCTCCTCGGAGGCGCGCACCGGGCCGCCGAAGTCGTTGCAGGCCACGATGAACGGCGTGCCGTGGTGTTCCAGACGGTCGATGGCGTACCAGGAGTCGTCGATGCGCCGGGTGTCCACCAGGACCACCGCGCCCAGGGTGCCGGAGAACAGCCGGTCCCACAGGAACCAGAACCGCTCCTGGCCCGGCGCCCCGAACAGGTACAGCACATTGCGCGCGTCCAGGGTGATGCGGCCGAAGTCGAAGGCGACGGTCGTCGCGGACTTGCCGCGCACCTGCTCGATGTCGTCCACCGACGCACCGGCCTGCGTCATCGTCTCCTCGGTGTTGAGGGGACGGATCTCGCTGACCGAGCGGACCAGGGTGGTCTTGCCGACGCCGAAGCCGCCCACGACGACGATCTTCAGACCGTTGTCGGCGGAGGCACCCAACGGGGTGCGCGCGTCAGAGATTGCGGAGTCCAACGAGCACCTGCTCCAGGATGTCGGGGTCGGTGATGGCCGGCCGGTGCGGATGGCGTGCGCTGACGCGCCCCTGGGCCAGCAGGTCGCCGAGGAGCACCTTGGTGATGCCGACGGGCAGCCGCAGCTCGGCGGCGATCTCGACGACCGAGGCGGGGAACTCGGTCATCCGCAGGATCGCCACGTGCTCCGACTGCATACCGGGCGTGGGCGCCGACTCGGCGACGACCAGCGTGACCAGGTCGAACGGGTTGTCGGGAGCGGGGCCCACACGTCCCTGCGTGATCGTGTAGAGACGGTCCGGGGCGTCGTCCCTGCCGGGACGGCTCATGAGGAACGGGGCGGAGCGGTCAGGTGCTCACCGATCTGCTCCACGAGTTCGCTCATGGTGTGGCCCACGACCCCGGGGTCCGCGTCGTCGCTGGTGATCACCGCCAGATGGGCTCCCGAGCCCGCCTCGACGATGAACAGCACACCGCCGTAGAACTCGGTCATCGCCGAGCGCACCCCGCCGCTGCCGTCCCCGAACTCCACGGACGCGCCCTGCGACAGGGACTGGATGCCCGCGGCGATCGCGGCGAGCTGGTCGGCCTGGTCGACGGACAGCTCGGGCGAGCGGCACAGCTTCAGCCCGTCCCGGGACAGCACGAGCGCGTGCTTCGCGCCCGGCGTCCTCTCCAGCAGCCCCTCCAGGAGCCAGGTCAGCTTGTCGTCGGCGGTGGTCGGGCCGGTCATGAAGTGGGGCCTTCCGGGTGCGTGGGGTGGTGCTCGGACGAGGAGGAAGAGGCGGCGGGTGAGGCGCCGCCGGGGGATTCGGTGCCGGGGGCCGCCGCGTCGGCGTGTCCGGCCGCGCGGGCGTCGCCGGGGGCGTCCGCCGGGTGGCCGTGGGCCGGGCTGCCGCCGTTGCCGTTGTCGCCGGGGGAGTCGTCCGCGGTGGCGCGGGCGCGGGTACGGCGGGTGGCGCCGCCGGTGTGGTCGTGCGCGGGGGTGCGCTCCGCGCGGGCGGGGGGTGCGGCGTCCGCTGTCGCGGGGGCGTCGGCGGTGTGCGGTGCGGAATCGGCCGGGGGCGTGTCGGACGTGCCCTGCGGGAGGGTGCCGGGCGCTCCGGCGCGGGGCCCGGCGGCCGTACGGGCCGCGCGGTCGGCGGCCGTGGTCACGCCGTCGGCCTGCGGGAGGGTGCCGGGTGCTCCGGGGTGGAGCCGGGAGGCCGTTCGGGCCGCGTGGTCGGCGGCCGTGGTCACGTTGTCGCCCTGCGGGCGGGTTCCGGCCGGGGGCTCCTGCGGGGTGCCGTCGCGGCGGGAGCCGTCCGATACGGCGCCGGTGGCGCGGTCCGCCCCGGTGCCGGTGGCCGGTCCTGCGGAGCCCGACGGCTCGGCCGAGGTGTCCTTCCCCGGACCGCCGGACGGCCGCACGGCCTGGCGGAAACTCGTGAAGCGCGCCGCCCGCGTCTTCGCCTCGGCCGGGTCGGGGCCCGGAGCCGGGGCCGGGGTCGCGGCGCGGGAGGCGCGGGAGCGTTCGGCCTCCGCCAGGGTGCGGCCCCGGCGGCGGCGCGGCAGGTTGTCCGACGCCTCCGGCTCGGGCTCGACGACCCCCGGAAGTGCCGACGGAGGCACCCGCTCCGGCGGGACCGGGCTCGTCAGGATGTCCTGCGGGACCAGCATCAGCACACCCGTACCGCCGCGTGCCGAGGGCCGGAAGGAGACCTTGAGGCCGTGCTTGTGGGCCAGCCGGCCCACCACCGCGAGCCCAAGGCGCGTACCCGTGAGGCCGCCGAGCCCGGACACGTCACCGGTGACCGCACGCTCCGCGCGCCGCAGCTGCACATCGCCCATCACCAGACCGCTGTCCTCCACGGACACGATGACCCCGGCCGGGACCTCCTCCACGTACACATGGACCTCGGCGGTCGGCGGCGAGAAGTTCGTGGCGTTGTCCAGGAGTTCGGCCAGCGCGTGCATCACGCCCTCGGCCGCGTGCCCGGCGACGGCGGCGTCGCTGGTGGAGTGCACCCGCACCCGCCGGTAGCCGCCGATACGCCCCATCGCGCCGCGCAGGATGGACTCCATCGCGATCGGCCGCGCCCAACGGCGCCCCGAACGGGCCCCGGTGAGGACGGCGATGGAGTCGGCGAGGCGGCCCGCCTGGGCCGTGCGGTGGTCGAGGTGGAGCAGATCGGTGAGCACGTCCTCGTCGGTGTGCCGGTCCTCCATCGCCCGCAGGTCGGCCAGCGTGGCGGTGGCGAGGGCCTGCATGCGGGCCGCCGCGTTGGAGGTCGCCGAGACCGCCGCCGCCCGCTCGCGCCGGGCCTCCGCCAACTCCTCGCGCACCGACTTGAGTTCGGAGCGCAGCTCGTCGAGCGAACCGGCCCCCTCCCGCTCCAGCCGCTGCCGCTCCTCCTTGAACTCCACCCGCTGGGCGGCGAGTTCGTTGATGAGCCGCTGCTGCTCCCGGCGTGCCTCCTCGGTCTGCCGGTCGCGCTGCTGGGTGAGCCGGGCGATGTCCTCGCTCGCGCCCTCCAGCCGGCGGTGCAGCAGACGCCCGGCGTGGACGGCGTACGCGGTGCTCGTGGCGGCGGCGGTGAGCAGGACCGTGGCCGCGGTCCCGCACCACAGCAGCGCGTTGCGCGCGGGGTCCGGCGCGATCGACACCGCCAGGGCGAGCGCGAGCGCCGAGAGGGCGGCGGTCGCGGCGAGCGTGGCGGCGAGCACGCGGAGGGGGGAACGGTCGCCTGATGGCGTGGGCGCGGTCATCGGTCCGGTGGGGTCCTCGCGGCAGATGGCAGATGGCAAGGGGGTGCGGTGAGCGCACGGCGAAGGGGGTCGGGTGGGTTGACGGAAAAACGACTGTCTCGGTGAACCGGCGGTCACTATACGAGAGTTGGTGATCAAAGTGGAAAGAATGCAGCGGCAGTCCATGAAGTGGACGCGCAAACCCGTGCGTTGACCGTGAACCGGGTGTCCGGTGCCGTATGCGCATACAGCACCGGACACCGGACGCCGCCGGACCACGCGAGGTTGCGCCCGCCGGGCCCGATTCTTGTCACGCACCCGCCCCCGCCGAAGATCTTGACGACCGGCCTCCGGCTCGCTGAACTGTGACCGCCGTCCCGCACCCGGGCACGGCCGGGGGAGGGGGCGATGTGTGGGTCGGGGCTGCCGGGAACGACCGGGCATCGCGTCTCATGAACGGGGGCGGGCACACCCCGGTGCACAGGGGCGGGCACACCCCCGCGATCCGCGGCGCGCTCGCGCGGCTCGCCCGGGGCACCGGACGCGTGCTGCGGGGCGAGTGGCACGCCATCGTCGTCGACCCGGTGCGCAGACTCGCCCACCGGGGGCTCTCGGGGCTCCTGCTGGCGTTCGTCGCCGCCTTCGGGGTCATCTTCTTCCACGACCTCGCCCAGCACCCGGCCGGTGCCGACTGGGTGCGCCGCCTCGGCGGGGTCACCGCCGACCTGCCCCTGGGGCTGTCCCTGCTGCGCACTCCCGTCTCGCTCTACGTCCCCGCGCTCGACCTCCCGGTCTGGGCGGGCATCACCCAGCTCTTCCTGGCCTTCGCGCTCGCCGAACTCGTCCTCGGCCGCGCCCGCACCCTCTTCATCAGCTACGCCACCACCCTGGCCGGCACCCTCACCGCGCGGGCGATGATCGCGCTCGGCCCCGACGCCTGGTGGGGTCTCGGGCTGCCGCCCGAGGCGGGGCAGGTGCTCGACACCGGTCCCTCGGCGGCGGTCGTGGGCCTGTTCACCTATCTGGCGGTGGTCCGCCGGGCGCCCGTGGTTTTCACTCTGACAGGCGGATCGATGGTGTGGGAGTCCATCGCCGTCCCCAACCTCGCGGGCCGCGAGCACCTGATCGCCGTGGGCGCCGCCGTCGTACTCGGCGTCCTGCACACCCACGGCACCCGGCCGCGCCACCTCCTGCGATCCCTGGCAATGCGGCGCGTACGGCCCCCGGCGGTACGACACGACATCCCCCGCACCCCCGCCCCGGTCCCTCCTCCGCCCCTTCCCGCGCCCGCACGCGCGGTCACGTCGGCAGGGCCACGTCAATGTGACGGTTTTCGCACCTCGACCGGAGCGGGCACCCCCTAGTGTTTCCGCGAGATACCGGGGCAGGGCTTGGCTGACACGATGGTGTACGTCGCCGGCAGGCTGAAGGGAATCCGAGATGTTCCGCAAGGTGCTGGTCGCCAACCGGGGAGAGATCGCGATCCGGGCGTTCCGCGCGGCCTTCGAGCTGGGCGCGCGCACGGTCGCCGTGTTCCCCTACGAGGACCGCAACTCGCTGCACCGGCTCAAGGCCGACGAGGCGTACGAGATCGGGGAGCAGGGGCACCCCGTGCGGGCCTATCTCTCCGTCGACGAGATCGTGTCGGCCGCCCGCCGGGCCGGAGCCGACGCCGTCTACCCCGGCTACGGCTTCCTCTCGGAGAACCCCGAGCTGGCCCGCGCCTGCGAGGAGGCGGGCATCACCTTCGTCGGCCCGAGCGCCGCCACCCTGGAACTCACCGGCAACAAGGCTCGCGCGGTCGCCGCCGCCCGCGCCGCCGGAGTCCCCGTCCTCGCCTCCTGCGCGCCCTCCGACGACGTGGACGAACTGGTGCGCGCCGCAGACGAGATCGGCTTCCCGGTCTTCGTGAAGGCCGTCGCGGGCGGCGGCGGCCGGGGCATGCGCCGGGTGGAGGACCCCGCCCAGCTGCGCGAGTCCATCGAGGCCGCCTCCCGCGAGGCCGCCTCCGCCTTCGGCGACCCGACCGTCTTCCTGGAGAAGGCCGTCGTGGACCCCCGCCACATCGAGGTGCAGATCCTCGCCGACGGCGACGGGAACGTCATCCACCTCTACGAGCGCGACTGCTCGGTGCAGCGTCGCCACCAGAAGGTCATCGAGCTGGCCCCCGCGCCCAATCTCGACCCCGAGCTGCGCGACCGCATCTGCGCCGACGCCGTGCGCTTCGCCCGCGAGATCGGCTACCGCAACGCGGGCACCGTGGAGTTCCTGCTCGACCGCGACGGCCGCCACGTCTTCATCGAGATGAACCCGCGCATCCAGGTCGAGCACACGGTGACCGAGGAGGTCACCGATGTCGACCTGGTCCAGGCCCAGTTGCGCATCGCGGCCGGTGAGACCCTAGCCGACCTCGGACTCTCCCAGGACCGGATCACCCTGCGCGGCGCGGCCCTGCAGTGCCGGATCACCACCGAGGACCCCGCCAACGGCTTCCGCCCCGACACCGGCCGGATCAGCGCGTACCGCTCGCCGGGCGGCTCCGGCATCCGGCTGGACGGCGGAACCACCCACGCGGGCACGGAGATCAGCGCCCACTTCGACTCCATGCTGGTCAAACTCACCTGCCGGGGACGGGACTTCCCGACCGCCGTCGGCCGTGCCCGGCGCGCGGTGGCCGAGTTCCGCATCCGGGGCGTGGCCACCAACATCCCCTTCCTGCAAGCGGTCCTGGACGACCCGGACTTCCGCGCGGGGCGGGTCACCACCTCGTTCATCGAGGAACGCCCGCAACTCCTGACGGCACGTCATTCCGCCGACCGGGGCAGCAAGCTGCTCACCTATCTGGCCGACGTCACGGTCAACAAGCCGCACGGCGAGCGCCCCGAGCTGCCCGACCCGGTCACCAAGCTGCCGCAGGTCCCGACGGGCGAACCCCCGGCCGGTTCCCGGCAGTTGCTCGTCGGTCTCGGCCCCGAGGGCTTCGCCCGCCATCTGCGCGAGTCACGTACCCTCGGCGTCACCGACACCACCTTCCGCGACGCCCACCAGTCGCTGCTCGCCACCCGGGTGCGCACCAAGGACCTCCTCGCCGCCGCCCCGGCCGTCGCGCACACCCTGCCGCATCTGCTCTCCGTGGAGTGCTGGGGCGGCGCGACCTACGACGTGGCGCTGCGCTTCCTCGCCGAGGACCCCTGGGAGCGGCTGGCCGCGCTGCGCGAGGCGATCCCCAACATCTGCCTCCAGATGCTGCTGCGCGGCCGCAACACCGTCGGCTACACGCCCTACCCGACCGAGGTCACCGACGCCTTCGTGCAGGAGGCCGCCGCCACCGGCATCGACATCTTCCGCATCTTCGACGCGCTCAACGACGTGGACCAGATGCGCCCCGCCATCGAGGCCGTACGCGAGACCGGCACCGCCGTCGCCGAGGTCGCCCTCTGCTACACCGCCGACCTCAGCGACCCCGGCGAACGGCTCTACACCCTCGACTACTACCTCCGGCTCGCCGAGCGCATCGTCGAGGCCGGGGCCCATGTCCTGGCGATCAAGGACATGGCGGGCCTGCTGCGCGCACCCGCCGCCGCCCAGCTGGTCACCGCGCTGCGGAGCGAGTTCGGCCTCCCCGTGCATCTGCACACGCACGACACGGCGGGCGGCCAGCTCGCCACCTACCTCGCCGCGATCCAGGCGGGCGTCGACGCGGTGGACGGCGCGGTCGCCTCCATGGCCGGAACCACCTCACAGCCCTCCCTCTCAGCGCTGGTCGCCGCGACCGACCACTCAGAACGGCCCACCGGGCTCGACCTCGCCGCCGTCGAGGAACTGGAGCCGTACTGGGAGAGCGTGCGCAAGATCTACGCCCCCTTCGAGGCGGGCCTCGCCTCCCCGACCGGGCGCGTCTACCACCACGAGATCCCCGGCGGCCAGCTCTCCAACCTGCGCACCCAGGCCGTCGCGCTCGGCCTCGGGGACCGCTTCGAGGAGATCGAGGCGATGTACGCCGCCGCCGACCGCATCCTCGGCCGACTGGTCAAGGTCACCCCGTCCTCCAAGGTGGTCGGCGACCTCGCCCTGCACCTGGTCGGCGCCGGAGTGTCACCGGAGGACTTCGAGGAGACCCCGGACCGCTTCGACATCCCCGACTCGGTGATCGGCTTCCTGCGCGGCGATCTTGGCACCCCGCCCGGCGGCTGGCCCGAGCCGTTCCGCACCAAGGCCCTGCGCGGCCGTGCCGAGCCCAAGCCGGTGGCCGAGCTGTCCGCCGAGGACCGCGAGGGGCTGGCCAAGGACCGCAGGCCCACCCTCAACCGGCTGCTCTTCCCCGGGCCCACCCGCGAGTTCGAGACCCACCGCCAGACCTACGGCGACACCGGCGTCCTGGACAGCAAGTCCTTCTTCTACGGGCTGCGCCCCGCCAAGGAGTACGCCGTTGACCTGGAGCCCGGGGTGCGGCTGCTGATCGAGCTGCAGGCGGTCGGCGAGGCCGACGAGCGCGGGATGCGCACCGTGATGTCCTCGCTCAACGGCCAGCTGCGCCCCATCCGGGTCCGCGACCGCTCGGCCGCCTCCGACGTGCCGGTGACCGAGAAGGCCGACCGCGCGAACCCGGGCCATGTGGCGGCGCCGTTCGCCGGAGTGGTGACCCTCGCCGCGGCCGAGGGCGACGAGGTGGCGGCCGGGGCGACCATCGCCACCATCGAGGCGATGAAGATGGAGGCCACCATCACCGCGCCGAAGGCCGGCCGGATCGCCCGGCTCGCCATCAACCGCATCCAGCAGGTGGAGGGCGGCGACCTGCTGGCCGAGATCGTCTGACCCGGCCGGTCGCCGCCCTCCTGCCGAAGGCTCCGGGAGCCCTGCACCGCTCCCGGAGCCCCGCCGCCCTCAGTCCCAGAGCGGATACGTCATGACCTGCTTGAACCCGTCAGGACGGGCGTCCTGGTAGGTCAGGGTCATCCGCGTGAAGTGCTGCACCCCCGGGTCCTTCTTCCACTCGGCCGGGCGGTCGAGCCGCACGGTCACCGGGTAGGACCGGAAGGTGCCCCGGGCGCAGTACGGGTCGCAGTTGTTGACCCAGTTCACACCCTCGGCGTACGCCTTGCCGTCGTTCCACTTCGTCCAGTGCAGCCCCGTCAGACGGCTGTTCCCGTCGCCGCAGGCCAGCATGAAGTCCGCCGGACGCACATCGCGCTGCCACTGGCAGTCGACCAGGACGGGCCGGGCAGCGGCCGTGTGCGCGGCGGGATCGTCCGGGGGGCTGGCCGAGGCCGTGGTCATGGCCGCTGTGAGCAGTGCCCCCGCCGCCAGGGTGACCGCCGTTCCCATCAGTGATCCGCGCATGGTCGCTCCCACCTGTAGTGCCGTGTCCGACCGTGTGCGCACCGACGCTACGACCCTTCGCTCAAATGCACCAGTTGCGCAGGTCACACCGTATGTCCGGGTGTGAGGCGGGTCACGGGACGCCTTCCCGGAGGGTCTGTGGATCAGCTGTGCGGGGCCCTCGGATCAGCTGTGGGACACGGTCAAGCCGTAGAAACCGACCTTCGCGCCGTTGGTCGTGCTGTCGGAGGAGGACTGGTTGTAGGACCCGGCCTTGAAGTACTGCCGGTACGGGGAGAACGCGGACGGGATGCCGTAGCGGGTGACGGTGCCGTTCACGGTCAGCTCGATCGTGTTCCCGCCGGTCACGGCGATCGTGTAGGTCCAGGTCTTGCCGAGGGACACATGGCCGACCGGGTGGAGGGTCTGGCCGCCGGAGGGGGAGTCCTCGGTGCCGAGCACGATGTCGCCGTTCGCGCGGTAGTACAGCTCGACCAGCGGCTTGGTGGAGGAGCCGCCCGAGCCCAGGTGGATCTGGCCGACGCAGACGTTCTTGGTCACCGAGACCACGCGCAGGGTCGCGCTCAGCCGGTGCGCGCCGGAGAGTTTCCAGTCGGCGGCGCCGCCGTCACGGTTCATCTCGCGCAGTTCGGAGCGCGCGTAGTTGGAGTTGGGCGTGGTGACGCCCTTCTCGGGCGCCCAGAAGGTCATCGCGCCGTCGCGGGTGTCGGTGAAGAAGTACGCGTCCTGGTAGCCGTTCGCGCCGCGCAGCCGGGACGAGGGGATCGTGGTGGGGGAGCCGGGCGAGCCGACCGGCTCCTGGAGCTGCCAGATGGAGAGGTCGAAGTTGCCGCCGGGCGCGACATGCGGGTCGGCCGCCTGCGCGCTGCCGCCGAACACGCCGAGCGTGAGGGCGAGCGCGGCGGCGGTCGCCACCGCGAGAAGCCGGGGACGGGTCATGTGGGGGGTCCTCCCGTCGGACCGGAGACGCCCGGAGTTCATAGATGTGAACTCCGGGCGCATCCATGGACGTTGACGACCCGGAACGTAAAGGTTCGGACCATCGCCGTCAAGAGGTCAGCCCGCGGTCAGCAGGAGCCCTCGTCCTGCCAGGCACCCCAGTCCGAGCCGTTGGGCGTCTCGTTCTGGGTCCACCACTTGGCCTTCCAGTTGTGCCCGTTGTACGAGACCTCGTCCCCGCTGACGTACACGGCCGACGAACTCCAGGCGGTCTTGCAGGAGTTGCCCGGGTTCGGCGGAGTGGGCGTCGGGGTGGGGGTCGGGGTCGGCGTGGAGCCGGGCGGGGTCGCCCCCGCGAACTTCACCGAGAACTTGGCGAAGTCCCAGGCGCTCTGGGCCACGCTGGAGCAGGACCCGGAGGTGCGCCCGCCGTTGTCGGCGGGGGAGCACTGACGGTCCCGGTTCAGCGACCAGAAGGTGAAGCGGTCCATGTGGTGGCTGGTCGCGAAGTCCAGCACCGTCTGGAAGTCCGCCTGGGGGAAGTACTCACCGGCGTCGCTGCGGCCGTTCATCCCGGAGAAGCCCTCGTGCGCGTACGCCGTGGCCTCGTTCCACCCGAAGGTGGACTGCAGGATGCCGTTGAACTTGGTCAGCGCGTCGGTCTGGCTCGCCGCGCCGTTGAAGCCGCCATCGAAGGGCATGATGGAGAAGTTGTTCGGGGTGAACCCCTGCGACTTCGCCTCCAGCAGCATCTGCTTGCCGAACCAGCCGGTGCCGTCCGCCGTGCCCGGAGTGGTCACGGAGACGTACAGGCCGGGGTTGTTCTGCTGGAGGATCTTGGCGGCGCCGATCTCGTTCTTGATGGCCGCGGTGTTCTCGTACTCCGGCTCCTCCAGGTCGAAGTCGATCGCGTGCAGCCCGTACTTGGTGATGACCTGCTGGTACGCCGCCGCCGTGCTCGCCGCGTCGGAACAGGTCTGGCCCAGCTTGGTGCCGCCGTAGCCGCCGATCGAGACGGAGACGTCACCTCCCTTGGACCGGATGGTGTTGATCACCGACTGGACGGCGGTGTCGGAGGAGAGCGACGAGGTGCCGCCCCAGGTCGGGGTGCAGCCACCGCCGTTGGGCGCCAGGATGAAGGCCAGCTGGAAGGCCTTGAGCCCGGTGGCGTCCATGATCGCGGCCGCGTCCGGCGGATCGTTGTCCTCCGGCATCAGGTACGGGGCCGCCGCGTACCAGCGGTTGTCGAGGGCGCTGGGTGCACCCGAGGCGCTGCCCGCGGCGAGAGCGGTGGTACCGGCCGCGGCCAGTCCGACCGCGGCGGCCACGCCCAGACAAGCGCGAAGACGTCCCACTACGTGCCTCCATGGGGGGGTGGGGGATGGGGAAGCCCCCAGCCTCCGGGCGGGGCGCCCGTTTGGTCTAGTCCAATGCGGACACTTGGACTGGACCAAACGAAGTCTTTACTCGCCTGGAGGATTAACGTCCGCTCTGTGTACGACAGTTGGTGAACCGGCCGATCTGCGCGGAACCGTGGCGGAGTGTCGGCCCACTGAGGCACCCTTGACAGGTGCGTACTGTTTCGCGACGTTTGAGCGTCGGCGCAGGGCGGGGGGACGGCAAAGACATGAGCGGCAACAGGGGTGGGACGCGCCACGCGGCGCCCGGGACGGCGGCGCCGGAAGGGCGGGCGAGCTGAGGTGGAGATCACCATCCACAGACCCGGCGAGCTGACCTCCGCACTGCGCGGGGCCTGGCACCGGGCGATGGACGAGTCACCCGAGTACGCCAACCCGTTCCTGGCACCCGAGTTCACCATCGGCGTCGGCCGCCATCGCGGCGGCGTACGGGTCGCGGTCCTGTGGGAGAGCGGCGAGGCGGTCGGCTTCCTGCCCTACGAGCGCGGCCCGCTCGGGACCGGCCGGGCCATCGGGCTCGGGCTCTCCGACTGCCAGGCCCTGGTGCACCGGCCCGGAGTCACCTGGGACACCGGCCAGTTGCTGCGCGCCTGCGGGCTCAGCCTCTTCGAGTTCGACCATCTGGTGCAGGAGCAGCGGCCGTTCGCGCCATACGTCACCGGCACCTTCGCCTCGCCGGTGATCGACGTGAAGCCCGGCGACGGAACGTACGCCGAGTGGCTGCGCGCCACCTATCCGGGGCTCGCCAAGACCACGCTGAAGAAGGAACGCAGGCTCGGCCGGGACATCGGCGAGGTCCGCTTCGTCTTCGACGAGCGCGATCCGAAGGCGCTGCGCACGCTCATGCGGTGGAAGTCCGCGCAGTACCGCCGCACCGGCCGGATGGACCGGTTCTCCCGGCCGTGGATCGTGGACCTGACGGACCATCTCTTCCATGTCCGCGCCGAGCATTTCACCGGCGTCCTGTCCGTGCTCTACGCGGGCGACCGCCCGGTGGCCGCCCACTTCGGACCCCGCTCCAGCACCGTCCTGGCCGCCTGGTTCACCGCCTACGACCCCGAACTGCACTACTACTCACCGGGGTTGATGATGCATCTGCGCACCGCCGAGGGGGCCGCGCGGGGCGGGGTGACTCTGGTGGATCTCGGCCGTGGCGACAAGGAGTACAAGGACTGGCTCAAGACGCGCGAACTGCGGGTCGGTGAGGGCTTCGCCGCCCGGCCGCATCCGGTCGCGCTCGCCCAGCGCATGTGGCGCCGCCCGGTGCGGGGTCTGCGCAACACGGTGCTGGCCCACCCCCGGCTGCGCGAACCTGCGGACCGGCTGCTCAGGACGGTGGGCGAACTGCGCACCCAGGGACGCCCGCTCCGCTGAACCGGCGTATGCGGCACGACAGTTGACGACCGGCCGGACCACCCCGCGTGGTCCGGCCGGTCGCGTCGTGGTGTGAACGGCCCGTCGGTGTGAACGTCCCTAGTGCGTAAAGGATTTGAGTCCCGAAGGCTTGCCGCCTCTTTGGTTCATCTCTTAAATCAAAACATGAACTAAGTGGGGAGGCCGGTGTTCCGGTCCCCGAGCCGCAGGAGCCGCCACATGAGACTGAGATCCTTGGGAGCAGCGTTCGCCGTCACGGCGGCCCTGCTCGCCCTGCCCACCGCCCATCCCTCGGCCCGCGCGGCCGAGACCCCCCTGTCACAGGGCCGTACGACCACCGCCTCGTCCGAGGAGAACGCCGGAACCCCCGCCGCCGCGGCCGTCGACGGCGACACCGCCACCCGCTGGTCCTCCGCCGCGAGCGACGACCAGTGGCTGCGCGTCGACCTCGGCGCCAGCGCGAACGTCACCAGCGTGGTCCTGAACTGGGAGGCCGCCTACGGCAAGGACTACAAGCTCCAGATCTCCGACAACGGCACCAGCTGGACCGACCTGAAGTCCGTCACCGGCTCCGACGGGGGCACCGACACCGTCGACGTCTCCGGACAGGGCCGCTACGTCCGGCTGCTCGGCGTCCACCGGGCCACTCAATGGGGCTACTCCCTCTGGGAGTTCCAGGTCTTCGGCAGCTCCGGCGGCAGCCAGGCCGGCTGCGACACCGCCAACGCCGCGCAGGGCAGGCCCGCCACCGCCTCCTCCACCGAGAGCGCGGACTTCCCCGCCTCCGCCGCCGTCGACGGCAACAACGCCACCCGCTGGTCCAGCCAGGCATCGGACCCGCAGTGGCTCCGCGTCGACCTGGGCTCGGTCAAGGACCTGTGCGGGGTCGACCTGCGCTGGGAGGCCGCCTACGGCAAGGACTTCCGCATCGAGTCGTCCACCGACGGCCAGAACTGGAGCACCCTGAAGTCCGTCACCGGCGCGAGCGGCGGCAACGCCTCCTACGCGGTCAGCGGCTCAGGGCGCTACGTCCGCGTCTACGGCACCGCGCGCGGCACCGTCTACGGCTACTCGCTGTGGGAGTTCGCCGTGCACACCGGCAGCACCGGCACCCCGCCGGTCCAGGGCGGCGGCGACCTCGGACCCAACGTCATCGTCGTGGACCCCTCGACGCCCAACCTCCAGCAGAAGTTCGACGACGTCTTCTCCCGTCAGGAGTCGAACCAGTTCGGCTCCGGCCGCTACCAGTTCCTCCTCAAGCCCGGCACCTACAACAACATCAACGCCCAACTCGGCTTCTACACCTCGATCTCCGGCCTCGGCCTGAACCCCGACGACACCCAGATCAACGGCGACATCACGGTGGACGCGGGCTGGTTCAACGGCAACGCCACGCAGAACTTCTGGCGTTCGGCGGAGAACCTCGCGATCCGCCCGGTCAGCGGTGACGACCGGTGGGCCGTCGCCCAGGCCGCGCCGTTCCGCCGCATCCACGTCCAGGGTGGCCTCAACCTCGCCCCGAACGGCTACGGCTGGGCCTCCGGCGGCTACATCGCCGACTCGAAGATCGACGGCACCGTGGGCCCGTACTCCCAGCAGCAGTGGTACACCCGCGACAGCTCGGTGGGCGGCTGGACCAACGGCGTCTGGAACATGACCTTCACCGGTGTCCAGGGCGCGCCCGCGACCAACTTCGACACCGGCCCGTACACCACGCTGGACACCACCCCGGTCTCCCGCGAGAAGCCGTTCCTCTACCTCGACGGCAGCACCTACAAGGTGTTCGTGCCCGCCAAGCGCACCAACGCGCGGGGTGTGTCCTGGCCGGCCAACGCGGGCAGCTCGATCCCGCTCGACCAGTTCTACGTCGTCAAGCCCGGCGCGAGTGCCGCCACCATCAACGCGGCGCTGGCCCAGGGCCTCAACCTCCTGTTCACGCCCGGGGTCTACCACCTCGACCAGACCATCGAGGTCAACCGCGCCAACACCGTGGTCCTCGGGCTCGGCCTGGCCACCCTCGTCCCCGACAACGGCATCGACGCGATGCACGTCGCCGACGTGGACGGCGTGAAGCTCGCGGGCTTCCTCATCGACGCGGGCACGGCCAACTCCGACACCCTGCTGCGGATCGGCGCCCCCGGCTCCAGTGCCGACCACTCCGCCAACCCCACCACCATGCAGGACGTGTTCGTGCGCATCGGCGGCGCGGGCCCCGGCCTCGCCACCAACTCGGTCGTGGTCAACAGCAACAACGTCATCATCGACCACACCTGGCTGTGGCGCGCCGACCACGGCAGCGGCGTCGGCTGGGACACCAACCGCGCCGACTACGGCCTGCGCGTCAACGGCAACGACGTACTCGCCACCGGCCTGTTCGTCGAGCACTACAACAAGTACGACGTGTACTGGGCCGGTGAGCGCGGACGCACGATCTTCTTCCAGAACGAGAAGGCGTACGACGTGCCCAACGCGGCGGCCGTCACCCACGACGGCATCGTGGGCTACGCCGCCTACAAGGTCGCCGACTCGGTGACCACGCACGAGGCCTGGGGGCTGGGCAGTTACTGCAACTTCACGTCCGACCCCTCGATCGTCCAGGCCCACGGCTTCCAGGTGCCGACCGGCTCCGGGATCAAGCTGCACGACCTGCTGGTGATCTCGCTCGGCGGCAAGGGGCAGTACGCCCACGTCGTCAACAACACCGGCTCGCCCACCTCGGGCTCGGACACCATCCCCTCCAAGGTGACCAGGTTCCCGTAGCCGCGGGCCGCACTGCGCCGTCCGCGTACGCCGCCTAGGGTGACGTACGCGGACGGCCCCGTGCCGGTTCCGCCGACGGCCCCCGGTCCGGGTGGCCCCGGGAAGGCCGGACGCAGACGGCAACAGCCGTGCCGACCGGCCGACTTCACCCACGGGACGGCGCCGGTCGCCGTCCCGGTCCCGGCGGTCTCCTGGCCCGGGGGCCCCGGCGTGCGCACCGCCCTGAACCGCCCCGTCCGGCCCCCGAACCGCCCCGTCCCGAACGGAGTAGCTGCGCGGGCGCCCCGGGGGTGTTGCCGTTGTGATGGAAGGGTCCTGATCTCGACCAGTGAGGCACCTCATGCGTATGCGCAGCATTGCCACAACGGCCCTTCTCGCGGGCTCCCTTGCCCTCGCCGGCACCACGGCGGCCCACGCGGCGGACCCCGACCCGACGACCGGCGTCGCCGTCGGCAGCCCCGGCGTCGCCTCCGGCAACGTCATCCAGGTACCGATCGAGATCCCGGTCAACCTGTGCGGCAACTCGATCGACGTCGTCGGTCTGCTGAACCCGGCGTTCGGCAACGCCTGCGTCAACTCCTGACGCCCCCCGTGAGCCGGCTCCCCGCCCAGGGGGCCGGCTCACGGCTGTCCGGCTTCTCGGGCTGTCCGGCTCTCGGATTCTCCGGCTCTCAGGCCGGGCGGCGGAACAGCGCCGTCCACAGGAACGGCAGCCCCAGCACCTCCGCGTCCTCGCCCCGCTCCCGCATGGGCCGCAGCTCCACCTCCGTGAGGTCCTGGAAGATCCAGCGCAACGACTCCGCCGAGTACGCGAGCCCGCCGTGCAGCCTGCCGTCCCGGTACAGCTCCGCGTCGGACACCTCCGAGCCCAGGTGCTCGTCGGCGAAACAGGTGAGCGCGAAGTACCCGCCGGGCGCGAGGACGCGGTCCAGGAGCTGGAGATAGCTCACGCGCCGGTGCGGCGGCAGATGGTGGAAACAGCCGGAGTCGTAGACCAGCCCGTAGGGGCCGCCCAGCGTCCTGCGGGTCAGCTCGAAGGCGTCACCCCGGTGGAAGCGCACCTTCGTCCCGGTCTCCCGGGCGCGTTCCTCGCCCCAGGCGAGGGCGGCGGGGGACAGGTCCACGGCGTCCACCTCGAAACCGCGCGCCGCCAGGTGCAGCGCGTTGCGGCCCGGTCCGCAGCCCAGGTCCAGGGCGCGGCACGGCTCGATCAGGCCGTCGTCCAGGTGGGCGACCAGGTTCTCGTCGGGCTTGGCGGGGAAGAACGGCACCGCGCGGGAGCGGTCGCCGTAGAACGAGTCCCACCAGGAGGCCGCGTCGTCCGTCCAGCGGTCGGCGTCCGGCGCGAACAGGCCGTCGAGCAGCCGCAGTACGTCCTCCGTCGTGCGGATGCTCCGGTCCGTCCCCTCTCCGCTGTGCCGGTCCATCCCGTCCCCGCCCTTCGTCGGCCGGGCGGCGTCCGAGACGCGCCGCCCGGCCGCACGCTAACGCGCCCGGTGACCGCCCGCCAGCAGGTGTTCCGCCGCTGGTCAGGCCTTCGGGGCGACCGGGGCGGGCTCGCGCGGGGCGGAGCGGGAGTCGGGGCGGTGGCCGCGCAGCAGCAGACGGCGGGCGGGGCGCTCCACCGCCTCGTAGAGCAGCCAGGACAGGGCCAGGGACAGCGCGAAGGCGGCGGCGGTGACGCCCAGCCCGGCGAGCGGACCGAAGCGGGGTTTGTCGCCGAGCACCGTGACGCCCGCGCGCAGCACCAGCAGATGGATCATGTAGAACGCGAAGGACAGCTCACCGAGCCGGACCAGCCGGGGGCGCCGCCACAGCGAGGGCAGCCCGCGCAGGTCCGCGAGGGCCGCCGCCGGGATGAGGGTGACGAACCCGGCCAGGGTGCAGGCGGTCCCGGTGTAGCCGCCCCGGATCTGCGGGACGAGGAAGTAGCCGAGTAGCGCCAGCGCCAGCGACGCCTCCAGGCCGGGGCCGCGCCAGCGCCCGAGCATCACCAGGCGCGCGGTCACCGCGCCGAGCACGAACTCGGGCAGCCGCGCGAGCGGCAGCGAGTACAGCGGCTGGTGCAGCCAGTGGTGCGAGTCGGCGCGGGCCAGCACCAGCACCGCCAGCACCGCGAGCGCGCCCAGCACCACCGCGCCCCGCGCGCTGAGCCGCCGCAGCACCAGGAAGAGCGCGGGGAAGACGGCGTAGAAGAACGCCTCGCAGGCCAGCGACCAGCTGACCGGGTTCAGCGTCTGCCACCAGGGCTGCCACCACGAGTGCACCAGCAGCACGTTGGCCGCCGCCTGCCCGGGACGCGGCCGGGGCAGCCCGCTCAGCGTGTACGCCATCACGACCGCGACGACGAGGGTGACCAGGTGCACCGGGTAGACCCGGGCGATGCGCCGCCGCCAGAAGCCGAGCGCCCGGTCGCCCGGGCGGGCCGACCACATGAGGACGAAGCCGGAGAGCACGAAGAAGAACGACACCCCGGTCGCCCCGGGCCCGAACGCCCAGGCCACCAGGCGCCCCGGCTGCCCGCCGAAGTAGCCGAAGTTGTTCACGTGCAGTCCGAAGACCAGCAGCGCCGCCATCCACCGCAGTCCGGTGAGCGAGGGCAGGGAGGGTCTGGGGGTGGCCGAGGGGGAGACGGGGGCCGTGGCCGAGCCGGTCCGGTCGGGCGGCGTCCGGGTCGTCCGGGTCGTCGCCGTGCTCATCCGATCACCTGCCGCTGGAGGTTCGCGTGGGGCATGAAGGGGAGCGTTGCCCCGTCCGTGCCCCTCATTCACATCACGCGCGGAACATCACACTGCTGCCGAACGAGACAGCCGCCGTCATGCCACGGATGGCCCGCTCGCGGCACCCGAACGAGTGAGGGCGCACCGGGTTCGGAAAGCGGCTCCGATGGGCAGGGTGAGGCGCGTGAGGCGACACTCGATACGTGAGGCGCGTCACTCCGTGCGAGGGACCTCCCGGCCCGCCGTTCCCGGCGCCCCCGGCGCGCGGACCCATGATGCGGGAGCCGGGCACCGTCGTCGGAAACCACGAGATCAGACTTGGATGACTCGTTTTCTTGAATCTTTCGTGTTTATGGAGGTAGGTTCGGAGTCATGACCGCATCCCAGCCTCCGACCACCGCCGCGGAGCTGCGCGGTGCCGGCCTGCGCGTGACGGCGGCCCGCGTCGCCCTGCTGGAAGCCGTCCGCGACGGCGACCACCTCGGGGTCGAGGCGATCGCCGACAAGGTCCGCGACCGCGTGGGCCACATCTCCCTGCAAGCCGTCTACGACGCCCTGCACGCGCTCACCGCGGCAGGGCTCATACGCCGCATCGAACCGGCCGGGAGTCCCGCCCGGTTCGAGGGCCGCGTCGGCGACAACCACCACCACGCCGTCTGCCGGTCGTGCGGGGTCGTCGTCGACGTCGACTGCGCGGTGGGCCACGCACCGTGTCTCACCGCGTCCGACGGCCAGGGCTTCGCCATCGACGAGGCCGAGGTCGTCTACTGGGGCACCTGCCCCGCCTGTTCCACCGGTCGTACGGCCTGAGCGCCGCGTTCCGTCCGTTTCGGAAGGATTGACATGCCTGACAACAAAGAAGCGATCGTCACTGACCCGAAGGACGAGGGGACCGGCGGCTGCCCCGTCGCCCATGGCGCCGGAGCCACCTCGCTGCACCCCGCCCTCGGCAGCGGCAACGACCGCTGGTGGCCCAAACAGCTCAACCTGAAGGTCCTTGCCAAGAACCCGCCCGTCGCCAACCCGCTGGGCGAGGAGTTCGACTACGCCGAGGCCTTCCTGAGCCTCGACCTGCCCGCGGTGAAGCGGGACATCGCCGAGGTGCTGACCACCTCGCAGGACTGGTGGCCCGCCGACTTCGGCCACTACGGCCCGTTCATCATCCGCATGGCCTGGCACAGCGCCGGTACCTACCGCACCCTCGACGGCCGCGGTGGCGGCGGCACCGGACAGCAGCGCTTCGCCCCGCTGAACAGCTGGCCGGACAACGCCAACCTGGACAAGGCCCGCCGCCTGCTGTGGCCGGTGAAGAAGAAGTACGGCAAGAACCTCTCCTGGGCCGACCTCCTCATCCTCTCCGGCAACGTCGCCCTGGAGACCATGGGCTTCAAGACCTTCGGCTTCGGCGGCGGGCGCGTGGATGCCTGGGAGCCCGACGCCGACGTGTACTGGGGCCCGGAGACCACCTGGCTCGGCGACGAGCGCTACACCGGCGACCGCGAGCTGGACAGGCCCCTCGCGGCCGTCCAGATGGGCCTGATCTACGTCAACCCGGAGGGCCCCAACGGCAACCCGGACCCGATCGCCGCGGCCCGCGACATCCGCGAGACCTTCGCCCGTATGGCGATGAACGACGAGGAGACCGTCGCCCTGATCGCGGGCGGCCACACCTTCGGCAAGACCCACGGCGCGGGCCCCGCGGAGGACGTCGGTCCCGACCCGATGGACGCGCCGATGGAGCAGCAGGGCCTCGGCTGGAAGAACAGCTTCGGCACCGGCAAGGGCCCCGACGCCATCACCTCCGGCCTGGAGGTCACCTGGAACTCCACGCCGATCACCTGGGACCAGAACTTCTTCGCCACCCTGTTCGGCTACGAGTGGGAGCTGACCGAGAGCCCGGCCGGCGCCCACCAGTGGAAGCCGAAGGACGGCGCGGGCGAGGGCACCGTCCCCAGCGCCTTCGACCCGAACAAGAAGATCGCGCCGAACATGCTCACGACGGACCTGTCGCTGCGCTTCGACCCGATCTACGAGCCGATCTCCCGCCGCTTCTACGAGAACCCCGAGCTGTTCGCGGACGCCTTCGCCCGCGCCTGGTACAAGCTGACCCACCGCGACATGGGCCCGAAGTCGCTGCTGCTCGGCCCCGAGGTCCCGGAGGAGACGCTGCTGTGGCAGGACCCGCTGCCGCAGCCCGTCGGCCAGCCGATCGACGCGGCCGACGCCACCGCGCTCAAGGCCAAGATCCTCGACACCGGCCTCACCGTGCAGCAGCTGGTCCACGCCGCCTGGGCCTCCGCGTCCACCTTCCGCGGCAGCGACAAGCGCGGCGGCGCCGACGGCTCCCGCGTCCGCCTGGAGCCCCAGCGCGGCTGGGAGGTCAACGAGCCCGACCAGCTCGCCCTGGTGCTGCGCACCCTGGAAGGCATCCAGCAGGAGTTCAACGCCTCCGCCGGTGCCAAGCACCTCTCCCTGGCCGACCTGATCATCCTCGGCGGCGACGCCGCGGTGGAGCAGGCCGCCAAGGACGGCGGGTTCCCCGTCGAGGTGCCCTTCACCCCGGGCCGCGTGGACGCCTCCCAGGAGCAGACCGACGTCGAGTCCTTCGAGGCGCTCAAGCCCTACGCCGACGGCTTCCGCAACTACGTCGGCAAGGGCAGCAACCCCGGCCGCGCCGAGTACATGCTCGTCGACCGGGCCAACCTGCTCACCCTGAGCGCCCCGGAGATGACCGTCCTCATCGGCGGTCTGCGCGCCCTCGGCGCCACCTACCAGGGCTCCAAGCTCGGTGTCTTCACCGACCGTCCGGGCACGCTGACGAACGACTTCTTCGTCAACCTGCTCGACCTGGGTACCACGTGGAGCTCCACGAGCGAGGACCAGGCCACCTTCGAGGGCCGCGACGCCGCCACCGGCCAGGTCAAGTGGACCGGCACCCGTGCCGACCTGGTCTTCGGTTCCAACGCCGAACTGCGTGCCGTCGCCGAGGTGTACGCCAGCGACGACGCCAAGGAGAAGTTCGTCAAGGACTTCGTCGCCGCCTGGCACAAGGTCATGAACCTCGGCCGGTTCGACCTCGCCTGACCGAGGGCCCTTGAGGCGCCCGGGATCGGCCCCTGCGGGCAGGACCGGGCGCCTTCGCATGTTCCCACCTGGGCTCACGGGGGTTTTCCCGCCCCCGACTGCGCCCACGCGGGCCCGGGTGCACGATGGTGGTGAGGAAGCCTTCGGGCCGACACTCCGCCACGCGGCCGTGAGCAGGCGAGAGGAGGCGGCGGCCGATGACTCGCACACCATGGACGCCCCCGGTCACCCGGGTCCGCCTGTGGCGCTGGCGGCGCAACCCGCTGCGGCGGCGCAGCGATCTGGCCGAGGGCTGGATCATTCTGCTCACCTGGGTCTTCGCCGTCCTGGGCGGCGCGCTCGCGGGCTGGGCCGCCGGACAGACCGTGGACGCCTCGCTCGCCGCCCGCCGCGCCCAGGTGCACACCGTCTCCGCCGTGCTCACCGCCGACGCGGCGCGCAGCGTCACCGAGGGCAGCGGCTACGACGGCGACCATGTGTGGGCCACCGTGCGCTGGACCGACCCCGACGGCTCCGTGCACACGGGACGGACGAAGGTGCGGCCCGGGACCTCGGCGGGCAGCGCCACCACCGTATGGACCGACGGCACCGGCCGGACCGTGCCGCCGCCCGCCTCCACCGCCGAGGCCGCCCTCCAGACCGTGCTCACCGGCCTCCTCGTCGCCCAGGTCAGCGGTACGGCGGTCTGGGCCGGAGGCCGGCTGCTGCGCGGCTCGCTGGTACGGCGGCAGCTGTCCGAGTGGGACAAGGAGTGGAAGCGCGTCGGGCCGGAGTGGCGCAAGCTCAGCGGGGGCAGAGGCTGACGGGGTGCCTCCGGGCGGCGGCGGTCGCCCGCGACCTCAGCCGCGCAGCGCCTCGAACGCCTCCCGCGCGGCGGCCCCGATCGCGAAGTCGATGTCCGGCGCCAGGGCCGCCCGCCGGTCCGCGCGGGTCAGCGCCGCCACCGCCACCCGAGCGCCGGAGTCCGCCTCCACCACCCCGATCTCGTGCCGCAGATGCAGGAACGTGCCGGTCTTCCCGCCGAACCGCAGGGAATCCGTGCGCAGTTCACCGCCCATCCGCTGGGTGAAGACCTGATGCCCCATCAGACGGCGCAGCTCGGCGGTGGCCCCCGGCACGGAGATCCGGTCGAGCCACACCCGTTCCAGCAGGTCCACCAGGGCGGCGGCCGTACCCGCGTTCGCCCGCGCCGGGTCCAGGGTCTCGATGGTGTGCCGCCCGGTCCGCTCGTCGCGCACGGCCAGCTCCAGGGCGAGCGAGAAGTCGTTCCCGGCGGCGCCCGCCGCGCACGCGTACATGTGGCTCATCCGGTGCCGCACCCACAGGTCCGCGCAGCCCCACGCGCGCAGCCGCGCGGCCACCTCCGCGACCGGCACCAGGTCGAACAGCAGGTCGGCGGCGGCGTTGTCGCTCACCGACAGCATCAGGAGCAGCAGGTCACCGACGGCCACCGTGGCCGGATGCCGGAAGGCCGCGAGCCCGGTGGGACCGGCGGCACCGGCGGCCGGGGTGTACGGCACCGGGTGCGCCGGGTCGAGTTCCCCGGCCGCGATCCGGTCCAGGACCACCAGGGCAAGGGGCACCTTCACCACCGAGGCGAGGGGCAGCGGGGTGTCGGCGCCGAAGCCGAGCTGTTCGCCCGAGTCGAGGTCGCGGGCCAGGAACGAGCCGCGCACCCCGAGCGCGTCCCAGTCGCGGGCGACGGCCTCCGCCACGTCCAGCAGGCGCCCCTCCGAGGCGGTGAAGACGGGCCGGTACTCCTCCTCGGCGCTCATCCGCCCACCACCGTCCGCGTGGTGGCCCGGCCATCGGCCGCACCGCGCCGGGCCGCGCCCACGGTGGCCGCCAGGGTCCTGGCCAGCCAGTCGGGCACCCCGCCCCGCTCGCCCGCGCGCACGTCGTACCCCCGGTGCAGCGAGGTGTCCGCGAGCGGGGCCCAGCTCGCCCCGTGCCGCGCCGCGAACGGCTCCGCGCACAGCAGTGCCGCCCGCCCGGCCAGCGTCTCGGCCAGCGCGGTGGCGGCCGGACCGGCGCTCCCCACCAGCCGCTCCGGCAGCCCGGCACGGGCCACGGCACGCGTCAACCGGTCCTGGAAGTCGGGTACTTCGTCCTCGGCCAGGGTGAGGACGGGGAGAGCCGCGACCCGGTCGGTGGCCTTCCTCCGGGGCCGCAGATCCTCCAGGTGGACCACCCGCCGCTCCGGTCCGGACGCCGAAGCCAGCCCCAACGGCACCCGGAGCGCGGCCCGTTCGGGGGCGACCCGGGCGAGGACGTAGGCGAGCGAGCCGTCGGCAATGCCCGACTCGCGCTCCAGCGGCGTGAGTTCCCGCACCGACAGCGTCATCCCGTGCTCCGTGCCCGCCCGGATCACCCGGGCCAGCGCCACCGGGGCGCAGTCCGGCGGCACCCCGACCGCGCGCACCCGGCCCGCCCGCGCCGAACGGGCGGCACCCTCCAGACGCTCGGCCCGCTCCAGCACGTCCCGTGCGTAGGGCAGCAGCGATCGGCCGAAGTCCGTGACGGTGACCTGCCGTCGCGAACGGTCGAACAACTGGCCCCCGAAATGGGTCTCCAGGGACTTGATGCGGCGGCTCAGCAGCGGCTGGGCGATCCCGAGCCGGTCGGCCGCCCGGGAGAAGCTCGCCTCGTCGGCGGTCGCCGCGTAGGCCGCGAGGTGCGCGAGGAGATCCATGCAGGCGTCATATCAAAAAGGCATGCGGGCTTCAAAGTTCACTCTTGGACATGGGTGGTGTGCGGCTGTTTCGCTGTCCTCCCGTCGGTGATCCACCGGGCCGACGGCCGACTCCTACGGACGATCCGGGAGGACCTTTCCCATGCCCCGCACCACCTCCGTGCCCCGCCGCCGTCTGCTCCGCGCGGGCGGCGCCCTCGCCGCTGCCGCCGCGTTCACCCCGACGCTGACGGCGCGCGCCGCCGCGGACTCCGGGCCCGACGACGTGACCGCTCGACTGCGCGCGCTGGAGCGGGAGTACGACGCGCGTCTCGGCGTCTACGCCCGCAACACGCGCACCGGGCGGACCGTCGCGTACCGCGCGGGGGAGCCGTTCGCGATGTGCTCGCTGTTCAAGGCGTTCGCGGCGGCGGCCGTACTGCGGGACCACAGCGGTCACGGCGGTCAGTGCGGTGCCGAATGCGGGCTCGACGAGCTGATCCACTTCCCGCCCGCCGACATCCTGTCCAACTCCGAGCACAGCGAGGACTATCTGGAGACGGGCATGCCCGTGCGCGACGCGTGCGCGCTCGCCATCCGGTACAGCGACAACACGGCGGGCAACCTCATGCTGCGCCGTATCGGCGGCCCGGCCGGGCTCACCCGGTTCTTCCGCTCCCTCGGCGACGAGGTGAGCAGGCTCGACCGCTGGGAGACCGACCTGAACACCGCGATCCCCGGTGATCCGCGCGACACCTCGACCCCGTACGCCCTCGGGCGGAGCCTGGAGCGGCTGACCCTGGGCAGCGCGCTCTCCGCGGCCGACCGGCGACAGCTCGTCGCCTGGCTGAGCGGCAACACCACCAGCACCAAGCGGTTCCGCGCCGGACTGCCCGCCGACTGGACGCTCGCCGACAAGACCGGCACCGGCTCCTACGCCAGCGCCCACGACCTCGGCATCGCCTGGACCACGCGCCGCACCCCGGTCGTGCTCACCGTGCTGACCACGAAGGCGGAGCAGGACGCGCCCGTGGACGAGTCGCTGATCGAGCGCACCGCCCGCGTGCTGGCGTCGGCCGTCGCACCCGGCGAGTAGCTTTTCACGGCGGGAGATCGGGCGGGCGGCTCGGCGGGTGATCCGGCACGGATCCCACGGTGTCCGTGTCCGGGGATGACGGGACATGTCGAGTGCCCCAACTCCCGGATACCGGGCCCGATGCCGACATTTTCCATCCGTGCTGAGCTGCGAAATCAGTCCGGTTGAGTTTCAGCGGTGATGAACTCGTGGGAAATTGACGGGAGTTGTAAAGCCGACAAGACTCTGGCTATCTTCGCTTGGCCTCGGGCCCGCGAAGCGACGCGACTGCCGTGCGCCGACGCCGGTGTGTCGTGTCCGCCACCTCCCACACCTGCCGAATGGACAGAGGCTCACCTTGTCACGCTCTCAACCAGCCAGGTCCCTCGCCGCGGTCGCGGCCACCTTCCTCGCGGCGGCAGCCGCGCCCCTGATCGGGGCGGGCCCGGCCCTCGCCTCCGACGGCGGCGGATGCCAGTCCGCCACCGTCCAGTACCGCCTCGTCGACGCGGACGGCAAGACCGTCGGCGCGGACTGGACCTCGCAGGGCGGGTTCCACCAGTGGGACACCGTCCCCGGCACCGTCGAGGTCCGCCTCGCCCCCGGCCAGAGCGTCGGCGCGGGCTGCAAGTACCCCGTCTCGCTGGCGGAGTACACCACCGAGGGCCCGAACTGGGCCTCCTCCGGCGAGCAGCGGATGGTCGACAAGGCCACCGTCTACCTGACCGGCAAGGACGTCGCCGGACAGGACGACTCGGGCCGCGCATGGCAGAAGCTCAGCGTCAAGGCGCCCACCTGCTTCGGCCAGATCGACCTGTACGGCGACGACATCGCCTACGACGGCAAGGAGGGCGAGGGCCACGGCCAGCTGCCCGACGTGCGGACCGGCGTGCTCACCCCGTACCACCTGATCGCCGCCTGGAACGGCGGTGACAAGCGCTGCGAGTCCACCACCCCGGAGTCGCCGTCCTCGCCGTCCGCGCCCACCCCGTCCGCCTCGGCCCCGGAGGAGTCCTCCGCGAGCCCGGAGCCGAGCGCGCCGTCGGGCAAGGAGACGACCCCGGCGCCGAAGCCGAAGCCGTCCGGCACGCCGTCCACCAGCGCCCACGTGCCGCCGCTGAACAGCAGCCCGTCGGCCGAGGCGAAGGCGTCGCCCAACGGCGGTGCCAAGCCGCCGCTGGCGGAGACCGGTGCCGGCTCGGTCGGCATGCTCGCGGGCGGGGCCGCCCTGGTGCTGGCCCTCGGCGCCGGAACGGTGTACGTCAGCCGTACCCGCCGTTCCTGACGGCGCACCACAGCGGGAGGGGGAGCCGTCGGCGGACGGCTCCCCCTCCTTCGTGCTTCGTGTGCAGGACCGGTGTGGAGGACATGTGTGCAGGTCAGAGCGTGGTTACCGGCCAGTTTCCCAATACCGGCAGTAACATGATGACCTTGACTTCGGGTGTTACCCGCCAGTCAACTCAGCGCGGTCCGCGAGGCCGTGCCCTGCCCGGAGATGGCCATGTCTGCTGCCGACGAAGCATTCGAGAACGCGCGTTTCTCCTACGACCAGCATGTGCGCACCTGCCGCCAGTGCCACGCCGATGCCGCCCCCTGCGCGGTGGCCAAGCACCTGCTGCGCATCTACAACAACGCCCGCCGCGACCGCATGCGCGCGGGCGGCCCCTCGACCGCCTGACCTGACGGCCGTCCCCTCATCGGAGCGAGGGCTCGTCCAGCAGCTCCAGCAGCGCACGGCCACCGGACACGGCCGTCAGCGCGGAGGCCGTGGGGAAGACCCCGGCCCAGGAGCGGACCCGCCCCAGGACGCCGAGGCGCCAGGCGATCCGCGCCGCGCGCCGCAGCTCCGCCGCCGCGTGTCCGTCGCCGGTCCACGGCTCCAGATAGGCGTCACGCAGCCGGGGCAGTACCCCGGCGCCGTACCGCTGCTCGGCCTGGCGGCCCGGGACGCGCAGGCTGGTGAACGGGTGGGAGACGACGGCGTCCCCCCAGTCGAAGAAGACGAAGCGGCCCGGCTCGGGGCGGAACGCCTGGCCCTCGTGCAGATCCGCGTGGTCGAGCGAGTCGGGGATGCCCAGGGCCGCCAACTCCGCGCACCAGTCCACCAGCCGGGGACGCAGCGCGGTCAGCCGGGCCCGTTCCGCGGGCTCCAGTGACGTGCTCGCGGCCAGCAACTCGTCGAAGACGGCGGGGAGTCCGGGCGTACGGATGCGCGGCACACCGAGCCGTTCGAGCGCGTCGGCACGAGGGACGAGGGCGCGCTGCAGCGTGGCGTACTGCTGGAGCAGGTCCTCCCACGCGCGGGGTTCCACCGCCTCGGTCTCCAGCACGGTGCGGAACAGCGGGCCCTCGTGCGGCAGCAGCGACCAGCCGCGCACGGCGTCGACGGCGAGCGGGCGCAGCACCCGCCCCGGCACCCACTCGGCGAGGGCGGCGGTCAGCGGGGCCTCGAAGCGGCTCGCGGGCGGGTTCGCCTTGAACCACACCGTGCCGCCTGCGTCCCCGCCCACGCCCCCGTCCCCGGCCCCATCCTCGTCCACGGGCACCCGCACCAGCACCGACCACGGGCGCACCCGTGCGCTCGGCGCCCCGCTCGCCCGCAGCCCGTGCTCGGTCAGCCGCTCGCCGATCCAGCCGAGCGCGTCCCGCCGCCAGTCCGCCCGCTCCCAGGGCGTGACGGCGTCCGGGTAGGAGCCCCGGTCCACGTCCATGGGTGTGTCCTGTCGCATCCGGCCATCCCAGCAGCGAAGCCCGGCGATGACCAGCGGTTTTCGCGGGCCGGTCACTCCGTCGGGTGGGCCGAGCGGACGATCAGGTCCCGCAGCTCCTCCACGGCGCGGGCGCGGGCGCCGGTCAGCTCCGGGTCCGTCACCGTGGCCGCCGTGACGGGGACGGGGCGGGGGCCGCCCGTCATCTGGTGGCGGATCGCGTCGATCATCACCGGCAGCCGCCCCCACTCGCCGCCCACGACCACCAGGTCCGGGTCGGTCAGGGCGACGGCCGCGCTCAGCACCCCGCCGACCGCCCGCGCGAGCGCGTCCCGCACCCGTGCCGGGTCCGTGCCGCCGTCCCCGGTGACCGCCGCCCGTACCGCCTCCGCGTCGATGGCCGTCGAGTCGGCCCGGCGCAGCCCGAGCGCGGCGAACACCTCGGTCAGCGGCATCGCCGTACCGTCCGGACCCGGCACGCAGACATGGGCGATCTCGCCCGCGAGCCCCCGGTGGCCGCGCCGTACGGCGCCGTCCGTGACGACGGCGCAGCCCAGTCCCTCACCGAGGTGGACGTACACGAAGTCGTCCACCCCGGCCGCGCCGCCCGTCCGGCGCTCGGCGCGGGCCGCCCAGTTGATGTCGTTGTCCACCAGGACGGGGCCGTTCACATGTGGGGCGAGCACGGCGGCCGGGTCCAGGTCGCCCACCAGGAAGGGGGCGTCGGGGAGCCGGACCAGTCTGCCGCTCGCCCGGTCCACCGGGTCGGCGGCGCTGACCACCGCCGTGCGCGGGGCGCCCCGCTCGGAGGGGCGGAGCTTCTCGGCGACCTCGGCGAGCGCGCGGGCGGCCCGGCGTTCGCCCGCGTTGCGGCCGAGGTCCGCGCGGGCGCGGTCCACGGTGTCGCCGAGGGCGTCGACGGTCTCGCCGGTCACGCCGTAGGGGGTGATGCTCGCGACCAGCGCGGTGCCGAGGCGAGGGGCGAGCGCGTAGTACGAGCCCGCGCGTCCGCGCCCCGTCGTCCGCTCGCCGGTGTCCACCAGCAGCCCGGCCCCGGCCAGGCGCTGCACGCCGTCGGAGATGGTCGGCTTCGAGATGCCGGTCAGGGCGGCGATCTCCGCCCTGGTCAGGCGCGGGTGCGCCATCAGCGCGCGCAGCACGTTCTCGTCGGTGAGCGCGCGGAGCATCTCCAAGGAGGGCTTGGCGGGAGTCATGGACCGCATCCTAGTAAGGGCTGTTGCCTAAAGCGGTCGCGATGCCTACGGTGGGATTGGTAAGGACTCCTGACTAAATCATCGGGCAGGAGTCCGTACCGCCGTACGCCACCCACGCAGAGCCGTACCGAAGGAGCCGGGCGATGACGCTCGCCGCTGAACAGCAGCCCCAGACGGGGGAGTTGCCGCACTGGGACACCGTGCCCGAGGACCTGCCCGCCGCGATCCGCACGATCAAGGCCGCGTTGCGCGCCCGGATCGAGGCGTCGGGCCGGACCGTGGAGGAGGTCTACGCCGTCGCCGAGCGGCGCGTGGCCGAGCGGGTCGCGGAGATCCGCGCCGCGCGCGAGGCGGGCGAGCCGGTCTGGCCCGTCATCGAGTACGCCGACATCGAGAACGGCACCGTGACCGACGAGCAGCGCGCGGCGGTCGAGCGGCGCGGCTGTCTCGTCGTGCGCGGCCACTTCCCGCGCGAGCGGGCGCTGGCCTGGGACGCCGGGATCGTGGACTACGTCGAGGGCAACCGGTTCTTCGAGAACTACCGGGGCCCCGGCGACGACTTCTTCGGCAGTGTCGGCTCCCGGCCCGAGATCTACCCGGTCTACTGGTCCCCGCCCCAGATGGAGGCCCGGCAGAGCGGACGCATGGCCCGTGTGCAGTCCTTCCTCAACTCCTTCTGGAAGCACACCTCCGACGGGGTGCGGTGGTTCGACCCCGACCGCGACGCGCTCTACCCGGACCGCATCCGCCGCCGTCCGCCGGGCGCCGACTCCGCGGGTCTCGGCGCCCACTGCGACCCCGGCACCCTCGACCTGTGGATGACCGGGGCCTACCAGCGTGCCTTCCGCCACCTCTTCGACGGCACGGTGGAGGAGTACGACCCCTGGAACCCGGCCCACCGCACGGCGGGCCCGCAGTACCCCGGCTCGACCATGTGCTCGGCGTTCCGCACCTTCCAGGGCTGGACCGCGCTGTCCGACATGGACCACGACCAGGGCGTCCTGCACACCGTGCCGGTCCCCGAGGCCATGGCCCTGCTGATGCTCCGCCCGCTGCTCGCGGACGTCCCTGAGGACGACATGTGCGGGGTCACCGTCAACCAGGTCTTCCCCGCGAGCGAGCAGTGGCACCCCCTGCTCCTCGAAGCCCTCAGCGGCATCCCGGACGTGCGCGCCGGGGACTCCGTCTGGTGGCACTGCGACATGATCCACAGCGTGGCCTCCGTCCGGGACCAGCAGGGCTGGGGCAACGTCATGTACATCCCCGCCGCCCCCTGGTGCCCGCGCAACGAGGAGTACGCCGACTCGGTCCGCGCCGCCTTCCTCACCGGCTCCAGCCCGTCCGACTTCCCCGAGGAACACTACGAGCGCACCTGGCCGGACCGGTTCGCGCCGGAGGCCCTGAACGAGACGGGACGCCGGGGACTGGGCCTGGAAGAGACGCCTCAGGGGCAGTCCCCGAGCGCGCTGTAGGGGAGACCCCGAGCGCGGAACGGGGGAGACCCGGAGCCCGTCCCGGGGGCCGCGATCGTGCCCCCGCACGAGGCAGTGCCCCGGCCCGGCGGCCTAGCGTCCTGGCATGACATCGATCAGACCAGTCGCCATCGACATCCTCCGGGCCGCGGCGCTCCTTCCGGTGAGTGTGGCCCGCTCCGGCACCGCGCTGAAGGGCCACGATCCCCACCGTTTACGCAGACTGCTCCACGCGGGGACGGGCATCCTGCTCGGCGCCGTCGCGTTCGTGCTCGTCGGCATGGAACTGCTGGTCATCGCGCGCGGGGCGCTGTACGGATTCGTCGACCAGGGACCGTACGACCACTCGTGGGGCGGGCCCACGCGCACCGGGGCCTGGCTGGCGCACTTCCTGCTCAGCCTGCCCGTCGTGGCCGGAGGCCTGGGCCTGCTGTGGTTCATCGCCGGTCTGGACGACCGCCTGGGCGCCCGGTTCGTCCGGGGTGAACGAACCGGGGCCTGGGCGCTGCCCGTCGCGCTGCTGCTCTCGGCGGGGGCGGTCGTGTTCGTGATCGCCTGGACGCATCAGCTATAGCGCCGCCGCCTTCTCGGTGTGCCGGGTCTCCGCCTTGCTCAGCGCCGCGTTCCGGGTGTCCGGCATCAGGACGTACGTCACCAGGGAGATCAGCGCGCAGGCGGAGACGTACCAGAAGAAGAGGCGTTCGTGGCCCGCGTCCTTGAACCACAGGGCGACGTATTCCGCGGTGCCGCCGAAGAGGGCGTTGGCGACGGCGTAGGGGAGGGCGACGCCGAGGGCGCGGACGCGGGTGGGGAACAGTTCGGCCTTCACTGCCGCGTTGATCGAGGTGTAGCCGGTGACGATCACCAGGGCGATCAGGGACAGACCCAGCGCCGACCAGTAGGAGGACGCCGAGCCGAGCGCCGTCATGATGGGGTAGGTGCCCACCGTGCAGCCCACCGCGAAGGTGATCAGCAGCGGCCTGCGGCCGATCCGGTCGGAGAGCATCCCGGCCAGCGGCTGGAGCAGCGCGAAGACGGTGAGCGCGGTGAAACTCACCAGCGTGGCCGTCGACTTGCTCATGCCCGCACTGCCGATCAGATACTTGGTGAGGTACGTGGTGTACGTGTAGTACGCCACCGTGCCGCCCAGGGTGAGCGCCATGACCAGGCCCGCCTCGCGCCGGTGTTCCCACAGCGCGGTGAGCGTGCCGCGCGTGCTCCGCTCACCCTCGTCGGCCGCCTCCTCGGTGAACGCCGCCGTCTCCGTCAGGCGCCGCCGCAGCCAGAACACCACCAGGGCGAACACCGCACCGAGCACGAACGGAAGGCGCCAGCCCCAGCTCTTCAACTGGTCGTCGGTCAGCGTGTGTTGCAGCGTGATCAGGATGGCCAGGCCGAGCAGCTGGCCGCAGGTCATCGACACGTACTGGAAGGAGGAGCCGAGCCCGCGCCGGTTCCGTGCGGACGCCTCGGTGAGATAGGTGGCGCTGGCCGCGTACTCGCCGCCGATGCTGAGCCCCTGGAGCAGCCGGGCGAGCAGGAGGACGAGGGCGCCGAAGTAGCCGACCTGGCCGTAGGTGGGGGCCACGGCGATGAGCAGCGCGGCCACCGACATCATCGTGACGGTCAGGGTCAGCGCGCTCTTGCGGCCGTGCCGGTCGGCGGCCCGGCCGAGGATCCACCCGCCGACCGGGCGCATCAGGAAGCCGACGGCGAAGATGCCCGCGGTGTTGAGGAGCTGGGTGGTCGGGTTGTCGCCGGGGAAGAAGGAGTCGGCGAAGTAGATCGCGAAACTGGCGTAGACGAACCAGTCGTACCACTCGACGAGATTGCCGAGCGATCCGCCGACGAGGGCGAGACGGCGGCTGCCGGGGGAGTCCGTGGACGGTACGGCCGTGGGGGGTGTCATGGCGGCTCCAGGGGACGGCGAAGTCCCGGAGGCACGGCACACCTGCCGTTCCGCCGGGACACGGGTCCGCCCGATCATGAGTCACCGGCCCCACCCGCACAAGGGGCCGTCACCCCCGTGACGGCCCCTGGACCGGCCTACTTGAACCAGTACTTCACACCGCGGTGGTGCGAACACGTGCCCTGCGAGTGCTTCGAGTACGACACCGAGGCGTCCTTGCACTTCGCCGTCTCGTACTTGTCCTTCGGCTTCTGGTGGTGCGTCCAGCCGCAGACCCCGGTGGTGTGGTGCACACAGTGGTGGGCCGTGTTCTTGGACGGCAGCGCCGTCGCGGCGGACGCGGACGGTGCGCTGAAGAAGGCACCGGCGAGGGCGACGGCCACGGCCGTGGCGGCGAGGCGTGCGCGCAAAGGAATCCCCCCTGGAGATCGTTTGTGTGTATCGCGTGAAGATCGTATCCCAGCTTCTTCACATGGTTTGCGAGTTGGGTGAGGAAGAGGGGAGTGGGGGAGGTGGCCGCACCTCGGTCGCACCTCGGTCGCCTCTCGAAGCCCTGGTGCGGCGCGATGCCCGGATGTATTGTCCAGAACTGGAAATCCGGTCCAAGTGCGCTGTTCACGCGGGCCGCCAACTCCCGTGCGAGCGGAGGATGTTCATGGAGGACGGCCTCGATCCGGAGGGATGCGAAGCGGACGAGCATCTGATCCGGGAGACCGAGAAGATCGCCGTCGCCCTCGGCCGGATGTTCCCCGGGCTGTGCGAAGTCGTGCTGCACGACCTGCGCGACCCCGAGCACGCCATCCGCGCGATAGAGAACAACCTCTCCGGGCGCGAAGTGGGCGACTCCGCCACCGAGTTGGGACTCCTGCGCATCGCCGACCCGCGCTACCCGGGCGTCGTCCAGAACTACCCCAACCGCTTCCCCGACGGCCGCCCCGCCAAAAGCACCTCCATCGGCATCAAGAACCGCGCCGGTGACTACGTCGCCGCCCTCTGCCTCAACCTCGACGTCTCCGTGCTCTCCCCGGTCGCCCTCACCCTGGACCGGCTCGTCGCCACCGGCACCGAACACCCCGACGAGCCGCCGGAGTCGCTCGGTGAACGCACCGCACGCGAACTGCGCACCGCCGTCGAGACCCACGCCGCCCGGCGCGGCGGCACCCCGCGCACCCTGAGTCGCGACGCCAAGCGGGAACTGGTGCGCAGCCTCCACCGCGACGGCTACTTCGCCTCCCGGGACGCCGCCCGGACCATCGCGGACCTGCTCGGGGTCTCCCGGGCCACCGTCTACAACTACGCCAGATGACCGGGCCGTTCACGCCCGCCCGTACCGCCGATCACCCCAGGGAAGACACCATGGCCGCCGTACCCTCCCTCACCCTCGACGACGTCCGGGACGCCGCCGCGCGTCTGAAGGGCATCGCCCACCGCACCCCCGTGATCACCTCGCGCACCCTCAATGCCCGTGTCGGCGCCGAGGTGTTCGTCAAGTGCGAGAACTTCCAGCGGGTCGGCGCCTTCAAGTTCCGGGGCGCCTACAACGCCGCCGCCCGGCTCACCCCCGACCAACTGGCCAAGGGCATCGCTGCGTTCTCCTCCGGCAACCACGCCCAGGCGGTCGCCCTTGCCGCCCGTGAACTGGGGACCACCGCCGTCATCCTGATGCCCGAGGACGCCCCCCGCTCCAAAATGGAGGCGACCCTCGGCTACGGCGCCGAGGTCGTCACCTACGACCGCTACACCCAGGAGCGCAACGCGCTCGGCGCCGAACTCGCCGAGGAGCGGGGCCTCGCCCTGATCCCGCCCTACGACCACCCCGACGTCATCGCCGGACAGGGCACCGCCGCGCTCGAACTCCTGGAGGAGACCGGCGAACTCGACGCGCTCGTCGTGCCCGTGGGCGGCGGCGGGCTCATCGCGGGCTGCGCCACCGCCGCCAAGTCCCTCCACCCGGCCGTCCGGATCATCGGCGTCGAGCCGGAGGAGGGCGACGACACCAAGCGCTCCCTCGACAGCGGCGAACGCGTCACCCTCCCGGTGCCTCGCTCCATCGCCGACGGCCAGGTGGTGCCCTCGCCCGGCGAGATCACCTTCGCGCTCAACCAGCGCCTGGTGGACGCCATCGCGCTGGTCAGCGACGAGGAGATCGTGGAGGCGATGCGGTTCGCCTTCGAGCGGCTGAAGATCGTCCTCGAACCGAGCGGCGCGACCGGCCTGGCCGCCCTCCTCTCCGGCCGGATCGACAACCTCCCGCGCCGCGTCGGGATCATCGCCTCGGGCGGCAACATCGACACCCGCAGGTTCACCGAACTCCTCGGCTGACCACGGCGGTTCGGGGCGCGGCCATCACCGGCCGCGCCCGGAACCGCCGTACGGCCTTACTCGGGCGGCAGCGCGTAGTCCGCGAGCGACACCGCGCCCGAGTTGGCCAGCGGCACCCCGTCCAGGAAGGCGCCCGGCAGGTCGAACGCCTCCACCAGGGCGCTCATGTGCGGGGCCAGCTCGCGCAGCACGTCGTCCACCAGCTCGGGCAGCGCGCAGACCTGCTCCGGGGAGAGATGCCCGTGCGCCAGCAGGTCACCGCTGCGGGCGCTCGTCTCCCGCAGCAGGAACAGCAGGCACAGCCGCCCCAGCAGGGCCCGCGCCCCCGGCTCCGCCGCCCGGTCCACCGCGTCCAGGAAGGCGTCGGCCGCCCGCAGCCGGGCATGCGCCGCGACCATCTCCAGGGCCGCCGAGGAGGCGCCGTTCCAGCGGGCCACCGGATCGCCGGACGGCCCCTGCCGCAGCCGGGTCCGCGCCCGGTCCCGCCAGATCGACTCCGCCCGGGCCAGCAGCTCCCGCAGATGCCGGGGGTCGGTCAACTGGGCTGCTGAGGCAGGGGAGTCGAGCGGGCCCGGCGGCGGCTGCTCGGCGAACAGCATCTCGGCGGCGGCCTTCACCCAGATCACCGTGTTGTCGCCCTCGGCGGTGACGGTGCCCTCGATGTACTGCGGGAACTCGGACAACCCGTTGGCCGCGAACAACGCCTGGGCGCCGCAGCGTTCACGGCACTCGACGGTCACCTCCCGCGCCTGCCAGGTGATCCAGCTCTTGGCCACCGCCACCAACCGCTCGGCCTCCGCCTGCCGTTCGGTGTCCGGGTCCGTGCGGTGCGCGGTCCAGCCCTCAAGTGCCCTGCGGTGCAGGAAGGTCATGGCGTAGGAGGTCGCCAGACCCTTCAACAGCGGCCCGTGGTGCGAGCGGTGGGCGTTCACCGGGATGCGCTCGCCCGCGCGCGGCCCGCTGACCTGCCGGTGGCCGCCGTAGCGCACGGCTATGGCGAGGGCTGCCCGGGTGGCGCCGATCGCCGCGCCGCTCATGCACAGCTTGCCCATGGTGACCCGGCCGATGGAGCGCAGGAACCGCTTGCGCCGGTTGCCGAGTTCGCTGTGCAGCCTGCCCTCGGCGTCCAGGCGGCCGTGCGCGGACTCCAGCAGCGCGGAACGCGGCAGCGGCACCCGGTCGAAGGAGGTCATGCAGTGGTCCACGGGCGCGCCGGTGCGCATCGGCAGCCTGCGCACCCGTACGCCCGGCCGCAGACCGTTCTCGTCGCTGAGCGGGGTCAGGAACAGGAAGACCCCCTCGTCGCGGCCGTCCACCAGCAGCCGTGCGGCGACCACCGCGCTCTTGGGGCCGCCGGTCAGACTCGTGTTGGGCATGAACTTCTGGGCGCCCGGATGCGGGGTGTGCAGCACGAACCCGCCGGTGGCCGGGTCGAGTTCGGCGGTCGTCTCCAGGGCCGAGGCGTCGTTGCCGTGCTCCAGCTCGGTGCACAGGAACGTGCCGACACGGCGCAGCGAGGTGAAGTCGGACAGGTCCCGGCCGCCGTCGTGGTCGAGCAGGCTGCCCAGGAACAGGTTGTAGTGGATGCTCGCCACCGTGCACAGGCCGCCGCCACCGTCCACGATGGCCGCCCACTCGTGCAGGGCCGCGAGTTCGGCGGGATCGTCGGCCAGCCGCTCGGGCGCCCCGGCGGTGTCGTTCACCAGGCGCAGCCAGGAGTAGGAGAGTTCGGCGCGCTCGTCGGCGCCGAGACCGGGGCGGTGGCGGAAGGTGTCCCGCGCGATGAGGTCGCGCCAGCGGCCGTGCGCCCGCTCGCGCGCTCCGCCGTCGAAGAGGAGCCGGGTCAGCTCCGCCACCGCCGGGGACGGTGCGGAACCGGTCGAAGGGAGTGGGGGTGTGTGGTGCTCGTCGTCGTTCCCGGGTGCCGAGGGGAGTGCTGCCTGAGGTGTCAGAAGAGTCATGAGCCCGCTCCCGTGGTCGCAGATCCGGCAGGAAGGGATGCGCAGTGTCAGAAGATACGGACCTTCCGGTTTGCTTATCAAGCAAAGACTCTGTCAATCGGTCACCGCATGGTTGCGTAATGTGGGTGGTTCAAGTTCGACAACTGACCGAAACTGAACGGCTTTTACGGGGATGCGGCACCCCGCGCACGGCGCGCGCGGTCGGTCCGAAAGCGTTGTGATACCGGGCGGCACGTCTTATCGTGGCCGGCGGTGACGAGCCCGGACGCCCGCACGGGAGAGCGAGCACACGCTTGAAAGGCCGAGTTGCCGGGTGGCAGGATGCGTACCCGCCGGTCTCTTTCCGTCACCGACCGGGCCGTGAAGCCAGTGCGGAGGGTGTGCCGTGGCGCTGCAGGAACGTGCGATCAGGACAAGGCGCAACATCCTGGTGGCAGCCGCCGACGTGTTCGCCGACGTGGGGTACGAAGCCGCGACGATCTCCGAGATCCTGCAGCGGGCCAATGTCACCAAGGGCGCCCTCTACTTCCACTTCGCCTCCAAGGAACAGCTCGCCCAGGCCGTGCTGACCGACCAGCTCACCTCGGTGCCGGAGACGCCGCCGCGCGAACTGGTCCTCCAGGAGGGGCTGGACGCGGGCTTCCTCCTCGCGTATCTGCTCGGCGAGGGCGATCCGCTGGTGCGCGGCAGCGTCCGGCTCACCGTGGACCAGGGCTCGCCCCAGGACGGCCTGGACCGGCGGGTGCCCATGGCCTCCTGGATCGACCACAACGCCAAACTCCTGGCCCGGGCGAAGACGAGCGGCGAACTCCTGCCGCACGTCGACGTCGAAGCCGCGGCCAAGGCGTTCGTCGCCGCCTTCACCGGCGCCCAGGTGCTCTCCAAGATCATGAACGACCACACGGACATCATGGAACGCGTGGTCGACCTCTACCGGCATCTGATGACCAGCATCGCCGTCCCCGCCGTCCTCGTCCGGCTCGACATGGGTCTGGACCGGGGCGAGCGGGTGCACGCCGAGGCGCTGGCCCTGCGCCGGGAGGCCGAGGAGACCGGCGTCACCGGCTGAGCCGCCGGGAGCGGCGGGACGCGCGGGGACCGGACCGCCGCCCCCGCCGGTACCCGGACCGCCCCGACCGGTAGCCGCCCCCCGCCGACCGGCACCCGGACCCACCACTCACCGGACCACACGCCGGACCGCACCCCGGACCCGTCCCGGCCGATGCCCGGACCCGGCCGTCGGGCCGCCACCCCCACCACCCCCGCCATCCACGGACCCGCCCGGACGCCGGGAGCCTCCCGCCGACCGGCACCGCAGCACGACCACGTGAGCGCAGGACCGAACCAGGGAGGACACCGATGGAGACGACCGCCTGCCCCTACGTCTTGGACATCACAGGACGCGACCACCAGAGCGAGGCCGCCCACCTGCGCGGACAGGGCCCCGCCGTCCCCGTCGAACTGCCCGGCGGGGTCGTCGCCTGGGCGGTCGTGCAACAGACGTACGTGGAACGGCTGCTGGCCGACCCGCGCGTCTCACGGAGCGCCCGGCTGCACTGGCCCGCCTTCATCGAGGGCAAGATCACCGAGGACTGGCCGCTGTACCCCTGGGTGGCCAACGAGAACATGCTCTTCGCCTACGGGGAGCACCACTCCCGGCTGCGCAGGCTCGTCGCGGGCGCCTTCACCCTCCGTCGCTCCGAGGCGCTGCGCCCGCGCGTGGAGGAACTCTCCGCCGAACTCCTCGACTCCCTCGCCGCCGTGGCCCCCGGCACCCCGGTCGACCTGCGCACCGACTACGCCGAGGTGCTGCCGCTGCGCGTCATCTGCGAGCTGTTCGGGGTGCCGCGCGGCGCCGAGACCGACGCGCTCTCGGACGCGCTCAGCACGGTGTTCAGCTCCACGACCCCGGCCGCCGAGATGGAGGCCGCCCGGCTCCAGGCGTTCGGGCTTCTCGCCAGGCTGGTGGCGGTCAAGCGGGAGCAGCCGGGCGACGACCTCACCAGCTCGCTGATCGCCGCCCGCGACAACGGCGACCGGCTCACCGAGGAGGAACTGCTCGGCTCCCTCTTCATGTTCATCGCCGCGGGCCAGGACACCACCGCCACCCTCATCACCAACGCGGCCGGCGCTCTGCTCACCCACCCCGAGCAGCTGGAGCACGTCCGGGAGGGGCGCGCGACCTGGGCCGACGTGGTCTCCGAGACGATGCGGGTGCACACGCCAGGGGCGTACTCGCCGCTGCGGTTCGCCGTCGAGGACATCGACCTGGACGGGGTGACCCTGCGCAAGGGCGACTGCATCCTCGTCGACTTCGCGTCGGGCGGCCACGAGACCGACCGGCACGGCCCCGACGCGAGCCGCTTCGACGTGCTGCGCACCAAGCGCGACGTCCTCGGCTTCGGCCACGGGCCGCACCGCTGCCTCGGCGCCCCGCTCGGCGAGATCGAGGCGGCCTCCGCGCTCTCGAAGCTCTTCGGGCTCTTCCCGGACGTACGACTGGCCTGCGCGCCCGAGGAGTTGCGGCCACTGCCGACCTTCATGCTCAACGGATACCGTTCGCTGCCCGTGCTGCTGCGTCCGACGGACGCCTGACCGGCGTACGGCGCGGGCTCGTTCCCGGAACGAGGCTCTGAAGGGGGAGCGCCATGGTCCAGCAGGAGAGGGCGGTCCGGACCCGGCAGGCCCTCGTCCGCGCGGCGGCGGAACTCTTCGCCGCCGACGGGTACGCCCGTGCCTCCTTACCCGCGATCAGCGCGCGGGCCGGGGTGAGCACGGGCGCCCTGCACTTCCACTTCCCGGACAAGGACGCGCTGGCCGGTGAGGTGGAGCGGGTGGCGGCCCGTACGGTACGGGAACTGGCCGGGCGCTGCGGGCGCTCCGAGGGCAGCGCGCTCGGGGCGCTCGTCACCGCCACCCGGCAGCTCGCGGTCACCCTCGCGGCCGACCCGGTGACCTCGGCGGGCTTCCGGCTCAGCGGTGACCCGGCCCGGCGGCACCGGGCCGGGCTGCTCGACTGGTGGCAGACATGGGTGCGCGAGACGGTCGGCCGGGCCGAGGCGGCGGGCGAACTGGCCGACGGCGTCTCGTCCGAGGGCGCCGTGGTCGCGGTCGTCGCCGCGACCGCCGGGTTCGAGGCGCTGGGCAGCCGGGACCGCGACTGGCTCTCCCGCGAACGGATGGACCGCTTCTGGACCCTGCTCCTGCCCTGCCTGTCCTCCCGCCCGCCCACGAAAGAACCCCGCCCCTGATCTCCCAGGGACGGGGTTCTCATGATGGAGCGCCGGGCAGGCCTTGCACCTGCATCTCCCCGCAGGAAGCGGGACGTCTTTCCTTGGACCACCAACGCACGGCGCGTTACCCGCACTTGGGTGCCTCGCTCATGAACAAGCTTATCCTACGGTCACGGTGGACCCGGCGTCGCCGTGCCCCCGGAGCGGGGGCACGGCGCGGTGGGTCGGCGGGGACCGTCAGACCGTGCCGCTCTCGGCGACGGTGATCTTGCCCCGGGTGGCGCCGCTGTCGCTGCCCAGGGACTCGATCTTGTCCACGATGTCCTGGCCCTCGACGACCTCGCCGAAGACGACGTGCTTGCCGTCGAGCCACGGGGTGACGACGGTGGTGATGAAGAACTGCGAGCCGTTGGTGTTCGGGCCCGCGTTCGCCATGCTCAGCAGGTACGGGCGGTCGTGCTTGCGGGAGAAGTTCTCGTCCGCGAACTTCTCGCCGTAGATGCTCTTGCCGCCGGTGCCGTTGCCCCGGGTGAAGTCGCCGCCCTGCAGCATGAACTGCGGGATGACGCGGTGGAACGGGGAACCGGCGTAGCCGAAGCCGTGCTCACCGGTGGCCAGCTCGCGGAAGTTCTTGGCGGTCTTGGGGACCACGTCGTCGTAGAGGCGGAAGACGATCCGGCCGGCCGGCTGGTCGTCGATGTTGACGTCGAAGTAAACGTTGTCGCTCATGGAGATCAACCTACCGTCGTGTGGCGCCCGGCGTTCACCGACGCCCGGTTCGGGGTGCGGTGAGGAGTGTGATCCTTTACGCACCACGGGCCAGATGTTTTCGAGTGCAACTGTCTGCGCGGGCGGCAGTCGGCCTCAATGGCCAGACGGAAGAACCGCGTTGGCACGTCCCCGCGCCTGGAATGTGCGCACCTGTGAACCATGTCACCCCTTGCCCCCCGCTCGCGATCCGCCGAACAACTGACCTACCAAGCGACCGGCAGCGTCCTCGGCCCCCGGATCAGCCCGTCCCGCTGGAACTCGACCTCCCCGGGCGGCACCGCCAGCCGCAGCGCGGGGAAGCGTTCCATCACGGAGCCGATCAGCACCTCCGCCTCCATCCGGGCCATCAGCGCGGCCAGACAGAAGTGCGGCCCGTGGCCGAAGGCGAGGTGCCCGGGGCCGGTGCGGTCGAAGTCCAGCGCGTCCGGGTCGGGGAACGCCTCGGGGTCGCGGTTGGCGGCGACATAGGCGTTGTAGACGGCCTCGCCCTTGCGGATCAGATGGCCGCCGATCTCCACGTCCTCGGTGGCGATGCGGGGGATGCCCACACCGTTGCGGTGCGGCACGAAGCGGAACAGCTCCTCCACCGCCCTCGGCAGCAGCTCCGGCTCGCGCCGCAGCCGCGCGAACTGCTCCGGATGGGTGAGCAGCGCGTACATCATCGACCCGCTGTTGTTGCGCACCGCGTGACCACCGCTGACGTAGACCGCCATGGCCAGCGAGACCGCCTCGTCGTCGGTGATCTCGCCGGTCGCCGCGGCGGCTGCCAGCACCCCGGCGAGGTCGTCACGCGGCTCCGCGCGACGGCGGTCCAGCAGGTCCACCACCCGGCCACGCGTCGTCGCACGGGCCTGCCGGTTGCGGTCCTCGCCGTCGGCCGCCTTGGACAGCAGCGCCTCGGAATGGCCCGCCCAGGCCCGCCAGTCGCCCTCGTCCGCGCCCAGGAACGCACAGACCACGGCGATCGGGAACGGCGTGTACAGATGCTCCATGAGGTCGCCGGGCGGCCCGGCCTGCTCCATGCCGTCCAGCGCCCGGTGGGCGATGCGCTCCGCCACCGGCCGCAGCCGCGCCATGCTCCGCGCGGTGAACGCACGCGCCACGACCCGCCGCAGCACCGTGTGCCGGGGCGGGTCGATGTACTGCAGCCCCGCCGTCTGCGAGGCCACCGCCTGGGGCGCCATGCTGGTCACCGAGCGCCCGACCAGTTCGGCGCGAGAGAAGCGGGGATCGGAGGTGACCGCGCGGACGTCCTCGTAGCGGGTCACCAGCCAGGCATGCCCGTCGCCGTACGGCAGGCTGATGCGGGTGATCGGTTCGTCCCGCAGCAGCTCGTCGAAGAACGGGTCCGGGTCGAGCGCGGGCAGATCCTCGACGGTCCACGACCGTACCGGCGGCGGGGGCGGGGGAGAGGCGGGCGCGGTGTCCGGCGCGGACGTGGAGTCGAAGGGCATGGCGCATCACTCCCAGGTTTCCGGTCGCCCGGCGGTGCGAACTCTGCCCCGAAAGCCTGCCTCAGCCCCGTGGAGCCCGCACGCCGGACGCGTCCGGCTCGGGAGTCACCCGTGGAGTCACCAGTAGTGACGACGGCCGGCGATCGCGTGACCGGTGGAGCCCAGGATCCACAGCACGGCACCCACCACCGTGAGGATGATGCCTATGGTCCACAGGATCGAGATCCCGGTGAGAAAGCCGATGATGAGCAAGATGACGCCGACGGCGATCATGGTCTGCCTCCTGCGGTGAACGGAGTTCCTGCCTCTCCTGATGCCCCCGGACCGCGCACATTCTCCTGCCCGCCCGGGAATTCTCCGGCGGGCCGTACGACTGGGCGTCAGGACCGCTTTCGCGCCCCGTCCTCGGGGCGGGTGGGCAGCGCGAGGTGGGCGAGGTCGCCCGGCGGCGGTGTGCGCACCGGCCACAGCGGAGCGGCCCCGCCGTCGGCCACGGCCGCGGGCGCGTCGGTGAGGTTCATGCGCTCGCGCAGCCGCCCGTAGAAGTCCATCGGCCCGAGCCGCACCACCCGCAGTCTGCGCGAGGCGGCGTACACCCCGATCCAGTCGCCGGGGTCGAGCACCCCGCGCACCTGGCCGTCGATGCTGACCGCCGCCGGGCCCGAGCGGTCCAGGACGCGCAGCGCGATCGGCTCGTCCGGGGCGGCCAGCACCGAGCGGTTGAACGCCATGTGCGGCGCGACCGGTGTGAACAGCAGCCCCTCCGCACGCGGTGAGACGACCGGACCCCCGGCCGCGAAGCTGTACGCCGTCGAGCCGGTCGGCGTCGCCACCATCAGCGCGTCGGCGGAGTACGAGGCGAGCAGCTGCCCGGCGATGTACACACCCACCGACACCTGGCGGTCCCGGGTCAGCCGCTCCACGACCACGTCGTTCAGCGCGGTGACGTTCAGCGCGACACCCCAGTCGTGGCTCTGCTCGCACTCCCCGCGCACCGGTGGCGGCGGCAGCAGCGGACCGCGCCCGTGGCCCACCAGCGGCTCCATGTGCCGGGGCACTTCGAGGCGGCAGGAGGCGCGCAGGGTGAGCAGCATCCGGCTCTCCACGTCGAACCGGTTCGCCCGTACGGCGTCCAGGGCGGCGCGCACCGCCGGTGCGGGCACCTCGGTCAGGAACCCGACGCGGCCGAGGTCGACCCCGAGGATCAGCGCGTCGTCCTCCGTCGCGAGTCGGGCACCGCGCAGGAAGGTGCCGTCGCCGCCCAGGGTGACGATCAGATCGGGGTCATGGGCGGCGGCGACCTCCTCGCGGGCGCTGTGCCGCGTGCCGTCGCCCCACACGTCGATGTCGGCGCAGCCCACCTCGTGCTCGGCGCACCACTCGCGCACGGCCTCCGCCGCGGCCAGGGCCGCGGGCCGTCCCTCGTGGACGACCAGGCCGATCCGGTTCACCGTCATGTCCGTCGCCTCCCGGCCGCTCGCCCCGAGGGCCATCCTCGCCGGGAACGGGGACGGCTGCGCGGCGCGCCACGCCGCGCACGGTGGTCCCGGGGCAGGCTCAGCCCGCGACCGCCGCGCGGGCCGCGCGCTCCACCAGGGCGATGCCGTCCTGCATGGAGGTGTTGCCGTCCGAGAGGACCGCGACGAGGTAGCGGTGTCCGCCCTTGGTGATCCGGCCGACGCTGTTGACGTCCCACAGCCCAGTGGTGTTCCGCTGGAGCCAGCCGTTCTTCAGCGCACCGTGCGCACCGGCCGCCGACACGCCCCAGGACTGCTCGTCGGCGACGTTGCCCATCAGCGAGCGGATGTAGGCGCGGGACGTCTGGTCGAGCGGGGTGGCGGGGCCGGGGTCGAACACCGCGCGCAGCAGCCGGATCTGGTCCCTCGGCGTGGTGCGGGTCAGCCCCCAGCGGGGGCCCGAGCCGCCCTCGGTCTCGGTCAGCCCGAGCCGCTTGTTGGCCGCCTTCAGACCCGGGGCGAGTCCGATGCTCCGCCACAGGGCGTTCGCCGCCGCGTTGTCGCTGTGCTCGATCATCGCCTTCGCCCGGTCGCGCTCCACGGCGCTGAGGTTGCGCCCGGCGCCGTGGGCCTTCATCAGGGCCGCCGCGAGGATGTCCACCTTGACGATGCTGGCCGTGTCGAACGGGCCGCCGTCGCCGTGGACCTCGGGCCGGTGCTTCGGATCGTCCAGGTCGAGTACGGCGGCGGCGACGCGGGCCTTGCCCTGGGCGTGCACCGCCTTGGCGAAGTCCGAGCCGTGGCGGGGTGCGGCGGCGGCCGGGAGCGTGCCGGCCGTCACCAGCGCCGCCGTCAGCGCGGCGAGCGCGCCCGTGACCGTGGCGCGTCGCGTCCTTCGGGAGCGGGACAGATGCGTGAAGGGGTGGGGCATGGGAGCGGCCTTCGCGATGGGGGGTGGGGCGCGGTGCTGCGAACCTAAACAGAAAGGGCCGGGCCCCGACGTGACGGCTGCCACGCCGGGGCCCGGTTCGCGCGAAATGTGACCAGGGCGACACGGCCCTGCCAGGGGGTCCTACTGGGCGGTGCCGAAGTCCTGGGTCCAGTAGCTGCCCGGCTGCGCGAGGCCGACGCCTATCTCCTTGTAGGAGCAGTTGAGGATGTTCTCCCGGTGGCCGGGGCTGGCCATCCAGCCCGCCATGACCTCGGCCGGGGTGGAGTAGCCGTACGCGACGTTCTCGCCGTACGCGTTCCACTGGTATCCGGCGGCGGTGATCCGGGCGCCCGGGTCGGAGCCGTCGGAGCCGGTGTGTGACATGTTCTGGTGGGCGGCCATGTCGTCGCTGTGCGCCTGTGCGGCCTTGGTCAGCTCGGCGTTGACGGTCAGGGGGCTGCAACCCACCTTCGCGCGCTCGGCGTTGACCAGCTGCACGACCTGGGCGACGGCACCGGAGGCGGTGGCGGCCGGGGCCGGGGTGGCCGGGGCCGGGGTCGCGGCGGCGGTCGTCCGCACCGGCTTCGGGGCGGGCTTCGGCGCGTGCCCGGTCGCCGTCTTCGCGGCCGACTCCACGGCGGTCTTCACGGCGGCCGGGGTGGCGGACTTCGGGGCGGCGGGCGCGGACTTGGTGGCCGCCGGAGCGGCCTTCTTCGCCGGTGCCGTGGCGGGGGCGGAGGCGGTGGCCTTCGGGCGGGGCGCCGCGCCGTGGGTGCGGGCGGGAGCGGTGCGACGGTGCTCGGTGGGCTCTGCGTGCTCCGTGTGCTCGCGGTGCTCGCGGGCGGAGGGCGTCGCGGCCGGGGTCTCGGGCGCCGTCGTGGTGGGGGCCGGGCTGCCGCGGTGGCCCTCGGGACGGGTGTGGTTCCAGCTCCGCGTGATCTGGTCCGCCGTGTCCTGTCCCTGCTCCCACGCGGTCCGGGACGATGCCGATCCGGCCTGCGACCCCGTGTCGTCGCCCCACTTGACGCAGGCCATGGCGGCGGAGGGCACACCCACCGCGCCGACGGCGACGGCGGCGACCACCATCCGCCGGTACTGCTGCTGCTTGCGGTGCTTTGCCATGCGTGACCTCACTGCCATTGCGCGGACTTCGTCTTCCCAACTGCGAAGACGCTCTGCGAGACGCCATTCTTAGGAGGCGTTCACAGCGTGCGCAAAGAGCGGGTCGTACTACTCCGCTTCGTAGGACAGAAGCGGTCTGCGTGTACAGGCAGGGGTGGACCGACCCGTCGTCAGGGGGTCGGTCCACCCCTGCCGTGTCGTCAGAAACCCTGTGCGTTCGCAAAAACGAGAGACGGTGTCGAGTGAAGATCACCCCATGCGGTCAGGAATGATCCACATCCACCCCAAGACGGACAAACCCCATTTGTCATCGGGGTGCCATCTACTAAGCGGCCCGGGTAGGTCACGGGAACGCTGTGACCGACGTCACGGAACCGTGTCCGATTTCGCCCGGTCGTCTCAGCCGGAGACCGCCACGCGCCCGGCCGCCAGCAGCCGCAGTGCCGCCTCGGACGGTGAACCCGGCTCGGCGGTGTAGATGACGACGCGCTGGTCCCGGTCGGGCAGATGGAGGGTGTCGCAGTTGACGGTCACCGGGCCGACCGCCGGGTGGCGGAAGGTCTTGGTCAGGGTGCGGCTGGCCGCCACGTCGTGCGCGGCCCACAGCCGGGCGAACTCCGCGCTCCCGGCGAGGAGTTCGTCGACCAGCGCGGTCACCTCGGGGGAATCGGGGTAGCGCCCCGACGCGGCGCGGAGTTCCCGGACGGAGGAGCGCGTGAACTCGTCCGCGTCGGACACGCCGTACAACCGCCCTTCCTTCGGGCCCGGTCCGAGGAAGGCGCGCCGTACGAGGTTGCGCTCGGGCGGGGGGACGGCGGAGAAGTCCTCCATCAGGGCGGCCGTCAACTCGTTCCAGGCAAGCACCTCGTAGGTCGCCGAGGTCACGAACGCGGCCGAGCCGGGGAGCCGTTGGATCAGGTCGAGGATGCTCGGCGGCACCTCGCGCGAGGGTCCGGGCGGCGGACCCGGGGGCGTGCCCGCGAGATGGTGGAGGTGGTCGCGCTCGGCGTCCGACAGGCGCAGCGCCCGCGCCAGACCCGCCAGCACCTCGCGCGAGGGGCGTGGGGCCCGGGCCTGTTCCAGCCGCGTGTAGTACTCCGTGGAGATGAACGCCAGCTCGGCCACCTCCTCGCGCCGCAGCCCCGGCGTCCGCCGCCGCGCCCCGGCGGGCAGCCCCACCTCGGCGGGCCCGATCCGCTCACGCCTGCTGCGCAGGAACCCGGCCAGTTGTCCTCTGTCCACGCCGTCCAGTATTCCGCCGCCGGGCCGCGAGCGGCGAGGGCCGGACGGCATCCAGCCAGGTACCGGCGATACCTGGATGCGCGTGCGGCGACGGCGCAGGCTCGACGGCATGAACGACACCACCACCACGTCCCTCGGCCTGCTGGCCGGCAAGGTCGCCCTCGTCACCGGGGCCGGACGCGGGATCGGCGCGGCGGCGGCCCGGCTGTTCGCCCGCGAGGGCGCCCGGGTCCTGCTCGCCGCCCGCACCGAGGACCAGCTGAAGACGGTGACCGACGAGATCACGGCCGACGGCGGCACGGCCGCGTACGCCGAGTGCGACCTGGCCGACGCCGACTCGGTACGCGCCGCCGTGGAACAGGCCGTCGACCGCTACGGCCGCCTGGACGTCGCCTTCAACAACGGCGCGTCCGGCCAGCGGCCCGGCCCGCTGGACCAGACCCCCGAGGCCGACTTCGACCGGCTCTACGCCGTCAACCTCAAGGGCCAGTGGCTCGCCATGGCCGCCGAGGTGGCCGCCATCCGGGCCACCGCCGGGAGCGGCGCCCTCGTCAACACCTCCTCCGTCGGCAGCCACGGCGCCAACCCCGAACTGCCCGTCTACGGCGCGATGAAGCGCGCCCTGAACAGCCTCACCGAGTCGGCCGCCGTCACCTACGGACCCGAGGGCATCCGCGTCAACGCCATCGCCCCCGGCGGCACCCGCACCGAGATGATCCGGGAGTGGGAGGCCGAGTCACCGGGCCTGCTGGAGCGGATCACGGCACACACCCCGCTGGGCCGCATGGCCGAACCCGAGGAGATCGCGCAGGCCGCGGCCTGGCTGCTCAGCGACCGGGCGTCGTACGTCAACGGCACGCTCCTGCGGGTCGACGGGGGCGCACGGCTCTGACCGCGGTGGGGCCGGGGGCCCGGCCGTGCCTATGGTGGAGCGTGATCGACTCCGACCCGGGGCCCGCTCGGCGGCGTCGGCGGCCGGGCTATGTGGCCGCCGCGGGCGTCTTCGCCGTGGGCATGATGGGCACCACGCTCCCCACCCCGCTGTACGGGATCTACCGGCAGCAGATCGGGTTCTCCGAGCTGATCGTCACGGTGGTGTTCGCCGTCTACGCCGTCGGCGTCATCACCGCGCTGCTCGTCGCGGGCGGCGCCTCCGACGTCCTGGGCCGCCGCCCGGTGCTGGGCTGCGCCCTGGGGCTCTCGGCGCTCAGCGCGGTCTGCTTCCTCTTCGAAGAGGGGCTGCCGCTGCTCTACGTCGGCCGGGTGCTGTCCGGCTTCTCGGCGGGGCTGCTCAGCGGCACGGGCACGGCGGCCGTCCTCGATCTGGCACCGGCCGGGCGGCGGGGCCGCGCCGCGCTCGCGGCCACGGCGGCCAACATGGGCGGCCTGGGCCTCGGCCCGCTGCTCTCCGGCTTCCTCGCGCAGTACGCGCCCCGCCCGCTGAGCCTGCCGTTCCTCGTACACCTGGGGCTGCTGGCGGTCGCCGCCACCGTCACCGCCCTGCTCCCCGAGACGGTCCATCACGCGGGGCGGCGCCCACCGCTGCGCCCCCAGGGCATGACGATCCCGCCGCAGGTGCGCGGGGTGTTCGGGCCGAGCGCGCTGGCCGCGTTCGCGGGATTCTCCCTGCTCGGCCTCTTCACGGCGGTCGCGCCCGCCTTCCTCACCGAGACGCTGGGCGAGCACAACCTCGCCGTGACCGGCGCCGTCGTCTTCTGCGTGTTCTGCGCCTCCACCGTCGGCCAGGTCCTCATGGGACGCCTCGGCCCGCGCGCCGCGCTCCCGACGGGCTGCGCGGTGCTCGCCGCGGGCCTGGTGCTGGTCGGCGTCTCCCTGCTGACCGCGTCGCTGCCGGTACTCCTCGCCGGGGCGGTGGCGGGCGGGATCGGGCAGGGCATGGCCTTCCGCGCGGGGCTCACGGCGGTCGGCGCGGCAGCACCCCCGGACCACCGGGGCGCCACCATCTCGGCCTTCTTCGTCGTGGCCTACCTGGGCATCTCCCTGCCCGTCGTCGGCGTGGGCGCCCTCGCCGTGGCACTCGACGTGCGCGAGGCGGGCATCGTGTTCACGGCGTGCGCCATCGTGCTGGTCGCGGCGGTGGGCTTCCGGGTGGGACACCGGCCGCCGGAGGCGCTGTGACGGCCCCCTCGGCGGGGTGCGCTCAGACCCGCTGACCCTCCGGCACCCGTACCGTCGTCGTCACCCGCGCCTGGCTCGGCCCGCGCGGTGTCGAGCCGAAGCCGAAGAGCACCGGCGGTACGACGGGGCCCACGGCTCCGAGGTCGCGCCCCTCGTACACGGCCGTCGCGGCGGTGACCCGGCGCAGATCACGGGCGCCGTACCACTCGTACCGGCCGCCGCCCGCCGAGCCTCGGGTGCGCAGGCCCAGCAGCCGGGCGAACGGGTCGAAGACGGTGGCGCACGCGGTGCTCGCCGCCACGCGTCCCGGCACCGCCCGCAGCAGCAGCCCCAGCGGGCCGCGCCGTCCGACCGTGAAGCGCAGGGTGAGCAGCGCACCGGCGTCCACGCTCCAGTGGGTGCCGTCGGTCCGTACCCCTACGGGGACGACCCTGACCTCGTCGAAGCCGTACGTCCCGGCGATGAAGTCCGCCGTCCGGCGGGTCGGGGCCAGCAGCACGCGGTGGCCCTCGGCGGTCTCCAGCATCACGTCGCTGAACGGGCCGAAGGGCGAGCGCGGCCAGTGGCCCAGGACCAGCCGGGTGCCGGAGGCCGTGCCGATGCCGGTGATCCAGCCGTCGAAGCGCAGCAGGGCGGGCCGCCCGGGGACGCCGGGGACCTCGTGCGGGGCGGGACGCGCCTGTTCCGGTCCGGGTGACACCATCCGCCCCGACTCCCCTCGGACCCCTACGGCGAAACCCCTACCCCCGCGCCAGCATCTCCCGTGCCGTCTCCAGCGCCTCGGCCCGGTCGTGCGGGACGACACCGATCCGGGTGCGCCGGTCGAGGAGGTCGGAGGGCACGAGGGCGGCCTCGTGCCGTACCGCCCACAGGAGTTCGGCGCGGGTGACCGGATGGCCGGGTATCACCGGCTCGGCCAGGCTCCGGTCCCGCTCGGCCAGCGCGTGCACCGCCGCCGCCTCGGTGCCGTAGCGGCGGACCAGCCGGGTGGGCGCGGGCAGGCGGCGCAGGGCGGCCGGTTCGGCGGCGCCCACCAGGGGGAGCGCGGCGGTGGGGGAGGGGCCCGCCGGGAGCCGGTGGGCGGCGACGGCGGCGTCCACGGCGTCCTCGGCCATACGGCGGTACGTCGTCAGCTTGCCGCCCACCACCGTGACCACCCCCTCGCCGGAGGTGAGCACGGCGTGTCTGCGCGAGATGTCGGAGGTGCGCTCCCCGGCAGAGCCGGGCGCCGAGGTGTCCAGGAGGGGGCGCAGTCCGGCGAAGGCGCCGTCCACCTCGTCCCGGCGCACCGGTGTGTCCAGCACGGAGCCGAGCACGTCCAGGAGGAAGCCGATGTCGGTCTCCGGCACGTCGGGCTCGTCGGGGATCTCGCCCTCCACCGGCTCGTCGGTGAGTCCGACGTAGGTACGGCCGTCGCCCTGCGGGAGGACCAGCACGAAGCGGTTGGTCTCGCCGGGGACCGGGATGTGCAGCCCGGCCGGCAGGGCGCCCAGCCGCCGTGAGCGCAGGACCAGGTGGGTGCCCCGGGAGGGGCGCACGCGCAGCCCTTCGACCAGGCCGCCCGCCCACACGCCGGTCGCGTTGACGACGGCCCGCGCCCTGATCTCCCCTTCCTCGCCGGTGAGTTCGTCGCGGAACCGGGCGCCCCCGGCGTCCAGACGCAGCGCGCGGACCCGGGTGAGGACCCGGGCGCCGTGCGCGGCGGCGGTACGGGCGAGCGCGGTGACCAGCCGGGCGTCGTCGGTCACCTTGCCGTCCCAGGAGAGCAGCCCGCCGCGCAGTCCCTCGGCGCGCACCGCCGGGGCCAGCAGCCGGGCCTCCGCCGCAGCCAGCCGACGTGGCACGGGCAGCACTTGGCGCGGGGTGCGGGCGGCCAGGCGCAGCATGTCACCGGCGCGGAACCCGGCCCAGGCCAGCGACGCCTGGCCGCGCGAGACCAGCGGGGTCAGCGGCAGCACGAAGGGCTGCGCGGCCACCAGATGCGGTGCCGTGCGGGTCATCAGCACCCCGCGCTCCACCGCGCTCTCGTGCGCCACGTCGAACTGCCCGGCGGCCAGATAGCGCAGCCCGCCGTGGATCAGCTTGGAACTCCAGCGGGAGGTGCCGAAGGCCAGGTCGTGCGCGTCGATCGCGACCACGCTCAGCCCGCGCGAAGCCGCGTCCAGGGCGACCCCGGCGCCCGTCGCGCCGAGCCCGACCACCAGCAGGTCGGCCGTCGATCCGTCGGCGGCCGAGGCGAGTTCGCGGGTGCGCCGGGTGGCGTCGAGGGACGATCCCGGTGCGGCCCCGGCGGAGGCGTCCGTAGGGCTCATGGCGTGAGGGTCCTCTCCAGAAGGATGCGCAGTTCGCCGAGCAGGGCCGCGGAGTCCAGCTCGGGGTCGTCCTCGTCGGTCATGGTGCGCAGCGAAAGGGCGAAGGACTGCACGGTCAACAGCAGGGCGCGCGCCTGCCGTTCGGGATGGCCCGCGCGCACCGAGCCGTCCGCGTGGCCCGCGCGCAGCGCCTCCACCAGCAGGGCGAGCAGCGCCTGCTGGCTCGCGCCGCGCCGGTCCAGCACATAGGGGAGCAGCAGTTCGGGATCGACGTCGACGATCTTGCGGAAGAGGGGATGGGCGCGGAACTCGGCCACCCCGGTGGCCAGTCCGTCCACGATCCGCTCCCGCGCGCCGGTGTCCGCCCGCTCCTCGGGCAGCACCCGGGTGGCGACCGCGAGCCATTCGCGGGTCATCAAGTCGCCCACCAGGGACCGCAGATCGGGCCAGCGCCGGTAGAGCGTCATCCGGGAGACCCCGGCGCGGCGGGCCACGTCGGCGAGGGTGGTGCGGCGGACACCGACGGCCAGGACGCAGTCGCGCACCGCGTCGAGCACGGGGTCGGCGTCCGCACTGTTGTGACAGATGGACGTCATATGTCACAGTGTAACGCCCCGAGGGGCCCGGCGGACCCGGAGCCGGGTGAGCCGCCGGGTGAACCGCCTTCCGTGTGAACCGAGTTGGTGAGGACGACCGTTCGATGGACATGCTGTGGAACGGCTGGGGCGACCCGGCCAAGGCGGCGCCGCTGCCCGAGAACGTGACCGGCCTGCTGCGCGACCTGCTCGGCGTCCGGCCGCGCACCACCGCCCCGCTCGCCCTCACCGACCTCGAGCTGCCCGCCACCCCGGCCGACCCGGCCGCGCTGCGCGCCCTCGCCGACGCCGTCGGCGGCCCTCAACACGTGCGCACCGACGCCGAGTCCCGCGTCCGGCACGCGCGCGGCAAGTCCACCCCCGACCTGCTGCGCCTGCGCGCGGGCGACCTCACGGACGTACCGCACGCCGTCGTCCTGCCCGGCTCCCACGAGCAGGTCCTCGCCGTGCTGCGGGCCTGCGCCGCACACCGGCTCGCCGTCGTGCCGTTCGGCGGCGGCACCAGCGTCGTCGGCGGACTCGCCCCGCAGCGGCGGGAGTTCATCGCCCTGGACCTGCGCCGGATGAACGGCCTGCTCGACCTCGACCCGGTCTCCCGCACCGCCGTCCTCCAGCCCGGACTGCGCGGCCCCGAGGCCGAAGCCCTGCTCGCCGCGCACGGGTTCACCCTCGGCCACTTCCCGCAGTCCTACGAGTGGGCCACCGTCGGCGGGTTCGCCGCCGCCCGCTCCAGCGGCCAGGCGTCCGCCGGATACGGCCGCTTCGACGAGATGGTTCTCGGCCTCACCCTCGCCACCCCCGAGGGCACCATCGAGACCGGCCGCGCGCCCCGCTCCGCCGCCGGACCCGATCTGCGCCAGCTGATCCTCGGCTCCGAGGGCGCCTTCGGCGTCATCACCTCCGTGACCGTGCGCGTGCGCCCGCTGCCCGAGCAACGGGTGTACGAGGCATGGCGGTTCGCGTCCTTCGCGGAGGGCACCGCCGCGCTGCGCCGCCTCGCCCAGGACGGACCCCGGCCCACCGTGCTGCGCCTGTCCGACGAGACCGAGACCCTGATCGGCCTCGCCCAGCCCGACCGCATCGGCACCGCCTCGGACCAGGACTGCCTCGCCGTCACCGGGTACGAGGGCACCGAGGAGGACGTCGCCCTGCGCCGCGAGCGCGCCGCCGCCGTCCTGCGCGACTCCGGCGGCACCTTCGCGGGCGCCGAACCCGGCGAACGCTGGGCCCACGGCCGGTACTCGGCCCCCTATCTGCGCGACGCCCTCCTCGACGCCGGGGCCTTCGCCGAGACCCTGGAGACCGCCGCCTTCTGGTCGCGCATCCCGGAGCTGTACGACGCCGTACGCACCGCGCTCACCGGCACCCTCACCGGCGCGGGCACCCCGCCGCTCGTCATGTGCCATGTCTCGCACGTCTACGAGAACGGCGCCTCCCTCTACTTCACCGTCGTCAGCGCCCAGGGCGCGGACCCGGTGGCCCACTGGACCCCCGCCAAGCACGCCGCCAACGAGGCGATCCTCGCCGCCGGGGGCACCATTTCCCACCACCACGGGGTCGGCACCGACCACCGCGACTGGTACGTGCGCGAGGCGGGCCCGCTCGCCGTCGACGCCCTGCGCGCCGTCAAGCACCGCCTCGACCCGGACGGCCTGCTCAACCCCGGCGTCCTGCTCCCCGCCGACTGACCGGCCCCGCCGCCACCCACCCCGCCCCGGAGGCACACCGATGCGCCAGTTCACCGCCGTGGTCAACCCGACCGCGGGCGGCTCCACCGGGGCCGCCACCCTCCTCGCGGTCGGCCGCCTGCTCCGCGAGGCGGGCGCCACGCTGGAGACCGAGTACAGCCACGGTCTCGACCACGCCCGCGAACTCGCCCGCACGGCAGGCGAGTCGGGCCGTGTCGTCCTCGCCGTCGGCGGCGACGGCATGGCGGGCGCGATAGGCGGCGCCCTCAGCGGCACCGGCACCCTGCTCGGACTCATCCCCTCCGGACGCGGCAACGACTTCGTCCGCGCCCTCGGCCAGCCGTCCGACCCCGCCGCCCTCGCCGAGGTCCTGCTGCGCGCCGAGCCCCGGCACGTCGACACCATCGAGGTCGAGTCCGCCGTCCATCCCCGCACCGTCGTCCTCGGCAGCGTGTACGCTGGAGTGGACGCGCTGGCCAACCGGTACGCCAACCACGCCCGGCTGCTGCGCGGTTCGGCCTCCTACTACGCGGGCGGCCTGCGCGCGGTCGCCGGATGGCGTCCGGCCGACTTCCGCGTCACCATCGACGAAGTACCCTACGAACACCGGGGATTCACCGTCGTCGCCGCCAACTCCCCGTACTACGGCTCCGGTCGGGTCATCGCGCCCGGCGCCGAGATCGACGACGGCCTCCTCGACGTCGTCTTCATCCGCGAGGCACCCCGCACCCTCTTCTTCGCCCTGATGAACGACCTCAAGACCGGCACCCATGTGCGCCGCCCCGAGGTGAGCGTCGTCCGCGGCCGGGAACTGCGCATCGAGGCCACGCGCCCCCTGCCCTACGGCGCCGACGGCGAGGTCGAGGCCACCCTGCCCGTCACCCTGCGCGTCCGCCCCCGCGACCTCGCCGTGCTCTGCTGACGGTACGGCGGCACGACACGGCACCGCACCCGTCGCAGCCGCCGCACCCGCCCGAGCAGCACCGACGCCCGTGAGCCGCGAACTGATAACGTCACGCAACCAACGGCGCGCCACCGAGGTCTGAACCAATATGAAGATCTCTTTCCTTCTGCACAACGCGTACGGAATCGGAGGGACGATCACCACGACCTTCAATCTGGCCGGGGCCCTCGCCGAGCGGCACGACGTGGAGATCGTCTCCGTGCTGCGCAACCGCGACGACCCACCCCTCACCCTGGACCCCCGGGTCACGGTGAGACCCCTGGTGGACCTGCGCACCGAACGCGACGACCCGCTGCACAAGGAACCCGCCCGGGTCTTCCCCGCCGCCGAGCAGCGCCACGGCCAGTACAGCCGGCTCACCGACGAACGCATCGCCCGGTGCCTCGCCGACACCGACGCCGACGTGGTGATCGGCACCCGCCCCGGACTCAACGTGCACCTCGCCCGCCAGGCCCCCGACCGCGTCCTGCGCGTCGGACAGGAGCACCTGACCTGGGACCACCACTCGCCCCAGCTGCGCACCGTCCTGCGCCGCGCCTACCGCCGCCTGGACCTGCTCACCACCGTCACCGAGGCCGACGCCCGCGTCTACCGCCGCCAGGCCCGTCTCGCCCGCGTCCCCGTCCTGGCGCTGCCCAACAGCGTGCCCGACCCTGTACTCCCTCCCTCCGACCGCCGCGCCAAGCTGATCGTCGCCGCCGGACGGCTCGTCCCGGTCAAGGGCTACGACCTGCTCGTGCGCGCCTTCGCCCAGGTCGCCGCCGAACACCCCGACTGGCGCCTGCGCATCTACGGCATCGGCGAGGAACGGGACCGGCTGCGCGCCCTCGTCCAGGAACTCGGCCTCAGCAACACCGTCCACCTGATGGGCGCCGCCGCCCCCATGGAGGGCGAGTGGGTCAAGGCGTCCATCGGAGCGGCCAGTTCGGTCTTCGAACCCTTCGGCATGACCATCGTCGAGGCGATGCGCTGCGGACTCCCCGTCGTCAGCACCGACTGCCGCTACGGCCCCGGCGAGATCATCCGGGACGGCGTGGACGGCCGCCTCGTACCGCCCGGCGACCCCGACGCCTTCGGCGCCGCCCTGCTCGACCTCGTCCGCGACGACGAGCGCCGCCGCGCCATGGGCCGCGCCGCCGCCGAGAACGCCCGCCGCTACGCCCCGGGCGCCGTGGTCGCCGAGGCCGAACGGCTGCTCACCGACGCCGTCGCCGCCCGCGCAGCCGGACGCCGCCCCGACCCGGGCCCCGGCGCTCTCGGCCGCGCCCTCACCGGTGGCGCCCACGCCGCCCGCGACCTCGCGCACGTCACCGCCGCGCGCCTGCTCAGGACCCTGCGCCTGCGAGGAGTACGCCGATGACGACAGCGAACGGCACCGCACCGCGCGCCCTGTGCCGCGCCGACGCCGACGGCCGGATCACCTTCGAACTCCCCGAGTCCGCCGCCGGAGACCCCGAGGCCCGCGTCCTGCTGCGCCGCAGGCCCGCCAAGGGCGACACGGAGCCCGAGGAACACGCCCTCCCCCTCGAACCGGCGGACGACGGACGCCTCCGCGCCGTACTGGAGCCCAAACCCGTGCTCCCCGAGGGCCGTTGGGACGTGCTCCTGGTCCGCGCACCCGGCGCCGGACCCGAGCGGCTGCGCTCCGGCCCCCGCGACCTGCGCGCCCTCCTCGACGGCCACGTGCGCGAGTGGACCGCGCCGGTCGCGGTGCGCGTCCCGTACGCCACCAAGGACGGCCACCTCGCGCTGCGGACCTGGCTGCGCCCCGCGCACGCCGAGACCGGCCGGATCGACGTGGGGGAGCGGACCACGACGGTGACCGCGCGCCTGCACGGCACCGAGTTCACCGACGACGGCCTCGTCCGGGTGCGACTGCGCGGCGGCCGGGGCCGGGAGGTCGCCGTGACGCCCGTCGTGGACACCGACCGCAGGGGCTTCGCCTTCACCGTGGACCATGGCGAGCTGGTCGGCACCGAACCGCCGGAGACACCTGGCTACTGGGACGTGTACGTCCTGCCCGCAGCCGGTGCCGCGCCGATCCGCGCCGCCCGCCTCCTGGACGACGTGGCCGAGCGCAAGCACTCCTTCGTCCACCCGGCCGCACGCGTCGGGTCCACCACCGTGCGGCCGTACTACACGGTCGACAACGACCTGTCCTTCGACGTCGGACCGGCTCGCTGACCGGGGTCGCGGCCCGCGCCGTGAAGCGTGGGCCGCGAACCGTCGGTCAGGGCAGCGTGCGGCACAGCAGGGCCGCGGGCCCCGGGCGGCTGCCCAGGCGGGTCGTGAAGGCGATCCCGGCCGCGTACTCGTTCACCGCGCACTGGCCCTTGTAGTTGCCCTCGGCGAAGTCGCCGCCCGCACCGTCGGCCGGACGGTTGTCCGAGCGGTCGAACCACACCGTGCGCCCGCTGCCGCCGAGCGCGCCCTTGCCCGGCGCGCACACCGCCGCCGAGACCCGCTCGCCGCGCAGGCTGTACCCGATGAGGAACGCCCCCGACGGGCACTGGAACTTGGTGTACCCCGACGCCCAGTCGCCGCCCGAGGGGACGTACCGCTCGTCGTTCACCACCGTCTGGCCGCCGTCGGCCGCGCGCAGGTCGAAGGCGCCCGCGTCCGTGCACAGCCCGCGCCCGCCGGCGTGGCTCAGCCCGATCAGCCGCAGCCCGTCCGGGCAGGCCGCCTTGTAGGCGCCCGAGTCCCAGTCACCGGCCGCCTTCGCCTTCAGGGACTCCACCGCGTCCCCGTGGTCGGTGCTCAGCATCCGCCACACCGGCACCGGAGCCACCACCCCGGTCCTGCCCGAGTCGGCCATCAGCCGCTGCCAGCCCGCCGCCCGCCAGTCGCCGGAATCGAGGATGCCCGAGCGGCGCCCGGCGGAGTCGTAGCGCAGCAGCGCCCAGTCGTCGTGGCCCTCGAAACCGACCAGCGGCCAGTACGCGAAGTCGGCGTCGTGGTCCGCGAAATAGTCGGTGACGTTGGTGAACCAGGTACGCGCCTTCGCGTTGGTGTCGCCCGAACCGGCGCCGAACTCGCTGATCCACACCGGCGCGGTGTAGTGCTTGCCGTTCTCCTCCACGAAGAACGCCTCGTCGTACAGCGCCTGCCCCAACTCCTCGCGGGACATGTCCTGGTAGCGGGCGTCATGGGTCTCGCCGATGCCGGTCGCGCCGCTGTGCCGCGGTCCCGTGTAGCCGTAGAAGTGCGCGGAGTAGACCAACTTGTGCGCGTTCACCAGCGTGTTGGACAGGGTGCGCACCGGCGTGAGCATCGGGCGGCCGTGCGGCAGGCCGTCCACGGGCAGGCCCGTCCAGTTGATGCCCTCGATCACGATGAGCAGGTTCGGATTGCCCTCGGTCAGGATGCGGTCCCCGGCCAACTGGGCCGCCGCGTACCAGTCGTGGTCGTCGCCCAGGCCCCAGTTGGGGTCGTCGAGGATGTTGCGGCGGACCTCGTTGTAGAGGTCGGCGCCGACCACACCGGACACCGAGGCGTAGCGGCGGGCCATGAACACCCAGTCGTCGGCCCACTGCTTGGTCGTCTGGCTGGTGTTCCACCGCTCGTTGCCGTCGACCCCGCAGCACCAACGCGAGGTGTTGGTGTGGTTGTTGAGGATGACCGCGAACCCGCTGTCGCTGAGCGCGTTCACCACGGCGTCGTAGACCTGGAGCGGGGTCTTGCCGCGCAGCTGGGGGTTGGCGGCCACGGCGGCGTCGGGGACCGTCGCCGTGGAGTGGATCATCTCGTTGGAGAACGGCAGCCGGATGCTGTTGATGCCCAACTGGTGGAAGTCGGAGAGCAGTTGGGCTATCGGCGTGCGGTCGAGACCGAGCGGGATGTTGTGCGAGTCCTGGCCCGCGTGATGGTTCGCCGGGTCGTCGGTGCTGCCGCTGCCGTTCCACGAGCCCTGCGCGCCGTCCCAGTTGGCCGACTTCAGCCGGAAGCGCTCGCCCCGGCTGTCGACGATGTAGCGGCCCTGGGTGGACAGCGGGCCGCGCCAGGTGGCGGCGGCGTCGGCCGCCCGGACCCCGTGCGGGTCGGCGGCCGGAGCGGCGGTGGCGTTCGGCGCCGCGTGCGCGGCCGGGGCCGCGGTGGAGACGAGAAGCAGCCCTGCGGCCGTGGCGGCCAGACGCAGGGACGGTGAAGCTGTCGGCATGGGGGAGCCCTTGGTCTTCCGGGGGATGAAAGCACGTGAACATGCTTGAAAAACAAGAGAGTTGCGCGAGAGAGCCGGAGTGACGGACGTACCGGCTGGGCGGCAGTCTCCACCACCACGCACCCCGAGCGGAAGGGATTCCCCGGAAGGTACGGACCACACCCGCTCACGGGTGTGTGCGGCGGACGCGCTCAGGCCGCCGCGTGCTGCGACAGTTCGGCCCAGATGGTCTTGCCCCGGTGCTCGCGCCGGGTGCCCCAGTGCTCGGTGAGCTGCGAGGTGATGGACAGACCCCGCCCGTGCTCGTCGTCGTCCTCCGCGTGCCGCAGCTGGGGCGCCGTGCTGCTGTCGTCGGTGACCTCGATGATGAGGGCGGAGTGGTCACGGACGAGGCGCAGCCGGATCGGCCCCTCCGAGTAGCGCACGGCGTTGGTGACCAGCTCGCTGACCACCAGCGTCGCCGTGAAGGCCAGGTCCGAAAGATCCCAGTGGTCCAGCCGCTCCTGCGTGCGGGTGCGGGCCTCCCCGACCGCCTCCGGCTTGTTCGGCAGGGACCAGGAGGCGACGCGGTCGCTGCCCAGGCCGAGCGTACGGGCGAGCAGCAGCACCCCGTCGCCCGTCGGATGCGGGCGCGCCAGATCGCTCAGGATCGTCTTGATGATGTCCGGCAGCCGGCGGTCCTCGGGCTTCAGCGCCTCGCTGAGCCGGGCCAGCTGCTCCTGGGAGTCGGGGCTCGCGTCGCGCAGCAGCACCGGGTTGCACAGCATGACCAGCGTGCCCACGGGCAGCTCGGTGTGCACCGCGTGGTAGCGCGGCACCCCGCGCCCCAGCGGGGGCCCGATCGGCATGTCGGCGAAGACCACCGGCTCACCGGGGCGGGCCACCGCGGGCGGCGGATGACCCGCGCTGGCCACGGTGCAGCGGTGCGAGACCGGGTCGTAGACCGCGTACAGACAGCACGTGCCCGCGCGTCTGCTGTCCAGCGTGTCGTCCGGGTGGCGGGACTCCTCCGCGTCCAGCCGGGACACCAGGTCGTGCACCCGCTCCAGCAACTCCTCCGGGGGCAGGTCCAGGGTCGCCAGGGCGCCGATGGCCGCGCGCAGCCCGCCCATGGTGACCGCCGCCCGGATGCCCCGGGTGGGCGGCTCCCCGACGACCAGGCCGACCCGGGCGCCCGACAGCGGGATGATGTCGAACCAGTCCCCGCTGGTGCTGCTCGGCAGATAGCTGTGCGCCGTCTCCACCGCGCTGTGCCCGGGCACGTGCACCGGGCGCAGGCTGAGCTGGAGGATACGGGCGACCGAGCGCTCGCGCGTGTAGAGCCGGGCGTTGTCCAGGCACAGCGCGGTGTGCCGGGTCAGCTCGTCGGCGAGCCGGAGGTCGTCCTCGGTGAAGGGGGCGGCGGTGCGCTGCCGGTAGAAGCGGGCGAGACCGAGGATGCCGCCCCGGGCGGCGAGCGGCACCGCCATCCGCGAGTGCGCGTCCTGCTCCGGCACCAGCGCGTTGCTCTTGCCGTGCGTCTCCGCCTCCTCGTGGCCGTCCGGGCCGCCGAGCAGCACCGGGCGCCGCTCGGTGAGGACCTGCTTGTAACGGGAGGACAGACCGGGCTCCAGCACGCTGCCGACCTCGATCGGCCGGTGTCCGTTCGTGGGCCGCACCGAGCTGTAGCCCGCGCAGCGCAGCAGCAGATCGTGGCCCAGCGACTCCAGCGGGGGCACGTCGCCGCGCAGCACCGCGTCCAGGACGTCCACCACCACCGTGTCGGCCAGATCGGGCACGCACACGTCCGCCAGCTCCTGCGCGGTGTGCACGATGTCGAGCGTGGTGCCGATCCGCGCGCTGGCCTGCCGCAGCACCTCCAGGCGCACCTGCGCCCGGTAGCGCTCGGTCGCGTCCATCACGCTCAGCGCGAGGCCCTTCACTCCGCGCACGGAGTCGCGCAGGCGGAACGCGGCGAGCGACAGCACGGTGTGGGGGAGACCGGCGCCGTGGGCCGCGTCCGGCAGCGGGCGGTGTTCCACCTCGAAGTCCGACCTCGGCTCGCCGGTGGTCAGGACCTCGCGGAGCATCGCCTCCACCTGTTCGTGGTGCAGGCCGGGGGCCCACTGGCGCAGGGGCATGCCGAGGGCGCCGGCGGGGGGCAGGTGGCGGAAGTGTCCGGCGGCGTCGTTGAAGCCGACGAGGCGGAGTTCGGTGTCGAGTACGTACACCGGGTGGGGGGAGTCGGCGAACAGGGCGTCCAGTACCGCTCCGTCGAGGTCTCTGCCTCGGCCCCGGTCCGCGGTCATGTCCTGCGATGCGTTCACCTATCCAGACTGCGCCAGGGCTGGCTGGGTGTCGTGCGGGGGGTGGGGGGCGCTCGCCGGCGCTGGGCCGGGTGCCGCTGCGCCCACCCGTGCCGCCCCAGCGGCACGCCTGCCCGCAGCGACAGCGGGGGCGGTTTGTGCCAAGCTCAAGACCATGACGACTCCCGCACACACGACCGGGTCCGACGGGAAGACGCTCTACTACGGTGATCTGTCCGCGCCGCATGAGCTTCAGGTGTTTCTGGAGATGCGGGACCGGGCGTCCGCGCGGATGGCCAAGGCGTTGCTCGGCACGATCAAGCAGCTCGCGGACGACGGCAAGGCCGTCGTGAAGTTCCATTTCGCGGGGAACATCGACGACAGCGTGGGCGGGGACGGTGACCAGCAGGCCGTCGCCGCGCTGGCTGCCGCGAGCGACGCCGGGCAGAAGCAGCTCATCGGCTATCTGGCGGCGCTGTTCGACAACCAGCCCTTCCCGCCCGGCGAGGACAAGTTCTCCGACGCCTCCGTGCTGCTGTCCGTGGCGAACGGCGTGGACGGGCTGCGCTCCTCCGACTTCGACCAGAAGGTGTCCGGGCAGACCTATGTGACCTGGGCGGGCGAGTCCATCTCCACCTTCGAGACCTTCGGCCTGCCCGGCACCCCGGCGGTCTGGTACGACAAGGAGAACATCCCCGTCGTCACCGTCGAGGGCGAGGTGGACACCGACCCGCAGAAGTTCCTCTCCCAGATCAAGCAGTCCTGAACTCGAGCGGTCCTGAACCGTTCGAGTGCGGCGCACTCGGCCCCTGGGTAGGAGACGACCGTCCGGCCGCGCGGCCGGACGGTCGAGCTGCGAACAGGGATGGGGTGCACGGGTCATGACGTGGGAGCAGACCGGGGGCGGGGTCCTGGCGGTGGTGCCGTACGACGGAAAGCTGCTGCTGGTGACCGAGGGCAATGGCTGGGTGCTGCCCTCGGGGTCCGCCGAGGAGGCGGAGTCCGCGGAGGCCGCCGCCGCCCGGATCGTGTACGAACTCACCGGCTATCTGGTCGACGGCTCCCAGCCGCTGGAGCCCGGGGAAGAGCCCCCGGCCGTGTTGTGCAGCCTGCTCACCGACGACCCCTCGGGCGGCGCCCGTCTCGCACCCGAGGCCGTCACCTGGCTGCCGTTCGAGGAGGCGGAGAGCGTCGCGCTGCCCTCGGCCGTGGTCGCGTACCTGCGGGGGCACAGCCCGGTCTGAGCGGGGGAGCGTCAGTCGGGCACGGCCGCGAGGAAGTCGGCGCGGTCCACGACCACCCGGTCGATCTCGCCCGTGGCCACCACCTCGCCCGAGCCGTCCACGGCCCGTACGGCGAACGTCAGCCGCCGCCCCGGCGCACCGGGCGGCGGCTCGGCGCTCACCTCCACCTGCCCGCCCACCGGGGTGGCCTGCAGATGCCGTACCCGCACGGCGGTTCCCACGGTGGTCAGGCCGGGGCCGGTGAACGGCGCGGCGGCCCGTACGGTCGCCGCCTCCAGCCAGGCGATCAGGCGCGGGGTGGCGAGCACGGGTACGTCACCGCTGCCCACCGCCTCCGCCGTGTCGGCGTCGGTCACCTCATGGCGCATAGCCTCACGGTAGCGGGCGAACGGGAGCGGGCGATCGGGAACGGCATACGGAAGGGGCGTACGGAAAGCCTCCGTACGCCCCTCCGGTCAGAACCGCTCGCTACTTCGCGGGCTCCTCGGCACCCTCCGAAGTGGCCTCGGACTTCTCCGGGTGACGCACGCTCAGGTGCAGCGAGTCGTCCACCACGTCCGCCACGATCGTGTCGCCCTTGTCCACGTCACCGGCGAGCACCAGCTCCGCGATCCGGTTGTCCAGCTCGGTCTGGATCGTGCGGCGCAGCGGACGGGCGCCGAACTCCGGCTTGTAGCCGTGCGCGACGAGCAGCTTCTTCGCCGCCTCCGTGACCTCCAGACCGATGCCCTGCGCCCGGACCCGCTTGGCGCTGCGCTCCAGGAGCAGGTCGATGATGTGCCCGAGGTTCTGCTCGGACAGCGCGTGGAAGACGATCGTCTCGTCGATACGGTTCAGGAACTCCGGCGGGAAGTGCCCCTGGAGCACCGACTCCAGCTCGCCCCGGATCTCGTCCACCTTACCCTGGTGGGCGAGGATCAGCTGCGAGCCGATGTTGCTGGTGAGGATCACCACCGTGTTGCGGAAGTCCACGGTGCGGCCCTGGGAGTCGGTCAGCCGGCCGTCGTCCAGCACCTGGAGCAGCGTGTGGAAGACATCCGGGTGCGCCTTCTCCACCTCGTCGAACAGCACGACGCTGTACGGCTGGCGGCGCACCTTCTCGGTGAGCTGACCCGCCTCGTCGTAGCCGACGTACCCGGGCGGGGAGCCGACCAGGCGGGAGACCGTGTGCTTCTCCTGGAACTCGCTCATGTCGAACCGGATCAGCCGGTCCTCGTCGCCGAACAGCAGCTCGGCGAGCGCCTTGGCCAGCTCCGTCTTGCCGACACCGGTCGGACCGAGGAACAGGAAGGACCCCACGGGACGGTTGGGGTCGCCCATGCCCGCCCGGTTGCGGCGCACCGCCTGGGCGATGGCGAGGACCGCCTCGTCCTGGCCGACGACGCGGTCGTGCAGCGCGTCCTCCAGCTTGAGCAGGCGCTCCTTCTCGCTCTCGGTGAGCTGCGCGACCGGGATGCCGGTCTTGCGGGAGACGATCTCCGCGATGTCGTTCTCGGTGACCGCGACGACGCCCTCGCGGCGCTCCTCGATCTGCGCGAGTTCGTTCTCCAGCTCGGCGATCTCGTGCTTGAGGTCCTTGGCGCGGTCGAACGCCTCACCGGCGACCGCCTCGTCCTTCTCGCGGTTCAGCCGGGCCAGGCGGTCCTCGCGGTCCTGGACCTCCTTGGACTTGCCGCGCGAGCGCAGCCGCACCCGGGCACCGGCCTGGTCGAGCAGGTCGATGGCCTTGTCCGGCAGGAAGCGGTCCGCGATGTAGCGGTCGGACAGCTCGGCCGCCGCGACCAGCGCCGCGTCGCTGAAGCGCACCTGGTGGTGGGCCTCGTAGGCGTCGCGCAGCCCCTCCAGGATCTGCACGGTCTCCTCGACCGAGGGCTCGGGCACCCTGACCGGCTGGAAGCGGCGCTCCAGGGCGGCGTCCTTCTCGACGTACTTGCGGTACTCGTCGAGCGTGGTCGCGCCGACCACGTGCAGCTCGCCCCGGGCGAGGGCGGGCTTGAGGATGTTGGCCGCGTCCATGGAGCCCTCGCCGCCGCCACCGGCGCCGACGACGGTGTGCAGCTCGTCGATGAAGAGGACGACCTCCTCCGACGCCTCGGTCACCTCGGTGATGACCTTCTTCAGCCGCTCCTCGAACTCGCCCCGGTACTTGGCCCCGGCCACGAGCCCGGCCACGTCCAGCTCGACGACCCGGCGGCCCTCCAGCGTGCGCGGCACGTCACCGGAGACGATCCGCTGCGCCAGGCCCTCCACGATGGCGGTCTTGCCGACCCCCGGCTCACCGATGAGCACCGGGTTGTTCTTGGAACGGCGGGACAGGATCTCGATCGTCTGCTCGATCTCCTCGCCCCGGCCGACGACCGGGTCCAGCTTCCCGGCCTTCGCCTCGGCGGTCAGATCACGGCCGTACTCGTCCAGGGTCGGCGTGCTGCTCGGCTCCTGCGGGGCCTCGGCACGCGCGGCCGTACCGGCGTCGCGGGCGACCCGGTCCGTGTCCACCCCGAGATTGCGGGCCACCGTGGTGGCCTGGTCGTTGCCCGGGTCGAGCAGCGCCTGCAGGATGTGCTCGGGGCCGATGTACGAAGCACCGCTCGCCTGGGAGCGGGCGTGGGCGCCGATCAGCACCCGCTTGGCGGCCGGGGTGAGGCCCGGCTCGGCGGACGGGGTGCCACTGCCCGCGGGCAGCGACGCCTCCAGCTCCTTGGCCAGCTTGTCCGGGTCCGCCCCGGCGCGGGCCAGCAGCGAACGGGACGGGTCGACCTGGGTCGCCGCCCACAGCAGGTGCTCGGTGTCCAGGTCCTCGCTGCCGTCCTCGGCGGCCCGGCGCGAGGCGCGGGCTATGAGTTCACGCGCGGACTCCGTGAGCAGGCGCCCCACCGGCACCCGCTGCACGGCGGGCGGCGAGGACGTGGCCGACATCCCGAAGAAACGATTCAACAGATCGGAGAAAGGATCTGACGATCCAAAAGAGCCGAAGCCCATCGGTGGCACTGACACGTTCATCAGCCTCCTCATCTCCCCGTGCGGGAAACCCCACCTAATCACAGGGGACTTGAGGAAGTCCCGTACTACCGGACAATCACAACGGGCTCTCACGCACCGCCGTGAGCGGCCCGGCGGTGCTGCCGCCGGGCCGCGCCGGTCAGTGGTGCAGCAGCCGGGCCAGCAGCAGATAGGCGCGCTGCTCGGCCGCCGCGAGCGCCGCCGGGTCGATCCCCGCCGACCACAGCTCGCCCGCCGCCGCGTCGTCGGCGTCCCGCAGTTCCACCACGGTCACCGCGAGCCGTACCGGGATGACCGGGTGCACCGGCCGGGTCGCGGCCAGCGCCCGCTCGGCACGCCGGGTCGCGTCGGAGCAGGCCGCCAGCGCCCGTTCCACGCGCACCGCCGCCTGGTCGTGCACCACGAGCAGTGAACAGGCGAGCCCCACGACGATCCCGAGCAGACTGCCGAGCCCCCGGTCGAAGATCAGCGCCTCGGGGGAGGTGGGGTCGGCCAGATCGCTCAGGAGCAGCGCCAGCGGGGTCAGGAAGACCACGCCCAGGCCGTAGTTGCGCACCACCATGTACTCGAGCAGGAACTCCAGGATCACCACCACCAGCGCGAGCAGCGCGGGTTCGGGATGCCCGGCCAGCACGCCCAGCGCGATCAGCAGACCGACGGCCGTGCCCAGGGTGCGCTGGACGGCGCGCTGCATCGTGGTGCGCACGTTGACCGCGTGCAGCACGGCGGCGGCCGAGATCGCCGCCCAGTAGCCGTGCCCCAGACCGAGGCCCACGGCGACCCCGCCCGCCACCAGCGTGCCGAGGAACATCCGCACCGCGGGCACCACCAGGACCGCCATCGGCGTATGCCCACCGGGACGCCCGCGCACCAGTATCCAGGCCCGCAGGGCCGCCGGATCGACGGGCGTGGTCCGCTGCCACCGGTGCCTGCGGCGCCCGGAGGTCACCGGGGTGTGCGCGGACAGGTCGGGCAGCACCGGCGGGTTGGTGAGCCGCCGGTCGGCCAGCAGATCGGCCTGGGTGCGCAGCAGCCCCGCCAGCTCGGCCGGGTCGTGCGGGAGCCGTACGGAGGAGTCGATCAGTATCGTCCAGGACAGGTCGGTGAGCTGGACGGTGGCCGCGTCCCTGCTCACCCGGTCGCCGTCCGTCGGCGGGGCCAGACCGAGGCTGTGGTACGCCTGGAGCACGGCGGCCGTGGCCCGCTGCCGCGAGCGTCCGGTGCCGCCCCGGGCCGCGTCCATCAGCTCCGCGAGCGAGCGCAGTGCGCCCGCCACCGCCAGCCGCTCGGGCCGGTCGGGATGCACGAACCGGCCGAGGACCGCGAGCACCCAGGCGAGCGCGGCGCCCGCCGCCGCGAGCCCGGTGCGGGGCAGCACCTCCCCGAGCGTGGTGTGGGCGTTCGCGGACACCGCGAAGGAGAACAGCAGCAGGATCGCGCCGAGCCCGCCGAGCCGGGTGGCGTCGCACGCGTACTTCGCCAGCCCCGCCACCACCGCCGTCGCGGCCACCACCACGATGGCGCCCAGGTCCCCCTCCCAGGGGCGCGCCACCGCGGCGAGCAGCGAACCGAGGCCCACGCAGGCCGTCATGGCCACCGCGACCGCGGCGAGCGCCCTGGCCCGGCGCCGGTAGGGCAGATTGCGCCCGAAGGTCGTCGTGAAGGCGCCCATCATCCCGTACACGCTCAGATCGGCGCGCCCGGCCGCGACGACCGGCAGCGCGGCGAGCGCCATGGCGAGCGCGGCGCGCAGGGCGAAGGTGAACGCGCCGTCCACCTTCTGCAGCGAGAGGGCTCCCCGCGGGGAGAGCACGCGGGCGAAAGCGGCGGCCGCTCGCCGCCTGCCGTCACCGGTCACGGCGCGCTGGGGCGGGCGGGAAAGGGACATGTTCGGTGTATATCACTTGCTCCGGTCGGATTCCTGATCACTTACGAAACCCCTTCTGACCAGGGGATCGACTGATATGTCCGGCGCGTGTGCCGGGGGTGTGCGGCCGTCCCCGGCCCGGTGTCCGCCGGGCCCGGAGGCGGCGGACACCGGGCCGGGGACGGCCGGTACGACTACTGTTGTGGCGCATGAGCATCTGGCTGCCGGTGTCCGCGGTTCCCAGGCTGGCCGGCGCGGTCGTCGTCGGCGCGGCGGTCGGCGTCGCGGTCGGACTGACCGATCAGCCCGCGCTGGGCATCCTGTGCGGTATCGCGGCGACGGGCATCCTCTTCGTGGTCGCGGGCTGGCTCGTGCTGTGGCCCATGGACGCGAAGACCACCCACACCAATGCCCGGCGCGAGGACTTCCGTCCGCACGTCGAGGAACTGGTGGTCGTGGTGGCCTCGCTGCTCGGTCTGGTCGGGATCGTGCTGCTGCTGGTCGCGAACCGCTCGGGCACCGGTCCCGCCGCGGCGGCCGTCGCCGTGTGCGGCGTGTTCATGGCCTGGGCGGCGCTGCACCTGATGTACACCGCCCGCTACGCGTACCTCTACTACGGCGCGGCCGACGGCGGCATCGACTTCAACTCCTCGCAGCCGCCGGCCTACCGGGACTTCTTCTACTTCAGCTACAACCTCGGCATGACCTACCAGGTCTCCGACACCAGCGTCTCCAGCCCGCTGATCCGCTCGGTCGTGCTGCGGCACTGCCTGCTGTCGTACCTGTTCGGCATCAGCGTGCTCGCCACCACCATCAACCTGGTCACCGGGATCGTCACGAGCTGACGGGGCCGGGTGCGGCGGGCGAGGGGGCCGCGCCTCAGCAGGCGCCGACCCACTCCTCCGTGCCGTCCACGAAGAGCTGCCGCTTCCAGATCGGCACCTCGTGCTTGAGGGTGTCGGTCAGCAGCTTGCAGGCCGCGAACGCCTCGGCGCGGTGCGGACAGGAGACGGCGGTGATCACCGCGACGTCACCGATGGCCAGCGGGCCCGTGCGGTGCACGGCGGCCAGCGAGAGCACGGGGAAGTCGGCGGCCACCTTCTCGGCCACCCGCCGCAGCTCCGCCTCCGCGCTCGGGTGGGCGCTGTACTCCAGCGAGGTCACGGACTTGCCGCCGTCGTGGTCGCGCACGGTGCCGACGAAGAGGGCGGTGCCCCCGGCCGCGTCGTCACCGACCGCCGCGTACACCTCGTCGAGCGAGAGCACGGTGTCGCGGACGGCCAGCAGCCGGATGGGGGAGGCGAGGGACGAGGGGAGAGAGGACGTGAGGCTTTCGGGCAGGTGCAGCATGGCGCGGTCCAGGGTCCGGGTTCCGATGGGGGAGCGGTCGTACGGGGCAGTACGCGGGGATCAGCCGCCCGCGAACGGGGGCAGCACCTCGACCGTGCCGCCCTCGGGCAGCGCGATCGCCGCGTGGTCGCGGTCGCCCACCGGGGTGCCGTCGACCAGGAACGAGCAGATGCCCAGCACCTGGCCGAAGCGCGGCCGGTCGGCGTGGCGGGCCCGCGCCTGCTCCAGCGCCTGCGCGAGGGTCGTGGCGCGGTAGGGCTCCTCGGCCGTACCGGCCGCGCCCTTGGCCGCGGCCCAGTAGCGGATGATCCCGGCGGGTGCCGTCTGTGTCTCCATGTCCTGTGCCTCTTGTGGTGGTTGTCGTCCGGCTCGTGGGGGCGGGGGAGGAACGGGGAAAGAACGGGGGAGCGGCGGGGCCGTCACCGTGCGGGCAGGTCCAGGACCTCCACGGTCGCACCGGCGGGCGCCCCGCCGGGCGGCACCACGGCCAGGCCGTCGGCCAGCGCGAGGCCGCGCAGCATCGCCGGACCGTCGTACGGCAGCGGAGCCACCTCGGCGCCCGCCCGGCGCACCGGCAGCAGCCGGGTGTCGCGCGGATGCCCGGCCAGCTCCCCGGCGGCGACCGCGAGACGCGGCTCCGCCTCCGCGTGACCGCCGAGGGTGCGCAGCAGCGGTCCGGCGAGGGTGAGCGTCCCGGCGACGGCGGCCAGCGGGTTGCCCGGCAGGCCGACCAGACGGCGGGCGCGGCCGTCCTCGGCGGGCGGCAGCTCGGCGAGCAGCATGGGGTGCCCGGGCCGGACGGCCACCGAGTCGACCAGCAGCCGGGCCTCCAGCATCTCCAGCGTGTCGTGCAGGAAGTCCACGGGTCCGGCCGCCGTGCTGCCGGTGGTGATCACGATGTCGGCGGGGGAGCGGCGCACCGCCTCGTAGAGCATCCCGAGCCGGTCGGAGATCCGGTGCTGCCCGATCAGCTCGGCGCCCAGACCGTGCAGCCACGAGGGCAGCATCGGGCCGAGCGCGTCGCGGACCCGGCCGCCGCGCGGCACACCGGAGCGCAGCAGCTCGTCGCCGAGCACGAGGAGTTCCACGCTCGGCCTGCGGTGCACCGAGAGCCGGTCGTACCCGGCCGCCGCCGCGAGACCGAGCACCGCCGGGGTCACCGTGGTGCCGGAGGGGAGCAGCGGCTCACCGCTGCGGCACTCCTGACCGCGCGGCCGTACGTCCCGGCCGTCGGCCACCGGGCCGCCGGGGGTGCGGTCGTACAGCAGGCCGTCCCGCTCGCCGGGCTCCCCGTGCTCGCGGCGCAGCACCGCGCGGGCGCCGGGCGGCAGCGGGGCGCCGGTGGCGATGGGCACGGCGGTGTCGGGGGCCAGCGGGTCGGGCTGCTCACCGGCCAGCACCCGGCGCCCGGCCAGCTGCCAGGGGCCGGTGCCGGAGACCGCCCAGCCGTCCATCGCCGAGGTCGCGAACGACGGCAGGTCGGTGAGCGCGGTCAGCGGCTCGGCCAGCGCGTGGCCGAGCGCGTCGTCCAGGGTCCGGGGCACGGCGGGCAGCGGCAGCCCCGCGGTGCGCGCGATCGACCGGGCCCGCTCCCAGGTGGGAGCGGCGCCCCGGCCGTGCGCGTGCGGGGTGGCCGCCCGGCCGCCGCTCAGGGGTGCGTCGCTCACGGGGTCGCCGGGCCGTTCTCGCCTTCGGCCTCGTGCTCGGCGACCCAGCGCTCGGCCAGCTCGGTCACCCGGCGGTTGGCCTCGGCGACCGCCTCCGCGCCGCCGCCCTGGAGGGCCGCCGCGTAGCCGACCAGGAACGAGGTGAGCGGCGCCGCCGGGCGGGCCACCCCGTGGGCGACGACCTTCGTCATGTCCAGCAGCTCACCGACGTTGACATCGAGGTCGATGCCCAGGTCGGTCTTGGCCGCGGCGATCCATTCGTGCATCCGGTTCACTTCGGTCGTCCTCGCGTTTCGTGTCCGTCGTCTTCGGTCTGTCGTGCGTCTTCGAGTCTGTCGCGCGTCGTCGTCGTACCGTCCCGGGCCGCTCGGGCCCGGGGCCGCCTCAGCCGCCGATGGCGGACATCGGACGGTCCGGCTGTTTGAAGTCCGCGCTGTTGATGGTGTGTCCGGGCCCCTTGCCCGCGATGCAGGAGCGCCACGCCGCCTCCAGGGCGTCGTCGTCGCAGCCGTCGCGCAAGAGGCTCCGCAGGTCCGACTCCTTGGTGGCGAACAGGCAGTTGCGCAGCTGGCCGTCGGCGGTCAGCCGCACCCGGTCGCAGGTGCCGCAGAACGGGCGGGTGACGCTCGCGATGACGCCGACCACGGAGTCCGTGTCCGCGATCCGCCACTCCTCGGCGGGGGCGTTGTCCTCCCTGGGGACCGGCGTCAGCTCGAAGCGCTCCCCGATACGTTCCAGGATCTCTGCGGCGGGCACCATCTTCTCCCGTTCCCAGGCACCCTGCGCGTCCAGCGGCATGGACTCGATGAACCGCATCCGGTAGCCGTTCTCCACGGCGAAGGCGGTCAGGTCCGCGATCTCGTCGTCGTTGACCCCGCGCACCGGGACCGCGTTGACCTTGACCGGCGCGAGCCCCGCGGACTTCGCTGCCGCGAGCCCCGCCAGCACGTCGGACAGCCGGTCGCGCCGGGTGATGGCGGCGAAGCGCTCCGGGCGCAGGGTGTCCAGGCTGACGTTGACCCGGTGCAGCCCCGCCTCGCGCAGCGCCTCGGCGCAGCGGGCGAGCCCGATGCCGTTGGTGGTGATCGACAGCTCCGGGGCCGGGTCGAGCGCCGCGAGCCGGGCGACCAGGGCCGGCAGACCCCGCCGCACCAGCGGCTCGCCGCCGGTCAGCCGGACCTCCTTGATACCGAGCCGCCCGGTCGCGATGGCCACCAGACGCACGATCTCGTCGTCGCTGAGCAGCTCGTTCTTCGGCAGCCAGTCCAGACCCTCGGCGGGCATGCAGTACGTGCACCGCAGATTGCACCGGTCGGTCAGGGACAGCCGCAGATCGGTGTGGACCCGGCCGAAACGGTCCGTCAGCGGACGCGGAACGGTCCCGGTGGTGCCACTCGGCTGATCGGTGTGCGGTCGGGACACGGTCCTGCCTTCTTCCTTCGCTGTCCGGAGGCTGTCGTACGGTGCGAGATCTTCCCCTGCCGGAAGGTGATCCCCCGTTCGTATGGTGCGTGATCCGGGCCGCTGACGGCCCGTCGGCGCCCACGCGGGCGGTGACGCGGGGGCGGGCGTCCGGCCCGCCGGCCGCCCGGCCGCGCCGTGCCCCCGCTCCCCGGCCGACCGCTCTTCGGCCGGGAGTTCGCGGGTGTGGGCACGGCGCGGCCGGAGCGGCGCGCGCCCACGGGTCCGGGGCACTTCCCGATGATCATCTCGGGTGGTGCCCCGGCCCGTGGACATCGCCACGCCGTCGCCTGCCGCCCCGCGTGCCGCGTACGGGACGCGGGCGCGGGTCAGGCGGCGCAGGGCGTGGGACGTCAGCACGCGGTGGGTGTTCACCGGGCGACGGTGTACCGGGCGCGGGAGTCGCCGTGACCGTGGCCGTGGGAGTGCGACACCGGGATGTGCTGCACCCCGATGCGCTTGCGGAACACCCAGTACGTCCAGCCCTGGTAGAGCAGGATCAGCGGGGTGGCGAACACCGCGACCCAGGTGATGATGCCCAGGGTGTACGCACCCGCCGCCGCGTTGGACTCGGTCAGGCTCCAGGCCGGGTTGAGGCTGGAGGGCATCACCTCGGGGAACAGGGCCAGGAAGAGCACCGCGCTGGAGGCGGCGACGCCCACACCGGAGCTGATGAACGCCCGGCCCTCGCGCGAGCCGAAGTTGAAGCCGAGCGAGAGCAGCACGGCCAGCACGGCGATGGCCTCGGCGATCACGCTGCCCAGGTTGCCGGTCAGGAACTGGGTCCAGGTGAGGAAGGCCAGCAGCAGCACGACGGTCAGGATGCCCAGCTTCTGGGCCAGATGACGGGCCCGGGGCCGGATGGAGCCGACCGTCTTCAGCGAGGCGAACACCGCGCCGTGGAAGGTGAACAGCACGGTCGTGGTCACGCCGCCCAGCAGCGAGTACGGCCGGATCAGCTCGGCGATGCCGCCGTGGTACTCGTGGTCGGCGGTGATCGGCAGGCCGTGGACCATCGCCGCGAAGAGCAGGCCCCACAGGAAGGACAGGATCAGGGAGGTGCCGAAGATGATGGCCTCCCAGTTGCGCTTCCAGGCGGCGCCGTCGCGCTTGACGCGGTACTCGAAGGCCACGCCGCGCAGGATCAGGCACACCAGGATCACGAACATCGGCAGGTAGAAGCCGCTGAACATGGTGGCGTACCAGTCGGGGAAGGCCGCGAAGGTCGCGCCCGCCGCGGTGACCAGCCACACCTCGTTGCCGTCCCAGACGGGGCCGATGGTGTTGATCAGGACGCGGCGCTCGGTCTCGCCGCGGGCCAGTACCCGGGTGAGGATGCCGATGCCGAAGTCGAAGCCTTCGAGGAAGAAGTAACCCGTCCACAGAAAGGCGATGACGAAGAACCAGAGGTCATGGAGATGCACGGTCCGGGACTTTCTCTCAGTAGGCGAAGGCCATGGGCTTGTCGGCGTCCTGGGGGGCGCCGTCGATCGACCCGCCGCCCAGCCTGATGTCCCGCAGCGGTGGCCGCTCGGCCGTGACGGGCCCCGCACCGGCGTACTTGACCAGCAGCTTCAACTCGACCACGGCCAGCGCGATGTAGAGCAGGCTGAAGCCGATGAGGGTGATGAGCTGCTCGGTGAGCGAGACGTTGGGCGAGACCGCGTCGACGGTGCGCAGCAGGCCGGTGACGGCCCAGGGCTGACGGCCCATCGCGGTGAAGATCCAGCCGAAGGCGTTGGCGATCACCGGGAAGGCGAGCGTCGCGATGGCGGCGCGCCAGGCCAGACCCGTCATGACGGGGCCCAGTTCACGCTTCCTGGTCAGCATCAGCCGCGGCACGTCGAAGGAGCCGGTGCGGAACTCGGGGTCCACCCAGAACCTGCGCCGGGTCAGCCAGAGTCCGGCCGCGCCGAGGGCGAAGGACGTCATACCGAAGATGATCATCGCCCGGAAGCCCCAGTACGTCATGGGGACGTTGGGCATGTACTGCGAGGGGCTGCCGCCGTACTTCGCGGCCTCGGCCTCGGCCGTGTCGTTGATGCCGGGGACCGCCGAGTGGAAGTCCTTGTGCGCGAGGAAGGACAGCAGGCCCGGGACCTCGACGCTGACGCTGTTGCGGTGGCCCGCCACGTCCGGCACGGAGAGCACGGAGAACGGGGCCGGGGACTCCTTGTCCCACAGCGCCTCGGCGGAGGCCATCTTCATCGGCTGCTGCTCGAACATGACCTCGCCGAGCTTGTCACCGGTGATCGCGGTGCCCAGACCGAAGATGACGGCGAGCGTCAGGCCGAGCCGCAGCGAGGTGCGCATGGCCGCGACCTTCTTGAGGTCGTTGGGCCGGCCGCGGCGCTGGCGGCGGGCCGCCTTCCACAGGTGGATGGCGGAGATGCCCATGACGAAGGCGGCGCCGGTCAGGAACGCGGCGGTCAGGGTGTGCGCGACGACGACGAGGTTCAGCTTCTGGAAGAGCACCGCGCCGATGTCGGTCAGATGCGCCTTGCCGGCCGCCTTGTCGAGGCTGAAGCCGACCGGGTTCTGCATGAAGGAGTTGGCGGCGAGGATGAAGTACGTCGACAGGATCGTGCCGATCGAGACCATCCAGATGCACGCGCAGTGGATCTTCTTGGGCAGCTTGTCCCAGCCGAAGATCCAGAGCCCGATGAAGGTGGACTCGAAGAAGAACGCCAGCAGCGCTTCCAGGGCGAGCGGCGCGCCGAAGACGTCACCGACGAAGCGGGAGTAGGCGGACCAGTTCATGCCGAACTGGAACTCCTGCACCAGCCCGGTGACGACGCCCATGGCTATGTTGATCAGGAAGAGCTTGCCCCAGAACTTGGTGGCGTGGAAGTACTTGGTCTTCCCGGTGCGCACATACGCCGTCTCCAGTCCCGCCGTGATCGCCACCAGGCTGATGGTGAGGGGCACGAACAGGTAGTGGTAGACGGTGGTCATCCCGAACTGCCATCGCGCGATGGTGTCCGGGGCCAATGCCAGGTCCACGGCAGGTCTCTCCTCAACTCCCCGGTGTGGCTCGCGAAGCCGGGCCGGACCACCGGTGGAGGGTGAATGTGAATGTTTTGGTTATGTCGCCCATGTCTCCCGAAGCGGACATAGGGCGTGTCTTCTCGGGTGGGTGCCGGGCCGGTGTCGATTTCCGTCCGGGGCGGCAATTCTTCGATTACTGCTCGCCCGTCAGCGTCGGCCAATTTCCGGGACAAGTCAAAGAGGGGCGATTGATCGGATGATCGGCGGCGCTTATCTCTGTCCCGGAAAGCTGGTCGGGGGTGGCCGTCGGTGCCACGTTTCACCTGGTCACAGGCGCGGGCGGCCGTTCGAGGCGATCGAGTGCGGTCCCCTCGGAAAGGTGGACGTGTGTAGAGTAGCGGCTCGTATGAATCGTCGTTCACCGGGGGTGAGGAGACGATAAGCGGCGCCTATTAGGTGATCGAAATGGCCTCTTTGACTTCCCCCGGTAAATGGCAGAAACTGGCTTTGCAGCGGGATTCGGATAACGCGAATCGCGGACAGGGCACGGGGGAGGCGCCGGAGGCTTTCCCCTCCGGGCCGATCGTCCGCCGCAGCGGCCGCCCGCCCGGACCCGAGGGGACCTCACACCACGCTCCCGGGACCGAGCCGGCCTCCGCACGGCGGCGCGTCATCTCCCCGCCGACCGGAACCCGCCTGTACAGGCGTATGTGAGAAAGAGGCAGAGCACACCATGAGCAGCAGCATCGAGGACCCGATCGACGACCTTTCGGTCACGCCTCCCAAGAAGTGGGCCACCGGTGTTCCCGCCGTGACGCACGCGCTCGAGTACTCCCTGAGCCAGACGTCCCCGCGGCGCACCATGCTGACGCTGCTGAACATCAACCAGATCGACGGCATCGACTGCCCGGGCTGTGCCTGGCCCGAGGACAAGAAGCGCCACTTCAACGAGTACTGCGAGAACGGCGCCAAGCACATCAACGACGAGGCCACCTCGCGCCGCGTCACCCGTGACTTCTTCAAGCAGTACTCGATCGCCGAGCTGGACTCGAAGTCGGACTACTGGCTGAACCAGCAGGGCCGCCTCACCGAGCCCATGATCAAGCGCCCGGGCGCCACCCACTACGAGCCGGTCAGCTGGGACGAGGCCCTTTCCCTGCTCGCCCGCGAACTGCGCGCACTGGCCTCCCCCGACGAGGCGATGTTCTACGTCTCGGGCCGCCTGAACAACGAGGCCGCCTTCCTCCTCCAGCTCTTCGCCCGCGCCTACGGCACCAACAACCTGCCGGACTGCTCCAACATGTGCCACGAGTCCACCGGTTGGGGACTTGGCCAGTCGCTGGGCATCGGCAAGGGCAGCGTCTCCCTTGACGACATCCACCACTCGGACCTGATCTTCCTGGTCGGCCAGAACCCGGGCACCAACCACCCGCGCATGCTCGCCGCGCTGGAGGAGACCAAGCGCAACGGCGGCTCCGTCGTCGCCGTCAACACGCTGCCCGAGGCCGGTCTGATCCGCTTCAAGCACCCGCAGAAGGCCCGCGGCGTCATCGGCAACGGCACCGCGATCGCCGACCAGTTCGTGCACATCCGCGCCGGTGGCGACATGGCCCTCTTCCAGGGCCTCAACAAGCTCCTGCTCGACGCCGAGGACGCCGCGCCCGGCACCGTGCTCGACCACGCCTGGATCAAGAAGAACTCCATCAACTTCCAGGAGTTCGCCGAGCACGTCCGCAAGATCTCCTGGGACGACATCCTCACCGCGACCGGCCTGACCATGGCCGAGATCGAGGAGATCCACCGCCGCGTCATGAAGAGCAAGAGCGCCATCGTCTGCTGGGCGATGGGCGTGACGCAGCAGAAGCACGGCGTGGCCACGATCCGCGAGATCACCAACTTCCTGATGCTGCGCGGCAACATCGGCAAGCCGGGCGCGGGCGTCTGCCCCGTCCGCGGCCACTCCAACGTGCAGGGCGACCGCACCATGGGCGTCTGGGAGCAGATGTCCGACGAGTTCCTGGACGCGCTCGGCCGCGAGTTCCGCTTCGAGCCGCCCCGCCACCACGGCTACGACGCCGTGCAGGGCATCAAGGCGATGTACGAGGGCAAGGCCAAGGTCTTCCTCGGCGTGGCCGGCAATTTCGTCCGGGCGACCCCCGACAGCGAGTACACCGAGCAGGCGATGCGCACCTGCCGCCTGACCGCGCACATCTCGACCAAGCTCAACCGCTCCCACACCGTCTGCGGCGAGTACGCGCTGATCCTGCCCACCCTGGGCCGCAGCGACCGCGACTACCAGAACGGCGTCGAGCAGTGGATCACCGTCGAGGACTCGATGAGCGACGTCCACCGCTCGCACGGCAAGCTGCCCCCGGCCTCCAAGCACCTGCTCAGCGAGGTCTCGATCATCGCCCGCCTCGCCCGCAAGACCCTCGGTGACCAGCCGGACATCGCGTGGGAGGAGATGGAGGCGAACAACGACACCATCCGCGACCACATCTCCCGCGTCGTCCCCGGCTTCGAGAACTTCAACGAGCGGGTCCGCCAGCCCGGCGGCTTCAACCTGGGCAGCCCGGTCAACCGCGACGTGTTCCCGACCCCGAGCGGCAAGGCCGTCTTCTGGTCCAACGACTTCTACGCGCCGCACGTCCCCGACGGCCACCTGCTGCTGCAGACCACGCGCTCGCACGACCAGTGGAACACCATCTGGTACGCGCCCAACGACCGCTACCGGGGCATCCACAACGCCCGCCGCGTCGTGATGGTCAACCCCGCCGACCTCAAGGAGCTGGGCTTCGAGGACGGCGACATGGTCGACCTGGTCAGCATCTGGCACGACAAGGAGCGCCGCGCGGAGAACTTCAAGGTCGTCTCCTACCCGGCCAGCCGTGGCTCCGCCGCGGCCTACTACCCGGAGACGAACGTCCTCGTGCCGCTCGACAGCACCGCGGACATCAGCAACTGCCCCACCTCCAAGGGCGTCGTGATCCGCCTCGAACCCGCCCGCGTCCCCGCGGGTGCCACCAGCGCCGCCGGCTGAGCCGACGCGCGCCCCCTCCGCCACCGACGGTCCGGTGGCGGAGGAGTGCCACGGATGGCCCGGAACCCGCAGCCCCGGCGGGCCCGGGCCATCCGTGGATGTCCCCGGACCACGCACGTCCTCCGGGACACCCCGCCCGACCTCCGGGGCACCCCGCCTGACGACGAGTCATTCCCTTGAGCCCTGATCCCTCCCGCGCCCGGCTCCGGCGACCGCACCCCCGCCGCCCCGGCACCGGCCGCCCGGCAGGCCGCCCCGCCGGACCCGTACGCCCCCGGCCTCGACCGCCCCGCTGAGCCGTGCCCCACGCCCCACGCGGGGCACACGCGCACCCCGACCACCCACCCGTCGCGCCACGGCTCGTGCCGTCGGCCGTCTCCCCGTACCGCGGTGTCACCTACAGTGGATTTCTCAGAGCCCCGCTGTCTGCCGTCACCGCAGGAACCGCCCCCTGACCACCGGGGACGCACGGACCCCGTCGCCCGGCGCGTCCCTCCCCACCGGCGGCCCGCCCCGGCCGCCCAGCGAACCAGCTCACCGGCGCGAGACCCCCGCCGCCGGGCCTAGGAGAGGAACAAGACCATGGGACGAGTGACCGTGCGGCGTCGAGTGCTCCGCATCCGCGACGGCGCGTCCACGCACCGCCCGGACACCCTCGCCGCTGAGGAGCCGATGGAGATCCGGGTCGGCGGACGCCCGCTCACCGTGACCATGCGCACCCCCGGCGACGACTTCGACCTCGCCGCCGGATTCCTGGTCAGCGAGGGTGTCGCGCACAAGGAGACCGACGTCGCGGGCATCCGCTACTGCCTGGGCGCCACCGACGACGGCAGCAACACCTACAACGTGGTCGATGTCGTCCTCGGCCCCGGCGTGGAGGCCCCCGACGCCTCCCTGGAGCGGAACTTCTACACCACGTCCTCCTGCGGACTGTGCGGCAAGGCCAGCCTGGACGCCGTACGCACCGTCGCCGCCTGGTCCGTCGCCGACGACGAGCTGCGCATGAGCCCCGAGACGCTGGCGCCCCTGCCCGAGAAGCTGCGCGCCGCACAGAAGGTGTTCGACAGCACCGGCGGACTGCACGCGGCCGGGCTCTTCTCCTCCGACGGCGAGCTGCTGTGCCTGCGCGAGGACGTGGGCCGCCACAACGCCGTCGACAAGGTCGTCGGGCACGCCCTGCGCTCCGGGATGCTCCCGCTGCGCGGCTGTGTGCTGATGGTCAGCGGCCGGGCCTCGTTCGAGCTGGTGCAGAAGGCGGTCATGGCCGGCATCCCGATGCTCGCCGCCGTCTCCGCGCCGTCCTCGCTCGCCGCGGACCTCGCCGCCGAGAGCGGTGTGACCCTGGTCGGCTTCCTGCGCGGCGACTCGATGAACGTCTACACCGGCGCCGAGCGCCTGGAGCCCCAGCCCGTCGCCTGACCCCGCGCCCCGGTACGGCGCCCCGAGAGGCGCCGTACCCGCCGCGTCAGACCGCGGTGCCGGGCAGCCGCTCCAGGGCGGCGGCGACGTCGGTGCTCCGGGCGACCTCCGTCAGGGCCCGCGCCATCACCGACCCCGGGGTCTGCGCCGTGGTCACCAGGCCGACCGGCACCGTCCAGTCCGGCTCCACCAGCGGCACCGCGCGCATCCCGTGCGGCACGCCGAACACATGGAGCCAGGCGTGCGGCACCACGCTGGCCCAGCGGCCCGTGCGCACATGCGAGAACAGCGCGGCCACCGAGTCGGTCTCGATGCGCGGCGAGGGGGTGGCACCGGCCTTGGCGAAGACGCCGTCCAGGATCTGGCGGCCTTGCATCGACTCGTTCAGCAGGCACAGCGGCAGCCGCGCCGCCTCGGCCCACGTCGCCGTCGCCTGATGGGCAAGCCCGTCGGCCGCCGTGAGCAGCAGGACATAACGCTCCTCGTAGAGCGGAAAGGCGTGGAAATGGCTCGAAAGCTCTTCCGGAAGATAAGTGATTCCGGCGTCGATCTCGAAATGCTGGAGCTGGCGGAGAATGTCCTCCGACTGCAGATCCGCTATCACTTCCACGGTCACCAGGGGATGCGCGGTGCAGAAAGGCCCCGTCAGCAGCGACACCGCGGCGGACGCGGTCGGCACCGAACCGATCCGCATCCGGCCGCTCAGACCGCTGCGCAGGGCACCGACCTCGTCGCGCAGGGCGTCGCGGTCGGCGAGGATGCGCTGCGCCCACACGACGATGCGCTCGCCCTCCGGCGTCAGGCCCTCGTACTTGCGCCCGCGCCTGACCAGCGGGACGTCAAGTTCGTCCTCCAGCTTGCGGATCGCCTCGGAGAGGGCGGGCTGGGAGACGGAACAGGCTTGGGCGGCACGGGCGAAATGGTGCTCCCGCGAGAGGGACACGAGGTACTCGAGTTGGCGAAACAGCACGCAATGGGTGTACCGGAATGCTCCGCGAAATGCCAATCGGCGCTCACGGGGCCGCGCGCCCCGGGCACCCGTCCGGACCGCTCCCGAGCCGGTCCCGCCGCCCGTGACCAGGCCCGACGGGCGGCCCGGCGGCCCGTACAAGATGTAGGGGAATTCACACGTCGCCGGACCGGGAACGCGTTTCTCGCCCGTCCGGAAATTCAGCGGCAGTATCGGACCAGCGCGATCTGACGGATCGCCGATTTGCTAGAGTTATTAAGACATGCGAAAGAATCGCGGTAACTCCTCTTCCCTGTTCGCCGGACTGACCCGTGTTCTCTCCCCACGGGGTTCGTTCGCCATGGCCAAGGTGAGCGGAGCGCTTCCTTTCGCACTGCGGGCCGCGCTCACCATGGCGCTGCCGACCCTGCCGCTGGTGCTCCTCGGCCACCCGCAGCTCGCCTTCTTCCCGGCCCTCGGCGCGTTCACCATCACCTTCGAGCGCAGCCTGCCGATGAGCCGCCGCCGCAGACTCTGGATGCTCGCGCTGGTCGGCGCCGTCATGACCGTCGCCGTCGGACTCGGCTCCCTCCTCGCCGTCTGGGCCGGACCCTCGGGCCCCTGGTTCCAGGGCGTGGCCGCCGTCGCCGGGATGGCGGCGGTCGCCGGACTCGCCAAGTTCGGCTGCGACTACGCCGGGCTGCGCGGCCTCGGCGCCGTCCTGATCCTGCTCTCCTTCGCGGTCACCGCCGAGGGCACCCCCACCCTCGCCGACGTCCTTCCGCACACCGCGCTGGCCGCGCTCGGCGCCGCCGTCGCCTGGCTGGTCTGCCTGCCGAACTCGCTCCAGCCCCAGCGGCTGCAGCGCCTGGCCCTCGCCGACGCGCTGAACGCCTTCGCCCGCGCCCTGGACGCCGCAGGCCCCGCCGAGACCGCCAAGGCCCGCCACCAGGCCGTCGCGGCGGCCCTGCGCGCCTACCACGCGCTCAACGAGTCCGGCGGCGGCGAGCCCGACCAGTCCGCCAGGCCCGTGTACTCGGCCGACTTCGTCTGGTCGCTGCTGACCGACGACACCCGGCACTCCACCGAGGACGCCGAGGTCGCCCGCCAGCTGCGCGAACAGGCCCGCGTCCTGGCCGACCGCCGCTGGCACACCCTGCTGCCGCTGCCCGAGGAACTGCTCGACGGCTCGCCCCACGCCCGCAGCGGCGACGCCGTCACGCCTGCCGAGGGCGCGGCAGCCACCCTGCCGCCCATCCCCCCGAGAACGGACGCGCCACGACCGCTCGACCGGCGCACCCGCGTCGAGACCAAACGCGGCGGCCCCGGGCGCCGCCGGGCCGCCGCCCTGCTGCCGACCGCCGTCCGCACCGCCGTCGGCACCGCCGTGGCGGGCGGCCTCGCCCTGTTCCTCGGCGTCGGCCACAGCTACTGGGCCGCCATCTCCGCCGCCGCGGTGCTGCACTCGGTCAACGTCTGGAGCACCGTCCAGCGCTCCGTGCAGCGCACCCTCGGCACCGCGATCGGGCTGCTCATCACCAGCGCCGTCCTGGTCATGCACCCCAGTTCGCTCGCCATCATCTGCCTGATCATCGTCTTCGAGTTCCTGCTGGAGTACGTCGTCGCCCGCAACTACGGCCTCGGCGTCGTCTTCCTGACCCCGCTCGCGCTGCTGCTGAGCGAACTGCTCTCGCCCGTCTCCGCCGAGCGGCTGCTGCACGACCGGGTCGTCGGAAGCGTCATCGGCATCAGCGTCGGCCTGGTCTGCGCCCTGCTCCTGGTCCACGGCCGCGCCGCCGAGCGCCTGCGCGACGCGCTCGCCGCCTCCGTGTACGCCGCCGACCGCGCCCAGCGTGCCCTGTCCGGCACCCCGGGCCAGCGCCGCTTCGCCCAGGTCCAGCTGGCCGCCGCCTCGGTCGAGCTGTACGAGGCGAAGGAGGCCGCACGCGGTGAACTGCGGCCCACCCGGGTCGACCCGGCCGCCGTCCTCGCCGCCCAGCGACGCGCCTACGACCTGCTGGGCCGCCTCAGCCACTCGATGCTCCGGAGCGAGCGCCGCGGACGCACCGCGCGCCCCGTCCGCCCCACCCACCCGGACACCTGACCGGGGGCCGCTGCGGGCGGAACGTGTCCCCAACCACCCGGCTGCGTCTATGTTCGTGCTGCGTACAAGCGATGAGAAGGCAGGTTTTTCCGTGATCGAGACGCAGCCGATAGTCGTCCCGCCGGCCAGGGCGGCCGTGTTTCTCGTGGCCACCGTGGACCCGGGCGGAGAGGAACAGGTCCGGGAACTGCTCGGAGACGTGGCCTCCATACGGCGTTCCACCGCCTACCGCGTGCCCGACGCGGAGCTGAGCTGCGTCGTCGGCATCGGCTCGGACGTATGGGACCGCTTGTTCAGCGGGCCGCGCCCGGCCGCACTGCACCCGTTCGTCGAGCTGAAAGGGGAGCGCCACCACGCGCCCTCCACCCCCGGCGACCTGCTCTTCCATGTGCGCGGACGCCGCATGGACGTGGTGTTCGAGCTGGCCCGGCAGTTCGGGGAACGCCTCAAGGGCGCGGCCACGATCGTGGACGAGGTGCACGGCTTCAAGTTCTTCGACGACCGCGACCTCCTCGGCTTCGTCGACGGCAGCGCCAACCCGGAGGGGCAGCTCGCCGCCGAATCGGTCCACATCGGCGACGAGGACCCGGAGTTCACCGGCGGCAGCTATGTCATCGTGCAGAAGTACCTGCACGACATGGACGCCTGGCAGGGCACCTCGCTGGAGCAGCAGGAGGCGACCATCGGCCGCTCCAAGCTGGAGAACATCGAGTTCCCTGACGACGTGAAGGCACCCGACTCGCACGTCGTGGTGAACACCATCACCGGACCGGACGGCCGCGAACTGAAGATCGTGCGCGAGAACATGCCGTTCGGACACATCGGCGACCGCGAGTACGGCACGTACTTCATCGGGTACGCCCGCACCCCCGAGGTCACCGAGCGGATGCTGCGGAACATGTTCCTGGGCCGCGAACCGGGCCTGCACGACCGGATCCTGAACTACTCGACGGCCGTCACCGGCACCCTCTTCCACGTGCCCACGGCGGACTTCCTCGCGGACCCGCCGCCCGCGCCCAAGCCGAAGGACGGCGCGCACACCTCCGCGCCGTAACCCAAGGGGCCCCGCGCACCGCCGAGTCGGAGCGGCGGTGTGCGCCCGGCCCGCGCCTGACGATCCCAACAGCCCTTCTTTGCCAAGGCTTTCCCGCCAGCGCTGTCCCATCTCCCTTGCGGGGTCCGGCGATCCGGGTTCCCCCGCGAAACCGTGACCTAGGCTGGGCACACTCGCGCCCCGCACGCGCTGCGAGTTGACCCGGAGCACAGGGAGTTGCCATGACCCAAGACACGTCGGGACGGACCGCAAGCGACGAAGAGACGCGCTCTCCGGAGTTCCACCCCTACCACCACCCGGCGGCAGGCTGGGGTGCCGCGAAGAGCGTGTCGCGCTTCGTGATACGCGAGGGCGAGTTCGTCGACGGCCCCCGGGCCATACGCAAGATGAACCACGAGGACAAGGGCTTCGACTGCCCCGGCTGCGCCTGGCCGGACGACCTCAAGGGCCTCAAGCTCGACATCTGCGAGAACGGCATCAAGCACGTCACCTGGGAGATGACCCGCAAGCGGGTGGACCCCGGCTTCTTCGCCGCGCACACCGTCTCCGAGCTGGCCACATGGAGCGACGCCGCCCTGGAGGACCAGGGCCGCCTGACGCACCCGATGCGCTACGACGCGGACACCGACACCTACGTCCCCGTCTCCTGGCAGGAAGCATTCGACCTCGTCGGCCGCACCCTGCGCGGCCTCGACAACCCGAACCAGGCCGCGTACTACACCTCCGGACGGCTCGGCAACGAAGCCACCTTCCTCTACCAGCTGATGGCCCGTGAGCTGGGCACCAACAACCTGCCCGACTGCTCCAACATGTGCCACGAGGCCAGTGGCCGCGCCCTGCAGGCCGCCCTCGGCACCGGCAAGGGCACCGCCGACCTCAAGGACTGGGAGGTCACCGACGCCCTGTTCATCCTCGGCGTCAACGCGGCCTCCAACGCGCCCCGGATGCTCACCTCGCTGGCCGAGGCGTACAAACGCGGCGCGCAGGTCGTGCACATCAACCCGCTCGTCGAGGCCGCCGCCCGGCGCACGATCATCCCGCACGACTTCGTGGACATGGCGCTGTTCAAGTCCACCCCCACCAGCACGCTCAACCTCCAGCCGCGCATCGGCGGCGACATGGCGCTGCTGCGCGGCATGGCCAAGGCGATCCTCGCCGAGTCGGAGACCGATCCCAAGGCGCTGGACCGCGAGTTCATCGAGCGGCACACCGTGGGCTTCGAGGCGTACCGGGCGCTCGTGGAGGCCACCACCTGGAAGGAGATCGAGGAGCAGAGCGGTCTCACCCAGGCCCAGGTCGAGCAGGCCGCGCGCGTCTACTGCGACGCCGACCGCTCCATCTTCAGCTGGTGCCTCGGCGTCACCCAGCACGAGCACGGCGTGGACACCGTCCGCGAGATCGTCAACGTCCTGCTGCTGCGCGGCAACCTCGGCCGCGAGGGCGCGGGCCCCTCGCCGGTGCGCGGCCACAGCAACGTCCAGGGCAACCGCACCTGCGGCATCGACCACCGGCCCTCCAAGGACTTCCTGGACCGCCTCGCCACCGCCTGCGGGATCGACCCGCCCCGCGAGCACGGCCTGGACACCGTCGGCACCATCGAGGCGATGCACACCGGCGACGTGAAGGTCTTCGTCGGCATGGGCGGCAACTTCGCCCTCGCCGCGCCCGACAGCGCCTACACCTTCGACGCGCTGCGCACCTGCGAGCTGACCGTCCAGGTCAGCACCAAGCTCAACCGCAGCCACCTGGTCCACGGCAAGCAGGCGCTCATCCTGCCCTGCCTCGGGCGCACCGAGAAGGACAGCCAGGCGGCCGGCGAGCAGTCGACCTCGGTCGAGGACGCGATGAGCATGGTCCACCTCTCGCGCGGCATGAAGCGCCCCGCCTCCGAGCACCTGCTCTCCGAGCCCGCGATCATCGCCGGGATGGCCCGGGCCGCGCTCCCCGACAGCGCCACCCCCTGGGAGTCGTACATCGAGGACTACGACCGCATCCGCGACACCATGGCGAAGGCGCTGGAGGGCTTCGAGGACTTCAACCGCCGCGTCCGCCTCCCGCTCGGCTTCCGCATCAAGCAGCCCGCCCGCGAGCTGGTCTTCCGCACCCCCTCCGAGCGCGCGGAGTTCTCGGCGGCCGAGCTGCCCGACGTGCTGCCCAAGCCCGGGATGCTCAAGCTGGGCACGATGCGCTCCCACGACCAGTGGAACACCACGATCTACTCGGACGACGACCGCTACCGGGGCATCAAGAACCTGCGCACGCTCATCTTCATGAACGAGGACGACATGAGCGAGCGCGGCCTCAAGCTCTTCGACGAGGTCGACATCACCAGCGTCGCCAAGGACGGCAGCACCCGCAGCGTGTACCGGTACAAGGCGGTGCCGTACGACATCCCGCAGGGGTGCGCGGCCGGGTACATGCCGGAGATGAACGTGCTGTGCGCCATCGGCGACTACAGCACACAGAGCGACCAGCCGCTGATGAAGAACGTCAACGTGCGGGTGGTCCCGGCCGGTTCGGCCCAGTAGACCCGAGGCGCGCGCGGCCGGTCCCCACGGCGGGACCGGCCGCGCCGTGTCGTGCCCGTGCTGCGGCCTTCAGCCGCGGTGGCCGCCAGCCGTGGTGTCCGTCAGCTACCGTGCCCGTCAGCCGCCGATCTCGATGTTCCGCCGGGTCTTCGCACCCGTCTTGGGCAGCAGCACCGTCAGCACGCCGTCGGAGAGGTCGGCCTGTACGCCCTCCACGTTCACGTCGCCGGGCACGCGCACGCCGTAGGAGAAGCTGCCCGCCCTGCGGCGCAGCGCGTTGGTGCCCTCCGTGTCGTCGAGCACGCCGTGGATGTGCAGCTCGCGGCCGTCCACCTCGACGCTGACCTGTTCGCGCGGGATGCCGGGGAGTTCGGCGCGCACCAGATAGGCGTCGCCCGCGTCCTCCTCCTCGACCAGTGGCATCCAGTGCCGTGCCGGGCTCTCCGGCTGCGCGGACTGCTCCACCAGGCGGCTGACCTCGCCCCACAGCTGCTGGAGTTCCACCACGGGATCGTGACCGGCCCACCAGGCCGACCTCGCGGTCTTGGCGACGTCCGCTCGTTCGTCCATGCCCTGTCTCCGATTCCTGTCCTCGGCCGTTGCGGTTTTCGAGTCTAGGCACAATTGCCGTTTCTCAGCGCGTCGTACCGCACGCGCACAAGCACCCGGCACGGCGTGTCCATAAGAGAGGAGAAAACATTCCGGGAACCCCGCGAAGAGGTCGGGACAAGCGGTGTGGAAAACCCCTCGGAGCCCTTGCGGGAGCACGCCCCGCTCCGGTTGCGGCGCACTGGACATCGCGGTTCAGTGAAGACCTGATCCGTCGCGCACCTGGAGCTGCCATGTCGATGTCGTTCGGCTCACCGTTCGGTTCGTCCGACCCATTCAGCGATCTGCTGAATCGGTTCTTCGGCATGTCGCCGGCGTCCTCGCCTCCAGCAGTCCAGCGCGTGCCCATCGGCCGGCTCCTGACCGAGTCCTCGCAGGAACTGCTCAACCTGGCGGCGCAGCGCGCGGAGGACGACGGCACCTCCGACCTCGACACCCAGCACCTGCTCTGGGCGGCCACCAAGGTGGAGCCCTCACGCAGGCTGCTCGCCCAGGCCGGGGTCAACCCCGACAAGCTCGCGCAGACGATCGCCGAGGTGCTGCCGAGCGAGTCCGGCACACCCTCCGCCGAACCGGGCCTGACCCCCGCCGCCAAGCGCACCCTCGCCGACGCCTTCGCCCAGTCCCAGGCGGCCGGTGTCTCCTACATCGGCCCCGAGCACATCCTCGCCGCCCTCCTGGACGACGCCGACTCCGGCGCCGGGCGCCTGCTGTCCGCCGAGGGCGTCGACGGCCGGAAGCTGGCGTCCCGCACCGAGCAGGCCGCGCGCCAGGACCAGGGCCGCTCCGGCGGCGGACCCACCAGCACGCTGGACGAGTTCGGCCGCGACCTCACCGAGGAGGCCAGGCAGGGCAAGCTCGACCCGGTGGTCGGACGCGCCGACGAGATCGAGCAGACGGTCGAGATCCTTTCCCGCCGCTCCAAGAACAACCCGGTCCTCATCGGCGAGCCCGGTGTCGGCAAGACCGCCATCGTGGAGGGTCTTGCCCAGCGCATCGTCATCGGGGACGTCCCCGAGACGCTGAAGGACAAGCGGGTCGTCGCCCTCGACATGTCGGGCCTGGTGGCCGGTGCGCAGTACCGGGGCCAGTTCGAGGAGCGCCTGAAGAAGGTCATCGAGGACGTCCAGGCGTCCGAGGGCGAGATCATCCTCTTCATCGACGAACTGCACACCGTCGTCGGCGCGGGCGCCACCGGCGAGGGCTCGATGGACGCGGGCAACATCCTCAAGCCCGCCCTCGCACGCGGCGAGCTGCACGTGGTGGGCGCGACCACCATCGACGAGTACCGCAGGTACGTCGAGAAGGACGCCGCCCTGGAGCGCCGCTTCCAGCCGGTCATGGTGCCCGAGCCGAGCGTCGCCGAGACGGTGCTGATCCTCGAAGGGCTGCGCGACGCCTACGAGGCCCACCACCAGGTCCGCTTCGAGAACTCCGCGCTGGAGGCCTGCGCCGGGCTGTCCGACCGGTACATCACCGACCGCTTCCTGCCCGACAAGGCCATCGACCTGATGGACCAGGCCGGTGCGCGGGTCCGGCTGCGCAGCGCGGCCCGCTCCACCGAGGTCGTCCGCCGCGAGGACAAGATCGCCAAGCTCCAGCGCGAGCTGGACGAGGCCGTCTCGGGCCAGAACTACGAGAAGGCCAACGACCTCAAGGGCAAGATCGCCGAGGTCGAGGCCGAACTCGCCGGGATCGAGGAGCGCCGCGAGGGCGTCGTCACCGTCACCCCGAACGACATCGCGGACATCGTCTCCCGCCGCACCGGCATCCCCGTCTCCCAGCTCACCGCCAGCGAGAAGGAGCGGCTGCTCAAGCTGGAGGAGGAGATGCACGCGCGGATCGTCGGCCAGGACGAGGCCGTCACCGCCGTCTCCCAGGCGGTGCGCCGCAACCGCGCGGGCATGGGCGACCCCAACCGCCCGGTCGGCTCGTTCCTCTTCCTCGGCCCCACCGGTGTCGGCAAGACCGAGCTGGCCAAGGCCCTCGCCGAGCTGCTGTTCGGCGACGAGGACCGCATGATCCGCTTCGACATGAGCGAGTTCCAGGAGAAGCACACCGTCGCCCGCCTGGTCGGCGCGCCTCCCGGCTACGTCGGCTACGAGGAGGCCGGACAGCTCACCGAGAAGGTCCGCCGCCAGCCGTACAGCGTGGTGCTCTTCGACGAGATCGAGAAGGCCCACCCGGATGTCTTCAGCACCCTGCTGCAGATCCTGGACGACGGCCGCCTGACCGACGGCCAGGGCCGCACCGTGGACTTCCGGCACACGGTCATCATCATGACGTCGAACATCGGCGCCCATCTGATCCTGGCGCACCAGGGCGACGTGTCCGAGATCAAGGACGACCTGCTGGAGGAGCTACGCGGCCGGTTCCTGCCGGAGTTCCTGAACCGGATCGACGACATCATCATCTTCCACAGCCTCTCCGAGACGGACCTCTCGCAGATCGTCGACCACCTGCTGGCGCAGACCCGCCGCCGGGTGGAGGCGCAGGGCCTGCACCTGGAGGTCACCGAGGCCGCCAAGAAGCTGCTGATCGCCCACGGCCACCAGCCGGAGTTCGGCGCCCGGCCGCTGCGCCGCACGATCCAGTCGGAGCTGGACAACCGCATCGCCGAGCTGCTGCTCAGCGGTGAGGCGGAGCCGGGCGACACGATCGTCGCCGACGTCCGGGACGACTCGATCCACTTCTCGGTGCGCAAGGAAGGCGCCGAGCACGAGGGCGACAAGGACGACAAGGGCAAGCACACCGGGAAGAAGACGGAGGCGAAGGGCGGCAAGGCGAAGAAGGACGCCGAACCGGCCGCCAAGAAGACCGCTTCCGGCGGGCGCAAGAAGGACCACAAGGACACCGAGCACGAGGAGTCGAAGAAGGACTGACCGCCCCGGGCCCGCCCCTCGCGCGGCGGGCCCGGCAGGCGCTGCCCGGGCGTGACCGGCGCCCGGGCTCTCATCGAGGGAGCACCGATGGCGCACCACCACAAGACGAACAAGGAAGTCGAGGGCAACCCCGACCGCGACCACGGGCGCGGGATGCCCCGCCGTCCCGACGAGGAGCGCCTCGAGGAGCGCACCCGCGAGGACGAGCGCGACGTGGGCCTGCCCGTCCGCGAGCCGGAGAGCCCCGAGCGCGTCTACGAGCAGGAGCGCACCGAGATCGACCGCCAGGTGGACCGGGGCGAGATCGAGACCGGCGACGTGACCCGCAAGGAACGCGACCCCTTCCCGCCGTCCGACTACGACGACTGAGCCGCACCCTTTCTCCGGCTCTCAGGCCGCCGCCCCGAGACACCTCGTCGCGGCGGCCGTGAGCGCGCGGACCCCGGTGGTGATCGTCGGCTCGATCAGGGCGGGCGCACAGAACAGGGCCGGTGCCCCGGCGCCGTCCGGCGACGCGTCCGGCATGACGAGCCCGCCGCCCAGCAGCCAGAAACAGGCAGGGGTGTCGGTGGCGGCCAGCACCTGGCCCATGGCGATGTTCTCCGCGCACCGCTCTGGCCGCACCACGTCCATGCCGCGCGCGGCGAACGCCCTGAGCGTCCGCGCGGTCACGAGGGGATCGTTCCCCATTCCCGGCAGGGAACGGACCTGCCGGATCTCCGGGGCCCGGTCCGTCCCGGCGGAAAGCGCCTCCAGATGAATGGCCCGTACGATCGCGCTCAATACCCGGGTGCGGACGCTCTCCTGGAATGTGCGCGCGTTTATCAGGATGTGCGCCCGGCCGCGCGCTCCGGAATCCCGGTCGGCCCCGGTGTACAGGGATTCGGGAAGTATCGCGAAAACGCCCGCGCCGACCTGGGCGATTTCCGGGTCCGGAATTCCGTCGGGAATGCCGCGCAGGCGCCGCGCGATGGCGGTGGCGAGCGCGGTGGGCGTGGAATCGGGGCCGGTTCCGTAGACGGTCGCGCTGAGGATGTCCGAGGCCGCGAAACGCTGGCCGGGACGGCAGCCGAGCGTGCCCGGCGGCAGCGCGGACAGCCGCTGGCCGAGGGCGGCGGCGGGCCGTCCGAAGCGTTCGTAGAGCCCGTCGCCGAGCAGCGCCTGGGCACCCCGGCCGGTCTCCGTCGCGGGCTGGAACAGACAGAGCAGTCGGCCGCGCCAGCGGGCCCGTCCCGCGGTGAGGGCGCGCATGGCGCCCAGCAGACACACCATGTGCATGTCGTGGCCGTGCGCGTGCATCACGCCGTCGTGGACCGAGGACCAGGGCAGGCCGGTGAGTTCGGTGATCTGCGGCGCGTCCAGACCCGCCGTCAGCAGGACCGTGGGCCCAGGCCCATTGGCGAGCGTCGCGACGACTCCGGTGCGGCCGACGCCGTCGGTGACCGCGTACCCCAGCCGGGAGCAGCGCTCCGCGATCTCGGCGGCGGTGCGGTGCTCCTCGAAGGCGGGTTCCGGACGGGCGTGCAGCGCGCGGTAGAGACGGGCGAGGGAGGACACCGCCTCGCCCGGACCGGGGCGGCCCCACCCGTCGTACGCGTGGCCTGCCAAGGCATCACTTCCCGGCTCTCCCCGAGAGATTCGGGCATTCAGGGAGAGTCTACGTGAAGCGTGTGACAGTGGGCGGGGCCCGCCCCGAGGGCCGTCAGCCCTGCTCGCCCGGCGTGCCGAGTGAGACCACGACCGCCGTCGCCTTGCCGTCCGGCGCGTCGTACGACACGGTGTCGCCCGCGCGGTGACCGAGCAGCGCCTGGCCCAGCGGGCTGTCGGACGTCACCAGGCTCTCGTCGCGCGAGTCGGCGATCTCGCCGATGTGCAGCGTCTGCGTCGTGTCGTCCGAGAACCGGATGGTCACGGTCGTCCCGACGCCCACCACGCCCTCGGGCGGCGGACCGGCCAGCTCCGACTGCTTCAGCCGTACGGTCACGTCCTCGATGCGGCCGTCGAGGCGGCGCAACTGGTCGGCGCGCTGCAACTCGTCGGCCTGGTCGGCGCGGTCGCCCACCTCCTCGGGGTCCTTCAGCGTCGAGGCCACCAGCGCGCGCTCCTCGCGCAGGTCGGCCAGCTCCTGTTCGAGCGCGTGACGTGCGTCGGCGCTGATGGGCTCGGGGTCACCGGTCATCCCTGCTCCTGAGGTGGTACTGGCCTACTGGCTGGACAGGAGAAACCTTAGGTGGGCCGTCAAGTCGCCTGCCAGTCGGCGGGCCTCACCGGTCCGCCGGGTCCGCCGGGCCCGCCGGGTGGTCCGGCACCCACGGCCGCTGCCAGGGCACCCCGCCCGCCACCAGCGCGTCGGCCTGCGGCGGGCCCCACGAGCCGGGCGGGTAGGGATGCACCGGCGGGGGGTAGGTGAGCAGCGGCTGCACGATGCGCCAGCACTGCTCCACCACGTCCTGCGGCGCGAAGTAGCGGTCGTCGCCGGTCAGCGCGGCGTACAGCAGCCGCTCGTACGGCGCGAGGGGCGCGCCCAGTTCGCGGGCGAAGATGTTGTCCAGCGGGACCATGCGCCACGCGGAGTTCTCGTCCAGCGCGGACAGCTGCAGCCGCATCCCGGCCTCGGGGTCGATGCGCAGCACGATCTGGTTCCCGGCGACCCGGCACGGATCGGGCAGGAAGTTCAGCGTGGGCGGCTCGCGCAGGATCAGCCGCACCTCGGTCACCCTGACCGGCAGCCGCTTGCCCGCCCGGATGAGGACCGGCACCCCCGCCCAGCGCCAGTTGTCGATGCCGAGCCGGAGCGCGGCGTACGTCTCGGTCGTCGACCCCGGCGCCACCCCGGAGATCTCCTGGTAGCCGGTGTACTGGCCGAGCACGCAGTCGTGGGCGTCGGCCGCCGGCATCGCGCGCAGCACCTCGACCCGCTTGGCCCACAGGTCGGCCGCGCTGGAGCCGACCGGCGGGTCCATCCCCACCAGCGCCAGGACGAGCAGCAGATGGTTCTGCACCACGTCCCGCACCGCGCCCACGTCGTCGTAGAAGCGGCCACGCTGCTCCACCCCGAACTCCTCGGCCAGGGTGATCTGCACGGCCGCCACGCTGTCGCGGTGCCACACCTCGGCCAGCGCCGAGTTCGCGAACCGCAGATACTCCAGCTCGATGACGGGTTCCTTGCCCAGGAAGTGGTCCACGCGCAGGATCTGCCCCTCGTCGAGGACCTGGGTGAGCTGCCGGTTCAGCGCCCGGGCCGAGGCGAGACCGTGCCCGAAGGGCTTCTCCAGCGCCACCCGCGCCTGACCGAGCAGCCGTGCGGCGGCCAGCTGGTCCACGATCGGCGTGAACAGCGAGGGCGGCGTCTCCAGATAGAACAGCGGGCGCCTGCGGCTGCCGAGCCGGTCGGCGAGACGGCGGTAGGGCTCGGGGCCCTGGAGATCGCCGTGAAGGTAGCTGAGCCGGCTCGCCAGCCGGTCGAAGACGGCCTCGTTGACGGACGGTTCGGCCGCCTCCACCGCCTCGCGGGCCCGCTCCACCAGCTGCTCGTCCGTCAGCTCCCGGCCCGCCATGCCGATCACCGGGCAGTCGAGCAGCCCGCGCCGCTCCAGGCGGTACAGCGCGGGGAACGTCATCTTCTGCGCGAGGTCCCCGGTCACCCCGAAGATCACCAGAGCATCGGCTTCCCACGAACCGGGCATGGGCTCCCGCTCCTCACCGTGGACGCGATCCTTCCCCGCAATCGTCCGCGCCTCCGACCTCGTACGCGACTCGGCCGGTGAGCGGTGGCCTGGCACGGGGACGGCATGTACGGTGTCCGGACGCGTCGCGCGGTGGCGAGTCCGCCGTGCGGCGGACCGAGCCGTCGAGAGCCGCAGGAGGTATCCCATGTCCTCGAAGCGCCGCCGTAAGAAGAAGGCCCGCCGCGGCAACGCGGCGAACCACGGCAAGCGTCCCCAGAGCTGACACCGGCCGGGACGAACGGGCCCGGGTGCCACTCCTTCGGGGGACGGCACCCGGGCCCGGCCGCGTTCTCCGCCCCGGCCGCTCCCGCGTCCCCGCGCTCTCCCTCACCTCCGCCGCGCCGGTTCCCTCGCCTCGCCGTGGCCACCGCCCGGGTGGCTGAAGCGGGCCTGGAGAGCGGCGTCGACCTCCTCGTACGTGCGGTCCTTGGTCTCCGGGACGAAGCGGGCCACGAACAGCAGGCCCAGGAAGCAGATCACCGCGAAGACCAGGAAGGTCTGACCCTGACCGATGGCGGCGGCCACGGGCAGGAACGCCTGGCTGACGACGAAGTTGGAGATCCAGTTGGCCGTCGTCGCCGTGCTGGAGCCCAGCGCGCGCACCCGGGGCGGGAACACCTCGCCGACCAGCACCCAGAAGATCGGCCCCAGGCCGCCCGCGTACGCGGCGATGTACAGGATCATGCACACCAGGGACAGCTCGGAGTTCCAGCCCGCGATGAAGCTGAGGCCCAGCAGCGCGACCAGGAGCGCCATCCCGGCGAGCGAGACGAGCAGCAGGGTGCGGCGGCCCGTGCGGTCGATCAGCTTGGTGGCCAGGATCGTCATCACCAGGTTGATCACGCCGATGAACACCGAGTAGAAGATCGAGTTCGAGGCGCTCAGACCGGTCTTCTCGATGATCGTCGGGGCGTAGTAGATGATCGTGTTGATGCCGCCGAACTGCTGGATCACGGCCATCGCCAGGCCCACGACCAGCGCGGGGCGCACCCCCGGAGTGAGCAGGGTGCGCCAGCCCACCGGGCGCTCCGGCTCCTCGCCCGGCTTGCGGCGCGGCCCCGGCACCTCGTTGCGCAGCCGGGCCACCACCCGCGACGCCTCCTCCGGCGGCAGCACCCGGCCCAGCACCTCGCGCGCCTGCCGCCAGCGGCCCCGGCGCACCAGCCACGGCAGCGACTCCGGCACCACCAGCAGACAGCACAGGGTCAGCACGGTCGCCGGGACCGCGCCCAGCGCGAACATCAGCCGCCAGTCGCGACTGGACGCGAACGCCAGGTCCACCAGGTACGACACCAGGATGCCGGTCGTGATCATGAGCTGGTTGGCGCTGAGCACCCGGCCCCGGACGCGGGTGGGGGAGATCTCCGAGAGGTACACCGGGACGGTCGCCGAGGCCGCGCCCACCGCCAGACCGAGCACGACCCGGCCGATCAGCAGCGTCCAGTAGGCGGGCGCCGTCGCCGCGATCGCCGTACCCACCAGGAAGACCGCGCCCTCCAGGGCGACCGCCCTGCGCCGCCCGAGCGCGTCGGCGAGGCGGCCCGCGCACAGCGCGCCCACCATCGCGCCGATCAGCAGGACGCTGACGATCGTGCCCTGTTCGGTGGGGGAGAGGCGGAAGTCGTCGGTGATGAACAGCAGCGCGCCGGAGACGACCCCGGTGTCGTAGCCGAAGAGGAAACCGCCGACGGCGATCATCGCCGCCCACCGGTAGATCTTCCGCATCCCCTCGGGCGGCACCTCGGTGACCGGCCCGTGCGTCCCCGGTTCGCGGGAGAACCCCTGCATCTGCGCGTCCCCTTGTCCTGGGCGTGTCCTGGGCATGTCCCGGCAGTCGTGTCCCGGGCGAGGGCCGGGTGGCGGTGCGGGCAAGGTCTTCCGCGCCGGGCCGCCGGGGAAACGGGCGCGGACCTGGGCGGGTACGCCTTTCGCCCGGACGGACGGCAGCGCTGGCCGGGGTGCCGACGGCCGCCGAGACTGGGCGGCGAGCACCGGCCCGGACCGTCCCGTACGGGCCGCACCCGCGCGTGCGTGCCACGCCGGGACTTCCCGCACCGAAGGGGATTACTGTCCGGCTATGAGCGAACAGGGTGAACCCGAGCAGGAACCCGGGACGAACGCCCGCAAGGGCCCCTATCTGGACGCCCGGGTGGGCTCGGCGGCGGGTCCGGGCGCGGGCGGATCGACCTTCACGGTGCTGGTGGCCGCCGCCGCCAACCTCGGCGTCGCGCTCGCCAAGGCCGTCGCCGGTGTCCTCAGCGGCTCCAGCGCGATGCTGGCCGAGGCCGGGCACTCGGCCGCCGACACCGTCACCGAGGGGCTGCTGTTCGTCGCCCTCAAGCGCAGCCGGAAACCGGCCGACGAGGACCATCCCCTCGGCTACGGTCCCGAGCGGTACATCTGGGCGCTGCTCGCCTCCGTCGCCACCTTCGTCGGCGGTGGCGTCTTCGCCCTCTACGACGGCATCCACGCCCTCACCCACGGCGAGAAGCCGGGCAACCCGCTGATCTCGTACATCGTGCTCGCGGTCGCCTTCGTCCTGGAGGGGCTGTCCCTGCGCACCGGTCTGCGGCAGGCCACCGGCCGCGCCGAGCACTTCCGCGTGCCCATCCTGCGCTACCTCCAGCACACCCCCGACACGGCCGTGAAGGCGGTCGTCATGGAGGACTCCGCCGCGCTCATCGGCCTCGTCCTCGCCGCGCTCGGCCTGCTCGGCGGCCAGCTCACCGGCTCCGGCGTGTGGGACGGCATCGCCTCGATCCTCATCGGTGTGCTGCTGATCATCGTGGCCTGGGTCCTCGGCCGCGCCAACACCGAACTCCTCGTCGGCCGCGCCCTGCCCAAACCGATGCGGGACGCGGTACGCCGCGAACTGCTCTCCGTCGACGCCGTCCAGGAGGTCCTGGAGCTGACGACCCTGGTGCAGGGCCCCGGCGAGATCCTCATCGCCGCCAAGATCGACTTCCGCGACGTCTCCACCTCCAGCCAGATCGAATGGGCCTGCGAGGAGGCGGAGACGCGCCTGCGCACGCTGATCCCGGCGGTGAAGCGGGTGTATCTGGACCCGACCCCACCACGCACGCCTGCGCCTCCGGCGGCTTGACGGGTGGGGATGGTCGGGCTTGTCCGTCGCCTCCAGCGGGGGAGCGAGGTCAACTCGGGCCTGCTGTAGGTGACTTGGGCCTGCCTCGTCCCGGTCGAGCGGCCCGCCGGACCTGGTCCTGGTTCGCTCGTTCCGGCCCGGCGGTGTCCCGTCCAGGGCGAGTGCGGCACGGCCCGCTGCCTCCAGTGGTGCGAGGGGCCGCGAAGCGGTCGACGCGGGCGCGCCTCGTCGGCGGCCTGACCGGGGTCGGTCCGGGAGCCCCGGCCCGACCCCCGGCTCGCGCCGGTCAGCGCGACCGTGTCCCGCCTCGGTCGGGACCGGTGTTTCCGTCCGCGTCGGCGCACGGGCCCGCCGGACGCGATCGGCCTCGGTGGGGCCTTTGGCCGGGACGGCGGAGCCGGGCCCGCCGACGAGTCCCGCGCGGGCCCCGCTCGGCCCGTCACCTGCGGTGCGCATGAGCGGGCCCCGGGAGCGGTCCCCCATCTCCCGGGCCCGCTTCTTCACCGGCCACCTCGCGTCGCGCGTCCAGTTTTCGCTCGCCGGGATCGGCTCTGTCACGCCGGGCGTGGCACCATGCGGGACAGGCCGCGGCGGTCGTAGTAGCGGGTGGCGGTGAAGCCGAAGGCGAGGGCCACGGCGAAGCCGATGGCGATCATCTGCCAGCCGCGGTCGAGACCGGCGTCGGCGCGGGCGTCGAAGTAGAGGATGGCGCGGACGCCGGAGGCGAGCTGGCGCATCGGTTCGAAGGCGCCGAGGAAGCGGTAGAAGCCGGGGACCGCCTCCAGGGGTACCGTGGCGCCGGAGGAGGGCAGGGCGAAGGCGATGAAGACGAACATCGAGACGAGCTGCCCGAGGGTGCCGAACGCCGCGTTGATGGCCTGCACACCGAGGCCGACGGTGAGCGTCGCGCAGTAGGAGAAGACCCACAGCAGACCGGGGTGCGGGGCGTCCATGCCCAGCGCGCCGACCGTCGCCAGCATGATCAGCGACGTGGTGATCAGGGAAAGACCCGCCGTCATCACCATCTTCAGCACCAGCATCTGCGTCCGGCTGATCGGGACCGTCGCCTTGCGCGAGTGCCAGGGGCCGATCTCGCTGTCCGCGTAGCCCAGCGCGCTGTCGACCGTGTTGTGGATGATGTTGCCGCCGATGAACCCGGCCAGCACCAGCAGCAGCGCGTAGTAGAAGGCGCTCAGACCGAGCCCGCTGTGCGCCCCGATGGGATGGCCGACCGCCGTACGGACCTCCACCGGATCGGCGATCAGCACCCGCGTGGCCGCGCTCTCGCCCCGTACCGCCGGGGAGGCGGCGAGCTGCTTGCCGACCGACAGCGAGATCTGGTGGGCCGCCCGCTGGGTGATCTGGCTCGCCAGCGAGGAGGCCAGGCTGCCCACGCCGGGGTTGGTCAGCACGGTCAGCGTCGGCCGCTTCGCCGCGCGGGAGGTGGGCAGCGCTCCCACCGTGTCCGTGAAGTCGGCGGGGATCACCAGCGCGCCGTAGATCCGCCCGGTGTCCAGCCGCTCCTGCGCCTGCGCCCGGGTCAGCTCGAGCCAGCGCACCTGGCCGCCCTGCGTCGAGGAGAGCACGGACCGGCTCGCCTGCGCGCCGAGGTTGGTCCGCTGCCCCGGCAGCGGCTTGCCGGTGTCCTCGTCGATCACCGCCACGGGCAGCCGGTGCAGGCTCCCGGTGGGGGTGAGGATGCCGCCCATATAAAGGAGGGAGAGGAGCAGTGCCACCAGCCCGGTCAGCACGGCCGGGACGATCCACAGCTTGCCCCTGCGCAGCAGCTGGGTCGCGTGGAGCCGGTGGACGGAGGGGCGCGGAGGCTTCCCGGAGGCCATACAACTCCAAGGTCGGGGCGGCGACGACGCACGGGACGGCCCGCGCGCAGATGACGATAGAGCGCCCGGGGGCGAACCGGACGCCACGACACATTCCGCCCGCGAGGGCTCCCGCGACCCGCCGCCCGCCCACGTCACCGGGGGACGCCCGCGTCCTTCCGGGTGACCGGACGGGCCCGACCTCGTAGGGTTCCGGTACCGCATTCGTACGGCGGCGCCGCCCGCGGCCCCCGGCGAGCGCGCCCCGCGAGTGAAGGGACACCCCCGGCCCCGTGACCTCTCCCCGCCTGCCTCCCCTGCCGTTCGTCGTGATCGGCAACACCAACCTCGGCCGCCGCGTCTGCGCGACCCTCCAGGAACGCGGCCGCACGGTCATCCACCTGACCAAGCCCGGCGACCGGGACCTGCGGGCCGCGCTGGCCGAGGGCGCCGAGGGCGTCGCGATCCTGCTGCACGACGACGTGGCGGCCCTGCGCTACGCGCTCGCCGTCGCCCACCTGGTGCCGAAGGTCCCCATCGTCGCCACCGTCTTCGACCGCACCGTCTCCGACGAACTCGAGCGCCTGCTGCCCCAGTGCGACGTGACCTCCCCCGCCGACCTCGCCGCCCCCGCGCTCGCCGGACCCTGCGTCGACCCGGCCACCCTCGCCCTGGAGCGCTCCGGCGAACGGCTGCGGGCCGTACGCGCCCGCGACGGCGTGCCCTGCCTGGAGGAGTGGCTGCCCCACCGGCGCGGACCCGGCCACCGGACCGGACGGCTCGCCGGTCAGCTCCGGCCGTACGACGCGGGCGCCCGGCTGCTGCTCATCGGGCTCTGCGGCATCCTCGCCGTCCTCGCGGGCGACTGGTCCTGGATGGTCGCGCACGACCATCCGCCCGCCGAGGCGTTCTTCCACGCGGCCCGTGTCGTGGCCGGGGTCGGACCGGCGACCGCCGGTGAGGACGAGAGCGGCTACCAGGTCGCCTCCGGGCTCGCGATGCTCGCCACCCTCGTCTTCAGCGCCCTGTTCACCGCCGGGATCATCGAGCGGATGCTCGGCCTGAAACTGATCGGGCTCATCGGCCCGCGCACCCTGCCCCGCTCCGGACACGTCATCGTCGTCGGCATGGGGCAGGTCGGCATGCGGCTCGCCGCCGAACTCCAGCGGCTCGGCATCCCCGTCGTCGGCGTCGAACGCGACCCGCACGCGGCGACCGCGCGCCTGGCCCGCTCCCTCGGCATCCCCGTCATGAACGGCCACGGCGGCGACCGGGCCGTCCTCGAACGGCTGCGCCTCGGCCACGCCCGCGCGCTCGCCGCCGTCGGCTCGGACGACCTGGACAACATCGCCGTCGCCATCGCCGCCCACGGTGTGGCACCCGGCACCCGCATCGTCGTCCGGGCCGGAGAGCACGAGGCCATCGCGGAGACCCGGTCCCTGCTCCCGATGGGCACCGTCCGCGACGTGACCAGCCTGGCCGCGGCCTACGTCCTCGCCCGGCTGCTGGGCGACCCGGTCACCGGGGTGGTCGCGTACCAGCACGACATCTGCCTCCAGACGGACGAGGAGACCTTCGTCCCCTTCCCGCTCACCTCCCGCGACCACTGCCTCCATCCGGGCGGCACCGCTTCGGCGCCGGAGGCACCCGCGCCGCACCACTGAGCGGGGCACCGGGCCGCCTCCTCGGGCGGCGCGCGCGGCGGTGAGGCCGAACACTGGGAGAGGACCGCTTCTTTCGACGGAAGGATCTCCCCATGGCTCTGCTGCACCGCAAGGATCTCGGACTCCTGGCCCTGCGCCTGGGCACCGGCGGTGTCCTGGCCGCGCACGGCGCGCAGAAGCTCTTCGGCTGGTTCGGCGGGGGCGGGATCGACGGCACCGCCCAGGCGATGGAGGCCATGGGCTTCAAGCCAGGCAAGCCCAGCGCCATCGCCTCCGGACTCAGTGAGGGTGGCGGCGGTCTGCTGCTCGCGCTCGGTCTCGCGACCCCGGCGGCCGGTGCCGCGGTGGCGGGCGGCATGTCGGGCGCCGTCGCCGTGCACCGCAAGTCCGGGTTCTTCATCACCTCCGGCGGCTACGAGTATCCGGCATACCTCGGTTTCGTCGCGGCGACCGTCGGGCTGTTCGGCCCCGGCCGCTACTCCCTGGACCGGCTCATCGGCTACCGCCTCGACCGGCCCGGCCTGATCGCGCTCTCCTTCCTGACGACCGGCGCCGTCGCGGCCGTGGTCGTGGGCCGCCGGGAGCGGGTGGTGGCGGAGCGGGCGAAGGAGAGCGCGCGGGCGTCCGCGAAGGCGGCAGCCGCCGGGGCGGAATGAGCAGCTGCTCGCATATCGACTTCGCGGGATGTGCATATGCGAGCATAAAAGGCGAAAAACCTCGGATATGCGATGAAGGACTCGGCCTCCCGGGCCGGGTCCTTTGCTTTCCGCCTTTTGATCCCGTCGGTCGGCTGTTCCCCAACTCGTCTTTCAGGTAAGGGAATTGACCTTTCCGCCCTGGATTTCCCGGCTATTGCGCGTCGCGTGGCGGGGGGTCTTTCAGCGGCATAGTCTGGCTTAAAGCGCCATATATGGGATATGGATGCCTGCCCAACGGCGGAAGGGTGAGAGCCTTGAGCACCTTGGACGAAGAACAGTCAAAGATGATGGAAGCGGAGTCGGATCTCGAGCCCCGCGTGGGCCCGATCCCCAAAGGGGAGCCGTACTTCCACCCCTACCATCACCCCGCCGCAGGATGGGGCGCGGCCACCAGCGTGACCAAGTTCCTGCTGCGCGAGGGCACGCTGATCGAGGGCCCGCGGGCGATCATGAAGATGAACCACGAGAACGGTGGTTTCGACTGTCCCGGGTGCGCCTGGCCCGATGACACCAAGGGCCTGAAGCTCGACATCTGCGAGAACGGCATCAAGCACGTCACGTGGGAGCTGACCCACAAACGGGCCGGCCGGGAACTCTTCGCCCGCCACACGGTGAGCGAGATGCACGAGTGGAGCGACTACGAACTGGAGGACCAGGGCCGCCTCACCGAGCCCATGGTCTACGACGCGGCCACCGACCACTATGTGCCGATCTCCTGGCACGACGCGTTCGAGCTGGTCGGCCGCCATCTGCGCAACCTGGAGAACCCGAACCAGGCGTCGTATTACACCTCCGGACGCCTCGGCAACGAGGCGACCTTCCTGTACCAGCTGATGGCGCGCGAGCTGGGCACCAACAACCTGCCCGACTGCTCCAACATGTGCCACGAGGCCAGCGGCCGGGCCCTGCAGGCGTCCCTCGGCACCGGCAAGGGCACCGTCGACCTGAAGGACTGGGAGGCCACCGACGCCCTGTTCATCATCGGCGTCAACGTCGCCTCCAACGCGCCCCGGATGCTGACCTCGCTCACCGAGGCATTCGACCGCGGCGCCCAGGTCGTGCACATCAACCCGTTCATCGAGGCGGGCGCCACCAAGGCGATCATTCCGCACGACTTCCTGGACATGGCCACCTTCCACGCGACGCGGACCAGCACGCTGGACCTCCAGCCGAGGGTCGGCGGCGACATGGCGCTGCTGCGCGGCATGGCCAAAGCCGTCCTGGAGCAGGCGAAGACCGATCCCAAGGCGATCGACAAGCAGTTCATCGAGCGCCACACCAGCGGCTTCGAGGAGTACCGCGCGCTGTGCGAGGCCACTCCGTGGGAGGAGTTGGAGCGCCAGTCCGGGCTCAGCCGCGCCGACATCCTCAAGACGGCGCGCATCTACACCGACGCCGACCGCTCCATCATCAGCTGGTGCCTCGGCGTCACCCAGCACGAGCACGGGGTGGACACGGTCCGCGAGATCGTGAACCTGCTGCTGCTCCGCGGCAACCTCGGCCGCGAGGGTGCCGGTCCGTCCCCCGTGCGCGGGCACAGCAATGTGCAGGGCAACCGCACCTGCGGCATCGACCACCGCCCGGAGCCGGAGTTCCTGGACCGGCTGGCCGAGGTCTGCAAGATCAACCCGCCGCGCGACCACGGCCTCGACACCGTCGGCACGCTCCAGGCGATGAACCGGGGCGACGTCAAGGTGTTCATCGGCATGGGCGGCAACTTCGCCCTCGCCGTGCCGGACTCGCCGTTCAGCTACGAGGCGCTGCGCAACTGCGACCTCACGGTCCAGGTCAGCACCAAGCTGAACCGCAGCCATGTGGTCCACGGCAAGGAGGCGCTGATCCTGCCGTGCCTGGCCCGCACCGACAAGGACCACCAGCGCAACGGCGTCCAGAGCACCTCCGTCGAGGACTCGATGAGCATGGTGCACCTGTCGGTCGGCATGAAGCGGCCCGCCTCCAAGCACCTGCTGTCGGAGCCCGCGATCATCTCCGGCATGGCGCGCGCGGCACTGCCCGCGAGCCCCACGCCGTGGGAGTGGTACATCGAGGACTACGACCGCATCCGGGACACCATGTCCGAGGTCCTTGAGGGCTTCGAGGACTTCAACCGCCGGGTGCGGCTGCCGCTGGGCTTCCGCATCAAGCAGCCCGCCCGCGAGCTGATCTTCCTCACCGAGTCCGGCAAGGCGGAGTTCTCGCACGCCCCGCTGACCGACGTCGTCCCCGCGCCGGGGATGCTGACGCTCGGGACCATGCGGTCGCACGACCAGTGGAACACCACGATCTACTCGGACAACGACCGCTACCGGGGTATCAAGAACCTGCGTGAACTCGTCTTCATGAACGAGGACGACATGCGCGAGCGCGGCATCTCGGAGTTCGACCCCGTGAACATCGTCGCCACGGCGAAGGACGGCAGCCACCGCTATCTCGACGGCTACCTCGCCATCCCGTACGACATGCCCCGCAGCTGCGCGGCCGGGTACATGCCCGAGATGAACGTCCTGATCGCCCTGTGCGACTACAGCACCCAGAGCGACCAGCCGCTCATGAAGCAGGTGAAGGTCCACATCACCGCAGCGACCTGATCCCCCCCGACGAAGGACAGGCGGCCCCCTCCTCGTGAGGGGGCCGCCTGCTGCTGTGGCGTAGTGACGCCGGATGGTGAAGATCCCTTGCCCCGAAGATCACTTTGCGGAAAGGTGTGGCGCGCACCTGACACGCCATCAACTCGAGGGGTTCCACATGAACATGGCCATACGCGCCACGCTCGTCGCCGCCGCCCTGGTCGGAGCCGCCGTCGCCCCGGCGAGTGCCGCCTCCGGGTCCGTGTCCGCGCCCCGCGCCCAGGCGCAGACGGTGCGGTTCGCCGGGGGCGAGGCCAAGGGCCTCACCATGGCGGCCTCCGCCCCGAAGGGCACCGAGGCCATCCTCGAAGCCGACCCCGCCGCGGCGGTCGCCGCGGCCAACGTGTGCGGCTCGGGCTACACCATCTCCACCGGTGCGGCCCGCTACGGCAGTTACGGCACCACCTACACCTGGTGGAACGGCGCCTCCAGCGGCAGCAACGCCCTGTACGACCGCCCGATCTGTGGCGTCTTCTTCAACGACAGCGGCGTCACCCGCTACATGGGCGTCCGCCTGAAGGACAACTACACCGCGACCCCCGACACCCAGGACTTCGGCGCCTACTCCCAGTACGCGGGCCCGGTCTACCAGAACAAGGGCTACTGCGGTCAGGCGTACTCCTACATGGAGGACGCCAACGGCAAGGTGCTCGTGGACAACTACCTGAGCGTCGGCAGCTGCGACTGACCCGGCTGAAGCGCGGTCACGGCTGACGCGGCGGCACGGCTGACGCGCCGAGGCTCCTCCCGGGTCCGGAACCGGGAGGAGCCTCGGCGCGTCGAGCCGGGCCCGGGTCAGTGGCCCGAGGGGATGTGGTGGACGGCGATGCGCTTGCTGAACACCCAGTACGTCCACCCCTGGTAGAGCACGATGAGCGGGGCGAAGATCGCCGTGACGATGCTCATCACGGTCAGCGTGTAGGAGCCGGACGAGGCGTTGCTCACCGTCAGCGACCAGTCGGGGTTGAGCGTGGAGGGCATGACGTCCGGGAAGAGCGCCAGGAACAGCATCGCGATCGCGGCCACGATGCTCAGCCCGGAGAAGATGAACGCCCAGCCCTCACGGCCCAGTTGGTTGAAGAACAGCGCCACGGGCAGCGCCACGAACGCGACGATCATCACGCCGAGGCTCTGGCCATTGCCGGAGTTCACCTGGGTCCAGATGAGGAAGGCGAGCACCAGCGGAAGGGTGATCAGCCCCAGCAGGGGCGCGAACTTCCGTGCCCGCTCCCGGATCTCACCCGCCGTCTTCAGCGCCGTGAAGATCGCGCCGTGCGTGACACAGACCGCCAGCAGGGCGAACCCGCCGAGGATCGCGTACCCGTTGAACAGCTCGCCGGGCGTGCCCACGTACGACTTGTCCGCGTTGATCGAGATGCCGCGCACGATGTTGGCGAAGATGACGCCCCACAGGAACGGCAGGATCAGCGAGGTCCAGAAGGTGACCTGCTCCCAGCTGCGCTGCCAGCGCTGGTTGTCGCGTTTGCCGCGGTACTCGAAGGACACGCCCCGGGCGATCAGACAGAGCACGATGATCAGCAGCGGGATGTAGAAGCCGCTGAACATGGTGGCGTACCAGTCCGGGAAGGCCGCGAAGGTGGCACCGGCGGCGGCGATCACCCAGACCTCGTTGCCGTCCCACACCGGGGCGATCGTGTTGATGAGGACACGCCGTTCCTTGTCGTTCCGGGCCATCACCTGGGTGAGGACACCGACGCCGAAGTCGAAGCCTTCCAGGAAGAAGTAGCCGACCCAGAGGAGGGCGATCAGGATGAACCAGAGATCGTAAAGATGCATGACCGTCCGTCCTCAGTAGGCGATCGAGAGGGGCTTGTCCTGCTCGTCCGGGGACATGCGCATGGTCGGGTCCTTGGACGGCGGTCTCTCCTCGACGTCCGGACCGGGTTTGGCGTACTTGACCATGAGCCCCCCTTCGACCACCGCGAGGATCGCGTAGACGGCACTGAGCGCGACCAGTGAACCGATCTGGGTGCCGATGCTCACGTTCGGGGAGACGGCGTCCGCGGTCTTCATCAGGTGGAACACCACCCAGGGCTGGCGGCCCATCTCCGTGAAGATCCAGCCGAAGCTGTTGGCGATCAGCGGGAAGCCCAGCGTGAGCATGACGATGCGCCAGCTCCACTTGGTGAAGAAGTCGTTCATCCGGATCTTGTTGGTGATCATCAGGTTGGGTGGCTCGTCCTCACCGGTGCGGTATCTGGACTGGAGCCAGAATTTCTTGCGGGTGAGCCAGAGGCCGAGGACGCCGATGCCGAAGCTCGTCATCCCGAAGAAGATCATGAGCCGGAAGCCCCAGTACGTCATGAAGATGTTCGGGATGTAGTCCTCGCGGGTGCCGCCGAACAGCGCGACCTGTTCGTCGGCCCGGTCGTTGATGCCGGGCACGGGCGAGTGGAAGTTGCTCTGGGCGAGGAAGGACAGCAGGCCGGGCAGCTCCAGCGCGACGTCGTTGCGGCCCTCGTTGACGTTGCCGACCGAGAAGATCGAGAAGGGTGCAGGACCCTGGGTGTCCCACAGGGCCTCGGCCGCGGCCATCTTCATCGGCTGCTGGCGGAACATGACCTTGCCCAGCTGGTCGCCGCTGAACGCGGTCAGGATGCCGGCGATGAGCATGACGACGAGCGAACACCGCAGGGAGGCCCGCATGGCGGCGATGCGGCGCCGGTCGGTGTCCTTGCCCCGCTTGGCCCGCCACAGGTGATAGGCGGCGATGCCCATCACGAAGGCCGCGCCGGTGATGAAGGCCGCCGACAGGGTGTGCCAGACCTGGGTCAGGGTGGTGTCCTGGAACAGCACGCGCCAGATGTTGACGAGCCGGGCCTTGCCGGAGACGGGGTCGATCCGGTAGCCGACCGGGTGCTGCATGAAGGAGTTGGCGGCCAGGATGAAGTACGCCGAGAGAAGGCTGCCGATCGTGACGACCCAGATGCACGCGAGGTGCACCTTCTTGGGCAGCCGGTGCCAGCCGAAGATCCACAGACCGATGAACACGGACTCGAAGAAGAAGGCGATCAGCGCCTCCATCGCCAGCGGGGCGCCGAAGACGTCACCGACGAAGCGGGAGTACGTGGACCAGTTCATGCCGAACTGGAACTCCTGGAAGATGCCCGTGACGACACCCAGGGCGATGTTGATCAACAGGAGCTTGCCCCAGAACTTGGTCGCGTGGAAGTACTTCTCCTTTCCTGTCCGCACCCAGGCCGTCTCCAGACCGGCGACGATGCCTCCCAGACCGATGCTGAGCGGGACGAAGAGGAAGTGGTAGACGGTGGTCACACCGAACTGCCATCGGGCGATGGTCTCGTGAGCGATTGCTAGTTCCACTGCGTCCTTCTCTCGCTTCGATCCAGCCGCATTGTGGCTAAAAGGTATCTCCAGTGCATAGTCGCGTCGACTCGAAGAAATGGGGAGGAACCGGGCGGGCCGTGAAGCGGGCCCCGGCGGGTCCGGCGCCCTCCCCTGTTCGGTGCGCCGGACGGGTGGTCAGCCGCGCGGACGGCCCCGCGTCTGTTCGGGTGAGCGGCGCCGCCGGTGCGGGGCGCGGCGGTGGGGGAGATTGTCCGGCGGCATCGCATCTGCGGCCGAAATAGGTGATTTCGGCCGCAGATGCGACCTTTATGTGTTATTTATTCTGTAAATGCTTTGCCACCACAATCGAATAGGGATGGCATTGTTTTCACGCCCACCGATTTATCGCACGTTCGGTGGTTAACCGGGCGGTAATGACGGCTCTGTTTGGAGGGCGGGCGTCTCCACCGGCAGACTCGGTGCCATGAGTTCCGCTCTCGTGGTCGGCGGCGGCCCCAACGGGCTCGCCGCCGCGGCCCTGCTCGCGCGGGCGGGCCTCGAGGTCACCCTGCTGGAAGCCTCGGACGAGGTCGGCGGCGGCACCCGCAGCCATGAGGCCCTCGTGCCCGGACTGCTGCACGACCACTGCTCCGCCATCCACCCCATGGCCGTCACCTCGCCCGCGCTGCGCGCCCTGGAACTGGAACGGCACGGTCTGCGCTGGCTGCTGCCCGAGATCGACTGCGTCCACCCCCTGGACGACGGCGACGCGGGCGTGCTGGTGCGCTCCGTCGAGGACACCGCCCGGCTGCTCGGCGCCGACGGCGACCGCTACCGCGCCCTGCTCGGACCCTCCGTACGGAACTGGGACGCGCTCGCCCAGGACGTGATGGGCCCGCTGCTGCGCGTCCCCTCGCACCCGCTGCCGCTCGCCCGGTTCGGGCTGCCCACCACCCTGCCCGCCTCGGCCCTCGCCAGGCTGTTCAGCACCGAGCGGGCCCGCGCCCTGTGGGCCGGGGTCGCCGCCCACGCCTACCGCCCGCTCGGCCGCCCGCTCACCTCGGCCATCGGGCTCGGCATCCTCGCCGCCGGACACGCGGCGGGCTGGGCCGTCGCCGAGGGCGGCTCGCAGTCCATCGCCCGCGCCCTGGAGAAGGTCCTGCGCGAGCACGGCGGCACGATCCACACCGGCGTCCGCGTCACCGGCCACCGGCAGCTCCCGCCCGCCGACGTCACCCTGCTCGACCTGGACCCCGGCCAGGCCCTCGCGATCTACGGCGACCTGCTGCCCGGCCGCACCCGGTCCGCCTACCGGCGCTTCCGGCGCGGCCCCGGCGCCTACAAGGTCGACCTGGCCGTCGAGGGCGGCATCCCCTGGACCGACGCGGACGCCCGGCGCGCGGGCACCGTGCACCTCGGCGGCACCTTCGCCGAGATCGCCCGCGCCGAGCGCGAGGTGTCGGCGGGCCGGATGCCCGAGCGGCCCTTCGTCCTGGTCGGCCAGCAGTATCTGGCCGACCCCGGCCGCTCGGTGGGCGACGTGCACCCGGTCTGGACGTACGCCCATGTGCCGTACGGCTACGACGGGGACGCCACCGGCGCGGTCCTCGCCCAGCTGGAGCGGTTCGCGCCGGGGGTGCGCGAGCGGATCCTCGGCATGGAGGTCACCCGGCCCGCCGGATTCGCCGCCGCCAACCCCAACTTCGCGGGCGGCGACATCCTCACCGGCGCCAAGACCGCGCCCCAGCTGGTCCTCGGCGCCCGCCCGGCCCTGGACCCGTACGCCACGGGGCTGCCCGGGGTGTTCCTGTGCTCGGCGGCCACGCCTCCTGGACCGGGCGCCCACGGCATGTGCGGGGCGAGTGCGGCGGCCTCCGCGCTGCGGCACCTCGGCGTGCGGGCGGATCTGCTCGCGGGGTGAGCGTGTGTGGGCTGAGCATGTGTGGCCTGGGCACATGTGGGCTTGTGTGGCCTGGCCATGCGTGGGCTGAGCACATGTGGGCTGAACACACGTGGGCGGCCCCCGGCTCAAGGGGCCGCCCACCGGCGGGTGTTCAGCTGCCCGCGAGGAGTTCCAGCGTGTCGATCACGCGGTTCGAGAAGCCCCACTCGTTGTCGTACCAGGCGACGACCTTGACGTGCCGGCCGTCCACCCGGGTCAGCGCCGAGTCGAAGATCGAGGAGGCCGGGTTGCCGACGATGTCGGCGGAGACCAGCGCGTCCTCCGAGTACTCCAGCACCCCGGCGAGCGGGCCCTCGGCGGCGGCGCGGTAGGCGGCCAGCACCTCGTCCCGGGTCACGTCGCGGGAGACCGTGGTGTTCAGCTCCACGATCGAGCCCACCGGCACCGGCACCCGGATCGAGTCGCCCGACAGCTTGCCGTCCAGGTTCGGCAGCACCAGGCCGATGGCCTTCGCCGCGCCGGTCGTCGTCGGCACGATGTTCACCCCGGCGGCACGCGCGCGGCGGGCGTCGCGGTGCGGGCCGTCCTGGAGGTTCTGCTCCTGGGTGTAGGCGTGCACCGTCGTCATGAAGCCGTGCTCGATGCCCGCGAGGTCGTCCAGGACGGCGGCCAGCGGCGCCAGCGCGTTGGTCGTGCAGGAGGCGTTGGAGACGATCGTGTGCAGCGCCGGGTCGTAGGCGTCGGTGTTCACGCCGTACGCCAGCGTCACGTCCGCGCCGTCCGACGGCGCGCTCACCAGCACCCGGCTCGCGCCCGCGTCCAGGTGGACGCGCGCGGCCTTGGCGGCGGTGAAGCGGCCGGTCGCCTCCAGGACGACGTCCACGCCCAGCTCCGCCCACGGCAGCCGGGCCGGGTCGCGCTCGGCGAGCACCTTGATGCGGCGGCCGTCGACCACGAGGGTGTCCCCGTCCACGGACACCGGTCGGCCCAGGCGTCCGGCCGTGGTGTCGAAGGCGAGCAGCCGGGCGAGCACGGCGGGCTCGGTGAGGTCGTTGACGGCGACCACCTCGAGGTCGCTCCCGCGCTCCAGCAGCGCGCGCAGCACATTGCGTCCGATGCGGCCGAATCCGTTGACGGCGATACGAGTCATGAATGGTGTCCCTTCCGTTCGCCTCCCAGATTCGTGGGGCGAGGGGCGGGCGGGGGAGCGGCGGGAGCGCCATGGTTCGCAAGGATCGTGCCAGGGGCTTTTGGCTGCGGTGGCTCAGCTCCCCTTGGTGAAGGTGCGCCGGTAGTCGCTCGGCGTCGTCCCCAGCACGCGCTGGAAGTGCAGCCGCAGATTCGCGCCCGTGCCGAGCCCCGTCTCGGCGGCGATCCGCTCCACCCCGTGGTCCGAGCGCTCAAGGAGTTCGCGGGCCAGGTCGACCCGGGCCCGCGTCACCCACTCCATCGGCGTGTAGCCGGTGTCCTCCACGAACCGCCGAGAGAAGGTGCGCGGCGACACCGAGGCGTGCCGGGCCAGCGCCGCGAGGCTCAGCGGCTCCCCGAGCCTGCGCAGCGCCCACTCGCGGGTACCGGCGAACCGCTCGCCCAGCGGCTCGGGCACACTGCGCGGCACGTACTGCGCCTGGCCGCCGCTGCGATAGGGGGCCGCGACCAGGCGCCGGGCGGCATGATTGGAGGCGGCCACGCCGAGGTCGCCGCGCAGGATGTGCAGACACAGGTCGATGCCGGAGGCGGCGCCCGCCGAGGTGAGCACGCTGCCCTCGTCCACGAACAGCACATTGCCGTCCACCCGGACCAGCGGATGCCGCTCGGCCAGGGCGCGGGTGTAGTGCCAGTGCGTGGTGGCCCGCTTCCCGTCGAGCAGCCCCGTGGCGGCCAGCGCGAACGCGCCCGTCGAGATGGCCGCGAGCCGTGCCCCGCGCGCGTGCGCGGCGAGCAGCGCCGTCACCACGGCGGCCGGCGGATCCTCGCGGTCGGGGAACCGGTAGCCGGGCACGAACACGATGTCCGCCCACTCCAGCGCCTCAAGGCCGTGCGCCACGTGGTACGACAACCCGTCGCCGCCGGTCACCAGACCGGGCGCGGCCCCGCAGACCCGTACCTCGTACGGCATGGAGGCGCGGGTGGTGAACACCTGGGCGGGGATGCCCACATCGAGCGGCTTGGCCCCTTCGAGGACGAGGACGGCGGCGCGGAACAGCGGGGAGGACGGCACGGGGAGCAGCGTACGAGGAGGGTGAACCGGCGCGTCGGCACGGCGTGTTCACCGCGCGCCCACACGTCCCGGCCTGCCGGGAGAGGAAGATCACCCGGCCCCGGCGCGGTCTTGGCCGCGCACCCCGTACGCGGTACCGTCGGTGCGAAATCGATGACGGCGGAACGGAAGCCGGTGGAAGTCCGGCACGGTCGCGCCACTGTGAGCGAGGCCCCCGCGAGGGGCCGCGCGAGTCAGACCCGTGGCCGTCGTCCTGTGCACCACCGAGATGGGACGCGAATTCCCGAGGAGGTCCTGCCATGGCGCAGACCGTCGCTCCGCCGACAGCCACCAGCCCCGCCGTACCTGCCAAGCTGCCGCTCAAGGACATCGCGCCCTGGGCCGTTTTCTTCGGCGTCCTCATGCTGATCCTGCTCTACTTCGTCGGCGCCGAACAGGGCGCCACCTCCGTGTTCAGCGGCACGGACGTCCACGAGTGGGTGCACGACGCCCGCCACCTGCTCGGCTTCCCCTGCCACTGACGTAAGGGACGCCGCACGCCATGAACTCCGCAACGGTCAGAAACCTTCTCGTCCGGGGCATGCTGGCGGGTCTCGCCGCCGGGCTGCTCGCCCTGGTCGCCGCCTACTTCCTCGGTGAACCGAACGTCGACCGGGCGATCGCCTTCGAGGACGCCCACTCCCACGAGCACGAGATGGAGGTCGTCTCCCGCTCCCTGCAGTCCACCGCCGGTCTCGCCACCGGTGTCCTGGTCTACGGGGTCGCCTTCGGCGGTATCGCCGCGCTCGCCTTCTGTTTCGCGCTCGGCCGCGTCGGGCGCTTCGGTCCCCGGGCGACCGCGCTGCTGCTGTCGACGGCCGCGCTGCTCGCGGTGTACGTCGTGCCGTTCCTCAAGTACCCGGCCAACCCGCCCTCGGTGGGCGACCCGGACACCATAGGCAAGCGCACTACGTTGTACTTTTTGATGATGTTGCTCAGTGTGCTGCTCGCGATCGGCGCCACCCTGCTCGGCAAGCGGCTCGCCCCGAGCCTGGGCGCCTGGTGGGCCACGGTCACGGCCGTCGCCGCCTTCGCCGTGGTGATCGGCCTCGCCTATGCGTTCCTGCCGGTGATCAACGAGGTTCCCAGGGACTTCCCGGCCATCCTGCTGTGGCGCTTCCGGCTCGCGGCGCTCGCCGTGCAGGCCGTGCTGTGGGGCGGATTCGGGCTGCTCTTCGGCGAGTTGGCCGAGCGGCAGCTCAACCCGCGCCCCGCGAAGGCGCCTTCGGCCGCGGCGGTCGCCGCCTCGGGCTGAGTCGGCCGGTCGAGATGGCCGTTCGACGACGGCCGTACGACGACGAGAGGGCCCCGGGACCGTCCGGGGCCCTCTCGCGTTCGTCCGCCCGGCCCCCGCCACTGGGAATGCGGGTTCAGGGCGAAGAGCGGCGCCCGGTGGGACCGAGTACCGGGCGTCGACTCGCTAAACTTAGCTTAGCCTTGCCTAAGTTTCATTCGCCAGTCCGGGATCGGCCGGATTCCGACGGTGATGCCGTCCTACTCGGTGAGCGGGCGGCCCAGCCGCAGGTTCCAGCGCCCGGCCCGGCCGCTCAGCTCCGTGACGGTCAGCGGGGGTACGTCCAGCCGCCAGAACGTCTCGGGGGGCAGGGCGAGGGCGTGGACGACGGCCGCGCGGACGACCTCCGGTTCGACGACGCCGAGCGTGCGGCCGTCTTCCTGTGCCGACTCCAGCCAGGCACCCACCCGTTCGCACAGGGCGCGCACCGACTCCCCGCCGTGCGGGGCGCCTTCGGGGTCGGCGAGCCAGCGCATCAGCTCCTGCGGCTCGACGGCACCCACCTCCTCCAGGGTGCGTCCCCGCCAGCGACCCGCGTCCAGCGTGGCCAGCTCCGGCAACTCTTCGGCGTCGAGCCCGAGTTCGGTCGCCGTCTCATGGCAGCGGGCACCCGGGGACCGTACGACCCGGTCAGCGCGGCCGACGCTGGACAGCGAGCCCGCCGCCGCCCGGGCCCGGGCCGCACCCGAGGCGTCGAGAGGACCGAGCCCGTCGTAGAACCGGGCCTGCCGCAGCGCCTGGCTGCTCGCGGGCGAGACGAGAAGAACACGGCTGGTCACGGGGCTCCTGGGGCTGTCGTGGGGGCGGACGGCGAACGTAACATCGTCACGGCGTGCCCAGGGGGGCGTCCGGGACGAGAGGGTCGCCGTGCCGGTATGGGCCTCCGTGGAGTGGCGGTGAGAGTGGGGACCTTGTGATCCGGCGGTCTCACGCGTCCGTTCCCAGGCGGCTCAGCGCCCCCGTCACCAGCGCGGCCGTCCCCGTCTCCAACGTCAGCCGGACGCTGGGGAGATAGTGCGGGGAGTGGTTGCCGGGGAGGGTGCGGAACTTTTCGGCCGGGGTGGTGCCGGGGGCCGCCGTCCACTGTGCCGGGCCCACTGTGCCGAGCATCCAGTAGGCGCTCTGGATGGCGGGGTGGCCGTGGAGGTCGGCGCCCGCGCCGGTGAGGAGGGGGAAGTCCTCGGTGGCTGTGGTGGCGGGCCAGCCGGTGACGCGGGACGGGCCGAACGCCGTGCGGTGGGCCTGTCGTACGGCCGCCGTGACCCCGGGGTCCGGCAGGGTGACCCCCGAGCGGGACAGTTCGGTGACGGTGACCCGGGGCGGCAGCGCGGCGGCGGAGACCTCGGCGCGGGCCATGCGCTCCACGGCGGCTGCCGCGCCCGCGAGTGCCGTCTCGGAGAACGCCCTGATGGTGACGCGGAGTTCGGCGCGGGCGGCGATCACGTTCCCGGCGTGACCGGCGTCGCCCGTGTGCAGCGCGGAGGCCGTGACCGTCAGGCGCTCGGCGGGGTCCGTCTCCCGGGCGGTGATGGCAGGCAGGCGGGTGACCACCCCGGCCGCTGCCGACAGCGGGTCGGCCGTCAGATGCGGGGTCGCCGCGTGGCCGCCGTCGCCCTCGAAGACCAGCTCAAGGGTGCGGCTGCCCGCCAGCACCGGGCCGTCGGCGTGGGCGACCATGCCCGCCGGGAAGGCGGCCGTGTGCTGGGCCAGCACGACGTCGGGCACGGTGATCCGCTCGTACAGCCCGTCCGCCAGCATCGCCCGCGCCCCGCTCAGCGTCTCCTCGGCGGGCTGGCCGACGACCAGCAGCGTGCCGCGCCAGCGGCCCGGGTGTGTGGCGAACCAGCGGGCGGCGGCAGCCGCGCAGGCCAGATGTGCGTCGTGGCCGCACGCGTGCATCACCGGCACCGGGCGCCCGTCGGGGCCGGGTGCGGTGACGGTGCTCGCGTAGGGGGCGCCGGTGCGCTCCGCGACGGGCAGCGCGTCGAGTTCGGCGCGCAGCAGGACGGCCGGTCCGTCGCCGTTGCGGAGTTCGGCGGCCACGCCATGGCCCCCCACGCCCCGCAGCACACGGAAGCCGTCGGACTCCAGCCAGTCGGCGAACCGGGCGGCCGTACGGGCCTCGGCGCCGGAGAGTTCGGGGTGCTGATGCAGATCGAGGTACAGCTCGGCGGCGGGGGCGAGCAGAGGGCGTATGTCCGGCAACTCGGCCTCGGCTGACGAGTGTTCGCGGAGTTCGGGCACGCGGGGCTCCTCGGGATCGGGACCGGACCGGGCGGAACACGGGGTCGCGGCCGACTTGGGCGGAACATGTCAGCGATGTGACAGCGGAACGCCAGGGCGGTGACAACGGACGCGCGTAGAAAGGTAATCGCCGAAGGCCACGGCCTCCGGCGGGTTCGCCGCACCACCGGCCGGGAGCCTCCCGTCCGGCAGTACGTCCCCTGACCCGGAAGGAGCCATCATGGCTGACAACAACCTCGCCTCCCTCGCCCAGGAGATCCTGGACCTGGAGTCGGAGACCTTCGAGATCACCGACTACTCGGACGCCAGTGAGGTCATGCTCGGCTCGTCCACGAGCTGCTCCTCCACGAGCACCTGCTCCAGCACGACCAGCACCACCTCCTGCACCGCCTGACGCTCGTCGTCGGCCGGACGGTCCCCGGCGCGCACCTCGCGCGCCGGGGACCGTCCGTGTGAACGGGCCGTGGCGAAGGACCCGTTCACCTCTCAGGGAGCCGGGCCCGGCGCTACGGGAACGGATGCGGCACGTGCCGCAGCTCGTCCTCCCGCAGCGGCGCGGGCACCATCCCCGCCCGGTGGGGCGCCGTGCGCAGCCGGGGCATGTGCAGCGCCCGCTGCCGAGGCCAGCCGAAGTCGATCGGCAGCAGCCCGGGCGCGAGCGTGGCCACCGTGCGCAGCCCCATCCGCCGCTGCTCGGGCGTCGTCTGGTCCACGGCGACGACATCGCACCCCGCCCCGGCCAGCAGATCCCGCAACAGCAGCAGATCGTCCCGGAGATCACCGGTACGGGGACGCAACTCCTCCCATCCGGCGAACAGTTCGTCCGGAGTGGCCGTGCGCGGCGGGTCCAGATACCCCCGCGCGTGCTCCCGCATCGCGGGCAGCCCGAACAGCGCCGCATGGTCGGGCAGCCGTCGTACCAGGTCGAAGTCCTCCACCATGGCGGCGAGTTCGGCGGGTCGCTCCGCCACCTGACCGGGCAGATGCGGGATGTACGTCAGGATCTCGGACACCGCCGACTCCACGGCCGTCTCCGGGTCGAAGGACGCCCCCGCCGCGAAGGCGAGGGTGCCCGGGCCGTCGTCGCGGCGCACCGCGAGGCCGGTCACGACGGGCACCGGGAGGTCCACCCGGTTGTCGAAGACATGCACGTCGTAGCCCTGGAGCGCGGCCCGCGCGACCATCGCCCGCACCCGGGGCCCGGCCACCGCCGTCAGGTCGATCTCGGGCAGCGGGAGGTTCCCGTACCAGCCGAGCAGGAAGGCGTCCCGCTCGACCAGTTCGAGCAGCCCGAAGAAGACCGCCTCCTCCCATGTGCCGCCCGTCGCACAGCCGTTGGAGCACTCGAAGACGAAGTTGTCCGCCCGGGTGCCCTCGCTGTAGTACACCAGCCGGGCGGGGACCAGGACTTCGCGCTCGTCGCGCAACGACCAGCCGCTCACCCAGGGGATGGGCCGGGCCGGGTCGAAGGGCGCGACCATCGGGTCCTCGGTGTAGGTGCGCGGACCGTAGAGCCCGCAGGTGCGCGGGTCCAGGGCGCGGTCGCCCAGCTCCTCGAGGGAGGCGGTGACGACCGGCGCGCGATGCCGCCGGTGCGTACCCGCGTACCGCTCCAGGCCCTCCAGGAACGCCAACTCCCTGCTGCTGGCGAAGGAGTTGGACTGACCGCTCCAGGTGACGTCGGTGAGACCGGCGTACCCGCGCATGAAGACGCTGCCCGCGACCGGGGCCGTCGTCGGCGAGGTCACGTCGATCCAGGTGCCGCCGCCGAGCACCCCGCACACCGGGTTGGCGAGCCCCTTCACCGGGAGCGGATAGTCGGACGCGCGGCGCAGCCGGTACGCACCCGGGTCCGGCTTGGGCAGCGAGGCGGGCGCCGACAGCGTGGCCTCGGCCGCCGCGCGGGCCGTGTCCGCCCCGGTGAAGGGACGGCAGTGCGGGCACATCGGCTCGGGCACCAGCGGGAAGGTGCGCACCCGCAGGGTCTCCAGGTCGAGTTCGGTGACCTGGGGCAGCGCGGCGTCCGCGCCCCGCGCCGTATGCCGGGCCGCGCCCGAGGCGATCAGCCAGTACAGCGACCACACCGCGTCCACCGTGTGGTCGGGCAGCATGGGCCACTGCCCGGCCGCCGTCGTCTCGATACCGGTCTCCAGCGCGTCCCGCTCGGTACGGGTGCGCAGCCGCTGGCGGCGCATCGCCAGACACGTCCCGCACGCGGCCGGGGTCTCGGGCGCCCCGCCCCACGGGCCCAGCAGCACGGCCTGCGCGGTGAGATGGATGTCCGCCGGGTTCGGCGGCAGCTCGGCGCGGACGCTCTCGCCGAGCACATTGGTGTCGCCGATCCGGGAGACGGCGGGCGCGGGCAGCCCGGCCGCGGCGGCCCGCGCCGCGAGCCGGGCCTCCAGGTCGGCCCGCGCGGCCTCCAGCGGCGCGGGTGCGAGCGTCGTCGTCATGTCCGGTTGCTCCAGCGGAAGATCCGGGTGGCGATCAGGCCGAAGATCGCGGCGAACACCACGAGCCCGAGGCAGTCGAGCGCGATGTCCCCGAGGTCGCCCCGGCCGCCCATCGCGTCGGTGACACCGTCGTTGAGGTAGTGCAGCGGCAGCACCTTGGCCACCGTGCGCAGCCAGCTCGGCATCAGGTCGTCGGGGAAGAACGAGCCGGACAGGAACGCCATCGGCACCATCACCAGGTTGGCGATGGCCGCGACCGCCTCCGGGGTGTTCGCCAGGCTGCCGACGACCAGACCCATCGCGAGGAACGCGGTCACCCCGAGCACGAGCAGCGGAAACGCCGCCCACCAGGGGCCGTTCAGCTCAAGACCGAAGAACGGCAGCAGCGCGACGGCGGTGAACAGCAGCGTCTGCGTGAGCGCCACCGCCAGCGCCACCGTCCAACGGGACGCGATCAGCGTGCGCAACGGGGTCGGCGTGCGCCAGATCAGCCGGAGCAGATCGTCACGGCGCTGCTGCATGAGGGAGAAGCCGACCGAGAACACGGCCGCGTTGCCCACGCCCCAGGACAGCACGCCCGGCGCGATGTAGTTGATGGAGGCGAGCCCGCCGTCCACGTGCTGGCCCTGGAAGATCAGCCCGAACAGCACCAGGAAGGCCAGCGGGAAGGCGAAGGTGAAGAAGAGGGTCGTCTTGTCGCGCACGCTCGCGACATAGGTGGCCCTGGTCAGTGCGGCGTAGGCGCTCAACGGTGGTGCTCCGATCCGGTGCCGGTCAGCGAGAGATAGGCGTCTTCGAGGGTGGGGGTGCGCACGGAGACCGAGTCGATGTCGACCAGGTCGCCCAGCGCGGGCAGCACCCGGTTGGGCACGGTCGTCTCCAGGACCAGGTCGTCGCCCTCCACGGCGGCCCGGTCCACCCCGTCCAGGGCGAGCGCGGCCTCGGGGGTCACCCGCCCGGCGGGCACGAGCAGCCGGGTCGGGGCGTGCAGCGCGCGGATCAGACTGCGGGGCGAGTCCAGCGCGACGAGCCGTCCACCGGCGATGATCGCCACCCGGTCGCACAGCGCCTCGGCCTCGTCCAGATAGTGGGTGGTGCAGATGATCGTGCGCCCCTCCGAGCGCAACGACTTGAGCAGCTCCCACAGTTCGCGCCGCGCCTCCGGGTCGAGCGCGGCCGTCGGCTCGTCCAGGAAGATCAGCTCCGGCTCGTTCAGCAGCGCCGTCGCGACCGCGAGCCGCTGGCGCTGACCGCCGGAGAGATGGTCGATCCGGGCGTTCTCCTTCTCGGTGAGCCCCACCCGTTCCAGCGCCGTCGTCGCCACCTCCGGGCCCATGCCGTAGAGCGCGGCGACCGTGCGCAGATGCTCCCCGGCCGTCAGCCGGGCGAAGAACGCCGAGGACTGGGTCTGCACCCCCATCCGCGCCAGCAGCTTGGTGTCGCGCGGCCACGGGCTCTGCCCGAAGACGCTCACGGTGCCCGCGTCGGCCTCGCGCATCCCCTCGACGATCTCCACCAGGGTGGTCTTGCCCGCGCCGTTGGGGCCGAGGACGCCGAAGAACTCGCCGTGCCGCACGGAGAGCGAGACCCCGTCCAGGGCGGTCACCTCGCCGTAGCGCTTGGTCACGCCCGTGAGGTCGACGACCGTCTCGGCGGGCGGTTCGGGGTGTCCGGCGTCGGACCGGGGCCCGGTATCGGTGCCGGACTCGGTCTCGGTCGTGCTGTCGGGTGCGCTCATCTCGCCTTTCCTTGCTGTGTCCGGAGCGGCCGGGACGACCGCCGGGGCGGCACCTCCCGGCGGACTGTGGGGGTGGGGGACGGCCGGTGGGGCCGCCTGGGGAACGGGGGCCGCTTCCGGCGCCGCCGCCGCGCGCCGCTCCCGCAGCGAGCGCCCGAGCCCGCCCAGCGCCCACAGCAGCAGCACGGCCGCGAGCAGGGCGGGCGGAAGCGACCAGGCGAGCACCGCGTAGCGGTCCGGCAGCATCGAGCGCAGCGCGGCCCCGCACAACACGAGCAGCGCCGCGCTCTGCACGGCGATCAGCAGCGCGAAACCGCCGTAGAGCAGCCGCAGCCGCGTGGGGTACGCGGCGATGCCCGGACCGCGCCGGAACACGCGCCGTGCCGCGAGTGCCAGGAACGTGCGGCTGCCGCCCGCGAGTTCGACCACACCGAGGGCGTGGGCGAGCGCCTTGTAGCCGTCGAGCGGGGGCAGCGGGAGGAGGTTGGCGAGGCCCAGCACCGTGCCGAGCAGCAGCAGCGCGCCGAGCGCGGAGCGGCCGTCGGCACCGGCTGGGAGCAGCGCCCACACCGGGTAGAACGGCACCAGGAAGAGGAGGTTGGCGAACACCCCGGCGCAGGCGGTGGCCACCTTGCGGGCCCGGCTGCCGAGGAACTGCACGTCCTCCACCTCGCAGTAGAGGTAGGTCGCGAAGCAGAACCAGCGCAGCCCGATCTCGGTGACCTTCCCACCCCAGGCCCGCGCGAACAGCCCGTGCGCCAGCTCGTGCAGCCCCAGGCCGCACCACAGCACACAGCCCACCGCGAACAGCAGCACCGGCTGCCGCGCCGTCTCCTCCGTCTGCCGCCACAGCGTGCCCGCCTGGACGACGACGGCGACGAGCACGCCCACCGCCAGCGCGGTGAGCACGGTCAGGACGGCGGGGCGGCGGGCCCACCCGGTCATGGTGTGCAGCCGGTCCATCAGCGCGGGCGCGTCCGCGACCATCCGGGTGCGCCCGGCGAGAATCCCGTTCGGCGGATGCCCGGGGCCGGGCGGCGGACCCGCGGCCGGCGCGGGGGAGCCCTCCATCAGCCCCCGGCCGTGCAGCAGCCGCAGCAACTGCCCCCACTGCGCCTCGCCCAGCCGCGCCCCGAACGTCCCGGCGTACTCCTGCCCGATCTCCGCCAGCGTGCGGCTGCCGTCCAGGCGGCTGATCAGGAAGTATTCCTTCGGGCCCAGCTCCAGACGGCGCCCGGTGCGCGGGTCCTTCAGCAGATGGACCCGGGCGGCGCCGCGCACGAGGGCGGGCCCTCGGACGAGGTCGGGCCGCACCCGGGGCCGGGCGGCGAGGAAGGTCTCGGTGGTCACGCGCCGCCCTCCGGCTCCGGACACGCGCCGCCGTCGGCCGCCGCACCCGTGTCGTCCTTCGCCCCGTCGCGCAGCGCGCGCGCCAGCACGTACGACAGGAATGCCTCGTCCCGCACCGTCATGCTCAGCCGGTTGTTGGTCATATGCAGGTACGGCGAGAGCAGCATCGGCAGCGCCTGCCCCGGCCCCTCGGGGACGATGTCCCGGGTGCCGTCGTACGACCGGAAGACCAGCGCCCCCTGCTCCGCCAACTCGGTCGCCCGGTCCCGGAGTTCGGCACAGTGCTCGGCCCAGCCGCGCAGGAACGCGGGGAGCTTCGCGGACTCGCCCTCGGCCACCGCGCGGCGGATCTGCCGGAACCGCCCCGGCAGGCTGGTGCCCATCGCCGTGTACGCGCGGTCGTAGCCGTCGTCGGCGGTGTAGTTGGTGGTGCTGAACGCCCGGTTCCAGAAGGTGTGGTAGCGGTCCAGGAAGGTCAGCAGGGCCTCGTCGTCCCGCAGGAACGTGCCGGACATGACCATCATCAGCTGGGCGGAGAGCCCCAGCAGCACCGTGCGCACATGCAGGTTCATCGTGCGCGCGGCCTCGATCACCAGGTCGCTGGAGTGCTGGAAGTGCCACTCGGCCAGCTCGATCCCGGCCGGGCCGCCGTACTTGCCGTACTCCGGCTCGTAGGGGCGGTCCTCGAAGGAGTTGTTGGGCCGCAGCAGCATCTTGCCGTCCGGGCCCAGGTACTCCGAGCGTTCCTCGTCCCCGAACTCCAGCGTGAACAGCGTCTCGTAGAGGTCCGCGAAGAAGCCGTCCTTCACCTCGTACAGCGCGGGCCGCTCCCGCAGGAACGCGGCGAGCGCGGCATGCGCCCGCTCCCGTACGGCCTCGGCGTCGGCCGCGCGGGCGGGCTTGAGGCGCAGCCTCAGATGCGGGCCCTCCAGCCAGTAGTTGATGAAGAAGTACCCGGCGAGCAGCCCCTCTTCGGTGAGCGCGTCGACCAGCGGCCGCACGCACTGGAGGAGCAGTGGGCGGGGGCTGGCCGCGTAGAAGACGTGCACGGCCAGCCACTCGCCGGGTGCGTCGTCCCCGGCGGCCGGTCCGGGCGCGGCGGAGGATGCGGTGGAAACGGTCATCGGGGTCCGTCCTCTTCGGGCCGTCCGGCCGGGAGCAGTTCTACGGCGAGTTCGGCGACGTGCCGGCCGCGCGGGGAGGTGACGTGCAGCTCGTCCGCGCCGGGAAGCATCTCCTCGAAGACGGTCCGGGCACGCTTCCCGGCGAGGAGTCCTTCGAGGGCGGTGAGCGAGAGCGGGGACTCGAAGTCGACGTACTGGGGCTTCGAGCCGCCGAACCAGGCCGGAGCGTCCCCGGAGCCGGACTCCTCGTGGACGGTCGCGAACACCCGGGTGGGCAGGCCGTGTCGGAGCCGCCAGCGGTGCCAGGCCAGATACCACTCGCCGTCCGTCGTGCCCGGGGTGCGCAGCGGGAGCGAGCCGTCGGCCGCCGTCCAGGAGCGCCGCTGGAGGACCAGGGCGTGATGGCGCACGCGCGGCCTGCGGGTGACCCCCGCCTCGGCGGGGCCCTCGGGCACCCCGCGCCAGACGTCCGGGACGGCGCGGGAGGTGGGGGAGAAGAGCAGCAGGGTGCGCGGGATCTCGGGCAGGACCATCGGGACCAGATAGCCGAGGTAGACCGGGACGACCTCGCGGTCCAGGCGGCGCGAGCGCAGCAGCAGCCGGTCGGTGGCCTCGTCGTGCACGGCGTAGAGGTCGTCCAGGTGGAGGCGGGCCTCCTCGGGGGCGGTGCTGTGCTCGCCGGGGCAGACGATCTCGTGGTCGGTCAGACGGCCGTGCAGGTTCAGGTTGGTGGTGGCGGCACCCGCGGTGACCTCGGCGAGCACGGCGCCGGGCGGCAGCGTCGCGCGCAGCTCCTCGCGCAGGGCGCCGGTGAGGCCGGGGGAGTCCGGGCCGTCGAAGCAGTGCGTGAAGCGGGTGAAGGGGAAACTCAGGCCGCCGTAGGAGTTGTTGAGCACGGCCAGCGGGCCGTCCGCACGGCGGGCGAGCTGGAGGAAGTGGCTCTGCGGGGCGAACGCGGGCGCTGCGGAGCCGAGTTCGTGCGCCGCCCCGTCCACGGTGGCGTCGTCGAGAACGAACTCCTCCGCATCGGAGGGCAGTTCGGCCCAGCTCGCGCGCATCCGGGCGGTCAGTGCCGCGCGGGCCCGGTCGATGGCCGTGATCTCGGGCATCCCGAGCCAGTTCTCCTCGGGGGCGTGGCTGCCGTCGGGGAGGTAACCGCTCTTGGCCGAGGTGAACTGGAGGTACTGGCGGAAGATGTCCTCGTGGAAGTCGTGGACCAGCCGCAGCAGATCGTCACAGCGGCCGCCGCGTCCGTAGCGGGCCAGGAAGAAGCCCTTGAGGGTGAGGCGTTGGGGGAGCGCCACGTCGAAGGCGGGCAGGACGCGCCCGATCGAACGCAGCGGACCGTCCGCCAGCGCGGCCCACTCGGCGAGGTCGGCCGTGGTGGTCCCGGCGGAGACGTCCTCGTAGAGCAGGGTCTGCGGGAGCACGGGTCGTTCGGCTCCCAAGTCGGTCTGCAGGGACTGGAGTTCGGTGCGCAGTCCGGAGAGTGTCGCGCGCCGGGCGGGCACGTCCGCTCCCGGATAGCGGGCGAGGGCGGCGGCCGGTCCGTCCAGCCGGGCGGCGAGCGCGTCGGCCCACGGCAGCCCGAGTCCGCGCAGCGCGTCCTGGAACGCGGCCAGCGGGTCGGGGCTGTGCACACTGGTCTCCAGCGCGGGCAGCCGCAGCATCCCGAGGTCGCGCAGCGCGGCGAGATAGTGCTCGGCCTCCTCGTCCCCGGCACCGGTGGTGTCCGCCAGCCAGCGGGCCAACTCACCGTGCGTCAGCGGGGTTTCCGCATCGCGCAACAGGTCCAGCATCCCGTCCAGGGCGCCCTGGCGGCGCAGGAAGAACAGCCGGTCCTGGGCAGCGTCGAAGCTGACCGGCGCGCTGTCGTCGCCCGCCGTCACGGCCCGGCGGACATAGCGCACCCGGTCGTCGTCCAGCTTCCAGCCGGAGGCGAGCGCGACCGGCAGTCCGGCCCGGCGCTCCGGGTCGGCGGTGATCAGCTCCGCGAGCCGGGCGAGGACGACGACATTGAGCCGGGGGTGACTCGTCCAGGCGTCCCCGACGACGGTCTCGGCACCGTCCGCGTCGCCGTCGAAACGCCCCAGCGCCACACCGGTCAGCGTGCTGAAGGGACTGGTCTTGCAGGCCGTCCGGTAGAGGTACGACAGCAGCGAACGCTCCATCTTGCGGGCCCGCTTGCCCGGCACCGGCGCCGGATCGGCGGCGAACGCGTCGAGCCGTTCCTCCAGCGTGGGCGAGGCCAGCAGCAGCCCCCGGCGCAGCCGGTCGTCGTGGGCGAGCCCGCGCAGCGCGGCACGGGTGCGGGCCAGGCCGTCCGCGACGACCTTCTCGCCCTCGGCGCACAGTTCCTCGAAGCGGACGCGGGCCTCCAGCCAGGCCGCGAGGTCCGCCCCGGTCGTACCGTCAAGCCCCTCGGCCAGGGCGCGGGCCGCGTCCAGGTCGCCGGGCAGGCGGTTGTTGAAGACCTGCCGCCGCAGCGCGAGCAGGCGGCGGCGCAGCGCGGCGTCCTCGGTCGCGCCGACGGCGGCGGACAGCGGATCGCTCAGCCGGGCGCCGAGGTCACGCAGCCGCGCCTCCTCGGCGGCCGTGCGGGCGGCCCAGTCGGCCGCCTCGGGCGCGCGCAGCGCCTCCACGGCGGTGACGGGCAGACCGGCCACGCGCAGCATGAACCGGCGGTGCAGGCCCACGGGTCCGGCGGTGCCGGGGGTGTCCTGCGCGGTGGTGGCGGTCGGGCTCATACCGGGCCCCTTTCGTCTGTTGGCCGCTCGTCGGTCGACCGCTCGTCTGCTGGTCGCCCGAAGCCCCGGCGCACCGGGGAGGCGTACGGGGTGCGGGTCACGGGGCGACGATGTCGTAGCGGTAGTCGGCGGGAGCGCGGCCCTCGTCGCCGATCATCATGATCAGCAGCGGGATCTCGCCCCGTCCGTCGGCGCCGAACTCCTCCGCGTACGACACGCAGTCGAAGCCGAGCGCGACCCCGCAGCCGGTCCCGGCGGCCGACGCGGCGGTGTACACGGCCTGGGCGGTCGCGCCGACAACGGCGTTCACCAGCCGGTAGCCCCGGTCGCCCACGGCGTCCATGACGGCGTGCGTGCGCGCGACCGGCACCAGGACGGCCGCGGCCTGCTCCAGGTTGTAGTTGGCGAGGAAGTAGTTCTCCTGGAGGAAGGCCCCGAAGGAACCGGCCCGCATGAGCACCAGCTCACCGGTGTCCCGGTCGTACTCGTACAGCCCCGGCGGCACGTCCCGTACGTGGTTGACGAAGACGTGCAGCCGGGTGAGCGGCGGTGCGCCGGGCGTCTCGGCGTCGGTGTCCAGGTCGCTCCCGGCGACGGCCGAGGCGAGGACGGCGGAGAGCGTGGCCGCATCGAGGGCGGTGCCGGTGAACCGGCCGAAGCTGCTGCGGCGTTCACGCAGCGCCCGGCGCACCGGGGCGTCCAGCGGCGCGGGTTCGGGCAGCGCGACCCGCTCACCGGGACCGGCCGGAGCCGCGAGCGCCGGGTCCAGGACACCGGGCGCGGGACGGTCGGCGGCGCCCTCCAGGGTGGCGGCGTGCACCCGCCGCAGCGTCGGGAAGGTCTGTGTCCGCCGCGACTTCTCCGTCGGCACCCGGCGCACCCGCGCCCCGGACACCGGCCCGGAGGGGGCGTCCGGTGCGGTGCCCGCCCAGCGCAGCGGCACCACCGCGAACACCCCGTCCTCCTCGGGGTCGAAGCCCAGCAGCCGCCCGATGCGCGGCTCGTCGAACCAGAACGCGCTGCCCAGGCTCAGCCCGTGCGCCCGGGCCCACATCCGCCAGGTCTGGAGCAGGGCGCCGATGTCCATCGTGATCGCGTGATAGCAGAAGCTGTTGTACTTGAAGGCGTTCTGCCAGAACGTCACGCCCAGCACCAGGAACTGATCGGTGTCCGCCGCCTCCGGCAGCCCGCCGAGCGCTTCCCGCACCTCGCCGGACACATCCCCCGAGAGGAGCCGGGTCAGCCGGTGGTGCGGGGTGTCGTAGTAGTAGACACCCGGGTTGAGCGGGCCGCTCGCGCCGCTGACCCAGTGCACCCCGATCGGGTAGAGGCCGCCGCCCGAGGCGGTGCCGCGCGACCAGTTGGCGTGCGTGTGGAACGGCAGCGAACCCAGGTCGGAGTTGGCCTGCACGGCGAGCCTGCGCCCGGTCAGACCGTAGGAGTCCCGGAGCATCGAGCCGAGCAGCGGCAGCGTGAACGCGCCGGTGCCCGCCTCTCCGAACAGGCCCCGGCCGAGCGTGGCGTCCTCCGCGCAGCCCCCGTCGGGCAACGGGAAGGACGGTGCACCCGGGAAGTGCTTCCCCTTGCGCGGCCGGTCGGCCCAGTCGGGCACGAAGTCGGCCGGTTCCATGGGCGTTCTGCCCCGCCGCATCACCGCGGTCGCGTACTCATGAGCGTATCCCACGGTCACTCCCTCTGTCTGCATCGTCTGTGGGGACGTCGGCGGCTCGGGCCGACGCCGGAGGAGGTACGGAAAGGCCGGTCAAGGAAAGGGATGCGGCGCGGGGTTGAGGTCGCCCGGCGCCAAGTCGTCCGCGCGCAGCCCCGCTTCACGCAGCGCCGTACGCGTACGGGGCATGAGCGCCGCGCGCTGACGGCTCCACCCGAAGTCGATCGGGACGAGGCCGGGGACCAGCACCTTGACGGTGTGGAAGCCCAACGCCCGCTGCTCGGGGGCGGTCTGGTCGACCACCACCACGTCGAAGCCGCGCCCGGTGACGGCCGCCACGCACGCCGCCACGTCCTCACGGAGATCCGCGGCCGGACGCGGCGCACCGTCGGCCAGCGAACCGAGCGGCACCCGCTCCTCCGCGTCCCGCTCGCGCAGCAGGAAGTCGGTGTACCGGCCCATCTCGGGCAGCCCGTACAGCAGCGGATGGTCGTGCAGCACGCGCACCTCGTCGAAGTCGGCCGCCATACGGCGCAGCCGGGGCTCCTCGCGCGCGGTGCGGCGGCGCAGGTTGACCGAATCGGTGGCGATCTCGCACAGCCCGCCCGCGAGCGCGTCCTCCGGATCGAGCGAAGCACCCGCACCGAAGCACAGAAGGCCGGGCCCGCCGTCCACCCGCTCGGCGACGGCCGTCACGACCGGCACCGGGAAGGTGATCCGGGTGTCGAAGAACCGCGCCCGGTAGCCGTACATCGCCAGCCGGTCCACCATCGCGCGGGTCGCGGTCCTGACGCTGCTCGCCGGGTCGATCTCGGGCAGCGTGGCCCGGCCGAACCAGGCCAGCAGGAACGCGTCCCGCTCGATGGTCTCCATCAGTCCGTGGTGCACCGCCTCGGCCAGACTCCCGCCGGACGCACAGCCGTTGGAGCTCTCCTGGACGAAGCGCCGCCCGATGCCGCCGGGCGCGTGGTAGTACGCGACCACCTCAGGGACCAGCACCGGCCGCTCGTCGCGCAGCGACCAGCCCCACACCCAGGCGATGGGCCGGTCCGGCGCGAAACGCGGGGCGCCGGTGCCGAGGTCGTAGAACGAGTCGGCGTACAGGCCCGTCACCCGAGGGTCCACCGCCGTGTCCCCGAGTTCTGCCAAAGTCGCCGTGATCACGGTCCGTTTGGCGCGGGCGCGCATCCCGGCGTACCGCTCCAGGCCCTCAAGGAGGCCCACCCGCACGCTCGTTCCGTAGGCGCCGGTGTGGCCGCCCCAGTAGCACTCGCGCAGATAGGCGCCGGAACGGGTGGTGAACGCGCCCACCGTGGACGAGGTGGACGCCGACGCCAGATCCGGTGCGACCGAGGGGCCGAGCATCCCGGTGAGCGGGTTGACGAACGTCTCCAGCGGCAGGTCGTACGCCCCGATGGGCCGGGTGCGGAAGCCGTCCGGGTCGTGCTTGGGCGAGGGGTCCAGCACGATCCTGGCCCCCTCGGCGGTGTCGTCGGGGCGCTCCGCGCAGGCCGGGCACTCGGCGTCCGGGACCAGCGGGAACCGGGAGACGCGCAGGGTCTCCAGATCGAGCAGCCACACCCACGGCCGGTGTGCGGGGCCCGGCCTGTGGGCCGCCGCCGTGACCAGCGCGGCGAGCGCGTCCACCGTGAACGCGGCCCGCCACGGCGGCACCCCGGTCGCCCGGGTCTCCTCGCCCCGCTCCAGCGCGTCCCGCAGGAACCCCGCGCGCACCGCCTGCCAGCGCCGGGCCAGACACTGCGGACAGCCGCTCGCCCCGGACGCGGTGACCGGGCCGACCACGGCGTGATGCCCGTACAGCCCGACGGGTACGACCCCGGGAGTGAACGCCCTTGCCTCGGCGGCGAGTTCGTCGCGCACCCCGAGTCGCGTCACCGCGCAGGCCGGGGTGCCGGGGCGTGCGGCGAGATCGGCCGTGAGCGCGGCGCACACCTCGTCCCACGGCTCGCACGCCACCGGATCGGCCACGGCCGCCGTGGTCTCAGTGGGCACGGGACTCCCCGCCGGTCAGCAGCACCCGCGCCACGTGCACATCGCCCGCAGCGAGGTCCGCAGCCGCCACCGGCACCGCGAACGCGTCCCGCCCGTCGGCGGCCAGCCCGTCCAGCACGGCGGCCCACGTCGTGCCGGTCTCCCCGAGCGGTACGGCGTCGGAGGCCACCAGCGTGGACACCTCCAGGTCCTCCCACACCGGGTCACCGGTGTCGGGCTCGGCACCGGCGCCACGCAGCTGCTCCGCGCCCAGCAGGTCGCGCAGCGCCTCCACCACGGTCTCGCGCGGACGGAGCCCGCTGCCGACGGCCCAGCGGGTCTCCCCGCTCCCCGGAGCGGTGAACCGGGCCAGCGCGACCGGGAGTCGGCCGTCCGTGCCGGTGAGGTCCAGGACCTCCGCCGTCACACCCAGGTTCTCCGCCGAGCGCAGCAGGAAAAGCAGCTCGGGATCGCCGGTGGGCGTGCCGAGGTCCAGCGCGCGCACCGGAGCGGCCCGCCGGACCGCGCGGCGCAGCGCGTCGTACGCGAGCGCGGTGCGCAGGGCGCGGGTCAGCGCGGCACGGGGGCTGCCGCCCGCGCCCGTACCGGCCGAGGTGCGCTCGAAGAGCCCCTGGTCGTTCCAGCCGCCCAGCGTGCGCGTGGCGCCCGTGGGGACCAGCACGGTTCGCCCGTCCAGCAGCGAGACGCCCTCGCTCCAGGCGGCGATGCGGTCGGCGGGCACGTCGAGGCCACTGGAGAGGGCGAGTTCGGCCGGTGCCACCCGGGTCCACTTGCCCGAGGCCGCCTCCCGCGAGGCCGGGTCCAGTGTGTGGGGCGGCACCACGTGCTCGGCATACACCTCGGCGGCCCGGAACAGTGCCGCGAGACGTGCGCCGGCCACATGGTGCACCTCGGCGGCGGACACCTCGCGGACCCGCCCCGGCGCGAGACCGAGCCGTACGGTGCTCAGCTTGAGCGGGGTCTGCTCCCAGTCGTCGTCGGCGTAGGCCGTGAAGACCCCGGCCGCCGCGTGGACCAGCACGTCACGCCGCTCCAGCTCGGTGAGCGCGGCCTTGGCGGCGGCCTCGTCGGCCGGGCCGTCGGCGGGGAGCAGGGCCGCCCGGTCGTCGGCGTGGGCCTCGCGCAGCACGTCACCCGGGACCGGCTCGGCGTGCGCGGCGGCCACCGGCGCCGTCCCCGCGCAGAACGGGCAGCGCGGGTGCGGCAGCAGCGGCTCGGTCAGCACGTCGAGCGAGTCCAGGTCCTGGACGACGACCTGACCCCGGGTCTCGGCGGGCAGCGCGCCGGTGACCAGGCGGAACACCTCGAAGGCGAGGAGGTTGCCGAGCATCCCGGCGAGCGGCCCGGCCAGGACGCGGGCCGGGGTGCCGAGCGGCGCGGCGGGTCCGACGGAGGCCCACAGCTCGGCGCTGTCGGCGGCTTCGGCCCCCGCGCCGAGCCGCAGTGCCGCGCACGACCAGCAGCCGGGCGTACCGGCGGTCACCGCCGGGCCCACCACCGCGCGATCGCCGAACGTCCAGGCGCCGAGAAGCCGTCGCCCGGCGGGTATGCCCTCGGTCTGCAGCCGGAGGAGCTGCCGGGGCGCGTCGGGGCCGGTCACCAGCACGGTGTCCCAGCCGTCCAGGTCGGCCCAGCCGTAGGTGCCGTCGGTCGGCTCCGGCAGCCGGGCCACGCGGGGCGGACAGCCCGCCTCGGTCAACTCCGCAATCTCGGCATCGAGTTCGGCGGTGCCCGCCACACCGTGAAGTTCCCGGCTGAGCACGGCGGGCGCGGGCCCCTCGGTGACGGCCACGGCCTCGCAGCCGTTGCGCAGCAGACCGAGGGCCGCCCAGCGGGCCAGGGCGTCGGAGCCGAGGACCGCGACCGGGGTCGAGCGGAAGCGCAGGAAGCGGGCCGCCGCGTCGTCCGCGTAGTGGTCCAGATAGTCGACCTGATGGGCGAAACGCTTGGCCACCTGCGGCGGGAGCGGATCGGCCGCGGGTCTGGGTCCGGCATCCCGGGCGAAACCACGCGCGTAGAGTGCGCGCACGAGTCCGTGGACCATGGCGCGCTGCTTGTCCCCCAGGCCGGTACACAGCTCGTCCACGCGCCGTTCGCCGTCGAGATGAGGCACGATCAGCGAGGCGAAGCGGTACGCGTTCTGGGTGACCACGTTGAAGCCGCCGTGGGCGTTGTGGAAGAGCACGCCGTCCGGGGTCTGGGTGAACAGCACGTCCCTGCGGATGCGGGGCCGCGACTGGGCGATCTCCTCGGGGGTGGCGGGAGCCTGGGCCATGCTTGCGGTACCTCCGAAAGACGAGGGGGGACGACGGTCGGCCGGGGGCCGACTAGGACGGGTCCATCGGGTCGTGCTGGTCGTGCTGGTTCTGCGGGTCGTGCTGGTCGGGCGGCGCGGGCGCGGAGGCCGGAGCGGCGGTGGCGGTGGCTGCAGCCGTGGCCGGGAGGCTGGTGCCGGCCGCCTGGACGAAGAGCCGCAGCAGGTCGTGGACCCGGTAGCGGCCCGGCGGGTCCTCCTCCAGCAGCCCGGCGTCCACCAGTGCGCGCAGCACCAGGTCGCCCGGCGCCGGGGGAGAGGCCCGGCCGAGACCGGGCGGCGCCTCGCCGGGTGCCGAGGGCGGCACACCGGAGGCGGGCAGCGCGGGCCGCTGACCTGACGGTTCGCCGCGCAGCACGGCCAGTTGGAGACCGCGCAGCGCGGGTCCTGGCTCCACGCCCAGCTCGGTGGTGAGGTGGGCGTGGATGCGGCGGTACTCGGCCAGCGCCTCGGCGCGGCGGCCCGAGCGGTACAGCGCCTCGATCAGCAGCGCGGAGAGCCCTTCGTGACCCGGCTCGGCCCGGACCGCCTCACGTGCCTCGGCGATCATCTCCCGGTGCCGCCCCAGGCGGAGTTCGCCGTCGAAGACCCGCTCCACGGCGAACAGCCGCTCCTCGGCCAGGCGCGGTACATGGTCGCGGTGCAGCTCGTCGGAGTGCACGTTGCCGAGCAGCGGGCCCTTCCACAGGCGCAGCGCGGCCCGGCCGAGGTGCAGCGCCTGTTCGGGGTCCTCGGTGGCGGACGCCCGGCCGAGCAGCCCCCGGAACTGGAGCAGGTCCAGGGTGTCGGCGTCGGCGTGCAGCCGGTAGCCGCCGGGTACGGCCTCCACCGCGCCGTCGGCGATGCCGTACTTGGTGAACAGCCTGCGCAGCCTCAGGACGCAGGTGTGCAGGGCGGAGCGGCCCCCGGCGGGCGGGCGGTCGCCCCAGACGACGCGCTGAAGCAGCTCGGCGGAGACGACCGCGCCGGGGTGCAGCAGCAGCGCGGCGAGCAGGGAGGTCGGCCTGGACGGCTGGAGCACGACGGTCTCGCGGCCGTCGGTGATGGCCAGCAGGCCGAGGACGAGGAAGCGCGGGCGGCCCGGGTGGGCGGCCAGTCGCTCGGGAAGGGCGCCGTCGGGCGCGTGGAGACCGGTCTTCACCACAGCCTTTCGCATCGCACGGTGAGTGATGCACCAACGGCCTTGCACGACAACACACTTGTTCACATCCGGGGTAGAGGTTGTGAACAAGTCCACTGCCGAGACGGGAACTTAGAAGCGAACGGGTCATCCCGTCCAGTGGTTGGCGCGAAACAACTGGTTACATCTGAGGTGGAAGGGCCTTTCCGCCCTGTGGTGTTGGCGAGAGGTCCATCAGGGCATACCCTCCCGGTGGAGCCGCGCGGCGCTCCCCGCAAGGCCGCACAGGGGAGGAACCATGCTGTGGTGGGCGCTCGTCCCGGTCGTCACGATGATCACCGGTCCGGTGGTCCTCTACGTCCTCAGTCGCCGCAAGCGCGCCGACGACGACACCGAGGAACGCTACGAGGAACTCTCCCGCAAGTACGACGAGTTGCTGGAGAAGACCGAGTCCGGCGAACCGCCGACGACGGGCGACCGGCACCCGCACGCCTGAGCCGCCGGCCGTCCGGCCAGAATGACCGGATGCCCGACGAGACCGTCCTTTTCCCGCTGCCGCACGGAGCCACGGGCCTTTTCCGCCCACAGGACGGCCCGCTCCCGGAGACCGATCCACGCGCCTTCCGCGCCGCCCTCCACGCTGCGGCCCGCGCCGGTGGAGGGCGGGTCGGCGAGGTGGTGGAGCAGGCGTATCCCCGGACGTACCACGCCGCGACCGTCGTCGACCGCGCGGGCGAGTGGACCGTGCTCTGCCACGCCCACCACCCGTGGATCGCGTTCGCCGACGGGCTTCGCGACACGTGCGTGAGCGGCTTCCGTGAGCCGTCGGAGTGGGCCCGCGCCTTCTGCGGCGCGGGGTTCACGGTGCTCGACGCCGACCGGCTCGCGCTGCCGCTCTCCCGGGTGGACACGTCGGTGCTCACTGAGGGCGAGTGGCACGGGATTCGTTTCTACGGGGTCACCACACTCGGCGAAGTCCTCTTCAACTCCTGGGACTGAACCGCCCTCACGCCGGGGCGTGTTCGCTCATGTACCAGCCGTCGACCCGGGGGCCGACCAGATCCGCGGGCCAGCCTGCCGTGGCCACCGCCGCGTCGTAGACCGCGTCGCCGAAGGACACGATCGCCTGGTGCGGGTCGGGGGTCTCGCGGAGCTTGGACCACGGGAGGAGGACGAGGCCCGCGTCGGGGTGCCAGTCGGCGCCGTCGACGCCCCAGGAGCGGCCGTCGAGGCCGTCCGGCTGGGGCCAGATGTAGGCGTACATGCCGATGTCGAGCGGGTTGTCGCCCCCGGTCTTGGTGTTGTCGAAGGAGAACCCCACCGACACGTACTCGTAGAGCTGGGCGTTGCGCAGGAAGGGCGGGCCCTGGGACGGGGGAGTGGTCGGCTTGGCACGGAAGCGGGTCGCGGAGAGGTCGAAGCCGCCCCACATCAGCCCGACGCGCGGCCGGTGTCCGAGGTAGGGGGCCTGCCACGCCTCGAGCCCGTCGGCGGCCAGGTTGAACGCCTCCCACATGCGCCGGGCCGGGTGCGCCGACCACACGCGTTCGGCGCGGTCGTCCTCGAAGGCCGGTGGGGCGCCCGGGATCTCGCAGATCAGCGAGCTGTGCGGGGCGGGGATGCCGAGCTGCGCCGCCGCGTCGCAGAAGTGGGCGTAGAAGTCCGCCACCGAGGTCCGCGACAGCGACAGCGTGCGCGTACCGTCGTCGGTCTCGATCACCACGTCCCCGTCGAGCAGCCGGTAGTGCACCGTGAAGGTCACCCCGTCCCGCCGGTACACCGGAGTCGTCAGACCGCGTGGTGTGACGGTGAGGACGATGTTGCCCCAGCCGACCTGGAAGGGATCGTCCAGGGCGTACTTCCCGGCGATCTGTACGACCCGGTTCACGTACTCGATCATGGGGGCGAGTTCCGCGTGGTCCAGCACCGGCCACGCGTCGGAACGTGCGCTCACGGAAGCCTCCCAGCGTGTCGAAGGGATCGGTCCGGAAGGGAAGACGGAAGGGAAGACCGGCCCGGCCCACGGGGGGCGTACGGCCGTACGCCCATTTTTCCACGATCCTCCGGGCCCCGCCTGTCCCCGGCCGCCCCGGCCTCCGGACCGCCGCCGACCCCGCCTCCCGGCCCTCCGCCGCCCTGCCGTATCGGGCCCACCGTGGGACCATGACGGCACAGCGATACGGGGGTGAGCTGGGGCGTGGCGCCGTGCCGATGTGCCGCTGCGGGGAGCCCCGAGCCTATAGTTTAAAGTTGTACAACAAGGCGACGCGCGGTGTCACGACAGGCGCACGGGCCGCCGCCCCCGTCAGCGAGTCCAGGAGGAATCCAGCATGGCGTCGTCCGAGACCACCGGTACGTCAGCGGCCACCGGCCAGGACCCGGCGGCCGGCCAGGACCCGCCCGGCGCGTCCGGGATGCAGTTCGGCATCTTCACGGTCGGGGACGTCACCCCCGACCCCACCACCGGACGCACCCCCACCGAGGCGGAGCGTATCCAGGCGACCGTCGCCATCGCGCGCAAGGCCGAGGAGGTCGGACTCGACGTCTTCGCGACCGGCGAGCACCACAACCCGCCCTTCGTGCCGTCCTCGCCCACCACCCTCCTCGCCTACATCGCCGCGCAGACCGAGCGCATCATCCTGTCGACCTCCACCACGCTGATCACCACCAACGACCCGGTGAAGATCGCCGAGGACTTCAGCGTGCTCCAGCACCTCTCCGGCGGCCGTACGGACGTCATGCTCGGCCGCGGCAACACCGGCCCGGTCTACCCCTGGTTCGGCCAGGACATCCGCGCGGCCCTCCCGCTGACCGTCGAGCACTACGACCTGCTGCGCAGGCTCTGGCGCGAGGAGACCGTGGACTGGGAGGGCAAGTTCCGCTCCGCGCTCCAGGGCTTCACGCTGGCCCCGCGCCCGCTGGACGACGTACCCCCCTTCGTCTGGCACGCCTCCATCCGCACCCCCGAGGTCGCCGAACTCGCGGCGTACTACGGCGACGGCTTCTTCGCCAACCACATCTTCTGGCCCGCCTCGCACACCAAACAGCTGGTGAACCTCTACCGCCGCCGGTTCGCGCACTACGGCCACGGCACCCCCGAGCAGGCGATCGTCGGTCTCGGCGGCCAGGTGTTCATGCGGCCCAAGAGCCAGGACGCCATCGACGAGTTCCGCCCCTACTTCGACAACGCCCCGGTCTACGGCCACGGTCCGTCCCTCGAGGAGTTCACCGAACAGACCCCGCTGACGGTCGGCTCACCGGACCAGGTCATCGAGAAGGCGCTGAACTTCCGCAACTACGTGGGCGATTACCAGCGCCAGCTCTTCCTCATGGACCACGCGGGCCTCCCGCTGAAGACCGTGCTCGAACAGCTCGACCTGCTCGGCGAAGAGGTCGTACCGGTGCTCCGCAAGGAGTTCGCGGTCGGCAGGCCCGCCGACGTACCGGCCGCCCCCACCCACGCGTCCCTGCTGCGCGCCCGCCGCGCGGAGGAAGCCGAAGGGGAGAGCGGCGCGACGAAGAGCGACGACGAAGGGAACACCGAAGCCCGATGAAGATCACCATCATCTCCGGCGGCCTGCGCGAGCCCTCCTCCACCCGGCTGCTCGCGGACCGCCTGGCCACGGCCGTCACCAAGGACCTGGAAGCACAGGGCGAGTCCGTCGAGCTGTCCTACGTCGAACTGCGCCCGCTGGCGCACCCCATCATGGACGCCATGCTCACCGGGTTCGCCGGAGAGGCGCTGGAGTCCGCGTTCGAGCAGATCAGGGAGGCGGACGGGGTCATCGCCGTCACGCCCGCGTTCAACGCCTCCTTCAGCGGGCTGTTCAAGTCCTTCTTCGACGTGCTCCCGGAGGAGACTCTTTCCGACATGCCCGTCCTGATCGGCGCGACCGGCGGCACCGAACGCCACTCCCTGGTCCTCGAACACGCCCTGCGCCCGATGTTCTCCTACCTCCACGCGATCGTCTCGCCCCGCCCGGTCTACGCCGCCACCGGCGACTTCGGCGCGCAGAGCGGCACGGGGCTCGGCAACCGCATCACCGAGGCCGCGGCCGACTTCACCCGTGTGCTCCGCTCCTGCGGACCGCGCTCCCGGCGCGACGCGGCCGAGGACGAACTGGCCGCCATGGAACGCCTGTTGACCGGTGACCGATAGACGGACCCGATGCGGGGCCGGGCGCGTGCCGCCCGGCCCCGCATCCCCAAAGCAACAATTCAGGACACGTATCAAACTTTGAACCAAGCCTGAAGCGACAAATCTTGACGTCCTCGAACGTGGTCCGTACCTTCCGCAACGGCTGCGACGCGTTCCGCGACGGAAACGGAACGCGCTTTCCCCGCACGCCGGTTGGAAGCACGTCCCGTCCTTCGAGGAGCAGACGATGCGCCGAGAGAGATCGCTTTTACCGTCCGTCCTGGCCGCCCTGCTGCTCCTGCTGGGCTCCCTGATCGGACTCGCCGGGCGCGCGGAGGCCGCCGGTTCGCTGCCGTGCGACATCTACGGCGCGGCGGGCACCCCCTGCGTCGCCGCGCACAGCACCACCCGCGCCCTGTTCTCCGCCTACAACGGCCCGCTCTACCAGGTCACCCGGGCGTCGGACGGCGCCACCGCCGACATCGGCGTCCTGGCGGCGGGCGGCTACGCCGACGCGGGCCGCCAGGACACCTTCTGCGGCGGCTCCACCTGTCGCATCAGCAAGGTCTACGACCAGACCACCCGTCACAACGACCTGACCCCCGGCCCGGCGGGCACCGCCGGGATGGGCGCCGACCGGGGCGCCGACGCGAGCGAGATCGCCGTCACTGCGGGCGGCCACAAGGTCTACGGCATCTGGATCTCCCCGGGCGTCGGCTACCGCTACACCGGGGTCGCCTCCGGCGTCGCCGTCAACGGCCAGCCCGAGGGCGCCTACATGGTGGCCAGCGGCACCCACGTCGGCTCCGCCTGCTGCTTCGACTACGGCAACGCCGAACGCACCCCGGCCGACACCGGCAACGGCCACATGGACGCCGTCTCCATCGCCACCACCTGCTACTTCGCCCCCTGCACCGGCTCGGGCCCCTGGGTCGAGGCCGACCTGGAGAACGGCATGTTCCAGGGCGACAACGGCTCCAACCCCGCCAACCGGGGCAACAGCAGCACGTACGTCACCGCCATGCTGAAGAACAACGGCCAGACCAAATACGCCCTCAAGGGCGGCGACTCCCAGTCCGGCGCCCTGACCACCTGGTGGGACGGCGGACTGCCCACGCGCGGCGGCTACAAGCCCATGCAGCAGGAGGGCGGCATCATCCTGGGCACCGGCGGCGACAACAGCAACTGGAACATGGGCACGTTCTTCGAGGGCGTCATGACCGCGGGCTACCCGACCGACGCCGCCGACAACGCCGTCCAGGCCGACATCGTCTCCGTCGGCTACTCCGGCCAGACCAACGTGCCCAACGGCCCCCAGGGCACCATCACCGGGCCCGGCAACAAGTGCGTGGACGTCGCCGCGGACGACACCGGCGTCAACGGCGCCGCCGTCCAGCTCTGGGACTGCCAGACCTACGCCGAGGACCAGCACTGGACCCACAACCCCGACGGCTCGCTCGGCACCATCGGCCGCTGCCTGGACATCAACGGCAACGGCACCGCCAACGGCACCAAGGTCGAACTCTGGGACTGCAACGGCGTCGGCGGCCAGAAGTGGGTCCAGCAGTCGGACGGTTCGCTGCTCAACCCGCAGTCAGGGCGTTGCCTCGACTCGCCCAGCGGCGCCACCGGCAACGGCACCCGGCTCCAGATCTACGACTGCAACGGCTCGGCCGCCCAGAAGTTCGCGGTGAACGGCGGCGCCCCGGTCGCCGGGCCCGGCGGCAAGTGCGTGGACGTCGCCGCCGACGACACCGGCGTCAACGGCACGGCCGTCCAGCTGTGGGACTGCCAGACCTGGGCCGTCGACCAGCACTGGTACCACCGCAGTGACAACTCCCTGTCCACCCTGGGCCGTTGCCTGGACATCAACGGCAACGGCACGGCGAGCGGCACCCAGGTCGAGCTGTGGGACTGCAACGGGGTCGGCGGGCAGAAGTGGGTCCAGCAGGCGGACGGCTCGCTGGTGAACCCGCAGTCGGGGCGGTGCCTGGACCTTCCGGACGGCACCACGGCCAACGGCACCCGGCTGCGGATCTGGGACTGCAACGGCTCGGCGGCCCAGAAGTTCCGGCTGGGCTGAGAGGGGCTGGGCCGAGAGCGGGCGGGGCGAGGCAGACCAGGGATGCCCTGCCTCGCCCCGCCCCGCCGTGGGCCCGTCCTTCACCGGCTTCGGCGCCCGGCCCCCGCACACTGGGGGCCAGGTGTCGTATCCGGAGCCGAAGGGAACCCGTTCGCCCATGCACATCGATCTCACAGGACGCACCGCGCTGGTCACCGGCTCGACCCAGGGCATCGGCGCGGCCATCGCCGCCGGACTCGCCCGCGCGGGGGCCCGCGTGGCCGTCAACGGACGCGACGCGGGCCGGGTCTCCGCCGCCATCGCGGCCCTCGCCGAGCAGGTACCGGACGGCGAGTTCACGGCCGCCGCGGCCGACGTCTCCACCGAGGAGGGCGCCGAACGGCTGAAACGCGAGCTGCCGGACGTGGACATCCTCGTCAACAACCTCGGCATCTTCGGCACCGCCGACCCGCTGGAGATCACCGACGACGAATGGCGGCGCTACTTCGAGATCAACGTCCTCGCCGCCGTCCGCCTCACCCGGCTCTACCTCCCCGGCATGACGGAGCGCCACTGGGGCCGCGTGCAGTACATCGCCAGCGACTCCGCGATCGTCATCCCCGCCGAGATGATCCAGTACGGCATGTCCAAGACCGCCCTGCTCGCGGTGAGCCGCGGCTTCGCCAAGAAGGCCGCGGGCACCGGCGTCACCGTCAACTCCGTCATCGCGGGCCCCACCCACACCGGCGGCGTCGAGGACTTCGTCTACGAACTCGTCGACCGCGACCTGCCCTGGGACGAGGCCCAGCGCGTCTTCATGCGCGAGTACCGCCCCCAGTCCCTCCTCCAGCGCCTCATCGAGCCCGAGGAGATCGCCCACATGGTCGTCTACCTCAGCTCCGACCAGGCGTCCGCCACCACGGGCGGCGCCCTGCGCGTGGACGGCGGCTACGTGGACGCGATCCTGCCGTAGGCACCGGATCACGGCGGCACAACTGACCTCACATCGAACGGAGTTGGCGCCGTCCAGCCTGACGGCCGGACCCCTGGCGTGGCAGGATGCAGCCGCCACCGCCGCCCGTAGAGGAGCCCCCTCCGTGTCCGACGCCGAGACCCAGCCGCCCGTCATCGACACCAGCAAGCCGCACGCCGCCCGGATGTACGACTGGTACCTCGGCGGCAAGGACAACTACCCGGTGGACTGGGCTGCCGCCGAACAGGTCCAGGCGCTGTTCCCGCAGGTGCCCGAACTGGCGCGGGCCAACCGGCAGTTCATGGTGCGGGCCGCCCGCGCCGTCGCCGAACTGGGCGTACGGCAGTTCCTCGACATCGGCACCGGCATCCCGACCGACCCGAATCTGCACCAGGTCGTCCAGGCGGTCGCGCCCGAGTCCAGGATCGTCTACGTCGACAACGACCCGATCGTGCTGCGCCACGCCCAGGCCCTGCTGACCAGCGCGCCCGAGGGCCGTACCGCGTACCTCCAGGCGGACGTCCGCGAGCCCGAGAAGATCATCGAGGCCGCGCGGGAGATCCTGGACTTCGACGAGCCGGTGGCGCTCTCCATGGTCGCCCTGCTGCACCTGGTCCCCGACGAGTACGGCGCCCTCGGCCTGGTCCGCGCACTGCTCGACCCGCTCCCGGCCGGAAGCTGTCTGGTGCTCTCCCACGCCACCGCCGACACCGACCCGGACACCTGGAACGCCGTGGCCGACGTGTACCGGCGCGGCGGCACCCCGGTGGCCGTGCGCTCCCGCGCGGAGTTCGCCGCGTTCCTCGCCGGACTCGACCTGCTGGACCCGGGCATCGCGTTCGTCAGCGACTGGCGGCCCGACGCCGCCGGGCAGCGGCAGGGCGCGAGCCTCCCGCTGTACGCGGCGGTCGGCCGCAAGCCGTAGCGGGTCCGGGCGCGCGCCGGGTGAAGACCGACCCGGCGCGTATGCGCATGCCGCGCCCATGACGAGGAAAGATGGGCTCAGAGCGTTCGATCACCCCGTCGAACACACCTATGCGGAGGAGCGGACTCATGCCGCACGAGCGAGCCGGCGCTCTCGCCGGTCCCGAGGACCTTGTCGACGTGGCCCGGCTGGTCACGGCGTACTACGCGCTGCACCCGGACCCGGCCGACCCGGGCCAGCGGGTCGCGTTCGGGACCTCGGGGCACCGGGGCTCGTCCCTGGCGACGGCCTTCAACGAGGACCACATCGCCGCCACCAGCCAGGCCATCTGCGAGTACCGCGCCGAGCGGGGCATCGACGGACCGCTGTTCCTCGGCGCCGACACGCACGCCCTCTCGGAGCCCGCGAAGGTCACCGCCCTGGAGGTGTTCGCCGCCAACGGCGTCACCGTCCTGATCGACAGCGAGGACGGCTACACGCCCACCCCCGCCGTCTCCCTCGCGATCCTCACCCACAACCGGGACCGCACGACGGGCCTCGCGGACGGCGTGGTCGTCACGCCCTCGCACAACCCGCCCGCCGACGGCGGCTTCAAGTACAACCCGCCGAACGGCGGCCCGGCGGGATCGGACGCCACCTCCTGGATCCAGGACCGCGCCAACCAGATCATCGCGGGCGGCCTGAAGGACGTACGCCGCATCCCGTACGCCCACGCGCTCGCCGCCGACACCACCGGGCGGTACGACTTCCTCGGCGCCTACGTCCGCGAGCTGCCCAGCGTGCTGAACCTGGACGCGGTGCGCGACGCGGGGCTGCGGATCGGCGCCGACCCGCTCGGCGGCGCCTCCGTCGCGTACTGGGGCCGGATCGCCGACGCGCACGGCATCGACCTCACCGTGGTCAATCCGCACACCGACCCCACCTGGCGGTTCATGACGCTGGACTGGGACGGCAAGATCCGCATGGACTGCTCCTCGCCGTACGCGATGGCCTCGCTCATCGAGCAGCGCGACCGGTTCGCGCTGGCCACCGGCAACGACGCCGATGCCGACCGGCACGGCATCGTCACCCCGGACGCCGGTCTGATGAACCCCAACCACTACCTCGCGGTCGCCATCGGCTACCTCTACCAGAACCGCGACCAGTGGCCGCAGTCGACCGGCATCGGCAAGACCCTCGTCTCGTCCTCGATGATCGACCGGGTGGCCGCCGACCTCGGCCGCCGTCTGGTCGAAGTCCCGGTCGGCTTCAAGTGGTTCGTGGACGGCCTGCTCAGCGGCGACCTCGGCTTCGGCGGCGAGGAGTCGGCGGGCGCGTCCTTCCTGCGCCGTGACGGCTCGGTGTGGACCACCGACAAGGACGGCATCCTGCTCGCCCTGCTCGCCTCCGAGATCACCGCCGTCACCGGCCGCACCCCCTCCGCGCACTACACGGACCTCACCGAGCGCTTCGGCGAACCCGCCTACGCCCGCATCGACGCCCCCGCCACCCGCGAGCAGAAGGCCCTGCTGGCCAAGCTCTCCCCGGCCCAGGTCACCGCCGACACCCTCGCGGGCGAACCCGTCACCGCCGTCCTCACCGAGGCGCCCGGCAACGGCGCCCCCATCGGCGGCATCAAGGTCACCACCGAGAACGCCTGGTTCGCGGCGCGGCCCTCGGGCACCGAGGACGTGTACAAGGTGTACGCCGAGTCCTTCCTCGGCCCGGACCATCTGGCCCGGGTGCAGGAGGAGGCGCAGGCGGTGGTGCTGGCGGCGCTGGGCGACTGAGGCTTTTACCGAGGGGGCACGGGCCGAGAGGGCGCGGGCCGAGAGGGCGCGGGCGCGGTGAGGCGGGTTCAGCGCCTGCCGTGTCCGCGCCCCGTCGCCGCGAGCACGGCCTGGGCCATCGCCGCCTCGCCGCGCGCGTTGGGGTGCGCCGGGGCGGCGGGCGCGGCCGGCTGCAGCGGCTCGATCCAGCGGTCCTCGGGCGCCTTGCACATGTCGTGGCCGACGGTGGGGCCGTAGGTGTCGACATACTCGACCCGGTTCCAGGCCGCGACCAGCCGCAGCATCAGGTTGAGCCGCTTCTCCGTGTCCCGCAGATAGGGGAAGTCACCGCGCGCGAACGGCACGGCGGGGAAGCAGCCCGTGCCGTCGTCGGGCAGCAGATCCGGATACCCCACGAGCAGGACCCGTGCGTGCGGCGCCCGTGCGCGGACGGCCCGCAGCACCCGGTCGATCTTCGGCGCGGTACGCGCCACGGTCACCGCCAACTCGTCGTACCCGGAGGCCCGGTAGGACCGCTCACACGGATTGCCGTCCGGGTCCTGCGCGCCGAGTTTCGCGCAGGTGGAGATGATCGAGCCGAAGCCGACGTCGTTCCCGCCGATCTGCACGGTGACGAGGTCGGTCTTCCGTGTGAGCGCGTCGAGTTGAGGCGGATTGGTCCCCTGCGCCTGCCACATCTCCGCCGTCGTGGCCCCCGAACAGCTCACGTCGACGAAGTCGTCCACCCGTCTCCGCTCCGCCACCAGCGAGGGGTAGTTCTGATCGGACCGCGCACAACTCGCGTCCACCTGACGGGGGATGAGCGGCCCGGAGGTGTAGGAATCCCCGAGCGCCGCATAACGGACCTGCCCGTGCCCGGGATGCGCCGCCGCCGGAACCACCGACCCGGCGACCAGCGCACAACCCCCCAGCACCGCACCCAGCAGACCGAGCGGCCTGCGTGAAGTGCCCTGTTTCCGTCCGCGGTTCGCCATGGAGTCCTCCCGAACTGACAGGCCATCACTTGCGACCGGGTCTGTATACCGCCGGGTAGGTCCAGGGAGCCAGACGCGTGAACACACTTTCCGCACAGGGGGGTTGGCCAGCCTTCACACCCCGGGGCGGCGGAGAGCCCTGTGGAACACTGCGGACGTTCGCACGCGTCGAGGAGGAGCAGTACCCGCATGGCCGTCATCCACCGCACCACTCTGAAGCCGACCAAGCTCGAACTTCTCACCCCCTGGCTGCCCACCCGTTCCTGGTACCGAGGCGGCCCGGGGGAGCCCCGGCTGGAACGGACCGGCGGTTTCCGCCTCGACGACCCCGAGGGCGAGGTCGGCATCGAGTTCATGGTGGCCACCGATTCCGCGGGCCCCGAGCCGGTCGCCTATCTGGTCCCGCTCACCTATCGCGGCGCCCCGCTCCCCGGCGCGGAGCACGCCCTCGTCGGCACCACCGAGCACGGCGTCCTCGGCAAGCGCTGGGTCTACGACGGCTGCCACGACCCGGTGCTGGTCGGCGAGTTGCTGGCGCTGATCGTGGGCGACGCCCAAGCCGTGGCGCAGAGCGTCACCGACACCCCCGACCGCGAGGTCACCCGCTCCCACACCGGCACGCCCCTCCCGCGCACCCCCTTCGCCCCGGCACCCGCCGAGGACGCCGACGGCACGAGCGTGCCCGCACCGGGTGGCGCGACCCTGCGCGTCCACCGCGTCCTGCGCCCGGTCCCGGAGAACCCGCCCGCGTGCCCCGGCGACGCGGCGGGTCATGTGGCGACCGGCTGGCCGGGGCCGGACGGCTCCCGGCTGCGCGCGGTCTTCGTGACGCTGCACACCGGCTGACCGCGCGGCAAGCACCGGCGGCACCGACAGCACCGGCAACCGGGTAAGCGCGCGGGCGCCTCTGGCATGAGCAGGTCAGATCTGTCACGCTTGCCCCGGCCGCGCCCTCCTCACCGAGGGCGCACCCCGCACGGCCATCGCGCAGCCCCACCCCACGGCCGCGCCGGCGCACTCCGGCCGGACTCGGCCATCAGCAGGCCGAAACCCCGGCCTTCGCGAAGGAGTAGCGTGTTGAGACCCACCCCCCACAAGGCGCTCGGCGGGCTCGCCCTCGCCGCCCTGCTCGCCTTCTGCCTGCCCGCGGGCTCCGCAGCCGCCCGGCCCGCCGAGGCGAAGGCGGCCGACGCCTGCACCCCGGCCCAGGTCGTCGGCAACGGCGGCTTCGAGAGCGGCACTTCGCCCTGGACCCAGTCCTCCAGCGGCCTGATCACCAGCCGCACCGGGCAGAGCGCGCACGGCGGTTCCGCCTACGCCTGGCTCGGCGGCACCGGCGCCACCCGCACCGACACGCTCACCCAGAGCGTCACCGTGCCCAGCGGCTGCGGCAGCGCCACCCTCAGCTTCCATCTCCACATCGACACCGCCGAGACCACCTCCTCCACCGCCTACGACAAACTGACGGTGAAGCTCGGCGGCACCACCCTCGCGAGCTACTCCAACCTCGACCACGCCACCGGCTACGTCCGCGAGACGGTCGACGTGTCCTCGTACGCGGGCCGCACCGTGGACCTCGCCTTCACCGGCACCGAGGACTCCAGCCTGAAGACCAGCTTCGTCCTGGACGACATCGCGCTCGACACCGCCGACACGACCACCCCGCCCGCGACCGACACGGCCCGCACCCCGGCCGCGCCCGACTACACCGTCAGCCTCAGCAGCGACAGCACCGGCACCGTCTGGACCGGCCACGAGAGCGCCACCTTCACCAACGCCTCGGCCGATGCGCTGGGCGAGGTCTACCTGAGGCTCTGGGACAACTACCACGGCACCTGCGCCGCCCCGCCCATCAAGGTCAGCAACGTCACGGGCGGCACGGCGGGCGACCTCTCGGTGGCCTGCACCGCGCTGAAGATCACGCTCCCGCAGCCGCTCGCCGAGGGCCAGTCCGCCACCATCGGCTTCGACCTCGGCATCACCGTCCCCGACGGCGCCGACCGGTTCGGCCACGACGGCGCCTTCAGCTTCATCGGCAACGCCCTGCCCGTCCTCGCCGTACGCGACGGCTCCGGCTGGCACCTGGACCCGTACACCAACAACGGCGAGTCCTTCTACTCCCTGGCCGCCGACTTCAAGGTCACCCTCGACCACCCCAGCTCCCTGCTGGTCCCCGCCACCGGCACCTCCACGGACACCCCCGGCAGCAGCGGCCGTACGGTCACCACCGCCACCGCCTCGAAGGTCCGCGACTTCGCCTGGGCCGCCGGACCGTTCAGCAAGATCTCCGGCACCTCGCCCGGCGGCGTCCCGGTCAACGTCTACTCCGTCTCCGGGATCAGCTCCTCCAGCGCCCAGTCCATGCTCAGCACCGCCAAGAGCGCCGTCGACGCCCACGCGGGCCGCTTCGGCGCCTACCCCTACGGCGAGCTGGACGCGGTCATCGACAACAACTTCTGGTTCGGCGGCATGGAGTACCCCGGCTTCGTCCTCGACCTGGTCTCCACCACCGCGCTCACCCACGAGATCGGCCACCAGTGGTGGTACGGCATCGTCGGCGACGACGAGTACACCAGCCCCTGGCTGGACGAGTCGTTCACCGACTACGCCACCGACCTCGCCCAGGGCAAGACCGGATCGGGCTGCTGGAACAGCGTCTCCTGGGCCTCCAGCGCCGAGAAGATCACCAACTCGATGGCCTACTGGGACGCCCACTCCTCGCGCTACTCCACCGTCGTCTACGGCTACGGCAAGTGCGCCCTGCACGACCTGCGCCGCCTCATCGGCGACACCGCGATGACCAAGCTGCTCAAGGACTACGCCGCCGCGCACTGGTACGGCGTCTCCACCACCGCCGAGTTCAAGGCCGCCGCCCAGGCCGCCACGAGCACCGACCTGACCTCCTTCTGGACCCAGCACCGCATCGACGGCTAGCCCCGTCGACGGCCGACCCGCACCCGCCCGGCCGGGCCCCGCGCCCGGCCGGGCACCCCCCCGCCTCCCCGCGTGCCACCCACATGGCCCAACCCCGGCCCCGCCACGCCTTCGCCCGGCCCAATCCGGCGTGCGCCACGCCCCGATGCCGGGTCAGATGGATCTCGTGCGAAGCGACATACACCTCCTCCGTGGCCGCAGCTCACGCCTGTGCCTCACCGGCGTCCTGTCCGGCCTCCTCCTCTTCCTGTCGCCCCCCGCCGCAGTGTCCGACTCCGGGTGGCGCATCCTTCCGCGCGGCAGCGCCTACATGGGCGTGGGCGTCCGCGCCCACGAACGAGGCACCGCGTGGTCCGACGACGACCGCGCCCTGACCACCCGGGCGACCCTCACCGAGGGTGTGGACGTCTCCAGCCACCAGGGCAACGTCGCCTGGAACACCCTGTGGAACGCGGGCACCCGCTGGGCCTACACCAAGGCGACCGAGGGCACGTACTACAAGAACCCCTACTTCACCCAGCAGTACAACGGCCCCTACAAGGCGGGCATGATCCGGGGCGCGTACCACTTCGCGACCCCCGACACCACGAGCGGCGCCGCCCAGGCGGACTACTTCGTCGACCACGGCGGCGGCTGGTCGGCCGACGGCAAGACCCTGCCCGGCGTGCTCGACATCGAGTGGAACCCCTACGGCTCCGCCTGCTACGGCAAGTCCCAGAGCGGCATGGTCAGCTGGATCCGCGACTTCCTGAACCGCTACAAGGCCCGCACCGGCCGCGCCGCCGTCGTCTACACCGCCACCACCTGGTGGACCCAGTGCACCGGCAACTACTCCGGCTTCGGCGCCAACCCCCTGTGGATCGCCCGCTACGCCTCCTCCCCGGGCACCCTCCCGGCGGGCTGGTCGGCGTACACCATGTGGCAGTACACCTCGACGGGCCCGACGGTCGGGGACCACGACAAGTTCAACGGCTCGACGACCAAGCTGCGGTCCTTCGCGACCGGCTGACCCCGGCTCACCCCGCCTCACCCCCGTCTCACTCGACCGGCCGGACGCGCTGCGTCCCGGCCGGTCAGGGCGTCCGGGGCGGCGGCTTGGTCGCGGGCGGTCCGCGCAGGGCGCTCAGCACCGCCCAGACCACCGAGACGAACGGCACCGCCACCACCGCGCCGATCACCCCCGCCACGATGCTGCCCGCGATGACCGACACGGCCACCACCAGCGGATGCAGCCGCACCGCCCAGCTCATCACCAGCGGATGCAGCACATGGCCTTCCAGCTGGCCGATGACGACGATGAGCACCAGCACCGCGATCGCCGTGAGCGGACCCCGGGTCGCCAGGGCGACCACCGTGGCCACGCCGAGCGCCACCGGCGAGCCCACCAGCGGCACGAACGCGGCGAAGAACTCGAGGAGCGTCAGCGGCAGCGCGAGCGGCACCCGCAGCGCGAACAGGGCGATGCCGACGAGTACGGCGTTGGTGGCGGCCACGATGATGATGCCGCGCGTGTACCCGGCGAACGTCCCCCACGCCGCCCGGCCCGCACGGTCCCACACGGTGCGCGCCCCGCGCGGCAGCACCCGGTCGCGCACCCACTCCCACTGCCGGTCCCCGGAGTGGATGAAGAAGGCGGAGGCGAACAGCGCGAGCGCCCCGCCCGTGACCACCTCCACCACCCGCCCGATCCCGGCCACCGCACTGCTCAGCAGGGCCGCGCGGTGCGTGGACAGATACTCCGTCACCTCCCGCTGGAGCGAGTTCAGCCGGTCCTGGCTCAGCCGGAACGGCGGGCGCCGCAGCCAGTCCTCGATACGGTGCACCCCGCCCCGGAACTCGTCGCCCAGCTGCGCCGACTCACCGGCCACCGCGTTGCCCACGAGCGCCAGCAGCCCGAGCAGCAGACACAGGCTGCCGACCATGGCGAGCGCGACGGCCAGCGGACGCGGCATCCAGCGGTCCAGCAGATCCGCGACCGGGCGCAGCACCGAGGTGATGACCATCGCGAGGAACAGCGCCACCGCGATGAGCTGGAAGCGGCCCAGGACGCCGAAGATGCCGTAGACCGCGATGCCGACCAGGATGAGCCGCCAGGCGTAGGCGGCGGCGATCCGCAGCCAGGGCACCGTCAGCTCGGCCGCCGAGACCTTCGGCGCGGTGCGCGAGTGGGAGGGCAGCCGCACCGTGGGGGAGGGGGGCCTGGCGCCCGGCGCCGTGTCGTGCGCCGGGTGACCGGACTTCCCGTGCCGTCGCCACCACCACCCCGCACCACCCACGTGCCCGCCTCGCCTCCGTGCCGCCGAGCCCGACCCTCGGGCACGTCCCGACCCTCGGTCACATCTAGAGAAAGGTAAGGGCAAAGCAGGAGAAACCGGACCCGCAACGCGCCCCGGTGCGTCGAGGTGGCACCCGCACCGGTCGCGCATCCGGGTGGCCGGAGGTCCGCCGGATTAGGACAACGGGGTGATTCTCGAAAGAGTTTTCCGCATGTTTTCCGGCCAATTCGGACCCTGTTCGCCAGGGGCGGGGGAAACGCCGAACCGGTTCTTCACGGCATCGGGAAAATGGACGAACATATCGTCGCATGGACATTTTGCTGGTCGCCAGCGCGTTCAACAGCCTCTGTCAACGGGTCTACGCGGAACTGTCCGATCAGGGCCACACCGTGGACGTCGTCCTCGCCACCCACGGCCCCGAACCGGTCCGCGCCGCCGTCCGTGAGACGCGCCCCGAGCTGATTGTCGCGCCCATGCTGAAGAGCGCCCTCCCCGAGGACGTATGGCGGGAACACACCTGTCTGATCGTGCACCCCGGACCCCCTGGAGACCGCGGCCCCTCCTCCCTGGACTGGGCGATCGCCGAGGACGTCACCCACTGGGGCGTGACCGTCCTGCAGGCCGAGGCCGCCATGGACGCGGGCGCCGTCTGGGCCTCCGAGACCTTCCCCGTGCCCGCCACCGGCAAGAGCGACCTCTACCGCAACGAAGCCGCCGACGCCGCCTCGGCCGCCGTCCGCCTAGCCGTCCGCCGCTACGCCGAGGGCTCCTACAAGCCCCGTCCGCAGACCGGCGACTGGCCCGCCGTGGTCTGGCGCGACTACTTCCGCCAGGACCGCCGCCGTATCGACTGGGCCCAGGACGACACCGCCACCGTCCTGCGCAAGCTGCGCGGCGCCGACTCCCAGCCCGGCGTCCTCGACGCACTCCTCGGCCGCGAGGTCTTCCTGCACGGCGGCCACCCCGAGGACCAACTCAGGGGCCGCCCGTGCGAATTGATCGCCACCCGCAACGGCGCCGTCTGCCGCGCCACCCGCGACGGCGCCGTATGGATCCCCGAACTGCGCCCGCGCAAGAGCAGCGGCGACCCGGCCCCCTTCCGCCGCCCCGCCGCCACCGTCCTCGCCTCCTGGGCCCCCGAGTACGCGGCGTCGCTCCCCGAGTCGACCGTCCCCCTCGAACTCCCGGAGGACCGGCGCACCTGGAGCGACATCCGCTACCGGCAGCGCGGCGACACCGGCTTCCTCGGCTTCACCTTCCCCGGCGGCGCCATGAGCACCGACCAGTGCCGCCGTCTGCTCGCCGCCTACGAGTACGCCCTCGCCCGGCCCACCCCGGTGCTGGTCCTCGGCGGCGCCCGCGACTTCTTCTCCAACGGCATCCACCTCAACGTCATCGAGGGCGCCCCCGACCCCGGCGCGGAGTCCCGGGACAACCTCGGCGCCATGGACGACCTCGTGGAGGCCGTCCTGCGCACCACCGACCGGCTGGTCGTCGCCGCGCTCGCCGGGAACGCCGCCGCCGGAGGCGCCATGCTCGCCCTCGCCGCCGACGAGGTGTGGTGCCGCACCGGCGCCGTCCTCAACCCGCACTACCGGCGGATGGGCCTGTACGGCTCCGAGTACTGGACCTACAGCCTGCCGCGCCGCACGGGCGAGGCCACCGCGCACCGCCTGACCACCGAGGCCCTGCCGGTCAGCGCCGAACACGCCGCCCGGCTCGGCCTGGTGGACCGCCTGGTGCCCACCGGCGCCGGGGAGTTCGCCCCCGCCGTCCAGGCCATGGCCGCCGACCTCGCCACCAGCCCCGGCCTCGCCGCCCGCATCACCGCCAAGGCCGCCGCCCGCCGCGCCGACGAGGACAGGCGCCCGCTCGCGGAGTACCGGCGCGACGAACTCGCCCGCATGCACGCCATCTTCGACGACCCCACCGCGCCCTACCACGCGCTGCGCTCCGCATTCGTCCGCAAACAGCCCTCGGCCTCGGTACGGCCGCTCACCACCGACACGGGGGAGGTGTCGTGAACGGCGCCACCGAACGGCTGCTCGTGGCCGGAGTCGGCAACATCTTCCTCGGCGACGACGCCTTCGGCCCCGAGGTCATCCGCGCCCTGGAGGAACGCCCGCTGCCCGGCGGGGTCACCGTGCGGGACTTCGGCATCCGGGGCATGGACCTCGCCTACACCCTGCTCGACGGCTGCGCGACCGCCGTCCTGGTCGACACCGCGCAGCGCGGCCACCGCCCCGGCACCCTGTCCCTGATCGAGGCCGAGCCCCCCGACGCCACCACCGTGCCAGAGGCCCACGGCATGGACCCGCAGAAGGTGCTCGCCCTCGCCGCCCACCTCGGCGACGAACCGCTGCCCCGCGTCCTCGTCCTCGGCTGCGAGCCCGCCGTGCTGCCGCGCGGCGACGAGGACATCGCCCCCGGACTGAGCGAGCCCGTGCGCGAGGCCGTCGGCCGGGCCGTCGACGCCCTGCACACCCTGGTGCCCGTCCTGCTGGCCGACCCGGCCGCACCCGCGCCCTCGTTGGGCCGCCCGATGGAATCCGGGCCCCCGTACGCGGCTGCGCTGCCCGCCCTGGCGGCCGACGGCGCCGAAGATCGGTGAGAGCCCGGGCCGTGCCCGACACGGCCCGGCGACCGTTCTTCCCGCCACCCGAGGAGCTGCGCCATGTGCGAGGCCGATCTCAGACAGGCCGTCCTGGCCAAGAACGACGACCTCGCCGCGCGGCTGCGCGCCGACCTCGCCCGGCAGGGCGTCACCGTCGTCAACCTGCTCTCCAGCCCCGGCAGCGGCAAGACCGAACTCCTCGGCCGTGTCCTCGCCCGCGCCGTCGAACGCGGCGTCCCGGTGGCCGCCCTCACCGCCGACCTCGCCACCGAGAACGACGCCGTACGCCTCGCCCGCTCCGGCGCCCCCGTCCAGCAGCTGCTCACCGACGGGCTGTGCCACCTGGAGGCCGCCCAGGTCCGCGACAAGCTCACCGGCTGGCTCCCGCCGGACACCCGCGCCCTCTTCGTCGAGAACGTCGGCAACCTCGTCTGCCCCGCCTCCTACGACCTCGGCGAGACCCTGCGCATCGCCCTGATGGCCGTCACCGAGGGCGAGGACAAACCGCTGAAGTACCCCACCGCCTTCGGCTCCGCCCACCTCGTCGTCATCACCAAGACCGACCTCGCGGAGCCCGCCGGTTTCGACGAGGACGCCTTCCGCGCGAACGTCCACCGGGTCAACCCGGGGGTGGAGATCGTCCGCTCCTGCGCCCGGAGCGGGGACGGGGTGAACGCGCTCCTCGAGTACGTGCTGTCGGCGCCGGACGCGGTGGTGCACCGGCCGCCCCTGGCACCCGGGCCGCACGGGCACGGGCACAGCCACGGCCCCGACGGGGGGCACAGCCACAGCCACGGCCCCGACGCGGGACACACGCACAGCCATGGTCCGGCCGCGCACCACAGCCACGGTCCCGCTACCGCCGCCGCGCCCCGTTCATGACCGCCCCGGCGACCGGTACGGTCCGCCGGCGCCTCACCGTGCGCGGCACGGTGCAGGGCGTCGGCTTCCGGCCCCATGTGCACCGGCTCGCCGACGGCCTCGCGCTCGCCGGGTACGTGAGCAACACCGGTGACGGGGTCGTCATCGAGGTCGAGGGCCCCGAGGACGGCGTCGGCCGGTTCTGCGCCCTGCTGGCCGAACAGCCGCCCCCGCTCGCCCGGGTGACCGGCATCGGCCATGAGGACCTGCCCGCCACCGGGACCACCGACCCGTTCACCATCCGCGCCACCGATTCCCCCCAGGGCCGTACCCAGCTCCCGCCCGACACCGCCACCTGCGCCGACTGCCTGCGCGAACTGGCCGACCCCGCCGACCGCCGCCACCGGCACCCCTTCCTCACCTGCACCCACTGCGGCCCCCGCTTCACCATCGCCACCGCGATGCCCTACGACCGCGCCGCCACCACCATGGCCGCCTTCCCGATGTGCCCCGCCTGCGCCCGCGAGTACGGCGACCCCGCCGACCGGCGCTTCCACGCCCAGCCCGTCGCCTGCCCCGACTGCGGCCCGGAACTGACCCTGCTCCCGGCCCCCGGCACCCCGCTCCGCCCCGCGCGCGGCGCCGACGCCCTGGCCGGGGCACGGGAACTGCTCGGCGCGGGCCGGATCATCGCCGTCAAGGGTGTCGGCGGCTACCACCTGGCCTGCGACGCCACCGACGCCGACGCCGTGGCCACCCTGCGCCGCCGCAAGGAACGCGGCGGCAAGGCGTTCGCGGTGATGTGCGCCGACCTCGCCACCGCCGAACGTGTCGCGGTGCTCTCCGACGCCGAACGCGCCGCGCTCACCGGCCCGTCGCGCCCCATCGTCCTGCTGCGCGCGCGGCGGACGGCCGGTGGACCCCGGCTCGCCGACGCGGTGTGCCCCGGCAGCCCGCACGTGGGCGTCCTGCTGCCCTACACCCCCGTGCACACCCTGCTGTTCGGGCTCCCCGGCGATCCCCCGGGCCCGCGCGTCCTCGTCATGACCAGCGGCAACCGCTCCGGCGAGCCCATCGTCACCGACGACGCCGAGGCGCTGATCCGGCTCGCCGGACTGGCCGACGCCTGGCTCACCCACGACCGCCCCATCGCCTCGCCTTGCGACGACTCCCTGCTGCGGGTGCGCGCCGACGGCACCGCCCAGGTCCTGCGCCGCTCACGCGGGTACGTCCCGCGCCCGCTGACCCTCCCGGTGCCGGTGCGGCCCGCGCTCGCGGTCGGCGGCGACCTGAAGAACGCCCTCTGTCTTGGCGAGGGCGACCAGGCATGGTTCGGCCCGCACATCGGGGACATGGGCGACCTGGCCACCCTGGAGGCCGCCCGCCGCGCCGAGACCCACCTCGCGACCCTCACCGGCGTCACCCCGATGCTCGTCGCCGCGGACCGGCACCCCGGCTACCACTCCACCGCCCACGCCCGCCGTCGCGCCACCGAAGCCGCCCTGCCGGAACCGGCGTTGGTCCAGCACCATCACGCCCACATCGCCTCCGCCATGGCCGAGCACGGTCTCGACGGCACCACCCCCGTCATCGGCGTCGCCTTCGACGGCACCGGGTACGGCGACGACGGCACGGTGTGGGGCGGCGAGATCCTGCTCGCCGACTACACCGGGCACCGGCGGCTGGCCCACCTCACCCCGGCGCCGCTGCCCGGCGGCGACGCGGGCGTGGCCAACCCGTGCCGTCTCGCGCTGGCCCGGTTGTGGGCGGCGGGTCTGGAGTGGACGCCGGACGTACCTAGCGTCCTGGCCTGCACACCGGACGAACTCGCCGTACTCAAGCAGCAGTTGACCCGCCAGGTGAACTGCGTCCCGACCTCCAGCATGGGCCGTCTCTTCGACGCCGTGTCCTCCCTGGTCGGCGCCTGCCACCGCGCCGGACACGAGGCGCAGGCCGCCCTGGAGCTGGAAGCACTCGCCACCAGAGCCCGGGACGCGGACCGCGTGGCGTACCCCTTCGGACTCACGGTGGGCCCACCGGACAGCTGGCAGCTGGACCCCGCCCCGCTGCTCCGGGCCCTGGTCGAAGACGTACGCCGAGGCGTCCCGGCGCCCGTCATGGCGGCCCGCTTCCACCGGGGCGTGGCCCGCGCGGTCGCCGACGTGTGCCACCGGGTCCGCACCGCCACCGGCCTGACCACCACGGCTCTGACCGGCGGCGTCTTCGCCAACGCCCTGCTGGAGGAGGAGAGCGCCGCCCTGCTCACGGCGGACGGCTTCACCGTCCTGCGCCACGGCGAGGTGCCGCCGGGCGACGGCGGACTGGCGCTCGGACAGCTCATGGTCGCCGCGCACACGGCACGGCCATGACGAGCCCGCTGACCCGCGGCTCGGCACACGACGACGAGACGGAGTGACCCATGTGTCTTGCAGTGCCCGGCAAGGTCGTGGCCATCGACGATGGCGCCGACCCGCGCACCGGGCTGATCGACTTCGGCGGGGTCCAGAAACAGGCGTGTCTGGAATACCTGCCCGACGTCCAGGTGGGGGAGTACGTCATCGTCCACGTCGGCTTCGCCCTCCAGAAGCTCGACGAGGAGTCCGCCCGGGCCTCACTCGAACTCTTCGAGCAACTCGGCCTGCTGGAAGAGGAGTTCGGCGACGCCTGGGAGCAGGCGGAGCGGCAGGGAAGCGGGAGTGAGAACCGGTGAAGTACATCGAGGAGTTCAACGACCCGGCGCTGGCCCGCCGTCTGCTCGACGAGATCCGTGCCACCGCCACCCGCCCCTGGGCCCTGATGGAGGTCTGCGGCGGCCAGACCCACTCCATCATCCGGCACGGCATCGACCAACTCCTGCCCGAGGAGGTGGAGTTGATCCACGGGCCCGGCTGCCCGGTATGTGTCACCCCGCTCGACGTCATCGACAAGGCGCTCGCCATCGCCGCCCGCCCGGACGTGATCTTCTGCTCCTTCGGCGACATGCTCCGCGTGCCCGGCACCGACCGCGACCTGTTCCGGGTCAAGGGCGAGGGCGGCGACGTACGCGTGGTGTACTCCCCGCTCGACGCGCTCGACCTCGCGCGCCGCAACCCGGACCGCCAAGTCGTCTTCTTCGCCATCGGGTTCGAGACCACCGCGCCCGCCAACGCCATGGCCGTCCACCAGGCCCGCCGCCTCGGCCTGGACAACTTCAGCCTGCTGGTCTCCCACGTCCGCGTGCCCCCGGCCGTCGAAGCGATCATGACCGCCCCCGAGTGCCGGGTGCAGGGCTTCCTCGCCGCCGGGCACGTGTGCAGCGTGATGGGCACCGAGGAGTACCCGGAGCTGGCCGCCCGGCACAAGGTGCCCATGGTCGTCACCGGCTTCGAACCGCTCGACATCCTGGAGGGCATCCGGCGCGCCGTCCACCAACTGGAGCGCGGCGAGCACCGGGTGGAGAACGCGTACGCCCGCGCCGTGCGCGAGGAGGGCAACCCCGCCGCCCGGCGCATGATCGAGGACGTCTTCGAGGTCACCGACCGCAACTGGCGCGGCATCGGCCGCATCCCGGCCAGCGGCTGGCGCCTCTCGGCGGCGTACCGCGCGTACGACGCCGAGCACCGCTTCGACGTCACCGGCATCCGCACCGAGGAACCGGCCGTGTGCCGGGCCGGTGAAGTCCTCCAGGGCCTCATCAAGCCCACCGAGTGCGAAGCCTTCGGCACCGCCTGCACCCCGCGCACCCCGCTCGGCGCCACCATGGTCTCCAGCGAGGGCGCCTGCGCCGCGTACTACCTGTACCGGCGGATGGCAGGCGCCCCGGTGTCGCCCGGCTCGCGCATCCCCCGAGAGGACTCGCGCATCCCCCGAGAGGACTCGCGCATCCCCCGAGAGGAGATGAACCCCGTTGGCTGACCTCGCCACCGAGGCAACCGTCGACCCCGCGAACTGGTCCTGCCCCGCCCCGCTGCGCGACCAGGGCGTCGTCGTCATGGGTCACGGCGGGGGCGGCGCCCTCTCCGCCGAACTGATGGAGCAGGTCTTCGCCCCGGCCTACGGCAACCCCGTCCTGGCCGCGCTCACCGACTCCGCCGTCCTCCAACTCGGCGGCGCGCGGCTCGCGTTCTCCACCGACTCCTACGTGGTGCGCCCGCTGTTCTTCCCCGGCGGCTGCCTCGGCGACCTCGCGGTCAACGGCACCGTCAACGACCTCGCGATGAGCGGGGCCCGACCCGCCTATCTGTCCACGGCGTTCGTCCTGGAGGAGGGCGTCGGACTCGACGTCGTCGCCCGCATCGCCCGCGCCGTCGGCACCGCGGCCGAGGCGGCCGGGGTCACCGTCGCCACCGGCGACACCAAGGTGGTCGAGTCCGGACACGGCGACGGCGTCTACGTCACCACCGCCGGGGTCGGCCTCGTCCCGGACGGCGTCGACATCCGCCCCCAGCGCGCCCGCCCCGGCGACGCGGTGATCGTCAGCGGCCCGATCGGGCTGCACGGGGTCGCGGTGATGAGCGTGCGCGAGGGCCTGGAGTTCGGCGTCGAGATCGCCTCCGACACCGCGCCGCTCGCCGGGCTCGTCGCCGCCATGCTCGACGTCACCCCGGACCTGCACGTCCTGCGCGACCCCACCCGGGGCGGCCTGGGCGCCGCCCTCAACGAGATCGCCCGCGCCTCCGGCACCGGCGTCCGCCTCACCGAGCGCGCCGTCCCCGTGCCCGACGAGGTGGCCAACGCCTGCGGGTTCCTCGGCCTCGACCCGTTCTACGTCGCCAACGAGGGCAGGCTCGTCGCCTTCGTACCCCGCGAACACGCCGACGCCGTGCTCGCCGCGATGCGCGCCCACCCGCAGGGCACCGGGGCCGCCCTGATCGGGGAGTGCGTGGCCGAACACCCCGGGATGGTCACCGTCGCCACGGGGCTCGGCGGCACACGGGTGCTCGACCTGCCGCTCGGGGAGCAGCTGCCGCGCATCTGCTGAGCCGCAGGGCACGCGAAGAGAGGGGCCCACCGGGCAAGGCGGGCCCCTCTCCCTGTGGCTTTCAGGGCACCGGCTCCACCGCCGTGATCTCCAGCTCCCGCCCGCTGCGCAGATCCTGCGAGGGCCGGTCGCAGCGCGGGCACCAGAAGAACGGCGGCATGCCCACCGCGAACTCCTCGGTGCACGGAGCACACCAGGCCACCGCGGTCACCTGCTCCACCACGAGGTCGGCCGAGGAGAGGGCGGTGCCGTCGCGTGCCACCTCGAAGGCGAAACGCAGCGCGTCCGGCACCACCCCGGCCAGCTCACCGACCCGGACCGTCACCGAGGAGACGTCCCCGCCGCCGTCGGCACGGGCGATCTCCCCGGCGCGCTCCACGATCGCGGTCGCGATCGACAGTTCGTGCACGGCGGACTCACGGGTACCGGTGACCGGCGCCCAGGCCCCCGGTCATCCGGTAGATCTTGAGTTCCCGCACCATGCCGGGGATCTCCTTGACGAGGAGGACCAGCGTAAGACCGGCCAGCAGGGCGGCCTGGGCGATCAGCACCTGCTTGCCCGAGACCAGGGGCTTCGCCGCCTCGTCCCCTTCGACGTGCTTCATGGCACTCACTTCCTGCTCTCTCATCCCGGGGGAATGTTCGGCATGACGTCCAGCAGCGCGTCGTGCTGCTTGGAGCGGACACCGGTGGAGCGGCGCGCGTCGGCGGTGCCGTCCTTGTGATGCCCGGCCTGCTCCTGATAGGGGCCCTCGTTGCCCTGGTGCAGTCCCGGAACGTGCGTCGGCGTGTCCGGTTTGACCTGCGGGCGGCCCACTCTGATCTTGCCCATGACGGTCTCCTCTCTGGGCTTCACGAACGCTCGGTCAGCTCCGTGAAGAACCGTTCGACGGCCGGCCAGACCCGGCCGCCGCCGGACAGCCCCCGCCACTCCTCGCGGACCAGGGCGACCATCCGGAAGCAGTCGTCGATCGGTACGATCCAGTGTTCCTCGTGTCCGCGCACCGTGTTGATCAGCAGCGCCTCCACGTCGGGCACCATCCCGGCCAGGGCCGGAACCGACCCGGCCAGGGCGTGCCAGGCGGTCGCGTCGATCTCCCAGCGCATCGTCCCGGCCGGGCTCGGACCCTCGGCGGTCACCGAGCCGTCCGCCCGGGGCACGAAGAACACCAGGCCCACCGGCACACCCAGCGCCGCCGTGTCGACCGGCGCGAGCCGCACCCGGCGCCGGGGCACGAGCCGGTACCGGCCCCCGCCCGCGCCGCCGTCGGCGAACAGCACCGAACAGGGACCGCACACACAGCGCAGCCCGTCCGCCTCCGCCTCGTACAGATGGGCGTGCTCCTCGGCGACGGGCGCCGCGCACAGCTCGCACGCCTCGGCCGCCGCCGGGCGCCCCGCCGCCGCGCCGGAGCGGACGACCCGGGCCAGCGCCCCGCTCACCGCGCTCCCTGCGCCGCGCCCCGGCGGGTGAGCGTGGCCAGCGGGACGAACGCGGGCGGGGAGGTCCGCTCGGCGGTGACCGCCTCCACCCGCGTCAGCTCCGGCGCGGCGGCCAGCACCGCCGCGCGGACCACCTCGGCGACATCCGTGGAGTCCGAGCCGCATCCGGCGCCGCAGCCACCGCCGCCCGCATCCACCCGGACCCGCGCCACAGCGCCCTCCACGCCCTCCCACTCCAGGTCGCCGCCGCGCTTGCGCACGGCGGGACGCAGCCGCTCGACCGCGCGGGCGGCCCGGCGCTCCGGCGGCTCGGGGTGGATGCCGTGCAGCACCAGCAGATGCGCCAGCAGCTCGTCCTCGGCCAGCCGGTCGCGCAGCGCGTCGTCCGCGTGGTCCAGGACCCGGGCCAGCGCCTCGCCGTAGACCTCGGTCAGCAGCCCGACCGCGCCCAGCGCCTCGCGGGCGGTGGAACCGGAGTCGGACTCCAGGCCGCCCAGCACGTCGTCGAGATGGGCCAGGCGTGCCTCCACCGCCGGGTCGTCGAGACGGCGGACACCCTCAGCCATGGTTCGCCCCGTACGTGGGCGAGTGCACGACGTCCAGCGTCTTGCCCTTGCCCATGTACATGTGGACGCCGCACGGCAGACAGGGGTCGAAGCTGCGCACCGTGCGCATGATGTCGACGCCCTTGAAGTCGTCCGGGCCGTTCTCCTCGAAGATCGGCTGGCCCTGCACCGCGTCCTCGTACGGGCCCGGGGTGCCGTAGATGTCGCGGGGGCTCGCGTTCCACGGGGTCGGCGGGTACGGGTGGTAGTTGGCGATCTTCTTGTCCTTGATCACCAGGTGGTGCGAGAGGACCCCGCGCACCGCCTCGTGGAAGCCGCAGCCGATCGCCTCGTCCGGGACCTCGAAGTCCTGGAACACCTTGGTCTCGCCCGCCCGCATCAGCTCCATGGACTCCTCCAGGAACTGGAGGGACATCGCGGCGGCGTACGCCACGAAGTAGGGCCGCGCGCGGTCGCGTTCGATGGTGTTGCTCCACTTCGGGATGGACCACTCCAGCGTGGTCTCCGGAAGCGACTCGCCCTTGGGGAGCTGGATGCGCACCTTGCCGTTCGACGCCTTGACGTACTTGGTGTCGACCAGGCCGCTCAGCGCGGTGGACCACAGGCGGGCGAGCGGGCCGCCGCCGGTGTCGAGCGCGAGGTGCTTGTCGGTCTCCTTGTGGTACCAGCGCGGGCTCATCACCCAGCTGTAGTTGCCGTCGAACTCCCGCTTCTGCGGCACCGGGACGGTCGTCTGGTTCCACGGGTGCCGCATGTCGACCGGGTTGCCCACCGGGTCGTGGGTGACGAACGGCTGCTCGTTGACCCAGTCGTCGTAGTACGAACTGCCCAGCATGATGCGGATGTTGAGGTTGATGTCGATCAGGTCGTTGGTGACCAGCTTGCCGTCGACGATGACGCCCGGGGTGACGTACATCGCCTTGCCCCACTCGTTCATCGACGCGTAGCGGTAGTCGACGACCGACGGGTCCTGCCAGGCGCCCCAGCAGCCGAGCAGGATGCGGCGGCGCCCGACCTCCTCGTAGCCCGGCAGGGCCTCGTAGAAGAAGTCGAAGACGTCGTCGTTCATGGCGACGGCCTTCTTGATGAAGTCGATGATGTGCATCAGCCGGCTGAGGTAGTCGGTGAAGATGCTGGGCTGCGGCATCGTGCCCACACCGCCCGGGTAGAGCGTGGAGGGGTGGACGTGCCGTCCCTCCATGAGGCAGAACATCTCCCGGGTGACCCGGCTGATGCGCAGCGCCTCCTTGTAGACCTCGCCCTCGAAGGGGTTGAAGGCCTTCATGATGTCGGCGATGGTCCTGAAGCCGTGGATCTCCCCGCGCGGGGCGTCCGTGCGCTCGGCCCGCGCCAGCAGACCGGGGTTGGTGGCCTTGACCATGGCCTCGCAGAAGTCCACGAAGACCAGGTTGTCCTGGAAGATCGTGTGGTCGAACATGTACTCGGCGGCCTCGCCGAGGTTCACGATGTGCTCGGCCATCGGCGGTGGCTTGATGCCGTACGCCATCTGCTGCGCGTAGTCCGAGCACGTCGTGTGGTTGTCGCCGCAGATGCCGCAGATGCGCGAGGTGATGAACCCGGCGTCGCGCGGGTCCTTCCCCTTCATGAACACCGAGTAGCCGCGGAACAGCGACGAGGTGCTGTGGCACTCGGCGACTTCCCGGTTGGCGAAGTCGATCTTCGTGTAGATGCCCAGGTTGCCGATGATCCGGGTGATCGGATCCCACGACATGTCCACGAGCTGAGCCGGTTTGCGTCCCGTCGGCCGGGATTCGGTGGTCGTCATCTGCGGTACTGCCCTCGCTGTCGGAGTTCGGCGGGTGGGGGTGGGGGTGGTGGCCGGGTCACGGTCCCGTCGGGCTCAGGCACGCCAGTACGGGTCGTAACCGCTGGTCAGCTTGCGCTTCTTGCCACGCCACTTGGGCTCGTGGTTGACCATCTCGTTGGTCAGGCCGCGCAGTCGGCGCACCACGGCGCCGTACGGCTTGATGACCAGGGAGGACAGGGTGCCGCCGGGCGGCTCGTCCATGAACGGCATGAACGCGTCCGGGAAACCGGGCATCGTGCAGCCGATGCAGATGCCGCCGACGTTGGGACAGCCGCCGATCCCGGCCATCCAGCCCCGCTTGGGCACGTTGCAGTTGACCACGGGGCCCCAGCAGCCGGTCTTCACCAGGCACTTGGGGGAGTTGTAGTCCAGGCCGAAGTCGCCCTGCTCGTAGTACGAGCCGCGGTCGCAGCCCTCGTGCACGGTCTTGCCGAACAGCCACTGCGGCCGCAGCATGTGGTCCAGCGGGGGCGGCGGGGCCGTACCGGCCGCGGTCTGGAGGACCCAGACCAGGACCTCCATGAAGTTCTCCGGCTGGATCGGGCAGCCCGGCACGTTGACGATCGGCAGCCCCGCCTGCGACGTGAAGTCCCAGCCGAGGTAGTCGGCCAGGCCCATCGCACCGGTCGGGTTGCCCGCCATGCCGTGGATGCCGCCGTAGGTGGCGCAGGTACCGGCGGCGACCACCGCCCACGCCTTCGGCGCGAGCTGGTCGATCCACCAGTTGATCGTCTGCGGCTGGCCGGTCTTCGGGTCGTTGCCGAACGACGTCCAGAAGCCGTCGCCCTCGATGATCTCCTGGTTCGGCACCGAGCCCTCGATGACGAGGATGAACGGGGTGTCCAGCTCGCCGCGTGCCGCCGCCCGGTAGGGCGCGAGGAAGTCCTCGCCGCCCAGGCTGGGCGAGAGCACCTTGTTGACCAGGTTGACCTTGGGCAGCCCGGGGATCACGCCGAGGACCACGTCCTCGATGGAGGGCTGCATGGCCGCCGTCAGCGAGACGGTGTCGCCGTCACAGCTCATGCCCTCCGAGATCCACAGGATGGTGATCTCGTTTATGCCCTGGGCTTCGGTGGTGGGGCTCTGCGTGGTCATGTCGCCTGCCTTCGCTGCGGTCGGTCGCCGAGGGGCTCGACCTCGTCGGGTCGGAAGTAGTGGAATCGGCCGTACCAGCCGTGCAGTTCGGCCGCCGGATCGTCGTCCACGGTCACCGCGAGATGCGTGCTGCCGTCCACGTCGTGGAAGACCGCGGACACCCGCGCCGTGCGCCCCTCCAGGAACATGTCCTGGGCGTCGGAGCCCCGCTTGCGCGGACGCAGCCGCACCGGGCTGCCGCCGCCGAGCTCCACCCCGTCCACGAGCACCGTGTCCGTCGTCGGGGACAGGCCGTCGTCACCGCCCTCCTGCCACCAGGCGGGACGGCCCTCGGGAGACACGGGGGAGGACACGGCGGACGGCTCGGCAGGGGACACGGAGGACGCCGGGGACGCCGGGGACAGCGAGCGGATGGCGCCGTGCAGCCGGGAGAAGACCTCCGGGGGCATGGTGTCGACGCGGTCGAGGATGCGCGCGGCGCGCGGGTCGGTGGCCCGGGCCTCGGCCTTCTCCTCGTCGGTCAGCAGCATCGTGCGCAGCGTCAGGATCTCGTCGATCTCCGCCGCGTCGTGCAGATCGCCCGGACTCTCGGGGGCCACCTGCGGATGGTCGGGAAGGATGATGGGGGAGGAGAGCAGCACGGGGCCGGTGGAGCCGTCGGCCGCGTCGTCCGTCTCCGGCGCGGGTCCGCCGAGCACGGGGAACGTGAAGGCGTTGCGGCAGCCGCGCGCCTGCTCGCGCAGCGCCTCCGGCGGGTCGATCAGCGACACGAACTCCAGGCCGCTGCCGCCGAGCAGGGTGTGGGCGGCGAGCAGCGCGTGCCGCAGCACCTCGCCGCGCGCGCCACCGGTCTCCGGGGACCGCCCGGTGTTCTCGGTGCGCACGCACACCCGGTAGAGACCGTCCGCGAGCCGCTCGGCCCCGGCCGTGGTACGCGCCCGTACGGCCTCGCGGGTGCGGACGATCCGGCCCGTGCCCCCGGGCAGTTCCTCGGTCTCCCGGGCCTGAGGAGCGCCGGTCGGCGCGGAGCACACGCCGCGCAGCAGGTCGGCCAGCGGCCACACCAGCTCCACCTCGTGCGGTACGGCCTCGTCGAAGCTGAGCCGGCCCCCGCCGTCGGCCGTCAGCAGCGACTCCACCGGCCGGTGTCCGCCGTCGCCGTCGGGCTCCTCGACCTGCTTGCGCTGCAGCTGGAGGTAGCGCACCCGCACCCTGAGCGCCGCGTCGGGGCCCTCGGCGCGCACCAGGCACTCGGTGCGCTGGTACCAGGAGTCCGCCGAGCCGGAGATGCCCTCGGTGACCGGTCCTGCCGCCTCCACCCAGTCCCGGGGCGGGAGCACCCCGAACTGCCAGCGGACGCGGTTCTTGGCCGAGGAACGGCGGTACGGGTAGAGCAGATAGCCCTCGTAGAGGACGGCGTCGGCGACCGCGCTCATCCCGGCGAAGACGCCGGACGCCCCCGTCTCCGGGACCGTCCCGGCGTCCGGGGCGGGGCCGTCACCGGGCGCGACGGCACACGCCGTACCGCCCTCGCCGCCGCTCGTGTCCGCCATGCCGCCTCCTCGCCGTGCCGGTGCAGTGGTCCATGCCTTCCACTCACCGTCACATCCGTCACGCGACCTCGCCCCTCAGGCCCACGCCGGTTGGGCCGGGCGGGTGAGCGCGCATATGCGGGCGGCGGTTTCCCGGCCCGGCCGGGCTACTCGCCCTCCGTGGGGTCGTCGGCCGCGTGCTCCCCGTGCGCGGTGTCTCCGTGCGCCCCGTCCTCGTGCGCGGCGTCCTCGCGCGCTCCGTCCTTCTGCGCCGCGTCCTCGTGCCGCGCGCGTCGTGACCGCACCGCCTCCACCAGCAGCGGGATCAGGGAGAGCACGACGATGACGCCGACCAGGGGCAGCAGATAGTCGTCCACGTGGGACACCGAGGAGCCGAGGGCGTACCCCACCAGCACCAGGCTCTGCGACCAGAGCACCCCGCCCACCGTCTGCCACAGGGTGAACGTGCCGAGCGGCACGCCGAGGGCGCCCGCCGCCGGGTGGAGCACCGAGCGCAGCATGGGGATGAAGCGGCCGATCACCAGCGCCTTGCCGTAGCCGTAGCGGGCCAGGAGGCGTTCGGCGCGCTCGGCGCCCTCCTTCACCCGTCTGCTGGAGGTACGGGTCAGCAGCGGGCGTCCGCCGTGCCGTCCGATGAGGTAGCCGACCTGACCGCCCGCCACCGCCCCGGCCGCCGCGCACAGCATCACCTGCCAGAGCACCAGCCGGGGCGGCTGCCCGTGCGCTCCGGCGGCGCAGAGCACCCCGGCCGGGAACAGGAGCGTGTCGCCGGGCAGGAAGAAGCCGACGACCAGCAGGCCCGACTCCGCGAACGTCACCACCAGGACGCCGAGCGCGCCGAAGGCGGCCAGCAGCGAGGCGCTGTCCGTGGGGTTGACGGCTTCCACCCCATCGCCTCCCGGTCCGTCGCTCGGTAGCCTCCCGCCAAGTGTCGCCCGGACCCGGCGCCGGTGCCCACGGACGAGCCCCGCGAGAGTCGGCCCGAAAACTCTCTGTCCGTGCCCCGGCACTGCCCGTACACTGCCGATTCACAGGGGCACGGGGGCAGTTGACGGGGGGAGCCGCCATGTCGGACACACCGTACGGTCCTGCCGGGACACCGGGACATCCGATGCCCCCGGTGCCGCCGATGCCGTCGAGCCCGCCGCCCGCACCGCCCGACGCACTGCGCGCCGCCGCCGTCGGTCTGCTGAACCTGAGCGGGCTCGGCCTCGGCTACCTCCTGCTGCGAAGACGGCTCCTCGCCGCCGCCTGCTGGGTGGCGACCGCCGTCCTGCTGCTGGTCGCCCTGCCCGCCGACCCGGACGGCGTCCCGGCAGGCGTGCTCGCCGGTTACGTCGTCGTCCTGGTCCTCGCCGCCGCGCACGGCGCGTTCGCCGCCCTGCGCACCCGGCTCGCCTGGCCGTCCACGGCCCCCCTCGCGCTCGCCCTCGGCGTCCTGCTGCTCGCGGTGCCGACCGGCGGCACCCTCTGGTACCGCGACGCCCGCGAGGAAGCCGTCCAGCAGGCCCTGCTCGACCGGCTGCACCGCGCCGACGAGACGGTCACGGCGGCGGGCCGCCACTCCTTCAGCGCCTCCCGCTCCGAGTACCGCGACGCCCTGGACGTCTACCGCGACCTCGCCGTCCACCACGCGGGCTCCCGCGCCGCCGACCAGGTGCCCGACAGTCTGCGCACCTACTACCGCACCGTAGGCGCCCCCTACACGAGCGGCGACTACTGCGGCGCGATCGAGCCGCTGAAGTATCTGCGCACCGTGCCCCAGTCCGTGCCCGAGGACCGCCTGGGCTCGCTCGCCCAGTGGCCCGACGACCGGCTCGCCACCTCGCTGTACACATGTGGCGCCACCGCCCTCTCCGGGGACGGCGAGGCGTGGGTGGAGCACTTCGGCGACCTGCTCGGCACCTTCCCCGACTCCGGCCCGGCCGCCAAGGTCGCCCCCGCCGTCGAGTCGGCCGTGGCCCAGGCGCAGAAGGACGTCGGCGGAAAGTCGCCCTGCACCGCCGTGGAGCGGCTGCGCGAGCTGAACACCCGCGCCCTCACCCTCTCCAACTCCGCGGGCAGCTCCGCCGCCCAGCTCACCGCCTCGGCGGGCCGCGCGAAGCGGAGCGGGGACGCCGGGGCGTACGACTGCGGGATCGACCAGTACAAGGACGGCGAGTTCTCCGCCGCGCAGAAGACCATGGAGGACTACGCCGCCCACGCCAAGGGCGACAAACGGGAGCGGGCCCGGAAGATAGCCATCGGCGCCGAGGTCGCCCAGACCGTCCCCGCCGCCGGGAAGAAGCTGCCCACCACCGCCTCGGGCGGCGGCATCTCCGTCACGGTGAAGAACGACAGCCCGGACGACATCACCGTCCTCTACACCGGCCCGGTCACCGGCAGCTTCACCCTCAAGGGCTGCGGGAACTGCCGGGCGTACACCTTCACCGACACCCTCTCGGCCGGTTTCAAGCCCTGCAACGACAGCGGCAAGAACTACCCGAAGCGCACGATCAGCCTGCCCGTCGGCACCACGTACTTCGTCCACAAGCCGAACGGCACGAGCACCGCCGCACCCGCCTCCGACACGGCCAGGATCCGCTCAGGCTACATCTACACCGAATGCGCCTACACCACGCGGACGTTCGGCAACTGACGCACCGTCACACGGGTGCCGGGGCGTGGTCGGTGTGGTCCAGCCACGCCCGATAGACCGGTGACTGCGCGGCCACCTCCCAGTAGGCGTCGGCCAGTTCGGCGTAGCCGTCCTCCAACTCGGCCTCGGTGCGCGCCGCGAGCAGCAGCCGTACGCCGATGGGGTCGCCGCGCAGGGGCCGGATGGCGAGGTCGGAGCGGGGACGGGCGGTGGGCTGGCTGACCGTGACCACCTCGCCGGTGGCGGCCAGGGTGTACGCGGTCAGATAGTCGCCGTGCAGCAGGCGCGGCTCGATCCCCGCCTCGCGCAGCACCCGGCACAGCCCGTCCCACTCGCCGTCCACCGTGGAGTCCACCATCCAGCGCTCGCCCGCCAGGTCCGCGAGCCGCACCTCGTGCCGGGCTGCGGCCGGATGGTCGGCGGCGAGCGAGACGAACTGCGGCTCCCGCTGGACCAGGACCCGCACACTGAGCCCCGCCGGGACGCGCAGCGGGCTGCCCTCCACCTCGTGCACGAAGGCCAGGTCGAGCCCGCCCTCGGCGACCATCCGCAGCAGCGCGTTCGCGGACGCGTCCACGTGCAGCGTGGGATCGGCCGGAGGCACCCGGGCGCGCAGCCGCCGCAGCCAGCCCGGCAGTGCGCGGCTGGCCGTGGCCCCGATGCGCGGCCGGGGCCCGCCCGGCGCCCGCGTCGCCGCCGCCCGCGCCTCCGCGACGAGCGCACCCAGCTCCCGCACCAGCGGCCGTGCGCGGCCCAGCACCAGGCGGCCCAGCGGGGTGGGACGGCAGCCGGTGCGGTCCCGGGTGAACAGCCGCCCGCCCAGGGCCTGTTCTATCCGGCGCAACTGCGTGCTCAACGACGGTTGCGCCAGGCCCAGTTCACGGGCAGCGCGGTGCAGGCTGCCCGCGTCGGCGATGGCGCACAGCACGCGCAGATGTCTGACCTCAAGATCCATGCCGGGAGCCTAGGTGGGGGCTGTGAGACGGCGCCAGAGGTTCAAATCGGGGCGCAACGGGGCGAGTTGACGACGATAGCCGCGTGCTATCCCTACTTGCCATCATCCGCCGGGAGTTGCTCTCCCCGAGACTCATGGGCAACCGATCGTTCACCCCACGGAACGAGTAGGAGCCCCCACATGAAGTCCTTCCGTACCTCCGCCCTGTCCGCGAAGACCGCCAGAGGCGTGATCGCCCTCGGTCTTGGCCTGGCCTGCGCCGCCCTCGGCACCGCGGTGCCCGCCCACGCGGCCCCGGCCCACGCGGTCCCCGCCGCCCCGCACGCCCACTTCACCGGCTCCGCCGGAGAGGCCGCGCAGAACAAGGCATTCTTCGAGGCCGTCCTCGCCTCGGTCGCGAAGAAGCAGGCCGCGCACCCGAGCCTGGCGGCGGCGGTCACCGTCTACTACAACGCCTCCCAGGCGCCCAGCTTCAGCTCCCAGATAGCGAACGCCGCGTCCATCTGGAACGGCTCCGTCTCCAACGTCAAGCTCCAGGCCACCTCGGGCAGCGCCGACTTCTCCTACTACGAGGGCAACGACCCGCAGGGCTCGTACGCCTCCACCGACGGCCACGGCAGCGGCTACATCTTCCTCGACTACGCGCAGAACCAGCAGTACGACTCCATCCGGGTCACCGCCCACGAGACCGGCCACGTCCTGGGCCTGCCCGACCACTACAGCGGCCCGTGCAGCGAGCTGATGTCCGGCGGCGGCCCCGGCCCGTCCTGCACCAACCGCTACCCGGACAGCAACGAGCGCGCCCGCGTGAACCAGCTGTGGGCGGCGGGCTTCGCGAAGGCGCTGGAGAAGGTGAACGCGGTGCGCTGATCCCAGCGGTGCGCTGATCCCGCGGTGTGCTGAGCACGGCGCGCGACGGCACACGCGGCGGCGGTGCGGACGACCCGCACCGCCGCCGCAGCCGCTCCCGGCGGCTACGCCACCCGGGACCTCGGGGGCCGCTCGATGAGGTTCTGCACGGCGCGGCTCAGCACCAGCACGCCCGCGATGATCAGCAGCGCGCCGCACGCCTCGGGGACCAGCCACCAGCCCGTGCGGATGCGTTCGCCGAACAGGGTGATGCCGAGGGCGAGGCTGACGACCGCGTCGCCGATGGTCAGCGCGGGCTGGGCGGCGGCGAGCGGACCCGCCTGGAGGGCGTTCTCCAGCAGGAGGACCGCCGCCGTGCCCGCCAGGGCGAAGCCGTAGGTCTGCCAGGACAGCAGGAACGCCTCGAAGCCCTCGTCCGCGAAGGTGCCGGTGGCCGACTTCAGCAGCGCGGCCGTGAGTGCGTTGGCGATCGCGGAGCCCGAGGCCAGCAGTGCCGCCCGCCCGGTCGGGGAGCGCCCCTTCCGGGCCAGCAGGGTGACGGCCACGATCGCCCCGACGCACAGGACCAGCGCCGGTACCCAGTGGGTCAGCGGCGCCTGGTCGCGGGCTCCGTACGGCGCCGCCGAGGCCAGCATCACCGCGAGCCCCAGCACCACGGTGCCGACGCCCCACCAGCCGTAGGCGGGCAGATGCCGGTGCAGCAGCGGGCCCACCACGAGGAGCGCGAAGGGCAGCTCCAGGATGAACAGCGGCTGCACCAGCGCCAGCGGACCGTTGACCAGAGCCAGGCTCTGGAAGATCGCGGCACCGATCACCCCGGCCATGCCGATCACCCAGGCGGGACGGCGCACCAGCTCCAGCAGCAGCCGCAGACCGCTCTTGGAGCTGACCGAGGCCGCCTTGCGCTGGAACGCGGTGCCCACGGCATTGCTCGCGGCACCGGCGACGGCGAACACCGCGGCAAGTTCGATCACTACCGTCTCCCGCCTGCGGGTCGTCCACGTACCGGAGTCCACGTCCCGGAGGAGCCCGGAGGCGCTTCGGGCTTCCCCAGCCTACGAAAGCGCACGCCATCGCGCCGCCGGGGCGCCCTGCGCCGCCCGGTCCGGGGGCCGATTCACTCGAACGGGTCATTATCTCCGTGATGTACCGGCTTCATCGCATGACGGGGCGTATGGCGGAGAGACATCCGACATGCACGATTCGACACCCGACAGCCCCCTCCCGGCGCCGCGTGCCGCGCCCGGGTCCGACGTGGTGTTCAGAGCCGACTTCGCCTCGGAGAGACAGTGGATCGCGGGCCACTCCTGGGCCTATCCGAACGGCGGCCCGGTCAACCCGGGCGACGACAAACTCGACCACCTCGTCTCCGACCCCGCCTACAGCCGCTCGGGCGTCTTCCGGGCCCGCCGCCGCCCCGACGGCCGGTGGAACACCGGACTGCTCACCACCGAGGGCAGCCGCGACGGCTTCATGGTCCGCACCGGGGACGTCCTGGAGACCCGGGTGCGGCTGCCCGTCGAGACCGGCGCCTGGCCCGCCATCTGGACCTGGCGGGACGGCGGCCAGGAGATCGACGTCTTCGAGTACCACCCGGACAACCCCGACCTGCTGGAACTCACCAACCACGTACGCGGCAGCAACAGCTACTTCCGCGACCGCGCGATCCGCCCCGGCGCCTGGGTCGACCTGCGCACCGAGTTCGGCGCGGGCTCCGTCGTCTGGACCGTGAACGGCACGGTGGCCTTCGCGGACCGCCGGGGCACCGGACGCGGCTGGCACGCCTACCTCATCGTCAACCTCTCGGTCTGCGGCGGCCGTTACCACCCCCCGCCCGCCCGCGGCACCACCGAGATGTCGTACACCGTCAGCAGCCTCCTCGTACGCCGCCCGACGGGCCGGGGCGTGACCGCCGAGCGGGACGAGACGCGGGAGGAGGCGACCCCGGAGGAGGAACAGCCGGTCTGACCCGGTGGTGCGGGTGGGGGATCAGGGGCGGACGAGGGCCTTGAGGACCTGACGGTCGGCCATGGCCCGGTAGGCGTCCGGGGTCCGGTCCAGGGGGAAGGTCCGGTCGAAGACGCGGCCCGGGTCGATCGTGCCGTCGAGCACGTCGGGCAGAAGCCGCTCGATGTAGGCGCGAGCGGGACTGGCACCGCCGGTCAGGGTGATGTTCCGCAGGAATCCTGCCCGGCCGAGCGGCCCTTCCTCGTACTGCGGGGCACCCAGACGGCTGACGGTGCCTCCGTCCAGGACGGCGCCCAGGGCGGTGTCGAGCGCCTGGCGGGTGCCGACGGCCTCGATCACCTTGGCCACGCCACCGGTCAGCTCGCGGACGCGGGCGACGCCCTCCGCACCGCGCTCGGCGACCACGTCGGTGGCACCGAACTCCCGTCCCAGCGCGGTACGTTCCTCGTGACGGCCCGCGAGCACGATCCGCTCGGCACCCAGCCGCCGCGCGGCGATCACCGCGCACAGACCGACCGCGCCGTCGCCGACGACCAGCACCGTGTCCCCACGGCGGACCCCCGCCGTGACCGCGCCGTGGTGGCCGGTGGTCATCACGTCCGACAGGGCCAGCAGCGACGGCACCAACGCGGAGTCGGCGGCCACCGGGAGCTTCACCAGGGTGCCGTCCGCACAGGGGACACGGACGGCCTCGCCCTGCCCGCCGTCGACGCCGTCGAAGCCGTACCGGCCGCCGTGGCGGCACGAGATCTGCAGGCCCTTGGCACAGTAGTCACAGGTGTTGTCGCTGTAGGTGAAGGGGGCGACGACCAGGTCCCCCGCCCTCAGCCCGGTCACCTCGGCGCCGGTCTCCTCGACGACGCCCAGGAACTCGTGGCCCATGGGACGGCCGGTGCCGGTCGCGGGCATCGACCGGTACGGCCACAGGTCGCTGCCGCACACGCACGCGGCCACGGTGCGCACCACGGCGTCGGTCGGCTCGACGATCTTCGGGTCGGGCCGGTCCTCGACACGGACGTCTCCGGCTCCGTACATCACTGCTGCACGCATGAGAGGGGGATGCTCCAAAGAAGGAAGGGGGCGGTGCCCGGGGGTGTCGGTGTCTTGCCTCTTCACCGTCCCCCGGATCGCGCCGGTGTGGCAGGGCGGGCTCTTCAGGGGTAATGACAGGACCCCCCTCGCCCCCGCCCGGCGCCTGCCCGGTGGGCGAGACTGGGGACATGGCACCCCAGAGCGCGCACAGCGAGAGCGCCGAGCTGGGCCGCTTCCTGCGCGCCCGCCGGACCCGGACCAGCCCCCAGCACGTCGGCCTCACCGTGGGCGCGGGAATCCGCCGCACCCCGGGCCTGCGCCGCGAGGAGCTGGCCACCCTCGCGGGCATCAGCATCGACTACTACGTGCGGCTGGAACGCGGCAAGGAGACGCGCCCCAGCCCCGCCGTCCTCGATTCGCTCGCCCGCGCCCTGCTCATGGACGACCAGGAGCACCAGCACCTGCGCGAACTCGCCGCCCGCGCGGCCCGCTACGCCCCCGAACCGCCGCCCGCGCCCAGCCGTACCGTGCGCCCACACCTGAAGCTGCTGCTGGAATCACTGCGCCCGAACCCCGCCTACGTCATCAGCCGCAGCATGGACCTGCTCGCCTGGAACCCCGGCGGCCTCGCCCTGTACCCGGGGCTGGAGGACTGGCCCGCCACACAGCGCAACATCGCCCGCTACCTCTTCCTCCACCCGGCGGCCCGTGACCTGTTCCCCCACTGGGAGCGCCAGATCACCGGCTGCGTCGCCCGCCTGCGCGCCATCGCCGGAACCGCCCCGGACGCCCCCGACCTCACCACTCTCGTCGGCGAACTCCTCCTCAAGAGCCCCGACTTCGCGGGACTGTGGGAGCGCTACGAGGTGACCGGACGCAAGCCCGCGCACAAGACCTTCCGGCACCCCCGGGTCGGCACGCTCACCCTCACCTCGCAGTCGCTCCACGTGGAAGGCACCCCCGGCCAGCGCATCGGCGTCTACACCGCCGAACCCGGCACCCCCGAGCACGACGCCCTCCTCCTGCTCGACATGAGCGCACCCCCGTCGGCACAAGGCCGCTCGACCGCCCCCGAGGCCACCGGTCGGCAGCCGTAGGCCCGGTGCACGGGTGACCGTTGCCCGTGAGACGCACTGTGACTAGCCTGTGTTCGTCCTGTCGGTCGCTGATCGGGGTATCGAACGAGGGCGGCGGATTCCCGCGCCCGGACGCAGGCAAGGAGGCCGGACGTGGGACGCCTCGTGCCCGCCGTGACGCGGGCCCTCGACATCCTCGAACTGTTCCTGGAGGGCGACGGCACGCTCTCCGCACCCGACATCGTGCGCAAGCTGCAACTGCCGCGCACCACCGTGCACGAGCTGGTCACCACCCTCGCCGCCCGCTCCTATCTGGTCCCGGTGCCCGGGCAGCCCGGGCGGTACCGGCTCGGCGTGCGGCCGTACCAGCTCGGCAGCCGGTACGCCGAGCAGCTGGACCTCGCCGCCGAGGGCCGGGAGGTGGCGCGCAGCGTCGCCGAGACCTGTGACGAGACGGTCCATGTGGCCCTCCTCGAGGACACCGACGTCATCTACATCGCGAAGGTCGACTCCACGCACGCGGTCCGCATGGTCTCCGCCGCCGGGCGCAGGCTGCCCGCGCACTGCACGGCGGTCGGCAAGATGCTGCTGGCCTCGCTGCCCGCGCCGGAACTGGCCGCCCGCGTCCCGGACGGCGCCGAGCTGGTGGCCATGACCCCGGACAGCCTCACCGACCCCGGACAGCTGCGCGACGCCCTCGCGGAGATCCGGCGCCGGGGCGTCGCGGTGGAGCGCCGGGAGTCCAACCCGGACGTCAGCTGCGTGGCCGCCCCGGTCCGCGACCGCACCGGACGGGTGGTCGCCGCGCTGTCCATCTCGGTGCCCACCGTCCGCTGGAGCGAGGAACGCCGTACGGAACTGGAGGCGCTGGCCGTCAAGGGCGCAGCCGAACTCTCCGAGCGGCTCGGCCACCGGGAGGCGGCGTGAAGGGCTACGAGGTCGCCGTCGCGGCGCGGGCGGAGCTGGGCGAGGGCCCGACCTGGGACACGGCCACCGCCCGGCTGCTCTGGGTGGACGTCCTGGCGAGCCGCGTGCACACCTACGACCCCGCCACCGGGCGCCGCACCGTCCGCACCACCGAGCAGCACATCGGCGCCGCCAAGCCCCGCGCCCACGGCGGCCTGGTGCTCAACCTCCGCGACGGCGTCGCCCTGCTCGACCCCGACGGCACCTTCCGCTGGCTGCACCACGACCCCGTGCCAGGGCGCCGCGCCAACGACGCGGCCGTCGCCCCCGACGGCTCCCTCTGGGCCGGGACCATGCGCTACGACGAGGCCCCCGGCGGCGGCACCCTGACCCGCCTCACCGGCGACGGCGCCGCCGAACCGATCCTCACCGACGTCGCCGTGAGCAACGGCATCGGCTGGAGCCCGGACGGCACCCTGATGTACTACGTCGACAGCCCCACCCGGCGCGTCGACGTCTTCGACCACGACACGGACGGCGTCCGCAACCGGCGCACCCTGGCCGTCATCGAGGACGGCGCGGGCTTCCCCGACGGGCTGACGGTCGACGCGGCGGGCTGCGTCTGGGTGGCCCTGTGGGACGGGGGCGCCGTCCGCCGCTACACCCCTTCCGGCGCACTGGACCGGGAGATCCGCCTCCCGGTCCCGCGCACCACGGCCTGCGCCTTCGGCGGCCCCGGCCTGACCGACCTCTACGTCACCACCGCCCGCGTCGGCCTCACCGCGCCCCCGCCCCTGTCGGGGTCGGTGCTTGTGGTGCCGGGCGCGGGGGAGGGGCTGCCGCAGCCGCCGTTCACGGGGTGAAGTCGCCTTCCGCGTAGCTCACTTCACGCCCCCGACCGGCGCTTGTTCCACACGTCGAAGCCGACCGCAAGCAGCAGCGCGAGCCCCTTGATGACCTGCTGCCAGTCGGTGCCGACGCTCAGCAGGTTCATGCCGTTGTTGAGCACGCCGAGGACGAGGCCGCCGATGATGGCGCCGAGCACCGTGCCGACGCCGCCGCTCATGGAGGCGCCGCCGATGAACGACGAGGCGATGGCCTCCAGTTCGAAGTTGACGCCCGCCTTCGGCGAGGCCGCGTTCAGCCGGGCGGCGACCACCAGTCCGGCCAGGGCCGCGAGGACGCCCATGTTCAGGAAGACCAGGAAGGTGACCTTCTTGTCCTTCACGCCGGACAGCTTCGCCGCGGGGAGGTTGCCGCCGATCGCGTACACGTGCCGTCCGAAGACCGCGTTGCGCATGAGGTAGCCGTAGCCGACGACCAGGGCGCCGAGGGCGATGAGGATGATCGGGGCGCCCTTGTAGCTGGCGAGCAGCAGGGTCAGGGCGAGGATCGCGGCGACCAGCGCGGTCAGCTTCAGCGCGAAGAGCCGCAGTGGGGGCACCTGGAGCGCGAACTCCCGCTGTCTGCGCCGCCCTTGGACCTCCTGCCAGACCACGGCCACGATGAGGAGCAGGCCAAGCAGCAGGGTCGGATTGTGGTAGTCGGTGTCGGGGCCGAACGCGGGCAGGAAGCCGTTGCCGATCTTCTGCAGCCCCTCCGGGAACGGACCCAGCGTCTGCCCCTTCAGCAGGATCTCCGTCAGCCCCCGGAACAGCAGCATCCCGGCGAGCGTCACGATGAACGACGGGATGCCCAAGTAGGCGATCAGATACCCCTGTACCGCCCCTGCCACCGCGCCCACCAGCAGACACAGCACCAGCGCGAGCGGCCAGGGCACGTCGTGCCGTACGTTCAGCACCGCGAGGAACGCACCGACGAACGCGGTCAGCGAGCCCACCGACAGGTCGATGTGCCCCGAGATGATCACCAGCATCATCCCGATCGCCAGGACCAGGATGTAGCTGTTCTGGAGCACCAGGTTGGACACATTGCGCGGCAGCAGCAGATCGCCGTCGGTCCACACCGCGAACAGGGCCACGATCAGGCCGAGCGCGATCACCATCCCGTACTGGCGCAGGTTGCGGCGCAGGCCGTCCAGCATCAGCCGGAGCACGCCAGGACCGGCGGGCGGCCCGCCGCGCTCCGGCGGGGCCGGGGCCGTCACGTCCGCGCTCATGGCGTCACCTCTTCGTCTCTGGTCATCGGGCGTCGTCGTCCCTGGTCATCAGGCGCATCAGCGCTTCCTGGGTGGCTTCGGCGCGGGGCACCTCGCCGGTCAGCCGTCCGGCGGCCATGGTGTAGATCCGGTCGCACATGCCGAGCAGTTCGGGCAGTTCGGAGGAGATGAAGACGACCGCCCGGCCCTCGGCCGCGAGCCGCCCGATCACGGTGTAGATCTCGTACTTGGCGCCCACGTCGATGCCCCGCGTCGGCTCGTCCAGGATCAGCACGTCCGGGTCCGCGAAGATCCACTTGCTGAGGACGACCTTCTGCTGGTTGCCGCCCGACAGCCGGCCCACCGGCTCCAGCACGGTCGGCGCCTTGATGTTCATGGCGGTACGGAACCCCTCCGCCGCCCGCCGCTCCGCGTGCTCGTCCACGATCCCGCGCCGGGCCACCTTGCCCAGCGCGGTCAGCGAGACATTGCGGTGCACGGTGTCGATGAGGTTGAGCCCGTAGTGCTTGCGGTCCTCGGTGACGTACGCGATCCCGTTCCCCACCGCCTCCGCCACGGTCCGGGTACGGATCTCCCGGCCGTCCTTGAGTACCGTGCCGCCCGCGTACCGGCCGTAGGAGCGGCCGAACACGCTCATCGCCAGCTCGGTGCGGCCCGCGCCCATCAGTCCCGCGATGCCGACGATCTCGCCCCGGCGGACCTCGATGGACACGTCGTCGACCACCTTGCGCTGCCGGTCGATCGGATGCCGTACGGTCCAGCCGCGCACCTCAAGCGCCGGGGCCGCACCCAATTCCGCTTGGTGTGGCGGGCGTTCGGGGAAGCGGTGGTCCAGGTCGCGGCCGACCATCCCTGCGATGATCCGCTCCTCGGTGGTGCCCGGTGCCCGCACGTCCAGCGTCTCCACCGAGCGGCCGTCACGCAGTACGGTCACCGAGTCGGCGACCCGGCGGATCTCGTTCAGCTTGTGCGAGATCACGATGCAGGTGATGCCCTGGGCCTTCAACTCCAGTATGAGATCGAGGAGTTTGCCGCTGTCCTCGTCGTTCAGGGCGGCGGTCGGCTCGTCCAGGATCAGCAGCCGCACCGACTTCGCGAGCGCCTTGGCGATCTCCACCAGCTGCTGCTTGCCGACACCGATGTCCGCGACCCGGGTCTCCGGATGCTCGTCCAGACCGACCCGGCGCAGCAGCTTCGTGGCGTGCCGCAAGGTCTCGGTCCAGTCGATCAGACCGTGCCGGGCGTGCTCGTTGCCGAGGAACAGGTTCTCCGCGAGGGAGAGATACGGCACCAGCGCCAGCTCCTGGTGGATGATGACGATGCCCTGCCGCTCACTGGCCCGGATGTCCCGGAACCGGCACTCCTCGCCCTCGAACCGCACCTCGCCCGCGTAACTGCCGTACGGATGAACCCCGGAGAGCACCTTCATCAGGGTCGACTTCCCGGCACCGTTCTCTCCGCAGATGGCGTGCACCTCGCCGGGCCTGACGGTCAGGGTGACGTCGGACAGGGCCGTGACGCCGGGGAAGGTCTTGACGATCGAGCGCATTTCGAGCACGGGTTCCGCCATGGCCGCGCCTTCCAAGTCGGGGGAGTCGGCCGTCACTTGAGCTGGGACTCGGTGTAGTAGCCGCCGTCGACCAGGACTTCGCGGTAGTTGCCCTTGTCGACGCTGACCGGCTGGAGCAGATAGGCGGGCACGACCTTGGCACCGTTGTCATAGGTCTTGGAGTCGTTGACCTCGGGCTTCTTGTCCTTGAGGGTGGCGTCCACCATGTTCGCGGCGACCTCGGCGAGCTTGCGGGTGTCCTTGTAGACCGTCTGCGTCTGCTCCCCGGCGATGATCGACTTCACCGACGCCAGCTCCGCGTCCTGCCCGGTGACGACCGGCAGCGGCTTGCTCTTCGCGCCGTAGCCGTCCGACTTCAGCGCGGACAGGATGCCGATGGAGATGCCGTCGTACGGGGAGAGCACCGCGTCCACCCGGCCGGAGCGGTAGGCGGAGGTCAGCAGGTCCTCCATGCGGTGCTGGGCGGTGGTGCCGTCCCAGCGCAGGGTGGTGACCTGGTTGAGCGCGGTCTGCCCGGACTTCACCACCAGCTGCTTCTTGTCGATGTACGGCTGGAGCACCTTCATCGCGCCGCCGAAGAAGTACTTGGTGTTGTTGTCGTCGTTGGACCCGGCGAACAACTCGAGGGAGAACGGCCCCTTCTTGCCGCCGTCCAGCCCCAACTGGTGCGCGATGTACGTGCCTTGCAGCTCGCCGACCTTCTCGTTGTCGAAGGACGCGTAGTAGTCCACGTTCTTGGTGCCGAGGATCAGCCGGTCGTAGGCGATGACCGGGATATGGGCGTCGGCGGCTTCCTGGAGCACGTTGTTCAGGGACTTGTTGTCGATCGCCGCGATGATCAGACCCTTGACGCCCTGGGTGATCAGGTTCTCTATCTGGGCGACCTGGGTGTCCGGGTCGTCCTCGCCGTAGACCAGCTTGGTCTTGTACCCCTTGGCGCGCAGGTCCTTGACGACGTTGGCGCCGTCCGCGATCCAGCGCTCGGAGGACTTGGTCGGCATGGCGACGCCGATGGTGCCGCCCTTGGCGTCGCCGCCCTTGTCCTCGCTGCCGCCCTCCCCGCTCTGCCCGCAGGCGGTCAGGGTGAGGGCGAGTACGGCGGTCGCGGCGAGGGCGACTTGGCGGGGGCGTGCGGTGTACCGGTCGCGCATGGGGAACCGTCCTTGTTCGTCTCGGCGTTGAGCGGGTCGGGCCGTGCGGGTGGGTCTTTACGGGGCCACGTGGTGGTACGGGGTCACGCGGTCGTCGGGAAGCGGCGCAGGGGGCCGGGCAGGCGGCTGCCGAGCGGGGCCATGCCGCCGTCGGCGCCGTGCCGGGCGAGCAGATCGAGGACCAGCCGTCCGCGCCGCACCCGCTCCTGCGCGGTGTCCAGGGCGACGCTCCTCAGGTGCGCGCCCCACGGGTAGATGCCGGGCGCCTTCGACAGGCCGAACTTCAGATACAGCGGGGCGCCGCGCCGGATCAGCTCGGCCACCTCGTACATCCGCACCTGGCCGCCGAGGTCGTCCGGCGCCTCGATGTACAGGTCCATGGGGGCGCCGGACACCCGGCGGATCTCGGTGAGATGGGCGAGGGTGAGATCGCCGGGCACGTTGATCGAGTCGGCGCCAAGGCGCTCGAACACCGCGTAGGAGACGGGGTTGACCGGGCCGATCAGCGCGGAGACCTTCAGCGTGGTGTCCGCCGGGAGCACCCCCGACTCCCGCGCCCGGTGCAGCGCCCACAGCACGCCCTCGTCGGCCACCAGCAGGCAGCGCACGCCCAGTTCGGTGGCGCGCACCGCGTCCTCGACACACCCGGCGACCGCGTCGTGGCCCCGGGCGCGCGGGCCGCCGCCGCCCGAGTCGGAGCGCACCGCGCCCCCGGTGTCCCAGGTGCCGCGCGGCCCGGTGAACAGGCACAGCTCGATGCCGCGTTCGCGGGTCGCCCCGGCCATCTCGGTGATCTCGGCGTCCGTGAGCATCCACACGCCGCTGCCCTGGCTGATCCGGTGCACCGGCACGTCCAGCCGCGCGGCCTCGGCGAGCACGACGGCCAGCGCCTCGGGCCCCTCGCACGACGGGATCTCGGTACGCCAGCTCCCGCCGCCGGGGAAACGGTGCGGGGAGGCGTCGGCGGGGTCGGGCGCGGGCGCGCCGAGCCCCAGAGCGGCGAGCGCCTGCTCACCGGGCCTGCGGACTGCCGGGGCGGAAAGGTCGGTCACGGGCTGCCTTTCGTGTTCGGTATGCCGGACAGGGTTCGGATCTTCGGGCGAGAGGCGCCCGCTGAGGGCGCGTGCACCCAGGTCAGGGCAGCAGCAGCACCTTCCCGGGGCCCTTCGCCTCGACCGCCCGCGCGAACTCGGTCAGCGGCAGCCGGTGCGTCACCAGGGGGAGGGGGTCGAGCAGCCCGGCGCCGAACAGCCGGACCGCGTGCGCCCAGGCGGCCGGGGGAGCGCCGAAGACCGTCCGCACCTCCAGCCGCCGTACGACGAGGTCGGCCGGGTCCAGACCGAGCGCGCCCGGCGCCGGGATGCCGGTCAGGACCAGGCGTCCGCCGCGCCGGAGCAGGGTGGAAGCGGTGAGCGCGGCCTCGGCGGAGCCTGCCGCCTCGATCACCACGTCGTAGCCGCCGGGCAGGTCCGGGCCGCTCGGTGCGAAGTCCGTGGCACCGAACTCCTTCGCCAGCGCCTCGCGTTCACGGTCGAGGCCCACCACCAGGAGTTCCCCCGGGGAGACCGCCGCGAGGAACCGCACCGCGAGCATCCCGAGCGTCCCCGTGCCGACCACCGCGACCCGCTCGCCCGGCCGGACATCGGCCAGCAGAGCGGCAGCCGCGATGCAGGCGGCGGGCTCAAGGAGGGCCGCCGCGGTGAGGTCGGCGTCGTCGGGCAGGGGGTGCAGCAGCCGGGCGGGGAGGGTGAGGGTGGGGGCCATCGCGCCGGGGTGGGTGAAGCCGGTCTCCTCGTAGCCCGCCGCGCAGAGCGTGGTCTCGCCCGCGTGACAGCGGGCGCACACCTGGCAGTTGCGGAAACCCTCGCCGACCACCTTGCGGCCGACCAGCCGCTCCGGCACCCCGGCGCCCACCGCACGGACCGTCCCGGACCACTCATGGCCCGGCACCACGGGGTAACGCACGTACTCCGGGGGCCGGTTGCCCCGGTACAGCTCGCGGTCGCTGCCGCAGACGCCCACCGCGTGCACGGCGACCAGCGCCTCGCCGGGACCGGGCGCACGGGGTGTGTGCGGCTCCAGTCGGTACACGCCCGGCGCCTCCACCACCACCTGGACGCTCACGTCGTCCCCTTCGGCCGCCGCTGCTCCCAGCCCTCGGCCCACAGGTCGAACCGGGCCTGCTGCTGCGGGAATTCGGCCGCCGCGTCGGTGTCCAGCTCGACCCCGAGGCCGGGGGCGTCGGAGAGCTGGAAGTAGCCGTCGACCACCTCGGGGGCACCCTTGACCACCGTCTTGATCTCCGCGTCCGCGAAGTCGTTGAAGTGCTCCAGGATCTTGAAGTTCGGTGTGCTGAAGCCGACTTGGAGCGAGGCGGCGGTGAGGACGGGCCCGCCCACATTGTGCGGGGCGACCAGCACGTAGTGGGTCTCGGCGGTCGCGGCCAGCTTGCGGGTCTCCCAAATGCCGCCGATGTGGCCGACGTCCGGCTGGATGATGTCCGCCGCCTGGCTCTCGAACAGCTCCCGGAACTCGATCCGGTCGTGCATCCGCTCCCCGGTGGCGACCGGGATGTCCACCTTCGCAGCCACCTTCTCCAGCGCCTTCAGATTCTCCGGCGGCACCGGCTCCTCCAGCCAGGCCGGGCCGAAGGGCGCCAGTTCGCGGGCGAGGCGGATCGCGGTCGCGGGGGAGAAGCGGCCGTGCATCTCCAGCATCAGCTCGGTGTCCGGCCCGATCGCGTCCCGTACGGCCTCGATCAGGGAGACGGCGTACCGGGTGCGCTCGTGGTCCAGCTCGAAGTGGCCGGTGCCGAACGGGTCGATCTTCAGCGCCCGGTAGCCCCGCGCCACGACCGCGCGGGCCGCCTCGTGGTACGCCTCCGGGGTGCGCTCGGTGGTGTACCAGCCGTTCGCGTACGCCTTGACCCGGTCGGTGACCTTCCCGCCGAGCAACTGCCACACCGGTACGCCGAGCGCCTTGCCCTTGATGTCCCAGCAGGCCATCTCGACCACCGCGATCCCGGACATCACGATCTCCCCGGCCCGGCCGAAGTCGCCGTACTTCATCCGGCGCACCAGATCCTCCACCGCGAACGGGTCCGAGCCCGCGATGTGGTTGGCCTCGGCCTCCCGCAAGTAGCCGATCAGGGCGTCGGTGTGGCCGAGCATCCGGGTCTCCCCGACGCCGGTAAGGCCCTCGTCCGTGTGGACCTGCACATAGGTCAGATTCCGCCATGGTGTGCCGACCACATGGGTGCTGATTCCGGTGATACGCACGCCCGCCCACCCCTCGGTGTTCGAAATTTCGTCATGCGTTCGAAATGCTGGCGTGACAGTAGGGAGGGGGTGTGGGGGGTGTCAATGGGGCGGGCAGGTAACGGTTCCGGCAAGCGAGAGGCGAGAGGGAGGGGTCCGGCTCTAGTCCCTCCCCTGGTACCGCTCCCGCGCCAGCTCGCGTACGTCGCCGATCGTGCTCCACTCGTTGCCGCCCAGCCGGGCCAGGGGGCGCAGCAGGCCGATGTCGGGGCGGCCGTCGACCAGCACGTCCTCGTCGACGACCACGTGGACGACCCGGCCGAACACCACCGTCGAGTCGCCCAGGCCCAGCGTCGCGTGGAGCACGCACTCGATCGCCACCGGTGAGTCGGCCACGCGCGGCGGGCGCACCTTCAGGGAGGGCTCCCGGGCGATGCCCACGGCGTCGAACTCGCCCTCGTCGCGCGGGAAGTCGGTCGCGGTCGCGTTGATCTCCGCGAACAGCGGCTCGGGGGCGAGGTTGACGACGAACTCCCCGGTGGCCTCCACGTTGTGCAGCGAGTCCTTCCGCCCGACGGAGGTGAACTGCACGATCGGCGGAGCGGTGGAGGCGACCGTGAAGAAGGAGTGCGGAGCGAGGTTCGCCGTCCCGCCGTCCGCCGACAGGGTGGAGACCCAGGCGATCGGCCGGGGCACGACCACGGAGGTCAGCAGCTGGTAGAACGAGCGCCGGTCCATGGACTCGGGGGAATAGTCGACACGCATGACAGCACAGTAGGCCGCGTACGCCGCGACCGCGCAGGCGGGCCGACCGGGTCAGTCCACCGGCCAGGTGTGCACCGGGGCGTTGAGATGCATGTAGTCGATGTACGTCTCGGTCATCCGCCGCAGTGCCTCGTGACGGCCCGCCTCGGAGGTGGTGTCGAAGCGCCGGAACGCCTCCTTCTGCCACACCGCCCCGTTGCGCGCCGTGACACAGCGCTGCTCGATGATCCCGAGCAGCGGCTCCCGCCAGGCCGCGTCCATGCCGGACAGCTCAAGGCCCCGGTGCGCCAGCGGCAGCAGCCGCCGCAGCACCAGCTCGGGCACCGGCACCTCGCCCATCCCCGGCCAGTACAGCAGCGCGTCGATGCCGTTGCGGGCCGCCGTGTGCAGGTTCTCCTCGGCCGCCGCGAACGACATCCGCGACCACACAGGGCGGTCCTCCTCCACCAGGGCACGGGTCAGGCCGTAGTAGAAGGCGCCGTTGGCCAGCGTGTCCGCGACCGTAGGCCCCGCGGGCAGCACCCGGTTCTCGATGCGGACGTGCGGCTTGTCGTGGGCGACCGCGTAGACCGGCCGGTTCCAGCGGTAGATGGTGCCGTTGTGCAGGGTCAGCTCGCCCAGCTCCGGGATGTCGCCCCGGTCCAGCGTCTCGCCGGGGTCCTGCTCGTCGCACAGCGGCAGCAGCGCCGGGAAGTAGCGCAGATTCTCCTCGAACAGGTCGAAGACGCTGTTGATCCACCGCTCCCCGAACCACACCCGGGGCCGTACCCCCTGGACCTTGATCTCCTCGGGGCGGGTGTCGGTGGCCTGCTCGAACAGCGGGATACGGGTCTCGTGCCACAGCTCCCGGCCGAACAGGAACGGCGAGTTGGCCGCCAGCCCCACCTGCACCCCGGCGACGGCCTGCGCCGCGTTCCAGTACGGCGCGAACTCCTCGGGCGAGACCTGGAGATGGAACTGGGTGCTGGTGCACGCGGCCTCCGGGGTGATGGTGTCCGCCCAGGCGCGCAGCCGGTCCACCCCGTCCACCTCGAGGCGCAGGTCCTCGCCCCGGGCCGCGAACACCATGTCGTTGAGCAGCCGGTAGCGCGGGTTCTCGGAGAGAGACTTCTCGCCGATGTCCTCCTGGCGCAGCGTGGGCAGGATGCCGATCATCACCAGGCGCGCGCCCACCGTCCGGGCGCGGTCCTCCGCGTGGTTGAGCGCGCCGCGGATCTCCGCCTCCCAGGCGTCCGGACCGCCCGAGGTCAGCCCGCGCGGCGGCACGTTGATCTCCAGGTTGAACCGGCCCAGCTCGGTCGACCAGGCCGGGTCCGCGATCGCCTCCAGCACGTCGACGTTGCGCATCGCCGGTTCCGCGCCGGAGTCCACCAGGTTCAGCTCGATCTCCAGGCCGACCCGCGGCCGCTCGGACTCGAAGCGCGACTCACGGAGCATCTGCGCGAACGCGTCCAGGCACTCCTGCATCTTGATCCGGTACCGGCGGCGGTCCTCGCGGGTGAAGACGAGCGCCGGGACGTCGCGTCCCATCGGCCCTCCTGGATTCCCTCCTCGGACACCTGTTCCACCCCAGCGTCGCACCACCCGGGCCGCCCCACCACGCGGACCGGAACGGCCGGTGAGCGGCCCGTGACCCGCTCCGGTGAGCGCCCCGGGCCCGCTGGGTGAGCGACCTCGGCCCGCTACTCCGGCTCCAGCGCACGCGCCACCAGCAGCGCCACGTCGTCGTGGTCGTCCGGGTGCCGCAGCCCGTACAGCAGCTGGTCGCAGGTCTCCTCCAGGGGGCGGGCGGGATCGTCCAGGAAGCCCAGCAGCGTGCGGAGCCGGTCGTCGATGGCGTGCTGCCGGGTCTCGACCAGCCCGTCGGTGTACAGCACCAGCAGATCGCCGGGGACCAGCTCGACCGTGGTCGCCTCGAAGGCCACCCCGCCGACGCCGAGCGGCGCCGCGGTGGGCAGGTCCACGAACCCGGCCGGTTCCCCGGGCCGGCCCAGGGCGGGCGGCAGATGGCCCGCGTTGGCGACGGTGCACCGCCCGGTGGCGGGGTCGTACACCGCGTACAGACACGTGACGATGTAGTGCTCCAGATCGCAGGTGATCTTGTCCAGGTGGCGCAGGATCGACTCCGGCGGCAGATCCAGATCCGCGTAGGCGCAGGTCGCGGTGCGCAGCCGGCCCATGGTGGCGGCGGCGTCGATGCCGTTGCCCATCACATCGCCCACCACCAGCGCCGTCTTGCCGTCCTCCAGCGGGATCACGTCGTACCAGTCGCCGCCGACCTCGCTCGTGGACTGCGCGGGCTGATAACGCGAGGCCACCTCCAGACCCGTGTGCCGGGGGGAGTGCTCGGGCAGCAGGCTGCGCTGGAGGGTGAGCGCGGTGTTGCGCACGCTCTGGAACCAGCGCGCGTTGTCGATCGCCACCGCCGCCCGCCCGGCGATCTCCGCCGCCAGCACCACGTCGTCCTCGTCGAACGGCAGCGGATTACGGGTCCGCTTCAGATCCAGCGCGCCCAGCACCTCGCCGTGCGCGATCAGCGGCACGGCCAGATACGAGTGCACCCCCGCCTGCGCCAGCAGCTCCCCGGCCTCCGCGTCCCGCGCGATGCGGGGCAGGTCCTCGGGGCCGACCCGGGCCACCAGCACCGGACGCCCGGTGTGCACGCACAGCGTCACCAGCCGGTCGCCCGCGTACGCCGCGAGGTCACCGGGCGGGTCGGCGGCGCCCAGCGCCTCCGTGGGATGGGCCGCCTTCAGCGCGAGCGCCCGGAACAGCTCGGGCCCCTCGTCGGGACGGCTCGTACGACGGCAGGCCAGCGCGGAGTCCAGCACGTCCACCGCGACCACGTCCGCCAGCTCCGGGGCCGCCACCTCGGCCAGCTCGTCGGCGGTCTGCTGCACCTCCAGCGTGGTGCCGATCCGGGCCGAGGCGTCCGCGATCAGCGCCAGCCGTCTGCGCGCCCGGTCCGCCTCACCGGCCGCCCGGTGCCGCTCGGTGACGTCCACCACCGAGGCCGCCGCGCCCAGCACCCGCCCGCGCGGGTCCTCCAGGCGGTAGAACGACAGCGACCAGGCGTGCTCGTGCTCGGGATCGCCCGGCAGCCGCCCCACGTGGTACTGGTCGAGCAGCGGCAGCCCGCTGGCGAGCACGTGGCGCAGCGCCGACTCCACCGTGCCCACGTCCGGGAACGGCATCGTGTCCCGCAGCAGCCGCCCGATGTGGTCCGCGGCCGGCATCCCGTCGATCCGCTCCAGTGCCGGGTTGACCAGCAGATAGCGCAGATCCGGGTCGAGCAGGGCGAGCCCGATGGGGGACTGGTACACCAGCCGTTCGCACAGCGCCAGATCGGTCTCCACGCGCTGGAGCACCGTGTGGTCGGCGGCGATGCCCAGGGCGTAGACCTCGCCCGTGTCGTTCAGCAGCCGCATGGTGCGGAACTCGGTCAGCCTGCTGGAGCCGTCCTTGTGCCGCACCGGGAAGGTGCCCGCCCAGCCCCGGCCCGTCTGCAGCACCTCGGTGAACAGGTTCACGGCGGCCTTCAGCTGGGACGGGTCGATGAGCAGCCGTGCCGCGTACTGTCCGAGCGCCTCCTCGGCCTTGTAGCCGAACAGGTCCTCGGCCTGCGGGGACCAGAAGACGATCCGCCCCGAGGGCTCCAGCGCCACCGCGGCCACGCTGAGCATGTCCAGCAGACCGGTCGGCCGCGGCTGCTCGGCGCGGTGCCCGTCGTCCGCCAGGAAGGAGTCCACTGCCATCCCGCCACCTCCACCGCCGCTGCGCGCGCCGTACCTCCATGCTGCCTCCGCCGCCGGGGCACGCGCACCGCAGGGAGCGGGGCGGGGTGCGGTTCAGCTCCTGCCGTCGCCGGGGTTCTCCTCGCCGGGGGCCTCTCCGTCGCGGTCCGTGCCGGGCTGGTCGGCGCCTGGCTGGTCCGCGTCGGGCCGGTCCGTGTCGGCCTGGTCCGTGTCGGCCTCGTCCAGGGTGGGCTCGTCCTCGTCGTGCGAGGGCAGCCAGTGGTGCTCGCAGAACCAGCGCCCGAACAGCGCGCCGCCGTACACCACGAACCCGACCCCGATCAGCCACGACGACACCACGAGGACGGTGCCCACCGCGCCGTAGCTCAGCGCGTTGGTGACGATCAGCGGGGTGAAGACCAGCGTGGAGAAGGCGCGAAGGCCCGCGAGCCCGACCACGGTGGCGAGCGCGCCCGGCAGCAGGAGGTACCAGCGGACCTGGCCGCCGAGCAGGAACCACGGGCCCCACCAGAAGAACAGCACCGTGGTGAGCGTGGTCAGCACGATCCGGGGGGAGCCGTGCAGCGACGTTTTCGTCTGCACCTCCTGGTACAGATACGCCATCAGCACCGCCAGCCAGGTCGCCTGCCGCCACACCCGGTGCCAGGGACCGGCCGGGAGCCCCCACACGCGCTCGAAGGCGTTCTGCACGCTGCCGCCGAAGGACACGCCGAACAGCGCGAGCATCAGGATGCTCCACGCGCTGGTGGTGCCGATGACCTCGCGCGGCGGGCTGAACACGTCTGTGAGCACCTGCGCCGACGTGCCGGACAGCCCCATGCCGTCCGACAGCCACGAGGCGAACCCGCCCCGCACCAGCGGATCGGCCGCCGCGACCACGATGAGGAGCGGGGCGAGCGTCACCAGGGAGAGCGTGGCGAAGCCCATCGCGCGGTGCATCAGCTCCAGCTCGCGACCGCGCCGGAGCAGGGCGGGCAGCTCGACCCACTCCCAGGCGCGGTGGAGGCCGCGCCGCCACTGGCTCACGCTCTCGACTCCCCTGCACACCGCACGCGGACCGACTCCGTCTCCTGCCCCGATCATCCGCCCCGGCGGCACGGAGCGCCCGGCCGCGGGGTCCTGGGCGGGCCAGAGTGGTGAACGGGCGTGCCGTACGGGTCAGGGCCGGGGCGGTGCCGGGACCGCCGTACGAGGTCAGGCGGGCGGCTCGTCCGGATCGTCCGGCGGATACGTGATGCGCCCGTCCGCGACGTGCGCGTGGGGGTCCAGGGTGGCGGGCTTCGTCGACGTGGCCGACATGATGTGGTCGACGTCGGCGCCCGCGACGAGCAGCGCGTCCGTGATGAGCCTGCGGTGGCAGCGCCAGGGCACCGCCTCGCTGCACATGATGGCGGGCCTGCCGTGCTCGGCCAGCTCCAGCAGCTCGTCCAGGCCCTCGTGGAACTCGTCGGTGGCCATGTGGTCGGCGTAGTCGCGGAACGCCTTGACCCGCCAGGCCCCGTTGGGGGTCGGCACGTCCTTGGGGGTGTACCGCCGCCCGCCCAGCTCGGGAATCCAGCGGTACTCGATGTCGTCCGGCAGCGCCTCGGCGATGGCCGCCTGGTTCCACTGCGGGAACTTGCGCGAGGACGGGAAGGAGCGCACGTCCACCAGGTGGGTGATGCCGTTCGCGCGCAGCATCGCCACCACGTCGTCGAAGTCACGGGTGGAATGGCCCACCGTGCAGACGCGCTTCCGCTCGCCGCCCTCGCGCCGGGTTCCAGGCCGCCGTTTCCCGGCCAACCCGGGCCGTCAGACCTGTACGGGCCGCACGTGGACGCGGCCACTGACGACCTTGACCTCCCAGTCCGGCTCGTGCACCGAGGCCGGGCCCCGGACCGCCTCGCCGTCGTCCAGGCGGAACTCGCTGCCGTGCCACGGGCACTGCACACAGCCGTCCGAGGTGACCTTGCCCTCGTGCAGGGGGCCGCCCGCGTGGGTGCAGGTGTCCGACAGCGCGTACACCTTGCCGTCGTGCCGTACGACGACGACCGGGACGCCGTCCGCCTCGCACCGCACGAGCTTGTTCTCGCTGAGTTCGGCCAGCGCCACGACCTCGGTCCAGTCCGAGGCGGGTTCCTGGAACGCGGTGTGGCTGACGCCGACACCGTCGACGAACGACAGATGGCCGCCGAGGTAGGCGGCTCCGGCCGCGATGCCCAGGCCCAGCAGGCTCAGGGCCGCACCCGCGCGATGGTGGCCCGCGCGGCGCACCAGCCAGGAACTCGCCTGCACCACGGTGGCGGCGGAGTTGCCCACCGCGTGCACCAGACCGACCCGCTGCGGCGGGCCGTAGGTGTCGGCCCAGTCGGACGCGCCGGTCGCCGCGGTGGGCACCGTCGCGAGCAGACCGAAGCCGATGAGCCGCTGCGCGGCGGCCGTCCCGGACTTTCCGGCCGTCAGGTCCAGCACGGTGGCCATGCTCCACGCGCCGATGGGCAGATCGGTGAGCACGGGGTGCAGCGCGTGGCCCAGCCAGGTGCCGGACAGCGCGTCCTTGACCGGGGCGTCGCGCGTCGCGCGCCCCACCAGGCCGGCGGCCTTGCTCGCCGGACCGTCGAGAACCTGCATGTTCCCGATCTCGTTGATGGCGTCCTCGACCAGCTTTGGCATGACAGTCGCTCCTCGTCGCGGGCGGGCGGACATGTCGAGCGGCCTCCCGGGCGCTTCCGCCTCATGCTCCCACCGCACGGGTACCCCGGCCACCGGAGCATGTGCGCGGCGAGGGACGGGAGTTCACCGCAGGGTCCGTGTGGTGCGCGGGAGTTCGCCGTGGTGATGCGCGGGGGTTCGCCCCTGCTCAGCCCCGCTCCCACGCCTGCGGACCGCCGCCCCGCCACTCGACCCAGGGACCGGCCGCCACGTCCGACGCCTCGACGTCCTCCATGCCCGCGCGGCGCAGGAACTCGGCCACGTCGAGCAGCGTGTACGCCATCCCCACGAACCGGTCGCCGACGCGCACCCGGCGTCCCCCGTCCTCGGCGGGCGGGTACACGACTACGGGAGGCAGGGCGGCCATGCCCCCAGCGTGGCCCGGTCGGCGGCCCGCCGCACGCGCGGCTACTCCACGGCGGGGTCCTCCTGGCTGCACCGCACCGCCGTCCTGACCGCCTCCTCCAGACGGTCCCGGTCCTCGCCCGTCGCCGTCGCGTACGAGGTGATCGCGTCCTGTACGGCGTCGTAGACCGCGCGCCAGCGCTGCCGCTGCGCGTCGTACTCGGCGCCGCTGAGACCGGCCAGCCGGGCCCGCTCGATCTCGGCGGACCGCTCCAGCGCGATCAGGCTGTCGGGGATGTCTGCCACGAGGGGATCGTAAGCCGGGGGAGGGCGGGCCGCGCCCCGGGCGGCGAGGGATTCCCGGGGAGTCGACCGGTGTATCCGTTGCCGACGGCCTCATGGATGGGTCCGGGATCTTTCTTTCACCTGATCGGGTGATTGACCAATCCGCCGGACCGCCGGGACCGGATTCCCCGTGTGAGGGATGAGGAGAAGGACGAGCGAGGGCCGCGGGGTCCGCACCCGATGGGCGGGCCGGTCGCGGGGTGTGCCGCGCCGACGAGGGCCGGGCGGACGGCGGCGGGCGTCCGTCCGCCGATGCGTCCGGCCGTCGTGGAGGGCGTGGCGCGGGACCGGGGTGCGGCTCCGGTCCGGCGGTGCGGTGTTCTCGCCGTGCCGTCCCGGCGACAGCGGCCCTCGGGGCGGCTCCGGTGCGAGAGCGGCGTGCCGGGGCCGCACTCGTCCTTCTCTTTCTCCCTCTCTTCTCTTCCCTTCTCTTTCTGCCGCCCTTGAGAGGACCGATCCATGCGTCACACCGCCGTCGTCGGCAGCGGCGTCGCCGGGCTGACCGCCGCCCATGTGCTGGCCCGCTCGCACCGCGTCACCCTCTACGAGGCCGACGCCCGCCTCGGCGGCCACGCGCACACCCATGACCTCGCCCGGCCCGGCGGTGGCCCCCCGCTGCGGGTGGACTCGGGTTTCATCGTGCACAACCGCCGCACCTACCCCCACCTGCTCCGCCTCTTCCGTGAACTCGGCGTCGCCACACAGGAGTCGGAGATGAGCATGTCCGTGCGGTGCGAGGGCTGCGGTCTGGAGTACGCCGGTGCGCGCGGCCCACGCGGGCTGTTCGCAAGGCCGTCCAACGCGCTGCGCGTCCCGTATCTGCGGATGCTCGCGGAGATCCCGGCCTTCCACCGCGCCGCCCGTCGGCTCCTCGATCGCGGAGGTGACGGTGAACTCGCGCTCACGCTGGGGCAGTTCCTCGACCGCTCGGGCTTCTCCCCTTATTTCCGCGCCCACTTCATGACCCCGCTGGTCTCCGCCGTCTGGTCCTGCGACGCGCAGACCGCTCAACGCTACCCGGCCGCCTATCTGTTCAGGTTTCTCGACCACCACGGGATGCTCTCCGTGACCGGCTCCCCGGTGTGGCGGACCGTCACCGGAGGCTCCCGCACCTACGTCGACCGGGTCGCGGCCCGGCTGCACGAGGTCTGCACCGCCACCCCCGTCCGCACCGTGCTGCGGCACACGGACGGCGCCGAGGTGATCACCGAGGACGGCCGCACGGCCGCGTACGACCACGTGGTCGTCGCCGTCCACCCCGACCAGGCGCTGCGCCTCCTCGGCGACGCCACCCCGCACGAGAAGGAACTCCTCGGCGCCTTCCGTTACTCCCGCAACCCCACCCTGCTGCACACCGACACCGCCCTGCTGCCCCGCGCCCGGGCCGCCCGCGCCTCCTGGAACTACCTGATGCCCGCCTGCGACGCGGGCGCGGACCGGGTGCGCGTCAGCTACGACATGAACCGCCTCCAGTGCCTGGCCACGGACGAGCCCCACATCGTCACCCTCGGCGGAGCGGACCGGGTGGCCCCGGACCGGGTGCTGGCCCGGATGACGTACGAACACCCGGTGTACACGCCGGAGTCGGTGGCCGCCCAGCAGCGGCTGCCCGAACTCGCCACCGGCGTCACGGCGTTCGCGGGCGCCTATCACGGCTGGGGGTTCCACGAGGACGGCTGCCGCAGCGGGGTGGAGGCGGCTGCCGCGCTGGGGGTGCGCTGGTGACCCTGCCCGCCGTGCCCGCGCTGTACCCCTGCACGATCCACCATGTGCGCAGGGCGCCCTTCCGGTACGCCCTGCGGCACCGCACGTACCTGTGGCTGGTCGATCTCGACCGGCTGCCGCGACTCCCGTGGTTCATGAGGCCGTTGGCGCGCTTCCGGGCCCGCGACCACTTCACCGGCGACGCCCCGGCGATCCGTACCGCGCTCGACGCCTTCCTCGCCGGGCACGGCATCGACCTGGCGGGCGGCCCGGTCGTGATGCTCACCCACGCCCGCGTCCTCGGATACGTCTTCAACCCGCTGACCCTGTACTGGTGTCACGACCCCGACGGCACCCCGCGCTGCGTGGTCGCCGAGGTGCACAACACCTACGGCGGGCGCCACGCCTATCTGTTGCACCCCGGCCCCGACCAAGTCGCCGCCACCGACAAGGAGTTCTACGTCTCACCGTTCTTCCCGGTGGACGGCCGCTACGAGATGCGGCTGCCGCTGCCCGGCGAACGCCTCCAGCTGTCCCTGCGCCTGGACCGGCCCGGCGCCCCGCCCTTCACCGCCACGGTCCACGGCCGCCGCCGCGCCGCCACTCCGGCCGCGCTGCTGCGCCTGGCCCTGCGCCACCCCTGGTCCACCCTCGCGGTCTCGGCCGCCATCCGCTTCCACGGCATCCGCCTGTACCTGCGCGGTCTGCCGGTACGGCCCCGCCCCGGCAGCCACCCACGTCACCCGGAGATCCCCACATGACGACAGCCGACCACCGCCCCGCGACGCGCGCCCGCATCCCGCGCGCCCGGGACACCCGCGCCCGGGACACCGAGGGCGTGGACCCCGCCCGCTGGCCCGACGTGGCCGTCGTACCCCGCGCCTCCTGGCCCGTACGGCACGTCGCCGCCGCCGTCGTACGCCACGCGCTGCGCCGACTGCCCCTGCGCGTCCGGCTCGCGGGCGGGGCCACCCTCGGCCTGGGCGGCCCGCTGATCGAGATCCACGACCCCGACGCCTTCCACGCCCGCGTCGGCACCGGCGGGCTCATCGGCTTCGGCGAGTCGTACCTGGCGGGGGAGTGGGACGCCCCCGACCTGGTCGGCGCCCTCACCGTGCTCGCGGCCCACGCGGCCGAGCTGGTCCCGGCCCCGCTGCAACGCCTGCGCGGACTGTGGGCCCCGAGGCAACCGGCCACCCGCCGCAACACCGCCGACGGCGCCCGCGACAACATCAGCCACCACTACGACCTGTCCAACGACCTCTTCGCCCTCTTCCTGGACGACACCCTCACCTACTCCGCCGCCGTCTTCCGGGGCTTCCCCGCCGAGTGGTCCCTGCTCGCCGCCGCCCAGCACCGCAAGACCGACCGTCTGCTCGACATGGCCGCCGTCGGCGAGGGCACCAGGCTCCTGGAGATCGGCACCGGCTGGGGCGAACTCGCCCTGCGCGCCGCCGCCCGGGGCGCCCACGTCACCTCCCTCACCCTCTCCCGCGAACAGCGCGACCTCGCCCTGCGCCGCGTGCGCGAGGCGGGCCTCGGCGACCGTGTCACCGTCGAGCTGCGCGACTACCGCGAGGCGCGCGGCAGCTACGACGCGATCGTCAGCGTGGAGATGCTGGAGGCCGTCGGCGCCGAGTTCTGGCCGGTCTACTTCCGCACCCTCGACGCCCGCCTCGCCCCCGGCGGCCGGGCCGCGCTCCAGGCCATCACCATGCCCCACGACCGGATGCTGGCCAGCCGGAACACCCACACCTGGATCCAGAAGTACGTCTTCCCCGGCGGCCTGCTGCCCTCCATGGAGGCCGTCGAGCAGACCGTGCGCGAGCACACCGCGCTGGCCGTCGCCCGCCGCGACGCCTTCGGCGCGCACTACGCCGAGACCCTGCGGCTGTGGCGCGAGCGGTTCACCGACCGCTCCGACGAGGTCACCGCCCTCGGCTTCGACACGGTCTTCCGGCGGCTGTGGACCTTCTACCTCGCCTACTCCGAGGCCGGGTTCCGCTCCGGCTATCTCGACGTCCAGCAGTATCTGCTCACCAAGGAGAACCCCGCCCCATGAGCACCACATCCCCGAGGCGGACCGGTGCCGCCCACCGGATCGCGGACCTCGCCGAGGAGGCCGTCGGCACCCGGCTGCCCATCCGGCTGCGCGCCTGGGACGGCAGCGAGACCGGACCACCCGGCGCCCCCGTGGTCGTCGTACGCTCCCGGCGCGCGCTGCGCCGACTGCTGTGGCAGCCCGGCGAACTCGGCCTCGCCCAGGCGTACATCACCGGCGAGATCGACATCGAGGGCGACCTCGCCGAGGGGCTGCGCGCCGTCTGGGCCGCCGCCCGCGCACGGGGCACCCACGCCCCGCGCCTCACCCTCGCCGACCGGGCCCGCGCCGCCGTCGAAGCCGTACGCCTCGGCGCCGTCGGACCACCGCCGCCCGCCCCCGCCTCCCAGGCCCGGCTGCGCGGCGCACTCCACACCAGGTCCCGCGACCGCGCCGCGATCAGCCACCACTACGACCTGTCCAACGACTTCTACCGCCTGCTCCTCGACGACACCATGGCCTACTCCTGCGGCTACTGGACGGGCGAGGCGGCAGAGGACGACGATTCCGCCCCGGCCCGCGCCCAGCGCGCCAAGCTGGAACTGATCTGCCGCAAGCTCGGGCTGCGCCCCGGCGCCCGGCTGCTCGACATCGGCTGCGGCTGGGGCTCGCTCACGCTGTACGCCGCCGAGCGGCACAAGGCCCGGGTCACCGCCGTCACCCTCGCCCGCGAACAGGCCGCCCACGTCCGCGAACAGGTCCGCGAGCGGGGACTTGCGGACCTGATCGAGGTGGTGTGCCAGGACTACCGCGACATCACCGGCTCCGGGTACGACGCGGTCGCCACCGTGGAGATGGGGGAGCACGTCGGCGACGCCGAGTACCCCGCCTTCGCCGCGGCGCTGCACCGGCTCGTCGTGCCGGAGGGCCGGGTGCTGGTCCAGCAGATGTCGCGAGGTCACCGCGCGCCGGGCGGCGGCGCCTTCATCGAGGCGTACATCGCACCCGACATGCACATGCGACCGCTCGGTGAGACCGTCGGGCTGCTGGAGGGGGCCGGACTCGAGGTGCGCTCGGTGGAATCGCTGCGCGAGCATTACGTGCGCACCGTGGCCGCCTGGCACCGCACCCTGGAACGCCGCTGGGACGACGTCGTACGCCTCGTCGGCGCGGAGACCGCCCGCGTCTGGCGGCTCTACCTGGCCGGTGGTGCGCTCGCCTTCGAGGAACGGCGCATGGGCGTGGACCAGATCCTCTGCGTCCGCCCCTCCGACACGGGCGCGAGCGGACTGGCCCGGCCCGAGGGCGCGGACTGGTACCGGGGACTGGAGCAGCCGTGACCGGCTTCGCGTGGGGCGCCTTCGCCCTGAACCTCGGCTGGGCCGCGGCGACCGCCTTCGGCGTCATGGCCGTCACGTTCGCCGTCGCGGTCCGCAAGGGCGTGCACCGGGTCGTGGACATCGCCTGGGGCGCGGCCTTCGCCGCCGTCGCGGTGGTCACCCTCGCGGCCTCGGCCGGGGAGGGCGACACGGGCCGACGGGTCCTCGTCACGGTCCTCACCGTCGTCTGGGGGCTGCGGCTGGCCGTGCACATCGGGCGCCGGGGCCGGGGCCACGGCGAGGACCCGCGCTACGCCGCGCTCCTCGCCAAGTCCCCCGGCAACCGGAACCTCTACGCCCTGCGGATGGTCCACCTCCTCCAAGGCGCCCTGGTCTGGCTGGTCTCGCTGCCGGTGCAGGCCGCCCCGTACGCGTCGCCCGCCGTCTCCGGCCTGGCCTGGCTGGGCACGGCGGTGTGGGCGGTGGGGATGTTCTTCGAGACCGTGGGCGACGCCCAGCTCGCCCGCTTCAAGGCCGACCCCGCCCACAAGGGCCGCATCATGGACCGGGGCCTGTGGCGGCTGACCCGCCACCCCAACTACTTCGGCGACTTCTGCGTCTGGTGGGGCCTCTTCCTCGTCGCCTGCGACGGCGGCTGGGCCCCGGCCGCGGTGTCCGTGGTCGCCCCGGTGGTGATGAGCTTCCTGCTCGTCAACGGCAGCGGGAAGCGAATGCTGGAGCGGCACATGGCGGGGCGGCCGGGCTGGGACGCGTACGTGGCCCGCACGAGCGGCTTCTTCCCGAGGCCGCCGAAGAAGGGGTAGGCGCACCCCGGGTCCGTGGGCTCGGCGGAGCTACGCGGGAAGGCTCAGCAGGGTGACGGGCGCGGTGGTCGGCCGGGGCGAACCGCCCGCCGGTTCCACCGTGACGCCGACCCCGGAGGCCCCGGCCACCGGGCCCCGCAGCAGCACGGTCTGACTGCGCAGCACCGGGTTCATCAGCCCGGCCGACCGCATCGTCCCGCCGTCGTCGAACCACAGCTGGTACACCTTGCCGTCCGGCGGCGCGGGCATCCGCGAGGCCATGAACACCGCCCGGTCCCGCTCCGCCGACACCACCACCGTGCCCGTGCCGCCCGCCACCCGCACCGTCGCCGACTTGGCGTCCGGCGCCGCCAGCACCCCCGCCACCTCGTCGGCCCGGCCCTCCGCCACGGCGGCCCGCCGCGTGGCGTCCTGGGCCCGCTCGTACTGCCACAGCGCCGTACCCCCGAACGCCGCCGCGACGGCGACGGACGCGGCCAGCGCCCATGCGAGCGGACCACGCGTACGTCGCCTGGTCGTACGCAGACGCGCGGTCGGCGCCGTACCCGGCGCCACCTGACGCACCGAGGCGATCCGGCGCAGCACCTCCGCGCGCAGCGCGGGCCGTACCGGCACCGTCGCCGCGAGCCCCAGCCGGGCCGCCGTCGCCTCGAACTCCGCGACCTCCAGCGCGCAGGACGCACAGTGGGCCAGATGCCGTTCGACACCGGCGCGCTCGTCCTCGTCCAGGGCGTCCAGCGCGTAGGCGCCGGTCAGGGTGTGCGGATCGGCCGCGCTCACGCGGACACCCCGAGACAGTCGCGCATCCGGATCAGCCCGTCGCGCAGCCGCGTCTTGACCGTGCCGAGCGGCAGCGCCAGCGCCTCCGCCACCTGGCGGTACGTCAGCCCCCGGTAGTAGGCCAGGGTCAGCGACTGCCGTTGAATCTCCGTCAGCGTACGCAGACACCGTCGCACCTGCTCCTGCTCCAGCCGGGTCTCCACCTGCTCGGTCACCTCGTCGTACTCGGGCGTACGGTCCAGCAGCGCCGCCCTGGTGTCGCGGGCAGCCGCCGCCTCGACCGAGCGCACCCGGTCGACGGCACGCCGGTGCGCGAGGGTGAGGATCCAGTTGATGGCGGTGCCCCGCTCGGGCCGGTAGCGCGGGGCCGTGCGCCACACCTCCACCAGCACGTCCTGCGCGACCTCCTCCGACTGCGCCCGGTCACGCAGCACCGCGCGGACCACTCCCAGGACCGGCCCGGCGACGGTGTCGTAGACCGAGGCGAACGCCTCCTGGTCGCCCAGCGCCACCTCGTGCAGCAGCCGCTCCAGATCGGGCTCGGCCGCAGGGTTCCCGCCGATGTACACGGCTTCCTTCACAACGGTCCTCCCAGAGCACGACGGGGCCCGGACCCGCCGCCCGTGACGAGTGCTTTCCCGTGCTTTCCCGGCGGGCTCGGGCCATTCCGCCTCATGCCCCTACTTCGGCCCCGCAGGCGCCGTGGATGCACCCGGCGCCGGACGGCTCCGCGCACGTCACCCCGCAGGAGGACGCATCAGCGGACGAATTCAGGGAATCTGCCTCACACCTGTGGCCCGGCCGGGTCCGAGGGAACACGTCCAAGGGAACAGAGGACACACCGGACCACCGAGAGGACCTGGTCATGAGCATCCCCAACGCAGAGACGGGCCGCCCCGGCGAGCCGCAGCGGGCGGCCACCGACCTCACCGCCGGCAGGACCGGCATCGGTGAACCGGCCGCCACACGTGGCCGGACCTCCATCGCGGACGTGGTCGTCGTCAAGGTCGCCGGTACGGCCGCACGCGAGATACCCGGCGTGCACGCCATGGGCGGGGGACTGTCCCGCACCATCGGCGCGGTCCGCGACCGGGTGCCCGGCGGCGGCACGAACGTCGGCCGGGGCGTCAAGGCCGAGGTTGGTGAGAAGCAGACCGCCATCGACCTCGCCCTGGTCGTGGAGTACGGCGTACCGATCGCCGAGGTGGCCCGCGATGTCCGCGAGAACGTGATCCACGCCGTGGAACGCATCACCGGACTGGAGGTCGTCGAGGTGAACATCGCCGTCGACGACGTGCACCTCCCCGAGGACGACGAACCCGAGCCGGAGAGCACGCCGCGTGTGGCGTGACCCGGCACCGGCCCCGGCGGACCGAGCGGTCGCGGGTGGGAGCGACCGGCCCGGACGGCGACGACCGGCCGGACGAAGAGGAGACGGAAGATGGACAGAGCGCTGATGGGAATGATCGCCGGCCTGGCGCTGGCGTTCGCGGGCTGGTTCGGCGGCTTCGGCGCGTTCGTGCTCGTGGCCGCGCTCGGCGCCCTCGGCTGGGCGGTGGGTCACTGGGTCGACGGCGGCGGTCGCGCCCGGGACCTGCGGGACTCCTTCCAGCGGGGCCGTCGATGACCGAGCCCCACCCCCGCGGCACCGCCGCGGTCTCGGAACAGGCCGTCCGCCGGATCGCCGGGCGGGCGGCCACCGAGGCCCACCCCGACGGTGCCGTACGCATCACCGGCAGCGCGGCCACCGTCCACGGACGCCGCACCGAGGTCGCCCTCGACCTCGCCGTGCCCTACCCGGAGCCGCTGGCCCCGCTGGTCCGCCGTATCCAGGACCGGGTGACCGCCCGCACCGCCGAGCTGACCGGTCTCGACGTGTCCCGGCTCCGCATCGGCGTCACCACACTCACCCCGGCCTCCGGCCAGCTGGCGCCTGCGCCGCCCGACCCCGCACCGGCGTCGGCCGACACGCCCCGGACCGGCTCCCGGGCGCCCCGCCGCTGGTGGTCCCAGCGCCGCTTTCCGCTCGGCATCCTCGCCCTCCTCGCCACCCTGGCCTTCGGCTCCCTCGCCGCCGACCTGATCCTCGTCCACACCGGACACCGCCCGGCCGCCGCCTGGCGCACCGGCACCCTGCACTGGCTGTACGGCCACGGTCCCGGCGAACCCCTCGTCACCGCCGTAGGCACCTGCTGCGCCCTCCTCGGCGCCGTGCTGCTCGTCCTCGCCGTCACCCCCGGCCGCCGCAACCTCCTCACCACCGCCTCACCCGCCTCCGGCACCGACATCGCGCTGGACCGCTCGGCCGTCGCCGCCCTGCTCCGTGACGCCGCCACCGGAACCGACGGCGTCACCGGGGCGAGGACGCGTGTCCGACGCCGCCGCGCCACCGTCCGCGCCGACCTCGCCTCCGGCGACCGGACCACCGCCGAACTCCGGATCACCCAGGCCGCCGACAACGCCCTGGCCGAGTGCGGACTGCGCCGCCCCCTGCGGCTACGGGTCACGGCCCGACCCCGACGGGGCTGGGCACCCGCCCCCGCCCCCGTGCTCGCCTGCGCGCCCCCTCCGAGTGTGGCGCTCGCGGCTGGCCCGGTGCCCGCTTCGGGCTCGGCTCCGGCTCCGGTTCCGGCTTCCGCGCCGGTTCCGGCAGCGGCCCCGGCCCTGGCACCGACTCCGGCTCCGGCGCCGGTTCCGGCAGCGGCTCCGGCTCCGGCCTCGGCCCCGACTTCGGGCCCGGCTGCGCCGCCCCCTCCGACGCCCGCCCCGTCAGCACCCCTCCCCACCCCGCCCACCCGCGCCCTCGCGGGAGGCGACCTCTGATGCAGACCCTCCGCTCCTTCCTCAACCGCACCGTCCTCGCCCTCACCGGTCTGACCCTGCTGGTGGGCGGTTCCGGGCTCGCGCTGAGCGGTACTCCGGCCGCCGGACGGCTGCCCGTACCGCCCGCCCACCACGCGTTCCTGACCAGCGCCCGCCTCGTCGGACTGCGGGCGCAGGGCTGGTGGGCGCCCGGTGTCATGGCCGGGTCGTTCGCCGCCACCGCGCTGTGCGCGCTGTGGTGCGCCCGGCAGTTCAGCGTCGGCGGCGGCTCCCTGCTGCCACTGCCCGGCACCACCGGTGCCCTCCGCACCCGGGCCCTGGAGGACGCGCTCAACCATGACGCGGCGGCCCTGCACGGCGTCGCCCGCTGCCGCACCCGGGTGTTCGTCTCGCGCGGACGGCTCACGGTCCGGCTGCATCTGTGGCTCCAGCCGGGGACCACCCCCGCCGCCGTGCTGCCCGGCCTGACCCGGCTGATCGGACGCGCCGAGACCGCCACCGCCCCCTGTACCGTCCACAGCCGAGTCCGGCTCAGCCACCGATCCCACCGGGTACCGCATGTCCGTTGAACCCCAGGCGCCCGACGCCTCCCGCCTCCGCACCGTCCTCGCTCCCCGGGCCGCCACCTGGGGAGCCGCGCTGCGCCGCACCCCGGTGTCCATGTGGCGGGACGACGTGTCCGACCACGCCGCCGCCCTGACCTACTACGCGATCCTGACCGTGCTGCCCGCCATGCTCGTCACGGTCATCGCCACCACGCTGATCAGCCCCGGCACGGCCGAGCGGTTCATCGCCCAGGTCGCGGCGTACGCCCCCGCCGAATCCGGCGGCGAACTCCGCGACACGCTGGCCCGGATGCTGCGCACCGACTCGGCGGCCTGGCCCCTGCTCGTCACCGGAACCGCCAGCGCCCTGTGGTCCGCCTCCAGCTATCTGGCCGTCTTCCGGCGCGCGCTGCACCGGATGTACCGCATGGAGGACCGGCGCTCGCCCTGGCGGCGCGCGCACCGCATCGTCCTGACCGCGCTGGCCCTGCTCGGCCTGCTCGTCGCGGGCCCGCTGGTCCTGCTGCTCACCGGCCCCGGCGCGGAGGCCGTCGGCTCCTTCCTCGGTCTCGGTGCCACGGCGGCCCTGGTCTGGAGGCTGCTGCGCTGGCCGCTGCTGCTCGGCCTGGCCGTCGTCCTCGTCGTGATCGTCTTCCGTACCGGCCCGGCGCCCGCCCGCTCGCGCAGGCACTCGCTGCCCGGCGGCATCCTCGCGGCGGGCCTATGGCTCACCGCCTCGGGTGCCTTCGCCCTGTATGCCTCCGCTCTGGGCACCTACAGCCGTCTTTACGGCTCTCTCGCCGGGTCCGTGGTCTTTCTGATCTGGCTGTGGCTGTCCAACCTGGCGCTGCTCACCGGCGCGCAGTTCACCGCCGAACTGAACAAGGCCGAGCCGGGACCGGCCGGCTGAGCGCGGGCGTCTGCGGGCCGGATCGAGCAGATGCCCCGCGACGCCGCCGAGGACCAGCCCTGCCGCGATCAGCAGTGCCTCCGCCAGCACGATCCCCGCTGCCAGCAGCACACCTCCGACGATCAGCACCCACCAGTACCACGCACGGTGGGGCGGGCGACGGACGCGTGCGCCGGGCGAGAACCGCGGAGCGGCACGGCCGAGCAGCGCCTCGTGGTCGTACGGGGTCATGACTCCTCCTCGCCTCACGCCTGCCGGTCGGTCCTGTACGCGGATCTCCGCGCACCACCAGGATTCGCCCCGGCCACCCTCCGCCACCATCGGGTACGACCCCCATTCGTCCCGGAGCCCGGCCCTCACCGCCTCAGGGACGCGGCGCCGGGCGGCCACTCGTGTGGGGGACAGCCGTGGGGAGCAGTCCCGATCCCCGGATGGGGGCCGCCACGGATGGCGGCCCGTCCGGCCCGCACCCACGCTGGACGATGAGGCCCCCCATCAGCGCCCGAGCGCGCCCCCGAGCAACCCTGAGACCGAACCCTGAGAAACCCGGACGGCCCCCGACCACGAGCCCCGGAGGAGGTGCCCCGCGATGCCCCTGTTCTGGCGGATCTTCCTGCTCAACGCCGCCGTCCTCGTCGCGGCTGCCGCCCTGCTGCTCGGCCCCGTCACCGTCTCCACCCCCGTCCTGCTCACCGAGGCCGCGATCCTCACCGCCGGACTCGCGGCCATGCTCGTCGCCAACGCCGTCCTGCTGCGCATCAACCTCGCCCCGCTGCAGCGCCTCAGCCGCGCCATGACCACGGCCGACCTGCTGCGCCCCGGCGTACGGCCGCCGGTCGGCGGGCACGGCGAGATCGCCGAGCTGATCACCGTCTTCAACGCCATGCTCGACCGGCTGGAGGACGAGCGGGCCACCAGCAGCGCCCGCGCCCTCTCCGCCCAGGAGGCCGAACGCCACCGCGTGGCCCAGGAACTCCACGACGAGGTCGGCCAGACCCTCACCGCCGTCCTGCTCGAACTCAACCGCGCCGCCCGCCAGGCCCCGCCCGGACTGCGCGAGGAGCTTCAGCAGGTGCAGGAGACCACCCGGGCCGGACTCGACGAGGTCCGCCGCATCGCCCGCCGACTGCGCCCCGGCGTCCTGGACGAACTCGGTCTGACCAGCGCCCTCAAGGCCCTTGCCGCCGAGTTCTCCGGACCCGGCCTCACCGTGCGCCACCAGCTGGGCACCGACCTGCCCCCGCTCGGTCACGAGAGCGAACTCGTCCTTTACCGCGTCGCCCAGGAAGGGCTCACCAACGTCGCCCGGCACGCCCGCGCCCACCACGCCGAACTCACCCTCAAGCAGACCCCCGCAGGAGTCGAGCTGCGCGTGCGCGACGACGGACACGGCACCGGCGGCGCACCCGAAGGCGCGGGCCTGCGCGGGATGCGGGAACGCGCGCTGCTCATCGGCGCCGACCTGGCCGTGGGCCCGGGCCCGGGCGGCGACGGCACCGAAGTCCTCCTCACCGTCCCCGTCCGCAGCCACCGTCCCCGTCCGGAGCCGCTGCCATGACCGACCCGGCCCCCACCCGCATCCTGCTCGCCGACGACCACGCGCTGGTACGGCGCGGGGTCCGCCTCATCCTGGAGGGCGAACCCGACCTCACCGTCGTCGCCGAGGCGGACGATGGCGCAGAAGCCCTGGCCCAGGCCCGCGAACTCCGGCCCGACCTGGCCGTCCTCGACATCGCGATGCCCCGCCTCACCGGCCTCCAGGCCGCCCGCGAGCTGTCCCGCACCCAGCCGGAGACCCGCATCCTCATCCTGACGATGTACGACAACGAGCAGTTCTTCTTCGAGGCCCTGGCCGCCGGTGCCTCCGGCTACGTCCTCAAGTCCGTGGCCGACCGTGACCTGGTCGAGGCATGCCGCGCCACCATGCGCGGCGAGCCCTTCCTCTACCCCGGCGCCGTCAACGCCCTCATCCGCGACTACCTCGACCGGGTGCGGGACGGCCGCACCCTGCCCTCCCGCATGATCACCGGCCGGGAGGAGGAGATCCTCAAGCTCGTCGCCGAGGGCCACACCTCGCAGCAGATCGCCGACATCCTGGTCATCAGCCCCAAGACCGTCGAACGCCATCGCGCCAACCTGCTCCAGAAACTCGGCCTCAAGGACCGCCTGGAACTCACCCGCTACGCCATCCGCGTCGGCCTGATCGAGCCCTGACCCCACGCCTATCGCTCGGCATCGACGCCCACGGTCTCCGCCGACGACTCCTCCGCAGAGGCCCGGCTCTCGCCGTACGCGCGCGTGTCCGTCACTTCTGCCGCCTCCGCCACTTCCACCGGCTCGGCGGTCTCCACGGGCCGCCCCGCGAAACCGAGCGCGCCGAGGACCCGGGCGAGCAGATGCGCCCGGGCCGCGATCACCGGTCCGAGCACGGCCAGTACGAGCACGTACCCGGCGATGAACGACGGCAGCCGCCCGTCCAGGCCCGCGCCCACCGCCATGGCGGCCAGGATCAGCGCGAACTCCCCGCGCGCCACCAGGGTCGTCGCGATGTCGGCGGCATGCTCGGGGCCGTAGCCGTAGGAGCGGGCGACGAGCAGTCCGGCGATGATGTTCATGACGATGGTGAGAGCGGCTGCCGCGGCGACCGGACCGGCCACGGAGGCCAGCCGGGCGGGGTCCAGGGCCAGTCCGAAGGCGAAGAAGAAGATCGCCGCGAAGGCGTCGCGCAGCGGATGCACCAGCTGCCGGATGCGCGGCCCGGACGAGGTGCCTGCCAGGATCAGGCCCACCATGAACGCGCCGATGGCGTCCGCGACCCCCAGCAGCTCGGAGACCCCGGCGACCAGGACGGCCGCGCCGAGGAAGCTGATCACCAGCAGTTCGTTGTCCCGGACCCGGATCAGGCGGCCGACCAGCCGTGTGCCGTAGCGGGCGGCGACCGCCAGCACCAGCAGGAACGCGAACGCCTTCGCCGCCTGGAGGATCGTCTCCGTGACGCCCTCGGCGCCGCCGATGACCGGCTGGAGCGCCGCGAGATACAGCGCCAGGAACAGGTCCTCGACCACGATCACGCCGAGGATCAGCCGGGTCTCCGGGCGGCTGATCCGGCCCAGATCGATGAGGATCTTGGTGACGATGGCGGAGGAGGAGATGCCGAGCACACCGGCCAGCACCAGCGCCTCCCGCGCACCCCAGTCGAGCGCGAAGCCGAAGCCGAGGCCCGCGCCGACGTTCAGCAGCAGATAGATCCCGCCCGCCGTCAGCAGCCGTCTGCCGCCCCGCCGCAGGTCTTTGAGCTGGAACTCCAGCCCCAGGTAGAACAGCAGCAGCACGAGCCCCAGCGCGGACAGCATCTCGAAGTCGTGCGGGTCCGACACCAGGACCAGACCGGGGGTGTGCGGACCGAGCAGCAGACCGGCCAGCATGAACAGCGGGATCGTCGGCACGCCGATCTTGGCGCCGAGGCGGGCGAGGAACGCGGCGGCCAGGAAGGCGCCGCCCATGGCGAGCAGGGCATCGGCATGTCCCACGGGCCACCGCCTTCCCCTGGGTCGAGGTCAGGTGTCATGACACGGTCGCACGGGCCGCGCGGCGCCCACCATCGGTGCCGGCACCCATTTACGGCAGGTACGACACCCATCTCTGCGGGGAGCCACGACACCCGTCCGGCCGAACGCGCCGCCACCTCACCCCCGCAACTCCCGCACCCCGTCCGGCGAACGCCCCACGACGAATTGCCGACCCGTGCCGCCCGTGTTTCGTTGGGTGCTGAGCGTTCCCGCCCGGGGGCGCACGGCCGGCTGGAGGAACAGTGGCAGCGCAGAAATTCGTCCAGATCATCGCCTTCGAGACCGACCGCATCGACGAGATGCGCACCCTGGCCATGAAGATCGAGGAACGCTTCGGCAGCAAGGAACAGGGCCCCAGCTACCAGGCCGTCCTCAAGGACCGCAACCAGCCGAACCGCTACTACGAGGTCCTCCAGTTCGACTCCTTCGACGAGGCCGCGCGCAGCCGCCAGAACCCCGAGTCCCGCGAGTTCGCCGAGCGCATGGCCGCGCTGTGCACCCGCCCGCCGTCCTTCCTGGAGTGCGACGTGCTGGAGGAGTCCCGCTGACCCAGCCGGGACTCCCCGCCGTACGGTCCACCGCCTACAGCAACCGCCACAGATGGTCGTCCGTGCCGTTGTCCGCGAACTGCACCACCTGCGCGCTGTTCGCGGTGGACATCCCCGACACGCCGAGGACCTTCCCGCTGTGCTTGTTCAGCAGGAGGAACCAGCCGTCACCCTTGTCCACCCGGCGCCACAGATGGTCGTCGGTGCCGTTGTCCTCGTACTGGACGACGATCGCACTGTCGGCCGTGGACATGCCGTCCACGCCCAGCACCTTGCCGCTGTGCCCGTTGCGGACGAGGAACCAGCCGTCGCCCCGGTCGACCAGCTGCCAGGCGTGATCGCCGGTGGGCGTGTTGTCGTACTGCACCACCCGCGCGCTGTTGGCGGTGGACATGTTGTCCACGGCGAGCACCTTGCCGCTGTGCTTGTTCTGGACACGCCGGAAGGGCGGTTCCGGTGTCCAGGGGCGGCCGTCCGGCGCGGCGGTCGGGAAGCCGCTGATCCGGAGCCGGGCCGCGCCCATGGGGACGAGCGTGACGCTCTCCACGGGTGAGTCGGAGCGGGCCGGGCTGCGCTGGAGCGGGGCGACCACGTGCTCGTCGTCCGCGACCCACTCGGCCACGCGGCGGGCCCGCGCCGTCATGCGCACGGGCGTGCCCTCCTGGGTGAAGGGGTTGGCCGGGACCGGACCACCGCTGCGGGTGAACTCCGGGATGCTGTCCGGGACCAGCCCGTAGTTCCAGGGCGTGGTGGCGTGCACCTCGTACTCGGGGAAGGTGTCGTCGCCCGCGTAGCGCACGTAGTTCTCGCCGATCCGCAGGGCGTAGGCGAGGGGACCGTGCTCGACGCTCACCGCGTCCTGCCCCGCGCTCCAGGTGCGCAGCACGGTGCGTTGCGGAAGCCGGAGCGTCACCGTGTCCCCGTTCGACCACTGACGGTCCACCACGGTGAAAGAGGGCCCCGGTGTCGCCGCGTAAGCCTTTCCGTTCACGGTGAGTCGAGGCTCCGCGCACCAGCCCGGCACCCGCAGATGAAGCGGGAAGCGCACCCCGCGCGGCGTCGCGAGCGTGAGACGGACGGTCTCCCCGAACGGGTAGTCGGTGTCCTCGGTGATCGTGACCTCGGTGCCGCCCGCCACCGTCGCGCGCACCGTACAGGGGGAGTAGAGGGCGGCGGCCAGCCCGCCACCGGGCGCCGCGAGCCACAACTCCTCGTTGAAGTACGGCCATCCCATGCCGTAGTTGTGGGGGCAGCAGCGGTACTGGTCGACGCCCGGCTGGAAGGACTGCATGGCGAAGCCGTTCTGGAACTGCCCTTGTGTCTTGGTCCTGTTGTCGAGGTCGATACTGTTCGCGCTGGTGATGTAGTGCACCGCACGGCCCGCCGGGTCGAGCGCCGCGGGCAGCAGATTGAACGCCAGTTCCTCGCAGCGGTCCGCCCACACCGGATCGCCCGTGATCCGGGTCAGCAGCTCGTGGCTGGCCATGAACTCCACGATGCCGCAGGTCTCGAAGCCCTGGCGGGGATCACCGAAGCCGGGACGGATGTTCTCGTCCCCCGCGAAGCCCCCGCCGGGGAACTGCCCGTAGGAACCCATCACCTGGTCGTAGACCTGGTAGGCGGCCCGGGTGTCGGCCGTCGAGCCGGAGCGGCGGGCGTACTGGGCGCCCTCGCGGAAGCCCTGCGCGATGTTGACGTTGTGCGGGGTGGGCAGCGCGCCGGTCCAGGAGGCGCCGTAGCCGTGCATCTTGTCGGCCAGATCGAGGAGGAAGCCGTCGCCCGTGCGGTCGTACAGCCACAGGGCGATGTCCAGGCCGTCGCCCCAGCGGTAGGAGACCCAGCTGTGGTCGAACGCGCCCTTGCCCTGCGCGTTCATGAAGGTCAGGAAGCGGGTCAGGAACGGGACGATCCGCGTGTCGCCGCTGTACTCTTCCCAGGTGCGCAGCGCCATCAGCAGTGGCAGGAACGGCCAGAAGTCCGGGCCGCCGTCCAGTGAGGTGCGCAGCGAGCGCGGGCCGAAGAAGCCGTCGGCCTGCTGGGTGGCCAGCACCGCGTCGATCCAGCGCCGGGAGTTCGCCAGCGCGTGCTCGTCGCCGGTGGCGATCGCGAGCGGTACGTAACCCCGCAGCCAGTACGGCAGTTCCTCCCAGCCGGGGTTCTCCGGGTGCACCCAGCCGGTGGTGGTGAAGTCCAGGAAGTGCGAGCGCTGTTCGTAACGGCCGAACAACCCGTCGAGCTGAAGCCTGAGTTGGCCCGCGAGCCAGCCGCGCGCCGTGATGCTGCCGGGGCGCAGCCGGGTGAAGGCGGCGGGCGCGAGCGCACGGGGGGAGCGGCCCTCGGCGGCGGCCGGAGGGGCGAGGCGGACGGACAGCGCGGCCGAACTCAGCGCCAGGGCGCCGCCGGTGAGGAAATGACGTCGGTGGAGAGGCATACGGCGCTCCTGAGGAGTGGGGGAAGAATGCGCGGCCCGCCCCGGGGAGGCGAGGCGGGCCGTGCGGTCAGGAGGTGCAGGTGAGCGTGCCGTTCTCGGCGCCCTTGATCAGCGCCTCGTGCGCGGCGTGCAGCCGCTTCGCGTCGGGCTTGAGGACCTTGCGGTCATAGGTCATCAGCCCGTTCAACTCACCCTCGACGTCCGAGATCTGGGTGTACACGGCGCCGTTGCCGCCCTTGCAGGCCGCCAGCTGCTCGACCTCCTTCAGCCGGTCGAGGTACACATCCGTGTAGGTCTCCGGAGTGACGCCCACATAGGTCATCTGGACCGGGAAGGCGTGCCCGGGGACACCCAGGCCGAGGCCGCCGTACTCGCCGCTGACCAGGGCCCGTCTGCCGTCGGCCGCGGGCAGTTGCGGGCTCGGGTAGCCGTGGGCGTCGGCGATGTCGCCGTTGCCGCCGTCCACCGCGCCGCAGCAGTTGAGGCCGCTCATGTTGTTGACCAGCCGGGTCGGGTCCAGGGACTTGGCGTAGTCCGCGATCCGGGCCTGGTCGTACTGGCCCCAGCCCTCGTTGAAGGTGACCCACATGATCACCGAGGGGTGGCTGTCGTGCTGCTGGATCATCTGCTTCAGCTCGTGCTCGTACTCGGTGCGCGCGGACGCCGACGGGTTGACCGTGTTCATCGCCGGCATGTCCTGCCAGACCAGCAGGCCCAGCTTGTCCGCCCAGTAGAACCAGCGGTCGGGCTCGACCTTGATGTGCTTGCGCACCGAGTTGTAGCCCAGCTGCTTGTGCACCTTGAGGTCGTAGGCGAGGGCGTCGTCGGTCGGGGCCGTGTAGAGACCGTCGGGCCAGAAGCCCTGGTCGAGCGTGGCCATCAGATAGACCGGCTTGCCGTTGAGCAGCGTGCGCTGCTTGCCGTTCACCGTCTTGACCTCGATGGAGCGCATACCGAAGTAGCTGCCCACCCGGTCGGTGGAGGCGCCCCGGCCGACGGTGACCTTGAGCGTGTACAGATGCGGGTCGTCCGGCGTCCAGGCGTGCGGGTGCGGCACCGGCACCTTCAGGGCCGTACCGGTGGTGCCGTGCGCCCGGCCCACCTCGCGGCGTCCGTCGTAGGCGACCGCCGTGACCGGCACACCGTCACGCACCCCGCGCACGTCCACCGCGACCGAGCGCTTCGCGAGATCAGGGGTGGTCTTCACGTCCGAGGCGTGGTCGCGGGCCACCGGCTCCATCCACACCGTCTGCCAGATGCCCGAACTCGGCGTGTACCAGATGCCGCTGGGGTCCAGACGCTGCTTGCCGACCGGCGGGTTCTCGCCGCTCGCCGAGTCCGTCGGGTCGTAGACGCCGACGATCAGCTCCTGCGGGCCGGACTTCTTCAGCGCGTCCGTCACGTCGACGCTGAACCGGTCGTAACCACCCTTGTGCTCACCGACCTTGCGGCCGTTGACGTACACCACGGCCTGCCAGTCCACCGCGTCGAAGTTGAGCTGGAGCCGCTGCTGGTGGGCGCGCCAGTCGGACGGCACGGTGAAGGTCCGCTTGTACCACATGCGTTCCTCGTGCCGTTCGATCCCCGAGAGCTGGGACTCCACCGGGTACGGGACGAGGATCCTCTCGGCCAGCTTCTTGCCCGTCGGCGGCTGTTCGCCCGCCTCGGCCCGGGCGAACTCCCAGGTGCCGTTGAGGTTCTTCCAGGCGTCGCGGGTCAACTGCGGGCGCGGGTACTCCGGGTGGGCGTTCTTCGCGCTGACCTGGTCGGCCCACTTGGTGCGCAGCTGGTACGTCGAGTTGTTGGTGCCGGTGCTCCAGAAGTCGCTGACGGCGGTGCCGTCGGCCTCGGTCAGGCCGCCCTTGCCGTCGTAGCGCAGATCCGCGTAACCGCCGTGGCCGCCGACCACCGGCTCGGTGAGCGGGACGACCAGCCTGGTCGGGTCGGAGACGTCCAGATGGGCGGTGCCGCGCGGCCACGCCGAGCCGCCGACATCGATGTCGAGATGACCGTCGAAGCCGGCCGGGGGAGCGGCGAGCGGACGGTCGAAGTCCAGCACGAGGGTCTTGCCGTCGGGCTGGACGGCCGCGCTGTGGGGGCCGTTGTAGGTGAAGCCGTCGGGCAGCGTGAACGCCGACTGCGGGATCGCCTGCTTGCTGCCGCCGGGCGGCGTCCAGCGCACATGCAGGTTCGAGCCGCCGTAGTGCTCGAAGTACTCGACCTTGAAGTCGTAGGCGTGGCCCGCCTCCAGGGTGACGGGCGCCGAGGTCTGCTCCTTGTCCCAGTCGTCGACCCAGTGGTCGATGACGGACTTGCCGTCGATCCAGAGCCGGAAGCCGTTGTCCCCGGTGATGGAGAAGACGTGGGCGCCGCTCACGGTCGGTGTGAGCTTGCCGGTCCAGCGCACGCTCACGTCGTCCTGCTGGCCGGTGCGGGCCTTCAGGCGCGGTTCGAGGTCGGGGAAGTCGAGGCTGGGGTCGAAGGTGGTCGCCTTCAGCGTGGCGAAGTCGAAGGCGCCGGGGGCGGATTGGGTGTAGTACTCGCCCTTGAGCCCGTGGGCGACGGGAGCCTCGGCCGCCCGGGGCTCCGCGGGGGCGGCCTTGGAGCCGACCGCTCCGGCCAGCACCAGCGCCATGGCGGTGAACGCGGAGGCCAGCCAGCGGCCGGGGCGGATTCTGCGGCGGGGGAAGGTGGGATGCACGAGTACCTCCGGTGGGAAACGGAGTTGCGGGTGCGTGCTCTGCCCGTGCTTCGGAACATCTTGTATAACGTTGGAAACAAGGGCAGTTGGCATGAGAACACGCCTCCTGCGCCCTGTCCAGGTGTCTGACACGAGGCGTGGGAGGACAGCAGATGCGCGTGAGCCTGAAGGACGTGGCCGAACGTGCGGGGGTCTCCGTGAAGACCGTCTCCAATGTGGTCAACGACTATCCGCACGTCACACCGGCCATGCGGGCCCGCGTCCAGCAGGCCATCGACGAACTCGGCTACCGGCCGAATCTGACCGCCCGTCACCTGCGCAAAGGGCGAACCGGAATCATCGGCCTGGCCGTGCCCGAACTCGGCAACTCCTACTTCGCGGAGCTGGCCGGCGCCGTCATCGACGCCGCCGCCCAGCACGAGTACACCGTGCTGCTCGACCACACCCAGGGCCAGCGCGAACAGGAGATCCTGGTCTGCCAGGGCTTCCGGGCCCGCGTCATGGACGGCCTGATCCTGAGCCCGCTGGAGCTAGAGACCGAGGACCTCGCCGCCCGCCGCGACGACGCCCCCCTGGTCCTGCTCGGCGAGCGCCGCTACGACCTGCCCTACGACCACATCGTCATCGACAACATCGCCGCCGCCCGCGCCGCCGTGCGCCACCTCCTCTCCCTCGGGCGGCGTCGCATCGCCTTCCTCGGCGCTCGCCAGGACCGCCTTCACCAGCCCGCCCACCTGCGGTTCATCGGCTGGCAGGCGGAACTGGCCGCCTCCGGACTCGTCGCCGACGAACGCCTGGTGGCCACCACGCAAGGCTGGGGCCACGCGGACGGCGCGCGGGCCATGGCCGCGCTGCTCGACGCCGGGGAGCGGCCCGACGGGGTGTTCGCCTACAACGACCTGATCGCCCTCGGCGCCATGCGCGTGCTCTTCGAGCGCGGCCTGCGCATCCCCGAGGACGTGGCCGTCGTCGGCTTCGACGACATCACCGAGGCGCGCTACGGCGCCGTCACGCTCACCACCGTCTCCCCGGACAAGGTGGCCATCGCCCGCCTCGCCGTGGAATCCGTGGTCGGCCGCCTCAAGGGCGAGCAGAACCACGAGGCACCCCGACCCGCCCGCCAACTCCAGCCCGGCTTCACGCTCGTGGAGCGGGAGAGCACCCTCGGACGACGCGTCCACAGCAGCTGACCAGCACAAAGTCCGTGCATCGAGGGCGAGTTGGCCCGGATTGCGGTTGGATGACGTGCTGTCCGAGGTGTTTACACGGCCCTTGCAACGATGTAAAAAGCATCCTGATCTGGTCACCGCCGGACCGGCCTTCCGCAGTCCCGAAGTGGGGTAATCCGCATGAAGCCGCACTCCCGCAGCACCACCAGAACCATCCTCGCCGTGGGTCTCACCGCCAGCCTGGCGCTCGTCGCCGCCTGCACCAAGTCCGAGGACGACAAAGCCTCTTCGGGCAGCACCGCCGTGAACGACGACGCCGGGAAGCAGGTCGCCGAGAGCGGCGGCGGCAAGACCTGCGCCATCGGCGACTACGGCGCCGACAAACTGGATCTGTCGAAGACGGTCGTCGGCTTCTCGCAGTCGGAGAAGGAGGCCAACCCCTTCCGCATCGCGGAGACCGCCTCCATCAAGGCCGAGGCCGAGAAGCGCGGCATCAAGCTGCTCACCGCCAACGCCCAGTCGCAGTTCTCCAAGCAGATCAGCGACGTCCAGGACCTCATCGCCAAGGGCGCCAAGCTCCTCGTCATCGCCCCGCTCAACTCCGACGGCTGGGATCCGGTGCTCCAGTCCGCCCGCGCCAAGAAGATCCCGATCATCACGATCGACCGCCAGATCAACGCCACCCCCTGCAAGGACTACGTGAGCTTCATCGGCTCCGACTTCGTCCAGCAGGGCCGCCGCGCCGCCGACCAGCTCATCGAGGCCACCGGCGGCAAGGGCGAGATCGCCATCCTGCTCGGCGCGGCGGGCAACAACGTCACCACCGAACGCACCAAGGGCTTCGAGGAGCAGATCAAGGCCAAGGCCCCCGGACTCAAGGTCGTCTTCAAGCAGACCGGCGAATTCACCCGTGAGAAGGGCCAGTCGGTCACCGAGCAGCTGATCCAGTCCAAGCCCGGGATCAAGGCGATCTACGCCGAGAACGACGAGATGGGCCTCGGCGCCGTCAACGCCCTCAAGGGCGCGGGCAAGAAGCCCGGCGCGGTGAAGATCGTGACCATCGACGGCACCCGCAACGCCGTCCAGGGCATCGCGGACGGCTGGATCAGCGCCGTCATCGAGTCCAACCCGCGCTTCGGACCGCTCGCCTTCTCGACCCTGGACTCCTTCACCCAGGGCAAGCCGGTCGGCGAGGACATCGTCATCAAGGACAGCCAGTACACGAGCGCCAATGCCAAGGCCGACCTCGACAAGGCATTCTGAGCCCGGCGAGGCCATCCGGGCCCGACAACGCCTCGGACCGGGCAACGCCCCGCGAGTCCGACAAGGCAAGGCTTACTGACGGCTCGTCACCGTGCGGCGCCGGGGGAACGACCGCTCCCGGCGCCCCGGGCGGGCATGTCACCCATGACCCCCATGGAGAGCAGCCGTGACCGCACCTCCCGACGAAGTACTCGCCGTACGCGACCTGACCAAGCGCTTCCCCGGTGTACTGGCCCTGGACGGGGTGACGTTCACCCTCCGGGCCGGTGAGACACACGCCCTGGTCGGCGAGAACGGCGCGGGCAAGTCCACCCTGATCAAGGTCCTCACCGGCGTCTACCGCCCCGACGAGGGCGAGGTGCGCTACCGAGGCGAACCGGCCGCCTTCTCCACCCCGCTCGCCGCGCAGCACGCCGGGATCTCCACGATCTACCAGGAGGTCAACCTCATCCCCCTGATGAGCGTGGCCCGCAACCTCTGCCTCGGCCGCGAACCGCGCACCCGGCTCGGCCTGATCGACTTCGCCCGGATGCACCGCGAGGCCGCGGAGACGATGGCCGAGTACGGCGTCCACGTCGACGTCCGCCGCCCCTTGCGCGAACTCGGCGTCGGCGCCCAGCAGATGGTCGCGCTCGCCCGCGCCGTCTCCGTCGACGCCCGCGTGGTCGTCATGGACGAACCGACCTCCTCGCTCGAACCCCGCGAGGTGGAGACGCTGTTCGGCGTCATCCGGCGGCTGCGCGCCCAGGGCATCGCCGTGCTCTACGTCAGCCACCGCATGGACGAGCTGTACGCCGTCTGCGACACGGTCACCGTGCTGCGCGACGGCAAGCTGGTGCACACCGGACCGCTGGCCGAGACCGGCCGCCTCCAGCTCGTCTCCCTCATGCTCGGCCGCGAGACGGGCGAGGTCAGCGCGGAAGGCGTCACCAAGTTCGCCGGAAGCCACGACGCGGGCACCGAACTGGTGCTCAGGGCGGAGAACTTGACGAAGCATCACCTGCTGCACGACGTCTCGGTGGACATCCGCCCCGGCGAGGTCGTCGGGCTCGGCGGACTGCTCGGCTCGGGGCGTACCGAGACCGCCAAGGCCATCGCGGGCGCCCTCGCGCTCGCGGGCGGCCGGGTCACCGTGGCCGGACGCCCCGTGCGCACCGGCTCCACCGCCGCCGCGATCCGCGCCGGGATCAGCCTGCTGCCCGAGGACCGCAAGACCGAGGGGATCGTGCCCGGCCTGTCCGTCCGGGAGAACATCGCCCTGGCCGCGCTGCCCCGCATGTCCCGCTTCGGGCTGGTCTCCGAGGCGAGCGTGGACCGCGTGGTCGACACCTTCATGAAACGGCTGCGGATCAAGGCCGCGAGCCCGCACCAGAAGGTCGGCGAACTCTCCGGCGGCAACCAGCAGAAGGTCCTCCTCGCCCGCTGGCTCGCCATGCAGCCCAAGGTGCTGCTCCTGGACGAACCCACCCGGGGCATCGACGTCGGCGCCAAGGCCGAGGTGCAGAAACTCATCGACGAACTGGCCGAGGACGGCCTCGGCGTCCTGCTCATCTCCTCCGACGTGGAGGAACTGGTCGAGGGCTCCGACCGCGTGGTCGTCCTCCGGGACGGCGCCGTCGTCGGCGAGCTGACCGGCGACGACGTGAGCGAGGACCAGCTGATGCGGGCCATCGCCGAGGCGGCCGAGGAGGAACCCCGCCATGACTGAACTCGCCCTCGACAGAAGGTCCTTGCCCGACCGGGCCGCAGTGGTCGGCTGGCTCCAGAACTACGGCGTCTATCTCGGCCTCGCCGTCCTGCTGCTGTTCAACGTGTTCTTCACCGACCACTTCGTCTCCGGCGAGAACTTCCGCACCCAGGCCGTCCAGGTCGCCCCCGTCCTGATCGTCGCGCTCGGCATGGCGCTGGCCATCGGCACCGAGGGCATCGACCTGTCGGTGGGCGCGGTGATGGCGCTGGCCACCTCCGTCACCTCCCTCTACCTCGGCTACGGCCCCTGGTTCGCGCTGCTCATCGCCATGGTCGGCGGCGCGGTCGTCGGACTCGCCAACGGCTCCCTCATCGCGTACGTCGGCGTGCAGCCCATCGTCGCCACCCTCGCGCTCATGGTCGGCGGACGCGGCATCGCGCTGGTGTTGCTGCCCCAGCTCAAGGACGTGCGCGACCCCACCATGGCCTCGCTCGGCGCGGGCAGCGTCCTCGGCATCCCCTACCTCGCGCTCATCGCGGCGGCCCTGGCCGTGGTCGTCGGCTTCGTCGTGCGCCGCACCGTCTTCGGCCGCCGGCTCCTCGCCGTCGGCGACAGCAGGCCCGCCGCCCAGCTCGCCGGGCTCCCGGTGCGCGGCGTGCTGATCGCCGTCTACATCTGCTCGGGCGTCCTCGCGGCCGTCGCCGGGTTCCTCGCCACGGCCCGCCTCCAGGCCAGCGACCCCAGCTCGCTCGGCAACCTCATGGAACTGTCCGCCATCACCGCCGTCGTGGTCGGCGGCACCCCGCTGACCGGCGGCCGGGTCAGGATCGGCGGCACGGTGGCCGGAGCCGTCCTCATCCAGCTCCTGACGGCCACGCTCATCAAACACGATCTGCCCACGTCCTGGACGCAGATCGCCCAGGCACTGGTCATCGTGCTCGCGGTGTACGCGGCACGGGAGAGGGGCAAGCGGTGACCAGCACCAAGGAACACCCCACGACCGCCCCGCAGGCGGCACCCCCCGAGGACACCGCCCGGCGCGGCGACCGCATCGCCGCCCTCGCCCAGCGGCACGGCGCCCTGGTGGCCCTCGTCGTCCTCGCCGCCGTCGCCTCCCTCTCCTTCGACTCCTTCGCCACCGGCGACAACCTCGGCAACATCGCGGTCAACTCCGCGTTCCTCGCCACCGTCGCGCTCGGCATGACCTTCGTCATCGTCAGCGGCGGCATCGACCTCTCGGTCGGCTCCGTCTTCGTCCTCGGCGGAGTCCTGGCCGCCTGGGGCTCGCAGTACGGCACGGTCGTCGCCCTGCTGCTGCCGCTCACCGTCTGCGCGGTGATCGGCCTGGTCAACGGCCTCCTCGTGGCCCGCACCGGCCTCGCCCCCTTCATCGTCACCCTCGCCTCGATGCTCGCCGCCCGCGGCATCATGCTCGCCATCACCGACGAGGGCGCCGACACCTACCTCGTCGCCAAGGGCTCGTTCTTCGCCACCCTCGGCCAGAGCAAGCTCCTCGGCGTGGCAACACCCGTATGGATCACGGCCGTTCTCTATCTGGCGGGCGCCGTCCTGCTGCGCCGCACCGCCTTCGGCCAGCGGGTCTACGCCATCGGCGGCAACGAACAGGCCGCCGCCCTCATGGGCGCCCCCGTCGCCCGCACCAAGATCGCCGTCTACACCCTCTCCGGCCTCCTCGCGGGCCTGGCCGGTGCGCTCAGCGCCGCCTACCTCGCCTCCGGCGTCACCATCCTCGGCTACGGCATGGAACTCGACGCCATCGCCGCCGTCGTCATCGGCGGCACCCTCCTCACCGGCGGCCTCGGCTACGTCAGCGGCTCCCTCGTCGGCGTCCTCCTGCTCAAGGTCATCCAGAACGTCATCAACCAGATCGGCTCCCTGGACTCGGCCTACCAGCAGGTCGCCAGCGGGGCGTTCCTCGTCCTGGTCGTCATCGCCCAGACATGGCTGGCGAGGCGGCGGCGGGTGGGGTGAGCACGACGCCTCATGGCGCTCGCGGTCACGGCTCACGGCGTGCACGGCGGCGGTTCAGCCCGCCGCCGTCAGCGCCTCCAGCGCGCTCGCCTGGGTACGCCAGTCCACCGGGTTCGGCGCCGTGCCCGCCCAGCGCGCGCCCAGCCGGTTCAGCGCGTCCCGGTCGGTGCCCCAGACCGAATCGGCCTGCCGGGTGAGATACGTGCGGTAGGCCGACGACCCGGTGGCGTCCGCGAGATCGGCGAGATGCCGTACGAACACGCCCTTGAACTGCTTCTGGTTGTCGTCGCACGACGCGGACCCGAGGTCACAGGACTCGGTCAGCACACCGTCACGCGTGAGCTGCGCGGAGGTCGTCCCCGCGTCGGCGAGGCGCCGGGCGGTGTCGAGATAGCGGCTCTGCCCGGTCGAACGCCACAGCTCGGTGAACGCCCCGATCGCCAGCCCCTGGTTGTAACTCCACACCGTCTGGCCGTTGTTGGCACACGACGAGTTGAGCCCGTCGTTCACCAGACCGGCTGAGTTGATCATTCCGCTGTTGAGGAACCAGTCGGCCGCCGTCGTCGCCCGCGCGCCCCACGTGGTGTCGCCGGACACCCGCTGGTGCAGCGCGGTCACCAGCCACAGATAGAGCCCGTTGGTCACCGCGTTCTTGTACGTGCGCTCCCGGTTCCACCACACCCCGCCGCCGCAGGTGTTCGTGTCCCAGTACTGCTGCACGTAGGTGGTGATGGTGACCGCCTCGTCCAGATACCGCTTCTCGTGCGTGTAGTCGTACGCGTCCACCCACGCCACCGCCCACCACGCCGCGTCGTCGATGGCACGGCTGATGAAGTGCCCCTCGATCGGGTCCGAACTACGGCCGCCCGCCGGGAAGACACCGTTGTTCTGCTCGAAGGTCCGGGCGATCACCCAGTCGTAGTCGTGCCGTCCGCTGGTGCGCGCGAAGTCGATCAGCGAGGTGAGCGCCACCGCCGAGTTCCACCAACTGCTCCGCCACCAGCCCTCGTTGACCTGGTACGACGCCACGAGCGCGTCCGCCGCCGCCCGCGTCCGGGTCGGCACCGGCCGCGCCCACGCCGTGCAGCTGCCGTCCTGGTGCGACGCCTCCCGGCCACAGGCCCGCACGGCACCGCCGTACAGCAGGCCGCGCGGATCGCGGGTGGCGAACATCTTGGTCCGTGCCGAACTCGCCCCGGACGCCACGGAGATGCGGCCCAGTGAAGAACCCTCCGGCCAGCTCGCTCCCTCGTCCCAGGAGCGGTCGAGCCAGATCTCGTCCCCCGCCCCGCCGTTCTCCACGACACCCCAGGCCGTGCCGTTGGCCTGGTCCATGTGGAGGCTGATCGTGCGGCCGTACAGCGTGGTCGCGGGCACGGGGCGCGTGTCGCCCGCCGCGGTCGCCGGGTCGCCGCCGTCACAGGCCGAGCCGTCGCACACCTGCGGCCGGAACCAGTCCGTGCAGGTCACCGCCCCGGCGTCCCCGCACGCCCGGACCCAGCCGCGCCGGTGTGCGACCGGGTCGGTCACGTTGTACATCAGCGTCCGCGTACCGGTCCACGAGCCGGGGACGCTCGCCTTGCCAAGCAGCCCGTCCCAGGTGGCACCCCGGTCCCAACTCCGGTCCAGCCAGACGGAATTCCCCTGCGTGCCCTGGTCGATACTGGCCCACGCCATGTCGTCCGCCTCGGACACGTGCAGCCGCAGCACCCGCCCGTTGATGTTCCGGTCACCCACGGGGAAGCTCTCCTGCCGCGCTTTCGACGGATCGAGCGTGTCGCAAGCCAGCGCACACACCGCCGTCGCCGCGACGGACGGCGTGGGGAGCGCCAGCAGTCCGCCCAACGCGAGGGCCAGTGCGAGGAGTCCACCGAGGAGGCGATGTCTGCGAGTCGGCATGGCGCGTCCGTCCTGTCGGTCGTCCGTTCGTCCAAGGGGCCGAGCAATCCGGGTGATCCGCAACTTTCCAACGTTGAACCACTCCGGTCATGTGCACGACAGCACCGCCGGGAAAGTCTGTCCAGCCTCAGGGCGCACTCGGCCGGAACGCGTCCCTACGCCGCGGTCGCCCGTGCCGGAGCGGACGCGACCAGCAGCACGGCGAACGCGAGAGGTGCGACCGCCTGGTACCCCACCCACACCTCACCCCCGGCGCCGCCACCCCGCCACGCCACCAGGAAGCCGACCAGAGCCGTCAGCACCCAGCCCGTGTCGTACGCGACCATGAGCCGCGTGTACGTGCGCATCGACCGGCTGCGGGTGCAGCCCAGCTCGACGCCGCCGCAGATCAGCAGAGCCGCGCCCGAGACGGTCAGCAGCCAGATCGGCGTGCCGAGCAATCGGCCCAGCGGGGCGGCGGCGGTGAGGCCGGCGGCGCCGAGCAGCACCTTGAAGGCGCCGTCGGCGAGGGCTCCGGCCGTTTGCCGGGTCACCCGCGGTGTCGCGATCTGGGTCATGAGCGTTCCCCCTTGAAGCTCGTCCCAACTGAGCTTGTCCGTAAAGAGATTACGGTAATAATCGAACTATGAGAATGACGAGGGCCGAAGCCAAGGAACGCAACCGCCGCGCCCTGCTGGACGCCGCGTTCGAGGTCGTCTCCCGGGACGGATACCGCGCCAGACTCGAGGAGATCGCGGAGCGCGCCGAGCTGACGACCGGCGCCGTGTACTCGCTGTTCGGGAGCAAGAACGGCCTGATCGTCGCGCTCGTAGCCGATCATCTGCGGCCGTACTACGAGGAGATCGAGCAGGCGGTACCGGCCGGACTGGACCTGCTCGAAGCGGTCGACGCCTTCGCCCGGCACTACCGGCGCGGTTGTGACGCCCCCGACGCGAGGGCCGGGCTGTCGCTCCAGATCACCTTGCTGGACATGGCCCTGCACGACCCGGAGCTGGGGGCCCGGCTCGCCGCGTCCGTCCGGGCGCAGGAGAGTCACCTGGTCGCGTTGTTCGCCGGACGGCCTTACAAGGGTGGCATTGTGACGTTATGTCAGGCGCGGCGTCTGACCACCGCACTCCGGGCCCTGTTCGTCGGCCTCGGCCAAGGCGTCACCCTCGGCCTCGCACCCGACGCGGACGAGCAGTACTTCGCCGACACCGCCCGCGCGCTGGTGTCCGGCCTCTCCCTTGTCGAGCGCGACGCGGACGCCCCGTGAACCCCGTTGCCAAAGAGGCCAGTTCCACCTGTGGACACCGCAAGGGCTCCGTGTTCTCATGCCTGAGGACCCGCTTTACAACGTTGTAGCAACGCCGGTCGGACCGGTAGTCCAGTGCACTCGTCGTCTCCGTACGTCCACCGCGCTCGCGAGAGCGCCGTTGCCCCCATGGAGCGTGCCGTGCGACCACCCCTGTCCCGTTCACCCCGCGGACGGCTCACCCGGATCGCCCTCGTCTGCGCGACGGCGGCGCTCGGGCTGACCTGCGCCGATCCGGCCTCCGCGAGCCAGAGCGCCAAGCCCGTCCGCAAGGCCACCGTGGCTGTCCAGAACGCCAGATTCCAGGTGCTGTCCCCGACGCTGATCCGCACCGAGTACGCGGGGGACAACCGCTTCGAGGACAGCGCGACGTTCAACGCGATCGGCCGGGACGGTTTCACGCCGCCCGCGTACAGCTCGTCCGTCAAGGACGGCGTCCTGACCCTCACCACCAGCGCCCTGACCCTGCGCTACGAGATCGGTTCCGGGCCCTTCTCCGCCGACAACCTGACCGTGCGGCTGAAGGCGGGCCAGGACCAGGTGCTCGCCGCGCCCTGGCAGCATCCGGACTGCGCGGTCGGCGCGCTGTGCGAGGCCGAGGACCAGCTCCACGACGGACCCGGACTGGCCGTCGACCACGCCGGGTTCACCGGCAAGGGCTTCCTCGCGGGCTTCGAGGTGACCAACAACTCCCTGACCACCGACGTGCGTTCGGAGAAGTCCGGCACCTACGACTACGCCGTCCGCTACGCCGACGGCACCGGCTCCGACGGACGCCACGAGACCCGTACCCTCAGCCTCAGCGTGGACGGGGGAGCGGACCGGATCTTCAGCCTCCCCGCGACCGCCGACTGGAACGCCTGGGGTGTGGCCCGTATCCCGCTCACGCTCGGCGCGGGCCACCACACCGTACGGCTGCACCGCGCCGCCACCGACTCCGGCGCCGTCAACATCGACAGCGCGGCCCTGGTCGACTCCGGCGCCGACTACCCCGGCAAAGCCCAAGCAGCCCTGTCCGGCTGCCACTTCGGTACCAGTTGCGAGGCCGAGGACACCCTGCTCGCGGGCTCCGCCGTGCTCGCCACTGACCACCAGGGCTACTCCGGCGACGGTTTCGCCGCCGAGCTGAACAAGGACGCCCGGCTCACCGCCCACGTCACGGACGTGCCCGCCGACGGCACCTACCTCCTCCACCTGCGCTACGCCAACGGCACCGGCGGCGACGGCCTGCACCAGGCCCGCGAGGTGCGCATCGGCACGGGCACCGGCGGCACCGACGCCACCCTCACCCTCCCGGCGACCGACACCTGGGACACCTGGAAGTCGGCTTCCGTACCGGTGCAGTTGAAGGCGGGGACCAACGACATCACGCTCAACTGCCCCGACACCACGAGCTGTCACGTCAACGCGGACACCCTCGCGGTGACCGCCCGCACGGACCCCGCCCCGCAGCCGCACCTCGCCCTCGGCGGCTACCGGCGCAGCCTCGACGGACTCGACGGCGACCGCGACCCCAACACCCGCACCACACCGGGCCTGTTGCACCGCGACGGCTGGTATCTGCTCGACGACACCGCCTCCGCGACGTACGACATGCGCACCGAGAAGGCCGTTCCGCGCCCCTCCCACGGCGCCGGTCCCTACCAGGACGGTTACCTCTTCGGGTACGGCCACGACTACAAGCAGGGCCTCACCGACCTCGCCACCCTGACCGGACCACCGCGGCTGCTGCCCCGCTGGGCCTACGGCGTCTGGTACTCGGAGTACATCGACCGCACGGCCGACGACTACGAGAAGACCATCCTGCCCGCGTTCCGCAAGGCGGGCGTCCCCCTGGACGTGCTGGTCACCGACACCGACTTCAAGTCGCCCAACACCTGGAGCGGCTGGAACTTCGATACGGCCAAGTACCCCGATCCGAAGGGCTTCTTCGACTGGTCGACCGCCGAGGGCCTGCACAACACGCTCAACGTGCACCCGAGCATCCTGGAGTCCGACCCGCAGTACGCGAAGGCGATGGCGACCGCCAAGAACAAGCTGGCCAAGGGCGGTTGTGCGTCCAGCGCGGGCTCGGCGTGCCGTACGTTCGACTTCGGCGACCCGGACCAGCTCACGGCGTACCTCGATCTGCACCGCCCCTTCGACCGGGCCGGGAACGACTTCTGGTGGCTCGACTGGTGCTGCGACGCCTCCCGCTCCTCGCAGCCCGGCGTCACCCCGGACGCCTGGATCAACCAGAAGTACGCCGACCTGACCGCCGAGACCAGTGAGCGCGGCTTCGTCCTCTCGCGGGCCTACGGCTCCCTCCAAGCGGGCGGCTACAGCGGCGGCGTCGGCCTGCCCACCGGCCCCTGGGCCGACAAGCGCAGCACGCTCCACTTCACCGGCGACACCTCCTCCACCTGGGGCACCCTGCGCGCCGAGGTCGGCTACACCCCCGGCGAGTCCGTCGCCACCGGCATGGCAGCCGTCAGCCACGACATCGGCGGCCACAACGACGGCCACGGCATCCCCGGCGCCGAGACCTACACCACCGACGACGGCCAGAGCCACCGCACCACCAAACTCCCCGACGACCTGTACGCCCGCTGGGTGCAGTTCGGCACCTTCCAGCCCGTCGACCGCCTGCACAGCAACCACAGCGACCGGCTCCCCTGGCAGTACGGCGACGCGGCCCGCGACTCCGCGAGCACGTTCCTCAACCTGCGCGAATCCCTCGTCCCGTACACGTACACGCTGGCCCAGCAGGCGAACACCACCGGCGTCCCGATCACCCGGCCGCTCTACCTGGACTATCCCGAGGAGGAGAACGCCTACGGCAAGGCGGGCAGCGGCGAATACCTCTACGGCCCCGACATGCTCGTCGCGCCGGTCACCACCCCCGGCACCAGCACCACCACCTCCGTGTGGTTCCCGCCCGGCCGGTGGACCGACTACTTCACCGGCCGCACCTACAGCGCGGGCACCGGCGGCGCCACGTACGACGTGACGACCACCCTCGCCACCATGCCGGTCTTCGTCCGCGCGGGCGGCATCGTCACCACCCGGGCCGCGTACGTGGACCACGACGCACAGACCCCGCTCGACAAGGCCGCCGTCACGGTCGCGACCGGCGCGCCGGGCTCCTTCACCCTCTACGAGGACGACGGGGTGAGCGCCCCCTCGCGCCACCGCGCGGCCACCACCCGCATCCACTACACCGAGCACGCCGGGCGCCACACCCTCCGCATCGGCCCGGCCAAGGGCTCCTTCCACGGGCAGGTGGCCCGCCGCTCCTGGACGGTCACCTTCCAGGGCGCGGACCACGCGCCCACCAGCATCACGGCGGCCGGTACCCGCCTCGCCCCCTCGGCCTGGCACTGGGACGCCGGCACCAAGTCCCTCCAGGTCACCCTGCCGGCCACCACGATCCGCACGCCGGTGACCGTCGAGTACCGGTAGCGGAGGCGGACACCTGGGCCGCGGCTAGACTCCGTCCGACGTCACACCACCCGAAGGGAGTCCGGTGACCGAGGACCGGGACGGCATCGTCGTCCACTGGCGGCCCATGTGCCCGTACTGCATGCGACTCCGGCTGCGGCTGCGCCTCTCCAAGCTGCCGTACACCGAGGTCAACATCTGGCGCGACCCGGACGCGGCCGCGTACGTGCGCTCGGTCGCGGACGGCAACGAGACCGTCCCGACCGTGTCCGTGGCGGGCCACGCCCTGGTCAACCCGTCCCTGGCGGAGATCGAGCGGGCGGTCGAGACGTACGCTCCGCATCTGCTGCCGGGTGGGCGCTGACGCTTGGGCCGTGTGGCTCAACTCCCTTGTTAACGACCTTAGTTGACGCGCTCCGCAGCCGCTGCCCGCTCGCCCGACCCGCGCGCGATCAGCCGCGTCGGCACCGTGACCGTACGGACCCGGCTGCGGTCGCCGTCCAGCCGGGACAGCGCCGTCACGGCGGCCGTGCGGCCTATCTCCTCCGGGTTCTGGGCGACCACCGTGAGGGCCGGTTCGAGGGCGTCCGCGAGGGCGATGTCGTCGAAGGCCACCACGGCCACGTCCTTGCGCCGGTCGCGGGCGAGCCGGGCGACGACACCGACGGCGACGATGTTGTTCCCGGCGAACAGCGCCGTCGGCGGATCGGGCAGCGCGAGCAGCCGCGCGGTCGCCTCGCCCGCACCCCGCTGGTCGTGGGCGCTCGCCACAAGGAGACGGTCGTCGGGCAGGCCGCCCTCCCGCAGCGCCTCGCGGTACCCGGCGAGCCGTTCGCGACGCGTGTAGAGCTTGGTCGGCAGGTCACCGACGAACCCGATCCGGCGATGCCCGTGTGCGATCAGATGGGCCACCCCGGACCGCGCCCCCGCCCGGTTGGAGCTGACCACGCTGTCCGTGACGAGCCCCGCGCCCGGCCGGTCCACGAAGACCACCGGCAGCCCCGCCGCGCGATGCGGCTTGAGATGGGCGTGGTCCGCGCCCACGGACGGCACCACCATGAGGATGCTGACCCGGCGGGCCAGGAACTTGTCCGTCAGCGCCCGCTCGCGGCCCGCGTCGTCCGCCGAGGAACCCATCAGCAGGGTCAGCCCCCGCTCGCGGACGCTGTCCTCGATGCTCCCGGCCACCGCGCCGAAGAAGGGGTTGCCCAGATCGGGCACGACGAGCCCGATGGTGGTGTCGGGCCCGCCGACGCGGATGTTGCGGGCCATCAGGTTCGGCTGGAAGCCGAGCCGGGCCACGGCGGCGAGCACCCGCTCCCTGGTCCCCGCCGAGGCGGGCCCGTCCTCGTTGAGGACACGGGAGACCGTCTTGGCGCTGACACCGACCTCGCGTGCGACGTCGGCCAGGGTGGGGCGGCGCTTCGCTGCCATGGGGCACACGTCTCCTGTGCTCGTCGGCTCCGGCCGCGGCCTCGGCCGGAGACGCGTGAGTGCTGACACGCCAGGCCGGCGTCGGCGTCGGCCCGCGGTGTCGGACGGCGTCCCGACCCCGGATGCCGGAGGGGTCGCCGCCCGGGTGTCAGGGGGTCTCGACCCCGGCGGCCTTCACGGCCTCGGAGTCGGCGACGACAGTATCCCCGCTCTCGTCCACGGTGAGCGCACCGGTCATGATCGCGACCACCTCCGCCATCGAGTAGTCCGACGGCTTGATCACCGCCGCCCGCTTCCCGAGCCGGTGCACATGAATACGGTCCGCGATCTCGAAGACGTGCGGCATGTTGTGGCTGATCAGGACGACGGGCAGCCCCCGCTCCTTCACCCGCCGGATCAGATCGAGCACCTGCCCGGACTCCTTCACACCGAGCGCGGCGGTCGGCTCGTCCATCACCACGACACTGCGCGCCCAGGCGACCGACCGCGCCACCGCCACGGCCTGCCGCTGCCCGCCGGACAGCGTCTCGACGGCCTGGGTGAGCGAGCGCAGCCCGATCTTCAGATCGGCCATGTGCCCGGCCGCCTCCTGCCGCATCCGCTTCTTGTCCAGCATCCGGAAGACACTGCCGAGCACCCCCGGACGCCGCAGCTCACGGCCGAGGAACATGTTCGACGCGATGTCCATCGACGCGGCGACCGCCAGATCCTGATGCACCGTCTCGATCCCGTGCGCCCGCGCGCTCTGCGGCCCCGAGAACCGGATCGGCTCCCCGTTGAGCCGGATCTCACCCGCGTCCGGCACCAGCGCCCCGGTCAGCGCCTTGATCAGACTGGTCTTGCCCGCCCCGTTGTCCCCGATGACGGCCAGGACCTCACCGGGCAGCAGATCGAAATCGGCCCCGTCGATCGCGGTGACCTGCCCGTACCGCTTGACCAGACCGCGCGCCTGGAGGATGGGGGTGGGGGAGTCGGCGGCGCTCATCGGGCCTTCTTCCGGGAGAACTGGTCGACGGTCACCGCGAGGATCACCAGGATTCCGGTGATCAGCGTCTGGTAGATGGACGCCACGCCCATCAGCTGGAGCCCGTTGCGGAAGACACCGACGATCAGGACACCGATGAAGGTGCCCAGCACCGAACCGCGCCCGCCGAACAGACTCGTCCCGCCGATGACCACGGCGGTGATGGAGTCCAGGTTGTCGGTCTGGCCCGCCTGCGGATCGCCCACCCCGGTACGGGAGATGAGCAGCAGCGCGGCCACGCCGTACAGCAGCCCGGCGACGGTGTACACACCGATCGTCAGCCGCGAGGTGCGCACCCCGTTCAGCCGGGCCGCCTCCACGCTGTTGCCCAGCGCGTACACATGACGGCCCCAGCCGGTGCTGCTGAGCGCGTAGGCGAACAGCAGGAACAGGGCGATGGTCACCAGCGAGCCGTAGGTGATGTCGGTGTGCCCGAGCGGGAAGGTCTGCCCGAGTCCGGTCAGCATGCCGGGCAGTTGGGTGACCGTCTGCTCCTTCGAGTAGATGTGGGTCAGCGCGAACGCCACATTGAGCATGCCCAGCGTCACGATGAACGGCGGCAGCGGGATCTTCTCCGTCAACACCCCGTTCAGCAGCCCGAATCCGGCGCAGACCAGCAGCCCGAGCCCGATCGCGAGCAGGGGCGGCAGCGTGCCCTCGGCGGCCATCCTGGCCATCATGATGCTGCCGAACGCCATCACCGCGCCGCACGACAGGTCGATACCGGCGGTGAGGATGATCAGGGTCTGCCCGATGGCGAGCGTCCCCACGACCATGACCTGCTGCACGATCAGCGAGAAGTTCCCGCCGGTCAGGAACTGGTCGGTGGAGAGGGAGAAGAAGACGCAGGCGATCAGGAGTGCGGCCAGCGGGCCGGTGGTCGGCGCCGTGAGCAGTCGGCGCGCCGTACCGGGCGCCGAGAGATCGGCGTACGGCGTGGTCGTGGCTGTCATGCGGAGTCCTTGTCGAAGGGGCCGTGCGGGAGGACTTCGGGGAGCTGTGTGCCTCGTCGCCGGGGCCGTCGGCGAAGTGCCGTGGCGAGGGCGGGCGTTGAGGGAGTAAGGGGCGGCCGTCCCTCAGGGGAGTAGGGACGGTCGCCCCGGTCGGTGGCGTACGGCCACGGGGCGGATCAGCCCCAGCAGTTGTCCAGGCCGTACGCGGTGTCCTTCGACGTGACCCCCGACTGCGGCTTGTCGGTGATCAGGTTGACGCCGGTGTCGGTGTAACCGGACGCCTTCTTGCCGCCCTTGGCGTACGAGACCACGGCCTTGACGCCCTGGGCCGCCATCTTCAGCGGGTACTGCTGCGCGGTGGCCGCGATCTGCCCGCTCTTGACGGCCTTGGTGCCGGTGCAGCCGCCGTCGACGGAGACGATCAGGACGTCCTTCTCGCGGCCCTTGGCCTTCAGCGCGGTGTAAGCACCCAGCGCCGCAGGTTCGTTGATGGTGTAGACGAGGTTGATGCCCGGTTCCTTCTGGAGGCAGTTCTCCATCGCGGTCTGCCCCTTGGCCTGGTCGCCCGCGGTGTCCTGCGAGCAGACCACCGACGGGTCCTTGGCGCCGACACCGAAGCCCTTGAGGAAGCCGTCGTGCCGCTGGACGCCGACCGAGACACCGGGCGCGAGGTCGAGCGTGGCGATCTTCGCCTTCTTGCCCTTCAGCGCGGCCTTGGCGTACTCGCCGATCAGCTCACCGGCCTTGAGGTTGTCCGTCGCGAACAGCGCGTCGACCGCGCTCTGCGGCTCGGTCGGGGTGTCCAGCGCGATGACCAGGACCCCCTTGGCCTGGGCCTTCTGGATCGCGGGCACGATCGCCTTGGAATCGCTCGGCGTGATCAGGATGCCCTTCACCCCGGAGGCCACCATGTTCTCGATGGCGGTGACCTGCCCGGCGTTGTCCCCGTCGAACTTTCCGGCAGCGGTGAGCAGTTGGGCGTGGTTCTGCTTGGCGGACCGCTCCGCGCCCTCCTTCATCTTCACGAAGAACGGGTTGGTGTCGGTCTTGGTGATCAGCCCCACCTTGACCTCGCCCGAGCCGGAGCCCGCGGACCCCGAACCCGAACCGGAGCCGGAACCGCAGGCGGTGAGGGTGAGCGCCGCGACACCCAGACACGCGGCGGCTCTGAGGACGGTCGAACGCTGGCGGGTGATGCGAGACATGAACGACTCCTGCGGGATTGCGAGCGGCGCGGCCGGCATCGGTGCATGCCGTCCCGAGGTGTCATCGTTGACTTATGTCATCGTTGACACGGCATGGCGAGGATGATGGACGCCCTCTCCCGGCAACGTCAATGGCTTGTACTTGTCACAAATCGGCAACGCACGACTTCGCCGTCACGCCCGGCGAATCCGCCCCGCGTGCCTCAAGAACCCGTCCCCGCCGAACCGTTGACGCCCTCGGACCGGTGACGCATCATCGGTGCACCTGCCGTCCGTCCCCGGCGACGATCTACGCCCACCGTTTCGACGCGGCCAACACGAGACGACCGGTGTGATCGGATGGCCAGGTCATTGACGGCTGACCGTACGGGTCACGCCCGTGACGATCGTCGTCGCCAGGATCCAGCCAGTGATGATCAGGACGTACGACAGCCACTGGTACCAGCCCTGCGGCGCGAACGCCGACTCCTGGCCGAAGTCGATGACCGGCAGGAGCAGGTCGAGGGTGTAGAAGACCGGGTTGAAGTCCGGCGCCTCGCCCGCCTTGACCGGGCGAGGATGATGCAGGCCGTACGCGATCGACCCCACGGCCATGACGGACAGCAGCCAGACGGCCGCGCGCAACGGGCGGAAGCCGTAGCCGACGGTGGCGTCCTGGACGTACCCCCACAGCCGCCCGTACCAGACGAGCGTGGCGCGTCGGCGGCGCAGTTTGGCGAGTTGCACGAGCCGGGCCGCGTCGTCGTCACCGACATGGCGGTACGCCGCCATCAACTGCTCGTAGGAGTGGGGTTCGTACGGCCCCTCGTCGTGCTCCAGCATCGGGAGACGGCGCTCGGCGGGCTGGTGCGGGGCGAGGACCGTGTACCGGAGGTTGCTGAGCAGCACCCGCTCGGGCAGCATCTCCGGTTCGAGGGTCAGGATCTCGATGTGGGAGCGCCGCAGATTCAGGGCGCCCTCGATGCGGTGACTGCCGCGTATCCACAGCTCGCCGATGACGCAACTGCTCGCGCGCAGAGCCGTGTCACCCGGATGCGACAGGCGGGCGTGGTGCAGATCGAGCTGGCCCGATATGCGTGCGCCCCGTAACTCGACGCGCCCTCGGGCGCGGAGGCATCGCGCCCGTACGTGTGTCCCCGCAGTGAGGTTCTGCATGTCCAGCGCGACACCGTCCGGGTTGTCGAACTCGGCGTCCTGAAAGTTGATCCGCCCGGCGACGGAGGCTCCGGTGAGTCGTACCTGTCCCCGCGCGCGCAGCTCAGGCGCCGACAAGTCGTCCCCGATCTCCGCCTGGTTGAGCATCAGCACCGGCTCGGAGCCGTCCGCCGTCGTGAACTCCGCCCGCTCCATGAACAGCGCCGCTGAGATCTGCGCCCCACCGAGCCGAACCAGCCCGCTCATGTGGCAGTCCGTCAGGCGGAGCACCCCGTCGACCCGCAAAGTTCCGGCGTTCAGGCCCGGCAGAACGGAGTTCCTGAGATCGAGCTGGCGCAGATGGGCACCGTAGAGATCGGGAGCGTTGTCGAACCGGCAGTGGCTCAGTCGGATGGCGGCGTCGATCGAGGCGTGCTTCAGGTTCAGGGCTCCGGTGATCCGCGCCCCGGTGATTCTCAGCGCGGCGATCTCGCCCTCTTCCTGCGGAGCCCTGAGCAACAGCGCCCGCAGCACACTCGCCCGTACGGTCCGCTCGGCGGCGTACGTACCGTCGGGTGCCGCCTCCTCGTCCTCGGCGCGGAAATCCACGGACTCGCCTCGCGGAAAGGCCTGCCACACACGCGTCTCGGCCGGCGTCAGCTCAATGGTCTCGCTCACGCCGGGACTCTGACGGGCCGTTCCGGAGCTGTCAACTGCGTTGAGCTGCGCTCCACTTGTAGATGCGTCGGCTCCGCGTCACGCCTGCGGCTGCCAGGCTGCCACCAGGTCCAGGAGGCCCGGGAAGCGGGAGTTGAGATCGTCGACGCGCACATGGCTGCGCCGTTCCAGCCCGTACTGCCGCTGCCGCGTGACGCCCGCCTCGCGCAGGGCCTTGAAGTGGTGCGTGAGTGACGACTTGGGCCGGTCGAGGCCGAACCACCCGCAGGAGTGGTCGAACTGCTCGGATTCCAGCAGGAGTTTGCGCACGATCGTGAGCCGCAGCGGATCGCTGAGCGCGGCGAGCACGGTCTCCAGGCGCAGCTCCTCCACCGCGGGCTCGGGCAACGGCTCGGGCAGGCCGGGGGGCTCTGGCAGCGGGGGAGTGGCCGGGGTTCCTGCGGCGACGGACATGCACGGCTCCTCGTGACGCGACGCGACCGGGCTTCCTCGATCGGGCCGGACTCCTTGTACGAGTTCCATCGTACTACGTGTTAAGTTCGACTCGACTCGTACAACGGATGTCGGGAGGACCAGCCATGCCCGGACAGCGAACGTCGCAGGTCAGCGCGGTTACGATGGGAAAGGGCGAGAGGGGCGCGGCCCCGCTGTGGTGGGTGTGGCTCGCCGCGTGGCCGGTCACGGCCGTCTTCGTCCTCTCGAACGCGGCGACCCCGCTCTACGTGCTCTGGCAGCACGACATCGGCTTCTCCAAGGGCACGCTGACCGTGGTCTTCGCGTGCTACATCGTCGGACTGCTCGGCTCGCTCCTGGTGTGCGGCGTCGTCTCCGACCGGATCGGCCGTAAACCCGTCCTGCTCCCCGCCCTGGTGCTCGCTCTGGCCGCGTGCCTGATCTTCGCCACCGCGACGAGCGTCGCCGCACTGATCGTGGCCCGGCTGTTCACCGGCATCGCGGTGGGCGCCGTCGTCTCGGCCGGAATGGCCGCCGTGAGCGACGTCGCCGGACCCGCCCGCAAACGGGCCGGTGCTCTGCTCGCCTCCTGCGCGATGGTCTTCGGTGCCGGTCTCGGCCCGCTCCTGGCCGGAGTCCTCTCCGAGACCCTGCCCGCGCCGACGGTGACCGTCTTCGCCGTGGAGGCCGCCCTCCTGGTCACAGCGGTGCTCGCCGTACTGCGCATGCCGCTGGCCCGCCCCATGTCCCCCACCCGGGGTGCCTGGCTCCGCGTACCCGCCGTACCGACCGGCAGCGGGCGCCAACTCGCCCGGGGCATCGCCGTGTTCGCCCCCGGCATCACCGCCACCTCGTTCGTGCTCTCGCTCGGCCCCTCACTCCTGTCCGGCCTGCTCGACACCACCAGCCGCGTCGTCGCGGGCGCCCTGGCCTTCGTCATGTTCCTCGCCGCGACGGGGGTGCAGTTCGCGGTGCGGCGCCTGGACCGGCGCACGGTACTGCTGGCGGGCGCCGCGGCCACCGCGCTGGCCATGACGGCGCTGATCACGGCTGTCGCCACGGCCTCGGTCGTCGCCTTCGTCCTCGCGGCGCTCCTCGCGGGCGCGGGCCAGGGCATGGGCCAACTCGGCGGCCTCTCCCTGCTCAACTCCGCCGTGCCCCCGGCTCGCCTGGCCGAGGCCAACGCCGCGTTGAACGTGGGCGGTTACCTCATGGCGGGCATCCTCCCGGTCCTTGCCGGTTATCTGAGCGACGGGGTCGGCCTGACCACGGGGGTGACGGTGTTCGGCGCGGCGCTGCTCGGACTGGCGGTCGTGGGCGGCGGGGTGGTGATCGCGGGCGGACGTCCGGCGAAGAGGCCCGCCGACTGACCTACCGCTGAACGGGGCTGGTCGCCCTCGCGACGCGTCGGGGCGGTGCTGGACCTTCTTGAGGTGACGCGCGCCGGACACCGACCCATGAACCCCTGCTGACACACCGTAGATCAATGTGCGAAGCTGCCGGTCACACGGGGGAGGGACGTGGTGGTGCGGCGGGATCACACGGAGGACGACCGAAGACGGCACGGCGCCATCGGCCCCGCGCAAGCGGCGTCGGCGGTGCTCGTAGTGGCCGGAGTGGCCCTGGCAGCGCTGCTGCTGCACACGGACACGGGCCTGTTGACCAAGGGCCGGGGGCCGCTGGGCGGCAACCCCGTCCTCGTGGTCGTCCTCGCCCTGCTGACACCCTTCGGTGCGTTGGCCCTGCGCGGGACGTACCAGGAGCGGGTCGGCGCCGGGGAACTCGACCCGGTGGAAGAGCGGATGGCGGACGGCGTCAGCCGCATCCTGCTGGCCGCGGCGCCGGTCGTCCCGCTGCTGGTGCTGCTCCTGCACCGGTTCGGGACGTCCGGCAGCGACCACGAGTCCGGCAACGGTCCGTTGCCGACTCCCCACCCGGGGCAGGACCTGAAGTCCAGCCTGCCGCCACCCGCACACCATGCCGGACACGCCGACCACAGCACCGACTTCGGGTTGACGCGCGTCCTGCTCGGTCTCGTCATCGCCCTGCTCGTCGTGGTCGTCGTGATCGCCGGGCTGCGCCTGTGGCGGCATCTCACCCGGCCGTCGGCCCCCGAGACCCCGGCGACGTACGCGACACTCGACGACGAGCGGCAACGCCTCGCCCAGGCCGTCGACTCCGGGCGCCGCGCCCTGGTGGACGGAACCGACGCCCGCGCGGCCGTCATCGCGTGTTACGCCGCCATGGAGCAGTCGCTCGCCGACTCCGGCGTCACCCGGCGCGCCTCGGACAGCCCCCAGGACCTGCTGGAACGGGCCGTCACAGGGGGCCTGCCCACCGGAACGGCCGCCGCCACGCTCACCGCCCTGTTCCGCGAGGCCCGTTACTCCACGCACCCCATGGACGACAGCCGACGCGACCGGGCCGCCGCCGCACTCGCCGAGATCGCCGACGGCCTGGGCTCGCGGACGCCCCGTCCCGACGTGACGGGCACCTCGTGAAGGCGCCCGCCCGGATACGGGCCATCGTCAACTCCGTTCAGGGAAAGCCCGGTTCGGTGCGCCACTCCCTCGCCGTACTCGGCACCGCCGCGCTCGGGACCGAAGTACTGCTCGCCCTGGCCGACGGCGTCACCGCGGCCGTGAGCGGCCTCGCCCTCATCACCGTGATCGCGCTGGGCCTGGGCCGCTACGCCGCAGGCGCCGCCGCCCAGGACGGCGGCCGTCGCAAGCCGGTGCGCCTGCTGGACCGCCACGCCCCGGCGCTCGGCTCGTGGCAGCGCATCGTGGCCAAGACCCTCGCGGACGACGGCGAAGCGCACCCCGACACTGTCATACGGCCGCAGTTGCAGCGGCTGTTCGCCGCCCGGCTGGCCGAACGGCACGGCGTGGCCATGTACCGGAACCCGCAGCGGGCCCGGGCCCTGGTCGGCGCCGAGCTGTGGCCGTGGATCGATCCCGAGGCGGCGACCGCTCCGCAGCCCACCCTCCCCGAGCCCGTCCTGCGCTCCCTGCTCGACCGCCTGGAAGCCCTGTGACGCCTGCCGAAGCCCGGTGGCCGCAGGAAGCTCTCCGGCCGGTGGCGCCACGGCCGCCCCACACGGCCCGCGCATCGCCGATCCCCGGAGCCCGCCACCCGGACCCGCAGCCCACGCACCCCGATCCCGCCCCGTGAGGAACCCATCGTGACCAGCCTCCACCCCACCCCCGATCACGCACTCCTGACCCCCGGCCAGGCGGGCGAAAGGGCCGCGGCCGTCCTGGCCGAGATCCGCACCGCCGTGGTCGGCAAAGCGGAACCGCTGGAGCTGGTGATGCTCGGCATCCTCGCCGGCGGCCACGTCCTCATCGAGGACCTGCCGGGACTGGGCAAGACACTGCTGGCACGCTCCTTCGCCACCGCGCTCGGCCTGGACTTCCGCCGTATCCAGTTCACCCCCGACCTGCTGCCCTCCGACGTCACCGGAGCCCCGTTCTACGACCAGCGGACCGCCGACATGGTCTTCCGGCCCGGCCCGGTCTTCACCCATCTGCTGCTCGCCGACGAGATCAACCGCACCCCGCCCAAGACCCAGGCCGCGCTCCTTGAGGCGATGGCCGAGGCCCAGGTGTCCATCGACGGAAGCACCCGGCCGCTGCCGGACCCCTTCGTGGTCGTCGCCACCGCCAACCCCATCGAGTACGAGGGCACGTACACCCTGCCCGAGGCCCAGCTCGACCGGTTCCTGCTGCGGGTCCGGATGGGCTACCTGGAGGCGTCCGAGGAGGCGGGCATGCTGCGCGCGCGGGTCGACCGGGCGGCGCCCGAGGCCGTACTGCGCACGCTCAGCGGCCCGGGCGAGGTCCTGGCCATGCGGGCCGCCGTCGAACAGGTCGAGGTGGACGACGACCTGCTGGAGTACGTCGTCGCACTGGTCCGCGCCACCCGGGACCACCCGCACCTCCAGGTCGGCGCCTCTCCGCGCGGCGGCCTGGCCCTGGTGCAGCTCGCCCGCGCCCGTGCCGTCCTGGACCTGCGGGACTACGTGACCCCGGAGGACGTCAAGTCCGTGGCGGTACCCGGCCTCGCGCACCGCGTCACCCTCAAGCCGGAGCTGTGGGTCCGGCAGATCGACGGCGACGACGTGATGCGCGAGATCGTGCAGTCCGTGCCCGCCCCGCAGACCGTGCCGCGCACACCGATCGCGTCATGACGGCCCGCGCGGCGTCCCGCAGAGCGACCGTCGCCGTCCAACGGGCCCTGGACGGCCGCCACGACGTGACCGCCGAGCCCCCACCGCCACCCCCGCCCGGCTGGCGTGCGGGTGAACGTGCCCTGCGACTGGGCACGTTGGGCGCCGTCGCGCTGGCCGCCGCACTGATCACCGGGCGCCCGTGGGTACTTGCGCTCGCCACCGCGCCCCTGGTGCTGCTGGCCCTCGCCCTGCCGAGCGGGCCGCGCCCCGGGACGGTGACGGCCGAGGCCGAGGCGGAGCCACGGCGCTGCTTCGAGGGCGAGCAGGTGACGGTCCGGATCACGGTGTCCTACGACGGTGAGCCCGGCCGCCTGGACCCCGGCGTCACCCTCGGCCACGGGGTCCGGCTCGACCACCTCGCGGTCGGCCCGCACCGCGTCGATCTCGTCCTGACCGCCCAGCGCTGGGGCCGCTGGACGCTCGGCACGGTCGACGTCGACCTCTACGACCGAGGCGGGCTGGCCCGGCGCTCCGTCCGGGTCGGACTCGGCGAGATCGCCGTCTTCCCGCTCCCCGGACACGCCAGCCTCACCCCCATCCCGGTCCGGCTGCCGCAACGGCTGGGCGAGCACACCGCCGCGCAGCGCGGCGAGGGCGTCGAGGTCACCGGCGTACACCCGCATGTACGCGGCGAACGGCAGCGGCGCATCCACTGGCCCGCCACCACCCGGCGCGGCACCCTCCAGGTCCACCAGTTCGCCGCCGAGCGCACCGCCGACACCGTGGTACTGCTGGACGTGCTCGCCGACGTGGTCGACCCGGTCACCGGCACGTCCTCGCTCGACGAGACCTTCCGGGCCGCGGCCGGGCTCGTCCGCGCCTACCTGCGCACCCATGACCGGGTCGGCGTCGTGGCGGTCGGCGGCGCGACCCGCTGGCTCCGACCGGGCAGCGGCCAGGGCTCCTTCTACCGCATCGTCGAGAGCGTGCTGGAGGTCCGCAAGGACCGCGCGTACCGTACGGAAGGACTCAGCCCGCTCCCACCGCCCGCGTTGCCCGAAGGAGCGCTGGTGTACGTCATCACACCGCTGACCGACCAGCGGATCTTCGGCATCCTGCAGCAAGTGCGGGGCCGGGCCAACCCGATGGTCGTCGTCGAGATCCCCGTCGGCGAGCCGGTCCTGGAACCCGGCGACACCGAGGCCGAACTCGCGCTGCGGCTGTGGCGGGCCGACCGCGACGCCATGCGCTTCGCCCTGGTGGAACGCGGCATCGCCGTCGTCACCCACCGGCCCGGCGCAACCCTCGACGTCGCCCTCGCGCCCCTGCTGCGCACCCGCATCCACGGGGGAACCCGATGACCACCGCCCCCGCCCGGACCGACAGCCGAGCCACCCTGCTCCTCACACGCCTCACCTCCCGCCTCACCGACCGCCTGCTTGGAACGGCCCTCGTCGTCGCGGCCTGCGACCCACCGGCCGTCCTGCACGCGCCACTGCTGATCAAGGTGCTGGTCCTGGGCGCGGCGGCGGTCGCGTGGTGGGCCGCTCCGATGGTCGACGCGCGTCCCGTCCTGACCTCCATGCACTGGCGGGCCATCGCGGCCCGCCGCAGAACGACCGTGCTGCCCGCCGCGTCGATCGCGCTCGCCGCCGTCACCGGCCCGGCGGTCTGGCTGACCGCCTGCGTCGCCGCCCTGCTGCTCGCCTACCTGCTCGTCACCGACGCGTGGACGGCCGGAGCCACCGCCCCGCCCGGCCGCCCGCAGGCAACCCCCGCATTGGCGGCTGCCGCCGCGACCTCGGTGGTACTGCTCGCCGCCGAGGCGCCGGTCGCGGCCACCTCATGGGCACGTCTGCCCGCCTCCCTCGCCGTCGCCGCGACCGTGGTGTGCCTGGTACTGGCGCTGCGCAGCCGCTGTACGCCACGCGCGCCCAGGGATCCTGGTCGATCCCGCATAGGGTCGTCGCCATGACGCTGCGACCCGTGCAGGTGAACATCAAGGCGGTCGACGCCCCGGCCCTCGGCCGCTTCTGGGCCGAGGCGCTGGGCTGGACCGCTCACCACCCCGGCGTCACGACGTACGTCGGGCCCGGCGGCACCCTCGTCTGGCCGGACCCGGTGGCCCTGGGCATCGACATCGTCCCCGTCCCGGAACGGAAGACCGCGACGAAGAACCGGCTGCACCTGGACCTCGCCACCACCTCCGCGGCCCACCAGACGGAGCTGGTCGCGCGTCTCCAGGACATCGGTGCGACACCCGTCGACGTCGGTCAGGGCGACGTCCCGTGGACGGTCCTCGCCGACCCCGAGGGCAACGAGTTCTGTGTACTGGAACCCCGGGAGGTCTACCGGAACACCGGCCCTGTCGCCGCGGTCGTGGTCGACTGCGCGGACCCCCGGGCCATGGCCCGGTTCTGGGGCGAGGCGACGGACTGGACCCCGCACGAAGTGACCGACGACCAGGCGGCGTTGCGCTCCGCCGAGGGCGGTGGCCCGTACCTCGAATTCCTCCGCACCCCCGGCGCGAAGACCGTACCGGACCGCATCCACCTCGACCTGCTGCCGTACCCCGGTGACGACAAGGCGGCGGAAGCGGCCCGGCTCCGGGCCCTCGGCGCCACCGACCTCGATGTCGGCCAGGGCGACGCCCCGTGGACGTGCCTGGCCGACCCGGACGGGCACGAGTTCTGCGTGCTGGCACTGCCCTGAACCACTCCCCGTCCGGCCGGTCGAGCCCGTGGCCCAACGATCAGTGGAGTCCCAGCAGTTCAGCCAGATTCCCCCCGAGCACCCGTTCCCGCACCTCTCCACGCGGCGTCACCCGTTCCACCGTCGTACGCGCGACCACCGGATCGCCGTAGGGCGCGTCCGAGCCGAAGAACGTCCGCGTCGGCAGCTCCTGGATCGCCAGCCGGACGGCGAAGACCAGGTGGGCGGTGGAGAGTTCGAGACGGAGGCTGGGGGTGACGCGGGCCAGCTCGATTGCCTCCAGCCAGTTCGCACCGGCCAACTGGCTGATCACCAAAGGAACTCGGGGATAGCGGGCCGCCAGCGCGGCCAGGGTGCGTACGTCCGCCGCTGTCGTGGGGGCGTATCCGTGCACCACCACCGGCAGATCGCCGTGTTCGTGGGCCGCCCGGAGGACCGGCTCGACCAGGTCGGCCCGGCCCGGGGGAGGCGTCAACTCCCCGATGCCGTACAGCCCGCGCCCGACCACGTCCCGTGCCACGGCGGCCAGGGTCTCCTCCGCCGGACGCCCCAGCCGGACGGAACCGAAACCGAGGAAACGATCCGGGTGCGCGGCGAGCGCCGCGTCGAACTCCCGCCAGGCTTGGGTGTATCCGTCGTCCCCGGATCCCGTCCCGCCACCCAGCGCACCCTCCAGCACGCTCATCTCCCGCCGGAGCGAGGCCACATCCGTCGCCCGCTCCGGATGCGGGCGGGTCAGGAAGAGGACGGCGCGGTCCACCCCCGCGTCGTCCAGCGCGGCCAGCTGTGGGCCGAGCGGGTCGTGGACATGGCTGTGGGCGTCGAGGATCATGCGCACCTTCCCGCGGTGATGACGCCGCCCGCCGGAATGCGGGGCGGCCTGACCAGTGTTGGACCCTGACACCGTGGGAAGGTCAAACGAGAGGAACGTCCCGTGCTGATCGGGGAGTTGGCAAAAAGCACCGGCACGAGCGAGCGCCTGCTGCGCCACTACGAGCGCGCGGGCCTCCTCCACCCCGACCGGCTCCCCAACGGCTACCGCTCCTACGGCCCCGACGCCACCGCCGACGTACACCGCATCCGCGCCCTCCTCGCCGCCGGGCTGCCGACCAGGATCATCCGCCAGGTGCTGCCGTGCACCACCGGTACGGCCGCCGTACGCCCCTGCCCCGGCATCCTCGACGCCCTGCGTGACCAGCTGCGCACACTGGACCGGCGCGCCGAGGAGCTGACGGCGGCCCGCAGAGTCCTGAGGGAGACCATCGCGGACGCGGAGAGCCGCTAGGGAACCCGTTCGCCCGGGGCCCGCACCGCCTGCCCACCGCTCGCTACACCTGTTCCGTGGGCAGGACCAGCAGCTCGTTCACGGCCATGTGGCGCGGGCGGGTGACCATGTACGTGACACTGTCGGCCACGTCCTCCGGCGCGAGGGTCTCCATGTCGTGGAAGGGGTCGATCATCTCGCTGCGGATCTCGGGCGGATTGTGCGAGGCCAGTTCGGTGGCGACGGACCCGGGCTCGATCACCCCGACGCGTACATGGCGCCGGGTGACCTCCTGGCGCAGGGATTCGCTGAAGGCGTTGACCCCGAACTTGGTCAGGCTGTAGACGCCCGCGCCGCCGAAGGACCGGCGTCCGGCCAGGGAGCTGATGTTGACGATGTCGGCCACCTGGCGGGGGCCGGTCCCGGCGGCGGCCAGGAGGTGGGGCAGGGCGGCGTCGGTGGTGTAGAGCAGCCCCTCGACGTTGACGGCGATCATCCGGTCCCAGGCGTCGGCATCGGCGCCGACGACGGGGCCGAGCAGCATCAGCCCGGCGTTGTTGACCAGGATGTCGAGCCGCCCGTAGGCGTCGACGGTCTCCTGGACCGCGCGGGTGGCGTGCTCCCGTTCGGTGATGTCGGCCTCGACGGCCAGTGCGGTGCCGCCGTCCTTTTCGATGCCGGTGACGAGTGCGTCCAGGCGGTCCTTGCGACGGGCGACGACGGCCACGGTGGCGCCCTGGGCGGCGAGAGCGCGGGCCGCCGCGGCCCCGATGCCGCTGCTGGCGCCGGTGACGAGGGCGACCGTTCCGTTCAGTTTGCCGTTCATGGTGGTGCTCCGGTTTTCGAGGTGGGGCTCGATGAGGTCTGGCTTCTTTTTCCTGGCGGAGGCGGTCACGCGGCCCTCACCAGGAATTCACAGGTGAGGTGTTCGGTGTCTTCCGTCGTCCGCTGAGGCCAGGCGAGGAGGGGGATGTGCGAGGGGTTCCGGCGCCGACTCAGCGGAATATGGGTACGTCCGAGGAGGGAGCGCAGCGGGGTCACGCGCATCGTGACCGGTGTTTCTTTCGTCGTCTTCATGGTGCTGTTCTCGTTCCGAGAAAAGGAACGGGATGATTTCACGGGCTAAGGCGCGTGAAACCACGCCCGTTCCTTTCGCGGAGGACTGCTGCCGGATTTCGCCGGTCGTCAGATCCTGGTCTGCTCCGCCTTGCTGCCCGCCGTGGCGGCCCAGTCCTTGAGCGGGGCCCAGAGCTGGAGGTCGAACACGCGGTGCTTGAACTTCCAGACACCGTCGACGCGCTCGAACCGGTCGCTGTAGACGCCGATCACCTGCGTGGGGCCGTCCTCGCGGGAGATCACGAAGCAGTCCAGCTCGGTCTTCGCCGTGGCCGTGTCACCGTCGATGTCGATGACCGCGTCGGCCATCCAGTGGTACATCACCGGCACCGCGGCCCACAGCTCCTCGGCCTTGGCCATGATCCCGTCGATGCCCTGGGCGGGCGCGCCGAAGGCGGGGCCCAGGTCGAAAACGGCGTCCTCGGCCCACAGCGTGCGCAGCAGATCGCGGTCGGGTCCGTCGAATCCGTGGCAGTACTTGTTCAGCAGCTCCTCGACCGCGATGCGGCTTTCGATCTTGTCGAGACGTGCTTCGATGCTGCTCATGTAAAAATACCTTTTTGCTTGATTCTTGGTGCGAATGCACTGAGATGTGAAAGGGAACGGAATGACCCTACGGGGCCTGCTCGGCCATGCCGGGGTTTTCGCTGTCGCCTTTTCGTGTTTACCCCCTGGTACGGCGGCCGTGTTCAACGGCCACACCATCAGGGTCACACGTCATCCGGTAAGCGAAAAGGGGCCAGATCTGTCCTACGGAGGACGTCACAGGGATATCAGGGCCTCGGCGAGGGCGTGGCCGCCGTGACCGTCGTTCCAGAGGGCGGCGGAGAGCCGTTCCCCCACCCGACGGCCGTCCCGGGAGGCGAGCCCGTCGCCCTTGGCGACGATCTGCTCCGTGCTCATGGGGTGCCGCGCGGTGCCGACGCTGTCCACGACCACGGCCGACCTGGTGCCGCCGTCCCTGAACCGCAGACGTACGCCGGTCGCGAAGTGCTCCGGGTAGTACGCCTTCTCCAGCTCGGGGTCGACCTCGAACCGCACCTTGCCGGCGATGCGCCGGATGCGCTCGTCCGTGAGGAACTCCTCGCCGTAGGCGTCGTACCGCCTCGGACCATAGGCGAGGGTGGCCCCGACGATGTACGGGCAGCTGTACTGCGCCGTCATGGTCGACTCGGCCTCGGTCATGTGCTGGTCGGCGATCAGCTGAGGCCCGGTGACGAGGATGTCGTCGATGAGCGGCCCTCCGAAGCTGGCCGCGACCCCGTAGACGCCCTCGACGGCGAGCCGGGGCGCCGTCACCTTCGGCAGCAGCGCGAAGTCCGCTGGGCTGGGGCAACGCGTGCCCCCAGGCGCTCACCAGCACACTCGGGTCCACCGGTAGCCCGCTCTGGTACGCCCGGGAGCGTGACCGTCGCCGTGGCCGCGCGCACCGCCGAGGCCAAGGGGGCGGCCCCGGCCACACTGAACTGGGCTCCCGAGAGCCCCGAGGGCCTGGAAGAGGCGCCCGTCCTGTACCGCGAGGCGCAGAACTACTACCGCACCCCGCGCGCCCAGCACCGCAACTCCGACAACGAGTGGGTGCTGCGCAGCATCGACCAGATCGCGCAGTACGACTCGTACGCGATGATCGAGCTGATCGCTCCGCGTCCGCTGCTGATGATCGTCGGCTCCGAGTCGGACACGGCGTACTTCAGCGAGGAGGCCGTCGCCAAGGCATGATGACCATGCCGAGCTGTTCGTCGTCGACGGCGGCACCCACCTCTCCCTGTACGACCAGGACGAGCACGTCACCCCGGCGGTCGCCAAGCTCACCGAGTTCTTCGACCAGAACCTCGCCGCCTGACCGCTACTGATCGCGCCCGGCCCTCTTGGGGGCCGGGCGCGTCGTCGTCGGCAGGGCGGTGCGCGTTCACGGGCCAGGACGGTACGGCCCGCTCAGCACCCGCAGGTCACGGCCCCGACCGGCGCGGTCAGCCCATCGACCGCGTGCCGCTCCACCCCGGCCGCCGTCTCCACCGGGAACCCCTCCCGGATCCAGTACTCCACGCCCCCGATCATCTCCTTGACCCGGTAGCCGAGCCGGGCGAGCGCGAGCGCCGCACGGGTGGCACCGTCACAACCGGGCCCCCAGCAGTACGTGATCACCGGCACCGGGGGGTCCAGCAGCCCGGCGGCGCGCGACGGGATCTCCGCCCCGGGCAGGTGCACCGCCCCCGGTATCCGCCCCTGCTCCCAGCTCTCCACGCCACGCGCATCGACCAGGACGAACCCCGGGTCGCCGGATTCGAGCGAGGCGTGCACATCGGAGACGTCCGCCTGGAAGGTCAGACGTGCGGTGAAGAAGGCGGCGGCGTCGGCGGCGGACGCGGGCGGCACCCGGAGAGCCGGGCTCGTGTCGATGTCGGTCATGGGAAGAACCCTAGGGAGCGCCTGACCAGGCCGGAACCGAAGTTCCACGGCATGACAGGCACTCACCCGGGAATCCCGTGGCGATAATCGCCCATGACCGTTGAATCCCTCGATGACACCGACCTGCGCATCCTGGCGGCCCTCCAGCGCGACGGACGCGCCAGCTACGCCGAGCTGGCGCGGGCCGTGGCGATGTCCCCCAGCGCCGTCACCGAACGCGTCCGCAGACTCGAAGAGACCGGCGTGATCCGCGGCTACTCCGCCGTCGTCGACCCCGAACGCCTCGGGCTCGGCATCCTGGCCTTCGTCCGGCTGCGCTATCCGCACGCCCACTACAAGCCCTTCGAGGACCTGCTCGCCACGACCCCCGAGATCCTCGAAGCCCACCACGTGACCGGCGAGGACTGCTTCGTCCTGAAGGTCGCCGCCCGCTCCATGCGCGACCTGGAGCGGACCACCGGCCGCATCGCGGGACTCGGCTCCGTCACCACCAGCGTCGTCTACTCCAGCCCGCTGCCGAACCGCCCCGTCACGGCGGCGACTTCCTGACGACGCCACCGCCCGGGCCGCCGACCCCAGCTGGTCCGGTCCTTCTTAAGCGCGGGTTAATCGGCCCTTAAACGTTCTTGGGCACCGCACGCAATTGCCCAGCTAACCGCAGCTCAGGGGGATTTGGTCCCGGCGCGACGGTTGGCCGGGGCAATTGAACGTGCGTATGGTCAGGGCCCACCGGCGGGCGCCCCCGCACCCAAGAGAGCGCTCTCAGGCCCCCGTTGGGCCGCGCGCCCGGTGTGCACCGGTACGACGCCCGGAGCCGCAAGCACCCCCCAGGGCAGCCCGGACAGGCTTCCCGTACACGACCCCCCGACGAACAGACGACTTCCGAAAACAGTCCCCACCGGCAACTCCCCCCACAGACAAGGTGTTTCCCCGCCATGGCCGCTCATCGCGCACGCCGATGGTCGCTCGCAGGGCTGGTGTGTCTGATCACCGCCGCTCTCGCCTCGGCCGTCCTCTACACCACGACCGGTCCCGCCGCGCACAGAGCCGACGCCGCTCCCGCCCTGACCTGGTCCGACGACTTCGACGGCCCCGCGGGCAAGGCGCCCGACTCGTCCAAGTGGACGCTGGAGACGGGCGGCAACGGCAACGGCAACCACGAGCTGCAGTACTACACGAAGAGCACGGACAACGCGGCGCTCGACGGCAAGGGCAACCTCGTCATCACCGCCCGCAAGAACACCGACTCGGGCCTGCAGTGCTGGAACGGCCCCTGCCAGTTCACCTCGGCCCGGCTCAACACCGCGCAGACCTTCACCCAGAAGTACGGCCACTTCGAGTCCCGCATCAAGATCCCGCGCGGCAAGGGCATGTGGCCCGCTTTCTGGATGCTGGGCGACGACCTCGGCAGCGCCGGCTGGCCCAACAGCGGTGAGATCGACATCATGGAGAACGTCGGCAACGAGCCCAGCACGGTGCACGGCACGATCCACGGCCCCGGCTACTCCGGCGCGAACGGCATCGGCGCCCCGTACAACGCGCCCGACGGCAAGGCGTTCGCCGACGACTTCCACGTCTTCGCGGTCGACTGGAGCCCCGACGCCATCACCTGGTCCGTCGACGGCCACGCCTACGAGACCCGCACTCCGGCCGACGTGAACGGCAACAAGTGGGTCTACGACCACCCGTTCTTCATGATCCTCAACCTCGCGGTCGGCGGTGACTGGCCCGGCAGCCCCGACGGCGGCACCGCGTTCCCGCAGACGATGACCATCGACTACGTCCACGTCTCCGCCTCGGACCAGCCCACCTCCGGGGGCGGCAGCGGCACCGCCCGCACCGGCGCCATCAAGGGCATCGGCGGCATGTGCGTGGACGTCGCGGGCGCCTCGGACGCCGACGAGACCCCGATCCAGCTGCACGACTGCAACGGCGCCGACGCCCAGAAGTGGACCCTCGGCACCGACGGCACCGTCCGCGCGCTGGGCAAGTGCCTTGACGTCAAGGGCGGTTCGACCGCCAACGGCGCCCCCGTCCAGCTCTACCGCTGCAACGGCAGCAAGGCCCAGCAGTGGGGCTACAGCTCCGCCCGCGACCTGACCAACGTCGCCGCGGACAAGTGCCTGGACGCCAAGGACGGTTCGTCCTCCGACGGCACCCGCCTGCAGATCTGGACCTGCGGCGGCAACGCCAACCAGAAGTGGACCGTGGGCTGACCCGAGCGCGCCTCGGCTCTCAACGCCCTTACCCCTACAGCGACTTCACCTCCCCCCACCGAGCGCCCGGCCCCATCCCGGGCCCCCACCGCACGCAAGGAGCTCCTCGCATGACGCCTCGTCACCAGCGCAACCTGACCCGCCGCAAGCTGATGATCGGCCTCGGCGGCGCCGCCGTCGCGATCCCGGCCGCCGCCGCCATCGCCCCGCTCGCGCTCGCGGACCAGCCCGCCGACAAGACCAAGGCGGCCTCCGGCGCGCTCCCGGTGACCATCGTCAACAACACCGGCTCGTTCGACAACGCCAGCATCCACGTCTACGTCGTCGGCAACCAGGACGGCAAGCAGGTCCGCCTCACCCCGGACGGCACCCTCGCCCCCATCGCCGTCTCCGACAACGGCGCCGACGGCTTCACCGACTACGCGATCTCGCTCTCGGGCACCGAGACCAAGCTGTCCCTGCCCTTCATGTCGGGCCGCATCTACGTCTCGCTCGGCGACAAGCTCAAGTTCAAGGCCGTGACCGACGGCAACGGCAACGCCGCGCTCCAGTTCCCGGCCGGCTGGGTCACGTCCGACCCCAACTTCGACATCCTCCACGACTGCGCCGAGTTCACGTACAACGCGAGCGGCATGTTCTGCAACACCACCATGGTCGACATGTTCAGCGTGCCGATGAACATCCGCCTCACCGGCGAGAAGGACCAGACCACGGGCGCCATCCGCGACGGCGGCCGGGCCGCCGCCTTCGACGCCGTCAAGAAGGTCGAGGACTTCGCGGGCCTGATCGTGGACGACAAGCGCATCATCGCCCCCGGCCACGGCCTGGACGCGGGCATCTTCGCCAAGGACTACTTCGCGCCGTACATCGACGAGGTGTGGAGCACCTACACCGGCAAGGACCTCAAGATCACCACCAACGCCGGTACGTTCACCGGCCGGGTGCGCGGCGAGAAGTTCACCTTCGACGGACCCGCCTCGGTGTCCTTCGACAAGCCCTCCACCCGTGACGTCCTCTTCTGCGACGGCAAGCTGGCCGCCCCGAACGACGGCACCACCGGCCCCGTCGCCGCCGTCCTCGGCGCGGGGTTCAACCGCTCCACGCTGCTCACCGACACCGCGCAGCCCAGCACCGACCCGGCCGCCTTCTACAAGGCCGAGCTGACCAACCACTACTCCAAGGCGATCCACGAGGCGACCAAGGACGGCAAGGCCTACGGCTTCGCCTTCGACGACGTCGCCGACTTCGCGTCCTTCATCCAGGACACCTCCCCGTCGGGCTTCACCCTCACCCTGACGGCCTTCTGACAGGCCCCTTCGCACCACTCGGACGGCCGGAACCCGCTCGTGGGGTTCCGGCCGTCTCCCGTCTCACTCGCCCTCGTGCCAGAGCCCCCCGGCCAGGGCCGCGTCCAGCTCCCGCTGCAGCTGGACCGCCTGCACGATGCTCCCGGTCAGCGTCCTGCGCAGCACCGGATCGGTGATCCCCCAGGCGTTCATCGCCTCGTCGGGGGAGAGGGAGGCCGGCGCGGAGAACACGGCGGGGGAGAACGGGTCGATGCAGGGCCCGTCATGGACGTGGCACGCCTGCACCTGCGGGTCCTGCACCTGCGCGTCCGGGACGTGCGGCCCCTGGACGTGCGGCTCCCGGGCCGGGGAGGCCGCCCGCCGCTCCCCGTGCTCGACGTCGCGCGGCCCGCGCTGCGCCGGGATGATGCCGCTCTCCAGCAGCATCCGGCCATGATCCAGGTTGAGTACGGCCGCCCAGGTCGCCAACTGCGCGGGCAGCGGCAGGGTCTTGCCGTCCAGCGTCCGGCTGATCGTCGTCAGGCTCAGCCCCGTCATGGCCGCCAACTGCGCCCGCCCGCCCTGCCGTCGGCGTACGTCGTACCCGGCCGCCGTCGCGACCGCGGTGAGGTACGCGCCGACCCGCCGCGCCTGGGCCTGCCGCACGCCCCGGCTTCCGTGGAGATCCTCCGTGCTCCGCATGTCGGGAGGGTAGCGCGCGGGCGCGCGGGGCCCTGTGAGTTGCATGCGTGCACTTTCGCAGGTCAAGCACCTAGATCGACATTTCCGCAGGCCACAAGGTCAATCTCGCATCTGTGTGCGAATCAGAATGCCCTTGCGTCACGTGAGTTGGGCAACTTGCATACGTTGCGTGCGCGGGGGCCAGCCGCGCGGCGCGCGTCCCTGAGGGGGTCGTTTGACCATGCTCCGTCTCCATATGACCAGACTCCTCGACAAGGCGGGGGAGTTCGGTGACGCGAGTGTCGCCGACGTGGCACGGCGCACCGGCATCAGCAGGTCGACGCTCCACCGCCTCGCGGCCGGCACCAAACAGCCGAGCCTGCCGACGCTGTGGACGCTGCGCGGCGTCTACGGCGTCTGCATGGACGCCCTCGTCTACGACGACCCGCACCCGTCGCAGGAGCCCCCCGGCGCACCCCCGGCCGCGATGGCCGCCCAACTGACAGACCCGGGAGCAGACTTTGACCACTTCCCCCCAGACCGGCCCCGCCCCCGCCTCCCTCATCCCCAAGGAACCGGCGCTCATCACCCGCGCCCGGCACGGTGACCCGGAGGCGTTCGGCGAGCTGTACCGATTGCATCGCGGTGTCGTCGCCGCGTTCATCGGCCGCCGGGTCAGATCCAACCCCGCCCTGGCCGAGGACCTGACCTCCGACGTGTTCGTGAAGGCATGGTCCAAGATCTCCACGTTCCGCTGGACGGGCACCCCGATCCGCGCCTGGCTGTGCACGATCGCCCACCATGTGGTCGCCGACCACTTCAAGGTGGCCGCGACCCGCCGTCTGACCTTCGTCGACCAGATCACGCACATCGGCGACACCTGGGCGGTCCCGGTCAGCACCGCCGAGGACACCGTCCTGTCCACGCTGGACGTCGACGGCCTCCTCGCCGCCCTCGCGGGCATCACGCCCCGCCAGCAGGCGGTGATCCGGCTGCGGTTCCTGGACGAGATGTCGATCAGTGAGACGGCTCGCACGCTCGGTACGACGGACGGCGCGGTCAAGACGCTGCAGTGGCGTGCCCTGGGCTCGCTGCGCAAGGCCTACACGGGGGCGGCGGCATGACGGACGACTTCGACTTCAGCGGCGCGGACGGCATCGAGCGGGAACTCGCGGACCGGCTGGCTCGTGTCGCGCGCGCGTTCGTGGCTGAACTGCGGGCGGAGGGACGGTTGGTGGAGCCCGGGTCCGTGCGGAGGGAGGGGCGCCGGCTGGAACGGCCGCCCGAGCGAGTGATGCCGCTGACGCCGCGTCAGGGACCGGCGCATCTTCAACCGGTGCTGTCCAGCGCGGACTTGGGGGTGGTGGAGCCGGAGGTCCAGCTCGGTTCCGACGTGGCGTTGCCGGGCATGTCGGGGGTGTTCGACCAAGAGGCGGAGCCCGTAACCGAGTTGGCGTCGCCGGTCGTGTCCCCGGGGAGCCCGTCCGTGTTCGTACCGGACCCGGCAGTGCCGGTGGAATCCGAGGCCCGGCCCGTCCACGACGTGGCGATGCCGGTAGGGGTGCCGGACTTCGAGGCCGTACCCGCGCCGGAACCGGCCGTACCGGTGATGTCCGCAGCGCCGACTCCGGAGGCGAGGCCGGTCATGGAGGCACCGCCGGACCCGGCGGAGCGGCTGGAGCCGGTGCCGACGCCGCCCGCCGGGATGCTGCGAGGCGCGATCACGCTTCCGCACACCCGCCGCCACGCGCCCGCCCCACCGTCCGAGGACCCGGCTCCCGTGGCCCAGCCGATGCCCGAACGGCCGTTGCCCGAACCGCCGTTGGCCACCGACGAGGACATGGCGCTCCCGGTCCCGGAGGCGGCGGAGAAGACCGGTGGCCCGGTGTCGCTGGCGGCGCGGCTGAAGGTGGAGAGCGCGGGCCGTCTGGAGGTCACGCAGATCACGGCGGACACGGAGTGGGTGGGGGTGCACATCCACGCACTGGGTCTGGCGGACTGGGAGTACTGGCTGACGGTGATCGGCGTGCCGCCGGACGTGCGGACGCTGCGGGTGGGCGACGCGGAGGTGGTGACGGGCCGTATCGCGGGCACCGAGGTCCGCCTGACCGCGCACGAGGTGCCCCGCCTGCTGGACGAGGCGTCCCGCACGCTGGTGACCCCGTACCGCCTCGGCGGCCGTGTCTACGACCTCGCCCGCTCCCTCACCGACCGCCATGGCCGCTCCTGGCGTTACCTGGGCCGCGACGGCGAGGACGGCATGCCGCTGCTGGCCCTGACGGGTACGGACGGGCCGCCGATGCCGCTGGGCGCGCTGGTCGCGACGCGCGGCCCGCTGACCTGAGGCGGCGGGCCGGGAGGCCCGGCTCCCGAGCGGTCGGTCACGGGAGCCGGGCCCGGGCGGCGCGGGCGCGCGGCATGACTGGGCGGGGCATGACCGGACGGGGCCATGCCCACCAGGACCCACCAGGTCAGCGGGCCACCGCGGCCTCTCCTCCTCAGTCCCCGCCCCCCTCCTGCTCGATGCGGTTCATGCGAGCGGTGACGTCGTCGACGAGGCGTCCGAGAAGGCGCCCGAGATCGCTTCGGTCCTGGTCGGACCAGTCCGCGACGGCCTCGGAGAACCAGCCGACGAGCGAGGCGGCGTAACGGTTGGCGGCGCCGGTGCCGTCGGGCGTGGCCTCGATGAGGCTCGCGCGCCGGTCGTGCGGGTCGGCGATGCGCCGTACGAGGCCGCGCCGTTCGAGTTCCTGGACCTGGCGCGTGACATGCGGGCCGACGACCTGCATCCGCTCGGCGATCTCGCCGATGCGCAGCGGCCGGTCGGACATGTGGAGCGTGACGAGCACACCCATGGCGGGCCGGTCGAGCGAGAGCCCGGCGGCGGCCGTCGCGCGTTCGGCGAGGCGTCCGCGGTTGAGGGCGTTGCTCAGCTGGGCGAGCCGGGGGATGACGGCGAGCACGTCCGCCGAGGGCGTGTCCGAGGGGTCGGCGTTCACATCAACTCCACTTGCATACCTAACTTAGGTATCTATATGCTCGGGTCCGAAGGCGTCCCAGGGGCATCTGCACCCCGCAAAAGGATACCTAAAGTACGTATCTTTGGCCTGTTCCGGAAGGACCCCCGCAGTGAACCACTCCGCGAACCGCACCGTCCTCGTCTCCGGCGCCAGCATCGCCGGCCCCGCCCTGGCCTACTGGCTCGACCGCTACGGCTTCGACGTCACCGTCGTCGAGAAGGCCGCCGCGGTACGGGGCGGCGGCTACGCCATCGACATCCGCGGCACCGCCCGCGACGTTGTCTCCCGCATGGGCCTGCTCTCGCGCCTGCGCGAGGCCCACGTCGACACCCGCAAGCTGTCCTTCGTCGACGCCGAGGGCGCCCCGATCGCCTCCCTGCGCCCCGAGTCCCTGACCGGCGGCGCGGAGGGCCTGGACCTGGAGGTACGCCGGGGCGACCTGGCCGACGCGCTGTACACCCCGATACGCGACCGGGTCGAGTTCCTGTTCAGCGACTCCATCGCGACCCTGGACGACCGGGGCGACCGGGTGGACGTGGTCTTCGACAGCGGCACCCGCCGCACGTTCGACCTGGTCATCGGCGCCGACGGCCTGCACTCCCACACCCGCGGCCTGGTCTTCGGCCCCGAGGAGGAGTTCCACCGCTACCTCGGTTACACCTTCGCCGGTTTCACTCTGCCCAACGACTTCGGCCTGGCGCACGAGGGCGTCATCTGGAACACGCCGGGCCGCGCGGCGGTGCTGTACGCCCATGAGCCCTCGGACCGCCTGCACGGCTTCCTGACCTTCACGCAGGCCGTGCCGCCGTACGAGGCGTTCCGCGACCCCGGCGCGCAGCGGGAACTGGTGGCCAAGACGTTCCCGGAGCGCGTCTGGCACCTTCCCCGGCTGGTGGAGGCGATGGGGGAGGCCGAGGACCTGTTCTTCGACATCGTGAGCCAGATCCACATGCCGACGTGGTCCCGCGGGCGGGTGGCTCTCGCGGGCGACGCGGCCCACGCGACATCGTTCCTGTCCGGCCAGGGCTCCAGCGTCTCCCTGGTCGGCGCCTACGTCCTGGCGGGCGAACTGGCCCGCCACACCGACCACGCGGAGGCGTTCGCGGCGTACGAGCGCCTGACGCGCGACTTCGTCGAGCAGAACCAGGCCCTGGCCACGACAGGCGGCTCCTTCGTCGCCCCGAGCACCCCGGACATGCTCGCCACCCGTAACGAGGCACTGCGCGACACGGCAGCGCTGACGGGTGCGGAGGGCCGGGCGGCGAGCACGGCGCTGCGGTTGCCGGAGTATGAGGTGGCGGGCTGAAGGGAGGGCGGCAGTGTATGGGCCCCGGTGGAGTTGGTGTGGCGTTCTGCCGGGGTGTGTTGTGTTGTGTTCAGTGGATGGTGGTGGTGCGTTGTTCTTTGAGGGAGGCGCAGTTGGAGCCGGTGATCTGGGTGTAGACGTTGTGGATCTGGCCGCCCCAGTCGACGCAGTGGCCCTTGCCGTAGATGTAGGTGGGTCCGGCGTAGGAGGTGTAGGTGCCGTAGTCCTGGTCGTAGGCGTCGGTGTCGGGGACGTAGATCCAGGCGGCCACATCGGTCGCGGTGCCGGGCGTGTTGCGGATGGTGGTGACGCAGTTCTTGCCGTTGGTGGGGTTGTAGGTGAGGTAGACGGTGCCGAGGGAGCCGATGGGTGCGGAGTTGACGGTTTTGTAGGCGTTGCCGCAGACCTTCTGGGGTGTGGTGTTGGGTGCGGCGGAGGCGGGTGAGGCGAGGGCGGTGGTGGCTCCTGCGGCCAGGGCCATGGTGGCGAGGGCGGCCAGTGCGGAACGGTGGAATCGCATTTTTCCCCCTTGTGGTGGTTGGAGTTTGTTGCTCCTGCCTGGTGTGACTCACGGCACATGCGGATGGTTGTGCCGTCCGGGCGCCGGGGGCTGGGCCGGGCTGAATCGTCTGCCGGGTGGTGTGGGTTCACCCGCTGAGCGTGACGGGGCCCGGGGTCGGGGCGGGTTGGTGTTGTGCGGGGTCAGATGCCGAGTGTGATGGGGCCGGGGCTGGGGGGCAGGTGGTGTACTGCCGCTTCTACGGCTTCCCGTGCTGTGGTGAATTGCCCGAGGTCCTGGCTGGTGAAGCCCCTGCCTACCCCGTATGTGTTGTCGCTGTTGGCGCTCAGGCATGGTCCGGTGATGGCCAGGTGGGGGCGGGTGGTGGTGGAGAAGCGCAGTGCCCGGTGGCTGGTGAAGGGGTAGAGGGCGCGTAGTGCCGGTTCGGCGTAGGCCGCTTCGATCAGGTTCTGGCAGGTCTCCTGCCAGAGGTAGTCCAGTTCGGCTGCTTCCCGGCGTATTTCGTGCCATTCGGATTCCGTCAAGCGTGCGGGGTCGCCGTCGGGTGCCTCGGACCGGCCGGTCGGGTGCATGAAGGGTGCCGCCTCTCGGATGTCCTCCAGCTCTCGGATGTCCTCCTGTGGCGTCTCGTCGCGCCGGGCCCGGGTGGCCCGGGCGGCTTGCGCCGGTTTGTCCGGGTTCCCGTCGATGGGGGGCATGTCTTGGGCTGGTTCCTCGTCGCGGATCGGCTACCGCCGTTCATGCGGCCAGGTGCTGGTCGTCAGCGGTCAGTGCTCTGTGCTCTGTGGTCAGTGCTCTGTGGTCTGTGGTCTGTGGTGCGGGAGGGTATTTACGGCAGCTGTGTGGTCCAGCGGTCCGGAGTCCGGGGGTGTGAGGGGCACAGCTCCGAGAGGGGTGTCCGTCTCGGCCGGCGGAGCTGCGGGGAGGCTGTCGCGGGCCGCGTTGTCGGAGTGGAGGGCGGCGAGTTCGGGGGGAGTGGGTATGGGGCTCGATGGTGTCTCACCGCAGGGCCGCGAGGATGCGGAGCAGCGGCTCCGGGCGCTGCAACCGGGGGGCTGGCCGGGTTTGATGGAGCTTGCCGCTCTGATCTGCCTGCAGGCCTGGCGTGGTGTTGTCGGTCTTTCTGTCGCTCCGGTCGGCGGGGAGGGGTTTCCGGCCGGCCGGGGTGTGCCGACGTGATACCCGGAGGGTGAGATCGCCACGGTCCCGGGGCGCGGCTGACGCGGGGTTGCCCGCCCTGGGACGCGCTGGTTGTGTCTGGCGGCCGTACGCACGTCTTGTGGCGGATGATGTCGGTGATGCCGAGGGCGGGTTGAGTCTCATGCGTGATGAATGATCACGTCCCCGTGTTTCAGATGCCGCCACGGCTCGGGCTGCGGGGAGCCGGGCGGGCGTCGGCTGTCTCTCCAGGGCCGGGCTGTGGCGCGAACTCCGCCCGAAGCCGTGCGATGTCCCAAGCCGCGTGATGTTCGGATCTCGCCGTGTGTCTGTGCTGCGATTACCGATATCCCCCGCAGCGCCTGAGCCGACCGTCCCCTGTGATGACACCCCGGCGGCCACCTTCGTCGGCTCCGGGCAGGGTCAGGGTTGTCCGGGCCGTGCCGTGTTCGGCTTCCCGGCCCCGTCACTCGCACCGACGCCGGCTCCGGTCCAAACATCATCTGCCGAGCGGCCTCGGCGGGCGTCTTCCGGAAGCCGACGGGCGCCGGACGGGCATCCGCGGTCTCGATGAGTAGGTCGAGTGCCGTCTCCCGTTCCTGGGGCTCGATGTCCCCGCGGACGTCTCCGGCTGTCTGCCTGTTCTCCGCCACGGCGTTCTCGGGCAGCAGGCGGACGGCCTGCCGAAGGCCGCGCAAGCCAGGGTGGTGTGGACGTCAGCGGGGTACCGGCCGTTCCCGCTGGGGGTGAAGAACACGCCGGACTCGCTGGAACGTGCGGCGGGGTACCGCCCCGCTTCCGTTGGGGTGAAGATCGCGCCGGATCGCTGCTGTTCATGCCTCGCCGCGTCATGGTTTTCCTGACGTGATGGTGATCGGAAGGGGTAGATCGTGCGGATGAGGTTCATGGGTGCGGCTCTGGGTGCGGCGGCACTCACCGTGCTGACTGTTCCCGTAAACGCTCACGCGGCGGCTGTCGCGTGTGGTGGCGGGGTGTCGACCGGTCGGGTGGCTGTCAACGGCTGTATCAGTGCCCAGCGTGGCAAGGAGGGCAGGGTCTACACCCGGGAGATCACGGCTCACATCAAGCTGCGTAACACGGGCACGAGGGCGGTGGACGTCTCTTACGAGGCCTTTTTCCGTGTCGTCTCGGGCGGTCACTGGGTGAAGCTGGGCACCGGCCGCACCTCTGTTCCGGCGGGCGCGACTGCCGGTCCCACGGAGGTGGGCAGTTCCACCCGGGTGTGCGGGCCGGTGAGGGTCGAGATCCGGGTGCATGCGCGTGCGGCCGGGGGTGTCTGGAGTGGGTGGTCTGCTGCGGGGACGGCGCAGTGCCAGACGTGAGCGGTGGCTCGCCCGCGCCCGAGCCCGTGTCCTGGGCGCGGGCGAGGGGGGTGCGGGCGGTGTGCTGCTTGTCCGCGCCCTCGCGGTCTCCGCCACCGCCCGCCGCCCTTATGTGATCAGCTTCGACGTCAACCACCGCCCCGCTCTCTGGCCGAAGGGCATCGCCCCGGACGCACTCCGTTACCTCGCGAACCGCGCCGACATCGTCCTGGTGGGCCTGGACGAGGCCCAGGATCTGTGGGGCCCGGACCTCACCCCCACCACAGCGCGTGACCTGCTCCCGGGCCCGCGGATCCTCGTCGTCAAGGACGGCTCCCGCGCGGCGACGGCGTTCACCGCGTCGGAGACGGTCACGGTCCCGGCCCTGCGGGTCACTGTGGCCGAGCCGGTGGGCGCGGTCGACGTCTTCGCGGCGGGCTTCTTCGCCGGGCTGCTGCGGGGCGATCCGTACTGCGTCCCGGCCCCGTCACGGCGGCCTCGGCTCTGAGGGGGGCGGCGGATCGGGGTCCGCTTGCGCTGCAGGCCGTTGTCGACCCGGCTGCTCGCTTTCACCCACCGGCGGGCGGTGGGAGGTGTACGAGGAGTCAGGTGGGGGTGGTCCGGTGCGGGCGTGGCTGGGTTGTGTCCGCGCTGTCGGGGGAGTGGGGGCCGTGGGTGGGTGAGGTTTTCCCGGATCCTGGTCATGGTGTGGTTGATCCACCAGGCTTGCCCGTGTTTTTCCCTGCGGAGAAGGGGCGGCGGGCGTGGCGGACAGCGCGCTTCTGGTGATGGATGTCCAGCGGGACATCGTGGCGGTCGCGGACGGCGGTTCCGGATGTCTGCCGCGCTTGGGCCGGGCGATCGACGGGGTCCGGGCTGCCGGTATCCCTGTGATCTATGTGGTGATCGGATTACGGCCGGGTGATCCGGAAGTCGGCTCCCGCAACAAGGTGATGGCCGGCATCGTGCGGGCCGGTCTGTTCGCCGAGGGTGAGCCCGGTACCGGGATCCACGGCGACGTTGCGCCCCGGCAGGGCGACGTGGTGGTGACCAAGCGACGGGGGAGTGCCTTCTCGGGCAGCGACCTGGACCTGGTGCTCAGGGGCCCGCGGCAGTCTCGTCCTGACCGGTATCGCGACCAGCGCGGTGGTCCTGTCCACTCTGTGGCGCCACTCTGTGGCGCGCTGTCGACCTGGACTTCGGTCTCACGGTCCTGGCGGACGCCTGCCTGGACACCGACCCCGAGGTGCACCGGTTCCTCGTCGAGAGGCTGTTTCCGCAGTGGGCGCAGGTCGTGACCGTCGAGGACTGGGTCAAAGCCGTCGCCCCGCGATAGCGGAAGGTCTGTTCGGTGCTGTTGCGGCTGACGGGGCGGCCGGGTGGTTCTGGCGGTCCTGTTTGTGCCGTTTCTGGTGATGGTGGTCATAGGGGGTGGGTCACGTTCTATCGGGGGTCGTAGGCGGGGTGTGTGCTGACCAGCACCCAAAGCCGCAAAATGGCACATTTCAGACATTTCTCCGTGTGGGGGTAGTAGGTCACATGCTTGCGTGGGGGTTTGTCTGGCTTTAATCATGTTGGTCGTTGCCGGAGTGGCAGGCGGTCCGGGTGTTGATCCCCGGGGGTGCCTGTTCTTGATTTTTCCGGTGGCTGCGGGGCCTCGCCCCGGCGCCCACAGGTTTGTCGGCCGGTCCTGGCTGGTTGCCTTAACGACGTCTTTTGGAGAGTCCCCTCGTGTCTGTGTTTTCTGCTGCCCGCCGTTCTGCTCGTCTGCGTCGTGTTGTGCTGTCCGGTCTGGTCACGGCGGGTGCCGCGGCCGGCGCGGTGACGATGATGCCGTCCTCGGCGTCGGCGGCCGAGATGCCGCAGACCGCCCACCATGTCGCCGCGGTGCCGCACACCGCTCACACCGCCAAGACCGCCTCCCAGGCTGCCGCTGGCGGGAATCTGGACGGCTGGATCAAGCAGTCGCTGGCGATCATGAAGGCGAAGGGCATCCCGGGCAGCTACGACGGTCTGAAGCGCAACATCATGCGCGAGTCCGGCGGCAACCCCAACGCGCAGAACAACTGGGACGTCAACGCGCGCAACGGCATCCCCTCGAAGGGCCTGCTGCAGGTGATCGACCCGACGTTCAACGCCTACCACGTGGCCGGCACCGCCCACAGCGTGACCGACCCGGT
>NZ_KB891998.1 GCF_000373625.1 Streptomyces sp. LaPpAH-108
AATTCAGCCGGTTGAACACCACGATGAGCGGAACAGTCGAGCGGAATAGGCTCGACCGTTCACAGCGTCCTCGCTGTGTTTTTTCAAAGGAACCTCGTCCCGATCGTGATGACCGGAGACGGGGTATCAACTAAATCTGGCGTTGATTTTTGGCACGCTGTTGAGTTCTCAAGGAACGGTCGCTTCCTTTGTACTCACCCTCTCGGGCTTTCCTCCGGGCTTCTCTTCGGTGTTTCCGACTCTATCAGACCGTTTTCCGATCCGATTTCCTCGGTGCTTTCCAGGTTCTCGCTTCCGCGTTTCCCTTTCCGGCGGTCCAAACTCTACCAGGGTTTTTCCGGCCCTCTGAACCATCCGTTTTCGCAGGCATGCGAAAGACGATCCAGGGATAGGATCTGACGAGTTTGGGTGCTGCCACCGGAGGCACGCTGTCGCGCCGCCTCCTCTCGGGCAGGACGACGACTGTACACAAGTCTCGGCGGCAGCGCAAACCCCTGCTGTTGGTGGTCTAGACCACTACCTGGTAGCTTCTCCGCAGAACTGCGACTACAACTGGCATACGCTGCTGCTCAGTGCGCTGTCCGGGACAGCGCAGACGGCGCGTATGCACCCCCACTCCTTGGGAGGCCACCCATGACCACCGTGACGTCCCCGCTCGCCGGACGCGCCATCGGACTGGCCGACGTGCCCGATCCGGTCTTCGCCGGGGCCATGGTCGGCCCGGGCACCGCCATCGACCCCGTGCGCGAGCCCGTCGAGGCCGTCTCCCCCGTGGACGGCGTCATCGTCTCCCTGCATCCGCACGCGTTCGTCGTGGTGGATGACGAGGGGCACGGTGTGCTCGTCCACCTCGGTATCGACACTGTCCAGCTGAACGGCGAGGGCTTCGAGCTTCTTGTGAACAAGGGGGACAGGGTGAAGGGCGGCCAGAGCATCGTGCGCTGGAACCCCGCCGACGTGGAGGCCGCGGGCAAGTCCCCGATCTGCCCGGTCGTGGCCCTCGAGGCGACGGCGGAGTCCCTTTCCGCGGTGGTCGAGAGCGGCCAGGTGCAGCGGGGCGACAACCTCTTCTCCTGGTCCTGACCAGACCTGCCGTCTGACGGCGTACACGTAAACCAACTCGGCGGCGGGGGCCGCCGCACTAGCGGAGACGGTGAGATGGAGACAACGCTGCGGGGCGTCGGCGTCAGCCACGGTGTGGCGATCGGCGAGGTCAGGCACATGGGTACGGCGGTGCTGGAGCCGCCTGCCAAGCAGATCGCGGCCGAGGAGGCGGAGCGCGAGCAGGCTCGCGCGCGCCAGGCCGTGGACGCGGTGGCGGCCGACCTGGTGGCACGCGGCAATCTGGCGGGGGGCGAGGCCCAGGCCGTGCTCGAGGCTCAGTCCCTCATGGCACAGGACCCCGAGCTGATGGCGGACGTGGACCGGCGGATCACCGGCGGCAGCACGGCGGAGCGCGCGGTGTACGACGCGTTCGCCGCGTACCGCGAGCTGCTGACCGCCGCCGGGGAGTACCTGGCCGGCCGGGTGGCCGATCTCGACGACGTGCGCAACCGGATCGTGGCCCGGCTGCTCGGCGTGCCGATGCCGGGTGTGCCGGACAGCGACGAGCCCTATGTCCTGGTGGCCCGGGATCTGGCTCCGGCGGACACCGCGCTGCTCGACCCGGCGCTGGTGCTCGGCTTCGTGACCGAGGAGGGCGGGCCGACCAGCCACAGCGCGATCCTGGCCCGGGCGCTCGGGGTGCCCGCCGTGGTGGCGCTGCCGGGTGCCGTCGACCTGGCCGAGGGCGTACTGGTCGCGGTGGACGGCAGCACGGGTGACGTGTTCGTGAACCCGGGCGAGGAGACGAAGACGCGTCTGGAGGCCGCTGCCGCCGCGCGCGTGGCCGCGCTGTCCTCCGTCAGTGGCCCGGGTGCCACGGCCGACGGGCACATGGTGCCGCTGCTCGCGAACGTCGGCGGTCCGGCGGACGTACCGGCGGCCGTGGAGGCCGGGGCCGAGGGTGTGGGTCTGTTCCGCACCGAGTTCCTGTTCCTGGACGACAGCAAGAACGCGCCGTCCGAGAAGAAGCAGGTCGAGGCGTACCGCCAGGTCCTCGAGGCGTTCCCCGAGGGCCGCGTCGTCGTGCGGGTGCTGGACGCGGGTGCGGACAAGCCGTTGGACTTCCTCACCCCCTCCGACGAGCCCAACCCGGCGCTCGGTGTGCGGGGCCTGCGCACGCTGCTCGACCACCCGGAGATCCTGCGCACGCAGCTGACCGCGCTGGCGAAGGCCGCCGAGGGGCTGCCGGTGCGCCTTGAGGTCATGGCGCCGATGGTGGCGGACCGGGCGGACGCCAAGGCGTTCGCGGACGCCTGCCGTGAGGCGGGGCTGACCGCGAAGTACGGCGCGATGGTGGAGATCCCGTCGGCCGCGCTGCGGGCGCGCTCGATCCTCTCGGAGGTCGAGTTCCTGTCGCTGGGCACGAACGACCTCGCGCAGTACACGTTCGCCGCCGACCGGCAGGTGGGTGCGGTGTCGCGGCTCCAGGACCCGTGGCAGCCCGCGCTGCTCGACCTGGTCGCGCTGTCCGCGGAGGCGGCGAAGGCCGAGGGCAAGAGCTGCGGTGTGTGCGGTGAGGCCGCGTCCGATCCGCTGCTGGCGTGTGTGCTGACGGGTCTGGGTGTCACCTCCCTGTCGATGGGTGCGGCGTCCATTCCTTATGTGCGGGCGACGCTGGCGCAGTACACGCTGGAGCAGTGCGAGCGTGCCGCGGTCGCCGCGCGGGCGACGGACAGTGCCGAGGAGGCGCGCGCTGCGGCGCAGGCCGTGCTGTCCGGCGAGTAGTACGGACCGGTTCTCCGGCGCAGGGGCGTCCCGCCTTCGGGTGGGGCGCCCCTCGGCGTTTCCCGGACATGTTCCTCAGTGCCGGTGGTCGGGGCCCTCCTCTCCGAGGTCGGGGGCCGCGCAGTAGTCGACGCCGGATTCGGGGGCGACGAGGTCGCCGGATTCGGCGTCGGTGCAGTAGGCGTCGAAGACCTCGGCCGCGGTGAGAGGTTCGAGCGCGCCCGCGCGGATGCGCCAGCCGTGGACGCGGTCGGGGCGGCCGGGGGCGGTGGTGCGCATGACGAGGCCGCCGGGGCTGCGGGTGGCGAGGCCGAGGGCGAGGACGCTGGTGAATTCGATGGCCTCGGCCTGGTCGGGTTCGGCGGGGCCGGTGTCCTGCTGCTCGGCGTGGAGCACCGCGACCAGGGTTTCGGGTGGGCCGGAGACGCTGCACACGAGGTGCTGGTCGCCGGGTGGTGCGGCGTCGAGGACGCGGGCGAGGAGTGCGGCGGCGCGGATGAAGGCGGCGCGGCCGATGTCCTCTCCGCAGGTGGGGCAGGGTCCTAGGCGGGTGAGCAGGGTGGTGGCGTACTCCCAGGTGGCCTGGCGGACCGCCGCGTCGACGAGGGTGGGCAGGAGGGTGGTGAGGGGCTGGCCCTCGTAGGCGAGGGTGGGGCCGAGGGTGGCGAGTTCGGCGGTGAAGCGGCCCCGGTTGGCCGGGGTTCCGGGATCGAGGCCGTTGGCGGTGCAGAACTCGGCGTACTCCTCGGGGTCGAAGAGGGCGAGGGTGGTGTGGCTGCCTTGTGCGGTGCGGGACTTGAGGACGGCTTCCAGGTTCTTCAGGTAGGCCGGGTGGTCGTCGAAGGGGAAGCTGTCGTAGCGCCGCATGGTCTGGAAGTCGTGGTCGTCGGTGAGCAGCCCGACGGTGCCGGAGATCTCGCGGTGCAGGGCGCGGCGCTGGGTTCGCTGGTCGGTGTGTGTCATGTGGTGCCCCCGTGATGTTCGGTCGATCAATGCTCACTCACCGTAGCCGGGGGCACTGACAACGGGGGCGGGCGGAGCCGGTCGCGGATCAGGCGGTGTTGGATTCCGCAGGTCAGGGCGATGGTGGTGCCGAGGGCGGTCCAGCCGAGGGGGCCGAGGGTGAGGGCGGCGGTGACGGCGAGGGGGCCGAGGGAGCGCTGTGCGGCCTGGGCGAGGCCGTGGACGCCGAGGTAGGCGCCCTGGGCGTCGTCGGGGGCGAGGGCGACGGAGAGTTCCCAGGAGACGGTGGCGTGCAGCATCTCGGCGAGGGTGAAGAGGGTGGCCGAGGCGATGAGCAGGCAGGTCGCGCGGACGGGGTCGCCGGTGGCGGAGAGGGTCATGGTGAGGCCGCCCGCGGCGAAGACGGCGGAGAGCGGCAGGAGGAGGCGGCGGGATGCCTCGGTGGTGGTGCCGAAGCGGGAGAGCGGGACCTGGAAGGCGACGACCAGCACGCTGTTGAGCACGAGCAGCAGGGGTGCGAGGCCGTGCGGGACGCCGGGGGTGTGGGCGATCCAGAGCGGCAGGCCGATCTTGAAGTAGATGTCGTCCAGGAAGAGGACGGTCTCGGTGCCGACGTAGGCGAGGTAGGTGCGGTCGCGCCAGGGGGTGCGGGGGCGGGTGCGTGGGGTGTCCTTGGCGGTGGCGGCGACGCGGCTGGCGGACGGGGGTTCGGCGCAGGTGAGGGTGAGGAGGGCGACGAGGACGAAGGAGAGCGCGTCGCCGGTGAGGAGCCAGCGGTAGGCGGTGGTGGTGCCGAGGGTGAGGGCGGTGGCCGCGGCGAGGCCGCCGAGGGCCCATCCGGCGTTGGAGGCGGTGCGGTTGATGGCCTGGTAGCGGACGCGGTCGGGTCCGGCGACGCGGGTGGCGTAGAGCTTGGTGAGGATGCTGGCGGCGCGGTCGCCGAGGGCGCCGAGGGCGGAGTAGGCGACGAGCAGGCCGTAGTGGTCGGTGGTGAGGAGTGCGAACGAGGCGAGTGCGCGCAGGAGTTGGAGGCCGACCAGGACGTGGGTGAGCGGGAGCCGGTCGGCGATGCGTCCGCCGAGGGGTGCGCCCGCGATGCCGGCGGCGCCCGCGACCGCGGCGAGGGTGCCGACCTGGGCGGCGGAGAGGTGGGAGACGTAGGTGAAGTACAGGACGGAGACGGAGGCCCACAGGCCGCTGCCGATGCGGTCGAGAAGGGTGACGGCGAGCATCCGGCGTCCGTCGCGGCCTCCCGGTATGCGTGCTCGGTGGTCGGCTGTCCCGGGCTTCGCGGCCACGGTTCCCCCTTGCCTCGATTTCTGTACTGATACATAATCAGCAACGTGGCAACACAATATGAGATCAGCGGTACGACCGCCAAGGGGATTACGCGTTCCGTCGAACAGCGCGTGTCCGAGGGCACGTTGGCGCCGGGGGCGGCGCTGCCTCCGGTGCGGCGGCTCGCGGAGGAGCTGGGGGTGAGCGCGGGCACGGTCGCCACCGCGTACAAGGAGCTGCGGCGGCGCGGGATCGTCGTCACGCTCGGCCGGGGCGGCACGGTCGTGGCGGAGGCTCCCTCGGTGGCGTCCCGTCGGCCGCCCAAGGTGCCCGAGGGGCTGCGGGACCTGGCGGGCGGGCACCCCGATCCGGCACTGCTCCCCGCGCTGGTGCCGCCCTCGCGCCTCTCCCCCGGCGTGCGCTCGCACCGGTCCACGCCGCGGCTGGCGCGGCTGGAGGACGCCGTGCGCACGTGGCTCGGGGCCGACGGGGTGCCGGTGGAGCAGGTGACGTTCGCGCACGGGGCGCTGGACTTCGTCGGCCGGGTGCTCTCCGTCGAGCTGCGGCCGGGGGACGCCGTGGCGATGGAGGACCCCGGCTATCACCATCTGCTGGACCTGGTCGGGGCGTTGGGGCTGCGGTCGGTGCCGGTCGCGGTGGACGACGAGGGGATGCGGCCCGAGGAGCTGCGGGGCGCGCTGCGGGCCGGGGTGCGTGCGGTGGTCCTCAGTCCGCGGGCGCAGAATCCGTTCGGCGGGACCTTCTCCCGGGCGCGCCGGGACGCGCTGGCCGAAGTGCTGCGGGAGGCGCCCGACGTGCTGGTGGTGGAGAACGACCACGCCTCCGAGGTGTCCGGCGTGCCGCTGCGCACGCTGGCCGGGGCGGGGCTCGCCCGGTGGGCGCATGTGCGGACGGTGAGCAAGTTCCTGGGCACCGACCTGCGGTGGGCGGCGGTCGCGTGTGATCCGCTGACGCTGGCCCGGCACGACGGGCGGCTGCTGCTGACCTCGGGCTGGGTCAGTCATCTGCTCCAGGAGACCGTGTACGGCCTGCTGACGGACGAGGGCACGCAGGAGCTGGTGAGCCGCGCGCGTACCGCCTACGCCGGGCGCCGGACGGCTCTCGCGAAGGCGCTGGCCGGACGGGGTGTCCCGGTGCACGGGGCGAGCGGGCTGAATCTGTGGGTGCCGGTGCGCGACGAGTCGGCGGTGGTGAACGGACTGCGCTCGCGCGGCTGGTGGGTGGCGGCCGGGGCGCGCTTCCGGCTGGCGTCGGCGCCGGGGGTGCGGATCACCACGGCGGACCTGGAACCGTCGGAGGCGGACCGGCTGGCCTCGGACTTCGCGGCCGTACTGGACGAGTCCGAGGCCACCTACGGGGGTTGACCGGGGTCAGCCGCGTTTGCGGGCCAGTTCCTCGTAGAAGTGGAGGAGGGTGAGGTCGTCGATGGAGCCGGGGTTGACCGCCTTGTCGAGCGGGGTGCCCTGGAGGAGGCGTTTGACGGGGACCTCGATGCGCTTGCCGGTGAGGGTGTGCGGGACGCCGGGGACCTCGATGATCTCGTCGGGGACGTGCCGGGGCGAGAGCTGTTCGCGGATGGCCTTCTTGACCCGGTCGCGCAGGGCGTCGTCCAGGACGGTGCCGGGAGTGAGGTGCACGAAGAGGGGCATCCAGTAGCCGCCGTCGGGCTGTTCGACGCCGATGACCAGGGATTCCTTGATCTCGGGCAGACGCTCGACGACCTCGTAGATGTCGGCGGAGCCCATGCGGACGCCCTGGCGGTTGAGGGTGGAGTCCGAGCGGCCGTGGATGATCACGGAGCCGCGTGAGGTGAGGGTGATCCAGTCGCCGTGGCGCCAGACGCCGGGATAGGTCTCGAAGTAGCTCTCGCGGTAGCGGCTGCCGTCGGGGTCGTTCCAGAAGCGGATCGGCATGGAGGGCATGGGGTTGGTGACGACGAGTTCGCCGACCTCGTCCACCAGGGGCTTGCCGCTCGCGTCCCAGGACTGGAGGTCGGTGCCGAGGCCGGGCGCCTGGAGTTCGCCGGTGTGGACGGGCAGGGTGGGGACGGCTCCGGCGAAGCAGGAGCAGACGTCGGTGCCGCCGCTGACCGAGGCGATCCACAGGTCGTCGCGGACCTCGTCGTGCAGCCAGCGGAAGCCGTCGGGGGGCAGGGGCGAGCCGGTGGTGGCGACGCACTGGACCGAGGCGAGGTCGTAGTCGCGGGCCGGGTGCACACCGGCCTTGCGGCAGGCCATGACGTAGGCGGCGGAGGTGCCGTAGAGCGTGGTGCGGGTGCGTTCGGCGACGCGCCACTGGGCGCCGGTGTCAGGGAAGCCGGGGCTGCCGTCGTACAGGACGATCGTCGTCCCCGTGAGCAGGCCGGAGACGAGGAAGTTCCACATCATCCAGCCGGTGGAGGTGTACCAGAAGAAACGGTCCTCGGGGCCGAGGTCGCAGTGCAGGCCGAGCTGCTTGAGGTGCTCGACGAGGATGCCGCCCTGGGACTGGACGATGGCCTTGGGCAGGCCGGTGGTGCCGGAGGAGTAGAGCACCCACAGAGGGTGGTCGAAGGGGACCTGTTCGAAGACGGGCTCGGTGTCGTCGGAGGTCAGCGCCGACCAGTCGAGAGCGCCCTCGGGAGCCTCGGTGCCGAGCAGCGGGATGTGGACGACCGCGCGCAGGGTGGGCAGTTCACGGCGCAGTTCGGCGACGGTGTCGCGGCGGTCGTGCTCCTTGCCGCCGTAGCGGTAGCCGTCGACGGTGAACAGGACGACGGGTTCGACCTGCTGGAAGCGGTCCAGGACGCTGCGGGCGCCGAAGTCGGGGGCGCAGGAGGTCCACACCGCGCCGACGGCCGCGGTGGCGAGCAGGGCGACGACGGCCTCGGGGATGTTGGGGAGGTAGCCGCTGACGCGGTCGCCGGGGCGTACGCCGAGGTCGCGGAGGCGGGCGGCGAGGGAGCCGACCTGGCGGCGCAGCGCGGACCAGGTGACCGGGCGGGGCTCCTGGGTCTCGTCGACGCAGAGCAGGGCCGCGTCGTCGGGGCGGTCGGCGGCGGCGCGCAGGGCGTGTTCGGCGTAGTTGAGGGTGGCGCCGGGGAACCACTGGGCGCCGGGCATGGAGCGGTCGCCGAGCACGCGCGCGTAAGGCGTGTCGAAGCGGACGTCGAACCATTCGGTCACGGCCCGCCAGAATGCCTCCGGTTCGGCGACGGACCACTGGTGCAGCGCGAAGTAGCCGCCGTCGGCGGGGGCGCCGTGGTGGTCGGCGGCCCATGCCTGGAACCGGGTGATGCGGGCCCGGTCGATCCGTTCGGGATCGGGCTGCCAGAGCGGCTGGGGGTTCGCGGTGGACATGGGGCGGCTCCCGGGCTGTACGCGTCGTTGCGTCTCCTGCGTCCGCGCCGAGGTGTGTGCGGGACGGCTGACAGGGACGATGCCATGTGATCGACTTCTGCACCAGGGCACGCCCCACACAGTCAGGGCCGGTTATATGTGGTCCGGGCCTGGGTGAACGGCAGTTGAACGGCCCGCGTGGGTGGGGCGCGCAGTGACAGGGTGAGCAGCATGGACGGTCGTGACCTGGTGCGTTCGATGAGTGAGGTCGGTTCGGGGCGAGCGGCCCGGGCGGTGCGGACCTGGCGGGCCGCTTGGCGCAGGCGGCGTGCCGACGCCGTGGGGCTGCCGCCGCGCGGGGCGGAGCGGGCGCGGGTGCCGGGGCAGGTGCGGGAGGCGGTGCCGGAGCCGGGCGGCGGGGTGCTGCGGTTCGAGCGCTCGGAGCTGCGGATCGTGGTGACGGCGGGCGGGGCCGTCTTCTGGGGCTGGGACGGGGCCGGGCCCGAGCCGTCGTACGCGCTGGCCGGGGGCTGTCCCGAGGCAGATCCCCGGGTGGTCCTTGAGCCGGACAAGGACGGCGGCTGGCGGGTGGTGGCCGAGCGGGCGACGGTGACGGTCTCGCGGCACGGGGCGGTGGAGGTGTGCACGCCCGGCGGGGTGGTGCTGCGGCGGGAGCTGCCGCCGCGCTGGTGGGAGCCGGTCGGCGGGGGCATGGCGCGGTGGACGCTGCGGTCGGAGGTGGCGGCGGACGCGCGGTTCTTCGGACTCGGCGGCCGGGCGGCGGGGCCGCGGCTCGGGGACGGCACGTACCGGCTGTGGAACTCGGGGCCGGGGCAGGCGGGCGAGCCGCGTACGGCGATGCCGGTGCAGCTGGTGGTGGCGGACGCGGGGGCGCATCTGGTGTTCCACGACACGACGTGGGACGGCACGGTGATCCTGCGGGAGGGCGAGGAGGGTGCCGGGTCGGGGCACGACCGGGCGGGGCGCTGCGAGATACGGATGGACGGGGGTCCGCTGCGCTGCTGGGTCGTGGTGGGCACGCCCGCGCGCGTGCTGAGCACATGGGCGGCGCTGACCGGTGCGTCCGCGCTGCCGCCCGCGTGGGCGTTGGGCCACCATCATGTGCCGGGCCGGCTGGACGGTGAGGAGGAGCTGCGGCGGCTCGTCGCGGGGTACCGGGAGCGGGACCTGCCGCTGGACGCGGTGCATCTGGCGGCCGGGCGGTACGAGGGCCGCGAGGTGTTCGGCGTGGACGAGGAGCGGTTCCCGAAGCTCGCGGTGGTGGCGGAGGAGCTGGGCCGGGACGGGATACGGCTCGTGCCGGAGACCGGACCCGCGGTGCGGGCGGTGCCGGGTGGGGCGGTGTTCGAGGCGGGGCGCGTGCTGGACGCGTTCGTGCGGGACGGCTCGGGGCGGCCGGTGCGGGGTGAGGCGTGGTGCGGGGAGTCGGTCTTCCCGGACTTCACGCACGCGCGCGTCCGCGCGTGGTGGAGCGGGCTGCACCGGGAGCGGCGCGAGCAGGGGTTCGCGGGTGTGTGGCACACCCTGGACGCGCCGACGGTGCTGAGCGCCTTCGGTGAGCCGACGTTGCCGCGTTCGGCACGGCACGCGCTGGAGGGGCGCGGCGGTGATCACCGGGAGGCGCACAACGTGTACGGCCTCTCCATGGCGTGCGCCGCGTACGAGGGGCTGCGTGAACTGGCGCCCGGGGAGCGGCCCTTCGTGGTGTCCGGGGCCGGGTGGGCCGGTGCGCAGCGCTACGGCGGGGTGTCGGTGGGCAGCCCGGTCGCGGACTGGCCGGGGCTGCGGGCGGCGTTGTCGCAGGTGCTGGGGCTCGGGCTGTGCGGGGTGCCGTACGCGGGGGTCGACGTGGACGGGGGCGACGGGGACATGTCGCCGGAGCTGTATCTGCGGTGGCTGCAACTGGGGGCGTATCTGCCGCTGTTCCGTACGCGCGCGCGGGGGCGTGTGGGGGCCGGGGAGCCGTGGGAGTTCGGTCCGGTGGTGCTGGAGCACGTGCGCGGGGCGCTGGCGGAGCGGCGGCGGCTGGCGCCGTACTTCGTGACGCTGGCGCAGCTGGCGCGGCGGACCGGGGCGCCGTACGCGCGGCCGGTGTGGTGGGGGTCGCCGGAGGACCGGGCGCTGCGGGACTGCGCGGACGCGTTCCTGCTCGGGGACGCGCTGCTGGTGGCGCCGGTGCTGGCGCCGGGTGCGGACCGGCGGGCGGTGCGGCTGCCGCGCGGGCGCTGGTACGACACGGCGACGGAGCAGGTGTACGAGGGCCCGGCGCAGGTGTTGGTGGACGCGCCGCTGTCGCGGACACCGGTGCTCGCGCGCGCGGGTGCGGTGCTGCCGGTGCGGGGCGCGGACGGCGGGACGGGGCTGGAGGTGTGGGCGCCCGCCGAGGGGCGCACGGGCGGCGGACTCGTGGTGCGGGACGCGGGTGACGGGTGGGCGGAGCCCGCGATCGAGCGGTACGCGGTGCGCCGTCAGGGTGCGGAGGTGGTCGTCACCCTGGAGGGGGAGGACGGCTCGGCGGAACCGTCCTGCCCGGTGCGGATACGGGGGCTGGGGTGAGGCAGGTGCGGGGGCTGGGGTGAGCCGGGCGGGTCAGATGTAGCGGCCCTCGAACCAGGCTCGCGCGGCCAGGGTGTGCAGCGGGAAGGCGAGTTCGTCGGGGGTGCGCAGCAGGTGCCAGCCCTCGGTCTCGTCGGTCGCGGCGGAGACGGGGAGTCCTTCCACGGGGCGTTCCGGCAGGAGCCCGAAGAGGAGGAGGTGGCCGTCGGGTGCGCTCATGGCGTCCATGAGCCGCACGTCCCGGGCCTCCGCCTCGATGCCGGTCTCCTCCCTCAGCTCGCGGACGAGGGCGTGCCGCCAGTCCTCGCGGTCGTCGACGTAGCCGCCGGGCAGGGCGATGCCGCCGCGCTCGGGGCCGACGGTGCGGGTGATGACGACCAGGGCGGTGCCCTGGGTGTCGTAGACGGGCTGGAGCGCGACGGCCACGGGCAGCGGGTTGCGGTAGGCGACGGTGCCGCAGGCCGGGCAGGTGCGCGGCCAGCCGGTGATGCCCTCCCCGTAGGGGGCTCCGCAGCTCGAACAGTGCGATCCGGGCGCGGAGTTGACAGATGAGTGCTGGGTTTCGGACACGCGCGGACTGTATCCGATCGGGTTTCGCGTGCCGTCAGCCGGTGACGGTGCGGCGGTGTTCGGCGGCCTGCTCCATGGCGTGCCGTACGACCCCGATGAGGACCTCCTTGACCGACTCGCGGTCGCGGGCGTCGGTCAGCAGCAACGGCACATCGGGATCGAGGTCGAGAGCCTGGCGGACCGTCTCGGCCGGGTAGCGGTCGGCGCCCTCGAAGCAGTTGACGGCGATGACGAAGGGGATCGCGCGCCGCTCGAAGTAGTCGACGGCGGCGAAGCAGTCCTCCAGGCGGCGGGTGTCGGCCAGGACGACGGCGCCGAGCGCGCCCTCGGACAGCTCGTCCCACATGAACCAGAACCGCTCCTGGCCCGGCGTGCCGAACAGGTAGAGCACGAGGTCGGCGCGCAGGGTGATGCGGCCGAAGTCCATGGCCACCGTGGTGGTGTGCTTGCCCTCGATCCCGCTGAGGTCGTCCACGGGACGGCCCGCCTCGGTGAGCAGTTCCTCGGTGCGCAGCGGGCGTATCTCGCTGACCGCGCCGACCAGGGTGGTCTTGCCGACGCCGAAGCCGCCCGCCACCAGGATCTTGAGCGTGACGGGCTCGACCGGGGGCTTGGCGCGTTCAGGTCGTCGGAGGACCATCGGTCTCTTCTCCTGCTCGGTGGTGGTCGGCGGGCGGCGGGCCGTAGCCGCCGCCACCGGGGGTTTCGATGACGAGGACGTCGCCGGGTCCGACCTCGGCCGAGCCGCTGCCGCCCAGGTCGGTCACGGTGCCGTCGGCGTGCTCCACCCGGTTGGCGCCGAGCGCGCCGGGGGCGCCGCCCGCCATGCCGTAGGGCGGGACGCGGCGGTGCTGGGAGAGCGTGGAGACGGTCATGGGCTCCAGGAAGCGGATCCGGCGCACCACGCCGTCCCCGCCGCGCTCCCGGCCCGCGCCGCCGCTCCCCCGCCGTACGGAGAACTCCTCCAGGCGGACGGGCAGCCGCCATTCCAGGATCTCGGGGTCGGTGAGGCGCGAGTTGGTCATGTGGGTCTGTACGGCGTCGGCGCCCGGGTAGCCGGGTCCGGCGCCGGAGCCCGAGGCGATCGTCTCGTAGTACTGGTGGCGTTCGTTGCCGAAGGTGACGTTGTTCATGGTGCCCGAGCCCTCGGCCTGGCCGCCGAGCGCGGCGTAGAGGGCGCCGGTGAGGGCCTGGGAGGTCTCGACGTTCCCGGCGACGACGGCCGCGGGCGGCTCGGGCGCGAGCATCGAGCCGGGCGGTACGACGATGTCCAGGGGGCGCAGACAGCCGTCGTTGAGCGGGATGTCGTCCGCGACCAGGGTGCGGAAGACGTAGAGGACGGCGGCGTGCACGACCGAGGTGGGGGCGTTGAAGTTGGTGCCGAGCTGGGGCGAGGTGCCGGTGAAGTCGATGGTGGCCCGGCGCCCGGCGCGGTCCACGCGCACGCGCACGCGGATGACCGCGCCGGAGTCGGTCTCGTAGGCGTACTCACCGTCGTCCAGGGCGTCGATGACGCGGCGGACCGCTTCCTCGGCGTTGTCCTGGACGTGCCGCATGTACGCCTGGACGACGTCGAGCCCGAACTCCTCGATCATGCGGCGGACTTCGTCGACGCCCTTCTGGTTGGCGGCGATCTGGGCGCGCAGGTCGGCGAGGTTGGTGCGGACGTTGCGGCTGGGGTACGGCGCCTCGGTGAGCAGACGCCGGGTCTCCTCCTCGCGCAGGCGGCCGTTCTCGGTGAGCGGCCAGCTGTCGAAGAGGACGCCTTCCTCGTCGATGGTGCGGCTGTGGGCGGGCATGGAGCCGGGGGCGATGCCGCCGATCTCGGCGTGGTGGCCGCGTGAGGCGACGTAGAAGAGGACGGTGGGCTCACCCTGCGTGGCGGCCTGGCCGTCGGTGCCGAAGACCGGGGTGATCACGGTGACGTCGGGCAGATGGGTGCCGCCGTGGTACGGGTCGTTGACGGCGTAGGTGTCGCCCGGGCGCATGGCGGGGCCACGGCGGCGGACGACCTCCTTGACGGCGGTGCCCATGGAGCCCAGGTGGACGGGGATGTGGGGAGCGTTGGCCACCAGGTTGCCGTCGGGGTCGAACAGGGCGCAGGAGAAGTCCAGGCGTTCCTTGATGTTGACGGACTGGGCCGTCGATTCGAGCCGGGCGCCCATCTGTTCCGCGATCGACATGAAGAGGTTGTTGAAGACCTCCAGCAGCACCGGATCGACTTCCGTGTCCGGTCGGGAACTCTGTGTGACGGCCGTCCGTTCCATGACCAGATGTCCGTCGTCGTTCGCCGCGGCCCGCCAGCCGTCGTCGACCACGGTGGTGGACCCGGCCTCGGTGATGACCGCGGGGCCGGTGACGGTCTCGCCGGGAGGAAGGGCCTCGCGGCGGTGCAGAGGTACGTCGCGCCAGGTGCCGCCGGTGTGGAGGCGGGCGGTGCCGGGTGCGGCCAGGTGGCCTTCGTAGGGAGCGAGGGCGGAGAGATCGGGGGGCGGGGTGAGGCCGGTGGCTTCGACGGAGAGGGATTCGACGACGACGGGGCGGTCCAAGGTGAAGGAGTACGTGGCGCGATGACGTTCCTCGAAGGCGTGCCGCATCGTGTCCGGGTCGGTCAGCTCGACGGTCAGGGCGGTGTCGGTGCCGTCGTAGCGCAGCTGGGCGCGGCGGACCGTTTCCACGCGGTCGTCCGGGACGTGCTCGGCGCGCAGTTCGGCGCGGGCTGCTTCCTCCAACTCGTCCGCTGTCCGCAAGACTTCGGGCATCGCGTCGTCCGTCAGGGGCGTCTCGACGGACTGTTCGCGCATGGCCGTGGTGTCGGCGAGTCCGATGCCGAGGGCGGAGAGCAGGCCCGCCATGGGCGGCACGAGGACGGTGCGGATGCCGAGGGCGTCGGCGACCCGGCAGGCGTGCTGGCCGCCCGCGCCGCCGAAGGTGGTCAGCGCGTAGCGGGTGACGTCGTGGCCCTGCTGGACGGAGATCCGCTTGACGGCGTTGGCGATGTTCGCGACGGCGATCCGCAGATAGCCCTCGGCCACGTCCTCCGGGGTGCGGTCGTCGCCGGTGCGCTCGCGGATCTCGGCGGCGAGTGCGGTGAAGCGGTCACGCACGAGGTCCGCGTCCAGCCGCTGGTCGCCGTCGGGGCCGAAGACGGCCGGGAAGTGGGCGGGCTGGATGCGGCCCAGCATCACGTTCGCGTCGGTGACGGTGAGGGGGCCGCCCGCGCGGTAGCAGGCGGGGCCGGGTTCGGCGCCGGCCGAGTCGGGGCCGACGCGGTAGCGGGAGCCGTCGAAGTGCAGCACGGAGCCGCCGCCCGCCGCGACGGTGTGGATGTCGAGCATGGGGGCGCGCAGCCGGACGCCCGCGATCCGGGTGGTGAGGACGCGTTCGTACTCCCCCGCGTAGTGCGAGACGTCGGTGGAGGTGCCGCCCATGTCGAAGCCGATGACGCGGTCGAACCCGGCGAGGCGCGACATCCGCGCCATGCCGACGATGCCGCCTGCCGGGCCGGAGAGGATCGCGTCCTTGCCCCGGAACCGGTGCGCCTCGGTGAGGCCGCCGTTGGACTGCATGAACATCAGCCGTACGTCGCGCAGTTCGTCCGCGACCTGGCGGACGTAGCGGTGCAGCACGGGCGAGAGGTAGGCGTCGACCACGGCGGTGTCGCCGCGCGGGACGAGCTTCATGAGCGGGCTGACCTCGCTGGACAGCGAGATCTGCGGGAAGCCGATCCGCTCGGCGAGTTCACCGACGGCCCGCTCGTGGGCGGGGTGCAGATGGCTGTGGAGGCAGACGACGGCGACCGCGCGGATGCCGTCGTCGTGGGCGCGGCGCAGCTCCCGTTCGAGCGCGTCCAGGTCGGGCGCGCGCAGCGCGGTGCCGTCGGCGGCGATCCGCTCGTCCACCTCAAGGACGCGCGCGTGAAGCTGCTCGGGCAGCTCGATGCGGCGGGCGAAGATGCGGGGGCGGTCCTGGTAGGCGATGCGCAGGGCGTCGCGGAAGCCGCGCGTGATCACCAGGAGGGTGCGTTCGCCCTTGCGTTCCAGCAGGGCGTTGGTGGCCACGGTGGTGCCCATGCGCACGGAGTCGACGGGCCCCGGACGGTCGCCGAGCAGCTCACGGACCCCGGCGACGGCCGCGTCGGCGTACCGCGCCGGGTTGTCCGAGAGCAGTTTGCGGGTGATCAGGGTGCCGTCGGGGCGCCGCGCCACGATGTCGGTGAAGGTGCCGCCCCGGTCGATCCAGAACTGCCAGCCTGCCATGTCACCACCCCGCTTCCGCGCCGGTCACAGTGCCCGGAGGCCGTCGATCACGTCGCGCAGGATACCTTCGTCCGGCAGTTCCGCCGGGGGTACCGGACGCGTCACATGGACGAATCGCGCGTGCACGAGGTCGCCGATGAACACGCGGACCACGCCGACGGGCAGGTCGAGCCCGGCGGCGAGTTCGGCGACCGACTGCGGGGTGTCGCGGCAGAGCCCGACGATCTCCACGTGCTCGGGGGCCAGTTCCGGGTCCGCCTCCGGGTCGGGCGCGTCGGGTTCCGGCACGACGAGCGCGATCAGGTCGAGGAACTGCTGGGTGCCGCTCGTGGTGCGACCGCGTGTCATGGCGTACGGGCGGACGACGGGACCGGCCTCGTCGTCGAACCAGTGACGGCCTCCCTGGCCCTTGCGGCTCATGCTCTACGACTACCCGCCCGCGCGCGGGGTGCTGCTCAGGTGGACGCCGACCCGCTTGACGAGCAGCGTCATCTCGTAGGCGACCTGGCCCACGTCGGAGTCGGAGTCGGCGAGGACGGCGAGGCAGCTGCCGTCGCCCGCGGCGGTGACGAACAGGAATGCCTCGTCCAGTTCGACCACGGTCTGGCGGACGCTGCCCGCGTCGAAGTGGCGGCCGACGCCCTTGGCGAGGCTGTGGAAGCCGGAGGCCACGGCGGCCAGGTGTTCGCTGTCCTCCCGGGTGAGGTCCTTGGACACGCCGGTGGCGAGGCCGTCGCCGGAGAGCACGACGGCCTTGCGGATGCTGGCGACGCGGTCGACGAGTTCGTCCAGGAGCCAGCTCAGCTCCTTCTTCACGGTCTCCGAGTGGCCGATCGTCTTCGGTGCGGTCATCGACCGTCTCCCTTGGTCGTTCCTGGTGCTGTGCCGTGGCGGGCCTCGTCGCCCGCCGCGTTCTCCTCGCGGCCGCGCTGCCAGCCGCGCTGCAGCGCGGCCATGCGGGTGCGGACCTCGTCGGCGTCCCGCGGGGGTGGCTCCGCCGGTTGCGTGATCGTCTTCCGGCGGGGGTCCTGCTTCAACTGCGGTGCCAGGCTGGCCTGGCGGACCCGCCTGGGGAGGGGGCTGGTCGATCCCGCACCCCAGGCGGGGGTGTCCTCGGTGCGTGGGGTGCTCTCGCGGGCCCCGGTGTCCTCGGGGGCGGCCGTGGTGGGGCGGGGGCGTCGGGGGAGGTCCTGCGACGGGGAGGTCCAGGGGGTCACGGGCCGGGGTGACTCGGGGGTGTCGGCCTGGCCCGGCGGGGTGGTGGGGCCGTCGACGCCGGTGGGGTCACTGAGCCCGGAGGTGTCCCGGGACCAGGCCGAGCCGGTGGCGGGGGCGGGGCCGAGGACGTCCGTGGGGTCGGGGAAGCCGGTCGGGTCGGCGGGGCGGGTGGGGTCGGTCGAGCGGGCCGGTCCGGTGGAGCGGGGCGGGTCGCCGGGGCGCGTCGGGTCGGCGGGGGTCGGGAGGTCCCAGGGGTCGGTGAAGCCCGTCCGGCCCGTGAAGGGGCTGGAGTCGGCGGGGTACGTCGGGCCGTCGGGGCCGAGCACTCCCATCGGGTCGGGGAAGCCGGTCGGCGCGACGGGGCCGGACAGGCCCGCCGGGCCACGGAAGGCGTCGGAGCCGAAGGGCTCGGTGCCGCCGGAGAAGACGGAGGGGTCGGCAGGGTCGGCGGGGCCGACCTGGCCGGGCGAGCCCGCGCGGTCCGAGAGACGAGCCGAGCCGTCCGGGTCCGTCAGGTCCGTACGACGTGAGGCGTCGGCCGAGCCGTCCCGGTCCATGCGCCCTGAAGGGTCGGCCGAGCCACGCGCGTTGGGCAGGCCCGAGCGACCGGCGAAGTCCGCCGGATCGGCCCCGTCCGTGCGGCGGGACGGGCCGGTCGGGCGCGAGGAACCGGACGCGTCGGCCGTGTCCGTCGTACCCGGTGCGCCGTCCTCCTCGGTGTCCCGGGGCTTGCGGTGGCGGGTCGGGAGCGGGGGCGGGGTGCGTGAGGGCAGCGCGGGTTCGGGGTCCGGGTCCGGGGTGGGGACGTACCCCCGGGGCCGGAAGATGGCGCCGCGTTCGGTCTCGGTGTCCTGGAGCGCGCCGGGGAAGTCGTCGGGGTCGGACGGCTCGGCGGGAGGTGCGGGGAGCGGGGGCGCCGGGCTCTTCGTCAGGCGGGCCGGGTCCAGGCGGATACCGAGGCCGTTGGTACCCGGGTCGTCGTCGCTGAGGAGGGCGTCGGGGATGAAGACGACGGCCGTGGTGCCGCCGTAGGGCGAGGGCTGGAGGGAGACGCGGACCTTCTGGCGGCGGGCGAGGCGGCTGACGACGAACAGGCCGAGCCGGTCGGTGTCGGAGAGTTCGAACTCGGGGGTCTCGGCGAGCCGGAGGTTGGCGTCCAGGAGCGTGTCGGCGGTCATGCCGAGGCCCCGGTCGTGGATCTCCAGGGTGAAGCCGTTGCCGACCCGTTCACCGACGACCTGGACGGCGGTGTGCGGCGGGGAGAACACGGTGGCGTTCTCCAGGAGTTCGGCCACGAGGTGGGTGAGGTCGGAGACCGCGGGCCCGGTGACGGCGATGCTGGGCAGCCGCCGTACCTCGATGCGCTCGTAGTCCTCGACCTCCGCGATGGCGGCGCGTACGACGTCCATCAGGCGGATGGGGCGGCGCCACTGCCGGGAGGGCACCGCGCCGGAGAGGATCACCAGGCCCTCGGCGTGCCGCCGCATACGGGTGGTGAGGTGGTCCAGGCGGAAGAGGTCCGCGAGTTCGGCGGTGTCCTCGGTGCGGCGCTCCATGGTGTCGAGCAGGGTGAGCTGCTTGTGGAGCAGCACCTGGCTGCGGCGGGCGAGGTTGACGAAGACCTCGGAGACACCGGCGCGCAGCTCGGCCTGCTTGACGGCGGCCTCGACGGCGGCGCGCTGGAGGGTGTTGAGGGCCTGGCCGACCTCGCCGATCTCGTTCTTGTCGTACTCCCGCCGGGGCACCTCGCTCTCCACGTCGACCTGTTCGCCGGTGGTGAGGCGGCGCATCAGGTTGGGCAGCCGGGTGCCGGACGCCTCGTGGGCCTCGCGGCTGAGCTGCCGCAGGTCGCGGATGAGGCGGCGGCCGACGCGTACGGAGAGCACGAGGGAGACGAGGACGGCGACGAGACCGAGGACACCGACCACGGCGGCCTGGACGATGACGCCGACGGCGAGGGGCCGCACCCGGTCGCGGAAGCGGTCGTTCGCCTGCTGGTCCAGCTTGCCGAGTTCGTAGAGGACCCCGCTCGCGGCGGCCTTCCAGCCGGTGGCGGTGACGCCGCGCGGGGTGCCCGAGTCGGTGGCGACGACGTTGCGTTCGGCCACGCGCAGCGGGGCGGTGGCGGCGTTGCGCCAGAAGTGCTCGTAGCGCTCGCGTTCGGCGGCGGGCAGCAGCGGGAGGCTGATGTCGTAGAGCAGGTCGCGCTGGGCGACGAGGTCGGAGATCTGCCGGGTCTCGGTGCGGGTGAGGCGGCCGACGACCAGCGAGGAGGCGAGCAGGGCGTCCTCGCGGGAGAGGAGTTCGCGGGCGCGGGTGGTGTTGACGAGGGCGGCGGCCTGCTTGTCCATCTCCACGTCGTCGATGCCGTCGACGGCGACGATCAGGGCGTAGCAGGGGTCGACGAGGCGGTTGTAGAGGTCCAGGGCCTCGGCGCGGGTGACGGTGCGTTCCTCCACACCGCGCCGCAGGGACTCCAGGCCGCCGAGGGCGTCCAGGACGGCGGTGAGGCGTTCGCCGTCCTCGCCGCGTACGGCCGCGCGGGTGTCGCGGGCGCGGGCGCCCGCGCGCAGCCGGGCGACGGCCTTGTCGGTGTCGGTGCGGGCGCGGTGGAGCGAGGTGAGGGCGTCGGCGGCGCGCGGGTCGGCGAGGTAGATCAGGCTCTCGCGGCGTTCGCTCTGCAGCAGGCGGACGGTGGCCTCGGTGGGGTGGCCGACGGCCTCGACGGTGCGGGAGACGCGCAGCATCCGCGTGACGTCGCGCCCCGTCAGCACCGTGGCGAAGCCCCAGACGGCGGTCAGGGACACCAGGGGCACGAGAAGGAGCGCCACGATCTTCCGGCGGATCGACTTCCCGCGAAAGCGCATGGCCTCCCCCAGCTCGGCCCGCGCCGGGCGCGGGAGTGTGGATGTCCCGACTCGGAACGGCGCGAGCCTACTACCGCCCCACGCGTAACTCGAAGACGCGTCTGAAGCGTGAACTCCCTTGTGAACAAAGGAAGATGGCGAGTTGTCAGGGCATTGCGGGAGATTGCCGCCGCACCGGGGCACGACCCTGGGCGCCGGGGCCGGAATCGGACGGAGGGCGGTTGGCCGAAATTTTTCCCGGACCGGGAATCTTCGCGCCCTCCCGTGCGTCCTTGTCCATGGGGAACGCACGGGGAGTCGACGGGGATCCGGGGACGGAATCGGCCACAGGAGCCGCGTCCCGCGTCCCGGCGGCGTAAATCAGCGCAAGCCGGGCAGCCACTGGGGAGTCGGAGCTTTCGGGTTCCGGGGCGAGCGGTGTGTCGGCGGTGGGGAGTGACACGGTGATGGGCACGGCGGAGCGGCGCGAGGCGCCCGAGAAGAGCGTGGCGGTGCGCTCGGCGCCCGCGCGGGACCGAAAGGTGCCCGGTCAGGCGGGCGGGACGCACGAGTACGCGGACGAACGCACCCGGGAGTACGCGGCGCGGGAACGCCCCGGCCGGTACGGCGAGGGCGTGCGGCCCGCGTACCGGCCGCTGTGGGTGGAGGAGCCCGCCCGGCGGCGTCGGCTGCCCGACCCGGTGCGTACGTCGGCGGTGCGGGCGGTGCTGCTGATCTCGGTGACGCTGATCCAGGCGATGGTGGCGTTCCTGTGCACGATGGCGGGGTCCTGGCTGGCCTTCCCCATGGTGATCAGCAGCGTGGTGAGCACGGTGGTGGCGACCTGGTCGGTGGTCGACGTGTGGGTGACCCGCCAGGTGTGGAACCAGCGGTACGGCGTGGTGTCCGAGCCCAGCAGCACGGCGCGGTCGCTGCGCCGGGAGCGGCGGGCGGCGCGGCGGCGTGAGCGGGCCGCGCGGCGCGACCAGGAGCGGATACCCGGGCGGGGCGCCGCGGGGCTGTCCCACTCGTAGGAACGCTCGGGCTCGTAGGAACGCTCGGGCTCGTAGGAACGCTCGGGCTCGGAGTGGCCGGGAGCGCTCAGAGGCCGGCCGGTGCGGCCTCCTTCGCCTCCCGCTTCTCCTCCCGGCCGAGTTCCCGGCGGGCGCGGGTGAACTCTTTCGGCCGGTCCACGGCGAGGACGGCGACGGTGCGGCCGTCGCGTTCGTAGCGGGCCAGGAAGCCGTCCGGTCCGGGGGCGCCGTCGGCGAGGGTGCCCTCCGTGACGCGGACGGTGTCGCCGTCGCGGCGGCTGCCCGCGAACTGCAGCCGGGAGCCGTACTGCTCGGACCAGAAGTACGGCACCGGGCGGCCGGTCTCCCGGGTGTGCCCGGCGAGCAGACTGGCGACGGCCGTCCGGGGCTGGAGTGTCGCGGCGGTCCAGTGCTCGGAGCGGACCCCGTCGACGCGGGCCACGTCACCGGCCGCGACCACCTGGGGCAGCCGGGTCGCACCGCCCGTGTCGCAGAGCACGCCGTCGCGCAGCGGCAGTCCCGAGCCCGCGAGCCAGTCGGTGTTGGGGGTCGCGCCGATGCCGGTGACGACGAGGTCGGCGGGGAGGGTGCGGCCGTCGGCGAGGTCCACGGCGGTGACCGCACGGGTGCCGCGCAGTGCGGCCACGCCCGTGCCGGTGAGCAACCGGACCCCGGCCCCGCGATGCAGTGCCGCGCAGACGGCGGCCAGCTCGGGCCCGAGCTGGGGCAGCAGCGGGAGCGGAGCCGCCTCCACGACGGTGACCTCATGGCCGAGTACGGCGCAGGAGGAGGCCGTCTCGGCGCCGATGAAGCCCCCGCCGATGACGACGACCCGGCGCGGGCCGCCGGTGAGCGCGGTGCGCAGGGCGCGGGCGTCGTCCAGGGTGCGCAGGGTGTGAACGCCGGTGGGTACGGGACCGGGCAGGCGGCGGGCGCGGGCCCCGGTGGCGATGACGACGCCGTCGGTGGTGAGGGTGCGGCCGGTGTGGAGCCGGACCGTGCGGGTGCGGGGGTCGAGTCCGGTCGCCCGGACGCCGAGCAGCCACTCGGCGTCGAGCGCGGCCCGGTCCTCGGCATCGGTGAGGGCGAGGCGGGACTCGTCGGCGCGGCCGGTGAGGAAGTCCTTGGACAGGGGCGGGCGGTCGTAGGGGCGGTGGGGTTCGTCGCCGACGACCACCAGCCGTCCGTCGAAGCCCTGGGCGCGCAGTTCCCGGGCGGCGTACAGCCCGGCGAGACAGGCGCCGACGACGGTCACGGTCCTCATGCGGCGGTGCCCTCCCACGCGGTGAGGTGGACATGGACCACGCCGTCCTCCACGGTGACGCGGTGGGTGCGCACGGGCCGCCGTGCGGGGAGGCAGGTCGGCTCGCCCGTGCGCAGATCGAAGGAGGCGGCGTGCAGCGGGCATTCGACCAGGCAGCCCTCCAGCCAGCCCTCGGAGAGGGAGGCGTCCTGATGGGTGCAGGTGTCGTCGATGGCGTACAGCTCGCCGTCGTCGGTGCGGAACACGGCGACCGGTGGGGTGGTCGCGATACGGACGGACTCGCCCTCGGGAAGGTCATCGAGGCGGCAGACGGGAATCACGGGCCCCCCTCAACGGGAACACGGAAGCGGAGAGACGGAGCTTGAGAGACGAAGCTGGGGAGACGGAGCGTGAGAGATGGAGCCGAGCCGGAGAAACCGAGCTGGAGAAACCGGGCCGAAGGAGCCGGGCCGAGCGGACCGAGCCGCGGAGAACGGGCAGCCGGAACCCTTCCGGGAAACGGACTCTTCGGTAACATGATGTTTCGTATGGCGCACGTTGCTGCGCTGTGCGCAACAGAATCCGCGCGGGAGGACCGTCGCGTCAAGGGCTTCCCGCAGATGCGGCCCGAACCGGGCCGGGCGATGGGGAGAGTTGAGCCATGAGCCGCACGCAGAAGCGGTCCGGCCGCGACGGGGCGACCACGGCGGAGGCGAGCGCTCGGGAGGGCGGCGGGGGCCGGGGCAGCGCCGGGGCGGTGCAGTCGGTGGACCGCGCGGTGAGCGTGCTGGAGATCCTGGCCCGGCACGGGGAGGCGGGCGTCACTGAGATCGCCGACGAGCTGGACGTGCACAAGTCCACGGCGTTCCGGCTGCTCGGTGTCCTGGAGAACCGGGGCCTGGTGACCCAGGCGAAGGACCGGGGCAAGTACTACCTCGGCGCCGGGGTGCTGCGCCTGGCCGGGGCGGCGGCCGTGCGCCTCGACATCTCGCAGGAGGGCGTCCCGGTCTGCCGTGAGGTGGCGGACGAGCTGGGCGAGACGGTCAACATCGCGGTCCTGGACGACGACGCGGCCGTCAACATCATGCAGGCCCGGGGCACCGCCTCGGTGACCGCGCAGAACTGGCTCGGCAGACGCAGCCCGCTGCACGCCACCTCCAGCGGCAAGGTGCTGCTCGCCCATATGCCGCCCACCTTGCGCGAGGGTCAACTCGCCCGCCCGCTGCACCGGTTCACCGAACGCACGGTCACCGGCGCCGCGATGCTGCGGGCGGAGCTGGAGGCGGTCGTGGAGCAGGGCTACGCCATGACGGTCGAGGAGCTGGAGCTGGGCCTGGCCGCGGTGGCCGCGCCGGTCCACTCGCACGACGGCACGGTGATCGCGGCGATCACCGTGTCGGGGCCGGTGTACCGGCTGAACGCGGACCGGCTGCCGGAGGTGGCGAAGCGGACGGTGGCGGCGGGCGCCGAGTTGTCCCGCCGGATGGGGTACGGCTTCTGACGTAGCGTCGGTTCATCTCGTCGGCACCCGCGCGGGGCACGGTCTTCCGGCCCCGCGCGGTCGTGTGTCCGGCAGATTTCGGCCGTCGGATTCCTTTTGCCAAGGGTTAACGCGCGCCCCTTGACGGCCCCGTGACGGCGTTCTCACTATGTTCCCCATCGCGCAACCCATCGTGCACTGCGCAACAGGAGAGGAGCCTGTCGTGCCACACGAGGTGACGCCCCGCGTGGTCGTCGTCGGGGCCGGGATCGTCGGCTGTTCCCTCGCGGACGAGCTGACCGCGCGCGGCTGGACGGACGTCACCGTGCTGGACCAGGGTCCGCTGCCCGCGCCGGGCGGGTCGACCTCCCACGCGCCGGGGCTCGTCTTCCGCACCGGTCCTTCGCGGACGCTGACGCGGTTCGCCGCGTACACCGTCGAGAAGTTCTCCTCGCTCGACGTGGGCGGGGTGCCCTGCTTCGAGCCGGTCGGCGGTCTGGAGCTGGCCACCACTCCGGAGCGGCTGGCCGACCTGCATCGCCGGGCCGGGTTCGCCGCCTCCTGGGGCGTGCCGGGCGAGGTGGTGAGCGCGGCCCGCTGCAAGGAACTGTGGCCGCTGCTCGACGAGTCGGTGGTGCTCGGCGGCTTCCACACCCCCGGCGACGGGCTGGCCCGCGCGGTGCTCGCGTGCCGTGCGCAGCTGGACCGGGCGGTCGCGCGGGGCGCCCGCTTCCTGGACCGGCACACGGTGACGGGTGTCGAGCGCGCGGACGGCCGGGTGACCGGTGTACACACCGACCGGGGCTTCTTCGCGGCCGATCACGTCGTCTCGGCGGCCGGGTTCTGGGGTCCGGTCGTCGGCCGGATGGCCGGGGTCGACGTGCCGCTGCAGCCGCTGGCGCACCAGTACGCCCGGACCCGGCCGCTGCCCGAGCTGAGCGGGGCGACCGCCGAGGCGACGCGGCCGATCCTGCGCTTCCAGGACGCCGACCTGTACTTCCGTGAGCACGGCGACCGGATCGGCATCGGCTCGTACGCGCACCGGCCGCTGCCCGTGGACCCGTTCGCGGTGCCGCCGTACGACGAGGCGCGGGCGGCGGGCCGGGAGATGCCGTCCTCGTACCCGTTCACCGAGGAGGACTGGGCGCCGAGCTGGGCGGAGTGCCGGCGGCTGCTGCCCGCGCTGCGCAAGGCGGAGATCGAGAGCGGGTTCAACGGGGTGTTCTCCTTCACCCCGGACGGGATGCCGGTGCTCGGGGAGTCCCGTGAACTGCGCGGGTTCTGGCTGGCCGAGGCGGTGTGGGTGACGCACTCGGCCGGGGTGGCGCGGGCGGTGGCCGAGTGGATGGTGAACGGGCGCCCGTCGATCGACGTGCACGACTGCGATGTCACGCGATTCGAGGAAGCGCAGCGTTCACAGGCGTACGTCCGTGAACGCGGTTCACAGCAGTTCATCGAGGTGTACGACGTCATCCACCCGCTCCAGCCGATGGAGCGGCCACGGCCGCTGCGCGTGAGCCCCTTCTACCCACGCCAGCAGGAGCTGGGCGCGTACTTCCTGGAGGGCGGCGGCTGGGAGCGCCCGCACTGGTACGAGGCGAACGCCCCGCTCGTGGCGGACCTCGGGGACGTTCCGGCGCGCGACGCCTGGTCCGCCCGCCACTGGTCCCCCGTCGCCGCCGCCGAGGCCCGCGCCACCCGGGAGCGCGTCGCCCTCTACGACATGACCCCGCTGCGCCGCCTGGAGGTCACCGGCCCCGGCGCGCTCGCCTTCCTGGACCGCATGACCAGCAACAACCTCCGCAAGAAGCCCGGCGCGGTCACCTACACCCTGCTCCTGGACGAGTCCGGCGGCATCCGCTCCGACCTGACCGTCGCCCGCCTGGGCCCCGAGCACTTCCAGGTCGGCGCCAACTCCCCCGCCGACCTCGACCACCTGCTCCGCCAGGCGCCCGGCACCCTCCACATCCGGGACATCACCTCCGGCACCTGCTGCGTCGGCGTCTGGGGCCCGCTCGCCCGTGACCTGGTCCAGCCGCTGACCGGTGACGACTTCTCCCACGAGGGCTTCGGCTACTTCCGTGCCAAGCGGACCCACCTCGGACACGTGCCGGTCACGGCGCTGCGGCTGAGCTATGTGGGGGAACTCGGCTGGGAGCTGTACACGACCGCCGACCTGGGGCTCAGGCTCTGGGACACGCTGTGGGAGGCGGGCCGCGGCCTCGGGGTGATCGCCGCGGGCCGCTCCGCCTTCGACTCGCTGCGGCTGGAGAAGGGCTACCGCGCCTGGGGCACCGACATGACCGCCGAAGACACCCCCTACGAGGCGGGCCTCGGCTTCGCGGTCCGCATGGACAAGGAGCACTTCACCGGGCAGGAGGCCCTGCGCACCCGGCCGGAACCCACCCGCGCGCTGACCCCGCTGCTGCTCGACGACCCGGCCGCCGTGGTCCTCGGCAAGGAGCCGGTGCACCTGGACGGCGTCCCGGCCGGGTACGTGACCAGCGCGGGCTACGGCTACACGCTGGGCCGGTGTGTCGCCTACGCCTGGCTGCCGACCGGGCTCGCCCCGGGCACCGGCGTGCACATCGAGTACTTCGGCGAGAAGCTTCCGGCGACGGTGACCGAGGAGCCGCTGTTCGACCCCGGGATGACCCGCATCCGCCGCTGACCGGCCCCGCCACACCGGCCGACCGCGCCACGGGCCGCCCCCGCCACGGGCCCGCCCCACCACCGGCCGACCCCGCCACCGCCTCGCCGACCCGTCCCCCTCAGGAGGTCCGCACCGTGTCCCCCGCTCACGACGTGATCGTCATCGGCCTCGGCGGCATGGGCAGCGCCGCCGCCCGTCACCTGTCCGCGCGCGGCGCCCGCGTGCTCGGCCTGGAGAAGTTCGGCCCCGCGCACAACCGGGGCTCCAGCCACGGCGGTTCGCGCATCACCCGGCAGTCGTACTTCGAGGACCCGGCGTACGTGCCACTGCTGCAGCGCGCCTACGAGCTGTACGAGGACGTGGAGCGGGCCACCGGGAGGGAGATCGCGACCCTGTGCGGCGGTGTGATGGTCGGACCGCCCGACTCGCGCACCGTCGCCGGTTCCCTGCGCTCGGCCACCGAGTGGGACCTGCCCCACGAGCTGCTGGACGCCAAGGAGATCCGCCGCCGCTTCCCGACCCTGAACCCGCACGACGACGAGGTGGCGCTGTACGAGGCGAAGGCGGGCCTGGTCCGCCCCGAGACCATGGTCTCCGCCCACCTCGAACTGGCCGCCGGGCAGGGCGCCGACCTGCGCTTCGAGGAGCCGGTGCTGAGCTGGGAGCCGTACGGGGACGGCGTACGCGTCCACACCGCGCGCGAGTCGTACACGGCCGGGCAGCTCGTCATCTGCCCCGGCGCGTGGGCGCCCCAACTGCTGGCCGATATCGGCGTGCCGGTCACCGTGGAGCGGCAGGTCATGTACTGGTTCCAGCCGAAGGGCGGCACGGAGCCGTTCGTGCCGGAGCGGCATCCCGTCTACATCTGGGAGGACGCGCGGGGCGTCCAGGTGTACGGCTTCCCGGCCATCGACGGGCCCCGACTCGGCGCCAAGGTCGCCTTCTTCAGGAAGGGCCAGGTCACCACCCCGGAGACCATCGACCGGACCGTGCACGAGCACGAGGTGCAGGCCATGGCGGACCACATGTCCCGCTGCATCCCCGATCTGCCGGGCACCTTCCTCAAGGCCGCGACCTGCATGTACTCCAACACGCCCGACGAACACTTCGTGATCGCCCGCCATCCCGCACACCCCGGGTCGGTCACCGTGGCCTGCGGGTTCTCCGGGCACGGCTTCAAGTTCGTGCCGGTCGTCGGCGAGATCCTGGCCGACCTGGCGCTGACCGGCGAGACCGCGCACCCGATCGGCCTGTTCGACCCCGCTCGCTTCGCTGCCACCCCGGACCCAGGAGACCGCCCGTGACGACGACCCCGATCTCCCCGGCGGGCCCGCTCCCGCCGAGCCTCGTCGCCACCCTCCCCGGCGGCCATTACACCGATCCGGAGATCTTCCGGCGCGAGCAGGCGGCCCTGTTCGAGTCTCTGTGGATGTGCGTGGTGCGGGCCGCCGACCTGGACCGGCCCGGCGCGTTCCGCACCGTCCAGGTGGGCCGCGAGAGCGTCGTCGTCACCCGGAGCCGCACCGGCGAGCTGCGGGCCTTCCTCAATGTGTGCCGCCACCGGGGCGCCCGGCTGTGCGTGGAGGAGTCGGGGCAGGTGCGCCGGAACCTCCAATGCCCGTACCACGCCTGGACGTACGACCTGGAAGGGCGCCTGATCGCCGCGCCGAACCTGGTGAAGATGCCGGACGTGGACCGCGACCGGTACGGCCTGGTCAAGGTGGCCCTGCGCGAATGGCTCGGCTACGCCTGGGTGTGTCTGGCCGACGACCCGCCCTCCTTCGAGGACACCGTGGTCCACGCGGCCGTCGAACGGCTCGGTGACCGGGCCGCCGTCGAGCACTACGGCACCGAGCGGCTGGCCCTCGGCAAGCGCGTCACCTACGACGTGAAGGCCAACTGGAAGCTGATCGTCGAGAACTTCATGGAGTGCTACCACTGCGCCACGATCCACCCCGAACTCACCGAGGTGCTGCCGGAGTTCGCGGAGGGGTACGCGGCGCAGTACTACGTGGGCCACGGCGCGGAGTTCGGCACCGGCATCGAGGGTTTCACGGTGGACGGCAGCGCGGGCTTCGGCAAACTCCCCGAGGTGAGCGCGGACCAGGACCGCCGCTACTACGCGATCACGGTCAAGCCGACGGTGTTCGTGAACCTCGTGCCCGACCACGTCATCCTGCACCGCATGTTCCCGCTGGCCGAGGACCGCACGGTGGTGGAGTGCGACTGGCTGTACGCGCCGGAGGTGGTGGCGTCGGGGGCGGACATCTCGAAGTCGGTGGAGCTGTTCCACCGGGTCAACGAGCAGGACTTCGCGGCGTGCGAGCGCACTCAACCGGCGATGTCCTCCCGCGCCTACCGGGCGGGCGGGGTGCTGGTGCCCAGCGAGCACCACATCGGCGGCTTCCATGCGTGGCTGCTGGCCGCGCTGGACAACAACTCCCGTGACTGAAAACCGAATTCACGGGTAGCCGCCACCCGCCCCTCCACTCCCAGGCCCCTCAGGAGTCCACTCGATGACCACCACCGAGCCGTCGCCCGGTTCGCACCACCACGACGACACCGAGCTGGCCGAGTTCGGCTACCGGCCCGAACTCAAGCGCACGCTGGGCAACTTCCACACCTTCGCCGCCGGGATCAGCTACATCTCCATCCTGACCGGCACCTTCCAGCTGTTCTACTTCGGCTACGGCAGCGGCGGTCCGGCGTACTGGTGGTCGTGGCCGATGGTGTTCCTGGGCCAGTTCGCGGTCGCCCTGTGCTTCGCGGAGCTGGCCGCCCGGCATCCGGTGGCGGGCTCGGTCTACAACTGGTCGAAGAAGATAGGCAATCGGCACCTGGGCTGGCTCGCCGGGTGGATGATGCTGATCGCCTCCATCGTGTCCATCGCGGCGGTCGCCCTCGCCTATCAGCTGACGCTCCCTCAGATCTCGTCCGCCTTCCAGTTCGTGGGCGACGGCACGGGCACCTACGACGTGGCGACCAACGCGGTGGTCCTGGCTGCCGTGCTGATCCTGTTCACCACGCTGGTCAACGCCTTCGGGGTGCGGCTGATGGCCACGATCAACGCGGCGGGCGTGTTCATCGAGCTGATCGCGAGCGTGGTGCTGATCATCGCGTTCGCCGTACACATCACGCGCGGCCCGGGGGTCGTGCTGCACACGAACGGCACCGGCTCCGGCCACAGCGCCGGATACCTCGGCGCCTTCCTGGTGGCCTCGCTGGCGTCGGCGTACGTCATGTACGGCTTCGACACGGCGGCCTCGCTCGGCGAGGAGTCGCTGAACCCCTCGCGCAACGCCCCGCGCGCCATCGTCCGCGCGGTGGTCGCCTCCTTCGTGCTCGGCGGGCTGGTGCTGCTCCTCGCGCTGATGAGCGTGTCGAGCCTGAAGGGCGACAAGCTGTCCACGGACGGGCTTCAGTACGTGGTGCTCGACGTGCTCGGGCCGACGGCGGGCAAGGCGATGCTGTGGTGCGTGCTGATCGCGGTCACGGTGTGCGCGCTCGCGGTGCACACGGCGGCGATCCGGCTGGCCTTCGCGATGGCCCGCGACAACAACCTGCCCGGCTCCGCACTGCTGGCCCGGGTGAGCCCGCGCTTCCGCACCCCGGTGCTGCCCGCCGTGCTCATCGGGGTCCTCGCGCTGGCGATCCTGGTGGTCAACATCCGTCAGCCGCAGATCTTCACGGTGGTCACCAGCATCGGCATCGTCATGATCTACCTCGCCTATCTGGGCGTCACCGCGCCGATGCTGATCGCGCGGCTGCGCGGGAAGTGGCGTCCGGCGGCGGACGGCAAGTTCTCGCTCGGCCGCTGGGGGCTGTTCGTCAACATCGTCGCGGTGCTGTGGGGCGCGGGCATGACGCTCAACCTGCTCTGGCCGCGCGCCGCGGTCTACAACGCGACCGCGCCGTACCACTGGTATCTGCGCTGGGGCGCGGTGCTGTTCGTGGCCGTGATCGCCGGGGGCGGCTTCGCCTACTACTGGTGCGTCCAGCGCCACCGCACCGGGGTGCTCGCCGGGCACCGGCTGGAGGAGTCCGCACCGGAAACGGCGCTGGACGCCCCGGCCGGCGACTGAACTCCGTCCGCGGACCGTCGTGGTCGGCCGGGCGGCCCCCTCAGGAAGCCGCCCCGGCCGGCCGCTTGAACATCCGCGTCGCCGTGATCTCGCTGTGCGCCTCCCCCGCCTGCGGCGGCTGCGGCAGCCCCGGCCGAAGGTGCTCCTCCACGCTGATGTACTTCAGCCCGGCCCGCAGGTCGGCGTCGTTCCGCAGCCGGATGACCAACGGGAACTCCGCCAGCGCCGTGGTGTCGAAGAGGCCCGTGGTGTAGAGCAGCTGCACACCCAGCGCGTCGGAGACGGCCCGCTGAAGCTCCAGCAGATACGTCGCGTTGGCGCGCCCGATCGGATTGTCCAGGAACAGCGTGCCCGCGTGCCGGTGCTTGTCGCGGCCCCGGTCGTTGGAGCGGAGCGCGGCCATCGTGCAGTAGAGGGCGATGGCTGCGGTGAGGAGCTGGCCGCCGGAGAAGACGTCGCCCATCTGCCCGACGGGGACGCGCTCGGCGCGCAGGACGGCGTCCGGCTTGAGGATCTCGACCGCGATGCCCTTCGACTGGAGGGCGGCGCCGACGCCGCGCAGGAGGAGGGACATGCCGTCGCGGCGCAGGTCGGAGTTCTTCTTGACGGCGGCGCGGGTGGCGTCGTCGATGACCTCGCCGAGGCGTTCGGTCAGCGTCGCCTGGTCGGGTTCCTCGAAGCGGATGCGCAGGAACTCCTGGCCCGACCACTCGCCCAGGCCCTCGGGCAGCCGGGAGAGCCGCTGGGCGGAGCGGAGGGTGGCCAGCGAGGTCTCCACCAGGCCGCGCAGCCGGTCCACGATGGAGTCGCGGTTGCGTTCCAGCTGGGCGAGTTCGTCGGTGAGGACGCGCAGCCGGGGTGCGAAGGCGTCGGCCCACTTCTGGGCGTGCTCGGGCAGCGCGGCGGCGGGCAGTTCGCGGATCTGCTGCCGGGCCGGGGTGCGGACCTGCTCGTAGCGGGTGGAGTTGGCGTGCCGGACCAGGATGTCGCTCGCCTCGCGGACGGCGGCGTCGGCGGCGGAGAGGTCGGCGGCGCAGCCGCGCAGGGAGCGGCGGGTCTCGGCGGCGGCCTGGCGGGCCTCGTCCAGAGTGCCGGGGTAGGGCTCGGGGTTCTCCGGCTCGTCCTCGGGGGTGGTCTGCTCGCGCAGCAGGTCGCGGAGCATGGCGGCGATCTCGTCGAACCCGGCGGCCCCGTCCTCGGCGGCGCGGTGGGCCTGGAGGAGTTCGGCGTGGGCGTCGCGGGCCTCGGTCAACGCCTCGACGCGGGAGGCGAGTTCGGCCGTGGCGGTGCGCAGCAGGGCCTGGGCGTGCTCGGCGTCGCGCGGGACCAGGTCCTCGGGCAGCTCGGTGTGGGCGTCGCCGTCCTCGGGGGCGTGCCGTTCGGCCTCGCCGCGCAGTCGGCCGAGCTGTTCGCTCGCGGTCGACATGCGGGTCTCCAGGAGCTGGACCAGTTCCTCGGCACGGGCGGCGGCGGCCTGCCGGGAGGGGCCGTCGGAGCCGTCCGGGGAGGTCAGGAGCAGTTCGGCGCGGGTGCGGACCTTGTTGCTGAGCCGGTCGAGGTCGGTGCGGGCGGCGCTCTCGTCGCTCTCGGCGCGGGCCTGTTCGGCGCGCAGGTCGGCGCCGACACCGACCTTCTCGTAGACCTGGGAGGCGGCCCGGTACGCCTCGCGCAGCGCGGGCAGCGACGCCTCGGGGGCGCCGTCCGTGTCCTCGGGCACGTCGTCGGGGGCACCGGCGATCTCGGCGCGCTCGGCGCGCAGGGCGCGGGCGGTGCGGCGGGCGTCGTCGGCGGCGCGCTGGGCGGCGCGGCGGTCCTCGTCGGCGGCGCGGGCGCGCTCCAGGCAGGACTGGGTGCGGGCCTCGGACTCGGCGGCCTCGTCGGCCAGTTCGCGCAGCTTGAGCTGCCATCCGGCGCGCTCGCGCAGCCGGTGGGCGAGTCCGGCGAGGGCGTCGGCGGCGCGGCGGGCGCGCTGGGCGGCCTCCTGCCGCTCGTCGCGCAGCTGGACGGCCTCGGCGGCGCTCTCGTCGGCCTCGGCGCGCACCGCGCGGGCCTCGGCGAGTTCGGCCTCGGTCTCCTCGGCGAAGGCGCGGGCCTCGGCGGCGGTCCCGGCGAGTTCGGTGAGGCGTCCGGCGGGGCAGCCGGTGCGCCAGGAGGAGAGGCGGGCGGCCAGCTCGCGGTCCTTGCCGAGGCGGGCGGCGAGGGTGCGGATCTCCTCGTCGCGGGCGGCGGCGCGGGCACGCAGGGCCTGGCGCTCCTCGTCGGCGGCGAACTCGTCGTGCATGGCCGGGTTCGGCGGGACCAGGAACACGTCGCCGGGCGTCGCGTCGGCGGCCGGGGCGGGCGCGAGCAGCGCGGCGGCGGTGCCGACGGCGACGGCGGAGCGCGGCAGCAGCGCGGCCTCGCCCAGGGCCTCGCGGGCGCGGGCGTGGGTGTCGGGGTCGGTGATGATGACGCCGTCGACCAGTTCGGGACGGGTGGCGAGCACGCGCGCGTGGTCGGCGGGGTCGACGGACTGGGCGAGGTAGCGCCAGCCGGGCAGCGCCGGGATGCCGTGCTCGCCCAGGAACTCCACGGTGGCCAGGACGTCGGGTCCGGGCGGCAGCAGGCCGCCGTCGCCGAGGGCGGCGAGGATGCGGGTGTCGTCGGCGGCTGCGGTGCGCAGCTCGAACAGGCTGCGCTCGGCGGCGGAGACGGCGTCGTCGAGGAGGGACTTCAGCTCGTCGGCGTACCGGTCGAGTCCGTCGACGTCGAGCGGGCTCTCGCTGTCGTCGTGGGGGTCCTCGTCGGCGGCGCGCTGCGCGGGTACGGCGGCGCGGGCGGTGGGCAGGCCGAGCAGTTCCGCGAGGCGGTCCTCGGCGGCCAGGGCCTCGGCCAGGCGGCGTTCGGCCTGGTGGGCGCGGTCGGCGGCGGTCGCGGCGTCGGCGGCGCGGGCGGCGGTCAGTTCGGCGCGGGACTCGACGGCGGCGGCCTCGCGGGCGCGCTCGACGGCGGCGCGGGCGGCCTCGCGGGCCTCGTCCCAGGCGGCCACGGTGGTCTTCTCGGCGTCGCTCGCGGCGAGCGCGGCGCGGGCCGGGTCGGCGTCCGGGGCGCTGTCGTCCAGCCAGCCCGCGCGGACGGCCTCGGCCGTCTCCTGCTCGACCTCTTCGAGGCGCTGGCGCAGATGTCCGGCCTCGCTGCGGGCGCGCTGTGCCTCGGTGGCGGCGGTGGTGGAGTCGCGGTAGGCGCCGTCACCGACCTCCTGGAGGGCGGCGGAGCGCTCCTCCTCCTCGTTGGCGAGGGATTCGGCGCGGTCGGCTGCGGCGTGCAGGGCGCGTACGAGGTCGACGGCGGCCTTGGCGCGGGCGGCAAGCGCGGGGGCCGCGTCGCGTTCGGCCTCCTGGATCGCGGCGGACACGCGGGCGACACGGTCGGCGGCGGCGCGGTGGCGCAGGACGGCCTCGGCGGCCTGCCAGGCGGAGTACAGGGTGCGGGCGTCAGCCAGTTCGCGCTTCTGCGCGGCGGCGGACTTCTCCGCGGCGGCGAGCGCCAACGAGGCGTGCCGGTAGGCCAGTTCGGCCGCGACCAGGGAGCTGCGCTCGCGGGCGCCCTCGGAGTGGGTGACGGTGTAGGCGGCGGCCGTGACCCGCTGGGCGAGGTCGGCGGCGCGGACCCGCTCGAGTACGGCGCGTGCGGAGAGTTTCCGGGCCAGGGTGCGGGTGCGGCGCTCGGCGCCGGTGTGGACCTCGCGGGCGCGGGCACGGGCGTCGGCGGAGTCCACGATGCGGCCCAGCAGGTCGACGGAGCCCGCAGTGAAGTCGCGCTCCGCGATGAGTTCGGCGCGGCGGCCCAGCTTGTTGCCGAAGCCGCTGACCAGATCCGCGAGGCCGTCGGTGTCCCGGGTGTCGGTGACGGCGCGCAGCAGCAGGTCGGTGAAGTCGGAGTCCTTCTTGACCGCGAAGAGACCGGCGGCCTCGCCCTCGTCGGCGTTCATCTCCCGCTGGTAGCGGAAGAGTTCGGGGTCGAGACCCAGCTCACCGAGGTGTTCGGTCCAGCGCTCATGGATCTCCTCCCAGTGGACCTCCAGGTGCGGGTAGTTCTTGCCGGCCTCGGTGAGGGCGTCGCGGAAGCCCTTCATGGTGCGGCGACGGCCCTGCGCGCCGGAGGCGCCCTCGACGGGCGGCCGTACGGCGGTGGACTCGGCCACCGGCAGGTTGTCCAGGCTGAGCCCGGGCCCGGGCCGGAAGGAGTACCAGGCTTCCGCGAACTTGCGCGGGTCGTTGGACACCTGACGGCCGCGCCACTCGCTGGCCTTGCCGACGACCACGCACTCGCCGGTCAGCACGTGCTGCCACTCCAGGGCGACATGGCCGCAGTCGTCGGCGAGCAGGAACTTGCGCAGCACGCCGGAGCTGGCGCCGCCGAGGGTGTTGCGGTGGCCCGGCAGCATGACCGAGAAGATCAGCTTCAGCAGGACGGACTTGCCGCCGCCGTTCTCCAGGAACAGCACGCCCGCGGGCGCGGGGCGGCGCGGCGGTCCGACCGGCTCCTCCTCGAAGAACTCCGCCTGGGTGGGCGCCGGGTCGGGCACGGGGGCGCCCACGCCGCGCATGTCGAGCACGGTGTCGGCGTAGCGCGCGCCGGCGGGCCCGATGGAGTAGAGGCGGACGCGGGACAGCTCGTACATGGCGGACTCTCGTCGTAAGGCTTGGAACAGGGTGCGGTGGTGCGTGGCGGGGGTCGGGCAGGGCCCCGTGCCGTCAGGAGTGGAACGGCAGCCCGGCGTCGGCGACCAGGTCCAGGTCGTCGCCCTCCTCGGCGGGCAGCAGGCTCGCGGAGGCGCCGGTGTCCGGGACTATGCCCAGTTCCAGCAGCTCGGCGAGGGCCGCGCCGCCCGCCATGTCGCGCACCTGGAGCTGATAGCGGGCCGTGGTGCGGTACGTGCCGCCGCCCTCGTCCCCGGTGCGCTGGAGGAACCCGGAGTCGGTGAGGAAGCCGAGCGCCTTGGCGACGATACCGGTGGTGGAGGCGGCCGGACGCCGGGCGTCCTTGGTGGCACCGGTGGCGCTGCGCCGCGCCCAGATCCGCCACGCGGCCTCCAGGCCGGGCGCGTCGGTCGCCGGGTCGGTGTTCTCCCCCTCCTCCTGCGCCCGCTCCTCGAGCCGACGGCACGCCTGCCGTACGAAGGCGTCCACCCCGTTGACGGTCACCCGCCCGATGTACGAGTCGTCGGCCAGGTCCTCCGGACGAGGGAACGCCAGCGCGGCGACCGAGAGATGCGCCAGCCCGTGCAGGAACCGGTCCCCGGAGTCGGCGGTGGTCCGGCGCGCGTAATCACCCATCCGCACCGCGAACACCGAGTCCTCGGCCGCCGTCACCGCCATCCCCGCCCGCGCCGACACCTCAAGCACGACGAGCCCGAGCCCACTGGCCACAGCGTCCGCGAGCCGCGCGAACGGCGGATCCTCCCGGTACCGCCGCAGCAGATCCGTGTACTCCTGATCCCGCGCGGGCTGCACCTTCGGCTGCAACCCGAAGGCGACGAGCCGAGCCGCGTCGGCGGCGTCGGCGGGAGTGACGGCCGGCGGCGCCGGGGCTTCGACGTCACTCCACTCGACGTGCTCGCTCACGACTGCAACTCCTTGTGCTTGAAACGAGGGGAAAGGGCAACCCACCCAGGGGCGCGGGGAACTGCGCGACCAGCCCCAACGGCGGGAAAGCCGCCCACGGACAGAACCATCACGCGCCCTCCGTCCGATCCGCAGCCATCCCAGCCGCGTCCAGCAGCGCGGTACCCACGATGAGATCGGCCCCACCGAATCCGGGATCGTCCAACTCGGTGCCGTCGTCCACGGCGAAGAGCAGCTTCTCCTCACCCTGACGGTAGGCGGTACCAACAGGGGGACTGGCTGCGTGGATCGCCAGCAGGGCGACCAGATAGGCAAGGTCATCGCCGCCGACGTCCGGAATCCTGCGAGCCTCGGCAAGCAGCCCGGACAGTCGACGCGGGGCATCCGGCGGGAGGTCGAGAAGCTTCTTGGCGGCGACGAGTTCTTCGTCGGTGAACCGGCTGTCGTTCGGCGTCTCGATAAGATCCGGCTCCGGCATCTCCGCCCCAAGATGCTCCCGCTCCACCGGCGGCGTCAGCAAAATATCCACGAGGTCGGCCACCCGCACGGACACCGGCGTACGCAACCCCGTCCCACGCGCGAAGAACGCGTCGGTGACCCGGATCGCCTGCTCCACGGGCAACGGCAGCACGGGCGCCACGAGATGCCCGTACAGGTCGATGCCGGAGGCCCCCGTGGGCGTGGCGAACGCCTGCCGGTCCTGCTCGGCGCGGAAGAGCGGCCCCGCCTCCAGAAGGCGTGACTGGAGCTGGGTGTGCCGCCGGATGCAGTCCTTGACGATGTCGACCAGCTCGGCGGCACGCCGCTTGTGCTCCGGCTCCTCGGTCTCGTCGCGGGCCTTGCGGATGTTGGTGAGGATCGCGTTCTCGTGGCGGTAGCGCTCCGCCACGTGGTCCAGCGCCTCGGCGATCATGTCGGGCACGGTGTTGAGCCAGTCGACCGCGCGGACGTTGCGCCGGGTGGCCTCCAGGGCGCGGCGCAGCGTCTCGGAGTACTGCACGGTGCGGTAGCGGGCCTGCTCGGCGGCGAGCTGGGCGTCCGCGAGGCGGCCCCGGCTGATCAGGACCTCCAGCTTGACCTCGGCGGCGATCTGGGCGCTGGTGACGTCGGTGTCCAGGGCGCCGACCAGGACGTTGACCGCCTCGTCGGTGGTGCGCAGGTAGACAGTGCCGCCGGGCCCCGGGACCTCTTCGATCAGCTTGAAGTCGTAGTCGCGGCGCACATAGCTGCCGTCGGCCGCGAAGGTGCCGTAGACCGCGCGGAAGCCCCGGTCGGCGCTGCCGACGTTGATCAGGTTCTCCAGGACCCAGCGGGCCACCCGCTCGTGCTCGGGGGCGGAGCGGTGCGGGGCCTGGGCGGCGATGCGCGGGATCAGCCGGGCCACTATCTGGTCGTGGTCGGCGCCCGTGTCGAAGTCCATGTTGAGCGTGACCAGGTCGATGGCGGCCAGGGCCACCTCGGCCATGCCGTACACCGAGTACTCACCGGCCAGGTTGGCCTTGCGCGCGTCCAGGTCGTGCAGCGGCGCGGTGCAGGCGAGCGCGCGCAGCCGCCGCGCCAGGCCCTCGTCGGCGGCGGGGCCCGGCGCCGGGCGCGGCGCCGCGCTGAGCTGGGGCGGAACGCTGTCCGTCGTTGCAGGCGAAGTCACGGTGCACAGATTAGGTCCTCGATCTGACAACAACCCAAACGGCGCAGAAGCGACGAGCGTCACAGCGGCGCGAGACCGCCCGCGCCGGGCGGTCAAGAGCCGGTCGTACGAGGGGTCATGGCGCCGGGGACGGGGCCGGGTGGACCGTGTCGGGGTCGGTCCGCCCCACCGGCACGCGCCGGATGCCGGGGCGGGTGGTGAACACCGGTCGCGGGGACGTCAGGGCGGCCAGGGCCGCCGCCGTCTCGGCCGACGCGCGCGCGTCGAGTCCGGCCGCGGTGCCGTGGCGTACCTCCTCGGCGGCCAGGCGGAGTAGTCCGGGCAGCAGGTCGGTGCAGCGCCGGGCCACCCAGCCGGTGCCCGCCGTGGCGAGCCACCACAGGCGGGCGGCGCGGGTCGGGGCGGGGTGTGCGGGGTCGGGGGACGGCGGGGCCCCGGTGGCGAGGCCCGCGCGGGCGAGTACGGCGTGGCAGCGGGCGGCGAGGTGCCGGTGGCCGCGCTCGCCGGGGTGCAGCCGGTCGGCGCTCCACAGGGCGGGGTCGGTGAGCCAGGCGCCCTCGTGGGCGTGCAGATGGACCGCGCCGTACCGGTCGGAGAGCGCGTGGGTCACCGTGTTGACGGCGCGCTGGCGCCGGGCCAGCGGGCGGGCGAGGGCGGCGGGCAGGCCGAGGAGCGCGCCGGGGTCGGGCAGGCAGAGGGTGAGCAGGGTGGCGCCCTGGCCGGTGAAGGCGGCGTAGACGCGGTCGAGTCCGTCGGCCACCTCGTGGATGTCGAAGGAGCCGCGCAGGGTGTCGTTGACACCGATCGCCACGGACACCAGGTCGGGCCGGAACCCGAGCCCCACCGGGGTCTGCCGGTGCAGTACGTCACGGACGCGGGCCCCGCTGACGGCGAGGTTGGCGAACTCCACCCGCCCGGGATCCTCCCTGAGCCCGCCCGCCAGCAGCGCCGCCCAGCCGCGCGGTCCGCCGGGAGCGGGGTCGCCCACGCCCTCGGTGAGCGAGTCGCCGAGCGCCACGAAACGCAGGGTTCTCATACGGCCCCCTCCTCGCGCTCCCGCGCCACGCCGCGCTCTCGTACGGCGCTCTCCCCCGCGTCCGCCCGGCCCGCGCCGCGCCCGAGCACCGGCGCGTCGTGAGCGGCCAGGAACGCCTCCACCGCCGCGCCCCACCCGAAACACTCGGCACGCGCGCGTGCCGCCTCCCGCCGCACCCGCTCCGGCCGGTCGAGCAGCGTCTCCACCGCGTCCGCGAACCCCGCGCCGTGGTCGGCCGCGACGGCACCCGCCGACCCGACCACCTCGGGCAGCGCGGAGGACGCGCTCACCGCGACGGGCGTCCCGCACGCCATGGCCTCCAGCGCGGACAGGCCGAAGGTCTCGGCGGGGCCGGGGGCCAGGCACACGTCGGCCGCCGCCTGGAGCGCGCCGAGGGCGGCCCGGTCGCCGATGTGGCCCGCGAAGAGGACGGGCAGCCCGCGTTCCCGCGCGCGTGTCTCCAGGCGGGCGCGCAGCGGGCCGTCCCCGGCCACCACCAGCACCGCCCGCCGCCCGCGCCGCAGCAGCGTCTCCAGGGCGTCCAGCGCGACACCCGGCCGCTTCTCCACGGAGAGCCGCGAGCACAGCAGGAGCAGCGTCTCGTCCCCGCGCGCGTACGCCGCACGCGGACCGGTGTGCCGGAGCGCGGGATGCCGTTCCGTCAGGTCGACGCCCAGTGGAGCGCGGACGACGTTGCGCGCGCCGACGCGCAGGAACTCGCGCGCGGCGAACTCGGTCGTGCACACCACGCGCGCGTAGACGTGCGCGGTGCGGGTGTTGAGGGCGTCGGCGGCCCGCCGGGACAGCGGCTCGGGCACGCCCCAGGTGCGCAGGACGCCGTCGGCGGTCTCGTGCGAGACCATGACGGCGGGCACCCGGGCGCGGCGCGCCCACCGTCCGGTCCAGCGCAGCGTCGTACGGTCGGAGACCTCCAGACGGTCGGGGGCCAGCTCCTCCAGGAGAGCCGCCACGCGGGCCTGCCCGGTCAGGACGCGGTAGCCGCCGGTGCCGGGCAGCAGGGGCCCGGGGAGGGTGATGACGCGGCCCTGCTCGGTCTCGCGGTCGGTGTGCCGGGCGCCGGGGACGATCAGCACGGGGTCGTGGCCCGCCACGCGGTAGCCCCGGCCCAGTTCGCGCAGCGCGGTGCGCAGGCCGCCGGAGGCCGGGGCGACGAAGTTGGCGAGCCGCACGATGCGCAGCGGCCGTCCGGACGCGCCGCCGCTCATGCCGCCACCGCCGTACGGCGTGCCGCGAGCACGTCGGCGTAGTGGGCGAGGAGCCGGTCGCCGACGGCCGTCCAGGTGCGCCGCTCGACCGCCGCCCGTCCGGCGGCGCCGTAGGCCGTACGCAGCGCCGGGTCGGTGGCCAAGGCGCGTACGGCGTCGCGGAGGGTGGGCGCGTCGCCGGGCGGGACGAGGAGTCCGGTGCGGCCGTGGTCGACGAGGTCGAGCGGGCCGCCGACGGCGGGCGCGACCACGGGCACCCCGCTCGCCATGGCCTCCTGGACGGTCTGGCAGAAGGTCTCGAAGGGCCCGGTGTGCGCGAACACGTCCAACGAGGCGAAGATTCGGGCGAGTTCACCGCCCTCGCGGCGCCCGAGGAACACCGCGCCGGGCAGCGCCCCGGTGAGCTGCGCCCGGCTGGGTCCGTCGCCCACGACGACGACCCGTACCCCGTCCAGGCCGCACACCCCGGCGAGGAGGTCGACGCGCTTCTCGGGGGCGAGCCGGCCGACGTAGCCGACGATCAGCTCGCCGTCCGGGGCGAGCTGGCGGCGCAGCGTCTCGTCGCGCCGGTCGGGCCGGAAGCGTGCGGTGTCCACGCCCCGGGGCCACAGCCGCAGCCGGGGCACCCCGTGCGCGGCGAGGTCGGCGAGGGCGGCGGTGGAGGGGGCCAGGGTGAGGTCGGCGGCGGAGTGCACGGAGCGGATACGGCGCCAGGCGGGCGCCTCACCGGCGCCGAGGTACGTCCGCGCGTACCCGGCGAGATCGGTCTGGTAGACGGCGACGGCGGGGATGCCGAGCCGGGCGGCGGCGGCCATGCCGCGCACGCCGAGGACGAAGGGGCTGGCCAGGTGCACCAGGTCGGCGCGGTGCGCGGTGAGCGCGGCGGCCACGCGTCTGCTGGGCAGCGCGACACGGACCTGGGGGTAGCCGGGCAGGGGCAGGGAAGGGACGCGGACGACGGGGCACGGCTCGGGGCCGAGCGGGGTGCCGGGCGCGGGGGCGGGGGCGACGACGAGGGGGGCATGGCCGCGCTCGGCCAGATGCCGGGCGGTCTGGACGGCGCAGTGGGCGACGCCGTTCACATCGGGCGGAAAGGATTCGGTCACGATGACGACACGCATACGGCTGTTCTCGCCATGACAGGCGTGTCCGCGTCGACGTCGATCTGTCCGGGCGGGGAACGTCCCATGAGCGTTGGGCCGCGCGGGAGCCGGGCGCCGGACCGCGCACGGGACCGGTGAGCGTCGGACCGCGCACCGGACCGATGGGCACCGGGCCGCGCGAAGGGCCCGTCCGCGCGCCCGGGGCCGGCCGTGGCGCGCGGCCGGCCCCGACGGGGGTCACATGGCCCGGTGAAGGTCACCTGGCCCGGCGGGGGTCACATCGTCTGCGCGTCCGGCCCGATGCGGCTGCGGACCGCCGTCTGTACCTCGGCCTCCTCGGCCGGGTCGGCGGCGAGGCGGCGCAGGCGCTCGACCACGCGGGCGTCGCCGGTCTCGGCGTGCCGGGCGGCCAGTTCGCGGGTGGTCTCCTCGCAGTCCCACAGGCATTCGACGGCGAAGCCGGTGGCGAAGGAGGGGTCGGTGGCGGCGAGGGCGCTGGCGGCACGGCCACGCAGATGGGAGGAGGCCGTCTCGCGGTAGACATGGCGCAGGACGGGAGCCGCGCAGACGATGCCCAGGCGTCCGGCGCCGTCGACCAGGGTCCACAGGGTGGGCGCGTCGGGCCCCTCGCCCCGTACGGCCTCGCGCAGGGCGCCGAGGACGAGGTCGCCGTCCTGGGCGGTGCCCCGGCAGGCGAGGACGCGTCCGGCGGCGGCGCCGAGCGCGTCGGGCCGCTCGGCCCAGCGGCGCGCGTGCTCCACGGCCGCCTCGGTCCGCATCCGCTCGAAGGCGTCCACGGCGGCCTCGACGACCCCGGTGGTGCCGTCGGCGACGGCGGCCTCGATCAGCGCGAGGGCCTCGGGGTCCGCGCTGTCGGCGAGATGGCGCAGGGCCGTGCAGCGGGCGCCCTCGGTGCCGGTGCGGGCGGCCTCCAGGATCTCCGCGCGGTCCTCGGGTCCGGCCACGGCTGCCAGACAGCGGGCGGCGGGGACATGGAGGGCGGCGCCGCGCTCCAGGCCCTGCTGGGCCCAGTCGAGGACGGCGGCCACGCTCCAGCCGGGGCGCGGTCCCGCAGGCCGCATCTGCCGCTGCCAGCGGTCGAAACTGCCCGTCTCCTGGGCGGTGCGCACCCGGGTGGCGATGGAGGCGCGCGGGTCCTCGGCCCACAGCCGCCAGGGCCGGGGTTCGAAGGCGTCGCGCACGGTGGCGGCCAGCTCGGCGTCGCCGGCCGGGTCGGCGGGGAAGCGGGCCAGGACGGGGGCGGCGAGGGCGCGCAGGCCCGCGTCGTCGTCGCGCAGGGCGAGTTCGTCCAGGGCCCAGGCCCAGTTGGTGCCGTGGGCGGCGTACCGGCGCAGCAGCGCGAGGGCGTCCAGGCGGCCGTAGGAGGCGAGGTGACCGAGGACGGCGAGGGCGAGTCCGGTGCGGGACTCGTCGCCGTCGAGGATGTCCTCGGCGCCGAAGAGGTGGGCCTCGATGGCGTCCAGCTCGCCGTTCAGATCGAGGTAGAGCCGGGCGTAGTACAGGGAGCGGTTCTCCACCTGCCAGTCGTGGCGGGGGTCGTGGAGCACGCAGTGGCCGAGGGCTTCGAGCGCTTCCGCGCGGGGGGCGGTGAGCGCGTGCAGGGTGCCGTCGCCGCGGCCCCGCTGCAACAGGCCCAGCAGGGTGCCGCTGGGCGCTATGACCGGATCGAACATGGGAAACAGCCTCACATCAAGCGTCGACGCAACCGGGGAACACGCATTACCTGGCCGCGTGACACAACGTCGGAGCGCCCGCCGTCTCTTGCTTGCCGAAGACCATTTCTCTCTGCCTCTCGTAGGTGGCCCATGCGGACCGCGTCACGGCCCGCGTGGTGCGGCAACTCCTGCCCAGCCCCCGCGTCCGTGAATCACGTCGTCATGATGACCCGCGGTCTGTGCTGCCGCGACCGTATTTCCGGCGGCTTGTACCGCCTCCCCCCGCTGTTCGCACCGCTCCCCCGTCGTTGCCGCCGTCCCGGCCGGGACGGCGCGGCTCACCGCGTGCCGAAGCGCTCCAGGAGTTCGGTCCGCTCGAACATCCGCGCGGTGTCGACCGCCGAGGGCGTGCCCGCGGCCGGGTCGGCACCGGCCTCCAGGAGGACGTCGATCACCTCGGTCTCGCCCTTGAACACGGCCCCGGCGAGCGGGGTCTGCCCCCGGTCGTTGATCCGGTCGGCGTCGGCTCCGCGCGCCAGCAGCGCCCGGACGGTGTCGGCGTGTCCGTGGTAGGCGGCGAGCATCACCAGACAGTCGCCCCGGTCGTTGGTGAGGTTCGCCGGAACGCCCGCGTCGACGTACGCGACCAGCTCCTCGGTCCGCCCCCGCCGGGCCAGATCGAAGATCTTGGTCGCCAGCTCCACGACCTCGGGGTCGGGGGCTTCGCTCATCGGCCGGACCGCCTCTCGTTGCAACCGTTCAGGTGAATCGCCAGGGTACTTCGTCACACCGGCCCCGACCGGGTACGACCGAGGTGAGGGGCGTGGCAGACCCGGTCGGACGCAGGGATGCGGCCCCACGGCGCAGTGCGGGCTCGGCCGCCTGAACGAAAAGCAGCACTTTTCACCCAGTTGCACCTTTTATCGTATGGATACATCCTGTGATCCTGGAAGTACTCATGGTGACTGTCCCCCCTTCGACATCAGGAGGTCCCCCATGATTTTCTCCATGTCCGGCGTGGTCCTGCTCGGCATCATCGTCTTCCTCTTCTTCCGCAAGGACGGCCTCAAGGGCACGCACGCGTGCGTCTCGGCCCTGTTCGGCTTCTACCTGGCGAGCACGGCCATCGCCCCGAGCATCAAGGCGGGCGGCGAGAGCCTGGCGAGCCTCCTCGGCGGCATCAAGTTCTGAGGCCCCCTCCCCCGAGGGCGGGCACCGCGCCGTCCGAGGGGGACCATCCGCCCGTACACCCCACCGCGCACCCCGCGCGTCCGCATCCACGCGCGCACCCCGCCCCACTCGGCCCCACGCACAGGAGACAGCAGTGGCCCGGCGCCCTCTTCCCCGCATTCTGAGCAAGGACAGCGCGCAGCTCGCCCGCACGCAGCTCGCCCGGAGCCGGGACATGGCCCGGACGGCGGCCGACAGCGCCACCGACGTCCTCCACCCGCTGATCACCCTCTCGCGCGGGCTCGGCCGCCTCGCCGCCGCCGCACGGGCGAAGTGGGCCGCGACACCCAAGGACAAGCGCGGGCCGCTGCTGTTCCTGACGGCCGCCGTGGTCCTGGTCGTGGCGATGATGCCGTACGGCCCGCTGCTGGCGGCCATCGCCCTGATGGCGGCGGCGGCCTGGTACGGCCGCGACCGCACCCCCGCCAAGCCCGACGGCCCCGGCCCGGCACAGACCGAGCGGCTGCGCTCGCTGTACGAGGCGCTGGTGCCCGTCTTCTCGACGGCCGACGACCCGGCCCCGCTGTACGCCCACGGCGGCGAATGGCAGAAGGCCCTCGCGGACCACGAGTTCGACGACGCGGGCCGCGTCGGCCATCTGGTGATCCGCTACCCGGCCTACTTCCCCGACGGCGACGCCGAGGCCCGCGCGCGGGTCGAGCGGCTGCTCGGCGCGAAGGCCGGGCGCGGCCGGGAGTACCGCTTCGGCTGGGACGAGGAGGCCAACCGGCTCACGCTGTCCGTGCTCCCGCCGCTGCCGACCGGGATCGCCGCCCAGCGGTTCGTCACCACGCCCGGTGAGACCGTGCTCGGCTTCACCGACCCGAGCGAGGTCCAGCGCACGCTCCCGCTCTCCTTCGAGGAGGAGGAGCGCGACGTGCCCCCGGTGGTCTGGCGCACCGGTGTCCGCTCCACCGAGCCGCATCTGCTGGCCATGGGCCACCCCGGCGGCGGCACCTCGACCCTGCTGCGCTCCATCGCGCTCCAGGCCCTCCAGCACGGCGACGTACTGATCGTCGACGGCGGCGGCACCGGCGAGTACGCGTGCCTGACCGGCCGGGACGGCGTGCTGGCCGTGGAGTGCGCCCCGGCCGGGGCGGTCGCGAGCCTGGAGTGGGCGGCGCAGGAGACCGAGCGGCGCCTCCTCGCGGTCAACCGGGCCCGGCAGGCGGGCGACCCGATGCCCGAGGACACCCGGCGCCCGCTGTGGCTGCTGCTCGACCGGCCGACCGTGTTCACGCACCTCGCGGAGGCCGAGCACCGCACCGACCCGCAGGCGCTGCTCCAGGTCCCGCTGCGGCACGGCCGCGCGGCCAACGTCACGGTGGTGCTGGCCGAGCAGTTCGACAGCGCGGACAGCCTGAGCGAGGCCGTCGGCCGCCACACGCGCGCGCGGGTCGTGCTCGGCCCGGCGACCGCCCAGCAGGTGGCCGCCGTGCTGGGCGAACCCCCGCACACGACCCCGCCCGAGCGCGTCCCGGCGGGCCGGGGCTACGCCCGCCTCGGCTCGGGCCCGGTCCTCCGCCTCCAGGTCCCGGCCACCCCCGACCCGTACGACGACGCGACAGGCGAGACCGAGCGGCAGGCGGTCCTGGCGCTGCTGCCGCCGCGCACGGCACCGGCCGAGGCGACGGAACCCGCGCAGGCGCCCCACCTCGCCAAGCCCGACGACACCGTCGCCGCCCCCGTGGTGGCGGAGGCGGTCGGCGCCGAGTCCTGACGGGTGGACGGCGCGAGGGCCGGGCGGGGTTCGATTCCCCGCCCGGCCCTGCCGGTTCCCGCGCCGCTCCTACGCCACGAACGTGCGCGGCGGCTCGGACCCGCCCGCCGCCCCGGTCTCCACCAGCCGCGCCGCCGCCGCGAGCCGTACCGCCGCCTCGTCCGCCACCGCTCCCCCGACGGTGAACGGCAGCCGCACATAGCCCTCGAAGGCGCCGTCCACGCCGAAGCGCGGTCCGGAGGGCACCCGGACGCCGACCCGCTCGCCCGCCTCGGCCAGCCGCGAGCCCGAGAGCCCGCCCGCGCGCACCCACAGGGTGAGTCCGCCCTCGGGCACCTCGAACTCCCAGTCCGGCAGCTCGCGTCGGACGGCGGCCACCAGACAGTCGCGGTTCTCGCGGGCCTGCGCCCGGCGCAGCTCCACCGCCTCCTCCCAGCCGCCGGTGCTGAACAGCCAGTTCACCGCGAGCTGTTCGAGCACCGGGGTGCCGAGGTCGGCGTAGGCGCGGGCGGCGACCAGGCTGCGGATGACGTCAGGGGCGGCACGCACCCAGCCGATGCGCATCCCGGCCCAGAACGCCTTGCTGGCCGAGCCGACGGTGATGACGGTCGAGCCCGCCGGGTCGAACGCGCAGACCGGGCGCGGCATTTCACGGCCCAGCTCCTCGTCGAACCACAGCTCGCTCATGGTCTCGTCGGTGACCAGGACCGTCCCCGCCGAGCGGGCCGCGTCGACCAGCCGCCGCCGCTGGTCCTCGTCGGCGAGCGCGCCGGTCGGGTTGTGGAAGTCGGCGACCACATAGGCGAGCCGGGGCGCCGCCTCGCGCAGCACCTGGCGCCAGCGGTCGAGGTCCCAGCCGGTCAGCCCCTCGGCCATGGCGACGGGCACGAGCCGGGCCCCCGCCTCGCGCATCAGCTGGAGGATGTTGGCGTAGGAGGGCGACTCGACGGCGACACGCTCGCCCCGGCCCGCGAACAGATGGCAGATCGCGTCCATGGCGCCCATCGCGCCGGTGGTCACCATGATCTGCTCGGGCATGGTCGGGATACCGCGCGCGGTGTAGCGCTCGGCGATCATGGCGCGCAGCGCGGGGAGCCCGGCCGGGTAGTCGCCATGGGTGTGCGCGTACGGCGGCAGCTCCTCCAGGGCGCCCTGGACGGCGCGGGTGAGCCACGGCTCGGGGGCGGGCAGGGCCGCGCAGCCGAGGTCGATCATCGAGCCGAGCGTCTCGGGCGGCAGGGGCTCCAGGCCGCGCGCGGGCAGCGGGTTGCCCGCAGGAACGGCGGTCCAGCTGCCCGCGCCGCGCCGGGACTCCAGGAAGCCCTCGGCCCGCAGCGCCTCGTAGGCGGCGGCGACGGTGGTGCGGCTGACGGACAGGGCGAGGGCGAGTTCACGCTCGGCGGGCAGCCGCGCGGCGACCGGCACCCGGCCCTCCAGGACGAGCAGCCGTACGCCGTCGGCGAGGGCGCGGTAGGCGGGCGGGCGGCGGGTGCCGGGGCCCGCGGGGCGCTTCTGCTGGGAGTTGAGGAGCCGCGCCAGCTGGGCGGCACCTACCGCCGAGGTCCATTGCGCCATGAAGATCAGTCCACCTTCCCCGGATTGGCCATGGATGACCATACCTACCGAGCCACAGAGTGACACGGGTCAGTCCACTGCTTCCACCCCAGGGGGGTATCCGATGTCCACTCGGGGCCGTCTCGGCCGACGCCTGGTCCAGCTCTACGGCGGACTCGCGCTCTACGGCGCCAGTTCGGCGCTCCTCGTCCGCGCCGACCTCGGCATGGAGCCGTGGAACGTCTTGCACCAGGGCCTGGCCCGGCTGACGGGGCTCAGCATGGGTGTCGTCCTGACGATCGTCGGCGCGCTCGTGCTGCTGCTCTGGATACCGCTGCGCCAGCGCCCGGGCCTCGGCACGGTCTCCAACGTCCTGGTGATCGGCTTCGCCCTGGACGCCACCCTGTCCGTGCTGCCCCCCGTGCACGGCCTGGTGGGCCGCGTCCTGCTGCTGGTGGCGGGGATCGTCCTCAACGGCGCGGCGACCGGCCTGTACATCGCGGCGGCCTTCGGGCCAGGGCCGCGCGACGGCCTGATGACCGGGCTGCACCAGCGCACCGGCCGCTCGATCCGGCTGCTGCGCACATGCGTGGAGGTGACCGTGGTCGCGACCGGCTTCGCGCTCGGCGGCACGGTGGGCGTCGGCACGGTCCTGTACGCGCTGTCGATCGGCCCGCTCGCCCAGCTGTTCCTGCGCGTGTTCGCCCTCCCGTCGAGCGGCCCCGCCACCGTGGTTGCCGCCGGGACACCCGCCCGCGCGATACTGCGCCCGTGACCTCGCGGATACGCCACCCCTACCTGGACCACCCCGCCCCGCTCGCCTTCGCCCACCGGGGCGGCGCGGCCGAGGGCCTGGAGAACACCGTCGCGCAGTTCCGGCGCGCGGCCGAGCTGGGCTACCGGTACATGGAGACCGACGTGCACACCACGGCGGACGGCCGGCTCGTCGCCTTCCACGACCCGACCCTGGACCGCACGACCGACGGCCGGGGCCGGATCGCGGACCTGCCCTGGCGGGAGGTGAGCCAGGCGCGGGTGGGAGGCGCGGAACCGGTGCCGCTCTTCGAGGAGTTGCTGGAGACGTTCCCCGGCATCCGCTGGAACGTGGACCTCAAGTCGGAGTCGGCGCTGCTGCCGTTCCTGGAGCTGGTCGAGCGGACGAACGCCTGGGACCGGGTGTGCGCGGGCTCCTTCTCCGAGGCACGGGTGGTGCGGGCGCAGCGCCTGGCCGGGCCGCGCCTGGCGACCTCGTTCGGCACGCGCGGGGTGCTCGGGCTGCGGCTGCGCTCCTGGGGGCTGCCCGTCCCGGTGCGCGGTTCGGCGGTGGCCGCACAGGTGCCGGAGGCGCAGTCGGGCGTCCCGGTGGTGGACGCGGCCTTCGTGCGCGCCGCCCACGCGCGCGGGGTGCAGGTGCACGTGTGGACGATCAACGAATCCGAGCGGATGCACCGGCTCCTGGATCTGGGAGTCGATGGCATCATGACCGATCACATCGACACGTTGCGTGAGGTCATGGAGGACCGGGGCGCCTGGGTCTGAACCGCCCCGAGTGCCCTCGCCGCCCGCCGCGCGCACGGCACTGCGGCGGGGAAGCGAGGGCGCGGGGTGGGCACCGACACCGTGCGGGCGGAGGTGGCCGACGAGGCCGCCGGACTGCGGCGCGAACAGCGCGGCTGGTACTTCTACGACTGGGCGTGCTCGGTCTATTCGACGAGCGTCCTGACCGTGTTCCTCGGCCCGTACCTCACGGCCGTCGCCCGCCACGCGGCCGACGCCGAGGGGTACGTCCATCCGCTCGGCATCCCGGTGCGCGCGGGCTCGTTCTTCGCGTACGCGGTCTCCCTGTCGGTGATCGTGGCCGTGCTGATCATGCCGCTGGTGGGCAGCGCCGCCGACCGCACCGGCCGCAAGAAGCCGCTGCTGGCCGCCGCCGCGTACACCGGGGCCGCCGCGACGACCGGCATGTTCTTCCTGGACGGCGACCGCTATCTGCTCGGCGGACTCCTCCTGATCGTCGCCAACGCGGCGCAGTCGGTCGGGATGATGCTCTACAACGCCTATCTGCCGCAGATCTCCACGCCCGCCGAGCGCGACGCGGTCTCCTCGCGCGGCTGGGCCTTCGGCTACGCGTCTGGCTCCCTGGTCCTCGTCGCCGACCTGGTGCTCTTCTCCGCGCACGACTCCTTCGGGCTGACCCAGTCGGAGGCCGTACGGATCTGTCTGGCCACGGCCGGGCTGTGGTGGGGCGCCTTCACGCTCGTACCGCTGCGCGCGCTGCGCGACCGGCACGCGCGCGTGGCCGCCGCCGCGCCGACGGGCCTGCGCCAGCTCGCGGCGACCGTACGGGACATGCGCCGCCACCCGCGCACCCTGGCCTTCCTGCTGGCCTACCTCGTCTACAACGACGGCATCCAGACGGTGATCACCCAGGCGTCGGTCTACGGCTCGGAGGAGCTGCGGCTCGGCCAGTCCACGCTGATCGGCGCGGTCCTCCTCGTCCAGGTGCTGGCGGTGGCGGGCGCGCTGGCCATGGGGCGCCTCGCGCGGAGCTACGGCGCGCAGCGCACGGTGCTGGGCTCGCTGGTGGCGTGGACACTGACGCTGGGTGCCGGGTACTTCCTGCCCGCCCGGGTGCCGGTGTGGTTCTTCGTGCTCGCCGGTGCCATCGGTCTGGTCCTCGGCGGCAGCCAGGCCCTGTCCCGCTCGCTCTTCTCGCACCTGGTCCCGCCGGGCAAGGAGGCCGAGTACTTCTCGGCTTACGAGCTGAGCGACCGGGGTATGAGCTGGCTCGGCCCTCTGCTGTTCGGGCTGACCTACCAGCTGACCGGGAGCTACCGCTCGGCGATCGTGTCGCTGGTGGCCTTCTTCGTCATCGGCTTCGTCCTGCTGGCCCGGGTTCCGGTGCGGCGTGCGATCGACGAGGCGGGGAATCCGGTTCCGGACAGGATTTAGCGTTCCACACGAAAGGGCGGTAGTGTACGCGTTTGGCCTGCCAGGCGTACCGTTACTGCGCGTCAAAGCCAGCGAAACGCTGGGTGACATCTGCTGTCAGATGTGACAAACCGGGCGCCTGTGGGTAGAACAAGGGGCGGCTACGACGGCGACGCATGACCCTGAACGGGAATCTTTACCGCCGACCGGACGTTGACCGGATGACGACGACAGCGACACCTGTCCTGTGGGCGACAAGCCCGGGAGGCACGATTCATGAGTGAGCGAGCTCTTCGCGGTACGCGCCTCGTGGTGACCAGCTACGAGACGGACCGCGGCATCGACCTGGCCCCGCGCCAGGCCGTGGAGTACGCATGTGAGAAGGGGCATCGCTTCGAGATGCCCTTCTCGGTCGAGGCGGAGATTCCGCCGGAGTGGGAGTGCAAGGTCTGCGGCGCCCAGGCACTCCTGGTCGACGGCGACGGCCCTGAGGAGAAGAAGGCCAAGCCCGCGCGTACCCACTGGGACATGCTGATGGAGCGGCGCACCCGTGAGGAGCTCGAAGAGGTCCTCGAGGAGCGCCTGGCGGTTCTGCGCTCGGGGGCGATGAACATCGCCGTACACCCGCGCGACAGCCGCAAGTCCGCGTAACCCCTCCGGGGGCTGGCACGCGAGAGAACCGCGGGCGCCGTACATCTTCGCGATGTACGGCGCCCGCGGTTCTGTGCTGTCCGGGCCCGCCCTCGCTGTCTGAACCCGGCTGCCCTCGTCAGCTGTCCGGCCCGGCCGCCCGCCGTCCGGGGCGCGCACGACCGTCCGTGTCCTGGCGGCGCAAAACCGGCGGGGGCGACGCTCTTCAGCGGCCACATCGGCGTCCCCTCGCTCCGCCCGTCCACCCGTACGAGGCACGCGACGAGGCGGAGGATCCGCAGGAAGCGGTGCGCGGGAAGCGGTGCGCGGGAGGCGGCGGCGCGGGCACGGGAAACGGTGCCCAGACACGGGAAACGGTGCGCGGACGTGGGAGGCCGGTGGGGCGGACGCGGGAAGCGGCGCGCAGGTGCGGGAGGCGGTGGCACGAACGCGGGAGGCAGTCACACGAACGCGGGAAGCGGTGGCGGGAACGCGAGAGGCAGTGGCGCGGGCGCGGGGCTTCGGTCGTCAGCGGGTCTGCGGCGTCGGGAGCAGTGAGACCGGGGCTTGGGCGGGAGCGTCCGGCGCGTTCAGCGGTTCAGGGGTGGGCGGGGTTCGTCCGGGGTGTCGTCGTGGTGTTCGCGGATGACCTCGCCCTGGACGACCTTGCCGTCGGGGCGGTGGATGCGGGCCTGCTGGAAGGCGTCGCCGAGGGAGCCCGGGGCGGCCACGCGGAGCTTGCGGTTCACCAGGTGGTCGGTGCGGCGGCGTACGAGGGTCTGGACCGGGGGCAGCAGCAGGAGCAGTCCGGCCACGTCGGAGAGCACGCCCGGGATCATCAGCAGCAGTCCGGCGAGCATCAGCAGGCCGTTGCCGCCGCCCGAAGAGGGGGCGGTGCCACGCCGCAGGGCCTCGTCCAGGTTGCGGAAGGCCCGGCGGCCCGCGCGCTTGACGACGACGGCGCCCGCGACGAAGCCCGCGACCAGCAGCAGGAACACGGCCAGTCCCCCGGCCGCGTCCGCGACCAGGATCAGCAGCCAGATCTCCAGCACCAGCCAGGCGGCGAGGCCCAGCGGCAGCCAGCGGCGCAGGGCCGAACGCCGGGGACGCCCGGTCTGCGTCTGCGGAGGGGTGGGTGCGCCAGTCGTCATGGTTCCAGTGTGCCTGGGCCCGGCTCAGCGCGGGATAAGGGGGTGATCGTCCCGGCGGCCGGACCCGGTGGAGGCTACTCGCCCCCGACGGCGCCCTTGGCGTCGGACTTGGTGTCGGCCTTGCTCCCGCCCTTGACCGCACCCTTGGCCCTGAGCTTGCCCACCCGGTCCCCCACGCCCCACGCGGTGACCCGCCACAGCGCCTCGACCAGGATGTCCTTGCTCATCTTGGAGTCGCCGAACTCGCGCTCCACGAAGGTGATCGGCACTTCGACCACGTGGTACCCGGCCTTGACCGAGCGCCGGGCCAGGTCGACCTGGAAGCAGTACCCCTGCGAGGCGACCTCCTCCAGGCCGAGCCCCTCCAGGGTCTCGCGGCGGAAGGCGCGGTAGCCGCCGGTGATGTCGCGCAGCGGGAGGTCCAGGGCGAGGCGGGAGTAGAGGCTGCCGCCGCGCGAGATGGCCTCGCGGGACTTGGGCCAGTTGACCACCCGGCCACCGGGCACCCAGCGGGAGCCGAGCACCAGGTCGGCGCCCTTGAGCGCGGTGAGCAGACGGGGCAGTTCCTCGGGCTGGTGGGAGCCGTCGGCGTCCATCTCGACCAGGACGCCGTAGCCGTGCTCCAGGCCCCAGCGGAAGCCCGCGAGGTAGGCGGCGCCCAGGCCCTCCTTGCCCTTGCGGTGCAGCACCTTGACGTGATCGTCGGCCGCCGCCAGCTCGTCGGCGAGCTTGCCGGTGCCGTCGGGGCTGTTGTCATCCGCCACGAGGACGTGTGCTGCGGGGACGGCCTTGCGTACCCGGCCCACGATCGCCTTGATGTTCTCCGCCTCGTTGTAGGTCGGAATGATCACCAGGACCGTGCCGAGCGGGCCGAACTGCCTCCCCCGGGCCGTGGCCTCGAGGGTCTCGCCGTCGTTCACTGCTGCCCCTTCATGTCGTACGCAGGCGTCCACCATAGTGGTCACGGCCTGCGATGACGTGACAGCACGTTCCTACGGTGGTGTCGATTGCGCAAGAGGCGGGTAGGAATCGCTTTTTCACCGTTCTGTCCGGCGGCGGATGGGGGCCCGGCGCCCTTCGGGCCGACCTGGGGCCCGCTGGCTGCGGGTCGACCGAGAGCCGTTGTCTACTGAGCGACCGGGCCCCACCCGGGTCACACCTGGCCGGCCGGCGGAGCGTTCCCCCGTCGGCGCGGACGCTGAGCCTGGCACCCAGCGACGGTGCCCCCAAGCGGCACACCGTCCCTGACCCAGCGGCGCTGCGACGAGTACGCGAACACTCGGCGGCCGGGCGTCCGGTGGTGGACGCGGCCGAACCTACCGGCCCCCGCCCTTCGACTGTCAACAGCCCTGTGGCCTGCACAAACACCGGCGGGGGCGGGGCTTGTCGCAAGGATGCGCAGGTCGGGCGGCGGTGCGGCGGCGCGGACCCCGGGTGGCGCCGCCGCCGTAGATCACTCGCCCGGCCGTACGTACACGGTCCGGCCGCCCACCACCGTGCGCAGGCAGACGGGCAGTTCGCGGTCGGGGCCCAGGTCAGGCAGGCCGGGGGTGCCGGAGCGCGGGTCGGTGGACCAGCGGGCGACCCGGTCGTCGGGGGCCTGGACGACCAGTTCGCCGGTGTGCCAGACGGCGTAGTCGGCCGGGGCGCCGGGCACCAGGACGCCCGCGTCGTCGCGGCCGATGGCCCGCCAGCCGCCGCGCGTGTGCGCGGTGAACGCGGCGCGCACCGAGACCCGGTGCTCGGGGGTGCGGTGGAAGGCGGCGGCGCGGACGGTGCCCCAGGGGTCGAGCGGGGTGACCGGGCTGTCCGAGCCGAAAGCGAGGGGTACTCCGGCGCGCAGCAGGGCGGCGAAGGGGTTGAGCGTGCGGGCCCGCTCGGCGCCGAGCCGCTGGGCGTACATGCCGTCCTCGCCGCCCCAGACCGCGTCGAAGGCGGGCTGCACGGAGGCGATCAGGCCCAGCTCCGCGAAGGCGGCGACCGTCTCGGGGGTCAGCATCTCGGCGTGCTCGACGCGGTGCCGGGCGGCCCGGACCCGGGCGAGGCCGACCTTCTCGGCGGCGGCACGCATCCCGTCCACGACAGCGGTGACGGCCGCGTCCCCGATGGCGTGGAAGCCCGCCTGGAGGCCCGCCTCGGTGCAGGCGACGACGTGTGCGGCGACCGCGTCGGCGTCCAGGTAGGCGGTGCCGGTGCGGCCGGTGTCGGCGTACGGCTCGTGCAGGCAGGCGGTGTGGGAGCCGAGGGCGCCGTCCACGAAGAGGTCGCCCGCCGCGCCGAGGGCGCCGAGGGCGCGGGCCTTGTCCACGTCCTGTTCGGCCCAGTAGCCGATGACGCGGGGTCCGTGCCGTTCGGCGGCGAGCTTCAGGAGGCCGGTGAAGTCGTCCTCGGAGGAGATCGCGGGGCCGCCGCACTCGTGCACGGAGCCGATGCCGAGGGAGGCGGCGCGGTCGAGCGCCGCGCGCTGGGCCTCGGCGCGCTGGGCGGGGGTGAGCGCGGCGAAGGCGGCCTCGCGGACGGCGTGGTGGTCGTCGGCGGTGAGCGGCGCGTCGGCGCGGCTCACCGCGGCGGGTACGAGGTCGAGGAGGGCGGTGCTGACGACGGCCGAGTGGACGTCGGCGCGGGAGAGGTAGAGGGGACGGCCGCCGGTCGCGGCGTCCAGCTCGGCGCGGGTCGGCGGGCGCCCGCCCGGCCAGCGGGCGGCGTCCCAGCCGTGACCGAGGAGCACCCGGTCGGCGGGGCGCCGGGCGGCGAAGGCACGGACCCGGTCGAGGGCCGCCTCCAGGGACGGCGCGTCGGAGAGGTCGAGCCCGGTCAGGGCGAGGCCGGTGGCCGTGGTGTGGACGTGGGCGTCGGTGAAGGCCGGGGTGACGAGGGCGCCGTCGAGGTCGATCACCTGGTCCACGCCGTCGGCGAAGGCGTCGGCGGCGCCCTCGGAGCCGACCCAGGCGACCTGGCCGCGCTCCACGACCATCGCGGTGGCGAAGGGGTCGGCGGGGCTGTGGACCTCGCCCCGGCGCAGCAGGACGGTCTGGGGGTCGCTCGTGGGGTCGGCGCACTGGTCACTCATGTCCCACAGTCTCTCGCGTGCGCGCGGGAGGGCGGGAACCGGGGCGGACGGGGACCGAGGGGGTCAGATCCTCGGCGGCCGTGCCTCGTACGGCGTGGAGAGCACGACCGTGGTGCGGGTGGAGACCCCGGCCAGCGAGCGGAGCCGGGCGAGCAGTTCCTCCAGCTCGTGCGGGGTGGCCACGCGGACCTTGAGGATGTAGTTCTCGTCCCCGGCGACGCTGTGGCAGGCCTCGATCTCGGGGACGCCCGCGAGCCGGTCGGCGATGTCGTCCGGGGCGCTGGGGTCGAAGGGTTTGACCGAGATGAAGGCGGTCAGCGGCAGCCCGACGGCCTCGGGGTCGACGACGGCCGCGTACCCGCGGATGACGCCCCGCTGTTCGAGCCGGCGCACCCGCTGGTGCACGGCCGACGTGGACAGGCCCGTGGCCTTGCCCAGGTCTGTGTAGCTCATCCGCCCGTCCTTGACGAGCAGCTGCACGATCTGACGGTCCAGCTCCTCCATGTCGCAAGAACCTACAGGCCGCACGATCCTTTCCGGTACCCGAGCTGCGCAGGTCATACGGGGTACGCTCAGCTCGCCATGTGACGAACACCACAAGACTTGTGCGCGCTGCGTGATGTTCTCACGATTACCGCCGAGAGCGGACGGGAAGTGCTTGCTGTGGTCGAGGCCGCAGTGCCTTCACGGCCCAGCCTTAGGGGGAGAATCCCATGCAGAGTGTCAAGCGCCCCGTCCGTCCCGCCGCCAGGCGGCAGCCGCGCGTCGTCGAGCCCGTGCCGGAGTACGTCGAACCCGACTTCGACGACGACGCCGAGAGCCTGGACGCCGAGGACACCTACGACACGTTCGAGATGTACCGGGTGATCTGCCCGGACTGTGCGCAGCCCATCGCGCTCCTCGCGGACGAGGAGGTGCTGCCGGAGCACGCGCGGTGCGCCTCGCCGTGGAACCCGTTCGGCCTGACGGCCTGTGCGGGCACCGGCCGCGCGGCGGCGGACGCCCGCCCGGCCGACGCGTCCGCCGCGCCGCAGGAGCAGGACACCGCCCTGCTCCTGACGCTCCCCCAGGGTCTGGACTGGCGCACCCAGCCCTTCTCGCACGTCGGCGGCCCGGGCTCGCGCCCGATGCGCGTACCGGCGATGCGCGACCGGGCCGCCTGAGCCCCCGTATCCGACGAACGCCCCGCCTCCCCGTGCGAGTCGCACCAGGGGGCGGGGCGTTGTGCCGTTCGGGTGAGGGGCGCTTCCGTACGAGTGAAGCGCTGTGCCGTACGGGTGAGGCGGGGCCGGGGGGCGGCGGCCGACGCGGGTGGACTGACGCTCGATTTGGCGCGGGGGTGACCCCGGCGGGCGGGACCGCGTTGGCCTGGCATGACCCCCATGCACACGGCCACCGGGCGTCAGCGCCGGCCCTTCGTCCCACGGCCCGCGGAACCGGCCGCGCCCCAGCCGCCGCAGGACCCGCCCATCTACCGGGAGGTGATGCGCGCCTGGGCCGACCGGGGCCGCACCCTGCCGGGCCGCCACGACCCGGAGTGGGTCGAACTGGCGGCCCCGCAGGTCGTCAAGGGGCAGTTCAGCGAGCCTCCGGGCCCGCCACATGACGGGCGATGACCATCCGCTGGATCTGGTTGGTGCCCTCGACGATCTGGAGCACCTTGGCCTCGCGCATGTAGCGCTCGGCCGGGAAGTCGGCGGTGTAGCCGTAGCCGCCGAGGATCTGTACGGCGTCCGTGGTGACCCGCATCGCGGTGTCGGTGCAGTGCAGCTTGGCCATGGCGGCCTGCTTGGCGAACGGCAGTCCCGCGTCGCGCAGCCGGGCGGCGGCCAGGTAGAGCGCACGGCCCGCCTCGATCTGGGTGGCCATGTCGGCGATCATGAAGCGCAGGCCCTGGAAGTCCGCGATGGGATGGCCGAACTGTCTGCGTTCGGTGGCGTACCCGACCGCCGCGTCCAGGGCGGCCTGGGCCACGCCGATGGCGCACGCGGCGATACCGAGGCGGCCCGAGTCCAGGGCCGACAGGGCGATGGAGAAGCCCTGGCCCTCCTCACCTATGCGCCGGTCGTCGGCGACCCTTACGCCGTCCAGGTGAACCTGGGCGGTGGGGCTGCCCTTGAGGCCCATCTTCTTCTCGGGCGCCGCCGCGCTCAGCCCCTCGGCGTCGCCGGGGACCAGGAAGGCGGTGATGCCGCGCGGGCCGTCCTCGCCGGTGCGGGCCATCACCGTGTAGAAGTCCGCGATGCCGCCGTGGGTGATCCACGCCTTGGTGCCGGTGAGCACCCAGGAGTCGCCGTCGCGGACGGCCCGGGTGCGCAGTGAGGCGGCGTCCGAGCCGGAGGCGGGCTCGGAGAGGCAGTACGCGCCGAGCAGACCGCCGCCGAGCATCGCGGGCAGGTGCTCGACCTGCTGCTGCTTGGTGCCGTGGGTGGCCAGGGCGTACGAGGCGAGGGTGTGCACGCTGACGCCGAGGCCGACGGTGAGGCGGGCGGCGGCCAGCTCCTCCAGGACCTGGAGGTAGACCTCGTAGGGCTGGTCCCCTCCGCCGTACTCGGCGTCGTAGGGCAGGCCGAGCAGGCCCGCCTCCGAGAGCAGGGTGAAGACTTCGCGCGGGAAGCGGGCGGCGTCCTCCTCCTCGGCCGCCTTCGGCGCGATCTCGCGCTGGGCGATCTCACGGACCAGCGCGAGCAGGTCGCGGGCCTCTTCCGTGGGCAGTTGACGCTCCACCGGCTGCGGGTCGCGGTCGGACATGGCGTCGGTCTCCTCCCTGTCGGGCACACCGGCGGAGTGCGCCTCGGGTCGGGCGGCTCCGCCTGATCGTTCCGTCGCCGACGGCCCGCTCCGGGTCTCGGAGGCGGCTGACCAGCGGCTGTGCCGTGAGTATGCCCGATCGGGGACCTCCCGTCACCAGTTAACGAGCGCTTACTTCAGGAAACCCGAAAAGGCCCCGCGCCGCCCTGTCGATCATGGGTGCGCGGGGCCGTTGGAGTGAAGCGGGGGCGGTGTCGTGGACGCGGGCTCAGGCGTCCCGGCGGGCCGGGGGCGGGGCCGGGCAGGAGGGGTCCAGCTCCTCGATGGCGCGCAGGGTGCCGCCGAGCGTCTTGACCAGCAGCTCGCACAGGGTGTCGCGGGTCAGCACCGGGCGGTCGATCCAGTCGAGCGTGGCGCCCTCCACGCTGCACACCCAGGAGAACAGACCGCTGCGGGCGAGCGACCCGACGGCGGTCCTGCCGTACGCCCCCTCGGCGATGGTGTCGACGATCGCCTCGCGCACCCCGTCCCGGATCGCGTGCACCTCGGCGTCGAAGCCGACCCCGCCGCTGACGATGGTGCGGTAGGCCGCCTGGTGGTGCTCCGCGAACCTCAGATAACTGTCGAGCGTGCGGTGCAGCCGGTCCACGGCGGGCAGTTCGAGCCCGCTCGCGGCGAAGGTGACCAGGTCCGCGACGGATTCCTGGATGATCGCGAGGTAGTAACCGCGCTTCGACCGGAAGTAGTAGTAGATGAGCCCCTTGGCGACATGCGCCTGGCGCGCGATGTCGTCCATGGACAGCGCGTCGTAGGACCGGTCGGCGAACAGCTTGCGCCCGATGGCGATCAGCTCGGCCCGGCGCGCCGCGGAGCGCTCGGTACCACGCGTCGGTCGGCCCGGGCCGACGGCCTGGGTGAGGGCGGCGGGCTGTTGACGCATATTCAATTCCGGCCCTGGTCTGTGCGGTCGGCGGGACACCCGCAGTATGGCAGAGGCGGCCGTTCGGGTGAGGGGGCGTACGGGAGCGGGCGGGGCGGACGGGGGCAGGGGGCGGCGCCGGTCGCGTGGATCGGCGCCGGGTCGGGCCCTCTCCTCAGCGGCGGACCGTCCCCTCAGCGGGTGAGCCGTCCCCCGGACAAGACCGTCATCCTGAACAGGCTGTCCCTGTCGACCGCAGGCCCCACGTCTGCAAGGCGTAGGGCCGCCCCTTCTCCTCCCCCTCGATCAGCGGCACGTCGAGCAGGCTGAACCCCGCCTTGGTGGCCACGGCGACGCTGGCCGCGTTCTCGGCCTCCAGCTCCAGGATCACCTGTTCCGCACCCAGGTGCCCGAAGGCGTACGCGGCCATCACCCGCACCGCCCGCGCGGCCAGCCCCTGGCCCCGGTACGCCGGTCCGACCGCGTAGCCGATCTCCGTGCCCTCCGGAGCGCGCCGCAGCATCACCTCGCCGAGCGGCGCGCGGCCGTCGACGGTGATGGCGAGCAGGATGGCCGTGCCCTCCGCCCGCAACCGCCGGTCCCGCTCCAGCCGGGCACGGGCGGCCACCGCGTCGAAGGGCGAGACGATCGGCGTCCAGTACGCGATGTCGGGGTGGTCGAACAGCTCCGGCATCGCGTCCAGATCCGCTTCCGTCCAGTCACGCAGGACAAGCCCTTCCCCGGTGAGCTCGATCCGCTCGGGAAAGGGTGACGGGGTGCCGCTCATGATGCCGATCCTTCCTGGCCTGACAAGACGGGGAAGGATAACCGGACAGCCGACTCACAGGCTCTCCGGCCGACGGAGGACGGCGGCGACCCCCGCTCAGCGCACCCCCACCGCCGCGAGCGCCGCCCGCTGACGCGGGGTCGGGTGCTCCGGGAAGTACAGGTAACAGACACCCCCCGTACCACTCCTGACCTGCCCGTTCGCGTCGTACCGCTTCGTCCGCAGCCAGATGTTCTCGAACTCTCGCCGTGCGTACACCCGCCGTACCGCGTCGTCGCTCGGGGATGCCGGGTCGTTGGCGATGATGTCGCCCTCGGTGGTGAAGCCGATGACGGTCATGAGGTGGCCGGAGGTGCCGTAGCCCGCGCCGGTGAGTTCGGTTTTGAGGAAGGACTGGGAGGTGATGGCGGGGATGCCGGCCGCGATCAGGGTCTCCAGGTCGGTCAGGGAGGTGAGGCGGGTGACGAGGGACTGGAGGCCGGGGTAGGAGGCGGCGTAGGCGGCGTTGAAGGGCCAGTTGCCGCAGCCCTCGTACTGGTAGTCGTAGGTGGAGCGGGCCGCGTGGCAGACCTGGGGGTCGGCGTAGGAGGGGTCGACCCAGGACAGCTGCTCGGGGGTGGGGTGGGCGCCCCAGTACTCGATGATCATCTGCGAGGAGGTGGGGCTGCACCATGCCTCGCCGCCGTTGTCGTACTGCGGGTACTGGCCCTTGTGGATCTCCTGCGAGTAGCGCGGTACGGCGAGTTCGCGGGTCAGGCCGGGGGCGGAGGCCGGGACCGTGAAGCGGTCGGGGATGTCCGAGCCCATGGCGCCCAGGCGGCGGACCGTGGGGGTCGCGTGGGTGCCGGGCTTGCGGTACAGGGTCAGGCGCAGCCGGTACGCGACCAGGCGCAGGCCCGTGCTCGCGTCGTCGATGGCAAAGGTGTCCGTCCACACGGAACTCTTGCCGTCGCTCTGGTCGTCCACCGAGGTGCGCCGGATGTCCTGGTCGCCGGAGGCCCAGCGGCCCATCACGTACCAGGGGGTCGCGGTGCCGTCGGAGTACGTCCCGCTCAGCTCGGTCTGGATCCAGGTGCCGTCGGGGGTGTGCGCGTTCCAGGAGGCGATGACCTCGGTGGCGGGCACGGACAGCCGGTGCACGGGCGAGGTCCAGGTGGCGTACTCCCAGGTGGCGGTGGTGCCGGTGTGCGGGTCCGTGTAGTCGGTACGGCCCGCGGGGGCGCCGATCACGACTCCGGGCCGCGATCCGGCGACGGCCCGGACGCCGTGCGCGCTCCCGCGCCGCCAGTCCGAGTACGAGGTCCAGGCGTGGTACTCGACGGGACGGCCGGGCGCCCCGCCGTGCCGTACGGCCGGAGCGGCGACGGCGGGAACGGCGGAGACCGCCCCCGCGCTCACGGCGACGGCGACGGCCGCCCCGAGGACACTGCGGCGGGAGGGCTGCTGGGCTCTGCTCATGGACGCGACTACCCCCAGGGAGTCCAGGTGCGGACAGATACGGACACGTGCCGACACGTACGGACACGTGCGAACGACGCACGGCTTCGCGCCCACTATGCGCCCCCCGCCATGCCCCTGCCAGCACTTCCTCACATGCCGCACGAGGAACATTGGTTCAACCAATGACGCCGGTCGCTGGGACGGGGGTCCGGCTGGTCAGGCGCTGCCCGCATCGGCCTTCCCGCGCTGCCGGCATCAGCCCCGAGGGGGCCCGGATATCCGCACCCGGGCCCCCTCGTGCGGGGAACCTGCCGAACCCCCGGAGGGGCCCGCTCAGATCAGGTCCATCGCCGCCACCTCGTCCGGGCGGCCGTAGCTGACCGGGCCCTGGAAGCGGCGGCGGGCCGTGGTGAACCACCAGATCGTGGCGATCAGGAGGACGGCCGCCAGGGCGATGGGGGCGTAGTTGAAGGAGTCGACGGTGATCGGGGACGCCTGGGGGAGCATGAAGAGGACGCTGCTCAGCAGGATCCAGGTCACGGCGAGCCAGCCGATCGGGCGGCCCCAGCGGCCCAGGTGCCAGGGACCGGCCTGGAAGTCGTCGCCGAGCCGCAGCCGGAGGAAGATCGGCACCGCGTAGGCGAGGAAGAGCCCGACCACGTTGACGCTGACGATGGCGGTGAAGGCGGTGTGGGACCACCAGCCGGGGACCACCAGGGCGAGCGAGCAGGCGACGGCGAGCCAGACGGCCTTGACGGGCGTCCGGGTGCGCGGGGAGACGGAGTGCCACCAGCGGGAGCCGGGCATCGCGCCGTCGCGGGAGAAGGCGAAGATCTGCCGGGTGTTGCTGGTGAGGTTGGCGAGACCGCAGAACAGCATCGCGCCGATGACGATGAGCAGCATCGCCTTGGCGGTGCCGAGTCCGAGACCGTCGATGAGAATCTGGACGGGAGGCGCGTCGGAGCCGGCCACCTTGGCGTAGTCGCTAATGCTGTAGACCAGTGCCAGCATCAGGATCAGGCCGGTCACGGCCGAATAGCCGATGGCCCGGGTGATCCCCTTCGGCGCGTTGACGGTGGCCTGAACCGTTTCCTCGGACATGTGGAAGCTGCCGTCGAACCCGGTGAACGTCCAGCTGGTGACGAGCAGGCCCAACATGCCGCCGTAAAGGCCGTTGGTGAAGCCGGTGTTGTTCTCGAAATGCGTGACGAACGACGCCGACTGATGGTGATCCGGAATCACGATGAGTGCGGTCACGATCACCACGAGTCCGATCAGCAGCCACCACACGGAAATCCGGTTCAGCACGGCGACGAGCTGGACGGTGTAGGTGTTGGCGAGCCCCTGGAGCACGATGATCAGGGCCGTGAGCAGCACGGTCTGGTGCGCGGTGGGCTCGTACGACGGCCACTGGAGGGCGACGAACGCCTGGATGAAGGTGGCGGCTGCGTAGCCCGTGGCGGCGGTGCCGCCGATCTGACCGACGAAGTTCAGCCATCCGGTGAACCACGACCAGGCGCCCTTGTGCCGCTTGGCGAGCTTGCCCGCCGAGAAATACAGCGCACCGCTCGTCGGATAGGCGGAGGCCACCTCCGCCATCGCGGCTCCGATGAACAGGACCATCACCGAGACGCCGATCCAGCCGAACACGAGAATACGGGGGCCGCCCGCATTCATACCGAATCCGAAGGAGGAGAAGATACCCGAGAGGATATTGATGATGGTGAAGGAGATCGCGAAATTGTCGAACGCCTTGAAACGGCGCGTCAGTTTCCGCGGATAACCCATAGCGTGCAGCGTCGCGTCGTCGTCGAGGACGACCGGTTCCTCGTCCCCCCGGGACTTCTCCCGGGGCGTCGATATCCGTTCCGACACAGCTCGGCCTTTCTGTTGTGGGGACAGAGCGGGTACGGGGTCAGGCGGGTCCGGGGACGGGCAGTCCGCATGCGCGCCGGGCCCGGGAGAGCTGCTCGGCGGGGTCGCCGAAGGCGCTCCAGGGCATCCGCGAGGCGTACGGGCCCATCGCCGCGAAGACCGCCCGGGCCTCGAACTCGCACTGGGCCATGACCAGTGCGTGTGCGAGGTAGGCCAGGTCGAGCACGGGGGTGAAGCGGTAACCGGCCACCGTGGGAAGCCAGTTGCGGTAGGCGGCCAGGGTGGTGGAGCGCCACTGGGGCTGCTCCCAGACCCGGTCCGCGAGCAGTTGGGTGGGGTTGTAGCTCTCCACCAGGGCCACCAGGGGCAGCAGTCTGAGGGCGGAGTCGGCGGGCGCCCGCTGGCTGAGGAAGGCGGCCACGTCCCAGGCCGCGTTCACCGAGCCGCCGTGGCGTGTGAAGAAGAAGGAGAGGAAGCGGTGGTGGCCCTCGCGGTTCCAGGGGTCGAGGGACAGGACGTGCGAGAACAGCCGCCAGGGGCCGGGCGGGGAGGTGAGCAGGCCCTGCGGGGCGGGGTCGCGCAGCCGGTGCAGCCGGGCCATGGTGAGCTTGGCGACCCAGGGCGTGGGGTCGTCGGGGGCGAGGGCGGCGGCCCGGTCGCAGGCCGTCAGGGCGATCCGTTCCAGCGTCTCGGCGCGTTCGTCACGTGCGTCGGCGGCCCGCATCGCGCGCTGCACGGCGACCCGGGCCCACATCAGCATGGACTCGGGGGTGGTCTCCTCGGCGAGCCACTGCTCGACCAGGTCGGTGCCGGCCGCCTCGGAGGCGAGCACCAGCGAGCGGTGGGCGCGCAGGGCGAAGTCGGAACGCGTCTCGGCCAGGACCTCCTGGGCGTAGCGATAACGCCCGGCGCGCACATCGACGCAAACACTCGCCAGGACACGGTCGTCGGCCGCCGGATGCCATACATAGTGCCCTTCGAATAACTCCGCGGCCATGCTCTCCTGTCCGTCCGCATACGGCGCATCACAGTTGCGCAGGAGGCACCTTACTCAGCCGCCGCCGCACCGGGAACGCCTAAATCCACAAATCGGTCGGCGGAATCGGAACGTAATATCCGGTCATTGACCGGAAGTCAGCCAGTGGTTCAAGGGGTGACGTTTCGGTGCCCGCGCGGGTGCCCGCACCGGCCGCTACTAGACTGTTTCCGGAGAACTCCCCCACACCGCATCACACCTCGGGAATCGCCATTCAGCACCTCGCCGCCCGGCTGCGCGCGCTGCCCCCGTCGCTGGGTCCGGTCCGGCTGGTGGGCGTCGACGGGCACGCCGGTTCCGGGAAGTCCACCTTCGCCGCGCGCCTGGCGGACGCACTGGGCGGCGCGCCCGTCCTCCACCTGGACGACTTCGCGAGCCACGACCATCTCTTCGGCTGGACCGGCCGCTTCACGGAGCAGGTGCTCACCCCGCTGGCGCGCGGCGAGAGCGCGCGGTACACCCCCTACGACTGGAATCTGCGCGCCTTCGGGCCGCCCCGTCCGCTGCCGCCCGCGCCCGTGGTCCTGGTGGAGGGGGTCGGCGCGGGCCGCCGGGAGCTGCGCGCGCATCTCGCGCTGCTGCTGTGGATGGAGCTGCCCGCCCCGCAGGCGTGGGCGCGCGGGCGGCGGCGGGACGGCGCGGCCCAGCGGGAGTTCTGGGACGGCTGGACGGCCGCGGAGCGCGCGCATTTCGCGGACGACCCCTCGCGCCCCCGTGCGGATCTTCTGGTGCGCCAGAGGCGCGAGGGGTACGAGGTGCTGCCGGGGCCCGCGATGAGCGATGGACCAGACCAAGATGTCACTCACCGTGAGGGACCATCGGCAGTGTGGTGAACTCGTGAAGACGGGGGGCGGCCAACTTTCACAAGGGCCCCAACTCCGCTTGACCGAGGGCCCGTACAGGTCTTACGTTCTCAATGTGCGGCTCTCCGGAGTCGCCCCGCAGACACGAAGCCCCCGGTTGTTCCCCCGTGACCGGGGGCTTCGTTCTGCCCTGACGCCGCCTCCGGGCCCCTTTCGCGGCCTCGGATTCTCACTCTCGGTGACCACGCGGTGTGCGCCCCGTATGCTCCCACCTCGTGGAACGGCCCTTGTCACACCCTTCGGCACCTGGTCGTCCCGCGGGTACGATGCCCTCGGTGCGACCTTCGAGCTGCTGCCTCGCGCACCTGCAACTCCGTTCCGCGGCACAGCGGTTCGACCGCGGCGGCCGTCGGGCGCCTGCCCGGTGGTGACCATCGGGGGCACGGTTCGTGGGGGGATGATGGACTTCGGCACGCGGGGCTCCGAGGCCCCGGCCGACCTCGCCTGGACGCGGGGCGTGGACGCCTACACGATGGGCGCCTACCCGCAGGCCGAGGAAGAGTTCCGCGCCGCGGTGCGGATGGACCCGGGGATGGCCGACGCCTGGCTCGGACTGCACGCGCTGCGGGTGGACACGACGACCGCGCTGCTGCGGATGTTCCGGCACCGCGAACGGTTCGGGGAGCAGCGCGCCCGGCACCGCCGCGCCCTCAACTCCTGGTACTGGCTGGGCTGGTGGGTGCAGCCGGTGCTGGAGAGCCCGCGCGATCTGCTGCTGGCGCACGCCTCGCACTGGCTGGACGGCCGCCATGTGCCCGAGCTGGACCGGGCCCTTGCCGGACTGCCGCCGGTGGACACCGACCCGCAGGTCCGCTTCCTGCACGCGTGCCGCTCCTATCTGGTCAAGGACTGGGACCAGTTGGTGCGGCACACCGATCCGCTGCTCGACGACTCGCTGCTCGGCATCGAGGCCGGGCTGTTCGGCGGCATGGCCCGGGTGCGCCTGGAGATGTACGGGCAGGCCGAGCCGCTGCTCTCGGCGGCCCTGATGCGCTGCCGCAGCGAGCAGCCCCAGCGCAAGGAGCTGCGCTACTGGCTGGCCCGCGCGCACGAGGGCACCGGGCGCAGCGCCGCCGCCCTGCCGCTGTACCGGGCGGTGCACCGGGTCGACCCCGCCTTCATGGACACCTCGGCCCGGCTCGCCGCCATCGCCGAGGGCGACGGGTACGACGACCCGGGCGACTTCGCCGCGATCACGCTGGCCGGTGCCGGACAGGACGCGATGGACGGCCCGGACACCCTCGATCCGCTCTTCGGCACCGAGGGCCGCGATCTGCGCCTGCCCGAACCGGATCTGCCGACCGGCCCCCTGCCCTCGGTGCCGGACCGCGCGGTCCGGGTGAAGAGCGGTACGTCCGCCTCCGCGCCGCTGCCCACCGGGCCGACCGACCCCGGCTTACTGGAGGAGGCGCTGGCCGAGCTGGAGCGCATGGTCGGGCTCGAACCCGTCAAGCGCCAGGTGAAGGCGCTCTCCGCGCAGCTGAACATGGCGCGGCTGCGGGCCGGGCAGGGGCTCCCGGTGCAGCCGCCGAAACGACACTTCGTCTTCTCTGGCCCCTCGGGCACCGGCAAGACCACCGTCGCCCGCATCCTGGGCCGCGTCTTCTACGCCCTCGGTCTGCTCGGCGGCGACCACCTGGTGGAAGCCCAGCGCGCCGACCTGGTCGGCGAGTATCTGGGCCAGACGGCCGTGAAGGCCAACGAGCTGATCGACTCCGCCATCGGCGGCGTGCTGTTCGTGGACGAGGCGTACGCGCTCTCCAACTCCGGGTACGGCAAGGGCGACGCGTATGGCGACGAGGCGCTTCAGGTGCTGCTCAAGCGGGCCGAGGACAACCGGGACCATCTGGTGGTGATCCTGGCCGGCTATCCGGAGGGCATGGACCGGCTGCTGGCCGCCAACCCCGGGCTCTCCTCGCGCTTCACGACCCGGGTGGACTTCCCGTCGTACCGCCCCGGCGAACTCACCGAGATCGGCCGGGTGCTGGCGGCGGAGAACGGCGACCGGTGGGACGACGAGGCGGTGGAGGAGCTGCGGTCCATCGCCGGGCACGTGGTCGACCAGGGGTGGATCGACGAGCTGGGCAACGGCCGGTTCCTGCGCACGCTGTACGAGAAGAGCTGCGCCTACCGGGACCTGCGGCTCTCGGTGTACCCGGGGGCGCTGTCCCGGGACGATCTCGCCACGCTGCGGCTGCCCGATCTGATGCAGGCGTACGGCGAGGTGCTGTCGGGGCGGGGGCCGCAGGACCCGTCGGCGATGTGACGACGAGTCCTGCGGCCTGTGCGTGACCCCGGTCGGGCGCTCGGCCCGCGGGACGACCCCGGTCAGGCCGTCAGGGCCTGCTCCGGCTCCCCGCTCGGCCTCGGCGCCGAGACCTCCGCGCCGGACCGCTCCGGCTCCGGGGTCCTGTCCGAGGGCGAGGGCGCCGGGTGCGGATGGGCCGGGTCGTGGACCTCGCCCACCAGCAGTTCCAGCGCGTCCTCCAGGGCGACCAGGCCAAGGACCCGCCCGGAGGCGTCGGCCACCTGGGCCAGATGGGTGGCCGCCCGGCGCATCACGCCGAGCGCGTCGTCCAGTGGGAGTTCCGCGCGGAGCGTGGCCATGGGCCGCCAGATGTGCTGGGGCACCGCGCGGTCGGAGTCCTCCAGCTCGAGGACGTCCTTGACGTGGACGTACCCCATGAAGGCGCCCTTGGCCGAGGCGGACACCGGGAAGCGGGAGTAGCCGGTGCGCGCCGTCAGCTCCACGATCTCCGCCGGGGTGACCGACGGGTCCACGGTCACCAGGGACTCGCGCTTGAGCAGGACGTCGGTGACCGGGCGGGAACCCAGCTCCAGGGCGTCCTCCAGGCGCTCCTGCTCCTCGGGGTCGAGCAGTCCGGCCTGCCCTGAGTCCTCCAGGAGGCGGTTGAGCTGCTCGCTGGTGACGACGGCCTCGACCTCGTCCTTGGGCTCGACCCGGAAGAGCCGCAGGATGCCCTGGGCGCACGCGCCGAGGGCCACCGTGACCGGACGGCAGAGCCGGGCGAAGTACACCAGGCCGGGACCGAGCCAGATCGCGGCCTTCTCCGGGGCGGCCATGGCGAGGTTCTTCGGCACCATCTCGCCGATGACCAGGTGGAAGAAGACCACCGCCGCGAGCGCGATGGCATAGCCCAGCGGATGGATCATGCCCTCGGGCAGGTGGACCGCCTCGAACAGCGGCTCCAGGAGGTGGGCCACGGTCGGCTCGGCCACCGCGCCCAGGGTCAGCGAGCAGACGGTGATGCCGAACTGCGCCGCCGCCATCATCTGCGGCAGCCGCTCCAGACCGTGCAGGACCTGGCGGGCCCGCGCGGTGCCGAGCGGTTCGATCTGGCTGCGGCGGACGGAGACGAGCGCGAACTCGGCGCCGACGAAGAATCCGTTGGCGAGCACGAGCAGCGCCGCGAAGAAGAGTTGCAGGACGCTCATCGCACGGTCTCCTTCACCGCGGCCACCGGGGCCGTACGGACCACGCGGACCCGCTCGGCACGGTAGTGGCGGACCTGGCGCACCGAGAGCCGCCAGCCGGGCAGTTCGGCCCGGTCACCGGGCGCGGGGATACGGCCGAGCAGGTCGGCGACCAGCCCGGCGACGGTCTCGTACGGCCCCTCGGGGGCTTCGAGGCCGATGCGCCGGAGCACGTCGACCCGGCAGCCGCCGTCCACGTCCCAGGCCGGGCGGCCGTCCTCGGGCGGGGCGGCGACGAGTTCGGGCACGTCCTGGCGGTCGTGCTCGTCGCGGACCTCGCCGACCAGTTCCTCGACGATGTCCTCCAGGGTGACCACGCCCGCCGTGCCGCCGTACTCGTCGACGACGACCGCGATGGGCTGCTCGCTGCGCAGCCGGGTCAGCAGGGGGCGCACCGGCAGGGTCTCCGGGACGAGGAGTGCCTTGCGGGCGATGCGGGCGACCGGGGTGCGCAGGCGCTCGTGCGCCGGGACCGCGAGGGCGTCCTTGAGGTGGACCATGCCGACCACGTCGTCGATCTTCTCCCGGTAGACGGGGAAGCGGGACAGGCCGGTGGCCCGGGTCAGATTGACCACGTCCTCGGCGGTGGCCGAGTCCTCGAGCGCGCTGACCTTCACGCGCGGGGTCATGACGTGCTGTGCGGTCAGCTCGCCCAGGGAGAGCGTGCGCACGAACAGGTCGGCGGTGTCCTGCTCCAGGGCTCCGGCCTGTGCGGAGTGCCGGGCCAGGGAGACCAGTTCACCGGGGGTGCGGGCGGAGGCCAGCTCCTCGGCGGGCTCGACGCCGAGCGCGCGCACCAGCTTGTTCGCGACCGTGTTCAGCACGGCGATGACCGGGCGGAACAGGCGCGCGAAGTGGTGCTGCGGCCCCGCGACGAAGCGGGCCACCTGGAGCGGCTTGGAGACCGCCCAGTTCTTGGGCACGAGTTCGCCGATCACCATCTGGACCGCGGAGGCGAGCAGCATGCCGACGATCACGGCGATGCCGGAGGCCACACCCTCGGGGACGCCGAGCGCGCCTACGGGGCCGTCCAGCAGGTCGGCCAGGGCCGGTTCGGCGAGCATGCCGACGACCAGGGAGGTGATGGTGATGCCCAGCTGGGTGCCGGAGAGCTGGAAGGACAGCTCCTTGAGCGACTCCACGACCCGGTGGGCACGCTTGTCGCCGTCGGCGGCGGCTTTCTCGGCGTCGGGCCGCTCGACCGTGACGAGGCCGAATTCGGCCGCCACGAAGAAGCCGTTGGCGAGGATGAGCAGGAAGGCCGCCGCGAGAAGCAGCAGAGAGGTGGTCATGATGCCGCCGCCTCGCCACGTACGCGGAACGGGTCCGCGGTATGTCGGCAGGGGGCGGCGCAGGTACTACAGGACGATCCGTCCATCGCCGGAGAGGGTCACTCCTCGGATAGCAGGGAAACCTCCGTGCGCGCCGGGCGTGGCACGACGGAGGCGGAGGCGCCATGGGGACGCCTCCGCCAACAGATTAGTCAAGACAGGGGCCGGTGCGGCAGGGGCGGCGCCCCTGAACCGTCCCCGAGCGGACCCCGACCCGGCCCTGACCTCGGGCCGGACCACTGTCGGGGCTCAGCCCTGAGAGGGCTCCGGATCGCGCGGCGCGCGCTGCTCCACCAGAGTGCGCAGCGCCCGCGCGTCGGCGATGGCCCGCTGCTTGGCGACGCCGGGCTGGATGCCGAGCGCGGGCAGGCTGGTGCCGTCGGTGAGGTTCAGGAACACCCAGGGGTCGCCCTGGCGCAGGTTGACCTGGACGATCTCCGCCCAGTCCAGCTTGCGGCTGCTCGCGATGTTGACGACGGTCACACCGGACTCGTCGGCGACGACCTTCACCCGGGCCAGCTGTGCCAGCACCCAGAAGGTGAGCGCGCCGGTGAGGACGAAGGTGAGCCGTTCCCCCGGGCCGACCTTCTCCAGGAGCAGGCCGATCCCGGAGATGACCACGAAGATCGCGATTCCGGCGGTGAGCAGGATGGCCCGGGTGCGGCCCGGCCGGAAGGTGACCGGGAGGGCGGGCGGGGTCTCGGACATCCGGGGCGTGTCCCTCACAGGCGGCAGGCGTGGATGGCGGTGGTGAGGATGGCGCGGGCGCCGATCTCGTAGAGGTCGTCCATGATGCGCTGGGCGTCCTTGGTGGGGACCATGGCGCGCACGGCGACCCAGCCCTCGTTGTGCAGCGGGGAGACCGTCGGGGACTCGAGGCCCGGCGTGAGCGCGACGGCCTTCTCCAGCTGCTCGACGCGGCAGTCGTAGTCCATCATCACGTACGTGCGGGCGACCAGGACGCCCTGGAGGCGGCGCAGGAACTGCTGGACCTTGGGCTCCGCGGCCTCGTCGGTGGCCGCGCCGGTGCGGCGGATCACGATGGCCTCGGAGGTCATGATCGGGTCGCCGAAGACCTCAAGACCCGCGTTGCGCAGCGAGGTGCCGGTCTCCACGACGTCCGCGATGACCTCGGCGACGCCCAGCTCGATGGCGGTCTCCACGGCGCCGTCGAGGTGGACGACGGAGGCGTCCACACCGCGCTCGGCGAGGTGGCCCGCGACGATGCCCTCGTAGGAGGTGGCGACGGTACGGCCCTTCAGGTCCTCGACGCTGTCGGCGGTGCCGGGCTTGGCGGCGAAGCGGAAGGTGGAGCGGGCGAAGCCGAGCGGCAGGATCTCCTCGGCACCGGCGCCGGAGTCGATCAGCAGGTCGCGTCCGGTGATGCCGATGTCGAGGCGGCCGGAGGAGACGTAGAGCGCGATGTCGCGGGGGCGGAGGTAGAAGAACTCGACCTCGTTCACCGGGTCGACGACGCGCAGTTCCTTGGACTCGCGGCGCTGCCGGTAGCCGGCCTCATGCAGCATCTCCCCCGCAGGTCCGGACAGGGAACCCTTGTTGGGGAGAGCGATGCGCAGCATGAGGTTTCGGCTTCCTTCGTGTGACGTGGGGTGGTGCGGTGGAACGAGGGGAACGGCGGGAACGCGGAGGGTGGTTCAGAGGTGGGCGTAGACGTCGTCCAGCGAGATGCCGCGGGCGACCATCATCACCTGGACGTGGTACAGCAGCTGGGAGATCTCCTCGGCCGCCGCCTCCTTGCCCTCGTACTCGGCGGCCATCCAGACCTCGGCGGCCTCTTCGACGACCTTCTTGCCGATGGCATGGACGCCCTTGCCGACCAGTTCGGCGGTGCGGGAGGTGGCGGGGTCGCCGGTGGCTGCCTTGTGCTGGAGCTCGGTGAACAGCTCCTCGAACGTCTTCTTGGACATGGTGGTCTCCACCCTACGCGCTCCGGGGATGCCTCAGTGCCAGGGTTCGGACACCGAGCGCAGCGTGGCCGCGGTCGCGACGGCGGCGGTGACCGCCTCGTGGCCCTTGTCCTCGCTGGAGCCCTCGATACCGGCCCGGTCCAGGGCCTGCTCCTCGTTGTCGCAGGTCAGCACGCCGAAGCCGACGGGGACGCCGGTCTCCACCGAGACCTGGGTGAGGCCCTGGGCGACGCCCTGGCACACATAGTCGAAGTGCGGGGTGCCGCCCCGGATGACGACGCCGAGGGCGACGATCGCGTCGTAGCCGCGGCCCGCGAGGACCTTGGCGGCCACGGGCAGCTCGAAGCTGCCGGGGACGCGGAGGACCGTCGGCTCGTCGATCCCCAGCTCGTGCAGGGCGCGCGTGGCGCCGTTCAGCAGGCCGTCCATCACCTTGTCGTGCCACTGCGCCGCGATGACGGCGACCCGGAGGTCGCTCACATTGCGTACGGACAGCTCCGGTGCACCCTTGCCGCTCACGTCTCTCCTCAGTGCTGTGTCGTGCTGGTCGTGCGGTGTCTTACTGGTCGCCGCAGGTGGACACGGCGGGGGTGTCCAGCCAGGGCAGGTCGTGGCCCATCCGGTCGCGCTTGGTGCGCAGATACCGGAGGTTGTGCTCACCGGCGCGGACGGGCATCGCCTCGCGGTCGGTGACCTTGAGACCGTGGCGTTCCAACGCCTCGGTCTTGTCGGGGTTGTTGGTCATCAGGCGGACGCTGCGCACGCCGAGGTCGGCGAGGATGCGGGCACCCGCGCCGTAGTCGCGGGCGTCGGCGGGCAGGCCGAGTTCGAGGTTGGCGTCCAGGGTGTCGCGTCCGCGCTCCTGGAGTTCGTAGGCGCGCAGCTTGGACAGCAGGCCGATGCCGCGTCCCTCGTGGCCGCGCAGATAGACGACGGCGCCCCGGCCCTCGGCCTGGATGCGCTCCAGGGCGGCGTCGAGCTGGGGGCCGCAGTCGCAGCGCAGGGAGCCGAAGACGTCCCCGGTGAGGCATTCGGAGTGGACGCGGACCAAGACGTCCTCGCCGTCGCCGAGTTCGCCGTGGACGAGGGCGACGTGCTCGACGCCGTCGGCGGCCCGGTAGCCGTAGGCGGTGAAGGCGCCGTGGCGGGTGGGCAGCCGGGTCTCGGCCTCGCGGCGGACGGCGGGCTCGGCGGCGGCCGTGCCGGTCGCGTGCTGCGCGGGTACGGCGGCCGGGTTCTCCTGGGCGCGGCGGTACGCGATCAGGTCCGCGATGGAGATGATCGTCAGGCCGTGCTTGCGGGCGAAGGGGATCAGCTCGGGCAGCCGCAGCATCCGGCCGTCCTCGCCCGCGATCTCCACGATGGCACCGGCCGGGCGCAGTCCGGCGAGGCGGGCGAGGTCGACGGCGGCCTCGGTGTGGCCGTCGCGGACCAGGACACCGCCCTCGCGGGCGCGCAGCGGGAAGATGTGGCCGGGGCGCACCAGGTCGGCGGGCTCGGCCGTGCCGCTCGCCAGGAGCTGGAGGGTGGTGGCGCGGTCGGCGGCGGAGATGCCGGTGGTCACGCCGTGCGCGGCGGAGGCGTCCACGGAGACGGTGAAGGCGGTGCGCAGGGCCTCGGTGTTGTCCTCGACCATCTGCGGCAGCCGGAGCCGGTCGAGTTCGGCGCCCTCCATGGGCGCGCAGATCAGGCCCCGGCACTCGCTCATCATGAAGGCGACGATCTCGGGGGTGATCTTCTCGGCGGCGATGACGAGGTCGCCCTCGTTCTCCCGGTCCTCGTCGTCGACGACGACGATCGGGCGCCCGGCCGCGATGTCGGCGACGGCGCGCTCTACGGGGTCGAGCGTGAAGTCCTCGAAGGCGTCGGTGGGGTGGGTGTCGTGCAGGGGCAGTGCCGTGGTCATGCCGGCGCTCCTTCCAGGACGGGCCGCGCCGCCTTGCGGGAGCGCAGCCACCAGTCGCGCATGCCCCACAGGACGAGTGCGCCGTAGATGACGTAGACGAAGCCGGAGAAGGCGTAGCCGTTGGCGAAGTTGAGGGGGACGCCGACCAGGTCGACCAGGAGCCAGGCGATCCAGAACTCGGTCATGCCCTTGGCCTGGGCGTACATGGCGACGATGGTGCCGACGAAGATGTAGGCGTCCGGCCAGGGATCCCAGGACAGGGACGGGTAGGCGGTGAAGAGCAGGGCGACGGCGACCGTGCCGAGCGCGGCGGCGCCGAGCATCGCGGCCCGCTCGCGCCAGGTGGCGAAGCGGGGGCTGATCTGCCCGCTCGCGGTGTTCTTGCCGCGCCGCCACTGCCAGAAGCCGTAGAGGGCGACGGCCATGACGACCGCCTGCTTGCCCGCGCTGCCGGTGAGGTGGCCGTAGAAGGCGGCGAAGAGGATCAGGCCGGAGACGAACTGGACCGGCCAGGTCCACAGGGAGCGGCGCCAGCCGAGGGCGAGGGCCGCGAGGCCGAAGACGTTGCCCAGCATGTCGGACCAGAGGATGTGCTGGCCCAGCAGCGTGAACGCCTCGGAGTCGAGTGAGTTCACCGCGCGTCCCCCTGCCCGGCCGCGAGCAGCCGCTCCACGTACTTGGCGATGACGTCGACCTCGAGGTTGACCGGGTCGCCGGGCTGCTTGTGGCCGAGCGTGGTCAGGGCGAGGGTGGTCGGGATGAGGCTGACGGTGAAGAAGTCGGCGCCCGCCTCGACGACGGTGAGGCTGATGCCGTCCACCGTGATGGAGCCCTTCTCCACGACGTAGCGGGAGAGGTCGGCGGGCAGCGAGATCTTCACGATCTCCCAGTGCTCGGAGGGGGTACGGGCCAGCACCTCGCCGGTGCCGTCGACGTGTCCCTGCACGATGTGGCCGCCGAGGCGGTGGCCGACCGCGGTGGGGCGCTCCAGGTTGACGCGGGAGCCGACCGCGAGCGCGCCCAGGCTGGAGCGCTTCAGCGTCTCGGCCATGACGTCGGCGGTGAATTCGTCGCCCTCGTGGTCCACGACGGTGAGACAGACCCCGTTCACGGCGATGGAGTCGCCGTGCCGCGCGCCTTCGGTGACGACGGGGCCGCGGAGCCGGAAACGGGAGGCGTCGTCGAGATTCTCGACGGCGGTGACTTCACCCAGCTCTTCGACGATTCCGGTGAACACTTCCCGGGTCCTCCTGCCTCGTGGGGCACGGACTCCGGGGCGCGTCGATGACGACGGCAGAAACGGACGAGGCGCTACCGGGTGCGACGCCGAGGGGACGCGTCCGCGGACGGACGGGTCCTTCAAACGGCGGCGCGCATCGGTGATGCCCGCCCGCCGCGCACTGCCTCCCATCCGGACTTTAACCGTCGGTCCAGGAATTTCACCTGGTCAACCGGCCGCTGGAAGCGACCGGGTCGCGGACTGTAACCGCCGGTTCGGAATTTCACCGACCCCGGAGTGCGCTGCTTCTGGTACATGGCAAGTGTGCCATGCCTGGCTGTCACCCATGCGGGCGAGTGGTGTGGGCTGTCTCACAAGGGTGATCGTCCAGCGCCATGGCCTCACCCATGGCGCCGCTCAACACCCTTTCCTTACAGCTGTGTTGAGCATGGTCCGGACCTATTGACCGTAGTGGTCTAGTCCTCTTATGGTGCGGACGGACCCGGCGGCGGTGACGACGGCCCTTGCCCGCCGCCGGGTCACCACGACCTCCATGTCACATCCGTGCGGGCCCGTCCGTCCCACTCTTGAGGGGTGACCCGCCCCGCAGGACAAGTGGAGGACGGATGAGCACGATTCTGGTGACCGGCGGAACCGGCACGCTCGGGCGGCACGTCGTGGGGCGGCTGCGGGAGGGCGGCCACGCGGTACGGGTGCTCAGCAGGCACGCCGAGCCGTACGCCGTCGATCTGCGCGCGGGCGGCCCCGCACTGGACGCGGCGCTCACCGGCGTGGACACCGTGGTGCACTGCGCGAGCAGCCCTCGGGGCGGGGACGAACAGGCGGCGGACCGGCTGATCGCCGCCGCGCGCCGCGCCGGTACGGCACACCTCGTCTACATCTCGATCGTCGGCGTGGACCGGGTGCCGCTCGGCTACTACCGCACCAAGCTCGCGGTGGAACGCCGGATCGAGGAGTCGGGCCTCGGCTGGACCGTGCTGCGGACGACCCAGTTCCACGACCTGGTGGCCACGGCACTCCGCGCCCTCACCGCGCCTCCGCTCTCCCTGCTGCCCGCCGGACTCTCCGACCAGCCGGTGGAGGTGACCGAAGTGGCCTCCCACCTGGCCGAGTTGGCCCTCACCGCACCGGCGGGCCGGGTGCCGGACATGGGCGGCCCGGAGGTACGTTCCCTGCGCTCGCTGGCCCACGCCTACCTCCACGCCACCGGACGCCGTCGCCTCCTGGCGGAGGTCCCGCTGGCGGGGCGGACCTACCGGGCGTTCCGCGGGGGCGGGCATCTGGCGCCGGAGGAGGCGGTGGGGAAGGTGACGTTCGAGGAGTACCTGGCGGCGGGAGGGCCTGGGGGCCGGTAGCGGGCGGGGGTACGGGCGGGAGCCAGGGCAGAGGCCGGAGCGGGGGTACGGCCGGGAGCTGGCACGGAGGCCCGGAGCGGCCGGGGGTACGGCCGAGGGCGGGCGCGGAGGCCGGGAGCCAGGGCGGAGGCCGGGAGCGGGCGACGGTACGGCGGGAGCCAGGGCGGAGGCCGGGGTACGGCCGGGGATACGGGCCGGGAGCTGGCGCGAAGGCCGGACGCTAGGGCGTGTCCCGGTGGCCCGGCGGGGTGAACAGCTCGTCCTGCGCCCGGTCGCGGGCGGTCAGCAGGGCTCCGCGCAGGACGGCCCCGCCCCCGAGTTCACTCGCCCGCACCTCGGTGACCAGCGGCGACATCCTCCGCAACCGCTCCGCCACCCGCCCGGCCAGCTCCACTCCCCCGGCCTGCCCGACCTCACCCCCGAGGACGACACAGCCGGGGTCGAGCAGGGCGGCCACGGAGGCGGCCCCTATGGCGACGCGATCGGCGAGGGCGTCCAGGAAGCGGGCGGCGTTTCGGGGGTCGACGGCGGGAGTGCGGGAGCCCTCCGCCGGGGTGCGGGAGCCGACTGCGGGGGTGCCGCAGCCGTCCGCCGGGGCGCGGGAACCGGCTGCGGGGATACCGGAGCCCACTGCGGAGGTGCGGGAGCCGACCTCGGGGGTGCCACAGCCGTCCGCCGGGGTGCGGGAACCGGCTACGGGGGTGCCGGAACCAACGGCCGGGGTGCGGGAGCCGACCTCGGGGATGCCGGAACCGTCTGCCGAGGTACGGGAACCGGCTACGGCGGGCCCGGCCGCCCCAGCAAGCGCATCCGGGGAACCCCCCGCGCCTCCGGCATCCGCAGCCCCGTCCCGCCCCGCCGCCGCGCCCGATTCCGCCACTACCGCGTCCAGCGCCGCCAGCGCCCCCACCGCCTCCCCCACCACCCGCGCCGCCCCCGGCCCGTCCATGACCCCCGGCACCGGCAGCCCCGACCGCGCCGCCAGGGCGCCGATCGCCGCCGCGCCCACCAGGGCGTGGAAGCCGCCCTCGCAGTCGGTCGCGGAGGGCAGCCCGCCCGTGCCCGGCACCGGCAGGAACCCGATCTCGCCCGTACCCCCGGAGGCGCCCCGGCGCAGGGTGCCGTCCAGGACGACGGCGGCGCCGACCCCGTGCCCGAGCCAGAGCAGGACGAAGGTGTCCCGGTCGCGGGCAACGCCCTCGCGCTGCTCGGCCACGGCGGCCAGGTTGGTCTCGTTCTCGACGGTCACCCGCGCCCCGGGCAACCGCTCCTGGAGGGCGGCGACCAGGCTCCGGTGCCACGCGGGCAGCCCGCTGGAGTCGCGCAGCTCGCCGGTGGCGGGGTCCACGAGCCCCGGCGCCCCGATCCCGACGGTGTGCAACCGCCCCCAGGCCGGACCGACTTGACTCCTCGACGCCCCGCCGGAGAAGTCCCGGCCCCCCTCCCTCGACGACACCTCGCCGGTGGAATCCGGACCCCCCTCGTCCGCTGCCCCACCCGCAGCAGGGCCTCGCTCCGCCTCCCCCGAACCGCCGGAGAGAGCCCGGGCACCTTCGCCGCCCAGCGCCTCGCCGGAGGGGCTCCAGGCGCGCTCGCTCCCCGCCGTCCCGCCGGATGAACCCCGGCCGCCCTCCCGCACCCCACCAGAGGCACCCCGCCCCTTCCCCGAACCGCCGGAGGCAAGCCGCGCTGCCCGCTCCACCGCCCCCACCGCGCGCTCCACGGCCGCCCCGGTCCCCGCCTCCGCGTCGATCGGCACGGAGACCTCGGCAAGGACCCGCCCGACCAGGTCGGAGACCAGCACCAGGACACCTCCCGTGCGCACGTCCAGCGCGGCCAGATGGGCGCGGTCGGCGACGATGCCGTACAACCGGGCGTTGGGGCCCCGGCGTTGGGCGCCGGACTCGCCGACGACCGTGATGAGGCCGGAGGCGGCGAGGCGTTCGAGGAGGTCGGCGACCGTCGGGCGGGACAGGCCGGTCAGCTGCTTGAGGCGGCCCGCGGTGAGGGAGCCCTCCTGCTGGAGGAGGCGAAGGGCGAGCCGGTCGTTGATGAGCCGGGCGGTGCTCGGTGATGCGGGCATGACCGGAATCCTCCCAGAGGGGCGAGACGACACGTGTCCGTTCTTCCACTATCTATCAGGCAGGCTCCCTGATAGTTTTCGCGGCGTACTGCTGGCGACTCCTGGGGAGGGGACCTGACATGGGCGACGAGAAGGAGTTCCCGGCCGCGACGCTGAGGCGTGCCCGCTTCGCCGTCGCGGCCGTGTTCGCCGTGCACGGCGCGGTGACCGGCTCGTTCGCCACCCGCGTGCCCTGGATCCAGGAGCACGCGGACCTGAGCGCGGGGCAGCTCGGCTTCTCGCTCGCCTTCACCGCGCTCGGCGCCTCCTGCGCGATGCCGCTGGCGGGCCGGATCGCGCACCGCTTCGGCACCCGTACGGCACTGCGCGGACTGCTCGCCCTGTGGACGCTCTCCCTGGTGCTGCCCTCGCTGGCCCCGAACCTGCTCACCCTGTGCCTGGCGATGTTCGCCTACGGCGCCGCCTCCGGCATGGCCGACGTGGTGATGAACGCCCTCGGCGTGGAGGTGGAGCAGCGGCTCGGACGGTCGATCATGTCCGGTCTGCACGGCATGTGGAGCGCGGGCGCGCTGATCGGCTCGGCGGCCGGAACCCTCGCCGCGCACCTCGGCTCGGACGCCCGGCTGCACCACGTACTGGCCGCCGCCGTCCTGACCGTGCTCGGCCTGGTGGCCTGCACCTGGGTGCTGGATCTGCGGCCCACGGAAGAGGAGGAGGCGCCGCCGAGGTTCGCGCTGCCGCCCCGCTCGGCCCTGCTGATCGGCGCGGTCGGCTTCTGCGCGGTGTTCGCCGAGGGGGCGAACCTGGACTGGTCGGCGGTGTTCCTGCGGGACCGGCTCGGCGGCTCGCCCGGGCTCGCGGCGGCCACGACGACCGGGTTCATGCTGACCATGGCGGTGGCGCGGATCGCCGGGGACGCGGTGGTCAACCGCTTCGGCCCGGTGCGCACCGTACGGGCGGGCGGGGTCCTCGCGGGGCTCGGCGGGCTGCTGGTGGTCGTCGCGGACCGGCCCGTGGTGGCGATGACCGGCTTCGCGCTGATGGGTCTCGGCATCGCGGTGGTCGTCCCGCTGTGCTTCGCGGCGGCCGGACACGCGGGCCCGAACCCGAGCCAGGCCATCGCGGGTGTCGCCACCATCACCTACACCTCGGGACTGATCGCGCCGAGTCTGATCGGCGGGGTGGCCCAGGCGACCAGCCTGACCGTGTCGTTCGCCGTGGTGACCGTCCTGGCCCTCGGACTCGCCCTGTTCGCGGGCGTGTTGCGCACCGCCGAGCGCGGCGGCACGACCGAGGCCGCGCGGCAGACGGCGGCGGTTCCGGGCCCACCGGCCTGACGTACTGACCGGGCCGGCCACCACTTCGGGGAACTCCCCTGGTCGGAAGGGCAGGGGCACCGTCCCTGACCCCCGACAATGGTGCAGACCCTCATCAGTACAGAGAAAGCGAAACCCCACCATGGACCTCGGCGTGCGCTGGAAGCTGCACGGGGACGGCAAGTCACCCGCACCCGGAGCGGTGGTGCGCCCCGACGAACGGCTCAGCTGGCCCCGCACGGTGGGCCTCGGCGCCCAGCACGTCGTGGCGATGTTCGGAGCCTCCTTCGTCGCCCCCGTGCTCATGGGCCTCGACCCCAACCTGGCGATCATGATGTCGGGTGTGGCGACGGTGATCTTCCTGCTCGCCACGCGCGGGCGGGTGCCGAGCTATCTGGGCTGCTCCCTGTCGTTCGTGGGCGTGGCCGCCGTGATCCGGGCGGACGGCGGCACCAGCGCGACCGTGACCGGCGCGATCCTGGTCGTCGGCGTGGTGCTGTTCCTGGTGGGTCTCGCGGTGCAGAAGTTCGGCGCGCGGATCATCCACGCCGCGATGCCGCCGATCGTCACCGGTGCCGTGGTCATGCTGATCGGCTTCAACCTGGCCCCGGTCACCGCGACCACCTACTGGCCGCAGGACCAGTGGACGGCGCTGCTCGTCATGCTGTTCACCGGTCTGGCGGTCGTCTGTCTGCGCGGTTTCTGGTCGCGCATCGCGATCTTCCTCGGCCTGATCTTCGGCTACCTGATCTCCTGGGTCTTCGACCTGGTCTTCGGCAAGATCCACTCGGCGGACGCGAGCGGCAAGATCACCGACCACTGGCGCCTGGACCTCTCCGGTGTCGCCAAGGCCGACTGGGTCGGACTCCCCCACTTCCACGGCCCGAGCTTCCAGTGGTCCGCGATCCTGGTCGCGCTGCCGGTCGTGATCGCCCTGGTCGCCGAGAACGCGGGTCACGTCAAGGCTGTCGGCGAGATGACCGGCAAGTCCCTGGACGACAAGCTGGGCACCGCGATCTCGGCCGACGGCGTCGCCTCGGTGCTCTCCACCGCCGTGGGCGGCCCGCCGAACACCACCTACTCCGAGAACATCGGCGTGATGGCCGCGACCCGCGTCTACTCCACCGCCGCCTACTGGGCCGCCGCCTGCTTCGCGCTGCTCTTCGGTGTGTGCCCGAAGTTCGGTGCGGTCGTGGCCGCGATCCCGGGCGGTGTGCTCGGCGGCATCACCGTCATCCTGTACGGCATGATCGGCCTGCTCGGCGCGCAGATCTGGCTGCACGGCAAGGTGGACCTGCGCAACCCGCTGAACCTGGTCCCCGCCGCCGCGGGCATCATCATCGGCGTCGGCAACGTCACCATGAAGTTCTCCGACACCTTCTCGCTGAGCGGTATCGCGCTGGGCACCCTGGTCGTCATCACCGGCTACCACGCGCTGCGCGCCTTCGCCCCGGCGCACCTCAAGGTGCAGGAGCCGCTGCTTGACGAGGGCACGTCGTCGTACGACGACGAGACGCCGGAGCCCGGCACGTCCTGACGCTGCGGCGCGCGCCGTTCGCCCGTTCCGGCGAAGCACCGGTCCGTACGGCACCCCGTCCGGGCCGGTGCTGCCACCCTTCCTCCATGGCGCAGCCGCGATACCCCGTCTCCACCGTCGACACCGTCCTGTCCCGGATGCGCGCCCTCGCGGCACGGCTGCCCGCGCGGGACGGTGTCGCCGTCTTCAACCGGGTCTATCTCGCCGTCACCGAGGAGGTGGACCGGCGTCTGGGCGCCGGGGAGTTCCCGGACCGGCGGGCGGCGGCCACACTGGACGTGCGGTTCGCGGAGCGGTATCTGACGGCGGTGGACGCGGCCGAGGCGGACCGCAGGCCGCCCGCCTGCTGGCGCCCGCTGTTCCAGCTGCGCCGCCATCCCGGCGTACGGCCGCTGCAGTTCGCGCTGGCGGGCATCAACGCCCACATCGGGCACGACCTGGCGCTCGCGGTGGTGGACGCCTGTCACGCGCTCGACTGTGAACCGGCCGATCTGGAGGACGAGTTCGACCGGGTGGGCGAGCTGCTGACCGCGCTGGAGGAGCGCATCCGCGAGGACCTGATGCCGGGCCCCGACCTCCTCCAGATCGCGGACCCGCTCACGCATCTGCTGGGTTCCTGGAGCCTGGAGCGCGCCCGGGACGCCACCTGGTCGGCGGCCCGCGTGCTGTGGGCGCTGCGCCGGTGCGGTGAGGTGGCCGAGGAGTTCACCTCCCGCCTGGACGCGGCGGTCGGCTTCGCGGGGCGGATGCTGCTGACGCCGCTCCGGGACTGAGCCCCGGCTGGAACTCACCCCTTCGGGTGACTTACGGAACAGCCGGGCGAGGGCCGCGCGTTGAGGGAGCAGACCCGACGCGAAGGAGCACCGGTATGACGACCAGGCTCGGCCTCGCCCTTCCCCAGATGCGCCAGTACGACCTCGCCAGAGATGTGCCCCGGGTGGCCCGCACCGCCGAGGAGACGGGCTACGACAGCCTGTGGGTGTTCGAAAGGGCCCTGGTCCCGGACCCCGCCACCCAGGGGTTGTACGGCATACCGGGCCTGCCCTGGCCGGAGGGGTACCGGGGCGTGGCGGACCCGCTGATCACCCTGACCCTGGCCGCCACCGCGACCACGCGGGCCGAGCTGGGCTCCAGTGTGCTGGTCGCCCCGCTGCACCTGCCGTTCCAGCTCGCCAAGTCCCTGGCCACCCTGGACGTGGTGAGCGGCGGCCGGGTCGTCGCGGGCTTCGGCACGGGCTGGTCCCTGGACGAGTACGCGGCTTCCGGTGTGCGGCCCTTCGAGGAGCGCGGCGCCGTGCTGGACGAGGTGATCGCGGTGTGCCGGGCGGTGTGGGGCCCCGATCCGGTCGTGCACCACGGCAAGATCACGGACATCGCCTCCGCGATCGTCGGCCCGAAGCCGGTGCGGCCGGTCCCGGTCCTGCTGGCGGCGAGCAACCGGCGGGCGATGCGGCGGCTGGTGGACCAGGCCGACGGCTGGCTGCCGGGCGCCTACGGTCCGGAGCAACTGGCCGCCCAGTGGCGCGACCTGAGCGAGCTGGCCGAGGAGCGGGGCCGCACGGAGCCGGTCCGCACGGTGATCAGGGTGAACGCACGGGTGGCCCACAAGCCGTACCCGGGCGCGGACCGCCCGCTGTTCGAGGGGGACACCGACCAGATCGTGACCGATGTCGCCGCCCACGTCGGCATCGTCCCGGACGCCGAGATCCTGCTCGACCTCCAGAGCGACGCCCGGGACGCGGCGGAGCTGACGGACCTGGCGGTCCAGCTGTACGAGAAGGCCCGGGCGGCCGGGATCTGAGCCCCGCCCGCCCTGGCCACCCCAGGGCCGCCCGCCTGGGCTCCCGCTCAGTCCTCGGGCAGCTCGACGGGCGCGATCTCGTCGTAGAGGTCGCCGGGGCCCGGGTTGGTCCGGTCGGTCTCGCCACCGAAGTGGTGCATGACGCCCCAGACCGCGTTCAGCGCGGTCTGGACGGCGCCCTCGGCCCACCCGGCGGTCCAGGAGATGTCGTCCCCGGCGAGGAAGATGCCGCGCTTGTCCTCGGGCAGCCGGTCCTGCATGAAGTGGGTGAACAGGCGGCGCTGGTAGCGGTAGTGCCCGGGCAGGTTGGCCTTGAACGCGCCCATGAAGTAGGGCTCGTTCTCCCAGGAGACGGTCACCGGGTTGCCGATGATGTGCTTCCTGATGTCGACCTTCGGGTAGATCTCGCCGAGCGACTTCAGCATGACCTCCATCCGCTCGTTGGCGGACAGCGGCAGCCACTTCAGGCTGTCGTCGCACCAGGTGTAGGAGAGGCAGATGACGGCGGGCTTGTCGGGGCCGTCGTCCAGCAGATAGGTGCCGCGCGTCATGCGGTCGGTGAGCGTCATCGACATGACGTCCCGGCCGGTCGGGTTCCCCTCGTCGTCGACGGCCTTGTCCAGCCAGAACGGCCGGTCCACCGGCACGAAGAGCTTGCTGGACTCCATGTAGTGGGTGCGCTCGATCGCGGTCCAGTGGTCGATCGGGAAGAGCGAGTCGTCGCAGGCGATCTTGGACAGCAGCATCCAGGACTGGGCGGTGAAGACCGCCGCCTGGTAGGTGCGGATGTCGCCGTTCGCGTCGGTGACAGTGATCCGGTTGCCCGAGGTGCGGTGCAGCCGGGTCACGGCCGGGCGGGGCTCGCCGCCGACGTGCAGGGACGCCAGCGAGGTGCCGTAGGGCCAGTGGACGATCTTCTCCGGCTCGCGCTCCCACAGGCGCAGCGGCAGCTGCTGGGAGCCGCCGACGATGCCCCGGTGGTGGTCGTCGGCCTCGGTGTAGACGACGCGCAGGATCTCCAGGATGGAGTTGGGGAAGTCGGTGTCCCAGCCGCCGGTGCCGAAGCCGACCTGGCCGAAGATCTCACGGTGCCGGAAGGACTTGAACGCCTCGGACTCGCACAGGAAGCCGTAGAAGGTCTGGTTGTCGAGCTTCTCGACCAGCCGGGACCAGATCTCGCGGATGCGCGGCACGTCCCGCTCGCGCAGGGCGCGGTTCATGTCGGAGAAGTCGGCGCCCTCTTCGAGGCACTTGTTCCACGCCTCGGCGACGTCGCGGTAGACCTGGGGCAGGTCGGCGGCGGTCTCGGCGTAGTGCGACTCGCCCTTGAGGTCGACGACGGTCGAAGGCGTCGCCTCGGCGAGCGGGTTGGGGAAGGGCCTGGTCTCCAGGCCGACCAGGTCGATGTAGTGCTGGAGGGCGGTGGAGGACGGCGGGAAGCGCATCGCGCCCATCTCGGCGGTCAGCGACGCGTCGCAGCCCTCGAAGCCGACCGTGCGCAGTCGGCCGCCGAGCTGGTCGGCCTCGTAGACGACGGGCTTGAGGCCCATCTTCATCAGCTCGTACGCGGCGATGACGCCGGACAGGCCGCCGCCGATGACGGCGACCTCGGTGCCGTGCTCGGTGGCCGGGATCTGGCCGAGTCCCGCCGGGTGGGCGAGGAAGTCGTCGTAGGCGTAGGGGAAGTCCGGGCCGAACATGGTGATCGGCGGCTGCTGCTCACCGGCGTGCTCGACGGCGTTGGGCACCGTGGACGTCATGGGGTACGGACTCCTTGCACGGAAGAACTGGTTACGCGGAAGAACGGGGTGAACTCGGGCCGTTCCAGGGCCGGTTGTTCAGGACTGGTCGACCAGCGGCCCGTACAGACCAGGGCGCCGGTCCACGAGGTACGGGTTCGCCTCGCGGGAGGCGGCCAGGAAGACGGGGTCGGCGTCGGCGAACACCAGCTGGTCGGCGCCGCGCCCGGCCCGCGTCCGGGCGACACCGTCGGGACCGGCCAGCGTGGACAGCCCGACGAACTCGAACTCCCCTTCCGTGCCGACCCGGTTGACGTACGCCACGTACATCTGGCTCTCGAAGGCGCGCACCGGGATCATCGACTCGGGCACGAACTGGTACGGGTGCATCTGGGCGGTCGGCACCACGAGGAGGTCGGTCCCGGCCAGCGCGTGGGCGCGGGTGTTCTCCGGGAACTCCACGTCGTAGCAGATCATCAGACCGACGGTGAGGCCGTTCAGCTCGGCCTGGACGACCGCCTGCTCGCCCGGGGTGAAGTGGTCGCGCTCGAAGCAGCCGAAGAGATGGGTCTTGCGGTAGTTGGCGAGCGAGCGGCCGTCGGCGGAGACGAGCTGGGCGGAGTTGTAGACCATCTCGCCGTCGCGCTCGGGGTAGCCGTAGGCGACGGCCACGCCGTGGTGGGCGGCGATCTCCGCGACCGCCCGCGCCGAGGCGCCGTCGGCGGGTTCCGCGAGGCGGGCGATGTCGTCGCCGATCGCGTACCCGGTGAGGAACATCTCCGGCGCGGCCAGCAGCCCGACCCCCGCCGCCGCGGCACGGCCCGCCGCCTCGTCGAGGACCTTGAGGTTCTCGGCGACGGAGCCGGGGCGGCCGGAGCTCTGGAGCAGGGCGGTGCGCATGGGTGGTCCTCACCTGAGGTGAAAAAGGGGGGATGGAAGTCAGATAGACGGTACGGTCGGCGCGCTCGGCCTCACAAGAAGCAGCCGTTGCGCGCCGGTGCGCGGTTCGTTGCGTGCGCGGGCGCGCGGACGGCGATTCGTTGCGCGGCCCGGCTCCGATGCCTCAGATCTGCCGCAGCCGGTGCACGATCTCCCGCAGCAGCTCGGGGTCGGCGGCCGGGCCGGTGACCGGCAGACGGCGGGGCGCGTCGATGCGGATCAGGCCCGCCTCGGCGAGGTCGCCGAGCAGGACCCGGACGACGGTCAGCGGCAGGTCGGCGTCGACGGCCAGCTCGACCAGCGGGCGCGGCCCGCGCCGGATCAGCTCGAGGAGGGCCGCCCCCGCGTGCTCGACCCCGGGCAGCGGTGCCGTGTCCGGGGCCAGCGCGGTGACCCGGGACATCAGGTCGACGGCGTGCCGCCCCGATGGCCGGGTGCGGCCCCGGGTCACGGTGTACGGGCGCACCATCGCGCCGGTCTCGTCCTCGTACCAGCGCTCGTCGGAGCCGTCCTCCTCGTGCGCCCGGTCGTCGTACACCGGCTCGTCGGGCCCGTGGTCGTCGTCCACGTGCTCCGCGTGCCCGTACCGCCGGTACCCGTAGCCCTCGTACGGGTCGTACAGGTGCCCTTCCCCGTGCCCGTCCCAGCGCTCGTCGCGCCGGTCCCCGTTGTTCACCGCCGGGTCAGGAGGCCGAGCGGGTCGCGGCGTCCAGGTGGCGGCCGAGCCGGCGCACCAGCAGGGCCATCTCGTGGCCGAGCTGTCCGACGTCGCTGCGGGCCTCGCTGAGGACGGCGAGGCGGCTGCCGTGACCGGCCGGGGTGATGAAGAGGTAGGCGTCCTCCAGCATGACCATGGTCTGCCGTATCCGCCCGGTGCCGAACCGCTCCCCCGCCGAGCGGGCCAGCCCGTGTAAGCCGGAGCAGACGGCGGCCAGGTGCTCGATGTCGCGCCGCCGCATCCCCTCCGAGCAGCTCAGCGCCAGTCCGTCGGCGGTGAGCAGCACCGCCTGGCGCACATGGTCGGTGCGGGCCACGAGGTCGTCGAGCAGCCAGCCGAGGTCCGTGCCGGGCATGCCCTCGGGGACCACCGGGCTCTGGGCGTTGCGGTCGTCACCGTACATCGTCGGTGTCCATCCCTTCGTCGGCGTGGGTGCTCGTGCGGTCGCGGGGTACGGGGCGCGGGCCGGGGGCCGGTGCCCCGGGCTCGGCGGGGGTCTTTGAGCCCTGACGGCCCAGGTCACGGCCGCGCTGGAAGGCGCCGAAGATCGCGCGCATCTCCTCGGGGTCGGCGGCGGTGTCCGGTGGCTCCGGCGGCGGCTCGTCGCGCAGCTCGCGGGCGAGGGACGCCTGGCGGACCCGGGTGGGAAGCGCGGGGGCGCCGGTACGGCCCGGCGCGGTGGGCGGGGTACGGCGCGCGGCGGGCGGGCGCGGGGGTGACGCCTGAGGTCCGGTCGGTGGCGGGGGCGTCCCGCTCCCGCCGCCGGAGTCGCCCCGGCCGCCGTCCGGGCCTCCGCCCATGTCACCGCCACCGCCTCTCGCCCCGGGCCCGTCCGCGCGCCGCCCACCGGCTTCCTGTACCGCTCGTGCCCCCGTCCCCGCCGTACCCACCAGCTCCACCTCCGCGAGCACGGCCGCGGGCAGCACCACCACCGCCGTCGTACCCCCGTAGGGGGAGTCCGCGAGGCGCACCTCGATGCCGTGGCGGGCGGCGAGGCGGCCGACCACGTAGAGGCCCAGGCGGTCGTGGCGGGTGGGGTCGAAGGCGTCCGGGGCGGTGAGGGTGCGGTGGGCCTCCTCGCGGTGGACGGCGTCGAGACCGAGGCCCCGGTCGTCGATCTCCAGGGCGAAGCCGTCGCCCACGGGTCCGGTGCGGAGGGTGACCTCGGTGTGCGGGGGCGAGAACGCCGTGGCGTTCTCCAGGAGTTCGGCGACGAGGTGGACCACGTCGGCCACGGCGTCCGCCGCGATCCCGAGGTCCGGCAGGGGCGGCACCACCACCCGCTCGTACGCCTCGATCTCGCTCACCGCCGAGGCGACCACGTCCGCGAGGGGCACGGGGCCGCGCCAACGGCGGCCCGGGGTCGCGCCGGAGAGGATGATCAGGCTCTCGGCGTGCCGCCGCATCCGGGTGGTGAGATGGTCGATGAGGAAGAGTTGGCGCAGCAGTTCGGGGTCCTCGGTGCTGCGCTCCAGGGTGTCGACGAGCTTCAACTGCCGGTGCACGAGCGCCTGGTTGCGGCGGGCGATGTTGAGCAGCACCGCGAACAGGCCGCGCCGCAGGGTGGCTTGGGTGACGGCGGCCTCCACGGCGGCGAGCCGGGCGGCGTTGAAGGACCGGCCGACCTGGCCGATCTCGTCGTCGCGGACGTCGTCGGCGGCGAGCGGGGGCGCCTCGGCGACCGCGTCGACCTGTTCACCGGCGCTCAAGCGCCGCATGACATCGGGAAGTTGACGAGTGCTCAGCACATCGGCGGCGTCCCGCAGCCGCTCCAGACGGTACGAGACGCGCCGGGCGCCGCGTACGGCCAGCCACAGGGAGAGCCCGACGGCGGCCAGTCCGGCCACGCCGACCACGGCCGCCTTGGTCAGCTCGCCGTAGGCGAAGGTCCGGCCGCGCGCGGCGGAGTCCTTGGCGGCGGCGACGCACAGCTCGCGGTAGCGGATCACGGCCCGGTCGGTGACCGACCGCCAGGTGTCCGCCGCGACGGCGGCGCCGGAACCGGCGGGTCCGGCCCGCAGCAGCGCGTCCTCGCCGCGCTCCAGTGAGCGGTGCAGCTCGCCCCGCTGGAACCGCTCGAAGCGGGCCCTGGCCGGGGCGGGCAGGTCGGGCACATAGGTCCGCTCGAAGACGCGCCGGTCCTCGATGGTCGCGGTGAGGGTGTCGTACTGCCGCTCGGTCAGTCCGCCCTCCGCGCGGGCCCCGGCGACCAGGGCGTCCTCGCGGGAGACGAACTCCCGCACCCGGACGAGTTCGATGACCGTCTGCGACTCGCGCGCGAGCTGTCCGGCCTGGAGGGCGGTGAGCGCGGACTCGACGGCGAAGCCGGGCTCGACGAGCGCGCTGTACGCGGTGACCGCGCGGTCCCAGGTCAGACGGCGTTCCAGGACCTTCTGGCGCAGTCCGTCCAGCTTGCCGGTCGCGGCGGTCATGGTGTCCAGGGTCTTGCGCTGGCGGGCCGTGAGCCGGCCGAGGTCGCCGCTCGCGAGGGCGTGGTGCATGTCGGCCACGGCGCGGTCGGTACGGCGCTGCTGGGCGAGCAGGTCACCGGGGTCGGCCCGCTCGCGCGGGGTGCCGAGGTAGGCGGCGGACATCCGGCGCTCGATCTGGATCTGCCCGATGGCGGTGTCCACGGGACTGCCGTAGTCCACGTACACGCCCTGGAGGCGGATCAGGGCCCGTAACTCGCCGGTGACGGACACCATGGCGAAGCCCCACAGCGCCATCAGCGCGACGGCCGGGGCCAGGGCGAGCGCCACGATCCGCGCGCGGACGGTGGTGGGACGGCGGAACCGGCGCATGCGTCACCTGCTTGGTCACCTATGGGGTTACCACTCGGTACAAAGCGCGGGACAACCTACGCGATCACCCAGCGGACCGCAACGGTTACCTCAGGTAACACCTGTCAGGAGCCCGTCGGACCGGTGCTCCCCTGGCGGGCCGGCCCTCCCCCGTCAGGCCGGTGCCCCCGAGGAGAACCTGCGCAGCAGCGGCGAGAGCACCAGCACCGACTTGGTCCGCTCCACGAACGGCTCCCCCGCGATCCGCTCCAGGACCCGCTCGAAGTGCCGCATGTCGGAGGCGAAGACCTGGGCGATGGCGTCGGCGTCCCCGGTGACGGTCGACGCGGCCACGACCTCCTGGTAGCGCTCCAGACCCCGTTGGATCGTCTCCGGGGAGGTGTTGCTGCGGCAGTAGATCTCGATGTACCCCTCGGTCTCCCAGCCGAGCGCCGCCGGGTCCACCCGCACGGTGAACCCGGTGATGGCTCCGGTGGCCCGCAGCCGGTCCACCCGCCGCTTGACGGCGGGTGCGGACAGACCGACCGACTGCCCGATGTCCGCGTAGGAGCGGCGGGCGTCCTCGGCGAGGGCGTGCACGATGCGTTCGTCGAGATCGTTCAGCACAGGGGGTGGTTCACTTCTTCGTGTCGATCACTTCTGCGCCCCGCCCGTGACTTCGGTGAAGGCCACGTCACGGGGACGGCGCGGGCCGTCCTACGAAGTAGAACACGACCGCCCGGGCCAGGCGTCAGCCGCCGACCCGCCGGGTGAGGAACGTGCACATGTCCACACACTCCTGGGTACGCCCGTCCTCCCCGACGTACGCGTACCGGTCCGCGTACTCCACCAGCGGCCGGTACCCGAGCCGGGCGTACAGCGCGGCGGCCCGTGGATTGTCCTTGGCGACCCCGATCCCGACGACCGCGATCCCCCGCTCCCGCGCCAGCCCCTCACAGGCCCGGATCAGGCCGCTCCCGATCCCCCGCGACCTCTCCTCGGGCCGGACGGCCACCCCGCCGATCTCCGGGCAGCCGACGGTGACCTCGGGCGCGGTGCAGCCGATCCAGCGCATCTCGGCGGAGCCGACCGGCCGCCCGTCCCGCCAGGCCACGAGATAGGTGCACTCCCCGGCCCGCTGGCGCGCGAAGCGCCGGGCATGGAAGGAGGTGCGTCCAGGGCCGGGGAGGGCGCGGTCGAGAAGGGGTACGTCGGCGGCACGGCACACGGCGATGTCCATGAGCCGAGCGTAGGAGCGAAGGCGGGCGGACGGCCCCTGATTTTCCACCGGGGCCGCCCGCACGGGACTCGCGTCAGTTCCAGCTGGCGTGCAGGGGCTGGCCCTCGGCGTAGCCCGCCGCGCTCTGGATGCCGACGATGGCCTTCTCGGCGAACTCCTCCAGGGAGGCGGCACCGGCGTAGGTGCAGGAGGAGCGGACGCCCGCGATGATCGAGTCGATCAGGTCCTCGACGCCCGGACGGGCCGGGTCGAGATACATGCGGGAGGTGGAGATGCCCTCCTCGAACAGCGCCTTGCGGGCGCGGTCGTACGCCGACTCCTCCGAGGTCCGGTTGCGCACGGCGCGCGCGGAGGCCATGCCGAAGGACTCCTTGTACAGGCGCCCGTTCACGTCCTGCTGGAGGTCGCCCGGGGACTCGTAGGTACCCGCGAACCAGGAGCCGACCATCACGTTGGAGGCACCGGCCGCGAGGGCCATCGCCACGTCGCGCGGGTGGCGGACACCGCCGTCGGCCCACACGTGCTTGCCGAACTTCCGCGCCTCGGCGGCGCATTCGAGGACGGCGGAGAACTGCGGGCGGCCGACGCCGGTCATCATGCGGGTGGTGCACATGGCGCCGGGTCCGACCCCGACCTTGACGATGTCCGCGCCCGCCTCGATGAGGTCCCGCACGCCCTCGGCGGAGACGATGTTGCCCGCGACGATCGGCACGTCCGGGTCGAGCCCGCGCACCGTGCGCACCGCGGTGATCATCGACTCCTGGTGGCCGTGCGCGGTGTCGATGACGAGCGTGTCCACGCCCGCGTCGAGCAGCTGCTTGGCCTTGCCCGCCACGTCGCCGTTGATGCCGACGGCGGCAGCGATGCGCAGCTTGCCGTCGGCGTCGACCGCCGGGGTGTACAGCGTGGCGCGCAGCGCGCCCTTGCGGGTGAGGATGCCCGCGAGCCTGCCCTCGCTGTCGACGGCCGGGGCGTAGCGCCGGTTCGCGCCGTCCAGGGTGTTGAACGCCTCGCGCGGGTCGATGTCCGCGTCCAGCAGCAACAGGTCCTTGGACATGACCACTTCGAGCTGGGTGAACCGGTCGACACCGGTCAGGTCCTCGTCGGTGACGACACCGACGGGCCGGTGGTCGCCGTCCACGACGACACCGGCGTTGTGCGCGCGCTTGGAGAGCAGGGCCAGCGCGTCGGCGACGGTCTGCTGCGGGGAGAGCACGATCGGGGTGTCCAGCACCAGATGGCGGCTCTTGACCCAGGAGACGACGTCGGTGACCACGTCGATCGGGATGTCCTGCGGAATGACGACCAGGCCACCGCGCCGGGCGACCGTCTCGGCCATGCGGCGGCCTGCGATGGCGGTCATGTTGGCGACGACCAGCGGAATCGTCGTACCGGTTCCGTCCGGCGAGCCGAGGTCCACTCCCTGCCGCGAGCCCACCGCGGAGCGGCTCGGAACCATGAACACGTCGTCGTACGTGAGGTCGTACGCGGGCTGGTTGTCATTGAGGAAACGCACGTGCCGCACATCCCAGTCGATCAGAGGTGACCCCCCGACGGGTGCGCCGGGGGGAACAGAGCACGTACTTCATTCTCCCATGGGAGGTCCCCGGCCATACCCCCACGGAACCTCCAGGGTCACCGCTCAGAGGTGGGCGTTTCCTCCAAGCGCCAGCATCACGTCGAGCAGGAAGGTGCGGTCGACCGCCTCGGAGAGGACGTCGCTCGCGATGCGCCACTCGCGCGGGTTCTTCTCGGCGAACGTGTGCCAGCCGCGTACGACGACCAGCAGCCCGCGCTCGACGGCCGGGGTCGGCCAGACCGTGGTGTCGCTCAGCGAGTCGAGCAGCGCGTCCCAGTTGCGGCCGAACCACTCGGGCAGGTCGAGCACGTCGGCCGCCCGCTCCATCAGACCGGCCTTGTCGGTGACGCCCGTCAGATCGAGGGTGACCGTGTACCGGTCCGTCAGGTCTTCGCTCATCTCAGCACCGCCCGGAACGAGTTGTAGTGGTCGTCGGTGTAGTAGATCTCGGTGCCCTGCCCGGTGATGAGGCGCCGGGCGCCCCGGGTGCGGGAGTCGGGGGTGGGCACCGTGTACTCGTGGTAGTAGCCGCGCGGGTGCTGGGGCAGCAGCCCCTCGTAGTTGCCGAAGACGATGCCGTCCCGGGTGTACGGATAGGGGCCGCCCTTGTCGATCAGGGTCAGGGTGCGCTGGGCCTCGACGGGCAGCCGGGACGCGGGGACGGTGGCCATGCCCTTGGCCCACGACGGCGCCGACGCGGTGGAGGGACCGGACGAGACCGCGGCGGACGAGGTGGCCGCGACGGTCGTCCGCGTGACGCCGGGCGGAGCGGTGCCCGCTCCCGGATCCGCGCACCCGGCCAGCAGGACGGAGAGGACGACGAGCAGCCCCGCGAACAGACGGGGGACGAGAGGCAGCGGCGCACGCGGCGCGCGGGATGCGCGCCGGGCGGACTGCCGGGGGACGAACCGCGACAACATGCCGACGATGCTCCCACGGTCCGCCCCACGCGCGGGGGCGGACCGTCCCTTTGGTCAGGAGCCGTCGGGGTCCGTGCGGCTGAGCGCGGCCTTCGGCGTGGGCCCCGCGGTCAGCAGGTAGTCCGCGGCCGAGGTGTCCGTGACCAGGCTGGTGACGAGCCCGGAGCGCAGCACCGCGTCGATGGCCGGGGCCTTGCGCTGGCCGCCCGCGATGGCCACGACCTCGGGGATACGGCGCAGCTGGTCGGTCTTGACCGTGATGCACCGCTCCCCCAGGTCGCGCCCGATGCGGCGGCCCTCGGCGTCGAAGAGGTGCGCGGACATCTCGGCGGCCACCCCGAGCGAGGCGTAGTGCGCGCGCTCCTCGTCGCTGAGCATGTCGTGCACGGTCGAGATGCCCGGCTCCCACGAGCCGATGGAGACGCAGGCGACCGTGACCTTGTCGAAGTACTCGAAGGCGCGGGCGATCCCGGTCTGGTTGCGCAGCGCGGCGGCGGTGGCCGCGTCCGGCAGCAGCATCGGCGCGTAGATGGGGTGCGCGTCGCCGCCCGAGACCTGCGCGGCCCGGCGGACGGCCTCGACGGAGCCGCGCTCGGCGGTCCCGGCGTCGTACACGCCCGTCAGCTGCACCACCGTGCACGGCGGCAGCCGGTCGAGGGCCGCGGCCATGTGGATGGTGGAGCGGCCCCAGGCGAGCCCGAGCACGTCCCCCTCGTCCACGAGTTCGCCGAGCAGGTCGGCCGCGACCTCGCCCAGGTTCTCCGGGTCCGGGGTCTCCTCGGCCTCGGCCGGGGACTCCACGACCACGGCGTGCCGCAGTCCGTAGCGGGCGCGGAGCGCGTCGGAGCGCTCGGCGTCCAGCTCGGCCGGCACCCGGATCTCGATCCGTACGAGATCCCGTTCCAGGGCCGTCTCCAGGACCCGGGCCACCTTGAAGCGGCTCACGCCGAACTCCTCGGCGATCTGGATCTTGGACTTGCCCTCCAGGTAGAAGCGACGGGCCATGGCCGCCGCCTGCACCAGCTCAGCGGGCCCCATCCGCATCGCTGTCCGGCCCGCCGACATACCCGACACGGCGATCTCCTCACTGCTGTGCACACACTCTGATTCGCCGTTCATCCTCGCAGATTCGGCGCGGCTCATCCGCCCTGATGGGCGCCTTCCCTCAACCGTTCACGCAACCGTGGCTCAGTGGCCGTGCGCCCACGTCGAATCGGCGATGGCCCGGTCCGCCTGAGCACGCAGTACGCGCACGGCCTCGGCGGGGTCGGCGGCGCCGTAGACGGCCGACCCGGCGACGAACACATCGGCCCCGGCCTCGGCGCACCGCTCGATCGTCTCGGCCGAGACACCGCCGTCCACCTGGAGCCACATCTGCAGTCCGTGCTTGGCGATCAGCTCACGGGTACGGCGGATCTTCGGCAGCGTGATGTCCAGGAACGCCTGGCCGCCGAAGCCGGGCTCCACCGTCATGATCAGCAGCATGTCGAGTTCCGGGAGGATGTCCTCGTACGACTCGATCGGCGTCGCGGGCTTGAGCGCCATGGAGGCGCGGGCGCCCTTCGCGCGGATCTCGCGGGCGAGCCGGATCGGGGCGTGAGCCGCCTCCACGTGGAAGGTGACGGAGGAGGCGCCCGCCTCCACGTACTGCGGAGCCCAGCGGTCGGGGTCCTCGATCATCAGGTGGCAGTCCAGCGGGATGTCCGTGGCACGGGCCAGGGATTCCACGACGGGGGTGCCGAGCGTGAGGTTCGGGACGAAGTGGTTGTCCATGACGTCGACGTGAAGCCAGTCGGCGCCCTCGACCGCCTTCGCCTCATCGGCGAGGCGGGCGAAGTCTGCGGACAGGATGCTGGGGTTGATCTGAGCGGGCATGGTCTTAGCCTGCCATGTCCCTCCGGGGGTTTGGGGGGCAGGTCCGGAGTGGGCGGGGGTTTGTCCTCCGGGCGCGGCTACGTCGTGGCTTGTCGCGCAGTTCCCCGCGCCCCTAGGGGGTGGTGAGGGTCGTGCTTCGGGTGCGGCTGCGTGGTGGGTCGCTCGCGCAGTTCCCCGCGCCCCTTGGGGGTGGTGGCTGTCGTTGATCGGCTGCCGGTTCGGTGGGAGCTTGGCGGACCCGCCGCCCAACATGCGACCTCCGCCACCTCAGGGGCGCGGGGAACTGCGCGAGAAACCACGACGCACCCACACCCGAAGAACGACGGTCACCACCCCTCAAGGGGCGCGGGGAACTGCGCGAAAGGCGACCGCGTGCCCGCGTCCGAGGAGCGACCGTCACCCCCCCCCAAGGCGTTCAGGCGGTGCGGCGGATCAAGGCGAGGTACATCGCGTCGGTGCCGTGGATGTGGGGCCAGAGCTGGATGTCGGGCCCGTCGCCGAGGTCGGGAACGCCAGGGAGGAGGGGGCGCGCGTCGATGAGTTCGGTGTGGGGGCGTTCCTTCAAAACGTCGGAGACGACCGCACGGGTCTCGGCAAGGTGCGGAGAGCAGGTGGCGTAGCCGACCACCCCGCCGACGCGGACGGAGTCCAGAGCCGTGCGGAGGAGCGCCCGCTGGAGAGGCGCGAAGCTGTCGAGGTCGTCGGGTCGGCGGCGCCAGCGGGCCTCGGGGCGGCGGCGGAGGGCCCCGAGGCCGGTGCAGGGGACGTCGACCAGGACGCGGTCGAAGGTGCCGGGCTGCCACGGCGGGCGGGTGCCGTCGGCGGCGATCACCTGGTACGGACCCGGGTTGCCGTCCAGGGCCCGCGCCACCAGCCCCGCCCGGTGCGGCTGCTTCTCGGAGGCGAGCAGGAAGGCACCGCGCTCGGCGGCGAGCGCGCCGAGCAGCGCGGCCTTGCCGCCGGGGCCCGCACAGCCGTCGAGCCACTTCTCGTCCGGCCCGTCGAGAGGCGCGTTGGCGAGCGCGAGGGCGACCAACTGGCTGCCCTCGTCCTGCACACCGGCCCGCCCCTCGCGCACCGCCTCGACCGCACCGGGCTCGCCGCCCTCGGCGAGCCGGACGGCGTACGGCGACCAGCGTCCCGCGACGGCCGCCTCCTCGTTCAGCAGCTCCTCGGCGGTCGACCGGCCGGGCCGGGCGACGAGGGTGACCTCGGGACGCTCGTTGTCCGCCGCGAGCAGGTCCTCGATGCCCGCGCGCCCACCGCCCAGGGAGTCCCACAGCGCGGAGACGACCCAGCGGGGGTGCGAGTGGACCACGGCGAGATGGTCCTCGGGGTCCTCGTCGTACGGCGGCGCGACCTTCTCCAGCCAGCCGTCCAGATCGTCCCGGGCCACCTTGCGCAGCACGGCGTTGACGAACTTGGCGCGCCCGTCGCCGAGCACCACGCGGGCCAGCTCGACGGAGGCGGAGACGGCCGCGTGCGTCGGGATACGGGTGCCGAGCAGCTGGTGCGCGCCGAGGCTGAGCACGTCCAGGACAGGCGGGTCCACCTCGCGCAGCGGGCGGTCCACGCAGGCGGCGATGATCGCGTCGTAGGTGCCCTGGCGGCGCAGCGTGCCGTAGACCAGCTCGGTGGCGAGGGCGGCGTCCCGGGCGTCGAAGTCGCCGTTCTCGCGCGCCTTGCGCAGCAGCGGGGGCAGCACGAGGTTGGCGTACGCGTCCCGCTCGTCCACCGCGCGCAGCGCGTCGAAGGCGAGGATGCGGACGGGGTCCTTCTGGGGGCGCCGGTAGGGCTTGGCGGGCCGGTGCGGCCGACGGGACTGCTCGCTCACGAGAAAAGGTGCTCCGGATACGAAGAAGGGGTGCGGTCCCCAGCCTACGTCGGCCGGACCCCACCCCTCCTCTTCAGGTCGCTCAGGCGCCCAGTGTCTCGCCCTCGGCGATACGGGCACCGCGCGCCCAGTCCGCGGCGCGCATCGGCTTCTTGCCCTGCGCCTGCACCCACAGCAGTTCGACGGCGTACGAACCGGTGCCGACGTGCACGCTGTTCTTGCCGACCGCGAGCTGCCCCGGCGCGAGGTCGGTCCGCTCGGGCACGGGTACGACCTGGACGAGCTTGAGCCGCTCGCCCCGGAAGACGGTCCAGGCACCGGGCGCGGGGGTGCAGCCGCGCACCACACGGTCGACGCGCAGCGCGGGCGCCGCCCAGTCGACCCGCGCGTCCTCGACCGTGATCTTCGGCGCGAGGGTGATGCCGTCGGCGGGCTGCGGTACGGCCTTCAGGGTGCCCTCCGCGATGCCGTCCATGGTCGCGGCGAGCAGTCCGGCACCGGCGAAGGCGAGCCGGGTGAGCAGGTCGCCGCTGGTGTCGGTGGGGCGGATGACCTCGGTGACCGTGCCGTAGACCGGGCCGGAGTCCAGACCCTCCTCGATGAGGAAGGTGGACGCGCCGGTGATCTCGTCGCCCGCCATGATCGAGTGCTGCACGGGGGCGGCGCCGCGCCAGGCGGGCAGCAGTGAGAAGTGCAGATTGACCCAGCCCTGCGCGGGGATGTCGAGCGCGACGCGGGGCAGCAGGGCGCCGTAGGCGACGACCGGGCAGCAGTCGGGGCCGATCTCCTTCAGCCGCTCCAGGAACGCGGGGTCGCGCGGGCTGACCGGCTTCAGCACCTCGATCCCGGCCTCCGCCGCCCGCTCGGCCACGGGCGACGCGACCAGCCTGCGGCCCCGCCCCGCCGGTGCGTCGGGCCGCGTGACCACAGCGGCCACCTCATGCCGCCCCGACGCGATCAGCGCGTCCAGAGCGGGAACGGCAACCTCGGGAGTTCCGGCGAAGACAAGCTTCATAAGCAGGATCGAGCCTCTCAAACGGCTACGGACGGGCAGCGCAACAGTCTATGCCGCCACGCGAACCCGGCAGACGGCGCTGGGGCCGACGACCGGGGCGAGCCCGGCGACGGCGCTGGGGTTGCCCGGACCGTCCCGCCTCCCTGCCGACCGGAACACCCACGGTCGGCCGCCGACGGCGCTCGGCCCAGACCGGTTGTCCAGCTTCTCTGCCAACTGGAAACGGGTGGTGCGCGGGTGGGAGAACCGGCGTACAAAACACACCGCACGCCCCCACCGCGTGACCAGCGGAGCCCCCACGCGTTGGTCAAGACAGAGTTGACCAACACCGGGCGGCTGAAGCGGCCCGTTCCTTTCAACGCCGGTTCGAGAGGCTTGTTCATGGCCGACCACGCAACCCACGACGCCCAGGCCCGGGCCAGCCTGCACCTCCTGGTGCGGGACATCGAGCGGGTCCGCCGCCAGGTGGACGCACTGCGCACGCTCACCGCCCAGCTCGGCAACGTCTACCGCCCGCGCCGCTCCGGCCCGTCCACCGGCTTCGTCGTCTACGGACGCGCCCCCGCCCCCACGGTCCGCCTCGCCCAGGAACTCCGGGACAGCGTCGAGACCCTGGTCACCGCCGCCGTGGACTTCGACCGCTCGCTCGGCTTCTCGTGGGACGCGGTGGGCTCCGCGCTCGGCGTCACCAAGCAGGCCGTGCACCGCCGTTACGGCGCCCGCCGCGCCGCCGCCCAGGCCGCCGCCGACGCCGAGCGCGCGAACGAGCCGTCGGGCACCCGCACGCTCAACGTGCCCACGGTCCCCGCCGCCCGCTCGATGCCGACCCAGCCGACGGCCGGCAGCCCCACCCTCCGCGAGGACCCCCGCCCGACCGCCTTCCCGGGCCCCCGCAACGGCTGACCCTCCCCCGCCCTCCCGACCCCACCCCACCCGGGAGGGCACCCACACCACGCACCACCACAGCCGCGCCCCGAGCACCCCCGGACGGCGCCCCCGGTACCCCAGCGGGACGCCCCCGTGGACCGTCGGCCCCACCCGGCAAGACGCCCACCACAGACCGGCCAAACCCAGCGGCGCGCCCCGTCACCCGATGTCCGGCGGATCGATGCGCACCCGTACCGGCGCTTCCCCGCCTCGCGCCATCCGCGCGGCCTGGGCCGTCTTCAGCGCCCCCGCGAGCGCGGCCCCGCTGCCCGGCGGTACCCGGATCAGCGCGCGCTCCCACTCCTCGCCCGGCGGGGGCGCCCCGGGTCTGCGGGGGCGTCCGGGGAGGGTCGGGGGCAGCGGGACCGGGCCCAGTACCTCCGCGTCCGGGGGCAGCTCGGCGGCGGTCAGGAATTCCGCGACGGCCTCGGTCGTACCGGACACGGCGGCCATCCGTGACACCGGCGGAAAGCCCAGCTCGGCCCGCTCGGCCAGCTCGCGCAGCGCGAAACCGACGGCGTCCCACCGCACCAGCGCCTGCACGGGCCGCAGCGTCGGCTCGGCCATGACGACCACCGTCCCGTGCTCCCCCTGCGGACACACCAGCGAGGCTGCCGACATCCACCGCCGCAGCGCGTCCTCGTCGGAGCGCAGATCGGGACGGCCGAGCATGGCCCAGCCGTCGAGCAGCAGGGCCGCCGCGTAACCGCCCTCCGCCACGGGTTCGGCGCCCGGCGTGCTGACCACCAGTGCGGGGGTGCCCGGCACCGTGTCCAGCACGTGCTCGCGCCCCGAGGTGCGCACCGGTACGGCGGGAAAGGCGCGCCCCAGCTCCTCGGCGGTCCGCCGTGCGCCGACGATCTGCGCCCGCAGCCGGAAGCCGCCGCACTCCGCGCAGTGCCAGGAGGTCTCCTGGTGCCCGCACCACTCGCAGCGCAGCTCCCCCGCGTCCTGCGCCTGGAGCGGCCCCGAACAGTGCCGGCACCGCGCGGGCGCCCGGCACTGCGCGCAGGCAAGACGGGGGACGTAGCCACGCCGGGGCACCTGCACCAGCACCGGCCCGTGCTTCAGCCCCTCCCGTACGGCCTGCCAGGCGAGGGTGGGCAGCCGGGCGGCGCGGGCGGCCTCGTCGCGGGCGAGGTCGGCGTCGCTGACGGTCCGTACCAGCGGGGCCGTACGGCGCACCTGGTCGCGGCCAGCGGCCAGCGGCCGGGCCCAGCCGGTCTCCACCAGCTGGGCGGCCTCCACGGTGCAGCTCCAGCTGCCCAGCAGGAAGGCGCACCGGTCGAGGGAGGCGCGCAGCAGCAGTACGTCCCGTGCGTGCGGCTGGGGTGCGTGCTGCTCGGCGTGGCTGTCGTCGCCGTCGTCCCAGATGGCGACGAGCCCGAGGTCCTGGACGGGGGCGAACATGGCCGCGCGTGTCCCGACGACGGCCCGGACCGCGCCGCGCCGCACCGCGAGCCACTGCGCGTACCGCTTCTCGGGCCCGGCGTCGGCGGTGAGCAGCGCGTGCCGTCCCTCACCGAGCAGATCGGTCAGGGCGGCGTCGACGCGGGCGGCGGTGCGGCCGTCGGGGACGACGACGAGCGCGCCGCGTCCCGAGGCGAGCGTGGCGGCGACGGCACGGGCCAGTTCACCGGCCCACTCGGGTCCTGGCAGGGCGTTCCAGACGGCTCTGGGGGCGCCCCCGGAGGCCAGGGCGGCGAGGAAGCCGGGCCCCTGCTCGTACCGCGCCCAGGAACCGGGGTCGGGGGCCGGGGGCGGGGGCAGCGGCTCGGGCGAGGGGCGGCGCTCGGCGCGGGCGCTGCGCGGGGGTACGGCGAGTTGCAGCACGTCGGCGAGGCTGCCCGCGTACCGGTCGGCGACGGCGCGGGCGAGCGTCAGCAGTTCCTCGCTGAGCACGGGTTCCGGGGAGACGACCTGGGCGAGCGCGGCCAGTGGTCCGGCGTAGTCGGACTCGGCGCGGCGCTCGATGAGGAAGCCGTCGATGAGGCCGCCGCCCTCACGGCGCCCGCCCCGCACGCGCCCGCGTCCGGCCCCGAACCGCACCCGGACCCGCACCCCCGGCTGTGCCTCGGCGTCCAGCTCCTCGGGCACGGCGTAGTCGAAATACCGGTCGAGATGCAGCACGCCCTTGTCGACCAGCACCCGCGCCACGGGCCTGTCCTTGGCCAGCGCCGCCCCCCGCCAGGTCCGCGGCTTCGCCCGTGGCACCTCGGCGGCCCGCACGCTCTCCCTGATGAGCGCAAGCTGCTCCGGCGACGCCCCGTCGGCCCCGCCGTCGCCCCCCGGCCCGTTCTCCCTGCTCACGCTTGCATTCTTACCAAACCCCACCGACAACGCGTCCGGGCCCGGGCGGGCCGGGACGTGCCGAGGCCCGGCTCCCCCGCAGGGGAACCGGGCCTCGGGATGCCTCGGTGGGTCAGATGCCCGCGGCCTCGCGGAGGGCTTCCACGCGGTCCGTGCGCTCCCAGGTGAAGTCGGGGATCTCGCGGCCGAAGTGGCCGTAGGCCGCCGTCTGGGCGTAGATCGGGCGCAGGAGGTCGAGGTCGCGGATGATGGCGGCCGGGCGGAGGTCGAAGACCTCGTCGATCGCCTTCTCGATCTTCTCGGGCTCGATCTTGTGGGTGCCGAAGGTCTCCACGAAGAGACCGACCGGCTCGGCCTTGCCGATCGCGTAGGCGACCTGGACCTCGCAGCGGGAGGCCAGGCCCGCCGCCACGACGTTCTTGGCGACCCAGCGCATCGCGTAGGCGGCGGAGCGGTCGACCTTGGACGGGTCCTTGCCCGAGAAGGCGCCGCCACCGTGGCGGGCGAAGCCGCCGTAGGTGTCGATGATGATCTTGCGGCCGGTCAGACCGGCGTCGCCCATCGGGCCGCCGATCTCGAAGCGGCCGGTCGGGTTGACCAGCAGCCGGTAGCCCTCGGTGTCGAGCTTGATGCCCTCGTCGAGCAGCGCGCGCAGCTCCGGCTCGACCACGAACTCGCGGATGTCGGGCGCGAGCAGCGACTCGAGGTCGATGTCCGAGGCGTGCTGGGAGGAGACCACGACGGTGTCGAGGCGGACGGCCTTGTCGCCGTCGTACTCGATGGTGACCTGGGTCTTGCCGTCGGGGCGCAGGTAGGGGATGGTGCCGTTCTTGCGGACCTCGGAGAGGCGCTTGGACAGGCGGTGCGCCAGGAAGATCGGCAGCGGCATCAGCGTCGGCGTCTCGTCCGAGGCGTAGCCGAACATCAGGCCCTGGTCGCCCGCGCCCTGCTTGTCCAGTTCGTCCTCATCGCCCTCGACACGGGACTCGTACGCCGTGTCGACGCCCTGCGCGATGTCCGGGGACTGCGCGCCGATGGACACCGAGACACCGCAGGAGGCGCCGTCGAAGCCCTTCTTCGAGGAGTCGTAACCGATCTCGAGGATCTTCTCCCGCACGAGCTGCGCGATCGGCGCGTACGCCTTGGTCGTGACCTCGCCGGCCACGTGCACCAGGCCGGTGGTGATCAGCGTCTCGACGGCGACGCGCGAGGAGGGGTCCTCGCGCAGCAGCGCGTCGAGGATCGTGTCGCTGATCTGGTCAGCGATCTTGTCGGGGTGACCTTCGGTCACGGACTCCGAGGTGAACAGGCGACGGGACACAACGCTCCCTGGGGTTGCAGCGGCTGCTGGCTGATCATTGGCGGACAACGGCGGGAGCTGCGCCCGGCGTCGTCCGAGGACAGTTTATCGGTCGCTCGCGACCGCGAACCCACCCGCACTCCTCCGGCGGAGGGTGCTGTGACCTGCGGCACGGGCATTCTGCCCAATGCCGAGCGGCATTGACCAGGCCCGCCACACGAGATCCCGACGGGTCCGCGGGGGAACGAATGACTCCGTGTGGCCGAAAGAACACCGTCCCCAACGGCCCAACGGGTCAGCCCAGTCGGGCCGCCACGAGGTCCCAGACGAGGTCGGCCAGGGCCTCCTTCGGGCCGTGCGGGACCTGCGTCTCGCTGCCGTCGGCGCCGAGGACCAGCGCCTCGTTCTCCTCGGAGCCGAAGGTCTTGCGCTCGCCCACCTCGTTCACCACGAGCAGATCGCAGCCCTTGCGGGCCAGCTTGGCGCGGCCGTTGGCCACCACGTCGTCGGTCTCGGCGGCGAAGCCGACCACGACCTGTCCGGGCCGGGCGCGCTCGGCGGACAGCTCCGCGAGGACGTCGGGGTTGCGCACCAGGGCGACCGGTTCCGGCTCCTGGCCGTCCTTCTTCTTGATCTTGCCGCTCGCATAGACGGCCGGGCGGAAGTCGGCGACGGCGGCGGCCATCACCACCGCGTCCGCGTCGGCGGCGGCCTTCAGCACGGCTTCGCGCAGCTGCACGGCGGTGCCGACCGGGACGACGTCCACGCCCGCGGGGTCGGGCAGCGTGGCGTTCGCCGAGACGAGCGTCACACGGGCGCCGCGCGCGGCGGCGGTGCGGGCGAGGGCGTAGCCCTGCTTGCCGGAGGAGCGGTTGCCGAGGAAGCGGACCGGGTCCAGCGGCTCGCGGGTGCCGCCCGCGGAGACGACGACGTGGCGGCCCTCGAGGTCGGGCTCGGTGCCGCCCCGGGCCAGCACCCGGCGGCAGACCTCGAAGATCTCGCCGGGGTCGGGCAGCCGCCCCTTGCCGGTGTCGACGCCGGTGAGCCGCCCGACGGCGGGCTCGATGACGACGGCGCCCCGGCGGCGCAGCGTGGCCACGTTCTCCTGGGTGGCGGGGTGCTCCCACATCTCGGTGTGCATCGCGGGGGCGAAGACGACCGGACAGCGGGCGGTGAGCAGGGTGTTGGTGAGCAGGTCGTCCGCGAGGCCGTGGGCGGCCTTGGCGAGCAGGTCGGCGGTCGCGGGCGCGACGATCACCAGGTCGGCGTGCTGGCCGATGCGGACGTGCGGCACCTCGTGGACGGCGTCCCAGACCTCGGTGGAGACCGGGTTGCCCGAGAGGGCGGACCAGGTGGGGGCGCCGACGAAGTTCAGCGCGGAGGCGGTGGGCACCACCCGCACGTCATGGCCCGACTCCGTGAACCTTCTCAGCAGCTCACAGGCCTTGTAGGCGGCGATGCCACCACTGACCCCCAGCACGACCTTCGGCTTGTCCACCGTCTCTCCCCGGCTCGGCAACGTACGGGACCATCACACACCACAGGCCCGGCAAGCTGCTTGCCGGGCCTGTGGATAAGTCGGTCGCGATCTGACCGTACTACTTACTGTGCCTGCTTACTGCGCGGGGCCCTCGATGGCCTCGGACGTCAGCAGACCGGCGTTGATCTCGCGCAGCGCGATCGACAGCGGCTTCTCGTGGACGTGGGTGTCGACGAGCGGACCGACGTACTCGAGAAGGCCCTCACCGAGCTGCGAGTAGTACGCGTTGATCTGACGGGCGCGCTTGGCCGCGTAGATCACGAGGCTGTACTTCGAGTCGGTGGCCTCAAGAAGCTCGTCGATCGGAGGGTTGATGATGCCCTCGGGCGCGGTGATGGAAGAGGACACGCTCTGCCTTCCGATGGGTGGGAAAGATTCAGTCGATGCGACCGTCGGTGCCGTTCACAGGACGGCGGTCACGATCACACAACGTCCATCAAGGCTAGCAGCTCACGGGCCACGTCCTTGACGGAGGTGTTGACAAGGGTCTCGTCGAACTCGGGCTCGGCCGCCAGCTCGGTCCGGGCCGCCTCCAGGCGGCGCTCGATGACCTCGGGCGATTCGGTGCCCCGGCCGGTGAGCCTGCGCACCAGCTCCTCCCAGGAGGGGGGAGCCAGGAAGACCAGCTGTGCGTCCGGCATGGACTCGCGGACCTGGCGGGCACCCTGGAGGTCGATCTCCAGGAGGACGGGCTCGCCCTTCTCCAGCCGCTCCAGGACGGCGGCGCGCGGCGTGCCGTAGCGGTTGCCGGCGAACTCGGCCCACTCCAGCAGCTCGCCGTTGGCGATCAGCTTGTCCATCTCGTCGTCGGTGACGAAGAAGTAGTGGACGCCGTGCTGCTCGCCGGGGCGCGGCTTGCGGGTCGTCGCCGACACCGAGAGCCAGACGTCGGGGTGTTCCTTGCGCATATGAGCGACGACCGTGCTCTTACCGACCCCGGAGGGGCCGGAGAGCACGGTCAGCCGCGGACGTGCGTCCGGGGGCGCGGGGGTCGTCCCCCGGGGTGTTACAGCCATGCAGCGATTATTCCAGCAATCCCGGGGTGCCCGGGACTCCTGGTCCGGCAGGGGCCGGACTCAGGACCCGGTGCTGCCGAACTCACGCTCCAGGGACGCGATCTGGTTGGAACCGAGGCCGCGCACGCGGCGGCTCTCGGAGATGCCCAGCCGCTCCATGATCTGCTTGGCGCGGACCTTGCCCACGCCAGGCAGGGATTCGAGCAGGGCGGAGACCTTCATCTTGCCGATGACGTCGTTCTCCTGGCCCTGCTTGATGACCTCGTGCAGAGAGGCGCCGGAGTGCTTGAGTCGATTCTTGACCTCGGCCCGCTCCCGGCGAGCCGCGGCGGCCTTTTCGAGCGCGGCTGCGCGCTGTTCAGGGGTAAGGGGCGGAAGAGCCACGCCTACGTCACCTCGGATGTCGAACTGTCGGATACGGACCGGTGAGGAACCTAGTCGCCCCACACCTGGGGAGGTACGAGCAACACGCTTGCCCGTTCTCTGCTCGGAGACTAGCGGCCAACTCCGCCAGAGTCAGCGAGAACAGCGGAAAAGTCCTGGTCAGCCTCTGCGAGGCCGGACTTTTCGGGCATATTGCCCGGGATTCGCCGATCTATTCACACCGCACGGGTCCGGTGACGGGCATCCGGGAGCCCGTCACCGCCTCCGCACCGGTCCGTGACGGCCTCAGCAGCCGCCCGCCGCGCCGTCGACCGCGGCCCGGATCCCGTCCGCGAACCGCTCCGTGGCCGCCCGCAGCCCCGCGACCTCGGGACCGTGCCGCAGCACACCCCGGCTGACGTTCGGTACGACGTTGCGCACGGCGGCCCCGAAGACCCGGGGCAGATCCGCCGGGGTCGCCCCCTGCGCGCCCACGCCGGGGGCCAGCAGCGGGCCGTTGATCGCGAGGTCGTACGAGGACAGGTCGCCCACCGTGGCGCCGACGACCGCGCCGAAGGAGCCGAGCGGCTCCTGGCCCGCGTTGTCGGCGGCGAGGTGCGCCAGCACGGTCGCGGCCACGGTCCGGCCGTCGGCGCGGACGGCGTGCTGCACCTCGGGGCCCTCCGGGTTGGAGGTCAGGGCGAGCACGAACAGCCCGGTGCCGGTCTCCCGGGCCAGCGCGACGGCCGGGGCGAGCGAGCCGTAGCCGAGGTACGGCGAGACGGTGAGCGCGTCGGAGAACAGCGGGGCGTCCTTGTGCAGGAACGCCTCGGCGTAACCGGCCATGGTCGAGCCGATGTCGCCGCGCTTGGCGTCCATGACGACCAGGGCACCGGCCGCGCGCGTCTCCTGGACGACACGCTCCAGGACGGCGACACCGCGCGAGCCGAACCGCTCGAAGAACGCCATCTGCGGCTTGATCACCGCGACCCGGTCGGCGACCGCCTCGACGACCGTACGGCTGAACCGCTCCAGGCCGCTCACGTCGTCGTTCAGGCCCCACTCGGCGAGCAGCGAGGCGTGCGGGTCGATGCCGACGCAGAGCGGGCCGCGCTCGTCCATGGCGCGGCGCAGCCGGGCACCGAAGGGTTCGAGAACGGTCATGCCGCATTCCTCACGTCGGCGCCGACCGCGTCGGCGAGGGTCGCGTACGGGCTGGCGTTCAGGCGGGCGGCGAGGCCCTTGTGGATCGCGCGGGACCAGAACGGGCCCTCGTAGACGAAGGCGCTGTAGCCCTGGATCAGGGTGGCTCCGGCGAGGATGCGCTGCCAGGCGTCCTCGGCGTTCTCGATGCCGCCGACGCCGACCAGGGTGACGCGGTCGCCCACGCGCGCGTAGAGGCGGCGCAGCACCTCCAGGGAGCGGGCCTTCAGGGGGGCGCCGGACAGGCCGCCGGTCTCCTTCACCAGCACGGGAGCGGAGCGCAGGCCCAGGCCCTCGCGGGCGATGGTGGTGTTGGTGGCGATGATGCCGTCCAGGCCGAGTTCCACGGCGAGGTCGGCCACGGCGTCCACGTCCTCGTCGGCGAGGTCGGGGGCGATCTTCACCAGGAGGGGGACGCGGCGGGCCGCCACCACGCGGTCGGCGGCCTCGCGCACGGCGGTGAGCAGCGGGCGCAGCGCCTCGGTGGCCTGGAGATTGCGCAGCCCCGGGGTGTTCGGGGAGGAGACGTTGACGACCAGGTAGTCGGCGTGCGGGGCCAGCCGTTCGGCGGACTTCACGTAGTCGGCGACGGCCTCCTCCTCGGGGACGACCTTGGTCTTGCCGATGTTGACGCCGACGACGGTCCGGAAGGCGGGCCTGCGGGCGCCGAGGCGGGCGGCGACGGCGGCGGACCCCTCGTTGTTGAAGCCCATGCGGTTGATCAGCGCGCGGTCCGCGACCAGCCGGAAGAGCCGCTTCCTGGGATTGCCGGGCTGGGCCTCGCCGGTGACGGTGCCGATCTCCACGTGGTCGAAACCGAGCATCGACATCCCGTCGATCGCGACGGCGTTCTTGTCGAAGCCCGCGGCGAGTCCGAAGGGCCCGTGCATGCGCAGCCCCAGGGCCTGCGTGCGCAGCTCCTTGTAGCGGGGCGCGAGCACGGCCGCCAGGAAGACGCGGAGCACCGGGAGAGCGGCGGCCAGGCGGATCCAGCGGAAGGCGAGGTGGTGGGCCTCCTCGGGGTCCATGCGCTTGAAGACGAGGTGGAAGAAGAACTTGTACATGGCTGTCCTCACGAAGAGGGGGACACCGTTTCCGGTGTCCCCCTCGGGGCTGCTAGTCGCGGGCCGCGTTCAGGTGTTCGGCGTGTTCCTGGAGCGAGCGGACGCCCACGTCGCCGCGGTTGAGGGCGTCGATGCCCTGGACGGCGGCGGCGAGCGCCTGGACGGTGGTCAGGCACGGCACCGAGCGGGCCACGGCCGCCGTACGGATGTCGTAGCCGTCGAGGCGGCCACCCGTGCCGTACGGGGTGTTGACGATGAGGTCCACCTCGCCGTCGTGGATGAGCTGGACGATGGTCCGCTCGCCGTTCGGGCCGGTGCCCTCGGACTGCTTGCGCACGACGGTGGCGTTGATGCCGTTGCGCCGAAGGACCTCGGCGGTGCCGGAGGTGGCCATCAGCTCGAAGCCGTGGGCGACCAGCTCGCGGGCCGGGAAGATCATCGAGCGCTTGTCCCGGTTGGCGACCGAGATGAACGCGCGGCCCTTGGTGGGCAGCGGGCCGTAGGCGCCCGCCTGCGACTTGGCGTAGGCCGTGCCGAAGACGGAGTCGATGCCCATGACCTCGCCGGTGGAGCGCATCTCCGGGCCGAGCACGGTGTCCACGCCGCGGCCCTGGATGTCCCGGAAGCGGGACCAGGGCATCACGGCCTCCTTGACGGAGATCGGCGCGTCCAGCGGGAGTTCGCCGCCATCGCCGGTCGCCGGGAGCAGGCCCTCGGCGCGCAGCTCGGCGATGGTCGCGCCGAGCGAGATGCGGGCGGCGGCCTTGGCCAGCGGTACGGCGGTCGCCTTGGAGGTGAAGGGGACCGTGCGGGACGCGCGCGGGTTGGCCTCCAGGACGTAGAGGATGTCGCCCGCCATGGCGAACTGGATGTTGATCAGACCGCGGACGCCCACCCCTCGCGCGATGGCCTCGGTGGAGGCGCGCAGCCGCTTGATGTCGAAGCCGCCGAGCGTGATCGGGGGCAGGGCGCACGCCGAGTCGCCGGAGTGGATGCCGGCCTCCTCGATGTGCTCCATGACGCCGCCGAGGTACAGCTCCTCGCCGTCGTAGAGGGCGTCGACGTCGATCTCGATGGCGTCGTCCAGGAAGCGGTCGACCAGGACCGGCCGGGAGGGGCTGATCTCGGTGGACTCGGCGATGTAGGAGGCCAGGCGCTCCTCCTCGTAGACGATCTCCATGCCGCGTCCGCCGAGGACGTAGGAGGGCCGGACCAGGACCGGGTAGCCGATCTCGTCCGCGATGGCCTTGGCCTCGTCGAAGGTGGTGGCGGTGCCGTGCTTGGGCGCGGGCAGTCCGGCCTCGGCCAGGACGCGGCCGAAGGCGCCCCGGTCCTCGGCGGCGTGGATGGCCTCGGGCGGGGTGCCGACGACCGGGACGCCGTTGTCCTTGAGCGCCTGGGCGAGGCCCAGCGGGGTCTGGCCGCCTAGCTGGACGATCACACCGGCGATCGGGCCCGCCAGGGACTCGGCGTGCACGATCTCCAGCACGTCCTCCAGGGTGAGCGGCTCGAAGTAGAGCCGGTCGGAGGTGTCGTAGTCGGTGGAGACGGTCTCCGGGTTGCAGTTGACCATCACGGTCTCGTACCCGGCGTCGGACAGCGCGAAGGAGGCGTGGACGCAGGAGTAGTCGAACTCGATGCCCTGGCCGATGCGGTTGGGCCCGGAGCCCAGGATGATGACCGCGGGCTTCTCGCGCGGCGCGACCTCGCTCTCCTCGTCGTAGGAGGAGTAGAAGTACGGCGTCTGCGCGGCGAACTCGGCGGCGCAGGTGTCGACCGTCTTGTAGACCGGGCGGACGCCGAGCGCGTGCCGGACCTCGCGGACCACGTCCTCGCGCAGGCCGCGGATCTCCCCGATCTGGAGGTCGGAGAAGCCGTGCCGCTTGGCCTCGGCGAGCAGTTCGCGGGTCAGCTCGGGGGCGTCGGCCAGCTCGTCGGCGACTTCCTTGATCAGGAAGAGCTGGTCCGTGAACCAGGGGTCGATCTTGGTGTACTCGAAGATCTCCTCGGGCGTGGCACCCGCGCGGATGGCCTGCATGACGGTGTTGATCCGGCCGTCGGTGGGGCGTACCGCCGCTTCGAGCAGGGCCGTCTTGTCGCCGGGCTCACCCACGAAGGTGAACTGGCTGCCCTTCTTCTCCAGCGAGCGCAGCGCCTTCTGGAACGCCTCGGTGAAGTTGCGGCCGATGGCCATGGCCTCGCCGACCGACTTCATGGTGGTGGTCAGCGTGGAGTCGGCCTGCGGGAACTTCTCGAAGGCGAAGCGCGGGGCCTTGACGACGACATAGTCGAGCGTGGGCTCGAAGGAGGCCGGGGTCTCCTGGGTGATGTCGTTGGGGATCTCGTCCAGGGTGTAGCCGACGGCCAGCTTGGCGGCGATCTTGGCGATCGGGAAGCCGGTGGCCTTGGAGGCGAGCGCGGAGGACCGGGAGACGCGCGGGTTCATCTCGATGACGATGACCCGGCCGTCCTCGGGGTTGACCGCGAACTGGATGTTGCAGCCGCCGGTGTCCACGCCGACCTCGCGGATGATCGCGATGCCGACGTCGCGCAGGAGCTGGTACTCGCGGTCGGTCAGCGTCATGGACGGCGCTACGGTGATCGAGTCGCCGGTGTGCACGCCCATGGGGTCGAAGTTCTCGATGGAGCAGACGACCACGACGTTGTCGTTCTTGTCGCGCATCAGCTCCAGCTCGTACTCCTTCCAGCCGAGGATGGACTCCTCCAGAAGCACCTCGGTGGTCGGGGAGAGCGTGAGGCCCTGGCCCGCGATGCGGCGCAGCTCCTCCTCGTCGTGCGCGAAGCCGGAGCCCGCGCCGCCCATGGTGAAGGAGGGACGGACGACGACGGGGTAGCCGCCGAGCGTCTCGACGCCGCCCAGGACGTCGTCCATGGTGTGGCAGATGACCGAGCGGGCGGACTCGCCGTGGCCGGTCTTCCTGCGGACCTCCTCCACGACCTCCTTGAACAGGTCGCGGTCCTCGCCCTTGTGGATCGCCTCGGGCTTGGCGCCGATCAGTTCGACGCCGTACTTCTCCAGGACGCCGTTGTCGTGCAGGGCGATGGCGGTGTTGAGCGCGGTCTGGCCGCCCAGGGTGGGCAGCAGGGCGTCGGGGCGCTCCTTGGCGATGATCTTCTCGACGAACTCGGGCGTGATCGGCTCGACGTAGGTGGCGTCGGCGATCTCCGGGTCGGTCATGATCGTCGCCGGGTTGGAGTTCACCAGGATCACGCGCAGGCCCTCGGCCTTGAGCACGCGGCACGCCTGGGTGCCGGAGTAGTCGAACTCGGCGGCCTGGCCGATGACGATCGGGCCGGAGCCGATGACCAGGACGGACTGGATATCGGTGCGCTTAGGCACGCTGGCCCTCCATCGGAGCGGTGCTCATCAAAGTCGTGAAGCGGTCGAACAGGTAGGCCGCGTCGTGCGGCCCCGCCGCCGCTTCGGGGTGGTACTGGACGGAGAAGGCGGGCTGGTCGAGCAGCCGCAGCCCCTCCACGACGTTGTCGTTGAGGCAGACGTGGGACACCTCGGCGCGGCCGAACTTGGTGTCGCTCACCTGGTCGAGGGGCGCGTCGACGGCGAAGCCGTGGTTGTGCGCGGTGACCTCGACCTTGCCGGTGGTGCGGTCCTGGACGGGCTGGTTGATGCCCCGGTGGCCGTACTTCAGCTTGTAGGTACCGAAGCCGAGGGCGCGGCCGAGGATCTGGTTGCCGAAGCAGATGCCGAAGAGCGGCGTCCTGCGCTCCAGGACGGCGGTCATGAGGGCGACGGGGCCCTCGGCGGTGGCGGGGTCGCCGGGGCCGTTGGAGAAGAACACGCCGTCGGGGTCGACGGCGTAGACGTCCTCGACCGTGGCGGTCGCGGGCAGCACGTGCACCTCTATGCCGCGCTCGGCCATGCGCTGCGGGGTCATGCCCTTGATGCCGAGGTCGATCGCGGCGACGGTGAACTTCTTCTCGCCGACCGCCGGGACGACGTACGCCTCCTTGGTGGCGACCTCCTCGTAGAGGCTCGCGCCCTTCATGTGCGGCTGGGCCTGGACGCGCGCGATCAGCTCGGCCTCGGGGGCGAGGGCGTCGCCGGAGAAGATCCCAGCGCGCATGGAGCCGCGCTCGCGCAGATGGCGGGTGAGGGCGCGGGTGTCGATGCCGCTGATGCCGACGACGCCCTGGGCGGTCAGCTCGTCGTCCAGGGAGCGCCGGGAGCGCCAGTTGGACGGCACGCGCGCGGGGTCGCGGACCACGTAGCCGGAGACCCAGATGCGCCTGGACTCGTCGTCCTCGTCGTTCCAGCCGGTGTTGCCGATCTGGGGCGCGGTGGCGACGACGATCTGGCGGTCGTACGAGGGGTCGGTCAGGGTCTCCTGGTAGCCGGTCATGCCGGTGGAGAACACGGCTTCGCCGAAGGTCTCCCCCACGGCCCCGTAGGCACGGCCGCGGAAGATGCGGCCGTCCTCCAGGACGAGTACGGCGGGAGTCTTGGCGGCTCCCCTGGTGGAGGTCGTCATCGTGCGCCTTCCGTGTCGTTGATCAGGTGGTTCAGGGTGTCGGCCCACTCGGTGTGCTCGGCCGCGCGGTCGGAGCGGAAGCCGGAGTCGATCAGCTTGTCGCCGTGCGCCCAGGTGACGATCAGCAGTCCGCCCTCGGTGAGGACCTTGCCCGCGATGCCCTTGTCGAGCCGGGCGCCGCGCAGGGCGGCCACGGGCACGAAGAAGTCGGTCGCGCCGGGGCGCTCGACCACCAGGCCCGCGTCGGTGAGGGTCAGCTCCACGCGGCTGCGGGTGCCCAGGCCGTGCGCCACGATGCGGTCCAGCCACTGTCCCGCGGTGGTGGAGCCGTGGTAGCGGCCGCTCATGCTCAGTCTCGCCGGACCGGGGTCCTCCGGCACTCCGGGCAGCTCGGGCAGGTCGCTCTGGAGGGTGCCGCGCCACTTCCAGCCCTCGCGCATCAGCCAGTAGACGAGCGCGATGAAGAGGGCGAGTCCGACGAGCCAGCCGACGCGGGCGCCCCAGTCGGTCACCGCGGCGGATTTCTTCTCGTCCGCGAGTCCCGTGGCGAGCGATGCGGCGAGCAGGGGTGCAGATGTCACGTGAGCTTCCCGTCCATGAGCGTGGCCTTGCCCCGCAGCCAGGTGTGGGTGACACGGCCCGGCAGCTCGCGGCCCTCGTAGGGGGTGTTGCGGCTGCGCGAGGCGAAGCCCGCGGGGTCCACCTGTCCACGGTAGGCGGTGTCCACGAGGGTGAGGCTGGCGGGCTCGCCCGGGGCGACCGGGCGGCCGTGACCGGTGGCGCGGCCGATGCGGGCGGGCGCGGCGGACATGCGGTCCGCGACCCCGGCCCAGTCGAGCAGGCCGGTCTCGACCATGGTCTCCTGCACCACGGACAGGGCGGTCTCCAGGCCGACCATGCCCATGGCGGCGGCGCCCCACTCGCAGTCCTTGTCCTCGTGCGGGTGCGGGGCGTGGTCGGTGGCGACGATGTCGATCGTGCCGTCGGCCAGTGCCTCGCGCAGGGCGCGCACGTCGCGCTCGGTGCGCAGCGGCGGGTTGACCTTGTAGGCGGGGTTGTAGGTGCGCACCACCTCCTCCGTGAGGAGGAGGTGGTGGGGGCAGACCTCGGCGGTGACCTGGATGCCGCGGGACTTGGCCCAGCGGATGATCTCGACCGACCCGGCCGTGGAGACGTGGCAGATGTGCAGGCGGGAGCCGACGTGCTCGGCGAGCAGCACGTCCCGCGCGATGATCGACTCCTCGGCGACGGCGGGCCAGCCGCCGAGGCCGAGTTCGGCGGAGACGACGCCCTCGTTCATCTGGGCGCCCTCGGTGAGCCGGGGCTCCTGGGCGTGCTGGGCGACGACGCCGCCGAACGCCTTCACGTACTCCAGGGCGCGACGCATGATCACCGCGTCGTCCACGCACTTGCCGTCGTCGGAGAAGACGGTGACCCCGGCGGCGGAGTCGTGCATGGCACCCAGCTCGGCGAGCTTCCTGCCCTCCAGACCGACGGTGACGGCGCCGATGGGCTGCACGTCGCAGTAGCCGTACTCGCGGCCGAGCCGCCAGACCTGCTCCACCACACCGGCGGTGTCGGCGACGGGGAAGGTGTTGGCCATGGCGAAGACGGCGGTGAAGCCGCCGGAGGCGGCGGCGCGGGTGCCGGTCAGCACGGTCTCGGAGTCCTCGCGGCCCGGCTCGCGCAGATGGGTGTGCAGGTCGACCAGGCCCGGCAGCAGCACCTTGCCGTCGGCCTCGACGACCTCGGCGCCCTCGGCGGAAAGACCGGTGCCGACCGCTGCGATGGTCTCGCCGTCGATCAGGACGTCCTGCGGCTCGCCCCCGAGCACCTTCGCACCACGGATCAGGATCTTGCTCATGGTTCTTACTTCTCCTCGGTACGAAGGGGGGAGGTGGCGGAGTGGGAGGTGCCGGGCTGGGTGGTGGCGGGCTCGTTGCCGCCGAGCAGCAGGTACAGCACGGCCATGCGGATGGAGACACCGTTGGCGACCTGCTCGACGACCGTGCAGCGCGCGGAGTCGGCGACCTCGGCGGTGATCTCCATGCCCCGGACCATCGGCCCGGGGTGCATCACGATGGCGTGCTCGGGCATCCGCGCCATGCGGTCGCCGTCGAGCCCGTAACGGCGGGAGTACTCGCGCTCGGTGGGGAAGAAGGCGGCGTTCATGCGCTCGCGCTGGACGCGCAGCATCATCACCGCGTCGGACTTGGGCAGCGTGGAGTCGAGGTCGTACGACACCTCGCAGGGCCAGGTCTCCACGCCGACCGGCAGCAGGGTGGGCGGGGCGACGAGGGTGACGTCGGCGCCCAGGGTGTGCAGCAGGTCCACGTTGGAGCGGGCGACGCGGCTGTGCAGGACGTCGCCGACAAGGGTGATCCGCTTGCCGCCGAGGTCCTGGCCGAGCCCGGCGTCGGGGCCGATCAGGCGGCGGCGCATGGTGAAGGCGTCCAGGAGGGCCTGGGTGGGGTGCTGGTGGGTGCCGTCACCGGCGTTGATGACCGGCGCGTCGATCCAGCCGGAGTTGGCCAGGCGGTAGGGGGCGCCGGAGGCGCTGTGCCGGATGACGACGGCGTCCACGCCCATCGCCTCCAGCGTCTGGGCGGTGTCCTTCAGGGACTCGCCCTTGGACACGCTCGACCCCTTGGCCGCGAAGTTGATGACGTCGGCGGAGAGGCGCTTCTCGGCGGCCTCGAAGGAGATCCGGGTCCGGGTCGAGTCCTCGAAGAAGAGGTTGCAGATCGTACGGCCGCGCAGGGTCGGCAGTTTCTTGATCGGCCGGTCCGCGACCCGGGCCATCTCCTCGGCGGTGTCGAGGATCAGGACGGCGTCGTCGCGGGTGAGGTCGGCGGCCGAGATGAGATGACGCTGCATCTGTCAGGCTCCGTAAGGCAGTTCAAACGGGAGGATTCGGGCGGAGCCGGGCGCGTCGAGGGCATGCCGGAGCAGCCCGTGCGCCGCGGTTCGCTACTGGCCGGGCTTGGCACCGAGCAGCACGGTGTCGCGACCGTCCTCCTCGGCGAGCTGGACCTTGACCGTCTCCCGCAACGACGTGGGGAGGTTCTTGCCGACATAGTCGGCGCGGATGGGCAGTTCGCGGTGGCCGCGGTCGACCAGGACCGCGAGCTGGACCGCGCGGGGGCGCCCGATGTCGTTCAGGGCGTCGAGGGCGGCACGGATGGTGCGGCCGGAGAAGAGCACGTCGTCCACGAGCACGACCAGGCGGCCGTCGACACCGTCACCGGGGATCTCGGTGCGGGCGAGCGCGCGCGGCGGATGCATCCGCAGGTCGTCGCGGTACATGGTGATGTCGAGCGAGCCGACCGGGACCTTGCGTCCGGTGATCTGCTCCAGCTTGACGCCGAGCCGCTGGGCGAGGAAGACGCCCCGGGTCGGGATGCCGAGGAGCACCACGTCGTCGGCGCCCTTGGCGCGTTCGACGATCTCGTGGGCGATACGGGTCAGGACGCGTGCGATGTCGGGGCCCTCGAGGACGGGCCGGGCATCGGACGCGGGGGATTGCGCGTGCGTGTCCATACGAAACGGACCCCCTTCTCCGCCTCACAGGACGGACTTTAAAGGACGTCGGATTTGCGCCATCCACCCTAGCAGGTCCTCCGGAGCGCCCGTTTCACCCGTTCGGACCAGCGGGCGGCCACTACCACGGAAGAGTCGGTGTGGACCATTCGGCTTGACGCAGAAGAATCACGCTGCGTAACCTCACAGTGAGTTACCAGCCGCGCGGCGGGCACCCCGCCGGCCGCGTCGACACAGTGCCGGGGAGCTATATGTCCAGCGAATACGCCAAACAGCTCGGGGCCAAGCTCCGGGCCATCCGCACCCAGCAGGGCCTTTCCCTCCACGGTGTCGAGGAGAAGTCCCAGGGGCGCTGGAAGGCCGTGGTGGTCGGCTCGTACGAGCGCGGCGACCGTGCCGTGACCGTGCAGCGCCTTGCCGAGCTGGCCGATTTCTATGGCGTTCCGGTGCAGGAGCTGCTGCCGGGCACCACTCCGGGCGGGGCCGCCGAGCCGCCGCCGAAGCTCGTCCTGGACCTGGAGCGGCTGGCCACGGTGCCGGCCGAGAAGGCGGGCCCCCTCCAGCGCTACGCGGCGACGATCCAGTCCCAGCGCGGCGACTACAACGGCAAGGTGCTCTCGATCCGCCAGGACGACCTGCGCACCCTCGCCGTCATCTACGACCAGTCCCCCTCGGTCCTCACCGAGCAGCTCATCAGCTGGGGCGTCCTGGACGCGGACGCGCGCCGCGCGGTCGCCCACGAGGACAGCTGACCGCTTTACACGCATTGAGCAGAAACGTGCCGCCCGGGGTGGCGGGGAGAGTTTTCCCTGCCACCCCGGGCGGCTTTTCGGCATACGCGAGCGGAAACCCCAAAGGGGCGCGGGGAACTGCGCGACCAGCCACAACGGACCGGCACACAACAGCCCACCCACGCCCCAACGGCGCTCTGTCGTAAAAAACTAATCGCGCCGCAGGCTCGACTTGAGCTCCTTGAAGCGGCCCAGCAGACCGTTCACGAACGCCGGCGAGTCATCCGTCGAGAACTCCTTGGCAAGCTGCACCATCTCGTCCAGAACGACCGCGTCGGGCGTCTCGTCCACCCAGATCAGCTCGTACGCGCCGAGCCGCAGCAGGTTGCGGTCGACGACCGGCATCCGGTCCAGCGTCCAGCCCACCGCGTACTGGGCGATCAGCTCGTCGATGCGCGACGCGTGGTCCGCGTAGCCCTCGACCAGCTGCATCGTGTACTCGCTGACCGGCGGCTGCCGGGTGTCGGACCGGGAGAGCCGGACCCAGTCCGCGAGGACCGTGAGAACGTCGGCGCCGCGCTGGTCGCCCTCGAAGAGGATCTGGAACGCGCGCTTGCGGGCCGTGTTGCGGGCAGCCACGGTTAGCTGTTCACCCGGCCGAGGTAGTCGCTGGTGCGGGTGTCGACCTTGATCTTCTCGCCGGTCGTGATGAACAGCGGGACCTGGATCTGGTGGCCGGTCTCCAGCGTGGCGGGCTTGGTGCCGCCGGTGGAGCGGTCGCCCTGGACGCCCGGCTCGGTCTCCTGGACGACCAGCTCGACGGCGGCCGGCAGCTCGACGAAGAGCACCTCGCCCTCGTGCTGGGCGACGGTGGCGGTGAAGCCCTCGATCAGGAAGTTGGCGGCGTCGCCGACAGCCTTGCGGTCGACCATCAGCTGGTCGTAGGTCTCCATGTCCATGAAGACGAAGTACTCGCCGTCCATGTACGAGAACTGCATGTCGCGCTTGTCGACAGTGGCGGTCTCGACCTTGACGCCGGCGTTGAAGGTCTTGTCGACCACCTTGCCGGAGAGCACGTTCTTCAGCTTGGTGCGCACGAAGGCCGGGCCCTTGCCGGGCTTGACGTGCTGGAACTCGACGACGGACCACAGCTGGCCGCCATCGAGCTTGAGCACCATGCCGTTCTTGAGGTCGTTCGTGGAAGCCACGGTTGCGGAATCTCCTGGACTGACGTGGACGACCACGGGGCACGCACCGTTAAAGCGCGAGCAGCTCCTTGGTCGTGATGGTGAGTAGCTCGGGTCCGCCGTCCGCCTCTGGGCGCACGACGAGCGTGTCATCGATCCGGACGCCGCCCCGGCCCGGGAGGTGAACCCCGGGTTCGACGGTGACCGGCACGCAAGCGTCCAGTTTACCCATGGCTGAGGGGGCGAGCTGCGGGTCCTCGTCGATTTCGAGTCCGACCCCGTGCCCGGTGACCGGTGGGAGGGCGTCCGCGTACCCCGCGGAGTCCAGCACCTGACGGGCCGCGTGGTCCACATCGCGGTAGGCGGCACCGGGCGCCAGGGCCTCGCGCCCGGCCCGTTGGGCGGCGAACACGAGGTCGTACAGCTCGACCTGCCAGTCGGCGGGCGAGGTGCCGATGACGAAGGTACGGCCGATCTCGCAGCGGTAGCCGCGATAGGTCGCGCCGAGGCAGACGGAGAGGAAGTCGCCCTCCTCCACCCGCCGGTCGGTGGGCCGGTGGCCGGGGCGGCCGGCGTTCGGACCGGTCGCCACGGAGGTCGGGAAGGCGGGGCCCTCGGCGCCGTGGTCGACCAGGCGCCGCTCCAGCTCCAGGGCGAGGTGCCGTTCGGTGCGGCCGACCAGGATGGACTCGAGCAGTTCGCCCAGGGCCTGGTCGGCGATCTCCGCGCCGATGCGCAGACAGGAGATCTCCTCCTCGTCCTTGACGACCCTGAGCTGTTCGACGGCGGTTCCCAGGTCCGCGAGGCGCAGTCCGGGCGCGACCGAGCCGAGGGCGCGGTACCGGGCGACGGTGAGGTGGTGCTCCTCCACGGCCAGCGCGTCGGTGCCCTCGCCGCCCGCGAGCCCGGCGGCGGCCACGGCGGGGTCGCCGCCGGCCGAGGGCAGCACATGCAGGGCCAGGGACTCGTCGGGACGCCCCTCCCCCGGCCGCTCCTCCGGCGGGACGGGACAGACCAGCTGGTCCTCGCGCCTGCCGAGCAGCAGGACCGCACCCTGGGGCGCCGCTCCCGCCAGGTAGCGCACATTGGCGGGGCGGGAGATGAGCGCTGCCGCGGTACCGGCCGCGTTGCAGCGATCCCTCAGCCGGGATCGGCGGGTCGCGTACACCTCTGACATGAGACGAGCGTAGGAGTTCTCCCCGCCTCTCGCCGTTCGACGGCGTCCGAGTGGGGTGCGCCTCCGGCGGTGCGGCGGGAACACCCGGTCTCCCGGCCGGGGTGCCCAGGGCTGCCGGACCGTCCCGGTCACCAGCTCGGTGGGCTCGCGATGGCTCGGGTCAGGACCTCGTCCAGGACGCGGGCGGTGCCGGGGACGTCGAGTTGGGAGTTGTCGATGATCGGGAGGCCGGAGCCGTACCAGCCGGCCATGCGGCCGTGGATGCGGGCCACTTCCTCGTCGGTGAGGCGGCGGTTGCCGCTGCGCTCGGCGTTGCGCTCCAGGACGATGTCCAGGCCGGGGAGGAGGACGACGGGGAGCAGGCCGGGGCCGACGTGGCGCTTCCAGCCGCCGAGGCCCACCACGGGCCGGTCGGGGAAGACCGCGTCGTCGAGGATGCAGGAGATCCCGTTGGCGAGGAAGTTGCGCGCGGCGAAGCCGCAGGTGCGGCGGGCCAAGCGGTACTGCGCCTCGGAGTTGTCGTTCCAGCCGGTCTGCGGGTCCGCGAAGCCCGAGCGCACCCACTCGCGCACGTCGTCCAGGCTGATGTGGGCGGTGGGCACCCGGCGGTGGTCCGCCCAGTACTTGGCCACGCTGGTCTTGCCCGCGCCCGCCGGGCCGATGAGCAGCACGGCGAGGGTGGTGGCCGAGGGGTCGGGCGCGGCGGCGGGCGGCGCGCCGACGGGGGCGCCGGGCGGCAGCGGCACATGGCCGGTGACCTCGGAGCCGTGCGGTCCGTACGGTCCGGCGACGGGTGGCGCGGCCGGGGGTGGCGGTGGTACGGGCGGCATGGCGCCCGGGGGCATGGGGGCGCCCGCCGTGGGATAGCCGGGCGGGGGGCCCTGGGGTGCCGCCGGGGGCGGGCCCGGATGGTGCGCGGCCGGTGCCCAGCCGGTCTGCGGTCCCTGCCCCGCTGGGTGGGGCGGCGGCAGCGGAGATCCCACTGCGTGCTGCATCCGTTGCCACTCCATCTCGTACACGCGTTCAGCGCCGGAAGGCGGGTACGAAGCCCGCACTGTAGCGAACCGTACCGCCCCCGGCCGTCGTTTGGTGAAACGGCCGGGGGCGGCAGCAAGTCCCGGACCCGTCAAGGGAATCGGGCAGACGGGGCGGTGTCGGGATCTACTGGCCCACTTCGCCGTAGGCGGCGAGGAGGACGGCGGGGTCCGGGCCTTCGAGCACGGTGGGGCGGCCGAGGCCGTCCAGGACGATGAAGCGGAGCAGGTCGCCCCGGGACTTCTTGTCGACCTTCATGGCTTCGACGAGCTTGGGCCACTGGTCGTAGCGGTAGTGCAGCGGAAGGCCGACGGCTTCCAGAACCGTGCGGTGGCGGTCGGCGGTGGCGTCGTCCAACCGGCCCGCCAGGCGGCCGAGTTCGGCGGCGAAGTGCATGCCGACGGCGACGGCCGCGCCGTGCCGCCACTTGTAGCGCTCGTTCTTCTCGATGGCGTGGCCGAGGGTGTGCCCGTAGTTCAGGATCTCCCGGCGGCCCTCCTCCTTGAGGTCGGAGGAGACCACGTCGGCCTTGACCCGGATCGAGCGCTCGATCAGCTCGGCGGTGTGCGGGCCTGCCGGGGTGCGGGCGGCCTCCGGGTCGGACTCGATCAGGTCGAGGATGACCGGGTCGGCGATGAAACCGGCCTTGATGACCTCGGCGAGCCCGGAGACGTAGTCGTGGACCGGGAGGGAGTCGAGGGCGGCCAGGTCACACAGCACCCCGGCCGGGGGGTGGAAGGCGCCGACGAGGTTCTTGCCCTCGGCGGTGTTGATGCCGGTCTTGCCGCCGACGGCCGCGTCCACCATGGCGAGCACGGTGGTGGGGATCGCGATCCAGCGGACCCCGCGCAGCCAGGTCGCCGCGACGAACCCGGCCAGGTCGGTGGTCGCGCCGCCACCGACGCCCACGATGACGTCGGAGCGGGTGAACCCGGACTGGCCGAGCGCCTTCCAGCAGTAGGCGGCGACCTCGGCGGTCTTGGCCTCCTCCGCGTTGGGCACCTGGATGGCGACCGCGTCGTAGCCCTGCCCGGCCAGGTCGGCGCGCAGCGCGTCCCCGGTCTCCGCCAGCGCCTCGGGGTGGATCACCGCGACCCGCTTGGCCCGGGAACCGATCAACCCGGCCAGCTCGCCCAGCAGTTGGCGGCCGACCAGGACCTCGTAGGGGTCGGTGCCGGCCGTGCCGGCGACCTGGACGCGGGTGACTGCCTCGCTCATGCTTCCTTCAACTCCAGTGCGTCCAGGACGGCCTGGGCGACCTCGCCGGGGTCGCGCCCGTCCGTCGCCACGACCACCGTGGCGACCTCCTCGTACAGATGACGGCGGGCCTCCATCAGCTCCCGCCACTGCTTGCGCGGATTGACCGCGAGCAGCGGACGCGCCGCGTTCAGCCCGGTGCGGCGCACCGCCTCCTCGACGTCCATCGAGAGGTAGACCACCCGCTGCCCCGCCAGCAGCGCCCGCGTGTCCGCGTCCAGCACCGCCCCGCCACCGAGTGCGAGGACCCCCGCGTGCCCGGCGACCGCCTCGGCCACCGCGCGCTTCTCCAGCGCGCGGAAGGCGTCCTCCCCGTCGTCCACGAAGATGTCCGCGATCGCACGGCCCTGCGCGGCCACGATGTCGTCGTCGGTGTCCCGGAAGGCCGCGCCCAGCCGCTCGGCCAGCAGCCGCCCCACCGTCGACTTGCCCACGCCCATCGGCCCGACCAGGACCACGACCGGCACGCCGCTCATCCGATCGTCAGGTTGTCGAGGTACGACTGCACATTGCGGCGGGTCTCGGCCACGCTGTCGCCGCCGAACTTCTCCGCCACCGCGTCCGCGAGGACCAGCGCCACCATGGCCTCGGCCACGATCCCGGCGGCCGGGACCGCGCACACGTCCGAGCGCTGGTGGTGCGCCTGCGTGGCCTCGCCCGTGGCGACGTCCACGGTCTTCAGCGCGCGCGGCACGGTCGCGATCGGCTTCATCGCGGCGCGCACCCGCAGCAGCTCACCCGTGGTCAGACCGCCCTCGGTGCCACCGGAGCGGCCGGTGACGCGGCGGATGCCGTCCTCGGTCCGGACGATCTCGTCGTGCGCCTTCGAACCGGGCACCCGCGCCAGCTCGAACCCGTCGCCGACCTCGACGCCCTTGATCGCCTGGATGCCCATGAGCGCGGCGGCCAGGCGGGCGTCCAGACGCCGGTCCCAGTGCACGTGCGAGCCGAGCCCGACCGGCACGCCGTAGGCCAGCACCTCGACCACACCGCCGAGCGTGTCGCCGTCCTTGTGGGCCTGGTCGATCTCCGCGACCATCGCCTTCGACGCGTCCGCGTCCAGACAGCGCACCGGGTCCGCGTCCAGCCGCTCCACGTCCGCCGGAACCGGGTAGACGCCGTACGGCGCCTTCGCCGAGGCCAGCTCCACCACGTGGCTGACGATCTCGATCCCGGCCGTCTCCTTCAGGTACGACCGCGCCACCGCGCCCAGCGCGACCCGGGCCGCCGTCTCCCGCGCCGAGGCACGCTCCAGGATCGGCCGGGCCTCGTCGAAGCCGTACTTCTGCATGCCCGCGAGGTCGGCGTGGCCGGGGCGCGGACGGGTCAGCGGCGCGTTGCGCGCGAGGCCCGCAAGGACCTCCTCGTCCACCGGGTCGGCCGCCATGACCTGCTCCCACTTCGGCCACTCGGTGTTGCCCACCATGACCGCCACCGGGGAGCCCAGCGTCAGACCGTGCCGCACACCACCCAGGAAGGTGACCTCGTCGCGCTCGAACTTCATCCGCGCGCCGCGCCCATAGCCGAGCCGCCGCCGCGCCAGGTGATCCGCCACCATCTCGGTGGTGATCGGCACGCCGGCGGGAAGTCCCTCCAGCGTCGCGACGAGTGCGGGGCCGTGGGACTCCCCCGCGGTCAGCCAACGCAGCCTGCTCAACGGTGCTCCTCAGTGTTCGCGCCCGGTACTGCGCCGCGTACACAGATGCGCGCGTACGGCAGCGGCACGACCGGGTGCGCGATTCCGGTCCGCCACCTCCGATCCTCCCACGCCGGGGGACGAATCCGGTCCTCGGTCCGGATGCCGGTACCGGCGCGGGACGGGGCGGCGGGGGTGCTCAGCGGACGGCGAGGGCCTGTTCGCCCGCGTGGCGCATGGCCTCCAGCGGGGCCGGGGAGCGGCCGGTCATGGCCTCGACCTGGAGCACGGCCTGGTGGACGAGCAGGTCAAGGCCGCCGACCACGGCACCGCCGAACATGGACCAGCGGGCGGCCAGCTCGGTCGGCCAGGGGTCGTAGAGCACGTCGAAGAGCGTGGCGGGGCGCTCGGGGACGGCGGTCGCGAGGGCGTCGGTGGCGCCCGCCGGGGTGGTGGCGATCACCAGGGGGGCGTGCAGCGCGTCGGCCGCCTCCGCCCAGGCGGCGATACGCACCTCGACGTCGAGCCGTTCGCCCCACTGCCGCATCTCGTCGGCGCGGGCGGCGCTGCGCACATACGCGGTGACCTCGCCGGTGCAGACGCGGGCAAGGGCGGCAAGGGCGGAGGAGGCGGTGGCGCCCGCGCCCAGGATCGCGGCGGACTCCACCTCCTCGATGCCGTGCTCGCGCAGCGCGGCGACCATGCCGGGGATGTCGGTGTTGTCGCCCAGGCGGCGGCCGTCCTCGGTACACACCACCGTGTTGACGGCGTCCACCGAGGCAGCGGTCTCGCTGATCCCGTCGAGCAGCGGGATGACCGCCCGTTTGAGCGGCATGGTCAGCGACAGCCCGGCCCACTCGGGCCCCAGCTCCTCGAAGAAGGCGGGCAGCCCGTCCTCGTCCACCTCGAACCGGTCGTACGACCACCCGTCGAGCCCGAGCGCGGCATAGGCCGCGCGGTGCAGCACGGGCGAGAGCGAGTGGGCGATGGGCTTGCCGAGAACGGCGGCCCGACGGGCGTCAGTTGCCCGTGGCGGCATTGAACTTGTCCTTGAGCTTGAGGAAGTCATCGTAGGTCCGGGCGAACTCGGTGTTGTTGACGCCGTCGGTCGCGACGAAGTAGTACCAGCCGTCGTGCGTCGGGTCGAGCGCCGCCTTCAGCGCCTCTTCGCCCGGGTTGTCGATCGGGCCGGGCGGAAGGCCCTTGTTGATGTAGGTGTTGTACGGGTTGTTGTCCTTGTTGATCTCCGTCTGGGAGATGTGGATGTTGCTCGTGCCCTTGTAGTAGTTGTACGTCGAGTCGAACTGGAGCAGCCGGTTCGTCTCGGAGTTGTCGGGCTTGAGCCGGTTGAAGATCACTTCCGCCATCTTGCGGAAGTCGTCGTGCGTCTTGCCCTCCGCCTGGACGAGGCTCGCGACCGTGAGGAGCTGGAAGGCGTTGTCGAGGCCGAACTCCTTGGCCTTCTTCGTCAGGTTGTACTCGGTGTACTTCTCGTTGGCCCGGGCGACCATCGTCTTGAGGACGTCCTTGGGCTTCTGGCCCTTGGTGACCGGGTAGCTGGAGGGGAAGAGGAATCCTTCCAGCGGGTCCTTGAGGTTGGGGTGGCCGAGGGCCCAGCTGGGCAGGCCGAGGGACTTGTAGTCCTTCTTCGCGACCTTGAACGTGGTGCCCGCGGGGACCTTGAGGCGCTTGTCGATCGCCGTGTAGACCGCCGAGTTGCGCGAGCCCTCGGCGATGATCAGGTTGCTGCGGCTCTTCGGGCTGAGCATCAGTTCGACCGCGCTGGCGGCCGACATGTGCTTCTGGAGCGTGTAGACGCCGTCCTGGAGGGACTTGCCCTGGGGGTTGGCGAGCTGAGCGGAGACGAAGGCGTCGACGCTCTTGACGACCCCCTTCTCCTTGAGCTCCCGGCCGATGTCGGCGCCGCCCGCGCCCTTCTTGATCTCCACGACGACCGACTCGCCGTTGCCGCTGCCCGCGTAGTCCGCGGGCGGGGCGAAACGATTTTGGTAGAAGGTGTAGCCGAGATAGCCGACGCCGCCGAGACCGCCGCCGAACACCACGACGACGACCATCAGGGCGCAACCGGTGCGCCCTTTCTTGTTCTTGACGGGCTTGCGGCCCTTGCCGCGCCGGTCGGCGCGGCCCGCCGTCGCGGGCTCGTCCTCGGTGTCGTCGTCCTCGCCGCTCCCGGCGGCCAGGGGGTGGTCCTGCGGCTCCTCGCCCCGCTCCCAGTCCGGCTCGGGGTCGGCGACGGGCTCGGCGGTGCGGTGGCCGGGGGGCTGCGGCGGCGGGTAGGCGTCCTCGGTGCCGTAGAAGTCGGGCTGCTCGGCGCCGTACGCCACCGGCTGCTGCCCGTAGGGGTCGCCGGGGTCGGCGGCGTAGGGCACCTGGCCGTGGGTGCCCGTGGCGTCCCAGCCGCCGCCCTGGTGCTGCGGATGCTGAGGGTGCTGCTGGTGGTGCTGCTGACCGGCGAACTGCTGGTCGTAGTGGCCGCCGCCCTGCCCGTCGTAGTGCTGGGGGTGCTGCGGATGCTGGGGGTGCTGCGGGTACTGCTCGCCATAGCCCGGCTGCTGCTGGCCCTGGGACCAGTCGCCGTACTGCTGCTGCGGCTGCTGCGGGTACTGCTGCTGCGGCTGGCCGCCGTAGGGGGACTGACCCGGGTGGGTCTGCTGTCCTCCCCATCCGCCGTCCCCGTACAACGGGTCCTCCGGATGCCACGGTTCGGAGCCAGAGCCCCGGCCATACTCAGTCATCGATCCCCTAGAGCCGCGAGGCCATGGCGGTCGCTCGGCTCCCGTACCGGCGCCGTTCCGCCTCTTGCTGTGCGGTAGCTGTTCGAAACCACCGCATCGCGCGGAACGTTACCGTATCGCGATCAGATGACCACTTCGACGCCCTCACCGGGTGGTCCACCTGACACCCGTTCGGATTCCAGGGCCTGCTGCAGGATGATGACGGCCGCCGCCTGGTCGATCACGGAGCGGCCCTTCTTGGACTTCACCCCGGAGGCGCGCAGGCCCTGGCTGGCCGTCACGGTCGTCATCCGCTCGTCCACCAGGCGTACCGGCACCGGCTGGATGCCCCGGGCCAGCTCCTGGGTGAACGCGCGCACCTTGACCGCGGCCGGGCCCTCGCCCCCCTTGAGGGAGCGAGGGAGACCGACGACGACCTCGATCGGCTCGTACTCCTCGACCAGCTGGCGAAGGCGCCGGTGCGCGGCCGGGACGTCCCGGCCGGGCACCGTCTCCACCGGAGTGGCGAGGATGCCGTCGGGGTCGCACGAGGCGACCCCGATCCGGGCGTCGCCGACATCGATCGCGAGTCGTCGTCCTCTGCGCATGAGCGATGCCTACTTGGCCGTGTCGGCGACGAGACGCTCGACCGCGTCGACGGCCTCGCCGACGGCGGCCGGGTTCTGGCCACCGCCCTGGGCGACGTCCGGCTTGCCGCCACCGCCGCCGCCGAGGGTCTTGGCGGCGGTACGGACCAGCTCGCCGGCCTTGAGACCGCGCTCGCGGGCGGCCTCGTTGGTGGCGATGACCGTGAGCGGCTTGCCGTTGTTCACGGTGAACAGGGCGACGACGGCGGCCCGGCCGCCCTGGATGCGCCCGCGCACGTCCAGGACCAGCTTGCGCAGGTCGTCCGGCGTGGTGCCGTCCGGGACCTGGCCGGTGACCACGGCGACGCCGCGTACGTCCTTGGCGGACCCGGCGAGACCGGCGGCGGCCTGGAGGACCTTCTCCGCGCGGAACTTCTCGATCTCCTTCTCGGCGTCCTTCAGCTTGCCGAGCATCGTGGAGACCTTCTCCGGCAGCTCCTCGGAGCGGCCCTTCAGCAGCTCGGTGAGCTGGTTGACGACCGTGTGCTCGCGGGCGAGGAAGTTGTAGGCGTCCACGCCGACCAGGGCCTCGATACGGCGCACGCCGGAGCCGATGGAGGACTCGCCGAGCAGCTTCACCAGGCCCAGCTGGGCGGTGTTGTGCACATGGGTGCCGCCGCACAGCTCCTTGGAGAAGTCGCCGATGGTCACCACGCGCACGCGCTCGCCGTACTTCTCGCCGAACTCGGCGATGGCGCCCTGCTTCTTGGCCTCGTCGATGCCCATGACCTCGGCGTGCACGTCGAGGTCGCGGGCCAGCACCTCGTTGATCTTCTGCTCGACGTCGGTCATCACGGCCGTCGGGACGGCGGACGGGGAGCCGAAGTCGAAGCGGAAGCGGCCGGGCTGGTTCTCGGAACCGGCCTGGGCGGCCGTCGGGCCGAGGGCGTCGCGCAGCGCCTGGTGGGTCAGGTGGGTGGCCGAGTGGGCGCGGGCGATGGCCTTGCGGCGCAGCCGGTCCACGGAGGCATGGGCCTTGGCGCCGACGGTGACCTCGCCGACCTGGACGGTGCCCTTGTGGACGTAGACGCCCGGGACCGGCTTCTGGGTGTCGCGGATGTCGATGACGGCACCGGAGTCGACCTTGATGCGGCCGGTGTCGCCGATCTGGCCGCCGCCCTCGGCGTAGAACGGGGTGCGGTCCAGGACGATCTCGACCTCGTCGCCCTCGGTGGCGGCCGGGGAGGAGACGCCGTCGACCAGGATGCCGACGATCGTGGACTCGCCCTCGGTGTCGCTGTAGCCGATGAAGTCGGTGGCTCCGGCGGCGTCCGCGATCTCGCGGTAGGCGCCGAGGTCGGCGTGGCCGGTCTTCTTGGCCTGGGCGTCGGCCTTGGCGCGCTCCCGCTGCTCCTTCATCAGGCGGCGGAAGCCGTCCTCGTCCACCGAGAGGCCCTGTTCGGCGGCCATCTCCAGGGTGAGATCGATCGGGAAGCCCCAGGTGTCGTGGAGCAGGAACGCCTTGTCGCCGGAGAGGACCGAGCCACCGGCCTGCTTGGTCTCGGTGACGGCGGTGTCGAGGATGTTGGTGCCCGCCTTCAGCGTCTTGAGGAAGGCGTTCTCCTCGGCGAGGGCGACCTTCTCGATGCGCTCGCGGTCGGTGATCAGCTCGGGGTACTGCTGACCCATCATCTCGATGACGGTGTCGATCAGCGGCTTGACGACCGGGCCGGTGGCACCGAGCAGGCGCATGTTGCGGATGGCGCGGCGCATGATGCGGCGCAGCACATAGCCGCGGCCCTCGTTGCCCGGGGTGACGCCGTCGCCGATGAGCATCACGGAGGTGCGCATGTGGTCGGTGACCACGCGCAGCGAGACGTCGGACTGCTGGGCGGCGCCGTACTCCACGCCGGTCAGCTCGGTGGCCTTCTTGATGACGGCCATGGAGGTGTCGATCTCGTACATGTTCTGCACGCCCTGCAGAATCATGGCGAGGCGCTCAAGACCGAGGCCCGTGTCGATGTTCTGGCTCGGCAGGTCCCCGAGGATCTCGAAGTTGTCCTTGCCGATGCCCTCGCCCCGCTCGTACTGCATGAAGACGAGGTTCCAGATCTCGACGTACCGCTCGTCGTTGACGGCGGGGCCGCCCTCGACGCCGAACTCGGGGCCGCGGTCGTAGTTGATCTCGGAGCAGGGGCCGCAGGGGCCGGGGACGCCCATGGACCAGTAGTTGTCCTTCATGCCCAGGCGCTGGATGCGCTCCTTGGGCACGCCGACGACGTCGTGCCAGATGCGCTCGGCCTCGTCGTCGTCCTTGTAGACGGTGATCCACAGGCGCTCGGGGTCGAGGCCGTAGCCGCCCTTGTCCTGGGGGCTGGTCAGCAGCTCCCAGGCGTACTTGATGGCGCCTTCCTTGAAGTAGTCGCCGAAGGAGAAGTTGCCGCACATCTGGAAGAAGGTGCCGTGGCGGGTGGTCTTGCCGACCTCTTCGATGTCGGGCGTGCGCACGCACTTCTGCACGCTGGTGGCGCGCGGGAAGGGCGGCTTGACCTCACCCAGGAAGTAGGGCTTGAAGGGCACCATGCCGGCGGGGACGAGGAGCAGAGTCGGGTCGTCCGCGATGAGCGACGCCGAAGGGACGACGGTGTGCCCGCGCTCCTCGAAGAAGCTCAGCCAGCGGCGGCGAATCTCGGCCGACTCCATCAGTGGTCCTCATTCCGGTTGTACGAGTACGTCGTGTTCTCGATGTACTTCAGTGTGCTGCGGTCGTTCTCGGTGCGGTGGTTCTCGATGGCGGTGTACCGCCGGGCCGGGGGCAGGCCGGGGCTCTCGTGGATGCCGAGTGCCTGCTCCAGCTCGCTCTCCCGCTGTGCCATGTTGTCGCGGACGTCGAGCGCGAAGCCGACCGCGGCGTCCCTCAGGCGCGCTCCGGTCTCCAGGGCCTTGTTGGCGGCCGTCGCGGCCAGGCTCTCCGGGGTCAGCTGCTTGAGCTTGCGGTTGACCTTGGTGGTGGCCCACACACCGGCGGCGACACCCGTGGTGAACCAGAACGTACGGCGGAACATCGCTGGTCTCAGTCCTTACTTTCGCTTGCCCCGCCGGGTGCCCGGGACCGTCCGGCCGACGATCACCGTGCGCCTCGACGGCTTCGCGGGCGCGGGCTCCTTGCGGCCGGTGAGGGCCTGGCGGACGCCGTAGCCGAAGGCCGCGACCTTGACCAGTGGGCCGCCGAAGGTGGAGGCGACGGTGGAGGAGAGCGCGGAGGCGTTGGAGGTGACCTCCTGGACGTCGCTCGCGATCGCGTCCACCCGGTCGATCTGGGTCTGGGCCGAGCGCACGGCCGAGGACGCGTCCGCGAGCAGCGGGACGGCCTGGTCGGTCACGTCCGCCACGAGCTTGGTCGTCGCCTTGAGGGTCTGGGCCAGCCTCGCCAGCGCTACCGCGAGGAAGGAGACCAGGATCGCCCAGAAGACGGCCACCAGGATTCCGGCCACCTCTCCACCGGACACTGTGCGCACCCGCTCCCTGAAACATGCCTGAGCATCGGAAAAGTCGTGCACCGAGCCTATCGCGCCGGGGGCGGGGCTCTGTACCGGATTACCCGGGGCTGTACGGCGGCCTTCCCTGGTCGGCCTTCGGGCGTGCGGCGCGGCCCGGGAACGCGCGAACCCGCCGTCCCGCCCGCCCGAGGGGCGAGGGGACGGCGGGCCTGAGTGCCTACGCGGGGGCTGGGATCAGCGGGCGTAGTACTCGACGACGAGCTGCTCGTCGCAGATCACCGGGATCTCCTTGCGGTTCGGCTCGCGGTCCAGGCGGAACGCCAGGGCCTTGAGGTTCACCTGGAGGTAACGCGGGGTCTCACCGTCGGCGGCGAAGCCACCCTCGCGCGCGACCTGGAAGAGCGTCTTGTCCTTGGAGCGGTCGCGGACCTGCACGACGTCGTCCGGACGGACACGGAAGGACGGCTTGTCGACCTTCTGGCCGTTGACCTGGATGTGGCCGTGGACGACCATCTGGCGGGCCTGGTAGATCGTGCGGGCGATGCCCGAACGCAGGACCAGGGCGTCGAGACGACGCTCCAGCTCGATGATCAGGGCCTCACCGGTCTTGCCCTGGACCTTGGCGGCACGCTCGTAGGCGCGGACGAGCTGGCGCTCGGACACGTCGTACTGCGCGCGCAGACGCTGCTTCTCGAGCAGACGGACCTTGTAGTCCGAGTTCTGCTTGCGGCCGCGGCCGTGCTCGCCCGGCGGGTAGGGGCGGGCCTCGAAGTACTTGACGGCCTTCGGGGTCAGCGCGATGCCGAGGGCACGCGACTTCTTGACCTTGGGGCGGGACTGGTTCGCCATGAACCAAACACCTCGTTTTATCTGTGCGAATACGGCTTCACCAGGGTTAGGGGAGGTCGCATCCGCAGCCGGGGAAACCCTCCTGGTCCGTTGCCGGGCCGGGCGGGCAGCCGCTCCCCTGGTCTGGGCACATACGTGCAGCACGCGAGTGGCCCACCGACCGGTTCCGGCTGCTGCCGGAAGGTGGTGGGCTGCCCGCGACACCTTCGACGGTGCGCGACGCTCCTGGAGAACCCCGCCCGAGGGCCGGGTCTCCGGCTGGATGTCCCGCTCTGGTGAGCCGGTTCCTCTAGCGAGGGGCCGGACACGGGACTCAGCACTTCGGGGCAGTCTACAGGGCGCTCAGGACCGCTTGCGACCGAGGTGCTTCCTGGTCCACTCGACGGCGTCCGCGTACCGCGCCTCGGCGCCGTTGCGCGTCGGGGTGTAGTACGCGCGGTCCTTGAGGGCGTCCGGGGCGTACTGCTGGGCGGCGATCGCGTTCGGCTGGTCGTGCGGGTAGATGTAGCCCTTGGCGTGGCCCAGCTTCTCGGCGCCCTTGTAGTGGCCGTCGCGCAGATGCGCGGGGACCGGTCCGGCCAGGCCCTTGCGCACGTCGGCCATGGCGCCCTGGATCGCCCGGGTCGCCGAGTTGGACTTGGGGGCGAGCGCGAGGGCGATGGTGGCGTGGCTGAGGGTGAGCGCCGCCTCCGGGAAGCCGATCATGGCGACGGCCTGGGCGGCGGCGACGGCTATGGGAAGTGCGTTGGGGTCGGCGACGCCGATGTCCTCGCTCGCGGAGATCATCAGGCGGCGGGCGATGAAGCGGGGGTCCTCGCCGGCCTCGATCATGCGGGCCAGGTAGTGCAGGGCCGCGTCCACGTCGGAGCCGCGGATGGACTTGATCAGCGCGCTCGCGACGTCGTAGTGCTGGTCGCCGTCGCGGTCGTACTTCACGGCGGCGCGGTCGACGGTCTCCTCCAGGGTCTGGAGGGTGATCTCCGTGTCCGCCTTGTCGAGCGCGGCACCGGCCGCGGCCTCCAGGGCGGTCAGGATCCGGCGGGCGTCGCCTCCGGCGATGCGGAGCAGGTGCTCCTCGGCCTCCTCGGGAAGCGTGAGGGCACCTCCCAGGCCGCGCTCGTCGGCGAGGGTGCGGCGCAGCAGGTCGCGCAGGTCGTCGTCGGTGAGGGGTTCGAGGGTCAGGAGGAGGGAGCGGGAGAGCAGCGGGGAGATCACCGAGAAGTACGGGTTCTCGGTGGTGGCGGCGATCAGGGTGACCCAGCGGTTCTCGACGGCGGGGAGCAGGGAGTCCTGCTGGGCCTTGCTGAAGCGGTGGATCTCGTCCAGGAAGAGGACGGTGTCCTTGCCGAAGCCTCCGGCGGCGCGGCGGGCGCCGTCGATGACCGCGCGGACCTCCTTGACGCCCGCGCTGATCGCGCTCAGCTCCACGAACCGCTTGTCGGTGGCCCGGGAGACCACGTGGGCGAGGGTGGTCTTGCCGGTGCCGGGCGGGCCCCACAGGACCACGGAGGAGGGTCCTGCCGGGCCGCCGCCGCCCTCGACCAGGCGCCGCAGGGGTGAGCCGGGCTTGAGCAGATGCCGCTGGCCCACCACCTCGTCCAGGGTGCGCGGGCGCATCCGCACCGCGAGAGGACTGCTGGTCGGGTCCTTCTCCTGGCGTTCTTCTGCTGCGGCGGTGAACAGGTCGGCTTCCACGCTGAAACCCTAAGACACCCCACTGACAATCGGTCCGGGGCCGCCGCGCCCGGCGCCCGTCGGAGCGCCGGTCAGCTGGTCCAGAAGGTCCACCAGCGGGTCAGGATCAGCATCCCGATGATGCCGACGTGCAGGACCGGCAGGACCCAGGTGAACTCGCCGAAGAAGCTCTTGAGCGCGCGACCGCCGGGCAGGAAGCCGTTGCGGACGTTGAAGGAGGTGACGTACCAGAACATGACGATGGTGGCGACCCACGCCAGGCTGCACCACAGGCACAGCGCGTTGATCCGGTACAGGGACTGGAACTGCAGCCAGCTGCAGAAGACCACGCCGAAGAGGGTGCCGAAGTTGAAGGTCAGCCAGTACCAGCGCGGGAAGCGGGCGCGGGCCAGCAGGCTCATGCCGACGCAGATCACGATGCCGTAGCAGACCAGGCCGAGCATGGGGTTCGGGAAGCCGAACGCGGCGGCCTGCTTGCTCTCCATGACGCTGCCGCAGGAGACTACCGGGTTGAGGCTGCACCCGGGGGTGAACGTCGTGCCCGCGACCTTGGCCTCGAGGATCTTGAACTTGTCGATCGTGATGACCCACGCGGCGAGCAGCCCCGCGGCACCGGTGATCAACAGCAGTACGGCGAAGGCCCGGCTCCCGCCGACGGCTCCGGCTGGAGAAGCGGCGTGCTCCGGCTCGGGCACGGTGGAGACGTCGGTGACTGTCGTCTTGCTCATCACGCCGATTCCGTCTGCTTGAGAAGGGACCTTCTTCGGGCAGGGGCCATTGTGCCGCACGCGTGCGCCCCCGCACCGTTCACTGTGGATAAGTAAGGACCTTCGGCCCCGGGAAGGGGCGGGTTTCCGGCCGGTTCCCCCTCCGGCGGGGGCACAGCAGAACGAAAGGTGAAGGGCCGGGCGGCAGTCTGCCGTCCGGCCCCTCGAAAGCTTTCCCGCTCAGCCGAGCCGGGACTCCAGTTCCGCGACGACCTCCGTGAGGCCGATGGGGGTCTGGTCGCCGGTCTCCATGTCCTTGAGCTGGACGACGCCTTCGGTGATGTCGCGCTCGCCGAGGACGAGGGCGTAGCGGGCGCCGGAGCGGTTGGCGGCCTTCATGGCGGCCTTGAGGCCCTTGGCGCCGTAGCAGAAGTCGGCGGCGACGCCGACCTTGCGCAGCTCGGTGACCTTGGCGAACAGCAGGCGGCGGGCCTCTTCGCCGAGGGGGACGGCGTAGACGCTGGTGGCGGAGGGGATGTCCAGTTCCACACCCTCGGCCTCCAGGGCGAGGACGGTGCGGTCCACGCCGAGCGCCCAGCCGACGGACGGCAGGGCGGGGCCGCCGATCATCTCGGAGAGGCCGTCGTAGCGACCGCCGCCGCCGACCGCGGACTGCGAGCCGAGGCCGTCGTGGACGAACTCGAAGGTGGTGCGGGTGTAGTAGTCCAGGCCGCGCACCAGCTTGGGGTCGTCCTCGAAGGCGACGCCCGCCGCGAGGATCAGCTCGCGGACCTCCTCGTGGTACGCCTTGCAGGCGTCGCACAGGTAGTCGCGCAGCAGGGGGGCGCCGGTGAGCTGCTTCTGGACCGCCTCGCGCTTGTCGTCCAGGACGCGCAGCGGGTTGATCTCCGCGCGGCGCAGGGTGTCCTCGTCCAGGTCGAGACCGCGCAGGAAGTCCTGGAGGGCGGCCCGGTAGACCGGACGGCACTCCTTGTCGCCGAGGGAGTTCAGCAGGATGCGGAAGTTCCTCAGGCCCAGCGAGCGGTACGCCTGGTCGGCCAGGATGATCAGCTCGGCGTCCAGCGCCGGGTCCTCGGCACCGATCGCCTCGGCGCCGACCTGGGAGAAGTGGCGGTAACGGCCCTTCTGGGGGCGCTCGTAGCGGTAGTACGAGCCGGAGTACCAGAGCTTGACCGGGAGGTTGCCCGCCTTGTGCAGGTTGGCTTCCAGGGCGGCGCGCAGTACGGAGGCGGTGCCCTCGGGGCGCAGGGCGAGCCGGTCGCCGCCCTTGGTCTCGAAGGCGTACATCTCCTTGGTGACGATGTCGGTGGACTCGCCGACACCGCGCGCGAACAGCTCGACGTTCTCGAAGCCGGGGGTCTCGATGTAGCCGTACCCGGAGTTGCGCAGGGGGGCGGCGATGGCCTCGCGCACGGCGAGGTACGTGGCGGACTGCGGCGGGATCAGGTCGTACGTGCCCTTGGGGGCCTTGAAGGTGCTCACGGAAAGAAGCTCTCTCGTCACATTCCTCGTCGGGGAGCCTGGTCGGCTCCCTGGCCGGCGGCCACCTGCCGCAGATAGGGGTTGGTGGCGCGTTCCTGGCCGATGGTCGTCTGGGGGCCGTGGCCGGAGAGCACCACGGTGGAGTCGTCGAGCGGCAGGCACACCCGTGCCAGCGACCCGAGCATGTCCTCCATGGAGCCGCCCGGCAGGTCGGTGCGTCCGATGGAGCCGGCGAACAGCAGATCCCCGGAGAAGAAGACCGGCGGGATGTCGGTCTTCTCGGGCATCTGGAAGGTCACCGACCCCTTGGTATGGCCCGGCGCGTGCGCGACGGAGAACTCCATCCCGGCCAGGTCCAGCTTCGCCCCGTCGGTCAGCTCCCGGACGTCGCCGGGCTCCCCCACGGTCAGCTCGCCCATGAGCGGCATGCCGATGGACCGGCCGAGCGCCTTCTCGGGGTCGCTCAGCATGTAGCGGTCGTCGGGGTGGATCCAGGCCGGCACGTCGTGCGCACCGCACACGGGGACGACCGAGGCGACGTGGTCGATGTGGCCGTGGGTGAGGACGACGGCGGTGGGCTTCAGCCGATGCTTGCGCAGCGTCTCCTCGACTCCTTGGGCAGCCTGATGGCCCGGGTCGATGATCACGCACTCCTCACCGGCGGCGGGGGCGACGACGTAACAGTTCGTCCCCCAGGCCCCGGCGGGGAACCCGGCAATGAGCACGATCGTCCTTCGTTTGTGTCGATACGGGAGGGCTCGCGGGCGGTCGGCCCGTGGTCAAGAGCCTACCGGCGCTGCCGTTTCCTCAGCGAACCCATATACGGTACGGGGCTACACGCGCCTGTCGGCCCGGCGCGCGCACGCGTACCGGCCGGCACACGACACGCATGAGGAGAGAACCCGGTGGTCAGCCAGGAGCAGCGGCGGCGTCAGCTCGCCCGGGAGAAGTTCTTGCGGCAGCAGCAGCGGCGCACGAGCGCACGGCGCAAGGCCAGGATGCGCAACTCCGTGATCGCGTCGGTCCTCGGCGTGGTCGTGATCGGCAGTGTCGCGCTGTACACGACCGGGGTGATGAAGGGCGACGACGACAAGAAGGTCAACGCGGGCGCCGAGGTCACGCCGTCGGCGAGCCCGAGCCAGAAGGCGCCGGACCCGTGCGAGAAGCCCGCCAAGGGCGCGGTGAAGAAGCTCCAGTGGAAGAAGGAGCCGGCGATGTCGATCGACACGTCGGCGGACTACTCGATGAAGCTGGCCACCACCTGCGGCGACATCGGCATCGCCCTGAAGACGGCGGCGGCCCCGCACACGGTGAACTCGTTCGACTTCCTGGCGAACAAGGGCTTCTTCGACCACACGAAGTGCCACCGTCTGACGACCAACGGGATCTACGTGCTGCAGTGCGGCGACCCGACGGGCGTCGGCAACGGCGGTCCGGGCTACACGCTCCCGGACGAGAACCTCAAGGACAAGAGCCTGACGAAGAACACCTACCCGGCGGGCACGGTGGCGATGGCCAACACCGGTCAGAAGCACACCGGCGGCAGCCAGTTCTTCCTCGTCTACAAGGACAGCCCGCTGCCGCCGAGCTACACCCCCTTCGGCACGATCGACAAGGCGGGCCTGAAGGTGCTCGACAAGATCGCCAAGGCCGGTGAGAGCACGGGCCAGGGCGACGGTGCCCCGAACGCGACGGTCGTGATCGACAAGGCGACGGTCGCCAAGTCCTGACCCTCCGGCGGTGGCGGTCCTGGTGGCGGTCCGCGTCGTCATCTGCGCAAGTTCGGTAGCGCTGGATGCGGACAGGCCACCCGCCGGTCGCCTATGTTGGCGGTGACGAAACTGTGGACGATGCCCGGGGGCCGGGAGGCACCTGGCGGGCATCATGTGGAGGAGGCGCTGTGAGCAGCGACCCGTGGGGCCGCGTCGACGAGACGGGGACCGTGTACGTGCGTACGGCCGAGGGCGAGCAGGTCGTCGGATCGTGGGCGGCCGGCTCCCCCGAGGAGGCGCTTGCCTACTTCGAGCGCAAGTACGAGGGCCTGGTTGTCGAGATCGGCCTCCTCGAGAAGCGTGTGCAGACCACCGACCTGTCGGCGAAGGACGCCCAGACCGCGATCGGCCACATCCGCGAGCAGGTGGACGCGCACCACGCGGTCGGTGACCTGGACGCGCTGCGGACCCGCCTGGACAAGCTCGTCAAGACGGTCGAGTCGCGCCGCGAGGAGCGCAAGGCGCAGCGGGCCAAGCAGTCCGACGAGGCCCGCAAGGCCAAGGAGGACCTGGTCGCGGAGGCGGAGCAGCTGGCCGCGTCCGACCAGTGGCGGGTGGCCGGTGAGCGGCTGCGGGCGCTGGTGGACACCTGGAAGGGGCTGCCGCGCCTGGACCGCAAGTCCGACGACGAGCTGTGGCACCGCTTCTCGCACGCCCGGTCGGCGTTCTCCAAGCGGCGCAAGGCGCACTTCGCGCAGCTGGACGCGCAGCGCGAGGACGCCCGCCGGATCAAGGAGCAGCTGGTCGCCGAGGCCGAGGCGCTGTCCGGTTCGACGGACTGGGGTCCGACGGCCGCGCGTTACCGCGATCTGATGGCGGACTGGAAGGCGGCGGGTCGCGCCCAGCGCGAGCACGAGGACGAGCTGTGGAACCGCTTCCGCGGTGCCCAGGACGTGTTCTTCGCCGCGCGCAGCTCCGTGTTCGCGGAGCGGGACGCGGAGCAGGGCGAGAACCTGAAGCTGAAGGAGGGTCTTGCCGAGGAGGCCGAGAAGCTTCTTCCGGTCGGCGACCTGAAGAGCGCGCGGGCCGCGTTCCGCTCGATCAACGAGCGCTGGGAGGCCATCGGTCATGTGCCGCGGGACGCGCGTCCCAAGGTCGAGGGCCGGATGCACGCGGTCGAGCGGGCCATCCAGGAGGCCGAGGAGGCCGAGTGGCGCCGGACCAACCCGGAGGCGCGGGCGCGTGCCGAGGGTCTGACCGGTCAGCTCCAGGCGGCCGTGGACAAGCTGCACGGCCAGATCGAGCAGGCGCGGGCGCAGGGCAACACCGCGCGCGCCGAGAAGCTGGAGCGTGAGCTGGAGGGCCGCCAGGCGCTCCTGGACCAGGCTCTGAAGGGCCTGCACGAGTTCGGCGGCTGATACCCCGCCCACCACGCCGAAGGCCCCGTACGCGACGTACGGGGCCTTCGGCGTGTTCCGGGTCCTGCGAGGCGCTGCGCGGCCTGTGGGACGGCCTGGGCAGCCCCGCAGGCCGTCCTACGTGCGGTTGCGGGCCGAGGTGACCCGGTAGACGTCGTAGACGCCCTCCACGCCCCGGACAGCCTTCAGGACGTGGCCGAGGTGCTTGGGGTCGCCCATCTCGAAGGTGAAGCGCGAGGTGGCCACCCGGTCGCGGGAGGTCTGCACGGCCGCCGAGAGGATGTTGACGTGCTGGTCGGACAGGACGCGGGTGACGTCGGAGAGCAGCCGGGAGCGGTCAAGGGCCTCGACCTGGATGGCGACCAGGAAGACCGAGGACTGGGTGGGCGCCCACTCGACGTCGAGGATGCGCTCGGGCTCGCGGGAGAGCGAGTCCACGTTGACGCAGTCGTTGCGGTGCACGGAGACGCCGCTGCCCCGGGTGACGAAGCCGATGATCGGGTCGCCGGGGACGGGGGTGCAGCAGCGGGCCAGCTTGACCCACACGTCGTCCACGCCCTTGACCACGACACCGGGGTCGGCGCTGGAGCGGCGCTTGCGGCTGCGCCCGCGCGCGGGCGGCACGCTCTCGTCGATCTCCTCGCTCGCGGCCTCCTCGCCGCCGAGCGCCTGCACCAGCTTCTGGACGACGTTCTGCGCGGAGACATGGCCCTCGCCGATCGCCGCGTACAGCGCGGAGATGTCGGGGTAGCGCATCTCGTGCGCGAGCGTGACCAGCGAGTCGCCGGTCAGGATGCGCTGGATCGGCAGGTTCTGCTTGCGCATGGCGCGGACGATGGCGTCCTTGCCCTGCTCGATCGCCTCGTCGCGGCGCTCCTTGGAGAACCAGGCGCGGATCTTGTTGCGCGCGCGGGGCGACTTGACGAAGCCGAGCCAGTCGCGGGAGGGGCCCGCGCCGGGTGCCTTGGAGGTGAAGACCTCCACCAGGTCGCCGTTGTCCAGGGTGGACTCCAGCGGTACGAGGCGTCCGTTGACGCGCGCTCCTATGGTGCGGTGGCCCACCTCGGTGTGCACCGCGTAGGCGAAGTCGACCGGGGTGGCCCCGGCCGGGAGCGCTATGACGTCGCCCTTGGGCGTGAAGACGAAGACCTCGTTGCGCGAGAGGTCGAAGCGCAGGGACTCCAGGAACTCGCCGGGGTCCTCGGTCTCCTTCTGCCAGTCGAGGAGCTGTCTCAGCCACGCCATGTCGTTGACGGCGTCCTTGTCCTTGCCGGAGCCCTTGGGGGCGTCGGTGCGGACCTTGGAGGCGCCGGCGACGGCCTCCTGCTTGTACTTCCAGTGCGCGGCGATGCCGTACTCGGCGCGGCGGTGCATGTCGAACGTGCGGATCTGGAGTTCGACCGGCTTGCCGTTGGGCCCGATGACCGTCGTGTGCAGCGACTGGTACATGTTGAACTTGGGCATCGCGATGTAGTCCTTGAACCGGCCGGGGACCGGATTCCATCGCGCGTGGATGGTGCCGAGGGCCGCGTAGCAGTCGCGGACGGTCTCCACGAGGACGCGGATGCCCACCAGGTCGTAGATCTCCGCGAAGTCACGGCCGCGGACGATCATCTTCTGGTAGACGGAGTAGTAGTGCTTGGGGCGGCCGGTGACGGTCGCCTTGATGCGGGCGGCGCGCAGGTCGGACTGGACCTCGTCGGTCACTATGGCCAGGTACTCGTCCCGCTTGGGGGCGCGCTCGGCCACCAGGCGCACGATCTCGTCGTACATCTTGGGGTAGAGGATCGCGAAGGCGAGGTCCTCCAGCTCCCACTTGATGGTGTTCATGCCCAGGCGGTGGGCGAGCGGCGCGTAGATCTCCAGGGTCTCGCGCGCCTTCTTCTCCTGCTTCTCGCGCTTGAGATAGCGCATGGTGCGCATGTTGTGCAGGCGGTCGGCGAGCTTGATGACCAGGACGCGCGGGTCCTTGGCCATGGCGACGACCATCTTGCGCACGGTCTCGGCCTGCGCGGCCTCGCCGAACTTGACCTTGTCCAGCTTGGTGACGCCGTCGACCAGCAGCGCGACCACGTCGCCGAAGTCCCGGCGCAGGTCGTCCAGGCCGTACTCGGTGTCCTCGACGGTGTCGTGCAGCAGCCCGGCCATCAGCGTGGCCGGGTCCATGCCCAGCTCGGCCAGGATGGTGGTGACGGCGAGCGGGTGCGTGATGTACGGGTCGCCGCTCTTGCGCTTCTGGCCGCGGTGCCAGCGCTCGGCGACCTGGTAGGCGCGCTCGATCTGGCGGAGCGTGGCGTTCTCGATCTTGGGGTCGTTGCTGCGCACTATCCGCAGCAGCGGCTCCAGGACCGGGTTGTAGGGGTTGGCGCGCTGTACGCCGAGGCGGGCCAGGCGGGCGCGGACGCGGTTGGAGGAGCCGGAGCGGGACGCGGACTGGCCTGCGGCGGCGCGGACGGGCGCGGCGGGCTTCGGCCGGGAGGCGTCGGCGGTCTTCTCGACGGGCGCGGAGGAGGCGTGGGCCGCCGTCCCCCGGGAGTCGTTCTTCGCGTCGGACGCGCTGGGCGCGGGCTTCACCGCCGGGGCCGAGGCGGGCTCGGGCTTGGCGGCGGTCAGTGGCTGGGCCTCGTCTGGCAAGAGGACTCCTCGTGCGCGATCCGGGTCGCCCGGACAGGCTCCGGAGATCCCATGGTAGCGATCCCGCGCCTCGTCATCGCCTTCGGCCCGATGCGGGGGCGGTCCTCCGGTGGAACGCGTGGGGCGCGTGAGGGATTCCGGGAGGTGGCCGGGGGTGAGCGGTGCGGTGGCCGAAAGGCGGCGGAAAGGGAGCCGGACGGGAACGGCCGTGGGCGGCGCCGGATGATCCGGTGCCGCCCACGGCCGAGCTTGCCTCGATCTTGCCGCACGCGTCAGACCTGGAGCAGGGCCTCCAGGGGCGCGCCCTTGAGCGCGGGCTCCAGGCGGGCGCGCCCGCCGAGGAAGCCCAGCTCCATGAGGACCGCGAGGCCCGCGACCTCGGCACCGGCCCGCTCGATGAGCTGGGCGGCGGCCTCGGCGGTGCCGCCGGTGGCGAGCACGTCGTCCACGATCAGCACGCGGTCGTCGGGGGTGAGGTCCTCGGCGTGCACCTCGATCTCCGCCGACCCGTACTCCAGGTCGTAGGCCTGGCGCAGGGTCGCGCCGGGCAGCTTGCCGGCCTTGCGGACCGGGATGAAGCCGAGGCCCGCGCGGACGGCGACGGGCGCTCCGAGGATGAAGCCGCGGGCCTCCAGGCCGACGACCTTGGTCGCCCCGGTGTTCGTGGCGATCTCGGCCAGCGTGTCGGTCAGGGCCGTGAAGGCCGCCGGGTCCGCCAGGAGCGGGGTGATGTCCTTGAACATCACTCCCGGCTCCGGGTAGTCGGCGACGTCACGGATTCGGCTGAGCAGCAGCTCCTGGATGTCGGTCATCGGCGCTTTCCAGAGGGTCGGCCGCGGCCTCGGTTGCGTGCCACGGGCTGGTCGCGCGGGCCCACCACAGCGGGCGCCGCCTCGTAAGTATCACCCGTGGTGCCCGGCTCCCCGGAATTCTCCCCGGCCGCGGCCTGCGCGCGCTTGGCCAGGACCCGCTTGCGCAGGGCCTTCATCGCGGGCTCGCGCTCCTTGAGGTCGGCGACGAGCGGGGTGGCGATGAAGATCGAGGAGTACGCACCGGCCGCGAGGCCGACGAACAGCGAGAGCGAGATGTCGTTGAGCGTACCGGCGCCGAGGAAACCGCCGCCGATGAAGAGCAGACCCGCGACCGGCAGCAGCGCGACCACCGTGGTGTTGATCGAGCGCACCAGGGTGCCGTTGATCGACTGGTTGGCGATGTCGCTGTAGGTGAAGCGGGTCTGCTTGGTGATGTCCTTGGTCTGCTCCTTGAGGCTGTCGAAGACGACGACCGTGTCGTAGAGCGAGTAACCGAGGATGGTCAGCAGACCGATGACCGTACCGGGCGTGACCTCGAAGCCGACGAGGGCGTAGACGCCGACGGTGATCGTGATGTCGTGGATCAGGGCGACCAGGGCCGCCACCGCCATGCGCCACTCGAAGGCGATGGCCAGGTAGATCACCACGAGCACCATGAAGATCGCCAGGCCCTCCCAGGCCTTGTTGGCGATCTGCTCGCCCCAGCTCGGGCCGACGAGGTCGGCGGCGAGCCGCTCCGGGTCGAGCTTGAGATCCTTGGCCAGGGCCTCCTTGATCTCGTCGGCCTTGCCGGTGTCGATACCGGCGATCTGGATGCGCAGGCTGCCGTTGCCGAGCTTCTGCACGACCGCTTCGTGGCCGGATGCCTCGTGGGCGAACTCCTCGGCCTGGGCGACCGAGGCGCTCATCTTGGTCGGCGTGGTGAAGACCGCGCCGCCCTGGAAGTCGATGCCCATGTTCAGGCCGCGCACCACCAGGCCGACGATGGCCGTGATGGTGATCAGGATGGAGACGCCGTACCAGATCTTGCGCTTGCCGATGAAGTCGTAACTGATCTCACCGCGGTGCAGCCGGGCGCCGAGGTTACCGAGCTTCGACATCGCTCACGCCTCCTTGAAGTCGACGGAACCGGCGGCAGGACCGGACTGACGGCGGGTGCGGCGCAGCGGCGGCTTGGCACCCAGGCTCTTCGGGTCGAGCCCGGACCACTTGTGGCCGTCCGCGAAGAAGCGGCGGCGGGCCAGGAGGGTCATGAGCGGCTTGGTGAAGAAGAAGACCACGACCACGTCGAGCACGGTGGTCAGACCGAGCGTGAACGCGAAGCCCTGCACCTTGCCGACGGTCACGATGAAGAGCACCGCGGCGGCGAGGAAGGACACGAAGTCGGAGACGAGGATGGTGCGCCGGGCGCGCGGCCAGGCCCGCTCGACGGCGGGGCGCAGCGAGCGGCCCTCGCGGATCTCGTCCCGGATGCGTTCGAAGTAGACGATGAACGAGTCGGCCGTGATGCCGATGGCGACGATGGCACCGCAGACGGCGGGCAGGTTCAGCGCGAAGCCGATACCGGGGCCGAGCAGCGCCATGATCACGTAGGTGAGGATCGCGGAGACCAGCAGCGAGGCCATGGCGACGAGCGACAGACCGCGGTAGTAGATCACCAGGTAGAGCACGACCAGGGCGAGGCCGATGGCGCCCGCGAGCAGACCGGCGTGCAGCTGCTCACCGCCGAGCGCGGCGGTCACCGTGGTGACGGTCTCCTCCTGGAAGGAGAGCGGGAGGGCGCCGTAGGACAGCATGTTGGAGAGGCTCTGCGCCTCCTCCTGCGTGAAGCGGCCGGTGATCTCGGCCGAGCCGCCGGTGATGGCCTGGCTCACGCTGGGGGCGGAGACGACGTTGCCGTCGAGGACGATGGCGAACTGGTTCTGCCCCGCCTGAGCCTGCTGGGCCAGTTCGGAGGTGACGTCCGCGAACTTCTTGGCGCCGCCGGAGGTGAAGGTCATCTGCACCTGCCAGCCGGAGGCGCCCTGGGTGTCGAAGACCGCCTGGGCCTTCTTGACGTCGGTGCCGTCGACGCGGGCCGGGCCGAGCACGTACTTGTACCAGGCCTTGCCCTGCTGGCCGCAGGCCACGATGGTGTCGCCGGGCTTGGTGTCCCGGCTCGCCTTGGCGCGCTCGTCGGGCTTGGTGCAGTCAAGGGCCGCGTACTGCGCCTGGAGCTTGCTCGTCGCGGCGTCGGCGCTCGCGGACGGGCTCGCGGAGGCGGCGGGCGTGGAGGACGCCTTCGGGGAGGCGGAGGACGACGGCGTGGCGTCGGCCTTCAGGGCGCCGCTGACCGGGCGGCCCTGGGTGGTGGAGGTGGGAGAGGGCGTGGTGGCGGACGCCTTCTGATCACCGGCGGCGCTGCCCGACGGGCTCGGCGAGGCGCTGCCCTTGGAGGAGGCGCTCGGCGAGGGGCTGGGAGTGGCGTCGGCGCCGCTGGGCCCCTCGGCGAGGACCGGGCGGAAGTACAGCTTGGCGGTGGTGCCGACCTGCTGCTGGGCCTCCTTGGAGTTGGTGCCCTTGGGGATGTTGACGATGATGTGGTCGTTCCCCTGGGTCTGCACCTCCGCCTCGGAGACGCCAAGACCGTTGACACGGCGGTTCATGATGTCGACCGCGGTGTCCATGTTGGCCTTGTTGATCGCCGACCCCTGGTCGGCCTTCGCCTTGAGCGTGATGCTCGTACCGCCGGCAAGGTCGATGCCGAGACGCGGAGTGGTGTGTCCGGAGGCGAACATTCCCCCGGTGAGCGCCACGATGGCGATCAGGATGAGGACCAGTGAGCGCCCTGGCTTGCTCTGAGCGCTCGCACTCCGGCCCTTCTTAGGTGCTGCCACCTTCTCGTACTCCCTCTCGGGCCGCTCGGGGCGCCGTCGGCGCCCGTCGGCCATGACATGGTGTCGGGATTCCGTGCGGGAAACAGAGGCGATCGGGGCGTGCCCGGCGGTCGTAGGACCACGCCGGGCAGCCCCGTCAGGCGCCTACTTCGCGTCGGACTCGCCGTCGGTCTTCTTCGGCGCCTCGCCCGTCTTGGCCTCGGCGGCGTCCTTGACGTCGGCGGTGTCCGCGGCCTCGGCGGCCTCGGTCTTCTCGACGGTCTCGGCGTCCTTGGCCTCGGCGGCCGGCTCGTCCTCGGCGGCGTCCTTCTTGCCGAGGTCGACGCGCTGGTCGTCGGTGTCGGCGGCGGGAGCGGCGTCGGCGGTGAGGGAGGAGGCGTCGTCCGGGACGATGTCCGCGTCGGACTTCAGGTCGTGCTCGATGCCGTGCACGATGCGGTTGTACTCGTCATCGGTGAGGACGGCGCCGATCGCGTTCTTGGCGAAGACCAGCTCGACGCCGGGCGCGGCGTCGAGGAGGACCGTGTCCTCGGTGACCTCCTTGACCGTCGCGTACATCCCCCCGATGGTGCGGACGCCCGAGCCGGGCTGCATTTCGTTCCGCATCTGGTTGGCCTGCTGCTGCTTCTTCTTGGCCGAGCGCGTCATCAGGAACATGGCCGCGATGAGCACGATGAAGGGAAGAAGGGTGTAGATATTCACGAGACGGAATTTTCCTTCGCGCGACCGCGCGGTGAGCGGCCTGGTGGAGGGGGCTGGTCGGCACCGCCCACAAGGGCGGCATCGGCGGAGTCTAGGCGAGTCCGCGTGCAGGGAACAACGCTCAGCATGGCACCTGGGTTCCTTCCGCCGCCAATGCCCCCGCCGTCACGTCCCGAACAGGTCCTGTTGTCCGTTTCCCGTGCCCGCCTGGCGCGGCGGGGTCAGTCCGAGATGGGCCCAGGCCGCCGGGGTGGCGACGCGACCGCGCGGGGTCCGGGCGAGCAGTCCCTCGCGGACGAGGAAGGGCTCGGCGACCTCTTCGACCGTCTCGCGCTCCTCCCCCACCGCGACGGCGAGCGTGGACAGACCGACCGGTCCGCCGCCGAACAGCTTGAGCAGCGCCTCCAGGACGGCCCGGTCCAGACGGTCGAGTCCGCGCGCGTCCACCTCGTAGACGGCGAGGGCGGCGGACGCGATCTCCTGGGTGATCCGGCCGTCCGCCTTGACCTGCGCGTAGTCGCGGACCCGGCGCAGCAGGCGGTTGGCGATACGGGGCGTGCCCCGGGAGCGGCCCGCGATCTCGGCGGCGCCCTCCCCCTCCACGCCGACGTCGAGCAGGCTGGCGGAGCGGTGGACGACGCGCTCCAGCTCGTGCGGCTCGTAGAACTCCATGTGCGCGGTGAAGCCGAAGCGGTCGCGCAGCGGGGGCGGCAGCAGGCCCGCGCGGGTGGTGGCGCCGACCAGGGTGAAGGGGGGCAGCTCCAGCGGGATGGCGGTGGCGCCGGGGCCCTTGCCGACGATCACGTCGACGCGGAAGTCCTCCATCGCCATGTACAGCATCTCCTCGGCGGGCCGGGACATGCGGTGGATCTCGTCCAGGAAGAGGACTTCGCCCTCCTGGAGGGAGGAGAGGATCGCGGCGAGGTCGCCCGCGTGCTGGATGGCGGGGCCGGAGGTGATGCGGATGGGGGCGCCCATCTCGGCCGCGATGATCATCGACAGGGTGGTCTTGCCGAGACCCGGGGCGCCGGAGAGCAGGACGTGGTCGGCGGTGGCACCGCGCGCGCGGGCGGCGCGCAGCACGAGGTCGAGCTGTTCGCGGACCTTCTCCTGGCCGATGAACTCGCCGAGGTCCTTGGGGCGCAGGGCGGCCTCGACGGCCTGGTCCTCCCGGTCGGCGACGGAGCCCACCAGCCGGTCCTCGGCGGGGCTGTCGGTCGGGTCGTCCCGGTTCACTCAGGTACTCCTTGCGAGGGGGCGCGGGTCAGCGGGCGCGGTTGAGGGTCTGGAGGGCGGCCTTCAGCAGCTGGCCCACCTGCGGGGTGCCCTCGGCGGCCTCGGCCACGGGGGTCACGGCGGTCACCGCCTCGTCGGCCTCGCGGGGGGCATAGCCGAGGCCGACCAGGGCCGCGTGCAGCTGGTCGCGCCAGCCCTGGGCGGCCGGGGCGACGGCTGCGGCGGTGCCGGTGGGCGCGCCGAGCCGGTCCTTCAGCTCCAGGAGGAGTTTCTGCGCGCCCTTCTTGCCGATGCCGGGCACGGCGGTGAGGGCCTTCTCGTCATCGGTGGCGACCGCGCGGCGCAGCGCGTCCGGGGTGTGCACGGCGAGCATCGCCTGGGCGAGGCGGGGGCCGACGCCGCTCGCGGTCTGGAGGAGTTCGAAGACCTGGCGTTCGTCGTCGTCGGCGAAGCCGTACAGGGTGAGGGAGTCCTCGCGTACGACCAGGGAGGTGTGCAGCTTGGCGGGCTCGCCCAGGCGCAGCTTGGCCAGGGTGTCCGGGGTGCACTGGAGGGCCATGCCGACCCCGCCGACCTCGATGACCGCCGTGTCGGGGGCGAGCGCGGCGACCGTGCCGCTGACGAAGGCGATCATGCCGTTCGGCCTTTCGTTGCGTGGACTGCGTGTGCTGCGTCGGCTGCGTGAGCCGCGTCGGCCGCCTTGGCCGCGTGGGCCTGGTGCTGGGCGACCGCCTGCTGGAGCCGGTTCTGCGCGGGAGCGCGCCAGATGTGGCAGATGGCCAGGGCGAGGGCGTCGGCGGCGTCGGCGGGCTTGGGCGGCGCGCTGAGCCGGAGCAGCCGGGTGACCATGGCGCCGACCTGGGCCTTGTCGGCCCGGCCGCTGCCGGTGACGGCGGCCTTGACCTCGCTCGGGGTGTGCAGGGCGACGGGGATGCCGCGCCGGGCGGCGCACAGCATGGCGACGGCGCTGGCCTGGGCGGTGCCCATGACGGTGCGGACGTTGTGCTGGCTGAAGACGCGCTCCACGGCGACGAACTCCGGCCGGTGCTCGTCCAGCCACTGCTCGATGCCCTGCTCGACGGCGAGCAGCCGGTGGCTCAGCTCGGCGTCCGGCGGGGTGCGGACGACTCCGACGCCGACCATGGTCAGCGGGCGCCCCGCGACTCCCTCGACGACCCCCACGCCGCACCGCGTGAGTCCGGGGTCCACCCCGAGCACTCGCACCCTGCCCCCCCTCCTTTGCGGCTGAACCGCCGCCGCTCTCGCGGACGTGGCTGAGCACCGTCGTGGTTGCTCAATTGATGGTCACGGTCCGTGGATGGTGATCTTTTGGCGCTGCCAGGCTAACTGCTGCCACTGACAACGGCGGCGGGCCGGTGGAGTGTGTCCCACCGGCCCGCCGAATCGATTGCCGAAGCCCGCGGCGGCGCTACGCGTCGACCTTCTCCATGACCTCGTCGCTGACGTCGAAGTTGGCGAAGACGTTCTGCACGTCGTCGCTGTCCTCCAGGGCGTCGATCAGCTTGAAGATCTTCTTGGCGCCCTCCTCGTCCAGCTCGACCTGGACGGACGGGACGAAGCTGGAGTCGGCGGAGTCGTAGTCGATGCCCGCCTCCTGGAGCGCGGTGCGGACCGCGACCAGGTCGGTGGCCTCGCTGATGACCTCGAAGGACTCACCGAGGTCGTTGACCTCCTCGGCACCGGCGTCCAGGACGGCGCCGAGCACGTCGTCCTCGGTCAGCTCGCCCTTGGGGACGATGATGACGCCCTTGCGGCTGAACATGTACGACACGGAGCCCGGGTCGGCCATGTTGCCGCCGTTGCGGGTCATGGCGACCCGCACGTCCGAGGCGGCGCGGTTGCGGTTGTCGGTGAGGCACTCGATGAGCACCGCGACACCGTTGGGGCCGTAGCCCTCGTACATGATCGTCTCGTAGTCGGCGCCGCCGGCCTCGAGGCCGCCGCCGCGCTTGACCGCGGAGTCGATGTTCTTGTTCGGGACCGACTGCTTCTTCGCCTTCTGGATGGCGTCGTACAGCGTCGGGTTGCCCTCGATGTCGACGCCGCCCATGCGGGCCGCGACCTCGATGTTCTTGATGAGCTTCGCGAAGAGCTTGCCGCGCTTGGCGTCGATCACGGCCTTCTTGTGCTTCGTCGTAGCCCATTTAGAGTGGCCGGACATCTGCCTGTCTCCTTCGCGTAACCCAATCCTGAACGGACTCCCCCGGCGCTGGGAGAGCCTGAGGGGTACCGCCGCAGATCCTACAAGGACTCCGGTGTCCGGTTCGCGCGGACCAGGTCGACGAAGAGCGCGTGGACGCGATGGTCACCGGTCAGTTCCGGGTGGAACGAGGTGGCGAGCGCGTTGCCCTGGCGGACGGCGACGATGTGGCCGTCGTGCTCGGCGAGCACCTGGACGTCCGCGCCGACGGACTCGACCCAGGGGGCGCGGATGAAGACGCCCTCCACGGGGTCGCCGTCGACGCCCTTGACGTCGACCGCCGCCTCGAAGGACTCGTTCTGGCGGCCGAAGGCGTTGCGGCGCACGATCATGTCGATGCCGCCGACGGTCTCCTGGCCCGAGCGCGGGTCGAGGATCTTCTCGGCGAGCAGGATGAGCCCGGCGCAGGTGCCGTAGACGGGCATGCCCGTGCGCACGCGGGCGCGCAGGGGCTCCATCAGGCCGAACAGGACGGCCAGTTTGGAGATGGTGGTGGACTCGCCGCCGGGCAGGACCAGGCCGTCCACCTCGGCGAGTTCTTCGGGGCGCCTGACGGGCCTGGCCACGGCGTCCGCCGCGGCCAGGGCGATCAGATGCTCCCGTACGTCGCCCTGGAGGGCCAGGACGCCGATGACGGGGGTGTTCATGGTGTCCGTGTCCTACCAGCCGCGGTTGGCGTAGCGCTCGGTCTCGGGGAGGGTGTCGCAGTTGATGCCGACCATGGCCTCGCCGAGGTTGCGGGAGGCGTCCGCGATGATCTTCGGGTCGTCGTAGAAGGTGGTGGCCTTGACGATGGCGGCGGCGCGCTTGGCCGGGTCGCCGGACTTGAAGATGCCGGAGCCGACGAAGACGCCCTCGGCGCCGAGCTGACGCATCAGGGCGGCGTCGGCCGGGGTGGCGACGCCACCGGCGGAGAAGAGGACGACGGGGAGCTTGCCCAGCTCGGCGACCTCCTTGACCAGCTCGTACGGCGCGCGCAGCTCCTTGGCGGCGGCGAACAGCTCGTTGTGGTCGCAGCCGCGCAGCTTGGCGATCTCGCCCTTGATCTGGCGCAGGTGGCGCACGGCCTCCACGACGTTGCCGGTGCCGGCCTCGCCCTTGGAGCGGATCATGGCCGCGCCCTCGGCGATACGGCGCAGGGCCTCGCCCAGGTTGGTGGCACCGCAGACGAAGGGGGTGGTGAACGCCCACTTGTCGGAGTGGTTGACCTCGTCGGCCGGGGTCAGCACCTCGGACTCGTCGATGTAGTCGACGCCGAGGGACTGGAGGACCTGGGCCTCGACGAAGTGGCCGATGCGGGACTTGGCCATGACCGGGATGGAGACGGCGTCGATGATGCCCTCGATCATGTCCGGGTCGGACATGCGGGCCACACCGCCGTCCTTGCGGATGTCGGCGGGCACCCGCTCCAGGGCCATGACGGCGACGGCGCCCGCGTCCTCGGCGATCTTCGCCTGCTCCGGGGTGACGACGTCCATGATCACGCCGCCCTTGAGCTGTTCGGCCATGCCGCGCTTCACACGGGCGGTGCCGGTCTCGGGAGCCTGGTTGTCGATGGTGGACACGGGGTGACCTCACTGATGGCGAAAGGGGATTGCTGCACCATCGAGGAAACGCGAACCCCGCAGGTCACGGCAAGGGCCAATGGGGAACCGGTGGATCGTTTCGCGCGGTCCGCTCAGGCCGCGCGCTCGATCAGGGCGGCGGGCGGCTCGTCGTCCATCTCGAAGGCGAGCGGGAAGGGGGCATGACCGGCGAGCCGGAACCAGCGCACCTTGCGGTGCTCGCGGAGCCTGCGGGCGGCGCCGACCGCGTCGTTGTGGAACCGGCGGGCCATCGGTACCCGGCGCACGGCCTCGGCCAGCTCCCTGGCCGCCTCCTCGCCGCCCGGGGCGGCCCGTACGGCCTCCACCTGTCCCGCGTCCTCGAAGACGGCGCGCAGGGCCTGGCTCAGCTCGCTCTCCAGGACCTCCCGCTGCTCCTCCTCGGCCTGCCGGGCCGCGTGCGCGGCCTCGTAGAGCACGATGGAGGCGGCCGGGTCCAGCACCCCGGAGGTGGCCAGCTCCTGCGCCACGGAGGCCCGGCGCAGCAACTGCGCGTCGAGCGCGGCCCGCGCGGCGTCCATCCGCACGTGCAGCCGGTCCAGCCGTCCGGCCGTCCAGCTCAGATAGACGCCGATGGCCACGATCGCGACGAGAATCCAGATGAGCGTTGCTGTCACGCCGGAAGGCTACCGGCCCCCGACGGTGCCCCGACCGCCGGTGGTACCCGGGCTCCCGGCCGACCCCGGCCGAAACGCTCACCGCCCCACGGGTCGGCCCGGCTCCAGACGCTCGCCCGACCTCCGGCCAGCCCGCGCCCCGGGCAGTCTGCCGCCCACAGGTCAGCGCCGCGCCCCAAGGTGACATCCCGGCCCCCGGTCGACCCAGCGACCCCCGGACGGCCACCCGCCCCCCGGACAGCCCGGAGCCGCCAGTCAGCCACCCGACCCCCGGTCAGCCCCGCGCCCCAAGGTGACGTCCCGGCCCCCGGTCGACCCAGCGACCCCCGGACGGCCGCCCGCCCTCCGGACAGCCCGGGGCCGCCGACCAGCCACCCGACCCCCGGTCAGCCCCGACCCCCAGGCGATGTCCCGGCCCCCGGTGATGTTCCGTCCCCCGGTCGATCCCGCACCCGAGGACAGTCGCCCGCCCTCCGGACAGCCCCGCGCCTCAGGCGCTCGCCCGTCCGCAGGTCAGCGCCGCCCCCAGACGATGTCCCGGCCTCCGGTCGAACCAGAGCCCCGGGCAGCCACCGGGCTTCCGGCCAGCCCCGCGCCCCGCGCAGACGGCCCCTCCCCTGGGCCCCGATGTCTCGGCTTACGGTCAGCCCCGAACCTCAGGCGCTCGCCCGTCCTCCAGGGCAGCCCCGCGCCCCAGACGATGTCCCGGACCCCGGTCAGCCCGCGCTCTAAGCGATACCCCACTCCTCGGTCAGCCCCGCGCCCCCAGCGACGTCCCGCCCCGGGTCAGCCCCGCGCCCCAAGCGACATCCCGTCCCCGGGTCGCCCCCCGCCCCCAGCAACCGCCAGGCCCCCCTCAGTCCCGGGCTGCCAGGCCGAAGCGGGAGCGGAAGCCTGGGCGTTCGTCGGTGGCGACCGCTGCCGCGCCCGCGGTGACCGTTTCGTAGACGGAGAGGATGTCCGCGCCGACGGTGGACCAGTCGAAGCGGCGGACGTGGGCGCTGCCGCGTGCGCTGAGTTCGGCGCGGCGGTCCGGGTCGCCCAGGAGGCGGACGGCGGCGGTGGCCAGCGCGTCGGCGTCCTCGTTGGCGAAGACCTCGCCCGCGCGCCCCTGGTCGAGGACCTGGACGAAGGCGTCCAGGTCGGAGGCGAGGACGGGCGCTCCCGCCGACATCGCCTCGACCAGGATGATGCCGAAGCTCTCGCCGCCGGTGTTGGGCGCCACGTACAGGTCGACGCTGCGCAGGAGACGGGCCTTGTCCTCGTCGCTGACCATGCCGAGGAACTCCACGCGCGAGCGCAGCTCCTCGGGCAGCTCCGCGACGGCCGCCTCCTCGTCGCCCCGGCCCGCCACCAGCAGCCGGGTCTCCGGCCGGGCGGCCAGGATCTTCGGCAGCGCCCGCATCAGCACCGGAAGTCCCTTGCGGGGTTCGTCGATGCGCCCTATGAAACCGATCGTGCCGCCCTGCCACTCGGGTTTGGGCTCGGCCTTGGCGAAGAAGTCCACGTCCACCCCGTTGGGGATGACCACCGCGTCGCCGCCCAGGTGCTCGACCAGGGTCCGGCGCGCGTACTCGCTCACCGCGATCCGGGCGCTGATCTTCTCCAGCGCGGCCTGGAGGATCGCGTACGCGGCGATCATGGCGCGCGAGCGCGGGTTGGACGTGTGGAAGGTGGCCACGATGGGCCCCTGCGCCGCCCAGCAGGTGAGCAGGCCGAGCGAGGGCGAGGTCGGCTCGTGGATGTGCACCACGTCGAACGCCCCGTCGTGCAGCCAGCGCCGCACCCGCGCCGCCGAGAGGAACCCGAAGTTCAGCCGGGCCACCGAGCCGTTGTACGGCACCGGGACCGCGCGGCCCGCCGAGACCACGTACGGCGGCAGCGGGGTGTCGTCGTCGGACGGGGCCAGCACGGACACCTCGTGGCCGAGGCGGATGAAGTACTCCGCGAGGTCGCGGATGTGGAACTGGACTCCGCCCGGGACGTCCCAGGAGTAGGGGCAGACGATGCCGATTCTCACGCCCGCCCCTCCGGGTCGAGATCCGCGAGCCACAGCCGCTGGAGCATGTGCCAGTCCTCGGGGTGCTCGGCGATGCCGCTCGCGAAGGCGTCGGCCAGCGCCTGCGTCATGGCGGCCGTCTTCTCCGCGCGCGTGCCCGCCTGAGGGACCTCGATCGCGGGGTGCACCTCGCCCTGCATCACGGGCGAGTCGTCGTACCAGAGGGTGACCGGCAGCAGCAGCGCGCCGGTCTGCTGGGCGAGCAGCGCGGGGCCTGCGGGCATCCGGGCACGCTCGCCGAAGAAGTCCACCTCGACACCGGAGGCCGACAGATCGCGGTCGGCGACCAGGCAGACCAGGCCGCCGTCGCGCAGCCGCCGCGCCAGCGTGCCGAACGCGGAGGCACCGCTGTGCGGCAGGACCTCCATGCCCAGGCCCTCGCGGTAGGCGACGAAACGGTCGTACAGGGTCTCGGGCTTCAGTCGCTCGGCGACCGTGGTGAACGGCGTGTTCAGCTCGGTGGTGACCCAGGCGCCCGCCAGGTCCCAGTTGGCCAGGTGCGGCAGGGCGAGTATCACGCCCTTGCCCGCGGCGAGCCCGTCGGCCAGATAGTGCGCGCCCTTGGGCGCGAAGCCCGTGCGCACCCGCTCGGGGCTCCACGCGGGCAGCCGGAAGGACTCCATCCAGTAGCGCAGATACGAGCGCATCCCCGCGCGCGACAGCTCGGCCAGCCGCTCCGGGCTCGCGTCCGGCACCACGCGCGCGTAGTTCGACTCCAGGCGTCGCACGCCCTTGCCGCGCCGCTTCCAGGCGACGTCGGCGATGGTGACGCCCAGCCGGGCCGCGACCGGCTCGGGCAGCTTCTTGACCGCGCCCCAGCCGAATCCGTACAGGGCGTCGGTCAGGCGCTCGGCGGTGCTCACTTGGCCGCCTCGCTGCCCCGCGCCGCCTCGTCACGCGCGGCCTGCTCGGCCTCCGCCGACTCCCGGCGCACGGTGACGACGCGCTGGATCAGGGTGATCAGACTGCCCACGGCCACGATCCACAGCGCGATGGGCAGCAGGTACTGGATGCCCGGCACACCGAACTTATGCAGCCCCGCGAACCCGGCCGCCACCAGCGAGATCACCAGCCGCTCGGCCCGCTCCACCAGCCCGTTGACGGCCACCGGCAGCCCGATCGACTCGCCCCGCGCCTTGGTGTACGACACCACCTGGCCGCTGGCCAGACAGAAGATCGAGACGGCGCACAGGACGTTGTCGTCGCCGTTGCCCGCGTACCAGAGGGCGAAGCCGCCGAAGATCGCGCTGTCGGCCACCCGGTCGAGCGTGGAGTCCAGGAAGGCCCCCCACCGGCTGGAGCGGCCCAGCTGGCGCGCCATGTTGCCGTCGACCAGGTCCGAGAAGACGAACAGCGTGATCACGATCGTGCCCCAGAAGAACTCACCCCTGGGGAAGAAGACCAGCGCCCCGGCGACCACCCCGGCCGTGCCGATGAGCGTGACCGCGTCCGGGCTCACGCCCCTGCGGATGAGAAACGTGGCGAACGGCGTGAGGACACGCGTGAAGAATGCACGCGCGTACTTGTTCAGCATGGCCTTCCCGACGGTCGGTGTCGCGGCAGCCCCTGGTGGCCACCGGCGCGCCCATCGTAGTCACGCGCGGGGGCCCGCGGCTGGCGGGCACCCTGGGGTTGTGGCCCTGTCGTGATGTCCGGGGGCCGTGGGAGCCGCGCCGTGGGCCCGTGCGCCGTACGGCCGGAGGCGGTCCGGCGCACGGCCGGGAGCCGTCCGTCGTATGGACGTGGCATGTCCCAAGTGGAAAGCTCGAAGGACCGCGGGCGTCGCAGGAGCCGCCAGTGCACGCGGTGCCGCGTGTCCGCGCCCACAGTGACCTCACCGTCCACGGGAGGCAGGATCATGGGCGAAAAGGCGCAATCACATCCCGGGGCCGCCGGCAGGGCAGTGACGGCCGACCACCCCGAGTCCATACGGAACGTCGTGCTGGTCGGCCACTCCGGAGCGGGCAAGACCACCCTGGTGGAAGCCCTCGCACTCACGACGGGGGCGGTGAACCGGGCCGGACGCGTGGAGGACGGCGGCACGGTCTCCGACTACGACGACATCGAGCACCGTCAGCAACGCTCGGTGCAGCTCTCGCTGGTCCCGGTCGAATGGGACGGCATCAAGATCAACGTACTCGACACCCCCGGCTACGCCGACTTCGTCGGGGAGCTGAGGGCCGGTCTGCGAGCGGCGGACGCGGCCCTCTTCGTCGTCTCCGCCTCCGACGGCGTGGACGGCTCGACCCGCGCGGTCTGGGAGGAGTGCCAGGCCGTCGGCATGCCCCGCGCGATCGTCGTCACCCACCTGGAATCCGCCCGCGCGGACTTCGAGGAGATGACCCGGCTGTGCGCCGAGGAGTTCGGCGCCGACGACCCCGACGCCGTGCTCCCGCTCTACCTCCCGCTGCGCGCCCCCGAGGGCCCCGACGGCCACACCCCCGTGACCGGCCTGGTCGGACTGCTCTCGCGCAAGCTCTTCGACTACTCCACCGGCGAGCGCGTGGAGTCCGAACCCGGCGAGGACCAGCTGCCCGGCATCGAGGAGGCCCGCAACCGGCTCATCGAGGGCATCATCGCCGAGAGCGAGGACGAGACCCTGATGGACCGCTATCTGGGCGGCGAACAGGTCGACGTCAAGACCCTCGTCCAGGACCTCGAACGGGCCGTGGCACGCGGCACCTTCTTCCCCGTCCTGGCCGCCGCCCCCGCCACCGACGGCGCCCGCGAGGGCCTGGGCACCGAGGAACTGCTGGAACTGATCACCGGCGGCTTCCCCACCCCCTTCGAACACCCGCTGCCCGAGGTCACCACCCTCGACGGCAGGCCCCGCGCACTCCAGCCCTGCGACACCGAAGGACCCCTGGTCGCCGAGGTCGTCCGCACCTCCTCCGACCCCTACGTCGGCCGCGTCTCCCTGGTCCGCGTCTTCTCCGGCACCCTGCGCCCCGACGACACCGTCCACGTCTCCGGACACGGCATGACCGACCGGGGCCACGAGGACCACGACGTGGACGAGCGCATCGGCGCCGTCTCCATGGCCTTCGGCAAACAGCAGCGCCCCGTCCCGCACGCGGTGGCGGGCGACCTGGTGTGCGTCGCCAAGCTGACCCGCGCCGAGACCGGCGACACGCTCTCCGCCAAGGACGACCCGCTCCTCATGGAGCCCTGGCAGATGCCGGACCCGCTGCTCCCGCTCGCCATCCAGGCCCACAGCAAGCCCGACGAGGACAAGCTCTCCCAGGGACTCGCCCGCCTGGTCGCCGAGGACCCGACCATGCGGCTCGAACAGAACCAGGACACCCACCAGGTCGTCCTGTGGTGCCTGGGCGAGGCCCACGCCGACGTCGCCCTGGAACGGCTGCGCAGCCGCTACGGCGTCCAGGTCGACGTCGTCCCCCACAAGGTGTCCCTGCGCGAGACCTTCGCGGGCAAGGCCGCCGGACGCGGCCGACACGTCAAGCAGTCCGGCGGGCACGGCCAGTACGCCATCTGCGAGATCGAGGTCGAACCACTGCCCAACGGCTCCGGCATCGAATTCGTCGACAAGGTCGTCGGCGGCGCCGTACCCCGCCAGTTCATCCCCTCCGTCGAGAAGGGCGTACGCGCCCAGGCCGCCAAGGGCGTGGCCGCCGGATACCCGCTCGTCGACGTGCGGATCACCCTGCTCGACGGCAAGGCCCACTCGGTCGACTCCTCCGACGCCGCCTTCCAGACCGCCGGTGCCCTCGCCCTGCGCGAGGCCGCCGCCGACACCCGCATCCACCTCCTCGAACCCGTCGCCGAGGTCAGCGTCCTCATCCCCGACGACTACGTCGGACCCGTCATGAGCGACCTCTCCAGCAGGCGCGGCCGGGTCCTGGGCACCGAACAGGTCGGCACCGGACGCACCCTGGTCCGCGCCGAGGTCCCCGAGTTCGAGATCGGGCGCTACGCCATCGACCTGCGCTCCCTCTCCCACGGCACCGCCCGCTTCAGCCGCGCCTACGCCCGGCACGAACCGATGCCCCCTCAGGTGGCCGACCGCATCCGCGAACAGGCGGGCGACACCCCGTAGTTCACCGGGGAGTCCACCCGGCGTACGCCCCGCGCACCGGCAGGCGGCTTCGGTCGTCCGCCGGTGCGTTGTCGGTGCCCGCGGCTAGGCTGATCAAGCCGCTCGTGACGGACCCCCGGTGACCCGGTGCCGACACGACGGCCCCTTCAAGATGGCCTGTTCAACAGGTGTGCGAGACACGGAAGTCGGGAAGGCCGCAGGAGCGAGAAGGCGGCGATGGGGGCGGGAATGTCAGTCGGAACGGAGTGGGACGGGCCTCAGGTGCCCGTCTCCGGCGACGAGGGCCAGGCGGCGACCTTCGCGCTGGCCTCGGCGGCCTACCGGGACAACGCGATCGAGGACATCAAGAAGACCGACAACGAGTGGCACCAGTCCACCGTCAAACCCGGCCGCATCCGCCTGTTCCGGCCCAACCTCGGCGAGGCATTCTCCCGCGCCGTCGTCGACCGCCTCCTCGCACCCGGCCGCAAGCCGCTGATCCAGTCCTTCGGCGCCGAACCCCAGGTGATCGTCGAACACTGCCTCGCCGCGAACAACATCCGCCGCGACCGCGACAACAAACTCTCCATGATCATGGTCGTCTGCGGCCTGATCTTCCTGCCCGGCCTCGTCGCCTGGCTCGTCGTCTTCCAGCTCCGCGCCTTTCTCGCCAAACGCGAGGACAAACGCGCCGGAGCCATCGGCACCGCACTCCTCGCCGGAGTCGGCATCCTCGCCGTCCTCTTCCTGCTGAAGCTCCCCTTCAGCGGCTTCTGGGGCTGGTACGCGCGCGGGGCCGTCATCGCCCCCGTCCTCGGCTGGTACTGGGCCAAGCGCGTCTGCGAGCAGACCGCCGCCGACCTGCGCGCCCGCTGGGACGGCCTGCTCTCCGGCAGCAGCGTCGGCGCCAAGGTCCCCGAGGCCGTGCCCCGCAGCCCCGGCGAGACCGCCGCCGAGCAACTGCGCCAGTCCCTGGCCCGGCTCAGCGCCGAACAGCGCTCCAACTCCGTCTTCTACGCCGGTCCCAAGGGCATCCTCGGCATGGGCACCCGCTGGGGCTCCTGGCAGCTCGCCGAGGACCTGGTCCCCGCCGAGGCGGGCCGCGAGATCCACCCCTTCCGCAGCTGGGACGTCATACGCTCCATCCACGACCAGCTCCGGATGCTGGAACGCGGCCCGCTGAACACCGGCGGCTTCCCCCGCCCGTCGATACGGCACTGGATCGTCACCCCCATCGGCGAGAACGCCAAGGGTGTCTCCCGCCCCGAGGGCACCGACGTGGAAGCCTTCCAGGTCAAGCAGCACGCCATACAGGAGATCTGCAACAAGCAGCAGTTCGGCAGCGGCGACCGCCACTACCTCGGCGTCCAGTGGACCCTGTGGGACGGCCAGCTGGTCATCACCATGATGACCACCGTGACCGTGCTCCACGAGACCCTGCGCATCGAGGTCACCGGACACGCCCTCGGCCCGGTCAACCCCCTGTTCACCTCGAAGTCCGAGGCCCCCACCAAGACGGTCACCAAGTCCGTCAAGCGCTGGGAGAGCCGCACCGTCAAGCTCCCCCTCGTCGACACCGACGAGGTCGTACGCCTCGCCGTCCGCGCCCCGCTGACCTGGTACCCGCCGCTGCTCAACTGGCTCGGCGGCTCCATCGCCCTGCCCGAGCCCTTCGGCCTGCGGCACGCCTGGGCCGACCAGCCCTGGCGCCACCGCTTCATGGCCGACGACGCCCTGCGCGCGGCCACCCCGGTCCTGCGCGTGGTGCACGCCGCCGCGATCAAGGTCCTCGACGAGAACGGAGTGAACACCGAGAAGTTCGGCGCCCGCTCCTCCTTCCTCAGCGGCCAGGTGCAGGACCCCACCCCCGGGAAGGCCGACCTCTACAACGCCTAGAACCACTCGGGGAACGCGTGAGGCCGCCGGAGAACCGGCGGCCTCGACTGCGAGGAGAGTGCGGCGTCAGCTCACCGGCCACGCCTCCGCCAGCATCTTCCGCGTGTCCCCGAGCAACTGCGGCAGCACCTTCGTGTGCCCCACCACCGGCATGAAGTTCGTGTCCCCGCCCCAGCGCGGCACGATGTGCTGATGCAGATGGGCCGCGATACCCGCGCCCGCCACCGCACCCTGGTTCATCCCGATGTTGAACCCGTGCGCCCCCGACGCCGTCCGCAGCGCCGTCATCGCCTGCTTCGTCAGCTCCGCCAGCTCAGCCGTCTCCGGACCGGTCAGATCCGTGTAGTCGGCCACATGCCGGTACGGCACCGTCATCAGATGACCGCCGTTGTACGGATACAGATTGAGCACCGCGTACACATGCTCACCGCGCCGCACGATCAGACCGTCCTCATCCGATTTCGCCGGAATCACACAGAACGGGCAGCCGTCGTCCGCACCCGGACCACTCGGCTTGTTCTCGCCCTGGATGTAGGCCATCCGGTGGGGCGTCCACAGGCGCTGGAACGCGTCCTGCGTCCCCACTCCGATCTGCTGCTCCGGCTCACTCGTCATGCAAGGCAGCATATGGCTTCGCCCGTTCGCGGCGTGTCGCCGGGGCGGCACGAGCTGCCCGAACGGCCAAGCTGACCCGGTGGACCACGACAGCCCCAAGGCGCGCTGGGAGCGCCGCGCCGAGATGCCGCTCACCGTGGCCTCGCTGACGTTCCTCGGCTCGTACGCCGCCCTCGTCCTCGCCCCGCGCCCCGGCACGCCCTGGGACGACCTCTGGCTCTCCCTGCTCTTCGCCTGCTGGGCCCTGTTCGCCGTCGACTACGCCGTGCGCTGGACCCTCAGCGGCATGGGCCCGGGCTTCGTCCGCGCCCACTGGCTGGACACCCTCGTCCTGATCCTCCCCCTGCTGCGCCCGCTGCGCGTCGTCCGCATCTACGAGTCCATGGAGCACCGGCGCGGACTCCCCCGGCTCCCGCTGTACGCGCGCGTGATCGTCTACTCCGGGCTCTCCACCCTGCTGATGGGCTTCACGGGCGCGCTCGCCGTCTACCAGCAGGAGAAGGACGCCCCGGCCTCCCACATGAAGACCTTCGGCGACGCCGTCTGGTGGGCCTGCTCCACCCTCTCCACCGTCGGCTACGGCGACGTCGTCCCGGTCACCACGGGCGGCCGGGTGATCGCGGCGGCCATGATGGCGGGCGGCTTGGCGCTGCTGGGGGCGGTGACGGGGTCGTTCTCGTCGTGGCTGCTGCAGGTGTTCTCACGGGAAGAGGACAAGCCCCCGAGGCGCTAGTCCTCGGGGGCTCGCACGGAGGCCGGTCCGGATCAGACCTGGACCCGCTCCTCCACGACCTTCGCGATCTTCGCGATGGCGTCGTCGAACGGGATGCCGTTCTCCTGCGAACCGTCGCGGTAGCGGAAGGAGACGGTGCCCGCGCTCATGTCCTCGTCACCAACGATGACCATGAACGGCACCTTCTGCTTCTGGGCGTTTCTGATCTTCTTCTGCATCCGGTCCGAGGAGGAGTCCACCTCGACCCGCAGACCCTGCTTCTTGGCCTCGGCCGCGAACTTCTCCAGGTATTCGACATGCCCGTCACCGATCGGGATGCCGACGGCCTGCACGGGGGCGAGCCACGCCGGGAAGGCGCCCGCGTAGTGCTCCAGGAGGACGGCGAAGAAGCGCTCGATGGAGCCGAACAGCGCACGGTGGATCATGACCGGCCGCTGCTTGGTGCCGTCGGCCGCCGTGTACTCCAGGTCGAACCGCTCGGGCAGGTTGAAGTCGAGCTGGATGGTCGACATCTGCCAGGTACGGCCGATGGCGTCTCGCGCCTGGACGGAGATCTTCGGGCCGTAGAACGCGGCACCGCCCGGGTCGGGCACCAGCGGCAGGCCCTGCTTCTCGGCGACCTGACGCAGCGTCTCGGTGGCCTCTTCCCAGGCGTCGTCGGAGCCGACGAACTTTTCCGGATCCTTGGTGGAGAGCTCCAGGTAGAAGTCGGTCAGACCGTAGTCGCGCAGCAGGCCGAGGACGAAGGTGAGCGTGCGGTCCAGCTCCTCCGCCATCTGCTCACGGGTGCAGTAGATGTGCGCGTCGTCCTGGGTGAAGCCGCGGGCCCGGGTCAGGCCGTGCACGACGCCCGACTTCTCGTACCGGTACACAGTGCCGAACTCGAAGAGCCTCAGGGGCAGCTCGCGATACGAGCGACCGCGCGCGTCGAAGATCAGGTTGTGCATCGGGCAGTTCATGGGCTTGAGGTAGTAGTCCACGCCCTCGTCGAGCTGCATGGGCGGGTACATGCCGTCGGCGTACCAGTCCAGGTGGCCCGAGGTCTCGAAGAGCTTCCCCTTCGTCGCGTGCGGGGTGTAGACGAACTCGTAGCCCTCTTCCTCGTGGCGGCGCCGCGAGTAGTCCTCCATGGTGCGACGCACGATGCCGCCCTTGGGGTGGAAGACGGCGAGGCCGGAGCCGATCTGCTCCGGGATGGAGAAGAGGTCCAGCTCGTTGCCCAGCTTGCGGTGGTCGCGCTTCTCGGCCTCGGCAAGGAACTCCAGGTGCGCCTTCAGCTCGTCCTTGGACGGCCAGGCGGTGCCGTAGATGCGCTGGAGCTGCTTGTTCTTCTCGCTGCCGCGCCAGTAGGCCGAGGCGTTGCGCATCAGCTTGAACGCCGGGATGAGCCGGGTGGAGGGCAGGTGCGGACCCCGGCAGAGGTCCTTCCAGCACAGCTCGCCGGTCTTGGCGTCCAGGTTGTCGTAGATGGTCAGCTCGCCGGAGCCGACCTCGACGTCCGCGCCGTCCTCGGAGGAGGCCGAGCCCTTGAGGCCGATCAGCTCCAGCTTGTACGGCTCGTCGGCCAGCTCCGCGCGGGCCTCCTCGTCGGTGACCACGCGGCGGGAGAACTTCTGGCCCCGCTTCTGGATCTCCTGCATCTTCTTCTCGATGGCCTTGAGGTCATCGGGGTGGAAGGGCTTCTCCACGTCGAAGTCGTAGTAGAACCCGTCCTTGACCGGCGGCCCGATGCCGAGCTTCGCCTCGGGGAACAGCTCCTGCACGGCCTGGGCCATCACATGCGCGGTGGAGTGGCGCAGGATGTTGAGACCGTCCTCGGAGGAGATCTCGACGGCCTCGACCTCGTCGCCGTCGGACAGCTCGTACGCGAGGTCCTTCAGCTCGCCGCCCACGCGCGCGGCGATGATCGAGCGCTCGCCCGCGAAGAGGTCGGCGGCCGTAGTGCCCGTCGTCACCACGCGTTCTTCCCGCTCGGAATCGCGTTGGATGATCACACGGACGTCTGACACCGGTCTCTCCTGACTGAAGTGGGATGCGGCGCCATACCAGGAGCGCGCGCACAAGGGATCGTACCGACCCGGCACCGTCGACCGCGAAACGGTTACTTTCCGTCCCCGCTTCCGTACGGCTCCCCGCAGGTCTCGCCGCACGCCTCCTCGAAGGAGTCCAGGTTCTCCTGGAGGGATTTCATCAGCCGGTCGCGCTCGACGTCGTCGACCTGGACGGGGACGACGCCGGTGGCGCCGGCGAGCCTGCGGAAGCCGCCCCGGCGCTCCAGCCTGCCGCGCACGCGCACCGGGAGGCCGACGAGGTGGGCGTATCCGGCGATGCGGTAGTCCTCCTCGCCGAGGGTGAGGCGCAGATGGGCCACCTCGGCGCCGGTGAGGACGCGGAGCCGTACGGTGCCCGCGCCGCGCGGTCCTGAGCGGCGCAGGCGGACGACGACGCCGGTGACCGCGACGGGGACGGAGGGTTCGGCGCACAGATAGCGCGCGGCGGCGGCGCGCAGGACGGGCAGGTCGCCTGGTGAGAACTCGACGGGTTCGGCGTGGGCGGCGCAGCCGTCGGGGACTCCGGCGGCGGGGGCCCAGGAGACGGTGACACGGGCACCCTCGCTGCCGCGGACGAGGACGGTGAGCGCTTCGGTGAGTTCGCGGCTGACTCCGGCGGCGATCGCGCCGTCGAAGGCGTCGGGGCTGCCGGTGGCGCGCTGGTAGTCGATGGCCTCGCGGGTGGCGTGCAGGGACTGGTGGAGGCGGACGGCGAGGGGGCGTGCGGTGGGGACGGGGGCGAAGGCGGTGAGGCGGCGGCCTTCGGCGGCGGGTCCGACGAGCATTTTGTCGAGGAGGGCGTCGGCGGCGGCGCGGTGGCGGGCGCCGTGGTAGCCGGCCGGGGCGCGGGTGGCGAGGGCGGCGGCGAGGAGGGTGCGGCGGGCGGCGGTGCGCAGGTGTTCGTCGGCGGTCCAGGGGGTGGCTCCGGCGGGGCCGCAGGGGGTGTCGCGGTGCCAGCGGATCTCGTCGCTGGGTACGGCGAGGGCGATGAGTACTTCGCGGGCGGTGGGGGCGGTGCTGCGGGCGAGGGCGTCCAGGGCTTCGCCGAGGAGGTCGTCGCTGTCGGGGAAGGAGCGGTTCTCGGGCACGAGGAGGCTGGTGCCGGGGCCCGCGGGGGCGGGTGGGGTCCAGCGGCCGTAGCGTCCGGGGGCGCCGCCGCGTCGTTGCCAGCCGTGGCGGTGCAGCAGCGTGGTGAGGGCGGCGGGGTCGACGCGGGCGGGGTCGGGGGTCTCGTGCCAGGGGAGGTGGTCGGGGTGGGCGCGCAGGTGGCGGACGGTGTCGTCGTCGGTGCGGCTTCTCATGGTCTGCCTCCCGTCCCGACGCGCGTCATGATCTCGCAGAGCGCGCGGTCGTCGAAGATGCGGGTGACCGGTATGCGCACGGTGGTGCGGTGGCGTCCGGTGACGGGGTGTCCGGCGAGGTTGACCCAGTAGCAGCAGTGGCGGAGGTCGAGCCGGTCGTGTCCGGCGCGCAGCCAGTCCTCCTGGGCGCGCGGGACGATCATGACGACGAGGATCTTGTGCACCGAGACAGGGGTGCGGGCGAGCTTGCGCAGATGGTCGTTGTCGAGCGTGAAGGAGAAGGTGGGCCCCGGGGGGTGGGGGGCGATCTGGTAGGTGCACTTGAGCTGCACCTTGATCGTCACTTCGTCGTCGACGGTGTGGCCTGGGGCGCTGTGGCTGACGTGCCAGTCGATGCCGTTGTCCGGGAAGGGCTGGGACAGGGAGCAGCCCGCGGCGGCGGCGACCGCGTGCAGATAGCCGACCTGCAAGGTCTCCATGCAGGCGGTGGTGGCGAGTGTGCCGCGAACCAGTCCCGCGCGTTCGGGCAGCAGCCCGCCCCGCTCGGGCTGCGCAATGGCCATGACCAACAGCCTTCCCAGCCAAGGGTTTCCCCGTTGCGGGCCGCTGAACTGCAAAGACCCGTACTCCTGTTGTCTCCGCCCGGCGTACGGCGCAAACAGCCCGGGTATCACCAAACGGGCAGAAGACGGCACGTCATCTGTCGTGGGTGAACGAGGAGTTGGGTTGGGATGACTTGCTGGTACGAAGGGGCTCTGGCCGCCTTCGACACGGAGACGACGGGTGTGGACGTCGAGGGCGACCGGATCGTGGCCGCCGCCGTCGTGGTGCAGGACGCGCCGGGTACGCGGCCCCGGGTGAGCCGGTGGCTGGTGAACCCGGGGGTGCCGGTGCCCGCGGAGGCGACGGCGGTGCACGGGCTGACGGAGGAACATCTCCAGCACAACGGCCGCTGGCCGGCGCCGGTGATGTACGAGATAGCCCAGCAGCTGGCGGAGCACACGGCGATGGGGCGGCCGTTGGTGGTGATGAACGCGCCGTTCGATCTGACGCTGCTGGACCGCGAGTTGCGGCGGCACCGGGCCTCGTCGCTGGACCGCTGGTTCGAGGGGGCCCCGCTGCGGGTGCTCGACCCCCGGGTCCTGGACAAGCAGCTGGACCGCTATCGCAAGGGGCGCCGCACGTTGACCGATCTGTGCGAGCACTACGGCGTGGCGCTGAACGACGCGCACGACGCGGCGGCGGACGCGCTGGCGGCGCTGGATGTCGTACGGGCGGTGGGGCGGCGGTTCTCGGCGCGTCTTGAGCGGCTGTCCCCGGCGGAGCTGCACGCGTTGCAGGTGGGCTGGCACGCGGCGCAGGCGCGGGGGCTCCAGGCGTGGTTCGCGCGCAGTGGTTCGCCGGAGACGGTGAGCACGGAGTGGCCGCTGAGGGCGGAGCTGTCGGCGGCGGCGTAGCGGGGGCGGTCGGTGCCGTGCCGTGGGGGCGTACGACGACGGCCCACCTGCTCGCAAGCAGATGGGCCGTCGATCCGGGTGGGCGATACTGGGTTCGAACCAGTGACCTCTTCGGTGTGAACGAAGCGCTCTCCCACTGAGCTAATCGCCCGGGAACGCACTGAACAATACAGGTCTCGGCGGGCTTCCTCCAAACCGCCTCGGTACGGGGCACCGGCCGGGGCCGTCGTGGCGTGGCCGGACGCCTGAGGCAGGGGTCACGGAGGGGGTGACGGGCGGGGTTCCGCGCGGTGCGCCCGGGCCGCGTGTGCGGCATTGCGCGTCCGCTTCCCATGAAGTGACTTGTACTCATATGACCTGTCGGAACACAGGACTTGAGGATTCCGGAATTCCGGGTGCGATGCGGAGTGCCATGGAAATGCGGGCGCATGGGGAAATGCGGGGGCATGGTCGCGAATAGGGTCCGGGGGTATTTCCGGAGGCGGCCTGAATGGGGTGCTTCGGTGCGCGTGGGACGGCCCGTCCGGAAGTCGGTCTTGACGGGTGCCTACGGGAAGCGGCGGGCGCGGNGCNNAGNGCNTANGNCGACGGCCCACCTGCTCGCAAGCAGATGGGCCGTCGATCCGGGTGGGCGATACTGGGTTCGAACCAGTGACCTCTTCGGTGTGAACGAAGCGCTCTCCCACTGAGCTAATCGCCCGGGCGCAGAGAGAACATTACCGCATGTCAGGGGGTGGTTCCGACCGTCCTAGATCTTCCACGGCAGCACGAAGCCGAACTTCGAGACGTAGATCGCGGTGAGCACACCGATGATCACCAGCCCGATCACGGTCAGGGCGATGTTGCGGCGGCGGACCCGGGGGTCGAGGGCGCGCTGCGCGGCGGCGGTGACCTTGCGCTTCGTCCAGCGCAGGACGAGCTGGGCCCAGACGAACTCGGTGGCCCAGATCATCATGCCGCCGAAGATCACGGCCCAGCCGGGGCCGGGCAGCGGGAGCATGACGACACCGGCCGCGACGACCGCGAGGCCGACGAGGAAGACGCCGACCTGCCAGCTCAGCTGGAGGGCGCGACGGTCCTTGATGAACCCGGGCGCCCGGGAGCCGAGCCCCTGCTCGGGCTGCTCCTCGTCCGCACCCGCCTTGTCCGCCACGACAACCTCACCCGGATCGTCACTCCCCGTATTCATACCGTCGAACCCTACCCGAGTGTTTCCAGTCACCGGAATGGTGGCAGATGTCGCACAAGTTCTCGGCCGTAAGAGGTACGGAAACTCATGCAAAACCCCCAGAGGGGTTTACAACGGCACCGTAGGTGGCATGTCGATTTCGCCGACGTGCGAATCCCCGAGCGCACACTGAGCGAAAGGCCCTGGCGCTTATGAACACCACGGTCAGCTGCGAGCTGCACCTGCGCCTCGTTGTGTCGAGCGAGTCCTCCCTGCCTGTCCCCGCAGGCCTGCGGTACGACACGGCCGACCCCTACGCCGTGCACGCCACCTTCCACACCGGAGCCGAGGAGACCGTCGAGTGGGTGTTCGCCCGCGACCTTCTCGCCGAGGGCCTGCACCGGCCCACCGGAACCGGCGACGTCCGCGTCTGGCCATCGCGCAGTCATGGCCAGGGCGTCGTCTGCATCGCCCTCAGCTCTCCGGAGGGCGAGGCTCTGCTGGAGGCCCCCGCACGGGCCCTGGAGTCCTTCCTGAAGCGGACCGACGCCGCCGTGCCCCCCGGCACGGAGCACCGGCACTTCGATCTGGATCAGGAGCTCTCCCACATCCTGGCGGAGAGCTAGGCCGCCGCCCGTCCAAGACGCCCGGCGCCGTCCACTCGGGGAGACGGCTCGGGCCCGCACAGCCGTATACCGGCAGGCTCGGCGCCGTCACCGTGAACACTCACGGTGACGGCGCCGAGCCGTGCCCGCGTCCCCCCGCCTCGCACGCTCGCCGTCCGGCTTCTCGCGCGGTCCGGGAACCCGGGCGGCGGGCGAGGCGTTGCCCGGGCAGTCACCCGGAGCGGGCCCGGTGCGGCGGCCCCGGTTGTCGCTACCATCGGCCAGCATCGGCGGGCGTCCGCCCGACCCTCAGGCCAGGGAGCGAAACGTGCTGATCACCCACGACACCCGGTGCGCCCTCGACACCGTGGTGGATCTGGTGAACACCGCGCCGGAGGACGACGCGGCGGCGGACGGACTGCCGGACGTCGAGGCGCTCGCCGTGTTCGTGCGCGGCCACGCGGTCAGTGATGTGGGGGTGCTGTCCGAGTTCGACCTCTCGGCGGTGCGCAAGGTGCGGGGCCGGTTCGCGAGGATCTTCGCGGCACCGGACGCCCGGGCCGCCGCGGGGCTGATCAACGAGCTGGTCGCCGCCGCGGGCACCACCCCGCGTCTGACGGACCACGACGGCTACGACTGGCATGTGCACTACTTCGCCCCCGGGGCGTCGCTGGCCGACCATCTCGCCGCGGACTGCGGGATGGCGCTCGCCTTCTTCGTGGTGGCCGGGGAGCAGGAGCGGCTGCGGCGCTGCGAGGCGCCGGACTGCCGCCGCGCCTTCGTGGATCTGTCCCGCAATCGCTCGCGCCGCTACTGCGACAGCCGCACCTGCGGGAACCGGCTGCACGTGGCCGCGTACCGCGCACGGCGCAAGGAGTCGGAGTCGGCGGGCTGAGCCCGACCGGACGCCGGAACGGACGGGGCCCGGGACGGCACAGGCTCGGGGACGGCGCAGGCTCGGGGACGGCGCAGGCCCGGGGACGGGCAGGCCCGGGGACGGCGCAGGCCCGGGGACGGCGCAGGCCCGGGGACGGCGCAGGCCCGGGGACGGCGCAGGCCCGGGGACGGCGCAGGCCCGGGGACGGATGGGGTTTCGGGCCGACGCCGGTCCCGGCGGGTGACGCCGGGACGGACGTGTACGGCTCACAGCAACAGCAGATCGTGCAGCGCCGCCATGAGGATCAGACACCCGATCACCGCAAGGAAGATCATCAGCGGTGGCTGGGAAAGGGCGAAGAGGCACCCGCGCGGCTCGTCCTCCTGCGGCGGGGCCTCGCTCTGTGTCGTATCCACCATCTCGCGGTGATGATGGACCACGGGGCGCCCTGTACGCGATCAACACACCTGTAAAGCGCGGGAGTCTGCGGAATTCGCACCGATTCGTTCGGCTCGCTCCGCGTCGTGAACGTTTTCGGACGTACCGGGGCGGCCTGTGACGCCTCGCTCCGTCAGAGCCGGGTCATATGCCGTGCTTCTTGAGGATGGCCTCGATGTCGCTGAAGTCCTCGCCGGACCCGGAACCGGAACCGGTGGCGGCGGGCGGGGTGGCGGCACGGGGCGTGCGACCGCTGCCCCGGCCGAGGGAGGGTGCCGAGGCGGCCGGGGCCACCGGGGTGGCCTCGTCGCCGCGTATCGCGCCCTTCCCGGTACGGCCTCGCCTGCGCTCGACCGCGCGGGTGAGCGTGAAGAGCACCACGGACAGCGCCAGGACGCCGAAGCCCGCCCAGGCGAGGGGGCTGAAGGCCGTACGGGCGAGCCAGCCCACGACACCGGTCATCACCAGGCCGACCGGCACCAGCGAGTAGGCCACGACACGGGCGGCCGTGAGGAAGCGCTTGCGGTAGGCGGTGACCGCGGCGATGCCCAGGCCCGCCGCGGACACGGCGGAGCAGATGGTCTCGGCAAGCATCCGGTCCTCCAGACGGGCGCGGCCGGCACGGTGCCGGCGTCACGGTGACACGAGGCGCGCGGTGCGCTTCGTCCCTTCCATCCTGCCTCGCCCGGCACCCGCGACGCCATGCCCGGGCCCTCACATCAGGGAGATCTCGGGGTCGGCACCGGAGATCTCTCGGGGTGGGGGGTGCGACGCGAGCGCCCGTCGGGGCCGTCCCACCGGATGGGGACGCCCGGGGGCCGCCTGGAAGACTGGGGCGCATGAACGACTCCTCCCCCGCGCCCGTCGAGCCCGTCGTCCTCGATGTCTGGTGCGAACTCCAGTGCCCCGACTGCCGCAGCGCCCTGGACGACGTCCGCGCCCTGCGGGCCCGCTACGGCGACCGGCTCGATGTGCGGCTGCGGCACTTTCCGCTGGAGAAGCACAAGCACGCCTTCGCCGCCGCGCAGGCCGCCGAGGAGGCGGTGGAGCAGGGGCAGGGGTGGCCGTACGTCCAGGCCGTGCTCGGGCGGGTCGAGGAGCTGGACCGCCGGGGCGAGGAGCTGCTGGTCGAGGTCGCCCGTGAACTCGGCCTGGACGCCGAGGAGTTCGACACCGCGCTGATCGACGGCAGGCACATCCTGATCGTCGACGCGGACCAGGCCGAGGGCAAGGCGATCGGGGTCACCGGCACCCCGACCTATGTCATCGGCGGCGAGCGTCTGGACGGCGGCAAGAGCCAGGAGGGGCTGCGCGGGCGGATCGAGGAGATCGCGGACCGGCTGCTGGCCGAGCGGGCCTGACCTCGCCCCCCCTCCCCTCCCCGGCCCGAGGCTTACGTCGCCCCCGGCCCCGGGGCCTACCGCAGGGGTTTGGCGAAGGAGCGTTCCGTCGTCTCGTAACCGAGCGACTCGTACAGCCGCTCGGCGGGGGTGTTGTCCGCGAACACGTTGAGTCCGAGACGGGTCCGGCCCGCGCCGATCGCCTGGCGTTCCGCCAGCAGCATGAGCGTCCGGCCGTGCCCGCGGCCTCGGTGGGCGGCGGCGGTCTCGACCTCGAAGACGTACGCGCCGGTGTCCCGCAGGGCCAGCCACAGGACGCCGACCCGTGTTCCCTCGTGTTCCAGGACGCTGAAGAGCATGCCCTCGGTCTCCGGGCCGCGTGGGAGCAGCGTCTCGTGGTCCCGGCGGGCCTTGGCGTGGGCCGCGGCCTCGGGGACGCCCCGCTCGATCCAGTCGCGGGCGTAGTCCTCGCGCGCGTGCTCCTGCCACGCGGCGAATTCGGCCGGGGTCATCGGCCGTGCGTGGCTGCCCGGCGGCAGTTCGGGCGGCGTGTCCCCCAGGGCTTTTTCCATGCTGCGGTTGCGCGGCGCATAGCCGAGGGCGGTGACGAGCCTGAGCGCCGCCTCCGCCCCGGCGGGGACCGCGGCCTCGATCTGGGTGCAGCCCCACCCGCGCGCCACCTCCTCCGCGGCGAGCGCGGCCACCGTGCCCCGGCCGCGCCGCCGGTCGGCCTCGTCCACGCGCAGCTCGGCGATGCGGGCGACCGAGGCACCCAGGAACGGTGAGGTGGCGAGGTGGATCTCCCCGACGGGACGTCCGTTCACGCACACCTCATAGCGGCGTGCGCGGGTTCCGTCGGGGTGCTGCTGAAGCGGCTCGGCCGGCCGCAGGGTCGTCGTCATCACCGGAGTTCTACCCGCTCAGGGGCGCCCGCCTCAGCCCATTTCCCGGCCGGTCCGTTGCCGGGCCCTGCGCCGACTGCCTTGCGGCGCTCAGGGGTTGGGGTTCTGCCGGGACCGCTCCTCGAAGATCCGCATCGCCTTGGCGGTCACCGGGCCCTGGACGCCGGGCAGTTCGCGGCCGTCGGCCCGGTGCACGGCCTGGACGTCGCGCAGGGTGGAGGTCAGGAAGACCTCCTCGGCACGCTCCAGGACGTCCAGCGGGAGGTCGGTCTCCTGGGCGCCGGTCCACTCCACGGTGAGGGCGCGGGTGATGCCCGCCAGGCAGCCGGAGGCGAGCGGCGGGGTGTGGACCTCGCCGTCGAGGACGACGAAGACGTTGGAGCCGGTGCCCTCGCAGAGCTGTCCGACCGTGTTGGCGAACAGCGCCTCGGACGCGCCCTGTTCGTGGGCGCGGGCCAGGGCGATCACGTTCTCGGCGTAGGAGGTGGACTTCACCCCGGCGAGTGCGCCGCGCTCGTTGCGGGTCCAGGGGACGGTGATCACGGCGGTGGAGTCGGGGCGGCGGGTGGTCTCGCCGAGGGCGACGAGCAGGGTGGGGCCGTGCTCGCCCCGGTCGGAGCCGAGCGGGCCGTGGCCGCCGGTGTAGGTGATGCGCAGTCGGCCGAGCGGCATCGGGTTGGCGTCGAGAACCGCCGCGCAGGCGCGGCGCACCTCGTCGTGGTCCGGGTCGGGCAGGCCGAGGCTGCGGGCCGAGCGGGTGAGCCGGTCGAGGTGGCGGGTGAGCGCGAAGGTCTGTCCGTCGACCGCCTTGACGGTCTCGAAGATGCCGTCGCCCACGGTGAGCCCGTGGTCGAAGACCGAGACGCGCGCGGAATCGGCGTCACGCAGTTCGCCGTCCAGCCAGATCCTCATGTCAGACCCTCTCCACTTTCCTGGTACTCCCCCGACGCTATCGCGAGCAGCCGGGATGCCTTCAGTTCGGTCTCGCGCCACTCCCCCTCGGGGTCGGACCCCCAGGTGATCCCGGCGCCCGCGCCGAAGCGGAGCACCCCGGCGGCCCGGTCGATCCAGAAGGTGCGGATGCCGACGGCCAGCTCGGCGGTGCCCCGGTCGGCGTCGACCCAGCCGATGCCGCCGCAGTAGGGGCCGCGCGGGGCGGGCTCCAGGGCCTCGATGATCCGCAGGGCGCTCGTCTTGGGGGCGCCGGTGACGGAGCCGGGCGGGAAGGCGGCGGCGAACAGGTCCGGCCAGCCCGCGCCGGGCCGCAGCTCGCCCCGGACGGTGGAGACCAGGTGGACGAGGCCGGGGTGCTTCTCCACCGCGCACAGGTCGGGCACGGTGACGGTGCCGGTCTCGCAGACGCGGCCGATGTCGTTGCGGACCAGGTCCACGATCATCACGTTCTCGGCGTAGTCCTTCTCCAGGAGGTCGGCCTCGGTGCGTCCGGTGCCCTTGATGGGGCCGGACTCGACGGTGCGCCCGGCGCGGCGCAGGAACAGCTCGGGCGAGGCGGTGGCGATCTCCACCCCGTGCTCCGGGAGCCGGACCGTTCCTCCGTGGGGGGCGGGGTTGCCCCGGGCGAGGAGGGCGGTGAGGGCGTCCACGTCGGCGTCGGGGGCGACGGGGGCGCTGAGGACGCGGCAGAGGTTGGCCTGGTAGACCTCGCCCGCTGCGATGTGTTCCCGGATACGGCGGACGGCGGCCGTGTAGGCGGCGTGGTCCAGGGAGGAGGTCCAGGCGTCCCGGGCGGGGGCGTGCCAGGCGCCGGGGCGCGGGGCGGGAACCGGCTCCTCCCGTACCTGCGCGAAGCGGGCGCAGGTCAGGCCGCCCTCGAAGTCCGCGACGACGGCCCAGAAGCCCTCGGAGTCCAGCGCGGCCGGGTCGCCGGTGACGTCCAGCAGGCCGGTGGCGACGCGGTCACCGAAGCGGGCCATAGGGGGGAGAACGGGAGGAAGGTGAGGCACGTGGCCGAGTCTAGGCGGGGCCCTGCGGGGGCGGTCAGGTGATGGTCCGGCGACGTCCGCCGGGGGCTCCGGGACGACCGTGACCACGCCCTTCGCCGGGTGCACCGCAGCACGCTGCGCAAACGCGTTTTTGTACTGGCCGAGGAATCCGCTAAAGTTCAACACGTCGCCGGGACGCGGAAGCGGACCGAAACGACAAGCGGACGTAGCTCAGTTGGTAGAGCGCAACCTTGCCAAGGTTGAGGTCGCGAGTTCGAGCCTCGTCGTCCGCTCGCAGGAAACAGGGGTCATCCCGATCCCCTACACTCCTGGTGGAGTGGCCGAGAGGCGAGGCAACGGCCTGCAAAGCCGTCTACACGGGTTCAAATCCCGTCTCCACCTCCAAGGACGATTAGCTCAGCGGGAGAGCGCTTCCCTGACACGGAAGAGGTCACTGGTTCAATCCCAGTATCGTCCACTGGATCTTCTCGAAGATCCGATCCCGCGCGATTAGCTCAGCGGGAGAGCGCTTCCCTGACACGGAAGAGGTCACTGGTTCAATCCCAGTATCGCGCACGCAGTGCCCATGATCCGCTCCATGGAGTGACATCGAGTGATCGTGGTCCCGAGGACGATTAGCTCAGCGGGAGAGCGCTTCCCTGACACGGAAGAGGTCACTGGTTCAATCCCAGTATCGTCCACACACCGGAAAGCCCCGGCCGTCTCGTACGGCCGGGGCTTTCTCGTCGCCCGGGTCAGCTGGAGAACAGCATGTGGCCGAAGCTCTTGTGGCGGCGGTGGCCGTAGTGACCGCCGTGACCCCCGTGGCCGCCGCCGTGCGGGGCGCCCCAGGCGGGGGCGGGCGGGGCGGCCGGGTACGCCTGCGGGGCCGGGGGCTGCGCCCACTGGGACTCCACGCGGGTCAGGGCCTCCAGCTCGCCGTAGTCGAGAAAGATGCCGCGGCAGCCGTCGCACTGCTCGATCTGGACGCCGTTGCGGTTGTAGGTGCGCATGGGCGCGTGACACTTCGGACACTGCATGGTCGGCTCAACTCCTCGCCGTAGGGTCCTGCTTGGTGTTTCCCCAGGACAGACTCCGTCCTGCCCCGGTCGGTTGCAGCCTATTCCGGGAAATCTCGGCTCAACCGGTCGGGGTCCGGCGGTCGTTACGGCTGGCCGGTCATGCGCGCGCAGGCGTCCACCACGGCCTGTTCGACCTCGTCGGGCGAACGGCCCGCGGTGAGCGCCTTGGTGAGCGCGAGGGCGGCGGTCTGCACGGTCAGGGCGCGGGCGGGCACGTCGAGTACGGGCCAGGGGTCGCCGTCGGGCGGTACGGCGGGGCCACCGGCGGCGCGGTAGGCGTCCAGGAAGCGGGTCCACTCCTCGGGCGGCAGCAGCCCGCAGGCGTACCAGGCGGCGGGGCGGGCGAGGTCCCAGGCGGGGCTGCCGACGCCGAGGTCGTCCACGTCGATCAGCCGCCAGGGGCCGTCGGGCGCGGGGTGCCGTACGAGCTGACCGAGGTGCAGATCGCCGTGGCAGAGGGCCGGGACGCCGGGTGCGGGGGCCTCGCCGCGTGCCCAGCCGGGCAGTGCGGCCCAGGCCCGCAGTACGGGTTGCGCGTCGGGGCAGGGAGCGGTCTCCAGGGCCTTCCTCAGCCGGGCCGTCGCGGCAGCCGCCTTGGCCGGTCCGCGCATCGGGGGCAACGGGCCGTCCAGGGGCGTGCGGTGGAGCCGGGCGAGGAGGGTGGCGGCGGCTTCCCAGGGGGCCGCGTCGGGGTCGTCACGGTCCACAGGGTCGCCGAGCGGCCAGTACGTGACGAGGCGGCCGTCCACGAGGACGGGAGCGGATGTGCGCGGGGCCAGCAGGACGTCCGGGAGGGCGGCGGCCACCGCGAGGCGCCGGGTGAGGTCGGCCGGGCCGGTGCCGGGGGCGTGGGCCTTCGCGACGGTGTCGCCGTGCCGGAGGACGGTGGCGTCGGGGCGGTCGGCGAGGAGCCCGGTGGGGCAGGCGCAGGGGGACGCGGTGCCGGGGTGGGCGGTGGCGGTGAGGTGGGCGGTCAGGGCGTCTGGGGTCACGGGGGCCTCGGGGCGGGGTGGCGGTGTGCGGCGAGGGTACGGGGGCGGGGGTGCCCTTGGCGTCCGGCGGCGGGAACCCGTCGCGCACACCTGCTGCGCGGAGCCCCACAGCCACACCCGGCGCCCGGAGCCCGCGCGCCCGTCGGTAGGGATCGCGCGCCCATTGCCGGGAGCCCGCACACGCACCCGTCGAGGGGAGCCGGTGCACCTGCGGGCCGGAGTCCGCGCGCCTATGGGCGGGGAACCCCGGCCCGCGCCCCCGTCCTCAGTTGCGCAGCATCATCACGAGCAGCACCACCAGGCCGATCAGGAGCGCGCCGCCCACCGAGGCCAGGGTGATCTTCGTCGCGCTGTACGGGCGTTCGCCGATGACCTCGCCGGTGCGGGCGTTGACCATCACCGGCCAGGTCCGGCCCGCGTGGACGTAGGTCAGGAACCAGACGGGCAGCAGGACCAGCTTGTAGGTGAGGGCGCGGTAGGAGGTGGACATCGAGAGGACCCGCTGCTCGTTGCCGCCGATGTCCCGCTTGCAGTCGGCGCGGATCACCGGGGCCATCCGTGCCTTCGCGGACTCGAGACCGGCCTCCGGTTCGACGTCGTAGCGGACGGTGCGGAAGCCCGCCAGGTACTCCTCCTGGTAGGGGACCGTCTCCGCCAGCGGCCAGGGGGCCAGCTTGTCCAGTTCCTTCTCCGGCACCTGGCCGCTGCCGGGCACCAGTACGTCGTCGAAGAACCGGTCGACCGTGCCGAACGCGGGCTGCCAGTTGGTGTGCCGTACCCGGCGGGTGCGGCCCTCGGAGTCCTCCTCCTCGACCCAGTAGTAGTCGCCGCGCTGGCCGGTGTAGCGGGTGCTGGTCTGTGCGTCGTACGTCCAGTGCGGCAGATAGCTGCCCCGGAAGGTCTCGGCCTCGGTGACCTTCTTCAGCTCGTCGGGCGCGAACCAGCGGGACTTCGTCCACTTCGCCAGTGCCGCGCGGGCCTGGTCGCGGCTGACCCCGAAGGGAAGGACCGCCTCGGGCACCACACGTTCGGTGCCGGAGGCGTCGGAGACCAACGAGGTGGCGCAGAAGGGGCACGTGTCGCTGAGCGTGTCGCTCTCGGTCACCGCGTGGCAGCCGGGGCAGGTGTACGTCTTCACCTGGTCCGGGGCGGTGGCCCGGTGGGGCAGCGCGGCCAGTTCCTCGATGGGGTGCTCGGTGACCTGCCGGGGTATCGGCGTGATGTCCTGCTCGTGCTTGCAGTAGGGGCAGCGCAGCGCGTACGTCCCGGGCGCGTACTCGCTGACCCCGCCGCACGCCTCGCACTGGAACGCCCGGTCGGGCGCGGGCGCGACGTCCTGGTCCGTCAACTCAGTTCTCCTTGTGGCCTGTTGCCGGAAGGTTCCGGGTTCAGCCCTGCGGGGGCAGCGGCGGCGGTACGTCGGCGAGCAGCGAGGCCAGCTCCGGGATCTGGTCCGCGGGCTGCCAGGCGGCCTGCCCGCTGCGCCAGACCAGGGTGGTCCGGGTCAGGTTCCCGGCCGCCACCTGTCCGGCCAGCGCGCTCTCGTCGTACGGGCCCTGCTGCTGTCCGCCGACGGCGAGGAACCAGCGCGGGGCGGTGGGCAGCGGCGGCGGGACATCGGCGGAGGCGGGGGCCGGGGCCGGGGCGGGCTGCGCCGGGGGCTGGGCCGCCGGGACCGGCGGGGCCGTCGTACCGGGCGTGCTCTGTGCGATCCGCTGGCCCAGTGCCATGCCCACGCCGAGGCCCACGGCGTCGCCGCCGGTGCCGGGGTTGGCGGCGGCGATCGTCATCGCGTCGGCGGCCTGGAGCTTGGCGTAGTCGTCCAGGTTGCCGGTGACGGCCATCCGGGAGCGGGTGTCGATCGCCGCCTCGACCTCCGGCGGGACGCTGATGTTCTCGATGTGGAACCGGGGGACGGCGATGCCGGTGGCGGCCAGCTCCAGGGTGAGGGATTCGGCCAGCTGCCGTCCGATGCCGTCCTGCCGGGTGGCGAGGTCGAGCAGGGGAACGCCGGCGGCACCCAGCGCGGGGCCCAGCTTGGAGACGATCAGCTGCCGCAGGTGCTCGCCGACCTCCTCGGTGCGGAACTGCGGGTCGGTGCCGACCAGTTCGCGCAGCAGCGCGGCGGCGTCCACCACCTGGGCGGCGAAGGTGCCGAAGGCGCGCACCCGGACCATGCCGAAGTCGGCGTCCCGCAGGATCACCGGGTTCTGGGTGCCCCACTTGAAGTCGGTGAACTGCCGGGTGGTGACGAAGTAGACCTCGGCCTTGAACGGCGACTCGAAGCCGTGCTTCCAGCCCTTCAGGGTGGACAGGACCGGCATGTTCTGGGTGGAGAGGGTGTGGGTGCCGGGCTGGTAGACGTCGGCCAGGCGCCCCTCGTTGACGAAGACGGCGACCTGCGACTCGCGCACCACGAGCCGGGCGCCCATCTTGATCTCGTTGCCGTGGCGCGGGAAGCGCCACACGATGGTGTCCCGGCTGTCGTCGGTCCACTCGATGATGTCGATGAACTCACCGCGGATACGGTCCATCAGCCCCACGACAATCCCCCACTCCCCCTGTTTCCGAAGGACCGCAGGTCCCGGGACGAAGGGCACCCCGGCGATCGAGCGATCAGCCGACAGTATGCCCATCACGGTGCACTCTGTCGTGGTCGGGGCCCGGGCAGCGCAATGCCGGCGCAGCTCCCCAGCTGCGCCGGCATTTCGTGCCGTCCGCCGCACCCCCGTCCCCACGGGGTTTCCAGGATGGATGGATGTGGCCCGGACCGCTCTTCCGGGTCTGGAGCGCTGGTCAGCGCCCCAGCATCGCACCCACGGACGACGCTTGTGTGGCCACCGTCTCCCACCCGTCGAAGACGAGGAGGAGCAGCAGTGCCAGGGGCAGGGCCATGAGGGTCGCCACCGCCGGGTGGCGGCGGCCCGTCCGGCGGGGGCCGGGCGTGGTGCGCCTCGGTGCCGTGTGGGCCATGATCCCTCCAGGCTTTCCCTGGTCGTGCTCGGTGGTTCTTGTGTGGTCGCGCTTGATGAGAGCGGCGGGTGTGTGACCTCGGGGGACGAGTACCGCACCCGCCGCTTGACCTCAAATGTAGGCGCGGGGCGAGGTCGGGGGCGTCATGCCCTCGTATCGAATGGCGGGCCTCCCGGAGGATGAGCCCTCCTCGGCGAAGTACTCCCCTGGGTGGAGACCTCGCTCCGGTTCTCGGGGTCTTCCCGGAGGGGTCGCCCGTTGTCCGGACCGGGAGGCCGCCGCACGGGTCGCTCTCCACCCACGGGTGGATACGTATGACTTCAGTCACTTTGACCTCCTCGCGGTGACCTGCACCCTCCGGGATCGGGACGGCGGGCGCGGTGGTGGACCGCCGGGGGCCGCCGGTCCCGCGCGGGGCGCCGTCGCCACCGGCGGGCTGCGCACCGGACCCCAACCCCCTTGTCTCATCGACTTGTTGACTTCCCGTGACCCTCAACAGGTCCGCAATTGACCGTCTGCTGACCGTGCTTCACCTGGTGTGGCCGTCCGCGCAATCCGTCGGTACCGGAGGGCGCGGCCTCTGCGCGCGGGCGGCCGTGGAAACGTAAGCTGGGCCCGTCACAGGGACCGGGCAGCGGGGATGAACATGGCGATGATGCGCCTGAGGCGCGAGGACCCGCGCGTCGTCGGCTCGTTCAGGCTTCACCGACGGCTCGGCGCGGGCGGGATGGGCGTGGTCTATCTCGGCTCCGACAAGAAGGGGCAGCGGGTCGCGCTGAAGGTGATCCGGCCCGATCTCGCGGAGGACCAGGAGTTCCGGTCGCGGTTCGCGCGCGAGGTGTCGGCGGCCCGGCGCATCCGGGGCGGCTGTACGGCGCGGCTGGTGGCGGCGGACCTGGAGGCGGAGCGCCCGTGGTTCGCGACGCAGTACGTGCCCGGCCCCTCCCTGCACGACAAGGTGGCCGACGAGGGCCCGCTGGTCGCGGCCGAGGCCGCGGCGATCGGGGCGGCGCTCTCGGAGGGACTGGTCGCCGTCCATGAGGCGGGCGTGGTCCACCGGGACCTGAAGCCGTCCAACATCCTGCTGTCCCCCAAGGGCCCCCGGATCATCGACTTCGGCATCGCCTGGGCCACGGGCGCCTCCACGCTCACGCACGTGGGCACGGCGGTGGGCTCCCCGGGCTTCCTGGCACCGGAGCAGGTGCGCGGCGCGGTGGTCACCCCGGCGACGGACGTGTTCTCGCTGGGGGCGACCCTGGCGTACGCCTCGACCGGTGACTCCCCCTTCGGACACGGCAGTTCCGAAGTGATGCTGTACCGCGTGGTGCACGAGGAGCCCCAGCTGCACGGCGTACCGGACGCGCTGGCCCCGCTGGTGCGGGCGTGCCTGGCCAAGGACCCGGACGACCGGCCGAGCACTCTCCAGCTGTCCCTGCGGCTGAAGGAGATCGCGGCGCGCGAGGCACAGGGCCTGGGCGACGTACGGCCGCCCGCGCCGCGCGTGGCGGAGGGCGACCGGGGTGCCGGGCGCCTGGTGGACACCTATCCGGACCCGCAGCGCACGGCCCAGGACCAGCAGCGCACCACCCAGCGGCGGCCCTCCCCCTCGGGCACGCCGCTGCCGCGCGGGGCCACACCCGCCCGGGGCGGGGCGCCTTCCCGGGGCGGGGCCCCCTCGCGGGGCGGCTCACGGCCGGGCGCGTCCCGGACGACCCCCGCGCCGCGTCCGCGTTCCACGGGCAACGGCCGCCCGGCCGGTCCCCGCAGCGGCGCCGGTCGTCCGGCGCCCCGCACCACGGGCACCCGGCTGCGCCCGGCCAACCCCCGGCTGCTGCGCCAGCGCCTGTTCGTCTTCGTGGTCGTGACCCTGCTCGTGGCCCTGGGCATCGCCCTGGCCCAGGGGTGCACGGGTCCGTCCCGGGGACTCGGCGGCAACGGCACCCGGCAGACGCACGCCCAGCCGAGGACGGGCGCGGAGGGCGACGGAGCGCGGGTGGCGGACGGGATGCCGGTCGAGCGGGGGTACGACCCGACGCCACGGCCCGAGGGGCCCTCGCCCTCCGCCGAGTAGACCGCCGGGCGGGGTGCTACGGCGTGCGGCAGGTCGCGTAGAACGCCACCGCCGAGGCCGCCGCCACGTTCAGCGAGTCGATGCCCGCCGACATCGGGATGCGGACCAGCTTGTCGGCCGCGTCCATGGCCGCCCGGGACAGGCCGTCGCCCTCGGTGCCCAGCATCAGGGCCAGCTTCTCGTGGTGCTCGGCGGCCAGTTCGTCCAGGGTGATGGAGTCCGGGCCCAGGCAGAGGGCCGCGATGACGAAGCCCGCGTCATGGAGCGTGCCCGCGTCCTGCGGCCAGGTGTCGAAGCGGGCGTAGGGCACCGAGAAGACAGCGCCCATGGAGACCTTGACCGCTCGCCGGTAGAGGGGATCGGCGCAGCGGGGGGTGAGGAGGACCGCGTCCACGCCCAGGGCCGCCGCGTTGCGGAAGGCGGCGCCGAGGTTGGCGTGGTCGACCATGTCCTCGAAGACGGCCACCCGGCGCGCGGGGGCCAGGACTTCGGCGGCCGTCGGCAGGGCCTTGCGGCCCATGGAGGCGAGGGCGCCCCGGTGGACGTGGTAGCCGGTGACGCGCTCGGCCAGTTCCGGGCTCACGCAGTAGACGGGGGCGGCGAGTTCGTCGATGACGTCCCGCATCACCTCGGCCCACTTGGGGGTGAGCAGCATGGAGCGCGTGTCGTAGCCCGCCGCCCGCGCCCGGCGGATCACCTTCTCGCCCTCCGCGATGAACAGCCCCTCGGCGGGCTCGCGCCTGCGGCGCAGCTCCACGTCGGTGAGGTTCGTGTAGTCGTGCAGACGGGGGTCGTCGGGGTCCGTGAGGGTGATGAGTTCGGCCACGGGAAGATGCTGCCTCGTTCTGGAGAGAGAAGGAAAAACGACGGTACGGGGTGCCCGCAGGCCCTCGGGCGTTCGTACGGCGGCTCAGGCGTCCGGCGTCGCCGGACCCACCGTGACCACCTCGCCGACCACGATCACCGCGGGCGGCTTCACCGCCTCGCGCCGTACCGTCTCCTCGACCGTCGCGAGCGTCGCGTCCACCCGGCGCTGAGCGGCGGTCGTGCCCTCCTGGATCAGGGCGACCGGGGTGTCGGGGGACTTGCCGTGGGCGATCAGGGTCTCGGCGATACGGCCCATTTTGTCGACGCCCATGAGGATCACCAGGGTGCCGGTGAGCTTGGCGAGCGAGGGCCAGTCGACCAGGGAGCGCTCGTCGTCGGGGGCGACATGACCGCTGACCACGGTGAACTCGTGCGCGACGCCCCGGTGCGTGACGGGTATCCCGGCCGCGCCCGGCACAGAGACCGAGCTGGTGATGCCGGGGACGACCGTGCAGGGGATGCCCGCCTCGGTGAGCGCCTGGACCTCCTCCATGCCCCGGCCGAAGACGAAGGGGTCGCCGCCCTTGAGCCGCACCACGGACTTGCCCTGCTTGGCGTGCTCGATCAGGGCGTTGTTGATGGCTTCCTGGGCCATGTACCGCCCGTAGGGGATCTTCGCCGCGTCGATCACCTCGACGTGCGGCGGGAGTTCGGCGAGCAGGTCGCGCGGGCCGAGCCGGTCGGCGATCACCACGTCGGCCTCCGCGAGCAGGCGCCGCCCGCGCACGGTGATCAGGTCCGGGTCGCCGGGGCCGCCGCCGACCAGGGCGACGCCGGGGGTGCGGGTGCGGTGGTGGGGGGCGACCAGGGTGCCGTCGCGCAGGCCCGCCACGACCGCGTCGCGCACGGCGGCGGTGTGCCGGGGGTCGCGGTCGCGCGCGGTGGTGGTGAGGACGGCGACCGTCACGCCCTCGCTGGTCCCGGTGGCCGGGGTCCAGGCGGTGGCCGCGTCGGCGTCGTCGGAGCGTACGCACCACACGCGCTCGTGCTCGGCCTCCGCGGAGGCGGTGGCGTTGGCGAGCGGGTCGCTGGTGGCGATCAGGGCGTACCAGGCGCCGTGCAGATCGCCCTCGGCGTACGGCCGCCGCTCCCAGGTGATCTCGCCCGCGTCCGCCATCGCCTCCACGGAGGGCGTCGCCTCGGGCGAGACCAGCAGCACGTCCGCGCCCGCCGCGATCAGCGCGGGCAGACGGCGCTGGGCGACCTGGCCGCCGCCGAGCACGACCACGCGGCGCCCGGCCAGGCGGAGTCCTACGGGGTAGGCGGGGTGTTCGGCCATGAGGTGCGGCTCCTCGTCCAGCTCTGCGGTCGGCGCGCTACGGCGGCGGAGCGGCCCTGACGTGCGGATTTTACGGCGCCGGGGCGGGGTGCGGCACGGGCGGTCCGGTGGGTGAACACCGGACCGCCCGTCTCGCGCGTACATGTGCCCACCGCACGGTGAGCGGTGGCCGCCTACTTCTCGGTGACGCCCGCCGAGTCGAACGTCGCCACCTCGTGCATCGCGCGCGCCGTGCTCTGCACCAGCGGCAGGGCGAGCAGCGCGCCCGTGCCCTCGCCCAGGCGCAGGTCGAGGTCGACCAGCGGGCGCAGGCCCAGCTTGTTGAGCGCGGCCACATGGCCGGGCTCGGCGCTGCGGTGCCCGGCGATGCAGGCGGCCAGCACCTCGGGGGCGATGGCGCGGGCCACGAGGGCCGCCGCTCCGGCGCTGACGCCGTCCAGGATCACCGGCGTACGCAGCGAGGCGCCGCCGAGCAGCAGGCCGACCATGGCCGCGTGCTCGAAGCCGCCGACGGCCGCGAGGACGCCGATCGGGTCGGCCGGGTCGGGCTGGTGGAGTTCCAGCGCGCGCCGGACCACCTCGGTCTTGCGGGCCAGCGTCTCGTCGTTGATGCCGGTGCCGCGCCCGGTGACCTCGGCCGGGTCGGCGCCGGTGAAGGCGGCGATCAGCGCGGCGGACGCGGTGGTGTTGGCGATGCCCATCTCACCGGTGAGCAGCGCCTTGTTCCCGGCCGCGACCAGGTCGCGGGCGGTCTCGATGCCGACCTCGATGGCGACCCTGGCCTCCTCGCGGGTCATCGCGGGTCCGGCGGTCATGTCGGAGGTGCCGCCCCGGATCTTGCGGGGCAGCAGACCGGGAGTGGCGGGCAGGTCGGCGACGACGCCGACGTCCACGACGCACACCTCGGCGCCGACCTGGCTCGCGAAGGCGTTGCAGACCGCGCCGCCGCCGAGGAAGTTGGCCACCATCTGGCCGGTGACCTCCTGCGGCCAGGGGGTGACGCCCTGGGCGTGCACCCCGTGGTCACCGGCGAAGATCGCGACGGCCGCGGGCTCCGGGATCGGCGGCGGGCACTGCCGGGAGAGACCGGACAGCTGCGCGGAGATGATCTCCAGCATGCCGAGCGCCCCGGCCGGCTTGGTCATGCGCTTCTGGCGCTCCCACGCCTCGCCGAGCGCCTTGGCGTCGAGCGGGCGGATCTGTGCGACGGTCTCGGCGAGCAGGTCGTGGGGTTCCTCTCCGGGCAGGGCGCGGCGCCCGTACGTCTCCTCGTGCACGACCCAGGACAGCGGGCGGCGCTTGGACCAGCCCGCCTGCATCAGCTCGGGCTCGTCCGGGAACTCGTCGACGTACCCGACGCACAGGTAGGCGACGACCTCCAGGTGCTCGGGCAGGCCGAGCGCGCGGACCATCTCCCGCTCGTCGAAGAAGCTGACCCAGCCGACGCCGAGGCCCTCGGCGCGGGCGGCGAGCCACAGGTTCTCGACCGCGAGCGCGGAGGAGTACGGCGCCATCTGCGGCTGGGTGTGCCGGCCGAGGGTGTGACGGCCGCCCCGCGTGGGGTCGGCGGTGACGACGATGTTCACCGGGGTGTCGAGGATGGCCTCGATCTTCATTTCCTTGAACTGCTTCGCCCGGCCCTTGGGCAGCGACTTGGCGTACGCCTCGCGCTGGCTCATGGCCAGGTCGTGCATCGCGCGCCGGGTCTCGGCGGACTTGATGACGACGAAGTCCCAGGGCTGCGAGTGGCCCACCGACGGGGCGGTGTGCGCGGCCTCCAGGACGCGCAGCAGCACCTCGTGCGGGATGGGGTCGCTGCGGAAGCCGTTGCGGATGTCGCGGCGCTCGCGGATCACCTTGAGCACGGCCTCGCGCTCGGCGTCGTTGTAGGCGGGGGCGGCGGGGCCCGCGGGTGCGGGTGCTTCCGCCACGGCGGTCGCGTCCTGCTCGTCCTGGTCGGCGGCCCGGGTGTCCAGGTCCTCCGCGCTCTGGACGAGGTCCGGCTCCTCGGTCAGCTGCTCGGGCAGCCTCAGCGGCTGCGGCGGGGTCGGCGCGAGGTGCGGCGCGGTGGGCACCTGACCGTCGACCGGCACGAACTGACCGAGCGTCTGGTCCGGGTGCGGCTCCAGCGGGACGGCGGAGGGCAGCGGGGTTGCCTCCGGCGGCGCGGCGGCTTCCGGCGGCGCGACGAGCTGGGGGCCCTGGGTGGGTACGGGGGCCTCGTCGGCGACGGGGGCGGGCTCGGCGGGGGCCGGGGTTTCGGCCTCGGCCTCGGCCTCGGGAGCCGGTACGGGCTCGGGCGCCTCGGGAGTCGCCTCGGCGGCGGCCGGTACGGCGGGCTCGGCCGGGGCGGCACCCTGCGGGTCCGCGTCGGCGGGTGTGGCCGCCTGGGGCTCCGGCTGGGCCGGGAGGGCGGCATCCGGGACCGTCGCCTCGGCCGGGGCCACAGCCTCCGGCTGGGCCGCGTCGGGCACGGGCACCTGGGCGGGGTCGGCCTCCACCGGAGCGGCGCCGAGGGGTTCGGCCTCCGCCGGGACGGCCGCCTGCGGGTCAGCTTCCGCCAGGGCGGCGACCTGCGGGTCGGCTCCCGCCAGGGCGCCCGCCTGCGGGTCAACTTCCGCCAGGACGGCCGCCTGCGGGTCGGCCTCCGCCAGGGCGGCGACCTGCGGGTCCGCGTCGGCAGGCGCGGGAGCCTGCGGCTCGGCCTCGGCGGCAGCCTGCGGCTGGGCCGGGTCGGGGACCGGGACCTGCGCGGGGTCGGCCGCAGCCGGGACGGCGGCGTGCGGGTCCGGTTCGGCCGGAGCGACGGCCTGCGGCTCCCCTTCGGCCGGAGCGACGGCGTGCAGGTCCGGTTCAGCCGGAGCAGCGGCGTGCGGCTCCCCTTCGGCCGGAGCGGCGGCCTGCTGGGCCGCGTCGGGCGCGGGGGCCTGTTCCGGGTCGGCCGTGACCACGAGGTCGGCCTGCGGGTCCGGCTCCACCGGAGCGGCGGCCTGGGCCGGGATGGCCGCAGCGGCCTCGGCGGCGACCGGCTCCGCAGCGGCCGACGCGGCCACCTCCGGCGTCGCGGGCTCGACCTGCTCGACCTGCTCCGCCGGGGCCCCCACCACGGCGACGGCCGGGGCCGCCTCCTGCGGCTCCTCGGCCGACGGAACCACGGCCTCGGGCTCCGGCGCCACGACCGCGCTCTCGGCCGGCGGAACCACAGCCTCCGTCACCACACCAGCCTCGGCAGGCACAGCTTCAGCGGCAGCGACCTCGTACACCCCGTCGTGGCCGTCCACCGGCTGGACCCCGTCGTGCGCGTGCACGACGCCGGTCGCCTGGGTGGCCATGCGGGCCATGGCGGCCTGGGCGGGGTCGGGAGCGGTGCCGGGGACCGGGCCAACCGTTTCGGCGGTGGGCGGCGACACGGCGGCGGCCACGTTCCACTGGCCCGTCCCCTGCGGAACGGCCTCGTGGAGGTGCGGTGCCTCCGCGTACTCGGGACCGGCCACGGGCTGGACGGGCTGCCGTACGGGCGCGCCCGCCGGGCCACGGTCGGCCAGCGAACGCACCGGGCTGGCGGAGGTGTCGGGGATCGGCGGGCCGAGGTGCAGCGGCCTGCGCGGCGGCTGCACCGACGGGCCGTGCGGGGCCGACAGGATGGGGGACGGCGTCACGGAGACGGGGCCCGCCTCGGGCAGCCGTACGCCGGTGAGGTCGACCTGCCCGCTGTCCCGGCCCGACGCCTCGTGCGCGCCCGGCTGGTGGACGGCCTCCACGACCGGTTCCGGTGCGGGCGGCGGCACTTCGTTGCCCCATGCGCCCTGGGCGCCCGGCAGCAGCAGGTCTTCATCCCCGGCGGGCGCCTCGGCGACGTAGGTGTAGCCGTGGGCGGGGGCGCCCGGCTGCTCCACCATGCCTGCGCTCTCCGGCTGTCCCTCGCCCGGGATCTGGCCGGTGTCGGTCATGCGTACCCCTCGCCCATCGCTTCAGTGCTCCTACGACCAGCTCACCCGGAACGGCGCACCGACCGCCCCGTAGTGAGAACGAGCGTCCGTGCCCGGCGGCACGAACGGCCGCCAGAAATGACGACAAAGCCATTCAGTGGCATGAAAACCGCCAGTGGCATTGTCCCGCTGTCGCGTCCTCGCGACAGCGTGATCCGCGACTGCCCGTTGTGGACTGCGCCACGTCGCGCGTCCTGTGGTGTCGTGGTACCCCACCCGCCCCCAAAACGGGCGTGCGTTCCGGACATTGGCGAACGAACTTCCGGTGCGCCGGTGCGGTACAACGATCGGCCAGCCTACCGCGCGCGGTACGACAACAGGATCACGGGGCGGGCGCGAGCTGCCCTTTCCGCCCCGGTACGCCCCTCGGGTCAGCGCGGGGTGTCGCGGCGGGGCAGTTCGCCCGTGAGCAGGAACGCGACGCTCCGCTCGGTCTCCGTCCAGGCGCGGGTGTCAAGTTCGACGGCCTGGAGGAGGGCGCACTCGACGCGGTAGCCGTGCTCGGTCAGGTCGCGGCCGACGAGTTCGGCCGCGTCACGGGTCGCGGCGTGGGTGACGATGCGCTGCGGGCGGCGGTCGGCCACCGCGGAGACCACGGCCGCTCCCCCGCCGCCGACGCGTACGACGTCGGGCTCGGGCAGGTTCTCCAGGGCGTGCGGGGCCTGGCCCTGGACGATCTGGAGCTGGACCCCGTGGGCGCGCGCGGCGGCGTCGGTGCGGGCGCAGGCGGCCGGGTCGTGGTCGACGGCGATGACGGCGGCTCCGGCGCGCGCGGCGTCCACGGCGAAGGCGCCCGCGCCGCAGCCGATGTCCCACACCAGGTCGCCCGTGCGGGGGCCCAGGCGCGCGAGTTGGGCGGCGCGCAGCAGTTCGGTCTCGCCCTCGCCGAGGCCGCCGCCGTACGCCGCGTCGGGCTGGGTCCAGCCGCGCGGGCCGACGGCGGGGTCGCGCCCGGCGAGCCAGCCGCCGCCCTCGACGGCGCCGGGGTGGCCGCCGATGACGATGACGACGTTGGGGTCGCGCCAGGTGTGGTCGGCGGCCTTGTCGGAGGTGAGGACGCTGACGCGTTCGTTCTCGGTGCCCAGTTCCTCGCAGACGACGAAGGTGCGGTGCACTCCGTCGAGGAGCAGGCCGAGTTCGGCGGGTCCGGCGCCGGGCGCGGTGAGGACGGCGACCTTGGGGTGGGCGCGGCAGACGTTGACGGCCCGGCGCAGGGTGCGCGGGTGGGCGACGACGACCTGGGCGTCGTCCCAGGGCATCCCGGCGCGGGCGAAGGCGGCGGCGACGGAGGAGACGCCGGGGACGACCTCGACCTCCAGGCCGAACTGGGGGTCGCGCAGGGTGCGGACGACGCCGAAGAAGCCGGGGTCGCCGTCGGCGAGCACGGCGGCGGTGCCGCGGTGGGCGGCGATGCGGCGGGCGGCCAGGGTGAGGCTGCCGAGCCGGACGCGTTCGGCGGTGGGCGGGATCTCGGGCAGTGCCAGGTGGTGGGCGGCGCCCGCGACGAGCGTGGCGGCGCCGAGGGCGCCGCGTGCCGCCTCGGTCAGCGGCGAGCCGTCCCAGCCGATCACCGTGACCCGGTCGGCCATCGTCGTCAGTCTCCAGGTCTTCGCAGGTCGTCAAGGGGGTGGCCCGGAGTGCGGGCTCCGTGAGGTTACCTGGTCGGGCGGGAGCGCGGGGGCCCGGGTGGTCTCCGGTGCCCGCCGTCGCCCCGGCCGGGCCCGGGCGGGGTCAGTTCCAGTCGGCGTAGTCGGAGTACGCGGGGAAGCCCCGGCTGTCGGAGAGCTGGTCGTCGGCGCCCTCCAGGTCCTCGGGCAGCAGGCTCCAGACGATGTAGTCGGTGCGCATGTCGGTCCAGGTGCCGTCCTCGGTGCGGACGTGCACTATGCAGGCGTTGCGCAGGACGCCCTCGCTGATGCAGCCGATCTTCTGGGCGACCTGCTGGGAGGCGGTGTTGTCGGCGGCGGTGCGGATCTCGATGCGCTCGAACTTCTGGTCGCCGAAGAGCCATTGGGCGGTGGCGAGCGCGGCCTCGGAGGCGTAGCCCTCGCCGCGGGCCCATGGGGCGATGATGTACGACAGCTCGCTGGACCTGATCTGCCAGTCGGTCTTGGTGAGTTGGACGATGCCGACCAGGCGCTGGGTGAGGAACTCGGTGACGGCGAGGTCGAGTCCGCGTCCGGCGGTGCGTTCGGCGGGGGCGTACTCGGTGATCCAGTGCCGGGCGCCCTCCTCGGTGAAGGGCTGGGGTACGTCCGTCCAGGCGGCGACCTGTTCGTCGTTCATCATCTCGGCCAGTGCGGGCACGTCGTCCTCGTCGAGGGGGCGCAGCACCAACCGCTCCGTGCTGATGGAGATGTTGGGGAAGGTGCTAGTCATGCGCCGCTCCGTAACGTCGGATCGTTTTGTGAGGGGCCGTCAGAGAGGCCCCCTGAACTGCCCAGCATGAAGCATGTAACCACTGAAACGCACGAGGGGCCCCTCCCCCGCCGTCCCCGTGCGTCACGGGAACCCCCTTGCGGGGCGCGGGAGTGGGGCCGTACGCGCCGTGTGCGGCGGGCCGGAGACCGCCGCCTCGGCGGACGCCGCCGGGTCAGCTGCCGCTGACCGGCAGGACCGAGCCCTGGTACTTGTCCTCGATGAACTTCTTCACCTCGGGCGAGGTCAGCAGCTCGGCGAGCTTCTTGACCCGCGGGTCCTTCTCGCTGCCGCGCTTGACGGCGAGGAGGTTGGCGTAGGGGTTGTTCTTCGCGGACTCCAGGTAGATCGAGTCCTTGGTGGGGCTGAGCCCGGCGTCCTGGGCGAAGTTGTTGTTGATGACGGCGGCGTCCATGTCCCCGAGCGAGCGCGGGAGCTGGGCGGCCTCCATCTCCTTGAACTTCAGGTGCCGGGGGTTCTTGACGACGTCCGCCGGGGACGCCTGGGCACCGGCGTCCTTCTTCAGCTCGATGACTCCGCTCGCGGCGAGGAGCTTGAGCGCGCGGGCCTCGTTGGTCAGGTCGTTGGGCACGCCGACGGTGGCTCCGTCGGGGAGCTTGGTGACGTCCTCGACCTTCTTGGAGTAGACGCCCATGGGCGGCAGGTAGGCGTCGACCACCGGCACCAGGTCGGTGCCCTTGGACTTGTTGAAGTCGTCCAGGAAGGGCTTGTTCTGGTAGAGGTTCGCGTCCAGCGAGCCCTCCTGGAGCGCGGTGTTGGGCAGGACGTAGTCCGTGAACTCCTTGACCTGGAGCTTGAGTCCGGCCTTGGCGGCGAGGTGTCCCTTGATGTAGTCGAGCACCTCACCGGCCGGGACCGGGGTGGCGCCGACGACGAGTGCGCCGTCCTTGTCACCACCGCTGTCCGAGGCCGAGCCCGAGCCGCAGGCGGTGAGGCCGAGGCCGAGCGGGAGGGCGGCGGCCACCGCGAGCCATACGGTCTTGCGCATGTCGATCCCCTTGTCGTGCGAGCGCGTTGTGGATCAGAACGAGGGGATGACGGAACCCTGGTACTTGTCCTCGATGAACTTCTTCACCTCGGGCGAGGTGAGCAGCTTGGCGAGCTTCTTGACGCGGGGGTCCTTCTCGTTGCCCTTCTTCACGGCGAGGAAGTTGCCGTAGGGGTTGTCCTTCGGGGACTCCAGGACGAGGGCGTCCTTGGCGGGCTTGAGACCGGCGGATATCGCGTAGTTGCCGTTGACGACGGCCGCGTCCACGTCGTCCAGGGAGCGCGGGGTCTGGGCGGCCTCGACCTCCTTGAACTTCAGGTTCTTGGGGTTCTTGGTGATGTCGGCCGGGGTCGCCTCGTTGCCCACGCCGTCCTTGAGCGTGATGAGCTTGTTGGCGGCGAGCAGCTTGAGGGCACGGGCCTCGTTGACGGCGTCGTTGGGGACGGCGACGGTCGCACCGCTCTTCAGCGCGTCGGCCTTCTTGACCTTGTGGGAGTAGAGGCCGAGCGGCTCCAGGTGCACCGTGACGACGGGCACGATGTGGGTGCCGCGCTTCTTGTTGAAGTCGTCCAGGTACGGCTGGTTCTGGAAGTAGTTGGCACCGACGGAGCCGTCCTCGGTCGCCGTGTTCGGCGTGATGTAGTCCGTGAACTCCTTGACCTGGAGGTCGAGTCCGGCCTTCTTCGCCAGGTTCTTGTTGACGAAGTTCAGGATCTCGGCGTGCGGGGTCGGGCTCGCGGCGACGATCAGCGGTCCGCTGTAGTCGGCGGAGCCGGCGGAGTCCTTGCCGGAGCCGCCGCAGGCGGTCAGCCCGAAGGCGAGGGCTCCGGCGGCGAGGACGGCGGTGGTGAGCTTGGCGGTGTTACGCACGAAAAGTGCCTTTCCTTGGGTGGTGCGACCCCGTGTACGGGTGAACGGGGAGTCTGGGGGTGCTCCTCGGGGAGGGCGAGCGGACGGCCGGGACCGGCTCAGGCGACCTTGGAGATGTCGGCCGCGGCCGGTTCGGTGGCCTTCAGCAGCCGCAGCTTCGGCGCGGGTCCTGAGCGTCCGCCGCGTCCGTGCAGGGAGCGGGCCGTGAAGTCGCCGATGAACTGGATGAGAGAGATGACGACGGCGAGGATGCCGACGATGATCCACATCAGTTCGGTCTCGAAGCGCTGGTAGCCGTAGCGGACGGCGAGGTCGCCGAGGCCGCCGCCGCCGACGGTGCCGGCCATGGCGGAGTAGCCGATGAGGGCGATGATCGTCGTGGTGGTGCTGGCGATCAGCGAGGGCAGCGCCTCGGGGATGAGGACCTTGCGGACGATCGTCCAGGTGTTGCCGCCCATGGCCTGCACGGCCTCGACGAGTCCGCCGTCCACCTCACGCACGGCCGTCTCGACCAGGCGCGCGAAGAACGGGATGCCGCCGATGGCGAGCGGGACGATCGCGGCGGTGGTGCCGATGGTGGTGCCGGTGACCCAGCGGGTGAAGCTCATCAGCGCGACCATCAGGATGATGAACGGCATCGAGCGGCCGATGTTCACGATCTGGCCGAGCACCTTGTTGGCGACGATGTTCTGGAGCAGGCCGCCCCGGTCGGTCAGGACCAGGAGGATGCCGAGCGGAAGGCCGACGGCGACGGCTATCAGCGTGGACCAGAGCATCATGGTGAACGTCTCGGAACACGCCTGCGTCAGCAGGGGCTGCATCTCGGACCAGGTCACTTGGCACCATCCTTCACCAGCACGGGCTCCTGGCCCTGGACGTCGATCTGCAGGCCCTGTTCGCGCAGGAAGCCGATGGGCACCACGTTGTCCTCGTAGCGGCCGGGCAGCTCGATGCGCATCCGGCCGATCTGGAGGCCGCCGACGGTGTCGATGGCCGCGCCGAGGATCGAGATGTCGATGTTGTAGGTGCGCGAGAGCTGGGAGATGACCGGCTGGGTGGCGGCCTCGCCGTGGAAGGTGATGTCCAGGACGGTGCGGTCCTCGCCGGTGGCCTCGCCGCCCACCGGGAAGAGGGCGGAGGCCAGCTGGGAGCCGGGGGTGGCGAGCAGTTCGCTGACGGTGCCGGATTCCACGACGCGTCCCTTCTCCATGAGTGCGGCGGAGTCGCAGATGGACTTCACGACGTCCATCTCGTGGGTGATGAGCAGGACGGTGAGCCCGAGCTGCTGGTTGAGGTCGCGCAGCAGCTGGAGGATCGAGCGGGTCGTCTCCGGGTCAAGGGCGCTGGTGGCCTCGTCGGACAGCAGGACCTTGGGGTCTCCGGCCAGGGCGCGGGCGATGCCGACGCGCTGCTTCTGGCCGCCGGAGAGCTGGGCCGGGGTGGCCTTGGCCTTGTCGGCGAGGCCGACCAGGTCGAGGAGTTCCAGTGCCTTGCGCGAGCGCTCCTTGCCGGACTTGCCGAGGATCTCCAGCGGCAGTTCGACGTTGTCCTGCACGGTCCGCGAGGAGAGCAGGTTGAAGTGCTGGAAGACCATGCCGATGTGGGAGCGCGCCCGGCGCAGTTCCCGTCCGGCGCGCGGTCCGCGCCCCGCGAGCGCGGTGAGGTCCTGCCCGGCCACGGTCACGGTGCCGGCGGTGGGGCGCTCAAGGAGGTTGACGCAGCGGATCAGGGAGGACTTTCCGGCGCCGGACTGGCCGATGACGCCGTAGACCTCTCCTTCGCGGACGTGCAGGTCCACGCCGTCCAGGGCGGTGACCTCGCGGCCTCGGGAGCGGTAGACCTTGGTCAGGCCCGATGTCGTGATCACAGGATTTCCGTCACTGTCGAGTGCGCGGGCGCGGGTGGGCCCGGCACGGGTGCTTGCGTTCGATGGGGACGCGGCACGGTTCTCGCGGTGGCGATGGGACCGGGGGAAACCCGGGGAGAACGGCGTGTGCGCGAAAGGCGGCACGGGTCCGGTACGCCGGTGTTCCGGACGATCGACCGCGGCTCTCGCTTCGGGGCGCGAGGCTCAGATGGTGCGGGGGCCCTCTAGAAGGCGCACATTCGACACATACAACGAGCACCGGGCGTCATGGTCGCCTCGGTCGCAAGGGTGCGGCTGCTCATCGTGGTCATGCGGGCCAGTAAAGCAGACGGACGCTCCTGACCGGAGAACGCTGTCCATATGCTGGACAGACGCGGACAGCCCTGGTGGACAGGGCGGACGCACGGGTTCCGCCGCTCCCGCCCGCTCGGCCAAGCCGGACAAGGGCGGCGGGCCCTCGGCCGGGGGGTGTGCCGGGTTGCCTCGCGGGGCGGGTTGTGGCCAACGCCACGGCTGCCGTGTCCGCCGGAGAGGGGCAGGGGCGTAGGACGGGGGCGGCGGCGGGCGTCCGTTTCGGCCGTAATAAGGTCTCGGCATGCTCAACGCCCTCTTGCTGGTGACCGGGGTCGCCGCGCTGCTCCTCGCCGCCTGGTGCGGCTGGGCCGCGTACCGGGACCAGCCGACCAAGGACTGGCACCTGATCGGCATGGCCGTGGTGTCGGTCCTCGCGCTGGTGCAGCTGGTGGTCGGGGTCGTACGGCTGGCCCGGGGCGAGCGTCCCGAGCAGGGCACGACGATCTTCGTGGCGTATCTGCTGGGCGCGTTCGCGTGTGTGCCCGCGGCCGGGTTCATGTCGCTGGCCGAGCGGACCCGCTGGGGCTCGGTGACGGCCGCTGCGGGCGGTGTGGTCCTTGCCGTGCTCGAAGTACGGCTCTTCGACATCTGGGGAGGCTGACATGACGGCGCTGGAGGAGAAGCCGGCCCGGCTGATCAGCGGGCCGGGCATGCTGCTCGTCTGGTTCTACGGCGTGATGGTGGTCGGCGCGGTGTCGCGCTCGGTGTACCAGATCGCCACCGAGTTCGACCGGGCCCCGCTCGCCTACACGCTCTCCGCGCTCGCGGGTGTGGTGTACGGCTTCATCACCTACACCCTGGTCCGGGGCGGCGAGACGGCCCGCCGGGCGGCGCTGGTGTGCTGCGCCGCCGAGCTGGCCGGTGTGCTGATCGTGGGCACCTGGACCCTGGTCGAGCCGTCCGCGTTCCCCGACGCCACCGTGTGGTCGGACTACGGCATGGGGTACGTGTTCATCCCCGTGCTGCTGCCGCTGTCCGCGCTGTACTGGCTGCGCAAGGCGCGACTGCGCGCGGACGTCACGCGGTAGCCGCGCAGGGCCCACGCGGCAGCCGGGCAGGGCGTCACGCGGTGGCCGCGTAGGCGCCCGCCTTCTTCTCCAGCACGATCATCTCCACCCCGTCGGCACCCTGGGAGCGCCCGACCGCCTGGTATCCGGCGCGGCGGTACAGCCGCAGCCCGGCGTCGCTGCGGTGGCCGCTGTGCAGCCGGAACACGGTGGCGCCGCGCTGCTCGGTGAGGGCCGCCTCGGCCGCGCCGAGCAGCCGGGCGCCGATGCCGTGACCCTGGAGGCGGGGGTGGACGCAGAGGGTGCCGATGGCGGCGGCGCCGTCCTCGGTGAGCCGTCCGCGCACCGAGCCGACGATCTCGTCACCGAGCCGCGCGACGAAGACGCAGTCGGCGGCGACCTCCTCGCGGACCGAGTCCAGGCTCTGGACGAGCGGGTCGATGCGGTAGTTGCCGTACCGCGCCGCCTCGCTCTGGAAGCAGAGGTACTGGAGCCTGAAGATCTGTTCCGCGTCCTGCTCGGTCGCCGCCGAGATGGTCACGCTCATGCCCATGTGCGCACGCCTCCCGCTCACCTGATCAGCCGTCGTACCTCACACCTATCCCCGCACTCCTCCGGCCGCAACCTCCGGCGCGAGCAATCGACGCAGACATCCCAGACATCGGGAACGTTCCGGGCCGAGACTGCCCTGTGAGATACCCAACTCCCCGGCGATCTCCCGGTAGGTGGGGTCGTGCGGGGAGAGCAGCGCCGCCAGCAGCCGGGGGCAGCGCCCGGGCAGCCGCCCGACCGCCTCGCGCAGCACGCCGTACCGGGCGGCGGTGAGGGCGAGTTGTTCGGGTCCGGGCCGCGCGTCGTCGGCGGGCTCGGCGCCGTAGGGGCGCTCGCGCCGGACGGTACGGCGGCTGCGGCGGGCCTCGGCGCGTACGGCCCGGCGCAGCCAGCGCTGCGGGTCGGGCGGCGGGCCGTCGGCCGCCAGCAGCTCCAGCAGCCGTACCCAGACCGCCTGTTCGAGATCGCCGGGCTCGCTTCCGCCGGCCTGCGCCTCGGCGGATGCCTCGGCCGTGAGCAGCGGGCCCAGGGCCGCCACGAGGTCGTCCGTCATATGCGCAACGACGCGCCGTCCGGGCCGGGGGGTTCCCGGACGGCGCGTCGTCACCCCGACCGGGGAGGCCGGGGCCACGGGGTTGACGCGGGGGCTCAGCCGCCGAGGAAGTCGGCGCGGGCGAGCAGGGCGGTGTCGGCGTTGTCGGTGAAGACGCCGTCGATGCCGGTGGCGAAGTAGGTGCGGAAGGCGCCGAAGGCGTCGCCGTAGCCGTCCGGGGCGCTGCCCTTGCGGTACTCGGCCGGGAGGAACGGGTTCTCGTTGCGCATCGTGTAGGGGTGCAGCACCAGGCCGACCTTGTGGGCGTCCCGGACCAGCGTGGTGGGCTTGTCCAGGGTGCCGTCGGACTTCTTCGGGATGATCAGGTCGAGCGTGGGGCCGATGCCCTGCGCGTAACCGGCGATCTCCCGCAGCCCCTTGGGGGTGACCAGGTCCGCGGTCGTGCGCGGGTCGCCCGTCTCGACGAAGTCGTAGGGACGGCTGTCGGCGGAGGAGAGCAGCACGACCAGCGGGTTGTCGATCAGCCGGTGCATGCGCTGGATGCTGGTCGGCTCGAAGGACTGCACGATCACCGGGGAGTTGCGGCCGTCCTTGCCGTACTTGTGGAGCAGCTTGGCGACCCGCTCCTCCAGGCCGAGGCCGAGCTTGCGGAAGTAGGTGGGGTGCTTCAGCTCGGGGTAGATCCACACCTGGCGGCCCAGCTCACGGGTGCGCCGGTCCTGCCACTGAAGGACCTCTTCGAAGGTGGGGATCGGCCAGCGCCCGTTGTAGAGGGTGTTGTGCGGCCGGTTGGCGGGGATGCGCTCGACGGCGCGCAGCGTGCGCAGCTCGGCCAGCGTGAAGTCCTCGGTGAACCAGCCGGTGGTGGACACCCCGTCCAGCAGCTTGGTGGCCTTGCGGTCCGCGAACTCGGGGTGCGAGGCCACGTCGGTGGTGCCGCCGATCTCCGGCTCGTGCCGGCAGACGAGATGCCCGTCCTTGGTGGGCACCAGGTCACCTGCCTCCACGATGTCGGCGCCGAGTTCGAGCGCCAGGTCGTACGAGCCGAAGGTGTGCTCGGGACGGTAGCCGCTGGTGCCCCGGTGGCCGATGATCGTCGGCTTGGGCAGGCTCTTCAGCCCGCGCCCGCCCTGCGCCGCCGTACGGGTGCCGGCCGCGTGAGCGGCGCCGGGCAGCCCGAGGACCGCGCCGCCCGCGCCGAGCACCGCGGCGCCGAGGACCGCCCGCCGTCCGGTGCCCTGGGGGGACCGGTTCGTCTGCTCGCTCTCCATGCGCGCCTCCTGCCGTGGGATCGTCGAATGCGCGCTGATCGTAGGGGCGGCGGGGTGACCGGCGGGAGACCCCGGTACGAACACGCGGGTGACACGGAGTGTCCGGTGGGGGTGGTGAGGTGACGGTTCGTCGGGTCCGTCCGAGGGGCCGCCGAAGGGCCGTCCGGGTGCGACACCTGTCACATCCCGGGCACCCTCCGTGAGGAAGACCCGCAGGTAAACCAGCGTCAACATCGCGTAAGACCTCGGTGAACCGCGCGGGCCCGACGTGCGTTTCCCCGGTTGCCGCGAGTAATGTCCTCACCTGCACAGACTCATAACGATCCCGACGGCCTCGGAGGACCTGTTGTCCCGCTTCGCCCTCATCAAGGCAGTGCTCGGACCGATCATGCGCCTGATGTTCCGTCCTCAGGTGGAGGGCCTGGAGAACATTCCCGGCGACGGGCCGGTGATCCTGGCGGGTAACCATCTCACTTTCATCGACTCCATCGTGCTGCCGGTCGTCTCCAAGCGGCAGGTCTGCTTCATCGGCAAGGACGAGTACGTCACCGGCAAGGGCGTCAAGGGCCGCGCGATGGCCTGGTTCTTCACCGGCGTCGGCATGATCCCGGTCGACCGGGACGGGGCGAACGGGGGCGTGGCCGCGCTGATGACCGGGCGGCGGATCCTGGAGGAGGGGAAGATCTTCGGGATCTACCCCGAGGGCACGAGGTCGCCTGACGGCCGTCTTTACCGGGGGCGTACCGGTATCGCTCGGCTCACGCTCATGACCGGGGCGCCTGTTGTTCCCTTCGCCATGATCGGTACCGACAAGCTGCAGCCGGGTGGGAGTGGGATGCCGCGGCCTGGGCGGGTGACGGTTCGTTTTGGCGAGCCGATGGAGTTCTCTCGGTATGAGGGGATGGATCGGGATCGGTATGTGCTGCGGGCGGTCACGGATTCTGTGATGGCTGAGGTCATGCGGTTGTCTGGGCAGGAGTACGTGGATATGTACGCGACCAAGGCCAAGGCTGCGTAATCACCGTTTTCGGGTGCGGGTGCGTTGTGGCTTGTCGCGCAGTTCCCCGCGCCCCTTAAAAACACTTGTCCAGCCGTTGCCTGTCCAGCAGGAACCAGGCTGCAATTGCCGTCAACAACAGCACCGCTGCCCCCGCTCCGCACGCCAAGTGCAGGCCGTGTACGAACGCTTCTCTGGATGCTTCCAGGAGGTCGTGCGCGGTGGTCGGGGGCAGTTTTGTTGCCGTTTCCACTGCCGCGCCCAGTGATTCGTGGGCCGCTGCCGGGGTGCCCGGCGGAGCCGTGAAGTCGCGGTATGCCGCTGTCACGATCGAGCCCAGGAGGGCGATGCCCAGGGCCGCGCCGAGTTCGTAGGCCGTTTCGGAGACGGCGGAGGCCGCTCCCGCCTGGTTCTTGGGGACGCTGGAGAGGATCACGTCGGCGGTGACGGTGAAGGAGAAGCCCGCGCCGATGCCGACGATCAGGAGGGCGGCGCCGAGCAGGGGGTAGCCGGTGGACTCGCTGATCGTGGTGAGGGCGGCGAGGGCGAGGCCGATGGCGGCCAGGCCCGCGGAGACCACCGCGCGGACCGAGAAGCGGCGGGCGGCGCGGCCCGCGAGGAGGCCCGCTCCGACGGCGCCGACGGCGGCGGGCAGTTCGGCCAGGCCCGCTTCGAACGGGTGTCTGCCCTGGACCAGTTGGAGGAACTGGGACAGGAAGAACACCAGCCCCGACATGCCGAGCACGGTGAGCAGGTCGGCCAGGACCGCCCCGCCGAAGCCCCGGCGCCGGAAGAGGCGTACGTCGAGAAGCGGGGTGGGCAGCGCGAGCTGGCGGCGTACGAAGCCGTAGAGCGCGGCGGCGCCGAGCAGGCCCGCGGCGAGGGCGGGGGCGGTGGGTCCGTGGGTGGCGGTCTCCTTGACCGCGTAGACCACACCGAGCATGCCGGTCAGGGACAGGGCGACGCTCATCAGGTCCCAGGGGCCGGGCTTCGGGTCGCGGGACTCGGGCAGGACGCGGGCGCCGACGAGGACCAGCAGGGCCGTCACCGGCAGGTTGATCAGGAAGACCGAGCCCCACCAGAAGTGCTCGAGCAGGAAGCCGCCCACGATGGGTCCGACGGCCGTACCGGCGGAGGCGGTGGCGCCCCAGACGCCGACGGCGAGGCTGCGTTCGCGCGGGTCGTGGAAGAGGGTGCGGATCAGGCCCAGGGTCGCGGGCATCAGGGTCGCGCCCGCCATGCCGAGCAGGGCGCGGGCCAGGATCATCAGGCCGGGGGTCGTGGCGTAGGCGTTCAGGACGGAGAGCACGCCGAACGCCGCCGCGCCCCACAGCAGGACGCGCTTGCGGCCGACGCGGTCGCCGAGGCTGCCCATGGAGACGAGCAGCCCGGCGATGACGAAGGAGTACACGTCCCCGATCCACAGCAGCTCGGTGCCGGAGGGGTGCAGGTCCTCGCTGATGAAGGGGGTGGCGAGGCCGAGGACGGTTGCGTCCACGGCCACGAGCAGCACGGCCAGGGTCAGGACGGCGAGCGCGAGCCAGCGGCCCGGGCGCGGTGGCGTACCGGTGACGACGGCCGGCCGCAGGGTGCCGGTCATGGTTCCTCGTTCCTGAGAGCGCCGCCGAGCAGCAGCTCGGCGACCATGGTGGGGAAGTCGCGGGCGGCCACGCGGCCGTCCAGGGTGGCCCAGGCGCACGCGGTGATCAGGCCGTACAGCGCCTCGGTGAGCCAGGCGGGGGTGAGGTCGATGCGCAGCTCACCCTCGCGCTGGCCGCGCCGGAACAGCGCGCCGATCCGGGCGTCCAGGCGCTCCCAGCCCTCGTTCAGCCCCTGGCCCTCCCAGAGCTGGCTCTCGCCGTAGAGGAAGGCGACCAGTCCGGCGGCGGGCTGGAGTTCGCGCACGAGACGGCGTACGGCCTCGCTCGCGGGGCCCTCGTCCAGGCGGGCGCGGTCGAGCGCGGCCTCGCACTCCGCGATGCCGAGGGCTTCCAGCGCACGGACGAGCGCGTCGCGTCCGGCGAAGTGGCGGTGCAAGGTGGCGCGACTGATCCCGGCGGCACGGGCGACCTCGTCCATGGTCGCGGTGGATCTGCGGGTCAGCAGCGCGGCGGCACTGCGCAGCACGTGGTCTCGGTCCAGGGCCATGAGACGAGGGTACCTCTAGTGAGACGTTGATGTCTCACCAAGGGCATGTGTGACTCACTCGGGCCTGGTCGTGCTGGTGGCGCCCTCAGTGCCAGGGCAGCTGTCCGCGCTGCTCCCAGTAGGCGCGCGGGTCCTCCGCCAGGGTCGCGAGGCGGGCGAGCTGGTCCTCGTCCAGGTCGACGGCCGCCGCGCGCAGGTTGGAGGTGAGCTGGGTGGTGGTCGCGGCGCCGGAGAGCACCACGTCGGCCCAGGGGCGGCACAGGACCAGGGCGAGGGCGACGGCGTCGGCACCGAGGCCGCTCTCCTCGGCCACCTCCCGCAGGGGCGCGGGTGCGGCGGACCCGGCGAGCCTGCCGTTGGCCATGCCCTCCTTGACGATCACGGTCAGCCCGGCGTCGTGCGCCTCCGCGAGGGCGTCGCCCGCCGAGGTCTCCAGGGCGTTGTACGTCGACTGCACGGTACGGAAGAGGCGTTCGCCGTCCACCGTGATCTTCAGCGCGGCCCGGATGGTGTCCGCCTGTGCGGGGCCGCTGGTGGAGAAGCCGAGGGTGAGGCCGTCGGCGGCGGCTTCCGCGAGGCGTTCGTGCAGGGCGCGGTCGGTGAGGGCCGGGCTGTCGGGGGTGAGGGAGTGGATCTGGTAGAGGTCCAGCCGGTCGCCGAGCAGGGCGGCGGTCTCGGCGCGCTGGCGGTCGTAGGTGGCCGGGGAGTGGTCCTTGACCTCGTGCCGCTCGGCGTCGGTGGACCAGTCGGCGGTGTAGGTGTAGCCCCACTTGCTGCCGACGACCACGTCGTCCACGTCCGCGCGTGCGCCGAGCCAGTCCGCGAGGAATTCCTCCGCTCGGCCGTAGGAGCGGGCGGCGTCGAAGTAGCGGACGCCCTGGGCGTAGGCGGCGTCGAGGAGGTCGTGGGTGCGGGCTCGCAGTGCTTCTACGCTGCGGTTCTCTCCGAGGTCTTCGGACCGGCCCAGGTTGATGTAGCCGGGGCGGCCCACTGCGGCTAGGCCCAGGCCGATGTGGCGGGTCGGGGTTGTCGCGGCTGCGAGGGCGGCGAAGGGCATCTCGGGCTCCGTTTCCGTCGACTGCGACACCAACGTAGCCGGTGCGCCCAAGAGCTCGAGTGGTTCGGCTCTTGGGCGTCTGCGGGCTCGTCGTGGCTTGTCGCGCGGTTCCCCGCGCCCCTCACCAACTGACTACGGCGTCGCCCAATCGTGCTGTGACTTCACATCCGTCTTCAGTTCCGCCAGTTGGATCGCCACCGCGCTCGGGGCCGTTCCCCCTCGCCCCTTGCGGGACGCCAGGGCGCCCGGGACGTTCAGGACCGTGCGGACCTCGGGGGTGAGGTGGGGGGAGATCTTGGCGAACTGTTCGTCCGTGAGGTCGTCCAGTTCCTTGCCCTCGGCCTCGGCGGTCTTCACGCACTCCCCCGCGACCTCGTGGGCGACGCGGAACGGGACGCCCTGCTTGACCAGCCATTCCGCGATGTCGGTGGCGAGGGAGAACCCGGCCGGGGCCAGCTCCTCCAGGCGCTCGCGGTGCACGGTGAGGGTGGCGATCATGCCGGTGAAGGCGGGGAGCAGGACCTCGAGCTGGTCGCAGGAGTCGAAGACGGGCTCCTTGTCCTCCTGGAGGTCGCGGTTGTAGGCGAGCGGGAGGGCCTTGAGCGTGGCCAGCAGGCCGGTCAGGTTGCCGATGAGGCGGCCGGACTTGCCGCGCGCCAGCTCCGCGATGTCCGGGTTCTTCTTCTGCGGCATGATCGAGGAACCGGTGGAGAACGCGTCGTGCAGGGTGACGAAGGAGAACTCCTTCGTGTTCCAGATGATGATCTCCTCGGCGATCCGGGAGAGGTTCACCCCGATCATCGCGGTGATGAAGGCGAACTCCGCGACGAAGTCCCGCGAGGCCGTGCCGTCGATCGAGTTGCCCACGCTGCCGTGCTCGAAGCCGAGGTCGCGGGCGACCGCCTCCGGGTCCAGGCCCAGGGAGGACCCGGCCAGCGCGCCGGAGCCGTACGGCGAGACGGCCGTGCGCGCGTCCCACTGGCGCAGCCGCTCGGCGTCCCGGGACAGGGACTGGACGTGGGCCAGCACATGGTGGGCGAAGAGCACCGGCTGGGCGTGCTGGAGGTGGGTGCGGCCGGGCATGGCCACGTCCGGGTGGGCCTCGGCCAGGCCGATCAGGGCGTCCTGGAGGTCCGCGATCAGACCGCCGATGATCCGGGCGTGGTCGCGCAGATACATCCGGAAGAGGGTGGCGACCTGGTCGTTGCGGGAGCGGCCCGCGCGCAGCTTGCCGCCGAGGTCGGGGCCGAGACGTTCGAGGAGACCGCGCTCCAGGGCGGTGTGCACGTCCTCGTCGGCGATGGTGCCCACGAAGGAGCCGTCGGCGACGTCCGCCTCCAGCTGGTCGAGCCCCGCGAGCATCCGGGTCAGCTCGTCCTCGGTGAGCAGGCCCGCGGTGTGCAGCACGCGCGCGTGGGCGCGGGAGCCCGCGATGTCGTAGGGGGCGAGCCGCCAGTCGAAGTGGACGGACGCGGACAGCTTCGCCAGGGCCTCGGCGGGACCGTCGGCGAAACGGCCGCCCCAGAGCCGTACGTCACCGCTGTTGCTGCTCACTGCGTTGCTCCTCGGGTGTGGCTGGGTGTACGACCGCCTCCCCACCCTGGCAGGCGAGGAGGCGGTCGTTCTACTGCTGTCCTTTTAACGACGCTTCTTGCGCGAGGTCGCTTACGCCAGGTCCCGCTTGGCCGCGATCTTCGACGACAGGCTGTAGATGTCGATGAAGCCCTTGGCCGCGGCCTGGTCGAAGGAGTCGCCGGTGTCGTAGGTGGCGAGGTTGAAGTCGTACAGCGACGACTGGGACCGGCGGCCGGTGACGACGGCGCGACCGCCGTGCAGGGTCATGCGGATGTCGCCGGAGACGTGCTCGTTGGCCTCGGCGATGAAGCCGTCCAGGGCGCGCTTGAGCGGGGAGAACCACTGGCCGTCGTAGACCAGTTCGCCCCAGCGCTGCTCCACCTGCCGCTTGTAGCGGGCGAGTTCGCGCTCGACGGTGACGTTCTCCAGCTCCTGGTGGGCGGTGATCAGGGCGATGGCGCCCGGAGCCTCGTACACCTCGCGGGACTTGATGCCGACGAGGCGGTCTTCGACCATGTCGATCCGGCCGATGCCCTGGGCGCCCGCGCGCTCGTTGAGCTGCTGGATGGCCTGGAGGACGGTGACCGGGCGGCCGTCGACGGCGACCGGGACGCCGCGCTCGAAGGTGATGACGACCTCGTCGGCCTCGCGGGGCTCGGCCGGGTTGGAGGTGTACTCGTAGATGTCCTCGATCGGGGCGTTCCAGATGTCCTCCAGGAAGCCCGTCTCGACCGCGCGTCCGAAGACGTTCTGGTCGATGGAGTACGGGGACTTCTTGGTGGTCGCGATCGGGAGGTTCTTCGCCTCGCAGAAGGCGATCGCCTTGTCGCGGGTCATCGCGTAGTCACGGACCGGGGCGATGCACTTCAGGTCGGGGGCGAGGGCGACGATGCCGGCCTCGAAGCGGACCTGGTCGTTGCCCTTGCCGGTGCAGCCGTGGGCGACCGTGGTGGCGCCGTGCTTCTGGGCGGCGGCCACGAGGTGCTTGACGATGGTCGGCCGCGACAGGGCCGAGACCAGCGGGTACCGGTCCATGTAGAGGGCGTTCGCCTTGATCGCCGGGAGGCAGTACTCCTCGGCGAACTCGTCCTTGGCGTCGGCCACTTCGGCCTCCACCGCACCGCACGCGAGGGCGCGCTTGCGGATGACGTCCAGGTCCTCGCCGCCCTGGCCGACGTCCACCGCTACGGCGATGACCTCGGCGCCCGTCTCCTCGGCGATCCAGCCGATGGCGACGGAGGTGTCCAGTCCGCCTGAGTAGGCGAGTACGACGCGCTCGGTCACGGGTTTCTCCTCACGTGCATTCGCTGTTATGCATGAGTATGCAGAACTCCGCATGATTCGTCAATCGCGGCGCGCGGGTAGGCACCGGGCATGGGAAAGACATATGAGCGCATCGACGGCAGGCTGCGGAGATTCATCGAGGACCAGCCCCTCTTCTTCACGGCGACCGCGCCGCTGTCCGGCGACGGCACGGTCAACCTCTCCCCCAAGGGCCTGAGGGGCTCCTTCGCCGTCCTGGACGACCTCACGGTGGCCTATCTCGACTTCGCGGGCTCCCACGCGGAGACCATCGCCCACCTGCGCGAGAACGGCCGGATCACCCTGATGTGGTGCGCCTTCCAGGGCCCGCCGAACATCGTCCGCGTCCACGGCCGGGGCGACGCCGTCCTCCGCGACGACCCCCGCTTCCCCGGGCTCCTCACCTCGTTCCCGGACATCGACCCCACCCAGCACGGCCTGCGGGCCGTCATCGTCGTCCACGCGGACCTGGTCCGCGACTCCTGCGGCTACGCCGTCCCGTACCTGGCCTACGAGGCGGACCGCGAGCTGCACGCCAAGCGCTTCGCCCGCGAGGACGACGCCTCGCTGAGCGCGTACTTCGCCAGGAAGGACCACATCGCCACGAGCATCGACGGCCTGCCGGGACTGCCCCTGCCGCTGCCTCCGTCCACGGCCTGAAGACATCACCGCGCACCACTGAACACTCCGGGCGCATCGCGCGTATGTGTGGGCCAAGGGTCAAGTCCCCACGGAGGAACCGTGACCACCACGCTTGCGGGCGGACGTGCCGCCCGCCGCCAGACGATGCGCCGCATCCGCCCGCGCCGCTCACCGGCTGTCCCGCTGCTGCTCGCGGTGTGGGCCGGGGCGGTGGCCGTGTTGTGGCTCTGGTGGCACAACACGCCGTCCATCGCGGACAACGCCGGCCGGATCCTGAACGCGGGCCGGATCACCGGGCTGCTCGCCGGGTACCTGATGGCGCTGGTCGTGCTCCAGATGGCGCGCGTACCCGCCCTGGAGCGCCGGGTCGGCTCGGACCGGGTGGCCCGCTGGCACGCGATGAGCGGGCGCTACACGCTCAGCCTGGTCCTCGCGCACGTCTTCCTCATCATGTGGGGGTACGCGCTCCAGGCGGGCAAGTCCCTCGGGGACATCGTCCAGCAGACGATCGACTCGGTGAACCAGCTGCCCGACATGGGCAAGGCGGCCATCGGCACCGGCCTGTTCGTGGTGATCGGCCTGTCGTCCATCGGAGTGGTGCGGCGCAGGCTGCCGTACGACACCTGGTACCACGTGCATCTGCTGACGTACGCGGCCGTGTTCCTGACGTTCTGGCACCAGATCACCACCGGCAACGACTTCGCCGTGGAACCGATGGCGAAGACCTTCTGGTACGTCCTCTACGGCGCGGTGACCGCGCTGGTGCTCTGGTACCGCGTCCTGGTGCCGATCCGGCTGAACCTGCGGCACCGGATGCGGGTGGAGGCGGTGATCGAGGAGTCGCCGGGCATCGTGTCGGTGCTGATCTCGGGCCGCAAGCTGCACCGGATGGGCGCGCAGGCGGGCCAGTTCTTCCGCTGGCGGTTCCTGGCCCCTGGAATGCGGTTCAGCTCGCACCCGTACTCCCTGTCGGCGGCGCCCCGCCCGGGGATGCTGCGGATCACCGTGAAGGCGATCGGCGACCACAGCGCGCGGCTGCGCGAGCTGACGCCGGGCACGCGGGTGTGGGCGGAGGGGCCGTACGGCGCGCTCACCGCGCAGCGGCGCAGCCGGGGCAAGGTGCTGCTGGTCGCGGGCGGGGTGGGCATCACGCCGATGCGCGCGCTGTTCGAGACGCTGCCAGGCGCGGCCGGTGACATCACGCTGCTCTACCGGGCCAACACCACGCAGGACCTGGCCCTGTGGGACGAGCTGGCGGCCATCGCGGAGGAGCGGGGCGCCCGGCTGATGTACGCGGTGAACAGCCCGGAGGGGCGGCGCCCGGACATCTCGGCGGAGAACCTTCAGCGCAAGATCCCCGACATCGATCACCACGACGTCTTCATGTGCGGTCCGCCCGGTTTCGCGCAGTCGGTGTACGAGGCGCTGCGCGGCGCCGGGGTGCCCGCCCGCCGTATCCACCACGAGTCGTTCGAGATGTGAGCGGCGCTCACCGAAGACCGTTCGCACAAGACCTGGAGCCCTGGAAGACATGAGGAAGAGCCACCCGATTCGGCGGGTCGTGCTGGCCACCGCCGCGACCGTGTCCGGTGTCGTACTGCTGCTGTCGCTGAAGCCCGCCTCCGATCCGGCCTCGGCGTCGGCGGCGGGCGCGGCCCCGCAGCAGACGGCGGCGGCGCAGGAGTCGCCGCAGGGCGGCGCGGAGCAGGCGCGTGCCGACGGGACGGTGACCGGGGCCGTGGCCCAGACGCAGTACGGGGCCGTGCAGGTGCGGCTGACCGTGCGCGGCGGGAAGATCACCAGGGCGGAGGCGGTGCAGGCGCCCAAGGGCGGCGAGAGCGACCAGAAGACCGCGCTCGCCGTGCCCAAGCTCAACCAGGCGGCCGTGGTCGCCCAGAGCGCGGACATCGACTCGGTGTCGGGGGCGACGTACACGAGCGCGGGGTACAAGAAGTCGCTCCAGTCGGCGCTGGACAAGGCGAAGGCGGCGGCGCCCGCTCCGGGGTCCAGTACGGGCTCCAGCTCCAAGCCGGGTTCCGGCGGCTCCGGTTCGGCCGAGGCCGCCGCTCCCCGTACCGTCACCGGCAAGGCCGCGCAGACGCCGTACGGCGCCGTCCAGGTGCGGATCACGGTCAGCGGGAAGAAGATCACCCGGGCCGAGGCGGTCCAGGCGCCCAAGGGCGGCGAGAGCGACCAGAAGACCGCGCTGGCCGTACCGAAGCTCAACCAGGCGGCCGTGGCGGCCGGGAACGCCGACATCGACTCGGTGTCCGGGGCCACCTACACCAGCACCGGGTACAAGAAGTCGCTCCAGTCCGCGCTGGACCAGGCCGGTGGCTGAGCAAGTGGCCGAGCGGGCGAAGGACTCCGCGGTGCGGCACGCGGAGGAGGTCATGGGGACCGTGTTCTCCTTCGACGTGCGCGGCGGCGAGGCGGACGCGGTGCGCGCGGCGCTGGACGAGGCGGTCGCGGGCCTGCACCGGGTGGACGCGCTGTTCAGCACCTACCGCGAGGACAGCGAGGTCTCCCGGCTGGCCCGGGGCGAGCTGACGGTGGACCAGTGTGCGCCGGAGGTCGCCGAGGTGCTGGACCTCGCGGCCGAGGCGGAGCGGGTGAGCGAGGGCTGGTTCAGCCCGCGCTACCGGGGCTCGCTCGACCCGACCGGCATCGTCAAGGGCTGGTCCGCCGAGCGGGCGGCGCGGGCCCTTGCGGCCGTGGACGGGGTGCGCGGGGTCAGTGTGAACGGCGGTGGTGACGTGCAGATGTGCGGCGCCCCGGAGCCGGGGCGGGCGTGGCGGGTGGGCGTGGCCGATCCGCTGCGGCCGGGCGGGCTGGCGGCGGTGATCTCGGCGGCCGGGGCGGAGGAGCTGTCCGTGGCGACCTCGGGGACGGCCGAGCGGGGCACGCACATCGTGGACCCGAGCACCGGGAAGTCGGCGGTGACCGACCTGGTCGCGGTGACGGTGGTGGGGCCCCGGCTGACCTGGACGGACTGCTGGGCCACGGCCGCCTTCGCGATGGGCTCGCGCGAAGGGCTCGCCTGGCTGGAGTCGCTGCCGGACGTGGAGGGCTTACTCATCACCGCGGGGGACGAGGTGCGCTGTACCGGGGGGCTGGCGACGCGGCTCGGCTGACGGCCGCCGTATCGCGCCTACGCGGCGCACCCGGCAGGGGGCGTACGGGAGTGGTGAGACTCCGGTACGCCCCTTCGCCGTACGGCCAGCCGTCAGGGCCGGTCGAGGGCCGTCACTGGCCGTTCTGGGCCAGCCGCAGCAGATGGTCGGCGAGCGCCTGGCCGCCGGTGGGGTGGCGGCTGATGAGCAGCAGGGTGTCGTCCCCGGCGATGGTGCCGAGGATGTCCTGCAGTTCGGCCTGGTCAATGGCCGAGGCGAGGAACTGGGCCGCGCCGGGCGGGGTGCGCAGCACCACGAGGTTGGCGGACGCCTCCGCGGAGATCAGCAGCTCCTGGGACAGGCGCCGCATCCGCTCCTCCTTGGCGGACTCCCCGAGCGGCGCGCGCGGGGTGCGGAAGCCGCCCTCGCTGGGCACCGCATAGATCAGGTCGCCGTCGGTGTTGCGGATCTTGACCGCGTTCAGCTCGTCCAGATCGCGGGAGAGCGTCGCCTGGGTGACGCTCAGCCCGTCGTCGGCGAGCAGTTTGGCGAGCTGGCTCTGCGAGCGCACCGGCTGCCGGTTGAGGATGTCCACGATCCGGCGGTGGCGGGCGGTGCGGGTCTGCGGCACCGCGGGCCCGGCACCGCCCGCCTGTCCGTGGTCCTGCGCCTGGCTCATCGTCGTCTCATTCTCCGGCTCGTCCGTCCTCTCGGCTTGCGTCGAGGATGCCGGGAAGGGCCTGGAGGAAGGCGTTCGCCTCGTCGTCGCGCAGGTTCAGCGGGGGCATGAGCCGTACGACGTCGGGGGCGGGCGCGTTCACCAGGAACCCGGCTTCCTGGGCCGCCGCCTGCGCCTGCGCCGCGTACGGTCCGGTGAGCACGATACCCAGCAGGAGGCCCGCGCCCCGTACATGGTCGACCAGCGGGTGGCCCAGCGCCTCGATTCCCTGGCGCAGGTTCTCGCTCTGCCGCTTGACGCTGGCGAGCAGTCCCTCGGCCTCGATGGTGTCGAGCACGGCGAGTCCGGCGGCGCAGGCGACCGGGTTGCCGCCGAAGGTGGTGCCGTGCTGGCCGGGCTGGAGCAGGTCGGCGGCGCGTCCGAAGGCGATCGTGGCGCCGAGCGGGAGTCCGCCGCCCAGGCCCTTGGCGAGGGTGACGACATCGGGGAGGACGCCGTCGTGGGCCTGGTAGGCGAACCAGTCGCCGGTGCGGCCGACGCCGGTCTGCACCTCGTCCAGGACCAGGAGGGCGCCGGTGGCGGCGGTGATGGCGCGGGCGGCCTTGAGATAGCCGGGCGGCGGGACCACGACGCCGTTCTCGCCCTGGATCGGCTCGATGATCACCAGGGCGGTCTCGTCGGTGACGGCGTCGGCGAGGGCGCGGGCGTCGCCGTAGGGCACGTGGGTGACCTCGCCGGGCAGCGGCAGGAACGGGGCCTGTTTGCCGGGCTGTCCGGTGAGCGCGAGGGCGCCCATGGTGCGGCCGTGGAAGCCGCCGGTGGTCGCGACCATGTGGGTGCGCCCGGTCAACCGGCCGATCTTGAGGGCGGCCTCGTTGGCCTCGGCGCCGGAGTTGCAGAAGAAGACCTTGCCGTCGCGCCCGAACAGGCGCAGCAGGCGTTCGGCGAGGGCGACGGGCGGCTCGGCCACGAAGAGGTTGGAGACATGGCCGAGGGACGCGATCTGCGTGCTGACGGCCGCCACGATCGCGGGGTGGGCGTGGCCGAGGGCGTTGACCGCGATACCGCCGACGAAGTCGAGATACCGCGTGCCGTCGGCGTCCCACACGGCGGTGCCCTCGCCGCGCACCAGGGGCAGGCGCGGGGTGCCGTAGTTGTTCATGAGGGCGCCCTGCCAACGGGCGGTCAGTTCCTCATTGTTGACGGTGCTCGTGTCGCTCATGACTCCCCCGAGGTGTCCGGCTCATCGTCGGGCACGACCATGGTGCCGATGCCCTCGTCCGTGAAGATCTCCAGCAGGATGGAGTGCTGGACCCGGCCGTCGATGACGCGGGCCGTGGTCACGCCGTTGCGTACGGCGTAGAGGCAGCCCTCCATCTTGGGCACCATGCCCGAGGAGAGTTCGGGCAGCAGTTTCTCCAGCTGGGTGGCGGTGAGGCGGCTGATCACCTCGTCGGAGCGCGGCCAGTCCTCGTAAAGGCCCTCGACGTCGGTGAGGACCATGAGGGTTTCGGCGCCCAGCGCAGCAGCGAGTGCCGCAGCCGCCGTATCAGCATTGACGTTGTAGACATGACCGTCGTCCTCGGAGCGGGCGATGGAGGAGACGACCGGGATGCGGCCGTCCGCGAGCAGGGCCTCGATGGCGCCGGTGTCGATCTCGGTGATCTCGCCGACGCGCCCGATGTCCACCAACTCGCCGTCGATGCGGGGCTGGTGGCGGGTCGCGGTGATGGTGTGGGCGTCCTCGCCGGTGAGGCCGACGGCGAGCGGGCCGTGCGCGTTGAGCAGGCCGACCAGTTCGCGCTGGACCTGGCCCGCGAGCACCATCCGTACGACGTCCATGGCCTCCTCGGTGGTGACCCGGAGCCCGGCCTTGAACTCGCTGACGATGCCGTGCTTGTCGAACGCGGCGCTGATCTGCGGGCCGCCGCCGTGCACGACGACCGGCTTGAGCCCGGCGTGGCGCAGGAAGACGACGTCCTGGGCGAAGGCGGCCTTCAGCTCCTCGTCGACCATGGCGTTGCCGCCGAACTTGATGACGACGGTCTTGCCGTGGTGCCGGGTGAGCCAGGGCAGCGCCTCCACGAGGATGCGGGCCTTGGGGAGCGCGGTGTGCTTCCGCGTCGGGCTGCTCATGAGCTGTACGCGCTGTTCTCGTGGACGTAGTCCGCGGTCAGGTCGTTGGTCCAGATGGTGGCGCTCTCGGTGCCCGCGGCGAGGTCGGCGACGATGTGCACCTCGCGGTAGCGCATGTCGACCAGGTCGCGGTCCTCGCCGACCGAGCCGTTCTTGCAGACCCAGACGTCGTTGATGGCGACGTTGAGCAGGTCGGGGTCGAAGGCGGCCTGGGTGGTGCCGATGGCGGACAGGACGCGGCCCCAGTTGGGGTCCTCGCCGTGGAGGGCGCACTTGAGGAGGTTGTTGCGGGCGATGGAGCGGCCGACCTCGACGGCGTCCTCCTCGGTGGCCGCGTTGATCACCTCCACCTTGATGTCCTTGCTGGCGCCCTCGGCGTCCCCGATGAGCTGACGGCCCAGGTCCTCGCAGACCGCGCGGACGGCCTCGGTGAACTCCTCCTGGCCCGGGGTGACGCCGGAGGCGCCGGAGGCCAGCAGCAGGACGGTGTCGTTGGTGGACATGCAGCCGTCGGAGTCGACCCGGTCGAAGGTGACCTTGGTGGCGGCGCGCAGGGCCGTGTCGAGTCCTTCGCTGTCCACGTCGGCGTCGGTGGTGAGGACGACGAGCATGGTGGCGAGGCCGGGGGCGAGCATTCCGGCGCCCTTGGCCATGCCGCCGACGGTCCAGCCGTCACCGTCGACCACGGCGGTCTTGTGGTGGGTGTCGGTGGTCTTGATCGCGATGGCGGCCTTCTCGCCGCCGTGCTCGCTCAGGGCGGCGGCGGCCGTCCCGATGCCGGGCAGCAGCTTGTCCATCGGGAGGTGGACGCCGATCAGCCCGGTCGAGCAGACGGCGACCTCGATCGCGCCGCGCCCCAGGACCTCGGCGGCCTTCTCGGCGGTGGCATGGGTGTCCTGGAAGCCCTTCGGGCCCGTACAGGCGTTGGCGCCACCGGAGTTGAGGACGACGACGGAGACCTCGCCGCTCTTGATCACCTGCTCCGACCACAGCACCGGGGCGGCCTTCACGCGGTTGGCGGTGAAGACTCCGGCGGCGGCTCGGCGGGGGCCGGTGTTGACCACGAGGGCCAGGTCGGGGTTGCCGTTGTCCTTGATCCCGGCGGCGATGCCCGCCGCGGTGAATCCCTTGGCCGCTGTGACGCTCAAGGCGCGACTCCGATCGTGGAAAGCCCGGTGGTCTCGTCGAGCCCGAGGGCGATGTTCATGCTCTGTACGGCACCGCCCGCGGTGCCCTTGGTCAGGTTGTCGAGGGCGCTGATCGCGATGACGCGGTGGGCGTCGGGGTCGTACGCGACCTGCACCTGGACGGTGTTGGAGCCGGTGACGGAGCCGGTCGCGGGCCACTGCCCCTCGGGGAGCAGATGCACGAACGGCTCGTCGGCGTACGCCTTCTCGTAGGCGGCGCGCACCGCCTGGGCGTCCACCCCCAAACCCGCCTTCGCACTGCACGTGGCGAGGATGCCGCGTGGCATGGGCGCGAGGGTAGGCGTGAACGAGACGGAGACGCGCTGTCCGGCCGCCGCGCCGAGGTTCTGGATCATCTCCGGGGTGTGCCGGTGGCCGCCCCCCACGCCGTACGGCGCCATGGACCCCATGACCTCGCTGCCGAGCAGATGCGCCTTGGGCGCCTTGCCCGCGCCCGAGGTGCCGGAGGCGGCGACGATCACGGCCTCGGGCTCGACGAGTCCGGCGGCGTACGCCGGGAACAGCGCGAGTGAGACGGCCGTCGGGTAGCAGCCGGGCACCGCGACGCGCTTGGACCCCTCCAACGCGGCGCGGGCACCCGGCAGTTCGGGCAGGCCGTACGGCCAGGTACCGGCGTGCGGGCTCCCGTAGAACCGCTCCCAGTCCCCGGCGTCCTTCAGCCGGAAGTCGGCGCCCATGTCGATCACGAGCACATCCGGCCCGAGCTGCTCGGCGACGGCGGCGGACTGCCCGTGCGGCAGCGCGAGGAACACGACATCGTGCCCGGCGAGCGTGTCGGCACTGGTCTCCTCCAGCACCCGCCCGGCGAGCGGCACGAGCTGCGGCTGCAGCGCTCCCAGCCGCTGCCCGGCATTCCCGTGCGCCGTCACAGCCCCGATCTCGACCCCCGGATGCCCGAGCAGCAGCCGCAGCACCTCTCCCCCGGCATACCCACTGGCCCCGGCGACAGCTACGCGCACGGTCATGTCAGCCTCCTTCATTGGCATGACTATACGTAGCGCTGCACGTTTATGCAATGAGTCGGTACCGACGGGTATGACCCCCACGCGGAGTCGTCGGCAACGGCCGGCCCGGTCGGCGTCCCACCCGACATCATCGGGCACCGATAGTCGGGCCCGGCCTCCCCCGCCCCGCCTACCGTCGGTGATGTCAGAAGGAAGGGACCGGCGCGTGCTGGAGCGGCTCAATCATGTGATGGACCGGATCGAGCAGGGGCTCGACGGGAGCGTGGACGTGGAGGAGTTGGCGCGGGTCGCGGCCACCTCCGTGTATCACCTGCGGCGGATGTTCTCCGCGCTCGCGGGGATGCCGTTGTCCGAGTACGTACGGCGCAGACGGCTCACGCTCGCCGCGGCGGAGGTGGTCGCGGGGCGGGAGACGCTGCTCGACATCGCCCTGCGGTACGGCTACGGCTCGGGCGAGGCGTTCGCGCGGGCGTTCCGGGCGATGCACGGGGTCGGGCCGGGTGAGGCCCGGCGGACCGGCGCGACGCTCAGTTCGCAGCCCCGGATGTCCTTCCGTCTCGTGATCGAAGGGAGTGGTGACATGCGACACCGGATCGAGGAGAAGCCGGAGTTCGGCGTCGTCGGGTTCAAGGCCAGGGTGCCGTTGGTGCACCAGGGGCCGAACCGGGCGATCATGGACTTCGTCCGGGGGATCGACAAGGAGGAGCTGGCGCGGCTGGCGAAGCTGTCGGACCAGGAGCCGGAGGGGATCGTCGCGGTCTGCGACGACCTGGACCCGAGCCGGGCCGAGGGCACGGAGCTTGACTACTACCACGGGGTGATCACCTCGGCGCCCGCGCCCGGTCACCTCGCGACCCTGGCCGTCCCGGCCGGTACCTGGGCCGTGTTCGGCGTCTCGGGGCCCCTGCCGGACGCGGTCCAGCTGCTGTGGCGGGACGTGTTCACGCAGTGGTTCCCGTCCAACCCGTACGCCGGCCGTCCCGGCCCGGAGATCCTGCGGGTCCGTCCCGGCCCGGACGGCAGCGAGGCCGACTGCGAGCTGTGGCTGCCGGTGGAGGAGGCGGGCCGGAGCGCCGGGGACGGGCGCCCGTAAGCTCGGGGCATGGATGTGTGGGTGCCGTACCTGGTCCTGTGCGGTGGGCTGGTCGTCGTGCTGGGCGCGCTGACCCTGCTCGCCCGGTTCGTACGGCGACGGGGCGGCGGAGGTGCCGGAGCCGTGCTCGCCGCGTACGAGGAGGCGTTCCGGGCCACCAGTCACGTCGCGTATCACGAGGTCACGGCGCAGGCCCGGCGGAAGAAGCCGGTCGGCTCGCCCGACGGGCCGGGAAAGAGGGCCACGTGAAGAACCAGGACCCCGTCGCGAAGGGCCACCATCCCGTCGCGAAGGGCCCCCACTCCGTCCCCGACACCCTGGCCCATCTCGCCGGGCGCTGGCGCGTCACCCGTGAGGTGCGGGACCTCGCGAGCGGGGAGACCGGCCGTTTCGAGGGCACCACCGTCTTCGCGCCGCTGCCGGACGGCGCACCCGGGCTGCTGCACGAGGAGTCCGGGGAATTCACCTGGCAGGGCGTGGCCCGGCCCGCGACCCGCACGCTGCGTTTCCTGCCCGGGCAGGAGCCCGGCACGGCGGACGTACGGTTCGCGGACGGGCGCCCCTTCCACGCGCTGGATCTGCGGACGGGGCATGACGTCGCCGGGCACCCCTGCTCCGCCGACTTCTACCGGGGCGAGTTCACCGTCACCGACGCCGACCACTGGCGCTCGGTGTGGCGGGTGGGCGGTCCGGCGAAGGACCTGGTGCTGACCACGGATTACGTGCGCGAAGGCTGACCGCCCCGGTACTCACGTGTGCGAGGGCTGCGCGGACACCCCGTCCAGCTGGAGGTTCCAGCGGCCCGAGCCGCCGACGACGGTGGTGGCCGACAGCGGGCGTACGTCGATGTTCCAGTAGGTCGCGGGCGGCGCCTTCAGCGCGTACACCAGGGCCGCGCGGATCACGGCGGGCTCGGCCACGGCGACGATCCGGCCGTACTCGTCCACCGGCCGGGTGTCGAGCCAGCCGCCGACCCGGGAGATGAAGGCCAGCAGGGACTCGCCGCCGTGCGGTGCGGAGCGCGGGTCGGTCAGCCAGGCGTCCACCGCCTGCGGTTCGCGTGCCATCGCCTCGCCCAGGGTCAGTCCGCGCCAGCGGCCCATGTCGCAGTCGCGCAGGGCGAGTTGGACCAGCGGGGCGTACCCGAGGGCGTCGCCGGTGGCGCGGGCGCGCGGGGTCGGGGAGCAGTAGCGCAGCTCGGCCGCGGCCAGCGGGAGCAGGTACCCGACCATCCGCTGCACCTCGTCCCAGCCCGCCTGGTCCAGCGGCCGGTCGTCCCCGAAGCGCTCGGCGTACGACGGGGAACCGTGGGCAGCCGCGACGAACGTCACCCGAAGTGGCATGGGCCGATGGTGGGCCCAGGACGGGTACCGGTCAAGGGCGATCAGCCCCGGCTCATCCGGAGTGACCGGAAAACACCGCCGCGCCGGACGTCAACTCCCAAAAAAATCAAGGGACTTGTCGGGCTTCACCGCACTTCGTCGTACGCGGCCCGCAACCGCCGTACCCCCTCCGTGATCTCCCCCGTCCCGGCGACCGCCGCGAAGCTCAGCCGGATGTGGGGTGCCGGGGGCTCGGCGCTGAAGTAGGCGCGGCCGGGGGTGACGGAGACGCCCGCACGCAGGGCGGCGCCGATCAGGGCCGCTTCCGTGACGCCCTCGGGCAGCCGCAGCCAGAGATGGAAGCCGCCGAACGGGATGTGCGGCACGGTGAGTTCGGGAAGCTGGAGGGCGAGCGCGCCGGTCATCGTCTCCCGGCGGACCGCCAACTCGGCCGACAGCGACCGCAGATGGCGCGACCAGGCCGGGGAGCCGACGAGTTCGAGGGCCGCCTCCTGGAGCGGCCGGGGCACGAAGAAGCTGTCCACGACCTGGATGGCGCGCAGCCGTTCGAGGACCGGGCCGCGTGCGGCGAGGGCGGCCACCCGGAAGCTGGGCGAGGTCGCCTTGGTGAGCGAGCCGACGTGGACGACGACGCCGTCCGGGTCGTCGGCCGCGAGCGGGCGGGGCAGCGGGGGCGCGTCGGCGTGCGCGAGGCGGCGTACGTAGTCGTCCTCGATGACGAAGGCGCCCGAGGCGCGGGCGATGCGCAGCACCTCGGCGCGGCGGTCGGGGGCGAGGACGGCGCCGGTGGGGTTCTGGAAGAGCGGCTGGCAGACGAAGACGCGGGCGCCGGTGGCGCGGAAGGCGTCGGCGAGCAGGTCGGGGCGTACGCCGTCGCGGTCGACCGGCACCGGTACGGGCCTGAGCCCGGCGGCGCGGGCGAGGTCCAGCATCCCGGGGTAGGTGGGCGACTCGACGAGGACGGGGGTACCGGCCGGGGCGAGCGCGCGCAGCGCGGTGGCAAGGGCGGACTGGCCGCCCGCCGCGATCAGCACCTCCGCGGCGGTGACGGAGCCGCCGATGCCGCGCGCGAACCACTCGCGCAGCTCGGGCAGCCCCTCCAGCGGCGGGCGGCCCCAGGCGCCGGGGCGCCGTCCGGCGCGGGCGAGGGCCGCGGCCATGGCCTGCTCGGGCTGGAGGCCGGGGTGCGGGTAGCCGCCGCTCAGCTCCAGGACGCCGGGCGGCGGCGCGGGCAGCGAGATCATGACGCCGGAGGCGTCCACGGTGCGGGGGACGACATCGCCGGTGCCATCGGCGCTGAGCGCGACCTCCTGCCACGAGGTGTCCCCGGCGGGCGGGGCCGTGGTGCGCGGGCGGGCCCGGAAGGCACCGGCGCCGGGCCGGGTGACGACCAGCCCCTCGGCGGCGAGCTGGGCGAGCGCCCGCGAGACGGTCACCGGGCTCACCCGAAAGCGTTCGACGAGGGCCCGGCTCGACGGCAGCTTCTCGCCCGGTGAGTAGCGGTTCAGCTCCCGCCGCAGCCGTTCCGCCAGTTCGCGCACACTGCTACGCTCGTTCATGAGAGCACAGAGTAGCGCTACCACCACGACCCCGATAACGGTCCCCGCCCCGCCGCGCGAGCCCCGGCTCCTGGGCAGCGGTCTGGCGGCCCTCGGTGTCGTCGCCTTCTCCCTCACCTTCCCCGCCACCGCCTGGGGCCTGGAGAGCTTCGGCCCCTGGTCGCTCACGGCGATCCGGGGCGTCCTCGCGGCACTGGTCGCGGGCGGCTGTCTGCTGGCCCTGCGGGTGCCGTTGCCCGCCCGGCGCCATCTGCCGGGGCTCGCGGCGGTCGGGGCCGGTACGGTGCTCGGCTTCCCGCTGCTGAGCACGCTCGCGCTGCGGACCTCCACCACCGCGCACGCGGCCGTCGTCGTGGGCCTGCTGCCGCTGACGACCGCCGCGATGTCCGCGCTGCGCGTCGGGGCGCGGCCCTCGCGCCGGTTCTGGACGGCGGCGCTGGCGGGCGCCGCGGCGGTGGTCGCGTTCACGATCACCCAGAGCGGCGGCGCCCTGACCAGGGCGGACGCCTACCTCTTCGCGGCCCTGCTGATCTGCGCGGCCGGATACACCGAGGGCGGCAGGCTGGCCCGGGTCATGCCCGGCTGGCAGGTCATCGCCTGGGCGCTGGTGCTCTGTCTGCCGCTGAGCGCGCTCGGCGCGGCACTCGCGCTCGGGCACGAGCCGGTACGGCTCACCGCGCACGGGGTGGCCGGGCTGCTCTGGGTCGCGCTGGGCTCGCAGTTCCTCGGCCTGGTGCTCTGGTACCGGGGCATGGCGGCGGTGGGCATCCCCCGGGCCAGCCAGTTGCAGTTGGCTCAGCCGCTGCTCACACTGGTGTGGTCGGCACTGCTACTGGGCGAGCACGTCACCGCGGCGGCTCCGCTGACCGCGCTCGCCGTGCTCGTATGCATCGCCGTCACCCAACGGTCATGACCGTGAGGAGGGTCCTGAGATGCGTGCGCACAAGGGGGACCACCTTGTCCAGCACGGGAGAGTGGTCGGACAGCACGACCAGGTCTCGGAAGTGGTGGAAGTGATCGGCGAGGAGGGCGAACCGCCCTACCGCGTCCGCTTCGAGGACGGACACGAGGCCATCATGTCTCCCGGGCCGGACTGCCAGGTCCAGCACCACGAGGACGAGTCGACGTAGCCGAGTCGAGCAGCCGAGGACCAGCCGCGCCGAGACAGGCGAACGGCAACGGGGTCAGCGCGGGGGTCTCGCCGGCCACCGGTAGTGGTCGGCGACGACCCGTGCCATCGCCCCCAGGGGGTCGCGGGCCACGTCCTGGGCGGCGAAGAAGACATGACCACGCACCTGCGGACACCGCGCCGCCAGCGTGAGATGCCGGGACAGCTCCGCCGGGTCCTGCCAGGCCGCGGGCTGTCCTGCGGCACCCGCCTTGTACAGGGCCTCACCGATGTACAGCCGGGTGCGGCTGCCGTCGGCCTGCCGCGCCCACCAGTCGACGAGCTTCGCGTAGTCGGCGGCCTCGAAGCCGATGTTCCAGTACACCTGCGGCACGAGGTAGTCGATCCAGCCCTCGCGCACCCACTTTCTGGTGTCCGCGCACAGGTCGTCGTACGTCTGCACGCCCGCCGTGGTGTCCGAGCCGCGCGGGTCGGTCGCGGCGTTGCGCCACACCCCGAAGGGGCTGATGCCGAACCGGGTGCCGGGGCGTACGCGCCGGATGCCCGCCGCCGTCTCGCGGATCAGCTGGTCGATGTTGGCGCGGCGCCAGTCGGCGCGGGTGGGGAAGCCCGCGCCGTGGGCCGCGTACGCCGCGTCGTCGTCGAAGGTCTCCCCGGCCACCGGGTACGGATAGAAGTAGTCGTCGAAGTGCACGGCGTCGACGGGGTAGCGGGCTACGGCGTCGAGCATGGCCTTCTGGACGAAGCGGCGGACCTCCGGCAGGCCCGGGTTGTAGTAGAGCTTGCCGCCGTAGGCGACGGTCCAGTCGGGGTGGGTGCGGGCCGGGTGCCAGGGGACCAGGCGGGTGGGGTCGGTGTGGTTGGCGACGCGGTACGGGTTGAACCAGGCGTGCAGTTCCAGGCCGCGCGCGTGGGCCTCCTGTACGGCGGTGGCCAGCGGGTTCCAGCCGGGGTCGGCGCCCTGGGTGCCGGTCAGGTACGCGGACCAGGGCTCGTACGGCGAGGGCCACAGGGCGTCGGCGGTGGGGCGCACCTGGAAGATCACGGTGTTGAGGCGGTCGCGGACGGCCCGGTCGAGGTGGGCGGTCAGCTCCGCGCGCTGCTCGTCGGGCGGCAGGCCGGGGCGGGAGGGCCAGTCGCGGTTGGCGACGGTGGCGAGCCAGACGCCGCGCATCTCGGGGCGGGTGTGCGGCACTTGGGCCTGGGCCGACTGGGCGCCCCGGGCCGCCGCGAGGGCGGTGACGGCCCCCAGCGTGAACGCTCTGCGCGACACGGTCGCCCTCCGCGAGCGGCCACCGGACCCGGGCCCGGACTCCGGCCCGGACCCCGGCTCGCACCCCGTGCGCATAGCCATGTCCACCCCCACACGCTCCGAAACCGCCCCATGACGGATCGTCCCGACGGTACGGCTTGCCCCTACCCCGTCGATCGATCATCGATACTTGGCGGTAACGTGCACGCTCGGAGCAGGCACCGATTCCGGGGGCCCTGCGAGAGTCAAGAACCAGCGAAGGGGACGATGTGACGGACTTCCGAGCCGGAGACATCTCGCGCGTCGGAGTCGTGGGCTGCGGCCAGATGGGCGCGGGCATCGCGGAGGTGTGCGCCCGGGCGGGCCTGGACGTGAAGGTCGCGGAGACCACGGGCGACGCCTTGGAGATCGGCCGGACCCGGCTGTACAACTCCCTGACGAAGGCCGCCGAGCGCGGCAAGATCAGCGAGGAGGAGCGGGACGCGACGCAGGCGCGGCTGAGCTTCACGACCGACCTCGGCGAGTTCGCGGACCGCGATCTGGTGATCGAGGCCGTCGTGGAGAACGAGCAGGTGAAGACGGAGATCTTCCGCGTGCTCGACCAGGTGGTGACCCGCCCGGACGCGATCCTCGCCTCCAACACCTCCTCCATCCCGCTGGTGAAGCTGGCGGTCGCCACGTCCCGCCCGGACCACGTGATCGGCATCCACTTCTTCAACCCGGCCCCCGTGCAGAGCCTGGTCGAGCTGATCCCGGCGCTCACCACCTCCGAGGGCACCCTGAGCCGCGCCCAGATCTTCGCCGAGAAGGTCCTCGGCAAGCACGCGATCCGCGCCCAGGACCGCTCCGGCTTCGTGGTCAACGCCCTCCTGGTGCCGTACCTCCTCTCCGCGATCCGCATGTTCGAGTCCGGCATCGCCAGCCGCGAGGACATCGACAACGGCATGGAGATGGGCTGCGCCCACCCGATGGGCCCCCTCAAGCTCTCCGACCTCATCGGCCTGGACACGATCGTCTCGATCGCCAACTCGATGTACACGGAGTACAAGGAGCCCCTGTACGCCGCTCCCCCGCTGCTCCAGCGCATGGTGGAGGCGGGCCGCCTGGGCCGCAAGACGGGGTCGGGCTTCTACACGTACGCCTGATTCTGGGTTTTCGTCCTCTGGTTTCGCTGACTTCCACAATGAAACTGAGGGCCGCCACCTGTACAGCAGGTGGCGGCCCTCAGTGATCGTCTAGAAGATCAGGGAGTTCTCAGGGGTTTCGGTGGCGCTTGAAGGGCCGCGAGACCACCTACCAGCGAGCCGGGGCGGCTGGTTCCCTCCAAGGACAAGCTCCTCGCGGGCGCCCCGAAGGAAACGAAGCGATCGTGAACGTCCGCAGCTTCACCGTCGCCGAGCTGGCGCCCTGTGCGTCCCGCCGGACGACCGGACCAGATCGAGTACTACGAACATCCTCGCCGACGAGCAAGTCTCCGTGCTCAGGGACACGACGCAGCGCCGCTGCATCTTCCGCGCCCCCGATGACGGCCGCACCTACGCCGTCGAGTACCAGCCCCGATCGACACGGGAGACTACGAGGTCGACAGCGAGATGCCCGAGAACCACGGCTGGCACGGCAACATCGTGGAAGCGACCGAGGTGGAGAAGCAGCAGGTCGCCGTCACCTATTGGACTACCGTGGAGTGATCAGTCCACGAGCGCCACGCTGACGACGGCCCCGTCGGACATCCCGGCGGGGTTGTGCCATGCCTACAGCACGCTGTCGCGCCACACCCTCACGCCGCAAATATCCCCGAAACACCTCACACCGGTCCGTCTGCCCGCAATGATGCCCCCCTCAGCCACCAGCACCAGGGGGATAGTCCATGAACACCCGCGCCATCACCGCAGCACTCGGCATCCTCGGCATCCTCGTCCTTAACGGCTGCGCCCAGACCGACAGCACCTCAACGGACGCGAAGCCGACGACGACCGCCCCCACCAAGTCCAACCACCGACACACCACTGACGAGACCGCCTTCCTCGTCACCACCCGCGCCAAAGTCCCCGAGCTCAACAAGCTCCCCGACGCTCAGCTGATCGACTTCGGGCACAAAGCGTGCGACGCCATCGACGCCGGCAACAGCCCCATCGCCGTGACATTGAAGGCCGAGGAGGGGCTACAACTCGGCGACGAGAACTCCGCCTACATCGTCGGCGCAGCAGTGAACACGTTCTGCCCGGAGCACAAGGACGAACTGTGACGTAGCCGCATTCAGGTCTGCGCGCCACCCCCGTGAGTCCGGGGTGGCACCCCGCTGTGTGCCCAGATCCTCTCAGCACCGCATTGCGTGCACGGGAGATGCATCGCGCCTCACGACGCAACAGATCGACACAACGCGCCCCGTTGCACCCCACCCAGGTTGCCATTCGAGTTGTTGTTTGGGTTTCCGATCGATAGGTTGGCCTTCATGGGGTCACAAAAAATCTACTCGAACGCGCCACTCGCGCTGACCGTGGTTGAGCTACGCCACACCACTGCACCGCCTCTCACCGAAGCAGAGCTGTTGACCCTCAAGAAGCAGCTCAGCGAGGTTTTCCCCCTGGCGCGTCCTGCTGCCGCCGGCCTGAACGTCACAGTGGACTCTGGCGTCCCCGCAGCGCAGCAGTTGTTCAATCCGCGTTTCATGACCCGGGACAACACGGCTGCAGTCACGTACCGCCAGGACGCCATCGTGGTGGAGACCACTGCGTACAAGCGTAGGAGCGCCCTCCGTGAGCTCCTACGCCAGGCCGTGGATGCGCGCCAGAGCGTCGCGAAGGCAGACGGGATCACGCGGCTCGGGCTGCGCTATATCAACGAGGTCCGTGCAGATATCGAGAATTCCGGAGACTGGACCAGGTGGATCTCCCCTGCCCTGACCAGCGTCTCCGGCCTGCACATCAACGACGACAGCCTCACCCAGGCGTGGCAAGGGCTGGTCGTATTCGGTGACCAGCAGAACGGCGTCGTCCTCCGCCACGGCAACCTCGACGGCTACGCCGTCGCACCGGACGGAGACCTCAGGCGCGTCACAGTGCCTCCCGGCCCCTTCTACCTTCTCGACCTCGACAGTTTCTGGGAGCCAGCGGACGAAAACCCAACGCTGGACTGGTCCAATATCGAGCCGCACTATGACGCGGCCGCCCTGAGCGCCTACGGCCTCTTCGAGCAGCTCATCACCAACGAATACCGCGAGGAGGTCCTGCGTGAGCACCATGAGCACTGAGACCCGGAACTCCACCCAGGCCACCCGACCAACCATGATCCTCACCGAACCCAAGTCGCCCACCGAAACCACGGCCCGGCAGCTCACCGAGGAAGCTGGCTCCTTCCGGACCCTCACAAGAGGGATCGCCGAGAAGAGCGCCGAGTACCACAAGCACCTCTCCTTCAAGGAATGGCAGAACCGCACCAACCAGCGCGGCCGCCAGGCCCCCAAGGCCCTCCTCGAAGAGATCGCCGAACTCGGCTTCGCCTGGCGCCACATCGCCAGCATGATGGACGTCAGTGTTCCCGCCGTGCAGAAGTGGCGCCGATCTGGCGGCATCACCGGTGAGAACCGCCGGCACCTCGCCAGCATTCTGGCCCTCTGCGACATGATCACCGAGTGCTACCCGGTCGAGGACATCGCCTCCTGGTTCGAGATGCCCATCTCCTCGCTCGCGCCCGTCACACCCATCGACCTGTTCTCTGAGGGCCGACTCGACCTGGTCCTGGAGTACGCGAACGGCCACGAGAGCGACAGCGAGAAGATCCTCACCGACTATGACCCCGACTGGCGCGACCGCTACAGCTCCGTCTTCGAGGTCTACCGCGACTCCGACGGCGAGATGTCCATTCGCCCCAAGGACGCGTGATACGTGTCGGACAGGATGGAAGGCCCGAACGCTCCGAAGGAGCTGTACAGAGCGCTCGGCAGCGAAGTGAACCCCGACCGCCCGATCCTCACTGGCGACGTCTTCGAGAACGTCGACGTCCTCGACACCGACGGCAGCACGACCAAGCGCACCGTCATGATCCTCGACCACCCCTGCTCGCTGCGTAAGGGCACCAAGCTCGTACCCAGGCTCCTCACTGCCGAGGTCCGCCGCAGCCAGCAGGGGCCCTGGGACGAGGGCTTCCTCAACCGGATGTTCCTCCCGGCGCCGTTCCCGGGAGCAGACGGTGAGAAGAAGCCGTGCGCGGCCTTCTTCGACTCCTGCTACCACGTATCCCCGGAGCAGCTCGAGGCGGCCACTCGCATCGCCTGTCTCACCACTCGCGGCATCAACTTGATGCTGCAGCGCCGCGTCAAGCACTTCAGCCGCGTGACGGTCGCGACCCACAAGTTCAACGAGGCCAACGCCGGCGTCTTCGAAGAAGCCGACATGCTCGAAGACTGGTGCTTCGAGCGGGAGATCGAGGGCGTAAAACTCTCGGACGCGATCGAGGAGTTCAACACCTGGATACGCGAAGACAACGGCAGCGGCATGCGCCAGGACCTCCTCAAAGACGACCAGTACCGCAGCTCCGTCCGCCAGGAGATGAACGCCCGAATTAAGGAACTCCGCTTGCAGGGCAGGGCGTAGCAAGCCTGTCGCCTTCGCCCCACAGACCAGCGAAGGCGACAGGCCACCCCGTATCACGCCAGTGCAATGAACTGCGGCACAGCACCCACATGCCGCTGCCACCCTCCTGCCCCATAGCCACATGGAGTACGCATGCCTTCCCCCAGGTCTGCTGACGACAACCAAGGCGCCAAGGCAGCCAGTGCCGTCCCCGACACCATCCGCGACTGGTACCGAGGCATCCTTCCGCGCTACGGCGGTTCCCCGCGCCGGCCTATCTACCGCGTGGACGACGTCCTGTCCGCCAAGCTCGCCCCAAGCCCAACAGGCCCGATCAGCGCGCCCACGCGTAAAACACCGCTTGACGTGCGGCAATCAATGCGCCACGATCTTTCGCCGCATCCATGTCCGAAACAGACTCACATACAGGCATGATCAAGGCCCCGGAGCTTCCCGCCCGGAGCTTTCGTCATGCCCTACAGCTGCCGCGGATGGGCCGCTCACCCGCCGGACGTCCCCCACCCCGCTCGGAAGCGCCCACGGGGACATCACGACGCCCACGCCTACTCGATATACGCCGAGTACAAGGAGCCCCTGTACGCTGCTCCAGCGCATGGTGGAGGCGGGCCGCCTGGGCCGCAAGACGGGGTCGGGCTTCTACACGTACGCCTGATTCTGGGTTTTCCTCCAGCACCACTTTCGAGGGCCGCGCACTGGGTTTCCAGGGGCGGCCCTCGATGGCGTTCGGCGGCGGATGTCCGGGCTCAGCCGGGCGTGTCCCAGCCGTCGCGGTCAAGTGCCGTGCGGATCCGGCCCAGCCACTCGGTGCCCAGCCGTCGGCCGTCCGGGAACTGGTCGTCCCGGTCCCATCGCCAGGACGAGGGTCCGGCACCGGCGCAGCAGGACGTGATCGACACCCGGGTAGTGCGCCCCGACCTCCTCGGGCGCGTGGGCGAGATCGAACTCGACGGGGCCGCGGCAGCATGTCTCGAAGTCGATGAACAGCGGGCCGTCCGGTGTGGCGAGCACGTTGCCGGGGTGCGGCTCTCCGTGCAGCAGCTGCTCGGTTCCCCCGTGCTCGGCGACCGCTCGTCCCAGCCGCCGTAGCGTGTTGCCCAGCAACTCCCGGTCCGCGTCGGCGAGTTCGGGGGTGCGGGCGTGATCCGCGACGAGTCGTCGGGCCTGTTCGACGCGGTCGGTGAAGCGGGGCGCCGGTGCGTCGAGAGCGCGCAGGCCGACGTGCAGGCGCTGGAGGACGTGGGCGTAGTCGGCGGGTGGGATCTCGCGCGGTGCCATGGGCGGGTAGTACGTCCACAGCGTGACCACGAAGCCGCCGCGCTCATGGACGGCGGGCTCCGGTCCGGGCGCGAGAGCGGCCACCGGGCACCCCGATCGGGCGAGGCCCCGGGCCAACTCGACCTCGAATCGGGCCACTTGCCGCGTCTCGGGGGCCACCCGGGCCACGATGTCGCAGGGCAGCAGGCGCAGAGTGAGCTTGTTCGAGTCGTGCAGCACGATCGCGTCGTGGGCGGTCAGACCGAGCGACGAGGCGGCCGACAGGGCGGCGGCCACCGCGCGTCGAAGCTCCGGCGTCTGCATCCTCCGCACCGTACCAACACCCCGTGGAGGAGCGCCGCCGGGAAAAGGGCTGGCCGGAGCCCTGGTCGAGCTGGTAGTTTGCGGGAGACCGTGGCTTGGACTGAGGAGGTGACACCCATGAACGCTGTAGTGAGGTGGGTGCTCCCTCTGTGTGTCACGGTGTGCGACTGATCCAGGTGTCGTCGGGAGCGTCTGTTCGACAAGGCATTCCTGAAAGGCGAACACCTATGGACACTGTGCACATCACGCGGGTCGCGGAGGCCCGGTGGGAGGCCGTCGACGAGGGCCGGATCATCGGCCAGGGCGATCTCTCGCACCGGCCCGACGGGCGGCTCTTCGTCAGCGTCGACGTATGGCAGGACGCGGTCTTCGACCGCCTCGCCACCGCGATGCTGGCCGATCTCACCGCTCCGCTGCACACCCTGGTCGGCTCGGACGACCAGGAGTTGAAGGCGAAGTGGGAGCGGCTGGGCTTCACCCTCGGACGCCGTGAGCGGGAGTATGTGCTGCCCACCGCGCCGGTCCACGCGCCCCGGCTCCCGGAGGGTGTGACCATCCTCCCCGCGGGCGAGGCGGACGAAGCCCCGCTGCGCGCGCTGGACCGCGCGATCCGCGAGGAGGTCGAAGCCACCGTCGGCTGGCGCACCATGCCCGCCGAGGTGCTGCCGCGCCCGGCCGGGGACACCCTGGTGGACCCGTCGAAGTACGCGGTGGCGGTGCGCGACGGCGCGTACGCCGGTCTGATCCGGGTCGTACCGGTGCGCAGCAGGGCCAGGATCGGCCTGCTCGCCGTACGGGCCGGTCAGCGTCGGCACGGCATCGGCCGCGCCCTGCTCGCCCACGCGCTGGGCGCGCTGCACCGAGGCGGGATCGACTCCGCCTGGGCCGAGGTGGACGAGGCCAACACGGCGGCGATCACCCTGGCCGAGGGCTTCGGCGCCCGGCGGTCGGGCGGCTACCTGGAGCTGGTACGCCCCTGACCTCCGCACCCGGCAGAACAACAACCCCGACGATCGAGAAACGAGCGACCTTGGCAAGAACATCGAAGGGCCTGGAACTCGAAGGCACCGTCCTCGAATGCCTGCGCAACGCCACCTTCAAGGTGGAGCTGCAGAACGGCCACCACGTGCTCGCGCACATCAGCGGGAAGATCCGGAAGAACTACATCCGCATCCTCCCGTACGACCGCGTCCTCGTGGAACTCAGCCCGTACGACCTGACGCGCGGCCGGATTCTCTACCGCTACCGCAACTGACCCGAAGGCAGCGCGCGCCCGGCCGAGTCCGGGCGCGCTGCCCTTTCTATGCTGACCCGATGAGGCTTGAGGGAGTCGGGCTGCGGTACGGGTGGCGTGGACCCTGGGTCCTGCGTGACCTCCAACTGGATGTGCCCGCAGGAAAATTGATCCGGGTTCAGGGGGCCAACGGCTGCGGGAAGTCCACCCTGCTGCGCGTCGTCGCGGGAGCCGTACGGCCCGCCCGGGGACGCGTGGCCGGGCGGACCGGCCGTGCGGCCTATGTGCCGGAGCGGTTCCCGGCCACGCTGCCCTTCACCTCCCTCCAGTATCTGCGGCTCATGGGGCGGGCCCACGGTCTGTCCGCGGCGGAGGCCGAGCGGCGCGGCACACACCTGCTGGAGCGCTTCGGCGCCGGACAGCACGCGGACCGGCCGCTCGCGCAGCTCTCCAAGGGGACCTGTCAGAAGGTGGCGGTGGCGCAGGCCCTGCTCGGTGAGCCCGCGCTGCTGGTGCTGGACGAGGCGTGGACGGGCCTGGACGCCCGGTCGCGCGGCGAGCTGGACGAGGCCGTCGAGCAGCGGGTGACCGAGGGCGCGACCGTCGTCTACGTCGACCACGCCCCTGCCCTGCTCACGGACCGCACCGATCTGCTGTGGACCGTCGGCGACGGCACGGTGACCGTGAACCGGCAGACCACCACTCCCCTGGTGTTGATCGAGTTCACAGGCGGCCCGGACGACCCGTCCGCGCTGCCGGGCGTGCACGCGGTGACCACCCTGGCCGACGGCACCGTACGGCTGCACACCGACGAGGACCACTCCGACGCCCTGCTGCGCGCGCTGCTCACCGCCGAGCCGGGCGGCGAGGGCGACGGCGGCGGCGTCCATGTCCGCCGGGTGAGCGGAGGCCGCCGGTGAAGGCGCTCCTCCGCTACCAGACCGCCCTGCTCGTCCGCTCCCAGCGCTGGCTCCCGCCCGTCCTGCTCCACCTCGGGCTCCTGGCGATCTCCCTGGACAGCCGGTCCACGCTCGGCAGCCAGCTCGGCTGGAACGCCGCGGCGCTGGTGCCCGCCCTCGCCTGGCTCACCCGGGCCCTCCCGGCGGCGGAGCCGCCCGCCGCGCGGGCCTGCCTCGCGGCGGCCACCGGCCCCCGCCGTCCGCAGTACGCCGCGCTGGCCGTCACGTTCACGGTCGGCCTGCTGCTGGTGCTGCTCGGGGCGGGGGCCGCGCTGCTGACCTGTCCGGTGCCCCGGGGCACGGCGGGGGTGACGGTGCTCGGTGACGGGCTGGCCGTCGGGCTGGTCTGTCTGCTGGCGGGCAGCGCGCTCGGGGCGGTCTGCACCCCGGCGCTGGTGCGGACGACGGCGGGCGCGGCGGGGGCGCTGATCGTCGGCTCGGTGCTGCTGCTGGTGCTCTCCGGTTCCCCGGCGAACGCCGCCGTCCGCGCGGCCTACGCCTCCGACGCGCGCTTCCCGGTGCTGCCCCTGCTGCTCGCGCTCCCCCTGGCGGTGGCCTGCTGGTGGATCTCCGCCTGGGCGGCGGGGCGTACCGCCGCCACGGCCGACCGGGAAGCGGGCTGACGACGAAGGGCCGACGACGGACGGTGGACGGCCCCCGTCGCGAGGAGGCCGCCGCCGGAAACCCTCACCCCTCCATCAGCCGCAGATGGTGCAGCAGCAGTAACGCCGCCGCCATGTTCGCCGCCGGGACCTCGCCCCGGGTGATCAGGTCCGGGACGATCTTCAGGGGTACCCACTCGCGCCGGTCGGACTCGAAGTCGTCCACGGGTGGGCCGAGATATTCGCCCTGGTCGGACCAGTAGATGTGGTGCCGGGCGTCGGTGAGGCCGTTGGACGGCTCGACGCTCATGAGGTGGTGCAGCGGGCCGGGGCGCCAGCCGGTCTCCTCCTCCAGTTCGCGGGCGGCGGCGACCGCGATGTCCTCGCCGTCCTCCACGACACCGGCGGGCAGTTCCCAGCCCCAGCTGTCGGTGATGAAGCGGTGCCGCCACAGGAGCAGGACCTCGTTCGCCTCGTTGACCACCGTGGCGACGGCGACCGGCCGCAGCCGGATCATGAAGTGGTCGAGGTGCCGGCCGTCCGGCAGCTCCACATCCGCCAGGTTGACGCTGAACCAGCGGTTTGCGTACACAGTCTGCTCGTTCTGTTTCGTCCACTGCACGGTTCTGCCACCTTCCGCTGAGTAAGTGGCAATATCGCAGCAGGGAGAAGGACGGGCCTACCGTGCGCCCGGCCACTGCATCCGCACGCCCCGCCTGCTTCTACAGGGGCACGCGCAGCGCCCCGTCGATCAGTTCCGCCGCCTCCGCGGCCCCCGCCGAGCCGAACCGCACCAGATGTTCGCGCACCGCTCTCAGTCTCTCCCGCAACCGGCGCGACTCCATGCCACGCGCCTGCTCCGCCATCTCCACCGCGGTGGCCACCGCGTGATCGGCATCGCCCTGGCGCAGCTCGATCGTGCTGAGCATGGCGAGCCGATGCACACGGCCCCGGTCGTGCGCCGGGTTGTCGACGGCGGCGGCGGCATGCTCGCGCGCGGCGGCGAGTTCCCCGAGGCTGAGCAGCGCCTCGGCCACCTGGACGTTGACCAGACCGGGCTGGACGTACCCGGTCTCGTCCGGCTCATGACCCCGCTGGATGTGCTCGGCCGCGGTCTCCGCGCGCCGGATACAGGTCAACGCGCCCCCGCTGTCCCCGAGATGGGCGTACGCCTTGGCCTGCATCGCGTACAGGTCGGAGGCGAGCGCCGGGGTGATGTGCCGCCCCGCCGCCCGCAGCGCGGCCTCCGCGAAGGCCACCGCCTGCCGGAACTCCCGCATGTGCAAAGACTGGTTGACCAGCAGCGCTATGACGTACGCCCCGAACCCCCGGTCCCCGCTGGCCTTCGCGAGGCGCAGTGCCTGGTGGAAGTAGCGCTGGGCGAGTCCGTGGGCGTCGGAGTCGTAGGCGCAGATGCCCGCGACGGCCACCAACCCGCCGGTGGCGCGGTGGAGTTGGCGGCCGGTGGCGTCGGTGTAGCTGCCGCGAAGGAGCGGGACCGCCTCGGCGTTGAGGAAGCCGACGATGCGGGTGCGGGTCGCGATGCCGCCCGCCTTGCGGTACATCTGCTCGTAGTGGGCGCGGGCCGCGCGCAGGGTGTCCAGGTCGGTCTGGGTGACCCGGTGCCGTCCGCCGCGCGAGACGTCCGTGTCCTCGGGCGGGTTCTCCCACTCCCACACCGGCATCACGGCGGGGGTGCCGGTCACGGCGGGCGCCCCCAGGACGTGCGGGCGCTGCTGTTCGTCCGAGCGCCACAGCGCGGTGGCCCGCTCCACGAAGCCGGAGAGCGAACCGGCGTGCGCCACGGCCGCCTCGCCGGGCACCCCGAGCCCGATGTCGTCCAGGGTGACCGGCCGCCGCAGCCGCAGGGCCAGCACCTCGCAGATCAGGTCGGGCACCTGGCCGCGTGGCCGCTGGCCCTTCAACCACCGTGCCACGGCGGTGTGTTCGTACCGCAGTACGAGACCGCGACCGCGGCCCGCCTGGTTGACGCGCGCGGCGAGTCCGGCGTGCGAGACGCCCGCCTCGTCCAGGATCGCGTCGAGCAGAGTGTTGGGCTGCATGGCATCGCCCCCCGGGTGGCCTGGTGCCGTAAGCGTAGTGCGTTCGTCTTCACACGGGGTGTGAACGGAGTACGTCCACCCATGCGGTGTGCGCACTGTCGCCGGGTGGGGCGCAGCGGGTTCACTGGGTGCCTCGCGCGAGGCCGGCCGGGTCGCCCGCTCCCCCTCAAACAGCGGCGGCCCGGTCTTCTCGGCCCGCGCGAGGGCCGGGGCGCGGACCTGAGACCGGTTGCCGCGCGCCCGGCGAGACCGCCCCGAGGGGGCCGGAAACGGCGGCGGCCGGTCGCGGGACTTCCCACGACCGGCCGCCGCCGTCACATGTGCTCCGTGAAGGGTCAGCCCCGCAGGACCGCCCCCGTGCGCTCGCCCGCGAGGGCGACCGCGGCGTCGCGCGCGGCGGACGCCTCGTCCACGGTCAGCGTGCGGTCGGCGGCGCGGAAGCGCAGCGCGTACGCCAGCGACTTGCGGCCGTCGCCCAGCTGCTCGGCGTTCTCGTAGACGTCGAACAGCCGGATGGACTCCAGGAGTTCACCCGCGCCGTCGCGCAGCGCCGCCTCGACCTCGGCGGCCGGTACGGGCTTGTCGACCACGAGGGCGACGTCCTGCGTGGCGACCGGGAAGGTGGAGATGCCGGGCGCCTGCGGGGTGTCGTCGCCGACCCGCTCCAGGGCGTCCAGGTCCAGCTCCATCGCGGAGGTGCGCTCGGGCAGGCCGAGGGCCTTGAGCACGCGCGGGTGCAGCTCGCCCGCGTGCCCGACGACGCGCTCGGTGCCGTCCTCGACGACCAGCAGCTCGGCGCAGCGGCCGGGGTGCCAGGGGCCGTACTGGCCCTTGCGGACGACGAGTTCGGCGCCCGCCTCACGGGCGACGGTCCGCGCGGCCTCGATCGCGTCGGCCCAGTCGGCCGGGCGGCCCTTGCCCCACCAGCCGGCCTGCTCGCGCGCCCCGGCGAGGACGGCGGCGACATGGCGCGGCTGCTCGGGCAGCGCGGCGTTCAGCTCGGCCAGTTGCTCGTCGGTGGGACGGCGGTCGACCGCCGGGTGCACGGCGGCGGCGCGCTCCGCGCGGGGCAGGAAGACCAGGCCCGTCTCGAAGAGCGCCAGGTCGTGCGAGCCCCGGCCGTCGTTGCGGCGCAGCGCGCCGAGCAGACCCGGCAGCAGCGTGGTGCGCAGCGCGGGCTCCTCGTCGTTCAGCGGGTTGGCGAGCCGGACGACGCGGCGGGCCGGGTCCTCGGCGTCCAGACCCAGCTGGTCGAAGACCTGCTCGGAGAGGAACGGGTAGGTCGGCGCCTCGACGTAGCCCGCACCGGCCAGCGCGCGGCCGACCCTGCGGTGCAGCCGCTGGCGGTGGGTGAGACCGCGCCCGGAGGTGGGCCGGGGCAGCGTGGAGGGCAGGTTCTCGTAGCCCTCCAGGCGGATGACCTCCTCCGCCAGGTCGTTGGCCTCGGCGAGGTCGGGCCGCCAGGACGGGACGGTGACGATCAGCTCGTCCTGCCCGTACACGTCGCAGCCGATCTCCTGGAGACGGCGCACGACGGTCTCACGGCCGTACGTCACGCCCGCGACCTTGTCCGGGTGGTCGGCCGGGACGGTGATGCTGTGCGGCGCGGACGGGGCGATGATCTCGGTGACCCCGGCCTCGGCGGTGCCGCCCGCGAGCAGCACCAGGAGGTCCACGGTCCGCTGCGCGGCGGCGGCGGTGGCCTGCGGGTCGACGCCGCGCTCGAAGCGCCGGGACGCCTCGGAGGACAGCTTGTGGCGGCGGGCGGTGCGCGCGACGGAGACGGCGTTGAAGTGGGCGGCCTCGATCACCACGTCGGTGGTCGAGTGCGCCTCGTCGTCGTGGTCGGCGATCTCGGTGTCCCGGCCGCCCATGACACCGGCGAGGCCGATGGGGCCGCGCTCGTCGGTGATGACCAGGTCCTCGGCGTGCAGCTTCCGCTCGACGCCGTCGAGGGTGACCAGCTTCTCGCCCTCCTCGGCCCGGCGCACCCCGATGGTGCCCTGGACCAGGGAGCGGTCGTAGGCGTGCAGCGGCTGGCCCAGCTCCATCATCACGTAGTTGGTGATGTCCACGGCCAGCGAGACCGGGCGGATGCCGACCTTCTGCAGTCGGCGGCGCAGCCAGATCGGGGAGCGGGCCTCGGGGCTCAGACCGGTGACGGTGCGGGCGGTGAAGCGGTCGCAGCCCATCGGCTCGGAGACCTTGACCGGGTAGCCGAAGGCGTTGGGCGCGGGCACGTCGATCAGGGCCGGGTCGCGCAGCGGCAGGCCGTAGGCGATGGCGGTCTCGCGGGCGACGCCGCGGATGGACAGGCAGTCGCCGCGGTTGGCGGTGACGGCGATGTCCAGGACCTCGTCGACCAGCTCAAGCAGCTCGATGGCGTCCTGGCCGGTCTCGGTCTCCGGCGGCAGCACGATGATGCCGTGGGTGCCGTCGTCGCCCATGCCCAGCTCGTCGGTGGAGCAGATCATGCCGTGCGAGGTCTTGCCGTACGTCTTGCGGGCGGCGATGGCGAAGTCGCCGGGCAGCACCGCGCCGGGCAGGACCACGACGACCTTGTCGCCGACGGAGAAGTTGCGGGCACCGCAGACGATCTCCTGCGGCTCACCGGTGCCGTTGGCGGTGCCGACGTCGACCGTGCAGAAGCGGATCGGCTTCTTGAAGCCCTCCAGCTCCTCGATGGTCAGCACCTGACCGACGACGAGGGGGCCCTTGAGGCCGGCGCCGAGCTGCTCGACGGTCTCGACCTCGAGGCCGGAGTCGATGAGCTTGGCCTGTACGTCACGGCCGGTCTCGGACTCCGGCAGGTCGACGTACTCCCGCAGCCAGGAAAGCGGGACACGCATCAGATCTCCATCCCGAACGGCCGGGTGAACCGGACGTCACCCTCGACCATGTCTCGCATGTCTTCGACGTTGTGGCGGAACATCAGCATCCGCTCGATGCCGAACCCGAAGGCGAACCCGCTGTACTTCTCCGGGTCGACGCCGCAGGCGGCCAGCACCTTGGGGTTGACCATGCCGCAGCCGCCCAGCTCGATCCAGCCCTCGCTGGAGCAGGTGCGGCAGGGCCGGTCGGGGTTGCCGACGGAGGCGCCCCGGCAGACGTAGCACACCATGTCCATCTCGGCGGACGGCTCGGTGAACGGGAAGAAGTTCGGCCGCAGCCGGGTCTTCATGTCCGGGCCGAACAGCGCCTGGACCATGTGGTCCAGGGTGCCCTTGAGGTCGGCCATGGTCAGGCCCTCGTCCACGGCGAGCAGTTCGACCTGGTGGAAGACCGGGGTGTGGGTGGCGTCCAGCTCGTCGGTGCGGTAGACGCGGCCCGGGCAGATCACATAGACCGGCGGCTCACGGTCGAGCAGCGAGCGGATCTGGACGGGCGAGGTGTGGGTGCGCAGCACGACACCGGAGTCGGTGCCGCCCTGCTCGTCCCGCACGAAGAAGGTGTCGGCCTCGCCGCGCGCGGGGTGGTCGGGGCCGATGTTGAGCGCGTCGAAGTTGAACCACTCCGCCTCGGCCTCGGGGCCCTCGGCGACCTCGTAGCCCATGGCCACGAAGACGTCCTCGATGCGCTCGGAGAGCGTGGTCAGCGGGTGGCGGGCACCGGCCGGGACGCGGTCGTACGGCAGCGTGACGTCGACGTCCTCCTCGACCAGCACGCGGGCGTCCCGCTCGGCCTCCAGCTCCGTCTGGCGGGCGGCCAGCGCCTTGTTCACCGCGCCGCGGGCCATGCCGACGCGCTTGCCGGCCTCGGCCTTGGCGTGCGGGGGCAGGGCGCCGATCTCGCGGTTGGCCAGCGACAGCGGGGAGGCGGGGCCGGTGTGGGCGACCTTGGCCTCGTGCAGCGCGTCGAGGGAGTCCGCGGCACGGAAGGCGGCGAGCGCCTCGTCCCGCATACGCTCGATCTCTTCCGGTTTCAACGCCTCGACCTCGACCGGGTCGTACGACTTATTCGGTGCCGACATCTCTTCCTGTGCTTCCGATCGGCCCCCAGCTACGGCTGGGAGGTGCCCCGGCTGATGGTCCCCGTCACCGGCTCCGGGACTCGCCAGGGCCGTGTGCGGGACACAAAGGTGCCAGGGGCCGAGTCTAACGGGGACGGGGTGGACGGATGGCCCGTGGGCGCTACGCCAGGTAGGCGGGGGCGCTCACGGGCAACGTAAATCGGAACTGCGCGCCGCCACCGGGGGCGCGGCCGACCGTGATGGAGCCGCCGTGGGCTTCGACGATGCCCTTGACGATGTAGAGCCCGAGGCCGGTGCCACCGCGCTTGCTGCCCCGCCAGAAGCGGGTGAAGACGCGGTTCATGGATTCCTCCGGGATGCCGGGCCCCTCGTCGCTCACCGTGACCGACGTGCCTGTCTCCTCGCCCTCGCGCGGGGAGGGCGCGGGCGTGACGTCGATGGTGACAGTTCCGGCGCCGTGGCGCACGGCGTTTTCCAGCAGGTTGCTCAGGACCTGGTCGACCTTGTCGGGGTCGGCCCACAGGTCGGGCAGCGGGTTCTCGACGCGCAGCAGGAAGCGGTCGGCCGCCTGGCCCGCGGCCACATGGGCCTGGATGTGCCGTCCGACGGCGGCGCCTATGTCGACGGGCTGGCGGCGCACCTCCAGGCGTCCGCTGTCGATGCGGGAGATGTCCAGCAGCTCGGCGATGAGCCGGGTGACCCGGTCGGCGTCCGCGTCGACGGTCTCCAGCATGAGCCGCTTCTGGTCGTCGGTGAACCGCTCCCACTTGGCGAGCAGGGTCGCGGTGAAGCCCTTGACGGAGGTGAGCGGGGAGCGCAGCTCGTGGGCGACGGTGGCGATCAGCTCGGCGTGGCTGCGCTCGGTGCGGTGCCGGGCCTCGGTGTCGCGCAGGGTGACGACGAGGCGCTGGACGGGGCCGAGCCGTTCGGCGCGTACGTAGCGCGCGGAGACCAGGACCTCGCGGCCGCCGGGCAGCAGCAGATTGCGCTCGGGCTGGCGGACCCGGATGGCGAGGCCGCCGTAGGGGTCGGTGAGCTGCCACCAGCGCCTGCCCTCCAGGTCCTCCAGGGGCAGCGCCTTCTCCAGGGGCTCCCCGAGGGCGTCGGCGGCGCGGACGGCGGTGACGCGGGTGGCGGCGGCGTTGAAGCAGACGACCCGGCCGTGCTCGTCGGCGACCACGAGGCCGTCGGGCAGCTGGTCCGGGTCGATGGCGGCGGCTTCCCCGGGCAGCGGCGGGGGCACGGGCGCGGGGCGCGCCGCACGTCCGTCCGGCGCGGTGCTCGTGCCGACCACACTCATCCCCGTACCCCACCTCTCAGGCTGCGCAGGGCCCCCGAGTGGGTCACCCTACTAGCTGTTGGTGACGGAACGGCACCCTCCGGGGGCGCGCTGTGCACGGGCCGACGCGTAGAGACATACGGCGGCGGCGGTGGCGAGGTTCAGGCTCTCGGCCTTTCCGTGGATGGGCACGCTGACCACGGCGTCGGCCAGGGCGCGGGTCTCCTCCGGGAGTCCCCAGGCCTCGTTGCCGAACACCCAGGCGGTGGGGTCGCCCATCGCGCCCTTGTCCAGCTCCTCGTCCAGGTCGCGGTCGCCTGCGCCGTCGGCGGCGAGGATGCGCACCCCGGCGTCCTTCAGCCCCTGGACGGCCTGTTCGACGGGGACGCCGACGGCGACGGGCAGGTGGAACAGGGAGCCCACGGAGGCGCGGACGGCCTTGGGGTTGTACAGGTCCACGGAGGCGTCGGTGAGGATCACGGCCTCGGCCCCGGCGGCATCGGCGCAGCGCAGCACGGTGCCCGCGTTGCCGGGGTCGCGGACGTGGGCGAGGACGGCGACGAGTTTCGGGCGGGCGGCGAGGACGTCCTCGAACGGGGTGTCCAGGAACCGGCACACCCCGACCAGGCCCTGCGGGGTGACGGTGGTGGAGATGTCGGCGATGACCTCCTCGGAGGCCAGCTGCACCCGGGCCCCGGCGTCCCGCGCCTCGGCGACGATGTCGGCGTAGCGCTCCGCGGCCTCGACGGTGGCGAACAGCTCCACGAGCGTGGCCTCGCCGTCGGCCCCCCGGTGCGCGGCCCCCTCCCGCACGGCCTGCGGCCCCTCCGCGAGAAACAGCCGGTCCTTGCCCCGGAAGTTCCGCCGAGCGAGCCGCCGAGCGGCACTGACACGCGAGGACCGGGGGGAGATCAGCTCGGGGGTGGCATCGGGTGTTTCGGGGGCCATCAGAAAATTCACCTCGGGTTTTCCCGTCGCAACGGCGCTCGGCCACGACGGCGGATTTCGACGGTGCCGAACCAGCCCGCACCACACAGAGAACGGACCCGCAGGCCGAAGCCCACGGGTCCGTAGAGTCACACCGGCCGAAGCCAGCGCAGCGTCACGCGGCCTTCGGCGCGTTGACGTCGGCCGGGAGGGCCTTCTGCGCGACCTCGACGAGCGCGGCGAACGCACCGGCGTCGTTGACGGCCAGCTCGGCCAGGATCTTGCGGTCGACCTCGACGTTCGCGGCCTTCAGACCCTGGATGAAGCGGTTGTAGGTGATGCCGTTGGCGCGGGCAGCGGCGTTGATGCGCTGGATCCACAGCTGACGGAAGTCGCCCTTGCGCTTCTTGCGGTCGTTGTAGTTGTAGACCAGCGAGTGGGTGACCTGCTCCTTGGCCTTGCGGTACAGGCGCGAACGCTGACCGCGGTAGCCGGAGGCCGCCTCGAGGATCGCCCGGCGCTTCTTGTGGGCGTTGACTGCCCGCTTGACGCGTGCCACTTTGTTAACTCCTTGTAGCGGGGCCGTGGAGTGGACTCAGACTCGCACGACCCGGAAACGATTAAGTCCCGGTGAAGACGTACGGCGCCGGATCAGCGCCGAGGCGTCACTTGCCGAGAAGCTTCTTGATCTTCGCGGCGTCGCCCGGGGCCATCTCGGCGGTGCCGGTGAGGCGGCGCGTCACGCGGGACGACTTGTGCTCGAGCAGGTGGCGCTTGCCGGCGCGCTCACGGAGCACCTTGCCGGAGCCGGTGACCTTGAAGCGCTTGCTGGCACCGCTGTGCGACTTGTTCTTCGGCATAGCGCCGTTATCTCCTCGTCGGTGGCGCTCCGGTGCCCGGTCGTGAAACCGGGCACGGTGGAGCGTCGCTCTTGTATGGGGTTGCATCCCCGGGGCTCACGCCCCCGGGATCACGCCTCGGCGGGAGCCTCGGCGGCGTCCTCGGCAGGAGCCACGACACCCTCGGCGTCCTCGACGCCGTCGGCGTCAGCGGCGTTCTGCGACTTGCCGGGGTTGGCCTTCGCGTCCGCCTTGCGGGCTTCCTGTGCCTGGCGGGCCTCGGCCATCGCCTCGGTCTTCTTCTTGTGCGGACCGAGGACCATGATCATGTTTCGGCCGTCCTGCTTCGGGTTCGACTCGACGAACCCGAGGTCCTGGACGTCCTCCGCGAGGCGCTGCAGCAGTCGGTAGCCCAGCTCGGGGCGGGACTGCTCACGGCCACGGAACATGATCGTGATCTTGACCTTGTCGCCCTGCTTGAGGAACCGGACGACGTGACCCTTCTTGGTGTCGTAGTCGTGCGGGTCGATCTTCGGCCGGAGCTTCATCTCCTTGATGACCGTGTGCGCCTGGTTCTTGCGCGCCTCACGGGCCTTCATGGCCGACTCGTACTTGAACTTCCCGTAGTCCATGAGCTTGCACACGGGCGGACGGGCGTTCGCCGCGACCTCGACCAGGTCCAGGTCGTACTCCTGCGCAAGCTCCAGTGCCTTGGCCAGCGGGACAATGCCCACCTGCTCGCCACTGGGACCGACAAGTCGCACCTCGGGAACGCGAATCCGGTCGTTGATGCGGGGCTCGGCGCTGATGGATCCTCCTCGGTAGCACCACGCGACGGTCTGGCGGACAGCCGCGTAACGTCTGTGTTCGTAAGACCTAACCGCGCCGAAGCACAAAAAATGCCCCGGACGATCACAGGCGGGTTCCTCGAACTACCGGAACACCGCCGCGATGGTCGCGGGGCGCGCTTCGGACGGACGCCGTCGGCAGTGCCGCGGTCCGTCTGACCGGTGACCCGCTGCCCCGGAGGGCGGTCAGGTGGGAGTTCGAAGCCTCCACTTGTGGGCCGGATCGCTCGCCGCAGGGCGTGCTTGTCCGGCCGGTCGGATACCAGGTTAGCAGGCTTGCTTTCCCGGCACTAATCGGGGAACGCCCGACCAGCCGCGATCGTGCCCGGCCGAAGCCCGGACCACCCCGCCGCCTATCGTGTGGGGTATGAGTGAAACCCCTCCTGAGAACCCCGATTTCGACGAGATGACGCGCGACATCGCCGAGGTCCCCGCCGTCGAGGTGATCGTCACGGTCGCCGTCAACCTGATGAGCGCCGCCGCCGTGAAGCTGGGGCTGAGCGAGGAGGGCGAGAAGTACAAGGACCTGGACGAGGCCCGCAAGCTGATCACCGCGCTCGCCGGTCTGCTCGACGCGAGCACGACCGAGATCAGCTCCTTCCACGCGGCCCCGCTGCGCGACGGCCTGAAGTCCCTCCAGCTGGCCTTCCGCGAGGCGTCCCTGGTCCCGGACGACCCGGGCCAGGGCCCTGGCGAGAAGTACACGGGACCGGTGTACGGCTAGCCGCTACCGGGACTCTCGTACGTACAGGGGCTCGCCCGGAGGCGTGGTCCCGGCCGGCAGCAGTGCCAGGTCGAGGCCGCGCACCAGGCGGGCCCTCAGTGTGTCGTCGGCCGCCAGGCGCCCGGCGACCGCGCGGGCGGCCTCGGCGGGCGCGGCGGCGGGGTCGAGCACGAGGGCCAGGGTGCCGTCGGCCTGCCCGGGGCCGAGGTGGGCGCGCAGCACGGCGGGCTCGGCGGCCACGGCCGCACGCACGGCGTCGACGACGGCGGGGTCGGTGAGCGGGTCGACGCTGGTACGGCCCTCCGCGAGGGCGAGCAGCGCGGGCCCGGTCAGCTCGAACGGCACCGGTCCCGCCAGGTCCAGCACGACCGTGTCGGCCTTCTCGTGCGCGGCGGCCTGCAGCGCCTGGTGCAGCGGTACGGCGACGGGCCGCGCGGCGGCGTCCCAGCGGGCGAGCGAGTCCGTGGAGGTGAAGGCGGGCAGCGCGGTGCGCCCGGCGGCCTTCAGCGTGGGCACGGCCATGTCGCTGGTCTTCTCCCGGCGCAGCCCGTTCTCATCCTCCTCGACCTCGCCCAGCACGGCGACGACGGGCACGAGCAGCCGGGCACCCTTAAGGGCCTCCAGTACGGGTCCGACGGCGGTGCGGTCCTCCGCCCAGCCCGCGAGCGCGGCGGCCAGCCGGGGATCGGCGGAGCCGTCGTCGTCGGAGAAACCGGGGTCGGGAATGTTCTTGTTCGCCACGGTGCCCGAGCCTAGCGGGGGCGGGGCGGGGGGAAGTCGGCGGGTTTGTGCCGCACGGTAACGCGTTCGTCACCCCGGTCACAGGAAGCGGGAATTCGCTGACCTGTCTCTAACCTCGGGCTAACGGAACACACAGTCCGGGCCCCCAGCATCGCGGCATGGAGTCCTCCCGGGGCGGCCGGGGCCGCCGTCGCCGCCGTGTCCGCCGCCGTCCGCTGCTGTACGCCGCGCTGGTGGCCGTCGTGATCGGCGGGGTGACGGCCGGGGGCACGGTCTATGTGAAGGCGCGGGCGCACGACGGTGGCCGGGTCGTATCGTCGGCGGCGCCGTCGGCTTCCGGTCCGGCGGTCGAGGAGGAGGCATCGGTGGAACCCGTGACGCAGGCCGCCGTGGACCGTACGGCGCTGCTCGGCAAGGCCATGAAGACGGTGAGCGTGCCCGCGGGCGCGGCCGTCTCGGCTGCGGTGCTGGACCTGGACTCCGGGCAGAGCGCGGTGTACGGCGACGCGGACTTCGCCACCGCGAGCATCGTCAAGGTGGACATCCTCGCCGCGCTGCTGCTGCGCGCGCAGGACGAGGGACGGCACCTGACGGCGACGGAGAAGGCGTACGCCGTGAAGATGATCGAGGCCAGCGACAACACCTCCGCGAGCGCGCTGTGGCACGTCATCGGCGGGGCGGACGGACTCGACGCGGCCAACAAGCGCTTCGGGATGACCAAGACCTCGGCCGGTGCGGACGGCCTGTGGGGCCTGACCCGTACCACGGCCGAGGACCAACTCACCCTGCTCCAGCAGGTGTTCGGGACCGACTCCCTGCTGAGCACCGCCTCGCGGGCGTACGTGCGCGAGCTGATGGAGTCCGTGCACGCCGACCAGCGCTGGGGTGTCTCGGCCGCCGCCGACGGGGGCACCACCGCCCTGAAGAACGGCTGGCTGCCCCGCACCGCGACGGGCCTGTGGGTGGTGAACAGCATCGGCCGGATACGGGCGGCCGACGGCACCTCCTACCTGGTCGCGGTGCTGTCCAGCGGAACGGCGAGCCAGGCGAAGGGGATCTCCCTGGTGGAGTCGGCGGCGGGGGCGGCGGTGTCGGCGTTCACCACGCGGTGACTGTCAACAGGGTCTGCCGGGGTCGGTGTCAGCTCTGCCGCTGGAGGAAGTCGGCGAGTAGGGCCGTGAGTTCGGCGGAGGCGTCCTCTTGGACGAGATGTCCCGCCCCGGCGATCGGTTCGAGCCGCGCGCCCGGGACGGCGGCGGCGAGTTCCCGCCCCTTCGCCACGGGGATCCACGCGTCGTCCTCGCCCCAGCACACCAGCACCGGGCACCCGATCTCGCCGTACCGCCCCTGCACCTCGTCGGTGTGGCGCTGGTCGGCCTGGGCGATCTGGCGGTAGAAGGCGGCCTGGCCGAGGTCGCCGAGCCACGGCTCGACGAGCCGTTCGAGGACGGCGGGGTGCAGGCCCGGGCTGCTGGCCGAGGTCACGTACTCGCGTACGAGCGCGTGGTGCAGTGCGGGTGGCAGCCGCTCGAAGACCTCGGCGTGCTCGCCCACGAGCCGGAAGAACGGGGAACCCCACGGAGCCAGCGCGACGGGGTCGACGAGAGCGAGCGCACGGTAGCGGGCCCCGTGCAGCAGATGTGCCCGCAGGGAGACGGCACCGCCGAAGTCGTGGGCGACCACTGAGGGTTCATCCAGCCCCCAGTACGCCAGCAGCTCGGTGAAGACCGTGCCCTGGGCGGCCAGGGAGACATCCTGACCGGCGGCCTTCTCCGACGCCCCGTAGCCCGGCATGTCCCACACGAACACCTGGTGGTGCCGGGCGAGCGCACGGGCGACACCGCGCCAGACATACGACGAGAAGGGGGTGCCGTGCAGAAGCACGACCGGGTCCTGGCCGGAGTCTCCGAGGCGCCCCCAGCGGACCTCGCCGGACGTGCTGGGGAACGTCTCGGGCAGCTGCCATGGGGTCACGGGCTGTTCCTCTCCGTCGTCGCCGTGGTCCGGCACCGGCAGGAACACTTACCCCGAAGACCCCCGAAGGCACGTACGTCCCCTAGGGGATCAGGCTCCCGGTGTTCTCCCGGCGCCCGCGCCACAGCACCACCGCCGCCACCAGCAGTACCCCGCCCGTGCCGCCCGCGAGCGGCGCGGCCCAGTCGGTCGCGCTGGACTCGGACGTGGGGGCGTCGGGCCCCGGGCCGAAGTACTTCCCGCCGTACGCCGCCGAGTCGAGGCTCTGCGCCTTGAGGCCGGTCGCGGACTTGAGCGCGGCGGCCGGGTCGATCATGCCGAAGCCGCGCGAGTCGTCGCGGCCCCCGGCCGGGGCGTTGCGGGCGGTGTCCTCCAGGAGCTTCTTGACCTGGGCCGGGGTGAGGTCGGGGTGGGCCGCCTTGATCAGGGCGGCGGCGCCGGAGACGAACGCGGAGGCGGCCGAGGTGCCCCAGCCCTCGTAGTAGCGGTGGTCGGGGTCCGCGATCACGACGTCCACGCCGGGCGCGCTGACGGTGGCGTACCAGCGGCGGGTGGAGAAGGAGGCGCGGGTGCCGTAGCGGTCGACGGCGGTGGCGACGACGACACCGGGATAGGCGGCCGGGTAGGAGACGTGGTCGCCCTTGTCGCCGCCGTTGCCCGCCGAGGCGACGACGACCACGCCCTTGCGCAGGGCGTACTGCACCGCCTCGTCCTCGGTGGGCTCGGGGTGCGCGGAGTCGGAGTCGTCGCCGAGGGAGAGGTTGATGACGTCGGCGCCGTGGTCGGCGGCCCAGCGGATGCCCTGGGCGAGGGCGTCGGCGCGGGTGGTGCGGGCCTTGGCGCGGGCGGGGTCGCCGTCCTCCAGGATGACCCGTACGGGGAGGATCTTGGCCTTGGGCGCGACGCCCATGACCCCGGCCGCGTTCCCGGGTCCGTGGCCGTGCCCGGCGATGATGCCCGCCATGGCGGTGCCGTGCCGCGCCCAGGCGCGGTCACCGGGTCCGGCGCCGAAACCGATCATGTCCTTGCCGGTCAGCACGTTCCCGGCCAGGTCCGGGTGGTCATCCTCCACACCGGTGTCCAGGACGGCGACGGTCACGCCCTGGCCCTGGGTCGTACGCCACGCCTCGTCCAGGTGGAGCGCGTCCAGGCCCCACTGCTGCGCCCGGATGCCGTCCGCGTGGGCGGCGGTGGCGGGGAGCAGCGCGAGGGAGGCGGCGGCCAGCAGGCTGAGCGCGGGGCGGGCGGCGCGCAGGCTCCGGGTGGTGCGGAAGGGGCGGGTGGGGCGCCTCATGCGGGTTTCTCCGTGGCCGGTCCGACTCTCTGCCGCAGCCGCCGCTCGACGCGGTCGGCCAGGCCCTGTGCCTCGTTGCCGAGTCCCGCCTGGGCCGGTGCGCTGGTGGCACCGGCGCGTACGGCCTGCGCCGCGGGCTCCGGCGTGTCGACGGTGCGGCCGTCGGCCCAGCCGGAGACGGCGAAGGCGACGACCGGGGCGTCCGTGAGCACGTCGATGGTCCAGCTGGCGCGCTGCGCGTCCCCGAACGCCGCCGCCGCGGTGCCCTTCGCGGCGTACGGCCGGGGCAGCAGGTCGGTACGGCGGTCCAGGTGCTCGCTGCGGAAGCGGTTGGCGAGCGAGGTCATGGCGGCGGGGTCGGCCTTGGTGAACAGGAGGCCGACGGTGGTGACGTAGCTCTGGGTGGCGTCGGTGTAGGTGGCCCGCAGCAGCCTGCGGCAGCCGACGGGGGCGAGCGCCTTGCGCAGCAACGGGTCGAAGGCGTCGGCGCAGCCGCTGTCGGGGGCCACGGCGATCCGGGTCCAGGTGCGGTCGGCCCCGCCGGGTCCGGCGCCCTTGCCGTCGACGGTGGGCGGGAAGAGCTTGTCCACGGGCACGCTGTGCCACAGTCCACCGGCGGCCTCGTAGGCACTCGCGGGCGCGGGCGCGCCCTCGTCCCCGCTGAGCCAACTCCCCACGGCCGCACCGCCGATGAGCCCGAGCCCGAGCACGACACACACGGCGGCCCCGACGACACGCCCCCGTGCCCAGGCCATCGGCCCCGAGACCCTTGTGCCGTCGAACGGCTCCGGCTCCCCGAACGTCCCCAGCGACCACGTGGGCGCCCCGGCACTCCAGGAGTAGGCGGGGTCGGGCGCGGGCGGGGGGCTGCCGAGGAGGGGGGTGGTGGGGGCGGCGGGGGTCCAGGCGGTACGGGAGCCGGGGACGGTGGTGTCGACCCGAGGGACGTCCGTGACTCCCCTGTCACGAACGGGAGTTGAAGCCTCGGCCGCCGTGGGCGCGGACCGTACGGGACGCAGCCGGGTCGTGCTCTCCTCGGGCGTCTCGGCGGGACGGGGTGAAGTGACAGGAACGTTTGGGGCGACGGCCCCCGACGCCTTGGCGTCCCCCTCCCCCACGGCACGCCGTGCGGCAGGCGGGGCATCGGGAAAACGGGCCGACGCGGGCGGCGGAGGCGGGCTCGCCGGGGCATCTGGGGCGGGCACGGCGACCGGCGGCTTCTTCTCCACACGGGCACGCGGCGTGAACACGGAAGGCTCCGTGGTACGCGCGGACGACCCCTCGGATTCGTCGGCCGCGGAGGACGGGGCGCGGCGCGCTTCCGTGCTCATGCACCCCCCGTTTCCTGTTGCCCGGGCCGACTGCTCGTGCGCGGGCCGTTCTGACTGGTCGGCCGGGCCCGGCGGGCGAGTTCCGTCCGGGCACGCATACCCGTACGGCCGGACGGCCATCCCTGTTCAGCCGATGCGGCCGGGAGCGTGCCGCCGTACGTGCGCGTCACTCTACGGCCTGCCACCCCCGAAGCCGGAACCCGTCCGCACCCCCGGCGGCATCTGCCCGGAACGTCCCCCTACCCTGCGGTAATCGCGTCTGGCAGGCTGCCGTCTTGACTTCCTCCCCCGCCTCGAAGGCGGGCAAGTCCAGCGGTCGCCCGCCGGGCTTCCTGCTTCACCGACGACCGCCCCGTCCGGGAAGGTTCCCGTTGAGGTCTTACACCGCCTCCACAGGCAAGGACCGCCAGCCCGGCGGCCAGGATGTTACGGGCCGCGTTCACGTCGCGGTCGTGGACGGCGCCGCAGTCGCAGATCCACTCCCGAACGTTCAACGGCAGCCTCGCGGAGACCGTGCCGCAGACCCCGCACAGCTTCGAGCTGGGGAAGAAGCGGTCGATCACGACGAGGCAGCGCCCGTACCAGGCGCACTTGTACTCCAGCATCATCCGGAGTTCCGCCCACGACGCGTCCGAGACGGCACGCGCCAGCGTGTGGTTCTTGACCAGGTTGCGGACGGCGAGGTCCTCGATCGCGACCGTTTGGTTCTCACGGACGAGCCGAGTGGTCAGCTTGTGCAGGAAGTCCCGGCGACGGTCGGCGATCCGGGCATGGATCCGCGCAACTCTCCGACGGGCCTTCTCCCGGTTGCCGGAGCCTCTGGTCTTGCGGGACAAGTCCCGCTGAGCCTTGGCCAGCCGGGTCCGGTCCCGGCGTTCGTGATGCGGATTGGTGATCTTCTCCCCGGTGGAAAGGGTCAGCAGGGAGGTGATCCCGGCATCGATACCGACCGCCGAGCTCGTCGGGGGCGCCGGAGCGACGGTGTCCTCGCACAGCAGGGATACGAACCAGCGCCCCGCGCTGTCGCGGGACACCGTCACCGTCGACGGCTCCGCACTCTCCGGCAGCGGACGCAACCAGCGGATGTCCAACGGCTGGGCCATCTTCGCCAGCGTCAGCCGGCCATCACGCCATGCGAAGCCGGAACGGGTGTACTCGACCGCTTGCCGGGTCCTCTTCCGCGACTTGAACCGCGGATACCGGGCCCGCTTGGCGAAGAAGTTCGCGAACGCCGCCTGAAGATGCCGCAGCGCCTGCTGAAGCGGCACCGACGACACCTCGGCCAGGAAAGCGAGTTCCTCGGTCTTCTTCCAGCCGGTCAGTGCGGCGGACGACTGTGCATAGGAGATGCGCCGTTGCTCGCCGTACCAGGCCCGCGTGCGTTCCTCCAGCGCCCGGTTGTAGACGAACCGTACGCAGCCGAACGTGCGGGAAAGCTCCGCCGCCTGCTCACGCGTGGGATAGAAGCGGTGTTTGAACGACCGCTTCACCTTCCGTCCCATACCTCACATTCTATCAACTCCCGTCCCGCAAAAGCCCCCTTCCTCTCCGGCCGAAGGGCCGGGGTACCCATGGAGGAACACCGATGACTGCGCGTGCCGCCGACAGGGCCCGGTACGACCGGGCGACCGTCGCTCTCGATGCCCCGTTCGCTCTGGTGGATCTGGATGCCTTCGATGCCAATGCGGCCGATCTGGTGCGGCGGGCTCAGGGGAAACCCGTGCGGGTCGCCTCCAAGTCGGTGCGGTGCCGGGCGCTGCTCGAGCGGGTGCTGGCGAAGGAGGGGTTCCGGGGGATCATGTCGTTCACGCTGGCGGAGTCGCTGTGGCTGGCGCGTTCGGGGTTCGACGACGTGCTGCTGGCGTACCCGTCCGTCGATCGGGCCGGGTATGCGGAGCTGGCGTCCGATCCGAAGGCGGCTGCGGCTGTCACGGTGATGGTGGACGACGTGGCGCAGCTGGATCTCATCGACGCGGCCCGGCAGGGTGGGCGTGAAGTCGTGCGGGTCTGCCTGGAGTTGGACACCTCGCTGCAGCTGCTGGGCGGGCGGGTGCGTGTCGGCGCCCGGCGGTCTCCGCTGCACTCCCCCGCTCAACTGGCCGAGCTGGCGCGGGCGGTGGCGCGGCGGCCGGGGTTCCGGCTGGTGGGGATCATGGCGTACGAGGGTCATGTCGCCGGGGTCGGGGACGCGTTGGCGGGACGCCCTGTGCGGTCGCGGGCGATCCGGCTGATGCAGGCGGCGGCGCGGCGGGAGTTGGCCGAGCGGCGCGGGGCGGCGGTGCGTGCCGTGCGGGCGGTGGTGCCGGAGCTGGAGTTCGTCAACGGTGGCGGCACGGGGAGTGTGCAGTACACGGCGGCGGAGGACGCGGTCACCGAGATCGCGGCGGGTTCGGGGCTGTACGTGCCCCGGCTTTTCGACAACTACACGTCGTTCAGGGGCCGTCCGGCCGCTCTGTTCGCGCTGCCCGTCGTACGGCGGCCGGGCGTCGGGGTGGTCACGGTGCTCGGCGGCGGTTATCCGGCGTCCGGTGCGGCGGGCCGGGACCGGTTGCCGGAGCCGTATCTGCCCGAGGGGCTGCGGTACGACCCGCAGGAGGGGGCCGGTGAGGTGCAGACCCCGCTGCTGGGCTCGCCCGCCGACGATCTGCTGATCGGCGACAAGGTGTGGTTCCGGCACGCGAAGGCGGGCGAGCTGTGCGAACGGTTCGACGTGCTGCACCTGTTGGAGGGGGACACGGTCACGGCGACCGTGCCCACCTACCGGGGCGAGGGGCACACGTTCCTCTGATGCCCACTCAATCAGCCTTGTCCGTACGTCAGTAGACGGTGTCCGCCTGGTCCGGCACCACCGAGCCGTCCGGGCGCAGCACCGGGGTGTGGCCGCCGTCGGGGGCGTTGTAGGCGGTGGTGGAGCAGGGGTAGCGCTCGGTCTTGCGGGGCAGCGGGTCGATGAACATGGGGTTGATGACCCAGCGGCCGTCGGCGTTGTCGTAGGCCCGGCACATCACTTCGGCCTTGTTGCGGTTGAGGACGAGGTGGGCGCCGGTGGCGTCGCCGACGAAGGTGACGTCGGTGTCGGCGTCGCCGCCGCCGATCGCGATGCGCTTGGTGGCGGGCTGCTTCTTCCAGGCGGCGGGGCCGTGGATGCCGTAGATGTCCTGGTTGATCCAGCAGCGCTTGCCGTCGATGTATGGGATGGCGGTGCCCTTGCCCGCCGGGACGCCGCCGCAGCCCTCGTTGGCGTAGGTGATGCGGCCGTGGCGGTCGAGGACGGAGCGGATGGCGATGGTGTGGGCGGCGTCGACGTTGATGGCGCGGGACCAGACCTCGGTGACGGGCTCGGAGCCCGCGGAGACGATGTAGACGCGGAATCCGGCCCGTTGGAGGGTGCGGACGAGGTCACGCTGCTGGTCGTAGTAGCGGACGTAGGCGGGGACCGTGTGCGTGCCGAGCTTGCGGGTCGCGCCGATCGGGGCGGCCAGGGCCTCGCGGCGGGCGGCGCTCGCGTAGGAGGTGAGCTGGGCGACGGTGCGGCCCGCGAAGAGCTGGGGCACCCAGGCGTACTGCGGGACGGTGTGCCGGTGGTTCCAGGTGCCCGCGAAGGCGGCGGCGCCGCTCATCGTCTTGGCGTTCTCGCGGATCTCCAGGATCTCGTCGGTGCAGCGGGGAAGCTTCGAGGTCCGCAGGGGGACACCGGCGCCGGTGCCGCAGGCCGCCGTGAGCGCGCGGTCGGCGGCGTCGGTCATCCAGGCGCTGGTGTCCTTCCAGCGGGCCGGGCGCAGCAGCACGTCGTGCCGCAGCGCCCAGGAGATGGTCGCGTCGGTCACGTCGTTCTTGGTGATGGTGTTGTCCCAGTCGAACGCGGCGACCGCGCCCCGGTGTCCGGAACAGGTGCCGTACGTGTCGATGACGTGTTGCAGTCGAGCGCGGTTGTCGCCGTACCAACTGGTGCTCAGTCTCGGGCAGTTGGAGTCGGCTGCCGCTGCGGTGGGGGCGAGGGGCGGGGCGGCCACCAGGGCGGCGGACGCGGCCAGGGTCCAGGCGAGAAGCTGTCGCATAGGACGGGGACCGTACACCTTGCGGCTACAGGGGTGTTACGTACGCGCCGGAGATTCCTCCGTCGACGAGGAAGTCGGTGGCGTTGACGAAGGAGGAGTCGTCGCTGGCGAGGAAGGCGACGGCGGCGGCGATCTCGTCGGCTTCGGCGAAGCGGCCGAGGGGGATGTGGACGAGGCGGCGGGCGGCGCGTTCGGGGTCTTTGGCGAATAGTTCTTGGAGGAGGGGGGTGTTGACGGGGCCGGGGCACAGGGCGTTGACGCGGATGCCTTCGCGGGCGAACTGGACGCCGAGTTCGCGGGACATGGCGAGGACGCCGCCCTTGGAGGCGGTGTAGGAGATCTGGGAGGTGGCCGCGCCCATGCGGGCGACGAAGGAGGCGGTGTTGATGATGGAGCCCCTGCCCTGGCGGCGCATGTGGGGGATCGCGGCCTTGCAGCACAGGTAGACGGAGGTGAGGTTGACCTCCTGGACCCGCTTCCAGGCTTCCAGGCCGGTGTCGAGGATGGAGTCGTCGTCGGGTGGCGAGATACCGGCGTTGTTGAAGGCGATGTCGACGCTGCCGTAGGTGTCGAAGGCGGCCTGGAACAGCGCCTCGACCTGCCCGGGGTCGGTGACGTCGGTCTTCACGAAGAGCCCGCGGGTCTCCTCGGCCGCGGCCTTCCCGGCCACCTCGTCGATATCGGCGCAGACCACCTGCGCACCCTCAGCGGCCAGACGGCGCGCGGTGGCCAGGCCGATACCGCTCCCGGCTCCGGTGACAACGGCGGTACGGCCGACCAGGCGGCGGCAGACAGGGTTCTCGGTCACTGTGCGGGGCCCTCCGTGCTGATGAAGACGTTCTTGGTCTCGGTGAAGGCGGTCAGGGCGTCGGGGCCGAGTTCCCGGCCGAGCCCGGACTGCTTGAAGCCGCCGAACGGGGTCCAGTAGCGGACGCTGGAATGGGAGTTGACGGACAGGTTGCCCGCGCGCACGGCCTGGGTGACGCGCAGGGCGCGGCCGAGGTCGCGGGTCCAGACGGACCCGGAGAGCCCGTAGGGGGTGTCGTTGGCGAGCCGGATCGCGTCCCGCTCGTCGGTGAAGGGCAGCAGGACGGCGACGGGTCCGAAGATCTCCTCGCGGGCGGCCGGGGCGCCCGGCGGTACGTCGGTGAGGACGGTCGGCGGGAACCAGAACCCGGGTCCTTCCGGGGCGCTGCCGCGCAGGGCGGGGGCGTCGTCGGGGACGTAGGAGCGGACCCGGTCCAGCTGGGCGCGGGAGATCAGCGGGCCCATCTGTGTCTTCTCGTCGGCGGGGTCGCCCACGATCACGGCGGCGAGCGCGTCGGCGAGGAAGGCGCGGGCCTCCTCGTAGATCTCCTCCTGGACCAGGACGCGGGTGCGGGCGCAGCAGTCCTGGCCGGAGTTGTCGAGGAAGGAGAAGGGGTCGAGGGCGGCCGTGAGGTCGGCGTCGGCGAAGACGATGTTCGGGCTCTTGCCGCCGAGTTCGAGGGTGACCGGCTTGACCTGCCGGGCGCAGCGTTCCATGACCTCGCGGCCGGTGCGGGTGGACCCGGTGAACACGATCTTGGCGACGCCGGGGTGCTCGACGAGGGCCCGTCCGGCGGTCCCGCCGTATCCCGGCAGCACCTGGAAGACGTGCTCGGGCAGGCCCGCTTCCAGGGCGAGTTCGGCCAGGCGGAGCGCGGTGAGCGGGGTGGTCTCGGCGGGCTTGAGGACGACGGCGTTGCCTGCCGCGAGCGCCGGGAAGGAGCCCCAGGCGGCGATGGGCATCGGAAAGTTCCAGGGGGCGATGACGCCGACCACGCCGAGGGGTTCGTGGAAGGTGATGTCCCAGCCGCCGGGTACGGGGATCTGCTTGCCGAGGAGCCGTTCGATGCCACCGGCCGCGTAGAGGAGGAGGTCGCGGGCGTTGCCGGCCTCCCAGCGGGCGTTGCCGATCGTATGACCGGCCTCGCGGACCTCCAGGCGGGCCAGTTCCTCGGTGTGCGCGTCGACGGTGTCGGCGAAGCGGCGCAGCAGCCGGGCGCGGTCGGCGGGGGCGAGGGCGGCCCAGCTCTCCTGGGCGCGGGTGGCGCGGGCCACGGCGGCGGCGACGTCGTCCTCGCTCGCGGCGGGGACGGTGGCGACAAGTTCCTCCGTGGCGGGGTTGACCACCAGGAGTTCGTGCGGGTCCGTCAAGGGGTGGCCTTTCGCGGGAGCCGGTTCACAGGCGTCAAGGGGTGTGTACGCGGTTCACAGCCGTTCGAAGGATCGCCGCAGCTCCCAGTCCGTCACCGCCGCGTCGAAGGCGGCCAGTTCCACCCGCGCCATGTTCAGGTAGTGCGCGACGACCTCCTCCCCGAACGCCTCCTTCGCCAGCGGGCTCGCCGCCCACACGTCGGCGGCCTCGCGCAGCGTCGCGGGCACATGGTCGTACTCGGCGGCGTAGGCGTTCCCCGCGCACGGCTCGGGCAGTTCGAGCCCCTGCTCGATGCCGTACAGCCCGGCCGCGACGAGTCCCGCGACCGCGAGGTAGGGGTTCACGTCCCCGCCCGGCAGCCGGTTCTCGAAGCGGAGCGAGCGCCCGTGGCCGACGACGCGCAGCGCGCAGGTCCGGTTGTCGTGCCCCCACGCGACGGCGGTGGGCGCGAAGGAGCCCGGCTGGAACCGCTTGTAGGAGTTGATGTTGGGCGCGTAGAGCAGCGAGAAGTCCCGCAGCGCGGCGAGCTGTCCCGCGAGGAAGTGCCGCATCACGTCGGACATCCCGTCGGGCCCGGCCATCGCGTTGCCGCCGGAGGCGTCCGCCAGCGAGAGGTGGATGTGACAGGAGTTGCCCTCGCGCTCGTTGTACTTCGCCATGAACGTCAGGGACACCCCCTCCTGCGCGGCGATCTCCTTCGCACCGGTCTTGTACAGCGCGTGCTGGTCGCAGGTGACCAGCGCCTCGTCGTAGCGGAAGGCGATCTCGTGCTGGCCGGGGTTGCACTCCCCCTTGGCGGACTCGACGGTGAGCCCGGCGCCCGCCATCTCGTTGCGCAGGCGGCGCAGCAGGGGCTCGACGCGGCCGGTGCCGAGGATGGAGTAGTCGACGTTGTACTGGTTGACCGGGGTGAGGCCCTGATAGTTGGCGTCCCAGGCCTGTTCGTAGCTGTCCTTGAAGACGATGAACTCCAGCTCGGTGCCGACCTGGGCGGTGTAGCCGAGCGCGGCGAGCCGGTCCAGCTGACGGCGCAGGATCTGGCGCGGCGCGGCGGTGACCGGGGAGCCGTCCTCCCAGGCGAGGTCGGCAAGCAGCAGCGCGGTGCCCGGGTGCCAGGGCAGGCGGCGCAGGGTGGCGGGGTCGGGGCGCATGGCGAAGTCGCCGTAGCCCCGGTCCCAGGAGGACATGGCGTAGCCGTCGACGGTGTTCATCTCGGTGTCGACGGCGAGGAGGTAGTTGCAGCCCTCGGTGCCGTGACCGAGGACCTCGTCGAGGAAGAAGCGCGCGGCGAACCGCTTGCCCTGGAGCCGCCCTTGCATGTCGGGGAAGGCGAGGACGACGGTGTCGATCTCGCCGCCGGCGACGAGCGCCCGCAGTTCCTCGACGGTCAGCGGGGGTGTGCGGTCTGCCACCAGAAAAGCCTCCTTAAGGCTCCTTCGCGCGGTGCGGCCGGTCCGATGGCCATAAGGTATGGCCGAAGACCATTGCTTGGGAAGGGGGCGCGGCCGGATGCCGCGGGACACCGACATACGGGAAACCGACGTACGCGCGCCCGCCGTACCGGAAGCCGCCGTACCGGAGGCCGCCGTACCGGAGGCCGCCGCGCGCGAGCCCGGCGACCGCCTCGGCGCCGTGCTGCGCCCCGTGCGCGCGGGCAACGGCTTCGAGGAGGCCCTGGAGCAGATCCTCCAGGTGGTCCGCCTCGGCCTGGTGCCCGGCGGTGAACGCCTGCCCGCCGAGCGGGAGTTGGCCGAACGCCTGGGGATCAGCCGGGTGACCCTGCGCGAGGTCCTGAAGGTGCTGCACGACCAGGGCCTGGTGGAGTCGCGGCGCGGCCGGTACGGCGGCACGTTCGTACGGCCCCGCGCGGACGCGGGCGGCGAGGACGAGCTGCGCAGACGCGTCACCGAGGTCGACATCGAGGACGTGCTCCGCTTCCGCGAGGTGCTGGAGACCGGCGCGGCCGGGCTGTGCGCGGCGCACGGGCTCACGGAGGACGGCGCGGCCCGGCTGCGTCACGCCCTGGAGCGCACCCATGACGCGCCCCTCGCGGACTACCGGCGTCTGGACACCCTGCTGCATCTGACGCTGGCCGAGCTGTGCGGCTCACCGTCGCTGGCGGCGCGGTACGCGGCGGTGCGCGCGAGCGTCAACGAACTCCTGGACTGCATCCCCCTGTTGGTGCGCAACCTGGAGCACTCCCAGCGCCAGCACACCGCCCTCGTGGAAGCGGTGCTCACCGGGGACGCGGAGGCCGCGCGGGAGATCGCCCGCGAGCACTGCGCGGGCACGGCGGCACTCCTGCGGGGCTTCCTGGCGTGAGCCGGGTTCTGCAAAGGTAGGCGAGGAAACCTTTGTACGACGAGAGGGGCAGCGTGACCGTACGACAGGAGGGCCGCGTGACCGGACGGCCGCCGCTGATCGGCGTGAGCACCTACCTGGAGGGCGCCGCCCGCTGGGGCGTGTGGGAACTGCCCGCCGCCCTGCTGCCCGCCGCCTACCCCCGCCTCGTCCAGCGCGCCGGAGGCATCGCGGCCCTGCTCCCGCCGGACGCCCCCGAGCGCGCCGCCGCCACGGTGGCCCGCCTGGACGGGCTGGTGATCGCGGGCGGCCCCGACGTGGACCCGGCCCGCTACGGCGCGGAGCGCTCCCCGCGCACCGGCCCGCCCGCCCCCGAGCGGGACGCCTGGGAACTGGCCCTGATCGGGGCCGCGCTGGAGGCCCGCGTACCGCTCCTCGGCATCTGCCGGGGCCTGCAGCTCCTGAACGTCGCCCTCGGCGGCAGCCTCGTACAGCACCTGGACGGCCATGTGGAGGCGGTCGGCGTCTTCGGCACGCACCCGGTGACCCCGGTGGCGGGCACGCTGTACGCCAAGATCGCGCCGGAGGAGACGGCACACGTGCCGACGTACCACCACCAGTGCGTGGACCGCCTGGGCCGGGGTCTGGTCCCCTCGGCACACGCGGCCGACGGCACCGTGGAGGCGGTCGAACTCCCGTCGGCCGGGGGGTGGGTGCTCGGTGTGCAGTGGCACCCCGAGATGGGCGAGGACGTACGGGTGATGCGGGCACTGGTGGAGGCGGCGGCCTCCTGAGCCGTGCCTCAGCGGCGAGCGGCCCCCGCTCCAACCCCGCTCAACTCCGCGTCAGCGCCAGCAGCTCCCGCGCCGGACCCGTGGGCCGGTGTCCGACCGGCCACACCGCCCGCAGCTCCCGCCGCAGCGCAAGGCCCGCCACCGGAATCCCCACCAGCCGCCGGGTCGCCAGCTCCTCCCCCACGGCCAGCTCGCTGAGCACGGAGGGACCGGCCCCGCCGACGGCCGCCGCCTTGACCGCCGTGGTGGAGGACAGCTCGATCAGCGGGCGGGCGAGGCCGCCGAGGGCCGCGTCCAGGACCTGCCGGGTGCCGGAGCCGCGCTCGCGCAGGATGAGCGGGGTGGCGGACAGCTCCTCGGGGGCGAGCGGACGGCTCCGGCGGGCCCACGGATGAGTGGGCGCGGTGACGACGATCAGCCGGTCCCGGGCGACGACCGCCGAGTCCAGGGCGGACGGCACGCTCAGCCCCTCCACGAAGCCGAGGTCGGCCTCGCCCGCGAGCAGCAGTTCGGCCACCCGCGCCGAGTTGCCCGCGAGCAGCGAGACCGCCGTACCGGGGCGTTTGGCGTGCAGGGCGAGCAGCCAGCCGGGCAGCAGATACTCCGCGATGGTCATGCTGGCCGCCACCCGCAGCCGCGAGTCCCGCCGGTCGCGCAGCGCCCGCGCACCCGCGTCGAAGGCTTCGGCCGCCTCCACCACGCGTCGCGCCCAGTCGGTGACCAGCGCGCCCGCGCCGGTCAGGCGTGAGCCGCGCGGGGAGCGGTCCACCAGGGCCACGCCGAGCTGCCGCTCCATGGACCGCAGCCGGCTGCTGGCGGCGGGCTGGGTGATGCCCAGCTCCCGGGCCGCCGCGCCCAGACTGCCGAGCCGCGCCACGGCGAGCAGCAGCTCCAGCGCGCCCAGGTCGGGCACCCGGTGCGCCAGCGGAACCTCGCGCTCACTCATAAACCCAGCTTATGCCCTGATAGAGACAGGGCCCCTGGTCAGGGCGGTTACGTACGGGAAACTGGTGTCATGGTCACACCTGTCCCCTGTCCGCCCGTTCGGGCCGTCCACGTCCGGCATCTCGGCCCCAACTGGTACGCCGCCGTCATGGGCACCGCCGCCGTCGCCGGTACGGGCACCGCCCTGCCCGTACACGCGCGCCCGCCGCACGCCCTGCTCGCCGCCTTCTGGGTCCTGTCCCTCCTGCTGCTGGCCGCGCTCCTCGCCGCCCGCGCCCTGCACTGGACCCACCACCGCGACCAGGCCCGCGCCCATCTGCTCGACCCCGCGACGGCCCCGTTCTACGGCTGTCTGTCGATGGCCCTGCTGGCGGTCGGCGGCGCCGCCCTGACGGCCGGGCGCGGTCTGCTCGGTCAGGGTGCGGCGGTCGCGCTGGACGCCGTGCTGTTCACGGCGGGTACGGCCGTGGGGCTCGCGGCGGCGGTCGCGGTGCCGTATCTGATGGTCGTACGGCACCGGATCGAGCCGGAGCAGGCCACCCCGGTCTGGCTGCTGCCGCTGGTCGCCCCGATGGTGTCGGCCGCGCTGGGCCCGGCCCTCGTACCGCATCTGCCGCCGGGGCAGCCGCGCGCAACCCTGCTGCTCGGCTGTTTCGCGCTGTTCGGGCTCAGCCTGCTGGCCACGCTGCTGATGCTGCCGCTGATCCTCGGACGGCTCCTCCTCGCGGGCCCGCTGCCGCTCGCGCTCACCCCGGTCCTGTTCCTGGTGCTCGGCCCGCTGGGGCAGTCCACCACCGCGACCGGCGCCGTCGCGGACCTGGCGCCCGGGGTCGTACCGGAGCCGTACGCGCACGGTCTGAAGGTGTTCGCCGTGCTGTACGGGGTGCCGGTCATGGGGTTCGCGCTGCTGTGGCTGGCGTTCGCCGCCGCGCAGGTGGTCCGGGCGCGGCGGCGCGGGATGGGGTTCTCGCTGACGTGGTGGGCGTTCACCTTCCCGGTGGGCACGTGTGTCACGGGCGCGGCCTCGCTGGCCCGGCACACGGGGCTGACGGCGTACGCGGTGCTCGCGGTCGCGCTGTACGTCCTGCTGGTGGCCGCCTGGGTCGCCGCCGCGTCCGGCACGCTGCGCGATCTGTTCAGCGGACGGCTGCCCGCAGCGCCTCGGCCAGCACCTGCGGAGCCTCGGCCAGTGAGGGTCCGTACCAGGTCAGGTGCCGTCCGCTGACCAGGGCGCAGGGCAGTCCGGGGAAGGCTTCGGGGCCGTCGTCGGCGGTGAAGCGGTAGGGCTCGTCGGGGAGGACGACCAGGTCGGGGGCGGTCGCGCGCAGCTCGGGCAGCGGGACGCGGGGGTAGCGCTCGGGGTGGTCGGCGTAGGCGTTGCGGATGCCGAGGCGGGCCAGGACGTCGCCCGCGAAGGTGTCGCGGCCGAGGACCATCCAGGGGCGGCGCCAGACGGGGACGACGGCGGTGGCGGGCGCCTCGGGCGCGGGGAGCGCGCTCCAGACGGCCTCGGCCTCGTCCAGCCAGCGGGGGCGACTCGGGGCGCCGCAGGCGGTGAGGACGCGGTCCAGTTCGGGGAAGGCCTGCGGGAGGGTGCGCACCTCGGTGACCAGCACCGTGAGGCCCGCCGCGCGCAGGGCGGCGAGGTCGGGGGCGCGGTTCTCCTCCTCGTTGGCGATCACCAGGTCGGGGGCGAGGGCGGTGATCCGCGTGAGGTCCGGGTTCTTGGTGCCGCCGATGCGGGTGACGGTCAGAGCGGCGGGGTGGGTGCACCAGTCGGTGGCGCCGACGAGGGCGCCGGGCAGGGTGGCGGCCACCGCCTCCGTGAGGGACGGGACCAGGGAGACCACTCGCACCGGGGCGCCCGCCCGCACTAGCGGGACCGGTCCTTGACCGCCTCGATGTGCTCGGCGACGGCCACGACGACCACCCGGGTGTCCGGCACGGTGGCCCGCCAGCGGTGCCGGACCCCGCCGGTCAGGTAGAGGGTGTCGCCCCGGCCGAGGCGGTAGGCGCGGCCCTCGGCCTCGATCTCCACCGCGCCGTCGGCGACGTACATCAGCTCGTCGTTGCGGTGGCGGAACTCGCGGCCCGCGTCGTGGTCGCCGGTGAACTCGGAGGCGTGCAGCTGGTGGTGTCCGCGCACCAGGGGGCGCGTGCGCGGCTCGAAGTCGCCGTCCTCGATGTGCTCGGCGCGGACGACGTCGACGCTGCACGCGGGGTCGGCGGCGGCGAGGAGTTCCACGGCGGTGGTGCGCAGGGCGTCGGCCAGCTTCTCCAGGGAGGTGCGGCTCGGGCGGGCCCGGTCGTTCTCCACCTGGCTGAGGAAGGGCACCGACAGGCCGCTGCGCTCCGACACGACCGCGAGGGTGAGTTCCAGCGCGCGGCGACGCCGCCGCACGGCCGCGCCGACCCGCACGGGCTGTCGCTCTTTGTGGTCGCCCATCGCTGCGGCTCCCTCCTTCAGGCGTCGCGCGGCTGCCCGGGTACCCATTCGGCGGCACCCGTGTCCCAAAACGTTGTCCGCAAGGTTGTCTGCACCCTACGCATGTTCGGCAAACCGTTTCGCGCGTCTGTCGCATCGATGTCATACCGGTCATGGCCGACCCGACGGTTCACGCCACCGGGTCCGGCCGTCGGCCCGGGTGCCCCGTGACCGTCGGTCGGTGGCCTGGTGTCCGGCTGTTCCTTCTTCCAGGGCCCGCCGGGCGGCCCCGGTGTACCTTTCAATGCCTTCGCCGCCCCTGGTGTTCCCTGGTACACGCCGTCCGCCCGGCACCGGGGGACGGTGCCGGGCGGACGAGTGGGGTGCGGCGCTCGGGGCCCCGCCTCGCGCTGTGTGGTTGGCCGGATTCTTCCGGTCACCGCGGGGCCGGGTCACCGCCGGGCCGGGTCACTGCGGGGTCATGCGCCCTGCGACCTCCGGGTGCTCCTTCACCCAGGCCGCGACGGCCTGCTCGGTCTTGCCCTGGCCCGCCTTGGTGATCTGGGCCTCCAGGCTGCCCAGCTCGCCCTCGCTCATCCTGAAGCCCTTGATCCACTTGGTGAGCTGCGGGTACTGCTCCGGGAACTTCTGGCTGGAGATGGTGCGGATGGTGTTGCCCACGCCGAACGCCTTCTTCGGGTCGGCCAGCTTGGTCAGCTCGTACTCGCTGTACGCCCAGTGCGGCGACCACAGCACCACGGCCACGGGCTCCTTCTTGGCGTAGGACCGCTTCAGCTCGGCCAGCATCGCCGGGGTGGAGCCGTCGACGACCTTGTACTCCTTGTCCAGGCCGTAGCCGGGCAGGACCTTCTTCTTGAGCAGGTTCATCTCACCGGTGCCGGGCTCGATACCGATGATCTTCCCGTGGAACTGGGAGGACTTGCCCTTGAGGTCGGCCAGGGACTTCACACCCTTGACGTAGGAGGGCACGGCCACTTCGAGCGAGGTGGGCTGGTACCAGGTGCCGAGGTCCTTGAGCCGGTCCTTGCTCTTGTCCCAGTAGTTCTTCTGCGCGTACGGCAGCCAGGCGTCGAAGTTGACGTCGAGGTCGCCGGAGGCGAGACCGGTGTAGACCGGGCCGACGTCCATCTGCTTCAGGTTCAGCCGGTAGCCGCGCCGCTCCAGGACGTTCTTCCACAGGTAGGTGACGGCGATGTCCTCGTCCCAGGGGAACCAGGCGACGTTCACGGCACGCTTGGCCTCGGCGGGCGTGGCGCCGCCCGTCTTCTTCACCGGGGCGAGCTTGTCGACGAGGCCGGGGTTCTTCTTGAGCCAGGCGCGCACGGCGTCCTGCTGCTTGCCCTTGCCCGCCTTGTTGATCTCGGCTTCCAGTCCGGTGAGCTGCTTCTCGCTCATCGTGAAGTTCTTCAGCCACTGGCCGACGACGGGGTTGTCGTCGGCGAAGCCCTTGCGGCTGAGGGTGTGCACGCCGTCGCCCTTGCCCCAGACGCCCTTGGGGTCCTTGAGCTTCTTCAGGTCGTAGTCGCTGTAGGCCCAGTGCGGGGACCAGAGCGTGACGACGATCGGCTGCTTCTTGGCGTAGGCGCGCTTCAGCTCGGCCAGCATCGCCGGGGTGGAGCTGTCGACGACCTTGTACTCCTTGTCCAGGCCGTAGCCGGGCAGGACCTTGGACTTGAGGAGGGCCATCTCACCGGCGCTGGACTCGATGCCGGTGATCTTGCCGCCGAACTTCGACGCCTGGCCCTTGAGGTCGTCCAGGGAGTCGATGCCCTTCAGATAGGAGGGCACCGCCAGCTCCAGCGAGGTCTGGTCGTACCAGGAGCCGAGGTCGTCGAGCTGCTTGCCGTACTTCTTCCAGTACTGCTCGTGGGTGGTGGGCAGCCAGGAGTCGGTCTCGAAGTCGATGTCGCCCTGGGCGAGCGAGGTGTAGAGCGGTCCGGCGTCGAACTGCTTGGCCTCGACCTGGTAGCCGCGCTGTTCCAGGATCTCCTTCCAGAGGAAGGTGGAGGCGACGCCCTCGTCCCAGGGGATGTAGCCGATGCTGATCTTCTTGCCCTGGCCGACGTTCTGGCTGTCGGCGGCGGGGGTGGAGCCGCCGCTGCCGCCGAAGATCCCCATGCCGCCCGCGACCAGCGCGAGGACGACGATGCCGACGACGGCGACCGCGGGGCGCGGCCGGTAGGAGCTGATGCGCACACCGCGCACCGCGCGCAGCTTGGCGGCGGCGCGGCGGCCGACCGGGGAGACCTCGTTGCCCAGGGCGCTGGTCATCCGGTCGAGGTAGATGGCGAGGATGACGATGGCGATGCCCGCCTCGGAGCCGAGGCCGACGTCGAGCTGGCCGATGGCCTCGTTGACGTCGCCGCCGAGGCCGCCGGTGCCGACCATGCCGGCGATCGCGGCCATGGACAGGCCGAGCATGATGACCTGGTTGACACCGGCCATCACGGTCGGCAGGGCCAGCGGCAGCTGGACGCGCAGCAGGGTGTCGCGGGGCGTGGTGCCGAACGCGTCGGCCGCCTCGACCAGTTCCTTGTCGACCTGCCGGATGCCCAGCTCGGTCATGCGCACGCCGGGGGCGAGCGCGAAGATCAGGGTGGCGACGATGCCCGCCGGGGCTCCGGTGCCGAAGAACAGGATGGCCGGGATGAGGTAGATCATCGCGGGCAGCGTCTGCATGAAGTCCAGCACGGGCCGGATCAGATTGCTGACGCGGTCCGAGCGGGCCGCCCACACGCCGACGGGCACCGAGATCACCAGGGCGATGATCGTGGCGACGAGGACGAGCGACAGGGTGATCATCGCGTCGTCCCACAGCCCGAGGGAGTCGATGAACGCGAATCCCACGAAGGTGAGGACACCGGCGACGGTGCCGCGCAGCCAGAAGGCGATGATCGCGAAGATCCCGGCGAGGATGAGCGGCGGGGGCGCCTGGAGGACGGTGTCGATGCCGTCGTAGGTGCCCTGGAAGACCGTCTTGAAGAAGTCGAACAGCCACGCCATGTGGCCGGTGAGCCAGTCGACGACGTCGTTGACCCAGCTGCCGAGCGGAATCCTAGGCATGGGCGGTCACCTTCTTCCCGCCCTGGTCGCGCCGGTTGTCGCAGGGTTCGGGGCTGCCCTCCTCCTCGCCGACGAAGCCGACGAGCCTGCGCCGGGGCACGACTCCGACGAGTTCGCCCTGGTCGTCGACGACGGCCACGGGGTGCGAGAGCCGGGCGCTGATCGCGCACAGGTCCGTGAACGGGGTCTGGGGCGTGGCCTTCTCACAGCCGCAGTCGGCCTCGTCGCCGCGCAGGTCGGTGTCCATGACGGCTCCGGCGGTCAGGACCCGGGCCCGGTCGACGTCCTGGGTGAAGGAGGCGACGTAGTCGTCCGCGGGGCGCAGCAGGATGTCCTCGGCGGTGCCGCTCTGGACGATACGTCCGTCGCGCATGACGGCGATGCGGTCGCCCAGGCGCATGGCCTCGTTGAGGTCGTGGGTGATGAAGACGATGGTCTTGTGCAGGGTCTTCTGCAGTTCCAGGAGCTGGTCCTGCATGTCCCTGCGGATCAGCGGGTCGAGCGCGCTGAAGGACTCGTCCATGAGCAGCAGGTCGGCGTCGGTCGCAAGGGCCCGGGCGAGGCCGACGCGCTGCTGCATGCCGCCGGAGAGTTCGTCGGGCCAGGAGTCCTCCCAGCCCTCGAGACCGCACAGGGCGAGGGCTTCGTCGGCGCGGCGCTCGCGCTCGGCGCGGGGCACGCCCTGGACCTCCAGGCCGTAGGCGGCGTTGGCGCGGACGCTGCGGTGCGGGAAGAGCGCGAAGTGCTGGAAGACCATGCTGATCTTGCGGGCGCGGACCTCGCGCAGCTGCGCCGCGGTGAGCGCGGTGAGGTCCTGGCCGTCGAAGGAGACATGGCCCGAGGTCGGTTCGAGAAGGCCGTTGAGCATCCGCAGCAGGGTGGACTTGCCGGAGCCGGACAGGCCCATGACCACGAAGATCTCCCCCGGCTCGACGGCGAAGGAGGCGTCGATGACGGCGGCTGTGGTGCCCTCCGCCCTCAACTCCTCACGTCCGGCGCCTTGTTCGAGCCGTTTTACTGCCTGGTCCGGTTCCGGTCCGAACACCTTGTACAGGTGCTCGGCGGCAAGTCTGGCGGACATGCATACCTCTCGTCTCGGGGGCAAGGTGGGAGATGAGCGGCCGCGAATTGTTGACAGAATTGTTGACAAAAGCAACTACTGCACTCCGTGGCGGCGCCTGCCCGGGCAATTGCATGACAAACGCAAAGTGATCCAGGTCACACATTATGAGCCGCGTTGTCGGTGCCGTACGGCATGATGCGAGCGTGACCGGACGACTCATGCTCCTCGACACCGCCTCGCTGTACTTCCGCGCCTATTTCGGCGTGCCGGACTCGGTGCGCGCGCCGGACGGCACACCGGTGAACGCGGTGCGCGGACTGCTCGACTTCATCGACCGGCTGGTGAAGGACCACCGCCCCGACCGGCTCGTCGCCTGCATGGACGCCGACTGGCGCCCGGCGTGGCGCGTCGAGCTGATCCCGTCGTACAAGGCGCACCGGGTCGCCGAGGAGCAGCCGTCCGGCCCGGACACCGAGGAGGTGCCGGACACCCTGTCGCCCCAGGTGCCGGTCATCGAGGAGGTGCTGGACGCGCTCGGCATCGCCCGCGTCGGCGTCCCCGGCTACGAGGCCGACGACGTGATCGGCACCTTCACCGCCCGCGCGGACGGCCCGGTCGACATCGTCACCGGCGACCGCGATCTGTACCAGCTGGTGGACGACGCGCGCGGCATCCGCGTGCTGTACCCGATCAAGGGCGTCGGCACCCTCCAGCTCACCGACGAGGCGGTGCTGCGCGAGAAGTACGGCGTCGACGGGCGCGGTTACGCGGACCTGGCCCTGCTGCGCGGCGACCCGAGCGACGGCCTGCCGGGCGTGCCCGGGGTCGGCGAGAAGACGGCCGCCAAGCTGCTCGCCGAGTACGGCGACCTGGCCGGGATCGTCGCGGCGGCCGAGGACCCGGCCTCGCGGCTCACCCCGGCCCAGCGCAGGCGGCTGACCGAGGCGCGCGGCTATCTGGAGGTGGCGCCGAAGGTGGTGCGGGTGGCCGGTGACGTGCCGCTGCCCGCCGTGGACACCGCGCTGCCGCACACACCGCGCGACCCGGCCGCGCTGGAGGCGCTGGCGGCGCGCTGGGGTCTGGGGGGTTCCCTGCAGCGCCTGCTGGGCACGCTCGCCGAGTGACGGCGGAGGGCCGGGGATCCTCCGGACGAATGCCCGGCCCGCCGCTCAGGGCGTGTCCCTCGAAGCTCGGAGCGTGCCTCTTGAATCGGGATGCTAAGTTAGGTAAACCTAACCAAGGCAGCAGGAGGCCGTCATGGCAGAGCGTCCGGGGCGAAGGCCGCGCAAGCTCCATACCGCCCAGGTGGTGCGCACCGAGCGACTGACCCCGCACGTACAGCGCGTCGTGGTCGGCGGTGACGGCCTCGCCGAGTTCTCGGCCGACACCTGCACCGATCACTATGTGAAGCTGCTCTTCGCCCCCGAGCCCGGGATCGTCTACCCCGAGCCCTTCGACCTGGACCAGATCCGCGCCGAACTCCCGCGCGAGCGCTGGCCGGTGACCCGCACCTACACCGTGCGGGACTGGGACGCCGAACAGCGCCTGCTCACCCTGGACTTCGTCATCCACGGCGACGAGGGCGTGGCCGGACCCTGGGCGATCCGGGTACGGCCAGGCGACACCCTGCGCTTCATGGGCCCCGGCGGCGCCTACGCCCCCGACCCCACCGCCGACTGGCATCTCCTCGCCGGGGACGAGAGCGCGCTGCCCGCGATCGCGCGCGCTCTGGAGGCCCTGCCGCCGGGCTCGCGGGCGCACACCTTCGTGGAGGTGTCCGGGCCCGAGGAGGAGCAGAAGATCGACTCCGACGTGGAGGTCGTCTGGCTGCACCGGGGCGAGCGTCCCGTCGGCGAGGCCCTGCTGGAGGCCGTCCTGGCGCTGGAGTTCCCCGAGGGCCGCCCCCATGTCTTCGTGCACGGCGAGGCGTCCTTCGTGAAGGAGCTGCGCCGGATGCTGCGCGTCGAGCGGCAGCTCCCCCGCGAGGACCTGTCGATCTCCGGCTACTGGCGCCTGGGCCACAACGAGGACGGCTGGCAGGCCTCCAAGCCGGAGTGGAACGCCCGCATCGAGGCCGAGCAGGAGGGCGACGGCACCCCCGCCTGAGCCCGGCCGCCCCGCCTGCCGGGGCCGAGCAGCCCGGGTCCGATCAGCCCGGGGCAGGTCAGTGCTGGTGCACGCGCGCGTGCAGATGCATGTCGTGCCAGCCGTCCTGGTGCAGGACACAGTCGCGCCGGGTGCCCTCCAGGTCGTACCCGGCCTTCGTGGCGACCCGGCAGGACGCCTCGTTGGCGGTGGAGTGCATGAGTTCCAGGCGGTGGAAGCCGGTCTCCTCGAACGCCCAGCGGGTGAGCCCTTCCGTGGCCGTCACCGCGACGCCCCGGCCGCGCGAGGCGGCCACCGTCCAGTAGGCGACCTCCGCGCAGGCGTCCTCCAGATGGATCTCGCGCAGCCCGACCCGGCCCACCACCTCGTCCGTGTCCGCGTCCGCCACGGCCCACGTGGCTCTGCTCTCCTCGGCCCAGTCCTGCCGCCAGGTCTCGATCCAGTCCCTCGCCTCGTCCTCGGACTCGGTGAACCTGCCGTGCCACTGGCGCTGCACCGGGTCCTGGAAGGCGGCGTGCACCACCGGGGCGTCCGCCGCGTGCCAGGGCCGCAGGAGCAGGCCGTCACCGGCCGGGATCACGGGCTGGGCGCGACGCGCGAGGGCTCCGGCGGGCAGCACCGGGGGTACGAGAATCGGCATGCGGGGCATCCTGCCAACGCCCTGACCCGGGCGCACCGGAATTTCGGCGAGCGTCCGCCGCCGTACCCTTGGACCCGATGAGACGCCGTACCCCGCCCCCGCCCGCCCCGCTCCCCCAGCGCGAGGGCATCGACCCGGTGCGGGTGCGGCTGCCGGCCGAGGGGGCCTGGGCCACGGTGCGGGAGCATCTGGTGGAGCGGCTGACGGGCGCCGGGCCCGGGACCATCGCCGCGATGTTCGAGGCCGGGCTGATCGTGGGGGCCGACGGCCGCCCGGTGCCGCCGGACGCGCCGTACGAGCCGGGGATGTACGTGTGGTTCCACCGCGAGCATCCCCCGGAAGTGCCGGTGCCGTTCGCGGTGGAGGTGGTCCACCGGGACGCGCACATCGTGGTCGCCGACAAGCCGCACTTCCTCGCCACCACCCCGCGCGGCAGCCATGTCACCGAGACCGTCCTCGCCCGGCTCCGCCGCGACCTCGCCCTGCCCGAGCTGAGCGCCGCGCACCGCCTGGACCGGCTCACCGCCGGACTGGTGCTGTTCACGGTGCGGCCCGGGGAACGGGGCGCCTACCAGACGCTGTTCCGCGACCGCCTGGTGCGCAAGGAGTACGAGGCGATCGCACCGTACGATCCCCGGCTCGCCCTGCCCCGGACCGTCCGCAGCCGGATCGTGAAGGAGCGCGGCACGCTGGCCGCGTTCGAGGTGCCGGGCGAGCCGAACGCCGAGACGCTGGTGGAGTGCGCCGCACACCGGGAGCGGGACGGTCTCGCCCGGTACCGGCTGGTGCCGCGCACCGGGCAGACCCATCAGCTGCGGGTGCATCTGAACGCCCTCGGCATCCCCATCCTCGGCGACCCGCTCTACCCGGAGGTGGCCGCCCCCGAGCCACCCGGTGTCTTCCGGCGCCCGCTGCAACTGCTGGCGCGCGAGCTGGAGTTCACCGACCCGGTGACGGGGGCGCGGCACGCGTTCACCAGCGCACGCACGCTCCAGGCGTGGTCCTCCCCGGCCGCATGGGCCGCCGGGGAGGACTGACCCTCACTCGCCGACCCACCAGCGCATCAGCCGCCGCCAGACACTCTCCCGGCCGGACTCCCCGCCGGAGACGGCCGCGCCGACCGGCTCGGGCATCCGCGCGGACTCCCACTCCCGCACGCGCACCGGCTCGGCCTCGGGCCGCACCGGCTCCTGGCGCGGTTCCGGCACCGGGGCCGCCGCCCGCGCCGGAGCCGTGACCTGCCACTGTTCGCGCGGGCGCGGGATCGGCGACTGACTCGGCGGCAGGGAGACGTCCTGCTGGAGCTTGGGCTCGAACCGCACCGGCAGCGAGACCAGATGCCGGGAGGCGATGGACGAGCGCCAGCGCAGCTCGTCCTCCGGGCAGTCCAGGCGGATGTCCGGCAGCCGGGTCAGCAGGGCGTCCACCCCCACGTCCGCGATCGCCCGCCCGATGTCCTGTCCCGGGCACTCGTGCGGGCCGCCGCCGAAGGCCAGATGGGAGCGGTTGCCCTTCATCTGCGCGCGGGGATCGGACCGTACCCGGGGGTCGACGTTGCCGGGCGCGGGCGCGAACAGCAGCCCGTCGCCCCGGCGGATGCGCTGGCCGCCCAGCTCGGTGTCCTGCTTGGCGTAGTAGCCGAGGACGGTGGAGAACGGCGGCTCGTCCCACAGGGACTGCTCGATGGCCTCCGGCACCGTCATCTGGCCGCCGTTGAGCCGGGCGCGGAATCCTGGCTCGGTGAGCACCATGCGCAGGGCGTTGGCGAGCAGGTTGGCGGTGGCCTCGTAGGCGGCGAAGAGGACGAGCCGCAGATGTTCGCGGACCTCGTCGTCGCTCAGGCCCGCCTCGTGGGTGACGAGGTGGCTGGTGAAGTCGTTCTCGGGGCGGGCGCGGCGGCGCAGCGCGAGCCGGCTCAGCGCCTCCATGACGTAGGTGTGGCTCTGGATGGCGGTCTCGGTGCCCTTGAGCGCGTCACGGGCGGCCTGCACCATGCGGTCGTTGTACTCCTCGGGCATCCCGAGGATCGCGCACAGCGTGGCCATCGGCAGATGCTCGGCGAACTGCGGGACGAGGTCGGCATGACCGCGCTCGCAGAAGGCGTTGACCAGGCCCTGGGTGTAGCGGCCGATGGTGCGGCGCATCTCGCGGTGGTCGATGGTGGCCATCGCGGAGGTGACCGCGTCGCGCAGCCGCTGGTGCTCGTCGCCCTCGGCGTGCGAGCAGATGGGCTGCCAGGCGATGTGCGGCATCAGCGGGTGGTCGGGCTTGACCTGGCCGTCGAGCAGCGGGGTCCAGATGCGGCTGTCGCGGGTGTACTGCGAGGGGCTGCGCACCATCTGAAGGTTCTCGGCGTGGCCGAGGACGACCCACATCGGCACGTCCTCGTGCAGAAGGGCGGGGGCCACGGGGCCGTACCGCTCGCGCAGGCACTCGTACAGCTCGTCCAGGTCCCCGGCGCCGGGGCCGTGGAGCCGGTGCAGGGCGCCGGGGCCGAGGCCGTGCGCGGGGCAGCCGGGCGGCGGCCCGGCGGTGGGGTCATGGGTGCCCGTCGGGGGGTGGGATTCAGGCGTCACAGTGTCGCTCCGGGACGGATGGGATGCGGGTCGGTGGGACACGCGGGTCAGGCGAGGGCTCCGGAGAGCGCGAGCGAGTGCAGGAACCGCATGAGGGTCAGCAGCACGTCCTTGCTGGAGGCCCGCCGTCGTACGTCGCACTCGACGATCGGGATGTCCTCGGCCAGGTCGAGCGCGGTGCGCAGTTCCTCGACGGGGTGCCGGGGCGCGTCCGGGAAGGAGTTGACGGCAACGATGAAGGGCACGCCGCGCTCCTCCAGGCGCCCCATGACGTCGAAGCTGACCTCCAGGCGCCGGGTGTCCACCAGGACCACCGCGCCGAGGGCGCCCTCGAACAGCCGGTTCCACAGGAACCAGAAGCGCTCCTGGCCGGGGGTGCCGAAGAGGTAGAGCACCAGTTTCTCGGTGATGCCGATGCGGCCGAAGTCCATGGCCACGGTGGTGGCCGTCTTGGTGTCGGAGCCGTAGTTGTCGTCCACGCCGATACCGGCCTGGGTCATGGTCTCCTCGGTGGTCAGCGGCCGGATGTCGCTGACCGAGCCGACCATGGTGGTCTTGCCGACCCCGAAGCCGCCCACGATCACGATCTTCACGGCGGCCTGCGCCGTGTGCGGGAGCCGGTCCTCGGTGCGCGGGCCGGGGATCGGGGCGCTCCGGGTGTCAGAGCCGTTGAAGTCCATGCATCACCGCTTCGAGGATGGATCGGTCGGGCCTCGCCTGCCGCACGATCGGGGCGCGCACCTGCACCAGTTCGGCCGTGATCAGCTCGGTGATCAGTACGGTCATCGCGCTGAACGGCAGTTTCAGATAGGCCGACAGTTCGGCCACGGACAGGGGGTTGCCGCAGAGCCGGAGCACGGCCGCCTGCTCGGGGGTGCCGGAGCGCGGCGGGGCGGAACGCGCCACGACCAGGGTGACCAGGTCGAGGTGCATCCGTCCGCCGTCGCTGAGCCCGGTCAGGGCGTACAGCCGCTCCGGGTTGCCGGGCCCCTCCTCGCCCTCCGCCGGTGCGGCGGGCGAGGGCGCGGGGACGGGCGGCGGCGAGGGCGGTTCCTTCGGTGCCCGCCGGGTGCGTCGCGGTGGAGTCATACGGTCTGCCCGTTCCGCCGGGGCGGACTGGTGAGATGGGCGCCGATCCGGACGACGAGGTCGCGCATCATGCCGCTCATCCGGCCCGGTTCGCACACCACGTCGGCGAGCACCGCGAGATAGGCGTTGTCGCCCGCGGCCATCAGATAGAAGTAGCCGCCGTCGATCTCGATGACGACGAGCTTCATCTCCCCGCTGCTGCCCGGCAGTTCCTGGGCGACGGCACCGGCGAGGCTCTGAACTCCCGCGCAGGCGGCGGCCATCCGGTCGGCCGCGTCGGGGTCGCCGCCGTAGCGGGCGATGCGCAGTCCGTCCGCGGAGAGGACCACGATCATCTCGATGCCCGGCACACCGTCGTGCAGCTGCTTGAGCATCCAGTCGAAGTTCGCACGCTGCTGGATCACTTGAGGTCCCCCTCGTCGCCGGCTTCCGTGTCGGCCGAGTCGTTGATCAGGTGCAGATAGGCGGTCGGGTTCCGCGTGAAGTCGGTCGGGTGCACGCCCGGGTTGTCCTTCTTCAGCCCCTCCCAGAAGGCGTCGACCCACAGGCCGGGCTCCCGGTCGAGCAGCTTCTGCCGTTCGGGGTCGATCTCGGGTTCGGGCTCCTGCCGGGTCTGGGACCAGATGGTGGGCCTGCCCTCGGCCTCGGCGCGCTCGATGGCCTCCTGCTCGGCGTACCGCTGGGCGAGCGGGGTCTTCACCCGGCTGCGGCGCTGCGGCAGCCCGCCCGCCGTCCACTCGGTGACCTCGGGGACGTCGTCCTCCAGCGAGACACCGGCGGGGATGCGGGGGCTGGTGGGGCGGCGCTTCTTGGGCGGGCGCTTGGGCCCTTCCAGGGCGCCGAGTTCGGGCATGGGTACGGCGGTGGCGCCGATGCCATGGGCGACGCCCACACCGGGTTCGGTGGTGGTCATGTTGCGCGGCACCATGAGGATGGCGCGGACCCCGCCGTACGCGGAGGCGCGCAGCGAGACGTCCATGTCGAACGAGGTGCACAGCCGGCCGACGACCGCGAGGCCGAGCCGGGGGTTCTCACCGAGGGAGTCGGCGTCGTCCGCGTGCTTGGCGTCGTCGATCATCTTCTCGATGCGGGCCCGGGACTCCTCGCTGAGGCTGACGCCCGCGTCCTCGATCTCGATGACGACACCGCTCTGCACCTCGACGGCGGTGACGTGCACCTTGGCCGTGGGCGGCGAGTAGCGCGTGGCGTTGTCGAGGAGTTCGGCGGCTGCGTGGATGATCGGCTCGACCGAGGTGCCCTTGATGTTGATATTGACGATCGAACTCAGGTTGATGCGCGGGAACTCCAGGATGCGGGACATCGCACCGCGCAGCACGCTGTACAGCGACACGGGCTTGGGCCACTGGCGTCCTGGCCGCCCGCCGCCGATGACGGAGATGGTGTCGGCGAGACGGCCGATCAGCGCGGTGCCGTGGTCGATGCGCAGCAGGTCGTCGAAGACCTCGGGGCTGCGGCCGTGGTCCTCCTCCATCTCCCGCAGTTCCTTGGCCTGTTGGTGCACGATGGCCTGGACGCGGCGGGCGATGGTGACGAACGCGCGCTCGGAGGCGTCACGCATCGAGATCTCGCGGTCCACCGCGCGCAGCGCCGCGTAGAGCAGATCGCGCTGCGAGCGCGGCATGTTGCGCAGGTCGGGGTCGTTGTCGACGACCTTGGGCAGCACTTCCCGGAGCAGATCGCCGCCGCGCAGCCGGTAGACCGCCGTGGGCAGCACATCGGTGGTCAGCCGGTCGAGCTGTGCGTCATGGGCGGCGACGCGCTGCTCCAAGTAAGCGGTGTGCCGGGCGTGTTCGGCCCGCACCGCCCGCAACTCCCGCCCGCGCCGCACGGCTTCACCGGCCGTGACGAGCACCAGCAGCGTGGCCACGGCCCCGCAGCAGGCGACGGCGATCCGGGCGGCGGCCGGCGTCAGGGCGACGGCGGCGGCGGTCACGGCGATCATCAGCAGACCGGGGGGCAACAACACGCGTGCGTAAGGACGTTCACGGACACCGGGAGGTTTCTGAACACTCACCATGGATGCCTTCTGGGGCGAATCGTATGTTTGGGTACAGGCACCCGAATTCATCTCAACCGGGTGCGCCGCGGGCGAGCTTAGTCCGACCGGATCATCGCGGTGTCATATTCGGCAAGCACCTGAAATCGCCCCGGTACCGGGAGTAACCTCAACCCCATTTGCACGCAGGGAAGTTATTCGAACACAGTAAGTAGCGAGCTGTGGACGTGCGAAAGGCCAACCGCCACATCTCAAGACAGAGAAGGACAGTTGGCCTTTCTTCTTCAGGGGCGCGGGGAACTGCGCGACAAGCCACAACGGGCCCGCACCCGCCGGACGACAGCTACCCCACAGACGAGTAGGCCACCACACCCCGCAGCAACTGATCCACTGCCTTACGCGCGTTCTTGGCCACAGTCGACCCCTCCTTCGCAGGCGCCGCCGCAGAGATCTGCCCAAGAACGTCGATCACCTGCTTGGTCCACCGAACGAAGTCCCCCGCCGGCATCTCCGCCTCCCGCAGCACCTCGTCCAGCCCCTTCCCCGAGGCCCACTCATGAGCGACCCAGGCGAAGCCGAGATCCGGCTCCCGCTGCCCCACCCCCTCGGTCTGGCTGATCCGGAAGTCCTCTTCGAGCGCGTCGAGCCGCCCCCAGATCCGCACCATCTCCCCGAGCGCCGCCTTCGCCTTGCCCGCAGGCAGCTTGGGCGCCATCGCATCGTCCGCGACACGCGACTCGTACACCAACGCCGAGACGCACGCGGCGAGTTCGGCGGGGCTCAGCCCCTCCCAGACGCCCTCGCGCAGACACTCGCTGGCGAGCAGGTCGAGTTCGCCGTAGAGCCGGGCGAGCCGCCGCCCGTGCTCGGTGACCTCGTCGCCGCGCAGATAGTCCAGCTCGGTCAGCAGCGCCACGATGCGGTCGAAGGTCCGCGCGATGGTGTTCGTACGGCCCTCGATGCGCCGCTCCAGCTGCGAGGTGTCGCGCTGCAGCCGGTGGTAGCGCTCGGCCCAGCGGGCGTGGTCCTCGCGGTCGTCGCAGCCGTGGCAGGGGTGGGCGCGGATCGCGGTGCGCAGCCGGGCGATCTCGCGGTCGTCGGCGGCCTGCGCGCGCTTCTTGCGGGCGCGCTCGGGCGGGATGTGACCGGCCTTGGCACGCAGCGCGGAGGCGAGGTCCCGACGGGACTGCGGGGAGCGGGCGTTGAAGGTCTTGGGGATGCGCATCCGGTCCAGCGCCTCCACCGGGACGGGGAAGTCGATGGACGCCAGCCGCTTGACCTGCCGTTCGGCGGTGAGCACCAGCGGGCGGGGCCCGTCGTGGTGGTCGAAGCCGCGATGGCCGCCGGTGCGCCCGGCGGGCAGGCCGGGGTCGAGGACCAGGGCGAGGCCCGCGTACTTGCCGGTGGGCACGTGGATGATGTCGCCCGGCTTCAGCTTCTCCAGCGCGACGGCGGCCTCGGCGCGCCGCTGGCTGGCGCCCTGCCGGGCCAGCTCGGTCTCCCGGTCCTTCAGCTCGCGGCGCAGTCGCGCGTACTCGTCGAAGTCGCCGAGGTGGCAGGTCATGGACTCCTTGTAGCCCTCAAGACCCTCCTCGTTGCGCTGCACCTGCCGGGAGATCCCGACGACCGACTTGTCGGCCTGGAACTGCGCGAACGACGTCTCCAGGAGCTCGCGCGAGCGGTGCCGCCCGAACTGCTCGACCAGGTTGACCGCCATGTTGTACGACGGCTTGAAGCTGGAGCGCAGCGGATAGGTGCGGGTGCCCGCGAGCCCGGCCAGGTGCTCGGGGCTCATCCCCCGCTGCCACAGCACCACGGCATGGCCCTCGACGTCGATGCCGCGCCGCCCCGCACGCCCGGTGAGCTGGGTGTACTCGCCCGGGGTGATGTCGGCGTGCTGCTCGCCGTTCCACTTGACGAGCTTTTCCAGCACCACCGAGCGGGCGGGCATGTTGATGCCGAGCGCCAGGGTCTCGGTGGCGAACACGGCCTTGACCAGGCCGCGCACGAACAGCTCCTCCACGACCTCCTTGAAGGTCGGCAGCATGCCCGCGTGGTGGGCGGCGATGCCCCGCTCCAGGCCCTCCAGCCACTCGTAGTAGCCGAGGACGTGCAGGTCCTCCGGCGGGATGTTGGCGGTGCGCTCCTCGACCAGGGCGCGGACCTGTTCCCGCTCCTCCTCGTCGTTGAGCCGGAGCCCCGCGTACAGGCACTGCTGGACGGCGGCCTCGCAGGCCGCGCGGCTGAAGATGAAGGTGATCGCGGGCAGCAGACCCTCGGCGTCCAGGCGCTCGATGACCTCGGGACGGCTCGGCGTCCACACCCGCGAGCGCTGCCTGCGCTCGCGCTCCCGGTCGGCCTCGCGCATGGCACGGCCGCGCCTGCGGTCCTGGTACGAGGGCCGGGTGGCCTCCATGCGGGCGAGCCGGGCGAGGTCGGGGTTGACGGCCTTCTTGTGGCCCTCGCCCTCCTCGAACAGGTCGTACATCCGCCGCCCGGCCAGCACGTGCTGGAACAGCGGCACGGGCCGGTGCTCGGAGACGATCACCTCGGTGTCGCCGCGCACGGTGTCCAGCCAGTCGCCGAACTCCTCGGCGTTGGACACGGTGGCCGACAGCGAGACCAGCGTCACCGACTCGGGCAGATGGATGATCACCTCTTCCCAGACGGCGCCCCGGAAGCGGTCGGAGAGGTAGTGCACCTCGTCCATGACCACATAGCCGAGGCCGAGGAGGGTCTGGGAACCGGCGTACAGCATGTTCCGCAGCACCTCGGTCGTCATGACGACGATCGGGGCGTCGGAGTTGACGCTGTTGTCACCGGTGAGGAGGCCGACCTTGTCCGCGCCGTAGCGGCGGCACAGGTCGGCGTACTTCTGGTTCGACAGCGCCTTGATGGGGGTCGTGTAGAAGCACTTCTTGCCCTGCTCCAGGGCGAGGTGGACGGCGAACTCGCCCACGATCGTCTTGCCGGAGCCGGTGGGGGCGGCCACCAGCACGCCCTTGCCGCCCTCCAGCGCCTGACAGGCTTCCACCTGGAAGTCGTCGAGGCCGAAGTCGTACATCTCGCGGAAGCCCGCGAGCGCGGTGGCCTGCTCGGCTGCCCGTACCCGGGACGCCGCGTACCGCTCGGCCGGTGAGAGGTCCTCTGTCATCGTGCTTTCGAGCGTACCGGGCCACACCGACAACAGGACGATCATTACCGGTGCCGATCTCCGATCGGAGCAAGGCTTGAACACCTTCGACGGGCCAGATCCGACACGACCTCACCCCATCGCCAACCAACGACCACATGGTTGACACTTAACGGAAAGCTGTAAGACGATCACGAGGAGCGATTTTACGTTCAGTTCCACTAGCCGTGGGTGACCACGCGAACACGAAAAGAGTAAAAGTGAAGCGCATCACGCGCCTGGCAAGCTCCGCCGCCGCCGTGGTTATCGCTGCTGCGGGGGCGGTCGCTCTGACTCCCACATCGGCCCTGGCAGCTGCGGCCACCTCCTGCAGCAGCCAGCAGCACAAGGAGTTCGACACCATTGGCGTCAACCTCGACCTTTACGTGACGCTGTGCGTGCACCGCAGCTCTGACAATTACTACAACGCTTATGCCGACATCTCCTGGCAGGACGGCGGCGGCGGCCTGAGCACAGGCATGGAGGACTTGGTCCTGAACCTGCGCTTGGAGAGAAACGACGCCGACTACCAGAACGAGAACATCGACATCGCGGGCACGGTCAACTACAAGGAGTCGGGCAGCGCCCGGATCACTGGCCACAGCTATTACAGCACCACCACCGGAGGCTGGACTGCGGACGGCCACGTCGCCTGGGACATCCAGAACGATGGAGCGGGGGGCGGCACCTGGTCGCTGACGGGCTCGCCCAAGATCTGATGTCCCATGCAGAAGTGGGTGCGACCTATGAGGTCGCACCCACTTCTGCACTCTCAGTCGGAATGGCCAAGCTGACGCGACGCTACGTGACGTCCTCGTAGCTGGCACCGTCGTGTGGGGTGGAATCCCTCGACTCCGGCGAACGACGCGGGGCAGACACAACCTCGGCCCCGCCGATGTCCTCGGGAGTGAGGTCGAGGTCGGATGCTTCGTCGTCGGCAAGACCCTCGGCCTCGCGGCGGGCCCGACGCCGGTCATTGAGCAAGGCCACACCCGTGGCGACGAAGTACAGCAAGCAGATCGGCCCTGCCAGCGCCAGCATGGAGACAGGGTCGGTACTGGGCGTGGCGATCGCGGCGAAGAGGGTGATGCCCAGCACCATCGCTCGCCACCAGCCTGCCATCCGGCGTCCTGAGAGAAGACCGCCGAAGTTCAGCATGACCAGCAGGAGGGGAAGCTCGAAGGACAGCCCGAAGACAACGATCATCCGCATGATGAGCTGCAAGAGATCATCAAGAGGCAACTGGTTGTCGCTGCCGATGATCGAGAACTCCAGCATGACCGACGCCATCTTGGGCAGCGTCCAGTAAGCAAAATAAGCGCCAGTGGCGAAGAGAGGGAAGCCTGCCGCGACGAAGCCGAGCGCGTACCTCTTCTCGTTCTTGTGCAAGCCGGGCGCAATGAAAGCCCAGAGCTGATAGAGCCACACGGGCGCCGCCAGCACTATGCCGGCCGACATCGACACGGTCAGTGCAAGCGTGAACGGACTGAGCAGGCCGTTCTGAACGATGCGCGCACACTGCTTGCTGTCAGGATTCCGCGCGAGCTCGGTGAAGCTGTACTTGCACCCGACGGCGTCAAGAATCGGGTTCGTGAAGAACTCCATGATGTCTCTGTAGAAGTAAGCCGAGACGATCATCCCGATGATGATCGCCAGCAGGCTCTTCACAAGCCGGTTGCGGAGTTCACGAAGATGATCCACAAGAGGCATCCGCCCCTCGGGGTCTCTCTCCTTCTTGCGGGCAGACTGAAGCAACCCACGTCCTCATCTCGTGCGGCAGGCCGGAGGTCCGGCCGCGGGTCAGCGCTGGGTGGTGTCCGTCGGCTCGTTGACCGGGCGCGAGCTGTTCACGTCGCCGGGGGCGGCCTGGATGGTGCGCTGCGCAGGGGGCTGCTCGCCGTTGGGCGGACCGGCCGGAGCGGAGCTGTTGCCGTCTTCCTTCATCGCCTTGGCCTCGCTCTTGAGGATGCGCGCGGACTTGCCCAGCGAACGGGCCATGTCCGGAAGCTTCTTCGCACCGAACAACAGGACGATGACGACGAGGATGAGAATGATCTCGGGGGCGCCGAGCCTTCCGAACATAAGTCTTTACCTTCTCACCGAGGCGGCTGGGTGGGGGCTGTCCGACCAGTCGGGCAGGCGTCCGAGCGATCGTGGTCGCAGCGATCGTAACGCTCGGGGGTAAACGCCGAGCAATCCCCGTACGTCGTCCCGCTCCACGGCGCGGGCCTCGTTCTCCACACCGCGACCAGCAGCGTACCTGCCTGCCTCGCTCGTATGACAGGGCGGCGGCCCCCTCGCGTCGCCGTCCAAGGCCGCCGTGAGGCAAGCATGGCGGACGTCACAGCGTGTCGGCGGCCCGTGCCGCGCTCACCGCGGCCCGCTCCAGGTCCTCCGCCGCCCGGCCGATGCGGTCGGCCGACCGTGCGACCTGCTCCCCGAGGCCGCGCGCCGCCAGGAACACCCGGACGGCGAGCACCCCCAGGACGAGAAGACCCAGGAAACCCATGGCTACCGCGAACATCGGCCAGAACATGCCGAAGAGCCTAGACGGTCCCCGAGGCCCGGCAGGTCATGGTCACGCGGTGGAGTGCAGCCGCAGGGTGCGCACCCCGCCGCCGGTCAGCAGCTCCACGATCCGCTCCCCGGCCGGTTTGCGGACCGCCGCCCCGCAGCCGGGGCAGGTGAAGGCGTAGAAGGTGGTGCGGCTGGAGGCTCCGATGGCCAGGCGCAGCGCGCTCGCGGCGAGTTCGAAGCGGCCCCGGCAGTCCGGGCAGCCCGCCTTGAACACCACCGGCACCACGCGCCGCATCCCGGCGAAGGCGGCACCGACCGTCATCCCCCGGACCCCCGTCCCCCGGCCACCGCCCGCTGTCCGGGCGTCGGACACCGAAACCTCGCTCACAGCCCGCGCTCCCCCCGCTCGTACGTCCCGTCCGCGCCGCCGGACACCCCCTCGGCCGCGCCGTCGGCGCTGTCGTGGGCGTCGTAGGTCTCGTATGCCGCCAGCGCCTCGCGGGCCGCCCGGCGGGCGCTGTCGGCCAGTTCGGGCGGCGAGACGATCCGGCCGTCGCGGCCGAGCCGCAGGGCGAGCCGCCTGAGCGAGGCCGGATCGGGGGTGCGCAGAGTGATACGCAGCCCGCCGTCGGGAAGCTCATCGGCGCTGTCGTGCGGGTAGTACTCGGCGACCCAGCGTCCGCCCGGGCCGACCTCGACCACGACCTCGGGGTCCTCGGCGGCGGGCTGCACCAGGGCCTCGGAGAGGTCGCGGGGTGCTATCTCGGGCGGCGCGGACGGCTCGTCCAGGATGCGGATCTCGGCCACCCGGTCGAGCCGGAAGGTGCGACGCGCCTCCGAGCGGCGGCACCAGGCTTCGACATAGGTGTGTCCGACGCTGACCAGCCGGATGGGGTCGATCTCCCGCTCGGTCAGTTCGTCGCGGGCCGGGGAGTAGTAGCGGATCCACAGCCGACGCCGCTCGGAGATGGCCCGGTCGACGTCGGCGAAGACGCCGCCCTCGGACTCGAAGGTCACCGACAGGCGCGAGCTGGCCCCGGCCGCCTCGCCCGCCGAGGTCTCCACCTTGGCGGTGGCGCGCAGCAGGGCCTGGCGGTCGCTCTCGCGCAGGCCGGGCAGGGTGGCCACCGCGCGGGCGGCCACCAGGAGCGCGGTCGCCTCGTCGGCGGCCAGCCGCAGCGGTTCGGCGGCGTCGGCGCCCAGGGCGGCGGGGTTGTGCCACCAGATGCGCTCGCCGTCGGTGTCGATGTCCAGGAGGTCGCCGCCCCGGAAGCTGGTGCCGCACATGGGCAGCACGTCGAGGTCGGAGACCAGTTCGTCCTCGGTGATACCGAAGGCGCGCGCCACGTCCGCGATCCGGGCGCCGGGGCGCTCGCGCAGATAGGTCACCAGGGACAGCATCCGCCGTGTCTGGTCGATGGCGTTGGCGGGCCTGACTGCTTTTCCTGCCATGGTTGTGCTCCGCTCCCCCATCAGCCCTTGGCCACGGCACGCAGCCGGTCCACCACGTCCGCGCGCAGCTCGGCCGGTTCAAGCACCACCACGTCGGGCCCGAACTCCACCAGCCAGGCGTCGAGGCCGTGCCCGTACGGAATCTCCAGCTCGTCCCAGCCGTCGCCGAGGTCGCGGACCTTGACGGCCTTCGCGCGCAGCGGGTACCCGGCACCCGAGCGCAGCCGGATCAGCGCGGAGCGGTCGGCGCTCTCGCCCGCCCACCCGGCCACGGTCTCGCGCACGGTGACGACGTCGGGCACCGGCGCGGTGAGGCCGGTGCCGCGCGCGCGGACCTTGCCGGTGATCCGGGAGAGCCGGAAGACGCGCTCGGCGCCCCGGTCGCGGTCGTAGCCCGCGAGGTACCAGTGGCCGCGCCAGCACTCCAGGGCCCACGGCTCGACGTGCCGGGGCTCGGGGTGGGCGGCGGAGGCCTTGCGGTAGTCGAAGAGCACCGGGCGGCGGTCGCGGCAGGCCAGCATCAGCGGCTCGAAGGCGGCCTCGTGCACCGGGATGCGCGGCTCCAGGGCGCTGTGCGCGCCGTAGGGGTCCACATCCTCGGGGAGTCCGGCCGCGCGCAGCTTCTGCAGCGCGCCGCTGGCGGCACCGGCGAGCCGGGCCTGCTGCCAGACCTTGGCGGCCAGACCGAGGGCGGCGGCCTCCTCGGCGTCCAGGGTGATGGGCGGCAGCCGGTTGCTGTCACCGCGGGCGTGATAGCCGACCTCGCCCTCGATGTTCTCGACGGTCTCGATGACGAGCCCCAGCTCGCGCAGATCGTCCTTGTCCCGCTCGAACATGCGGTTGAACGCGTCGTCCGAGCCCGCTTCCAGGTACGCCTCGATGGACTCGCGCAGCTCGCGCTTGCTGAGCGGTCGCCGTGTGCCGAGCAGACACAGCGCTAGGTTCATCAGCCGCTCGGCCTTGGCAATGGCCATCGACGCCCTTCGCCTCCTCTGGTGCTTCCGATCGTCGACCGTACCGCTCCGCGGTGGCGCGGCAAAAGCCAGAACAAAGAAGAAGGGCCATTACGGACAGCACAGGTCATAAAAGAAGGGCCCATACGCCAGGTACGGGCCCTTCTCCGATCAGATCCGGTCGGTCACCGGGTCAGCGCTTGCCCACGCCCACCAGATCGCAGACGAAGATCAGCGTCTCGCCCGGGGCGATCCGGCCACCGGCGCCACGGTCGCCGTAGGCGAGGTCCGCCGGGATGATCAGCTGACGGCGCCCGCCGACCTTCATGCCCTGCACGCCCTTGTCCCAGCCCTGGATGACCTGGCCGACACCGAGCTGGAACTCCAGCGGCGTACCGCGGTTCCAGGAGGCGTCGAACTCCTCGCCGGTCGAGAAGGCGACACCCACGTAGTGGACCTTGACGAAGTCCTTCGCCTCGGCCACCTCGCCGTCGCCCTCCCAGATCTCCTTGATCTCGAGGTCCGCCGGCGGCTCGCCGCCCGGGAAGTCGATCTCCGGCTTGTCGATGTTCACGTCAAAAGCTCCTGCTTGTGTACGACACGTAACACGGACAGTCTTTCATTGCTCACGGCTTCACCCCCGCGCGCGGGGCCACCGGCACGCCCTACATCGCGGCGAGGATGTCCACCGTGAACACCAGCGTGGAACCCTTCTTGATGTCGCCGCCACCGGGCGGGTTGTCGCCGTAGGCCAGGTTCGGCGGCACCACGACGAGCACCCGGCTGCCGACCTTCTTGCCCGTGATCCCCTGCGCCAGACCCTTGACGACCTGCTCCATCTGCTCCACCGAGAACTGGCTCAGCCGCCCCGTGCCGTACGTCTGCTGGAACACCTTGCCGCTGTCCCACACCAGCCCCTGGAACTGGCACAGCACCGTCTGGTCCTTCTTGACCGGCTGCCCGTCCCCCTCCAGCACGTAGTTCGACACCAGCTCCTTGGGCGGCGCCGACTTCGGGACGGTCACCTTCGGCGCGGCACCGTCGGTGTTGGTGGCGACCTTCGGCAGCGCCGCGTCGTCCTGCGGGACCGCCTTGCCCTTCGACGAACTCTTGGAGTTGAAGGAGTCGATCACGTCGATCACGAACACCAGCGTGTCGGTGCCCTTGATGCCCGCCTGCGCGTTCCCCGACTCGCCGTACCCCCAGGTCGGCGGCACCGCGATCTCCACCCGGCTGCCGGTCTTCTTGCCCGTCAGCGCGTACCGCCAGCCGTCGATGATGCTGCCCTGCGCCAGCTGGATCACCAGCGGCTGCCGGTCGTAGGAGTTGTCGAAGACCTTGCCCGAGCTCCAGATCTGGCCCAGATAGTTCGCCTGGATGAAGTCGTTCTCCGCGACCGTACGACCGTTGCCCGCGATGACCGTGCGCACCGCCAGGTTCTTCGACGGATCGCCCTCGCCCTTGGCCACCGTCGGCTTCTGGCCGAACTCCTTGCCCCCCGTGATCGCCGGCAGCGGACCGTCCACGATCTTCGGCGGCGGCGCGGACGACGCCGACGGAGACGGTGACGCGCTCGCCTTGCTGGACTTCGAATCCCCGTCGCCGCACCCGGCGAGCGTGACCAGTCCTGCGGGAACGGCGGCAAGGAGCACTGAACGTCGGCGCACGGAGATGCCTCGTAATCGGTCGATCTTGCGGATTGGCGTGCGCGCAACTCTACGACGCGAGAAGGGCGCCGTACGGGAAACGTACGGCGCCCGTGTGGCGATCCGTCAGACACCCACGGAAAACCACCCTTCACGCGGACAGGACTACATCCCCGCGATCAGCTTCTCCACCCGGTCGTCCACCGAACGGAACGGGTCCTTGCACAACACGGTGCGCTGCGCCTGGTCGTTGAGCTTCAGATGCACCCAGTCCACCGTGAAGTCCCGGCGCTGCTCCTGCGCCCGCCGGATGAAGTCACCACGAAGGCGCGCCCGCGTCGTCTGCGGCGGCACCGACTTGCCCTCGAAGATCTTCAGGTCGTTGCAGATCCGCGCCGCCTGACCCTTCTTCTCCAGCAGGTAGTACAGCCCGCGACGACGGTGGATGTCGTGATACGCGAGGTCTATCTGCGCGACCCGCGGATGCGACATCGTCATGTTGTGCTTCTCGCGGTACCGCTCGATGAGCTTGTACTTCATCACCCAGTCGATCTCGGTACCGATCCGGTCCAGCTCCTCCGTCTCGATCGCGTCGAGCGTGCGGCCCCACAGCTCCAGGACCTGCGCCACCGTGCCCGTACGAATACCCCGGCGGTCACAGAAGTCGACCGCCTTGTCGAAGTACTCCCGCTGCACCTCCAGCGCGGAGGCCTCACGGCCGCTGGCCAGACGCACCTTGCGCCGCCCGGTGATGTCGTGGCTCACCTCGCGGATCGCCCGGATCGGGTTCTCCAGGGTGAGATCACGCATCACCGTGCCCGCCTCGATCATGCGCAGCACCAGGTCCGTGGCGCCCACCTTCAGCAGCATGGTCGTCTCGGACATGTTCGAGTCACCCACGATCACATGCAGCCGCCGGTACCGCTCGGCGTCCGCGTGCGGCTCGTCACGGGTGTTGATGATGGGCCGCGAACGCGTCGTCGCCGACGACACGCCCTCCCAGATGTGCTCCGCCCGCTGACTGACGCAGTACACCGCGCCCCGCGGCGTCTGGAGCACCTTGCCCGCGCCGCACAGCAACTGCCTCGTCACCAGGAACGGGATGAGAATGTCCGCGAGGCGGGAGAACTCACCGTGCCGGGCCACCAGATAGTTCTCGTGGCACCCGTACGAATTGCCCGCCGAGTCGGTGTTGTTCTTGAAAAGGTAGACGTCGCCCGCGATTCCCTCCTCGTGCAGGCGTCGTTCCGCGTCCACCAGGAGCCCTTCGAGAATGCGCTCACCGGCCTTGTCGTGAGTGACCAGCTCGGTCACATTGTCACACTCGGGTGTCGCGTATTCCGGATGTGAGCCCACGTCGAGATACAGCCGGGCGCCGTTTCGCAGAAAGACATTGCTGCTGCGACCCCATGACACGACACGGCGGAAGAGGTACCGCGCCACCTCGTCAGGAGACAGACGCCGCTGTCCCCTGAACGTGCACGTGACGCCGTACTCGTTCTCCAGCCCGAAAATGCGGCGGTCCATGCATGAACATTACGCCCGATCCCCTGAACTGAAACGGGGTTGGGCAGCACGATTCGGATCATTTTCCGAGGACACCACCACGACCCCGCCCACCGCCGGACCCGTCAGCACCCGCCCGGTCGCCAGCAGGACCAGCAACGACACGGCCCCCGCCGCACCCGGCAGCGCGAAACCCCACAGCGCCCCGCCCGCCTCCACCACCGGACCAGCCAGCCCCGTCCCCACCGACGCACCCACCACGAACGTCGTCACCAGCCACGAGAACGCCTCCGTGACCGTCCCCACCGGAGCATGCCGGTCCACGATCACGAACGCACACGCGATGCACGGCGCCAGGAACACCCCCGCCAGCACCGACAGCAGCACCATCGGCACCGGACCCGGCATCAACGTGAGCGGCACGTAACACACCGCCAGCAGCGCCACCAGCACCCGCAGCCGCCGCTCCGGAGCCCCCGCCCAGCGCCGCGCCCCGTACACCGTGCCGCCCACCAGCGCGCCCAGACCGACCCCCGCCATCATCCAGCCGTACACCGCGTCACCACCGTGCCCGTCCGCGTACGACACCGCCGCCACCGCGATCGACCCCATCGCGATCCCCACGAACAGGAACGCCGCCAGCAGCGCCAGCAGCCCCGGCGACCGCAGCGCACCCAGCCAGTGCGCCTCCCTCGGCTCCGAACGCCACTGCCGCGACGGCCGCGAGAGCACCACCGACAACGCCCCCAGCACCCCCACCGCGTTCAGCACCAGCAGCGCCGCCCGCTCCGACCACAGCGACACGCACAGCGTCACAAGGAGCGGACCCGCCGTGAACATGACCTCCTGGGCCACCGCGTCCAGCGCATACGCCGTGTGCACCTGATCCTCCCGGCGCAGCACCGACGGCCACAGCGCCCGCAGCCCGCCCTCCAGCGGCGGCGTGAACAGCCCCGAGGCCGCCACCAGGACGTACGCCAGCGGCAGCGGACCGATCCCCGCGAAGGCGAACCCCGCCATCGCCAGCGCCGAAAGCACCGCCGCCGGAAGCTGCACCCGGGGCTGCCCCAAGACATCCACCAGACGGCCCAGCAACGGCTGCCCCACCGCGTTCGCCACCCCGTACACCGCCGCCAGCGCCCCCGCCAGGCTGTACGAACCCCCCTCGGCCCGCACGAACAGCAGCAGCGCGATCGACGCCACCGCGTTGGGCAGCCGGCCCACCAGAGTGCCGGTCAGCAGCCTCACCGCGTGTTTCGCCCGCAGGATCTCCAGATACCCCGTCGCCATGTGCCGCCCTTCGCCCAAGCCCCTCCGGGCCGCCTCGACGCCTCCGAAGTGTTACGTATAACTAACGCATTCATACGTACCATGTGCGCTGTTCACCCGTCCACACGAAAGAGCAGGCCCACGGTGGCACGCAGCAGCAGCACGCGCCCGACCAGCCGTGACGTGGCCCAGGCCGCCGGAGTCTCCCAAGCCGCCGTCTCCCTCGTCCTCGGCGACAAATGGCGCGGCCGCGTCTCCGAGACCACCGCCGAACGCGTCCGCCAAGCCGCCCGCACCCTCGGCTACCGCCCCAACCTCGCCGCCCGCAACCTCCGCCTCGGCAGCACCCGCACCATCCTCCTCGTCGTCCCCGCCCTCACCACCGAATTCTTCGCAGGCGTCTACACCGGCGCCGCCCGCATCGCCGCCCGCCACGGCTTCGGCGTCGTCCTCTACCCCTCCCCCGAAGGCGTCGGACCGGCCCGCGACCCCTTCGCCTCCGCCGAAGCCGCCCTCGACGGCGTCATCGCCTCCTCCATGGCCGCCGACGCCCTCACCGCCATCCGCGGCGACCAACTCCCCCTCGTCATGCTCGACAGCGACCCCCACGGCAGCCTCGGCGCCGCCACCGTCAACCTCGACATCGCCGACGGCGTCCGCCAGGTCACCGAACACCTCCTCGCCCTCGGCCACCGCCACATCCTCCACCTCGCCGCCGACATCCCCTCCTGGACCTTCCGCGCCCGCGCCCGCGAACTCGCCGACCGCCTCACCACCGTCCCCGGCACCCGGCTGCGCACCACCACCGCCCCCATCACCATCGACGACGCCCGCGCCGCCACCGAAGCCGCCCTCACCACCCCCGGACCCCGGCCCACCGCCATCGTCTGCGACGACGACAAACTCGCCGCAGGCGCCTACAAGGCCCTGCGCCGCCTCGGACTGCGCGTCCCCGACGACATCTCCGTCACCGGCCTCGACGACCTCGCCCTCGCCACCGCCCTCGACCCCGAACTCACCACCGTCCGCCTCGACGCCGAACTCTTCGGCGAACGCGGCATGGAAGCCCTCCTGGCCGTCCTGGACGGCCGCGCACCCACGAACGGCGACATCCCCGTCCAGCTCGTCGTACGAGGCTCCACAGGCCCGGCACGGGACGCCTAAGGGCCACCAGGAGGCCACAGCCCGCTGCCCCGGACACGCTGAAGCCCCGGCCGGAGAACCGGCCGGGGCTTCACCAGAGCCACGGGAGGATCACTCCTCCTCGGAACCCTCCTCCTCAGAACTCTCCGCCTCCGTCGCCGCACCGTCCGCCGCCAGCAGACGATCCAGCTGACGGCCCACGATCCGCTTGAACTTCCGCTTCTGCGGGCGCGTACGGTCCAGCACCGCCACCTCGAGGCGCTCCGCCGGAATCTCCCGCTCACTGCCGTTCGTGTCCCGCGACAGCGCCTGCACCGCCAGCTTCAGCGCCTCCGCCAGCGTCATCCCGTCCCGGTGCCGCTGATCCAGGAACGTGCTGATCTGCTCCGCGTTGCCGCCCACCGCCACCGAGCCGTGCTCGTCCACGATGGAACCGTCGTGCGGCAGCCGGTAGATCTGGTCGCCGTCCGGCGTCTCCCCGACCTCCGCCACCACCAGCTCCACCTCGTACGGCTTCTCGGCCGCCGAGGAGAAGATCGTGCCCAGCGTCTGCGCGTACACGTTCGCCAGACCGCGCGCGGTCACATCGTCCCGGTCGTAGGTGTAACCCCGCAGGTCCGCGTACCGCACACCGCCGATACGCAGATTCTCGTACTCGTTGTACTTACCGGCGGCCGCGAAGCCGATCCGGTCGTAGATCTCGCTGAACTTGTGCAGCGCACGGGACGGGTTCTCACCGACGAAGACGATGCCGTCGGCGTACTGCATGACCACCAGGCTGCGACCGCGCGCGATGCCCTTGCGGGCGTACTCCGCGCGGTCCGCCATGGCCTGCTGGGGTGAGACATAGAACGGCGTCGACACCGGTTATCCGTCCCTTTCTGTCATGGTCACTGGATCACCTCGGCTTGAGAAGTCCGGCTGGGAAGTCAGGGCGCGCTCAGAGCAGCGCGGCCCGCGGGCCGTCCGGCTCCTCCAGGCGCCGCTGGAGCACCGCACGGGAGATCTCGGACGCCTCGTCCTCGGTCAGCCTGCGGAAGCCGTCCTCGGTGATCACGGTGATGATCGGGTAGATCCGGCGGGCGACGTCGGGACCACCGGTCGCCGAGTCGTCGTCGGCCGCGTCGTACAGCGCCTGGACGACCAGCGTGGTGGCCTGCTCCTCGGTCAGGTCGTCCCGGAACAGCTTCTTCATCGCACCCCGCGCGAACACCGAGCCGGAGCCCGTCGCCGCGAAGTTGTGCTCCTCGGAACGGCCGCCGGTGACGTCGTAGGAGAAGATGCGGCCCTTGTCGCGGTCCACGTCGTACCCCGCGAACAGGGGGACCACGGCCAGGCCCTGCATGGCCATGCCGAGGTTGGAACGGATCATGGTCGACAGGCGGTTCGCCTTGCCCTCCAGGGACAGCTGGGCGCCCTCGACCTTCTCGAAGTGCTCCAGCTCCAGCTGGAAGAGCTTCACCATCTCCACGGCGAGACCGGCGGTGCCGGCGATACCGACGGCCGAGTACTCGTCCGCCGGGAACACCTTCTCGATGTCCCGCTGCGCGATGACGTTCCCCATGGTGGCCCGCCGGTCACCGGCGAGCACGACGCCCCCGGGGAACGTCACGGCCACGATGGTCGTCCCATGCGGAGCCTCGATCACCCCCTGCGTGGGCGGCAACGTCCGCTTCCCGGGCAGCAGCTCGGGCTGGTGGTCGGACAAGAAGTCCATGAACGAGGACGACCCAGGCGTCAGGAAGGCAGCCGGTAGACGCCCGGTGCTACGAGTGTTGGCTTCCACGCGTTTCCTTCCACGTATTCGGCAGCCCGCCTTATGACATCGGGCCGATCCTTGAACTGCCCCAGTGCGGCATTGCAGCTGAAGCACAGTACGCCTCGGACCCTACCCGTCTCATGGCAGTGATCCACATGCGCCGGCGGAGCGGAAAGACAGATGCAGCAGACACCGCCTTGCGAGGCGATTAGTTCATCGCGCTCAGCCTCGGTGATTCCGTACTGGCGCTTCAGGTGCCCCTGCCGCCCCTGGACGACCCGGCATGACTTGCAGCGGGTCGACAGGCCGTCGGACGCAGTGGCGTTGCGATGCCACTCGCTGTGCGGCTTGATCTGACCACACGTCCGGCAGTACTTGTGCCCGTCCGGCACATCCACTCGAGGCCGAACGTTGCGCCCCTTGGCCACCTGACGTGCCTGGTGGTAAGCGGCCGAGCACTCCCTGCAGTAGGCCTGCAAGCCATCCCGCATCGCCTTGTTTCGTGCGAACGCTGCTCGCGGCTTGAGCTCCGCACACCGCGGGCAGCGTTTCACACCTTCTTCAATTGCCAACCCTGACGCCCCCCGAACCTTCGATCTAAAGGCTACTCGCCGCCTTTTTGAACGAAGCTCCGAACGAAATCCTCGGCATTAGCCTCGAGGACGTCATCAATCTCGTCGAGGACGTCGTCCACGTCGTCGCTCAGTTTTTCCTGGCGCTCCTTGAGGTCCTCGGAGCCCTGTGCGTCCTGTGTCTGCTCTTCGACTTCTTCGGTGGAGCGTGTGGCCTTCTGCTGGCCGCCGCCGGTGTCCTTGGTCGCCATAACCCTCACCCCGCTCAGTTCGCCGTTCGGTGATGATCAGACCCTACAAGCCGGGTCCGACATCGGCCCCGTAGTTCAGGGAACGTACGGGGGCCATCTCGATGATTCCCTGGCGCCGGGATTTCCACCCTGCGAAGAGAACCCAATCAATGCCCCAAGCTGGGGTTTCAATTGCCGGAGAGCACCCTGACCAGCTCGTCCGCCGTGCGGCAGCGGTCCAGCAGCTCCTTGACGTGATTTCGCGTTCCGCGAAGCGGTTCCAGGGTCGGCACCCGCTGGAGCGAGTCCCGGCCCGGCAGGTCGAAGATGACCGAGTCCCAGGAGGCCGCGGCGACGTCGTCCGCGTACTGCTCCAGGCAGCGCCCGCGGAAGTACGCCCGGGTGTCCTCCGGCGGCGCCGTACGCGCCCGCTCGACCTCGTCCTCGGTCAGGAGCCGCTTCATGCGTCCCCGGGCCGCCAGCCGGTTGTAGAGGCCCTTCTCGGGGCGTACGTCGGCGTACTGGAGGTCGACCAGGTGCAGCCGGGCGGCGTCCCAGTCGAGGTCGTCGCGACGGCGGTAGCCCTCCATCAGCTCCCGCTTGGCGACCCAGTCCAGCTCACCGGCCAGGCTCATCGGGTCGTTCTCCAGCCGGGTGAGCGTGTCCTCCCAGCGGGTGAGCACGTCCTTGGTCTGCTCGTCCGCGTCGGCGCCGTAGCGCTCCTCCACGTACTTGCGCGACAGCTCGAAGTACTCCATCTGCAGCTGGACCGCGGTGAGCGTGCGCCCGCTGCGCAGCGTGACGAGGTGCTTGAGGGAGGGGTCGTGCGAGACCTGGTGGAGGGTGCGGACGGGCTGGTCGACGGCGAGGTCCACCGCGATGAAGCCGTCCTCGATCATGGAGAGGACCAGCGCCGTGGTGCCGAGCTTGAGGTAGGTCGAGATCTCGGAGAGGTTGGCGTCGCCGATGATCACATGCAGTCGGCGGTACTTCTCCGCGTCCGCGTGGGGTTCGTCGCGGGTGTTGATGATGGGCCGCTTGAGGGTGGTCTCCAGGCCGACCTCGACCTCGAAGTAGTCGGCGCGCTGGCTGAGCTGGAAGCCGTGTTCGTGGCCGTCCTGGCCGATGCCGACGCGTCCGGCGCCCGCGAAGACCTGCCGGGAGACGAAGAAGGGCGTCAGGTGGCGCACGATGTCCGAGAAGGCGGTCTCCCGCTTCATCAGGTAGTTCTCGTGCGTGCCGTAGGAGGCGCCCTTGTTGTCGGTGTTGTTCTTGTAGAGGTGGATGGGCTGGGCGCCGGGCAGCGCGGCGGCCCGCTCGGCGGCCTCGGCCATGATGCGTTCGCCCGCCTTGTCCCAGAGGACGGCGTCGCGGGGGTTGGTGACCTCGGGGGCGCTGTACTCGGGGTGGGCGTGGTCGACGTAGAGGCGGGCGCCGTTGGTGAGGATGACGTTGGCGAGGCCGATGTCCTCGTCGGTGAGCTGGCTGGAGTCGGCGGCCTCCCGTGCGAGGTCGAAGCCGCGCGCGTCGCGCAGCGGGTTCTCCTCCTCGAAGTCCCAGCGGGCCCGGCGGGCCCGGTGCATCGCCGCCGCGTAGGCGTTGACGATCTGGGACGAGGTGAGCATGGCATTGGCGTTGGGGTGGCCGGGGACGGAGATGCCGTACTCCGTCTCGATGCCCATTACTCGCCGTACGGTCATGCGGCCCTCCTTGCCCGGCGGCACCCTCGGTGGTGGGCGCCGCTCGCGTACCGCTGGCGCTCCGGTGCGTGTGCGGTGCCCGTCCCCGCACTGCGCGACTCGGCGGTAGGAAAGAGCCTAGAACGCCTTTGCGCTGGTGTGGAGATCATTTGCGTCTTTGCCTGCTGCGGTGGCGGTCCGGAAAGCAGGCGGCTGCGGGTGCCCCGCCGGGGGCACCCGCAGCCGGCCGGCCTTTTACAGGTACTGACCGGTGTTCGCCACCGTGTCGATGGAGCGTCCGGTGTCCGCGCCCTGCTTTCCGGTGATGAGGGTGCGGATGTAGACGATCCGCTCGCCCTTCTTTCCGGAGATGCGGGCCCAGTCGTCCGGGTTGGTGGTGTTGGGCAGGTCCTCGTTCTCCTTGAACTCGTCCACGCAGGCCTGGAGGAGGTGGGAGACGCGGAGGCCCTTCTGGGTCTTTTCGAGGAAGTCCTTGATCGCCATCTTCTTGGCGCGGCCCACGATGTTCTCGATCATGGCGCCGGAATTGAAGTCCTTGAAGTACAGGACTTCCTTGTCGCCGTTGGCGTAGGTGACTTCCAGGAAGCGGTTTTCCTCGGATTCGGCGTACATCTGCTCGACCGCCGTCTGGATCATGCTCTGGACGGTGGTGGTCTTGTCGCCGCCGTGTTCGCCGAGGTCGTCGGCGTGCAGGGGGAGGCGTTCGGTGAGGTACTTGCCGAAGATGTCCTTGGCGGCCTCGGCGTCCGGGCGCTCGATCTTGATCTTCACGTCGAGTCGGCCGGGGCGCAGGATGGCGGGGTCGATCATGTCCTCGCGGTTGGAGGCGCCGATGACGACCACGTTCTGCAGGCCTTCCACGCCGTCGATCTCGGCGAGGAGCTGGGGGACGATGGTGTTCTCCACGTCCGAGCTGACGCCGGATCCCCGGGTGCGGAAGAGGGATTCCATCTCGTCGAAGAAGACGATGACGGGGGTGCCCTCGCTGGCCTTCTCGCGGGCTCGCTGGAAGACGAGCCGGATCTGGCGTTCGGTCTCGCCGACGTACTTGTTGAGGAGTTCGGGGCCCTTGATGTTGAGGAAGAAGCTCTTGCCTGCGGCCTGTCCGGTGACTTCGGCGACCTTCTTGGCCAGCGAGTTGGCGACGGCCTTGGCGATGAGTGTCTTGCCGCATCCGGGGGGTCCGTAGAGGAGGACTCCCTTGGGCGGGCGGAGTTCGTGCTCCTTGAACAGGTCGGGGTAGAGGTACGGCAGCTCGACCGCGTCGCGGATGGCCTCGATCTGGCCGCCGAGGCCGCCGATCTGCTCGTAGCCGATGTCGGGGACCTCTTCGAGGACGAGTTCTTCGACCTCGCTCTTGGGGACGATCTCGTAGACATAGCCGGAGCGGGGTTCGAGCAGGAGGGCGTCGCCGGGCCGGATGGTGATGCCCCGCAGGGGTTCGGCGAGCCGGACCACTCGTTCCTCGTCGGTGTGGCCCAGTACCAGGGCGCGTTCGCCGTCCTCGAGGATCTCCTTGAGGGTGACGATGTCGCCGACGCTCTCGAACTCCATGGCCTCGACCACGTTGAGAGCTTCGTTGAGCATCAGCTCCTGGCCGCGCCTGAGTTCGTCGAGTTCGACGCTGGGGCTCACGTTCACGCGGAGTTTGCGGCCGCCGGTGAAGATGTCGGCGGTGCCGTCCTCGTTGGCCTGGAGGAAGACTCCGAAGCCTGCGGGGGGCTGGGCGAGCCGGTCGACCTCTTCCTTGAGGGCCACGATCTGGTCGCGGGCCTCACGGAGTGTGTTGGCCAGGCGTTCGTTCTGTGCGGAGACGCCGGCCAGGTTGGTCTGCAGCTCGACGATCCGCTCCTCGAGAATCCTCGTGTGCCGCGGAGAGTCGGCGAGCTTGCGTCGCAGGACGGCGATCTCCTGCTCAAGGTAGGCGATCTGCCCGGCCGGGTCGTCGGACCCTCGTCCCGGGCGGATGCCGCGGTTCATGTCGTCGTCGTGGGCTGCCACGGTCCTCACCTCCTCCAAGGGGAGCTGGACGCTTCCAGACCCTACCTGGGTGGGTGTCGATTGAAACCCCTAGATCACAAAGACTGTCAAGGTGTGTCGTCGGTCACCCGCTGCGCTCCCTCTCGCACGGAGGGGATACCCACTCAACGTGATTCGGAAGCCGCTTGTTCCGTGCCGGGTGTGGTCAAGACCCTTCAGGAGTGGCTGGAGTTGTCCGGTGCGGGTCGTCCGGCCGGTTCCTGGGCAGGAGTACGAGAGTTCGTACGATGATCACACAGAGCGATGAGCGGGGTGACCGGGGTGAGGCGAGGGGGCTTCGGGGGCCACTGAGGGGCGGCTTGATTTCGCCGGTGCCCGGTGGCGCACGACCGCGCGCCGTACCTGCCGTGCGCGGGGGAGAAACCCCCGCACCCCGGCGCACAGGAGCAAAAAGCGGGCGGGAGGTAGGGTCGGGGTGTTCATGAGCGGCCGGGACCGACCGGGCCGGGGCGCGTGCCCGGACCGTCGCCCGGCGAACCGACGGCAGGAGAGGTGACCGTGCAGCAGGAGGCCCCGGGCGGCGAGGCGCTGGAGGTCTGGATCGACCAGGACCTGTGTACCGGCGACGGCATCTGCGCCCAGTACGCGCCGGAGGTGTTCGAGCTGGACATCGACGGGCTGGCCTATGTGAAGAGCGCCGACGACGAGCTGCTCCAGGAGGTGGGGGCCACCACGGGTGTGCCGCTGCCGCTGCTGACGGACGTGGTGGACTCGGCGAAGGAGTGTCCGGGCGCGTGCATCCATGTACGCCGCGTTTCGGACAAGGTCGAGGTGTACGGCCCCGACGCGGACTGAGCGGGGGCCGGACGGACCCGGTGAGGTGGGGCGCGCGTGCGTGCCGGTGGAGACCGGCGGCACGCGCGCGCGTGTATGCGCGTACGGGCGCGGTCAGACGCTGTGGGACGCCGTGGGCGTGGAGCGTATGAAGGCGTTGCCCTTCCACTGCCACTGGGCGGGCTTCTTCACGTCGGGGCAGCAGCTGGGCACGTCGTCGGAGGAGTAGCCGAGGAGTGTGGCGGTCACGGCACGCGCGCGTACGGCGAGGTCGGTGACGGTGAGCCGGTCCTTGGGGTCGACGAGGGTGGCGACGACGCGGGAGCCGGTGCCGTCGGAGTTCCGGGTGAGGACGTAGACGCCGTCGGGCGGGGTGCCCATGGCGGAGTCGCAGTGGACGACGGCGACGGTCTCGGGGTTGCCGTCTCCGTCGAGGTCGCCGGTGGCCTTCTTGGCGACCACGGACTTGACCGGGCCGCAGTCCAGCGGGAAGGCGATGCCCGCGGTGGTGGGTGGCGCGGCGGTGGTGCGGGCGGGCGCGGGGGTGCCGGTGGCGGGGGTCGCCTGGGCGGCGGTGGCCGGGCCGGGCTGCACGAGGGAGCACAGGGCGATCACCCCGGCGACCGCGGTGGCGGTGCCGGCCCAGTGGATGGGCTGGGGGTGGGCGTGGGCGAGCTCCGGGACGGCGGATTGCTGCACTAGGAGTGTCTCCTGTGAGGGCTGTGCCGAGGGGGTGGCCAGCATGGTGCCACAGGTCACTGTGCGGGGGGAACGGCGGGGTGGGGGCCGGTTTCCAGTGGTGGCGGGCCGGGTGGGTGCGGGGGTGTGGTTTCTGGTGCGGGGTCAAGCGGAAGGCGCCGTGGCCGAGTTCCGGAGGGGATCCGGTAACTCGGCCACGGCGCCTGTGCGTTGTGCGGGGTGGGGGCCGGTCAGCGGCCGGAGCCGCCGTCGGCGTTGGGTCCTGCGTAGTCCTCGCCGTAGGCGCCCTTGGCGGGGCGGCGGCGGCGCATGGGCGGCTCGACGCCGTCGGCGAGACGGCGGGCGGTGAGCAGGAAGCCGGTGTGGCCGATCATGCGGTGGTCCGGGCGGACGGCCAGGCCCTCGATGTGCCAGTTGCGGATCATCGTCTCCCAGGCGGTCGGCTCGTTGAAGCAGCCGATCTCGCGGATGGACTCGACGGTCCGGGCGAGCTGGGTGGTGGTGGCCACGTAGCAGCAGAGGATGCCGCCGGGGACGAGTGCCTTGGAGACGGCTTCCAGGCATTCCCAGGGGGCGAGCATGTCGAGGATGACGCGGTCGACGTCGGTGTCGGACAGGTTGTCCTGGAGGTCGCCGACGGTGAGCTGCCAGGCGGGGTGTTCGCCGCCGAAGTAGCGCTCCACGTTCTGCTTGGCGATCTCGGCGAAGTCCTCGCGGCGCTCGTAGGAGTGCAGCATGCCCTGGTCGCCGATGGCGCGCAGCAGGAAGCTGCTGAGCGAGCCGGAGCCGACGCCGGCCTCGACGACGCGGGCGCCGGGGAAGATGTCGGCGAAGGCGAGGATCTGCCCCGCGTCCTTCGGGTAGACGACGGCTGCCCCTCGGGGCATGGACAGGACGTAGTCGGGGAGCAGGGGGCGCAGCGCGAGGTAGGCGACGTTGCCGGTGGTGCGGACAACGCTGCCCTCGGGGGCGCCGATCAGTTCGTCGTGCGGGAAGGAGCCCTTGTGGGTGTGGAAGTTCTTCCCGGCTTCGAGCGTGAACGTGTAGTGACGGCCCTTGGGGTCGGTCAGCTGAACCTGGTCCCCGACCTTGAAGGGCCCGCGCCTGCGGGCGGCACCGGTCGGTTCGGACATAAGACCAGCCTACCGGTTCCCTGCCGGGGGCTTGACCGTCGACAGGGGCAGCAAGCGACGGTGGGTGCGCGGGTGCGGGCCGCGTGTGGTCGCTCGCGCAGTTCCCCGCGCCCCCAAGAGAGGCCCGCTCGCCCTCACGCCGTTGTCAGGCGGGCCTTGCCATGGCCTTCACGAAGGCCCTCTCCACGTCCGCCGCGGACAGGACGCCGTAGATCTCGCCGGTCTCCTCTACGACGAGGTATTCGGTGGCGGGGGCGGCGCGGAGGGTGTCGAGGAGTTCTTCGCCGGTGAGTTCGGCGGAGACGCGCATGCCGTCGGTGATGTCCTGGGCGAGGCCGCTGACGGCGACCCAGGGGCGGCGGTGTTCGGGGATGCCGACGATGGCGGACTCGCGGACGAGGGAGAGGGGGGTGCCGTCGGGGTCGACGACGACGAGGGCGCGGGCTCCGGCGGCGTTGGCGCGGCGCAGGGCCTCGGAGAGCGGGGTGTCGGTCTCGACGGGGACGGCGCGGCGGGTGAGGGTGCGGGCGCTCAGCTCGGGGAGGTGTTCGCGCAGCCGGGCCATGCGGAGGCTGTTTCCGGCGCCGGTCCAGATGATGGCGGCGAGGATCGCGGCGAGCAGGGCGTCGGTGATGGTGTCCATGCTGCCGAGGTCGGCGTCGCCGCCGAAGAAGCGGGAGTGGTTGAGCAGGGGCAGGCCGATCAGGACGGTGAGGGCGAGGGCGCGGCCGACCCAGGCGGCGGCGACGGTGCCGGTCATGGGCTTGCCGGTGATCTTCCAGACGACGGCGCGCAGCATCCGGCCGCCGTCCAGGGGCAGGCCGGGGAGCAGGTTGAAGATGGCGACGATGAGGTTGGAGATCATCAGTCCGGCGAGCAGGACGCCGGGGACGGTGCCGGGCTGGACGGGTTTGAGGGCGAGGTAGAAGAGCCCGGCGAGGATCAGGGAGAGCAGGGGTCCGACGAAGGCGAGGACGAACTCGCGTCCGGGGGTCTCGGCCTCCTTCTCGATCTCGGAGACGCCGCCGAAGAACTGGAGCTGGATGCGGCGTACCGGGAGTTTGAAGCGGAGGGCGGCGACGGTGTGGGCGAGTTCGTGGACGAGGACCGAGGCGTAGAAGGCGACGGCGAAGAAGAGGGAGACGAGGTAGCGGGCGGCGCCGAGTTCGGGCAGGACCTGGTCGAGCTGGCCGCCGAAGACCCAGGTGATGAGGGCGGCGACGAGGAACCAGCTGGGTGCGACGTAGACGGGTACGCCGAACGGGCGGCCCATGAGGATGCCGCCGCCGGGTTCGGCGGGGGGCTGGGGCGGTTCGCCCTTGCCGGGGCCGCCGGGGCCGCTGCCGGTGCCGGAGTGGGCGAGGGTGCGGTGGTCGTGGGCCGGGTCGCCGTCGGGGGTGCGGCCGTCGCGGTGGCCCTCCGGGCCCGGCTGGGGCGCCTGGGGGGTCTGGGGCGCCTGCCGGGGCTGTTCGGGGGCCGGGGCCGTGTCGTCGGGGCCGTGGGTGTCGTGCTCCGGCTCCCGGCCGGGGTCCGGGTTCCCGGGGCCGGTACTGGGGGTCGCAGGGACTTCGGGGTGGCCGGCCGGCTCGTCGCTACCGGACCGCGGCTGCCCGTTTCCGCCGCTCACGTCCACGGTGTCCCCTCGTTCGAAGCGTCCTCGCGCCGGTGGGCACAAGGGTCTCGGGTCGATGGTATGCGGCCGGGGTGGTGCGGTACGCCTCGGCACCCCTTGTGTGTGCCCCGGCCGGGGGCTGGTGACGCCCGGTGGAAGTGGGTCGCTGTCGGTGGGGGGCCTTATGGTCTGTGGTCATGGACAGCAGCAGTGAGGACACGGGGACGGCGCCGGGCGTGGTGGAGGGCGCGGCCCCGGCGGGTGTGACGGTGCCCGTCACCGTGCCCGGACCGGCGCCCGCCGGGGACGGCGCGGGTGGGCGGCGGGCTCCGGCGGCGCCCACGTCGCTGTCGCCGTCGCGGGCGAGCGACTTCATGCAGTGTCCGCTGCTGTACCGGTTCCGGGTGATCGACCGGCTGCCGGAGAAGCCGAGCGAGGCGGCGACGCGGGGCACGCTGGTGCACGCGGTGCTGGAGCGGCTTTTCGACGCGCCCGCGGTGGAGCGTACGGCGCCGCGGGCGAAGTCGCTGGTGCCCGGGCAGTGGGACCGGCTGCGGGAGAGCAGGCCGGAGATCGGCGAGCTGTTCGCGGACGATCCGGAGGGCGAGCGGCTGGCGCGCTGGCTGGGTGAGGCGGAGCGGCTTGTGGAGCGCTGGTTCTCCCTTGAGGACCCGACGCGTCTGGAGCCCGCCGAGCGTGAGCTGTTCGTGGAGGCGGAGCTGGAGTCGGGGCTGCGGCTGCGCGGGATCATCGACCGGGTGGACGTGGCGCCGACCGGTGAGGTGCGGATCGTCGACTACAAGACGGGCAAGGCGCCCCGTCCGGAGTACGCCGAGGGCGCGCTGTTCCAGATGAAGTTCTACGCGCTGGTGGTGTGGCGGCTGAAGCGGGTGGTGCCCCGGCGGCTGCAGCTGGTGTATCTGGGCAGCGGGGACGTGCTGACGTACGACCCGGTGCCGGGGGATCTGGAGCGGATGGAGCGGCGGCTGCTGGCGCTGTGGGAGTCGATCTCGCGGGCGACGGAGACGGGTGAGTGGCGGCCCCGGCCGACGAAGCTGTGCGGCTGGTGCGACCACCAGGCGTGCTGTCCGGAGTTCGGTGGTACTCCCCCGCCGTATCCGCTGCCGGTGAGGGCGCCGGAGTCCGCGGCCGACGGGTTGGGCAGAATGGGGTCCGACTAGCGAAGGAGTTGTCACGTGGCGATCCGTGTCCTGCTGGTGGACGACCAGCCGCTGCTGCGTACGGGCTTCCGGATGATCCTGGAGGCCGAGCCGGACATCGCGGTCGTCGGTGAGGCCGGGGACGGTCTGCAGGCTCTCGACCAGGTGCGTGCGTTGCAGCCGGATGTGGTCCTGATGGACATCCGTATGCCCCGGATGGACGGGGTGGAGGCGACCCGGCAGATCACCGGTCCTGGCCGGGACGGTCCGGCGAAGGTGCTGGTGCTGACCACGTTCGATCTGGACGAGTACGTGGTGGAGGCGCTCAGGGCGGGGGCGAGCGGTTTCCTGCTGAAGGACGCCCCGGCGAACGAGCTGGTGCAGGCGATCCGGGTGGTGGCGGCGGGTGAGGCGATGCTGGCGCCGAGCATCACGCGTCGGCTGCTGGACAAGTACGCGACGCATCTGCCCTCGGGCGAGGAGCCCGCGCGGGACACGCTGCACACGCTGACGGACCGTGAGGTCGAGGTGCTGAAGCTGGTGGCGCGGGGGCTGTCGAACGCGGAGATCGCGGCGGAGCTGTTCGTCAGCGAGACGACGGTGAAGACGCATGTGGGGCATGTGCTGACGAAGCTGGGCCTGCGTGACCGGGTGCAGGCGGCGGTGTACGCGTACGAGAGCGGGCTGGTGCGTCCGGGGGCGCAGCAGTAGCGCCGGGGGCGGTACGACGGCGAGGGGCGCCCTTCCTGTGGGAGGGCGCCCTTGGCGTGTCCGGGGTGGTGAGGTGGAAGACGACGGTGTGCTCGCCGTTGCTGAACTTCAGGCCGTCCTTCAGTTCGCATCGGAAGACGGTGGCCCGGGTGTCGGTGAATCCGCAGGGCCGGAGCCGTCGCCGCTCGTGCCGCAGCCGGTCGACAGACCGCAGGCCAGCCCTGCCACGAGGGGCAGGACTGGCCAGGGGGTGCGCATGTTCACCGCATGTGCGTTCTCGTCGGGGGCCTCCGGGGGACGGCGTCCCGGCCCCGGCGAGGGAGCCGTCAGCCGCTCACGCCACGGCCGAGCTCCCACAGCTGAAGCGTCGAGGAGGAGTTCAGGGCGTAGGAGACGCCAGTGATGTCGTCCCGCGCGGCAACGTACTGCTTGCCCTGCCACAGGGGCAGCACGGGGACGTCCTCCGCGACGGTGTCCTGAATGGTCGTCAGGGTCTTGGCCGCGTCCAGCCGGTCCGCCTCGCGGCGGCTCTGGGGGATCAGAGTGCGCTGGATGGTGGTGTTCGAGTAGGGCGAGCCGAGGAAGTTGTCCTTGTCGAGGAAGGGCGCGACGTAGTTGTCGGCGTCGGGGAAGTCGGGGAACCAGCCCATGCCGTAGACGTCGTAGGCGCCCTTCTGCTCCGCGGGGCGGAAGGTGGCCCAGGGGTGGCCCTGGATGCTCACGTCGAACAGGCCGCTGTCGTTGAGCTGCTTCTGCAGGATCTGGAACTCCTGCTTGGTCACCGAGCCGTAGTGGTCGGTGGTGTAGTGCAGCGTCAGCTTGATCGGGGTGGTGATGCCGGCCTTGACGAGCAGGTCCTTGGCCTTCGGGACGCTCGGGTCGCCGTACTTGTTGAAGAACGAGTTGGAGTGGCCCGCGAGGGTGGCCGGGACGAGCGAGTACAGCGGCTCGGCCTGGGTGCCGTAGACCTTGGAGACCAGCTCGCCGCGGTCGATGACCTGGGCCATGGCCTGGCGGACGGCCTTGTCCTTGACGGTGGTGGCGTTGGTGTTGAAGGCCAGGTAGCGGATCTCGAGGCCGGGCATGTCGACCAGCTCGGCGTTCTCGTCGGAGCCGGAGTCCAGCTTCTGGATCTGCGACGGGGTCATGGTGCGGGTCATGACGTCGACGTCGCCGCGGTCGAGGGCGGCGCCCATGGCCTGCGCGCTGGCGAAGGACCGGATCTCGACCTTGTCGTTGTTGAGCTTGGTGCTGCCCTTGTAGTTCGGGTTCTTCGTGTACGTGGCGCTGACGACCGCGTTGTTCTTGACCTCGGCCTTGAAGGTGTACGGGCCGGAGCCGTCCACCTGGAAGCCGTCGCGGAGCTTGTCGGCGGAGTAGATCTTCGGGTTGACGATGCCCGCGACCGGCGTGGACAGCTTGTACGGGAAGGTCGCGTCGGCCGACTTCAGGTGGAAGATGACGTCGCGGTCGCCCTGGGTCTCCACCGTGTCGACGGTGTTGAGCAGGGCGGAGACGCCACTTTCCGCCTTGAGGTGGATGGCGCGGTCGATCGAGAACTTGACGTCGGCGGCGGTGACGGGGTCGCCGTTGGCGAACTTCAGGCCGTCACGCAGCTTGCAGGCGTAGCGCTCGTTGCCGGAGTCGGTGAAGCCGCAGCTCTCGGCGGCCTCGGGGACCGGGTTGCCCTCGCCCTTGGGCTGGGTCATGAGGGTCTGCACGGTCTGGCGGAGGACGTTCCAGGTGCCGACGTCGTACGCGTAGGCGGGGTCGAGCGGCGCGGGGGCGTCCGACGTGGCGGTGAACTGGTCCGTGGTACCGACGACGATGGGCTTGCCGCCCTGACTCCCGCTGTCCGATCCACCGCACGCGGCGAGCACCGGCGTAAGCAGGCCGGCCACTGCCGGCAGCACCAGAGTCTTGCGGTTCATGCGGGGCTTTCTCCAGAGCGTTCGGTTCCGTGGACCCGGCGACGAGGGGTGGCGCGGCGGTTCACGGGAGTTGCTGCGATGTTGTCGCGACGACATTAGTCCGCGCCCGCTGAACGGCCGACGCGTGCCCGAGCTGAGGGCTCATCACGCAGTGAAACCGGGTGTGGACGCACCGAAAAACCGACACTGGCAGGATTGGTGCAACGGATCATCAACTGGGACACAAAGACCGGCCGACCACCCCGGTTTCGGGGTGGTCGGCATACGGTCCGCGCGCTGTCCAGACCTTTCCGAGTGGCGAACCTCACAATTCAACTCCGGTGACCGTCACCGGAATTCGCAGAGTGACGACCGGGCGGGGGCCGGCCGGACCGTCATGGGCGTCCGCTAGTGACGGCCCGCCAGCAGCCCGCGCAGGAAGGCCAGGTCGACGCTCTCCAGCGAGGTGACGACGGTGCGCCGGTGGGCCGGGACGATGGGGGCGATGGAGGGCACGGCCACGACATGGCAGCCCGCTGCCTCGGCGGCGGCGACGCCGGTGGCGGTGTCCTCGACGACCGCGCAGCGGGCCGGGTCGGCGCCGAGTCCTGCGGCGGCGAGGAGGTAGGGGTCGGGGTGCGGCTTGGTGCGGGAGACCTCGTCGCCGCCGATGGACAGGGTGAAGTGGTGCGGGCCGAGGACGGTCAGCACCCGGTCGATGATGCGCCGGTGGGAGGCGGAGACCAGGGCGGTCGGGACGCGGTGGCGGTGGAGTTCGGCGAGGAGGTCGGCGGCGCCGGGCATCAGCGGCAGGGCGCGGCCGATGCGCCGCTCGAAGCCGTCGTTGAGCAGGACGGAGACCTCTTCGAGGGTGATGTCGGCGCCGGTGGCCTCGATGAGGAAGCCCGCGCTGCGGGTCATGGGGCCGCCGACCACGACATGCCGCCAGGACTCGTCCAGGGCGTGGCCGAGGGCGGCGAAGACCTCCACCTCCACGTCCCACCAGAAACCCTCTGTGTCCACCAGGGTGCCGTCCATGTCCAGCAGGACCGCCTGCAGGGCGAAATCCTCGGCCGTGGTGGTCTGCGTTGCCCGAGCGGGGCCGGGCGCGGGGACCGTACTGGTCATCCGGGCGCACCTCCTTGAGGGACGACCAGGCCGGCTCCCGGACAGGGAGCCGGCCTGCGATGGACCGACCAGTGTACGTCTCCGCGCGGTGAATCGCCTCGTTTATCCGGGGCGCGCCGGGGTACACCGGAGAAGCCTGCGCCGCAGGCCAGGGGGTGTTCCGGCGTGCCCGGAGGCCGCTGTGGGTGCGCTGTGACGGGCCTTGTCACGGGCCCGCCGCGCGCCCCCTCTCAGCGTGCGTTGAAGTACTTCGCCTCGGGGTGGTGGATCACGATGGCATCGGTGGACTGCTCGGGGTGGAGCTGGAACTCCTCGCTCAGCTGGACGCCGATGCGCTCGGGCTCCAGCAGCGTGGCGATCTTGGCCCGGTCGGCGAGGTCGGGGCAGGCGCCGTAGCCGAGGGAGAAGCGGGCGCCCCGGTACTTGAGGGCGAACATGTCCTCGATCTGGTTCGGGTCCTCGCCCGCGAAGCCGAGTTCGGAGCGGACCCGGGCGTGCCAGTACTCGGCCAGTGCCTCGGCCAGCTGCACGGACAGGCCGTGGAGTTCGAGGTATTCGCGGTAGGCGTCGGCGGCGAAGAGGCGGGCGGTCTCCTCGCCGATGCGCGAGCCGACGGTGACGACCTGGAGGCCGACCACATCCGTCTCCCCCGACTCCTCGGGGCGGAAGAAGTCGGCCAGGCACAAGCGGCGGCCCCGGCGCTGGCGCGGGAAGGTGAAGCGGGTGCGTTCGTTGCCGCGCTCGTCCAGGATGATGAGGTCGTCGTCCTTGGAGACGCAGGGGAAGTAGCCGTACACGACGGCCGCTTCGAGCAGGTTCTCGGTCTGGAGGCGGTCGATGAGGCCGCGCAGCCGGGGGCGGCCCTCGGTCTCCACCAGCTCCTCGTAGGTCGGGCCGTCTCCGGCGCGGGCCTGCTTCAGGCCCCACTGACCCTTGAACAGCGCGCCCTCGTCCAGCCAGGACGCGTATTCCTTGAGCTGGATGCCCTTGACGACGCGGGTGCCCCAGAAGGGCGGGGCGGGGACGGGGTTGTCGACGGCGACGTCGGAGCGGACGTGGCCCTCCTCGGGCCGCTCCTCGACCTCCACGACGGCCGGGCGGACCCGGCGCTGCTTGAGTTCGGGCAGCTTGGCGCCGGGGACGCCGCGCTTGACGCCGATGAGGGCGTCCATGAGGCGCAGTCCCTCGAAGGCGTCGCGGGCGTAGCGGACCTCGCCCTCGTAGATCTCGTGCAGGTCCTGTTCGACGTAGGCGCGGGTGAGGGCGGCGCCGCCGAGGATGACGGGGTAGTCGGCGGCGAGGCCGCGCTGGTTCAGCTCCTCCAGGTTCTCCTTCATGATCACGGTGGACTTGACGAGGAGGCCGGACATGCCGATGACGTCGGCGCTGTGTTCCTCGGCGGCGTCCAGGATCGCGGAGACGGGCTGCTTGATGCCGAGGTTGACGACGTTGTAGCCGTTGTTGGACAGGATGATGTCGACGAGGTTCTTGCCGATGTCGTGGACGTCGCCGCGGACGGTGGCCAGCACGATGGTGCCCTTGCCCTCGGCGTCGGACTTCTCCATGTGCGGTTCCAGGTGGGCGACCGCGGTCTTCATGACCTCGGCGGACTGGAGGACGAACGGCAGCTGCATCTGGCCGGAGCCGAACAGCTCGCCGACCACCTTCATGCCGTCCAGGAGGGTGTCGTTGACGATGTCGAGGGCCGGACGCTCCGTCAGCGCCTCGTCCAGGTCGGCCTCCAGGCCGTTCTTCTCGCCGTCGATGATGCGGCGCTTGAGGCGTTCGTCCAGCGGGAGGGCGGCCAGTTCCTCGGCCTTGCCCGCCTTGAGGGACTTGGCGGTGGCGCCCTCGAACAGCGCCATCAGCTTCTGGAGCGGGTCGTAGCCCTCGGCGCGGCGGTCGTGGACGAGGTCGAGAGCGGTGGTGACCTCTTCCTCGCTGAAGCGGGCGATGGGCAGGATCTTGGAGGCGTGCACGATGGCCGAGTCCAGGCCCGCCTTGACGCACTCGTCCAGGAAGACGGAGTTGAGCAGGATGCGGGCGGCCGGGTTGAGGCCGAAGGAGATGTTGGACAGGCCGAGCGTGGTCTGCACGTCCGGGTGACGGCGCTTCAGCTCGCGGATCGCCTCGATGGTGGCGATGCCGTCCCTGCGGGACTCCTCCTGGCCGGTGCAGATGGTGAAGGTCAGGCAGTCCACGAGGATGTCCTCCTCGCGGATGCCCCAGTTCCCGGTGAGGTCGTCGATGAGCCGTTCGGCGATCTCGACCTTCTTCTCGGGGGTGCGGGCCTGGCCCTCCTCGTCGATGGTGAGCGCGATCAGCGCGGCGCCGTGCTCCTGGGCGAGCCGGGTGACCTTCGCGAAGCGGGACTCGGGGCCGTCGCCGTCCTCGTAGTTGACGGAGTTGATGACCGCGCGCCCGCCCAGCTTCTCCAGACCGGCGCGCAGGACGTCGACCTCGGTGGAGTCCAGGACGATCGGCAGGGTGGAGGCGGTGGCGAAGCGGCCCGCCAGTTCCTCCATGTCGGCGACGCCGTCGCGGCCGACGTAGTCCACGCACAGGTCGAGCATGTGCGCGCCCTCGCGGATCTGTTCGCGCGCCAGTTCCACGCAGTCGTCCCAGCGGCCCTCCAGCATGGCCTCGCGGAACTTCTTGGAGCCGTTGGCGTTGGTGCGCTCGCCGATGGCCAGATAGGCGGTGTCCTGACGGAACGGCACCGACTGGTAGAGCGAGGCGGCGCCCGGCTCGGGGCGGGGGCTGCGCTCGGTGGGGGTGAGGTCCCGGACGCGCTCGACGACCTGGCGCAGATGCTCGGGGGTGGTGCCGCAGCAGCCGCCGACCAGTGAGAGGCCGTACTCGCGGACGAAGGTCTCCTGGGCGTCGGCCAGTTCCGGCGCGGTGAGCGGGTAGTGGGCGCCGTCCTTGCCGAGCACGGGCAGACCGGCGTTGGGCATGCAGGACAGCGGGATGCGGGCGTTGCGCGCGAGGTGGCGCAGGTGCTCGCTCATCTCGGCGGGGCCGGTGGCGCAGTTCAGGCCGATCATGTCGATGCCCAGCGGCTCGAGCGCGGTGAGCGCGGCGCCGATCTCGGAGCCGAGCAGCATGGTGCCGGTGGTCTCCACGGTCACCGAGACGATGACGGGCAGGTCCAGGCCGAGGGCGTCCAGGCCGCGCCGGGCGCCGAGGACGGCGGCCTTGGTCTGGAGCAGGTCCTGGGTGGTCTCCACCAGCAGGGCGTCGGCGCCGCCGGTGACCAGGCCCTCGGCGTTGCGCTGGTAGGCGTCGCGCAGGGTGGTGTACGGGGCGTGGCCGAGGGTGGGCAGCTTGGTGCCGGGGCCGATCGAGCCGAGGACCCAGCGGGCGCGGCCGTCCCGGGCGGTGTACTCGTCGGCGACCTCGCGGGCGACGCGGGCGCCGGACTCGGACAGCTCGTGGACGCGCTCGGGGATGTCGTACTCGCCGAGGGCGGAGTGGTTGGCGCCGAAGGTGTTGGTCTCGACGCAGTCGACGCCGACGGCGAAGTAGGCGTCGTGGACCGAACGGACGATGTCCGGGCGGGTGAGGTTCAGGATCTCGTTGCAGCCTTCGAGCTGCTGGAAGTCGTCGAGCGTGGGCTCCTGGGCCTGGAGCATGGTGCCCATCGCTCCGTCGGCGACCACCACGCGGGTGGCCAGTGCCTCTCGGAGGGCGGACACACGGGTCCGGAGGTCGGCGTGGGGGGACGTCGGCGACGAGGCCATGAAGGGGCTCCCTGGGATGCGACGGCTGTCGGCTATGCGCCCTCCCCCGGCGAGCCGGGCGAGGGGCACGGCGTCAGACTAACCGGCGGTGGGCTTGGATGGGCACCGGCGTCCACCACACGGACGCGGACGGCGGAACCGGCCGCTCCGGGCGGCGCGGAAGATTCCGCCGTCGGCGGTGGTACGGCGCGGTCATTGGCGGGAGGTCGGCATGGACCGGTACTGTTCGGCATTGTCGAACGATGCCTGAGGTGTCAGGTGTCAGATACCCGCGGTGTCGTCCGACGGCGGCCGGAGCGGACGGAGGTAGGACGGCGATGGCACGGAACATCCAGTCGCTCGAACGGGCGGCCGCGATGCTGCGCCTGCTCGCGGGTGGCGAGCGACGGCTCGGACTGTCGGACATCGCCTCGTCGCTGGGCCTCGCCAAGGGCACGGCGCACGGCATCCTGCGCACCCTCCAGCACGAGGGCTTCGTCGAACAGGACGAGGCGTCCGGGCGCTATCAGCTGGGCGCGGAGCTGCTGCGCCTCGGCACCACCTATCTGGACGTGCACGAGCTGCGCGCGCGGGCGCTGGTGTGGACCGACGACCTGGCCCGCTCCAGCGGGGAGAGCGTGCACCTGGGGGTGCTGCACCAGCAGGGCGTGCTGATCGTGCACCACGTCTTCCGCCCGGACGACAGCAGGCAGGTGCTGGAGATCGGCGCCATGCAGCCGCTGCACTCGACGGCGCTCGGCAAGGTGCTCGCCGCGTACGACCCGGTGGCCCACAGCGAGGCCCTGGAGGCCCCGCGCAAGGCGTTCACCGACCGTACGGTGTGCGGTCCCGAGGACTTCGAGCACATCCTCGACCTCACGCGCGCGCGGGGTTACGCCGCCGACGTGGAGGAGACCTGGGAGGGCATGGCGTCCATCGCCGCCCCCGTCCACGACCGCCGCCGCATGCCGGTGGGCGCGGTCGGCATCACCGGCGCCGTGGAGCGGCTGTGCCGCGAGGGCGACCTGCGCCCGGAACTGATCGCGGCGGTGCGCGACTGTGCCCGGGCGGTGTCCCGGGACCTGGGCGCGGCCCGCTTCTGAAGTCGCACCGGCCTGTCCGGCCGTGATCCCCGCCCCCGGCGCGCCGCCCGGGGCGGTGACACGCATGCGCGCACGCTCGCCCGTACTCCCTCCGCGCGCCTTCACGCCCGTCCCGGGCGATAGCCCCAGCCGATCAGTAACGATCGCGTTTTCGATTACAGAACCCTTGACGCATGGACGACCCCGAAGCAAGACTCCCGTCCATCGGTCGGCATTGTCGAACACTTGCCGTTAATGCGCGTTAGGGTGTGACAGCGCCTAGGGCCGACACCGCTCTCATCCCCGAGGGCACGAGAACCCCCGAAGGGACGCGGGGTTCGGCTTTCCCTGGACGAAGGACAAAGGAGTCGCGGGTGTCCAGCTCCGACATCTTCATCGGCGAGACCATCGGTACCGCCATACTCATCCTGCTCGGCGGCGGTGTGTGTGCCGCCGTGACACTGAAGGCCTCCAAGGCGCGGGGCGCCGGCTGGCTCGCCATCGCCTTCGGGTGGGGTTTCGCCGTTCTGACGGCGGTCTACACCTCCGCGCCGCTGTCGGGCGCGCATCTGAACCCGGCCGTGACGCTCGCGCTCGCCATCAAGGACAAGGACTTCAGTGACCTCCCGGTCTACTGGGGCGGTCAGCTGCTCGGCGCGATGATCGGCGCGACGCTGGTCTGGGTGGCGTACTACGGCCAGTTCCACGCCCATCTCACCGACCGGGAGATCGTCGGCGGGCCCGGCGCGCAGGACACGGTCAAGGCGGTCGAGGCCGAGGAAGCCGCCGCGGGCCCGGTCCTGGGCATCTTCTCCACCGGCCCGGAGATCCGGAACGCCGTGCAGAACCTCCTCACGGAGATCATCGGCACTCTGGTGCTGGTCCTGGCGGTGCTCACCCAGGGCCTGAACGACAAGGGCAACGGTCTGGGCACCCTGGGCGCCCTGATCACCGCACTGGTGGTCGTCGGCATCGGCCTCTCGCTCGGCGGCCCGACGGGGTACGCGATCAACCCGGCCCGCGACCTGGGCCCGCGCATCGTGCACGCCCTGCTGCCGCTGCCCAACAAGGGCGGTTCGGACTGGAGCTACGCGTGGATCCCGGTCGTCGGTCCACTGATCGGCGGCGCGATCGCTGCGGGTATCTACAACGTCGCTTTTGCTTGACGAGTAACGATTTGTCGCAAAAGCGCCGATCATTCGAGTACGCGCCGTACACACCGCACGCACCGCACCCTCACCTCGGATCCCCCAGGAGCACACAGTGACCGACGCCCACACCGCAGGCCCGTTCATCGCGGCGATCGACCAGGGCACGACCTCCTCGCGCTGCATCGTCTTCGACCGGGACGGCCGGATCGTCTCCGTCGACCAGAAGGAGCACGAGCAGATCTTCCCGAAGCCGGGCTGGGTCGAGCACGACGCGAACGAGATCTGGACCAACGTCCAGGAGGTCGTCGCCGGAGCCGTCGAGAAGGCCGGCATCACCCGCGACGACATCAAGGCCATCGGCATCACCAACCAGCGCGAGACCACCGTGCTGTGGGACAAGAACACCGGTGAGCCCGTCCACAACGCCATCGTCTGGCAGGACACCCGCACCGACGCCCTCTGCCGGGAGCTGGGCCGCAACGTCGGCCAGGACCGCTTCCGCCGCGAGACCGGCCTGCCGCTGGCCTCGTACTTCGCCGGGCCCAAGGCCCGCTGGCTCCTGGACAACGTCGAGGGCCTGCGCGAGCGCGCCGAGGCCGGCGACATCCTCTTCGGCACCATGGACAGCTGGGTCATCTGGAACCTGACCGGCGGCACGGACGGCGGCAAGCACGTCACCGACGTCACCAACGCCTCGCGCACCATGCTGATGAACCTGCACACCATGCAGTGGGACAAGAAGATCTGCGAGTCCATCGGCGTCCCCATGGAGATGCTGCCCGAGATCCGCTCCTCCGCCGAGGTCTACGGCGAGATCAGCGGCGGCAGCCTCGGCGACCTGCTCGGTGGCATCCCGGTGGCCTCCGCGCTCGGCGACCAGCAGGCGGCCCTGTTCGGCCAGACCTGCTTCTCCGAGGGCGAGACCAAGTCCACCTACGGCACCGGCACCTTCATGGTGATGAACACCGGTGAGAAGATCATCAACTCCTACGCCGGTCTGCTGACCACGGTCGGCTACAAGATCGGTGACCAGCCGACGGTGTACGCCCTGGAGGGCTCCATCGCCGTCACCGGCTCGCTGGTGCAGTGGATGCGCGACCAGATGGGCCTCATCTCCACCGCCGCCGAGATCGAGACGCTCGCGCTCTCGGTCGAGGACAACGGCGGCGCCTACTTCGTACCGGCCTTCTCCGGCCTGTTCGCCCCGCACTGGCGCTCCGACGCGCGCGGTGTGATCGCGGGCCTGACCCGGTACGTCACCAAGGCGCACATCGCGCGCGCCGTCCTGGAGGCCACGGCCTGGCAGACGCGGGAGATCGCGGACGCCATGACCAAGGACTCCGGCGTCGAGCTGACCACGCTCAAGGTGGACGGCGGCATGACCGCGAACAACCTGCTGATGCAGACGCTCGCGGACGTGCTCGACGCCCCCGTGGTGCGCCCCATGGTCGCCGAGACCACCTGTCTCGGCGCCGCCTACGCCGCCGGTCTCGCCGTCGGCTTCTGGTCCAGCACCGACGAACTGCGCGCCAACTGGCGCCGGGCCGCCGAATGGACCCCCCGCATGGACGCGGAGACCCGCGACCGTGAGTACAAGAGCTGGCTCAAGGCCGTCGAGCGGACCATGGGCTGGCTCGAGGACGAGAGCTGAGCGGGCCTGAAGGACCGCCCATCCGGCTCTGACGAGGAGTGAAGTACCCGACATGACCAGTCCCACCACCCTGCCGCCCGTACCCACCCTGGGCACGCGCCCCGCCTCCGGGTCCAACCCGAGCCGGGCCGAGACCAGGGAGCAGCTCGCCAGGGCGTCCTACGACCTCCTGGTGATCGGCGGCGGCATCCTCGGCATCTCCACCGCCTGGCACGCCGCGCAGTCCGGGCTCAGGGTGGCGCTGGTCGACGCCGGTGACTTCGCCGGTGCCACCTCCTCCGCCTCCTCCAAGCTGCTCCACGGCGGCCTGCGGTACCTGCAGACCGGCGCGGTGAAGCTGGTGGCGGAGAACCACTTCGAGCGCCGTGCGGTCTCCCGCCAGGTGGCCCCTCACCTGGCGAACCCGCTCACCTTCTACCTCCCGGTGTACAAGGGCGGGCCGCACGGCGCGGCGAAGCTCGGCGCGGGCGTGTTCGCGTACTCGGCGCTCTCCGCGTTCGGGGACGGCGTGGGGCATCTGCTCTCGCCGTCCCGGGCCGCGCGGGACGTGCCCGAGCTGCGCACCGAGAACCTGAAGGCCGTGGCCGTCTACGGCGACGACCAGATGAACGACGCGCGCATGGCGCTGATGACGGTCCGTGCGGCCGTCGACGCGGGCGCGGTCGTCCTCAACCACGCCGAGGTCACCGGGCTGCGTTTCACGCGCGGCCGGGTCACCGGTGCCGAGCTGCGCGACCGGATGTCGGGCGAGGAGTTCGGCGTGAACGCCCGGCTGGTGCTCAACGCCACCGGGCCCTGGGTCGACCATGTGCGCCGTCTGGAGGACCCGCACGCGGCGCCGTCGATCCGGCTGTCCAAGGGCGCGCACCTGGTGCTCAAGCGCACCGCGCCCTGGAAGGCCGCGCTGGCCACGCCCATCGACAAGTACCGCATCACCTTCGCCCTCCCCTGGGAGGACATGCTGCTGCTCGGCACCACCGACGAGGAGTACGAGGGCGAGCCGGGCGAGGTGTCGGTCACCGAGAAGGACATCGCCCAGATCCTGGACGAGGCCGCGTTCTCGGTGCGGGACAACCAGCTCAGGCGGGAGCTGATGACGTATGCCTTCGCGGGCCTTCGGGTGCTGCCCGGCGGGCCCGGGGACACCGCCAAGGCCAAGCGGGAGACGGTGGTCACCGAGGGCCGGGGCGGGATGCTGTCCGTCGCGGGCGGCAAGTGGACGACGTTCCGGCACATCGGCCGTACGGTCATGAAGAAGCTGGAGGAGCTGCCGGGCCACCCGCTCGGTGACGACTTCGAGCCGGTCTCCACGCTGCCCAAGCGGCTGCCGCTGCCCGGTGTGGCCAACCCGCGCGCGGTCGCCCACCGGCTCCTGGTGGACCGTCCGGCGCCCGGACCGCGCATGGCGGCCGACACCGCCCGGCATCTGGCCACCCACTACGGCTCGCTCGCCTTCGACATCGCCCGGCTGGCCAACGAGCAGCCGGAGCTGGCCGAGCGCGTCCACCCCGACGCGCCGGAGATATGGGCGCAGGTGGTGTGGGCGCGGGACCACGAGTGGGCCGAGACGCCGGACGACGTGCTGCGCCGCCGCACCACGCTGACCATCCGGGGCCTGGCCACCGACGAGATACGCGCCGGGGTGCAGGGCCTGCTCGACCAGCGGTAGCCGACCGCTCCCCCGGTCCGGATCGCCGCGCGTGCGGGGTGTTCCGGGCCGGGGATCGGGGCAGTGATCCGTCCAACCCCCCGTCCAGGGGGCTGCGGGCGCTCCGGCCGGACGCCGTAAGGTTGGGTGGTCAGGCGAGAGCATGTCGGAAGGAGGCACTGGGTGATCGAGCTGGAGGGTGTTCCCGAGCTGATCGACCCAGTCATGGTGGCCGCGTTCGAGGGCTGGAACGATGCCGGTGACGCCGCCTCCACGGCGGTCGCGCATCTGGAACGCGAGTGGAAGGGCGAGGTCTTCGCCGCGCTGGACGCGGAGGACTACTACGACTTCCAGGTCAACCGGCCCACGGTCTTCATGGAGGGCGGCGTACGCAAGATCACCTGGCCGACCACGCGGCTCTCGGTGGTCCGGGTCGGCGGTGACAAGCCCCGTGACCTGGTGCTGGTGCGCGGCATCGAGCCGTCGATGCGCTGGCGCTCGTTCTGCAACGAACTGCTCGGCTTCGCCCATGAGCTGGGCGTCGAGCTGGTGGTGATCCTGGGCGCGCTGCTCGGCGACACCCCGCACACGCGGCCGGTCCCGGTCAGCGGGGTGACCTCCGACGCGGAGCTGGCCCGCCGCATGGACCTGGAGGAGACGAAGTACGAGGGCCCCACAGGCATCGTCGGTGTCCTCCAGGAGGCCTGCACGCACGCCGGGGTTCCGGCGGTGTCGCTGTGGGCGGCGGTGCCGCACTACGTGTCGCAGCCGCCCAACCCGAAGGCCACCCTCGCGCTGCTCAACCGGCTTGAGGACCTGCTGGACCTGCGTATCCCGCAGGGCGAGCTGCCCGAGGACGCGCGGGCCTGGCAGGTGGGCGTGGACCAGCTGGCGGCCGAGGACAGCGAGGTCTCGGAGTACGTGCAGACGCTGGAGGAGGCGCGGGACACCGCCGAGCTGCCGGAGGCGTCCGGCGAGGCGATCGCCCGCGAGTTCGAGCGTTATCTGCGGCGGCGGGACGTCGGTCCGGGCGCCGGGCACGCCACGGCGGACGGCGAGAGCGGCCCGTTCCGCCGCGACACGCCGAGCGGCCGGACCCGTCCGCCCAAGCCCCCGAAGCCGGGGCCGCCGGGTGCGCCGGGCGCCTCGGAGGGCGAGGACACGGACGGCTCGGAGGACTGAGCGACACACGAGTGGGGCGGTACCCGGACCGGGTACCGCCCCACTGTGCTGTGCGGGCGTGAGGTCAGAGCGCCACGCCGAGCAGTGCGTCCACGGTGCGGCTGACCAGGCCGGGGGCGCCGGTGTCGGTGCCGCCCTCGGCCTCCTGGCGGGCCGCCCAGCGGTCCACGGCCTCAAGGGCGGCGGGCGCGTCCAGGTCGTTCGCCAGGGCCGCGCGGACCTCGTCCACCAGCGCGTCGGCGGAGGGGCCGTCGGGCCGGGAGACGGCGGCACGCCAGCGGCCGAGCCGGTCCACCGCGTCCTGGAGGATCTGGTCGGTCCACTCCCAGTCGGAGCGGTAGTGGTGGGAGTGCAGGGCGAGCCGGATCGCGGCCGGGTCGACGCCGTCGCGGCGCAGCTGGGAGACGAAGACGAGGTTGCCCCGCGACTTCGACATCTTCTCGCCGTCCAGGCCGACCATGCCCGCGTGGACGTACGCCTTGGCCATGGGGAACTCGCCGGTGAGCACCTGGGCGTGCGAGGCGCCCATCTCGTGGTGCGGGAAGGCGAGGTCGGAGCCGCCGCCCTGGACGTCGAAGCCCATGCCGAGGTGGTCGAGCGCGATGGCGACGCACTCGATGTGCCAGCCGGGGCGGCCCCGGCCGAGCGAGCCGCCATCCCAGCTGGGCTCGCCCTCGCGGGCGGCCAGCCACAGCATCGGGTCGAGCGGGTTCTTCTTGCCCTGCCGGTCGGGGTCGCCGCCGCGCTCGGCGGACAGCAGCCGCATGGCCGCCGCGTCCAGGTGGGAGACGCCGCCGAAGTGCGGGTCGGACTCGACGGAGAAGTAGATGTCGCCGTCCAGCTCGTAGGCCGCGCCGAGATCCCGCAGCCGCTCCACGAGGGGGACGATGCCGGGTATGGCCTCGACGGCGCCTATGTAGTGCTGCGGGGGCAGCATCCTGAGGGCGGTCATGTCCTCGCGGAAGAGGGCGGTCTCCTTCTCGGCGAGGGCGACCCAGTCGACGCCGTCCCGGTCGGCCCGCTCGAGGAGCGGGTCGTCGACGTCGGTGACGTTCTGGACGTAGTGGACCTGCCGCTTGGTGTCGAGCCACACGCGCTGCACGAGGTCGAACGCGTTGTAGGTCGCCGCGTGACCCATGTGGGTCGCGTCGTACGGCGTGATGCCGCAGACATAGATCCGGGCGACGGGACCGGGGTCCAGGGTGACCGGACCGCCGGTCGCGGTGTCGTGAATCCTCAGGTCGCGGCCCTGACCGGGCAGGGCGGGGACCTCGGAAGCGGGCCAGGCATGCATGTACATGAGACTAACCGCCCATGAGCAGCGCATACGAACCGGATCGGGCCGGATGGCCTGATCGGCACTCTTGCGCGGCGGCGGATTCCGTGCGGGACACCACTGTCACGTGAGCCCCTGCCGTCGTCAGACCGGCGGCCAGGGGATCGCGGGCCAGTCGCCCGCCGGTTCGGGGTGGCGGCCCGAGGCGCGCAGGGCGGCGACGCGGGCGCGGGTGGCCTCGATCTCGGCGGGGGTGAGCAGCGGGGCGAGCCGTCCGGCCAGGGGTGCGCCCTCGGCCAGGCCGTCCTGGAGGCGGTCCAGGACGGTGTGGGCCTCCTCGGCCAGCGGCTCGCCCGCCCAGCCCCACAGCAGGGTGCGCAGCTTGTTCTCGGTGTGGAAGGTGACGCCGTGGTCGATGCCGTAGAGCGCGCCGGAGGCGGTGGGCAGCAGGTGGCCGCCCTTGCGGTCGGCGTTGTTGATCACGGCGTCCAGGACGGCGAGGCGGCGCAGCCGTTCGTCGTCGGCGTGCACGAGCAGCGCGGTGCGGCCCTCGCCGACCTCGGCGAAGCCGACCGCCTTCCAGCCGGGGCCCGGTTCCTCGCCGTCGACCAGGGCGAGGAGTTCGGCCTCGGGGCTGACGTCGATCCACAGCTGGCACATGCCCTCGCCGTAGGGGCCCTCGCGCAGCACGGTCGGCGGGACCAGCCCCCAGCCGGTGGCCTCGGAGATCTCGTAGGCGGCGACCTCGCGGCCTGCCAGGGTGCCGTCGGGGAAGTCCCACAGCGGGCGCTCCCCGGCGACGGGTTTGTACACGCAGGATGCTTCGCGGCCGTCCAGGGCGACCGTGCAGAACAGGGCCGCGTTGGAGGCGTCGCGGATGCGGCCGCGTACGGTCAGCTCGCCCCGCGCGATCAGCTCCGCGAGGTCCGCGTCGGTGGCGGTCACGCTCCCCGGCGGTATCCGTTCTGGCGCGGACATACGTGTCCTTCCGGGTCGAGCGGGAGGCTGCACAGCGGGCACGGCGGGCGCCCGGCGTTGACGACGTCGAGAGCGCGCTTGGCGAAGGCCCTGGCCTGTGCGCCGGTCAGCCGGACCCGCAGCATCGGGGGCCCGTTCTCCTCGTCCTGGAGGAGGCGTTCCTCGGCCTGGGCGAGGTCTTCCTCGGTCTCGGCGTCCAGTTCGACGAGGGCCTGCGCCTCGACGATCATGCGCTGTTCCTCGCCGTCCCAGGCGAGCGCCATGGTGCCGACGCGGAACTCCTCCTCGATGGGGGTGTCCAGCGGGCCTGAGTCGGCGATCTCGGTGGGGGCGACGGCGGGGACGGCCGCGTTGCCGCCGCTGCGCCGCACGACCTCGTCGAGCAGTTCGTCCATGCGTTCGGCCAGGGCGGCGACCTGGGTCTTCTCCAGGGCCACGCTGGTCACCCGGGGGCCCGCGGCGGCCTGGAGGAAGAACGTACGGCGTCCGGGCAGTCCGACCGTGCCGGCCACGAAGCGGTCCGGCGGGTCGTAGAGGAACACCTGACGGGACACGTCCTGTCTCCATGGGATCGAATGGGTTCGGGTGGCCTCACCCTACTGCGGGCGGCGATCACGGTGCGCCCGCACCGCCCCCGACCGGTGCGTCGTCCTCCGGGGGTGTTTCGCGCGGGGCCAGCGACGAAAGGTCGCCGGTGTCGCCGAGCCGCACCAGGTAGGGCCGCAGGCGCGTGTAGCGGATCGCGGTGACGGAGCAGGGCTCCACGGAGACCCGCTGGAACAGGTCGAGGTGGAGGCCGAGCGCGTCGGCGACCAGCGCCTTGATGATGTCGCCGTGGGAGCACATGAGGTAGACGGCGTCGGCGCCGTGCTCGCGCTCCACGCGCGCGTTCCAGTCGCGTACGGCCTCGGCGGCGCGGTGCTGCATGGCGCGCATGGACTCGCCGCCGGGGAAGGCGGCGGCGGAGGGGTGGCTCTGGACGACCTCCATGAGGGGTTCGTCCTTCAGCTCGGCGAGTTTGCGGCCGGACCAGTCGCCGTAGTGGCACTCCCCGATCCGCTCGTCGGTGTGCACGGGCAGGTCGGGGCGGGCCTCCAGGAGGGGCCGCACGGTCTCCTGGCAGCGCTGCAGCGGGCTGATCACCGCCTCGCGCAGCGGCAGTCCGGCGAGGCGGCCGGGCAGCGCCGCGGCCTGCTCGGTGCCGCGCTCGTCGAGGGCGACACCGGGGGTCCATCCGGCGAGCAGGCCCGCGGTGTTGGCCGTGGAGCGTCCGTGCCGGACGAGGATCAGGGTCGGCATGGGCCCCAGCGTAGACCGGCGTGCGCGCGAGGCGGCCGGGGAAGCCGATTCGGCGGCCCCGTGTGCGTAAGCCGCCGGTGGGCGGGAAAATGCTCCCCGTGATCTTCGACTGTGCCATCTACCGTGACGGACGCCGCACCAAGGCTTTCAAGGACCCGGCCGAAGCGCTGAAGGAGGCGCGGGCGCAGGGCGACGCGTTCGTCTGGATCGCGCTGCACGACTCCACGGCCGAGGAGTTCGACCTCGTCCGCAAGGTGTTCGGGCTGCATCCGCTGGCGGTGGAGGACGCGCTCAAGGCCCACCAGCGGCCCAAGCTGGAGGTCTACGACGACTCGCTGTTCGTCGTGATCAAGCCGGTGTTCTACGAGCAGCAGCGCGACAGGGTCTCCACCGGCGAGGTCATGGTCTTTATCGGCGACTCGTTCGTGGTGACGGTGCGGCACGGCAAGGCGGCTCCGCTGGAGGAGGTGCGGCGCCGGGTGGAGTCGGACCCGGCGAAGCTGCGGCACGGTCCGACCGGGGTGCTCTACGCGATCGCGGACGCCACGGTGGACGCCTATCTGGAGGTCGCCACCGAGCTGGGCACGGATCTGGACGAGCTGGAAGCGGAGGTCTTCTCACCGGCGGACGCCGGGTCGCGGAACACGGCGTCGCGGATCTACACGTTCAAGCGGCAGGTCCTGGAGTTCCGGCGGGCGACGGTGCCGCTCACGGTGCCGCTCACCCGGCTCTCCGGGACGGGCACGAGCAGCGCGCCGGTGCCGTTCGTGGACGAGGACGCGCGGCCGTTCTTCCGGGACGTCAACGACCATCTGACCCGGGTGAACGAGTCCGTGGAGGGCCTGGACCGGCTGGTCTCCGACATCCTCTCGGCGCATCTGGCGCAGATGAGCGTGCGGCAGAACGACGACATGCGGAAGATCTCGTCCTGGGCGGCGATGGCCGCGGTGCCGACGCTGATCGCCGGGATCTACGGCATGAACTTCGAGAACATGCCGGAGCTGCGCTGGGTGTGGGGCTATCCGGTGGTGGTGGCCGTGATGGTGCTGCTGGAGGTCTTCCTGTACCGCAACTTCCGGCGGCGGGGCTGGCTGTAGCCGCGGGTGGCTCTGCGGGGCTCAGGCGAACTCGGCTGCCTTCGGGGCGGGTCCGCCGAGCGCGTCGCGCCGCTCCGGCATCTCCAGGGTGACCATCCGGCGCCAGCCGACGGCCCGCTCCCAGACGTAGAGGGCGTGGATGCCGAGGGCGAGCAGCGCGTTCCTGGCCCGGGACCAGCGCAGGACGCGGCCCATGTGGGCCATGACGGCGAGGCTGACGTCGCGGTAGATCCGGATCTCGGCGAGCGCGCACTCGCGCAGGATGCGCTGGATGGCGCGGCCGTGTCCGGCGTAGGCGAGGCGCAGCAGTTCCTCGTGGCAGTAGGCGAGGTGGTTGTCCTCGTCGTGGGAGATCATGCGGACGGCGCGGCCGATGTCCTGGTGGTCGCCGAAGAGTCTGAGCAGCAGCCGCATCTGCTCGGAGGCCCGCTGTTCGGTGACGCGGCTGTGGGCGAGGTAGGTGACGATGTCGTCCACGGTGAGCGGCCGGTCGGCCTTCAGCTTGTCGTGGGTGAGGCCGATGCCGTTCCGTTCCAGGAGCATCGTGTAGTCGGTGTCGGGCGGCACGGGCACGGGTTCGAGGCCGCGTTTGCGCATCAGGGCGTGGAAGATCCGCCCGTGCTTGTCCTCGTCGGCGCCATGGCGGGCGATCTTGGGGGCGAGGGCGCGCTGGCTCTGCGGTACGAGGGCGGCGATCCGGCCGTTCTCCCAGCCGCCCTGGGCCTCCCCGCTTGCGGCGATGGAGCAGAAGAGCCGGAAGGACGCGTCGTTGTCGAGGATCTCCTGGAACAGGCTCTTGGCCGAAAGCATCGTGGGCACCTCTCTGCAGGTCTCCGCAGTGAAGAAGTCAAATGCGGATAAAGAGGACCCGCAACCGCGGTGTGCGCACGCTGGGCCGAAAGAGGGAGCGCCGGGGGCGTAACCGGCCGGGGACCGGCGCGTTGTTCCCGGTGACGGCCGTGGCGGGGAAGACCCCCGAGCCCCCACCACGGCCGCGAAAAGCTTCTGCCGTCCCGCGTCACGCGAGTCCGGCGCGCTCCAGGGCCTCGGCGCCGCCGCGCAGGGAGGCGATCCGCTCCTCCAGGGTGAAGCCGGCCGGGGCGAGCGTGAGGGTGGTGACTCCTGCCGCCGCGTACGCCTTCATGCGGTCGGCGATGCGGTCCACGGAGCCGAGCAGGGTGGTCTTGTCGATCAGGTCGTGCGGGATGGCCGCGGCGGCGCCCTGCTTGTCGCCGGAGAGGTACTTGTCCTGGATCTCGGCGGCCTCCTTCTCGTACCCCATGCGCTGGGCGAGCCGGTTGTAGAAGTTCTGCTTGCGGCTGCCCATGCCGCCCACGTAGAGCGCGGTGTAGGGGCGGAAGGTGTCCGCGAGGCGGGTCACGTCCACGTCGGCGCCGACCGCGACCGGCACGGTCGGACAGACGTCGAAGCCCTCCATGGTCCTGCCCGCCTTCTCGCGGCCCGCGCGCAGCGAGGAGATGGCGGTCTCCTCCAGGTGCTCGGCGGCCGGGAAGATCAGCAGGGCGCCGTCGGCGATCTCGCCGGTCTGCTCCAGGTTCTTCGGGCCGATGGCGGCGATGTAGAGCGGGATGTGCTCACGCTGCGGATGCACGGTGAGCTTGAGCGGCTTGCCGGGGCCGCCCGGCAGCGGCAGCGTCCAGTGCTCGCCCTCGTACGACAGACGGTCGCGGGTCATCGCCTTGCGGACGATCTCCACGTACTCGCGGGTGCGGGCGAGCGGCTTGTCGAACTTGACGCCGTACCAGCCCTCGGAGACCTGCGGTCCCGAGACGCCGAGGCCGAGCCGGAAGCGGCCACCGGAGAGGGAGTCGAGCGTCGCCGCGGTCATCGCGGTCATGGCGGGCTGGCGGGCCGGGATCTGGAAGATCGCCGAGCCCACGTCGATCCGCTCCGTCTGCGCGGCGACCCAGCTGAGCACCGTGGCGGCGTCGGAGCCGTACGCCTCGGCGGCCCAGCAGACGCTGTAGCCGAGCCGGTCGGCCTCCTGCGCCACGGCGAGGTTGTCCCCGTCCATCCCGGCGCCCCAGTAGCCGAGGTTGATCCCGAGCTGCATGACCGATCCCCTTACTCGCAAGTAACGTACCTGCGGCCGACCTTAGCGACCCTTTCCCGCGCGGCCCACCCCGCCTCGGGTGTCCGGCGCGGTCGCGGCCCGGTCCCGTTGTCCACAGGCGGCCCGATCCGGTTGTCCACAGGCAACCCACGGCACCACCTCTGGCCAGTAATCTCGCGCCATGGAGCAGAGGCATCTCGGCCGTACCGGCCTGCGCGTGTCCCGGATCGGACTCGGCACCCTCACCTGGGGCCGGGACACCGAGGAGCACGACGCCGCGGACCTGCTGAAGACGTTCTGGGAAGCGGGCGGCACCCTCGTCGACACGGCGGACGTGTACGGCGACGGGGCCGCCGAGTATCTGCTCGGCCGGCTCACCGACGGTCTGGTGCCCCGCGAGGACCTGGTGATCTCCACCAAGGCAGGCAGCGTGCCCGACCCGGAGCGCCGGGTGGACGGCTCGCGCGGCCATCTGCTCGCCGCCCTCGACGCCTCCCTGACCCGCCTGGGCACCGAGTACGTCGATCTGTGGCACATCCACTCCTACGACCCCGACACGCCGCTGGAGGAGACGCTTCAGGCGCTCGACCTGGCCGTGAGCAGCGGCCGGGCGCGGTACGCGGGCGTGTCCAACTTCTGCGGCTGGCAGCTCGCCAAGGCCGCCACCTGGCAGCTCGCGGCGCCGGGCACGCGCACCCGGCTCGCCGGGACGCAGCTGGAGTACTCGCTGCTCCAGCGGGGCGTCGAGCGCGAGGTGCTGCCCGCCGCGCTGGACCTGGGGATCGGGCTGCTGCCCTCCTCGCCGCTGGGCCGGGGCGTGCTGACCGGCAAGTACCGGGGCGGCACTCCCCCGGACTCGCGCGGCGCCTCCGACCACATGGCGCCGTTCGTGGAGCCGTATCTGGACGACACCGCGAGCCGCATCGTGGACGCGGTGACGACGGCCGCCGACGGGCTCGCGGTCACCCCGCTCCAGGTGGCCCTGGCCTGGGTCCGGGACCGGCCCGGCGTGGCCGCGCCGGTCGTCGGCGCGCGCACCGCGCGGCAGCTCGCGGCGGCGTTGTCGGTGGAGGCGCTTAATCTTCCTGACGAGATCTGCCGGGCTCTCGACGATGTGTCGGCGCCCGTGCACCGCTATCCCGATCACGACTGGAGCACGCTGTGAGCACGGAGCCGGAGACCCCGGAGACCACGGGGGAGACCGGGTCGGAGGGCGTCCCGGAGAGCGCCGGGGGTGCCGTCTCGGTCTCGGTCTCGGGCGACGAAGAGGCCACCCCTGAGGGTAATTCCGTCGCCCCGGGTGACGCCGACGGCACTCCTGAGGGTGACGACGCGCCCAAGTTGTCCGAGGCCGAGGCCGAGCTGGCCGCGCAGCGCCTTGAGCGGGAGCGGATCGAGCGGCGCAAGGCCGAGAAGAAGGGCCCGGTTGCGAGCGGCGCCAAGCTGAGCGGGACGGCCGCGGATCTGCTGGCGGCGGTCCGCGCGGTGGAGAGCGGCGAGAAGCCGGTGCGCCCCGCGTTCACCGAACCCGCCGCCCCGGCCCCGCGCCGCCCCGCCCCGGAGCCGGTGAGCCCGCCCCGGCCCGCCCCGGTACCCGCCGCTCCCGTCGCGCCGCCCGCCGAGACGGTCGACGCCGTACGCCGCGTCCTCACCGAGGGCGGCGCCCCGCCCGCCCTGGCCGCGCAGGCGACCTCGGTGCTCGGCGAGGGCGCCGACGCCGTGCTCCACGAGGACCCCTGGCAGCTGCTCCGGATCACCGGCGTACGCCCCGACCAGGCCGACGGCTTCGCGCGGGCCCTGCTGGGCGCGGAGTGCCATCCCGACGACGAGCGGCGCGGCCGTGCGCTCACCGTGTGGCTGCTCGAGCAGGCCGCGCTGGCCGGACACACCGCCCTGGAACTCCCGGCGCTCACGGCGGCGCTCGCCCAGCGCGGCGTCCCGGACGCGGAGGCGGCGGTGCAGGCCGCGCTCGCGGAGGGCGACGCGCTGGGCTTCCAGGACGCCCTGGAGGAGCCCGGCGCCCCGACGCGCCCCGCCGCCGCCCCTGCGGCCGACGACGACTCCGAGGGCGAGGAGGAGCGCCCGGTCCGCGTGCTGGCGGGCCTGGAGCGGTACACGCTCGCGGAGGAGAGCCTGGCCGACACGCTGGGCCGCCTGATCAACGCGCCGTCCGAGGAGACCTCGGCCGCCTGGGAGAAGGCGGTGTCCTCCGGCGCGTCCGAGCTGGTCCGCGCGGTCGCCGGAAACGGTCTGGTCCTGCACACCGGCGGCGAGGCGGCCCGCGCCGAACCGGCCGCGCTGCTGGATGCCGCCCGCGCGGCGGGGCTGCGCGCCTTCGCCGTCTGCCATGCACCCGACGGCGCCCGGCGTTTCGCCGCGCTGCTCGCCGAGGACACCTCGTGCGTCGGCACGGTCGCCGGGGTCCTCTCCGGCACCGAGGGCCCCGGCCGCGACCAGGAAGGCGCCCTGGACCTCGATCTGCTGATCGTGCTGGACGCGCCCCAGCTGGACGTGGAGAGCGCCGCGATGCTCGCCGAGTCGCTGCCCGACGGGGCGCGGCTGCTGCTGAGCGGCGACCCGGCGCTGCTGTGGTCGGCCGGGCCCGGCAGGGTCTTCGCCGACCTCCTCGCCGCCCGCGCCTGCCCGCAGCTCGCCTCCCGCGTCCCCGACCCCGGCCCGCTCGGTGAGCTGGTGTCCGGGATCGGGGTGGGCGAGCTGGGCCAGGTCGAGGCGCCGGGCAAGGAGATCGTCATCGTCCCGGTGCGGGACGCGGGCGAGGCCGTGCACCGGACCGTGCAGCTGGTCGCCGACTCGGTTCCCCGGGCCTTCGGGGTGCGGCCCGACCAGGCGGTGGTGATCACCCCGGGCCACGGCGGAGCGGCCGGTACGCGCGCGCTCAACGCCGCGCTCAAGGAGCGGCTGAACCCCGGCCCCGGCCGCTTCGGCGGCTTCGACCCCGGTGACCTGGTCGTCCACTCCCCCGCCCCGGGCCGTACGGTGCCGGGCCGGGTCGTACGGGCGGACGCCGAGGGGCTGCACCTGGAGTGCGCGGGCGGTCCGGTGGTCGTGGCGAAGGAGCTGGTGGAGAGCCGGGTGCGGCACGGCTGGGCGGTGACCGCGCACCAGGCGGTGGGCGCCCGCTGGCCCGCCGCCGTGGTGGTACTGCCGGGCGACGCCGCGCAGGCGCTCAGCCGACCGTGGGTGTACACGGCGTTCGGGCGCGCCGAGCGGCATCTGTCCGTGGTGCACGGGGTGGAGCAGGCGCTGCCCCAGGCGGTGGCGGAGGTCCCGGCGAAGCCGCGTACGACCCGGCTGCGGGCGCTGCTGACCGCGCAGGTGCCGGTGACGGGCTGAGCTTCTGGTGCGAGTGAAGGCGGGTGCGGACCAGGGGCGTCCCCGGTCCGCACCCGCCTTCCGGGCTCAGCGTTCGGCGTCCAGGGGCTCCAGGTCGTCGTCGCCGTCCAGTTCCACGATGTCGTCGTCCAGCTCGTCGTCGGACTCGGTGTCCTCGTCCTGATCGAAGACCGCGCTCACATCGAAGCGGCAGACCACGTGCTGCGGGTCGAGCTGTTCGAACGGGGCCTCCAGCCACTCGCCCGGCTCGGCCGCCTCCTCCGCCGCCGTCACCCACAGGGTGGAATCGCCCTCCGAAAGACCGAACTCCTTGTGCCGGGTGGCGATCTCGTCGGGCTCGAACTCCCCGAACAGGATGGTCAGCGCGCCCGGCACCGTGGCCGCTGCCTCGTCGTCCAGACCCGCGCTCTCGTACTCCGCCGCCTCCACCCGCTGGGCCTGCGCCAGCAGCCGCTGCGGCTCCGCCACCGCGTAGTCACGGCGGATCAGCACGCTGATCGCGTGCGGCTCCTCCGGGCCCGCGTACGGCGGCAGGGAGTCGTCCCCGCCGGGGATCTCGAAGGGGGTGACCTCGTCGTAGCGGTCGTAGAGCAGTTCGTCGTACGCCTCGGCGGCGGCTGCCAGCTGGTTGAACGCCTCGTAGACGGCCGGGTCGTCCTCACCCGACCGGCGTTCGACAGCCGCCAGGTGGCGGTCGAGCGCGGTCTTGACGGCCTCGGCGGCGGCGCGTACCTCGGCAGCGGTGGGCTGCGCAGCATCAGACATAGTGCAGACGCTATCCGTACCGGGCGCGTGCCCGCACAATAGATGCGATGCCGGAATACGAATTTGTCGACGTGTACGTACCTCGCGGGGTCACCCGCAAGGAGGCTACGCGTCTGCTGACGGACCATGCCGAGTACGGACACTGGGAGCTGGACCGACTGAGCCTGCTGCGTGACGGCAGCCGCAGGGTGCGGTTGCGCCGACGGATCATCCGCCAGGTACGGGCCACGTGGTGAAGCAGGACGACTGAAGCCGGACCACTGAACGGAGCGGGCCCCTCTTGTGTGGGGCCCGCTCCGTTTTTCCGGTGTACCTGTGCGGGGTGCGCGGTTACGCGGCGCGGCGGGCCTTGCGGTACAGCACCGCGCCCGCGAGCAGGGCGACCGCGCCCGACGGGAGGGCGAGGCCCAGCGGCACGTCGGCGCCGGTGTGGGCGAGCTGCTGGCCTCCGGCCGGGGCCTGGACCGAACCGCCGCCGGTGCTCACCTGGGAGGAGCCGTGGTTGCTCGGGGTGGTGGGCTTGGCCGGGGTGGTGGGGGTGCTCGGCGTTCCGGGGGTGGTGGGGGTGCCCGGGTTGCTGGGCGTACCGGGGGTGCCCGGGTTGCTCGGCTGGCCGGGCGTGCCCGGGGTTCCGGGGTTACCCGGAGTGCCGGGGTTACCCGGGTGGCCGGGATTCCCGGGGTGGCCGGGGTGGCCAGGGTGGCCAGGATGTCCCGGGTGACCAGGCGTCCCGGGGTTGCCCGAGTGGCCGGGATGACCCGGGTGGCCCGGATGGCCCGGGTGCTCGTGTCCCGGAGGGCACGGCTCGTCCGGGTTGCCGGGGTGGCCCGGATGTCCCGGCGTACCGGGGTTGCCCGGATGCCCCGGGTGGCCGGGATTCCCAGGGTGACCCGGATGCCCAGGGTGACCGGGGTGCCCAGGGTTCCCCGGCGGGTTCTCCTGGCCGCCACCCGGCGGGTTCTGGTGACCGCCCCCGCCGTTGCCGCAGTCGTTGCCCCCCGCGGCGTTGCCGAGGCCGATGACGTTGACGCTGTTGCCGCACAGGTTGACCGGGACGTCGACCGGTACCTGGACGGTGTTGCCCGAGCCCACGCCGGGCGACTTGCCGGTGTGTGCGCCGGCGTGCGCGCCCCCGGCACTGCCATTGCCGCCACCGCCCGCGTTGCCGCAGGCGTTGCCCGCGGCCGGGTTGAGCAGTCCGACCACGTTGACGGTGTTGCCGCAGGCGTTCACCGGAATGTGTACCGGGACCTGCACGCTGTTGCCGGACAGTACGCCGGGTGATCCGGCGGCGGAGCCGGCCGCGCCCGCGTCGGCGTGCGCGTAGCCGCTCGCGGCGGCGATCACACCGGTGGCGGCGGCCATGGTGAGCAGTCCTTTACGGGTGCCCTGTCGCATCACTGTGTTCCCCCCTGAAATTCCCTGCCCTCGACTACGAGAAAGGCCGGTCGGCCCCGTGGCGCATGGCGCGCGCCACAGGGCCGACGGCTCGTAAAAGACGCCCCTCGGAAAGCCCGCGTCAGTCGTTGACGCAGGTGTTGCCGAAGGCGGGGTTCAGGAGCCCGATCACGTTGACCGTGTTGCCGCAGACGTTCACGGGAACGTGCACCGGCACCTGGATGACATTGCCGGACAGCACACCCGGCGAACCCACGGCGGCACCCTGGGCACCCGAGTCGGCGGCGGCCATACCCGCGCCGGCGAGAACCAGACCACCGGTGGCAGCCGCGGCAGCGACGACCTTCTTGATCATCATTCCTCCTAGTTGGCACTGCGGCTCCCAGGTGCGGAGTCGCATCACGTGTAACGAGGAGGGAGTAATGGAGCTACGAGCTTATCGTCGCATTCACCCTTCTCAGTCGATCTCGTACGCCTGCCTGAATTCCGGCCCCCGCAAGGGTCACGAGGCGTCGATGAACCGGTCGAGCACGCGCACACCGAACTGCAGACCGTCCACCGGCACCCGCTCGTCCACGCCGTGGAACATGCCCGCGAAGTCCAGCTCCGGGGGCAGCTTGAGCGGCGCGAAGCCGAAGCCCCGGATGCCGAGGTCGTCGAAGGACTTGGCGTCGGTGCCGCCGGAGAGCATGTACGGGATCGCCTTGGCGGCGGGGTCCTCGGCCACCAGCGCGGACTGCATGGCCTCCACGAGCGCGCCGTCGAAGCCGGTCTCCACCGCCTTGTCGGCGTGCACGTCGCTCCGGCGCACGTTCGGGCCGAGCAGCCGGTCGAGGTCGGAGAGGAACTCCTCCTCGTAACCGGGCAGGAAGCGGCCGTCGATGTGGGCGGTGGCCTCGCCGGGGATGACGTTGACCTTGTACCCGGCGTTCAGCTGGGTGGGGTTGGCGGTGTTGCTGAGGGTGGCGCCGATGAGCTTGGCGATGCCGCCGAGCTTGGCGAGCGTGGCCTCCATGTCCTCGGGGTCCAGCTCGGTGCCGAGCGCGTCGCCGAGTTCGTCCAGGAAGGCGCGGGTGGTCTTGGTGACCCGTACCGGGAACTTGTGACGGCCGACCCGGGCGACGGCCTCGGACAGCTCGGTGATGGCGTTGTCCCGGTGGATCATCGAACCGTGCCCGGCGGTACCGGCCACGGTCAGCTTCATCCAGTGCATGCCCTTCTCGGCGGTCTGGATGAGGTAGAGCCGCCGCTGCTCGCTGACCGTGAAGGAGAAGCCGCCGACCTCGCTGATCGCCTCGGTGACGCCCTCGAACAGCTCGGGGTGGTGGTCGACCAGGTAGCGGGCGCCGTACGTGCCGCCCGCCTCCTCGTCGGCCAGGAAGGCGACGACGATGTCGCGCGGGGGACGCCGTCCGCTGCGCAGCCGGTCGCGCACGACGGCGAGCGTCATGGCGTCCATGTCCTTCATGTCGACGGCCCCGCGCCCCCACACGCACCCGTCGGCGACCTCGCCGGAGAAGGGGTCGTGGGTCCAGTCGGCGGCGTTGGCCGGTACGACGTCCAGGTGGCCGTGGATCAGCAGCGCGGGCCGGGACGGGTCCTCGCCCGCGATCCGCGCGACGGTGGACGCGCGCCCGGGGTGCGACTCGAAGATCTCCGGTGCGAGCCCGACCTCCGCGAGCTTCTCCGCGACGTACTCGGCGGCGGCGCGTTCGCCGGGGCCCGAGTGGTCGCCGTAGTTGCTGGTGTCGAACCGGATCAGCTCGCGGCAGAGGTCCACGACCTCGTCCTCACCGGTGACGCCCCTGGTCGTGTCCGTCTCGCTCACGCTGCTTCCTCCCGCTGTCACTGCTGGTGGATGTGCTGGTGGATCTGCTGCTGGGTCTCCCTCATCCTCCCTCCGCTCCCGCCCACCTCCAAGACCGGGCCCCCTCGGCAACACGCCGTTCACGGGAACGGCCCCCGACGCCGAGGGGTGATCGGACACCCCCGAAAGCCTGGTAATGTTTCCTCTGTCGCCGCGAGGGAAACCCCGCACGACAGACACCTTGTCCGGGTGGCGGAATGGCAGACGCGCTAGCTTGAGGTGCTAGTGCCCTTTATCGGGCGTGGGGGTTCAAGTCCCCCCTCGGACACCAGCGAGAGACCCTGCTTCGGCGGGGTCTTCTTCTTTTCCGCCGCACGGGGCGGAGTTGCGCGAGTACGTGAGCCGCCCCGCGCCGCCCGACGGCGTTTAATCGCTTGACCCGGTTCGTACGGTGTCCCCGTGGAGGACAAGCTGATCAACGAACTCCGGGCCGCGTACGACGCCCAGCTGCGTGGCGTCACCCCGCCGGGCGGCAGCGCTCGTATCGAGAGGGACGGTCCCCTGACCCGGGTCGTCGGGTGGCACCGCGGCTTCGTCACGGGGCCGCGGGATCTCGGGGTGTACGGGGCGGAACTCGACGCGCTCATAGCCCGGCAGCGTGACTACTTCGCCGCCCGTGGGGAGGCGGTCGAATGGAAGACTCGCGGCCACGACCTCCCCGCCGACCTCACCGACCGGCTCGCGGCGGCCGGGTTCGTGGCCGAGGACAGCGAGACCGTGCTCGTCGGACGGTCGACGGACCTCGCCGCCGATCCCGTCCTGCCCGACGGCGTGACCCTGCGCCGGGTCACCGCCGTTTCGGACCTGCGGCGCATCGCCGCCATGGAGAGCACCGTCTGGGGTGAGGACTGGGGCTGGCTCGCCGACGACCTGGCCGCCCGGATCGAGAACGCCCCGCAGAACATCGTCGTCCTCGTCGCCGAGGCCCGCGCCGAAGTCGTCTGCGCCGCCTGGCTGGTGTTCAAGGACGGCATCGACTTCGGCGGCCTCTGGGGCGGCTCGACGCTCAAGGAGTGGCGCGGACAGGGCATCTACCGCGCCATGGTCGCCCACCGAGCCCAACTCGCCACCGCCCGAGGCGTCCCCTACCTCTACGTCGACGCCTCGTCCGACAGCGCGCCGATCCTCAACCGGCTCGGCCTGCACGCGCTCACCACGACTACGCCGTATGTCTGGTCGCCCTGAGCCGGCCGGCCTTCGCCGACGGGGTACGGGAAAGCGCGGCGCACTCCCTCAGGAGCGGCCGCGCCGGGACGTGAGCAGAGAAGGCTGAAGGGTTCCGGACGGGAGCCCCGCAGCCGCTCACAACACGCTCGTCATCCCGCCATCCACATACAGCACCTGCCCGTTCACGAAGTCCGCGGCGGGTGACGTCAGGAACAGCAGGCCGCCGATCAGGTCCTCCGTGCGGCCCCAGCGTCCCGCCGGAGTCCGCCCGCGGACCCACGCACTGAACTCGGGGTCCTCGACGAGCGGGCGGGTGAGGTCGGTCTCGATGTAGCCGGGGCCGAGGCCGTTGACCTGGATGCCGTGCGGGGCCCAGTCGGCGCACATGCCCTTGGTGAGCATCTTCAGGGCGCCCTTGGCCGCCGCGTACGGCGCGATGCCGGGGCGGACGACCTCGCTCTGGAGCGAGCAGATGTTGACGATCTTGCCGTGGCCGCGTGCGGTCATGCGGCGGGCGGCCTCCCGGCCGACGAGGAAGGCGCTCGTGAGGTTGGTGTCCAGCACGTGCCGCCAGTCGGAGTCGGTGAACTCCGTGAGCGGGGCGCGCAGTTGGACACCCGCGTTGTTGACCACGATGTCGAGCGGGCCCACCCGCTCCTCGATGTCGGCGATGCCCGCGGCCACGGAGGGGCCGTCGGTCACGTCGAACACCGCCGTGTGCACCCGGTCGCCGGGCAGCTCCGAGGCCGCCCGCGCGAGGCGGTCCGCATCGCGGCCGTTGAGGACCACGGTGCAGCCCGCCTCCGCCAGGCCCTGGGCCAGCGCGAGGCCGATGCCCCGGCTGGACCCGGTGACCAGTGCCGTACGGCCGCCGACGTCGAAGAGAGGGTGAGCCGTCATCGTCGTATCGCTCCTAGATCACCAAGGAGAGGAGCAGGACCAGGGCGCCCGCGACCACCGAGATGATCGTCTCCATCACCGACCAGGTCTTGACCGTCTGGCCGACGCTCAGCCCGAAGTACTCCTTCACCAGCCAGAAGCCGGCGTCGTTGACATGGCTGAAGAAGAGCGAACCGGCGCCGATGGCCAGGACCAGCAGGGCGGTGTGCGTGGTGGACATGTCGGCCGCGAGGGGCGCGACCAGACCGGCGGCGGAGACCGTGGCCACCGTGGCGGAGCCGGTCGCGAGCCGGATCGCCACCGCGATCAGCCAGGCGAGCAGCAGCGCGGGGATCGACCAGTCCTTGGAGATGTCCAGGATCATCTGGCCCACACCGCAGTCGATCAGCGTCTGCTTGAAGCCACCGCCCGCGCCGACGATCAGCAGGATGCCCGCGATCGGCATCAGGCCCTTCTCGACGGTCTGCTGGAGCCGGCCCTTGGTGAAGCCCGCGGGACGGCCCAGGGTGATGAAACCGACGATCACGGCAGCGAGCAGCGCGATCAGCGGGGAGCCGATCACGTCGAAGACGCGCTGGGTCATGTTGGCCGGGTCGTCGATGACGATGTCGACGAGCGCCTTGGCCAGCATCAGCACGACCGGCAGCAGCACGGTGGCGAGGGTCGCGCCGAAGCCCGGGCGGTTCTCGAGCCGCTCCGAGGCGCGCTCGGGGATCATGCGGTCGGGCGCCTGGACGTCCACCCAGCGGGCGGCGACCTTCGAGAACAGCGGACCGGCGATGATCACCGACGGGATGGCGACGACGAGGCCGAGCGCCAGGGTGACACCCAGGTTGGCCTTGACCGCGTCGATCGCGACCAGCGGGCCGGGGTGCGGCGGGATCAGACCGTGCATCACGGACAGACCGGCCAGCGCCGGGATGCCGATGCGCATCAGGGAGTAGTTGCCGCGCTTGGCGACCATGAGCACGACCGGGATCAGCAGGACGATGCCGACCTCGAAGAAGAGCGGCAGACCGATCACGGACGCGATGAGCACCATGGCCCACGGCATCGCACGGCCGCCCGCCTTGGCGAGGATCGTGTCGACGATCTGGTCGGCGCCGCCGGAGTCGGCGAGCAGCTTGCCGAGGATCGCGCCCAGCGCGATCAGCACGCCGACACCGGCGACCGTGCTGCCCAGGCCGGTCGTGAAGCTCACGATCGCCTTGTCGAGCGGCGCACCGGCCACCGCGCCGAGCACCAGCGAACCGATGGTCAGCGCCAGGAAGGCGTGGAGCTTGAACTTGGTGATGAGAAAAACGATGACGGCGATGCCCACCAGGACGGCTATGCCCAACTGGGCGTGGCCGGCCGAAGTGATCGGCTGGACGCTGTCCGCTGCCAGCATCTCGACGCTGAGTCTGGTCACGGGGTTCCCTTGCAGGTACGGGGGACGTGGGTGAAGGTGCTACGGGGTGCTACGGGGGCACTACTGGGATGCGACGGAAAGCGCTTCCAGGGCCTGGACGGCACGCTCGGTGATCTCGTCGGGACCGCCGCTCACATCGACGGCGACTCCGGCCTCGTCCGCCTCAAGGGGCTGGAGCGTGGCGAACTGGGAGTCCAGCAGCGCGGTCGGCATGAAGTGACCCTGCCGCTGCGACATCCGGCTCTCGATCAGCTCGCGGCTGCCGGTGAGGTGGACGAAGACGACTCCGGGGGCCTCGGCCCGGAGCCGGTCACGGTACGACCGCTTCAGCGCCGAGCTGCTCACCACCCCGCCGAGCCCCGCCCGGCCGTGCGCCCAGGTGCCGATGGCGTCGAGCCACGGCCACCGGTCGGCGTCCTCGAGCGGAATCCCGGCCGACATCTTGGCGATGTTGGCCTGCGGGTGGAAGTCGTCGCCTTCGGCGTACGGAACGCCCAGCCGGGCGGCGAGCAACGGACCGATCGTGGTCTTGCCCGTCCCGGCGACGCCCATCACGACGACGACCTGGGGGGTGCGCATGACTGCCTCGCTGTCTTCTTCGACATCCGACGCCGAACTCCGGCGTCGCCACACTGAAACCTATTAGGTACGACAAATTCAAGAGTCTGTGACATATAAGTCTGACTTTTTGTCTCTGTGATCCAGGCCGTACGCTGAGTGCATGAGCACACCGGGCCGGGGGCTGCACGGCCGCGTACTGGACACCCTCGGCCCTGCCATCACGGCGGGCGAGTACCCGCCGGGCAGCGTGCTGCGTACGGACGAGCTGGCCCAGCACTTCGAGGTCTCCCGCTCCGTGATGCGCGAGGCGGTCCGCGTCCTGGAGTCCATGCACCTCGTCGAGTCCCGCCGCCGGGTGGGCGTGACGGTGCGCCCCAAGGCCGAGTGGAACGTCTACGACCCGCAGGTCATCCGCTGGCGCCTGGCCGGTGCCGACCGGCCGTACCAGCTGCGCTCGCTGACCGTGCTGCGCTCCGCGATCGAGCCGGTCGCGGCGGGCCTCACCGCGCGCCTGGCGACGGCCGAACAGTGCGCCGAACTCACCGAGTGCGCGCTCGGCATGGTCTCCAACTCACGCGGCCACCGGCTGGACCAGTACCTGATCCACGACATCGCCTTCCACCGCATCATCCTCACGGCCTCCGGCAACGAGATGTTCGCCCGCCTGGGCGATGTCGTCGCCGAGGTCCTGGCGGGCCGTACCCACCACGAGGTCATGTTCGAGGACCCCGACCCGGCCGCCGTCACCCTCCACGTCCGCGTCGCCGAAGCGGTACGCGCCCGCGACAGCGTCCGCGCGGAGGAACTGACGCGGGAGATCACGGTGGGGGCGCTCCAGGAGCTGGACATCCTGGTGCCGTAAGGGAGTTGAGGCGGGGCGTGCTCGCGTGACGCCCCGTCAGTCGAGGAACTCCCCGTCCACGTACGCCCATTCCCCGCCGACCCGCTCGAACCGGCTGCGCTCGCACAGCTCCCCGCCCCGATAGGACGCCCGGAACGTCACGGTCCCCCGCTCGTGGAACGCCGATCCGTCGGCGCGGTCGATGATCTCAAGGCCGGTCCACCGCATGCCGGGATCGAGGTCGAGCCGGGCGGGCCGCGTCCGCGGGTGCCAGGTCTTCAGCAGATACGCGACGTCCCCGGCGACGAACGCGGAGTACCGCGACCGCATCAGCAGCTCGGGGGTGGGCGCGGCGGCCGTACCCGAGTGGAACCGCCCGCAGCACTCCCCGTACGCCTTGGGCAGCCCGCAGGGGCAGGGGGTGGTGGGGGTGACGGGGGTGGGGCGGGGGGTGCGACGGGGCATGGGGTCATTGTGCCGGACCGCACGGGTGCCGGGCCGCTCCGGACGGTCGGCGCTCCATGTACATGACCGGCATTTTCCCTGCTCAGGGTTGCTAATTTGTACGGCGTCACATCAGCGAAGCCGCAGCACCGGTCCAACGGGGGACTGACGTGCCGAGGGTCTGAGGGATCGGGGACGAGGTCGACCATGGCGTGGGACGAATGGGAAGAGCTCAAGGCCGAACACGCGTCGGCACATACGCGGTTGAACAGCGCGCCCGACGGCGGGGGAACCTACGGGCCGTACGTGGTGCCGAGCCGGACCGGTGATCTCCGGGTCGGCCACGCGGACTTGGCGGGGCTCGGCAAGAACGCGCACGAACTGTACGACCAGTTGTGGGACAAGGCCCGTGTCAGTGGTCCCAGCAGCAATACGGCGGCGGGCGACCTCTCCTCGCAGGGCTTCGCGCTGGGCGGCGGGCTCCGGCATGTGTCGGACCGCTGGGAGGAGCAGCTGAAGTCCCTCATGGACGCCTGCGCCCAGATCTCGAACCACATGCGGACGACGAAGAGGATCCACGCCGGTGACGAGTCCTACATCCAGCGGCAGATGAGCGCCATCGCCGCGCTGGACGCGGGTTTCGACGAACGGGTCGGCGCACCGGGCGGGAAGAACGACTACGGCGAGCGGGAGAAGAAGGGCGAGAAGTCCGGCGGCTGACGGCACCGCCTCACGTACCCCGCCCGCTTCCTCACTCCCCCACTCCCACGAAAGAGCCGTACCCGTGGATCTCGACACCCTGCGCTTCGCCAACTTCGCCTCGGTCGACGAGGCCGTCACGGACTGGGGCCTGCTGGTCCGCAATCTGGAGGACCTGCGCAAGCAGGCCGAACGGGGGCTGCACCGGGCCGCGAACCATGCCGACTGGGCCGGAGTCAACGCCCAGGTCACCAAGGAGTTCATCGGCAAGACCGCCGGTGAGTTCGCGGACGCCCACACCCAGGCGAAGACGATCCACAGCATCCTCGGCGACACGGTCGGGGAGCTGAAGCGGTACCGGGCGGACCTCGACTCGGCCATCGAGCGCGGCCTGAAGAAGAACCTGACCGTGCTGGACACGGGCCACGGAGGCTTCACGGTCAGCATGAACATCCACCCGGACCGGGCCGCGAAGGGCACCACCGTCCCCGAGCACGACGCGTCCGACGTCACGGCTCTGCGGGACGAGGTGCGGGAGATTCTGCGCAAGGCCACGGAGAGCGACACCTCGGCCCGCACGGTGCTCAAGGCGATCGTGGACCGGGCGGCGCTGGGGTTCTCGGACGCCGCGTACAAGGACCGGGATGCCGCGGCGGCAGCCGTCAAGGAGGCCGACCAGCTGGCCGAGCTCGCGAAGAAGGACCCGCAGGACCTCACGGTCGCGGAGTTCGACCGGCTCGCCGCCGGGCTGAAGAAGTACTACTCCGATCCCCTCTTCGCGGAGCGGTTCGCCTCCGGCCTCGGCCCGAAGAAGACCCTCGAGTTCTGGGCCGGGGTCGCCGATCCTCAGGTGGCACCGGACCTCACGCGCGAGCGCCGCAAGGAACTCGGCTCGATGCAGCGGAACTTGAGCCTGACGCTGGCCGAGGCGAGCCAGAGCGACAACCCGGCGATGGCCCGCTGGAAGAACGGCGTCGTCGAACTCGGCGACCAGCCGGTGGGCCACCGGCGCGACGTCCTCGGTGTCCAGGTCATGAGCAACCTGATGCGTGCGGGCGACTACGACGACGCGTTCATGACGCGGTACGGCAAGGAACTCATGGCCATCGAGCGGAAGTTCACGGACGACGGCGAGCACACCGCCTGGCGGCCAACGGGATTCAGTCCCTTCCTCAACCGTATGAACGGCGGTGACACGGGCTGGGATCCGATGAGCGGATACCTCAAGGGGCTCTCCCACAACCCTGCCGCCGCAACGGAGTTCTTCAACGACGACTTCCTCCCGAAGGACGGCGACCGCAAGCACGCCGTCTCCACCTTCACGTACCTCTTCGAGGACCGGCACTGGCCGGAGAGCGTCAAGAACGACTTCAGCGGCGACGAAAGCCACGACGGACTGGACAACCTCGCGTCGGCTCTGGAGGCGGCGACGACGGGCCATCCCGCCGGAGAGTTCCCGACGCTCGACACCCCGGCGCACAGCGAGGCCCAGGCCAAGCTCTTCCACGCCCTCGTCTCCTCGGTGGGCGACGAGCCGGAACGGCTCACCGAGCACGGTTACATGTCCGACAGCATGGGGCAGATCGCCTCGGAGTACCTTCCCGACATCAATCGCGCCGCAGCCGATGTGAGCCGGGACTCCGAGGACTGGGACCAGATCGAGAAGCTGTACCCCATCGCCGGTACGGATTCCCGGATGGACCACCGCGACGTGAACAAGTTCCTCTTCGCCGTCGGCCAGCACCCCTCGGGCTACGCGGCGGTGGAGGTGGGCCAGGAGACCTACATGGCCCAGCTCATGGCGTACCACCTCGACCCGGACCTTCCGGCGGACCGGCGTTTCTCCCAGGACCAGGAGACCACGGTCCGCTACATCTCCGAGCGCTCCGGCGAGGTCTCGGGCGTCCTCGGCCTCGGCCGCCAGGAAGAACTCGCCAAGCCGGCGGGCGAGGAGGACAAGACCTTCGAGTACAGCATCTCCCAGCGGAAGAACTGGGTGTCCGGCGGCGTCGGCACGGTGGTGGGCGTAGGCACGTCGTTCATCGCGACGCCCTGGGTGGGCGCGGCGGCGGGTGGTGCGGCGGGGACGGCCACGAGTGTGGTGCTGGAGCGGGTGTTCAAGGATGCGGAGGGGCCGGCGATCGATGAGATCGCCGACACGAGAGGCGAACGCTGGGAGGTGGCCATGACGAGGAACAACGAGTACGTGGCTGCGGGTACTCGCGCGGCGGCGGACAGGTACCGCCTGTCGAACTCGGACGACATCGCACGGTGGGCCCGGGATGGCGCGCGACAGGGTTTTCTCAACTCCCGCCCCCTGCTGGACGGGCAGGCTCCCGGCAGCATCACCACCTCTTCCTGAACGCGTTCCGACTGCGAGAAGTGGCATCACCATGAATACGTCCCTGTCTCACCGTCACCTTCGTCGTGCGGGTCTGGCAGCCACTTTGTGTGTCGCCCTTGCCATCCTCTCCGGCTGCTCCGGCGATTCTCCGAAACGCGAGTACGCCGCCCCCCGTTCCCTGTGTGGCACGCCGGTGGAGTCCAAGGAGCTGTACGCGTTCCTCCCTCCCGGTAAGAAGGTCTCCTCGCAGATCACCAAGGAGTCGGCCAATGTGACCTGGTGCGCGCTCACGGTTGACGGCAAGAAGATCGTCCGCACCTCCCAGGAGTGGTGGGAGGACATGTCGATGCGGCAATACACCATGGGCTTGACGCCCGACGCGCTCGATCACCAGACCAAGGACAAGCGCTTCATCTACTCCGGATACCTGGCCTACGGAAAGATCACCGACTGCGACCACAGCAAGCACCGCATCGACCGGGTCCTCTACACCGGGATCCAGGCCCTCGGCTCCAAACACCGCGACGCCCCCGCCATGAAAAAGCTGATCGTCAGCTACACGAAGGCGGTGGAGCAGTCCAGCGCCTGCCGCTAAGGGCGCCACAGCGGATGTTCCCGTTGCGCCCACGCGCGGCTCACCGTGCCGGTGCGTAGGCCCTGGCGGGCTTCTGGGTCTGCCAGGGCCATTCCTATGTGGCCGGCGAGGACGATGCCGATCGTGAGGGCCAGCCAGTCGTGGACGAAGGTGGCGGAGGTGCGCCACATCAGGGGGGTGAGGTGGGTGAACCACATCATCAGGCCGGTGCCGAGCATGACGAGGGTGGCTCCGGCGATCCAGGCGGTGTAGAGCTTCTGGCCCGCGTTGAACTTGGCGGCGGGGCGGTGGGGGGTGCGGCGGAGTACGGCGTGGAGCCAGGCGCGGTCGTGGGGGCCGAAGCGGTTCAGGCGGCCGAGGTCCGCGCGGAAGGCGCGGGAGGCCAGGCCGAGGAGGACGGGGACGGGCAGGGCCAGGCCCGCGCATTCGTGGATGCGGACGATCAGGTCGCGGCGGCCGACCAGGACGGCCAGTTGCGGGATGTAGAGGCAGGCGGCGGTCGCCACGCAGACGCCCATCAGGAGCGCGATGACGCGGTGGGTCCAGCGTTCGGCGGAGGTGAAGCGCCGGACGCGGGTCTCGGGCGGGGCGGCGGTGTCAGTTGGTGGGGTCATCGGTCCGTCCGTTCGAGCGGCCGACCCAGGCGTCGACGTCGTAGCCCCGGTTCTCCCAGTAGCCGGGGCGGACGCGGTCGGTGACCGTGATGCCGGAGAGCCATTTGGCGGACTTGTAGAAGTACATCGGGGCGACGTAGAGGCGGACGGGGCCGCCGTGGTCGTGGCCGATGTCCTTGTCCTGCATGCGCAGGGCGACCAGGACGTCGGCGCGGCGGGCCTGGTCCAGGGTGAGGCTCTCGGTGTAGGCGCCGTCGAAGCAGGTGAAGCGGATGGCCCTGGCGGAGGACTGGACGCCCGCCGCGTCCAGGAGGTGGGCCAGGCGTACGCCCTGGAAGGGGGTGCCCGGGACGCGCCAGCCGGTGACGCACTGGACGTCCTTGACGAGCCGGGTCTGCGGCAGGGCGCGCAGGTCGTCCAGGGTGTAGGTGTGCGGGCGGTCGACCAGGCCGCCGACGGTGAGCCGGTAGTCGGCGGGGCCTTTGCGGGGGACGGACGCGGTGACGGAGTAGTAGCGGAAGCCGCCGCCGTTGGGCAGCAGGCCGCTCAGTCCGGTGGGGTCCTGTCCGGAGAGCGCTTCGAAGCCGCGCTGGAGGGCGGGGGCGGTGGCCACGCCGAGGGCGCCGAGGGCGACGGTGCCGAGGAAGACGCGGCGGCCGATCGGTTTGCCGCGGGCTTCGACGTCGGCTTCGGCAGCGGGAGCGGCTTCGGCTTCGGTCTCAGGGAGGTCCGCGCCGTCCTCCGGAGGTTCTTCGGGCTTCACGCCGTCATTCGAACACCGTCGGGGCGGGTGGGGCCAGTGGGTCGGGGCGGACGTCAGAGTTCGGTAATCCGGGCGCGCTCGGTAAGCCGAGCGCCCGGGCGCGGGCCGCGTGGAAGGCCGTACGGGGGTCTCCGCCCAGGTAGGACCAGGGTTCGCGGGTGGCGTGCGGGCCGATGCGGTGGAAGAGGGCGGCGGCCTCGGCCGGGCGTCCGGCGGCGGACATGGCGAACGCCAGGTGGTTGAGGTCGAGGTGGCGGCGGGGGTGGTCGTCGTGCTCCCACTCCAGCCACCAGTCGAAGGCGGCGCGCAGCGCGCGGCGGGCCCGGCGTCCGCCCCAGTGGCCTGCGGCGGCCGGGTCGGCGGGGGCGAGGCCGGTGGCGGCGAGGTGGCGGTGGCGCTCGGTGTGGGCGACGACCGGCAGGACGGCGAGCGGGGAGTCGGCCGGGGCCTGGGCGGCGGCGCGCTCGGCGAGGTCGTACGCCTCGTGGGACTCAGGGCGGGCGGCGGCGGGCCGTTCGGCGAGGGCGGCGACGATCAGGTGGTGGCCGTGGTGGTGCTCGGGGTGGCGCAGCCGCAGCTCGGCGAAGGCGCGCCACAGGTCGGGCTCGGGGCCGAGCGCGCGGGCGAGCAGGAGCAGGCCGAGCCAGGGGGTGGGGTCGGCGGGCGCGAGCGTGGCGGCGGCGTGGCAGGCGGCGCGGGCGCGGTCGGGTTCCTCGCGGCCGGTGAGGGCGCGGTGGACCAGGGTGAGGGCGAGCAGGGCGGTGGCGTCGGCGGAGCCGGGTTCGGCGAGGAGCCAGGCACGGACGCGGGCCTCGGTGGACGGTTCCTGGGCGAGCACGGTGATCCGGTGGCCTCGGCGGTCCCATTCGTCGCCGGTGTGGGCGAGGAGGGAGCGGACGGGCTGCCAGCGACCGCGGGCCAGGGCGGCGCGGGCGGCGAGCAGTTCCGCGTCGCCGAGGGCGGCCTCGAAGGCGCGGGGGTCGCCGGGAGCGGTGTCACCGGACGGTTGTGCGGGTTGTGCGGGGGCCCGGCATGTGCCGAGCAGGGACGGGAGTGGGGGCACCGCTGGACTTCCTGTTTCTCGGGCTGCCATCGGCCGATCACGCACAGCAAACTCCCCGGCAGGGATTGCGTCAAGCGGAATCCGGGTGTTACTGGGTTCAACGAGGGTTGTTTCAGGGGTACTTGGGGCTCGGGTGGCCAGGTGGCGGGCCCCGCGCGGGGGTTCGGCAGCCCGATTGTGGCGTACGCCATGGCGGCCGGGGGCGGGGCGGCGGAACATGAGCCGACGGTTCCGCTCGCCGCTGCCCCAACCGGCCTCGCGACCCCTGGTCCGGTGCCCCGCCCGGCCGTGCGACGGGACCGCGCCGATCCGCCCCCCATCCGGGCGCTCTCCGCGGCGATGCCGTCCGGGGGCGCTACAGTCGGCCACACGCAATCGTGGCCCGGCCGATGATCGAGGTACGCAGCGTGTCCCTTCTGGTTGTCCTTCTCGCCATGGGCGCCGCCTGCTGTGTGGGGTTCGGATTCGTGCTCCAGCAGAACGTGGCGCAACGGGCCCCGCTCAGCGACTTCCTGTCCTTCCGGCTGCTGCTCGATCTGATGCGGGTGCCGCGCTGGCTGGGCGGTACGGCGCTGATGGTGGCCGGGATGGCGCTCGGCGCGGTCGCGCTCGGGCAGGGGGAGATCTCCGAGGTGGAGCCGCTGCTCGCCACCAATCTGCTCTTCGCGCTCGCCCTGTCCCGCCGTCAGACCGGGCAGCCGCTGGGCCGTCAGGGCTGGACGGGGCTCGTGCTGCTGGCGGGCGGGGTGAGCGCGTTCATCCTGGCGGGCCGTCCGCAGGCGGGCACCGCCGTCACCGATCCGCTGCGGCACTGGCTGATCATGGGCGCGATGCTGGGTGTCGCCCTCGCGCTCGCGGGGTACGCCAAGCGGTCGCGGTCCGGCTGGGGGGCGGTGCTGCTGGCCGCGGCGGCGGGGCTGCTGTACGGCGTGCAGGACGCGCTGACGCGGGTGAGTGCCACGCGGTGGGCGGAGGGCGGTCCCGCGGAGCTGTTCACCGGCTGGCAGCCGTACGGGGTGCTGGTGCTCGGGGTGACGGGGCTGATGCTGGTGCAGAGCGCGTTCGAGACGGCGCCGTTGCGGATGTCGCTGCCCGCGCTGACGGCGGCGCAGCCGCTGGCGGGCATCCTGTGCGGGGTGGGNTTCCTGGGCGACCGGTTGCACACGGACACCGGGGCGCTGGCGTGGGAGGCGGCGGGGCTCGCGGCGATCGTGGCGGGGATCGTGCTGCTCGGGCTGCATCCGGCGATGCCGTGCGGGACCGCTCAGGAGCGGCGGGTGCGGGACCTTCAGCGCAACTGAGGTCGGCTCCGGGCGGGGCTGCTTGGATGGCCGTATGAATCCTGCCGACGAGGTTCTCGACATCGTGGACGAGCGGGACCGGGTGGTGGCCCAGGTCCCGCGCGGTGAGGCGTACGACCGGGGGCTGCGCCACCGCTGCGTCTTCATCCAGGCCCGGGACGCGGCCGGGCGGCTCTTCGTCCACCGCCGCACCGCGACCAAGCTGGTCTTTCCCGCGCTGTACGACATGTTCGTCGGCGGGGTGGTGGGCGCGGGCGAGTCCTACGACGAGGCGGCGCTGCGGGAGGCGGAGGAGGAGCTGGGGGTGTCGGGGCTTGACCGGCCGGAGTTCCTGTTCAAGTTCCTCTACGACGACGGGGCCGGGAAGAGCTGGTGGTCGGCGGTGTACGAGGTGCGCTGCGCGCTGCCGGTGGAGCCGCAGGTGGAGGAGGTGCAGTGGTACGACTTCCTGACCGAGGACGAGGTGGAGCGGCGGCTCGGCGCGTGGGAGTGGGTGCCGGACGGGCTCGCGGCGTACGAGCGGCTGAGGGCGTTCCGGGCGGCGCGGTGAGGCGCCGGTAGGGTCCTTCGCGTGATCGATTTCGCGCGGAACGTCCACCTCTGGTTCGCCCCCGAGCGGGTACGGGACGAGGGCAGCACCCCCGACTACCGGTTCTCCCTCGCCAACGAGCGCACCTTCCTCGCCTGGCTGCGGACCGCGCTCGCGCTGATCGGCGGCGGCTTCGCGGTGGACCAGTTCCTGCCGCACCTGCGCTGGGCCTGGCGCGCCGGACTCGCACTGGCGCTGCTCGCGGCCGGCGTCCTGTGCGCCCTGCGCGCGGTGAACCACTGGGTCCGCTGCGAACGCGCGATGCGACGCGGCGAGGACCTGCCGGTGTCCCGCTTCCCGGTACTGCTGAGCCTGGTGATCGCGGTGGTGGCGGTGGCGATGGTCGTGGTGGTGCTGGCGGGGTGGGCGGGGTGAGCATCGCCCAGTCCGGCCGGGACCGGGGGCTCCAGCCGCAGCGGACCCGCCTTGCCTGGCGGCGTACGACACTGGCGTGCACGGTGGTGGCGGTGCTCGCGCTGCGGGCGGCGCTCCGCGCGGACGAGCCGGTCGCCGCCGCGCTGCTGTGCGCGGTGACCTGCGGACTGTGGCTGGGCTTCCTCCGCATCGCCCACCACCGCATCCGCGTACTGTCGACGACCGACCGCCCCACCGCACTGACCCCGCGTCACGCGACGGCGGCAGCGGTGTGCGCGGCGGCGCTGGCGGTGTGCGCGGCGGCACTGCTGGTGTGAGGCAGTGCTCCCGGTCCTACTCCCCCGGCACCCTCACCACGATCTTCCCCCGCGCATGGTGCCCCGCACTCAGCTTCTGGGCTTCTGCCGTCTCCTCCAGGGGGAACACCTTGTCCACGTGGACGGAGACCACGCCTTGGTCGGCGAGTTGGGAGAGCTTGGTGAGGTCTTCCGCGTCGGGGCGGACGAACCAGTAGCGACCGCCGTATTTGACGACCTCGGGGGAGGCGATGGAGACGAGGCGGCCGTCGGGGGCGAGGAGGTTGGCGGAGATCTTGAGGGTTTCGCCGCCGATGGTGTCGAAGACCGTGTCGACGCCCTCGGGGGCGATTCCGCGGACGCGTTCGGCCAGGCCCTCGCCGTAGGAGACGGGTTCGCCGCCGAGGGAGCGTACGTAGGCGTGGTTGCGTTCGCTCGCGGTGCCGATGACGCGGGCGCCGAGGTGGACGCCGAGCTGGACGGCCAGTGAGCCGACCCCGCCGGCGGCGGCGTGCACGAGAAGGGTCTCGCCGCGTTTGACCCCGAGGACGGTGACCACGCACTGATAGGCGGTCAGCCCGGCCAGCGGCAGCCCCGCGGCCTCCTCGAAGGAGAGGGCGGCGGGCTTGGGAGCCAGGGTGCGCACCGGGGCGGCGACGTACTCCGCGAAGGTGCCGAGGGAGAGGAAGTCCTCGCGGACGTAGCCGATCACCTCGTCCCCCGCCTCGTACTCCGGGGCGGAGGCGCCGGGCCGGACCACGACCCCGCTCATGTCCCAGCCGGTGATCACGGGGAACACGGTCTCCAGGATCGGGTCGAGGTACCCCTCCCGGCACTTCCAGTCCACCGGGTTGACGGCCGCCGCGCGCACCCGGACCAGCACCTGGTCGGGGCCGAGCTTGGGCTCGGGCCGCTCGCCGTACTCCAGCACCTCGGGTCCGCCGTAGCGGCGGTAGCTGATCGCCTTCATGTCCTAGACCTTCCTGGGTACCCGGACGCCACGCAACCCATATGCCGGGATACGCCCCATTCGCGCGTAGCCTGTCCGTCGTCGCCCCCGACACACCCCGACATCCCCCGACATCCCCGATCCCGCCTCCCGAAGGTGAGCCCCCATGACCGACCTTCACCAGGAACACTCCGAGCACGGCGCGCACACCCACGGCCCGGGCTGCGGACACTCCGCCGTACCCCACGGCGACCACGTCGACTACGCGCACGACGGCCATCTGCACCGCGCCCACAGCGGCCACTGGGACGAGTGCGAGCCCGCCGGGCACATCGCGCACCCCGGCCACGACCATGTGCACCACGAGGAGTGCGGGCACGCGCGCGTGGTGCACAACGACCATGTGGACTATCTGCACGACGGCCACCGGCACGCCGAGCACGGGGACCACTACGACGACCACTGAGCCGCCCGCAGACCCCTGGGCCCGCTCAACACCGACGGCCCCTCCGACGCCGCGCCGGAGGGGCCGTCGGCGTACGACCGCGATCCCGGTCCGTACGGCTGTGGTCCCGGTCACTGATCGGACCGGTTCCGGTGAACACACTGGACGACATACCGACCGGTCGGCATCATGAGACGGGTTCCCGTTCGCCCGTTCCTGTTCGTCCGTTCCCAGGAGTGATGTATGAGCGCCGACCACCCGCCCGGACTCGATCCCGACCGGCTGCGCGCGCTGCTCGACCGTGAGCGGCCCGGTCTGGTGACCGGCCCCCTGACCGGCCGGCTGATCGAGGGCGGACGGTCGAACCTCACCTACGCGGTGTCCGACGGCACCTCCAAGTGGGTCGTCCGCCGTCCGCCGCTGGGCCATGTGCTGGCCACCGCGCACGACATGCGCCGCGAGCACCGGGTGATCAGCGCCCTGCACCCGACCGACGTACCGGTCCCCCGTCCGGTGCTGCTGTGCGAGGACGAGGAGGTGCTCGGGGCTCCGTTCTACGTCATGGAGTACGTCGAGGGCACCCCCTACCGCACCGCGGACCAGCTCGCCCCGCTCGGCCCGGAGCGCACCCGGGACGCGGTGCTGTCCCTGGTGGACACCCTGGTCGAGCTGCACGCAGTGGACCCCGCCGAGGTGGGCCTCGCGGACTTCGGCCGCCCCGAGGGTTTCCTGGACCGTCAACTGCGGCGCTGGGGGAAGCAGTTGGACGCCTCCCGCAACCGCGACCTCGCGGGCATCGACGAGTTGCACGCGACGCTCGGCCGCTCACTGCCCGACTCCCCCGCCCCGGCGGTCGTGCACGGCGACTACCGCCTGGACAACGTGCTGATCGGGCAGGACGACCGGATCGAGGCCATCCTCGACTGGGAGATGTCCACGCTCGGTGATCCGCTGACCGACCTGGGCCTGCTGGTGATGTACAGCCAGCCGCTCGGCATGGCCGACTCCCCCGTCTCGACGACCGCCGAGGCGCCGGGCCACCCGGCCCCGCGCGAGCTGATCGAGCGGTACGCGGCACGCTCCGGACGCGACGTCTCGGACGTCAACTGGTACACGGCGTTCGCCTGGTTCAAGCTCGCCGTGATCCTGGAGGGCATCCACTACCGCTACACCCTCGGCCAGACGGTCGGGCGCGGCTTCGACCGCATCGGGGACCTCGTGCCGGTCTTCATCGACCACGGACTGACGACTCTTCAGGAAGGCTGACCGCACATGGACTTCGCGTTCGACGCGCGCACCGAGGAGTTGCGCGGCCGTCTCCTCGCCTTCATGGACGAGTACGTGTACCCGGCCGAGCCGGTCGCCGAGGAGCAGCGCGCGCAGCTGGCCTCGCCGTGGGACACCCCGGCCGTGGTCGAGGAGTTGAAGGCCGAGGCCCGCAGGCAGGGGCTGTGGAACCTGTTCCTGCCCGACGCCGGGTACGGTGCGGGGCTCACCAACCTGCAGTACGCGCCCCTCGCCGAAATCACCGGCCGTTCCCCGCACTTGGCGCCCACCGCGACCAACTGCGCGGCGCCCGACACCGGGAACATGGAGGTGCTGGCGCAGTTCGGCACCGAGGCGCAGAAGAAGCAGTGGCTGGAGCCGCTGCTCGCCGGGGAGATCCGCTCGGCGTTCGCGATGACCGAGCCGGAGGTGGCCTCCTCGGACGCCACCAACATCACCACGCTGATCGAGCGTGACGGCGACGACTACGTCATCACCGGCCGCAAGTGGTACATCTCCGGGGCGATGAACCCGGACTGCCAGATCTTCATCGTGATGGGCAAGACCGACCCGGACGGCGCCGACATCCGCCGCCAGCAGTCCATGGTGCTGGTCCCGCGCGACACCCCGGGCCTCACGGTCAAGCGGGCCATGCAGGTCTTCGGGTACGAGGACCACGCGCACGGCGGCCACGCCGAGGTCGTCTTCGACCAGGTGCGCGTGCCGGTGTCGAACCTGGTCGGCGAGGAGGGCGGCGGCTTCGCCATCGCGCAGGCGCGGCTCGGTCCGGGCCGTATCCACCACTGCATGCGGCTGATCGGCATGGCCGAGCGGGCGATCGAGCTGATGTGCCGCCGGGCGGTGTCCCGTACGGCCTTCGGCAAGGCGCTGGCCCAGCAGGGTGTGGTCCAGAACTGGATCGCGGACGCCCGGGTGACGGTCGAGCAGCTGCGGCTGCTGGTGCTGAAGACGGCCTGGCTGATGGACACCGTCGGCAACAAGGGCGCCCACACCGAGATCCAGGCCATCAAGATCGCCACGCCGCGCGCGGTGGTGGAGATCCTGGACCGCGCGATCCAGCTGCACGGCGCGGGCGGGGTGAGCCAGGACTTCCCGCTGGCCGAGGTGTACGCGAGCGCGCGCACGCTGATGCTGGCGGACGGGCCCGACGAGGTGCACCAGCGGTCGCTGGCGCGGCGGGAGCTGAAGAAGTACCTGTAAGAGGGGCCTGGGGTAAGGGGCGTTCGCCATGGCGGGCGCCCCTTACTCGTGCCGGGTGAGCCGTGTCCCGTACGCCTTACGGCCGCAGCGCGCGCAGCAGCAGGTCCGCCAGGTGGTCGGCGACCTGCTGCGGGGTCAGCGGGCCCTCCGGGCGGTACCAGGTCGACAGATGGTGGACCGAGCCGAAGTGGTAGTCCACGACGAGGTCGGCCGGGGTGGCGGTGGAGAAGACGCCCTCGCGCTGGCCCTCCTCGATGAGGGCGCGGAAGCGTTCGTGGTAGCGGCGGCGCTCGGCGCGGACCTGTTTGTTCTTCTCGGGGCTCAGATGGTGCATGGAGCGGAAGAAGATCGCGGCGTCGTCCAGGTTGTCGATGGTGGTGACCACGACGTCGGCGGCGGCGGCGCGCAGCCGCTTCTCGACCGGCTCGTCCGCGTCCGCGAAGGTGTCCAGGCGTTCCTGCTGGAGGCGCAGTACGCGCGCGTACACCTCGTGCAGGAGGTCGTCCTTGGAGCCGAAGTAGTGGTAGAGCGCGCCCTTGGTGACGCCGGCGGCCTCCACGATCTCCTGGACCGAGGTGCGGTCGTAGCCCTGCTCGGCGAAGAGGCGGGTGGCGGCGTCCAGCAGCCGCCGGGGTACGGGCGTGCCGTCCCCGTCCGTGGTCCTGGGCACTGTCGCCACCTGCCTTTCCGTCGTCGTCGCCGACTGTCGTCGTCCTGGTCGCACGCGTGGGACGCGTGTCCCGCCGGAGGATCTTCCCATTACCGGCCCCGGACGGATGCCCCCGGTTCTCCGTGCGGGCCGGGGCGGGCCGTCAGCGGTTCTCCTCCCAGGTCCGCTGGACGCGGTTCATGCCCGCGAGCCAGCGGTCGGGGGCGGCGGCGCGCGCCTGGTAGTAGTCGGCCACCTCGGGGTGCGGCAGGATCAGGAAGCGGTCCTCGGCGATGCCCTTGAGGAGCGCGTCCGCGACCGCCTCCGGTTCGATGGCGGTGGGCTGGAGCACCAGGTCGCCCGCGCTGCCGGTGGCGGCGAGCATGTCGGTGCGCACGCCCTGCGGGCAGATCGCGTGGACCTGGACGCCCCGGTGGCGGTAGGTGAGCGACAGCCACTCCGCGAAGGCGAGCGCGCCGTGCTTGGTGACGCTGTAGGAGGGGGCGCCGATCATGGTGAGCAGTCCGGCGGCGGAGACGGTGGAGACGAACCGCCCGCTGCCACGCTCCAGCCACTCGGGCAGCAGCGCGTGGGCGGCGCGGACATGGGCCATCACGTTGACGTCCCAGGAGGTCTGCCAGGAGCGCTCGTCCAGCGGTCCTTCGGGCAGGGCGTCCTCGAAGGCGACGCCCGCGTTGGCGCAGTAGACGTCGATGGTGCCGCCGAGGGCGTCGCGCGCCTCCTCGACGACGGCGGAGGCGTCCCCGGGGACGGCGATCGCGCCGATCTCCTCGGCCACCGCCTTGGCCTTGTCCGCGTCCAGGTCGTTGACGGCCACCCGGGCGCCCTCGGCGGCGAACCGGCGGGCCAGCGCGGCCCCGATCCCTCCGCCCGCCCCGGTGACGACGACTGCGGCATCCCGCACAGCTTCCACCCTCGGTCTCCCTCGACACGCGACACGGCTCGACATGGCTCGACACGGCTCGGCGCGGGCCCGTCTCCGGCGCCCCACGCGCCAGACTAACCAGTCGGTATGCCCGGTGGAAGGGAAAACACGGACGGCCGCGGTCCGGCTCGTTCCCTGGGCCGCGCTCCCGCGCTAACGTCCCCGGGGCCACGGCACCCGTACGTCCGCTCGTCCGCCGCGATCACGGAGGTCACCGCATGACGCTGTCCAGACGGAGCCTGCTCACCACCACCGCCACGGCCACGGTCGCCGGGGCGGTTCCCGTTCCGGCGTCGACGGCCGGGGACGCGGGCGGGCTGCGCACGGGGTTCGAGCGGCTGGTCGCCGAGGGATACGCGCCGCTGGCGGGCCGCAAGGTGGGGATCGTCACCAACCCGACCGGGATCACCCGCGACGTCCGGCACATCGTGGACGTGATGCACGCCGACCCGCGCGTGCGCCTCACCGCGGTCTTCGGGCCCGAGCACGGGTTCCGGGGCACCGCGCAGGCGGGCGGCTCCGAGGGCCGCTACGACGACCCGGCGACCGGACTTCCGGTCTACGACACGTACTTGAAGAGCGGCGCCGCTCTGGCCGAGGTGTTCACCGCGTCCGGGGTGGACACGGTCGTCTTCGACATCCAGGACGTGGGCGCCCGCTTCTACACGTACATCTGGACGCTGTACGACTGCATGGAGGCCGCCGCGCTCGCGGGCAAGCGGTTCATGGTCCTGGACCGCCCCAACCCGGTGACCGGCCGTTCCGCCCAAGGTCCGGTGCTGCGCCAGGAGTTCGCGAGTTTCGTCGGACGGCGCCCGATCGCGCAGGCGCACGGGATGACGGCGGCCGAGCTGGCGCTGCTGTTCAACGGGGAGTTCCTGGACAGGCCCGTACCGCTGGAGACGGTGCGGATGACGGGGTGGCGGCGCTCGATGTGGTACGACGCGTGCGGGCTGCCCTGGGTGCCGCCGAGCCCCAACATGCCTACTCCGGAGACCGCGTTGGTGTACTCCGGCACCTGTGTGTTCGAGGGCACGAACCTGTCGGAGGGGCGCGGCACCACCCGGCCCTTCGAACTCCTCGGCGCGGAGGGCATCGACGGCCGCTGGGCCGAGGCGGCGAACCGACTCCGGCTGCCCGGCGTGCGGTTCAGGGAGGCGTACTTCGCGCCCACCTTCTCCAAGTTCGAGGGCAAAACGGTGGGCGGGGTGCAGCTCCATGTGCACGACCGGTCGGCCTACGACCCGGTGCGCACCGGGATCGGGCTGCTGGTGACGGCGCGGCGGGTGTGGAAGGACTTCGCCTGGCGGCCGGACAACTGGATCGACAAGCTGACCGGTTCGGACCGGGTGCGCACGATGATCGACGCGGGCGCCGGGACGGACGAGGTGACCGCCGCGTGGCAGCCGGAGCTGGCGCGGTTCCGGAAGACGCGCGGGACGTATCTGCTCTACCGCTGAGCGACGGCCTCCAAGTCACCTGGTGGAGCGGTGACTTGGAGGCCGCAGGCGTCACCGGTGCGAGGTGTACTCCACGACCTGCTGGAAGGTCGGCCGGTTCTGCCAGCTGATCTTGCCGTGCTTGATGCCGCCGAGGGTGCGCTGGGCGATGGAGTCGGCGCACCACTGGTCCCCGGCCGAGCACTGGTCGTCGCCCGGGTAGACCTGGGCCGCGGTGCGCCCGGCCGCCTGCTTGAGGGTGCTGATCAGCGCGTCCCGGCAGGCGGAGAGGCTGCCGTCGCCGCAGTACGTGCGGGCGAGCGGTCCCTGCACGGGCTCACCGAGGACGGCCCTGATGTCCTTGTCGACATAGCTCCACCAGCCGTACTGGAAGGAGCTTCCGGCGTGCGAGCCGGTCGGGCCGTGTCCGGCCGAAGGCGCCTCGTCCACGGGGAGGTTGGCCGTGAACGCGGTGAACAGGTCGGTGCCGAGGCCGGGTTCGAACTCGGCCTGCACCAGCAGCGGCCACCAGGCGTCCAGGATGCGGATCGCGTCGGCGTCGGCGTACTTCTTCGAACCCGCCGAGGTCTCCGTGCGCTGGGCGCCCGCGCCCACCCACGCCTGGAGCTTGCTCACCGCCGAGGCGGCCGTACTGTCCGTCACCGGCGAGGAGTTGACCACCTTCAGGAGCTTGGGCAGGACGTCCTCGGCGCGCAGGTCGGCGAGGGCGGCCTCGGCCATCGCCTGGACCAGCTTCGTCCGGGTCACCCCACCGGCGGCGGTAAGCACCCGCACCCGGTCCTCCAGGAGGTCGCCCCGGTGCACCGAGCCCTCACCCCAGGGGGCGGCGGCGTAGTCCTTGGCCTGCTTGTTGTTCCAGGAGATGTAGTAGTCCTGGTCGATCGACTGGGGGTGGGCGGAGGCCGGGGTGTAGTCGGCGGTGTTGCCCGCCGGGTTCCAGCCGCGCCACTCGTAGTCGGGGCGGGCCCAGGCCGGGAACTCGCTGTCGACGCCGTCGGCGCGGACCGGGTTGTCGCCGCTGTTGTAGTACGCGGTGTGCCGGGAGTCGGCGTAGAACCAGTTGAACGTGTAGTTGATGTGCTGGGCGGCCTTCTGGAAGTCCTCGGGGCCCTTGACGTAGTCGGGGTCGTTCAGCATCTGGAAGCCGATGATCGAGTCGGCCTCGTGGAGGTAGGAGGAGCGCAGGGTGGTGTAGGCGACCTTCTTGCCGCCGACGGTCGCGCGGTACTGCACGGGGCCGTACTTGGTGCGCCAGACGCGCAGGGTGTACGACCCCGCGGCGGTGCCGTCGGCCACGGTCGGCTTCCAGGCGTTCTTCTGCTCGATCCGCTCCATGGCCGTGCAGGTGCCGTGGTACAGGTAGTGGTAGTCGTCCTGGCACAGTTCGACCGCGTAGCTGTCGATGATGTCCTGGCCCGAGGTGGTCGCGCTCCAGGAGTAGTCCTGGCCCCGGCCGAGTTCGACGTACATGCTCAGGCCCGCGAAGGAGGCGCCGCGCGCGCTGATGCCGGGGCCCTGGATCTCCTGGAGCATCAGCAGCTGCGGGGCGAAGTAGCCGGTCTGCGGGCCGAAGACGGCGACGGGGTGGCCGCTCGCGGTGTGCGCGCCGCTGACGACGAGGGCGTTGGACATGCCGCGCCTGGCCGAGCCGAGGGTGGTCTTCGCGGCCGTGGTGGAGGCGGACTTGGCGCTCGCCGAGCCCGCGCTGCCGGTGCGGTCGTAGACCAGGGGTTCCTGGGTGACCGAGCCGGGGTCGGGCAGGGCCTCGCCCCTGGGGTCGGCGGGGCGGGTGCCGTAGGGGAAGCTCTTGCCGTCGTGGACGGTGAGGACGGCCTCGGGATCGTTGCGCTCGCGGAAGGACTCCCAGACCTTGGTGCCCTCCTCCACGCCGTACTTGGACTGGGCGGCGAGCAGCGAGACGGCGTTGTCGACCTCGCCGCCGCCACCGGAGCCGAACAGGGCGCCGACGACCGAGGCGAGCGCGACCAGGTCGGTGATCTTGAAGTGGTCGATGGTGCCCGCGTTGGTGATGGAGTCCTTGTGGCCGGTGAGGACGTACTCGCCGGGGAAGTAACGGCCGCTGTCGGAGGCGTCGATGTAGGAGTTGATGCCGTCGAGGTAGGCGTTCGCGTCGCCGAGGGCCTGCTGGCCCCGGTCGCCGCCACGGGCCACGGCGCTGTCGATCTGGGCCTGGAGGTCGGCCTCGGTGTAGGGGGCGTCGCGGTAGAACTGCTGCTCAAGGCCCTGGTTGGCCAGGGCGCCGCCCGCGAAGGTGGTCAACTGGCCGCGTCCGACGTGCCGGAACAGGTCCATGAGCCACAGGCGGTCCTGGGCGGCGGCGTATCCGGCGCCGAACTCGGTGCCGTAGCGGGTGGTGCCGGTGATGTGGGGCACGCCGGTCTTCTTGTCGCGCACGATCGTCACGTCGGTGCGTCCGGCGGGCTTCTCGGTGGAGGCGACCTGGTCGGCGGGGACGCCGAACGAGGAGTCGTTGAAGAAGGTGTTGATCTTCGCGTCGGTCAGGCCCTTATAGCCGGTGGCGAGGTTGGCGTAGGGGCCGAGCTGGTCCTCGGCGTGGTCGGGCTGGGTGCCGAAGACCTGGTTGAGCAGGATCTGGGCGAGGGTGGCGTTGCCGTTCTCGCCGGGCGGCAGGATGTCGGAACACTGGCCGCCGCAGTAGTCGTTGGGGGCGGCGGCAGGGGCTCCGGCTGCCGCCGTCTGGGTGAGAGGTGAGAGAAGACCGGCGATCAGAACGCATATGGACGCCGTCTTCAGGAACCCGGAAAGAGTGCGGGGAGTTCTCGCTCTGTCGGACAACGCGTTACGTGGGGTGCGCCGTGCCATGGCAGCTCCTCCCGACTGGGGGTGGGCCGGACGTTACCGGCGGTATCCCCGCGATGGAAGGTGAACATGCGTCAACTTCCGTGCTCTGCCTGGCCGATGGCGCGGCGGGTGGCCCGGGCGGTGCCCCGGGCGGTCAACCCGGGGTGCCTTATGGGAGGGCATCGGAAATCGGATGGAGCCGGATGGACCGGCGGTACGTCTATTCGGCGACGTCGCACGCGATGCCGTACGGCGACGCCGAGGTGACCGACGTGCGACACAGAGGTGACGGAGGTGCAGGGCGATGGCCGGATTCCGAAGTCTGGCGAGACAGGTGCGCGATCCGCGATGCGATCTGGCGCTGCGGCGCTATTCGCTGCGCAAGTGCCTGGAGCGGTTCGCTCCTTACGGGCACCGGGCGACCTGGGACCATCTGTGCTCCCGGGCCGGTTTCGGACCCGAGGACCGCTCCCCGGACCCGGCGCGGCTCGTGGCCGCACTGGTGGAACTGGAGGAGGCACGCGCGGTGTGGCTGGCCTACGAGGCCGAGTTCGCCGAGCGGCGCAGGAAGGAGAAGCACGACGGGCTGCGCAGGCCCGGCAGTGTGGACGACTGGCACCGGATGACCTGGGGCGGCTTCGGCGTCGCCTGGTGCGACGACCCGCGGCTCCATCCCCGTGAGCCCCTGGCCGAAGTACTGCGCCGCCTGATCACCGCGCTCGAACGCGAACCGGGCTCCGTCTGCCCAGTCTGCGCCGCCGAACGCCTCGTCTGGCGCTACGGCCTCGACCACGCCCCGTCCTCCGGCCCGGTCTGCACGGACTGCGGCATCCTGGTCCCCCGCCCGGTCCTGACCCCGAGAGCACTGGCGGCGGCACGACGGGGGCGGCTGCTGATGTCGGCGTGATGGCTCCGCCGGTTCGGGGGTGAGGTGCCTGGGCCGGTGGTGCGGATGCGCCGGGGCGCAAGGCGTGGGGCGCGGGGGCGTGGGGTGCCTCCGCGTGCGGCGCGCTGCCGCGAGTACAGGGGTTCGATACGGCCCCTGTACGCCACCTCACCCGCAACTCGGCCCGCACGGGCACCCGAGCCGGAGGGGCTGAGACTCCGGGGGCGGCGCGGGGGTTGACCGGTACGCAGGGCGGCTGGAAGGGACCGTGCACGAAACGGGCCAGGGGAAGCTGACGCCCCGGCACGGGGTTGCCGTGCCCCCGGTCCACCGAGCGGAGCGGAACCTCGTCCGCACCGGCCGCCGGTGCCGGGGGCGGAGTGGCTGCCGACAGGTGACACCGGAGGCGGGATGCCACCCGGTGCACGGCCCACGGGCCGTCCGGCAGGACCTCGGTTGACCAGCTCTGATCGGACGCCGTGGGGAAGGCAGAGCGGTTGCCGGAGTGCGGCACCGAGGACAGAGGGCACCGGCCCAACCGGCACCGCCTCGGCCAGCCGGTGCCGGGCGAGCGGCGGCGTGACTACGTCAGGCGACACCGGAGGCAGGGATGCCTCCGGCGCCACGGACCGCGCGGCGGCCCAGCCGGGCCTCGGTCAACCGCTTCCGGTCGCGTGCCCGGGCAGGCGGCGGCGCGGTTGCCGGTGTGTGGCGCCCGGAACCGGAGGTGCCGTACGGATCGCGAGGCGGCCGGTGCCCGGCGCTGTCTCGGTCGGCCGGTGCCCGGCGAGTGCAGAGGGCATCGGCGGTGGGAGCGCCACCCGGGGGCGGCGCGCAGCGGCTGTCGGCGGGGGTGCCACCCCGAGCCCGGGTGGCATGTCGCGCCGGTGCTGCCCTCAGCGGCGCTCCCGCATCAGCCGTGAACCCGACTGCTGTTCGCCCAGGGCGTCGTCCGGGTTGGAGAGGACGCAGCTTTTCAGGGAGAGGCAGCCGCAGCCGATGCAGTCGGTGAGGTGGTCGCGGAGGCGATTCAGCTGGGCGATGCGGTCGTCGAGTTCGGTGCGCCAGGCTTCGGAGAGGCGGGCCCAGTCCTCGCGGGTGGGGGTGCGTTCCTCGGGGAGTTCGGCCAGGGCCTCGCGGATCGTGGCCAGCGGGATGCCGACGCGTTGGGCGGCGCGGATGAAGGCGACGCGGCGCAGGGTGTCGCGACCGTAGCGGCGCTGGTTGCCGGAGGTGCGCCTGCTGTGGATCAGGCCCTTGGCCTCGTAGAAGTGCAGTGCGGAGACGGCGGCGCCACTGCGCGCGGACAGCTGGCCGACGGTCAGCTCGTGAATCTTCTCGGGAATCCGGGACACTCCTCAGAGCCTACCGACCCGCCGCGCGGACTCCGTTGACAGGCGCCCTCCACCCGACCATGCTAAGCAGTTGCTTAGATATGCCGGAGTGACGCGAAGCGAGAGGCCGGAACATGGCAGAACCGAGGACCTTCACCTCCCCCGACGAGCTGAAGGCGGCCGTGGGCGAGCAGCTGGGCCACACCGACTGGCTGGAGGTCGACCAGAAGCGGATCGATCTGTTCGCCGAGGCCACCGGGGACCACCAGTGGATCCACGTCGACCCGGAGAAGGCCGCGGCGGGCCCGTTCGGGACGACGATCGCGCACGGCTATCTCACCCTCTCCCTGCTCCCCCTCTTCGGCCCGCAGCTCATCGCGGTCGAGGGCGTGAAGATGGGCGTCAACTACGGCACGAACAAGGTCCGCTTCCCGGCCCCCGTCCCCGTGGGCTCCCGCCTGCGCGCCACCGCGGTGATCACGAACGTCGAGGACGTGCCCGGCGGTGTCCAGGTGTCCGTCGCCTTCACCGTGGAGCGCGAGGGCGGCGAGAAGCCGGTGTGCGTGGCGGAGTCGGTCTCCCGGTACTACTTCTGAGCGGTCACGGCTCCCGGGCGGCGCGGCACCCTCACCGCGCCCCCACCATCCGCAGCACCAGGTCGGCGTAGAGCGCGCCGACCTGCTCCGGGGTGCGCGGCCCGTCCACGTTGAACCAGCGGGCCACGTCGATGCAGAGCGAGAGCACCGCGAGGGTCGTGCCCTGCACGTCCGGCACGTCGAACTCGCCCGCGGCCACGCCGTCCTCGATGATCCCGCGCACCTCGGCGTCCACCTGGCGGCGCAGCGCGAGGATCTCGGCGCGCGCGTCGGGCGAGAGGGCGTCCAGTTCGTACTGCACGACCCGCGCGGTGGTGCGCCGCCCGGCGTGCCAGCGTACGAAGGAGCCGACCGCGTCGGCCAGGCGCTCGGCGGCGCTCCCCTCGCGCCGGGCGGCCGTGCGCATGATGTCCAGCGCCTTGTCGTGGCCGATCCGGCTGATCCGGTGAAGCAGCTCTTCCTTGGTCTTGTAGTGGATGTAGAGCGCGGCCGGGCTCATGCCCGCGCGGCCCGCGATGTCGCGGGTCGTCGTCGCGTGGTAGCCGCGCTCGGCGAAGGCTTCCACGGCCGCGACGAGCAGGCGCCGGGCCGCGTCAGGGGTGACCTCGGCCCACGGCTCCATCTCGGCGCCGGCCGTCTCCTCCGCCGTACTCATCGCTCACTGGCCCCTCTCGCTGACAGGAGCACCACCATACCGCCGAAGGTGAGCGCCCGCTTAGCCTAGGCGCCCGCGCGCTGACCGGGGGTTCACAGCTTCTCGAACGGGTCGTGCGCCGCGAGCAGCTTCTCCACCCGCGCCTGGTCGACCCGGCTGACGATCTGCCCCATCTCCTGCCGGTCCCTGATCACCTTGGCGAGGGTGAACGCGGAGGTCACGAGGTACAGGACGGCGATGGCGAGGAAACTCCGCACCCAGGCGTCGGCGTCCAGGCGCACGATGCCGATGGCCGTGGCCGTCATGGCGACGGCGAACGAGGCGACGGCCTGGCCGTAGAAGGCCGCCGTGCTCTGCTGCTTGACCGGTGATTCGCTCATGGCACGAGTGTCGGCGGACGCGGCCCGCGCCACATCCGCCGACGTACTCAGTACGGATACTCAGAAAGGGCCGCCCTCGGGCTTCTCAGAACGCCGAAACCCCGGTCAGCGCCCGCCCGATGAGCAGCTTCTGAATCTGGCTGGTGCCCTCGTAGAGCGTCATCACGCGGGCGTCGCGCAGGAGTTTGCCCGCCGGGTACTCGTCGATGTAGCCGTAACCCCCGTAGACCTGAAGGGCGTTGGAGGCGGCGCGCACGGCCGCCTCGGAGGCGAACAGCTTGGCCTTGGAGGACTCGGTGGCGAACGGCTGCCCCCGGTCGATCAGGTCCGCGACCCGCCAGGTCAGCAACCGGGCCGCGTCCACGTCCACGGCGATGTCGCTGATCAGCTCCTGCACCAGCTGGTGGTGGGCGATGGACTTGCCGAACTGCTCGCGCTCCCCGGCGTACGTCACGGCCGCGTCCAGGGCGGCCTGGGCTATGCCGACGCAGCCCGCCGCGACCGACATCCGCCCCTTGGCGAGCGCGGACATGGCGACGGAGAAGCCCTTGCCCTCGGGGCCGACCAGCGCGGCGGCGGGCACGCGCACGTCCTCGAGGACCAGCTCGGCGGTGGCCTGGCCGCGCAGCCCGAGCTTGCCGTGGATGGCTCGCCGGGTGAGGCCGGGGGTGTCGGTGGGGACCAGGAAGGCGGAGACGCCCTTGTGCCCCGGGGCGTCGGTGGAGCGGGCGAAGAGCAGGACGACGTCGGCCCAGGTGCCGTTGGTGATGAAGGTCTTGGCGCCGTTGATCACATAGTCCCCGCCGTCGCGGACGGCCCGGGTGGTGAGGTTGCCCGCGTCGGAGCCGGTGCCGGGCTCGGTCAGGCCGAAGCAGCCGACGTACGCGCCGGAGGTGAGCCCGGGCAGCCAGCGCCGCTTCTGCTCCTCGTCGCCCCAGGCGGCGACCGACTTGGCGACCAGGCCGAGGGAGACGGAGACGATCCCGCGCACGGAGGAGTCCCCGCGCCCCAGCTCCTCGGTGACCAGGCAGTACGCGAGATGGTCGCCGCCCGAGCCGCCGTACTCCTCGGGGATCGTCAGCCCGAGGAAGCCGACCTCGCCGAGCTTCTTCACGATGCCCCGGTCGACCTCCTCGGCGCGGTCCCATTCGGTCGCGTACGGCGTGATCTCGCGCGCGACGAAGTCCCGGGCCAGGCGGCGTACGGCGGCCTGCTCCTCGCTCAGCTCCAGGTTCACCATGCGATCACCTCACACCGGGCCGTACCGGACCCGCGTTAAATTAGCAGTGCTAGTTTCTTGTGGCAGCCCTACTATGTGCGCCATGGCCCGACCGCGCAAGCCCCTCCTCAGCACCGACCGGATCGTCGCGACGGCGCGGGAACTCGTGGACGCCGAAGGGCTCGCGGCCGTCTCCACCCGGCGGCTCGCCGCCGAACTCGGCGTGAGCGGCCCCTCGCTCTACAACCACTTCCGCACCAAGGACGAGATCCTGGAGGCGGTCGCGGACTCGGTGAGCGCGCAGGTCGACCTGTCGATGTTCGAGGACGGCCGCCCCTGGCGGACCGCGCTGCGCGACTGGGCGGTCTCCTACCGCTCCGCCCTGCGCGACCACCCCAACATCGTCCCGGTCCTCGCACGCGGCCCCGGCCGCCGCCCGGCCGCGCTGCGGCTGGCCGACGCGGTCTACGGCGCGATGGTGGACGCGGGCTGGCCCCCGGCCCAGGCCACCTCGATCGGCGCGCTGATGCGGTACTTCATCATGGGCTCCGCGCTCAGCTCCTTCGCCGGGGGCTTCGTGGACGACCAGAGCGCGTACGACCCGGCCGACTATCCCCACCTCGGGCAGGCGCATCTCCTCGCGGAGCAGCCGGAGAAGATCGACGAGCGGGCCTTCGAGACGGGGCTCGCGGCGCTGCTCGACGGGCTGGAGGGGCAGTTCGCGGGGGTGGGGCGGGTCGGCTGAGTGGGCCTGGCGGTTCCTTCGGTGGGCGCCGAAGTGTCCGTCCGCCATGCTGGAACGCATGACCGCCAAGGACCCCCGGGCGCCCGGACTCGCCGCGCTCGCCGCGCTGATCGCGGACGAGACGCGGGCCGCGTGTCTGCTCGCCCTGCTGGACGGGCGGGCGTGGACCGCCGGTGAGCTGGCCCGGCACGCGGGCGTCGCCGCGTCCACGCTCAGCGAGCATCTGGGCAAGCTGGTCGCGGGCGGCCTGCTCGCCGAGGAACGCCAGGGACGGCACCGCTACGTACGGCTCGCCGGGCCCGAGGTGGCCCAGCTGATCGAGGACCTGACCGCGCGGCTCCCCGAGGACGCGATGCGCCAACGGCCGCGCACGCTACGGGAGTCGAGCGCCGGGGCCGCGATGGCGCGGGGGCGCACCTGTTACGACCATCTCGCCGGGCGGCTCGGTATCGCGCTCACCGACGGGCTCACCGCGCGGGGGCTGCTGCGCCAGGACACCGGGTTCGCGCTGACGGAGGCGGGACTTGAGTGGTTCGGCGCGGTGGGTATCGAGCTGGACCGCTCCGGGCGGCGGCCACTGGTCCGCGCCTGCCTGGACTGGACCGAGCGGCGGCCGCATCTCGCGGGGGCTGCGGGGGCGGGGTTGTGCCGGCACGCACTGGAGGCGGGGTGGTGCGAGCGGATCGGGTCGGGGCGGGCGGTTCGGGTGACTCCGGCGGGGGCGCGGAAGCTTTTTGAGTTGCTCGGGGTTTCGGTGGGGTGACGTCGCGGGTCGGGTGCGGCTCCGTCGTGGCTGGTCGCGCCCGCGCGGCGGAGCCGCATATCGACACAGTCCCGCGCCCCCTTTGTTGGTTGCCGTGGGCTCCAAAGGTGAGCCCCGCAGTGTCAGGAGCATGATGAAGGTGTCCTCGTTCCGGTCCGTGCTGCCCGCCGCAGCCGCCGTCGTCACCGTTCTGCTGTGGGCCTCCGCCTTCGTGGCGATCCGGGCCGCGGGGGACGCCTATTCGCCGGGGGCGCTGGCGCTCGGGCGGATGCTCGCGGGGAGTGTCGCGCTGGGGGCGCTGTGGCTTCTGCGGCGGGAGGGGTGGCCGCCGCGTGCCGCGTGGCGGGGCATCCTGGTCTCCGGGGTGCTGTGGTTCGGGTTCTACATGGTGGTCCTGAACTGGGGCGAACGGCAGGTGGACGCCGGTACGGCCGCGCTGGTGGTGAACGTGGGCCCGCTGCTGATCGCCCTGCTCGGCGCCCGGCTGCTCGGTGATCCGATGCCGCCCCGGCTGCTGGCGGGGATAGCCGTGTCGTTCGCGGGCGCGGTGGTCGTGGGGCTCTCGATGTCGTCCGGGGGCGGCGGTTCGTCGGTGCTCGGCGTGGTGCTGTGTCTACTCGCGGCGGTCGCCTACGCGGGCGGGGTGGTCGCGCAGAAGCCCGCGCTCGGATCGGCGAGCGCCCTGCAGGTGACGACGTTCGGCTGCCTGGTCGGGGCAGTGTGCTGCCTGCCGTTCGCGGGGCAGCTGGTGACGGAGGCGTCCCGCGCGCCGCTCACGGCCACCCTCGACATGGTGTACCTCGGCGTCTTCCCGACCGCGCTCGCCTTCACCACCTGGGCCTACGCGCTGGCCCGTACGACCGCCTCCCGGATGGGCGCGACGACGTACGCCGTCCCGGCGCTGGTCGTGCTGCTGTCCTGGCTGGTACTGGACGAGGTGCCGGGTCCGTTCACGCTGGTGGGCGGGGTGCTGTGCCTGGCGGGTGTGGCGGTGTCGCGGTCCCGGGCGCGGGGGCGGGTGATGCGGGTCGGGGCCGCCGCCGGGCCGGAGGGAGAGCCGGTGGCGGAGCCGGTGGCCGGTCCGGTGGGCGAGCGGCGGCCCGAGGAGGTCTGATCCGCGAGGGTCAGGCGTGGTTCTCGAAGAGCACCAGGGAGCGGCCCCCCTTGCCCGCGAGCATGTTCTCGAAGGCCGAGGGGATGCCGTCCAGGGTGATGCGTTCCGTGACCAGTGCCTTGAGGTCCAGCCTGCCTTCGCGGACGTGTTCGGCGAGGACCGGGAGGTCGCGGGCCGGGTCCGAGTCGCCGTAGACGCAGCCGGACAACGTCCGTCCCCAGTGGAAGAGTTCGAGGGCGTTGAAGGTGACCTGCTGGTCCTTGCCGCCGATGCCGACGACCGTGGTCCGGCCGCCGCGCCGGGTGGACTCCCAGGCGGCGCGGATGGCGGTGGCCACGCCCGCGCACTCCACGGCCGCGTCGACGCCCTCGCCCGCGGTGAGGGCGCGGATCTCGCGGGGTGTCTGCGGGGAGGCGAGGAGGAAGTCGGTGGCGCCCGCGCCGCGCGCCAGCTCCTCCTTGTCGGCGGAGACGTCGACGGCGACGATCCGCTCGGCGCCCGCGATGCGCGCGGCCTGGAGCGCGGCGAGGCCGACTCCGCCGACCCCGAACACCGCCACGGTTTCCCCGGGTCGGACGCGGGCGGAGTGGTGGATCGCGCCGTAGCCGGTGAGGACGGCGCAGCCGAGGAGGGCCGCGTCGGTGAGCGGGATGCCGTCGGGCAGCGGCAGCGCGCAGGAGGCGGGGACGACCGTCTCCTCGGCGAACGCGCCGACGTTCAGGCCGGGATGGAGTGCGGTGCCGTCGGTGGTGTGGGCGTGGACGGCGGCGGCGCCGTTGAGCGCGTTGCCGCACAGCCAGACCTCGCCGCGCGCGCAGGCGGGGCAATCTCCGCAGGCGGGCGCCCAGTTGAGGACCACGGGGGCACCGGGGGCGAGATGGGTCACCCCCTCCCCCACGGCGACGACGGTTCCGGCGCCCTCGTGACCGAGGACGGCGGGGACGGGGACGCGCAGGGTGCCGTTGGCCAGGGAGAGGTCGGAGTGGCAGACCCCGGCGGCGGCGAGACGGACGCGGACCTGGCCGGGGCCGGGTGCGGGCAGCTCGATGCGGGTGATCTCCAGGGGTTCACCGACGGCGGGCAGGACGGCGGCTCGTACGGCCATGGTCACCGACTTCCTCAGAACTGGAGGGACTTGGTCTGGAGGTACTCGGCCAGTCCGTAGGCGCCGAGTTCCCTGCCGACCCCGGACTGCTTGTAACCGCCGAAGGGGGCAAGGGGGTTGAAGCGTCCGCCGTTGATGTCGACCTGGCCGGTGCGCATCCGGCGGGCGAAGGCGGCGGCCTCCTGCTCGTCTCCGGCCCAGACGGCTCCGGCGAGGCCGTAGACGGTGCCGTCCGCGATGCGCAGGGCGTCGTCCTCGTCGTCGTAGGGCAGGACGCACAGGACCGGGCCGAAGATCTCCTCCTGCGCGATCGTCATGTCCGGGGTGACGTCCGCGAAGACGGTCGGGCTGACGAACCACCCCTGTTCGCGCGGGGATTCGGGGCCACCCGCGACCAGCCGGGCGCCCTCGGCGATGCCCTTCTCGATGTAGCCGCGCACGCGGTCGCGCTGGCGTTCGCTGACGACCGGGCCGATGCGGTCGCCGTACTTGGCGGCGAAGTCGGCGGCGAGCGCGACGGCCTCGTCGTACTGGTCGCGGTGGACCAGCATCCGGGTCCACGCGCTGCACGTCTGGCCGGAGTTGGCCATCACGTTGGCGACGCCGACCTTGACCGCCTTGGCGAGGTCGGCGCTCGGCAGGATGACGTTGGCGGACTTGCCGCCGAGTTCCAGGGCGACGCGCTTGACGCCCGCTCCGGCCGCCGCGCCGATGCGGCGGCCGACCGCCGTGGAGCCGGTGAAGGACACCAGGTCGACGCCGGGGTGTTCGGCGAGGGCCTGTCCGGCGACCGGGCCGAGGCCGGTGACGAGGTTGAACACCCCGGCGGGTACGCCCGCTTCGTGCACGGCCTCCGCGAAGAGCTGGGCGGTCAGCGGGGTGTTCTCGGCGGGCTTGAGGACGACCGCGCAGCCCGCGGCGAGGGCCGGGGCGACCTTGGCGACGATCTGGTGCAGGGGGTAGTTCCAGGGGGTGATCGCGGCGACGACGCCCACGGGTTCGTGCAGGACGGTGGAGTTGCCGACCTTCTCCTCGAAGGGGTGGCTGGCGGCCAGTTCGGCGTAGGACCCGGCGACCGCGACGGGCAGCCCGGCCTGCACGGTCCGCGCGAAGTCCGGCGGGGCGCCCAGCTCGGCGGTGATCGTCTCGGTGAGTTCGTCCGCGCGGGCGGCCAGCGCGTCCCGCAGGGCGGCGAGGCGCGCGGCGCGCTCGGCCGGGGGCGTGGCCGCCCAGCCGGGGAGCGCGGCGCGAGCGGCGCGTACGGCGGCGTCCACGTCCTGGGCGTCGGCCGCCGGGACGCGGCCGATGATCTGCTCGTCGGCCGGGTTGACCACCTCGATCACGTCCTGGCCCGCTGCGGGGCGCCAGGCGCCGTCGATGTAGAGACCGTCGTGTGCCTTCATGGTGTTCCTCCCGGCGGGTCCGGTGTGCGGCGTGTGCTCCAGCGTGGTGCGGGGCGGGCCGGGAAACAAACTAGCGGTGTTAGTTTTCGGCCGCCAGGGGTTCCGGGGCGGTCACCGGGGTTCCGGGACGGCCGCGCGGGTCAGCTCGACGGGTATGCCGTTGAGGACGGCGTTGCCGGAGAGCGGGTCGAGCAGGGTGCCGTCGAGCAACTGGTTGACGTTGACGCCGGGTTGGACGGCGGCGTGGCCCTGGCGGGTGCCGGGGCGGTCGTGGCCCCAGCCGTGCGGGAGGCTCACCACGCCGGGCCGGATGCCGTCGGTGATCTCGGCGGGCGCCGTCACCTCTCCCCCGGCGCCTTTCACTCGTACGGGTTCCCCGTCGCGCACGCCGAGCCGGGCCGCGTCCTCGGGGTGGAGGTGCAGGGTGCAGCGGTTGGTGCCGCCGGTGAGGGCGGGGAGGTTGTGCAGCCAGCTGTTGTTGGAGCGCAGATGGCGGCGGCCGACGAGGACCGGTCCCGCGGGCCGCTCGCGCAGGGCCTGCCGCAGCCGGGGCAGGTCGGCGGCGAGGGGAGCGGGCAGCAGCTCGATCTTGCCGCTGACCGTCTTGAGCGGCTGGGGCAGCCGGGGGCGCAGCGGGCCGAGGTCGATGCCGTGCGGGTGGGCGAGGAGCCGGGCGAGGGTGAGGCCGTCCGGGTCGGCGCCGAAGCCGTCGCCGTAGGGGCCGAGGCGCAGCATCAGGTCCAGGCGCCGCTCGGGGCCGTCGTCGCCGGTGAGGCGGGCGGCGAGGTCCTGCGGGTCCTGGCCGTGGACCGGGGAGTGGGGCTCCTGCACGGCCTTGGCGAGGGTCTGCTCGATGACCATGGCGTCCACCGAGCCGGGGTCGGCCTCGGGCATTCCCATCGCGGCCAGCACGAGGCGGGCGTGGATCTCGGTCTCGGCCATCCTGCCCGGCTCCAGCGGGACGGCGGGGCGGCTGTAGCGGACCTGGTTGCGGACGGCGAGGGTGTTGAAGGCGAAGTCGTGGTGCGGGCTCTGCGCGGGCGGGGGCGGGGGCAGGACGACGTCGGCGTGGCGGGAGGTCTCGTTGAGGTAGGGGTCGACGGCCACCATGAAGTCCAGTGATTCCAGGGCCTTGTCGAGCCGGTCGCCGTCGGGGGCGGAGAGCACCGGGTTAGCCGCGATCACGACGAGGGCGCGCAGCGGTTCGCCCTGTTCGGTCGCGGTGTCGATCTCCTCCGCGAGCGCGGACAGCGGCAACTCGCCTTTGGCCTCGGGAAGTTCGCGTACGCGGGAGTGCCAGCGGCCGAGGGCGAAGCCGCGCCCCGGACCTGCCGGGCGGGGTGTGCGGTCGGTGGCGGCCTGCGGGAAGAGGGCGCCGCCGGGGCGGTCGAGATTGCCGGTGAGGGTGTTGAGGACGTCCACGAGCCAGCTGGCCAGGGTGCCGTGCGGGACGGTGCAGCTGCCGATGCGGGCGTAGACGGCGGCGGCCGGGGCGGCGGCGAGTTCGCGGGCGAGGGTGCGGATGAGGGCGGCGTCGACGTCGCAGGCGCCGGCGACCGCCTCGGGGGTGAAGTCGCGTATGGCTTCGTGTAGTTCGAGGAGTCCTTCGACGTGTGCGGCGAGGTCGCCGAGATCGGTCAGCTCCTCCTCGAACAGGGTGGTGGCCAGCGCGGCGAGCAGCAGGGCGTCGGTGCCGGGGCGTACGGCGATGTGCCGGTCGGCCAGGCGCGCGGTGCGGGTGCGGCGCGGGTCGATCACGGTGAGGTGGCCGCCCCGGGCCCGAAGTGCCTTGAGTTTTCCGGGGAAATCGGGGGCGGTGCACAGACTCCCGTTGGATTCCAAGGGGTTGGCGCCGATCAGCAGCAGATGGTCGGTGTGGTCGAGGTCGGGCACGGGGATGGCGTTCGGGTCACCGAAGAGCAGGCCGCTGGAGACGTGCTTGGGCATCTGGTCGACCGTGGAGGCGGTGAACACGGAGCGGGTGCGCAACGCGCCGATCAGGACGGACGGATAGAGGCCGCCCGCCACGGTGTGGACGTTGGGGTTGCCGAGGACCACGCCGACCGCGCCCGGGCCGTACCGCTCCGCGACCGGGCGCAGTCCGGCCGCGACGGCATCGAAGGCTTCCTCCCAACTCGCCTCGCGCAGCTCGCCGTTCACCCGGACCAGCGGGGTGCGCAGCCGGTCGGGGTCGGCGTCCAGGGCGCCGAAGGCGGCGCCCTTGGGGCAGATGAACCCCTTGCTGAAGACGTCCTCCCGATCGCCCCGGGCCCCGGTGACGCGGGTGCCCTCGATGGTGAGGGTCAGTCCGCACGTGGCCTCGCACAGAGGGCAGATGCGCAGGGCGGTGCGGGACACGGGTCCTCCCGGAGGGTCGGCGGCGCTGCCTCCCGGGGCCTGGACTCGGGCCTGAACCTGTACTTGGACCTGTACCTGGACTTGTACTCGGACCTGAACCTGGCCGACGGGCTGGGCCGAGCATACCGACCGGTTGGCATGACGGGGAGACCCGTGCGCGAGCCCGGCCGGTTCAGTCCAGTACGCGGCTCAGATAGGCCCGCAGCAGCTCCCGCGTCTCGGCGATGATCGCCGCGTCGCCGCGCGGGTCCATCCGGAAGGCGAGCTGCACGAGGGTGTCGGCGCTCTCCACGGCCACCAGGAAGACCCGGCGCAGTTCGTCGTCCGGGGTGCGGCCCAGATGGCCGGAGAGCAGGTCGGTGAAGCGGTCCGCGACGCGGGTGTTGGGCGCGGACTGGCGGGTGCCGATCGGTATCTGGTTGCCGAAGTCGACGAGGCAGAAGCCGGGCGCGGTGCGCTTCATGCTCAGGTACTCGTCCAGGACGACGTCCATCGCCGCGCGCCAGTCGCCCTTGCGGGTCTCCTCCAGCCGCCCGGTGACGCGCTCGGTGTAGCGGTTGAGGTTGCGCAGGGCGAGGGCGCCGGCCATCTGGCGCTTGTTGCCGAAGAAGCGGTAGACGGAGCCGATGGGGACACCGGCGCGTTCGGCCACGGCGCGGGTGCTCAGCGCGTCGTAGCCGACCTCGTCCAGGAGCGCGGCGCAGGCGTCGAGGATCCGGGTCAGCCGTTCGGCGCTGCGCCGCTGGACGGGCGCACGGCGGAGCGATGTCGCATGGGGCACGGCCACATGATGCCTCGCCACACGGTTCCGGTGAAGCGCGCCCCCTTGCGCCGGGGCCCGCTCATTCCTACGGTGCTCCAGAGGAATGGGGCGGCCGACGGAGCGCGTCCCGGGCGCGAGGGAGCGATCATGGGCGCGGACGCGCGGAAGACCGCCGAGGCACTGTCGTATCTCACCGGGTTCGGCAACGAACACGCCTCGGAGGCGGTGCCGGGCGCCCTCCCCGAGGGCCGCAACGCGCCGCAGCGGGCGCCGTTCGGGCTGTACGCGGAGCAGCTGAGCGGTACGGCGTTCACCGAGCCCCGGGCGCACAACCGCCGCTCCTGGCTGTACCGCATCCGCCCCTCGGCCGCGCACCCCGAGTTCACCCGCACCGGCAACGGCGCGCTCCGTACGGCGCCCTTCACCGAGACCGTGCCCGACCCGAACCGGCTGCGCTGGAACCCGCTGCCCGAGCCGCCCGCCGGGACCGACTTCCTCGCGGGCCTGTGGACCCTGGGCGGCAACGGCGACGCGACCCAGCGCACCGGCATGGCCGTGCACCTCTACCACGCCAACTCCTCGATGGAGCGCGTCTTCTCGGACGCGGACGGCGAGCTGCTGATCGTGCCGGAGCGGGGCGGGCTGCTGCTGCACACCGAGTTCGGGCGGCTCCATGTGGAGCCCGCACAGGTGGCGCTGATCCCACGTGGGGTGCGCTTCCGTGTGGAGCTGCTGGATGCCGGGTCCGACGGCGGGCCGAGCCCGACGGCCCGGGGTTATGTGTGCGAGAACTATGGTGCGCCGCTCCGGCTGCCCGACCTGGGCCCCATCGGCGCCAACGGTCTGGCCAACCCGCGCGACTTCCAGGCGCCCGTGGCGGCGTACGAGGACGAGACGGGTCCGGTGGAGGTGGTGAACAAGTTCTGCGGCAACCTCTGGACGGCGGTGTACGACCACTCCCCGCTCGACGTGGTCGCCTGGCACGGCAACTATGTGCCGTACCTCTATGACCTGCGCCGGTTCAATGTGATCGGCACCATCTCCTACGACCACCCGGACCCGTCGATCTTCACGGTCCTGACCTCGCCCTCGGACACTCCGGGGCTCGCCGGGGTGGACTTCGTGGTGTTCGCGCCGCGTTGGCTGGTGGGCGAGGACACCTTCCGGCCGCCGTACTTCCACCGGAACGTGATGAGCGAGTACATGGGCCTGATCGAGGGCGCGTACGACGCGAAGGCGGAGGGGTTCGTGCCGGGCGGCGGCTCGCTGCACAACATGATGTCGGCGCACGGCCCGGACCGGGAGACCTTCGAGAAGGCGAGCGCGGCCGAGCTGCGGCCCCAGCGGATCGACGACGGTCTGGCCTTCATGTTCGAGACGCGCTGGCCGGTCGCCCTCACCCCGCACGCGGCCACGGCCGACCATCTCCAGCCGCGCTACGACGATGTGTGGCGGGGACTGGAGCGGCACTTCAGGGCGCCCTGACCTCGCCCTGACCGCTCCATTGCGCTGATCCTCTCCGACAGGTACGGATAGCCGCGTGACCTCTTTCGCTCCGGATTCGATCGTCCTGAACCGCAAGCTGCCGCTCTGGTATCAGGTGTCGCAGTCGCTGCGCGCCTCCATCCTCGGCCGCTCGCCCCAGGACCCGCTGCGCCTGCCCACCGAGGAGGACCTGGCGCGGCACTACGGGGTGAGCGTGCTGACCATGCGGCAGGCGCTGAAGGAGCTGGAGGACGAGGGCCTGATCAGCAGGCACCGCAGGCGCGGCACCTTCATCGAACCCGACGCCCGGCGCGGCGCCCCGGTGCGGCTGCTCGGCTCGGTCGACGCGATCGTGGCCCAGCAGTCCGGCATGACCAGCGAACTCCTCGACCACGGCCGCGTCCCCGTGCCCACGGCCCTCACCGAGTACTTCCCCGACCTCACCGAGGTCGCCGTCTACCACCGCCTGCGCGGCGACGAGACCACCGGCGAGCCCACCAACCACGCCGTCAACCACATCCGCCCCGAGCTGGCCGCCCGCATCGACCCGGCCGACCTCGCCCGCCGGCCGATGACGAAGGTGCTCCGGGACGTGGTGGGCGCGGGGATCAGCCGCATCACGGACACGGTGGAGGCGCGCCTTGCCGACCCGGAGACGGCCCGGCTGCTCCACGTCCCGCTGCTGAGCCCGATCCTGCACTACACGGGGATCACGTACGACGCGGACGGCCGGGTGCTGGATGTGGCGGTCATCCACTACCGGGGGGACCGGTTCTCGTTCACGGTGACGTTGGACGCGACGTGAGGGTGGGGGCGGTGCCGGTGTGAGCGGGGGCGGGTGCGGGCACTGGCTCGGGTGCGGGCATGGCCCGTCCTCGTGTCCCGGTGCCGGACAGGTCGTACGATGCCGGGCGTGACGTACGACGACGACGCTCCGCCGCTGGCGGACCTCATGCCGTGGTCCGTCGCACCGCTGCGGCCCGGCCGGGCGTGGCCGACGGCTCCCGACGCGGGCTCGCTGAAGGCGCGCTGGGCGGCTCTGCTCGCGGCCGAAGGGGCGGAGCGCGAGGGCCTGTTCGAGCCGACGCGGGCGCGGTCGCTGCGGTCGGCGGTCGCGCGGTTGCCGGGGCATCTGGCCGGTACGGAGCGGCTGGCGCGCGCCTCGGGGCCGTGCGTGGAGCCGGTGCGGGTGCTGGCGGCGCCGTTCGACGAGCGGTGGCTGATCCCGGACCACCGGCTGCTGGACGCGGCGCGTCCGGAGCTGTGGCGGGTGGCGGACGCACACCAGGTGTTCGTGGTGGAGACGGGCGGCGAGGGCCTTCTCGCGACCTCCCTGCTGCCCACGCTCCCCTCCGGGCGCATCCGCCCGCTGTACCGCCGCCCCGGCGGCACGGAACCGAATCTGGCGCCGGGCCTGTCGGACCAGCTGGCCCGGACGCTCGGGGACCGGCCCACGCCGGAGGACTTCCTCGCCTGGACGCTGGCCGCGATCCGGCCCGACCGCACGGTCCCGCTCACCGGTGACGCGGAAGTGTGGGCGCGCGGCGTGGAGTTGGGCCACCGGCTGCTCTGGCTGATGCGCCGGGACGGTGACCGCCCCAAGCTGCCCGGCGGCCGACGCCCGTACGTCCGCGCGCCGTTGCCCGCGCGGCCGAGCGCCTTGAGCTACGACGCCGACACCGAGACCCTGTGCCTGGACGAGGGCCGCATCTCCCCCGTGCCGCGCTCGGCGTGGGAGCACGAGGTGTTCGAAGTCCGCACGCTGGAAGCCTGGTTCGAGGCGCGCACGGCCGCTCCCCCGCCGGGCGGCCTCGCGGCGATCCGTCCCGCGTCCTGGCCCCAGCCCTGGACCTCGGAGCTGCTGGAGCTGATCACGGTGCTGGCGCTGCTGGCGGAAATCGCCCCGGCGAGGGCGGAGTTGAAGGTGACGTCGCCGCTCACCGCGACGGAGCTGCACCGGGCGGGAGTGCTTCCGCCGCCGTCGTACGCGCGCCGCCCCGCCTCGGTCCTGGATCACCAAGAGGAGGGTCCTGAGGGGCAGTTCGCGCTGCTGTGACGGCGGCGCTCGCACGCCTGAAGGCCGACGGCACGGTCACGCGCACCGGGCAGGGAGCGCCCAGGGCGGAACACGCCGGTTCGCCGCGGAGCGCGCCGTGGGAATGACGGACGGCGGTCGCGGCGCTGTGCCGGGGCGGCGTGGCAGCCTGAGCGTGGGGTCGTACGGACGCGGGCCGGAACCGGACGCGCGGGGTGGGCTCGAAGAGAGCCCTGGTGCGGTCCGGTGTCCGGTCAGTGGCTGCCGAAGAGGGAGCGCCGCAGGCGGCGCAGGGGGGCGAAGAGGGAGACCCGGCGGACCCGAGCACCCCGGTCGCTGCGGCGGTGCACCGTGTCGCGTGCGGTCAGCTCGCGCATCAGCGAGGTCGCTTCGGCCGTCTTCTGCTGCGGGATGGCGGGGCCCGCCAGCACCGAGAGATGGCGGTCGAGGCGCGAACTGCTCGCGCTGCTGCCGCAGGTGATCGCAGGAACCCTGGCCCTGCTGCGCATCGTTATCTGTTCCATGTCACTCCCCACCCGTACGAATCCGCCCGGCCCGGGCAGGGTAACCCTATCGTCCCGGTTGGGCCCACGTGTATCTCGGCCACGGGATTCACCTTCCCCGCAAGGTGGTTGATCATCCCGCTTTGACTACTCTCCGAATCCGACCGATTTCAGGGTGAGTTGGACAAGGGGCTGGCCAGTGGGGCGCAGTGAGCCGCCGTCAGGCTCGACCGTCACGGCGAGTGACGCCGAGGACTTGTCGAGTCCCTTGGCGACCAAGGGCGTGTCGCCGCTGAGGAGGCCCAGGGAGCGCGGTTGTGCGTGGGGGTGCACGAGCCACAGCTGGTGGACGCGACCGCCGGAGGGGGTGCCGTAACCGCTCAGCGTGACGACGGCCCGTCCCTCCGAGGCGGAGGCGATCACGGCCATGCTCCGCCCGCGCGCGTCCGTGCCGCTGGTGGCGCGGGCGTCGGGAGCGGCCAGGACGTGGGCGATCTCACGCCCGCGCGCCTGCTCGGCGGCGAGCCGGTCCTGGGTGCGGTTCGCCTGGACCGCGAAGAGGGAGGCGACGACGAGCGCGGCAGCCGCGGTCGCCGTGGCGAACGGCACCAGCAGCGGACGGGTGCGGCGGGCCGGTGGGGGCTGTGCTCCCCACACATGTGGGGGCAGCTGGGTCACGCGTGCGCGGACCGGTGGGGCGGCCTGTTCCTGCGGGGTGGTGCGGACGGCGGCGAGGACCCGCTCGCGCAGGACGTCGGGCGGTGCGACGGCGGGGGCGGACCAGGCGAGCCGGACCACGTCGTCGGCGAGGGCGCGGGTCTCGGTGGCGCAGCGGTCGCAGGAGGCGAGGTGCCGTTCGAAGCGGCGGCGTTCGCCGGGTTCGAGGGCGTCGAGCGCGTAGGGCGCGGCGAGGGAGTGCGGGTCGTCGCGGCGCAGCAGCCGGCCGAGGAGGCTCACGCGGCACCTCCCAGGCAGTTGCGCAGCCGGATGAGGCCGTCGCGCATCCGGGTCTTGACGGTGCCGAGCGGCAGCGAGAGGCGTTCGGCGACCTCACGGTAGGTGTAGCCGTCGTAGTAGGCGAGGGTGACGGACTGGCGCTGGAGCGCGGTGAGCCGGTCCAGGCAGCGGCGCACCAACTCGCGTTCCAGTCCCGCCTCGACCTCTTCGGAGACGTGGTCGAAGGCGGGTTCCCCGGCGCGCAAGGCTTCGCGTTGTTCGCGTTCCCCGGCCGCCCGTACGCTGCGGACCCGGTCCACGGCGCGGCGGTGGGCGAGAGTCAGTATCCAGGAGAGCGCGCTGCCCCGGGCGGGGTCGAACCGGGGTGCGGAGCGCCAGAGTTCGAGCAGCACGTCCTGGACGACCTCCTCGGACTGGGCGGGGTCGCGGACGATGCGCCGGACCAGTCCGAACACCGGCCCGGACACCAGCGCGTACAGCCCCTCGAAGGCTTTCTGGTCGCCGCCCGCCACGCGCACCAGAAGCTGGTCCGCCTCCATCCGGGCCCCCCTCACCTGGCTCCCCCGGCCGCAGCCGGAGCTGCCCGTGACCCCACGCATCCGCACGAACGCACACCTCCGGCGGATGATACGGATCGGTGGCCCGAAAACGCGGGTCGCGCACGAGGAAAAGAAAATTCCCCGGCGGCCAATCCGAATGCCCTCCCCGCTCCGTATACCCGTCCGTCAAGGCAAGTTGGCACTGAGGACGGACGGCATGACACCTCTTTTCTCCAGGAGCGGCACGGGGCGCAAGGGCCTGATACCGCTCATCTGCGGCGCGTTGGCCGCCGGCGGGCTCGCGGCCGCCGGTACCGCCGCACTGGCACCCGGGGCGGCCTCCGCCTCCTCGCACCGCGAGGCCCCGCTGATCTCGGGCACCCCGCAGTACGACAACACCGACCTGTACGCGTTCGTCAGCCCGGACAAGCCGGACACGACGACGATCGTGGCGAACTGGATCCCGTTCGAGGACCCCGCGGGCGGCCCGAACTTCTACACGTTCGCGGACGACGCGCAGTACGACATCCATGTGGACAGCGACGGTGACGCGCAGGACGACCTGGTCTTCCGCTACACGTTCAAGACGCACACGAAGAACGGGAACACGTTTCTCTACAACACCGGTCCGGTCACCAGCCTGGACGATCCCGATCTGAACGTGACGCAGACGTACGACATCGAAGTGATCCGGTCGAAGAACCATCACGTCGTGTCGAAGTACAAGATGGTCCGCAACGCTCCGGTCGCGCCGTCGAACGTGGGCAAGGCGTCCATGCCCGAGTACGCGAAGCTGCGTGAGCAGGCGATCCAGAAGTCCGCGTCCGGGGCGGCGACGTTCGCGGGCCAGGCGGACGACCCGTTCTTCCTGGACCTGCGCGTCTTCGACCTCCTCTACGGCGGCAACCTCAGCGAGGTGGGCCGCGACACCCTCAAGGGCTACAACGTCAACACGATCGCCCTCCAGGTGCCCAACAGCCTGATCCGCCAGTCCGCCGAGCAGCCGGTCGTCGGCATCTGGTCCACCACCCAACGGCGCAACGCCCAGGGCTACTTCTCGCAGGTCTCGCGGCTCGGCAACCCGCTCGTCAACGAGGTCGTCAACCCGCAGAAGGACAAGGACCGCTTCAACGCGTCCCAGCCCGCCTACGACGCGCAGTTCCTGAAGAACGTCACCAACCCCGAGCTGCCCAAGCTGATCGAGGGCATCTACAAGATCAAGGCACCGGCCGAGCCGCGCAACGACCTGGTCGACGTCTTCCTCAAGGGCGTCAAGGGGCTCAACCAGCCCCCGAACGTGAAGCCTTCGGAGCAGCTGCGGCTGAACACCTCCATCAAGCCCGCCATGCACCCCAAGCGGCTCGGCGTGCTCGACGGGGACAACGCGGGCTTCCCGAACGGGCGTCGGCTCACCGACGACGTGGTGGACGAGGCACTGCAGGTCGTCGAGGGCGAACTGGTCGGCTCCAAGAACGACTTGGGTGACGCGGTCGACAAGAACGACAAGAAGTTCGAGAAGTACTTCCCGTACGTCGCCCAGCCCACGGCCGGTTCGCGCGGCAAGCTCGCCAAGGGCACGACCGCCGGTGCCGACGTGCGCAGTGCCCTCGGTGACGCCCTCCAGCCCGCCTCCGCCTCGGGCGGCTCCGACAACACCGTCCTGATCGCCGGTTCGGCGGCGGCGGGCGCGGCCGGAGTCCTGCTGATCGGCGCCGCCTTCGGCTGGTGGCGCCGCCGGATGCAGCGCCCGTACTGATCCCGACCGGGCGCGGTCCGCACACTCCCCCACGGCGGACCGCGCCCACCCTTCCGACCCCAGCAGGCGACCTTGGAGAGGGCATGACCCCGCGCACGAACGAGACGACCTCCGGCGGACCGACCGAGGAAACGCCCTGGGACGAAAGGGGGTTGGAGGCCGAGGGAGCGGTGTCCGATGGGGGCGCCCCGGAGCCGGACGGGGCGGAGCGCCCGGCAGACAGCCCGACGTCCAGCGGGGCGCCACTGGACGCCGAGGAGGCGGGGCACAGCGCGGCACCCTCGGAGACCGGAGAATCCCCGGGCGACCGCACACCGTCGGCGGCCGATGAGGCCACGAGGGGCGGGGTGCCCCCGGCGGCCGAGGACACGGCATCGGGGAGGCCGTCGGCCGACAGCGGCGGCCAAGACGCCCCCGCTCGCCCCACCGGCACGCCCCGCCGCAGTCGGCGTCTCGCGCAGCGCGCCGGAATGGCCCTGCTGCTCGCCGTCGCCGTCACCGGAGGTGCCATCGCGGTCGGCGCCGCGCGCGACAAGGCGCCGCAGGCGGTCGCCGTGTCGGCTGCTGTCGATCCGGGGGCGCTGGCGAGCGGCGACCCGGACGCGGCGATCGCCGCGCTGCAGGCTCATCTCAAGGCGCAGCCGAGGGATGCCGACGGGTGGGCCACGCTGGGCCTTGCCTATGTGGAGCAGGCGCGGACCAAGGGTGATCCGGCGCGGTATCCGCAGGCGCAGGCCGCGTTGAAGCGGGCCCTCTCGCTGGCGCCGCACAGTGACCAGGCGCTGGCCGGTCAGGCGGCGCTCGCCGCGGCGCGGCACGACTTCAAGGGCGCCCTCACGAACGCCGACCGGGCGCTGGCCGAAAACCCGTACAGCGAACGCGCGTTGTCCTCCCGTATCGACGCGCTGGTGGAACTCGGCCGGTACGACGCGGCGTCCCGCGCCGCCGACACCGCCGACGCCCGCAAGCCGGGCGTGCCCGTGTTCACTCGGTACGCCTACGTCCGTGAGCTGCGCGGCGACGTACCCGCGGCCCGGCGCGTCCTTGAGCAGGCGCTCGGCGCTGCCACGTCGAAGGGCGACATCGCCTACGTGGCCGCGCAGCTCGGCCAACTCGCCTGGAACCAGGGCGACTACAAGTCCGCCCTCACCTCCTACGCCCGCGCCCTGGCCGCCGACGAGAACTACCTCCCCGCGCTGGAGGGCCGGGCCCGCGCCCAAGCGGCGAGCGGAGACCGGGCCGAGGCGATCAAGGGCATGGAACTCGTGGTCTCCCGCTACCCGCTGCCCGCCCCACTCGTCGAACTCGGTGAGCTGTACGAGGCGCGGGGTGCGGCCGGTGACCGCGAACGGGCCCACGAGCAGTACGCGTTGGTGGAGGCGTGGATCGCGATCGCCCGCGCCAACGGCGTGGACGCCGACCTCGACACCGCGCTGGCCGCCGCCGACCACGGCGACAAGAAGGCCGCCCTGCGCGCGGCCCGCGCCGAGTGGACCCGCCGCCACACCGTGCACACGGCGGACGCCCTGGCCTGGGCGCTGCACGTCAACGGCCATGACCGCGAGGCGCTTTCGTACGCCCGCCGCGCCACGGCCACCGGTTACCAGAGCGCCCTCTTCCGCTATCACCTCGGCGTGATCGAACTGGCCACGGGCCACGAGCGCGACGGCCGCGCCTCGCTGAAGTCCGCACTGAAACTCAACCCCGGCTTCTCCCCGCTCGGCGCCGCCACGGCCCGCAAGGCACTGGAGTCCACCAAGTGACCGCACTCCGCCGCCCATTGACCCTCGTCGCCGCCGTCCTCACCAGTGCCTGCGCCCTCGCGCTCGGCCCGGCGACGACCGCGAGCGCGCACCCGCTCGGCAACTTCACCGTCAACCACTACGACGGTCTCGTGGCCGCCCCGGGCGAGCTGCGCGTCACGCATGTGGAGGACCTGGCGGAGATCCCGGCGACCCAGGCCAAGCCCGGCCTCGAACGGCTCGGCAGGGCGGAGTGGGCCCGGCAGCGGTGCGCGGCGGCGGCGCGGGGCAGCAGGCTCACCGTCGACGGGCGGCCCGTCGCGCTCACCGTCACCTCGGCCACGGCACGGCTGCGGCCCGGACAGGCGGGCCTGGAGACCCTGCGCGTCGAGTGCGCGGAGCGGGCCCCGCTGCCCAAGGGCGCGACGCTGACCGTCGGCTTCCACAGCGCGGGCGTGTCCTCCGGGCCCGGCTGGCGGGAGATCACCGCGCGGGGCGACCGGATGACACTGACCCGCTCGGACGTGCCGGAGAAGTCGCTCTCCCGTGAACTCACCCGGTATCCGGCCGAGTTGCTGTCCTCCCCCGCCGACACCTCCACCGCTCGGCTGGCGGTACGGTCCGGCGGCCCGGCCCTGTCGGCACAGCGGGACGCACCCGCCGCCTCGGTGCTGCCGCGCGGCGCCGACCGCTGGACCCAGGCGCTGAACGACCTGGTCGCCCGGCACCACCTCACCGTGGGTTTCGCCGCGCTGGCGCTGCTCATCGCGGTGGTGCTCGGCGCGATGCACGCGCTCGCCCCGGGCCACGGCAAGACGATGATGGCCGCGGCTGCCGCCGCGCGCGGCGGCCGGGCCCGGCTGCGGGACGTCCTCCCCCTGGCCGCCTCGGTGACCGTCACCCACACCCTCGGCGTGGTCGGCCTCGGCGTCCTGGTCACGGCGGGCTCCGCCGCCGCCCCCTCGGTGATCGCCTGGCTGGGCGTGGCGAGCGGTGCGCTCGTCCTTGTGGCGGGTGCGACGCTGGTGCGGAAGGCGTGGCGGGGGCGGAGGCTCGCGGGGCACGGGCAGGAACACGCGCACCCGCACGAGCACGGCCATGCCCCTGCGCACGGCCACCACCACGAGCACGGTCACGAGCACCCGCACCCCCATACCCATCAGCACGTGGAGTCCCGGCCGCTGGCCCTGGTGGGCGCGGGACACGAACACGCTCGGGCCGAGCACCATGTGCATGGACACCATGGGGACGACCTCCATGTGCACGAGCCCCATGCGCACGAGCCCCCTGTGCACGAGCACCCTGTGGGCGGACCACATGTGGGCAGCGCCCACGCGCACGACCACGACCACTCCCACACGGGCGCTCCCCACACCCACGCCCCTCACGCTCTCGTCCACACCCACAACGGCCACACCCACTCCCACCCCACAGCCCCCACCCTCCGCGGCACGATCCTGCTCGGCTTCGCCGGTGGTCTCGTCCCCAGCCCCTCCGCGGTCGTCGTGCTGGTCGGCGCGGCGGCGCTGGGCCACGCCTGGTTCGGGCTGCTGCTGGTCGTCGCGTACGGCGCCGGGCTCGCGCTGACGCTGACGGCGGCGGGCTTCGCCGTCGTCCGGCTCGGCTCACGGGTGAACCGGCTCCTCGACCGTCACCCGCGCCGCACCGCGCACCCCCTGACCGCCCTGGTCCGCCGTTCACTCCCGCTCGCCTCGGCCCTCACCGTCGTCGCGCTCGGCGCCGGATTGATGCTCAAGGGGGTCGCAACGGCCTTCGGCTGAGCTACTTTTGGGGAGGAATCACGCGAGATGCCGTGGGGGCCGCCCGTGTCAGAGGAACCCGGACGCGACCGCTTGATCGCGGGCCGCTACCGTCTGCTGTCCCCGCTGGGCCAGGGCGGCATGGGCACGGTGTGGCGCGCCCGTGACGAGGTGCTGCACCGTGACGTGGCCGTCAAGGAGGTGCGGGCCCCGGCCGGACTGCCCGCCTCCGACGTGGAGCGGATGTACGCCCGGCTGGAGCGCGAGGCGTGGGCGGCGGCCCGGATCTCGCACCGCAACGTGGTCACGGTGTACGACGTGGCGATGGAGGGCGGGCGCCCCTGGATCGTCATGGAGCTGGTGCGCGGCCGGTCGCTCGCGGACGCGCTGGAGGCGGAGGGGCCGCTGCCCCCGGACCGCGTGGCCCGGATCGGCGCCGAGGTCCTGGCCGCGCTGCGTGCCGCGCACATCGCCGGGGTGCTGCACCGGGACGTGAAACCGGCGAACGTGCTGCTCGCCGAGGACGGCCGGGTGGTGCTGACCGACTTCGGCATCGCCACGCTGGAGGGCAGCTCCGCCATCACGATGACCGGCGAGGTGATCGGCTCGCCCGAATTCCTGCCGCCGGAGCGGGCGTTGGGGCGTACACCCGGTCCGGAGTCGGATCTGTGGTCGCTGGGTGTGCTGCTGTACGCGGCCGTCGAGGGCGGCTCGCCGTTCCGCCGGGACACCCCGCTGAACACCCTGCGCTCGGTGGTGGAGGACGAGTTGCCGGAGCCGCGCCGGGCCGGGCCGCTCGCGCCGGTGATCGAGGGGCTGCTGCGCAAGGACCCTGCCGACCGTCTCCCCGCCGACCGCGCCGAGCAGGACCTGCGCCTCGTGGCGGCGGGCGGCACGCCGCGTACCGACACGCTGCCCACCGTGCCGTACGCCCCCACCGCCTGGACCCCGCAGCCACCCGCGCCCACACCGCCCCCGCCCACGACACCGCTCGCCGGAACGGGATCGGGATCGGGAGCCGGATCAGGGTCTGGAGAAGACCCCCGCCACCAGCCACCCCCCAGCCGAGGCGCCCGAGTCGCCCTGATCGCGGGCGTCCTCGCCCTCGCCCTGGCCGTGGGGGGCCTGACCTACGCCCTCCTCCACCGCGACAACGGCACCCAGGGCGACGAGGGCAAGTCCGGCACCAGCCCCACCGCAGGCACCACCACTCACTCCCCCACCCGGAACACGAAGACCGCCGCACCTGCGCCCACCCGCTCCAGCAGCGCGGCGAGCACCGCTCCCACACAGTCCGTGCGCGTGACTGTGGTGGGGGAACACACGGAGTACGACGACACCTGCCCGCCCCCGGACGAGGACGCGCCCACGTTCACGGCGACGTTCACGGTGGGGAAGCTGCCCGCGCAGGTGGAGTACCGCTGGCGGCTGCAGCACGGCTCGCTGCCGGACGACGGCTGGCGGACGCTGTCGTTCCCGGCCGACGGGGAGCGGACCAAGCGGGTGCGGGTGACCGTGACGACCTGGTCGGACAGCGGGACGATCGAGAACGCGATCGGCGTGGAGGTGCGCTCGCCGGTGAAGACGGAGTCGGACCAGGTGCCGTTCTCGGTGACATGCCGGAAGACGACGACGGAGACCCCGACGGACGGGGCCTCCGCTTCGGCCACATATTCACCCTGACGGGTGACTCAGGTCAGGCCGCGTTGTTGAGCACGGGGAGATAGCCGCCGGACTGCCCGGCCGCCGTGGGGTGGTAGGACTCGCCGATGTCGAGCCAGTTGACGCTGTGCAGCCAGGAGTTGCCGGAGCAGATCTCGTGGCCGGAGAACGTGGTGCGGACGTCGCCGAAGACGAAGCCGTGGGCCTGGGCTCGCTTCTGGATGGCGCTGTTGATGTAGTCGGCCGCGCCGTTTATGGCGGACCGCTTGGTCTCGGAGAGGCCGAGGCAGCTCTGCCCGAGGAGATAGAAGCGGGGGTAGCCGATGACGACGACCCGGGCGGACGGGGCGCGGGCGCTGATCTGGTTGTAGACGGCGTCGAGCTTGCCGGGGAGCGTGGAGTCGATGTACGCCCGCGCCGTGTTGATGCGGGACAGGCAGGTGCTGTCGGACTGGATGACGCAGGTGGTCATGACGTCGGCGAACCCGGCGTCGTTGCCGCCGATGGTGAGGGACACCAGTCCGGTCGAGGAGTTGAGCGAGCCGAGCTGGTTGGCGAGCACGTCGTCGGTGCGCGCGCCCGAGCAGGCGTTGAAGGCGAACGAGGACGGGCTGTGCGCGGCGTTCCAGAGGTAGGGGTACGCCTTGGTGCTGCGGTCGCAGTCGCCGCTGGAGCTGATGTAGCTGCCCGAGCCGACTCCGGAGGAGTAGGAGTCGCCGAGTGCCACGTAGCCGCCACCGGCTGCCTGGGCCTGTCCGGCTCCGGCCATCCCGAGGCCGGTGGCGAGGAGGAGTGAAGTCACGTATGCCGCAAGTCGGGTACGTCTCATGGAACCTCCCTTTAGCAGGATCTCTGCCGCAACCGTGGTACCGGCTACGCGCGTTGATCGGAAGTGTCCATGCCAAAACAATTTGGCTCTCAACTATCTCTCGACAGGATCGCCCCAGGAACTTCACGGCCCCGCGTATTGCGCAGGCTTTACAAACGTGTTGACGACACGTCACATGAGCGTTCTGACAACGGAGTTCACACCGGTCACAGGAACGCGCGTGCGACACAGGCCGCCTTGACGGCCCACACCCGGCTGCGCCACATTGAAGCCCGGCATCCGACGCGTCGGGGGGCAAGTCGGCCCATGCGGTCAATTTCTGTCAAGTCATCATCGGGCAACACGAGTTCACTGCTCGCGGGCGCCGCGACAGCCGTCGCCGCATGCGGCGCGCTGCTCGCGTTCACCGGCTCGCACTCGCCGTTGCGCGGTCCGTCGACCCTGTTCTTCCTGCTGGCCGCACCGGCCGCGGCGCTCTGGCTCGCCCTGCGCGGGCTCGATCCCTACGGCCGGCTCGTCACCGCGCTCGCGGGGGCGGTCGTCCTCGACATGCTGGTGGCGCAGGCCATGCTCGCCGTGCACCGCTGGTCGGTGCGGGGCGGGATCGTAGCCGTGACCGGCCTGAGTCTGCTGCTCTTTCTGGTCATCTTCCGTCGTACGAAGGCGAGTTCGGGAAAACGGCTGCCGGAATGAGGAACATGGGCCAAGGTTGTGTAACGGACAGACCAACAAAAAGGTGAGGCCACGTCCAGACCTTGCCATTCATGTTCAATCGTCAATACCGTCGTACATCTCACCCGCATCGGACGGTCGCACTCGGTTCAGGGGAGGGCTCAGGACCGGCGGCATTCCGAGGCGGGGCGCGGTAGGGGGGTGCCGTGCTCGGTGACCGCTTCAGGTGACCGGGCCGGGCCGCGCGACCGGCTGCCCGCACATCGCAGACCGGCAGCTTTGCCAGCTCGTCCTCGTACACGGAAGACCACTTCGCCGTGCCCGAGGGTGAGTACCCCCCTTTCGAACCGGACACAGAGCCGGGCCGCCCAGGGGCGGGCGGTCCACCGGACGAGAGGGATCACACCGTCATGAGTTCCGTTCTGCCCATGTCCAGTCCGGGCCCCGAGCCCGTGGTCGCGGGCTCCTATCGGCCCATCTCCTCGCATCTGGCGATCACTCCGCCGGTCAGCGTGGTGATTCCCGCCATGAACGAGGCGGAGAACCTGCCGTACGTCTTCAAGACCCTGCCGGACTGGATCCACGAAGTGGTCCTGGTCGACGGCAACTCCACCGACGACACCGTGGAGGTGGCCCGTTCGCTGTGGCCCGGCGTCAAAGTCGTCGGGCAGCGCGGCAAGGGCAAGGGAGACGCCCTGATCAGCGGCTTCGACGCCTGCTCCGGCGACATCATCGTGATGGTCGACGCGGACGGCTCGGCCGACGGCAACGAGATCGTCTCGTACGTCTCCGCGCTGGTCTCCGGCGCCGACTTCGCCAAGGGCTCGCGCTTCGCCAACGGCGGCGGCACCGATGACATGACCCTGATCCGCCGGCTCGGCAACTGGGCGCTGTGCACGGTCGTCAACCGCAAGTTCGGCGCCCGCTACACCGACCTGTGCTACGGCTACAACGCCTTCTGGCGGCACTGCCTGGACAAGATCGACCTGGACTGCACCGGCTTCGAGGTCGAGACCCTGATGAACATCAGAGTGGTCAAGGCGGGCCTCAGGGTGCAGGAGATCCCGAGCCACGAGTATCTGCGCATCCACGGCGCCAGCAATCTGCGGGCGGTGCGCGACGGGCTGCGGGTGCTGCGGGTCATCCTCCAGGAGCGGTCCAACCGCCGTGCCCTGCGCCGCGAGCGCCGGGCCGCACTGGCGAACACCGTGCGGGGAGAGGTGTCTTGAGAGATCCCGGCATCTCCGTCGTGATCTGTGTGTACACCGAGGACCGCTGGGAGGACATCCTCGCGGCGGTCTCCTCGGTGCGCACACAGTCGTACCCGGCGCTGGAGACCCTCCTCGTCGTGGACCACAACCCGGCGCTGCTGGAGCGGCTGGCACGGGAGTTCAAGGACGACACCGCCGACACCGCCGACGACGCCGCAGCCGCAGCCGCAGCCGCAGCCGCAGCCGTCAACGGGGCAGCCACCGGCACCGGTTCCGTCCGTGTCCTCGCCAACGCCGGTCCGCGCGGCCTGTCTTCGGGCCGCAACACCGGCATCGCCGCCTCGCACGGCGAGGTCATCGCCTTCCTGGACGACGACGCCGTGGCCGAACGGCACTGGCTGCGCCGCTTCGCGGAGGGGTACGCCGACCCGCGCGTCCTCGCGGTCGGCGGCCGTACGGTCCCGGTGTGGGCGTCCGGGCGGCGGCCCGACTGGTTCCCGGAGGAGTTCGACTGGGTCGTCGGCTGCAGCTACCGGGGCCTGGCCCCTGGCCGGGTCCGGGTGCGCAACGTCCTCGGGGGCAACGCCTCTTTCCGGCGCACGGCGTTCGAGGCGGCGGGCGGCTTCGCCACCGGCATCGGGAGGGACGGCGACCGCCGCCCGCTGGGCTGCGAGGAGACGGAGCTGTGCATCCGCCTCACCCGGGCCCGCCCCGACGCCGTGCTGCTCGTCGACGACCGCGCGGTGATCCACCACCGGGTGCCGAGGGCCCGCGAGCGCTTCGCCTACTTCCGCACCCGCACCTACGCGGAGGGCCTGTCGAAGGCGCTGGTGGCGCGCAGCGTCGGCGCCGGGAAGGGGCTGGAGTCCGAACGGCGGTACACGACCCGGGTGTTGCCGGTCGGCGTGGTGCGCGGACTGCGGGACGCGCTGCTCGGCAGGGCGGGCGGCGCGGGCCGCGCGGGCGCCATCGTCGCGGGCGTGCTCACGGCGGCGGGCGGCTATGCGATCGGCAGTGTGCGGGCGCGGCGGGGCGCCCCGGCGTTCTCCGTGGCCCCCATCGGGGCAGGAATCACGGCGGCACCGGAGGCGAAGGGAGCGGGGGCATGAGCGGGGCGGCCGTACCGGTCCTGATGTACCACGCGGTCGCCGCCGCTCCGAACACGGCCACCCGGGCCCTGTCGGTCGCCCCCGAGGCGTTCGCCGAACAGATGGCGCTCATCGGCGACTTGGAGCTGACCCCGCTCACCACCGCCGCGCTCGCGGAGCACTGGCGCCTCAGGCGTCCGCTCCCCCGCCGCCCGGTGCTGATCACCTTCGACGACGGCTACGAGGGCGTCCACCGGCACGCCCTGCCCGTCCTCGCCCAACACGGCTTCCCCGCCACGGTGTTCGTCTCCACCGGCTGGGTCAGGGGCCGTTACGACACCGGCGGCGCCCTGGACACCATGCTCGACTGGGACCAGGTGCGGGCGCTGGCCTCCGCCGGGGTCGAGATCGGCGGCCACAGCCACAGCCACCCGCAGCTCGACCAGCTCGACGACAGCGCGCTGGAGTGGGAGCTGGCCCGCAGCACCGACATCGTCACCGGCGAACTGGGCGTGCGGCCACGGTCGTTCGCCTATCCGTACGGCTACTCCGACCGCCGGGTGCGCCGTGCCGTGCGCTCGGCCGGGTACGCCCAGGCGCTCGCCGTCGGCAACGCGCTCGCGCGGCGCGCGCAGGGTCCTTACGCCCTGCGGCGCGTCACCGTGCGCCGCGACACCGGCGTCGAGGAGTTCGAGCGGCTGGTCCAAGGGCGGGCGATCACCCGTCACTTCGCCAAGGACCGCGCGCTCAGCAAGGGTTACGCACTCGTCCGAAGAGCACGCCAGGTCCGCCGGAAGGCCATCAGCTCCCGTGTCTGACACGACGACCACCACGACCGAGCCCGCCGCGCCCGACGCCGAACCGCCGGAGCGGCCGGGCAGACGCCTGCGCCTGCCGGGCCTGAGCAGCGCGAGCGGCGGCAGTCCGCTGTTCCGCAACGCCTACGCGCTGATGCTCAACACCGGCATCTCCGCCGTCCTGGGGCTCGGCTTCTGGCTGGCCGCGGCGCGCTACTACTCCGAGTCGGCCGTGGGGCAGGGCTCGGCCGCGATCGCCGCGATGAAGCTGCTCGCCGGGCTCACGGCGGTGACGCTCACGGGCGCGCTCGCCCGCTTCATCCCGGTGGCGGGACGGCACACCGGGCGCCTCATCCTCCGTACGTACGCGGGCAGTTCACTGATCGTGGCGGGTGCGGCGGGCGTGTTCCTGCTAACGCTGAACGCGTGGGGGCCCTCGTACCGGTTCCTGCACGGGACGGTGCACGGGCTCGGCTTCGTCGCGGCCGTCGTCGCCTGGAACCTGCTCACGCTCCAGGACGGGGTGCTGACCGGGCTGCGCAGCGCGCCGTGGGTGCCGGTGGGCAACACGGTGTTCTCGGCGGTGAAGCTGGGGCTGCTGGTCGCGTTCGCGGTGGCGATCCCGGCCACCGGTGTCTTCGTGTCCTGGGTCGCGGCCATCGCCACCTCGGTGATACCGCTGGGCTGGCTGGTGTTCCGGCGCCTGGTCCCCCGGCACATCGAGGCCACCAAGGGGCACGCCAGTCCCCCGTCCCTGCGGGAGATCGGCCGGTTCCTGGCCGGGGACTACACCGGCTCGCTGTTCTCCCTCGCGGTGGTCTACCTGGTCCCGGTGATCATCGCCTCGCAGGTCAGCAGCGAGGACAACGCGTACTTCTACATCACCACCACCATCGGCGGCACGACCAATCTGCTCGCCATCAACATGGGCGCCTCGCTGACCGTGGAGGGCTCGCACGACCCGGCCCGGCTCGCGGCCAACACCCGTGCGGCGCTCAAGCGGATGGCGCGGATCATGCTGCCGATCGCGACGGTGCTGTTCGTCGGCGCCCCCTGGATCCTGGGCGTCTTCGGCGCGGGCTACGCGGACGCGGCCACCCCGCTGCTGCGCTGGTTCGCGGTCGGCGCGGTGCTGCGGGTCGTCATGGAGACGTACTTCGCGGTGCTGCGCGCACAGAGCCGTACCTCCGGACTGGCCTGGCTCCAGGGGCTGTTGTGCGTGCTGGTCCTGGGGCTCACGCTGCTGCTCCTGCCCCGGATGGGGCTGACCGGGGCGGGTGTCGCGGAGATCTCCAGCCTCGCGGTGATCGTGGCGATCGCGGCGCCGAGGCTGTGGCGGACGATCCGCTCCGGCCCGGACGACAGCCCCCCGGCGACCGCGCCCGACGGCGATCTCGCCGACCTCGGCACGCGCGAGGCGAAGGCCGTGGGCACGCCGAGGCGGCGCGGCCCGTCCTGGGCGGTGGACCACGACACGGTCGCGCTCGGGGTCCATGTGGACTTCGACCATGTGGAGCGACGGCCGGATGTGCGACCGGGGCCCGACACGCCGACGACTCCGACAACCCCGACGCCTCCGACTCCGACTCCGACGGCGGTACGGCACGAGGTCGACGCCCCGTTCGCCAAGGCACCGGTCCAGGAGAGCGGCGGCACCTCGAGCGGCACGCCCGAGTCACCGAAGGACCCCGGCCCTCCGCGCACCCGCCACGCCCCGACCCGCTCCGGGCTCCTCCTCGGCTGCCTCCTCATCGCCGCGCTGCTCCTGTACTGGGTGCCCGCGCTCCGCCTGGACGACGCCGATCTGGACGCGATGGGCGGGCTCGGCCTCGTCTCCGTGCTCCCGCTGCCGACGCTGGCCGGGGCCGCGCTGCTGGTGACGGTGTTCGCCGTACTGCTGTGGCTGCGCCGGGAGCACCGGGCCCTGCTGCTGATCACCCTGCTCGCGACCGTGATCAGCCTGCACGCGCTGCCCGCCGTGATCGAGAGCGCACCGCGCTTCCCCACGGCCTGGCAGCATCTGGGCTTCCTGGACTACATCGACCGCACCGGTTCCGCCGTGCCCGACCTGGACGCCCGCTGGAGCTGGCCGGGCTTCTTCGCGGTGACGGCGTTCGTGGCGCGGGCGTGCGGGGTGAGCGATCTGACGGAGGTCATCCGCTGGTGGCCGACCGTCATCCAACTCGCCTATCTGGCCCCGATGTTCCTGCTGACCCGCTCACTGCGGGCGAGCTGGCGGGCCAAGTGGACCGGCGTGTGGCTCTTCGTCCTGGCGGGCTGGGTGGGACAGGACTACTTCTCCCCGCAGGGCTTCACCTATCTGCTGTATCTGGCGTTCGCGGCGATCCTGCTGGTCTGGTTCCGCCCCCCGCACGTCATCTGGACACGGCTGCGCCCGGGCGAGGCCGAGGTGGAACCCACCGACCGGCGTCAACGGGCCGTGCTGCTCCTGGTGTTGACCGGCCTGTTCGCGGCGAGCGTCCCGGCCCACCAGCTGACCCCGTTCGTGATGCTCGGCGTGGTCGCCGTCCTGGTCGTCCTGGGCCGGTGTGAACTGCGCGGTCTGCCGCTGCTGTTCGCGGTGGTCGTCGTGGCGTGGCTCGGGTTCATGGCGGAGCCGTACTGGTCCGGGCACTTCGACGACCTCTTCGGCGGTCTCGGCGGGGTCGGCGGCAATGTGTCCAGCTCGGTCTCCGGCCGTATCCAGGGCGGGAGTTCGGTCCACAAACTGGTCCTCTACACCCGGGTGCTGCTGGCCGGTTCGGTGCTGGCCCTCGCCTGCTGGGGCTGGTGGCGCAGGCGTGAACACCGCTACCGTGAGCGCTCGTTGCTGGTCCTTGCCTTCGTACCGTTCCTGGGCTTCGGGATGCAGTCGTACGGCGGCGAGATGGCGCTGCGCGTCTTCATGTTCGCGCTGCCGGGCGCGGCCCTGCTCGGCGCGCTCGCCCTCTTCCCGCGCACCGGCGCCACCGCCGAGGAGCGCGAGAAGGACCGGGTGAGCCTCGCCCCGCTGGCCGCGCTGCTCGCCGGGCTGCTGCTGATCGGCGGCTTCCTGGTGGCCCGTTGGGGCAACGAGACCTTCGAGCGGACCCGTCCCGGCGAGGTCGCGGCGATGAACTGGGTGTACGCCCACGACAAGCCGACCGTACGGCTGCTGTGGCTGAGCAACGACCCGGTGAACGATGTGACCCCGGCGCTGCCCTGGGGTGCGCGGGACATGGAACGGGTGAACTATCTGCCGACCCTGGCACCGCCCGACCCGGTGCTGGTGTCCGGCCTGGTCACAGCGCTCAAGGACGCGGGCCCCAACTCGTATCTGATGGTCAACGAGAGCCAGGTCCGCTATCTGGAGCTGGACTCGGGCTACTCGGCGAGCTGGGAGTCCCGGTTGCTGGCCAACCTGGACGCGCGGCAGGAGCTGCGCCGCGTCCTGGTCAACGACGACGTGACGGTGTACGCGCTGCGCGAGCGGCCTGCGGGCGCGGTGCCGGATCCTGACCCGGGTCCGATCGGGCCGCAGATCACCTGGACGGCGTGGTCGGTGGTGGGCGCGCTCGCGGCGGTCCTGCTGATCCTGCTGCTGACCACGCGCGAGGTCATCCGGGTCGCGATGCGGCCGAGCGTGCGTCAACTGCGGCTGCTGCAGACGGGCTTCTGGTTCTCGCTGCCGCTGCTCGCGGTGTTCCTCGCGTCGCTGGTGCAGCGGTTTTTGACGATGAGCTGAGGTGCCCTACGAGGTGAAGTGGCTCACCGTTTCAGCCACTTCACCTCGTAGGCGCCCATCGTGAAGCGCTTGCCGTCCACTTCGGCGCTGATCGACCGGTCGAGGGTGTTGACGACCAGGACCGTACGGTCGCTGGCGAGGACTCGTACGTTGGGCCGGTCGTCGCGGGCGACGGAGACCGTCTCGTACCGGGTGCCGGGCGGGAAGGCCGCGTGGAAGCGGGAGAGCAGGCCGTACATGGGCAGGGGCCGGCCGCCGTCCGCCTCGCTCGTCGGGGTCCACAGGCAGCCCGCGCAGTCGGTGCCGCTCTTCTTCTCGGGGTTCCAGTAGAAGGCGGAACCGGCGCCGCCGTCGACCATGCTCATCAGGGCGGTGGCGTGGACGGCGATCCGGTGGTCCTCGGACCAGCCCTCGCGCCGGTCGTCGGCGTCGGCGGGCTCGACGTAGTACTCGGCCCACCACAGCGGCAGGTCGTGGGTCTGGCGGCGCAGCCATGCGCTGACGTCGGTGAACTTGGCGGTGGCGGCGAACTCGTCGGGGAGGAACTTCTCGTCGTTGGTGTAGCTGGAGCCGTCCACGACCACGAAGTCGGCGCCCGCCTTGTGGGTGTTCCAGTAGCGGAAGGCGTCCAGGACCCGCTGGTCCATGGCGCCCCAGTCGCCGCGCAGGGTGTCGGAGGCGTGCTGCTGTCCGGCGCGGACGCTGTCCATCACCAGATAGGGGCCGCCGACCATGATGTCGGGGTTCACCTTCTTCAGGGCGCCGTAGACGAGGTTGTACATCTTCGTGTAGCCCTCGTAGTCCCAGCGGCCCGCGGAGTCGTTCCAGAAGCCCTTGAACTCGTTCCACACGACGAAGTGGCGTACGTCGGGGTAGCGGCGGGCGACCGTGGCGGCGAGCCTGGCGAAGTCCGCGTAGTGGTCCGGGGTGGGGGCGGTCTCCAGGGCGGACTGGCTCCAGTCGGTGCGCCCGGCGCCCGCCTTGCCGCCCTTCATCCAGTCCGGCGAGCAGCACAGCGTGATCACGGGCGTGCCGTGGGAGGCGCGGACGAAGTCGATGCGGCGGTCCAGCGCGCCGAAGTCGTAACGCCCCTTCACCGGCTCGGGGTTGTCGGCGCCCCAGCCCATGATGGCCTGGTCCTGCGGCAGGCCGCCGTCCCCGGCGAGCAGCTTCTCGACCCGCCCGGTGGCCGCGCCGCCCCGGTCCGCGCTGTACTGGGTATGGGTGAAACCCCAGCCCACGGACGGCTGCGGACGCCCGGCCGGGGTGGCGGGCGTGCCGTGCACCCGGTCGCCCTCGCGCGAGGTGCCGGAGGTGTCCGCGCCGCGCCCGGGAAGCGTGCTCAGCAGCGTCACCATCAGGGCGAGGGCGAGCACGCCCGCGCCGAGCAGCGCGGTGAGCCGCCACCGCCGATCCCCCGTGTACCACCCATGACGTGCCATCAGGACCACAGTAACGGCGGAATCGGGGCGTCGGGCAGGTCTGGGGAACACCCTCCGGGAAGGGGCGGAAATGCCGTGCGCGGAGGGCATCCGTGACAGATCATGGCGGCATGTCCGCCAACCCACACGACGCCCTGCCGATCCGGCTCAATGTCGACGACTCCGACTCGCCCTCCGACGTCGTCGACGCGCTGTTCCTCGGCCGTTTCGCGACGGGCGAGCAGCCGTACTCCCACGCGGCCAACATCGAGCGGGTGCGCTCCGGCGCGACCCTGCTGCCCGAGGGCGCCCGCGTGCTGCGGGTCGCCCGTGACGAGGACCGCAGCGCGACCCTCGCGGAGGGCGACGGCTGGACCCTGCTGGTCTCGCGCTGGAACCGGGGCGCGGACGTGACCGTGACCGCGACCACCGCGGACCTGGCCCAACAGATCCTCGGCCAGGCCACCGACGGCGCGGCCGACGAGCCCGAGCCGCAGCCGGAGAACGTCACCATGGGCTTCTGGTACGTCTCCCCGAGGCGCGGCCCGCACCGCACCACCCGCCAGATCTCGGCGGGCACCTGGGAGGAGGTGCGGTCCAACTACACCGCGCCGGTGGCCTCCGCGATGGACCGCCTGATGAAGACGACCCCGGAGGACATCGCCGGGCGGCTGCTCCTGCTGCACGGCCCGCCGGGCACCGGCAAGACCTCGGCGCTGCGCACCCTGGCCCGCTCCTGGCGGGACTGGTGCCAGGTGGACTGCGTGCTCGACCCGGAGCGGCTCTTCTCCGACGTGGGCTATCTGATGGACATCGCGATCGGCGAGGAGGACGGCACGGGCAAGGGCCGCTGGCGGCTGCTCCTGCTCGAGGACTGTGACGAGCTGATCCGGGGCGAGGCCCGGCACACGGCGGGCCAGGCGCTGTCCCGGCTGCTGAATCTGACCGACGGCCTGCTCGGCCAGGGGCGCAACGTCCTGGTGGGCGTCACCACCAACGAGGACCTGGAGCGGCTGCACCCCGCCGTGGTCCGGCCAGGGCGCTGTCTGGCCCGCATCGAGGTCGGCCCGCTGACCCGCCCGGAGGCGATGGACTGGCTGGGCGCCGAGGGCCCGGAGCACGACAGCGCGGTCGGCCGGGAGGGCGCGACCCTGGCCGAGCTGTACGCGCTGCGCCGGGGCACGGGGCCGACGTCGGTGCCGGGGGCGCGGGAGGGGGCGGACGCGGGGCTGTATCTGTAGCGGCGCCCTCGGTGACGGCCCATGCCGGGGCCCCGCCGGTACGCTCCGCGTTTCGGTGCTTTCATGGACATATGACCCTGTTCGTCGGCACGTCGGGGTGGCAGTACAAGAGCTGGCGGGGCGTGGTGTACCCGACGGGCTGCCCGGCGCGGCTGTGGCTGGAGGAGTACACCAAGCTGTTCGCGACGGTGGAGCTGAACAACGCCTTCTACCGGCTGCCCTCCCGCGAGAACTTCGCGTCCTGGCGGGAGCGGGTGCCGGAGGGCTTCGTGGTCGCGGTCAAGGCCAGCCGCTATCTGACCCACATCAAGCGGCTGCGCGACCCCGAGGAACCGGTGCACCGGCTGATGAGCCACGCCGAGGGCCTGGGCGACCGGCTGGGCCCCGTCCTGCTCCAGCTGCCGCCGACCCTGCGCGCCGACCCGCCGCTGCTGGACGCGTGTCTGGCCTGTTTCCCCAAGGGCACGCGGGTCGCGGTCGAGCCGCGCCACGAGTCCTGGTGGACGCCCGAGACGAAGGGCGTCCTGGAGGCCCGGGGCGCGGCGCTGTGCTGGGCGGACGTGCTGTCCCGCCCGGTCACCCCGCTGTGGCGCACCACCGACTGGGGGTACGTCCGCTTCCACCGGGGCCGCGCCCGTCCCTGGCCGCGCTACGGGCACACCGCGCTGGAGAGCTGGGTGCAGCGCATCGCCTCGACGTGGGACGACACGGACGACGTGTACGCGTACTTCAACAACGACCCGAGGGGCGCGGCGGTGAAGGACGCCGCGGAGTTCGGCGCCCTGGCCCGCACGGCGGGCCTGCCGGTGACCCGGACGCCGGAGCCGACGGCACGGCGCTAGCGGACGCCGCCCCCGCCGTGGTCTCAGCCCCGCTCGCCGTAGGCCGCGCGCAGGGCGTCCCGTACGGCGGCCAGGGCCTCGTCCTCCGGGAGACCGAGCCGGTGCGCGCGCTCCGCGTACGCCTGGGCGGCCGACGCGGCCTCCTTGCTCGCGGCGGAACCCGCGGCGGCGACGTACGTGCCGTTGCGCCCGCGGGTCTCGATCACCCCGTCGGCCTCCAGCGCGCGGTAGGCCTTGGCGACGGTGTTCACCGCGAGCCCCAGGGACTCGGCCAGGCCCCGCACGGTCGGCAGCCGGTACCCCACCGGGAGCACCCCCGCCCGTGCCTGCTCGGAAATCTGCGCGCGCACCTGCTCGTAGGGCGGCGCGCCGTCATCGATGTGGATCTTCAGGCTCACCCCCCGATTGTCCCGCACGCGCGGCGGGGTGCGGCGGGTGCGGAACGCGTCCCGCCCGCACGCCGAAAATTGGGAGGCGCCGTCGCCCCGCGTGCTCGTAGCGTGCCTGCCCATGACCGTTCTCGTACGTGATCTGCGTCCGGACGTCCCCGCCGACCCGGAGGGCTTCGTCCACGTCCGACGGCTCGCCCTGCCGTACGTCCTGTTCACCCCGGAATCCGTCCGCCACGTGGTCGCCCGCATCCACCCGGCCGCCCACTACCGCGCGCTCGTCGCCGAGGAGGACGGCGAGGTGATCGGCACGGCCCAGGTGAGCGTCGCGCACGAGGGCACCGAGCCGGGCCAGGGATATGTGAACGTGTACGTCCATCCCGGCCGGACCGGGCGCGGCGCGGGCACGCTGCTCCTGGAGACCGGGGAGGCGCATCTTGCGTCCGTCGGCGCGACCAGGGCCTATTCCTGGGTTCTCGACACCCCCGGCAACCGCGCCTTCGCCGAGCGGCGCGGCTACGCCGAGGGCCACACCGCCCACTTCCTGCGCCGCGACCTGACCGCCGACGACCTCCCCGCGCCGCCCGCGACCCCGCCCGGCGTGGAGCTGCGCACGGCCGCCGACTTCGCGGCCGATCCCCGGCCGCTGTTCGAGCTGGACGCGGAGACCTCGTCGGACGAGCCGAGCGCGGTGACGGTGTCTCTCTCGGACTACGCGGCGTGGCGGGAGGAGACGTGGGAACATCCGCTGCTGGACCGCGAGTTGACCATGGTCTGCGTGGCCGACGGACGCCCGGTCGCGTTCACCGCGGCCCGCACCGACGGCGCCGGCCGCTACCTCACCGCCATGACCGGCACCGCGCGCTCCCACCGGGGCCGCGGGCTCGCCAAGCTGGCCAAGACGCACTCCCTGCACCGGGCCCGCGCGGCCGGTGTCACCGAGGCGTTCACCGGCAACGACGCGACCAACGGGCCGATGCTCGCCATCAACAAGTGGCTCGGCTACCACAAGTGCGCGACGGAGGTGCAGTATGTCCGCGAACTCGTCTGACAGCGCGGGCGTGTTGGAGGTCGTCCTGACCAAGGCGGCCCGTACGAAGGTCCGTTACCCGGCGGTGCTCCTCTCCGACGACGGCACCCGGCTGACCGTCCGCGCCCCCTGGGCGGGCGAGGGCGTCCGCGACTTCGGCTTCGTGCGCTTCGAGCCGGGGGACGTGTTCACCGAGTACTACTGGCGCGACCGGTGGTACGCGGTGAAGGAGGTCCGCGCCGGGGACGGCACGCTGAAGGGCTGGTACTGCGACATCACCCGCCCGGCGGTCCGCTCCGGCGCCGAACTGACCGTCGAGGACCTGGATCTGGACCTCTGGCGGTCGGCCGACGGCACGGACGTACGGCGCCTGGACGAGGGCGAGTTCGCCGCGAGCGGCCTGGCGGAGTCGGACCCGGAGGCGGCGGCTGCGGCCGTGTCGGCCTTGGCCGCGCTGGAGGCGCTGGCCCGGACGGACGGCTTCGGCGCCCTCCTGGCCTGAGCCGAGGTCCTGAGCCGTGGGCGAGGCCGGGGCTGGGCGGGTCATCTCCGGCCAGGGCGGCTCACACCCTCCCCACCACCGCGTACCGCTCGTCGTCCACGGCCTTCCCCCACAGCAGCGGATCGCCGGACAGCGGCTCCACCCGCACGTCCCGTACGACCGGCTCCAGCGACGCGGCGAGCCGGTCGGCGGGTATCCCGGTCGGGGAGACCGTCCCCCACACCCCCTCGACCAGCACGAACCGCCCACCGGGCCGCAGCAGTTCACGCCAGCGGCGCAGCACCTTCTCCGGCTCGGGCAGCGCCCACAGCACATGCCGGACGAGCACCACGTCCGTACTCCCCTCCCCTACCGGCGGCTCGGCGGCATCCCCTCGCAGCACGGCCGCGTCGCGTCCGGCGAGCTTGGCGCGGGCCAGCTCGACCATGGCGGGAGAGGAGTCGACCGCCGTCACCCGGTGCCCCTGCTCGGCTGCGAGCAGCGCGAGACTCCCGGTGCCGCAGCCGAGGTCGAGCACGTCGGCGGGGCGTATGGGCAGCCACTCCCGCAACCGCGCGTCCCAGGCGGCCCGCACCTCGGGCGCGCGCAGCCCGTGATCGGGCTCCTCGTCGAAGGAGGCAGCCCTCACGTCCCAGTCCACCGGCCCACCCACGTCACTCATGCCCGCAGCATGGCACCCCCCACTGACAACGCCCCCGGACCGGCCCGGGGCCCCGCTACCTGAGCCCAGCCTGAGCACGTCCTTAAGGCGACCATAAAGATCGGCCCCGACCGCCCACACGCGGCCAACTCGCCCGCGTACACGGCTAGTTTCGGATCACACCCCCCACGGAAGCCGGGCCGTCCGGCAGCCGGACGACGCGATGCCGCGAGGAGTCCCGATGCCCTTCCCCACGCCCTCGGCTCACCCCGGGCCGGGGATGTCCCGGCTGCGCGTGGCCGCGGCCGTGGCCGTGCTCGGACTCACCCCGCTCACCCTCGCCGCCGCCCCCGCGTCGGCACACGGCTCGGGTCACGACTCGGGGCGCGGCTCGACGTCCGGTTCCGGTTCCTGGGGCGCCGACCTGTGCGGCACGCGGAACGGGGAGTTTGGGGGACTCGACCTGGTCGGCACCGACTGGCCGACACCCCGGGTGCACAGCGGGCCGTACACCTTCACGTACCGGGTGACCACGCACCACCAGGGGCGCCTCAAGGTGTACGTGACGACGTCCGGCTACGACCCGGCCCGGCCCCTGACCTGGTCCGCGCTGGATCTGGCGCACCCGGTCGCGTGGACTGCGGACGCGACACCCTCGGACGGCGTCTACACGGTCACGGGCACGCTCCCCGAACGCACCGGCCGCCAGGTGCTGTACGCGGTGTGGCACCGCGCGGACGGCTCGCAGGTGTTCCGCTCCTGCGCGGACGTGGACTTCGGCGGTACGACTCCCCCGCCGTCCCCGGCGCCGACGCCCCACCAGGCGGCCCCGGTTCCCACTCTCCCGGCGCCAACTCCCGTCGCGTCCAAGGAGATACGGGTCGCGGCGGAAGCGGTCACCCCGACGGCCGGGCGACGCGAGCGGCACGAGCGCAAGGCCCCCGACCGAGCCACGACCCCATCCCCCACCACCAACTCCCCTGTCACCACGGTGACATCGCCGTATCTCGCCGACACGGGAGCCGCCCCGCACACCTCGTACGGGGCGGTCGTCGGGGCCGGGGTGCTGGCCCTCGGTTCGGCGGCGCTGTTCCTCTCGGTGCGGCAGCGCTCGACGGGCCGGGAGCGGGGCGGGCGCTGAGCGGCGGCGCGCGCGGTACGTGCCGGGTCCTGTCCGGCGGCTCAGGTCGGACAGGACCCGGCGGCGGTCAGCTGAAGACCGACGCGCAGGTGGTGGCGGTGGCGTGCGCCGGGTCGAGGGCGTTGGCGACCTCGTGGAAGGCGATGCGGTCGATCAGGCCGATCGCGACGTGTTCGGACAGGTCGAGCGGGCAGAGGTCCTGGAGCAGGACGTTGCGGACGTCGGAGCCGGTCAGGTACTGGCTGCGCCAGGGCGTGACGACCTCGTCGTACTGGGTGGCGATGACCGTGTAGTGCACGCCGGGGACGGTGTCGCCGCCCGCGTTGAGCTTGGTCAGGAAGGCCGAGCCGCTGATCTGGTCGGCGAGGCCCGGGGTGGTGGCCTTGATCAGGTTCTCGGCGCCGGGGAAGTACGGCAGCAGGTTGGTCAGACCGCCGAGGTTGGTCCCGTGGTTGCTGGGGGCGATGCCGACGAGGGCGTTCACCTTGGGGGCTCCGCCGAGGAACTTCAGGTAGTAGCGCGGCATCATGCCGCCCTGGGAGTGCCCGACGAGGTCGGCCTTGCCCGCGCCGGTGGCGGCGAGCACCTTGTCGACGAAGGCGGACAGCTGCTCGGCCGACTTGTCGATGGGGCCGAGGCCGTAGAAGAGGGGGACGCCGGGGAGCTGGCCGTAGTCGAGGGAGTAGACGCAGTACCCGCGGGTCTTCAGGTACGGCGCGAGGCCGAGCCAGTTGTCGACGGAGTTGCCGAGGGTGCCGTGGACGAGGACGACGGGGCGCGGGTGGGCGGCGGAGGGCTTGCAGGAGTAGTCGTTCCAGCCGGAGCTGGGCGCGGTCGCGGCGTGGGCGGTGGCGGCGGGGACGGTGGCGAGCGCGGCGGCCAGGAGCAGCGCGGCGAGCGGTCTGAACGCTCGCTTCCAGGGCAGCATCGTGTGATCTCCTTGCGGCTCAAGGGGGGTGCACGGCTTAACCCTGTGATCCGGATCACGGGATGCTGGTTCACTCGTCAAGTTACGGACGAGTAGTGCAACTGTGAAGTTACGCGTCGGTAAAAAGTTCCATCACGCACCAGACACCCACGCACACTGAGGAACCATCACCACCCCACCTGGACCCGACCATAAAACTCCAGCCACTCCCAAATCACCCACAACACGCGTAACTCCCCACACTCAGACCCCAAGCGTCCCCCGAAATCACCACACGGGGCCCGAACTTGACCCGCCCACGGGATCGAAGGCGAGCTGAGGGGTGGCGCGTTCGGCGAGGCCCAGCGACTCGTACATGCCGCAGGCGGCCCTTGCGAGGGCGCCCCCGCAAGGGTGCAGGAACGCATCACGGTGGAGCGGCCGACGTAGCCCCCAATGAGGATCAGGCTCCGGCAGCCCCGTCCGACCCCGCACAGCCGAACCCCCAGCTCACCAGCAGGGCCCCGCGATACCGGTCAGCATCCAACCCATCGGCACCAAAGCCCCGTTCCACCACGAGAGACCGAACCCCCTCGTTCGGCACGACCCACCCCCGGCCGATCCCCGCAGCCCCCGAACCGCACGAACACCGACCAACCGCCGAAGAGCGGAGGCAGTCGCGGCGGCACCCCACCCCAGAGCGCCAAGACCACACCTCTCAACGCACCAGCGCAGCCGACCTCACCACGCTCCTCCGCGATGCCGACCTCCGCCGCATCCGCTTCCACGACCTCAGGCACTCAATCGCGACCTACTCCTGGAACAGGGAGTCGAACTCGCCATGATCAAGGAACTCCTCGGCCACGCCCACATCGGCGTCACCGCCACCGTCTACGCCCACGTCCGACTCCGCCTCCAGCGGGACGCCGCCAACACCCTCAGCACCGCGCTCGACGGTCCTGCTGGCCACGATCCGACCCGCGACGACGGCAACGACCCGCCACTGTACGGAGCCCTCGTTCTCTGACGTTGCCGTCGACTACTGCCGTCACGACCCACGGGAGCCCCACCAATGGGGCTCCCGTTTTGCTTTAGCGATTTGCCGATCAGTCCCCGTCGACGCCCGGCACGTAGCGCATAATGTCTCACATGAACTCTCTCGCCCTCACGGACAGACCGGACCTGCTGCGATTTCTGCGGAGGTGGTACGGCGCCCCGAAATCACCCAATGTGAGACTGGGGGAATCGCCTGATGCACCCAGGGAGCTTGTCGAGTGGCATGAAATCTCTGCCCAGTGGGGCGGGGAGATCACTTCACACAACTACGCCATCCCCCTCACGGAACTCGTAGCAGAAGACGGAATGATTCCGTTCTGGGTTGAGAACCAAGGAATTCGGGTTTGGGCATTCGACCCGAAAAGTGAAGATCGCTCCGTGTATGAGCGAGAGCCGTCCGATGAACCGACCCCGTGGCGACAGACGGGCGAGCAGCTCTCAGATTTCTTGATTCACGCCACAATCCTGGAGGCAATCCTGGGGGCTCCTGCGACGAAAGTCGCGCAAGGAGTCCCGGCAGATTGGCTCTGGTCTCGGGAAGGAAGCCATGAGCTCCCCTTCCCTGCGTGGAACTGGCCGGCCAACGATTCGCGCATCCTTCTCGGCGAGAGCTGGCTGGCTCTCGTCCACCCGAGCGACGATGCCGACGAAGGTCATGACATCACCCTGGCAGCAAGAGCGCCAGGTGATCTCTCTTGGGCGGAGAATATGCCAGGAGTCAAGTGGCGCTCATACTCCGATGCTCAGGAATACACAACCGATGAGCCACTGCCCTGGTAGGCAGTGAAACACGAATCGGCCGCCGATTCCTTTCCTAACTCAGTCAGGAAGTCCCGTGAATTTTTCAGTCCTACGCGGTGAGATCACCCACAGCTGAGCACCTTCGGGCAGCATGTCAGGCAATGTACTTCTGCATGTTCCGCAGGCCCCCGTCGGGTAGTCGATGTAGAGCACGGCCTTTCTGACACCCGGGTTCATACGCAAGAACGCTGCTGCGTGAGTCTCCACGTGCTCCCCGTTGGCCTTCGTGCGACCTGGGAGGTTCTTGAGAAGTCCAGACTGACCGCCTGGACCACTGATCATCGGCAGTTGATCACCCCCGACATCAAGAATCCCCACAGTGCGCCGGGGGTAGTCCTTCTGCAAATCCTTCAGGGATGAGCCGCAGTTGCTGTTGTGAACGAGAACCGGAGTCTCGCCCGCCAGCACATAGTACGTGCGCTATGCGACCCCGCTCTACCTGCTTCTTTGCAGGTCAGGTTCCACTGATGTCCGTGCTTGTACGGGGAAATCCGTGGGTGTTGCCGTCGCTACTGCCGTCAACGCCTCGGGGGCACACGATTGCGCTGCCGCTGCCTGGTGTCGGTGCATCGGAAATCTACTGCCACGCGCCGGGCTGCGCACGGACGAGGGCGCGGACGGTCTGTTCGTACAGTTCGTGGCCGCTCTGGGCGCAGTGCTAGGCGATCCAGCGGGTCAGCTCGTCCGGGGTGTACAGCGTGCCTGACGTGGCACCGCAGTTGCGCTCTTCGCCGGTGACGCAGACCGCCTCGACGGTCGGCAGCGCCAGAGGGTCGGGGACGGTGGTCACGTGGCACTCGCGGAAGCGGTAGCGCCCCCGAGAGGCATTGCGTACTGGTGCACTGGCGTTCGGAGAGTCAGGCATCCTCGGTCGCCTCTTCTTGATCAGGGATGCGCTGTCCGCGCGAGTCCGCGACCCTGAGCACGTCCGCCAGGGCTTCTGTCAACCGGCAGGCCAGCCAGCGGTATTCGGTCGCCGACAGGGTTTTCGCACCGGGCGCCATGGCGGCGCGGGCGTACTCCAACACCTCCTGGCCCATGCTGAGCTGTACCGTCTCGATGCTGTCGGCGAGGGCGGAGAGGTAGCCCCGGCCATCGGTGCTCAGGTAGCAGGGCTTCCCCTCCGGGCTGGTCCACGGCAGTAAGCGGGGACCTCCCCCACCCGACGCGGCGTCGTACAACTCTCTGCGACGCATGCGGTCGGCATCGCTCCTGGGCTGGCTCACTGGGCACCCCCGGCCTGGGTCACTGATCGTGGACACAGTGACCGGTAGGCACTGACTGATCGTCACCCCAGGCGCCGCTGAATCCGGCGACGTACGACTACGCGGGCGCAGTCCTGTTTAATGCCCACGCCTCCGCCCTGTGGGCCCGCTTCACCACGTACCTGCGCCGCGAGATCGCCGCCCGACTCGGCATGACCCAGAAAGCCGCCCGCGCAGTCCTGCGGGTCTCCTTCGCCAAGGTCGCCGAGTACCAGCAGCGCGGTCTGGTCCACTTCCACGCCGTCATCCGACTCGATGGCCCGGACGGCACCAGCCAGTCCCCGCCGCCGTACGCCACCAACGCTGTGCTCGCCGACGCCGTACGCGCCGCCGCTGCACGGGTCCGCGTCACGGTCGAGTCGGATGCGGTCGGGGAACGCGAACTCGCCTGGGGCGAACAGTTCGACGTACGCGCGATCACAGCCTTCGGCACTGACGCCGAGTTCACCGACCAGGCTGTAGCCGCCTACGTGGCGAAGTACGCCACCAAATCCGCCGACGCCTCCGGCACCCTCGACCGCGCCCTGTTCTGCCGCCCCTGCCAGGGACACGGCGCCACCCTCCTGCCCCACGGAACCCCGCTCCCCTGCACCGCCTGCGACGGCACCGGACAGGCCCGTCCCCTGCCCCGGCTCGCCGTCGCCCGGCCACGTCCGGCAGATGATCCGCACCTGCTGGGACCTGGGCAGTCTGCCAGAATTCACCGGCCTCAAGCTCCGGAAGTGGGCGCACATGCTCGGCTTCCGGGGCCACTTCTCCACCAAGTCCCGCAGCTACTCCACCACCTTGGGCGCGCTGCGCGACGCCCGCCGCACCTGGCGGTACGAACAGGCCCGCGCCCATGCCGCCCTGCCCCATCTCGACCCGACGACCACGCTCGTCGTCGGCCGCTGGGACTACCTCGGCTCGGGCTACAGCTCCGGCGCCGCGCTCCTCGCGGCAGGCGTATGGCACCGCAGGGAACTGGAACGGCAGTTCGCGGCCGAAGGGGGCTGCTGATGATCTCGCCCCCGCCAACCGTCCTCCGCACGGAGGCGACCCCTGTCCTGGATCTGCTCACGGTGCCCCAGGTGATGGTCCGACTCCAGCTCGACCGCTCCGCCGTCTACGACCTGCTCCGCACCGGCCAACTCGCCTCGATCACCCTCGGCCGCGCCCGCCGCATCCCCACCCGCGCCCTCACCGACTTCATCCGCACCCGCCTCGAACAGGACGTCGCCTGATGACCACACCCCGCGACACCCCCCTCCCGCCGCGTCCGCGCCAACGGCGAAGGGACCGTCTACGAGCGCAAGGACAGCCGCTGGGAGGCCGCCGGATACGTCCTCGCCCCCGGCAACACCCACCGCCGCGTCCGCGTCTACGGCACCACCCGCAAGGAAGCCGTGGCCAAGCTCACCGAGAAGATCGCCGCCAGCAACCGCGGCCTCCCCATCCCGTCCGCGCAGGGAAGCCTGGCCGCGTACCTGACGTACTGGCTCGACGCTGTCGCCGTCCATCAGCTCCGTGAGAACACGCACACCCGCTATACCGCCGTCACCCGGCTTTACCTCATCCCCGGACTGGGCAAAAGGAAGCTTGCCAAGCTCACCGCCAAGGACGTCCGTACCTGGCTCAACCAGCTCCGCACCACCTGCCAGTGCTGCACCCACAGCCTCGACACCGCTCGCGATGAGCCCCTCTGCTGTGCCGCCGGAAAGTGCTGTTCCAAGCAGCTCTCGCCCCTGACCCTGGCCTACGTGCACTCAGTCCTCAAGTCCGCCCTGGAGCACGCCGTGCGTGAGGAGGAGATCCCGCGCAACGTCGCCCGCAACGTCCGCACCGGCACACCCCGCCCCGCCGCTTCGAACCCCTCACTGCCGACGAAGCCCGCGAGTTCCTGGCCGCCGCCAACGGTCACCGGTTGCAGCCGCTGTTCGAACTCGCTCTGCACACTGGCCTCCGCAAGGGCGAACTCCTCAGCCTGCGCTGGGAAGACCTCGACCTGGCCGGCGGAACCGCCAGCATCCGACGCACCCTCCAGCGCACCAACTCCGGTAGCCTGACCGCCCTCCCGACCAAGACCAAGAGCTCCGAACGGCGCATCGCCCTGCCGACGCCGTGCCAGCGCTCCCTCGAACAGCACCGCGACCGACAGCGCAAGGAACGCGAGGCGGCGGGGACGGGCTGGAAGGACAGCGGCTACGTCTTCACCCGCCTCGACGGCGCCCCGATCGAAGGGTCCACCCTCACCCGGCACTTCAACATCCTGCTCCGCCAGGCCAGACTCCGCCGCGTCCGGTTCCACGACCTCCGCCACTCGGCGGCCACCCTCCTCCTGGAGCAAGGAGTGGAACTCGTCGTTATCAGGAGCTGTTGGGTCACGCCCACATCGGCGTCACCGCCACCGTCTACGCCCACGTCCGACTCCGCCTCCAACGCGACGCCATAGACCTCCTCGGCCACGCCCTCCGCAACCCTGCGGAGATCACCCGCGGTCCCGACAACAGCGAGGAACCACCCCTCGTGGGAGCCGCCGTCCGCTGACGTTGCCGTCAACTACTGCCGTCAACCACCCCAGAAGCCCCGCCAGGACTCACCTGACGGGGCCTCTGTTTTGCACTCGCAACCATCCTGGAAGCGTGCTACAGATCTACGGACTCACGACTCGGCGAATCTCGCATAGAGATCACGATCGCGCCAGAAGTCAGAGAAGGAATCCAGCATCGCCTCGTAAAGCCGAATGCTGCTGACATTCCCCCAGGGGTAGCTGACCCTTTCTTCAACCGCCTCTCGGACAGCTTCCCAACGCAGCACGTGCATTAGGAAAGAAACTACCTCGACAACGCCTTCCTCTGGCGAGTCGATCAGCGCAATCAGTTGACTCTCGAATTGCCCCCGGAAATCAGGGTTCCTCTGCAGAATCGCGAGCGTACGCTCCAAGCCCGGCTCAAGCGCTTCGGCGCCACAGGTCTCCTCCGCCGTAGCGAGAACCCCTTGGAGGGCCTGCCTGAGCTCCGCGACCGGATCAGCAGCTTGGCCGCCATGCTTCGATGTATTTTCCACCAGCGCCGAGCCCATTCCTTTCAAAGGCATCCACTGCCGCCTTTTGGGCGTTAGCTCCGTAAGGCCGATAATGGCCAGATTTATTGTCGAGGAACACGACTTGGCCACCCTTGGTTTTGAACTCGCCAGCAGCCAGCACATCCCGCCCCTGCGCGAGGCTCACATGGCCAGCTGTTCGCTTCCCGATAACGAGCTCACCGTCTCCGGTCACTACATATGCATAGTTTCCAGAGCGAGAAAGCACGGTGCCAGGAGCAATCGGCTTGAACCATTCCGGTGTGTCTGACGGTATCAAGTTCGAGAAAGAGGTTGGATCAGGGCCCGCTCCGCTGTTGTGAACGAGAACCGGCGTCTGACCAGCGAGTACATAGTACGTATGGAGTTCGTCGATGGTGAGGTTGTACGTACGAACATGCCTGGTGAAGGCGTGGTTGGCCGTGACGATGACGGTGGTGCCGTGGTCCGTCAGCAGGGTCATGCCTGGCGTGAGGTCGCCGGCGGTCACCCAGTCGTTTTCCGAGGGCGACCAGAAGGGGTGCTCGTGGGTCGCAGTCAGGTGCTCGATGCCGTGAGGGGTGACGATGGACAGCTTGTTGAAGTGTTTGTCGCTGTCGATGTGGATGAGGCGGGTGACCTTGCGGGTTCGCGTCTCGCCGGTTCCGGGATCGGTGCTGCGGACCTTGTCGCCGACCTTGATTTCTTCGATGTTCTTGGTCGATCCGTCGGCCATGAGGACATCGGTGCCGGCCAGGAAGCAGTTACAGCCACTCGGCTTCGAGTTCTTGCTGCCGCCCTCTTCGTCGAGGCCGTGTCGAAGGGTTTTCCTGCCCGCCGCGAAGGAGCCGCCCTCGACGATTGCCGACACAGCAGCACTTGCCGCCCACTTGAAGAAGAGGGCCCTCTTGGCAGGACAGTTTGTCTCTTGGCAGGCAGTGAGCAGGGATTCCTTGATGTCGGCCTGGAGGCTGGATTGGTCGGGCTGAGTGACGTACGCGTCATAGCCGTAGCCGCTGCTCAGGTAGAACAGCCGGTCGTAGAAGACTGAGATGAATTTATCGATCTGCCCCCAGTCGGCCGGCACATTGACGCCGGGCAGGAGCGTGATCGCTCCGTCGTCGTCGACATCCCTCCTGGAGCCCATCCCTTCGTCGATCCACGTCACTGGAGTCGTGACCGGCGGACGGGTCTGTTCCGCCTTGGAGAACCTGGACTTCTTGGTCGGGACGCCGTTGCTGCAGTTATTGACGACGCCCGACATGCAGTCGGCGTTACCCTCACCGCTCGGGTCGGCATTGGTGACAGGGTTTTGCAGGGCGTAGCTGTAGCCGTCGAAGGTCTGGGGTTTGGTGAGTTCGAAGAGAGGGTCGACGGAGAGGAAGCGGCCCGTGGTGGGGTCGTATTCGCGGGCTCCGAGGTGGGTGAGACCGGTGGACTTGGTGTCGTCGGTGCCTCCGACGTAGCCCTTGGTGCCGGGCCAGTTCTTCGGGTCATCGCCGCGAGGCGCCCCGAAGGGGAGGTTCTGGCGGCGAGTGAGGGACAAGTCAGCTGCTTTTACAGCGAGTTGGCCGGTGCCTTGGTGGTCGCCGATGGTGAAGTCGAAAGTGCCGTCGTCGTTGCGCACGGCGGTCTGGCCGTCACCGAGGTCGATGTAGCGGGTGGCCTTCGGGGTGGTGCTTCCCCTGGCGAGGGTGACTTCGGTGTGGCCGAGGTAGAGGGTGGTTTCGGAGGGCGTGCGGCCGATGAGGCGGTTGCCGTCGGCGTCGTAGACGTAATCGGTGGTCTTGTCGCCTTCGGTGACCTTGGCGAGGTGGCCTTCCGCGTCCCAGAGAAGCCGCTGTCCGGGACGAGCGATGGTGTTGCCTGCCGCGTCGAAGTCGTAGGTGTCGGTCTTGGCGCCAGACGGTCCGGTCGTGGTGACGGACGTGAGGGCGTGGTCGTGGGGCCGGCCGGGACCGGGGTAGGTGTAGGTGCGGTGGACGTCCTTCGCCACGTCACCGGACGGAGCGTGCTGTGTTTCGGACTTGCGGTTGCCGGACTTGTCGTAGCTGTAGGACTGCCAGTACGGCGTGGTCCCACCGATCTGGGCCGCGCTCGGGGCGGTGGCGCAGGTGGTGGTGTTCTGGGTCCAGGCGTCGGTGAGGCGCTGAAGGTAGTCGTAGGTGAAGCACTGGGTGTCGGTGCCGGTGGAGTTGACGTCCGACATGGAACGGATGGTTCCGTTGTCGTCGTATCCGTAGGTGAGGCTCCGGTCGACACCGGGCTGGTCTGCACGGTCCACACGCGTGTGGGACAGGCGCTGGGTGCCCTGCTCGTAGGTGTTGGTGACCGTGGTGGTCTTGGTACTGCCGGTCAGGCCCATCGTGTACTGAAGGGGCTTGCCGGTGTACGAGTAGTTGACGCTGCTGGTCATGCCCTGGCCGTACACGCTCGTGGGCCACAGGGTCCGGTCGTCGTACCCGTAGGTGACCGAGCCTCCGGGCAGTGCGCCGGCAGCGGAGTAACTGACGCTGGCGACCAGGCCGGAGGGCCGGTAGCTGGTGCCGGTCTGATAGGTGCCCTGGAGCTGGTTCTCGGAAGCGGGAATGACGACAGCGGTCTTGGTGGCGCGGTACAGCTTGTCGTAGGCGGTGACCTTGCTCGTGTAGGCGTTGCCGCTGACGTAGCGGGTGGATTCGGCGAGTTGGCCCTTGGCTCCGGAGACGGTGTCGTAGACCCACTTGGCTCGCAGGGTTCCGGTGGCCGAGCCTTCATGGAGTTCGGTCTCGCGGCCCAGGCCGTCGTAGGCGTAGTAGAGCGTGGGTACGTCCGTGCGGGCGTCGTCGACCGTGGTGAGCTGGCCTCGGTCGTCGTAGGTGCTGATGGTGACGCCCTTGTCGGGGTCGGCAGTCTGAGTCTGGCGACCGAGCTGGTCGTAGGTGTACGACCAGACGCTGCCCGCGTTGTCGGTGATCTTGTGGAGTTTGCCGTTGGGGTAGTAGGTGTACTTGGTCGTGTCGTATGCGGCGTCCGCCTTGCGCTCTTGAAGCTGGCGCAGCTCGGTGGTGTTGCCGCGGGCGTCGTTGATGATGGTGGTGGCAGTGCCGCCCTGCGGAGGGATGACCGTGGAGCGGTCGCCGTCGTACGTGGTCGTGGTGGTGTTCAGGACCTTGCCGCCGTCTCCGCCGCCGGCGAGCTGCGTGACCGCGGTCGGACGGTTCAGGCCGTCGTACGTGGTACGGGTCTGCGTCTCGACGCTGAGAGCGTCGTTGGGTGTGAACAGCTTTCCGTCGGGCGTGCCTGTCGTGTAGTACGGGGCGAAGACTTTCGAGGTCAGCCCACGCTCGTCGTAGAACGTGTCGGCCAGCAGCGTGCCACCGTCAGGGCCGGGCGACTGGAGCTGACGGGCGCGAAGGAGTCCGTCGTACAGCATGTACGAGGTGGTCTGGCCGCCGTTGTTGTCGAGGGTCTTGGTGGCAACGACCGTCGGAGTGTCCCCCGTGATCGTGTAGGTGTACTCGTAGGTCGGTGTCTGGGCCGTCGCGCGGTCGGCGAGCCAGACCTTGCGTGTGCGGCCGAGCGCGTCGTACTGGATCTGAGTGGCGTTGTTGTTGGTGTCGGTCTCCTTGACCACCTGACCACGCAGCGGGTCGAGGTCGGTCGTGGTGGTCTGGGCGGTGGACGCCGACGTCGTGGCCGGTGGAGTGGTGGTCTTCACCTGGGCCGGCCAACCGGTGGCCGGAGTGTAGGCGGTGGTGGTGGTCCGGCCGTCGGTGCGCGTGGTGCGCACAGGTGCGTTGTCGCCGTCCACGGTGACGTCGGCTGTCAGGTCCGTGGCGGTCAGTGGTCGGCCGTAGGCGTCGAAGGTGGTGCCGGTCTCCAGGTAGGTGGCCTTGGTGCCGTCGTAGCCCTTCAGAGTCGCGGCGGTCGTCGAGTCGCCCTTGGTCGGTGCGGCGCCGTATGCCTGGCCGTCGTAGGCGGTGCGGGTGTCGGAGATGACGTCTTTGGCGCGGTCCGGAGTCACGTTGCAGGACACAGCGACGGTCTCGACGCGCGAAGGCTTGTCGAGGATGTTGTCCGCCGTGTTGGTCGCATATGTGGTACGCGCACAGCGGTTGTCGGCCGAGGTGGAGTTGTCGCCGTAGTCGTCGACTTCGTAGATCCGCCCGGCAGTGGAGTCATACCGGGTGTATGTGGACGTGACCCGCCAGTCGGTGCCGGCGCCGTTGTCGAGGGAGACCCATTGCTTGGCGCCGGAGGTACCGGTGAAGTTCGCGGTGACGGTGCCCCAGTCGCGGACCTTCTTCGCGGTTTCGGCGTGCCAGGGCTGGTCGACCGTCTTCTCGAGGACCTTGCCGCCGGGCTTGTCGTAGGTGACGGTCTTGTAGGCGAATCCGGCGGCCGATGCGTGGTCGGTGATCGGGTCGCCCTCGCCGGTGTCGAGGGCGACGGAGACGGCCTTGGTGCCCCCGCTCCTGTCCTTCCGGTCGCCGTCCATGCCGCGCAGGAAGTAGGTGTCCTTCTGCGTGAGCATGGACGCGGCGCCGCCCTGGCCGCCGGTCTGGACGCGGACCCGGCCATAGCCCCGCCACTGCGACCAGGTCTTCTCCTTGGTCCTGGTCAGACCGTCGTCGTCATCGAAGTGCCAGGCGGCATCGCCGAGGTACTGATAGCGGGTGACCTGGTCCGGCGAGTTTCCGGTGCCGTCCGTGCCCTTGGCACGGTCCTGGACGGTGATGGACTCGGTGACGTACTTGTTGAACCACTGCAGCTCGGGGTCGGTGTCGCTGTCCCCGCCCAGGTACTGCGGGAAGCACCGGGTGCTGTTCGTCTCGGGGGTGGGCAGGTTGTTCCAGTCACAGGCCGGTGCGGAGTAGTCGACGTCGATCTGCCCGCCGGACTCGTCGCTGACCGTCTTGAGGCGGTCCTTGATGAACGGGGCGTAGCCGTCCCCGGTCTTGTCGAGCCGGTTCTCCAACTGGGTGTAGGTGAACGAGACCTTCGGCAGCGTGATGGCCGGGGTGATCGACTGGCCGGTGTGCTGGATGCTGTCCAGCTCCAGCTGGTAGTCCACATCGGCCATGCCCCAGCGGTGGTTCAGCTTCCAGGAGTCGACCTTGCCGTAGGTTCCGTCGGTCTTGAGGACCTGGGTGGTGACGTCGGTCAGCCGCTTACGTGTCCAGAACGAGGGAGAGAAGCGGCCGTTGTCACAGTCGGTGCCGGCCTTGCAGTTCAGGTCCCACGGCGTGTCGTACCAGTACGAGGCCTTGTCGTCGATCGTGTCGGCGGCACAGGTGACACCGTCCTGTGGCAGGCAGCGTTCAGCACTGTCGAACACGACTTGCGCCAGCGGCTTGTTGTAGAAGTTGTCCCGCAGCCCGTAGTCGATGCGCCTGAGGTAGCCGCCGCGCGTATAAGGGGTGTCGTCGGATGCTTTGAGGTTACGACCATAGGAGTTGGACTCCTTGTCGTAGCGGTACATCATCCTGTTGCCGTGCGTGTCGACAACAGCGTCCAGGTTCCAGCGCCAGGCCTGCTGGCACCAGGAGTCCGCGAAGGTGGCGGCGTTGCAGGGCTCGCCCTTGTTGTTGCCGAAGACGGGCACGGTCCAGGCCGAGTTGGTCTCTTCCTTGTCCGCGCTCCAGCCGGAGGGACGGTTGTAGCCGAAGTAGTACCTCGTACCGTCCGGGGTCGTCAGACGCCAGTACTCGCCGTCGTTGTCGCCATTGGCCAGGTCCGTGTTACGGAGACGCTTGATGAGGGTGCCGTCGTCGTCCTTCAGCTTGTAGGTGTCGGTGCCGGCCGGGACGAGTTCACCGCCCTTGCCGTTGAAGGTGATGAAGGCGTTGTCGTAGTCCCAGCACAGATCGCCCGGCTTATTGCCGTCGGCGTTCTTTTCTCCGTCGTCCGAACAGGGCTTGTAGCGGCGCTCGATGAAGCCGGGCGACAGATCGAACCCGTCGCCGGCCCAGGAGCCCTGGTTGTTGGTGTTGCTGGTTCTGCCGTCCATGGAGCCGGACGAGTAGGTCAGTTTCACGTCCGGCCCCAGACCGCCGGGCACCTTGGGCGCGCCCATGGGGTAGGACCAGGTGAAGTCACCGGTGTTGAGGTTGGTGGACCAGGTCGCGGACGGCGACAAGGACGTTGCCTGATAGTCGCCCTTCTCGCTGGCGGCACCTGCGGTGGCGGCCAGCACGGTCGCGCCGGAGGTCTGCAGGGGCACCGCGGTGGCCGTCAGAGTGTTGCTGCCGGCCTTGTTGGTCGCCGCGACAGGGGTCTGAGTACGGCATGCCGCCTTGTCGGGGGTGGTCAGAGCGCAGGCCGGCAGCCGCACCAGGCGCAGACGGGCGGCGTAGGACCCGCCGTACGCCTGGGCGAAGGAGCGGTAGTCGACGTTGACGCCGACCTTGGTCTTTGCTGCGGATCGCTCCTCGGCCTTGGCCGTGTCGTGGGGGGCGAGAGTGAACAACAGGCCATGGATGCCTGCCTTGTGGGCGCGGGACTGGCTGAGCAGATTCGTGTCGACCTGTTCGGGTGCCGCGGCTCTGCCGGACGGGCGTCCGACCTTGATCGGCAGGTCCTTCACGGCGGTGAGGCTCTTCGGGCCCGAGGCTTTCCTGGGCAGGCCGACGGTTCCCTGACCGCCGGTCGGCCAGCTCTTCCTCGGTGGAGTCTTCGGTAGACGGGGGCCCTTGTTGGCGGGGCGAGGTGAGACTTTGACGCCGCGGGTACCGGCGACCGGCTTCTCGCTCTTGGGAAGGGCCGGTGGTCCGTCGTCCGCTGCCGCGTTCGGGAGCGCGGCGGCTTGCAACAGGCCGGCTATCAAGACGGTGGAGACGACAAGCGGGGTGGAGCGGGCCTGTCTCGCCCCGCGCAGGAAGGCGTGTGTCAGTTTCATCCAGGAGTCCAGCACTGCCAGGCACCACAGACAGCCGACGACTGTCTGAGGCACGGGAGTCAATGGGGGGATGCCGTGGGTGGGTCCGACACCGGCGCCGGGCCCACCCACAGGTCAGCTGCGGCCGGCCGGTACCTCGGTGGGAATGTCGAACCAGGCGCCGGCGAGTTCTTGTACCTGGCTGTCGTTGAGTGCGCCCTGGAAGGCCCACACGTCGTCGATGGCTCCGGCGAAGTAGGTGCCGGTCGCATCGCTTTGGGATCGCCCGACCTGTAGTGACCTGGACGCTTTGAACGTCAGGACGTTGTCGGCCCAGGCGCCCATGCACGCGGTGTCGGCGGCTGATCCGTCACCCGTGTCGTCGCCGCAGGCACCCTGGGAGTCCTGCAGCACGCCATTGACATACAGACGGGCTTCACGAGCAAATCCGTCGTAGACGAGCGTGAGGTGGTTCCAGTTCGTCACGTCGTCGAACTCGGTATTGCCCGCCTGGTTGACGACGGCATCGGTGGCGTCCTTGTCGGGCAGGCTGATCTCCCACCGCCCCGGCCCCGGGTTCGCGCTGGTGTCGGGTTGGTAGGTGATGTCGAACGCACTGCGGGTGGCGCCTTCCGCGCTCACGACCGTGAGGGGATGATCGGGTGTTGCCGCAGCTTTGGCCCAGGCGGTGACGGTGAAGCTGCCGCTGGTGTCCACCGGCATCGCGGAGGTGGCCGCATACGCGTTCACCCCGTCCAGTTGCAGACCATTGGTATCGATCTGGGACTCGCCGAGTGTGGCACCCCCGTAGAGGCTCATCGGTCGGTTGCCGGTCGACAGGTCCGGGGTCGTAACCGGCGTCGTGGTGGTGATCGATTCGAAGTTCCAGCGTCCGTTCACCAGCGAACGCTGCCGGTACATCTGCTGGACTTCTTCCGCGGATACCGGCCGGTCCAGGACACGTACGTCGTCGATGGTGCCGGGGAAGTAGGCAGCCATGGCGCCGCTGTAGTTGCCGGCGCCGATGTACATCGACTGGTCCGCGTAGAACGCGTTCACCAGGCTCGTCGAGCCGGCCTTTGCGCCGTTCACATACAGGGTGAGTGTGTTGGCGATGGTGTCGTGCACGCCGACGAGGTGCACCCAGGTGTCGATGTTCGCTGTGGTGCCGTCCGGCTGCATGGCACGGACCGGGGTCGCGTCGGCGGTGTCCGCCGAGTACTGATTGAACGCCCACCGGTTGTAGACGGACGAGTAGTACAGCTCGAAGCCGGGCTTGTTCTTGCCTGCCTGCGCTGTGATCACTGCGGCGCCTTCCGGCTTTTTGTCGAGCCTGGCCCAGGCCGAAACGGTGAAGCTCCGCTCGGTGTTCACATGGGGGCCGCTGGTCTGGCCGATCTTCGCGTAGCCCGAGGTGCCGTCGAAGTGGGTAGCCTTGCCCGCGATGCCCTCGACACCGGTGGTCACTGTGCCGTTGTACCTGGCGGGCAACACCCCGCCATGACCCGTGATCTCGGTGGCGGCAGCGGGTTCGTCCAGGTCAAAAACAGCGATGGCCGGGCGCCCCGGGTCACCGACAGTCTGCTGGGCGTTGAGCTTGTCGACCTCGTTCTGCGCGAGCGGCTTGTCGAACAGCTGCACTTCATCGATCGTGCCGGGAAACAGCGATACCGGAGCGGTACCGGTGAGGTTCTTGCCCCCGATCTGCAGTCCGCGCCGGGCCTCCCACGCAGTGGCGTAGTCCACCGACTTGACGAGCGTGCCGTCGACGAACAGCTGCAACTGATCACTGGCCGAAGAGTACGAGCCCACCAAGTGCGTCCACACCCCCGCCCTCACTTGGCTGGAGCTGCCCTGATCCGCCCGCGCGATATCCGCTGCAGCGTCATCGGACTTGTACTGATTGAACGCCCAGCCGTACTTGGTGGAGTAGTAAAGCTCCATGCCTGGCGCGTTGTTGCCCGGTATCAACGCCACGTCGGCCGTGGCATCGGGGATCTTGTCCAGTTTGACCCAAGCCGAGATCGCGAACCCGCCGGAGGTGTTGACCGGCGAGAGATCGGTGGAAGCGTATCCGTCGGTTCCGTTGAAGTGCACCGCCGTGCCCTGCACGCCTTCCGCACCGGGGGCAGCCCCGCCGCTCAGCACCAGGCTGCGATCCGGAGTGGACCCCTTGGCTTCGCTCGCGCCCGCCGCCTCATCCAGTTGCCAGGTCGCGCGCGCGGGCTGCCCTGCCTTCACGCGGTACTGATAGGTGCGGATCTCACTGCCATTGCCTGCCGGGTCGAAAGCCTGCGCGGTGAAAAAGTTCAGCCCGGGCTTGGCCGGCAGCACCTTGGCGATCCGGGCCGCCCCACCCGACGTGGTGATTTTGTTCTTCGAGGAGGGATCGCCGTTGATTCCGTACCAGTACGTGCTCACGTCTGTGTCGGCGGCCTTCACCTCGAACGACCCGTACCGCCCCACCCCGTCGTACCACAGGTCGTCGGGATCAGCGGGGTTGGATACCGGATACTCGCCGGAGCTGACCGTCGGCGCCTTGGGCACTTTGGTGTCGTAGATGAAGTAGCAGGCTTGCGGATCACCGGCATACGACCAGGGCGAGTACTGCACGCCGTCGTACACGCGGGCATACCAGTTGACCGTCTTGTCCGTAGGTATCGATGACGGCAGCGAGATCGAGAAGTCGGACCCTGACTTCTTCGACGTCGTCTTGGCCGGCTTCCACGAGCCACCGGCCCACACTGCCTGGAACTCGACGGCGACGCTGTCGCCGTCCGGATCGGTCACGTTGCCGGCATAGATCTGGCCCATGGTGCGCACATGGGCGGGGCTGGACGACGGCTTACACGTACCGCCGTACTCCATGGTCAGCTGCGAGGACTTCAACTGTGCGGGCGGCCGGTTGTACTTCACCCGGAGGTGCGCCTTGTCGGAGAATCGCTTCCAACCGTAGCCGTCTGATTCGCTGCCCGCCCTCAAACCGAACGTCATCGTCGAATCATGAGCACTGGCCGCCGCCTGCAACGCCGACTTCACATCGAACTCGGCATCCTTCGCGCTGCAGCCGGAGTAACCGTAGGCGAAGGAGTCCGAAGCGAGTTGCTTGATCCAGAACCCTGAGGCGTTCTGCGAGTTCCACGTCGTGCTGTCCGAGATGCCCTTGGTCTGCCACAGCTCGACCTCACGCGCGCTGCAGGACGCAGACCAGGTGTTGCGCACCACGAACTCCGCCGACAGGATCGACTTGCCGGAGAACTTGGAGACCGGGAGGCGATAGAAGAGCCGCTTGGTGTCATTCGGGTTGCAGTACGACCAGTTGCAATAGCCCATCCCGGAATCGGATGCGCCATTGAACTTCCACTGGGGCGAGGACGCCCAGTACTTCGAGGCCACCGTCCACGCCGATGCGAGTGGGGAGTACCACTGCGGGTCGATGAATACCGGGTACTGCGTGTCCTGTCCCTTGAGCACATCCGCATCCGGGGTCAGGACCAGTTCCTTGCCATCTTGCGGAACGTCGACCTCCACGGCGGCAAGCTTTCCGGACTCACCTGCTCCCGGCTCGGGCCCCGTGGAGTCGCGGAGTTCAGCATTCGGTGCGGTCTTGGACTGAGCGGTACTGCTGCCCGGACTTGAGTCCCACATCACGGGTTTCGGGGCCTCGAAGACCGCTCCTCCGGCACCGTTGTCGACCGCCTGCAGCCCGCCGTCACTGGTTTCCTCGACGTTCATGCCGTCAGCGGCAAGCTTCAGTCGTATTTCCGCCAGGTCCTTACTGGCAGCGGCTTCTGCCGACTTGACCACCAAGAGCTGGGTGAACCCGTCTTCTTGTGCCCCCATGCGCACGTCCACGCCCGGCAGCACATCGTGATACGTGGCGATGTCCCCGCTGACCTCGGGAGTCGGCAGCGGCGTGGGCCACGACAGCGACAGCTCGCGACCTGCCTTGGTCATCTTCACCAGCGGAGTCTGTCCGCCTCCGGAGAACTCCAGGCCGATACTCGTCGCCTTCGGAACGAGCCCACCGTCGTCGGCCTTCACCAGGTCGGTGTCGATGTCCTTCCAGCCGTCGGCCGATCGAACACGGACGGGGCGCAGATACTCTCGCGCTTCGAAGTCGCCGTCCGGCGTCGCGTACACGTCACTGCTCTCTCCCCGCAGTGACATGACCTCCACATTCTTGCCCGAACGGCGCGCCTGGGCGAGAGCCGCATCGGCACTTCGCCGACCGGCAGTCGTGCTGTCCTCGGCGGCGGCCGCCGGTGCGGCATGAGCCGGATGCGGCGCCACCATCTGCGGAACCGCGCCGACCATCACACCCCACACGGCCGATATGGCCAGCGATCTCCATCTACGCCGACGAACACATCTCCGCACGCCCCACCCCCGGACCACACAAAATGAAGATTTCCTGAAGAGGAATCACGTGACTGTATGGAGCATCGATGTCACAGATCCAGCGGGAGAGTTGAGGATGCATCAGACATAGACGCCCCTACCGGAGTGTGACGTCCGACACGGTTGTGCACGGTGGGGTTGCGACTTGATAACGCATCAGCGGCACTGCCCAGATGAGGACGCGTCGACCCGAGGAGGCCGCAGGCGAAGCGCTCACCTCACTCTGCCGGTCATCCGCACGAGCTGGCCGAACGGCCCGCCGAGCGAGGGCTCGACGCGCTGACGCTGACCGACCGGGACTCGATGGCGGGAGCGGTGCGCTTCGCGAAAGCATGCGCGCAGGTCGGTATCGCCCCCTGTTCGGTGTCGATCTGGCCGTGCCCGGGGTCACGGCGTCCGGACCCACGACGGCAGGACAGCAGCGGACCCCGGCCGGGGCGGTGCCTTCGTGACGGAGGCGCCGTTTCGTGCGGTGTTCCTGGCGCGGTCCGCGCGCGGGTGGGCCGACTCCGAGGTGGGACGGGCACGGGCGGACCGGCACCAGCCCCGGCCCCAGGTCTTCGCGGCTAGCCGCTCACCTCACCGGATTCGCCGATCCCCGGAGGCATGAGGCTTGGTGGGGGTTCCGCGGCCGGGCCAAGCGATGTCGTCGACGGCGAGGAACGGCTCGTCGGCCATGGTCGCGGGGGTCGCCCCGGTGAATGCCCTGACGTCTCGATGCAGGTGGGACTGGTCGGCGTAACCGGCGTCGGCCGCGACTCGGGACGCGCCTTCACCCGCGACCAGGCGGTGGACGGCATGGTCGAAGCGGACCAGGTTCACGGCGCGTTTGGGCGGTAGGCCGAGCTGCGACCGGAATCGGGACCACAGGCGTTTACGGCTCCAGCCGACCTCGGTCGCGAGTCCGTCGACCCGGGCCAGGCCACGGCTGGTGACGATCCGGTGCCAGGCCCAGGCCACCTCCGGGTCCACCGGCGGCCCCGCCTCATACCGGCGAGCGAGCAGCGCGTCCGTCCACGCGAAGCGATCCCGCCACGACGAGACCTCGCCAAGTTGCTCGCGGATCCGGGACGCCTCCCGGCCCCACAGGTCGCCCAGCGGCACGACGGCGCCGTCGAGGTCGGCGGGGGAGGCGCCCAGAACCGCGCGGGCGATCACCGGGGACAGACGCACCTGCACACACTCGACGTTCTCTCCCCGCACCCGGACCGCACCTCCGGTCCCGAGCCCAGGTCCGGCGACGAGGCTTCCCCGCTGCTGCCGCCCGGCGGCACAGTCGAGGACGGGCGAACCGGCGCCGAACTCCAGGAGCAGCGTCACGGCCGGATGCGGGACCATCCGGAGGGCGTCCAGATCACGGACCCGGAACCCGGCCATGGTGAGACCGGCCAACCTGCTGGGCCGCTGCGGGCATGCGACGTCCCACACAGCCGCACCGTGCATGAAAGTCCGCACCCTCCCATGCTAGTTGAGCCGACCGAGGGGAACATTTATCCAATCCACCGACGGGGACCGGCGGCGACAGTGGGCCCATGACTGTTTCCGACGGCGGACCGCACGCGAACGGCGGCGCCAAGACCAAGAGTTCGACCCTGCCGCTGGACGACAGCGACATCCACGTGTGCCAGGACGGCCCCCGCGACGCCCCCGCACTCCTGCTCCTCCACGGGTCCGCGTCCTCGACCCGCTCGTGGGACGCGCTGGTTCCGGAGCTGACCGGATCTCACCACGTCATCCGGATCGACCTGCTCGGGCACGGCCGCTCGGCCAAACCGGCCGACGGCGGCTACGCGCTCCCGGACCAGGCACGCCGAACCGGCGCGGCACTGGACCGGCTCGGCGTCGAGCACGCCGTGGTCGTAGGCCATTCCAGCGGAGGCGCGGTCGCCACCGCCCTCGCCGAACAGCGACCCGACCTGGTGACCGCGCTCGCGCTCATTAACACCGGCCCCAGCCTGGACGCCTTCATCGCACCGCGGTCCGCCCCCAGCGGACTTTCACAGTGGCCGCCGACCGACGAACAGCTCCGCCGGTTCGCGAGCACCGGTTTCAGCCGCGCGGGCTACCAGATCCCGGCAGAACTCCTGGACGACGTACGGCGCATGACCCCCCACACGCTCACCGCGACGATGCAGGCCACCCGCGACTACCTGGAGCAGCAGGCGCTCCCGGACCGGCTGACGGCCCTCGGCAAGCCGCTCCTGGTGCTCTTCGGCGAGGACGACCGCAGGTGGCGATCCTCGTCCGCCGCCAACTACCGCGCCGTTCCGGGCGCGAAAGTCGAGTTGCTGCCCGGCCTCGGACACTCACCGATACTCGAGGACCCCCCACGGACCGCCACTCCCCTACTGGCCTTCACCACGACCCACGCCGTACGGGTGGACTGAATGACAACGAGGAGCACCCTGCGGATTCTCGTCTCCGGCGCCAGCATCGCCGGCCCGGTACTGGCGTACTGGCTCACCCGACACGGCTTCTCCGTCACCGTCGTCGAGCGCGCGCCGACTCCGCGCAGGACCGGCGGCCACGCGGTCGACCTGTTCCGGCCCGCGATGACCATCTCGGAGAAGATGGGCGTGCTCCCGCGCATCGAGGAGCGGGCCACCGGCACCAGCCGGATGACCCTCCACCAGGAGAGCGCACGGCGTCCCGTCCGGGTGGACCTCTCCAAGATCTTCCGTGCCGCTTCCGACCGGCACATCGAGGTCATGCGCGACGACCTGAGCGAGATCTACTACGACGCCGCGCGCGACGACGTCGAGTACCTGTTCAACGACTCGATCACCGCCCTCTCGCCCGACGGCGAGGTGCGGTTCGAGAACGCCCCGCCGCGCCGTTTCGACCTCGTCGTCGGCGCGGACGGACTGCACTCCAACGTGCGCCGCCTCGTCTTCGGCGACGAGTCCCGCTTCAGCACCTTCATCGGGGCCTACCTCGGGGTACTGACCCTGCCGAACGTCTCCGCGCTCGACAACGAACTCCTCATCCACGTAGGCGTCGGCCGCACCGCCGGAATGTACGGCGCGCGGCACCTCGGCGACGCGCGGGCGTTGTTCCTGTTCCGGAGCGAGCACGCACTCGATTACCACCACCACGACGTGCCCCGCCAGAAGGAGTTGCTGCGCGACGCGTTCGACGGCCTGCACCCTGACGTGGACGACTGGCTGGACGAACTCGACCGCACCCCGGCGTTCTACTTCGACTCGATCACCCAGCTCCGCATGGACACCTGGTCGCAGGGACGGGTGACGCTCGTCGGCGACGCGGGCTACTGCCCCGGCCCGGCCGTCGGCGGCAGCACCAGCCTGGCCGTCGTCGGAGCGTACGTCCTCGCCGGTGAGCTGGCACGGGCGGCCGGTGACCACGAACACGCCTTCCCCGCCTACGAGCACGCGATGGCGCCGCACATACGCGGCACCCACGCGGCGGCACTCAGCGCGACAAAGACCCTGATCCCCACCTCACGCCTAGGCGTGCGCGGACTGGCCCAGGGCGCCCGCCTGATCTCCGCCCTTCCCGCAGGCCCCAGCCGCACCCTCCTCCGCCTCACCACCAAGAGCGCCCGCCTCTACAACTCCATGACGATCGACGACTACCCACCATCGCAAGGCCGGGACAGCTCCGCGACCGACCCCGGAGGCGCCCCCGGGCCAGAGTGAAGAACGCTAGCGACCCTGCAGCCACCCCGACTTGCGGCGACCGGTGGACGCAACCGATCCCCGCACCCGCACACGGCGAGCAGGGGCCGTGCCGGGGGGTGTCCGCCCGCAGCGGCCGGCGCAAACGAGGCTCACTTCTCCACTCAGAGCCCGCCGGACCGAGGACGGACACCCCCCGGCGCGGCCCCGACCCACGAACGGCGAAAGGCGGGAAGCGACAACGGCCCGCAGACACAGGAGAGGACCCCGCCCCCACAAAGGGAGGACGGGGCCCAGACCACGAACCGGGATCAGCCGATCTGCGCCCCCGTAGCGGCCAGCGCCTCACTCACCGGCTGGAAGAACGTCTCCCCACCGGAGCTGCAGTCCCCACTACCCCCCGAGGTCAGCCCGACCGCACTGCTCCCGGAGAACAGCGACCCACCACTGTCCCCAGGCTCCGCGCACACGTCGGTCTGGATCAGCCCGCTGACCGTCCCCTCGGAGTAGTTCACGGTCGCGTTGAGCCCGGTGACGGTCCCGCCATGGACCTGCGTGGTGGACCCGCTCCGGGTGACCTGCATCCCGACGGTGGCCTCGGCCACCCCGGTGATCGCCTGCGAGGACCCGTTGTACAGGTTCACCTCGCTCGGGTGGTCGACCGACCCGGTGTACTTCACCAGCCCGTAGTCGTTCCCGGGGAAGCTCGACGCCTCGTTCTGCCCGATCACGTTCCCGGACGAGTCCGACCAGCTGGAGATCGCCTCGGTGCAGTGCCCGGCGGTGAGGAAGTACGGCGCCCCGCCCTTGACGACGTTGAAGCCGAGCGAGCACCGCCCACCGGACCCGGTGATGGCGTCACCCCCGGCGATGAAGGGCTTGAACTCTCCCTTGGACCGCTTGAGCTGAGCGGTGTCGCCCAGCCCGTCCACGACCCGCCCCAGCTTGCCCCAGGCGGCAGCGGAGACGGTGCGGTCGGCCGTGACGACGACCTTGTTGCTGACGGGGTCGATCGCCCAGGAGGTCCCGGGAATGGTGGCCTGCTCCTTCAGCGTGGAACGAGCCCCGTCCAGCTCGGCGAGCGACCGCGTGACGATTCTGGCCCTGGCCCCGGCCGCCTCGACGGTACGGGCCGCGGAGCCGTCCAGCACGTTGACGACGAGGCTCTTGCCCTGGGCGTCGTAGTAACTGCCCGCGGCGGACGACCCGAGGTCACCCAGAAGGGAGGCCCCGAGCTTGTTGGCCGCCGGAGCGGACAGGACCTTCAACTGCCCGGCGGAGCCGGTCTCGCTGGCGTTGGCGGTCTGCAGGGTGACACCCGCCGCGACGAGCGCGACAGCGGCACCGCCCGCGAGGGCGACCCGCCGCCTGGATATGTGTCGGTGCTTCAACTCACGTCCTCCTGTGGGGGGTTCGGCCCGGAAAGTTGTGGGGACCTGCCGAGCCGGAAGGCTGGTTGACAGTCGCTCACTCTTCCGAACCGCACAGCCGGCCCACAAGACCGACGCCGGACCGCCCCCGAACCCCACCCCTCTCCCCACACGCTGCCCCCAAAAGCCCCACAACCCCCACGCACCCTTCTCCGCTTCTCACCCCTCCCCCGAGGCGCCCCGCCACTCGACCCAAGCCCACCCCACGACCGCACCCCACCACGAACCACCCCCACCACGACGCGCCCCCAAACAAAAACGGGCCCCCATGCGCGACACACACGCATGGGGGCCCGCCGAACCGCCCCGTCAGGGAAGAACGGCCCGCCGAAGACCCATCAGGGGAGGGTCACCCCGTAGTAGCTCAACGCCTCGGTGACCGGCTGGAAGAACGTCGTACCGCCGGAGCTGCAGTTCCCGCTGCCCCCGGAGGTGAGCCCGTACGCGACGCTGCCCGCGTAGAGCGGACCGCCACTGTCGCCGCCCTCCGCGCACACCGTGGTCTGGATGAGACCGGAGACGATGTCACCGCCGCCGTAGTTCACGGTGGCGTTGAGCGCGGTGACCCGCCCGCTGTGCGTACCGGTGGTGGACCCGCGCCGGTACACGGTCGTGCCCACGGAGGGCGTCGCCGCGCTGGAGATGGTCTGGCTGCCCACCGCACTCGGGTGCGAGACCGAGGAGTTGGTGTAGCGCACCAGCGCGAAGTCGTTGCCGGGGAAGCTGTACCCGACGTTGGTGCCGAGCACGGTGCTGTGCCCGGAGTCGCTGTACCAGGTGGAGGCGACCTCACCGCAGTGCCCGGCGGTCAGGAAGTAGTACGTGCTGCCGCTGCGCACGTTGAAGCCGAGCGAGCAGCGGTACTGGCCGCCGTAGATGGCGTCGCCGCCACTGATCAGCTTGTTGAACTTGCCGGGGGTGCGCTTGATGGTGAGCGCGTCCGCCTGCGATCCGGCCTGTTCCTTGATCTGGGCGATCTCGGCCGCGCTGACCGTGCTGTCGACGGTCACGACGACCTGGTGGTTCTTGCTGTCGACGGCCCAGGCGGTGCCCGGGATGTCGGACTGGCGAACGGAGTCGCTCGCCTGGGTGAGCTGGCTGGCGCTGAACGTGTGGGCTTCACTGGCGTTCGCGGTGGGGGCGGCGAACGCGGCAGCGGCCAGGAAGCCGGTGGCCACAGCGATCAGCCGGGTCCGTCTCGCAGCACCGCCGCGGGGAGTTGTGCGCTTGATCCTCACTTTTCGTTCCCTCCCAAGGGAAGTCGGGGGCCCGCGTGGGGTCGGGGCCCGTGAGGCGCAGCCAGGACGGAGTACCGGTCAGGCACTCATGACCCTGACAAGCGCTGAGGGGGAGTATTCGGCCGAACGGCCGGTCGGCACAAGAGTGCGTTTCGGCCTGGACGGCCCGCCGCCCAGCTCAACCCCCTTGAATTCGCGTCAAATTCGTCCCCGAGCCCCCTCGTGTCCCACCCAGAACGCGACGGCGCCCACCACACTCCTCACCCGTCCCCCAGTTCCCGCAGCACCACCCGCGCCACCGCGTCGTTCTGCCGGAAGGCCGCCCCGCCCGTGCGCGGCCGGGTGAACGCTCCCGGTGTCCGCGCGTCGGTGTACGGCCCGAGCGCGAACCGCCGGGGATGCGGGCGGCCGTCGCGCCCGAGGACCCGCCCGTCGACGGGGTCGACGCGCAGCAGCCCGTCGGCCGTCTCCAGCGCCTCGGCGTGCAGTTCGCGCAGCAGCGTGTCCCGGGCCCGTCCGACCGACGGATCGGGCAGCCGTGCCTCGACCAGGGCCCGTGCCTCAACCGAGAACCCCGGCACCGTGGGGGACGAGGCCCGGAACACCCCGTCCTCGGCGGCGACTTCCATCTCCGCCCCCACGAACCGCAGCAGCCCGGCGCGGGACAGCGCGAGCAGCTGCCGCAGCCGGGGCCCGGGCGGCCCGGAGGCGAGATAGCTGAAGAACCCGTGCCACCAGGGCCCGAGATTCCCGAGCCGCACCAACTGCCCGTAGACGGACAGCAGTCCGAGGAAGACCCCCAAGTCAGCGCTGAAAGAAGAATCATGACGTCGCGTCAAGTCGTCGGAGATGTACGCCCGTAGCCCCTCCTGGAACTCCGCGTGCGAGCCGAACCGCACCCCTTCCAGCGGCCGGTCGAGAGCGGCGAGGTCCAGCCGGTCCCGGGCATCCGGCACCGCCGCCGCGACGAGTGCCCGTATCTCCTCCGCCCCGCCCGCCACCGCGTACTTCTCCTCGAAGTCGGCCCATTCCATGGCCGTTCGCTCGGGATGGGCGGTGAACAGCCGGTGGTAGTAGGCGAATCCCAGCTCCTTCTCCACCAACGGCCAGATGTCACGCCGGAATTCGTATCCTTCGGGCCGTTCGAGCAGCGCCCGCACCTCCTCGGGCCCGAAGAAGCGGGGCAGCGGCGGCCGGGGCCCGGTCCAGTCGTAGCCGATCTTCGAGTGGTACGGCACACCGCGCCGCGAGCCGACGTACAGCACCGGCTCCCGCCCCGAGGGCACATACACGTGACCCCCCGAGCCGTCCTCCTCGTACCGCCCGCCCCGCCCCTCGGTGAGCAGCACCATCAGGTCGACGAACGCCAGCCCGAAGCCGCGTACGAGCACGGGCTCCCCCGGCGCGAGCGCGGACAGATCGCTGTCGGCCGTGAAGTCGGGCGGCAGATGGACGAGGTCGTGCGCGCGGGCGTAGGCGCTCAACCGCTGCTGCTCAGGGTCGAGTTCGGAGTCCAGGTGGCCGAGCGCGAGGACGACCAGGTCGGCGACGAGCGGTTCGGTACGGCCCTCCAGCCAGACCCGCTGGCGGCCGTCGGCCGGTCCGGTGACGCGCAGGGCCCGCCGGGGGTGGTGGTGGACGGTGATGCCGGGCGGCAGACCGGCCAGCGCCTGTTCGTAGACCCAGTGCAGATAGCGGCCCTGGATGCGCCGGTCGGCGAAGGTGCGGCCGTCGAGCCGGGCCCATTCGTGCAGGGTGGGCCCCTCGCGGACCGGGCCCTCCATCGTCACGGTCTCGTCGGTGAACATGGTGATGTCGGCGGCGTGCGAGTTCATCCACAGCAGCTCGGACTGCGCCTCGCGCCAGATGCGCCCGCCGCCCGGCGGATGCGGGTCGACGAGGTGGATGTCGATGCCCTGACCGCCGTACAGCTCCGGAGAGTTGGCGGCGATGCGCTCCAGGAGCCCGGTCGCTCTGGGCCCAGCCCCCACCACGACCAGTCGGCGCCTCATCGGGCGGACCCCGTGCCGCGGGCGTAGTACTTCTCGACGTAGTACTGGCCGATGCCGAGCACCGAGGTGACGACGGTGTACCAGAGGGTGGCGACCATCAGCAGCGGGATCACCTGATAGGTGCGGTGGTAGATCAACTGGGCGGAGAAGAGCAGGTCGTTGACGGCGATGACGCTGACGATCGAGGTGCCCTTGAGGGTGCCGATGAGCATGTTCCCGGCGGCGGGCACGATGGAGCGCATGGCCTGGGGCAGCACGATGCGCCGCCAGCGCTGCCCGGGGGTCATCCCGAGTGCCTGGGCGGCCTCGGTCTGGCCGTGGTCCACGGAGAGGATGCCGCCGCGCACGACCTCGGCGGCGTAGGCGGCCTCGTGCAGGGTGAGCCCGATGACGGCGACGGCGACCGGTCCGAGCAGGTTGACGGTCCTGATGCCGAACAGCTGCGGGTACAGCGCCCCGATGTTGAACCACAGCAGCAGCTGCACCAGGATCGGGATCGACCGGAACAGCCAGACGTATCCCCAACTGACCGATCTCAAAACCGTGTTGGTGGAGAGCCGGAGGACGGCGAGCAGGGTGCCCAGGGCGAAGCCGAGGACCATCACCACGGCGGTGAGCCACAGGGTGAGCCAGAGGCCGCGCAGCACGGAGACCGAGGTGAAGTAGTCGGCGACCACGTCCCACTGGAAGGCCCGGTTGCGCAGCACCGAGTTGATCACGAGCCCGAGCAGCACCAGGACGAGGACGGCGGCGACCCGCTGGCCGTAGCGGCGGCGGGGGACGATCGTGGGGCCGTCCGGGCGCGCGGGCACCGGGGACGGGGCGGCGGGTTTGGCGAGGGTGTCGGATGACATGCGGGACTCCGTGACACGTCGGACCCGACGCGCACTGCCCGCACTCCGCCGCGCTCGAAAGCGCGGTCACGGCCGAGCCCCTCAGCAGGGCCGTCCTTCGAGAGTACGTCGCCGTTTCCCTGCGTTGTCAAGGGTGTCCGGACTGTGAGCGGCCCGTCTCAAGTCGGTTGACGGGCCAACCGGATGCCTGTTCCACTTGGCCCATGCGCCCACAGCAGTGGCTGGTCACCCGCTCCCACATCGACTTCGGTCGCGTGTGGTCCGCGTCCTGTTGAGCTGACCCCCTGCGCGCCCGCGCCCGTTCCGGGCGCCTCCGCGTTCCCCGCCTTCCTTTCCGGTCCTCTTTCCGGCCTTCACGCGCGCGCCCTGCCTCCGCACTCTCCCCTCCCCTCGCGCCCTGCCGTCGCACCGCCTTCCTCTCTCGCGTCCGGCCCGTCCTCCCCTTCTTCCAGGAGACCGCTTCCCGATGCCCGCGCCCACGCGCCACCTCGCCCTGCCCAAGCACCGCCTCGTCCTGCCCCCGCGCCGCCTCCCCGCGCCCACGCGCCGCCTGTTCGCGCCCAGCCGCCGTCTCCTCGCCGCCTTCGCCGCCCTCACCTCCGCCGCGCTGCTGCTGACCGCCTGCGGCTCGGGCTCGCCCGGCTCCTCCGGCGCTTCCGGCGCCCGCGCCGCGGCCGGGTCCGACGCGATCCCCACCACCGACGTCGTCTCCCGGATCGCGAAGGACCCGGCCGCCGCGAAGCTGCTGCCGTCCGGGGTCACGCACCTGACCGTCGCGGTCGCCGTGGGCGGCACCCCGCCGGGCACCACCTACCTCGCCGACGGCACGACCCTGACCGGCCAGGACGTGGACATCACCCAGGCCGCCGCCAAGGTCCTCGGCATCAAGCTGAAGATCGAGCAGGCGAGCTTCGAGGCGATCCTCCCGGCACTGGAGAGCGGCAAGTACGACTTCGGCGCGAGCAACTTCGGCGTCACCGACGAGCGCCGCAGGACGATCGACTTCGTCACCTACGTCAACGACGGGCAGGGCTTCGTCACCCGCAAGGACAGCGAACTCGCCAAGATCACCGATCTGCGGCAGCTGTGCGGCCTGAACGTCGCGACCGGCGCCGGGACCACCTTCGAGGCCACGCTGGAGCAGAACAAGCACGTGTGCGTGGACGCGGGCAAGAAGGCGTACCACGTACAGACGTACGCCGAGCAGAGCGCGATCTGGTCCTCGATCCAGCAGGGCCGCAGCGATGTCGTGATGTCCACGATCAACGGCCTGCGCTACGCCGTCGCCCACCAGCCGGGCCTGAGGTTCCTCAACGAGTACCACCGGCTCGACGTCGGCTTCGCCTTCAAGAAGGGCACCCCGCTGGCGCCCGCCTTCCGCGCGGCGGTGAACCGGATCATCGCCGACGGGACGTACGCCCGCATCCTCAAGAAGTGGGGGACGACGGGCTCCGCGATCAGCACCTCGCGGATCTCGCCACCGGAGCTGAAGAACTGATCGTCTCCTGACGGCTCGTCACCGTCCGTTCCCCATCCTCATATCAGCGGACAATCAGGGCGCACAGGACAGTTCGTTCACCCTGACACACCACACATCACCCATCCGCCGCGAACAATCATATTTCACTCTCAGTCAGCAGCCTTATGGGGTGGAGCCCTTGTGACACAAGGGCTCTCGACGTATGGACCGCGCACCAGTACCGTCACAAACCCCCCGCGCGCCGACTATCCACTTGGCGCGCTGTCAGCATCATGGATGACCATAGGGATGGGAAGAGCAAGAGAAACCGCTGAGAGAGGAGGCGTCCATGGGATCGGTACGCAAGGCGAGCGCGTGGCTCGGCCTGGTCGACGACAACGATGACGAGCGTTACTACGACGACGACTACTCCGAGGGCGCTCAGTCCGCGGACGCCTGGGTCACGGACCCGCGCGTCAAGGTCGCCACGGACACGGCCGAGGACAAGGGCCGCCGGATCGGCACGGTCACCCCGGACAGCTTCCGGGACGCCCGCGCCATCGGCGAGATGTTCCGGGACGGCGTCCCGGTCATCATGAACCTCACGGCGATGGAGGCCACCGACGCCAAGCGCGTCGTGGACTTCGCCGCCGGTCTGACCTTCGGACTGCGGGGCACGATCGAGCGGGTCGCCACCCGGGTCTTCCTGCTCACGCCCGCCCACACCGAGGTCGTCAGCGGCGAGCCCTCGGGCCGCCGTGAGGACGGCTTCTTCAACCAGAGCTGAGGCGGGGCCGTTCATCGCGGCCCCGCCCCCTCGGGGGCTCACCGGAAGGCATCGAGCCCGGTGAGCGCCTTGCCCAGCACCAGCTGGTGCATTTCGACGGTGCCCTCGTAGGTGAGCACCGACTCCAGATTGGTCGCGTGCCGCATCACGGGATATTCGAGGGAGATCCCGTTGGCACCGAGGATCGTCCGCGCCGTACGGCAGATCTCGATGGCCTCGCGGACATTGTTGAGCTTGCCGAAGCTGACCTGCTCGGGACGCAGGCGGCCGGCGTCCATGCGCCGCCCCAGATGGTGGGCGAGCAGCATCCCCTTGTACAGCTCCACCGCCATGTCGGCGAGCTTGGCCTGGGTCAGCTGGAAGCCGCCGATGGGCCGCCCGAACTGCTCCCGCGTCCGCGCGTAGTCCAGCGCCGCCTCGAAACTGCTGCGCGCGGCGCCCATCGCACCCCAGACGATGCCGTACCGCGCGTGCGAGAGGCAGCCGAGCGGCCCGCGCAGCCCGGTGACCTCCGGCAGCACCGCGTCGGCGGGCAGCCGTACGTCGTCCAGGACGAGTTCGCTGGTCACCGAGGCGCGCAGGGACCACTTGTGCTTGATCTCGGGCGCGGAGAAGCCGGGCAGGTCGGTGGGGACGACGAAGCCCCGGATGCCGTCCTCGGTGCGCGCCCAGACGATCGCCACCCCGGCCACCGAGCCGTTGGTGATCCACATCTTGCGCCCGCTCAGCACCCAGTCGTCGCCGTCGCGCTTGGCGAAGGTACGCATCCCGGCCGGGTCGGAGCCATGGTCGGGCTCGGTGAGCCCGAAGCAGCCGATCACCTCGCCCGAGGCCATGCGCGGCAGCCACGCGTTCTTCTGCTCCTCGCTGCCGAAGCGGTGGATCGCGTACATGGCGAGCGAGCCCTGCACCGAGACCAGCGAGCGGATGCCCGAGTCGGCGGCCTCCAGCTCCAGACAGGCGAGGCCGTACTGCACCGCGGAGGCGCCCGCGCAGCCGTACCCGGTGAGCGACATGCCGAGCGCGCCGATCGAGCCCAGTTCGCGAGCCAGCTCGCGGATGCCGGGCAGCTCGCCCTTCTCGTACCACTCGGCGACGTACGGCAGCACCCGGTCCGCCGCCCAGCCGCGCACGGTGTCCCGGACGGCCAGGTCCTCCGGTTCGAGGAGGTCGTCGATGCCGAGCGGGTCGGCGGGGTCGAACGGGGGCAGCTTCGCGGACGCGGACATGGAACACCCTCCGGCACAGTGGGCACACGGAAAACTAGCGGCGCTAGTCAGAATGCTCCGGCCGACGTTACGGCGCGGGCCGCCCGGCGTCCAGGGCGGCCCGCGGGGTCAGGCGATCGCCCTCGGCTTGCCCGGCTCGCGGGGCGGGGGCAGCTCGGTCACCGAGGTCACGGAGGACGCGGAGGACGCTGCGGGCTCGGCCGCACTGGACACCCGGGGCTCGGACAGGGCGGACGCGACGGCTTCGGGCAGCTCCCGCACCCCGATCACCCGGTCCGTGGCCTCCCCGTCCACCACGCCGCTCTCCGGCGCGCAGTTCATCGTCCGGGGCAGCCGCAGCGCCATCACCGCGCCGAGGAGCAGCAGGCCCGCGCTGACCAGCAGGGTCACATGGAGGCCGTGCACGAAGGAGTCGCGGGCGGCCTGGCGCAGCGCCTCCCCGGCGGAGCCGCCGAGCCGTCCGGCGATCTCGTACGCCTCGCCCAGCGAGTGTCCGGCCGCCGCCCGGTCGGCGGCGGGGACGCCGGGCACCGAGGTGAGGGCGGGGGCGTAGGCGCGGTTCATGACGCTGCCGAGCAGGGCGATGCCGATGCCCGCGCCGAGCTGGTAGGAGGTCTCGCCGATCGCGGCGGCGCCGCCCGCGCGGTCGGCGGGGGCCTCGCTGAGCATCGACTCGTACGCCCCGAAGAGCGTCGTCTCCAGGCCGAAGCCGAGCAGCACGAAGCCGGAGAGCAGCAGCGGGGTGTTGTCCTGGCCGCCCATCGCCGTCAGCAGGACCACGGCGGCGGCGGTGAGGCAGAAGCCGGAGACGACCATGCGGCGGGGGCCGAACCCGCGCAGCATCCGGGCCCCGGCGAGACCCGCGGCCATCGCGGCGGCGGTCAGGGGCAGCAGCCGCAGACCGGTGGCCAGCGGGGACAGGCCGAGGACCAGTTGCAGATACTGCGCCGCGATCAGCTCCAGGCCGACGAGCGCGAGCATCGCCAGGACGATGCAGCCCACGGAGGTGCTGAACGCGGGGCGTCGGAACATCCGCAGGTCGACCAGGGGGTGGGTGCGACGGCCCTGGCGGCGGACGAAGAGGACCAGCAGCACCGCGCCGACGAGCAGCGGCATCAGGGTGAGGACGCTCAGCGGCGGCTCGCCCCCGCCGAGCCGCTTCACGCCGAGGACGACGCCGAAGAGCCCGGCCGCCGCCATCAGCGCGCCGAGCACGTCCCAGGGGCCGTCGCGCTCGCCGCGCGACTCGGGCAGCAGCATCCGGCCGATGGGCAGGCTCACCAGCATCAGCGGGATGTTGACCAGGAAGACCGAGCCCCACCAGAAGTGTTCGAGCAGGAAGCCGCCGAGCAGCGGTCCGACGGCCGCGCCGACGGCGGCGACCGCGCTCCAGATGCCGATGGCCAGCGCGCGTTCGCGCCGGTCGGGGAAGACCTGGCGCAGGATCGAGAGCGTGGCGGGCATGATCATGGCACCGCCGACGCCGAGCAGCGCGCGGGCGAAGATCAGGGTGTCGGCGCTGTGGGACAGCGCGGCGACGGCCGAGGCGACGCCGAAGAGGGCGTAGCCGAGCAGCAGGACGCGTCTGCGTCCGACGCGGTCGCCCAGCGTGCCGAAGAGGATCAGCAGCGAGGCGCAGACCAGCGGATAGACGTCGACGATCCAGAGCAGTTGTTCGGCACCGGGCCGAAGGTCCTCGGTGACGGCGGGTACCGCCACGTGCAGCACGGTGGCGTCGAGCGCGACGAGCAGCAGGCTGACACAGAGGACGACGAGGACGACCCAGCGGTTGGCACCGGTCCCGGTCGTCCGACGGCACGGCCCGATTTCGGCCGTGGTCGTCCCGGACATGTACTACCTCCCAGATGATCCCTCGTGCGCGGCGGTGACCGACGGGGTCGGGGATTTCCCCGTCGTACGGCCGGAGAAGAGCGGTTCGCTCCGGCCCGCGCCTTTCCCACGCGGGTGGCTCGTCAGCGTACGCGAGTTCGGCGTGTCGGCACGTGGTGGACCTCTCACCTGCTCGGGCGAACCCCTGTGGTGTACGCCACTTGCCTCTTCGCGCGCGCGTGTGCGTACGAGGGGACGGCGCGGGGGCGGGGGCGGTCCCCGGGTCGGCCGGGCGGCCGGGGCGGGGTGCGGGCCCGTCGATAATCGAGCCCGTGACCGAACTCGTGACGCGCCCGGCCCCGCCGCGCGCCCCGCTCCTGCGCCGGGCGGCCCCGGCCCTGCTCGGCTACGCGGCGATCCGCGTGCTGGGCCTGGCCGTGCTGGCCGGCTGGAGCGCGGCGCGCGGCACGAGCGCGTTCACGCTGCTGACCGCGCGCTGGGACGCGCTCTGGTACGCGCGGGTCGCCTCCTCGGGCTATGGCTACGAGGTGCGGCTGCCGAACGGCGACGTCCACTCCGACCTGGCGTTCTTCCCGCTGCTGCCCTGGCTGGAGCGGCTGGGGCACGCGGTGGCGCCGCTGTCGTACGCGCAGGCCGGTTTCGTGGTCGCGCTGCTGGCCTCGCTCGCGGCGGCGGGCGGGATCTTCGCGGTGGCCGAGTGGCTGTACGGCGCGCGGGCGGGGCTCTGCGCGGTGCTGCTGTGGGCGGTGCTGCCGGTGGGGATCGTGCAGTCGATGGCGTACAGCGAGTCGCTGTTCACGGCGCTGGCCGCGTGGTCGCTGTACGCGGTGCTGACCGGGCGCTGGGTGACGGCGGGGCTGCTGGCGGCGCTGGCGGGGCTGACCCGGCCGGTGGGGATGGCGGTGGTCGCGGCGGTGTGGGTGGCGGGAGTGGCCTCGTGGACGAGCGGCCGGACGTCGACCCGCGTCATCTCACGGGTGACCTCTTTCGGGGGAACCCGGAGCGCGGGTGATGTGCGGGGCGCGCATGAGGACGTACGCGCCCCCGGCCTCTCCCCCGCGCCGGGTGCGGGCGCCTCCGCGCCCCGCCGTCTCCTCGGCATGGCCCTCGCCCCGCTCGGCGCCGCCGGGTACGTCCTCTGGGTCGGCCTGCGCACCGGCGACGGACCGCTCGGCTACCTCCGGGTCCAGGCGGGCTGGCGCAACGGCTTCGACGGTGGCTACGCCTTCGCCCGCTTCGTGGCGGGCATGTTCACGTCCTTCCCGTCGGCCCTCGGCGGCGCGGCCCTGGTCGTCGGCGTCGTCCTGCTGATCCGGCTGCACCTGACCGGCGTGCACCAGCGGCAGCCGCTTCCGGTGCTGGTCTACACGGGCGTGGTGCTCGCGCTCGCCCTGTGCGCGTCGAGCTACTTCGGCTCCAAGCCCCGGCTGCTGATGCCCGCCTTCCCGGTGCTCTTCCCGCTGGCCCGGGCCCTGGCGGCGGCGCGTCCGGGCCGTGCGGCGGCGGTCGTGGCGGTGGCCGCGACGGTCGCCGCGCTCTACGGCGCCTTCTGGCTGAACGGCTCAGGACCGCCCTGACCCGCGCCGCGACTGCCCCGCCGGACGACCATGATCGACTCCCGAGGCGACCATGATCGGCTCCCGGCGGCCCGGTGAGCGTCTCCTGAATTCGCCGCGATGCCCGGGTTAACGAATTCATAAGCGACCAAAAACCGCCCCCTTCGGCATGACCAAAACAATTCCGGGAACGCCCCGGGCGCCATTGCCGAATCGCGGGAATTGGGGACCTCTCCTGAGAGGTTTCCCACATCACATCGTCATCACAAAGCCTCTGTATCGACCGGGAACACCGCTCACTCGCTGTAACGTCGATTGGGTGCGTACCGAACGAAACCTCACCCGGCGTCTGGACCGGGTGTTCGCCAGGCTGGACCGTGAGCCGGAACGGCCGGCCCACATCGACGTGCCGAGGATGTCCCGGCACCGGGTCGTGCTGTTCTCCTCGACCCTGGCCTTCTACCTGGCGATCGTGTGGGCCGTCATCACCACGTCCTGGCTGGTGCGGCTGGACTGGCGGGTCATGTTCTTCCGCCCGTACCAGCAGTGGCCGGAGATCCACGCGTTCCTGGACTACTACGTGGTCCTGGGCCAGCGCGGCCCGACCGCCGTCATGGTCGCGGCGTGGCTCGGCTGGCGCTCCTGGCGGCAGCACACGCTGCGGCCCCTGCTGACGCTGGCGGCCTCGCTGCTGCTGCTGAACATCACGGTGGGCGCGGCCAAGCTCGGCATGGGCCGGCTCGGCCCGCACTACGCCACCGTGATCGGTTCGAACGAGATGGGTCTCGGTGGAGACATATTTCCCTCGGGTCACACCGCCAACGCGGTCGTGACCTGGGGCATCCTGGCCTATCTGGCCTCCACCCCGCGGGCCCGCCGCTGGCTGTCCGCGCTCTCGGCCGTCACCTCGCTCGGCGTCGGCCTGACCACCGTCTACCTCGGGACGCACTGGCTGAGCGATGTGCTGCTCGGCTGGGCCGCCGGTCTGCTGATCCTGCTCGCGCTGCCCTGGTTCGAGCCGCTGATCTCCCGGGCCGAGGACGCCGTGTTCGCCCTGCGGGACCGGCTGCGGGCCCGGCGCGGGCGTACGGCGGCGGTTCCGGCGACCCCGGTCGCCCCGGTGCCGCTGCGACCGCAGACCGCGCAGTCCGAGGCGCATCCGGTGGCCTGCGAGCCGGTGGCGTCCGCGCGCGGCGGACGTGCCCCGATCCATCTGGCTCCCGGTCCGCACACGGCCCGCTCGGAGCGCACCCCGGTCACCCCGGCCGGCAGCCGCCGTCCGGCGCACGCCGACCGGCTGCCGCGCGGCTCCTCCCAGCCGGCCCGCCCCTGACGGCCGGGCGGCCCGGCGGCGGGCAGGTACGCACACGAGCCCGCCGCCGGGCCGCCCGAGTCCAGGTGCACGTCCCGGTCCGGTCAGCCCTTCCAGGCCCGCCGGACCCGGCCGTCCGCCACCTCGAAGTTGATCCGGCCCACGCGGTACTCCATGGTGACGACCGTGCCCGGCGGCAGCGCCCGTACGGTGCTCCAGCCCCGGTCCCGGGCCAGGCGCTCGGCGCGGGCGGCGTCGAGGCCGACGTAGGTGTCCGGACTGTCCTGAGGCTCCGGCGGCGGAGCGGGAATCTGTGCCATGCGGCCACGCTAGGCGGACTCGGGCAGTGACGGAACCCCGGCCGGGGTGAGGTCATGCGCTGCGCACGGTCACACTTCTGTCACAGCTTCCCGGCACCCGTTACCGTCGAACTCCGTCACACGTATGGGCGTTACCGTTCACCTCGTCGGGGCAATCGAACAGAATTTCCTGATGTCGCGATCATGCCGCTCCTTTTCCTCCGCCGAACGTTTCCGGCCGGATTCCGTCACGAAGGTTCGGAAGTTGTTTTGACGGGGAATCCGAGGGCCCTGCGGAGAACCTGACGGCCCATAGGAAATTCACGGATTCACCACACCCCCGCCGCACACGCGGACAGCCGCCGCCCCTCGGGAGGGACGGCGGCTGCCGTTGCCGGGCGGTCTCGGCCGCCGCGCGCTCAGAGCGCCAGACGCTGGCCGGGCACGATCAGGTCCGGGTCGGAGCCGATGACCTTCCGGTTGTCGGCGAAGACCTGGCGCCAGGTGGTGCCGTGCCGGGCGGCGATGGTGCTCAGCGTGTCGCCCGCACGGACGGTGTAGGCACCGCGGGTGGCGCTGCGGCCGGTGTGCTCCGCCGGGCGCTCGGGCGCCTTCGCGGGCTTGTGCGGCTGGGCGGGGGTCCGCTTCGCCGTCGCGCCGCTCTTCGTGGCCGCGCCCTGGGACGCGGCGGCCGGTGCCGCCCCGGACGCCCCGGCGCGGGCCGAACAGACGGGCCAGGCTCCCCAGCCCTGGGCGCGCTGCACCTTGGTGGCGACGGCGATCTGCGCACTCCTGGAGGCCTGGTCGGCCGTCGGCGCGTAGGCGGCGCCGCCGTAGGCCCGCCAGGTGCTCGCCGAGAACTGGAGTCCGCCGTAGTAGCCGTTGCCGGTGTTGATGTGCCAGTTGCCACCGCTCTCGCACTGGGCGATGCGGTCCCACACCCCGTTGTCCGCCGCGTCCGCGCTGCCGGTGGCGGCCAGCAGGCCCAGCGGGGCCAGGAGCGCCGCTCCGGCGAGGACAGCCGTCGTACGGCCCTTGCGGGCGCCCTCACGACGGGCGGCGGGACGGTTGGTATCGGCACACTCGGTCATGCATTTCCCTCTCCACGTACCCGGGCTCCCCCAGGGCCGGGCGCGCCTCACCGCACAGGACCGCGGTTCCTCGCGCCCGGCCCCGTCCGCCACGACCGATGCGGTGATCGTGTCCGACCACGGACGGCCGGCGGACTTGCCCGAGCGGTGCTCGTTGCACACGGCGGAGGAATCTAGGGAGGACAGCTCGCGGATTTCAACCAACACCCCTTCTTTCCAGGCCAGTTGGTTGTTACCGCCGGTATCGGCGATTTTCCGCCACCCACTACATGCCGCTATGTGGCGACATAACGGATGGTCACCTTTGGTCGGTGTGACCCAGTTCACTCGTTCAAGTCCCTTGACTGTGCGCGAAATTGACGCTGAGTGGCCGATTCCGCACCAAACGTGACGGCCGCGGCGGGATGGTTCGATTCCGTTCGCCTGAAGGCGTGACTCCCACCACAGGACGCCCGTTGTCTTCTGCATGAGCCCGCGACGCCGGGGCTCAGCGACCGGGAGCCACCCGGCCGGCCCCCAGCACCGCATCCCGAGGGAGTCACCGTGCCGCCCATGCTCGACGTCAGTGACGCCGTACGTGCCGAGATCGGCGACGAAGAAGCCGACCGGCTGCTCGCCGGAGAGAACGCCCCGGGCAGTTACGACTGCACCTCCTGCCGCACGCCCGGCAATTCGGAGCTGGAGCGCACCAGCACCGTGCTGTTCGTCGGCGAGGAGACCGCCGTCCTGGCCTTCGCGCACGCGGGCTGCCTGCCCTCGCAGGTCGTGCAGGTCACCGAGGAGCAGCTGCAGGGCGCCGTCCGCTCGATCGGCGACGGTGTCACGCCCGGCGCCGAGGCGCCCCAGCCCGCCGCACCGGCCGCGCCCGAGCCCGCGGTGCTCGGGGTGACCAGCGGACTCGTCCTGATCGAGGGCGAGTTGCACCCGGCGCTCGTGGTCGAGCCGACCGCGCCGATCGTGCGCCCGGGCAGCACCGGTCCCGGTGACGACTTCCTGCCGCTGCTCATCGAGCAGGGCTTCATGCCGGTGACCGAGCTGACGTCCGTCCCGCAGGTGCTGCACGGCTGGTCGGTGCTGCTCGCCGTGGGCCAGCTGCACGCGGTGCTCCAGCCCGGGCCCAACGGGGGCCAGCAGGTGGCCTGGTGGCAGGCGCACCAGCCGCTCCAGGTCACCGACAGCTGGCGCGCGGCGGCCAACAAGCACCAGCAGGTACTGATGTTCGCGGCCCCGGTCGGCTCCATCGGCCGCCAGCCCCGCGAGGACCTGCTACGCGACGCCCTGGACCGCTCGGCAGCCACAGGCAAGTTGGTCGCCGCCGCGCTGCCCCTGGCAGGAACCTGACGGCCGGGGGCGCCGGACCCACCGGGCCGCACCCACCCGGCCGGGGCCACCTGCGGGCCCATCGGCGGCCACGGGCAAGTTGGTCGCCGCCGCGCTGCCCCTGGCGGGGACCTGACGACCGGGACGGCCGGGTACCGGGCCACGCACACCCAGCCGGGGCCACCTGCGGACCCACCCGATCCCACCCGCCCCGGCCGGGCCGCGCACGGACCACCCGGCCCAGCACCCCCGCCCGGGCACGCCCACCCCGTCAGGCGACGTGCGCGTCGCCACCTGATCCCCGCAGCCCCCACCCAAGCCGCGTACGGGCCACCCGGGCCCGCATGCCCCACCCGTGCCCGGCACCCCCGCCCGGGCCACATGCGCCCTGCCCAGGCCACGTGCGAGCCCACCCAAGCCGCGGCACGGGCCCCGTGCCCAGCACCCCCGCCCACCCCGCCAGGCCACGTGCGGGCCCACCCCATCCCGCACGCCCCACCCGAGCCGCGTACAGGCCGCCCGGGCCCGGCACCCTCCGGCCCGGGCCACGCCCACCCCACCCGGGCCCCCACCCCCACCGGGCCCGCACCCCCGCCCGAGTCCGCACCCCCATCCGAGTCCACACGCCCCACCCGAGTCCACACGCCCCACCCGAGTCCGCACCCCCACCCGGGCCCGCACGCCCCACCCGAGCCGGAGCCCCGAGTCCGCGCCACCCCAACTCCCGTCCACCCGCGTGCGGAAGCAGTCCGAGGAGGGCACCGCCTCCCGTACGCCCGTGCACGAAACCCGTACGCCCGCGCAGCCCCGCACGCGCCCGCGCGCCGCGACTCCGCGCCCGGGCGCGAGACCAGGGCGCCCGCCAAAGCGCCGCAGGCCCCCGCATCCCTTTGCGCGCCGCGTCGTTTGGACATACGTGCACGCATACGACACCCCACCCCGCCGGTCGACCGCCCTCACCCCCGTACCGCTCGCCCGGCCGGGGCAGGACGGCACCGGCGCGCTCTCGGCCACGCCGATCTACGACACGCTCTACGCGGAGTGGGTCAAGACCTTCCGCACGCTGCCCGGCGACCGCAGCGGCGAGGAGGACCTGGAGTTCACGGCCTTCGGCAGCCTCCCGCAGAGCACGGGGTCGTACGGCGGGCACCGGCCGGGGTCGTTCAGCAGCTCCTACAGCGCCTACAGCGCGGGGGCGTACAGCGCGCGGCAGCAGTCGCAGTCCCAGTGGCAGCGGATCGGCACGATCGGGCGGACGCAGGAGTCCGAGGCGCCGCGCCCGGACCGGGCGGCGCTGCCCCCGGCCCCGCGCCAGGGCAGCTGAGAAAACACCGAAGGGCGGCTCCGGGTTCTGGTCGGTCAGAACCCGGAGCCGCCCTTCGGTCGTGCCCGGCGCCCGGCTACTTCTTCTTCGCGCCGCGCTTCTCGCGCACCCGCACCGAGATGTGGATCGGGGTGCCCTCGAAGCCGAACTCCTCGCGCAGCCGGCGCTCGATGAAGCGCCGGTAGCCCGCCTCGATGAAGCCGGAGGCGAAGAGGACGAAGCGCGGCGGCTTGGTGCCCGCCTGGGTGCCGAAGAGGATGCGCGGCTGCTTGCCGCCCCGGACCGGGTGCGGGTGGGCGGCGGCCAGCTCGCCGAGGAACGCGTTCAGACGGCCGGTGGGGACGCGGGTCTCCCAGCCTTCGAGCGCGGTCTCGATCGCCGGGACCAGCTTCTCCATGTGGCGGCCGGTGCGGGCGGAGACGTTGACGCGCGGGGCCCAGGCGATCTGGCCCAGCTCGGTCTCGATCTCGCGCTCGAGGTAGTAGCGGCGCTCCTCGTCGAGGGTGTCCCACTTGTTGAAGGCGACGACGACCGCGCGCCCGGCCTCCACGGCCATGGTGACGATGCGCTGGTCCTGCACCGAGATGTTCTCGGAGCCGTCGATCAGGATGACCGCGACCTCCGCCTTCTCCACGGCGGCGGCCGTGCGCAGGGAGGCGTAGTAGTCGGCGCCCTGCTGGAGGTGGACGCGCTTGCGGATGCCCGCGGTGTCCACGAACTTCCAGGTCTTGCCGCCCAGCTCGATCATCTCGTCGACCGGGTCACGGGTGGTGCCCGCCAGCTCGTTGACGACGACGCGCTCCTCGCCCGCGACCTTGTTGAGCAGCGAGGACTTGCCGACGTTCGGGCGGCCGATCAGGGCGATGCGGCGGGGGCCGCCGACGCCGGTGCCGCCGAAGGTCTGCGCGGGGGCCTCGGGCAGCGCCTCCAGGACGGCGTCCAGCATGTCGCCGGTGCCGCGGCCGTGCAGGGCGGAGACCGGGTGCGGCTCGCCGAGGCCGAGCGACCACAGGTAGGCGGCGTCGGACTCGCCGGAGAGGCCGTCGACCTTGTTGGCGGCCAGCACGACCGGCTTGCCCGCCTTGCGGAGCAGCCGGACGACCGCCTCGTCGGTGTCGGTGGCGCCGACCTTGGCGTCCACCACGAAGACGACCGCGTCGGCCGCCTCGATGGCGTACTCGGCCTGCGCGGCCACGGAGGCGTCGATGCCGAGGACGTCCTGCTCCCAGCCGCCGGTGTCGACCACCTTGAAACGGCGGCCCGCCCATTCGGCCTCGTAGGTGACGCGGTCGCGGGTGACGCCGGGTTTGTCCTCCACGACGGCCTCGCGGCGGCCGATGATCCGGTTCACCAGGGTCGACTTGCCGACGTTGGGGCGGCCGACGACGGCGAGCACGGGCAGCGGGCCGTGGCCCGCCTCCTCGATGGCGCCTTCGACGTCCTCGATGTCGAAGCCCTCTTCCGCGGCGAGCTGCATGAACTCCGCGTACTCGGCGTCGCCGAGAGCCCCGTGCTCGTACTCGTGCTCGGCCGAGCCGTCGGGCTGGTTCTGGTCGCTCATGAAGTCCGTACCTCGTCGTCGTTCGTGGTGATCGGTGGAAGTGACCCGTTTCGGGCCGGTTCCACTACTCAAGTGTCGCCCAGCGCCCGGTCAGGCGCCTGGCGTTTTCCAGGTGTGCGGTGAGCCGCTTCTGGATGCGCTCGGTCGCCTGGTCGAGCGCCTTGCGCGTACGCAGCCCCGAGCCGTCGCCCGCTTCGAACGGGTCTCCGAAGACCACGTCCACGCGCGAGCGCAGCGGCGGCAGGGCCTTGATCAGGCGGCCGGGCTTCTCGGCGCTGCCGAGTACGGCCACGGGCACGATCGGTGCCCCGCTGCGCACCGCGAAGTAGGCGAGCCCCGCGCGCAGCGAGGCGAAGTCGCCCTCGCCCCGGGTGCCCTCCGGGAAGATGCCAAGGACGCCGCCGCTCTCCAGGACGCCGAGCGCCCGGGCGATGGCGGTGCGGTCGGCGCTCGTGCGGTCCACCTTCAGCTGGCCGATGCCGGTCAGGAAGGGGTCGAGCGGGCCGGTGAACGCCTCCTGCTTGATCAGGAAGTGCGTCGGCCGGGGCGCCACGCCCATGACCATGGGGCCGTCGATGTTGTGCGAGTGGTTGACGGCGAAGATCACCGGGCCGCTCGCGGGCACCTTCCAGGCGCCCAGCACACGCGGTCGCCACAGGCCGTACATCAGGCCGACGCCGATGCGCCGGCCGATCTCGGCGCCCCGCTCCGAGGGCAGAGCCGGGTCGCTCACTTCCCGGCCCGCTTCTCCTCGACCAGCGTGACGACGCACTCGATGACCTGGGCGAGGGTCAGCTCGGTGGTGTCCACCTCGACCGCGTCGTCCGCCTTGGCGAGCGGGGAGGTCTTGCGGCTGGAGTCGGCCGCGTCCCGCTTGATCAGGGCCTCGCGGGTGGCATTGACGTCGGCGCCCTTCAGCTCGCCGCTGCGGCGGGCCGCGCGGGCCTCAGGGGAGGCGGTGAGGAAGATCTTGAGGTCGGCGTCGGGCAGCACGGTGGTGCCGATGTCGCGGCCCTCCACGACGATGCCCAGCTCGGCGGCCGTGGCGATCGTGCGCTGCAGCTCGGTGATCCGGGTGCGCACCTCGGGCACCGCGCTGACCGCGCTGACCTTGGAGGTGACCTCCTGGGTGCGGATCGGGGCGGCCACGTCGTAGCCGTCCACCGTGATGGTGGGGGCGGACGGGTCGGTGCCGGAGACGATCTCGGGCTTCCCGGCGACGGCCGCGATCGCGGTCGGGTCGTCCAGGTCGATGCCGTTGGTCACCATCCACCAGGTGATGGCCCGGTACTGGGCGCCGGTGTCCAGGTAGCTGAGGCCGAGCTGCGCGGCGACGGCCTTCGACGTGCTCGACTTGCCCGTGCCGGAGGGGCCGTCGATCGCGACGATCACGGGCTTGGTCGGGGCGGCGCCGTTTTCCACGGGAGGGCACCTTCCTGGTGAAGGGTGGGCGGTGGAGTGCGGGACGCGAGGGCGCCCCGCACAAGGTTACTGGGTGTGGGTCACTCGTACGGACGTACGTCCGCCCCGGGACCGGCGGGGACCTGTGCCCCGGGACCTGCGGCGGATCCGCCGGGGGACCTGCGCTACTGCCGCAGAGCCCAGCCGCGCTCGCGCAGCGCCTCGGTCAGGACGGGCACCGCCCTGGGCTCGACCATGAGCTGGACGAGACCGGCCTGCTGCCCGGTGGCGTGCTCGATGCGCACGTCCTCCACGTTGACCCCGGCGCGGCCCGCGTCCGCGAAGATGCGGGCGAGCTGTCCTGGCTGGTCGTCGATGAGGACGGCGACGGTCTCGTAGGCGCGCGGGGCGGAGCCGTGCTTGCCGGGCACCCGGACCTGTCCGGCGTTGCCGCGCCGCAGCACGTCCTCGATGCCCGCGCCGCCCGCGCGCCGCTTGTCCTCGTCGGAGGACTGAAGCGCCCGCAGCGCGCGCACGGTCTCGTCCAGGTCGGCGGAGACGTCCGCGAGGAGGTCGGCGACCGGGCCGGGGTTGGCGGAGAGGATGTCGATCCACATCCGGGGGTCGGAGGCGGCGATCCGGGTCACATCGCGGATGCCCTGCCCGCACAGCCGTACGGCGGCCTCCTCGGCGTTCTCCAGACGGGCCGCGACCATGCTGGAGACCAGGTGCGGCATGTGGGAGACGAGGGCCACGGCGCGGTCGTGGGCGTCGGCGTCCATGACGACCGGGACGGCGCGGCAGTGCGAGACCAGTTCCAGGGCGAGGTTCAGCACCTCGGTGTCGGTGTCGCGGGTGGGGGTGAGCACCCAGGGGCGGCCCTCGAAGAGGTCGGCGGTGGCGGCCAGCGGGCCGGACTTCTCGCGCCCTGACATGGGGTGGGTGCCGATGTACGTCGACAGGTCGAGGCCGAGCGCTTCCAGCTCGCGGCGCGGGCCGCCCTTGACGCTGGCGACGTCGATGTAGCCGCGGGCCACGCCCCGGCTCATGGCGTCGGCGAGGACGGCGGCGACGTGCGCGGGCGGGGCGGCGACGATCGCGAGGTCGACGGGGCCCTGGGGCGGCGCGTCGGTTCCGGCGCCGAGCGCGGCGGCGGTGCGGGCCTGCTCGGGGTCGTGGTCGGCGAGGTGGACGGTGACGCCCCGCTGGGTGAGGGCGAGCGCGGCGGAGGTGCCGATGAGGCCGGTGCCGATGACGAGTGCGGTCCTCACCGGGCGCCGCCCTGGTGCCGGACGGCGCTCACGTGGGAAAAGCCGTCGGACCGTCGCGTGTGACCGGCCTCGTCCCGCCGCCGCGGAACCGCCCCCCGGACCGCTCGTACCGCCACTGCCCTGCTCCTCACTGGCTCGCGCGCCGACCGGTCCCGGCGCGCTGCGTAGGCGTCCAGCCTAGTCAGCCCGCGCGGCCGGGACGGACAGCAGGAGGGGCCGATCCGGTGACGGGGGGCTGCCGCTTCCTTCGTCCCGGGGGTCATCGGTGCCAAGATGCCCGGACATACGGCTTTTCTCACCTTTCACAGGCCGTCTGCCGACGGCGCCCCGTACGTTCGGAGTGACGACATGACCCAGCCCGCGACACGGCGCACGCTTCTCGCGACGGGCGCCGCCACGCTCGCCGTCTGCTGTGTGGGATGCGGCGGCGGCGATTCGGCGGGCTCCACCGCCGAGGCCACCCCCGAGAGCACGGGCGGCGAGAACGGCTCCGCCCCGGCCGCGCAGGCGCTGGCGCGGACCAGTGACATCCCGGAGGGCGGCGGCAAGATCTTCGCGGATCGGAAGATCGTGGTCACGCAGCCGGTCAAGGGCGAGTACAAGGCGTTCTCGGCGGTCTGCACCCACCAGGGCTGCGCGCTGGACCGGGTCGCGGACGGCACGGTGGACTGCCCGTGCCACGGCTCCAGGTTCCGCATCACCGACGGCTCGGTGGCCGACGGCCCGGCCACCCGTCCGCTGGCCGCCGAGCCGATCACGGTGCACGGAAACTCGATCACCCTGGGGTGATCCCGCCGCGTACGCTCCCGGCATGCACCCCGCCGACCTGGTCCGCGACCACACCGTCTACGCCTGTGTGATGGGCTCCCGGGCCTTCGGCCTGGCCACCGACGCGAGCGACACCGACCGGCGGGGCGTCTATCTGGCCCCCACTCCCCTGTTCTGGCGCTTCGAGAAGCCCCCAGCCCATGTCGAGGGGCCGGGCGAGGAGCAGTTCTCCTGGGAGCTGGAGCGCTTCTGCGAACTCGCCCTGCGCGCCAACCCGAACATCCTGGAGTGCCTGCACTCCCCGCTGGTGGAGCGGCTGACCGACACCGGCCGCGAGCTGCTGTCCCTGCGGGACGCCTTTCTCTCCCGCCGGGTCCACGCCACCTTCACCGGGTACGCCCTCGGCCAGCGCCGCAAGCTGGACGCCGACGTCCGCACGACCGGCGCCCCGCGCTGGAAGCACGCGATGCATCTGCTGCGCCTGCTGACCAGCGCCCGCGACCTCCTGCGCACCGGCGAACTCCGGCTGGACGTGGGCGCCGAGCGCGAGCCCCTGCTCGCGGTGAAGCGCGGTGAGATCCCCTGGCCGGAGATCGAGTCCCGCATGGCCCGGCTGTCCGAGGAGACCGACGAGGCCCTGCGCCGCACCCCGCTCCCGGCGGAGCCGGACCACGCCCGGGTGGCCGACTTCCTCTACCGCGTCCGCCGGGACTCGGCCCGGTCGGAGTCAGCCCAGCCGCAGGCGCACCACGAACTCGTGCAGGGCGTCGTGGGCGGTGACGGCGTCCGGCAGGACTGAGGCGGCCTGCGCCTCGTCGAGCCGTACGTGCAGCCGCTCGATGTCGGCCCGTACGCGCTCCCGGTCCACCCCGGCGTCCCCGTGCTCCCGCTCGGCCTTGGCCCCGATCAGCTCGGGCAGATAGCCGGGCGCTTCCAACTCGCCGAGCAGCGTGGGCAGATGGGCCTCGATCTCGCCGCTGCGCATGAGGTGGACGCCGGTGAGCAGGACGCGGAACGTGTAGAGCAGGGGCTTGAGTTCGCCGGTCTTCTCGAACAGCCGCCACTGGGTGGCCGCGAAGCCCCGGTAGTGGTGGGCGTGGTGGCTGGTGAGGACGCCCGGTGCGAGCGCGGCCAGTTCCTTGTGGGCGTCGGTGGTGTGGACGACCAGGGGCGAGAGCAGCTGCTCCAGCACATAGCCGTTGCGGCGGAGCATCAGCCGGACGAACTTGCGCAGGTCGTGGGTGACGAGGTCCATCTCGACGCCGTCGCGGACCCAGTCCCGCGAGCGGGTCTCTTCCGGTTCGCGCAGTCCGACCAGGTCGGCGGCGGGCAGCAGATGGACACCGCGCAGGTCCACGTCGGAGTCCCGGGACGGGAAACCGTAGAGGTGGGCCCCGGAGACGGTCGCGAACAGCAGGGGGTGGGGCTGTTCCGCGATCACGGGCGTCAGGTCCATGCCGAGAGCGTCGATCATGGACCTAGGGCCTTTCGTTTGGATCAGGCTGGATCAGGGAGCGGGGTCTGGTGCCGTGCATCGCAAGGCGGAGGAGGGCGTCATGGCGGAGCCATGGCAACCGACGACAACGCGGCGAGGCGCGGTGCCAGACCCCGCGAGCCCGGCCTGATCCAAACGAGAGGCCCTAGGCATCCCAGAGCGTGCCCAGCTCCAGCAGATCGTCCCGGTACTCGACGCGCTCCGCCCAGTCCTCCGGCCAGGCGTCCGCGCCGAGCCACGCGCCCGCGAAGGCGCCGGTCAGACAGGCGATGGAGTCCGAGTCACCGGCGGTGCAGGCGGCGCGGCGCAGGGCGAGGACGGGGTCGGTGGGGAACCACAGGAAGCAGAGCAGGGCGGTGGCCAGGGCCTCCTCGGCGATCCAGCCCTCGCCGGTGGCCAGGCAGGGGTCGGTCTCCGGGGAGACGGTACGGACCGCGTCCTGGAGGCGGTCGAGGAGCGCCAGGCACTCGTCCCAGCCCCGGGCGATGAAGTGTTCGGGGCCCGGGTCCTGGGCGCGGGTCCACAGGTCGCCGAGCCAGGTGTGGTCGTAGTGGGTGCGGTGGTCGAGGGCGTAGGAGCGCAGGCGGCCGACCAGGCCGGTGGGGTCGGTGCCCTGGGCGAGCAGCCAGACGGCGTGCGCGGTGAGGTCGGAGGCGGCCAGCGCGGTGGGGTGGCCGTGGGTGAGGGCGGACTGCAACTGGGCGGCGCCGGACCGCTGTTCGGCGCTGAGACCGGGTGCCAGGCCGAGCGGGGCGACCCGCATGTTGGCGCCGCAGCCCTTGGAGTGGATCTGGCTCGCGTCCTGCCAGGCCCGGCCCGCCTCCTTCAGCAGCCCGCACGCCGTCAGGCAGGTCCTCCCGGGCGCGCGGTTGTTCTCCGGCGACTCGTACCAGTCGACGAACTCCTCGCGCAGCGGGGCCTCCAGCCGCGCGGGCGAGAGAGCGCCCCGGTCCGTCGCCGTGCGCAGGGCCCGGCCGAGCGCGAGGGTCATCTGCGTGTCGTCGGAGACGAAGGCGCGGCCCGGCAGTTCCATCTCGCGCCAGGGCCCGCACTTGGCGAGGATCGAGGGCACGTCGTTGAACTCGGTGGGAAATCCCAGGGCGTCGCCGAGGGCGAGGCCGAGCAGGGAACCGGTGGCGGCGCGCTTTCCCGCGGGTGTGGTGGTCATGGGTACGCCCTTCCGGGCGCACCCCGCCCCGGCCCCCGTTGGTCCGGCCGCATGGCCCACCCGACTAATCGTCAGGTTGACCATAAAGCCGGACCGGCGTCGGCGGCAAGGCCCCGGCCCTCAGGCCCGGCCTAGAGGTCGACTTCCTTCATCAGCATGCCGACCTCGGTGTTGGACAGGCGGCGCAGCCAGCCCGACTTCTGGTCGCCGAGGGTGATCGGGCCGAAGGAGACGCGGACCAGCTTGTCGACGGGGAAGCCCGCCTCCGCCAGCATCCGGCGCACGATGTGCTTGCGGCCCTCGTGCAGGGTCACCTCGACCAGGTAGTTCTTGCCGGTCTGCTCGACCACGCGGAAGTGGTCCGCGCGCGCGTACCCGTCCTCCAGCTGGATGCCGTCCTTCAGCCGCTTGCCCAGGTCGCGCGGGATCGGGCCGACGATGTGCGCGAGGTACGTCTTCCGCACGCCGTACTTGGGATGGGTCAGGCGGTGCGCCAGCTCGCCGTGGTTGGTGAGCAGGATGACGCCCTCGGTCTCCGTGTCGAGCCGGCCCACGTGGAACAGCCGGGTCTCCCGGTTGGTGACGTAGTCGCCGAGGCACTGACGGCCCTCGGGGTCCTCCATGGTGGAGACGACACCGGCGGGCTTGTTCAGCGAGAAGAACTGGTACGACTGGGTGGCGACGGTCAGACCGTCGACCTTGACCTCGTCCTTCTCCGGGTCCACGCGGCGGCCCTGCTCCAGGACGATCTCGCCGTTGATCTCGACGCGGGCCTGCTCGATCAGCTCTTCGCAGGCGCGCCGGGAGCCGTAGCCCGCGCGCGCGAGCACCTTCTGCAGGCGCTCGCCCTCCTGCTCGGCGCCGGGGAAGGTCTTGGGCAGCTTGACGTCCTTCTTGCCCGCGTACCGCTCCCGGTTGCGCTCCTCGGTCCGGGTCTCGTACTCCCGCGAGCGCGCGGGGGCCGTATGGCCGCGCCCGGCGCCCTGGGACTGCTTGGGGCCGCCCTTGGCGCCGCCGCGCGCCGCGCCGCCCCGGCCCGACTTGGGGCCGTCCTGCGTGGCGCCCGGGCCGACGTCGTAGCGGCGCTCCTCCGGGCGGGGCTTGCGGGGACGGCCGCCCTGCCCCTGGCGCTCGTCCCGGTTGTTGCCGGCGCCGCGATGGTTCCCGCGTCCGCTGTTCCTGTCGCTGCCGCTGCTTCGCATCAAGGTTTCCGTCTTAGTCGTCTGCGTACTGACCGTCGGGCGCGTCGGGCGCGTCCGGGTCGAACGACGGGACACCCTCCTGGCTCTCGGCCTCGATCGCCGCCGCTTCCGGGAGGAAGGGGGCGAGCTCCGGAAGCTCGTCCAGGCCGCGCAGGCCCAACCGCTCCAGGAAATACTCCGTCGTCACGTACAGGATCGCACCTGTTTCGGGTTCCGCGCCCGCCTCGCGGACCAGACCGCGCTGGAGCAGGGTCCGCATCACGCCGTCGCAGTTGACCCCGCGCACCGCGGAGACCCTGCTGCGGCTGACCGGCTGGCGGTACGCGACGACCGCGAGGGTCTCCAGGGCCGCCTGGGTGAGGCGGGCGGTCTGGCCCTCCAGGGCGAGGCGTTCGACGGCGGGGGCGTAGGCGGCGCGACTGTAGAAGCGCCAGCCGCCCGCGACGTAGCGCAGCTCGAAGCCGCGGCCCTGGGCGGTGTAGTCGTCGGCCAGCTCGCGCAGCGCGTCCGCGACGGCGCGTCTGGGGCGCTCCAGGAGGCGGGCGAGGCGTTCCTCGGAGGCGGGCTCGTCCACGACCATGAGGACGGCTTCCAGGGCGGGCCTGAGGTCGAGATCGGCGACAGCGGTCTCGTGGTTCACGTCTTCGGCTCCTCGGCGTTCTCGTCCTGGGCTTTCTCGTCCTGGGCCTTCTCAGGGAGCCGGTCGAATTCGTCGGTGATCCTGGGCTCGGCCCCGCTCTCCCCGCCGGTCCAGCGGACCAGCAGGGTGCCGAGGGCGGCCTCCTGCTCCAGGGCGACGGCCTTCTCGCGGTACAGCTCCAGCAGGGCGAGGAAACGGGCCACGACCGTGAGGGTGTCGTCGGTGTCGGCCACGAGCGCGCGGAAGTCGCTCTCACCGAGTTCACGCAGCCGGGCGACGACGATCCCGGCCTGCTCCTGGACGCTGACCAGCGGCGCGTGGATGTGATCGACGTACACCTGCGGCTCCGCCTTCGGCTGCATCGCCTTCACGGCGAGCCGCGCGAACCCCTCGGGCCCGATGCTGATGACGACCTCGGGCAGCAGCTCGGCATGGTGCGGCTCGAGCCCGACGGTACGGGGATGCCGCCGCCCCTCCTCCTCCAACCGCTCGTTGAAGATGTCCGCGATCCGCTTGTACGCCCGGTACTGCAACAACCGCGCGAACAACAGATCCCGCGCCTCCAGCAGCGCGAGATCCCCCTCGTCCTCCACCTCGGCGGCAGGCAGCAGCCGAGCCGCCTTCAGATCGAGCAACGTCGCGGCAACCACCAAAAACTCAGTGGTCCGATCCAGATCCCAGTCCTCCCCCATCGCCCGGACATGTGCCAGGAACTCATCGGTCACCTTCGACAACGCCACCTCGGTGACATCCATCTTGTGCCGCGAGATCAACTGAAGCAGCAGATCGAACGGCCCCTCGAAGTTGTCGAGCCGCACCCTGAAAACACCGCTGTCCTCGGGGTCACCGGCCTGAGACGCGGGCTCCGCCCCGGCAACAGCTGCCTCCGGCCCGGACGCCGCCGCCTGCTGGAGGGCCACTCCCCCGGCCACCTCCACCACACGCGAACCCGACGTCCCGCCCTCCGGGGAGGATGCCTCCGCAGAACGCGAACCGGACCCGCCGACAGCCCCCGACGTAGACCCGACGTCCACCGAAGCCGCGCCAGGCGACGCGGTAGCAGCTCCTGACACGATCCCCGAACCCTGCAAACTGCCCATTGGCGCCCCGGCAACAGCCCCGGACACCGGATCCGCTTCTTGCGAAGGCGCCACAGCCGACCGGGCGGCAACACCCCGCGCGCACTCGGCGTCCAAAGAAGTCGCGGCAGACGACCGGGAAGCCGATCCGACGGCGCACCCCGGCACGGGCCCGGCATCCGCCGGAGTCGCGGCAGACGGCCGAACGACCCCCTCCGACAGACGCTCCGGCCCACCCGAAGACGCCGCAGGCGACCCCGCAACGCCCCCCGGCGCGGGCTCGGCGTCGACTGATGCCCCGGCAGACAACTCGGCAGCAACCCCCGAAACCGGCTCCGATTCACCCGAAGGCGCCTCAGACGATCCGGTGGCGGCCCCCCGCACGGACTCGACCTCACCCGAAAACGCCGCAGGCGGGCCGACGGCGGTCCCCGGCCTGGACCAGGCGTCCTCCGGAATCGCGGCGGACGGCCGAACGGCCCCCTCCGACAGACGCTCCGGCACGCCCGAAGGCGCCGCAGGCGATGCGGTGACGGCCCCTGGTACGGCCCCGGCATCCGCCGTTGCTCCGGCAGACAGCCCGGCGGCGATCCCGGACACCGGCCCAGCCCCGCCCGGACGCGCCACAGGCGATCCCGCGGCAGCCCCCGACAGAGACCCGGCGTCCGCCGCGGACGACGTGCTCTCCGGCGCGCCGGGAGGCGCTGCGGGCGATGCGGTGTCGGCCCCAAGCACCAACCCGGCAGCATCCCCGGACACCGGCTCGGGCTCTCCCGAAGGCGCCGCAGGCGACCGCACAGGCTCGGCGGATGGCCGGGCGGCGTCACCGGACACCGGCTCAGACCCACCCCGAGGCGTCGCAGGCGGCAGCGCGGGCTCGGCGTTCGCCGTTGCCCCGGCGGTGTCACCCGGCACCGGCTCAGAGTCGTCCCGAGGCGCCGTAGGCGATTTCGCGGGAGAGGGCTGGGCGACGGCCTCCGGTGTGGGCCCTGGGCCACCCGTAGGTGCCGCAGGCGATCCGGGTGCTGTCGGTGGCTCGGTGTCTGCCGGAGGCGGAGCGGTGGGTTCTCGAGCCGCCGGAGGGGGGACGCCCGGGCCCCGGCCCAGGGGGCGTCGTGGGCCGGGGGTGGGGGTGTGGTTCGGGGTCATGGGGGTCGCAAGGGTATCGCTCGGCCGGGAAAAGCAGCGGCTAGCGGCCCCGTAGGCGGCGGACCAGGATGCTGGCCTCGCCGCGGGCCTCCAGGTCGGCGAGGACAACGGCGACCGCCTCGCGGACGATGCGACCGCGGTCGACGGCGAGGCCGTGTTCACCGCGGAGCACCAGGCGGGCGTGCTCCAGGTCCATGAGTTCCTCGGCGGAGACGTACACGGTGATCTTCTCGTCGTGCCGCTCGCGCCCGCTGGGCCGCCGGGCCGCCGCGCGCCCGCGCTTGCGGGGCTGCTCGGCGCCGGAGCCCTCCGGCGGCGGCTGGCGCCGCGCGGGCCGGATGCGGGACTCACCGGTCTCGGACGATTCCGGCCCGACCGCCGCCGTGTGCTCCGCGCCCTCGCCGTCGCCGCCCTGCGCGGGCACCGCCTGGGGCGCGTCCTCCGCCTGCGCGGCGGCTGCCGCCGGGTCGCTCTCCCCGGCCGGGGCCGGCACCCTGGGCTCCCCCCGCCGGGGCGTGGAGGGCTGGAGCGCCATCCCTCCGGTCGTACGGAACAGTTCGTCGGCTCCGGGCAGACTCACTCGGCGTGACACCGGGCGAGCACCTCCCTGGCGAGCTGGCGATAGGCGGCGGCGCCGACGGAGTTGGAGGCGTACGTGGTGATCGGCTCACCGGCGACGGTGGTCTCCGGGAAGCGGACCGTGCGCCCGATGACCGTGTGGTACACGTGGTCGTCGAACGCCTCGACCACCCGCGCGAGCACCTCACGGCTGTGCACCGTGCGCGAGTCGTACATGGTGGCGAGGATGCCGTCCAGCTCCAGCTCGGGGTTGAGCCGCTCCTGGACCTTCTCGATGGTCTCGGTCAGCAGGGCCACACCGCGCAGCGCGAAGAACTCGCACTCCAGCGGCACGATCACCTTGTGCGCCGCGGTGAGCGCGTTGACGGTGAGCAGGCCGAGCGAGGGCTGACAGTCGATCACGATGTAGTCGTAGTCGTCCATCAGCGGCTTCAGGGCGCGCTGGAGCGTGGACTCGCGCGCGACCTCGGAGACCAGCTGGACCTCGGCGGCCGACAGGTCGATGTTGGAGGGCAGCAGGTCCATGTTGGGGACCGCGGTCTTCAGCAGGACCTCGTCGGCCGACATGCCCCGCTCCATGAGCAGGTTGTAGACCGTGAGGTCCAGCTCCATGGGGTTGACGCCGAGACCCACCGACAGCGCGCCCTGCGGGTCGAAGTCCACGAGCAGCACGCGCCGGCCGTACTCCGCGAGCGCGGCACCCAGGTTGATGGTCGACGTGGTCTTGCCGACGCCGCCCTTCTGGTTGCACATCGCGATGATCTTCGCGGGGCCGTGGTCGGTCAGCGGGCCCGGGATCGGGAAGTACGGCAGCGGGCGCCCGGTCGGGCCGACGCGCTCACGGCGCTGACGAGCCGCGTCGGGCGCGAGCGTGGCCGCGTACTCCGGATCGGGCTCGTACTCGGCGTCGGGGTCGTAGAAGTGCCCCTCGGGCAGTTCGTCGTAGTCGGCGAAGTGGTTGTGGGGCGCGCCACTTCCGTCGCCGGCCATGGCGTTCACGTGATGGCCATCCATGCTCTGGTGTGCTGTCCGGACCGTCTGCGGTTCCGGACTCTGGTGGGCTGCGAAGGTGCGCACAGCTACGGAGCCGACAGCCTCGAATCCCGTGGGGTCCTGGTGACCCCGTGCCGGCATTCCTGGTTGACCACCCCCGGGAGAAAATGTCGACTCATTCACAAGTCGTCTTACCTCCTTGGTGACCAGGAAACTTCTAGACAAGGTCAGCGTGGCACCATGCCGACGGTTGGCGACTCTATGGCGTGTCGGCGGTCCGCAGCAACACAATCCGCCGGACCCGGCCGGATGTGTCGACAATGAAACATCCCTCTGTCAAGGGCGTACGACCGTCGCACAGCAGGTTTCACCGGTGTACGAATCGGTCGAAGGGTTACGTTCGAGGCGAGTTGACCGAGTGTCGCAAAGTGACCATACACACATCCGGCCGGACCTTCGGGCAAGGTCCGGCCGGGTGCGCGGTGTTGACGGGATGTGTTGACGAATCGCCTTTACGGTGCTGACGACTTGACGACTCGCCGAAGCCGCCGGTCTCAGCCGATCAGCGCGTCGATGCTCACGTGGTCGAGACCGTGGGCGTCGGCGACCTCCTTGTAGACCACCTTGCCGTCATGGGTGTTGAGGCCCCGGGCGAGCGCGGCGTCGCGGCGCAGCGCCTCGACCCAGCCGTTGTTGGCCAGGGAGACGATGTACGGGAGCGTCGCGTTGGTGAGCGCGTTGGTGGAGGTGTTGGGCACCGCGCCGGGCATGTTGGCGACGCAGTAGAAGACCGAGTTGTGCACCCGGAAGGTCGGCTCGGCGTGCGTGGTCGGACGGGAGTCCTCGAAGCAGCCGCCCTGGTCGATCGCGATGTCGACAAGGACACTTCCGGGCTTCATCCGGGACACCATCTCGTTGGTGACCAGCTTCGGGGCCTTGGCGCCCGGGATGAGGACGGCGCCGATGACGAGGTCGGCGTCCAGGACGGCCTTCTCCAGCTCGAAGGCGTTGGACATGATCGCCTTGACCTTGCTGCCGAAGATCCGGTCGGCCTCGCGCAGCTTGTTGATGTCGCGGTCGAGCAGCGTCACCTCGAAGCCCATGCCGACGGCGATCTGCACGGCGTTCCAGCCGGAGACGCCGCCGCCGATGACGACGGCCTTGGCCGGGGTCACGCCCGGCACGCCGCCCGGCAGCACACCGCGGCCACCGGCCGGGCGCATCAGGTGGTAGGCGCCGACCTGCGGGGCGAGCCGGCCCGCGACCTCGGACATGGGGGCGAGCAGCGGCAGCGCGCGGTTGGCCAGCTCGACCGTCTCGTACGCGATCGCGGTGGTGCCGGACTCGAGCAGCGCGTCCGTGCACTCGCGGGAGGCCGCCAGGTGCAGGTACGTGAAGAGGATCTGGTCCTTGCGCAGCCGGTGGTACTCCTCCGCGACGGGCTCCTTGACCTTCAGCAGCAGGTCGGCGGCGGCCCACACCTCGTCGGCGGTGTCGAGGATGCCCGCACCGGCGGCGATGTACTCCTCGTCCGTGATCGAGGAGCCGAGACCGGCGCCGCGCTCGACGACGACCTGATGGCCGCCCCGCACCAGCTCGTGCACGCCGGCGGGGGTGATGGCCACCCGGAACTCGTTGTTCTTGACCTCGCGGGGGATGCCGACCTTCACGTCGATCACGGTCCTTGGCTCAGAGGGTAGGGGGGTGCACTGAAAGACATACCGGGCGCGCTGGCGCACACCGGGAGACACCGCAGGAGAACGTGCGGCAGAGCCAGTTTAATGAAGGTGTTCTGCGTGTCTAGCCTTTCATTGCATCAATCTTCAGCGGAGGAACTACGGATTTCGCAGGCGTTGGCGAGGGGTTCCGTACCGGTCGCCCCCGCGCGGTCCGGCTCCGGGGCCTTCGCCGGGCCCTCCTCCCCCAGGATGCGCTCCGCCGCGGCGCGGTGCAGGCGGGCGGCGGTGGGGTCGCCGAGGCGGTCCAGGGTGTCGGCCATGCGCAGCTGGAGCGCCGCCTGGAGCCGGGTGTCCTCGGCGCGCCGCGCCCATTCGGCGGCCTCGCGGCAGGTGCGCAGCGATTCCTCGGGGCGCCCGGCGTACTCCTGGACGCGGGCCGTCTCGCTGAGTGCCCGCGCGTAGGCGGCGGTGTCGCCCTCCTTACGGTGACCGGCAGCGGCGGAGCGCCAGTTGCGCAGCGCCTCGCCGTAGCGGCCCGCGTAGGTGTGGGCGGTGGCGATGCGGCCGTAGAGCCGGGCGGCCTGGGCGCGTTCGCCCCGGGCGAGCCGGTCGGCGAGCGCGCGGCCGAACCAGTCGGCGGCGCGGTCGTGGTCGCCCAGTTCCTGGTGGGCGCCGCCGACGGATTCCATCGCGCGGCCGGTGGCGTAGGGGTCGTTCGCCGCGCGTCCGGCGTCCAGGGCGGCGCGGTAGCGGGCGAGCGCGTCGCGGACGCGGCCGGTCTGGGCGTCGAGGTCGCCGAGGTTGAGCAGGGCGGCGGCCTGCTCGCGGGGCAGGCCGCGCCGCTCGGCCACGTCGAGGACGAGGCCGTGGATGCCGTAGAGGTCGGCCGCGGCGGCCTGGGTGCCGAAGTGGGCGACCATGGCGCGCACCAGCTGGGACATGAGGCGGCGGGCGAGGGTGTCCAGGCCGCCGTCGGCCACGGCGAGCCGGGCGGCGGCCAGCAGGGCGGGGCGGCGCAGGGTCAGCCACTGGGCGGCGGCCTCGGGGCCCGCGAAGCGCAGCGCCGGGGGCAGGGAGCGCAGTTTCTCGCGGGCCTGGGTGCTGTCGGTCTCGGCGGCGGCGCGGCAGGACTGGAGCAGCCGTACGTCGCGTTCCAGGACGCGGGCGCGGGCCAGCTGGAGTTCGGCCGGGCGGTCCTCCTTCTCGGCCAGCGCGCGCAGCAGGGGGTGCAGACAGCCGGGCACCTCGTACTCGGGCAGCGGGGAGTCGGCGCGGCGCAGCAGGCCCACGGCGGTGAGGTCGTCCAGGACGGCGAGGGCGCGGGTGGGCGAGCACCCGGCGAGCGCGGAGGCGGTGTGCGGGTCGACGGTCCCGGCCGGGGCCTGGGAGAGCAGGCGCAGCAGCCGGGCGGAGGCGACGGGCAGCCGGTCGTGGACGAGCCGGAGGACGCGGGTGAGCGGGGGGCTGTCGCTGCCGTCGTCGGAGTCGGCGTGCATCCGCTTGGCGAGGTCGGAGATCCCGGCCTGGGGGCGGGAGGCGAGCCAGCCGCCCGCCAGGGTGAGCGCGGCGGGCTGGCCCTGGCAGATCTCGGCCAGGCTCTCGGCGGAGCGCGGGTCGACGGTGACGCGCACCGATCCGGCCCAGCGGGTGAGGAGTTCGACCGCCGACTTGGTGTCGAGACCGCCCAGGGTGCAGGGGCGGACGTCGGAGATGCCGGTGAGGGGTCCGGCGGAGACGGCGACGACCAGGCAGTCGGGGGCGTCCGGGAGCAGGGCGTCGACCTGGTCGGCGCCGGTCGCGTCGTCCAGCAGGAGGAGGGTGCGGCGGCCGGTGAGGGCGGTGCGCAGCACCTCGGTGAGGACGTCCTCGGGGGCTCCGGCGGGCGGGCGCACACCGAGGGCGGTGAGCAGGTCGCGGGCGGTGCGCTCGACGGGTACGGGGGTGCCGTCGGGGTCGCTGAGCCGGGCGCGCAGGACGCCGTCGGGGTAACGGGGAGCGACCTGGGCGACCAGTTCCTCGGCGAGGGCGGTACGGCCGGAGCCAGGGCGTCCGGCGATGAGGAGGACCCTCGCGCGGGGGGCCTTGCGCCCGGCGAGGGTGTCCAGGCCCGTGCGCGCGATGTCGGCGCGCAGTTCCTTCAACTCCCGTGTGCGGCCCAGGAATGAGGCCGGTGCGGCTGGGGGCTCCGCCGGCCGCACGTCGTTCTGGTCCACCGCCTGATCCGTCACGGGTCACGCTCCCGTCCCACCGCACGCGCACAGCCCGCCGGTTCTTCCGGTACGGGCGATTCCAGAGCCTAGTTCACGCTCTGCGACCTTCCGGTGGGAGCGGGGCGGAGAGATCCCCCGATCGGATCAGGCGATGGTCACACCAATACCGGTACGCGTGACGGGACGCCTCCCGGCGCCCGTGCCGTCACGCGCTGAACGGTCGCGCGGGCCACGGCGCGTCCGCCGGGCGCAGCGCGTCCAGGCCCTCCCCGCCGCGCGCGGCGACCAGCGAGAGGACGCCCACGACCAGGCAGTTGTTGTGCACGTCCCCGGCGAGGACCAGCCGGACCAGCTCGTCCACGGGCACGCGGGCGTAGCTCATGTCCTGCTCCTCGTGCTCGGTCACGAAGCGCTCGCCCTCGGCCTCGGCGATGTCGCGGGCGAGAAAGATCCGCACCGCCTCGTCGCAGCCGCCCGGGGTGGTGTAGACGTCGGCGAGCACGCGCCAGTCCTCGGCCTTGACGTGCGCCTCCTCGTACAGCTCGCGCTGGGCGGCGTGCAGCGGGTTCTCGCCGGGCACGTCGAGCAGCCCGGCCGGGATCTCCCAGAGCTTGTGGCGCACCGGGTGGCGGTACTGGTTGATCAGCAGGACCCGGTCCTCCTCGTCCAGGGCGAGGACGGCGACGGAGCCGGGGTGGACCTGGTAGTCACGGCGGACCACCGAGCCGTCGGGCATGACCACGTCGTCCGTGCGGACGGAGGTCTTGTTGCCCTTGAAGGGGGTCGCGGTGGAGCGGACCTCCCACTCCTCGGGGGTGTCCTTGATCGTCATGCCCTGTCCTTCCACGTGCGCAAAAGAGAACCGGGGTGCGCCCCTTTGAAGGTTCGCACCCCGGTCACCGTAACAATCGGTGTGTTACTTGGAGTTCTTCGGCTTGCCCGCCGTCTTGCGCTCGACGGACGCCTTCACCAGGCCCGCGAACAGCGGGTGCGGCCGGGTCGGCCGGGAGCGCAGCTCGGGGTGGGCCTGCGTGGCGACCAGGTAGGGGTGGACGTCACGCGGGTACTCGACGTACTCGACGAGCTTGCCGTCGGGCGAGGTGCCCGAGAAGAGGACACCGGCCTTCTTCTCCAGCTCGGCGCGGTACGCGTTGTTGACCTCGTAGCGGTGGCGGTGCCGCTCCTCGACGTACTCCTTGCCGTCGTAGACCTCGCGCACGATGGAGCCGTCGGCCAGCTTGGCCGGGTACATGCCCAGGCGCATGGTGCCGCCCATGTCGCCCTCGCCCGCGACGATGTCCATCTGCTCGGCCATGGTGGAGATGACCGGGTGGGCGGTGGACGGGTCGAACTCGGTGGAGTTGGCGTCGGCGATACCGGCCAGGTTGCGCGCGGCCTCGATCACCACGCACTGCAGGCCCAGGCAGAGGCCGAGCAGCGGGATCTTGTTCTCGCGGGCGTAGCGGATCGCGCCGACCTTGCCGAGCACACCGCGGTCGCCGAAGCCGCCGGGGATGCAGATGCCGTCCACGTCGCCGAGGGCGGCGGCGGCACCGGCCGGGGTCTTGCAGTCGTCCGAGGTGACCCACTTGATCTTGACGCGGGCCTTGTTGGCGAAGCCGCCCGCGCGCAGCGCCTCGGTGACCGAGAGGTAGGCGTCGGGCAGGTCGATGTACTTGCCGACCAGGGCGAGGGTGATCTCGTGGTCCGGCTTGTGGACGCGGTCCAGCAGGTCGTCCCAGGTCGTCCAGTCCACGTCGCGGAAGGGCAGGTCGAGCTTGCGCACGACGTAGGCGTCCAGGCCCTCGGTGTGGATGACCTTCGGGATGTCGTAGATCGAGCGGGCGTCGGGGCAGGCCACGACGGCGGCCTCGTCCACGTCGCACATCAGCGAGATCTTGCGCTTGATGGCGGTGGGGACCTCGCGGTCGCAGCGCAGCACGATGGCGTCGGGCTGGATACCGATGTTGCGCAGCGCGGCGACGGAGTGCTGGGTCGGCTTGGTCTTCAGCTCGCCGGAGGGGCCGATGTAGGGCAGCAGCGAGATGTGGACGACGAAGACGTTGTCCCGGCCGACCTCGTGGCGGACCTGGCGGACGGTCTCCAGGAACGGCAGCGACTCGATGTCGCCGACGGTGCCGCCGACCTCGGTGATGACGACGTCGACCTCGTCGGTGGCCATGCGCCGGATGCGGTGCTTGATCTCGTTGGTGATGTGCGGGATGACCTGCACGGTGTCGCCCAGGTACTCGCCGCGCCGCTCCTTGGCGATCACGGTGGAGTAGACCTGGCCGGTGGTGACGTTCGCGGAGCCGTCGAGGTCGCGGTCGAGGAAGCGCTCGTAGTGGCCGATGTCCAGGTCGGTCTCGGCGCCGTCGTTGGTGACGAACACCTCACCGTGCTGGAAGGGGTTCATCGTGCCCGGGTCCACGTTCAGGTACGGGTCGAGCTTCTGCATGACGACACGCAGGCCACGGGCCTTGAGCAGCATGCCCAGGCTGGAGGCGGTGAGGCCCTTGCCGAGCGAGGAGGCGACACCCCCGGTGACGAAGATGTGCTTGGTCGTCGTAGATTTCGGCGGCATGGCCAAGAGGGGGCTCCCGTGGTCGCTGTCTGTGATGCGGAACGGCTGTCGGCCCGGAGGATCATGTCTTCCTCGCGGTGGCGCCGTCGCTGCGGTTCGGGGGTTTTACGCCCACCGGTCCACGGGCTACCAGGGTATCAGCGCCCGGAGGGGATGGCGTCCGGGCACGCTCCGCGACGGCCCGGGCACGCGGCTGTGACCAGTGCGGAGGCGGCTGCCGGGGTGGTCACGGGGTTCTCACCCGGTGCTCACTCGTTCGGCCCACACGGGTTGTCCGGAGCGGCGCGCAGATCATCTACGTGCGTCGTATCCTGCTCGGACACTCGCTGCCGAGCCCGGCCGGAACGACGGCACACCCCCGCCCGCACCGCCCGCCGGAGACAACTACAGCGCGGCAGTTCGTCGAGCGGGACTGCCGTTTGCCTCAGGGCTCGGACGGCTGCTTTGCTTCACCGCTCAACGACGCATCGACAAAGACCCCTTGACCGCACTAGCGACAGCCCCCTCGCGCGGGGGTGACGTGGCCGTTCGACTGGAGTTGCACGTGGCCGGGCGCATCGAAGACTACGCACTCATCGGAGACATGCAGACCGCCGCACTGGTCTGCCGGGACGGCACGGTGGACTGGCTGTGCCTGCCCCGCTTCGACTCCCATGCCATCTTCGCCGGCCTGCTGGGCACCGAGGAGCACGGCTTCTGGCGGATCGGCCCGGCCCACGCGGCCGACGCGCCGCCGCCCAAGGCCGCCCGGCGGAGCTACCGGGGCGACTCGCTGATCCTGGAGTCGGAGTGGGACACCCCGAGCGGCACGGTCCGGGTGACCGACTTCATGCCGCCGCGGGACGGTGCCCCGCAGGTCATCCGGATCGTGGAGGGCGTCAGCGGGCATGTGCCGATGCGCTCGGAGCTGCGGATGCGGTTCTCCTACGGGCGGGTGGTGCCGTGGGTGCACAAGTACGGCAACCGCACGGTGGCGGTCGCGGGGCCGGACTCGGTGTGGTTCGACACGGACGCCGAGACCTACGGCAAGGACCTGACGACGTACTCCGACTTCACCGTCGCACCCGGTGAGCGGGTGGCGTTCACGATCTCCTGGCAGCCCTCGCACAAGACGCCGCCGCCGCTGCCCGAGCCGGAGCAGTCGCTGGAGGCGACGGAGGAGTTCTGGCACGAGTGGGTCGAGCAGTGCACGTACCACGGCCCCTACCGCGAGGCCGTGATCCGTTCGCTGATCACCCTGAAGGCGCTGACCTACGCCCCCACGGGTGGCATCGTCGCCGCGCCCACCACCTCGCTGCCCGAGGACATCGGGGGCGTGCGGAACTGGGACTACCGCTACACCTGGCTGCGGGACGCGGCGATCACCCTGTCCTCGCTGCTGCGCACCGGCTACCGCGACGAGGCGCGGGCCTGGCGCGAGTGGCTGCTGCGGGCGGTGGCGGGCGACCCGGAGAACCTGCAGATCATGTACGGCATCGCCGGTGAGCGCGAGCTGGGCGAGGCGGAGCTGGACTGGCTGCCGGGCTACGAGCACTCGACGCCGGTCCGGGTCGGCAACGGCGCGGCGCACCAGCTCCAGCTGGACGTGTACGGCGAGGTCATCGAGGCGCTGCACCTGGGTCACATGACCGGGCTCGCCCGCAACGACTACGCCTCGATGCTCCAGATGAAGCTGATCCGCTATCTGGAGGACCACTGGCGGGAGCCGGACGAGGGCATCTGGGAGGTGCGCGGGCCGCGCCGGCAGTTCGTGCACTCCAAGGTGATGGCCTGGGTGGCCGTGGACCGCACGATCAAGCTGATCGAGTCCGGGGACGCCGAGGGCCCGCTGGAGCGCTGGAAGGAACTGCGCGACGAGATCCACCGCGAGGTCTGCGAGAAGGGCTACGACCCGGAGCGCAACACCTTCACGCAGTACTACGGCTCCAAGGAACTGGACGCCTCCCTCCTCCTGATCCCCCAGATGGGCTTCCTGCCGCCCGACGACAAGCGGGTCATCGGCACCATCGAGGCGATCCAGCGCGAGCTGTCCACCCCCGACGGCTTCATCCTGCGCTACCCCACCGACGGCGAGGACGCGGGCGTCGACGGCCTCCCCGGCGACGAGGGCGCCTTCCTCGCCTGCTCGTTCTGGATGGCCGACGACCTCGCGATGATCGGCCGCGTCGACGAGGCCCGCAAACTCTTCGAAAAACTCCTCGCCCTCCGCAACGACCTCGGCCTCCTCGCCGAGGAATGGGACTCCCGCCTCAAACGCCAGGTGGGCAACTTCCCGCAGGCGTTCAGCCATGTGCCGTTGATCGACACGGCACTACGACTGACGGCGTCCGGGGCGTACGGGGGCTGACGGGGTGTCCGGCACGACGGCCGCGTATCCGTCCCTGGTCCATGCCCTGGCCGAGGTGATCGTCGACCTGACCTGGTTCATCGACGGCGCCGACGACGAGCGGATGGACCAGGACGACGCCGTGAAGGCGCTGGATGGCGTCGCGGCGGTGCTGGACCGGCTGTCGGCGGGCCAGCGTGGCGAGTTGCTGGCGGTGATCGAGGGCATGGCCGCAGCGGAGACCGACCCTCGGCGCCGCGCGTTCCTCCGGGACTTCCCGGAGGACCTCGGGCTGGAGGGGCCGGAGCCAGCGGATGACCGGGGTGCCCCGCGCGCCTAGGCTGGGAGCGCGTTCTGCCGCCGATGTCGGAAGGGGGCGGTCATGGCTTCCCTCTCGAAGGCGGGTGCGGCGTTGGCCGTGCTGCGCGAGGAGTTGGCCGGGGAGGTGTTCGCGCCGGGGGACGCGGGATACGACGAGGCCAGGGCCGTCTACAACGGGATGATCGACCGGCGGCCCGCGGTGATCGCCCAGTGCATGGATGAGGGCGATGTGATGCGGGCCGTGCGGTTCGCGCGGGAGCTGGATCTGCCGGTGGCGGTGCGCGGGGGCGGGCACAGTGTGGCCGGTACGGCGCTGGGGGACGGCGCGGTGGTGGTGGATCTGCGCCGGATGCATCAGGTGGATGTCGGCCTGGAGGCCCGTGAGGTGCGGGTCGGCGGCGGGGCGACCATGAGCCACATGGACCGGGCCACCCAGCCGTACGGTCTGGCCACGACCGGCGGGCGCGCCTCCACCACCGGGGTCGGCGGGTTCGTGCTCGGCGGTGGCACCGGCTGGCTGGACCGGATCTACGGGCTGGCCGTCGACAACCTCCGCGAGGTGGAGCTGGTGACCGCCGACGCCGAGCCGGTGCGTGCGAGCGCCCGGGAGAACCCCGAGCTGTTCTGGGCGCTGCACGGCGGTGGCGGCAACTTCGGCGTGGCGACCGCGCTCACGCTGGGCCTGCACGAACTGCCCGAGTTCTCGATCGCGCTGCTGCTGTTCGCGCCGGAGGACGGCCCCGAGGCGGTCCGCACGTTCCGCGACGTGATCGCGGCGGGCCCCGACGGGCTGAGCGGAGCCACGATCTACCTCACCGGGCCGCCCCTCGAGTTCGTCCCCGAGCAGATGGTGGGCCGCCTGGTCTGCGCGGTGCTGGTCACGCACACGGGCTCCCTCGACCTGCTCCACGAACTGGCGGCGCCGCTCCTCGCGCTGCCGTACGAGGGCGGCCTGGTCGGCGAGATGCCGTACGCCGATGTCCAGTGCATGATCGACGATCCGCCGGGGCTGCGGAACTACTGGTCGGCCGAGTATCTGACCGGGCTGCCGGACGACCTGGTGGACGTGTACTGCGCCCTGTCCGCGAGCGAGCCCGTGCCGACCGCCACCCAGCACATCCTGTTCCCGCAGGGCGGCGCGATCGCCGCCGGGCCGCACGACTACCCGGTGCCCTACCGCGACGCGGCCTGGGTCGCGCATCCCTTCGCCGTGTGGGAGGACCCGGCCGACGACACCCGCGCCGTCGACTGGGTGCGCGAGGTCCGCACGGCGGTGAAGCCGTGGAGCACCGGCGACGTCTATCTGAACTTCATCGGCGACGAGGGCGCGGAGCGCGTGCGCGCGGGGCTCGGCGCGGAGAACCTGCTGCGGCTGGAGAAGGTGAAGCGGGAGTACGACCCGGACAACGTGTTCCGCTTCAACCACAACATCCGCCCGCTGTAGCCGGGCCGGTCGGGGCTACCGGCACGGCGGGGGCGCGGGTAGCGTCCGGCGCATGGACAGCGGTACGGAGAGCGGGGCCGCCCCGCGCGGCGCGGGGATCACCGTCCGGCGGGCCCTGGAGCTGCCGGGGCTGCGCGGCGGGCTGCCGGAGGTCCTGGCGGGCGACGACCGGCTGGGGCGCACGGTGCGCTGGGTGCACGCGGGCGAGGTGCCGAACATCGCCTCGCTGCTCAAGGGCGGCGAGCTGCTGCTCACCACCGGGTACGGCCTCGGCACACGCCCCGCCGAGCAGCGGGCGTTCGTACGGACGCTGGCCGAGCGGGGCATCGCCGCGCTGGTGGTGGAGCTGGGCCCGCGCTTCGCCCGGCTGCCCGCCACCCTGGTGGACACCGCGCGGGCGACCGGGCTGCCGCTGGTGCAGCTGCATCGCGAGGTGGCGTTCGTGACCGTCACCGAGGAGATCCACACCGAGATCGTCAACGGGCACTACGCGCTGCTCCAGCGGGCGGAGGAGGTGCACCGCCGCTGCACCGAGGCGCTGCTCGGCGGGGGCGGGGTGCCGCAGCTGCTGGGCATCCTGGCGGATTTCGCGGCCAACCCGGTGTTCCTGGAGACGGCGGACGGACGGCTGCTGTACGCGGCCGGGGCGGCCCCCGAGGGCGCGGACCCCCTGCAGGTGTGGGAGGGGCTGCGCGGCAAGCAGCGGGACGTACCGCCCCCGGCCGGTTCGGTCCTGGTGGACGTGCCGGGCGGCGGCCCGGGTCCTGGCGCGGTGCGGGCGCGTCTGGTGCTGCTCCCGGTGTGCGGCCCGCCGGCCCCGGTGCACCGGATGGCGGCCGAGCGGGCGGCCGGGATCGTCGCCGTGGTGCTGATGCAGGCCCGGCAGGAGGAGGAGCTGGCGGCACGCGGCCGGGGCGACTTCCTGAACGATCTCGCCGAGGGCCGCATCGCCGCCGAGGACGCCCCGGCGCAGGCCCGGGTGCTGGGCTTCCGGCACGGCGAGGGCCCGCTGCTGCCAGTCGTGATGCGGATCGGGGACTGTGCCGCCCCGGGCGCGGGCTGGGCGGTGCTGGCGCAGGCGGTGGCGAAGGAGCTGGCCTCGGTGGGGGTGCCGGTGCTGCTGGGGGTGCGGCCGGTGGAGGGCCGGGTGCCGGTCCTCGCGGGGCTGCGCGCCGAGTCGGAGCGGGCGGCGGTCGCGGACCGGGTGGCGGCGGCGCTGCGGGCCGGGGTGGAGCGGGCCGGGCTGCCGCGTCCGGGCGGGCCGCCGCCGGTGGTGGTCGGGGCGGCGGGCGGCTGGGCGGCCGTACCGGCGGGGCTGCGGCACGCGGCGGAGGCGGCGACGGCGGTGCGCGGCCCGGCCGACCGGCCCTGGTACGACGCGCGGCGGCTGGACATCGACCTGCTGCTGTGGCGGCTGCGGGACCACCCGGACCTGGCGGCGTTCGTGGACCGCGCGCTCGGTGCGCTGCTCGAACACGACGCGCGCTCACGGCCGCCGCTGCTGCCGACCCTGGAGACCTATCTGGCGCACGCGGGCCGCAAGGCGGAGACCGCCCGCGAGCTGCATCTGAACCGGCAGACCCTCTACAACCGGCTTGCCCGGATAGGTGAGTTGCTGGGCACGGAACTCGACGACCCGCAGACGGTCCTGGCGTTGAGCCTGGCGCTGCGCGCCCGGGAGCAGGTGGCCTAGCGGGCGCGCCTCAGGCGAGCGGGACCGGAAGGGTCAACTCGTCGTAGACGCTGAGGACTTGGGCGACCGTCTCGTCTTCGGTCGGCCAAGTGGCGGCCTGCCGGACACCTCGCTCGCGCAGCAGCTCGCGCCGCTCGGCGTCGGCGAGCAGATCGGTGACGGCGGCAGCGAGGGCGGGCCCGTCGCCGTAGGGCACGAGGCGGGCGGCGTCGCCCACGAGGTCCGGGACACCGCCGACGGCGGTCGCGACCAGCGGCACCCGGGCGTACAGCGCCTCCTGCGCGAACACCGAGCGCGACTCCCGGCGGGCGGTCAGCAGGGCGAGGTCGGCGGCGGCGAGCAGGTCCGGCACGTCGTCGCGGACGCCGAGGAGCCGGACCGGCAGATGCTCGGCCTCGATCCGCCGCTGCAGCTCCGGCCGCAGCGGCCCCTCCCCCGCGACGACGACCAGCGGCTGGGGGTCGAGGTCGCGCCAGGCGCGGGCCGCGTCGAGCAGCGTCTCGTGGCCGCGGTGCCGGTCCAGGGAGGCGACCGCGACGAGCAACGGGCGTCCGGTGGCGCCGAGTTCGGCCCGCACCTTGTCGGCGGGCCGCTCGGGGTCGGGGCCCCGTCCGCCGTACCGGCCGCCCGGTAGGCCCACGGCGGCGAGCCGGGCGTCGCGCGCGCCGGTCCTGCGGGCCCGGTCCACCAGGTCGGAGCTGGTGCCGAGCACGACGGTCGCGCTGCGCACCACGCGCCGCTCCAGCATCCGCAGCAGATGCGCCCGCGCGCCCTCGGCGTGGGCCCGGTTGTGCCAGGTGACGACCAGCGGGGTGGTCCGGCCGCCGAGCGCGAGCGCGGTACGGAAGGAGGCGTGCAGGCCGTGGGCGTGGACCAGGTCGGCGTCCGCGCAGGCGGCCCGCAGCGCGGCGACGGCCGCCGGGTCGCTGCTGCGCGGCACGGGCAGGTGCTCGGCGCCGGTGCCGCTGAAGTCGTAGGCGTGGTCGGCCTCGGCCGGGGCACACACGGTGACCCGGACCCCGCGCGCGACCAGGCCCGCCGCCAGGGAGCGCACATGCGCGCTGCTGCCCGCGTTGCCTCCGCCGAGCACCTGGACGGTGCGCAGCGGCGACTGGCCGGGCGGTGCGGTGCTGCTCACGGGGCTCACGGGGCCGGCTCCTGATTCGGCGGGCATTCACGAAGGGACGTACAGACGGTAGCGGTCGCCGGGGCCGCGGGGAGCTGCCGCGCCCCCTTCGCTCCGGCCGCCTTCCCCCTCAAGGATGCCAGGAGGCAAGGCCGTTCCGGGAATCGCCGGTCGGCGCGGGCCCCGGCGGGCGGAGGCAACACACAGGCGCATATCACCCGTCCGGGTGAGCCGCCGGGACGGTGCTGTCGGCGCTCCCCAGCGCTCGCGCCCAGTCGCTCACCCGGTCCCCGCAGACGGTGGCGGCCACCACCGCGACGGCGTGCGCGAGGAGTCCCGCGCGGCCGTTGGCGGCCACCACGGCGGTGCCGAGCGCGGCGCCCAGGGCGTGCGCGCCGGTGTCCCCAATCATCGCGCGCTCCCCCAGGTCCTCGGGCAGCACGGCCGCCGCCCCGCCCACGGCCGCCGCCGCGAGCGCGCCACCGGGCCCGGAGCGCACCAGCCCCGGGGCACCGAGCGCGAGCACCGCCGAGGCGGCGCGCGCGGGGCGTACGTCGAGCAGGTTCACGGTGTGCGCGGCCCCGGCGATCACGACGCCCGCGAGCAGCCGGTCCAGCGGGCGCTGCTTCAGGAACGCCCCGGCCACGAGTGCGGCGGCGGTGATGCCGAACAACTTGACCGCGCCGGAGGTGAGTTCGCCTTCGCGCAGCGCGCCGAGGTGGGCGCGGAAGCCCCGGCGCGGGTCTCCGTCCCCGGCGATGTCGTCGTACGCCCCGCAGGCACCGGCGGCGAACACCGCGAGCCCGGCGGCGGGGTGGACGCGCGCGGCGGCCAGGGCGGTCGCGGCGGCACAGGCCGGGCCGCAGTACAGCTCCACGGTGCGGCCCGCGTGGTTCTTGCGCCGCCAGCGGTCCGCGCCGCCGGGGGCGAGGGCACGCAGGGCGGCCGTGGCGCCCCGGGTGAGGAGGGCGGCGGTCGCGAAGGTGGTCGTGCGCGTGCTCATCCGGCCACTGTAGAAGGGAGTTGAGCTGCCCCGCCGGGCAGGGCACCCGGTCCTACGCCTCCCCGCGTGCCGTCGCGAGCAGTTCCTCGGCGTGGGCGCGGGCCGCCTCCGAGTCCTCCTGGCCCGCCAGCATCCGGGAGAGTTCACGGACGCGTTCCTCGCCCTCCAGGACCTTGACGCCGGAGCGGGTGACCGAGCCGTCGTTGGTCTTCTCCACCAGCAGCTGCCGGTCGGCGAAGGCGGCGACCTGGGGCAGGTGGGTGACGACGACGACCTGGGCGGTGCGGGCGAGCTTGGCCAGGCGGCGGCCGATCTCGACGGCCGCCTTGCCGCCGACACCGGCGTCGACCTCGTCGAACAGGTAGGTCGGCACGGGGTCGGTGCCCGCGAAGACGACCTCCACGGCGAGCATCACGCGGGACAGCTCACCGCCGGAGGCGCCCTTGGCGATGGGCCGGGGCGGGGCGCCCGGGTGCGGGGCGAGCAGCAGCTCGACCTCGTCGACGCCGGAGGGGCCGTAGGCGACCGTGCGGCCGTCCGCCTCCACTCCGTCGGGGTCCTCGGTCTGCCGGATGTCGAAGGACACCCGGGCGTGCGGCATGGCCAGCGAGGCCAGCTCGGCGGTGACGGCGGCGGCGAACCGCTCGGCGGCCTCGGTCCGCGCCTTGGTCAACTGCTCGGCCAGCGCGCCCAGTTCGGTGCGCAGCGCATCGCGTTCGGCGGTCAGCTCGGTGATCCGCTCGTCGTCGCCGTCCAGCTCGGTCAGCCGGGCGGCGCCCTGCTCGGCCCAGGCGAGGACGGCGGCGATGTCCGTGCCGTACTTGCGGGTCAGGGCGTTCAGCGCGGCCCGGCGCTCCTCCACGGCCGACAGCCGCAGCGGGTCGGCGTCCAGGTCGTCGGCGTATCCGGCCAGCTCACCGGCGACGTCCCCGGCGAGGATGCCGATCTCGCCGATGCGGTCCGCGAGCGCGGCCAGCGCCGGATCGTGCGAGCGGACCGCCTCAAGCGCCCGGTGGGCCCCGGCGATCAGCGTGCCCGCGTCGATGCCCTCGGGGTCCTCGGGGTTCCCGGCGAGGGCGGCGTGCGCGGCGGTCGCGGCGGAGGACAGCGCCTCGGCGTGCCCCAGCCGCTCGGCCTCCTCGGCCAGCTCCACGTCCTCCCCGGCGCGCGGCTCCACGGCCGCGATCTCGTCCAGGCCGAAGCGCAGCAGGTCGGCTTCCTGGGCGCGCTCGCGGGCGCGGGTGACGATCTCGTCCAGCTCGGCGCTCACCGCGCGCAGCCGCTTGTAGGCGTCCGTGTACGCGGCCAGCGGCACCGCGACCGACTCGCCCGCGTACCGGTCGAGCGCGCCGCGCTGCCGGTTCGCCTTGAGCAGGCCCTGCTGGTCGGTCTGCCCGTGCACGGCCACCAGGTCGTCGGCCAGCTCGGCGAGCAGCCCGACGGGGACGCTGCGCCCGCCGAGGTGCGCCCGGGAGCGGCCCTCGGCGGAGATGGTGCGGCTGATCAGCAGGGCGCCGTCGTCCAGCTCGGCCCCGGCCTCCTCGGCCCGTACGACGGCCGAGGCACCGGTGGGTACGGCGATCCGTCCCTCCACCACCGCCCGGCCCGCGCCGAGCCGGACCAACGCCGGGTCGGCCCGCCCGCCGAGCAGCAGCCCCAGGCTGGTGACGACCATGGTCTTGCCCGCACCCGTCTCACCGGTGACGGCGGTGAACCCGGGTGACAGCTCGACCACGGCGTCGTCGATGACCCCGAGCGACCGTATGCGCATCTCCTCCAACACGGAACAGACCATACGAGGTCCGGGGCGGGATGCGCACACAGGCCGCCCATGTCACTCGGTGGTGTGGTCCTGCCGGGCCCCGCGCCAGCCCGTGGTGGGCAGGGCGAACTTCGCCACGAGACGGTCGGTGAAGGAGGCATGGTGCAGCCGGGCCAGGCGGACCGGGACGGCCCCGCGCCGGACCTCGACCCGGGCGCCGGGGGGCAGCTCGATGGTGCGGCGGCCGTCGCACCACAGCACGCCCGGCGGCACGTGCGGCAGCACCTCCACGGCGAGCACCGAGTCCGGCGAGGTGACCAGCGGCTTGGCGAACAGCGCGTGGGCGCTGATCGGCACCATGAGCAGCGCCTCCACCTCGGGCCACACCACGGGGCCGCCGGCGGAGAACGCGTACGCGGTGGACCCGGTGGGCGTGGAGAGCACGATGCCGTCGCAGCCGAAGGCGGTGACCGGGCGGCCGTCGATCTCCAGGACCACTTCGAGCATCTTCTCGGCGGAGACCTTCTGGACGGCGGCCTCGTTCAGCGCCCAGTCGGTGTGCACGATGTCACCGTTGCGGTGCACGACCACGTCGATGGTCATGCGTTCCTCGACCTCGTAGGAGCGGGCCACCACCCGGTCCACGACCCGGTCCAGGTCGTCCCGCTCGGCCTCGGCGAGGAAGCCGACGCTGCCGAGGTTCACGCCGAGCATCGGCACCCCGGAGGCGCGGGAGAACTCGGCGCCGCGCAGCAGGGTGCCGTCACCGCCGAGGACGATCAGCAGCTCGCAGCCGTCCAGGGAGTGCGGTGCCGCCTCCGTGACGAGTTCGACCTCGCCCGGCAGCGGCAGATCGCGCGCCTCCTCCTCCAGCACCCGCACGCCTATCCCGTGCGAGAGCAGGCCCTTCACCACGAGTTCCGCGCTGCGGATCGCAGCCGGACGCCCGGTGTGGGCGAGCAGGAAAACAGTTCGCGCTCGGTTCTGTGTCAACGCGGCCCCTCCGCCACTGCACGATCGACGTCGGCCGGGTCCAGTTCGGGTGCACCGGACTTCAGCCAGAGAAAGTACTCGACATTGCCCGAGGGGCCCGGCAGCGGACTCGCGGTCACTCCTCGCACCCCGAGCCCCAGCTCCCAGGCCTTCTCGGCCACCCCGCGCACGGCCTCCGCCCGCAGCTGCGGACTCCGTACGACACCCCCGCTGCCCAGCCGTTCCTTGCCCACTTCGAACTGCGGCTTGACCATCATCACCAGATCGGCGTCCGGCGTCACGCACCGCTTGAGGGCGGGCAGCACCAGACCCAGCGGAATGAAGGACAGATCGCCCACCACCAGGTCCACCGGCTTCCCGTCGATCGCCTCGAGCGTCAACTCGCGTACGTTCGTACGGTCCTTGACGGTGACGCGTTCATCGCTCTGCAAAGACCAGGCCAGCTGGCCGTAGCCGACGTCCACGGCGACGACGTGCGCGGCGCCCGCGCGCAGCAGGACGTCGGTGAAGCCGCCGGTGGAGGCGCCCGCGTCCAGCGCGCGGCGGCCCTCGACGACGAGCCCTTCGGGGACGAACGCGGCGAGGGCGCCCGCGAGCTTGTGGCCGCCCCGGGAGACGTACTCGGGGTCGGTGTCGTCGGACTGGACCACGATGGCCGCGGCGGTCTCGACCTGGGTGGCCGGCTTGGTCGCCACGGTCTTGCCCACGCTGACCCGCCCGGCGGCGATCAGCTGGCTCGCGTGCTCGCGCGAGCGCGCCAGCTTCCGGCGGACCAGCTCGGCGTCCAGACGGCGGCGTGCGACTCCAGCCACGTTCGGTTCAGCTCCTGACTTCTCACGGTGTTCCGGATCTAGCGGGCGTCGAGCGCGCTCAGCGCGTCGCGCAGCCCCGCGTGTACATCCTCGTACACCGCGAGGTGTCCGTCGGTCGTGAGGCGGTCGGCGTCGGCAAGGCGGGCCAGGCGGGCGTCCACGCCAGGGTCGCCGGTGGGGGTGCGGGGGACGTGCAGCGGGGCCGGGGCCTCCGGTTCGTACCCGGTGGCGTGCTCGGTGGTGCCCTGCGGCTCGGCGGCGGACTCGCTCATGCCCAGACGCTACCGCGAACGCCTGGGGTACCGTCGTGCGCGATGGCCACGATCGAGCAGTGCCGCGCCGCACTGGAGAAGCTTTCGGACAACATGCAGGGCTCCGAGGGCGACGTGCGCGCCGCCGCCGCCCTGGACCGCTCGGTGAGCTGTCACATCACCGACCTGGACGTCACCTTCGCCGGCCGCATGACGGGCGGCCGGATCGAGGTGGAGCGGACTCTGCCGGGTCCGCCGGGCGAGCGGGCGCAGATCCGGCTCGCCCTCGCGGGCGACGACCTGGTGTCCCTGGTGGACGGCGAGCTGAACTTCGCGACCGCCTGGGGCTCGGGCCGGGTACGCCTGGAGGCGAGCCTGCTGGATCTGTTCCGGCTGAGAAAGCTGCTGTGAAGACCGGCCCGGGGCTCAGGAGGCCGTAGCCGCCCCTGCCTCCGAGCGGGCCTTGCGCGCCGCCGGGACCACCAGCGGGGTGCCGGTCTCCGGGTCGTCGATGACCTGGCAGCGCAGCCCGAAGACCTTCTCGACCAGCTCGGCGGTGACGATGTCGCCGGGCGCCCCCTCCGCGATGACCTCGCCGCCGCGCAGGGCGATGAGGTGGGTGGCGTAGCGGGCGGCGTGGTTGAGGTCGTGCAGGACGGCGACCATGGTGCGGCCCTGGGTCTCGTGCAGCTCGGCGCACAGGTCGAGCACGTCGATCTGGTGCTGGATGTCGAGATAGGTGGTCGGCTCGTCCAGGAGCAGCAGCGGGGTCTGCTGGGCGAGCGCCATGGCGATCCAGACGCGCTGGCGCTGGCCGCCGGACAGCTCGTCGACGTACCGCTCGGCCAGCTCGGCGACGCCGGTGCGGGCCATGGAGTCGGCGACGACCTCCTCGTCCTCGGGGGACCACTGGCGCAGGATGCCCTGGTGCGGGTAGCGGCCCCGGGCCACGAGGTCGGCGACGGTGATGCCGTCGGGCGCGATGGAGGACTGGGGCAGCAGGCCGAGCGTGCGGGCGACCTTCTTGGCGGGCATCGACTGGATGACCTGGCCGTCGAGCAGCACCCGGCCTTCGGCGGGCTTCAGCATCCGCGAGAGCGCCCGCAGCAGCGTGGACTTGCCGCACGCGTTGGGGCCGACGATCACGGTGAAGGAGTTGTCCGGTATCTCCACCGACAGCTTCTCCGCGATGACGCGCTGCTCGTAGGCGAGGGTGACGTTCTCGGCGGACAGGCGGTTCACAGTGCTCCTAGAAGTGTTCGTCGTCGTGCCGTCCGGGTGCGGGGCGCCGCTCATATCCGGCCCGCCTTGCGCTCGGTGACCAGCAGCCACAGCAGATAGGCGCCGCCGAGGACGCCGGTGACCACGCCGACGGGCAGCTGGTCGGCGCCGAAGACGCGCTGCGAGAGCCAGTCGGCGATGACGAGCAGGGCGGCGCCCATGAAGAGGGAGGGCACCAGGTTGGGCCCGGGCGAGCGGGTCAGCCGCCGGGCGAGCTGCGGCGCGGTGAGCGCCACGAAGCCGACGGGTCCGGCGGCGGCGGTGGCCCCGGCGGTCAGCAGCACGGCCGAGACCATCAGCACGAGCCGCACCCGCTGCACGCGCACCCCGAGGGCGTACGACACGTCGTCGCCCATCTCCATCATCCGCAGGCCCCGTCCGTTGGCGAGGACCAGCGGGACGAGGACCGCGCACATGCCGAGCAGCGGCCAGACCTGGGACCAGTCCCGCCCGTCGAGCGAGCCGGTCATCCACACGACCGCGCGGGCGGCGTCCACGATGTCGGCCCGGGTGATCAGATAGCCGTTGACGGCGGTGAGGATCGCGGAGACGCCGATGCCGACCAGGACGAGCCGGTAGCCGTGCACGCCCTGCTTCCAGGCGAGCAGATAGATGGCGATGCCCGTGACCAGGCCGCCGATCAGCGCACCGACGGTCACGGCGGCGGCGCTGCCGGAGAAGAGCACGATCACCACGAGGGCGCCCGCGGTCGAGCCCTGGGAGAGGCCGAGCACGTCCGGGCTGCCCAGCGGGTTGCGCGAGATCGACTGGAACAGGGCGCCGCCCAGGCCCAGCGAGGCGCCCACCAGCAGGGCGACCAGCAGCCTCGGCAGCCGCAGCTCGTTGACGATGAAGTCCTGGTACGCGGTGCCGTTCCCGGTCAGGGTCCGCAGCACGTCGAGCGCGGGGATCTTCGCGTCGCCGGTGCCGATCAGCGCCACGCCCGCGGCGAGCATGGCCACGATCAGCAGCAGGACGACGAGCAGGGCGCGCGGGTCCAGGCGCAGGGAGAGCCCGCCGGGGGTGCGTACCGCACGGCTCCGGGAGTGAGTCTTCACAGCTGGACGGTCCTCCGGCGTCGTACGAGCATGATGAACAGCGGGCCGCCGATGATCGCGGTGACGATGCCCACCTGGAGTTCGGCGGGGCGCACGACGAGCCGCCCGATGATGTCCGCGCCGAGCAGCAGCACCGGCGAGAGCACGGCGGCGTACGGCAGGATCCAGCGCAGGTCGGGCCCGGTGAAGGAGCGCACGACGTGCGGGACCATCAGGCCGACGAACACGATCGGACCGCAGGCGGCGGTCGCGGCGCCGCACAGCACGGTCGCGGCCAGCATGGCCAGGCCGCGGGTGCGGTGCAGGTTGGCGCCGAGCGCGCGGGCGGTGTCGTCGCCCATCTCCATGGCGTTCAGCGGCCGGGCCAGCGCGAGCGCGAGGACCATGCCGGCCGCGAGGAACGGCAGCACCTGGACGATGGTCCCGTTGGTGGCCGCGTCCAGCGAGCCGACCGTCCAGAACCGCATCCGGCCAAGGGCCGTGTCGTCGGAGATCATCACGGCCTGGAGGTAGCCGTACAGCGCGGCGCTGATCGCCGTACCGGCCAGCGCGAGCCGCACCGGGGTGGCGCCCCGGCTGCCGCCGAGGAACCACACCAGGGCGCCGACCACGGCCGCACCGGCGAACGCGAACCACACATAGCCGGTCAGCGAGGTCACACCGAGGAAGGTGATGGCCGTGACGACGGCGGCGGAGGCACCCGCGTTGATGCCGAGCAGACCGGGGTCGGCCAGCGGATTGCGGGTGACCGCCTGGAGGACCGCGCCGGACAGGCCGAGCGCGGCCCCGGCCAGCAGGCCGAGCAGGGTCCGCGAGATCCGGGCGCCCACGACGGTGTCGCCGTACGTCCCCGTGTCGTGGAACAGGCCGTGCAGGACCTGGTCGGGAGAGAGCGCTTTCGCGCCGATGGCGATACTCGCCCCGGCGACGAACGCCAGGAGCACGACGGCGAGGAGGAGCCCGAGGGCCCGTACCGCGCGTCGCTTCGGGGGCGCGGGGGTGATTTCCGCGCGCGGTTCCGGAGGACTCTCGACCAACACGAGGTTAGGTTAGCCTATCCTCCAATGTGATCAAGTGACCGGTACGGGCCCCGGGCCCGGGACATATGCCGTGGTCAGAGCCCGAGCCGGGCCAGCGCCTTGCCCCCGTCCAGGGCGCACGCGCCGTCACCGGCCGCCGCCCAGGCCGCCGCGCACAGCGCCCGCAGCCCGTCCAGCGGCTCGCCGTCACCGGTCAGCTCCAGCCGCTCGGCCCCGGCCGTCGCCGTCCAGCCACCGCAGCGGAACCCCTCGCCCGCCTCCGTGACCTCCGGCTGCCCGGTGAGCAGTCCGCGCAGATCGGCGTCCACATAGGTCGGCCGGTGCTGCGGCGGCGCGGCGAGCAGCTGGGCGCCGTCGGTGACACCGGTGAGCACGAGCAGCGAGTCGACCCCGCCGTTGAACGCGCCCTCGATGTCGGTGTCCAGCCGGTCCCCGACCACCAGGGGCCGCTCGGCGCCGGTGCGCAGGATCGTCTCCTTGTGCATCGGGGGCAGCGGCTTGCCCGCCACCTGCGGCTCGGCACCGGTCGCGATCCGGACGACCTCCACGGCCGCGCCGTTGCCCGGCGCGATGCCCCGCCCGCTCGGGATGGTCAGATCGGTGTTGGACGCGAACCACGGCACCCCGCGCGCCACCGCGTACGACGCCTCCGCGAACCGCCCCCACGTCAGATCGGGTCCGCCGTAGCCCTGCACGACGGCCGCCGGGTCGTCGTCCGCCGACTCCACCGGCGTAAGACCGCGCTCGCGCAGCGCCACCCGCAGCCCCTCACCCCCGATGACCAGCACCTTCGCCCCGGCAGGCACCTGCTCGCTGATCAGCCGCGCCACCGCCTGCGCGGAGGTGATCACATCGCCGGCCTCCGTCGGTATGCCCAGCTCGGTGAGGTGCCCGGCGACCGTGTCCGGGGTGCGCAGCGCGTTGTTGGTGACGTACGCGAGGTGCATACCACCAACGCGCGCGACCGCGAGCGAGTCCACGGCGTGCGCGATGGCCTCGCCGCCCGCGTACACCACCCCGTCCAGATCGAGCAGCGCCGTGTCGTACGCCTCGCTCAGGGGCCGCCCACTGCCCTCGGGCCTCGTCCTGACGCTCTGGCTCATGCGGTATCGCTCCTCGTTCGACGCTCTTTCCCCCGATCATCCCCCACCGCCCCGGCACACGTACGATGCCGGGATGAACAACGCAGGTCACTCGGAAGCAACGGCGCCCCGGGGCCTGGAACTCACCCCGTTCCGCGGCCTTCGTTACGACCCCGAACGGGTCGGCAGCCTCGCCTCCGTCACCTCCCCGCCGTACGACGTGGTCGTACGCCCCGACGGCCTGCACCACCTCCAGGACGCCGACCCGCACAACATCGTCCGGCTGATCCTCCCGCAGGCCGAGACCCCCACCGTCCGCAACGGCCAGGCGGCCGGCACCCTGCACCGCTGGCTCTCCGAGGGCGTCCTGACCGCCGACGCCGAGCCCGCGCTGTACGTGTACGAACAGCGCGACGGCGACGGCCAGGTCCAGCGCGGCGTCATCGGCGCCCTGCGCGTCTCGGAACCGGAGGAGGGCGTAGTCCTCCCGCACGAGGACGTGATGCTCCCGGTGGTCGCCGATCGCGCGGCCCTGATGCGCGCCACCCGTGCCAACCTCGAACCCCTGCTGCTGACCTACCGCGGCAACGGCGCCACGGCCGAGGTCGTGGAGCGTACGGTCGCGCACGCGCCGCTGCTCGCCACCACCACCGAGGACGGCGTACGCCACCGCCTCTGGGCGGTCACCGACCCCGGTGACCTCACCCTCGTCCGCTCCGACCTGGCCGGACACCAGGCGCTCATCGCCGACGGCCACCACCGCTGGGCCACCTACCGGCTGCTCCGCGCGGAACACCCCTCGCCCAGCCCCTGGGACCACGGCCTGGTCCTGCTGGTCGACACCGTGCGCTATCCGCTGCGCGTGCGCGCGATCCACCGGCTGCTGCACGGACTGCCGGTGGCGGAGGCGCTGGCGGCGGTGCGGGACCTGTTCCGGGTACGGCGTCTGGAGCTGCCGCTGGCCGAGGCGCTGACAGAGCTGGCGGAGGCGGCGGCCGAGGGCAACGCCTTCCTGCTGGCCGGGGACGGCGCCTTCCATCTCCTGGACCGGCCGGACCCCGAGCTGCTGGCCCGCACGGTCCCGGCCGACCGCCCGGCCGCCTGGCGCTCCCTGGACGCGACCGTCCTGCACGCCACGCTCCTCGACCATGTGTGGCACATCCCCGAGGACTCCACCGCCCACATCGCCTACATCCACGACACCGCCGCCACCGTCGCGAAGGCCGAGCGCAGCGGCGCCACGGCCGTGCTGCTGCACCCGGTCCGCGAGGACGTCGTACGCGAGCTGGCCCGCCAGGGGGTGATGATGCCCCGGAAGTCGACGTCGTTCGGTCCGAAACCGGCGTCGGGGCTGGTGCTGCGGCTGCTGGACCTCTGACGTCCCGGCCGGGCGAACGACGGGGCGACCGGGCGACCGGCTCCGGACATGAGTGAGGGGCGGAACCCGGCCGGGTTCCGCCCCTCACTCATGTGCTGTGGTCACCGCGTGACGCGTCAGTCCTCGTCGGTCTTCCGCGCGGCGGGCTCGTCGTCCACGTCGTCGTCCGCGTCCTCGTCCTCGGCCTTGGCGGCCGGGGTCTCGGTGACGGTCTCCGTGACGGTGACGGTGGTGTCGCCCTCGGAGTCGGTCTCGTCCTCGTTGAGGGCGTCGACGAACTCCACGCCGTCCAGCTCGGCGAGCCGGTCGGAGGCGTCGGTGCTGCCGTCGCGGTCGGCCTCGACGGCCTTGGCGAACCACTCGCGCGCCTCGGTCTCCCGGCCGGCGGCCAGCAGGGCGTCGGCGTAGGCGTACCGCAGCCGGGCGGTCCAGGGCTGCACCGAGTTGGAGGCCAGCTCGGGGCTCTGGAGCGTCACGATCGCCGCGTCCAGCTGGTCCATGTCACGCCGGGCACCGGCCGCGACCAGCCGCATCTCGACCTGACCGGCCTTGTCCAGCTTCTGCACCTCGGGGGCACCGGCCATGTCCAGCGTCTTCTCCGGACGGCCCAGACCGCGCTCGCAGTCGGCCATCACGGGCCACAGATCCGTGTTGCCGGTCATCCGCCGCGCGGCCCGGAACTCGGCCAGGGCCTCGGAGTACTTCTGGTTGGCGTACGCCGCGAAACCGGCGGCCTCGCGGACGGCAGCGACACGGGAGGCAAGCCGCAGGGCCACCTTGGAGTAGCCGTAGGCACCCTCGGGGTCCTCGTCGATGAGCCGCGCGACCATCACCAGGTTGCGCGCGACGTCCTCGGCGAGCGTCTTCGGCAGGCTCTGCAGCTCCTGCCGCACGTCCTTGTCGACCTCGTCACCGGTGACGTCGTCCGGGATCGGCAGCCGCTTGATCGGCTCCCGGTCACGGTCGCGGTCGCGGTCCCGGTCGTCCCGGCCCCGGAAACCACCACGCCGGTCGTCCCCACCACGCCGGTCGTCCCGGCCTCGGAACCCACCACCGGCGGGCCGCCCACCACGGTCGTCCCGACGGGGCCCACGCGGCCGGTCACCCCGGTCGTCCCGACGGAACCCACCACGGTCGCCACCACGGTCATCGCGGCGGTCGTCCCGACGGTCGTCGCGGCGGAACCCGCCACGGTCGTCATCGCGACGCGGGTAGGACGGACGGTCGCCACCACGGTCGTCACGACCCCGGAAACCACCCCGGTTGTCGTCCCGACGGTCGTCACGGCGGAAACCGCCACGGTCGTCGTCACGACGGGGGTACGAGGGACGGTCGCCCCGGTCACCACGGTCGTCACGGCGGAAGCCGCCACGGTTGTCGTCCCGGCGGTCATCGCGACGGAACCCGCCACGGTCATCGTCACGACGCGGGTAGGACGGGCGGTCGCCCCGGTCGTCACGACGGAACCCACCACGGTCGCCACCCCGGTCATCGCGGCGGTCGTCACGGCGGAAACCGCCACGGTCGTCATCACGACGCGGGTACGACGGGCGGTCGCCACCACGGTCATCGCGACCCCGGAAACCACCCCGGTCATCGCGGCGGTCATCGCGACGGAAGCCACCACGGTCGTCATCACGACGCGGGTACGAGGGACGGTCACCGCCACGGTCGTCGCGGCGGAAACCGCCCCGCTCGCCACGGTTGTCGTCACGACGGGGGTAGGACGGGCGGTCGCCACCACGGTCGTCACGCCCCCGGAAACCACCACGGTTGTCGTCCCGACGGTCATCGCGACGGAACCCGCCACGGTCGTCGTCACGGCGCGGGTACGAGGGACGGTCACCGCCACGGTCGTCGCGGCGGAAACCGCCCCGCTCGCCACGGTTGTCGTCACGACGGGGGTACGACGGACGGTCGCCCCGGTCACCACGGTCGTCGCGGCGGAAGCCGCCCCGCTCGCCGCGGTCGCGGTCGTCACGGCGGCCGTAGCCACCTCGGTCGTCGTCGCGGCGGGGGTACGAGGGGCGGTCCCCTCGGTCGTTGCCGCCGCTACGGCGCGGGGCACCGCGGTAGCCGCCGCGTTCACCGCGGTCACCACTGTCCCGTCGCCGCTGGTCGCGCTCCGGTCGGTCGTCGGGAGAGTTGGTGGCCATCGGATGACTCCTGTCTTCAGGTACAACAAGCATTGTAAAAACAAAAGGACCCCTGGTCCCAGCTGAACGCTGGGACCAGGGGTCCTCCAAAGATTGTTCGGCGGCGTCCTACTCTCCCACAAGGTCCCCCTTGCAGTACCATCGGCGCTGTGAGGCTTAGCTTCCGGGTTCGGAATGTAACCGGGCGTTTCCCTCACGCTATGACCACCGAAACCCTAATGGTTTCGAGCGAACAAGCACACTTTTTATTTGTGAGTTCAGCTCTGAACCGGCAACTGTTCGTTGCCTCAGAACTTACACAGTGGACGCGAGCAACTGAGGACAAGCCCTCGGCCTATTAGTACCAGTCAACTCCA
>NZ_KB891999.1 GCF_000373625.1 Streptomyces sp. LaPpAH-108
CCGCCCCCCGCACCCCCGCCGCCCCCACCGGCACCCGCGCCGCGACCGGAGCCCCGGCCCGCCCCGCCGCCCGAACCGCAGCCGAAGCCCACCCCGCGCCCCACCGCGACCCCGGTGAGCTACCCGGCGTACCACCCCAAGCCCACCCGGCGGACCACGTCCTCCCCCACCTCGCCGGTCACCTACGTGCTGCTCATCACCGTCCCCCCGATCGTCGCCGTCGCCGCCCTGCGCCCGCGCTGACGCGGCCGTACCTCACCCCTGGAGGAACCACGTGTCCGATTGGCTTGTCCTGCTCCTGGCGATGCTGGGCGCGTGCGCGGTGGTGGTCGTCATCACCCTCGTACGGCACAAGCGGGCCCCGGAGGACGAGGACCCCAGCGAGACCCCGGACGTCATCGAGTACATGACGATGTGGATCGGTGTCGTCTACGCCATCGTCCTCGGCCTCGCGATCGCGGGCGTGTGGGAGGCCCGCAACGCCGCGCAGGACCAGGTGCAGAGCGAGGCCCAGGCGCTGCACGAGATCTCCGAGCGCGTCCGCGTCTATCCGCCGGAGGTGCGCGACCGCATCCGGAACGACATCGACATCTACGTCTCCCACGTCGTGACCACCGAGTGGAAGTCGATGACCGACAAGGGCGAAGTGACCGACAAGGGCGGCGAGTTGCTGGCCAAGGTCCGGCACGACGTCACGGACTACCAGCCCAGGAACGACTTCGAGGCCCAGGCGTACCAGCCGGTCCTGGACCAGCTGGCCGCCGCCGACCAGGCGCGTAACGCACGAGCCGACTCCACCGGGGACACCATGCCACCGGTGGTGTGGTGGGGGCTGCTCGCCGGTGCGGTGATCACCGTCGGCATGGTCTTCGCGCTCCAGATCCGGCGCACGGCACGGGAGTTGATCCTGGCCGGGCTCTTCTCCGCGACCATCGCCTTCATGCTCTTCCTGATCTGGGACCTGGACGCCCCCTTCAGCCGGGGCATCTCGGCGACGGCGGAGCCCTTCCTCAGCCTGTTCCCGGGCGCCAGGGGATAGCACCCCGGCGCCTCACGGGTACACGAAGATGCCGCCGCGTCCCGCGACGGTCGGCGGCGGCATCCGGGGTGAGGGGGACGGGGGTACGGCCCTCAGATCCGCCTCTCGCCCCGTCGGCGCAGCCAGAACACGCCGCCGCCGAGGAAGGCCGAGGCGACCAGACCGCTGCCGATGGCCATGTCGGCCGGGGCGGGCCCGCTCGAACTGCTGCCGCCGAAACCGCCGTTGACCCCGCCGAGCACGGTGAAGGCGTTGGGGCTGGTCACGGTGCGGCCACCGCAGTCGACGGTGATGTCGTAACGGCCGGGCCGGGCATTGCGGTTGATGGTGGCGACACCGCGCGCGCTGTTGTCGCGGAACGAGTTGAGCTGGGTGGTGCGGAAGACCTCGGAGTAGACGCTGCCGCCCCGGCAGCCCTCCACGGTCACCGTCAGGCGGCCACCGGCCGGGAGCGCGTTGGGGCTCACGTCGATGTTGCGGATGCCGCCGCCGTGACCGCCGCCTCCGCCGAAGTCGCCGTTGTTGCCCCGGCCGCCACCGAAGTTGTCGTTGTCGCGGCCTCCGCCGAAGTTGTCGTCGCCCCGGTTGTTCCCGTTGCCGTTGTTGTTGCCGTTGCCGTTCCCGTGCCCGTTGTCGTTGAAATTGCCGTTCCCGTTGTTGTTCCCGTTCCCGTGCCCGTTCCCATTGTTGTTGTTGAAGTTGTTGTTGCCGTTCCCGTTCCCGTTGCCGTGTCCGTTGTTGTTGTTGAAGTTGTTGTTCCCGTTGAAGTTGCCGTTCCCGTTCCCGTTGAAGTTCCCGTTGCCGGGCACCGGGACCGGGACCGGGACGACGCCCGACGTCCCCGCCACACCGTTTCCGTTGCCCATGCCGTCCGCGACGGCCACGGGCGCCGTCACCGAGAGCACGGCGATGGCGGCGCACACCGCCGCCAAGGCACCTTGGTTGCGCATCTGAATCCTCCGCGGGAGGCACCCCGGGTCCGGTTTCCGGGTCGATCGGCGAGAAAGCACCTCCCGACAGCACCATCGGGCGCGCGGAACACGCCCGCATGTCGAGAATGCTCCGTCCTGGTGATCAAGGACGTCGTACGACAAGCACACAATCGGATGTTGTCGCAGGTCACGCGCCGTCAGAAATTTCCTGTGAACCGCAACTCGGATGGCGCACCGCGCGGCTGACGGGCCACCCGTTCGCCCCTCGCCCCGTCGCCGCCGCCCGCGCGGGGGACTTAATTTCTTCCCATGCGCTGTGGACGTGGCCGCGACCACGTGACGAAGGGATGGCCGATGTCTGCCTCCGAGCTTGCGGAGTGGGAGGAGCGGCCGAGGAGACGCGCGCCCTGGGGCGTCATAGCGCTCGTCCTGCTGACTGGTCTGGCCCTCATCCGCAACGGCTCCGGCGAGTTCGACGTGGGCCCGCCCCAGCCGGCCGCGGCGGCGGCCCTGGACACCGGCACCGCGGCGACCGTCCCCGACGTGCCCGCCGCCCCGGCCGCGTCGGGCTCGGCCGCCCCCGCGGCGCCCTCGCTCGCGTTCTCCGCGCCCTCCCGGGTGCGCATCCCCGCGATCCGGGTCGACGCCCCCGTCACCTCGGTCGGTCTGAACACCGACGGCTCGGTGGGCGCCCCGCCGCCGGAGGACACCAATCTGGCGGGCTGGTTCTCGGGCGCGGTCTCCCCGGGCGAACGGGGCACCGCCGTGATCGTCGGCCATGTCGACAACCAGCGCGGCCCCGCCGTGTTCTACGGCCTCGGCGCGCTGAAGAAGGGCGACCAGGTCGAGGTGGACCGCGAGGACGGACGGACAGCGGTCTTCGAGATCTACGGCGTCGAGGTCTTCGCGAAAAGCACGTTCCCCGGTGACCGGGTCTACGGCTCGAAGGGCACCCCGGAGCTGCGCGTGATCACCTGCGGCGGCGGCTTCACCAAGCAGAACGGCTACGACGGCAACGTGGTCGTCTTCGCCCGCCTGGCCACGGCCGGCTGAACCGGCGGCGGCCGGGCGGGAGCGGGCCCGCTCAGGCCGTACGGCGGGGCGGGACGGTGAGGTGGTAGCCCTGGTCGAGCAGATAGGGCAGGTACTCGCGGATCGCCTGGACGCTCTGGGTCCGGTCACCCCCGGCGTCGTGGGAGAGGATCACGACGCCGGGCCCGGCGTTCTTCTCCACCCGGTCGATCACGGTGCGGGTGCCGGGGGTCATCCAGTCGGTGGTGTCGTGGGTCCAGGCCATGGGCTCCATGCCCAGCTCGGCGCCGAGCTGGAAGGTGGCGCGGTTCCAGGCGCCGTAGGGGGCGCGGAACCACTGCGGGCGGTCGCCGTAGGCGTCCTCGATCACGTCGCAGGTGCGCTCGATCTCGTCGCGGATCTCCGAGCGGCGCAGCTGGGTGAGGAGCGGATGGGTCCAGGTGTGGTTGCCGACCACGTGTCCCGCCTCGGCCATGCGGGCGAGGAGTTCCTTGTTCTGGACGGCCATCTCGCCGCACACGAAGAACATGGCGCGCGCGTCGTACTTGGCGAGGGTGTCCAGGATGTGCGGGGTGTAGTCGGGATGGGGTCCGTCGTCGAAGGTCAGCATCATCTGCCGGCCCTTGGTGGAGATGCGCACGAACGGTGCGTGGCGGACCTTCAGCTTGGCGGGGGCGGTGTGCGGGGTGCCGTAGCCCGCGAGGGGCTGGAGCCGGAAGGCGGAGGGCTTGAGCGCCGGGCGGGCCTGCGGTCCGGCGAGGGCGGCCGGGGCGGCGGGCTTCTCGCCGCCGCCCGCCAGAAGGAGACCCCCGGTCCCGGCGGCCCCGAGCGCGGCGGCCGAGCCGAGCAGCAGCCGACGCCGTGTGAACAACCGATGCTTCTGCATGACCCATCAGTCGCCCCGCCCGACGCGTGGCCCCCACATCGACACCGCGAGGCCCGGCGATTCCACCCGCTCGGCGGACGGATATCGCGTCCAGCGGTATGACGAATACGACGAGCGGAACATGGCCCGGACGTGCCGCTTGTGCTCGCCGACGGTTTCGATAGCCTCGCCCGCGTGAAGGAACAGCACGCGGAGAACGCGCATCAGTTCGAGCGAGGTACCGACGGCCCCAGGGTCATCCTGGTCGGGATGGACGGCTCCGATTCCTCGCTGCGGGCCGCGGCGTACGCGGGCGGCCTCGCCCGGCGCCAGGGCGCGCTCCTCGTGGTGGTGTACGTGCAGCCGGTGCTCGCGGCCGGGGCAGCGCTCGGGGCGCCGGTGGCGGAGACGACCGACGAGATCGCCGAGGACCTGATCGCGCAGATCCGGGAGGCCGCCGAGCGCGTGAAGGGGATATTCGAGGTGCGCTGGGAGTTCCACACCTTCCGCGGCGACCCGTACAACGGCCTGGTCCGGGCCGCCGACGAGCTGAAAGCGGACGCGGTGGTGGTGGGCGCCTCCGAACAGGCGGGCCACCGCATCATCGGCTCGGTGGCGGTACGCCTGGTCAAGGCGGGACGCTGGCCGGTGACGGTGGTGCCGTAGCGGGGCGGCTGCACGGGCCAGAGCGAACGCTCGCGCGGGCTGTGGCGGCGGGCCCCCGTCGGACCACCGTAAGCGGTCGTGCGGGGCCGTGGCGGGGCGATCCGCACCAGGCCGGAGCAGGCGGGCCCAGCGAGGCCGTAGCAGGGCGGTCGGACCGGGCCCGCGCGGGCGGGCGTGCACCGCCGTGGCAGCCGGTCGCTCGGTCGCAGCGAGCAGTCGCGCGGCGGGCCGTCGTGGTCGGTCACATAGGACCGCAGCGCGGCACCCGTACCGGGCCGGAGCGGGCGGCCCAGCGAAGCCCTGGCGGGGCGGTCGACCGGGCCCGAGCGGGCGGACGCACACGGCCGTGGCGGCCGGTCGCGCGGGCCGCAGCGCCGCGGTCGCGCGGGGGCCGTCGTGATCGGTCGCGTAGGGCCGCAGTGGGCACTCGTACCGGGCCGGAGCGGGCGGTCGCGCTGGGCCGGGACCGGTGGTCCGTGCGTGGCGTCTTCCCTCCTCGGCGGGGCTGAGTCATCATGATCCGCCGTCAGCCGTTTGCCGTCGGGGAAGAGGTGAGGCGTGTGGCCAAGATCCGTGCGGGTGAGGGGATTCTCCGTCGCAAACCCATTGAGCACATCGACGAGTCCGAGGCGGCCGAGAGCGGCGGCCTCGAACGCTCGCTCGGGCTGTGGCAGCTCACCGCGATCGGCGTGGGCGGCATCATCGGCGCGGGCATCTTCACGCTGGCCGGGACGGTGGCCAATGGCAAGGCCGGTCCCGCCGTCCTGGTCTCCTTCCTGATCGCCGGTGTGGCGAGCGCCTGCGCGGCGCTGTCGTACGCCGAGTTCGCCGGGCTGATCCCGAAGGCGGGCTCCGCGTACACCTACGGCTACGCGGTGCTCGGCGAGTTCGCGGGCTGGTTCATCGGCTGGGACCTGCTGCTCGAGTACACCGCGATCGTGGCGGTGGTCGCCATCGGCATCTCGGGCTACTTCAGCTTCCTGGTGGAGCAGCTGGGCGCCGACCTGCCCGCCTGGATGCTGGGCGCCCCCGGCACCGGAGCGGGACACCGGGTGGACCTGTTCGCCGCGCTGCTGTGTCTGCTGATCGCCTGGCTGCTCACGCTCGGCATCCGCAGCGCGGCCCGCTTCGAGACGATCGTGGTCGTGCTCAAGGTGCTGGTGGTGCTGCTGGTGATCGGAGTGGGCGTGTTCCACATCAGCACCGCGAACTACCACCCGTTCTTCCCGTTCGGCATCACTGGCGCGTTCACGGGCGCCGCGACCGTGTTCTTCGCGGTGTTCGGCTACGACGCGATGTCGACGGCCGCCGAGGAGTCCAAGGACGCGCAGCGGCACATGCCGAAGGCGATCATCTACTCGCTGATCATCTCGATGGTGCTGTACGTGGCGGCCTGTCTGGTGCTGACGGGCATGCAGAACTACAAGGACATCGACCCGGAGAGCGGCTTCTCCTCGGCGTTCAAGTCGGTCGGGCTGAGCGGGCTCGCGGACGTGATCGCGGTGGGCGCGATCATCGGCATCCTCACCGTGATGTTCACCTTCATGCTGGGCGTGACCCGGGTGTGGTTCTCGATGTCCCGCGACGGACTGCTCCCGCGCTGGTTCGCCAAGACGCACCCGACCCGGCACGTGCCGACCCGGGTGACCTGGATCGTCGGCGCCGGGTCCGCGGCCATCGCCGGGTTCGTGCCGATCGGCGAGGCCGCCGAGCTGACCAACATCGGCATCCTGCTGGCGTTCGTGGTGGTGTGCGTGGCGGTGATCGTGCTGCGCTACAAGCGCCCGGACCTGCCGCGCGCCTTCCGCACCCCGTGGATGCCGTTCGTGCCCGCGCTGGGCGTGATCTTCTCCATCTGGCTGATCACGTTCCTCGCGTGGCAGACCTGGGTGCGGTTCGCCATCTGGTTCCTCATCGGTTGCGTGATCTACTTCGGCTACTCCTACCGCCGCTCGACGCTGGCCCGCGAGCCCGCGCCGGAGCGGCAGGGGTGAGAGCGGCGGGAGTGAGCCCGCCTCAGGGCGCCATGGTCAGCCCCGCCTTGGCGCCTCCGCCGCCGAGGGCCGCGTCCTTGATCCGGTCGCGCACCCCGGTGAGGTCGGCGCCCTGGGTGAGGGCGGTGCTGACGTCCAGGAGACGGCCGGAGTCCTGGTCGTAGAACTGCGGCAGGAACTCGGCCCGGCGGACCTCCCAGCGCCCGCCGGGCTTGGCGGGCGGGGCGAAGGTGAAGCGCGCGGTGGTGGACTCGCCGCCGCGCCAGTCCCCCGCGCCCTGCGCGCCGGTCGCGCCGGGGCCGATCTGGTCGCCGCTGCCGTAGACCACCCAGACGCCGTTGACCTTGCCGTACGCCTGCGGGAGATGGCCGTCCGCGCCGAGGATCAGATCGACGTCCGGGCGCCCTCCGGTCTTGGCAGCGGTCAGCCGCTCGGCGAGCGCGGTCACCGCGCCGTTGGGGGCGTCCTGCCAGCCGTCGCCCCAGTCCAGGGACAGGACGACCACATCGGCACCCGCCTTCCGCGCGGCGCGGGCCCCGGCGATCACCCGCTGCTCGTTGAGCGCGGCGACGGTCCACTCGGGGCTGTCGCCGGCCCGCTGTCCGGGGTCGTAGGTGTACGACAGGTGCGCGACCTTGGCCGGGCCCGCCTGGAGCAGCGGTGTCTGCCCCGCCTCGGCCTGGGTCCGGGCGGTACCGGCGTGCCGGATCCCGGCGCCGTCCAGGGCGTTCAGGGTGCGCGGCACCCCCGAGGGGTCGACGAGGGCGTCGGCGGCAGCGGTCGCGCAGCTGTCGTAGCCGGTGGCGGCGAGCGCGCGGGCGAGCTGCGGCAGGGACGCGGCGGCGGGGTCGCTGTCGTCGCCGGGTACCGGATCGAGGCGGCAGAGCGCGAGGTCCGCGTCGGAGACGGCGGGTTCGACGGCGGCGAGCATGGGGCCGAAGTCGTAGCCACCGCCGTTGTCGCTGTTGTCGCCGTTGCTGGTGCCGCTCGCGTCGAAGGCCGCCCGCTCCGCGACGGTGCTGTGCGGCACGACGCTGCCCGAGGCGACGAGGGTGAAGCCCCTGGTGGCGACCGGCGTCTGCGGTCCCGCGGCCGGGGCGGCCCGCTCCTGGTTCTGACAGGCAGCCGCCGCCGCGAGGACGGCGGTGAGCGCCAGGGCCACCTGATGCTTGCGTCCGATCATCGACTCACCCCTGCGTGGTCACGTAGCCGGAATTGTCGTATTGACAGATGAAGCCATGAGGGGTGGGCGAGGACGAAGGGGACTCCCCGGGCGGGTGGGACGGGAGGCCCGATCGGCCCATTCGGGAGGCGGCGCCGAGCCTCGGGGGCGGGAGCGGGGGCGGGAGCCGGGGACGCTGCCCCGGGACCGGGGAGCGCGGCACGGGACCGAGGGCGACCGCTCGTCCGACCGTTCACCGACGGAATCGACCGCCCGTCGCACAACCCTGCGCGCGCCCTGTCCCCCACCGGCGCCCTGCGCTGCCATACGGCCATGACGGCCGTGACCTCCACCGCACCCGGGACGACGACCGCCGAGCACGAACTGGCCACGCTCCAGCGCGAGCACGGCCGCACCCTGTTCGCCCTGCTCCTCCGGCTCAGCGACGGGGATCGCCAGCGTGCCGAGGATCTGGTGCAGGAGACGCTGGTCCGGGCGTGGCAGCATCCCGAGGCGCTGCACGCCGCCGAGTTCGAGTCCGTACGACCGTGGCTGCTCACGGTCGCGCGGCGGCTGGCCATAGACGCCCGGCGCGCGCGGCGGGCCCGGCCGCCGGAGATCGTGGACGAGGTCCCGGAGAACGCGCGCGTCACGGCCGACCACGCGGAGCGGGCCGCCGCCGCGCTGGACGTACGGCAGGCCGTGAAGACTCTCACACCCGAGCACCGTGACGTCCTGATACTCGTGTACTTCCGCGGTGCGAGCGTGGCGGAAGCGGCCGAGATCCTGGGCATACCGGCCGGTACCGTGAAGTCCCGCGCCTACTACGCGCTGCGAGCCCTGCGCCGGGTGCTGCCCGGATACGCGACCGAACCCCGCTGAAACCGGATGCCGGGTCAAGTCTCGGCAAAGCGCCTTGCCGTGACCGGTGCCGGGGCCATGAGCTGTCCTCATCCGTGTTCCGGGCGGGGGCCGGGTTCGGGCGACACGTACGCACGCACCGGAGGAAGGCAGGCAGGGATGCTGCACAGAGGTCACGAGAGCACGGGCGACACCGGGGGCGAACTCACCGTTCCCATGGCCTGGTTGTACGCCGAGTACATCGCCGACGAGCTGCTGCGCACCGGCGATCTGATGCCACCGACGTCCTTCGAGTTCCGGGCGGGGCGCGACGCTCTCGCCCTCACCGTCTTCCTCTCCGACACCGACGGTGAACTCTCCTGCGTCCGTGTGGTCTCGCACCTGGAGCACTGGCTCTCCCTGACGGCCTACGACCACCTCTGGCAGGACTGGGTCCGCGAGCGCCTGGCCACCCTGACGGCCGAGTCCCCCACCCCCTCCCCCGATCTGGCGCTCGCCGTCTCGGCCTGGCGCTGGCTGGAGGAGACGGAACTGCTCGCACCGGACCTGGACGCGGTCCCCGGCGGAGCGGGGCCCTTCGGGGAGGACGACGGGCCGAAGGTGTGGACACCGGCGTGGCAACTGGGGCTGCCGCTGGGGCACTTGGCGATCCATCTGTTCTGAGCGGCTGCGTCTCTCGACGAGTTGGCCGTTTCCGGCACCCCCGGCTGGCCAGGGAACGGCAGGCGAGACGATCATGCCGGAATGGATCACACGTCCTCACCCTCAGCGGCACCGGTGGTACGCCTCCCGCACTACACACCGGCCGACCAGGCCGAAATCCTCGGTGACGGCCCCGACCCCTTCGGCGTCGCCGACACCGGCCTGACCTTCCGCCCCAAGGAGATCCACTTCGGCATCAAACCGCACGACCGCCTGATCGCCCACGCGGGCCTGCTCGAACTCCCCCTGTCGATCGGCCCCTTGACGACGAAGGCCATGGGCATCGGCGGCGTGGCCGTAGCCCCGGACGTACGCGGCCAGGGCCTCGCCCGCCGCGTCCTCACCACCGCCCTCACCCACGCCCGCACCCTCGGCCCGGACCACGCCCTCCTCTTCTGCCGCCCCCCACTCGTCCCCTTCTACGCCCATCTCGGCTGGCACCCCCTGACGGTGAACGTCACCGTCGAACAACCCGGGGGCGCCGTCCTGATGCCCCTCCCGACGATGTGGACACCACTGCGCGCCGGGGCGGAGTGGCCCGAGGGGGAGGTACGGCTACTGTCGTACCCGATGTGAGCCGTCTTCAGGACAACGGGGGAGCCCATGGGAATCGACCTGGAACTGCACTCGGGGCATCAGAAGGCGGCCCTGCTCGACCTCGCGGAGTTCCTTGACGCGTGTGCGGCGACGCCGGGGAGCTACTTGTGGTTCGTGGGCGACTAGACGGGCATGGCGGAACCATGTGGCCGTCTCCGCGGGCACCGCTTGGACCGCATCGTCAGGAGGAACCCGTGTCATACCCGCACCTGCCCACCCCCGAGGAGAGGCTTGCCGAGGCGAAGAAGCTGTTGAGCCTGCCGCGTATCGTCGTGATCTGTGGCTCCACCCGCTTCATGGCCGAGATGAACGAGGCCGAGCTGCGGGAGACCGAAGCCGGAAGGATTGTCGTCAAACCGGGCTGTGACATGAAGTCGCCGCACGCACTGTGGTCCGACCCCGTCAAGGCCGCGGCCCTGAAGGTCCGACTCGACGCTCTGCACCGGGCCAAGATCCGGCTAGCCGATGAAGTGCTCGTGGTCGGCGACTACATCGGGGACAGCACCCGCGCCGAAATCGCCTACGCCCGGTCGCTGGGCAGGCCCGTACGGTTCACACACCCCGAGGTCGACCCGTCGGTCACGTGAGTCCAGCGGCCTGCCGGAGCCTCGCTCGGTCTTCGGGGCTGGGCAGTTCCGACCGAGACCAGAAGGCTCAGCAGCTCGGACCGCACAGGGAGTTGTGGATCACCGGCCAGGCGGAGCAGGAAGGGCAGCGCCGTCGGCATCGCGACGTGAGTCTGTCGGGGGCCACCGGCCGTAGGGCAGGGGCCGGGTGTCCTTGGTCAAGAACTCGATCCCGTATGCCTCCCGTTCGGGAAAGCCGCTGGTTCGCCGGGTCCACGCCGCCCTACGGTGACGCCATGAGCGATCGCCAGGAAGCACCTGTCGCACCCGTCGAGCCCTACCAACCCCCGTACTACGTCGCCGTCTTCACCGCGGTCCGCACCGAGAACCAGAGCGGCTACAGCGAGATGAGCGCCCGCATGGAGGACCTGGTGAAGACCATCCCCGGCTACCTGGGCATGGACCACGCACGGACCCCCGGCGGCCTCGCCATCACCGTCGGCTACTTCCGCGACGCCGACGCCCTCACGGAGTGGCGAAGCAACACCGAGCACCAGGCGGCCCAGAACCGCGGCCGAGCCGACTGGTACCAGAGCTACACACTCCACGTGGCCAAGGTGGAACGAAGCCACGGGTTCACCCGACCACAGGACTGAACACCGTCGAGACCAGAATGTAACCAGCCATTTCCAGTGGACCACTCCCCCACGACGCCCCCGCGCGACACCCCCATCACACCCCCTGACCAGCCCCTTCCCCCACCCCCCGAAACGGACCGGAAATCGCACCAATCCAAACCTCCCCCCGCTCCGAATCTCTTCGCCGTGATTCGTGGATGTGGCTTGAGTGATTCGGCCGTGCTCTGCGTACGGATGGGTGCAACGAGTAACCCCCCACCCGCACCCACCGGCACGAGGTTTCGGCATGAGGTCCCTGGAAAGGCATCGCGACGTCGGCGCTTATGCGCTCGGCGTGCTGGACGAGGCGGATGCCTTCCGCTTCGAGGACCATCTCGTGGAGTGTCCCCAGTGCGCGGCACGGGCGACCGAATTCGGGCCCACCGCACGGCAGTTGATGCTGTTCCGGCAGGCTACACCGCAGTTCGTGCCGCCGCTCGCACAACCCGGACCCCGGATGCTGGAGCGGCTGCTCGGGGAGATCGGCGTACGCCGCAGGGCGCAGCGGCGGCGGTTTCTGTACGGGCTCGCCGCCTCCGTCGTGCTGGCGGTCGCCGGCTCCGCGCTGGCGCTGCAGACCGGGTCGAGTGCCGCGCCGGAGGCCAGAGTCACGGCGGCCACCGACCCCAGCACCGGCGTGTGGGCACAGGTCACGGCCGAGGGCGCGGACTGGGGCAGCGGACTGAGCCTGAAGGTGCGCGACACCTCCGGGCCGCACTCCTGCCGTCTGTTCGTGGTCGGCCGGGACGGTACGGAACAGGCCGTCGGCGGCTGGAACGTCGGGGCGCACGAGAGCGGTACGACCTCCACGACCGTCGGTTCCTCGATGAGCCCCGACGACATCGACCACTACGACGTGCGCACCTCGGACGGGCAGCGCCTGGTGACGCTTCCGGCCCACTGACACCCGCCATGCAAAGACAGCGCTCACTTCAGCAGCCGCGAAAGCCTCCGGTCCGCCAGCGGCTTGCCGCCCGTCTGGCACGTCGGGCAGTACTGGAGCGAGGAGTCGCTGAAGGAGACCTCGCGGATCGTGTCCCCGCACACCGGGCACGGTTCGCCGGTCCGGCCGTGGACGCGCAGCCCGCTCTTCTTCTCCGCCTTCAGCCGCCCGGCGGCCACGCCCCGCGACCGCTCCACCGCCTCGGTGAGGGTCGTACGCAGCGCCTCGTACAGCCGTGAGGTCTCCTCGGGCGTCAGGGAGGCCGCCAGTTTGAACGGGGACATCTTCGCGGCGTGCAGGATCTCGTCGCTGTAGGCGTTGCCGACCCCGGCGATCAGGGACTGGTCCCGCAGCGCGCCCTTGAGCTGCCGCCGCTCGTCCCGCAGCAGCGCGGCGAACCGCTCCTCGTCGAAGTCGTCCGCCAGCGGGTCGGGGCCGAGCCGGGCGATGCCGGGCACCTCGGCCGGATCGCGGACGACGTACACCGCGAGGCGTTTCTGCGTACCCGCCTCGGTCAGGTCGAAGCCCTCACCGGTGTCCAGGGCGACGCGCAGCGCCAGCGGCCCTTTGCCGGGGCGGGGCGGGCCGTCCGGGAGCCGGTCGCGCCACTGGAGCCAGCCCGCGCGGGCCAGATGGGTGATCAGATGGAGGCCGCCGTCGGTCTCCAGGTCCAGGAACTTGCCGTACCGGCGCACGGCGGTGACCTCCGCGCCCTCCACGGCGGTGACCGGCGGGTCGTACGTCTTCAGGACGCTGATGGCCACCGGCAGGACGCGCACCACCCGGCGTCCCACCAGGTTCTCGGTGAGGAAGTCCCTGAGCGCTTCCACCTCGGGCAATTCCGGCATACGTCCAGAGTGCCATCCGTCACCGACAGCGCCAGGCGGACACGGACGGGAGACGGCATGCGGGCGTACGTCAGCCCGCGTCGCGCTCCCCGCCGCCGTCCCCGTCCGCCCCGCCGTCCCCTTCCTCCCAGTCCTCCCGCTCCGCCCGCACCTCGAACTCGCACCACACCGCCTTGCCCCCGCCCCGCGCCTCCACCCCCCACCGGTCCGCCAGCAGCTCCACCAGCAGCAGCCCGCGTCCGGAGACCCCCTCCGCCCCCGCCTCCCGCCGCCGGGGCAGCGCGCTGGAGGAGTCCTCCACCTCGACGCGGAGCTTGCGCTCGGGGCCGTCGAGCACCCGGAGGGTCACCGCCGCCGAGCCCTCCGTGTGCATGAGGACGTTGGTGACCAGTTCGTCGGTGACCAGCTCGATGTCGTCGGCGCGCTCGCGGGCGCCCCAGGCGCGGACGGCGGTGCGGATCATGTGGCGGGCGCGGGAAAGGGCCTCGGGATCGCCCGGGGCGACATGGCGGCGCAGCCGGCCGCCCGCGAGGGGGGTCTCGGGGACGCGGCGCCTGAGGAGGAGCAGGGCCACGTCGTCCTCGCCGCCGCGTTCCTCGGCCATGCCGATCAGCCGCCCGGCGAGTTCGCGGACGTCCTGGGGTCCGGCGGCGACGGCGGAGGCGAGGGCGCGCATCCCGTCGTCCAGGTCGACGCCGGGCTGTTCGACCAGGCCGTCGGTGCACAGGACCAGGGTGCGCCCTGGATCGAGTTCCAGGGTGGTGATCGGGTACTCCAGACGGCCGAACTCGGCGGACAGACCGAGCGGCAGCCCGCCCTCGACGCAGATGCGGCGGCAGGTGCCGTCGGAGTAGCGCAGGAGCGGGTCGAGGTGGCCCGCGCGGACCATCTGGACGACGCCCGTGGACAGGTCGGCCTGGGCGTAGAGGCAGGTCGCGAACCGGTCGGTGTCGAGTTCGTGCAGGAAGACGGAGGCGCGGGCCATCACCGCGGCCGGGGTGTGTCCCTCGGCGGCGTAGGCGCGCAGCACGATCCGCAGCTGGCCCATGACGGCGGCGGCGTGGGTGTCGTGGCCCTGGACGTCGCCGATGACCGCGCCGACCCGGCCCCCGGGGAGCGGGATGAGGTCGTACCAGTCGCCGCCGATGTCGCGGCCGAGGGCCGCCGAGCGGTAGCGGACGGCGACCTCGGCGCCGCGCACGCTGGGGATGGTGCGGGGCAGCATCGCCTGCTGGAGGTTCTGGGCGAGGTCCTTGTCCTGCTCGTAGAGCATGGCGCGCTGCAGGCTCTGCGCGATGCTGCTGCCGAGCGCGACGAGGACGGCCCGCTCCTCGGCGGAGAAGCCGCGCCGGTCGCTGTAGAGCAGGCCGAGGGCGCCGATGGGGCGGCCCTGGGCGATGAGCGGCAGGTAGGCGGCGGAGGTGACGTGCAGTGCGGTGAGGTGCGGCCAGAGGATGGGGTAGCCGTCGGAGAACTCCTCCGGTGACTCGATGAAGCGGGGCGCGAGCGTGCGGACGACCTCGCTCATCGGGTACGGCTCGTCGATCCGGGTGATCCGGGTGCCGGGCACGAAGCTCCCGGCCAGTCCCTCGGCGACCAGCCGGATGCGTCCGGCCTCCACCAGGCCCATGACCACGCTGGCCACGCCGAGGCGGCGGATGCCGTGGGCGTTCTTGAGCACGTCGATCACGTCGTGGACGCTGCGGGCGTGGGCGAGGGCGGCGGTGATGACCTGGACGACGTTGGTCTGGCGGCGGAACGCCTCGTCGCGCAGGGTGCGCGGCCCGTGCTCGGGGCTCTCGGCGAGTTCCCGGGTGGCGTCCCGGACGATGCCGACGACCCGGTGCGGGCGCCCTGTGCCGTCGCGGCGGATGGCGCCCTGGCTGTGGGTCCAGCGGTAGCTGCCGTCGCGGCGGCGGATGCGGAAGTAGGTGCCGTAGTGCTCGCTGCCGTCCTTGATGGCGCGGGCGACGACGGCGTCGAGATGGGCGGCCTCGGGCGGCGGCATCCGGGCGGCCAGGGACTCCAGGCGGCCGTCGTACTCCTCGGGGAGCAGGTCGAAGACCTCGTGGGCGCGGGCGTCCAGGTGGAAGAGACCCGCGTCCAGGTCCCAGTCGAAGGTGCCCATGCCGTTGAGCGCCAGGATCGTGTCCGGGTGGGCGGGCGAGTCCTCCGGGAGTGACAGGGCACTCGCTCCCCGTTCAGCCATGGAGCCACCTTGCCAGCAATCGGCGGATTCTTCGAGTGCTGCACAGGCGTCCGGTTAGCCGGGCCGGGGCGCGCGGTACATGGACTGGCGGGCGTCGAGCGGCCGTGTGCGGAGCGGTCGCGCCGGAGGCAGGAGTGTCGTGGACTGGTTCACCGCGCCGGAGTACTGGCTGAGCCGGCTGGTGTTCCAGCGCGCCCTGGCCGGGCTGTATCTGGTGGCGTTCCTGACGGCGGCCCTCCAGTTCCGGGCGCTGCTCGGCGAGCGCGGGATGACGCCGATCCCCCGCTATCTGGCGCGCACGCGCTTTCGCCGGGCCCCGAGCCTGTTCCATCTGCGCTACTCGGACCGCTTCTTCGCGGGGTGCGCGTGGGCGGGCTGCGCGGTGTCGGCGGCGCTGATCGCCGGGGTGGACTCGCTGCTGCCGCTGTGGGCCGGGGTGCTGCTGTGGCTGGTGCCCTGGGCGCTGTATCTGTCGATCGTGAACGTCGGCCAGACCTGGTACGCGTTCGGCTGGGAGTCGCTGCTGCTCGAAGTCGGCTTCCTCGCGGCGTTCCTCGGCAACGACGAGGTGGCACCCCCGATCGTGGTGCTGTTCCTGCTGCGCTGGGTGCTGTTCCGGGTGGAGTTCGGGGCCGGGCTGATCAAGCTGCGCGGCGATCCGTGCTGGCGGGACCTGACCTGCCTCTACTACCACCACGAGACCCAGCCGATGCCGGGCCCGCTGAGCTGGTTCTTCCACCATCTGCCCAGGCCGCTGCACCGGGTGGAGGTAGCGGCCAACCACTTCACCCAACTCGTCGTCCCCTTCCTGCTGTTCACCCCGCAGCCGATCGCCTCGGCCGCCGCCGCGCTGATGATCGTGACCCAGCTGTGGCTGGTGCTGTCCGGGAACTTCGCGTGGCTGAACTGGATCACCATCGTGCTCGCGTTCTCCGCGCTGCTCCTCCCCACCGACGCGCCCTCGGTGCCCCCGGCGCCGCTCTGGTACGAGGTCCTGGTGCTGGCGGTCGGCGCGGGCCTGCTCTTCCTGAGCCACCGCCCGGTGCTGAACATGCTCTCCCGCCGCCAGGTGATGAACCGCTCCTTCGACCCGCTGCACCTGGTCAACACCTACGGCGCGTTCGGCAGCGTGGGCCGGGTGCGCTACGAGGTGGTGATCGAGGGCACCTACGACGATCCGCCCCGGGAGGACTCCGACTGGCGGGCGTACGAGTTCCGGGGCAAGCCGGGCGATCTCGGTCACTGGCCGCGCCAGTTCGCGCCGTACCATCTGCGCCTGGACTGGCTGATGTGGTTCGCCGCGCTGTCGCCCGGCTATGCCGGGGAGTGGTTCGGCGGCCTGGTGGAACGGCTCCTGGAGGGCGACCGGGCCACCCTGCGCCTGCTGCGCCGCTCCCCCTTCCCGCCCGAGGCCCCGCCCCGCCACATCCGCGCCCGGCTCTTCCGCTACCGGTTCACCGACCGGCGGGAGCTGCGGGAGACGGGCGCGTGCTGGAAGCGGTCGTACGTGCGGGACTATCTGCCGCCGACACGGCTCACGGAAAGCCGTTGAGCAGGCGGTTCACCGGCGGCGGGCCGCGCCGGGCTCTCGACGCGGGGGCGCGCGAGCGGGCACAGTGGCCCCTGCGCGTCCAGCGTCGGGCGCGCGGAGACAGCAACGAGGAGCGTCCGTGAACGACTGGGCCGGCCGCAGCGCCGCCGAGATCGCCGCCGCCGTGCGCGAGAAGCGCGCCACCCCGCGCGAGGTGGTCGCCGACCATCTCGCGCGCATCGAACGGCTCGACGGGCGGGTGGGTGCCTTCCGCACGGTGCGGGCCGGGGCCGCGCTCGCGGAGGCGGACGAGGTCGCGGCCCGGGGCGATCTGGACCGGCTGCCGCTCGCGGGGGTGCCGGTGGCGGTCAAGGACAACCTGTCGGTGCGCGGCGAGTCGGTGCGCAACGGCTCCGCCGCGACCCCGGACACCCCGGCCACCGAGGACCATGTGACGGTGGCCCGGCTGCGGGCGGCGGGCGCGGTGGTCGTGGGGCTGACGAACGTGCCGGAGCTGTGCGTCTTCGGCACCTCCGAGAGTGTGTACGGCACCGCCCGCAACCCGTGGGACCTCACCCGTACGGCGGGCGGTTCCTCCGGGGGCAGCGCCGCGGCGGTGGCGGCGGGCCTGGTGCCGCTCGCGGTGGGCAACGACGGCATGGGCTCGCTGCGCATCCCGGCCGCGCACTGCGGTCTGGTCACGCTGAAGCCGGGGCACGGGGTCGTACCGGCCGGGATCGGCAACGGCGACTGGTTCGGGATGTCCGAGAACGGCCCTCTGGCCACCACGACCGAGGATCTGCGGCTGATGCTGTCGGTCCTCGCGGACACGGAGTTCACCGGTCCGGCGGGGCCCGAGCCGCGCCGGATCGCGGTGGGGCTGCGCAGCCCGATGGCCGGGTTCCCGGTGAACGGGGCGTACACCGCGGCGGTGCGGCGGGCGGCCGGGCTGCTGGCCGGGGCGGGCCACACGGTCCGCGAGGCCGAGCCGCCCTATCCGCTCGACCTGGGCATGACGGCGCTGAGCACATGGACGGCGGGTACGGCGGTGGACGCGGCGGAGCTGGACCCGGCGCTGCTCGCCCCGCGCACCCGGACGCACGCGGCCGTCGGCCGTCGCTTCCTCGGCCCGGTGCGCACCGGGAAGGCGCGGGAGCGGCTGCGGGCCCGCCTCGCGCCGTTCTTCGCCGAGCACGATGTGCTGCTGACCCCGGCGCTGGCCCGGCGCGGTCCGAAGGCCGAGGCGTGGCACGAGCGTAGTTGGGCGGCCAACCTCGCGGTGAACAGCGCCTGTTCGCCCTTCACCCCGGTCTGGAATCTGACCGGCTGGCCCGCGATGTCGGTGCCGTTCGGCAGGCTGTCCGACTCGGGTGCCCCGTGCGCGGTGCAGCTGGTGGGCCGTCCGGGCAGCGAGCCCGTACTGCTGGCGGTGGCCGAGGAGTTGGAGCGGCTGCTGCCCTGGCCGCGCACGGCGCCGCTGGAGCCGTAGGGCCTGTTCTCAGAGCGCCCGGTGCATGATGTGCAGGCCGACCCGGCCGTGCCGGGGGTGTGCGAAGGCGTCCGGGACCGTGCCGAGGACGGTGAAGCCGAGGGCGGTCCACAGGCGGACGGCGGGGTTGGTCTCCACGACGGCGTTGAAGACCATCGCGCGAAAGCCCTGGGCCCGCGCCTCGGCGAGGACGTGTGCGGCGAGGGCGCGGCCGACGCCGCGTCCGGTGTGGCCGGGGTCGACCATGAAGGCGGCGTTGGCGATGTCCGCGGCGGGGCCGCCGTAGTTCGGGGTGAGGTAGGCGGAACCGGTCACCGTGCCGTCCGCGTCCTCGGCGACGTAGACCCGGCGGGGCGGGTCGGTCCACAGTCGCCGGGCGGCGTCCTCGGGGGTGTCGGGGGCCCAGGTGTAGGTCTCCCCGGCGGCGACGATCCGGTGCCAGAACGGCCAGATCCGCGGCCAGTCGGCGGCCACGGCTTCTCTGATCTGCATGGGCGCGAGTGTGTCACGCCCATGCGGTCACGGCGGTCGGCCCGGGGTCAGTCCACGCTGGGCAGGATGTGCGGCTCGGCGAGGTCGTCCTCGTAGCCGGCCAGGCGAATCGGGGCGGAGCGGGCCCATACGTCGAGGCTGCCGAGCTCTCCGGGCCTGCGGCGGGTCCGCTCCGGGCGTTCGTCGGGGCCCTGTTCGCGATTCGTCTTCTCCGGTGTCACCGCGCACTCCCTCTGTGTCGGGTCGCCCCTCTCCATTCAGGTTAACCAAATGAGCGGGGCTCCGCTCGACAGTGAGTGCAAACAAGACGTAAGCATTGCGGGTCCTCGGGACCTCAATACCCGTCGATGTGTTGCGATTTCATGACACGCGCACCGCGTGACCGTCCGCCGGGTTCACCCACTCGGCCTACGGACCGTCACACGGTGCCAGGGCGGTTTCACCACTTGCCGGGCGCGTAGTCCTTCATGAAGACGCCGTACAGGTCGTCGCCCTGCTCGCCGCGCACGATCGGGTCGTATACACGAGCGGCGCCGTCGACCAGGTCGAGCGGGGCGTGGAAGCCCTCCTCGGCCAGGCGGAGCTTGTCGAAGTGGGGGCGCTCGTCGGTGATCCAGCCGGTGTCGACGGAGGTCATCAGGATGCGGTCGGTGTCGAACATCTCCTGGCCGCTGGTGCGGGTCACCATGTTCATCGCGGCCTTGGCGGCGTTGGTGTTCGGGTGGCCCGCGCCCTTGTAGCCACGGGCGAAGACGCCCTCCATGGCGGAGACGTTCACGACGTACGCCCGTCCGCTCGCCGCCTTCTTCGCGGCCTCGGCCATGCTCGGGCGCAGCTTGCTGATCAGGATGAACGGCGCCGTGTAGTTGCACAGCTGGGTCTCGAGGAGTTCCACCGGGGAGATCTGCTCGATGGTCTGCACCCAGGTGTTGGACTCGACCACGTCGGGGAGCAGGCCGCCCGCGTCGATGGCGGTGCCGTCCAGGTGCCGGGCGACGCTCGCGTTGCCCGCGACCAGGGCGAGGTCGGCGACCTTCTGGGCCTCGATGCCGCTGGTGCCGAGGGGCAGCGCGGCCAGGCCGTCCACGGCGCCGGAGTTGAAGGCGCCGATGACGTGGTGGGCGGGCAGCTCACCGGCGGGCAGCGGGGCGCTCTCGCCGTCGACCAGGGCGGCGTAGGCGGAGGGCAGCCGGCGCACGGTCTGGGTGGCGTTGTTGACGAGGACGTCCAGCGGGCCCGCGTCGGCGACCTGGTCGGCGAGGGCCACGGCCTGGGCGGGGTCGCGCAGGTCGATGCCGACGACCTCCAGGCGGTGCATCCAGTCCGCGGAGTCCTCCATCGCCTTGAAGCGGCGGATGGCGTCCTTGGGGAAGCGCGTGGTGATCGTGGTGTGCGCGCCGTCGCGCAGCAGCCTCAGTGCGATGTACATGCCGATCTTGGCCCGGCCGCCGGTGAGCAGGGCGCGCTTGCCGGTGAGGTCGGCGTGGGCGTCGCGCTTCTCGCGGTTCACGCGGGCGCAGTCCGGACAGAGCTGGTGGTAGAAGTAGTCGACCTCGACGTAGCGGGTCTTGCAGGTGTAGCAGGAGCGCGGGCGCTGGAGTATGCCCGCGATACGGCCCGCCTCGACCTTGGAGGTGGGCAGGATGCCCTCGGTCTCGTCGTCGATGCGCTCGGCGGAGCCGGTGGCGGTGGCCTCGGTCACGGCGCGGTCGTGCGCGGTCTTGGCGGCGCGGCGCTCCTGGCGGCGGCGCTGCTTGACCGTGCGGTAGATGTGCGAGGTGGCCCGGCGCACCGCGATCGCGTCGGGGTGGTCCACGTCGATCCGGTCCAGTTCCTCCAGCACGCTCAGGCAGACGGCCAGGCGCTCCGGGTCGATCCCGGGTCCGTGGACCACCTCGTCGACGGCCTCCGTGGACACCGAGCCCATGGACGCCGCGCCGTCCTCTGTCACCGTCATCGCGCTGCCGCTTTCCCTGATCACCCGAGCGGCGCCGGACTGGCGCACGCTGTCGAACGGGGAATTTTACGGAGCGCCCGGCCCCGGGACCAAACCCGAGGCCGGACCGGTGACTCAGATCTCTCCGGCCGTGATCAGCAATCCGCGCAGGCGGCGGTCAGCGCGGCCGTCTCCGCCGTGAGCGCGCGGGCCAGTACGTCCAGGTCGGGGACGGCGCGGGCGTCCGCGACGAGGCCGTAGTGGACGCGTCCCCGGTAGGTGGAGATGGCGACCGCGAGGGACTGGCCGGGGGCCAGCGGGGCGAGCGGATAGACCTCGGTGAGCTGGTGGCCGCCGAGTTTCAGGCCGATGCCGGGCAGGGGCACGCTGGTGACGAGGATGTCGAACCAGAGCCGGGCTGCCTGGCCGACCAGCGGCCCGCCGAGCCGGTGCCCGAGCGCGGGCACGTGGTCCGCGAGCAGGGCGACGGCACCGGCACCCCGGTGGGGGCCCGCGTCCTTGTTGCGCAGCATGGCGGTGCGCACCGCGTCCAGGCGGCCCAGCGGATCGGGGTCGCCGACCGGAAGCCGTATCAAGTACCCGGAGAGCCGGTTGCCCTGGGGGTGGGCGGTGCGCGGGCGGCGCCGGGAGACCGGGATGAGCGCGCGCGGCGCGACGCCCTCGCTGCCGTCGCCGCGCTCGTCCAGCCAGCGGCGCAGGGCGCCCGCGACCACGGCGATCAGGACGTCGTTGACGGTGCCGCCGACGCTCTTGCGGATGCGGTGCACGTCGTCGATGTCGAGCACGGCCCCGGCGATGCGGCGGGTGCCGCTGGGCGCGGAGGTCAGCGCGGGGGTGGGCCGCATCCCGAGGGTGGAGCGGGCCAGCGAGGCGCCGATGTCCAGGGCCCGGCCCACGTCGGAGAGCGTGTCCCTGACCAGCCCGGGGACGCGGCCGGGCAGCGCGCGCACCTCGGAGAGCAGCCCGCGCGGCGGCTCGGCGGGGCGCGGGGCGCGCTCGGGCAGCTCGACGGGGTCGAGGAGACCGGCCGCGAGCTTGAGGGCGCGCAGGCCGTCGGCGAGGGCGTGGTGGAACTTGAACAGCACGGCGAAGGACACGCCGTCCTCGCCGGGCAGCACATGGGCCTCCCAGGGCGGACGCCCGCGCCCGAGCGGGCGCTGCATGAGCCGTCCCGCCATGGCGTGGAAGTCGGCGGTGGGGGCGTGGAGGCGGACGTGGTCGAGCGGGTCGAAGTCCGGGACCTCCTCGCGGGTGGCGCCACCGAAGGCGAGGGGCTGCCACACGTCGCGGATGCGCATCCGCAGCCCGGGCACGGCGGCGGCGCGCGCGGCGAGCAGGTCGGCGGCGTGCGCGCCCGCGGTCGGCGAGTGCGTGGCGAAGATCCCGAGGGCGCCCAGGTGCATCGGGTGCCGGTCGGACTCCATGTTCCAGAAGGCGAGGTCGAGTGGAGCGAGCAGGTCGGAAGTCAAGGGCGTGCCTCGCGTCGTCGACGGGTGGTTGTGTGCAGTCAATCCCCGAACCTTGATTACGGTCAAGTGCGATCACGTTACGCTCAGTTAACAGCAGATAAAGTCCCGCCCTCGAAGACGGGGCGGACTCCTCAGATCGTGAGGTCATCTCAGTACCGGGGGTGCCGCGCCCGGTGTCGTGCCCCACTCGGACGGGCGCGGGCCGACCGTGAACGCGAGCGTGCGCAGGGAACGCAGGGCGCTCGTCGACAGCCAGGTCCGCCCGTGCGCGGTGCCGTCCGTGCGGACGCCCTGGATGTACCGGGCGTCCGCCGAGGTGCCCGGCGCGGTGACGGTCAAGGCGCCCGTCGGCCAGTAACGGCGGTCTAGGGTGAGGTCGACCCGGTCGAAGACGGGGGTGGACAGGCCCCAGGTGTCGTAGCCGGGCTGGACCGGGAAGATCCCGATCGAGGAGAGCACCATCCAGGCGGACATCGTGCCGAGGTCGTCGTTGCCGGTCATGCCGGTCGGGGTGGGGGTGAAGAGGGTCAGCGCGGCGTGCACCACGTCGGTGGTCTTCCAGGGCTGCCCGGTGGAGAGATAGGTGTAGGGGGCGATCAGGTCGGTCTCGTTCTGCGGGTTGTACGTGGTGGCGTTGTAGTAGTCGTACGGGTCGCCGTGCACCCACACCCGGCGGGCGGTGCCCTCGGGGTCCGCGAGCAGCCGGTCGTAGGCGAAGAAGGAGTCCAGGCGCTTCCCGGCCGCCTCCGGGCCGCCGATCAGGCCGATCATGCCGGGCAGGTCCTGGGGCACGAGCCACTGGTACTGCCAGGCGGTGCCCTCGTGGAAGCCGGTCCCCCGGGCCGGGTCGGCAGGACCGGTGAAGGCGCCGGAGGCGTCGCGGGCCCGGAAGAAGCCGGTCGACGGGTCGAAGACGTTGCGGTAGTTGCGGGCACGGGCGGCATAGCGGGCCGCGTCCTCCGAGTGGCCGAGACCGCGTGCCATCTGGGCGAGCATGGCGTCGGCGAGGGCGTACTCCAGGGTCGCGGAGGCGCCGAAGTGGTAGTCGGAGTCGCCCATCTTGGCGTAGGGGCGGCCCTGGACGTACGGCGCGAAGCCCTGCGCCAGATACTCCTGGTTGGCCTCGCGGCCGACGCCCGGATAGGCGGCCGGGGGCACGCCGTCGGCGTTCTTCCGCAGCGCCCGGTACGCCCGCTCCTCGAAGCCCTTCAGCAGGCCCATCTGATAGGCGGTGGTGAGGAACGGGGTGACCGGGTCGCCGGTCATGATGTTCGTCTCGACCGTGCCGTAGCCCCACTTGGGCAGCCAGCCGCCGTCCTCGTCGATCCGCACCACCGAGCGCGCCATGTCACGCGCCTCGCGCGGGGCGAGGAGGGCGAGGAGCTGGGCCTGGGTGCGGTACGTGTCCCACAGGGACCAGTTCTGGTAGTAGGTGAAGCCGTCGGCGTGGTGGGGTTTCTGGTCCCAGCCGGTGTAGCGGCCGTCGGCGTCGCTGCCGATGTTCGGCGCCAGGAACGAGCGGTAGAGGGAGGAGTAGAAGGTGCGGCGCAGGCTGTCCTCGCCGCCGCCGACCCGGACGGTGCCGAGCCGCCGCTCCCAGTCCGCGCGGGCCCGCTCGCGCACCGCGTCGAAGGAACGGCCGCCCTCCGCACGGAGGTTGAGGGCCGCGCCGCGCGCGTCCACGTACGACAGCGCGGTGGTCGCCTCCACGGTGCGGTCCCTGGTGGTGTCGAACCGTACGTACGCCCCGCCGGTCCCCGTCTTCGCGCCGTCGGTGACCGTGGAGCCGGTCCAGGTGCCGTGGGCGATGAAGGGGCGGCTGAAGCGGGTGATCGTGTAGACGGAGTACGGCCCGGTGTCGCGGCAGAAGCCGTGGCCGCCGATCCGGGTCCGGACGGTGCGGTCGTCCAGGATCTCGACCTCGCTGCCGCCCGGCTTGTGCAGCGACTGGGCCGCGTTGAGCAGGACGTTGGCCTTGGTGGTGGCCGGGAAGGTGTAGCGCTGGACGCCGGTGCGGGCGGTCGCGGTCAGCTCGGCGCGGATGCCGGAGTCCAGACCGACGCGGTAGTAGCCGGGGCTCGCCGCCTCGTCGGCGTGGCGGAACCCGGCGGCGTAGCGGGCGTGGTCGGTGGTGGTGACGTCGCCGGTGGTGGGCAGGACGGGCAGGTCGCCGCCGATCGGGCAGCCGACGCCGGAGAGATGGACCAGCGAGAAGCCCCGGATACGGCTCTGCCCGTAGTCGTAGCCGGTGCGGTGGCCGGTGTCCGGGGAGAGCTGGACCATGCCGAAGGGCACGGTGGCGCCGGGGAAGGTGTTGCCCTCGTTCTGGCTCCCGATGAAGGGGTCGACCAGGTCGGTGAGGGGGCCGTCGGCCCGCGCCGCGCCCGTGGCGGGACGGGTGGCGGCGCCCGCGGCCGGGCTCGTGGTGGGGTTCGCGACCAGCGCGGACGCTGCCAGCACTCCGGCCAGGCACAGCCGGGTGCGCCGGGTCCGTCTCATGGATGGCCTCTCGGGGTTCGACGTCGTTGCCTGCATCGTGCGGGTCGGACGACGTGAACCCGGGCATCCCGGGCGGAATGTGTCGGCGCGTCGCGGAACGGCGTCGCCTGGAGCGCGGGTCAGCCTCAGGTCACCAGCTGTCCCTTCCCCAGCGCGATGACCCCGCCCTTCGAGACGGTGTACAGCTCGGCGTCCCGCTCCGGGTTGACCCCGATGGTCGCGCCCGGCGGGACCTCCACGTTCTTGTCCAGTACGGCGCCCCGCACCACCGCGCCCCTCCCGACGCGCACGTTGTCGTGCAGCACCGAGCCCTGGACGACCGCGCCCGGGTCGATCCGCACCCCCGGCGACAGCACCGAGCGGGTGACCTGTCCCTTGATCAGGCAGCCCGCGCTGATGATGGACTCGCTCGCGATGCCGCCCGCGTTGAAGCGGGCCGGGGAGAGCTGGCCCGAGTGGGTGTAGATGGGCCACTGGCGGTTGTAGAGGTTGAACGCCGGGCGCTCGGCGATCAGGTCCATGTGGGCGTCGTAGTAGGCGTCGAGCGTGCCCACGTCGCGCCAGTAGCCCTGGTCGCGGCTGGTCTCGCCGGGCACGTGGTTGTCGCCGAAGTCGTAGAGCTGGGCCTCGCCCCGGCCGGTGAGCTGGGGCAGGATCGAGCCGCCCATGTCGTGCACGGACTCCTCGTCCTCCGCGTCCCGCTGCAGCGCCTCGATGAGGACCTTGGTGGTGAAGACGTAGTTGCCCATCGAGGCGAACACCGAGGCGGGGTCGTCGGCCAGGCCCGGCGGGTCGGCGGGCTTCTCCTGGAAGCGCTGGACCGTACGGCCGTCCGAGCCCGGGGTGATCACGCCGAAGGACGAGGACTCAGCCCGGGGCACCCGGATACCGGCCACCGTGACGCCCGCGCCGCCCTCGATGTGCTGCCGGAGCATCTGGCGCGGGTCCATGCGGTAGACGTGGTCGGCGCCGAACACCGCGACGTACTCGGGCTGTTCGTCGTGGACCAGGTTGAGCGACTGCAGGAGCGCGTCGGCGCTGCCCAGGTACCAGCGCGGGCCGAGCCGCTGCTGCGCCGGGACCGGGGTGACGTAGTTGCCGAGCAGGCTGGACATCCGCCAGGTGGTGGTGACGTGCCGGTCCAGCGAGTGCGACTTGTACTGGGTGAGCACGCAGATGCGCAGCACGTCGGCGTTGACCAGGTTGGACAGCACGAAGTCGACCAGCCGGTAGGTGCCGCCGAAGGTGACCGCGGGTTTGGCGCGGTCCGTGGTGAGCGGCATCAGCCGCTTGCCCTCCCCGCCCGCCAGCACGATCCCGAGTACCGAAGGTCCCCCTCGCCGCATGGCCACTCCCCTCACCGTGGATGAACCCATGGATGCCCCCGCGCCGGGGGGGCTAAGCCTGCGCGAGGATCTCCTCGTACAGCGCCGCCGTGCGCCGGGCCACCGCGTCCCAGCCGAACTCCGTGGTCGCGCGCGTCCGTCCGGCCTCGCCCATGCGGGCGCCCGCCGCCGGATCGGCGAGCACGGCGTCCAGGGCGCGGGCGAGGTTCGTCTCGAACTCCCCGTCCACGTCGACCAGGAGGCCCGTGCGTCCGTCGTCGACGACCTCCGGGATGCCGCCGGTCCGGGAGGCGACCACGGGGGTGCCGCAGGCCATCGCCTCCAGGTTGACGATGCCCAGCGGCTCGTAGACGGACGGGCACACGAACACGGCCGCGTGGGTGAGGAGTTGGATGACCTCCGCGCGCGGCAGCATCTGCGGGATCCACAGCACACCCGCGCGCTCCGCGCTCACCTCCTGGTACAGCTCGCGGAACTCCCGGTCGATGTCCGGGGTGTCGGGCGCGCCCGCGCAGAGCACGACCTGTACGTCGGGGTCGATCTGCCTGATGGCGCGCAGCAGTTGGGGCACGCCCTTCTGACGGGTGATCCGGCCGACGAAGAGGACGTAGGGCCGCTCGGGATCGACTCCGTTGCGGACCAGGGCTTCTGTGCCCGGGTCGGGGCGGTACAGGGCGGTGTCGATGCCGTTGTGGATCACGTGGACGCGGGCGGGGTCGAGCGCCGGGTAGCAGGCGAGGATGTCGTCGCGCATAGCGCCGGATACGGCGATCACCGCGTCCGCCGCCTCGATCGCGGTGCGCTCGGCCCAGCCCGACAGGGCGTAGCCGCCGCCCAGTTGCTCGGCCTTCCAGGGGCGCAGCGGCTCCAGCGAGTGCGCGGTCACCACGTGCGGGACGCCGTACAGCAGCTTGGCGAGGTGACCCGCGAGGTTGGCGTACCAGGTGTGCGAGTGGACCAGGTCGCGGCCCTCCAGGGCGGCGGTCATGGCGAGGTCCACGGAGAAGGTGCGCAGCGCGTCGTTGGCGTCGTCCAGGGCGGCCCAGGGGCGGTGGCGTACGACGCCGGTGCTGCGGCCCTCGCCCCAGCAGTGCACTTCGAGGTCGACCAGCCGGGACAACTCCCCGGCCAGGAACTCGACATGGACGCCCGCGCCGCCGTACACGTCCGGGGGGAACTCCCGGGTCAGCAGTCCCACTCGCACCGGACAACCCCCTGGATTCGGCGGCAGGTTCCCTCATGGTCACCCAGAAGCGGCGCGCGGGGAAGAGCCCGGTGGCCGTGTGAAGCAGCAGTCTCCGCAGACTCCGCCGCCGGGGACGCGGTAGTAGAGGCAGCAGCTGCGGCGGCGGAAGGCTCTCCCGGCGCGCGCTCCGGTGCCGTACAGCGGGGGCCGGGCGAAGAGGGCGTCGGTGAGGGCGGCGGCGCGTCCGGCCACGTCCCTGCGGCCGTTCGCCCGTGCCCAGTGGTCCAGTTGGCGGGCGGCTCCGGCGAGCGCGGAGGCCGCGTTGCCCCACAGGAGTCCGGACGCGACCCCGTAACGGGCCGTCAGGGTGTCTCCCAGGGGTGCGAGGTGGGCGCGCAGGACGGTGTCCGCGAGGGTGTCCGCGTCCCCGGGCAGCGGTCGTACGCCGGTGAGCCACAGGTCGTCGGGGGCGCTCGCGGTGGCGTCCCAGTGGAGCGGGGCCAGGTCGGGGACCTCGCCGTACAGCGCGGCGCAGGCCAGTGCGGGCGACCACAGCCGGGCGGCGAGGCCCTGCTGGGCGATGGAGGCGCGCACGCGGGGCTCGGTCACCCGGAGGCGGTCGCCGACCAGGGCGACGCGGGCGTCCAGGGCGTCGGGTTGAACGCCGGGGGCGGGCGTCCCGTACACCTCCGCGAGGAGCTGCCCGGGAGGGCGGGTGCCGTCCGGGAGCGTGCGCAGGGCGAAGAAGCCGCCGAGCGGGCGCAGTGCGGTGAGGTCGGGATCGAGGGCCACGTCCGCACTTGTATCAGGGCCCGAGCGGGACCTGCGCCAGGGTCGGAGCGGGGTCGGGCATCAGGGCGCAGTCAGGGCAGGGCGGACGAAGTCACCCGCCTCGGGGATGATCGGGAGGCTTCCGTACTCCATCGGCAGTAGGACGCATCGCGTGCTCAGGGACGACGACTTGGGGCGCGCGGGCGGGCAGAGTTGCGCCCATGGAAGCCGACCGCGCACCGCGCCGGGCCCTGCGGGCCCTTTGTCGAGGGAGCCGTAGATGAGCGCCCTCGCGCTGTCCGTCCTGCTGTCGTTCGTGTCCGCCGTGGCGTACGCGGGCGGCGCCCTCGCGCAGGAGCGGGTCGCGGTGTCCTGCCCGGACGCCCGGTTCCTGCCGCTGCGCCGGGCCGGCTGGTGGGCGGCGCTCGGGCTGAACGGGCTCGGCGCCGTGCTGCACGTCGTCGCGCTCGCCTACGGCCCGCTGAGCCTGGTCCAGCCGCTGGGCGCGCTGACCATCGTCTTCGCGCTGCCGATGGCGGTGCTGTTCGTGGGCCGTCCGACGGGGGCCGCCGCCTGGCGCGGGGCTGTCATGGCGACGGCGGGGCTCGCGGGGCTGCTCGCGCTGGTCGGCGCGGCCGAGGCGCACAACCTGGACCCGGCCCGGCGCATGGCCGTCGCGCTGGTGGCCGGTGGAGTGGTCGTGGCGCTGATGGTGGCGGGCCGGGCCGCGCACCGCAGTCCGGCGGTGCGCGGGGTGTTCCTCGCGGCGGGCGCCGGTACGGCCTTCGGCATGGGGTCGGTGTTCACGAAGACGGTCGCCGCGGACTGGAGCGTCAGGCCGGGCCTCGGGGACCTGTCCTCGCTGGTGCTGATCGGTGTGTTCTCGGCGGCGGGCGTGCTGCTCTCCCAGGCGGCCTACCGGGGTGGCGGCCTGGCCGCGCCGCTGGCCACGCTGACCGTGATCAACCCGGTGCTGGCGGCGGTGGTCGGCATCCTGATGTTCGGCGAGACGTTCCGCCACGGCACGACGGGCACGATGCTCGCGCTGGCGTGCGGGGTGGTGACGGCGGGCGGGCTGATCCTGCTGACGACGGAGCGGCCGGAATCGGACGCGGAGGTGCCCGCGGCGCGGACGGAACTGTCCGGGGCGCGCGCCAAGGGGCTGCCTCCGGTGGATTTTCCGCTGGACGCCGTCAAGGTGCTGCCCGGACCCCGGCGCGCGGAAGCACTCGTCCCGGACGTGGACGCCGTACACGGCCCTGAGGGACGCGCCGCCTGACCGTCGTACGGCGCGCCCGTGCGGCCCGGTCGCAACGGCCGGGCCGCGCTCAGAGTTTGACGCCGTGTGCCCTCAGGAAGGAGAGCGGGTCGACGTCCGTGCCGAAGCCGGGGCCGGTCCGCACCTCGAAGTGCAGATGCGGGCCCGTCACGTTGCCCGTCGCGCCGGAGCGGCCGACCCGCTGCCCCAGGGCCACGTTCTGCCCGGCGCGTACGGAGATCGCGGACAGGTGGGCGTACTGCGTGTACCGGCCGTCGGCGTGCCGGATGACCACCTGGTAGCCGTACGACCCGCCCCAGCCCGCCGCCACCACGTGCCCGGCACCGGCCGCCTTGACCGAGGTGCCGGTGGGCACCAGGAAGTCGACGCCCGTGTGGTAGCCCTTCGACCAGTGGGAGCCGCCCGCGTGGTACCCGGTGCCGATGGCGGCACTGACCGGGGCGGCGAACCCGCTGGTGGAGGCGGGGTGCGCGGCGGTCTTGTGCGTGGGGGCCTTGTGCTCGGGGGCCTTGGGCGCGGGGGTCTTGTGTTCCGGAGCGGCCTTCTTGCGGGCGGGCTTGCTCTCGGGGGTGGTCGTACGGGCCGCCGTCCCGGAGCCGGGCCGCAGGCTGAGCCGCTGTCCCGGCAGGATCAGGTCGGGATCGGAGCCGATGGCCGCCCGGTTGCCCGCGTACAGTCCGCGCCAGCCGCCGCGCACCTCGTGCTCGTCGGCGATGCCGGAGAGGGTGTCGCCGTGCACGACCGTGTACATCTCGGCGCGGCCCGCCCGGGACTGGGGGATGGTCTGCGGGCTGACGTCCTGCGCCTTCGCGCTCCGCGCGGGGCGGACGGCGGCGCTGTCGGTGTGCGGCGCGGCGGTGTGCTGAGGAGCCGTGTGCTGAGGGGCCGGAGCGGCCTCGGTGTGCGCGGGTGGCCCGCCCCGGGTGAGCCCCGCCCGGACCGAGCAGACGGGCCAGGCGCCCGGCCCCTGTCCGTTCAGGACCTTCTCGGCGACGGCGATCTGCTGCTCGCGGGTGGCCAGGTCGGCGCGGGGTGCGTAGCGGGTGCCGCCGTACGCCTCCCAGGTGGAGCGGGTGAACTGGAGCCCGCCGTAGAAGCCGTTGCCCGTGTTGATGCTCCAGTTGCCGCTGGACTCGCAGGCGGCGACCTTGTTCCAGGTGGAGGGCGCGGCCGCGTCGGCGGTGCCGGCGGCCACCAGCGGGATCGCGAGTCCGGCGCCTCCCGCCGTGACGGTGAGCGAGGCCCGGTTGATCCTGCTGGGCTGGTACCGGCGATGCCGGCCGCGTACGGCCATCTCCGCAATCCCCTCGACATGTGTCAGGAGGGGCAAAAGTAAGGGCGGGGCACAGGCCGTGACAAGAGGGGAATCCGGCCGAAGTCGGTGGCCGATTCGCCCCTTGCGTCTGGATTCCTGATGGGGTGAAAGAAGCCGCCTGTCAGGGCACGGCGAGGCTGTCGGCAGCGGATTTCGCCTACGCTCCCGTGAACTGAGCCGAGGGGCGCCTCCCGTCCGTAAACATGCGTGGCGGGCCGGATGTGCGCTCGCCGGGGCGGCGCGACAGGATGGGCCGCGAGGCCCGCACGACGGAGCCGCACATGACGATGGCAGCTAGGGAGCAGGCGATATGAGCAGTTCAGCGCAGATCGGCGTCACCGGCCTCGCGGTCATGGGCCGCAATCTCGCCCGGAACTTCGCGCGCAACGGCTACACGGTCGCCGTGCACAACCGCACGGCGTCGAAGACGCGCGAGCTGGTCGAGGAGTTCGGCGGCGAGGGCGAGTTCGTCCCGGCCGAGACCGCGAAGGAGTTCGTGGAGGCCCTGGAGCGCCCGCGCCGCCTGGTCATCATGGTGAAGGCCGGTGAGCCGACGGACGCGGTGATCGAGGAGTTCGCGCCGCTCCTGGAGCCCGGCGACATGATCATCGACGGGGGCAACGCGCACTTCGCGGACACCCGGCGCCGGGAGCGGGAGCTGCGCGAGCAGGGCATCCACTTCGTCGGCACGGGCATCTCCGGCGGCGAGGAGGGCGCGCTGAATGGCCCGAGCATCATGCCGGGCGGCTCGGTGGAGTCGTACGACTCGCTCGGCCCGATGCTGGAGAAGATCTCCGCGAAGGCGGACGACGGCGCCCCCTGTGTGACGCATGTGGGCCCCGACGGCGCCGGGCACTTCGTGAAGATGGTGCACAACGGCATCGAGTACGCCGACATGCAGCTGATCGGTGAGGCGTACCAGCTCCTTCGCGACGTCGCCGGGTACTCCCCCGCCGAGATCGCGGACATCTTCCGCACCTGGAACCGGGGCCGCCTGGACTCCTACCTGATCGAGATCACCGCCGAGGTGCTGTCCCACGTGGACGCGGAGACCGGCAAGCCGTTCGTGGACGTGGTGGTCGACCAGGCCGAGCAGAAGGGCACCGGCCGCTGGACGGTCCAGATCGCGCTCGACCTCGGCGTGCCGGTGTCCGGCATCGCGGAGGCGGTCTTCGCGCGGTCGTTGTCGGGCCACGCGGCGCTGCGGGAGGCTTCGCGGGACCTGGCGGGACCGAAGCCGACGCCGCTGAGCAAGGAGGAGGCCGCCGCCTTCGCGGACAAGGTCGAGCAGGCGCTGTACGCCTCCAAGATCGTCTCGTACACCCAGGGCTTCCACGAGATCGCGGCGGGCAGCGCGGAGTACGACTGGGACATCGACCTCGGTGAGGTCGCCTCGATCTGGCGCGGCGGCTGCATCATCCGCGCGGCCTTCCTCGACCGCATCCGTGCCGCGTACGACGCCCGCCCGGACCTGCCGAGCCTCCTGTCGGACGAGACCTTCGCCCGCGAGATCGCCGAGGCCCAGGACGACTGGCGCGAGGTCCTGATCGCCGCCACCCGCCAGGGCGTCCCGGCCCCCGGCTTCGCGGCGGCCCTCGCGTACTACGACGCACTGCGCGCGGACCGGCTGCCCGCGGCGCTGACGCAGGGGCAGCGGGACTACTTCGGCGCGCACACGTATCGGCGGGTCGACAAGGACGGCTCGTTCCACACGCTGTGGGGCGGGGACCGGGCGGAGGTCCGGGCGTAGGTGACGCGGGAGGGGCGGGGCGGCGGGATCTGCTGAGGCCGCGTCGCCCCTCCGGGTTCGGTACGGGCTCGGGGTCCGGCGGCACGGGGTCCGGCGGCACGGGAGACGGGCACGGTCCCGGCGGCACGGGGACGGCGGCGGGACCGACTGGAACCGTTGCCGGGGCCCTCGCCCCCTCCGGGATGAACGCGAGCCGGGTCGCACCTGACTCCTCACTCCTCCGGCGTCAGCGGCGGTCCCGGCTCCGGGTTCGGCATGGGCTCGGGGCCCGGCGGAACGGGAGACGGGGACGGCCCGGGCGGCACGGGAGACGGCGGCGGAACCGGCTCGGGACTCGGCGGCACCGGCGGCACCGGGGACGGCGGAGTCGGCGGCGGGCCGGGCGGCACCGGAGGCGGCGGGGTCGGCTCAGGACCTGGCGGTACCGGGGACGGCGGGCTGGGCTCAGGACCTGGCGGTACCGGAGGCGGTGTCGGACCCGGTCCCGGCGGTGTCGGCCCGGGGCCCGGCTCCGGAGGCGGCACCGGGCTCGGGTACGGGTCCGGCGGCGTGGGCCCCGGACCGGGCGGCGGGGCCGGAGGTGCGGGGTCGGGGTTCGGCTGGGTCATGACTGTCCTCCGAGCGGTCCCCGGACCTGGTGACCCGGGACCACCCCCCGACTACCCGACCACCCCGCACTCACTCACGCCGATACGGCCTGCGGACTCCGCTCCTGGTCGGACCCCGGCACCGGCTCGGAGGGGTCGGCCCCGAGCGCGACGATCCGGTTCTCCCCATCCACGTGCACGACCTTCGGCTTCAGCGCCCGCGCCTCGGCATCGTCGACCTGCGCGTAGCTGATCAGAATCACCAGGTCCCCGGGGTGCACCAGATGCGCGGCGGCCCCGTTGATCCCGATGACCCCGGACCCCCGCTCCCCCTCGATGACGTACGTCTCCAGCCGTGCCCCATTGGTGATGTCCACGATGTGCACCAGCTCCCCGGGCAGCAGATCAGCGGCATCCAACAGCTCGGCATCGATCGTCACCGATCCCACATAGTGCAGGTCGGCCTGGGTGACGGTGGCGCGGTGGATCTTCGACTTGAACATCGTGCGCAGCATTCTTGACTCCTGAAAGACGGCTCCCTGCCTGCTTTCTGCAGGTCAAGGGCGGCGTTCACTGTACTCAACATATCTTCGACTCGAAGACTTTCCAGAACGTCGTGCGTCGTAGCGCGCAGGCTCCCCACCTGCATGATCTGTGAGCAGCAAGCTGCCGCGAAGCCTGCAACCGGGAGCATCTACGGAAGACTGCCTCGGTCCAATGCTGACCGGATGCTGACTTACCTGGTGAGTTGTCAGGTAGGTCGAGGGGGCCAGAGCAAGTTGCTAAAACCATGTCCTACGTGGTGAGGCGTGGAGTTGGATTGTTCCGGATGGGTTGTGGGAGATCGCGAAGCCGTTGATCCCGCCGTCACGGGTGCGGCCACAGGGCGGCGTAACCCGGACACACTGATGAAACGCTGTTCGCGGCGATCATCTACGTGCTGGTCAGCGGTTGCGCCTGGCATTAACCTCGCACCCCCTGCAGACGCGGGGACGACGAGACGGCGGCGCCGACGAGACCGGTGGCGGCGGAGCAACCCCCGCGGTCGCGGGGACGACCCGCACCCTGGGGTCCGTCTCCCATCCGGTGGTGAGCAACCCCCGCGGTCGCGGGGACGACACGCCGGGCTGCTTGGTAACGGCCTCCACGATCGAGCAACCCCCGCGGTCGCGGGGACGACCGCGGCGGCGTCAGGTACGCCTCGACCATCTCCGAGCAACCCCCGCGGTCGCGGGGACGACCTTATCCCCCTTTTTCAAGCACGGCAGGCTCCCGAGCAACCCCCGCGGTCGCGGGGACGACCCCTCCTCCTGCCGGATGTACAGCCAGTGCCACGAGCAACCCCCGCGGTCGCGGGGACGACGAGCTCGTCGGCGCGGGCCGCGACCCGCTGTGCGAGCAACCCCCGCGGTCGCGGGGACGACGGTGCGGGGCGAGCCCCGGCAGCCAGGTGTGTTGAGCAACCCCCGCGGTCGCGGGGACGACACGGTTCCGCGTTCGAAACCGAGTTTTCCACGGGAGCAACCCCCGCGGTCGCGGGGACGACGACATAGAGCTCGTAGAACACGCGGACGTTCGGGAGCAACCCCCGCGGTCGCGGGGACGACGGCATCGCCAACTACCTTGCCGTCAGCGAGCCCGAGCAACCCCCGCGGTCGCGGGGACGACATTTTGACCTTGAGACCAAGCAACACGAGTTGCGAGCAACCCCCGCGGTCGCGGGGACGACACTTGCTGAACTGCGGTGATGGTAGCAAGGCCGCCTGTTTTCATTCACCTGTGTGAGGCTGCGAGGCGTCTCCTCCTGGATTGTCAGACCCGGCGTCTATGGTGCTGGGCAGTTTGGAACGGGGCTGGTTGGGGGCCGGTGATGGATGAGCGTTCTCTTGTGGACCTGATGCGGTCGATGGGGGTATCGGACGAGACCGTTGCTCGGGTGTCTCGGTTGTGGGGGAAGTCGGCAGCGCTCAATGGGGGGCGAACGCATCTGCTGCTGGGACATCTACTGGACACGGCGGCGGTCGCGGCCCTGATGTGGGATGGGTACCTGTCGCCGTCGTTGCGGCGGCGTCTGGACGAGATCAGCCGCGGCCGGGGGCGGGCGTGGTTCATGTGGGTGTGCGGGATTCATGACTGCGGTAAGGCGTGTCCCGCCTTCCAGGGGCTGGATGAGGCAGAGGCCGCTCCCGTGCGCGCCACCGGACTGACCTGGGGCAGGCTCCCGGCCGGGAAACCCAGGAAGTGGCGACATGACGTGGCTGGTGGCGCACTACTGCGGGCCCGGATGCGTCGGGAGTGGGCTGATGACGAGGCGGCCGGTTGGGTGTGGCCGTTGGTCGCGGGCCACCACGGTGCCTTCCCTTCTGCGAGCGGGCTGCGAGTGCCGTATCCGGATGCGCTGGGGCGCGGAGCAGGGTGGGCCGAGACTCAACAAGCCGTGGTTGATGTGTTCACACGGGCTGTCGGCTTTGACGCTTTTGCTGAAGTGAAACCTGCTGCAGCGCTACGGAAAGCAGAGCAGTTGGCGTTGTCGGGGCTGATCGTGATGGCGGACTGGATCGCCAGCGACAGCGCGTCCTTCCCTGGTCTGGCCGATGCTCGGGAGATCTCGCCCGCCGGCGCGATGCGCCGGGCTGAACTGGCATGGAGCAAGCTTGGGTTCACGCCCGGGTGGGGGCATCTGGTGATGCCGGACCGTGCGCTCGCACCGTTGGAGGACCGTTTGGGGGTCTCTCCACGTGCGTCACAGTGGGAGCTGGTGGAGCGGGCTTGGTCGATGCCGGTTCCGGGGCTGTTGGTGGCTGAGGCCCCGATGGGTGAGGGCAAGACCAAGGCAGCGTTTGCCGCAGCAGAGATTCTGGCGGCTCGTTTCGGCTTGAATGGCGTGTTCGTGGCGATGCCGACGCAGGCAACGAGCGATCCGATGTATGGGCAAGTGCTGGAGTGGGTGCGCTCGTTCGATCCGGCTCTGGAGTCGCAGGTGGCGCTCCTGCATGGCAAACGGGGCTTCAACCGTCGGTGGGTGGAGATTTGGTGGGAGGGCCGACCGGATACGGCCGATCAGCCCGATGGCTCGGTGTGGGACGACTTCGGAGCCATCGACGAGGACGAGGACTTCGGCTGGCAGCCCGGCACCAAAGCGCAGGAGGACGCCGAGCGAGCGGGGCCGCCCGTGTGGTTCCTGGGCAACAAGCGCGGGCTGCTGACACCGTTCGCTGTGGGCACCGTCGATCACCTGCTGTACGCGGCGACGCGTACACGGCATGTGATGCTGCGGTTCGCGGGCCTGACGGGCAAGGTCGTGATCGTGGACGAGGTCCATGCGGCCGATGTCTACATGCGGCAGTTCCTGCTGGAGGCGTTGCGGTGGCTGGGACAGGCGGGTGTGCCGGTGGTCCTGTTGTCGGCCACGCTGCCGCCGGCGCAGCGGCAGGCGTTCGTCGATGCCTACCTGTCAGGGGTGCTGGGAAAGGCTGATACCGAGGAGCCAGTGCCGACGCCGGCCGGTTATCCCTGCGTGACGTCGGCGTCCGCCGTGGACGGCCGCCCGGTCGTGGAAAGTTCCCGCACGCCGACTCCGGCCTGGCGCAACCCGGTGGACACGCAGATCGAATGGCTTGCCGACTCGGACAAGGAGGGCGCAGCCGTCGCGTCGGCGGCTCGTGAAGCGGTCCGGGACGGTGGTGTCGTCCTGGTGGTGGTCAATCAGGTGGACCGAGCCCAGGCCATCTACAGAGAGTTGGCCAAAACGCAGTTCGACGGGCAGCTTCACTTGCTGCACGGACGTCTGAGTACCGGTCACCGCGCAGAGCGGACGGAGCGGTGTCTGCGGCTGATGGGGCCGCAGGCCGGTGACGATCGGCCGGAGCGGATGGTGGTAGTGGCCACGCAGCTTGCCGAGCAGTCCTTCGACGTCGATGCCGATCTGCTGATCACGGATCTCGCCCCGGTGGACCTGCTGCTGCAGCGAATCGGCAGACTGCACCGGCACGTCGGCACCCGTCGGCCCGCCTCGCATTCGGCGCCGCGGGTCCTGGTGACCGGGGTGAGCCCTGGACCCGAGGGAGGGCGTCCTCGGTTCCTGCCGACGTCCGAAACGATCTACGGTCGTTGGTCGTTGCTGCGGGCGGCTGCTCTGGTGGCAGAGGCTGCGGGGCCGCTCGATCCCGAAGCCGGGGATGGGCACCGAGGCTCAGGAGTGTGGTCCATCCCGGCGGTTGTGCCGGACCTGGTGGCACGGGCGTACGGGGAGGCTCCGGTCTGCCCGGAGGGCTGGGACGAGGAAGCCGCGTTCCGCACCTGGCAGGCGAAGGAAGAGCAACGCCGCGAGCGGGCCCGGGAGTTTGTGCTGACGCGGCCCCGCGAGTGGGGGACGACGACCCTGGAGGGTCTGCACTACGCGGGTAGCCGCATGAAGTCCGAGGAGGACCTCAATGCCGTTGTCCGTGACGGCGACAGCGGCGTCGAGGTCGTGCTGGTATGCCGTGGGCCGGCGGGCTTCACGGCGCTGGACGGCACCCGGCTCGGCATGCACGGCGAGGTCGTGGTCGATGACGTGGTCGAGCGGCTGCTGGCCGGATCTGTCCGGCTTCCGGCCGCGCTTTCGAATGACGGCCGAGCCCTGAAGCCGCTGTCCGGTTGGGCAGCGCACCCCTGGCTGCGCTACGCGCGCGCACTGGTCCTGGAGGAGGGATACGCACAACTGGGCAAGTCCCGGCTCTCCTACCACCAGGAGCTGGGACTTGAAGAGGAGCGGGGATGACGAGAACGCCGACTGGACCTTGATCCCACCCCCGCGGCCGCAGGGACAACGTCAAGCACCGAACAGGAACACCCCAACCTGAGTCGGGACCAGGTACAGCACAAGGCGCGAGGATATGCGCTGCGAGCTCTACTGCGCAGACCTTTCAAGAGATTTCCACAGATTATCCAGATCCGCTTGTAAGCAACGAACGTTCCATGCAGGCTTGGTCGAACCAAGAAGTGACGCCCAACCAGGCTTCACGGAGGGCGAGTTGCGTGCGTCCACTTGCGATCTCTGGGGAGAGACCGGACGGCACGCCAAGGGGAGGGGAAGAACGTGGAGCGTCATGAGGATGACCTGGTCCGACTAAGTTGGCTTTCCGCCGTCGGGCTGGAGGGCGAGCGCCTCGGCGTGGGCATTCTGGATGCCCTGACCGGCTCGCACACGATCCGACGATTCGATCTGCCGGTGCCGACGATGCTCCCCGCCGTGCTGCGGCAACTCCTGCTGCCCGTCATGTGGGATGCGCTGGGGCTGCCGAGGTCGCGCACCCAGTGGGCCGAGCGGATGGCACGAGGAGCCTTCAGCGACGCGGAGAAGGAAAAGATCTCCGACTATCTCGAGTCGCGTTACGCGGACCGGTTCCGGATCTTCTCGGAACGGCCGTTCGCCCAGGTCGCGGGACTGACCGCGCTCAACGGGCGGACGAAGACATCGGCCCTGCTCGTGCCATCGACGGCGTCGGGGAACAACGTGCCGCTGTTCAGCGCACTGAGCGAGGCCGACCACCTTGATCTCTCCCCCGCCCACGCCGTGCTGTGGCTGCTGCACGCACACTGCTGGGACACAGCGGCGATCAAGACGGGCGCCGTGGGTGACGAGCAGGCGAAGAGTGGAAAGACAACCGGCAACCCGACCGGCCCTCTGGGGCAGTTCGGGGTGATCGCCCCAACCGGCAGCACCCTGTACGAGACGCTGCTGCTGAACACACCGTACTGGCCCGACGGTCTGCCCGACAACGACCGGCCGCAATGGGCCTGGGACGAGCGTCCGGCCTCGTCGGGGGCGAAGTCACCGGCGACGCCCTCGTGGTCGGTACGTCCCGCCGCGGGGCTGCTCGACCTGTGCACGTTCCAGTCACGCCGTATCCGGCTCGTCCCGACCCGCACGGAGCAGGGCGTGAGAGTGCGGCAGGTCGTCGTCTGCGCCGGTGACCGGCTCACGACGTGGTCGGAGTACGAACTGCACACCGCCTGGAATCACACCGCCAAACCCAAGGCAGGACAGCCCGCACGCCGGCCCCGCCGCCATACCTCGGGACGTGCGGCGTGGCAGGGTCTGGGGGCCCTGCTGTCCCTGTCGGTCCCGGCGGAGGGCGACGGCCCATACACCTCCGCGCTGCTGCGCCAGATCAGCGATCTGCAAGCCGACGAGTGTCTACCGCCGGGTTTTCCCCTCGGGGTGGAGACCTGCGGCCTCGAGTACGGCAACCAGTCCGCCGTGGTGGAGAACGCCATCGCCGACAGTTTGCCGCTTCCCGTCGCCTCCCTCCTCGCCGACGACGACTGGCTGCGCCGGGCTGTTCTGGAGTGCGTCGATCAGGCAGACCGTGTGGCGAAGGCGCTGGACTCCCTGCTCAGCGATCTACGACGCGCCGCCGGCGGGGCGCCCCTGCCCCGGGACAAGGGCGAAAGGCCCTCGGCCCGGCTCCTGCATACCGTCGACGACCGGATGCGGCGTCTGCTGGCCGGGCTGCGGACCATCGGTGACGACTACGACATGCTGGAGCAGGCCCAGCAAGCCTGGGAGATCACGCTGCACCGCGCCGCCCGCCAGGAGGCGGACGCATTGATGGCCGCCGTTCCGCCGCGGGCTGTCATCGGACGCACCGAGAAGATCAACGGCAAGGAGGTTGTGTTCCGCAGCGGCAAGGCGGCCGGTGCCTTCTACGCCAGGCTCAACGAGATCCTCCCCCGCGTCAGCGAAACGGCAGCCCTGGGGGGAGAAACCGCATGACTCAAACATCCCTCGGACCCGGCACCCACCGCCGCCCCTACTACTGGGAGGAAGCCACCGCAGAGTGGCACGAACCCCGCAAAGCGTCGCAAGGCACAGGGGTACCGGCCCCGGCGCGGCACCTGCGCGCGCTGCGCGAGGGCCTGGGAGCCGAACCGGGCACTGTGGCGGGGATGCGTTACCTGCACCGAGTGGAACTCACCGACGCGGCGCGCGGCAGCGATCGTCTGCCCCGCTCCTACCAGGCCGAACATGCGGCGCTCACGCTCTTCGGTCTCCACCAGCAAGGTGCGCCCCAACCCGTCCACCACCCCGGACTGGGACTGGGAACAGCCTGCCGGGCCCTGCGCGCACACCAGGGCACCCAGACGTCGGCGCCTACTCAACACCGAGCAGAGCGGCAGGCGGACGGGCCGGAAACACGCCGGCTCACGGCCGCCGCGACGGCCGTGGACCTCGACGAACTGGTGCACCATGTCCGCGCCTTGGTCCCGCTGCTGCGCCAGGCCGGAATCGGCCTGGACTACACGCGGCTTCACCGTGACCTGTGCGACTGGCTCACCCCTCGCCACGGGCGGGTCCTGCGCGCCTGGGGTCTGCAGTTCACCGACCCGGCGGACGCCAACGGGCAGAGCATCCCTGGTGCGAAGAAAGTCCAGCCCGGCTACTGGGACGGCTTCGACCCGGCTGGCGCGGACGCGGGAGCCGATCTGGCTGTCCTGCGCTCCGGGCTGGGCGAGGAAGCCGGGACCGTTCCGGCCATGTGGGGCTTCTACCGCACCACGATGGGCAGCGACCTACGGGTCCGCGGCGCCCTCACCCGGGACCTGATCGCCGAACACGCCGCGCTCTCGCTGTTCGGCCTCCACCAGCAGGGCCGCCGACAGTCCGTGCACACGCCCGGGATCAACCCCGGCACCGCCTGCCGACTCCTCCTCGCACAGGGCGACGGCGTCAGCCAGGCAGCGCTGGAGGAGCGGCTCGGCATTCTGCTCACCTCCGCGGACGCGGGTGAACTCGCGCACCATCTGCGCAGCCTGGTGCACCTTCTGCGCAAGGCCGGAATCGGTCTCGACTACGACCTGCTGCGCCGTGCCCTGCGCAACTGGGACGACCCGCAACGGCCCGATGCACAGCCTGGGCTGCGCAGCACTTGGGATCGCGACTTCCACCGCAAAGACCCCACCGCCTGACACCGGCACCGCACATCCATTCACGCCACCCGGCACAGCCCCCGCCACGGCACCGGCGTCCCCGACATCCGGTGCGCAGGCGCGTGGCCGGCCGTCCGCTTCCCCTGTGGCGCTCATCTTCGAAGGAGCCGCACCATGACCGAGCCCACCCTGTTCGTCGAGGTCCACATCCTGCAGAGCCTCCCGCCGTCGAACATCAACCGCGACGACTCCGGCACGCCCAAGCAGGCCGTCTACGGCGGGGCCCGGCGCGCCCGGGTGTCGTCACAGGCGTGGAAGCGCGCCACCCGGATCGAGTTCGCCAAGGGCGAGGCGCCCGCCGACCGAGCCACCCGCACCAAGCGGATCGCCGCCCTGCTCTCCCAGCGCCTGGCCGCACCGGCCGCCGACGGCGGTGCCGGGCTCGAGACGGCACAGGCGGACCGGCTGGCCGGCGCCCTGCTGGAACCCCTGGGCATCAAGAAGTCCTCCAAGAAGGAAGAACAGTCCGCCTACCTGCTGTTCTTCGGCAAGCGACAGCTCGACTCCCTCATCGCCCTCCTCGGCGACCGGGCCGCAGAACTCGCCGCCCTCGCCGACAAGGAGCTCGAGGCCGAGATCAAGCAGCTCGACGTCGTCTCCGCCCTGTCCACCGGGCACCCTGCGGAGGTCGCCCTGTTCGGCCGCATGGTCGCCGACCTGAAGGAACTCAACGTCGACGCCGCCGTCCAGGTCGCCCACGCCCTGTCCACTCACGCCGTCAGGACCGAATTCGACTACTACACAGCCGTCGACGACGAGAACACCGACGACACCGGCGCCGGGATGATCGGCACCGTGGAGTTCAACTCCTCCACTCTCTACCGTTACGCCGTCCTGGGCGTGCACCAGCTGCGCGACAATCTCACCTCCGCCGACGCCGCCCGTCAGGCTGCCGTCCGGTTCGTCGACGCCTTCACCCGGTCCATGCCCACCGGCCACCAGAACTCCTTCGCCCACCGCACCCTGCCCCAGCTGGTCCTGATCACCGTCCGCACCGACCAGCCGGTCAACCTCGTCTCCGCCTTCGAAGAGCCCGTCACCGGCCAGCAGGGCCTGGCCGGCGACTCCGCCGTGGCCTTGGCCGAGGAACTGCGGTCCGTCGCCGCCACCTGGGGCAACGCCCCCACGCAGAGGCTCGCCACCTACGCCCTGAACCCGGACAAGCTCGAGGCGAGCTTCGGCCCCTCCATGCCCTTCCCGGCCCTCCTCGACACGCTTGGCGAACTGGTCGGCACCTGGCTCGACCAGGGCACCGTCCCCACCCAGCGCACCAACACCGTGGAAGCCGCGCAGCGATGAACGACCGAGCCGTCCTCCTGCTGCGGCTGGCCGCTCCCCTGCAGTCCTGGGGTGGCGCCTCCCTCTACAACCGACGCGACACCCGCGCCCAGCCCACCAAGTCCGGCATTCTCGGTCTGCTTGCCGCGGCTCAAGGACGCCCGCGCGAAGCGGGCCTGACCGATCTGCTCGGCCTGCGCCTGGGCGTCCGGGTCGACCAGCCCGGCACCCTGCTGCGCGACTACCACACCGCCAGTGACCACCGTGGCCTGCTCCTGCCCTCCGCCGAGGTCGATGCCAAGGGCGTGCAGAAGCGGAACAGTGCGAAGAAGTACACCGGGGTCACCCAACGCTCCTACCTGCAGGACGCGGTCTTCACCGCCGCCCTGGAGGGCCCCGCCTCCCTGCTCGAAGACCTCGAGACGGCCGTCAGGAACCCGGTCTTCCCGCTGTCCCTGGGCCGTCGCTCGTGTCCCCCGACCGGCCCGGTCAGCCTCGGCCTGGTCCCGGCCACCGACCTGCCCTCCGCACTGCAGGAAGTGCCCTGGCAGGCAGCCGCGCACCACCGCGCCCGCATCCGCACACCGACCGTGACACTCGAAGCCACCGTCGAAGATCCCGCCGGCGACATCAGCATCTCCGACGTCCCCGACACCTACGACCTCAAAGCCGGCACCGTCTTCAGCGACCGCACCGTCCGCCACCTGTGGATCACACTGCCCACCGGTCACAAGCCCACCGGCACCGCGGACGCCGCCGACCCCGGCCACGACCCCTTCGCACTCCTGGGCTGGTGACCCCATGCCATACCTGTCGAAAATCGCGCTCAACCCACGCCGCCGCCACGCCGTCGCGCTGCTCGCCAACCCCCACCGCTTGCACGCGGCCGTCCTGAGCGGCCTAGCCGTACAGCCCGTCGCCGAACGCGTCCTGTGGCGGCTGGACACGAGCACCGCGCACCGCGCCGAAGTCCTCGTCCTCACCGACAGCCGACCCTCCTGGCACCACCTCGTGGAGGAGGCCGGCTGGCCCGACGCCGACGGCGGCCAGCCGCTCATCGCCGACTACACCCCCCTGCTCCAGCGCCTCGCACTCGGCAAGGAGTTCGCCTTCCGGCTCACCGCCAACCCGGTCCAGCACGTGCAGAACCCGGAGAAGCCCAGCACCGAGCAGACCGAACGCCTCAAGAAGGCGAGCGACCGCCCCGGCAAACGCCGCGGCATCCGCGTCGCTCACCGCACCGCCGCCCATCAACTCGCCTGGCTCCTCGCACGAACAGAACGCCACGGCTTCGCCATCCCCTCCACCACCACCGCACCAGGCATCAACCTCGGCACCACCCACGAAGACAGCTCCGACACGGCACCCCCGGCTGAGACACCGGCCGTCTCCATCACCGCCCGCGAGACCCTCCGCTTCCGCAAAACCCCCCACGGCGCCCAGGTCACCCTGTCCACCGCCACCTTCCAGGGGCGCCTTCGCGTCACCGACACCGGCGCCCTCCGCGCCGCCCTGCTCAACGGCATCGGCCCTGCCAAGGGATACGGCCAAGGACTCCTGACCCTCGCCCCACTCCCGGACGAGACGCACCATGGCTGAACCCTGGTGGCGCACCGGCCCACAAGACGTCCATCGCATCGAAGACCGCGTCTCCAGTCTCTACGTCGAACGCTGCCACATCGACCGGGACGACAACGCCATCGTCCTGATCAACAAGGCGCGCATCGTCCACGTCCCCGCCGCCTACCTCGCCGTCCTTCTGATCGGCCCGGGCAGCCGTATCACCCATGCAGCCGTCACCCTGCTCGCCGACTCCGCCACCTCCGTGTGCTGGGTCGGCGAGCACGGTGTACGCCTCTACGCCTCCGGCCTCAGCACCGCCAGGGGCTCCCGACTCCAACTCCGCCAGGCATGGCTCGTCACCCGGCCCAAAGAACGCGTCACGGTGGCCCGCCGCATGTACGACCTGCGGTTCCCTGGTGAGAACACCACTGGCCTGACCCTTCAGCAGCTACGAGGCAGAGAAGGCAGCCGCGTCCGCAAGCTTTACGCAGAGCACTCCGCACGCACGGGCGTGCCCTGGACCAAGCGCGACTACAAACCCGGCGACGCATTCGCCGCCGGCGACGACGTCAACCGCGTGCTCTCCGCCGCCAACTCAGCCCTGTACGGCATCTGCCACGCCGTCATCACCGGCATCGGCACCAGCCCCGCCCTCGGCTTCGTCCACACCGGCTCCGCTCTCTCGTTCGTCCTGGACATCGCCGACCTCTACAAAGCCGAGCACACCATCCCACTCGCCTTCGACCTCACCGCCAACGGACTCACCTCCGAACGAGACGCCCGCACAGCCCTGCGGGACACCGTCGTCCAGCACAAACTCCTCCCCCGCATCGTCAACGACATCAAGAACCTCCTCGTCCCGGATAACCCCGACCTACTCGACGAGGAGATCCACGGCCTCTGGAACGAGGACAACACCGTTGCCAGCGGCGGCCGTAACTGGTCCGACCCCTTCGCAACAGACACCCACCTCGACGTCGTGCCGCCCACGGACAACCCGGGCAACACTCCCGGGGCCGACAGATGAGCGCGGGGACCACCGTCGTCATCCTCATTGCCGCACCCCCGGGCCTGCGCGGCCACCTCACTCGCTGGTTCGTCGAAGCCGCTCCCGGCATCTACGTCGGAACCCCCAACCCCCGCATCCGCGACCGCCTCTGGACGCTCCTCGCCCAACGCATCGACAACGGGCAGGCCACCATGATCGAACCAGCCCCCACCGAGCAGGGCTGGTCGGTGAGAACAGCCGGCCACGACCGCTGGACACCGGTCGACTTCGACGGCCTCACCCTCATGGGCCGCCCACGCAACAACGGTACGCGCACCGAATCCAAGTAAATGAAAACGCACCACTAACTCGACAAACCACCAGGTCAAGAAGTGTCGTCCCCGCGCTCGCGGGGGTTGCTCGTTCGTCCTGCCGAAGACCGGGGTGCCCGGCCAGTCGTCCCCGCGCTCGCGGGGGTTGCTCGGCTACAACGGCCGAATGCGAACCGCAGGCGGAGTCGTCCCCGCGCTCGCGGGGGTTGCTCGGGAGTCTCGTCGTCGATCATGAGGGGGACCTTGTCGTCCCCGCGCTCGCGGGGGTTGCTCCTCGTACTCGATGGGGGCAGGCGTGGTGAGCCGGGTCGTCCCCGCGCTCGCGGGGGTTGCTCGGCCGGTGGCGACGGGCACCCGCCAGTCCATCTGTCGTCCCCGCGCTCGCGGGGGTTGCTCCGTGACCTCCGGCGTCTCCTCGTCGTCCGGGTCGTCGTCCCCGCGCTCGCGGGGGTTGCTCCTTCGCCGTCTCGGGTTGGGGGGCGCACTGTCAGTCGTCCCCGCGCTCGCGGGGGTTGCTCGCGCGCGCGGGACGCGATCCAGTCCAAGTCCATGTCGTCCCCGCGCTCGCGGGGGTTGCTCGGTGGCCAGTGGGCCAGCGCATCGCGGGCACTGGTCGTCCCCGCGCTCGCGGGGGTTGCTCCGGCGACCCGATGATGCAGATGGTCGTCACCATGTCGTCCCCGCGCTCGCGGGGGTTGCTCGCACGGGCACGGTGTCCCGGCCCGCGGCCGGGTGTCGTCCCCGCGCTCGCGGGGGTTGCTCGTCCCTGCCACGCAGTAGGTTCCCTGGCCTCCTGTCGTCCCCGCGCTCGCGGGGGTTGCTCGCCACTTGGCGGTGCGGCCCGGCGCGTGCCTGAGTCGTCCCCGCGCTCGCGGGGGTTGCTCACGACACCGCCGCTCGTGGCTACCGGTTCGGGTCGTCCCCGCGCTCGCGGGGGTTGCTCGACCACATCGGCCGCTTCCTCGAGGACTGCTGCGTCGTCCCCGCGCTCGCGGGGGTTGCTCCAGCGGCGAGGAGGGGCCCCGGAAGGGGGTGCGGTCGTCCCCGCGCTCGCGGGGGTTGCTCCGGGCGGTCACCAGCGCGTCGAGGAGGGCCAGGGTCGTCCCCGCGCTCGCGGGGGTTGCTCCTCCCCCTACTCCAACTGGATTTCGGTGTGGTTGTCGTCCCCGCGCTCGCGGGGGTTGCTCCTGCCGGCCAGGGCAGGGGTGATGGACGTGGCCGTCGTCCCCGCGCTCGCGGGGGGTTGCTCCCCGGCCTTCTACCGCCCGGCGCACGGCACGATGTCGTCCCCGCGCTCGCGGGGGTTGCTCGACGTTGCCGATCGCGCAGACCACCGCCGGGGCGTCGTCCCCGCGCTCGCGGGGGTTGCTCCAGCCACGCCAGTGCGCACAGGTCGGACGTGGCGTCGTCCCCGCGCTCGCGGGGGTTGCTCCCCTACGGCAGCCGTACCGAGGCCGCCGCCCACGTCGTCCCCGCGCTCGCGGGGGTTGCTCGCCGATGATGGCCGACCTGCGCGAGTCCGGCGCGTCGTCCCCGCGCTCGCGGGGGTTGCTCCTGGCTGCCGTCCGTGTCCGCCCGGCACGCAGGGTCGTCCCCGCGCTCGCGGGGGTTGCTCCCGCACTCCCTGTCCCTCGCCCGGGTGCCGGGCGTCGTCCCCGCGCTCGCGGGGGTTGCTCGAGCAGCTTGTGCGCCTCCTTGATCGCGGGAAGGTCGTCCCTGTGCTCGCGGGGGGGTGCTTGGACCCCAAGGCGCTGCTCCCCTTGGGATTTGGGTTGCCCTGGCGTCCGCAGGGTTTACTCAGCGTTTCGCGAGCGGTAGGCCATGTTTAGCTGCCGCCAGACGCTCTGAGGCAGTGAGTCCCCTTCGTTGGCACTGAGTCCTCGAGAGGTAGATCCTCTCCCCCGGGTGGTTTGACCAAATCAGTCGAGACCAAGATCCGGACCGTACACGGGCCAACATTCCACCTATCACTGGCCCAGCCCTCGTTTCCCTGGCCGCTGAATCGCACAAGCCGTACCACCAGCAAACGAAAAACCTGCCGTCAGCCGTAGTCCCTTCAGGCGGCTTCCCACAGACCGGCATCCAGGATGCGGGCGGCCTTGATGATGCTGTCCGGCATCAGATGCCGGTACGTGCGATAGGTCTCCTCGATCGACTTGTGGCCCATCCACTCCGCCACATCGGTGATCGGTATGCCGTTCCCGAGCGCGTTCGGGGCGAAATAGTGACGGAAGCCGTACGTTCCGACACCATCCTCCGCTGGAGGTCCTTGAAGAGCCTCTGCACACGCCGGCGTTCCATCGGCTCCGTGTAGTACCCGCTCAGACCGCGCAGGAGATAACCCTCCTTCGTGGTGCCGCTCCATCGCTTCCTTCACGGAGCGCGGCAGAGGGACCTCCCGGAACTCCCCTGCCTTGCGGTGCTTCAGCTTCGCCGGCTTGTGCGTGTTGGAGTGGATCTGCTCGTGCACCCGATAGACGTCGTCCGCCACCACATTGATGTTCACCGCCCGGGTTTCCCCGTCCGCAAACCGCAGCCCACCATCATGACGATCTCAAGCGCGAGATATTCGTCAGCGACAGTCAGCGCCTTCTTGGCATAGGCGAGCGATGGGATGACCACCTTCTCGCGAACGTACTCCGGTTCCTGGAATTCCTTCACAGGATCATCCGCCATGGCGCCCTTACCGTATGCGTCCTGGAGGATCGCCTTGAGGACACGGAAGATGTTCACCTGGTTTCCCGCGCCCCACACCGTCCGTCTCCAACTCGTCCAAGAAGCGCTCAACCACGATAGGAATGATGTGCACGTTGATGGAGCCGTCCACGTGCCATCCCGTCGAGTACTCCGCCATCTCGCGCTGATGAGGCCGCCACTGCTTCGTATATTCCGCGATCGTCTGCTGACCAAGTTCGCGGCGAACCTCGGCAACGGATGGTGCCGTTGTCTTTTTCTCCGCGTAGATCTGCGTGAGGTGCTCGATCGCGTCATCCTGCGTGTCGTAGCCAACCTCTTCTCGCTGCTTGCCAAGAGCATCCCGGAACCGAATTGTGTACGGGTGCGGGCAACGAGTCGGCCTGGAACAACCGCACTCCTCGAAGAACGACCCCATCCCACGGGCGAGCTGACGAGCCACGAATCAAGCCGTCCGGGCGAGGCGCCGGGCGGCGCAGCAGGCCCCCGCTACAAGTTCAGGTCAGCAAGGCGGGACACAGTCCCGTCTCATGCTGACCGTTTGCTGACCTGGACGCGGCAATCAGGGCCCCGACCTGCCAAAACACCCAAACGCTAGATCTTCGACTTGAACATCGTGCGCAGCATTCTTGACTCCTGAAAGACGGCTCCCTGCCTGCTTTGTGCAGGTCAAGGGCATCCGTCACTGTACAGCGGCGCGCTTTCGGGCTTTGCTCGACCCCCGCTGCGATCTGCGGTGTTTTGCGCGACTATCTCCCAGGGGGCCGAGGTGGCCGGATCGAGCGGAGGTGTGGGCGTGTCGGTCGACATGAGCACCGTGGATGAAGCGAAGCTGAACGAACTGCTCGGGAAGGTCGTGGCCGATCTGGGCGCGGTCGCGGCGGCGCCCCTGGTCCTGCTCGGGGAGCGGCTGGGGCTCTTCCGGGCCCTCGCGGACGGCGAGGCCGTCACGCCGGGGCAGCTCGCGGAGCGCACCCGTACCACCGAGCGCAACGTCCGCGAATGGCTGGCCGCGATGGCCGCCGGCGGATTCCTCACCTACGAGGGTGACGACCGCTTCCGCATGTCACCGGAGCAGAGCGCGGTCTTCGCCGACGAGAACAGCCCTGCCTTCGCCCTGGGCGGATACCAGTCGTTCCTGTCGTGCGGCTCGGCCGAGGAACAGGACAGGCTGGAGCGCGCCTTCCGGGACGGCCACGGCGTCGGCTGGCACGAACACCACCCGGACCTGTTCACGGGGACGGCCCGCTTCTTCCGTCCGGGCTACGCGGCACACCTGGTGGACGAGTGGCTGCCTGCGCTGACCGGCGTGGTGGAGAAGCTGCGCACCGGTGGCAGGGCGGCCGACGTGGGCTGTGGACGGGGCCACTCCACCGTGATGATCGGCGAGGCGTTCCCGGACGCGCTGGTGACCGGCTTCGACCATCACGGTCCGTCCGTCGACGCGGCCCGGGAGCTGGCCGCGGAGACCGGTGTCGGGGACCGGGTCTCGTTCGAGGTGGCCGGGGCCAAGGACTTCGCCGGTGGCCCGTACGAACTGATCGCGTTCTTCGACTGCCTGCACGACATGGGCGACCCGGTCGGCGCCTTGGCGCGCAGCAGGGAGCAGCTGGCCGAGGGCGGCAGCATCATGCTCGTGGAGCCGTTCGCGGGCGACCGGCTGGAGGAGAACCTCACCCCGCTCGGCCGCACGTTCTACAGCGCCTCGTCGCTGATCTGCACGCCGGCCTCGCAGTCCCAGGAGGTCGGCCGTGCCCTGGGCGCCCAGGCGGGCGAGGAGCGCACCCGCCAGGTCGCGTCGGAGGCCGGTCTGACCCGTTTCCGCCGGGCGGCACAGACTCCGTTCAACATCGTCTACGAGGTCCGCGTCTGACCTCGGGGGCTACGGCCCCCTCCTGATCTCCTCAGAGAGGCAGCGCCCCGACCTGCTCGCGCGCCCCCTCGAAGAGCATCCGGGCGCGTTTGCGGCGGAACTCCATCCCGGTGCGGTCGAGGTAGCGGCGTCCGTACTCGGAGCTGCCCACGACGAGCGACGCGGCAAGGTTCTTCGCGACCACGGCCGGGACCACCCACGGGAGCGTGACGGGAAGGCGCAGGTCTTCCAGGCTCCGCTTGCCGAGGAAGTACCGCAGCATGCTCAGGAGGCGGGCGTGGGCGTAGCGGGCGCGGAGGGAGGTCAGGCGGCCGTGGTCCAGGTGGCGTTCTCCGTCGACGATCGCCGCTGACAGGGCCGCGCCCGCCGGGGTCTGGCCGTCCTGGGCGAGGAGGACGTGGTAGTTGAAGACGTTCTGCTCGCGTTCCGTGTCGAAGAGCCAGTCCTCGTGGACGCCGAGGAGCAGGCCGACGTACTTCCACAGGTGCATGACGGCGCGGGAGTCCGCCGCGCTCACGGGCCGGCCGAGGAGGCGGGCGCCCAGGAGGAGGGTGCTGTTGAACAGGCCCAGGGTGCCGGCCTGGTCGGACTGGTTGATGGGGAGGCCCCAACGGGCGGTGTCCCAGCGGCCGTTGGTCTCGAAGCGGTCGTTGATCAGGGCGTGCATCGCGCGCACGTGGACCGTGAGCCGGAAGCCCTCCCCGTCGCGTCGCATCCCGCCCGGCTCGACCACCGCACGCGTCCAGGTCTCGGTCTCGCCGAGCCGCCTCATGGCGTGCGCACCCGACAACCCGCCGGTGGCGACGAGCAGATCGGCGGGGCCGCCGTACCGGTAGCCGCCGATCAGGGAGAGCTGGAGCAGGACGTCGGTCGCGGTGCGCCCCATCCGCCGTACCACCCCGGCGCCCCGCTCCAGGAGGTCGAAGTCGACCCAGTCCGGCACCTCGTCGACCACCGCGAAGAAGCGCGGCAGGGCGGGCGGGGCGTCGGGTACGGACCGGACTCCGTCGTCCAGCGCCTTCTTGAACTGGGCCATGGTGACGCGTCCGGCGTCAGCAGCGCCGTCCTTGCGCATCGCGCGGACCAGGGCCGCCCCCACCTCGTCGCGGGCGTACATCCGCCGCCCGATCAGGTCGAGCAGTTCCTCGTCCACCTGATCGACGCCCGCCACGCGCCGCAGCACCCTGCCCATGCGGAGGCTGCGCTCCGGCGCGCCGCGGAAACGGCGCGGATACGGAGAGGTCTCCCGCTCGTCTTGTGCGTGCAGTGGAGTCACGTTTTGATGCTGACACGAGCGATTACTCGCGTTCAATTCGCGTTTCCGGAGCGGACATGACCTTGGGCTCACCGCAGCGCGCGGCCAGACGGACACCCCGGCAGGACCGGTCCCGTGCCATGGTCGAAAGAATCCTCGCGGCCGGTCGCGAGGTCCTCATGGAGCGGGGGTACGAGCGCACCAGCACCAGCCGGATCGCCGCCCGGGCCGGGATCAGCCCGGGGTCGCTGTACCAGTACTTCCCGGACAAGGAGGCGATCCTGGACCGGGTGCTCGACCGCTACGTGGAGCGGCTGCACCTTCGCATCACCGACGCGTTCGTGTCCCACCTCGACGCCACCGACAGCGTCCGCAGCACGATCGGGGCCCTGCTGGACGCCCTGGAGGGCGACGCCGGTCTGCTCCGCGTGGTCTACGAGCAGCTGCCGCGCAGCGCCAACCCGCAGCGGGCCGAGTTCGTCCGCCGCATCGACGACCTCGTGACCACCGCTCTCCTCTTCCAGCGCCGCCCGGCCGCGATGCCGGTGCGCTCTGCGGCCTGGATCCTCGTGCGCACCATCGAGTCCGTGACGGTCGGCTACGTCCTCGATCCGCCGCCCATCGACCGCGAGTCGATCGTGGACGAACTCACCCGGCTGATCGAGGGGTACCTCGCCGCACCGTCCCCACCGGGAGCCACCTGACCCGCGAGCCTCCGTTGCCCGGCGCACACCGGTCCGGCCGCCGCGAAGGCGACCGGATACAGTGCGCGGGACGGCAGCCCGGTCAGGGAGGGAAGCGTGACCGACATCAGCGACACCCGGCCCACGGAGGGTGAGGCGAAAGCGGCGCGGCAGAGCGGACTGCACCGCCTGATCCGCTACCTCCCCCTGATCGCCCCCGTCCTGCTGTGGGCCGTACCCTGCTGGGTCCTCCTGTACGGCGGCCAGCACTGGCCGCTGCCCGTCACGGTGACCGGCACCGCGCTGTTCGTCCTCGGCCTGATCGGTATGCCGCTCGCGATGGCACGCGGCCACGGACGGCGCCAGCGGGACGGGGCGGCGATCATCGGTGACACTCTGCTGGGGGCCGGCTGGGTCCTGTTCACCTGGTCCGTGCTGCTCGGCGTGCTGCTGAGGCTCGCCCTGACCGTCGCGGGCGTCGGCGACGGACAGGACCGGGCGCGCATCGTCGCCTGGGCCGTCCTCGGCACCGCCGCCGTCCTGCTCGGCTGGGGGTACGCCGAGGCCCGCCGCGTGCCCCGCGTACGCCGACTCGACGTGGAACTCCCGCGTCTGGGCGCCGGGTTGGACGGCACCCGGGTCGCCCTGATCACCGACACCCACTACGGCCCGCTCGACCGCGCCCGCTGGTCGGCCCGGGTCTGCGAGACGGTGAACACCCTGGAGGCGGACCTGGTCTGCCACACCGGCGACATCGCGGACGGCACGGCCGAACGCCGCCGCGCCCAGGCCGCCCCGCTGGGCACCGTCCGGGCGACGCGGGCCCGGGTGTACGTCACCGGCAACCACGAGTACTACAGCGAGGCCCAGGGCTGGGTCGACCTGATGGACGAACTGGGCTGGGAGCCGCTGCGCAACCGCCATCTGCTGCTCGAACGCGGCGGTGACACCCTCGTGGTCGCCGGTGTGGACGACGTCACCGCCGAGTCCTCAGGGCTGACGGGCCACCGCGCCGACCTCGGCGACGCCCTGGACGGCGCCGACCCCGACCTGCCCGTCCTCCTCCTCGCCCACCAGCCCAAGTTCGTCGACCGCGCGGCGGAGCACGGCATCGACCTCCAGCTCTCCGGCCACACCCACGGCGGCCAGATCTGGCCCTTCCACCACCTGGTCCGCCTCGACCAGCCCGCGCTCGCCGGTCTCACCCACCACGGCCCCCGCACCCTCCTCTACACGAGCCGGGGCACGGGCTTCTGGGGCCCGCCGTTCCGCGTCTTCGCGCCGAGCGAGATCACGCTGCTCGTGCTGCGCTCGCCGCAGGGGTCCGCGTCGCGGTAGCGGCCCCCGGGCCGTCGGGCGCGGCGGCTCGGCTCCTTGAGCGCCGGGCTGCCACCGCCCGCGTCAGGCGCTGCCCGCCCGGGCCCGCTGCTTCAGCTCGATGATCGTCGCGACGGCGTGCAGCCAGGTGGCCGTGGTGTCGTCGGTGGTGATGCCGCCGCCGAGGTCGGTGGCGGCCCGCAGCCACTGCCGTACGAGGTCGGCGGCCGGTCGGCGGGGCAGGGGCTCGGGCAGGTCCGCGGCGCGGGCGAGTCCCCCGGCGCGGACGGTGTCGGCGAGGAAGGCGACCGAGCGGGGCTCGGTGCCGAGGCGGTCGAGGAGGACGGCGGCAGCGGCAGCGCCGTCGCCGAACAGGGCGGTGCGCCGGGGGCCGGGCTCGGCGGTGAGGCCGTCGCGCAGGAGACCGGTGATGTCGAGCCGGGCCAGCTCGTCGTCCGTGCGGTTCGGCGGGTGCGGGGTGGGGGCGTTCACGGCGGGGCCTCGGCTCATCGGACGGTGACGGTGTAGGTGATGCGCTCGGGGGCCGGAGCGGCGGAGGCTCCGGTCGTCGCGGACGGCTCGGCCGAGGCTCCGGTCGTTGCCGGGGGCTTCGTAGAGGTGTTGCCCTGACAGGTGGTGAACGTGCAGTGCAGCAGCGTGAACCGGGTGGTCCCCTTGGCCTTGGCCTCGAAGGTGAAGGTGAGCCGGTGACCGGAGCCGGGCGCCGTCGTCCCGTCGCCGGAGTCCGCCGCACGCCCCCGGCTGACCAGCACCGAGCTGTCGGGCCGGGGATCGACCAGGTACCAGTACTCGCGGGTGGAGGCGTTCTGGTCGACGGTGAGCGTGAAGCGTTCGCCCGGCTCGGCGCTGATGCTGGTGTCCTTCACCGAGAGGCTGGTCGTCCGGCTCGTGGTGCTGGACGTGCCCGTCGAGCCGTCGCCCGAGCCGCAGCCCGTGGCGAGCGCGAGCAGCGCGGCCGTCGCGAGCACGGCACCGCCTCGGCTACTGCGGAAGATAGACGCTGTACGCGTTGGGGAGATCACTGTTGGAAGCCTTGCCCATGTGGCCGTTGATGAAGTCGTCCTCGCTGACCCAGGTGGTCTCGCCCCAGGGGTTGTACACCTGAAGCATGTCACCCTCCTGGGCGATGATGGTCATCGCGTGGGCGCCCTCCTTGCCCGAGACGTCGACCGGCACCGGCCGCCCCTCGGCCACCGACTTCTCGACGTCGGTGAGGACCGCCCTGCGGTCGGCGGCGCTGTTCAGGTCCTGACGCGAGTAGTCGGTGCCGGTGGCGCTGCCGACATGGGTGTCGTTGATCCGTTCCTGTCCCTCGGGCCCCATGCCGCCCCAGTTCTCGCCGCCGTCGCCCTCGGTGTGCAGCCGGTGCTGTTCGGCCACCAGACGCTGCCGGAAGGCATCGGGGTCGTCCTGCTGTCCGTCGGGGCCGCCGGTGAGGCCGAGCGCGTACACGGGGTCGACCATCGCGCGGGACGTGACGGTGGACGAGGCCACGCAGGTGCCCTCGGAGCCGTCGCCGCCCTGGATCCACCGCTGGCCGTCGAACGTGACGAAGTCCTTGTTGTTGTTCGAGCCGTCCGGTGCCAGGCCCTCGTCCTTCATGCTGTCCGAGGCGGTGACCACCGGGGTGAGGTGGCGGCGCAGCCAGGCGGGGTCCTTGCCGTGGATCTTGGCCTGGAACTGCTCGATCTCGGTGACGCTGTGCCCTGCCGCCAGGGCCTTCATCAGATAGGCCCGTTCCTGCGGGCTGTCGGACTTGGCCAGCATCCGTTCCATGGCCGTCTCGTCGTCCAGGCTCAGCAGGTCCATGCGGGCCGAGGCGCGCGAGAGGTCGCCCGCCGTCAGGATCTCGTTCAGGTCGGCGTCGGCGCCCGCGACACCGGTGTCGGCGAGCATCAGCTTGTCGACGGCGGTGAGTTCGCTGGTCTCCATCTTCCCGGCGCGCGCCTCGGAGGCCCACTTGTTCAGGTCACGGGCCGCGACGCGGGTGGCCTCCTGGGCGTCGGCCACGGCGTCGTGCATCAGGTCGACCGCGGAGGAGCCGAAGTGGGCGGCGTTCTTGCGGTCCCACTCCTCCTCGTCGTTCTCGTGCAGGTTGTCGAAGAAGCCGTCCTTGCCGCCCAGCATCTTCTTCTGCTCCCGCAACTGCCCGCGCCCCTGCTCGTCCTTGAGCTGGGCGGCGCCGATCGCGTCGGCGAGGGTCAGCAGGACGGTCGCGCACCCCTGGAACGCCTCGCTCATCCGGGTCACCGACCGCCCGGCGGCGTTCACCACGTCGGAGGCGAGGACGCTCGTGTCGCCGACCCACACCTCCGGGAGACCCTTGCGGCCCACTCGGTCGACCTGGTCGAAGACGCCGCCGACCGGGTCGACCTGGCCGCGGTAGAGCGCCGCCAGGCCCTCCAACACACCCTGGTCGCCGCCCGGTTCGGGCACCGAGAGGGCTTCGTCGATGAGGTCGAGCACTTCGTTCTTGGTCCCGGCGCCGAGCAGCTTCTTGGACAGCCCCGCGAGCCATTCGAGGCGGAGGGAGGGCGAGTCGAAGGGGGAGGAGAAGAAGGACATCGGCCCGTCGCTCAGTAGCTGGAGAGGACGGACGTACGGCCGCCCCCTGTCGAGGTGTCGGTGAGGCCGCTCGCGCCGCCGGAGGGAACGCTGTCGGCGTGCGCCCGCACCTGGCCGTCGGTGCCGTGGTAGGTCTTCTTGCTCAACTCCACCTTGTCACCGAGTTCGTGCAGCGCCGACGCCAGTGCCTTGGCCTCCGCCTCCCACGCCGTGACGAACGCGTTCAGCGCGTCGGCGGCGTCATGGCCCCCGGCGTCGTCGTACGAGTAACGCGTGCGCGAGCGGACGGCCGAGCCGACGCCGTCCATGTCCGTGCCCGCGTCGTCGAGTTGCTTGGCCTGGCCGGTCATGCCCGCCTTGACCTGATAGCCGTCCGAACCCATCGTCACTCCCCCGACTGTCTGACCATGAACACGCTAACACTCACGGTCCGTACGGCTGTACGGCCTCCACGGCGCGGAGTTGGCGGGGCCTCGGCTGCCGGACGACGCCTCCGGACAGCCTCAGTGCGCGCACACGAAACTCGACGCGGTGTCCGGGTCACCGGCGCGGTACCTGGGCCAGCCCGGGTACGCGCACAAGGGGCGCGTGCGGTGGTGGAGGGCGTCGGACACGACCTGGCCGACGGGCGGCTCGTCCTTTTCGACCCAGTACTCAAGGGCGGAGAGCGAGTCCGTGGCGGCGGCGAACGCGGGGGTGCCGAAGTTCGCGTGGTTCGCCCCGGGCACGACGTAGTACCGCAGGAACGCGTGGGTCGGCCCGGCGCCCAGGGTCGCGCGGACGCGCTGGTAGTAGTCGGTCGTCGAGTACGGGGAGACGAGTTCGTCCGCCGCGCCGTGGAGCAGGATCAGCTTGCCACCGGCGCGGGCGAACGGGCCGAGGTCCGTGTCGTTGCGGTCCTGGATCGTGGACAGACGGCTGATCCGCGCGAGCCACGTGCCGGGGTTACGGGGATCGACGGCGAGGGGGTTGTGCCCGAGGTCGCGGGTCAGGAAGTACTTGACCCATTGGTCCCAGAACTGCATGCCGTAACCGCTCGTCACCGGCATGGGGTTGGCCGGTGCGCTGGTGCCGAACCCGAGGAACGGGGTCCGCATGTCCGCCCCCGCGAGGAACGGGAAGCCGGGGTATTCCTTCTCACCGCTGGCGATCCGGTACGGCCATCTGAACGGCGCCGACATGGCCGTCACGGCCCTGATCTGCGCGTCCGACAGGCAGGTCGGTCCGGCATCGGTGCCCTTCGGGCAGCGCAGCGTGCGGGGGTCGAAGTGACAACTTCCCGGATTCGAGACGACGTTGTCCTTGACGCCGTCCAGCCCGTCGCACGCCTGGACGACCCTGTCGTACAGGAGCGTCTGCTGGTCGACTCCGGGGAAGGCGCCGGGGCGGGACAGGAGTTGGGCCAGGTACCCCACGTACAGCATCTCGCTGAGGTTGTTCCAGGCGGGGAAGGCGGAGATCACGCCGTCGAACGCGGTCGGCCACCGCTGCGCGACGACGAGGGCTTCCCGGCCGCCGGTCGAGCCGCCCGCGAAGTAGACCTCGGCGGGCCGCGCCCCGTAGGCGTGCCGGACCAGGAACAGGCTCGCGTCGCGTGTCTTCTTGAGCGCGTCACCGGCGGCGAAGTTGCTCAGGGCCTCGTCGTTCACGCCGAACGACCCGTCCAGCGACGGAGGCGCCGTCGGGCTCTGCCGGTGCCCCGAGTCACTGGCGAACGTCGCGTATCGCCGCGCCAGGGGGGCCGGTTGACCGGTGGGGCCGAACGGCACGTCACCCGTGAGGTCGGGGATGGTGCCGTTGTAGCCGCCCCCGCCGAACATCAGGGCCTTGCCGTTCCAGTCGTACGGCAGGTCCACGCGCATCGTGATGGCGGGCGCGGCCGGGTCGACGGGAAAGAGGTCGGCGTCGACCTGGCAGTACGTGATCGTCTCGCCGCTGACGAGGCCGGTCCTGACCGTGGCCGACTCGACGCGGCCTCCGCCGGTCGGCAGGCTCATGACGGATGCGGGGATCACCAGACCGTCCAGCCCACCGCACACGGGCACCGTCGCCGGACGCCCGGCCCGGTCCGGACTCGCCCCGGCCCCGGGGACTTGGCTCATGCCCGCCAGCAGAACCAGGGACGCCAGCACGCCGAACCGGCGAACCACCTTGCCTCTTACGGAAGTTCTCCTCACGATGACCTCTTCCTCGAAGCCGAGCGCGCGCAGAGGTGACGACGGTGAGGTTAGGGCGCGGTGACGTCGCGGTTGAGGGGTACGTCCCCCACACCTCGCACCGTCGCGGTGGGGCTTTCTCCCACCGGGTGCGCGGAGACCGATGTCGCGCGGTGCGTCGGCGGTGGGGCGCCGGGCGGAGAACCGCCAGGCGACCGCTGCGGCGGAGGAGACCTCGATGACCGAGTCGAGTCCGAGGCCGAGGTGGCCTGCCGCCAGGCGGACACTGCGGGCATCAGACGGTCAGCGCCCCCCGCTCGCCACTCTCAGCGAGCCAAGGGGCGCGCAAGGATCGCCTCGAACCACGCGACCTCGTCCATGACCGCACCCTATGGGCATCCGACGAACGTCAGGCCACCGAATGGGGCGCGAGCCGCGCGGCAGGGAGCGGTCAGCGGTGGCGCAGTGCGGCGAGTGTCGTCGTGAGGTCCGTCGGGTGGGGGCGGTTGTGGGGGAGTTTGGCGAGCAGGGTGGCCATGCCGCAGGTGTCGGTCAGGGCGGAGAGGACGAGGCCGCCTGCGACGGCCGCGGAGAGGAGCTGGAAGGCGGGGTGGACGAGGAGGCCGAGGAGGAGGCCCAGGAGGACGAGGGCGCCGGCGGTGAGGCGGACCTGTCGTTCCATGGTCCAGGCCGTGCGGGGGTCGCGGGTGGTGGGGTGGTGCAGGTCGTGTCCGGCGGTCGCCCAGGCACGGGTGCCGCCGGTGAGGGTGGCCGCCGGGATGCCCTGGTCCACGAGGGTCTGGGCGGCGTTCGCCGAGCGGGCGCCGGAGGCGCACACCATGAGGAGGTCGCCCCGGTCAGCGGCGTGGCGGAGGTCGGGCAGGGCGTGGCGGAGCCGGTCCAGGGGGATGTTGAGGGCGCCGGGGAGGTGCCCTGAGGCGTACTCCGCGGGAGTACGGACGTCGATCACGATGAGTTCTTCGAGGCGGGCGCGGGCCTGGTCGATGCCGAGGGTGCGGGGCGTGGTCATGGCGGATGTGATCCTTGTCGGTGTGCGGGTCGTCACCGTCCCGAACCGGGACGTAGAGTACCCCTAGGGGTATTTTTCGAGGAGTGAGCGTGGAACTGGAGCTTGAGGGCGCGAACTTGAAGTCCGTGCTGAACCGGCTACGGCGGGCGCAGGGCCAGATCTCCGGCGTGATCCGGATGATCGAGGAGGGCCGCGACTGCGAGGAGGTCGTCACCCAACTGGCCGCCGCTTCACGGGCGTTGGACCGCGCCGGTTTCGCGATCATCGCGACGGGCCTGCAGCAGTGTCTGACCGATGTTGAGGAGGGACGGAAGAGCGGGGAGGACACGGCGGCGATGCGGGCGCGGCTGGAGAAGCTGTTCCTGTCGCTGGCGTAGCGCGGGCGCGGCGGGGGCCGTAGCCGTCTGGTCGTACGGGCCGCTCATCGCGCCACCGCGTCCACCAGCATGAAGCAGGCCACGCCGAGCAGGGCCACGGCGAAGAGCCGCCGCAGCGCGCGCCCCGGCAGCCTCGCGGCCAGCCGCTTGCCGTCCCACGCGCCGAGCACCGCCGCCGCGGTGAACGGCCCCACGACGGCCCAGTCCAGCCCGTCGGCCGTACCCGCGCGCAGAGCGAGCGCCGCCAGCGAGTTGACGGTGATCACGAGCAGGCTGGTGCCCACGGCCGCCCGCATCCGCATCCCGAGGACGCCGACCAGCGCGGGTACGGCGAGAAAGCCGCCGCCCACCCCGAGCACACCGGTGACCAGGCCGAGACCGGCACCGGCGACTGCGGCCCTGCCCGGCCGTACGGCCCGGACAGCTCCCTCGGACACGGCGGCCCGGGGCCTGAGCATCCGGATCGCGGCGGCGCCCGCGACCAGCGCGAAGGCCACGGTCAGCACCGCCCCCGGCAGGCGCCCGGCGAGCGCCCCGCCCAGCATGGCGGGCCCGATCCCGGCCGCCGCGAACAGCAGCCCGGTGCGCCAGCGGACGTACCCGTCCCTGGCATGGGCGGACAGCCCGGCCGCCGAGGTGAAGGCCACGATGATCAGGCTCGCGGTGGTCGCCGCGACGGGGGTGAAACCGAGCAAATAGATCAGGGCGGGTACGGCCAGCACACTGCCGCCACCCCCGAGGCCACCGAGCGCCAGTCCTACGACGGCTCCGGCGACCAGGGCGAGTATGAGAGCGCTCATCCGTGGGTGCGGGCGGCCGGGGCGGCCTGTTCGTCGACGGCTTCGGGGTCGCCGCTGTGGGCGGGGGCGCGTACGGCCGGGCTGGTCTGCGCGGGCGCGTCGTCATCGGTGTCGTGCGGGTGAGTGCGTACGGCGGGTCCGGCCTGCGCGGGCGCCTCGTCATCGTCACCGCGCGGATGGGCGCGTACCGCCGGTTCGGTCTGCGCGGACGCGTCGTCGTCCTCGCCGCGCGGATGGGTGCGTACGACCAGTCCCGCGCGCTCCGCCGCGTCGAAACCGTCGTCGATCGCGACCACCTCGCGGCCTGCGGCGTCCAGCAGGGAGGCGGCGATGGCGGCGCGCATGCCTCCGGCGCAGTGGACCCACACCTGTCCTTCGGGGACCTCGTGGAGGCGGCGGGGCAGGGCGTGGAGGGGGATGTGGACGGAGCCGTCGATGAAGGCCACCGCGCGCTCGGAGTGGCGGCGGACGTCGAGGACGACGGGGGCGTGGTACCGCGCCTCCGGTTGTGCGGGGAGGCCACCTCTCACTGTCGCCGCGAGGTCGACGAAGGTGGCGCGCGGGAACGAAACGAGTCCGTCCGCCGTCCACCCCTCCGGCTCCCCGGTGGCCCCGGCGGCGGGCCGGTCGATGCCCACCCGGACCAACTCACGCTGGGCGGCGGCGAGTTGTTCCGGGGACGCCGCGAGCAGGGTCACCGGCTTGCCCCACGGGATCAGCCAGGCGAGATACGTCGCGAGCTGCCCCTCGGCCTCGAAGTTGAGCGAACCGGCGACGTGGCCTGCGGCGAAGGCGACCCGGCTGCGCAGGTCGATCACCCACTCCCCCGCGGCGAGCCGGGCGGCCATCTCCTCGGCGTCGGCCACGGCGGGCGGAGTCAGGTCGACGGGCGCGGGTCCTGCGGCGTTGGCCGGGCCCATGTGGGTGTAGTACGCGGGGATGTCGTCCAGCCCGGCGAGCAGGTCGGCGACGAAGGTGTCGACGTCCCGGAGTAGCACCTCGTTGGAGACCTTCTCCTCGCCGATCGTGCTGCCCTCCCCCTCCGCCCGCTTCGACGAGCAGAAGCTGCCGAACCCGTGCGTGGGCAACACCACGGTCGCGTCCGGCAGTTCACCGGCCAGCCGGTGGGCGGACGCGTACTGCGCCCGGGCCAGCCGCTCGGTGAGCCTCGGCTCGACCAGGTCGGGTCGGCCGACGGTCCCGGTCAGCAGCGAGCCTCCGGTGAACACGGCGACGGCTGTGCCGTTCTCCTCCAGGACGTAGGCGGTGTGGTGCGGGGTGTGTCCGGGGGTGGCCAGCGCGCGCAGCCCGACCCCGGCGTCCACGTCGAACCGGTCACCGTCTTCCACGGCCACGTGCGGGTACGCGACCCGGGCCCCAGCGGGCACGAGGTAGGCGGCGCCGGTCACGCGCGCCAGCTCCAGCCCTCCGGTGACGTAGTCGTTGTGCACATGGGTCTCGACGACGTACGCGATCCGCACACCGCGCCGCGCCGCCACCGCGATCACCTGATCGATGTCACGCGGCGGATCGACCACGACGGCCGCGCACTCACCACCGGCCAGGTAACTGCGGTTGCCGAGGCCAGTGACGTCGAGGGTGTCGATGAAGAACACGGGGTACTCCCTTCCAGCGAGCCGAATTACCCCCGGGGGTATATCTGGACGGTACCACGGGTACCCCGGGGGGTATTTTGGAGGGCAGGGAGTTTCCGTGACGCGCCGCATCAGCGCCGACCGGCCTCGCGGGGCAGCGGAAAGCGGGGTTCGGCAACGGCTGGGCCAGGAATCAGGCAGGCGTCGACGCCCACGAGTGCTCAAGTCCAGCGATCAGGCAGCGCCGAACCACACCGGACGCGTCGACCGCCCTCAGCCCTCGGCCGGAGCCGCCGCGCCCTCGCCCGGCAGGTAACTCGCCAGCCCCCGCAGGATGATCTCCAGGCCGATGTCGAAGCGGTCGTCGGAGGAGTCGGTCACCATCAGGCTGGACAGGGCGCGGAGATGGGGGAACTCACCCTCGGGGAGGGACGCGAAGTAGTTCTGCATCTCGTCGGCCATCTCACGCCAGTCCGGGCGGGCCAGGGAGTCGCCGCCCTTCTCGCTGCGGGCGGCCCGGTCCTGCCACATGTCCTCTTCCAGGACGAAGCCGTCGATGTAGGTGGAGATGAGGTCACCGGCCTCCGCCGCGATGCGGTCCGGGAGCCCGGCGGTGCGGAATATGGCCAGCAACCCCTCGACGTGCGGCAGTAGTTCGGCCGTGAACGGCACGTGGGCCATGGAGATGCGGGCCACGTCGCGATGGGACAGCAGGCGGCGGCGTCCGGCGCGGGCGTAGTCGCGCACCTGCTCCTGCCAGTGCTCGGCGTCGGGTTCGGGCATCTGGAAGCCGTCGAAGAGCCGGGTGTACATCAGCTCGAGGAGGTCGTCCTTGGAGCTGACGTAGGCGTAGAGGGCGGAGACCGTGACGCCCAGCTCGGCCGCCACCTGGCGCATCGAGAGCCCGTCGAGCCCCTGGCGGTCCAGCACGACGAAGGCGGCCTCGGCGATCCGGTCCCGTGAGAGCGGCGCCCGGGCGGGGGCGGCCTGTGTCCGGGCGGGACGCGGGCGCTCCCAGGGGGACGGCGGAGGGGTGGCCGGGGTACCGGGGGCCGCATCGGTCATGGGGACAGTCTAGGCACGCGGGAGAACAGTGTTCTCGTCGGTGAACAGGCAACTTCCACAGGCAGACGCGATATATCTTGTCTCGGCCCAGCGATTGCGCTATATCTTAATGAACAGCGTTCTCCGAGTGAGCAGTGTTCTGTTACTGTGAACAGTGTTCTCCCGTGCGTCCGGCCGCATCGGCTCACCGGGCCGTACCGGCGAGCCGGGCAGCCGTATCCATCCACCCGCCGTACCCGTGGGCGTCATCGCGGGCGCGGCCCTTCCGCCAGGAGTCCCGATGTCCACCACCGGTGTCGCGTCCAGCGAGACGCCCACCGACTCTCCAGCGCCCTACCGGTGGCGCTGGGCTGCACTCTTCGTGATCCTCGCGGCCGAGGTGATGGACCTCCTCGACGCCGTGGTCACGAACATCGCCGGCCCCTCCATGCGGGCCGATCTCGGAGGCGGCGCGTCCACGCTCCAGTGGCTCGCCGCCGCCTACACCCTCTCGATGGCCGTCGGACTCGTCACCGGCGGACGGCTCGGTGACATCTACGGCCGCCGCCGGATGTTCATGGTCGGCGCCGCGGGCTTCACCGTGGGCTCGCTGCTGTGCGCCATAGCGGGCTCGCCCGAGATACTCATCGCCGCGCGGGTCGTGCAGGGCCTGTTCGGCGCGGTGATGCTGCCTCAGGGCCTCGGCATGATCAAGGAGATGTTCCCGCCGAAGGAGTCGCAGAAGGCGTTCGGCATGTTCGGGCCGGTCATGGGTCTGTCCGCGGTGTGCGGCCCGATCCTGGCGGGCTGGCTCGTGGACGCCGACTACTTCGGCACCGGCTGGCGCATGATCTTCCTGATCAACCTGCCGCTGGGCGCCGCGGCCCTCCTGGGCGCCGCGCGCTATCTGCCGAAGGGCCGCTCCGCGACCAAGCCGCGCCTGGACATCCCCGGCATGCTGCTGGTCTCGCTCGGCGCGATGCTCATCATCTTCCCGCTGGTCCAGGGCCGTGAGTACGACTGGCCGGTGTGGACCTTCGCGATGATGGCCGCCTCGGTCGTCGTGTTCGCCGTCTTCGCGCGCTACGAGTCGAGCCGCAGCCGGGCCGGCCAGGACCCGCTGGTCGTCCCCAGCCTCTTCCGCAAGCGCGGCTTCAGCGGCGGCATGATCCTCGGGCTGGTCTTCTTCTCGACCATGCAGGGCTTCATGCTGGTCTTCAACCTCTACACCCAGATCGGCCTCGGCTACTCCCCGCTCAAGGCGGGCCTGGTCATGGTGCCCTGGTCCGGCGGCATGATCGTCGGCTTCGGCATCGCCCAGGGCGTCGCCCGGTTCGGCCGCGCCGTGCTCCAGGCGGGCACCGTGGTCATGGCGCTCGGCGTATTCGGCGTGTGGCTGACCCTGGACATCGTGGGCGCGGGCGTCGGCCCCTGGCAGCTCCTGCCCGCGCTGCTCGTCACCGGCATCGGCATGGGCCTGCTCATGGCGCCCTTCTTCGACATCGTGCTCGCCAGCGTGGAGCAGCACGAGACGGGTTCGGCGTCGGGCACCATGACCGCGATGCAGCAGCTCGGCGGCGCCTTCGGCGTGGCCCTCCTGGGCACCGTCTTCTTCGGCCTCCTCGGCGGCGGCATCGCCACCGCCGTCGACCACCGTGCGGACGGTCTGCGCGGACAGCTGGCCGCCGCGCATGTCGCACCGGCCGCGCGGGACCGTGTGGTCGCGGATCTGCGGCACTGCGCCTCGGACCGCGCCGTCGCCAAGGACCCGGAGGCCACCCCGGCGTCCTGTGCCCGTCTGGAGAAGGACACCCGCGCGGCCGTCACCTCGCCGCAGGCCGCCGCGCGCATACCCGGCGCGCTGCGGGCCACCGCGTCGTCCGCCTTCGAGAGCGGTTTCGGCTCCGTGATGAAGACGGTGCTGTGGATCGTCGACGGGATGCTCGTCCTGACGTTCCTGCTCTCGTTCCTCCTGCCGCGCCACGCGCGTCCTGAGGAGTCCGCCGGGCACTGAAATTCCCCCGGCGGCGGGACGGGACGGCCGGGCGGCTCCTTCGGCGGGGCTGCCCGGCCGTCCTGTTCGGAACAGGCCCAGCGTCCGTCGTGCCGTACGAGACACCGGCGTACGGCGGGAGTCGCGTACCGTAACGCCACGCGGGCGGGACGGCGGCGGTCAACCGCGTTCCACGGCCCGCGCCGCACCACGCTCGACACCCTCACCGTTCCGGAAGGACGCCCCCGTGCTCACGTCGTACGCAGCGCACTTCGACACGCCCGCCGGGTATCTGGACTTCGCCCGGTTCGGGCCGCCGTCGCGGGATGCCGTGGCCGCCACCGCGCGGGCGATGGAGGAGACCGCGCGGGCCGACCACACCACCGTGGACGGTCTGATGCGCGCGGAGGACACCGCACGGGAGGCGGCGGCACGCCTCGCGGGCACCGACGCCGCGCACACGGTGCTGCTGCCGAACGCGTCGACCGGCGTGTTCCACGCCGCGCTCGGTGTCCGGGACGGCGTGGTCCTCGTACCGCGCAGCGACTTCCCCGCCAATCACTATCCGTGGCGCCGCAGCGCGCACCTGGGCCGGGCCACACCGCGCTGGCTCGACCCGGAGCCCGGCGGCGGCGTCACCCCGGAACTGGTCCGCGCCACGCTCACCGACGACGTGGTCGCCCTGTCCGTCAGCGCGGTGGACTTCCGTACGGGGTTCCGGGCCGACCTGACGGCACTGCGCGAGGCGATCGGGCCGGACCGCCTGCTGATCGTGGACGCCATCCAGGGCTTCGGCGTGGCCGACCTCCCCTGGAGCGCGGCGGACGTCGTGATCGCGGGCGGCCAGAAGTGGCTGCGCGCGGGCTGGTCCACCGGCTTCGCCACCCTGTCCGACCGGGCGCTGGAGCACCTGGAGCCGGTCCTCACCGGCTGGACGGGAGTCGAGCACGTCGGCCTCTTCGACGGCGCCGAGCACCCGCCCGCCCCCGACGCCCGACGCTGGTCGATCACCAACCTGAGCCCGGTGACCGCCGCCTCCTTCACGGCCGCGCTGGAGTTGGTCGAACGGCACACGGTCCCGGCGATCGAAGCGGCCATCGAGCTGCGGATCACCGAACTCACCGAGGCCGTCACCGCCCACGGCGGCCACATCCTCTCCCCCACCACCCCGTCCCACCGCGCGGGCATCCTCTCCTTCACCCTGCCCGACCACGACCCCGCCCTCGTCGCCAAGGCACTCCACGCGGAAGGCGTCACCCCGACGGTACGCACCGACTCGCTCCGCCTCTCCCCGCACGCATCGACCCCGCCGGAGGCGACGGAGCGGGTGGCGACGGCGCTGTCGTCGCTGCGCGGTCGCTGAGGGCGGCGGGAAGCCGCCCGCTCCTCGGCCGGACCCCGCCCCAGCCGCCCTCGGCAGAGCCGGAGTCGACCAGACCCCGTAACCCCCGGCAGGACCATGTCAGCCCAGGTCCAGCTCCGGGGCGTACAGGTCCAGCCAGAGCGCCAGGTCGAGCGTGCGTTCCATGCCGCGTCGGGCGGCCTGGGTGACGACAGGGCCGTCGCCGGTGGCGGTGCGGCGGACCTTGTCGCGGTCCAGGAGGTCGAAGACGCGGTGGGAGGGCTGGGAGAGGAGGTCGTGGATCTGGGACTGGAGGGCTCGGGCGTAGCCGGGGTCCTGGGTGGAGGGGTAGGGGCTCTTGACGCGGTCGTAGACCGAACGAGGGAGGAGGTCGGCGGTGGCCTCGCGCAGGAGGCTCTTCTCGCGGCCGTCGAAGGACTTCAGGGCCCAGGGGGTGTTGTAGACGTACTCGACGAGCCGGTGGTCGCAGAACGGCACCCGGACTTCGAGGCCGACAGCCATGCTCATGCGGTCCTTGCGGTCGAGCAGGGCTCGGACGAAGCGGGTGAGGTGGAGGTTGCACATGCGCCGCATGCGGTACTCGAAGTCGCTCTCCCCGTCGAGGCGTTCGATGCCGGAGACGGCCGTGCGGTAGCCGTCGGCGATGTAGCCCTCCAGGTCCAGGGATTTGGTGAGGTCGGAGCGCAGGACGCCGGTGTCGTCGCCGAAGTGGCGGCCGAGGCTGACGAGCCAGGGGAAGGTCTCGGCGTGCCGGGCCTCCTCGTCGAAGAACTGGAGGTAGCCGCCGAAGACCTCATCGGCGGACTCGCCCGAGAGCGCCACCGTGGACTGGTCGCGGATGGCGCGGAACAGCAGCAGGAGCGAGGCGTCCATGTCACCGAACCCGGCGGGCAGGTCGCGGGCGCGGATGACCCTCGCGCGGGCGGCCGGGTCGGCCAGGGACTGGGCGTCCAGGACGATGTCCTGGTGATCGGTCCGCGCGAGTCGGGCCACGTCGTGGACGAAGGGGGTGTCGGGCGTGCCGCGCAGTTCGTCCGCGACGAAGTTGTCCGCCTGTCCGGCGAAGTCGACGGCGAAGCTGCGTACCTTCTCCCCCTGCTCACCGAGCTGCCGGGCGGCGAGCGCGGTCATGGCGGAGGAGTCCAGGCCCCCGGAGAGCAGGGTGCAGCGGGGCACGTCGGCGACGAGCTGGCGGCGCACGATGTCGTCGAGGAGCGAGCGGACGGTGGCGATGGTGGTGTCGCGGTCGTCGGTGTGCGGGCGGGTCTCCAGCCGCCAGTAGGCGCGGGTGCGCAGGCCGGAGCGGTCGACGGTGACGACGGTGCCGGGCTCGACCTCGCGGATGCCGTCCCACACGGCGTGCCCGGGCGTCTTGATCAGGGTGAGCAGTTCGCGCAGGCCGTCCAGGGTCACCCGGGGGCGGGCCAGCGGGTTGGCGAGGATGGCCTTGGGTTCGGAGCCGAAGAGGACGCCGTCGGGGGTGGGGTGGTAGTAGAAGGGCTTGATGCCCATGCGGTCGCGGATCATCACGAGCTTGTCGTGGCGGCCGTCCCACACGGCGAAGGCGTACATGCCGTTCAGCCGCTCGGCCACCGCGTCGCCCCATGCGAGGTAGCCGCGCAGGACGACCTCGGTGTCGGAGTCGGTGGTGAACCGGTGGCCGCGGCCCTGGAGTTCGCGGCGCAGCTCGGTGAAGTTGTACGCCTCGCCGGAGTAGACGAGGGCCACGGTGCCCTCGGGGGTGCGGACGGTCATGGGCTGGCGTCCGCCGGGGAGGTCGATGATCGCGAGCCGCCGGTGTCCGAGCGCGGCCGGGCCCTCGGCCCAGGTGCCCCGGTCGTCCGGTCCCCGGCAGGACATCGTCTCGGTCATCGCATCCAATGCGGAGTCGTCGGCCGCGAGGTCGCGGTCGAAGGAGACCCATCCGGTGATGCCGCACATGTGCTGCCTCCTGCCTCCGGCCGACGGCCGCCCCTACGCTCACCTGCGCTTTCCGGGTGGCGTGCGAGAGACCGCCGAACCAGTTGTATCGAGCACCTATATGACGAGCCTCCGCCCGCGAGCCGCCCGGGTCAACGCGTCCGTAACATACCCGACCCCTGCCCCACACACGCCGGACACGATTTCGGCCGCCCTTTGCCAAAGCGAAAGCCAGACAGCGGGGCACGTTCGGGCCGAGCGGCCCCTCGACACCCCGGATCAGGCCACGGGCAAAAACTTCCCCAAAGGGCAGACGATCACGGTCTTCGCGAAAAGAAACGGGACGACCCCTACGACTCCCTCTTCGACCTCCGGAACTTCCGGCGCTTCCGCACTACGCTCGCGCCCGTACCACGGCACATCACCACACGGAACGGAACAAACACACACATGGCGGAGCAATTCTCGGTCGGCGACCACGTCCGGTGGAACTCGGAGGCGGGTCACGTCGAAGGCGTCATCATCAAGAAGCACACCCATGACGTGGAGTTCAAGGGCTACACCCACCACTGCTCGGAGAAGGACCCGCAGTACGAGATCAAGAGCGACAAGACCGACCACATCGCCCTGCACAAGGGCTCGGCGCTCACCAAGATCTGACCGGCCGGAAGCCCCGGTTCCCGCGCGTTGCCGGTTCCCGGCAATCCTGACTACGCTCCAGTGGATCAACACCGGCAGGAGCACGTCAACGGCGTGCGCGAGGAGCGGGGGACACGGTGTCGGAGCCGGACGTGGCCGGATTCCTGGGCGGGTACGCCCATACGCTGGCCGAGGTGTCCGTCACCGGGCGCAGACTCACCCGGGAGGAGCTGGAGGAGCGGCGCGCGCTCGGGGAGCGGGCCGCCGACGCCGGGCACAGTCTGCGCGCTCTCGTGCGCGGCCATCTGGCGGCGACCCGCACGTCCTGGCCGGCCGGTACGCCGGGGAGCGCGGTCGGCGGCGTGCTGGCCGCCGTCGAGCAGGCGGTGGACGCCTTCGCGGAGGGGTACGAGCGGGCGCAGCGCCTGGCAGTGCGTCAAGAAGAGGCCGCGCGACGGGAGTTCATCGACGATCTGCTCTACGGCCGCAGTGATCTCGGGCGGCTCGCCGAGCGGGCCGAGCGGTTCGGGCTCGTCCTCTCCCACGGGCACGCGGTCGCGGTGGCCGAGGGGACGGACGCGTACGACGACGCCTCCCCCGCCACTCGCCGGGTGGAGGGCGACCTGATGGCGCGGTTCGACCAGCGGCACATCCTGCTCGCCACGAAGAACGGCAAGCTGATCTGCATCGCGCCCGGCGACGAGGGCGAGATCCTGGACCGTTTCGCGGAGCAGGCGCGGTCCACCACCGACTGCGTACGGGTGGCCATCGGGCGGCCCCGGCCCGGTCCGGGCGGTGTCGTGCAGTCGTACGAGGAGGCGCTGAGCACGCTCGATCTCGCCGAGCGGCTGGGGCTGGACACCCCGGTCGTACGCGCCGCCGATCTGCTGGTGTATCCCGTGCTGGCTCGGGACCGGCAGGCGATGGCGGACCTGGTGCTCAGCGCGCTGGGGCCGCTGCGGGCGGCCCGGGGCGGTGCGGAGCCGCTGCTGCGCACGCTGGAGGCGTACTTCGAGTCGGGGTGTACGGCCGCGGCGGCGGCCCGGCGGCTCGCGCTGAGCGTGCGGGCGCTGACCTATCGGCTGGACCGCATACACCAGTTGACCGGCGCCAACCCGGCCGATCCCCTGCACCGGTACACCCTGCAGACCGCCGTCATCGGGGCGCGGCTGCTGGGGTGGCCGAAAGAAGAGCTGTAAGAGCGAGCTGTAACGGAGGCTGTACGGAGGAACCGCGCAAGGCCAGGGGGCCCACCGCGCGCGGCAGGCCCCCGGCCATCCAACTCCCCCGGTCTCAAGGCTTCTTGAGCCGTCAGCCGGTGATCTCCACCTTGCCGTTCGCCCGCTCCGGGTGCTGAGCCGGGGCCGCGGCCCGCTCGGTGACGCCCTTCAGGAGCTGGGCCAGGTCGACTCCCGTGGTGGAGCCGAGCAGTTCGAGGCCCTGGGCCACGTTGTCCGCGACCGCGCGCGGGATGCGGCCCGCGCCGTCGGTGGAGATGACCGTCATCTTGTCCACGTTGGACAGCGGCTCGGACGCCTTGGCGACGACCTCCGGCAGCACCTCGATCAGCATCTGGAGGACGGCCGCGTCGCCGTACTCCCGGTACGCGTCGGCCTTCTTGCGCATGGCCTCGGCCTCGGCGCTGCCCTTGGCGGTGATCGCCGCGGCCTCGGCGTCGCCCTCCAGGCGGACCGCCTCCGCGACGGCCGCACGGCGGGACCGCTCGGCCTCACCCTGCTTGAGGCCCTCGATGGCCTCCGCCTCGGCCAGCGCGCCACGGCGCTGCTTCTCGCCCTCACCGGTGAGCCGGGCCCGCTCGGCCTCGGCCTCGGCCGCCGCGATCGCGGCAAGGCGCTCCGCCTCGGCCTGCTTGACGCGGGCGACCCTGCGCGCCTCCGCCTCCTGCTCGGCGGCGTAGCGCTGGGCGTCGGCGGGCTTGCGGACCTGGGTGTCGAGCTGGCGGTCGGTCAGGGCGGCCTGGCGCTCGGCGACCTTCTCCTGCTGGGTGAGGATCTCCTGCTGGCGGGCGGCGTCGGCGAGCGGTCCGGCGGCGTTCGCGCGGGCGGCGGCCTCGTCGGTCTCCGCCTTGATCTCGGCCTGCTTCAGCGCGAACGTCCGCTGGGCGACGGCGATCTCCTCGGCGGCCTTGAGGCGGGCCTGCTCGGCGGCGCGCTGGGCGACGGCCTCCGCGATGTCGGCCTCCTGCTTGGCGCGGGCGGCCTCGGGACGGCCCAGGTCCTCCAGGTAGGAGCCCTCGGTGGTGATGTCCTGGATCTGGAAGGCGTCGAGCACCAGGCCCTGGCCCGACAGGCTCGCCTCGGCCTCCTCCGCCACCTGACCGGCGAACGCGGCACGGTCGCGGATGACGTCCTCGACCGACATGCGGCCGACGATGGCGCGCAGCGCGCCGGAGAGGACTTCCTGGGTGAAGCCGACGATGCCGTCCTGCTGCATCAGGAACCGCTGGGCGGCGGCGCGGATGGAGTCCTCGCTGCCGCCGACCTTGACGATGGCGACCCCGTCCAGGTTGGCCTTCACACCGCGCAGGGTCACCGCGCCGCGCACCGCGACCGGGATGTGCCGCGAGGACAGATCGAGGGTGAACCGCTGCTGCACGAACGGTACGACGAACACGCCGCCGCCGACCACGACCTTCTGGCCGCTGTTGTCGGTGAAGACCCGCCCGGTCTCCGGATCGGTGGACTTCTTGCCCCGGCGCCCGGTGACGATGAACGCCTCGCTCGGGCCCGCCACTTTGTAACGACTGACGACGACGAGAGCCGTGAGAACGATCAGGACGATGATTCCGACCACGGCGACGACGACTGGACTCATGACAGTGCCCCCAGACACATGACACCCCGTAGGGGGTTGGCAACTCCGGCCCGTGCGGGGCCGGTCGAACGATCACGGGCCGGATCTCTCACCGGCCGACAAGCGGAACGGTCTTGCTGAGCGCGGGAGTTCAGCGCTCGACGGGCCGCACGAGGACGGAGGTCGGCGACGGGGTCGCCTCCACCCAGACCTCGGCACCGCGCGCCACCGGTACGGCGCTGCGCGCGGCGAACTTCACGCGGTGGCCGCCCAGTCGGAGCAGCACCTCGCCGTAGCCACCGGCCGGGATGGCCGTGACGACGCTGCCGGAGGTGCCGATGACGTCGTCCCGGCTCGGGGCCGCGGCCGTACGGTCGCGCATCAGCGCGCGGCTGAAGCGGTACGTCGGCCAGGCCAGGGCCACCCCCGCCACCGCGCCGAACGCGGTGGCCCCCGCCGGGCCGACTCCGGTGGCCGACTGGGCTATGACCGCGCCGAAACCGGTCATCGCGAGGAAGCCCGCGACGACCGGCAGAGACAGCCATCCGTCGAGCAGGCCGTCCAGCGCGCCATCCAGCACGCCTTCCAGCAGACCGTCGAAGACCAGCGACAGGACGAGCAGCACGACCCCCGTGATGCCGAGTCCGAGAAACCAGGCCATGCGTGCAGTCCCCCTCCCGTCCCGTCGCCGATCTCCGGCTTGACGGAATCTTGACACACGGGCGGAGGGGTTTTCATTGCCTGGTTCCGGCAGTTTTTACGCTTCTTTTATGCCGCCTTTCAGCCCTCGTCCCCCGCTCGTCTCAGCTCGTCTCAGCTCTCGTCGCCGCCGAGGCTGCGGATGATCGCGGCCGAGAAGGCGTCCAGGTCGCCGGGATCGCGGGAGGTGATCAGCGTGTTGCCGCCCGTCGTGTCAACGACGACCTCCTTGTCGTGCCAGGTCGCGCCCGCGTTGGTGAGGTCGGGGCGCAGCGAGGGGTACGAGGTCAGCTCGCGCCCCTCGGCCAGTTCGCTGTCCACCAGCAGCCAGGGGCCGTGGCAGATCGCGGCAACGGGTTTGCCGTCGCGCGCGAACTCGGCGACCAGTCGGCGCGCGGTCTCGTCGGTGCGCAGCTGATCGGCGTTGAGGGTGCCGCCGGGGACCACCACCGCGTCGTAGTCCGCCGCCGCCACCTCGTCCAGGACGGCGTCGGGGGTGATCCGCTGGCCGGGGTCCTGGTCGGAGACCAGGGTCTGCACCGGTTCGGCGCTCTGCGCCGCGACGACGACGTGGGCGCCCGCGTCCAGCAGCGCGGACACCGGCTTGACCAGCTCGTCCTGCTCGGTGCCGTAGTTCGTGGTGAGCACGAGAACGTTCGTGTCTTCGATCGCCATGGTCCGGCCTCCTCCGGGGGGGTGGGGTTGTCGCCCCTCCGACTGCCCATGCGGGGGAGGCTTATTCAGCCGGGGGAATTCTGTCCGCAGCGGAAATGGCGGCACTCTCCTTGTTTGCCATTTTCCATTTTCCACCGGACGCGGAAATACCAATGCAGATCCTCGGCCGCTCTTCCGAGGATCTGCATTGGAGAAAGGGTGCGGGTCAGTTCTTCTTGTCGCCCGCGGTGTAGGAGGCGGCGCCGGTTCCGGCGAGCTTGCCGCCGTCGACGATCAGGTACTCGTCGCGGATCGGGGTGCCGTCCAGGAAGTTCTCCAGGATCTCCCGGGTACCGGCCGCGTAACGCGCCTGGGCGGTCAGGGAGGTGCCGGAGATGTGGGGGGTCATGCCGTTGAACGGCATGGTGCGCCACGGGTGGTCCGCCGGGGCGGGCTGCGGGTACCACACGTCACCGGCGTAGCCGCCGAGCTGACCCGACTCCAGGGCGCGGACCACGGCGTCGCGGTCGACGATCTGGGCGCGGGCGGTGTTCACGATGTAGGAGCCCTTGCGCATGCTGTTCAGGAGCTTCTCGTCGAACAGGTTCAGCGTCTCGGGGTGGAGCGGGGCGTGGATGGAGACCACGTCGACGTTCTTGGCGAGGTCCTGCGCGGTGGGGTGGAAGGTGAGGTTCAGCTCCTCCTCGATCTCCTTGGGCAGCCGGCGCTTGTCGGTGTAGTGGAGCTTGACGTCGAACGGCTTCAGACGGCGCAGTACCGCCACACCGATCCGGCCGGCGGCGATGACACCGACGTCCATGCCCTCCAGGTCGTAGGAGTGCGAGACGCAGTCCGCGATGTTCCAGCCGCCCTCGGCCGCCCACTTGTGCGAGGGGAGGTAGTTGCGGACCAGGGACAGCACCATCATCACGGCGTGCTCGGCGACGCTGATGGAGTTGGAGTAGGTGACCTCGGCGACCGTGATACCGCGGGCGATCGCCGCGTCCAGGTCCACATGGTCCGAACCGATACCGGCGGTCAGGGCCAGCTTGAGCTTGGGAGCCTTGGCGATCCGCTCGGGGGTGAGGTAGGCGGGCCAGAACGGCTGCGAGATGACGACGTCCGCGTCGGGCAGGTGACGGTCCAGCTCCGAGTCCGGACCCTCCTTGTCCGAGGTCACCACGAGGGTGTGGCCGCGCTCCTCGAGGAAGCGGCGCAGGCCCAGCTCACCGGAGACACTGCCCAGCAGCTCACCGGGGGTGAAGTCGATCGCCTTCGGCGACGGCAGGGTCTGACCACCCGGGTAACCCTCGATCTTCGGCAGATCGTTCCGGGCATACTTCGGCGGGAAACCCGTCACCGGGTCCGGGTACAGAACACAGACAATCTTCGCCACGATTTCCTCCTGTGGAACCGCGGAATTTCTGCCGGATTTCGTTTCCGTTTTCCGCGGCCGAGATCCACCTTCCACCCGTGCGTGGAGGAAAGTCAAAGAGGGGTTTCCGAAGACGCGATAGGGCGCGCTTATCGGTCGCCGTAAATACGCGGGACGCTAGATCGGCTGGGGTTCGAAGTCCCAGTACGGCCGGGCCCGCGAGCGCATGTAGCGGGTCTGGTCGTGGTCGGGGCCGTGGCTGGCGGAGAGGGTCATGAGGGCGACGCGCTCCAGCGCGGACGCCTCCTCCGCGCGGCCCAGGGCGCGCAGATCGAGGGCGAGACCGGCGCGCAGGTTGGCGGAGAGGACGTGGTCCGCGCCCATCGCGGGGATGGCACGGCCGAGCGCGTCGCGGCCGAGGCGTTCGGCGCCCTCCACGTCGCCGAGGGCGGCCAGCGCCGCCGCGCTGTTCATGGCGCAGCCCAGCGACCAGACGTGGCCGCGTCCGATGGCCGCCTCCAGTTGCCGCATGGATTCGTCGGCGAGGTGGGCGGCGGCCTCCGTCTCCCCGTCGTCCAGCATCAGCAGGGCGAGGTTGTTGCGCGCGCCGATGGCGTACGGGTGCAGGGTGCCGAGGCGGGCGGCGTAGGCGCGGGCGGTGGACTCGGCCAGTCCGCGTGCCTTGGTCCGCTCGCCCAGGACGCGGAGCAGCATCGCGTAGTCCAGGTTGACCATGAGGACGTCCGGGTGGTCGGCGCCGCTGAGCACGATGAGCCGTTTACGGGACTCGCGCATGATGGCGCGGGCCCGCTCGAACTCGGCGTCGCGCCTGAGGCACAGGGCGAGGTTGTGCTCGGCCAGCAGGGTCTGGCGGTGGGCCGCGTCGAGCGTCCTGCGCAGCTGGCGCACGTTGTAGTCCTGAAGGCTTCTGGCCTCGGGGAGTCTGCCGAGCAGGCGCAGCATCCGGGCGGTGTAGTAGCCGGACTGGAGGGTGCGCCGGGCCCGGCCGCCGAGGAGGCCGACCCGGCGGTCGTAGACCTCGCGGTGGAGGGTGCAGGACTCCTGGTAGTGGCCCTGGAGGCCGAGGGCGAGGGCGAGGTTGGTGCGGAACTGGAGGGTCTGCGGTACGTAGCGGTCGCCGAGCCAGTCGGTGGCGTTCTGCGCGGCCTCCTCGTACAGGGCGCGTGCCTCGTCGTAGCGGCCCCGGGCCATGAGGGTGGCGCCGAGGCCGTCCTTGGCGCGCAGCAGTTCGAGGCCGCTGTCGATCCCGGCCTCGCCGAGGAGGCCGAGGATGCCCCGGTCGGCCTTCTCGGCCTCTTCGTAGCGGCCGAGGCCGCGCAGCATGCGGGCCTCCTGGTGGGCGGCGGCGAGGACCCGGCTGTCGGTGGGGGCGAAGGTGCCGCGCCAGCGGTCGAGCACCCGGCGGGCCAGGTCCCAGCCGTCCTGGTACTCGCCGCGTACGCGGAGGTAGTCCAGGCAGTTCAGCAGGAGTTGGCGTACGTCGCCGTCGTCGGAGTCGAGAGCGCCGGAGGGTTCGAGGTGGGGCAGGATCTCGGCGTAGCGGTGCCAGTTGCGGGGTGCGCCCGGCTCGCCGGGGTCGGAGGCGACCAGGACGCGGGCGGCGGCCGAGGCGTACTCGCGCTCCGTCTCGGGGGTGAGGCTCGCGCGGATGAAGCGGCGGAAGCTGCGGTGCATCCGCAGGGAGACGATGCTGGTGGTGTCCTGCCGGGCCTCGGTGGCGAACTCGACGCGCATGGAGGCGAGTTCGGAGATGGTGAGCAGGGCCGCGTCCCAGGTGCCGGGTTCGCTGACCGATGCGGCGAGATGGGTGGGCAGGTCGCTGGGGCGGGCGGCGCGCAGCAGCGGGACGGGCAGCATGTCGGGCGAGAAGAAGGTGAGCAGGAGGAGCAGTTCGTGCACGGCCGGGGAGCGTGCGGCCAGGGAGCCGAGGGTGTGTGCCCACACCTGGCGGTGGGCCGGGGGCGCGGCCACCGGGGTCTCGGGGTCCGGGGTATCGGGGTCCGGGGCCGCGGGTTCGTCCGCTCTGATGGAGGTCAGATAGCGGGGGATGTCGGTGGCGGGGTGGGCGTCGATCCAGGCCGCGCTCTGGTCGATGACGAGCGGGAGGTCGCCGAGGGCGGCGGCGAGTTCACCGGCCTGGGCCTCGGTCATGCGGGGTGCGCGGCGGCAGGCGAAGGCGATGCTCTCGTCGCGGTCGAAGGGCGGCAGTTCGCGCGGCCGGGCGCCGTGCCGGGACCATGCGGTGTTCTGCGCGGTGAGCAGGATCTGGCCCCGGCCCTCGGGGAGCAGCGGGGCGATGCCGTCGATGTCCTCGGCGCCGTCGAAGATGACGAGCCAGCGGCCCTTCTCGTCCTTCCTCAGCGCGTCCTGCACCGCCTCGATCTGCCCGGTGAGCTGGTCGCCCTCGCTCAGGCCGACCTCGCGGGCGAGGGCCGCGAAGCCTTCGCGGGCGGCGGCCTTGGTGGCGGAGGGCACCCACCAGATGAGGTCGTACTCGCTGGCGAAGCGGCGGGCGTACTCCCCCGCGGCCTGGCTCTTGCCGACACCGGGCGGTCCATGCAGCAGGACGCGGCGGCCGTACCCGGCGTTGAGGGTGTCGTGCACCTCGTTGAGCAGGACCTCGCGACCGGTGAACCGGGGGTTGCGGCGGGGGCTGTTGGTGACATCGGGCGGGTCCTCGGGGTAGCGGGGGCCCTCGTCCTGGCGGTTGTACGGGGTGCTCGGCCTGAGGCCCACCTCCGCGAGGACGCGGCGTCTGGCCTCCTCGGGGCCGATGCCGCGCAGGGTGACCGCGCCGAGGCTGACGGCCTCGTCGGGCAGGGCGCGGGTGGTCACGGTGACCGCGCCGACCCGGTCGTGCAGCCGGGGCATCACCTGGCGCAGCACCTGGGCCCACTGCTGGTTGCGTCCGGTGTCGAAGCGCAGGTACCAGTCGTCCAGGACGAGCAGGACGCGTCCGGGGCGGCCGAAGAAGTCCTCCAGGTCCGCCAGGTCGGGCAGGGGGCTCAGCGGGGACCAGCGCACATGGGTGACCGGGCAGTCCGCCTGGCCGAGCACCCAGGCGATCCACTGGGCCCAGCCGTTGCTCACCCCGGCGTAGACGAGGGAGACGGGCGGCGGGGTGGTCAAGCGCCCTGCGTTCATGGGCAGGCTTCCGGGAGGCGGTGGCGGAAGGCGGTGACGGAAGGCGGCGGCTCGCTTCCGATCGAGCAACAAATACCCTGGTTTGTCAATGAGTTGGCCTACGAGTCGACGCGGTGAGGCTTTCGCGGCCGGGCCCGCTCACAGCGGCTGCGGTTCGAAGTCCCAGTACGGGCGCAGCCGTCGCTGGGCGTCGCGGGTGTGCGGATGCTGGGGTCCGAGGGTGTCGCCGAGGGTGCGGACGGCCTCGCGTTCGTGGGTGGCGGCCTCCTGCGCGCGGCCGAGGGCGCGCAGGTCGTCGGCGAGCGCGGTGCGCGCCGAGAGGGTGAGCGGGTGGGCGGCCCCGAGGGCGCGGGTGGCGCCGCGCACGGTGTCGCGGCTGAGTTCCCAGGCGCCGTCGACCTCGTAGGCGAGGCTGCGCGCGCCGCTCAGGTTGAGTGCGCAGCCCAGGGTCCAGGGGTGGTCGCGGCCGACGGCCTCGGCCATGTCGTGGTGGACCCGCTCGGTGAGGTGCAGGGCGAGCCGGTGGTCGCCGGTGTGGACCACGGCCAGCGCGAGATTGCCGAGGGCGCCGATGGTGTACGGGTGGTGGGGCCCGAGCAGTTCGTCGTACCGCTGGGCGACGGACTCGGCGGCGCGCAGGGCCGTGCTCAGCTCGCCGTGTTCGCGGAGGAAGGTGGACCGGTCGGCCTCCACCACGAGGGTGTCGGGGTGCAGCGGACCGAGCACCTGGGCGGCCCGCCGGGCGGCTCCGGCCAGCCGCTCCCCCGCCTCGGGGATGTCCCCGGCCCGGCGCCGGGAGACGCCGAGCTGGTGGTCGGCCATGATGGACTGCGGATGGCGTTCGTCGGAGGTCTGGCGCAGGGTGCGGACGATTTGTTCGAGGCGGGAGACGGACTCGGGGTAGTCGCCGAGCAGCCGGATGAGCCGCGCGTAGACCGTGCCGGAGTGCAGGGTGAGGTGGTGGCGGGAGCGCAGACGGCGCTGCCGTGTCTGGAGCACGTCGCGGTGGATGGCGCGGGCCTCGCCGTAGCGGCCGAGCAGGAGCAGGGCGAGGCCCTGGTTGTGGCGGGCGGCGAGGGTCTGCGGGGCCTCGGTGCCGAACTGGTCGGCGAAGCGGGCGGCGGCCTCCGTGAACAGCTCGCGGGCCTGCGGGAATTGGCCGAGGGCGAGCAGGGTGCTGCCGAGTCCGTCCTTGGCGCGCAGCAGTTCGGGGTGGTCGTCGGGGCGTACGGCGGTGAGCTGGGCCACCACGGAGCGGCCGAGCTGTTCGGCCTCGGTGTAGCGGCCGGCCAGCCGGAGCAGGCCGCCGAGTTTGTTGCGCAGGGCGAGCAGGGCGCCGTGGGCGGGATCGAGGGTGCGTTCCCAGTGGGCCAGGACCTCGTCGCAGAGCCTGAGGGCGGTGCGGTACTCGCCGCGCAGCCGCAGGTATTCGACGCAGTTGAGAACGAGTTCCTGCACGGCCTGGCGCGGGGAGTCGAAGGCCCCGGCGAAGCCGAGGTGCGGGATGAGCAGGGCGTAGCGTTCCCAGTCGCGGGTGTCGGAGGGGCGCCGGGGGTCGGCGCCGACCAGCACCTGGCAGGCGGTGTCGGCGTGCGCCCGGCGTTCCTCCTCGGTCAGCGACTCGCGCAGGAAGCGCTGGTAGAGGCGGTGCATCCGAACCTGTTCGACGGCCGGGTTCTCGGCCAGTTCCTGTTCGTAGTCGAGCCGTACGGCGGTGTACTCGGAGAGCCGGCGCAGCGCGAGGTGCCAGGAGCGGGGGTCGCGGACCAGGGCGTCCAGGGACGCGGGCAGGTCGCCGTAGCGGACCTCGGTGAGCAGGCGGACCGGGATCTCGCCGGGGGCGAAGAAGGCGAGGAGATGGAGCAGTTCGGCGGCCTCGGGGTGGCGGGCGCGCAGGGTGCCGAGGGTGGTGGACCAGGCGGTGCGGAAGCCGGGCGGGTAGGCCGCGTCGTCGGGGGCGCCGGGTTCGGGGGTGCCGGGTTCGGGGGTGGCGCGCAGGGTGCCGAGGTAGTCGGCGGCCGGGACGTCGTTGGCGGCGAGCCAGGCGGCGGTCTGGGCGAGCAGCAGCGGCAGGTCCAGGACAGTGTCGGCGAGTTCGTCGGCCTCCGCCGCGGTGAGCCGGGGGACGCGGCGGCGCACGTAGGCGACGCTCTCGGTCCGGGTGAAGGCGGCGATGTCGAGGACGCGGGTGCCGGGTACGTCCGTCCAGTCCCGTGTCCCGGCGGTGAGCAGGACGTGGGCGCGGTGGTCCGGGAGCAGGTCGGCGAGGAGGGCGGGGTCCTCGGCGCCGTCGAAGACCAGCAGCCAGCGGCCGGGGGCGGCGGCGCGGGCGGCCTCGTGCACCGCGCGGATGCGCTCCCCGATGCGCTCGCCGACCGGCAGGCCGAGGCGGGGGGCGAGCGCGGCGAGGCGTTCGCGGGCCTTGGCGCGGTGGGTGGCGTCGATCCACCAGACGACGTCGTACTCGCTGCCGAAGCGGTGGGTGTACTCGACGGCGATCTGGGTCTTGCCGGTGCCGCTGCCGCCGTGCAGCACGATGCGGGTGCCGGAGCCGGGGTCGGTGCCGTCGTCGGTGCCCTCGGCGTCCTGGGCGGTGAACGAGGCGCGCAGCTGCTCCAGTTCGAGGTCGCGGCCGGTGAAGCGGCCGTTGCGGCGGGGGGTGTCGAAGACGTCGGGGGGTTCGTTGGGGAAGCGGGGTGCGGTGGCGTCGCGGGGCAACGGGGCGGTGTCGATGGACAGTTCGCGCAGCACCCGGCGGGCCGCCTCCTGTTCGTCCAGGTCGTGGAGGTCGGCGGCCCCCAGCAGGGCGACGGCGCGGGGCACCGGCCGGGTGGCGACGGTGACGGCGGCGAGCCGGTCGGCGTTCCGGGGCACGGTGCGGCGCAGGACGCGGTCCCAGTCGTGGGTGGCGATGGGGCCGAGGCCGAAGTACCAGTTGTCCAGGACGAGGAGGAGCCGTCCCGGGGTGTCGAGCAGGGCGGCGAACTCGTCCTCGAAAGGCACGTCCACGCGGGGGTCGAAGCGGTCCAGGGTGACGTCGTGGCCGCGTGCGGTCAGCTGGTGGGCGATCCAGGCGGCCCACGGCCGGTTGTATCCGGCGTAGCTGATCGTGATGTGCCGGTCCTCGCGCTCGCTCCGGCTGTCCATGCGCCTGCTCCCCTCGTGGGCGCTCGAAATGATGATGCGTCAGATCGGCTGGGGTTCGAAGTCCCAGTGGGGGCGCCGTAGTTCCTCGGCGGACTTGGTGTGGGGGTGCTGGGGGCCCAGGGTCTCGCGCAGCCGCGTCACGGTGTCCCGGCGGATCTCCTCGGCCTCCTCGGCGCGGCCGAGGGCGCGCAGGTCGCAGGCGCGGGCGGTGGCGGCGGCCAGGGTGAGGGGGTGGCTCTCCCCCAGGCGGTGTGCGGCGGCGGTGTGCAGGTCGGTGTCGTGGGCGAGGGCGGCCGGAATCTGGTCGGACTGGGCGAGCCGGGCGGCCAGGTTGAGCCGGGTGCCGAGGGTCCAGGGGTGGTCGTCGCCGACGGCGCGGGTCATGAGCTGCCAGGCGGTGTGGGCGGAGCCCTCGGCCTCGCCGTGTTCGTCGCCGTCGGCCCACTGGGCCAGGGCGAGGTTGCCGAGCGCTCCGGCGGTGTAGGGGTGGTCGGGGCCGAGGAGGCGCAGATAGCGGTCGTTGACGGTGCGGGCGAGGTCGTGGGCCTCGCGGGGGGAGTTGTCGCGCAGCAGGGTGGCGCGGTCGGAGGTCATCATCAGGGTGTCGGGGTGCAGTTCGCCCTGGAGCTGCCGGCAGCGGCCGACGACGCTGGTGAACAGGGCGGTGGCTTCCTCCAGTCGGCCGTCGCGGCGCAGGCACTGGGCGAGGTTGTGCTCGGCGCGCAGGGTCTGGGGGTGGTCGGGGCCGAGGACGCGGCTGTGCAGGGTGGCGTTGCGGCGCTGGAGGGCGAGAGCCTGGCGGTAGCCGCCGAGGAGCCGGGTCATCCAGGCGAGGCAGAGGCCGGAGTAGAGGGTCTCGTAGTGGTCGGGGCCGAGGTCGCGGTCGCGGCGCTCGTGCAACTCCCGGTGTATCTCCAGGGATCGGGCGTAGTGACCGAGGAGTCCGAGGGTGAGGGCCATGTTGCTGCGGGCCATGAGGGCGCGGGGGCCCTCGCCGCCGGGGCGGCTGGTGTGTCCGCGCCAGACCTCCTCGAAGAGTTCGCGGGAGCGCTGGAACTGGCCGAGGGCCATCAGGGTGCCGCCGAGGCCGTCCTTGGCGCGCAGCAGCTCGGGGTCGTCGGGGGCGCGGGTGGCGGCCAGGGCGTCCAGGACGTCGCGGCCCACGGCTTCGGCGGCGCGGTAACGGCCCACCCGGCGCAGGAGGTTGGCGTACTGGTGGATCAGGACGAGCATGTCGGCGTCGTCCTGGGCGTGCCGGGGGCGCCAGCGGGTGACGGCCTTCTGGCACAGTCCGAGCCCGGTGTCGTAGTCGCCGCGCAGCCGCAGGAAGTCGACGCAGTCGAGCACGAGGCGCCGTACGCCGGGTTCGTCGCGGTCGAGGGTGCCCGCGTAGTCGAGGTGCGGGACGAGCGCGGCGTAGGTGTCCCGCTCGCGCCGGTCCGCCGGGCGGCCGGGGTTGGCGGCGGCGAGCACCGCGCTGGCGGTGGCGGAGAGTTCACCGCGGCGGGCGCGGCTGAGTCCCCCCTGTACGAAGCGGTGGTAGAGGCGGTGCATCTGGGCGGATTCGACGCCGTACTCCAGGGACGGGTCCTGGGTGTAGGTGAGGTGGATGGCGGTGAGGTCGGCGAGGGCGGCCAGCGCGCTCTGCCAGCGGGTGGCGTCGGTGACGGTGCGGGCGAGGCTGCCGGGCGGGAAGACAGCGGCGGGGGCGGCGGCGATGAGGCGCAGCGGGATGGCGTCCGGGGAGAACAGCACCATCAGCTCGATGAGTTCGGCCGCCTCGGGGTTGCGCTGCCGCAGCAGGTTGAGCAGCAGCCCCCAGGAGCGGACGAACCCGTTCGGGTAGTCGTCCTCGGTCCGCACCTCCAGGTCCTGCGGGGGCTGGCCCTGGAGGGCGTCCAGGTAGGCGTCGACGGGTTCGTCGGGGTTGGCGATGAGCCAGGCGGTGGTCTGGGCGAGGACGAGGGGCAGGTCCTGGGCGGCCTCGGCGAGGGCGCGGGCCTGCGTCTCGGTGGCCCTCGGGACGCGGCGGCGGATGAAGGCGGCGCTCTCGTTCCGGGTGAACGGGCGGACGGTGTGCTCCTGGAAGCCGAGCAGCCCGGACCAGTCCCGGCTGAGGCTGGTGATCAGCACGTCGCCGGGGCCTTCGGGCAGGAGGTCGCGTATCGCGCCCACGTCGTCGGCGCCGTCGAAGATCAGCAGCCAGCGCCTGCGGGGTCCGGTGCGGGCGCGCAGGGCGGTGTGCAGGGCGCGGACGCGTTCGCCCGCGTCGCGGGCCACCGGCAGGTCCAGATGGGCGGCGAGCGCGGCGAACTCCTCGCGGGCGGTGGCGCGTTCACCGGCGGTGACCCACCACACCACGTCGTAGCCGTCGCCGTAGCGGTGGGCGTACTCGGTGGCCAGGTGGGTCTTGCCGACGCCGGAGATGCCGTGCAGGACGACGCGGGCGCCGGTGCCGGAGGGGCCGGGTTCGGCGAGGAGTTCGGAAAGTTCCTCCAGGTCGTCCTTGCGGCCGGTGAAGTAGCCGTTGCGCCGGGGGGCCTCGCGGACCTGGGGCGGGTCGTTGGGGAAGCGGGGGCCGTCCGGGACGGGGTCCTCGCCGGGGTCGATGCCGAGCCGCCGCAGGATCCTGTCGCGGGCCTCGCTCTCGTCGAGTCCGGCCACGTCGACCGGGCGCAGCACCTCCATGGCGCCGGGCAGCGGTGCGGAGGACAGGGCGAGGGCGGCGAAGCGTTCGCGGTGGGGGCGGACGACCTGGCGGAACGCCTCGGACCAGTCGGCCTCGGCGTGCAGGTCGGGGCGGAGCGCGCGTTCGTTGACCAGGAGCAGGACGCGGCCGGGGGCGGCCAGCAGGGCGCCGAGGGATTCGACGGGGGTGCGGGGTGCGGTGTCCCAGTGCAGCTGGGTGGTGGTGCAGCCCGCGCGTTCGAGCTGGTGGGCGGTCCACAGGGCCCAGGGGCGGCTCTCCCCGGCGTAGCAGATGCTGATGTGCCCGGTGCCGGTGCGCCGCCCGGTGCCGTCCTCGGCGGTGTCCGTGGCCGCGTCCGTGGCGAAGGCGGGGTCCAGGTCGGGCAGGGGCGTGGTGTCGGGCTGGAGGACGGCCGGGGCGGGCAGCCGGTAGGTGGCGCCGTCGGCGGTGTGCAGCCGCCCTCCGGCGGGGCCCACCCATTCCTCGACGGTGGCGTTCCGGCCGACGAGGATGGTGCGTACGGAGTTCGCGGTGACGATTTCGATCACGCGCGGGTCGGTGTCCGGCACCGTGATCGCGAACTGCCCGGTGTCGAACGGGCTGTCGCTGAGGGTCAGGACGGGGCCGTTCCAGCCGAGGTGGAGCGCGGCCGTCGGCAGCCCGTGCGCGATGACGGCGACGTCGGCGAGGGCCAGCCGGTCGGGGCGGGCGCCCTCGGGGGGTTCGGTGGCCAGGCGTACGGCGGAGAGGGTGAGCAACTGCCAGGCGGTGGTGGAGCGTCGGACCCGCTCGGGCAGCGTCTCCCACGCTTCGGTGAACCAGCGGGCGACGCCGTCCCGTTCCTCCTCGACCAGCGCGCGCAGCGCGGGCCGCAGCGCCTCCTCGATCAGCGGGGCGGCGTCGGGACTGCCGCTGACGGCCTGCCAGGTCGCGGCCTCCTGGGCCCGCATGGCCGGGGAGGCGCCTTCGCGGACCCGCTGGAAGGTGGGCCACAGCCGGTGGACCGGGTCGTCCTCGCCCGCCCGCGTCAGCCGTTCGGTGAGTTCGGCGCGCAGTTCGTCCAGGAGCGCGGGGTTCAGTACGACGTGGCCGAAGCCCGGGTGGGTGACCAGGTCGCCGAACCAGAGGTCGACCTCCGCCGACACGTCGAGCCCGGGCGCCACGCGCAGCCGTACGGCCCGCATCAGCTCCGGTTCGATCCGGGCGGCGATGCTGAGCAGCACCGCGAGGGTACGGCCCGGCCGCTCGGCCGCGCTCAACGCCGGGCCCCCAGCGCCTTGCCGACGGTGGTGCCCCGGTCCCAGCTCAGCAGGGGCAGCAGCGAGCGCGCCCAGCGCGGCCAGTACCGCTCGGGCAGCGGGACCAGGGCCACGGGTTCGCAGCCGCGCTGGCGGATGGTGGTGACGGTGGCCCGCCATTCGCGTTCGGTGGCCCGCCAGGGGTTGAGCGGGGGGCCGCCCGCACCGAGGTCGGAGAGGATCAGCACCCGCACTCCGGGGCGGGGCGGGCGGTAGGGCCGCTGCCAGGTGGACCTCGGTCCGGGGCCCGCGCCGCGCAGCGGCACGTCGGCGAAGCGCAGGACCTGGGTGCCCGCGACCCCGGCGAGCGCGCGGACGTGGCCGATCACGTCCTCCACGTCGCGGGCGAAGGGTTCCATGGCGCGGGAGGTGTCCGCGAGGATCTGCACGCCGTGCCGGAGGGTGGACAGCGGCAGCCGGGGTATCGCGGTCAGCGGGCGGGCGCGGGCGAGTTCCTCGGTGGCGCGGTCCACGTCGAGTTCGCCCTCGGGGCTGACCCGGGAGAGGACCATGGTGAGCAGGGCGGCGGTGGAGCGGGGGGCGAGCAGCGGCAGATGCGGGGGGCGCGGGGCGGGGTCGGCGCGGCCCCGGGGCGGGGGCAGGGCGGGGGTGGTCCAGCCGGGTGCGGGCGGGCCGCTCTCGTCGACGGGGACGAGGAAGGTGACGGTGCCGGTGCGGGCGCCCCGGTCGTCGCGGCCGAAGGGCGGCGGCTCGTCGTCCTCGCGGGGCCGGTCGGCATCGTCGTCCTCGCGGGCGGGGGCCTGCCAGCCGGGGGTGTCCTCGGGCGGCTCCACGTCCGCCGGGGGCGTGGCCGGTTCCGGTGGGGGGGCGCCCAGGCCGAGGAGGGCGGCGATGCGGGCGTAGTCCCCGGGGTCGCGGGTGCCCAGGGCCCGGGCGGCGCGGGCCACGTCTCCGAGCCACGCCTCTCCGGTCATACCGGGTCACCGGCCAGTTGCTGCGGTTTGACCAGGACGTTGCGGGTGAGCATCCGCCACTCGTCGGTGCCGGGGCGGATGCCGAGCGCGCGGCAGGCGCGCAGCGCGTCCAGGTACTCGGCGGTGCTGGGGCGGCGCACGTCCTGCTTGTCGACCTGCTCGCGGACCTCCATCAGCTTGTCGGCGACGGCCTCGGCCAGTTCCTCGTCGGCGGGGGTGACCTCGCCGGGCCAGTCGGCCATGTGCTGCGCGGCGATCCGCACGAGCATGTCCCGGTCGTGCTCGGGGAGGCGGTGGACCACGCAGCGGCGCAGCAGGGCCTGGGGCAGTTCGCGTTCCTCGTTGGTGGTCAGCACCACCAGATGGCGGGACCACCGGGCGTGCTCGTCGGCGGCGTCGGTGCCACTGGCGGGAGCGGTCGCGGGCTGCTCGGTGTGGATCTCCTCGCCGATCTCGGAGACGACGAAGCGATGCGAACCCAGCGGTACCAGAAGGCTGTTGGGCACGTCCGGGTCGGCCTTGTCGATCTCGTCGATGAGGACCACCGCGTGATCGCGCTTGCGCCCGGCGTTGACCTTCTCGAAGGGGTCGCGGCAGGGGTCGGTGATCTCGGTGCCCTCGGGCCTGCCGCGCCTGCGGGCCGACTCGGGGGCGAGCGCCCACCACAGGACGCCGGGCTGTACGTAGCTCGCGTCGTCCGGGGTGCCGCCCCGGCGGGCCGCGACCTGGGCGTCGCCGAGCCTGCGGACGCTGTCGAAGCTCCAGAGCAGTTCGCGGGGCTGGGTGCGGTAGGTGACCACGTGCTCGTAGTACCGCCAGCCCAACTGCCGTGCGATGTACGGCGCGAGGGAGGACTTGCCGGAGCCGGGCCTGCCGCGCAGCAGCAGGGGGCGGCCGGTGGCGCGGGCGACCTTGACGGCGAAGTCCAGTTCGGACGGCATCACATAGACCCGGCCGTCGCCCCGGTCGGGGGTGTCGAGCCATTCGGCGCCGCCAGGTGACTCGGACGGCTCTCGCGCGGCGGTCTGTTCCTGGCTCATCAGGCCCCCCAGCCGATCGAACCCACGTGCTTGCTCACCCGACGGATGACGGCATTGACCAGAGTCTCATGACCGGGGCCGAACGACGGGTCGAGAACCAGCACTTCGTCGGGGTTTCCCGGCCAGCTCCCGCGCGCGTCCACGCCCCGCCCGGTGATGACGAGGACGTGCATCCACGGGATGCTCTCGTGCAGCCGGGAGATCACCCGGTGCACGACGGCCAGGTCGCACCGCTTGGCGTCGAGCAGCAGATAGAAGCGGCCGAAGCTCTCCGGCTCCTCGGGGGTGCCCAGTTCGTCGTACGGATCCAGTCCGATGGCCTGCTTGACGGCCTGCTCGCACTGGTCGAGCAGATAGTCCTCGGGGTCGTCGTCACCGGGCGGACGGCCCGCCGCCTCGGCGATGTAGTAGCTGCGGATGTCGACGCAGAACGCGCGGTCCAGGTAGTGCTTGCCGATCAGGGTGCTGTCCACGTTGAGGACGACGACGCGGCGCACCACGCCGTCGGTGTCGCGCACGATGCGCCGGGCGTCGTCGCGGTCCACCCACACCGGCAGGATCAGATGCGCCAGATCGCCCGCGCGACCGCGTTCGAGGCCGCCCATCAGGGCCGCGAGCACCGTGTTGTGCAGCTGCACGATGTCGTGGGAGTCGAGCAGCTGCGAGGCGATGAGCAGCGGGGCGAAGCCGGGGATCAGCTCACCGAACTCGTCGTCGGGAACCTCCAGTTCGCGGGCCAGCCGGGCGAAGACCGCGTGTTCCCTGATCTCCCGGAGCTGGATGCAGATGCGCTCCAGCCACACGCTCATGGAGTCGTCCCAGACCTGGCGCACGTCCGGGAACCGTCCGACGAGCCGGGCGACCTCGTCCGCGCTGCCGGTGGCGATCCGCTCCACGTCGTCGGTGGCGAGGTAGCCGAGTGCGGACTCCTTCAGCTTCCCGGCGCTGATGCCGTCCACCAGGACGGTGACCAGGACCATGTCCGGGTACAGCGTCTTGCGCCAGTGCAGGATGTTGGTCTCGCGGCGCACCCAGGAGGAGCGCAGGGCCGCCTCGTTGACGAGGACGAGGGCCGCGTCGCACTCGCCGAGGAACCGGGCGAGCTTCAGCTGCCAGGGGCGGCCGGTCTCCTGGATGCGCACGTCGAGCAGCACGGTGTGCTTGGCCTTGTCCAGGCCGGTGGCGAGGGCGTCGCGCAACTGGGCGGCCGGTTCATCCGTGTTGGTGCTGTGGCTGATGAACACCCTGACCACCCTCGCCCCGCCTTCAGTCCGCGATCCACTTGGCCATCCAGCCCTCGTTCTGCACCGAGACGACGTGTTCCGTCCGCTCGGCCAGCCGGTCGGCGTCCGCGTCCGTGGCCGGGTCGCGCTCGCGCCACCAGCGCAGCAGCGCGTCCAGTTCGCGCGCGGTCCTGGCGAACTCGATCTCCTGGGCGACGAAGCGCGCCGCCGCGCCGTACGACACGACGCTCGCCGAGACCGCGGCGACGACGGGGATCCAGGCGGCGGCCCGCTCGGTGGCGAAGGCACCGGCGACGGCGCCGAGCAGCACGGAGATCACGGCGAGCACCTGGCCGAAGCGTTCGACGAGCCGGGCCTTGGCGGCCATCTCCTCGGCCTTCGGGCGGTAGTAGTGCTCCAGTTGCCTGCGCAGACGCCCCTCGGCGTAGTCCGCGATGCCGGTGACCGGGGGCAGCGGCCGGGCGGCGGGCTCGATGCCCGTGAGGGCGCGGTCGAGGGTGCCCGCGTCGGCGAGGACGGCGCTCGTGCGGGCGCGCAGCTCCGTGTCACGGGTCTCGGGGGCGCGGTACTGGGCCGCACCCGCGAGATAGACGTAGACCTGGCTCTTCAGTTCCTCGGAGACCGAGCGCAGGACCGTCCAGTCGCGCACCCGGTCCGGGGAGGCACCGGCGGCGGTGAGCGGGGCGGTGCCCGCGGCGAGCAGCGCGAGGAAGGCGAGGACGCGGCCGGTGACCGGGGAGAGGGACATCAGCTGGGAGGCGGCGGTGCCGAGCACGGCCGCGGCGACCACCGCGCAGAGCGTGGCCGTGCGGGACCGCTCGATCGCCGCCTTGGCCCGATCGGCCGCCCGCGACCAGACGCTCTGGGCCCGCCAGATCTCCTCGGCCGCAGCCGCTCCCCCGAGTGTGCTCACGACAGAATTCTGACGCGGCTTCAACTCCCGTGCAATGCAAACGGGTTCAATCGGGCAGGAGGGGACCGGAGCGGAGAACCGGTTCGATTCTTCCCGCGATGTGGCGGATGAGCAGGGTGAGGTCGGCGCAGTACACGGAGGGGTTGCGGAAGCCGCTGCCCCGGCGGTAGCGGTGGGCGTAGTGGCCGCCGCCGCAGACCCGCATCAACGGACAGCGCAGACAGTCGGCGGAGAGCGCCCCCTGCCCCAACTGCCGTGCCACGATGCCGGGATGCTCCAGCACGTCGTCGAAGCTGTCGCGGAAGACGCTCATGCCGGTCGAAGGGGCCCTGGAATAGGCCGCCTTGAGGGAGTCCACCTGCTCGATGGCGCCGTCGGTCTCCACCAGGACGGCGGCGACCGGGGAGAGTCCGACGGCCTCGGCGCTGCTGGGGAAGCCGACCAGCAGCCCGATGATCTCGGTGAAGATCCTGATCCCGGTCCGGTAGCGGCCCCCGTCGAACCAGCGGTCGAAGACCCGGGCGAGCCACTGTCCGTAGGGCGCGGCACCGGCGCTGGAGGGGCCCTTTCCGGGCGGGGGATGCGCCCAGTTGGCGTGCGGCAGCAGCAGATCGAGGGCGGCGGGGCGGAACTCCATCAGGGAGTCGTAGATGTCCTCGGGGTCCTGGTCCAGGTCGATGGTGCACAGGATGCCCGCGTACGCCTCGGGGCGCTGGGCGAGCAGGGCGAGGCCCCGGGTGGCGGCGGGCCAGGCGGGGCGGCCCGCGTGGTCGACGCGCCGTTTGTTGTGCTCGGGTCGGCCGCCGTCGAGACTGACGCCGACACGGACCCCGGCGTCCGCGAGGCGCCGTACGGCCTCGGCGGTCAGCAGGGTGCCATTGGTCTGCACGCCGACCCGGACCTCGCAGTCGGCCCCGGCGACCGCGCGTACGGCCGACCGCACCTCGCCCACCTGCCGGAGCGCGGTGTCGACACCGCCCAACAGGGGCTCTCCACCGTGCAGTTCGACCCGGATGTCGCGCAGTCCATGGGCGGCGACGTGCTCGCCGATCCGCTCGGCGCTGCGGGCCAGCACCTCGGGGGTGACTCGGGGGGGACGGCCGCGCCAGGAGGTGTCGGCGGCGTTGTAGACGTAGCAGTACGAACAGAGCAGGTTGCAGCGGCTGTTGAGCTTCAGGACGAACTGGCGCAGCGGGACCGGTCCGGTTCCGGCGCGGCGGAGGGCGGGCACGTCCAGCAGTCGGTGCGGCCAGGGCGCCGAGGCGTGCGGGTCCGCGGTCTCCCCCTCCGGGTGCGGGGCCACCTCAGGGACTGTCCTCGTAGTAGGCGAGGGGGCGGCCCGCCGTCCGGCGGTCGCGTTCCAGCAGCTGGCGCAGTACCTCGGTCAGCACCGGATGGTCCACGCCGTGCGGCTGCGGCGCGTGACCGCCGCCCGCGCCGAAGCGGAACCGGACGGCCCGGTCGGGGCCGTCGGCCACCGGATGGTCGGCCGGCCGGTGATTCGACACCGCACTCCCTCCACGCGAGGCCACGCGGACGTGGCTGTGCCGTGGGGCGCCTCACGCGACACGGCGACGGGCCAATCGTAGAGCCCGACCGGCCGCCTTGGACCCCGCAACGGGCCTTCCACCGCAGGCGAGTCGGGGCCCTGGGCCGGGTGGGGCACGCATGTGCGGGAGCGGTACGGCACCGGGGTGCGGACGAGGCCGCCCCGGTGCCGTCCCGCTGCGCGCCGGGCCGGGTCAGGCGCCGGTGCGCAGCGTCCGCTCCAGCGCGGCCAGGCCCTCGCGGTAGATGTCCTGGAACAGGGCTTCCGCCTCGGCCGGGGTGACGCCGTCGGGGGTGAAGGTGCCCGACCACGCGATGCGCGCCGTGCCGGGGTCGGCCGTGGGGTGGACGGTCAGGGTGGAGAGGTAGCCGGTGACCGGGAAGGGGGCGTCGAGGATCGCGTAGGTGTAGCTGCGGGCCTCGTCGTCGAAGGCGCGCAGGCGTTCGACGATGATCTCGCCCTCGGCGTTGGTCAGCCTGCGGACCCGGCCGCCCTCGGTCAGCTCGCTGTGCGGGATGTAGGGGAGCCAGTCGGGCAGGGAGCCGAAGCCGCCGATGAGCCGCCAGACGTGGTCGGGGGTGTGGGGGACGTCGATGGACGCGGTGGTGCTTGCCATGGTGCTTTCCGGGTGGGGCTCAGGCGGTGGGGACGGGGGCGGCGGCGGAGATCAGCTTCTCCGCGCGCAGGTCGGACCAGAAGGCGGCCGGGACGTTCTCGCGCAGGGCGGCGGTGTCCTCGGCGATGCGGCCGGGCCGGGTGGCGCCGGGGACCACGGCGGCGGTCGCCGGGTGGGCCAGGGCGAAGCCGAGCGCGGCGGCCTTGACGCTGACGCCGTGCCGCGCGGCGAGGGCCTTGATCCGCTCGACCTTGTCGATGATCGCCTGCGGTGCCCGCTGGTACTCGAAGTGCGTGCCGCCCGCGAGGATGCCGGAGCTGTACGGACCGCCGACGACCATGTCGACGCCCTGCTCGACGGCGGCCGGGAGCAGCCGCTGGAGGGCGCGGTCGTGGTCGAGCAGGGTGTAGCGCCCGGCCAGCAGGAAGGCATCGGGCTGCGGCTCGTCCAGGTCGAGGGTCAGCTCGATCGGCTCGACCTTGTTGACGCCGAGGCCCCACGCCTTGATGACACCTTCGTCGCGCAGCTGCTGCAGGACGCGGAAGGCGCCGGTGCGGGCGGTCTCGAAGCGGGCGAGCCACGCGTCGCCGTGGAAGTCTTGGGCGATGTCGTGCACCCAGACGATGTCCAGGCGGTCGGTGCGCAGCCGCTTCAGGCTGTCCTCGATGGAGCGCAGGGTGGCGTCGGCGGTGTAGTCGTCGGTCATCCGGTTGGGGCGGCCGTGCTCGAAGAGGCCGCCCTTCTCACCCAGCTCGCGCGCGGCCGGGTCCTCCACGTCGTCGTGGATGACGCGGCCGACCTTGGTGCTCAGCACGTACGCGTCGCGCGGGCGGTCGGCCAGGGCTTCGCCGAGGCGCAGCTCGGAGAGTCCGGCGCCGTAGAAGGGGGCGGTGTCGAAGTAGCGGATGCCGTGGTCCCAGGCCGCGGCGACGGTGGCCGCGGCCTCCTCGTCGGGGATGGCGCGGAACATGTTGCCCAGCGGGGCGGTGCCGAAGCCGAGCTTGCCGGGGAGGAGGGACTTGATACCCATGAGTGGCGTCGATCCTTTTCACGAGGGTTCGGCAGTTTTTGTCCCGCAGTATGCACTCTTGCCGTTTCTGCTGGCTTTTCGTCGTTCTTGCGGGTTCTGCCGTTCTTGCCCTGTCGAGGCTAGGATCGATGCTTGAGACTGTCCAAGACTTGCTTGGATACACTTGAGTCCCCCGAGGTCTTACATGCTCGATCTGCGCCAGCTCCGGTACTTCGTGACCGTCGCGGAGACGGAACACGTCGGCCGCGCCGCCGAACGCCTGCACATCTCCCAGTCACCGCTCAGCCGCCAGATCGCCCAGCTGGAGAAGACCCTCGGGCTGACCCTGTTCGAGCGCAGCCAGCAGCGCATCCGGCTCACCGCCGACGGCCGGGTCTTCCTCTCCGAGGCACGGGCGCTGCTGCTGCACGCCGACCGCCTGGAGAACCTGGGCCGCAGACTCGGACGCGGCGAGGAGGGCGGCCTGTGCATCGGGTACGCCGCCGACGCCATGCACACCGGGGTGCTGCCGCGCGCGCTGCGGGAACTGCACGACGAGCGTCCCGGCATCCACGTCGCGCTCTACAACCACCCGGCGGCCGAGCAGTTCGAGGGGCTGCGCCGCCGCAGTCTGGACATCGCCCTCGTGTCCGAGCCGCCCGCCGAGGACGACCCCGACCTGCGCGCCGCGCCGCTCCTGGACGATCCCCTGCTCCTCGCGGTGCCGAGCGGGCACCCGGTGGCGGACCTTACGGAGATCACGCCCGCGGATCTGGAGGGGCTGCCCTGGATCGCGGTGGAGAACAGCCGCCGCCCGGCCTGGCGGGACGAGTTCATCGCCGCGTGCGCCGCGTCCGGGTTCGCCCCGGACGTCCGCCTGGAGGCCGCCGAACCGCTCACCGCGCTCGGTCTCGTGGCCTCGGGGCTAGGTCTCGCGCTGGTCCAGCGGAACATGCTGCGCGGCGAGGCAGCGGGGGTGACGGTGCGCGAACTGCCCTGGCTGGACATGTCCGTTCGGCTGTGGGCGGTGTGGCACCGGGTCGATCTGCGGGCGGTGGTCGCGTCGTTCCGGGAGACGGTGCTCGCCGCCCGCGAGGAGGCGGGCGGCGGGACGAAGGCCGAGGCGGTCGGCGAACGGCTGGACGTGGCGGTCGGCGAACGGAAGGGCGCGTCCGGGACGGGCCACCGCGAGGAGACGGACCCGCCCGCCTGAAGTGGCCGCCCCGCGCAGTACCACGGCAACGCTCGGCGCCGCGGCAACGCTCAGTACCGCAGCAGCGCCGCCACCCCGCCCGCCTCCGCCAGCGTGCCGTCGGGCACGAACAGCACAGGGGAGTCGGCGGCGATCGCCCGGTCCACCAGCTGTTCCACGATGTCGGTGGCCACGCCGATGGTGTGCGGCGGGGGCGTCACATCGGGCTTGGGCTCGGGCAGCGTGACCGGCTTGGGCACCTCGGCCAGCTCCAGGACCCGCCCGTCCTCGGTGACCCGGCCCGCGAGATACAGCCCCTCCTCCACGATCAGCCGCTGCACCCGCTTGTCCGCGACGGCGGTCCACACCTCCAGCGGCCCGCCCGCGTACTTGCCCTGCCCGCGCGCCTCGTTCAGCGCGCCGACCGCCTCGGCGACCTGCCGGTCACGGAACTCGTCGAGCACCGGCTCCAGCCGCTTCATCAGGTCCTGCGGGCGGTCCTTGTCCATGCCGGTGAGCGGGAGCGTGCCCGAGATCGCGGTGCCGTGCGTGGTCACGTCACGGAACGCGGAGAGGATCTTGTCGCCGCCGATGACGAACAGCGGCACGTCCCGGTGCTCCTCCAGCGCCTCGCCCAGCTTCCGGTCCACCCGGCGCAGATACTGCTCGACCCGCGCCCGGTGTCCCTCGTAGGGCGCGGAGTGCGGGATGGCGCCGGGCAGCGCGTCCTCGGGCGAGGGGATCTCCGGCCGGCAGGGGAAGCCGTGGTGCTCGACCTGCGTCAGACGCCGGACCGCGCCGTGGTAGAGGCGGCACATCTCCTGGTCCAGGACCAGGACGAGGAAGGGCCGGGAGCGCTGTTCGGCCGCGTCCAGATAGCGCGTCAGGAACGACTCCGCGAACTCGACGCGCGGCTGCACGGGTGCGAGGGAGGTCATCTGCCAGACCTGGACCGGCTCGTCGGCGGCCACGTAGACGACCATGGCGTCGTCCGGGTGGAAGGGGTCGGCGACGCGCTCGATCACCGCGGGCTCCAGCAGGTGGTCCCGCAGCTCAAGGCGCGTCTGCCGCCCCACCTCCGGGTCGTCCGCGAGGCGGCGCTTGGCCTCGGTCACCAGGTCACGCAGGAGGATGCGGTCCTTCTCGCTGAAGGGGAAGTCCGGATCGGTCGGCATCACCATCGTGATGGCGGGGTACGCACGGCGCTCGCTCAGAGCGGCACGGATCTCGGGAGTCAGCTCAGAGGTATGCACCAAGTCAGCGTCGCACCGCGCCCCGGGACACGCACCTCGAAACCCGCCCGCGCGCGGGACCACCCGAACGGCCGCCCGCTCGCCACCCGTACGGCTGCGGCGTACCGTGAATCTAACGAAATTCCGGGTGCCGTCACCCCGAGGAGCCGAGTCATGCGTAAGAACTCTCCGGTCAAGGGACACCACGGCCTCGGCGCGCGCGGCCAGGGCAAGCTGCTCTACTACCACACGCAGATCCCCGAGGCAGCAGCCAAGCAGTCGAAGGGTCAGCCGCACGACAACCACCGCCAGCAGCAGGAGCGCCGCCGCTCCGACGGCCGCTGGACCTGATCCGCTCATCGCCGGGCCCACCCCGGGCGCCGCGCCGGACCCTCACGTCCGGCGCGGCGCCGGGCGGAACTTGGGAACCCGTACGGTGATCTTCGTACCGGCGCCGACGCCGGTCTCGACGACCAGGCCGTACGGGTCTCCGTACACCTGGCGCAGCCTGCGGTCGACGTTGCTCAGGCCGATGCCGGTGGCGGGGCCCGCGGTGCCGCGCAGGACGGCGCGGGCCCGCTCGGGTTCCATGCCGACGCCGTCGTCCTCGATGACGACGCGGGCCTCGGTGCCCTCGTCCTCCGCGATGATCGTGATGCGGGCGCGCTCGGCGGACTCGGCGAGGCCGTGCTTGAGCGCGTTCTCCACCAGCGGCTGGAGGCACAGGAACGGCAGGGTGACCGGCAGCACCTCCGGGGCGATGCGCAGGGTCACCGCGAGACGGCGGCCGAAGCGGGCGCGGGCCAGCTCCAGATACTGCTCGATGGAGCGCAACTCCTCGGCGAGCGTGGTGAAGTCGCCGTCCCTGCGGAACGAGTAGCGCGTGAAGTCCGCGAACTCCAGCAGGAGTTCACGGGCGCGCTCGGGGTCGGTGCGGACGAACGAGGCGATGCTCGCGAGCGAGTTGTAGATGAAGTGCGGGGAGATCTGGGCGCGCAGGGCGCGGATCTCGGCCTCGATGGCGCTGGAGCGGGCCCGGTCCAGGTCGACCAGTTCGAGCTGGACCGACACCCACCGGGCGACCTCCCGCGCGGCGCGCACCGGTACGGCGTCCTCGCGGTCCGCGAAGGCGGCGAGGACGCCGGTGACCCGGCCGTCGACGGTCAGCGGGACGAGGACACCCCGGCGCACGGGGCAGCCGTCGTGCGCGCAGGACAGTTCGACGCTCTGTTCGCGGCCGGTGCGCACGGCCTGCGCGAGCAGCATCGCCGTCGCCTCGCGGTGGTGGTCGCCCGCGCCGTCCCAGGCGAGGACGGTGGCCTCGTCGGCGAGGGCGAGGGCGACGGTGCCGAGCAGCGGGCGCAGCCGCCGGGCGGCCTTGCGGGCGGTGTCGGGGGTGAGCCCGGCGCGCAGGGGCGGCGCGGCGAGCGAGGCGGTGTGCAGGGTGTGGAAGGTGGCCTGTTCGACGGGGGTGCCGGGGCCGGCCGGGTTCTCCTGCTGGCGGCGGACGGCGACGTGGCCGAGGGCGGCGCCCAGGACGAACAGCGCGAGTGCGGCGACGGCGAGCAGCAGCACGCCGAGCGCGCTCATCGGGGCCTCCGGGGCGATGTGATCACTCGTGTCACCGGCCCGCGCCCGCCTTCTCGGGCAGATGCAGCCGGGCCATGGTGGCGGCGGTGCCGGGCGGCACCCGGTCGCGGGTGGCCAGGGAGATCAGCACCATCGCGGCGAATCCGACGGGCACCGACCAGACGGCGGGCCAGGCCAGCAGGGTGTGCGGCCAGCCGGAGCGGGCGCCGCCGACGATGGTCGCGGTGACGGCGGTGAGCGCGGAGCCGCCGCCGAGGAGCAGTCCGGCGATCGCGCCGGGCGGGGTGAGGCCGCGCCACCAGATGCCGAGCACGAGCAGCGGACAGAAGGAGGACGCGGAGACGGCGAAGGCGAGCCCCACCGCGTCGGCCACCGGCAGCTCCCCGACGAAGGCACCCGCGGCGGCGGGCACCGCGATGGCCGGGACGACGGCGGCCCTGAAGTGCCGCAGGCCCAGGGCGGGCAGCACGTCCTGCGCGAGCACCCCGGCGACCGACATGGTGAGTCCGGAGGCCGTGGAGAGGAAGGCCGCGCAGGCACCGCCCGCGACCAGCGCGCCGAGCAGATCGCCGCCGACCCCGCCGATCAGCCGCTGGGGCAGGACGAGCACCGCGAGGTCGGTGTCGCCGGTGAGCAGCAGGTCGGGGGCGTAGAGCCGGGCGAGCGCGCCGTAGAGCGGCATCGGGAGGTAGAAGGCGCCGAGCAGGCCGAGCACGATCAGGGTGGTGCGGCGGGCGGCGCGGCCATCGGGGTTGGTGTAGAAGCGCACGACGACGTGGGGCAGGCCCATGGTGCCGAGGAAGGTGGCGAGGATCAGCCCGTAGGTGGCGTAGAGGCCGTGCTGTTCGCGGTGCGGGGACTGCGGTTGCGCCCAGCTCGACGGGGCGGACCCGGTGGTCGCCCGGTCGGGCAGCGGGACGCGGGCACCGGCCGGGAAGCGCAGGCTCGTGTGCGCGCCGATCCGGTGGCGGCCCTCGGTGAGCCGGAGCGTGCCGTCCTTCAGGGTGCGCCCGTCCACGGTCCCGGAGACGGCGCTCACGCGGACCGGTTCGCGCACCGTCACGGCCAGCGCGTGGTCCACACGGACCTCGGTGGAGCGGTGGAAGACCGGACGGTCGTCCCACACGGGCGCGGGGGCGTGGTCGGAGCGCCAGGCCAGCAGCAGGAACACCACCGGCACCAGCAGTGCGGTGAGTTTGAGCCAGTACTGGAATGCCTGCACGAAGGTGATGCTGCGCATGCCCCCGGCGGCCACCGCGGCCGTCACCACGGCGGCGACGACCAGGCCGCCGAGCCAGCCCGGCGCCCCGGTGAGCAGCCGCAACGTCAGCCCGGCACCCCGCAGTTGGGGGAGCAGATAGAGCCAGCCGATGCCGACGACGAGGACTCCGGCGATCCGGCGCACGGCCCGCGACTCGAGGCGCGCCTCGGCGAAGTCGGGCAGCGTGTACGCCCCGGAGCGGCGCAGCGGCGCGGCGACGTAGACCAGCAGGACGAGGAACCCGGCCGTGTAGCCGATCGGGAACCAGAGCATGTCCACGCCCTGGGCGAGGACCAGTCCGGCGATGCCCAGGAAGGAGGCGGCGGAGAGGTATTCGCCGCTCACCGCGAAGGCGTTGAGGCGTGGGGCGACGGTGCGCGAGGCGACGTAGAAGTCCGAGGTGGTCCGCGAGATCCGCAGGCCCAGCGCGCCGACGAGGGCCGTGGCGAGCACCACGGCCGACACTCCGGCGATTCCGTACGTCTGGTTCAACGCCCGGTCACGTCACCCTCGTTGCGCTCGGCACGCCGGACGTACCAGGCGCCGATGGCCAGCAGGGCGGGGTACGGCGCGACGCCGAGGGCGAGCCAGACGGCGAGGGGCACGTCGGCATTGCCGGTGGCGGGCAGGAGGTGGAAGAGGACGGGGAGCAGTCCGAGGAAGAGCGCGAGCAGGGCGGTGACGGTGAGCGCGGCACGCAGCTGACGGTTCATCAACTGTCGTACGGCGAGCCTGTTCTCGAGGGTGTTCGCGGGTCCGGTGCGGGTGCGCGCGGTCGGCTTCCCCGTGATCACCTCGCGGCGCGGCGGGACGGGCTCCGCACCCATGACGCACCCCCGAGGCCCCTGGTGATCGGCTAGTTGCGGCGAGTGTACGCAGCACGTCAGCGGTGAGGTAGCCACCTGACGCGGTTCGGCACACGGTCGCCACAGGGCGGTGCCGCCTCAGCGGGGGCGGTCGGCCGCGCGGGTGGCGCGGCGGGCCAGCAGGTCGCGCAGTTCGCGGGCGTTGCGGCGGCTGACGGCGAGGACGCGGTCACCGACGCGGACGGTCACGTTCCCGCCGTCCAGGCGCAGTTCCTCGATGCGGGCGAGGGCCACGAGGTGGCTGCGGTGGATGCGCACGAACCCGTGCGGGCGCCACTGCTCCTCCAGGGTGGACAGCGGGATGCGGACGAGGTGGCTGCCGTACGGGGTGTGCAGCCGGGCGTAGTCGCCCTGCGCCTCGGCGTGGACGATGTCGGAGACGGGCACGAAGCGGGTCACCCCGCCCAGTTCCACGGGGACTTGGTCGGTGCCACCGCTTCCTGGTGGAGCGGCGGGGACGGCCGGTCTCGGGCCCTGTCCGGCGCGGGTCAGTTCGGCCACCCGGCGCACCGCCTCCGCGAACCGCTCGGCGCGCAGCGGCTTGAGGAGGTAGTCGACGGCCTTGAGGTCGAAGGCGCGCAGCGCGAAGTCCTCGTGCGCGGTGACGAAGATGATGAGCGGCGGGGCGGCGAACCCGCCGAGCAGCCGGGCCAGTTCGAGTCCGCTGAGGCCCGGCATGTGGATGTCGAGGAAGACGACGTCGATGGCGCCGGTGCCGTCGGGCCCGGCCTCGACCGCCCGGCCGAGCAGCCGCAGCGCCTCGGTGGCGTCCAGGGCGGGCAGCACGTCGCCGACGCGCGGATCCTCGCCGAGGAGGTACAGCAGCTCTTCGAGGGCGGGTTCCTCGTCGTCCACGGCGAGGACGCGCAACGGGGGCGCGTGCGAAGCGAGTCGGGCGGTGGGATCGGTCTGCCGTGCCCGTTCCGTGGAACTCATCACCGCTGCTCTCTGCCCCGACGCGCCCGGTGCGCCGGGCCTTGCCCGAGGAATGGTGGTCCAACGGGACCGCCGCCGTCGAGACCTGCGACGACGGCGGTCGTACGGGACGGAGGGGGCACCGGCCGGTCGGGAGAGCCCCGCCCGTCAGGCCACCGCCTCCGCCTCGTCCCGTCGCGCCGCGAACTGCGTCCGGTACAGCTCGGCGTAGCGCCCGCCCGCCGCGAGCAGTTCCTCGTGCGTGCCGCGCTCCACGATCCGCCCCGCCTCCACCACCAGGATCTGGTCGGCGGCCCGTACGGTGGACAGCCGGTGGGCGATCACCACGGCGGTGCGGTCCCGCAGCGCCTCGGTCAGGGCCTCCTGGACGGCCGCCTCGGCGGTGTTGTCCAGGTGGGCGGTGGCCTCGTCCAGGATGACGACGCGCTGGCGGGCGAGCAGCAGCCGGGCGATGGTCAGGCGCTGGCGTTCGCCGCCGGAGAGCCGGTAGCCGCGTTCGCCGACCACGGTGTCCAGGCCGTCGGGCAGGGAGCGTACGACCTCGGCGAGGCGGGCCCGGCCGAGCGCGTCCCACAGCTCGGTGTCGGTGGCGTCCGGGGCCGCGAGGAGCAGGTTGGCGCGGACGGTGTCGTGGAAGAGGTGGCCGTCCTGGGTGACCATGCCGACGGTGGCCCGCAGCGAGGCGCCGGTCAGGTCGCGCACGTCGGTGCCGCCGACACGCACGGCCCCGGCGTCCACGTCGTACAGCCGGGGCAGCAGGTGGGCGATGGTGGACTTGCCCGCGCCGGAGGAGCCGACGAGGGCGACCGTCTCGCCGGGTGCGGCGCGGAAGGAGATGCCGTGCAGGACCTCGGCGCCGCTCCGCCGGTCGAGCGCGGCGACCTCCTCCAGGGAGGCGAGGGAGACCTGGTCGGCGGCCGGGTAGCCGAAGCGCACGTCCTCGAACTCGACCGCGACCGGGCCCTCGGGCACCGGTGCCGCGTCCGGCTTCTCGGTGATGAGGGGCTTGAGGTCCAGCACCTCGAAGACCCGCTCGAAGCTGACCAGCGCGCTCATGACCTCGACGCGGGCTCCGGCGAGCGCGGTCAGCGGGGCGTAGAGGCGGGTGATCAGCAGGGCGAGGGAGACGACGGCGCCCGCCTCCAGGGTGCCGTGCAGCGCGAACCAGCCGCCGAGCCCGTAGACCAGCGCGAGGGCCAGGGCGGAGACCAGGGTCAGGGCGGTGATGAACACCGACTGCGCGGTGGCGGTGCGCACCCCGATGTCGCGGACCCGGCGGGCGCGCGCCGCGAACTGGGCGGACTCCTCCTCCGGCCGTCCGAAGAGTTTCACCAGGGTGGCGCCGGGTGCCGAGAAGCGCTCGGTCATGCGAGTGCCCATGGCCGCGTCGAGCGTCGCCGCCTCGCGCTGCATCAGGGCCATGCGGTGGCCCATCCGGCGGGCGGGCAGCACGAACACCGGGAGCAGGGCGAGTGCGAGCAGGGTGATCTGCCAGGACAGGCCGAGCATGACGGCGAGGGTGAGCAGCAGGGTGACCAGGTTGGTGACCACGCCGGACAGGGTGCCGGCGAAGGCCCGTTGGGCACCGATCACGTCGTTGTTGAGTCGGCTGACGAGCGCGCCCGTACGCGTACGTGTGAAGAAGGCGACGGGCATCCGCTGCACATGATCGAAGACAGCGGTGCGCAGATCGAGGATCAGGCCCTCCCCCAGGGTCGCCGACAGCCGTCGGACCAGGACGCCGAGTCCGGCCTCCGCGACGGCGACCAGCGCGATCAGCACGGCGAGCCGTACCACCGTGCCGGAGTCGTGGCCCGTCACGATGGCGTCGACGACCCGCCCGGCGAGCACCGGCGTGGCCACCGCGAACAGCGCGGCGACGATCCCGAGCAGCACGAAGCGGAGGATGCCCGCGCGGTGCGGGCGGGCGAAGGCGGCGATACGGCGCACGGTGGCGCGGGCGAGGGGGCGCTGCTCCTGGGCGTTCAGCACGCTGTGGAGCTGTGTCCACGCGGTGGTCTCCATGCTCATGAACGGCACCGTAGAACCTCAAGCTTTGTTGAGGTCAAGGCGTGCGTCGCCCCACCCGCTCCACCGTCCCCAGGAACCTCCCCACCCCGCTCCCCGCGAAGGCTGCCGCCATGACCGCTCCCGCTCCCGCCCGTCCGCTGCCCGGCCGCAAGCCGCTGTCCGCCCCGCCGCCACCCGCCGTTGGGGCGGCGGGGGAAGCCTCCCCGGGTGTGACGGCGCTGACTTCTCCTCCTCCACGGCCGCTGCGGCGCTTCCGTGTCCGCGTCCAGGTCCGCCGCGTGCTGTGCCTGGTGCCGCTGGTGCTGGTCGCCGTGGTCGCGGTGCGCCACCGCTCGGTCCTGGCCGAGGGGTTCGGGCAGGTGCGCACCGCGTCGTGGCCGTGGCTGCTGGTGGCGGGCGCGGCGACCTGTCTGACCTGGGTCGCGGCCGCGTGCACCCGCCAGGGCGCGGTCCTGCGCCCGCTGCCCAAACGGCGGCTCCTCGCGACCCAGTTCGCGGCGGGCGCGGCCAACCACCTGCTGCCCACCGGCCTCGGCGCGAGCGCGGTGAACCTGCGCTTCCTGACCGTGTGCGGGGTGCCCCTGGCCCGCTCCTCGGCCGCGCTCGCCCTGTACCTGCTGGCCGAGTGCGTGGGCCGCCTCGGCCTCCTGGCCGCGCTCCTGATCGCCTTCCCGGACGCACTGCGCCTGCACCCCGTCCTGCCCGACGGCTCGGCGCTCCCGCTGCTGCTGGGCGGCGCGGCCCTGGTGACGACGGCGGGCGCCCTCCTGTTCCTGGTACGGCGGCTGCGCGCGACCGTCGCCCGTTTCCTCCGGGAAGCCCTGGGCGAGGCCCGCTCGGTGCACCGGCGCCCGGCCCGCGCCCTGGCCCTGTGGGGCGGCGCCCTGGCCTTCCCGGCCCTCCAGGCGGCCGGACTCGTCGCGGTCGGCCGCGCGCTGGAACTTCCGGTCCCGGCCCCCCACGCGGCGCTGGCCTACCTCGCCGCGACCACGGCGGTCGCCCTCGTCCCCACCCCGGGCGGCATCGGCTCGGTGGAGGCCGCCCTGGTGGTCGCCCTGGTCGCGGCAGGCGGCCCGGCGGCCGTGGCGACGGCGGTGGTCCTGGCGTACCGGATGATCACGGTGTGGCTCCCCCTGGTGCCGGGCGCGCTGACGCTGGGGGCGTTGGTGCGGCTGCGGGTGATCTGAGCGAAGCGCGGTCCCCTCAAGGACGTGGCGAGGGGTCCTGGTGGTCCTTTCGAGGGCGGATGCCGAGGCGCTCCCAGAGGCCGGCCAGATGTGTGCGCAGGACTTCCTCGGCTTCCCGCCCGGTCAAGTGGCCGATGAGCACATGGGTGGTGAGGCCGTCCGCCAGGGCGAGCAGAGCGCGAGCCTCGCGCTGCGGGTCGGGCGGCGTGGCGCCTTCGTCGGCCGAGTCGGTCTCGGTGGCCTCTGCGATGAGGCGGACGAGGAGGGTCTGGAGGGCCGTGTAGCTGATTCTCAGCGGACCGGCGAGTGACTCGCTGACAGCGGCCTGGGCGACGAACGCGAGCCAGATCCGTGCTTCCGCGCGGTGTTCCTCGCGGAGCAGGGCGATCTCGTCGGTCGCGTGGCCCAGGACGGCGGCGGCCGATCGGTCCGGGCTTGCGGCCAGGCGGTTCCTCACCCGCTCGGTGATGCGCTCGCCGACGTGGTCGACGGCGAAAAGCAGCATCTCCCCCTTGCTGCGGAAGCAGCGCTGGACGGCGCCCACGGAGACCTGCGCGCGGGCGGCAACATCACGCATGCTCACCCCCTCCGGCCCGTGTTCGTCGGCGAGGAGGCAGACGGCCTCGGCGATCCGGCGGCGTCGGCTCTCGTAGTCCACCTGTTTGGGCATGCGCGGTCGGCCTCCTTATTCCAATACGATCGTATCGGTTCCGGGCTATGGTGCGGACCCGGGTACTTCGGCATGCGGAGGAAAGCACGATGATCAGGCAGGACGCCCTGTGGGGCATGACGGCCGCCGCCCAGGCGGAGGCGGTCCGAAGCGGAGAGATCTCGGCCCTCGAACTGGTCGACAGTCACCTGGCCCGCATCGCCGAGGTCAACCCACGGGTCAACGCGGTCACGCAGCTGATGGCCGAGCGAGCCCGTGAGGCAGCGGCGCGGACGGACCGGCGGCGAGCGGCGGGCGAAGAACTCGGGCCACTGGCCGGGGTGCCGTTCACGGTGAAGGAGACCACCGCTGTCGAAGGCGTGCCGACCACGCTCGGAACGGCACGCTTCCGCGACATGGTGGCTCCGGCCGACGCGCCCCCGGTGGCCCGGCTCCGCGCGGCCGGAGCCGTACCGATCGGCCACAGCAACATGCCCACCCTGGTCCTGGCCGGGATGCACACCCGCAGCGAACTGTTCGGCGACACCGTCAACCCGTGGGACCGGAGCCGGACCCCGGGCGGCAGCAGCGGCGGTGACGGAGTGGCCGTCGCCACCGGCATGGCCGCGCTCGGACTCGGCAACGACTCCGGCGGATCGGTACGGATCCCGGCCTCGTTCTGCGGGGTGACGGGGCTGAAGCCGACCACCGGACGGTTCCCCGCCGACCACCGCGTCCTCGGCCCGGACGACCCGGGCCCGGCCTCACAACTGCTGGTCACCGACGGGCCCCTGGCCCGTACGGTCGCCGACCTGCGACTGGCGTACGAGACACTGGCCGGGACCGACCCCCGCGATCCACGGGCCGTTCCCGTGCCCCTCTACGGCGAGCCGCTGCCGGGGCCGCTCAAGGTCGCGGTCGTCGCCGACCCCGGAGGCCACGGCGTCCACCCGGCGGTCCGCGGGGCCGTCACGGCGGCGGCGGACGCGTTGCGCGACGCGGGGTACGACGTACGGGAGTTGGCCGACGTTCCGCGACTGGACGAGGCACTCGAGGCGTACGGCCGGATCACCGTGACCGAGTTCGCGCCGACCTGGCCGGTGGTGCGCAAGCTGCTCGGCGAAGGCCAGGACCGCTACATCCGGTGGGCCATGGAGAAGACCCCGCCCGCGACCGCCGCGGAACTCACGAAGCTGATGGGGACCTGGCTCACCATCCGCCGTTCCTGGGCGGAGTTCCTCCACGCATACCCGCTCCTGCTCGGGCCGGTGTTCACCGAGCCGCCCGTCGAGCCGGGCCTGGAGTCACGTGACGAAGCGGGACGGGAACGGGTCGCCTCGGGCATGCGCCTGTGCACGGTGACCAGCTTCGTGGGCGTGCCCGCGGTAGCCGTACCGACCGGAGTCCACGACGGACTGCCGTCCGGCGTGCAGATCATCGGGCGCGCCTTCCGGGAAGACCTGTGCCTGGCCGCCGCCCAGGAGATCGAGGACCGCCTCGGCGTGCTCACACCGATCGACCCGCGCCGCGGGTGACCCGACTCGACCGGTTCTCCCGCTCCGGGCCGCGCGAGCGGAGTATGGGACCGCACAACCCGAGAAGACCGTGATCACCGAGCGAGGAGAAGAGCAGCCGTGTCGGTCCGTGTGGAGCGCAAGGGGTTTGTCACCACCGTCGTCCTGTCCCGGCCGGAGGCGCGGAACGCGGTGGACGGGCCGACGGCCGTCGAACTGGCCGATGCCTTCCGGGCGTTCGAGGCGGACGACGGTGCGCGGGTGGCGGTGCTGTGGGGTGAGGGCGGGACGTTCTGCGCGGGGGCGGATCTCAAGGCGATCGGTACGCCGCGCGGGAACCGGGTCGAGGAGGGTGGGGACGGGCCGATGGGGCCGACGCGGTTGCGGCTGTCCAAGCCGGTCATCGCGGCCGTCGCCGGGCATGCCGTGGCGGGCGGTCTCGAGCTGGCGCTGTGGTGTGATCTGCGGGTCGCCGAGGAGGACGCGGTGTTCGGGGTGTTCTGCCGCCGCTGGGGCGTCCCGCTGATCGATGGGGGCACGGTACGGCTGCCCCGGCTGGTCGGCACCGGGCGGGCGCTGGACATGATCCTGACCGGGCGGCCGGTGGAGGCCGCCGAGGCGCACGCGATCGGGCTCGCGGACCGCGTCGTACCGAGGGGGCGATCCCGGGCGGCGGCCGAGGAGTTGGCCGCCGCCATCGCCCGGTTCCCGCAGGACTGTCTGCGTGCCGACCGGGCGTCGGTGCTCGACCAGGAGGGGCGGCCGGAGGAGGCGGCGATGCGGGACGAACTGCTGGGCGGGCGGGACGTGTTGGGCGAGGCGTTGCGGGGTGCGCGGCGGTTCGCGGACGGGGCCGGGCGGCACGGTTCTTTCACCGGGCTGTGAGCGGGGGCCAGTTACCCGCAGTAAGCGATCATGCTCCGCCGTCCGGGTGCGGAACGCCCTCCGGGATACGGCAGGATGACGAGCGAACGCGCCCGCCGGTGCACGGCGTGCGGCGCGCCACGGCACATCCCGGACTTCGAGCAGGTGACAACGTGACGAGACTTCACTTCAAGCTCCACGCGGCCGTGTCGGCCCTGGGAGGCGGCCGGTGAACCACGTGCTGACCCGTGAGGCGACGCTGGACGACCTCGTGCTCGCCGGGATCGCCCTGGCGGCCGGTGTGGTGCTGGCCTTCCTGTCCCGCACCGTGCTGCGCTGGCTGGCCAAGCACGCCAAGCGGACCAAGTGGAGCGGCGACGACGTCATCGTGGACGCGCTGCGCACGGTGGTGCCGTGGGCGGCGATAGCGGGCGGGGCGGCGACGGCCGCGGCGATGCTGCCGCTGACCCGGACCACGAAGCACAGCGTGTACCAGATCCTCGAGGTCTGGATCATCTTCGTGGTGACGCTGTCCGCGGCCCGGGTGATCGCGAACCTCGTGCACGCCGTCACCCAGTCCCGCTCGGGGGTGGCGGGCTCGGCCACCATCTTCGTCAACATCACCCGGGTGCTGGTCCTCGCCATCGGCTTCCTGGTGGTGCTCCAGACGCTCGGCATCTCCGTCGCGCCCCTCATCACCGCCCTGGGCGTCGGCGGTCTGGCCGTCGCGCTGGCCCTCCAGGACACGCTGGCCAACCTCTTCGCGGGCATCCACATCCTCGCCTCCAAGACCGTCCAGCCGGGCGACTACATCCGGCTGAGCAGCGGCGAGGAGGGCTACGTCGTCGACATCAACTGGCGTCAGACGACCGTCCGCCAGCTCTCCAACAACCTCGTGGTCATCCCCAACGGCCAGCTGGCCAAGACCAACATGACCAACTTCACCCGCCCCGAGCAGCAGCTCACGATGCTGGTCCAGGCGGGCGTGGGCTACGACTCGGACCTCGAACACGTCGAGCGCGTGACCGCCGACGTCGTGGGCGAGGTCATGACCGAGATCACCGGCGCCCTCCCCGAGCACGAGGCCGCCATCCGCTTCCACACCTTCGGCGAGTCCCGCATCGACTTCACCGTCATCCTCGGCGTCGGCGAATTCAGCGACCAGTTCCGCATCAAGCACGAGTTCATCAAGCGCCTCCACCGCCGCTACCGCGAGGAGGGCATCACGATCCCGGTCCCGGCCCGCACGGTGACGCTGCAGCAGGGGGCGCCGTTGATTCCGCATCAGCGGAGTGCCGGCGACGTACCGGCGGGTCCGGCACTGGCCGACCAGTGAGCCGGGTGGCGGCGCCCCGTGGGCAGGGCGTCGCCACCACTCCGCTCAGCCCTCGGACGCCTCAGCCCTCGGCCGCCGCGTCCCGCTCAGCCCTCGGCCGCGCGCCCCGCTCAGTCCTCGGCCGCCGTGCTCCGCGACCAGCCCCGCCTCTCGCCCTCGTCGATGAGGTGGCGGCCCGCCGTCCACAGCGAGGCGGAGGCGTCGCCGATCACCGCCTTGCGGGCCCGGACGTCGTCGGCGGTGACGCCGGGGGTACGCCAGGTGCCACCGCGGGCCATCCAGTTGAGCAGCAGCGGCTGGAGCCGGTCCATGGCCTTGGCGAACCGGGCCTCGGGCGTGGCCCGCTCCTCGAACTCGTCCCACAGGGCCCGCATCCGCCGGGCCTGGTCGTCCGGGAGCAGCCGGAACAGCGCGTCGGCCGCGACCGCCTCCCGCTCCTGCTGACCGGCGCCGCCCGCGCTGTCGTACAGCGGGGTGTCGCCGGCGTAGATCTCCACCAGGTCGTGCAGCAGCACCAGCTCGATGGTGTGGCCGACGTCGATCGGCTCGTCCGCGTGCTCGGCGAGGACCGCCACCATCATCGCCAGGTGCCACGAGTGCTCGGCGTCGTTCTCCCGGCGGTCCGCCGCCGCGAGGGGCGACTGGCGCAGCACGGTCTTGAGCTGGTCCACCTCCACCAGGAAGGTGAGCTGGGCCCGCAGCCGCTCCTCGATGCCGTCGGGCAGGGGTGTCTTGTCCACGAGCAGGTTCCGGCGTTCATCGGTCACCGGCTCATCGTGGCACGCCCGGTCCACGGCTCACGCCACCGGGCTAAGCTCGAAATAGTATGACTTCTCCGCGCGAACCCGAACCCGAGCCCGAGCCCGACCCCATCCCCGCCCCCGAACCCTTCACCCCGCCCACCCCCGCCGCCCTCGACGCCCGGCTCGACTCGATCACCCGGCAGCCGTTCCGCGCCAAGTTCCATCTCCGTGGCCGGGACCGGGTCACCGCCGAGCTGAAGGGCCCCGCGACGATCCGCTGGCACGCGTACGACCTGATCGCGAAGCGGCTGGCGCCCGCGCGGCCGTACAAGGACGGCAAGCAGACGCCGTACCGGGGGCACCCCGTCTTCGTGGCGCAGCACGCGACCGGGACGTGCTGCCGGAGCTGTCTGCTGCGGTGCCACGGGATCCCCAAGGACCGTGACCTCACCCGCGCCGAGCACGTGTACGTCGTGGACGTGATCTGCCGCTGGATCGAGCGGGAGATGACCGGGACCGGCCGCTGAGCGATCGGCGGCGGACCCCTGTCGAAGCGAGAGCGGTCACGAGATATCTTGATGTCGAGCAATGTTGCAGACGTGGAGCGGAGCACCCGGTGACTGACTCGACCATCATCTACACCTACACGGACGAAGCGCCGGCCCTGGCGACCCATTCGTTCCTGCCGGTGATCCAGGCGTACGCCGCCCAGGCCGGTGTGCCCGTGGACACCCGCGACATCTCGCTGGCCGGGCGCATCATCGCCGTCTTCCCGGAGTACCTGACCGAGGACCAGCGCATCCCGGACGCGCTCGCCGAGCTGGGCGCGCTGGCCAAGACCCCCTCGGCCAACATCGTCAAGCTGCCGAACATCTCGGCGTCCATCCCGCAGCTCAAGGCCGCCGTCGCCGAGCTGCAGGCCAAGGGCTACGCCCTCCCGGCCTACCCCGAGGACCCGAAGACCGACGAGGAGCGCGAGATCCGCGCCCGCTACGACAAGATCAAGGGTTCCGCCGTGAACCCGGTCCTGCGTGAGGGCAACTCCGACCGCCGCGCCCCCGCCTCGGTGAAGAACTACGCCAAGACCCACCCGCACCGCATGGGCGCCTGGACCCCCGAGTCCAAGACCAACGTGGCCACCATGGGTGAGGACGACTTCCGCTCCACCGAGAAGTCCGTGGTGATCGCCGAGGACGGCGCGCTCCGTATCGAGCTGGTCGCCGAGGACGGCACCACCACCGTGCTGCGCGAGTCGGTACCGGTCCGCAAGGACGAGGTCGTCGACGCCTCCGTCCTGCACGTGGCCGAGCTGGAGCGCTTCCTGGCCGCGCAGGTCGCCCGCGCCAAGGAGGAGGGCGTTCTCTTCTCCGTGCACCTGAAGGCCACGATGATGAAGGTCTCCGACCCGATCATCTTCGGTCACGTGGTGCGCACGTTCTTCCCGAAGACGTTCGCGAAGTACGGCGAGACACTCAAGGCGGCCGGTCTCTCCGCGAACGACGGCCTCGGCGGCATCCTCAAGGGCCTGGAGGCCCTGCCCGAGGGCGCCGAGATCAAGGCGTCCTTCGACGCCGAGCTGGCCGAGGGCCCGGCCCTCGCCATGGTCGACTCGGACAAGGGCATCACCAACCTGCACGTCCCCTCGGACGTCATCGTGGACGCCTCCATGCCCGCGATGATCCGCACCTCCGGCCACATGTGGGGCGCGGACGGCCAGGAGCACGACACCCTCGCGGTGATCCCGGACTCCTCCTACGCCGGTGTCTACCAGGCCGTCATCGAGGACTGCCGCGCCAACGGCGCCTACGACCCGTCCACCATGGGCTCGGTCCCGAACGTCGGCCTGATGGCGCAGAAGGCCGAGGAGTACGGCTCCCACGACAAGACCTTCGAGGTCCCGGCCGCGGGCACCGTCCGCGTGGTCGACGCGAACGGCGACGTCCTGATCGAGCAGCCGGTCGCCGCGGGCGACATCTTCCGCGCCTGCCAGACCAAGGACGCCCCGATCCGCGACTGGGTCAAGCTGGCCGTCACCCGCGCCCGCGCCACCGGCGACCCGGCCGTGTTCTGGCTGGACGAGGAGCGCGCCCACGACGCGCAGCTGATCGCCAAGGTCCACGCGTACCTGGCGGAGCACGACACCGAGGGCCTGGACATCCGTGTCCTCTCGCCCGTCGAGGCCGCCAAGCTGTCGGTGGAGCGCATCCGCCGCGGCGAGAACACCATCTCGGTGACCGGCAACGTGCTGCGCGACTACCTGACCGACCTCTTCCCGATCCTGGAGCTGGGCACCAGCGCCAAGATGCTGTCGGTCGTCCCGCTGATGGCGGGCGGCGGCCTGTTCGAGACGGGCGCGGGCGGCTCCGCCCCCAAGCACGTCCAGCAGCTCGTCAAGGAGAACTACCTGCGCTGGGACTCCCTCGGCGAGTTCTTCGCCCTGGTCCCCGCCTTCGAGCAGTACGCCGAGGCCACCGGCAACGCCCGCGCCAAGGTCCTCGCCGACACCCTGGACCGCGCCACGGCGACCTTCCTCGACGAGGACAAGTCCCCGACCCGTCGCGTCGGCGGCATCGACAACCGCGGCAGCCACTTCTACCTGTCCCTGTACTGGGCGCAGGAGCTGGCCAAGCAGACCGACGACGCCGACCTGGCCAAGGCGTTCGCCCCGCTCGCCGAGGCCCTCGCGGCCGACGAGCAGAAGATCGTCGAGGAGCTGCTCGCCGTGCAGGGCTCCCCGGCCGACATCGGCGGCTACTACAAGCCGGACGCGGCCAAGGCGGACGCGGTCATGCGCCCGTCGGCCACCTGGAACGCGGTCCTCGCGTCCCTGAGCTGATCCAGGCGTAGCTCACCGTGCCCCGGCCGGGCTCTCCGGCCGGGGCACGGTCGTACCCGTCGGCAGTACGTCGGGGGCATTGCCCCGTGTTGCGGCGGTGTGCCGAGCATGACGTCCTCGTGTCGGGGTGCGCGCCGGACTGTCCGGTGCCCGCCGCCCGTGCTTGTCTCGTCGCGAGTCCGCGCCCGACCCGTACGAGGAGCACCATGAGCAGCCGGCCCATCGACTCGGTCACCGCAGGCCACACCCCCGACGAGACGCCCGCAGGACCCGACACCTCGGCCTGGTCGTTCGAGACCCGGCAGATCCACGCGGGGGCGACGCCCGACCCGACCACCGGGGCGCGGGCCACGCCGATCTACCAGACGACGTCCTTCGTCTTCGAGGACACCCGGCACGCGGCCGACCTGTTCTCGCTCGCGGAGCCCGGCAACATCTACACCCGCATCCACAACCCCACCCAGGACGTCTTCGAGCAGCGCGTCGCCGCTCTGGAGAGCGGGGTCGCGGCCGTCGCGCTCGCGTCCGGGCAGGCCGCCGAGACGCTGGCGATCCTCACCCTGGCGGGCGCGGGCGACCACATCGTCTCCAGCACCTCGCTGTACGGCGGCACCTACAACCTCTTCCGGCACACCCTGCCGAGGCTCGGCATCGAGGTGTCGTTCGTGGACGACCCCGACGACCTGGACGCCTGGCGCGCGGCGATCCGCCCGGACACGAAGGCGCTGTTCGCGGAGACGCTGGGCAATCCGCGCGGCAACGTGCTCGACGTACGCGGCGTCGCGGACGTGGCGCACGACGCGGGCGTACCGCTGATCGTGGACAACACGGTGCCGACTCCCTATCTGCTGCGGCCCATCGAGCACGGCGCGGACATCGTGGTGCACTCCGCGACCAAGTTCCTCGGCGGACACGGCACGACCATCGCGGGCGTGGTGGTGGACGGCGGAACCTTCGACTTCGGCGCGCACCCGGAGCGGTTCCCTGACTTCACCGAGCCCGACCCGAGCTACCACGGGCTGCGCTACTGGCCCGCGCTCGGACCCGGCGCCTTCGCGGTCAAGCTGCGTGTGCAGCTGCTGCGCGACCTCGGCCCGGCGCTCTCCCCGCACTCGGCGTTCCTGCTGCTCCAGGGCGTGGAGACGCTGAGCCTGCGCCTGGAGCGGCACTCGGCGAACGCGCTCGCGCTGGCCGAGTGGCTGGAGGGCCGCGACGAGGTGGCCGCCGTCCACTACCCGGGCCTCGAGTCCAGCCCGTGGTACGAGGCCGGGCAGACGTATCTGCCGCGCGGCGCCGGTGCCGTCGTCTCCTTCGAGCTGCGGGACGGCGTGGAGGCGGGCAAGCGGTTCGTGGACGCGGTGGAGCTGTTCAGCCATCTCGCCAACATCGGTGACGTGCGCAGCCTGATCATCCACCCCGCGTCCACCACCCACAGCCAGCTCGACGAGGAGCAGCTGACGGCGACGGGCACCGCGCCGGGTCTGGTGCGCCTCTCGGTGGGCCTGGAGAGCGTGGCCGACCTCAAGGCGGACCTGGAGGCCGGGTTCCGCGCGGCCAAGGGCGCCTCCTGAGCACGGTCCCGGCGACACCGGACCACGCCCTCCCGCCCGCCGCCACCGGCGCCTGGCGGGAGGGCGACCCCGTGGGGCGGCGGCGCTGGTACGCGGCCGAGGCGCCGCTTTCGTTGGAGGCGGGCGGTGAACTGCCCGGTGTCCGGCTGGCGTTCGAGACCTGGGGACGGCTCGCCCCGGACCGCTCCAACGCGGTACTGGTGCTGCACGCGCTGACCGGGGACAGCCATGTGGCCGGTCCGGTGGAGCCCGGGCATCCCTCCCCCGGCTGGTGGGACGCGCTGGTCGGGCCCGCGCGCGCGCTGGACACCGACCGCTGGTTCGTCGTCGCGCCGAACGTGCTCGGCGGCTGCCAGGGCAGCACGGGACCGGCCTCCGTACATCCCGGCGGTCCCGGCGCCGGGCGGGCCTGGGGCGGTTCCTTCCCGTTCCTGACCCAGCGGGACCAGGTGGCGGCGGAGTCCGGCCTCGCGGACGCGCTCGGGATCGACCGGTGGGCGCTCGTCGTCGGCGGCTCGATGGGCGGGATGCGGGCCGTGGAGTGGGCGGTGTCGTACCCGGAGCGCACGGGCGCCCTGCTGCTGCTCGCCACCTCGGCGGAGGCGAGCGCGGAGCAATTGGCCTGGGCGCACATCCAGCTCCGGGCCATCCGCGACGACCCGCACTGGCAGGGCGGCGACTATCACGACACCGGGCACGGACCGCTCGCCGGACTCGGCCTGGCCCGCCGCGTCGCCCATGTCACCTACCGCGCCGAACCGGAACTCCGGGCCCGCTTCGGACGGCTCCCGCAGGGTTCGGAGGACCCCTGGCACGGTGGCCGTTACCGGGTGGCGTCCTATCTCGACCATCACGCCGACAAACTGAACCGCCGCTTCGACGCGGCCAGTTACGTGGTGCTGACCGAGGCGATGAACGCCCATGACGTGGGCCGGGGGCGGGGCGGTACGCGGGCCGCGCTCGCCCGGGTGACCGCGCCCACCCTGGTCGCCGGGGTGGACTCCGACCGGCTCTATCCCCTGGCCCAGCAGGAGCGGCTGGCCGCGCTGATCCCCTCGGCGGACCGGCCCCGGGTGGTGGAGTCGGCGTACGGGCACGACGGCTTCCTGCTCGAGACGGAGCAAGTCGGCACAATGGTGCGCGAGTTGCTCGCACCGTCCGCGCCGCCCCGGGAGTGATCCGTGACCCCACGCTCGTTCGACCTGCTGCCCGGGGGCGCCGCCTCGCCCGTGCTGCTGCACGTCCCGCACGCGGCACGGGCGCTGCCGGACGAGGTACGCGCGGGCCTCGTCCTCGACGACACGGCGCTGGCGCGGGAGCTGGACCACCTCACCGACGCCCACACCGACATGCTCGCGGAACGGGCCGCCGAGCTGGCGTCCGTGCGGCCCTGGCGGTTCGTCAACCGGCTCTCCCGGCTGGTCGTGGACCCGGAGCGGTTCCCGGACGAGCGGGAGGAGATGCTGGCCGTCGGCATGGGCGCGGTGTACACCCGGACCACGCGCCGGGAGCCGCTGCGCCCCGAGCCCGCCGATGCAGGGCCGCTGGTCGAGCGGTACTTCCGCCCCTACGCGGAGGCGATGACCCGCGCGGCGGCCGGGCGCCTCGCCGCGACCGGCCGGGCCGTCGTCATCGACGTGCACTCCTATCCGACGAAGCCGCTCCCCTACGAGCTGCACCAGGACGGCCCGCGCCCCGCCGTCTGCCTCGGCACCGACCCCTTCCACACCCCGCCGGAGCTGACCGGCGCGGCCCGGGCCGCGTTCGCGCGCTGTGGCGACGTCGGCCTGGACAGCCCGTTCAGCGGGACGTACGTACCGCTCGCCCACTACGGCGTGGACCGGCGGGTGAGCGCCCTGATGGTCGAGATCCGCCGGGACACCTATATGACCGAGCCGGGCGGCCCGGCGGGACCGGGCCTGGAGCAGCTGGCCGACGCCTTGGCGGAACTGGTGGACACGGTGAGCGGCGGAGCTTGAGGACCGGATCGGGGTGGGCTGCGCTCCGGCCTTCGATGTCACCAACCGGCCGCCGCGCCGACGGACCTGCGGGGCGCGGTGGCCCGCACCGCCCCAAGCTCGCAGCGAGATGGTCGGCACCGCCCGACGGCCGGGACCTGACAGGGCGGCACCACCTGCCCCGCGGACCGCCGGACGGCACTCCCGCTCAGGACGCGGCCCGCTCCGCCCCCGCTCCCGCGTCGGGGTGGGCAAGTCCCAGGTGCTCGCGCAGGGTCGTGCCCTCGTACTCGGTGCGGAACACCCCCCGCTCCTGGAGCAGCGGGACCACCCGGTCCGCGAACGGGTCGAGCCCGCCCGGGGTGATGTGCGGGACGAGGATGAAGCCGTCGGAGGCGTCGGCCTGCACGAACTCGTCGATGGTGCGGGCCACGGTGGCCGGGGAGCCCACGAAGGTCTGCCGGTTGCCGGTGTTGATCACCAGGTCGCGGATGGACCAGCCGTTGGTCTCGGCCAGCTCGCGCCACTCGCGGGCGATGGCCACCGGGTCGCGGTACATCCGCACCTGGGCCCGCCCCCGGGATATGTGCTCCTCGCTCACCAGCGGGTCCACCTCGGGCAGCGGGCCCTCCGGGTCGTAGCCCGACAGGTCACGGTTCCAGACGAACTCCAGGTGCTTGAGGGCCGTGGCCCCGCTGACCTGCTGCCTGCGCACCTCGCGGGCCAGCTCGGCGGCCTCCTCGTCGGTGTCGCCGAGGACGAAGGTCGCCGCGGGCAGGATGAGCAACTGGTCCGGTGTGCGGCCGTACTTGGCGAGGCGGCCCTTGACGTCGGTGTAGAAGCGGCGGCCCTCCTCCAGGGTGGCGTACCGGCTGAAGATGGCGTCCGCGTCGGAGGCGGCGAACTCCCGGCCCTCCTCGGAGTCGCCCGCCTGGAAGATCACCGGGCGGCCCTGCGGGGAGCGGGGGACGTTGAAGCGGCCGTGGATGTCGAAGTGCTGCCCCTGATGGGTGAAGGCACCGGCCTTGGCGTCCCGGAGGAAGGCGCCGGTGGCCTGGTCGGCCAGGATCTCGTCGCCGTGCCAGGAGTCGAAGAGTTCGTTCGCGGTGGCCAGGAACTCCTTGGCGCGCGAGTAGCGCTCCTCCTGCGGCAGGAAGCCGCCCCGGCGGAAGTTCTCCCCGGTGAACGCGTCCCAGGAGGTGACCACGTTCCAGGCGGCGCGGCCCCCGGAGAGGTGATCGAGGGAGGCGAACTGGCGGGCCACCTCGTACGGCTCGTTGAAGGTGGAGTTGATGGTGCCGGTCAGGCCGAGCCTGTCGGTGACGGCCGCGAGCGCGGCGAGGACGGTGAAGGTGTCGGGGCGCCCCACCACGTCCAGGTCGTATATCTCGCCGCCCTGTTCGCGCAGCCGCAGCCCCTCCGCGAGGAACAGGAAGTCGAACTTGGCGCGTTCGGCGGTGCGGGCGAAGTGTGCGAAGGAACTGAACTCGATGTGGCTGCCGGCCTCCGGGTCGCTCCACACGGTGGTGTTGTTGACCCCGGGGAAGTGCGCGGCCAGGTGCACCTGCTTCTTGGGCTTGCTCATGGCGTCGGGTCTCCTCTCCGGTGGCTCAGGCGGCGTAACGGTTGGCGGGGCGGTCAAGACCGAGGAGACCGCGCAGGGTGCGCGCCTCGTAGGCCGTGCGGAAGCGACCCCGGCGTTGCAGCTCGGGCACCAGATCGCGGCTGACCCGGGGCAGATCGTGCCCGGTGACGGCGGGGCGCAGCCGGAACCCGGTGAGCCCGCTCCCGGCCAGTTCCTCCAGCAGGTCGGCCAGTTGGGCGGCCGTCCCGGTGAAGACGCGGGCGTCGCTGGTGTACGGCTCGCCCGCCAGCTCGTCCAGCCGCGCGCGCCGCTCCTGCGCCCCGGCCGTCGTGTCATCCAGGAAGACGACGAGGTCGCCGAAGACGTGCAGGGGCTCCTCGGCCCGGCCCGCCGCGTCCTGCTCGGCGCGGACCTCGGCGACTATGGCGCGGGCGTCGGCCGCGTCGTACGGGGTGACATAGCCGATGTCGGCCTGGCGGGCGACCAGCCGGTAGGGCACGGTCTGGTGGGCCAGGGCCGTGACCAGGGGCTGGCCCTGGGGCGGGCGCGGGGTGATGGATGGTCCCTTGACGCTGAAGTGGCGGCCCTCGAAGTCGATGTAGTGCAGCTTCTCGCGGTCGATGAAGCGCCCTGTGGCCGCGTCCCGGATCTCGGCGTCGTCCTCCCAGCTGTCCCAGAGCCTGCGGATCACCTCCACGTAGTCGGCGGCCTCGTCGAACAGGGGAGTCACCGCTTCCTGGGCGGCGGGGGTGTCGTAGGCGTCGAGGGGGTCGAAGACCCGGCGGCCGAAGTGAGCGGCTTCGTCCTGGCGGGCGCTGATCCGCACCCGGACGCCCGCGCGGCCGGTGCTGACGTAGTCGAGGGTGGCGATGGCCTTGGAGATATGGAACGGCTCCGTGTGGGTGACCACCACCGTCGGGACGAGACCTATGTGGCGGGTGACCGGGGCGACGCGCGCGGCGATGAGGACGGCGTCGAGCCTGCCGCGCACCTGGTCGGTGCGGTCGTCGGGGCGGAGGGGGTGCGCGGACTGCGGGGTGAGGCCGTCCTCGATGGTGACGAAGTCGAGCAGTCCGGCCTCGGCCTCGGCGACCTGGTCGGCCCAGTACGCAGCGGTGAACAGCTCGGCGGGGCGGGCGGCCGGGTCGCGCCAGGAGGCGGGGTGCCAGCCGGTGCCGTCGAGGGCGACGGCGAGATGGAGTGGGGAAGCGGGGGGCGCGGAAGCAGAGGGCACGAGGAACGCCTTCCTTGAGGGTCCTTGCGTGGGCGAGAGGAGAAATGCGGGGGCGGTGCGGGCGAGCGCGGACACACCGGCCCGGGGCGCGCGTGCGCGGTGGAGCGGAGGTCGGAGATACGCGTCAGGCGCGACAGAGCGCGCCGGCCACCCTCTGCAGGTCTATGTGCGGCCGGGAGTGCAGCAGGACGGAGCGGGCGGTCCGCAGCAGGCGCGGGCACGGCACGCGGTCGAGTCCCCGCTGCATGTCCCCCACCCCCTCCGGCTGTGGCTCTTCGCGTCTCGTCATCAGGGCCAACGCCCGGGTGCCGGAAGGTGTTCCCGACACGCCGGACGTCACCCGTTCGCTCTTCCGCAGCAGGTCGGCGGCGGGTCAGGAGTTGTCGAGCGGCAGCCCGGGCGGGTTGATCTCCGCCTTGGTGACGGACTCGTCGGTCAGGTTGTAGGCGGCGAGCCACTTGGCGTACTGCCCCGAGTCGATCAGATGGTTCAGGGCGTCCGCGAGCGGCTTCACGAGCCCGCTGTCCTTCTTCGTGGTGGCCGCGATCAGGCCCTGGAGCCGGGCGCCCGCACCGGAGAACGTGCCCGCGCTGCGGGTCGGGGAGGGCGACCCGGCGGACCGCTTCACGTGGTAGGCGATCCCGGGGTTGGCCGCGAAGTAGGCGTCGATCCGGCCGCCGGTCAGCGCGAGGTAGGTGGCGTTCTTGCTGGCGAAGTTCTTGACGGTGAGGGTCTTGCCCTCCTTCTTCAGTTTGTCCCGCCATTCGAGGAGGATCTTCTCCTGGTTGGTGCCGTTGTCCACGGCGACCGTCTTCCCGGCCAGGTTGCGGTAGTCACCGCCGAAGTCCCAGGTGCTCTTCTTCAGCACCTCGAAGCCGACGTTGTCCTTGCGGTAGGAGGCGAAGTCGTACTTCCGCTTGCGTTCCTCGGTGTCGGTGATGTTGGCGAAGCCCACGTCGGCCTTGCCGCTGTCGATGCCGACGAACATGTTCTCCCAGGTGTAGTTGCGGATCTCGGGCCGCAGTCCCAGCACGGCGGCGACCAGCCGGGCGAGGTCGGGTTCGGCGCCGGTGAGGGTCTTCTGGTCGGAGCCGACGAAGGCGAGCGGCGGGAAGCCGTCGGGCAGTGCGCCGACCGCGACCTTCAGCGTGCCGTTCTCCCGTACGACGGCGGGGAGTTCGGCGCGGATCGACTTCACTTCGGCGACCTCGAGCCGGGTCTCGGTGGCGGCGCCGTTGGACACCTTCCCCACGGTGACCGCGCCCCGGGCGTCGGTCGTGGTCGCGGCGTCGCTCTCCCCGCCGCAGGCGGCGAGCAGGGTGGCGAGGAGGGCGGCGGTGGTCGCCGCGACGGTACCGCGCACCGCACGGCGGCGGGAGAGAGGGTGACGGGGCATGGCTGTCCTTGTCGTTCGGGTGGGAGGGCATCAGTAAGGAGCAGGGACGGGAGACCGGACCGTCCGCGAAAGGGGAGGGTTCAGAGCACCTTGCTCAGGAAGTCGCGGGTGCGTTCGTGCCGTGGCTTGTCCAACACCTCAGCGGGCGGCCCCTGTTCGACGATCCGGCCGTCGTCGATGAAGACGATCCGGTCCGCGACCTCGCGGGCGAAGCCGATCTCGTGGGTGACGATGACGAGCGTGGTGCCGCTGGAGGCCAAGTCCTTGATGACGGCGAGGACTTCGCCGACGAGTTCGGGGTCGAGCGCGGAGGTGGGCTCGTCGAAGAGGATGATGCCGGGGCGCAGCGCGAGGGCGCGCGCGATGGCCACCCGCTGCTGCTGCCCGCCGGACAGCTGGCGCGGGTAGGCACCGGTGCGGTCCGCGAGCCCGACCCGGCCGAGGAGTTCACGGGCGAGTTCCCTCGCCTCGGGCTTGCCGAGGCGCCCGGTGGCGACGGGCGCGGCGGCGACGTTGTCGAGAGCGGTCAGATGCGGGAACAGGTTGAAGTTCTGGAAGACGAACCCGATCCGGCCGCGCTGCGCGAGGATCGCCCGCTCGCTCAGCTCCTTGAGCCGACCCCGGCTTCCGCGCCGTACGCCGATCAGCTCGCCGCCGACGCTGACATGGCCGATCTCGGGCTTCTCCAGATGGTTGACGACGCGCAGCAGCGTGGACTTGCCCGAGCCGGAGGGGCCGAGGATGACGGTCACCTCGCCGGGCCGTACGGTCAAGTCGATGCCGTCGAGCACGCGTTGGGCCCCGTACCACTTGTGCACGCCGTGGATCTCCAGCGCGGCGGGGGCGGTCTCCTGGGCGGCGGTGGTCATACGGCGCTCTCCTCACGCAGCTTGGCGCGGAGTCCGGCGAGGGCGGTGCGGGCTCTGCGCAGCGGGGTCGGGGGCAGGGCGCGGGTGGCGCCGCGCGCGAAGTACCGTTCGACGTAGTACTGCACGACGGAGACCGCGCTGGTCAGGATCAGGTACCAGACGGTGGCGACGAGCAGCAGCGGCACGATGTCGCCGGGGTAGGTGCTGCCCATGCTCTGCACGGTGCCGAAGAGGTCGAGCAGGGAGACGTAGAAGACCAGGGACGTGCTCTTGACCAGGCCGATGAGCTGGTTGACGTAGTTCGGCACGATGGAGCGCAGCGCCTGCGGGAGGACGATCCGGGTGAACTGGTAGCGCCGGGGCAGGCCGAGGGCGGCAGCGGCCTCGTGCTGGCCCTGGTCGACGGAGAGCAGTCCGCCGCGCACGACTTCGGCGGCGTAGGCGGCCTCGTTGAGGGCGAGTCCGACGACGGCGACCGTCATGTCGGTGGCGAGCCGGGACTCGTCGAAGGTGACGAACGCGGGCCCGAAGGGGACGCCGAGGCTCACCGTGCGGTACAGCGCGCTGAAGTTGTAGAGGAAGATCAGGACGACGATCAGCGGCACCGAGCGGAACAGCCAGACGTACGTCCAGCTCACCACCCGCAGCACCGGGCTCCCGGAGAGCCGTCCGAGGGCGAGCACGACGCCGCCCAACAGCCCCAGTACGGCGGCCAGTCCGGTCACTTCGAGGGTGACGAGGAGTCCGTCGAGCACGGCGGGCCGCAGGAACCAGTAGCGGAAACGGTCCCATTGGTAGAAGGGGTTGGTGGCGAGACCGTGCCCGATCTGGGCGACCAGCACGAGGACGACGGCGGTGGCGATCCACCGCCCCGGCCTGCGCAGGGGCTGAACTCGCTGCGCTTTCAGTTTACTTGATGGAGTGTCAGATATAGGCGCGGCGGTGACGACGACGCCTGGTGGTTCGCTCATGGGAGGGCGGCTCCGGCGGATTCGGGTGTCCCGGGGATGCGCGGGGCCGTACGGCGGTCACGACGGCGTACGGCACACGGCGAGGCGGACGGCACACCGGTGCGCGGGGTGCGTCACGAAGAAGCGCGAAGAGAGGGGGAAAGGGGGCTGTCAGCCCTGACAGCGGCCCGGCGCCGTACACAGCGCGCTGCTGACCCGGAGCAGATCGACGGCGCGGTCGGCGACGAGGAGCCCGGCGGACGCCGGGACGCGACGGCCGTGGGAGCGGCCGTCGGCCCTCCTGGGGGTCGCGTTCATGGCGTCACCTGTTCACTGTCCAGGCCCCGCGGGGCCCCTCGCGCTTACCGAAGTCGTCGTCGGTCCGGTCGTCACCTGGGGCACCCCACCGCGATGCGAGGGTTGCCGGTCAGCGAGCCAGGGCTTGGCGCTGACGCTCATGACCGTTCTGTGCGGCAAGTAAGGCATTCGGCCGCTCGAATGTCAACGGTTGTCCGGCAGTTGGACGCTGCCGGACCGCTCTCACCTGCGCGGAGTGCGCGGAAGGTCGGCCGAGTGCGCGGCCCAGTCCAGGATCTGGACGGCCGCGCCGGCCGCTTCGAGTCCCTGGCAGTGGCCATGGTGCCTGCGGGCGATGCCGTCGAGATCGAGGTGGGTGCCGAAGGCGGGGTGGGCGGCGAGTCGGCGGGCGTACGACCACAGGGCCGGGTGGTCCGCGATGCGGTGGACGGCGGAGGCGTCGAGATGGCAGCGGTGCACGGTGTCGAGCTGGACCAGGCAGACCCAGAGGTGGAGGTCGGCGGCCGTGATCCGGCCGTCGACCAGGTACTCCTCGCCGGTCAGCCAGCGCTCCAGGCGTCCGAGGGCGTCCAGCAGGACGTCGAGCGCGGCGGTGCGCGCGGCGGGGTCCGTGTCGGCGGCGCCCGCGTACTGCGCGCTCTGCTCGATCTCCTCGGCGCAGAGGCGTTCGACGGCCTCGATGGTGGACTCCCAGCCGACGGGGTGGAGGGGGCCGCCGTGGTGCGGGAGGTGGTCGAGGTCGCGCAGGATGTCGGGGGCGTGGGCGCTGACGATGCGGCCGGACCAGTCGTCGCTGAGCACGGGGGCGTGGGCGGGGCCGGTGTAGCGGTGGGCGCTGGCGTCGTAGAGCGGGCGCAGCGCGGCGTGGCCGCCCCCGGGACAGTCGGGGACGGCGGCCAGGAGGGTGACCGGACAGGCGTCGCCGAGGCCGAGGAGGCTGTGGCCGATGGCGAGCCGGAGGCCGTCGGCGCAGGCGGTGGACAGATGGAGCCGGTAGCGGTGCGCGACGGCGTAGTGGCCGCTGCGCGCGTCCCGGCCGATACGGCCCCGGAAGGGCGCGGCGGCGGTGCGGTGCGCGGCCGGGACGGCGGCGAGCGCGGTGGAGGACAGCGGAGTGATGGACATACGTCTCCCCTGGATGGATGGGCACGCGGAGAAGCGCGCGACGGCGGAAACGGCGTCGGTTGGGGGCGTCGTCGCCCCGGCTGGGACCGGCTGAGAAAGAGCGTCAGACCAGGCTGATCGCGCTGGAGACGCGCAGGAGGTCGATGTGCCGACGGGAGGTGAGCAGGGGGGAGTTGGCGATCCGCGGCGGCACGCACGACGCCCCGCGGCCCATCGGGCCGGAGACCGTCACCAGGCGCACCATGTTTCCCTACCTGTTCACTAGGCTTCCCTATGGGGAGTGTCGGGGCGCCCCGGCCCGGCGTCAAGGGGGCGTTCACACACCGAGCGGCACACTCATGGCGCCCGCCACCGGAGGCTTACGTAGCATCGCCCCATGAGCCAAGTCCTCACCATCGCCCGCCCGCCCGGTGTCCGGGGAGTCCGGCTGGAGACCGGGCGGGGTGTCTTCGCCGCGCTCACGGCCGCGCCGACCGGGTCCGCGCGGCGCGGTACCGCGCTGCTCGTGCCGGGGTTCAACGGGAGCAAGGAGGACTTCCTGCCGTTGCTGCCGGGGCTGAGCGAGGCGGGGTACGCGGTGTACGCCGTGGATCAGCGCGGGCAGTACGAGACGGGTCCGGCGTCCGCCGCCCCGGCCTACGACAGCGACTCCGCCGCAGCGGACGCGAGGGCGCTCGCCGAAGCGCTCGGCGCGGGTCCGGTGCATCTCGTGGGGCACTCGTACGGCGGGCTCGTGTCCCGCCTCGCCGTGCTCAACAGCGGTGCCCCTGAGGAGACTTGGGCCTCTCTCACGCTGATGAACTTCGGCCCGGCCGAGGTCGGGACGCCCACGCGGGAGCGGCTGGAGCTGCTGCTCGACGCCCTCGGCAGCATGGCCGTACCCGACCTGTGGCCGTATCTGCGCCCCGCCGAGGACGGCATCCCGGCGGACGTGCTGGCGTTCCTCTCCGACCGCTGGGCGCGCAACGAGCCCGAGGCGCTGCGGCTCGCGGCCCGGCAGTTGCTGACCGAACCCGACCGCACAACCGACCTCAAGGACAAGGGAGTTCCGCTCTCCGTCGTCTTCGGCACCCCGGACGACACCTGGGCGGAGCAGGAGGCCGAGGCCATGGCGAAGACTCTCGGCGCACCGTTCACGAGGATCCCCGAGGGGGGCCACTCCCCCAACGTCCAGCGCCCGGGGGCGGTCATCGAGGCGCTGACGGGCTTCTGGTCGTCACTCGCGAGGTAGGCGCCCGAAAGGAACCCTTCACGCACTCGTCGGCGGTTCCGGACGCCGCTGGTCGTACCTGCGCGCCGCCCGGTCGTTCAGGACGCTCCCGGCCGGGCAGCGCACCGGCGCGAGCGGCAGGGTCACGAGCTGTGTGGAGCGACCCGTCGGGCGGTTCTCAGACGAAGCTGTAGGGGGGCAGGGGGCCGTGCAGCCGCAGGTCGAGGTCGTCGCCCAGCTGGTGCGCGACACTCAACTCGGTGGTCAGGAAGACCTCTTCCTGATCTTCGGGCACCAGGAAGGACACGCTGAGGAAGTCCTCACCGGTCGGCTGGGTGGAGTCCACGTCCCGCGCGAACGGGCGCAGCGCCTCCACCACCCCGATGGCCAGCGCCTCCTGCCGCGCCTGGATCTCCCGCGCGATCATCTCGCCGAGGCGCACCGGGGCGCCCACGTCGGCGGTACCGGCGCGGATCGCGTCGTTCAGCTCCCGGGCGGCGCTCGATTCCTCCAGGATCAGCCGCAGCAGGCTGTCCTCGTCCTGCGTCGCCTTCAGGTGGTACTCGGCGCACCCTCCGAGTGCCCGCAGTCGCTCGGTGTACGCGTCGGCGCGCTCCTCGAGGGCGGCCCGTACGGCGTCGTCACCCTCCGCGACGAGCCCAAAACGCAGCGGCAGTACGGTGCCGTCGGCCATGAGCCGTTCCTGTACCTCCTGGTGCACACCGATGTCGCGGCACTCGGGGCGCAGATCGTCGGGCGCGTCGCTGACGACCGCGCACAGACCGCCCGCGGTCAGGGCGCGCAGGCCGGACGGGGACTCCCCGACGCCGCGCAGGCCGTCGAGACGCAGAGGATGCCGCTTCTCGGTGACGGAGTAGATGTATACGGCCATGGCTCATTCCTTCTCGCGGGCCGAACTCCGCTCCCGCGGGGAGGTCCACCGAGCCGGGTACCGCTCCCTCTCCACGGGCTGCTCCTCCGCTTCCTCGTCACCGTCGGTCACACCCTTGGAGGAGTCGGTGACCGCCTCTACGGCACCGGTGATCGCGCCCTTGGACTTGCCCTGAGCGCCGCTCTCCACCGAGTCGCCGACGATGTCGGTCGGCTGGGCGGGGGCCTTCCGGCCGGATTCGAGGTCGAGCCGGTTGCACGCCTCCGCGAACCGCAGATACGTGTCGACGCCGGCCACGACCACGCGGGCGTCGATCTCCAGGGTCTCGATCCCGGCCAGGGGCACCCGTACGAACCCGTCGATGACGAGTCCGCGGTCGAGGATGAGTTCCAGGACGTCGTAGAGGTTTCCGCTCCCGCCACCGCCTTGGGCGACCGGTCCTCCGCCTTGTGGCACCAGGCTCATGGCGCCTCTCCCTTCACCGGCCGCCTCGCCTCAGCCTCGCCGGTCGATCTATCCTCGGGTGTAGCGACGGGTCCTCTCGTACGCCATCAGAGGACTCGCCCGGTTCGAGTACCTCGACATCGGCTTCCCACCCGTCCTCCGCGGGTTTCCCTGCGGAGACCGACTCCGGGGGTCGGATCGCTCCGCTGGTTCGGAGGGGCGCCAGCATTCCCACGCGAACATATATTTTCATCATAACGGCGCATATGTCGCATGATCACGGGTTGGCCCCAGGGCTGTCGGCCGGGAGAGCGGGCACCCCGTCCTGCCGCTCTGGAGCGACCGTTTCATGAACGACACGACCAAGATCGCTCTCAAGAAAGCGCCGCTCGCCTTCGGCCTGGCGGCATATCCCGCCGGACGCCGCTTCGGGCTCAACCCCCAGCAGCTGCTGAGCCCGGGCCGCAAGGCCCTGGCCGCCACTCCTGGCGGTACTCAGGGTGCTCGGCATACGCCTGCGCGAGCACCCTGAGCGCGTACGTCAGCCCTTGGTGCCGAGCGTCCCCCGGGTCCATCCCCTCGTACTCCCTGGCCAGCATGTCGACAAGGTCGAGCATCGGCAGGTGACTGTCGAGAAGCGCGCCACCCGGCTCACCCTGGCGCACCCGCGTCCTTCCACCAAGTGCCTTTCATGGACGGCCAGTTCCTCCACGCTCCCCACGAAAGCCGGGCCGCAGTGCGGTGGCAGCCGTTCGGCCACCGTCGCCACCGCCATCCGCGCACTGTCCGTCTCGGCGATGCGCGGGCTGTTCCGACTCGGGTGCCCTTCCGGAGGGGCCGGTTCGCCGTAAGCGGTGCGCAGCGCGCGCCAGGCCGCTTCTGCAGGGCTTCATCTCTCGCCCCTCCCTCGGACCCTGCTCACCGACGCGCCGCCCCGGTGAGGCGTGCCAGTGACGCCCGACCCGGAGGGCCCCAGGTCGGTTTGCCGCCGGGGCGGCCCTCGTCGCCCGCGTGGCCGATGTGGAGGCAGGCCAGGGCGCGGAGGACGGCCCAGCCGCGGGCGCGGCGGAGGGTGGCGGGGTCCGGGGTCGGGTGGTACGCGGCGTGGAAGAGGTCGGTCGTGCCGTTCGGCAGGAGGATCCACGCGGCGGCGAGGTCGAAGGCGGGGTCGCCTGCGAAGAGGTCGCCGAAGTCGATGATGCCGCAGAAGGTGCCGTCGGCGGTGAGGACGTTGGCCGGGTGAAGGTCGCCGTGGAGCCAGAGGCGGGGGCCGGTCCAGGCGGGCGCGGCGGCGGCGTCCTCCCAGACGGCGCGGACGGCGTCCGGGTCGGGGACCAGGCCGAGGTCCGCGGCGGAGCCGAGCGCTCGGGCGAAGTGTTCGGCGGTGTCGGCCAGTCGGCCCCCTCGGTCGCGGCCCGAGGGCGCGTCGTCGGGGGCGGGCCGGTGGAGCGCGGTCAGGAAGGCGGCCAGGATGGACGCGGCCTCGGCGGGACGCGTCGCGGGGGCGCGGTCGGCGGGTTCGCCCGGTACCCAGGTGGTGACGAGCCAGGGGCGCGGGAACCGCTCGGAGGGCTCACCGAGGCGCTGCGGTACGGGAATCGGCAGCGGAAGGTGCGGTGCGAGCCCCGGGAGCCAGGTGTGTTCCTTGCGCAGCAGCGCGTCCGCCGATTCCGTCGCCCATGGCATCCGGACCGCGAGGTCGTCGCCGAGCCGCCACACCTGGTTGTCCCAGCCGAGCGCCCCGAGTTTCAGCGGGAGTTCCGCGAGGTCGGGGTGCTGCTCGCGCAGCAGTTCCCTGATCAGTTCCTCGGTGATGTCCGTCGGGGTGGCCGTCATGCGGAGCAACGGTAGCGGGACGGCGGCCGATCCGGGCCGCACCCTCGGCCGCCCGCTCACACGCAGCAGTGAAGTCGAGGACGAGGAAAGCGAAAGGGCTGGGTTCATTGAGAGTGAATGAGAAGGAAGCCCCTTCATGGCCTCGTCACCGGCGACTCTAACAGTCACGCCGGTATCAAGTCGCGCAGATTTTCCGGGGTGATGACCACCGAGTCCGGGTGCAGCCCCTCCGGCCGCTCCAGGCCGATGTACGTGACGGGCCCGGCGGGAGGCGCCGCCTCACCGTCCCACAGCGTGACGTCCGCCGCGCGGTCGGACATCAGGTCCACCACATGACGCACCGTCAACTGCGCCCGCTCGACGATGCCGCGCAGCAGCGCCGCCACCGACACCTGGTTGTCCTCCACCCGGTTGTACGCCGGGCTCCCCTTGAGGTACAGGTGCAGCCACTTCGCGCGCCAACTCCCGTCCGCCGCCCGCACGAACGCGAGCGGCAGCGCCACCCGCCCCGGCCCCCGCAGCTCCGACTTCATCCGTACCGTACGCGGCTCGAACGGACGCCCCGACTGCTCGGCGTCCCGCAGCATGAACCCGAAGAAGGACTCCTCGGCCTCCTCGAACCCCTCCCCCGAGTAGATGTGGACCTGCGGCACGATGAAGTCGCCGCGCACCGCGCCCAACCGCAGGTTGATGAACTCCGAGGCCCCGTACGGCGCGTCGATGATGTCACCGGAGTGCTCGCCCTCGACCTCCGCGAGCGAGGTGTACGACAGCCAAGTGACCGTCTCGTAGCGGGAGTTCAGCAGCAGGGCGGAGAGGTCGTAGTCCGTGCGGCGCCGCTTCTGCCTCCAGTGCACGAAGAAGCGCAGCAGATCCCCCTCCACTGCCGAGAGGGAGCCGCGCGGCAGCACCCCGAGCCCGGCGGCCGTCGCCCTGCCGCTGAGCGGGAGCGCCACATCGAGGACGGCCGGGTCGACGAGCAGCCGGCCCGGGTCGGGCAGACGGCGGCGCGTCTCGGTGTCCAGGACGGCGAGCAGGCGCTCGCGCGTGGACGCGGACAGCGCGGGCCGGGTGTCGGACTCGGCCCAGGCACCGCCGTACCGGTTGACGAACACCCGCTGCCCGTCCGGCTTCTCACGGTTGCCGATGTGCTCGCGCACCGACAGCAGGACCCGCCCCGAGACCTCCGGCGCGGCCGACTCGACGGCGGCCACCACGGCCTCCAGTTCCTCCGCGGTCGCGGCCGTACGCAGCAGCCGGTCCAGGGCACGGAACAGCCTGCCCGGCGCCGCCCCCAACAGCCGTGCCGCGCCGACGACATCACCCGCACCGAGCAGTTTCTCGACGCGGCCGTCGAACGTCGGTGCTTCCCGCTCGCCCCGCGCGACCGCGAACACCCCGGCGGCATACGGCCACCGCTCCGCGTACTCGTGCGCGTGCAGCCGCTCACCGAGCCGCTTCCACCGCTCGCGGTGCGGGTGCACGTCCGCGAGCTTGGCGGGGTCCGTCGCCACCACCGAGTCGAGCGCCGCGAGCAGCGCACGCCGTACGGGCCGGGACGCCGAGCGGAACCGGGTCGGCTCGGCCAGGGTCACATCACCGTCCGACAGCGCGCACGCCAGGCGGAGCACATCGGTGACGGTGTCCACGTCGAGATCCGCGCCCGCCTTCAGCCGGGCCCGGTTGACGACGGCCCGGTTCTCGCGGACCGGGATCGCCTCGGGCTGCGGCCCCGTCGCACAGCGCCCGGCGAGGGTGCCGAGGTCGCGCAGGCCCTCCTCGCCCAGCGGTGTGACGCTGCCCGCGAGGGCGAGGTAGAGCGCGGTGACCTCGTCGTCCAGCGGGCCACCGAGGTGCAGCACGGTCATACGGTCGCCCGCCGCGCCGATCAGTTCGTCGTGGGCGGCGAGCATCTCGGCGTATGAGTGGCGGTAGGTGCCGTACGCCGGGAGGGTCAGCAAGTCGACCAGACCGGTGCGGAGTTGAGTGAGCGTGTGCGCGCGGGACGCCTCGTCGGCGAGCGCGTCGGTGAGGCAGCGGGTCCAGAAGTCGTACGTGTCCGGCACGTTGGCCGGGAAGTCGACGAAGTAGACGTTGTGCCGGACGTGGTCGCCGACCCTCTCGCGGACGGTGCCCAGTGTGCGCCGCGCGATCGCGGTGACCGTCTTCGCCTCCAGCTCCGACAGCCGGGCCAGCAGCTCCGCCGAGAGCTTGAAGCCCACGGACATCAGCGCGGCGTCGAACTGCCGGGCCACGACGTCCCCTTGACCGGCCGGGCCGGTGGGGGCCGGGAGTCGGAGGGTGTGCCGGACGACCAGGGATTCGAGGCGGTGGATCATCGGAGCATCATCGCAGCGCCCACCGGACCGGGTCATGGGAGTTTTCCCGCACCAGCACCGGCACCCGCACCGCCATCAGACCGGGCCCGGCACCGAAACCGCCCCCGCCGAATCAGGCCGTCACGAGCGACGCGAGAAAGTCGTCCAGCATCGCCACCTGCACCCCCTCCGGAAACCGTCCGGGATCGAAGAGCGCCTGGACGACAAGCCCGTGCGTGAACGCGACGGCCGTGGCCGCGAGTTGGTCCGGATCGGCCCCGGCGGGAATCTCCCCCGCCTCCCGCGCGGCGTCGAGATGAGGACGCAGCGTCGCGCGCAACCGCGCGTAGCGGTCGGCCTGTTCGGCGGCGAGGGCGTCGTCGGCCAGCGACAGGTCCCACGAGCTGACCCAGATGCGGTTGCGGGCGGTGTCGTCGGGGGTCAGCGGCAGGATGTCGAGCAGCATGGCCCGGACGGTGGCGAGTCCGGGCGCGGGGTGCGCGCGGCGCGGGCGCCCGGCCGTGTTGCTCTCCAGCAGGCTCAGGGCGTGTGCGATCAGGGCGCGCTTGGCCGGGAAGTAATGCATGAGCATCCCGGTCGAGACGCCCATCGCGGTGGCCACGGCCCGCAGGGTCAGCCCGCCGAACCCCTTCTCCGCGAGCACCTGCCACACGGCACGGCTGACGTCCTCACGGCGGGATTCATGGTCGACGGGTGCGGGCGGCATGCTGTTACCTTACATACCGAACGTTTGTTACGTATCCAGGGAACGAGGTGCCCGTGTTCGCTCTGCCGCTCGGTGACGAGGCTCAGCTCCGCCCGCTGGAGCCCTGGCAGGCCCAGGAGTTCCTGGAGCACATCGACCGCGCCCGGCCCACGGTGGACCCGTGGATACCGTGGGCGTCCTTCAGCACGGACCTGGAGACCGCCACCGCCACGCTCCAGCGGTACGCCGACCGCCAGGCCGAGGACTCCGGCCGGATCTACGGCATCTGGCTGGCGGGCACCCTGGTCGGCGGTGTCATGTTCACCCACTTCGACAGCGCCTCCGGGGTGTGCGAGATCGGCTGCTGGCTGGAGGCCGCCGGGGAGGGGCGTGGCCTGGTGAACCGGGCCTGCCGCGTCCTGATCGACTGGGCCTTCCGTGAGCGCGGGATGAACCGTGTCGAGTGGATGGCCGCGTCGGGCAACACCCGCAGCACCGAGGCCGCGCGCCGCCTCGGCCTGACCCGCGAGGGCGTGCTGCGGCAGCGCTATCCGCATCGGGGGGTGCGCCTCGACAAGGAGGTATGGTCGGTCCTCGCCGAGGAGTGGCCTGCCGCCGCGGCCGGAACATCCGGGGAACGAGAGGAAGCCACCCGTGCATGAGCGAGTGGAACGCGTCCGTGCGGCCCTGCGCGCCTACGGCAGCACCGCCGACGTGGTCGAGCTACCGGCCCCCGCGCCGACGGCGGCGACCGCAGCCGCTCAGCTCGGCTGCCCGGTGGGGGCCATCGCCAACAGCCTGGTCTTCACCGCCGACGGCGCGCCCCTGCTCGTCCTGACCAGCGGTGCCCACCGCGTGGACACCCGGCTCCTGGCCCGCCTCCTCGACGTGGGCCGGAAGAAGATCCGCCACGCGGACCCCGCCTACGTCCTGACCGTGACCGGCCAGGAAGTGGGCGGCGTGGCCCCGGTGGGTCACCCGGCTCCCGTACGGACGCTGATCGACACCGCGCTGGCCGAGTACGACCACGTATGGGCGAGCGCCGGGATGGCGCACGCGGTGTTCCGTACGTCGTTCAAGGAACTGGTGGGCCTGACGGGCGGGGAGCCCGCCGTGGTCGCGGACGAACGGGACGCGTCGGCCTGACGGTTCAGGCCGCGCGGGCCACGTCGACGCCCCGGTCGGACCGCAGGTTGCGTACGCCCGGCACGAGGGCCGTACCGGCGCAGACGACGGCGACCAGGACGGCCGAGGCCGCGAACGGCACGCGTGCGCCCCACAGGTGCAGGGCGAGGGGGGCGATGATCACGCCGAGCGGCTGTGCGGCGAGGGAGAGCAGCCAGTCGTAGGAGCTGACCCGGGCGAGCACGTGGTGCGGGATGGCCTCCTGGACCGTGGTCTGCCAGGTGGGGCTGAGGAAGCCGAGGCCCGCCATGGCGATGCCGTATCCGGTGACCAGCAGCGGAACGGGGGCGTCGGCCGCGAAGAGGGCCAACGGCAGGGCGTACGTGGCCAGGACGAGGTTTCCGGCGAGCACCGGGCGCCGGGGGCGGGCCCGTCCGGCCAGCAGTGATCCGGCGAGCAGGCCGATGCCGCCCGCCTGGGTCACGGCGATCCAGGCGCCCTGGCCGCCGAGCCGGGTGACCGCGATGAGCGGGCCGAGGGTGAGCAGCACGTTGGCGACGAAGTTCCAGGCGGCGTGGGCGATGAGGCTCGTCCAGTACCAGTCCCGGGCCTTCACCTCGACCCAGCCCTCCACCAGCCCGGCGCGGATGGCCCGGCGCGCGGGCGCCGAACTCGCCTTCTGCCGCAGCCGGATGAACGGCATCAGGGACGCGCTGAGGGCGAAGGCGGCGGAGTCGAGCACGAAGACCCAGCCGATGCCGACCGCCCAGATCAGCAGGCCCGCGAGGGCGGGACCGGCGAGCAGGGAGACGCTTTTGGCCACGCCCATCAGCGAGTTGGCCTTCTGCCGCGCCGGACCGGAGTCCGGGGCCACGCGGGTGAGGAGCGGGGAGAGGTTGGACAGGCTGACGGCGGAGGCGGCGCCCGCCACCGCCTGGGCCGTGGCGATCACCGCGATCGAGGCGTGGCCGGTGAGGAGTTGGAGGGCGACGACGGCCTGGGTGAGGACGCGGGTCGTGTCGGCGGCGAGGGCGACCCAGCGGGGGTTGTAGTGGTCGGCCAGCACTCCGGCCACGGGCAGCAGGAGCAGCCGGGTGCCGAGCGCGCAGCCGAGCACCAGCGCGAGGGAGGTCGCCGATCCGGTGAGCTGGACGACGGCGAGACTCAGTGCGGTCGGCACGAGCGCGTCGCTCAGGGTGGACAGGGTGCGGCTGATCAGGAGCAGACGGAAGCCCGGAAGGCGTAGTGGATGCGTCACGCCCGCATGGTATTTCGGCTCCGTAATATTTGGCACCGTAGTTTACGGCAAGGAAGTAAAATGGCCGCCGTGACCGCACAGGACTCCGTGGACGAACACCTCGACCGCTGGCTCAAGGTGCTGCCCTCGCTCGACCCCGTGGTCGAAGGGGTGGTGAAGCGTATGTGGGTGCTGGTCAGGCATCTGGGCGCGGTCAAGGAGGAGTCGCTGGCCGCCCACGGCCTCCAGAGTTTCGAGTACCTGACGCTGCACGCGCTGGCCGGCCGCGCCGGTTCGGCCTCTCCGACCGAGCTGGCCGGCGATCTCAAGCTCTCTCCGTCCGCGATGACCGGCCGCCTCGACGGCCTGGAACGGCGCGGCTTCGTCCGCCGCCGCCCGAGCAGCGTCGACCGCCGCAAGCTCGACATCGAACTCACCGACGAGGGCCGCGCCGCGTGGCGGTCCGCACTGGAGACCCAGGGCGCGGAGGAACACCGCATCCTGAGCGGCCTGAGCCCGGCGGAACGCGACCAACTGACGGACCTGCTGCGCCGAGTCCTGATCGAGGCCGAGCACCGCGACCCGCACTGACCGGACGAACAGCCCCCCTGAGGTGGAGAGTTGAGCACACAGACCCCTGACGTCGACCACGAACTCGTCCAGGCCGCGACCCACCTCGCGCGCACCCGCTGCCACGGCGACAACCACACCGTCGCCGCCGCGGGCCGCGCCCCGGACGGCCGGATCGTCACCGCGCTCAACGCCTACCACTTCACCGGCGGCCCCTGCGCCGAACTCGTCCTGATCGGTACGGCCGCCGCCCAGGGCATCTACGCCCTGGACACCGTCGTCGCGGTGGGCGACCGCGAACGCGGCGTGATTCCCCCCTGTGGCCGCTGCCGCCAGGCCCTCCTCGACTACTTCCCCGCCTCCCACGTCATCGTCGGCACCGGAGCCGACCTGCGCACCCTCCCGATCACCGCCCTGCTTCCCGAGAGCTACGTCTGGTCGGACCACCAGCTCGACGCCGACTGAGCACGCCGACCAGTGAATTGATGATCCGTCAGAGATCGGCCAGTCCGAACGGCAGTCCCGGATTCGCCTCCGCGATCTCCAGGAGCCGGTTGTACTTGGCGACCCGCTCGCCCCGGGCCGGGGCGCCGGACTTGATCTGGCCGCAGCCGGTGCCGACGGCCAGGTCGGCGATGAAGGAGTCGTCGGTCTCGCCGGAGCGGTGGGAGACCATCTGGGTGTACCCGGCCTCGCGGCACAGGCGCATGGCGTCCAGGGTCTCGGTGACCGTGCCGATCTGATTGACCTTGATGAGGGCGGAGTTGGCGATCCTCCGGCCGATCGCCTCGGCGATGACGAGCGGGTTGGTGACGAAGATGTCGTCCCCCATGATCTGCGCGCGCTCCCCGAGGCGGGCGGTGAGCCGGACCCAGCCGTCCCAGTCGTCCTCGGCGAGACCGTCCTCGATGGACCACACGGGGTAGTGGCCGACGATCTCCTCGTAGCGGCCGATGAGTTGGTCGCTGGTCAGCGACTCCCCCACCACCCGGTAGCGGCCGTCCGGGGCCCGGAACTCGCTCGCGGCCGGGTCCAGGGCGATCGCCACGCCCTCCCGGCCGGGAACACGGCCCGCGTCCGCGATGGACTCCACCAGCAGGTCAAGGACGTCCTCCGGGCGGCTCACCGCGGGCGCGAAACCGCCCTCGTCACCCAGGCCCGTCGCGAACCCCTCCGCAGAGAGGCGGGACTTGAGCCGCGCGTACACCTCGGCGCCCGCGCGCACCGCCTCCGGCAGGCTCGGTGCGCCGAGCGGGGCGAGCATGAACTCCTGGAAATCGAGATCGTTGGCGGCGTGCGCACCGCCGTTGACGACGTTGAAGTGCGGTACCGGCAGGCGGGGTCGGGTGCCCGCCACGTCCGCGATGTACTGCCACAGCTCCCGGCCCGCGAGCACCGCCGCCGCGCGCCACACAGCCAGGGAGACACCGACCACCGCGTTGGCGCCCAGCCGGGACTTGGTCTCGGTGCCGTCCAGTTCGCGCAGCGCCCGGTCGACGTCGGCGGGCGAGGCGACGTCGCGGCCGGTCAGGGCCCGGGCGATCTCGCCGTTCACGTGCCCGACGGCACCCAGCACCCCCTGCCCGCCGTACCGCCCCGCGTCCCCGTCCCGGAGTTCGGCGGCCTCCCGGGTTCCGGTGGAGGCCCCGGCGGGGACACCGGCCCGCACCCGGGTGCCGTCCTCGGTGGTGAGCGTGACCGCGAGGGTCGGCCGGGCGCGGGAGTCCAGGATCTCCACGGCGTGCAGGTCGGTGATCCGCAAAGTCATGAGCTTTCCCAACTCGGTTGTCGTACGGCGGGGTTCATGAATGGCCTTCGGCCGCGACCGCCGCCGCTCCCGCCCGGGCGGCCACGGGGTCCAGATAGGTGCCGCCGCGCACACACGGGCGCAGGGCACGGTCGAAGTCGTAACGCAGGGGTGCGCCGGTCGGGATGTCGAGTCCCCGGACCTCGTCGTCGGTGAGCCGGTCGAGGACGGTGGCCAGCGCGCGCAGGGAGTTGCCGTGCGCGACGACCAACACCGTGGCCCCCCTGCGTACTTGGGGTGCGAGGACGTCGGCCCAGTACGGCGCGACCCGTGCGGTCATGTCGGCCAGGCTCTCCGTGGCCGGTACGCCGCCGGGGCGCAGGGCCGCGTAGCGGGGGTCGGCGCGCAGCCGGGCCAGCTCGGCGGCGGCCAGCGGTGCGGGCCGGGAGTGCAGGGAGCGGCGCAACCACCGGTAGCGCTCGGCGCCCTCGCGCGCCCGGACCTCGTGTTTGCGGCACCCGGTCAGCGCGCCGTACTGCCGCTCGTTCAGCCGCCAGCTGCGCCGTACGGGTACCCAGAGCCGGTCCAGTTCGGCCAGCGCCAGGTCGGCGGTGCGGATCGAGCGGCGCATCACCGAGGTGTGGACCGTGTCGGGCACCAACGCCGCCCGCGCGAGCAGCCGGGCGGCCCGTACCGCCTCGTCCGCGCCGCGCGGGGTCAGGGCCACGTCGCACCAACCGGTGAAGCGGCCCTCGGCGTTGGTGGTGCTCTGGCCGTGCCGGAGCAGGACCAGACGGCCCGGTTCAGGCACGCTGGTGTGCCGGTTCGGCGGCGCGGGCGCGGGAGGCGGCGATCTCCGCGTACGCCTGCTCGCGGCCCTCCCAGTGCGAGCCCTCTACGGACTTGCCGGGCTCCAGGTCCTTGTAGACCTCGAAGAAGTGGGTGATCTCCATCCGGTCGAAGTCGGGGATGTCACCGATGTCCTGCACCTCGGCGTAGCGCGGGTCGTGCGCGGGGACGCAGAGGATCTTCTCGTCGGGGCCGTGCTCGTCCCGCATGACGAACATGCCGACCGCCCGGCACTCGACGACACAGCCGGGGAACGTCGGCTCGCCGGTCAGCACGAGCGCGTCCAGCGGGTCGCCGTCGCCGCCGAGGGTGCCGTCGATGTAGCCGTAGTCGGCCGGGTACTGCGTGGAGGTGAACAGCATGCGGTCCAGGCGGATGCGGTGCAGTTCGTGGTCCATCTCGTACTTGTTGCGCGAGCCCTGGGGGATCTCCACGGTCACGTCGAGTTCCATCGTTTCCTCCTGGTGGCAGGGGCTGGTGGGAGTGGTCGCCCGGCACGTACCGGCGGGCATAGGTATGTGGTCACCCGACACGTGTGTACGGCCGGGCACGAGGGCGTGGCCATGTGGCGCGGGCGGATGGCGACCGCGACGGGGAGTCTCGCCAGAGGTCGGCGGAGCGGGGAACGGCGGCGCCGAGGGCGGCGGAGCGGCGGATGCGGGCATGGTTCCTCCTGGTCGCTTCGTTGGACCAGGGACCGTCAGCGGCGGATGCCGCGGTTCGCGGTGAGCCCCATCACCGGCGCGCTCGGCGCATTCGTAGTATGCCCGGCGTGATGCCGTGGCAGGCATTCAGCCTACGCCGAACGGGGCGGTCCGGCCGCACGGCCCCCGCCACGGCCCGCTCCCCCGGCGTACGCTCGACAGTGCGCGAGACGCTCGGCGCTGGACCCCGCCGAGGCCGCCCCCTCACCGGGTGGCCGACCCGCCGTACCGGCCGATGGTTCCTGTTCACCGCACTTGTCGCACCCACCGCGCGCACCGCGTCGCGAGGGCCGCGAGAACCGGGAGGACACCATGACCGGCGCCGCCTACAGCGCGCACGACAGCACCCGACTCACCGTCTCCACCGGCCTGTTCGCCCCCGCGTGGCTGCCGCCGGGCGGCCGGGACAACGGCCTGCGCGCCACCGCGTGGGCCCCGATCGCCGACCTCCCCGCCCGGCACGTCGACACCGTGCTCGACGCGCTGCGGCAGGCGGACGTAGCGGCACACGCCGCCCCCGCCCCGCGCCCCGTACGGGTCGTCACCCCGGACCGGCGACGTGCGGCCGAGCCGGTATGGCGGCTGCGGGTGGGCTCGACCTCGTACGCGCGCGCCGAGGACATCCTGATGCGCCTGCTGCGCACCCTGGACGACTGACGTCGCCAGGCCCTGGCCCTCGTCAGGCCGTCGGGCCGTACCGCGCCAGCGCACGCGCCGCGCCCCGCAGGGTGCGGTACGCGCCGATCTCGTGCGCGGTGCGGGCGGGTACGGCGATCCAGCGGGCGCGGCGGCCGTCGCGGTGGCGGCGGGCGCGGCCGAGGAGCCGTCCGTCGCGGGCGACGACCTGGATGACCGGGTGCCCGGCGAACAGCGGGGTCCACGCGAGGCCACGGGTGCGGGCCAGCCGCCGCAGGGCCTGTTCCTCGCGCAGCCGCCACTCGGCATTGACGACGGTGTACCGCGCCACGCGCAGCACGGCCGCCGCCTGCCGGTCGGGGTGGGTCATCGCGCGGACCTCCTGTCGCGTGCGCGGTCAGCCGTGGACCAGCCGACGGTGGGCGGCCCGGTGCGGACGGGCCGGGTCGGGGCCGGAACGTTTGCGCCGGTCGGTCTCGTAGTCGGTGTAGTTCCCCTCGAACCAGCGCCAGTGCGCGTCGCCCTCCCAGGCCAGGATGTGGGTGGCGACGCGATCGAGGAACCAGCGGTCGTGCGCGCTGACGAGCACACAGCCCGGGAAGCCGAGCAGCGCGTGCTCCAGCGCGGCCAGCGTCTCGACGTCGAGGTCGTTGGTCGGCTCGTCCAGCAGCAGGAGGTTGCCGCCCTGGCGGAGGGTGAGGGCGAGGTGGAGCCGGTTGCGTTCGCCTCCGGAGAGCACGCCGACGGGTTTGTGCTGGTCGGCGCCCTTGAAGCCGAAGGTGGCGAGGTAGGCGCGGGCGGCTGTTTCCGGTCCGCTCGCGGGTGTCTCCTCGCCGCCGGACACCGCCTCCCACACCGACGCGGCGGGATCGAGTCCGGCGCGGTTCTGGTCGACGTAGGAGATCCGTACGGTGTCGCCGAGGCGCAGGGTTCCCGCGTCGGGGTGCTCCTCCCCCGCGATCATCCGGAACAGGGTGGTCTTGCCGACGCCGTTGGGGCCGAGCACGCCGACGATGCCGCCGCGCGGCAGGGAGAAGGACAGGTCCTCGATCAGGGTGCGTCCGCCGAGGGACTTGGTGAGATGGCCGGCCTCCAGGACCAGGCTGCCCAGGCGCGGGCCGGGCGGAACGGAGATCTCTCCGGGCTCGTGCGTCCGGGGCCGCGCGGCCTCGGCGGCCAGGTCCTCGTACCGCCGCACGCGCGCCTTGGTCAGCGCCCGCCGCCCCTTGGCTCCGGAGCGCGCCCACGCCAGTTCGTCCGCGAGCCGTGCGCGCCGCCGGGCGTCCTTGCGGCCCTCGATCCGCAGCCGGGCGGCCTTCGCCTCCAGGTACGCGGTGTAGTCGCCCTCGTGGACATGGGCGCGGCCCCGGTCGATCTCCAGGATCCACTGGGCGGTGTGGTCGAGGAAGTACCGGTCGTGGGTGACGGCGACGACGGTGCCGGGGTAGTCCGCGAGGTGCTGTTCGAGCCAGGTCACGGACTCGGCGTCCAGGTGGTTGGTCGGCTCGTCCAGCAGGAGCAGGTCCGGCTGGGACAGCAGCAGACGGCACAGGCCGGTACGGCGCCGTTCGCCGCCGGAGAGGTCGGCGACGGGCGTGTCCGGCGGCGGGCAGCGCAGGGCGTCCCTCGCCTGGGCCAGCCGGGAGTCCAGGTCCCAGGCGTCCGCGTGGTCCAGGGCTTCCTGGAGGGCGCCCAGCTCGTCCAGGAGTCCCGCGTCGCCGTCGTCCCGCGCGAGCCGGGCGGTCACGGCGTCGTAGCGGGCGAGCAGCGCGCGGGTGCCCGCGGCGCCCTGCTCGATGATCTCCCGGACGGTGACCGTGTCGTCGAGCCGGGGCTCCTGCTCAAGGAGCCCGACGCTGCTCCCCGGCGCCGCGAACGCGTCCCCGCCCACCGGCCGCTCCAGCCCCGCCATGATCCGCAGCACGGTGGACTTGCCCATGCCGTTGGGCCCGACGACACCGACCCGGGCGCCGGACCGGAACGCGAGCGTGACGTCGTCCAGAACGACCTTGTCACCGTGGGCCATGCGGGCCCTGCGCATCGTGTACGCGTACATCCGCGAGCCTCCGTCCCCGGGCCGCCCGGTGTGGGCGGCGCTCTCGGCAGAGGCCATCAGCACGACTCCGTGCGATCGAGGGCGAGCCTCATCGCCCGTCCCTTCCATGGTGCGCCTGGGCGGGGGCGGGGCCAAATGGCGGGCGGGCGTGGCTCTGGTGGGAGCGCCGGTTCGCCGGGCCTGGTGCTCGGTGGGTGGGGCGGCGAGATCCCCTCGGCAGGGTGGTCCAGGGCGGACGACCTGGCGCAGGTCGGCTCGGCAGGAGTGGCGCGGGCCGGGTTCGGCGACTCGCCGGAGGGGCTGTCGGGGTGGCTCGGGCGGGATCGGCTCTGTCGAGTCCCCTCCACATGGTTGGCCCCCACATGCCTGCGGGAAGAATGGTGGTGCCGGGGGCGATGGGGCTCGCCCTGTGACCGCACGGCCGACCGTGCTGATGGCCTCTGCGTGGATGGTGTGCGCATCACGGGAGGTGCCTGCGATGGAGTTCCTGGTCACGGTGGACGCGACGATCGGATCGCCGTTCGCCCCGCCCGACGGCTCGGACGGGTACGACCTGGTGAGCGCGGGCTCGACACGCGTCACCGGTTACCCGGTCGGCTCCGGCCGGGTCGGCGACACCCTCACCGGGCAGGGCGGTACGGTCCCGGTCCTGCTGCTCATGGAGGAACCCGCGCTGCCGGACCGTACCGTACGGGCGCGTCCCGTGGCCCTGGTGCACGCGCTGGTGGACGGCCGCCCGGAGACCCGGGTGCTGTGCGTGCCCGCGCACGACGCGAACTTCGCGTCCCTCGCCGACGCGAGCGCCCTGCGCACCTGGCACGCCGACGAGGACACCCTCGCCACCGTGCTGCGCCGCTTCGACCGCTCCCACCGCTGGCGCGTCATGGACTTCGAGGGGGCCGCGGCGGCGGAGGAGTTCCTGACGGAGGCGCGGGCGGCGTACGAGCAGCTGACGGGGCGGCTGGAGTGAGGGGGCGGAGCGCCGAGGGGTACGGAGCGCCGAGGCCCGAGCAGGCGTAGCGCCCGCACTCCGGCCCTGGCGCCCGTACGCCCGCGCCGCCTCACGTGATGTGCAGCCACACCCCGATCCACGTCACCGCCACTCCACCCACCCCCAGCACCCCGGCCCACCGCACCACGCTCCCCGCGAACAGGCGCCCGAGCGCCGCCCCGAGCACCGCGAGGGCGACGACGGCGAGCACGGCCACGATCCAGGAGAAGCCGGGCAGCGCCGCACCGGCCAGCAGGGGGAGCGTCGCCCCGCCGAAGCTCGCGGTGCAGGCGATCACGGTGGCCAGCAGCGAGCGGCGCATCGCGAGGCGGCCGAGCCGGGTGGTGGCCAGCTGGCCGCGCCGGGTGAGGTTCAACTGCCGTGAGGCGCGCATGAGATACGCGCGCCGGTCGGCGTAGTCGGCGACGAAGACCGCGAACGCGGCGGTCGTGAGCGCGGCGAGTCCCACCCGGACCGCGAGCCCGGCGGTGACCGGCGTACCCGAACCGACCAGTGAGGCCGCGGCGAGGGTGAGCGCGTTGAGGAGGCCGTCCACCAGACCGAGGACGAGCGGCAGCGTGGACCGTGCGGCCAGTTCGCGGAACTGCCGCTCCACCGTTCCCAGTTGGGGTGTCATCGCGACCGGGGCTTGTTCTCCACCGTGTACACACCGGCCACGACCTCGTCGATGCTGTGCACCACGGCGCCGGTCCGCTCGATGGCCCGGGTCAGCTCCGCGACGTCGATGTCGTCGCCCTCCACGGTGACGTTGGTGCCGACGGTCTCGATGTCGATCTCCGTGACCGCGATGTTCACGGCCTGCACCCCGGGCGCGGCCTCGATCACGAGCGCGAGGTGGATCAGATCGGGTTCGGCGACCGTCTTGTCCACGTCGAGGACGAGTCTGCGGACGGGCATGGCGGGCTCCTTGACGGTCAAGCGGCTGTCGGTCCGCGGGCGGGCGCGGTGGCGCCCGTCGCCGTTCGGTAGAGGCCATCAGCACGGGAGTGCGGTCAAGGGCGAGCCTCATCGCCTCTTCCATGATGCGCCCGGCGGGGAAGACCGGCGAGAGCAGGACCGGCGGGGGCCGGACGCCGAACCGCCGGAGGCCAACACGCTGAGGTTTCCGAACCACCGGCGACAAAGGTTACAAAGGAGACACGAGGAGAGGGAGTGCGATGAAGCGGGACGACGACCCACCCCAGCCGGAAGCCGTGTCCGACGCGTCCGCTCCGGAGGCCTCGGCGGCGCGGCTGCGGCTGCTGGCCGAGGCGAGCCGCGCGCTGGCGTCCAGCCTGGACGCCGGGGAGGCGCTGCGCCGACTGGCCCGGGTGGTGGTGCCCAATCTGGCCGACGCCTGTGTGATCGACGTGATCGAGGGCGACGGGCTGCGGCGGCTGACGGTCACGGACCGTGACCCGGAACGGGCGGTACAGGTCCTGTCGGGCGCGTCCCTGCCCGCGCCGGGCGAGTCGGCGGCCGAGCTGGCCAAGGTGCTGCGCGGCGCGAGCCCCCTGGTGATCGACGACTTCGGCGGCCCCCAGCCGGACGACCCCCTGCGGGCCGCACAGTGGCGGCTGTACCGGAGCCTGGGCGCGCAGACCGCGCTGATCGTGCCCCTGCGCGCCCGACGGCAGGCGCTCGGCGCGCTGACCTTCGTCCGGCGTGCCCCGGCGACCCCCTTCGACGAGCAGGAACAGGCGCTCGCGGCCGACCTCGGACACCGGGCGGGCCTCGCGCTGGACAACGCCCGGCTGTACGCGCTCCAGCAGCACACCGCCGAGCAGTTGCAGCTCTCCCTGCTGCCGGACCTGTCCGGCGTCGGCGACGTCGAGCTGGCCGCGCGCTATGTGGCCGCGCGCGAGCGGGCCGAGGTGGGCGGCGACTGGTACGACGCGTTCCGGCTGCCCGACGGCTCGCTGATCCTCGCCATCGGTGACGTGGTCGGCCACGACCTGACCGCCGCCGTCCGCATGGGCCAACTGCGCAACATGCTGCGGGCGCTGGCCTACGACAGCGGGGACGACCCGGCGGGCACGATGGGCCGCCTGGACCGGGTGATGCAGGGCCTGACCGCCGTCGAGCTGGTCACGGCGGTCATCGCCCGCGTCGAGACACCGCCGGACGCGCCCTGGCGGCTGCACTGGACCAACGCCGGGCATCTGCCGCCCCTGCTGGTCTGCCCCGATGGCCGCAGCGACCTCCTGGAGGAGGGGCACGCCCCCATCCTCGGCGTGGACCCGGACCTGGACCGCGACACCGCGACGGTCACCCTGCCGCCCGGCTGCACGTTCCTGCTCTACACCGACGGGCTGGTGGAGCGCCCCGGCGAGGACATCGGGCGCGGTCTGACCCGGCTGCGCCAGTGCGCGACGGCGTTCGCGGGCGAGCCGCTGGAGGTCTTCCTGGACGAACTCCTCGCCCGGATGGGCGACGACCGACAGGACGACATCGCCGTACTGGCCATGCGCGTTCCCTCCGGTTCGTCCGGCTGACTTGACCGCCGTCGCGCGGAGCGGTTCACTCGACTTCGGCGATGGAGCCCGCCTGGACCTCTCCGGTCCGAACCGCCCACCCCGGGCTGATGGTTCCTGACTCCGTCAGGAAAGCCATGCCTTCGGGAGGTACGCCGGGTGAATACGTCGCCGGTCCCCATCGCGGAACACGCTCTCGCGTCGTCGTCCGACTCCGCCCGCTCGTCGGCCACTTGCCGGAACGGAGCGCGGCGATGAACTGCTTCGACTGCCAGGCCCTGGACACCGCCACCGCCGCTGTCGCGATCTGCCGCTCGTGCGGAGCGGGGCTCTGCGACCGGCACGCGCATCCGCACCCTCAGGCGCTCCACCGGGCGGCGGGCATGGGCACCGCGACCAGACGTCACGCGGCACGGCGCCTGCTGTGCGAGACGTGCGCGGTGGCCGAACGCAGCGACTGACGGCCGCCCCCGAGACGGCCGCGGCAGCCTCCCCGCGCTTCCCCGGCCTCCCCACCCTTCCGGCGCGCGTCCCTCCGAGCCGTACACCCGCACGGCCCGGGCGCCCGGAAGGCCACGACCGGGGGTGCGTCGCCCACCTGGGCGACCGCCCCCGGTTCGTCGATCCCCCTGTCGACAACGGAAGTTGCCGTACTCCTCCCCACGACCGGCACCGAGGTGACGGACACCGGCAGCCCGTTCTCAGTCCGCCTGTTCCGCCCGGCGGGCGTCGTTCGCGAGGCTGCGCGCGATGGCGGCGGCGCCGGAAGCCACGTCCTCCACGGTGGCGTGGCGGCGGGCGAGGAAGTCGCTGCGGAGCAGGGCCGCATAGCCGTGGGCGGCGGCGATCTGACGCTCCAGCAGCTGGAGGGCGCTCTTGGCGTCCTCGCCGGTGACGGCCAGGGCGGCGGGCAGCAGGACGTCCATGACGCCGCGTCCGGCATCAAGCAGTTCCTGGCTTCCGGCGTCGCGAAGTTCCTCGGCGTAGATGAGGTCGAAGCCCGAGCCGTGTTCGGCGGCGAAGCGGGTGTAGACGGCAGCGGCGGCGGCCAGGGTCTCGACCGGGTCGCCGGGGTCGGCCGCCCCCGCGTGCGCGGCGCGCAGTTCGCCGGTCAGCCGGTGTGCGGCGGTGATCGCGCACGCGATCAGCAGGTCCTTGCGGCTGGCGAAGTGCCGGTAGGGGGCCGCGCTGCTCACCCCGGCCCGGCGGGCGACCTCGGCGACGGAGAGCGCGCCGACGCCCTGTTCGGCGATGACGTCGAGGGCGGTCGTGACCAGCGTGGCCTTGAGATCGCCGTGGTGATACGTGCTGCGCCGGGGCATCCGCCGTCCCTCCCTCACTGAATGTAAGAGACATCTTACATCAAGACGGCCCAAGCCGACCCGGCATGCACGGCCACATGTGCGAGCGCCACATGATCCCACCCTTCCCGGTGTTTGACTCAATGAGAGAGGGCTCTTACATTGATGTGAGAGGCCACATACATAGGTCACTGAACTGCCCTTATGCCCAGAAGGAGCGAAGTATGTCCGCGAAGCTCGAAGCCACGGTGGCGGTCGTCACGGGAGCCAGCAGCGGCATCGGCCGCGCCACCGCCGTACGGCTCGCAGAGGAGGGCGCCGCCGTGGCGCTGGTCGCACGGCGCCGTGAGCGGGTGGAGGAACTGGCCCGGGCCATCGAGGCGAAGGGAGGCCGGGCCCTCGCGGTGGAGGCCGACCTCACCGACGCGGAGGCCGCGAACGGAGTCGTCGAGCAGGTCGTCGACCGGTTCGGACGGCTCGACATCCTGGTCAACGCGGCCGGTGTCATGCTCAACGGCGACACCCTGCGCGCCCGGACCGAGGAGTGGGACCAGATGGTGGACGTCAACCTCAAGGGGCTGATGTACGTCACCCAGGCCGCGCTCCCCCACCTGCTGGAGGCCGCGAAGAGCGCCGACCGCCAGGTCGCCGACGTGGTCAACATCAGCTCCGTCGCGGGCCGCCAGGCCCACCCCACCGTGGCGATCTACAACGCCACCAAGTTCGGCGTCACCGCGGCCACCGAGTCCTGGCGCCAGGAGTTCACCCGCCGCAACGTCCGCTTCTCCGTGATCGGCCCCGGCGCCGTCGACACCGAACTCTTCGGTCACCAGCAGCCGCACGTCCAGGAGAGCGACGAGCAGCTCTTCGCCGGTATCGAGAAGCTGCACCCCGAGGACATCGCGGACGCGGTCGCCTACGTCACCACCAGCCCGCGTCGCCGCGCCATCAACGAGATCGTGATCCGCCCGACGGACCAGGCGTTCTGAACACGGCTTGCGCGCCTGCCGGTTCACGTCCGTTCAAGGCAATCCCCTCCGCACAGGAAGACCCTCATGACCCCCACCGCTGCTTACGCGGCACCCGCCGTCCACGCCCCGCTGGAGCCCACGACCATCGAGCGCCGTGCGGTCCGGGGCACCGACGTGCGCATCGAGATCCACTACGCGGGCATCTGCCACACCGACCTCATCCAGACCGCCGACGGCTGGGGCAAGGGGATCTACCCGATGGTCCCGGGCCACGAGATCGCGGGCGTCGTCGTCGAGACGGGGCCTGAGGTCACCCGGTACGCCGTCGGCGACCGCGTCGGCGTGGGCACCTACGTCGACTCCTGCCGCACCTGTGACCAGTGCCGCCAGGGCGAAGAGGTCTACTGCGCCCAGGTCAACCCCACCTACAACGCGCTGGGGCGCGACGGCAGCCCCAACCACGGAGGCTTCTCCCAGGAGATCGTCGTGGACGAGCGTTACGTCGCCCGCATCCCCGACAGCCTCCCCCTCGATGCCGCCGCTCCCCTGATGTGCGCCGGTGTGACCACCTACTCGCCCCTGGCCCACTGGAAGGCAGGCCCCGGTGTGAAGGTGGCCGTCCTCGGCATGGGCGGCCTGGGCCACATCGCCGTCCAGATCGCCCACGCCATGGGCGCCGAGGTCACCGTCCTCTCCCGCACCCTGAACAAGAAGGACGACGGCATCGCGCTGGGGGCGGACCACTACTACGCCACCGAAGACCCCGCCGTCTTCGAACAGTTGGCGGGCCGCTTCGACCTCATCCTGTGCACCGTCTCCGACGCGCTCGACTTCAGCGCGTACCTCGGCCTCCTCGCCAAGGACGGCACCCTCGTCAACGTCGGCGCCCCCGCCGACGACATCACCATGAACAACTGGGCGCTCATCCCCGCCCGCCGCTCCTACGCGGCCTCCTCGGCCGGCGGCATGAAGGACACCCAGGACATGCTCGACTTCTGCGCCGCACACCAAGTGGCCGCCCGTATCGAGAAGATCGAGATGAAGGACGTCAACGACGCCTTCGACCGACTCCACCACTCCCAGGTCCGCTACCGCTTCGTCATCGACATGACGAAGTTCAACGGCTGACGGACGACGGCGGCGACCGGGGCCGACCTGGCCGACGCGGCGCATCCATGGCTCGGTGCGGGCCGCCCACCCCGCCCCGGTCCCGGTGCCCGTACACACGACTGACAAGAAGCTGTCACAGAAGAACCGGAATGCGGCCCCCGCCGACGGCCGTTTTCACTGACATGACTGTTGGAGTAGCGCTCAACGCGGCCGACGCGCCGAATCAGGTGGACGCCACCGTACTGCTGGCCCGGGAGGCCGCGGCGGCCGGGCTGCGGTCGGCCTGGTTCGGCCAGACCTTCGGCGCGGACTCGCCCCAGCTCGCGGCGATCGTGGGGCGTGAGGTGCCCGGGCTGCAGGTGGGCACCTCCGCGATCCCCGTCTTCGGCCGCCATCCGCTGCTCGTGTCCAGCCAGGCGCTGACCGCCCAGGCGGCGACGCACGGCCGCTACCACCTCGGCCTGGCCCTCGGCACGAAGCTGCTCACGGAGACCGGGTTCGGGCTGCCCTTCGAACGGCCCATCGCCCGGCTGCGTGAATTCCTCACCGCGCTACGGCAGTTGACCGCGACCGGGACGGCCGACTTCCACGGTGAGCTGCTGACCGCCACCACCCCGGTCCCCGCGCGCGTGACCGGCGCCGAGGACGGCGTGCCCCTCCTGGTCGCCGCGATGGGACCGCAGGCGCTGCGGGTCAGCGGCGAGCTGGCGGACGGCATCCTGCCGTACCTGGCCGGGCCACGCGCCCTCGCGGAGCACATCGTCCCCGCCCTGACCGCCGCGGCCGAGGCCGCGGGCCGTCCCGCGCCCCGCGTCGTGGCCCTCGTACCCGGCGTGGTCACGGACGACGTGGACGCGGTGCGGCAGAAGGCCACGGAATACCTCGCCTTCTACGAACAGATCCCGTCCTACGCCCGTGTCCTCGAACTCTCCGGCGCCCGCCGCGCCTCCGACGTGGCCGTGATCGGAGACGAGAAGACGGTCGCGGCGGAGGTACGGCGCTACCGGGACGCCGGTGCCACGGAGGTCGTGTTCTCCGGCACGGAGATCGCGGGCGACGAGGACCGCCGCCGGACCTGGGCCCTCCTGGGCGAGCTGGCTTCCTGATCCTTTCGCCCCACCGCGCCGCACGCCCCCTGCCGCACCCCACATGGTGCTTCCCCACATCGAAGGAGCCCACATGACCACCGAAGCGACCACCACCGACCTCCGCGCCTTCACCGAGGACTGGCTGGAGTGGTACCGCGCCCACGAGGCCCGGCTCGCCGACCCGCACGGCTTCCTGGCGATCACCGGTCTGCACTGGCTGGACGACCGCCCGCAGCGCTTCCCGGACGCGCCGGGCACCTGGCGCACCGGCGCCGAGGGTGTCGTGGTGCACCTGGACGAGGGCGAGGAACTGCTGGTGGACGGTGTGCCGGTCCACGGCGAGCACCACTTCGGCGTCCTGCCCGAACGCGGCGGGGTCGACGCCGTGTGGGGCGACGCCGTCATCGAGATCGCCAAGCGCGGCGGCCACGACATCGTCCGCCCCCGCCACCCGGACGCACCGCTGCGTACGGCCTTCACCGGCACCCCCGCCTACGCCCCCGACCCCCGCTGGGCCGTCACCGGCCGCTACGTCCCCTTCGACGCGCCCCGCCCCACCACCGTGGGCGCCGCGGTCGAGGGTCTTGAGCACGTGTACGACGCGCCGGGCCGCATCGAGTTCGAACTCGACGGCCGGGCGCTCTCGTTGACCGCGTTCCCGGGCGCGGGCGAGGGCCGTCTGATGGTCCTGTTCACCGACGCCACCTCCGGGGTCACCACCTACGCCGCGAACCGTTCCCTCTCCCTCGACCCGCCCGCCCCCGACGGCACGGTCCTCCTGGACTTCAACCGCGCCGCGAACCTCCCGTGCGCGTACACCGACCTCGCCACCTGCCCGCTGCCCCCGGCGGAGAACCGGCTGCCGGTGGCGATCGAGGCGGGCGAGAAGATTCCGCGCGAGCGCGGGGGGTCGTGAGGTCATGAGCGGGGCCGGGACGGACGGCCTGGCAGCGGACACCGGCTACGGCCCGTGTGCACGCCCCCCGCTCATCGCGCCACCAGACTCGACCCCCGCACCACCAGCTCCGGCTGCAGCACCACCCGCCGGTGCGTATGACCACCCGCTCCCGCCTCCGTCTCCTCCAGCAGCAGTTCCGTCGCCAGGGCGCCCATGGTCACCGCGGGCTGCCGTACCGAGGTCAGGGGTACCGCCGAGGCCGCCGCGAACTCGATGTCGTCGTAGCCGACGAGGGCCATGTCCTGGGGGACCTTGACCCCGGCGGCGTAGAGGGCCTGGAGGACGCCGAGGGCGAGGAGGTCGTTGGCGCAGAAGACGGCCGTGGGGCGGTGGGCGAGGCCGAGGAGGCGGGCGCCCGCGTCGCGGCCGGCGGCGACGTCGAGGCGGTCGGTGGGGAGTTCGCGGAGGGCTTCGGGGGGCAGACCGGCCTGGGAGAGGGCGAGGAGGGCGCCTTCGCGGCGGTCCTTGACCTGGTTGAGCTGGGGCGGGCCGCTGACGTAGGCGAGGGAGCGGTGGCCGGTGTCGACGAGGTGGCGTACGGCGAGCAGTCCGCCCGCCACGTCGTCCACGGAGACCGAGCATTCGGTGGTGCCCTCGGCGACCCGGTCGACCAGGACGAACGGGATGCGGTGGCGGCGGAAGGCGTCGATGTTGCGGCCCGTGGCGTCGGCCGGGGTCAACAGGACGCCACGGACGCGGTGTTCGGCGAAGAGGGAGAGGTATTCGGCCTCTTCGGCGGGGTTCTGGCCGCTGTTGCAGACCATGACGCCGATCCCCGCCTCGCGCGCGGCCCGTTCGGCTCCGCGCGCGACGTCCACGAAGAAGGGGTTGCCCATGTCGAGGACGAGCAGCGAGATGATCCGGCTGCGTCCGGCGCGGAGTTGGCGGGCGCTCTCGCTGCGGACGTAGCCGAGCCGGTCGATGACGGACTGGACGCGCAGCCGGGTCTCCTCGGTGACCGTCTCGGGGCGGTTGATGACGTTCGAGACGGTGCCCACCGAGACCCCCGCGTGCCGGGCCACGTCCTTGATGCCGACTCTGCCTGCCATGCGCGCCTGTGCTCCGTTCCCCTGTCCCCCACCCCGCGTCCAGCCTATGCCGGGCGCGACGCACCGCCCTCGGCGCCGGTCAGAACTTGTACTTGTCGATGTTGCCCTTGTCGAAGACGGTGGGCTCGCCGAGGTCGATGACGCCCTGGTCGCCGATGGTGAAGCTGCCGAGGTCCCCGGCCTCGAACGTCTCGCCGCGCTGCCCGGTGATCTGCCCGGAGGAGAGCGCGACGGCAGCGTGCGCGGCGAGGGCGCCGAGCTTGGCGGGATCCCACAGTTCGAAGGCGCCGACCGTGCCGTTCTTGACGTACCGGCGCATGTCGTTGGGGGTGCCGAGGCCGGTCAGCTCGACCTTGCCCTTGTACTTGGAGCCGGACAGGTACTGCGCGGCGGCCTTGATGCCGACGGTGGTCGGGGAGATGATCCCGGCCAGCTTCGGGTGTTCCTGGAGGAGGCCCTGGGTCTGCTGGAAGGACTGCTGGGCGTCGTCGTTGCCGTAGGCGGTCGCGACCAGCTTCATGTTCTTGTACTTCGGCTTCTTGAGTTCGTCCTTCATGAACCCGATCCAGGTGTTCTGGTTGGTGGCCGTCTGCGCGGCGGAGAGGATCGCGATCTCTCCCTGGTAATCCAGCTGTTTGCCGAGGAGTTGGACCTGGGAGCGGCCTAGGGCCTCCGCGCTCGCCTGCGAGACGAACACGTCACGGCACCCGGCATTGGTGTCGGAGTCGTAGGTGACGACCTTGATGCCGTTCTTCATGGCCTGCTTGAGCGCGGTGCACAGGGCGCCGGGGTCCTGGGCGGACACGGCGACGGCGTCGACCTGTTGCTGGGTGAGGGTGTTGACGTAGGAGACCTGTCCGGAGGTGTCGGTGGCGCTGCTCGGGCCGACTTCCTTGAAGGAGGAGCCCAGTTGCTTCAGCGCGCGCTCTCCGCCCTTGTCGGCGACGGTGAAGTAGGGGTTGTTGACCTGCTTGGGCAGGAAGGCGACCGTGAGTCCCTTCCTGGTGGCGGCGTTCGGGTCGGCCTTGGCGTGGGACGCCTTCGCGCCGCCGTCCTCCTCCGCCACGGATTTCTTGGTGGTGCCCCCGCACGCGGTCGCGGTGAGGGCGAGTGTGATGACGGCGGCGAGTGCCGTACTCACCTTGCGGATCGCGGGAGTTGACATCGCGGGGTTCCCTTCAGGAGGCGTGCGTCGGGACGGTGGCCGCGGCGCCGCGCCCGGCCCGCGCGGCGGTGATCCGGCGGGCGAGGCGCGGGCCGAGCACGGAGACGACGAGCAGGACGCCGGTGACGACGATCTGGGACTGCGCGGAGACGTCGAGCAGGCTCATCACGTTCTGCAGGGTGCCGAGCAGGAAGACCCCGGCGAGGGCGCCCCCGAGCGTTCCCCGGCCGCCGTCGAAGGCGACACCGCCGAGCAACACGGCCGCGATGACGGAGAGTTCGAGCCCCGTGGCGTTGTCGTAGCGGGCGCTGGCGTAGTGCAGGGCCCAGAAGATGCCGGTGGCGGAGGCCATCAGGCCGGTGACGGTGAACAGGCACAGCTTCTGCCGCTTCACCCGAATCCCCGCGAACCGCGCCGCCTCTTCGTTGGCCCCGATGGCGAAGAGGGACCGGCCGAACGGGGTCGCATGCAGGGTGACGACGGCGAGCGCGAGCAGGACGAGGAAGGGCGGCAGGGCGTACGGGACGAAGGTGCCGTCGATGCGTCCCGCCGCGAAGTCGAGGTAGCGGGCGGGGAAGTCGGTGACCGCGTCGGAGCCGAGGACGATCTGCGCGATGCCCCGGTAGGCGGCCATGGTGCCGATGGTGACGGCGAGGGACGGCAGCCCGAGGCGGGTCACCAGGAGGCCGTTGACCAGCCCGCACACGACGCCGAGCAGCAGACAGAGCGGGATGATCGTCTCGATGGGCATTCCGGCGTTCCACAGGGCGCCCAGCACCGCCCCGGACAGTCCGGCGGTGGAGGCCACCGACAGGTCGATCTCGCCGGACACCACCAGCAGCGTCATGGGCAGCGCGATCAGCGCGACCGGCAGGGTGTTGCCGATCAGGAACGACAGGTTGAGCGCGTTGCCGAAGCCGTCCACGAAGGAGAAGGACAGCAGGAGCAGGACGAGCAGGAGGGCGCCGACCATGGTGTCCCAGCGGACAGCTCGCGACAGGGGCGTGGGCGTGTCACCCATGGTGGCCTTCCCTCCGGTTCGACAGGGACCGTTTCTTCAGCGCGCGGGCGACGCGCAGCGCCACGATCCGGTCGACGGCGATGGCGAGGACGAGCAGGACACCGTTGACGGCCAGCACCCACACGGAGCTGACGCCGAGGGCGGGGAGCACACTGCCCACGGTGGTGAGCAGCAGGGCCCCGAGCGCCGCGCCCCAGACGCTTCCCGCACCCCCGGTGAAGGCGACGCCGCCGACCACCACGGCGCTGACGACGGTGAGTTCGTAGCCGCTGCCGGTGGAGCTGTCGACGTTGCCGAACCGGGCGAGGTAGAGGGCGCCGGCGAGTCCGCTGAGGGCTCCGCAGGCGGTGTAGACGGCGAGGACGCGCCGTCGTACCGGGATGCCGGCCAGGCGTGCCGCCTCGGGGTTGGAGCCGAGGGCGTACAGCTCGCGTCCGCCGCCGTAATGGCGCAGGTAGAAGGCGGTGACGACCAGGACGGCGAGGGCGATCAGGACGAGCCAGGGGACGGCGCCGAGACCGCCGGAGCCGAAGTCGACGAAGCCGCCGGGCAGGTCGGAGGCGGTGATCTGGCGGGAGCCGACCCAGAGGGAGTCCAGGCCCCGCACGATGTAGAGGCTGCCGAGGGTGACGACGAGGGCGGGGACCTGGCCGAGGCTGACGAGGGCGCCGTTGAGCAGCCCGCAGCCGATGCCGAGGGCGACCGCGAGCAGGATCGCGACCGTGACCGAGCCGCCGCCCTGGAGGTGGTCACCGGCGGCGAAGGCGCACAGGCCGAGGACGGAGCCGACGGACAGGTCGACGTTGCGGGTGACGACGACGAGCGCCTGGCCGGTGGCGACGAGCACCAGGATCGTCGCGTTGAGCAGAAGGTCCTTGACGCCCTGGGTGGAGAGGAACGCGCTGTTGTCCGCCTGGGTGACCGCGATCATCACCAACAGGACGAGGAGGATGGCGAGTTCGCGCAGTCTCAGCACGCGGTCGACGAGCCGGGTGGCGCGGGAGCGCTGCGGTCCGACGGCCGGGGCCTGCGGGTGCTCGGTGACGGTCATGCCGCCCTCCCGGTGGCCGCCGCCAGCACGGACTCCTCGGTGGCGGACGCGCGCGGGATCTCGGCGGTGAGCCGTCCTTCGCGCATGACGACGACGCGGTCGGCCATGCCCAGGATCTCCGGCAGATCGGAGGAGATCATCAGGACGGCCACGCCGTCGGCGGCGAGCCCGGACAGCAGCCGGTGCACCTCGGCCCGGGTGCCGATGTCGATACCGCGCGTGGGCTCGTCCACGATGAGCACCCTGGGCCCGGTGGCGAGCCACTTGGCGAGGACGACCTTCTGCTGGTTGCCGCCGGACAGGGTGCTGACGGCGTCCGCGAGACGCGCGTGCTTGACCCGCAGCCGGACCGCCCAGTCGACGGCCCGGTCGCGTTCGGCGCGGCGGCTGCTCAGTCCGGCCCGCGTGGTCGCGCGCAGTCCGGTCAGACCGATGTTGCGCTCGATGGACAGGGCCATCACCAGGCCCTGCGCGCGCCGGTCCTCGGGGACGAGCCCGAGCCCGGCGGCCATGGCGGCGCTCGGGGCGCCCCCGGTCAGCGGCCTGCCGCACACCTCGACCGATCCGGCGTCCCACCGGTCGACGCCGAACACGGCCCGCGCGACCTCGCTGCGACCGGCGCCGACCAGCCCCGCGAGCCCCACGATCTCACCGCGCCGCACCTCGAAGGACACGTCGGTGAAGACACCCTCACGGGTCAACCGGCTGACCTTGAGCGCGACTTCACCGATCTCGGCGGTCTGCTTCGGATAGAGCTGGTCGAGATCCCGGCCCACCATGCGGCGCACCAGATCGTCCTCGGTCAGCCCTTCGACGGCCTCGCTCGCGATCAGCCTGCCGTCCCGCAGCGTGGTGACGTCCTGGCAGAGGGCGAAGATCTCCTCCAGGCGGTGGGAGATGAACAGGATCGCGGAGCCCTGTTCGCGCAGGGTGCGCACGACGCCGAAGAGGCGGGCGACCTCGCTGCCGGTGAGGGCGGCCGTCGGCTCGTCCATGATCAGCACGCGGGCGTCGAAGGAGAGCGCCTTGGCGATCTCGACCAGCTGCTGGTCGGCGATGGACAGACCGCGCGCGGGCCGCTCGGGGTCGAGGTCGACGGCGAGCCGGGTGAAGAGATCCCTCGCGGCCGTGTTCATGGCCTTGTGGTCGACGCGTCCGAGGGAGCGGCGGGGCTGGCGGCCCATGAAGATGTTCTCCGCGACCGACAGGTCCGGGAAGAGCGTCGGCTCCTGGTAGATGACGGCCACCCCGGCGTCGCGGGCGTCGGCCGGGCCGTGCAGGACGACCGGCTTCCCGTCGAGCAACAGGGCGCCGGTGTCGGGGCGGTGGACGCCCGCGAGCGTCTTGATGAGGGTGGACTTCCCGGCGCCGTTCTCGCCCGCCAGGGCATGGGCCCGGCCGGCGTACAGCTCCAGGGAGACGTCATGGAGCGCACGGACGGCGCCGAAGGACTTGCTCAGGCCCTGCGCGGCCAGGACGGGGGGCTCCGGCATGGTCACACCGATCGGTCGGGTGAAAGGTTTCAGTCAGTGCCCACGGAAGCTAGACCCGCCCCAACTACCGAGTCAATGGGCCGGAGTTGGATTTGTTTCCGACGGCGCGGGACCGGCCCGCACCCCTTGACGGGCCGCATCCGCACCCCTAGCTTCGCCTCCCGTGAAACGATTCACTGCCGAGTCGTTACGGAGCCGAACGTGATCAGCAGAAGACAGCTGTTGGGCACCACCGCCACCTCCGCGCTCGTGACCGCCGTGGGGACGGGAGCGGCTTCGGCCGCCGGGTCCTCCGAGACCACGGGGGCCGCTGGGGGCGCCGGGGCCGCCGGGCCCTCGGGGTCCGAGGTCGCCGCCGCCGTCGGGCACCGGCCACTGCGTGTCTCCCGTCCGACCGTGGAGTACGTGAGCAACCCCCTGGGACTCGACACCGCGCACCCCAGGCTCAGTTGGCCACTGGAACCGCAGGGCCGGGGCCAGGCACAGAGCGCCTATCAGGTCCGGGTGGCCACCTCCCCGGCCCGTCTGACCGCGCCGGACGTGTGGGACAGCGGCAAGGTCGTCTCCCGGGACTCGGTCCTGGTCCCGTACGCCGGACCGGAGTTGAGGTCGCGCACCCGCTATCACTGGCAGGTGCGCGTCTGGGACGCGGCGGACCGCGCCGGTGAGTGGAGCGAGCCCTCCTGGTGGGAGACGGGTCTGACGGCGCCCTCCGACTGGTCGGCGCGGTGGATCGCCGCTCCCGCACGCCTGGTCGGCGCACCGTCCCTGGAAGGCGCGTCCTGGATCTGGTTCCCCGAGGGCGATCCGGCCAGCAGCGCTCCTGCCGCGACGCGTTGGTTCCGTGGCCGCGTCGACGTGCCCGAGGGGGTGACCCGGGTCCGGCTGGTCATGTCGGCCGACGACGGCTTCACCGCCCACGCCGACGGCGTACAGCTCGCCCACGTCGAACCGGACGGCCCGGCGGACAACTGGCGGCGCCCGGTGGTGGTGGACGCGCAACTGGAGCCGGGCTCCGTGGTGTTCGCCGTCTCCGCGACCAACGCGACGACCGGGCCCGCGGGCCTCATCGGCCTGATCGAGCTGACCACCCCGGACGGCGTCCGCACCGTCGTGACCGACGCCTCCTGGAAGACCGTCGACAAGGAGCCTGCGGGCGACTGGCGTTCGGCCGACTACGACGACGGCTCCTGGGCCGCGGCCAAGGTGCTCGCGCCATGGGGCGGCGGCCCCTGGGGCAGGATCTCGGCCGCCTACTCCCCCGCCGCACAGCTGCGCCACGAGTTCCGCCTCCCGCCCGGGAAGAAGGTCGCGCGAGCCCGGCTGTACGCGTCGGCGCTCGGCCTCTACGAGGCTCACCTCAACGGCACCCGCGTGGGCGAGGACCGGCTCGCGCCGGGCTGGACCGACTACCGCGAGCGGGTCCAGTACCAGACGTACGACGTGACGAAGCAGCTCACCCGTGGCGCCAACGCGCTGGCGGTGACCCTCGCGGCGGGCTGGTACGCGGGCAGCATCGCCTGGTACGGCCCGCACCAGTACGGCGAACGCCCCGCGTTCATCGGCCAGTTGGAGGTGACGTACACCGACGGCTCGACGGAGCGGGTGCTGTCCGGCACCGACTGGCGCGCGGCGAACGGGCCCGTCGCGAACGCCGATCTGATGGCGGGCGAGGACTACGACGCCCGGCGCGAGACCCCGGGCTGGACCCGGCCCGGCCACGACGACTCCGCCTGGGCCACCGTGGAAGCGGTGGAGAAGGTGACGGCCGCGCTGGTCGCCCAGGTCGACGGCCCCGTACGCCTGGAACGCGACCTCCCCGCGAAGCGGGTGACCGAACCCCGGCCCGGCGTCCACGTCTTCGACCTCGGCCAGAACATGGTGGGCGCGGTCCGGCTGCGCGTCCGGGGCGAGGCGGGCACCACCGTACGGCTGCGGCACGCGGAGGTGCTGAACCCCGACGGCACGCTCTACACCGCGAATCTGCGCACGGCGCGGGCCACGGACACCTACGTCCTCAAGGGCGAGGGCACCGAGACCTTCGAACCGCGCTTCACCTTCCACGGGTTCCGCTACGTCGAGGTCACCGGCTACCCGGGCAGGCCGCCGCTGGACGCGGTCACCGGACGCGTGATCCATACGTCGGCCCCCTTCACGATGCCCTTCAGGACCGATGTCCCGATGCTCAACCAGCTGCACAGCAACATCACTTGGGGCCAGCGCGGCAACTTCCTCTCGATTCCCACCGACACCCCGGCCCGCGACGAACGGCTCGGCTGGACCGGTGACATCAACGTCTTCGCGCCGACGGCTACTTACACCATGGAGTCCGCGCGCTTCCTCACCAAGTGGCTGGACGACCTGCGGGACGGCCAGACGGCGGACGGTGCCTTCCCCAACGTGGCGCCGTACATGGACGTCGGTACGGGCACGGCGGGTTGGGGCGACGCCGGAGTGACCGTCCCCTGGGCGCTCCACCAGACGTACGGAGACGTACGGGTGCTGGAGCGGGCCTGGGCGTCGATGGTCCGCTGGCTCGACCACCTGAAGGCGCACAGCACCGGGTATCTGCGCCCGGCCGAGGGGTACGGCGACTGGCTGAACGTCGACGACGAGACCCCGAAGGACGTCATCGCCACCGCGTACTTCGCGCACAGCGCCGCGCTGGTGGCCGCCGCGGCCGAGGTCCTGGGCAAGGACCCGGCCCCGTACCGGACGCTCTTCGGGAACGTCCGCGACGCCTTCCGGGCCGCGTACGTCACCGGGGGCGGCCGGGTGAAGGGCGACACCCAGACGGCGTACGTCCTGGCCCTCTCCATGGATCTGCTCGCCGCGCCGGACCGCGCACCCGCCGCCGACCGCCTGGTGGAGCTGATCGAGGCACGGGACGGGCACCTCTCGACGGGCTTCCTCGGCACCCCGCGCCTGCTGCCGGTGCTCACCGAGACCGGCCACACGGACGTGGCCTACCGGCTCCTGACCCGGCGCACCTTCCCCAGCTGGGGCTACCAGATCGACCGGGGTGCCACCACCATGTGGGAGCGCTGGGACTCCATCAGGCCGGACGGCACCTTCCAGGACGCCGGGATGAACTCCTTCAACCACTACGCGTACGGCTCGGTCGGCGAGTGGATGTACGCCCACATCGCCGGGATCGCCCCCGCCGCACCCGGCTTCCGGAAGATCCTCGTACGCCCGCGCCCCGGCGGCGGCGTGACCGAGGCGCACGCCCGCTTCGACTCGGTGTACGGCCGCATCTCCACGGACTGGACGACGGACGCCCAGGGCTTCCGGCTCACCCTGACCGTGCCGCCCAGCACCACGGCCGAGGTGTGGATCCCCGACGGCCGGCGACCGGCGCACGTCACCGGCGACACCGCCCGCCTCCTGCGCCGCGAGGACGGCAGCACCGTCTTCACCGCACCCCCGGGTACCCACCACTTCGCCAACTGACCGACCGGGAACCACCCTTGAGAAGGGCTGCGCGATGACCTCCGGAACCAGCAAGGACGCCGCCGGTACCAGGACCCTGACGCGGGACGAGGTGAAGGCGGCGCTGACGGCCCAGGCCGTCGAGACACCGTCCTGGGCATACGCCAACTCCGGTACGCGCTTCAAGGTGTTCGCGCAGCCCGGCGTCCCCCGCACCCCCTTCGAGAAACTGGACGACGCCGCCCAGGTGCACGCGCACACGGGCGTGGCGCCGACCGTCGCCCTGCACATCCCGTGGGACCGCGTCGACGACTACGGGGCGCTGGCCGCCCACGCCGAGAAGCGCGGGCTGCGGATCGGGGCGGTCAACTCCAATGTGTTCCAGGACGACGACTACAAGCTGGGGTCGGTCACCAACCCCGATCCCGCGGTGCGCCGCAAGGCCGTCGCCCATCTCCTGGACTGCGTCGGCATCATGGAGGCGACCGGCTCCCGGGACCTGAAGCTCTGGTTCTCCGACGGCACCAACTACCCCGGCCAGGACGACCTCCGCACCCGCCAGGACCGGCTCGCCGAGGCGCTGCGCACGGTCTACGACCGCCTCGGCGACGGCCACCGGATGCTCCTGGAGTACAAGCTCTTCGAACCGGCCTTCTACGCCACCGACGTACCGGACTGGGGCACCGCCTACGTCCACTGTCTCCAACTCGGCCCGAAGGCCCAGGTGGTGGTGGACACCGGCCATCACGCGCCCGGCACCAACATCGAGTTCATCGTCGCCACGCTGCTGCGCGAGGGAAAGCTCGGCGGCTTCGACTTCAACTCCCGCTTCTACGCGGACGACGACCTGATGGCCGGGGCCGCCGACCCCTTCCAGCTGTTCCGCATCATGTACGAGGTGGTGCGCGGCGGCGGGTTCACGCCGGACGTGGCGTTCATGCTCGACCAGTGCCACAACATCGAGGCGAAGATCCCGGCGATCATCCGCTCGGTGATGAATGTGCAGGAGGCCACGGCGAAGGCGCTGCTGGTCGACGGGGAGGCCCTGGGCGAGGCCCAGCGCGCGGGGGACGTGCTGGCGGCCAACGGGGTCCTGATGGACGCGTTCAGCACGGACGTACGGCCGCTGCTCGCGGAGGTGCGGCAGGAGGCGGGGCTTGATCCGGACCCGCTCTCGGCCTACCGGCGGTCGGGGTGGCAGGAACGGATCGTGGCGGAGCGGGTGGGCGGGGAGCAGGCGGGGTGGGGGGCGTGAGCGACATGGGGGCAGAACACATGGCGGGGCACCACATAGCGGGGCACCACATGGGGGAATCGCACATGCCTGACCGGCATCCAGTGGTGGCCGACCTCCTGGACCGCGCCCACCGCCTCGGCGCCGACCCCCGCACCACCAACTACGCGGGCGGCAACGCCTCCGCGAAGGGCACCGCCCCCGACCCGGTGACCGGGGACGACATCGGCCTGCTGTGGGTCAAGGGCTCGGGCGGCGACCTCGGCACCCTCACGGCGGAGGGCCTGGCCGTGCTGCGTCTGGACCGGCTGCGGGCGCTCGTGGACGTCTACCCCGGGGAGGCCCGCGAGGACGAGATGGTCGCGGCCTTCGACTACTGCCTACACGGCAAGGGCGGTGCGGCGCCGTCCATCGACACCGCGATGCACGCTCTGGTGGACGCCCCCCATGTGGACCATCTGCATCCGGACTCCGGCATCGCGCTCGCCTGCGCGGCGGACGGGGAGAAGCTGACCGCCGAGTGCTTCGGCGACCAGGTGGTGTGGGTGCCGTGGCGGCGGCCCGGTTTCCAGCTGGGCCTGGACATCGCCCGGGTCAAGGAGGCCAACCCGCAGGCCGTCGGGGTGATCCTCGGCGGCCATGGGATCACCGCCTGGGGCGCCACCTCGGCGGAGTGCGAGCGCAACGCCCTGCACATCATCCGCACCGCCGAGAACTTCCTCACCGCACGCGGAAAGGCGGAGCCCTTCGGCCCGCTGCTCGCCGGGTACGCCCCGCTGGAGCCTGCCGCCCGCCGGGTCCGGGCCGCCGAGCTGGCCCCGGCGATCCGCGCGCTCGCCTCACAGGACCGCCCCCAGGTGGGACACTTCGACGACTCGCCCGAAGTGCTCGACTTCCTGTCCCGTACCGAGCACCCGAGGCTCGCCGCGCTCGGCACCTCCTGCCCCGACCACTTCCTCCGCACGAAAGTACGCCCCCTCGTCCTCGACCTCCCCCCGGGCACCCCGCTGGACGAGGTGAAGGCCCGGCTGCGGGAACTGCACACCGCCTACCGGGAGGAGTACGCCGCGTACTACGCCCGGCACGCGGGCCCCGGCTCCCCCGCGATGCGTGGCTCGGACCCGGCGGTCGTCCTCGTCCCGGGGATCGGCATGTTCTCGTACGGGAAAGACAAGCAGACGGCCCGGGTCGCGGGCGAATTCTACCGCAACGCGATCCGCGTGATGCGCGGGGCCGAGGCGGTGTCGTCGTACGCGCCGATCGAGGAGCGCGAGAAGTTCCGTATCGAGTACTGGGAGTTGGAGGAGGCCAAGCTGCGGCGGCTGCCCGCGCCCCGCCCGCTGGCCACCCGGATCGCACTGGTGACGGGCGCGGGCTCCGGCATCGGCCGCGCGATCGCACACCGGCTGGCCGCCGAGGGTGCCTGTGTGGTGGTGGCCGACATCAAGGGCGCGGCAGCCGTGGCCGAGGAACTGGGCGGTCCGGACAGGGCGGTTGCCGTCACGGTGGACGTGACGGACGAGGAGCGGATCGTCGATGCCTTCCGCCAAGCGGTGCTCGCGTTCGGCGGGGTGGACCTGGTCGTCAACAGCGCCGGGATCTCCGTCTCCAAGCCGCTGCTGGAGACGACGGCGCGCGACTGGGACCTCCAGCACGACATCATGGCCCGCGGTTCCTTCCTGGTCTCCCGCGAGGCGGCCCGGGTGATGACCGAGCAGCGACTCGGTGGCGACATCGTCTACATCACCTCCAAGAACGCGGTCTTCGCGGGCCCGAACAACATCGCCTACTCCGCCGCCAAGGCCGACCAGGCCCATCAAGTACGCCTCCTAGCCGCTGAGTTGGGAGAGCACGGCATCCGGGTCAACGGAATCAACCCCGACGGCGTGGTGCGCGGCTCCGGCATCTTCGCGGGCGGCTGGGGCGCGCGGCGCGCGGCGACGTACGGCATCGAGGAGGAGAAGCTGGGCGAGTTCTACGCCCAACGCACCCTGCTCAAGCGGGAGGTGCTGCCCGAGCACGTGGCCAACGCGGTGTTCGCGCTGACCGGCGGGGACCTCACCCATACGACGGGTGCGCACCTTCCGGTCGACGCGGGTGTGGCCGCCGCGTTCCTGCGGTGAGCGGCGCGGCCGGGACGCGCGCGTACGCCGCCGTCGACCTCGGCGCGTCCAGCGGGCGCGTCATGGTCGGCCGGGTCGGCCCCGGCACACTCCACCTGACCGAGGCACACCGCTTCCCGAACCGGCCGGTCCGGCTCCCCGACGGGCTGCACTGGGACATCCTCGCCCTGTACGCCGGGGTCCTGGACGGCCTACGGGCCGCCGGGCGCACGGCATCCCTGGCCTCGGTCGGCATCGACTCCTGGGCCGTCGACCACGGCCTCCTCGACGCCGACGGGGCGCTGCTCGGCAACCCGGTGCACTACCGGGACACCCGCACCGAGGGCGTGGCCGAACGGGTGTGGGCGCAGGTCCCGGCGACGGAGCTGTACGCGCGCACGGGAATCCAGTACGCCCCGTTCAATACCCTCTATCAGCTGGTCGCCGCCCGGGGCACGGCCCAACTCGGGGCCGCGCGCCAGGTGTTGCTGATCCCGGACCTGCTGGCGTACTGGCTGACGGGCACGCGCGGCACCGAACTCACCAACGCCTCCACCACTCAGCTGATCGACCCCAACACCCGTTCCTGGAATGGTGAGTTGGCCCGGCAGCTCGGCATCGACCCGACCCTCTTCGCACCCCTCCGCCACCCGGGCGACCCGGCCGGACACCTCCTGCCCACCGTCCTGACAGAGACCGGTCTGACCGGCCCGATCCCCGTCACCACGGTCGCCTCGCACGACACGGCATCCGCCGTAGCCGCCGTACCGGCCCGCACCGGGGAACGGTTCGCGTACATCTGCACCGGCACCTGGTCCCTCGCGGGCCTCGAACTCGACGCCCCCGTCCTCACCGAGGCGAGCCGTCGCGCCAACTTCACGAACGAACTCGGCTTGGACTCCACCGTCCGCTATCTCCGCAACATCATGGGCCTCTGGCTCCTCCAGGAGTGCCTGCGCGCGTGGAACGAGCCGGACCTGGCCCAACTCCTGTGTGAGGCGGCCGAGTCGGAGCCCCTGAGATCGGTGGTGGACGCGAGCGACCCCGCCTTCCTCACCCCCGGCGACATGCCCCACCGCATCGCCACGGCGTGCCGCACCACGGACCAGCCGCCCCCGAAGTCCCGGGCGGCCACCGTCCGTTGCGTCCTGGACTCCCTGGCCCTGGCCCACCGCCGCGCCCTCATGGACGTCCAGCGCCTCGCCGACCACCCCGTCGACGTGGTCCACCTGGTCGGCGGCGGCGCCCACAACCCCCTCCTCTGCCAACTGACCGCCGACGCCTGCGGCCTCCCCCTCATCGCCGGCCCCACCGAGGCCGCCGCCCTCGGCAACACCCTCGTCCAGGCCCGCACTTACGGCGACACCGGCGCCTCCCTGACCGAGATGCGCGCCCTCGTGGCCGACACCCAGCCCCTGAAACGCTACGAGCCCCGGGGCGCAACGGAGGCGTGGCGGAGGGCGGAACGACGACTCGCCGGGGCATGATCGTCAGCGCCCTCACGCCCGAGGCTTCCCCAGCAGCACCACGTGGCCCGACTCGACATCGAACCCCAGCACCGGCCGACTCCGCTCCCCGCCCCCTCGGACACCATCACCACCGGCTTGCCCAGCCGACGCCCGATGTCACGAAGAAACCCGCACAGCACATCCAGCCGCGCCGGCGCCTGCAGCTCCCGCAGATCCACGGAGTATCACTGCGCCAGCCACTCGCACCGCTCAGACCGAGGACCGCCTGCCCATCCTCCACCGCACGGTCATCATGGCCCCGGAGTCAGGAAGCGGGTTTCCTACAGGCCCACGTCCCGGTTGCGGATGTCCTCCAGGGATTCGCGGCGGATCAGGACGCGGGCGATGCCGTCGCGGACGGCGATCACCGGAGGGCGGCCGACCAGGTTGTAGCCGGAGGCCATGGAAAGGTGGTAGGCGCCGGCGACCGGGACGGCGAGCAGGTCGCCGGGGTGCAGGTCGGCGGGGAGTTCGATGTCGGCGGCCAGGATGTCGCCGGCCTCGCAGTGGCGGCCCACCACGGTCACCGGGGCGAGGGCGGCGGTGCTGTGGCGGCCGATCAGCCGTGGGGCGTACCGGACGCCGTACAGGGCCGGGCGCGGGTTGTCGCCCATGCCGCCGTCCACGGCCACGAACACGTGGTGGCCTGTGCGCTTCACGGACAGGACGCGGTACAGGGCGATGCCCGCGGGGCCCACGACGGCCCGTCCCGGCTCGATGATCAGGCGGGGGACGGGAAGCCGGGCCGCCGCGCAGGCTTCGGCCAGTTCCGTGCGGACCGCGCGGGCCAGCGCCGTCAGGTCGAGGGCTTCCTCGCCGGGCCGGTAGGCGATGCCGTGGCCGCCGCCGAGGTCGAGTTCGGGCAGGACCAGTCCGTGCTGCTCATGGAGGCGGCTCAGCAGCCCGGCCATGCGGCGTACGGCGGCCAGATACGGCTTGACGCTGGTGATCTGGGAGCCCAAGTGGCAGTGCAGGCCGGTGAGTTCGAGCTGCGGCTGGTCGAGGATGCGGGCGATGGCGTGCTGCGCGTAGCCGTCGGCGATGGACAGGCCGAACTGCTGGTCGTCCGTGCCGGTACGGATCTTCGCGTGGCCGCCCGCGCTGATGCCGGGGACGACCCGCACCATGACCTTCTGATGGCCGTCGGGCCCGACGGCCGCAGCGAGCCGGGCTATCTCCGAGGGGCTGTCGATGACGATGCGGCCGACCCCCAGACGCAGGGCCGTGTCCAGGTCGCGGGGGGACTTGGCGTTGCCGTGCAGCACGATGCGCTCGGGCGGAAAGCCGGTGGTGACGGCGAGCTGGAGCTCACCGGCGGAGCAGACGTCGAGGCCGAGACCCTCGTCGGCCATCCAGTGAACCAGGGCGCGGCAGAGGAACGCCTTGGCCGCGTAGAGAACTTCGGCGTTCGGGAATGCCTCCCGGTAGGTGCGGCAGCGGCTTCGGACCTCGGCTTCGTCAAGGACGTAGACGGGGGTGCCGAAGCGGTCGGCGATCTCGGCAAGCGGGACGCCGCCCACGGCGAGGTCGCCGGGCCGGGGCTCGGTGGCCGAGGCGGGCCACACCGACAGGTCGGCGGCCGAGGCGGGGACGGTGGGCTCATGGACCGTGGTCATCGTGCTGCCCCTCTCAGGCGGCCCGCAGGGCGGGGATGTCGTGGGCGGCCGGCGCGGCAGGTGCGACCGGCCCGGGAGCCGGGGCGGTGAACTGCGGGTCCACCGTGACGGTGGTGATGCCGAGCGGGGCGGTCAGCGCACGCAGGGCGGGTTCGGCGAGACGGATCCATGCCTGGCCGGGGCCGAGGACGGAGGTCAGCCCGCGCTCGGAGGTGAAGCCGACGGCCGTACGGTCGCCGAGCGGTGTGCGGAAGAGCCGGGCCGCACACCCGGAGGGGCCCGGCCGGACCGGGACGTACAGGGGTCCGGCCGGGTGGCGATCGGAGGGCTCGGGGTCGTCCTCGTAGAGGAGTGCGGACATGGGTGCCTCCTGGAAGGCGATCGGTGTGTGGCGCCCCGGGCGCGGGGAGGCGGACCGGGGCTCGCTTCGACGTTATGCCCGGCACCCCCGGCTTCCGGGGGTGCCCTGACGGAATGCTGACGGTGGCCCGTGGGACCTTGACGGCATACTGATGCGCCACGCGTGGGACTCCGTGGCACCGCTTGGCGCCATCTTGGCTCAAGCGCATGCATCGCCGCGTTTCCGCAGCTCAGGGGCTACGACGTCCGGATCGCCACACCCAAGGGCACCCTAAAGGCTTGCGTATGGCGCCACTATGGCACCATGATGACGCCATGGACCTCACTCCGTATGTCGAGACCCTTCGCCGTGAACTCGCGGTGGCCGCCGAGGCCGGCGGGGAAGATGCCCGTGAGCTGGCCGAGCGGCTGACCGCTCCGCTGGAGTCGGCGACCCGGCTGACCCTGCTCAACGTGCTCTCCGCCGCGATGGACGAGATCACCCGCGAACTCGCCCCCGGCTCGGTCGACGTACGGCTGCGCGGGCTCGACCCCGACTTCGTGGTGACGCTCCCGGCGACCGGCGGCGGCTATGCGGAAGCGGGCGACGTGCCCGTCGGACAGCTCAGCGCACCGGCACCCGCCGAGGGCGACGAGGGCGGCACCGCGCGGGTCAACCTGCGCCTGCCCGCCCGTCTCAAGGCGCGGGCCGAGGACGCCGCGAGCCGCGAGGGGCTGTCGGTCAACGCGTGGCTGGTACGGGCCGTGTCGGCCGCGGTCGACGGCGGTGCGCAGCCGCGCACCCCGCAGCGGACCCGCACCGTCGGACAGAGCTTCACGGGCTGGGTGCGCTAGCCGCGCCCACCCTCGCACCAGACGTCGCACCTCACCCACACCACGTCCCACCTGCGGGGACGGCTCAAGGACTCACAAGGACGGGACAGCCATGCCTTCTTTCGACACACCCGAACCGATTTCGGTCACCGCCCACGTGGGCGCCGGTTCCATCCGCTTCACCGCGGGCGACCGGCTCGACACCGTCGTCCAGGCACTGCCCCGCGACCCCGAGAGGGACAAGGACGTGCGGGCCGCCGAGCAGACCGAGGTCTCCTGCGCGAGCGGCGTGCTGACCGTCCGGACGAAGGAGCGGCGCATGCTCGGGCCCAGCGGAATCGTCGACGTGACGGTCGAACTGCCCGCGGGATCGCGCATCGACATGACCGGCCCCTGGGTCCAGGTGCTCGGCGAGGGGCGGCTCGGCGAGGTCCGGGTGAAGACCTCGGTCGGCGACGTCCGGCTGGAGACGACCGGCCCGCTGAACCTGGCCCTGTCGCACGGTTCGGTCGTCGTGGACCGGGTCGAGGGTGCGGCCGAGATCACCACCAGCTCCGGCACCGTGCGCGTCGGCGTCGTCGACGGCCCCGCCGTCCTGAAGAACTCGAACGGCGCCACGACCGTCGGCACCGTGACCGGCGAGCTGCGGGTGAGGGGGACCAACGGCGGCATCGACATCACCCGCGCCGGGGCGTCGGTCACCGGCACCGCGACCAACGGCTCCCTCCGCGTCGCCGAAGTCGCCAGCGGCGAGGTCCAGTTGGAGACCTCCAACGGTCCCATCGAGATCGGCATCCGCGAGGGCACCGCCGCCTGGCTCGACGTCAGCTCCCAGCGCGGGCAGGTGCGCAACGCGCTCGCCGAGGCCGAGGCGCCGGAGAAGACCGAGGAGACCGTCACGGTCCGGGCGCGGACCAACTGGGGCAACATCGACATCAGCCGCTCCCGGCTCTGAGCACCGGGGCCGTCGGTACCGCCAGCACCATGGTGAGGCCGCCGCCGGGGGTGTCCTCGGTGTCGAGGGTGCCGCCGACGGCCTCGGCGAAGCCGCGGGCGACCGCGAGGCCGAGGCCGACCCCGGCACCGCGGGGTGAGTCGCCGTACCGCTGGAAGGGTTCGAAGATACGCTCCTTGGCCTCGTCCGGTACACCGGGTCCGCGGTCGACGACCCGTATCTCGACCCGGTCGGGAAGGGCGCTCGCGGAGACCAGGACCTTCTCGTCCGGCGGGCTGTACTTGACGGCGTTCTCGACGACGTTGGCCACGGCCCGCTCCAGCAGCCCCCGGTCGACGTACACCATGGGCAGGGTCTCGGGGACGTCCAGCTCCACGCTGTCCTCGGGGACTCCGCCGAGTGCCATGGGCACGACCTCGTCGAGGTCGGTCTCCCGGATGAGAGGGGTGACGGTGCCGGTCTGGAGGCGGGACATGTCCAGGAGGTTGCCGACGAGGTGGTCGAGCCGGTCGGCGCCCTCCTCGATGGCCTCGAGCAGCTCGGCCTGGTCCTGCTCGGACCACTCGACGTCGGCCGAACGCAGCGAGGACACCGCCGCCTTGATCCCGGCGAGCGGGGTGCGCAGGTCGTGGCTGACAGCGGCGAGCAGGGCGGTGCGGATGCGGTTGCCCTCGGCGAGCGTGCGGGCCCGGTCGGCCTCGGCCTGGAGGCGGCGCCGGTCCAGGACGACGGCGGCCTGCGCGGCGAAGGCGGCGAGCACCCGGCGGTCGGCGGCGGGCAGCACCCGGCCGCGCAGGGACAGGGCCAGGTGGTCCCCGGCCGGTACGTCCACGTCCGCGCGCTCCGGCGTCTCGGCCGGCCGGGGCCCCACGCTGCCGACGCAGGTCCACGGACCCGTCTCGCCGGTCCGCTCCAGCAGGGCGGCGGACTCCATGCCGAAGGTCTCCCGGACCCGTTCGAGAAGTTCCTCCAGGCCGGTCTCGCCGCGCAGGATGTTCCCGGCGAGGAAGGACAGGATCTCCGACTCGGCACGCAGCCGGGCCGCCTGATGGGTGCGCCGGGCCGCGAGGTCCACCACCGAGGCCACGGACAGGGCGACCCCGACGAAGATCGCGATGGCGACGATGTTCTCCGGGTCGGCGACGGTGAAGGTGTGGACGGGCGGGGTGAAGAACCAGTTGAGCAGCAACGAGCCGACCACCGCGGAGGCCAGCGCGGGGAGGAGACCGCCCACGAGGGCCGCCGCCACGGTCAGGCTGAGGTAGAGCAGCATGTCGTTGGCGAGGCCGACGGCCGGAGCGGCGCCGGCGAGCAGCCAGGTCAGCAGGACCGGGCCCAGCACACCGACGAGCCAGCCCCAGACGACCCGGGCACGTCCCAGGCGTGCACCCCTGGCCACCGGCAGTCCACGGCCCTTGCCGACCTCGTCGTGGGTGATGAGGTGGACGTCCAGGTCGGGGCCCGACTCACGGGCGACCGTGGCACCGACCCCCGGCCCGAAGACGTACTGCCAGCCCCGGCGCCGGGAGACGCCGAGCACGATCTGGGTGGCGTTGACGCCGCGTGCGAAGTCCAGCAGGGCGGCGGGTATGTCGTCGCCGACCACATGGTGGAACGTGCCGCCCAGATCCTCCACCAAGGTGCGCTGGAGAGCGAGTTCCTTCGGGGAAGCGGCGGTGAGACCGTCACTGCGGGCTATGTAGACCGCCAGCACCTCACCGCCCGCACCCTTCTCCGCCAGCCGGGCAGCCCGCCGGATCAGCGTGCGGCCCTCCGGACCACCGGTCAGACCGACCACGATGCGCTCACGCGAACCCCAGATCCGGGAGACCTCATGCGCACTGCGGTACTCGTTCAGATACTCGTCGACCCGATCGGCCACCCACAGCAGCGCCAGCTCCCGCAGCGCGGTGAGATTGCCGGGGCGGAAGTAGTTGGAGAGGGCCGCATCTACCTTGTCCGGCTGATAGACGTTCCCGTGCGCCATACGGCGGCGCAGCGCCTGCGGCGACATGTCGACCAGCTCGATCTGATCGGCCCGCCGCACCACCTCGTCCGGCACCGTCTCACGCTGACGCACCCCCGTGATCGACTCCACCACNTCACCCAGCGACTCCAGATGCTGGATGTTCACCGTGGAAACCACATCGATCCCGGCCGCCAGCAGCTCCTCCACGTCCTGCCACCGCTTGGCATTCCGCGAGCCGGGCACATTGGTGTGGGCCAGTTCGTCCACGAGGGCGACGGCAGGAGCCCGGCGCAGCACGGCGTCGACATCCATCTCGGTGAAGAGAGCGCCCCGGTACTCCAGTTCGTTGCGCGGCACCTGTTCCAGGCCGTGCAGCATCACCTCGGTGCGCGGCCGGTGGTGGTGCTCCACGAAGGCGACCACGCAGTCGGTGCCCCGCTCGATGCGGCGGTGCGCCTCCGACAGCATCGCGTACGTCTTGCCGACGCCGGGTGCGGCGCCGAGGTAGATCCGAAGCCTGCCGCGTCCCATGTCATCCTTCGAAGCGGTAGCCCATGCCGGGCTCGGTGATCAGATAGCGGGGGTGCGAGGGGTCCGTCTCCAGTTTGCGGCGCAACTGGGCCATGTAGACGCGCAAGTAGTTGGTCTTGTCGCTCCGCGAGACCCCCCAGACCTCCTGGAGGAGGTGCTTCTGTGTGATCAGCCGGCCCGGGCTGGTCACCAGGATCTCCAGCAGGTGCCACTCGGTCGGCGTCAGCCGCACGTCCCGCCCGTCCCGGACGACCCTCTTGGCGAGCAGATCGATGCTGAAGACGTCTGTCTCGACCCGGGCGGCCTCCGGCACCAGCGGCAGGTCCTCGGTACGGCGGACCGCCGCCCGCAGCCGGGCCAGCAGTTCGTCCATGCTGAACGGCTTGGTGATGTAGTCGTCGGCGCCCGCGTCCAGCGCGGCCACTTTCTCCTCGGACGCCTGCCGGGCGGACAGGACCAGGACCGGTACGCGGGTCCAGCCACGCAGCGCCCTGATCACGTCGACGCCGTCCATGTCGGGCAGTCCGAGGTCGAGCAGTACGACGTCCGGTCGGCATGCGGCGGCGAGCCGCAGGGCGGTGACACCGTCCGGGGCGGCGTCCACGCCGTATCGACGTGCCTGGAGGTTGATGACGAGGGCTCGTACGAGCTGGGGGTCGTCCTCCACCACGAGCACCCGGGTCATGAGTGTGTGCCCTTTCTGTCGTACGCCGGGCCGGCTGGGCCGAGCAGGGGACAACCGGTTTCACGATCAAGGGAGTTGACGGCTCGGGAGGTCACCCGGCCGCCAACTCCCGCTCGTGTGGCGTAGGCCCGTCAGTGCTTGGCCACAAGCTCCTTGAGCGCGATGTTGAGTTCGAGGACGTTCACGCGGGGCTCTCCGATGAAGCCGAGGGTGCGGCCCTCGGTGTGGTCCTCGACCAGCCTCGCCACCTGGGTGACGGAGACGTCGTTCTGCGCCGCGACCCGGTGGACCTGGAGTTCGGCGTAGGCCGGGGAGATCGCCGGGTCCAGGCCGGAGCCGGAGGAGGTGACGGCGTCGGCGGGCACCTGGGAGGGCCTGACGGTGTAGCCGGGCACCGAGTTGTCCTTGACGACCGCGGCCTTGGCGTCCTTCACCTGCTGGACGAGGTCCTTGTTGTCGGCGGCGAGGTTGGTCGCGCCCGAAAGGATCAGCTTGTACTGGGTGTTGACGCTGTTGCTGCCGAGCCCGTCGGCCGGACGGCCCTGGAACCACCGCAGGTCCGGGTCCGCGGTTTCCTGGCCCTTCTTCAGCGGGAGGTCGTAGGACTGCCCGATCAGGGACGAGCCGACGACCTTGCCGTCCGCCTTGATCTCGGAGCCGTTCGCGTTGCCGTGGAAGGCGGCCTGGGCGATGCCGGTGACGACCAGCGGGTAGACGATGCCCGTCACCACGGTCAGCACGAGCAGCGCCCGCAGGCCCGCCCACAGCAACCGGGCGGTGTTGGTTACGGAGTTGTTCATGGCGATCAGCCGATTCCGGGGATGAGGGAGAGGAGCAGGTCGATGATCTTGATGCCGATGAAGGGCGCGATCAGGCCGCCGACGCCGTAGATCCCGAGGTTGCGGCGGAGCATCCGGTCCGCGCTCATCGGCCGGTAGCGCACGCCCTTCAGGGACAGCGGCACCAGCGCGATGATGATCAGCGCGTTGAAGATGACGGCCGACAGGATCGCGGAGTCGGGCGAGGCCAGGTGCATGATGTTCAGCCTGTCCAGGCCGGGATAGACCGCCGCGAACAGCGCGGGGATGATCGCGAAGTACTTCGCGACGTCGTTGGCGATGGAGAACGTCGTCAACGCGCCCCGGGTGATGAGGAGTTGCTTGCCGATCTCGACGATCTCGATGAGCTTGGTCGGGTTGGAGTCGAGGTCGACCATGTTGCCGGCCTCCTTGGCGGCCGACGTACCGGTGTTCATCGCCACGCCGACGTCCGCCTGGGCCAGCGCGGGCGCGTCGTTGGTGCCGTCGCCGGTCATCGCGACGAGCTTGCCGCCCGCCTGCTCCCGCTTGATGAGGGCCATCTTGTCCTCGGGGGTGGCCTCGGCGAGGAAGTCGTCGACGCCCGCCTCCTCGGCGATCGCCTTGGCGGTCAGCGGGTTGTCACCCGTGATCATGACGGTCTTGATGCCCATCCGGCGCAGTTCCGCGAACCGCTCCCGCATGCCGTCCTTGACCACGTCCTTGAGGTGGATGACGCCCAGGACGCGGGCGCCTCTGTCGTCGTGGACGGCGACGAGCAGCGGGGTGCCGCCCGCCTGCGAGATGGCGGTCACGAGGGTGTCCGCGTCCTCGGTGACCGTGCCGCCCTGCTCCCGTACCCAGGCGATGACCGAACCGGCGGCGCCCTTGCGGACCTTCCTGCCGTCGACGTCGACACCCGACATCCGGGTCTGCGCGGTGAACGCGATCCACTCGGCGCCCGCCAGCTCGCCCTGGTGCCGCTCACGCAGCCCGTACGTCTCCTTCGCCAGGACGACGACGGATCGGCCCTCGGGCGTCTCGTCGGCCAGCGACGACAGCTGGGCGGCGTCCGCCACCTCGGCCTCCGTCGTACCGGACACCGGCACGAACTCGGACGCCCGGCGGTTGCCGAGGGTGATGGTGCCGGTCTTGTCGAGCAGCAGGGTGGAGACGTCACCGGCGGCCTCGACCGCGCGGCCCGACATGGCCAGCACATTGCGCTGCACCAGGCGGTCCATGCCCGCGATGCCGATCGCGGAGAGCAGCGCGCCGATCGTGGTCGGGATGAGGCAGACCAGGAGGGCGACCAGCACGATCATCGTCAGATGGGTGCCCGCGTAACCGGCGAAGGGCGGCAGGGTGGCGCAGGCCAGCAGGAAGACGATGGTCAGCGAGGCGAGCAGGATGTTCAGCGCGATCTCGTTGGGCGTCTTCTGCCGGGCCGCGCCCTCGACCAGGCTGATCATCCGGTCGATGAAGGTCTCGCCCGGCTTCGTCGTGATCTTGATGACGATCCGGTCGGACAGCACCTTCGTCCCGCCCGTGACGGCGCAGCGGTCGCCGCCCGACTCCCGGATGACCGGGGCCGACTCGCCCGTGATCGCGGACTCGTCGACCGAGGCGACGCCCTCGATGACGTCACCGTCGCCGGGGATGATGTCGCCCGCCTCGCAGACCACCAGGTCACCGATCCGCAGCCCGGTGCCGGGCACCCGCTCCTCGGTGGCACCGGTCAGCCGCCGGGCGACCGTGTCGGTCTTGGCCTTGCGCAGGGTGTCGGCCTGGGCCTTGCCGCGGCCCTCGGCGACCGCCTCCGCCAGGTTGGCGAAGAGCACGGTCAGCCACAGCCAGGCGCTGATGGTCCAGCCGAACCAGTCGCCCGGGTCCTTGAAGGAGAAGACGGTGGTCAGGACCGAGCCGATCCACACCACGAACATCACGGGCGACTTGACCATCACCCGCGGGTCCAGCTTGCGGCAGGCGTCCGGCAGGGACCTGATCAGCGCCTTGGGGTCGAAGAGGCCCGCGCCGACCCGGCCTTCGGCGGGCTTGTGCCCGGTGGGGACGTCGCTGTGCGGCGCCCGGGTGGGAGTGGCTGTGGACATCGTGTCCTCTTGCTTGTCCATACGAGTGGTCATGACGCCAGCCCTTCGGCGAGCGGACCCAGCGCCAGGGCCGGGAAGTAGGTCAGCCCGGTGATGATCAGGATCGCGCCCACCAGCAGGCCGGTGAACAGCGGTTTCTCGGTGCGCAGGGTGCCCGCGGTCTCCGGCACCGGCTGCTGCCCGGCGAGCGATCCGGCCAGCGCGAGCACGAACACCATCGGCAGGAACCGGCCGAACAGCATCGCGAGTCCGGTCATGGTGTTGAACCAGTCGGTGTTCGCGTTCAGCCCGGCGAAGGCGGAGCCGTTGTTGTTCGCCGCCGAGGTGAAGGCGTACAGCACCTCGGAGAAGCCGTGCGCCCCGGGGTTGAGCATCGAGTGCGGAGGGGTCGGCAGTGCCATGGAGGCCGCCGAGAAGACCAGCACCAGGGCGGGGGTGACCAGGATGTAGCAGGCGGCGAGCTTCATCTCGCGCGCGCCGATCTTCTTGCCCAGGTACTCGGGGGTGCGGCCGACCATCAGACCGGCGATGAACACCGCGATGATCGCCATGATCAGCATGCCGTAGAGGCCGGACCCGGTGCCGCCGGGCGCGATCTCGCCCAGCATCATGCCGAGCATCGTGATGCCGCCGCCGAGGCCGGTGAAGGAGGAGTGGAACGAGTCCACCGCGCCGGTCGAGGTGAGCGTGGTCGCCACGGCGAAGATCGACGAACCGCCGACGCCGAAGCGGACCTCCTTGCCCTCCATCGCGCCGCCTGCCGCCTGGAGCGCCGGGCCGTGGTGGGCGAACTCGGTCCACATCATCAAAGCGGTGAAGCCGAGCCAGATGGCGCCCATGGTGGCGAGGATCGCGTACCCCTGCCGCACCGAGCCGACCAGCACGCCGAAGGTACGGGTCAGCGAGAACGGGATCACCAGGATCAGGAAGATCTCGAAGAGATTGGTGAAGGGCGTCGGATTCTCGAAGGGGTGGGCGGAGTTGGCGTTGAAGTAGCCGCCGCCGTTGGTGCCCAGCTCCTTGATGGCCTCCTGCGAGGCGACCGCGCCGCCGTTCCACTGCTGGGTGGTGCCGCCCATGAACTGGCCGACCTCATGGATGCCGGAGAAGTTCTGGAGGGCGCCGCAGGCGACCAGGACCACCGCGGCCACGACGGCGACCGGCACCAGGATCCGCACCGTCCCGCGGACCAGGTCGGCCCAGAAGTTGCCGAGTTCACCGGTACGGGAGCGGGCGAAGCCGCGTACGAGGGCGATGGCGACGGCCATGCCCACGGCGGCGGAGACGAAGTTCTGCACGGCCAGACCGGCGGTCTGCACGACGTGCCCCATGGTCTGCTCGCCGTAGTACGACTGCCAGTTCGTGTTCGTCACGAAGGAGACGGCCGTGTTGAACGACTGCGCCGGGCCGACCGAGGAGAAGCCGAGCGAGCCGGGCAGGATGCCCTGGAGCCGCTGCAGCAGGTAGAGGAAGAGGACACCGGCGACCGAGAAGGCGAGGACCGCGCGCAGATAGGCGGGCCAGCGCATCTCGGTGCCGGGGTCGGCGCCGATGCCCTTGTAGATCCACTTCTCGACGCGCCAGTGCTTGTCGGCGGCGTAGACCTTGGCCATGTAGGTGCCGAAGGGGACGTATGCGAGCGCCAGCGCGCCTATGAGGGCGACGAGCTGGAGCACGGCGGCGGTTACGGAACCCATGGGTGTCTCAGAACCTCTCCGGGAAGATCAGGGCGAGGACGAGATAACCCAGCAGGGCGACGGCCACGACGAGGCCGACGATGTTCTCGGCGGTCACAGCTTGGTCACCCCCTTGGCGACAAGGGCCACCAGTGCGAAACCCGCGAGCACGGTGACGACGAAGGCCAGATCGGCCATCGCGAACTCCTGGAGTGAGGTTCGAGTGAAACGGACGCTTCGAGGAAAGCGTCTTTCTGACCGGTTTCAGCCCCCGTTGACGCCTCTCTTACGGCGGCCCGCGCGCCCTTGACGGGACTCTTACGGATCTGCCCCGCACCGGTGAGCAGGCCACGGTCACCGGCGGTGGTCCGGTTCACAACCGGAAACGCAGTCGGCAGATCACCGCGTCCGACTCACGCCGCACGGCATGCGCGACCACGGCTCCCCGCTGGTTCCGCAGCAGCCGCTGCCACAGCCGCTCCGGCTCGGCCTCCGGGATCAGCACGGTCACCCGGGTGGCCGGCTCAGCCGCGGCCACCTCGCGGACGTACGCGGCGATGGGACGCCCGAGCGTGCGCCGCTCGCACACCAGCCGGACCAGGGGCACCCCGGGATCCCACTCGGCCCAGGCGCGCTCCAGCGCGTGCAGGGCGGCGCGGTCCTCCCCGTCCGGGTGGCACACGGTCACCGCGCGGACGCCGTCGCCGAGGGAAGCGGCCACTGTGAGCGCCTCCGCCGTCAGCCGGGACAGGGACGAGACGGGGACGATCACCAGGGAGCGCTCGCGGTGCGGTCTCGCGGGTATGCGGCCCAGACCGAGCCGCTCGCCGATACGGCCGTAGGCGCGGTGCACGGCCTCGAAGGCGATCACCAGCAGCGGCAAGGCGATCACGATCAGCCAGGCGCCCTCCTCGAACCTGCTCACCGTGACGACGACGGCCGCCACACCGGTGAGCAGTGCGCCGAAACCGTTGAGCAGGGCCTTGCCGCGCCGACCGGGGCCCCGCTCCTGCCGCCAGTGCCGGACCATGCCGACCTGCGCGACGGTGAAGCCGACGAAGACGCCGATCGCGAACATCGGCACGAGGGTGTTGGTGTCGCCGCCGGAGAAGACCAGCAGCGCGGCCGAGACGACCGCCAGCGCCAGCACACCGTGCCGGTGCACCTGGCGGTCCGCCTTCAGGGCGAAGACGTGCGGGACGTAGTGGTCCCGGGCGAGCAGCTTCAGCAGCACCGGCAGCCCGCCGAAGGACGTGTTCGCGGACAGGGCGAGCAGGATCATCGTCGCGAACTGGATCGCGTAGAAGGCCCAGTTGTGGCCGAGCGAGGCGTCCGCGAGCTGGGCGAGGACGGTGACGCCTTCGACCGGCTGGAGGTGAAAGCGGCCGATCAGCACCGACAGGCCGATCAGCATGACACCGAGGACGGCACCCAGGGCGACCTCCGCGCGCTGGGCCCGCTCGACGCGCGGCACCCGGAAGGAGGGCACGGCGTTCGCGATGGCCTCGACACCGGTCAGCGCGGCGCATCCGGAGGCGAATGCCTTCAGCAGGAGCAGGGCGCCCACGGAGGTGGCGTTGTCGGCGAGCACGGAGGCGTGACCGGCCGCGGCTGCCGTGCTCACCGGGTGGGAGCGGAACAGGCCGACGGCGATGAGCACGAGGACCGAGCCGACGAACACGGCCGTCGGCACGATGAACGCCTTCGCCGACTCCACGATCCCCCGCAGATTGACGCCGGTGACCAGGGCGAGCACCGCCAGGCACAGCCACAGCCGGTCGTCGTGGAGGGCGGGGAAGGCGGAGGTCAGGGCCGCCACACCGGCCGTGACGGCGACGGCGACGTTGAGCACGTAGTCCAGCACCAGGGAGGCCGCCGCCACCAGGCTGGTGCGCGCGCCGAGGTGGGTCCGCGCGACGGCGTAGGAGCCGCCGCCGTCCGGGAAGGCCGCGATGACCTGCCGGTACGAGGCGACGAGCACCGCCAGCAGCGCGGCGATCGCGAGGGTGACGGGCAGGGTGAAGCCGAGTCCGTGGGCTCCGGCGGCGGCCAGGACGAGGACGATCGCCTCGGGCCCGTAGGCCACCGACGCCATCGCGTCCAGGGACAGCGCGGCAAGGCCCGTGACGGCGGTCAGCCGGTGGCGCTCGCCGGTATCGGGCGGTTCCTCACCGGCGGGTACGGCATCCGGTTCTCTGGTCAGGACGGACATGGGCGCGTGCTCCTTCTTCCCTCGGCCGCGCACGAGGGCTGAAGTGCGCGCGGCTGCACCCAGGTTCTGTCCCTTTCTGAGCGTGTTCGACGGCTCCTTGCGGCATCTTCGCGCTGAAGTGACCGACCTTGACGGGGCCTTGACGGGCGGTGATCCGGTCGGAGCAGAGATCCGTCTGAGATCCGTCAGGACCGCATCAGGGGAGGTCGAACGGGGTCTTGCGGTCATTACCGTCGAGTCATGGACGGATCCGGTGAGGCGGCGGGTGAGGCGGCGAACGATGTCGAATGGCGGCGGGAGCTGCGTGTCTCCGTCCGCTGTGCCGCCGTACTGCTCGTTCTCCTGCTGCTGGTCGACTGGGGCTCCGGGCAGCTCGCTCCGTGGCGCTGCGCGCTGTGGCTCTTTCTGGCCGGGCTGCTCTTCGCCCTGCTGTATCCCGCCCGGGTGTCCGCGGGCGGGAACTGGCTGGCGTCGCGCGGACCGGTGCGCGAGCGCCGGGTGCGCACGGACCTGCTGGTGTCGGTCCGCTGTCTGGACGGCGTCTCCCAGCGGCTTCTGCTGCGGGACGCGCTGGGCGGTCGCGTCGAGATCGACCCCGATGTCCTGGTGCGCAACCCCTGCTTGTGGTCGTGCCTCGAGGAGGGCGCGCGGAAGGCCGAGGCCGACGGCTCGCTGCTGTGCGGTGCGACCGCTCTGCGGCGCATCGCGGTGCGGGTGGAGCGGGAGACCGCGCACGCCGTGTTCAGGGTCTCCGGCCTGGAGTGAGCGTCAGCCGTTCCTGACCGGTCCGGCGGTGTCCAGTGCCGACCCGGTCTGGTCGGCGAGCGTCACCGCCACGAGCCGGGCCTGGAGCGGGGGCACCGGGCCCGGGCCGGGGGTGAGCATGAAGCGGCCGAGGTAGTGGCCGTTGCCGTAGGCGCGCAGTTCGATCTCGCCCGCGGGCCAGCCCGCGGTGTCCAGGTTCCAGGAGCGTCTGCCCACCGTCACGCTGCCGTCGTCGTGCAGGCGGGGCGGCTGCCCCAGCAGGGTGCCGTACTCGAAGCGGCAGGCGCGCAGGCCGAGGAGACCGGTGAGTTCGCGCCGTACGTGGTCGACGACGTGTCCGCGGACCGGGCCGACTGCGCGGGGGCGGCCGTGGTGTGGATCCGCGCCAGGTGGGCCGCGTCCGTGACCGTGATGACCTTCAGCGTCCTTGCCCGGGCGGCCAGTTGGGACACGATGAGACCGACCGCGAGGAGCAGGAGCGCCACCTACGCCTCGCGGGGCACCCGGGTGCGGCCCGGCGACATCATCGGCAGCGGGACCGTCGGGACCGGGTGCATCCTCGAGCTGGGTCTGACCCATGGTGAGGCGGCCTTTCCCTGGCTCCGGCCCGGCGACGAGGTGACGCTCGAGATCGAACAGCTCGGCGCCATCCGCAGTCTGATCAAGAGTTCGACCGCGCCAGTTTCGCTGAGGTGAACTGACGTGCAATGGGAGCGAATTGAGCCGTTACTCCCGAACCGGGGCGCCACAGCGGGGCGGACGGTGGCGGGAGCACCGGCAGGTGATCGACGCCCTCGCGTTCAAGTACCGCACCGGCTGTCCGTGGACGGACCTGCCCGCCGGGTTCGGCTCACGGAAGGGCGGCCACAATCGGCTTCGCAGGTGGGCCCGGAAGAAGCGCCCTAGTCGAGCAGCGTGACCGAGTAGTCCAGCGTGGTCCCGGTGACGGAGTACGTCGCCGTCTGGCCGTTGTCGCAGTACGAGACGTACCGGTTGCCGTAGTTCTTGGTCCCGGCGACGGCGTCGACGTACGGGCGCAGGTCGGTGCCTTCCGGGAACGACGTGGTCGTCAGGTCGATGGTCCGGGTCTGATTCACGGGGTACGCGTCCGTCGACGGCGACTGCTCCCCGGTACGAGTGGTCGCGGCCCAGGAGAGCACGAACCCCGAGTTGTTCACCACCGCGACCTTCTGGACACAGGGCTCCGCCTGCGCGGGCGCGGCCTGCGCGGTCACCGCCGGAACGGCGGCGAGGGCGACGGCGCCCATCAGCGGCAGCGCGGTCCTGAAGAGCTTGCGGTTCATCGTTCGACTCCTTCTCGTATGACGTCAAGCCCCTTGCCGTGTACGGGACTTGGGATGCGGCGCGCGTACCCGGAGATGTCCCGCAACCACTCCCGCCCTTCGGTCGGCGCAGGGAATCGGCCATTCGTTCGGATCGGAGGAACGCGACTGGGCGCACCGGCCCGTGAGACACGCGTCAAGGCTGCTGACCGCCCGTGCGGTCACGCCCGCCGCCGGGGCCCACAAGGCGTCACCGGCTGGCTGTGTGATGCCGTCGCACGAGGCGCCGACGGATGCGGAATGGCCGAATCCGAAGGCGGTCAGGCCGGCCGACGAAGATCACGAACTTCGTGGCACAAACGAGGACAAGGCCGATGAAGAGCACCCCGACCGGCCAGGAGCACACCGCGAAGAACTGCCGAGCGCCCGGCCCACGGCCTCACCACGGGGCGTCCACCCGAACGTGTCCTGGAGGCCCCCGTTCAGATGGTCGCCGCGATGTCGGACGCCTCCGCGTAACGGCCCACCGCCGTGAGGCCGGTGATCGCCTCGACGTTCGGCCCGTCGGTGGGCCTGCGGACCGTAGGCACCGGAAGCGTCCGCAGGACAAGCGAGCGTCTACTCCCTCACTGCGGCCGACCTGTATACATGGTGCAGCTTTCGATTACTGTGAGTAGGTGCTGAGTGTCGGTGAGATCCGACAGGACGTGGTGCGCTCCGGCGGCTGCGAGCTCTTGGGGACTGGTGGTTCCGGAGGCCACCGCGATGACGCCGGCGCCTCCTTCCCGTCCTGTGCGGATGTCTTCGAGCGAGTCACCGATGATCACGGTCGTGTCGCGGGTGAAGTCGCAGTTGTAGCGGGTACCGGCCCGCTGCTGTGCCACGCGCACGAGAGCGGGGCGGTGGGCGTCGTCGGACGCGTATCCGCCGCTGGCGAGATCGAGATGCTTGTCCAGGCCCAGCGCCTTGAGCTTGATCTCGGCGCTGCCTTGCAAATTGCCGGTGACCACGGTCGGGACGGTCTCCGGGTTGCGGGCGACGGCAGCGAGCGCGGCGGGAGCACCGGGCATGACCTGGCCCGTGCGGACGATGTCGTCGCGGTGGCGGTCAAGCTGGGCCGGCATCCGCGCGACGATGCGCTGGGCGAACTCCTCGACTTGCCCGGGCTCCACCGCGTTGACACGCAGGAGCTCGCGCACCGCCAACGGCCTCGGTCGCCGCACAGCAACTGGCCTACATCTGAGCACGGGCACCACAAACACCAGGCAGCCGGGGAGGCCCCTAAACCGCCGTTACGCAATACCGGTCCAGCGCCATGGTCGCGGCCCGCCGCGACCGCGGAGGCAGTCAACGCGGTGCTGTGCTTCAGCTTTCCACTCCGGGTTACTCGCCGCGTGCTGGGCGGCATAAGTGGCCATGCGCAGCTCTCGGGCCTTGGCCAGAGTTTCGTAGCCCGCCCAGGTGGTCACGTCCAGGCCGTAGAGGTCGCAGAAGGCGTCGTACTCGGCTGCGGTGACGGCTCCAGTCGTCTTGGCGCGCACCGCGGTCGAGACGAGGTCCCATTCGGGCGGCCCTGCCGAGAACCGTGCGAGATCCATCAGCAGCCAGCCACCGTGGTCGAGTTGCACGACATTGCCGGGCCACGCGTCTCCGTGAACGGGCGCCGTAGCAAGGCCCGGGGGCAAGCCAGCGGTCCAGCGCTCCAGAAGCTCGTCGTACAAGCTCATGAGCCACTGCCGGTCGCCGACCGTCAGGGTCTGGGCGGCGCGCAGCCACTCAGGAAGGCACACAAAGGGGTCCAACCGTCCGATGTCGAAGTCGGGGAGTGGTAGCGCGTGCAGCTCCTTGAGAGCCAGCGCAACGTCCCGCGTCGATCCGTGACGGTGCGGCGGGAGTTCTTCCCAGAAGGTGAACACCAGGCCGCCGCGTTCTAGCGGTTGCTCGACGCGCAAGACCCACACGACCGGGACATCGCGTTCAGCAAGCCACCGGACCACGTTGATCTCACGGGTCGCGGACTGGAACCGGTCGGGAGGTGCTATGCGGGCGATGCCCCCTCGCCGCAGTCGCCAGGTCTGGTTCTCCGCGATGCGGATCGACTCCGCGTCCCGGGCGTCAAGGCCGATCTCCGCACAGGCGTCTCGCAGTGCGTCGAGAGCAGAGCTCGCCATGTCCGTCATGCTCGCGAAGTAGCGGCGATGGCTTCCCTGAGATCAGCTGCTGCCTGGAATCGTTGCCCGGCCTGTGCCGGGTCGTACTCCTCGACCCCGATGGCGAGATCCCAAAGCGCATGAGCGGTATCACCGTTGTGCTGAGCCTCGTCGTAGTAGGCCATCCACGGCGGCTCGTTTTCGGGGCGTCGCTGCGCGAAAGCGTCATCGGCGATGCCGACGGCGGCGATCGTCTCCTGGACATTGCACAGCTTCCCAAAGGCGCGGGCTCTGGCTGTGTGCAACATAGAGCGCTCGGAAGGCGTGAGCCGGTCCTGTCGGACCAGCTCCTTCTCCGCGTTGGTCAGACCGTCGTCCGCGTCGCCGCGCCAGATGGCCTGCCGAGCCAGGAAGGAGTGACCCTTCGCGCGAAGGTGCCAGTGCTGCCCCTCCTCCGCGCACTCTACGGCGCCCCTGAAGGCAACACGAGCGTCGTCGTGGCGATAGACGTCGAACTGGCAAGCGCCTGCCACGAGGCCCAGTTGGGCCACGGCTCCGAGGAATTCCGTACGCAGCGACGGAGGGCGGTCGGCCGACAAACCGATGGCGCGGCCGTCGGGCTGAGCAAGGCGGAGAGGTCTGGCTGTTGCGGGACATGACGTGGGTGGCACCGGTCGACGTCAGTGAAACCGGGGTGCCTCGGCAGGCGTCGGTCGGGTAGCGTGCGGGCCATGTCGAGTCCTGAGTCAGACAGGGTGGGGGCTTCCGGTCACGCCGTCAGCCCCCTGAACCACTGAGCTCCCAGCCTGTTGTCGTACCGCGTTCTGCGGTCGGACGAGTGCACCCTTGGGGGCCGGCCGCCGACCAGGACCGTGGCCGGGGCGCGGTCAGGGTTTGACGAGCACCCTCTCGGCGCCGGGAATTCCCTTGTCCCACCAGTGTCCATAGCGTCGGTAGACAGCCGGATCGCGGTCGGTGAGCAGCGCGGACAGCTTTTCCGCCTCATCGGTCAGCCCTTGCCACGCGGCCTTGTCGAGCCTGCGGAAGGCGGTCAGTTCAAGGCCGCCGTCGGCCGCGCGCCATACTCCGGCGACCTGCCCGTCGACCAGCAGACAGGGCAGCACATCGCCGTTGCGCCGGACGACCAGGGGCCGGTACTCCGGGGGCATGAGCCGCCCGGGAACGGCGTGAGCCAGCAGCGTGCTGTCCCACATCGGCAGCAGCCTCGGTGGCGCCGGGGTGTCATCGGCGGGGACGGCGGCGTCGGCCAGGTCGAACAGGGCCGCGCGGCCGGGGCCCGGTACCCGTACGACCTGGTCGCCGAGCTCATGCAGCGCTCTGGTCGTCACGGCGCGTGTCAGCAGGGTGAACCGGGCGAAATCCTGGGCCGACGCGGGCCCGAACGCCCGCAGGTAGTCGAGGAACAGGCGCTGGACCCCGGCGTCGGCCTCCTGCGGCGCGGGCGCGGGGGCCGCCGACGAGGCGCGGTAGGAGTTCGGCTGGGTGAACGACCACGGGCCGCCGTTCGGCGCGTGATGCAGTGGCGCGAACGTACGCAGCGCCCACCACACGCGGTGCGCGTGCGCGCCGTGCGGCCCCGTGACCTCGTCCTCCACCTGGACGCCGGTGCGGGGGTGCTTCAGGAACCCCGCCAGCTCCGGGAGCAGCGCGTCGGCGTCGTCGGGGGTCAGCCCGGTCGCGGTGAACCGGCGGTCGTAAAGGCGCGACGCCCGCAGCGTGCTCAGCATGGCGGCGCGGTAGGGCTCGTAGTCCTCGGCGTGGACGGCGTGCAGCGTGAGCCGCATGAGGGTCGCCTTCACGATCCGGCCGTCCGCGAACGCCGCGTCGAGGTCTGCGGGCGCGAAGTCCCGCACGCGATTCCACAGCGCGAGATACGGAGACGCCGGCGCCTGGGCCTGCAGAGCACAGACCTGGCGCACCGCCTCCGCCACGTCGAGGCTTTGGCGTTCGAGCAGGAGCTGACGGTCCAGCATGGCCAGTACGAGCTGTCGCACGGTGAGGCTCATGACCCGATCATGTCACTTACGCCTCTGGCGCGGCCTCGACACCGTTGACGAAGGCCACGAAGGCGGGGGCGGAGATGGTGAGGACGGGCCCCAAGTCGACGCCCTCCAGAACGACGCCGGCAGCTGTCCGAGCGCCGTTGTCCGGTACACCCCTGTCTCCTGGAGCCCGGGGCAGAGCCGCGCCGGCTCTCCGGCCGCCGTCAGGGCATGGGGCGCCGGGCATTCGCGCCTCCCAACCCCTTGGAAGGGAGGGGAGGTCAACGGGGGATCGCCGGTTGGCCGAACCGGCGATCACGCGGAGCATTGATGACCCACCGCCACCATCTGCCCGTACGACGGAAGGCGCGCCGCCGAGTCCAACACGACAACCACACACCGTCCACCCCGGCACACGTGGTCGACCTGCTTCGGGTCGACCTTCAGGTGGACCAGGAGCTTGCTGCGCTGCGGGCAGACGCACGCGAAGTTCCGCAACCTCTGAAAGGCCGTGTACTGCTTGCGCTCGACGCGGGCCACCCCGTCCCCGAGGTCGAGCAACGCATCGCGGACGCCAGCCGCCGACCGCGGTGCTGTCTGACGGCGCGCCCCACGGGCGGTCTGGGGGGCGCCGTTCACGGACGCCACAGTCCCAAGCCCGAACAAGTCACCGGCGATACAGATCAGGCGCGGCGCATTCCACCGCGCCTCGGAGGCGTCCGTGGCCCCGAGGCGATCACGGACCAGGTGCTCGAACTCGGCACGGATTTCTCCGAAACCGGCCCTCACCTGCGACTGTCTCCAGTCGGGACGACAGGATTTGAACCTGCGACCCCTTGACCCCCAGTGAACGAAACACAGTCCAGGGGGTCCGTGAGATCCAGGGAGAGCGGAAACGTCCACGTCAGCGCCACAAATTCCAGGTCAGTCCGTGCAGTTCGTGAGACCTGTGTGAGACGACCGTGAGACGACGAAGCCCCGGCTCGGTGGAGTTTACCGGCCGGGGCTTCACCGCACCCTGGGGCCGTCACGTCTTCTAGTCGTCCTCCAGCTCTCTGTCGACAGGGGCGGGTTCGGGGTCAGTGGGGGTGTGGTTGACCCGAAGGACCCCGTCGTGGCCGAACATCTCCATCAACTGGGACAAGTGGGCTCGGGCCACGCTGGGGCCGGGGCCCGGGGTTTCGTCGTCGCTAGGCTGCCGATAGGAGGCGCTGATCTCTGCCACCGTGGCGCTAGCGGCCGATTCGGGTTCAGCGGGGGAAGTGTTGACCCGCAAGACCCCGTCGTGGCCGAACCTCTTGATCAACTCGGACAGGTGGGCTCGTTCCGGGCTGGGACCGGGGCTGGGGGTCTCGTCGCTCACCGTCGTCCCTCCAGCTCCGCCCACACGGCCTTGCCCTGGCCCCGCTTCTTCGAGCCCCAATCAGCCGCCAGCTCCGCCACGAGGATCAGGCCACGCCCGCCCTCCTCGTCGTCCTTCGGCGTGCACAGCTCGGGCCGTGCGGGGGATAAGTCCGCCACGGTCACGCGGACCTTGTCCGGCTCGGGGCGCTCCACCCGCACGCGGATACGCCCCCGCTCGGCATGTTGCAGGGCGTTGGCCACCAGCTCGGAGACGATCAGGGCGCCGTTCTCAGCTGCGCTCTCCAGCCCCCACGCCGTGCAGGCGGCGCGCACCAGACGGCGGGCGGTCGCGGCGCTCTCGGGCTCACGGGGCAGGGTCTCGCTGTAGCCGGGATGCCCGGTCGGTCTGGGAGTGGTGGTCACGGTCATCAGGACCCCTCGTCGGTGAGCGGGTGGTGCGGCCCGCCCCCGACGGGGGACGCGGGGGCGGACCGCTCCAACCGGCCGCCGCTGTCCGTCCAGTGGCGGCCTGTCACTCAGTGAACGACGGACTGTGACGCTCCGTGAGGAAAAGTCCGGCCACCGTGCAACGCGGGCAACCGGAAATTTCGCGCTCACTCCGGCCCCCCGATCCTGCTACCTCGCTACCTTGAAACCGTGGAGGCGAACAGGCACCTGGCGGATGCGCTCACGGAAGCAGGGCTGACCCAGGCCGAGTTGGCGGAGGCAGTTAACGACTACCTCCGGTCCCTCGGCGGGGACGGAACGGTCAGTGACCGGACGGTGCGGCACTGGCTGACCGGAAAGACCCGCTGGCCCCACCCCCGGCAGCGCGAGGCCCTGGAGGCAGTATTCGGCCGTAGTGCCGGGGAACTCGGGTTCCGACCCCCAGCAGGCCGAAGAAGCACAACCAGGAAGGAGGACCCTGTGGACCGCAGGAACTTCCTCACCGCCGCCACCGGCGCGACCGCCGCCGCCGTGCCGCTGGTCGCTGCCCGGCCGCACGCAGTGGGCACCACGGACGTGATCCGGCTCCGCAGCGGCCTGGACGCCCTGACGGCCCTGGACGCCTCCAGGGGTGGTCACGAGGCCCTGGAGCGGGCCGCCCTGGCGGGCGCCACCGAAGCCCTGGACCTCCAGAAGCGTGCGGCCTCCCAGCGCATCCGGCAGCGCCTCTTCAGCGTGGCCGCGAATTACACCGCGTCGGCCGCCTGGTCGGCCGTGGACGCCCGCCAGAGCGACCGCGCGCTGACCCACCTGAACCGCGCGCTGTACCTGGCGGGCATGGCGAAGGACCCGGTGGCCGAGCTGCGCGTGTGGAACTCGCACGCCATGCTCGCGCTGCATCGCGGGGAGTTCTCGCAAGCCGTGGACGCGGGCCAGGCCGCGCAGGCGACCGCCATCACGCGCCGAGATCCGCTGTTCGCCTCCCTGGCGCACGCGCGCACGGCGGTGGGGCACTCCAACGTCGGGGACCGCCGGGGCGCCCTGCGGTCGCTGGGGCACGCGGAAGACGCTCTGGCGAAGGCGGGCGCGGACGAGCCCCGGCCGTCCTGGGTGGCCTTCTACGGGTCTGCGGAACTGCTGGCCATCACCGCCATCGTGCGGGACGAGATCGGGGACGCGGCGGGCGCGGAGGCGGCCTCTCACCGCGCCCTGGCCGCCACCCCGCAGCAGTTCCGCCGGAACAGGGCCCTGGCCACCCTCCAGCTCGCCACAGCCCAGCTCCACCAGCGCGACGTGGACCAGGCGTGCGGCACGGCGGACCAGGTGTTCGCGCTCATGGCCGGTGACCCCCTGCCGGGCCGGATGCGGTCCTACCTCGGGGACTTCTTCCGCGACTTGATCACCCTGGCGCCGGACTCCACGACTGCGCGAGAGTGGGAAGACCGTTACCGATCAGAATGGAGCCAGGCCCAATGACCCCAGCCCTGGAGCTGCGCCACTACGGCCACGACGACCTGTCGGAGATCCGGCAGACGTTGATCGACGTACACGCGGACGTGCACGCCGACCGCATGGCCGACGACGAGTTCCGGCAGAAGTTCCCCTGGTTCGTGGATCACTGGGGCGGGAACCCCGGCTTCTCGTGCATGATCGCCCGCGAGGGGGACGAGGTGGTGGGCTTCGCCTACGGTGCCCCCGGCGCGGAGGGCCGGGAGTGGTGGCGGGAGCACCTGGACCCGGCGCCGGAGAAGGCCCGCACGTTCCACTTCTCAGAGCTGATGGTGCGCGAGCAGTGGCGGAAGACCGGAGCGGCGGAGCGGCTGCACCGGGCCCTGATGGACGCTCGGGACGACGACCTGGCGGCGCTGCTCGTGGACGTGACGCACCCGAAGGTGGAGGCCCTGTACCAGTCGTGGGGGTACCGGAAGGTCGGAGAGGACCAGCCGTTCCCCGACTCCCCGGTGTACGCGGTGATGATCGTGGACTTGCCGCTTCGGTGATGTCGAAGTGTGGCAACAACCGCAGGATGACAGTCGCATAGCACTGACGTGTAGGGGGAGACATGAGCCTCAGCGAAATCGACTGGGGAGATGCGCCCGCGTGGGCTGCCACAGTATTCGCTGGTGCTGCGGCCTGGTTCGCATATCAGACGATCAAGAGCCAGAGACAGCAGATCCGCGAACAACAAGCTTTCATCGCGGAGCAGTCCACGAACCTCCGACTGGAACGCACTGCTTTGGAGGCAGCGCAACAGGAGCGACGGTCCGCTCAAGCAAGCCTGCTCGATCTACCTGTGGAGACGGTTGGGAGTGACCTTCTACCGCGCGACAGATACGGAAACCGAGTTGGCAGGGATACGTTCTGGGCCACCGTCCATAACCGCAGTCGAGAGCCAGTTCATCAGGTGACGATCAGATTCGGTACCACGCAGCGGGCGGTCAAATATTGCGTGCGGGAGGTGGAGGGTTGGCTGACAACTAATTGGGAGGAGGCTGCCACACTGCCCGTGCTGGGCGGCGGACGGAAAGTGACCTTTGCTTCACCTCCCTTGAGCGAAGGCGCACTGAACACGGAACGGCCAGTGGCGTTCTTCACTGACCAGGGTGGCGTTCGCTGGCGCCTGAATGAGCACGGTGATCTTCGCGAAGCTACACCCGAGGATGAATCCGGATCGCAGTAGCGCTGCTCCCGCCGACCCGACCACCTACCACTGACTCACATGAACACGGCAGGAGGCCGCAGCTCGTATGAGCTGCGGCTCCCTTGCGTTCAGGCAGCGGGCAGTTCCGGCCGCCCCTCCACAGCCATGCCCCGCAGGAGACCGGCCATCACCTCCGGGACGCGGGCGCGCTGCGCGGCCGTCAGCTCCAGGGCGCCCAGCGCCCGGTTCATCGCCTCGAACATGATCTTCGTCTGGACCTCGGCCAGCACCACCAGACGCTCTTCCACACCCATGCGGGCCGCGAGATCGCACATCTTCAGCAGCCGGTCCCGTTCTTCCCCGTACAGCCGCACCCATCCGTTCACGGCCGCGCTGTACGTGGTGTCCACGCCGGGGAACTCCCCACCCTGGCGCTCTACTTCCGAAGTCATGCCCCACACCAGGGCTTCGGCCTCGGTCTCCTGCACCCGTTCCAACAGCCACGCCACGTGGCCGGACGCCTGCCGGATGAGCCGCGAGACGACGACCGCCGGGTCTTCCTGCGGGCCGTCCACGTCCCCGTAGGTGCGCAGGAACTCGGCAGTGGCCTCACGGCGCTGTGCGGCGGCCCGCACCTGTGGTGCTGCGCCACCGTGCATCCGGCACACGGTTGCCCCGGTGACCGCCATGCCACGGCACCGGCCGCCGGACCGCGTACGGGCCGTACAGCGGCCGTCCTCGGGCGTCTCCGGGCCGTTTCCGCCGCCGGTGGCCGACTGGACGCGCGCACGGGGTCCGCGCCCTCCGGGCGCGCGCATGGGGTCGTTCGCGCTCATGCTGCCTCGGCTCCCTTCCGGGCGCCCTGCACGCCCGCCTGACGGCCGTTCACGCCCCGGACCGGGCGGGTGCCCGCCGGGCGCTCCAGCGGCACCACGGTGGCGTCCTGGCCGTCCTCCGGCTGCGCCTCGGGGCGCCCCGCCCGGTGGGTGCCGTGCCACCACACGCTGAACATCAGCACGCCGGTCGTGGCCGCGCTCCCGGCGCAGGCGCTCAGCATCATGGACAGGTTCATGATCTTGCTCCTCAACTGTTGTTGATCTTGCTGTGCGTTCCGCCCCCCTTTCAGGGGGGCGGAAACGTGCACCTCAGCCGCGTGCACCGCGTGCACCTGAGCGTGTAGCTGTGACCTGCGGCTTTGCCGGGACCGTGCACCCGGCGTGCCCCGCGTGCACCTGCACGCCGAAAACGCCGCGTGCACCTGTTCGTGCACCCCTGCACGGCCCCGTGCGGGAGTCAGAACAGGGCGCCGGAGGGTGCCCGGTAGACCGTGCCCGCGCCCGCCGGACCGGTCTTCGCCTCCAACTGCCCAGCCTCCACGAGCTTGGCCAGACGGCGCCGCGCCTTCTCCTTCTGTGCCGCGCTCGGCTTCTCCGTCTCGAAGATCGCCTTCGCTGCGTCCAAGGCGGAGATCCCGCCCCGGCTCGCACCGGCCAGCGCCACGAGATCCGCCGTGTGGTGCACGGTCGCGGTGCCGGTGGTGTGGTCGTGCAGCAGACGGAACGGGCCCACCTCCGCGAACGGCTGCTTCAGGTGACGCAGGCTCACGATCGGGTCGCCCGCCTCACCCCACAGCGAGATCACCGAGCCCGCGCCCGACGTGATCCACGTAGAGCCGTAGATGTCCGCGAGGGTGTTCGGCTCGGCGCCGTTCGCGCCGCGCAGGCGGCGGAGAAGCTGGCCGCCGGGGAAGCGTACGAGGACAGCGGGTACGTCCTCGTGGACGACCTCGGGCGGCCGTGGAAGACGGACAAGCTCCGGCGTGAGGCGCACAAGCTGATGGCCACCACGGGCGTACGGAAGGTAAGGCCGTACGACGCGCGGCACGCCTGCCTGTCGTGGATGGCGAACAACGGGGTGCCGGACACGATGGTCTCCGCGTGGGCCGGTCACTCGGACCTCGGGTTCACGAAGCGGACCTATGTGCACCCCGACCCGCAGTCGCTCAGGGCGGGTTCGGAGAAGCTGGCCGAACTGCTCGGCTGACCTTGATCAACAGCGTTTGTGAGAAATTGTGAGACGGCACCCCTGGAAACGATCAAGAGGGGCCCCGAAGGACCCCTCTGACCTTGTATTTCACCGTCGGGACGACAGGATTTGAACCTGCGACCCCTTGACCCCCAGTCAAGTGCGCTACCAAGCTGCGCCACGTCCCGTTGCGGTCCCAGGCGGAGTGGGTCCGCGTGATCTCGCAGGTCAAACCCTACCGTACCGGCGGGGATGCCTGGGGACGCGCTAATGGATGAGGGCGTTCGCGATGACCACGATGACGCCGAGGAGGGCGTCGCCCAGGCCGAGGAGGAGGGCGGCGGGCCAGGGGCGGCGGGAGCGGCGGGCGGTGATCAGTCCGAGGGTGAACAGGATCGCGATGTTGATGAGGAAGGCCGGGTATTCGACCGCGGTGGCCGGCCACCAGCCCCAGCCCGCGCCCGCCAGGACGAACACGGTCGGGAGGACGGCGGCGACCAGGGGCCATTCGTCGGCGAGGGCGCGCAGGGAGGTCCAGTGGCGGCGGGGGCCGCGTTCGGCGATGTAGTGGGCGTAGCCATGGGCGAGGGCGGAGGCGAAGGCGGTGACGAGGACCCAGAGGGCGTCGTAGCGGCGGCTGGCGGCGGAGCTGTGGCCGTGCTGGGTGAGGGCGGCGACCAGGGAGCTGGCGAGGACCGCGCCGTAGACCCCGCCGAACAGGACGGCCTCGTGCGTGTCGTGCCGCCGGTGCGGTACGCCGGGTGCCGCCTCCATGGTGCTGTCAGCCATGTCTCTCACGATCACCCGGGGGTACGGCGCCCGCCACCCTGGTGGGCTGTCGGGCGGCACGACGCACCCCGGCGGCCACCCCGGCCACTCCGGCAACAAGATCGGGAAAGGGCCGTACCGGACGGTTGACGCGTCAGCCATGTCCGTACAAAGGTGGCCGCGACAGGAGTGAGCCGGTCCGACGAGGGGCTGTCATGGTGGATGCGCTGGGGATCGCCGTCATCGGGTTCGGCTGGATGGGGCGGGTGCACACCCAGGCGTACAGCAGGGTCCGGCACCATTTTCCCCGACTCCCCCTGCGCCCCGAGCTGGTGACGGTGGCCGAGGAGGTGCCGGGGCGGGCCGAGGAGGCCGCCGAGCGGTACGGGTTCACCACCGCCACCCGCGACTGGCGGGAGATCGCCGCCGACCCGCGCGTACGCGCCGTCAGCATCACCGCGCCCAATTTCCTGCACCGCGAGATCGGCGTGGCCATGGCCGAGGCGGGCAAGCACGTCTGGGTCGAGAAGCCGGTCGGGCTGAGCGGCGAGGACGCCCGCGCGGTGGCCGACGCGGTCGCCAAGGCGGGCGTCCGGAGCGCGGTCGGCTTCAACTACCGCTGCGCCCCCGCCGTCGAGTCCGCCCGCGATCTGATCGCCGCCGGGGAACTGGGCGCGGTCACCCATGTGCGCGTCCGCCTGTTCAGCGACTACGCGGCGCACCCGGACGGCGCGCTGACCTGGCGCTACGAGCGGGCCCGGGGCGGCAGCGGGGTGCTCGGGGACCTCGCCTCGCACGGCACCGACCTGGCCCGCTTCCTGGTCGGCGACATCGCCTCCCTCGCCGCCGACACCGCCGTCTTCGTGCCCGAGCGGGCCCGCCCGGCCGGAGCCACCGCCGGTCACGCGCTGGCCTCCGGCGGCGCGCCGGGCCCGGTCGAGAACGAGGACTACGTGAACTGTCTGCTGCGTTTCGCCTCCGGCGCGCGCGGCGTCCTGGAGGCGTGCCGGGTCTCGGTCGGCGAGCAGAACAACTACGGCTTCGAGGTGCACGGCACCCGGGGCGCGGTGTTCTGGAACTTCCGCCGGATGAACGAGCTGCGCGTCAGCCGGGGCACCACCTACCAGGACCAGCCGGTCAGCACGGTGTACGTCGGTCCGGGCGACGGCGAGTTCGCCGCGTTCCAGCCCGGCGCGGCCAACGCCATGGGGTACGACGACTTGAAGGTCATCGAGGCGTACCGGTTCCTGCGCTCGATCGCGGAGGGCGAGCCGTACGGGGCGACGCTCACGGACGCGGTACGCGCCGCCGCCGCGCTGGACGCCATGGCGGAGTCGGCCGAGCGCCGGGGATGGGTCGACCTGCCGGCCACATAGGCGCGCCACACATCCCGCCGCCCACGCACCCGTCGCGCTCGCACATGTTCTACGCCCATACAGAGAAGGCCCACACAGAGAACAACCACACAGAGAACGACCGCACACAGCACCACCGCACACAGAAAAGGAGCAGCCCCGCACATGCGCATCGGAATTCTCGGCCTCGGCCGCATCGGCGCCTTCCACGCCGAGACCCTTTCCGCACTGGACGCCGTCGAGTCGCTGGTCGTCGCGGACCCGGTCGCGGACGCGGCCAAGGCCGCCGCCGAGCGGTACGGCGCGCAGGTGGCGGACTCGCCGGAGGCGCTGCTCGCCGCCGGGGTGGACGGGCTGGTGATCGCGGCGGCCACGGACGCGCACCCCGAGCTGATCCGCGCCGGAACAGCCGCGCGAGTGCCGGTCTTCTGCGAGAAGCCGGTCGCCCGCACCATGGCGGAGGGTGTCGGGGTGCTGCGGGACGTGCGGGAGAGCGGGGTACCGGTGCAGATCGGCTACCAGCGCCGGTTCGACGCGGGGTACGCCGCCGCACGGGACGCCGTACGCGCGGGCGAGCTGGGCGCGTTGCACACGGTCCGGTGCGTGGGCCTGGACCCGGCGCCGCCGCCCGCCGCGTACATCGCCGGTTCCGGGGGCATCTTCCGGGACTGCTCCGTGCACGACTTCGACATCCTGCGGTGGGTGACCGGCCGTGAGGTCGCCGAGGTCTACGCGGTCGGCGGCAACCGGGGCGCCGACTACATCCGGGAGGCGGGCGACGCCGACACCACGGGCGCGGTCCTCACGCTGGACGACGGCACGCTCGTGACGGTCTCCAACTCCCGCCACAACGCCCGCGGTTACGACGTGCGCATGGAGCTGCACGGCTTCGCGGACTCCCTCGCGGTCGGCCTGGACGACAAGCTGCCGATCCGCTCGGCCGAGCCGGGCGTCACCTTCCCCGAAGGCACCCCGCACGACTTCTTCATGGACCGCTTCGCCGCCGCCTACCGCGCCGAACTCACCGCTTTCACCGAGGTGGTGGCGGGCACCCGCCCCTCCCCCTGCACGGTCGAGGACGCGCTTGAGGCGGGCTGGATCGCCGAGGCGTGCACGCTCTCGCTGCGCGAGCACCGACCGGTGACGCTCGCGGAGGTCCGTACGACGACCTGACCATGACAGCACCGGCCCACCCGGCGCCGCACCGGCCCACCCGGCGCCGCACCGGCCCATCCGGCGCCGCCCCGGCCGAACGCCCGCCCTCAGGCCCGCAACCCGTCCACGATCAGCCCGAGAATCCGCTCCGCCCGCGCCTCCCCGTCCCGCGCCGGGTCGATCCGCCACAGCACGCTGAGCTGGAGCAGTACGTCCTCGGGATCGACCCCGGCCTTGAGGGTGCCGTCCGCCGCGCCCGCGTCCAGGAGTACGCCGATCGCCCCCAGGAAGGGGTCGTAGAACTCGTCCTCGCGGCCCGCGCCCGTCGCCGCGTGGATGACCTCGGCCACGCCGAACTTGAGGCGGCCGTACCGCGCGACCTCGTCGAACCACAGGCGCAGGGCGGTCAACGGGGCATGGGCGTCGCGGAGTTGGGGCGCGAGGTCGATGAGGTGCTGGAGGTCGTTGCGGTACAGCTCCATGATCAGCGCTTCCCGGGTCGGGAAGTGCCGGTAGAGCGTGCCGATGCCCACCCCCGCCTTCTTGGCGATGGCCGTCAGCGAGGCGGTGCTCGACGCGGCGATCTCCTCGCGGGCGACGGCGAGGATCCGCGCGCGGTTGTCGCGGGCGTCTTTCCGGGTGGGCTTGGCGGGCTGCGCGTTCACGGATGCGGTTTCCGTCCGGTCTCGGATTGCTAAGCGGAGGGGTCTCCGGTACGTTGGGAAACAGAGCCGGAGGGCCCTCCGTTTTCTGTCATTCTGGCACACCCCTCTCCCCCACACCCCCTTCCCGGACACCCCCTTCCTCCGTGAGGACAGTCATGCCCGAACTCGTCCTGGTCACCGGCGGCACCGGCTACATCGCCGGCTGGTGCGTCACCGAACTGCTCCGGCGCGGCCACTCCGTACGCGCCACGATCCGTACCCCCGGCCGCGAACAGGCCGTCGTCGACGCGGTCGCCCCCGAGGTCGGCCCCGGCGACACCGACCGGCTGAGCTTCGCCGTCGCCGATCTCACCGCCGACGCGGGCTGGGACGAGGCGATGGTCGGCGTCGACCGTGTCCTGCACGTTGCCTCGCCGCTCGGCGCCACGGAGTCGGGCGACCTCGTCACCCCGGCCCGCGACGGCACGCTGCGGGTGCTGCGCGCCGCGACCCGGGCCGGAGTCGCCCGCGTGGTGATGACGTCCGCCGCGAACGCCGCGAGCCCGTCCTCGTACGCCACCGACGGCGTCACCGACGAGACGCTGTGGACCGACCCCGACGATCCGTCGCTCATCCCCTACCGGCGGGCCAAGACCCTGGCCGAGCGGGCGGCCTGGGACTTCATGGCCGCGCACGACGGTCCGACCGAGCTGACCACCGTGCTGCCCGGCGCCGTATTCGGCCCCGTCCTCACCGCCGATACCCAGGGTTCCGTCGGCATCGTCGCCCGGATGCTCTCCGGCAAGATGCCCGGCGTCCCCCGGATCGGGCTGGAGATCGTGGACGTGCGCGACCTGGTGGACGTCCATCTGCGGGCCATGACGTCACCGGCCGCCGCAGGCCAACGCTTCCTCGCCACCGGTGAGTTCCTGTGGATGGCGGACATGGCGCGCGTGCTGCGGAACGGCCTCGGCAGCCCCTGGGCGGGGCGCGTGCCGACCCGTAGGCTGCCCGACTTCGCCGTACGGCTCGCGGCGCGGTTCGGCGACCCCACGCTGCGCGAGATCACGCCCGCACTCGGGCGCCGCAACCGGCACTCCACCGAGAAGGCCCACCGGCTGCTCGGCTGGCAGCCCCGGCCCGCCGCGCAGGCCGTGCTGGACTGCGCGGAGAGCCTGATCGCCCACGGTGCCGTACGGATCGAGGCGGCTCAGCCGCAGTAGCGCACCAGCCACTCGTCCGCGTGGTAGCGGTCGCGCGCCGGGTCCGGAGCGGTCGCGGGCCTGGTCTCGACCATGTCCTCGGGGCGTATCCGCTCGGGCAGCGCGCCGAAGCGGTCGTGGCGCTCCCTGTCCGTCGTCCCCTCGGTGTCACGGGGCGTGGGCCGGAGTCGCGTGGTGCGGTGCGTCATGCCGTCCTCCCGTCTTCCGCCCTCGCGGGCGGCCCCTGCCATCGGCCACAACGCTGTCAACGGTCATAACGCCCATCCACGCCCGGCGGTTCCCGGCCACGGCAGGCTGATTCCGACCGCGTCGGGCGATTCCGACCGCACCCCGCAACTCCCGGCCACGGCTGACTTCCTCCGGCCGCTCCCGAACACTTCCGGAAAACGTGATGCCGCTCGGGCGCACCCCCACGCGGGGCCACCCGAGCGGCATCACGATCAGACGCCCGCCCCCGAGGACCCTGCCGAGCCCGACGGCCCGGACGAGCTGGGCGACCCCGACGAGCTGACCGAGCCGGACACCCCCGACGCCCCGGCCGCCGCCGATCCCCCGTCCCCCGTGCCGTCCCCCGTGGGCAGCCCCTCCACATCAACCCCCCGCACCTGCGCCAGCTCATGCCGCAGCGCCGCGAGTTCCGCCCCGCCCGCCATGTGGTTCGTCAGCTGCTCCAGCGTGATGTCACCCCGCGCCGCGCTCAGTTCGAGCGTGCCGAGGCGCAGCACGCTGAAGTGGTCGCCGACCATATAGGCGTGGTGCGGATTGTGGGTGATGAAGATGACGCCGAGCCCCCGTTCGCGGGCGGCGGCGATGTACTTCAGCACCACACCGGACTGCTTGACACCGAGCGCGGCGGTCGGCTCGTCCAGGATGAGCACCCGCGCGCCGAAGTACACCGCGCGGGCGATGGCCACGCACTGGCGCTGGCCGCCGGAGAGCGTGCCGATGGGCTGTTCCAGGTCGTCCAGGGCGATGCCCATGGCGCGCAGTTCGCGGTCGGCGGTCTCCTTCATGCGGGCGATGTCCAGGCGACGGAACGGCCAGGGCCCCTTGGTGAGTTCGGAGCCGAGGAAGAAGTTCCGCCACACCGGCATGAGGGGGACGGTGGCGAGGTCCTGGTAGACGGCGGCGATGCCTTTGGCAAGGGCGTCGCGCGGGCTGTCGAAGCTCACCGGCTCGCCGTCCACGAGGAATTGGCCCTCGCTGTGCCGGTGCAGCCCCGAAATGATTTTGATGAGGGTGGACTTGCCCGCGCCGTTGTCGCCGAGCACGCAGGCGACCCGGCCCGCCTCGACCGTCAGGTCCACCCCGTGCAGGGCGCGTACATTGCCGTACGACTTGCCCGCGTCGCGCAACTCCACGAGGGGAGCGGTGTCTTGGTCGGTCATCGTCTTCACCTCCGCGTCGCCGTGCGCTGGACCCACAGATTGATCAGGACGGCGCCGAGCAGCATCACGCCGAGGAAAGCCTTGAACCAGTCGGGGTTCCAGCCCGCGAAGACGATGCCCTGGTTGACCATGCCGAACATGAACGCACCGAAGACGGGCCCGATCGCGGAGCCGGAGCCGCCGGTGAGCAGACAGCCGCCGATCACCGCCGCGGCGATGTAGATCAGCTCCTGGCCGACGCCCTCGCCGGACTGCACGGTGTTGAAGGAGAACAGGTTGTGCATCCCGGTGAACCAGGCGCCGAAGCCCACCAGCATGAACAGCGTGATCTTGGTGAAGTCGACCCGTACGCCCACCGCGCGGGCGCTCTCCTGGCTGCCGCCGACCGCGAAGATCCAGTTGCCGTACTTGGTGCGCAGCAGCACCCAGGTGGCCAGCGCGGCGAAGGCCAGCCAGTAGAAGACGGTGATCTTCACCTGGACCCCGCCGATGTCCACGGAGGACGCGAAGACCGCCTTGGCCTGCTCGAAGCCGTCCATGTCACTGACGTCGTCGGTCGCGACGTTCCCGGTGACCAGCTTCGTCACCGCCAGGTTGACGCCCTGGAGGATCAGGAACGTGCCGAGGGTGACGAGGAAGCTGGGCAGCTTGGTCCTGACCACCATCCAGCCGTTGAAGGCGCCGATGGCGAGGGAGAGGACGAGGGAGACGAGCACTCCGGTCCACACGTTCACGGTCAGCTGGTAGCTGATCATGCTCGCGGTGAGCGCGGAGGTGATCACCGCGACGCCCGAGGACAGGTCGAACTCCCCGCCGATCATGAGGAGGGCGACCGGGAGGGCCATGATGCCGATGGTCGAGCACTGGTAGAGCACCGTGGCCATCGAGTCGCCCTGGCGCAGCGAGGGCGCGGCGATCAGGAAGAAGACGAAGACGGCGGCGGCGCCGAGGAAGACACCCGTCTCGGGCCGGGCGAGCAGCCTGAGCGCCAGGGGGCGCCGGGCCGTACGGCCGTCCGCCCGGGCGGGACCAGGTGCCGGTGGCGCGGTCGCCGGACCGGCCTGCGACGCGGTGCTCATCACCGCGTCCCCTTCGCCGCGAACGCCGCGACCCGGTCCACGTTGGACTTGTCCACGAAGGCGGGCCCGGTCAGCACGGGCTGCTCGCCGCCGCCGCTGTAGTTGCCGTTGTTCTTGTACAGCCACAGGGAGTCGACGGCCAGATAGCCCTGGAGGTACGGCTGCTGGTCGACCGCGAACTGGATGGTGCCCTTCTTGATGGCGCCGGTCAGGTCCTTGTTGAGGTCGAAGGTGGCGACCTTGGCCTTGCTGCCCGCGTCGGCGACGGACTGCACGGCGGTCATCGCGAAGGGGGCGCCGAGGGTGACGACGTAGTCGAGGGACTTGTTCTGCTTGAGCTTGGCGGTGATGGTCGACTTCACGGACGGCATGTCGGTGCCGGTCACGTACAGCGTCTGGAGCTTGCCGGAGAAGGTCTTCTTCACGCCGTCGCAGCGCTGGGTGAGGCCGACGTTGCCCTGCTCGTGGATCACGCAGACGGCGTTCTTGGCGCCGACCTCGTCGAGCTTCTTGCCGAGGGCTTCGCCCGCTACCGACTCGTCCTGGCCGAAGAACTGGAGGAGGCCGAGCTTCTTCCAGTCGGCGAGGCCGGAGTTGAGGCCGACCACGGGGATCTTGGCCGCGTCGGCCTTGGCTATGACGTCCTTCATGGCGCCGGGCTTGGCCAGGGTGACCGCGATGCCGTCCACCTTGCGGTCGATCGCGTTCTGCACGAAGTTGGCCTGGTTGCCCGCGCTCGGGTCGGCGGAGTAGCTCAGCTCGATGTTGTCCTTGGCGGCGGCGGCCTCGGCGCCCTTGCGGACGATGTCCCAGAAGGTGTCGCCCGGCCCCTGGTGGGTGACGAGCGCGACCTTCATCCGGGGGGTGTCGGCCTTGCCCGCCGAGGTGCCCGTCCCTCCCCCTTCGGCCTTCTTCCCGCCCGAGCTGCTGGAGCAGCCGGCGAGGGTGAGGGCGGTCGCGGCGGCCACCGCGACGACCTGGGCCAGTCCGCGCGAACGCGAGCGAGAAGAGCGGTCCATCTTTCCTGCACCTCACTGTGCTACGGAGGGGAACTGCTGTTGCGTCGGCCGCGATACAAGTCCCTGCGCGGGCCACTGTCAATACTTTGTAAGGACATTTACGCGTTCGACACCGTCGACCCGGCGATCTCCGCGAGCAGCCGGGCCGCCGGTTCCGGACGGACCATCCACAGCAGATGGCTGCTGTCGAGGGTGCGTACGTCGAAGGGGTGGTCCGGGGTCAGCGCGTCGCCCTCGCGGATCAGCCGGTCCTGGAGGGCGAGCGGCAGACTCGCGTCCCCGGCGAGGCGGACGTACGTCCTCGGGATGCGGCCCCAGGTCGCGGCGCGCGCCCGGTCGTCCGGGCCGCCCCCGTCCAGGCTCTCGTCGGGCTGGAGCGTGGCGAGGAACGCCAGCAGTTCGTCGTCGGTGCCGTCCGCGAGGAAGGCGGCCCTGAGCCCGGCGAGCGCACGGTCGTCGGCGGTGCGGAAGTTGCCGCGGATCAGGCCCAGCTCGGCCGGGTTCCCGGCCAGGACGAGGCCGAGCATGTCGGGATCGACCGTGGCCATCTCGGGCTCGGCGTAGTAGGCGGCGACCTCCAGGTCGACCGGGCACCAGGCGGCGACGTAGACGAGCCGGTCGATCAGGTCGGGCCGGGTGTTGGCCACGGCGGTGGCGACGACGCCGCCCCGGCTGTGCGCCACGAGCACGACGGGACCGTTCGCCTTGGCCCGCTCCAGGACTGCGGTCAGATGGGCGACGTTGTCCGCGTGGGTCACGCCCTTGAGCGCGCCGGGCGTGGTGGCGAGCCCTTCGGGGTCCTGCGGGGCCTGGTAGGCATGCGGATACGTCGCGCCGAAGCCGTGTCCCGGCAGGTCGACGGCGACCGAGCGGTGCCCGAACAGGCCCAGCTCGGCCTGGAGCGGCGCGAAGGAGAAGGAGTTGGCGAAGGCCCCGTGGACCAGTACGACCGTCGGCTGCATCTGTCCGCCCGCTTTCCGCCCTCGTGGGGCCCCGTTGTCCGGAGTGCCACGCTACGCAGCGCATGATCACCGGCACTAGTGGTGGGAAGCGCTCCGCTTGTGCAGTTCGGCGGTACGACGGAGCCCGGCGGCCCCTTTCGGGGACCGCCGGGCTCTGCGCGTGTCCAGGTGCCGGTCCGGTGGTGTCAGGCTTCGGCCCGGCGCCGCCGCCCGGCCATCACGGCGTAGACGAGGATGCCGACGAAGAGGAACAGCACGCCCTGGTAGACCGCCGCGTAGCCCGCGCCCGCGACCAGCCAGATCGAGAATCCGGCGGCGACCGAGGCGATCACGGCGTCGCGGATCAGGCGGCGCTTGTCGACGGCCTCGCGGCGGCCGGAGGCGAGGTGGTAGAGCTGCGCGGCCGTGGCCAGCAGGTACGGCACGGTCGCCGTGAAGGTGGTGACCAGGACCAGGACCTCGAAGACGTGCGCCGAGCCCGCCATGAAGTTGTAGACGGTGAGCAGCGAGGACAGGACGACGGTCACGCCGACGCCGACGGTCGGCACGCCCCGGCGGCGCCGGGTGAAGGCGGCCGGGAAGAGCCCGTCGCGCGCGGCGGCGTACGGGGTCTGCGCGCTGAGCAGGGTCCAGCCGTTGAGGCAGCCGGTCATCGAGACCAGGGCCGCGAGGGCGACGGCCCAGCCGCCCCAGGTGCCGCCGAACATCGCGTTCACGGCGTCGGAGAACGGCGCGGTCGACTTCACCAGGTGGCTGTGGGAGACGGTGCCGAAGACCGACACGGTGCCGAGCAGGTAGACGAGCGCGGCGCCGACGGTGCCGATGACGGTGGCGCGGCCCACGTTGCGGCGGGCGTCGCGGACCTCGCCCGCGCTGACGGCGGCGGACTCCACGCCCAGGTAGGAGTAGAGCAGCAGGGCGGCGGAGGCGGAGACGGCGCCGATCGCGCTGCCGCCGCCCGCGTTGAACGAGCCGAGCTTGGCGGGGTCGAAGAAGAACAGTCCGCCGACCGCGACGAGCAGCAGCGGGAGGAACTTCAGCACGGTGGAGACCAGCTGCACGGCGCCCACCCAGCGGGTGCCCGCGAAGTTGGCGAGGGCCGGGAGCCACTGGATGACCAGGGCGGCCAGGCACGCGGTCCAGCGGTGGTGGCTGACCGGGATCAGTACGTCGAGGTAGCCGACGGCGGCGACGGCGAGCGCGGCGTTGGACACCCAGGTGGTGATCCAGTACGCCCAGGCCGCGAGGAAGCCCGCGAAGTCGCCGAACGCCTCGCGGGCGTAGACGTACGGGCCGCCGGTGCGCGGGTCGCGCTCGGCGAGGCGCCCGAAGACCAGGGCGAGTGCGATGGCGCCGACGGTCAGGACGCCGAGGGCGACGAGGCTGACCGTGCCGTAGGGGGCGACGGAGGCGGGGAGCAGGAAGATGCCTCCGCCGATGATGTTGCCCATGACCAGGGCGGTGGCGACGGGCAGCCCGAAGCGGCGGGCGTGCTTGCTCGCGCTGCCGCCCGGTTCCCCGGCCGGGGTGTCGGCAGAGGCTCCGGCAGGGTCGGCCGCCGGAGCCGGCGGCGGGACGGTCCCGGTGACGTGCATGGGTGGGTATTACCTCTCGGGGAACCGGCCGTGACCGGAGCGGGGACGGGTGGCGACCGGGCTCACGGAGCGGACCGGCGGACGGACGTCCTCGGAGCACGGGACCGAGCCCAATGGTCGGTGATGCCCCGAGTCGTCGCCAAATCGCCGCTTCTTGTCCCGCTCCGTCAGCGTGATCACGCAAAAACCACGCTTACGGGGCGTTGACACCGACAGATGTTCACCCACGCCGTCGGCCGCCCGTCCGGCGCCGGGTCGCTCCCTGGGCCGTGTACGACCCCTCCGACCTCGGCCGATCCACCTTTCCGGTGCCTTTTTCAGGTCGCCGTCGCCGCAGCCGCCGCGCGTCCCGCCTGGCGGCCGGAGAAGAGGCAGCCGCCGAGGAAGGTGCCCTCCAGGGAGCGGTAGCCGTGGACCCCGCCGCCGCCGAAGCCCGCGACCTCGCCCGCCGCGTACAGCCCGGGGACCGGCTCGCCGGAGGCGTTCAGCACCCGCCCGGACAGGTCGGTCTGGAGGCCGCCGAGGGTCTTGCGGGTGAGGATGTTGAGCCGTACGGCGATCAGCGGACCGGCGGAGGGATCGAGGATCTTGTGCGCGGAGGCGGTCCGGCTGAGCGAGTCGCCGATGTAGGTGAGGGCGTTGCGGATGCCCATGACCTGGGTGTCCTTGGTGTACGGATTGTCGATCTCGCGGTCGCGGGCCTCGATCTGCCGCTTCAGGTCCGCCAGGTCGATCAGGTTGTCGCCGGTGAGCTTGTTCATGCCCGCGACCAGCTCGGACAGGCTGGTGGCGACCACGAAGTCCGCGCCGTTCTTCTTGAACTTCTCGATCGGCTCCGGGGTCTGCCAGATCCGGGAGAGCAGCTGCCAGACGTTCTTGTTGGTGAGGTCCGGGTTCTGCTCGGAGCCGGAGAGCGCGAACTCCTTGGCGATGATCTTCTGTGTGGTGACGAACCACGAGTAGTCGTACCCGCTCGCGGTGATCGACCCGAGGGTGTGCAGGGTGTCGTAGCCGGGGATGTCGGGGGCGCCGAAGCGGCGGCCTGTGGCGTCGAACCACATGGAGGACGGCCCCGGCAGGATGCGGATGCCATGGCCGGGCCAGATGGGGGCGTAGTTGCGCAGCCCCTCGGTGTAGTGCCACATGCGGTCCGGGTTGACGATACGGCCGCCCGCGCGCTCGGTGATGGCGAGCATCCGCCCGTCCACATGTGCGGGCACACCAGTGACCATGGATTTCGGTGGGGTGCCGAGCCGTGTGGGCCAGTTCTGGCGCACGAGGTCGTGGTTGGCGCCGATGCCGCCGGAGGTGACGATCACCACTGGGGCGCGTAGCTCGAAGTCGCCGACGACGGTACGGGAGCTGGGCGTGCCCCGGGCCGCGCTGCTGGGCTCCAGCAAGGCGCCGCGCACTCCGGTGACCGCGCCGCCGGTCGTGACGATGCCGTCGACTCTGTGCCGGAACTTGAAGGTGACCTTCCCGGCCGCGACCGCCGCCCGGACCTTCTTCTCGAACGGCTCGACCACGGCCGGGCCGGTGCCCCAGGTGACATGGAAGCGGGGCACCGAGTTGCCGTGGCCGTCCGCGAGTCCGCCGCCGCGCTCGGCCCAGCCGACGATCGGGAACCACTGCACGCCGAGCCCGGACAGCCACGACCGCTTCTCGCCGGACGCGAAGTCCACATACGCCTGGGCCCACTTGTAGGCCCAGTGGTCCTGGCCCTTCGGGTCGTCCACGTCCCGGTCGAAGCCCGCGGTGCCGAGCCAGTCCTGCCAGGCCAGGTCATGGGTGTCCTTGACGCCCATGAGCCTTTGTTCGTCGGAGTTCACGAAGAAGAGCCCGCCGAACGACCAGAACGCCTGGCCGCCGATGCTGGCCTCCGGTTCCTGGTCGAGCAGCAGCACCTTGCGTCCTGCGGCGGCGAGTTCGGCCGTCGCGACGAGTCCGGCGAGCCCGTGGCCGACGACGATCGCGTCGGCGTCCTGCGACTCGGCGGCGAAGGCGGGGAACGCGTGCGCGGCCAGCGCGGCGCCCGCGAGCACGCCACCGGTGACGGTGAGGGCGCGGCGACGGGTGATGCCCGTGGGGATATCTGCGGGGATGCCCGTGGGAGGGGTGGGAGCGGTGGGGTGGTCCATGGCTGCCTTTCGTCAGGGGGGTGCTGACGGTGCGGGAGGGCATGGGGGTGCGACAGAGCAGGGTGGGGCGCTGTGGGCGCGGCCTGGGGAGTCCGGCGAGCGCCGCCGACAGGTGTTACCGACGGTAGCTCACGGGGTTTCCGTCGAACAGGGTGTTGCACGGGGGTTCCGGTACGGCGCGCGCGGAGTTCCGTCCGGGGGCCCGCCGGAAATTGCGGTGCCGCGCGGCGCACGGGCGGCTAGGGTCACGGACATGCATCTTCCGATCTACGGCTGAGCACCCCGGGGCGATGCCCCGGCCCTCCTCCGGCAGCCCCGTGCGCCCCCTCGCAGAGGCCCGCGCACCGGCTCGCCGTGTCCTCATCCCCGTAGAAATGAGTGAGCTTCCGTGCATCCCACGCCTTCCGCGTCCCGTCGCCGTGCCCACATCGCGATGGTCGGCATCCCCGCCGTCAGCCACATCCTGCCGAGCCTGGAGATCGTCCGCGAGCTGGTCGAGCGCGGCCACCGGGTGACCTACGCCAACGACCCCGCCGTGACCGACCTGGTCACCTCCACCGGTGCCGAACTGGTGCCCTGCCCCTCGGTGCTGCCGGTCGCCGACCACCAGTGGCCCGAGGACGCCATCGGCGCGATGAGCCTCTTCCTGGACGACGCGATCCAGGCACTCCCCCGCCTCCGCGCCGTCTACGACGCGGACCCGGCCGACCTCTATCTGTACGACATCGGCGCCTACGCGGCGCGCGCCCTCGCGGAGTCGCAGGGCAGGCCGCTGGTCCAGCTCTCCCCCACCTATGTCGCCTGGGACGGCTACGAGGAGGAAGTCGGCTCGCAGATCCGGCAGTTGCCGGGCGCCGACGCCTACCAGGCGCGGTTCGCGCGGTGGCTCGCCGACTGCGGGGCGTCCACGACCGATGTGGACAGCTTCTCCGGCCGCCCCGAGCGCGCCCTCGCGCTGATCTCCCGGGCGATGCAGCCGCACGCCGAGCGGGTCGACACCGGTGCCGTGACGTTCGTCGGTCCCTGCTTCGACCTGAGCGCGGACGCGGACCGCTGGACCCGCCCCGCCGACGCCGAGAACGTGCTGCTGGTCTCGCTCGGCTCGGCCTTCACCCGGCAGCCCGAGTTCTACCGTCAATGCCTCGCCGCCTACGGCGAGTTGCCCGGCTGGCACGTCGTCCTCCAGATCGGCAAGTACACCGACCCGGCCGAGCTCGGCACCATCCCCTCCCACGTCGAGGTGCACTCCTGGGTGCCGCAGCGGGCGATCCTGGAGCAGGCGGACGCCTTCGTCACCCACGCGGGCATGGGCGGCTGCGGCGAGGGGCTGATGGCGGGCGTCCCGATGATCGCCGTCCCGCAGGGCGCCGAGCAGTTCATGAACGCCGACCGGCTCGTGGAGCTGGGCGTCGCGCGCCGTATCGACACCGCCGAGGCCACCGGCGAGCGGCTGCGGGCGGCCCTGCTCGAACTGGTCACCGATCCGGAAGTCGCCCGTCGTTCAGCGAAGTTGCGGGCCGAGGCGCGGGCGGAGGGCGGCACCCGGCGGGCGGCCGACCTCATCGAGGCCATGCTGCCCTGAGTCCGTGTTCCTCGCCTCCCGGCCCGTATCCGGCGCTATGCTTCTACAAGCTTGTAGAAAAAACGGTGGTCACCGCCGTTTCGCGGGTGACTCGCACGTAAAGGAGTGAACGCCGGATGGTGTTCAAGAAGCTGCTCGGTTCGCTCGGTGTGGGAGGGCCCACCGTCGACACGGTGCTCGACCCCGGCCCCGCGCTGCCCGGCGGCACGCTCTCGGGGCAGGTCCATCTCCGGGGCGGGAAGGCCGACTTCGACATCGACCACATCACCCTCGAACTCGTGGCCCGCGTCGAGGCCGAGCACGAGCACGGGGAGAGCGAGGGCGCGGTCGTCTTCGACCGGTTCACGGTGGGCGGCGGCTTCCGGCTGCGCGAGGGCGAGAGCCGGAGCGTCCCGTTCAGCGTGACCCTGCCCTGGGAGACGCCGGTCACCGAGCTGTACGGCCAGCCGCTCGGCATCGTGCTCGGCGTGCGCACCGAACTGGCCGTCGCCGGGGCCAAGGACAAGGGCGACCTCGACCCGCTCACGGTGGGTCCGCTGCCCGTCCAGGAAGCGGTGCTGGAGGCGCTGGGGCAGCTGGGCTTCGGATTCCGGTCGGCCGACCTGGAGTTGGGGCGCATCGCCGGTAGCGGCCAGCAACTCCCCTTCTACCAGGAGATCGAGCTGACCCCGGCGCCGCAGTACGCCGACCAGGTGCGGGAGTTCGAGCTGACCTTCCTCGCCGGTCCCGGTGGCGCGGAGGTCGTCCTGGAGGCCGACAAGCGTGGCGGCTTCCTCTCCGCCGGGCACGACGCGCTCGCCCGGTTCACCGTCTCCCACGACGACGCGTCCCGGCCGGACTGGAACACGGTGGTCGACGGCTGGTTCCGCCAGCTCGCCGAGCGGCGCGCCTCGTACGGGGCTCCCGGACCGTACGGCCACGACGCGTCGTACGGGCACGGCCCGTCGTACGGCCACGAGCACGCGCACGGTCACGACGGCGACCGCCACCGCTCCGGTCCCGGGATGGGTACCGCCATCGCGGCGGGCGCGGCGGGTCTGGCCGTCGGTGTCGTGGGCGGCATGGTCGCGGCCGAAGTCGTGGACGAGGTGGGCGACTTCTTCGAGGGTGACGAAGAGGACTGAGCAAGCGTCTTACGACGGGGGACACTTGGGAGCCGGGCACGGCACGGCTCCTTAACCTTAGAGATCTGGAGTACTCATGGCCCTGTGGGACCGCATCAAGGAATCCGCCGCCACCATGCAGACGCAGCTGGTGGCGAAGAAGAACGACCTGAAGAGCGGCGCCTTCCGTGACGCCTCGATGGCGATGTGCGCGCTGGTGGCCGCCGCCGACGGCACGGTGGACCCGTCCGAGCGGCGCCGGGTGGCGCAACTCATCGCCGGGAACGAGGTGTTGCAGAACTTCGACGCGATGGACCTGCAGCGCCGGTTCGAGGCCAACCTCGACAAGCTGACCGCCGACTTCGACTTCGGCAAGGTCAGCGTGCTCCAGGAGGTCGCCAAGGCGAAGAAGAAGCCCGCCGAGGCGCGTGCCGTCGTCCAGATCGGCATCGTGATCGGCGGTGCGGACGGCAACTTCGACAAGGACGAGCAGGCCGTCGTGCGCGAGGCCTGTTACGCGCTCGACCTGCCGCCGCACGAGTTCGACCTCTGATCCGACCTCTGACCGGCGCGAGGCGCCACGGGCGGCCACCCCTACAGCGGGGTGGCCGCCTTCAGTACGAGGAACAGCGTCACCGCCGAATTGGCCGAGGACAGCGCGGAGACGGCCGTCCCGGCCGCGGCCGTCCACACCGCGACGCCGACGGCCGTGAACAGCGACGGCCAGGCGTGCGCGGTGGGCGCCGGGTGCAGCAGCGCCGCCACCCGGCGCGGGACGGGGCCCGGGGCCGCGAACCCGGCCAGCGCGGCGCCAGGACCGGCGCCCGGACCGACCCCCGGTGCGGCACCCGAGATCAGCGCGGCCCTGCCGATGGCCCGTGCCACCGTCCGGCGGCTGCGCACCACTCCGGCCGCCTCCTCGTCCGCCCACCGCTCCACGGTGTAGGACACCGCCGTGCGCAGCGGGCGCAGGAACGGGTTGGCGCGGGCGGCGAGTTGGACAAGCAGCAGGAACCGGTGGTGACGTGCCGTCAGATGGGCCCGCTCGTGGGCGAACAGCGCCCGCCGCTCCCCGGAGGTCAGCCGGGACAGCATCCCGGTCGACACCACCACCCGGCCGCGCCCGCGTCCCTGTCCACGCCCCTGTCCACGACCCCGTCCGCGCTCCGGCAGGGCGTACGCGTAGGGCGTGGCGTCGGGCAGCACCGCGACCGTCCGCCGGGGCAGCCCCGCAAGGCTCCGCTCGGCCCGTCGCCGTACCCGGCGATGGCGCCACAGCAGGCGCCCGCAGCCGGAGACCACCGCGAGCAGGGCGGGGATGGCGGCCTGGCCCGCGATCTCGTCGTACGGCACCGCCTCGCGGACCTCGTCGTCGGACCAGCCGTCCGGCAGCGGGTTGCCCGGAAGTTGAGCGGTGCCGACCACCATGAGCAGGGCGAGGCACACCGTGCTGCACAGGCCGAGCACCGCGGCCGTCACGGTCAACAGCCAGCTGGCGGTGCGCGGATGGAGCCGCTGCTCGGCCAGTCGCGCCACCGGCCACGCCGTCAGCGGCAGCACCAGCGGCAGGAGGACGAACACTCCCATGGGGACTCAGTCTTCTCCCTCCGGGCCCAGGCGGCCCAGCAGTTGGCGCAGCACGCGTTCGTCGTCGGGCTCCAGGGAGGTGACGAAGCGGGACAGTACGGCCTCCCGGTCGCTCTCGCCGTCCAGCACCTTGCGCATCCGGTGCGCGGCGAGGCCCGCCTGGTCCGAGACCGGCGTCCAGACGAAGGAGCGGCCCCCGCGTTCGCGGGTGACCGCGCCCTTGGCGAGCAGCCGAGTCAGGATGGTGATCACGGTCGTATAGGCGAGGTCGTCGCCCAGCCGGCCTTGGACCCAGCCCGCCGACGCGGGTGCGCGCGCCTCGCGCAGGGCCGACAGCACCAGCCCCTCCAGCTCGCCCTGTCCCCGCCGCCGGGGACGCCGTTCGTCGCTCACGTCCGCTCCCTTCCGCCCCTGCCGGGCCGCCGTCCGGCACCGCCGGGCCACCGTCCGGCCGCCGGGCACGACGCACTCCGACCCGCGCCGCCGGGCCCCGAGCATGCCAGAGGCCCGGGGCGGCGGGCGGTCAGGGCCGTGGCCCGTCGCCGCGCCCGACGATCTTGCCCTCGACGGCGTTCCCGTCGAACGGCTCCGGCGCGGCGTCCTGCGTCTTGAGGGCCCGGGCCTCGCTCTTGAAGATCCGGGCCGCCTTCCCTGCGGCACGGGTCAGCTCCGGCAGCTTCCTGATGCCGAGGACCACGGCGAACACGAGGAGAACCAGGGCCAGTTCACTCAGGCCGAACATCGCTTCCACTCCCTTCGGGCGGGTGGCGGACACCCGGCTCACCCTTCATCTCTACATTGCTGTAGAAGTCTTGCGTAGAGCATGATCGCTCAACAAGGCCGCCCTCCGCTCCGGATCGCCGGAACGGGGGCGGAGAAGTACCGCGCAGCACGGAGGAACAGAGCAGGATGACCGACGCCACCCCCTCGATCCGGCCGGTCCCCGCCCGGGTGTCCACCGCGTCATGGTGTCGCGGCGTTACCGAGGCACGCTGGTTCGCGGTCGCCGTGGTCGGGCTGATCCTGACCAACGCGGCGCTGCTCGGCGCGGAGACCTATCCGGGCCTCGCCGCCGAGTGGCACACCGCGTTACGCCTGGCCGAGCGCGCGTGCGTGGCCGGGTTCACGGTGGAGATCCTGCTGCGCCTGGGTGCCCACGCCGACCGGCCCCGCGGCTTCTTCCGCGACCCCTGGAACCTCTTCGACCTGGCCGTCGTGCTGAGCGCGTTCCTGCCGGTCGTCCGCGAGAACACCACCGTGCTGCGGCTGCTGCGCCTGGCCCGCGTGCTGCGCACCGCCCGTTTCCTGCCCCAGCTGCGCATCGTCCTGGTCGCGGTCGCCCGCAGCCTGCCCGGCACGGTGAGCTTCCTGCTGGTCGGCGCGCTGCTGCTGTACGTCTACGCGATGGTCGGCTGGGTCTTCTTCGCCCGCGCCGACCCCGAGCACTACGGCTCGATCGGCCGCGCCGTCCTCACCCTGTTCCTCCTGATGACCCTGGACGGCATCGGCGACGCCGTCCACGCGGGCCTGCAGATCTCCCGCTGGAGCCTCCTCTACTACGCCTCCTACGTCCTACTCGCCTCGTTCGTCCTGGTCAACGTACTGATCGGCGTCGTCCTGACCTCCCTGGAGGAGGCCCGCGAGATGGAGCGGGGCCGCCCCGAACCAGAACACACGGCACCTCCCTCCACACCCGCCCCCACCGACCTGCTCACCCACATCGCGACGGCCCGTCAGGCCCTGGACGACCTGGAGGCGACCCTGTCCGCCACGACGGCACGAACAACCACCGGAGAACCGGAACACCCCCCGAACTGACGCCCCCACCACCCCTCGCCCCCTGCGGGGAGAGTTTCGCGGTCTCCCGGCTCGACCTCTGTCTGGAGCGGCTGCGCGGCGCGGAGTTCGCGGAGCACGTGTGGACCGACCGGCTCACCGTTCCCGAGGTCGCCGAGCACATCGGTGCGAGGGTCGGTCTGCGGCTCGGGCCGGGCCGGGGCGGACCGCTGCGGCGGGTCTGGACGGGGGTCAGGCACATCCGGGTTCGAGTGAGATCTCCGAGGCCAGAGGGGCTGTGGACTGTCGCGGGCGCGGGATGTGTGGTAGTTTTATGGCGTTGCAGTTGTGGTACCCATGAACCTATGTGCGCCTGACGGGAATGTATCCTTCGGGCGCATTAGTTGTTTTACCGGTCATCTCCGGATGGGGCCTCTGCCTACCAGAAGGAGAAAATCATGGCTCAGGGAACCGTGAAGTGGTTCAACTCTGAGAAGGGCTTCGGCTTCATCGAGCAGGACGGTGGCGGCCCCGACGTCTTCGCCCACTACTCGAACATCGCGGCGCAGGGCTTCCGTGAGCTGCAGGAGGGCCAGCGCGTGTCCTTCGACGTCACGCAGGGCCAGAAGGGCCCGCAGGCGGAGAACATCGTCCCCGCCTGATCGCCGGACGCGTCATCGCTCGCCGGGGTTCGCACCATCGCGGTGCGAACCCCGGTTTGCTGTTCCCAGGAAGGCACACACACCGCATGTCCCGCAGGCCGCAGAAGCCGACCCGCCGCTCCGCCCCCTCCTCCCCCGTGTCTCCGCCCCAGGAATTCCGGCTCCCGGAGACCAGGACGCCCGCGCTTCCGCCCGTCGAGGAATTCGCCGGTATGGAGCTGCCGCCCGCACTGCTGAAGTGCCTGGCCGCACAGGGCGTGACCACCCCGTTCCCCATCCAGGCCGCCACGCTGCCCAACGGACTGGCCGGCCGTGACCTGCTGGGACGGGGCCGTACCGGTTCCGGAAAGACCCTCGCGTTCGGACTCGCGGTGCTGGCCCGTACGGCCGGACTGCGGGCGCAGCCTAAGGCTCCCCTCGCGCTCGTCCTGGTGCCCACCCGTGAGCTGGCCCAGCAGGTGACCGACGCGCTGACCCCGTACGCGACGGCGGTCAACCTGCGGATGACGACCGTCGTCGGCGGTCTGTCCATCACCAAGCAGGCGGCCACGCTCCGCCGGGGCGTCGAGGTCCTGGTGGCCTGCCCGGGCCGGCTGAACGACCTCGTGGAGCGTGGTGACTGCCTCCTGGAGGACATACGGATCACGGTGCTGGACGAGGCCGACCAGATGACCGACATGGGCTTCCTGCCGCAGATCACCAAGGTGATCCAGCGGGTGCGCCCGGGCGGTCAGCACATGCTCTTCTCGGCCACCCTGGACCGGAACATCGACCGGCTGGTGCAGCGCTTCCTGGACGACCCGGTCGTGCACTCGGTGGACCCGTCCGCCGGAGCCGTCTCGACCATGGAGCACCATGTGCTCCACCTCCAGGACGAGACCGACAAGAAGGCGGTCACGACGCGTATCGCGGCCCGTGACGGCCGGGTCATCCTGTTCCTGGACACCAAGCGGTCGGCCGACCGGCTCGCCAAGCGGCTGCTGTCCGTCGGCGTGCGCGCGGCGGCCCTGCACGGCGGGCGCAGCCAGCCGCAGCGCAACCGCGCCCTGGAGCAGTTCAAGGACGGCCGGATCACCGCGCTGGTGGCGACGAACGTGGCCGCACGCGGCATCCACGTCGACGACCTCGACCTCGTCGTCAACGTCGATCCCCCCACCGACCACAAGGACTACCTGCACCGGGGCGGCCGTACCGCCCGCGCGGGCGGCTCCGGTAGCGTGGTCACCCTGGTCCTGCCCGAGCAGAAGCGCGACGTCAACCAGCTCATGTCGGCGGCGGGCATCCGCCCCCGCACCACCCGGGTCACCTCCAGCGCCCCGGAGCTGACCACCATCACCGGCGCGCGCGAGCCGTCCGGTGTGGCCGTCGTCCTGGAACCCGTACAGCCGCCCCAGCCCGCGGCGAAGACGGCGAAGTCGGGCGGACGGCCCCGCCGGTCCCGTTCCGGAGGCGGCGGCACCGCCGGTGGCGCCACCGGCGGCCGGGCGCCCCGGACCGGCGCACAGTCCCCGGCCAAGGCCACCTCACGGCCGTCCCGCCGGGCGGGGGCCGAGGGCGGTACCGGCGCCGGAGCCAAGACCGGCAGCCGGACGGGCGCGAAGCCCGCGGCGAAGACCGCCGGGCCCGCCGGACGGACCGGTGCGAAGCCTGCCGCGAAGACCGGACGCCCTGCGGCCGGACGACGCCGCAGCGGTAGCAGGACCGGCGGCGAGCAGGGCTGACCCCGGCCCGAAGCCGACGCGCAGTGCCCGGGCCCTCCCCGAGAGCGACATCTCTCGGGGAGGGCCCGCACGCGTCTGCGGTGGTACGGCCGACCGCGCCCGGATCAGCTCCCCTCCGCCACGGGGCCGTCCAGTACCCCCCTCAACTGATGCAGGCGCACGGCGAGATGGACCCGCAGTCCCGCGTCCCCGCAGCGCCAGTCCTCCCCCAGCACCGCCCCGATGCGGTCAAGCCGTTTCAGCAGGGTGTTGGTGTGGACGTGGAGGGCGCGGGCGGTGCGGCTGAGGTTGCCGGTGTGGGTGAACCAGGCGGCGACGGTGGCCACGAGGTCGGTGGAGCGGCGCTGGTCGTAGGCGAGGAGGGGGCCGAGGGTGTCGGTGATGAAGTCCTTGAGTTCATGGGCGCGTCGGGGGTCGAAGACGAGGGCGTACATCGCGTAGCGGCGGGTGGTGGAGCCGCGGTCGGTGTCGCCGAGGCAGCGCATGACGTCCAGGCAGCGCTGGGCCAGGGTGAAGGAGCGGGCGCGGTCGTGGCCGGTGACCCGGTCGGCGACCACGAGGGCCGGGGCGCCGAGGCGGCGGCGCAGCCGGTGGTGCAGGGCCTCGGCCACCGCCTCCGGGTCGTCCGTGCGCAGCAGCATCGTCGCCCGGCCCAGATACTCGCCCGCGAGCCCGGACCACTCCGGTGAGGCGGCGTGCAGTTCGCGGACGATGTCGGCGGCGGGCCTGCCGGGGCAGTCGGCCGCGACTAGGACGTCCAGGCGGTCGACGTCGACCCCCCGGGCGAGCGCGCGGTCGCGCAGGGCCGGGTGGACCGGGTGGAGCGGCGGGTGGGACAGCAGCTCCGTGAGCAGTTCGCCGCGTACCCGCTCCTCCGCCTCGACCCGGGCGTCGCGCATGAGCACGAGCAGGCCGGTGATCTGCGCGGAGCGCTCCAGCATCCGGACGTCCGCCGACTCGGTGGCGGCCCGCCGCCGCAGGGACAGCGAGCCGAGGTGGCTGTCACCGGCCTGGACGGCCACCACGCTGAGGACCGTACCGTCGTCGCCGCGGCCGTGGACGCACCGGCCGGTCCGACGCGCCTCCTCCAGCAACTCCCGTTCCAGGGACGGGTCGACGCCCGGTGTCACCGCTGCGGGGGAGCGTGTCGCGACGACCTTGTCGTCCCGGTCCCGGATCGTGACCGCCCCCTCCAGATGGTCCACCAGCGACTGCGCGATGTCGCCGGGCCCGCCGCCCGTCAGCACCACGTGGGTCAGCGCCTCGTGCACCGACGCGGCCAGTTCCATCGTGGCGACCTGGTCCTCGATGACGCGGTACGCGTCCCGCAGCCGCCGCAGCGCCACCCGGCTCTCCTCGTAGAGCCGCGCGTTGTGCAGGGCGATGGCGGCGTGGTCGGCGAAGGCGCTGAGGAGGGCCACCTCGTCCTTCTCGAAAGGGCGCTCGGTGCGGTCGGCGGCGAAGAGGACGCCGATCACCCGGTCGCCGACCAGGAGGGGCACGCCGAGCAGCGCGACGAGTCCTTCGCTGGAGACGAGGAGGTCGAAGGCGGAGTTGTGGTCGAGGCCGTCGGCCGCGCGGTAGTCGCTGACCCAGTAGGGCGCCCGGGTCTCGATCACCCGCCCGCCCAGACCGGCCCCCGGAGGCATCCGCGCGGACGAGAACTCCGGGGAGATGGTGCCCGCCGTCGCCCTGAGCATGAGGTTGCCGTCGGCATCCAGGAGCGAGAGATAGGCGAAATCGCTGCCGATCAGCTCGTGCGCCTCTCTGACGATCGACGGCAGCACCACGTCGACCTCTCCGAGCACGGCCAGCGAACGGGCGGTGGCGTAGAGGCTGCTCAACTCGCGCTCGCGGCGCAGGCGGTAGGCGGCGAGTTCGCCGTGGTCGCTGTGATCGCTGTGATCGCTGTGATCGCTGTGATCGCGAGCGCCCTGCGCTGCGGAGTCGGTGCGTGGCATCGGTCGCCCTCCACGAGAAGCGAGCGGCGGAGGTGGTGATTTCCTCCACCGTCAAAGCGCCAGGAGTGTATCCCCGTCCCATCCTGCAAAGCGCTTGCTCAGCTCTACTCTCACCGCACGACACAGAGCTGTGACGCAGGTCGCAGCCCTACCCAGAACCGAGGGGATGCCTCCCATGGCCTCATCCGCGCAGGCCCCCATCCAGGGCAACGGCTCCGGCCCCGCCACCGCACCCGAGCGCCGCACCGGCTGGAGGCTGCTCGCGGCCGGGCTGATCGGCAGCTCGATCGAGTGGTACGACTTCTTCCTGTACGGCACGGCGGCGGCCCTGGTCTTCCCGCACGTCTTCTTCCCGCACTCCTCCGCCTTCATGGGCACGCTGCTGTCCTTCAGCACCTTCTGGGCGGGCTTCGTGGCCCGGCCGCTCGGCGGGCTCCTCGCCGGTCACTTCGGCGACAAGTACGGCCGCAAGCCCACGGTCGTCGCGTGTCTGATCGGCATGGCCGCCGCGACGTTCCTCATCGGCTGTCTGCCCAGCGCCGCGAGCGTCGGCGTGCTCGCCCCGACCCTGCTGGTGCTGCTGCGGTTCGTGCAGGGCGCGGCGGCGGGCGGCCAGTGGGGCGGCATCGCGCTCCTGCTGACGGAGTCGGCCCACCCCAAACGCCGTGGTTTCGCGGGCACGTTCGGCCAGACGAGCGTCCCGGTCGCGGTCATCATCGTGAACCTGATCTTCACCACGACCGGCAGCGTCGTATCGGACGACACGTTCCTGAGCTGGGGCTGGCGCGTCCCGTTCCTGCTCAGCGCGGTCATGTTCCCCGTCGTGCTGCACATCCAGCGCAAGGTCGAAGACACCCCGGACTTCCGCGAGTTGCAGAAGGCGGCGACCAGGAATCCGGAGGCGCGCGTGGTCCGGGCCCCGCTCACCGAGGCCGTACGCCGCAACTGGCGCACGATCCTGCTCGGTTGCGGCACCCTGTCCGCCACCAACAGCCTCTTCTACGTCAGCATCACCGGCCTGCTCAGCTACGGCACGACGACGCTGCACATGGAGCGCGACTCCCTGCTGACCGTCACCCTGATCAGCTCGGCCCTGATGGCGGGCATCCTCCCCTACGCGGGCCATCTGTCGGACCGGTTCGGGCGGCGCAACCTCATCCTGGTCGGCGGACTCGGCGTGGCCGCCTGGGCGTTCCCCTACTTCGCGCTGGTGGACACGGCGTCGGCGCCCCTGGTCTTCGTCGCGATCACCGTCGGCTTCCTCTTCCAGGGGCTGACCTACGGCCCGATGGCCGCCTTCCTCGGTGAGCTGTTCGCCCCCAACGTCCGCTATTCCGGGGCCTCTTTGGCCTACCAGCTGTCCGCCATCGTCGTCAGCGGCGGCACGCCGATCCTGATGACCACCCTCATCGCCAAGACCGGGACGACCACGCTGGTCACGGCCTACATCGCGCTCATGGGTCTGATCACCTTCGTCAGCGCGTGGTTCCTGCCCGAGACGAACCCGGCGGAGGTACGGGCCGATCCGGAGACGCTGCCCGGCACGCAGCTGTACGCCTGAGCGGTCGGCGCCGCCGGACTTCCTGAACTTCCCGAACGACGAGGAGAGATCGCCATGTTCACCCCTGAACCGGGGTTCCCGCTCGGTGACATCCCCCGGGCGCACGCGGCCGAGCATCCCGACGCCGTCGCGGTCCGCTGCGGCGACGAGCTGCTGACCTGGGCGGAGTTGGACCGGGCGAGCGGTGACGTCGCGCGCGGGCTGCGCCTGTCGGGCGTCTCACGCGGGCGCATCGTCCCGCTCATGCTGCCGAACGGCGTGGACGTCGTGGTCGCGGCCTTCGCCTGCCTCCGACTCGGCGCCGTACCGCAGCCGTTGTCGACGCGGCTCGCGCCGCCCGAGGAGGAGGCGATCCTCGCGCTGGCCGAACCGGCGGTGGTCGTAGGTCTCGAGGAGGGTGCGCCGGTGGGCGACGGCCGGTTCCGGTCGACGACGGTCGCCGAACTCCGGCGACGCGCGGGCGAGTTCGAGGAAGACCTCGTGACGGAGGTCGGCCCCTCGTGGAAGGCGCCGACCTCGGGCGGCTCGACCGGCAGGCCGAAGATCATCCTGTCGGGGGCGGCGGGGGCGTTCAACCCCTTCGACATGGAGGCATGGGGGCTCAGGCCCGGCGAGCAGTCGCTCGTGACCGCGCCGGTCCACCACAACGCGCCCTTCTCCACGGCCATGACGACGCTGTTCAACGGCGGCACGGTCACGCTCCTGGAGCGGTTCGACGCCGAGCGGGTCCTTGCCGACATCGAGCGGCACGCGATCACGTGGGTGTATCTGGTGCCGACCATGATGCGGCGCATCCTGGCCCTGCCCGAGGAGACCCGCGAGCGCTACGACCTGTCCTCGCTGGTCTCGGTGTGGCACTGCGCGGAACCGTGCCCGCCCGCGACCAAGCAGGCGTGGATCGACTGGCTCGGCCCGGAGAAGATCTGGGAGCTGTACGCCGGGACCGAGGCCCAGGCCGGGTGCACGATCTCGGGCACCGAGTGGCTGGCGCACCGGGGTGCGGTGGGCCGTACCACCTGGGGCGAGATCAAGATCGTGGCGCTCGACGGCAGCCCGGTCACCGAACCGGGGGTGCCCGGCGAGATCTTCATGCGCGTCTCGGAGGGCAAGCCGCCCGCGTTCCGCTACATCGGCGCCGAGACCGAGGAGGAGGACGGCTGGTCGACCCTCGGGGACATCGGCGAGTTCGACGCGGACGGTTACCTCTATCTCCACGACCGCCGCTCGGACATGCTGCTGGTCGGCGGGGTCAACGTCTACCCCGCCGAGATCGAGGCCGCCCTCACCGAGCACCCGCACGTCCTGTCCGGCGCGGTCATCGGGCTGCCGGACCCGGACCGCGGCAACCGTGTCCACGCCATCGTCCAGGTCGAGGAGGGGCGCCCGACCACCGCCGAGGAGATCGACGCCTTCCTGGCGACCCGGCTGTCACCCCACAAACGCCCCCGGTCCATCGAGCTGGTCACGACTCCGCTGCGCAGCGCGGCGGGCAAGCTGCGGCGCTCCGCGCTGCGGGCGGAGCGCCTGGCGGACGGTGCGCGTCGGCCGACGCCCTGAGGCGGGCGTGCTACGCCTCGACCCGCTCCGGCGTAGCGGTCAGCACCGCGTGGACCGCCGCCCGGACCTGCTCGGCCACCGCCTCGGGCGCGGACGAGTCCAGCTTGCCGTCCAGGTGGAGGAAGGCCAGGCCGTGCACGAGGGCCCACACCGCCGTCGACAGGGCGTCCTGATCGGCGTCGGGGAAGACATCGTGGACGATGCCACGGACGTACTGCGAGATGGCAATGGTCGCCTCAAGGCGTTCCTCGCTCGCCGGATCGCAGGGTTCCGCGAACATCACCCGGAACAGCGCGGGGTGATCGAGAGCGAAGCGCACATACGCGACGGCGATCTCGGCGAGGTCGTCGGCGGTGACGGGAGCGGGATGCGCCGCGGCCAGATGCGCCCCCAGCTCCCGGTACCCCTCGGCCCCGACCGCGGTGAGCAGCGCCTCCCGGTCCGCAAAGTGCCGATAGGGCGCCGTCGCGGACACCCCCGCCCGCCGCGCCACCGCCCGCAACGACAGCCCCGCGCTCCCGTCCTCCTCCAACAACTCCCGCGCGGCCCGCAGACAGGCGGCGCGCAGATCGCCGTGATGGTAGGAGCGGCTTGCCTGGGACATGAGAGACCTCCGTGAGGTGGACACCGCGCACATCGCCTCACACTGCCTCGCGGATGTGAACGATGCATACACCGTAATCGAGGAGAGCGCCGCGCGCATGGCCGGAGCGTTGGTCCCGCCATTGTCGTCGGAGACGCGCTCAGCAGACAGTTCCCCAGGCTGGACCCACGCCCTCACAGGACCGCCAGCAGCACCCCGCCCAGCAGTCCCGCCAGCACCACCAGGACCGTCGTGGCCGTCGTCAACCGCCACCCGAGCGTCCTGCCGACCATGGCCATGCTCGGCAGGCTGATGGCGGGCAGGGTGATCAGGAGGGCGCCGAGGACGCCCGCCGGGAGGCCGAGGACCGCCAGGCCCTGCACGATCGGGATCTCGCCGGCGGTGGGGATCACGAAGAGTGTGCCGAGGATCGCGGCGATCACGGTGGCGGCCACCACCGTCGGCATGCCGTGTCCGACGGCGTCCTGGGTCAGCGGCAGCATCCAGCCCCGGAAGGCGCCGATCAGCAGGACCACCAGCAGATACTCGGGGACGAGGACGAGCGTCATCCGGGTCAGCGTCCGCAGGAAGCGCAGCGCCACGTCCTTGGGCCCGGCGGGTTCGCCGGGCGCGGACGCCACGGGCACGCCGACAGCACGGCTCTGCCCGGAGGCCGCGGGCCCGGCCGACGCCCTACGACGCCGATCCGCGAGGTGGCTCACCAGCACCGCCCCGGCGACGACCGTGACCACGCCGATCACCACCCGCACCACGGTCCACTGCCAGGGCGCGACGAGCAGCAGGAACACCACGACGGCGGGGTTGAGCAGCGGGTTGCCCAGCCAGTACGCCACCGTCGCGGCCGTGGAGGCGCCGCTGCGCCGCAGACTGACCGCCACCGGGGCCGTACAGCAGGTGCACATCATCGACGGCGTGCTCAGCAGTCCGCCCGCGACCGCGCCGGACCACCGCCCGCGCCGGTCGAGTACCCGCACCAGCCAGTCCCGGGGGATCAGCGCCTGGAGCGCCGCGCTGATCAGCAACGCGGCGACGAGTGCCTTCCAGACCGCGACGAGGTACGCCACCAGGAACGAGACCGCCGCGTGCCGGCTCGGTGCCTCCCCCGGCTGGACGCCGCCGACGCCGAGAATGCTCGACCCCGACCACGTGTGGCTCTCGTTGAGGCCGACGGCCTTCGCGGTGTACGGCAGCCACTTCGCCCAGAGCAGTACGACGACGAAGACGACGACCGCGACGAGGAACCCGGTGAGAAGCGGGGCCCGGCCAGGACCCGGCGTGGCCTGGTGTGTGCGTGAGGGCGCGGTCACACGTCGACGGTAGTGAGGCGGACCGAAGACCGCCAGTGGGCGGACACCCGCCCAAGTCCGCCGATACCGTGCCCGCATGAGGGTGGGAACCGAAGAGACACGGCTGATCGTCCTGCGGGGGAACAGCGCCTCCGGGAAGTCCTCGGTCGCGGCCGGACTGCGCGAACGCTTCGGCCGCAACCTGGCCCTGGTCGGCCAGGACAACCTGCGCCGGGTCGTCCTGCGCGAGCGGGACCGGCCCGGCGGCGCCAACATCGGCCTGATCGGCATGACGGCCCGCTACGCGCTGGACGCCGGGTTCCACACGGTCGTGGAAGGCATCCTGTACGCCGACCGGTACGCCACGATGCTGGAAGACCTCGTACGCGACCACCGAGGCGTCACCCGCTGCTACTACCTCGACGTCCCCCTCCAGGAGACCCTGCTCCGCCACGCCACGAAGCCCGACCCCGCGCTCCAGGCCGCGGTCACCCACGCGCACCTGCACGACTGGTACCGCGAACGCGACCTGCTCCCCGGCGGCACCGAGACCGTCGTCCCCGCCGACAGCACCCTGGAGGACACGGTGACGCGCGTCCTGCGCGAGACGGGGCTGGACGGCGTGGCGCCCGTCGACCGCTGAGGACGACGCCGACTGCCTAGTTGGTCCCGGCCGTCAGCTCCCCGAACAACCGGCTCGCCGCCTCCGACGTGAACTGGCGCCGGAGTTCGGCCCGGGCGACCCGCTTGCGGAACTCCCCTTCGTGGGTGGTGTCCCCGGCGTTGTGCATGAGGTCGGTGATCCAGGTCGCGAAGGCCTGGTAGTTCCAGATGTGGGGCAGGCAGGTGTCCGAGTAGCTGTCGAGCAGGCTCGCATCGCCGTGCTCGGCGTGGTGGATGACGGCGCGGGCGAAGACCTCGGCGTCGTGGAGGGCGAGATGGATGCCCTTCGCGCTCATCGGGGGCACGATGTGGGCGGCGTCGCCGAGGAGGAAGAGCCTGCCGTGGCTCATCGGCTCGAAGACGACACCGCGCAGCGGGACGATCTGCCGGGTGACGATCTCGCCGCTCGGCACCGGGACGCCGAACCGGGCCTCCAGCTCGCTCCAGACCCGCGCGTGCGGCCACTGCTCGGTGGTGTCCCCGGCGGCGCACTGGAGGTAGATGCGGCTGGCCCGCTCCCCGCGCGGGATCATCCCGGCGAGGCCGCGCGCGTGGATCGCCATGCCGGCCGGGTTCGCCGGTACGGCAGCCAGGACGCTGAGCCAGGAGTAGCCGTACTGGTGAGAGTACTCGGTCAGCGCGTCGGCCGGAACGGAGCGGCGGCTGACGCCGTGGAAGCCGTCGCACCCGGCGATGTAGTCGCAGTCGAGCACCCGCGGTGTGCCGTCGGCGTCCCGGTAACGGACGTACGGACCCCGGCCGTCGGCGCCCTCCAGGTTCTCCAGTGTCACGTCGGCCGCCTCGTACCGCAGCTCACCGCCGTCGCGCAGGAAGACGTCGGTGAGGTTGCGCACGAGGACCTGCTGCGGGCAGTACAGGCTCTCGTTGTCGTCGTCCATCTCGATCGGCATCGACTCCCCGTCGAGGTAGAAGCCGCCCTCGCTCTCCGGGACGGAGTCGCCCTCCAGCACCTCTTCGAGGCCCCACTCGCGGAACATGCGCACCCCGAAACCGTCGATGGTCCCGGCGCGTTGGCGCTGCTCGACGTAGGTACGGCTGTGCTTCTCCAGGACGACGCAGCCGATGCCGTTGCGCAGCAGGAAGGCGCCGAGCGCCAGCCCGGCGACACCGGCTCCGACGATGGCGACGGTGGTGTGTTCGCGTGTCTCGGTCATGTGGGTACGAGCCTCCGTGCTCAGAGCGGTCGGTCTGCCACCACTCTGGAGTCCGCCCGTGACCGTGAACCACCGGTGACGGGACAGCGGATACCGAAAAGCCGCCAACTCTCCCGAGCGGGCGACGGCTACGGCGCAGCGCCCCGCAGCTCCGCCTGATAGCGCCCCGGCGTCTGCCCGACCACCTCCGTGAACGCGTCGATGAAGCTGGACGGGTTGGACCAGCCGCACACCATCGCCGTGTCGGTGACCGACAGGCCGTCGGTGAGGTGGGCCAGGGCGTGGTGGATGCGCAGGGTCGTACGCCAGCGGTGGAAGCTCATCCCCAGCTCGGCGTGGAACAGGCGGCTCAGGGTGCGCTCGCTGGCCCCGGCCCTGCGGCCCAGCTCGGTGAGGGTGGCGGCCCGGGCGGGGTCGGCATGCAGGAGGTCGGTGACGGCGCGGAGCCGGTCGTCGCGGGGTTCGGGCAGGTGGAGGGAGTGTTCGGGGGTGTCGGACAGTTCGTCCACGACGACGCCGAGCAGCCGGGCGTGGGCGCCGGGGCGGCTCTCGGGACGGTCGCCGGTCAGCGCGAGGACCGCCTCGCGCAGCAGCGGGCTGACCGCGAACACGCTGGGCCGGTCGGTGAGTTCGCCGCACAGTGCGAGCGGGACGGTGAGCAGACGGACGTCGGTGCGGCCGTAGAAGCGGTGGGAGTGGGCGAAGCCCGGGGGCGTCCAGGTCACCCGGTGGGCCGGGGCGACCCATGTGCCGCGCTCGGTCGTGGTGGCCAGCGTGCCGGCGGCGGCGTAGACGAGCTGACCGTGGTCGTGCGCGTGCGGGCCGAGGTGGAAGCCGTGCGGCAGCCATCCGGCCCCTTGCGGGGGCATGCGCACGGGCTCCGCGGACGCGGGGAACTCCACGGGCTCCGAGGGCTGGCGTTCTTTCGGCATCGGACGGCACTTTACCGGCGACCGGGGACACCCGATCCCGTCCCGCACGAGCCGTCGAATACCACAAACGGAATACCTCTCAACGGCGGAACACGAGAGACCGACCCGTTCAGCCGATGGGAAATATCTTCTCCCGTCCCTACCCTGTGAGCGGATCGACGGGAAATGGAAAACGGGGTGAAATTCCCCTCTCTCACTCCAGGAGTTCACGCGTGAAGGAACAGAGGAATGCGATCGAGCTGCCCCGGCGTCAATTCGTCGCACTCTCGGGCACCCTCGGTGCCACCGCACTCCTGACGGGCGCGGCGGCGACGGTGGGCACGCCCGCGGCGGCGAATGCGGCGCCCGGCGGCGGCCCCTCGCCCCACCCGTCGTGCTCCACCGCTCCTCCCGGAGGGGGCGTGACCTGCCCGCCTGTCTCGCTCCAGGCCCTCTGCGGCAGTCCCACCGACGACGACCCGCTGTGGCACGACGTGCAGTACTGCACGCAGGGCATCGTCCCTCCGCCGCCGCAGCTCAAGCCCGACTGCCTGGCGATGACCCCGAATTACATCATTGTGCACGGCGCGCCCAGGAACACGCACAACTATCTGACGCTGCCCACCTGCCGGATCACCGGTATCGAATGCCCGTTCCTCCACACCGACGCGGCGCCGAACTACTGGCACGAGGCGTGGGAGAACGCGCGGAGCGGAGGAAACGTCCCCGTGCAGTCCCCGTACCTCGGGCTGGGGATCAATTCACAGGGCGCCCGCCGTCTCCAGCAGCTGCACATTCACATGGCCGCCGTCCGCGAGAGCACCCAGCGGCGGCTGCAGCAGCTCGAAGCGGACGGCCGCATGGCCACCCAGCCCTCGGCGTGGGCCGACCCGGCCAACCAGGCCCCCGTCTCGGGCCCTCCGGGCCAGGGCGATCGCGTGTACCGCATCCTGCGGCTCCCCAACCTGCGCGACAACCTCTTCACCCTCCTCTACCAGAACGTGGTCCGGCCGAACGCGCTGAACATGGCGGACCAGACCCTGATCGTGGTCCCGAAGATCACGTCCACCGGCTTCGCCGGCACCTTCTACGTCCTCAACAGCGACACATCGATCCACGACGGCACGAGCACCTGCGACTACCTGCTCGTCTACCGGTGACGCAGCCGCGACCCGCGTACCCGCCGGTGTCCGGCCGGGGCCCGGACGCCAGCGGATGCAGGCCGCCGGTTTCTGGGTGACCGTGGTCGGAGTGCGTCGTCGCCCCGCCGGAAAGTCATGAGCGGCCCCGGCGGGCGACGGGGCACACCGTGACGGGCACACGATGTCGACGCCGAGGAGGAACTGTGGGCATGTCCAAGGATCCGAACGAGCACGAAGGCCCTGCGGACGGCGGCGCGGCGGGCGAGCCGGGCGTGCACGACGGGGGCGCGGACGGCAGCGCCGAAGGTCCCGCCGACGGCGGTGCGGCGGGCGTGCCCGGCGTGCACGACGGCGGTGCCGACGGCAGCGCGGACAGCGGCGCCGAGGGACCTGCGGACGGCGGCGCGGCCGGGGTGCCCGGCGTCCATGACGGCGGTGCCGACGGCAGCGCGGACAGCGGCGCCGAGGGGCCCGCGGACGGTGGCGCGGCCGGGGTGCCCGGGGTGCACGACGGCGGCGCGGACGGTGGCGCCGAAGGGCCTGCCGACGGCGGTGCGGCGGGTGAGCCCGGGGTGCACGACGGCGGCGCCGACGGCAGTGCGGACGGCGGCTCTTGACCGACTCCCGCACCGGCTCCGGGGACGGCTCCCGGACCGGCTCCCCGAATCCCGGCACCCCCGTGGGCGCCGGGATTCTGGAGCGCCGTCTGACCGGCCTCGGTCTCGCGGACTTCGCGCGGGACGTGTGGTCGCGGACCGCGCTGCTCACCCGGGGTGCGAGCGACTTCTCGGACGTGTTCGACGCCGGTGCCGTGGACGAACTCGTCTCGCGCCGGGGGCTGCGCACCCCGTTCCTGCGCGTCGCCAAGGACGGCGCGGTGGTGCCCGAGTCGTCCTTCACGTCGCCCGGCGGGGTCGGTGCCACCATCGCCGACCAGCTCGACGACACGGCGCTGTGGCGGCTGTTCGCGGACGGCGCCACGCTCGTCCTCCAGGCGCTGCACCGCACGTGGGAGCCCGTGGGAGAGCTGTGCGCCGCGCTGAGCGCGGAGCTGGGTCATCCGGTGCAGGCCAACGCCTATGTCACGCCCCCGCAGAACCAGGGCTTCGACGACCATTACGACGTCCATGACGTGTTCGTCGTCCAGATCCAGGGCAGCAAGCGCTGGCTCGTCCACGAGCCCGTCCATCCGGACCCGCTGCGCGAGCAGCCCTGGACCGAACACCGGGCCGCCGTGGCCGAGGCCGCGAAGGGGCCCGCGTACATCGACACGGTGCTGGAGCCCGGCGACGTGCTCTATCTCCCGCGCGGCTGGCTGCACGCCGCCCGCGCGAAGGGCGAGGTCTCGGTCCATCTGACGCTGGGCGTCCATGTGTGGACGCGTTACGCGCTGGCCGAGCAGCTCGCCGAGGCCGCGTTGACGGCGCTGCGCGAGGACCCGGGGATGCGCGCCTCGCTGCCGCTGGGCACCGACGGAGCGGCGGAGGCGGTCGACGCCGCCCGCGCGCGCCTGGCCGCCGCCGTCGCCGGGGCGGACTCGGCGCCGCTGTTCCACCGGAGCAGGCGGAGCCAGGGGCGTCCGGCGCCGCTCGGGCCGCTGGCGCAGCTCGCCGCCGTGGACGGTCTCGATGCCGACGCGCCCCTGCGGCTGCGCGCGGCGCTGGAGGCCCGGCTGGAGGGGGCACGTCTGCGGACCCGGGTCGGCTGGCTCGACTTCCCGGCGGCCGACCTGCCCGCGGTGTCCCGTCTGCTCGACGGCGAGGTCCGTACGGCCGGTGAACTCGGTCTCGCGCTGGCCGAGCGGCTGCTGCGCGCGGGCGTCCTGGTGCCCGCCGGACCGTAGCCGCTCCGGTGACCAGCACGGACCGCTTCTTCTGCGCGGACGCCGCCCGGATACGGGGCGACTCGCTCGCGGGCACGGCGCCGCGCGGTGCCGTCTGGGTGCTCATCGAGTACCGGGGCGGCTGGCCGTCCAACGGCTTCGACGGCCTGGACCTCACCCCGGAGGTCAAGGCCCACGTCTGGTCCGCCGCCCACGCCGTCCGGGCCCGCATCCTGCTGATCAGGCGCAGCGCCCGTCCCCGACCCGACGGCCCCGGGCGGTGGGCCGTCCTGCACTACGAGCGCTCCGGCGCGTACCGCCAGCGCTGGGGCACCTGGACCCGCGACGAGGACCTGACCGAGATCGCCGACGCGCTCCAGAACCCCGGTCAGCTGGACCACCCGCCGGTCGTCCTGGTCTGCGTCCACGGCCAGCACGACATCTGCTGCGCCGTACGCGGACGGCCCGTGGCCCGTGCGCTCAGCGAGCGCTGGCCGAACCTGGTGTGGGAGTCCACCCACGTCGGCGGCGACCGGTTCGCCGCCAACGTCGTCCTCCTGCCCGACGGCGTGTACTACGGCCGCCTCGACGCCGAGTCGGCCGTCGAGGTGGTCGGGGAACATCTGGCGGGCCGCGTCCAGGCGGACCACCTGCGGGGCTACACGGATCTCACTCCCCCGCAGCAGGTCGCCGTCGCGGCCCTCCTCGAACGCTTCGGCCCGGCCGCCCGGCACGCCTACACCGTCACCGACACGATCCGCGACGGCGACGCCTGGCGCATCCGCGTCGAACTCCACGCCCCCCACCCGACGGCCTTCGACGTCCACCTGCACGCCCGGCGCACGCCGCCCTACCGCCTCACCTGCCGGGGCCCCCTGCCGCACCCCTCGATCGCCTACGAGGTGACGTCGATCCAGTCGGTCTGACCAGCCGCCCGAGACCCTGTCCTAGGCGTCGGCCATGTGCCTGCCCGCGGGGACGCGCTGGTCGCCGATGGCGGAGGCCAGGTCCTCCAGTGAGCGGATCACGGTGTCGAAGACGGCGCGGTCGGACTGCCCGAGGGGATCGGTGTCCGGGGACTTCGGGGTGAGGGGGGCGCGCAGCCGTACCGCGAGTCCGGTCTCCGGCCGGGCACCCGTCCGGGCGGCCGTGGCCAGCTCGGACATCACCTGGTGCAGGGGCTCGGCACAGAGCGCGGCGGCGGGCACACCCGGCGACTTCGGGTCCGGCAGGAGGACGGTCAGCAGGGCGGAGCTCCTGGCGACCTCGTGGACCGAGCGGGACAGCGACCGCAGCTCGGGGCCGCTCCACCGGGCGAGGTGGTGGACCGGCTCGGCCGTGGCGTGCGTGGCGGCCTCGTCGAACTCGCGCCGTGCGACGCGGGCCTCGTGGCCCAGCCGGTCCAGGGCGACCGGGTCGGCGGTGACGGGGTCCGGTCCACCAGCAGGCCGGGCAGGCGCTTGGTGTGCCAGATGGGCCACAGCACGCAGACGGCCATGGCGATGGCGGAGCCGACGACCGTGTCGGCGGTACGGGTCCACGCGCTGGTGCCTCCCGCGCCGAGGTAGGACACCCAGGCGGTGATCCACAGGATCATCAGCGGCTGACCCGTACTGCGGAAGGCCAGGTAGAGGAGGAGAAGCACGGCCAGGACGGCGTAGTGCAGCGCGCGGTCGTCGGGCAGCAGGGTCAGGGCCAGCCCGAGCAGGCCACCGGCGACGGCGCCCACGCTGCGGCTGATGCCACGGCTGAAGGTGTGCTCGAACGTGGGGAACAGGACGACCGCGGCGGTCAGGAACAGCCAGAAGGCGTGCCCCCGCTCGCCGAGACCTCCCCAGTCGCCGGTGGCGTGTCCGACGGCCTCGGCGGCGGTGGCCGCGACGGCGAGCCGCAGCGCGTGCTGGAGTACCGGCGAGTCCCAGGTGAACTCCGCGCGCAGCCTGCGCAGTCCGCGGACGAGGAAGCCGGGCTCGGCGTACGGCACCACCGACGCGACGTGCTGTCCGGCGGCTCCGGAGCCCATGTCCGCGAGCCGTTCGGCCTCGGTGAGCGCCGCGACGAGGCCACGCAGCGGGCGCACGTCGGGCCGGGCGGCTTCCGCCTCGGACAGTGCCAGGACAGAGCGGTCCGCCACGGACGTGACCGGACGGCCCCGCCGCACGGCCGAGGCGATGTCGGACAGGACCTGGGCCGCCACGGCGGCACGCTCCGCGTCGGCGTCCGGCTTCTAGCCGGGCCAAGCCCCCAGGGCACGCAGGTGCTGGGCGATCCGCTGCGCCTCGCCCACCAGGCCGAACAGCGGAGAGGCCGCGAGGCGGGAGAACTGCGGCAGGACGGAGAGCGCCTGGCGCGCGGCCAGCAGCGGCCCGGGCCAGGGGTGGGTCGAGGAGCCGCCGTCCACGGAGGCCCGGACCTCGGCGGCGAGTGCGTCGTAGAGCGCCGCCACGGCCTTGCGCTGGTGGGCGAAGCGGGGGTCGTAGGGCGGCAGCAGCTGGCAGACCCAGCCGACGGCGCAGCCCAGGGCGAGCCACTTGACCATGGTCAGTCCGGTGGACACATCGGGCGAGAGGTGATCTCCGTGCTCACGTACGACACGGACGTCGAGGCGCTGGCGCTGGCCAACGACTCCAAGTACGGGCTCAGCGGCTCCGTCTTCTCGGCCGACCCGGTCCGCGCCACCCGGTTCGCCACGCGCATGGAGACCGGAATGGTCGAGGTCAACGGCTCCCCCGCCGGTCTCGCCGCGCCGTTCGGCGGAGTCAAGGACTCGGGCCTCGGCCATGAGCTGGGCCACGAGGCATTCGACGAGTTCGTCAAGATCAACAGCATCGGCGTCCCGCGCGATCTGGACTGGCCCGCGCGCTGAGCCCGCCCGCGCACCGAACCATCGGCGGCACACGCCGCCGGACCGACGAAAGAAGCCCGAGGAAAGCAATGAAGGCAGCGGTACTGCTCGAAGTGGGCAAGCCCTTCGAGATCCGCGAGGTGCGGCTCGATGCGCCCCAGCCCCACGAGGTCGTCGTGAAGGTCAGGGCCAGCGGTCTGTGCCACAGCGACCTGCACACGATGAAGACCGACTTCGGCTGGCCGATGCCGGCCGTGCTCGGCCACGAGTTCGCCGGAGTCGTCGAATCGATCGGCGGCGAGGTCACGGCCGTGAAGGTCGGCGACCATGTGGTCGGCAACCTGATCAGCGCTTGCGGCGACTGCCCCGACTGCCGCAGCGGCCGTCCCACCCGGTGCACCGACCCCGGAGCCATCCGCCGCGCCCCGGGCGACGCGCCCCGGCTGACGATGGACGGTCAGGCCGTCACCCAGATCGGCGACCTGGGCGGCTTCGCGGAGAAGACCCTGGTGCACGAGCGCAACCTCGTCGTCGTCGACGACGACATCGCGCTCGACCGCGCGGCCCTCCTCGGCTGCGCGGCCCTCCTCGGCTGCGCCGTCATCACCGGCGCCGGAGCCGCGAAGAACGCCGCGAAGGTACGGTTCGGCGACACGGTCGCGGTGATCGGCTGCGGCGGCGTCGGCCTCAACGTCGTCCAGGGAGCCGCGCTCGCGGGCGCCCGGCGGGTCATCGCGCTGGACCTCCAGCCCGCCAAGCTGGAGTTGGCGCGCACGTTCGGCGCCACGGACGTCATCAACTCCGGTGAGGAGAAGGACGTCGTCGGACGCGTCCGCGAGATCGTGGGCAAGGGCGGCGTCGACCACGTCTTCGAGGTCATCGGTCTGCCGCAGACCGTCCGTCAGGCGATCGACCTGACCGATGTCGGGGGCGCCGCCTATGTCATCGGGAAGATGAAGCCCGGCACCTGAGCGGAGCTGACGTCCGCCGAACTGCTGCGCGGTCAGAAGAGCCTGCACGGCGTGTTCATGGGCTCCACGATCGCCGACGTGGACATCCCGCTGTACGCCGACCTGTACCGGCAGGGGCGGCTGAACCTGGACGACCTGGTCGCCGAGACCATATCCCTGGAGCAGATCAACGAGGGGTACGCGAGGCTCGAAAAGGGTGACGTCACCGCGAAGCGGCGGCCGGGGCCTCGGCCCGGAGGGTGGCGCGGAAGAACTCGGTCAGCTTCGCCACGGCGGGGTCGAGGAACCGCTCCCGGTCGCCGTAGAGGTCCACGTGGCTGGCCCCCTCGATCCAGAACAGCTCCTTGGGGTCGTCCGCCTTCTCGATCGCCCGTACCGAGTGGGCCCGGCTGTCCGCCTCCGTGCCGACGATCATGAGCAGCGGGCGCGGCGCGATCATCTTGATGAAGGACCACGCGTCGAACTCGATGCACTGATCGAGGCTGTACGTGACGATCCGGTTGGGCGCGTTCGGGTTCATGCAGCGAGGGGTGCGGTAGAAGTCCCACGCCTCGCGCATCATGCTGCGCGGCGGGGCCTTCATCGCCTCTTCCGCGGTCATCGGGATGAGCGGCATGGTCACGGCTGCCTTCCTCTCGCCCTCCGTACGGGCCCGGTTGGACTCGGTGATCAGATGATCGAGGACGCCGGGGGCCTGTCCGGTCAGGTCCACGCCGTCCCGGAACATGTCGCCGATGTTGACCGCGCTCACCGTCGCCACCGCCTTCATCCGGCGGTCGGTCGACGCGGCGAAGGGCACATAGCCTCCGGAGCCGCAGATGCCGAGCACGCCGACCCGCTCCCCGTCGACCTCGTCCCGCGAGATGAGGTACGACACCGCGTCCTTGACGTTCTCGCTGCGGATGAACGGGTCTTCCAGGAGGCGGGGTTCCCCCTCGCTCTCCCCCTGGAAGGCGGCGTCGAAGGTGAGGACCACGAATCCGTTCTCCACCAGACGCGCGGCGTAGAGCGCGGGAGACTGCTCTTTCACGCTGGTGACGGGATGCGAGATGACGATTCCCGACAATCCCGCACCGTCCGCCTTTTCCTGCGGAATGAACAGTTCTCCGGCGAGTTCCAATCCATTGCTGAGGAATGTGACTTTTTCTCGCATACGTCTCATCTTTTCACTCGCGTGGAGGACGGCCACCCCCGTGCGGCTACAGGTTCTCCGCGAAGAAGGACTCCAGCTTCTCCAGCGCCTGCGCGGTGTACTTCGGCTGGTCGTACAGGTCGTAGTGGCTCGCGCCCTGGACGACGAAGATGTCCTTCTTGGCCGAGCGGGCCCGGTCGAACAGCTCGAAGCCGTCGCGGTACGAACCGAAGGCGCCCGGCACGTCACCGACGATGACCTGGAGCGGCTGCGTCAGCAGCACCTCGGCGAGGTGGAAGGCATCGAAGCCCATCGCCGCCTCCAGGCCCGAGAAACGCAGCTTGTTCGGCGAGTTCGGGTTCTGCCCCCGGGGCGTGCGGTAGTACTCGACGGCGTTGACGATGTCCACGTCGCCGATGCCCGCCTTCTGCCGCTCCTCAGGGGAGTCGGGGATGTAGGTGGTGATCACCGGCTCGGCGCCGCGCGCCTCGGCGGTGCGCTGCTTGCCGATCGCCTCGATCGTCTCGATCGCCGCGTCCGGGGTCAGATTGCCCTCGCGCATGATCCGGCCGTAGTTCGCGGCGACCACGGTGCCGAGCGCCTTGATCCGGTGGTCCGTCATCGCGGCGTTCGCGGCGTAACCGCCACCGCCGCAGACGCCGACGACACCGATGCGGTCCTCGTCGACGTAGTCGAGCGTGACCAGGTGGTCCACGGCGCAGCGGAAGTCCTCCACGCGCGCGGCGGGGTCCTCCAGGTAACGGGGCTCACCGCCGCTCTCGCCCTGGTACGAGGCGTCGAACGCCAGGGTCACATAGCCCAGCTCGGTCAGCCGCTCGGCGTAGATGTCGCCCGAGGTCTGCTCCTTGCAGCTGCTGATCGGGTGGCCGCAGATGATGGCCGGGTACTTCTTCGCGGGGTCGAACCCGTCCGGGAGGCGCAGGTCGGCCGCCACGTCCCAGGTCCGGTTCCTGAAACGTACGGATTCCTTCTGCATGGTTCTGCTTCTTCCTTGGTGCGAGCCGTCGCGGGGCGGCGGCAGGGGGTGGCTCAGGCGGCCAGGTGCTCGCCGAAGAAGCCCGCGAGCCTGGCGATCGCCGGGGTGACGTACTCGTCCTTGTCGTACAGGTCGACATGGGTGGCGCCGTCCACGACGAACAGCTCGGCGTTGTCACCGGCCTCCGTGACGGCCTCACGGCTGAAGTAGCCGGTGTCCGCCTTCGAGCCGATGACCATCAGCAGCGGCCGGGGAGCGATGAGCCGGATCATCGCGTAGGAGTCGTACTGGGCGAGCTGGTCGATGCTGCGCAGCACCCAGCCGGTGTTCGAGCGGCAGTGGTGGCCGCGCTCCGTGTAGTAGTACTCGGAGCCCTCACGCCACAGGGTGCCCTCCGCCAGGCCGTCCTGCGACTCGGGCACCCAGTTCTCCATGGTGGGGGCCTCGCCGCGGGCCTCGGCGGTGCGCAGGGCACCGGCCTGGTCGAGCATGGCCTGAAGGACCTCCGGGCCCTGGGTGCGGCCGAGTCCGCGGCGGAACAGGTCGCCGGTGTCGGCGGCGCTGACGGTGCCGACGGCCTTGATCCGGTGGTCGGTCTGCGCGGCGAACGGCACGTAGCCGCCGGAGGCGCAGATGCCGAGCGCGCCGATGCGGGCGGGGTCGATGTCGTCACGGGTAGTCAGGTACGTGACGGCGGCGCGGACGTCCTCGGCGCGCTGGAAGGGGTTCTCCAGACCGCGCGGGGTGCCCTCGCTGTCGCCCTGGTAGGCGGCGTCGAAGACGAGGGCGGCGAAGCCCTCGCGGGCCAGGCGCTCGGCGTAGACGCTCGCGGTCTGCTCCTTCACACCGCCCGCGGGGTGGGACACGACGACGGCGGGCAGCGGGGCGCCGCTGTGCCCGTCCGGGGTGAACAAGGTTCCGGCCAGCTGCAGGCCGGCGCTGTCGAAAGTGACGTTCTGCTTCATGTCCTCGGTGTTTCCTTGGTGCGGCGGGGAATTCGCCGGTGGCCCGGAATATGGATCTCATGGCCACCGGCCATGCCATCGACATTCGCACGCGTCGGACTCTCGCGAAATGGGCCGCTCTTGTCCCCGGACAGTTCTGTCCTGGGACAGAACTGTCCCCCTCTCGGAAATCACCTTTCCTGGCATCATCGTCCACATGAGCAGCAGTACGCACCGGAACGAGCTGGGTGATTTCCTCAAGGCCCGGCGGAAGGATCTCAGCCCCGCCATGGTGGGGCTGGCGGACGACGGAGGAGGACGGCGCCGCGTCACGGGCCTGCGCCGGGAGGAGGTGGCCCTCCTCGCCTCGATCAGCACCGACTATTACACCCGCCTCGAACAGGGCCGCCGTCAGGCTTCGGCTGCGGTGCTGGACGTCATCGCCGATGTGCTGCGGCTCGACGAGGACGAGCGCGCGTACATGCTGGAACTGGCCGGGAAGGACGCGCACCGGCCGCGTCGGCAGGCCCCGCAGCGGGTCCAGCCGCAGCTGCGGCAGCTGCTGGACGATCTGTCCCACATCCCGGCCATGGTCCTGGGCCGCCGTATGGACGTCCTCGCCTGGAATCCGCTGGCCGCGGCGCTCCTCGGCGACTTCGACAACATCCCCGACAAGCAGCGCAACTACGTACGGATGGTCTTCCTCGACCCGGCGGTCAGGGCCCTCTACCGGGACTGGCCCGAGGTCGCCCAGACCGGCGTCGCCCAGCTGCGCATGGAGGCCGCCCGCGACCCGAAGGACCCGCGGCTGACCTCCCTGGTCGGCGAGCTGTCGATGCGGGACGAGGACTTCCGCCGCTGGTGGGGCGCCCACCGCGTCGCCACGCGCGGCATGGGCACCAAGGTGCTGCGCCATCCGGTCATCGGCGACCTCAGCCTCGACTGGAACACCCTCACCTGCGTCACCGACCCGGACCAGCAGCTGGTCACCTACACCGCCCCGCCCGGCACCCCCTCCCACGACGCCCTGCGCATACTGGCCTCCTGGACCACAAGCCCCCAGAACGCGGACCGCACGGGGCCCACACCACACTGACGGGTCTCCGCCCCATGATCCATCACCGGGACGTCGACGGCACCGAGCCCGCCTGGAGGTGCTGCGCGGCTTCTACGACCACCTGGACCGCGCCGCCCTCCCCCGCATCCACGCTGTCGAACAGCATGGCCCGCATGCTCCTGGCCGCCACCCCCGACTGGCACCGCTTCCTCGACCGGCTACTGACGGATAAACTCCCCACCGTAGCCACCCCGTTGACGGAAGACGTCCCCGCCTTCCCCGCTCTGGTGGACGACATCCGCGCCAGTACGCACCCGACCGCCTGACCGTCTGGCGCGAACTGCTCGACCTGGCCGCCGGTCGGACCCCCGCCGCACGCGCCGGGCTGCTGCGCACCTACGCCGAGATCATCGCCGTCCTGACCTGCGATCTGTACCTCCAGCCGGGCCAAGCGCTCCCGGCCGACGGGCACTACCAGTGGGCCGTGGCGGTTCTCCGCGAGTTGAAGTGGCGGCCCTGACGGTCCGCGTATCGGCCGGGCGCCCCGCCTCACCCCGTCCGGTCGCGTGACGGCGCCCCCGTCAGAAGGTGATGCTCGGCGGATTCGTAGCGGCCCCGTTCCCGGTCGGCGGCGGACTTGCCGGAGAGCAGGGTGGTGAGCCAGCCGGCCAGGAAGCCCGCGGGGATGGAGGCGAGGGCCGGAGTGTTGTAGGGGAACCAGTCGAAGTCGGCCTCGGGGAAAGCGGACAGGGGGGTTCCGGAGACGAGGGTGGTGCCCGGGGTGAGGGCGAGGACGGTGAGGGAGCCGACGATGAGCGTGGCGAGCAGGCCCGCGCGGGTGTAGCGGCGCCAGAAGAGGGTGTAGAGCAGCGCGGGCGCGATCGCGGAGGCGCCGAGGGTGAAGGAGAGGGTCGCCAGGGGCTGCAGGCTGCGGTGCTGGGCGAGGGCGGCGACCAGGATGACGGGGATGCCGACCAGCAGGGCGCACGAGCGGGCGAGGGCGAGTTCGCGCGCCGGTGGCAGCGGGGTGGGGCGGGAGGCCGTCAGGTCGTGGGCGAGGGCGTTGGCGCAGGCGAGCGTCATGCTCGCCACGGAGGCGAGCAGGGTGAGGAAGACGGCGGTGGTGACGGTCGCGAAGAGCAGGGCCTCGGGGCGGGACAGGCCGGTGCCGAACGCGGCACGGGCGCCGAGCAGATAGGCGGTGGTGCCGTGCGGGTCGGCCCCGGCGATGCGCGCGCGGCCGAGGAGGGCGGTGGCCCCGGTGCAGATCAGGACGAGCATCAGGATGAACAGGGTGACCGAGGAGACCGCCCAGGACATGGCCCGGCGCACCTGGCGCGGTGTCCCGGCGGTGTACATGCGCATGGTGACGTGCGGCAGACAGGCGGCGCCCAGCACGATCGCACACTGGGTGCTCGCCATGTCGAGCGCGGGATGCGGGCTGCTGGCGTACTGCAGTCCCCAGCGCAGATAGCCGGGCCCGGCTCCGCTGCGGCGTTCGGCGGTGCGGAACAGCGCCTCGGTGCTCCAGCCGAAGCCGTGCAGGATCAGCCCGCTGACGACGAGCCCGGAGGCGAGCAGCATCACCGTCTTGAAGATCTGGACGAGCGCGGTGCCCCGCATCCCGCCGAGGGCGGCGTAGCTGATCATGAGGATTCCGGCTCCGACCACGCAGCCGTTCTTCATGGCGGGTTCGGTGAACCCCAGGACGTAGGCGAGGAGTTCACCCACACCGGCGAGCTGGACGATCATCATCGGGACGAGCGCGACGAGAGTGACCGCGCAGGCCGTGACGCGGACGCTCCGCGCGGGATGGCGGTGGCCGAGAACGTCGCCCATGGTGTAGCGGCCGGTGTTGTGGAGCGGTTCGGCCAGCAGGAACATCAGCAGGAGCAAGGACAGTACGGCGCTGAGGGCGAGGACCACCCCGTCGTAGCCGCACAGCGCGATGATGCCGCCGATGGTGAGCACGGTGGCGGCGGAGATGTAGTCCCCGGCGATGGCGAGTCCGTTGCGCAGCGGCGAGAGGGACTTGTAGCCGGTGTAGAACTCGGCCAGGTCGTCCGTGTCCGGGCCGGTGAGCACGCAGAGCAGCAGGGTCAGCGCGACGACGGAGCAGAAGGCGGCCAGGGACCAGGACTGCGCGGGACCGCTGAACGCCGTCACCGGCCTCCTTCCTGGTGCCCGGGCGCCGGGTACGACTGGCGGACGCGCTGGGCCAGCGGGTCGACGACGGAGCGCGCGGAGGCTTCGTAGAGCAGGACGGCCAGCCAGGTGACGGGGATCTGTGCGAGGGCCAGGACCAGACCGGTGGGCAGGCCGCCGGGCCCCGGGCGGGTCATGAGTCCCGGGGCCTTGACCGTCAGGGCGAGGAACCCGGCGAAGTAGCCCAGCGCGGTGAGGGACGGCACACGCCGCTGCCAGCGGTAGGCGCGGCGCAGCAGGCGCAGGGTGCGGTGCGGGCTGGAGCGCCGGCCCGTCGGCTCGGGTCCGGATGCTCCGTCCCCCTGCGACCAACTGGGGGTGTGCGGGGGCGCGCCGGTGGGGTGGGGCTGGTCGGTGGGCGGTGGGCCGGGGGGAAACTCGGAGCTGTCGTGGGACATTTCGGAATCTCCTGGCGGGGACTGGGTCCGGGACGCGCGGATCGGCGGATCGGAGTCGTGGGCCCCTCGCACATAGTGCGGGTCGAGGTCGTGGAGTGCGCGAATATGTCGGCCGACAGGGACAGTTACCCATGACCTTATGTCGACATGTTTCCAGTCGACGGCCGTTATCGGCCAAAGCGAGGAGCGGCTCACCGCGTCGGGCTCTCATGCCAGGTGCTGGGTGCGGGAGTGCGGGCGGGGACGGGGTGGTGACGAGGTGGTGGGCTTCGCCCACGGGGCTCCCGCGACCGGAGCGGCCCTTCTCGGTAGCGTGATCACCAGCGCGCGTGGGCTGTCCACGCACCGGAGATTGCTGAGGCCGCGATGACTGAACCGACGAAGCCCGAGGTCGACATCCCGGAGGGCGACGCTCCCACCGAGCTGACCGTCCGGGACCTGATCGTCGGTGACGGGCCCGAGGTGAGGCCCGGCATGGTGGTCAGGGTCCACTACGTCGGGGTGACCTTCGCGTCCGGCAAGGAGTTCGACGCCTCCTGGGACCGCGGTGAGCCGTACAAGTTCGCCCTGGGCGACGGCAAGGTCATCAAGGGCTGGGACCGGGGTGTGCGGGGGATGAGGGTCGGCGGTCGCCGCGAGATCATCGTCCCCCCGCGCCTCGGCTACGGCAATCAGTCACCGTCGTCCTTGATCCCGCCGGGCTCGACACTCGTCTTCGTGGTGGACCTGCTGGACGCGTACTCCAGCACGACGGGGTGGAGCAAGGGGCAGTAGCTCCGGCCGGTCCTCCCGTACGACGCGCGTCGTCCGTCCAGGGAGGTTGGCGCCCCCGTGCCCCGCAGACGCGCCGTCAGAGAACCGGCGCCCGGGCGCCCAGCTGCCGCTGTCGGGAGCCGAACACCTCCAACACTGCACCTCCCGGACACGCCGCTTGCCTTCGGGCAGGGGATTCCCGGGCACGGGCATGACGCCCATGGGGCTGCCGTCGGGCGGGAGCCCAGTTTCAGCCCACCACGCGCCGCGGCAGCGCACCCAGACCCCGCCTCCGCCGACCGATACCCACCCCGGCCACCCCTGGCGAGCATCGCGAACAGCCCGGCCGGCCCCAGGGCGTCCGACCGCGCCACCCCGCATTGACATGCAGGCATTTACCTGCATTATTGAAGGTGTGAGCAGCGAGATGGACCGGGTCTTCAAGGCCCTGGCCGATCCGACCAGGCGGTTCGTGCTGGACAAGCTGCGCGAGAACAACGGCAGGACGCTGGGCGAGCTGTGCGAGAGCGTGCGGATGACCCGGCAGTCACTGACCCAGCACCTCGGTGTGCTGGAGGCCGCCCACCTCGTCAGCACCGTCCGCAAGGGCCGCGAGAAGTTGCACTACCTCAACCCCGTACCGCTCCACGAGATCCAGGAGCGGTGGATCAGCGCCTTCGACCAGCCCCGGCTGGACGCGCTGAGCACACTGAAGCAGAAAGCGGAGTCCGCCATGAGCGCCGAGAACGAGCCGCGCCCCGAGTTCGTCCACACCACCTACATCGCCGCCACCCCGGAGAAGGTCTGGGAATGCCTCATGGACCCCGAGGCGACGGCGGCGTACTGGTACCACCACAACGTCTCCGACTGGCAGCCCGGCTCCCCCTGGGCACACCGCCGCCTGGACGAGTCCGGCACCGACGACGTCGTCGGCACCGTGGTGGAGATCGACGCACCGCGCCGCCTGGTGCTGACCTGGGCCGGGCCCGGCGAGGAGCGCCCGCACGGCCCGTCCCGGGTGACCTTCGAGCTCAAGCCGTACGGCGACACCGTGCAGCTCACCGTGACGCACGTCAACCTGCGCGACGAGCAGGAGCTGCGCCAGATCTCGGGCGGCTGGAACTTCGTCCTGTCCAACCTCAAGACGTACGCCGAGACGGGCAGCACTCTGCCGGTCCCGGCCTGGAACGCCTGAGGCCGACCGGGCTCCGGCAGATCACGGGAGGGGCCGTACCTGAGCCCACACCCCACGAGCTGCCGAAGCCCGGCGCACGCCGCCGTCAGGCCTGGTCCGCTCCGGACAGCGCCTCGACGATCAGGCGGGTGGCGAAGTCGCGGTCGTCGGTGACCCGGTTGACGTGTTCCGCGAGCAGGACGGTCGTCGCCTCCAGGGGGTTCATCTCGGCGTCGGACCAGCGTCCGTACTGGGCGCGCCACAGGTTGGGGCTCAGGCCGGTGCCCGCCGCGACCAGCAGACCGGCCATGATGGGAACGACCTCGGGCGGGAAGGTCTTGGGCATCTTGCGCATCGTGGCGACGAGCGGGACCACCACGTACTCCATGACGTCCTTGTCCTCCGCCTCACACGCCATCCGCAGCCATTTCATGAACACGTAGATGAGCGTGCAGGTGCCGTCGAGCAGGTCGTCGAGGCCCGTGGGGCCCAGGGCCGCGGCGAACCGGTCGAGCAGCTCCCGCTGTTCGGGGTCGGCCTCGGTCTTGTCGTCGTAGAGGGTTTGGAGCCGGGAGTCGATCATCATGAGCGCCGCGCTCACATCACCTACGGGAGCGCGTGCCGGATCACAGGGAGATGACACAGGGCTCCTCCTTGCGGGGCCGCAGCTGACAGTACGTCATGACGTCACGTTAGACCGCCGGACGGCCGAGGGTCGGGCATTCTCGGCACCCGGCGTTATCCTCCCGAATCCCCCACCCTCCCCGGCGCCGCCGCCACCGCGCGCATCGACCGCCTGACCAGCGGCGCGGCGGCCGTAAGCCGGACTTTCAGGGCAGCTCCACCGGATAGGGCTGCCCGAAGTCGGCCGAGCGGCTGACCTTCTCCCAGGCGGTGGCCTCGGCGATCTGGTGACGGGAGTGGTCCAGCGCCATGACCGCCGCGTTCACACCGAGGGGCAGGTGGCCCGGGACCTCGTCGCGGTGGACCGTACGGACGATGATCTCCGCGGCGCGGGCCGGGTCGCCGGCCGCACCGGCCGTGTTCTGCCGCATACGGCGGTTCATCTCGCCGACCGTCGCGTCGTACGCCTCGGGGATGTCGTGCACCGTCATCGACGAGCCCGCCCAGTCGGTGGCGAAGCCGCTCGGCTCGACGACCATCACCCGCACCCCGAACGGCGCCGTCTCCGCCGCCAGGACCCGGCTGAAGCCGTCGACCGCGAACTTGGCCGCCTGGTACGAGGCGATGCCCGGCGAACCGCCGACGCGGCCGCCGATCGAGGAGATCTGCACGACCGTGCCCGAGCCCTGACGGCGCAGGACGGGCAGGGCCGCCTTCGTGACGTGGTAGACACCCCAGAAATTGGTTTCGAACTGCGCGTGGAAGTCGGCGTCGGCCGAGGTCTCGATCGGTGACACGTTCGCGTACCCCGCGTTGTTCACGAGCACGTCGATACGACCGAAGCGGTCCAGGGCCGCGTCGATCGCGGCGCGCGCCGCCGCCGGGTCCGTGACGTCCAGGGCGAGGGGGAGCACGCGGTCGTTGTCCTCGCCGAACGCCTCGGCAAGGACCTCGGGGTGGCGTGCGGTGGCCACGACGAGGTCGCCCGCCTCCAGTGCGGCGGCGGCCAGGGCGCGGCCGAGCCCTCGGGACGAACCGGTGATGAACCAGACCTGCTGCTGCTCGTTCTTGCTGCTCATGTCGGCACTCATGAGTTTAGTGAAACACCGTTGCCGTATTAACGCAACACCGTTTCACTAGCCCCGCCTATCATGGCGTCCATGACTGATCAGGCCTCCTTCCAGCGCGCTCGCAGCGCCCAGGCCAAGCAGGCGCGCGAGGCCGCCATCCTGGACGCGGCCCGCACGCTCGGGCGCCGGCACGGCATCCGGGAGGTCACGCTCACCGACATCGCCGCCGAGGTCGGCATGCACAAGTCGGCACTCCTGCGGTACTTCGAGACGCGGGAGCAGATCTTCCTCGAACTCACCGCGGAGGGCTGGCAGGAGTGGTCCGCCGCACTGCGCGCGGACCTCGGGACACGGGGACAGGCCACACCCGCGACGGTCTCCGCCGCCTTCGCCGCCACCCTGTCCGCCCGCCCCCTCTTCTGCGACCTGCTCGCCCAGGCACCCCTGAACCTGGAACGCAACGTCTCCATCGAGGCGGTACGCCGCTTCAAGCTCGTCACACTGGAGGAAGTCGCCCTGATCGCCCGGGAATTGGACCGACTCCTCGGCCTGACCGAACAACAGGCCGTCGACACCATCGCCACCGCCACCGGCCTGGCCGGAGCCCTGTGGCAGATGGCCACCCCGGGCCCGCGCCTACGGGAGCTGTACACGAGCGATCCCCGCCTCGGCCACGCCATCGTCGAGGTGGAACCACGCCTGCACCGGGTCCTCACGGGGCTGCTCACCGGGCTGGAGAGGGCCGGGGGCCGAGCAGTGACAAGATGCGCCGATGGGGATGACCGACAGCGGCGATGAGGCCGCACACGGCGTCGACTGCCGCGCTCTGCGGTCCGCAGACCCGGGACGGGTCGTCCACGAGGACGACGTACAGATCGTGGTCGTGCCCCACGCACGGGACGCGGCTGCTGTCCACGAGCGCACCAACACCCGGAAGTGACGCGGGGCGCGACCAGGTCGCGGGGCAGGTATCGCGCCAGTTCGGGGTGGATTCACGGGTGGGTCCGCGGCTCATGTACCGCTGTCAGTCGCGGGCGGTCGTCGGGATCCGGGCGAGGACGGCCGTCGCGTGTGCCGGGTTGGTGCGGAGCCAGGCGGTCAGGTGCTCTCGGACGGCCTCGGTGACGCAGGCGCGGACGGGTGGGTTGCTCAGTCGGTTGCGGGTCGGTCCCTCGAATTCGGGCTGGTCGAGCTTGACCGATACGACCGCTGTCAGGCCCGCGCCGAGCTGGGCGGGGGTGAAGCCGGGGTCGGACGAGCTGAGCAGCTGCCGTTCCCGGGCGCAGGCGGTGAGCGCGGTCGCCAGGCCGTCTCTGAAGCCGAGTTCGTGTGTGCCGCCGCCGGTGGTCGGCAGGCTGTTGGCGTAGGTCGCGATCCGTTCGTCGTGGCGGTCACACCAGCGCAGGGCCACCTCCACGGTTCCCGCCATCTCGGGGTACTCGCGCTCGAAGCCGATGACGTCCGGGTGGAGCGGGGCGCGCTGTTCCGCGATGTACTCCGCCGGGCCGCCGGGGAAGCGGAAGCGGATGGCCCGGGGCGCGGCGGGGTCGCGGTCGTCGGTCAAGGTGATGTCCAACTCACGGTTCAGGAAGGCCACTTCCCTGAAGCGCTCGGCCAGTGCGTCGTACGAGAATTCCAGCGTCTCGAAGATCTCGGCGTCGGGCCGGAAGGTGATCACGGTTCCGCTGTCGTCGGCCGGTCCGGTGCGGGTGGGCACCCCGAGCGGCACGCCCCGCTCGTACTCCAGCACCCAGCGGGCGCCGTCGCGCCGTACCTCTGCCGTCAGACGGCTCGACAAGGCGTTGACGACGGCCAGTCCCACGCCGAAGTGGCCGCCGGACAGCAAGCGCCGGTCGGCGGGCGTCGTCCCGCACCACAGCTCGGTCAACCGGGTCTCCACCGTAGGCCCGTCACCGTGACCGGCGTGCCCGACCGCGAGCCCCGCGCCGTCGTCGGCGACACGGACACAGCCGTCTGCGGTGAGGGCGATCCCGACACGGTCGGCGCTGCCGCCGAGGATCTCGTTCAGCGCCCGCTCGGCGACCTCGAACACGAGGCGGCGAAGACCGCGTTCACCGACCGACCCGACATACATGCCGGGCCGCTTCCGAACGGCCTCCAGACCCTCCAGAACCACGATCGCACTGGCGTCGTACGTATGGGATTCCTCGCTCATGATGCCCCCTCCGAGGGTGTCCGACAGCGCGCTCTCAACCTAGGGGATTTCGAAGAAAACACCAGGTCAGAGCCGATATAGCGAGGCTGCGGACAGACTCCTGACAGGCGATCAGGAACGGTGGGCGGGAGGAGTCCAGGCCGACGCGGTAAGGCCGCCGGTGACCCTGCGAGGGGCGCCTGCGGCGCTGTTCCGGGCGGCTCCAGAGCCACGAATTCCAAGGAATTTCCACCTCGGCCCGGTGTGACCGCGCAGGGCGTCATGGATGCGCTCCACCGTGCCGTCGTCGCGCCATCACACCGCAACGGATGTTCCTCTCGACGCCCACCCTCCGGACCCGTTACGGTACTGAGTACCACATGGAACTCGATACCGAGGAGCCTGTCATGGACAGCCGGACCATCGTGTTGACCGGAGTGACCCGTGGTTTCGGCCGCGAGGCCGTCGAGTTGCTGATCCGGGGACGGCCGCAGGACCACTACGTCGTGCTGGCTCGCCGGGGCGGTGAACGCCTCGCCGCGGAACTCGCCGAGGCCACCGGCGCCTCCGGGGTCACCGGCGTGGACTGTGACCTCGCTTCGCTCGCCGAGATCAGGCGGGCGGCGGAGGAGATTGCGCGGGGGCTCGACACCGGGCACCTCCCGCCGCTCGGCGGCTATCTCGGCAACGCGGGCCTGACGGTCACGACGACCGGGGAACGCACCACGGACGGGTACGAGATGACGTTCGGAGTCAACGTACTGTCCCATTACCTGCTCGTCAGGGAGCTGCTGCCCCGGTTCACCGGCCCGGGCTGGATCGTCCTCACCACGAGCGACTGCCACTTCGGGCAGTTCCGCTACACCCTCGGCGCCACGGCGGCGCCGCGCTGGGAGGCGCCGGAACGACTGGCCACGCCGCGTACCGGTGGCGCGCGGGAGGCCGGGCGGGCGTACGCGACCAGCAAACTCGGCGTCATCCACCTGACCCACGCGCTGGCCCGCCGCCTGCCCGACAACGTCGGCGTCTACTCCTACAACCCGGCGCTCGTCGCGGGCACCGACTTCTTCCGCCACGCCCCGGGGCCCGTACGGGGCGTGCTCAACGGGTTCTTCCAGCTTCAGCGGTTCCTCGGCCGGGGCATGACGCCGCAGCAGGCGGGCGCCCGGCTCGCCGAGACGATCCTCGCCGGACCGACCGCCCGGACGGGGTCCTACCTCGATCGCGGACGCGACGTCCCGTCGTCGCCGGAGTCGTACGACGAGGCCCGCGAGGAGGAGCTGTGGCGCGAGGCGGCCCGCCTCGTCGACGCTGATCGCCGGGCGGAAGGGGCGGATATCCTGGCCGAATGAGCGTGAACGAGTTTCCGGTGGAGTCCTTGCGGGACCGCAAACGCCGCCAGACCCGGGAACGGATCATCGAGACGGCCTTCGCGCTCTTCAGGGAGCGCGGGTTCGATGCCGTCACCGTGGACGAGATCGCCCAGCGGGCCGAGATCGGCCGCACCACCTTCTTCCGCTACTTCGGCGACAAGCAGGAAGTCGTCTTCTCCACCGAGGACGACTTCCTGACCGCGCTCACCACGGCCATGCGCGAGGCGCCCACCGAACCGCTCCAGACTCTCGCGCGGGCACTGGCCACATCGAGGCGGCTACTACTCGCGCTCTGCACCGAGGCCGCCCGCGACCCCGGCCACTACGCGGTCTACCACCGCCTGGTCACAGAGCACCCCGAACTCGAAGACCGCCACACCCGCAAGACCCGGCTCTACGCCGACCTCCTCGAAAAACACCTCCTCGCCCACGGCACCCCACCCCCCACCGCCACCCTCGCCGCCCAACTGACCCTCGCCTGCTACCAGACGGCATGGCGCCTGGGCGGCCACGACGCTACGGCGGTGCTTCGCGAGGCGAATGACGCCTTCGACCTCCTACTGGGCGCCACCCCGTCCGTGCAACCGGCTGACAAACCGTCGCCCAGCTGACCGCCGCGCTCGTAGCTCTCGCTCCCTACCGAGCCCGATTGTCATGCCCCGCTGACCCCGGTCAAGGGCGCTGGTCCCCAAGAGTGTGACCGTGAGGTGGGCATCCAAGGGCTGCCCCCGGGTCAATGTGCCAGCTCACCACGGCCTGTCACAGCCTGAGCCACGCAGCGCCGCTGCCCCTTCAGGTCTCAAGAACAGTGCTCCGTCGAGTCGTTGAAGGACGCCGCTTCATCAAGCACAAGCGCTTAATCAACACCGACGCTGCGAGAGCACCGGTGTGCACCAGAGACTGGTCCCCAGGCCAACGCCACGACACCGGTCAACGAACACGGAATGATCAGCCAGGGCGGGGTCACGGTACGGACTTGCACACGCCTCCGGTGGTGCCCGCACAGCGGGGCATCCAGTAGCGAGGACATCGGTGCTCGGCGCGCCGTCACTTCCCTGGCCTGATCCGCGCCCTCGGCCCGCCGCGCCACGCGGCGCCCTGGCTACGGTTGCCCTCGGCTTCACGGAGGTGGTGGGTGAGATGGCGGTGAGCGGTTTGGACGCCGAGGTCGCGGTGGTCGGCCTCGGAGCCTGGGGCTCCGCAGCTCTGTGGCAACTGGCGGCGCGAGGGGTGGACGTGATCGGGATCGACCGGTTCGCGCCGGGACACGCGTGGGGAGCCTCGCACGGTGGGTCGCGGATGTTCCGGATCACCTGCCTGGAGCATCCGGGCCTGGTACCGCTGGCTCGGCGCTCCGAGGAGCTGTGGCGCGACCTGGAGAAGGCGTCGGACGAGAAGCTCTTCGTGCGCTCGGGCGGACTGCTGATCGGGCCGCCGGACGGGCCGATCACCGGGGGGACACTGCGCGCGGCCGAGGCACACGGGGTTGAGGTGGAGGTGATGACCGCCGCCGAACTGGCGGACCGGTACCCGCTCCACGCGGCGGTACCGGCGGGACACATCGGCGTCCGGGAGCCGAGCGCAGGCATCGTACGGCCTGAAGCGACAATACGGGCCGCCCTGGAACAGGCCCGTGCCGCGGGCGCACGCGTGCTGACGGGAAGCCAGGTGACCGGCCTCTCGACGGTGGGCGGCATGGTGGACGTGGCGATGTCCCCGGGCACGCTGCGTGTCCGGCGGGCCGTGGTCACCGTAGGGGCCTGGCTGCCCACCCTCGTACCCGGCCTGCCCCTGGAAACCGTCCGGATGCCGATCTGCTGGTTCCACCCCGGCGGGGGTGGCAAAAGCTTCGAACTCGATCAGTTCCCGGTGTTCATGCGGGAGATCGACGGCGGCCGGGTGTTGTGGGGCAACGGCCGCGAGAACGGACACGACGTCAAGCTCGGTCTGGAATACGGCGGCGGCGGTTTCCGCCCCATGGACCCGGAGGACACCGACCGGTCCGTGGGAGCCGAGGACTGGTCGGAGCTCACGCAACTGCTGGCCGCGTATGTCCCCGGCCTGGACCCGGCGCCGGCGAGGGTGGCGGTCGGCATGTTCTCCCGCACCCCGGACGGCCAGTTCGTGATCGGCAGCCCGGGCGGCGATCCCGGCCTGATCGTCGCGGGCGGCTGCAACGCGCACGGGGGCAAGCACGCTCTGGGAATCGGTGAGGCGCTGGCCGATCTGGTGACAGAGGGCGAGACCAGGATGCTGCTGGATTTCACCGACGTGGACCGAGACTTCTTACCCGCCCCGGCGATTTCCGGTCACATTAGCGACCGCCGTTCTCAAATAAGTTAGGCTCCCCTTACTTGACTCTGGGGAGGATGGATGACCAGGCGCACCCGGCTGCTGACCCTGATGGCTCTCTACGCCGGCCAATACCTGGCGATGAGCCCTCTGACAGCCCTTCCGGCGATCCTGCGGGCCGAGGGCGCACCGCTCCGAGAGGTCGGTGCCGTATCCCTCGTGAACTTCATGGTCATCGCGAAGGTGTTGTGGGCCCCACTCGTCGACCGCTACGGCCGCCGCCCTCGCGGTCACTACCGCACCTGGTTGGCCGTGACCCAACCGTCGATCGCGGCTCTGCTCCTGGCCCTCGCCGCCGTGGACGTCACCAGGGACTTCGCCCTGCTGATGACGATGGCCTGCCTCCTCGGCGCCCTGATCGGCACCCAGGACATCGCCACCGACGGCCTCGCCGTCCGCCTGATCGACCCCGACGACCGCGGGCGCGCCAACGCCGTACAGGTCGGCGCGGGCTTCGCCGGCGCAGCCGTCGGTGGCGCCGGGCTGCTCGCCGTCGTCGAAGATGCCGGATGGTCGTGGTCGGTCATCGCCCTGGCCTGCGTCTGCCTGCTACCGATGGCCGTGCTGCCCCGCATCACCGAGACCATGGAGCCGCCGTCTCCCCGGGCGCCCGCCACCCGCCCCGGTCGGCGGGCCGTGCGGTCACTGGTGCGCCAGCCGGGGGTCGCCGTATGGGCGGGCGTCCTCGTGCCACTGGTATGGATGGGCATCATGCTGCCACAGTCGCTCATCCCGCCGCTGCTGGTGGACCGGGGCTGGCCGCTCGGCCGCATCGGACTGCTGACCGTCCTGCTCGGTGGGGCGGCCGGGATCGCAGGCGCGTCCGTCACCGGGCGGCTGACCGCCCGACTGGGGCGCGGCCGGGTACTGCTCGCGGGCTGTGGGGTACAACTGGCCGCAACAGCAGTGCTGTTGACGGTGGCCATAGGGGCGAGAGGCGTGGTCGCGGCGGTCGCGGTCGCCGCGCTCGGCCTGGCTCGTGGTGCGCTCAATACCGTGATCTTCACGGTCTTCATGGACTTCTGCCGACCGGCCACCGCGGGTACCGACTTCACCCTCCTGTCGGCCTGGGGCTTCGCCGTCGCCGTGGCAGCGCAGTCCGCCGGGCCGCCGCTCGCCGGGGCCGTCGGCTACGGGGCCGCCGTCATGGTCGCGGGGGTGATGACCGTCGCTGCCCTGGTGTGGGCACGGGCACTGCACGGTCGTGAGGCGTCGGTTTCGCCGTCAGGGAGTGCCGAGCATGCCGTCCAGGACGCGAGGTAAAGCCCAGACCAAATCGTCGCGGGAGGTACTCGCCGCGTGAGGGCCGGGGGCCGGCACGGTGTCCGGCTCCTCGCTCTTGTCGGCACTTTCGAGGCCGGCACCCTCGGAGTGGGTGTGACCCACCGGGTGGACGTTGAGCACGTGACCGAGCAGCAGATGCCACAACACCCGGTACACGCGGGCGAGATCGGCCCGCGATTCCTGCGCGCCCCCCGCCAGCACCCTCAGTGCGTCGAGCGCGCTCTCGGCGAAGGCCGAGGCACCGTCCGCCACATGCTCGCCCTCGGCGATGATCCGAGCCGCCCAGCGATGTTGTGACAGGTAGTCATACGCGTCGAGCCACTGACCGATGACTTGTTCGCGGACATCCGGGCACTCCTTCGGGCCCGGGAGATGGACGGCGACGTCCTCCGCGAGGAGGCGGAGCAGTTCGTCGCGGTCCTCGATGTGGCGGTAGAGGGACGCCTGTCCGGTGCCGAGGCGCTGTGCGACCCGTCGCACGGTCAGCGCGTCCAGCCCCTCATCGTCCGCAATACGCCGCGCCATGGTGACGATGCGTTCACGGGACAGGATGCGCGGTCGGCCAGGAGCACGTGCGTTCACAGGAGCACCCTACCCGTCGCCCTCCCCTGCGGGACTTGTGGCCCAGGGCGAGGGATGCCTATCCTCGTAATTAGCGAACACTGGTCGCAAATTACGAACGCCGAGGTGCCCCTTGACAGCCCCCGCCGCCGCAGCCCCCGCCCGATCAGGGACGAAAGCCCTGCTGGCTCTCATCCTGGCCGTCCTGTCCTACTCGCTCGTGCAGACGATGCTGGTGCCCACGCTGGGCATCCTGCAGACCGAGCTCGACACGAGTGCCGCGGGCGCCTCCTGGGCAGTGCTCAGTTCCACACTGCTGGCGAGTGCGGTCTTCACCCCGCTCATCAGCCGGCTCGGCGACAGTCACGGCAAGCGGCGCGTACTGCTGGCCACGCTGACGCTGCACCTGCTGGGCAACATCGGCGCGGCGGCCGCCTGGAACGTCGACTCGCTCATCGCCTTCCGCGCCGTCCAGGGCGTCAGCCTCGCGCTGCTTCCGCTGTCCCTGGGGCTGATCCGCGAGGCACTCCCCCCGCACCGGGTGGCGTTCGGACTGGGCCTCACCTCGGGTCTGGTGGGCGGCGCAGCCGGCCTCGGCCTGCTGGTCGGCGGCCTGATCGTCGACCACGCTTCATGGCGGTGGCTGTTCGTCGCGGGCGGGGCACTGGTTTTACTGGCCCTGGTCACTGTGGCGCGGTACGTGCCCGAGAGCCGCTTGAGCGCACCGGCGCGGCCAGACCTGACCGGTGCCGTTCTACTGGGCGTGGCCCTGGTCTGTGCGCTACTGGGACTGACCGAGGGGCCGTCCTGGGGCTGGTCCTCCAGCCAGGTGCTCGGGCTCTTCGTCGGCGCCGTGCTGTTCTCCGCGGTGTTCTTGCGGTGGGAGCGCTGGGTGCCGCACCCGCTGATCGACCCGACCCTGCTGCTCGGCCGCCCGATCGCGGGTGCCCACATCGGCGCCTTCCTTCTGGGCGCCACCCAGTTCGTCTTCTACGTCCTGGTACCCAAGCTCGCCGAGCTGCCGACGGGACTGCCGCCGGAAGCGGCGCGTCTCGTCGACTACGGCTTCGGGGCGTCGGTCACAGTGGCCGGCCTGATCCTCATCCCCGGGACACTCCTCGGACTGCCGGCCAGCTCGGCCGTCGGACGAGTGGAGGGCCGACTGGGCCCGCGCGCCCCGCTGATGCTCGGGCTCGCGCTGAGCACTGCGGGCGGGGCGGTCATGGCGCTGTTCCACGCCCGGGAGTGGCAGGCAATGGCGGCGTACGGCGTGATCGGCACCGGGTTCGGGTTCGCCATGGCGGCGCTGCCCAAACTGATCCACGACGCCGCCCCGCCACACGCCATAGCCACAGCCAACGGCATCAACACGGTAGCCCGGACCGTGGGCGGAGCCGTAGGCAGCCAGCTCGCCGCGGCAGTCCTGGCCTCCCACACGATCTCCGGCACCCCACTCCCCGACAACTCGGGCTTCACGCTCGCGTTCTGGATTGCCACCGCCATAGCCGCATCGGGGGCTCTCTATACCCTGATGACCGGCAATCGTTTGACCACCGAAAAAGAAAATGGTCAGCAATCCATCAGGCCACAAAGGGAGGTCGCCGACCAGGTAATGGGGGAATGAAAAAATAGCCGACTGCCGGGTCCACCAACGCTACCGAGTCCGCCAGACAAGTCACCCAAAACGAAGAGATGCCTGACGGGAAGGCACTCAACAGGCAAGTAAGGGTACCCTACCTTGGCATGAGGCGAGTGTAGTGTCAACCACTCAAACGACCCTGCCAAATGGCCGAGAAATGACTCTGCGAACACCGGTCGCAATCCATCATTGATCAACTCTTGCCAGACCCATCAGGCATGTGCTGATACTTGGGCGGCCCGGGAAAGTTTCAACCATGTCGCAATCCCGGGACATCCGAAACGCACAGGAAAACCGTCCTGGCCTGGAGGAGTCTTGCCTGGTTCCGCCCGTCACACCGCACCGTCCGCTGACCTTCCCATGAGCCAGGAGGAGTTACGCCGGCACCTCGCGCGCAGACTCCGGCTGGACCCCGCGGAGATCGGCGACGACGACGATCTCGTCGGCCTCGGCCTGGACTCCGTGACCGCCATGGCGATGGTCGGAGCCTGGCGGGACGCAGGCCTGACGGTCACCTATCGCGAGTTCACCGTCAGCCCGACGGTGTCCGACTGGTGGGCCCTGCTAGCCGACGGCCGGCCCGAGAAGCCACCCGTCGCCGAGGCCGCCGAGACGGTCGCCGCCATCGATCCGGCGGCTCCCTTCCTGCTGACGCCCGTCCAGTACGCGTACTGGATCGGGCGGAACGAGGGGCAGGTGCTCGGCGGGGTCGCCTGCCACGGGTATTTCGAGTTCGATGGGCCCGGCGCCGACCCTGCCCGTCTGGAGGACGCCGTCCACCGGCTGACCGAGCGCCACGGGATGCTCCGGGCGGTGATACGGGATGACGGCCGCCAGCAGATCACGGCCCGCTCTCCGTGGCCCGGTCTCATCTATCACGACCTGCGGTCGCTGAGCACGGAAGCCGTGGAGAAGCGACTGCGGGCCATCCGGGACGAGTTGTCCCACCGGCTGCTCGACATCCGGACCGGTGAGGTCTTCGACATCCAGCTGTCCCTGCTGCCCGGCGGCGGTGCCCGGCTGCACCTCAACGTCGACCTGATCATCGCCGACGTCATGAGTATCCAAGTGCTCCTCGCGGACCTCGCAGCCCTGTACCGGGGCGTCGACCTCCCGCCACTCACGCTGAGCTTCGCCGAGTACCTGGCCGACCGCACGAACCGCCGCCGTGCGGAGCGGGAGCAGGCGCGGGCCCACTGGCGGGAGCGCTCCGAGCGGCTGACCGTCGGCGGCCCGCGCCTGCCGCTCGCCACCGACCCGGCCCGGGTGGCGCGGCCGCGCTTCCGGCGCCGCTCCCACTTGCTGGAACAGGCCCGCTTCGACCAGCTCAAGGAACGGGCCCGTGCCCACCGCGTGACCCCCTCGATGGTGCTGGCGACGGCATTCGCGGAGGCCCTCGGCCAGTGGAGCGAGAACCGGCGATTCCTGCTCAGCGTCCCGCTGTTCGACCGACAAGCGGGCGACCCCGACACCGAGCGGATGATCGCCGACTTCACCAACCTGATCCTGCTCGAGGTGGAGACCGGCGGCACCGCGCCCTTCGTGGACCGGGTGCGCGCGCTCCAGGACCGCTTCCAGCAGGACGTGTCGTACGCCGCCTACTCCGCGGTCGAGGTGCTGCGCGATCTCGCCCGGGGCCGGACGGACGGCCCGGTCTCCGCTCCCGTCGTCTTCGCCAGCAGCATCGGCGAACTCTTCGTGGACGACGACTTCCGCGGCCTCTTCGGCGAGATGAGCTGGATGCTCTCGCAGACCCCGCAGGTGTGGCTGGACCACCAGCTCTATGAGACCACCGACGGACTGCTGCTCACCTGGGACACCGTGGACGCCCTGTTCCCCGACGGCCTGGTGGACGCGATGTTCGCCGCCTACACGGACCTGGTCCAGCGCCTGGCGGAGGACGAACGGGCATGGACCGGCCCCGTCGCGCGGGCGCTGCCACCCGCCCAGGCCGCCCGCCGCGCGAAGATCAACGCCACCACCGCACCCGTACCGGAGGGGCTGTTGCACGACGGCGTGATCACCCAGGCCCGGCGCACCCCCGACCGCACCGCTGTCGTCGCCGCAGACCGCAGCCTCACCTACGGCGAACTCCTCGGCCGCGCCGAGGCCGTCGCCGAACTGCTGCGGGAGCGAGGTCGATGTACCACCGGGGAGATCGTGGCCGTCGCGATGCCCAAGGGCTGGCAGCAGATCGTCGGCGTGATCGGCGCCCTCTTAGCGGGCTGCGCCTACCTCCCGCTCGACACCGCCCAGCCGACCGCGCGCAGGGACCGGATCCTGGCGGACGCCGGCGTCCGTCAGGTCCTGGTGTGTGAGAGTGGCCCCGGCCCGGCCGACTGGCCCGAGCAGGTCCGCGTCGACGCGGTCGACGGTCTCACCTCCGCCGCCACACCGTCGTACGGCGAACGGCCGCGGCCCGAGGACCTGGCGTACGTCATCTACACTTCCGGCTCGTCCGGCACGCCCAAGGGCGTCATGATCAGCCACCGCAGTGCGCTCAACACGGTCGTCGACATCAACACTCGGCACGGCGTGGACGAGGACGACCGGATCCTCGGTCTGGCCGGCCTCGGCTTCGACCTCTCCGTCTACGACGTCTTCGGCCCCCTGGCCCGGGGCGGTGCCCTGGTACTACCCGATCCGGACCGGCGCGGCGACCCCTCCCACTGGGCGGCGCTGATCCACGAGCACCGCGTCACGCTGTGGAACTCCGTCCCTGCGCAGCTGCAGATGCTCGACGACTGTCTTGGCCCCACCGCCGAGTGGGACCTGTCCCGGCTGCGGCTGGCTCTGATCAGCGGCGATTGGATCCCGGTCACGCTGCCCGACTCGATCCGCAGCAAGCTGCCGGGACTGTGTGTGATCAGCCTGGGCGGTGCCACCGAGGCGGCGATCTGGTCCATCCACTTCCCCATCGACACCGTCGACGAGGAGTGGACCAGCATCCCGTACGGCACCCCGCTGGCCAACCAGACCTTCCACGTCCTGGACGCCGAGGACCCCGCGCTGCCCCCGCGTCCCGACTGGGTCACCGGCGAGCTGTATATCGGGGGCATCGGGCTCGCCCTGGGATATCTCGGCGACCCGGAGCGCACAGCCGAGCGGTTCGTCCACCACCCGGTCACGGGCGAACGGCTCTACCGCACCGGCGATCTGGGACGCTACCGCCCCGACGGCGTCATCGAGTTCCTCGGCCGGGCGGACTCCCAGGTCAAGGTGCTCGGGCACCGCATCGAGCCGGGCGAGATCGAGTCGACCCTGGAACGGCATCCCTCGGTCGGGGTCGCCTGCGTGCTGGCCGACGGCGGCCGTACGGACCGCCGCCTGGTCGCCTTCGTGACCGGTCGCCACCGCACCCCGGCCGCCGGCTCCGCAGCGGAGTTGGCGGCAGCCTCCGACGCCGCCGGGCGCTCCGCCGCGAAGGCCCCGGACGCGGCCCGGATGCGCGCCTTCCACGCCGCGCTCGACGAGGCCGTGCTGCTCACCGTCGGCCATGCGCTGCGGGAGGCCCTTGCCGAAGGGCGTACCGCAGACGAGATGCTGCGGCTGATGCGGGCCGTGCCCCGGCACCGCTGGATCGTGCACCGCTGGCTCGGCCTGCTGCACGAGGCGGGCCAAGTGACCCACGATCCCATGACCGGCATGTACACCGCCGTCCCCGGGGCGCTGCCGGACAGCCGGTCCGAGGTCGACGCGGCCTGGCGGCGGGTGCGTGAGCTGCACGCCTACGGCCACGACCAGTGGTCGCCGGAGGCGGTCGCTCTGTTCGAACGCAGCGGAGCCCGCCTGCCCGAGCTGGTCAGCGGCGCCCAGGACGAGGTCCACTTGTTGTTCCCCGAGGGCCGGGCGGACACCGCCGTGTCACTCTTCACCGACAGCCTGATCGCGCGCTACACCAATGCCGCCACCGCCGGAGCCCTGCGGGAGATCGCACTGAGTCACAGTCCGGACCACGGCCCGCTGCGGGTGCTGGAGGTGGGAGCAGGCGTCGGCGGCACCAGCGCGGCAGCCTTCGAGGCCCTGGCCGACCAGGACGTGGAGTACCTGTTCACGGATGTGTCGCCGTTCTTCCTCAACGGAGCACAGGAACGTTTCGCCGACGTCCCCTTCGTGGACTACGGCCTGTTCGACATGAACGCCGACCCGCGCTCCCAGGGTCTGGCCCCGAACTCCTTCGACGTGATCGTCGCCGCGAACGTCCTGCACAACGCGCGGAACGCGGCTACAATGCTCGGCCGGCTGCGGGAGCTGCTCACCCCCGGCGGGTGGCTGCTGTTCACCGAGCCGACGCGGGAGAGCGCAGAACTCATGATCTTCATGGCCTTTCTGATGGACGTGGGTGAGACGGGCGTCGACTTCACGGACGTGCGACGCGGCCAGGACCGGATGCTGCTCGACCGGGAGGAGTGGACCCAGTTACTGCAGCGGGCGGGCGCCACCGAGCTGTGGCACCTGCCGCAGGATCCCGGCCCGGATGCCGATCGGCTCCCGCCGTCCCTCGGACAGGTGCTGCTCGCCGCCCGTTTCAAGGCCGATCAGACCCGGGTGAGCCCCGACGCCCTCGGCACGTACCTGGCCGACCAGCTGCCGGCGCACATGGTGCCCTCCCGCACCCACGTGCTCGACGCCCTGCCGCTGACCGCCAACGGCAAGGTGGACCGGGGGGCGCTGGCCGCCTGGCTGCGGGCTGCCCCGGATCCGGCCGCCACCCGCAAGAAGGCGCTCCCGCCGCGGGACGCGCTGGAGGACGCGATCGCCGGCCTATGGGCCGAAGTACTGGGGGCCGGTGAGCAGGTCGGCGTCGACCAGGACTTCTTCGCGGTCGGCGGCGATTCCCTGCTGGCCGCCCAGCTGATCGGCAACGTCCGTGAACAGGTGCCCGGGGCGGCCGGGCACGGCTTCGAGGTCCTGTTGAGGTGCCTGATCGAGTACCGGTCGATCGAGGCTCTCGCCGCAGCCGTACGACAACCTCCGGTCTCGGCGTCCGGTGCGGAGCCGGGCCGGTGAATGCCGTCCCGTCGCGTCGGTCCGGCCTGTTGCAGCGTCACACTTCCGGGCCCCGAGGCCGGACCCGGCTGGTGTGCCTGCCGCACGCCGGAGCCGTACCCGGCATGTTCGTACCCTGGGCCGACAATCTGGGCCCGGACGTGGACCTCGTCTCGGCGCGGTACAGCACGCCCGATGATGTCCCCGGCAGCGTGGCAGACCTCGCCGATCGCATCGCAGGAGAGCTGGAGCGCCTGCCCCGACGTCCCACCACGCTGTTCGGCCACAGCATGGGCGGCATCGTCGCCTACGAGGTGGCCCGCCGCTGCTCGGCCCGAGCCGGCCTGGTCCGCCTGGTTGTGTCGGGGACGGTATCTCCCACCGCGCACCTGCCGGGCGGCACCCACCTGCTCGACGACGCCGCGTTCGTTGCGGAGGTGCTCGCCCTCGGCGGCACCGCCCCGGAGCTGTTCGCGGACCCCGCCTCCCGCGCCGTATGGCTGCCGCCGATCCGTCAGGACTTCCGACTGATCGACACCTACCGGCACCGGTCCGGACCACCGCTCTCGTGCCCGGTCACCACGATGGCCGGGCAGCACGACCACGAGGCACCGCCGGACCTCATGCGGCCCTGGCGGGACATCACGTCCGCCGACTTCGATCTGAGGGTCTTTCCCGGCGGCCACTTCTATCTGCTGGACGCTCGGCACGCGGTCGTCGCCGAACTGCGGCGCCGACTGGAGCGACCGAGCGCCATGCCGTCCTCGCTCGCGCTGCCCTGACCGACGGCACGCCACTGGACGCGCCGATCCCCCACACACGCACACCCGCAAGGAGTTGCCCATGCAGTTTGGCCTGAACTTCTTCCCCGTCATCGCCCCAGCTCGCAAGAGCGCCCCGCAGTATTACCGGGAAACAATCCAACTGGCCGTGCTCGGCGAGTCATTGGGCTTCGAACACGTACAAACGGTGGAGCACTACGGCTCACCGTACGGCGGCTACTGTCCCGACCCGGTCACCCTGCTCACCGCCATCGCTGCCAGGACCAGCACGATCCGCATCACCACCGGCGCCGTCATCGCCGCCCTCAACCACCCGCTGAAGACGGCGGCCAAACTGGCCATGCTCGACAACCTTTCGGGGGGACGACTCGACGCCGGCTTCGGCCGGGGATTCCTGCCCGACGAGTTCGAATGGTTCCAGGTGCCCATGGCCGAGAGCCGGGCCAGGTTCGCCGAGATGGTCGACGCGTGCGTCGCCCTGTGGTCCGAGGAAAGCGTCACATGGACCGGGGAATTCTACCGGTTCGGCCCGGTCTCCCTGCTGCCCCGCCCCGTGCAGCGACCGCACCCGCCGGTGTTCGTCGCCTCCGCGACCAGCGCCGAGTCCTGCGCGGCCGCCGGCAAGGCCGGCCACCACCTCCAGGTCGTGCCGTCCGTCACCTCGCGCGAGCAACTGCGGGAAATGCTGGCGGCCTACCGCGAGGCATGGACGGCGAGCGCCCACCCCGGCCGTCCGCGCATCCAGATCAAGTACACCTGCTACCTCTCCGAGGACCGGGCCGAGGCGCTCGACGCGGCCGAGCGGTTCGAGCGCAATTACGTCGAGCACATGGCGGGCGCGGTGGCCGGCTGGGCGGGAGCCCGCAGCGACCAGTACCCCGGCTACGAGAAGTTCGTCGAGAAGGTCCGCGACTACGATTTCGCGGCCTCTCTGGCCGCCACGAAGGTGCTGGCCGGCACCCCGGCCGAGGTTCGCGACCAGCTCGCGGCCATCACAGAGTGGTACGGCGACGACCTGACTGTCAGCATCCAGGTCAGCCCCGGCCACATGCCCTACGAACAGAGCGAACGCGCCCTGCGGCTGTTCGCCGACCACGTGATGGCGGAGGTGTGACCGTGCTCGACGGATGCGTTGCCAGGCCGCAGGCGGAGATCGCCCGCTACCGCGCCGCCGGTTACTGGACCGGCGAGCCGCTCGGCACCGCGCTGCGGCGCTGGGCCACCACTCACCGGGACCGCACCGCCCTGGTCGGGGAGGGACGACGCATCTCGTACGCCGAACTCGACGCCTGGGCCGACCGGTTGGCGGCCGGGCTGCGCGGGATCGGCGTCGGCCCCGGCGACCGGGTGGTCGTCCAACTGCCCAATGCCCCCGACTTCGTGGCCGTCTGCTTCGGCCTCTTCCGGGTCGGCGCGGTGCCCGTGTTCTCGCTTCCCGCCCACCGGTCGTACGAGGTGCGTCACCTGTGCGAGCTGTCCGGGGCGGTCGCCCATGTCGTACCCGGGTCGAAGCGGGGTTTCGACCACGTGGAGATGTCCGTGGCCCTGCGCAAGGAGGTGCCGTCCCTCCGGCACACGCTGATGGTGGGCGAACCACGGCCCGGGACGCCGGAGAACGTCATCCTGTTGGACGACCTCACCGGGGCTCCCGGAGAAGCGTACGCGCCGGACTCCACGGACGCGGCGTTCTTCCTGCTCTCCGGCGGTACGACGGCCCTTCCCAAGCTGATCCCGCGGACGCACGACGACTACGGCTACCAGATCCGCGCCACCGCCGAGGTGTGCGGCCTGGGACCGGAGACCGTGTATCTGGCGGTTCTGCCGGTGGAGTTCAACTTCACCTGGGGGTGTCCCGGCATCCTCGGCACCCTGGGCGCCGGAGGCACTGTGGTGTTCGCTCCCGACCCGAGCCCCGGCACCTGCTTCCCCCTGATCGCCGCAGAAAGGGTCACCCTGACCTCCGTGGTGCCCACCATCGCGCACCTATGGATGGGCGGGAACGAGCACACCCGGCATGACCTGTCGAGCCTGGAGTGCCTCCAGATCGGCAGCGCCAAGCTGCACCGGCACGTCGCGGAACAGGTACGTCCGGTGCTCGGATGCGCGCTCCAGCAGGTCTTCGGGATGGCCGAGGGGCTACTGACCATGACCCGGCGCGACGACCCGGACGACGTCGTCCTAGCCACCCAGGGCCGGCCAGTCTCGCCGGTCGACGAGATACGCGTGGTCGATCCGGTGACGGGGGCTGAGACGGCGCCCGGCAGGGTGGGCGAACTCGTCACGCGCGGTCCCTACACGCTGCGCGGCTACTACCGGGCAGCGGAGCACAATCGAACCGCGTTCACCGACGACGGCTTCTTCCGCTCTGGTGACCTGGTCCGGCTCACCCCGCGAGGCGATCTGGTGGTCGAGGGCCGGGTGAAGGATGTAGTGATCCGGGGCGGCGACAAGGTGTCCGCGACTGAACTCGAAGGCCACCTGACCCGGCACCCCCGTGTCGCTCAGGCAGCCGTCGTGGCCGTTCCCGACCCGGCGTTGGGCGAGGCGATCTGCGCGTGCGTCATGCCCGACGGCGATCCACCGGGCATGCCGGAGCTGCGGCGCATACTGCGGGAGAGGGGCGTGGCCGACTTCAAACTCCCCGATCTGCTGGAGATCTACGACGCCTTCCCGCTCACCGGTCTGGGAAAGGTCGACAAGAAGGCACTCGCGGCCGACGCCGCCGACCGGCGGGCGGCGCGCGGCGAGGAGGACCACTGATGCGCGGCGACCGTGTATACGACGTGCCCTTCGCGCGCCGGGGAAGCGTATTGGACGACACCGAGTTCCAGGCGCTGACCGAGGTGCTCCACTCCGATGCCCCGCTGTCCATGGGAGAGTGGCGCACCGCGTTCGAGGAGGAGTTCCGCACCCTTGTCGGCGCCCGGCACGCCCTGTCGGTGACAAGCGGGACCGTCGCCCTGGAGATCGCGATCGCGCTGCTCGACCTGCGTCCCGGTGACGAGGTCGTGGCCAGCCCGCAGACCTTCCCGGCGACGATCCAGCCACTGCTCGACCTCGATGTTCGGGTGCGGTTCTGCGATGTCGACCCGTACTCGCTCAACATGGACCCGAACCGGCTGGCCGACCTGCTCACCGAGCGGACCCGTGCCGTCCTCCTGGTCCACTACGGGGGCTGGCCCGCCGAGATGGAGGCTGTGATGGACCTGGCGCGTGCCCGGGGCATCGTGGTCCTGGAGGACTGCGCGCACGCCCTCGGTGCCGAGTACCGGGGACGCCGGCCAGGAGCCTTGGCCGACATCGCCTGTTTCAGTTTCCACTCCTCCAAGAACATCACCACCCTCGGCGAGGGCGGCATGATCACCACCGACCGAGACGACTGGGCGAAGCGCATTGAGCGCCGCCGCTCCAACCAAGTCGATGGCGTGTTCACCAAGTCCCCCGCCCCGCCCGGTGACGTTCCCGCGCTGCTGCCATGGATGCAGTACTCCGCCTACATCTATCGGGAGTCGTGCGAGTCGGTGCGCAGGTCGGGCACCAACGCCACCCTGTCCGAGGCGGCCGCCGCCGTCGGCTCTGCCCAGCTGGCCAAGCTGGACGCCTTCGTCGCCCGCCGTCGGCAGATAGCCGCCCAGCTCGACAAGGTGGCGTCGGCTCATCCCGGGGTCCGCGTCCAGCGGCCCGGCAGCGACATCGGGCACGCCTACCACCTCTACACCTGTTTCGTGCGAGGCGCCCCCGAGGCACGCACCCAGCTGGTACGGGCCCTGGATGAGCGAGGCGTGGAGATCCAGCTCCGGTACTTCCCGCTCCACCTCGTCCCGGAGTGGCGGGCCAGGGGCCACGGCCTCGGGGAGTGCCCCACCGCCGAGCGGCTGTGGTTCACGGAACAGCTGAATCTCCCTTGCCATCCGGGGTTGACACCCCATCAAGTCGACTATCTCGTCGGGGCGTTCTCCGACAGCCTGGACGAGGTCATGCCCGTCGACGCCGTGTCCCTACCGCAAGGAGGCCGTTTCTGATGCCCTTGATCGAAGTCAAGCTGTACGAGAAGCGGGTCACGCACGAAACGCACAGGCTACTGATCGAGCGACTGACCGACGCCGCGGCGGAAGTGCTGGGGGAGCAAGTACGGGAGCACACCTGGGTCGTGCTGCATCCGGTGCCCGAGACGCACTGGGGAATCGCCGGCAAGCCGGGCGGCGACTGAGAGGCGGCTCGCATGAAGACCCGATTCGACGACTGGCCCGTCGTGACCCTCGTCGCCGAGGGGGAGCCCCCGGGCGCGGTCCGTGACGCCGTACTAGGCCTGCTCCACTCAGCGCTGGAACGGGGGCAGCCGTTCGCGGCCGTCCTCGACCTAACGGCAACGGAAGCTGCGAAGGAGGCCGACCACGCCCCCCGGACCGCGGAACACGCAAAAGCGGTCAAGGAGATACGGCCGGCCCTGGCGAACCGGTGCCGCGGCCTGGCATTCGTCGGGGGCGAGCGGGCTCCCGCCCCGGAAGCGGGGCTCCGGTTCTGGGGCTGTCCTGTGGTGCAGTCGACGGACTTCGAGGAGGCTGCATCCTGGGCCCGGGAGAGCTTGGCAGCCGCGGACCGGGAGAACATGTGAGGTCAGCGGCGCGCGCCTGCACGGAGATCGACAGGGCCCAGCTGCGCAGAGCCCTGTCAGCAGTTCCGACCTGTGTGACCGTGGTCTCCGCAGCCGACGGTGAGGTGCCGTTCGGCCTGGTCGCGGGGTCGTTCGTCTCGATATCCCTGGAGCCACCGCTGGTGGGCTTCTTCGTGGCCACCTCCTCCACCAGCTGGCCGAACATGGCGCGGGCGGGTCGCTTCGCGGTCAACGTCCTGGCGGCCGGCCAGGACAGCCTGTGCGCCCGGTTCGCGCGCTCGGGAGGGGACAAGTTCACCGGAGTGCGGTGGATCCGCTCCGCCCTCGGCAACCCGTTGCTGCCCGGAGCGGTGCTCTGGATCGACTGCTGGCTGTGGGAGACCAGGGTGCTCGGCGACCACCTCCTGGTGGTGGGCCGGGTCGTCACCTTTGAGGAACCTGGCTCGACGACGGGCGTGCCGCTGGTCTTTCACAGCAATGACCTTCGCGCTCTTCCACCCGAATGGGCCTAGACGAGAAGCCCCAGACCAGTGATCTGGGGCTTCTCCCTGGAGCGGGTGATGAGAATCGAACTCTCGCTCTCGGCTTGGGGATCTGAGCTTCACCTCGTCGATCTCGCCGCACTCCGGGTGAACGGCCGCCACGCGGGACCAGGCGATCCTCCACGTCCTTACCGTGGCCGGGCTGTACGCGTGGTGCACCTCGTAATCAGTGCGAGCAGGTGCTGGGTGTCAGTGAGATCCGGCATGACGTGGCGGGCTCCGGCGGCTACGAGCTCCTGGGAGCTGGTGGTTCCGGAGGCCACCGCGATGACGGTGGCGCCCCCTTCCCGCCCTGTGCGGATGTCTTCCAGTGAGTCACCAATGATCACCGTCGTATCGCGGGTGAAGTCGCCGTGGTAGCGAGTACCAGCTCGCTCTTGCGCCACGCGCACGAGAGCGGGGCGGTGAGCGTCGTCGGACGCGTATCCGCCACAGGCAAGATCGAGGTGCTTGTCCAGGCCCAGCGCCTTGAGCTTGATCTCGGCGCTGCCTTGCAGATTGCCGGTGACCACGGTCGGTACAGTCTCCGGGTCTCGGGCGACGGCAGCGAGTGCTGCGGGAGCACCGGGCATCACCCGGCCCTTGCGGACGAGGTCGTCGTGGTGACGGTCGAGCTGGGTCGGCATACGCGCGACGATCCGCTGGGCGAACTCCTCGACCCGCTCGGGCTCCACCGCGTTGGCGCGCAGGAGTTCTCGCACGGCCATCGGCATGGTCACGCCCGTTCCGCGCGCGGGAAGGCGCTCGGCGGGTCGGCCGACCACTTCCTCGAACAGCTCCCGGTAGACCTGCCGGTCGGTATCCCCGGTATATAGCAGGGTGCGGTCGATGTCCCACAGTACGAGGATCATGCGGCGGCTCGCTCCTTCAGGACGGTGCGCCCGCGGTCGAGGAGACCCCTGACCCGTTGGTGAGGTGGCGTAGGTGCTGGCTTCGCTCAGCATATTCTGAAGGTGGTCGTCGAAGGGGGCGGAGCAGACACCGTCGACCAGGTGGGAACCTCGTGGGCGGTGGTGCAGCTGGCGTCGGCATCCCCAGCGCGCATCTGCGCCATGGCGGCGCGCGTGCGGCGCAGACCGCACGGTCCGGTTACCGAGATCGAGGTAGCAGCTACCGATTTGCCTGAGGAACTCACCTGGGTTGATCCAGTACAGCCCGTGCGGGTCATCCTCTCCCGGGCGGGCTTGGCGGGTGAGGAGCAGGGGTGGAGGGCAAGGAAGCCCAAGGCGCCGACGCGTAGACGAGAGTCGCCGGAGGCGTGGGCTGCCCGCAGAGCGCCGAGAAAGAGGCGCTGGGCGGCATCGTGGTTGCCGCTGTCGAAGGTGTACCAGCGGCGCGAACCAGCACGAAGGTCGTTGCGATCGGCGACCACCTCCGTCCGTATCCCTGGCCGACAGACCGGCCGAGGGCTGCGTCCTGTCCGTTCCGGCACTCGGAGTTGCTACCGCACGCTCCGGGCTGACGGAGCCTCATCGTGGACGTCGTCGTGGTCTGCGCGGAATCCGCCGTCAGTCATCCGCCGCGTACACCTCGAAGGCGGAGAGGGCTGCCCCGGCCCACGCCGTGTTGTGGGTGACCTGTAAACGGACGAACCGGGCCGTGTGAGCGAGCGGGAGAACGACGGTATTGCGCAGCTCCGGAGCGAATCGGCAGGCTACGGCGGGGGTGGCGGGTACGAGATCGTCCTCCGTGAGCCCGATGTGGACGGCCAGCGTCTCGGTGCGTTCGTCCCAGCTCCGCGGAGTCCGCAGGACGATGCGCGCGAGAGGCACAGGCTCGCCGAGGTCCACCTGGAGCCACTGCGGAAACCCCATGCCGTCGCTCTGCCACCACGTCCTCTCGGTACCGTCGACGGTGGATTCGGGCGGAAAGCCCCCCATCGCCGTACTTGCCCTGACGCGCCGCCCGAGAGCTCTGTCCCCGGTGGGGTCGAAGCCGACGCCGGTCAGGTCGACGTGGAGCGGACTGCGAGGTGCGTTCGAGTGCACGGTGAGTACCCCGGTACGCCGGCCGGTACGCGAGGGGGTGAATCCCACGGTGAGCACGGCACTCGCTCCGGGCGCGACCATGTCCCGAGTGGGCGACGCTGCGGTGAAGTCACCGGTGAGTTCGACGCGTTGGACGATGACCTGCCGAGGACCGGGATTGTGGAGTTCCAGGCGTTGAGGAGCGCCGGAGGTGAACGGCATGGTTGCTTCGAAGTCGAGGCGGGTGACCGACGCGTGGAGGGCACCGTCCGGTGGCAGTTCGGGCAGCTCTGCGTCCCAGCCCTCGTTGCCCGTGCCGCGCAGGAGATCGAATCCCGGAGCGGCGCGGTGTATCCCGGTCACGCCGAGCCGTACGGCGCTGACCCGGGCGAAACGGGCGGAGCCGGTCGCCTCCAGATGGACCGCGCAGGTGCCCGCGCCCTCGATGGTCATCCCGTCCACGGCCACGCCGTCGATCCGGCCACCACTCAACTGCACGGCCGCATAGGGGCTATTGGTCAGGATGTTCCCGCTGATCGTCACGTCAGCCGTCATGGGGGCGTCGTCGGCCAGTAGCCACAAGGCGCCCACTCCCGCGCGGTATCGAGGGTGATAGGAGCCTGTCCGGATCAGGAAGTTTCCTTCGACGAGGGTTTTCCCCGCGAGGGGAACGGCGCCGTAGCGGTTGGCGATGTGGATCCCGCCGCCCTCGGCGACCGAGTCGGCCAGCAGGTTTCCCGTGATCCGGTTGTCGTGACCGCCGTAGACGGCGATGTGATTGGCCAGTATCGGCAGCACGATGGTGTTCGCGTGCACCGTGTTGTGGTGAGTGGCCATCCCGTCTGACCACAGGGCGATGGCGTCGTCGCCGGTGTTGCGTATGTGGCAGCCGGTGATAGTGACGTCCGAGACCCCGCGGTGCAGATTGATGCCGTCCGCAGTGGTGTTCATGATCCGAACATTCCGGATGGTCAGATCCTCGAAAGGCCCGTCCAACCACATGCCGCACTTGGTGTGGGCGATCCACACATCCTCGATGGTGGAACCACCGCCCAACGCGCCTCCGATGCCGTTGTGTTGCGCCGCATCGTCGCGCTCGGTGACATTGCCGAAGATCGCGAGTCCGGACACGTGCACGCCGGTGCTGGGGCTGGGCGCCGAGTGCCCGTACAGACCGACCCCGGCACCGCGCAGTTCGGTGTACCAAGGGCCGGCACCGCGGATCGTGACCCGGTCCAGGAGGATGTGGTCGGTCACCGTATAGACGCCCCGGGGCAGCCAGACGGTGCGCTCGGTCCCGGTGGCTGTCTCGACAGCGGTCCGGATGGCCGAGGTCGAATCGGCGGTACCCGTCGGGTCCGCACCGAAGTCGAGCACCGACAGGGCGTCCTGCGGCGGCGATACGGGTCCGCCGGTCTCCTCGAAGCAGGCGATGTCGACGGTGACCGGCACTTCCGCCTCGGCCACGGGCCGCAGGGTGATGCGTGTGCCCGGCGGGCATCTCCGGCCGAGGAGTACGTGCACGTCGTCGTAGAGATGGTGTGCCCGGCCGGCTGCCGGGTCGTTGGTGAACGGATATCCGCCGTAATACCAGGAGAAGCGGGAACTCAGGGTCAGCCGATGGCATTCCTCTCCGTCGATGTACAGGACCAACCGCTCGATGCGTCCGCCGCCCGTGGGGGCGTCGGGGAGCGAATAGCGCAGGGTCAGCGCGTCGGCGGGAGCCACCAGGTGGAATTCGAGGTACTCCTCGGGGCCGGAGAGCCGTACGACGGCTCGGGCCACCGATTCCTCGACCAGGCGGGCATCTGGTCCGGAAGCGTCGACGCGTGTGCCGTTGGTCCGGGCGTCCGCGGCCCGGTACAGGTCCGGGCCCTTTTCCGCTCCCGCGGTGCGGGCGGGGTTGGCGGTCATGCGCGCAGGATCCTCTCCACTCGGTGGCCGGCGAGGAGCAGCCCGGCCGCCATCAGGACGAGCAGATAGACAATGGGGCGTGCCGTGGCCCAGCCGACGGTGTCGAGCGCCAGGCTCCGGACCAGATCGACGGCCTGGGCCAGGGGCGTGCACTGAGCGAGGAGGCCGAGCGTCGCGGGGTAGCCCTCGGTCGGCGTGAACGTGCCGGAGAAGACGAACATGCTGAAGGTCACCAGGTTGACTCGGTCGAAGTCGTAGGTGCCTCGTAGGAACGTGGACAGGGCAAGACCCATGGCCGAGAACGCGGCGCTCACCAGGAGAGCAGCGATGAACAGCGTCGGCAGGCGCGCGGGTTGGACCAGGTCGAGAGCGCACATGAAGGCCAGGAACGACACGGCGTGCACGGCACTCGTGGCGACGTTCCACAGCATCTCGCTGCAGACGATCGCGAGTGACGAGACAGGAGTGCAGGCCGTGGCGTCGTGGATCTTCGTCATTCTGAGCCTGGTGAAGAAGGTGAACGTCGACTCCGACACGGCACCGTTCATGAGAGAGGACGCGAGCATCGCCGGAGCCACGAACGTGGCGTAGCTGACCTCGTGGCCGTAGACGGTCAGATCGCCGACCAGGGTGCCGACGCCGAGGCCGATCGCGCCGAGGAAGAAGACGGGCTCGAAGAGTCCGGACAGCAGGACCCACAGGTATGACGCATGGCGGGCCGCCTCGACGTTGCGCAGGAACACCGCCCAGACATGGGCCGCCCGGACGGTTTCCGTCCGACCGGGCGCCGCGGCCGTGGATACAGGCACAGACCCTCCTAGTCCGAGAAGCGTCGAGAGAAGGCGCGACGGGCGAGAGCGAGTCCGGCGACGGCCCAGACAGCCAGACAGAGCAGGTCCACGGCCGCGTCCCGGGCGGTACCGGAGCCGAGCAGCAGCATGCGGGACAGGTCGGCGGCGTGCGTCAGGGGCAGGGCCAGTACCACGGCATGGGGCAGGGCTGGCAGGACGTCGAGCGGGAAGTAGACACCGCTGAACATGGCCATGGGAACGATGCCGATACGGAAGAGGACGTCGAACATCCCGGCGCTCCGCACAGTGGCGCTGAACGCCATGACCGGAGCGGCGATCGAGACGGCGAACATCGGCAGAAGCGGGACGACTGCCAAGGCGGTCCACCGGTGTCCGATGCCGAAGAGCTCGATGACGATCAGGAAGCTGAGTCCGCCGAGGGTCGCACGCCCGACGACCGCGGCCAGATGCCCCGTCATGATGTCTGTCGGCCTGGCCGGTGTGAGCCGCATGGCGTGATAGATACGACCCCACTCGAAGCCGCCGAAGACTGCCCAGGCGGACTCGGCGGCACTGATCTGGACGACGGATGTGGCCAGAAGTCCGGCACCGACGAAGGCGAAGTAGGAGACGCCGGGTTGAGGCTCGTCACCGACGTACCGACCCACCGACCAACCGATGCCGGTGAGCAGGCACAGCGGCAGCAGGAACGAATTGAACACCGAGTCGAGCCAGGTACGGCGGTAGGTGGTGAGCAGATGGGCGGTGACGGCGACAACTCGGGAATCGGTCAGGGCCACGGTCAGTCCACCAGGGTTCGGCCGGTCAGGTGCAGGAAGACGTCTTCGAGTCCGCCGCGGCGGACCAGGACGCTGCGGACCTCGATGCCGTTCCGGTGGACGGCGGAGGCCGCGGCCTCACCGTCGTCGGCGTAGATCAGCGCTCGGTCGGGCAGCGTTTCGACCCGGAGTCCCAATCGGTTCAGTTCGTCCATGGGCGCGTCGGCCTGCCGAAGGCGCAGTTCGACGACCTCTTTGGTGCAGTGCTGAGCGATCAGTCCGCTGGGTGTACCGGTTGCGACGATCCGGCCGCTGTCGACGACGACCAGCCAGTCGCACAGCTGCTCCGCCTCGTCCATGTAGTGCGTGGTGAGTATCTGGGTGATGCCCCGTCGGCGGAGCCGGTCCAGGCGTTCCCAGAGGAGATGACGGGCCTGGGGGTCGAGTCCTGTGGTGGGCTCGTCCAGGAGAATCAGCTCAGGATCGTTGATCATCGCGCGGGCGATGCTCAGACGCCGTTTCATGCCGCCGGACAGCGAATCGACGCGATGGCCGGCCCGGTCCTCGAGATGGACGAACGCCAGCAGTTCGGCGGCGCGTGCGGCCGCTGTCGCACGCGAGATCCTGAAGTAGCGCGCGAAGACGGTGAGGTTCTGCAGCAGACTCAGTTCGGGGTCGAGTGTGTCCTGTTGGGGACAGACTCCGATCCTCGCGCGTATCGCGGGTCCGTTGGCGACCGCGTCCATGCCGAATATGCGCAGCGTGCCCTCCGTCGGCTTGGAGATACAGCTGATCATGCGCATCGTGGAGGACTTTCCCGCTCCGTTCGGTCCGAGCAGGCCGAAGACCTGGCCCGGCCGGACCTCGAACTCGACGCCGCCCAGTGCGGTGAAGTCCCCATAACGCTTCACCAGTGCCTCGGCGTGGACGAGCGGTTCTTGGGCCGGCATGTGTCGTGGTTCCTTCCACTGTCTTCGTGGCTGTGAGCTGTGCCCTGTCCGGTCTCGGACCGACGACAGGACACGTCCGCGCTCCGTTTCTCATACCGGCGCTCCGCTGTGGAGCGGAGCACCGGCCACCGACAGATGCCGGTCGAGCATGGCCTGGAAGGAGCGCCGCCAGTTCGTGCGGAAGTCGTGTTCCCGGCGGGCGCGCTCCAGGGCCGCCTGGCTGAGGTCCGTTCTCTCCTTCAGGGTCAGCTCGGTCACTGCTGTGAGCATGGCCGCGGCGTCAGCGGTGCCCCGGCCGGCCGCCACCAGGCCGCTGACACCGAGTTCGACGAGTTCCGGGTAGACGCCGGTGGGCAGTACAGCGACGACGAGGCCCTTCCCGTTGTTCATCAGCGCCGCCTCCACCGGGGTGACGGAGGCGGCCTCCCGCTCGGACAGAAAGGCCGCGGACAGGGTTCGCGGCCATTGGCAGAGAGCGGTGAGGACTCGGTCGTCCTGACCGTGAAGGAGCACTGCCGGTGATCCGGTGTTCCGGACATGCTCCTCCAGGTCGGCGTAGGGGCGCGGGTTGAGGATCACCGGGACCAGCCGGTCCCCGGCCAGGCGAGCGGCGTCGACCAGCTTGTGGAAGCCCTTCTCGGCAACCCCCCGGCCCCAACTGATCACCAGATCACGGTCGGTGGGGATTCCGAGTTCGCGCAGGAGTGCGGGGTCCGGTGGACCCGGCCGGAACTTGGCGTCGTCGGTGGGCACCCCGGCACGGGCGTAGAGGGTCTTGTCGTCCGGGATGCCGTAGACCTGCTGATATTGGTGGCGCATCCAGTGCGACTCCCAGCCGATGCACACGCGGGGGTCCGAGCGGGCCAGGTGTCCCATCACCGAGTCGGCGTACGTCTCGGGCAACTCGGCGTCGCCGTCGGGGCGCAGGACGGGGTTGTGGGTCATGTGCACGTAGCTCGCCGCAAGCCCGAACTGGTCGGCGGCCCGGACGACGAAGCGTGCGGCCATGGCGAACATGCTCATCCCGGAGATGACGAGGAGGGAGTCCGCCTCGCGGCCCACCGTGAGGGCGACTTGACCCGCTGCAGAGCCGAGGGCCATGCAGTGCTCGAAGTGGTCCACCTCCCAACTGTGGGCCCGCGGGTCGGCCAACGGGTGATAACGCACGGCTCCGCGGTGTACGTATCGGTCCAGGGCCTGAGCGAAGCACTTCTCGTCCAGGCCCGCGCAGTTGGCACGTTCGGCGACGTGCCACTCCACCTGGACCCCGCGTTCGTCGGCGATCGTGGCGACGTCGTCACGGGAGTCGAGGATGTTGTGGATGTACCGGGCCACGCCGCCGTCGACCTGTCGGAAGCCTTCGTTGGTCAGGAGCAGAACCGCCAGCCGGTGGTCAGACATCAAAGCTCCTTGAGGGCGGCGTCGAACCCGTGCTGGTAGAGGTAGGCCACGACGAGCCGGTTCAGGCCGATACCGCAGCAGCCGCTCCACAGCTCCTGGCCTTCCACCGTGATGTGGAAGCTCTCGGTCTGGTGGGTGCCCTCGGCGGAGCAGCCAGAGATCTCCCGGAGGTCGAACCGCTCGTCGAAGTGGTCCGCCCAGCCCGGGCGGGCCCGGCCGGGGCGGTTGCTGCTGAGCGGGACCTCGATGTCCTGCACGGGCACCTCGTCGGCGGTCTCCGCGTCGTCCTGCGCCGCGACGAGGGAGGGTATTTCCATGCAGCCCTCCGCGGCGACGACCTGCCAGCTCAGTCCCCAGCCGGAGAGGAGCTCGGTCAGTGTCCGGCGCACCTGGCCGCGGGTGGCCCGGACCTGCTCACGGGTGCCGAAGAAGACGTGCTCGATACGGAGGAACTCGCGCGCTTTGATGGGGCCGTCCAGGTCTGCGGAGTACTCGTTGCGCCAGGTCCAGCCGCCGAGGGTCTCCACGATGCGCAGCGGCAGCTCGTCCAGCGACAGTTGCCGGCCGCGCATGAGGTGGTAGAGGCTGATGCACTGGACCGGATCGAGGACCTGGTCACCGTCCACGCCTGCCGGGACGAGGAGTTCGGGCGCGTACTGGCTCAGCCGGAAGTCGTCGAGTGCCTGCCGCGGGATCAGGCGCGGGAACAGCCACTCCTCGAAGTCGTTGGCGTAGGCACGATCGAGGATCTCGCTCTGCAGGCGTCGCAGCAGGCGGACCCAGGGGGCACGGTAGACGTACTGGCCCTCCGCGAAGTTCTCGATCCACTTTCGGTCCAGCGCTTCGGCCACGATGTCGCCGCCGTGCAGGTCGCCGAACTCGGACATGTCGAGAATGGTGCCGAGCTTCATCGGGCTGACTCCTTGGGTGAAGGTGTTCCGTTGACGTGCCGGGCAGTTCGGGAACGGCGGTGACGCAGGACGGTGTGGGCGGCTTCCAGGAGACTCGGGGCGTAGTGCACGCCGGTCACCGTGCTGGCCCGCGGCGGGGTGCGTGGGCTGATCAGGACCGTGGTGCATCCGGCGTTCAGACCGGCTTGTGCGTCGGTGGGACGGTCCCCGACGAGGTAACTGCCCTCGAGGTCCAACGACAGGTCGACGGCGGCCTGGCGCAGCAGCACGCTGGAGGGCTTGCGGCACCGGCAGCGGTGCCGCGCGCTGTGGGAGCACACGTAGACGCCGTCGAGCCGGCCCAGTCGGCGGTGCATCCGATCGAGCGCGGAGCGGTCGATCAGTCCTCGGGACAGGTCGGGCTGGTTCGTGAAGAGGGCGATCAGGGCACCGGCCCCACGCAGTTGGGTGAAGCATTCCTGGACGCCGGGCAGGGTGGTCCATTCCTGTGTGTGACGCGGGGAGGTGCGCCGTCCGCTCCGTAGGACGTGGGTGTTGAGCGTGCCGTCCCGGTCGAAGAACACGCACCATCCCCGGCCCCGTGCGGCAGTGGTCAGCTGTTCCACAGGTCCACCGACTTCCACCCGCGCGGGGTCGGTACACGGCTGCGACGCTCCGCCTGGGTCAGCCGCAGCAGCAAGGCGTGCCGCGGAGTGGCACTCTCGAAGAACGCCGGTTCGGTGAAGGCCGGATGCTCCACCGTCAGTACCACGCAGTCGGCATCGGCCGCTGCCTCGGTGAACGTGGTGCAGCGGTGCAGGTCCCGGAGGTCGGCGGTCTCGGCGATCGGATCGAAGGCGGTGACCCTGGCGCCCTGTGCGTGCAGTTCGTCGGCCAACCGCAGGGCCGCGGAGTCGCGGAGCGTGGACACCCCGGGCTTGTAGGTGAGGCCGAGCAGGCAGACTGTCCGCTCGGCGACGCCTTCGAGGTGCTTGTCCAGGGCTGCCAGCGGAGCCAGCGCGTGGACGGCGTTGGCATGGGCCACGGCGCGGAAGAGGCCGTCACGGCCGATGGGTTCACCGTGTTCCACGAGAGCGCGCACGTCACGGTGCAGGGTGGCGCCCGCGTACGGTTCTCCGGGTCGCAGCGGGGCTCCGGCGGCGACACGTTCGTCGGCGCGGACGCCGTCGAGGACGGTCACCGGATCGGCGCCGAAATGGCCGGCGATGGTCCCCAGCTCGTTGGCGAGGGTGATGCACAGAGCGAGATAGGCGTTGGTGCCGTGCTTGACCAGCTCTGCCTCGACGAGTCGCATGTGCAGCTCGTCGCAAGATCCGAGGCGCTCCAGCAAGTCACTTACAGCTTGGGGAAGTTGGGGAGCGTTGCATCCTACGACGGTCCGTACGGGGTGCAGGAAGTCGGTGATCGCTCGGCCCAGACGCAGGTTCTCGGGAATGTGGATGAGGTCGGGGCTGTCCACCGGCAGGCCTGCGGTGGCGAGGGCGGTGTCGCAGGTGCCCGCGCGGAGTTGGCTCGCAACGACGACGGGCCCGTGTCGCCGATGGTCCCCGAGCAGTCGACGCAGTGCGGTGACGGGCCGGGTGTCGGTGACGGTGCCGTCGGCGGCGGTTCCGGTGTCGTGGACGACAACGCTCATGTCGGCGTGCCGCAGGACCTGGGCGGCCTGCGCCTCGCCGAGCACCGGTCGCAGGGTGCCTTTCTCTCGCGCGGTGGCGAGAATTCCCGCGATCTCGGGTTCGTCGCCGCAGCGGTGCCCACGGGTGAGGGCGTCGAAGGCTGCTCGGTCCGGTGTTTCGACGGCGTCAGGCCATAGGTGGACCGTGTAACCGAGCCGTGTCAGCCCGGCAGCAGTCACCGACGCGAGGTGCCAGTCGCCGATCAGCAGGACGTCAGGCATGCCCGGCTTCACCTATCTGGCGGCGTACCGCCTCACGGATGGCGTCCTCGGACTCACGCGAGCTGTGCCAGCCCATGGAGTGGGCCTTGGACAGGTCGAACTCCACCACCGGAACGTCGCCGGGCCAGCCGCGCTTGCCACCGCCGTACTCGATCTCCGAGTCCAGGCCGAGTTCTTCCAACACGATCGCGGCGATCCTGGCGACGGTGACGGTCTCGGTGGAGCCCAGGTTGGCGACAAGGATGTCAGTCTTCGCCGCGGCGGCCAGGTCGACGATGCCGCGGGCGCAGTCCTCGGCGAGGAAGTAGTTCTTGCGCTGGTGTCCGTCACCCAGGATGTGGAGCCGACTCGGGTCCTCGCGCAGCTTTTTGAGGAAGTCGTAGATGACTCCGTGGTTCATGCGTCCGCCGACCACGTTGCCGAAGCGGAAGATGCTCGCCCGGAAGCCGTAGAGGTGGCAGTAGGAGGAGATCAGCGCTTCGGCGCCGAGTTTGGCCGCGCCGTAGACGGAGATGGGCAGCATGGGGCCGTGGTGCTCGGCGGTGGGGCGCTGCGCGAGTTCGCCGTAGACGGTCGAGGAGGAGGAGAAGACGATCTGTCTCACGTCGGCCCGCCGCATGGCTTCCAGGACCGAGCGGGTTCCCAGAACCGACTGCTGGATGTCGACCCAGTTGTCCTCGAGGCCGACGCGCATGTCGACGCTGGCGGCCAGGTGGATGACCTGGTCCACGCCGTCCGACATCACCTCGGTCAGCCGGTCGGTTTCCAGGATGTCCAGTTCGTGGACGACGACAGTGCTGTCACGCTCGTGAGGTTCGATCCACGTGCGGGTGGTGTTGGAGAAATTGTCGACCACCACCACGGGTGTGCTGTCCGCGGCGACCAGGTGGTCGACGACATGGCTTCCGATGAAACCGGCGCCGCCGGTCACCAGGGTGCGAGGTCGGGTCATCGCTTTTCTCCATCGGTGAGGGCAAGACAGAGGGCGTGGGCGACGAGGAGGTGCACGGACTCGATACCGGGCGTGGCGAGCGGCTCACGGTCCAGCGGGACGTTGATGTGCACATCGGCCAGATCGGAGGTGGCTCCCCCGTCGAAGCCGGTCACGGCGATCACCGTGACACCTCGTTTGCGGGCGAAGGCGGCCAGCTCCACCAGACCGCGTGAGACGGAGCCGTCGCGGGCGCCACCGTGCACGGAGAAGAGCACAACGGCGTCGCGGGCCTCGGCGTGGCTGGGCAGCCATGGTTCAGCCAGGTAGGCCAAGGCCAGGCCGGGGTCGTCGTCATTGGTCCATGCCGTATGGCAGGCGATGTTGTCCAGCAGGGCGACGGCGCGCAGATGCGGCTCGTGGGGGGTGCGGGTGAATTTGGTCAGGTCGGCGGCGAAGTGGGAGGCGGTGGAGCTGGATCCGCCGATCCCGGCGGTCAGGACGACACCACGGGTCGCACGGCAGTCGGCGAGCACCCCTACGGCCGCAGCGAGCGCGTCCGTGTCCAGGCCGGCCGTGACGGTGGCGGCCGCGTCGCGGAGCGCTGTGATGCTGGACAGACTCATGGTGTCTCCTTCGTGACGGGGGTCCAGCGGCCTCGGTGGGTGGAGCGGTAGGCGGCCTCGACGACGGCAAGGGCACGTCGGCCGGCCGGATCAGGGGGCGGCGCGGGGTCCTGTGCGATCGTCTCCCGGAAGTGGGTCCATTCCGCGGCCCAGGACCGGTCGGCGCCGCGGAACCGGGTGACCTGCGCGCCGAACGGCCCGTCGTCGCGGTGTTCGACCGTCAGGGTCTGCTCGCCGTAAGAGCCGGTCAGGCCGTCGATCCGCACGGTGGCCCGTTCGAAGGTGACTTCGAACAGGAAGCGGTTGTGCCACTGGCTCAGGCTGCTGCGGACCATGGCGACCTGGCCGACGGCCGATCGCAGCATGACGTGGGCGTCGTCCTCGATACCGGTCGGCAGGCCGAACGAGTGCTGGGTGTGAGCGATCACGTCGTCGATCGGCCACAGCAGTCCGTCGATCAGGTCGATCAGGTGAATGCCCTGTTCCATCAGTTGCCCGCCCGACACGACGCCCGGGTCGGCGCGCCACTCCTCCGAGTAACCCTCGCGGATGCCGTAGCCATACACGCCCAGGGCGGAGAGGGGTCTGCCGTACTCGCCATCGGCCACGATCCGGGCCAGAGCACGGACGGCGGGGTGGAAGCGGTGGTTGAACCCGCAGTGCAAGGCCCTCCCCTGGTCGCGTGCCACGGCCTCCATCCGGGCCGCCTCCTCGCTGCTGCGAGCGAGCGGCTTCTCGCACAGGACGTGTTTTCCGGCTGTGAGAGCCGCAATGGTCGCCGCGAGGTGCGAGTCGGGTGGCGTCGCGACGATGACCGCGTCCAGTCCGGGCTGCGCGAGGAGTTGGTCCCAGTGGTCGAACACGCGGGCTCTGACCGAGTGGGCGCGCGCCCAGCTCTCGTCCGCTTCGGGTGCGGCGATACCGACCAACTCGTCGTCCGACTCCAGTGCTGAAAGACGCCGCCCGCACTGCAGCCCGGCACCGATCACGCCGACGCGCATGTGTCCCCCTCGCATCGGCCGAGTTCCGCCGTCGACCAGGTGCTGTCCAGGCCCTGTTGGGAAATCTGTAAGGGGACGCGCGTGAGGCCAAGGCCGTCCAGAAAAGCCCGGGCGCGTTCGCTGCGAGGGGGATCGGCCGCGATGAGCACGTGCCCACCGCCTCCGGCGCCGATCAGTTTGAACCCGGCTATTCCGTCGGCGTCCCGAGCTTCCCCGATCCGTCGGCACACGGGGTGGTCGGTGGCCGGATTGGCGACGATCTTCCGGGCCCAGTGCGCCCGGAGGGCTGCTCCGACCACGGCGATGTCACCGCTCAGGAAGGCTTCCTCGGTGAGCGCCGCGGCGCCCGTCGCCTGCCGGTGGTGTTCGGGGGTGACTTCTGGGGCCCGGGACAGGACACGGGAGGCATCGCGGGTGCCGGGGAGCCGGTAGAGCAGCAGACCGTTGTCGATGAGCCGGGCCAGCGCAGAGTTCAAAGGGGGACTGGGGGTGGCGGTGACGGAACCGTCGGGTTCGAAGCGGAGGCGCTGCACGCCGCCCAGTGCTGCTGCCCAGGCGTCCTGCTGTCCGATCGTGCGGCCGAGTACCTCGCGTTCGAGCCGGAACGCCAGGGAAGCGGTCTTCTGCGGCGACAGAGAACGACCACTCCAGCGAGCGAGCGCGTCAACGAGGGCGACGGAGTAGGCGCCGGAACCGCCGAGTCCCGAACCGGGCGGTACGAGGGAGCCCACGGCGATGCTGGGCAGGCTGCTCAACCCGAGGACGACCGCCGCGGCCGCGGGATACGGGTGCCGCGCGGCGTCGGCGGGCGGCAGGAAGTAATGCCACGGGGTGCCTGTCGCGTTCAGCTCGGCCAACGCGCGGGCCGGCCGGTCGGCGACACTGACGTGAACACGCAGCGACAGGGCTGCCGCAACGACGGTGGTGGGGCCGTGGCGGTAGTACTCGGGTAGGTCGGTGCCTCCGCCGGCGATGCTGACGCGCATCGGAGCGGAGCTGCGAACCGTCGTCATCGGCGCTGTCTCTCGGCTCGGGAGGGCGTGATGCACGGCCCGCTGGGAAGATCGGCCAGGGTGGCGCAAGCGTGCCGCCAGCGATCCGGGGTGCCGATCTCGATGATCGACTCGTCGCAGATCCAGTGGGCGAGCCCGCGTCGGGCGGCAAGAGCCCCGAAGAACGGACTGTCGCTGTCGCCGGGATGGGACTCCAGCGCGTCGCGGCGAAGGAACCGGACCCCGCGGTCGATGTACGGCGCGCCGGATCCCTTGTCGTAGCGGTCGACCCACGGCCCGTCGACGCTGATGTTGCCCGGATCATGTGAACGGCTCGTGGGGGCGACCGACATGACGGCCTGTGCCTGTTGTCGACGCAGGATGCCGCTGAGGGCTTGCCACAAGTCTCTTCTGTCGGGCGGAAGGACGTCCCCGAGAACGAGGAGGAACTCCTCGTCGAGGCGGGACAACGCTTCGCGCAGCGCCCCGACGGGACCGGCAGGCGCGGCTTCCACGAGGGTCTCCACGTGAAGAGGTGTTTCGGTTCCGGGAAGTGGGATGGACGGCAATTCTCCCTGATGAGGTGGCTGCCAGGCCCGAGCCAGCTCCCGTACGGAACGGGCGTCGTGCCCCGCGAGAAGCAGGACTCGGTCGACAGGCGGCCGGACGGCCCGGTCCAGTACGTGGCTCAGGAAGGGACGGCCTGCGACGGGAAGCATGCACTTCTGCACACCACCGCTGACCGACGCCATCCGGGTTCCGAGCCCGCCGCAGAGAACGACCAACTGGGTCATCGCGGACCGGTGACTCGCCGAAGTTCGTCCGTCAGGGCCGCGATGACGGAGTCCACATCCTCGTTCGTCATCGCCGGGAAGAGCGGCAGCGACAAAAGCCTTCGGTAGGCGGCGGCGGCGACAGGGAAGGCACGGGCGGCGGAAGGCAGTTCGGCACGGTAGTAGCTGAACTGGTGCAGCGGTCTGAAGTGGACGCTGGTTCCGATGCCGCGTCGGCGGAGCCGGTCCGCCACGTCATCACGGTCGACACCCTCGGGCAACTGGACGGCGTAGAGGTACCACGATGAACTGTCCGATGCGGTGTCGGCGAGCGGCAGCAGCAGGCCGGTCAGGGATGCGAGACCCTTCGCGTAGCGCTCCGCGATCGCACGGCGGCGTTCGTGCAGCGCGTCGCAGCGATCCAACTGGCAGCGCAACAGCGCCGCGGCCACATCCGGCATGTTGTATTTCATGCCGGCCGCGACGACGTCGTAGTGCGGCGACCGTCCCGAATGGTGCCGCGCGAACGCGTCGCGGTCGATGCCGTGGGCACTCAGCGTCCGGGCCCTTGCCACCAGGTCCGCGCGACGGCAGACCAGGAGGCCGCCTTCGGCGCTGGTGAGTGGCTTCGTGACGAAGAACGAGAACGCCGTGGCGTCCGCGAGCCGGCCGGGCGTCACCCCGTCCCGTTCGGCGGGCAGAGCGTGGGCCGAGTCCTCGATGAGGGCCACGCCGTGTTCGTCGCACAGTCGGCGTAGTGCTCGCATGTCGGCCATGCGGCCGGCGAAGTGAACGGCCATCACGGCGCGCGTGCGCCTGGTGAGATGCTGTCGCACCTGGTCCAGGTCGATGGTGAGCCTGTGCGGCTCGACATCGACCAGCACAGGGGTGGCGCCCGCGTGCACAACCGTGGCCGCGGATGCCGTGAAGGTCGTCGTGGGCACGATGACCTCGTCGCCCGGACCCACTCTGAGCGCCAGAAGTGCGAGATGCAGCGCCGCGGTACCGGAGTTGAGCAGCAGGGAGTGCTCGACACCGAGGTAGCGGCTGAAGCGGTTCTCGGTGTCCCGCGCGACGGAACCCGTGCCGATCCATCCGCCGCGCAATACCTCGGTGACGGCGGAGATCTCCTCTTCCCCAATGAAAGGGGCCGCGAACGGTACCTGTGCCGGGACCTCGGTCATGCGACGAGTCCCTCGGCATCCGTGACGAATTGACGGGCCATCTCCACGCTGCGTGGATGGTCGATCCACTGCTCCAGGACGGCCGGGGGCACGGTGACGATGTCGCAGGGAGTGTCGAGTGCCGCGGTGACGTCGGCGGGTTCGCGGATGCTTCCGATGACCAGGCGCGTACCGGTGCTGGTCAGGGAACGACGGGTTGCCACGGCACGGACCGCCTGAGCGGGGTCCTCCCCCGCGTCGCGCGTGCGGCACCAGAGAAGGCTCAGATACTCGGGCTGCAACAACAGGGCCGCGTACAACTCGGCGCGCGAGGTGCAGACGGTGACGTTCACCTTGACCCCGGCGTCACGCACTCGACGGATGAGTCCGGCCCGGCACCGTCCTGCCGAGGTCACGAAGGGAATCTTCACCCGAACCCGCGGATCGAGACTGGCCAACGCCATCGCCTGCTGATAGGCGTCCGCGTCCGCCTCGGAGAGAACCTGCGCATGCACTTCGGCGGTCCCACTGTCAAGGATCCGCTTGACGGTCGAGGACACCGAGGTGGCGCCGGCCTTCGCTACAAGGGTCGAGTTGGTGGTCACGCCGTGGATGAGCCCGGTCTGTAACCAGTCGATGCAGTGCCCGGCGGTGGCTGAGTCCAAGTACAGCAAGTTATCCACCTTGGTAGGTCGGATGAGCTGACTGGATGAGCAAACTAATGACAGAACTTCGAAAATTCAAGACTGTCATTCGTCAACGCCCATCAGTGGGCTGATTTTCGACGCGCAGACCACACCGACATATCGCACATATATTATTTTTTCACATGTATTCACATGTATCTTGCGAACGGTTCGGCTTCCTGGTTGGGTTGACTTGATGGACATCACCGATCTCTTCGACCTGCTCGACATCCTGGAGTCCGCCGACGCTCCGTACTGGGTCGCCGGCGGGTGGGGAGTGGACGTCCTCGTGGGGCGTCAGACGCGCCAACACCGAGATGTGGACCTCGCGTTGGACGCCAGGAGCGAGACTGCGACAGTCGACGCGCTGGAAGCGTTCGGTTACCGGGTGGAGACGGAACAGCGTCCTACACGTGTGGAACTCGCGGCTCCCGGACGACGCTGGGTGGATCTGCATCCGGTCGTCTTCGACACTGAAGGAGTGGGGCGACAGGCCGACCTCGACGGCGGCGTCTTCCTGTATCCCCACGGCGCCTTCACCGTCGGGACGCTCCAGGGCCGGGCCGTCCCGTGCCTGTCGGTCTCGAAACAACTCGGCTTCCGCCGCGGCTACACGCTCAGGGACGTCGACCATCACGACATCGCACTTCTCGAAAGCTTGAACGTTCACCAAAGCGGCGGCCGCTGACGACGACGGTCGCGGAGGCCGCACATCACGAGAACTGGCCAGAAAGCGCACCGGATCCACAGCGAAAAGGATCCAAGCCACGCCACGGCTTCTCCGGTCATCAGTGCGCCCTGAGGCCCCCTGCGAGCACGACCGGGCTTCTCTACCTGCCGATCCCCAGCCCTGCTCGGGCCTCACACGTGCTTGCTGTGTCCGTAGCTCCACTCGAAGTTGTCCAGCAGGGACCACAAGAAGCAGCCCTGTATGTCGACTCCCGCCACGATCGGCCGGCTTGCCGTCCGGGGTGACGTAGTCGTCGAACACCGCCCCGTTCTCGGTGATCATCAGAGGTGCCGCGGGGAGGTCCGCCTTCAGCCGCATCAGCAGGTCGTACAGCCCGCTGGGGTCGACCGCTCACCCCATCGTGGTGGTGCTGTGCGCGGGGCGGTGGAAGGCGATCCGGTCAGCGCCCGGCCAGGGACTTGATCGCTCATCCCGTGGCCGTCGGAACCATGGCTGACCTCACCCATGGCAGAGGACACAAGCCTGGGCGTGTAGTAGTTGACGTCCAGGAAATCCAGCGGCTGGTGGATCGTCCCGGACTGCGCCAGGTGTTCCAGACGCGGGCTGGCCATGTTGGTGCGGTCTCACTGGTCTGCGCGCTCGCCCCGTCGACGGGTGTGCTAATCACGGCCCACGCCCTACAGGGCCTCGGTGCTCAGCCCCGTAACACTCGCGATCCTGGGTGAACGGTGCGGGCGCTGCTCTGGATCAATGCATCCATCATCGCGGCCGATCTGCTACTCACCCACGCCCTGGTCCCCGCCCTGCCGCAGCTCGTCCGCACTGCCGAGGCTCGCCTGCAACACGTCACGCTTCTGTTGCAGGCGGCCCGCTCCGCAAAGCCGGTGAGGAGTTCACCATCGAGGGCCGCGCAATCGCCTCAACGGCAGCTACTGGCGCCCAACCGCACTGTTCCTGGTCCCGGTCGATGAGCCCGGCCTCCGGTTCGATGGCCGCTGGTCCCCCACCGGTCCCCCAAGAACGGCCGAGGGCCGGTTTCGGATTTCTCCGAAACCGGCCCTCACCTGCGACTCTCACGAGTCGGGACGACAGGATTTGAACCTGCGACCCCTTGACCCCCAGTCAAGTGCGCTACCAAGCTGCGCCACGTCCCGATGCGCTCACTCACGGTGACCCGCGTGATCGCGCGAACAGCACTTTACCCCACGTGGCGGGGTGGGCCGAAGTCGGTTTCCGGTGGGGAGGGGAGAATCGGTCGTATGGGAGACGCGGACGCGAGGCCGGTGGGTGACGGGCGGGACCGGGACATGGAGGGGCGGGCGCGGAATGCGCGGCCCCGCGACGGGCTGGGGCGGCCGTTGCCGTACGGCGCGGACGGGGTGGAGCGGCAGCCGGAGGGGGTCGTGCGGTCGCCCGGGGAGACGGTCGTGGAGGCGCAGGCGCTGCTGGACGCGGGGAAGCCGTTCCATGCGCACGAGGTGTTCGAGGATGCGTGGAAGTCGGGGCCCGAGAGCGAGCGAGAGCTGTGGCGGGGGCTGGCGCAGGTCGCCGTGGGGCTCACCCACGCGGCCCGGGGGAACACCAAGGGCGGTGCCCGGCTGCTGCGGCGCGGTGCGGGGGCCGTGCGGGCGTGGGGGGTGGAGAGCGGGGAGCCCCGGCCGTACGGGATCGATCTCGGCGGGGTCGGGGTGTGGGCCGTGGGGCTGGCCGAGCGGGTGGAGAAGGAGGGTGGAGTCGTCGACGCGGGGGTGGAGGCGCCCAGGCTCCGTCCCTGAGCGTCCCTGAGTGCTCATGGGCGTCCCTGAGTGCATCTGAGGGCGCCTGATGCGGGCCCCGGAGCCGCAGCTCGGCCCGGCCCGATCCCCCGCGTACCCGTACGGCACACTCGACCCGTGCGAAAGATTCATGTCATCGGGATCGGTGCCGGCGACCCCGACCAGCTGACGTTGCAGGCGGTCAAGGCGCTGCGCGGTACCGACGTGTTCTTCCTGCTGGACAAGGGGGAGGCGAAGAGCGATCTGACGGGGCTGCGCCGGGAGATCCTGGACGCGCATCTGGAGCCGGGGTCGTACCGGGTGGTGGCGGCGCGTGACCCGGAGCGGGACCGGACGGCGGGCGGCGCGGGGTACTCGCCTGCGGTCGGGGACTGGCGGAGCGCGCGGGCCGGGATCTATGAGCGGCTCATCGAGCACGAGGTCGGTGCGGACGGCACGGGGGCCTTCCTGGTCTGGGGCGACCCGGCGCTGTACGACAGCACGCTCGGGATTCTGGAGGAGGTGCTGGCGCGGGGCGCGGTGGAGTTCTCGTACGACGTGATCCCCGGGATCAGCAGCGTCTCCTCGCTGGTCGCCCGGCACCGCACGGGGCTGAACCGGGTCGGTCGGCCGGTGCAGATCACGACCGGGCGGCGGCTGGCGGGGGGCTTCCCCGACGGGGTGGACGACGTCGTGGTGATGCTGGACGCCCACCAGACCTTCCGGCGGTACGCCGAGGAGGACATGGACATCTACTGGGGCGCGTACATCGGCACCCCGGACGAGATCCTGGTCTCCGGCCCTCTCGCCGAAGCGGCGCCTCGCATCGAGGAGTTGAGGGCGGCGGCACGCGAGCGCAAGGGCTGGATCATGGACACGTATCTGCTGCGCAGGCACGTCGACGAGAGCTGACTCCGGGGCGCGCCCGAGGTGTCCGGCGGGGATTCGCGCAAGTGCCGTTCCCCGGGCGGGTGTCGGGTGCCAGGATGACAGCGTGACGTACCGCACGGAGGATGCCGGAGCCACTGTGGTGCTGACCGTCGACGGCGAGGCGGGCGCCGATGAACTGCGTTCGCTGCACGCGTGGTTGGCCGATGTCGACGAGCTGCGGGGCCGTGCCGGGCTGGCGGAGTCGCCGCCGGTGCCGGGCACGTTGGGGCCGGTGGTGGACGGGGTGCTGGTGCTGCTCGGGCCGGGCGGTGCGGTCACGGCGCTGGCGACCGCCGTGGTCGCCTGGATCCGGCACCGGCACAGTGACGTGATCGTGAAGGTGACCCGTCGCGGGGGCGCGTCCGTCGAACTCACGGGCAAGCGGGTCCAGTCGCTGAGCAGTGCCGAACTGCGGGAGTTCGTAGGGCTGTTGAGCGAGCAGTTGGACGCCGACCGCCAGGCCGCGGACGGTGGCCGACCCCACAGCGACGCCCCGGACGCCGACGCGTCGTGACGGGCCTGTCGGGGGAGGGCGTACGCGTCCTGCTGATCGGTACGGAGAACCACCCCGGGCCGACGCTGACCTCCGTACCCGCCGTCTCCCGCACGGTGGAGGCGCTGCGCCACCGGCTCACGACGGTCTGCGGGGTCGCGCCCGGTTCGATCCGTACGCTGCTCGACCCGGCCGATGCCCGCACGATGGCGGCGGCCGTGGCGGAGGAGGCCCAGCGGGCCCACACCGTGCTGCTGATCCACTATGTCGGGCACGGGCTGATCGGCCCCGGCGACGAGTTGCACCTCGCGGCGAGCAGCACCGACCGGCTGACCCCGGGTCTCGCCGCCCATCAGGCGCTGTCGCTCACCGCGTTGCGGCAGGCGCTCACGCTCTGCCGGGCCCCGTCGGTCGTCGTGGTGCTCGACTGCTGCTTCTCCGGGCGCGCGGGTCTCGGCGGCCCCGCACCGAGACCGGCGATCACGCTTCCGGCGGCCCACGGGGTCCATCTCCTGGCGTCCGCCGAGCAGTTGGCACTCGCCCCGGAGGACGCCGCATACACGACCTTCACCGGCGAACTGATCCGCTTGCTCGACCACGGCGACCCGCGCGGCCCCCGGCTGCTGACCCTGGACGCCGTCTACGACTTCCTGTTCCGTAGCCTGCGCGCCAAGGGTGGACCGCTCCCCCGCCGCCAAGCCGGTGACCGCTCGGGCGAGTTGGTGTTCGCGGTCAATCCCGCTCAGCCGGTCGCGGTGGACGACCCCGATCCACCGGACGGCGACAACTCTGGCACCGCGCCGAGCCGATGCCCCTACCTCGGTCTCGAAGCGTTCGCGGTGGACGACGCCGACCTCTTCCACGGGCGGGAACGGCTGGTCGAGGAGTTGCTGGAGACCTCCGCCTCGGCCATGGCCGCCGGGCAACCGGTGGTCGTGGTCGGGCCATCGGGCGCGGGCAAGACCTCGCTGCTGCACGCCGGGCTGCTGGCGGCGCTGGGCCGGGGCACCCCGTGGCTGCCGGGCTCCGGCGGCTGGCCCTGGCTGGTGCTCACGCCGGGCGACGATCCGTTGGGCACGCTGGCCGCCGTACTGGGCGCGGAGGGGCCGGACGGGGCCGACGCCCTCGCCGAAGTCCCGTCCACGGCAGCCGTGTTGGCTCGCCGACTGCTCCAAGAGCGGGAGCAGGAGCGGCTGGTGCTGGTGGTCGACCGGCTGGAGGAGCTGTTCACGGCCGGTGAGCGCGAACGGACCGCGTTCTGCGCGGCGTTGGCGGCACTGGCCGGAGAGGACGGGCGGGCCCTCGTCGTCCTGGCCCTGCGTGCCGACTTCTACGGCCAGGCGCAGTCGCTCCCCCACCTCGCCGAGGCCCTGCGCCGTCACCAGGTGCAGGCCGCCCCCATGCGTCTGGACGAGCTGCGGGCCGCGATCGAGCGTCCCGCGGCGACGGTCGGGGTCCGGCTGGACGAGGGCCTTGCGGACCTGATGCTGCACGAGCTGGACGCCGTACGGCCGCCGGGGCCGAGGTCCGGCACGCTGCCTCTGCTCTCCCACGCGCTGTGGGCGACCTGGGCCGAGAGCGGCCGGGCGCGGCTCACCGTGGCCGGTTACCGCGCGAGTGGCGGAGTCGCGACCGCGCTCAGGACCACCGCCGAGCGCGTGTACGACGCCCTCGACCCTGCGGGTCGGACCGCTCTGCGGCGCATGATGCCGCGCCTGGTGCGGATCGGCGACGGCACAGTGGACACCGGGCGCCCGGCCGAGCGCGACGCGCTTCTGGACGGCGTCGCGGACCGGCGGGCGGCCGAGGACGCGCTGCACCGCATGGCCCGGGCGCGGCTGGTGGTGCTGCACGAGAGCACCGTCCGGCTCGGCCACGACGCGCTGCTCACGGCGTGGCCGAGGCTGCACGACTGGATCGAGGCGGACCGCGACTGGTTACGGCCCCGGCAGCAGCTGGCCGCCGACACCGACGCGTGGCTGCTCGCGGGCCGCGACCGGGATCTGCTGTACCGGGGGACCAAGCTGGCGGCGGCCGTGGAGAGCGCCGACCGGGCGGCCCGTGACCAGAACGACGAGCCCCGGCTGACGGAATTCCTCGACGCGTCCGTGCGCGAGGAGAAGCGCGCCGCGCGCACCCGGAACACCGTGATCTCGATCCTCGTCGTCCTGCTTCTGATCGCGACGGGCGGCGGGATCACCGCCACCGTCTATCAGCACGAGGCCGCTTCGCAGCGCGGCCGGGCCGTCGCCCGCCTCATGGCGAACGAGGCCGTGAGCCTGCGCGACACCCAGCCGGGTCTGGCCAAGCAACTCAGCGTCGCCGCCTACCGGTTGGACCCGGAACTCAGCGTCGCCCCGCTCCTGTCCATGCTGGAGACCCCCGGCGTCTACGACGGTCAGGACAACGTGGTCGACCTCGCCCGCACCGGCGACGGGCGGCTGCTGGCCCTGTCGACCGGCCGGTCCGTGGTCCTGTGGCGCACTCCGGGCGGGCGGCTGGCGACCGTACGGCTGACCGGTGCGCGCGGGGTCGCGTTGAGTCCGGACGGACGGCTGCTGGCGGCGCTCGCCTCGACCGGGGAGTCGGCATCGGGGTCCACGTCGGGTTCGGGACCGGAGTCGGCCGCGCGCAAGCTGTCCGCGACGGTGCGTCTGTGGTCCCTCGCCGATCCGGCGAAGCCCGTCCAACTCCCTTTGCCCCACGGCCTTTCCCGCACCGCCACCGCGCTCGCCTTCTCCTCCGACGGCCACTCGCTCGCCCTCGGCACCGCCTCCGGGGCCGTACGGCGCTGGGACCTCCGCGATACCCGGGCGCCCCGGTCCTTGCCGGACCTCACCGGGCCGAAGGGCCCGCTGGACTCCCTCGCCTTCGCACCCGTGGGACATCTGCTGGCCGCCTCGGGGGCGGACGGCCGGGTCCGGCTGTGGGACACCGCCGAGGCGGGCCGCACCGCGCCGGTGTCGACGGTGGCCGGGGCACCGCTGCCCGGCTCGACCCCGCTCGGTGTGCCGCACCGCGTCGCCTTCCGCCCCGACGGCGCCGTACTGGCCGGACCCGGCGAGGGTGTACGCCTGTGGAAGGTGTCCGACCCGCGAAAGCCGGAGCCGCTGGGAAAGGTGGGCACGCAGGACACGGTGGGATCGTGCCAACAGGCGCTGATCTCGGCGGCGTTCAGTCCGGACGGGCATCTGCTCGCCACACCCTGCGGGACCGACCTGCACCTCTGGGACGTGACGCACCCGGCGCACATCAGCGAGGCCAACGCGCTCATCGAACCGGATGCCTACACGAGCGGTCCCGTACCGGCGCTCTTCGCCCCGAGCCGCGACCCCGTGATCCTCTTGCACGCCACGGCCACCGGCGTCCATCTGTGGGACGTCACCAAGGCACCCCGTCCCGGCGCGGCTTCCAGTCTGGGCACCGTGCCCTCGGGATTCGGGCTCACCACGAAGTTCAGCGGCGGCCCCCGGCGGCTGCTCGTCGCACATGGCGCCGACCGGACCGTCCTCTGGGACATGTCCGGGCTGCCACCGCACCGCAAACTGGCCGACCTGCCCGGCAGCGGCGACATCTTCGCCGGGGCGGCGGAGTTCAGCCCCGACGGGAAAGTGCTGGCCGAGGCCGAACGCGCGGGCGACGCACCGGTGGTCCGCCTGCGCGACACGGCGCATCCCACGTCGGTGCTCTCAACTCTCCGCTCCCCCGCGGACGGTGTGGAAAGCATCACCTTCAGCGCGGACGGCCGTGTCCTGGCCGTCTCGGACACCGGTTACTCCACTCATCACAAAACTCCGCCCGCGATACGGCTGTTCGACGTGAGCCGACCGGAACGGCCCCGGCGGCTCGCCGTGATCCACGACACCGCCTTCCACCTGGCCTTCTCGCCCCGAGGTCGGCTGCTCGTCGGCAGCTTCGACGACCGGCTGCTCCTGTGGGACATTTCCGATGCCCGACACCCGGTCGCGAAGACCCCGCGCCTGCTGTCCCCCGGCTCTCTCGACGCCGTACCCGCGTTCCGCCGCGACGGACGTCTGCTGGCCGTCTCGGACTCGGGAAACGCCGTACGACTGTGGCGCGTTGAGCACGGCGACCTTGCCGAGAAGCCGGTCGGCGAGATCCGTGCGCTCGGCACCGGCGGCTCCCTCGCGTTCACCCCGGACGGGCGCACGCTCGCCGTGGCCAGCACGGGCACACTCAGGAGCTTCACCGGCGAGACCCTGGGCCACATCGAGCTGTGGGACGTGACCGATCCCGCGACGCCTGTCTGGCGTGCGTCGTTCGGCTACAACGAAGCGGACCTCGGGCTCGGCAGCCTCTCCTACAGTCCACAGGGCCGCACCCACTATCTCGCGTCGGCAAGCCGCGTCCTCGCCGTCTGGAACACCGACCCGCGCACGCTCGCGGACCAGTTGTGCCAGAGCGCCGGTGATCCGATCAGCAAGGCGGAGTGGAAGCGGTATGCCCCGGACACCGAGTTCCGAGCGCCGTGCCCTGAGGGCAAGGCACCCGCCTCCTGAGCACTCCCTTTATCACTGAACGCCAGGTGTCCCGAACCCGAGGGAACCCACAGTGCCGGCCTGAATCACCGGGCCGTGCTGCACGCCCCCGCTGATCACGTTGTGGACTTCCGTGGCTTGTCGAGCAGTCCTGTCGGCTGTCCATTCATCGATCAGAGCGATCACGGGCTTGCGCCCACGAATCCACCGCCAGCTGATGACGAGGGCTGCGAGTGGGACGGTGCCGAAGTAGGTGGAGGCGCGTTTCTCGTAGCGAGTGGCGACGGCGCGGAAGCCCTTGAGGCGGTTGACGGTGCGTTCGACGGTTGGGGCAGGTAGGTGCCGGGAGTCTGGCCGGTGACCCGGCGGAACGCTGCGATGAAGGCGCTGGGTTTGCGGTAGCCGACCGCTCGGGCGGCGCCGCCCACCGGTGTGCCGTCGACCAGCAGGGGAATGGCGGCGCGGATGCGGATGTGCGTGCGCCAGGTGGCGAAGTTGAGCCCTGTCTCGGCACGGAACAGCCGGGACAGGGTGCGGACGCTGGCGTGGACGTGGTCGGCCCAGCCGACGAGGTCGCGCTGATCGGCCGGGCGGGCGATGAGTTGTTCGGCAACCGCGCGGGCTCGAGGATCGGTGGGCATCGCGATGCGGATGTCATGCGCGGGCAGCGGGGACAACAGCTCGAACATGAGTGTCTCGGCGGCCGAACGGCTGCGGTCGTCGGGAGCGGCATCGTGCAGGTGGGTGATGATCTCGCCCAGCAGCGATCCGACGGCGAAGCACGTGGGCTCTGTCCAGTCGAGCGGGCGGCGGTCTGCGGCGAAGGTGATGGTCACCATTTCGCCCGCGTGCAGCACGGCGCCGGAGTGTTCGATGCCGCCGGGCACCCAGAGTCCGTAGCCAGGCGGAATCAGCCAGTCACGGCCGGCGACGGTCCCTATCAGCGTCGCGGTCGAGCTCCACGTGAGCATCGGCTCCGGGTGCGCGTGCAGGTCCAGCCGTTCGTGCTCGTGGGCGGTGTCCGGGTCGATGTTCAGGATCGGTGAGACCGCTGGGCCGCCCAGGTTGGCCGGTTCGGGGTATTGGTTGGCCTCCATGCGCACAACGGCCAGCCTAGCGTGGCAACGGCTGACCTGAGGAGTGCGTGCCAATGAACGATGTGACAACCGGGGCTGAGTCCACGGAGCGGTTTTCGCCTGCGCTGCGCCGGGCGGTCGGGGTCGTGATGATCGGCGCGTCGCTGTCTTTCCTGGACGCGACGATCGTCAACGTCGCCGTGCACAGCCTCTCGGTCGGCTTGCACGCCGGTCTGGGCACTGTGCAGTGGGTGGTGACCGCCTACCTCCTCGCGCTCGCGGCGGTCATCCCCTTCACCGGCTGGGCGGCCCGCCGGTTCGGCGCCACCCGGCTGTACTGCGCCGCACTGGTGGTGTTCACCGTCGGATCGGTGCTGTGCGCGTGCTCGACGAGCGTGGGGATGCTGATCGCCTCCCGCGCGCTGCAGGGCATCGGCGGCGGTGCGATCATGCCGGTCGGTACGATCATCTGGACCGCGCGGTCCTCCAAGGCGCAGATGGGGCGGGTCATGGCCTTCCTCGCGATCCCGATCATCCTCGCCCCGGCACTCGGGCCCGCCCTCGGTGGCCTGCTCATCCAAGGCATCGGCTGGCGGGCGATCTTCTGGCTCAACGTCCCCATCGGCATCGCCGGTGTCCTGCTCGCCCTGTGGCTCCTGCCTCGAGAGAAGGGAAGCGACGCGGGGCGACTGGATGTGACCGGGCTGACCCTCGCCTCACTCGGGGTCGTCGGCATCACCTACGGCTTGGCGCAGTTCGGTGCCGGGGCCGGGCTCGGCACCGCCGCCGCCCTCACGCTCCTGGTCGGACTGGCGTCGCTGGGCGGCTTCGTCACGCACGCCCTGCGGGCGAAGCATCCGCTGCTCGATGTCCGGCTGTACACGAGCAGGGCCTTCACCGCCGCGTCGATCGCCACGTTCGCGCTCGGCGCCGCGAACTACGGCGGGATGATCCTCATGCCTCTCTACCTCCAGACGGTCCGCGGCGAAGGCGTGATCATCGCCGGGCTCCTGGTCGCACCGACCGCGGTAGGCGCGCTGATCGCCGCGCCCTTCACCGACCGTCATGGCGCCGGGATCACCGCTTTCACAGGCGCCGCCGTCCTGGCGCTCTCGACCGTCCCCTTCGTGTTCCTGACCGCCACCACGTCCTACTGGCTGCTCTGTATCGTGATGATCATGCGAGGCGTCGGATTCGGCCTGTCGATCATCCCGGCGATGACCGCCGCCTATCAGGCCCTGCCGCCGCACAAGATCCCCGACGCCACCCCGCAGCTCAACGTCCTCCAGCGCGTCGGCGGCGCGATCGGCACCGCCGTACTCTCCGTCGTCCTCACCCACCAGCTCAGCGACAGTCCCACGCCCGCCGGGCAGGCCGCCGGATACGCCACCACGTTCTGGTGGGTCCTGGCAATCACGATCGCCGCCGCCATCCCGACCCTCCTGCTCGCCCACACCGAACACCAAGCGCTACGCCGCGCCCACACCTACAGGCCCGAAGGGGACGTCGATGCACGAACTGGCCCGCCGGGCCATGGATGTTGCCACTGATCTCGTTGTCGACGTCCTGCCGGTTGGAGTCATTCCACGATGCCCCGGCTTCTACCTGAGCTGTTTCGGGAGTTGAACCCGAGAACTACGTAGGCCGAGTGCGCTGAGCCAGTCCAGTGCGCCCTGCACGTCCGGGACCGTCATCGCGTTCTCCGGGAGTGGGGGGCGCTGTACGACCACTACGGGCAGGCCGAGTTGGCGGGCTGCGGTCAGTTTCGGGGCTGTTGCTTCGCCTCCGCTGTCCTTGGTCACCAGGACGTCGATTCGGCGGGTGCGGAGGAGGGTCAGTTCGTCGGGGAGGGTGAACGGGCCGCGGGTCAGGAGGAGTTCGGTGTGTGGGGGGAGCGGTGGGGCGGGGGGTTCCACCGAGCGTATGAGGAAGTGGAGGTTCTGGAGGGCGGCGAAGGCGGAGAGGCCGAGGCGGCCGGTGGTGAGGAAGACGTGGGGGCCGAGGGCCGGGAGGGCGGCTGCGGCTGCGGTCAGGGAGGGGACCGGGTGCCAGTCGTCGTCGGGGGACGGGTGCCAGCCGGGGCGGCGGAGGACGATCGAGGGGATGCCCGTGTCCCGTGCGGCCTGGAGGGCGTTCGTGGTGATCTTCCGGGCGAAGGGGTGGGTGGCGTCGATCAGGGCGTCCACGTGGTGTGCGCGGAGCCAGTCGGAGAGGCCCGCTGGGCCGCCGAAGCCGCCGGTGCGGGTGTCTCCCGTCAGGGGGGCAGGTCGGGTCACGCGGCCCGCGAGGGAGGTGGTGACGCGTACGGCGGGGTGGGCGGTGAGCGCGGCGGCCAGTTCTCGGGCCTCCGTCGTGCCGCCGAGGATCAGGAGGTGCGGGGGCATGGAGCGAGCGTAGGCGAGGGGCGGGCCGGGGCGGTTATGGTCCGGGTATGGCTTCCCTTGCGGACGTGCGGGGTGTGTTGGTCGACATCGACGGGGTGCTGACCGTCTCCTGGCGGGCGCTGCCCGGGGCGGTGGAGGCGCTGCGGGCGGTACGGGACGGCGGGTTCGGGGTGGTCCTCGTGACCAACACCACCTCCCGGACGCGGGCCTCGGTCGCCGCCGCGCTCTCGGAGGCGGGCTTCGCCGTGGACGCGGACGACATCCTCACCGCGCCCTCCGCCACCGCCGCCCATCTCGCGGGTGCGCGGTGCGCGCTGCTGAACAGCGGGGACATCGAGGAGGATCTGGCCGGGATCACCCTGGTCGACGTGGACAGCGACGACGACGAGGACGCGCCCGATGTCGTACTGGTCGGGGGCGCGGGCCCCGAGTTCAGCTATTCGGCTGTGAACCGAGCTTTCAGCCATCTTCGCCGTGGCGCCCGTCTCGTCGCCCTGCACCGCAACCTCACGTGGCACACCGACGCCGGGCTCCAGCTGGACGCCGGGGCGTACATCGCCGGGCTGGAGGCGGCGGCCGGAACCGAGGCCGAGGTCACCGGGAAGCCGTCGGCCGCGTTCTTCCGAGCAGCGCTCGACCGGCTGGGCGCGGACGCCACCGAGGCGGTGATGATCGGCGACGACGTGGAGTCGGACGTCCTGGGGGCGCAGCGGCTCGGGATCACCGGAGTACTGGTGCGGACCGGCAAATTCCAGCCCGACACCCTCGACCGGGCGAGCGGCACCCCCGACCACGTGGTCGACTCGTTCGCGGCCCTGCCCGCGCTGCTGGGGCTGACGTTGTAGCCGACGCGAGCTGAAACAATCCCGGAATGACTGATGCCCCTGCTGTCGAAGTGTCGGCCCTGGCGATCAACGTGCGGGTGCCGGAGGAACTGTGCTGGACCGACACCCGGCGGGGGCAGGAGTTCCGGCTGACCACGTTGAATGTACGGCTGCTGCCGGACGGGAGTCTGGCGGCGAAGGCGTACGGGCGGCCGGTCGACGGCGGGCGCGGGGCGTATGTGTCGTTCGCGGTGCCGGACCGGCCGGAGTTGGCGGAACTCATCGAGCGGGCGGCGGGCCGCGCGGCGGAACTGTGGGGTGCGCACCGGGGGTTGTGAGCCCCGGCGTGGGCTAGCTGAGCAGGAGTTCCAGTGCGCCCACGACGGTCGCCGCGACGACCAGTCGATCGAAGAGTTGCTGGTTGATTCGGTTCACAGCCCATTTGCCGATGAACGCGCCGGGCACGACGAACACCAGGAGCGCGGCGTCAAGCAGCAGCGAGTGGCCGTCGATCAGCCCGAGCGCCGCACTGAACGGCACCTTCGACACGTTGACGATCAGGAAGAAGAACGCCGAGGTGCCGAGGAAGCCGAGTTTGCGGAAGCCCGCCGAGAGGAGATACATCGACATCACCGGGCCGCCCGCGTTGGCGACCATGGTGGTGAACCCGCCGAGCACGCCGTAGGCACCCGCCGTCGTCCGCCCGGCGCGCGTGGCCACCGCCGCCCCGTCGGCCACCGGCCCGTTGGCCCTCGCCCAGCCGTCCGCCGGGGCCCCCGCCCCCACCCCACCGTCCGCCGCACCCTCCGGTTCCGGCCGCGCCGCCGCCCGTCGCCGCCACAGCGTGATGCCCGTCATCAGCAGCAGGATCGCGCCGATCGAGGTGCGGACGATGCCGTCCCCCGCGCGGACCAGGAAGAGCGTCCCCGCCACGACGCCGACCCCGACCGCCGGGAACAGCCGCCACAGCGTGGGCCAGTGGGCGTGCCGACGGTAGGTGAGGACGGCGAGGATGTCGCCCGCGATCAGCAGCGGCAGCAGGACGCCGGTGGAGGCGCGGGCGGGGAGTACGGCCGCGAAGACGGCGAGGCTGACCGTGTTGGCCCCGCTCACCGCGGTCTTGGAGAAGCCGACCAGAAGGGCGGCGAGGGCCAGGGCGGCGAACTCCCAGCCGGATATGTGCCAGAGCGTCATCATGTTCATGCGGAGACCGATGCTATGCGCACGCATCCGGCGCCTCGCAGGCCGCCCGGCCTGCGGACTCCCCAAGTTCGGGTGGGCGCCCGCGCGACGAACGCCTTCGGGGCTCAGGGACGCAGGTGATCCAGGAGTCCGTCGGGCACCGGGTAAGGACGTTCAGGCGGAAGAAGTCGCCGAGCGCGACGCGCGGCGGACAAGGGGCCGCAGCCGCACATCGCGCTCGGGATCCCACTGGACGCGAGCCGGGGCCCGCTTCAACTGCCGCTTCCAGGCTGCCCGGTCGGAGTGCGGTCCGCGCTCGTAGGGGACAGGCACGCTCGCCTCAGCGCCCATTCGAAGCCTTCGCGGGTGATCTCGACCGCGAGAACGGCCTCCTGTCCATCGTCGGCCCCCCATCCGCAGCGATACATCACTGTGCATCTGCCCTGGAGCAAGGAGAGTTGACGATCCATTGCCCAGTGCTGCATCAGGCAACGTTCGCCCTGTAGGGAGGCCCCGCCTGTCGACGGCTTCGGCCGCTGGCGATAATCGACCGATGAGCGCCATCGATCGCCCTATGCCGCCACTGAACGCCGACGAGCGCACGACGCTGGAAAGCTGGCTCGACTTTCATCGCACCACACTGGCCATGAAGTGCGAGGGGCTGGACGACAAGCAGGCCGCCGAGGCGTCCGTGCCGCCGTCCGACTTCACTCTGACCGGCCTGGTCCAGCACATGGCGGAGGTGGAGCGGAACTGGTTCCGCCGCGTGCTCGCCGGAGAACAGGCGCCGCCCATCTACGACCCGCAGGCCGACCCGGACGGCCCCGACGGCGGTTTCGACGTGGCTGAGGGCGCCACCCTGAGCGACGCCCTCGCCACCTGGCACGCGGAGATCGCCCGCGCCCGCGAGCACTGCGCCGACCGTGCTCTGACCGATACGGGCCGCTTCATGGAGCAGGACGTCAACCTCCGCTGGATCTACGTCCACATGATCGAGGAGTACGCCCGCCACAACGGCCACGCCGACCTGGTCCGGGAACGCATCGATGGCACCACCGGCGTTTAGCGCCGGATCAGGCAGCGTCAGCCCTGCCGACGACAGTGCGTAGGCGCTGGTCGTCGGCGTGGCGGTTGCGCCAGGAGCTGTTGGTGGGGTGTAGGCGATTTCGACGTTGTTCGCCGCGGCCCAGGTGCCGACGCGTTGGCACTTCTTGGTGGTCAGGTGTGGGGAGAAGTTGTCGCAGACGATCGCGATACGGACCTGGGGCGGGTAGAGGCTGCGCAGGTAGCGGCAGAATTCCAGGAACTGGGTGCGCTTCTTGACCGGTTTGATGTGGCCGTAGAGCTGGTCCTTGGCCAGGTCCAGGGCGCCCGAACTCGTGCATGCAGGCGTTGAAAGGAGACGCCCTCCTCGTGGAGCAGGATGCGCAGGCCCTCGTGGCTGATGTCGTCGACCACCCCCTCGACGACCAGGAAGTCCGCCGGCTTGGTCAGGCTCCAGGTCGAAAAAATGGCAGGTCGTGCTCGGCCGGCTTGCACTTCGCGATCTGCTTGATCTCGCGCCGCTCGGGCAGGGTGAAGGTTCTGGGCCGGCCACCCTTGTACTTCGGATACAGGGAGTCGAAGCCGTCGGTGTTGAAGTTGTGGATCACGCCCCGGACCTGATCCGCGCTCGCGAACGTCACCTCGGCGATCTTCGGCACGGGCATACCCGGCGCGGACAGCAGCACCATCTAGGCGCGCCGCCAGGTCACCACCGACCCCGTGCCTCTGCGGATGGTCCGCAACAGGCGCTGCCCCTCGTCGGCATCGATCTCACGGACACGTACTCGTTCTGCCACCCGGACAGCCTGGGTGCAAGGCGTCGACTACATGGCGGGCTGGCGTACGGCGCTGGACTCCGCCGACCGGCTCGCCCAGCTCCTGGAGGCGCTCACCGATGATGCTGGTGGTGTGCGGTGAGGGGTGCTTCTGCTGGTGGGCGGCGTGGGTGGGCACGTCGTCGGGTTGAGGGACTTTGGGCGGGAGCTGCCATGGGGCGAGTGAACAGGGGCCTTACGCCCGCCCGGCGGATCGGGCAGGTACTCGACCTGCCCGGAGTTGTGCCCGATGGGCCCCCAGCCACCCACGCCCCAGCCTTCGACGGCCAGTCGGCGCTTCGACTGCTCCGGCTGGCTGCGGTGTGGGGGGTCCGGCGTCCGGCCGGGACCGGCGGTCACGCCGCATGCCTGGCCGGGGCACCCGGGCGGCCCGGCGCGCCGCAGGCGCGCCCTTGAGGAAGTGAAGACTGTCTCGACCGATCGTTCTCCGGGTGCGTGGGCATCTGCGCGGCGAGACGTCGAATCACCTCCTCAAGGAACATCCTCAAGGTCGGCGGCCCAGGCCCAAGACGGCGAGTGTGCCAGCGAGGAGACCGCCGAGTGCACCCGCCGTACTTGTGCTGTCCTCGTTGCCGATCACGACAAGGATCACGTACGCGCCTACCGCAATGGCGATCAGCGCGACGACAGCCCACCAAGGGACATGAGGACCACCCGCCGGGGGATGAGGCTCAGAAGGTCCTGGAGTGAGGTCTAACGGCATTGGCAATTACCCCCGGATTCGCCGGAATTGCTCGAATGCGACGTTTGATGTCTGCCATCTTCCCAGAGGCACGGCCAACTAACTAGTACTGCAAGGGGATTTGAGGTCCACATGACTAGTAAGTCTGGGCTATTGACGAAATGCGCATGTCAGGGCCCTCCACGGCGACTCGGCTCAAGATTGAGTCGAGTCGCCCTCCGAATCGACGGTGATCCGGTAGGTAAGTTCGGCACGGGCGGTGAAGGGGATCAGCGTACGGCGCATCGCCCGCGCCCCCAGTCGTCGGGTCGGTGAGCAGCCGGTCACAGCCGAGCAGCGCGTTCTCCACCTTCAACTCCAGATGGTGGGCGCTGGCTTCGGTGACGTGGGTGCGGTAGGTCGAGCGCAGGCCGGCGCGGTGCTTCTTCGTCCGCTCCCTTCCGGCTGCCTGCCTGGCCCGGAGGGCTCGCCGTGATCGGGTGCCCGGCTGCTGGTCGGTGTCGTCTCCAGCCATGGGGAAAGCTATGAGCACGGCTTGATCCACGTCATGCGGTCGCGCTGCCAGGCGGGCGGGAAGCGGCCCTCCCGGGCTGCGGGCAGCCCGAGTTCGGGCGGGTACGCCTGGTAGACGGTGACCGTGGAGTCGGTGTAGCGGGCGCGGATCTGGTGTTTGGGTTCTGCCACGGTGACAGCGTGCGGACACGGCTCGACGCGCGCCATCGAATTACCGGCGGCGCCCCCTACCCCCGCTCCACCAGCACCGCGCTCCCCTGCCCCACCCCCACACACATCGTCGCCAGCCCCCGCCCCGAGTCCTCCCGCCGCATCCGATGCAGCAGCGTCGTAAGGATGCGCGCCCCCGAGCAGCCCAGCGGGTGGCCGAGGGCGATCGCGCCGCCGGTCGGGTTGACCAGGGACGGGTCGATGCCGAGTTGGTCGACGCAGGCCAGCGCCTGGGCGGCGAAGGCTTCGTTGAACTCGGCCGTGGCCACGTCGGAGATGTCCCAGCCGACGCGGGTGAGGGCCTTGCGGGTGGCGGGGACCGGGCCGAGGCCCATCACGTCGGGGTGGACGCCCGCCGAGGCTCCGGCGACGTAGCGGCCGAGGGATTCGAGGCCGAGGTCGTTCAGCGCCTCCTCGCTCACCAGCAGCAGTCCGGCCGCGCCGTCGTTCATCGGGGAGGCGTTGCCCGCGGTGACCGTGCCGCCGGGGCGGAAGACCGGCTTCAGACGGCTCAGCTTCTCCAGCGAGGTGTCCTCGCGCACGCACTCGTCCCGCTCGACCACGACACCGTCCGGCCGCTCCACGGAAAGGAGTTCGTCGTCGAAGTGGCCGTTCTTCCGTGCCACCGCCGCGAGTTGGTGGCTGCGCAGGGCGAACTCGTCCTGCCGCGCACGGGAGATGCCGTACCGCTCGGCGACCTCCTCGGCGGTCTCGCCCATGGAGAGCACACCGTGGAGTTCCTTCATGGCGGGGTTGACCAGGCGCCAGCCGAGCCGGGTGTCGTAGGTCTCGATGCGGGGCGGCAGGGCCTCGTCGGGGCGGGGCAGGACGAAGGGGGCGCGGCTCATGGACTCGGAGCCGCCCGCGATCACGATGTCGGCCTCGCCGGAGGCGATGGTGCGGGCGGCGGCGGTGACGGCTTCGAGGCCGGAGGCGCACAGGCGGTTGACGGTGGCGCCGGGGACGGTGTCGGGCAGGCCCGCGAGCAGGGCGGCCATACGGGCGACGTTGCGGTTGTCCTCGCCGGCCTGGTTGGCGGCGCCCCAGTACACGTCGTCGATCCTGGCCGGGTCGAGGGCGGGCACGTCGGCCACCAGGCGCCGGATCACCGTCGCCGCGAGGTCGTCGGGACGGATGCCCGAGAGGGCGCCGCGCAGCTTGCCGATGGGGGTGCGGCGGGCGGCCGCGAAGTGGACGGGACGCACGACGGGGACTCCTGACCGAGGGACGACAAACCTTTAATTAACACTGCTAGTTTTGGACTATAGACCGCGCACCGACAGCGTGGAAGGATCCTTTCCACCTTCACCGATGCCGCAGGAGGAGACATGCCCCCCACACCGCACGCCACGGAGCAGCCCCTCACCGGCACCCGAGGCGCCCTCTCCCTGCGCGTCTGGCCGAATCCGGCACCACGGCTGCTCGTCCTGCTCGTGCACGGGTACGGCGAGCACACGGGCCGGTACGACGAACTCGCGGACGTCCTCGTGGGCCACGGCGCGGCCGTGTACGCCCCCGACCTCGTCGGCCACGGGAAGTCGGACGGCGAGCGCGTGCTCATCGAGGACTACGAGGACGTCGTCACCGACGTGCACCGCGCCGCCGAAGTCGCCCGCGCCGCGCATCCCGGGCTGCCGCTCGTCCTGATCGGCCACTCCATGGGCGGCATGATCGCGGCGCGCTACGCGCAGCGGTACGGCGACGGACTCGCGGCACTCGTCCTGTCCGGACCGGTGATCAACCGGTGGGAACTGCCCCTGAGCCTGCTCGCGTACGACGAGATCCCGGACACGCCGATCGACCCGGCGACGCTGTCCCGCAAGCCCGCCGTGGGCACCGCGTACGCGGCCGACCCGCTGGTCTGGCACGGGCCGATGAAGCGGCCCACGCTCCAGGCGATCGCCGGGATGCTGGAGACCGTGACCAAGGGCGGCGACATCGGTCCGCTGCCGCTGCTGTGGCTGCACGGCGAGGACGACCGCCTCGTACCGCTGCGCGACAGCCGCCCCGGCGTGGAGCGGCTGAGCGGCGGACGGCTGACCGAGCGGATCTACCCGGGCGCGCAGCACGAGGTGTTCAACGAGACCAACCGGGCGGAGGTCTTCGCCGACGTGCTCCGCTTCCTCGACGAGGTGCTGCCCGCGGGCGGGCCGGGGGCCGGGTCACCTCAGGAAGGGTGACCCGCGGGTCAGGAGGGGTGCCCCGGCACGTCAGGAGCGGCGCCCCTCACCTCAGCGGGAGCGACCGTCGCCTCAGGACGCGTCCCCGTCACACCGCTCGCCCCGCAGCGGCACCCCCAGAACCCGCGCGATCGTCCGCGGCACCCCGTTCTCGTTGTTGGACGGCGCCGTGTGCCGGGCCCGCCGCGCCACCTCCGGGTGGGCGTTGGCCATGGCGAAGGACCACTCCGCGGCGTCCATCATCTCCAGGTCGTTCAGGTAGTCGCCGAAGACCATCGTCTGCGCGGGCGTGATGCCCAGCTCGCGCTGGAGTCCGCGCAGGGCGGCGCCCTTGTTGGCGGTGCGGTTCATGACGTCGACCCAGTGCTCGCCGGAGACGACGACCTGGTGGGTGTCCGCGAAGTCCGCCAGCGCCGGGGCGGTGCCGTGCTCGGCCGAGCCGAAGTCGAAGAACGCGACCTTGATGATCTCGTCGTCGACGGCGGTCAGGTCGGGGACGACGCGGTGCTCGACGTAGTACTTGCGGACCTCGGCGAGGAACGGCTCGTCGGTGCGCTCGACGTACGCGGCGCGCTTGCCGCAGACGACGGCCCCGCTGTCCACGCCCCGCGCGACCAGCCGCCGTGCCCTGCGGGCCAGCTCCGCCGCCACGGCCCCCGCCAGCGGGTCGGAGCTGAGCTCCACCCCGTCGCGGACCACATAGGTGCCGTTCTCCGCGATGAACACCATCCCCTCGGAGACCTCCGCGAACTCCTTGGCCAGCGTGGCGTACTGCCGTCCGCTCGCGGGGCTGAACAGCACGCCCCGGCGGCGCAGTTCGGCGAGGAGGTCCCACATGCCCCCGGGCATCGCCTTGTCGTCGTCCAGCAGGGTGCCGTCCATGTCGGTGACGATCAGACGTATGTCGGCCGGGCCCGTGGGCGGGACGGGGTCGGTGGTCAGGGACGCGGGCGTGGCGGTCATGTCCTTCTTCCGGGTCGGGGCGCGAACCCTCCCAGTGTCCTTCATGCCGCCGAAGGCCCGGTTCCAGGCCCCGGCCCCGCACCTGTCCCCCGCCGACGTACCGTCCCCCCATTCCCAGGACACCGCGCCCCCCGACCCCGCACAATGACGCCAGGCAGCGTGATCACGAAGCGGCACCGGCCGCTCGGGGAAGCGCACGTGGAAAGGGGCGGAACGGTGGGCGGACACGACGCGAGGACGACGGCGGCCCGGCTGGACACCTCCGTCGCGCACAACGCGCGGGTGTGGAACTACTGGATCGGCGGCAAGGACCACTACGAGGTGGACCAGGCGGTCGGCGAGCACGTCGCCGGGATGTTCCCGGTGATCCGGGACGTGGCCCGCGCGGACCGGGACTTCCTGGGGCGGGCGGTGCGGTATCTCGCCGCCGAGCGCGGGATACGCCAGTTCCTGGACGTGGGCACCGGGCTGCCCACGGTGGACAACACCCACGAGATCGCGCAGTCGGTCGCGCCCGAGTCGCGGATCGTCTACGTCGACAACGACCCGATCGTCCTGGCGCACGCCCGCTCGCTGCTCACCAGCTCCCCCGAGGGCGTGACGGACTACATCGACGCGGATGTGCGCGACCCGGAGACCATCATCGAGCGGGCCGCCGACACGCTCGACTTCGCGCAGCCCGTCGCGGTGATGATGCTCGGCATCCTGAACTTCGTCCTGGACGACGACGCGGCCCGGGACGTCGTGCGCCGGATCATGGCGGCCGTGCCCTCCGGCAGCTTCCTGGTGCTGACCCACCCGACCTACGACGGTGACGTGGGCGGCAAGGGCAACGTGGCCGCGATGGAGTTCTGGAACGCCAACGCCACCCCGCCCATCACCGCGCGCGACCGGGCCGGTATCGCCGGGTTCCTGGACGGTCTCGAGCTGGTCGGGCCGGGGCTCGTGCCCTGCTCGCAGTGGGGTGCCGGGTCCGACGCGACCGCCGTCGTACCGCAGTTCGGCGCGGTGGCCGTGAAACCCTGAGCGCGACCACGCGGGAGCCCGACCGTCGAGGAGTACCCATGGCCACCCTTGCCGACCCCGTGCCCGGCGGCCGTCCCGGCGAGACACGGCGGGCCGCCGCCCTGGCCGCCGAGCTGACCGCGCGGGGCGTGCACGGGATCGTGCTCGCGTACGTGGACACGGCGGGCGTCGGGCGGGTCAAGGCGGTCCCGGTGGCGCGGCTGACGGCGGCGGTGACCCGGGGTGTCGGGATGTCGCCGGTCTTCGACACGTTCCTGTCCGACGACTCGATCGTCACCACCGACGTGCTCGGCTCCCCCGACGGCGACCTGCGGCTCTTCCCCGATCTGGACGAGCTGGTGGTGCTGGCCGGGCAGCCCGGCTGGGCGTGGGCGCCGGTGGACCGGATCACCCAGGAGGGCGCGGCGCATCCCGCGTGCTCGCGGACCTTCCTGCGCCGGATCGTCGCGGAGGCCGCCGAGCGGTACGGCCTGGACTTCCGGGCCGCCGTGGAGATCGAGTGGGCGGTGGGCCTGGACTCGGCGCCCGCCGGGGAGTTCGTACCGGCGGTGTCCGGACCGGCGTACGGCGCGATCCGGCAGGTCGAACTGAGCGATCTGGGCGCCGAGTTGCTGGCGGCGCTCGCCGCGCAGGGGGTGGATGCCGAACAGCTGCATCCCGAGTACGCGTCCGGGCAGTTCGAGCTGTCGGTGGGGGCACTGGACCCGGTGGCGGCGGCCGACCGGAGCGTGCTGGTGCGCCAGACGATCCGGGCGCTCGCCCAGCGGCACGGTCTACGCGTGTCCTTCTCCCCTGCCGTGGTGGCGGACGGCGTCGGCAACGGCGGCCATCTCCATCTCTCCTGCCACCGCGACGGGGTGAACCTGCACACCGGGAGCGAGGGCCGGTACGGCATGACGGCCGGGGCGGAGTCCTTCGTGGCCGGAGTGCTGGCCCGTCTGCCCGCGCTGACGGCGGTGACCGCGCCCAGCCCGGCCAGTTACCTGCGCCTGCGGCCGTCCCGGTGGGCCGGGGTGTTCACCGCCTGGGGCCGGGAGACCCGTGAGGCCGCGCTGCGGATCGTCACCGGCACGGCGGGCCACACCGACGAGGGCGCCAACCTGGAGATCAAGCCCGTCGACCTGGCCGCCAACCCGTATCTCGCCCTCGGCTGCGTCATCGCCGCCGGACTCGACGGCCTCGCCACCGGGCTGCCCCTGCCGCAGGAGATCACCGGCGACCCGGTCCGCTACGACGCGGAGGAGGCAGCCGCGCTCGGGGTACGGCGCCTGCCGGAGTCGCTGACCGAGGCCGTCGAGGCGTTCCGCGCCGACCCGGTGCTGCGGTCGGCCCTCGGCCCGGTCCTCGCGGACGCGGTGACCGCCGTACGGCTCGGGGAGGTCGCGGCGGTGGACGGCCTGGACGACGCCGAGGTGGCCGCCGCGCACCGGTGGAGGTACTGACGGATGACCGCACCCGGACCGGCCCTCCAACAGGCCCTGGAAGAGCTGCCGTTGGTGGACCACCACTGCCACGGCGCGAGCACCCGCGACCTCACCCGGGCCGCGTTCGAGTCGCTGATCACCGAGGGCGAGGCATGGCCCGGGATCTCGCCGTTCGACAGCCCGGTCGGCCTCGCCGTACGCCGCCACTGCGCGCCCCTCCTCGATCTGCCCCGGCACGCCTCCCCCGAGAACTACCTGGCCCGGCGCGCGGAGTTGGGCGCGGCCGAGGTCAACCGGCGCTTCCTGACCGCCGCCGGGGCCGAGGCGTTCTGCGTGGACACCGGGTTCGCGCCAGAGCCGGGGACGTCACCGGCCGAACTGGCCGCAGCGGCAGGGGCTTTGGCCTACGAGGTCGTACGGCTCGAACGGGTCGCGGAGGAGGTGGCCGTGCGGGGTGTGGAGCCGGACGGGTATGCGGAAGCGTTCCGTGCGGCGGCCGAGGAGGCGGTACGGCGGCCGGGTGTGGTGGCGGTGAAGTCGGTGGCGGCCTACCGCACCGGCTTCGCGCTGGACCCGGCCCGCCCTTTCGACGCGGAGGTGACACGTGCCGCTGGGGCGTGGTTCGCGCGCGGCGGCCGGCTGAACGACCCTGTGCTGATGCGGCAGTTGCTGTGGACCGCCGTCGATCTCGGGCTGCCGCTCCAGCTGCACACCGGGTTCGGCGACGCCGATGTGACGCTGCACCGCGCCGACCCCACGCTGCTCACCGACTGGCTGCGGCTGACAGCGGGCACGATTCCGGTGGTGCTGCTGCACTGCTGGCCGTATCACCGCCAAGCCGCCTATCTGGCCGCGGTGTTCGAGGGGGTGTACCTGGATGTCGGTCTCGCGCTGCACTACGCGGGTCCGGCCCGCTCCCGCACGATCCTGGAGGAGGCGCTGGAGATCACCCCGTTCCGCAAACTGCTGTACAGCTCCGACGCCTACGGGGTGGCCGAATTCCACCACCTCGGCGCGCTGTGTTTCCGGCGCGGGCTGGCCGATCTGCTCCAATCCCGGCTCGACTCAGACGAGTTGAGCCTGCCGGACGCGCTGCGCATCGCGACCTGGACGGGCCGCGACAATGCCCGCCGCCTGTACGAACTGCCCGAGCCCGCCCGCGATCCCGGCGGGCGCCCCACCCGGAAAGTATGATCAAGCAATGTCTGACATGACCGAGACCACGCCCGGCTGGCTGACCACGGACGAACTGGAAATGGCCAGGGCCCGGATGCCGATCCTGTATGTCGAGGCCGTGCCGGTGCGCGTGGACGACAGCGGCGAAGTCACCAGTATCGGGCTGCTGTTGAGAATCGGACCGGACGGCACGGTCAACCGGACCCTGGTCTCCGGACGGGTGCTGCACCACGAGCGGGTGCGCGACGCGCTGCTGCGCCATCTGGAGAAGGACCTCGGCCCGGTCGCGCTCCCCCGGGTGCCCGCCTCCATGCAACCGTTCACGGTCGCGGAGTACTTCCCGACGGCCGGGGTCACGCCGTACCACGACCCGCGTCAGCACGCGGTGTCGCTGGCCTACGTGGTGCCGGTCTCGGGCGACTGCCGGCCGCGCCAGGACGCGCTGGACCTGGTGTGGTTCTCGCCGCAGGAGGCCGCGTCGGCCGCCCTGCAGAGCGAGATGCCGGGCGGGCACGGGGTGCTGCTGAAGCAGGCGCTGGCGCATCTGGGCCTGGTGTTCTGAGACGGGAGACCCCGGGCCACCGGATTCGGACGGGACCGAACGGCCCCGGCCGGGTCCGAGTGGCCCGTGGCGGGCTCGGGGTGACCGCGCGAACCTGGAGGGAGAGCAGTCCCGAAGGGAGCCGGTGCGATGACCACGACCACCATGACCACGGCGCTCGAACCCGTGTACCGCGAGCGGCTGATGCGGTTCGCCCGCGAGGTCTCCTTCCCGGCCGGTGCCCGGCTCTTCGAGGAGGGCGGACGCGCCGACCGCTTCTGGATCGTGCGCACCGGCACGGTCACCCTGGATCTGCGGGTGCCCGGCCGCCGTCCCGCCGTCGTCGAATCGCTCGGCCACGGTGAACTGGTCGGCTGGTCCTGGTACTTCGGACCGGGCGTCTGGCATCTGGGCGGCGAGGCGATGAGCCCCGTACGCGCCTGGGAGTTCGACGCGGCCCCGGTACGGGCGCTGTGCGCGGCGGACCCCGAGTTCGGCCGCGCGGTGGCCACCTGGGTCGGCCGAGTGGTGGCCCACCGGTTGCACGCCTCCCGGGTCAGACTGCTCGACCTGTACGCCCCGTACGGCAGCGGGGACCTGCTGTGACCTCGGCGGCGGCGCCCGGGCCGCGTCCGGTGGAGCCGGTGCCGGGAGACGGGCCGTACCGGGTGGGCGACGTGATGACGCGGGCCGTGGTCGCGGTGGGCACCGGCACGCTGTTCCGGGACATGGTCGAGCGGATGGAGCAGTGGCGGGTCGGCGCGCTGCCCGTCCTGGAGGGCGACGGCCGGGTGGTCGGGGTGGTCTCGGAGGCCGATCTGCTGCCCAAGGAGGAGTTCCGCGAGGGCGAACCCGACCGGCTGACCCAGCTGCGCCGGATGGCCGACCTGGCGAAGGCCGGGGCGGTGACCGCCGGGGAGCTGATGAGCACCCCCGCCGTCACCGTGCACGCGGACGCGACCCTTCCGGAGGCGGCCCGGATCATGGCCGTCAAGGGCGTCAAGCGGCTGCCCGTCATCGACGCCCAGGGCGCGCTCGTGGGCGTCGTCAGCCGGGGCGACCTGCTGAAGATGTTCCTGCGCTCGGACGGCGAACTGGCCGACGAGATACGGCGGTCCGTGGTCGACGTGCTCTTCCCCGCGCCGGTCGAACCGGTGCACGTCGTGGTCGCCGACGGGGTCGCGACGCTCACCGGGTGCGTGCGGGACGCGGAGCGGATCGAGCTGGCGGCCCGGATGACGCGGGGTGTGGAGGGCGTGGTGGACGTGGACTGCCGGCTCACGGCCGCACCGGGCTGAACACGCCGAGTCACGCCGTCACACCGAGCCACGCCGCGTCACGTCACGTCGTGTCACGCCGAACCGCCCCGGCCCGCACCGCGGTTCAGTGCGCCGGGCGCTCCTCCGTGCCCTGCTCCAGCTGCGAGGCGATCACGGCCGCCTGGACCCGGCGCTGGACGCCGAGCTTGGCGAGCAGCCGGGAGATGTGGTTCTTGACCGTCTTCTCCGACAGATACAGCCGCTGCCCGATCTCCCGGTTGGTCAGACCGTCCCCGATCAGCGCGAGGATGTCCCGCTCCCTCGGCGACAGCGCCTCCAGCTCCGGCGGCAGCGCGGGCGCGGTCTCGGCGGGGTCGGAGCGCAGCGAGCGCATCAGCCGGGCGGTGGTGGCGGGGTCCAGCATGGACTGGCCCGAGGCGACGGTGCGGACCGCCGAGATCAGGTCGGAGCCCTTGATCTGCTTGAGGACGTACCCGGCGGCGCCTGCCATGATCGCGTCGAGCAGCGCGTCCTCGTCGTCGAACGAGGTCAGCATGAGGCAGGCCAACTCGGGCATGCGGTCGCGCAGTTCGCGGCAGACGGTGATGCCGTCGCCGTCCGGGAGGCGGACGTCGAGCACGGCGACGTGCGGGCGCAGGGCCGGGCCGCGGGCGAGGGCCTGCTGCGCGGAGTCGGCCTCGCCGACGACGGAGATGTCCGGTTCGGAGTCGAGCAGATCGGCCACGCCCCGGCGGACGACCTCGTGGTCGTCCAGCAGGAACACCCGGATCGGGTGCTGCTCGGTGAAGACGCGTGTCTCGGGCATGACGACCTCTCGTTTCCCGGGGCCGGACGGACAGGACCGGCCCACCAGCCGGATCATGACCCGCCGGTCTCGTACAGACTAGGGCCGAACGGTCCCACCTCGCCCCTCACCTGGGGAATCGGGTCCGCTCACCTGAGGAATCGGGTCCGCGCGTCCCCCACGGGTTCAGGTCCGCGCGCCGTCGGTGCGGCCGGGCGCGGGGGCCAGGTCGAACTCGACGTCCACCACCCCCTCGACCGCGCGCACCAGCCGGGCGGCCACCGGGACCAGGGCCGTGTCGCGCAGCGAGCCGGTGAGGGTGACCACGCCGTCGTGCACCTCCACGTGGATCACGGAGTCGGGCGGCGGGAAGATCCAGGAGACGATGTCGTGCCGTACCTCGTGCTCGATGTCCTGGTCGCCGCGCAGGAAGACCTTGAGCAGGTCGGCGCGGCTGACGACGCCCTCCAGGGCGCCCTTGTCGTCCACCACGGGCAGCATCCGCACCCCGGACCGTGCCATGCGCCGGGCCGCCTCCGCGAGCGTGGCCCCGGAGTGGACGGTGACGGCGGGCGCGGACATCAGCTCGGCCGCCGTGGCGCCCTCGGCCTTCGCCAGGTCGGCCGGGCGGCGGCGCCCGGTGTACGCCTCGCCGGGCGCGTCGCGCAGTTCCTCCTTGGGCAGCAGATCGGACTCGGAGACGACGCCGGCCACCTTGCCGCCGACGAGCACGGGCAGGCTGCCGACCTGGCGGTCCCGCAGCGTCCGCGCGATCTCCTTGAAGGACGTCTCCGGGCCGACGACCGCCACGGTGCGGGTCATGACGTCGCCGACGCTGCGCGGGGTTGCGTACATGGTGACTCCGTAGGTTCACGGGGACGGATGCGGACGCCGGGTCCACGGGGACGGTCGCGTACATCGCCTTCCTGTTCCAGCGTGCGCCGTGTCTCCAGCGTGCGCCGGGCCAGGGAAGCCGCCTAGGGCCGGTCGGTCCCGGGCAGGGACCTGCGGCCCCTGATCCGGCGGGCGGGGGCGCCGCGAGGCTGGGGGCGGAGGTGGAGACCATGTCCCGAACCGTCACCGTGGGCTTCGACGGCTCGCCCGAGAGCAGGCGGGCCGCCGACTGGGCGGCCCGCGAGGCCAGGCTGCGCGCCCTGCCGCTGCGGGTCGTGCACGTCTGGGAGCCGGTGCCCGAACCGATGGCCCAGGCACCGCTGCTCGGCACCGAGACCCGGCAGCACTGGAGCGAACGGGTGCCCCGCGAGAGCGCGGAGCGCCTGCGGCTGCGCCACCCGGGCATCGAGGTGGTCGTCGAGCAGTACACCGGGAACCCGGTGGAGATCCTGTGCGAGGCCGCCGCCTCCGCCGAGCCGCTGGTGCTCGGCTCGCGGGGGCTGGGCGGGATCGGCGGCTTCGTCGCCGGGTCGGTCGGCCTGGCCGTCCTGGCCCGTACCGACCGCCCCGTGGTGGTCGTCCGGGCGGACGAGCCGACCGTGGGCCGGCACGGCCCCGGACCGGCGGCGGGCGAGACGCCCACCGCGCCCGTCGTGCTCGGGCTGGACACCGGCGAGCCGGACGAGACGCTGCTGGGGTTCGCCTTCGAGGCGGCCGTCCGCTACGGCGTCCCGCTGCGGGTGGTGCACGCCTGGCGACCGCCGCCCGCGTACGCCTACGAGCTGTCCGCCTACGCCTACGACCTGGCCGGACCCGGCGACGGCCCCGGTTCCGTCGGGGAGCTGGAGTCGGCGGGCCTGACCAAGGTGCTCCAGCCCTGGCGGCAGTCGTTCCCCGGCGTCGAGGTGGTGGAGGAGAGCCGCCCGGGCAGCGCCGCGCGGGTGCTGGTCGAGGCGGCGCGGGAGGCCGCGCTGGTGGTGGTCGGCAAGCGGCTGCGCACCGGACGGCTGGGCACGCACCTCGGGCATGTGACGCACGCGGTGCTGCACCACGTCGCCGCTCCGGTTGCCGTCGTGCCGCACAGCTGACCGGATGGTGACGAGGGACGCCCGGCCGGAGGACGGCGAGGGCCGGGGCCGTGAGCGGCCGTGAGCGGAGGGAGAGGGCGAACACCATGGACCAGCCGATCGTCGTCGGCGTGGACGGCTCGGAGCAGAGCCTGCGCGCCGTGGACTGGGGAGCCGACGAGGCCGCTCTGCGCGGGGCACCGCTCCGCCTGGTGTACGCGTCGCTGTGGGAGCGGTACGAGGGCGCGCTGATCGCCCAGGAACTCCACCGGCCGGTGGACGAGGTGATGGCGCGGGACGTGGTCGGCACCGCCGAGGAGCGGGCGCGGCGCCGTCGGCCGGGGGTGCCGGTCACCACCGACGTGCTGCCCGACGAGCCGGAGTACGGTCTGGTGCGCGAGAGCCGTACGGCCCGTGCCGTGGTGCTCGGCTGCCGGGGGCGCAGCGGGCTCACCGAGGCGCTGCTCGGGTCGGTGAGCCTGACGGTCGCCGGGCACGCGCACTGCCCGGTGATCGTGCTGCGCGGCGGCCACGACGACCCGGAGCGGGCCGGGACCGGGCGGATCGTGCTGGCCGTCGGCGAGAAACCGGCGGGCACGGCCGCCGTGCGGTTCGCGGCCGAGGAGGCCGCGCTGCGCGGGCTACCCCTGGAGGCGGTGCGCGCCTGGCGGCGCCCCTCGGGCCCGCTGCCCGGCCATGTCCCGCACGACGGCGATCCGGAGCGGGCCGCGCGGGACACGGTGGAGGAGGCGCTGCGGGACCTGCCCGCCGGTGTCGTACCGGTACGGCACGTCCTGGAGGGCCCCACCCGGGACGCGCTGCTCGACGCCTCGCAGGGCGCGGTCCTGCTCGTCGTGGGCGCCCGGCGCCGGCACGGCCGTTTCGGCCTCCAGCTCGGCCGGGTCGCGCACGGGGTGCTGCACCGGGCGGACTGTGCGGTGGCCGTCGTACCGGAGCCGGACTGAGGAGCGACGAGCGACGCCCATGCCCGGACCCACGACCGTCGATCCCACGGAGCTTCCATGACCGACATCGCTGAACACCCGCTCACCGACGAGGAGTTGGACACGCTCCTGGCCCACTGGCGGGCCGCCAACTACCTCTCGGCGGGCCAGATCTATCTGATGGCCAACCCGCTGCTGGACGAGCCGCTGCGCCCGGAGCACATCAAGCCCCGGCTGCTCGGGCACTGGGGCACCACGCCAGGGCTGAACCTGGTGTACACGCACCTCAACCGGGTGATCCGGCAGCGCGGGCTCGACGCGCTGTGCGTGTGGGGGCCGGGACACGGCGGCCCGGCGGTCCTCGCCAACTCCTGGCTGGAGGGCAGCTACGCGGAGGTCTACCCGGACGTGAGCCGGGACGGGGAGGGCATGGAGCGGCTGTTCCGGCAGTTCTCCTTCCCCGGCGGGGTGCCCAGTCATGTGGCCCCGGAGACGCCGGGCTCGATCCACGAGGGCGGTGAGCTGGGCTATTCGCTCGCGCACGCCTACGGTGCCGCGTTCGACAACCCGGAGCTGCTGGTCGCGTGTGTGATCGGGGACGGCGAGGCGGAGACCGGGCCGCTGGCCGCGTCCTGGCACTCCGACAAGTTCCTCGACCCGGTGCACGACGGCGCGGTCCTGCCGATCCTTCACCTCAACGGCTACAAGATCGCCAACCCGACGGTCCTCTCCCGCCTCCCGCAGGCCGAACTCGACGCGCTGCTGCGGGGATACGGCCACGAGCCGCTGTACGTCTCGGGCGACGACCCGGCCGAGGTGCACCGCGCGATGGCGGCGGCCTTCGACGAGGCCCTTGACCGGATCAAGCTGATGCAGGACAGCGCGCGCGAGGAGGGCGTCACCGGGCGCGTGCACTGGCCGATGATCGTGCTGCGCACCCCGAAGGGCTGGACCGGCCCGGCCGAGGTCGACGGGCTGCCGGTGGAGGGGACCTGGCGCGCGCATCAGGTGCCGCTGGCCGGGGTACGCGAAAACCCGGAGCATCTGGCGCAGTTGGAGCGCTGGCTGCGCTCGTACCGGCCCGAGGAGCTGTTCGACGCGGACGGACGCCCGGTCGCGGACGTGCTCGCCTGCGTCCCGGAGGGCACCCGGCGGCTCGGGGCGAACCCGCACGCCAACGGCGGCCTGCTCACCCGTGAACTCCCGCTCCCGGCACTGGACTTGTTCGGTGTCCCGGTGGACAAACCGGGGACGACGCTGCACGAACCCACCCGTGTCTTGGGCGACTTGCTGGAGCGGGTCATGCAGGACACGCGCACCCGGCGGGACTTCCGGCTGGTCGGACCGGACGAGACCGCCTCCAACCGGCTCCAGGCGGTGTTCGACGCGAGCGGCAAGGCGTGGCAGGCCGAGGTGCTGCCCGTGGACGAGCACCTGGACCGGCACGGCAGGGTCCTGGAGGTGCTGTCCGAACACCTCTGCCAGGGCTGGCTGGAGGGATATCTGCTCACCGGGCGGCACGGGCTGTTCTCCTGCTACGAGGCGTTCGTGCACATCGTGGACTCGATGGTGAACCAGCACATCAAGTGGCTCAGGATCTCCCGGGAGTTGCCCTGGCGGGCGCCGATCCCCTCCCTCAACTACCTGCTGACCTCGCATGTGTGGCGCCAGGACCACAACGGCTTCTCCCACCAGGACCCCGGCTTCGTGGACCATGTGCTCAACAAGAGCCCCGAGGTGGTCCGCGTCTATCTGCCGCCGGACGCCAACACCCTGCTGTGCGTGGCCGATCACGTGCTGCGCAGCCGTGACTATGTGAACGTGGTCGTCGCGGGCAAGCAGCCCTGTTTCGACTGGCTCTCCCTGGAGGAGGCCCGGGTGCACTGTGCGCGCGGGGCCGGGATCTGGGAGTGGGCCGGGACCGAGAACGGTGGCGAACCGGACGTGGTCCTCGCCTGCGCGGGCGATGTGCCGACCCAGGAGGTGCTGGCCGCCGCCCAGTTGCTGCGCCGCCACCTTCCGGAGCTGGCGGTGCGGGTGGTGAACGTGGTCGACATGACCCGGCTGCTGCCGCACGAGGAACACCCGCACGGGATGAGCGACTTCACCTACGACGGGCTCTTCACCACCGACAAGCCGGTGATCTTCGCCTACCACGGGTACCCCTGGCTGGTGCACCGGCTCGCCTACCGCAGGGCCGGGCACGCCAATCTCCATGTGCGCGGCTACAAGGAGTCCGGGACCACGACCACGCCGTTCGACATGGTCGTCCGCAACGACCTGGACCGCTACCGGCTCGTCATGGACGTCATCGACCGGGTGCCGGGCCTCGCCGTGCGCGCGGCCGACGTGCGCCAGAGGATGGCCGACGCACGCACCCGGCACCACGACTGGATCCGCGTCCACGGCACCGATCTGCCGGAGATCGCGGAGTGGAGCTGGGACAGCTGAGCGGCAGGCGAAGGGGGGGCCGGGATGATCCCGGCCCCCCCTTCGGCGGCAGTTCTCAGTCCAGGTCCGCCCGCCGCAGCAGCCGGTAACCCCGTCCGCGCCACCGGCACAGCCAGTGCCGCAGCCGTCGTCCGGCGTTCATCGCACGGCCCCCTCGCCCGGGGCGCCCGCCGGGACCAGCGCCTCCACGGCGGGCGCGGGCAGTCCCGGCTGTACCTCGAAGGCGCCGCCGAGCCCGGTGGTGCGCAGCAGCCGCAGGAACTCCTCGCTGTCCGCGACCAGCCGCAGCCTGCCCTGCCGGTCCCGGGTGCGGTTGCGGGTCCGGCACAGCACACCGAGCCCGGTGCAGTCGATGAACTCCACGGGCCGCAGGTCCAGCACCAGGTCGGGGTGCTCACGTGCGGTGAGGGTGTCGAGCCGGGCCGTCAGCTCGGGCGCGGTCAGCAGGTCTATCTCGCCGCGCAGGGCCACGACGGTGGCGGGACGGTCCTCCGCTCCCGCTCGGCCGGGCCGGTGTTCCTCGGGCTTCGTGTGGTTCTCGGGCATACGACGAGCGAACCGGATGCACCGGCCCGGGCGGAAGGGCTGTTCGGCCCCTGCTCGCCGTCCGTCCGGGGAACCGCGGGACCACGTCCGGGAAACCGCGGAACCGGGCGGGCGCGAGCCGCCGCGTGGCCGCCCGCCCGGAATGCCGTACGCGCAGGCCGGACCCCGTACAGCCACCCGCGTGGGCCGGACGGCCCAAGCGCGTCGGCCCGTCTCGCGCGAAGGTGGAAGGGCGGGGCCGTTTCCCGGCACCGCGCACCGGGCGACGACGGTGAGGAGCGAGTGGCATGAAGGGCTATGTCTTCGAGGGGCCGGGCCAGGCGTCCTGGCAGGACGTGCCGGACCCCGCGATCAAGGAGCCGACCGACGCGATCGTGAAGGTCGGCGTGGTCACCATCTGCGGCACCGACCTGCACATTCTCAAGGGTGACGTGCCCGAGGTGCGCCCCGGCACGGTCCTCGGGCACGAGGCGGTCGGGGAGGTCGTCGACATCGGCGGCGACGTGCGCACCGTACGGCCCGGCGACCGTGTGCTGATGTCCTGCATCTCCTCCTGCGGGCGCTGCCGCTTCTGCCGCGAGAGCCGGTACGGCCAGTGCCAGGGCGGGGGCGGCTGGGTCCTGGGCCATCTGATCGACGGCACCCAGGCCGAGTACGTCCGCGTCCCGTACGCCGACCTCTCCGTGCATCCGCTGCCCGCCACCGTGCGGGGCGAGGACGCCGTGCTGCTCGCGGACATCTTCCCCACCTCCTACGAGGTCGGCGTGCTCAACGGGCAGGTCCGGCCCGGTGACACCGTGGTGATCGTCGGCGCCGGTCCCATCGGGCTCGCGGCGGTCGTCACCGCGCGGCTGTTCAGCCCCGAGCGGATCATCGTCGTCGACCTGGCCCAGTCCCGCCTGGACGCGGCCCGGCGGCTCGGCGCCGACGCGGTCGTGCTGGCCGACGAGGACCCCGCCCAGCTCGTGGACGACCTCACCGGCGGCCTCGGCACGGACGTGGTCATGGAGGCGGTCGGCGTGCCGGAGACCTTCGAGCTGTGCACCCGGCTGGTACGGCCCGGCGGCCATGTCGCCAACATCGGCGTCCACGGCGCCCCCGCCACCCTGCACCTGGAGGACCTGTGGAGCAGGGACGTGACGCTCACGACCGGCCTGGTGGACACCTACTCCACCCCGACCCTGCTGCGGATGACGGCGGCCGGCGGTCTGCCCACCGGTGAGCTGGTCACCCACACCTTCCCGCTGGACGACATGGCGGAGGCGTACGACGTCTTCGCGCACGCCGCCGAGACGGCCGCGCTGAAGGTGGTACTCGGCGCGGAGCGGTACGAGGTGGTCCCCACGGACTCCGCGGCCTGAGCCGGGACCGAGCGGCCCCGAAGCGGCCACCGCACACACGACCAGGCGAGAGCAGAGGTGACGGACGTGACCGAGCCGACCGGACGGACGAGCACACCCCCGGACACGGCGGCCGTGCCCGAAAAGCCGCAGGGCGATCTGGGCCGCCGCCTCGCGGCCCGGCGCGCGCAGCTCGGGCTGACGCGGGAGGAGGCGGCGGAGCGCGCGGGGATGGTGCCCGGCTATCTCCGCTATCTGGAGGGCCATCCCGAGGCCGCGCCGGGTGCCGAGGTGCTGCTCAGGCTGGCCGACGCGCTGGAGACGACGGTGCCAGACCTGACCGGCGGCACCGTCGACCAGCCGCCGGGCCCGGGACAGGCGGCGCGCGGCGCCCGGTTCGAGCCGATCGGCACCGAGGAGTGCCGGGCGCTGCTCGGCGACCACGGGGTGGGCCGTCTCGCGGTCGTCCCGGAGGACGGCCCCGTGGTCGTGCCCGTGAACTACACCGTGGTGGACAACGCGATCGTCTTCCGGACCGCGGCCGGGGCGACGCCCTCCCTCGCCGACGGCGAGCGGGTGGCCTTCGAGGTGGACCGGATCGACGACGCGTTCAGCCGGGGCTGGAGCGTGCTGGTCCGGGGCGACGCCCGGATCGTGACCGACCCCGGGGAGCGGGACGCGCTGGCCGAGCGCGCGTACTCCGGGCCGTGGGCGGGCGGCACGCGGGACGTGTGGGTACGGCTCGACCCGGACGCGGTGACAGGACGGCGGATCACGGCCTGAGGGGCCGGGCCCGTCGGGCCCGGCCCGCCGCTCAGTCCTCCAGGTCCGGGTCGTCCAGGAGGACCCCGGTGACCAGACCCGGCCGGATCCGCACCGCGTAGTCCATCCCGTGCTGCGGCGCCCACGGCACGAGGAGCGCCCGGATGCGGGCGAGTTCCGCCGGGTCGGTGATCAGATGGGCGTACCCGGTGACCACCACGCTCCAGCCGAGGTGGGTCGCCGGGTCGATGGCGTCGGCCTCGTAGGCGACGACCACCCCGCCCCCGCCGTCCCGCAGCGCCTGCGAGGTGAGCGCGGCGCCCTCGTGGGTGCGGATGACGATGTCGCCGCCGTCCAGCACATGGTTGACCGGGCGGACGGTGGGCAGCGCGTCCTGCGTAAAAACGATTCTGCCGAGGGACACGCTGCCCAGCAGCCGCAGTGCCTCGGCCCGGTCGAGATCGACACGGTGGCGCGCCGGGCGCTGCTCGCAGGGCACGGGTTGCTTCTTCATGGGCACGGCTCTCCGGTCGGCCGTCGGCGCCCGGCGAAAGTGGGGCGGCGCCTCGTGGGCGGAGCGGCACCGCGGGGGATCGGTGCCGCTCCTGGGTCCACTGTGGTCCACCCGCTGCCGCCCTTCCAGTGCCGTTCGGCCCTAGGTTGACGGGCCGGACGATCCTCCCCCTCCCCCACCTGGCGGAGGCCGGGTGCCCTGTCGCACGCGTGCGTCCGCGCGGGGGCGCCGGGTGGTCGCCGGGTGGCCGGTTCCGCGTACCCGGGGCCACCGGGGACCGATACGGTGGAGACGACGACCTGGACGGTGCCGGGTTCGCGCGCCGAGGGACGTGGAGGAACGTGGTGGCAAGCTCCAAGGAGCCCCGCGTGCTGCTGCCGCAACTGAAGCTCGACGAGCTGCTGGAGGAGTTGCAGGCCCGGATCGACGCGGCCAGGGGCACCCGGGACCGCGTGCACAGCCTGCTGGAGGCGGTGCTCAGCGTCGGGCGCGAACTGGACCTGGAGCAGGCGCTGCACTCCATCGTGGAGGCGGCGGCGGTCCTGGTCGACGCCAAGTACGCGGCGCTCGGCGTCATCGGTCCCGACGGCCGTACGCTCTCCGCCTTCCACACCGTCGGCGTCTCCGACGAGAAGATCACCGAGATCGGGCCGTATCCGCAGGGCCACGGCATCCTCGGCGAGCTGATCCGGCACCCCGAGCCGCTGCGCCTGTCGAAGATCTCCGAGCACCCTGCGTCGTACGGCTTCCCGCCCAACCATCCGCCGATGCGGAGCTTCCTCGGGGTGCCGATCCGGGTCCGCGAGCAGGTCTTCGGCAATCTGTATCTCACCGAGAAGCGCGGCGGGGCGGAGTTCGACGAGGAGGACGAGTCGGTCCTGTCCACGCTGGCCGTCGCGGCCGGGGTGGCCATCGACAACGCCCGGCTGTACGAGGACTCCCGGCTGCGCGAGCGCTGGCTGCTGGCGAACGCGGAGATCACCCACCGGCTGATGCTCGGCAGCGAGCGCGCCGAGGCGCTGGACCTGATCGCGGAGCGGGCCCGGGACATCACGGGTTCGGCCCTCGCCGCCGTCGCCATGCCGGTGCAGGACACCGCCTCGCTCACCGTGGAGATCGCCGTGGGCGCGGGCGCGGAGGCGCACCGGGGGCTCGTCCAGCCGCTCGACGAGGGTCTGATGGGGCTCGCGTACTCCTCGGCCGAGCCGGTGACCAGCGACGACATCACGCGGGACGACCGGATAGACACCGATCCGCAGCGTTTCAAGGGGCTCGGCCCCGCGGTCGCCGTGCCCATCGGCACCGGCGAGGGCGGGATGCGCGGTGTGGTGCTGCTGGCCCGCGAGGCGGGGGCGACGCCGTTCTCGGAGAAGGAGACCGAGCTGCTGCAGGGCTTCGCCGGGCAGGCCGCGCTCGCGATGGAGCTGGCCGAACGCCGTCAAGACGCGCAGCAGCTCGCCGTCCTCGAGGACCGCGACCGGATCGCACGGGACCTGCACGACCTGGCCATCCAGCGGCTGTTCGCCACCGGGATGACCCTGCAGAGCGCGGGCCGCTTCATCGAGCATCCCAAGGCCGCCGAGCGGGTGCTGCGCGCGGTGGACGACCTGGACGAGACCATCAAGATCATCCGCTCGACCATCTTCGGCCTGCGCACCCGCGACGGCGCGACCGGCAGCGGACTGCGCGCCCGGGTCGTCCGGGTGGCCGGGGAGGCGGCCCCGGTGCTCGGTTTCGCGCCCGGGGTGCGCATGGAGGGGCTGATCGACACCGAGGTGCCGCCGGGGATCGCCGACGACGTGGTGGCCGTCGTGTCCGAGGCCCTGACCAACATCGCCCGGCATGCCCGCGCCGACCGCGCCGATGTGCTGCTCACCACCGACGGCAGCGAGGTCCGGCTGCGGGTCGTGGACAACGGGGTCGGCCTCCCGGCCGAGGGCCGCCGCAGCGGGCTGCGCAACATGGCCGAGCGGGCGGAGCGGTCGGGCGGACGGCTGGAGACGGCGACGCCGGAGGGCGGCGGGACCGCACTGGACTGGCGGGTGCCGCTCCCCGCGAGCTGACGCCCGCAGCCGAGCGCGGCTCCCGTCAGGGCACGGCGCTCACGCCCGCGCGCGCAGCGCGGCCAGGGCCGTGTCGAGGTCGCCGGTGCGGGGGCGGTTGTACGGCAGCTTGCCCAGGACGACGGCCATGCCGCAGGTGTCGGTGAGCGCGGAGAAGACCAGCCCGCCCGCGATGGCGGCCGACAGCAGCTGGAAGGCGGGGTGCACGAGCCACCCGAGGACCAGCCCGAGCAGCACCAGGGTGCCCGCGGTGAAGCGGACCTGCCGCTCCATGCCCCACACCGCCCTGGTCCTGGCGGCGGGCGGGGTGCTCAGCTCGTACCCCTGCGCGGCCCAGGCCCCGGTGCCGCCCTCCAGGGTCGCGGTCACGATCCCCTGCTCGGCCAGCAGCCTGCTCGCGCTCTCCGCCCGCGCCCCCGAGGCACACACCACCAGCACCTCACCGCTGCGCGCGGCCTGCTCGATCTCGGGCAGCGCCCGCCGCACCTGGTCCAGCGGGATGTTGAGGGCCCCGGGCAGATGCCCCGAGCCGTACTCGCCCGCCGTGCGCACGTCGATCACGATGAACTCGTCCAGCCGCGCACGGACCTGCTCGGTGCCCAGAACGACCGGGGTGGGGAAATTGGCCATGGCCGGAATGTACGGTACGGCGGGCGGGAAAGCGCCCTGGGGCGGGTGCGGTTTCATGGAGCGTTCATGGTCCGGACCTCCGGGGTCACACGGGCGCCGCCCCTTCGGGCACCCCCGCCGCGTACGCCAGCGGTGGCGCGATCGCCTGGGCGTCCGCGCCCTGTCCCACCCATAGCCCGATGAACAGCGCGGCGGTCGCCTCGAGCAGCCCGGCCCGCTCCAGCCCTCCGGCGGGAAACGGCGTGCAGCCGACGTCCCGTACGAGGGTGTGGACCAGGGCGAGAGCGGCCGGGTCGTCGCCGCAGACCGGGACGGCGAGCGGGCGCCCCGCGAAGACGGGCGGGGTCATGCGCCACACGTCCTCGTGGCAGAGGTTGAACGCCTTGACGACCCGGGCACCCGGCGCGGCGCGGGCCAGCCGCCGCGCGGCCGGGGGACCATCACCGGTCAGCAGCCGGAAGCCGGGCGGCCCGACCGGGTTGGAGCAGTCGAGCAGCACCCTGCCGTCGAGGGCGGTACGCAGCCCCCGCGCGACCTCCTCCCCCGCGCCGTAGGGCAGCGCGGCGAGGACCACCTCCCCCGCCCCGGCCGCCGCGGCCAGATCTCCGTGCCGTACGCCCTCCCCCAGACGCTCCGCGAGCCGCCGCGCGCGGCCCGCGTCCCGTCCGCCGACGGTCACCTCGTGGCCCGCCCCAACCCAGTGCGCGGCGAGCGCGTCCGCCATGTTCCCCGTGCCAAGGACCCCGATCCGCACCGGACTTCCCCTTCCCGCAGGTGATTTCAGGGCCACGCTAGCGAGGCCGTCGGGCACCATTCGGTACGTGACGACCGAGCCCTTCCTCGCGGACTGCCGCGCCCGCCTCGCCTTCGACCTGCTGTCGAACACCTGGAACGCGGTGGTGCTCCGGGCCCTGCGCGACGGCCCCCTGCGCCCCCGCGAACTGCGCGCCCGCATCGGCGGGATCAGCCCCAAGGTCCTCACCGAGACCCTGCGACGGCTGCGGTTCAACGGCCTGGTGGACCGGCAGGCGTACGCCGAGGCGCCACCCCGCGTCGACTACCGGCTCACCCCGCTGGGCCGCACCCTCCTGGCACCCCTCGACACCATCGGCGCCTGGGCCTTCGCGCACGGCGACGAGGTGCTGGAGGCGCAGGCACGGGCTGTCGGCGACACCCCCTAGGGCGCGGCACGCCACGCACCACGCGCCCGGGCGCCGTACCCACCCCCGATGAGGCGTTTCCTCCCGGTTCGGGATGAGCTGATGCGCTCGGACCGGGTAGGGGGGAAGCCATGGACAGCTTCGAGGTGGACGCGGCACTGCAGGAGGCGCTCGACCGCCTCACCCTGTTGAACCAGACCGGTGCCGTCCTGGCGAGCACCCTGGACGCGGTCGAGGGACTGCGCCGGGTGTGCCGGGTCCTCGTCCCGGCGCTGGCCGACTGGTGCGTCGCCGACGTCATGGACGAGGCGGGCAGGCTGGAGCGGGTCTGCGTCACCCACCACGACCCGGACACCCCGGTCGCGGGGCTCACGGGCGTGCTGCCCGCCGTACGCGAGGACTCCGCCGGGCCGTGGGCGCGGGTGCTGCGCGGTGCGGACGCGCTGCTGCTGTCCCCCGAGGAGTTCGCCCCCGAGAGCACCCCGAGCGACCCCTTGCACGCGGTCAACTCCGCCCTGTTCCGGCGCATGGGCGGGGCCTCCGGCGTCGTGGCGCCGCTGCGCGCCCGGCGTCGTATTCTCGGCGCGCTGGCCCTGGGCCGCGGCCCGGAACGGCAGCCCCTGGGCGAAGAGGACCTGGATCTCGTGGAGGGCCTGGCGCACCGCGCCGCGCTGTACGTCGACAACGCGCGCCTGCACGCCGAGGTGCAGAACATCGCCGAGCGGCTGCAGCGCTCCCTGCTGCCCACCCTGCCCGTGGTGGACGGCCTCCGGATCGCCGCGCGCTACTCCCCCGCCACCGCCACCGCGCAGATCGGCGGGGACTGGTACGACAGTTTCGTGCTGCCCGGCGGCGACACCGCGCTGATCATCGGTGATGTGACGGGCCATGACCTCCAGGCCGCGGTGACGATGAGCCAGATCCGCAACATGCTCCGGGGCATCGCCTGCGACCGCCAGGAGCCGCCCGGACACATCCTGCGCCGCCTGGACCTCGCCATCGCCGCCCTGAACCCCCACCAGACGGCGACCTGTGTGTACGCCCTGCTCAAGGGCCCCGGCCCCGACGGCCACTACACCCTGGACTGGGCCCGGGCCGGACATCTGCCCCCGCTGCTGGTGACCGCCGCCGGTGACACCCGGTATCTGGAGGCCGCTCACGGGATGGTCCTCGGCGTCGACCCCGAGGCGCTGCGGACGAGCGCCACGAGCGCCCTGCCGCCCGGCGGCACCCTGCTGCTCTACACGGACGGTCTGGTGGAGCGGCGCGGCGAGCCCCTGGACCACAGCCTCACCCGGCTGCGCCAGCACGCGGCGGCCCTGGTCGGCCAGAGCCTGGACGTGCTGTGCGACGAGCTGATGGCGGGGATGGCACCGCACGGCAGCGACGACGTCGCGCTGATCGCCCTCCGCCTGCCGGTGTGAGGCGGAGGGCGACCGGCGGACCGCGCGGACGGACCGTCAGGCGTGGCGCGGCTTGTCACCGTCAGGCGTGGAGCAGCTTGTTGAAGAAGGTGCGGTACTGCTGGAGCGCCACGCGCAGGCCCTCCGTCTCGACCTCCTGGCCCCGGCTCCACTGGGACTCGAGTTCCTTCTTGTGGTCGGCGAAGGTCTCGGCCAGGGACTGGATGACCTCGGCCACCAGCGCGTCGGCGGAATGGACCGCGTCCTTCGGGTCGTCCACGAACGTGCCCTGGATGCGCGTCCAGCGCTCGCGGTAGTCCTCCGCCTCCTTGGGCTCGATCAGCGGCTCGGCGTCGGGCTCGGGCGTCCGCTCGGCCTGCCCGCCGGGCGCCTGTCCCTCGGTCGTCCCGCGTCCGTCCCGTCCGTCCCGCGTGGCGGTGCCCTCGCCGGGATAGGCGGGCGGTGACTCGGGCGCGGCGCGCCGCTCGGGATGCGCCAGGTCCTCGGTGGTCAGTCCGGTGTCGGTGGGGTCGGTGTGGGTGTCGTGCGACATGGCGGGTTCCCTTCCTTGTCCTGGGGCGTGCGGTCAGGCCGCGTGCGGCGATCCCCCGCGCCGGTGCGTGCCGCCCGTGCCGCCGAGCAGTTCCTGGAACAGGGCGCGGTAGTGCACCATGGCGCCGCGCAGTTCCTCGGTGGTCGCATCGCCCTGCTCGTTGCGCCGGCTGATGTCGTGGGCGGCGCGGTACTGCTCCAGGGTGTGCGCGTGGTCCACGGAGAGGTCCTTGAGCCGCTGCTCGAACCCTTCCGTCGGATAGCCGCGGTCCCGCATCAGCTGGGTGACCAGCCGGTCGGCGTCCGTGACGCTGCGGTCCGGGTGGTCCACGAACTCCTGCTGGGCCTTGTCCCAGTCCTCGGCGTACCGCTCACGGGCGCCCGGGGGCAGCTCGCGGATGTCGAGATCCCGGTGCCGCTTCTCCCGGGAGTGCAGCTCGCGCTCGGCCGACAGCCTGCCGTCCCCGGAGCGTACGGCCCTGTCGTACTCGGGCCCGAAGCGCTCACGCAGCCTGCGGCGGCGCATCACGAATCCGACGATCAAGGCGATCAGCGCGAGGATGATCACGAGGGGGACGATGATGGCGATCAGCGTTTCAGTGGTGGACATGGGACCTCCCCATGAGTCCTTCGACTGAGTCCTTCGACGAGTCCGGTCCGGTGACGGGGTTCCTCGTTCTCCCTCCGCCTGCCCCCGGCCTGTCGACACACACCTGCGGGCGGCGAGGTGCGGCGCGGGGGTGATTGCGCGAGGTCCATCCGGGTACGCGGGGCGCGACGGGGCTCCGTCCCACCGCGACCGCGGGAGACTCTCATGCGGCAACGGCATTCCCCCGAGAACCCGGCAGGCGTTCCGCGCTCGCGTTCCGGGCTGGTCGGCCGCCGCTGGGAGCGCACCGGCACCGAGCCGGTCAGGGCGCGCAGCGCGCTCAAGCTGCGGCTGGTGCTCAGCGCGATCGGCGTCCTCGCCTTCCTGTTCGGCACGGTCGTCTTCGCCGTGTGGGCGAGCAAGTCCACACCGCTCAGCAATCCGAGCGCGCTGGAGCTGAGCGTGCTGGCCGCCATCTGCGCCTTCTTCGCCCTGCTCGGACTCGTGGACCTCGTGGTCGTCCTGCGGCGCCGCGCGCGGGAGCGGGACAGTTGGCCCCCGGAGGAGGACGAGCCGCTGTGACCGGGGCGCGGCGGGCGCACGCGACGGCCCTCAGAACCTGAAGGCCGTCGCCAGCGCCGCGACGACGGTGACCAGGGACGCGAAGGGCACCATCACGAGCCGCACCAGCTCCGCCAGACGCGTGAGGCCGCACCGGCGGCAGCCCGGATGCGGCGCGGGCGGTGGCGGTCCGACGTCCCACCCGTGCCCCGGGAGCAGGAGCACCCGGCACCAGGGGCAGTCGTCGTCACGGTCGTCGAGCCGGAACCAGTGGACCTCGCCGGGCGGTCGGCGGTCGCTTCCCTGTCTGTGCGCGCCGTCCCTCATACCTCACGTAACGGCAATGCCCTGGGGAAAGGTTGCGGTTCCTGTCAACTCGGTGCTGGAGGCCCACCGCAGCAGCACCGCCCCCACCCGTGGCGGCGAGTCCCCTCGACGGCCCGCCAGGCGCTGTCGTCGACGGGGCTCATGAGGGCCACTGGTCGCAGTACTCGATGTGGATCTCGCGGGCGTCACCGAGGATGCCGTCGTTCGAGTGCAGTTCCGTGCAGAAGTGCGGGTGGCCGGGGTGGACCGGGATGTGTCCCGGCCCCTTGCGGGCGACGTCGAGGAAGTGCCGCGCGGTCTCCCGGAAGACCTTCGCGCTGCCGGTCATGAACAGCGTCTCGGCATGGAGGTGCTGGTGGAACAGGTCGCGGTTCTCCCGGTGGTGACGGGTCGCGGGGTCGGTCACCTCGCCGTCGCCCTGTTCCGCCTCGGGCAGGCTCACGGTCTGGGGACGACCGGGACCGAGCCGACCGCGCACCCGCTTCCAGTGCGAGGGCGCGAACTGGAGCGAATGGTGCAGGAGCACGAGATCGAGCCGGGAGCCCGCGTCGTCCGGCACCTCCCGGACCGGCATGCGGTTGGCCCGCAGGGGCACATGGATCAGCGAACGCGGCGAGCGCGCCGCGAGCATCCACAGCCCGGCGATGCCCCGGGCGGCGTCCTGGTCGACGTAGGCGTCCAGATGCCGGTCGTGATCGATGAGCACCGCACGGGACAACGGCCCGGCAGGCCGGACGACTCTGAACTCGTCGGCTCCCAGACGCGCCCGGTGGACGACGACGGGCAGCTTCATGACTTCTCCGTAGCGGTGCGGCGGCCGGCTTCGTGCCCGCTCAGGATGACCCACCGCCGGTGAGCCACGGACGCGACCGCCGGGCCGACCGCGCGGACCGACCCCCCGTCAGGCCCGCAGCGTCGCCCACACCGCGTTCCCACCAGTCAGCCGCGAGCGGTCCACCCCCCAGGCGTCCGCCAGCTGCTCGACAAGGAGCAGTCCCCGTCCGCTCTCGTCGTCGGCGCCCGGCTCGCAGCGGCTCAGGCGCTGCCCTGAGTAGTCATGGTCGTGCACCTCGACGCGGAGACACCCCGCGGAGACGAGCCCCAGGCCGCACAGGATGCGCACGCTCGGCGTGTGCCGCACGGCGTTGGTGGTCAGCTCGGAGACGAGCAGTACCGCGTCCGCGCACAGCTCGTCGGACAGCCCCCAGCCGTCGATCCGCGTCCTCACACAGCGCCGGGCGACCCGGACGCTGGAGCGGTGCGAGGGTAATTCGATCCAGTGCGCCTGGTCCGGGTCGGCGACGTCCAACAGATCGGGAGAGGAAGTCGTGTGGGGGGACACGGTGGTTGCCTTCCGTCGGACGGACTCGGTCGGCAGAGGGCAAGGTGATCAACTTGCCTTCGGGGATGCGACGTTGACCGTGATCGAGACTGCGATTCACTCAAATAACTATGCTCGCATCGGAGTTCACCCTGCAACCGGCTCCCTGATAATTTCAGAAAGCCGGGTATCCCTCTGGTTGCATCATCAAGTGCCTGTCACACTCATGCTGGTGACAGAGCGTCAGGAGGTTGGGCGTGAGTGAAGGGCGTGCGAACGCGGGCGGCACCAGTGCGCCCACCGTCCTGCGCATGATCCTGGGACGGCAGCTCCAGGACCGGCGCCAGGAGGCGGGCGTGTCCCTGGAGGACGCCGCGCGGGCGCTCAGGGTCACGCCCCTGACCATCCGCCGCCTGGAGAAGGCGGACGTGGCGCTCAAGCCGCTCTACGTCGAGAAACTGCTGGAGACGTACGGCGCCGACGCGCAGGAGATCGCCGAGTTCGTCGCCTTCGCCGACCGCGCCAACCAGCCCGGCTGGTGGCACACCTACCGCGACGTGCTGCCCAGCTGGTTCAGCGCGTACGTGAGCCTGGAGACCGGCGCGCGAACCCTGCGCACCTACGAGCCGCACTACGTCACGGGCCTGCTGCAGACCCACCGCTACGCACGCGCCGTACTCGCGGGCGGCTTCCCCAACGACAACGACGAGGACCTGGAGCGCCGTGTGGGGCTCCGGCTGCGCCGCCAGGCCCTGCTGGAGAAGCCCGAGGCGCCCACGCTGTGGGTCGTCATGGAGGAGGCCGTACTGCACCGGGTGGTCGGCGGCGCCGAGGTGATGCGCGAGCAGATAGACCGGCTCCTGGAGGTCTCGGAGCTGGACCACGTCAGCGTGGACATCGTGCCGTTCACCGCCGGGGCCCACGTGGGCGCGTGCGCCCCGTTCACCTACTTCCGCTTCGAGGAACCCGAGCTTCCGGACGTCGTGTACAGCGAGATCCTCTCCGGCGCGATGTACCTCGACCAGCGTGCCGAGGTCGTCGCCCATCTGGAGGCGCACAACCGCATGTCCCTGCTGACCTCCGACACGCAGAGCAGGGCGCTCCTGAACCGCATGCGCAAGGAGTACTCATGACCGCCAGCAACGCCAGTTTCTACAACGGAATGCCCGCGTCGGACCTCGGTGAGCAGGGCTGGGAGTCCCCCTGGAGCGGCCCCAACGGAGGTCAGTGCGTGCAGACGAAGCAGCTCGCGGACGGCCGGGTCGCGCTGCGGCAGTCGACCGATCCCGCAGGACCCGCCCTCATCTACACCCCCGAGGAGATCACCGCGTTCGTCGCGGGGGTCAAGCGGGGCCTGGCCGACCATCTGACCACCGGCTGACTTCATCCCCCCACGCACACGCACGTACCGGAACTGATCGAAAAGGAAGAGGATGACCAACTCACACGCGGCGCGGGACATCGACACCAGCAGGCCCCACTCTGCCCGCATGTACGACTACTACCTCGGCGGCAAGGACCACTTCGAGGTGGACAAGCAGGCCGCCGAGAACGTGGCGTCGGCCTACCCGGGCATCTTCACCTGCGCTCGCGAGAACCGCGCCTTCATGCACCGCGCCACCCGTGTCCTCGCCCGCGAGCACGGCATCCGGCAGTGGCTCGACATCGGCACCGGCATCCCCACCGAGCCCAACCTGCACCAGGTGGCCCAGTCCGTGGTCCCCGACGCGCGGGTGGCGTACGCCGACAACGACCCGCTGGTCCTGAAGTACGCCGAGCGTCTGATGCGCAGCACGGCGGAGGGCCGTACCACCTACATCGAGGCGGACGTCAACGACCCGCAGTCGCTGCTGGACGCGCCCGAGCTGGCCGACGTGCTGGACTTCGGCCGCCCGATCGCGCTGTCCCTCAACGCCCTGATGCACTTCGTCCCGGACGCCCAGGACCCGTACGGCATCGTCGGCCGCCTCCTGGACGTGCTCCCCTCCGGCAGCGCGCTCGCCCTGAGCCACTGCACCCCCGACTTCGACCCGGAGACCTGGCAGAAGGTCACCGACATCTACAACAACGCGGGAACCCCGGTCCAGTTCCGCTCCCGCGAGGCCGTCGCCCGCTTCTTCGACGGCCTCGACCTCCTCGACCCGGGCATCACCGTCGGCCACCGCTGGCGCCCCGACACGGAGCCCACGTCCACCGACGCGGAGGTCAGCCTGTGGACCGGGGTGGGCATCAAGCGGTGACCCGGGCGCTCACAGCGCCCACTCCGCCCGGTATCCGGGGCGGTCCGCGTAGACGGCGGCCGTGCGCAGCAGGGCGCGGTGCAGGCCGTGGGCGCGGTTGTCCCACTGCTGGAAGGCGAGGGTGCCGGGCGGGTGTTCGTCGCGTTTGCGCAGGGCCCGGGCGAGGTCGCCGATGACGGCGCGCACGGAGCGGATGTGGCGCAGGACGCGGTCGGGGTCGTGGCGGGCGATGTGCGGGGCGACGCCGGGGCCGTGCGGGGCGATCATGATGCCGCGGCGGGAGGTGCGGGGGACCTCCTCGGACGCGGAGGGGCCGGGGGCCCAGCCGAGGACGGCGCCGCCGAACTCCTCGTCCACGTACCAGGTCGCCGAGACATGGGCGCAGGCGCGGCAGGCGGCGCGCTCGTCCTCGTCGAGCCGGTCGGCCAGCCACCGTACGAGGTCATCCATCACAGGCGTCCAACGGCCTGTGTCCAAGCGGCACTTCGCCACCGCCCCGCTCATGCGCGAGGGGCTGCCGGGCCGTCCACACGGCGGCGGCGCCGGGTGCCGTCCTGCCCTTGTGGAGGGCGGGCACGTCCTCGAAGGCGGACGACAACAGCTCGGTGAGGGGGGATTCCTCCGCGGCCACAACGCCTCCCGTGGTGATGCCCGTCGCGGCGGTGCCACGGCCGTGGTGCTGCGCCGTGGCACCGCCCGAGCGCGGTCTCAGCTCTTCTGGTCGTCCTCGTCCGCGGTATAGGACGCGGCTCCGGTGCCGGCGAGCCCGCCGCCCTGGACGATCAGGTACTCGTCCCGGATCGGCTTGCCGTCGAAGAAGCACTCCAGGATCTCGCGGGTACCGGCCGAGTACCGCGCCTGCGCGGTCAGCGTGGTGCCGGAGATGTGCGGGGTCATGCCGTTGAACGGCATGGTGCGCCACGGGTGGTTGGGCGGCGCGGGCTGCGGGTACCACACGTCACCCGCGTACCCCGCCAACTGCCCGGTCTGCAGGGCCCGTACGATCGCGTCGCGGTCCACGATCTGGGCGCGCGCGGTGTTCACGATGTACGACCCCTTGCGCATGCTGTTCAGCAGCTCGGTGTTGAACAGACCGCGGGTCTCGGGGTGCAGCGGGGCGTGGATGGAGACCACGTCCACGTTCCGGGCGAGGTCCTGGGCCGTCTCGTAGAAGGTGAGGCCCAGCTCCTCCTCGATCTCCTTGGGCAGGCGCCGCTTGTCGGTGTAGTGCAGCCGCACGTCGAACGGCTTGAGCCGGCGCAGCACCGCCTGGCCGATGCGTCCGGCGGCGATGACGCCCACGTCCATGCCTTCGAGGTCGTAGGCGTGGGAGACACAGTCCGCGATGTTCCAGCCGCCGTCCTCGGAGAACTTGTGCGACGGCAGGTAGTTGCGGACCAGGGACAGGATCATCATCACCGCGTGCTCGGCGACGCTGATGCTGTTGGAGTAGGTGACCTCGGCGACCGTGATGCCCCGCTTGATGGCGGCGTCCAGGTCGACGTGGTCGGAGCCGATGCCCGCGGTGAGCGCCAGCTTCAGCTTGGGGGCGTTCGCGATGCGCTCGGCGGTGAGATACGCCGGCCAGAACGGCTGGGATATCACCACGTCGGCGTCGGGCAGTTCGCGGTCCAGGACCGATTCGGGGCCCTCCTTGTCGGAGGTGACGACCAGGGTGTGGCCGCGCGACTCCAGGAACTGACGCAGCCCCAGTTCACCGGAGACGCTGCCCAGCAGCTCACCGGCCTCGAAGTCCTGGCCCTCCGGAGTCGGCAGGGTCTGGCCGCCCGGATAGACCTCGATCTCGGGCAGGTGTCCCCGTGCGTATCGCGGCGGGTACCCGTCCACCGGGTCCGGGTAGAGAACGCACACGACTTTCATGTCTTCCTCCTTGCGGCAGGTGACCGGAAGTCATTTCCCCACGCACATGACTCACCGGCCTTTCCACTATCACCTGCCCACCCAAAACAGTCAAAACGGGCGCATTTGCGACCCGCAGACGCTCCTTCAGCGGTATCTGCGGAAGCAACATGTCCGCCCGGAGGGCCAGTTGGCGGATGCCACAAGGACCGGTGTCCGGGCATATCGAACGGCCCTTGCCGTTCCGTCGCGTGCCGAGGACGAGTCCGGCACGCGACGGAACGGCAAAGGCCGTACGGCGGAGCGGAAATGCTCAGGAGGCCGCCCCGGACCCCTTCCCCTCGATCTTCCCGGCGGACTCCGCCTGCCCCACCTCCGCACGGACCTGGTCCGGCGTGAGATAGGCGTCGGTGTACTCAAAGTCCCGTAGCCGGGCCGGGCGTCCGCGCTGGAAGCCGGTGCGGACGAAATCGTCGCCCGCGACGGCGTTGAGGAACCAGTTGACCAGGACGCGGACCTTGGCGACGCCGGTGCGCAGCGCGGACCAGTGGTACCCGCGGGCCACGATCTGGGCGAGGATTCCGTGCAGTTCGATGCCGAGCGGCCGCGAGACGGCGTCCTTGCCGCCGAGGTCGACGACGAGCCCGAGATCGTGGTGGACGTACGGCTTCAGCGGCTCGCCGCGCAGCGAGGCGATGACGTTGTGCGCGACCACCTTGCCCTGCCGCATGGCGTGCTGGGCGGTGGGCGGGCAGATCGCGTCGCCGCCCTTCGCGACGTCCGGCACCGCGGCGGCGTCACCGAGGGCGAACATGCCGTCCTGGCCGGGCACGGTCATCTCGGCGGTCGCCCTGAGCCGCCCCCGGACCTTCTCCGCGTCGAAGGTGTCGATCAGCGGGCTGCCGACCACACCGGCCGTCCAGATCAGCGTGTACGTCGGGATGACCCGGCCGTCGGTGAAGGTGACCTCGTCCTCCGTGACCTTCGCGACCGACACCCCCAGCGAGACGTCGACGCCCCGGTGGCGCAGGATCTTCATCGCCTGTTTCCCGAGCCGGTCGCCGAGTTCGGGCATGAGCTTGGGGGCGATGTCGATCAGGTGCCAGCGGATCAGGCCCGGATCGAGGCGCGGGTAGCGCTCCACGGCGGCGTGGGTGAGGCGTTGCAGACAGGCCGCGGTCTCGGTGCCCGCGTAACCACCGCCCACGACCACGAACTGGAGCCGCGCGGCACGCTCGTCGGGGTCGTCACTGGCGTCCGCGAGGTCGAGCTGGGAGATGACGTGGTCGCGGATGTACGCGGCCTCGGCGAGGGTCTTCATCCCGACGGCGTACTCAGTGAGACCGGGGATGTCGAAGGTGCGGGTCACACTGCCCGGGGTGAGCACGATGTAGTCGTAGGACTCGTTGAGAATCCGGCCGGTGAGGGTCTTGACCACGCACACCTTCGCCACCGGGTCCACGCCGATCGCCCGGCCCGGCACGATGCGCGTGCGGTACTTCCTGCTCCGCCGCAGCGAGATCGCGATCGACTGCGGGGTGAGCACCCCGGCGGCCACCTGGGGCAGCAGCGGGAGGTAGAGCTGGTACGAGAACGGCGTCACCAGGGTGACGTCCGCTTCCCCCCGCTCCAGCTCACGCTCCAGATGACGGACACAACCGACTCCGGCGAAACCCGCCCCCACCACCAGGATCCTGGGTCGAGACACGGAGATCACCCCTTTCCACGGGTCAGGCAGGACGCATCCACGGATCAGGCGGCTCGAACCGTACGCGGGCACGGGAGCACGGCCGACCCTTTGATCCCAACACGTCGGGAAGGGGTGCGCGACTGGTGCGCGGGCAGCGAAAGGGCCTGCTCAGCCCCGGTGTCCGGGCAAAGCCGCAGGCCCCGGAGAGGGGTTTGTACGATCGCCCAACGAACGACATTTGTCGATATGGGCATTTATCCCGAAGTTCACTTCCGAGGTCGGTTCATCGACATCGACCAAGGTGTCGTCCGGCCGGACGGTCCACCGCCGCTCCGGACACCGGTTCAGACGTTGACCGGACCAGGCCGCTCACGGAGCACCCGCGCCTCCCGGCCGTCCAGCGCGGCCAGCACCTCCGCGCAGATGGCCAGGGCCGTCTCCGCCGGGCTCCGGGCGCCGAGGTCGAGCCCGATGGGACCGTGGACGCGCCGGAGCAGCTTCTCGTCCAGCCCGGCGCCGATCAGCTCGGCGTGGCGGCGCTCCTGGGTACGGCGGGAGCCCAGCGCGCCGACGTAGGAGACACCGGCGGTCAGCGCCGCCGACAGGACCGGGACGTCGATGTCCGGATCACGGCTGAGCATGACCAGACAGGCACCGTCGGGCCGTTCGGCGAGCAGCCGCAGGGCGTCGCGCGCCGTGGTCACGACGGTGGCGGGCCAGCCCAGCAGCCGGGCCTGCGCGAGAAGGAGCTGCGCCAGCTCTCCCCCGCCGACGATGCCCAGATGGGGCGGGGCGGGGGCGATCTCGATGAGGACGAGCCCGTCCTCCGCCGGGAGGGTGTCGCGGCCGGGCCTGCGCCGCGAGAGCAGTTCCTCGGCGCGCTCGACGGCCTGGACCGGGACGTACGCACCGGCGTCACTCCTCCGGCCCGGCGCCACGACACTGCTCACCGCCCGGGTCAGGCTCTCGTCCAGCCACGTGACCAGGGCCGCGTCGGCACCGTCGGCCAGCAGGTCCCACCAGAGGGCGGGCAGGGTGTGCAGCGGCTGCAACAGCACCTCGGCCTGTCCGCCCCGGGTCAGACCCGCGCTCGCCACTTCCTCGTGATGGACGGACACCTCGCGCACGCAGGCGGTGTGCCCGGCCGGGAGGACGGCGGCCTCGGACACCAGGTACTCGTCGCACGCCCCGCGATAGAGCGAGCCATGACACTGGCCGTCCCCGCCGATCAGCACGGCGTCGGCGGGATTGCGGGGTCCGAACCCCCACTCCACGATGGGCCGCCCGAGCACCCCCGCACGCCCCTGCGCCGCCCACCGCCGTGCCACGTCCGCCAGCTCACGCATGTTCGCGCATCTCCTCGCTCCGTGCGGCGGCCGTCGTTCCGTGCGGCGGTCACCGGCGCACGGGCAGGTTAGCCGCGCCGGGGGCGGCGCCGGTGAGGACACGCACGGGGTCCGCCCGGATGCGCGGACCCACCGGACCGGGGCCACAGCCCCCGCCGTCGTCGCCGTCGCCGTCGCCGTCGAGACCGACCGTTCTCTCTCCCTGTTCGCTAACCTGGGCGCATGAGCCAGGGCACGAAGCGAAGCGGCACGTCGGAGGCGCGCGAGCGGCTGCTCTCCACGGCGACGAGGATCTTCTACACGGAGGGCATCCACTCCGTCGGCGTCGACCGGATCGTCGCGGAGGCGCAGGTCACCCGGGCCACGCTGTACCGGCACTTCACGGGCAAGGAAGATCTCGTCCTGGCCTATCTCACCCAGGCCGACCGGGAACTGCGGGCGCAGGCCGCGTCCGCCCGGGCGGGCGAGGAGTCGGCGGCCGACAAGGTCCGTGCCGTCTGCCGGACCATCACGGCGGGCATCCGGTCCCCCGGGTTCCGGGGGTGCGCCTTCCTCAACGCGGCGGCGGAGTACCCGGATCCGGACCACCCGGTCCACCGGGCCGTCCTGGCCCACCGGCAGTGGTTCCTGGACACCGTCACGGAACTTCTGACCGGGACCGGCGACAGTTCCGCCGAAGCCGCTGCCCGGCACCTCGTCATGCTCCGGGACGGCGCCATGGTCTCCGGCTGCCTGTCCGACCCCGAACTGGTCTCCGAGACCTTCCTGCGAGGCGTCGAGGGGATTCTCCGGGCGCGCTCCGCCGAGGAGACGGCGGGCGCAGCCGTCAGGTAGGCCACCGGCGCCCGTCCCGGGCGACACCCCGAAGAGGTAGAACGTTCGGTCTTGACAAGCCGGGGCACCCTTGCCAGCCTGAAGAGACAGAACGTTCGTTCTTTTTCGGAAAGGGATCACCATGAGCACCCTCACCGCGCCGACCGGTATCACCGGGACGGCCTCCGCCCTGCGACGGCTGTACTTCGTCCGGTTCGCGTTCGCCATCGTCTGGGCCCTCGTGATGTTCCCGATGGCGGCCCGGCTCGGCCCGGTCGCGAGCGTGCTGCTCGTGCTGTATCCGCTGTTCGACGTGGGAGCGGCCGTCGTCGACGCGCGCTCGTCGCGCACCACGGGATCCCCTGTCCTGCTCTACGTGAACATGGCGATCAGCCTGGTCGCGGCCCTCGGCGTGGCCCTCGCCTGTACGTCCGGCATTCCGGCGGTGCTGCGTGTGTGGGGCGCCTGGGCGATCGCGGCCGGGGCGGTCCAGCTGATCGTGGCCGTCCCCCGCCGCTCGCTGGGCGGCCAGTGGCCGATGATCCTCAGCGGCGGCATCTCGGTCCTGGCCGGTGCGTCGTTCATCGCGTCGGCCGGGGCGAGCGAGCCCACGCTCACCAGCGCGATCGGCTACGCCGTCCCGGGCGGCATCTTCTTCCTCGTCTCGGCCCTGCGCCTGGGCCGCACCGCCAAGGGGAACTGACCCCGCCGCTCGACGGTGGGCGCTCCCGGGAACCCCCGGTTCCCCCGCTGGTCCCCAAGAACGACTCAGGGCCGGTCTCGGACCTCTCCGAAACCGGCCCTGTGTGGTTCACAGCTTCACGGAAACCTTGCCAGGGCCGAGGAGCGCGCCGTGGTGACCGGTCCGGTCTGTCACGCGGCGGTGTCGTCATCTTTTCAGTCGGTGCCGGGCTGGACGAGCTTGAACGCCAGGCGTGCCGCCTTGCGTTGGGCAGCCTGCCGCAGGCGTGTCGAGGCCGCCTCGGGGGCCGGCGGGCGCGCGCCGGACGCGAGCCGGGGGAAGAGCAGTCCGGCGTTGAGGTGGTTGACGGCTTCCAGCGTGGTGGCGTCGACGCCGGTGTCGAGGCCGTTGGCGAAGTACTGTCCGGCCGGGGCGGGCGCGAAGGGCCAGTCGCTGCCGAAGAGGACGTGTCCCTCCCGTGCGAAGGCGAGCAGGGTGGGGAGGGCGGCGGGGCTGGAGGACAGGGCGGTGTCGAAGTAGAAGGAGCGGAAGTCGTCCAGGACATCCAGCGGGCTGCGTCCGGTGTCGCTGGCGATGGTGAGGGCCATGCGGTGGGAGGCGTAGGGGACGAACCCTCCGGCGTGGCCGAGGATGAACCGGATGTCCGGGTAACGGCGGACGACACCGTTGCGTACGAGGAGGTAGGCGGCGCGGGTGGTGTCGAGGAGGAAGTCGGCCGCGAAGGGCGGAATGCCGTCGACCGGCGGAGCGGGCAGCTCGGCGGGGTGGACGAAGGCGACGGCGCGGCGATCGTTCAGCACCTGCCAGAGCGGCTCCTGTCCTTCGGTGCCGAGGTAGGTGCCGTGGTTGTTGGCCAGCAACGTCACCCCGTCGGCCCCGAGTTCGTCCAGCGCGCGTGCGGCCTCGGCGGCGGAGGACTTGACGTCGGGCAGGGGCAGCGTCGCGAACTGCCCGAAGCGGCCAGGGTGTTCGGCGACGAGGGAGGCCGTGTGGTCGTTGAGCCGCCGGGCGAACCCGGTGGCTTCCTCAGGGTCCGTGAGGAAGCCGACTCCGGGTGTCGAGACCGACAGCACTGCCGTGGCGATACCCATCAGGTCCATGAACTCCAGGGCCGACTCCGCGCTCCAGTCGGGCAGGGCACGCCCGCCCGCTTCGCCGATGCCCGATGCGGCGAGCGCGTCGCGGTAGAAGGCGGGTACGAGGTGCTGGTGAACGTCGATGCGGTGGGTCGAGTGAGCCATGACGCGGCCTTCCGTGCGGGAGCGGGGGTGCGACGCTGGACGTCTGGGGGTGCGGTGCCGGACAGGGGCGCGTGTCGGGGCAGGACTGCGCGTCCGGGCAGCAGTCCGGTGCCGATGCGGCCGGCCTAGGCGGCGGTCTCGTCGGCGCCGGTCACTCACCACTCCTCGCGGCCAGCCGCGTCGCCGCCTCGAACACCAGACGTGCGTGCAGCTCGAACAGGGCCACCAGGTCGACCGCGTCCCCGTCGATCTCCCGCTGCACGAACAGCCCGTCAGCACCCGCGACGGCATAGGTCGTCACGGTGGAGACGGCGTTCTCGTCGAGCGTGGGGAAGAGTTTCGAGACCGTCTCGGCGATCTTGGCGCGGGCGACCTCGCGGACCTGGAGGAAGACGGTCCGGCCCCGAGGCTCCTCGGGGCGTCGCTCCAGGGCGAGCATGAGGCCCAGGCGCAGGAAGTCGGGGGCGTCCACGAGGGACTTGGCGACCTTGGCCGCCATGGCGACCACCTGCTCCAGCGGTGTGCCCAGGTCCTCGTCCGGCAGGGCGACCTCCGCGAGCCAGGTGTCGAAGCTGCGCTCGATGACGGCGGCGATCAGGTCGTCCTTGTCGGCGAAGTGCCAGTAGATGGAGCTGGCGGGCAGGCCGCACTTGGCACTGACCGCGGCGATCGAGGTGCCCTGGTAACCCCGCTCCCCGGCGATCTCCACGGTCGCGTCGAGGATGCGCTGCCGTGACTCCACGCCGTTCGCGCGCTTCTTCCGTGCCGTCTGCGCCTTTGTCATCTGCCCGGCCCTCCCGTGTGGCGTGTCCCAGCCCTTGACCGTATCGCTGAGCCATGCCTACCGTAGCACTCGTTCCAATTGGAGTGGGCGCTACATTAAGAGTGCCGTGATCGGCAGTGAGGTGGCCTGGTGAGCGAGATCAGGGCCGGGAGAGCAGCCCCGGACGGGTCCTACGACGTGGCGGTGATCGGCTACGGGCCCACCGGAGTGACCGCCGCCAACCTCCTGGGGGCGGCGGGACTGAAGGTGCTCGTGCTGGAGCGCGACGGCGAGATCTACTCCCGTGCCCGGGCGATCTCCACCGACGAGGAGGTCGTCCGCATCTGGCAGCGCGCCGGTCTCGCCGAGCGGCTCAAGCAGGACATGCTGACGGAGCGGCCCGTGGACTTCGTGGACGCGTCCGGCCGGTCCTTCATCAGCGCGCGCCCCACGTCGCGCGGCCACGGGCATCCCCCGCAGATGTTCATCTACCAGCCCGCCCTGGAGCAGGTCCTGCGGGACGGGGTGCGGCGTTACCCCAACGTCGAGATCCTGCTGCGGCACGAGTGTCTGCGCGTGCGTCAGGACGCCGACGGGGTGGAACTCACCGTCGCCGGGACGGCCGACGACACCGTCCGCCGGCTCCGGGCCTCGTACGTCATCGCCGCCGACGGCGGGTCCAGCCTCACCAGGGCGCAGCTGAACATCGGCTATGAGGGCCGGACGTACGAGGACCGCTGGGTCGTCGTCGACACCAAGATGCTCAAACCCTGGCCGGACCACGACAAGCTGCGCTTCCACTGCGACCCCGTCCGTCCCGCCGTGGACTGCCCCACTCCCCTGGGCCACCACCGCTACGAGTTCCCACTGCTGCCCGGCGACGACGAGAAGCAGCTGACCACCGAGGAGGCCGTCTACCGGCTGGTCTCCCGGTACGGCATCGGCCGGGACAGCATCGAGGTGCTGCGGGCCACCGTCTACAGCCACCATGTCCGCTTCGCCACCCGCTTCCGCGTGGGCCGGATCTTCCTCGCGGGGGACGCCGCCCACGCCATGCCGCCGTGGATCGGCCAGGGCATGGCCGCAGGCGTACGCGACGTGGCGAACCTGAGCTGGAAGCTGGACGCGGTCCTGCGCGGCGAACTGCCCGAGAGCGTCCTCGACAGCTACGAGGCCGAGCGCAAGCCGCACGTCAAAGAGGTCACCAAACGGGCGGTCCTGGTCGGCCGTGTCATCACCGAACGCCGCCCGCCCGTCACGCGCGTCCGCAACACCGTGCTGCGCGCCCTGGGCCGCTTCCCCGGCTTCAGCGCCCGGATGCAGGACGCGAACTGGATCCCCGTCGCCCGGTACGACACCGGTCTCCAGGCACCTTCCCGCGCCAAGGCGACCGGTCACCAGGTCCCCCAGCCCTGGGTCACCGACGCCGACGGCGAACGGGTCCGCCTCGACGACGCCCTCGGCGGCCGGTGGCTCGTGCTGCACGCTCGTACGGCCGCGCCCGCGCCCGCCTGGGACATCCCCGGCGTCCCCGCGCTGACGGTCACCCCGGCCGGTTCCGAACCGGCGGCGGACACGCTCGTCGACTGCGACGACGTCCTGCTGCCGTGGATGGCCAGGCACGGAGCGGCCACGCTCGCCCTGCGCCCCGACGCCTATGTCTACGCGTCGGCCCCCGCGGGCCTCCCGCTCCCGCCCCCGCCGCCCGGCTTCGCTCCCTCCCTCGTCCGCCGCCCGACCGCGGCCACCACCCAGTGAGGACACCGGCACCATGACAACGACACCGACTTCCCCGCCGACGATGCGGGAGACGACGTACGACGTCGGCGGACGGAAGATCTTCGCCGCCGAGACCGGCGAGGGTCCGGCGGTCCTGCTGCTGCACGGCGGCGGCCCCGGCGCCTCGGGCGTCTCCAACTACGCTCGCAACATCGCCGAGTTGGCCAAGGAGTACCGGGTCGTCGTGCCCGACCTCCCCGGCTACGGACGCAGCACCAAGGGCGTAGACGCCGCCGACCCCTTCGGCGACCTGGCGACCGGTATCCGCGGTCTCCTGGACGAACTCGGCCTGGAGAAGGCGCACTTGGTGGGCAACTCCTACGGTGGCGCCTGCGCCCTGCGGCTGGCCCTGGACACCCCCGACCGCGTCGGCCGGATGGTGCTGATGGGGCCCGGCGGTGTCGGCACCACCCGGGCCCTGCCCACGCCGGGTCTCAACAGCCTGCTGAACTACTACGGCGGCGAGGGGCCTTCGCGGCTGAAGCTGGAGAAGTTCATCCGTAACTACCTGGTCTTCAACGCGGCGGACGTTCCCGACTCCGCCATCGAGGAGCGTTACCGGGCCAGCATCGACCCCGAGGTGATCGCCGCCCCGCCCCTGCGGCGGCCCTCCGGGCCGGGCGCCGTACGCACCCTGATGAAGATGGACTTCACCCGCGACCGGCGGCTCTCCCGGCTGCCGGTGCCCACCCTGGTGTTGTGGGGTGCGCGGGACAAGGTCAACCGGCCCTCCGGCGCCCGGATGCTGGCCGAGCGCATGCCCAACTGCGATCTCTACATGGTCGCGAACACCGGGCACTGGGTCCAGTTCGAGCGGGCGCAACTGTTCAACCGGCTCTGCGCCGACTTCCTGGCAGGCCGCCGATGAGCACCCAACCGCTCGCCACCGCCTCGGTCTTCGGTGCCGTCCACCTCGGCTACATCGTCATCGAGACCGACCGCTTCGCCGACTGGCGCCGCTTCGGCACCGATGCCATCGGCATGCATCACGACGCCCTCTCCCCCGACTTGATGCGCTTCCGCCTGGACGACCAGGAGTGCCGTTTCCTGCTGCGGCGCGGTCCCGCCGAGGACGTCGTCACGACCGGCTGGCACATCGACGACCACACCGCCTTCGAGCGGATCGAGGCACGGGTACGGGCCCACGGTGTCCCGCTCATCACGGGCACCGACGAGGAGGCCGAACTGCGCGGCGTGGAACGGCTGTTGCGCTTCCCCGGCCCCAAGGGCATCACCCAGGAGATCTACACGACACCCCGCACCTCCGCCGCACCCCTGCGCATGCTGGCCTCGGGCTTCGTCACCGGTGACTCCGGCATGGGCCACGTGGCGCTCACCTCGACCCAACCCGCGCGGATCCGGGGCTACTTCAACACCGTCTTCGACGCCCGCCTCACGGACCTCATCGAGGAGACGATCAGCGGCGTCAAGCTCAAGATCCGCTTCCTGCGCGTCAACGAACGGCACCACTCCATCGCCGTGGCCGCGACCGCCCGCCTTCCGCTCGACCCGGTCCGCACCCGGGTCCAGCACCTCAACATCCAGGCCGCGACCCTGGACGATGTCGCGCAGAGCTACCAGCGCGTGCACGAACTCGGCTTCGACATGGCCCTGTCGGTGGGGCAGCACACCAACGACCGCGAACTGTCGTACTACGCGCGCACCCCCTCGGGCTTCGAGTGGGAGGTCGGCTGGAACCCCCTGGTCGTCGACGAGAGCACCTGGGAACCCACCACACACCAGGGGATCAGCGTCTGGGGCCATCTCCCCGTCGGCCGGACCATCGTGGACAAGCTCGCCCAGTTCCGGGCCGGAGCCCGCTCCCTCACGCGCTCCGAGGGCACCGTTCCGGCGCTGAGCGGCGCCGGGACCGCCGACATCCGCGTGTCCGCTCCGCAGCGTCGCCGGGGGCGGGCGTGACCGCCCGGGAGCCCGGCGACGCCGTCGTCAAGGCGGCAGCCGTCCTTGAGGAAGCCACCCGCAGCGGGGTGCCGTGTGCCCCCGTGCGCTCGCTGCTGCCCGAGGCCGACATCGAAGCCGCCTACGCGGTACAGCGCCTGCACGTCGAGCGTGCCGTCGCCGAAGGGCGCCGTCCGGTGGGTCGCAAGATCGGTCTCACCTCGCCCGCGGTCCAGCATCAACTCGGCGTCGACCAGCCCGACTTCGGCGCGCTGTTCGCCGACATGGCCGTCCCCGAGGGGCAGCCGATCGCCCCGGGACGGCTGCTCCAGCCCAAGGTCGAGGCCGAGGTCGCCCTGGTGCTGGGCGCGGACCTGCCGTACCGCGATCCCACCGTCGCCGACCTGTTGCGGGCGACGGCCTTCGCGCTGCCCGCCCTGGAGATCGTCGACAGCCGCATCGCGGACTGGGACATCACCCTCGTGGACACGGTGGCCGACAACGCCTCCTGCGGACTGTTCGTCCTCGGCGGCACCCCCGTACCCCTGGACCGGGTCGACCTGCGCGCGGTCACGATGCACCTGACCAGGAACGGCGCGTCCGCTTCCTCGGGGACCGGCGCCGACTGTCTGGGCAGCCCGCTCACCGCCGCCCTCTGGCTCGCCGCCACCCTCGCGCGGCTGGGCGATCCGCTGAAGGCGGGCGACATCCTGCTGACCGGTGCGCTCGGGCCCATGGTCGTCGCAGGCGAGGGCGACGCATTCACCGCACACATCGAGGGACTCGGCACGGTCACGGCCGCGTTCGCCTCCGCCGTCTCGGAAGGAGCCGGAGCATGAGCACCAAGGTCGCCGTCATCGGGTCGGGCAACATCGGCACCGACCTGATGATCAAGATCCTGCGCCTGTCGGAGTCGCTGGAGATCGCCGCGATGGCCGGTATCGACCCGGACTCCGACGGCCTGGCCCGCGCCCGCCGCCTGAAGGTCGCCACCACCCACGAAGGGGTGGACGGTCTCATCGAGCTGGACGAGTTCGCGGACGTGGAGATCGTCTTCGACGCCACCTCGGCCGGAGCGCACCGCCGCCACGACGAGATCCTGCGCTCCCTTGGGCGCACGGTCGTGGACCTGACGCCCGCCGCGCTGGGACCGTACGTCGTTCCGCCGGTCAACGGCGACGCACACCTCGACGCGCCCAACGTCAACATGGTCACCTGCGGCGGCCAGGCCACCATCCCGGTCGTGGCGGCCGTGAACGCCGTCACGCCCGTGCACTACGGGGAGATCGTCGCCTCGATCTCCTCCCGGTCGGCGGGCCCCGGCACCCGGGCCAACATCGACGAGTTCACCGAGACCACCTCGGCGGCCGTCGAGCAGGTCGGCGGGGCGGCGCGCGGCAAGGCGATCATCATCCTGAACCCCGCGGAGCCCCCGCTGATCATGCGGGACACCGTGCACTGCCTGGTCGGCGACTGCGACGACAGCGCCGTGACCGCCTCGGTGGAGGAGATGGTGGCCCGCGTCCAGGCGTACGTGCCGGGCTATCGTCTGAAGCAGAAGGTGCAGTTCGACCGCGTTTCTGCGGACGACCCCCTGCGCGGCCTGCTGCCGGGTGGATCGCGCGGTGCGGAGGCGGCTCAGGTGTCCGTCTTCCTCGAAGTCGAAGGCGCCGCCCACTACTTGCCCGCCTACGCAGGCAACCTCGACATCATGACCTCGGCCGCCCTGCGCACCGCCGAGCGCATGGCCGCCCACCGCGCCACGGAGGTGGCAGCCCGATGACCTCCCTGTACGTCCAGGACGTCACCCTCAGGGACGGCATGCACGCCGTCCGCCACCGCTACACCCTGGAGCAGGCCCGCACCATCGCCGCCGCCCTCGACGCGGCCGGGGTCGCGGCCGTCGAGATCGCCCACGGGGACGGCCTGTCCGGCTCCGGCATCACCTACGGCGTCGGGGCCCACACCGACTGGGAGTGGATCGAGGCGGTCGTGGACGCGGTGTCGTATGCCATACCCACCACGCTGCTGCTGCCGGGCATCGGGACCGTGCGCGACCTGAAGCAGGCGCACTCCCTCGGCATCCGCTCGGTCCGCGTGGCCACCCACTGCACCGAGGCCGACATCTCCGCCCAGCACATCGACGCCGCCCGCGACCTGGGCATGGACGTCGCGGGCTTCCTGATGATGTCCCACATGGCCGAACCGGCGGAACTGGCCCGCCAGGCGAAGCTGATGGAGTCCTACGGCGCCCAGTGCGTGTACGTCACCGATTCCGGCGGTCGGCTCACCATGGACGGAGTGCGCGACCGGGTCCGCGCCTACCGCGAGGTACTGAGCCCGGACACCGCCCTCGGCATCCACGCCCACCACAACCTCGGTCTGGGAGTGGCCAATTCGGTGGTCGCCGTCGAGAACGGTGTCACCCGTGTCGACGCCTCACTGGCGGGCCAGGGCGCGGGCGCGGGCAACTGCCCTCTCGAAGCCTTCGTCGCGGTCGCCGACCTGATGGACTGGCAGCACGGCTGCGACCTGTTCCCGCTGATGGACGCGGCCGACGACCTCGTCCGCCCCTTGCAGGACCGCGAGGTCCGCGTCGACCGCGAAACGCTCACCCTCGGCTACGCCGGTGTCTACTCCAGCTTCCTGCGCCACGCCGAGACGGCGGCCCGCCGCTACGGCGTCGACACCCGCGACATCCTCGTCGAGGTGGGCCGACGCGGGTTGGTGGGCGGCCAGGAGGACATGATCACGGACATCGCTCTCGACCTCGCCCAGGCCAGCCCGCCGGTGCTGTGCCTGTGGGGAAGTGGCCCAGATCGGTGACGCCCAGGCGCGGCGCCGGGTTCGCCACGTTTACGCCTCCAAGGTGAACGCCTGCGGGCAGTCGTGAGCCGCCGCCGCATACGGGAGGAACCACTTGGCGTCGCAAGATCCCGAGCAGTCTCGCCTCACCGGACGACGCAGGGCCGGTCTCGGATTTCTCCGAAACCGGCCCTGAACTGCGACTCTCACGAGTCGGGACGACAGGATTTGAACCTGCGACCCCTTGACCCCCAGTCAAGTGCGCTACCAAGCTGCGCCACGTCCCGATGCCGTTTGACCTGGGGTTTCCCCGGTCGCAACGTGCAGGGAAACAATACCGCACTCGGGTCGGTGGTCGCGCATCCGTCAACGGTTGACCTCAAGTCCGGTCGAGGTTGCACGATCGACGGTATGACGATCACCGCGCACGACCACCGTCCCGACCGGCTCCCCGACACCGCCCCCGGCGAGACCCCCGGCACCTATGCCGACCTGGGCAGATTGATGGGGCTCATGACCGGCGACGAGAAGCACGGCCCGGCCGCCACCTCCACGCTGGACGTGCTGTGGGTGCTCTACGACCGGGTGCTGCGGGTCACGCCCGAGCGACAGGACGACCCGGGGCGGGACCGGTTCCTGCTGAGCAAGGGGCACGGGCCGATGGCGTACTACGCCGTCCTCGCCGCGAAGGGCTTCGTCCCCGTGGAGTGGCTGCCCGGGTTCGGCGGCTACGACTCGCCGCTCGGGCACCACCCCGACCGGGTGCTGGTGCCGGGCGCCGAGATCGGCAGCGGATCGCTCGGGCACGGGCTGCCGATCGCCGTCGGGAGCGCGCTCGGGCTGCGCGCCCAGGGGCTGCACGACCCGGCCGTATGGGTGCTGATCGGGGACGCCGAGCTGGACGAGGGCAGCAACCACGAGGCCATCGCCTTCGCCGGGCCCGCCGGGCTCGACCGGCTGCACACGGTCGTCGTGGACAACTCCTCCGCCCGTCACGCGCGGCCCGGTGGGATCGCCGCCCGCTTCGAGGCGGCGGGCTGGTCCGCCGTGACCGTGGACGGGCGGGACCACGAGGCCCTGTACGCCGCCTTCACCGCCCCGCACCCCGGCTGCCCCCATGTGGTCGTGGCCCGTGTCGAGCCGAAGAACGCCTGATCTCCCACCCACCCTCTCCCCCTCGCGCACCTCAGTGAAAGGCCCCTCCTCATGGAAACCATGCGTGACCGGTTCGCCCCCGTCGCCTCCCGGCTGCTGGAGGAGAACCCCCGTGTCGCGGTCGTGCTCGCCGAGATCGGCAGGGACGGCTTCAGCGAGGCCGAGCGCGCGCACCCGGACCGGGTGATCAACGTCGGCATCCGCGAACAGCTGCTGATCGGCGCCGCCGCCGGGCTCGCGCTCACCGGACTCCGGCCGATCGTGCACACCTTCGCCAGCTTCCTCGTGGAGCGGCCCTTCGAGCAGGTCAAGCTGGACCTGGGCCACCAGAACGCCGGAGCGGTGCTGGTCAGCGCGGCGGCCTCCTTCGACTGGCCGGCCGGGGGCGTGACCCACATGGCGCCCGGCGACATCGCCCTCCTCGACACCCTGGACGGCTGGACCCTGCACGTGCCCGGCCACCCCGACGAGGCGGAGACCCTGCTGCGGCACGCGGTCGCCGCCGGGGACGACAAGGTGTACGTCCGCCTCTCCCTCCAGGCCAACCGCGACGCACTTCCCGTCGACGGCGAGCACTTCCTCACGGTGCGCGAGGGGCGTGCCGGGGTCGTGATCGCGGTCGGTCCGATGCTGGACGCCGTCCTCGCGGCGACGGAGGGGCTGGACGTGACCGTGCTCTACGCCACGACCGTGCGGCCCTTCGACGCCGCGTCGCTGCGGCGGGCGACCGAGGACGGGGCGGCCCGCCCGAACGTGGTCCTCGTCGAGCCGTACCTCGCCGGGACCTCGACAGGGGCCGTCGGCGAGGCACTGGCGGACGTGCCGCACCGGGTGCTCGGTCTCGGCGTGGCCCGCCGGGAGCTGCGGCGGTACGGCACGATCGAGGAGCATGTGGCCGCGCACGGGCTGGACGCGGGGAGCCTGCGGGAGCGGATCGGGGCGTTCCTGGCGCCCGCTCGGGTGTGAGCGGAGGCTGTTCGAGCGGAGCGGCGCGGCCGGGTGCGGTGCGCGGGGGTCAGCCCGCCTCGGGCGCCCCCAGCTCCGGGTGGGCCTCCAGCAGCCGGGGCGGGGCCGCCTGGCGCCAGGAGTCGGTGAGGATGGCGCGCAGCTCCGCCTCGTCGTCCAGCGCGGCTATCCGGGCGCGGACCCAGGCGAACTGGGCCTCGTGACCGGCGATCCAGAACTTCTCCGGCTCGGCCAGGACCAGCTCGTCGCGCTCCTCCTTGGGGCAGCGCACGGCCAGCGAGGTCTCCTCCTCGGGCAGCGTGGCGAACATCTTCCCGGCCACCCGGAACGTGGGCATGCTCCAGGCGATCTTCTCCGTCACCTCCGGCAGGGACAGGGCGATCCGGCGTACGTCGTCTGCGTCCGTCATGCCACGCACGGTAACTCCTGCCACTGACAGTCATCCGGCGAGCGGTCCGGGGCGCTGGTCAGGGTCGGGATCGTCGTGTCACGCGGCCGAGTCGGCGGCACGGGCCGCGCAGCCCAGCGCGTCCAGTACCGGGCGGATCAGCGGATGGTCCTCGGCGCCGCGTCGTACGGCAGCGAAGACGCGGCGGGTGGGGGCCACGCCGTCCACGGGGCGGACGACCACGCCCGAGAGGTCCATGCCGCGCAGCGCCGAGCGGGGTACGAGGGCCACGCCCGCGTCCGCCGAGGCCAGGGCGACGACGGCGCGGAAGTCGTCGGAGGAGTGTTCCAGACGGGGCTGGAAACCGGCGCTCTCGCAGGCGAGGACGACCACGTCGTGGCAGGGGTTGCCGGGGTACGGGCCGATCCACGGGTCCTTGGCCAGGTCGGCGAGGGGGATGACAGCGGCGTCCGCGAGGCGGTGAGTGACGGGGACGACCGCGTCGAACGGCTCGGCGTACAGCGGGACATGGGTGAGCCGCAGGTCGTCGGCGGGCGGGGCGCCCCGGTACTCGACCGTCACCGCCACGTCCACCCGCCGGTCCAGGAGCATCCGCAGGCTCTCGTCGCCCTCGGCGTCCTGGACCCGGATGCCGATGCCGGGCGCGGAGCGGGCGAGCCGGGTCACGGCGGGGGCCACCACCCCGGCGATGCCGGTCGCGAACGCGGCCAGGGTGACGGTGCCGGCCTCCCCCTTGCCGTAGGCGGCCAGCTCCGCCTCGGCCCGCTCCAGCTGGGCGAGGACCAGGTTGGTGTGGCCGAGCAGGATCTCCCCGGCCTGGGTGAGCCGTACGCCCTTCGCGCCCCGTTCGACCAGCCGGTGGCCGGTCTCCTGCTCCAGCGCGGTGAGCTGCTGGGAGACGGCGGAGGGAGTGAGGTACAGCGCGGCGGCGGCTGCCGTGACCGTCCGGTGGTCGGCGACCGCACGGAGGATGTGGAGCCGCCGAGCCTCGATCATGGGGCCCATTATCGCAAGGGGCCGCATGTTTTCGGCCGCGCCCGGGAGGCGGCCCACATGTCCCGGACCGACATCCCCGCACGGCACACCATGTGCGGTTGAGACAGGTGGCCGCCCCACTGTGTGCGGGGCGGCCACCTGTCTCGTTCAGGCCCTCTTCGGGCCGTCAGCCGTCGGATCAGCCCTTCAGCGCGGCGCGGGCCGCGACGAAGGCGTCCACCGCGCGGTCGACGTCCTCCGTGGAGTGCGCGGCCGAGAGCTGGACGCGGATGCGGGCCTGGCCCTGCGGGACGACCGGGTAGGAGAAGCCGATCACGTAGACGCCGCGCTCCAGGAGCAGCTCGGCCATGCGGCCCGCCTCGGACGCGTCGCCGATCATGACGGGCGCGATGGCGTGGTCGCCGGGGAGGATGTCGAAGCCCTCCTCGGTCATCCGGCGTCGGAACAGGGCGGTGTTCTCGGCCAGGCGGACGCGCAGGTCGTCGGCGGACTCCAGCAGGTCGAGGACCTTCAGGGAGGCGGCGGCGATGACCGGGGCGAGGGTGTTGGAGAACAGGTACGGGCGCGAGCGCTGGCGCAGCAGGGCGACGATCTCGGCGCGGGCGGCGACATAGCCGCCGGAGGCGCCGCCGAGGGCCTTGCCGAGGGTGCCGGTGATGATGTCGACGCGGTCCATGACGCCGTGCAGCTCGGGGGTGCCGCGACCGGTGGGGCCGACGAAGCCGACGGCGTGCGAGTCGTCCACCATGACCATGGCGTCGTAGCGGTCGGCGAGGTCGCAGATCTCGGCGAGCGGGGCCACGTAGCCGTCCATGGAGAAGACGCCGTCGGTGACGATGAGCTTGCGCCGCGCGCCGCCCGCCGTCGCCTCCTTGAGCTGGGTCTCCAGGTCCGCGAGGTCGCGGTTGGCGTAGCGGAAGCGGCGGGCCTTGGACAGGCGGATGCCGTCGATGATGGAGGCGTGGTTGAGGGCGTCGGAGATCACCGCGTCCTCGGCGCCGAGCAGGGTCTCGAAGACACCGCCGTTGGCGTCGAAGCAGGAGGAGTAGAGGATCGTGTCCTCCTGGCCGAGGAACGCCGACAGGCGGGCCTCCAGCTCCTTGTGGACCTCCTGGGTGCCGCAGATGAAGCGGACGGAGGCCATGCCGTAGCCCCAGCGGTCCAGCGCCTCGTGGGCGGCGGCGACCACGTCGGGGTGGTCGGCGAGGCCGAGGTAGTTGTTGGCGCAGAAGTTGAGGACCTCGCCGGGGCGGCCACCGGCGGTGACGGCGACGGTCGCGGACTGCGGGGTGCCGATGACGCGCTCGGGCTTGTGCAGTCCGGCGGCGCGGATCTCGTCGAGCGTGGCGCGCAGGTCGTCGCGGACGGAGTCGAACATGGGGTGGGCTCCTCTGAAAGGTGCTGACGGAGTGGGGGTTTTCGCCATACCCGCCGGGGGCGGGGTTACGCGGTCCAGTCGAGGATGACCTTGCCGCCGGTGCCGCTGGCCGCGTCCGCGAAGGCCGCGTCGAAGTCGCGGTAGTCGTACCGGCCGGTGATCACGGGCCTGAGGTCGAGGCCGCCTTCGAGGAGCACCGACATCGCGTACCAGGTCTCGAACATCTCCCGGCCGTAGATGCCCTTGATGGTGATCATCGAGGTGACGATCCGGGCCCAGTCCACCGGGAACTCCTGCGCGGGCAGGCCGAGCATGGCGATCCGGCCGCCGTTGGTCATGTTGGCGACCATGTCCTGCAGGGCCTCGGCGCGGCCGGACATCTCCAGGCCGATGTCGAAGCCCTCGCGCAGGCCCAGCTCGCGCTGTCCGTCGGCGATGGTGGAGTGCGAGACGTTGAGGGCGAGACTCGCGCCGATCTTGCGGGCCAGCGCCAGGCGCTCCTCGCTCACATCGGTGACGACGACGTTGCGCGCCCCCGCATGCCGGGCCACCGCGGCGGCCATCAGACCGATCGGGCCCGCGCCGGTGATGAGCACGTCCTCGCCGACCAGCGGGAAGGAGAGCGCCGTGTGCACGGCGTTGCCGAACGGGTCGAAGATGGCGGCCACATCGAGATCGACCGGAACACGGTGCACCCACACATTGGTGGCGGGCAGCACCACATATTCGGCGAACGCACCGTCGCGGCCCACACCCAGTCCGATGGTGGCCCGGCACAGGTGACGGCGCCCGGCCAGGCAGTTGCGGCACTTGCCGCACACCAGATGGCCCTCGCCGCTGACCCGGTCGCCGACGCGGATCTCGGTGACATCGCGGCCCAACTCCACGACTTGGCCGACGAACTCGTGGCCGAGCACGAGCGGGGTGCGCACGGCCTGCTGCGCCCAGCCGTCCCAGTTCCGGATGTGCAGGTCGGTGCCGCAGATGCCGGTCCGCATGACCTTGATCAGTACGTCACCGGGCCCCACGGTGGGCTCGGGCACGTCCGTGAGCCAGAGCCCGGGCTCCGCCTTGTCCTTGACCAGCGCCTTCAACGCTACGGCTCCTGAGGGTGAGGCCCGGCACGCGGGCACACCGAAAGGGGCCGCACCGGGTCAGAGAGGTGGAATCACCCTGCAATCTGCCGTATGCGCGGGCCCGGGTCCATCGAGCTTTTCTTAACCGGCGCCTCAGCTCCGCTTCACGCCTTGCGGCGCCTGGGGTCCGGGGGCGGACGAGGGATTTCTATGACCGGTTCGGGCGCGACTCGTTCGGAGCAGCGATGGTCTGGTCGGTCCGGTGTGCTGTCGGTCCGTGTGCTGCCGGTCCGGGCGTGCCGCAGTGCCGGGAGGCGTGCGGTGGGTTCAGAGGGGCAGGCCGTCGGCGGCCGACCGTTCGATGCGGCCGGTGAGTTCGACGGCGAGGGCCTTGATGGTGTCCAGGCCCGACTGTCCCCACGAGCGCGGGGATGTGTCGGCCGCGCACACGGTGCCCAGCACCATGCCGGAGCTGTCGATGAGAGGGGCGCCGAGGTAGGAGCGGATGCCGAGGTCGTCCACGACGGGGTTCCCGGCGAAGCGCGGATAGTCGCGGACGTCCTCCAGCACGAGCGCCTTGCGGCGGACCACCACATGGGGGCAGAAGCCGTGTTCGCGGGGCAGCACCCGGCCGATCTCCGGCCTGCTGCCGTCCTCGCGGACGAGGGGGGCCACGGCGGGACTGCTCAGCCCGGCGAAGAACTGCCGGTCCTCGCCGATGAAGTTGACCATGGCGTACGGCGCGCCGGTGAGCAGGGCGAGATGGTCGGCGTAGACGTCGAGCGCGGGTTCGGGGCGTTCCCCGAGTCCCATGCGGCGCAGCTTGGCCGTGCGGGCGGGCGCCTCCTTGTCCTCCGGGGTGAGCAGCAGGCCACGGACACGGCGGGCCGGCTCGTACATCATGACCGGGCTCCGTGACGGTGGGCGTACCTCATGGGGCGACTCCAGGGCTGTATGCGGTGGTCACATGGGGGCGGGACACATGTGCGGCGGTCACATGTGGGCGCTGTGGCGTGGCGCGGGTTCGGGGGTGTGGGCGATGAGGTGGCGTACGAGGGTGAGCAGGGTCTGTACGCCGGAGCTGGAGATACGGGCGTCGCAGGGCACCACCGGTGTGCCGGGGCCGAGGTCGAGGGCGGCGCGCACCTCGTCGGGGTCGTAGCGGAAGGCGCCGTCGAACTCGTTGACGGCGACGATGAAGCCCAGGCCGCGTTCCTCGAAGAAGTCCACGGCGGCGAAGCACTCCTCCAGGCGGCGGGTGTCGGCGAGGATGACCGCGCCGAGGGCGCCCTCGCACAGCTCGTCCCACATGAACCAGAACCGCTCCTGCCCGGGCGTGCCGAACAGGTACAGCACGTGCTGCGGGTCGAGGGTGATCCGGCCGAAGTCCATGGCGACGGTGGTCTCGACCTTGTTCTCGACGCCGTCGAGGTTGTCGGTGGCCGCGCCGACCGTGGTCAGCAGCTCCTCCGTGCTGAGCGGCGCGATCTCGCTGACCGCTCCCACGAAGGTGGTCTTGCCGACCCCGAACCCGCCCGCCACCAGGATCTTGAGCGCGGTGGGGAACGGGTCAGAGCTGTCGTCGTAGTCCATCGAGCACTGCCTCCAGCAGAGACCGGTCAGTGGGGTTGTGGTGGAAGGCGGGGGGCTTGGTGGTGAGCGCCCCGCAGTCGACGAGGTCCGAGAGCAGCACCTTGGTCACGGCGGCGGGGAGTCTGAGATGCGCGGCGACCTCGGCCACCGTGAGGGGCCCGCGGCACAGGTCGATCGCCTGGGCGTGCTCGGGGCCGAGGTAGCCGAGCGGGCTGACTCCGGTGGCCATGACCTGGGAGATGAGGTCCAGGGCGATGGTCGGTTCGGTGCGGCCGTTGCTGACGGTGAACGGCCGCACCAGTCGCCCGGCCGCGTCGTCCAGCCAGGGCCCGTCGCCGGCCGTCGTCACGCTCAATGCCCCGGCGCCGGGGTGTCGGCGGCCTGCTGCCGGGGGGCGGTGACGAGGTACGGGCGGACGCTCTTGACCAGCATCGCCATCTCGTACCCGAGCACCGCGGCGTCGGCCTCGCGCCCCGCGAGCACGGCGAGACAGGTGCCGGACCCGGCGGTGGTGACGAACAGCAGGGTCGAGTCGAGTTCCACGACGACCTGGCGCACGTCGCCGCCGTCGCCGAACCGGACGCCCGCGCTGCGGCCCAGCGAGTACAGGCCGGAGGCGAGGGCGGCCATGTGGTCCGCGCTGTCGGGGTCGAGTCCGTGCACGGATTTCACCAGCCCGTCGCAGGACAGGAGCACGGCGCTGCCGGTGTGGGGAACGCGCTGCACGAGGCCGCTCAGCAGCCAGTCGAGGTCGGTTGCGTGGGCGGTCGGCGCATCGCTCGCCATGGTGGATCGACTCCTTGGGGTACGAAGGTCTGCGGGAGCGCGGAGGTCGCGGGTCGCGGTGGTCGCGGGGCTGGGGTGGGGCGGCGTCATGCGGACGGGGGGCTCGCCTCGTGGTGGTCGGGGG
>NZ_KB892000.1 GCF_000373625.1 Streptomyces sp. LaPpAH-108
CCCCCGTCCCACCGCACCCCCACCCCGCTGAAGCGGCGCAGCCCCTACGCCCCAAACCCCCGCGACACCGCGTAGATCACCAGCCCCGCCAGCGACCCCACCACCGTGCCGTTGATCCGGATGAACTGCAGGTCCCGCCCGATGTGCGCCTCGATCTTCCGGGTCGTGTGCTCCGCGTCCCAGCCCGCCACGGTGTCGGTGATCAGGGAGGTGATCTCGGCGCGGTAGGTGGTGACGACGTGCACCGCCGCGCCCTCCACCCAGCTGTCCACCTTCTCCTGCATCTTCGGCTCGGTCGCCATCCGCGTCCCGAGCGAGATCAGCCCCGCCCGCACCCGCAGCCGCAGCTCGCTGCGCTCGTCCTCCGCCGCCGCGACGATCATGGACCGTACGGCCGTCCACGCGGACGCGATCAGGTCCTGCACCTCGCTGCGGCCAAGGACCTCGCTCTTGAGCCGCTCCACCCGCGCCCGGGTCTCGGTGTCGGACTGGAGGTCGGAGGCGAAGTCGGTGAGGAAACGGTCCAGCGCGCCGCGCGCCGGATGGGTCGGCATCTCCCGCATCTCGGTGACGAAGCGCAGCAGCTCCTTGTAGATCCGCTCACCGACCTTGCGGTCCACGAACCGCGGGGTCCACCCCGGCGCACCGCCCTCCACCGCGACCATGACGTCGTCCCGGTGCCGTACCAGCCAGTCGTGGGCGCGGGAGACCACCAGGTCCACGACCCGCCGGTGACCGCCGTCCTCGACGATCCGGTCGAGCAGCTTGCCCACCGCCGGGGCGATCTCGCGGGAATCGGCCCGACGGGTGATCGCCTCGCCCACCACCGCCTGCACGTCGGAGTCGCGCAGCACGGTCAGCGCGCCGCGCAACGCGGTCGCCAGCTCGGCGGTGACCCGGTCGGCGTTCTCCGGCTCCGCGAGCCACGCGCCCAGCCTGCTGCCGATGCCGACCGCGCGCAGCCGCTGCCGTACGACGTCCTGGGAGAGGAAGTTCTCCCCCACGAACTCGCCCAGCGACACCCCGAGTTGGTCCTTCTTCGTGGGGATGATCGCGGTGTGCGGGATGGGCAGGCCCAGCGGATGGCGGAACAGCGCGGTCACCGCGAACCAGTCCGCCAGCGCGCCCACCATCCCCGCCTCGGCCGCCGCCGCGACATACCCCGACCAGGGGCCCGCGCCCGCGTGCTCCGCCCAGGTGGCCAGGACGTAGACCACCGCGACGAACAGCAGCATCCCGGTCGCGGTGAGCTTCATGCGCCGCACGCCGCGCTGCCGTTCCTCGTCGGCGGGGGTGAAGGCGGTCATGGTGCGGTACGACGCCGCGCCGCCGCCCGGCCGCCGCCGGCCGCCCGCGACAGGCGTACCGCCCGCAGCACCGCCCCTCTCGCCACCCGTGCCGTCCGGCCTGTCCTCTTCCGCGTGTTCCATCTCGCTCCACCCGTCCGGTGATCCCGCACACACATTGTCCCTTCCAGGGGACTTCCGGAACGGAACAGGGGTTCCTCACGTCTGTCTCAGGGGTGGTACGGGCAGGGTCCTGTCAACCCCGTCGGTCCCATGGCCCATCATGGGATCTTTGGAAGCGGAGCCCCCGGCTCCAGGCCCCGAGGAGATCAGCACCAGCGTGACCAAGCGCCACGGTTATGCCCTGCTCAGTGCGCTCGCCGCACTCGTCGTGATCCTGTCCGCCGTCATCTACGTCACGACGACACGCGGTGAGAGCACCGCACGCGGCACGGTCGCCGACAACGGCCCCCACCACGGCTCCACCGTCGCCCCCGCCTCGGCGGGCACCTGGGTCGGAGCCTGGTCCGCCGCGCCCGCGGGCGCCGAGCCGGGCACCGAGACCCTGGGCATGGCGGGCCGCTCGGTGCGCAACGTGATCCACGTGGGCACCGGCGGCACGAGCGCCCGCATCACGCTGTCCAACCTCTACGGCCAGACCCCGCTCACCCTCACGCACGCCTCGCTCGCCGTCTCCGCGGGACAGAACACCGCCGCCGCCCGTGCGGAAACGATGCGGCGGCTCAGCTTCAACGGCGCCGCGAGCGTCGTGATCCCGGCGGGCGAGCAGATCACCAGCGACGCCGTGCGGGTGAACATCCCGCACGACACGGACGTGCTGGTCACCACGTACTCCCCCACCCCGTCCGGTCCCGTCACCTACCACCCGCGCGCACGGCAGCTGTCGTACGTCGCGGCGGGCGACCGGACCGAGGACGCGACGGGTACGCCGTTCACCGCGCAGACCCCCTTCTGGCGGTACCTGACCGCGCTGGACGTGATCAGCCACGAGGCGGACGGCACGGTCGTCGTGTTCGGCGACTCCATCACCGACGGACTGACCTCCACGATCGGCGCCAACCGGCGCTGGCCCGACGTGCTCTCCCAGCGGCTGCGCGCGGCCGTGGAGAGCGGGGACCAGCTGCCCCGGTACACCGTCGTCAACGAGGGCATCAGCGGCAACCAGGTCCTCGCGGACGGCCTCGGACGCCCCGCCGACAACCCCAGCGGCCTCGGGCGCTTCGGGCGGGACGTGCTCGGCCGCCCCAACACCAAGGTCGTGATCATCGACCTCGGCATCAACGACATCCTGCGCAACCCGCGCCGGGCCGACCCCAACAAGATCACCGACGGTCTGCGCACGCTGGTCCGCCAGGCGCACGCCCGCGGCCTGAAGGTCGTCGGCGCCACCCTGATGCCGTTCCAGGGCCACCTCGGCTGGACCCCCTCGCGCGAGATCGTCCGCGAACAGGTCAACGCCCAGATCCGCTCCGGCAACGTCTTCGACGCCGTCGTCGACTTCGACACCGCCCTCCGCGACCCCTACGCCCCCCACCGCCTCCGCCCCGAATACGACTCCGGCGACCACCTCCACCCCAGCGACCTGGGCTTCCACAAGATGGCGGAAGTTTTTGACCTGCGGACGCTGCGGGGGGCGGGGCAGACCGAGCTTTAGCCCTCCGGGCGGTCCGGGGGTTTGAGGGTTCAGGGGGGCTGAGGGTGCGGCTCCGGGTGCAGGCGCCGTCCTACGGCCGTCCAGACGGAGCACCCGAGCCGCAGGGGGCCGGACGGACCTGCCGCCGGGGGCGTGAATACTGGCCCCATGACCCGCTTGATCCTTGCCACCCGTAACGCCGGAAAGATCACCGAGCTGAGGGCGATTCTCGCCGAGGCCGGACTGACTCATGAGCTGATCGGCGCCGATGCCTTTCCCGAGGTGCCGGACGTCAAGGAGACCGGTGTGACGTTCGCCGAGAACGCGCTGCTCAAGGCGCACGCGCTCGCGCAGGCCACCGGTCTGCCCGCCGTCGCGGACGACTCCGGCCTCTGTGTGGACGTACTGAACGGCGCGCCCGGCATCTTCTCCGCCCGCTGGGCAGGACGCCACGGCGACGACCGGGCCAACCTGGACCTGCTCCTCGCCCAGCTCTCCGACATCGCGGACGAACACCGCGGCGCCCACTTCGCCTGCGCCGCCGCCCTCGCCCTGCCGGACGGCACCGAGCGCGTGGTGGAGGGGCAACTCCGCGGCACCCTGCGCCACACCCCGGCCGGCACGAACGGCTTCGGCTACGACCCGATCCTCCAGCCGGAGGGCGAGACGCGGACCTGCGCGGAGCTGTCGGCCGACGAGAAGAACGCGATCAGCCATCGGGGGAAGGCGTTCCGGGCGCTGGTGCCGGTGGTACGGGAGCTGCTGGGCTGAGCACGGCGAAGGGCCGCCTTTTCCAAGGCGGCCCTTCGATTCCCAGACGTGCGGCCGATGGGAGTCGAACCCACATGGGCAAATGCCCCGAGGCACCTAAAACCTCTGCTTATACCATTCAGCAACGGCCGCGTGTCCCGCCCATGCTACCGGGCTGTCCACGGCTTTCGGTCTCCCCCTCGGCACCATGTGCTGGTGGTGGCGTGACAGTTGGGGCACAGCAGCCGCAGGTTCTCGCGCCGGTCGTCGCTCCAGTTCCCGTCGATGTGATCGACCTCCAGCGTCATGGGCAGACCGAGCCATTCCGGACCCACACCGCACTCCGCGCACTCCTCGGGCACCCCCACCTCGCGCAGCGCACGACGGAGCAGATGACTCCGTGTCCGGCGCTTGCCGTCGTGACGCACCAGGATGTCCTCGGCGCGCCTGACCGGGGTGGTGCCCTGCTTCCCTCGCTGATGGGCCTGGCCCAGGAAGTGTGACGTCGTGAGGTGATCCTCGGCTGTCCACCGGCGCAGCAGCGCACGCTGACTGCCGTTGTCCGGGCGGCCGAGTCGACGAAGCACCTCTGCGACGGAGATCGACTCGGCAACCGCCGTACGCAGTTCCTCAGGCGTGGGACGGGGCGGCCTGCCGATGGGCTCGAAGTGCGAGATGTCGATCCCGAAGTGGGCGAAGCGCCTCATCAGGTAGCGATCGAGGTTGTCATACGCGTGGGTGCCGAAGAAGGCGACGACTTCATGGAAGCTGGAGCACTCCCCGGCCGCCCGCGTCAGCAGCTCCCGCGTGTACCGCACACCGCCGCTCATCCGACTCCCCCCTCGGCGCGCCCCTTGCCCCGCCCCCGGTAACTGTCCGTCGTCGAATGGCAGTTGGGGCAGAGGAACCGGAGGTTCTCGATGCGGCTGTCCCGCCAGTCACCGTCGACGTGATCGACCTCCAGCGGGAGAGGGCGCCCCCGCCAGACGGCTTCCGTGCCGCAGAGCGCGCATTGCTCCCGTACGCCCATGGCGACCATCGCCCGTTTGAGCCGGTCCCCCGGGATGCGCCGGGCGGTGCCGACGGGCTGCTGGACGAGCAGCGCCTCCGGGGTCCGGGGGCGCCGGGGCTGCCCTCGCCGTCCCGGCCGCCGGAAGTGCGAGGTGTCGATCCCGTACGCCTTGATCCGGCGGCTGATGTGCGTGTGGTGGCCGCCGACGACCTCCAGGCCGAGGTGCCGCAGCACGTCGCACATGGTCGTGGAGGCCCGGACCGCCTGCTCAAGGATCTCCCGCGTCCACTTCACCCCCTCCCGCTCGAAGTGCGAGACGTCGATCCCCAGCTTCTTCAGCCGTCCCCGCACATACCGCCGAGTCGAACTCGCCGGGTCCACCCCCAGCCGCTCCAGCGCCTCCGACAGGTTCCGCGCGCCCCGAGCCGCCTCCTCCAGTCGCTCTCGGGTGTACACGCTGGCTGGCATCGAACCCCTCCGTCCCGGCCGCACGTTCGTCGCCCGCATGGAGTAACGAACCGGTTATCGGACGGTCACGCGCGGAAAGCGGGGAGCCGGTGAAGGAACGGCCCGCGCCGGAAGGTTCCGGGGCGGGCCGCTCAAGAGCAGAAGGGGTCAGATGCCCAGGTCCTTGATGATCTTGGCTACGTGGCCGGTGGCCTTGACGTTGTAGAGGGCCCGTTCGACCTTGCCCGCTTCGTCGACGATCACCGTGGAGCGGATGACGCCGACGACCGTCTTGCCGTAGAGCTTCTTCTCGCCGTAGGCGCCGTACGCCTCCAGGACCCGCTTGTCGGGGTCGGCCAGGAGGGTGATCTTGAGGGATTCGGCCTCGCGGAACTTCGCCAGTTTCTCCGGCTTGTCGGGGGAGATGCCGATGACGTCGTACCCGGCACCCGCCAGCAGCTCCAGGTTGTCGGTGAAGTCGCACGCCTGCTTGGTGCAGCCGGGGGTAAGCGCCGCGGGGTAGAAGTAGACGATGACCTTGCGGCCCTTGTGGTCCGCCAGGGACACCTCGTTGCCGTCGGCGTCGGGGAGGGTGAAGGCCGGGGCGGTGTCCCCGGGCTGGAGTCGCTCGCTCATCCCGCCAGCCTAATCGGCCGCACCGGGGCCCCTCGCCGTGCGGAGCGGCCAGGAACTGACAGACTGTTCACCACAAAGCATCAGCAGACTTCGGAGGCCGTACGGTGGCGGAGACGTCGGACACCAGAACACCGGCGCAGATCGAGGCGGACATCAAGCGCCGTCGTGAAGTGCTGGCCGAGACGCTCGACGAGATCGGGGTGCGTGTGCACCCCAAGACGATCGTCGGCGATGCCAAGGCGAAGGCCGTCGCCAACCTCGACCATGTCTTCGGCCAGGCCTTCGTCACGGCCAACCGGGTGATGACCGAGGTACGGGACCAGTTCGTGGACGACGACGGCGCCCCCCGCATGGAGCGGATCGTGCCGGCCGCGCTGATCGTGGCGGGCGCGGTGGGTCTCGTGGTCCTCGGCGCGACCCGGCGGCGCAGGCGCTGAGCCCCGGCAGGTAGGTTCGGGGGCGTGAGCGCCAACAGAGACGAGCAGAGCACACCCCACCACGACAAGCTGCCCATCCGGATGCTGCACGACCGGGTGCTCGTGCGGCAGGAGACCGGTGAGGGCGAGCGGCGGTCGGGTGGTGGCATCCTGATCCCCGCCACGGCGGCGGTCGGGCGCAGGCTGGCCTGGGCGGCGGTGGTCGCGGTCGGGCAGAACGTGCGGACCGTGGAGCCGGGCGACCGGGTGCTGTTCGACCCGGAGGACCTGGCCGAGGTCGAGGTGCGGGGCGTGGCGTACGTGCTCATGCGCGAGCGTGATCTGCACGCCGTGGCCGCCGACCGCTTCGAGGGGTCGCAGGACTCCACGGGGCTGTACCTCTGAGACCCCTGAGATCTCCGGGACCTCCGGGACCTCCGGGACCTCCGGGACTTCTGCGGACGATACGGCGAAGGGGCTGGTGACCTGGTCACCAGCCCCTTCGCCGTGTGCGCGGCGGGCCGTCAGTCGCGGCGGCCGTTCAGCGCCGGGCCGCCGAGCCCGGCCGGGAGGCCGCCCCCGTCGGCTCCCCCGCCGCCCGTGGCGTCCCCGCCGGTCGCGCCGCCCGGCGTGCCGCCGGTGGCCGCGCCGCCGTTCGCCCCGCCGGGGGTGCCGCCGGTCGCGGCCCCGCCGGTCGTGGGGGCGCCGCCGGTGGCGGCCCCGCCGTCGGTCGGGGTGCCGCCGGTCGCGCCGCCGTCGGTGGGCGTGCCGGTGGCCGCGCCGCCGTCCTGGCCGCCGTCGGTCGGCGTGGTGCCCTGGCTGGGCGTGCCGGTGGCGGTGCCGCCGTCCTGGCCCGCGTCGGTGCCGGGCTCGGTGGGCGACAGGGTGGCCGGGGCCTCGACCTCGGCGCCCTGCTGCAGCTCCAGGTCGAAGGCGGCGGCGGGCTTCCCGCTGAGCGCGTCCTTGGTGTACTGCGCCCAGATCTGGGTGGGCGGGCCGCCACCGTTCATGCGGGGCTGGCCGAGCGCGCCGTAGAGCGGCTGGTGCTGTGCGGTGACCGGGTCCTGGCCCATGACCGCGACGACGGTGGCCAGGTCGGGGGTGTACCCGGCGAACCAGGCGGCGGTGTCGCGCTCGGCGGTGCCGGTCTTGCCCGCGGCCGGGCGGCCCGCGGCCTTGGCGGCCATGGCGGTACCGGTCTCGACGACGCTCCGCAGCACGGAGGTGGTGGTGTCGGCGGCCTCACGGCTGACGACCTGCTTGGACTGGCCGCCGGGGAGGGTCACCGGGATGCCGCCCTTGGTGACCTTGTCGATGAGGGTGTACCTGCCGTGGCGGCCGTGGTTGGCGAGGGTGGCGTACGCCTCGGTCATCTCCAGGACGCTGGCGTTGGCGGTGCCGAGCGCGATGGACGGGGACGGGTAGAGGTCCGGGGTGTCGGAGGGGATGCCGAGGTCGATCGCGGTCTTCTTGACCTTGTCGGAGCCGACGTCGGCGGCCATCTGCGCGTACACCGAGTTCACGGAGAGGTCGGTGGCCTTGCGGACGGTGATCTTGCCGTACGACTTCTGGTCCTCGTTCTCCGGGGCGTAGGCGCCGCCGCTCCAGCCCTGTACGGGGCGCTTGTTGGTGCCGTCGTAGTAGGTGTTGGGGGAGATCGGCTTGCCGTCCTGGGTGGTGGAGCCGTTCTGGACCGCCGAGGTGAACACGAACGGCTTGAAGGTGGAGCCGACCTGGAAGTCGCCTCGGGTGGCGCCGTTGGTGTACTGCTTCAGGTAGTCGATGCCGCCGTACAGCGCGACGACGCGGCCGGTCTTGGGGTCGATGGACGCGCCGCCCGCGCGGACGTACGTGTCGGCCTTGCGGTTCTTGTCCAGCTTGGAGATCAGCTGGTCGTCGACGGCCTTGACGAAGTCGTCCTGCTTGTCCTTCTGGATGGTGGTCGTGATGCGGTAACCACCGCGCGTCATCTGCTCCTTGGTGAGGATGTGGTTGCCGGTGAGGTAGTCCTTGACCGCCTCGACGAGGTAACCGCGCTGGCCGGACAGGCCGGTGGAGATGGTCTGTTCCTTCGGCATGGGGAACTTCAGGCCGGTGCGCTCGGACTGCGACAGCCAGCCCTTCTTGACCATGCCGTCCAGGACGTAGTTCCAACGGGCCACGGCGGCGGGCTTGTTCTCGGGGTGGGCGACGACGTCGTACTCGCTGGGCGCGTTGACGAGCGCGGCGAGGTAGGCGGCGTGGGCGGCGTCGAGCTTGACGGCGTCCTGGCCGTAGTACGCCTGGGCGGCGGCCTGGATGCCGTAGGCGCCGCGGCCGAAGAAGCTGGTGTTGAGGTAGCCCTGGAGGATCTCGTTCTTGGACTTCTCGCGGCCGAGCTTGACCGAGATGAAGAACTCCTTGGCCTTGCGGGTCAGGGTCTGTTCCTGGGCCAGGTAGTAGTTCTTCACGTACTGCTGGGTGATGGTGGAGCCGGACTGCTTGCCCTTGCCGGTGGCCATGTTCCAGCCCGCGCGGAGCATCGCCTTGGGGTCGACGGCGGGCTCGGTGTAGAAGTCCCGGTCCTCGGCGGCGAGTACGGCGTGCTGGGCCTGCTTGGAGACCTCGGCGAGGTTGACGTTCTCGCGGTTGACCTGGCTGTCGCGGGTGTCGCGGGCGAGCTGGGAGCCGTCGGCGTAGAGGTAGACGTTGCTCTGCTTGGTGGCGAGGGCGTTGGCGGGCGGGATCTTCACCATCGAGTAGCCGAGGAAGAAGAGGCCGATGAGCAGCAGGGCGCCGACGACGACGGTGCCGAGGACGAGACGCCAGCCGGGGACGAAGCGGCGCCAGCCGGTGCGCTTGGGCTTTTTGCCGTTGCCGTTTCCGCCGTTTCCGCTGCCGCTGGCTGTGGCGGTCTCCGGTCCGGTGTCCGAGGTGCGGGGGATGACGCTGGTGGCCGCGGACGCTGCCGTGCTGCCGGTGCCGCTGACGGTCGCGGCGGCGGGGCCGGCCCCCGGCTTGTCGCCCTGCCGGGGCGCGTTGACCCGCCGGAGCACCTGCGTGTGCTCGTCGGCGGGCGGCTCCCCCTTCGGGTCCTTGATCTTCCGCAGCACCTGGGTGCTCTCGGTGGCGGGCGGTTCGCCCTTGGCCCCCTGCGGCGCCTTGATCCTCCGCAACACCTGCGTGCTCTCGGCAGCGGGCGTCTCCTCCGCCCCGGACCGGGGCCCGGGCACGGAGGGCGACTGAGCGGCACCGGGTCCACCGGAGGACGAACGGCCGACCGGGGTCGCACCGCTGGACTGAGCGGCCTGACCACCCTGCCCCGGACGCGACGCACCGCCGGTCTGACCACCCTGACCGGGACGGCCTGCTCCGCCGGACCGGGACGCGGATCCAGCCTGCCCGGAGCGGTCACCACCGGCGCCCTGGGGGGCCTGGCCCTCCTGCGCGGAGCGGGACGCGGCACCGGACGGGCCGGTCTGACCGGGACGGCCTGATCCGCCGGACTGGGATGCCTGACCGCCCTGGCCCGGACGACCCGTACCGGCGCCCTGGGGCGCCTGGCCGGTCTGACCCGGACGGTCGGCGGTACGGCCCGCGTCGGCGGCCTGGCCTACTCGGTCGGGACCGGCTCCCTGCCCCTGCGGGGCCTGCCCACCGGAACGCGCGCGGTCCGCACCGGCGGACTGAGCGGCACCCTGGCCGGGACCACCCGTACCGGGGCCCTGCGGGGCCGCACTGCCCGAAGGCGTACGGCCCGAACGGTCAGCGGTCTGACCACCCTGCGCCGGGCGCCCCGGACCACCGGCTTGAGCACCCTGCCCCGGACGGCCCGCCCCAGATGCCTGACCCGGGCGGTCACCCCCGGCAGCCTGGTTCGGCTGACCACCCCGACCCGCACCAGCGGGCTGACCCGCCTGAGCGGCGCCCTGGCCGGGACCACCCGCACCGGAACCCTGCGGAGCCTGACCGCCCGAAGGCGTACGGCCCTGGCCGTCCCCCGCGCCAGCGGCCTGGCCACTCTGCGCCGGACGCCCCGGGCCACCGGGCTGAGCGCCCTGCCCCGGACGGCCGGAACCAGAAGCCTGACCCGCCTGCCCACCCGAACCCGGACGGCCGGGACCGGAACCCTGGCTCGCCTGACCGCCCGAACCCGGTCGGCCTGCACCGGCCGACCGGCTCGCAGGGGTGGCATCGGGGCTCTGGTCGGGGCGACCCGTCTCCCCCGGTGCGGGGCGACCCGTCTCGCCCCCCGGCGTCGACGCAGTGCCCCCTGGGCCCGGGTCGCGGCGGGAATCGTCGGCGCTCCCGGGGGTCCGGGGGGCCGGCTTCGCCTGGTGGCCCGGGGTTTCGGGCCCCTCAGCCGGCTGCGGTGCGCCAGGCGCCCCGCCCTCGGTCGGCCGATGCGGCTGCTCGTCGCTCATCTCGTGCACGGACTCCTGTTTCGCGTCGTACGTTTCCGTACGCCTCGTACGCCTACCTGCGCCCCCAGTTTGAAGACTCTCGCACCTGGCGTTCCGTTCCCGGATTCAGGCACGCTTCCGGCACGGAAAACGCGTGGCCGGCCGCCGGGCCTCCGGACTAGGCTCCTGCGCTTCGGTGTCGAAGAGTCCGAGGAGGTGGACCGACGTGAGCGCGGGACGGTTGTACGCGGCCGTCGCAGCAGGGGGATTCAGACGGTACGCGACCTACCGGGCCGCCACTGCGGCAGGGGTGTTCACCAACACCGTCTTCGGGATCGTCTTCGTCTCCACCTACCGCGCCCTGTGGGAGGCCCGCCCGCATCTCGGCGGATACGACGAGGCGCAGGCCGTGACCTATGTATGGCTCGGCCAGGCGCTGCTGTCGACGCTGGCGATCGGGGGCGGCGGCGCCGAGGAGGAGCTGATGGAACGCATCCGTACGGGTGACGTGGCCATCGACCTGTACCGGCCAGCGGATCTTCAACTGTGGTGGCTGGCGGCGGACCTGGGCCGGGCGTTCTTCCAGTTGCTGGGCCGCGGGCTGGTGCCGTTCGCCGTGGGCACCCTGTGTTTCCCGGCGTATCTGCCCGAAGATCTCGGCACCTGGCTGGCCTTCTTCGTCGCGGTCGTGCTGGCGATGCTGGTGGGGTTCGGCATCCGCTACCTCGTCGCGCTGAGCGCGTTCTGGCTGATGGACGGGGTCGGCATGGCTCAAATGGCGTGGCTGGCCGGGGTGTTCTGCTCGGGGATGCTGCTGCCGCTGAACGTGTTCCCGGGCGCACTCGGCGAGATCGTCCGCGCGCTGCCGTGGTCCTCGCTGCTCCAGGCCCCGGCGGACGTGCTGCTGGGACAGGCGGACCCGCTGGAGACGTATCTCTTCCAGGGCGCGTGGGCGGTGGCGCTGCTGGGCGCGGGCCGCCTGCTGCAGTCGGCGGCGACGCGGCGGGTGGTGGTCCAGGGTGGCTGAGGACACCAGGGCGGCTGAGGACACCGTGGGCCGGGTGCGCGAGGGCGTCCGCGCCTACCGGCTGGTGGCGGGCATGTGGCTGCGCTCCACGATGGCGTACCGCGCCTCCTTCGCGATGACCGCGTTCGGGAACTTCGCCGCGACCTCCTTCGACTTCGTGGCGATCATGCTGATGTTCTCCCGGGTGGGGAAACTGGGCGGCTGGACGCTGCCCGAGGTGGCGTTCCTGTACGGCCTGTCGGGGCTGTCGTTCGGCCTGGCCGACCTGGCGATCGGCTCGATGGACCGGCTCGGCCGCCGGGTGCGCGACGGCACGCTGGACACCCTCCTGGTGCGCCCGGCGCCGGTCCTCGCCCAGGTGGCGGCGGACAAGTTCGCGCTGCGGCGCCTTGGCCGGGTGACGCAGGGCGCGCTGGTGCTCGGCTGGTCGCTGTCCCGGCTGGACGTGGACTGGACGGCGCCGAAGCTGCTCCTGCTGCCGCTGACGGTGGTGAGCGGGTTCGGGATCTTCTGCGCGGTGTTCGTGGCGGGGGCGGCGTTCCAGTTCGTGGCGCAGGACGCCTCGGAGGTGCAGAACGCGTTCACCTACGGCGGTACGACCCTGCTCCAGTACCCGCCGACGGTGTTCGGGCGGGAGCTGGTGCGCGGGGTGACGTTCGTGCTGCCGCTGGCCTTCGTCAACTGGCTGCCCGCCTGCTATCTGCTCGGCCGGCCGTATCCGCTGCGCCTTCCGGAGTGGGTCGCGTTCGCGCCGCTGCCGGTCGCGGTGGGCTGCTGCGCGCTGGCGGGGCTGGCGTGGCGGGCGGGACTTCGTACGTATCGGAGCACAGGGAGCTAGCGGATGGCGGACGCTGATTTCATCGCGCTGGAGCGGGTCGAGAAGGTCTTCCAGGTGCGCAGGAAGACGGGCTTCCTGAAGCGGGAGCGGCGCGAGGTGCGGGCGGTGGACTCGCTGTCGTTCACCGTGGCGCGCGGCGAGATGGTGGGGTACATCGGGCCGAACGGCGCCGGGAAGTCGACCACGATCAAGATGCTGACCGGCATCTTGACCCCGAGCGCGGGCAGGCTGCGGGTGGCCGGGATCGACCCCTCGCGGGAGCGGACCCGGCTCGCGCACCGGATCGGGGTGGTGTTCGGGCAGCGTACGACGCTGTGGTGGGACCTGCCGCTGATCGACTCGTACCGGCTGGCGCACCGCATGTACCGCGTCCCGGACGCCCGTTACCGCGAGAACCTGGAGCGCTGTGTCGAACTCCTGGAACTTGAGGACCTGTTGGACGTACCGGTGCGCCAACTCTCCCTGGGCCAGCGGATGCGCGGCGACATCGCGGCGGCCCTGCTGCACGACCCCGAGGTGCTGTACCTGGACGAGCCGACGATCGGCCTGGATGTCGTGTCGAAGGCCAAAGTCCGGGGCTTCCTCAAGGAGTTGAACACCGAGCGCGGCACGACGGTCCTGCTGACCACCCATGACCTCCAGGACATCGAGCAGTTGTGCTCGCGGGTGATGGTGATCGACCACGGCCGCCTGATGTACGACGGCCCGCTGGCCGGACTGCACGAGGCGGCGGACGGTGAGCGGACGCTGGTGGTGGACCTGGAGCGGGAGCTGCCGCCGGTGGAGGTGCCCGCCGCACGGGTGATCCGGGTGGAGGGGCCCCGGCAGTGGCTGGCGTTCCCGGCGGGGCAGTCGGCCGCGCCCCTGGTGGCTCATCTGGCGGCGGTCTATCCCCTGGTCGATCTCTCGGTGCGCGAACCCGACATCGAGTCGGTCATCGCCAAGATGTACGCGGGGAAGGTGGTCTCGTAGTCTGCTGTCATGACCGACGACGCTGTTCCGGACCTTCGTTCTTCCGATGCCGTCCCGGATCTCAGGGCCTCCGACGCGGACCGCGAGCGGGTCGCCGAGGTGCTGCGTGACGCCCTGGCCGAAGGGCGCCTGGACATGCAGGAGTTCGAGGAGCGCCTTGAGGGGGCGTACACGGCGCGGACGTACGGCGAGCTGGCCCCGCTGACCCGGGACCTTCCGGCGGCGGGGGTCTCGGCGCCGCCGCCTGTGTCGTTCGTCAAGCAGCCTGTGCAGGACGGGAGTTGGGCGTCGCGGATCACCGGCGGGGAGGGTTCCTCGACGGGTGCGGTGGCGGTGCTGTCCGGCTTCCAGCGCAAGGGGCGCTGGACGATGCCGAAGAAGTTCACCTGCTTCGCGTTCATGGGCGGCGGCGAGATCGATCTGCGCGAGGCGTACTTCGCGGACCGCGAGGTCGAGATCAAGTGCGTCGCGGTCATGGGCGGCATGGAGGTGACCGTGCCGCCGGGCGTCGAGGTGGTGGTGCGCGGCATCGGCGTGATGGGCGGCTTCGAGCATCCCGAGTGGGACGAGCCGGGCGAGCCCGGGGCACCGCGCGTGATCATCAGCGGGTTCGCGTTCTGGGGCGGGGTCGGCGTCGAGCGCAAGGTGACCCGGGCCGAGCGGCTGCGCCTGAAGGAACTGCGCCGCCAGGAGCGGGAGTTGCGCCGTCAGGAACGGCAGGACCGACGCTGCGCCCGCCGCGAGGAGCAGCGGGAGCGCCACCGGGGCCGCTGAGCCCTTGGTGGCCCAACGCCCTTACTGCGTGCAGACCTTGGTGAGTTCGCCCGCCGCGTCGGTGACGGGGGTGACGTCCGGGGTGGCGTCGCCGTCCTTGATGGCCTGGCGGACGCCCGCCACGGCGCGGTCCAGGTGGTCGACGGCCTTGTTGACGTCGGCGTCGTCGGTCTTGTCGCCGATCCGGTCGAGGTCCTTCTGGATGGCGTCCAGGGAGGCGTCGGCCTGGGTCGGGTCGTCGCTCGCGTTCTCCACGGCCTGCTGGAGGCCGGTGACGCTGTCCGCGACGGAGTCGGCGGTGCGCACGCAGTCCAGGGCCTTGTCCACCGTGCTGCAGCCGGTGGCGAGTCCGGCGGTGAGTGCGGTGGCCACCAGTGCGGCGGCGATGGCGGTGGTACGGCGGCGGCCGGCGGCCATGTCGTGCTCCTCCCCTGGTACGGCTGGCCGGGCGCACGGTCTTCCGGCCGTGCGCCCGTACCGTCACAGACGTCGTGGGGCGAGCGGGGGTTGCCTGGGGCGACCCGCTGTTTTGACCGCCGCTTTGCCTACGCGTCCAGGGTGGCTTCGAGCGCGGCCCGCTGCAGCAGGGTCAGTTCGGCGCAGCCGGTGACGGCGAGGTCGAGCAGGGCGTTCAGCTCGTCGCGGGCGAAGGGCTCGGCCTCGGCGGTGCCCTGGACCTCGACGAAGCGGCCGTCGCCGGTGCAGACGACGTTCATGTCGGTCTCGGCGCGCACGTCTTCCTCGTAGCAGAGGTCGAGCAGCGGGACGCCGCCGACGATGCCGACGGAGACGGCGCTGACGGTGCCGGTGAGTGGCTTGCGGCCGGGCTTGACGAGCTTCTTGGCCTGGGCCCAGGCGATCGCGTCGGCGAGGGCGACGTAGGCGCCGGTGATGGCGGCGGTGCGGGTGCCGCCGTCGGCCTGGAGGACGTCGCAGTCGAGGACGATGGTGTTCTCGCCGAGCGCCTTGTAGTCGATGACGGCGCGCAGGGAGCGGCCGATGAGGCGGGAGATCTCGTGGGTGCGACCGCCGATCTTGCCGCGTACGGACTCGCGGTCGCCGCGGGTGTTGGTGGAGCGGGGCAGCATGGAGTACTCGGCGGTCACCCAGCCCTCGCCGCTGCCCTTGCGCCAGCGGGGGACGCCTTCGGTGACGGTGGCGGTGCAGAAGACCTTGGTGTCGCCGAAGGAGACGAGGACGGAGCCCTCGGCGTGCTTGCTCCAGCCGCGTTCGATGGTGACCGGGCGGAGCTGTTCGGGCGTGCGGCCGTCGATGCGAGACATGGGGACGACCCTATCGGGCGCGGGCGGGGTCTCTTTCCCCCGCGGGCGCGACGAAGGGCTCCTTCCCGGTCGGGAGGGAAGGAGCCCCTGCGCGGCGAGCCGGTCGGCTCACATCATGTCCTCGATCTCCGCGGCGATCGGGTCGGCGTCGGTGCCGATGACGACCTGGATGGCGTTGCCCATCTTGACGACACCGTGGGCGCCCGCGGCCTTCAGGGCGGCGTCGTCGACCAGCGAGGCGTCGTGGACCTCGGTCCGCAGCCGGGTGATGCAGCCCTCGATCTCGTCGATGTTCTCGATGCCGCCGAGCCCGGCGACGATCTTCTCAGCCTTGGTGGCCATGTTCCTTCTCCCTGATCGAACCCATCGGAACCGCTGCTGGTCCGCAGACTGGTCTACACCACACTCCGGAGCCCCGCCAAACCCCCCGGATCTCACGGGTTCCTTATATCGACGCCATCGTGCTACAAACAGGTCTACACCACTGAGTGGTGTAGACCATCACCGATGGAGGACGTATGAGCACCGCCACCGCAGAGGCGGCCCCCGCAAAGAAGCGGGGATCGGGCCTGTTCCAGGGCCTGCAGAAGGTCGGCCGGAGCCTGCAGCTCCCGATCGCCGTGCTGCCGGCGGCTGGTCTCCTGCTCCGCTTCGGCCAGGACGACATTCACGACAAGCTGCACCTGCCCGACAAGGTCACGGCGGTCTTCGCCACCGCGGGCGGCGCGATCTTCGACAACCTGCCCCTTCTCTTCTGTGTCGGCGTCGCCATCGGCTTCGCCAAGAAGGCGGACGGCTCCACCGCGCTCGCCGCACTGGTCGGCTTCCTGGTGTACAGCAACGTCCTGAAGGCGTTCCCGGTCACCGAGGCGAAGATCCAGAAGGGCGCGGACATCGCCGCGACCTACAATAACCCCGGCGTTCTCGGCGGCGTCATCATGGGCCTGCTGGCCGCCGTGCTCTGGCAGCGCTACCACCGCAAGCGCCTGGTCGACTGGCTCGGCTTCTTCAACGGCCGCCGTCTGGTGCCGATCATCATGGCCTTCGTCGGCACCCTGGTCGGTGTCGTCTTCGGTCTGATCTGGGAGCCGATCGGCAACGGCATCTCGAACTTCGGCGAGTGGATGACGGGCCTCGGCGCCTTCGGAGCCGGTCTGTTCGGCCTGGTCAACCGTGGTCTGATCCCGGTGGGCATGCACCAGTTCGTGAACGCCGTCGCCTGGCTGCAGCTCGGTGACTTCAAGAACGCCTCCGGCGACATCGTCCACGGCGACCTCACCCGCTTCTTCGCCGGTGACCCGACCGCCGGTCAGTTCATGTCGGGCTTCTTCCCGATCATGATGTTCGGCCTCCCGGCCGCCGCCATCGCCATCGCGCACTCCGCCCGCCCCGAGCGCCGCAAGGCCGTGATGGGCATGATGATCTCCCTCGCCCTCACCTCCTTCGTGACCGGCGTGACGGAGCCCATCGAGTTCTCCTTCATGTTCATCGCGCCGGTGCTCTACGCGATCCACGCGGTGCTGACCGCCCTGTCCATGGCCATCACCTGGGCCCTGGGCGTGCACGCGGGCTTCACCTTCTCCGCCGGTGTCACCGACTACCTGCTGAACTGGCACCTCGCCACCAAGCCCTGGCTGATCATCCCGATCGGCCTGGTGTTCGCCGCGGTCTACTACGTGGTCTTCCGCTTCGCGATCACCAAGTTCAACCTGCCGACCCCGGGCCGTGAGCCCGAGGAGGAGGTGGAGGACCTCACCAAGGCGTGAGTCCTCCCCGCAGACGGCCGAAGGCCCCGGAGACCGCTCAGGTCCCGGGGCCTTCGCCATGCCGAGGGCGCTTCAGGTGCCGTGCGGCTACAGCTCGTACGTCATCCGCGGCACCGCCAGTTCCACCGGCCCCGGGTACGCCGCGCGGGCGTCCGCCAGGTTGACCTGGGGGTCGGTCCACGGGGGGATGTGGGTGAGGAGGAGGAGGCCGGCGTTCGCGCGGGTCGCCGTCTCTCCGGCCTCGCGGCCGTTGAGGTGGAGGTCGGGGATGTTCTCCTTGCCGTGGGTGAAAGCGGCCTCGCACAGGAAGAGGTCGGTGTCCCGGGCCAGCTCGTCCAGCGCGTCGCACACGCCGGTGTCGCCGGAGTACGTCAGGGACTTGCCCTCGTGCTCGATGCGGATGGCGTACGCCTCCACGGGGTGCCGGACCCGCTCGGTGTGCACGGTGAACGGGCCGATCTCGAAGGTGGACGGCTTGACCGTGTGGAAGTCGAAGACCTCGCTCATGGAGGACGCGGACGGGGTGTCGGCGTAGGCCGTGGTCAGGCGGTGCTCGGTGCCCTCGGGGCCGTAGACCGGGATGGGGGCGCAGCGCCCGCCGTCGTGCCGGTAGTAGCGCGCGACGAAGTAGGCGCACATGTCGATGCAGTGGTCGGCGTGCAGATGGCTGAGGAAGATCGCGTCGAGGTCGTACAGACCGATGTGGCGCTGCAGCTCGCCGAGGGCGCCGTTGCCCATGTCGAGAAGCAACCGGAAGCCGTCGGCCTCGACGAGGTAGCTCGAACAGGCCGATTCCGCGGACGGGAACGACCCCGAGCTGCCGACGACGGTGAGCTTCATGAAGCAGAAACCTCCGTTGGCGGGGGACGGATGGGCGGATTACGGAAGGGCGGGGCGTGCGGTTCGTCGAGCGTAAGGCGCGAAAGCACGGGTCGCTCCTCCGCCCGGCGCCGTTGTGGGCGAACTCACCTGCGGTGTCACCGGTTCGGCTGGATCGGGGGCGCGTTGGGATGCGCCAAGGGCGCGCGAGGCGTGGCGCGCGCCGGTAACGTCGTCCTCATGGACACGTCCTGGTGGCTCGCGCTCGCGGCGGTGGTGCTGCTCGCGCTGGTCGCGACGCTGGTGGACGGCTGGGGGCGCGGTCACCGGCCGCGCGGACGACGGCTGCGGCCACCCGGCCGGCCCGCGCCACGGCCCCGGCCGCGACCCCGATCCCGGGGCAGCGCAGGGACTCTGACGGACCGTCCGCAGCCCGGCGACATCTGGTGGGCCGACGTGCCCTACGAGGACCGCCCCGAGTCCAAGGACCGGCCCTGTCTGGTGCTGTCCGTGCGCGGGGACCGGGTCACGGTCGCGAAGATCACCAGCAAGTACCACGACCAGCGCGCCGGGGTCATCCCGCTGCCGCCCGGCTCGGTGGGCGACGCCCAGGGCCGCCCCAGCTTCCTGCGCACCGACGAGCTGCGCGAGGTGCGCGTGCGCGACTTCCGCCGCCGGGTGGGCGTCGTCGACCCGGCCCTGTGGGACCAGGTGCGCCACCTGGCGCGCTAGGCGGAGAACCCGCGCTGGGCGGAGGAACGCGGCCATGTCCCCACCCTTGCGGACCCGGCCGGAGTGCGCCCGGCGACCGCGCCCGGCCCGGTGGCGGACTAGCCGATCCGCACGGTGACCAGGAACTCCTGGATGCCCTTGCAGGAGACGCCGCCCGGCGAGCTGGGCTGCGCGCACAGCGGGCGGCTGGAGGTCAGATGGACGGTGCCGGTGGCGGCGGCGCGGTAGGCGGCGGTGGCGTCGCCGGGCTGAAGGACGATCCCGGCGTTGATCGCGGTCAGCGCGTGCCCGCTGGCCTTGACCGGCTCCCAGGGGCGGGACTTGGTGCCGTCGAGGGTGAGCCGCAGCTCGCCGCCCCGCTCGAGGCACACCGTCTTCCCGGCGTCGGCGGAGGTCAGCCGCAGCTGGTCCGCGCAGCCCGTGGCGCCCGGGGAGCGCGAGGGCACGGGCGACGGCTTGGTGGAGGCCGAGGGCGCGGACTCGCCCCCGCAGCCCGCGAGCAGCAGGAGCAGGGCCGTCGCCGCGAGGGCGCGGGACGTCGTACGGCGCATGGGGTCCGCCTCTCCGTCGGGGCCGGTGCCGCGACGGCACCGCTGGTGATGTGACGTACCACCGGCGCGATCGGCTCCCGGGGAACGCGCGCGTCCCGCGCGCGGACGGCTTCCGCGCGCGGGACGGGGGTGCTGGTGCGGCTCAGCTGGTGGTGACGGCGGTGTCGTCCACGACGAAGCTGGTCTGGAGGGAGGAGTCCTCCACGCCGCTGAACTTCAGGCTGACCGTCTGGCCCGCGAAGGAGGACAGGTCGAAGGTCTTCTGCGCGTACCCGGAGGCGGCGTTGACGTTCGAGTACGTCGCCAGGGTGGTCGAACCGGCGGTCACGGTCAGCTTGTCGTACGCGGTGCTGCCCGTCTCCGCGGTGTCGATGTGCAGGTAGAAGGTGAAGCTGGCCTTGCAGCCGGCGGGGATCGTCACCGACTGGGACAGCGTGTCGGTGTGCGCGGAGCCGTAGCCGTCGAGCCACGCCTTGTACGAACCGGCGTGCGCGGCCTCGCCGCTGTCGGAGTTGATGACCCCGCTGCTGGCGCTCCAGGTGGTGTTGCCGGACTCGAAGCCGGGGTTGCCGAGCAGCTGCGCCGAGGTGCAGGTGCCGCCGCCCCCGCCGCCGCTGGAGCCGCCGGAGGTGAAGGCGGCCGTGCCGTTGGGGGTGCCCCAGCCGGTCGGGCCGTCGTAACCGGCGCGCGCGGTGCAGAAGTACGAGGTGGCGCAGGAGCCGTTGTTGCCGCTGGTGACGTCGTTGAGGTTCGCGGTGTGGTTGTACGGGTACTGCGCCGGGTAGTCCGAGGCGCCCGGGGTGCCCGCAAGGGCGTAGACACCGGCGATGATCGGGGCGGAGGCGCTGGTGCCGCCGTAGACCGCCCAGCCGGAGCCGCCGTAGGTGTCGTAGACGGCGACGCCGGTGGCCGGGTCGGCGACGGCGGAGACGTCGGACTCCATGCGCTTGGCGCAGCCGGTGTCGGTCTGCCAGCTCGGCTTCGGGTCGTAGGCGGAGCAGCCGGAGCCGGTGCCCTCGGTGGAGTTGGTGTGCCAGACGGACTCGCTCCAGCCGCGGGAGTTGGCCGCGGTGGTGAGCGCGGTGCCGCCGACGGCGGTCACGTACTGCGAGGTCGCCGGGTACTCGGCGCCGTACGCCTCGTCACCGGAGGAGACGGTGATGGCGACGCCGGGGTGCTTGAAGTACTGGGTGTCCTCGGTGGTCTGGGAGGACGCCTCGGAGCCGCCCCAGCTGTTGGAGACGAACTTGGCGCCGAGCGCGACGGCCTCGTTCTCGGCCTTGCCGAGGTCGGTGTCGTTCGCGGAGCTGGCCTCGACCAGGATGATGTTGCAGTTGGGGCAGACCGCGCTGACCATGTCGATGTCCAGCGCCTCCTCACCCGCCCAGCCCTTGTCGTTGCTGGGCAGCGAGGTGGTGGAGCCGGTCTGGGAGACCTGCTTGAAGCAGCCGTTGGCCTTGGTGCAGGCGGACAGGCCGTAGGTGGAGCGGTAGGTGGCGAGGTCCGCCTCGGCGTTGGGGTCGTTGTAGGCGTCGACGACCGCGACGGTCAGGCCCGAGCCGCCGGTGGAGGGCAGGGCGTAGGCGCTGTGCAGGTTGGCCGGGGAGAGGCCGGAGGGGGTGGCGGCGGCGACCGCGGAGGCCAGCCGCTGCTTGATGTCGGTGCGCCGCTGGGCGAAGCAGGATGCCTGGCCGGGCTGCGCGGTGGCGCACAGATGGGTGGTCGGGACCTTCTCGCCGGCCTTGCCGGTGGTGTGGAAGGTCTGCCGGTCCGGGTCGGTGAGCGCCTTGTGGTTCTGGGTGACGCGGGACGCCGCCGGGGCCTGGTGGGCCGCGGGGGCGGCTCCGGCCGAGGGCGCCGCGGTCATTCCGGCGACGGAGAGGGCGAGTGCGGGGAGGGCGACGGCGAGGAGTCTGCGCAGACTCCGTCTCCGCCCGCCGGTGCGTGACTCACGCATGGGGAACTGCCTCCATGGGAAGTGGGGTTCTCGCACTGGATTGGCAGGCACGTGACGCGCGTAGCGGCGGCAGAGCGCGCGGTCATGAGCATGACACTCTCAGGCGTCCGTCACGTCGATGAGCGTGACATGACAGGTCGCGGGAGGAACGTAGCCCCGGGGCGCGGACGCCCGGCAGTACCGCACGGAATTCTTTGCCGCGCCATAGAAAGCGGTTGGCCCCCTCATAGGAGGGGGCTGACGCGATCTTGTGAGCTTCCCGGGTTTGACCGGAAGGAGCCTTACGAGGAGCGGCCGGAAAGGGATCAGGCCCAGAGCTGGCCGTGCAGGGCCTCGACCGCCTCTTCGGTGGTCGCGGCGGTGTAGACGCCGGTGGAGAGGTACTTCCAGCCGCCGTCGGCCACCACGAACACGATGTCCGCGCTCTCCCCCGCCTTGACCGCCTTGCGGCCGACCCCGATCGCCGCGTGCAGCACGGCGCCGGTGGAGACGCCCGCGAAGATGCCCTCCTGCTGGAGGAGTTCCCGGGTACGGGCCACCGCGTCCGCCGAGCCGACGGAGAAGCGGGTGGTGAGCACGGAGGCGTCGTACAGCTCGGGGACGAAGCCCTCGTCGAGGTTGCGCAGGCCGTAGACCAGGTCGTCGTAGCGCGGCTCGGCGGCCACGATCTTGACGTCCGGCTTCTGCTCGCGCAGATAGCGGCCGACGCCCATCAGGGTGCCGGTGGTGCCGAGGCCCGCCACGAAGTGGGTGACCGAGGGCAGGTCGGCCAGGATCTCGGGGCCGGTGGTGGCGTAGTGGGCGCCCGCGTTGTCCGGGTTGCCGTACTGGTAGAGCATCACCCAGTCGGGGTGCTCCGCCGCCAGCTCCTTGGCCACGCGCACGGCGGTGTTGGAGCCGCCCGCCGCCGGGGAGGGGATGATCTCCGCGCCCCACATGGCGAGCAGGTCACGGCGCTCCTGCGAGGTGTTCTCGGGCATCACGCAGACCATCCGGTAGCCCTTGAGCCTGGCGGCCATGGCGAGCGAGATGCCGGTGTTGCCGGAGGTGGGCTCCAGGATCGTGCAGCCCGGGGTGAGGCGGCCGTCCTTCTCCGCCTGCTCGATCATGTGCAGCGCGGGGCGGTCCTTGACCGAGCCGGTGGGGTTGCGGTCCTCCAGCTTGGCCCACAGGCGAACGTCGGGGGACGGCGAGAGCCGCGGCAGACGCACCAGAGGGGTGTCGCCCACCGCGGCCAGCGGGGAGTCGTAGCGCATGGAGCCCGACGACCGATCAGACCATCCCGCCGGCGACGGCCGGCAGGATCGTCACGGTGTCGCCGTCGGACAGCTTGGTGTCGATGCCGTCCACGAAGCGCACGTCCTCGTCGTTCAGGTAGACGTTCACGAACCGGCGCAACTGACCGGCGTCGACCACCCGGTCCCGGATGCCCGCGTGCCGGGTCTCCAGGTCGGCGAACAGCTCGGCGAGGGTCGCCCCGGCGCCCTCGACCGCCTTCTGGCCGTCGGTGTACTGGCGGAGGATAGTGGGGATGCGGACCTCGATGGCCATGGTTGCGGGCTCCTGTCGGAAGGGGTCGTCGGGGCTGCGGGCTCGCTACGTCGGCTGTGGACGTCGGCGGTGGGCCCACACCACGGTCAGAACCATGGGCTCATCGTATCGATTCCCGGTCCGCCGTCCGGAAGGCGTTCCCACATGCCGGACATTTTCCGACCACAGGGCGAGATCAGTACGTTTCGACGACCTTGATCTCCTCCTCGGTGACCTCGCCGTCCAGGATGCGGAAGGAACGGAACTGGAAGTCGCCGAGGCCGTCGGCGTCCGCCGTGGAGACCAGGACGTAGTGGGCGCCGGGCTCGTTGGCGTAGCCGATGTCGGTGCGCGAGGGGTACGCCTCGGTCGCGGTGTGGGAGTGGTAGACGATCACCGGTTCCTCGTCGCGGTCGTCCATCTCCCGGTAGAGCTTGAGCAGGTCCTGGGAGTCGAACTCGTAGAACGTGGGCGAGCGGGCCGCGTTCAGCATCGGGATGAAGCGCTCGGGGCGGCCGGTGCCCTCCGGTCCCGCGACCACGCCGCACGCCTCGTCGGGGTGGTCCGCGCGGGCGTGGGCGACGATCTTGTCGTACAGGTCCTGGGTGATGGTCAGCATGGTCGCCAGGATAAAAGCATGGGCCGTCCCGTACCGAGGTGCGGTACGGGACGGCCCACATGGCGGACGCCCTGAGCGGCGGCCGGCGGGAGTGCCACGAGTACTCCCGACGGCCGGGCGTCCTGGATGGTCTTGCGCGGTGGGGTCAGCCCACCTTCTCCAGCGCGGGTTCGTCGCGCTCCCCGGTCTGCGGCGTACGCGACTTCATGACGAACCAGCCGATGCCGAGGGCGACGGCCCAGACCGCCATCACGTACAGGCAGATGCGGGAGTCGGCATCGTACGCGATCAAGCCCGTGACGAAGAGCAGGAAGGCGATCGCGATGTACGAGCAGACCGAGCCGCCCGGCGCCGGGAAGGACGAGGCGGGCAGCTTGCCCGCGACGACCTTGCGGCGGTAGAGCACGTGGCTGATCAGGATCATCAGCCAGGTCCAGATGCCCGCGGCGGTGGCGATGGAGGTGACGTAGCCGAACGCCTTCGCCGGGACGACGTAGTTCAGGACCACGCCGATGCCCATGAAGAGCACCGAGACGGTGACGCCGAGCGCCGGGGTCTTGGAGGACGACAGGCGGGAGAAGATCTTCGGGGCCTCGCCGCTGTCCGCCAGGGTGCGCAGCATGCGGCCCGTGGAGTACATGCCGGAGTTGCAGGAGGAGAGCGCGGCGGTCAGGACGACGAAGTTGACGATGCCCGCACCGGCCGGGATGCCGATCTCCGCGAACGCCTTCACGAAGGGGCTGACACCCGCCGAGAACTCGGTCCACTTGACCACGCACAGGATCACGGTCAGGGCGCCGACGTAGAAGAGGGCGATGCGCCAGGGCAGCGTGTTGATGGCCTTGGGGAGGGTCTTCTCGGGGTCCTCGGACTCGCCCGCGGTCACACCGACCAGCTCGACGGCGAGGTAGGCGAACATGACGCCCTGGAGCGTCATCAGCGAGGAGCCGATGCCCTTGGGGAAGAAGCCGTCGAACGCGTAGAGGTTCGAGACGGAGGCGGTGTCACCGGCGGCGCTGAAGCCGAAGGTCAGCACGCCGAGACCGATCACGATCATGCCGATCAGGGCCGTGACCTTGACCATCGAGAACCAGAACTCCAGCTCGCCGAAGAGCTTCACGGAGATCAGGTTGACGCCGAACAGCACCACCAGGAAGACCAGCGCGGTGACCCACCGCGGGACGCCCGGGAACCAGTAGTCGACGTAGATCGCGGCGGCCGTCAGCTCGGCCATGCCGGTCACCACCCACATCAGCCAGTACGTCCAGCCGGTGAAGTAACCGAAGAAGGGGCCCAGGAACTCGCGCGAGTACTCGGCGAAGGAACCGGAGACCGGGCGGTAGAGCAGCAGCTCACCCAGGGCCCGCATGATGAAGAAGATGATCGCGCCCGCGAGGGCGTACATGAGGATCAGGCTGGGACCGGCCTTGGCGATGTTCGCCCCGGCTCCCAGGAACAGGCCGACGCCGATCGCGCCGCCGATGGCGATCATCTGGACCTGGCGGCTGCCGAGTCCCCGCTCGTACCCCTCCTCAGGGGCTTCGGTGACCTTCTCAGAGGCCATGGTGGTGCGCCTTTCTCCATGCCGATCCGTGGCCGTACAGCGGCCTCGGATCGGGTTTCGATCCCCCCCCCGGAATGATGGAGCTGGGCAGGTTGCGAGCCCGCCCTTGCCTGGCCGGCGGTCGCCGGCTCGGTGGCGCACCCGGTCGAACATGGGTGGTGTTCGCCGGGCGGTCGTGAAGATTTATCACGGCCGCAACAATGATCAAAGAGGGGCCCTGTGGCACACCACACAGGAAGAAGCGGACAAAGAGCACACGAATGGCACAAACCAGGCCGCAACGGTGACGCGATCGTTATCCGGATTTGAGCGTCCTCTGAGCGAACACAACATCCGGCGGATCGTTACAAACCACTACGGCAACGGGGTTACGGCAGCAGGGTGGTGACGAGCGTCTCCTGGAGTCCGCCGAGCCAGAGATAGGCCAGCACCATCGGTTTGCGCGGATCGTGGTCCGGGAGGTGGTAGAGCGGGTCGGTGTCGTCCTCGCCGGTGATCTCCAGGCGGGCGCCGATCGCGAGCCGCAGATCGTTGAGCGCGCTCAGCCACTGCCGGGACTCGTCCGGGGAGAGCTTCAGCACGGCCACGCCTTCGTCGGCCGCCGCCGAGGCGGGGGCGTCCAGGGTGCGGATCACCGCGAGCGCGTTCTCCCGCTTGCCCGCGCGCAGGTCGTTCTCGGTGTAGCGGCGGAACTCGGCCGAGTACTCCTCGCGCTCGGCGGCCTCCGCCGCCGTGTCCGGCTCCCGCTCGGGGTCGGTGTAGGCGTCCGGGAAGAGCCTGCGCAGCACCGGATCGGTGGGCGGCTCGCTCGGGCCCTCGGCGAACAGCCCGGCCAGCGGGTCGGCGGAGGCGTCCTCGGCGGGACCGGGGCCGATCAGCTCCAGGAGCTGGACGGCCAGGGACCGGATGATGGAGATCTCGACGTCGTCGAGCGCGACGGCCGCGCCGCCGCCGGGGAGCGGTTCGAAGTGTCCGGGCATGTGTCTGGGTTACTTCCGGTCCTGCTGGAGGGTGGCCCACAGGCCGTAGCCGTGCATCGCCTGCACGTCGCGTTCCATCTCCTCGCGGCTGCCGCTGGAGACGACCGCCCGGCCCTTGTGGTGGACGTCGAGCATGAGCTTGGTGGCCTTGTCCTTGGGATAGCCGAAGTACGTCTGGAAGACGTACGTCACATAGCTCATGAGGTTGACCGGGTCGTTGTGCACGATGGTGACCCAGGGGACGTCGGGCTCGGGTACGGCGAAGACCTCTTCCGCCGACTCGGTGCGTTCGATCTCTACGGGAGCGGGTGACGTCACACAGCAATGCTGCCACGTGCCCCAGAAATCGTCACACTGACGAAATGGGAGTACCATCGCTCCCCATGAACGCAGCGGACCTTGGGCTGCCGGTCGACGTCCCCTCGACGGCGCTCTTCACGGACCAGTACGAGCTGACCATGCTGCAGGCCGCCCTGCGGGCCGGAACGGCCGAGCGGCGCAGTGTGTTCGAGGTCTTCACCCGGCGCCTGCCGAACGGGCGCCGGTACGGAGTCGTCGCGGGCACCGGGCGGGTGCTGGACGCGGTGACGAACTTCCGGTTCGACGCCGGGATGCTCGATTTCCTGCGCGAGCGGGAGATCGTCGACGCGGCGACCCTGGACTGGCTCGCGGACTACCGCTTCCAGGGCGACATCTGGGGCTACCCGGAGGGCGAGGTCTACTTCCCGGGCTCACCGCTGCTGCGGGTCGAGGGCAGCTTCGCGGAGTGCGTGCTGCTGGAGACGGTGATCCTCTCGATCCTCAACCACGACTCGGCCATCGCGGCGGCGGCCTCCCGGATGTCCTCCGCGGCGGGCGGGCGGCCGCTGATCGAGATGGGCGCCCGGCGCACGCACGAGCTGGCCGCCGTGGCCGCCGCCCGCGCCGCCTACATCGGCGGCTTCGCCACCACCTCCGACCTCGCGGCGGGCTTCCGCTACGGCATCCCGACCGTCGGCACCTCCGCGCACGCCTTCACCCTGCTCCACGACAACGAGCGGGACGCCTTCCGCGCCCAGGTGGACGCGCTGGGGGCGGGGACGACGCTGCTGGTGGACACCTACGACGTCGCCGAGGCGGTGCGTCTGGCGGTGGAGGTGGCCGGGACCGATCTCGGCGCGGTGCGGATCGACTCCGGGGATCTGCTGCTGGTCGCGCACCGGGTGCGGCGGCAGCTGGACGAGCTGGGGGCGACCAGCACGCGGATCGTCGTCACCTCGGACCTGGACGAGTACGCCATCGCCTCGCTCGCGGCGGCCCCTGTGGACGCGTACGGGGTGGGTACGCAGTTGGTGACCGGCTCCGGGCATCCGACCTGCTCGATGGTCTACAAGCTGGTCGCCCGCGCGGAGTCCGCCGATCCGGCTTCGCCGCTGGTGCCGGTGGCGAAGAAGTCCAGCGGCGGCAAGACCTCCATCGGCGGGCGCAAGTGGGCGGCGCGGCGGCTTGACGGCTCCGGGGTCGCGGAGGCCGAGGTCGTGGGCACGGGTCCGGTGCCGGACGACCTCGTTGACCGGCAGCTCCTGGTCGAGCTGGTCAAGGGCGGCGAGGTGATCGCCCGCGAGCCGCTGGACGTGGCCCGCGACCGGCACAGCGCGGCCCGCGCGAACCTGCCGCTGTCGGCGACCCAGCTGTCCCGGGGGGAACCCGTCCTTCCGACGGAGTACGTGCACCTGGGCTCGGGTAGCTAGAGCGGGACCGCCGCAGCCGCTTCGCACGCCCTCTCCCGCCGGAGCCCGGAAGTCTCTAGGCTCGATTCCTTGGACCTCACTCGAAGGACATCACCATGCGCCGCGCCTTGATCGTCGTAGACGTGCAGAACGACTTCTGCGAGGGGGGCAGCCTCGCGGTGGCGGGGGGCGCCGACGTGGCCGCCGCCATCACCGAGCTGATCGGCCAGGCGGCGGGCTCCGGCTACCGCCACGTGGTGGCCACCCGCGACCACCACATCGCCCCCGGCGGCCACTTCGCCGACAACCCCGACTACGTCCACTCCTGGCCCGCCCACTGCGTCGCCGGCACCGAGGGCGTCGGCTTCCACCCCAACTTCGCCCCCGCGGTCGCCTCCGGCGCGGTCGACGCGGTCTTCGACAAGGGCGCCTACTCGGCGGCGTACAGCGGCTTCGAGGGGGCCGACGAAAACGGCACGGGCCTCTCCGAGTGGCTCCGCGAACGGGGCGTGGAGGAGGTGGACGTGGTGGGCATCGCCACGGACCACTGCGTACGGGCTACCGCCCTGGACGCGGCGAGGGAAGGCTTCCAGACCCACGTCCTCCTGGACCTGACAGCCGGCGTCGCCCAGGAAACAACGGACCTGGCCCTGGAGTCCCTGCGAGAAGCCGGAGTAAAGCTGACGGGCAAGCCGGTGGTCAGCGGCTGAGGACTCTGTCCCACGTGCGGGTGCGTGGTGGCTGGTCGCGCAGTTCCCCGCGCCCCTTTGGGGCGGGACCAGTGACGTCGGCCAGCAGGAGGCCCCTCGTTGCCACAGCCGACGGAACCGGTCCCACCTCAGGGGCGCGGGGAACTGCGCGATCGGCCACCACGGGCCCGCAGCCGACGACGGACCTCACCGCCCCGGCAGAGCCGCAGGTCGCAGGAGGGAGCGGATCGGGCGCCACAGGCCGGAGGCCGACGTGCCGTCCAAGGGGGCCGTGCGCCAGACCAGGCCGTCGGGATGGTGCAGGACCGCTGTGATCTCGTCCGGGGTCGGGGGCGCCGTGTTGCCCCGGAGGTACACCGCCCGGAGGCCGAGGTTGCGGAGGCGGGTCAGGGCGCGGGCGCGGTTGCGGGCGTGCACCAGGACGCGGACCCCGGCGGAGCCGTGCGGCAGGTTCAAAGCCACCACCACCGTGCCGTTCGGCAGTCTGCTGAAGCCTCCTGCGGCCATGCGGTCACATCCCCGTTCCGTCCGGTGTCAATAAGCCGTCCACAGGACGCACCTAAACACGATCGGCGGCAACCCGCCAGGGGATTGCCGCCGATACGTCCGTGACCTGCGATGATGCCGACTACTTCACCGCGCGCCCGACCTCCAGCTCGATCGTCGAGCCGTCCTTCGCCTCCTTGGTGATCTTGATCTTGGTGTTGGTGTCAGTGATCTTGACGCCACCGGTGGGGTTCGCCGGGTCGTAGTACGTGTTCGTGTGGTCGTTGAACACCGACACCCCCTTCGACGCCTTGATCTTCGTCGCGACGTCGCTCTTGTGCAGCGTGATCCCGTCCGTGCCGTAGAGGCTGAAGGGCGAGTCGTACGCCTGGATGCGGTTGCGCAGCAGCGTCCCGTCGGACCACTTCAGCGCGGCCGGGTGCGAGTCGACCGGCAGGATGAGACCCGTACCGGGGTGCCCGTTCTCGGAGTTGGTGTTGTTGTCCGCCTGGGAGGTGTCCCACTTCCAGATCAACAGGCCGTTCTGGTACGGGTAGTGCTCCACCCAGCCCGGCTTCGAGGCGAAGCCGAAGTTGTACGGACCGACCTTGAGGGTCTTGTCGTACGACACGTACTGCCGGTTCTCGGCGATGTAGTACTGCTGGTAGTCCTTGGTGAAGGACGCCCCGATCCGGGAGAAGCCGTTCGCGGTCCAACCGGCGTCCGCCGACTCGGCGTTGTCGGAGAAGACGGTGGAACTGTCGGCGGTCACCGCGATCTCGTCGGCCGCGAAGCCCTTCAGCGCGACCCCGCCGTCCGTCTGGTAGCGGAAGCGCAGCTGGATCTTCTGGCCCGCGTAGGCGTCCAGCGGGAACGACAGCTTCTGGTAGGCGTCCACCGTACCGGTGAGCGCGGGCTTGCCGGAGCCGTCCTCCGGGATGGCCGCGCCGTCCGCCGTGCCGTTGATCGCGGTCCAGTTGGCCCCGCCGTCGGTGGACACCTCGGTGTAGAGGTAGTCGTAGCCGGACTCGATGTCGTACCAGCCGTCCAGGCTCAGCGTGGCCGAGGACGTGCCGGTGAGGTCGACGGACCGGGTCAGCGTGTTCTTGAGGTCGTTGCCGCTGCCGCTCCACCACTGGGTCACGCCCTGGGCCGGGGTGACCACCTCGGTGGTGACCTCCTTGTCCGGGAGCGAAACCACCAGCGCCTGACGGTACTTGGTGTTGTACTCGGACAGGCCCAGCTTGTGCCAGGAGGAGACGCCCGCCTTGGCGGTGTCGTAGGTGAGCCAGCCCAGCTGGAGCTTGTCCCAGGCGTTCATGTCGCCGGGCAGGTCACCGATGGACTCCTTGCCGGTGCCCAGCCAGGAGCCGGAGGACATCAGGGTCCAGAAACCGGTGGAGTTGTCGCCCCCGGCGGTGTCGTACTCGTCCGGCAGCCCGAGGTCGTGGCCGTACTCGTGGGCGAAGACGCCGAGTCCGCCGTTCTCCGGCTGGATGGTGTAGTCGCCGACCCAGATGCCGGTGTCGCCGATCTGGGTGCCGCCGAGCTTGTTGTCGGACGGACCGGTCGCGCCGACGTCCGTGCCGAACGCGTACCAGCGGTGCGCCCAGATGGCGTCCTCGCCCTGCGCGCCGCCGCCCGCGGACTCGTCCTCACCGGCGTGCACGATCTGGAAGTGGTCGATGTAGCCGTCGGGCTCGTTGAAGTTGCCGTCGCCGTCGTAGTCGTAACGGTCCCACTGGTCGTACTTGGCAAGCTCGGTGCGGATCTCCTCCGCACTGTCACCGGCGGCCTCACGGTCGGCGACCCAGGCGTTGACGCCGTCCTGGACCGCGTACCAGGCGCCGGTGGAAGCCTTGTTGGAGCCGTAACGGGCCTCGTTGTAGGGGACCTTGACCCAGTCGGTGACCTCGCCGTCGACCGAGTAGCGGCCCGAGGACTGCTTCTCGTAGTACTTCTTCAGCGACTCGGTGTTCTTGCCGGTGCCGAAGTAGAGGTCCTGGTAGTGCTGCTGGTTGTAATCCTTCTGCCAGGCCGTCGAGTTGTCCTTCTTGCGGTCCGGCGCGGCGATCTGGTTGTGCAGCGGCCCGGGGGTGCCGCCGTACCGGGGGTCGGTCTTGTCGCCGAACTCCACCAGGATCGTGAAGATCTTGTCGGTCTTCTCGCGCCCCAGCTCGACGTACTTGCTGTCGCCCTTGCGGCTCTTGAGCTGGACGACCTTGGAGCCGTGGCGGTCCTGCAGCTTGGTCTTGCCCGCGATGAGCTGGGTGAGCGCCTCGCTGCGCTGGGCCTGCTGGGTCTTGCTCAGCGGACCGTCGAGGTCGTGCTCCCGCTGGGCGACGGGAGCCGGGTCGTGCCGGTTCTCGGCCGCCGACCGGGGCGCCGCGCTCGCCTCCGCGACGGCGAACGTCACGAACGTGGCGGAGGCCGCGGCGAGGGCTACCCCTATCGCCGTGGTTCTGAACGTCCAGGATCTGCTGGTCACTTGATTTCCTCCCCCGCGCCGCGCGCACGGCAGGAGGGTTCCGGTTCATGGAAGGTTCCGTGCGCGCACGATCAACGCGTGTAGTCAAGTGCCGTTATTTGACTAGAGGTTTAGGAGAAAAGACAGATCTTGACTTGTACAGGACAGGTGCACTATGCGAAGCGGGGGCCCGCTTTACGGACGGCCGCGTCCCCTCAACGGGCGCGTGCATCCGCCCAGTTGGCGAAGATCATGACTCCGTGCGCCCCCTGTGCACCGGCGCCCCGGGCAAGGCCACGCTTACCTGGCGCGTGACTCGGGCATGGACGCGGGGAGAGTCCGCTGGCACCCCCACATTCATCTTCCGAGGACACGATTGCCATGCCTCGTCCGACCGCCGCACAGCTCGCCTACGGTTCCTGCACCGTGATCTTCTCCACCCTCGCCATGCTGCTGCTGTCACAGACGAGTTCCGGCCCCGGGATCGCCGTGATCTCCCTGGCCGCACTCGCCCTCGGCGTCCTGGTGGCCATGACCGTGCCGCACCCCCGCCGGGCGCGCGCGGCCCGTCCCGAGCCCGCGCCGCAGAGCGTGCCCGCGCCCACCCGGCTGGCGAGCGCGCGGCGCGAGCCGGTGGCCGCCTCGGCCGAGCCGGTGCGGCACCGGACCGCCTCCTGACGGCGGTCCGCCCTCCGCGCCGTACCCGCGTCGTACGCGTACGAGAGGGGCGCGCCGGGGTCTCTTCTCCCCGGCCCGCCCCTCTCGTACGTGAGCGACGCCCTGTGCCCTTCGTCGGCTACCGCGTGCTGACCACCACCGTCTTGGCCGCCTTGTCGTGCAGGCCCTGCTTGTAGGGGCGGTCGAAGTAGCTCCAGCCGCCGCAGATCGCGGTCCAGATGCAGGCGCAGCAGAAGGCGAACGGCAGCCACAGCACCAGCGCGCGGACCAGGGAGGTCTGCGCGGAGGGGGTCGAGCCGTTGTCCAGGTTGGCCACGCGCATGTGGAACCACTTCATGCCGAGCGTCTGGCCGGTCCTGGCGATCAGGATCGTGTCGTAGGCGATGTAGAGGATCGCGGCGATCACCGACTGGGCGAACGACTTCCCGGCGTTCATGTTCTGGCCGTTCACGTCGTACTGGTGCACCCCGAACGCCCAGGTCACCAGCCAGACGACGATACCGACCATGATCATGTCGAGGATGCGGGCGATGGTGCGCTTGCCGCTGTCGGCGAGCGGGGGCATTCCGGCGAGGGGGTCGGCGGGGTAACCGGGCCCTCCCGGGCCACCGGGTCCTCCGTAGGGGCCGCCCTGACCGCCGTACGGGCCGCCGCCGCCCTGACCGCCGTAGGGGTTGCCGCCGGGCTGCTGGGGGCCGCCGGGGGGTGGTTGCTCACCACCGCCCGGGGGCGGGGGCTGCTGACCCCCGGCGGGAGGCTGGCCGCCGCCGTGCGGGGCGTCGTACGGCGAGCCCCACCCCTGCTCCGACGGGGGGCGCTTCCTCAGCGGATCGTCGTCGGGGGGCTGCGGGCCGGAGCCGGAGGGCGGTTCGCTGCTCATGGCCCGAGTGGACCGCGAACGACCCGGCTCCGCACCCGGCGGGCGGCCGTACGGAGTACCGTCCGGCGGCCTCAGTCCGCCACGAAGGTGTGCGCCGCCTTGTCGTGCCAGCACTGGCGCCAGGGGCGGTCGAACAGCCCCCACAGCACACCGACCGCCCCGATGCCGAGGAGTCCGGGCACGCAGTAGACCAGCCAGCGGCGCAGGGCCGCGCCGAACGTGGGCGGCTCGTGCGCCTCGATGTCCCGCACCTGGATCCCGCACAGCCGCTTGCCGAGGGTACGGCCCCACTTCGCGGTGGGCAGCACCTCGTAGGCCACGCCGAAGAGGATCAGTACGGCGAGGACGACGGCGAGGTAGGTGCCGGTGGTGCCGTCGATCAGCCAGACGGTGACGGTACGGCCGGACAGCCGGGCCGCCTCGATCTTGTGCCGGAGGTGGTCGACGGCGCGGACGCCCAGGGGTACGGCCGCGGCGGCGGTGACGGCGCCGACGAAGAGGCTGTCGATGAGCCGGGCGGCGAACCGCTTGCCGAGCCCGGCGGGGCGCCCCGCCGCCTGCCGCCGGGCCGCCGCCAGGAACGGGTCCTCCACCACCGGCTTCCACGGCGCGACCGTCTGCTCCTCCCCTCCCCCGGCCAGCTGCTGCACCTGCTGAGCCCACGACGCCTGCCCGCCCCCCGCCTGCCCACTCCGCGCCCCGGGCACCACTCCCCCGAACCCACCCAGCGGCCCACCGGGCCCAGGAGTGGCGACGACGTCGAACCCCCGAGGAGCGGCGGTCCCTGCGGGGCTTTGCGCACCGGGCCGGTTACCGGCGTCGGCCGGACCCCCTACGGCTGCGCCGGACCCTGCGGGGGCCTGAGGACGGTTACCGCCGTCGGCAGGAGCCTGCCCACCGAAGCCACCAGCAGCTGCGGCGGGGCCGCGTGCCCCTGCGGGGGCCTGAGCACCCGGGCGGTTACCTCCGTCGGCGTGCGCCTGCCCGCCAAAACCCCCTACGGCTGCGCCGGGCCCTGCGGGGGCCTGCACGCCGGGAGCGCCGGGGCCGTTCGCCCCGCCGGGGGCACCGGCTGCGGGGCCGCTTGCCCCGCCCGGGGCACCGGACGGAGCCCAACTCCCCGCCTCCGGGCCACCCGTCCCTGCGGGGGCCTGTGTACCGGGAGTGCCGAAGCCGGTGGCCGCTGCGGCGGGGCTCTGCCCGGCGTGGCTGCGGTTCGCCCCGCTGGGGGCACCGACTGCGGGGTCGCTTGCGCCGCCAGGGGTGCCGGACGGAGCCCAACTCCCCGCCCCCGGGCCACCCGTACCGCCCTGACCCTGCGTGCCCAGGCGGTTGCCGCCGTCGGCGGAAGCCTGCCCGCCGAAGCCACCGGCAGCTGCGCCAGGGCCTCCCGTCCCGGCCGGGGCCTGTGCGCCGGGAGCGCCGAAGCCGGTGGACGCTGCGGCGGGGCTCTGCCCGCCGGGGCCGTTGTTCACCCCGGCCGGGCTCTGAGCGCCGACCCCGCCGGAAGCACCGGGGACACCGGCTGCTGCCGGGCCGCTTGCCCCGCCGGGGGTGCCGGGTGGAGCCCAACTCCCCGCCTCCGGGGCGCCCGTACCGCCCTGGCCCTGTGCGCCGATCCCGCCGGACGCGGCCCCCTGGGCGCCGGGGCCGCCCGCGCCCTGACCGTCCACGCCGCCGCCCGCCCCGGGCGTCCCCCAGCCTCCGGCCCCCTGGGCGGCGAACTGGCCGCCGGAGGCGACGGGAACACCCTCACCCCGCGCACCCGGAACACCCGCACCCCCCTGAGGGGAAGCCCCTACGGGCCCCTGCGCCCCGAACCCGGAGCCGTCCGCGCCCTGCGCACCGCCGCCGAACCCCGAGCCCCCCGCACCGGGGTGGGCAGCCGAACCCGGCGCGCGGCCCGCCGCACCGGCCCCGTGCCCCTGAGCACCCCCCGCATCCGAACCCGCGCCGTGCCCGAACGGGACCGCACCGAACCCGGCACCCCCCACCGCACCCACGCCCTGCGCAGCAGAACCCGAACCCCCCTGCTGAACCGGCGGAGCACTTGGTCCCGGCGTAGGCCGGCGGCTCAAGAACGTGTCCGCCGGGGACGCGGACGTGTCCCAGGCCGGGCTCCCCGTAGGGGGTTCCTCGTCGAAGAAGTGGGGGCCCGTCTCCTCGACCACCGCGGGGGTGGCGGGGCGGGTGCCCGGGGGCGGGGTGAGCGGTTCGCCGTCGGCGGGGGCGGGGCGGCTGGTGCCGGGCATCCAGGCCGCGCCGTTCCAGTAGCGGACGTAACCGGGGATGGACGGGTCCGGGTAGTAGCCCTCGCGGGGCCTGTCGTCACCGTGGGCCGGCGTAGGGGCGCTCATGTCCGTCCCGTATCTGCTCGGAGGTGGGATAGGAACCCCCACATCTATCAGACCCGGGCATCCGGCACCGCCAGTCCGGCCGGACCCACCCTTTCCGGGCGATGCCGGACCCCTGCGCGACGTACCGATGGGGTAGCGGCGACCGTACGGAGGACGCACCGGCGGGGCCCGCGAGAAACCCGGAAAAAAACTTTCCCGAACCCGCGTAATGCCCGGGCCCCTTCCCCCTCTCCCTTCCCGTGGGCCCGCCCAGGAGGCCCCGGTGAAGAGAGGAAACGCAGGTCATGGAGCACACGGTGGTGGAGCGGGAACTGGAGCTCAAGCTCATCCTTTCGCCCGAGCGGAGCATCCCCGTCCCGGCCCGGCTGAGCTACCGCTCGGACGACCCCTACGCGATCCACATCACGTTCCACATCAACTCCGACTTCCCCGTCAACTGGACGTTCGCCCGCGAGCTGCTGGTGGAGGGCGTCTTCCGGCCGTGCGGGCACGGTGACGTGCGGGTGTGGCCGACGAAGGTGAACGGCCGCAGTGTCGTGCTGATGGCGCTCAGCTCGCCCGACGGCGACGCCCTGTTGGAGGCGCCGACGCCGCAGGTCTCGGCGTGGCTGGAGCGGACCCTGCGCGCGGTGGCGCCGGGTGCCGAGGCGGAGCAACTGGGCATCGACGCCGCGCTCGACCAGTTGCTCGCCAGGTGAACGGCCGGGCACCCGACGGGTGTTCAGAAGAGCTTGCCGGGGTTGAGGATGCCGAGCGGGTCGAAGACCCGCTTCACCGCGCGCTGCATCTCGACCCCGACGGGCCCGATCTCCCGCGCCAGCCACTCCTTCTTCAGCACCCCCACCCCGTGCTCCCCGGTGATGGTGCCGCCGAGTTCGAGCCCGAGCGCCATGATCTCGTCGAAGGACTCGCGGGCGCGGCGCGACTCGTCGGGGTCGCGGGCGTCGAAGCAGACGGTGGGGTGGGTGTTGCCGTCGCCCGCGTGCGCGCAGAGCCCGATGGTGAGGTCGTATGTGGCGGCGATCCGCTCGACCCCGGCCAGCATCTCGCCGAGCCGGGAGCGGGGCACGCACACGTCGTCGATCATCGTCGTGCCCTTGACCGCCTCCAGCGCGGTCAGCGAGAGCCGCCGGGCCTGGAGGAGGAGTTCGGACTCGGCGGCGTCCTCGGCGGGCACCACCTGGGTGGCGCCCGCCTCCGCGCACAGCGCGCCGAGGGCGGCGAGGTCGGCGGCCGGGTCCGGGGTGTCGAAGGCGGCGAGCAGCAGCGCCTCGGTGGTCTCGGGCAGGCCCATCCGGGCGAAGTCGTTGACCGCCTTGACGGTCGTACGGTCCATCAGCTCCAGGAGGGACGGCACATGCCCTCCGGCCATGATCCGGCACACCGCGTCGCAGGCGTCGGCCGCCGAGGCGAACTCGGCGGCCAGCACGAGCTGTTGGGGCGGCTTGGGGCGCAGGCCGAGCACGGCCCGGACGACGATGCCGAGCGAGCCCTCGGAGCCGACGAACAGCCGGGTGAGGTCGTATCCGGCGACGCCCTTGGCGGTGCGGCGCCCGGTGGACATGAGGCGCCCGTCGGCGAGGACGACCTCGAGCCCGAGGACGTACTCGGCGGTGACCCCGTACTTGACGCAGCACAGCCCGCCCGAGGCGGTGCCGATGTTGCCGCCGATGGTGCAGGTCTCCCAGCTGGAGGGGTCCGGCGGGTAGTACAGGCCGTGTTCGCCGACCGCGCGGGAGAGCGTGGCGTTGACGACGCCGGGCTCCACGACGGCGACCCGGTCCACGGGGTTGATCTCCAGGATGCGGTCCATCTTGGTGAGGGACAGCACGACGCAGCCCTCGGAGGCGTTGGCCGCGCCGGACAGACCGGTGCGCGCCCCCTGCGGGACGACGGGCACGCGCAGCTCGGTGGCGGTGCGCATGACGTGCTGGACCTGTTCGACGGTCCGGGGCAGGACGACGACGGCGGGTGTCCCGGCCGGGCAGAAGCTCGCCATGTCGTGGGCGTAGGAGACGGTGACCTCGGGGTCGGTCAGCACGGCCTCGGCGGGCAGTCCCGCGAGCAGCCGGTCGACGAGGCTGCTCGCGGTCACGGTCTCGTCGTCGCGGGGCGCTTCGATACGGCTCATGATCCGAGCGTCGCACTCGGGGCCATCGGTGTGAACCCCGCACGCGCCGCCCTTGAGCCACCCGGATGCGCTTGTCATATTGACGCACAGTTGCCGCATGGAGAAGCGACAGTACGGACCGGCCGGGCCCGGTACGTCCCTGGTGGCCGAGTCCACGCCACGCCGTCCCCGGCGCTGGCCCCGGCGGCTGCTGGCCGTCGCGCTGGTGAGCGGGGCGGCGGCGGGCGCGGTCCTCGCCCTGCCGCCCACCGGTCCCCGGCCCCCCGAGCGACGGCCCCCGGCCCCGGCACCGGGCCCGCGCGCGATGGCGCTGACGGCGGTCACCACCGGGCTGCCCGCCGCGCTGCCCCAGCTGACGGAGCTGATCGCCCGCCAGGAGAGCGCGGTGCGGCAGCGGCCCACCGACGCGCGGGCCTGGGCGGCGCTGGGCGCGGCGTATGTGACGCGCGGGCGGCAGACGGCCGACGCGGCGGACTTCCCGAAGGCCGAGCGGGCGCTGACCAGCTCGCTCCAGGCGAAGGCCACGGGCAACGCGGAGGCGCTGGGCGCGCTCACGGCGCTGGCCAACGCGCGCCGGGACTTCCCCGCGGCGAAGCGGTACGGCGAGCAGGCGCTGAAGCTGACGCCGAAGAGCTGGTCGGCGTATCCGCCGCTGATCGACGCGTACAACGGGCTCGGTGACTACACGAAGGCCCGGGCCACCCTCGACAAGCTGATGGCGCTGCGCACGGGACCGGCCGAGCGGCCCGCCGTGATGGCGCGGGCGGCGGCCGTCTACCGGGACCGGGGCTGGCGCGAGGACGCGGTGGCCCAGCTGACGGACGCGGCGGCGGCTGCCGGTACGCCCGCCGAGCAGGCGGCCTGGCTGGCCGGGGTCGGGCAGCTGGCCTGGGAGCGGGGCGACCGGGACGACGCGCTGCGGCACTTCGAGGCGGCGCTGAAGCTCGACCCGGCGCAGGGCGCGGCGGCGACGGGCCGGGCGCGGACGCTGGCCGCGCTGGGCCGCACCGACCAGGCGCTGACGGCGTACGACCAGGCGCTGACCCAACAGCCGGACCCTCGAACCGCCCTGGAACTGGGCGAGTTGTACGAGTCGCTGGGCCGCACGCAGGACGCCGAGAAGCAGTACGCGCGGGTGCGGACGCTGGCCGCGCGGGCCGCCTCCGGCGGGGTCGACGAGGAGTTGCTGCTCGGCCGCCTGGAGGCGGACCACGGTGACCCGGACGAGGCGGTGACCCGGCTGCGCGCGGAGTGGAAGCGCCAGCCCGGCATCGAGGTGGCCGACGCGCTCGGCTGGGCGCTGCACCTGGCGGGCGACGAGGAGGAGGCGCTGAAGTACGCCGTCATCGCGACCGACAAGGCCAAGGGCGGCGGGGTGCGCAGCGCGCTGCATGCCTTCCACCGGGGCATGATCGAGCGGGAGTTGGGCCATGTCGGTCCCGCGCGGCGGCAGCTCTCGGACGCGCTGCTTGTGAACCCGTACTTCTCGCCGGTGTGGGCGCCCGAGGCGCGGGAGGCGGTGGCGGGGCTGGGGGATCCGGAGGACGGGACGCTGCCGGAGGACGCGCTGTAGACAGCTGGGCGGAAACGTCGAAGAGGGGGCCGACCGCTGAAGTCGGCCCCCAACTCACCTACAGGTTCCCGCGCTTGGCCTGCTCCCGCTCGATCGCCTCGAACAGGGCCTTGAAGTTGCCCTTGCCGAAGCCCATCGAGCCGTGCCGCTCGATGAGTTCGAAGAAGACGGTCGGCTTGTCCTGGACCGGCTTGGTGAAGATCTGCAGCAGATAGCCGTCCTCGTCGCGGTCGGCGAGGATCTTCAGCTCGCGCAGGGTCTCGATCGGCACGCGGGTGTCACCGACCCACTCGCCGAGGGTGTCGTAGTAGGAGTCCGGGGTGTCGAGGAACTGGACTCCGGCCTCGCGCATGGTGCGGACGGTGCGCACGATGTCGTTGGTGTTCAGCGCGATGTGCTGGACGCCCGCGCCGCCGTAGAACTCCAGGTACTCGTCGATCTGGGACTTCCGCTTGCCGACGGCGGGCTCGTTGATCGGGAACTTGACCTTGAGGGTGCCGTCCGCGACCACCTTGGACATCAGCGCGCTGTACTCGGTGGCGATGTCGTCGCCCACGAACTCCTTCATGTTCGTGAAGCCCATGACCTTGTTGTAGAACTCCACCCACTCGTTCATACGGCCGAGTTCGACGTTGCCGACGCAGTGGTCCACGGCCTGGAAGGTGCGCTGGGCGGGCGGCGCGACGATGGGCTCGGCGGCGGTGTACCCGGGCAGGTACGGGCCGTCGTAGCCGGTGCGCTCGACCAGGGTGTGGCGGGTCTCGCCGTACGTCGCGATGGCGGCCAGGACGACGGTGCCGTGCTCGTCCTTCACCTCGTACGGCTCGGCCAGCGGGCGGGCGCCGTGCTCGACGGCGTAGGCGAAGGCGGCGCGGGCGTCCGGGACCTCGATGGCGAGGTCGACGACGCCGTCCCCGTGCTCGGCGACGTGCTGGGCCAGGAACTCGCCCCACGGGGTGCTGGGCTTGATGACCGAGGTGAGCACGAAGCGGGCGGAGCCGTTCTCCAGGACGTAACTCGCGGTCTCCCGGCTGCCGTTCTCCGGTCCGGAGTAGGCGACCAGGGTCATGCCGAAGGCGGTGGAGTAGTAGTGCGCGGCCTGCTTGGCGTTGCCCACGGCGAAGACGACCGCGTCCATTCCCTTGACCGGGAAGGGGTCGGCCTGCCGGGCGGTGTCGGGAGTGTGGTCTGTGGTCTGCGTCATAGCCGAAGAGTGGCTCCGCTCCGCAAGGTGCGCAATAGTTCGCGTATTGACTGGGCAGTCTGTTCAGCCGTACGGCCGTACCGGCGGACTTTCTGTACAGGATGACCATCCGGGGAGGTGCCGTGGCGATCGATCAGCTGGACGGCCGGATCATCGTGCTGCTCGCCGAGGAGCCGCGCATCGGTGTGCTGGAGATGTCCCGCCGTCTCGGGGTGGCCCGGGGTACGGCGCAGGCGCGTCTGGACCGGCTGCGGGCGAGCGGGGTGATCCGCGGCTTCGGCCCCCAGGTGGACCCGGCGGCCCTCGGCTACCCGGTCACGGCTTTCGCGACGCTCCAGATCCGCCAGGGCCGGGGGCCGGATGTACGGGCCCACCTCGCGGGCGTGCCCGAGGTCCTGGAGCTGCTGACCACGACGGGCACCGGCGACATGCTGTGCCGCCTGGTCGCCCGCTCCAACGCCGATCTGCAGCGGGTGATCGACCGGGTGGTGGGGTTCGAGGGGATCGAGCGGGCGTCGACGACGATCGTGATGGAGACGCCGGTGCCGCTGCGGATCATTCCGCTGGTGGAGCAGGCGGCGGGGGAAACCCCTGGCTAGCAGCTGGGGATCTTCCCGGTGCCCTTCTCCAGGGCGACCAGGGAGTTCACAGCACCCTTCAGGTCGGTGACCGGGACGAGCCGCAGCCCCTTGGGCAGCTCCGCCTTGGCGTCCGCGCACTCGGCCTTCGGCACCAGGAAGACGGTGGCCCCGTCGCGCTGCGCGGCCCGCGTCTTCAACGGCACCCCGCCGACCGCGCCGACCTTCCCGTCCGCGTCGATGGTGCCGGTGCCCGCGACGGTACGGCCCCCGGTCAGATCCCCGCCGCTCCCGTCACCGTCCAGCTTGTCCACGATGCCGAGTGTGAAGAGCAGTCCGGCGCTGGGTCCGCCGACGTTGGCGAGCCGCAGGTCGACCTTCACGCGGCTGGCGTCCAGGTGCAGATAGTTCAGCGCGGCGTCGGTGGCCGCGTTCTGCGACTCCTGCATCTGCGCGGAGTTGTGCTTCTCGATCTCCTTGAGGGTGTTGCCGGTCGGGTAGACGGAGCCGTACGGCATGACGGCACGATCGGTCCGGAACCAGTTGTCCACGACGTCCCCCAGCGAGACGTGCGCGTTCGGCGCGGTCGCCTCGATGGTGGTCATCCGCAGCTCACCACTGGTCTTCCTGACCGGCGCCCCCGACACCGTGATCACCGGCGTCCCCCGGTTCTCCCCCAGCACATCCGCCGTCATCCCCGGCTGCGCCACCGCGAACGGCAACGGCACGACAGCCACCGTGACCATCAGCCCGACCACGGGCACCGCACACACGGCAACGGCCTGAAAACGCGAGAGACGAGAAAACACGCCCACAATCTAACGCGGCGCCCCGCCGGGGGTGGAGCGGGGAGACCCGAAGCGGATGACGGAACGGGGGCGGGGCGGGGCGGGGCGCGGGCGCGGCGGCCGAGGCCGCTCGGCGGATCTGCCGGGCGGCGGGACACCGGGACGAACGACGCCGGACGCACGCCGCAAGAGCACCCGGACCCGGGGGTGGAAGTCGGCACAGCTCGGCCACCTACCGGGCCGCAGGGCCCCTGGACCGGCAGGCCGGAGCGAAGGACGTGCGGGAGGCTGGAACCGGCGCGTGAATCCGGGACGCTGCGCACACACCTGCCGGGCAGGCGGACTGGATCAGGTGACGCGCGTCCGGGGCGCTCAGTACGTCTGGCAGGCGGACAGGGCCCCGGACGCCACAGGTCGAACCGCGCGGCGCGACCCGCGTCAGCGCAGCGCCTCGGAGATTTCCTGGGCCGCTTCCAGGACGCGGGGGCCGACGCGGTCGGGGATGGCGTCGGTGAGCATGACGACGCCGACGCTGCCTTCCAGGCCGGTGACGCCGACCAGGGGAGCCGCCGCGCCGCTGGCGCCCGCTTCGAGTTCGCCGTGGGTGAGGGTGTAGCCGGGGTCGGCGGCGCGGGAGTGGCGGGCGGCGAGGATGGCCTTGCCTGCGGCGCCTCGGTCCAGGGAGTGGCGGAAGCCCGCGCGGTAGGCGACGTGGTAGTCGGTCCAGGTGGGCTCCACCACGGCGACGGCCAGCGCCTCCGTGCCGTCCACCAGGGTCAGATGGGCCGTCGCCCCGATGTCCTCGGCCAGCGAGCGCAGCGCGGGCAGCGCGGCCTCCCGTACGAGCGGGTGCACCTGGCGGCCGAGACGCAGCACCCCGAGCCCGACCCGGGCCCGGCCGCCGAGGTCGCGCCGTACCAGGGCGTGCTGTTCGAGCGTGGCGAGCAGGCGGTACACCACCGTCCGGTTCACTCCCAGCCGGGTGGACAGCTCGGTGACGGTCAGCCCGTGGTCCGTGTCGGCCAGCAGCTTGAGGACGCGCAGTCCACGGTCGAGCGTCTGGGAGGTCTCCGCGGTCACGACGCCCACTCCTTCGGCGGTGAGGTCGACGCCTCCGCACGGCGACCGGCGCCGGGCGGATCCCGTCGGCGACGCGCTACGAGGGCGCCGATCGGCAGGACGGCCCGGCGGCTCCGGACCCTGTCGCTTTCACGGCTGCGCTCCGCGGCGGCACTGCCACGGGGCGTATGCGTAGCGGGACAGTAGCGAAGCGGGTTCGCTCAGCGGAAGCCTTCGTCCACAATCCGGGCGGGGGGTGGGGGGTTTGCCCGGGTACGGGAGGCGGAGCGGCCGGGAGCGGGGGCGGCAGGGGACTTGGACGGGCCCTACGGGGGCGGGGCGGGAGCGAGACGAGACGGGCCCAGCGGGAGTCCGGTGCGGAGCCCCGCGAGGCCCACTTGCCAGCTGACCGAGACAGGGGCCCCACGGGGTCCAGGGCCGGAGGTGAGACGGAGCCAACGGGGTCCGAGGCGGGAGCAGCACGAGCCGGACCAACGGGGTCCGGGGCAGAGCCCCGTGAGGGTCGCTTGTCAGGTGACCGAGACGGGTGGGCGGGTGGGCGAGTTCGGCTGAACCCAGCGGAGCGTCACCTCATCCGCGTAGCCCACTCCTGCACCTTCTCGATCCGCTGCCTCAGCTGCCCCGCCGTGGCCTCCGCACTCGGCGGCCCCCCGCACACCCGCCGCAGCTCGGTATGGATCACCCCGTGCGGCTTGCCACTCTGGTGCACATACGCGCTCACCATCGTGTTCAGCTTCTTACGGAGCTCCATCATCTCCTTGTGGCTGACCACGGGCCGCCGCTCGGCAGGCAGCTCCAGCAGATCCGCCTCCGCGTCCGGCTTCTTCCGGCTGTGCGCGATCTGCCGGGCCTGCCGCTTCTGGAGCAGCAGCTGCACCTGCTCCGGCTCGAGAAGCCCCGGGATACCGAGGTAGTCCTGCTCCTCCTCGCTCCCCGGATGCGCCTGCATACCGAACTCGGCACCGTCGTACAGCACCCGGTCGAAGACCGCCTCGGACTCCAGCGCCTCGAAGGAGAACTGCTCCTGCTCCCCGGTGTCCTCGTCCTGCTGCTTGTTCGCCTCGTCCATCTCCTTCTCGGACTCGGCGTACGGATCCTCCTCGCCCTGCTTCTTCGGCTTGTCGAGGGCGTGGTCCCGCTCCTTCTCCATCTCGTTGGCGAAGGTCAGCAGATCGGGCACGGTCGGCAGGAACACGGACGCGGTCTCCCCGCGCCGCCGGGACCGTACGAAACGCCCGACGGCCTGCGCGAAGAACAGCGGCGTCGAGATCGTCGTCGCGTACACCCCCACCGCGAGCCGCGGCACGTCGACCCCCTCGGACACCATGCGCACCGCGACCATCCACCGGTCGTCGCTCGCGCTGAAGTCGTCGATCCGCTTCGAGGCGCCGGTGTCGTCCGACAGGACCAGCGTGGCCTTGCTGCCGGTGATCTCGCGGATGAGCTTGGCGTAGGCGCGGGCGGACTCCTGGTCGGAGGCGATGACCAGCGCACCGGCGTCCGGGATGGCCTTCCTGACCTCGGTCAGCCGCTTGTCGGCGGCCTGCAGCACGCTCGGCATCCACTCACCGCGCGGATCGAGCGCGGTGCGCCACGCCTGGCTGACCGCGTCCTTGGTCATCGGCTCGCCGAGCCGGGCCGCGATCTCGTCGCCCGCCTTGGTGCGCCAGCGCATCTGGCCGCTGTAGCTGAGGAAGATCACGGGGCGGACGACATGGTCCGCGAGCGCGTTGCCGTAGCCGTAGGTGTAGTCGGCGGCCGAGCGCCGGATGCCGTCGTTGCCCTCCTCGTACGTCACGAAGGGGATCGGGTTGGTGTCCGAGCGGAACGGCGTACCGGTCAGGGCGAGCCGCCGGGTCGCGGGCTCGAACGCCTCCAGGCACGCCTCGCCCCAGGACTTGGAGTCACCGGCGTGGTGGATCTCGTCCAGGATCACCAGCGTCTTGCGCTGCTCGGAGCGGTTGCGGTGCAGCATGGGGCGCACCCCGACACCGGCGTACGTCACGGCGACGCCGTGGTAGTCCTTGCCGACGGGGCCCGCGCTGTACTCCGGGTCCAGCTTGATCCCTATCCGGGCCGCGGCCTCCGCCCACTGCTTCTTCAGGTGCTCGGTCGGCGCGACGACGGTCACCTGCTGCACGACATGGTGGTGCAGCAGCCAGGAGGCCAGCGTCAGCGCGAAGGTCGTCTTGCCGGCGCCGGGGGTGGCGACGGCGAGGAAGTCACGCGGCTGCTCCTGGATGTACTTGTCCATCGCCCCCTGCTGCCAGGCACGCAGCTTGCTGGCGGTGCCCCAGGGGGCACGGCCGGGAAAGGCCGGGGACAGGTTGTGGGAGGCGGCTGAAGTGGCGGACATAGGCGTGGGCCCGAAGGGCCCTCCGTTGAGGGCGGTGGCGGGCGACGGGCGGGAGGTAGTCACGGTCTCCGGGGTGGGGGCTTGGGGCGGCTCGACTACGAAGAACAACCGGGCCACCCTACCGGCGCGGGACCGCCCGCCGAGGGCGGACGAGGCGGACGCCGGTCCGGTTGGGACCGACGTCACAATCACCTCGCGCAGAGGGCGGAGGACGGCTCACGCTCGGTCACGATCTTGAAGTTTTCGCACGACACATCCCGTTGTCACCCGGTTTTTTCGTGGGCAGAGGCGGCGGATTCCTCGTGGGCGGAGCTGTCGGACTCGGGCTCCCGCACCCGTGTCGTCACCCACGCCCCCACCACCGCCACCCCCGCCATCGGCAGGAAGACGACCGCGAAGGCGGCGGGGTGGGAGACGGTGGCGTGCGCCGCCGCGGAGGCCGCCGTACTGCCGCCGCCCAGCGCCGCGAAGGCCGCGCCCGCCACCGCGAGCAGGACGACGTTGGACAGCGCGTCGGAGATCTGGAGCGCGGCGGAGTTGGCCCCGGCCTCCTCGGGCGCGGAGAGCTGGAGCAGCAGCACGCTGGTGGAGCTGATCACGAGCCCCATCCCGAAGCAGCCGAACCCCCAGGCGACCGCGACGACCCACACCGGCACGGCGGCCACCAGCACGCTCGGCGCGGCGGCGATCGCGCCCGCGACCAGCAGCATCCCGAACGTCATCAGCCGCTCGCGGTACGGCGCGGTCGCGGGCCGGGACTGCACCCACGAGGCGAGCGCCCAGGTCGCCCCGCCCGCGGCCAGCGAGAACCCGGCGAGGGTCGGCGAAAGACCCCGCTGGGTGACGAGCATCAGCGGCACGAACGATTCCGCGGCGATGAAGGACCCGGCGGACAGCCCGCGCAGCAGGACGACGGCGGGCAGCCCGCGCGCGGCGCGATAGGTGCCGCGTGGCAGCAGCCGGAGCGTGGCGGGCACGAGCAGCGCGGCACCGGCGAGCCCGGGGAGTACGGACAGGGGCCGCAGGTCCTGGGCGGCGTACTGGAGCAGCCCGGCGCCGACGGAGACGGCGAGCGCGAGGCGGATGCGGCGCCGGTCGAGCGAGGGGGCGTCCCGGCTCCCGACCGGACCGCCCGCCCGGCGCCGGATCTGGGGCAGGGCGAGGGCGAGCGGCAGCACGACGAGCGCCGGGATGCCGAGGAACACCCACCGCCACCCGAGGTGTTCGGTCACCGCGCCGGAGGCGAGCGGCCCGACGATCGACGGCACCACCCACGCGGCGGCGAACGCCGCCATGATCGCGGGCCGCAGCCGCGCGGAGTACGCGCGCCCGACGACGACGTACAGCGCGACGATCACCAGCCCGCCGCCGAGCCCCTGCACCGCCCGCCCGAGGATGAACACCCACATCACCTGCGCGGTCCCGGCCACCACGAGCCCACCCGCGAACGCCCCGATCCCCGCGCTCAGCGCCCCCAGCGGCCCCCGCCGGTCCGCCCACTGCCCGGCGAGCACCATGCCGGTGAGGCTGGTCGTGAAGTACCCGGAGAACGCGAACGCGTACAGCGCGACCCCGTCCAGCTCCCGCGCGGCAACCGGCATCGCGGTCCCGACGGCGGTCGCCTCGAAAGCGATGAGCAGCACCACGGACACGACCCCGACACTGAGCGCCCGATGAGCCCGCCCCAGCACGCCACCCTCATGCGGCTCGGCACCTACATCCACCACGGCCCGATCGGGCTGCTCAAGAGCGGTCATGCGGGCCAGCGTAAGGCCCGTTCCCCCCTTTGACCCCTGTCCAGAGCCCCACCACCCCTAGTCCCTTGGCCCTACTCCCCCGCGCCCGCTCATGAACGCCCCATGACAGTCACATTGCACCCCTTGCCCCACCCTCGACCCCCCGCCTACGTTCATTCCACGACACACGGCCGTGTGCCCGAGTGGCTCAGGGACTCGCCTGCAAAGCGAGTTACGCGGGTTCGATTCCCGCCACGGCCTCTTCCAGAATAGCTAGGTAGAAATAATTGCCGTGTTGCCCACGGCGAGGACTGCATGCCTCAAGGATTTCTCACCGTGAACCCTTGACCCGTAAGCCGAACAGGGATTTCAGGGTCTAGCCCTTTACCTACTTACGCCGGACCAACAATCAGATGAAGGCTTCGCTCTGTACCAGTGCGCTGAGCGAGGACATCCTTGCGATCACGCAGCAGGACCCTAAGGGCCTCGATCGCAATATTCAGCGCTTCATAACAGGCGGCAAATTGCGCCTGCTCCTTTAGGGCAGACGTGCCGTGCACGACATCACTCCGCAGTGCATAAATCTTTCCAAGCTTGGTTCGAAGCTTGCGTCTCGCTGACGGATTCCCCTCAAGCAGCAAAGCGAGTGACGCAGTAACCCGTAGCGTCGGTTCACCATCTTTACTACCGAACAAATTCTCCCAGGCGATCACGGAATCGATCAGAACATCAGAGGGCTCACGACGCTCTGATACTGCGCGTATCACGCGAGACAGAGCCAGCTCAATATGCTCCGCATGAGGATTACCGAGCAGTTCGAACCATTCCTGCCACGCTTCGACCTCAGGCTTGGTCAATTGAGTAGGCATCAAACCCACCGCCTGCGTGGAGTCATTCCAGCTCAGGCAGTAACCGCTATCAAAGGGGTCTTCATAGAATTGCCAAGAAGGTACCAGTTGAACTCTTTGATCGCGCTGGACGGCAATTAGAAGACTCAAGCGCAAACGGTTTGTTATGCGACTGATGAGACTCGAGGAGAGGTCATCAAAATCTGGGCTCGCATCCTCGATTGGCTCCGAAGCAACCTTGACTCTATAAGGATATTTACACTCAACCACAACATCGCCATCATAGTTGATGACGGTGGTCTCACCCGCCGAGTCTGTATGAGCGAGCTGGCGCTTGAGCGACTCGGGCGCTCGCTCGCGATCCCTCTCGGTCACCTCGCGCACCACGATACCTTCGCCCGCATTCCAGACCAATCCGGAAGGTAGGCGAACCCCGGCGAAGGCTTGGTATGCCTTTACGGTTACCGACTCACCAGCCAACGCAGAACGCATGAAATGAAGCTGCTGTTGAGCACGATCACAGAACTCTTCTACCGACGAGGGGTGCCCCAGATCCCCTTTCCATGCATTCCCAAGAATAATACCCGCCAGCATAGATAGCTGGACGGTACCACCCCGCAACGTACTCCGATATAGAGTCACATGCCGACCAACGTGTTGATTATCTTCACCGAAGACCGCACTGAAGTGCGGATCGGAAATAATAGCGTCTTGAAAAGCCTTGTTTCCGGGGTGGCGGAAAATCGAGCCCGCCACATGGGGGCTCTCCCGAGGCCCCAAGAACCCGATGGACTCATCTGGCGGAAGTAGAAACACAGGAAATGTATCACGCGCAAGGTCCCGGATTAGCTGATCCGGCGAGCCGTCACCGCTTGAATTAGGAAAAGTTCCACCAAATTCTAGGCGCATCTTGTTGGCTAGTGGCTGCCCAAGCTTACTCGTGTCAGTCAGAGAAAATCTGAGCATTTCGTGCAGTTGTACCTGCTCATACTGCTCGGCAGCCGGACCAGTGAGTACACCATCCAGCTCCCGGATGAACTCCGACTGACCGTCCGAAAAGTCACCGGCGACTGCGGAGTCGAGGATCACATTTAGCGTGTATCCCAACAACGCCTGACCAATGGCTGTCGCGATTCGTTCCAGCGCCTCACTACCGGGGGTTTGCGTCATGCTGCGAATTATGCGATCACTTGCAGGACGAAGCAAGCCCTACTCAGAATGTTACCCACGCGGTTCACCTCTGATTTCCGTGCTGGCCGTTGTGCTTCCTGACAGCCGACTCGCTGTCCCCCTGGAAGGGCGTGAGGCGCGACTCATTTGTGCGCGTCACGACGAGCTCGTAGCCCACCAAACCTGGGACAGGGCGAGTAGACGATGGCGCGGCTCCCAGAGATCCGTGCACCGGCATGCCATCGCCAAACTCTCGACTCAGAAGGGCAACCAGCATTGGTTGGACGAGATGGCGAGTATTCGCTCCTCGGAGTGCTCGACTCTTAGGCTCCTGTTCTGATGTGGGTTCCGGGAGGCATCACCAAGCGTTGCCAGCCCAAGCATCATTGGCCTGAAATGCCCCCTTGCCCCGGTCCCACAAGCCCCAGGATGGTTCACACATAGAAGTATGTGCAACCCACATAGCCCAGGAGGCCCCTGTGTCGCTACGGTTCATCGCCAAGGACCCGAACACGGACGGGGCCAACTGCCCCACCGTGTGGATCGACGAGGAGAAGCAGGAGATCGTGCTGCAAGGGTGGGTGGCGGACGAGGCGACGCGGGCCGAGTGCCTGAAGGCCGGTCCCATTCCTGGCAGCGAGACCGTCGTCCGGCTGCCTGCGCGCATGGTCGCCGCCATCAGGGAGGCTTGTGATGCCGCAGACGGCTCCGCCGTTCAGTGAGCTGCTGGCGAACTGCCGCCGGTCCGCCGTGCATCTCGAGATGCGCGACTCGTACGACGACCCCGACGAAGCCCCGCGTGTGGCCGCCTGGAAGGCCGGGCACCGGCCCGACCCGGGTGACCGGCCATCATGGTGGCGTCCTTGGCTCGACATGGTGTCGGAGGCGGTCGCACGTGGCGTCGTCATCCGCAGGGCCCGCATCGTCTCCGAACCGGTGAGCGAGTACACCCGGTACCTCTACGACGGCACCTTCACCAATGTCGCCGCAGGTGAGCAGATCCGTTGGCTTCCCCGCCGGAACGCCTCCGACTTGGCGCTCCCCGGAAACGACTTCTGGTGCTTCGACGACCGCCTGGTGAGGTTCGGTCACTTCTCCGGTGAGGGCGCCTACCTGGGCGACGAGGTGGACGACCGTCCCGAGGTGGTCGAGCTCTGCGCCACGGCCTTCGAAGCCGTCTGGGACCGAGCCGTTCCCCACGACCAGTACAGGATCTGAGAACTTACAGCGCGCATGCCCCATTCCCCCTCGTCCAGCGTCCAGGCAGCACGTGAAGCGATAGCCGCGCGCCTTCGCGACATCCGTCTGAACGCCGGCCTGAAAGCACGCGAAGTGGCCGTGGCGGCCGGTTGGCACCCGTCGAAGGCGAGCCGACTGGAGAACGCCGTCACGCCGCCGTCGGACGCGGACATCCGTGACTGGTGCCGCATCTGCGGCGCCGACGACCAGGCCCCCGATCTGATCGCAGCATCCCGCTCCGCTGAGTCGATGTACGTCGAATGGCGACGGCTCCAGCGGACCGGATTGCGGCGGCTGCAGGAGTCGTACACACCGCTCTTCGAGCGCACCCGCAGCTTCCGGATCTACTGCTCCAACGTGGTGCCCGGTCTCCTCCAGACCCCCGCGTACGCGTCCGCGCTGCTCACCGAGATCACCGACTTCCGGCAGACACCCAACGATGTCGCGGAGGCTGTGACCGCCCGGATGGACCGGGCGCGCATCCTGCGCGAGGGCGATCACCGATTCGCCATACTCGTCGAAGAGGCCGTCCTGCGGTACCGCATGGGTGACGCCGACGTCATGGCCGGACAACTGGGGCACCTGCTGTCCATCATGTCCTTGCCTGCGGTCTCCCTCGGGGTGGTGCCGTTCACCGCCACGCGGCGCATGTGGCCCCTGGAGACCTTCTCCGTCTACGACAACACCCAGGCTCAGGTGGAACTCCTCACTGCGGCCGTGAATGTCACAGCGCCTTCGGAGATCGAGCAGTACGCACGGGCCTTCGAACGGTTGGCTGAAGTATCCGTGTACGGAGGTTCGGCACGAACTCTGATCACCCAGGCGATCGAGGCGCTGCACTGATCCGCGTGCAATTCCATAGAACTTCATAGAGCCCCGAACTGGCCCGTTTCTAACGTGGTCACGTGACCGAAGAAGGCGTGGTCACGTGACCGAGGAAGGGGCGAGCATCCATGGCAAGCGAGGCACGGGCACGGCTGTCCGAAGCGTTCGAACTGTTCGGCATCGACGGCGTGTTGGTGGTCTTCCACGACCCCAACGATCCATTGGGGGTGACAGCCGAGGGGCGGACGCCCCACCTCATTCGGGTGTGACCCACTCACAATTGCGCGATCGAGTCGCAGAAGCGAATGCCCGGAGCCGCGGCGAGCGCCTCTGACGCCGCCCTACCGGCACCTGGAGCCGCAACACCCGTGCAGGTAAGCAAGGTTGAGAAGCTTGCACAGCGCCGAACGGCGTCAGAGCGCTCCGCCCGCCTCGTCCTGGAACAGTTCCGTCCAGTAGTGCCACTCCGTCGACGGGTCGGTGCCGGTGGGGTCGAGGGAGGCCAGGGTGGCGAGCATCGTGGCGGCCAGTTGGTCGTAGGCGGCGGTCGTCAGCTCGTGGGAGAGGTGGTCGTCGATCGTGCGCTCGTGGTGGAGGAGCCAGAGGGTGTAGGCGAGGGTGGAGGTGTCGGTGTTGAGGGGGTGGAGGGTGCCGTCCGGTTCGGCGTAGCTGAGGACTTCGCCGGTGCGGCCGTCGAGCACCAGGCTGGTGTCCTCCACCAGGTGGCCGAGGCGGATCAGATGGTCGGCGTGGGCGGGGAGGAGGTCGAGGGGGTAGTCCTCGGCGGCCTCCTCCGTGAAGTACTCGGTGAGCGTGCGCAGCGGGCCGTCCGCGTCCGCGTGGAACAGCACCGCCTCCTCCGGCAGCCCCGTCTCCCGCAGGAAGCGGCGCGTCGGCTCGTGGGTGAGCGTGCGCGGGAAGTCCACCTCCTCGAAGCGGACCACCCGGCCCGAGCCGAACTCCTCCTCCAGGAGCCGCCCGGGCAGGTCGAGAGTCAGTCCGCCGGAGCGGCCCGGCGCGGCCACCAGGGACAGCGGGCGGATCAGGGCCGCGACCTTCCAGTAGGCCGGGACGGCGCCGTCCGTGCCCTCCTCGAAGAGCGCGAGGAGTCTGCGGGACGCCTCGGCCGCCGTCTCCGTGCCGTACCGCCCGCGCAGCCCCGCGAACCGGCCGCGCAGGCCCGCCAGTTCCTCGGTGACCGCCGCGAACCGCAGCAGGGTGGCGAGGGAGGGGGCGAAGGGGTGCGCGGCGGCCGGGTCGTACAGATACGCCGTCGTCAGCTCGCCCGTCACCCCGTCGAGCAGGATCGACCGCTGCTCGAGCCCGGCCGGGCCCAGCAGTTCGCCTATCACCAGCCGGTCCCGCAGCTCCTCCGCGAGCCGGAGCGGACCGTCGGCGGTGCCGGGGACGTCCGCCGCGTCGGCCAGGCGGCGCAGTCCGTGCGTGCGCAGGGGCGCGAAGGTCAGCAGGCCGGTGTCCTCGGGCAGTCCGGGGTCGGTGAGCAGGCCGCGCGTGGGTGCGTGGGTGACGTAGCGGTCCAGCTCGGCCTCGGTCAGTGTGATCGCCGTGACCTCGGTCTCGGTCGTGCTCATCGCTTCCCCCGCGATCTTCATCGGTACGTCGGTACGTCGTCGTACGGCTTCCCTGGAGACGGGACGCGTCCGGGCTCACCCGCAGCACGCGGCCGGGACACCCACCGCCCGGAACATTACGCCGCGCCACTGACAACGGCCCGTCAGTAAAGACGCCCCGCCACCGCCGCACGTTGCGTCACGGCGTGAGAAAAGGACGTGACGTACGAGACACCCCGCGCACCGGGCGCCGTCCCCCGCCTCAGGTGAAGTAGATCCCGCCGAGGACCACGACGATCGCCGCCACGATGAACAACAGCACCCACAGGAACAACTTGCCCACGCTCGGGGCGGGTTCGTAACGAGGTTCGTCTGTCACTGCGAGGTCACCACTGCTGCTTGAGGCCGGATCGGAAGGCGGTTGACCGGGCGGCCGGTGGCCGCGCGGACGGCGGAGGCGACGGCGGCCGGGGCCGTGACCACCGGCACCGCCGAGACCGACTTGGCGCCGAAGGGCGCGACCACGTCCCGCTCCTCGACGAGCTTCACGATACGGATGTCCGGCGCGTCCAGCGACGTCGGCAGGGCGTACCCGGTCAGGTCGGGGTGGCGCACCAGTCCGCGCGCGGTGCGCAGGTTCTCGGTGAGCGCGATGCCCACGCCCTGCGTGACCCCGCCCTCGATACGGGCGCGCAGCTGGGCCGGGTTGAGCACCCGGCCCACGTCCTGGGCGACGGCCAGCTCGACCACCCGGACCGCGCCCAGCTCCACGTCCACGTCCACCACCGCGCGGATCGCGCAGAAGGCGAGGCCGACGAACGCGTCGCCCTGTCCCGCGCCGTCCAGCGGCTCGGTCGGATGCGGGCGGCACTGCGCCGTGGCCCACAGCTCCTTGCCCTCAAGGGCCTCCGCGACGGTGGTCGAGAGCACCCCGTCGTACGAGGTGATCTTGCCGTCGGTGATCTGAAGCAGCTCGGTGGACATGCCGAACTTGTGCGCCAGCGGCTGAAGCAGCTGGGTGCGGACCATCTTGGCCGCGCGCTCCACCGCGCCACCGGAGACCCAGGTGTGCCGTCCCCGGCAGCCGGGGCCCGCCGAGGGCTGGTCGGTGTCGACGGGCGCCACGTGCACCTCGTCCACGCCCAGGGTGTCCTGGACGATCTGCCGGGCCAGCGTGGTGAAGCCCTGCCCGGACTCCACCGCCGCGCACAGCACGGTCGCGACGCCGTCGTGGACCTTGACGGTGGCCGTGGACACCTCGTCCGCGCCCTCGGCGCCGAGCATGTGGACCATGCCGAGGCCGTAGCCGACGCCCCGGCGCACCGCGCCCGGCTCGCCCGCGCCCTCGGGGCCGCCGGGCAGCAGCCAGTCCTCCTCGGGGGTGTCCTTGGGCAGCGTCGGCAGCGGGAAGTCCCGTACGGCTTGCAGGAGTTCGGCCACCGGCGCCGGGCAGGTCACGGTCTGCCCGATGGGCAGCACATCCCCGGTCGCGAGCGCGTTGCGCAGCCTCAACTCGGCCGGGTCCAGGTCGAGTTTCCTGGCCAGCTTGTCCATCTGCGCCTCGTAGGCGGCACACACCTGCATCGCGCCCTCGCCGCGCACATGGCCGGAGGGCGGGTTGTTGGTGCGCACGGCCCAGCCCTCGATGAAGGCGTTCGGGACGACGTACGGTCCGCAGGCGAAGGAGACGGCGGCGGCGAGCGCGTCGGCCGAAGTGTCCGCGTAGGGGCCGGAGTCGAGCAGGATCTGCGCCTCGACCTTCACCAGCTTGCCCTCGGCGTCCGCGTGGTGGCGGTAGCGCAGCAGGGTGGGGTGGCGGTGGGTGTGCCCGAGGAAGGACTCCTCGCGGTTCGCGGCGAGCTTCACCGGGCAGCCGGTCTTCAACGCCAGCAGGCCGAGCGGGAGTTGGAAGCCCTGGTCCTCGCGGTCGGCGGTGGCGCCCGGCACCCCGGTGACGACGATCTTCACGCGGTCCGCGGGCAGGCCGTAGCAGGCGGCGGCGGTGTTGCGGTCGGTGTGCGGGTCGGTGGAGGCCAGATACAGCTCCACCCCGCCGTCGGGACGCGGCACGGCGAGCCCGGCCTCGGCGCCGATGGGCGCGGGGTCCTGGCGGCCGATGCGGTACAGCCCCTCGACCACGATCTCGCCCGCCGCCTCCGGGTCGCCGTGGCGCAGCGGGATGTGCCGGATCAAGTTGCCGTCGGGGTGCAGGGGTTCGGCCTCGAACGCCTGCTCGGGGTCGGTGACCGGGTCGAGGAGTTCGTACTCGACGATCACGGCCGCGGCGGCCATCCGCGCGGTGTCGGGGTGGTCGGCGGCGACGGCGGCAATGGGCTCGCCGTGGTGGCGTACGACCTCGGAGGCGAACACCGGACGGTCGGGGGTGCCCCGGCCGTGCCGGGGGGTGCCGGGCACGTCCTCGTGGGTGATGACGGCGCGGACGCCGGGCATCTCGCGCGCGTGGGTGGTGTCGATGGACACGATGCGCGCGTGCGCGTGCGGGGAGCGCAGCACGGCCGCCCACAGCAGGCCCTCGGCCCACAGGTCGGCGGCGTAGGGGAAGGTGCCCTCGGTCTTGGCGCGGGCGTCGGCGTGCGGCAGGGAGGCGCCGAGGCCGTGCGGCAGCGGCTCGGGAGCGGGGGCCGCTTCCGCCGCCGGGGTCGCGGTGGCGGCTTCGTTGCTCACGCCTGGCCTCCGTCCTGGCCGTAGTGCGGGTCGTGCGGTGCGTACGGGTCCTGCGGGGCGTACGGATCCTGCTCGTGCGGGGCGTACGGGCCCTGCGGGTACTGCCGGTGCTGGTCCCCGGGCGTGTCGAAGGCGCCGGGCGCCTCGAAGGCCGAGGGGTTGACGCCTCCGGCGCCGGGGGGCGCCTGGTGCGGGATGCGGGCGGTGTCGCCGTCCGCCCCGGCCTCGGCCTCGGCGGCGGCGTGCGCCTCGCGCTCCGCGACGACCTCCTGCACGGCGTCCAGGACACCCCGGTAGCCCGAGCAGCGGCACAGGTTGCCGCACAGGGCCTGCCGGGTCTCCAGGTCGGTGGGGGCCGGGTTGCCCTCGAGGAGGTCGTGCAGGGTCATCGCGATGCCGGGCACGCAGAAGCCGCACTGCACGGCGCCGCACCGGGCGAGCGCGCGCTGCACGTCGGAGGGGTGTCCGTCGGCGGCCAGGCCCTCGACGGTACGGACCTCGCTGCCGGCCGTGGTGACCGCCGGGACCAGGCAGGAGGCGACCAGGCGGCCGTCCACCTGGACGTTGCACGCCCCGCACTCGCCCTGCGAGCAGCCGTCCTTGGCGCCCGCGAGGCCCAGCCGCTCGCGCAGCACGTACAGCAGGGACTCGCCGATCCAGGCGTCGGTCACGGGGCGGTCGGCGCCGTTGACCCGCAGGACGTAGGAGGCGAGGGGGTGGTCGTCGTGGGGCGGCCGGGGCTCGGCGCCCTGGTCCTCGCCCGCGTCCGGGTCGTCGGCCGCGTCCGGGCCGTCGGCCCCGGGTTCACGGTGTGCCTCCGGCTCGGCCCCGTCGGCGTTCTCCGCCTCCTCGGAAGGCGGGGCGGTTCCGGTGGCCGCGCCGGGCGCTGCCGGACCGTCGGCGGGGCCCTCAGGGGCTTCCTCGGGGGCGTCGGCGGTGTCGGTGACCTCGGGGCCGTAGGCGTCCTCGCCGTCGCCGCCCGCGTACGTCTCCTCCGGCAGGGGCGTGCCCTGCGCCGGGGTGTGTCCCTCGGGCTCCTGCGGACGGCCCCAGGGGTCGCCCGCGGGCTCGGTCGCCCAGGGCGCCGCCGCGCCGCCGGGCAGGGTCGCGGGCACGCCGGTCCCCCACTGCTCCGCGAGCGCGGACGTGGTGAACTCGCCCGACTCGTCCGGCAGATCACCGCCCGCGACAGGTACGGACCAGTGCCCGGTGACGTCGTGCCCGGGCGCGGGCGGCTCCTCGACGGTCCAGTGCTGGTCGGCGGCGGGCTGGTGGGGAGCGGTGTGCGGGGCGGCGTGCTGCTCGGGCCCCTGGTGCTGGGCCATGCCGTGCTGGTCGGCGCCCGGGTACTGGCCGGTGCCGGAGTAGTCGGCACCGGGGTGCTGACCCGTGTCGTGCTGCCCGGGGTGCGCGTCCTGCGGGTACGGCGTCAGCTGCGGGTCGTACGTGAAGCGGTCGCCGCCACCCTGCTCGCCCGGTACGGGCCACTGGTGGGCGTCGGCGGACGCGCCCCAGGCGCCCGGCGCGGCGGGCGGCGCCTGTCCCTCGGCCTGCGGGGCGGGGTCGATCCGGGGCGGCACATAGCCGTGGCCCGGTGCGGCCAGCGGGCTGTCACCGGACAGCAGGGCGTCGATGCCGCCCTCGGGGAGCTGGACGAAGGCGGTGGCGCCGTCGTCGTACTCGCCCTGGGGCAGCGGGTTCCACCGGCCGCCGCCCTGGGGCGTGCCCTCTCCGTGCTGGTCGTCGGTCACGACAGCGCCCTCCCCAGTGCTCGTCGGGCCAGCGCGGCGACGGTGCGCCGCAGGTGCAGTACGGCGGGTGGCAGCGCTGCCACCGTGCCGTCCGGCCCGGGGGCCGGGTCGGGGATGCAGGCCGCGGCGACGTACTCCCCGAAGGCGTGCAGCGCCTCGGGGACCAGCGCGCGGTCGTTGTCCCAGTCGATGAGCTGCGCGACCCACTGCTCCGCCTCCAGCGGGCGCAGCGGCATCGGCGCGATGGCGCCGACGGCGCACCGCACCCCGCGCCGGGCGGGGTCGAGCACGAGCGCCACGGAGGCGACGGCGCGGCCGGGCCCGGTACGGCCCGTGGCCTTGAGGAAGACCTGGGGAGCGTGCAGCAGCGGTACGCGGACGTAGCCGATGAGTTCGCCGCCGTTCAGCATCTCGACCCCGGCCAGCAGATGGGAGACCGGGATCTCGCGGCGGGCGCCGTTCAGCCCCGCGATGATCAGCGTGGCCTCCAGGGCGGCGAGCACCGGCAGCGCGTCGCCGGTCGGCGCGGCCGAGGCGATGTTGCCGCCGAGGGTGCCCGCGTTGCGGATGTGCGGCGGGCCCGCGGCGCGCGCGGCGGCGGCGAGCGCCGGGATGAGGGCGGCGAAGTCGGGGCGGCCCATGCGGGCGTGGGTGAGTCCGGCGCCGAGCAGGGCGTGGCCGTCCTGGTACTGCCAGCCGCGGATCTCGCTGATCCGGCCGAGGCCGACGAGCGCGGCGGGCCTGAGCCGCCCGGAGTTGACCGCGTGCATCAGATCGGTGCCGCCCGCGACGGGGACGGCGGTCGGGTGGGCGGTCAGGGCCGCCACCGCCTCGTCCAGTGTCGTGGGCAGCGTGACGGTCTGCGCCGCCTGCGGTGCGTGCGTGGTCAAACCGGCTGCCCCTTCCCGCTGCCCCACCTGGTCCCCGCCTGTGCTGCCGTACGGTACGGCCTGACAGGGCGGACGTGGCAACTCTGGCACATCTTCGCAAGCCCCGGACGCCGGGGTCCGCCAGGGGTGTTGAGCCGCGCCCCCGGCCGTACGACCCGGTTTCCACCGCCATCGGACACCTGGTCCGATTGACCCGCTTCGATGCCCCTCGGGGTCTTTTTCCATTACGTGTTCGTCGGCAGGTCGTTCGAGACGGCGGGGGCCGGGACCGCCGGGGCGACCGGGGCCGTCGGGGACGGCGCCGTCGGCGGTGGGCCCGGGAACGGCTTGCCCGGTACGCCCGGGCGGCGCTGCCAGGGGTGAGGGCCGGTGGGCGGCCGGTAGGCGACGCCGAGGGCGTCCAGGCGGGGGTAATGGGCGCTCATGCGGCGCTCGAAGCCCGCGAAGTCCCGCTCGGCGGGCGCGGGCAGCGGGCTCCAGGCGACCTCGGCGAAGGCAGCGAGCCGGGGGAAGACCTGGTAGTCCACGCGTCCGGCGTCCTCCATCGCCTCGGTCCACACGTTGGCCTGGGTGCCGAGGACGCGGCGAGTCTCGGCGGGGGTGAGGCCGGGCGGCACGGGCTCGAAGCGGTAGACGTCCTCCAGGGTGCGCACGTAGCCGATCGGGACCGGTTCGTCGGCGCCGGGCGCCTGGCGGTGGTCCAGGTAGACGTGCTGCTCGGGGCACATCACCACGTCGTGCCCGGCCCGTACGGCGTCCGCCCCGGCCGCGTGGCCGCGCCAGCAGGAGACGACCGCGCCGTCCGGTACGGGGCCGTCCAGGATCTCGTCCCACCCGGCGAGCACCCGCCCGCGCGCGGCGAGCCACGCCCCGAAGTGGCCGGTGAACCACGAGCGCAGCGCCTCCGCGTCGGCGAGCCCGAGTTCCCGGACCCGGGCCCGCGCGACGGCGGAGGCCCGCCACTCGTCCACCGGGCACTCGTCGCCCCCGAGGTGCACGATCCGCGCGGGGAACAGTTCCAGCACCTCTTCCAGCACGCCCTCGTAGAAACGCAGTACGGCTTCGGTGGGCGCGAGGACGTGCGGCGAGATCCCCCAGTCGTCCCGGACGGTGAGCGCGGCGGTGTCGACGGCGTCGGTGTTGCCGAGTTCCGGATACGCGGCGATCGCGGCCTGGGAGTGGCCGGGAAGATCGATTTCGGGGACGACGGTGATATGCCGTTCGGCGGCGTAGGAGACGATCTCCCGGATGTCGTCCTGGGTGTAGTGGCCGCCGTGCGGTTTGTGTTCCCACAGGGGCGAGGCGCGGTGGCCGAATTTGGTGCGGGCCCGCCAGGAGCCGGTCGCGGTGAGTCCCGGATGACGGCGGATCTCGATACGCCAGCCCTGATCATCCGTCAGATGCAGGTGCAGCACGTTGAGTTTGTGCGCGGCGAGCAGATCGAGCAGCCGCAGTACGCCTTCCTTGGGCATGAAGTGCCGGGCCACATCGAGGAGCAGTCCGCGCCAGGGGAAGCGGGGGGCGTCCTCGACACGGACCGGCGGGAGCAGCCAGGTGCGGCCGGGCAGCGGGGCGCGGCGGAAGGCGTCGGGGCCGAGCAGCTGCCGCAGGGTCTGGGCGCCCCAGAACAGCCCGGCGGGACCGCCGCCGCGCAGGTCGGCGCTGGTGGGGGTGACGGTGAGCCGGTAGCCCTCGGGACCGAGGCGGGCGGTGACGGCGGGGTCGACGGTGAGCCGTACGGTGTCGGGCCGGTCCGCGGCGGCCGGGGGCAGCGGGAGTCCGGTGGCGGCGCCGAGGGTGGTCCTCAGCCAGCGTGCGGTGCCGTGCGCGCCGTCTCCGGCCGCGATGGCGGTGCCTTCTCCGAGGGGGAATCCCCGGGTGCCGTTCTCCGCCGTGGCGACGGGCGCGGGAATCACATCCGTCACTTCTGTCCACCCCTTGTCTCTCGTCACAGGGGGGACGGTGCCCAGGGGCGGGGCGAAAAACTCGGGGAGCCGGGGAACGGCTCGGCGGGAAAGCGCGGAAACACGCGGTCCGACGATCTTGCGAACGTGCGCGCGAAACCGGTGGGGCGGGGGCGAATGGTGTTCACACGGGGCTCGCGTGAAACGTCGGGGTGCGGGGGCTCGGGTGTGAACCGGGTCAACACGTAATACGTGCGAAACATGCGGGGACGGGGGTGCGCGGGTGTTCCGGGGAAACACGAAGGCTCCCGGGGAAACGCGTTCACACGCGCGCCGGGAGCCTTCGTGAAGTCAGGTGGGAGGGAACCCCTGCTTCTTTACTTCTTGTCGCCGCCCTTGTCGTCGCCGCCGCTGCTCATGGATTCGTAGATCTCCTTGCACATGGGGCAGACGGGGTACTTCTTGGGGTCGCGGCCGGGCACCCAGACCTTGCCGCACAGCGCCACGACGGGCGTGCCGTCGAGGGCGCTCGCCATGATCTTGTCCTTCTGGACGTAGTGGGCGAAGCGCTCATGGTCGCCGTCGCCGTGGGAGACCTGCGGCGTCGGCTCGACGAGGGTTCCCGTACCAGTCCCGCGCTCGGGCTCGAGAGTGCTCATACCGCCAAGGGTACTGAAGCCGGACCGCTTCAGTTGAGCGACGGGTCGTCCGGATAGGTGGCCACCATCGCGAGTTCGTTGCGCTGCCGGCGCAGCACGTCCCGCCACAGCTTCTCGGGGGCCGGGGCGGAGATGTCCCCCGGCTCGGACTCCACCACGTACCAGGCGCCCTGGTCCACTTCGTCCTCCAGCTGGCCCGGGCCCCATCCGGCGTACCCGGCGAAGATCCGCAGCGAGCCGAGCGCGGCGGCGAGCAGTTCCGGCGGCGTCTCCAGATCCACCAGGCCGATCGCCCCGTGCACCCGCCGCCACCCCAGCGGCGCGCTCTCCCCGCTCGCCCCGCCCGGGAACACCGCGACCCCGAGCGCGGAGTCCAGCGAGACGGGCCCGCCCTGGAACACCACCCCGGGCTCCCCCGCGAGCGTCTCCCACCCCGCCAGGATGTCCCCCACCCCCACGGGCGTGGGCCGGTTCAGCACAACCCCGAGCGACCCCTCCTCGTCGTGGTCGAGGAGCAGCACCACCGCACGATCGAAATTCGGATCCGCCAGGGCAGGCGTGGCCACGAGCAACCGCCCCGTGAGCGAGGACACCTCGGTCATGCCGCCATGATCCCGCATCTCACCGCGGCATGGGGAGCGTGAGCGGGTGAATCTCCACCCCGAAAGCGGCTACGGGACATGCCCGGACACGGGCACCGCGAGCGGCCACGGGACGGGAACGGACACAGACGGAGCGGAGGTGAAGGGGCGCTGCGGCACGGAACGACCCTACGAAGCGAAGAAGCCACGCCGGACCATCCGGGCCGCACACAACTGCGACGCGCCCCCGGGACCGGGCTGGGACCGGGACCAGGGCTGGGACCGGGGCTGAGGCCGGGGCCGGGGCCGGGAGGCGGCGGCCAGAGACCGGGAGCCGGGACCAAGTGCCGGGGGCCGGGGGAGCGGTGGGCCAGGGCCGGGACCGGGGCCGGGGCCGGGGCCGGGGCCGGGGCCGGGGCCGGGGCCGGGGCCGGGGCCGGGGCCGGGGCCGGGGCCGGGGCCGGGGCNCCGGGGCCGGGGCCGGGGCCGGGGCCGGGGCCGGGGCCGGGGCCGGGGCCGGGGCCGGGGCCGGGGCCGGGGCCGGGGCCGGGGCTGGGGCTGGGACCGGGGCCGGGGCCGGGGCTGGAACCAAGGGCCGGGGCCGGTGGCCGGAGGCCCGGAGGCCCAGGGGGGGCGGAGGCCCGGAGGCCGGAGACCATGCCTCGGATCGGGCTCGATCCCGGTCCCGGTCGCGACGACCCCGTCCCGCCCGGCCGCCAGGCCGAGGCCGACGACGCCCGCGACCCGGCCCCGGCTGCCAGGCCGTCGACGCCCAGACCCCAGCCCAGGCCGCCAGGTCGACGTCCGCACCCCCGCCCGGCCACCAAGCCGACGTCCACACCCCCACCCCGGCCGCCAGGCCGACGGCCCCGCCGCACTCCCCGCCCCCCTGGCCGACCGCCAGGCCGACGACCCTCGCCACCCAGCCGGGCCGCCACGCCAACCCTCCCCGCCCCGCCCCCGGAGGGAACCGCCGTCCAGTAACCCCCCGTACCCACCAGGAAACCGTTCGTGTTGTGACACGGCGGTAGCGGGCTCGGGCTTACGGATGGGGGGTGATCGGCGATTACCCTGTCTCTCCGGCCCCTGCGCAAAGTGATCGGCCGACCCCTGCCCGACACTCATCGGAACGCGAGATACATGACCGTCAACGACGATGTCCTGCTTGTCCATGGCGGAACCCCGCTGGAGGGCGAGATCCGTGTCCGCGGTGCGAAGAACCTCGTGCCGAAGGCCATGGTCGCCGCCCTGCTGGGCAGCGAGCCGAGCCGCCTGCGCAACGTCCCGGACATCCGCGACGTACGGGTCGTCCGCGGCCTGCTCCAGCTGCACGGCGTGACGGTCCGTCCGGGCGACGAGCCCGGCGAACTGGTGCTCGACCCGACCTACGTCGAGAGCGCGAACGTCGCCGACATCGACGCCCACGCCGGTTCCAGCCGCATCCCGATCCTCTTCTGCGGCCCCCTGCTGCACCGCCTGGGCCACGCCTTCATCCCGGGCCTGGGCGGCTGCGACATCGGCGGCCGGCCGATCGACTTCCACTTCGACGTGCTCCGCCAGTTCGGCGCGACCATCGAGAAGCGCGCGGACGGCCAGTATCTGGAGGCCCCGCAGCGCCTGCGCGGTACGAAGATCGACCTGCCGTACCCCTCCGTGGGCGCCACCGAGCAGGTCCTGCTGACGGCCGTGCTGGCCGAGGGCGTCACCGAGCTGTCCAACGCGGCCGTCGAGCCCGAGATCGAGGACCTCATCTGCGTACTGCAGAAGATGGGCGCGATCATCGCGATGGACACCGACCGCACCATCCGCATCACCGGTGTGGACAAGCTCGGCGGCTACACCCACCGCGCGCTCCCGGACCGCCTGGAGGCCGCGTCCTGGGCCTCCGCGGCCCTCGCGACCCACGGCAACATCTACGTGCGCGGCGCCCAGCAGCGCTCGATGATGACGTTCCTGAACACCTACCGCAAGGTCGGCGGCGCGTTCGAGATCGACGACGAGGGCATCCGCTTCTGGCACCCGGGCGGCCAGCTGAAGTCCATCGCGCTGGAGACGGACGTCCACCCCGGCTTCCAGACCGACTGGCAGCAGCCGCTGGTGGTGGCGCTGACCCAGGCCACCGGCCTGTCGATCATCCACGAGACGGTCTACGAGTCCCGCCTCGGCTTCACCTCCGCGCTCAATCAGATGGGCGCGCACATCCAGCTCTACCGCGAGTGCCTGGGCGGCTCGAACTGCCGCTTCGGCGCGCGCAACTTCCTCCACTCGGCGGTCGTCTCCGGCCCCACCAAGCTCCAGGGCGCCGACCTGGTCATCCCCGACCTGCGCGGCGGTTTCTCCTACCTCATCGCGGCCCTGGCCGCCGAGGGCACCTCCCGCGTCCACGGCATCGACCTCATCAACCGAGGCTACGAAAACTTCATGGACAAGCTCGTCGAGCTGGGAGCGAAGGTAGAACTCCCCGGCAAGGCCCTGAGCTGATCCCAGGCCAATGGCCTCAAACGCCGGCCGGCATCTTTCAGCCCGGCCGGCGTTTGAGGCCATTGGTGAGAACAACCACGATGGGGCGGCACCCGAATCAATCCGGGTACCGCCCCATCGGCGCTTTTTACGGCTCTACAGCCAAGACACCCATCTCCACACCCCGTCATCCACGGACCGGAGAGACAGATGGCAAGGTCACTTGCCCTTGGCGGCTTCCTTGAGCTTCGAGCCCGCCGACACCTTCACGCTGAAGCCGGCCGGGATGTTGATGGGCTCACCGGTCTGCGGGTTGCGCGCGGTACGAGCGGCACGGTGGGTGCGCTCGAAGGTCAGGAAGCCGGGGATGGTGACCTTCTCGTCGCCCTTGGAGACGATGTCGCCGACGACCTCGGCGAACGCGGCCAGCACGGCGTCGGCGTCCTTGCGGGTCACCTCGGCGCGGTCGGCCAGCGCGGCCACCAGCTCACTGCGGTTCATGTTGTTACTCCCGTGTTCTTCTTGCCATTGAGGCGTGAGGTGAGATCGATGCCGATGCGCTCGCGCCCAGGGACGCATCCTGCCCCTACCTGCGGCGGGAAAGCCAATCCGGCACCCGCAGGGAGTCAGGAGAGCACCCAGGGGTGTCACGCGGACACGCCTGCCCGGCCGTCACCCTAGAGGGCGCCGGGCAAAGGACTTCCCACGACTCGCCGTGCGAGGGCCGTGTCGATCATCACAGCCCCCGCACCCTACGGTACCTGCGGTGACGCCGACGCCCCGGCGGCCTTGGCCGCCTCGCGCACCGCTCCGGCGACCGCGCCCGCGACCTTGTCGTTGAAGACGCTGGGCACGATGTAGTTGGGGTTCAGCTCGTCCTCGGTGACGACGTTCGCCAGCGCGTGCGCGGCGGCGAGCATCATCTCCGTGTTGACGGTACGGGACTGGGCGTCCAGGAGCCCGCGGAAGACACCCGGAAAGACCAGCACGTTGTTGATCTGGTTCGGGAAGTCCGAGCGGCCCGTGGCCACCACGGCGGCCGTCTGGCGGGCCACCGCCGGGTCCACCTCGGGGTCGGGGTTCGCGAGCGCGAACACGATCGCGCCGTCCGCCATGGCGGCCACGTCGTCGCCGTCCAGGACGTTCGGAGCGGAGACGCCGATGAAGACGTCCGCGCCGCGCACGGCCTCCTTCAGGGTGCCGGTCAGGCCCTCGGGGTTGGTGTTGTCCGCGATCCAGCGCAGCGCGGAACCGGCCGGGGCGTCCACCAGGTCCTCGCGGCCCGCGTGCACGACACCGTTGATGTCGGCGACGACCGCGTTCTTCACCCCGGCGGCGAGCAGCAGCTTGAGAATGGCCGTACCGGCCGCGCCCGCGCCGGACATGACGACCCGGATGCTCTCCATGGAGCGGCCGGTGACGCGCAGCGCGTTGGTGAGCGCGGCGAGCACGACGATCGCGGTGCCGTGCTGGTCGTCGTGGAAGACGGGGATGTCCAGGGCCTCGCGCAGCCGGGCCTCGATCTCGAAGCAGCGGGGCGCCGAGATGTCCTCCAGGTTGATGCCCGCGAAGCCGGGGGCGATGGCCTTGACGATCTCCACGATGGCGTCGCTGTCCTGGGTGTCCAGGCAGATCGGCCAGGCGTCGATGCCCGCGAAGCGCTTGAACAGGGCGGCCTTGCCCTCCATGACGGGCAGCGCGGCCTTGGGGCCGATGTTGCCCAGGCCAAGGACGGCGGAGCCGTCCGTCACGACCGCAACCGAGTTGCGCTTGATGGTGAGGCGGCGGGCGTCCTCGGGGTTCTGCGCGATGGCCATGCAGACGCGCGCCACACCGGGCGTGTAGACCATGGAGAGGTCGTCACGGTTGCGGATGGGGTGCTTGGACTGCATCTCGATCTTGCCGCCGAGGTGCATCAGGAACGTACGGTCCGAGACCTTGCCGAGGGTGACGCCCTCGATGGTGCGCAGCTGCTCGACGATCTGCTCGGCGTGCGCGGTGGAGCTCGCGGCGATGGTGACGTCGATCCGGAGCTTCTCGTGCCCCGAGGCGGTGACGTCGAGGCCGGTGACCGAGCCTCCGGAGGACTCCACGGCGGTGGTGAGCTGCGATACGGCCGTTCCGCTCGCGGGCACCTCCAACCGGATGGTCATCGAGTAGGAGACGCTGGGCGCCGTTGCCATGGCCGACTTCCTCTGCTTTCACCGTGTCGCGTGTTGTGCCGTCCGATCGTCGCACCTACCGACGGGTACGTGGTAGTCGCCCCCGGTTGCGGACATTGTGTTCTCCAAGACAAGAGGCCCACGTCACAGGGACGTGGGCCTCTCGCTCACTTTCATGACACCGACCCGCCATGCTCGCCTCGCGGCAAGTGGTCGCTCGTAGCGACGAAGGTTGGGCCCGGGGGCTTGGATCGAGCCGGTGTCACGACAAGGCTAACAAACAGGTGCCGAGGGGCATTCCCGTGTCCACACGGCTCGCCGGAATCAGCCGTGCGGCGGGTCGGGATCAGTCGCGCAGCAGGTCCGGCACCCCGGCCGCGTCCGGCACGTCCCGCTCGCCGGAGACCACCGTGAGCTGCTGGGTGGCGCGGGTGAGCGCGACGTAGAGCACCCGCAGGCCCGCCGGGGACTCGTCGGCGATCTCGGCCGGGGAGACGACGACCGTCGCGTCGTACTCCAGGCCCTTGGCCTCCAGGCTGCCGAGGGCCACCACGCGGTCGCCGAGCCCGGCCAGCCAGCGGCGGGCCTCCTCGCGGCGGTTCATGGCGACGACGACGCCGACCGTGCCGTCGACCAGGCCGAGGAGGCGTTCGGCCTCCTCGCGGACGGTGGTGCCCAGCGCCTGGTCCACGACGCGGAAGCGGGGTTCGACGCCGGTGGAGCGTACGGCGGAGGGGGGCTCGGCGCCGGGCATGGCGAGGGCGAGGACCCTGGAGGCCAGCTCGGCGATCTCGGAGGGGTTGCGGTAGTTGACGGTCAGCTCGAAGCGGCGGCGGGGGCGGCTGCCCAGGGCCTCGTCGCGGGCTTCTGCCGCCTCGTCCGGGTCGGACCAGGAGGACTGGGCGGGGTCGCCGACGACCGTCCAGGTGGCGTGCCGGCCGCGGCGGCCGACCATGCGCCACTGCATGGGGGTGAGGTCCTGGGCCTCGTCCACGATGACGTGGGCGTACTCGGTGCGCTCCTGGGCGAGCCGTTCGGCGCGCTCGCGCTGGGTCTCCTCGCGCACCGGCATCAGCTCCTCCAGGCCGGTGAGGTGCGCCAGGGGGTCCAGTTCGCGCTTCTTGCGGGGGCGGGTGGGGGCGCCGAGGATCGCCTGGAGTTCGTCCAGGAGGGCGATGTCGTGCACGGAGTACCCGTCGCGCTTGAGCGAGCGGGCGACCTTGCGGACCTCGCCGGGGTTGAACACGCGGCGCGACCAGCGGCCCAGGCGCTTCTCGTCGGCCATGGCGGTCAGGACGCCCTTGGGGGTCAGCTCGGGCCACCAGGCGTCCAGGAAGGCGAGGAAGGAGTCCTCACCGGTCACGTCGTCGTCGAAGGAGGCGCGCAGTTCGGCGGCCAGTTCGGGGTCGGTGTGCCGTCCCGCCGCGCCGGACTTGGCCCACAACGCGTCCAGGAGGAGTTTGCGGGCACGCGGGCGGAGCAGGTTGACCGGTGCGGTGCCGCTGAGCGCGGTGCGGCGGACGTGCTCCAGTTCCCCGGCCTCCAGTTCGAGGCGGCGGCCGAAGGCGACCACGCGGAGCCGGTCGGGCGGGATGCTGCCCGGGGTGCCGAGTTCGAGGGCGCCGCGCGCGGCCTTCCGCAGCACCTTGAGCATCCGGTACGAGCCCTTGGCGCGGGCGACGGCCGGGGTGTCGTGGAGCGTGGCCTCGACACCGTCGACCAGGGAGCCCAGCGCGCGGATGGCGACCTGGCCCTCCTCGCCTAGCGAGGGCAGCACGCCCTCGGTGTAGGCCACGAGCAGCGGGGTGGGCGAGACGATGAGGATGCCGCCCGCGTAGCGTCTGCGGTCCTGGTAGAGCAGATAGGCCGCGCGGTGCAGGGCGACGGCGGTCTTGCCGGTGCCGGGTCCGCCCTCGACGTAGGTGACGGAGTTGGCGGGGGCGCGGATGACCAGGTCCTGTTCGGCCTGGATGGAGGAGACGATGTCCCGCATGGTGTGCCCGCGCGCCTGACCGAGGGCGGCCATCAGGGCGCCGTCGCCGATGACCGCCAGCTCGTGGCCGTCCAGGCTCGCCGTCAGCTCGGGGCGCATGAGGTCGTCCTCGACGCCGAGGACGCGGCGGTTGCGGGAGCGGATGACCCGGCGGCGTACGACGCGGCCGGGGTCGACCGGGGTGGAGCGGTAGAAGGGCGCGGCGGCGGGCGCCCGCCAGTCGATGACGAGCGGGGAGTAGTCCTCGTCGAGCACGCCGATGCGCCCGATGTGCAGGGTCTCGGCGATGTCGGCGGTGTTGTCGGGGCGTACGGCGCCCTCGGCGGGCTCGACGGCGGTGTAGGCGCCGTCGGGGCCCTTCTTGCCGTCCTTGCCCTGGAGCAGGTCGATCCGGCCGAACAGGAAGTCCTCGAACTCGTTGTTCAGCCGGTTCAGATGGATGCCCGCCCGGAAGACCTGCGCGTCCCGCTCGGCCAGCGCGCCGGGTGTGCCCACCTGGCCGCGCTGGGCCGCGTCGTGCATCAGGAACTCGGCCTCGTGGATCTTCTCCTCGAGCCGCCGGTACACCCGGTCCAGGTGTTCCTGTTCGACGCGGATCTCTCGGTCACGTGCGGAATCGTGTGCGTCGTGTACCGAGCCGACCGCGGACTGCTGAACCTGAGCGGCCACCGGGCCCCCTTCTGACGTGCTGGGCAGCCGTCAACCGTACGCGAAGAGGGCCCGTCAGGGCTACGTGGCGGCTCGGTCAGGCCTTCACCTGGACCAGTTCCTTCCCGTCCAGGGTGGACACCACGAAGTGGTCGATGTCGCCGGGCTTGAGCGCGGTGCCGCCGCCGATGTACAGCGGGTTGCGGGCCTGCTCGGTCTTGGCGTCCGGGTTGCCGTACCCCCATTTGCCGACGGTCCAGGTGCCGAGCGTCTGGCGCTCGCCGTTGGTGCCGACGGCGATCAGGGAGCAGGTGAGCGGACCCTTGACGTTCTTCAGCTCCATGACCGTGTCGGTGCCCCAGTCCTTGCCCGCCATCGCGATGGTGGCGGAGACGCCGGTGCCGGAGTCGGTGCCGGAGACCTTGTGGGACAGCTGGGCGAAGTGGTCCTTGGCGGTCGCGGCGAGCGGGGTCGCGGTCTGGGTGGTGCCCGAGTTCGACACGGCCATGACGCCGACGGGTGCCGCGACGATGAGCGCTGCCGCGGCGGCGATCATGTAGAAGCTCTTGCGGCGCTTGCGAGCGCGGCGCTCGGCGACCTCGTCGACCATGCGCTCGACGATGCGCGGGCTCGGCCGGGCGGACAGCGACTCCCCGATCGCGGGGGTGCTTCCGGTGCCGGGCAGGTCCGCGAGCGCGGCCAGCATCGGCTCCATTCCGGCGAGTTCGTCCAGCTGCTGGGCGCACCACTCGCAGCCCGCCAGATGGGTCTCGAAAGCCGTCGCCTCGGTGTCGTCGAGAATTCCGAGGGCGTAGGCGCCGACGGTCTCGTGCTCGTTCGGCACCGGAGATCCCTGCATGGGGCCAGACATACCCGTACCGCTCGCTCCGAATCCCCCGTACACACTCATCACGCCGTCACCCCCCGCTCCTCCAGCGCCAGCTTCATCGACCGCAGGGCGTAGAAGACCCGGGAGCGGACCGTACCGCTGGGTATCCCCAGGGTCTGGGCCGCCTCGTTGACGGTACGCCCCTTGAAGTAGGTCTCGACGAGGACCTCCCGGTGGGCCGGGGTCAGGTCGTCGAGCGCGTCCGTCAGCGTCATCAGCCACAGCGCCTTGTCGATCTCGTCCTCCGCGGGGATGACCTCCAGCGGCGACGGATCGACCTCCTGCGGCCGGGCCTGCCGACTGCGGTGGCCGTCGATGACGATGCGCCGGGCGACCGTCACCAGCCAGGGGCGTACCGAACCGGTCGCCCGATTGAGCTGACCGGCGTTCTTCCAGGCACGGATGAGTGTTTCCTGCACCACGTCCTCGGCTCGCTGCCGGTCTCCGGCGACCAGTCTGAGGACATACGCAAGGAGGGGTCCGGCGTGCTCGCGGTACAGAGCACGCATCAGCTCCTCATCGGGTTCCGAGGGCTGCGAGGACATGCGATGTCGGGCCCTCGATCCACTTTCATTGGCCACGGCCGCATCCTTGCGCACGCCCACCTCCGGTGTCCGGGGCTTCTCCCCGTCGGTCGCTCGCCCACACGTACGCGGCACAGGGCCGGAATGTTCAAGGGGAGTTGGCGGTTTTCCCGGGGGTGACGTGACGAGCGGGACATGCGCACACATTCCCCCCGCTCGTTCTTTACATTTCCGACACGCCGTCAAGATCGGCTTGGCTGCCCGTGCTTGGCCAGAGGCAAACGCGGTGTAACGGATCTCACAGGGGGGCGAGTTCGGGCGCGTCCCGGCACAACTCCCTTACCGGACACTCAGGATCGGGCGAGCGCGGCGCGCCTGCGGTGCCGGGCGACGCGTTCGCGGTTGCCGCAGGTCTCGCTGGAGCACCAGCGGCGGCGCCTGCCGCGCGAGGTGTCCAGATAGACGAGCGGGCAGTCGTCCCCGGCGCATTCGCGCACGGCCGCGCGGGCCACCGGGTCGGTGAGCAGTTCCACCGCGTCCCGCGCGACGACGGCGAGCAGCGCGGCACACTCGGGCCGTCCGGCCAGCTCCCGTGCGAGAGAGCCGTTCTCCTGGCGCACCGCGCGCGGCACCGGAGGCGCGGCGGCGGCCAGTTCGTTCAGGCGCCCGAGGGCGCGGGCACGCGCGCGCGGGTCGGAATCGCCCTCCGCGCGCACCAACGTCCCTATATGGGCGCGCAGTTCACGGAAGCGGAGCGGCCAGGCCGGATCGGCGTGGCCGAGCGGGGTGCCGGGCGGGACGAGCCCGGCACCCGTGATCCAGGCGCACAACGGGGCCACGGCATCGAGGTGTTCGTGGGGATGCGAGGTCGCCAGGAGGTCCAGGCAGCATCGCCCGGCGTCGAAGCGCAGCTCGTACGGGGCCGTATCCCGTGCCATGTGACCGTCACCGCCTGGGCAGGAACCGTTGCGTCGCTGCCTCTCACAGTGCCTGTCCGAGGGCCCGGCCGGAACCCCTCGTACCGCTCTTCGCGCTCCGGCCGTCCGGCCACAGGCGGGGGCGCCGCTTGGCCGCCAGGTCCTCCACCCAGCCGAAGGCCAGCACGCACAGGGCGACGAGGGCCCAGGTGACGGCCAGCTCGGGCCAGGAGCTTTCCAGGAGCCAGGGGCAGTCCCGCTCCAGCGTCTCGAAGCGCCACAGCTGGTCCCACAGGGTGGAGGCGATCAGGATGCAGATGTTGTGCCACAGATAGATGGTCACCGCGCGGGAGTTGAGCAGGGTGATCAGCCGGTCGAAGGGGCGCAGCAGCCGGGGCCACACCGGCCAGGACGGGCTGAGGTGCAGCAGGAGCAGCACGGTGGCGAAGGACCACAGGGACTGGGCGAAGGGGATGTCGTCGAGGTCGTGGCCCTGCCGGAAGCCGTGCGTGAGCGCGTACCAGAGGCCGACGGCGGCGATGGCGGGCGCGACCGAGGGGACGACATAGCGCGGGATACGGCGCAGCACGCCCTGCTGGTGGGCCATGCCGAGGATCCAGCAGGCGCCGAAGGTGGTGAAGTCGGTGAGGGCGGAGGGGAAGCGGTCGCCGGGCAGGGCGGGGTGCCCGAACTCCAGGACCGCGGCGAGCGCGAGGGGCATCAGGATGGTCGCCCAGGGCAGCCTGCGCAGCGCGCGCAGCAGCAGGGGCGAGAGCAGGACGAACCAGAGGTAGGCGCGCAAGTACCAGAGGGGCCCGGCGAGTTCACCGCCCCAGTCGGCGCCGAGCACCCCGTGCACCCCGCGCAGTCCGTCCGCGTACGGCGGGTCGCTCAGCGGCAGGATCCAGTACCCGAGGTGCAGCCACCACCAGCCGGGGTGGCCGTCGGCGTCCGGGCGCCAGCCCTGGAGCACCATGCCGGTCACGCCGATGGCGCCGAGCAGCCACAGGGGCGGCAGCAGACGGCGGAGCCTGCCGCGGACGACGTCGAGCGCGGGCCGTTTCAGCGAGCGGGCCATGAGCGTGCCCGCGAGGGCGAACATCACGCCCATGGAGGGGAAGACGACGGGCAGCCAGGACCAGCCCATCAGGTGGTAGAAGACGACCCGGAACAGGGCGACGGCCCGCAGCAGGTCGAAGTAGCGGTCGCGGGCGGGTTTCCGGGGCCCGGCCGCGTCGGTTAAGGCGGTGGGCGGCCCGGGCGGCGCCTCCGCGACGGCCGTGACGGCCGTGACGGCGGGCGGTGCCGAGGGTCCGGGCAGCGGTGGCACGGTCGGGGGCGCCGCCGGGGCGGTCGGCTCCGGGCGGCGGGCGTGCCGGGCCGGGCCCTGGGGACCGGTCGTCATCGGGCCACCCTTCCGTCGGCCGCGGCGACGGCGTCCGGCTGCGGGACGCCGACCCCGCCCTTGCGGCGCAGCTTCTGCCAGCGCAGCCGGCCGCCGGTCAGGGCGGTGATCCAGGACTGGAGCAGGACGACGTACATGAGCTGGCGGTAGAGGATCTGCTGGAGCGGAAGTGAGATCAACGGAGTGAGCCGTTCCCGGTCGAGGAAGAAGGCGTACGCCGCGCAGGCCGCCTGGATGGCGAGGATCGCGAACCAGGACCCGATCGTCCTGCCCGTGGGCCCGAAGACCAGGCCGTAGACGAGGAAGATGTCGATCAGCGGGGCCAGGAGCGGGGCGAGCACCATGAACAGGGACACCAGCGGCAGGCCGATGCGGCCGAACCGGCCGGAGGGGCCGCGCTCCACGACGGCGCGGCGGTGCTTCCAGATGGCCTGCATGGTGCCGTAGGACCAGCGGTAGCGCTGGGACCAGAGCTGCTGGACGGATTCGGGCGCCTCGGTCCAGGCGCGCGCCTTCTCGGCGTAGACCACGCGCCAGCCGTCGCGGTGCAGCGCCATGGTGACGTCGGTGTCCTCGGCGAGGGTGTCGTCGCTCATGCCGCCGACGTGTTCCAGGGCGGAGCGGCGGAAGGCGCCGACCGCGCCGGGGATGGTCGGCATGCAGCGCAGCACGTCGTACATCCGGCGGTCCAGGTTGAAGCCCATCACGTACTCGATGTGCTGCCAGGCGCCGATGAGGGTGTCCTTGTTGCCGACCTTGGCGTTGCCCGCGACGGCGCCGACGCGCGGGTCGGCGAAGGGCTGCACCAGTTCGCGCACGGTGGACGGCTCGAAGACGGTGTCGCCGTCCATCATCACGATCAGGTCGGAACTCGCGTTCGCCAGGCCCCGGTTGAGGGCGGCGGGCTTGCCCGCGTTGAGCTGGCGCACGACACGTACGCCGGGGAGTCCGAGCCCTTCGACGATGCGGGCGGTGCCGTCGGTGGAGCCGTCGTCGATGACGATGATCTCCACCGGATGGTCGCTCTCGGTCAGTGAACGCACCGTGCTCTCGATGCACTTGGCCTCGTTGTAGGCCGGGACCAGCACCGAGACGGGCCGTGTCACGGGCTCGGGGCCCCAGTGAAAGCCCCGGCGGCGGGTGCGGCGGGCGTGCGCGGCGGAGAGCAGCAGCATCAGCCCGAACCGCCCGATGACCAGCACGCCGACGACCGCGAGGCCCGCCACCAGCACGTCGGTCGCGCTGTCGGCCGCCTTGATCAGCATGATCCAGGCCCGGCCCTTCCACAGCGCCGCCCCGGTGACCGGGGTGTCCGCGCTCGGCGCGTCCAGGGCCTCGGTGAGGGTCTGGAACCGGTAGCCCTTGGCCTGGAGTTCGGGCAGATAGCGGTCCAGGGCGGCGACGGTCTCGCTGCGGTCGCCGCCGGAGTCGTGCATCAGGACGACCGCGCCCTTGCCGCCCTCGGGCGTGGCCCCGCGCACGATCGCGTCCACCCCGGGCTTGCGCCAGTCCTCGCTGTCGCGGTCGTTGAGGACGGTCAGATAGCCCCGGCTGCCGATGTACTTGGTCACCGGCCAGGACCGGTCGTCCATGGCGGAGGCGAAGGAGGAGTACGGCGGCCGGAACAGCGAGCTGCGGATACCGGCCGCCCCGGCGAGGGCCAGCTGCCCCTGGGACAGCTCCCAGTCGGCGCGGCTCCTGGAGTGGTAGGAGAGGTCGGGGTGGTTGAAGGTGTGCAGCCCGACCTCGTGGCCCTCGTCCACCATGCGTTTGACCAGCTCCGGGTAGCGCGAGGTCATCGTGCCGGTGACGAAGAAGGTCGCGTGGGCGTGGTGCTTCTCGAGGATGTCGAGGACCTTCGGGGTCCAGGTGGGGTCCGGGCCGTCGTCGAAGGTGAGCACGAGCCGGTGCTCGGGCACCTTGAGGCTGTCGGTGCGCCCGCCCCGGGTGTCGATGACCGGGCCGCCGTCGAGGATCTTGCGGGGCACCTGGTCGGTCGCGGCCTCGGGGCGTACCCGGAAGTCGGCGAGGATCTCGTTGTGCACATAGCCGTGCAGGATGAGCATCGCCAGGGTCGCGAGCAGCAGCAGGAACGCGAGCGCGTAGCGCAGCGGGAAGCGGCGGCGCTCGGCGCGGGCCCTGCGGGACGGGCGGGCCGCCTGGTCGGTGCTGCGGGCTGATCGGTCGGTGCGGCGGCGGGATCGCGAAGGCATCAGAGGGCGGTTCCCGCGCGGTGGGGGCCGAGGGCGGCGGCCGGGGCGGCCGAACCGTGCGGCTCGGGGCCGCCGCCGCCCGCCGGGGAGCCGCTGGGCTCCGGGTCCGGGCTGTCGGCCGGGGCGGAGGTCGTCGGGGAGGAGCCGGTCGTGGGCTCGCCGGTGGGCGTGGGCTTCCCGGGCGGGCTGGAGACGCGGGGCGTGGTGGACGTACGCGCGGTCGGGCTCGTGCTCGGCGACGCGGGCGGCCCGCTGGTCCCCGCGGCCGGGGCGGACGGCGCGTCCGGGGCGCCGGGCGCGTCGGTGGCGGAGGTCGGCAGCGGCTCGGCGGGTCCGGTCGCGCCCCCGGCGTCCGCCGCCGTCGGCGCGGTGGAGACGGTGGGCACCGGCGAGGTGTGCACCCGCCCGGCGGGCTTGTCCTCCTTGTCCGGCACGGGCAGCCAGGGCGCGTCCGAGCTGCCGGACAGCAGTGTGGCGACGATGACGACGGCGTACGCCGCGCAGGCGACGGCGACCGCGAGCCCGATCCGCCGGACGGTACGCCCGCGACGGCCCGACTCGTCCACGAAGACGGGCCCGTCCGGACGGGCCTCCGCCTCCGCCTCGCCCCGCACGGAGTCCAGCTGGACGGTGACCTCGTGCGGATCGTGCGCGGGGTCGGCCGCGCCGCCGGTCCCGGCCGCCTCGGGGGCGGTGGGCGTGGCGGCGGCGCGCGCGTCCCAGGGGTCACGCGGCGCGGCGGGCCGCCCGGTGTCCCGTACGACGGGCCAGCCGGGGGCCGTTCCGCTCGTACGGGCAGTGGGCCGGGGCGTGTCGGTCGGCTGGACCGGTACGGAGGTCCGCTCGACGGCGGAGGCGGCGGAGGTGGCGGGCCCGGTGAAGCCGGGGGTGCCGGTGGACGCGGCGGGCAGCACGGTGGTGCGGTCCCCGGTGCCCGTGGCCTTCGGCAGGACGGCGGTGGGGTCCGCGTCCGGCGCCGTCGGCAGCACGGCCGTCGGCTCGGCGTCGGGGGCCGTCGTGCGCCGGAAGTCGGAGGCGGCGCGCGCGTTGCGCGGGCGCGGGACGACGGCCGTCTCGTCGACGCCGGTCGGGGCGGCCCGTCCGCCCCGGGGTATCGAGCCGGTACCGCTCACGGTGCCGGTGTGCGTGCCTCGTACGGCGGGCCATCCCCCACGGCCGGTCCCCGCGCTCCCCCGGCCGAGCGTCCCGGTCTCGGCGACCGTTCCGCTCTCCGGGAACGCCTGGGTCCTGCTGCCCTCGGTCACCGGCGGCTCCGGGGTCGCGGATGCGACAGCGGGCCATTCCGGTTGGGCGTCTTCTCGCCACTGTTTCACGCGTGCACATCCCCCACGGAACCGTTCGGGGGGCTACGACCCCGAGCATCACGCCGACGAACCAGGCCCCCACCAGGTCCGTGCGCCCCCTTTATCACAGTGTGCTCGGGCCCCGAATGTAGCGCATGTGAAGGTTTCGGGGTCATGATGCGTCAGATAGGACCGTTCATCACATCTTCATCGGTGGCTGGAATCCATCCATCGACAGGCCGGTCGAGCCAGCCCTCGGCGCGCGAGATCTCGGCGGCGGCCGTGCGGAGCGCGTCCAGCGCCGGATGGACCAGGCCCTTCCGCCACACGAGCGAGACGGGCGAAAGCGGGACAGGGTCGACAAGCGGTCTCAGCACCGCGCCCGGCATGGCCGAAAAGTCCACCACCGCGAGGACGGGAACACGCGTTCTCCCCATGACCCGGGCGAATTCCTCACGCCCCACAGCCATCGGAACGGGTGACGCCGGAAGGATGCCGTGTCGCTCGAAGAGCTGACGCGCCAGCCCGGTCCACTCCCTCGTCCCGGCGTTGCCCGCGCCGGCGTACACCGTCGCACCCGCCAGCGCGCGCACCGGCACCGCGGGCAGTGCGGCCAGCGGGTGGTCCTCGGGGAGGAAGACGGCCATCGGCTCGTAGCGCACGGGCTGGTGGCCGAGGCGGGCGCGGGTGGCGGGGCCGAGTCCGGCGAAGCGGCCGAAGGAGGCGTCGAGCCGTCCGGCGAGCATGTCCTCCGCCGCCCCGGTGAGCCCGCTCTCGTAGCGGGCCGTCAGCTCATGGGCGGGGGCCAGCTCCCGGGCCCGGGCGAGCACGCGGCGGGTGGTGCCCAGGCCCTCCGAGTTGAGGTCGACCAGCAGGGGGCGGGCCTGCCCGAAGGCCGCGAGCAGTTCCTCCTGGGCGTCGAGCACGCGTCGGGCCAGCGGCAGCAGTCGTTCGCCGTCGGCGGTGAGCGCCACCTGCCGCGTCGTCCGCACGAACAGCTCGGCCCCCAACTCCCTTTCCAGCCGCCGCACATCACGGCTGAGCGCCTGCTGCGCGACATAGAGCCGGGCGGCGGCGCGGGTGAAGTGCAGCTCCTCCGCGACGGCGAGGAAGGAGCGGAGCAGCCGGGGGTCCACGGAGGCGAGGGGTGTGGTCACGCCCGCGAACTTACAACGCAAGCGCGTGAATTGGGCGCCATAAAGGTGTTGGACGCGGGCCGGGGCGCCGGGCGAACGTGCATGTCATGCACCGACTCACCACCTACCGTGGCCTCTTCGCCCTGCCCGGCACCCTCGCCTTCACCCTCGGCAATCTCGTCGCGCGCCTGCCGATGGGGATGTTCTCGGTGAGCGCGGTCGTGATGATCGCGGGGGCGCGGGGTTCGTACGCGCTCGCCGGGGCGGTCACCGCGACCGGCCTGGCGGCGACGGCTCTGGCCGGTCCCTGGACGGCGCGGCTGACCGACCGGTACGGCCAGGCGCGGGTCGCGCTGCCCGCGACGCTCACCGCGGTGGCGGGCAGCGTGGCCCTGCTGCTGTGCGTGCGCTTCGACGCCCCCGACTGGACCCTGTTCGCCGCCTATGCCGCGACCGCCGCCACCCCCAACATCGGCGGCCTCTCCCGCGCCCGCTGGGCCCATCTCCTGCGCGACGACCCCGACGCCCTGCACACCGCGAACTCCTTCGAGCAGGCCGCCGACGAGCTGTGCTTCATGCTGGGCCCGGTCCTGGCGTCCTTCCTGACCGGCACGTTCTTCCCGGAGTCGGGCACCCTCGTCGGCGCGGTCCTGCTGCTGGCCGGGATGCTCCTGTTCACGTCCCGGCGCGCGACGGAACCCCCGCCGAGCCCCCGCTCGACGGCCCCGTCCCCCCTCCGCACCCGGGGCATCCCGCCCCTGCTCGCCACCTTCGTCGCCACCGGCGCGATCTTCGGCTCCCTGGAGGTGGTGACGATCGCCTACGCGGACGCCCGGGGTCACCGCGCCGCGGCGGGCGCGATCCTGGCCCTCCAGGCGGCGGGCTCCTGCGCGGCGGGGCTGCTCTACGGCCGTCTGAAGCCCACCGGCTCCCCGGCCCGGCTCCTCCCCCGGTGCCTCCTGGCGATGACCGCCCTGATGACCCTCCCCTGGCTGACCGCCGCCACGGACGGCACCCTGCCGCCCCTGGCCGCCGCCCTCCTCCTGGCGGGCATGGCCACCGCCCCCACCATGGTCACCGCCATGACCCTCCTCCAGACCCACACCCCACCCGACCGCCTCAACGAAGGCATGAGCCTCGCGGTGACCGCCCTCCTGACCGGCATAGCCTGCGGCTCGGCCACAGGCGGCTGGACAGTGGAACACCTGAACCCGGCCACGGCCTACACCCTCCCGACCGCCGCGGCGACCCTGGCCCTGCTGATCAACGCGGCGACCCGCCGCGCCACGACGGCACGACGCGACACGGCGACCCGGCACACCACGGCGGCATGACGGAGCACGACGGCATGACGGCATGACGAAGGCCCCGCCGCTCACGAGCGACGGGGCCTTTGCCCACATGGGGTACGGAAAGCTCGAAAGCTCTCCGATCGTGGAGATGGCGGGAATCGAACCCGCGTCCACCGGTGCGGAAACAGGGCTTCTCCGTGTGCAGTTCGCTTCGATTTTCTCGGCCCCGGAGATCACGCGAACAAGTCTCCGACGGGCTCAGTCACTGTTAGATTTCCCTTTTCACCCCGTGACCGGGATCAAGGTTTAGTCCCCTAGCTGATGCCAGGATCCGGGTCGGGAACAGCCCCGGGCTGACACTTCGCAAGTCGCTACTTAGGCAGCGAGGGCGAAGGAATCGCGCTTGGTGTTGGCGATTATTGGTTTCGGCCTGTGGTTTACGAGATCATGGCCGCTTCCTCGACACGCTTCCCCTGCTTCGACAGCCGCTGTCGAAACCGATCATCCCCATGTTGATTTTTCAATGCCTCCCGCAGGAGACGCGCACCCTCTGTGGAGTGCATTGCCATCGTACGTGACCAACGCACGGCAGTGCCAGCTTATTCCCGGTGGCCCGGGTTACACCCCGCGTCACGCCCCGCGCTGGCGCCGCTTGGCCGCCGCGATGGCGCGGTCCGACTCCCGGCGGTCCTGCTTCTCGCGCAGGGTCTGCCGCTTGTCGTACTCCTTCTTGCCGCGCGCGAGCGCGATCTCGGCCTTGGCCCGGCCGTCCTTGAAGTAGATCGCCAGGGGCACGATGGTGTGACCCGTCTCCTGGACCTTGGAGCCCAGCTTGTCGATCTCCTCGCGGTGCAGGAGCAGCTTGCGCTTGCGGCGCACGGAGTGGTTCGTCCAGGTGCCCTGGAAGTACTCCGGGATGTGGGCGTTGTGCAGCCACGCCTCGTTCCCGTCGATCTGGACGAAGCCGTCGGCCAGCGAGGCCCGCCCCTGGCGCAGCGACTTCACCTCGGTGCCGGTCAGGACGATCCCGGCCTCGTAGGTGTCGATGATCGCGTAGTCGTGCCGCGCCTTCTTGTTCTGCGCGACCATCTTGCGCTTGCCGTCCTTGGCCTTCGCGGCTGCCCCGCCCTGCTTGGGCTGGGACTCCTTCGGTACGTACATTCCCTTGCTCATAGTGCCCACATTTTCTCACCGGACAGGGGGTGGGAGGGAAGCGTATTTCGACGCCCGCCCCAGGGTGTCCACGACGGCTCGGGTGTCTACGACGGGTCGCCGAGCCCGGTGAGCACCGTCTCGGCCCGCTCCAGCGCCCCCGCGCCCGCGTCCAGGTCCGGGGTGATGCCCCGGCCGTCCACGGCGTGACCCAGCGGAGTGCGGTAGTGGCCCACGGTCAGCTCGGCCACCGAGCCGTCGGGCAGGTCGGTCGGCATCTGGACGGAGCCCTTGCCGAAGGTGCGGGAGCCGATCACGACCGCCCGGCCCCGGTCCTGGAGGGCGCCGGTGAGCATCTCGGCCGCGCTCATCGTGCCGCCGTCGACCAGGACGACCAGCGGGCGGGCGGTGTCCCCGCCGGAGGCGGCGTGCAGGGCGCGCTGGGCGCCGTCGACGTCGTAGGTGGCGACCAGGCCGCCGTCGAGGAAGGCGGAGGCGGTGGAGACGGCCTCGGTGACCAGGCCGCCGGAGTTCCCGCGCAGGTCGAGCACGATCCCGGTGTCGGCGGGCGCCCGGCGCACGGCCCCGCGCACGGCGTCGGCGGAGCCCTTGGTGAAGGCGGCGACCCGGACGACGGCGACCCCGGAGACCGGGTGGGTCACGGTCACGGAGTCGGTGGACAGCCGCGCCCGGTGCAGCGTCAGGCGCCACGCGCGCTCCCCGCGGCTGAGCCCGAGCGTGACCGGCGTTCCGGCGGTCGCGCCCTCGGCGTCGCCGCGCAGTAAGGAGACGGTCTCGGTGACCGGGAGCCCGTCCACCGCGCGGCCGTCCACGCTGCGCAGCCCGTCGCCCCGGCGGATGCCCGCTCCGGCCGCGGGCGAGCCGGGCTGGACCCGGGTCACCTCGATACGGCCGTCCCGGGTGCGCCGCGCCCACAGCCCGACGCCGGTGTACTCGCCGTCCAGGGCCTCCTGGAACTCCGCGTACTCACCGGAGGAGTAGACGGCGGCCCAGCGGTCCCCGCTGCGGCTGACGGCCCGTTCGGCGGCCTCCGTCGGGGACTCGCCCGCGGCCATCGCCTCGGCGGCGGCCCGGCGCACGGCCTCGTGCCGCGCCGCACTGGTGGGCTCGCTCCTCTGTGCGGCCTCGTTCTCGCGGTCCTGGCCGCGCTCCGGCAGCGTGCCGGTCACCGCGCCCGCCGCGAGCACGCCCGCGAAGAACAGGGCCAGCGCGGCCCCGCGGCGGTTGCGGCGGGGCCGGCTGAACAGCTCGCGGCCTGACATGGCGGTGAGTCTAGGACAACGCGAAGGGCCGTACGGACGGATGCCCGTACGGCCCTTCTTGGTATGTGTCACACCTTCAGGTACTTGCGCAACGCGAAGAACGCGGCAAGTGCGGGCATCAGCACGCTCGTGGCGAGGATCAGCGGCAGCTTGGTCAACACCGCGTCCCAGCCGACGAAGTTGATGAGCGTCAGCTTGTTCGACAGGGCCATGCCGTGGTCGATCGTGAAGTACCGGCCGACCACCAGGAACACACAGGCGAGGCTGCCGCCGATGAGTCCGGCGACCGCGGCCTCCATGATGAACGGCGCCTGGATGTAGAACCCGGAGGCGCCGACCAGCCGCATGATGCCGGTCTCGCGGCGGCGGCTGAACGCGGACACGCGCACGGTGTTGACGATCAGCAGCAGGGCGACGATCAGCATCATCGCCATCACGCCGAGCGCCGCGCGGTTCATCAGGTTGAGCAGCTGGAAGAGGTTGTCCAGGATGCCCTTCTGGTCCTGCACGGACTGCACGCCGTCACGCCCGTTGAACGCGGTCGCGATGACCTGGTACTTCTGCGGGTCCTTGAGCTTGATGCGGAAGGATTCCTGCATCTGGTCCGGCGTCAGGGAGCTGGCCAGCGGGGAGTTGCCGAACTGCTCCTTGTAGTGCTTGTACGCCTGGTCCTGCGACTCGTAGGTGACCTTCTGCACGAGCGTGGTCATCTTGCCGAGGTCGGAGCGGATCTGCTTCTTCTGGTCCTCGGTGACCGCGCCCTTGGCGCAGTTGGCGTCCGACTGCGCGTCGCTCTTGTTGCACAGGAAGATCGAGACGTTGACCTTGTCGTACCAGTAGCCCTTCATGGTGCTCACCTGGTCGCTCATCAGCAGTGAACCGCCGAACAGGGCCAGGGAGAGGGCAACGGAGACGATGACCGCGAAGGTCATCGTCAGATTGCGGCGGAGACCGACTCCGATCTCCGACAGGACGAACTGGGCGCGCATGGCGTCTGGTCGAGCCTTTCCGTCGTGAACTTGCTTAGTGCTGGTAGCCGTAGACGCCGCGGGCCTGGTCGCGCACCAGGCGTCCCTTCTCCAGCTCGATGACGCGCTTGCGCATCTGGTCCACGATGTTCTGGTCGTGCGTCGCCATGACCACCGTGGTGCCCGTCCGGTTGATGCGGTCGAGCAGCTTCATGATGCCGACGGAGGTCTGCGGGTCGAGGTTGCCCGTGGGCTCGTCCGCGATCAGCAGCTTGGGCCGGTTGACGAAGGCCCGTGCGATGGCGACGCGCTGCTGCTCACCACCGGACAGCTCGCCCGGTCTGCGGTCCTCCTTGCCGCCGAGCCCCACGAGGTCGAGGACCTGCGGCACGGACTTGCGGATCTCGCCCTTGGACTTGCCGATCACCTCCTGGGCGAAGGCCACGTTCTCCGCGACCGTCTTGTTCGGCAGCAGCCGGAAGTCCTGGAAGACCGTCCCGAGCTGGCGGCGCATCTGCGGCACCTTCCAGTTGGACAGGCGGGCGAGGTCCTTGCCCAGCACATGCACCTGGCCGTGGCTGCACCGCTCCTCGCGCAGCAGCAGCCGCAGGAAGGTGGACTTGCCGGAGCCGGACGACCCCACGAGGAAGACGAACTCGCCCTTCTCCACTTCGAGGGACACATCCCTGAGTGCGGGACGGGTCTGCTTGGGGTAGACCTTGGAGACACTGTCGAATCGGATCACGGATGCACCACGGGTCGCCGGGGGTAGATGAGCGTGACCATACGCGAACCGGCAGTGCCTACGCAGGGCCCGGTCGTGTTGGGCGACACTTGTGCGTTTTTGTACGGGCCACCGGGGCCGCTTTCCCGGGCGCCCGCGCTCTTTCCGGGGGAACCTGGCAGAGTGGAGGGGGAACGTTCTGGTTCCGCATGACGTTGTACGGGGTGAGGGCCTGCACGAGGAGGGCGAGCGCATGACGTACGACCGGTTGGTGTGCGCGAACTGCGCGGCTCCCGTGAGCGAGGGCCGGTGCCCGGTGTGCCGGGCCAGCCGGGAGCGGCTCCAGCAGCAGAACTTCTTCGCGGGGCTGAACCCGGTGGCGCTGATCGCGCTGCTCGCGGTGCTGATCGCCGCGGTGGCGCTGCTGGCGCACCAGACGGGGCTGTAGCGCGCGGCCGAGGGCCGCACGGACGCCGGAAGGGCCCGGAGCATGGGGATCATGCTCCGGGCCCTTCGCGTCACGTCAGTGGGCCGGTGACCGCGCTCAGGCGGCCGTGCCGCCCCGGCCGCCCGCGAGGCGCGGCAGGAAGCGGAAGGCGACGCCGCCCGCGATCATCGTGGCCGCACCGGCCAGCAGGAACATGGTCTCGCCCGCACCGGTCTCGGCCAGCTCCTTGTCGTCGCCGCCCTGCGGGGCGGTGTCCGAGCCGGTGTCGGTGAGCGCGGAGGTGCCCGCCTCCTGGGAGACGTTGTCGTTGCCGCCGCCGTCGGGGGTGGTGTTGTTGCCGCCGGTGGCGGAGCCGCCGCCGTTGCCGCCGGTGGTGGAACCGCCGGTGGAGCCACCGTCACCGCCGGTGCTGCCGCCGTTGCCGCCGGTCGAGCCGCCGTTGCCGCCGCCGGTGGTGGAGGTGCCGCCGGTGGTGTCGCCACCCGTGGAGGAGGTGCCGCCGGTGGTGGTCTCGCCGGTGGTGGAGGTACCGCCCGTGGTGGTCTCACCCGTGGTGGAGGTGCCACCGGTGGTGGTCTCACCCGTGGAGCCACCGATGGTGGTCTCGCCGATGGAAGCACCGATGGTGGTCTCACCCGTGGTGGAGGTACCGCCGGTGGTGGTCTCACCCGTGGAGCCACCGTTGGTGGTCTCACCGGTGGAGGAGTCGCCGCCGGTGGAAGAGTCGCCGCCGGTGGTGTCGCCCGGGTCCTCGCAGTTCGGGTCGGTGCCGAGGATGCCGCAGGTCGGGTCCGTGCTCGGGCCGCCCGGGTCGGCCGTCGCCACACCCGTGATCATCAGGGACGCACCGGCCGCCACCACGGCACCGGCGGCGATCCGTGCGACGCGTATCCGCGTCTTCTTCGTCATTGGTTGCTACCCCCAGTAGCTGAATCGTCCATGAGGCCGCGCGTGGGACTGGTCGTGCTCGACGGGAGTAGCCGACGGCTCCGGAACCGACGTACGCGTACGTGCCGGTCCCCAGGCCATCTCGTTCCCCCGGTTCACATGCGCCCCAACAGCTGCGCATACCGCGCTTCACCATTCCCATTTTTCAAAGCAGCGTCAAGGCCGTTGCGAGCGCAATGTCCGATGGGTGGGCGTATGCCGGGAGTTGAGGGACGTAACTGTGACGTAAGACGCCGGACATACGACAACTGCCGCCCGGAAGGCGGCAGTTGTCATGTCGACAAACTTACTTCTCCTGCTGCTTGCGCCAGCGAATTCCGGCCTCCAGGAAGCCGTCGATCTCGCCGTCGAGCACGGACTGCGGGTTGCCGACCTCGAACTCGGTGCGCAGGTCCTTGACCATCTGGTACGGGTGCAGGACGTACGAACGCATCTGGTTGCCCCACGAGCTGCCGCCGTCGCCCTTGAGAGCGTCCATCTTGGCGCGCTCCTCCTGGCGCTGGCGCTCGAGGAGCTTGGCCTGCAGCACGTTCATGGCCGTGGCCTTGTTCTGGATCTGGGAGCGCTCGTTCTGGCAGGAGACCACGATGCCGGTGGGGAGGTGGGTGAGGCGGACCGCGGAGTCCGTCGTGTTCACGCCCTGGCCGCCGGGGCCCGAGGAACGGTAGACGTCGATGCGCAGGTCCGACTCGTCGATCTCGACGTGGTCGGTCTGCTCCACCACCGGAAGCACCTCGACGCCCGCGAAGGAGGTCTGGCGGCGGCCCTGGTTGTCGAAGGGCGAGATGCGCACCAGGCGGTGGGTGCCCTGCTCGACGGAGAGCGTGCCGTACGCGTACGGGATCTGGACGGCGAAGGTGGTCGACTTGATGCCGGCCTCTTCGGCGTACGACGTCTCGTAGATCTCGGTCTTGTAGCCGTGGCGCTCGGCCCAGCGCAGGTACATGCGCTGCAGCTGCTCGGCGAAGTCGGCGGCGTCGACGCCGCCCGCCTCGGCGCGGATGTTGACCAGCGCCTCGCGGGAGTCGTACTCACCGCTGAGGAGGGTACGGACCTCCATCTCGTCCAGCGCCTTCTTCACCGCGACCAGCTCGGACTCGGCCTCGGCGAGGGTGTCCGGGTCGTCCTCCTCCTCGGCCATCTCGAAGAGGACGGCGAGATCGTCGATCCGGCCGCGCAGCGCTTCCGCCTTCCTGACCTCGGCCTGGAGGTGGGAGAGCTTGCTGGTGATCTTCTGCGCCTCGTCCGGGTTGTCCCAGAGGGACGGCGCCGCCGCCTGCTCCTCGAGCACGGCGATGTCTGCCCTCAGCTGGTCGAGGTCCAGGACGGCCTCGATCGACTCCATGGTCGAGGAGAGGGACTTCAGCTCTTCGGATACATCGACGACTGCCACGCTCCCAGCGTAACGGCTCCGCCGGGTGGCGAGGTCCGGTGGCGGGGGGTGCGGGTGGGTGCGGGGCGCTGCAGCGAGCCTCCTGGGGGCTGCCGCCCCCAGCCCCCCGCTTCGGCCCTGAAGGGGCCTCGTCCTCAAACGCCGGACGGGCTGGATGGGCGGAACCTGGGCTATGCAGCGGCCGGAGGACACGCACCGTCGCCGGTTCACGCGCCCCCGCCCCCAGCGTCCCAACCCCGATGCCTCGGCTTTCTGCCAACCGAGACGGGCGGGTGGGTGGGAAATGGGGCCCCAGAGGGTCACGGGCTTGATGTTGTCTGGGTTTCCTGGGGGGGCTGGTCGTCGCTCGATGTGGCCCAGACTCCGTAGCCGACTGCCGCTGCCAGGAGGGTGCCTGCGATCGTCAAGGTCAGCTTGCGGCGGCGGGCTGCGGCTCGGTGGCGGGCTGAGCCGGGACGGGGGGCGCCGGAGGGACGCGGAGCGCGGGCCGTGCCGTGGGCGCCCCCGGCGAGTTCGTCGGGGGCGGGGACGCGCATGGAGGTGTGGGTGTCGCGGTTGGAGTCGGGGCGGGCGCCGGGGACGAGGGAGACGGCGCCTCGACGGCGTACGGCGTCGCCCGGGGCCGTCGCGGGGACCGGTTCCTCCGGGGTTCCCTCCGCCTCCGAGTCCGGCTCGTCCACCTCCAGCGGGGGCAGGCCCGCGAGGGAGGGGAGCTGTTCGCGCAGGCGGGCGGCCAGTTCCGAGGCGCGCAGGCGGGAGGCGGGGCCCTTGGCCAGGCACTGGACGATCAGTTGCCACAGCTCCTCGGGGATCCCGGGGAGCGGGACGACCGTCTCGGTGACATGGCGCCGCAGCACCGCGCCGGGATGCCCGCCGCCGAACGGGGTGAAGCCCGCGAGGAGTTCGTACAGGACGGTCGCCAGCGCGTAGATGTCCACGGCGGCGCGGGGCGGAAGGCCCTCGACGATCTCGGGGGCCAGATAGTCCGGCGTGCCGATGATCTTCGTGGCGCGGGTCCGCTTCGGGGTGTCGATGAGCTTGGCCACGCCGAAGTCGGTGAGCAGCGCGGGGTGGGCGCCGCCGGGGCCGAGGGGGCCGCGCATGTCGAGAAGGATGTTCTCGGGCTTGACGTCACGGTGGACGACGCCCGCGGCGTGCGCGGCGGCGAGACCGTCCGCCACGTCGGCGACGATCGCGACGGCCGCCTCGGGCGACAGGCGCCGCTCGCGCTCCAGGCGGGTGCGCAGGTCGGTGCCCCGGACGAGGTCCATGACCAGGGCGAGGTCGTTGCCGTCGACCACCAGGTCGCGCACGGTGACGATGTGCGGGTGCTCCAGGCCGAGCAGCGCCGTGCGCTCCTGGACGAAGCGTCCGACCAGCTCCTGGTCCGACGCGAGGTCCTCGCGCAGCAACTTGATCGCGACGGGACCGTCCGGCCCCTCGCCCAGCCACACCGTCCCGGCGCTGCCCCGCCCCAGGATCTGGTTCGCGGTGTACCGGCTGCCGATCTTCCGTGCCAAGACTGCTCCTACAGACGCGCGTTGCCGCCGCCGCGGCATACCGGGACGCGGGGCACGCCGCGGCCCCACCCCGGGCCCCCGGCCGACATACGAGGACTCCAGAGCGACAAAACTACGCGTCCGACAGCTCCACCTTCACCGCGGAGCCGGAAATCACCCCGTGGATGTCGACAAGTCCCCAGAACCGCGTGTCCGGAGTCACGCACGGAGCCACGCCGGAGTCACGTCCGGCGCGCCTCCCGTGTCACCGGCCCGACGGCTCAGTTGCTGCCCGAGGAACTGCCGAGGTTGCTCACCCAGTCGTAGGCGTCACCCGCCCAGTTGCTCAGCTGGTCCCAGTAACCCTGCCCCTTGCCGACCCACTCGTGCAGCGGGGTCAGGTCCCAGATGAGCCAACCCGCGACGAAGAGGATGATCAGGGTGAAGAGGCAGCCCTTGAGGCAGCCGAGGCCGGGGATCTTCATGGGGTTGGCGCCGCGCTGGCGGGGGGCCCGGGGTTCGGGGGCCGGGCGCTGCGGGGCGGCGGGTGGGGCGTAGCGCTGCTGGGGCTGGGGCGGTGGGGCGTACTGCTGGGGCTGGGGGGTCTGGCGGCGCGGCTGGGGGCGCTGCTGAGGCTGCTGGGCGGGGCGCGGCGGGTGCTGGGGGCGGGCGACCTGCCGCTGGGGGCGGCGGCGCAGCGGGTCCTCGTCCGGGTCGATGTACTGGACCTGGGTCTGGTCGTTGCGGTCGCGGGCGGCGCGCAGCTGGGTCTGCCAGGGGTGCGGCTGGTCGGGCGGCCCCTGCTGGTCCTGGCCGTAGCCGCCGTACTGCCCGGGCTGACCGGGCTGGCCCGGCTGGTTCTGCGGCACCGGCGGCATGACCGCCGTCGGATCGGCCGCACCCGAGAAACCCGTGTTCGGCAGGACACTGGTGGCCGCGTTGGGGTCGTACGCCCCGAAGGGGCCCTGCGCCGCGTTGGTCGGCAGCACCTGGGTCGGGTCGGCGGAGCCGGGCACGCCCGGGACGGAGGCCGGGGCCGGGTCCGGGGCGAGCAGCGCGCCCACGCCCTCGGCGGCGGCGATCTGCGCGGGGTTGGCGTGCACCCCGACGCCCTCGGCGACGACCCGCAGCGCACGGGCCAGGTTCTCGGCGCTGGGCCGCTCGGCGGGGTTCTTGCGCAGGCAGCGCTCTATGACCGTCCACAGCGGGTCGGGGATCGTGGAGGGGCGGCGCGGCTCGGCGCTCAGGTGCTGGTGCAGCACCTCCAGGGCGGTCGCGCCGGAGAACGGCGGGCGGCCGGTGACCAGCTCGTAGAGCAGGATGCCCGCGCCGTAGATGTCGACGGCGGAGGTCTGCGGGCGCCCCTCGGCGGACTCGGGCGCGACATAGGCCGGGGTGCCGACGAACTCGTGGGTGCGGGTCAGCCCCGGGGAGTCGGCGAGGCGCGCGATGCCGAAGTCGGTCAGCATCGGGTGCATCTGCTGGTCGTACTGGCGCAGCAGCACGTTCGCGGGCTTGAGGTCGCGGTGGACCACCCCGTCCGCGTGGCTCGCGGCGAGCGCGTCGGCGACCTGCGCGGTCAGCAGGGCGGCGGCCACCGGCGAGAAGGGGCCGTTCTCGCGCAGGTAGCGGTGCAGGTCGGGGCCGTCCACCAGGTCCATGACGAGGGCGAGCAGATCGCCCTCGACGACCAGGTCGCGGACCTGGACGATGTTGGGGTGGGTGAGCCGGAGCAGCACGGAGCGCTCGCGCAGGAAGCGCATCACGATGTCCGGGTCGCTCGCCAGCTCCTCCTTGAGGACCTTGATGGCGACGGTCTCGCCGGGGGCGCCCGGCACGGCCGCCTCGGCGCCCGCGGTCTCCCGCTGCCGGGCCCGCCAGACAGTGCCCGTGGCGCCGCGCCCGAGAGGCTCCTCGAGCAGGTACTTACTGCCGACTGGCCGCACGTCACGCGCTCCCTGCTGCTTGCTGACTGCTTGCTGGCTTGCTTGCGCGCCGGTCTCCCGGCGTTCCGACCCACTGTAGTGGGGCCCTCTGGGCAGTACGTGAGCGTTCCCGCCCATGTTCGGGGGAAAGACGCTCACCTCGGTCCTCCGGTTGCCCGGTCCTGGACGTGACCGATCTCAAATGATCAACGGCGCGTTCCTGGTCAGGCACTTTTGGGGGCAGAGCTGACCAATCAAGATCACTTGACGTCGGAGCGTGGGCACGTGCCCGGCGACAGGTGCGAGGATGCCTCCAGTACTGGCCGAAGTGCCCGTGCGGGGGTGGGGGCGCCCGCGACGGGGCAGAAGGGACCGCTGACGGCGATGCAGATCCGGCTGACCGTCGTAGATCCGCTCGGCGCGTCCTCCCGGCGCGGCCGTGCCGCGAGCCGGGACGTGCTGGTCACGGCGCCCGTGGGCACCGACCTGGGCGCGGTCGCACCCGCACTGGCCGTGGCGGTCACCGGCGAGAGCGGCGCGGGCCGCGACACCGGCGGCGCCCCGGTGGTGCTGTACGCGGGCGCGGAGCGCCTGGACACCCGCCGCCACACCCTGGGCGAGCCCCCGCTGGTGGACGGCGCCGTGCTCTCCCTGGGCGCCCCGGCGGCCACCGAGCCCGACCCGGAGCCGGACGGCGCCCCGACCCAGCTGCACGTGGTCGCGGGCCCGGACGCGGGCGGGGTCCATCTGCTGCACGGCGGCCGGATAACGGTCGGCCGCTCCGCCGACGCCGACGTGCCCCTGGACGACCCGGACGTCTCCCGGCTGCACTGCGCGGTCACCCTCGCCGCCGACGGCCGGGTCTCGGTGACCGACCTCGGCTCCACCAACGGCACCACCCTCGACGGCACCCGGGTCACCGAGCGCCCCCTGCGCTTTCCCGAGGGCGCCTTCCTGCGCATCGGCGAGTCCGCCCTGCGCCTCGCCCCGTCCGCCCGTGCCGCCCGCATACCGACGGTGCCGGACGGCGAGGGATGCGTGCGGGTGCCGCTGGGCGCCGCACGCGGGTCGAGCATCCCGGGCACCGGGTACGACGGCACGGAGCCGCCCGCGTACGACGGCACGGACACCGGCCACGGCACAGGCACCGGCTACGGCACGGGCGGCGCGAGCGCCCTGGACGCCCGCCCCGGGTACGGCACGCCCCACGGCCCCACCGAGCACACCTACGGCCTCGCCACCCCCGGCGGCCCCGAGCACCGGCGCCCCGAGCGGACCGTGCCGGAGCAGGCGGGCGCCCCGCGCATCGAGAGCCGCGCCGAGGACCACCCCGGTGACCACCGCACCCACTACGCCACCGGCCCGCACGCCCCGGCCACGTCCGACCCCCACACCGGGCACCACGGCGCCCCGCAGACGGCGACCGAGGGACCGTACGCCGACGCCCCCTACGACACCCCGGGCGACGACACTCCGTACGACGACCCCTACGACGACGGCCCCACCCGCAAGAACACCCCCCTGCGCGGCACCGACCTCCCCCAGGGCGCCCGGCGCCGGGGCGGTCTGGGTGCCTGGGCGCGCAAGCTGACCGGGGGCCGCCCCGAGGAGCAGCGGGCCGAGGAGACCCGCACCGACCACCGCACGCTGGTCCAGGACACCCGCCGCCCCGAGACCTGGCCCGACCCCGCCGCGCTGCTGCTGACCGCGCTGGGCCCCGGGCCCCGGCTGTGGGAGCGCGGCCCCGGGCACCCCGAGGCGCTGACCGTGCGGCTGGGCACCGCCGACCGGCCCGCGCCGGACGGTGCGGGCCGCCTTCCCGCCGTACCGGTGACGACCGCGCTGCGCGAGGCGGGCGCGCTGGGCCTGGCGGGACCGCGCCCCCGGCTGGCGGGACTCGCGCGCGCCGTGCTGGCGCAGCTCGCCGCGCTGCACTCGCCCGAGCTGCTGGAGATCGTGCTGATCAGCGCGGACCACTCGCGCCCGTTGGAGGAACGGCTCGCGGAGTGGGCGTGGCTTGGCTGGCTGCCGCATGTCCGCCCCGGCCACGGGCAGGACTGCCGGCTGCTGCTCGCGTACGACCGCGAGCAGGCGGCGGCGCGTACCGAGGAGCTGCTGCGCCGGGTGGCGGACCCGGCGGCGCCCGGACCCGTCGCGCACCCCGGCCCGTACACGGTGGTCGTGGTGGACGGCGACCCCGGCGGGGCGGCTCTGCGCGAGGCGGTGGCGCGGCTGGCCGTGGCCGGGCCGCGCGCCGGTATCCATGTGGTGTGCCTGGCGGAGACGGCGGCCTGTTCGCCCGCCTCGCCGGTGGCGGGGACGTACGACGACGCGTGCGCGGTCACGCCGACCTTCCGGCACTGCGGCGCGGTGGCGCTGCTCAGCGGGGACGTGGCGAGCGCGCTGCGGCTGATGCGGGTGGCGCCGACCGGTCCGGTGGGTCCGGGTGCGGTGGCGGCCGTGGACGCGGTGTCGGCGGCGTGGGCGGAGCGGTTCGCGCGGGCGCTGGCGCCGCTGCGTCCGCAGGGTCCGGTGGGCGGTCCGCAGGCGCCGGTGGCCGTGCCGCTGCCCCGCTCGGCCCGGCTGCTGGACGAACTGGGCCTGGCCCGCGCGACCCCGGCCTCGCTGATGGCGCGCTGGGCGGACGCGGCCGACGACACCGAGTCGCTGGGCGGCCGGGCGCGCGCGGTGCTCGGGGCCGGACCGCACGGTCCGGTGACCGTCGACCTGGTGACCGAGGGGCCGCATCTGCTGATCGAGGGGCCGCCCGGCAGTGGCCGTACCGAGCTGCTGCGGGCGGTGGTGGCCTCGCTGGCCGCCGCCGAGCGGCCCGACCGGCTCGGCCTGGTGCTGATCGACGGCCGCGACGGCGTGGGCACCGGGGCGGGGCTCGGCGACGGGCTGCGGGTGTGCACCGACATCCCGCATGTGACGACCCATCTGCTGGCCAACGACCCCGTCCGCATGCGGGAGTTCGCGCAGTCGCTGAGCGCGGAGCTGAAGCGGCGGGCCGAGCTGGTGGGCACGACCGACTTCGCGCACTGGCACGCGGGGCGCGCGGTCTCGGACCGGATGGTCGCGCAGCGCGCCCACGGCGGGCGCCCGGGTGATCTGGAGTCGCCGCCGAGCACCACGCTGCGGCTGCGGCCCGGTGCGGCGGCCCGGCAGCGGGCCGAGGCGGCGCCCGCGCTGCCCCGGCTCGTGGTGGTCGTGGACGACCTGGACGCGCTGGTCTCCCCCGCGCTCGGCTCGCCGGGACGGCCCGCCGCCGGTTCGGTGCTGCGCGCCCTTGAAGCGGTGGCCCGCGAGGGCGAGCGGCTCGGCGTGCACCTGGTGGCGGCGACCGGCACCGACGGCCGTACGGCGCAGACGGAGCCGGTGCGGCGGGCGGCCCTGCGGGCGGTCCTCGACGCGCCGCCCTCGGAGCGGAGCGGGGACACGAGCGGTGAACCGGCGCCGGGGCGCGGCAGGCTGGCGTACCGGGACGGACGCGCGACCGGCTTCCAGGGCGGCCGGGTGACGGGCCGTATCCCGCGCACCGCGACCCAGCGGCCGACCGTGCTGCCGCTGGAGTGGCAGCGGATGGGCGATCCGCCCGCCCGCCGCCCGGTGCGCGAGCTGGGCAACGGCCCGACCGATCTCGCCCTGCTCGCGAGCGCGGTGGAGCGGGCGGCCCGGCAGGTGTCGGCCGAACAGGTGCCCTCGCTGCTCTAGGGCCTTTCGCGCACGCAGCGCTCCTCGCGCGCATACCCCCACCGTCACGAGCCGGTCACGATGCGCGGCCGTACGGCGCACGCGCTCTTGCCGCTGCCGTACGGCCCGGCGTACACCGGAGCCCGGGACCGTGTGCACGGGTGCACCGTGCGCGAGAGCGGTCCGGCGTTCAACGGAGAACGACGAACGGGGAAGTGATGCGCCGTACGAGCGACACCAGCCGGACGAACCGGGCCATGAACCGGCCCCTGAACCGGGCCGCCCGCTCCACCGCGCTCGCCGCGCTGCTCGCGGGGGCCCTGGCGCTCACCGCCTGCTCCGGCGGCGGCGGTGACAAGGACAAGGGGGAGAAGAGCGGCGGGTCCACCGGCTCGACCGTGACCCTGCCGAAGCTGGACGGCGCGCACCTGGAGGTCGCCGCGGTCTGGACCGGCACCGAGCAGAAGAACTTCAAGAAGGTCCTCGCGGAGTTCGAGAAGCGCACGGGCGCCACGGTGACGTTCGTGCCCGCGCAGGACCCGATCATCAACTTCCTCGGCTCGAAGATCGCGGGCGGTCAGCCCCCGGACGTGGCGCTGCTGCCGCAGCCGGGCGCGATCAAGCAGGCCGTGGACAAGAAGTGGGCCAAGCCGCTGGGCCCCGAGGCCCTGAAGGAGCTGTCGAAGAACTACTCCCAGGGCTGGCAGGACATCGGCAAGGTCGACGGCAAGAGCTACGGCGTCTACTACAAGGCCGCCAACAAGTCGCTGATCTGGTACAACGCGGCGGTCTTCGACAACGCGGGTGCCAAGGTGCCGAAGACCTGGCCGGAGCTGCTGACCAGCGCGCAGGCGGTCTACGACTCCGGGGTGACCCCGTTCTCGGTGGGCGGTGCGGACGGCTGGACGCTGACGGACTGGTTCGAGAACGTCTATCTCTCCCAGGCGGGCCCGGAGAAGTACGACCAGCTGGCCCAGCACGAGATCAAGTGGACCGACCCGTCGGTGAAGAAGGCGCTCACCACGCTCGCGGAGGTCTGGGGCAAGAAGGACTACGTGGCGGGCGGTGCGGACGGCGCGCTCCAGACGGAGTTCCCCGCCTCGGTCACCCAGACCTTCAGCGGGGGCGACCAGCCGAAGGCCGCGATGGTCTACGAGGGCGACTTCGCGCAGGTCAACATCGGGGAGACCAAGGCGAAGGTGGGCACGGACGCCAAGGTGTTCCCGTTCCCGGCGGTGGGCTCGACCGCGCCGGTGGTCTCCGGCGGCGACGCGGCCGTGATCCTCAAGGACTCCAAGGCTGCGCAGGCGCTGGCCACCTTCCTCGCCTCCCCGGACGCGGCGACCATCCAGGCCAAGCTCGGCGGCTATCTCTCCCCGAACAAGAACGTGCCGGACTCCGCCTATCCGAACGAGGTGCAGCGCACCATCGCCAAGGCGCTGATCGCGTCCGGGGACGACTTCCGGTTCGACATGTCCGACCAGGCCCCGCAGGCGTTCGGCGGCACCCCGGGCAAGGGCGAGTGGAAGGACCTCCAGGACTTCCTGAAGAACCCGAAGGACGTGGCGGGCACCCAGCGGCAGCTGGAGAAGGACGCGGCGACCGCGTACGGGAACGGGAGCTGACCGGTGATGTCACCGGAAGCGGCGGCCGGGGCCCCGCCGGGCCCGGCGGTGTCGAAGGAGCCGAAGAAGAGGAACAGCGGTCCGCGCGGCAGCCGCCGGAGCGTCACCGGCACCCGCAGGACCGTCGCCGCCCTCTTCCTGCTCCCCGCCCTGGTGCTGCTCGGCGCGCTCGTGGTCTACCCCATCGGGTACTCGCTGGTCCGCAGCTTCTACGACGCCTCGGGCGACCACGCGGCCGGGTTCGCCAACTACAAGGCGATCTTCACGGACGACGGCATCCGCACCGCCCTGAAGAACAACATCATCTGGGTGGTGTTCGCGCCCACCGTCTCCACCGCGCTCGGCCTGGTCTTCGCGGTGCTGACCGAACGGGTGCGCTGGGGAACGGCGTTCAAGCTGGTCGTCTTCATGCCGATGGCGATCTCGATGCTGGCCGCCGGGATCATCTTCCGGCTGGTGTACGACCAGGACCCGGACAAGGGGGTCGCCAACGCGGTCTGGGTCGGGGTGCACGACACCTTCGCGCAGTCCTCGGCGTTCCCGAAGGCGCACCCGGGCCGTGAGTCGCCGCTGGTCGCGCAGGGCGGGGGCTTCGTCACCAAGGACCCGGTGCGCGCGGGCACCCCGGTCGCGCTGCCGCTGGTCGGGGTGGCCCCGGACCAGCTGCCGGACGACGTGAAGCGGGCCGTCGCCGCGCGTCCCGAGCCCGGCCGGGTCACCGGGACGACCTGGCAGGACTTCACCCGGGGCAAGGGCGTCGGCAGGCTCGGCGCCCCGGACCCCTCGGAGGTGGGGTACGCCGGGATGCGGATCGAGGCGGTGAAGGACGGCCGGGTGGTGGCGTCCACGAAGGCCGCCGCCGACGGCACCTTCAGCCTCCCCGCAACCGCCGACGGGGCCCAACTCCGGCTCCCGGCAGCCAACTTCAAGGAGGCGTACAACGGCGTCGACTGGCTGGGCCCGGCCCTGGTCACCCCGGCGATCATCGGCTCGTACGTGTGGATGTGGGCGGGCTTCGCGATGGTGCTCATCGCGGCCGGGCTCGCCGGTGTCCCGCGCGAACTCCTGGAGGCGGCCCGGGTGGACGGGGCGAGCGAGTGGCAGGTGTTCCGCAAGGTCACCGTGCCGCTGCTCGCGCCGATCCTGGCGGTGGTCACGGTCACCCTGATGATCAACGTGCTCAAGGTGTTCGACCTCGTCTACATCATCGCGCCGGGCTCGTCCCAGGACGACGCCAACGTGCTGGCCCTGGAGCTGTACCGCAAGGGCTTCGCGGAGGGGCAGCCGGGCGTCGCGAGCGCCATCGCGGTGTTCCTGCTGCTCCTGGTGATCCCGGTGATGCTGTTCAACATCCGGCGGCTGCGGCGGGAGGAGCGGCGATGACGACGATCACCGAGAACGTCGGAGGGAAGTCCGCCGCGCCGGCACGGACCCCGCTGGGAGCCCGGCTCACCGCGCGCCTCGGTGGCTCTCTGGTGCGGGCGTTCCTGCTGGTGGTGGGCCTGTTCTGGCTGGTGCCGACCATCGGGCTGCTCATCTCCTCGCTGCGCTCACCGGAGGACATGAGCGCGAGCGGCTGGTGGCAGGTGTTCGCCGAGCCCTCCCAGCTGACCGTGGACAGCTACCGCAGGCTGCTGGAGAACGGCGACATCACGCACTCGCTGGTCAACACCGTGCTGATCACGGTCCCGGCGACGGTCCTGGTGGTGCTGATCGGCTCGCTCGCGGGGTACGCGTTCGCGTGGATGGAGTTCCCGGGGCGGGACTGGTGGTTCCTCGCCGTGGTGAGCCTGCTGGTGGTGCCGGTGCAGGTGGCGCTGATCCCGATCGCCGAACTCTTCGGGAAGATCGGCCTGTTCGGGTCGATCCTCGGGGTGATCCTGTTCCACGTCGGCTTCGGGCTGCCGTTCGCGGTGTTCCTGCTGCGGAACTTCTTCGCGGAGATCCCGCGCGAACTCCTGGAGGCGGCCCGGCTGGACGGCGCGGGTGAACTCCGGCTGTTCGCACGGGTGGTACTGCCGCTGGGCGGTCCGGCGATCGCGAGCCTCGGCATCTTCCAGTTCCTGTGGGTGTGGAACGACATGCTGGTGGCGCTGGTGTTCACCAAGTCCGGCTCCCAGCCGATCACGGTCGCCCTGCAGACCCAGGTACGGCAGTTCGGCAACAACATCGACGTGCTCGCGCCCGGCGCGTTCCTGTCGATGGTGATCCCGCTGGCCGTGTTCTTCGCGTTCCAGCGGCAGTTCGTGTCCGGTGTGATGGCGGGCGCGGTCAAGTAGCCGCGAGCAGAACGTTTTTGCGGAGCGGGGGCGGTCCTGGACGGGCCGCCCCCGTGACATGTCCCCCGTATGCCGTAGGGACCGTAACCAAGTCACCCGGACGGCCGTTGCCGGGCAGAAGGCCCGCGCCGAGCGACCCATGGATGTCCCTTGCCCAGGTTCAGCGTCATCGTCCCCGCGTACGAGGTCCAGGCGTATCTCTCCGAGTGCCTGGACTCGGTGCTCTCGCAGTCGTACGCCGATCTCGAACTGATCGCCGTGGACGACGGATCGCCGGACGCGTGCGGCACGATCATCGACGAGTACGCGGGCCGCGACGCCCGGGTCCGCCCCCTGCACCTGACCGCGAACCAGGGCCTCGGACCTGCCCGCAACGCGGGAATGGCCGGGGCGACCGGCGACTATCTCCTCTTCCTGGACGGCGACGACACCCTCACCCCGCACACCCTGCGCGCGGTCGCGGACCGGATCAGCCAGACCGGCGACCCGGACGTGCTGGTCTTCGACTACGCGCGCACCTACGGCGACGGCCGCGAGGTCCGCAACCGGGAGGCCGCCCGGCTGGCCGAGCGCGGCCCGGCCCCCTTCCGCCTGGTGGAGCGGCCGGGTCTGCTGCGGGTGCTGATGGTGGCCTGGAACAAGGCCTACCGGCGGGAGTTCGTGGAACACGGCGAGCTGGTCTTCCCGCCGGGCTACTACGAGGACACCCCCTGGACCTTCCCGGTGCTGATGTCGGCGGACACCATCGCCACCCTGGACCGGGTCTGCGTGCACTACCGCCAGCGCCACTCCGGCTCCATCCTGCGCACCACCAGCGACCGGCACTTCGACGTCCTCGACCAGTACGAGCGGGTCTTCGCCTATGTCGACGCGCGGCCCGAACTGGACTGCTGGCGCCCGGAGTTGTTCCACAAGATGGTCGAGCACTACGCGACCGTCTTCAGCCGCCCCGACCGGCTGCCGCGCCGCAGCCGCCCCCGCTTCCTGCGCCGGGCCCGCGCCCACTACCGGCGCTACCGGGTGGCGGCCCCCCGGCCCTCCCGGCCTGCCCGTCCCTCCCGCCGCGCCCGGGCCCGGCACGCGCTGATCCGCTTCGGGCTGCACCGCACCTACCGCACCCTGCTGCTGGTCTCGGCGGTGCGCCGCCGCACCCGCGCCTGCGCCACCGACCGGGTGCGGGCGCTGCGGGCCGCCGCGCTGCGGCTGCACTACCGGGTCCAGCTGCGGCTGCCGCTGCGCGAGGACGACGCGGTGTTCGCCGACTGCGGGGGCACGGGGGGCGGTGACCCGGCCGCGCTCGCGGAGGCGCTGCGCACCCACGCCCCGCACATCCGCACCGCCTGGATCGCGCACCCCGGGCAGCCCTGTCCCGGCGGTACGCGACCGCTGCGGCCCGGGTCCGCCGCCTGCTGGAGCGCGCTGGCCCGCTCCAAGTACCTGATCAGCAACGGGGTGTTCGCGCCCGGCGTGCGCAAGCGCCCGGGGCAGATCTTCCTCCAGACCGGCGACATGGCCCCGTGGACCGACACCGCTCCCGCGACCCGCCCGCACGCCCTGTGGGACTACACCCTCTCCCCCGGCCCGCACACCGCCCCGCCCGCCGAACGGACGCACCCGGTCCCCGGCACGACCCTGGCCTACGGCCGCCCGCGCAACGACGTGCTCCAGCGGGCCGCTCCGGCCGACGTGACCCGGCTGCGCACGGCGCTGGGCATCCCCGAGGGCACCGTCGCGATCCTCTACGCCCCGGGCCGCCGGGACCATCCGTACACCCGGCGCCCCGTCCTCGACCTGGAGCGGCTGGCCCGCGAGCTGGGGCCGCGCTTCGTCGTGCTGGTCCGCGCCGGGCAGGCGCCGGTGCTCTGGCGGCGCGAGATCCCGGGCGTCCTGGACGTGTCCGCGCATCCGAGCGCGGCCGAGGTGTGTCTGGCGGCGGACGCGCTGCTCACCGACGGCGCACCGCTGATGTTCGACTACGCGGGCCTGGACCGGCCGATCGTGGTGCACGCCGGGGACGGCTTCCCCGGCGCCCCCGGCGAGGTCGCGGGGGACGAGGACGAGGTGATCGGCCTGTTCGTCTCCGGCCGCTGGCGCGATCCGGGCGCGGACGGGCCCCGGGCGGCCTTCCGGGAGCGGTTCTGTCCGCTGGACGACGGCCGGGCCGCCGAGCGGATCGTGCGGCACGTCATGCTCGGCCGGGCGGACGGGCTGCCCGAGGTGATCCCGGTCGTGGACCGGCGCCCGGTGCCCTCCGCCGCCGCGCGCGCCCTCGCGCCGCCGGTCCCGGTGCCGCAACCCGCCACGCCGCGCCCCGTCACCGACGGCCGCTGAACACCGTTGGATCTCCCGGGAGTTCCCATGCCCCGCTCCACGACGCGGCCCACCCCGAGCCGGCCCTCCACCTGGCGCCCCGCGGGCCGCCCCGGCCGCGTCCGCAAGACGACAGAGAGAGCAGAATGCCCCGCTTCAGCATCATCGTCCCCTCGCACGGGGTCTCGGGCCGGCTGTCCCAGGCCCTGGACTCGGTCCTCGCCCAGTCCTTCGACGACCTGGAGCTGATCCCGGTCTGCGACGACGCCGAGTCCCCGGCCGCCCAGGTCGCGGCCGAGTACGCCCGGCGCGATCCCCGGGTGCGCCCGGTGTACTCGCCGCCGTCGGCGGGGCTCAGCGGGGCCCGCAACACCGGGACGCGGGCGGCGCGCGGGGCGTACGTGCTGTTCCTGGACGGCGACGACCTGCTGCTGCCCGGTGCGCTCGCGGCGGCGGACGCCCGGCTGACCGAGACCGCCGGGGTGGACGTGCTGCACTGCGCGTACGAGCGCGTCCCCTGGTGGGAGGGCGATCCGGCCAACCCGGCGGCCCCGCTGCTGGCCAAGGCGCCGAAGGGGGCCTTCGACCCCGCGATGGTGCCCGAGCCGTTCGGCTCACGGCTGCCCGCCTGGAGCGCGGTGTACCGCCGGGTCTTCCTCACCGAGCACGAACTCGCCTTCCCTGACGGGCACTTCACCGACCTCGGCTGGGCCGGACTGGTCGCGGTGGCCGCGCGCCGGGCCGCCGTGCTGCGCCGCCCGCTCATCAGGCACCGCGCCCGCCGCCAGGGCAGCAGGCTGAACCTGCCGGGCGCCCACCAGCACACCCTGCTGGACCAGGTGGAGCTGGTGCTGACCCGGGCCGCCGGGGCCGGGCTGCCCGCCGCACGGCGGCGGGCACTGTTCGACCAGCTCTTCGCCGAGGTCCTGAAGACGGCCTCCCGTCCGCACCGGCTCCCCTCCGGACACCGGAGGTTCTTCCGCCGGGCCGCCCGCCTCTACCGCCGTCACCGCCCCGCCGGACACCGCTTCCCGGACGGCAGCCTCGGGGTGCAGCACCGGCTGCTGGCGGTGGGCGCGTACAGCGCGTTCCGGGCGCTGCGCGGCGCCAACCGCGCCGCCGCCGGAGTCCTCGCCCGGCTCCCCCGCCCCCGCATGGCGCGCACCCGGCTGCGCTACGCCCGCGCCCTGCGCCGTCCACTGGACCCCAACCTGGCGGTGTACTGCGCCTATTGGGGCCGGGGCTATGCCTGCAACCCGGCCGCGATCCACGCCAAGGCCCGCGAACTCGCCCCGCACATCCGGTCGGTGTTCCTGGTGGAGGCGGGCCAGGAGCACACGCTGCCCAACGGCGTCGAGCACGCGGTGCTCGGCTCGCACCGCTCCTGGGAGCTGCTGGCCCGCGCCAAGTACCTGGTGAACAACGCCAACTTCGCCGAGGGAGTCGTCAAGCGCCCCGGCAGCGTCCACCTCCAGACCCAGCACGGCACCCCGCTGAAGACGATGGGCGTGGACCAGTCGACGTACCCGGTGGTGGCCTCGCGCTCGGGGAGCTTCACCAAGCTGCTCGGCCGGGTGGACCGCTGGGACTTCAACCTGTCCGCCAACCGGCACTCGACCCAGATGTGGGAGCGCGCCTTCCCGGGCTCCTACGAGCAGCTGGAGTACGGCTATCCGCGCAACGACGTGTACTGCACGGCGACTTCGGAAGACGTGGCCCGTGTCCGCCGCGAGCTGGGCGTGCCCGAGGGCCGCACCGCCGTGCTGTACGCGCCGACCCACCGCGACTGGGCGGACGGCTTCGAAACCGGCCTGGATCTGGAGGAGTTCTGCCGCGCGGCCGGTGACGACGTGGTGGTGCTGCTGCGCGCCCACTACTTCTACGACCGTGGCACGGCCCGGAGTTCGGACCGGATCATCGACGTGACCGCGCACCGCTCCGCCGAGGACGTGTGCCTGGCGGCGGACGCGCTGATCACGGACTACTCCTCGATCATGTTCGACTACGCCAACCTGGACCGCCCGATCGTGATCTACGCCGACGACTGGGAGGTCTACCGCGAGACCCGGGGCGTCTACTTCGACCTGATGGCCGCCCCGCCGGGCCCGGTCGCCCGGACGCCCGAGGAGCTGGCCCGGATCTTCCGCGAGGGCACGTACGCGGGCCCGGAGTCCCGGGAGCTGCGGGCCGAATTCCGGGAGCGGTTCTGCCAGTTCGACGACGGGCGGGCCGCCGAGCGGGTCGTACGCCGGGTGCTGCTCGGGGAGCCGCCCGAGGCGCTTCCGCCGGTGGTGCCGCTCGCGGAGCGTGTCCCCGCCCCCGCCGCCGCGACCCTCGTGAGGAGCTGACCCGCCGTGCCCCGCTTCAGTGTGATCGTGCCCTGCTTCAAGGTGCAGGGCTTCCTGCGCGCGTGTCTGGACTCGGTGCTCGGCCAGTCGTACGCCGACCTGGAGGTCATCGCCGTCGACGACCGCTCCCCGGACGGCTGCGGCGCGATCCTGGACGAGTACGCCGCGCGCGACTCCCGCGTCACCGTGCTGCATCTGCCGGAGAACGTGGGCCTGGGCCGCGCCCGCAACGCCGGGATGCCGCACGCCACCGGCGACTACCTCCTCTTCCTGGACAGCGACGACACCCTGACCCCGGGCGCGCTCAAGGCCGTCGCGGACCGCCTGGACGAGACCGCGGACCCGGACGTGCTGGTCTTCGACTACGCGCGCACCTACTGGTGGGGCGGCACCCGGCGCAACGTCCTCGCCCATGTGCTGGCGGAGTCGGGGCCCGGCACCTTCACGGCGGCCGACCGGCCGGAGATCCTGGACCTGCTGATGGTGGTGTGGAACAAGGTCTACCGGCGCGACTTCGTGACCGAGCACGGCTTCGCCTTCCCGCCCGGCTACTACGAGGACACCCCCTGGACCTTCCCGGTGCTGCTGAGCGCCGGGCGGATCGCGGCCCTGGACCGGATCTGTGTGAACTACCGGCAGCGGCGGCAGGGCAACATCCTGTCCACCACGAGCCGCAAGCACTTCGACGTCCACGACCAGTACGAGCGGGTCTTCGCCTTCGTGGAGGCGCGTCCGGAGCTGTGGGTGTGGCGGCCGTATCTGCACCGCAAGATGGGCGAGCACTGCCTGGACATCCTCGCCAAGCCGGACCGGCTGCCGCCCGCCGACAAAGCGGAGTTCTTCCGGCGCACGGCCGAGCTGTTCCGCGCGCACCGGCCCGAGGGCGCCGAGGTGACGGGCGAGACGGCGGTACTGACCGGCGGCTACCGGGCGTATCTGGTGCGCCGTCAGGCGGCGCGGGCGGCCCGCGAGGCCCGGCGGCGGGCGGGGCGGCTGCGCGGGACGGCGTCCGCGCGGGCCCGGCGCGGCTGGACGGCGCTGCACGGGCTGCGCCCGCTCGACCCCGATCTGGTGGTCTACTCGGCGTCCTCGCACCGGGGGATGCGGGGCGACCCGGCGGCGGTGTACCGCGCGGCCGAGGTGATCGCGCCCCGGCTGCGCGGGGTGTGGGTGGTCCGGGACGAGGAGACGGCGGCGGGGCTGCCGGAGGGCACCGAGTACGTCGTCGTCGGCTCGCGGCGCTACGGCGAGGTCACCGCGCGCGCGACGTTCTTCGTCAACGACGTCAACTGGCCCGGTGATCTGGCCAAGCGGCCCGGCGCGGTGCACATCCACACCCACCAGTGCACCCCGCTGAAGTACCTGGGCGCCGATCTGCTGGACCGGCCGGGGGCGCGGCTCGGCTTCGACGTGCCGAGGATGCTGCGCCGGGCCGACCGCTGGGACCACAGCCTGGTCGCGAGCCGGTACGCGGAGCTGGTGTGGGAGCGGGCCTATCCCTGCCATTTCGCCTCGGCGCGCACGGGCAGTCCGCGCAACGACGTGCTGGTGCGCTCGGGCGCGCTGCGCGGCGCGGACTTCCGGCTGCGGCACGGCATTCCCGAGGACCACACGGTGGTGCTGTACGCCCCGACCCGGCGCGACTACCAGCGCGGCGGTCATGTGGACCGTCCCGATCTGGCCCGGTTCGCGGCCGGTCTGGGGGCGGGGCACACGCTCGTGGTCCGGCTGCATCCGACGCTCGCGGCCGGTCCGGCGCGCGGGCTGGGGCTCGCGGAGCTGGCCCGGCGCGGGGTCGTGGTGGACGCCACCGACGAGCCGGACACGGCGGAGGTGCTGCTCGCGGCGGACGCGCTGGTGACGGACTACTCGTCGATCATGTTCGACTACGCCACCCTGGACCGCCCGATCGTGCTGCTCGCGGACGACCATGCCACCTTCGCGGCGAGCCGGGGGACCTACTTCGACGTGACGGCGGAGCCGCCGGGGCACGTGGCGTACACGGAACGCGACCTGGTCCGGCTGTTCGCGTCCGGCTCGTGGCGGGACGCGGACGCGGCGGCGCTGCGGGCCGCCTTCCGGGCGCGGTTCTGCGCGTACGAGGACGGCCGGGCCGCCGAGCGCGTGGTGCGCACGCTGCTGCTCGGCGAGCCCATGCCGGACGCCCCGGCGGCGCGTGTCCCCCGTCCGGCGATGGGCGACGGGGTGCTCACGCCGTCGCCCTGAGGCCGGGGTTCACTCGATGACGAGGTCGACCTCGATGTTGCCGCGGGTGGCGTTGGAGTACGGGCACACCTGGTGGGCGGTCTCGACCAGCTTGCGCCCTGTCTCCTGGTCCACGGTGTCGGGCAGCTCGACGCGCAGCGTCACCTTCAGGCCGAAGCCGTCGCCCTGCTTGCCGATGCCGACCTCGGCGGTGACGGCGGCGTCGCTGACGTCCACCTTGGCCTGGCGGCCGACCAGGCCGAGCGCGCTGCCGAAGCAGGCCGCGTACCCGGCGGCGAAAAGCTGCTCCGGGTTGGTGCCCTGGCCGTTGCCGCCCATCTCCACCGGCATGGCCAGGGCGAGGTCGATGCGGCCGTCGGAGGAGACGGCGCGGCCCTCGCGGCCGTGGGTGGCGGTGGCGACGGCGGTGTAGAGCGCGTCCATGGGGACCATCCCTCTCAGGAGTCGGGTGCGGCGGTGTTCCACCGTTCTCATGACTTCGAGTAGAGCACGCAATTAAATTGTGCGCAACCAAATGGCGCCTGCTTGGTTATCCTGGACGCATGACCGCCTCGCCCACCCCGCCCGCAGGCACCGCCCCGAGCGTCGACACCGCCTCGTCCGCCGCCGAGGCCGACTGGCTCCGGCTCGACCGGCAGATCTGCTTCTCCCTGCACGCCGCGTCCCGCGCGTTCAACGGCGTCTACCGGGTCCTGCTGAAGGACCTCGGGCTCACCTATCCGCAGTACCTCGTGATGCTCGTGCTGTGGGAGCGCGGGGATCTGCCGGTCAAGGCGCTCGGGGAGCATCTGCGGCTCGACTCGGGCACGCTGTCCCCGCTGGTCAAGCGGCTGGAGTCGGCCGGTCTGGTGCGCCGGGAGCGCAGCGCGCTCGACGAGCGCTCGGTGCGGGTGCGGCTCACCGAGGAGGGCGTGGCGCTGCGCGAGCGGGCCCTGGAGGTGCCCCGCCGGATCGCGGCCGCGACCGGCGCCGACCCGGCGGAGATCGGCGAGCTGCGCGAGCGCCTGGACCGCCTCACCTCGGCGCTGGACGCGGCGGTACGGGACCTGGAGGCGTCCCCGGAACCCCGCTGACCCCGGCCCGCCGGACGTACAGCCGTACGCTCGCGTCCGGGCTCAGGGTCTCCTCGACGGGCGTGAACTCCTCGGCCAGCAGGGCCATCTTGGCCCGCTCGGCGGCCCCGGCCGGGCTCCAGCGCCCCTCCATCAGATCCCGGTCGGCCACCACCCACACCCGGTCGAGCCGTGCCAGCCGGGCCCGCAGCAGCGCCGGGTCCGCCTCCCGGCCGTACAGCGTCCCGGAGGGGGCGACCGGCGACAGCAGGGCCACGTCCCGGACGCCCCGGAAGGCGTCCGGGTAGGCGAGGGCCGCGTTGCGCGCCTGCGCGGGCAGGAACAGCACCGGCTGTCCGGGCCGCACCGCGTGCTCCGCGACCCGGGCCACGGCGCCGAGGTCGTCCGGCCGGTTCGCGGGGTCGCGGTCGGCGCGCAGCAGCGGGAGCTGTCCCAGGTAGGCGAGGCCGAGCAGCGCGACGCCGAACGCGGCGGCGAGGGAGGGGAACCACCGGCCGCCGGTCGTCGGCAGACACCTGCGCACCACCGCGTCCGCCCCCGCCGCCACCAGGAGCGGCGCCCCCGAGAGGGCGTAGAGCACATACCGGTCGACGTACAGCGGGGACAGCTGCGAGGCCAGCATCAGGGCGGCGGGCGGCACCACGGTCAGGGGCAGGCACAGCCGCGCGAGGGTCAGTCGCCCGCGGGGTGCGGCCAGGCCCGCGAGGCCGAGCAGGGCGAGCGGGAGGCAGGTCCAGTACAGCGGGTCGCTCTCGCCGAGGAAGGCGCGCAGCAGACCCTGGGCGGTGTCCCAGGTCGGCGGGCCGAGCCAGGCCAGCTGGGCCGACTGGGCGTGCGAGACCAGGGCCATCGGCAGCAGCGCGAGGACGACCGCGCCCGCCGCGCGCCCCCAGCCGCGCCACACCCGCCGGTCCGCGCGGGCCAGCGCCAGCGACACCGCGTGGGCGAGCAGCAGCAGGACGGCGAACTCGTGCAGCCAGCAGGTGAGTCCGAGCAGCAGGCCGTAGGAGCGCCAGGAGTTGGTGCGCACCGCGCGGGTCAGGAGCAGGGTGGCGCCGGTGGCCCCGGCGGCGACGAGGGCGTAGGAGCGGCCCTCCTGGGCGTAGTGCCCGGCCATCGGGGTGATGGCGTACAGCAGTCCGGCCCACAGGCCCACGCGCGGGCCCGCGAGGCGGGTGCCGAGCGTGCCGACCAGGGCGGCGGTCACCGTCGCCGCGCACACCGAGGGCAGCCGCAGCAGGACCTCGTCGGGGCGGACGGCGAGGACGGCGTGCATGAGCAGGTAGTAGAGGCCGTGCACGGCGTCCACACTGTGCAGCAGCCGCCAGATGTCCGGCACCCCGCGCCGCGCGACCTGGAGGGTGACGGCCTCGTCCCGCCATGTCCCGCCCCGGTCCACGCCCCACAGTCCGAGCGCGAGCATCACCGCCGCGGGCACCACCGCGGCCAGTGCCCCGCGCCCCGGTGCCCGGACGGTCGCCCGGTCCGCCGCCCGTACCGGTACGACTGCCGCTTCTCCCGCCGCGTCGAGCGGCTGCGGTTCCACAAGAGGCCCGACGTTCACCACGGCCCGATCTTTTGCGATGAGACAACCTTTTATGACCATTGACGGCGTATCGGCGTGGATACACCATCCACCCGGATTACGCTCCCCCCTCGATGAAGCGCCTTGGTGTCACCCCCGGACCGGTCCTCGCCCTCACCGCCGCGTGGCTCGCCACCCGCGCCCTGATGCTGTGGCTGCTGGCCCACTCCGCCGCGCCCCTGCTGGGCGGGGGCTCGGTGACGCGTGAGGTGTCGCGGCTGTACTTCCACTGGTACGGCGTGCTGTCCAACGGCGCGTTCCCCACCCAGGACACGATGTGGCAGTACCCGCCGGGCGCCGGACCGGTGCTGCTGGCCCCCGGCGCGCTGCCCGGACTCGACTACCTCCAGGGGTTCGTGACCCTGGTGCTCCTCACGGACGCGCTGATCACGGCGCTGCTCGTGGCCGCCGCCCGGCGGCCAGGGCGGAGCCTGAAGGGCGCGGCCCTGTGGACCGGCGGGCTGCCGCTGCTGCTGCACATCCCGCTCGCCCGCTACGACGTCCAGGTCACCGCGCTCGCCGTGCTCTGTCTGCTGACGCTGGGCCGCTCCCCGCGCCTGGGCGGGGTGTTCGGGGCGCTGGGCGCGCTGGTGAAGGTGTGGCCCGCGCTCGCGCTGCTCGGTGTGCCGAGGGGCCGGGCCACCCGGACGGCGTGGGCCTGGTCGCTGGGCGCCGGGTGCGCGGCCCTCGCCCTGCTCGCGGTGCTCTTCAGCGACCCGCTCTCCTTCCTGGGCGAACAGAGCGGCCGGGGCGTGCAGATCGAGTCGCTGGGCGGCACCCTCCTCAACCTGGCCCGGCACGCGGGCTGGCCCGGCCTGGTCCGCTACCAGTACGGCGCGACGGAGCTGGTCGGCCCCGGGGTGCGCGCGGTCGCCGGGATCTCGCTGGCGCTCACGGCGGCCGTGTTCGCCCTGCTGGTGCTGTGGCGGCTGCGGGCCCGGCGCTGGAACCCGGCCACGCCGTACGACACCGCGCTCACGGCCGTGCTGCTGTTCACCGTGACCAGCCGGGTGATCAGCCCGCAGTATCTGGTCTGGCTGCTCGGTCTGGCCGCCGTGTGTCTGACCTCCCGGCACACCTCCCAGCGCCCGGTGGCCGTGCTGGTCCTCGCGGCGACCGCGCTCAGCAGCCTGGTCTTCCCGGTGTGCTACGGCGAGGTGACCGGCGGCAGCTGGGCCGGCGGTCTGCTGGCGCTGGCCCGCATCGGGCTGCTGGTGGCCGCGGCGGCGTGGTCCTTCGTGCGGCTGTGGCGATCCACGCGCCCGGCGCCGGGGCCGTCCACGCCGGTGCCCACCCCCGCGACGGCGGCCTCCCCGGCGGAACCGCGCGCCGATTCCGACCGTCTTCCGGAACGACCACTGAGTATCTCTTAACAGGGTATTACCGAATATTCCTACGCTCCCGGCTCATGGACCTCATGCTTCCAGCACCGCAGGACCCGCATCCCGCGCCCCAGGTCGCCGTCGTCGTCATCGGGTACGACGACGCCTCCCATGTGGCCGACGCCGTGCGTTCGGCGCTCCGTCAGGGGCCCGCCGTCGGCGAGGTGATCGCCGTGGACGACTGCTCCACGGACGGCAGCGCCGAGCTGCTGGAGCGGCTGGCCGAGCACGATGCCCGGCTGCGGGTGGTGCGCCGGAGCGAGAACAGCGGCGGCTGCGGCACCCCGCGCAACACCGGGATCGACGCGGTGACACTGCCGTACGTGATGTTCCTGGACAGCGACGACGTGCTCCCCACGGGCGCGGTGGACGCGCTGCTGCGGGCGGCCGTCGCGGCGGACGCCCAGGTGGCGTCGGGGCTGTGCGTGCGCCGGGAGCTGCCCTCGGGACGCGAGCAGCCGTGGCAGCCGACGCTCTACGCGGCGCCCGCCGTCCTCGCGCGCCCCGCCGACCGCCCCCGGCTGGTCGACGACACCCTGTGCGTCAACAAGCTGTACCGGACCTCGTTCCTGCGTGAGCACAACATCCGCTTTCCCGAAGGACGCTTCCTCTACGAGGACTTCGTCTTCACCGCGCGGGTGCTGGCCGCCGCCCCGCGCGTCGCGCTCGTCCCCGACCGGGTCTACACCTGGAACGTGCGCCGCTCCGCCGACCGGCTCTCGCTCTCCCTGGACCGGGACGGCATCGACAACTGGCACGCGCGCACCCGCGCCTGCGCCCAGGCCCACGAGATCCTGCTGAGCGCGGGCCAGAAGGTGCTGGCACGGGCCGCCCGGGTGAAGTTCCTCGACCATGAACTGCGCATGTACCTCCGCGAGTTGCACCTGCGCAGCCCGGAGTACCGGCGGGCCTGGTGGGAGCACACCCGCGCCTTCCTCGGGCACTACGAGGCCGCGGACTGGGAGCCGAACCCCGCCGCGCCGGGCCGACTGATCGGCCGGGTCGTCATGGCGTGCCCGGAGCCCGCCGAGCTGCCCCGGCTGCGGGAGCTGGCCGCGCGTCCGGCCCGTCTGCTGCCGCCGTACGCCCGCGCCTTCGACGGCACGCCGATCTGGTCGGCCGCGCTGCCGCAGGTGAGCCTGGCCCCGCTGCTGACCCGCCCGGCGAGCGGGCTCCCCGTCGCGGTGGACGCCGAACTCCTGGTCCGCATGCGCACGTCGAGGCTGCGGCTGCGCCTGCACGAGCTGTACGGCAGGGTCGCCGAGGCCGGGCCGCTGGCGGTGACCGTGGAGTGGCGCTTCCGCCCGACGGGCCGTACCGCGCGGCGCGTCACGATCCCCTTCGTGCCCACGGGCGCCGACCTGTGGACCGCCGAGACCCCGGTGGACCTCACCGCCCTGGGCGCGGGCGTCTGGGACCTCTGGCTGACCCTGCACTTCAAGGACGGCACCAGCCGCGAGGCCACCGCCCACGCCCGCCGCGACTCCCCGCAGCTGCGCCGCCGCGCGCTGCCCGACCCGCACCATCTGCTGCTCCTGGCCCACCCCTACGCCACCCACTCCGGCGCCCTGGCGCTGCGCGTGGCCACGGGTCCGCTGGGGGCGGCGCGAGTGGCCAAGGGCAGGCTGCAGCGGATACTGCGCTGACCCCACGGCCCGTGCCGCGCCCGCCGCGCCCTCCGCGCCCTCAGAGCGCTTTGAGCGCCCCGGTCGTGGCGCGGGCCAGGTTCGCCAGATAGCTCTTGGGCGGCTTCGGCGTGCGGATGACCACCGCGCGCCAGTACAGGGGCCCGGAGATCAGGTCCAGGGCCAGGTCGGGGTCGATGCCGGAGCGGACCTCGCCGCGCTCCTCCGCCGCCGCGAGGATCCCGCTGGCGACGCTCTCCTGGCTGTCCCGCAGGGCCTTCTGGAAGGCGTCGGCCATCTCGGGCGTACGGGCCGCCTCGGCCTGGAGGTCGGGGATGATCTGCGAGACCACGGGGTGGCGCAGCGCGCGCGAGGTCACCTCGTACAGCAGGCGCAGGTCGCCCTCCAGGGTGCCGGTGTCCGGGACCGGCAGGCCGAGGACGGCCATCGCGGAGACCACGTCGAGCACCAGGTGCAGCTTGGAGCGCCAGCGCCGGTAGACGGCCGTCTTGCCGACCCCGGCCCGCCGGGCGATGCCCTCGATGGACATGCGCGCGTACCCGACGGCCGCCAGTTCCTCGAAGACGGCCGCGCGGATGGCCTCGGTCACGTCCTCCCGGAGCACCGCGGCCCCGGCCGGGGCCCGGCGGCGCGGGCGGGCCGGGGGCTGGTCGGCGTTGGTCGTCATGCGCCCAGCATAGGGCGCGACGACGAAACGGTTGCGTTGCGACGTCGCTTGGCCCTACTCTCGCGTTGCGACGATACGGTCCCGTTCCGACGTAAGAGAACGTGAAGAGAAGCACAGGGAAACGCCGGGCGACGACCACCCCCGGCGCGGGCCGGGCGAGCGCACCCCCTCCCCCCGAGCGAAAGCAGCGGATGTGAGCCAGGTTCTCGACACACCGCCCCCGACGCGGGCCCCGGCCGACGGCACCGACCTCGCGGCCCTGGCCGCCCGGCACGGTCTCACGGTCAGCGGCGCCCGCCCCTCCGTCCCGGCCTATGTGCGGCAGCTGTGGGCCCGGCGCCACTTCATCACCGCGTTCGCCACCGCCAAGCTCACCGCCCAGTACAGCCAGGCGAAGCTCGGCCAGGTCTGGCAGGTGATGACCCCGCTGCTGAACGCGGCGGTCTACTACTTCATCTTCGGCGTGCTGCTCGGCACCAAGCACGGCGTTCCGGACTACATCCCGTTCCTGGTCACCGGCGTGTTCGTGTGGACGTTCACGCAAAGCTCGATCATGGCGGGCACCCGGGCCATCGCGGGCAACCTCGGCCTGGTCCGCGCCCTGCACTTCCCGCGCGCCGCGCTGCCGATCTCGTTCTGCCTCCAGCAGCTCCAGCAGCTGCTGTTCTCCATGGCCGCGCTGGTCGTCATCCTGCTCTGCGCGGGCGTGCCGGTCTCGCTGTCCTGGCTGCTGGCGATCCCCGCGCTGTGCCTGCAGTTCACGTTCAACGCGGGCGTGGCGATGGTCATGGCCCGGCTCGGCGCCAAGACCCCGGACATCGCCCAGCTGATGCCGTTCGTGCTGCGCACCTGGATGTACGTCTCCGGTGTGATGTGGAGCATCAGCAAGCTCACCGAGAACAAGGGCCTGCCGCACCCGGTCGTCGTCATGCTGGAGACCAACCCGTCCGCCGTCTACATCGACCTCATGCGGTTCGCGCTGATCGACAGCTTCCACGCGAGCCAGCTCCCGCCGCACGTGTGGGCGGCGGCGACCGGCTGGGCCGCCCTCGCCGGGATCGGCGGCTTCATCTACTTCTGGAAGGCTGAGGAGACCTACGGCCGTGGCTGAGCAGACCGTCGCGCACGAGCGGACCCCCGCGCACAGCGAGCAGATCCCCACCGTCGTCGCCGACCGGGTGGACATCGTCTACCGGGTCAACGGCACCGGCGCGGGCCGTGGTTCGGCCACCGCCGCCCTCAACCGCATCCTGCGCCGCAAGCAGGCCGAGAAGGCCGCCGGGGTGCGCCGGGTCCACGCGGTGAAGAAGGTGTCCTTCGTCGCATACAAGGGCGAGGCCATCGGCCTGATCGGCACCAACGGCTCCGGCAAGTCCACGCTGCTCAAGGCGGTCGCGGGCCTGCTCCCGGTGGAGAGCGGCCACATCTATACCGGCGGCCAGCCCTCTCTGCTCGGCGTCAACGCGGCCCTGATGAACGACCTGACCGGTGAGCGCAACGTCCATCTCGGCGGTCTCGCGATGGGCATGTCGCGCGAGCAGATCCGGGAGCGCTACCAGGACATCGTCGACTTCTCCGGGATCAACGAGAAGGGCGACTTCATCACGCTCCCGATGCGGACGTACTCCTCCGGCATGGCCGCGCGGCTGCGCTTCTCCATCGCCGCCGCCAAGGACCACGACGTGCTGCTGATCGACGAGGCGCTGGCCACCGGCGACCGCTCCTTCCAGAAGCGCTCCGAGGCCCGCATCCGCGAGCTGCGCAAGCACGCGGGCACGGTCTTCCTGGTCAGCCACAACAACAAGTCCATCCGTGACACCTGCGAACGGGTGCTCTGGCTGGAACGCGGCGAGTTGCGTAGGGACGGGCCCACCGAGGAGGTACTCAAGGAGTACGAGGCCTTCACCGGTGACAAGGGCGACAAGAAGGCGAAGAAGCCCGCGGCCAAGGCCGCCGCGGCGAAACCACAGGGGCCGGAAAGCCGTCTTCCGGGGTAAGAGGGGGTGAAGGCCTCGCGCCTTTGTTGACCCCGGTCGCGATTATCCCTTTCATCGCTCTAATGACAGTATGTTATGAAAGGTGCCCTCTCTGAGACGACGAGCCGAAGGAGTCCTCCGCGATGCCTCACCTCAGCCTGATCGTCTACGGGCCGAACACCCAGGGGCATCTGACGGAGCTGCTCGACTCGCTGACGGCCCACCCGCTCCCGGACACCGAGGTGATCGTCGCCGCCGTCGGTGACTGGGCGCGGGAGACCGCCGAGGGCCACACCCCGGAGACGGTCACCGTGCCGCTGCCCGAGGGCACCGACGACGCGGCGGCCCGGGCGGCGGGGGCCGCGCGGGCCCGGGGCCGCTGGCTGCACTTCGTGCACGCCAAGGACGGCGTACCGGCCGGAGCACCCCGGCTGGTCGCCGAGCGCACCGCCGAACTCGACCGGAACGACGAGCAGGCGGACGTCCTGCTCCTCGACCACCTCACCACCACCTGGCGCACCACCGGCGCCCCCTCCCGCGACGGCCGCGTCCTGGCCGCCGCCGGACGGTCCGTCCTCGCCCTGGACGAGAACCCGGCCCTGCTGCGCCTGGCCCCCCTGCTCGGCACCCGCGTGCTCACCGCCGATTTCTGGCGGGCCCACGAGGACGACCTCGGCGCCGGTGACGAGGCCCGGGTCGCCCAGACGGCCCTGCTCCGCGCGCGCCGCGTCGCCTGCCTCGACCAGGTGGCGTACGAGAACCGGGAGCTGCGCCCGGAGAGCCTGCCCCCGCTCGCCCCCGAGTCCCGGCTCGCGCTGATCGACCGCTACGAGGCGCTGCTCCCGCTCACCGAGGGCCGCCGCGCCGCCCGCGCGGTGCTCTACGACCTGATGGTCCGTGACCTGCTACGCACCTTCGCCCGCGAGGACATGCCCGAGCCCGTCGCGCGCGCCTTCTTCGCCCGCGCCTCCCGGGCCGCCGTCCGCTGGCGCCCCGAGGGCCATGCGCGCCCGGGCGGCCTGGAGGGCGTACGGCACACGCTGCTCGAAGAGGGCGCCTACACCCGCTACCGCGCCTTCCAGGCCGCCAACCGCACCCGCCGCGCCGCCAAGAAGGCCGTCCGCGCCCGCAAGCGCCAGGCCGGAGCCAAGCTCCGCGACCACTACTACCGCAGGGCGCTGGCCCGCCCGGTCGACCCCGGCCTGGCCGTCTTCTCGGCCTACTGGGACCGGGGCGTGGCCTGCAACCCGGCCGCCATCGCCGCCAAGCTCGCCGAACTCGCCCCGCACATCCGCCCGGTGTGGGTGGTGAGCAAGGAGAACGAGGCCCTGCTGCCCGCGGGCACCGACCACGTCGTCCCCGGCACCCGCCGCTACTGGGAGACGCTGGCCACCGCCACATACCTGGTCAACAACGTCAACTTCCCCAACGCCGTGGTCAAACGCCCCGACGCGATCCACCTCCAGACCCACCACGGCACCCCGCTCAAGCGCATGGGCCTGGACCAGCGCGACCACCCGGCCGCCGCCCAGGGCCTGGACTTCGCCGCCCTGCTGTCCCGCATCGACAAGTGGGACTACAGCGTCAGCGCCAACAGCCACACCACCCGCATGTGGGAGCGCGCCTACCCGGCCCGCTACATCTCGCTGGACCACGGCTATCCGCGCAACGACGTCTTCTACACCGCCACCGCCGCCGATGTGCGCGCCGCCCGCGAACGCCTCGGCATCCCGCCCGGCCGCACCGCCGTCCTCTACGCGCCCACCCACCGCGACTACGAGGCCGGGTTCACCCCCCGCCTCGATCTGGCCACCCTGGCCGACCGGCTCGGCGAGGACACCGTCCTGCTGGTGCGCGCCCACTACTTCTACGGCGGCGCCGCCTCCCCGCTCAGCGGCCTGCGCCGCTCCGGGCGCATCATCGACGTCTCCTCCTACGACCCGGTCGAGGAGCTGTGCCTGGCGGCAGACGCGCTGGTCACGGACTACTCGTCGATCATGTTCGACTACGCCAACCTGGACCGCCCGATCGTCGTCTACGCCGACGACTGGGAGACCTACCGCACCACGCGCGGCGTCTACTTCGACCTGATGGCCGAGGCGCCGGGGCACGTCGCCCGCACCCAGGAGGAGCTGACCGAGATCCTCACCTCGGGCGCCTGGCGCGACGAGAACGCGGCCAAGGCACGGACCGCCTTCCGGCGCCGGTTCTGCGAGTTCGACGACGGCCGCGCCGCCGAGCGGGTCGTGCGCCGGGTGTTCCTCGGGGAGCCCGAGGAGGCGCTGCCACCCGTGCTCCCGCCGGAGGAACGCACGCCCGCACCGACCCCCGAGGAGGCCCAGGGATGACGACTCCCGATGTCACGGTCACCGTCATCAGCTACAACGACGCGGCCCGGCTGCCCCGCGCGGTGGCCTCCCTGCGCGCCCAGACCCACCAGAACATCGAGATCGTCATCAGCGACGACCACTCCACCGACGACACCCCCGAGGTGGCCCGGCGGCTCGCGGCCGAGGACCCCCGCATCCGCTGTCTGCGGCTGCCCGAGAACAGCGGCGGGTGCAGCGCCCCGCGCAACCGGGCCATCGAGATCGCCCGCGCCCCGTATCTGATGTTCCTCGACAGCGACGACGAACTCCCGCCCCGCGCGGTCGAGTCGCTGCTCGCCGCGCACCGCGAGCGCGAGGTCGACTTCACCATGGGCGCGGTGACCCGGGTCCGCGTGGACAGCGGCCGGCGCAGCACCTGGATGCCGCATCTGGTGGGCGAGCGCCGCACCCTGGACGGCATCGCCGCCGACCCCCGGCTCTTCTTCGAGCACCTGTCGACCAGCAAGATGTACGCCCGCGCCTTCCTGGACCGGCACGAACTGCGCTTCCCCGAGGGCATCCACTACGAGGACCAGCTCTTCTCCGCGCAGGCGTACTGCCTGGCCGAGGCGTTCACGATCATCCCGGACCCGGTCTACACCTGGTACATCGAGCCGTACGCCGCCGCCGCCTCCGCCTCCATCTCCAACCAGCGGCACAAGATCTCCAACGTGGCCGACCGGGTGCACGTCCAGCGCCTGATCGACGACTTCCTGGTGGAGAGCGGGCACGCGGGGCTGCGCGAGGACAAGGACTACAAGTTCCTCAAGCACGACTTCCGGATGTACGCGGGCGACCTGCCCTACCGGGACACCGCGTGGCTGTCCGCGTTCGCGGAGATCATGAACCCGTACCTGGACAGCCTCGCCGACGGCGCCTTCGTACGGCTCCCCCGGCCCGAGCGGGTCGTCCTGGAGCTGCTGCGCGAGGGGCGCCTGGACGACCTGCGGCTCGCCGCGCGCGGCCTGGGCCAGCCGGTGGCGCCGAGGGAGGTCACCGCCGACCACGCGGGCACCTACTGGGGCAGTGCGGTGCCGTCCTCCGCGCGGGGGCGGCGCGAGCTGGACGTGTCCGACCTGGAGCTGGAGACCCGGCCCTTCTCCAGCGCGTACTTCCGCCACGAGATCACCGAGCTGACACCGGGGCCCGGCGCGACGCTCACCCTCACCGTGCGGACCTACGACCCCGGGCTGCGGCTGCCCGTCGGGCCGCAGCGGGCGGGGCTGCTGCTGACGCCGGGCAAGCGGCGGATGACGGTGCCGTTCCGGCTCGACCCGGTGCGGCCCGGTCTTTTCGAGGGGCGGGTGCGGGTGGATCTGAGCGAGGCTCGGCTGCCGGTGCAGGGGTTCGCGGGGATGCGGCATCCGCTGGTGCGGCTGCAGCAGCAGGGGCTGTCCAACGGGGGGCTGCTGCTGGCTCCGCTGTCTTTTCCCTCGTTGACGGCTCGGGTGGAGTACCGGTCGGGTGCGGCGCCACATGAGGTCGTGGTGGAGCCGGAGGGGCGGGGGGCGGGGCGGTTGCAGGTGCGGTGGCGTCCGGTGGGGGCGGCGTTGCTGCTGCGGCGGGTGGTGCGGCGGGTTGATCATCCTCGGGTTCGGGGGGCGGCGCGGCTTGTGTCGAGTGTGTTGCGGTAGTTCTCGGGGCGCGGGGTACGTTGTCGGGTGCGGGTGCGTTGTGGCCGTTCGCGCAGTTCCCCGCGCCCCTGGGGAGTTGCCCCTCGGCCCCTTCAAAGGCACCCTCAGCACCCTCAAAAACTCCCTAGGGCTCGACCTTGTACAGGATCTGGCCTGCCGGGCCTCTCTTCACCTCTCTCAGCCATGGTTCCGCCGTGGCCGGTGAGCCGATCACCCAGTGGACTCCGTATCGGCGGGCTATGGCCAGGCGGGTCGCGGAGTCGGTGGTGGGGGCGTAGTAGCGGGTGACCGCTTCGTCGCGGCCGGTTTCGTCCGGGAGGAAGAAGTCGGGGTAGCCGGGGGCGACGGTGTAGGGGCCGTAGGCGGGGATCTGGCGGGACGGGGTGGTGCGGGCCATGACCACGTCGCCGTAGCGGACCCAGGGGGTGATCCAGTGGTAACCGACCCAGGGGACGCGGTACTTGGCGGCGACCGGGGCCGGGAGGTCGGTGCGGTCGATCACATAGCCGAGCGTGCCCGCCTGGGCCCACGCGCCGACCGCGAGGGCCGCGCCGAGCAGGCACGCCCAGGCCACGCGGACGGCCCGGCGTGACGCGGAGACGGTCTCCAGCGCTGCCGCGAGCTGGGCCGGGATCAGGGCGGCGGGCAGGGCGCGGCCCCAGGAGTAGTGGCCGGTGAGACCGCCCGCCGCGAAGAGCAGCGCGCCGAGCACGAAGAAGAGGACCAGGACGTCCCGGTGGTCGCGGCGCCAGCGGAACACCAGGGCCACCACGCCCAGCAGGACCAGGCCGAAGCGGGGCAGCAGGTCGCTGTAGAGGGGGCGGTGGATCGCCTCCAGGTCGGCGCCCGCCGAGAACAGGGCGAAGAAGTCGTAATACGGCCAGAGCGCGAGGAGCAGGACGCCCGCCACCAGGGCAGCCCCGAGGCGGAGCAGGGTCGCGCGGGCGGGGCGGGCCGCGAGGACCACGGCGAGGGCGCCGAGGGAGGCGACCACGCCGGAGAACTGGTGGCACAGCAGGATCAGCGCCCACAGGAGACCGAGGCCCACCCAGGCGGGCCAACTCGTGTCGGTGCGCAGCGCCCGCGTGAGCCAGGCCCAGAAGTGGAAGGAGAGCCCGAGCGCGAGCACGCTGGGGTACGACACCGTCAGGGCCAGGGAGTTGAGGCCGAGGAAGCCGCTCCAGTTGAAGACGTCCGGGCCCCACAGGAAGACCACGCAGAGGAGCGCGAGCGCGGGGGCGGCGCGGTGGGCGCTCAGGGTGCGGACGTAGCGCCAGACGCCGGTGAGGAGCAGCGTGAGTCCGACGAGGGCGCCGATGCGGAGCACCACGAAGACCGACAGGCCGGTGACCCGGGCCAGCAGGCCGAGCAGCAGCATCCACGGCGAGTAGTAGGGGCTCGGGGTGTCGGCGTCGACCAGCGGGTTGCCGGGGTTCAGCAGGCTGTGCCGCAGCCGCTGCACGGTCGCCGCGTGCATCCCGAGGTCACCGGCCCAGGGCAGCCGGACGATCACCAGGAGCATCAGCACCAGGACGAGCGCGGCGGCGGCCCACGGCAGCGCGCGGCCGGCGCTCGCCGGGCTAGGCGGGGCGGCGCGCATCGGGCCGGGCCTCGGTGCGGTTCAAGGTCACAGGCACAGGCCAGACCCTATCCGAAAGGGACCGATTAGCAGGAAACGGTAAATTCGCCACAGGTTTTTCCCTAACCGGGGGCAAGAACACGGGTGCCCCGGAACCGTTTCTCCGGTTCCGGGGCACCCTGTGTCTCCGCGTGTCAGGAGTGCGTGCGCAGCAGCGTCCGCATCGTGCGCATCGCCACCGAGAGGTTGGCGAGGTCGAACGCGTCCGAGCTGCGGATCTCCTCCAGGGTGGCGCGCGCCCGGCTCAGGATCGGGGCGTTCTTCTCCTCCCATGCCTTGAACCGCTGCTCGGGCGTCGAGGTGCCGTTGCCCACCGCGAGCACGTCCGCCGTGAGGGCGGCGTGGGCCGCGTACAGGTCCTCACGGATGGAGGCGCGGGCCATGGACTGCCAGCGGTCGGCGCGGGGCAGCTCGATGATGCGGTCCATGAGCTGGGTGATGTGCAGCCGGTCCGCGAGGTCGTAGTAGACCTCGGCCACGTCCAGCGGCTCCCTGCCCATGCGGTCGGCCACCGAGACGATGTCCAGCGCCGGGAAGGCGGAGGAGAACCCGGCGACCCGCGTGGCGAGTTCGTCCGGGACACCGGCCGCGGACAGCTCGTCGTACACGTGCTGGTACCACTCCAGGTCCGGGCCGCGCAGCAGCTTCGGCATCTGCTGCCAGACCTGCTCGACGCGCGCCGCGAAGAACTCGACGGTCTCGGCGAGCTGGAGCGGCTGCGGCCGGTTGTTGAGCAGCCAGCGGGTGCCGCGCTCGACCAGACGGCGCGAGTGCAGCCGGATGCGGGTCTGGACGGCCGCGTCGACCTTGTTGTCCAGCTCCTCCACCGCGTCCCACACCGGCGCCGAGCAGAAGATCGCGCGGGCCGCGGTCTGGGCGCGGACGATCTCCTCCAGGGAGGCCCCGGTCTCCTCGCGCAGCCGGTGCAGATAGGTCGTACCGCCCGTGTTCACCGTGTCGTTGACCAGCACGGTCGTGGTGATCTCGCGGCGCAGCGGGTGGCTGTCGATCGACTCCGCGAACCGCTCGCGCAGCGCCGACGGGAAGTAGGCGTGCAGCAGGGTGCGCAGATACGGGTCGTCGGGCAGCGAGGTGTGCAGCAGCTCCTCGGCGACCGTGATCTTGGTGTACGCCAGCAGGACGGCGGTCTCGGGGCTGGTGAGGCCCTGCCCCTGGGCCAGCCGCTCACGGATCTGGCGGTCGGTGGGCAGGAACTCGAGCGCCCGGTCGAGGTGGCCTTCGCGCACCAGGTGGCGGATGAAGCGGGCCTGCGCGTGCAGCATGTCCTTGGACTGCGCGAGCGCGTTGGCCAGCGCGGTGTTCTGCGCGTAGTTGTTGCGCAGGACCAGGGAGCCGACCTCGTCCGTCATCTCCGCGAGCAGCTTGTTGCGCTGCTTGACGGTCATGTCGCCGTCCGTGACCAGGCCGTTGAGCAGGATCTTGATGTTCACCTCGTGGTCGGAGGTGTCCACACCGGCGCTGTTGTCGATCGCGTCGGTGTTGATCCGGCCGCCCTGGAGCGCGAACTCGATGCGGCCGAGCTGGGTCAGACCCAGGTTGCCGCCCTCGCCGACGACCTTGACCCGCAGGTCGGCGCCGTCGACGCGGATGGCGTCGTTGGCCTTGTCACCGACGTCCGCGTTGGACTCCGCCGACGACTTCACGTACGTGCCGATGCCGCCGTTCCACAGCAGGTCGACCGGCGCGTGCAGGATCGCCTTCATCAGGTCGGCCGGGGTCATCTTGGAGATCTTCTCCTCGATGCCCAGCGCCTCGCGGATGTGGCTGTTGAGCGGGATCGACTTGGCGCTGCGCGGGAAGATCCCGCCGCCCGCCGACAGCAGCGAGGTGTCGTAGTCGGCCCAGCTGGAGCGGGGCAGCTCGAACAGGCGGCGGCGCTCGGCGTAGCCGGTGGCCGCGTCCGGGTTGGGGTCGATGAAGATGTGCCGGTGGTCGAAGGCGGCGACCAGGCGGATGTGCTCGGAGAGCAGCATGCCGTTGCCGAACACGTCACCGGACATGTCACCGATGCCGACGACCGTGAAGTCCTCGGTCTGCGTGTCCACGCCCAGCTCGCGGAAGTGCCGCTTCACGGACTCCCAGGCGCCGCGCGCGGTGATGCCCATGCCCTTGTGGTCGTAGCCCGCCGAGCCGCCGGAGGCGAAGGCGTCCCCGAGCCAGAAGTCGTACTCCCCGGCGACGCCGTTGGCGATGTCGGAGAACGTCGCGGTGCCCTTGTCGGCCGCGACGACCAGGTAGGTGTCCTCGCCGTCGTGGCGGACCACGTCCTGCGGCGGGACGACCTCGCCGGCCACCATGTTGTCGGTGATGTCGAGCAGCGCCGAGATGAACGTCTTGTAGCTGGCGATGCCCTCGGCGAGCCAGGCGTCCCGGTCCACGCTCGGGTCGGGCAGCTGCTTGGCGACGAAGCCGCCCTTGGCGCCGACCGGCACGATGACGGTGTTCTTCACCATCTGCGCCTTGACCAGGCCCAGGATCTCGGTACGGAAGTCCTCGCGCCGGTCCGACCAGCGCAGACCACCGCGCGCGACCTTGCCGAAGCGCAGGTGCACGCCCTCGACACGCGGCGAGTACACCCAGATCTCGTACGCCGGGCGCGGCGCGGGCAGGTCCGGGATGGCGCGCGGGTCGAACTTCATGGAGACGTAGTCGTGCGGCTTGCCGCCCTCGGTCTCCTGGAAGAAGTTGGTGCGCAGGGTCGCCTTGATGACGGTCAGGAAGGACCGCAGGATGCGGTCCTCGTCCAGGCTGGCCACCTGGTCGAGCGCGGCGTCCAGCTCCTCCAGGAGCGCGTCGGTGATCTCAAGACCGGCGGTCTGCCGGTCCGGGGACATCCGCGCCTCGAAGAGGGAGACGAGGAGCCGGGTGGTGTGGACGTTGTTGCGGAGGGTGTCCTCCATGTAGTCCTGGCTGAAGGTGGAGCCCGCCTGGCGCAGGTACTTGGCGTAGGCGCGCAGCACCATCGCCTGCCGCCAGGTCAGCCCGGCGCTCAGGACGAGGGAGTTGAAGCCGTCGTTCTCCGCCTGGCCGGTCCAGGTCGCGGCGAACGCCTCCTGGAACCGCTCGCGGCCGTCCTCGCCGAGGTGGTCGCCGCCGCCCGCGGGCTTCGGCATCCGCAGACCGAAGTCGTAGACCCAGGCGGTGGTGCGGTCGGCGCGGCGCAGCTCGTAGGGGCGCTCGTCCACGACCTCCACGCCGAGCCGGTTGAGGACCGGGAGCACGGCGGAGAGGGAGACGGCGTCGCCCGTGCGGTAGATCTTGAAGCGGCGCTCACCGGGGGCGGCGCCCACCGGCTCGTACAGGCTCAGCGCGAAGTCGCCGCCGTCCTTGCCGTCCTCCTGCTTCAGCCGCTCCAGGTGGACCAGGTCGGCGACGGCCGCGCGCGGGGTGTGGTCGGCCTTGTAGCCCTCGGGGAAGGCGTTGCCGTGCTGGTAGCGGCGCAGCAGCTCGGCGGCGCGCTCCTCGCCGCACTCGGCGTTCAGCGCCTCGGTGAAGCCGTCGGCCCAGGAGCGGGTGGCCTCGACCAGGCGGGCCTCGATGCGCTCCTTGTCGGAGTCCGAGAGCTGGGGCAGCTCGGTGCCCTGCGGGACGCGGACGACGAAGTGCAGCCGGGACAGGATCGACTCGGTGTTCCAGGCGGTGAAGTCGACGCTGGTGCCGCCCAGCTCCTCCTTGAGGATGTCGATGATCCGCAGCCGGACGCCGGTGGTGTAGCGGTCGCGCGGGAGGTAGACGAGGGCCGAGTAGTAGCGGCCGTATTCGTCCTGGCGCAGGTAGAGCCGCAGGCGGCGGCGCTCCTGGAGGTAGAGCACGCTGGTCGCGATGGACTGCAGCTCGTCGACCGGGGTCTGGAACAGCTCGTCGCGCGGGTAGGTCTCCAGGATCTGGAGCAGGTCGCGGCCGTCGTGGCTGTTGGGCGAGAACCCGGCGCGCTCCAGGACCTCTTCGACCTTGCGGCGGATGACCGGCACCCGGCGCACCGACTCGGTGTACGCGGCGGAGGAGAACAGGCCGAGGAAGCGGCGCTCCCCGATCACATTGCCCTGGGCGTCGAACTTCTTGACGCCGATGTAGTCCAGGTAGGACGGGCGGTGCACGGTGGCGCGGCTGTTGGCCTTGGTCAGCACGAGCAGGCGGTGCTCGCGGGCCTTGGCGCGGGCGTCGGCCGGGAGCCGCTCGAAGGAGGGACTGACCGGGTGCTCGTCCTGCTCGGAGTGGTGCGGGTCGGAGCGCAGGATGCCGAGACCGGTGCCGGGCACGGCGCTGAGCGAGTCGTCGCCGCGCAGCTGGTACTCGCGGTAGCCGAGGAAGGTGAAGTGGTCGGCGGCGAGCCAGCGCAGCAGCTCGCGGGCCTCCTCGGCCTCGGGGCCCGGCAGGTCGGCGGGGCGGGGCTCGCTCTCCAGGTCGTCCGCGATCCGGATCGCGGTCTCGCGCATCTTCTCCCAGTCCTCGACGGCCTCACGGACGTCGGAGAGGACGCGGAGCAGGTCGGCGGAGATCTGCTTGAGGTCGGCGCGGTCGGTCTCGCGGTCGATCTCGACGTGGATCCAGGACTCGACGTGCGCGTCGTGCGGCAGCTCGGTGCCGGGGGCCGGCTTGGGCAGCAGCTCGATCAGCTTGCCGGTCACGTCCCGGCGCACGACGAACTGCGGGTGGATCACGACGTGGATGCCGCGGCCCTGACGGGTCAGCTCGTTGGTGACCGAGTCGACCAGGAAGGGCATGTCGTCGGTGACGACCTCCACCACGGTGTGGCTGCACGTCCACCCGTTCTCTTCCACGGTCGGGGTGTGCACCCGCACGTTGGCGGTGCCCTGGGGGCGGTTCTCGGCGAGCCGGTAGTGGGAGAGAGCGGCACCGAAGGCGTCGACCGGGTCGCGGTCGGTGAGGTCTTCGGGGGCCGTGTGCAGGTAGTAGCGCTGGAGGAACGCGAGCACGGACTCGCTGTCGGGGGCCTCGCTCGTGGTCCCGGTCGGTAGGTGCCCCCCGACCGGGCTGTTCTCAGCTACCCGGGCCGCCCGATCGAGCAGCTCGGCCTTGGCTTCGTCCAGCTTGGTCTGCATTGTCCTCTGGCTCCTGTCGCGCGCCGTTGCGTGACGTAGAAGGAAGTACGGTCTCTTTCCCTCCGGTATGACGCCACGGCCCGGGGTGTCCGGTCCGTTCCGACGCTATGCCGCGAGGTGAGCTGGGCGGGAGGAATTCGGCCATTGTCGACACGTCTGTCGGGTGCGACGCTGCGCCCAGTGCCGACGTGTCCCGTGCCGTTCCCGGCGTCCTGGAGGCGTTGGCGCCCCTGTCGCGCCCGCGAGGACCAGCGACCGCCGCCCGGTCACGGAGGTGTTCCGTGCGAACCGGGCGCAGGGCAGGGACGGTGACGTCCCCGCGAGATATCGCGCTGATCACGCCACCAGGCTATCGCTCCTGACCCGGGGCCCGTCATGAGCCGTATGTGTACAAAACCGGGGGGTGAAGTTTGACGTTCTGCACAGCGGCGTCGGGGCCGGGGGCGGGCTATGCCTGGGCCGGGAGCGGGCTAGGCCGCTATTCGGTGCGCCTCTTCGACCGCCTCGGCCAGGGTGTCCACCACCGGCACTCCGGCCTCACGGAGGCTGGCCGGGCCGTGGGAGCCGCCGGTGTAGAGCACGGCCCGTGCGCCCACGTGGCGGGCCGCCAGCGCGTCGTCCACCGCGTCGCCGATGACGACGGTGTGCTCCGGTGCGACCAGCTCGTCCAGCGACTTCAGGTGGCGGACCATGTGCTCGGCCTTGGAGCCGCCGGAGGGGCCCGTGCGGCCGTCGATCCGCAGGAAGTGGGCCTCGATGCCGAAGCCGCGCACCAGCGGCAGCAGCTCCTCGTGGCCGTACATGCTGAGCAGGGACTGGCTGTTGCCCGCCGAGCGCCAGCCCGCGAGCAGGTCGGCCGCGCCCTCGGTCAGACCGCAGCGGGCCCGCCACTCGGTGTAGTGCCGGTGGAAGGCACCGTCCATCACGTCCCACTCCGCCTCGGTGGGCAACCGGCCGAGCAGCCGCTCGTAGAACCTCGGCACCGGGACGCAGTACAGCGCGCGGTACGTCTCCAGCGTGATCGGCTCAAGACCCAGCTCGGCGAAGGCCGCGTTCGTCGCCCCGATGATCGCGTCGATGTCATGGAACAGGGTGCCGTTCCAGTCCCAGACGATGTGCGCGTTCCCCTGCTTCCCCATGCCCAAAACCGTACCCACTCCCACTGACAATCGACCATCACCGGTCCATCACCGCAGGTCAGGCGGGGGTAAGGGGGTGGTCAGCCAGCGGTCAGGGCAAGGTCAAGCGGGGGCCGAGGCGGGGCCAGGACGGGGCCGGGACACGCGGCCGTGACCGAGGTCAGGGCACGGGACTGGGGCTGAGGCCGAGACACGGGGCCGGGCCGACGCCGGGACCGGATACGGGGCCCGGAGCCGGGGGCCCGAGCCGGAGCCGGGGGACGGTGGCCGGAGCCGGAGGCCGGGGCCGGGGCCAGGGCCGGGGCCGGGGCCAGGGCCGGGGCCGGGGCCGGGGCCAGGGGCCGGGAGCCAGGAGCCGGAGGCCAGGGACCAGGGACCGGAGGCCGGGGACCAAGAGCCGGAGGCCGGGGTCGGGAGCCGGGGCCAGGGCCGGAGCCGGAGCCGGAGCCGGGAACCAGGGCCGGGGCCGGGGCCGGGTCAGGACTGGCGGATCAGGTTGGGGATCTCCTGCGTGGCGTACCAGAGCAGCTCGTGGTGGTCGGCGGTCTCCACCGCGGCCAGCTCGTGGTCGTCCCCGGCGTCCGCCTCCGCCAGCGCCTCCGCCGCCGCGGCCACGTCCCGCTCCGCGTCCTCGGCGTCGGCGTGCACCGCCGCCGCCTTGGCGAGCGGCACCTCGGCGCCGACCATGACCTCGCCCAGCTCGGCCAGCTCCGCACCGGCGTCCGGGCCCTGCCGCACGGCACGGTCCGGTACGTCGGCGGCGACCACGACCCGGCGCGGGGTGGCCGACTGGTCGGCCGCGAGCAGCCGCAGCGAGGCGAGCGCGGCGTGGCCGAGCGCCGCGTACTCCAGCTCCTCCAGGTCCTCGGAGCCGCACCACTGGCGCAGCTCGGGCGTGACGGCGTAGGCGACGAAGGAGCCGGTGCCCAGCACCCCCGTGCGGTACGCCTCGGCGAGCCCGGGGAGGGTCAGGGGTACGTAGACGCGCATTCCAGCCGCTCTTTTCCTGGTCAGAGGCTCCGCTGAGCCTCGCGGGAAGGCCCCTGCGGCCACCCCCGAAGGGCCTCCAGAATACGTGCGCCCGTCCCCTTTCGGGCGCCCACCCGCACCCCCAGAGCCGTCCACCCCACGCCGCGCTTTCACCCGCCCCCACCCTCATTTCCCGGGCTTCCCGCCGCTCTGGTCACCCAGATAAGTGAACATTCCGGCCCCTCCGCCACGGCCCCCACCGTCCTTGCCGAGCCCACGCCCACCCCCGTACAAGATCCCCACCACCGGTTACCGCCCGGTACCCACCCACTCCGAACGGGGCCCCATGAACAAGGTCATGAGCCGCAAACCCCACCCCCGCCACCGCCCCCCGAACCGCCAGGACCCCCGCCGCCCCGGCACCACCCCACTCCGCCCCCGCCCGGAAGCGACGAGGGCCGACGCGAGCACGGCAGCCACCCCGAAGCCCCTGCCCGCCCCGCACACGCCCCAGAACACAACGCCCCACCAGGACGCCACCGAACCCGTCACAACGACTCACACGGAAACCTCGCCACCCAGCGCGGCGACCCATCCGGACCCCCAGGCACCCGGCACGGCAACACGTACGGGCACGCCCATGCCGAGCACAGCGGCACAGACCGAAACCTCCCCCGCCAGCGCGGCGACCTGCCCGGACGCCCAGTCGCCCGACACGGCAACACGTGCGGACACACCCACACCGAGCACGACGGCGCACGCCGAGACCTCTACGCCCCACCCAGGCGCCTTGGCACCAGACACGGCGACGCACGCCCGGACCTCGCCACCCGACCCGGCACCGGACGTGCGACCTGCCGCCCCTGGCAGGCCAACCGGGCCCCATGCCACGGCACCCACCAGGACCGCTGAGCCGCACCCGACAGGCCGCCGAGGCACACCAGCTCCCCGCACCCCAGCCCACCCGCCTAGGACGGCTCACACCCCGTCACAGCGGCCAGGCACCCCGCCCCCGCCCACGACACCCACCCCCCGGCCGTACGCCACCACCCCCGCCGACCAACAAGACACCACCCCCCGCCCCCAACCCCGCCCCACCGACCTCTTCGCCGACCGGCTCGTCGCCGTCCTCAGCGGTCAGCGCCCCGTGCACTGGATGCTGCGGCACACCGCCGGGCAGGCGTACGACGATCTCGCGCGGCTCGCGGAGCGGAACCCCCTGCGGGCCCCGGGAATCCGCCCCGTCGTCAGCGACCTCGGTTACTTCGTGCCCCGGGAGGGCGCGCTGGAGGTGTTCGCCCGGATCGCGGCCGGGGACCGGCTGCGGGCGCTCGCCTTCCGGCTGGAGCGGGGACGGGACCTGCGCTGGCGGTGCACGGCCGTGGAACTGGCAGGCCCCCGCCCCACCCGCGAGGCGACCGGTTGAACCCCGGCAACGACAAAGGGCCGGACCCCTCACGAAGAGAGACCCGGCCCAGAGTCAGCCACTCAGACCCACCACGGGCAAGCCCGCCGCACGGCGCCCGTCACTTCTTGCGACGCCCCCGCGCCTTCGCCTGCTTGCGCCGCTCCGCGCGCGTGAGGCCGTCGGCCTCGGAGCGCACCGGCTCGTCGTCCTCCAGGTCGCGCTCGACCACGCCGCCCTCACCGTCCACGGTGGGCGCGGAGAAGTGCAGTTCGCGCCGCTGCGGCACGTCCAGCCCCTTGGCCCGGATCTCCGGACGGGCACCCGCGGGAACCTGCGCGGGCACGATGTCCTGCACGCCCCCGGCGACCGGCTCGGCGGCCTGGACCTCGACCTCCTCGACCTGCTGCTCGACCTGGACCTCCAGGTTGAACAGGTAGCCGACGGACTCCTCCTTGATGCCCTCCATCATGGCGGTGAACATGTCGAAGCCCTCGCGCTGGTACTCCACCAGCGGGTCCTTCTGCGCCATCGCACGCAGGCCGATGCCCTCCTGGAGGTAGTCCATCTCGTAGAGGTGCTCGCGCCACTTGCGGTCCAGGACCGAAAGCACGACCCGCCGCTCCAGCTCACGCATGATCTCGGAGCCGAGCTGCTCCTCGCGCGCCGCGTACTGCGCGTGGATGTCGTCCTTGATGGACTCGGAGATGAACTCGGCGGTCAGACCGGCCCGGTCGCCCGCGGCCTCCTCCAGCTCCTCGATGGTGACCTTCACCGGGTAGAGCTGCCGGAAGGCGCCCCACAGCCGGTCCAGGTCCCAGTCCTCGGGGAAGCCGTCGGCGGTCTCGGCGGCGACGTACGCGTCGATCGTGTCGTCCATGAAGTGCTGCACCTGCTCCTGCAGGTCCTCGCCCTCCAGGACGCGGCGGCGCTCGCCGTAGATGACCTCGCGCTGCCGGTTCAGCACCTCGTCGTACTTCAGGACGTTCTTACGGGTCTCGAAGTTCTGCTGCTCGACCTGCGACTGCGCGGACGCGATCGCGCGGGTCACCATCTTGTTCTCGATCGGCACGTCGTCCGGGACGTTCGCCATCGCCATGACGCGCTCGACCATGGCGGCCTTGAACAGGCGCATCAGGTCGTCACCGAGGGAGAGGTAGAACCGGGACTCGCCCGGGTCGCCCTGACGGCCGGAACGACCGCGCAGCTGGTTGTCGATACGGCGCGACTCGTGCCGCTCGGTGCCGAGCACATAGAGGCCGCCGCTGCGCTCGACCTCCTCCTTCTCGGCCTTGACCGCCTGCTCGGCGCGGGCCAGCGCGGCGGGCAGCGCTGCCGCCCACTCCTCGATGTGCTCCTCGGGGTCCAGACCGATCTGGCGCAGCTCCGCCTCGGCCAGGTCCTCGGGGTTGCCGCCGAGCTTGATGTCCGTACCACGGCCTGCCATGTTCGTGGCGACCGTGACGGCGCCCTTGCGGCCCGCCTGGGCGACGATCGACGCCTCACGCTCATGGTGCTTGGCGTTCAGCACCTCGTGCTGGATGCCGCGCTTGCTGAGCTGCTGGGAGAGGTACTCCGACTTCTCGACGGAGGTGGTGCCGACGAGGATCGGCTGGCCCTTCTCGTGCTTCTCGGCGATGTCGTCGACGACCGCCTCGAACTTGGCCACCTCGGTGCGGTAGATCAGGTCGGACTGGTCCTTGCGGACGAGCGCGCGGTTGGTCGGGATGGGGACCACGCCGAGCTTGTAGATCTGGTGGAACTCGGCGGCCTCGGTCATCGCCGTACCGGTCATGCCGGAGAGCTTGTTGTAGAGGCGGAAGAAGTTCTGCAGGGTGATCGTGGCGAGGGTCTGGTTCTCGTCCTTGATGTCCACCCCTTCCTTCGCCTCGATCGCCTGGTGCATGCCCTCGTTGTAGCGGCGGCCGGCGAGGATACGGCCGGTGTGCTCGTCGACGATCATGACCTCGCCGTCGATGACGACGTAGTCCTTGTCCTTCTTGAACAGTTCCTTGGCCTTGATGGCGTTGTTCAAGTAGCCGACGAGAGGCGTGTTCACCGACTCGTAGAGGTTGTCGATGCCCAGCCAGTCCTCCACCTTGGAGACGCCGGACTCGTGGATGGCGACGGTGCGCTTCTTCTCGTCGACGTCGTAGTCGCCGGTCTCCTCGACGCCCTTGAGCGGGTTGCCGGGCTCGCCGCGCTTGAGGCGGGTGACCAGCTTCGCGAAGTCGCCGTACCACTTGGTGGCCTGGTCGGCCGGGCCGGAGATGATCAGCGGCGTACGCGCCTCGTCGATGAGGATGGAGTCCACCTCGTCGACGATGGCGAAGTTGTGGCCGCGCTGCACCAGCTCGTCCTGCGCCCACGCCATGTTGTCGCGCAGGTAGTCGAAGCCGAACTCGTTGTTCGTGCCGTAGGTGATGTCGCACGCGTACTGCTCGCGGCGCTGGGCCGGGGTCATGTTGGCGAGGATGCAGCCGACCTCCAGACCCAGGAAGCGGTGGACGCGGCCCATCATCTCGGAGTCGCGCTCGGCCAGATAGTCATTGACCGTGATGAGGTGGACGCCGTCTCCGGAGAGCGCGTTCAGATAAGCGGGCAGGGTGCCGACGAGGGTCTTGCCCTCACCGGTCTTCATCTCGGCCACGTAACCGAGGTGGAGCGCGGCGCCGCCCATCATCTGGACGTCGTAGTGCCGCTGGCCGAGGACGCGCTTGGCGGCCTCGCGGACGGTGGCGAACGCCTCGGGGAGCAGGTCGTCCAGGCTCTCACCGTCGGCGTACCGCTGCTTGTACTCGTCGGTGAGGGCCCGCAGCTCGGCGTCGGAGAGGTCCACGAAGTCCTCTTCGATGGAGTTGACCTGGTCCGCGATGCGGTGCAGCTTGCGCAGGATCTTGCCTTCGCCTGCACGCATGATCTTCGAGAGGACGGACACGGGGGGTGGTCTCCTTGCCGGTCGGGCCTGGGACGGTCTGTTTTCCATGTGACTTGCTGAGCAACGGCCATCGTATGCGAGGACCCCGGCGCGCCGGGAGGGCCTGGCGACCCGGTGCGCGCCTCACTGTGGACAACGGACGAGCGCGGAGGATAGTGCCGCGCCTGATCGGGGATTTACGCGAATCGTGACCCCGCGCTCACGCAGCGCGAAAAGCCGTGGCGGCACGGGTGCGACGCCGCGCAGAATCGGGCGATGGACCCCGTCATCCTGACCACCGACCGCCTCCGGATGCGCGCCCTCGGCCCGGCCGATGCCGAGGCGGTGTACGCCGCCGCCCAGGACCCCGCGTCCCAGCGCTGGATCTCGTCCTTTCCCTCTCCTTACCTGCGCGAGCACGCCGACGCGTTCATCGACGGCGTGGTGGCCCGCGGCTGGGCGGACGACTCGGAGTACCACTTCGGCCTGTTCCTGCCCGACGGCGCGCTGGCGGGCGTGCTGGGTGTCATGCGGCGCGGCCTTGGCGCCGCCGAGGTCGGCTTCTGGGCCACCCGCGAGCACCGCGGCCGGGGTTACATGACGGAGGCCGTGCTCGCGGCGGCCCGCTGGGCCTTCACCGAGCTGTCCGTGGACCGCCTGGAGTGGCGCGCCGAGGTCGGCAACCGGCCCTCCCGCGCGGTGGCCGAACGCGTCGGCTTCACCATGGAGGGCACGCTGCGCGCGGCCCGTCGAACACCGGGGCGTCCGACGCGACTCGTGGGTCGGCTCGCTGCTCCCCTCCGACCTCGGCCTGACCCCGGCCGCCCCGTATCTGGCCGCGCCCGATCCCGCTGTGACCACCTGACCTGCGGGAACCTCCGGCCGATCGGCCACTGTCAGTGCCACCCTCTATCGTCGGCGACCATGACGACCCTGCCGCGCCCCGCCACCATCCTCACCGCGGACGACGCCCGCCGTATCGCCCTGCGGGCCCAGGGACTGCTGGGAGCGCCCGACCGGCGGGCGGGGGTGCGCGGGGTGCTGCGGCATCTGGGTGCGGTCCAGCTCGACACCATCTCGGTGCTCGCCCGCTCCCATGAACTGGTGCCCTACGCCCGTCTCGGCGCCGTCGGCCGCCAGGCCGTGGAGTCGGCCTACTGGCAGGACACCCGCGCCTTCGAGTACTGGTCGCACGCCGCCTGTGTGCTGCCCGTCGAGGAGTGGCCGCACTTCGCCTTCCGCCGCCGCGCCTACCGCTCCCGCCCGCACTGGAACCACCAGCTGCCCGAGGGCACCTACGAGCAGGTGATCAAGCAGCTCCAGTCCGAAGGCCCGCTCACGGCCACCGAGTTGGGCGGTGCCAAGCGCACCAGCGAGTGGTGGGACTGGTCCGGCACCAAGGTCGCCGTCGAACGCGCCCTGATGTACGGCGAGGTGGTGTGCGTCGAGCGGCGCGGCTGGAAGCGGGTGTACGACCTCGCCGAGCGCGCCATCCCGGACGCCCTGCTGCACGACGACATGGACGACGCCGAGTGCCTGCGCCGTCTGGTCCGGCTGGCCGGTGAGTCGCTGGGGGTGGGCACGCGCGCGGACATCGCGGACTACCACCGGCTCAAGGGTGAGCAGGTGGAGGCGGTGATCGCCGACTCGGGTCTGGTGCCGGTCGAGGTCGAGGGCTGGGCCAAGCCCGCCTGGGCGGACCCGGCGGCCCTCGCCACCGCGCCGCGCGGCCGTCACCGCACGACGCTGCTCTCCCCGTTCGACTCACTGATCTGGGAACGGGCCCGCACGGAGCGCCTGTTCGGCTTCACCCACCGCCTGGAGGCGTACGTCCCCAAGCAGAAGCGGGTGCACGGCTACTTCGCTATGCCGGTGCTCTCCGGCGGGCGGCTGGTCGGCCGGGTGGACCCGGCGCGCGAGGGGCGCACGCTGGTGGCCCGGCAGGTCACGCTGGACGGCCCGAAGGCGGTGGTGGCGGTCGCCGACGCGCTGATCGAAGCGGCGAGCTGGGTGGGCTGCACGGATGTGCGCGTGGAGCGCGTGACGGAGCCCGAACTGCGGGCGCCGCTGGCCGCCGTACTGGCCCGCGCGCTGGCCTGAGCCCGGGCGGGCGTCGCCGGTCCGGGGTCAGCGGATCTCGAGGATCTTCTCCCGCATCGCGTAGACCACGGCCTCCATCCTGGAGTGCAGCTGAAGCTTCTCCAGGATGTTGCGCACGTGGTTCTTCACGGTGTTCTCGGAGATGAACAACTCCTTGGCGATGTCCCGGTTGTTCATCCCCGTGGCGACCAGCTTGAGGACTTCCAGTTCCCGGTCGGTCAGCCGGGGCGCTGGCACCAGACGGCGCTCGTCGGTGCGCTGGATCATCGACTTGAACTCGGTGAGCAGCTTGGATGCCATGGACGGGCTGATCTGCGACTGCCCGTCGGCCACCGCGCGAATGGCCGTGGCCACCTCGTCGGTGGAGATCTCCTTGAGGAGGTAGCCGGTCGCGCCCGCCTTGATCGCGTCGTAGAGGTCGGCCTCCTCGTCACTGATCGTCAGCATGATGATCTTGGCGCTGGGGGCGACCTCCTTGATGGAGGTGCAGGCCTCGATCCCGCCGCGCCGGGGCATCCGCACGTCCATCAGCACGATGTCCGGCAGCAGGTCGGCCGCCTTGTCCACCGCCTCGGCCCCGTCGCCCGCCTCGCCGACGACCTGGATGTCCTCCTCGGCGGCGAGCACGATCTCCAGGCCCCGGCGGAAGAGGGCGTGGTCGTCCACGACCAGCACTCTGATCGGCTCCGCGCGTGGGGCGCCGGCTTCCGGCTCCCGACCGGGGTCGCCGTGATCGGCGTCCGGGTCACGCATGGGTCCGAAGGTGTCCGCCATCGTTCCTCCCCCTGAAGGCCGTGGCCTGTGGTCCTGTGCCATCGCCAACCCAAGGCAGCGGCCCACTGGTTGGGCCGGTGCGGTCATGATTTCATGCCCGGGCGCCGCCACGGTGCCGTGCGGGGCGTGAAGTGGTCGCACACCGGTGCCCCTGGGGGCGCACGCGCGCTCCAGGGGCACCCGTTCCGCTTCGCCGGGCCGGATCAGCCGCCCAGCGTGCCACCCGCCGCGGGCGGCTGCACCTCGGCCACCATCGGGTCCGTGCTGAGGTGGATGACGCCGTAGTCGTAGGCGTGTCGCCGGTAGACGACGCTCGGCTCCTTGGTCTCGGAGTCGACGAACAGATAGAAGTCGTGGCCGACCAGTTCCATCTCGTAGAGAGCCTGGTCAAGGGTCATCGGAGAGGCGACATGCGTCTTCTCGCGGACGACGAGGGGGCCGTCGCCCGTGACCTCCAGCGAGCCGATCTTCTTGGTCGGCACCCCGCCGTCGGACTCGGGGGGCGGAACCGGAACTCCGTCCGGGTAGAGCGTCGCCACGCCCGGGACAACGTCGGGCACCTCGGCCGCCGGGATGCGTCGTGCGCCCCGGCGCACGACTCGCTTGTCGTGCTGCTTGCGCAGCCTTGCCTCCAGCTTCTCCGCGGCCATGTCGAGGGCCGCGTACGGGTCGCTGGCGGACGCTTCCGCCCTGATCACCGGACCGCGGGAGCGGAGCGTGATCTCCACTCGGTCACAGCGGTCGGCCTGGCGGGGGTTCGGTTCCTTGGACACCTCGACGTCGAGGCTCATCACCTTGCCGTCGAGCTTCTGGATCTTCTCCAGCTTCAGCTTCTCGGCCACGTGCTTGCGGAACCGCTCGGGCACCTCGGTCTTGCGGCCCTTGACGACGATGTCCACGCAGAACTCCGTTCCCGGATCGCCCCGCGTCAGCGGCGGAGCATCTCCCTTTTGCACCAGGTCCCGGTGGGCCCCGGAACCTTCGGACTCGGTGACGTCCACCTCCTCCTCCCCCGTGGGCGAGAGCTCCATCCCGCCGGCGCGGGTGATTGCGGAAATCACGCTGCGCGGCATTCGGATATGCGAGGTCTGGCCTGCGCCTTTCCTCACAACCGAACATATCTCGCCCGGACGTATGTCGTCACCCTCTACTGCGGCGTACCTCCGTTCAGGTGAATTTCCGCTCTTGCTACCTGCAACGACGCAGGTAGGAGGTCAGTTCCTGGCTATTTCGAAAGAATCCGGAGGCGCGGCGATCACCGCCGCCCGGAGTGCCACTCCGGTGGCCTTCGGTGCCGTCAATTCCGGTGCACCCTGCACCGGGTTTCCGCTCTCCGATCGTGCCCCTGTCTCTCGTTTCCACCTTCCTTCCCGAGTTCCGCCGGGGTACACGGCCGTTCTCTCCCCGCGATGCGAACCGGACGCCGCCCGCAGGGCCCGCGCCGCCTCCGCGAGGGTCGCCCCCGTCGTCATCAGGTCGTCCACGAGCACGACCCGTCCCGCGTCGAGCAGCCGCGCCCCACCCGCCGTCACCGCCAGGGCACCGGCCAGGTTCGCCCGGCGCTCCCGTGCGTCCAGCCCCGCCTGGTCGAGCACCGGCCGCCGCTGCCGCAGCACGGCCGCCACCCGGGCCGGGGTGCCCCCGCGCCGCAGCCGCCCGGCGGCGACGAGGGCCATCCGCCGCACCGGATCGTGCCCCCGCGCCCGCACGGCCGCCCGCGTGGAGGGCAGCGGCACGAGGATCACCGGACCCGGCGGTGGTCGTCGCGCCCCGTGCGGTGGCCCGGGGTGCGGCACTCCGAGCCACCCCTGTCCGGAACCCGGCGGCCCGAGTCCCGCGCGCACGGCCTCCGCCAGGGCCGTACCCAGGGCTCCCGTGAGCGCCAGCGCGCCTCGTTCCTTGTGCGCGAGGAGAAGCGACCGCACCTCCCGGGCGTACGGCGCCACCGCGTGCACCATCGGCAGCCCCGGCGGCTCGGGCGAGGGCCGCACCCGGCGCGGTGCCACACCGCCCAGCGCTCTTCGGCACCGTGGGCACAGCACCGTGCGCGGCGCCTCGCAGCCCTCACAATCGGCCGGAAGCACCAGGTCCGTGAGGTCCCGCCACCATCCCCGCATGGCTCCACTGTGCCGAGGCTCCGGCCTCCCGGCCACCCCTGTGGACAAGGCCCTGTGGACAACGGACGCACCGGTCCGACGGCCCTCACTCACACGAGTGGAAGGGGGCAGGGGAAACCCCGGCAACGCCCGGACTCCCCAACGGAGAACGGCCCGGACCCCCAAGGGAATCCAGGCCGCCTCACCCCCGTCGAACCACCCTCACCCCGGATAGACCGGCGCCGTCCCGTCCTTGTCCACCTTCTGCCACTGCGCCCCCGACGGCAGCCGGACGATCCCGTCCTCCGAGGAGGCGACCAGCGGTACCCGTTCGTCCTCGGCGGCGGCGATCGCCGTCACCCGGGACAGCGCGGCGGGCGCCGGGCCCTCCAGCGTGGAGCCGTCGACCTGGACGTACCGCATCTGGTGCACACCGCCCTGCTCGCGGCCGACCACGACCAGTCGGCTGTCACCGGCCCAGGCCAGCGCCGTGACCAGCTCCATGTCGGGTGCGGCCGGGCGCGGATGGACGACCGCCGGGGCGTCGCCCGCGTCGTCCTCGCGCTCGATCCGGCCGATGAGCAGCGACTGTTTGTCGTCCTTCGAGGCCACGACCAGCGCGACCCGCACCCCGTCGGCGGCCACCCGCACGTCCGTGATCCGGCCGCGCACCTTGGGCAGGCTCACGGTCACCGGCTTCCCGGTGCCGCCCTGCTCCACGACGTAGAGCTGCGGCTTGGCCGGGTTCAGGTCGGCCACCCACAGGTCGCCGCGCGCGTCCCAGCTCGGCTGGGTCAGCCGCTCGCCCTCGGCGGCCCCCAGGCTGGTGACCACGGGTTCCCCGAGCGTGCCCGCAGCGGCCAGCGGCGTGACGTAGAGCGCCCGGCTGTCGGCCGAGACCCCGGCCACCGTGTGCTCGTCCCGTGAGACGGCCACCGAGTGCAGCTCCTTGGTGCCCTCGCCGAGCACGCCCGGCACCGGTGTCGCACTGGTCCCGCCCGCCCCGGTCGGCATCCGCACCAGCCGGTGCTTACCGTCGAGGAAGTAGAGGTACTGCGGGCTCTGCGCCGAGGCACGCCAGGCGACGGAGTCCACCCGGTCCTCCCCCAGATCGCACAGCCGCCGCTCGCCGGGCCCCTCCAGCTCGACCGTCTCCAGCGTCGGCGCCAGGTTCCGCAGGGTGAACAGCAGCTGGGTGGCCATCTCGCGGCAGCGGGCCCTGCCGACCTGCGTCGCCTTCGCGTTCAGCGGCACCACCAGCCGGTTCTGGTCGTCGGGCGTCAGCCCCGACACCCCGCGCTGCAGCGCCGTACCGGTCGGGAAGCTCGACCTGACCACCGGCTCGAGCCAGTCGGTCGGGCCCTGCAGCAGCGAGCGCACCATCTCGGTCATCGGGTCGACCTTGCTGCGCACGAACACCGGGTCGGCGACCGCGACCGGCCGCCCGTTCGACCCGGCCCGGGTGTGGGTCGCGAAGTAGTACTTATCGACCGACGTGTAGTTGCGCTGGAAGTCGGACTTGCCCATGACCACGCCCGTGGGCGGCGCGTCGATGCGCCACTGGCCGCTCTTGGGGTCCTTCGACAGATGCACCTTGGTGCGGTAGGCACCCGCCGCGGGCTGGTACGCGTGGTCGCCGTCGACCGAGGCGACCTTGCGGCCCTCCAGGACGTAGGTGTCCTGCCGGCGCCCGGACCCCTCCGGCGCGGCCTGCATGACGCTCGGGCCGTCGGCGAGGACGGTCGCCCGCTCCGGCCGCCAGACGCGCGCGGCAGCGGTCGTCAGATACTTGCGGGCCGTGTCGTACTGCGGATCGTCGCTGGTCAGGGCCTCCAGGAAGCCCTGCATGATCTCGTTGGACGTCGCACCCTGGGCGGGCGGCACCGCGAAGACCCGCACCCCGGTGTCCTGCCGGGGCGTGGACTCGACGTTGCGCAGATCACCGCTGTCGGGCATCGAGGCGCATCCGGACAGCAGCACGGCCCCGCACACGGCGTACGCCACCGCGCGTCCCGGTCGGCGCCGGGCGCCCCCCTCGCGGTCAGCGAGCACTCACTGCCTCCCCTGGCTCGTCGGGTCCTGCTGTGCGACCGCCCCCGGACGGCCGTCGTCCGCCTCGGGCGCCGGGCCCGGAGCGCTGTCGTCGGTGCGCCGGGCGCCGTTCGCGGGCCGGGGTACCACCCGGGCGCCGTTGCCGTTGCCGGGCAGCGCGGTCGGGTCGGCCGTGGCGACGGCCTGGCGCGGCGGCAGCGGGGCCCGCTGTGCCTCGGTCGCCTGCGCGGGCACGGTGGCCCGCTTCTGCGCCGCGCGCTCGCGACCGGTCTCCCGGTTGCGGCGCGAGTCCTTCGGTTCGAGCGGGATCGGTGAACCCCGCAGCGGCTCGTCGGCGGTCCGGGGCAGCGTCAGGCGGAACTGCGAGCCGCCGCCGGGCTCGCCCCACGCCTGGAGCCAGCCGCCGTGCAGCCGGGCGTCCTCCAGCGCGATGGACAGGCCGAGGCCGGTGCCACCGGTGGTACGCGCGCGTGCCGGGTCCGCACGCCAGAAGCGGCTGAAGACGCGGGTGGCCTCGCCGGGCTTGAGCCCGACGCCGTAGTCGCGCACCGCGACGGCGACCGCGCCGCCCGCCGCGGCCAGCTTGACCACCACGTCCTTGCCCTCACCGTGCTCGACGGCATTGACGACCAGGTTGCGCAGCACCCGCTCGACGCGCCGGGCGTCCGCCTCGGCCACGACAGGCTGCTGGTCGCCGACGACGCGTATCCGCGTGCCCTTGCGCTCGGCCAGCGGCTCGGCGCCGCCGACCACCCGCCGTACGACCTCGCGCAGATCGATCGGCTCGGCCTCCAGGGCCGCCGCGCCCGCGTCGAAGCGGCTGATCTCCAGCAGGTCCGCGAGCAGCGACTCGAAACGGTCCAGCTGGTCGGCGAGCAGCTCGGCGGAGCGCGCGGTCACCGGATCGAAGTCCTCGCGCGCCTCATGGATGACGTCGGCGGCCATGCGCACGGTGGTCAGCGGGGTACGCAGCTCGTGCGAGACGTCGGAGACGAACCGCCGCTGCATCCGCGAAAGGTCCTCCAGCTGCTGGATCTTGAGCTGAAGGTTCTGCGCCATCTTGTTGAAGGCTTCACCGAGGCGCGCGATGTCGTCCTCGCCGGTGACCTTCATACGTTCCTGGAGCCGCCCGGCGGACAGCCGCTCCGCGACCCCGGCGGCCATCCGCACAGGAGTGACGACCTGCCGTACGACGAGCCAGGCGATGGCTCCGAGCAGGACGACGACGAAGAGCCCGGCGGTCGCGAGGGTGCCCTTGACCAGGCTGAGGGACTTCTCCTCCTGCGTGAGCGGGAAGAGGTAGTACAGCTCGTAGGGGTGGCTGTTCGGGTCGTTGACCTGCTTGCCGATGACCAGCGCGGGCTGGGACTCCTTGCCGTTGCTGTAGACGATGCGGGTGTAGCTCTGCGCGGCGGTCGTACTGCCGTTGACCCGCTCGCGCAGGGCCGCGGGCACGCTGTCGGTCGGGCTGACGTACCCCGAACCGCGCGGGCTGCGGCCACCGCCGCTGTCGTCGCCGACGGGCAGGGTCACCACGTCGAAGGCGCCCGCGCCGCCGCTGGACAGCGACTCCACGAGGTCGCTCATCCACTGGATGACGTTCTGCGAGGGCTGTCCGTCGGTGCCGACGATGTCGCCGCCGGTACCGGTGCCGGTGGCGCCCGCGGCGGCCTCGTCGGCCTGCTGCCGGGCCACGGCGAAGCCGCCGGTGGCCTGGCTCTGGGATGCCTTCACCTTCGCGTCCAGCAGGCCGTTGCGCACCTGCCCGATGACGACGAAGCCGAGCAGCAGGACGACGCCCAGCGACATCAGCAGGGTCGTGGCGACGACCCGGAGCTGGATGTTGCGCCGCCACAGCCGCATGACGGGCAGCAGCGGGCGGCGCACCCAGCGCAGGAAGAGGCGCACGAACGGGCTGCGCTGGAGCCCGCCGCGCAACAGGCGCGCACGGCGCGAAGCGGTGGTGCTCCGGGCGGCCGGGCGCCCCGGACGGGCGCCGGACCGGCCGGGAGCCGAAGCGGCGCTGTCCCCGGACATGTCAGCTCGGTCCGGCCTTGTAACCGACGCCGCGTACGGTCACCACGATCTCGGGGCGCTCCGGGTCCTTCTCGACCTTGGAACGCAGCCGCTGCACATGGACGTTGACCAGACGGGTGTCGGCGGCGTGCCGGTAGCCCCACACCTGCTCCAGGAGCACCTCACGGGTGAACACCTGCCAGGGCTTGCGCGCGAGTGCGACCAGCAGGTCGAACTCCAGCGGGGTCAGCGCGATCGACTGCCCGTTGCGCTTCACGGAGTGCCCGGCCACGTCGATCACCAGGTCACCGATGGTGAGCTGCTCCGGCGCCGGCTCCTCCGACCTCCGCAGCCTGGCCCGGATCCGGGCCACCAGCTCCTTCGGCTTGAACGGCTTGACGATGTAGTCGTCGGCACCGGACTCCAGGCCCACGACCACATCGACGGTGTCGCTCTTCGCCGTGAGCATGACGATGGGCACCCCGGACTCCGCCCGGATCAGCCGGCACACCTCGATGCCGTCCCGCCCGGGAAGCATCAGATCCAGCAGCACCAGATCCGGCTTCGACTCCCGGAAAGCGGCCAGCGCCTTGTCCCCGTCGGCTACGAAAGACGGCTCAAAACCTTCACCACGCAGCACAATGCCGAGCATCTCGGCCAGTGCGGTGTCGTCGTCGACGACAAGGACTCGTCCCTTCATAAACGACATCATCCCATTCTCGTAACGACGACAGAGGCGCAGGTGAGGCAGCTCACTGGCCTGTGACGATAGTCGTACCGAGGGGTCACTGTCTGCCCCTGTCCGCCGACGTTGATGTCAGCCAAGGATGTCAGGCGGTCGGGTAGCAACTAACCGCCTGTGCACCCTGCCTGCATGATGAGGCGGCTGCGCCTCGGGATGCTGCATCAACCACTCACAGAGCGCTCGGGAGACCGTGAAACCTTACGCAATCGCCCTGATCGCCGTCGCAGGCACGCTATTGGGAAGCCTCGTTGGCTACGCGCTGCAACGTCTCCAATCCCAAGAGCAACGTCGATGGCAAACATCGGACCTGGCTCGCCAGGAGACGCTGGCGCTCATCCAGTCGACCTCTGCCACATTTGACCAGCGAGAGGCCATGCTGTGGCAAGAACGGCGGCAGCTCTACATACGCTTTCTCGCAGTGATCGACGACTGGGAGCGCATCCTCCGGGACCTCTGCGGCCAAGGCGGAATGCCGAACCACCCTGACATCCAGACTTCAGAGGATGTCCGCCTTGCGTCACCCATCGCGGCAGCACACTTGGATGCTTCTCGCCTCTTCTCCAAGTGCGACGTCGAAATGACCATGCTCGCTGGCACCCCAGTGTTGTCCGCACTGGGCGACCTTCGGACTCGCATGTACGACGCTGCCCGATCAGCCTTAACCGGGGATAACAAGTTGTCCGAGCTGGCTGCACAACGAGGACGCCTAGTGCAGGCCATGCGGCATGAAATGACCACGTCTTTCGTAGGAGATCGTCACGCGCCTCGCGACAGCTGAGGCTCGCATCAGCACCTACCACTCACCCAATCCCATCCCGTCTGCCGTCGGCCCACCCACCGTGGAGCGGGCGTGGTCCCTGGCGTCCAGGTGTAGCGCGCCGCTCTCGGGATGAGCGGCCACATCAGGCACGTGCCCCATGTGCACAAGCTCTGCCCTTCACTCCAGCCGATCACGACCGTGGTTACCTCTCGACTGACCGCGCAATACATCGATGTCCAACACCGACGCAAGCAGCCCGCACCCGTGTGACCAGAAGGCATATGTGGGGTCTACGCCAGTAAGGCCAGTCTGTAGACGGTGGTGTACTCGGTCGATCCTCGAAGGCCAGCAACGTGCCGCGGCCGTCGTCGCACGCCTACCCCGGGGTGACAGCACAACCTTTACGCTCGGGACATGGCTAATCAGCGTCGGGACGCCGCCGAGGTGCGGGCGAGCGCCCTCGCGTCGGGGGTGCGGTTGCGCATCATCCGGCTCACGCGCACGCAGGCTATGACGAACAAGGAGCTGGCCGAGCGGCTGGACAGGGATCCGGCGACCACGCTTCACCACGTACGCAAACTGGTGGACGCGGGCTTCCTGGAGCCACAGGCCCCGCGCCGGGGGAACCGGGGCGCCAAGGAGATTCCCTATCGCTCCAAGGGTCTGCCCTGGGCCCGCGGCCCCGAGAACGAAGGCGCCATCGCCGAGGCGATGTTGGCAGCCTTTCTCTCCGAGGCGGGCGAACTCGACATGAAGGACGTTCACCAGGCCCGCTTCGTACTGGACCTCACCCCGGAGCGGCGAGCGGAGTACGAACGGCGGCTGGAGGAACTCTTCGAGGAGTTCGACCATGACGCCCCCACACCGGACACCGAGCGGACGGCGGTGTACATCGCCGTCTACCCGAGCCTGTGAGGCTCAGGTACGGGCAAGGGCTTCCCCCTCCTGAACCATTGGAAACTCCCGCAGGGTGCGCAGCGGGGACAGCAGGAGTGGCAGGGGAGTCAGGGCAAGCACGGAACACGCGACCCACAGCGTGGTCCGGACGCCGATCCAGCTCCCGAGGGCACCGCCCAGCAGGCCGCCCACGGGCATCGCACCCCACGTGATGAAGCGTACGGTGGCGTTGACCCGCCCCAGCAGCCGGTCAGGGCAAATGGCCTGCCGATAGCTGACGTTGACGACGTTGAAGACCGTGGTGCCGTACGCCCTCAGCGCGAGACCGAGTACACAGAGGACGGTCAGCCAGCCTGGCTCGGCAAGGGGCACGACCAGCGCCAGGGGCGAAATAACCAGCGGAATCAGCCAGACGGCACGGACAGGACCGATCCACTTAGCGCAGCGACCGGCACTGAGCGCCCCCACCAGCCCGCCCACACTGCTCAACGCCAGAACCATCCCGACCGCACCCGGCGTCAGACCGAGATCCCGGGTGAGGAAGAGGATCTGCATCGAGACCAGAACCGTGACCGCCAGATTGGAGAGCGCGGTGGAAAGAGTGATGGCCCGCAAAGACGTCTCTCCGAGTACGAACTTCAGCCCTTCTTTCACCAGTGCGCCCACCCGACCCCCACCACGCCCCACAGGCCTGGGTTCCGCAGTCCGGATACGGAGCAGCAGGAGGCCGGAGAGCAGATAGCTGATGGCCGTCGTGAGGGCGGCACTCGCCGCCCCCACCAACTGCGCGAGCCCGCCCCCGACACCAGGGCCGACGACCTCGGCAGCGGAAAGACTCGACTGGAGCCGGGTGTTGCCCTCCATGAGCTGACCGCGCCCGACCAGGGACGGCAGATAGGACTGATAGGCCACATCGAACAGCACCGTAGCCACACTCACGAGCAGAGCCACCCCGATGAGCTGCACAAACGTCAGCGCCTCAGCCCAGGCGGCGATCGGGACACTGACCAGCAACACCGCCCGCCCGAGATCGGCCGCCACCATCACCGGTTTCCGCCGCACCCGGTCCACCAACACCCCGGCAGGCAACCCGACCAGCAAAAACGCCGCCGTCCCCGCCGCCGTCAACACCCCCATCTCCCACGCCGACGCCCCCAACACCGTCACCGCCAGCAACGGCAGCACCGTCTGCCCCACATACGTCCCGAACTGCCCAACCGTCTGCCCCGCCCACAACCGACGGAACTCCTGATGCCACCAGAGAGAGTCTCGACGCATGGCGGCCAGCATGACCAAGCGATTGGAAATCGGCAATCACTTGCGCGAAACCCGCCGTGGGCAACTTCGTTGAGCGCACACCGTGCATCGCGCGTCACCCCGAAGACACCCCGAGGACTCCAGTGATGCCATCCGGTCATCTCGGCGACCCCGCTCACCAACCTTCACCGGAGAACAACGGACCGGCCCGCTACCTGCTTCGACACCATTCGGTCCCCCTTCCTTGCGATCGAGAGCTTCCGTCACCAGGGTCAGATTCACCCACCGCATAAGCAGTGATGACACCTCCACTCGTTGCACGTCAGTGGAATATTTACCCACCACCGACCCGGCGAGATACGAGGATCAGACCAATGGCCTGAATGCACCCTTCTGCCACTGCATACACCTCGCACCCCACAGGCACCCTTGCCACAAGGTAACGGATGACCGATAGTAAAACCGCGCCAATCCACCCCAATATCGCCGTAATTTTGCGAAACCGGAAGATATGACTCGGATCTCGCTTCGCAAAATTCTGTGACTGGATCGAGGTAGCAGGAGTGACAGAAGTTCGGAGTTCTGATCGCATCCGGATCGACATGCTGGGGTCACTCCGGCTGACAACAGGCACAGATTCCCGCCACTCTGCTCGACTCACCGCACCAAAACCACGCCAGATGATCGCCTTGCTCGCCCTGCAGTCGAACCGAACGGTTCCTCTTGCTGCGATGTCCCGGGAACTATGGGGCGAACGGCCACCGGTGAGCATGCGGACCGCACTCCAAACCTATATCGTCCAGCTTCGCAAGTTCCTGGCCCGCATTCTTGGATGGTCAACAAAAGTAGTGGCAGAAAGGATCCTGGTAACCAAGCAGGACGGCTATCAGTTCAATGTGGAGCGCGGAGATCTGGACGTTCATGAATTTGAACGTCTCGCGTCCGCAGGCAACAGGGCACTGAGTCAGGGAGACGACAGGCTGGCCGAACGGCTACTGACTGCGTCATTAGATATTTGGCGAGGGCAACCGCTGGCGGACATACAGGCAGGTCCACTCCTCGAACCGGCCGTGACGTACCTGGAAGAGAGTCGACTTACGGTCCTGCAGCAACGCGTCGAGGTCAAATTCCGTCTCGGCCTCCACCACGAGCTGCCTGCGGAACTCGCAGTCCTGGTATCGGAATACCCGACCAACGAGCTATTCCACGCCCAGTACATGCTCGCACTTTACCGATGCGGGCGGTGCGCCGAAGCACTGGACGCCTACCAACGGCTGCGGGAGTTTCTTGTAGAGGAGCTCGGAATTGACCCTTCGCTGAAGGTTCAACGATTACATCGCGCCATGCTCGACGCGGACTCGACGCTCGATGGAACGGCGGGTTTCATGGCATGTACAGCTGTCCAACCAGGGTGAAGACAGCTGATTTGGCTACTCTTTGACCGCTCCTTGATCGGGGGCTGCAAGTATCAACGAGCGCTTGAAGCACGTTTCACAAGCGCGATGAGAAAGAACCCAAACGAAAGGAGCTCATCATGCGTTACGCATACTGATCCTCCGGTCGGGGGTGCCGATCACATTGGCACCCCCGACAGTCACGTCGCGGCCACAGCAGACCCTTCCGAACGGGGTACGTGATGGATTATGACCCACTGAGCCCAGCCGCAATCAACGATCCGTACCCGATATATTCGAAGCTGCGGGAGTCTTCTCCAGTATTTTGGAGTAGGCGCTTGAATTCCTGGGTGTTAACGCGATATCGCGATTGCCTGCCACTCCTCACCGATGCGGAGACTTTCGCCAGCGACTGGACGAGGGCCGGGCATGAGGAATCAGGATCGGCTGCCAGCCTTCAGGAACTGGATCCTCCGGAGCACACGCCCATTCGACGACTGTTCACAGTGGCCATACGCAACCAGCAGCTCGACCGGATCGGCTCCAACGTCCGTGACCTGGCCGACTCGATCATCAGTCGTCGGTCGAGAAGCTCCGTCAGCTTTGACTTCACAGCCGAAGTGGCCCGCCCTGCCGCACTTCTCGGCGTGTGCGAACTGCTAGGGATCGAAAAGCCGCCAGTACACAGCTTCGCTGCTCTGGCGGACGCGATGACTCGGGGAATGGACGCAGGACTGCTTCCTGAGGTGCTCGCACCGGCACTCGCGGCGCGGACGGAGCTGAATCGCCGGATCGCCGACTGGTTCGATGCCTGTGACGACCAGGGGTTGCTCAGCGAAGTACTGACCGGAGCGCAGAACGCGGGAATACCGCGGGAAGCCGTCTGGAATAGCGCGCGGGTACTCTTCCTGGCCGGGTTCAGTACAGCTGTGGGCGCTGCGGCCAACGCCGTGCTGGCTTTGGCAACCCACCCCGACGCGTTCGAGGAGCTGCGTGGGTCCGATGCCCTACGGAGCGGGGTGGACGAATTCATGCGCTTCGACGGCCCGGTCCAGGGTACGACCAGAGCCTGCGTGCATGAGACACAGATCGGCGATGTCACGATCACGCGGGGCGACCTGGTCACGGCCCTGCTGGGTTCGGCGAATCGCGACCCGGAGATGTTCAAGAATCCGGACGAACTCGTCCTGACCAGAGAACCAAATCGGCATCTGGCCCTTGGCTGGGGGATTCACGGATGCTCGGGAGCCATTCTCGCACGGATCATGATCCGTGCGCTCTTGGAAAGTTTGATACAGAACCGGGGGCGTCTATCTCTCGCGGAACCCCCCGAGAGGCTTCCTCGGGCCACTCTTCGCTATCCAGACCGGCTTCCGCTGTCCTTTCGCTGATTGGAGACGCGGCTGTGAAAGAACTCCTCGTCCACTACGACCCGCTGGCCCCCGAAACCATTCATGACCCGTACCCCACTTACAAGGCGATGAGGGAGCTGGGGGCCCCGTGTTGGAACGAGATCATGAAGTGCTGGGTCGTTACCTCTTACGATGGATGCAAGCGCGTCCTCAGCGACTATGAGAACTTCGCGGCAGATTGGCGCCGTGGCGGAGAGTCCATGCCGGAGAACGCTTTGAGCGTGCATTCGCTTGACCCGCCCGACAGTACCGTGATCTATCGGGAGTTGGCGGCCACACTGCGCCAGGTAATCGCACCGGACCTCTCCCACAGGTTACGGCAGGCCATCTCTGACAGGCTGCGCACGCTGGCCGGCCCACCGGTCGACCTGGTATCTGACTTCACCGAACCTCTTGCCTGCTGGTTCCTTTCCGAGGTTCTTGAGGTTCCGTCGCTCGACACGCCGGAGATCCGGTCCATGGGCGGGGCCATCCACCGCGCTATGGACGCCGGTCTCGTGCCCGAGGCGTTCCAGCCTGGACGGGACGCGCACCGGAAACTTGCCGCTCTCATCGAGGCATGGGTCGCCTCGATGACCCCTCAGCAGCCGCTGCGAACCCTCGTGGACAGGGCGGCCGTCGAGGGCCTGGAAGGCGCCATGACCCTGAATTCGGTAAGGACATTGATCGCGAACGCGTTCACTTCCCTGCCCGCGTCACTGGGCACCATCGTGCACGGGTTCGCACGTGACCCCGGGCTCTTGGCAGGCACGGTGAACGAGAAGCGGCTAGACATGGCGGTTCACGAATTCCTCCGACACGAGTCGCCCTCCCAGGGCACGACTCGTCTCTGTGTGGCAGACACCGTTCTGTCAGGAGCGAAGATCCGCCGTGGCGAGGACGTGCTGGTACTGGTCTCCGCCGGGAACCGTGATCCGGCGAAGTTCGACGACCCTGATCAGCTCAGGCCGGAGCGCTGGCCCAACCAGCACATCGCGTTCGGTCACGGCCCGCACAGCTGTTCCGCCGCGATGCTCTCCCGTGTCCTGCTGCGGGAATTGGTGGCCGTACTCGCCGACGGCAGCATATCGATCCGGCTCACTGGTCCGGTCACCTACAAGCCAGCGGCGACCATTCGGATGCGGGCCACGCTGCCGGCTGTGGTAACGCCTGCATCGTGAACGAGACTGGGAGCGAGGAGAACAACCATGTCCAGTCAGCCGATGCGGTCGCTGGGAATAAGTGACATGAAGATCACCCGCATCGGACTCGGAGGTGCGGGGTGGGACGCATGCGATGACAAGCAGGTCGTCGACACCATTCATCACGCTGTCGACAACGGTATCAACTGGATCGATACAGCAGCGGTATACGGCCGGGGCCGCTCGGAGAGGCTGGTGGCCAAGGCGCTGGCAGCCCTCCCAGAAAGCGATCGCCCCTATGTGTTCACCAAGTGTGGACACATCTGGGACGAGACGGGGACATCCGCGGATTTGCGAAAGGTCGGAACGCCATCGAACATCCGGCGCGAGGTTGATGACTCCCTGCGCCGACTGGGTGTGGAGCGAATCGATCTCTATCAGATGCATTGCCCTCCGGAGGACGGAACACCGCTGGCCGCTTATTGGGAAGCACTGCTCGAATTGAAGCGCACGGGCAAGGTCAATGCGGTCGGCCTGTCGAACCATCGTGCCACCCAGCTCGCCGAGGCCGAGTCGATCGGGCATGTGGACTCACTGCAACCGCCGTTCTCCGCAATCAGGCGCGACGCGGCACACGCCGACATTCCGTGGTGTGCGGACCACGGCACGGGTGTGCTCGCCTACAGTCCCATGCAGGCCGGTCTCCTGACCGGAAGTTTCACCCGCGCCCGTGCCGAGACACTAGGCAACGACGACTGGCGATCGGCCGTCGCTGATTTTCAGGCCCCGAAACTGCAGCGCAATCTCGCCCTCGCCGACTCGTTGCGCCCCATAGCGCGACGGCATCACGTCGGCGTGCCGTCCGTGGCCATCGCGTGGACGCTGAGCTGGCCCGGTGTAACGGGGGCGATCGTGGGAGGTCGGCGTCCCGAGCAAGTGGACGGCTGGCTCTCCGCCCTGCATCTGGACCTGACACTGCAGGACCTGACGGAGATAGCCGCTGCCATAAAAAGTACGGGAGCGGGCACCGGCCCCTTGCACCCCCGCTGAGGCTCGTCTTTAGGCACAGCGGTCGTCAAACCTGTCAGGGCGGGAGCAGCGCGCACGAAGGCCTCGCCGCTCCCGCCCAAGAACTCCTTGACGCTCCCGGTCTGGCCTACGTGGTCGGGCAGCCCAACGGCCGCGCCGCGATCCACGAAGATCTGTCGCAATGCGGCTCACCGAGGCATCTCTGTCTGCTCCGTCCCACGATGCGTGACGCGGGGGCTGGCTCAGCCGGCCGCTTCCCCTCCCGACCGTGTGTACAGCCTGGCCAGTGACTCCGCCGTCACAGGAGAAACGGTGCCCTCCTCGGTGACGATCGCCGTCACAAGTTCCGGCGGTGTGACGTCGAAGGCCGGGTTGTACGCCTGTGTGCCCAGCGGGGCCACGGGGACGCCGCCGCCCGGTCCCGCCACCGGCACCTGCGGCACGCTGAACTCGGTCACCTCGTACCCCGGGCGCTGCTCGACCTCGATGGAGGCACCGTCCGGGGTCGCGGGGTCGACCGTGGTCAGCGGGGCCACGACGATGAACGGCACGTGGTGGTAGCGGGCCAGCACCGCGAGCGGGTAGCTGCCGACCTTGTTGGCCACCGAACCGTCCGCCGCGATCCGGTCCGCGCCGATCAGCACCGCGTCCACCTCACCCGCCGCGAACAGCGAACCGGCCGCGTTGTCCGTGAGCAGCGTGTACGCCATCCCGCTGCGCGCCGCCTCGTACGCCGTCAGCCGGGCGCCCTGGAGCAGCGGGCGCGTCTCGTCCACCCACAGCCGCCGCAGCCTGCCCTCCCGGTGCGCGGCCAGCGCCACCGCGAACGCCGTGCCCTCCCCTCCCGACACCAGCGCGCCGGAGTTGCAGTGGGTCAGGACGCGATGCCCGCCGCCCGGCAGCAGCTCGTCCAGCAGCGCCAGCCCGTGCGCGGCCATCCGCGCACTCGCCCGCGCGTCCTCCAGGTGCAGCGCCTTCGCCGCGTCCAGCGCCGCCGTCGTCGCCACGGTCGGATCACCACTGACGGCGAGCGCCGCCCGGTACGCGCTCAGGGCCCGCTCCACGCCGACGGACAGGTTCACCGCCGTCGGCCGGGCGTCCACCAGCGCCTGCGCGGCCTCGTCCACGTCGAAGCCGCGCGCCGCGGCGAGCGCGACGCCGTACGCCCCCGCGATGCCGAGCACGGGCGCCCCGCGCACGGCCAGCGAACCGATCGCCTCCACCAGCGTGGACGCGTCGGTGCACACCAGCTCCACCTCTTCGGTGGGCAGCCTGGTCTGGTCGAGAAGGATCAGTACGGGTCCTTCGGGTGGTTCTTCCCAACGGATCACGGGTATCTCGGTCGGCCGCTTGTCCTCGCCCGGTCGCGCGTGCTGATCAGCCATGCGATGAGTCTGCCCCGTATCCGGCGGACAATTGACGGAGTACGGCTCCACCTCGGCCGGTCACACGGCGACCGCCCCATGGCACGATGGCTGCCAACCTGCCGCCGCGATCACGCGGGCACCGTTAAGGAGCTTCGATGAGTGACACTCCGGGCTGGGCCTCGCCCGGATCATCCCCTTCGCCCGACGGGCGGGAGCCGGGCGCGACCGGCCCCGCCGAGCCCACCGAGCCCGGGGCGCAGGCGCCCGACGCGTCTTCGCCGGGTACGGGCGCGAAGTGGGCCGAGGGACAGCCGCCGCCCGCCCAGTGGTCCGCTCCGGCCGGCCCGCAGGCGCCGGGTCACACCCCGCCGCCTCCTCCGCCCGGACCGGGCTGGGGCGCTCCGCGTCCCGGCGGTTACGGAGGCTACGGCGGCGGCTACGGCTCCCCCGGTGGCTGGGGAGGCGGCTGGGGAGGCCCGCCGCCCGTGGCCAAGCCCGGCATCATCCCGCTGCGCCCGCTGGGCATCGGCGAGATACTCGACGGCGCCGTCTCCACCATGCGCACCTACTGGCGCACGGTCCTCGGCATCTCGCTGACGGTCGCCGTCGTCTCCCAGGTGGCCGTGCTCCTCCTGCGGGGCTTCGTCCTCGACGACACCGCCTCCTTCGCCGACCCGACCCTCACCGCGAGCGAACTGGGCCGTACGCTCGGCCGCGACGTACTCGGCAGCCTGGTCGTGGCCGCCGTACTCCTGCTCAGTTCGATCTTCGCGACCGGCATGCTGACGACCGTGACCAGCCAAGCCGTCCTCGGCCGGCCCGTCAGGATCGGCGAGGCCTGGAGCCAGGCCCGGCCCCGGCTGCTCCGGCTGCTCGGACTGCTCCTGCTGCTGACCGCCCTCTGCGTCGGTGTCTTCGCGGTGGGCATCGCCCCCGGCATCCTGATCGGCGAGACCGGCGGCTCGGACGCCGCCATGGCGATCACGCTCTTCCTGGGCATCCTCGGCGCCTTCCTGGTCGTCGTGTGGCTGATGGTGCGCTACTCGCTGGCCCCCTCCGCGCTCATGCTGGAGCGCCAGGGCGTCCTGAAGTCGATGGGCCGCTCCACGAAGCTGGTGAACGGCTCCTGGTGGCGCATCTTCGGCATCCAGCTGCTCGCCTGGATCATCACCAACATCGTCTCCTCGATCCTGGCGATCCCCTTCGTCGTCCTCGCGTTCGCCCTGGACAGCGGCAGCATGCTGGACCCGCTCGCCACCGGCGACCCGCACCTGAGCTGGTCGTTCCTGATCATCTCCGGCATCGGCTCGGTGATCGCCTCCACGATCACGATCCCGCTGAACGCGGGCATCACCGTCCTGCTCTACATCGACCAGCGCATCCGACGCGAGGCCCTCGACCTCGAACTGGCCCGCGCCGCCGGAGTCCAGGACCACGGCACGGGCCCGGCGCCCGTACCCGGAGGCTGATGCGGTGAACCTGACGGGGGGAGTTCTCACGGCGGTGCCCGCTCTGCACACCGCCACCGCATCGGCCGCCCGCTTCCTGCTGCACGCGGCCCACCCGCTCCTGGCACTCGGCCGCTCCGGCGACGAACCACCGGTCACCGTCCCGCGCGATCCCGCGCGCGAGGCGGCCCGGCGCGAACTGTCCAAGCCGATGTACCACGAGAACGACCCCAGCCTCTTCCAGCGTGCCCTGGACGCCTTCTGGGACTGGCTGGACCGGCTGTTCGGCCGCGCCGCCACCGCGACCCCGGGCGGCACGCTGGGGCTGATCGTCGTGGTGCTGTGCGTCGTCGCCGTACTGGCCGCCCTGTGGTGGCGGCTGGGCACCCCCCACCGCACCCCCGCCTCCGCCGCACCCCTCTTCGGCGAACGCCCCCGCACCGCCGCCGACCACCGCGCGACCGCCGAGGCGCACGCCGCCCAGGGCCACTGGAACCAGGCCGTCCAGGAGCGCGTACGAGCCGTCGTCCGCGCCCTGGAGGAACGGGCCCTGCTCGACGCCCGCCCCGGCCGCACCGCCGACGAGGCGGCGGCGGAAGCCGGACGCGCCCTGCCCGACCACGCCGACCGACTGCGCTCGGCGGCCCGGGACTTCGACGACGTCACATACGGCGGCCGCAGCGCGACCGAGGAGACGTACCGGCGCCTGCGCGCACTCGATCTCGACGTCGAGCGCGCCCGCCCCGTCCTCGCGGACCACGCCGCCCACCAGGGGGACGCCGGATGACCGCCGAGGCCGTGCCGTCGCCCACGTCGACCTCCCTCACCGCCCGCCAGCTGTGGACCCGCACGCGGGGCCTCCTGATCGCCCTGCTGCTGATCCTGGCCGCCGCGGTCGCCATGGCCGCCATCCGCTCCCACTCGGTCCACGGCGAACTGGACCCGCGCTCCGCCGACCCCTACGGCAGCCGCGCCGTCGCCGAACTCCTCGCCGACCACGGGGTCTCCGCGCGCGTGGTCACCACACCCGGCGCCGCCCGCGCCGCGGCCGGCCCCCGCACCACCCTTCTGGTCGCCGCACCCGACCTGCTGAGCCTCCGCCAGCAGGGCCTCCTCTACTCGGCCACCCAGTCCTCCGGCGGCCGCACGGTTCTCGTCGCCCCCGGCCCCTGGTCCCTGGACCGGCTCGCCCCCGGCGTCAGCGCGGACCCCGCCACCAGCCACCACTCCACCCTGGCCCCCGGCTGCGCCCTCCCCGAGGCACGGCGCGCGGGCAGCGCCGACACCGGCGGCATCCGCTACACCACCTCCGTCCCCGGCGCGGACACCTGCTACCCCAGCGAACGCCTCTCCACCCTGCTCCGCCTGCCGACCGGCTCCGGCAACGGCGACACCGTCGTCCTCGGCTCGCCCGACATCCTCCTGAACAAGCGTCTCGACCAGCAGGGCAACGCCTCGCTCGCCCTGCAACTCCTCGGCTCCCGGCCCCATCTGGTCTGGTACCTCCCCTCGCTCGACGACTCCTCGATCACCGACTCCCAGGACCGCAAGAGCCTCTTCGACCTGCTCCCCTCGGGCTGGCTGTGGGGCACCCTGCAACTGTTCGTCGCCGCACTCCTCGCCGCACTCTGGCGGGGACGCCGCTTCGGCCCGCTCGTCCCGGAGAACATCCCCGTCGCGATCCGCGCCTCCGAGACCACCGAGGGACGCGCCCGCCTCTACCGCAAGGCCGACGCCCGCGACCGCGCTGCCGACGCCCTGCGCGCCGCCACCCGCACCCGACTGGCCCCGCTCGTCGGCGTCCCGGCCACCCAGGCTCACACGCCCGAGGTCCTGCTCCCGGCCCTCTCCGCCCACCTGACGGACGGCGACGGCCAACCCGCCGCGCACTCCCTCCTCTTCGGACCGCCGCCCACCGACGACGCGGCCCTCGTCGCCCTCACCGACCGACTCGACGCCCTCGAAAGAGAGGTACGCCGTCCATGACGGACCCGACCACCGACAACCCCGGAAACACCGGGGACGCGGACGCCGCCCGAGCCTCCCTGGAAGCCCTGCGCGCCGAGATCGCCAAAGCCGTGGTCGGCCAGGACCCCGCCGTCACCGGGCTGGTCGTCGCCCTCCTCTGCCGTGGACACGTCCTCCTCGAAGGCGTGCCCGGAGTCGCCAAGACCCTGCTCGTGCGCGCGCTCGCCTCGGCCCTCGAACTCGACACGAAGCGCGTCCAGTTCACCCCCGACCTGATGCCGAGCGACGTCACCGGCTCCCTGGTCTACGACGCCCGCACCGCTGCCTTCTCCTTCCAGCCTGGTCCCGTCTTCACCAACCTCCTTCTCGCGGACGAGATCAACCGCACCCCGCCCAAGACCCAGTCCTCCCTCCTGGAAGCCATGGAGGAACGCCAGGTCACGGTCGACGGCACGCCCCGCCCGCTGCCCGAGCCGTTCCTCGTCGCGGCCACCCAGAACCCCGTGGAGTACGAAGGCACCTACCCGCTCCCCGAGGCCCAACTGGACCGCTTCCTGCTGAAGCTGACGATCCCTCTGCCCTCGCGGCAGGACGAGATCGACGTCCTCACCCGCCACGCCTCGGGCTTCAACCCCCGCGACCTGCACGCCGCCGGAGTACGTCCCGTCGCCGGTCCCGCCGACCTCGAAGCGGCCCGCGCCGCCGTCGCCAAGACCACCGTCTCCCCCGAGATCACCGCCTATGTGGTGGACATCTGCCGCGCCACCCGCGAATCTCCCTCCCTCACTCTGGGCGTCTCCCCACGCGGGGCGACGGCCCTGCTCGCGGCGGCCCGCGCCTGGGCCTGGCTGACGGGCCGTGACTACGTCATCCCCGACGATGTGAAGGCTCTCGCCCTGCCCGCCCTGCGCCATCGCATCCAACTGCGGCCCGAGGCCGAGATGGAGGGCGTGACCGCCGACTCCGTCATCAACTCCGTCCTCGCCCACGTCCCGGTGCCCCGCTGATGCCGCTCACCGGACGCGCTGCCCTCCTCGCGGCCCTGGGCTCCGTGCCCGTCGGCGTCCTGGACCCCAGCTGGACCGGGCTCCTCGCGGTCAACGGCTCCCTGGCCCTGGCCTGTGCCTGCGACTTCGCTCTCGCCGCACCCGTGCGGCGCCTTGTCCTCTCTCGCTCCGGCGACACCTCCGTCCGTCTCGGCGACACCGCCAATGTCACGCTCACCGTCACCAACCCGTCCCGCCGTCTGCTGCGCGCTCGCCTGCGGGACGCCTGGCCGCCCAGCAGTTGGCACCCAGGCACCGAACTGGACGGCTCCCGGCACCGGCTGACCATCCCGCCCGGCGAGCGCCGCCGCGTCACGACCCGACTGCGCCCCACCCGCCGCGGCGACCGCCAGGCCGACCGGGTGACGATCCGTTCCTACGGCCCCCTCGGACTCTTCTCCCGCCAGGGCACCCATCGAATCCCCTGGTCACTACGGGTTCTGCCCCCGTTCACCAGCCGAAAGCACCTCCCGTCGAAACTCGCTCGATTGCGTGAACTAGACGGTCGTACAAGCGTCCTGACACGCGGTGAGGGCACCGAATTCGACAGCCTCCGCGAGTACGTCCCCGGCGACGACACCCGCTCCATCGACTGGCGGGCCACCGCGCGCCAGTCCTCCGTGGCCGTCCGCACCTGGCGCCCCGAGCGCGACCGCCGGATCCTGCTCGTCATGGACACCGGACGCACCTCGGCCGGCCGCGTGGGCGACGCCCCACGCCTCGATGCCTCCCTGGACGCCGCGCTCCTCCTGGGCGCCCTGGCCTCCCGCGCGGGCGACCGCGTGGACCTGCTGGCCTACGACCGCCGGGTACGCGCCCTCGTCCAGGCGAAGTCAGCGGGAGACGTACTCCCTTCGCTGGTCAATGCATTGGCCTCGCTGGAACCGGAACTCGTCGAGACCGACGCCCGGGGCCTGACCGCCACGATCCTGCGGACCGCCTCCCGCCGTTCCCTCCTGGTCCTCTTCACCACGCTCGACGCGGCGCCGGTGGAGGAGGGCCTGCTGCCGGTGCTACCTCAGCTGACCAGCCGTCACACCGTCGTCGTGGCCTCCGTGGCCGACCCACACATCGCGGCGATGGCACGAGGACGGGGTGACATCGAGGCGGTCTACGAGGCAGCGGCGGCGGCCCAGGCTCAACGTGAGCGCGAGCGGACGGCGGATCAACTGCGGCGCCACGGTGTGACGGTGGTGGACGCGACGCCGGACCAGCTGGCCCCCGCGGTCGCGGACGCGTATCTCGCTCTGAAAGCGGCAGGCCGACTCTGAGGGTGCGCGCCCTTTCTTCTTCGGAGAGAAAGGACCCGTTCTGAAAAAGGGTCTGGAACGCAGAAAACCCCCGCACCAACTGGTGCGGGGGTTTCCCTAAAATTTGTTCGGCGGCGTCCTACTCTCCCACAAGGTCCCCCTTGCAGTACCATCGGCGCT